>CAVYFA010000001.1:0-938403 GCA_963767715.1 uncultured Chloroflexia bacterium
CAGGAAGCTGTTCTTTATCTGTTCCCTCTTCTTCTTCCACCCATCCGACAGCAGGCGGCGGGGGAGTGCGCTTGAAGTTACCTGCTAACTCTTTAGCATCGTCGCCTGATACCTGATAGACGATAATGGTTCCGGCATTGAGCGTTGCCACTTTGTTTGCATGGTCTAATTGTCCTCGCGCCTGATGCGCCACACAGGTTGCAATCTTATACTTTCGCACCTCAGTTAAAAGCTCTGCAAACGTCGGCGTTGCGAAACGTTGGTACTCATCAGCATAGAGGTTAAACTGAACCCGCTCTGCTTCCGGCGTATCTTTACGCGAGAAGGCGGCATTCGCAATTTGGCTGATTATTACGCTTCCGATAAGGCTGGTGATTAAAGGATAATCACGCGAAAGGCTCACGAGTAAAATCTTGTTGTTATCCATAATTTGTCGAAAGTTGAGCGTTGTTTCTGATTGCCCAACGATCTGCATGATAAGGGGATCAAGGAGAAAGTTCCCAAGCCGACTCAGCGTTGATGCCGTTAAATCCACTTGCTCACCTCGCTTCCATCGACTGTAGCTCTCCCAAAAACTCCGTGCCATCGGATTTTTTACCGGCGCAAGCAGCTTTGTCCTTGCCGTTTCATCGTCTGTGAGTAAGGGGATTTCTGCCATCGTCATGTGTGGAGATTGGTGCGCGAGTAGGACAGGAATGACATATTGCAGCGTTCTTGCCATGTTTGGTGCTTCTTTGACCAGATCACCGCTTTCGGTAAATAGTTTGGCAAAGATTTCCATAATATGAGAGATGGTACGGCTGACTTCTTTTTTGTCCAACGGGTTATTGCATTGGAAGAGGTTTAGACCGAAGGTATACTCATCGTCAAGGAGATCAAGGAGTATGACATCCTGTCCACGCGCTTTGGGCAAGCGTTTGAGAATATCAGTAATCGCATCCCCATGCGGTGTGATGAAACAGACCCCCATGCCCTGCTCAATATCTTGCACGATCATATTGACCATAAGGGTTGTTTTGCCTGAGCCGGTTTTGCCAATGACATACATACCCTTGAGCCGTTGTTCCTGTGTCAAGCTGATGGGCTCATCTGTCTGCGTGTCTTTTCCAAGCAAAACAGCGTGTGGATCGACAGCCCGAACATGACGCATAGAAGTGCCTGACTGATGAATACTTGCGAAAGAAGTGGGGGGAGAGGAAGGCACTTGACTTTCGATATCGGCAGCAGCATCGCCGTCTTTCTGGTAGGTGAGCGGTATTGGCTGTAATAAGCCGTACTTTATTGGGGGAAGCGGCGGTAATGCGTCATCTGTCATTGGCTATTTTCTTCCCCGCCAATCAAGCTCGCTACCTTACCGCGAAACACGGTAACTTTTTCTTCCCATTGCTGGTTTGCCGCAGGGGAAATAGAATTGCTAAGGTTAGCCCAGAGGGAAAGCAAATGCACCATTGCCTGTAGTTGCGTCAAGACTTCCTGCCGGTTCCTCCACTCATCAGTCACAAAGGGGAGGTGTGGGAAAATCGCAGCACAGAATGTCGGATTGCCAGATCGAGCTAAAACTTCAGCAAAATAAAACCCTCCTGTATCAAATCCCATCCTAGACTACAATTTCCAGCATAGGAGCAGTCCAGATAGACAACAAGGACTCCCTGATCTGTGGTAAAGTTCAGAATTGCGCCGGCGACCTCTACCCGTATCGGCTCAGGAGGCGGAAACACTTCGTCATCTTTTTTCGCCAGTTCGTCTAGCTCGCTATAATCAGGCATGTGAAATGTGAGAAATGCATCTGAGAACCGATCTTCATCGCCGTAGCAGTATTTATAAAAGGCAAGTACCTGCGGCGCATATGCTAGCTTACTATTCTTGTAGACAAGAAACCCGCGCCGAATTGCTTGGTTGAGATACCACTCGACGATTGTTCTTACAAACTGTGCTTCATGGGCATTTGGTCTATTTGTTGGAAAAAATAGCTTCTCTGCTTCCCCAATTACGGCGTGCCTCAGACTGGAGCAGGACATTATCTTCTAGCCGACGAAACCAGTCAATCGCCCGAAACCCACTTGTTTCGTACTCAGCCCACCGTACTGCCCGTTTTCTAATCTCATCCTTATTATTGTTGAAATCATAGACGTCAATATCTTCAAAAAGAATGGAAGACTCTTGGAAAGTCTTCCCAAATCGTTTCGTCCATTCTTTGCAACCAAATCCTATCATCAGTAATAACAGGTTTGCCGCAGTATAGACAAAACTTTGCATCCTCAGCCAGTGCATACCCGCAAGTTTCACAAAAGCGTATTTCCGCCTCTTGTGCTTCTTCTACGGTTGCGCCGCACTGGGCGCAGAATTTACGCATCTTCGGGTAATTGCATATGACAATTGGCACAGGTGATCGTCATGGTACTCTCCTTTACCGCTTGCTAGCGTTATTTTCTCCCGCGCCAGTCAAGCTCAGTCACCTGGCCGCGAAACAAGGTCACTTTCTCTTCCCAATTTTTATATTCAGTGGGAGAGTATTGCACGGGAAATCCGAAGCTGGCTCAAGACTTCCTGGCGGTGTCTTTGCTCATCAGTCACAAAAGGAATGTGGTTGAAGATCGCAGCACAGCAAGTCTCGCCAGCACCAGACCGTGCTAGTATCTCTCCAATACGATGCTCAGAGCCATAGACTGCCGAAATCCAACGATCATCAAATTCTATTGCTACTTTTTTCCCTAGCTGCGAACAGGCCATATCAACCACAAGGACAGCTTCATCAGACATAAAGTTGAGAATTGCACCAGCTACCTCAACTCGGAGCGGCTCAGGCGGCGGAAACAGTTCGTCATCTTTTTTTGCCAGTTCGTCTAACTTTGTATAATCAGGCTCTTTATGCCGTAAGTTTGCAAGGTCTTCATCTGACCAACGAAGCTGTTTTTTGTGGTAATCGTACCGCTTGCGGAAAAAAGTTTCCTTGATAATCAATAAACCCGTGCCTCATGGCTTCCTGAATAAACCACATCATCGCTGTTTTCAGAAAGAGCGCGTGTTGTGCATTCGGTTTATTTGTCGGAAACCAATTCCGCTCTAACTCCCAGTGGCCGTCAAAAAGACCAGAGAAATTATCGGGATCACGTAAACAACTGTACCCAAAAGTCTATGGTAAAATTGCTTATATGATAATTTGTCCACTGTATCGCCCGACTTTGAACTGCACCCTTATTCTTTTCAAAGTCAAGCATTACCAATGGGATCAGCACGATACGGAGAACTTGCATAGAGTTCATCTCTGATAGCTTCATCACGTTTTCTCTTTGCAGTGATTTCGCCAACAGAAGTACCACAGTCAAGACAGAATTTCGCATCCCCTGGTAGTTCAAAGCCACAGTATTGACAAAAAACCGATTGCTGCGCTGGCACTTGCATTATTATAGCTGCGCCACAGCTTAAACAAAATCTCGCAATATCGGGCAGTTCTTTTCCGCAATTGGAGCAAGTCGAAGCCACGCTCACCTCCATTTCTCAGATACAGACGAGTTGCAATTAGCCTCATTCTATCACCAGTAAACCAGCACAGCAAAGCAGCACTCCCACTGTATTCTCATCAAAAACTTGCGATATACTACCAGTAACACAAGACAAGAGATACAGCTAATGGAACGAGAGCAGCACACCTACCAGACCAACCGGAGACGCAAGGCGAAAACCTTCTCCTGTTACCAGGCAGCCCTAGCGTATGCCGAACAGGGCTGGCCGGTGTTTCCGGTGCATGGCAAAGTGCCGTATAAATACCTCTTGCCTGATCTGCCAAGTCACGGCCATAAAGATGCAACCACTGACCAGGAGCAACTAGCAGCTACTGGCAGTACCACCCAGGCGCAAATATCGGCTTGCCAACCGGCAGCGCATCAGGCGTGTTGGTTGTCGATATGGATGTGCCGGACGGCTACTACAATCTCAAGACTTTGCAAGCACACTATGACAGCCTGCCACTGAAACCAGAACCAGCCGCACCGCAGGCGGCGGAATGCACTACTTTTACCAGTATCCGCAAACCGGCACAGACTATCATGGCACTGTTGGTCTAGATCAGCTTATCGGCATTGATATCCGCGCCCAGGGCAATTATGTCGTCTTGCCGCCCTCCCGACTCTACGCTAGAAAAGCCTACCGATGGACAGATGCGGAAACGCCGATTGCCCAAGCACCGGACTGGCTACTTACCTTGTTATCCCAGGCAGAGGAACAGAGACAGCAGCCCCAGCAAAGTTTGGGCTTCGCCTACCCGTCGGGGGAGAAGTGGTTAGCCGAGGCTATCAGCAGAGCCAGGGAAGGCAACCGCAATACCACCGGTTTCTGGCTTGCCCGCATGCTGCGAAACGACGGCCTCTCGCAAGCGGAAGCCTTGCGGATCGTTCTTACCTATGCCAACCGCGTGCCGCAGGGAGAACGAGCCGCCTACACCTCCAAAGAAGCCGCCGCCAGTGTCAGAAGCGCGTACCAACGGCCAGCGCAGCAGCGACCCAGGAAAAAATAACGGTGCGGGCCCCGACCAGGCAGGAGAAACGCTGCTCAATTGCCAGCCGAGCAAAGCCCATACCTTGCTGGAAAAGCAGTGTTTGTCTGCATTTTCCCGAAGATTGCAGCATATAAGCGTTCTGTTATCGGAAACAGCAAGCGGTCAGTATTGCAAGATTTCAGTGATTTCCAAATTCTAATCTTTCTCCCTTTTTCTCGCATTATGAGCCGGATAGGTTCACTTTACCGGCTTTTCTCAGACATTACTCGATGCTCTTTTTTCACTTCTGTAGCGTATATCCTTCTTTATTTGCTATAGATGATAATCGAAAGGTTCAGATAACTCTTGTCTTATATATATCCCTCATAAGCGCTCTCTAGTAATCTAAGCTCCCTTATGTTATACTTATATCATCTAGTGTGTGTAGAGTAATGTCAATTGTAATCATAACTGCGTAGCGTGTCCTCTGTTGTCTAAACCCTCTCTCTTTCAGGTTAAGGAGAAACCAGGATGACCCAGGCAGAAACCGGCAAGCGGGCGGCAATCTATGCGCGCACCCCGCCAGTTCAGGAAGCCGGAGCGACCATTGCCCTTGCCGAGCAAATACACCAGTGTAAGGAGTATTGCCAAAGGCACAGCTACACACCTCTCTACGTCTATGCCGAAGTCGGCAGTGCCAACAACACAGACCGGAAGTCACTGGTCACAGCCCTAGCCGATGCGAGGGCCGGAAAGTTTGCTGTGCTGGTAATCCATGACTTTTTCCGGCTTGCCAGAAACGGCGATCTGCTGCAAAGCCTCATCAGTCAATTTGAACAGGCAGGCGTGACGGTTGCGAGTGTGAGCGAAGGTGAGCAACTTGCCGCCATGATCGCTGCAATTTATGAGGAAGTTTCCCGCATATCGCGGGAGCGGATGGCTGTACGAAGTCGTGCTGGCAGACAGCCTACCACCAGGGAAAGGAGCGTAAGGCCATGAAGCAGCCAGGAAACAGGGACTACCAGGGGTTACGGGCGTTAATGCTCCTTCGTGTGTCAACGCCAGGACAAGAGGATCGCTACGGCCTGCCCTCGCAAGAAAAAGAAATCCGCGAGAAATTACTTGTCCCGCTTGGCTTACAGCTTGATGAAGAGCACCACATTATTCGCGATACCTACACCGGACTTGAGTTTAAGGAGCGTCCGGTGCTCATTCGCATCTTAGAGATGGCGCGTCGTCATGAAATTGATGTGGTGGTGATGGACGTGCTTGACCGCTTAGGAAGACGAGGGTTAGAGCGGGAACTCTACCGGATGCAACTGCGTGAGTATGGCGTGCGAATTCTCACCACTGACCCTAATGACCACGCCGACGATGATAGTTTGATCGGGGAGATGATCCGGCTTATCAAAGGCTACCAGGCAGAGGAAGAATTAAACAATATCCGCAGGCGTTGTATGCACGGCAAACGGGTTAAGGCAGAAGGCGATAGCGCCAAAGGTATACCACCCAGGATCGTCGGCGGAGGACACCGGATGTACGGTTACAACTATGTGCTGGACGGAAAAGGCAAACGAATTGGGTTCAGCCTCAACCATGCAGTGGTACGGGTTGAGCCGGATGGTACCGAGTGGACGGAAGTAAAGGTGATTGTGTTTATCTTTGAGTCAGCAGCAGCGGGAACAACCTTCTGGCAGATTGCCAAGACGCTGAATGAAAAAGGCATTCCCACCCCCTATGCCTCCAAGTCGATCACGGCAAAAAATACCGGCAAGCATCCGGTGTGGCAACCATCAGCCATTAGCCGGCTCATCTGGAATACCGGCTACTTTGGCGAAGCCCGTTTTTTCAAGAAGGAAGTCCTCAAACGAGTCCCAGGGAAAAAACACGCGCCGCGGCGCAAAACCGCACCTTCGGAGCAAGTGGTCGTGCCCATCCCTGCAATTGTGACAAAAGAACTGGCAGAGGCAGCACAGCGCAATGCCATGCGAAACAGACGGCAGGCACCCCGCAACAACAGCAATCCCCAGGAATTTCTGCTCAGAGCTGGCTTGGCTCGCTGTGGATATTGCGGCGGGAGCATGTCGGCCATCCGACATCTGTACACCAATCAGACAACCGGTGAGCGAAAACACTATGCCCTGTACACCTGCGTGAAACAAACAACCCTTCTAGAGCAGTGCAAAGGCTGTAGCATTCTCACCACAACGCTGGATGAGGCCGCCTGGGAAAAAGCGCTTGAGATTATCAGAAATCCCGCGCTGGTGGACGAGCAGGTGAACGCCAGGCGCACACCCGACCCGACAGCAGATAACCGCAAACGGATCAACGCCAAACTCGCCGAAAACAGGCGGATGCAACAAAACCTGGAAGAAAACCTGGCGACGCTGCTGAAAAAGAGCAAGCTCACGAAGAATTCAGCCGAGTTTTTAACCGGCCAACTACAAGAGCTTGCCAGGCAAGAACTGGACTACCTGAATGCACTGGCAAAAGAGGAAGACGACTATTTGATTTGGCAACAGGTGCAGGAACAACTCGATGCGCTGCACCGACACTGTGCAGAAATGCGCGAAAACCTTGACAACCCTGAGTATACTCTAACGTATGAAAGGAAGCGGGAACTCCTGGAATTCTTCGGTATTACTGTAATCGCCTGGAGACCAGACCACGAGCCGCGTTACGAGGTAGTATGCGACCCACCGACAATTGTCTTGCACCTCTCAAAAGTGGGGCATTGATCACGGTGGAGCATGCCCTCAAGCAGGGCCGCGAGGTGTTTGCCGTTCCCGGCAGCATACTCTCGAGCAGGAGCGCCGGCACCAACAAGCTGATCCAGGACGGCGCGCGCCCCGTGATGGAGGTCAAGGACATCATCGAGGCGCTCAACCTCTTCATGATTCCACAGCAGATCGAGATGCAAACGGTGCTGCCCGACAATGATGAGGAAAGAGCCCTCCTGGCCCAGCTCAGCCATGAGCCGCGTCATATCGATGACCTGATTCGCGAAACCGATCTCCCCGCGATGATTGTCAGCTCCACATTGACAATGATGGAACTGAAGGGGGTAATTCGGCAAGTAGGAGGGATGCAGTATGTGCTGGCGAGATAAATTATACACTTGTCATCGATCTCCTTGCCCTCTAGCGAGAACCTGAATGATCCTTCTTGACCACCTGCTCACCGAGACATCCGGCATTTTGTTGCATCACGGCCAATCCACGCATTTTGAGGCGTTCAGCCACGATACCCGGCAGCTTTTGCCTGGCGAGTTGTTCGTCGCCGTGCGCGGCGAGCGCGGCGATGGGCATGACTACCTGCTGGACGCGGTCAGGTGCGGCGCGGGTGGGCTGCTGATTGAGGCACGTGCTGTGCAGGGCCTGGCCGCCGATCAACAGGAGGCTTTGGAGCAGGCAGGCATCCCAACGATTGTAGTTGACGATACACGTATTGCCCTGCAGCAGTATGCCCGCTTTATCCTGCGGCTCTGGCAGCCCACTGTCATCGCGGTGAGCGGCAGCGTTGGTAAGACCAGCACGAAGGAAGCCATCGCGGCGGTGCTGGGAGGCAGCTTCGCCACCTTCAAGAGCTGGCAGAACTACAATGATTTACTGGGGCTGCCGCTTTCGCTGGGACGGCTGGAGGAGCGCCATGAGTACGCCGTGCTGGAGCTGGGCTGCGACCACCCCGGCGAGATGCAGCAGATCTGCGACATGATCGGCCCCACGATTGGTGTACTCACCAACGCGAGCCCGACGTTGCTGCAATACTTCGGCACGCTCGAGCGGCTGGTCGAGGAATACGCGGTACTACTGACCTCGCTGCCAGGAGAGGGAAGCGCCATTGTCAACGGGAACGATGCACTACTTCGCAAGCTCATCAGCAGTAGGCACATCGAGGCTCCTGTAACACAATTTGATCCATCGATAGCGCACAATATTCATCTTTCGTGGGAGGGTATCGAGTGCGATATGCCAGGGCAACATCTGGCTTCGCATCTATTGGGCAAACATCATATCGCCACGATGCTCGCGGCGTCCGTGGTCGGCCAACAATGCGGGGTGACGCCGGGCGAGATACGCTACGCCCTTTCATCCTTACAGCCTATGCCAGGGCGTTTGCAGCCACTTGCAGGCATACATGGCTCGCGCCTGCTGGACGATACGCACAATGCCACACCCGCTTCGATGCTGGCCGCGTTGGAAACGCTGCGCGACCTGCCCGGAGGATGCAGGATCGCTGCGCTGGGAGATATGCTGCGCCTGGGCGAGATCGAGGAGGAAGCGCACCGCGTCGTGGGAAAACAGGCCGCGCGTTGCGTCGATTACCTGGTTTTACGCGGAGATTACGCAACGCTGGTAGCCGATGCTGCGCGTAAAGCAGGCCTGTCGGAAGATCGCATCGTCATCACCTCGACGGATGAAGACGCGGCCCAGGCGGTTGAGCGATTGGTTGCGAACTGGGAAGAGGATGAGGGATGGCGCGTTGGGGAGGACACGATGAATCGTGTCCCTACGATATTGGTGAAGGGGTCCGAGGAGGCACGCATGGAGCGGGTGGCGGAGCGCTTGATGGCGCAGCCGGAGCAAGCTAGCGAACAGTTGGTACGTCAGACTCCCGGCTGGAAGCAGATTGTGGTATCGCGCCCCATTCGCCCCACCTGGGTAGAGATCGATCTGAGCGCCATCGCCAGCAATACGCGGCGCATCGCGGAGATAGTGGGGCCGCAGGTGCGCATCCTGGCAAGTCTCAAGGCCGATGCTTATGGGCATGGCGCAATCAAAGTGGCGCATACTGTGCTGCACAACGGGGCCAGCATGCTTGGCGTGGCGACGGTGAGCGAGGCGACGCCTTTGCGCCAGGCAGGCATACGCGCGCCTATCCTGGTCTTCGGCTATACCCCGCCCTGGCAGATGCGCGAAGCCGTACACCTCGGACTGACCATCACGCTCTACACACTGGAGGCGGCCCAGGCGCTATCTCGCGCTGCCATCTCGCTGGGCAGAACGGTCAAGGTGCACGTGAAGGTCGATACTGGCATGGGACGGCTGGGCATTCGTGCAGAAGAGCTTCAAGAAGTCGTACAATTGGTCACAGCCATTGTGGATTTACCAGGTCTGGCGTTTGAGGGCCTCTTTACGCATTTCGCGTCGGCGGACTCAAGCGACCAGGCGCATTCGCGTATGCAACTGGCGCGTTTTAAGCATGTTTTACAGGCATTGGAAGAAAAAGGGCTGCGCCCGGTGTTGCTACATGCAGCGAATAGCGCCGCTTTGCTGAACCTGCCGGAGTCACGCTTCGACATGGTGCGTCCGGGCATCGCGCTCTACGGCCTGGACCCATCCGAGGATGTGCGCCTGCCGCGGGGATTTCGCCCCGCGCTCTCGTTCAAAACGCAGGTGTCGCTCGTGAAAAGCGTGCCTGCCGGGGAGTGCATCAGCTATGGCTGTGCTTACACGACGGAGCAGCCTATGACAATTGCGACGCTGCCCGTCGGATATGCCGACGGCTTCAGGCGCGGCCCCGCCAACTGGGGATCGGTACTGATTCACGGGCAGGAAGCGCCGCTGCTGGGCCGCGTCTGTATGGATCAGTGTATGGTTGATGTCTCTCACATTCCACAGGTGCGTATCGGCGACGAGGTGGTGTTGATCGGACGGCAGGGCCAGGCCAGCCTGACGGCGGAGCAGGTGGCAAAACGCCTGGGGACTATTCATTATGAGGTTGTCTCCGAAATACTCGCGCGCGTACCACGTGTTGATTGATTCGGATTATTTAAAGCGACAGGATGAGCGCTATGCCAGTCAGCACAACCCAGCATCATAATAGTGATCCTCCACAGCGCACCGTCATAATAATCGCCAATCCGAGTTCGGGCTATTTGCCGCATCACCCCAACCGCCTCCACGAGGCCCTGGACTATCTGCGCAGGCATGGTTGGCAGGCGGAGTTGTGGTTTACCAGGCGACAGGGCGATGGGAAGGAACTGGCACAAAAAGCGGTGGAGCAGGGCGCGGCGATGGTTGTCGCGGCGGGCGGCGATGGTACAATCAACGAGATTATCCAGGGGCTGGCGGGAAGTGAGACGGTGCTGGGCGTGCTGCCGACCGGGACAGTCAATGTGTGGGCGCGCGAGGTAGGCATTCCTCTCGATGTTCACGATGCCTGTAATGTACTCGTCTTCGGGCAAACACGCCACATCGACCTCGGTTGTGTGAACGGACGTTATTTCCTGCTGATGGTCGGCATCGGCTTCGATGCCGAGGTAACGCAGAAGGTGGAACACAGGCCCTTGAAGCGCCTGGGTCCGTTGGGCTACGCGCTGGCTGCCCTCTGGTTCGGCCCCGGCTACATCGGCTTTCCGGTCATCGTGCGCTATGACGATTACGCGATCAGAACACGCGCGCTTCAAGTCATCATCGGCAACACGCAACTTTACGCAGGGGCGTTCAAATTCACCTGGCAAGCTCGCTGCGACGATGGCGCTCTCGATCTCTGCGTCGTGCGCAGGCGCAACCTCCCTGGCCGCATCATAGTGCTGTGGGACTTCTTCCGGCGTCGCAAAAATCGCCATCGCTGGGTACGTTACAACACTTTCTCATCCATCACTATCGAGACGCCGCGCCCGGTCGCCTTCCAGATCGACGGCGATCCGGGCGGCTACACTCCGGCAACCTTGACGGTGCAGCCACGCGCCTTGAAAGTCGTTGTCCCATACCGGGTACCGAAAGGCTTGTTTTCGGACTGAATATTAATGGCCGCGGTTAAAGACGTAGTTAATAACCATGATCGTGACACAAATCAGGCCTATTCCAATCAGCGCGGCTACCAGCGAAAAGAAGCCCCCGCTTCCTCCCAGCGTAATACCGAAAACAATAGCAGCCAGTGGCACCAGCATCACTACTGAGACTATGGCAAGCGCCAGGCGCTGACCGGCGGTCACCCCTCCGCTACCGGCATTGATGTCTGGAAATGAGAGTTTTTGTCCGGCCGAACCCGCGAACGGATCGCGATATCCTGATCGATAGTCTGTACCGTACTGCTGCTGGCGCTCCTGACCTGCTTCATCGTAGTGCATTTGCTGCGACATGATTGCTGCTCCTTCCCGGTTCGTAGGCTTGTTTCCGCGAATATCTATTGTAGCTACGTATGAACGAGACACAGGTTGCAGTGAAAGAGCGATAAAGAAATTGTTCGCCTTTTGTTCGGGGTATTGCGTGTAATACAGTGTGAATTTCTACTTTGCAAAGGATACAATGATGCAGGCTGCCACACCAGAAGTCCAACCGCTTCCATTAACTGCCCAGACCGTTACGATCGGGCGCGCTCCGAATAACACTATTGTGCTGAATCACCCGCAAGTTTCCGGGTATCATGCCCGTTTGGAGCAGATACCAACTGGCGGTTACCGTATTATCGATTCGGACAGCACCAATGGCATCTATGTCAATATGCAGCGCGTTAGAAGCGCAACGCTTAATCCGGGGGATTCGATTGCTATCGGGCCGTATAAATTCACCTACACAGGCAACCAGCTCGTACAGCAGGGCGAGAGTTTCAGCATTCGCCTGGATACCATTCATCTCACCAGTCGCGGGAAGCGCTTCAACCTGCTTCTCCACGACATTTCGATTGACATTCCGGCGCGTACATTCGTGGCCCTGGTAGGGAGTTCCGGCGTCGGGAAAACCACTTTGCTGAACGCGATGAGCGGCGTCAAACCGGCTCAGAAAGGGAGCATACTCTTTAACGGCCAGGACTATTACAGCAATATGTCGGCGTTCAGTACGCAAATCGGCTATGTACCCCAGGACGACATCGTTCACAAGGACTTGACTGTTCAGCAGGCGCTCTACTATACAGCCCGGCTGCGCCTGCCGCGCGACTTCACGCACTCACAGATCAAAGAGCGCATTAACGAAGTGCTTGATGAGGTGGAAATCGCACACAGGCGCAGGCACATGGTGAGAAGTCTCTCCGGTGGAGAGCGCAAGCGCGTCTCTATCGCACAGGAATTGCTGGCAAACCCGAGCATCTTTTTCCTGGATGAACCTACATCCGGTCTCGATCCCGGCCTTGAACGCAAGATGATGCGCCTGCTGCGCAAGCTGACCGACAATGGGCACACAATTGTATTGGTGACGCACGCCACAACCAATATTCATTACTGCGACTTCGTTTGCTTCCTGGCGCCAGGTGGCCGCCTGGCATTTTATGGCCCACCAGCCGAGGCGGAAGCGTATTTCGGCACAAACGACTTCGCTGAAATATACAATGCACTTGAGCCCACTCCTGAGAATAAAGTTTCGCCAGAACGGATCGAAGACCGCTACAAAAGCTCACCGTACTATCAGCGATATGTGGTTGAGCCGCTCAACCGGGAACTGGCCGATCCACAATATGCCACTGAAACCAAACAATTAATTCGCCGCGCCATTCGTGGTCGCCGCCGCAGCCAGCTCTCGATACTGACAAGACGCTATCTGCGCTTGCTGATCCACGACAGTGGAAATTTCCTGCTGCTGCTGCTGCAAGCTCCCATCATCGGCCTGATCCTGTTCTACCTGGCCAGCACCGGGACTTTTAGTCCTGTCGACATCGCCACCTGTCCCTTACGCGCCAACCCGCTTGCTACAAGCGGCCCAATTGTTTCATACGATTGCCAGCGCGTCGTTGACTTGCTTAATTCGCCCCAGGGAACACTTTTTGCGCAAAAGGTGGGTAAAAGTAAGCAACAGATATTGGAGGATGCAATCGAACCGAACTCCGGAGCTTCCGCCCAGACCCTGTTGTTCGTTATGGCATTTGCCGCTATGCTGTTCGGCTGCCTGAATGGCGTGCGCGCTATCGTCAGGGAGGACGCTATTTATAAGCGCGAACGCATGGTGAATCTGCGCATACTCCCCTATATGTTCTCAAAAATGATCGTGCTGGGCATTTTCTGCCTGTATCAGAGCGCGGTGTTGATCTACTTTGTGAATCTGAAAGCCCCTTTCCAGGGAGGTATCTTCCTGCCCATCCTGGCGGAGGTCTTTATTACACTGGTGCTCACATCTCTAGCCGGGCTGATGTTGGGTCTGGCAATTTCAGCGCTCGCGCCCAACAGTGACCGGGCTATGAGTTTCGTCCCAATTGTTATCGTTCCGCAGGTCATCTTCTCAGGCATCATCTTCACGCTCAATACGCCATTTTTACAGTGGTTCGGGTCCCTGTTCCCTATGCGCTGGGCCATGGCCGGTTTAGGTTCATCGGTCGGGCTGCACGGCGACAAACTTTTTGTGGACAATTTCGCCTATCAAGGTACGCTTTTTACGTCGTTGAACCGGGCGGACGCCCTTCCTGGGGCAACCATGCACCTCCTGATTGTCTGGGGAGCGCTGCTCCTGAGTAGCATCATCCTGATGTTCTTCATCGGGTTCTTTCTCAAGCGGAAGGACGTGCGGGCGTAGAAGGCGTGAGCATATGTATCGCTCGTCCCAGCGCATTCTCCGCGCTTTCCAGTACCGTCTCGCTCAAACTGGGATGAGCGTACACAATCTCGGCCAGGTCTGTCAGCGTCGCGCCCATCTCGATAGCCAGCGTTGCCTGGCCTATCAGATCTTCAGCGTGAGGACCGACGAAGGTCGCACCCAGGATGGCACCGTCCTCCGCGTTCGCGACGAGCATGGATGTGCCGTTGTCGGCACCCAGCGTCAGGGCGCGGCCATTGCCGGCCAGGGGGAATCTGCCCGTGACGATATTGTAGCCCGCTTTAGTGGCTTCCTCGGCGGAGTAGCCCACAGTGGCCAGTTCAGGAGAAGTATGGATGACGAGGGGGATGACAAGCGGGGCGAACTGCACGCGCTGGCCGGAGAGCGCTTCCGCCGCGACCTTGCCCTGCTTGATGGCGTTGCTGGCAAGCATACGCCCATTGTACCCGCCAGTACAATCCCCGACGGCATAGATATGCGGTACGCTGCTCTGCTGCATGGCATTGACAGCTATGCCGCCATGCTCTGCAAGCGCGACCCCGGCCGCGTCCAGGTGAAGTCCAGCGGTGCATGGCCGCGCTCCCGTGGAGAGGACGAGCGGGCGTTCGACGATGGTAGAGGCGCCGGCTTTTGTCGTGGCTGAGATACCTAGTTTGCGCAACCCGGCCTGCACCAGTCGAAGCGCGGCAGGATCAACGCCGGGCAGGAGCTGCTCTCCGGGCGTGTAAAGTTTGACATTGACGCCGAGCCGTGCGAAGATGGTCGCCAGTTCGAGGGCTATATAATCATCGCCATAGATGGTGACTGTTTCTGGCAGTGCGGTGAGCATCAACGCCTGTTCGGGTGTGAGGACCTGGCTGCCATCGTAGGGCAGACCCTCGGTAGGGGCAGGGCTGGCTCCCGTGGCGATGATGCAATGTTCGAACTTGAAACGCAGTGATCCGTGCTCGCCTTCGACGCGCATCTCCTGGGAATTCATGAACCAGCCGGTGCCATGCACGTACTCGATACGGTTGCCTGAGACGAGGCGGCGCACGCCCTCGGCCAGCCGGTCTACGACGCTCTGTTTCCACGCCTGCATCTCTGGCCAGTTGTACGAGACCGATTCGGCGTGAATGCCCCACGCGGCCAGTTCCTCCTGGCGGGTTTGCGCGTAGCGTTCGCTTGTGGAGAGCAGGGCTTTGAGCGGGATACAGCCGCGATGCAGGCATGCACCGCCCAAAGGGCCTGAGTCGATCAGGGTGACATGGTGGCCGAGCTGCGCGGCGCGAATGGCGGCTACGTAGCCGCCGGGACCTGCTCCTACTACAAGGACATCAACTGCTGTTGTTACATCTCCAACGACCATATGCTAACCCCTATACCATATCAAGCATTATTTGCTGTGGGTTCTCCACCAGTTCCTTGAAGCGCGCAAGGAACGCACCCGCCAGCGCGCCATCGATAAGGCGATGATCGAATGAAAGCGCGAGGGGCATGATGGACCGCACGACCACCGTTCCCTGCTGCACGACGGCCTGGTCCTGCAGCCTGCCAACAGCGAGAATGGCCACTTCGGGATGATTTATGATGGGCGTACCCGTACTGCCGCCGAAGCTGCCGACGTTGTTCAGGGTGAAAGTACTGCCACTCACTTCTGACAGGGCCAGCGTGCGTTTCTTCGCACCCTCGATCAGCCGTTCGACTTTGGCGGCTATTTCCTGGAGGGTAAGATGGTCGGCACTACGAAGAACTGGCACGAGCAATCCTTCTGGCGTCGCAGTGGCAACCCCGATATGATACGAGCGCTTGTAGATGATCTCGCGTTTCTCTTCGTCCAGGCTGGCGTTAAAGATGGGAAACTCTTTCAGCACGGGGATTAAGAGTTTGATGAGCAGTGGAATGTAGGTCAGGCGAATGCCGCGCTTCTCCGCCGCCGGCTTCAAGCTTTCGCGCAGGGCGGTCAATGCGCTGCCATCGAGATCGCCGAACGCTGTGGCGTGCGGGATAATGCGCCAGGAACGCTCCATATGCTCTGCGACGCGTTTGCGCAGGCCTGTGAGTGGCTGGCGTTCGTCCTGGGCGGGCGACAACGTCGATGATGGCTGCGGCACAGACGCCTCAATTTGGGATTGAGGTTGTTCAGCGATTGCAGAAGCGGCCGGGGCTGAGGAGCCGGACTTGAAATTTTCGGCGAAAGCTTTCACATCCTCGAGAGAGACGCGGCCACCCGGGAGAGATGGCGTAACCTGCTCCAGGTCAACCCCCAGCTCAAAGGCCAGTTTGCGCACAGCGGGAGCGGCTAATACGCGCTGTCTGGACGCCGATGGCCGGGCTGCCTGGGATGGGGAAGAAGAGGGCGTATCAAATACGACAAGCACATCGCCCACCTTCGCGGTCTGCCCATTTGGCACGCGGATCTCCGTCACTTTTCCCGTTACCGGCGAGGGAATCTCGACGACGGCCTTATCGGTCTCAACCTTGACCACGGTCTGATCGATTTTGACGGTATCGCCCACATTGACCAGCCATTCGACAACTTCAGCTTCGTGCATCCCTTCACCAAGATCGGCCAGCTTGAGCTCACTCATATTACTCTCTCCAAACGACTGCTTTTTCTGCCATGTGTCAGGGTTCCATAATTTCTCTGAGGGCCGCCATCACCTTTGCCGGCGTGGGCAGATAGTAATCCTCTTGCCCTGGCACGGGAAAAGGTGTATCGTAGCCGGTGACACGGGCAATGGGCTTGAGTAAGGAATAGAAGCAATGCTCGTTTATGACAGCGGTGATCTCTGCGCCGATGCCGCCCGCGCGTGGGGCTTCATGCACGATGATGGCGCGGCCCGTCTTTTCGACTGAGGTGGCGATGGCTTCCTCGTCGAGCGGCCAGATGGTGCGCAGGTCGATGACTTCTACGCTGGTTCCCATCTCCTGCTGCGCCTGCTTCGCGGCTTCGAGGGCGACGTTGACCATCGCGCCGTAGGCGAAGATGCTGACATCGCTGCCTTCCTGTACCACCCTCGCCTTGCCCAGCGGCACGGTGTAGTAGTCCTGGGGCGTGTCCTGGCGGAACGAGCGGTAGAGTTTGATATTCTCCAGGAACAGCACCGGGTCGGGATCAAGCGCCGCCGAGGCCAGCAGGCCCTTCGCGTCGTAGGGATTGGAGGGCAGCACGATCTTGAGGCCGGGCGTCTGCAAAAAGACGCCTTCGAGACTGTCCGAGTGCAGTTCGGGGGTGCGCACGCCACCGCCATAGGGGGCACGCACGACCAGGGGACACGTGTAGGCGCCCGCGCTGCGAAAACGGATGCGCGCCGCCTGCGAGACAAGCTGGTTCATGCAAACGAAAAGGAATCCGGCGAACTGTATCTCCACGATCGGTCGCAGCCCGTAGATCGCCATGCCGACAGAAGTGCCGATGATGGCCGATTCAGCAAGGGGTAAATCGAAGACGCGCTTGTCGCCAAATTTCTGCTGGAGATGCTCGGTCACGCGGAAGACGCCGCCATTGGCGCCGATATCCTGCCCGAGCACGACCACACGCTTGTCGCGCTCCAATTCAAGCGCGAGCGCCGAGTTCAACGCTTCGATCATGGTCATTTGCATCGTGTGTATTCCTTCGTATATCCCGCATCAATGGTCGACGTAGCGCAGCAGGTCGGCGCGCTGGGCTTGCTGGCGCGGTGTGAGGGTGGCTGAAGTGTAGTCGAAGAAGCTGTCGGGCGCCATCGGCGGGGTCGCTTCTGCGACCTGGACGGCCTCGTTGATCTCCTCTTCCACGCTCGCGAGGAGCTCCTGTACCTGTGCATCATCCAGCAGGCCGCGTGCCATCAGGAATTTTTCGAAGCGCGTGATGGGGTCCTTCGTCCGCCATGCTTCGACCTCAGCCGCGTCGCGGTAGCGCGTGGGATCATCGGCGGTGGTGTGTGCCCCGATGCGGTAGGTGAGAGTCTCGATCAGCGTCGGTCCCTGTCCGGCGCGCGCGCGTTCGACAGCATTGTTCATGACATCGTACACCGCCAGGATATCGTTGCCATCAACAAGCTGAGAGGGGATGCCGAAACCCTCGCCGCGTGCGGCCAGGGTTTGCGCCGCACTCTGCTTGTGGCGAGGCACACTGATGGCCCAGCCATTATTCTGCACGACCAGTACGACCGGGGCCTGGTAGACGCCCGCGAAGTTCAGCGCCTCGTTGAAATCGCCCTCAGAGGTAGCGCCATCGCCACAGACTCCTACGGCTACCACCGGGTCGCCCGCGATTTTAGCCGCCATCGCCAGCCCGACGGCGTGCAGCATCTGCGTGCCGATGACGATCTGGAAGGGCAGGCAGCGTGACTCGGCCGGCCAGTCCGCGGGCGTGAAGCCGCGAAAGGTATAGGCGAGGGTCGCCAGAGGAACGCCTTTGACGATGAGCGAGGCGATTTCACGATACGAGGTCGCCAGCCAGTCCTGCGCCTGCATGGGCGCGGCCAGTCCAACGGCGGTCGCCTCCTGCCCAACCAGCGAGCCAAAGGTGGTGGCGCGTCCCTGCCTCTGCAAGGCGATGATTTTGTTCGAGAATGCCCGCCCAAGCTGCATATAACGATAGAGCGACAGGAGTCGCTCGTCGCCGAGATCGGGCATCTCGCCCACTAGCTTGCCCTCGACGTCGAGCAGTTGGTAGGGAACAAGACCGGGATCGAGTTGCTGTATTGTCACCGTTGACTCCTTATTGTTGTGCGGCATGAACCGTATTGCAATGCTTGAATTGCATAAGTATATGTCATGAGAATAGCCAGGGTGCCTCTTGTTTTCTCCGTTCCTCGTAGGCTTTGATCTCATCGCTGTGACTGAGCGTCCAGCCAATGTTGTCGAGTCCCTGCAGCAGGGCATTCTTGCGGAAGCTGTCGATGTCGAAATGGATGACGCGCCCACTCGGAGTGGTGATTTCCTGCGCCGCAAGGTCAACGTGCAGCGTATAGCCCTCGCTGGCCTCCACTTCGTCGAAGAGTTCGCGCACGGTGGCGGCATCGAGTGTGGCGGGCAGGAGGCCGTTGTTGAAACAGTTGTTGTAGAAAATGTCAGCGAAGCTGGGGGCGATCAGGCAGCGAAAACCGTAGTCGCGAATGGCCCAGGGGGCGTGTTCGCGCGAGGAGCCGCAGCCGAAGTTGTCGTCGGTCAACAGGATTGTCGCGCCCTGGTAGCGCGGCTGGTTCAGCACAAAATCAGGGTTAAGCTGTTGACCAGACGGGTCGAGATAGCGCCAGTTCGCGAATAGCACCTTCTCGAAGCCGCTGCGCCGCGTTGTCTTGAGGAAGCGCGCGGGCGTAATCTCATCGGTGTTGACGTTGACACGATCCAGCGGAGCCACCAGACCCGTCAAGGTGGTAAATGGTTCCAATGTCTTTACTCCTCAACAATTTATGCTTTGCGCCTCTGAAAGACGCAGCAGAATGCTACCAATCGCGGATATCGACGAAATGGCCGGCGATGGCCGCCGCGGCGGCCATGGCGGGGCTGACGAGGTGGGTACGCCCGCCGCGGCCCTGCCGGCCCTCAAAGTTGCGGTTGCTGGTCGAGGCGCAGCGCTCTCCCTCGGAGAGCTGATCGCCGTTCATAGCGATGCACATGCTGCACCCGGCCTCGCGCCACTCGAAGCCCGCCTCGCGAAAGATGTCGGCCAGTCCTTCTTCCTCCGCCATGCGGCGCACCAGCATCGAGCCAGGCACGACGATAGCACGGATATCGGGCGCAATATGCCTGCCCTTGACATAGTGGGCGGCCATACGCAGGTCTTCCAGGCGAGAGTTAGTGCAGGAACCGATGAAGACGGTATCAAGCGGGATTTCGGTAATTTTCTGCCCGGGCCTTAGGCTCATATAGCTGAGCGCACGCTCGTAGGCTTTGCGTTTCTCAGGGTCGCGCTGCTCGGCGGGGTTCGGCACCACACCGTTCACATCGGCAACCATTCCCGGGTTGGTTCCCCACGTGACCTGCGGCCCCAGGTTCTCGATACGCAGCTCATGCACCGCATCGAATGCTGCGCCTGGATCGCTGGCAAGCTGGCGCCAGGCAGCAACGGCCCGCTCGAACATGTCACCCTGCGGGGCAAACGGACGGCCTTTGATATAGGCGAAGGTCGTCTCGTCGGGGGCAACCATGCCCGCGCGAGCACCCATCTCGATAGCGAGATTGCACAGCGTCATGCGCCCTTCCATCGAGAGGCTGCGAATGGCGGAGCCGCTAAATTCGATGACATGGCCCGTGCCGACGCCCGTTCCGAGCTGGCCGATGATGTAGAGGCCCAGGTCTTTGGCCGTAGTGCCGGGCAACAACGTACCTTCGACACGGATATTCATGGTTTTGGGGCGCTGCTGCAACAGGCATTGCGTGGCCAGCACGTGCTCGACTTCGCTGGTGCCTATGCCGAAGGCCAGCGCGCCCAGCGCGCCATGCGTCGAGGTATGCGAATCGCCGCAGACGATGGTCATGCCCGGCAGCGTGATGCCCTGCTCTGGCCCGATAATATGTACAATGCCCTGACGCGCGTCATTCATTGTGTAGAGCGTCAGACCAAAATCCCGCGCATTGCGTTCCATCGTTGTCAGGCATTCAAGGCTTTCCTTATCCACCACGTCCAGCAACTTGCGTCCCTGAACAGTCGGAACGTTGTGATCGAGGACCGCGACGGTCGCGTCCGGGCGGTGGACCTCGCGGTGAGCCATATGCAGCCCGGCGAATGCCTGGGGGGAGGTCATTTCATGGACAAGATGGCGATCAATATAGAGGATGGTGGACTCTCCGGGTACCTCACGCACGATGTGAGCATCCCAGATTTTCTCGAACATTGTTTTTGGCATATCGGTGTCTCCGTACCGTAGGATATAACAGGGGCAACGCCGCTGTCGCCCAGTGCAGGCAAGCCTGATCCATACTGAGTTGGACCACATTCGCCTCATTCTCTATCATATCACACGTAACAGCTTCTTCTGCCAAAAACCAGGTCTATCCTTTTGGGTGCCCGCAACGTTTTGCAGCGCGAGCGCCTGCGCCTATAATCCTGGCAATGAGAAAAAGGTTGCATGCTCGACGCTCTGTGGAAGCTCGTCAATGCAAAAACAGTGAGTACCCTTTGCTTGCGAATCGCCTGGGAAGCTGCGTATAATTTCTGTAAAATCGGATTATTGAGATTGTCGAAACAAAGGAGTTTAGACAAGGAGCGACGAACGATGGCAACAAACGCGACAGAGCCTCGCATCATCAAGTTTTATGAAACGACGCTGCGTGATGGCGAACAAACCCCAGGCGTGAACTATTTCCCTGAAGAGAAACTGGCAATTGCCCAGGCCCTGGCCGATATGGGCTTCGATACATTGGACTGTGGCTTCCCTATCTCCTCGCCGGGCGAGTTCGAGGCGGTGCGCCTGATCGCCTCGAAGGTGGACAATGCCGAGATTTGCGCCATCGCACGCGCCAATCCCGGCGACATCGAGCGGGCATGGGAGGCAGTGAAAATCGCTGCGCATTCTGCTATCCAGCCGTTTATCAGCGTCTCGCCACTGCATCGTAAAGTCAAGCTCGGTAAAACGCGCGAAGAGGTGCTGGAACTTGCGAAAGCGGCGGTGGCGCAGGGGCGTTCGTATACTGAAAATGTTGATTTTGCGCTGGAGGACACCACCCGCACAGAACATGACTTCATTCTGGAGGTCTGCGAAACTATCCTCAAAGAGGGTGTACGTTTCGTGACGCTTTGCGATACGGTCGGCTATTCCTTACCTTGGGAGTTTGGCAAGCTGGTGGCCGATGTCAAGAGAGAGTTTCCCCAGGCGCGTATCTCCGCCCATTGCCATAACGACCTCGGCCTGGCAGTAGCAAATGCCTTGGAAGGGCTGCGCAACGGAGCTGAGCGCGTCGATACCTGCATCAACGGTCTGGGCGAGCGCGCTGGTAATGCTGCCTCTGAAGAAGTAGTGATGGCGATCAAGACCCGTTCTGCTGATCTTGGAATGGACGTGAGGGTTGATACAGCCAAGATTGCTTCAACCAGTCGTCTTGTCGCCAGGTTATCAGGCATGCAGGTGCAGTGGACCAAGCCGGTTGTAGGTCAGAATGCGTTTTCGCACGGCGGCGGTATCCATCAGGATGGTGTTCTCAAAGATGCGCGTACCTATGAGATCATGACGCCCGAATCAATCGGTCTGACCTCGGCGGATCGCCGTATGCACATGGGCAAGCTCTCTGGCCGTGCCGCTCTAGATGCGCAGTTGCGCGAATTGGGCTATCAGCTTGAAAAAGAGCAGTTGAACCATGCATTTGAGATGGCGAAGCTGCTGTTGGGCAAGAAGAAGGTACTGGAAGAGATGGATATGCGCTACATCGCAGAGTCGGCGGTAGGTACTGTCACCGTAGTGGAGTTTGAGAACGCATAAGTCTACTGCGGGGAAGAATTCAACCAGCGCCTACAGCGCGACGAACTGCTGGACGAGGGTCATGTAGCGCAGCGGATCATGTCCATAGGAGCCACAATGGATGGCACAGGGCGTGTAGTACGCTTGAATCGATCGCCCGGCCGCGCGGGCCGCCGCTACCAGGCGGTGAGCATGGTGGAGCGCGATCAACGGATCATCCTCGGCGTGAATCAGGAGTATCGCCGGCGGACTTGCCCCGGGCACGTTCACCATCTTCCTGGCGGGACGGTCTCCGACCGCCTGGTCCGGACGCGCCACCAGTGGATGGCGATAGCGTGCGTGAAACAGGAATCTTCCCCCCAGGAACGTCAGGCGGGTTAGCGAAGGAATCAAGGCCCGCAGGATGCGCGCCGGGCCTCGCCATCCAGATGTCTCCTGCTTGAGGAACTCGGCAATGAGCAGGCGGGTCATCTCGTCCAGACGCGCGTATGAGCTATCGGCGATGATGCCCGCCACATCCGCGTGCGGCGGCAGCAATAGCGCGACAGCCGCCCCCATTGAAAATCCGTGGATGTAGACCTGGCCGCCCATGGTTTCCGATTGACTCGTCGCAACATTCACGGCGGCAACAAGGTCGTTTACCTCGGCATTGCCGCACGTGGTCGGAATCAGCGCACTCTTACCATGCCCACGATAATCGAACAGCAAAATGTTGGCGCCATGTGCATATTCGAGCGCGGCGACCGAGCGGAAGTGCAGACTCGGTAAATGAAACCCATGACTGATGATGATTGTAGGGGCGCTGCGCGTCTGCGCCCAAAACTCTCCGCGCAAGAGCGCGCCATCCGCTGCCTGGAACTTCACGGCACGCTGCAATTCGGTAGGAGGTTCAACCACCGCTTCGGGAAAGGTCCAGCCGCCCCATTGTGGGGTCGCTTGATCAACTGTGACGCCTGGACGCGTAAATTCCTCGATGAAGCGATGGCCAAGCACCACCATGACGCCTCCAGCGGCGAGACCAACAACAGCAGTAGATGCGGCGATACTTGTGAACCAGGCCATACATGACCTCCTCAGAACGTTGACCTCTTCCCGTCAGTATCAGTTGGCTCATCGATACGGTGGAGCGTGGAGGTGATACTCCTTACATGCTGTTCGGTGAGAGTTTGTCCGTGCGCATAGTAGACAGCTTTCGCGTAGGCACCCTCATATTCAACGATGCGCACTTCGAGTTGTTCTTTTTCAAGGAGTTCGACATAGGTTGTCGCTCCAGACTCGTGCCGGGTAAATGGAACCTCTCTCGCAGGGGCATTGCGGTAAGTATGCTGGCCGGTGACTCTGACGGAGAGATGAGCCGATTCGGTTGGGTAGGTGATACTGCATGCAATCTCATAGAGGGTAGTAGCAGCTTCCCGTGAGCGTTCTTGCAGGATGCATTCATAGGAAAGATGGACAACTGGAAAGCCGGGCTGCTCCTCCGCGAGGGAGGGGCCTTGTAGTGCTATCGACATGGAAATGCTCACTTCTAGCCGGGCGTGCCTCGCTCGGTGGCAGCCTGGTCATCGAACTGCTTTTTCTTCTCATTCATACTGTCGGCGAACATGTAGGCGTCATGGCGAACATCGAATGACCGGACGATGCGGTCATCGGGTCCTGCTCCCCCACCGGGGGATAAGCGCTCACGTACCAAAAACACCCGCTCGGTCAGGTGTTGAACATAGTAGCGGTCTTCCAACATCATAATACCTCGGTGAGGTCTGCTGCATCGATCTCGACGCTGGATAAGTGAGCCCCCTCGAAGTTCGCATTGCCTAAGATGGCACCATCCATGTCAGCCCCACGTAGATCTGCCTTGCTGAAATCTGCCCCTTTCAGGTTCGAGCGGCAGAGGGTGGCTCCGCGTAAGTCCGCCCAGCGAAGACGGGCCTTCACCAGGTTGGCATCACTGAGATTGGCGCCCCTCAGATCGGCATTGCGCAGGTCCGCTTCGCGCAGATCCGCTTCGCGCAGGTCCGCTCCCTGCAGATTTGCTCCCGTCAGGTCAGCATTGAGAAGATCGAAGCCCTGGAGATTAGCGTCGTGTAGATCAGCCTCGTGGAGGTCTGGCTCTAAAGCCCGTATCTCAGCGTATTCTCGCCGCCAGGTATTCCAGAACGTTTTCCCTGTTAAGAGGAGATCAAGCTCTTTCTGATTTGCCATGAGGTTCACTTTCTTCGCGTTGTGGTACATGTTTGCTGTTTCAATACTCAATAGGAATGTTCGATTCTGAGCAGCTTCTCATTTGAAGGACAGAATTCTGAGAAGGAGGAGGAGACACAACAATTATACACTATTTTTTACAAAAATGCAATATTTGTGAAAAAGGAGAAGTGAAATCGCGCTAAAATGTATTACCAGGGCCAGAGAGCAAGATCCTTGAGCCCGGCAATAACCTGCTCGTATCGACTGGCCGTATCTGCATGAGCTATCTTCGTGTCTGCGGGTTGCTCTTGAAGAGCACTCACAGTACTCTGCTGCTCTGCTTTCCACTTCTCCTCGGTAAATCCTTGTGACACCGCGCGCATAATCGACATGACAAGGGGATAGTCCGAAGAGCGCAGTTTATCATATCGCATTGCCTCTTGAATGCGGGCAGAGTAGGCCGAGGTGGCAGTCATCCTGCTCTGAGGCACCTGCTCATTTTGTTCGGTTGATTGCTGAGTCATATCTTTAGGTTCCTTTTCTAGCGAGAAGTACCGTTGCTTCCCTCAAGTATATTATGTCACATGCTTCAGGGCGCTGCATTTGTTGCATTCGTTGCTTTCATAAAAAATTGCTTTTCCATAAAAAATAGTGTATACTTGATTGGTATCCTACTTCTTCCTGTGAAGCATGTTCCTCTATGAGGCAGCACTCACCGCATCTTCCTTCCGGAGCGCTCATTACGGCTCATACGTCTTCGTATGCACCTCTCTCCACCTGGGAGTGGAATAGCTGGGATACAGCAGAAAGGGGTAGCATCTAGCGAACCATGAACAGCCAGCCTAACGCTGATCAACACTTATACCTGGAAGTATATTGTACGCTGAGTTCCAGACCATCTCAATAGTCCCGAATATAGCGGGGCAAAAGCGATGGCCAGCTTCTAGAGACAATACGAGTTCGACGACCAGTCTTGTTGAGAAGGAGTTCCTGATGGGACGAATACCAACTGGAGACGTCATCTGGAATCTCAGACGCTATACCAAGGATGGGAACCTGTGGGATCGTGTCTGCTCCACATGCAAGCAGGCGACTCCTAGCTTTGAGTACGAACATCGTGATGATCAAGGAGAACAGAGACGTCCGGTCTTCGGCTACCTCTGTGAGGTATGCGCGCAGAAGAAGCTCGCAGAGTGGCTGCAGTGCGCGGAGAGCCCTGACTATGTCCATCTTGGCTACCAGACGGACTTTGATATCGCAACCGTCTTCTATGAGCAAAAAAACGATGAAGAAACCATGGTGCTAACGCGCTGGAGCCCAGAACAACGGAGACGCAGGTTACAAATCGCCCCGGAGTAACGGTGCCCAGGGAAGTTTACAGGCGTTGCATCATGCATTGTCGCTCAGAGGAGATGCTCTTCTGCGAGCTGCGCGATACAGCGTGTTTTAGTGGGGCTAGCCCCAGAATTGTGAGAACAAATGCCATTGAGCGATCAAACACTCACCTGCCGAGACTGCCAGCAGGCTTTTACGTTTACCATCGGCGAGCAGGAATTCTATGAAAGCCGGGGACTTACCAATGCCCCAAGCCGCTGCCCGGAGTGCCGTGCCGCACACAAGCAGTCCAATCGAGGGCAGACGGACTACTCTCGCGGAGGGGGAGGCGGGATGCGCGAATACGAACCTCGCCAGATGTATAGCGTCACCTGCGCGAGCTGTGGGGAGCAGACGCAGGTACCTTTTCAGCCGCGCGGTGACAGACCTGTGTATTGCAGCGCCTGTTACCAGGCGCAACGTCCCGGCTCTTCAAATGACCGACGATCGCGCTGGTCATAGATATGACAGAGATTGTAATGAAACCAGGCGATTCCTTTGAGTGGGGGCTCAAACGCTTCCAGCGGAAGGTTCAGGAAGCCGGCATCCTGGCGGAAGCGCGACGGCGGAGGCATTATGAGAGTCCACAAGCCCGGCGCAAGCGCAAGGCCGAAGCCCAGCGCCGTAGACGTCGCCGCACCCGCTAACTCAGAACAGTTTCGCCTTGAGCGCTTGAAGCCAGAAGGAGTGGATGTGAAGATGAACGGTCAATCCCGGTCCTTTGTCAAACAGGTCCAGTTGGACCTGGTTGCGCTGGACGATGCTGATCTGTGCAACGTCGTTCAACAGTGGATCGATGGAAGCCATTCCTCCGAGGGGGCCTTCAACGTGCCTGAAGAGACCCGCCTGGCGTTAGGTTACACCCGCGTCCTCCCAGATGCCAGGCCGTCCGCTCACCAGTTCGACGACGCGCCTGGTGCGGGCAGTGAAGGGCCGGCGCAATGGCATGCGCCTACCCCCCAGCAACTGCGCGCCCTCCTCAGCGCCATGGATGTGTCTGAGTTCGCCCGGCATGTCATCACCTTCGCCTACCAATGGCTGCATCCTACCCATCCCGAATGGTACGACGGCGTCACCTTCAATGCGCATCTTGCCAACTTCCTGCGTCGCAGGCGGCATGAAACGGAAAGCCACGGCCAGAGGGCCGCGCAGCGATGATTATTTAAGTTGCCAGGGCACCCTGGCTGGATTGCACTTCAGGTATCATTCGCCAACAGTGTTTTACAAGGGGCGGAATGCCAGGATGACCAGGCTCTCAGGGTTGACCCGTACGGGCGCGGTATCTGTCCATGCCTGCGTCTCCAGACGCACGTGGCTTGTCGCATCAAGCGCAGGGGTCGCGAGTATTGTCATCGACTGAGCCGCCGTTCCCCCTGGCGTAGTCACGCTAACGGACTGCACGGTCTGAGGATCATGGTTCACCAGTACCACTTGAATTGTGTCATCGGCGAGGCGAGTTGCCATAACTTGAAGCGCAGGGGCAATCTGGCCTGAAAATCCGGCAAGCTGCGCATCACCAACCACCTGGTGGACAAGTTCTAACGCACGATAGAGGACGGAGGGCTGACCATCATCCTCGATCACGTTATATGACGCGGACATCGCCTCATGGATTGCAGCGAACGAGACCCCCATTGCCGCCGCGTACAGAAGCGTACTGGCGAGCCAGAAGGTGGCAGCAGCCGTATCGGAGACGCCGGGCACTCCTGAGTCGGAGATACTATTGATCTCTGTCAGGGCAAAGGGCAGCCCGGCTGACCCCGCTGCCTGGGTCCACCGCGCGATATCACTCGTGAATTTGTCAAATGTGCCTGTTGACAACAGCTCTTCAATGGACGCCGGATGATCGTCTCTGGCTGGACGCGTATAGTAGTGGCCGGTCAGCAGCGCAACCTGGTGCGCGGTGCCGGCCTGCTGCGCAAAGCTGGAGAAGAACGCATCGATACTCGAGGCATCTGGCCCGCTGATAGAGATGCCAGGAACGGCTATCTTCACCGCCCTGTATTCTGTTTCCCACCTCGATAAGAAAGTCGATGGATTCCAGGATGCAGAATAAGGGGCAGATTTCTTGCTGTAGAGCTCCGGCTCATTCCCAATCGCGAAGCCGAGCAGTGCCGTTCCTCCTACGCGGGCTGTGCCTGCCGCTTCCCGGGCGGCATTGGTAGGATTATACTTTAGCAGTGGCAAGGTCCAGATGACGCGCCAATGAATGCGGGTCGCGAAGGCAAATAGTGATGTAACCAGTGCGGGTGTTATTACCGTCTGGCTATTGCTGCACATGTAAGCGCCGGAAGAGGACCAGGTGCTTAAATCGGCGCTATTGCCGCCGATACGCAGGATGCCCCGGCCCAGGTCGGTATAGAGCTGCTCGTAGGTTTGCCGGTCGGCGGCATCCAGGTCGAGAACGGTGCAGAGATCAGAAAGCTCAATGCTGAATCCGAGAAAGGAGCCGGGCAGCGATCTATATGCTTCCCCGACGATGATCGCGCTCGGAATGGGGGTGGAATAGGCGAGAGGAGGCGAGGGCACGTGAGACGAACCGCCGCAGGCGGATACGATGAAGAGCAGCACAAACAACCCGCGCGCCAGGCGATTCCGCTTCACGGGACGCTCCCTTCGGGAAAAACTGCTGCGATCATACCTGCTCATAGAATTTTTGCCAGCGCTACCCGGTTGACCCTACAAACTTCGACATGATCTTTAAATCCAGAAAAGGTTGCCAGCGGAGTACAGTAGCCGGCAATATTTCCCAGGCTCGCCGGGACCGGCTCCGTCGTACTCCAGTATATCGCAAGGTAACCGGCGTGACTCCGATAGACTTTTGCGGGCGTCTGCACGAAATTGATATTGGCGTATTGCGCCTGAAGATCGACGCCGATGTAATCCTCCGTGACAACCGTCGCGCCGGCGGGAATTGTGGCATTGATGTACGCTTCGGCCTCGGCCAGGGCATCCCCCGGCACGTGCAAAAAGCGCGCCTGGTAGCTCCACAGGTTGACCAGCAGGCACAGGCCGAGCAGCAGGCTCACCCATGTATAATACTGAAACGAGACGGTGCGCGCTCGAAGCCACTGGCATCCCTCCTGGATCACCAGCAGGTATAAGGGAACTAACCAGAGGATCATATAATGCGGGCTTTTCAGCGAGATACTCAGGGCAAAGATCACGCCGCCGAGCGCCCAGGAGAGAATGATGCTATTGCCCGGCTGCCTTTTCCCGAAGAGGCGCTGGATACCACGCCACACCGCGAGTACCGAACCGCCGATCAGAATCAAAACGGTTATGAGAAATATCCAATAGCGCTCGCCAACAGCTTGCAGGGCCACGAGCGGACTATACGTCAGCCCGGCGGATGATCGGCCGCCAAGGGTACGCGCGAGCTGGTCGAGCGTTGCGCTGTCAAACAGGCTACCAAATGCGCGATGCATCAGCAGTAGATAGTCCAGGAGCATCATGCCGGCAACGACGAGCAGCAGCAGATGACCGCGGTGATGGCGGCGCTGGAACAGCAGCCAGTTCGCCAGGATACTGAGAACCAGGAAGCCGCCAATCTGCTTGTAGATGAGAACGCACCCGAGCAGGAAGCCCGCGAGCATATAACGCCCCAAGATCTGCTGCCAATCCCGCGCGTCCGCCTCGGTTGCCCACCAGTAGGCCCAGACGGCGAGCAGGATCAAGATCAATTGCGAGTTTTCCAGGTAGATGCCCTGGTTGGTAAAGATAATCCAGGCATCGCTGCCGACCAGCAGCAGCGCCAGCAGCGCCTCCATGCGCCCGATCTTGATGCGCACAAATACATACAGCAAGGCGAGCATAAGCGTTGAGACGCAGACGTTAAACAACCGCCCGGTCAGGAAGCTGCTGCTGTGCCAGAACCTGAACCACTGGGCCAGGAGCAGGAGGAAAAAGGGAGGGTGATAGAGAAACGGGATCGTTTGATCGTTGGAAGGGGCTCGAAGCGCGGGAAAACCATATTGGGCGGCATAAGCTGCCGCGTAGCGGTAAATCGGCTCATCAACCTCGATGCCGCTGTGCAAGGAGGCGAGGTAGCGTACACCCCAGGCCAGGGCCAGGAGCAGGGCGATCAACCCTGCCTCCCACCGGTAGCGTTTCCACTGCAGATAGCGTTTCATTATCGCAATCTTTCCAGGGCCTGGGCAACGGACGGATGGACCGACCCGCCCTGGAGCAGAGCATAAAGCGCGCCCGCCACCCATAGGCCGACATGCAGCACATCAAAAACAGGGAACAGCAATCCTCGCCAGTCACGCGCCTTCAACGTGCTGGCGACGCCCATTAAGCCCAGGATGCTCACCATCGCGGTCAAGAGCGCAGCTTGCTCGCCTCCACTGCCGGCTGTATAAACAAGCAGTGTTAGAGCGCTGAGCAGCAGCAGGCCGAGCGAGACCAGCCCCACCTCCAACATGCGGCGCTGCACGTAAGGACACTGCGGGTTGTCCCGGTAAAAAGTGACGCCGCTGATCCCGGAAGAGAACTGCTTGACGAGTCGAAATTTTTGCCTGTGATTGCGGTAGACACGCAGGTGATCGGTACAAAAAATCGTGCAGCCGGCTTGCGCTGCTGCCCAGGCGATCCTGAAGTCGTCCCAGCCGTAGGTATACATATTTGGAAATGATTCCCCGATGCGTTCAAGCGCACGGCGTGTTAGGAAAAGGTTGGCAGTGATCGGCAAGCGCCGCGATTGCGCGAAGTTCTGCTGGCTGAGGACAAAGCCCTCGCCGTACTCAGGCCACTCGGTAAAGAGCGAGGCGTCCTGGTAGACGCTGGGGAGCGAGCGATCCTGCGGCTGCCGGCAACTTTTCCCGGCAACGCCATCGACGCTTTGCTCGTGCAGGTAGCGCACGCCGCTCGAGAGCCAGTCCGGCGGCGCCTCTACCTGGCTGTCCAGAAAAGCAACCACGTCGGCTCCATAGTGGAGCGCTTCCTGGCCTCCCTGGTAGCGCTTCTGGTTTGAGTCTCGCATGGGTCCGTTAGCCAGGCGCGCGACCTGAAGGCAATGAATGAAGGGACGCCCCTCCAGGTTGCCAAGCGCCTGCCAGGTCTTATCCTGCTCAGGTGCGTTACCGACGACGAAGACGGCGATCGTTCCCTGGTAGTCCTGGCGCAACACCGATTCGATGCATTTTCGGATGGTGCGTTGAGAGTTGCGTACCGGAATGACCACCCCGATGCATGGAAGCGCCGGAAGCGCCGCGCGGGCGATTGGTTGAGAGGACGGCTCCCGCGTTGACTTGCGCCAGGCATCCTTTCGCCGGTGAAACACAAAGCGATCATTGGCGATATAATTGACGACGGCGGCCAGGCCGGCCCCAATCACCGTAACCACCAGGTAGTTGACGCCGAGCCCCGTCAGTAAAGCGAACAGCGCTTGATTGAGCGGAAAGGTGATGGCGCTCGTCGAGTGAAACTTGATCCACTGAACAAATAGACTGCCATCGCGCTCTCTCCAGTTCATGAAGCGGTTCAAAAAGAAGTTCGTCTCAATGCTCGCCACTGCCTGGATAAGGTAGGCGAGATGCTGCTCAACGCGCAGTATATGTACCAGCACGAAGAGCAAGATAATACCGCCCACCATCACGCCACCGCCCACCAGGCTGAATCCCAGGATGCGCCTGGGAAGCAGCGAAAGAACTCGCTGAGACAGTTTTTGATCCATCGCGGCCATCCTTCTACAAAAAAAGAGGAGCAGGTAAATCGATCGAGATTTCTGTTCCTGTCATAGAAAGTGAACGCAGCCGCGACAAAACTCAGGGCTACTTGACCGGGGGAAATTCTCGAAGAATTTGAGCAAGCGCAGGCCAGGGATGAGTTCGCGTCACTCCGGCTTGAGGCGCACCACCATGATGCCGAACCACAGTACCCACAGAGCGAAGAGCAGGATAGCCGGCGTGCTGAGGACGCTTTGACCGGCATTGGGGTTCAGGGCCACCTCGCCCGCGCTGCCGCTCAGCAGTAAGGCGGTGGCGATTGCGACGTATCCAAGGGCAAGCCACGAGTCGGGCCAGAGGCGGCGGCCGCTGCGCGTGATGACGGCGCCGAAGAACAGGCAGGAGAGCGCCAGCAGGCCACCGCCGACGGTAAAGGTGAGAATGGCGAAAAGGCCCGTCAGTGGCGCGCCAGGCGAAGAAGCATTCATCAGCAAGTAGAGTGTGCTTACCAGCGTCATCAGGGGTAAGAGCACGAGGCCAGCCATACCCAGCCAGGCGGCGAGCACCGCGAACCCTCGCCCGCGCCAGGCGAAGTTCGGCATCGCCTCTCCTACACCGGCTGTACCAGTTGCATCCCCTGTACCTCCGGCATCACGCGCTGCTGCCTGGCCGTCCTGGCCGCCCTGGACTACCCCAGCTTCCTCCTGCCCATCCTCCGCCGCGGCATCCGCCTCCTCATCTTCATCATCCTCGCGCCCCAGGATTTCCTGCGCGATGATGATGCGGAACAACGTAAAAGGCAGCCCGAGCATTAGTGCAAAACCAACGATAAGCAGCGCGCGATACCCCAGGAAAAGCGGGACATGGGCATGTATCCAGCCCAACAATTGCGCCACGCTTGTCAAAGCGCTCCCATACCCGGCAGGGGCAAGGATCAAAATCTGGTAGATGGGCACACCGATAATCAGGACAAGCGCGCCGATCATGGCAAAACGCGCATTGCCCTGCAAGCGCGATAAGAACGTCGATTTCATAGCCCCTCTTCACCGCCTCAAATGATAGATGGACTTGAGCACATGGAAGGCTTGTTTACTGTCCATCATTGTAACCCTTTGCTATCCAAAGTCAATGGGACTGACTCTCAAAGGTGATTATAGTGGACCCCGCGCAAAGTCTAAAAAAATAGGGGCGTTCCAGACAAAAAATTTTGGTCTCGCCAAGCCAGATGAGAAGCGGCCTTACGCAAATTTACCGCTCAAATACCGCTCAAAATGAGCGGTAATTTTTTGGGAGGAGCTCCCGGTCAGAAGCCGATGAGAGGGCGGCGCAAGCGCCCCCACCACCCGTCCACACCACTCCCGCCCCTACAAGGTATGTCCGCATTCAATCATCAATACGCATTATCGGCCAGTCAAGATGTGCGCAACCCCAAGCAAGAGTAAGGGCCGGTTTACCGTGCCCACCGCCGATTGATCGGCCAGTCCCTTGACCTACACCGTTCCTTCTAGCCAATCCCTCAGCCCCTCCGGTCGGCCCCTCGATGACGCCCGCCGGTACAATTTGTCGTTCGTCCAGCGCGCCGTAATTCTCGCTCATAGAGCCGCGAATGTTTGTTTACCCACAACTGTTTCATACACCCGACTCTCAACTTGATTGCCAGAGTGGTAGACCTATGGAGAGAATACATGTCATCCTGAAATCTTGCCTGTCATCCTGAGCGAAGCGAAGGATCTCCCCCTCCCGTCGAGCCAGCTCTTTCAGCTTCACTCAGAGCCTGCCCTGAAAAAAGCGACCGGATCACAAGCAAGACCGCTCTCAAGTCCCCTCGCGGGAAGTCTTACCTCCAAATATCTGTCAGAGTAGGTGAGGAATTACCCTGGTTCCGCTACGGCTGTAGAATGTGAACCAAGAGAGTAGCTTTGTATCCTTTTGCTCATTCATTGTGCCCGGTGTTCTTTTGCTGTGCGTGCTTCAATCTGCGCTTCCAACGTTGCCGCCTCCTGATCTCGTTTTACTTCCCTGAGGAGCATGGCATAGTTCCGAAGTGTTCGTAGTGTCTCAGGATGCGCTGGCCCCAGCACCCGTTCTCCTAGATGCCAGGGCAGCGCGTTGATAGAGCGGCTCGGCTTGCTCATACTTCCCCTGATCGCATAGAGGAGGGCCAGATTGTCGAGGGTATTGGCGGTAGAAGGATGCTCGGGCCCAACTTTTTCCTTGATGGCCAGGGCGCGCTGGTAAAGCAGCTCTGCTTGCTCATACTTGTCTTGCCTCAAATAGAGGATGGCTAAGTCGTTGAGCACAGAGGCTATTCGAGGTGCTCTGGCCCCAGCACCTTTTCCTTGATCGCTAGGGCGCGCTGGTAGAGCGGCTCGGCTTCTGGATACTGCGCTCGCTCTACTAGGTAGATTGCCACATTGTGGAGTAAATGCTGCCGCTTCTCAGATAAGAGGTGCCACTGCTCGATATACTCCGCACAGCGCATGGCGTGCGGCAGATAGCGTTGGCACGTCTTCCAGTTGGCGAATTCTCCAAAGGGAAATAGGTCAGGCAACCGCCTCCAGGATGGCTACTGCCCAGCGTTGTTGGGTAGCCTAGTCCATCTCATCTTGCAGCACAGCCTGCACCAGGCGGTGGATGCTCACGTCGCCGGTCTCGGGCAGGCGACGCAGCAGCGAGTAGGTGAGCAGCTCGCTGATGGCTTCATCGAACTGCACCGGGTTCCCGACGGCCTGCTGAAGCTGCGGACTCCAGTGAGCGGCACTTTTGATGAGCAGTTCTTCGGGGATGGCGTCTGGATGCAGGAACGCACAGCAGCGCAGCAACTCGGCCGCGGCGGGATTGGCCTGCTCGACACGATTGAAGGAGAGCGACCAGGTGGTGGCAACCGGCTCAGGATGATCTGATGGATGTTTACTGCGGCGCGCAAGTATTACCTGCCGCTGGGTTCGATAGAGGTCGAGAAAGCGCGGCAGGCCACAGCCGGTCTCTTCGATATAGGCTCCTGCCTGGTCGATGGCCAGAGGGAGAGCCATCAAGCGCCTCCACAATGGCGAGTGCGACCAGGCGAACGGCCTCTGGTATCTCGGAGAGGGAGGCATCGGGAGCCAGCATCCCAATGCGGCGCAGCAGGAAGCGCGCTCCTTCCTCCCTCTCCATATCCGCGATTTCGATGCGGTGTGCCCTGCCACCGATCGGGTGGGTACGAGTCGTGATGAGCAGGTGTCCGCGCACGCGCGTGGGCAGGAACGGGTCAACCAGGGAGATGTCGTCAGCATTATCGAAGAGCAGGAGCCAGCCGCTATGCTCTTCAAGCCAGTGCTTGACAGCCTCCACAGTGATGGCCTGGTCTCGCGCATCTCGCTCAGGAAGCTGTAAACGATTGGCCAGGGTGAGAAAGTCGGTCGTCAGGGTGTCAGTGGTATCGGCTCGCACCCAGAACACATACTGGTACTCGTTGGCGTAGCGGTAGGCATACTCGATGGCGATCTGCGTCTTGCCCACGCCTCCGAGACCGCTCAGGGCTGCCGGTTGGGAGACGAAGACGGGTTGTTGGGCATGCAAGTACGCATGCAGACGCGCAAGGAGTTCTTCACGGCCTGTAAAAAACAGGTTGCGGCGAAACGGCAGCGTCCAGACTTGCACCTGCTCCGTGCCCATCGAGGGGGTGCTACTGCTCGATGGGCCGGTTAAGGGTGGGAAGCGTGCATCTCCTTGATGGCGGCTCTGAGGCCTTTCATCACATCTTCAAACGCGTCGTCGTGACTGGGCCAGCGCGTGACGGCTTTGCCATCCGTGGGCAGCGCTTTCAGATCAGAGAAGGGCGCGCCTTCCCAATCGGTGGGGCGTAAGATAATGGGAATGACGCGCGCCTGGTCCTGCCTGGTGCCGGGCGATGGCCTGTTGCATCTCGATGCTATAGCAGAACTCGGAGTTCATGAAATCGGCACTGATCAGCAAAAGAATGATCTGAGCCTTGTTCAGATGGGTGAGAATCTCCGTCTTCCATTCCGCGCCGGGGGCAATATCGCCATCGTACCAGGCGCTGATCTGCCCCTGCCGGCGCAGATTGCTCAGGTGGGCTTCAAGTTCATCTCGAAATGCTCGATCTTTGTGCGAGTAGGAAATGAAAACATCCAGAGCCATCCTCTTCTCCTTGTGAACTGAAGTGATTGAGTCATGCTCATTATACTTGCAAACGCAGCACTTGTCATGTAGCGGGCGATCAACAGACTGGCCGATCATGCAGATTCACGAATAAATGCGGACAGCAGCTCATCCATCGCACTGGCCGATCAATCGGCGGTGCGCACGATAAATCGCGTCCTATTCTTGCTTGATGGTTGTTTGCATACAACTTTTTCATACACTCACGAAGGTGGGTATGGGTCTGTTCAAGTGACAGTCGTGTTATAATCATCAACAAACAACGCCTGTAGGGGTAAGTGCGCCTATAAGGATGCAAGGCGGCGAGAAGCGACGAGAAACGAGGGTGAATTATGCCAAGAGACCTGCCCGTTGGCAATGGGCGCCTCCTGCTCAATTTTGACAAAAGCTACAACCTGCGCGACATCTACTGGCCGCATGTCGGCCAGGAGCTGCATACCGCAGGTGACATTTCGCATACGGGCGTCTGGGTTGATGGCCGCTTTGCCTGGCTTGATGCGCCGGACTGGCAGCGCGAAATGGTCTATGAGCAGGAGACCCTCGTGACCTACGTCACCCTCCGGCATGACGGGCTACAGCTCCAGCTTGTCGTGCGTGACTGCGTCGATTTCAACCGCCCGATCTTCCTGCGCCAGTTCACAGTGACGAACCAGGCCGATCACCCGCGCGAGGTACGCCTGTTCTTCCACTATGACTGGCATATCTGGGACGCGGCGGACGCCAACACGGTCTTCTACTATCCGGCGGTACACGCGCTGATCGCCTACAAACAGCAGGCTTATTTTCTGATGAACGGGCAGGTAGGCGATGGACCGCAGGCAAGCGTCGGCATTTCTAGCTGGGCGACCGGCAAAAAGGAGCGCGACGGTTCAGAAGGCACCTGGCGCGATGCCGAGGATGGCGTGTTGGGCCGCAATCCGATCGCTCAGGGCTCGGTGGATGGCACGATTTCGCTGCACCTGGCTGACATCCCTCCACGTTCCCAGGCTGTGGCGTACCACTGGCTGATTGCCGGCGCCGACCTGCCGGCCGTAACCGGCGCCGAGGCGATTCTGCTCGAGCGCGGGCCGGCGACGTTCATCACGCGCACGCGCAACTACTGGCATCGCTGGGTCAACAAGGATGAGCAGGACTTCGTCGATCTGCCGCCGGCGCTGATCGACCTGTACAAGCGCAGCCTGCTGATCCTGCGCACGCAGATCGATGGCGATGGGGCCATCATCGCCGCCAACGATGCCGACGTTGAGCATTTCTCCAGCGACAGCTACTCCTATATGTGGCCGCGTGACGGCGCTATCGTGGCCAACGCCCTGAGCCACTCGGGATACTCCGAGATCACGCGTGGGTTTTACGAATTTTGCAGCGCCGTGCTGACACAAAACGGCTACCTGCTGCACAAATACAACCCCGATCACTCGTGGGGAAGTAGCTGGCAGGCCTGGGTCGATAGCGAGGGCAACCCCCAGTTGCCCATCCAGGAGGACGAGACCGCGCTCGTGATCTACAGCCTGTGGCAACATTACCGCCTTTTCAAGGATATTGAATTCGTCGCGCCGCATTTTCGCAGTCTGATTGTGCCTGCCGCCGATTTCATGGTCTCCTACCGCGAGCCGCACACGCGCCTGCCGGGACCATCGTATGATTTGTGGGAAGAGCGGCGCGGCATACTGACCTTCACCACCGCGACCGTCTACGCCGGACTGGACGCCGCCTCAAAATTCTCCGCCCTCTTCGGTGAAGATGACCTGGCCGCCACCTATCGCGCCGCGGCGGACGAGATGAAACAGGCGGCGCTGCGCTACCTGTGGGACGAGGAACGCGGCCATTTCCTGCGTATGATAAACGTGGGCAAGGATGGCTCAATCCAGAAGGATGCCACGCTCGACAGCAGTCTGTGCGGTCTCTTCCAGTTCGGCATGTTCGCGGCTACCGACACGCAGGTAGAGCACACCATGCAGCAACTGGAGCAGACGCTGTGGGCAAAAACGCAGGTGGGCGGCATGGCGCGCTACGAGAACGATTACTATTACCAGGTGACCCACGATCTAAGCCAGGCCCAGGGCAATCCCTGGTTCATCTGCACGCTCTGGCTGGCACAGTACCGCATCGCGCGCGCCAGCAACATCGACGAGTTGCACACGGCCCTACCGCTGCTGCAATGGGCGCAGAGCCATGCCCTGGCCAGTGGCGTAATGGCAGAGCAGATCAACCCATTCACTGGCGAGCCCCTCAGCGTCTCGCCCCTGACATGGAGCCACGCTGAGTACGTGCTGACTGTGAGGTGGTATCTGGGGAAATTCCGCCGCTTCAATGGGAAGTAAACTTAATCGTCCACCTGCCTCCCCAGCAGCTTGATCGTGATGCCGACCAGAGCGTTAGAACGGTATCGTTAAGACGTTATGTCCCTCGTTGCCACGCTTGACGTGCTGTGAGACGAAAATCTCCACTGCGAAGGGTTTCTCATAGAGCGGGTGATGATGCTCATCCATGAAAAAGATGTGCAGGCGATCACGACGTCCAGTTGGGGTGCTGGAGAGCGACTGCATTGGTATAGTCACCTCCGCGACATATCCTTCCGCCGGAACGGTCACAGTCGCTCGCTGCACGATGTAGGCATAGCTCTGTTGCAAGACTGAACGCACCTCGATCAGCGCTATATCTCCATGCGACAGCCCGCTCAAGCTGATCTCCTGCCCTTCCGTACGCCTTTGCGCGGTCGGACCAGGTTCATCCCTCCCGATGATATGGATGCGTAACGTGTACATCTGGTCGGGCAGAACACGCAGAGGTGTCTCAACAATTGCGGCCGCCATGATGACTTGCTGTTGCTGCCCAAGGAGAACCTGCTTCAACTGATCGATCCATGTTCCCTGGCCCTGCGCCAGCGGGGCACTCTGCGCTGGACGCGTCTGCACGGGACCGGTTCGCGGCACACGCCTGAGCCGGGACAGCCTGACCGCAATGGCCGAAAGGAAAGCGGCACCGTACTGTTTCCAGGTGGACGATTTGCGAAGATTCTTAAAGTTATCCTGCACAGCTCCACCGGGAAGAGCAGTGCTCGCGTTCAAAGGCGGCGTCTCAGGAATGGCGGATGGGGGTGGTGAGGCGGGCTCCTCGGAAAGCGACGGCGGGCGAGGGGTCACAGGACGCGGCGGGATAGGCGCAAGGGGCGAGGGTGACGGATGCTCTACCACCTCCTGAACTGATGCCTGATCCGATTGCTGGGGCTGAGCAAGCGTATTTCGACGCTGAGCCGCTCGCCAGCGCTCGGCATCCTTGCGAGACAATGGGATGATGCGTACCGTTTCGACCTCGCTGACATGTGCGACGGGTGCGTCGTGCTCTGTACTCATTGAAGGACGGCGGTAGCGCGGATCGCCAAGAGCTGTCGCCAACGCTGCCGCGCTTTCAAAGCGCTCGGATGGCTGGAGAGCAAGCGCCTGCATCACACATTCGCTGGCTTGCACGCTGATACGCCCATTGATCTCATGGGGAGCTCGCAGCACGGCCTGGTGGCCGCGATTGCGTAGCATCGATTCACCTGGCGGCATGCCGGTCAACAGCAGGTATAAGATGGCACCGAGGCTATAGACATCTGAGCGTGCACTGGCTTCCCCTTGTATTGCTTCGGGCGCGACAAAATAGGAAAGGGAGGTCGTAGTGGACGACGGCACTAGCTCGCGCAGGGCCGGCGTTAGCCACGCGATGAGCGGCGAAAGACGGGCCGCATCGGGATCGCTTATATCGCCCGAATAGAGGATGGTGAAGGGATCGAGGTCGCCGATGACGATCTGACGCTGGTGAAGGCTATCGACTGCCTGGCAAAGCTGCCTCGTCCACTGCAGCGCGCACTGCTCCGATGGCAGCCCCTGGCCGCTCTGCAAATAATCCTGGAGTGTATTAAGCCGCGCATCGGCTTCGCTCCGTGCTGCACCGGGGGCGAGTGGAACGGCGGGCACCGATGGAGCCAGGTTCGGATGGCCGGCGACAAGGAAGAGATGTCCCTGGAAATAGCGCAGATCGGTGGCGGGCATGACATAGGGGATGTCTCCCTGCCGCAAAAGATCATATTCCTGTTGCGCCGGCTCCGCTGCTTTGATGAGATCGGCTTCGGAGAGCCAGGTGAGATCGATATCGCGTATCGCTACCATACGCGATTGTCCCTGGTTCGTGGTCTGCTGGAAATCCAGCGCGAAATACAGGTTGACAAAGGGACGCCGGCGCACCAGGGAAGTAATGCGATAACGCGTCGCGATATCCTCTTCCCGCTTCAACAAGGTTGCGAGACTTTTCGTACTATCGAGCCGCTCGCCGCAAACATTACAGAAGGCCGCTCCGTCAGGAAGCTCGGCCCCACAGCGAGGGCAGATATGCCGGTGTAAGTCTGTACCATTCGCACGAAATTGTGTGATACTCATGCGTTACCGTTTCATCCATTTTCTAGAGCGTGCCTGGCATGATAAGCATTATAACATAGTTTAGTATTCCGATATGCCTACTTCCACATCCATTTCTCTATCCATTTTTAGATACGAACTTCCGCGCATATTCGCTACACATCTGGGATGATTAGCCCGTTTGTAGACCCTTGTCACAAGCCGATACGTTCTGTTAGAATCGTTCTAGTATTTATGAGTATGCTTTTCTGGCGACGGGCATGCTACAATAAAACTAGCATATGAGAGAGGTAGGACTGGTCTTATTCCGACCGGCAACGAACTGCGTTCTACTCTACGAGTCAGCCGGTCGGAGAGGTAGGAGGTTTATTTTTTATGGATTTGCCCACTGTACTGTTCTGGATCATTGCTGTTATCCTGGTGGGGTCTGCCTTACTCGTCGTGGGATTGCGCAACATCGTTCACAGCGCGCTGGCCCTGGTCGTTCTGTTTGGTATGGCGGCCGGTATTTACCTCTTGCTCAACGCCGAATTTATCGCTATTGTGCAGATATTGATCTACGCCGGGGCTGTGACCATCCTGATCCTGTTCGCGCTGATGCTGACGCGTACCAGGAACCTGAGTACCCAGAGCAATCTCAACAACCGGCAGTGGTGGCTGGCAGCAATCATTAGCGTCGTGCTTGGCCTTGCGATCATCTTCGCCGTGACACTTGGCCAGTACTCCACCGCGCACACCGGCACCGGTACAGCGTATGGCGCAACCAGCGCCTGCGTTCTGCCGCCTAACAACGTCGTCTATATCGGCGAGCTCCTGTACAGCCCCACCTGCTACAGCTACGTGCTGCCCTTTGAAATTGCTTCGCTGGTGCTGCTCGTAGCGATCGTAGGCGCGATAGTGATTGGCAGGGAGGACTGAACTTATGGGATTGACGCTCAACCATTTTCTGGTACTCGGTGCAGTGCTGTTTTGTATCGGCCTCTACGGTGCTATCGCTAAGCGCAGCGCCATCGCGGTCTTGATGGGCATCGAAATTATGCTGAACGCTGTCAACATCACGATGATCGGCTTTTCCTACTTCAATACGGTCAAACCCTATTCCACGTACCTGACCGGGCAGATCTTCGCCATCTTTATTATCACTGTCGCGGCGGCAGAAGCCGCCGTCGCCCTGGCAATGATCATCTCGATCTACCGCAAAACGAGCACGGTCGATGTGACCGAAATCGATACGATGAAGGGGTGAAAGGGGAGCGATCATGGCATTTTACCAGTATTCCTGGCTTATTTTATTTTCACCGCTTTTCGCCTTCGCGGTGATTGTTTTCGGAACGCGCATGTGGGACCTCGCCACTCGACCGCGTATTGCAGCCACAGCGGGAGACGAAGCACATGCCCACGGCGAGGGCGAAGGGGATGAAGGCCCTGAATTCATCAAGACGCACGGCCCGCACGGTGAAGAAGAGGTGCTAGAAGACGATGAGGACCCCAAGGTGCCTCACCTGACGATGGGCGCACGCGTGAGCGGTTACCTCGGCATCGTCATCATGGCGCTTGCCTGCATCTATTCCTGGCTCATCCTGCTCAATTCGGCGGGCGTCTTTAGCTTTGCCCCGCCACTGCCTGCCAGTGGCGTACAGGTTCTTTCTTATGACTGGTTTGTGCAGGGAACGGCCAACTACATTATCACTTTCCGGCTAGATCACCTGGCCGTAGTGATGATGGTAGTGGTGACGACGGTCTCACTGCTCGTGCAGTTCTACTCGCAGGGCTATATGGAGAACTCGGCGGGGTACGCGCGTTTCTTCGCATATCTCTCGCTCTTCACCTTTTCCATGCTTGATATCGTCTTCGCGCAGAACTTCCTGGTGATCTTCGTCGGGTGGGAACTGGTCGGGCTGAGTTCCTACCTGCTGATCGGCTTCTGGATCAACAAGCGGGCCAAACCCGAAGAGGATCGTCTCTCGCCGGCCAGCGCCTCCATTGAGGCGTTTATCACCACCCGCATTGGCGATGTCGGTTTCATTATCGGCATAATGATCCTGTTCGCTCAAACGGGTACCTTCGATTTCCCCACGCTGGCATCACCGACCGATCCACATGGCATCGTACACGCCTTCGCGGGGAACACGACGCTGCTTACTGTGGCAATGATCCTGGTCTTCTGCGGCGCCATCGGTAAATCGGCGCAGTTGCCGCTCTCCGTCTGGCTGCCGCCTGCTATGGAAGGCCCAACTCCCGTCAGCGCGCTGATCCACGCGGCTACCATGGTCGCAGCCGGCGTCTATATGGTGGCTCGCACCTTCCCGCTCTTCGCGGCGGCAGGCCCCGCCGCCTTCCAGGTTGTAGCCTGGGTCGGCGCGATTACCGCTATCTACGCCGCGTTGACAGCCATGACACAGAGGGACTTCAAGCGCGTACTGGCGTTCTCCACGATCAGCCAGCTCGGTTACATGTTTGTTGGGCTCGGTGTGGCCGGTTCTGTGTTAGGCCCGGGACCAGGGATGTTCCACCTCTTCACGCATGCCTTCTTCAAGGCCCTGCTCTTCCTGGGCGCCGGCAGCGTTCTCCACGCCCTGCACCACGCTACGCATAAAGAGGTGCAGGATATGCGCAAGATGGGCGGCCTGGCAAAATTTATGCCTGTTACAGCCATCACCTGGTTAATCGCTACGCTCGCCATCTCAGGCTTCCCCTTCTTTTCGGGTTTCTATAGCAAGGACAACATTATCGGGCTGGCCTACCAGCACGGCTACTATGGACTCTACGCCGTCACCTTGATCACGGCCGGTTTGACTGCTTTCTATATGCTGCGCGCCTACATCCTGGCTTTCGGAGGGAGAGTCAGTGAAGAAGACGCGCGCTTCGGCGGTCTGTGGGGGGGAACCTATCGTGGCGAAGGCACCCCGCACGAGTCGCCGCTGACGATTACCATCCCGCTCGTCCTGCTGGCGATCGCTGCCATCGTCGCGGGCTACTGGACGGGCTTCTTCAGCTATATCCAGCCGGGCGCGCCAAATCTCGACCTGGGAGCGGTCTTCACCGACCCCCTGACGTGGATTGGTGTAGTCGTCTCATTGATCGGCCTGGGCTGGGCATACGTGCTCTACACGCGCTTCGACCTGGCAACCATTAACGCTGTTGTCGAGGGCAACGCCGTGCTGCGCTTCTTGCATCGCGTGACGCTGCGCAAGTTCTATCTCGACGATATCTACGACTGGCTCATTCGCTACGTGGTGCTGGGCATCTCGCATATCGAAGCGGCCTTCGATGCCTACGTTATTGATGGCATCGTCAATGGCGTAGCGGGTGCCGTCACAGGTGCCGGGCGCGACTTGCGGCGCATCGAGACCGGCAAGGTGCAGGCTTACATGGTCGGGTTCTTCGGGGGGCTGGCGGTGCTGGCCATCGTTGTCTTCGCGCTGGTTATGTTTGTAAAATAACGTCATCGTAGAGGATAGAAGTCATGATATTTAGTAGTGATCTTACCTGGATACTGCTGCTGCCGGTGCTAGGCGCGGCGGCCACCATAGCGGCGCCGGTGCGCATCGCGCGCTGGGCGGCTCTGGCCTTCGCTGCCGCGACCTTCGTGCTGTCGATGGTCATTTTCTTCCGCATCGCCGCCAACGGCTACAATTTCGGCGATTTGCAGCACCCGGCAGACTCTATTCGCCTGCCCTGGATCGACTTCACGACCGGCACCGTTCACTTCCGCATCGACTATTTCCTGGGTGTGGACGGCCTGAGCCTACCGATGGTGATACTGAACGCCTTTCTGAGCATGCTGGCCATCATCGGTGGCTGGGAGAAGGCGCGCGTCAAGGAATACATGGCGCTGCTGCTGCTGCTTGAAACCGGCGTGATGGGCGTCTTCCTCTCGCTTGACCTGCTGCTCTTCTTCCTCTTCTGGGAAGTGGAGCTGGCCCCCATGTTCCTGTTGATCGGCATCTGGGGCAGTGATGTCATCAAGCACGGCATGCCGGGGCGCATCTATTCGGCCTGGAAGTTCCTGCTGTACACCTTCTTCGGCAGTATCTTCATGCTGGCGGGCATCCTGCTGCTCTACTTCAAGCTGGGCGGCTCGACGGCCAGCATGCAATTCTTCTCGACGCACTTCCTGACAGGCATCGGGCCAATCTTCGGCTGGAGCTGGCAACTGCTGACCTTCCTGCTGATCTTCCTCGCCTTCGCCATCAAGATACCGATGTTCCCGTTCCATACCTGGCTGCCCGACGCACACACCGACGCGCCCACCGAGGTGAGCGTGATACTGGCCGGCATCCTGCTGAAGATGGGCGCGTATGGTTTAATTCGCATCTGCTTCACGCTGCTGCCGCAGGGCATCCAGCAATTCGCGCCCTGGATGGCAGTGATCGCCGCCATCAACATCCTTTATGGGGCCGGTATCTGCCTGGTGCAGACCGATATGAAGAAGCTGATCGCCTATTCCAGCGTCAGCCACATGGGCGTCATCCTGCTGGGCGTGGCCGCGGCGTCGGCGGGATTCGGCGGGATGGCTTTCCGCCAGGCGGCGCTGACGGGCGCGACGGTCCAGATGTTCAGTCACGGCGTCATCACCGGCCTGCTCTTCTTCTGCGTCGGCGTGATCTACGACCACGCGCACACGCGCGAGATCGCGGTTTTCGGCGGCGTCGCCAAGAAGATGCCTTTGCTGGCGACGCTCTTCACTTTTGCGGGGCTGGCCTCGCTTGGCCTGCCGGGACTGGCCGGATTCGTGGCGGAATATATTACCTTCACATCCAGCTACCAGGTCTGGTCGGCGGTCACGGTCGTGTCCGTCTTCACTATGATCCTAACGGCCAGTTACCTGCTGTGGATGCTCAAACGCGTCTTCTACGGGCCGTTCAACACAAGGTGGAACTGGCTGCCCGACGCCAACGCACGCGAGGCGGTGCCGCTCATCTCGCTGGCAGTGGTGATCGTCTTCGTCGGCATCTTCCCGAATTTCCTGATACAGGTGATTACGCCCGCCCTGACAAATATCCTGCATGTTGCAACGGCGGTAGTACATTAAGGTGTAGGTGACGCTTATGTTTCAAATATCGTATCTCTATCTGCTGGCGCCGCAGGCCTCTATGACCATCCTGGCCCTGGTTGTAATGATGGTTGACCTGTTCGTCAAGCGCCGCAGCGTGACCTTCGCGGTCGCGCTGATCGGCCTGATTGTGCCGCTCGGCTTTTCCATCTCGCAGGCGGTGACGCCCGGCTTCCTCTCAGCGCCGCACTATGCGTTCTTCGGCATGCTGGTCATCGATCCCTACGCCGTATTTTTCGAAATACTTGCCGTCCTCATCTCCGCCGTCATGCTGCTGGCATCCTATAACTACGCCGGGAAATATGTGAGGGCCGAAGGCGAGTTCATAACGCTGATGCTCTTCTCGGCAACTGGCCTGATGTTCATGGCGAGTACCAACGAACTCATCTCCATCTACATCTCGCTCGAGCTGACCAGCATTCCCCTGTACGTGATGGCCGGGCTGCTGCGCACAGGCGAGCGTTCAGCCGAGGCCGCTGTGAAATACGTGCTGCTGGGAGCCATGTCGTCCGCTATCCTGCTCTACGGTTTCGCCCTGCTGTATGGCCTTACGGGTACAACCGACCTGGCCGGCATAGCTAAATCGATCATGACGGGCGTGCAGAACGGCAACGTGCTGATCCTGATCGCGGATATCCTGATCGTGGCCGGTTTTGGCTTCAAGATTTCCGCCGTGCCGTTCCACATGTGGGCGCCCGACATCTACGAAGGCGCACCGACGCCGGCGACGGCCTTCTTCTCGGTCGGCTCGAAGTCGGCGGGTTTTGCGGCGCTGATCCGCGTCTTCATGAGCGGTGGGCTGTTCCAGGTGAATCTGACCTCGCTGACGATCATCATCGCCATCATCGCCATCGCGACGATGACGCTGGGCAACATCGTCGCGGCAGTGCAGAGCAACGTGAAGCGCATGATGGCCTATTCGAGCATCGCACAGGCCGGGTACATCCTGGTTGGCGTCGTGGCCAGCATCGCCGGCAAAAACGGCGGAGGCGATTCGGCGGTGCTGTTCTTCATCCTGGTCTATGTCATCACCAACCTGGGCGCGTTCTCCGGCATCATCGCCCTGGCCAACGCGACGGGGGGCGAGAAGATCGAGGATTTCCGCGGCCTGGCCAAACGCGCGCCCCTGCTGAGCGCCGGGACGGCCCTCTGCCTGCTCTCGCTGGGCGGCATCCCACCTATGGCCGGCTTCGTCAGCAAAGTCTTCATCTTCACCGCCGCCTGGGGCGAGGGCCTCGGCTGGCTGGTTGTGATCGCGCTGCTCAACACGGTGGTGTCGCTGGTCTACTATGGACGCATCGTCAAAGCCATGTACTTCGATGCCCCGCTCAAAGACGACCACCTGAGCACCCCCATCGGCCTGAGTTCGGCTATCACGCTGACCACCGCCGCGCTGATCGTGATCACATTCGCGGCATCGGCAGTGCTGAGTCTGACAGGGCCCGCGGCGAATATGCTGGCGTTTCTGGTGAAGTAGCGAACCGGAGTGACCCGGAAAGCCTCACCCCACCCCCCGGATGCCCACCAGGGCATCCCTACATGTGAGCATTCCTCCCCCACCCCGGGCGATACGGAGTGGACGCCAAATGGGGAGGGGGGGGCTTTCACATATGTAGGGATGCCCCTGGTGGGCATCCGGGGGCGGAGTGGGGCTCGATATCATATGCTTCCAGGGCTACTCTCCCAACCCCACCTCCGACAATGCCCGTTCCAGCAGGTCGCTCACACCAAGAGTAGTCGCCCATTGTCGCAAGTAGCCTACATCAAGCCTGTCTCGCAGCACATTAAGAACGCCGACAATATCACTCCATTGGCGGTCTGACACAGCGCCGCCCATCCTGTACCATTCAAGTTTGGTGAGGATGACATCCTCTGGGGACTCTATAAAGAATGGGTGATCATTCTCGCTATCGCCCAGCGTTCCTTCCTGTACACGGCTGCGTACTTCCAGGTCATAGAGTCTTTTTTTCTGGAGGAACACATCCACCTTGAACATCGTTTTGAGATGCAACAGATTGAACTCAGAACGGTGTTTTATAGCATCTTTTATCATATCCGCATCGATATAGTAGTCATCCTTGAGGAGCTGTACGAGCATAGGGACATGTTCCAGACGAACATCGGCTATCACGTCTACATCTGCCGTCGTACGATACACACCATAAACAAGACTGGCAACTGATCCCCCAACGTAGTAATCAATAGCGAGTTCCTCAAAGGCTTTCACGACTGGAATGAGGGAGATCAGAATTTTTTTAGTAATCATTGATGCCTCTTTGCAAGGTATGCTCGCACACGATCAGCCAGATCTTTACCGTAGGTAACTTCGACGAAGATCAGCTTTGCCTCTAGTTCGCTCGCTTCTGGATGAGCGCGCCTGATACCTCGCTGAGCCAGTTCAAGCGCTTCTTCGCAAAGCTCAAGTCCCAATTGGAAGCGACGACCAGGGCTGGCGTTGCGCAGCCATTCGGTTCGTATCCGCTCTATTTCAGGGTGAGTATCACGAGATTGGGGTTCCATGCGCACTGGCCTCTCTTTCTGAAGAAAGTGTACCAAGCGTAGGAAGGTATGTCAAGCCAATACGGGGGATCGACCATCATCTCTTCGCCTCTTCACGCCGTCCACACTACCGCATTGCTGAACACCGCCTCCGTCGAGTTAGAAGCAGCAACGCCAACGTATCCCTGGCTATACGTACTATCAGTGACACTATCAATTTGCTGGCCATTCACATACAAACCAATAGTGCTGCCATTTGCAACAACAGCAATTGTGTTGGACTGACCCTGGCCATTGATGGTCGTATTAGACCCGCTCGTCAAATTGCTTGAATAGCCATCAACCTTAGCAATATCAAGGGCATACGACTGATCAACACCGATATGAAAATAATAGAAGTAACTACTGCTCGTATCAGCACGAAATATTATGCCAGCAGAATTTCCTTGCTCGATTGTTGCCTGCACTTGATAGGCAAAATCACCAACATTGACATTGCCTGTACAAACATGGAGAACTACCTGCGCTGTTGCAATAGCATGATAGGTGCCATTGATGAACTCACAGCTACTTCCATCGGAATCTACACCTTCACCCCAAAAATTGCCAAGGCTATTATCGCTCAACGGGTCATTCAGCACCAGATTGCCAAAGCTAGCCGAATAGGGATCCGCTATCCCAGCATTCAACAAGCTTAGCCGATGAATGAAGTTGAAATACTTAAAATAGAACACGCCAGAACTCACCAGGACAATCAACACCACCAATCCGATGATAACAGCGGCCCTCCCCCGTGGCACAAACCGCAATATCCTTTCCCTCGATAGTCTTGCCCTCGATGGCTGAGAAATCAGTCGTCAATCCCTTCGCAACCTGTGGATCAGACCTCACTGTTACATTCTCGTTCCCCCTCTGCGCAGCCAGCCTGGTCTCCTCCGCTGCAACCGCAATCGTCAGCACCAGCGCCCCTGTTGCACCATCACCAGTTGCCTCTCCCTGGTTTTCCAGGCGGATTACCTGCCCATCAGGAACACCGGAAGGTATTGGAATAGTCATGCGGCGTCCTCCGGGGAGGTTCAGGGTGCGGGTAGTGCCGGTTGTCGCTTCCTGCTTGCTGATGGCAACGGTTGCACGAATATCGCCTTCGTTAGGGGGCAAAACGCGCGTTGGTTTCGGCAATTCACCGCTTGATATGGATGGAGTGGCTTTGGGTGGGTCTGGCACGATCATTGCCTGCTTTAGAGCTTCAGAGAAAGCGGCGATGGTGGGGAAACGCTCGTCTGGATTTTTCGACAGGGCGCGCAGGATGACATTATCCACGTCCTTCGGGATGCGCGTGTTGCGCGCGCCTGGTGGCTGCGGTTCGATGTGGAAATGCTGGTACATGACCTGTTCCTGGCGGCCCTGGAAGGGCAGGCTGCCGGTAAGAAGCTGGTAGGTCATGATGGCGAGGGCGTATTGATCGCTGGCGGCGACGGGATGGCCGCTCCACTGCTCGGGAGCCATGTAGGTCGGGGTGCCGCGCGAGGACTGGCTCATGCTGGCGCTGGCGGAGGTGAACTTGGCGATGCCGAAGTCGGCCAGCAGCATGTCCGGCAGGTCGGGGGATAGCTCGTTTGTTCGCAGCAGGAAATTCGAGGGCTTGACATCCTGGTGGACGATCTGGTGCGCGTGGGCGTAGGAGAGCGCCAGGCCTGCCTGCTGCACGAAATGCGCTATCTCCTGGGGCGTGAGTGGCTGCCGCTCCCCACGTTGGCGCAGCCAGGTCGAGAGCGACCCCTCTCTGCGATAGGGCATAACCATATAGGTGAGGACGGTCGCCTCCATATCCTGCTCGCCATAATCGAAGAGGGGCAGAATGTACGGATGGTCGAGCATGGCGATGGCGCGCACCTCGCGTTGAAACAGGCGCGCCGATTCCCTGGCGGTTTCGCTATTCGGGTAAGGAGTGGCCTCCGCACGCGTCACCTTAATGGCCACCTGGCGGCGAATGTGCGTATCTTCCCCTAGATAGACTTCGCCCATGCCGCCGGTTCCCAGCAACTGCCCCAGGCGGTATCGCCCAAGCTGCATCCCCTCGAGTAGCATCGTTTTCCACCCCTTATCAAAATATCATGTGACGATTGGGCATGCGATGATGAATGTGGAAATAGTATACCATATGCAGAGTTTGATGCAAAGCATACTGGCTACGTGTGAATGATCGCCCGTTTCTGCGTGTAGCGCACGCTGCTCCAATCCAGCACATCGGCGAAGGCGTCTTTGAAGCTGTCGAGATCCTGGTCGAGCACAGACTCGTCCGGCAGTTCGGTATCCTTCCAGATGAGCGAAATGATGATGTGCGAGGGGTCGGCCTCGTCCTCGAAGATGTAGCGCTGCATCGTGCCGTGGAAGAGATAGTCCTGCTTTTCCAGTAGGCGGCGGAGTTTCTCGAGTAAGCGCGCTTGCTGACCAGCGCGTACCTGCACGGCGATATCCAGGCCGCGCACCTGAGCCCCGGCGCGGTAGACGCGCCAGGATGGGGGCCTGACACGCGTGCGGCCGGTCGGTTTGGCTTTGAACTCTTCGACGGCCTTTTTGGGAATGATGTAGACGCCGCTGACCATTTCTGCTACCAGGCGTTTCTCACGAATATACTCGTAGACCGTGTAGTACGAAACGCCAAGTTGCTTTGCTGCCTCGTTGGTCGTCAGAAAATCACGCCGGTTGACGCTTTCTTCCACCGCCTCGGCGTCGCCTCTATTGTCCTGCTTATTATTATCGTCCAACATCTTGGGCATAGTGTAAAAATCTATGTCATTTTATGTAAAGTTCGCATGATAATATGCTTTTATTGTAAAAGACATATTTGATCTGCTATAATCATGCTATCGGCATATCCCAATGGAAATCCAATATATCTTTTGATACTGAGGATCGCTATTATGAGTAATTTTCCCTTCGGCTCGTCAGAATCTGGGCAGCGGCATGCGTTGAAGTCGGGGTCACACGACTCAGACGATCAAAACGAGATAAGTGAGGTGGAGCGCATGCTCAAGCTGCATCGCCACTTGAGCGAGAGTATGGGCGGCATTCTGCCGGTCGCGCTCGACCTCTCGAAAGTGAAGCGCGTGCTGGATGTTGAATGCGGCGCCGGTGGATGGGTCTACGACCTGGCATGGCGCTATCCCTCTCTACACGTCACAGGCACCGATTCACGGCCCGAGATGGTAAAGGAAGCGCAGGCGCTCGCGGAACGGGCAGGTAACGCGACAGTCTTCGAGCAAGAGATATACTCGCTATCAGAGCAAGTCGTTCCACTCGAATCGTTCGATATGGTGCATGCCCGATTCCTGGTGAGCAGGCTGTCTCCGCAGGAATACCCATCGGTCCTGGCTTCCCTGGTACGCCGTTGTCGAAGCGGTGGCCTGTTCGTTTGGGAAGAGCCGGAGTTCCCACTAACCAACAGCGCGGCTTGCGAACAGCTCTACCAGCTTATACAGGCTGCGCTGCAGACAGCCGGACGCGCCTTCACACCCGGCCACGCCCTGGGCATCACAGCCATGATGAGCAAGTGGCTTAAAGAAGCCGGCTGCCAGGCCACACTGGATAACGCTTATGCCATAGATATCTCCGCCGGGATGAGCGGTCATTCTGCGCTGCTGCACCAGACATACCTCATGAGCAAGCAATTGCGCACCTTCTTATTGGAAAAGGGAGATACAACTGAAACAGAGCTTGAAGCCTTATATGCGCGGTTGCGACAGGAAATGGCAGCCGCGGGATTTCGCGGCGTGGCGTATGTGCGCATCCTGGTTGGGATGGCCGAACGAAGGTGACGACCTGATGTGTTCTTGAGGATTTCTTGACTTTTGCCATTTACAATACACAGTATAAGAAAAGTCAGAAATCCCGGGGATGATTATCGACGATCATTCCCAGAGAGGGTCGCACATGCGAATTTCGATGCTTATAAAAGTAACATGTATAGCATGCGCGCTGGCAATTGGCCTGGCTGCATGTGGCAGCGGTACATCGACATCTCAAGCTGGTACTCCTGCTTCCGGCCAGGGTTCCTCTAACCCGTCAGCGCCGAACCAGGCCGCCATGCAGATGAACGTTTCCTACGGACCTCTTCCAGACGAGGTTCTGGATCTTTGTACCCCACAGAACACTTCTATTAATCATCCAGGCGTTATCCTTATTCACGGGGGTGGCTGGATGTCGGGTAACAAAAGCGCTTTTGACTCGTTGTGCAGGCTTCTCGCAGCGCGAGGATTTGTAGCGGCAACTATCAATTATCGCCTTGCCCCGCGCTATACCTGGCCCGATCAACTGGTCGACAGCCAGTTGGCAGTTCGCTGGCTGCGATCAAACGCCAACCAGTATAGACTGGACCCTCAGCGTCTTTGCTCCCTGGGTTCATCCGCCGGCGGCCATCTTGCAGTCTTTCTCGGAGTCCTTACGACTATCCATCCCGGTGATGAAGCCGGTCTCCTGGCCAACCAATCGCCGCATGTTTCATGCGTAGTCGATGAGTTTGGCCCGGTCGACTTCACCGCGCCACTTGGTCCAGGTGCCGTTACACCGCTGCATGACCTTTTCGGAGGCGCAACATTACAAAGCAATCCGACTCCCTTCCGCGATGCATCGCCTATTTTTGACGTCTCGTCAAAGAGCGTGCCAACACTGATAATACAAGGTTCCCGGGATCAGCTCGTTTACCCCGCCCAATCCCAGGAATTGCTCAGGGCTCTTCAGAAGCAAGGGGTACCGGTCAACTACATCAGCTATAATGGCGGCCACGGCTTCTCGGGACTCTCCCGTCAACAGTTGGTCGCGATCGAGCAGCAGGCCATCTCCTTCCTGATGAAACAAACACAGGCCTGATACCCGTACAGGTAGAAACGCAATGGCCCTTACATCCCGAGTCCCATGCTCGCGAAGCCGCCGGATACGCCGTTGGCATCGTAGTAGGTCGTCTGCTCAGCCACAATGGGAGTCGTTGCATAGATGGCTATGCCCACTGCATTGTTGGCGCCAACATCGGCGGTCATATCGATTGTAAGACGGGTATTGGCCGGCAGAGCATAGGACTTGATGATGGGCGCGCCCTGGGACTGGTAGTAAACTACCTGTACAGTCGCAGGCACCGGGCCGGGATTGGCGAGAGCCAGCACTTCGGTTGTGCCGCTGGCAGTGGTGCCGTGCGCGAAGTACCAGCTCGTCGCAACGCTGCTTGCGCCCATGACGGTCGTGCTGCCCCACGCCGAATCGACGTTGTCGAAGAAATCCTGGCGTTCGGCAATTATCGGTCCGTTGGCGATAATAACCGTCGCGTGCGTGGCCTGCTTCACGACATCGTTGACGTTGATCACCACGCGGCCTTGGCCTGGAATAGCCGCGGTCTGGGTGATGACCTGGCCATTGACTGTCAGGTAGCTGATGCGTGCTGTCACCCAGGTTGAGACCGGATTCGCCAGGACGAGCTGCTCCGTCATACCTGCGGTGGTATTGCCCGCCCCGAAGTACCAGTCGGCCTGCGGGGAGGTAGCTCCCAGCACCGCGCTCCCACCGCGCAATGGTCCCTGCATCAGATATTCTGCGCGCTCGACCACGATGGCTGTGTTGGCGGTGACCGCCATGCCGAAATGCAGGCCCGTCAGAGCATTGTTCAGCACAATGGTACTGCGCGTATGAGCCGCGATTGTGTAGCTGCTGCTGCGTGGCAAGAAGCCGTTGAGGGCGCGCAAGCTCCACAGGTATGTGACCTTGAGAGCCACGGGACTGGCGGACGGATTGAGGACGGCGAGCAGCGTGTTCCACCCATTGGTCGTGTTGCCCTCGGCGAAGTACCAGGTACTGCTCAACTGTGTTGAGCCGATGCTATCAGTGGCGGCAACCAGCGTGCCTTTTTGTGTATACATGCTGCGTTCGGCCACGAATGGTTGATCGCCCCGCACGATCATACTGACCGCCTGGTTGGGACCGACCTCGTTATTGATGTTCAGGACGGAATGCGCCTGCGCCGGTATAGTATAGGCACGCGCCTGCTCGGTGGCATTTGAGAAGACGTAGGTGATTGTGATGTTCGCAGCCGAGGCGGACGGATTGGTGAGCGAGAGGTACTCGCTCGTACCGCTACCGGTATACCCCTCGGCGAAGTAGTAGGTCTGCGGCAAATTGGGCGTGACCGTGACCGTTTCGGTCAGGGGAGTCGCGCCCTGAGACGAAAACCACGAACCCTGCTGCTGGCAGTCATAGACAAGCTTGTAGGTTCCGGCCAGCACGGGCGTATTGATGACAATGGGAATCGTTGTGCTGCCGCCTGAAGGCACATCGGACGGTAAAAGACCCTGGCCGGGCGAACTGACAAGGGCAGCATTGACTGGCTTGCCGGAGATGTCGAGCCACTCATAGCCGAGCGTGACCTTTGCGTTGCCGCTCGCCGGCCAGGCCATGACGCCCTTGTTCTGAACGTTTACCGACAGATTGATGCTCGCGCCAGGAGTCAGCACACCTGGCATGGAGAGCGCGCTAAAGGACTCGGCGTAGCGCGCCACCTCAACGCTGTCGTTCACCGCCTGCGCATGCATCTGCGAGAAAGGCTTCACTCCTTGCTCCATATCCCACTGCAAGGTGTAAGCGCCTGCCTGCGAGGGTGCCTGCACCGAAACTGTAACGTTGACGGTGGCATTCATAGCGACATCGTGCGGCAAAGCGGACTGGCCGCTTGAGACAACCTGCTCCCGCATATTCAGCCAGCGATAGACAACCTGCACCGCGTTCGCGCCGGATGCGTTCCAGGTGAAGTTGCTGGTATTCGAGAGAGTCATGTTGACGGACGTAGTGCTACCCGGCAACATAGCCTGTGGCGTGCCATCATTGGTGATCGAGAAGGCGTAGGAATTCGTCGTTGGCGGTGATTGCAGCGAAACGGGCACAAACTCCATGCCATCTGCCGCCACCTGGGGACTGTACTCGCCCGTGGCGTTGCTGAGTATCACGCGGGCAGGCATCGATGTCCGGAAATAGTAGGTTCCCAGGCCGATCCACTGTGCGCCGGTGTTTTCCCAACCAAAGGGACCTTGAAACGAACCGATGTGTGTCTCGTCCACGTAGACTGTGTGGTTGACCGTCGCACTCGGATTATTGGGATCAACGCTGGTGATAGTGTAGGGCGCCCAGCTACTGCTGGCATGGTTATCATCCACATACACGCCCACTTCGTAGTACCCGTCCGATGGCAAACCTGGCTGCCATGTCGCGGTAGCCGAAGCGGAGCCACCGGTCGTGTTCGTCCAATGCAGATCCCCATGAATATCTGTACCGCTTGATGCCGTAGTCCACGCACCTGTGCTGCTCCAGCCCCTTTCGCCATCATCCACCAGCGTCGCTCCCGGGTAGATTGTGCTGCCGTTGGCGCTCAGATCGGGAACTGCATCGCTTGAGCCAGGATTGTTTACCCACAGGTAGTAGTCGGGCACGACGTTCGGGTCGGGGTAATTGCCGGTCCAACCGAAAGGATCGGTGGCGCTCCACGCAGGATAATAATAGGTGGCGAAATGCAGGTGCGGCCCGGTCGAAGAACCCGACGTACCGCTCGTCCCCACCTGCCACTGCGTTCCAACCTGCTCCCCGAAGTAGACGGTCAACGCGCTGAGATGCCCATAAGCGGTGACGTAGCCATTGCCATGATTGATGGCGGCCCACAGGCCGAGTGCGACCATGTGATTGGTGGCATCGTACCAGCCGGCGCGAATCACCGTCCCGGCATCCGTGCTCAGAACAGGCTCGTACCACAGGTTCAGATCATAGCCGTTATGACCATCATAGCAGTTCACCCCGCCCGTACACGAGCCTATCGCGACATTCGTCCACCTCGCGCCATCGTAGCGCACAAAGATACCATCATTGACATACCAGGGCTTGTCATGGTCCACAAACGAGGTTGTACGCTGCGGAACCGTTCTACTGCCGTAATATGGGCGATGCTCGAACGGCGTCGGCGTGGCAGCCTTGCTTGACCCGGAGGACGTATTCTGCGCGGCGGACGATGCTGACGATGCGGTTGATTGCTCCTGGCTGGCTGCCGCGTATGTGATAGCCGGGATGCCGATGACCGCGAGCAACAGGGCAGCTACAACGCTAAGTGGTATGGATATTTTAATTCCGCGATAGAGAACGCGAAAGATACGCTGCAACACGATTGTTATCCTCCGATCGCTACTACGTGCGACATCGCCGGTGAGAGAGGCATCACCTGGGGCATCATCACCGGTCAACCCGGATGTACGCGGGCGCAATAAATCGGCCCCTACGGACGCTGACCAGTAGCGAGGCGAGCCGCCAAGCACCAGGTTGAACGGGTTATAGGCGGTGAAAGTGATCGACAAGTTGCCGCCGCTCGCGATCCATTGGGGATTGTCATTGATCTGTACGCCGGTCAGGGCAGGCGTGGCAACGAACCTGGATGCGCCACTTGCCACATTTGCCATGGCAACCGCACTTTGCAGGGATTGGGCATCGTAATCGGCAGCGCGCTCGGCGGCGTTTGTGCGTGCAATATATGCGATGTAGCTGCTATCCGGCGACCAGGCCAATGTAAAGCCATGTCCACCGTCAGTATTGGCCAGGCGGCGCGATGCTGTTCCCTTGCTGCTCATCACCCACAGCCCGGCTGGCTGAAAGGGAACGGGGCTATCGCTCAGGCGCTCGTAGGCGATCATCGATCCATCGGGCGACCAGGCGAACAGGCCGGCAATCGATTGTGCGCCACCTGCCAGGTGGAACAGGTGCAACTGGTGGCTGCCGTCGCCGCTCATCATCCATGCATCGCTGCCCATGCCCGTGCCGTTCGAAGTGGCATAGACGATGCGTGAGCCATCCGGCGAGGGTGCGGCATCCACCAGGAAGGCAGAAGACATATGAATATCGATGTTGCGAAACCGTCCCGTTGCCGCATCCACCATCCACAATCCGGGATTCCAGGCTCCATTGACCAGCGGCGCACCGGGGCCAAGCGGCATCATCGGTCGATAGAGGAAGGTATGGCCATTCTTGCCCAGGCTGCTGTTGCCGGCAGGGAGCCAGTTCAGGAAATTGCCGGAGACATTTGCCGGAACCGGGGTAAGCGACATGCGCCGTGTATCGAATACCCAGACCTGTTCATCGTGATCGGTAGCACCGTCAATGGCGAGATAGCACCCATCGGGCGAAAGTTGCATCGAAAATACTGCATCGGACTCAAGTTGCCCAAAGTCGTTCCCAAAGCGTGCAACCGCCTGCGGCGTACCGAGCGGCTGTCCGTTGCTTCCTCCAACAGCGCGAGCCAGCACAAAGCCGCCCGATTGTTTCAGTGTATAGTAACGGTACGTTTTCGGCTGCTCGCATATAGCCTGCGCCACCGCACCCGCGTTTTGACGCGCCGCGCTGCGCGCGCTCAGCACTCCCTGACGGACCAATAACGCCGCCGCACCCGAAAAGAACACAAGCGCCAGCATGATTATAAGGCGATGCCGAGGCGCGTGACGGCTAACAGGGCGACGTGGAGGGTGAGAGAGAACAGTCCTACCATAAAAGAGTTTCTGAGACCTTTTCCTCATGATCTGCTCCATTCCAGATAGATACGCATATTCATTTCTTTCTATCGGTATTTCGGGGATGGTCTATAGAGAGGAACCGGCCTTACATTCGTATTATTCTTCTCGCCAGCCGCATCGTCAGTGGGCGGCAGACGTATTCATAATTGCCTGCGAAGCGTACGGTACGACCGCCCCATCCGCTTTTGAAGCGGTAGACGCCTGCCATTGCTTCAGTAGGATCGTCGCTATCGGGGATGCCCCAGAAGTCATAAAACTGCGCCCCCTGGTTTTTGGACCAGCGCATAGCTTCCCATTGAAGCAGGTAGTTGGGCATGAGCTGGCGCTGCTCGTTGGAGGATGCTCCGTAGAGGTAGATCGCCTGGCGCCCCAGGCAGCCGACAAAAATGCCAGCAAGTAAGCGACCATCGTGTTCCGCAAGTAAGAGCTGCGCCTGGTTCGCCGGCGCGAAGAGCTGCCAGGCGCGCCGGTAGTAGTCGAGCGTGTGGATGCCGAAGCCATCGCGCTGGCCTGTCGCTTGCAGGACGCGATACCATACCTGCACGTCCTCAAGGGTTCGGGCCGGGCGTACTGAGACACCCCGGCGGGCGGCCAATCGCACGTTATAGCGCCACTTCTCCTTCATGCCCGCCAGCAGATCATCTTCGCCTGGCGCCAGGTCGAGAAGGATAGTGCGCGCGGGCTGAACACAGCGAACGACATGAAACCTCATCGCCTCCAGCCATTTCGCCGTTTCTCTTGCTTCTCGCTCGTGGACTTCTTCGCCGCCGTCCATCACTAACGGCAATTCTACTTGCACAGCAACGGCGCCCTCTTTACGCAATAACGAGAGGAGCTGCGCGAAGAACGCCTGCCGGATTGACTGGCCTTCCTGTGACCAGTCCAGCACCGGCCCCCTGGGGATATAGGCCAGGTTCCCAAACCTGGGAGGAATGCGTGAAGGAGAGCGCCGCAGCACCTGGGCTGCGGCTACAATACACTCCTCCTGAGCATCCCACAGAGCCAGCCGCAGCGGTTGCCAACCTGCTCCAGCCTTCAGTTCGCCCCACCCCCAGCTTTGCAGGAAATGGCCGTTCGGATGTGACGAAACGAAGTTGTCCCATTGCGAACGGCTCTGCACCTGCGCAAGTGAATAACGGTGCGAAATCACAGTGACATCTCTTTTCTTAAACAGATTGCCCGACAGGACAGGGCACCTCCACTGCTCGCTATAATACACTAACGAATAAGATTTAGCCTCGTTCGAATAACGACAAACTTCCACGAGTCCGTGATACAATGTGTGCGAACGAACATACCAGCAGGAGCCAGGTTGACCAGGGCGGTCGCCCTGGCTCCTGGATATGACCGGCAATCTCGCGAAATACGACAGGAGGCAAGTTGTGAATATAGTCATACTTGGGTGCGGGCGTGTTGGCGCGCAACTGGCGGGGATTCTGGACCAGGCGGGCCATTCCGTCTCGGTCGTCGACGCTAGTAGTGATTCTTTTCAGCGCCTCAGTCCCGATTTCAGCGGGACAACCTACATAGGCAACGGTGTTGATGAAGACGTGCTCGACCGCGCCGGGATCAAGCGCGCGGATGTATTTGTGGCCGTGACGAATGGCGATAACCGCAATATCATGGCCAGCCAGATTGCCAGAGAACTCTTCCAGGTGAAAAAAGTGATATGCAGGATTTATGATCCTATTCGTGAAGAGACCTATCGTGAACTGGGGCTTGGGACGTTCTGCCCTACCACAATTGCCTCGCAGATGATATTTGATGCTATCACCGACCGAAAGCAGAAATAAGAGGAAGCTATGTACATAATCATTGGCGGTGGTGGCGATATTGGCTACTACCTGACGAAAAGCTTGCTCAGCCATGGACACGAAGTGCTGCTGATCGAGAAGGGCGGCAGCCGCTTTACCTCGCTCAGCGAGGAGCTGGGCACCTCGGTATTTCGCGGAGACGCCTGTGAAGCGCGCACAATGGAAGAGGTCGGGGCCAGTCGCGCGGATGTGGTGATCGCCGTGACAGGCGATGACGAGGATAACCTGGTGATCTGCCAGATGGCGAAGAAGCGCTTCAAGGTCGGGCGCACTATTGCACGCGTGAACAACCCTAAACATACCGAATTATTTCACAAGCTCGGCATCGACGTTACAGTCAGCCCGACGAAGGCAATACTATCGCAGATCGAGTCAGAATTGCCCAGTTCGCGCTTCGTGCAGTTGATGACGCTGAAAAACGCGGGGTTGGAGATCGTGGAACTGCGCGTCCCGGCCGGGTCGCCCATGGCAGGAAAGTTACTGCGGGATACCCATTTGCCGCGCTCGAGCAATATTGTGCTGATTTTGCGCGACAAAGATTTCATCTTCCCCTCGGCAGATACGCAGATTCTCACTGACGACGACATTTACGCGCTGGTGACTCGCGAAGGAGAAGAGGAGCTACGCGCGGCTTTCGGCGCGATGGATTAAACCGACAGGATATCCTGCTCCGATTCTTGTTCAGGTTTGTTCGTCTTGCCATTTGATGGCGCCTTACCTCCCTGCGCATCGCTAAGCGGGGAGGTTTTTCGCCGCCAGGCCAGGGGCGCGCGTCTTTTCTCCAGCAGAGTGTCAACAGGTTTGCCTCGCAAGGTGTTATAGATGCTGGCAACGACCACCCAGACGGCTGCAAGGACAGGTGTGGCGAGCAGCGCACCAAACGGACCGAACAACTGCGCGCCGATAATCAGGGCCAGGATGGAGGCCACGGGATGCAAACCCACGGCATGACCGAGAATGCGCGGCCCCAGGATATTGTTCTCGATCATCTGCACCACCAGGAAGTAGATTAGAATCTCGTACGTGCGCGGGAACGGGTCCGGCAAAAGCAGGGATATCAGGATGGCGGGGATAGAGGCCAGCGTGGGCCCAACCATCGGGATCGTCTCGAAGAGAAAGGCCAGCAAGCCGACGATCAGCGCGAAATTGCTCAACCCCAGAAAGAAGCACCCCAGGCCGGCCATAATGCCGATAATGGCCGCCAATGTCAACTGGCCGCGAATATAGTTTCCAACCACGCGGTTCAAGGCATCTTCGAAGCGCAGCACATGCTCCATCGCTGCCTTCGGCGAAAGCCCTACCAGGGCATCGCGAACGCGTTTGCCATCCACCGTCAGGTAAAAACTTATGACCGCGACCAGCAGGATATTGACAATTGCGTTCGTCACAATCAGGACAATACTGACAAGATTGGTGGCGACGGAGACAACGAAGGCATTCGCCTGATCTGAAATGGTCGCCAGAGCTTTATCGATGGCAGTTGGAGGCACACCCTGCTTGATGAGCCAGTTCAGCACGGTAGAATAGGTGGTGGGCAGGTTCAGTACATAACCGGGCAGGTTATTGGAGAAATATACGATCTGCTGGATCAGGGAGAAGACCAGGGCATAGCACAATATACCCAATCCCGCCAGTATCACAATATACACTATGATAGCTGCCAACGCGCGCGCCAGGTAGCGATTCAGGAGATTGACCAGCGGTGTCACCAGGAAGGCGACCGCCATTGCCAGTAGGAGCAACACAACCGCATGAACAACCAGGCCAAGGAGAGAAAATGTCGCCCACAACACAATACCGATACAGATGATGACGATCAGTATATCACGCAGTCGCGTCCAGTTTATACGTTGCATAGAGTATCGCCTCGTGTGAATTCCCCGCGATAAATCGGTTCCCCTCATTAAAACGTGAGATTGCCACATTTCTCCCATTGTGTCAGGTTTTCGTAAAAAGAACAAGAGCATAACGTTCTCATTCTGTAGATAAAACGACCTGGATAGGGAAGAATAGAAGAGCTTTGCAACTTTTTTCTTTCCGACAGCGTTACTCTGTTAGTGATATACCAGCTTCATCGAAGCGAGTAAGCATTCAACCAGGCGAAGTTAACTATACGGATTTTCTTCGTTGAGTATAATAATGACAGCTTCGCGAATAACTGGTAAACACGTCCAAATCTACTACACGCCGGGGAAATAGCGTGCTACAAGCCGATATCCAGGGGAATTGATGCGCATATTCCACTCGCGAATGGCCGATTTATTACGATTGATAAACAAACAGGGATATGTTCATGGATATTTCTGCTCTCTCTACACCGACCCAAATGATTGTCGCCTGGGCTATGTTTGGTGTTTTGCTTGCCTGGTTGATTGTTTTTGCCACACTGGCTATTCGCGGTGATCCGAAGCCTGAAGAGCAGGAGCAATGGGAAGAGCAGCCTACCCCCGCGGGATCTTTTCCCGCCGTTACCGTACAGGTCAGGCAGACGAATACAGTGAACTAACCCTGCCCCGGTGCGGGACGAAACGTGCCATTCTGGTTGAGAAAGATAAAGTGAGTATCCTGCACATTCACGATCATATCAAGCTTACCATCATTGTTGACATCCTGAAAAGACAGCGTGACAGGCGTTAATTCCTGCCCGGGTCCTATGAGGGTTGGTCCGTTGAAGATTCTTGTCTTGGAGACATCTCCGCCCGGTATCTCAATTATCATGATCTGCCGGTTAAGATTTATCACGATAAAATGGCTGGGATTGGCTTTCGAGTCCCCGTGCCCTACCACCGCATCCACCTGGTAAGTGCGCGGTCTTCCGTAATGCCAGTCATCCTGGGTGGTCGTCCACCAGTTGCTCAGGGAACTGAACATCAGCCAGCCGATAATCATGACAAACATTGACAGACCAACATAGATCAACCAGTGGAAGTGCAATCCACGGCGCACATTTGAGGAGCTGCGCGCTCCGCGCGTGGCGTTCCCACCATATTCATCGGTATCAGGCACCCGGTAACGCTGTCCCTGACCAGCCGGGAAATTCGTGCGAGTTCCCTGCACCGCCGGAATACTGCCCTGCGTCGCCGACTTTCTCGGCGGGATACTCTGCCGGTCGTAGCCCGTATAACGCGGGGAAGCATCACCATAGCTATCGGGCCGGCTCTGGCTCCATTCCGACCGCACGTCAGGCGACACGGGATAGCGACGTGAACTGTTTGGAAGACGACCAGGTTTCGGATCATCATACACCCCATCGCGAATCATATCCTCTTCCGTAAACCGGGCCTGTTGGGAAGGTGAAACAGGCGTATGAAGCGAGCGCCTGGCACGCTGCGAACGAGGATTGTTCATACTTATTGCCCACTCCTTCAGCGCGAAGCGCAAAATATAGCCTCGAATAGAACTTTCGTTCCATTAACTAGAGTTTACCAGTTATTAGAACATTTGTCAAGAATATTTGTTCGAATATCCTAAAGTACTAAATTCGGATCTATGGGCGGCCACAAGGGACTTCACCCTATTCTCCAACTCCATTTGCGTCTGGCAACTGAGTTGGCTATACTTTATTTAAACCAGGACGAACGAATCAGAATCATTCCCAACTACAGGAGAACAGCATTATGGCGATTGCCATCACTCACGGCACAATCATTGACGGGCGCGGCGGTGACCCGCAGACTAATATGACTCTCGTAATCGAAGAGGAACGTATCAGCGCTATAGGGCGCGACGGGCAGGTTCGTATACCGGGAGAAGCAGTGGTTATCGACGCGCAGGGGGGCAGTATACTGCCAGGATTGATCGATTGTCACGTACATTTCGCGCTGGAATACCCCAATATGCTGAAATATATGGTCACGTCGCCCTCGCTGCGCCTGTTCGAGGCCATCCCACGTATGCGCGCGACGCTGGACGCCGGCATCACCACCATTCGCGATGCCGGCGGCGCGCCCGCCGGTTTGAAGCTGGCAGTCGAACGGGGCATCGTGCCGGGGCCGCGTATGCAGATGGCGGTCTCGATCATCTCGCAGACGGGCGGACATGGCGATGGCCTTTATCCCTGCTGCGTCGACCTCGGGTTATTTGGCATTCGCTTCTATGACGTTCCGCGGGGCGTTGCAGATGGTATCGAGGAGGTTCGCAAAGTAACACGCGAGATACTGCGCGCCGGTGCCGACTGGATCAAGCTGGCGACGAGCGGTGGGGTGCTTTCAACCGCCGATTCACCCAAGTCGTCGCAATTGACGGTTGACGAGATCGCTGCTGCTGTCTACGAGGCCGGAGCACAGGATAAACGTTGCATGGCGCACGCGCAGGGGACGCAGGGCATCAAAAACGCGCTGCTGGCCGGTGTTGCCTCCATAGAACATGGCGTCTATCTCACCGGCGAGCTCGTCGATATGATGCTGGAGAGGCAGGTTTACCTCGTGCCGACGCTTGTCGCGCCCTTAGCCGTCGTTGAGTTCAGCCAGGCCCACCCCGATATTCTGCCGGCTATGATGGCTGAGAAGGCTACCTCCGTGATCGATATGCACCGGCAAAGCTTCCGTATGGCGGTCGAAGCTGGGGTGAGGATTGCGATGGGAACCGATTTGGGCGTTGGCCGGCATGGCGAGAATGGTCGCGAACTGGGCCTGATGGTCGAGAACGGCATGACGCCCATGCAGGCTATCGTCGCCAGCACATCCAGCGCCGCCCAATTGCTGCACCTGTCGAACAGCCTTGGCACCCTGGAAGAGGGCAAGTTGGCCGACGTGATTGTCGTAGACGGCGACGTGCTGGACGACATCAAGCGTCTCGCCAACCCGGAGAACGTGCGCGTCGTTCTCAAAGGGGGAGTTATCGCGAAGCAAATCTAGAGCCCGATAAATCGTCCATCTTCATAATTGCTTCTAACAGAATGTTATCGCATTTACAACACCGCATACCATCTCCACGTAATATAACCAGGAGAGCGAAAAAACATTGCCGGCCGTTGCGGCTCTCGCTATAAAAAAGGAGGAGAAAGAAACAATGTCGGGCAACCGAGGATGTATATTCAATTCGCTGCTGTTTCTGATAATCGTGTTTGTGCCTGTGCTCGGACATATCATTGCAACAGTTATGGTCTTTGAGGACAACCATTCACTCGCCGGGACCGTGCTGTGGTTGGCGCTGATCTGGCTGGTGCCGTTCCTGGGCTGTTTCCTGTACCTGGTATTCGGACAAAGGCGCCGCCGCGTCATGTTCGGCCAGCCAAGCTATCCGTATCAATACCAGCAGGTACGATAGGCAAATAAAAAATCCGGCGGGTGGCACCCGCCGGATTTTTTTATCTGCCCTGCCGGCGCAATTAAATGCGCCCGATCCTGTTCGAGGTTCTACCCAGATTGCCAGGAATGTCTTCGTTCAGGCCGATGTGATTGATGACCACGCGCGCTCCCGGAATAGCGGTGATTTCGCGCTCCAGCATGTATTTCATCTCTGGCTTGGGCACCTCACCGTAAAGGCTGACGATGTAGTTTTCGACGAGCGCGTGAATATTTGTCGCGCCGTCAAGCTTGCCGGCTGATTTCAGATCCTCGATCACGCGATTGACTGCATTGAGCAGTTCATCTTCGGCGACCAGAAAATTCATAACATCAATGACGCCTGGCATCCTGCGCAACGCATCTTCAACTTCCTGCTTCTGCGCCTCCAGCTCAACCTTGCCGTAGAGAGAGAGGACTACGCCTTCACGCTCAACAAATACCTTGACAGGATGCGCGCTCCAGGCCGTACTGGAGATTGTAACCGTCTGTTCAACGACGTCCTCAGCCTCGCGCAGGGCGGCGGCGGCCAGAGGCGTTTGCTTGCCCGTTATCGCGGCCTCGGCAAAGGACCTCGCGTACCCTTCCTGCGCAACCACTTCTGTCTTAGAAGCAAAGGGGTTTTCCAGCCCCCAGCCGATGATGCTGATGAAAACGAGCACCACGCCCACGATCACCAGGACAGGGGTAGTATTGACAATCAGCAGTCCCACAAAAGTGATCAGCAGCGCCAGGCCTATCAATATTGGCCAGTAACTGGGGTTCGGCAGATGAATATGAGCGCCTCCCGCGTGTTCTTCTTCAGATTCGTCCAGGGCCGGCGTCGCAAGCTCATCACTTACAATTCCTGTGCTTTGAAGAGGAGTATTCATAAGTTCTCGCTTTCATTCGAGAATGCCTTCCAACCTGTGCATGTACTGTTCCAGGCTATCTAGGGCGGCATCCTGACAGTACCCTTTTAATTAAGAATAGCAGGAATACAGGTATCTTGCAAGACCTGATTCCTGCTAATTTCCACATACACAAATCACTAAAAGAATGGTATAATAAGAACAAAAGTTCTATATCTTGATCTTTCATCATGCAGCTAGGAAAGAGATGACCCATGCTACGCGACATCATGCGCGAAACGCGCGACTTCCCATACATCACCCAGGATGAACAAACAGGGGAACTATCACAACTGCCGCAGCATTTTCAGCAGGCTTTTGTACAAGGATTGCAACAGGCGCACAAAGAAATGACGCTCGAACTGCGGCAGACGCTCTTGAAGATCGTGAGGATACGCTTTCCCACGGCGCTGCGCCTGGCGAAAAAGCAGACGATCTCCCTGGAAGATAGCGACAAGCTGCGTGACCTGATCGTGAAAATGAGCACCTCGCGCTCCATCGGGGAAGCCATAGAAACCCTGCTCGAGGTGGATGAAGAAGAGGACGAAGAATAGTTATTCCCCTAGCAACACCCGCAAATCGCCCGTCAGTTGCTGCGACGTGAAATTGTTGTCGAGCAGGACGCGCTCGCGACCCTCTTTATCGATGACGTAAAGGGAGGTGCTATGGTTCACTACGCCGGAGGCTGTGGCCGCCTGCGCATCGACGCTGTAGGCCGCCCAGACGGGGGCCAGCTCGTCGTGCGTTCCGATCAGGTAGTGCCAGTAGTTGGTCATCTTATGCGCCCTGGAGAAGCGAAGCGCGGCAGCCCGCGTATCGCCTTTGGGATCCATACTGACGGCCAGGAAGGTGACGCGGCTGGCATTTTTGCCCAGATTCAGCGCCGTGGTATGCAACTGATCTGCGATGAGCGGGCAAACGTCGGGGCAATGAGTGTACAGGAAGGTAAGCACGACCGGCTTTCCCTTGAATTGAGAGAGGGAAATTTGCTTGTCGAACTGGTCTTTCAGACTGAAATCAGGCGCACCTACACCGCCCAGGTCGGTTCCTTGCAGACCTGATGAATTGCTTGTTTGTACCGTACCCGTTGCGGCGCCAATGCCGTTGTGTATGCTGAACGCCGCGATCACGAGTATCACCAGTAACGACAATGTTACAACTGAAAGGCGAGAGGCCAGACGCCAGCTCATGATCCTAAACTATCCCCTGTTACTCACCTGTTTAATCAACGAGCATATCGAGTACCATAACAGCTAAACCAGGCAGCAGTAGCCTACCAGAAAAGGCTACGCTTCCACTCTTTAGATGTATCGCGCACCAACCGTCATGTATTCCAGTATACCACCCGGCACAAGCGCGAAAGTCAGATAGTCAGATATTTAGGTAGAAGTAGCACATGGCTTGCAGGGCTAAGAGGATCATCGTCACAGGTTCATCGACGATCCTTACGTTAGCCTGAGCATATTCCACATTATTTTTTTACGAAGATTGAGGCAATACTTGAGCAGAGGCATTTGCCCAATCATCGGCGTCCTTAAATTTAGTAGCATAGTGTATAATAATAGACAAACATTTGTTACCCAAAAGGCAGAGAGCGATTAATATGTCAATCGAAGTACGCATACAAACCGTTGTTTTACCAGGGGGGAAAATAGAGATTACCACCCCGGAACTTATAGCTGGGCAACGAGCAACAGTTATTGTTACTGTTGAGAACGGCAAACAATATGAACAGCTTCATGTCATTGATATCCTGAAATCACTACCAGGTCATCGACTCTTTCGTACCACTGATGACGTAGATACTTACATGCGTAAGGAACGCGACTCGTGGGACAATTAACATTACCCTCGGAAGGTCAAATCTACCTGGATGCTAATTGTTTTATTTACAGCATCGAACGGATTGACCCTTACCGTGTGGTATTGGATTCGCTGTGGCAAGCCGTGAGTGTCAGGGATATTTTCGTAACCACAAGTGAACTCACTCTACTTGAAGTGCTGGTGAAGCCGCTAAAAGAGAGGGATGTCACTACAGCCACAATTTTTCGTAGCATATTACACCACACGCCCGATGTCATTATGGTTCCCATTACAGAGGTTATCTTAGAGCAAGCGGCCCAGCTTAGAGCCACTATAGGACTAAAAACGCCTGACGCGCTCCATGCAGCTACTGCATTACTCAACAACTGCGCTCTTTTTGTGACGAATGACAGTGCCTTTAACAAAGTTACTGATCTCAACGTAGTCGTATTGAGTGAACTGGAAAGTATGGCAGACAATGATATGAGTACGAACGAGCCACCAACAGATCAACTTGTATAAATATATTTGAGAAAGCTCGACGCTATGGTAAATCTAGGACTTGATTTCTGGCTCACCCAGTGGGACTGGGAACCAACTATTTTAATCGGCACCGCGCTTATCCTCGGGGTATACCTGTACGCGATCGGGCCATTCCGCGAACGGCATGGCTTCGAAAGCGTTTCGAGGGCAAAGGCCCTGGCCTTTGTGCTGGGCGTCGACATTATTTTCCTTGCGCTCGTCTCGCCGCTGGATAAATTGGGTGACAAATACCTGTTCAGCGCGCACATGGTGCAGCACCTGCTGCTCACGATAGTCGGGCCGATGCTCATGGTCATCGGCACACCGGAGTGGTTCCTGCGCCCCATTGTGCGCAATAAGGTGTTGTTCGCCATCGCGCGCTTCCTCACCTACCCGGCTGTCGCGTTCGTGTTGTTCAACGGTGACTTTTTCCTGTGGCACGCCCCGGCCCTCTACGACGCTACACTGATAAACAGCACGCTGCACATCTTCGAGCATCTCACCTTCATCATTTTCGGCATACTCTTCTGGTGGCCGTTGCTCAGCCCCTCGAAGGACCTGCCGCGCCTCTCCATCGGAGGCCAGGTTCTCTATCTCTTCTTTGGCGGCATGCCATCCGTGCTACTCGGCGCGGGCCTGACCTTCGCGCCGCCGCTCTACACGCCCTATATCGCCGCCCCGCGCGTCTGGGGCATCTCCGCCGCCACCGATCAGCAGCTAGGCGGGCTCATCATGTGGGTACCGGTGAACATCTCCTACATCATCGTCATGAGCGTGCTGTTCCTGCGCTGGATGCAGAAGAAAGAGATGGAGCAGGCGACAAAGGAAAGGGAGATGTGGGAGCAGCAAGATGCAAAGGAAGCAACCGAGCCAGGGCGACCGCAAGGGTACGCCCCTACCATGCCCGAAACGAACTGACAGGTCTTAGACCGAGTATGGTAGAGGCGTACCCTTGCGGTCGCCCTTCAACCTCCCTTATCGCCACACTGGCCTGACCATGCTATAATGCGCCTTGAACATTTCCACTTTCTACAGAGAGCACAAGAATAAAGAAGGTGGAAGACCCTCAGCATGTCGATTGGAAAGGGCTGCTGTATCATGCTCATTACACGCATCGAACTCGAGAATATCAAGAGTTATCGTCATCTCACTATCGATTTCAGGCGCGGCACCACCGCCATCAGCGGGGCCAACGGCGCGGGCAAGACCACGCTGGTCGAGGCCATAGGCCATGCTTTATTTGATCACCTGTCATACAACCAGAGCCAGTTTATACGTGAGGGCGAGAAGTCCGGCAAGGTCGTCGTTCACCTGACCGGTAGCGATGACCGCCCTTACGTGGTCGAACGACGCTACGGCACCTCTGCCCACTGGAGTGTGTACGACTGTGAAGCCGACGATCGCGTCGAGCAGCGCAAAGATGTACTGGACAAGTTACATGATGTTTTCGGCATCGACCACGAGCGCCCGTTGGAAAGTCTATTCCGCGATGCGCTGGGTGTACCGCAGGGTACATTTACCGCTATTTTTCTGGAACCGGCCCGCATCCGCAAGGAAACCTTCAATGCCCTGCTGCAGATGGAGGATTACGAGACCGCTTTCAAATACCTGCTGCAGGTGAGCAATCACTACAAAGAGCAGGTTCAGGAGCAGAGGAGCGAGATCCAGCGCCTGGAGATCGAGACGCGCGAACTTCCCGAATGGCGCGCGGCGCTGAAGGCCAGGCGTGAAGAGGATGAGCAAAAGAAGCAGCAGAACGTGCAATTTACCGAGAGACTCGTAGTATGCGAAGCGCGCAGCCTGGTGCTCAAGCAGCAGCGCGAACAGCTCAACACGGCGCAGGCAGCTTATGTACAGCAGCAAACAAACGCCTCACACGCCCGGCAACTGCTGGACAATAGCGAGCATTTGCTGCGGGATGCTCAGCAGGCGCAGCAGGCTATCGAGGGCAGCGAGGCAGATTACATGCGCTACACCCAGGCCGACTTGCTTTTGCAACAACTGCGCCAGGATGAGCGCAGGCGCAACGGGCTTTTGACGCAATCCAACGAATTATCGCATACGCTCGCCACGATCGAGGCCAATATTCGCAATACGCAGGCGCACCTGCGCGATGTCGAAGTCGCACGCATTCGACTCGCCGAAATTATGCCCCTGGTGGAACAGCAGTATGAGATGGAAAACCGGCGCGATGCCCTGCAGCGGCAGGTACTCCAGTACGATGGGCTGGTCAAAGACATCAAACGCCTGGATGGGCAGCAGGTCAGCTTCCAGCAGAAAATCGATGGGCTCCAGCGCAGCATTGCAAGCATCGAACCTTTGCAGCAACTGGCCGCCCAGTTCAACGAGCGCCAGGAACGCTACACTGCTTTGCAGGTGCAGGCATCCGAGCGCAGCACAAAAAGACGCAGTTTCACCGAAAAAAGCGACCTGCTTCAGAAGAAGCTGGACGAAAAAGAACAGACCGCCTCAAACCTGCGCAAAGCGGAAGATTTTCTGGTGGCACTGGAAGAACACCGCGCGGAAGCTGAGGAGATGCCCGCCTTGCAAAACCAGTCGCTCGATCTCACGGCGCAGATCAACCGGCTGGAGGGCAACATCAATGGCTATAGGAGATCTCGTAAGCTTTCTGCCGGGGGCCAGTGTCCCCTGCTGCACGAACCATGCCAGAATATCAAGGCACGCGGGCTGGTGAGCCTGGAATTTTATTTCGACGACGAGATCAAGCGCGACCAGGCCGAAGTGGCCACGCTCACAGAGCAGTTGACAGCCGTTGACAGGCGCATGGGCCAGGTGAAATTATACGCCGACAAGTTAAGCCAGATCGGCTTCTATACCGAAAAGCGCGATGGGTATGCCGACAAACTGAGGCAACTGGCGCACGAAATCACCCACCTGGAACGCGAGGTGAGCGATCTGCAGGCCGACCTGGATGCGCTCAAGAACATCGATGCGCAGATTACCCAGGCCAGGAAGGAACAGGAAGAGAGCCAGCGCGCCGATACCCAGGTGCGCACACTACCCAGCCTCTACCAGCAGGTGGAGGAGCTGCAGGCGCAGCTCGAACAGGCCATCGCCGATATTCGAGAGCGCGGGCAGCAGGCTGAGGAATTGCGCGATAGCGCGGCGCAATTAGAGCAAGTCAAGCAAGAACTGGCACAACTCAACGACCCGCGTTCGCAGAGCAAGGTGCAGCAGGCTATCATTCAGCGCGAGGCCGAGTACCAGGGCCAACTGCGCCAGGAGCAGGAGAAACAGCAGCAGATCAAGCAGCGCCTGCAGGGGCTACAGCAACAGTTGGTGCAGTACAGGGACCTCGATGCTCACATCAGCGAGCAGGATGCTATCCGCCAGATGTGCCAGCAGGGATATAACACGTACCTCAAGAACCAGGACATCGCTCACCAGCTCCCCGAACGCAGGCAGGCCTACCAGCGACGCGCTGCGCAACTCGGAACAGGCAACGCGAGATTTGCAAGCCGCTGAAATGGCCTTCAGAGAGGCAAAAGCTGCCTTCAACGAGGAGGAGCAGGTAGCCATCGAGCAGGAGATCTCATTCCTGAACCGCGAGATTTCGGCGATTGCGCGAGAGTTGAGCAATCTGCAGGAGAAAATCAACGATCTCGTGCAGAAGATCGAACACGCCGAGGCGCTGCGCATCGAACTGGAAGCGGCTGAGCAGGAGAAACACACGCTTGAAGACCTGACCAGGATGGTTGAACACTTCCGCAAGATCATCAAAGAGGCAGCGCCGTTCGTCTTGAAAGCCATGCTCACCGATATTTCGAGCGAGGCCAACCGCATCTTCAGCGAGATTATGGGCGACCGCAGCGCGCAGTTGACCTGGGAGCTGGATTACGAGGTCGTGCTGCGCCGCCAGGGCGTCGCCCGTACTTTCGCACAGTTGAGCGGCGGCGAGCAGATGAGCGCGGCGCTCGCCATCCGCCTGGCGCTGCTCAAAAAGCTCTCCACGCTGAACATCGCCTTCTTCGACGAGCCGACGCAGAACATGGATGAACTGCGCCGCATCAACCTGGCGGACCAGATTCGACGCGTGCGCGGCTTCGATCAGCTCATCGTCATCAGCCACGACGACACTTTCGAGCAGAGCCTGGACAGCATTGTACGCCTGCGCAAGAAGGACGGGGAGACGCGGCTGGTGACGGAGGATGAGGTGATGAGTGAGAGAGAGCAGGTCACTGTACATGCTTCATAAAGGCAAACTCCAGGTGGCCCTGAATGCCAAACGGGGCCAATTCAGCGCCGACAACGGCATGTTCTACGAGCAATTGCAGGCCTATCGCGACGCGCTCGAGACGCTTTACCTCAATTATGCTTCGGGTGAGCAGTTGGAGCAGCAATTGCCGCCCGCTGAAAGCAAGGTCTCGGCTGGTGCGCGGCCCAGCAGCATCGAATTTGATCGCTGGCTGGTCGGGGCTGCCTTCAGCGACTACCACGGTCCACTCTTCCCCTTCGGACGCGAGTTCGCCAATCACGAGCAGGCCCGCGAATGGGCCGAATGCATCGAGGGCATCACCACGCTGGCCGTCGATGGCAGCCAGTTGCAGCCCTGGCGCGACGCCTCGATCCCGGTGGCGCTGATCCAGATCGGACTGTTCGCCAACCCGCATTTACAGGGCAAGCCCTACACCAAAGATGTGCAGATGGAGGTGCTGGCGCCCGGCGAGATCATGGAACAGTCGCGCGTCGAAGAGAAGGACCCGGACAGCTACCCCTATTCGGAAATGGAGGTCACGCTGCGCCGCTATACGCTCGAAGCCGAGACACTCTGCCGCCAGATGGAGCAGTACGCGCGCACCAGGCGTGGTAACGATCCGGCCTACAGCCCGGTGGTCTTCTTCGATGGCTCGCTGGTGGTCTCCTTCGCCCTGACGATGCCCAGCCCCTACCGCGAGCGCTACATCGCCTCCGCCGTCTCGCTGCTGAAAACATCGGAGCGCTGCCGCGTCCCCCTGATCGGCTACATCGATACGAGCTATGCCCGCGACATCATCACCATGCTGCTGCGCCTCGACAGGATGCAGCCCCAGCCGCGCCTGCGCGAGACGAAGAAGATTCACGACGTCCTGCTCTGGAAGGACTCGATGCGCTGGGGAGACCGCACGCCCGCCATGATCTGCGCGCGTGGCGACGTGCTGGCCGACTACGGCGAGTACCGCGACAGCGTGGCCTTCTGCTACCTGAAAACAACCGCCACGCAACCACCCGCCCGCCTGGAATTCCCGCGCTGGCTGCTCGACGACGGCCTCCTCGACCCCGTGCTGGACGTGGTGCGCGCCGAAGTCATCGCCGGCAACGGCTATCCCTACGCCATCGAAACCGCTGACGCGGTGTCCGTCATCACCCAGCAGGACCGAATGGAGTTCTATGCACACTTCCAGGAATTCATGGAAAAGCAGGGGATGGAATTTTCGTTTTCACGCAAGGCGATAAGCAAGAGCCGAAGGAGGTAAAATGCCCTATTCATGTGAATTGGGCCTTAGTCCTTCGTTTTCCTTGAGTTTACTACGAATTTTACTTCTTGCTTGAGATGTGCGAGCAAAGATATATGTGCTATGACCTTCTTCGTCTTTGTTGACATCAAGCCAACCAGGATTTGGCCCAGGCCTTGGGCGAGAAGCTATAAGTTCTACGATTTCACCGTTATTCATGTGATAATCCAAGCGTACAATATGCCCATCGACTTTTGCACCCGTATACCGGTGTCCAAGATCAGTATGAATACGATAAGCAAAATCGAGAGGGGTTGAGCCCTTTGGGAAATCCAGGACATGTCCCTGCGGGGTAATCACATAAATCCGATCTTTCAGCAAGCCTTGTTGTAGTAGGTCTTTAGCTTCTTGCTGATTATTTATATTTTTCCGCAGTTCAACCAGTTGCTTCCCCCAATTAACCTCTCTTGCTTTTGTAACCCTAGGAGTCTTACCTTTTCGATATATTTTCGGATCCTTATAACGCCAGTGTTCAGCGGCAGCTCCAAATTCCGCCGTTTCGTGCATTTGCCGGGTACGAATTTGTATTTCTACAATTTTTCCCTCAATTTCAACAGTTGTGTGAAGGGATTGATACCCGTTCTCCTTCGGATGAGTTATCCAATCTCTTCCTACTTCTCCATCATAAAAGGATAAAATAGGAGGCCATTCACCAAAAACAATTTCTTGAACATCATAGCACTCCCGGATTACTTCCTTATCATCATCAAACCCTTCTGATCTATCCACAATGATGCGTATTCCCAACAGATCATTGATCTGTTCCAACGTCAATTGCTTTGCTACCATCTTTTTATAAATGCCATAGATGTGCTTTGCTCTACCATTAACTTCGGCCTGAATCCCATAACCTTCGATTAGTGCTTCTATCAGGGCTATTATATTATTGACAGACCGCTCCCGCTCTCCCTTTCTTGCAGCGAGTTGGTCGGCTATAGCTCTATATGTCTCCCGGTCGAGCAATCTGAAGGACATATCTTCCAATTCTGACTTGAGTTGCCATAATCCCAGCCTGTCTGCCAGAGGAGCATAGACTGCCAACGTTATATGTGCCAGGCGAGAACAGTAAATTGCTCTCTTTTCCTCATCGGTGAGATATTTCAGGGATTTCATGAAGTATAGGCGCTCAGCAAGATTAATGATGAGCGCTCGAACATCAGTAACATTAGCAAGAAACATCCGAATAATATTCTCAACTTGCTTCTCTCGCTTCTGAAAATGAACCGCTTTTAGTAAGTTTTGCTCTGGATCTCCACTTTCTGCTCCCTCAATAGTTAGCAGATACATCTTTAGTAAGACTTCTTTTCTTACTCTAGCCTCTTTACCTTCTGAATGGTTAGGCCAGACATCCAATTCAAGACCACTTACCGAGAATAGTTCTTCTACAAGCCGAACTAGCTCTAGTTGATCTGAGAAAATAGACTTGAGATCATCAAGAATGTCAGCATATTGTGGCAAGGGAGGATTGACAATGGTAGCAGCAACAACGATAGGGACAGAGCCAAGATCAACCAGTATCTTTGCAACTCGCAACATATATTCCAGGTAAGGTTTCCCCGTTGGATGCCGAGAAGAACCATAGTGACTTTCTGCAAAATCCCATGCCCGTCTAATAAGGTCTCTCTCATCAGGGAAGCACTTTAGGATATCTTCTATTAACTGTTCACTAGGCGCATAAATCTCTGTCGACATCAAACCCTCCCAACAACCTCGTTACTTACAGAAAAAGAGCGCTTCGATAGATCATCGAATAACCGCTCAAGACCTACAAATAGCGGATTTCCATCTCGCTTGATTTGTAACATCTTCGCATAATGATCGTTCTTTGGACCTCCTCCAGCGAAGGAACTAACAAACATTACATCATCAAACAGGAGTATCTTAAAATTAGGTGGCTCATCATAGCATTTGACCTCAAAGTTCCTAACGAGGCTCGTCAGATGCCTTAAGTAATCTACTACTATGCGCATTTTATTCCTGATCTCCTCTGCCAATTCATGGTCGAGGTTGGTAGCCAGGTCATCCGATATGTGCTTGGAATCAGGACTCAGCACCAAAACCTCAATTGTGGCATCCTTGGGTCGTTTCGAAGTATATAGGGGATAAAGAAAGCTATTAGGCCCCAGGAAATATTTTTCACCTCGAATCGTCAGAACCTTGACTTTCTTAGCGTTGCGGGCGGCTTCCCGTATGTGTGGCTCGCACGCTGCCTGATTCATGAACTCCACCACAGAGCTACTTTCCTCAAGCTGGACGCCAGCGTTTTCAAGCAGGAGTCGATCCACGATTTTCGCTTTGAAGGCCAACTTCTCTTTATCAGCTTCATTCTCCCCCACGTCTAAAGCTTGATCGAGAAATCGTTCTGTCAACTTCCTGCGAAACTTAGGGTAAGTATTTCTCGCAACTAGGAAAATTAGCGCAAAAGCAAAGAGAATGATACCACTAACCACAGATAATTTAGTGCCAAGGCCCAGGGTTTGTAATACAAAACCAACAGTAGTTGATAGCATGGTAGAGAAGATGGTTGCTATCAGATTCTCAAGTACACTACTCATTTGCACCTCGCGCTCTTGATATCCTGAACTGCTATATTAGATCCTCCGTACTCTCCACTCATCAATAGTGAAGTATATACTTTTAATGTACAAAATGCAACAAGAAAGCAGTAAATGGATACTCATTACTTTCAAACAAATGTTCCAGGTATCGTGTATTAGAGAGAGTAATACACCAAGTAGTACTTTAACATCTTCTACATTTGCAGTTATATAGACGTAGAAACTTAAAATAATACAAATTAATAGGTGATTCGTCCTATTCATCTAAATGTTTGAATTTTCCTCTTGCCTTCGTTAATGTGTTATACTTTCTCCAACATAATTTTGTCGATTACTGTATACTCTAGAACCAACCCTATGTCTCGTTCAACAACCTTACGGCTCGCCTGCTCCTGCGGGGAGCCGGTAACGATCACCATCTATGATTACGTCAATGTCGCACAGGACCCACAACTGCGCTATACAGTGCTGGTGGGACTGCTGAATACAACCGTCTGCCCGAATTGCGGCCGGCGCACGGCGCTTGCACACCCGTTCATCTACTCTGACCCGGCGCACAATCTGCTGGCCTACGTGCATCCGCGCAGCGATGCGCCGGAGGAGGCACGCCAGGTCATCCTGGAACGCCTGCGGGAAACCTATATGAACATTGTGGAGAATGAAGAGCGCAAAGGTCCATCGGCCTCAACACGCGCTAACGGTCACAACCATGCCAGTTCCAATGGCGCGAGCGCCTCGGGAAATGGCGCGACCACGTCAGAAATTCCGCCGTTGCAGGTCATTTTCGGCGTAGATCAACTAAGTGAAGTTATTAACGCTGTACTGAGCCAGGAAGAGCGACTCGGCAAGCTGGCTCTCAGCACGCAAAGCCGCGAAGAGGCTGAACGCGGACAAATGCTGCTGATCGCGCGCAAGCTTGCCCAGGAGATGCAGTGCCAGGTCGAAGTGGAAGACCTGCCGGACGAATATACCGTCTGGCTATTCGGTTCGCGCCGCCAGATTGGCGCAATCATGCGCGAACTCGCCACCCGTTCGTAAAACGAGGAAGAGAGAATGATTACTGTTGGCGTACTCACTATCAGCGACAGCGGCGCGGTTGGCGCGCGGCAGGATACCAGCGGCGAGCATATCCGCGCGATGGTGACGGCGCAGTTGACAGGCGCAGTCATCTCGGCGGGCACGATTATCCCCGATGAGCGCGATGTGATTGAGGGCACCCTGCGCGAGTGGAGCGATGAGAAGCAGCTCAACCTGATCCTCACCACAGGTGGCACCGGACTTGCGCCTCGCGACGTCACACCGGAGGCAACGCGCGCCATACTGGACCGCGAAGCGCCCGGCATCGCCGAGGCCATGCGCGCCACCAGCCTGCAACACACCCCTTTCGGCATGCTGTCGCGCGGCGTGGCGGGCACACGCGGGCGCACCTTGATTATCAACCTGCCAGGCAGCCCGAAAGCGGTCAGAGAATGCCTGGAATGCATTCTGCCCGTCCTGCCGCACGCCATTAACCTGCTGACCGAGGGGCCGCGTGAGCATTGAGCTATGAGCAACGACACAAGCGGCTCCGGGGATGGCAGCGACCCTCCTGAGAGCTTCACCTATACGGGGCATAGCGACAACGTCTTCAGTGTCTCGTACTCACCCGGTGGCCAGCATATCGCCTCTGGCGCGCGCGATAGGACTGTGCACGTATGGCAGGTTTCAACAGGAGAAGACCACCTCGTCTACCGGGAACATGTTAGCCCTTTGCTTTCCGTCGCCTGGTCTCCCGATGGGCGCTATATTGCCTCCGGCGATACTCAGGGCATCGTCAATGTCTGGGATGTCTCTACAGGAAAAACCATTATCACCTACCGCGGTCATACCCGCTTAGTGCGCGGCCTTGCATGGTCGCCCGATGCCCACTACATCGCCTCCGGTGGAGATTATGGCGATAGTACGGCGCAGGTATGGGAAGCGCTCACGGGAAAGCTCGTCTACACCCATGCCCGGCAGTACCGCGTTTTCGCTGTAGGATGGGAACCTGGCGGCAAGCGAATTGCCTCGTGCAGCTTCGATGGCAGCGTACAGGTGTGGGATGCCTTCACTTGCGAACTAACCCTCACCTACCGAGAACACACCGGACCGGTCTACGCCGCCGCCTGGTCGCCTGACAGCATTGCGATTGCCTCCGGTGGGCAGGATGGCCTCGTGCGGGTATGGGAGGCTGCCACCGGAAAGACGACGAGCACTTACGCGGGCCATACAAAAGCGGTCAAGGCGCTGGCATGGTCGCCCGACGGCCAGTACATCATTTCTGGCGGAGATGATCTGACCCTGCACATATGGCGGGCAGGTACAGGAGAACGTATAGCCCTCTATTCTGACTATACGAAATGGGTGCGATCTGTGGCATGGTCATCGTTCGGGGATTTGGTCGCATCGGCGAGCGGCGAGATAGTCAAGATTGATTATCTATCTTTCAATCGCCCTTCAAGCCCCTTTTCAACTCGATAACAAAGCCGGCAACCCCTTCAAACCAGCTCATCTCCGGCTTGCGTTTAGGCTGTCGCTGAGCAGGGCGAGGGGAGCGCTGGCCACGCTGCGCGAACTGCGTATCGTACGCAGCGCGCTTTTGTGGGTCGCGCAGAATTTCGTAAGCCTGGTTGAGGCGCTTGATGAGGTCATCCCGGGCTTCCTTGTTCAGGTCGGGATGATGCAAGCGGGCAAGGCGGCGATAGGCGCTTTTGATTTCCTGCAGTGTCGCATCCGGCGTGACCCCCAGCATCGCATAATAATCTTGCATGTCTCTCACTTTTTTCGCCTAGAAACCCGTACTGCCGAAGCCGCCGCGCCCGGACCCCATCTCGTCTGCCTCGTTCCAGGTTGCGCGCGCAACGGGGATGAAAATGCCCTGGGCGATACGCTCGCCTCGCTTGATCGTGACCGCTTCCTCACGGAAATTGAGAACCTGCACCCGCAGCTCATCGCCCTCGCCGCCATAATCCTGATCGATGATGCCGACGCCGTTGGGGATCAGTAAGCCCTTGCGGCGCGGTGTGCTGCTGCGCATGGTAAGCATCAGCATATATCCTGGCGGTATTTGAACAATCACGTTCGCCGGGATGAGCTCGATGCAGCGCGGCGCAATCTCTGTCTCTTCCCGGCAATAAAGATCGAAACCTACCGAACCCTGTGTCGCATACATGGGCAGCGGTAAGTCCTTATCAATGCGTTTGATTGTCACTTGCAACGGTTGCGGGGCTATGTCCATATCTGCTATTCTAGAGGAGAGAAAGCACATCGTCAAGACCAATCCTGGGAGTGTGGATAGAGTGAATACGCGTTTGAAATTGTTTATTACAGGCTTCCTGTTATGCATAGCGCTGGGAGTTGCGGTCTTCTGCGCGATCCAGACCGTCCAGGCGTTTCAACGTTTCCAGCAAGATCGTAAACTGGCGCTTTCCGGAGACGTGCGCACTATCCGCCCATGGATGACGCTCCCCTTCATTGCGCGTGTTTACCACGTACCAGAAAACTACCTGGACCAGCAACTGCATATCACCGATCCCCAGTCTGTACGCCGTACTTCCTTGCATACCCTCTCCCTGCGCTACAATCGTCCGGAAGACAGCTTCATTCACGATGTGCAGCAGGTCATACTCAACTATCGCAAGCAGCACCCGACCCGCACACCTCAGCCGGCAAGCACGAAGCACGCGAAGGATCCTCCTGCCAGCCGGAGGAAGGCTGCATGAGTGTATTCCTGTCCGATCTCCTGACTTTTTTTCAGACGTATGGATATCCAGCGCTGTGGGTTTCCGTCTTCATCGCCGCAGTTGGCATACCCCTGCCAATCGCGCTGGCACTCCTTGCGGCCGGCGCTTTCGCCGCGCTTGGCGATTTCAACGTCTATATCCTTACCCTCATCACCATCTCAGCTTCTGTTTGCGGTGATAACGTGGGCTACCTGATCGGTAGAAAATGGGGCAGTAAAGCCCTGGACTGGTTCGAACGCTCTCGTTTTGGCGCACGCGTTCTCCCGCCACGCGCTATTGCGCGTTCGCGTCTCTATTTCCAACGACGCGGTGGCTGGGCAATCTTTCTCAGCCGCTTCCTCGTTGCAGCCCTCGGCGGCGTTATCAACCTGATCTCCGGCTCGGAATTCTACCCCTATCGCTCATTTTTGACCTTCGACTTCGCCGGCGAGACGGTTGGAGCGGTAATACCGCTCGCTCTTGGCTTCGCGTATGGGGCGAGCTGGGAAGCAGTGGGCGATATTCTGGGAACGCTCTCACTTTTCTTCATCGCGCTACTTATCGCCATTGTCCTCTTTGTGCGATTGCTGCGCTACCTGCGCAGCACAAATCAGAAAGCGCGGGCCAGTGAAAATAAGAAAGCCGAGGCGCCAAGCATCCCTGGTATGGCACCCCTGATCGATCCTCCCGCGCCCTCTTCCGACCGGCTGTCACGCCCGTAACTTTTTTAATATTCGCACGTATATAGAGTCATATATAGTGATGATGGTAACGGAAGACGAATCGGGTTCACCGCTTCGCTGCTTAATCAGTTGATGAAAGCGCATTTTTGCGTTATAATTAAGGAAGCGGCGGAATATTTTCGGCCTTTCCTGTGTTTCTATAGAGTAGAAAGACAGAATCAGTGCATCATAGACTTCCTCCCACTCGGTTTTCGGACAACGGGTCCCAATCGCAGGAACGCTTTCCCTGAGTACAGGACGGAACCGACGGAAGATACTGTTATCTTGCTGCTTGAGATACTACTGTTCATGGAGGGCGCGATATGATAGATATGAAGCCAGTCGCATCAGGCGCTACGCTTCTTGATAAAGATACACAATTGAATCCCAATCTGACCCAGCAGTACAGTGAGATTGTCGGGCGACTCCTACCAAAGGACCTTGAATTTATAGAGGGCGTTACCGAGGGCAATACCAAGAGCGCCTGCAAAGACGAACAGGAACTTGAGGAAGAGGATATCGCGAATATGGATACCGCGCCTCTCGAGCTAGATGAGATGCCTGACATGCAAGAAGAATTGACCCCGCTGCCTGCCTCGCCTGTTATGGAAACTTCTTCGATCCTTACTCTCCCGGCGATGGGCGCTGAAGATATTACTCCAACCCGCCGCGTATCCATGCGTCGCCGGCGCTCGGAGGATCAGGAAGAACATCCCGTCAATACGGCAGATGCGGGCGAGTCGGACGCGGTGATGACTTACCTGCGCGAAATCGGACGCGTGCCGATGATTACACACGAGCGTGAAATCGAGCTGGCGCAGCGCATCGAAGCCGGTGACCGCGAGGCGATGAAGCAGTTTATCCTGGCAAACCTGCGCCTGGTGGTCAGTATTGCCAAACGCTACGTGGGCCGGGGCCTGACCCTGCTCGACCTGATCCAGGAAGGCAACATCGGTCTGATTCGCGCCGTGCAGCGTTACGACTGGCGGCGTGGGCACCGCTTCTCCACGCATGCCACATGGTGGATTCGCCAGGCCATCAGCCGCGCGGTCGCCGACAAAGGCCGCACCATTCGCCTGCCCGTCTACGTCAACACTGCCTTGAACCGCATTCGCCGCGAACGCCAGCGCCTCTTACAGGAACTTGGGCGCGAACCAACCGAGGAAGAGCTGGCGGAGGCAACCGGGCTCGACCCTATCCGCATGGTAGAACTGCAGGCAGCCCCGGGCGCACCCGTCTCGCTCGAATTGCCGGTTGGCGAAGATGAGGAGCAGGAACTGGGTGATGTGCTGGCCGATACCGAATCGGCCTCACCGGAAGATATTGCTACCACGCAAACACTGAAAGACGAAGTGCAGCGCGTCCTCGAGTCAGTGTTGACACCCCGTGAACGCCTCGTGCTGCAACTGCGTTTCGGTCTTGGCAACAGCCAGGCGCATCCGCTCGAACAGGTCGGACGCGAACTTGGCATCACTCGCGAGCGCGTACGCCAGATCGAAGCCGGCGCCCTGGCAAAGCTGCGCCAGCCGCCCGTGCTGGAACGTTTGCGCGGATAAAGAGATAAGATACCACAATAAAAATCACACCACCGGCGGTGGTGTGATTTTTATTGTGGTATCTTATCTCTTCTTGACCTTACCCAGGTCTCTTTCCACGCCGACCAGCCCCTTGACACGCTCAAGACGAGAAAAGACGCGCTGCAATTGTTCCATGCTATCGATCTCCAGCGTAACGCTGATGAGCGCCCTATCCTTCCCCACGCCAACGGTGGAGCTGACGGAGGTCATGTTAACGCCGATTTCGGAGACGACGCTGGCGATATCGCGGATAAGGCCGGAGCGGTCATGCGCGGTGATAGCTATGGGGGCCAGGTAACGCTGCTGCCCCATGCCGGTCCAGGTGACGTTCACCAGCCGCTCGCGGTCTCGTTCACGATAGCGTTCGATGTTGCGGCAATCGGCGCGGTGGATTATAGCGCCCTTACCGCGGCTGATGAAGCCCACGATCTCATCTCCGGGAAGCGGGTTGCAGCAGTTCGCCAGGCTGGTCATCAAGCCACTCACGCCAGCGACTTGCAGGCGTGCCGACGATGTGCCTTTGCTGGCCAGGGGCAGCAGGTCCAGGGCATCCTCTTCCTCTTTCTGCTCCCTGCCCTCTTTCTGCTCGCGCTCGCGCCAGTAGTCCACCAGCCTGACGGCGACGGCGTGCTGGCGAATTTCGTCGCCGCCAATCGCCACCAGCAAGTCATCGAAGCTCTGCTTCTGGAATTCGCCAAGCAGCCAGCCCTGTGCGTCGTCGTTCACCACTTCGATGCCGCGCACCCCCAGTATCTTGAGCTCGCGGTCGAGCCGTTCGCGCCCGATCTGGATGTTGATATCGCGCTCGTGCGTCTTGAGGTAGCGCCTGATCTTACTGCGCGCGGCGGCAGTACGCGCGAAGTTCATCCAGTCGCGCGTCGGGTGAGCCGTGCGGTTGGTCACAATATCGACGATATCGCCGCTGCGCAGTTCGTAGTCGAGCGGCACCAGGCGCGTCACCAGCCGCCCGCTCTCCCCATTCTGTGAGGTCACGCGCGCACCCGCGCAGCGATCACCGATCTTCGAATGGATGCGATAGGCAAAGTCAAGAGGCGTGGAGCCGGCAGGCAAGTCTTTCACCTCGCCCTTGGGAGTAAAGACGAAGATCTGCTCATCGAAGATCTCGTCGCGCACGGCTTCAATAAATTCGCTATCGGTGGTCGTAGCGGCACGCAGGTCGCGCTGCCAATCGGCGAGCTGGCGCAGCCACGAGAGTAGCTCTTTTGCCGACGAGGAAGCCTGGTCGCCCACGTCCTTATAGTGCCAGTGCATAGCAACGCCGTATTCCGCCAGTTCGTGCATGGAAAAGGTGCGAATCTGTATCTCGACCAACTGGTCTTCCAGGCAAAAAACGGTGGTATGTAGCGCCTGGTAGCCGTTGGGTTTGGGATTGGCGATGAAATCCTTGATGCGGCCATCCTTCGGCTTCCACAAACTGTGGACGTGGCCGAGCGCGATGTAGCAATCGGGCGTCGTATCGACCAGGATGCGGAAAGCCACCAGGTCATGAATCTGGCTGAAATCCGCCGTCGCATTGAGATCCTCCAGGCGTTCGACATCCCCGGCATTGCGCCGCACCTTCTTATAAAAGCTGTAGAGATGCTTGACGCGCCCCGATACCTCGGCGTGCAGGCCCAGCGCCTGCATCTCGTCGCGCAGCACGCCGCAGACACGATCGACGTAGTCGCTCCACTGCGTTCGTTCAGCCTCGATCTGCTGTCGCGCCCAGGCATATTTTTCGGGTTCCAGCACCTCGAAGGCCAGGTCGTCCAGTTCGCTTTCGACGCGTGACATGCCCAGGCGCCCGGCCAGGGGCGCGTAAATCTCGCGCGTTTCCTGCGCCATGACCTGCATTTCCTGCGCATCAACGGGGTACTGCTTCGCCACAATCAGCCGCATGGCATGCAGGCGATAGGCCAGCTTGAGCAAGACGACACGCGGGTCCTCCGCCATAGCGAAGAACATTTTGCGCACCGTTTCGGCCTGCTGACGCTGCAAGGATTTGCGGATACGCTGCTTCTTCTGCTCGCGTGTGGCATCACCCTCGCCATTGGCGCTCTTGCGTACCTGGGCCATACTCTTCTTTTTGCGCTCAAGGATGTTCAGGCGCAGCATGCTGCCAACCACGCGTGCCACCGACACGCCCAGCGCCGTCTCGACTTGCTCGAGCGACAGCAGTTCGGCATCGATGGCCTCGAAGATCAGCCCCGACGCGACGCCTATGGCATCGATGTGCATCTCAGCCAGGATCATGGCAATCGCCAGGGCGTGCTCGATCAGCGCCAGGCGCTTATTGCCGCGCGTCTCCCCACAGGCCGCCTGCGCCAGGGAAAAGGCCTGCTCAATCGATGCGGCATCGTAGGACGACATATATTGTCGTACAAGCTCAAACAAATGCCGGGCGTGTTCGAGCGCCGTTTCCGGCGTGATATCAGGCTGATTGATGGGTTGTATAGAATCGCTGACTGGCATATCTATCATGGACATTTCCGTTAAAGTGTACAGTTCAAAAACATCAGGCCTGGACCCGCCGGCTGCGGTCCCGGCTCACGCTTACCACGTTCTTCACCTGACGCAGTCGCTCGAAAATCGGCTCGATCTGATCGATGCCGTCGATTTCCAGCGTGGCAGAGATGATGGCTTTCTGCAGCGAGGCATTGGTGGTGGATGCCACCGCCGTCATGTTGATGCCCGCATCGGCCACGACCGCCGCTACGTCGCGCAATAGTCCGGAGCGGTCATGCGCGGTGATAACGATAGGTGCCAGGTAGCGCTGCGGCTCGATCTGCAGCCAGTTGATCTCCAACAAACGCTCGACCTCCTGCCTGCGATAGCGGCGCAGAGTACGGCAATCGCTGGCATGCACGATGATGCCCTTGCTCGGATTGAGCAGACCCACGATCGCGTCGCCCGGCAGAGGGCAGCAGCAGTGCGCCAGCTTGACCACCACCCGCGGCAGTTCACCTTCGCCCACGCTGTGCGCAGAATGCCCGTTTTTGACGTACTTGGCGCTCTCCAGCTCGTGCTTCAACTCGCCTCTCTGCTGCAAGAGCGGAGCCAGGCATTCCAACACTTCGCCAACTTGCAGGTCATCACGTCCCAGTGCTTCAAGCAGGTCTTCGGGTGAGTTATAGCGCTTCTTGACATCGACTCCCCGCAAATCCTCGTCCGCGAGGGTGCGCAAGCCCGTCGCGCCAAGCGCTTTCAGCGCGATATCCAGGCGCTCGCGCCCCAGTTGCAGGTTCACTTCGCGCTCATAGGTTTTCAGGTAGCGCCGGATCTTCGTGCGAGCCGATGTGGTACGTGCGAAGGCGAGCCACTCGCGCGTGGGATGCGCCTCCTCACTCGACCATGATATCTACGATTTCGCCGCCCTTGAGTTCATAGTCCAGCGGAACAATGCGCGTAATCAGCCGCCCGTTCTCTTCCAGGTTGGTGATGATACGCGCCCCAACGCAGTGGTCGCCGATATCTGTGTGGATGCGGTAGGCCAGGTCAAGCGGCGTCGAGCCGCGCGGCAAATCCTTCACCTCACCTTTGGGGGTGAAGACGAAAATCTGCTCCTGGAAGATGTCGCCTTTGACGGCCTCCACAAACTCGTCAGCGTTCTCCGGCAGCTCACGCTGCCACTCGCGCAGTTGCTCGATCCACGTCACCATCTCGTGCGTGGACAACCTCGCCCCGCCGCGCTCGCGCAAGTACCAGTAGCTGGCGAGTCCATAATCGGCGATGCGCTCCATCTCGTGCGTGCGGATCTGTATCTCCGCCAACTGGTTGTCGAGGCAGAAGACGGTGGTGTGCAGCGCCTGGTAGCCGTTTACCTTTGGCGTAGCAATGAAATCCTTGATACGCCCATCCTTTGGCCGCCAGAGCGCGTGAATATGCCCCAGGGCCAGGTAGCAGTCATGCACCGAGTCAACCAGGATGCGGTAGGAGACCAGGTCGTGTATCTGGCTCAACTCCGCCCCACTTTGCTCCAACTTGCGATTGATGCTCGACAGGTGCTTCTGCCAGAAACCCACCTCGGCGGTGATGCCCGCCTTCTCCATCTCTTCGCGCAGCATCCTGCATATCTCATCGATGACCGGCTGGCGCTTGCGCCGCTCCTCCTCTACCTCGCGCGCCAGTTGCGTAAATTTTTCAGGTTCCAGGTAGCTGAAGGCCAGGTCCTCGAGTTCCGCCTGCACCAGCGCCATGCCCAGCCGCCGGGCAAGGGGCGCGTAAATCTCCCTGGTTTCGCGCGCCTTGTTCTGCTGCTGCGCCTGGTCCATTACATCCAATGTGCGCATGTTGTGCAGTCGGTCGGCCAGCTTGAGAACGACGACGCGCGGGTCCTCGGCCATCGCCAGCAACATTTTGCGCACCGTCTCTGACCTCTGTCGCCGCTTCATATCGCGCACCTGGCGCTGTCGCTGCTCGACCTGCTCAGGCATTTCGCTCGGGGCGGGATCGAACGAATCATCGCCGTTCTGCGAATGGGACGAGGACATCACAAATGGCGTCCCTACATTCTTGCCGGCCAGGGTGTCAAATTTGGTGACGCCGTCTACGATGCTGGCAACGGCATCGCCAAACTGGGCCCGCAGTTCGTCCAGGGTAAAATCGGTGTCTTCCACCACATCGTGCAGCAGCGCGGCAACGATGCCGTCGGCGTCGATGCGCATATCGGCCAGCAACAGGGCCACTTCCAGGGGATGCGCGATATAGGGTTCGCCCGAACGGCGCAAAACGCCCCCATGCGCCACATCCGCAACCTGAAAGGCGCGTTGAATGCGCTCCAGGTCGGATGGAGTAAGGTACTGGCGCGTTTCCGCCAGCAGGTCTTCAAGTGTCACATGAGAAATCGTCACAGACTCATTCGGGTTTAAAGCTATCATAGGGCGACCATGGGCAATCCGGGCTGCCAGACTGCTCTTCATTAATACATAGTGTAGTTCACAGAAGCCGACATTGCAATGAATGTGTTCTCACTAAATATAACACTTGGTACGAACAATCTATGCCATACGTAACAGCATTGCCCATATTGTATCGACGCGTAAGAGTGAACAAAAAAAAGACAAGGCCGAGAACACACCTTGGCCTTATCTCTTGATGATTTAAGTACAGGCTAATTGCCCGTTTGCGCTCTGAACAGGGCTTAACCGCGCGTTACACGCACCTTGTCGTAGCAGGTACTGCAATAGACGGGGCGATCGTTCTTCGGCAAGAACGGCACCTGCGTTTCCACGCCGCACTCGGCGCAGATTACAGTATGCATTTCGCGTGGGGCACGCTCGCCACGACTACCCATCCCGCCCGATGCACGACGCGCCGAACGGCACGAAGGACAGCGACTGGGCTGGTTCATCAAGCCTTTTTGCTGGTAAAACTCTTGTTCACCCGCAGTGAATACGAAATCGTTTCCGCATTCTCGACACCTAAGGGTTTTGTCAACGAAGTTCAACTAGAGACCTCCTTGTGATATGATGGTATTCTTCCGGGTCCATATCCTTGCAGAGTCACCAGTTTGTGTTACCCCTAGCAGCGCGGGCCTATTCTTCTGGAAGAGCACTGAACGCCAGACCGAGATCGGATACCGCCTCCAAGCATACACGCTTTTCCAATAATTTGCAAGCCCTTTTGTTCCGCAATTTATCAAATTACCGGCATTTTTATATATTTTTTATGTGTACTTTGTACACTAAGCCGTTTTGAAGGCTGCCACCCCTCCCCGGCCTTGTCTCAATGCGATAAAATTGCTATGGTTTGGCTACTGTCGATGCCATCATTCGTTATGCATAGAGATGTATGATAAACCAGGCTAAAGGGCAGAAGAGAATCAGTTGCAATGGAAAAATACGTTGAGGCTCCCCCATCTCCTCCCGAACCGACTGAGCAAAAGCGGGAGAGGCCATCATTTGCGGCCCCGCTCGTGACGCTTTTCGGCATGCTTGCATTAATCCTGTGCACGCTATTTATGGCCGCGCCCATGACGCGCCTGGCGGGTACGCCGGTGAGCGCGCTGATCCCCGGGGGAAGCATGCTTGTGCATGCCGGCTCCTGGCTGCCCAGAAACTTGCATATAGCTTCAGATGCCTACAGCAACCAGATTGGGACGGGGAACGTCGAATTTTTGCTGCTCATGGCCATAGCTTTCGGCGTCTACGGCGTTTGCGCGCTGTTAACGCAACTATTCCTGCGCCGGTCTACCCGGCGGGGCATCCTCGCGATGATCTGGCTGGGAGCGATTGTGGCCGGCCTCATTTTTCTCTTGACTCCGGCGCTGCTTTCCCACGATCTATTCGTCTACGCCGGATATGGTCGCCTCATGGATGCTTATCACGCCAATCCCTATTTTGTGCCGCTCTCCGCCTACCGGCATGACCCGATCTATCCTCTCGATGACTGGGGAGCCTACACATCCGCCTATGGCCCGCTGTGGATGGTAGTGTGCTCGATCGGTCTCGTTCATTGCGGGTGCGCACCCTTTGAGGTATATTCTCCTCTTCCGACTCCTGGGATTACTCGCTCATCTCGTCAATATCCAACTGGTGTTCCTCATCCTGCGCAAGATGGAGCGCTCGCCGCGCATGGTCATACTCGGTACGATGCTGTATGCCTGGAACCCGCTGGTCCTGTTAGAGAGCAGCCAGGGCGCGCACAACGACATCTTCATGATTACGTTCATACTGCTGGGCATCTTTTTTCTGGTTCAAGTAGAAAAGGAAACGCCAATGCGTTGGAGAAGCGCGATCCTGCCCATCGTCGCGCTAACGCTGGCCGCGCTGGTGAAATACACGACTATTCCCCTGGTCGCCCTGGCCATTATCATGCTGGTTTTCCGAGCGCTGCGCGCGGATACAAGCGGCTCCCACAAAGCACGCGAGATGATCGCCCGCCGCTGGAAACCTGCTCTGCTGGTGGGACTAACCGGATGCATCACGAGCGGCATTGTGATTCTTGCATTTTACGGCCCATTCTTTTTCGGACACAGCTTCCGGGCAATTGTAGATAGCTTTACTAATCCACCCTCCTCGCGTGGGTCCCATAAGTCGATCCTCGACGCCATCGTTCTGCAGTTGACAAATGCTCCCCCACCACCTCACACCTGGCTCCATGGGCTGCTATCCCGCTTATCAAGTCTAAAGCTCTGGGACCTCATTAACATTATCACGCTTGCAGGTGACCTCATCATCGACGCGATCTGGCTCTGGCGAAAACCCACCACGCGCACATTCGTCCTGGCATCCCTTCTGACGCTGGGCGCCTTCTTGCTTGTCGCCCCCTGGTTCTTGCCCTGGTATGCAACCTGGCTGGTTGCCCTGGCCGCGGTGAGCCTGCCGGTCAGCCGCAGCCCTATCGCGCGCGGACTGGTGGCGTTTGCTCTGACCTTCTCGGTCTCAGTATTCATTCTCTACCTGTACAATGGGCATCCTCCTTACAATATCTGGAACCTGTTGAGCTGCCTGTACACGTTCGTGCCGCCGGTCGTGGCCTTCTTCATCGCGCTGCTCCCCTGGCCCCGCATAGCGCGCCCGGTAATGGCGACCGCGTAATTTAAGAGGTCTAGAGGTCGCGCGCCTTGACGCATATGCGACAATACAAACACAGTTAAGAACATAAGCCCAATGGTCTATAAAATCATGTCACCATCCTTTTCGTTTCGCATCGAGGCTGAATGCCCTGACAACTGGGCACGCGCGTGTACCATCCAGACCCCGCACGGTACCATCTCGACGCCCATCTTCATGCCCGTCGGCACGCAGGCTACCGTCAAGAGCGTCTCGCCGGAAGAACTGCGCGAGGCGAGCGCGCAGATCATCCTCGCCAACACCTACCACCTGATGCTGCGGCCCGGCTCGAAGCTGATCCAGGAGTTCGGCGGCCTGCATTCGTTCATGCACTGGGATGGACCCATCCTGACCGACAGCGGCGGCTTCCAGGTCTTCAGCCTGGGCCACCTGCGCAAGTTGAGCGAGGAAGGCGCCGCCTTCAAGTCGCACCTCGACGGCTCGGCGCACATGCTCACGCCGGAAAGCGTCATGCAGATCGAGGCCGAACTGGGTGCGGACATCATCCTGCCGCTCGACATCTGCGCTGCCTATCCCTGCACGTCCGCAGATGCGCGCCAGGCGATGGAGCGCACGCATCGTTGGGCAGAGCGCGCGCTGGCCGCGAAGGAGCAGTACCGCCCTGAGCAAACACTTTTCGGCATCGTGCAGGGCGCTTTCGAAGCAGAACTGCGCGAGGAGAGCGCGCGCTACATCGGCGGCCTGCCGTTTCCCGGCCTCTCCATCGGCGGCCTTTCGGTCGGCGAACCCAAAGCGATGATGTGGGAGATGCTGCGCTGCGTCACACCCATGCTCCCGCGAGAGAAGCCGCGCCACCTGCTCGGAGTCGGCTCGCCCGAAGACCTGGTGATCGGTGTGGGACTTGGTATGGATATGTTCGACTGCGCCCTGCCGACGCGCGTGGCCCGGCACGGCGGCCTGTTCACGCGCTCCGGTCGCGTAAACATCAAGGGAGCGCGCTTCCGCACGGAACATGGCCCTATCGAGGAGGGCTGCGATTGCTACACCTGTCGCAACTACAGCGCGGCCTACGTGCATCACCTTCTGCGCGCCGGGGAGCAACTGTACTATCGTTTAGCGACCATTCATAACATTCGTTTCATGCTGCGGCTGGCCGCTGATATGCGCGCCGCCATCCTCGCGGGCAGCTACGCCGCCTTCCGCGACGACTTCCTGGCACGCTACACACCCGCGTCGGAACAGGTGCGCGACGAGCAGCGCGAAAAATGGCGGGCGGCACGATTGCGTCTCGATGCATTACATTAAGTACATAGGGGGCGACGATGCCAGGGCGGCTGCGAGTTATCGATCACCGGCACGTCGCCCGAGGTCGGCCCGTATATAGAGCGACGATGCCAGGGCGACCGCGAGGGTCGCCCCTACAATATACGATGACATGTCCTACCCGTATAGGGTAGGGGCGACCCTCGCGGTCGCTCTGAAAACTGAAAACTGGAAACAGGGGAACAACAATGTCCGCCTACCGCTTTCTAAATACCGGCGTCCTGGACGCCGCGACGAATATGGCAATCGACGAGGCTGTGCTGCTGCACCTCCTGCGTGGTGACTCGCCGCCCACGCTGCGTGTCTTTCGCTGGTCCGTCCCTTCCATCTCGCTGGGGCGCTTCCAGAGCATCGAGCGCGAAATCCTGACCGATGTCTGCCGGCAGCAAGGAGTAGCGCTTGTGCGGCGACCAACGGGCGGGCGCGCCGTCTATCACCGCGACGAATTTACCTACAGCATCGTCATCGGAAAGCGGCACGGCGTGCCGTCCGGCATTGTCCCCGCTTATGCCTATCTCGCACAGGGCCTGCTGGCCGCGCTGGACAGGCTGGGCGTCCACGCAGAATTAAGCGACGAGCGCGTCAGCAAGCACCCATCTGCCGCCTGCTTCGCCTCCTCCACCCAGGCCGACCTGACGAGCGGCGGCTTCAAGCTGATCGGCAGCGCGCAGGTGTGGAAAGACGATGCCCTGCTGCAACAGGGTTCGCTACCCCTGGATGATCGCGCGGCGGAATTTTTCGCCATGCTGCGCTACCCAGACGAGGCCGCGCGCTCTGAGGCGCTGGCCCTCTATCGCGAGAAAACCACGCCCCTGCACTCCTTCGCTCCAAGCGTTACGTGGGAAGATGTCGCCCAGGCTTTCCGCGAAGGCTTCAGCGGCGCGCTGCACGTCGAATTTGTCCCGGGTCAGTTGAGCGCATCCGAATGGGAATTGACGAGGCAACTGGTGGAGGAGAAGTACAGCAAGCTGGATTGGCGCAGGGAGCGCGTAAATCTGATCGGCGCGTAGCGGCAGAGGCGGTTTTCCGGAATACTGCCTTTCTTCCATAGAACTAATGAAACTTTTTCCAATGGCAATCCGTAATCCATTCAGGTATGGTATTTACCCACTACCAGACCGGATACCCACTTGAACCTTTCGGGAATGCTGGCAGGTATCATCCCCCGATACCTGCCAGCATTCCAATTTGGCTCAGCCCATATGCGACACATCGCCACCCTGATTTTTGGGAGAAGCCTGAGGTGTTTGACCCGGAACGCTTCTCGCCCGAACGCGCCGCCGGTCGTCAACACTTCGCCTACTTTCCGTTCGGTGGTGGACCGCGCCTCTGCATCGGCAGCAACTTCGCCATGATGGAGGCGCAACTGATTCTGGCGACAATCGCCCAGCGCTACTGCCTGCGTGTGATGCCCGGCCACCGCGTCGAACCGGAAGTCCTGCTCACCATGCGCCCCCGCAATGGTCTGCCAATGTTGCTTCAGGAACGCTAACTGCTCAAAAGACAGAGGCCCGGCTTACCCTTCCAAAATAGGGAGCCTAATCCCAAATCCCGTAGGAGCCGGTTTACCGTGCTCAGAGCCGATTTATCGGCGCGAATCCTCATCGATTTGACGGAGTCCTGACTTCCCTCCCCATCCGTCTGGTTCCAGCCGCTTCGCCTGTTCTCTGGCGCCACGTCCAGTGGTAGGACGCAGCCACAGCGAGACATGCGCCGGCTGCATCGTCTCCTCCACGACAGCCAGCAGGTGCTCGCTCAATTGTTGCATGTCCACCTCATTGCGAAGGGTGGTGCTGAAGGCCGCCAGCGTGCGAGTCGCGTCGTACTTTTTCCGATAAAAGCGGCGATCAATGATGCTCTGTATGCGCCGACGAAGGGGTTGGAAGAGCGCGGCAATGGCTAGCGTGGAGACAACGAGCGCGACGGCGTTTGTCTGGTGGAGCAGCCCACCGAGCAGGGCTTGCAGGCCAAGTATCAAGCCAACGTAGACGGCAGCTAACAGCGTGGACAGCAGGCCATAGACCAGCGCCTTGTTGATGATAGCATCGATGTCCCACAGGCGATAGCGCAGGATGGCGATGGCGAGCGAAAGCGGCAAGAGGAAGAATAGCAGGGCACCGCCGTTGAAGATAAGGGCATCAAGGAAGACGTTATGCTGAATGGACAGGAGCGTGGGAGCGATTGCGAGCGCCACGGTTGAGATAACCACCACCACAAAGAAACTGAAGGCGAACCACTTGGTTTGCTGCCGTTCTACAGGGGTAGATACCCGAAAGTAGCGATAGAGCTGCGCCAGCGTTAGAACGAACAAGCTGCCGAACCAGGTAATCGCATTACCCAGGTTGTTAAAGAGCAGCGCGGCGGGGAGGTGCAGCAGGAGCATGGGTATCAGGTAGCAGATCGTATACACAGGATAGATCGGCGCAACCCAACGCGACCAGCGCGGTACGAAGCGCCCGTTGGGGAAAAGAGCGAGCGTATACAGTATAGCCACGCTCTCGATCAGTAATACGGCATTTGCCAGCACCACCCAGATCGAAGAGCCATACTCCAAAGGGCCGGTTATAGCGTTTGCACCGGTACTGACACCCATCAGCGCCACCAGCAGCGCCATCCAGTCGTCCGATTTGCGCCAGAAAATGATGCCACCCAGCACAATAGAGGCGAGCGCATTAAATCCACTAAAGCCGAGGTACTGCCAGGCATGAGCATCCAGTGAGAACCCATACTTCGCAAGATCCCGAATCTGGCTTGCAGTCAGCAATTGGCTGCCATTACAATTCACGCTGCCGAACGGACAGGGCCTGTGCAGAAACGCGAACACTGCCGGCACGCTGGCGATGGCGGCGCCCACCACGAAGAGCGCCAGGACGATCCACACGAGGCGGGCCAGCAGCAGCCAGCGCCCGGATAGACGTGTGGTCGCGGGTATGCTCAAGCGGGCCTGTCCTATCACGCGCGCCGGTAGATGCCAGAAACTCATGCGCATCCCTCCTCTTCCAGGTGCAGGTGAGATGACAAAACGCCGAAATGAGTGCAACAACCACTTCTAAAGTAATGAGACACCGCGCGCCCTAGCCTTGGATGAACAATACAGCAGCCAACGGGGGCAAGCCTATTTGAACGTGATTGATGTGCACAGTGGACAAGTCTGGGCCAGCATTCCTCCGGTAGCGGTTAACGGCGAAAGTTGGACCTTGCTGTTGTGGTATTTGCAGGAGCAAGGCATCACCCGTTCGGGTACGGTAAGTGATGGAGGGCGGGCAATCCAGGAAGCCGTGCGTCAAGTTCGCGCAGAGAGCGGGCACCAAAGGGACGTCTGGCACCTCTTCCATGTGGCGGCGCAAGTCCAAGGACGCCTGGATCGGGCGGTCCAAGGCGAACAGGAGCGGTTGTGCACCATCCAGCGGCACGCCGAACGAGCCGCAAAGGGCATCCGAACACGCGGCAGGTGTCCCAAAACGACCATGGCTCAACAGAAGGCCCGCCTTGCTCAGATGAGCTATGTCGCTGATGGGGTGCGCTATCTCTGCCACGAATTGCACACCTTGTTGGAGGTGGTTGTGCCCCAGTCTGACCGCTTGCTCAGCAGTGAACTCCGTCAAGGCAAGATCGTCACCGTGCTGGATTTGTTGGATGAGCTGGTCCCATCTGCCACGTCGGCGCTGCAAGGGCAGCTTCAGATGCTCGCCAAGCAGGTCCGTTTGGCTTTGCCTCAGACGCTGTTGTTTGCGCGACGACTGGATGTGATACAGGAACAAGCAAACCAGCACTTGGGACCCAAGGCCGTCGCTTTGTTGGCGTGGGCCTGGTTGCGTCGATCCGTGTTGGGTCCGACCACTCATGACTTGCTGCAAAGCATTGACCCGGCCTGGCAAGCCGGTGCGCAAACGCTTCTGTCCTGCTGGGATCAAGCCGTGCGGGCCAGTAGTGCCGTCGAAAATTGGCATAGCATTGTCCGACCTCATTTGGCCGTTCATCGCACCTTGTCGGCGGACTTCCTGGCGTTGTTGGCTGTTTGGCATAACCATCGCCAGGCTCCACGAGGACCACATCAGGGTTTGTTAAGAAGCGTTTACTCAAACATTATAGTACCATATGCCCGTTACGAAAACGTTACAGAGGCCAGCAAAGTATGAATGGGGTGTCAGGAGTAGGGGGAAGAGAAATATTCGGGCTCTTTTCTTTTAGCCCTCAGTCTCCTTCCATACAGAGGCAAAAAACTGCTCTACATGCACTAACAACCCGGACACGATCTGTGAGGGAAGCGTTGCCTTGCCACGATAGACGCCCTGTGAATGATAATCCCCTTCGTCTAATATTAGCACCTCTATGGTGCCTGCATCAGGATCGACAATCCAGTACTCCGGTACACCTGCGCGAGCATAGGCATCTATTTTTCTGTGCCTGTCGTGGGTTTCGCTGCCGGGTGAAACACCCTATAGCCAAGCCGCCCAAAATACAGTACAATAGCATCAATATTCCTATGCGAAATCTTTGGGCGGCTGAGCGGATGGTTCGACTCCGTCGTCGATAAGGAGCGAGTTGTGAGCATTTCGATAGAGGTAGCGCGCCGTGTGATGGAGGCCTGCAAGCAGCGCGCGCATGAATTACGTAGCCCCGTCAGCATCGCTATCGTTGACTCCGGGGGGCACCTGGTGCTGTATGAGCGTATGATGGCGCCGTACGGCTGGGCGACGGGCAATATCAGCATCGCCAAGGCCAGCACGGCCGTAATGTTCAATCAATCGACCGACGCTGTGGCGCAGTGGGGATCGGGCATCCCTGGTTTTGCCGCGAGCATGGCCAGCATGGCCCAGGGCAAGTTCATCATGGCGGCCGGTGGATGGCCAATTCGCCAGGGAGGAACGACTATCGGCGGCGTAGGGGTGAGTGGAGGCAATGCCCCTGGCCGCGACGATGATATCGCGCGCGCCGGGCTGGCAGCGCTCGAAGCGGCGCTGGCCCCGCATTCCAGCTACGTGCCTCACTCGCCGCAGCCCCCCGTTCCCGCGCAGGCAGTCAGACCGGCTCAACAAGGACAGGTGGCATCGCCCACTCCTCTGCAAGCGGCTCCGGCCTACCCATCGATCTCGCAAGCCCAGGTAATTCCACTGCAGCCGCCGCAGGGAGCCAGCTTCAGCTCGCCCATGCAGCCCGCTGCCAGTTCTTATCTTGATAATAATGCGGAACAGGAAAATAGCGACGAACAGAAACCGTTAAATGACGAACAAGAATCGTCACTTTAAGCTGCTCTTATTCTGACCGGCAGTGCACTGCTTTCTACCTGTACTCATCCGGTCGGAGATGTTGGAGGTCAACAATGAACCAGAATGCAAATAACGGCTCGACGCCCAGCGCGCAAGACGCGCAGCAGCCGGGCAAGGCGGCCACCTATAAACGCTCAAACCGCCAGGGACGCAACCGGCCCATGCTTATCACCCCTACCGATGGGGAGCAACCAACCGCCATAACGCGGCAATCGGATATCGACGAGGCGCTCCCGGCAGCTTCCGCCGCTACCATTGGCACGCCGGAGAAAAAGGGCCGCCCGAAATTTTTCTCGACCCTTGGCAGGAAAGAGGCTGCCGGCGAAACGATAACGGCCGACCCGGATGCCGCGCGTCTCGCGCGTGCCATACGAGGAAAAACTGCTTCAACCGCGAAATCCGACGAGAAAAAGCAAGAGGCGAGTACGCACGCGAAGGCCGTCGCGCCGGCGAAGAGCAATGCCGCGCGTCCAGCGCAGCCCGCCCGCAGGGGAGGGTTCAAGCCCCGCCACTTGATCGGCATCCTCCTCTACTTGATCGTGGCAGACGTGGCGGGCCTATATGAAAAGCAGTTGCTGGTGAACGGTGGCCTTGAAAAATTGCTCTTCACCATCGGCCCGGTCCAGGTCTACCTTTCGACCGTGACGTTCCTGCTCACGCTGGTCGTGCTGCTGGTCGTCCTGGCACGCTTCGACCTGGTGCCGCGCAGCCTGGCGCCCGCTTCTACGCAGGCTCGACCTGCAAGCAAAGGGCAGGCGCAAACGCCTTCCAACAGCACCGACACGGGGATGAGGCAGGGAGTCAAAGGCGCGGATGACAATCTTTACCAGGAATATCGCCAGAACCAGCGTTACTGGCAGCGCAAGGACCGCAAAAAATAGTTTCCAGCGCAACCCTATACGTATTGGCGGGTAGAATGGACTATCGTCGTAGGGTAGGGGCGACCCTTGCGGTCGCTCTGGAAATACGATACCTCGACTCGAATCATATACGTATGGTATACTTTTACAAATAAGTATACTAGGAAGAGTTATATTCCCAACTTGTAGGGGACGCGCTGGATAGCGTCCTCACTGGCAAAGCGGCCCGGTACAGGCGATCATATTCCGACCGGCATTAGACTGCGTCTATTCTAAGTGTTAGCCGATCGGAACAGTAGCAGGAGGGGATGAATGGCATCTCCGTGGATGAACATGACATGAACGAGGAGCAAGAGAATACCGCTATGCCGACACGCATTATTATTGCAGACGACGAAACCATCCAGCGCATGGACCTGAAAGATATCCTGACCAAGCAGGGCTACCTGGTGGTGGGCGAGGCCGGTGATGGCTCTAGCGCCGTCAACCTGGCGCGGGAAGTGCGCCCGGACCTTGTGATTATGGATATTCGCATGCCCGATATGGACGGCATCGCGGCGGCAGAAGCGCTCACCCAGGAAAAGATTGCGCCGGTGCTGCTGTTGACCGCTTTTGGCGATCAGCAACTGGTGGAGCGAGCCAAAGAAGCAGGTGTTGTCAACTACATTGTCAAGCCCCTGCGCGAAAGTGAAGTCAGCCCTGCTATTGAGGTTGCGCTCGCCCGCTACAACGAGTTCCGCGCCATGGAGGAGAAGGCTAGAACGCTCTCCGATCAGCTTGAGACGCGCAAGGTCGTCGAGCGCGCCAAGGGGCTGTTGATGGAAAAACAGGGCCTTTCCGAGCAGGAGGCCTTCCGCAAGATACAGAAAGCCAGCATGAATAATCGCAAGTCGATGCGCGAAGTAGCGGAGGCGATCTTGCTGACGAACGAAATGTAGAGATGCTAGTATTGGAGCTTTTATGTCTCCAACTGTTACTACCGATGATGCAGTCGTAACCATAGTTGGTATTCGTTTTCGGCCTGCCGGACGTATCTACTATTTTGATCCGCGCGGGCAGGCATATACGACCGGTCAGTACGTCATCGTCGAAACGGTACGCGGGGTAGAAGCCGGGCGCGTGGTGATCGCGCCAAAGAAGATTCCCGAACGGGAGTTGAGCGATCCACTCAAGCCCGTGCAGCGCCTGGCCAGCGAAGATGAACTGCGCATGATGCTCTCCTACAAGGGGAAAGAGAAGGAGGCGCTGGCGCAGTGCGACCGGCAGGTGAAACAGCATAAGCTGCCAATGAAGTTGGTGGAGGCCGAATATACTTTTGATGGGAGCCGCCTGACCTTTTATTTTGTCGCCGAAGAGCGCGTGGATTTTCGCGCGCTGGTGCGCGACCTGGCAGCAACCTTTCGCACGCGCATCGAGCTGCGCCAGATCGGAGCCAGGGACCAGGCCAAGCTGCAGGGCGGCGTTGGCATCTGCGGGAAAACTCTGTGTTGCAGTTCGTGGATTACCGATTTCGGCGTGGTCTCCATCAAAATGGCGAAGGAGCAGGATTTACCGCTCAACCCCGCCAAGATTTCGGGCGTGTGTGGACGATTGCTGTGTTGCCTGGCTTACGAAAACGACACATACGCGCAAGCCAAGCAGACTATGCCGCCTGTCGGCTCAATCATGGATACTCCAAGTGGCACGGGCCGGGTCGTTTCGATCAATGTGCCGCGCTCTTCCATCGAAGTGATGCTGGAAAGCGGGGTTATTATCCAGGTGCCGGTATCCCAATCGGCTAAAAGCGGGATGTGCTGCGCATCTGGAGCATGCGGCATTGCAGCCGCTAAAGCGGGCGACGCGAGCAATAGTGGCGCGGGTGGCTCGTGCGCCACCGGCGGATGCGGGAAGCCAGGCTGCGGCTCGGGTGGGAGCTGCGGATGCGGGAAAGGCGCTGCGGCCAGCGTGGAGGGCAGCAATATGGATAACGCGACGGGCAGCGTAATGACCAGCTCTAGAGGATGTGGCACTTGCGGCTTAAAACGAAAGACAACTCCTCGCGTGCTGGCTGAAGCATAGAGTTTGCTGTAAAAGCAAGCGATTGCTTAAAATTTTACAGAGGGGAGAACAGTTTCCATTGGACGATCAAAAACGCGCCGTCAATGCCAATACTATTCTCACAGGTCAGGAAGTCGATCAGGGAGCTACTCCACCCGGCCAGTCCAGTGCTGGGGGAGGGGGGCATCAGCCAGCGGGTGACGACAGTAATGCGACCCTCTGGCAAGAGCTCTCACCGATCCTTGCTCCGATCCCATTCGCCATCGTTATCTTCCTTTTTTCCTTGCTCGCCAATGCCCGTGGTATCTACTATATCACCCCCTTACCACTCGGCATGATCTTGCTCGCCCTGGTCGTCATCCAGGGGACCTGCCTGTATTACGCCGGCAACCGACAGACGCTCTGGATGTTGTCACTCATCGGCGGCTACGTGTTGTTCGTGCTGGTCGGGGCGTATGTCTTCTTCGGCCTGGGCGGCAGCCTGTTCACCCTCGTGTTGCTCATCATCCTGGGGTTGCTCTTTGGCCGCCGCTTCACTCGCCAGGTGCCGGTGGGCTATGTCGACGTGGTCGTGACACCCAGCGGGCGCAGTCACACCCTGACTTCTGGCTTCAACTTGATTTACCCCTGGGAAAAAACCCTTGTGCGCCTGCCCACCAAAGAGATCAGGTGGAGGACCACTCCCCCGGTGCATGTCACGATTTCGCGCGATCAGGAGGCCGATATCGTCGCCGACATCACGTATCAACTGGCAGAGGATGTCGCCGATATTGCCGTGCTGCACATGGCGAGTTGGGAAGAGGATTTGCACCAGTATTTTCTCGCCGATTTGAAGAGTATCATCAATGACATCCCTTCTAACGAGATCTTAAGCTGGGCCGATCATTTCCATGACCACTCCGCCGTAAGCGACGATCCGGCCAACCCCGTAGTCGAGACGCGCTGGGATCGCTTGAATAAGAAACTGCTGTGGCATTTGCAAAGTGAGATGGCGCAGCGCGGCATCCAGGTCAACATGGTCCATGTGCAGGATATTACGGTGCTCTCGCACCACTCCTTCGCCAATGCGCCGACGCGCCCAATGATGGATACGGTGCCGTATCGCGGCCAACAGCCACAACAGCCACGTCAGCCACAGCCGCAGCGGCAGTATTCCGTGCCGCCATCTCCACCACCTCAATTACAGCCGCATCTACCTCAACAGCCACCTACCGAGACTTTCAAGGCGCCAGCACCCCCGCCGGTGCAAGCGCAGCAAGCACCTCAGGAACAGGCGACTCAGTCTCCCAGGATAGTGCTGCCAGCATCAACCGTGAATGTGTCGGCCCCCTTGCGTCCAGGCGTAATCCAGGGCATGCTCAATTCGTACAAGGCAGTCAACGATCAGCTCATCAATGACCCGAATTTCATCATGGAGCTGGCGGCACGCTTCAAGGCGGTCGCCGATAACCCCGAAGCCAATGCGCAATTTCCCGTTGACGCTGAGAAAGCTGCCTACAACCTGCTCCGTCGCGCCAACTTGATCCTGGAATCGGAAGAACACCATCACCACGGCGGCCAGGCTCCGGCCGCCGTGCCGGTAGAACGCAAGCCACACCGCCCGCCTAACCCGCCCAACGATAACCTGGCGTATGGAGGGTAGTGTTTGGGGATGTGTAGCTTGTTGGGAATCTACTCAACTATTTCGAATCCTCACGAGTTTGTTCGATCAAGGTCGTAATTTCCTTTATAAGGGCCTTCTCGATAGAATAGGGGATAACCTCGTGCAGACATTGTTCTGCAAGTGAAATGATATACATTTTGCTCTTATCATCCGCCGTGTGAAAAACTTTGAGAAGTTCTCTCATTATGCGATTCGTGATACTTCTATCTTTACGGCTTAAATATGCTACAGCGAGCAAAAATGGTTCCCACCAGGTTTTATCAGGGTAAGATCCTTTAGTAACCAAATCCCTAACTACGAACGAGCGAGCACGCCGATGATTGATGTTGCGAATGATATAGCGAGCAGCAAAATATTCTTGAAAAGTCTGATGATAAAATCCATATTCATTACCTACACAACGAACAAAAAGGCCACTGCGTTCACGAATACGCTCTAAAAATTGCTCAGCATCTTGCACTAAGTTAGTATTCATTGAGTGCCTTAGTGAAAGAATAACTTCATCATGAGGTATAAATTTACGACCTTCTGACTGCATCGTTACAGCAAGGTCACCAAGACAGTTTATGGCCCAAGATTCTCGATTGGTGGAAGCGCCCTGCTTTCGCTATGACCTTCTAGTAGAAGACTTGTAGCTACTTCAAATAGTTCAATGCGTTGGCTAGGGAAATCCACTTTCTCCTCCCGAAAAAAAACCACTACTAACAAGTAAAGCAACAAAGGATTGCTTGCTAGGTATTCCAAGTGAACATCACTATTAATAGCATCACCCAGGGTTTTCGCTCTTTTCTTTGCTTCGTCCAAAACCTCATTTTGTCTTAAATGAAAGCCTGGATTATTGGTAGCAAATTCGCGGCAATAGTCATTTAATAATTGTTCGATCTGAGTCCGTGTCAAGAGCGCGAGGGTGTAGAAAAAACATTCTACATCAGGAAATGCGTTGTGATCGAAACAAGCGGCTCGTGAAGTAATAAGGAAGCGATTATAAAAAGCAAGGCGTCCTCTCTTATAATATTTGATAAAACCATTGATGTCTCTCTGGACCCGAATGCGAATTTCTCTACCTACCTCGTCTAAACCATCAAATAACACAATGCATCTCCCATCTTTCAGATACCTTTGAAGGATAGGAAAATGATCTTTCCAGTTTTCCTGCAAATATGATGTGATGGTAGCATCCATATGTCCGTCCTCGATAAATTTAACATACTCTCTTAAGTTCAACAATATAGGAAATAATAGGGGATGAAGGCTTTGAAATACAGACAAATTGTAAATAAAATCGCTGCTCTTAAGAATTGACGCTGCATTATTTAATCTGAGAAGCACGAGCATTCGCTCAGCAATATCATGCCAGCGATTTAGATGCTTAGTGGCCATATGGAAAGCAAGCCCTGCTAAGAGGGTGCTTTTCCCCATACCAGGATAACCGAGAATGACAGCTACCGGTCTTTCTCTCGTCAATCCATTCCAAATATAAGGAAAGTTGATTCTATTATCCTCTTCAAGAGGTCCATACCAGCTTTTCTCATTCTTGAATAGCAGATACTCCTCAAATAGAGAGTTATTATTAATAGGAAATTCGTCATCGGCGTATTCGGGTAGAAATCAGGAGAGGAAAAAATTGTCTTTAGCAAGGCGCTTCGACCTCTTATGTAAGTAGGGAGTCCTTCTGGAATAAGCATTTCCGTTTCCACCTTCACGGAATGGAGATAATCACTCAACAACTTTCTTTGTGAAGGAGGGATTTCGACATCTCTTACTAAGAAGAAAAGGAATCGCAAGAGAAAGAGTATCAAAAATAGTAGGATGACGCTAATTGGATTTTGAAAACTCCATTCAAAAGCAGATCGGAGGTGATTAAGCCATAATTGGGGTAATGGTATAATTGGGCTTACAGTATTGGCTACTATATCCACGAAAACGGCAAGAATAACAGAAATAAATACAAAATTTATGATAGGATTTAAAGTGCGGGATACTTTTGCAAGGAAAACACGTTGAGTAGAATCTTTATCTTGCACGTTCGAACCCTTTCTACTGCAGAAACACGTTGTCTTTTCGGCTTATCAGATCAAGCTAGCAATTCGTTTTTCAGTGTAAAATGGTAGTGACGTTTGCGTTGTTTCGTGTAATAGCATTTACACAAGAGTAATAGAATGCTTGACACGAAATATTAATCAGAATATACTACCAAAGTATAAATAAATCAATTAAGGAATTGGGTTGAATTTGTTTTCGGATTAGTAGAAGGCGCTTTCTACAGAGGAAAAAGGCTTATGGAGCCCTATAACTTGTCGGCAAAAAGAGAGGAATAGTACTTATGGAAGACCTCGAATCCCAGGATAGCCACGATTCACTATCTTTCGAACCTGCCAGTTCAGCAGTCGAAACCGCTGAGATGGAAGTTGCTAATTCATCCTCCATGGGGATATACCGGGATGTAATCGAGCAGGCGATTTTGCCACTACTTGTGGAATTGCGCGAACTTCGCCAGGACTTCGATACCAAGATCAAGTATGACGAGAGCAAAGAACGTCAGGTAGACAGCCTCCACAGAGAGTTGCAAAGCTACCGTGAGGGACTGCATTTTAAGATTTACGCCCCCTCTTCATCGACCTCATCGCTGTGTATGATGATTTTGCTAAGCTCACAGAGAGTATGTCACTCCTTGAGTCGAATGATATCTCAAGTCAAACCGTTGACAATCTGAGGTCATTCCAGGAAACGATTGAAGATATTTTAAATCGTAATGGGGTCGAGTCCTATAGCGTTGAAGGAGATAATTATATTCCCAACCGGCAGCGCGTCTTGCAGGTCGTTGACACATTCGACCCTGCACAGGATAGGCTGGTTGCACGCCGAATACGTAAGGGTTTTGAGTATGAGGGCCGGGTGATACGTCCTGAAATCATCGCAACGTATAAAACTAGACAGGACAAAGAATAACCATTTCCTTTAACTAGAAAGTGATTCAGATAAAATTTAGATACTAGAGAGGAAGAATGATAATGAGCAACGAGGAAACCGTAGTATTCGGGATCGACCTCGGTACAACCTATTCGTGTATCGCTTATGTTGATGAGTATGGCAAGCCGGAAGTCGTCACAAATGAAGAGGGTGAACGTACAACCCCCTCTGTCGTTTTGTTTGAAAGCGCTGATGAAAGGGTCGTGGGTAAGGTCGCCAAAGAAAGTGCGGTGCTCTACCCAACGAAAGTGATCCAGATGGTGAAACGACATATGGGTGAGGAGAACTGGGAGCTCGAGTGTGATGGATTGCATTTCACCGCCGAGGAAATATCTTCCTACATTCTGCGCAAGCTGGCAAAGGATACAGAAGCTCAACTCGGCCGCCCGGTCACAGACGTGGTGATTACTTGCCCTGCCTATTTTGGTATTGCTGAGCGCGAGGCTACCGCCAACGCCGGAGAAATAGCCGGGCTGAACGTGCGTGAGGTGATTAACGAGCCAACCGCAGCAGCTATTGTTTACGGCCTCCAGAATGAACAGGATCAGGTTGTACTTGTCTATGACTTGGGCGGTGGTACCTTTGATATCACGGTGATCGAGATTAAAGCTGGCACAATTACCGTTGTGGCTACGGGCGGTGACCACAATCTGGGAGGCAAAGATTGGGATGCCGTAATTGTGGAATATCTGGCGCAGCAATGGATGGATGAGGCTAGTTCCTCGGACGATCCCACAAGTTCTGAGGAGACATTACAGGACCTGTGGTTACGCGCGGAATCAGCAAAGCGGACACTCTCCGCTAAACAGGAAACCAATGTTCCTGTCACTCATGCAGGCCAGCGCAAGGGAATTGTATTAACACGCGACAAATTCAACGAACTGACTAACAATTTGCTCGAAAGAACTATAGATTTTACCAAATCAACGATTGAGGCAGCGAAGAGTCGCGGCTACACGCAATTTGATCAAATTTTGCTGGTGGGTGGCTCGACTCGCATGCCTCAGGTACAGGAACGCTTGAAGGCAGAGTTTAGTATCCCACTCAAGATGCATGATCCTGATGAGTCGGTCGCGAAAGGCGCCGCGATCTACGCACAGAAACTGACGCTCGATCAGAAGATCCAGCATAAAATTGCTGAGCTAACAGGCACAAAGATTGATAATGTTGATCAATCCAAGGTCTCTGAGCAGGTGCTGGAGCGTGCGCAACAGGAAGTAGCTCGCGATTTCAGGCTTAAAAATCGGCATGGTGAAAAAGTACGCCGAGATGGAAGTTACCAACGTGGCAAGCCACAGTTTCGGTATTATCGCGATAGATGCAAGGACAAACTCGGAGGTCATCTCCAACATTGTGCTTGCCAACCAACCCGTCCCCGCTTTCCAGACGAAAACATTCCATACCCTTGAAGCGGGGCAGCGTGAAGCCGACTCAAAGTCATGGAGAACGGATACGAGACTGAGGTCGTCAACGACATCACTGCTGGTGAAGAGATTGGCAAAGCGTTGCTGTCATTGCCTTCTGGATTGCCCATCAATACACCGGTCGAGGTCACGTTTGAGCTAAACCGAGAAGGGAGGCTCCAGGTGATCGGTCGAGAACCAAGAAGCAATGCAACTATCGAGGTTACTGTACAGACGAAGCGGGGAATGTCTGAAGAAGAGGTGGAGCAGGCGAAGACTCGTGCAAACCGTGTAGCCATTTCATAGTCGGTGCGTAATAATTTTGTAAAAATGTAATTGACGACATCTAGTTTAAGTACCAATCAGGGGCCTTCCCTAGAGGGAGGATAGGTTGAATAGTTTTGTCGGCATCGATCTCGGAACAACTTACTCCGTGATTGCCTTCATCAATGCAAACGGCAAGCCAGAAATTATCCCTAACGAGTATGGACATGCGACGACTCCTTCAGTCGTCTACCTTGGTGGCGAGAAGCTGGTTGTCGGCGAAGATGCCAAAGAATTCCAGGCCATGGGGAAACAGGAGGTTGCCTCTTTTTTCAAGCGCAACATGGACGATATCTACTTTATGCTGTCGTTCAATGGAAGAACTACACTCCTGTAGACCTCTCAGCAGAAGTTCTTGCGTATATGAAAGCCCAGGCAGAGCGTCATTTGGGCAGTCCGGTAATCGATGCCGTGATTACTGTTCCTGCCTATTTCACACACGTGCAACGTTCCGCAACAATCAAAGCCGGGCGTAAGGCGGGCTTGAACGTCCTTAAGATTATAAGCGAACCTACTGCCGCCGCACTGGCCTATGGGTTGCGCCCCAGCAACGAAAGACAGCGCGTGCTGGTTTACGACCTTGGTGGTGGCACCTTTGACATTTCGTTAGTTGAGATTACTCCCAACGAAATCAAAGTGCTGACCACTAATGGAGATCACAATCTGGGTGGCAAAGACTGGGATGATCGCTTAATAGAATACGTCGATAGCCTGTTCCGTGCGGAATTCAGCACGGACCTGATTGGGGACGACTTTAGCGAGTTGCGCATCCAGTCTGAAAGACTTAAGCAAACACTCTCTTCGCGCCAAAGCGGGGAGGTCCGCGTGCAGGCAGCAGGCAATGCCGGTACCTATTCAGTGACAAGGGAGAAGTTCGAGGAGCTTACGCTCGACTTAATGGAACGCACACAAATGCTGACAGAGCTTGTCTTGTCTGAAAAAGGCCTGACCTGGCAAGACCTCGATGGCGTTTTGCCCGTTGGCGGTTCGACCCGGATGCCAATGGTGCGTAACTATATCCAGCGTATGTCGGGGAAACCTCCCATGGCGGGCATCAATCCCGACGAAGCGGTTGCTCTGGGCGCTGCCATTCAAGCAGGCATGGAGATAGAGACGGGGCGAGATGCCAATCAGCCGATTTTTCGCCTAGCTGGGCGTAAATCCACCACAGACGTGATCGCTCACAGCCTGGGCATGATTGCAGTAAACGACGACCGTACGCGCTATATCAATAGTATTCTAATCGGAAAAGACCTGGAAATACCCTCAGCAAAAACACGACCTTACACAATGAACATCCGCCAACGGAGCGAGACGGAAATGGAGGTCTTTTTGACGCAGGGCGAGAGCGAAGACCCCCAGCAATGCGCCTATCTTGGCCGATATATCTTCTCAGATTTTCCGCCCATTGCCAGTAAAACAACGCCTGTGGATGTAACCTATGAGTACGATAAAAATGGTGTCGTGCACGTCTCCGCTGTCGAACGTTCAGCCGGTACGCCCTTGAAATTGCGTGTCGAGCCGGTTCCTCCTGATGTACCAGCGCGTTTTACCGGGTCGCCTAAAGATCAAGAAGTGCGCGAACATTTAACGGTATACCTGGCCTTCGACCTTTCTGGCAGTATGAGCGGTCGCCCACTTAAAGAAGCGAAGCGAGCCGCCGAGAAATTTGTCAGTCAGTGCGACTTGTCCTCTACCTCGCTAGGCTTGATCTCCTTCTCGGATAGCGTACAAGTTGACCAGAGCGCAACTCAAAATGGGAGAGAGATCATGCGGGCCATTGCCGGTCTCACCATCGGGCGAACCGGATATGGAAACCTCGGTCACCCCTTTAATGAATTATATAATCGCCTGATGCAGGCTCCAGGTATACGTTATGCAATCGTGTTGGCCGATGGTGTCTGGTCCCACCAGGACACCGCTATCAAGCACGCGAAACATTGCCATGAGGCTGGCATTGAAATAATCGCCATCGGCTTTGGAGGAGCCGATCGCGCATTCCTTGCGAAAATCGCATCGTCGTCCGAACAGAGTTTTTTCACAGACATGAGTCGGCTGGCAGAAACATTCAGCACCATCGCTCAGGAACTGACAGAGTCGGGAGGCGAAAAACGGCCCTTTGGAAAATTGGGCTGGAAGCCTTAAACGAGAGTAGTTATAGAAGCGGAGATCTCGTAAAAAATGGCTGGAGAGCAAACGACCGCCAAACCTAACTTTTTCATTCTGCTCGGGTTCCATCCCGATGATCCCTGGGATCAGAAGAAGTTTGAGGAGACGCTGAAAGCGAAACGCGGTGAATGGTCGCGCAAAAGCAGCGGCGTAGGTAATGTGGAATGGAGGCCAGGAGAAATCTCGCGCTCTACGGTGAGATTAAGCAGTCATGGCCGACAAGACCAGGCGCGACGCCGAGGCAGAAGCAGCCAGAAAGGAACGGCTGGCGGGGCAAAGCGCGAAAATAGACCAGTTCGAGCGGCAGGTAGAAATGCTCGCCAGAAAAAGCTTTCTGGAACAAACCGAAGTTGACAGACTGGTTGCTGACTTTAAGGATGTTCTCACAGAACGAGAGATCAGAGCCGTATTAAAGTGCCGGTTAAAGCATCCGATCCCCAGGTCGGAAAAACGCAACAACAACTTGAGCCAGCGACTGTCAAGGCCATCAACCAGCGGCTCCAACCGCTCCAAAAGAAAGACCTCTATGACTTGCTGGGGATGTCACCGAGCGTCTCAAGCGATCAACTTCTCAAGGCCGCACAAGCACTGGCCGAAGATATGCTGCGCCGCCAGCCAAAGACGCAGGAAGTCACCATGCAGGCGGAACTGGCGGGTCACGCAAAAACGATTTTCAAAACCCAGGAGATGCGCCAGAAGTACAACGAATCTTTGCGTTATAGCACTCTGAATGCGCTTTTAGAGGAGTTTGAGCAAACCGTCGCCATTCAAAAGGGTCGCCTTTATGCCGGGCAGGTGGCCACGTTTCTGGAACAGGCAGCCCGCGCGCGCTGGTCAAAGGAAGAAGCGCGCGCCAAGTTGAACGAGTATGCCAAAAAGCGAAGTTGGTTGTCGAGGTGCCGACTATCGAGATCGGCAACGAGAAACAGCGCTGCGGTGACTGTGAAACGATGAACGACAAAGGGCGCGAATATTGTGTCAAGTGCAACGGTCAACTCCGTTTCACCTGCCCAGATTGCGGCAACGCTGTTAGCTCTGACGAAGTTGGATGCGGCAAATGTGGTTTTCCCGTTGGCAATCGCTACTGGGTCGATAGCCTTCTCACTGAATGCCAGACGCTGCTGACTCAGCACGATCTGAAGGCTGCCAATGAGCAACTCATGCTGGCGGAAGAGGCCTGGACGCCAAAGAAACCCGATACCCGTCTCAAGCGGATCCAGGAGTATCGCGCCGAAATCCGCCGCCATGAGCAGGCTCAACAGCAGAATATTGAGCAACTGAAAGCATATATCAATAAGCACCAATTCTTCACCGCGCGCGATTACCTGGCACAGCAGCCACCGGATGCCCTCCCCGATAAAGAGAGCTATCTGCAAATCATCACGGGCGAAATTACCCAGGCCCAGGCACTGCTTAAAAAGACCAGGACAATCACCGATACTACTCAGAAGTTTGATCTGTGTGTTCAGGCGCTGCGCATCTGCACAGATTATCAAGAGGCGCGAGATGTCTTGAGCACTACCCCACCTTCCCCCCCCAAGAATCTCAGCGTAAAGGTTGGCGACTCCACAATCAGCTTACAGTGGAACCCCTCGCCGACACGCGACGTCAGCTACATAATTGTGCGTAAAACGCGCTCGCGGCCGGTATCGGTGAAAGACGGGCAAATTCTCGCAAGGGTCGGCGGGCGCATGTACGATGACACACAACCGGAAATTGGCATATCGACCTTCTACTCCGTTTTTGCTGCCTTTGAAGATATTACTTCTATCGAGGCCGCCACACTGCAGCACCCCATTATGCTTACAGCAGAAGTGGAAGACATAAAAAAGCGTATTGACAATCGGCTGGTCGAGCTGACCTGGAAAGCTCCTCAAAATGTTCATACAATCATGGTTGTGCGCAAGGAGAAAATGGCTCCTGCTTCCGTCGAGGACGGGGTAAAGGTCGCGCCGCTAGACCTGCAGCACTTGGTTGATCGAACCGTGAAAAACGAGTGCCTCTACTTTTATAGCATTTTCTGTCAGTTCAAAGATCATGATGCACGCATTATCACAACGACAGGGATGACGGTAAACGCAACACCAGAAACGCCTCCTGAGATCATCCGGCGTTGGATATTTCGAGCCAGAAAGTTGTCAAGGGCTACGATGTAAAGCTGCGTTGGGCCACACCCCCCAAGGGTGAGGTCGTCATACTTAAATCAGCGCAGCCTCTTGCTGTGAGAGCCGGTGAAGCACTGGCGATACGCGAACTCACCCGCTTTGGAAATTTACTGAAAGAACATCCCGATTCCTGCACCGATCGAGAGGCACATCCAGGTGTCGCATACTACACGCCGGTCGTTATTTTTCAGGGTACCGCCTATGTCGGTGCGGCGCAACGTCTTGCGTTGATAGACGACGTGAGCGATCTCAGATATCAAAATCTCGGCTCGGCCATACGTTTAAACTGGAACTGGCCCGCGAATTGCCAGGAGGCTATAGTCGCCTTCGACTATAATGGGTATCCGCAGTTAAACGGCAGAACGCCCAATGCGCACAAAGTGATGCGCGCAGAATATGAGCACAGAGGATTTTATGATATTCGCGGAAACATGGAGCGAGATCACTATATCGTCGTGGCGGCAGTAATCCGGCAGGGCAATGACGAGATAATTGGTCCTGGCGCACGGGTGCAGGCTCGCCTGATCAGCAAGATTGTTCTGAGCTATGAGATCAAGCTTCCACGCTTGTTCGGCCCAAAGAAGCGTATACTCAGCATCTCATCGCGTACGGCAGGCAAATTGCCCAACCTGCTACTGGTGAGCAAACAGGGCCGATTGCCCTTGCGCCGGGAGGAAGGTGAAGCCTATTTTCGCCTGCAGGGGCCAATCCCGATTGAGAGTACGCTGGAATTTGAATTGCCGGACAAGTCGTTCGGCCCTAAAACGTTCGGCAAACTCTATCTTGAAGATGATGGACTGTATGAGATGGTGACGATTCACCATCCCAGCGAAGATAAGTTGAGGCTTTCATAATGCAATGTTAGGCCAAAAGATTATCTGCCCATTCTGCTTCGAATCATTTTCGGTCCAGGAAATACAATTTCGCTGCCTCAATCCCAGTTGCACTGGACGAGCGGTCGATCAGATCTATGCCGAAGCGCGAAATGTCCCACCATTGCAGATGGGCCACGTAATCAGCGCAAAAAAGACCTCTTTCGGGGTGGCCCGTACGGTCGATTGTGATGTGTGCAAGAAGGAAGCGCGCACGCGCCTCTGTCCCAGGTGCCATTTTGAGCTTTCCCACGATGTAGGGCAGGTCGATCAAAAAATCATTGCGATTATCGGCGGCAGCAATACCGGTAAGAGCCACTACATCGCTTCGCTAATCACTCGTTTGCAGCATGTCGTTGGCGGGAACTTCAATTTCGCCGTCTCTATGCTCGGTGACGGCACAAGAGAACGCTGGCACAGGGATTTCTACACGCCCCTCTTTGAGAACAAGCGGGTGCTTCAGCCAACACAGCGCTCAACTGTCGATACCATTGTAAAGACCCCACTGATCTTCCGGCTGACATTCAAAGATGGCAACAACATACGAGCATTGAATATCAGCTTCTTCGATACTGCAGGTGAGGATATGTCCAAACTACAGGTCGATGCCCTCTCAGTTGAAGCCCGTTATATCTGCAAAGCTGATGGGTTGATCGTTTTGCTCGACCCTCTCCAGATCGAAAGCGTTCGCCAACAATTACCCAACATACAAAAGCCATAGCCAGACCCGATGGCACGCCCCGAATTTATCGTTGAGCGTCTACGCGAGCTGATGGAAGGCTATCATAATCTGTCCGGTTCGAAAAAAATTTCTATTCCGGTCGCTTTCACTTTCTCCAAAGTCGATACGCTCAGGAGCATTGTTGCTCCTGATTCGGCATTCTCCAGCACAGCACGCACTATGGTGAGCTTGACCTCCCCGACGTACAATCGGTGAGTACCGAAATCGGTAACTACGTGCAAGCCTGGATTAATACCGGTTTCTACAATGAGATCGATTATAAATTCGCCAACTATCGTTTCTTCGGCGTCTCTTCCCTGGGCAACCAACCTGATTCTTCTGGACAGGTCAAGGTCGAGCCGCTGCGCGTTGAGGACCCTTTCCTGTGGATACTGCATCAGTTTAAGATGGTCAAAGGGAAGAAAGGGAGGTAATTATGGCGGTTTTCCAGCATTATTACACATCATACGTCAATAGGGAGACAGGAAGCGCGGGATTTCAGGTCAAAGCGATGTCGCCCGGAATCGCCGCCGATACGCAATCGACCATTACACGCCTGATATCATATCGTATTCCTTCCAGGCTTGACGAGTACGCTATCTCTACACATCCCGTGGCTTTGCGTTACTACTATCGAAATCCGCAAGAAGCGATTTTACTGTGCAGTCAATCCAATGGGACTGACGAAAATGGGCGTCCCGGCAATTTTTTTGCGCATAGCCTGGTAGTCGAGCCCGACTTTTTCGCCAGTATGCCGCCTATTTTATACTGGCGCAGCCCTTTCTGGCGTACAAAGGACCCAGGATCAAGCGCGGTGATAGAGCCGATAGAAAGCCTGGAAGAGATCGCAACAGCGCTTGATATCGAGGGGGTATGGCATTTCCTCGCTCAAGGAAAACGCATCGAACAATTCCATAAGCTCATGAGCGCCGTCGTGCATTGCAACAGTACACAACGCCGCATTGTGATTATTGACAACGCAGATAACGTTGCGCAGTGGATCGCGGCGATCACGATCATGTTGCCGCCCGACTACCGGCCATTACTCAGTTTTGCCACCTATCATCATGATCCCTACCAGTCGCAATTTATGGTGACGGGCACGACCAGCGATTCTTCGTTCCGCGCTTCGCCTGAAGAGTATATGAGCTACTTCATACTGAACACACAGAACGGCAAGATCAGTGATGTCGAAGCTTCGCCTTACGCCGATGAAGCTGTCAGAGCTGCTCGCTCTTATGAAATCTACGAGTCGAAACTGCTCTCTCTTATCACAGATACCGTGCCGCGTTTCCAGCGTCCAACCCGCATTGATGAGCAACTCGATTCAATGGCGTTGTATGCAGGGATGCTCGAGCCAAACCACGCGTTCTCTTTAAACAGAGAAGAACTGGAAGCAATAAGTGTAGTCCTGACAACATTTGAACAGATGCGCGTTTTTACGCAAGAAGACCTGGACGAAGTGCGACAGATAAGCTATCTGCTCCAGGAAACATCTTGGTCCCAGAGTGCTGAGGATATCGATGTCGAAAGCCGGCGTGTGGTCACTCTGCTCAGAAAACATAAAGCGCCAACAGAACAGTCAGCGCTACGTGAGATAAAGTATATCACACAGCACCTTATCAACGATGTAGATATATCGTCATCACTCCAACGCCTGGAAAACATGCGCCAGATTTACGGCGAAGATCTATTGATCGATATTGTCAACAGTACTAACTACCTACAATGGCTGAACAAGCTTGCCGAAACAATCAATGCAGCACAACTGTCACAAATCTGGAAATACCTGGCTGTTTATCTCAATCCAGGCCCCCACAGCCAACCTTTTACGATAGCCAGTTTAACAATCGTGGGGATACTCTGGAGTGACAAACAGGCCCAGAAAGACGTAAGAAGGGCGATCGAGGCTATGGTACAGGCAATGGCTGGACAGGAAGCTGCCTGGCTGGAACTAATTGCGGCAAACTACAATGTGCTGCCAGACGGGATACTCCTTCGTTACTACTGCTGGATGATGGTTGGCCGATTCCCTCTTGACAACCGCCTACCCTATCGAGAGATTGTGCAGCGTGTGATTCCCCACATCATTAAAAATGAGCTTGTCCACGAAATCTCTAAAGCCGGTGAAGCCAATAGTCTTGCGATACTGGAGGAATGGGTTGATCATGCCAGAAAGAATCACTTGGTATCGCTCACAGATTTGCTGATCGAAGGTATTAAACGTATCTTGAGGAATACCCCAGATGGAAAAGCGCCAGAGATGGCAGCGAAAATTTTAGTGAATGAAAGGTTGGCGCCACTGCCAACGGAATTGGAGAATGATCTTGTTTCTACAGCCATATCACAGGTTTCACTGAGCCATTACTCGCCCTTAGTGCTGGAGTTATGTAAGAAGTACAGAAACCGGCATGGCCTCTCATCCGATATTCGCGCCGTCATGGATGGGCTGATAGCCATGTCAAGCGGAGAGTTGGATGAGGAACTCGCGAAGCGCCTGCAAGACAGATTTGCTAGCATGCGACCAGAAGCGTACGAGGCGGATACAAAGAGCTTTGTAACTCGATTTCTCCAGGTTTGTACCACGGGTCGCTCTCATCAGCTCATGATAAATACCTTCTTCGATTGGGATTACCCTAAGACATTTTGGCAAGTCTACTGGCGTGCATTCACGGGATTGCTAACCTATCCAGATACCTCAAGAGTGGATCAGGCGATGAAACTCTTGTCGTTCTGGTTCAGTGCTAGACCGGATGACTTTGAAAGCGCGTATCTCTTACACAACTTTCTCATGGATTTACCTCAAAAACTTGAAGAGGTGCAGGAGACCCGCGGCTTCCAAGAGGCAGCACGATATATCAATTCTAGGGCCGAATCAGAGCGATGGTATCCTCTGGTGCAGGATTACTTTTCGGGTCGAACTAGTGCTTTGCAGACAGTAGGGCGAACCCTGGCTACGCATATCCAGAAACTCAGAGCAGAAGATAGTGAAAAGGCCGCCCGACAGGCAGAAAAAGAGCAGAGAGAACGCGCAGCCCTTGATGAGCGCATCTCAGCGATGTTTGATAAGAGGAAATCGAGCCAGTATCATCTTCGGATAGTTGGCGATGTCTATGAATGGCAACAGCGTGAGCTTTTCTGGTCAATTTATTGGAGCCATTTCAAATCTTTGTTCACCTCTGAGAATAATGCGCAGTGCATTCTTGATCTCTTCCACTTCTGGTTTGACGACTCGTTCTCAGTTCTGCCACAGAAAGGATATATTCCCCGGCAGTTCTTCCTCAAATTGCACGATGCTTTGATGGAGGCGCAGAAAGAGCGAGGTTTCCGTGAGCTCGCTCGCAACATCTTTAGAATAGGAAAGCAACAGGTGCAAGTCTACCCATGGTTTGTATTGATACAACCCTACCTTGAGGAACAGGAAAAGCGGTTTGGTATCTTCAGGCGATAAAAGTGTCGCAGAAAGGAAAGAGTTTACAATGGACGATGGGTGCGTAGCAATCCTTGGCTTTATCGTGATTGCTGCTATTGCGATTGCTCTGATCGTGTATGTGGTTTTACCACTAAGTTTGTTCTTACTTGGTAGCGTTGTTGCCGCTGGAACGGTCTCTGGAGTAGGGGTAGCAGGGAAAAACTTTTACGAATTACTCGTAGAAGCTCACAAAACCATAAAGTAAGTAGAAAGGGATGCCATATGGCTATTTTCGAACCCCAACCCGCATTTAAGATATACGCGTTTGAACGGGGCTGGCGCATAATGAAATATGTCACAGAGAACCTCTTCAAGCGCACCGATGTTGCTGCTCGCTGGTGGTTTACAAAGGCGGAAGATGCTAAGACGCGCAGTACAACTCAGGGAGCATTTGTAAAGTACTGGATGTATGTATATATGGCAGGGCTGTATCTGGCTGGTGGTGCGCAGTACGTTTCCGCCATGATACTGGCTGCTCTATTTCTGCTAGTACAGTCAATCCTCCTCTCGCTCTGGGTTGTGTTCTCTATCATTACCATAGGCATCCTTTGGCTCTGTACATTTGCCTACTCGCGCCTCTATCGCATATTCTACCGCTGCCCTGACTGTCACAAGGAAATGAGCATCCCCACCTTCATTTGCCCGAACTGTAGCGAGAAGCATTCGCAATTGTGGCCCAGTATCTACGGCATCGTCTCACATTGTTGCATCAAGTGCAATACCAGGCTCCCCACATTGCGCATAGATATTCCGGGGATGAAACTCAAGAAACGCGATAGCCTCGTTCGCATTTGCCCAAATTGCTCCAGTCAGATCAACGCAGCCATTGGAACGGGGACAAATATTCATTTCCCAGTTGTAGGAGGACCTTCCACAGGTAAATCAAACTTCATCGTCATGGCCACGAAAGAATTTATCCAAACCTATGGCGATGAGCATCACTACTCGATCTCCTTCACTGATAGTAGGCACGAGCTAGATTTCAATGAGAATGTCAGGCGACTCTCGACCGGACACGCGCTAGTCGCGACGACGGAGGTTGTGGCTCGGGCCTATAACCTGAAGATCCAATCTCCGAAAGCGCATGTGCCGAAGATTGCCTACATATACGATGCCGCAGGTGAGGCATACAACACCAGTGAGAACACCTCACAGCAAGAATATTACAAGTATATCGATGGGATAATCTTCGTGATTGATCCTTTCTCTATTCCGACTTACCGCAGCCAGCATGTCCAGGCAATTGAACACTATCAGAATCTGATCCGCCCAAGTTCGCTGGATGTAATGCAGGCATACGAGCGCATGTTCAATATGTTTGAAGATTTTGCAGGCTTGCGCAAGGGACGTCGCTTTACTCATCCGATCGCGGTCGTGGTGACAAAAGTCGATGCGCTCAACCTGGAATTTGAGATTGGATCAATTGCCGCTCAGCAGACAATGAGTACCACTCCTTCTCTAGCATCTGAGGGCGATGCAATTAATTTGCTGGTACGCAACTTCCTGTGCCAGAACGACCTTGATCACTTCGTCCGCGATATCGAAATGCAATTCTCTAATGTGCGCTACTTCTCCTGTTCTGCACTTGGACGTATGCCGGTGCAAGAGGATAACCGCAGCTTCATGCCCGTGCGCGTCAGTGACCCGTTTATCTGGCTACTAGCACGCACTAAAGCTATCGACGCCATACCGAATACCGGAAGGGTAACGCGCGTCCTCGGCCCACAAGTCATGACTATGCGACAAGAGAACTAAAGGCCGTTTGTGTTAATGAAGAAAGGAGAGAAGAGAGTGATGAGTGAACGCGATGCAATGAAGGCAACAGACAATTCAGGAGTACGATACAAGCAAAACGATGGAGCTAACCGCTCTGGAGCTAGACGCCGCGAGGGACTGGCTAAGGAGACAGATGCGTTCGAGGCGCGCAGGAAGAGCGCTGAAAATCTGAAGAAACGCAGCCGCCACGAAACCTTTAGGCAGTAAGAGCGGGAAAAATATCTGATCCAGCGAACGGGAAGTTTTCTTGCATTATAAAGAGGGCACAACTCAAGTGATGCAAGGCAACAACTAGCAGCACGAGGTCGACACCAGGCAATTAGAGAGGAGCGTGTGCAGAAGCCGGAGCGAGTATGAGAGGAACTGCTCAAGGGCAAGCAAAAGGGGAGAGGTTTATTTCGTTCCAACCGGAGCAAAGTTAGAGCTTGTGTTCAGTTGATAGGGATTGAGAGAAATGATGATTGATTATGCATAATCGTGAAGGGGCAGAATTTACCGAGAGGCAATCTCAAAGTAAGGATAATGCATTTGAAAGACGTCACGCAGGCTTCAGGTCTAGTAGAGATGCAGGAGCTCAAAGTGACGCATATAACGCTAATGAGCGAGTTAAAACGGCATCAAGCAGACTGGAAGATGGTAATCGGCATCGGGTTTTTAGATCGGAGGAGACTTCTACCAAAGCCCAGCAAGATAAAGTCATGAGTATTCTGACCTGAGTGGCCAGGAAACAGAGAGAAGACAATTTTCTACAATTGAAGGACGCACTGTTCGGTTATCCCAGGAGGAAATCAAAGCGGTCAAATCGGCACTGGCTACTGAGCAAAGTATAGACAAAAACCGGTTTCCGCCTGAAAAGACGGCTGCGGCTGTTGAAGGTGGACCCTGCACCCTTAGTGGATGGGAACATGGGAAAGAGGATTTTGTACAGGCAATGGAAGATGTGAGAATACGCTCTCAGCAAATTGGGCACGAGCTGAGGCCCCACAAGCTATTCGATAGAGGAGTTCCTGGACGATTCAATGCATCTCATGCAGAGAAGCAGATATCAGTCGTTGCTCCTGATAAACCAATTGCTGTCTCAAAGCCAATGTGCTCAGATTGCCAATCATATTTTCGAGCCACCGCACGATACACAGAGAAATCGCAAGTCGTTGCTGATTCTCGTGTAGTGAGGATTTTTTATCCTGATGGTAGAGTTGTAGAGTTACCAAAAAGTACATTTGCATAATAGGAGCAAAATAATGTCGCTTCCAACTGAATTGACCCAGGTCATCAAGAATGCGCAGGATGCTGTGGAGAAGCATCCATACCACGATTTAAATCTTGGTTATCGACAGGCTATCTGGGCCGCTCTTGGGCCTTCTCTAAAAACATCTCAAAGAGGTGGTAACAATGCCGGTTTAAAGAGGCGCGCCTTTTTAGCAATACTAACAACGCGATATGTCTTGCCAATTTGGGAACGGGTCAGGCCAGAAGATCATATCCTACAAGACCTGCTTGCCGAAGCGGAGCAGGTTTTGACCGGCACTGTTGACAAGGAAACGGCCTGGAATGATAGAGACCGGTTTTGGGTATATTTTGTTGATATGGGGAACGAAGATGAAAAAAAACAAATCATTTCAGGCGTGGGTTTTGCTGCAGTTCATGCTCTTACTGTTGCGTTGCAGGATGAAAGTTTTGATCCTTCTAACATAAACTACAATCTCACGGATGCTGACATAGACCCGGACGAGATGGACTCCTCCTTCTTCGCTGCCTCTACCTATGCCAATGGTCCGGTTTCGGAACCAGATTCTGATGCTGAGAAACGACGAGATTTTTGGGAGTGGTGGTCAACCAGGCCGTTCCTGCTGCCTGGAATGCTGCTTCTTAAAGAGCGCATAGTAATGCTTGACTCAAGCGTATAGGCTGACTGATAGGAGAACCGACAATGCCATACATAAAATGTACTACTTGTAATTATAAAATCCAGCTTCCACAACCAAAACCGGTATGTCCTGCCTGCGGTAGGCCTTTCACCGTCCCAGGTTCGGGATCAACCGCGAAGCCTGTTCCTGTGCCAGCTCCAACCGGCTCCGCTATCCGCCTGTGCCGGTACCTCCACCAGTCCCCCCAATACCAACGCCGTCAGGTGCACCAGTCCCGCCGGTTCCAACATCAACTGTTTCGGCGCTTGGACCATTGCCACCCGGAATGCCATCTCGCGTACCGGATTTAGAGGGGGAGATAGCCCTTCCGCCTAAACGGGCCCCAACAAATTCCACTCGACTGGTCCCAAAAGATACTAAAAGGACTGTTCTTCCCTTTCTTCATGCGAGAGATGCAAAAACAGGTTCTCTCCCCAAACCCACCATGACGGTACATCAATGGCAAATCGAGCGCGCTGGCGATGGGGCCAGCCGCGAGGCTCGCATCGAAGGTGATCTTGTAGCGGGCCAGCCCAGCCTGCATCAGAAGGTTTCTCTGTGGGGACGTTATCGAGGGGGCCTGCTGATCGTGAAACAGGGCTACAATCATGACACGGCACGAAATTCGCGTTCATCGCCCGGTAACGCTCTGGCTCTCACGAGCGGCTGTCGTGGCCTTGCCCCTCTTCATTCTGGCCGCTTTGCTTTTTTCCCGGCCTCATCCAGTCCGCGATCAGCACGATAGGAGGGCTGATTATCATCGGCATTATCTTTTACGTGGTGATGGGTTTCATCGCTCCCTGGATGCCCAAACGTATCCTGAATTTCCTCGTTTTAGCGTTTCTACTCTATCTTGTGGCGGTTGTTTCTTCATGGCTTTGGCGGTACACAACCTCACTAACAGCGAGGAGACCTTATGTTTTCTGGTTTTGACCCGAAGTGGATAGAAGAGCTGCGGGGAAAAAATTGAAACACTGGAACATGCTTCTTTAGACAGCATGACACCCCACAAATTCGCCCTGGCCGACGTGTTTGATGAGCATGAGCATACCTTCTACTCGATTCAGGGACTGGCAAACTTCTGGAACAATAATCCAGATGTCGATTTTGGGCAGCGTATTACAGACCTTGTGATCGGGGCGCACAACCAGCTTCAATCAGATCTGGTGTTAGTGATAGCCGGTACTGCTCAAAAATTGTCAGTGTATATTTCCTTAGGAAACCCGGCAACGACACTGAGTATGCTCGAGGGTATTCTTCCTGGTATCCATATCGAACCGGCTCCTGTAAAAAATCTGGCTCGCTATTTATATCCGCATTTTCAGGTACAGGGCATCATCACGGGCATACCCAGTCATAAAGCGGCGAAGGAAGGCTCCCCGGCTGTCCCCGTTGAGCGCTGATGCTGGTTCTTCCGGCCTGTCTACTACAAGCCTGAGCAGCGCTCCCACCACAGGTTAATCGCAGTTGGAACGCGTTGTGCGTGGCATGTATAGAGCAAACTGGGTCTACGTTGTCAAAGCTCATCCACGTTCCCGGTATGCGGTAGCTCAGGACAGGCTGGAGATGCTTGACCTGCTGGCGCGTGTCGCGTCTCAATCGCGTATTCAAATGCAGGTCACGGAACAAGGTACTAAACAGGAAACGGAAGTCAATTACAGGTGGCATACAGAAGCGTTGAGCAGTGAAAAGGTGAATTACCGCGCACAGTATCTTATGCGACTACTGGAACGAGAGCTGGAACGACTCAACCAATCAGCAGCCTCGGGACAATGGATCGTGCAGACCTACTTCGGGGCCAGCACTCCCGGTGATGCGCAAAGGCTGGCTTCGCTGCTCGTAGGAGCGCTGGCCGGTAAGGATTCGCGCCCAAATCCTCTCCGTGCCTTCACCTGCCGTGATGGAGGGACGCCGCTGTCCAACTTTACAACGTATCTCTCCTCAGATGAGGTGGCAACCCTTATCCAACTTCCGCGCGAAGAAGTGCCCGGTTATGCCATCTCCGACTTTGTGCGCTTTGATGTTGATTTTCGCTTCTCGAACCATACTGCGCGGGTCCGCCTCTTTCCCTCGGGCATATTCAACATAATGGACAGGATGCTGAACCCTACCAGATCGATCTTGATGACCTTGCCAAACACGGAGTCGTGGTGGGTGTAACCGGCAGCGGGAAGACCACCACGGTGATGAATTTGCTGGATTCTCGTGGTCTGAAAGGAAGCCATTTCTAGTGATCGAACCTGCTAAAACCGAATATCGCGCTTTACGCAGTTCGCTTCTGGAAAAGCAGACGTGCGCATCTATACGCTTGGCAATGAGAACATCGCACCGTTTCGCCTCAACCCATTTGAATTTGAGACAGATGATACTCCTGGCAGCGCCTCGGTTGTGAACCATATCGACTTCTTGAAGGCTGTCTTCAATGCGGCCTTTATTCTCTATGCTCCAATGCCCTATGTCCTGGAAATAGCCTTGCACGAAATCTACGAAGACAAAGGCTGGGACTTAGCTACCGGCATGAATACGCGCCTGCCCAAATGGTCCGAGCATGATCTCCACCCGATTTTTCCCACACTGACGGATCTGTACTGTAAGGTGGAAGCAGTCGTCGATCGACTCAGGTATGATACCCAGACCGAGCAGATGGTCAAAGCGGGGCTGAAAGCCCGTATTGGCTCGATGCGCATGGGTGCAAAGGGCTAGATGCTGGATACAGCGCGGGGTATACCCATGCAGCAATTGCTCTTCATCCCACCATCCTGGAAATGGAAAATATCGGCGGTGACGATGAAAAGACCTTTCTCATGGGTATACTGCTCACAAAACTCTACGAATTTCGACGCCTGCAAGCGGCCTCCGGTTTAACGCCCGGCAATTGCAACACTTAATCGTCTTTGAAGAGGCTCATCGCCTCTTAAAGAATACCGAGACACAGGTGGATACAGATCATCTAATATGCGTGCGCAGGCTATTGAAGTTTTTACCAACATGCTCTCGGAGGTGCGCGCCTATGGACAAGGCGTGCTGGTAGCGGAACAGATACCCGCTAAGCTGGCTCCCGACGTACTGAAAAATACCAATCTCAAAATCGCCCATCGTCTCGTCGCGCAGGATGATCGGCAAAGCGTCGGCTACAGAATGAATCTCAACACGGAACAAATGAACCACCTGGGTATCCTTTCGCCGGGCATGGCCGTCGTGTATGCTGAAGGGGCGGATCATGCCTATAAGGTACGCCTGGATAATTACAAGAGCGCCTTACCAACCCTGACCGATGTGCAGTTAAAAACCTCCAGCGTGAGCTATGCCTCGGTAAAAGACTACCAGCTTATCCTTGATCTTCATCGCTATAATATTCATCGTTCCGAGTTCGGCGGCCCGGATGCTCTTCTCTGCCAGCATGCTGCCCGGCTGTTAGCCACCGAAAAAGGCCGTGGCTTCTCTCGCACCTGCTATTGCGTACCGTCTTTAGCCGATCACAGGTGTCCCAGGCCATCCAGATGTTGGAGCAATATATCGAGCTGGTGATTCCTTCGCTGCAAACCAGCCCCCATATGCAGGAAGCAACGTTAAAAATGATGCTCGTTCGAGGCGGCGCCGAAGTTTTGCACAGACATGGGGCATTGTTCGGCTGGACATACCCTCTCGTCGAAGAGTTGCGCGTTCCGCTGACACAAGGCTTGCTGACATTTATTCAGAAAAGAGACCTTGCACTTGTCAGTAGCGATCTTGATCGCTTTGCGCGTCGCTACGAAAAGCTTTTAGAGCGAAACCAGGGACCATTTGCAGGTTGTGAACATTGTCGCACAAAATGTCTGTATCGTTTAGAGACCCGCGTCCTCCTCTTGCCACCAGACAAGGAGTGGATTGATGGGGAACTCCAGACAAATCATCCCACGCCGGCAGATACCTATGCTGCTATAGCCAGGGCGGCTCAAACTATCGTCAGCAACTGGCTTGGCGAGTCAAAGAATGCTGCTCTCCCGGACCTGGCCTATTGCGCCGCCCTTCATGTAGAGTCAGAGACAGGATTGACCGAGTATGAACAGAGGAAGTTCGGAGAATCGCTCAGCACGGAATTGCTCACCTAGAGCTTTCTCATTGCTTATATAATCTGATAGAGTATTCAAAAAGCGGTAGTCACTCTCGATTGAGATGATGTACCTTTAAAGCCATCTCAAACATACAAGAAGCGATCTTAAGAATCCCTCTGGAAACGAGATCGTTTCATTTGACACATGTTTTGCGCCTCACCCCATTACTATAATACGGAAGAAGAGATCGACCACGTTCTGGAACTGCTCGCAACTCTAAAGTAACTGCAGCAAATATACAGCGCAGCTTTTTCAGCGTCGGTATCGTCGCAGCTAGACAGAAAGAGCAGGATAGAGAACTCCTGCTCTTTCTGTCTAGCTGCGGTTAGTCACAGGCAAGATTACTTATCCTTCTCCGCTCCCGTCAGCGCCGCCTGAGCGGCCGCAATCCTGGCCACGGGCACGCGGAAGGGCGAGCAACTGACGTAGTCGAGGCCGACCATGTGGCAGAACTCGATGCTGTCGGGGTCGCCGCCGTGTTCGCCGCAGATGCCCAGTTCCAGGTGGGCATTGGTCTTGCGGCCCTTCTCGACGGCCATGCGCACCAGCTGGCCGACGCCGTCGCGGTCGAGCGTCTGGAATGGGTTGAGGGGCAGAATCTTGACGCGTTCCTTCAGTCCTGGCTCCTCCAGGCCATCGACATACTTGCAGCAGGAATTTGCCCTCGGCGTCGTCGCGGCTGATGCCGAAGGTGGTCTGCGTCAGGTCGTTGGTGCCGAAGCTGAAGAAGTCGGCGACGGTGGCGATCTGGTCGGCGGTCAGAGCGGCGCGCGGCAGCTCGATCATCGTGCCGAACTTGTACTCGATGGGCGCGCCCGCCTCGGCGGTGATCTCCTTTGCCACCGCTTCGAGCTGGCGGCGCACCTCCTTCAGTTCGTTGACATGCCCGACCAGCGGGATCATGATCTTGGGCTGCAATTTCTTGCCCTGCTTCGCCAGTTCGCTCGCGGCTTCGAGGATGGCACGCGTCTGCATGACGTTGATCTCCGGGAAGAGCAGGCCCAGGCGGCAGCCGCGCAGGCCCAGCATGGGGTTCATCTCGCGCATGGCTCCCACGGCTTCGAGCATCTTGCGCTTCTCTGCCAGCTCCTTTTCGTGGCCGCCCAGCGTCTCCAGGCGCGTCACCTCGACCAGCAGCTCTTCATACGAGGGCAGGAACTCGTGCAGCGGCGGGTCGATCAGGCGGATGACGACCGGGTAGCCCTCGCCCGTCTCCGGATTGACCATGGCCTCGAAGATGCCCTTGAAGTCGCTGCGCTGGAACGGCAGCAGTTGATCGAGCGCGGCCTGGCGCTCCTCTTTCGTCTCGGCCAGGATCATCTTCTGCACGATGGGCAGGCGCTCCTGCTCCATAAACATATGCTCGGTGCGGCAGAGGCCGATGCCCTGCGGCGCCGAAGGTGACGGCGCGCCGGGCGTCGCGCGGGTAGTCCGCGTTGGCCCACACGCCCAGCCGGCGGTACTTATCGGCCCAGCCCAGCAGCGTCTTCAGGTCAACTTCCCGGTCGAAATCGGGGTCCACCGTGCGGATGATGCCCGCGAAGACCTCGCCGGTCGTGCCGTCGATGGAGATATCGTCGCCCTCGCGAATCACAGTATCTTTGCCGACGACGCGGAAAAGGCGCTCCTCTTCGTCGACGCGGATGCCCTCGGTACCGGCGACGCAGGGCAGGCCCAGGCCACGCGCCACCACCGCCGCGTGGCTGGTCGCGCCGCCGCGCGCCGTCAGAATGCCCTTAGCCACCAGCATGCCATGCACATCGTCGGGACTGGTCTCCGGGCGCACCAGCACCACCGGCGTGCCCGCCTTGCCCAACTGCTCGGCGCGGTCGGCATCGAAGACGGCCTTGCCGCTGGCCGCGCCCGGGCGAGGCATTCAGACCTTTCGCCAGCAGGCGGCCCTCCTGTTCGGCGCGTTTCTTCTCCTCCTCGTCGAAACGCGGCAGCAGCAGTTGGTAGACCTGGAATGGATCGACGCGCTTGATGGCCTCTTGCTCGGTAATCAGGCCCTCCTCCACCATATCGACGGCGACCTTGACGGCCGCAGGAGCGGAACGCTTGGCGGAGCGGGTCTGCAGCATGTAGAGGCGGCCCTTTTCGATGGTGAACTCGAGGTCCTGCATGTCGCGATAGTGCTGTTCGAGGCGCTGGGCGATCTCCTGGAACTGCTGGTAGACATGCGGCAGTTCTTCCTGCAGGCGGCTGATCCTGGAGGGCGTGCGAATACCGGCGACCACGTCTTCGCCCTGCGCGTTGAGCAGGTATTCGCCGTAGAGCTGCTTCTCGCCTGTGCTGGGGTTGCGCGTGAAGGCCACGCCGGTGCCGCTGTCGTTGCCCATATTGCCGAAGACCATGCTCTGCACGTTGACGGCGGTGCCCAGGTCGTGCGGGATCTTGTTGAAGTTGCGATAGTCGATGGCGCGCCGGTTGTTCCACGAGGAGAAGACGGCTTCGATGGCTTTGTGCAACTGCTGGTAGACATCGGTGGGGAAGGGCTCGCCGGACTGGCGCTCAGCGATCTGCTTGAACTCGCCAACCATCTTCTTGAGGGCGTCGGCGGGAATTTCGGCATCGGTTTGTACGCCGGCCTGCTCTTTATACTGATCCAGCTTCTGCTCGAAGTCGCGCGGGTCGGTGTCCAGCACGATCTTACTGAACATCTGGATGAAGCGGCGATAGGCGTCGTAGGCGAAACGCTCGTCGCCGGTCAGCTTGACCAGCCCCAGTACCGTCTCGTCGTTGATGCCCAGGTTCAGCACGGTATCCATCATACCGGGCATCGAAAATTTCGCGCCGGAGCGCACGGAGACCAGCAGGGGATTCTCCTGCTTGCCGAAGCCCTTGCCGGTCTGCTCTTCGACGATCTTCAAGGCCGTCAGAGCCTGTTCCCACATGCCCTGCGGGAACTGCTTGCCCGCGTCGTAGTAGGCGTTGCAGGCCTCGGTGGTAATCGTAAATCCGGGAGGGACGGGCAAGCCCGCGTTGGTCATCTCGGCCACGCCCGCGCCCTTGCCGCCGAGCAGGTCGCGCATCCCGGCGTTGCCCTCGCTGAATAAATACACCCATTTCCTGGGGGACTGTTTCACTGCTTCATCAAATTCAGTACTTGCAATTTGCTGTGTCACTCATAGCCTCCATTTGTTGTTTGTGTGAAATGTGCCGAATGGTGTAAAAACGATCGAACGTGCGGTTACGCATTCAATACAATGCTTCTCGCCCAGCGCAATATGTGTCGCGCATACGTAAGATAAATACCGGCCGCCTCGGCGCTGATGACCTCGTCGGCCTGCTCGGGCGGCGTATCGACATAAAACGCTTCGGGGTGAAACGGGGTCAGCGCGGCCAGTTCGCCTTGAATATCCGGGGGCGCGCCAACACGCTCGCCCAGCGCGCGCAAGTCATGGTCGTACATCTGGCGACGCCCGAAACGCAGCAGGCTGACCGCCTGGGCCGACTTTTCGGCGACCTGGTTGCAATAATCGGCGCAGGCGAAATGGCGGCCCAATCCAAGCTCTACGCTGGCCGTAGCCGCGTCCTGCGCAGCCTCCGCGAACAGGCCCAGCGCACCCTGAAGATCTCCCGTGGAAGCAACCCCGTCTTCTTCGCCCTCGTCCTCCTCCGTATAAGATGGCCTGGACGGAGAGGAAGCTGTGAACTGGCTATCCTGGCCATGTAGAGTACGTTCCTGCTCGCTCACGCCCTCTAGAATAAGCCGCTCCAGGTCTTCCAGGCTCTCCCGAATTCGTAGGGTCTGGATTATTCGCAGACATCTGGGACATCCTATCTCACTCCTTAGTACTACCGTGCTTAATATTATTCCTCGCGAGACGTTGTGTCAATGTTAGCACACGAAAGGGGCAGCGAGATAAAAGATGACCCCTACCATCCTGCATGGCATAATCTACACCACAGCGGCGGTCTCAGGCCGTTTTGCGCCCAGCGCCTTACACGAGCTGCGCGAGCATGATGGTAAACTGTCCTTCTCGTTCCCGGTGACCGAAACAGGCAGCGTCGCGCCCCCCACCATTGCGTAGATAGGGGAACTTCTACTTTGCATCCCGCGTCTTCCTATTAAGGTGATACATATGCCGTAGGGGCTGGGGACACAATTCAAATTAATAGGGCTGGATTAGAAGGAGCTATACCATGCAGACTCAGCGACCAGTTGGTTCTGGAACCATAGAGAAACAGTCAACGCCTTCATCTACATCTATTCCACCTCGCAGGCGGCATCGATGGCGGGCCGGCCTGGGAGCCCTGCTCGTCGTCGGACTCGTGATTGCCTCCAGTATCGTTGTCTTCTCGCTGGCGGGCAAGTCTCATACGCCCGGGAAACCGCAGGTACCTCCCGCCGGGCAATGGAAAGCGGTGCAGCAGGGCTACCTGTTCCTCTCCATCAGGTCAGCCGCCAGTAATCCCAGTGTGCCGTATGCCTGCGCAACCAAGTCCGCCGCGGTCTCCAACCAGGGCAACTCGGGCGCGGTGACGATCCTGCGCAGTTCTGATAGCGGCGATACCTGGCAGAACATCGGCGCGAACTTGTTGCAGGGCAGCGCCTGCCAGCTAGCCGTCAATCCTGCCAACAGCGAAGATATCTACGTGTTTAGCGGCGGAAACACCTCTCAGGCGCCCGCAGTGCTGCACCACAGCAGCGATGGCGGCAAGACCTGGCAGGCGATCCAGCCATCACTTACCGCTCCTTCGATACCCACCACGCAACGCCTCTACTTGCAGCAACTGGAATTCGCGGGGAACAGCCTGCTGGCCATCGACCTGAGCATCAGGCCCCTCCCGATCGCATCGCCTCCAGGCGTTCCACTCGCCCTCTCGCGCCTAGTCAGAAGCGCCGATGGCGGGCATACCTGGACGATCATCGACAACCAGTTTAGCGCGCAGGGATTGGCCGCGCAGAGCTACGCGGTCGATCCCAGCGCGGGCCACCACCACGTATGAATTACTTGGGCATTCCTGGCTGCCCATCGAGCGTGTCCAACCGGACGGGACGCTGCCCATCTACGGCATCAACCAGCAGCTTTACAAGACGACTGACGGGGGCGCTCACTGGACGCTGATGCTGGCTCAGGCGCCGTTCGGGTCCTCAGTGCAGCTCGCCGCCAGCAATCCGGCCATCGTCTACGTCGGCGGCGTGCTCGGTCCGATCCCCCTGTCTGCGCAAACGCCAAAGGGGGTCACAGGCCCAACGCTGCTTCAACCAGCCGGCGGTTTTCACCTGATGGTTAGCCTCGATGGCGGGGCAAGCTGGAATACAGTCGCGACGCCGTTAAACCAGCAGACGATCCTTAACTGGTTCGTGAGCGCGGATGGCCGCGTATTCGCCTCGCCGACGACGCCATTCATTTCGCCGAGCGCCTCGGCGACCACCATCGTAGGAACGACCGTGCCCGTTCTTCCCGTGACGCCTCAGAGCGGTACCGGACGGCCACCGCTTTCCGGCACGTCACAGAGCGTCTCGGTAAACAGCAGTAGCAGCGCATCTCCTCCAAGCGATGTTTCACCACCACCGGGGAAAAGCTATATTATGAGTTACAGCCCCGCCAGCAATAGCTGGAGCAAGGTGACAACGCCGCCGCAGAATGGTGAAATGCTGGCGGTGACCCCTGCCGGCACAGGCGGTGGAGCAGTGCTGTGGTTCATAGGTACGGGAACTAGCGGCACGAGCTACACGCTGTTCAGATACGTTGTCTGATAGACGACGCGCTTATGCTCGCCACTTCCAGGCCAGTTGTCCCGTCAAATTGAGATACAGGTTCCCATATGTCACGCCTGGTTCGATCATTGAGCCCTCAAACCATTCGTTGTAGCTGGTGATGGTGATCCAGTCGGGGTTGCTTGCAATAGCGCCTCCCCAGCTCATACGCTCGGTCGCGCCATTGTTGCGCTGGACGATATAGGTACCTTTCCGGCCTGGCACCTTCGTATCGTTGTAGCCGGGCAGTACGCCTGCGGCCCAGATTTTCTGCGTATGATGCGCCTTGTTGTAAGCATCGATCTCGGCGCGAAAGCCCTGGTCAACAGCGACGATGTTGTTGTGCTGGATGCCCCAGTAGGCCGCGCTGTAGAGGTGGATGCCGTCAAAGACTGACAGCGCGCTCAGATTGGTACCTTCCGCCGACCAGATCATCGTATTGTGCGGGTCAACCTGGCGGCGCACACTGGCCCACATGGAGAGCGTGCGCCCGTTCCCGAGCGGATTCCAGAAGAAAATGACCGGCTTGCCGTGCCAGTGAAAGAAATAGCGGTTGCTCGCATAGGTTGAGATCAGGTAGCGCAGTTGCTTGACGATGTTAGCCTGCCCTTTCAAGGCGGGGGCGTCGCTTTCAAAGTAGATCGTTGAGGCGAACTGGAGATGCGTTGTCTTCTCCAGGGTTGCCGAGTACGCCAGCACCTTCGCAAAGTTTTTGTCGGTAGGGTCTCCCTGACCCCACCACGAGGAAATGAAGCCCGTGACACCGGCATGCGCCGCTGAACTGACCTGCCGCTCTATCGTGGCTTCATCATCGGAGTTGTATTTGATGGTCGGCAGGTCAGACATGGTGCAGGAACACCATGTCTTGGGGTTATACCAGGCATAGTAAAAGGCCAGCACAGGCCGGTTGAAATTGATCGGCGCAGCAGGAACAGTTGGTGTGGCTGTCAACTTCTTCCCGGCGATAGGATGACTGGATCGAATTCCGCCAGGCGACCCTTGAGTATAGTTCGCGTGCGCACCGAGCGCATCGTATCCGCCAACTACAACCGCCGCAAGCACCAGCAGGAGCAGCAAAAGCGTAACGGCATACTTCAGCAGGGTCATTTGAGATATTCGCGAACGTCGCACGGCAGATTGTCTCCTTTAGAACAGTCTATCCTGTATCATAGCATATCAATCTATATTATCGTATGCCGCGTGGAAAACAATATAGGAAAAAGGTCACAGAGCCCACAAATTCAGAAGCACACGAACAAGCGCAACGGGTATCGCTCGTTGCGCTTGTTCGTGTGCTTCCCAATATATGCACTACCCACCCGTATAGCCGATGACATCGGTGCCACCCGTGTCGCCACTGTAGTTGAAGTACAACGGGCGCTCCGCTACGATAGGAGCAGTAGACTCGATATCCATCGAGACGTTGTAACCCAGGTAGACCGGGTTGGTGGGATACGCGCTTGCCATGGGCGCCACCAGGGAATTAATGAACACGGTTGTGCGGCTGTGGGGCAGCAGTTCCAGTCGTTCCTCGACGATGGTGTTATCGGCAAAGAGCGTGATGTTGACAAGGTTGGACGAATTCGACGGGTTCTGCAACGTCAGATACTCGTAGAAGTTCGTGTTGGTATAGCCCTCCGCGAAGGCGAAGTTCACCTTGCTCGCCGGGCCTGCCTGCCCAACCACGTCCGTTGCGCCCGACAGAAACTGTGACCCATAGTGGAAGTACATCAGGCGCTCTGCCACGATGGATGGCGTGCTGGCGGTCACCTCGGCTGAGACCGATGTCGTGGGAGAGCAGCCGCAGCCAGAGGCAGGATTGTTGAAGGCGTTGTTCACATCGAAGTAGACCTGGCTGAGTGCGGATACCGTGACCGGCACCGTTTGCAGCGTGCCGTTAGTATATTCGAGCTTCACATTAGCCTGGGCACTCGAGGTGGTGAAGTTCGCCAGCACCAGGTATTCCTGGAAATTTGGCCCGGTGTAGCCTTCCGCGAATAACCAGTCGCTGCCGCTATTAGGACCGAGCGTCGTCGCGCCGACGGCTGAAGCCGCCCCGCTTGTCGCTCCGCCAGCCGTCGGAATGAAGTCGGTGAAGTACATCGGGCGTTCTACAACGACGCCGATTGTCGAGGTCACCATGGCCGAGAATTGCTGGTGAACCGGCGGGATAATCGTTCCGCGATACAGCGGCGGCACGCTAATCGTCGATGTCAGGCAGGCCGGCTGGCCAGACAGCCCGCATGAGCCGGTGTAGAACGTCGCCGTGACGTTGGCGTGCTGGATGCTGCTTGGATTCAGTACGGTGATGAAGGTACTGTAGTGCGCATTGCCGCTCTGCCGGTTATCGCCTTCGGCAAAGTAGAAGCTCGTACTGGTCGCATTCGTAGCGCCCAGCACATCCGTTCCGCTCTTGACACCGCGATAGTTGAAGTACATCGGTCGCTCCGCCACGACGGGAACTACAGGGGTGGAGCCAACCCCGATCGACTGTACGATCATCGAAATGGCCTGCTGCGGAGCATTCGTGGCGACGCCCAGGTCGCTATTCACATTGACGGTGAAGCGCGTGCTCGGCAGAATCTGGTGCTGTTTGATGACCGCGGGCTTATTCTGGAAGAGGTAGGTCACATTGACGGTGGCCATAGTGACCGCGTCGGGATTGAGCAGGGTAAGATACTCGGTGAAACTCCCGCCGACGCTGCCCTCTGCGAAGTACCAGATCGCGTTGGCCTCGTTCGTGCGCAGTGCGCCGTTGGACTTGACGATCAATTCCACGTCGTTAGCCAGGTTCAAGGCGTTATAGCTGCCCAGCCCCGTCGCCATATCATAATCGGTTGTAGCGGGGTATGTATATGTATTATCTATCGTGTCGTTATCGCCGCTCGTGACGTCATGAAAGCCGCCGGCGTAGCTGGTCGAATGTAAATTCTGGTCGATGCTGTACAGATCACCATTCAGGAAGCCGGCGTTGAAGTAGCCATCGTGGAGCAATTTCTGATTCAACAGCGCGGCCATCGCTGCCCACATCGGCGCAGCCGCGGATGTGCCGCCGGCAAAAATCCAGGTGCCACTCCCACAAGCAGCTATCACCGTACAATAGATGGGATAGCCCACCGATGGATCGGCATTGAAAGAGACATCCGGCACTTCGCGGCAGTACGAACCGGACGGGGCGCCACATGGCACACGAGTACTATAGGTCGGGTTGATCGTGTGAGCGTCCCCACTCTGGTAGGATGGCATGCTCCAGAGGCTGCTCACCCCGCCACCGCCAGCATGGTCATTGTTGTTATTCCATACAGACTCAGAACCATAGCCGTTGCCTGGTCCAAGGGTGAGTGATGTGCCTCCTACGCCTGTCACATAGGGCTGCGATGCGGGATCATCGACCGATTTTGTTGAATTCAGGCAATCGTTTGTTCCGGAATCCCCAGAGGCAGCAAAAATTGTCTGGCCCTGTAAGACCGCCGTTTGAAAGAGCGTGTTCTCCTGCGCATAGACCGCCTGGGCAAATGAACTCGACTCACAACTACCCCAACTGGTACTGACTACAGGCACCGCATCATTGACGATTTGCGCCCAGTCTGCGAGCAAACCGGCGTCGCTATTCGCAGCTTCGTATACTTTCAGCCCTGCCAGCTTGGGAGCCGAACTCAACACCAGCTCCATGTCAAGTTCAACCTCGCTGGCGCTGCTGCCGGGAGGGTTGCCCGTGCCACCGTTAACCAGTATGCGGCTGATGGGGACCGAGGCGCCGCCATAGCAACTCGTATAAACGCTGATGTCACTCGAGTAGTAATCGTCGAGTTCGAGCAGCGCAACGGTCTGGCCCTGTCCCTGGTACCCGGCATTGTAGAGGCCGTTCAAGTTATAGGCGCTCTGGATCTGGCCAGGAACGAAATAGGTGTAAGTCGGGCCGACCTGCGCGGGCGGGCAGGCCACGTTGTTCGGCTTTGCCCCCTGCTGCGTGCTGCTGCCCTTCGCCAGCACAGGCGGGTGGGTCAACTGGCGAGCGTCATCCAGCCCGATGATGCTCTGGATGTACGGCGCCAGGTTGGACGGCACCCCCGGATTGCTGGACGGCGCGTAGAAGATTCTTCCGCCGGACTCGCGATAGTTATTTACCTGGATGCCGAAGGTCCTTCTCCGCCGTTCCAATCGTGCCTCTGAACCCAACTATCAGGCGGCTTTTATAGGTATCCGACAGGCTGAAGCCCTCTCCCTGCATATAGGCAATCAGCGCGGACTGCACTGATGGAGCAGGGGCGAAGGCGGTCGCGATTTGAGATGGAGTCATATAGCGCCGGGTTCCGACCGAATGGAGCTGCGTAAGTGCATCCGCCTGGGCCTTCATCGCCTGGGCATTCCTTGGCCGCAGGCCAATCAGCAACTGCACGCTCGCGTTGGGATCGGTCGGACCGAGCAGTGTACTTTTTTTCACCAACGCCGGTACATGCCCAGGTATCTGTACCAGGCCGCTGGCCTGCGCGCGGCTCGTTTGCCCTAGCGGTAGCACATGATAGGCAATCAGCGAGCCGATAACCAGCAGGCACAGTAGAGGAAAAGCAAGCAATGCCTGCCGGCTACGCAGGCTGCGCGAACGCTTCCCCCAGTCATTAAAACGCGCATTAGCCATAGAGATGTCTCCCCAACAGATGATTCTTTTGTAGATAAATCGATACACTTATAGATCGATATGTCTCAAAACCTGGTGGTTTTCACAAACTCTGACGTATGGTTGAATGCTTGATAACATTGAATTGTAGAGATGGGACTTGTGGTTAAAGTTAACATGAACAAATTTTCATAGTTGCACCTCGTCTGCGTGAAATTTGTGGTCATTGATGACATTTCATTCATGTTTCGAATGTGGTAAAATAGTTAGGTAGAGGGCGAAGCGAGAAGTACCGCCCTCTTGCTTGTTTCTCTCGCTCATGCTACACTTGAGTCAAGAGATTACAACTTTTTTAGATACCTCTCGTAATATTCTTGTGAGATGTCTTTTCTTCTGAAAAATGGCCATTAAGCAGAAAAAAGAATGTAAACGGTGAAACATATGGAAACAAGTCTACCTGCTTCTACATCGGTAGGAGTCTTTGGTCCTTTACCTTCCCGGTCCAAGAGCAAGCGCGGCCGGCAGTCTGGATCGTTAGTAGATACTGCTATCGCTGGCAAGTCCGTAGCGATCAAGGATTCAACAGATACAACGTCTGTGCGCAAGAGCTATACCCAGGACATAGTTGTGGAGTCGTTGAGTGACACAGCGTTGGTTGAACTGGTGTTGTCCGGCGAATCAGATGCTTTTGCGACACTTGTCGAGCGCTATAAAGACGCGGTGCAAAATCTCGCCTATCGCATGTTAGGCAATGTGACCGAGGCGGAGGATGTGACACAGGAAGTATTTGTGCGAGCCTATACCCAGCTTGCGACCTACAAACCCGCACACAAATTCAGCACCTGGCTGCTTTCCATCGCTTCGCACCTGTCAATAGACCAGTTGAGGCGCAGGCGCTTCCTGGCCCTACCCCTGGAAGACGTGCCGTTCCTGGAATGGATCTCTGACCTTGGCACAGGACCGGAGCAATCGGCCCTTGAAGGCGAGCAGCACGACGAGATCCAGCAGTACTTGCAGCGCCTGCCCGGCAAATACCGTGCCGTGATTGTGCTGCGCTACTGGTATGACCTGTCCTACGAAGAGATCGCCCAGATGCTGCGCCTGACACCGGCTCTGGTAAAGGCGCGCCTGCATCGCGCCCGCGAGTTGCTGGCACGCTCAATGAAAGACACCAGTCTGAACGAGGAGGAACAGGTAGATGCGCTCCAGCGATAATGATCTAATGCAGTCGCCATCATCCAGGACTCATCCGTACTCCAGTATCTCTACCGAACGCATCATGCACGCGGTAGAGCAACAGAAGCGTATAACGGACCAGTTGGTCGGTCTGCAGGCGCAACAACAGGCGCGTGTGGCCCGTGTCAAAGGAGCCGGGGAAAAACTGCTTATGGCGATGATGGTGCTGACGGGAGTGGTGACGCTGGGGCTGCTCTTTTTATTCATATTCCTACCCGATCAATTCCTGGCTATGCTCTCCTTCTCGAGCGGGGCTATCGATATCATCATGCAACTGGCGCGATATCTCTCGCCGGGGCTGGCCTTCATCACACAGCGGAACTGGCTCCTGGCCGGGGCGGCGCTGGTGATCGTGGTAATGGTCGGTATATGGGTTCATTTGATGCGCACGCCACACGAGGCGTGAAAGACCCGGGCGCGTGGTAGTCGGGGATATACGAGGGAGTTCCAGTATGCGACAGGTAAGAGGTTTGCCCTGGTTCTTGCTCGTAGGGGTGGGAGTGATACTCATCCCCAGCTTGCTGATACTGATATCCCAGACGGTTTTTTTGGCGGTATCACCTGAACCACAGGCAGCATACGCTGCAAGTGCAGCGCTTCGGCATGATGAGATGAGAGCGGGAACGTGCACGGGCACCAACCGTCCCCCATCCTTCGGTGGAACGGTGGTTGTGGATAGAGGCCAGGTGCAATGCAGCGAACTGACGGTGTTTGGTGGAACTGTGTTGATACATGGGCAGTTGAGAAGCAATTTGCTTGCTTTCGGTGGAACGATCAGTATAGATGGAGGTGTATTCGGCGATATTACTTTGTTCGGGGGCAGTGTCACTTTACAGCCTGGAGCGTACGTGCGTGGGACTATCCATCTCTATGGCGGCCAGGAGGTCAAAGCACATGGGGCAATTCTGGACGGAACGCTCGACGACCACAGCCAGCACGCTCTCTTTTTCGGCTTTCAAGGGCCTGGGTTTTCAATCTGGTACCTCATCGTCATGATCCCGCTCAGCCTGCTTTTCATGCGATACCTTCCCGAACACACAACCTTCGTCCGCGCAACAGTTGAGCAGCACGTGCGGCGGAGTTTCGTTGTCGGGCTGCTCACGTGCCTGCTCGCTCCGGTCGCTTTATTTCTTCTTCTGGCACTCATTGTGGCTATTCCGGTAGCGCTGGTTGTTTTGATCGTATTGCTGGCAGGGTGGATAGCGGGCATCATCGCCGTAAGCTGGTCGATTGGAGAGCAAATCATTCACGCGCTGGGATCACGTCCGGCGGCGCGCAGGCCGCGCTACCTGGCGGTTATCCTGGGACAGGTCGCCCTGGCAATCTTCGGCTCCCTGCCCGTGATCGGCTGGCCCGTCACACTCGGCGCCGGTATGATTGGCCTGGGGGCTGTGCTGCTGAGTCGATTCGGCACGCGCATATATGGCCGGCCCAGGCAGTTGTTGCCCTTGTAATGATACTCGGGCAGAAAATGGAGATTGACAAATAATGTGGTCACCACAGGACGCGCTTCATCGAGTCCCTACGAAAATACATGGCGGGCACGATAGTTAGTAGAAGGTAGTATTCAGTGGCCGTTGAGGAGATTATGAGCATAGACGTTGAACTCACAGATCTCGCCTACGGGGGAGACGCCGTAGGCCGGTACGAAGGACGAGTCCTTTTTGTACCTGGTGGCATTCCAGGAGAGCGTGTGCGAGTGGAGGTTGTGGAGGAACGTCGAGGACATGCACGTGCTAATCTGCTCGAAATCCTGCGACCCGCGCCGGAGCGCATCGAGCCAGAATTCCCCCTGCTTACCGATAGCGGCTGCCAATGGCAGCACATTGCCTATCCGGCGCAGTTGACCTGGAAAGCGCACATCGTGCGCCAGTTGCTGGTTCGCATCGGCAAACAACCCGATGCCCTTGTCCATCCCACGCTTGGTATGCCCGCCGGCATCTCTCCCTGGCATTATCGCAACATGGCAGTCTTTTCGGTGGGCGCCAACAACGAAGTCGGTTTTAAGCTGACCGAGAGCCACGACGTGCAGGACCTCGAGACCTGTCCTTTGCTCCATCCCGCCCTCGACATGGTCTACCAGCGCATCCGTGCCAGGCTGATCGAGCAATTCGGTGATGAGCTGGCGCAGATGATTCAGGGCTTTACCCTGCGCGGCGCGATCGGCGCGGTTGGCTTGAATAATACAACGACCCCGGTCAAGGCCGTCCCGGCCCTGCTGAATATCCATGCCCGCCCAGGCTCGGTCATCGAGGAGCCGCAGGAGCTGGCCCAGGAACTTATGACAACCGCACCCGGTATCGTAGGCGTCATCATCGAGCGCGTCGGTGGACGCTATGGGCGCGTCGTGGCTGGACAGGAATTTTTAACCGATATGGTGCATAGCAAACGCTTCCGCGTCTCTGCCGATTCATTCTTCCAGGTCAATATGGTGCAGACCCACCTGCTGGTTGAGCGCGTCCTGGCGATGCTGGAGCCGGCGCGCGCCGATGTCGTTTTAGACGGGTACAGCGGCGTTGGCCTCTTCTCGGCGTTCCTCGCGCCGCGCACAACGCGCGTGATCGCCATCGAGTCGCAGCCGAGCGCAGTGATGGATGCGCGCGCCAACGCCACCCTGAATAACCAGATGAACGTCACGACGCTGGAAGGAACGCTGGAGCGCTTGCTCGGCCAGCTCTACTACCGCCGCGAGCGGGTTGACCTGGTTGTGGTCGATCCACCGCGCGCCGGGTGCCATCCAAAGGCGATCCAGGCTCTGCAATCGCTCGCGCCGCGCACCATCGCGTATGTCTCGTGCGATCCCAGCACACTGGCTCGCGATATCGCCTCGCTTTGCTCGACCGACCGCTACCGCCTGGTCTACGCACAGCCGCTCGATATGTTCCCGCAAACGTATCACATCGAGTGCATCGCCCTGCTCGCGCGTAAAGGCCTGAGATAGGCCATAGAAAAGAGATGACCCCGCTCGCCCCGGCAGCGGGGTCATCTCTTTTCTATGGCCTCTTCTTGCCCTTGCTGCTGAGAACGACATGGATCTGCGGTCTGTTCTCTTGATCCATTTCCACTACCGTGCCGGGCGGTGGAATCTGTGAAACGATCCTGCCCGGCGGGATATGCGGATAGCCTGACGATTCTCCCACAGGCACCACCCTCATGCCAATCTCATCTGCCTGGTCGATCGCATCCCAGAGATTCATTGCCTGCAAGTCCGGCACGCCCCGGTTCTTTAACTTCGGCTCCAGGGTTGAGAGAACTGTACTGAACCATAAATTCAACTGGTCTTTTTGAGTGTTCTCCGTCTTCGTTTTATCAAATTTAGACTTGAGCTCCTGCAGTTCAAAGATCCTGTCCTGCAGCGCGAAAGGATCGTGGATACGCGTCATATGAATGTCGGGATTATTGCCCGGCGTAAGAATGTGCACATTGCCGACGTTGAGGGCCAGTTCAAATGGGTTGGGCATCTGGACCTGGATCTCGGTAATCTTGTCATAGCTAGCTGTATCATGCTCCTCGAACAGGAAGACGAAATGACGCTCGATATCGATGATGCGCTTATTCGTCAGGATGAAGACATCATCGATGTAGTTGAGGATTATCAGTCCTATGAAAATCGCCCCCAGAATAAAGAGGACAGCGAACAGGCCGAAAAGAAAACGAGCCGTTAGCGCGCCGATCAGCAAGCCGAGAAGGATCAGGACAGGAAAGAAGAGTTCATAGAAGAGGACGACCTTCGAGCGCTGGATGTATTGCACTGTATACTCTTCCGCGTCGTAATGCACATCACAGGGGATACGTCAGAAAACCGCCAAAGGTGCGCAAAGGCCCACGCATTTTGGTTGGATCGTAGCGATGCGCCCATTTCGAATTCTTATCCGCGTCAGGAAATCCAGGAAGGGGTTTGGGTGTTGCCAGTTTTGTTAGCACCGCGGACAATTGTGGATCCAGAACCGGCGGCGGCGGGTTCTTTCTTGGCCTCGACTTCCTTCTGGTAGCTCTGGCGCACACCCTCGATATCGTCCCTGAACTTCCCTCGGGTTCGCTACTCTGGGCATATCGAGTGGTTGACCGCCCGATACATAGACTTTGACATCGCCATAGTTGAATAAGAGTGCGAAGATGGAGCGCTGGTCAATCGCTACCTGCGACACTTTATCCAGCTTGGTTTCCTTGCGTGTGGGGCTCAGAAAGCCTTTCCAGGTGAGGATGCGCCGGTTGGTGATGACATCGACATTCACCCACCAGAGCTCAAAAATGCGATAGGCGGAGTAAAGACCAGCTCCTACAACGAGCAGCCAGGCGAAGAGCTCCAAAGGGCCCAAGATCGCACCTAAACTCGGAGAAGCTACATTCCCCCAGATTAACAGGGAAAGGATGATTATTGCAACCAAGAGCGGAAAAGCAGAGCGTAGAGCGAAAATGAAATGTTCGCGTACTACGCGCCGGACTTCCTCATCGGGCTCTTGCCCGTCAAAGTGCAATTTCTTATCTTTACCGCGTCTGAAGCGGCGAATGATTCGATGCACGCGCCTTTTTTTAAAGAGATCTTGCGGCGGTGTAATATTCTGGGGAGGATTGCTGCTCACGCTACTCACCTCGGCTCGCTGAAACTATGGAAATCTTACTTCTTGGCTGGGCTTTTTATTATCTTTGACGCTATGAAGCCAATGACAACTGCACCAATACCGATAAGGAAGAGTATCGGCACATCATCAGTGAAGATATTCGAGGTGGGAGTGAACGCACCGACCGCTACTGTAGAAGACCCGAAGATGTTCGTCAGATACCTGACGAAAAAATAGCCGGTGACCAGCCCAGGAATAATGCCGATGAAGCGGGAAAAAGGCGACACGGGAGTTTTTTTAAACGCTGATTGTCCAATGGAATAACCCAAAAGAACAATAACCAGGAAAGTGATCAAAGATGTAAAAAATACTTGATTTGTGGTTGGGGCGGGTGGCGTACTAACATGGCCTGATGGGGCAAAGACCGTCTGCCAGACGACGGGAAATCGCACAAAGATAATATTCGCCAGACCCTGGCCTCCTCCGAGTGACAAGAAAAGAATGCCGGCCAGGGTGAAGGCCATCAGGATCACCGTGCGCTGCCACCCCTGAATAAAACCCAACAGCCCGAACGCTACGATCCCTATAAAAAAGCACTGCCCGGCCGTCAGAAAAAAACTCGACATGTGGTCCTGCCTCCCTGCCTGGAATGTCGCCTTTGAGACATGATCTCCCCAGGATTTAATTCGCCTGGTTGCATGATACTCTCTCGAAATCTCTTCTTCAATTACTATACCACAGGACTTATACAAAACATAGTCTATTTTTGGCTATTTTGCACAGTTGTTTCCAGTTCTATCGATTTTTCGGGTATTACAGGCAGAATTGGCCCGCGAAATAGGGTTGTTGCCATCCATGGCAGCCGCTCCAAATGTGCTATTTTTCTGGTCAATACCCCCCAAATGTGCTATAATTAAAGAAAGTATACGGGCGGCCGCGACGGTTGCTCACTATGCATAAAACCAGGAAACAAGCCCCACTATCTGGCAATGTTTCAAAAGCCCCTCTAAAGATTTGAGCATGAGGTTATTGTATGGAAACAGGGAATATTAAGATTGTCAGTATCGTCGAGGAAATGACGACCGCCTATCTCGATTATTCGATGAGCGTCATTGTAAGCCGCGCCCTGCCCGATGTGCGCGACGGCCTCAAGCCGGTTCACCGGCGCGTCCTCTACGCCATGGATCAGATGGGTCTGCAATCCACCAAGCAGTTCCGTAAGTGCGCCGGTACCGTCGGCGAAGTGCTCAAAAGTTATCACCCGCACGGCGATGCGGCGGTCTATGATTCTCTCGTGCGAATGGCGCAGCCCTGGGCCATGCGCTATCCCCTGGTGCTGGGGCAGGGCAACTTTGGCTCCCAGGACGACGACCCGCCGGCCGCCATGCGCTACACCGAGGCGAAGCTCGCCGCCATCGCCGACGAACTGCTGCGTGATATCGAGAAAGACACCGTCGATTTCAAGCCGAACTACGATAACCAGGCCATGGAACCGGTTGTTATGCCGGCGCGCCTGCCGAACCTGCTGCTGAATGGCTCGACGGGTATCGCCGTCGGTATGGCGACCAACATCCCGCCGCATAACCTGGTCGAAGTCTGCAACGGCATCATCCTCCTGATCGATCATCCCGACGCCACCACTGAGGACCTCTCGCGCATCGTGCGCGGGCCGGACTTCCCAACAGGCGGCATCATCCATGGGCGCGAGGGCATCCGCAATATGTTCGCCAATGGACGCGGGCGCATTCTGGTGCGCGCGCGCACCACGATCGAGGAGAGCGAGCGCGGGCGCATGAGCATCATCGTGACCGAGCTGCCCTACCAGGTCAATAAAGCCGAACTGGTCAAAAAGATCGCCGAACTGACGCGCGACAAGAAGATCGATGGCATCGCTGATGTGCGCGACGAGTCGGACCGGCAGGGCATGCGCGTCGTCATCGAGCTGAAGCGCGATTCGATGCCCGACAGCGTCCTGAATGCGCTGTTTAAATACACCGCCATGCAGAGCGCCTTCAACGCCAATATGCTGGCGCTCGTCGATTACCAGCCGCGTATCCTGACGCTCAAAGCCTTCTTGCAGCACTACGTCAACCACCGCGAGATCGTGATCACGCGGCGCACGCGCTTCGAACTGGCGAAGGCCGAGGCGCGCCGGCATATTCTGGAGGGCTTGAAGATCGCCCTCGACAACCTCGACGCCGTCATCTCCACCATTCGCGAGTCCACCTCGGCGGAGACCGCGCTGGGCAACCTGATGCGCCAGTTCTCGCTCTCGGAGGAGCAGGGCAAGGCCATCCTGGATATGCGCCTGGCCCGCCTGGCAGCCCTGGAGCGCAGCAAGGTGGAAGAAGAGCTGATCGAGGTAAATAAGAATATTCGCTACTACAACATGCTGCTGGCCGACATTACCGAGATACGCAAGCTCATCAAGGCTGATTTGCAGGAATTGAAGGAGAAGTACGGGGACGAGCGCCGCACCGATATCATCGAGACCGAGGCCGGTGAGTTCAGCGACGAAGACCTGATCCGCAACGACGAGGTGGTGGTTACGCTGACAGAGAAGGGCTACATCAAACGCCTGCCGTCCAGCACCTACCGTGCGCAGAGGCGCGGCGGGCGCGGCATCACGGGTATGACGACGCGCGAGGACGATACCGTGCGCCACCTGCTGGTCGCGCACAGCCACGACAGCCTGCTCTTCTTCACCGACCGGGGCCGCGTCTTCCAATTGCGCGTCTACGAGCTGCCTGATACCGGCCGCACGGCCAAGGGCGAACATCTTATCAACCTGATCAACATCGAACAGCGCGAGCGCGTCACAGCGCTGGTCTATGTTCCCAAGGGCGTCAGCCGCGACTTTATGATCGTGGCGACGCGCAAAGGCGAAGTCAAGAAGACAGTCATGACAGAGTTCGAGGTTGTACGCCGCAGCGGGCTGATCGCGATGGACCTGGAAGACGATGATGAGTTGATCGGTGCAAAGCTGGCCCATGCCGATGACGATGTGCTGATGATTACGGCGCAGGGCAAGGCCATCCGCTTCACCGTCGAGGAGCTGCGCTCGGCCTCCCGCACCAGTGGTGGTGTGCGCGGCATTCGCCTCGCCAAAGGCGACCGTGTCGTTTCGCTCAACCTGGCCCCCGAGGGCAGTGAGCTGCTCATCATCAACGAGAACGGCTACGGCAAACGCACCCCCATCGACGAGTACCCCCGCCACAATCGAGGCGGAGGTGGCGTCATCACCTCCAACGTGACCGACAAAACCGGCCCGGTCGCCACGTCGCGCGTCATCACCGAACGCGATAACGACCTGATGATTATCTCCGCCAGCGGGGTTGTCATCCGCACGGATGTCACGACCATTCGCCGCGCCGGACGTGTCACGCAGGGCGTCAGCGTCATGAACCTCGGCGAGGGCGATAAGGTCGTCGCAGTTGCCACCACCAACGGCAAGAAGCTCGATGCGCCCAACGGTGAAGTGGAAAGCAAGGGTGACGAGGCCATAGCCGATAATGACGAGGCGATGGAGGAGGAAGTAGTAGAGGAGCAGGAAACCACTTCAGAGGCGGAATGACCCGTGAGGGTGAGGAAGTTTCCAGGGCGACCGCGAGGGTCGCCCTGGCAATTATCGCGCTCGCCCTGGCACGTTACCCGCCTGTCACCATCCACAGGTCATTCAACGTGCTGCCTGACTTGCCGCTGCCTGCTCCCGCGTAAATATAAGCCGCCTGTTCGCGCCCGTCCCAGGCCATCGCAGAGGCCGTGCGGCCCGGGATAATATTGTTATTCGAGCTATTCAGCGGCGTCAGAAGTGCCCACATGTTCGTGCCGGGATCATAGGCCCACAGGCCCCAGTAAGGACCACCGGTATCCTTATCATTCCACCCGCCCATCATCAGCATGACATGATCCTTGCTATCCCACGCGCCGATACCCTGCTGGCGCGCTTTGGGATTCGACGCGCTCGATGGCATGATCTCGTTCCAGCCGCCGGTCGTATAGGAATAGAAATCGTTGAGCTGGTTGTTGTTCGCATCCAGTCCCCCAAAGGTCAACAACTGGTTATCGCTCGAATCCCAGACCATCGTTTGATAGGCGCGCTGGCCGCCGGGGAAATCGGTCAAACGCTGCCAGTTGCCCAGGCTGCCATTATTACCAGGAGTATACGCCCAGAAATCTGCCCTGAACCCAAAGCGATCCATGCCACCGAGCAGCAACATCTGGCTGCCGTTCCAGACGGCGTTGGAGGCGCGAGCGCCCGGCCCGGCATTTGAGCAGGCCAGCGGCGTCCAGTTCCCTGCCCCTGTCGAGGGAGAGTATGACCACAGGTCGTCGAAATAATGATTATGACCGGCGCCCATACCGCCATAAAGCAGGATTTGCGAATGCGCGCTGTCCCACACCATCGCGGCATTCATGCGCGCCGCAGGCCATGTGCCGCCCGTGCACGCGCTGCTCGTACCCGAAACGCTTGAGACGCCGGTGATCTGCGACCACTGACCCGTCACGGGGCTGTAAGACCACAGATCGTTCAGTAAATTCCCCTGGCCATCTATGCCGCCGAAGACGAAAAAGAGGTCGTCCTGGGAATCCCAGACCATAGTGTGCCCCGATCGCTGCGCCGCAGGTGCATTGCTCTGCGCCGGAGCCTGGGCGGAGAAGGTGATGGGCGGAAAGGTCGGCGTCGCTGTAGCAGTTGCGGTAGGAGTAACAGTCGGGGTCACTTGCTGCGCGGATGGTTTGACCGCCATTGTAAACTGGAAACTGGTCAAAATGCCCGGATCGGATTGGCCCAGGCTGCCCAGGATCGAGAAATCCGTGGTGTAGGTATCGGGCGGCAGTCCCTGGCCGTTGGCCGTTACCTGCAATGTTTCTGTACCACCTGCCGCCAGCGTACCTGTTGTAGGCGTCACCAGCAGCCAGTTGTTGAAGTCTTTGTACTCGATATACCAGCCGAAGTCCTGATCGCTCTTGTTGGTAATGGTGATCGTGCTGGAAGCCGGGTGAATGCCGGCCTGGTCATAGACAAACGTGTTATTGCTGGCCTTTGCCGCAATCTGGCCCAACCCTGTTTGCACCGTCAACTTCACGACAAGCGGGAGCGTATTCACTCCCTGGCCGCCGATATTCAACTGGGCCGTATCCATGCCGTTGGAGAGACCATCCGCATTCGTTCTGATCGTCAGGGCAGCCGTTCGACCGGGAGGCAGCGTACCGCCCCGCGGCGAAAACACCAGCCAGGGAGCGCTACTCGGGTTCGTCACGCTCCATTGCAGGTCCGCCGAGCCAGGATTGGTAATTTTCACTACCTGCGAATCGCTATTCGTGATATCGACCTCAGTTGTGCTGAGCCGGAGCGCGGGGCAGACACCCAGCAGACAGGGGGCAAAAGCGCGCATGGCGCCCAACGTACCTCCGCCCAGCAGCAGCACGATCAGCACAATGATCCCGATGATACGACCACGCTGTTTTCTTGACGGGGAAACAGGCAACTTATCGCTCGGCACCGCCGCAGCAAGGGCGCCGCTCAAGGCGGTCGTTTGCTTGAGGACGCGAGTCTTCACCTGCCCGGCCGCGGCGCTGGCTTTACCCTCGGGCGCATCATCGTTCGCCCTGGAAGTGATCCCCGTCGGGTATTCCGCGGGGGCCGGCTCTTTCGATGCCTCTTGCTTCTCTCGCCTCTCGCGCCCGCGCCCCTGCACATCGGTCGAAGCAATGGCCGCCTGTTCAAGCGCCTCACGATAGGCGCGGGCGAACGAACGCACATCCTTGTAACGCTCGCTGGGTTCTTTCGCCAGCGCGCGCAGGATCACCTCTTCCACCTGTTCCGGTACAAGCGGGTTCAAGTCACGCAACGGCGGTGGTGGGAGCTGCAGGTGGCCATGCATGATGGAGTAGAGGTTCCCGCTAAAAGGCGGGCGACCCGTAAGTAACTGGTAGCAGGTGATCGCCAGCGCGTACTGGTCGCTGGCCGGGCGAGGCTGCTCCAGCCACTGCTCCGGCGCCGTGTAGACCGGCGTGCCGACATAGCAATGCAGTGAGGCGTGGGTATAGCTATCCAGGATGGTCGAGACGCCGAAGTCGGCCAGCATCAGGCGATCCTCTCCATCGAGCAGCAGGTTCGCCGGTTTGACATCCAGGTGGATCAGCGCATGGTCATGCGCGTACTGCAAGGCGGCAGCCGCATCTTCGAGATAAGGAAGCAGTTGCTGCGGCGTCAATGTCTGCCCCGCCGCGGGTACGCGCTGCGCTCCACCCGACCCACTCTCTCCATCTTTCGCCATTACAACCGTGTCGGACGATGTATCCTTCTTGTCGTCCTGGCCGCCATCATCGCCTTCGACCCCGCTCATCGTCCTTGTCTCAATTTCAGTGCTGACGGGCTGCGAGGTCGGCAAAATAGATAGCCCCTGTGGGGTAAGCTGGCAGTGCTTCTGGAGGGAGCCGTGCGCGGCGTATTTCATAACAAGGTAAGAGCGTCCATCTTCCAGGGTACCGGCGCGCAGGACGGGCAAAATATTTGGATGATCGAGCGCGGCTATGGCGCTGGCTTCCCGCTCAAAGAGTTCGGCGGATTCCTCGTCGGCCACTCGTTCCGGCAGCATCACTTTGATCGCCACGCGCCGGCTCAAGGGCCGCAACTGGGTCGCTTCGTACACGTCACCGAACGCACCGGAGCCGATCCAGCGTGTAACGCGGCAATCACCCAGCAGTGCGCCTTCCAGCAAATATTTACAATACTGGCAGTTCACTTGCTCATTCACAGCCACCCGTTCAGCCCCTGCAACTTCGTCTTGAATGGCAGGAGAGGCCTGTACCTCTTTATTCTCGTGCGGCTTTTTCGGATTAAGACAATATGTCATAGTATTGTACGGTCGCACCCTTGCGGTCGCCCTGGCACATGACCTGTGCACCTTCGCGCATTTCTTTCATTCACCAGAAAAGTCTTTCAAGGACGACCTTCATCGCCGGTAGCGGGTAAACGTTTGCCGCTGCGGATGGCGATTGCCGCCGCACGATCTTGCTGCGCGCTCAGCTTAATCATCGGGAATGAGCGGCGAAACTGAACCTGCAACTGCGCTGCCTTTTCATCGGAATGCCGGGCGCGTTTTTCGTAAGCCTGGGCCAGTAGCGCACGCTTCTCCTCGTCGGACCCCTCGATTAGCAGGAGAAAGGCGAGCGTAAAATCGGGCTTACCCTGTTCGGCATAGCCACGAGCCAAAACCTGCCCATCTGCGCCCTGCTCCAACTGCTGCCGCGCATGTTCCATGAACACATCTTTGAGTAATGACGCATAAAGCTCATGAAATGTCTCAGTCACGACATTTACCCCATTTCTGTACATATGACGCAGATTTGTAGGGACGCGATTATAATTTTTACCAATCAAGATCGGTAATACGGGTATGTCACCCCTTCACTTCGTTCAGGGCAAGCTCTGAGCGAAGCGAAGGGTCTGGCGTGAAGGGCGCTGAGATTCTTCGCTTCGCTCAGAATGACATGGCCGGACTTGATCGGTAAAGTTCATCATCGCGTCCTTGTCCTGGGCATGCATGACCACCCGGACGCGATGATGAACATTAAAAAATTGTCCGCGGGTCTGTAGGGGCGCAATTCATTGCGCCCACCTCTGCGGCCCATGGACGGGAGCGAGGGCGCAATGAATTGCGCCCCTACAGACGGATACCCCAATTATTTTATGTAGGTTCATCATCGCGTCCCTACGATGGATGGTGGCCGCTTGTATTGGTTAATCTCCATTATCTTCTTTTTCAGTAGTGGTATGTCAAGCTTCAAGCGAGAAGAGAGGGGTGGTAATCATGCACCGCTGGCATACAAACTGATCGTCACGGTCGGCGTGTGGATGCGCCCCAGCAAGTGATAGTGGCTATCGAGCCAGCCCTGAGCCGCCTGGGCCTTCGCTGCCGCAGAGCTATCGGGATAGCGTCCGAGGATATAGAAAAAACGCGGGTGCTGCGCAGCGTAGGCAGCCAGCGCGTTCGGATCAACGGCGGCGAAAGTGCCGTTGGCCGGATGCGCCGGGCCGAAGTTCTGCCAGGAGAATGCGCCGGGCGCGTCCGCTGTGAAATGCGCCGCCGAGGGGTAGGCATCCAGGTAGTATTGCACCGCTATCTGGCAGCCCTGCTCCACGTCGTTATCGAAGCACACCAGTCCATCTCCGGGCTGGTAGCGCTGCTCCAGCCAGGGAACAGCCGAGTTCCAGTCCTCCACCTGCGCGCTGCGATAATACACCGGGACGTAATAAAGGGCAATCAGGAACAGTCCCACGATCACGGCAAGCTGCGCCGTGCGCCAGCGCAGCGCGGCGATGAACAGGCCAACTAACAGGAAGAGCGGCGGCAGGATTGTCACGAGATAGCGCGATGAGAAGAGCCGCAGCGAACCCTGCGAGACCACGAAGCTGATAATAAGCGGCACGAACAGCCAGCAGACGAGCGCGAAGGCGACGGGGAAGAACTGCTGCAGGCGCGCCTCTTTGCGTTCGTTATCGCCGGTTGAGAACGTGACAAGCTGCACGAGTGGTTTCGCGTCCGGCAGCATCGATAGCGCGGCGATGCTTAGCGCGCAGAAGCAGCACAGGAAAAGCAGGAGCAGGTAGAGCGCGCTGTTGGTTGCGATGTACTGGAAGAAGTGAAAAATATCGTTCGCATGCGGGATGGGGAGCCAGTTCGTCTTCGCCCCGTGCAGGCTCACGAGAAACATGGGAATACAGCATACCCCGACGGTTGCCAGCGTCACGAGAAACCCGCGCAGGCGGTAGCGCGCCCGTTCGCGCCAGGGGCCGGGCAGCACGAGCAAACCGGCAAACGCGATGATCTGCGCGGCCAGGATCAGCAGGCTGAAGAGGTGTGCGTAAACCGCCAGGGTCATCGCCAGGGCGAAACACGCCCACCAGCGTTTGCTCTGGCCGGCCGTCGTCAGCAGGGCGAAGAGCGCGTACCACGCGATGCAGATCAGCAGGAGCTGCATGCTATAGGCGCGCGTCTGCTGTGCATAGATCAGTTGCAGGTAGTTGAGCGCGTAGAGACCCGCGGCGGCGATGCCGGCCGCCATGCCCAGGTAGCGCCGTCCCAGCAGGAAGACCATCACGGAGCTGAGCGCGGCAAAGACTGCCGAGGGCAGCCGCACAACGAACTCGGTCGGCAGCCATCCGAACAGGCCTGTCAGGCCGAGCCAGCCATGCAGGAACAGGTAGTACAGTTCCATATTCGGCTCCGGCCCCCAGATGATATGCCACATCAACGGCAGAGGCTGCCGCGCCAGTTCTACTGAAAAGGCTTCATCAAACCAGATGCTCGGCGTGCCCAGACGGTACAGGTCAAATGCCAGCGCCACGCCAAAGACGATGATACCCACAACCCAGGTCTGGGCGCGCGCCGTGCCCTGCGGCTCTTCCGGCCCAGCTTTGCTTGGAGATGATTGTTGGCCGCTCTGTGTGATATCTTCGTCTACCCGGCTCACGTGATATGTGTCTCCTTCTGTATATGAGAACGTTCCCCGCGAGCGTCCTGTAACAGGCATGGGATTAGAGACAGAAAGAGAAGCAGGCGCACGAGGAGTTGCCAGGGCGACCGCAAGGGTGCGCCCGTACAATACACGAGCCGAGGGAGCCGCACCCTCCGTGTATTGTGGCGCACCCTTGCGGTCGCCCTGTTGTCTTGCTCACTTCACCAACTCATCATCTACCCACCAAACCCCACCACACTTGTGCAGCCTGGCATCGCATTCATGAAGTTGAAGTACAGGAGGCGCCCGGCCAGGACCGGCAGCGCAGGGCCTGATCCTCCATTCGAGGGCAGCGATTGCACGACGATGGATGTGTCTTCCGGTATTGTCCCTGAAGAACTGGCAGGGACGTTGAGGAAGGTGTTGGACGTTACCTGGGCGACACTCATCGCGGCGAGCGAGACCGTTTCCTGCGAGATGAAGCGAGACGCGCCGCGCGTGATGAAGTAGGTGACGGCAACCGTGATCGGTGCATTGTTGGGATTGTAGAGCGTGATGAACTCGCTGAACGAGTTGCCTAGATGCCCCTCGGCGAAACTGTAGACGGTAGACAGCCCGGCGTTTGGCGGCGTCTCGCCCACTTCTTCTACTCCGGTCGGGGTAGGAGTGAGGGCGGGCGCGCTGAAGAATTGCTGGCGCTCGGTCACAATCGCGATGCCGTTGGTCGAAGCCACGTGTATCCCGACAAGCGCAACCTGGCCGACATCCGTGTTGACGTTTTCGATCAACTGGCCTTTGGCCGGAACCTGCACATTCACGTTGTGTGTGGTTCCACTGGCAAATGCATAGGTAATCGTCACATTCGCCGTTGTTCCTGAGCCGTTCGCGTCGGAGTTCGCGATCACCAGGTTCTCCTGCGTTGGCGAACCGCTCGCGCCCGTGCCGCCACTGGCATAATACCAGTTTGTCGCGGGTGTGACACCCTCCACCGAACTGCCGCCAGACACCGTGCCGCTTATACCCGCGACCGTCGTGCGGAAGTACATCGGGCGCTCGACCACTATCGGCTGGGTCGAGTCCACCTGGATGTAGAATTGCTTGCCGACCGGTAGTGTATTATTCGCCATGAGCGTGTTGCGCTGCCCGCCGGGGACGCTCATGCTGCTCTGCCCGATCAACGCGCCGCCGCTGTAATAGCTGGCCGTCACAGTGGCCGTCTGCTGGCCGATCGGATTCAGCACGGTAATGTAGGTGCTGTAGCCTGCCAGCGTCTCACCATTGGCAAAGGTGAAGTGCATGCCCGGCGCGGTCTGGCCGACGATGTCTGAGCCGCCCGGCGTATTGCCCAGGTAGGTGAAGTAGATGGGCCGCTCAGCCACGATAGCGATATCCGATGTAATGTAGAGCGATACGTCCTGCCCAACGCTGGCGTTCGTAGCCACGTTCAGCACGCTGTTGACGTTCACCGTCGTGCGCGTGCTGGGATTGAGCGTGAGCGCCTGGCTGAACGATGGTTTCCCACGCAGCAAGTAATTGACAATGACATGCGCGCTACTGCTCGCGCTGGGATTTTCGAGCGTCAGGTATTCCTGGAAATTGTTGCCCACGTGTCCTTCGGCCAGGTACCAGTGCGTGCTACCCGGCACATTGGGCGCTCCGGGCAGCCTGGGAGCGTTCGTTACAAATCCATAGACATTAGCGGAACCGATGCCTGTCGCCATGTCATAATTCGCCGTCGCGGGATAATGGAGATTCGTGCCGCTCGTCACATCGTGAAAGGCGCGGCCATACAGCGCCGATGACTTGAGCAGCGCATACAGGGTGGGGTTGAGGAAACCAAGATTGGTACCGCCGTGAGCCAGCGCATATTCGTTTGTCAAAGCAACAACAGTGGCCCACATGGGCGCGGCTGCCGATGTGCCCCCCGCGGCGAGCCATGGTCCATCGTTCTGGCAATAAAAGCTCGCGGATACTGTGCAATACATGACGTATCCGACGTTCGGGTCGGCATTCATCGAAACATCGGGCACTTCGCGACAATATTGCCCATGCGGAGCCACGCAGGGTGAGCCACTGCTGTACGTGTTGTTGATGACGCCGGGGCCGCTCTGGTAAGACGGCATGGTCCAGAGCTGGCTGATACCACCGCCGCCGCCGTTGTCGGTATTGGGCGACCCCGACCAGGCGCTTTCGCTTTTATAGCTGTTGTTGCTGTTGACGACCAGGTGCGTGCCACCCACGCCGGTGATATTCGGATTGCTGGCGGGATCATCCACAGCAAGATTGCCATCGTTGCAATCAAAGGCGCCGTAATCTCCGGCCGCCGCCACGATGCTCTGGCCCTGAGCGTCCGCCTGTAAGAAAAAACCGTTCTCGGCCGCCACGGTCGACGCGCTCACATCAGGCTCGCACAGGCCCCAACTCGTGCTGACTATAGGAATATCGTCCTGAACGATGCGGTTCCATTCGTCGTTGTAACCGACATCGCTGCTGTCATTAGGCGCCTGGTAAACGAAGATGTTCGTGAGGTCGTTCAGCTCTCCAAGCAGCACCTCCATGTCCAGTTCGACCTCGTCGGCGCCCGCTGACGGAGGCGATACCCCGCCATCGATGATCACGTTATTGATGCGTGTCGGCGAATTCGTATCGTAGCAAGATTGGAAAGCGGCGATATCACTGGCAGAGTAGCTATCGAGCTCGAAGAGGGCGATGCTCTGGCCCTCCCCATGCAGCCCGCTATTGTACGCGCCCGTATAGTTGTAAGCCGAGGCGAACTGCGAAGGAAGCAGGTATTGCAGAGCATTGCTGCCTGGCCCAGGACAGCCGCTTACCCGCGGTGATCTCGCCGCTGTGCTAAGACCGTGCAGGTTCAGCGGCGGGTGCGTGCGCGCAATGGCGTTATCCAGTCCATTGATATTGGCGATGAGGGGGTGCAGCGCCAGTGGCACGAGCGGGGCGCTGCTATTCGCGTAAAACACTCGCCCACTCGAGGCGCGATAGGTGTGAATCTGTACCCCGAAGGATTGTTCCGCCTGCGCCACCGTCCCGGAAAAATCGATGATCTGCTGGCCCGCGACAGCGTATGTCACACTAAAACCCTGTGCGCGTAAAAAATTCGCGACCTGTTGCACGTCCTGCGCGCTCGGCCCATACAGGGCAGCAAACTGGGCTGGTTGCAGGTAGCGATGGTACAGCAGCGAGCCGGGGGTATATTCGCCTTGCAAATAACGCGCCAGGTCGTCAGCGTTACGCAGGCTCAGATTGATGCTGAGCGAGAGTCGCATGTCCGGCGCCGCATTGCCCACCGGTATGCTGTGCGCCACCAACGGTGAAACAGAGGCCACACTTTCCAACGCGGCCTCGCTCGCCCGCGTTTGATACATGGAGAAGTACGAGATACTGATACTGAACAACATAGCCACTAATAGGATCGGGATCACCCACCTGGAATTTTTCATGTAAACCTGCCTCGATAGATAACATCACTAGCTGCTTTCAGTATAGAAAGCTAACTCAAATGGCATCGTATAGAGCAGTGAGTGTGTCCCATCTGTGATATTCGCAGGCAAAAAAGAGAGGGGTATGTGAGGAGGAGGCTTTATACTAGCGTCATAGGTGACAAGCGGATCGGATCATGCGATGTTTCCCTGTAGGGGCGCAATTCATTGCGCCCACCTCCCTGGCCAATGCAGGGGATCGAGGGCGCAATGAATTGCGCCCCTACAGAGCCCTATGCACCGCCTTATTAATGCGTCCCCTCCTGGCCTGGCGTCCAGCGCAAATTCGGTTTGCGCGCGGCCAGCGCCTGGTCGAGCCTGCCGACGGGGGTCGTGAGCGGCGCGCTCTTCACAATCTCGGGGTTGGTGCGCGACTCCTCGGCGATCTGGTGCATCACGCTCACGAAGTAGTCGAGCGTCTCGCGCGTCTCCGTCTCGGTCGGTTCGATCATCAAGGCCTCGTGGACAATCAGGGGGAAGTAGATCGTCGGCGCGTACATGCCGAAGTCGAGAATACGCTTGGCCACGTCGAGCGCCGTCACGCCCGATTCCTCCTTCTGCCGCTCCGCCGTTGCCACAAATTCGTGCTGGCACATCTGCGGGAAGGCAATCTCGTAATCGCCCTCCAGTTCGTGCTTGACGTAGTTAGCGTTGAGGATCGCGCTCTGCGCCACGTGCAGCAGGCCATCGGGACCGTAAGTGCGAATGTAGGTATAGGCGCGCACCAGCACGCCAAAATTACCCTTGTTGGCGCGCACCTTGCCGATGGAGAGCGGACCCGGGTCCTGCCAGTAGTAGCCGCTATCGTCCTTCGCCGGCAGCGGACCCGGCAAGAACGGCACCAGGTGAGACTTGACTCCTATGGGTCCCGCGCCCGGGCCCCCGCCGCCGTGAGGGGTGCTGCACGTCTTGTGCAGGTTGAAATGCACTACGTCGAAGCCCATATCGCCCGGCCGCGTGATGCCCAGCACCGCGTTGGCGTTCGCGCCGTCGTAGTAGAGCTGCCCGCCGGCCTCGTGCACCATCCCGGCGATCTGCGCGACACTGCTATCGAAGAGGCCCAGCGTGTTCGGGTTAGTCATCATGATGGCGGCCACGTTGGCGGCGTTGGAATCGAGCAGCGCCTTGAGATGCTCCACCAGGATGCCGCCTGTCGCGGGATCGGTCTTGACCTCGACGGATCTGTAATCGGCCAGCGTCGCGCTGGCCGGATTGGTGCCGTGCGCGTTGTCGGGTATCAGCACGATGTTGCGGTGGCCCTGCCCGTTGTTTTCGTGGAAGGCCTTGATGAGCATCAGGCCCGTCAGTTCGCCGTGCGCGCCGGCAGAGGGCTGCAAGGTGACGCGCGCCATACCCCCGATTTCCGCCAGGTACTGCTCGAGCTCGTAGAAGAGCTGGATCGCTCCCTGCGCCGTGTTTTCGGGCTGCAAGGGGTGGATGCGCGCGAAGCCGGGCAGCACCGCCATATCCTCGTTGAGCTTGGGGTTGTACTTCATGGTGCAGGAGCCGAGCGGGTAGAAGCCCGTATCCACGCCGAAGTTGCGCTGCGACAGGTGCGTATAGTGACGCACGATCTCGATCTCGCTCACCTCCGGCAGGGGCGCGTCCTCCTGGCGTAGCATGCCGGCGGGGATCATACTTTCCAGCGCTTCGGCCGGCACATCCCTGGCGGTCATGGTCGCGGCGCGGCGTCCTGGCGCGCCAATTTCAAAAATCAGCTTTTCGGAGCTGCTCATGCCCGCACCTCCTTCAAAACCGCAACCAGCGTATCGATGTCTTCCTTCGTGCGCGTCTCCGTCACGCAGAAGAGCATGTCGTTATCCATGCCGGCGTAAGCGCGGTCGAGCGCGTAACCGCCGATGATGCCCGCCTGCTCGAAGTGCTGCTCGAGCGCCTGGGTCGAGACCGGGGCCGTGATGACGAACTCGTCGTAGAACGGGCCGCTGAATTTCGCGGAAAAGCCCGGGATGGCGCTAATCTGGCGCTGCGCATAGTGCGCCTTCTGGAGGCAGAGCTCGCCAAGCTCGCGGAAGCCCTGCTTGCCCAGCGCCGCCATGTAGATCGTCGCGCCGACGGCCAGCAGCGACTGGTTGGTGCAGATGTTGGAGGTGGCGCGCTCGCGGCGAATGTGCTGCTCGCGCGTCTGCAAGGTCAGGACGTAGCCGGTATGATGCTCGCCGCCTTCCTCGACGGTCTGCCCGACCAGGCGGCCCGGCAGCAGGCGCATGTATTTCTGGCGAGCGGCCATGAAGCCCAGCGCGGGTCCGCCGTAGCTCATGGTATTGCCGAAGCTCATCAGCTCGCCGACGGCGATGTCGGCGCCGTAGTCTGCCGGCGCGGCCAGAATGCCCAGCGAGGCCGGCTCGGTGATGGTGGCGATGAAGACGGCCTTGCCTTTGTGCGCGATGGGTTCGATAGCGCGCGCATCTTCGATGCAGCCGAAGAAATTGGGCTGCTGAATGACGACGGCGGCGGTGGTCTCGCTCACGGCGGCGTCAAGGTCTTCTAGCGAGGTCACGCCGTTGCGCGACGGCACCTCGATGACGCTGAAGCCGCGCGCGTGGGCATAGGTGCGCAGCACGGTGCGGTACTGCGGATCAACCGTCTCCGAAATGACGACCTCGCCGCGCCCGCCCGGTCCCACCGCCAGCAGCACCGCCTCGATCAGCGCCGTCGCGCCGTCGTAGAGCGAGGCGTTAGCGATATCCAACCCTGTTATCTGGCAGACCATCGTCTGAAACTCGTAGATGGTCTGCAACATACCCTGGCTCACTTCTGGCTGGTAGGGCGTGTACGAGGTGACAAACTCGGAACGACGCTGCAGGTGCGGCACCACGCTCGGTATGGCATGATCGTAGGTACCCGCGCCCAGGAAGGCAAGCGTAGTATCCAGGTTTTTGTTCTTCGCCGCCATACCGGCCAGGAGCCGCTTGAGGTCCGGTTCGTTCACGGCAGGCGGCAGAGCAAGCGGTCGCCGCAGCCGCACCTGCTCGGGCACCGGCTCCAGCAGATCCTCCAGCGAGGAAAGACCCAGCGTCGCCAGCATCTCATGCTGGTCTTCCCGCGTGTTGGGTATGTAACTCATAATAATCACTTCCTTGTGGATATACCGTACGGGCGGGGGTGGTGTGGACGAGGGGTGGGGACGCTTGCGTCGCCCTCATCCACACCACCCCCGCCCGTACGGGGATTGCTTATCTAGCTTCCAGATATTTCTTGTATTCGTCGGCGCTCATGAGGTTATCTACCTCGCCAGGATTGGCCATCTTCACGACCAGCATCCAGCCATCTTCGTAGGGCTGGTCATTGATGAGTTCTGGCGTATCTTTCAGCGCCTCGTTGGTCTTCACGACCTCGCCGCTGACCGGCGAAATAAGCTCGGAGGTGGCCTTGACCGACTCGATATCGCCGAACCTGGCCTCGTGCGCGACGCTCTGCCCGGCGTCCCAGGGCAATTCGACATAGACGATGTCGCCAAGCTGATCCTGGGCATAGTCGGTAATGCCGATGGTGGCCTGGTCCCCATCGACGCGCACCCACTCGTCGGTCTTGCTGTATTTGAGGTTCGCCGGATGATTGAGACTTGCCATAAATACTGGACTCCCTTCTTATTTTTGACGTTTATAAAATGGCAGCGCGACAATCTGCGCCGCCGTGTGTTTTCCGCGTATATCTACCTGCACGGCTTTGCCTGGCAGCGCCTCGGCAGTCTCGACATAACCCATGCCGATATTTTTGCCCATGGTCGGGCTGGGCGATCCGCTCGTCAACATGCCTATCTGCCGCCCGTTGTCGTAAATAGCGTAGCCGCCGCGGCAAACGCCGCGCTCGACCATCTCGATGCCGACCAGCTTGCGTTTCAGCCCCTGGGCCTTGATGGCCGCCAGCGCATCATGCCCGATAAAGTCACCCTTGTTCAGCTTGACCGTCCAGCCCAGGCCGGCCTCCAGCGGGTTCGTCGTGTCATCCAGTTCATGCCCATAAAGACAGTAGCCGGCCTCCAGCCGCAGCGTATCGCGCGCGCCCAGCCCGGCAGGCAGCAGCCCACGTTCCTTCCCGGCCGCCAGCAGGTCTCGCCACAGCTTCGCGACATCGGATGATGAGCAATACAATTCAAAGCCATCCTCGCCGGTATAGCCCGTGCGCGAAATAATGCAGTCGATGCCATCCACCTTGCCCTGCGCGCAGTGGTAATACGCGATGCCGGCCAGGTCCACTCCCGTCAGCGGCTGCAAAATGGCCTGCGCCTGCGGCCCCTGCAGGGCGATCAGCCCGGTCTCGTAAGAGATATTGGTGAGAGTGACATCGTATCCGCTGCTCTGCTGCTGCGCCCAGGCAAAATCCTTGTCGATGTTGGCGGCGTTGACGACCATCATATAGCGATTATCGCCGAGGTGATAAATAATCAGGTCATCCACCGTGCCGCCACCGGGCATAACGAGCTGCGTGTACAGCGCCTGGTTGATGGCAAGGCGGCTCACATCGTTCGGAACAAGGTGCTGTAAAAAATCCAGCGCGCCCGGTCCCTCGACCCTGAACTCACCCATGTGGCTCACATCGAAGAGTCCTGCTTTTGTGCGCACGGCGCGGTGTTCTTCCAGGATGCCGCTATACTGCACAGGCATCTCCCAGCCACCAAACTCCACCAGGCGCGCACCCAGAGCGCGGTGTTCCTCGAAGAGGGGGGTACGTTTCAGCGAGGTCGCTGCTGTCGTGTCTTGTGATGTCATAACGTTTGCTCCATTGCAGTCCATGAGGAACGTTTGTATGCTTCATTATACAACAGCAATTATGAGGTTTGCCGCGATAAACCTCATTCGACATCCTTAACATCGACGAGAGAGAGACCAGGAGGACTTGTAAAAAATAGATGCGTTCCAGAAAGAATTTTTTGGGCCATTTAAATCCGCCTGAGAAGCGGCTTCAGGCAGGTATCGATGATCATTTACCGCTCAAAATGAGCGGTAATTTTTTGGCAGGAGCCCCCGGTCAGAAGTGCAAGCACAGGCCAGCAAGGGAAAGCAGGGCTGCCTCCCGGGTCACGGCAGCACGAGAGAGTGGCGAGAGACGTAATGCAGCAGAAGCGTTGTTAATCGTAGTATAGCAGAGCTTATCGCGGGTCGCAGAAACTGTCTCGCTGCGCCTGGACCCGCGCATGGCTCGAGAAGCCGATTGACATGCAATACAGGTGAGAGGTTGCCCGCATTAGGGAGCCAAAAAATCCCCCCAAAAAGCGTCCCGCGATTCAGCTTGCTTCCACAAGCTTCTCATGCTATACTACAAGCACAGCAGGCTAAAGAGGCGGCTTCCCGCTCGCGGGTTTGAAACACTAGCAATGCAGTTCATATGGGCATTCATCTGCCTCGGCTAAAGAGGCGGCTTCCCGCTCGCGGGTTTGAAACCTACTCACCGAGTCATGCTACGCCGTTGCATCTAGGCTAAAGAGGCGGCTTCCCGCTCGCGGGTTTGAAACCGATCAGCCTGATCGTACTCGGCATACTACTCTTGCGGCTAAAGAGGCGGCTTCCCGCTCGCGGGTTTGAAACGTACTATCATGACAATGGTAGCGCAAATGCTTCACGGCTAAAGAGGCGGCTTCCCGCTCGCGGGTTTGAAACTAGCATGAACTGTCAAAGCTGGCATAGTTACCTATCTGCGGCTAAAGAGGCGGCTTCCCGCTCGCGGGTTTGAAACACGCACAGTAGCACGATGTCACACCTGTCCAGATGCACAGGCTAAAGAGGCGGCTTCCCGCTCGCGGGTTTGAAACGATAACGATCAGTACGTATTGTCCAAATCACTGAAGCAGGCTAAAGAGGCGGCTTCCCGCTCGCGGGTTTGAAACTACTGTAATTTTCACAGCAGAACTATCGTCCTAGATCGGCTAAAGAGGCGGCTTCCCGCTCGCGGGTTTGAAACACTGCGAAAGCATGCGCTCTGCGACTCTCATCTGATAGGCTAAAGAGGCGGCTTCCCGCTCGCGGGTTTGAAACCATGTCGAATCGTTGCCATGACTGTCAACGCATAGGCTAAAGAGGCGGCTTCCCGCTCGCGGGTTTGAAACGCATGTCCGTAGTCGCACAGCAGTATTGCCTTCAGCAGGCTAAAGAGGCGGCTTCCCGCTCGCGGGTTTGAAACCATTGCAGTAGTCAGTGAATGCCATTACGTGCTCAGGCTAAAGAGGCGGCTTCCCGCTCGCGGGTTTGAAACGCTACCGCATGCGCCATGTAACATTGCACAGCACTACGGCTAAAGAGGCGGCTTCCCGCTCGCGGGTTTGAAACGCTGTCGATCCGACAAGCTGTACAATAACTGCCTGATGGCTAAAGAGGCGGCTTCCCGCTCGCGGGTTTGAAACTCGCGAAGATCGTCCCGTTCATGAGGATTCATGCAGGCTAAAGAGGCGGCTTCCCGCTCGCGGGTTTGAAACACTGATAGACTACAGTGCTACTTAACGGTACAGAGGCTAAAGAGGCGGCTTCCCGCTCGCGGGTTTGAAACTGTCTGGCGTCCATGTTCAGTACCAGGATGCTACTGTACGGCTAAAGAGGCGGCTTCCCGCTCGCGGGTTTGAAACCCTGCCTGTCTAGCAAATCCGCCAACTCTTCATGGCTAAAGAGGCGGCTTCCCGCTCGCGGGTTTGAAACTAGATCTGTATTTCGATGTCTTCTCACTTTGCGATGGCTAAAGAGGCGGCTTCCCGCTCGCGGGTTTGAAACGCTGAGAGAATCCCTCGAGGGTCTTACAAGTGCTCCGGGCTAAAGAGGCGGCTTCCCGCTCGCGGGTTTGAAACTCGCGATGACTCGTGCTACATCATCGCTATGGCATGTCCAAGGCTAAAGAGGCGGCTTCCCGCTCGCGGGTTTGAGATACCGAGCTTGTCAAGAGTGTCAATCTTGAGTAGTTGAGGTTAAATGGTGCATATGGGGAGGTCGGGGAGGAGATTTGGGGCCGATAATGCGGACTGACGAAATAAGGCGGACGCCAGTTCATCCATCGGACTGGCCGATAAATCGGCGATGGCCGCGGTGAACCGGGCCCTACTTTTGCTTCGATATATGGGGATCGACCGCTGGCCGGATCAATTTGTTACCAGGCATCATCGGTGGTGGCCACGATCAATCGGGCCCGACGGGGTCCACAGATTTAACGAATGCTTCACTTATCGCTTCGTAACGCTTCCTGTAACGCTTTCAGGACGCTCATATGGTAAGATGCTAAACAGGAAAGCAAAGCTCGCATAACAGGCAGTTCTCGTGCGGCAGCGACCAGGAGCATCTATGAGCTTACAGCAGAGCCCGGCCATCACTATTGAACGTCCCGGCGCGCAGAGCGAGTCGGAGACGCGCCTGCAGGGGCCCTGGCTGGCGCTGGCCTGGGTGGGATGGAGCATTCTGACGCTGCTGAGCCTGGTAGACTTCGGTACCAGTATCCAGGAATATCTTGTTGACGTTCGCACGCTGTGCCACGCCGGTTCGTGCGTGCCCGGACAGCCGACCCCGCAAACGGCGCAGGCGCTGCATCAGCTTGGCCTCTCGGTCGGCACCTATGCTGCCCTCAATGTCGCGCTGATCAGCATCACCGGGGTAGTCTTCTGCACCGTGGCCGCCGTAATTGTCTGGCGCAAGCCCAACGATTGGATGGCGCTGCTCATCACCAGCACCTTCATTACGCAGGGGCTCTTCGAGTATAACTACCTGCAAGGGCCGCTTAATAACCCCGCCTCGCCCTGGTACGTGGCGAGCGTGGCGCTATCCTACATCTCCCCGGTGCAATTCCTCTTCTTCTGCGCCTTCTTTCCCAACGGGCGCTCCGTGCCACGCTGGATGGGATGGCTGCTCGCCGGCCTCTGCCTGGTCGATCTGATTCCAACACTTTTTCCCTCCCTACCTTTCAGCGGGCTGATCGAGACGCTCTTCATCTTCAGCGGGTTTCCACTCGTGGTGGGGTCGATGATCTACCGCTACCGCCGCGTCTCGACGCCGATGGAGCGCCAGCAAACCAAATGGGTGGTCTTCGGCATAACGCTGGTCTTGTTCACGTTTATGCTGTGGTTTGTCCCGCAGATCATTTTGTATTCTTCGTTGAGTCAACCGGGATCGCTCTACGACCTCATTGGACACCCGCTGTTCACCTTCTCGGGCCTCTTTGCCCCTGTCTGCATCGGCATTGCCGTCCTGCGCTATCGTCTGTGGGACATCGACCTCATCATCAACAAGGCGCTTGTCTACGGCCTCCTCACCACCCTGCTGGCAGCGATCTACGCCGGCCTGATCATTGGATTGGAGAACCTGGCCGGGCTTTTCAGCAGCCAGGGCGCGCAGCCACCGGTGATCGTCGTCTCGACCCTGGCCATTGCCGCGCTCTTCCAGCCCCTACGCTACCGCATCCAGCAGGTCATCGACCGGCGCTTCTACCGCCGCAAGTATAACGCCGCACGCACGCTTGCCGCCTTCAGCGCGACCCTGCGCCACGAAGTAGACCTCACAACATTGAGCGAACACCTGGTAGAAATCGTCCAGGAAACGATGCAGCCCGCCTCCGTCTCGCTCTGGTTACGACCACCGGCCCATCCCTCATGGAGAGCAAATGATGAAACCAACCCAGCAGGGCAACCGCACAGACCCCCGCCTGAGGGCATGTAGAGGCAGGGGTCGGGCGGATGTTGTGCGGGGCCCCTCGCGGGTGCCTTTCCTCCTCTACTGGCGGCATGTGGCTGGGGCCCCTCGCGGGTGCCTTTCCTCCCCCCCATTCACTCCCACCACCCCTGGCAGTGCTAATTCGCGAAATCCTCCGTGAGCCAGAGCGTATTGTGCGCATCGATATAAATGCTGATGCCGATGCGATGAAAGTCCTTGCTCAGCAGATTGCGCCGGTGCCCATCATCGGGCGGCTTCTCGGCCATCATGCCCTGGTGAATCATCAACACCATATTCCAGTCATCGTCACTTGTATAGACGGGCCCGCCCTCTCCGATGTTCTCGCCCACCGTCTGCCACTGCACACCCTGATTGCTGATGCGCGTCCCCACATCCGGCTCGTTGGGGCATTGATGCATCAGCCCGCACCCGGACGCCATTACGAGATCATGCTGGTGCGCGCTCTGTACCAGCTTCGGCTCCCACGCCAGCGCGGGAAGACCATTCGCGGCACGATCCTGGTTAATCTGCTTGAGCAGGCGCTGCGCAAGCTGCTGTTCTTGTGCTGTTCCTGATGCCTGAGAGCCGCCAGCCGTCACTTGAGAGTTTCCCTGACTAATCGTAATACCCGGCAGACCTGTACACGCCGTGAGTAGTAACAGGAGCAGGAGAGTGGGTAGAGAGCAATATATCTTTTTCATATCCATACTCTTTGATATACAGACATAACCTGTCTGGATAGTAGCACATCTGCCGCAAGCGTGCAAAACAGGCCATCAGCAAATCTTGACACGAACCAGGGCCAGAGATACGCTAGTAACACATAGAGCTATCAATCAACCGAAAGAGTAGAGAAGTATGTCACCGCGCACAGAAGAGACCAACGCTCGCATACGGGAAGAACAAACAGGAGGGATAATCTATGGCTAGCTGCGAACAACTCGCTGGTGAATTGAAAGTGCTGGAGGAAAATTTGAAGAAAACCTCAATCGAGCACAAGCGGCGGGAAATCATAGACAAGATCGACCAGATCAAAAAGGAACAGCAAGAACGAGGCTGCTTAGAGACAGTGAAGTCACAGTAAGGCGAAAGGCCTTTGTACAGAAGAGTCCTTGTGTAACCTTGGTCGTATCTCCTACAAGTAGGAAGGATTAACGGCTTTCTTTTTATGAAGGAGGATATCCAAGGTGGACTATGAATACCCGAAACACTCTACGGCATTTTCCGAGCCTCGAACGAATGGACAGGTAGGATACGGCCTGACCCTGAGCCCTCTAAAGCTGCGCGCATACATAAGCATGCTGTTGGGTGCGTTTACTGTCGTGTGTGCTCTACTTGTGGGCGTGTCGCCTGTTTTCGCCGCGGCTGGCAATGTGACAAAGTTCACCGTTCCAACTGCTGGCAGCTTCCCCGATGGCATTACCATGGGTCCAGACGGAGCGCTCTGGTTTACTGAAGCTGGCTCTGGCAAGATCGGGCGTGTGACAACGCGTGGCGCGATAACTGAGTTTACGCTGAGCGGGGGGTCTGCCTCTGGATTTGGCGCCCATACCATCACGACCGGGCCGGATGGTGCACTCTGGTTTACTGAAGCCAACGCCGGCAAGATCGGGCGCATGACAACGTCTGGCGTCTTCACTCAATTTACGCTCCCTGCCAATATCAACAAGGATGAAGTTATAGAACGCGCTTTATCGATTACGAAGGGTCCAGATGGAGCGTTGTGGTTCGTTTCGCAGAACACGAGCCCTTCGACACTGTCAGTTGTTTCCGGCCAGGTTGGACGAATCACTACCTCCGGTACGATCATGGAGTTCACACTCCCGGGTGGGGGCACACGGCGCACGACGCCTCATCCAACCGATATCACGACCGGGCCGGATGGAGCGCTCTGGTTCACTGACTCCAACTTGAGCAAGATTGGACGCATGACAACCAGCCGCGTTCTCACGCAGTTCGTATCATCGCAAGCCGATCCTATGGGCATAACAACCGGACCGGATGGGGCCTTGTGGTTTACAGCAAACTTCTTCCCCGCCGCGAAAGTTGGGCGGATAACTACCTCTGGGGCCTTCACCACCTTCACTATCGCCAGCAGCGCCGATGGTGTGACTTCTGGTGAGTCTATCGCGACCGGGCCGGACGGCAAACTCTGGTTGACCGTCTTCGATTCAACCCTGAGCCGCGGCTCGATCGTGTCGATTACCACTACAGGCAAGGTTACGTCGTTTGCTTTCCCAAGTCTTAACGAAATCGATGGCATTACCCCAGCACCCGCCGGTGCTTCAAGTATGTGGTTCACCTCGACCGACCTTTCCAATGATATCGGCAGCGTTGGAACTATCAGTACGTCATAAGTTCCTCTGCTGCTACGATGTGCTGGCAGTCGTCAGATTAAAAGAGGTGATGTCCACCGTAACGCCGTGATTTACATTCGTGCGAATGCCGCCCTGGCCCATTGTGTACGGTTGATTATTGTCGGTTGCCGACAGCATCCAGCCGGCAGGCTCGCCTGTGCCTGTCTGCCAGGCTTTTGCTTCCATAGTATCGCCGACAATGCGGAAGCGGATGCTATAAGAGACTCCTGACTGGGCCTGAAACCCGACACTCTTGCTGATTGGAACCTGGGTGCTCATGCGTTTGATCAAATGGAAGTTCTGCCCATCGAGATACGCTTTGTAGTAATGATTATTGTCAGTCCAGCGCAAGGCGACGCCTAACTGCGAGTTATTCTGGAAATTGCTGACGGCACCGCTCACATAGACCTCACCATTCTGAAAAGCCGGACCCAGCATAGCCGTCACTTCGCCTCCGTTCCCATTCTGGAGAATCTGGCCTTGCTGTCCAACTATCGAGAAATCTTGCGAAGAGGTGTAATTGCCCCAGGTATTTTTGCCATCCGTGGCAGTCCCCCACAACTGCTGATCGGGCCGGTGGAAGTCATCCTGCGCAATAAAGGTAGGCCCGCTTGCCGCGTGGGTAGGGGTCTTGCCTGTGCCGCTTGTTGTAGGGGGAGAGGCAGTATGATTTTGACTCTGTAGCGCGAGCAGTGTTACTCCGCCCGCGACAACGACGCCGGCCGTCACCAGGCCACTGTAGAGGAAGGCGCGGCGCGACAGACCACCCCTTGATGAAGCAGAGGAAAGCGTACCCGCTTGAGAACTATTCTGCCGCGGGCGAGGATGAGCCGCTCCAACCGGCTGAGCCTGCCGGGGCGCTTGAGTCTGCTGGACCGGCTGTGGATAGAGCGGTGGTTGAGATGGTGGCGACTGCCATGGCAGCAGTGTTTGCGAGCTTGCAGGCGTCATCAGCTCTGTCGCCCGTTCCCCTTCCGCCTGTGATAGCTCACTTCCGCGCGAGGTAGCGGGTGTATTTAAGACTGGAGCGGCCTCGCCCGGCTGCGGCGCGCGCGCAACGCCCGGATTGCTCGCCGGGTTCTCGACGGGCAAGATGGGAAGAATCGGTGTCACAGGATTTGCAATTACAACCGGTGTCTGCGCTGCTTGTCCCTGCCAGGACCGTGGCTCCTGAAACTGTTGCTGTGATGGTGGCAAAATAGTGTTCTGGTCGGCAAGCCCCAGGGCGTCTTTGGCGGCGCGTTCGAGGGCCATCGCGAAGGCCTGCACGCTTCCAAAACGCTCTTTCGGATCCTTCGCCAGCGCGGTCAGCACGACCTGTTCTACGTCGGCTGGGATATCGGGGACGGCCTCGTGCAGCGGAGGCGGGGGCACCATGATATGCTTGACGGCCAGCTCGGTAAACGTGCCGTTGAAAGGCCGGTTGCCAGATAGCCATTCGTACACGACTATGCCCAGCGAATACTGGTCGCTGGCGGCGCGCGGATGCGCCTGGATCTGTTCGGGAGCCATGTAGGCGATCGTGCCGATGGTCTCCTGCGTAAATTGCGTACGCGTGCTCTGCGCCACGACAGCAATGCCGAAATCGGTGAGCAGGATTTCGTTATCGCGCCCCACCAGCATATTCTCAGGCTTGATATCGCGGTGAATGACCTTCTGGTTATGGGCATATTGCAGCCCGCTCGCTACCTGGTTGGCATAATCTACCACCGTCGCGAGGGGCAGCCGCTCCCCACGCTGTATGCGCTGCCGCAGGGTGCCGTTCGGGGCATAATCCATCACCAGGAACGGCGTATTCCCATCCCGGCCAAAATCGAGCAGGCGAATAATGTGCGGGTGCACCAGGTTCACGAGCGTGCGCGCCTCGGCACGAAACCCCTCCCAATCCTCCTGCGCCAGGTTGGTGTGCAGCAGCTTGATGGCCGCGGGGCTATCGAGATACACTTGCCGGCCGAGATACACCTCCGCGAAACCACCGCTCCCTATCAGCTTTACCAGCCGGTAGTTCCCAATCTGCTCCCCCGTGCGGTCAACCATCGTATCTCTCCTTAAAAGCGCATGTCATCTGCGTGTAGTATTATTACTTTGCATCTCAAAACAGAAGAAGACGGCTCCATTATAGTCTAATTGGCTCAATGCGACAACCGCCCTCGACATTTCAGGTATATGAAAAAGTGGTAGGCAAACGACCAACTGACTAGCCGATAATGCAGATTGAAGGTGACCATGCCCAGGGCGGCGCAAGCGCCCCCGCCGCCCGTCCACGCCACTCCCGCCCCTACAAAGCTGTCCGCATGTATTCGTTAATGTGCATAATCGGCGGTGGCCACGATCAATCGGGCCCTACTCTTGCTTGATGGTCGTTTGCCTACCACTTTTTCATATACCCCCTGGTTGTTGATCTCTCTTGACTTTTTGCTAATATCCGACTATATTCATATCATACGAAGTTTTTCGTATCATCCGTACACTGTCGAACACTGTTGGAGCAGGAGAAGCACATGGCCGCGCGCGAACTTCACGAAATGCCGGGGCGCAGGCAGGGCCTCAGAGTACAGTTCGAGGCAAGCCCCGCTTACGAGTTCTTCGAATCGCTGTGCGTCTTTAGCGATAGCAAGGACCCCTCGCCATATGAAATCGGCCAGGCCTGGTTCGAATCTATTCGCGAGAAGCTCTCACCTGCCTTACTCGAAACCATCGAGCAATTCAGTTTCCACAGCCACGAGATGTGGGAACACATCTCGGCGCTGGCCTATACCTGCCCACCCCCAAAAGATGTTCCTACTCTGCTCGCCTATCTGGAAACAATCGATCCCTTTGAACTGCGCCTGCACATGCTGGGATACTATGTGCGCCAGCATCGCCACGCCACATCGCCCGATGTGATCTACGCGGCTGCTCAGGGGGATAGAGAAGCGCAGAGAAAACTCATCCGTACGTCATTTCCCGATGATCCAGGCTGGCAACAAACCCTGCGCTGGATTCTCACACTGGATACAGCGGCGGCGAAGGAACGCCTGCTCGAAATCGTGCACGGCTGGTATGACGAGGTCTTTCGCGAGCAGGAGCCAGAGATAATGGCGATTCTGGCGCGCGATATCGAGTCCAGGCGCGCTCTGCAGGCTACCCACACACCTGAGCAATTGATCGAGATATGCACCGGCTGGGAGTATGTGCCTGAGCCTGGCATTCGCCGTGTAATACTGGTCCCTTCATATGTATCACGGCCTTTCAACGGCGATGCCGAGAGTGGCGATACGCGCATTTTCTTCTATCCCACCTCGGACGATAGTATCCTCGCCGACGCGTCCGCGCCGCCGGTCCATCTGTTGAAGCTGGCGAAGGCGCTGGGCGATGAACGCCGCCTGCGCATTTTGAAGAAGCTATCAACGGGGAGCTATACCCTGCAGGAACTGGCCGATGACTTCGGAGTGGCAAAAACCACCATCCACCATCACCTGATTCAACTGCGTTCGGTCGGCCTGGTGCGAATGCGCATGAGCGATAAACGTTTCAGCCTGCGTCAGTATGCCATCGATAATCTAGGAGAGTTGTTAAGTAGATATCTCAACGGGCCATCTCAGTTTGAGTAGCCCTTTAGTCAAGAATGTAGGACGTGTCAACGCCTGGCAAGCTCTCAACACGCCCTACTCCTTACCATGCGGTTGTGACCGTCTGGCTGCCACTATTCTATAGCATGGCAAACAGATGGTCAATCCAGGCGATCTCTTTTGCGAGATTGCCCAACTACTGAGAGGAGATTGACCATGTATCCTTTCTTTTCCGAACACCTGGCAAACCAGCGCCGGGACGAACTCCTGCGCGATGCGACAGCGACACGCCTCCTGGTAAGAGAAGAACTCTCATCCTCGATTGCAAAAAATAGGGTTCTCCTCTTATACCTGCTCTTTGGTCTGCCCCTCCCTTCCGGCAAGTCGCTAGAACCCGCATTGTTCCTGGATCAAACCCACTACAACGCAGCATTACGCATGATTGGCCTGGTCGCCCTCGCGCTGGGCGTGCTGGCCGGCAGCCTGCTCGATAGCAGATTTGGCCTGGCCCCGGCGGTGTTCGTGGTCAGCGTGGTGTTGGTGGTCTTGATGATGCTGGCGCTGGCGCGCTCAATCGGGCTGAGAAAGACTCGCGTCTTCAGGCACACACATTAGCACAAGCGACACTTTACAATACTCTCGAGGAGGCATCATGTCTGCGAACACCGCTTCAAAAACATCGCCCTTGCGCCGGCCTGCCTTCTTGCGGTTCTGGTTGGGCCTGATGATCTCACGCATGGGCGATGCATTCACCTTTGTCGCGCTGATCTGGTTTGTGCTGCAATTGACCGGCTCTGGCATCGCTATCGGATTGGTAGCGCTCTGTTTCAGGCTGCCCGTCGTTATCACCAGCCCGCTCTTCGGGAAGTTATTGGACCGCTATGCACCCGCGCGCATCATGGCTATCGACAACTGCGGACGGGCGCTCATTATCGCTGCCATCCCACTGCTCTACTGGCCTGGCGCCCTGCATCTCTGGATGATCTATGCGCTGGCGTTGTGCGCCGGCGTGCTGTCACCGGCGACGGAAGTCGGCGTGTCCATCGTCACCCCCAGACTGGTCGACGATGCGGCGCTCGAACGTGCCAATTCCCTGTTATCGATAAGCTGGGATTTCGCCACGCTGGTAGGGCCAGCCGCTGCCGGATTCCTGGTGCTTGTCACCGGCGCGCCCGGTGTACTGCTGATCGATGCCGCTACGTTTCTTATCATGGGCACGCTGGTGCTTACGCTGCCCGATCTCGCGCGCGAAGCGCATCGCGAGCAACGAGCAAAGCGCCGAAGAGAGTTGCTGGGGTTCGGCACCCTCATCAGCTTGAGAACTGTGCTGTTCCTGAGCATCCTTACCCTGCTCTTTCTCTTCTCGCAAGGGTTGATGGAGATAGCTATTCCCGTCTACAGCCGGCAAACGCTGCAAGCTGGTTCTACCGGCTACGGTCTGCTGATGTCCTCGTTCGGGCTTGGTTCGCTGCTGGCGCTGGCCGTCGTCAGCCAGTTCTGGACGCGCGGCTCAAAGCAAGGACTTTCGCTGGCCGCCATCCTCCTGCTCAGCGGGCTGCTGCTCTTGCCACTCATCGCCATTCGCACGCTGCCCCTCGCGCTGATCGTGATGGCGCTGGCCGGCTTCGCTGCCGCGCCCTACTACGTGGTGGAACAATCGCTCACCCAGCGGCTGGTGCCGGAGCGCGTGCGCGGTCAGATATTCGGCGCGCGTGGGGCGATCAACGTCGCGGGCTATCCCCTCGGCAGTACGATCGGCGGCGCGCTGCTGGGAATAATGGCGGCACCCTGGGTGGTCGGAGTGTCGGGGCTGTTGTGTATAGTGATGGGATGCGCCTGCGCGGCGTTACCGCCAATACGACAACTAAGGCAGAGCGGTGTGTGAAGGTCCCCTAAGCCGCTTCTCGACCTCCTCCAGCGTTGGAATGGCGGCCGCCCCCTGCTTCTCGATTGAGAGCGAGGCGGTACAATTGGCGAAATCGACCGCCTGGCGCGCGTCGCCGTGCCGGTAGAGATGCGTCAGGAAGGCGGCGGCGAAGACATCACCCGCTCCGGTAGGGTCAACTTCATTGGTAGGATAGGCGGGGAAGCGCTCAGTGACGCCCTGCTGGAAGAGCGTCGCCCCGTGCCTGCCATCGGTCGCGACCAGCAGGGGGACGCGCATACTCCACTGCCTCAGAATGGCATCGGCATCGGCACGGCTGCCCTCGGCGAAGGGGAGCAGGTCGTCGTGACTGAGGATCAGGACATCCAGCATGGGCAAGACCTCCTCCGCTGCTGCCCACGGCGTTGGCCAGACACGCCCATCATCATCCCAGCGACGCAGCCAACCCTGCGGCGTGGCCGCGATGATCCTCCCCGGTCTGCGCGGGAAGCTGCGCACAAGTTCGGGCGTAAACTCCTGGGCGAGTGGGCCAAACAGGACGACGGGCGCATTCTTCCAGGCAGCGGGTATATTGTCGGTATGAAGGTCATCGGCCCTTGCGAGCAGGTATTGCGTGCGGAACCCTTCGTCGGAGTAGCGATTGACAAACGTAGTAGTCTGCGGGCAGACATGCCCGGCCAGGCCGATGGAAGGCAGGCACGCAGAGACGTGCTCGACCCATTCCGCCTCGGCGCAGGTGACGATGGCGGAGACTAATCCTAAACGGTAGGTCGTGAGGGCGGCAAAAGAGACGGTGCCGCCCAGCTCGAACGAGCCGTCCGCGATGATATCGCGAGTGACATGCCCAATCGTGAGTAAATCCGGTGTGGTATGCGTACTCGTGGCGAGGTGTCCGTCGATGGAAGGCATGACATCCTCCATGATTGTATTCTTACCGCCCGGAGCGTTTCAGGGAAATGACGACGCGGCGTTCCTCGCCCTCACCGATGCTTTCTGTGCTTATATCTTTGCTGTCGGCCAGAGTAATGTGCACGATGCGGCGCTCGTGCGGCGGCATGGCCTCGAGCGCGATAGAGCGTCGATAGTTGCGCACCTGCTGCGCCACCCGCAGGGCCAGAGAGCGCAGGTTTTGCTCGCGGCGCTCGCGATAGTTCTCCGCGTCGATGATGATGCGCATGCGATGCCTGGTACGATGCCCCACGATCAGGCTGACCAGCAGTTGCAGCGCGGCCAGTGTCTCGCCGCGCCGCCCGATGAGCAGCCCCAGGTTTTCGTTGATGCCCTGGATATTGAGGGTCAGCGGGCTGGTCGAGCGCACCTGGACGATAGCGCGGATATTCATATACTGTAAAATATGGCGCAGGATATCAACGGTGATATCCACATCCTCATTGCTGGGATTTTCGACATCCTGCATATCGCCTTCCGCCACGCTGATGTCGCCGAGGTCGCTAAATCCACCGGGCGCTTGCAAGAACTCCGCTGGCAGAGAAGAGGCCTGAGCCCCCACCTCTACCGGCTCGAATTCATCCTCGTCAAATCCCTCGCCGTCTTCGCCCTCTTCGCCGTCTTCACCCTCCTCGTACTCTTCCTCGTCGTACTCCTCTTCATCTTCGTACTCCTCATCCTCACCCTCCTCGTAGACTTCCTCGTCGGCGTAAGCTTCTTCGTCGGGGCCAAGCAGCGCGTCCGCCATCTCGGGAGTGATGACCGCGCCGCTGGTGTTGGAGCGAACGGTGACGCGCACACGCGCCTCCTTATTACCAATGCCGAAGGCGCCGCGCGCAGGCTCCTGCAATACAGCGATTTCTACTTCGTCGCGGCGGCGCTTCAAACGCGCCAGCCCCTGTAAAATTGCATCCTCAACACTTTTACCACTGGCCTCTATACTTTCCACTGTTTGTTGCCTCCCTTTATTTTTACGGCGGCACGTAGCCGCGTGACCAAGCTAGCTGCGAGTGGGGTTGCGTTTCGGCACATTTCCCCGGCGACGGGCCGAGGCGCTGCCAGGGCGCGGTGGGCGCCGGCGCCCGCTGTTGCCGTTCCCGTTATACTGCATATTTCGCTCGCCAGGCCCTTCATCGGCCGCTTCACCCGATTTATTCGATTCCTGCAATACTTTGGTTTCTTTGCGAGAATCGCCGGTATAGGATTTGCTGCTGCTGCTACTCGCCTTGCCTGATCCTCCAGCCCCTCCCAGATTCGCGATAAAATCCGGCTTCACCAGCAACTGTCCCCAACCGGTCACAAAGTACTGCTGCACCATGCTGAAGATCGAAGAGGTCGTCCAGTACAACGCCAGGCCCGCCGGAAAGTTCCAGGCTATGAACAACGTGAAGAACGGCATGATATATTGCATGATCTTCATCTGGTTGGCCATGGCGTTACTCGAACCGGTGGCGACATTGCGCGGCTGCGACATGCGCAGTTGGACAAAGGTGGCCAGCGCTGCCAGGACCGGCAGGATATGCGTTGGATCGGCCGCGCTCAGCGGGATATGCCAGGCCGGGCTGATGAAGGTAAACCAGCGGAAGTCGGTCAGGCTGGCAATGCTCGTGCCTGCCGGCAGCTTGGGCAGGAAGGGATAGATCAAAGCGTTGATGCTTTTAACGGTGCCGCCACTCACCACCGATCTCAAAGCAAAGTACAGGCCGTACAACACGGGCAACTGCACGAGCAGGGGCAGGCAGCCGGCGGCAGGATTGATGCCGTACTCCTTATATATGGCCTGCGTCGCCTCAAGCTGCGCGCGCTGATCCTTGGGGTACTGCTTCTTGACATCAGCGATCAACGGCTGAATCTGCTGCATGGCCTTGGTTGACTTCAACTGCTTCAAAGTGAGCGGGAACATTATCAGGCGAATGACAACGGTTAGCAAAATGATCGCCAGCGCAAAGTCGCCAACAATATAATACAAGAGCATCAACACGTTTAAGATCGGGAACGTGATGATGAGATTAAAAAAGTAGCCTATCTGACCCACGAGTCTTCTCCTGTCTTCCTCGATCTAGTCAGCCAGGCGTTCTGGGACTGGATCATAGAGATTGCCATGATAAAACGGTTGGCACCGGCCTATGCGCTTCACAGTAAGCCATCCCCCGCGAAAGAAGCCAAATCGCTGGATGGCCTCGTATCCATAATGTGAACACGAGGGGGTAAACCGGCAAGATGAGGGTAGCACCACCGACAGGGTGTTCTGATAAAGACGAATAAGAAAAAGTGCGACGTATTTCACTGTCGATGTCCTTTGTGCTTCTTGTTCGAATGCACTAAGCTTCCTGATGTATCTCTTTAAGGCGCTGTCGCGAGCAGTTTTGCCCGTTGCAACAACGCCCGCACATCTTGCTTCAACACGTCCAGCTCTGCTGTTGCAGCCTGCCCCCTCGCCGTAACCACTATATCCATGTTGGCGGGCAGCTCGGACAGAACATCTCGTAGCGCTTCACCGAGCAAGCGCTTGATATAATTACGCTGCACGGCATGCTTTGAGACGCGTTTGCCGACCACAAATCCGATGCGCAGTTGCGCGACCTGGTTCGGATACCAGGCCACAACAAGCAGCCGGGACGAGATACTCTGCCCCCGCTGCCTGACTCGCTGAAAATCAGTGTTGCTGCGCAGCCGCCAAACACGTGAGATCGCCACTATAATGAGCAGCTTACTAGCGTTGACACTATTACGATTTATACGGTCAATTTCCAGCGCCCTTTGGCGCGGCGCGCCTTCAACACGCGCCGCCCATTGCGGGTGGACATACGCTTCATGAACCCGTGTTCACGTTTGCGCGGGATGCGCTTGGGTTGCCAGGTACGTTTCATGTTACCCTGTACTCCTCCACGTTAAGATTTCCAGTAGATTATAGCGGTTTCCCCTACACCCTGTCAATTGCTCACGACCATCGCAAGGGCACCGACGCCACCCGCATGGGCAATACAGGCAGAGTAGGGCATCACCGTCACCGTATTTGTGTGCTCCGCTCCCGCCGGCCAACACCAACTACGCTTCTTTGAACTTCAACAGCACACGGCCCAGCCTGATCTCATCATTATCATGCAGGGCGGTTGGCGTTTTGGGCGCGAGCTTCTGGCGGTTGAGGAATGTGAAGTTGGTGCTATTCTCATCCTCGAGCATGTACTGGCCATTCTCAACGAAGATGCGCGCGTGCATGCGTGAAACGCCGCCCTCTTCACCGCCATGCTCGGTCAGGTCGATGTCCGGGAAAATGTTGCTCACGGCATCTTCGCGCCCGATGGTCACATTATCTTTGCCGCTTATGTCAAACTCCTGGTTATCGGCCTCGACGAGCAGGCGAGCGGCCAGGGCTGTCGCTGTAGCGACCGGCGCGGCCGTTACGTCTGGCGCAGGTGCGGCAGCGGGAGCGGACGTCGCGTCTGCCGCCGCCGGGGCTGAGCCGGCGAGCATAGCCCCGCAACTGGCGCAAAACGTATCTCCCGCCGGATTGGTTGCTCCACAATTGGGGCACACCTGGGTGTTCGCGTCGGCTGTGCCGCTCGCGGCCTGCGGCTCGGCCGTTGCTACGGGCGCCGCACCCGACAACGGCTCGCCGCACTCATCGCAAAAAGCGGAACCGTCGGGGTTTTCATGTCCTAAAGAACAACGTACTGTCATGGTGCTCTATCCTCCTAAAACTAACCGGTCTCCTTGCAGCCTGCCTGAACGAAGTTAGCGCGCAGCGGCGTTGGCAGGCTGGATAAGGATCTTCCTATGGCAAAAGGTCATCCAGGCGCTGCGTCAGCTTGCGCGTCTTGTTTCCAATCGACTTGACCTGCTCCTGGGAGATCTGCTGCCCCTGGTTAATCTGCTCAAGGGCGGCCTGGGTCTCTTCGTCCAGCACGCGCGTCACATTGGGGGCCAGGCGCGTCGTGGCCTTGCCCGTGCGTTTGTATTCATCCAGCACGCGCGTGACGAGGCGATGCGCATTCGCTTTTTCAGCGAAGTTCATTACGACGGCGTTCACGGCCGCCGTCTGGTTCGGATCGTGCGAGAAGGTGACTTTGATGTCGTCGCGAACCCGCTCGCCCGCCAGGCCAACCAGTGGCACGTCGTAGCTCAGCTCCGTCTGACCGATGCGGAACAGGCCCTCCGGCCGTGGGTCGATCATCAACTCCACCAGGACGGACTGGGGCTTGTCTTTTTCCAGGTCCCCTAATGGTATAACGATCTGGCGATCTGACATGACGGATTGCCCGAGATCGCTGATGATGGGCAGGACCTTGACGACCTTCTTGGGTGAGACGCCCACCGGCAGGCGCATAATCAGTGTTGCGTTGCGCACCGCGACATCGACGGCACTCTGGATCTGCTGCTCGAAAACCGCCAGGGCGTCGGCAGGGTCGCGAATGAACTCGGCAGGCATGCCGCCACTCAATTGCCCGACCGCGTCGAGCAAGTCTTCATCCCAATCGGAACCAATGCCGAGCGGATAAATGGAGATGCCCGCGGCTGCCGCATCCCTTGCAAGCTGACGGCAGCGATCCGAGTCGCCATACGTGACGCCGTCGGTAAGCAGGATCATGCGGTTGACAGCATGCGGAATGCTCCAACGGCGCAGTTCGTTGAGGCCCTGGATCATGCCAAGCGACATCGTTGTGCCGCCGGCATCGCGAATCTGGTCAACGGCGGCCTTCATGCCGGGTTTATCGTTACAGGGCATCGAGGGAATAATCACCTGGGACGTATCATCGAAGATGACGACCGAGACATAGTCGGTCGGCTCGAGGCGATCAATCACCATCTTGACGGCCTCTTTGACGTTCCTCAGCTTCGCTCCCCTCATTGAGCCGGAGTGGTCGAGTACCAGCGCGAAATTGAGCGGCATTCTGACCTGCGCCATCATCTCCGTTGGTTTCGCCTCGATTAAAACATATGCAAGCTGACTTCCACCGGTAACCGGCATATAGTCCTTTCCAACCTGGTGGGTCAGCGTTACCTCGCCGGGCATAGAATATAGCTCCTTTCCTTATAGCATGACGTAGTATATCATAGATTTATTTCTTAATCACCATCATTGTGTCTCTATCGCACAAAGACCACAACGGCGCTGATGTTGTCCTCGCCGCCGCCAGCGTTAGCGGTCTCGATCAATTGCGCGCAGGCCGTCTGAGGATCGGGAGCGCTGTTCAAAATGCTCTCGATCTGCGGGTTGCGTACCATCTCCCATAAGCCGTCGCAGCAACTCAACAGGATGTCTCCCGGGTGCAACTGCTGCTTGAAGATGTCGATCTGCAAGCTCGGCTTATCGCCCAGGCTGCGGAAAATCTGGCTGCGCTGTGGATGCGTGTACACATCATCCGGCTCGATCAGCCCGCTCGCCACCAGTTGCGCGACCAGCGAATGATCGGTTGTCATCTGGTAGAGCTGTTTGCCGCGCACCATATATGTGCGGCTATCGCCCACATTAACGATATACGCATGTTCTCCCACCACCATAACACCGGTCACAGTGGAACCCATGTCGGACTTCTCCTGAGCATTCTTCTGGCAAAGAGCGTTGTTGGCGTCTTCCACCGAGCCTTGCAGCAGGGCCACCAGCGCATCTTCGTCGAGCGGCTTGATGGGCTCGCCGTTTTTCTCGGCAGTGAGTGGTGCGAGGAGCAAGTCGCGTACCATGCGCTCGGCAATGATGTTAATCGTCATGCGGCTCGCGCCCTGCCCGTTGTCGTGTCCACCCATACCGTCGGCCACGATGAACACCCCCAGCGGCAAGGATATCGACTCGTGAATGCGCTGAAATTGCAGCACCAGCGTGCTATCCTCGTTCGGGTCGCTGCGGCGCACGTCGCCCGCGTCTGAAGCGGTAGCCACTTCCAGGTATACCCCGTTGGGAAAGGCGCTTTGATCGGGCAGCACCTGTTCGACGGCGTACGTTTTTCCCTGATCGACGAAGGTATTGACGATATTCCCCTGCAGCACCGGCGAGTCTTCGGGACTCTGCTGCGGGGAATATTCGTGCAGGGTGTATGGCGCATTCAGCAGGCTCGCGCCGCATTCGATACAAAATTCATCGCCTTCGGCATTTTGCTCCGAATGGCAGTTCCAGCAGCGCTGGTATCCCTGGTGATCCACAACCTGGTAAACGTGTTCATGCGGATCGTCGCTGACGACCTGTGTCACTTCGTAGCGCCCGACCAGCAGCGTTCCCAACGCCAGGACCGGGAAATCGCTCGAGGCTTCTTCCGCGGGCTGCTGCGTTTCTCCTGCCTCCCCTGCCTTACCTGCCTTACCTGCCTCATCTGGCACTCCAGCCTCGCCTGTACTGGCTGCGCTTGCCGGGTCTGCCGGCTGCACAGCCGGGGCCGGTTCGCCCTGCTCAACCGGTTCTTGTGATTGCTGCATGTTCTCTCCGGTTCCTACTTCAGGATAACCGCCATTGTCCTGGTGATACGTTGGCACGCTCTGCACCGCCGCTGCTTGCTCTTCACCGGCTTCGCCAGCCTCTGCCTCGTCGGACGGAGCCGGGGCGGCCAGGCTCTCAGGCGGCGGGGGTGGAGGCGCGATGGAGGGAGCCTCGCCTCCCTGCGAAGGCGGCATCAAGACTGTCGGCATATCCGCGACGGGTGGCTGCGCCTCCCCTGCTGAGGGCATCTGCGTCGAAAGTATGGTTGGAGCATCGCTCCAGTTGCTGTACCCGTTCGCGAATTCATCCGGGGGGCTCTGCTGCTGCGCTTCGGAATTCCAACGGCGCGCGTGATACGCCACCATCTTCTCCGGCGTAAGGATTAACGTGGGCTCCAGGCTGGGGTCAAGCTGTTCCGCCCTTGCCGCTTCCGGTGCTGGCGGCGCTGCCGGCATCGACTGCTCAGGTGCTTGAGGCTGCCTTGCTGCGCAGCGTCTGACGACTGTAAAGGCTGGCCGCAGCCTTTACAAAACTTTGCATCCTCGCGGTTCGTTGTATGGCATGATGGACAGATCATGCTGCCCTCCTTTTATCTATATTCACGCTGCTATAACTGTTTTTGTAAACGGGTCGCCTCCAGGTTATTTGGGCTGCGCTGAAGCGACTCGCGCAGCATCTGACGGGCCTCGGCCTTCTTTTTGGTCTTCAGATAACACGATGCCATGGCATTATATATTTCCGCCGCGTCCGGGTTCCACTGGCGCGCCTGCTCAAGTGCGCTAAGCGCCAGTGGAAATTGGCGCGCCTTCATATGCGCTCGCCCTAACTCATACCAGCACTCCCACTTGCCCGGATCGCGCTGGGTAGCCTGTCGGAAGACGTTTATCGCCGCCTGCGCCTGGTTGGTGTTGAGATAAAGCTGGCCAAGCGCGGTCTGGATAATATCGTTGTCGGGGTTGATCCTCAAACCTTCCAGGAAGCGCCCCTCCGCCTCACGGCTATACCCCTGATCGGCGGCGATCATACCAAGCTGATAGTACAGCGCGGAATCGTTGGGCGAGTATTGCAAAGCTTTCGAGAAAACCGCATTGGCCTTGTCGTAAATGCCCAGGTCCTTGTAGGTCATGCCGAGTTGGAAGTAGGTATCGACTGCTTCTCGCCTGGTGGCTATGGCCTGCTCGAAATGCTCGGCCGCCAGCTTCATCTGCTCGGTGAACGCGTTCCTATCCTTCTCCTTGAGGCCCAGCCCGTTCTGACGATAGGCGCGTCCCAGATTGAACTCAAGCTCATAGGACGCCATACCGGCGTTCTGCGCCTGTTTGAGTTGATCGATCGCCTGCGCATAGTGCCTGGTATTCAGGAACTGTAGGCCCAGGCGATAAGCAGTCAGTGGATCGCCATTCGAGGCGGGACTGGCAGCAACCGCGACCGGCTGCGCGGCGGGCTGAATCGGCCGCGCACGAATCGGCGGCGGTGGCGCGGTGCTTGCGGCGGGACGCCCGGCGGCGGCTCTGATTTGTGGGGGAACGCTCCTGGAGCCGGGGACGAGCGGCTGGCCATCGCGTTTACAGAACTTGGCCCCTGGCCGGTTTCTATAGCCGCATTTGGGGCACACCACGCCGGCAGCCGTAGAAGCCGGAGCCTGGACGATCACAGTCAGGTTCGGTGAAATCGCCGGAATCTGGATGGTAGCAGGCGCGCCCTGGTTCGGCAGGCAGTGCTGCAAGGCGGAGCGCATGGCCTCGGCGCTCTGAAACCGCTGTGCCGGGTCCTGCTGCATGGCCTTGATGATGACCTGTTCGACCGGGCAGACGATCTTCCCGTTGATCAGCACAGTATGAAGGCGCGGATTCTTTGCCAGGATGCTCCCCTGCGGAGGTGTCTGGATGGGGTCCGGCTCATGGTTGGTCAACAGGTGATACATCGTCGCGCCCAGTGAATACAGATCAGAACGAGCGTCTGTCTGGACCGGCTTGCCGGGGTTCTGCGCGGACCGGCGCTGCCCGGGGGCCATAATCGAGCCCAGGTGTTCCGGCGAGGCGTAGGAAATCGTGCCCAGGTTCTCTGTGTTGGTGCGCTTGTTCGGGTCGAAACGCCGCGCGATACCAAAATCGATGAGGTGCACATTGTCGTCATCCGAAACCATCACGTTGCCGGGTTTCAGGTCACGCAGGATGATCGGCGGCCGGCGCGTATGAATGTAGGTCAGGGCCTCACAGACCTGTATCATCCACTTGATGACGCGCTCTTCGTCCAGCGGCGCGCGAGCATCTTCGAGAATTTTTTCGAGCGTGCGCCCCGGCACGAACTCCATGACAAAATAGTAGTTGCCACGTTCCTGGAAACTGACGATCAGCGAAGGAATCCGCTCGTGCTTGAGGGCGTAAAGCAGGTCGATCTCTTTATCAAAGCGCTCAATGGCCGCCTTACGTTCTTCGTCGGTTGTGTTCGGGTTGATGAGTAGTTCTTTAACCGCGCGAAAGATGCCAGGCCTGTCCACCTGCTCAACCTTGTAGACAGTTCCCATCCCGCCTTCGCCAAGCACACTCACAATCTTAAATTTTCGATCTAATACAGTTCCTATCGGAAGAGGCATTGTTTCGTTCCTGATCGGTCAACTCACCTGGACAACGATCGCTGTGATGTTGTCCTCTCCCCCATTCGCGTTCGCTATGTCGATTAAAGCATCGCAGATTTTCTGGGGGTCATGTTCCTGCTCCAGTATGCTGGTCATTCCCTGTGTGCGCGCCATTTCCCAGAGACCATCACTGCACAACAATAATGTATCGCCGGGCAGCAAGGCCTCGTGAAAGACATCAGCATCGACAGTTTTATGCCCGGCGCCGAGCGAGCGATAAATCAAGTTACGCTGCGGATGCGAGTAAACATCTTCCGGCTCAATCTGCTTCTCTTCGACTAATCGCTGCACCAGCGAGTGATCCCGAGTCAGGGTCATCAAATGACCATCGCGGTAGAGATAGGTGCGACTATCGCCCACGTTGACGATATAAGCCTGGTCCTCCTGGATAAGGGCAGCAGTTACCGTGCATCCTAGACCGCGCGCCGAGGACTTTTCTTCGCCGTAACTCAAGATCGCACGGTTCGCATTTCGTACAGCGACCTTCAACTGATCTTCAATGCTTTTATAGGAGGCCGACTCCGCGAGCTTGCGAGTCTTATGCTGCTTTGTTTGCTCGGCAGATCTGATCGGGTCTAAGATGATCGTCTCCATATCGGACACGGGCGCGAGCTTTACGGTCGGCTGATCTGTAACGGGCACCAGGTAGGGTTTGAGCGACTCACTGATTTTCTGGACGGCAATCTGGCTGGCGACTTCACCGGCGCGGTAGCCTCCCATTCCATCGGCGACGATAAACAGGCCCCGCTCTTTCTCCTCTGAGATAAACACATACGGAGAGTCTTCATTTTGTTCGCGTTGTCGTCCAACATCGGTTTTATAGGCGGCCTTTAACTTGATTGGCATAACTCTTCCCTCACAGCAACGTCTGTGCAACGTTCATTTTAAGTTCAATATAACATATAGCGGTTTTCATAGCAATGAAATGGCTTATAAGGCGCAACGACAATATATACTCTGTTTTCGCGCTCTATATATTTACGTGACTAGAAATAATAAGTTGTAAGCACGAAACAGGCTACGAGGTTCCACGCTGGAGTCGTTCGATGATGTCTTTCAGCCGACGTGTCTCCGCTTCATGCTGCTCCCGCATGCGCTGCATCTCCTGCTCAAGCTCATGCTGAACCTGCTCCATCCTGTCTCTCATATGCAAGATGGTCTCGACGCCGGCCAGATTCACACCCAGGTCGCGCATGAGGCGGCGGATGTGCATGACCCGCTCAATATCGCGGTCGGAATACAGGCGCGGACTGTGCGGGCTGGCACCCTTGCGGGCCGGCGAGATTAATCCCAGGCGTTCGTAATGGCGCAAGGTCTGTTCATGTACCTCGGCTTTGATCGCCGCGACACTGATGACATACCATGCACCGTCACTGATTTCGTCCACGATTCTCTCCTTTTACACAAACGACGCGCCGCGAATGCGGGCAAGCTCCTCAAACAACTCACGCTCTTTCTCGCTCAGGTTCATCGGCAGCACAGCCTTCAGGCGCGCGAAGAGGTTGCCATTGCCCTCCCCGCGCAGGCGGGGCATGCCTTTGCCGGCCAGGCGGAAGACGCGCCCGTTCTGTGTTTCTGGCGGAATGTTGAGCGTCACTTTGCGCCCGTCCAGCAGCGGTATCGTCGCCACGCCGCCCAGTATGGCCGTCACCAGGTCTACCTCGAAGTCGAGATAAACATCGTCGCCCTTGCGCTCGTATAGCGCGTCGGGCTTGACGGTGATGACCAGGAAGAGGTCGCCGCGCGGACCGCCGCCGATGCCAGGTTGACCCTCGCCCGCGACGCGAAATCTTGGAGCCGTTATCGACCCCGGCAGGAAACTTGACCTGAATGCGCTTGTTGCGCACAAGTTGACCCTGGCCGCTGCAGTTCGTGCAGGTCTTACCCCCGATTTCGCCAACGCCGCGGCAGATGGGGCATACCTCCGTGGACTGGATGGTGAAGGTGCGCGTACCACCGACATAGGCCTCCTGTAAAGTAACTTCTACCGGCTGCTCGATGTTATCGCCCGTGCGCCGTCGAAAATCACTACGCGGGCGCGTCCCACTCGATCCCATGCCGGAGGCCGTATTCCCGAAAAGCGTCTCGAAGAAGTCAGAGAAGTTCGACGACGCATCAAAGTTGAAGGGAGTTCCCCGGAATCCCCCGGCGCCGCGCCTGCCCGCGGCGGGGCCAAACTGGTCAGCCCAGTTCGGACCAAGCGTATCGTATTTGCGGCGCTTATCGGTGTCAGAGAGAACTTCGTAGGCCTCGTTGATCTCCTTGAATTTCTCTTCTGCTTTCTTATCGCCCGGGTTGACGTCCGGGTGATATTTACGCGCCAGCTTGCGAAAAGCCTTCTTGATGTCATCCGCGCTGGCGCCTTTCGCCACGCCGAGGATTTTATAATAATCTTTGTATTCCATCGGCTACGCCTGCGCTTCCTTCTTCCCCGCGCTGACCTTGACACGAGCCGGGCGGAACGTCTCGTTCCCCAGCTTGTAGCCCTTCAATACCTCCTCGACAACAGTCCCCTCCGGCTGGTCGCTATCCTCTACGCTTTCAATGGCTTCATGCACATGCGGATCGAAGGTCTCCCCCACTGTGGCGATAGGCGCCAGGCCCTCGTTGTGCAGCACCTCATTCAAGTGCCACATCAGCATCCGCATGGTTTGCAGCAGCTCCTGCCGCTCCATTTTATCCTGGTAGAGCATGGCGCGGTCGATGTTATCGACAACCTCGAGCACTTTGTTGAGCATACGCGCCTTCTCTTGCTGCGCGCGCTCCACACCGATCTTCACCTGCCGCTTACGGAAATTCTCCATCTCGGCGCGCTCGCGCAGGTATTTATTCCAGTTATCCGTGGCCTCCTGCTGCGCCTGGGCAAGCTGCTGCTCCAACTCCGCGATACGCGCTTCAGCCGCAGCAGCCGATCCGCTCGCCTCCGTTGATTCCTCGGTCACTTGCCCTTCCTGCATCTCCTGAGAATCTTGCATAGGGTCTTCTATCTCCTTTATGTATAGTTCTTTAGTAGAGAAAGCTTTATGGTGTGTTCAGTATAAAACTTGAGTAGGATGTTGTCAAGTTTTTGAGGCGTTCACCAACCCTCGCCTTCAATCTCATCCTTATCACCCCACTTATCCCCACGTTCCAGCGCGATCGGGCTGAACAGTGTATCCTGGGCCACTGCGATACGCGCATGCTTCCACAATTCAAGGATGGCCAGGAAGGTGACGATGATGACCACGCGAGATGTTTCATGTTCGAGGAGTTCGCTCAGCTGGACACGGCTTCGACCGCGCAGCAGTTCGATGATTTCGGCAATGCGCTCGCTTACACGCACCCGCGCGGTCGGAACGAAGGCGATGCTTGTAGCCTGCTCACGTGTGCGCAGGTCGAGCAGTCGCGCGAAAGCCTGTGCCAGCGCGCCGGGTTCCATGCCGATGATCGTCGGTGGCGTCCAGGCAAGCTGGGCGTCGATGCCCGCCAGCAGACCGGAACGTGCGTAGGTCTGCAACCCGGCCTCTTCGCGCAGGCGCAGGTAGCGCGCGATCTCCTTCGCCAGCTTGTACTCAAGCAGGTGCGTGCGCAGCTCCTCAGCCATCACTGCCGCGCTCTCCATTTCGCTCGTCAGATCTTCTTTCGAAGTACGCGGCAGCAGGCTTTGCGATTTGATGAAAAGCAGGCGCGTAGCGACGGAGAGAAAAGCCGCCATATTTGCCAGGGGCATGTCGTCCTCCTGCCACTGGCGCAGGTAGGCCATATACTGATCGGTGACGGACACCAGGGAGACGGTGGTGATCTCCATCTGGCGCTTCTCGATCAGGTGCAGGAGCAGGTCAAGCGGCCCTTCGAAGATGGGCAGGCGCACAATATAGTTCGACTGCCCTTCAGGCGTCCCGTCTTCCTGGATATTCTCTTGTAGCTGTTGTTCGAGCGAGTCAAGCATAGCTTACGATGCCTCGTCTACCTGGTGTAGTTCCGCCGCCGGTCCGCGCGGCTGGTGGTGCGTGCGGATGTACAGCACGGCTCGTTCCGGCAGGCCAGCCCCGGAGGCCATTTCCGCTCCGATCTCGGCGTGCCACCAGGCATGGCCAAGCGCGCGCCGCCACTTTGGCAAACCCTCGCGCGGATAGACTGCCACCTGTTGTAATAAACGCGGCGCGATGCGTTTGCCGGCGACGATGACGGGACGCGTCCAGAACGGCACGCGCCCCTGCGCCTTCCCAACATCGTGCAGCAGCGCCGCCGCGAGCATCTCCGGCTCTGCGCAGCCGCGTGCCTGCAAACCCAGGCAGACGCGCAGCGAATGGCGCTGGTCGGCAGGCGACATGCTGGTGAACAGTGCGTAGGCCGAGGGTGGCAACCAGCGTGCCACCTCCCGTCGTTCATCTAGCGAAAGGGGCGCCACAAAACCTAGTTGCTGGCGCACCTGCCAGAGCCGGTATGTTATCGCTTGCATGTTCAATGGATCATGCTATAGTAACTCAGGTAGATCAGACCTGCATCTACTCTTCCACTGATGAGGGCGATGAGTTGCAGCGACCCTTGCAGAATATAGTAGGAGATGCGAAACAGGAAGAAATCGCTCAACCCGACGAGTTGGCCCAGGAACGGCAGAAGGAAGATGAGCACCAGAATAATAAACGGCCCATAGGCAGCAGATCTTGCGAAACTGACGGCCTGGCGGCTCGGCAGCAAGGTATAGACGATCTGATAGCCGTCAAGTGGGTAGAGCGGGATCAGATTGAAAATGGCCAGGCTGATATTGACGCTTGCGAAGACCGCGACCAGTTGCGGGACGCGCGCGATAACCGGATTGGCGTACAACGAATCGGGCAGGAAACGCAGCACCACCGCGACTGCACCGCCAACCACCAGGCTGGTCAAAATGCCGCCCACGGCCACGACGAGCGTTCCGAAGTTTGGCCCGCCTCGCAACTTCCAGGGATCGGGCTTGACCGGGTTGCCCCATCCCAGGCCCACCGCTCCAGAGGGGAAAAAGGCCAGGATGACGCACAGCAGCGTGCCGAGCGCGTTGACATGCGCGGGCAGAGCCAGGCTCAATCGTCCCTCTACACGAGGCGTGGGGTCGCCCAGCCAGGCAGCCACCAGGGCATGGCCGGCTTCATGGAAAATCATAGCAACCAGGAACGAAACAATGATCATAAACGCCAGAACGACATCTATCATGATTATCCTCTCGTCTGAACCGTTGGAACATCTTTTAACAGATCGATCTCCATACCTTCATAAGCAGAATAGGTGCGAGCAAACTGCGACTGCGCCTCGGCCTGCAGCGCATCCAATTTCTCATCGTCATAAGTCGGCTCGTGATGGAACAGGACCAGCATACCTACCTGGGCTTCGCGCGCGACCTGCGTAGCCGCTTGCACCCGGCTGTGACCAAAGCCCTGTTTGGCCGCGTAATAATCGTCGGATGTGTACTGCGCATCGTGTATGAGCACATCAGCTCCCCGGATGAACTCCAGGAACTCCGACTCGCAGCGCTCCTTCCATTCCACATCGGTCGCGTACACCAGCCGGCGCCCGGCATAGGCGATTTGATACACCGCCGCTCCATCCAGCGGGTGGCTGCTGGTCAATTTCACCGTCAGGCGCACCTCGTCCTCTGATGGCTGCCGCGACGCCTGCTCCTCCCTCGCCTTGCCCATCTCAATCAGCGCCTCGTGCTTCCCCTCGTGCCAGGTGATGCGCTCCGTCCCATTCAAAGTATGAAAGGTGCGATGCGACGGCAATTTCCGCATATCCACTGGAAAATACGGCTGAGACATGAGTGGGGTTACAAGTTGCTCGATACTCCGCTCCGCCAGGCGCGGACCATAGAACGTTATATTCGCGCGCGGTTCATAGAGCGGGTTGAAAAATGGCAGTCCGACCAGGTGATCCCCGTGTCCATGCGTGATGAAGAGCGAGATGTCGATAGGGCCATCTCCCGTGTTGCGCTTCAGCAGGTCATGCCCCAGGCGAATGATACCGCTCCCGGCATCAAAGATGATGGTCTGCGTCCCAACCTGCACCTCGACGCAGCTAGTATTCCCCCCATAGCGGACCGTCTGCGGTCCCGGCGTCGGGTAGCTGCCGCGTACCCCCCAGAACCGCGCGCGGAAACACGGTGCCTCTTCTTTCATGTGCGTTGCTCCTACCACTGCCCTGAGCAATGATTTTTCGATTGCTCACATTATATCTTGCAATGTCAAAGAAGGGTAGGAACCGCTATTGTAACAAAAGGTCAGCCACAACAGTGTAATCAGTACGACTAATCTCAAAGGATAGCTGATCTCTTCCATTGATAAACTATATAAAAAGGGCAAAACCATGAAACGCGACCGCATCCTGCTGATAACTTCGGCGTTACAATTTGCGCTTTTTGTTCCTCTCGCCTGGTGGGCACGCAGGCATAAGCAGCCTCCCGTAGAAATTAGCCTGTCACGCCTTGTACAAAGAAAACAACGATCCCTCACGCGTTCCATCGTCCTCGTTGTGAATACCCTTACCGGTTCTTCCGTTCTCCTCAATGTGCTGGTCGCTCCGGTCGCGGTCATCTTGTGGATGAGGCGACTGCGTTTAGAAGCGATAGTCACGCTGGTAAGCTGCTGGACAAATGTGCTTGTAAGAACCCTCGTCAAGCAGGTGGTTCACCGCCCGCGTCCCCGCTCTCCATTCGTACGCGTCACCAAACAATCGAAAGGGAAAAGCTTCCCAAGCGGACACGTAACCTCTGCCGTAAATTTGTGGGGCTGGCTCTTCGCGCTTGGATTGCTCGTACAACAGAACCGCCTGCCAGGTAGAAGAATCCTGATGGCCCTTGCTGCCCTGTCCATCGGGTTTACCGGCCCAGCTCGCGTTTACCTTGGCGACCACTGGGCTACAGATGTGCTGGGCGGCTATTTATTCGGCGGTGGCTGGCTCGACCTCACCTTGTATGCCTACCTTCATTTGCGAGAGCGAGGTATACTGACCCCTCCTCGAGAGCAGGTACGGCGCGACCTTCTAGCGTCCCACTGGTAGCCACGTAAGTAATCACTCCGGCGCATACCGCCCATAATACCCTCGCAGCGACCTCGGCAGCCGTCCCACCAGCAGCGTCCCTTCCTCGCAATGCTCCTCCCGCTCAACGTGTCCCCGCCTGTGAAACAGCTCCACCAGCTCGCCTCTATCGAACGGGATCAGCGCCTCGACCGGCTCCATGCTGGCCGCCAGCACTTCGGCAATTTTTTCGCGCAGTGCCTCCAGACCCGTTTTATGCAGGGCAGAGACCGGTACAGCGTTGGGGTAGAGCGAGGTGTCCAGTTCGGATGGATCGGCCAGCAGATCGATTTTGTTAAGAGCCGTCACGCGCGGTTTGTCGCCAGCCTCCAGGCTTTTGAGTACATCGTTGACGGTCTCGCTCTGCTCGATGGCGTTTTCGTGACTGACATCCACCACTTCGAGCAGCAAATCGGCGTCGGCGACCTCTTCGAGCGTGGCGCGGAAAGCCGCGATCAATTTGGTAGGCAGCTTCTGGATAAAGCCAACGGTATCGGTCAGCAGCGCTTCGGCGTTGCCGGGCAGAAGGATATGGCGCGTGGTCGGGTCAAGCGTGGCGAAGAGCTTGTCTTCAGCCGGCACTTCGGCCTCCGTCAGCGCGTTGAAAAGCGTGGATTTACCGGCGTTGGTGTAGCCCACGACAGCCACTACGGGGATAGCCTGAGACGCGCGCTGCGAGCGGTGCAGCCTGCGCTGGTCACGCACCGCTTCGATCTCGTCGCGCAGTTCGGCGATGCGCCCGCGAATACGGCGCCGGTCCATCTCCAGCTTTGTTTCACCCGGACCGCGCACGCCAATCGCGCCGCCCGCGCCCGTTGCGCCTGCGCTGCGCGAGCCGCCGGCCTGTCGCGATAGCACGACGCCTCGCCCGCCCAGGCGCGGCAGGCGATACTCGAGCTGCGCAAGTTCTACCTGCAGGCGGCCCTCGCGCGTGCGTGCGTGCTGCGCGAAGATATCGAGGATCAGGGCCGTGCGGTCGATGACGCGGGATTGCAGCAGCTTTTCCAGGTTGCGCTGCTGCGAGGGGGAGAGTTCATCGTCGAAGATGACCAGGTCAACGTGCAACTGCTTCTCGGTATCGCTTAACTCCTGCGCGCGGCCCTTGCCGATGTAGGTGGCGACATCGGGGTGGCGCATGCGCTGGATCAGCGTACCAACCACTTCCGCGCCAGCCGTGCGAGCTAACGCCCCCAGCTCATTGAGCGAATCTTCAACACTCCACAGGTTTTCGCTCTCATCGTGCTCAACTGCAACCAGGAAGGCGGATTCATGCCTCACTCGTGCGCGAATGCCGTTTTCATAGAAGCGCTGCTTTGCCGTATCATCCCTCCGCTAGAATTGTTTCTGGTACCGTAACTCCCTTTTCCCTATTGTACCATGTATCACCACGGCGCGGAATTTCGGTTAACTACACCTTTTGCAATCTGGGCAAGGCCGGCAGTGCCTGCACGAAGATGCCGTTGACCTTCGCGAAGAAGCTGGTTGTGATGGCCTGGTTGTAGGCATTGTGCCAATCAATGAGCTGTTGCGGGGTGATTTTGATCCCCGAAAAGATGTTGGAACCCGCCAGGAACGAGTTCTGCACGCCATGCAAGACGTTGCCCACAACCAGCAGGATGATCAACCACAACAGCCATGCCTCCACAAAACCGATCAAACCTCCGATTAGCGCGTCTCCCAGGCCGACCAGTGGGATGACCTTGATAACCCCCCGCAGGACGGTACCCACAATGTGAATGACGATCACCGCGACGAAAAACAGGATGATATACGCTATGAGCGGTGAAATGCCGATGCCATTCGAGGCCAGGAACGCCGTAAAGGGCTGGCCAAAGTAGAGCGCCACGCCCAACGCAACAGGAATACTCAACAGGTTGACAAGGCTAAAAATCGCGCCATTTCGCAGACCATTGAAGACAAGCAGTACAACCGTGATAAGAAACAATAGGTCTATCCAGTTAATGGGCCCAATCATATTTTTCCTCCAGCGCATTTTTCCATATCATATTTTTTCAGTAGATGCGCTTATTATCTATATGGATAGACGTTACGCGAAGGATTGTTGTAACACGAATTTGCTTAGATTATCTTTCGCTCCCGCGCCAGGTTCGCGGCCTGGGTACGGTTCTCTGCATGCAGTTTGCTCAGGATGTTGGAGACGTGGTTCTTGACGGTGCCCTCAGCCAGCACCAGCCGGTCGGCAATGTCGCGATTGCTGGCCCCGCCGGCCAGCAGCTTGAGGACGGCGATTTCGCGGCTGCTCAGTACCTCGTCCGGGCTGGCTGATCCCTGTGCTGACGGCGCGCGGCCCTTGCGGCCAAACTCGACGAGCAGCTTGCTGGCGACTTTGGGCTGGATGAAGGGTTCGCCGCGATGGACCTTGCGAATGGTGGAGGCAAGTTCGTCGGCGGGCACATCTTTGAGCAGGTAGCCCATTGCCCCGGCTTTGATGGCCTCGAAAACATAATCTTCGTAATCGAAGGTAGTGAGGATAATGACTCGCGCCTCGGGATGAGCGGCGGTGATGGCGGCAGTGGCCAGCACGCCGTTCTTGCGCGGCATCTGCACATCCATCAGGACGATGTCCGGCCCCTTGCCCTGGCCGTGCAGCCGTTCATATTGCGCGATGGCCTCTTCACCGTTGGTGGCCTCGCCGATAACCTCGAAACCCGGCTCCAATTCCAGCACGGTGTGCAGTCCCTGGCGCATGAGCGTCTGGTCTTCGCAGAGCAAGATGCGGATCGGATCGGTCATCGCCTTTAGGCCTCCTCCAACCAGGATTGCCTCTCATCTTTCGGCATGGCGCTTTTTTCGATGGCCTCGGCGAACGATTGCTTTGGGGAAGTCTGCTGGCTGCTTCGCGCGGCCTGCGTGGTCTGCCGGCGGTCCAGCGTTGGAACGGGCTGGCTCTGGAGCAGCAGACCTGAGAACTGCTCGGCGGAGATGTGGAAGAATTGCGCCAGGCGCTCAAGCTGGCGCTCGCTCAGGCTGACCAGTTCGATCACGCCATCCTCGAACTTTTTCCAGACGTCGACGCCCAGGCGCAACCCGCGAGCCGCCTGCACCAGGCTCAGGCCCTGCTTCGCACGCAGATCACGCAGATCAGAGGCAACCACGCGCTGAGGAGCGAAGACACGCTCGAGCGCGGTGACCATAGCGCGCTGCGTCAACGGCAGGGGAGAAATTTCTTCACCGGCAGGGCCGATCATGCGGTAGGCGGCGATGAAATCGATCAACTCGTCCTGCGCGTCGGGATGATCGCGCAAGAGCGCGACCTGGGCCTGCTTATCCCCAGCTTCTTCGGCGGCCAGCCACGCCATTTTCAACTGCTGTAGTTCTTTACTTATCATCATACGTTTCCTTCTCACCATCAAAGCATCTGTCGAGTAGGCGCATACATTGCCTGCTCTCTTGCCAGGCACTCGGCCAGGAAACTGCTCGCCTTCTCGAAGCGCAGCCGCACCGTGCGTTCGTTTCGCCCGCAAATCTGCGCGATCTCATCCCATTTCATCTTTTCGAGCGCTCGCAGCGTCATGATCTTTTTATCCAGCGGATCGGGCAGGTACGACAGGATGCGGCGCGCCTCCTCTTCGCCGTGCAACTGCTCATAATGATCCTGCGGATCGGCCACATCGGCCGAAGGCGGCAACTCGTCATCAATCGGCGTGGGCTGCAGCGGCTCGATCAGTGCGCGCGGCACGTGATGCGGGCGGCCAACGGGTCGACCATCGCCGCCGCGCTGGTAGAGCAGCCCCTCCTGGCGCAGTACGCGCTTGAACTCGTCCACGCACAAACAGCGCACGGCGTGAATGTAGTTCTGCGAGATAAACTGCTCTTTCGGGTCCTTCACCTCGCGCAGCAGACGTTCCGCCATATTGGCGATGGCCTCCTCGCGCAGGTCTGGCCGGTGGCCCAAACCCAATGTATGCCGCTGGAATTCTGGCCAACTACGCATCAGCAGCGCTTCACAGAGTACGCGCGACCCGTGCTGGTCGCCGGCAGCATCCAGTTGGCGCACGGCCAGCACCAGCTCGATATCGCTGATCTCATAGCGGCCCTCCGGTGTGCGCCTCCGCAGCCGCTCCGCCAGCCTGGGGTCCCGTAGATCGATCATACATTTCCCCCAAAAATAGAGTTGAGAACCACTTTTCAGGCTTCCCACAACCCTATTCTTTTTGCCCTATAGAAAAAAGGAAACCGTATCTCACCACAGCATATCACATCACGGAAGATACGTTGGTACCCCTTCCCTGATACCAACGTTGCTTGTATCTAAATCTACCGTTCTATACACTAAGGGGGCGGGATGACCCGCAGAATCAATGCTGCGCGAAAAATGCCTGGGGAGCAGCTAATTACCCTCAGTTTCGGGTTTATCTAGCCGAAAGTAAGATAGAGAAGACTTTTGCAACTACTATACTCTCTGGCTGAAGGGAAGGGAATTACACGTGCTTGAAGTTCTACCACAGATTGCGAAGATGCAGGCGTCGTATGCGCTTGGCAAACCCCTTGCGCTTCCACTCAATCTCACCATCAGCGTAAGCTATCGCTGCAACTCGCGTTGTAAAACGTGCAATGTCTGGCAGCGTCCGAACGATGATTTCACGATAGAGGAATACGATAAAACGTTTGCGTCCATTGGGCGAGACCCCTACTGGTTCACCTTCAGCGGCGGAGAACCCACCCTGCGCAAGGACCTGCCGGAGATGGTCGAGGCCGCCTATCGCCACTGCCGGCCGGGTATCATCAACATCCCGACCAACGGCATCCAGGATAAGATCATCCCGGAACGCGTCGAGCGCGTGCTGCGGGCCGCACCCAGATCAGAGGTGATCATCAACCTCTCCCTGGACGGCGTCGGTGTCAAACACGATATCGTGCGCGGCGTCAAGGGCAACTTCGAACGGGCCATGCGTACCTATGCCGGGTTGAAGGCCCTCAAGGCGCGCTACAAGAACTTCACGCTGGGCGTCCATACCGTCATCTCGAACTTCAACATCGATGAGTTCGACAACATTTATAACTTCGTACATAACGAGCTGAAGCCCGACCAGTTCATCAGCGAAATCGCGGAGGAGCGCGTCGAACTGGATACCGTCGGGATGGGCATCACGCCGCCCATCCAGAAGTATCAACCCGTCATCGAGCGCCTGCAACAGGAGATCCGCGAGACCGAGTTCAGCGGCGTGGCCCGCATCACAGAGGCTTTCCGCGACCGCTACTACGATATCGTCAAGCGCACGCTGGCGGAGAAGCGGCAGATCATCCCCTGCCTGGCCGGGGTAGCCTCGGCGCAGATCGCCCCGAACGGCGACGTGTGGGCCTGCTGCATCCGCGCCGAGTCGGTCGGCAACCTGCGCGAGCACAACTACGATTTCCGCTCGGTCTGGACGACCGCCGAGGCCGCCGAACAGCGCCGCAGCATCAAGGCCGGCGAATGCTACTGCCCGCTCGCCAACGCCTCCTACACCAACATGCTCTGCCACATTCCCACCCTGACAAGCGTCGGTTTGGAAGTGGCAAAGGGCACAGTAGCCGCCAGGCTCTCCCCCGGCAAAAACGGCAAATCCGCGAAGCTGCGCAGCCTGCCCGTTATCAACTCGGCGGACGAAGCGCACCTGCTCAACGGGGGCACCAACGGCAACGGGAATGGGAAAACGGCGCAGATGCGAGAACTACCTATCCTGAACGCCTCAATCCAGGCTCCCACCACTAACGGCAACGGCCACCACAGCGATAACAGCATAGAAACGACAGCTAATTAATAATGTTCACGATTCCGGGCGCTTCGGAATAATCGCGCGCAACTGAGGGCTTGTCTCCTGTAGGAATGCGCGCCGCAGCCGCGCCATCTCACGCCGCAGCTCCGCCATTTCTTCGAGGTGCAATTGCTCATAGGCATCCAGGCGCTGCTGCAGCAATAGCAACTCATACGCCATATCACCTTGCCCTGTGGGAAGAGACTGTTTCTTGTCCGGCATTCCCCGCGACGGTTTTATCCGATCTTCGTCGTGCTTTTCCCGGCTATTCATAATAGATCCCTCCCTGCGGAAAAAAGAGTATTCCATTTCGTATGCTATTATCCTGTACTCCGGCTTAACCCGGCAATACTAACCGTATCGCTAAACATGTTCATTCGTATCAAACACGCTAGGAAGAAAATCCTACCTGCAATTCACCTGGTGAAAGAGCTCGTTAAATATATTAAGGTGATAGGACGATGTATCTGAATAGAGGAAAACGTATCCCTGATTACATACCGGGTTTGTCTGGATCGGAGAAGTGATGTCATCTATGCCTCCGTCTTCCCACGGAATTACACCCGCAATTCGCGTCCTGGTGGTTGATGACCACGAGATTGTGCGTAAGGGTTTGTGCGCGATGCTGGACGACCAGGAAGACTTTGAGGTGGTCGGCCAGGCTGGTAGCGGTAATGCAGCCGTGACGCTGGCAATGCAACTCCAGCCGGATATCATTTTACTGGATATCTTTCTGGGAAATATGAATGGCCTGGACATCGCCCAACAACTGCAGCGCGCCTGTCCCGGCACGCGTATCGTGATTGTGACGGGACTTATGGACGAGGGCTATCTCTTTCGCGCTATGCGCATCGGCGTGCATGGCTTTCTGCAAAAAGCTCTACCCATCGATGAACTTCTGGCAGCGCTGCGTTCCGTTTACCGGGGCGAGCGCGTCGTCGGCGAGCAGCGTGCCGTAACGCAGTTGTTGGGTGAATTCGAGCGCGTCACCAAAGAGCAGGAGCGCTCGCGTTCCGGCTTGAACGACCTGGAAATCGAACTGGTTCGCCTGGCCGCCGAAGGGTGCAGCAATAAAGAGATTGCCGCGCGCCAGTTCTGGAGCGAGGTGACGGTCAAGCGCAAGATGCAGGATATTTACCGCAAGTTACAGGTGACCGACCGCGCCCAGGCCGTGGCCGAGGCGATACGCACTGGCTTGATATAATCATATAGCAAAGGAGCACGAACGATGACAGTTTGCCCCCAGTGTGGAACTGAAAACGATGATGATGTGAAGAATTGTAAAGGCTGCCGCATCAACCTGTACTGGGCCTTCCAGCACTACGAGGAACTGGCCTCGCTGCGCGAGGAGAATCAACTGCCGCCGCGCCCGCAGTCCGCCACATTCCTTGTACAGACGAGCAAGAAGATCGACGATGGTCCCACGGCTCCCTGGCTGCGCACCACCATCAAGAAGTTCGGCTTCAAAGGAGCCGGGAAAAAAGTATCCACCATCTCAGAGTAATGAATCAGACGCCCCTCGCAGGTGCCATCGGGGCGGGGCGCGGTATATGGCATATTTGCAAGCTCTTGTTATCAGCTACCGCGCAGCGCCCGCCAGAGGTGCATTACGGCTGACCTCCGTGACGGAGGGTGCATTCATGCCGCCCGCGTTATACCATTCGGAGGCGAGACGAATGCCGGTGCGCAGGTCGACTTTCGGCTCAAAACCCAGTTCGCGGCGCGCCTTTTCGATGCTGTGCTTGTTGTCGCTGCCGAACATCAAGGCGCCATGCGTCGTCACGAAGGGCTCGCGGCGCGTCAGCGGCGAGACCACCTTCTCCGCGAAGATGCTGCCGTAGTAAACAGGCGCATAAGGCAGGTGCCGGGTTGGCCGCACGCCATCCACATCATCGGCAATCTCGTTGAACATCTCCTGCTGCGTCAGCGGCCGGTCATTCGTGATGTTGTAGACGTTGCCGGACGCCTTCTCGTGGTAGGCTGCCAGCATGAATCCTTGCACAATATCGGTGATGTAACAGAACGGCAGGTGATTATCACCTCGTCCGATGATGACGCCCTTGCCATCCTTCATGCGCTGCGCCATGCGTCCAAAGTTCAGCTTGTCGCCGGGTCCGAAAAAGCTCCCCGGGCGCAGAATCACCGTTTCGACCGGGCTGTCGAGCATCAGGCGACGCATCAGGCGGTCGCCTTCGGCCTTCGTGATGCTGTATGGGTGCGTATCCGGGCGCAGCGGATCGCGCTCTGTCAGGAAGCGCCCAAGCCCCAGGCCATAGACGCAGTGCGAACTGGTATGCACGTAGCGGCGCACGCCGGCCTTCTGCGCCGCTTTATACAGATTCTCGCTGCCGGTCACGTTTACCAGTCGGTAGTCCGAGAGCGGCCGCCAGACACCCATCATTGCCGCCAGGTGAAAGACCAGTTCGACATCCTTGACTGCCCCAGCCAGCGTACTCGCGTCAGTAATATCGCCCCGCACAACCTCTACTCCCTGCGCACGCAATCTATCCGCGTTCTCCACCGGCAATACCAGCGCGCGTATATCTTCCCCGCGCTGCTGAAGCTCCTTGATCAGATGTCCTCCCAGCAAGCCGGTAGCACCCGTTATTAATACTCGCATGAATTATCCTTCCATATGAATATAGGACCCCGTCTGGCCCATTTTACCGGCCCCGGTTCTCCTTTTACCCCAATTATGCAACGAATAAAGCCAGGATACTAGAGTCTAAAGGCCCTGAAGTACTACAATCTATGATAGAATATATGCAGGTACAGCCTGTTAGGAGAACCTTTTATGGATACAGATAAACAGCTTGAGACACCAACCGAACAACCAAAGACGCTCCAAACATCCACGCTTCCGCCCTTACCGAAATGGCCGACCTCGAAACCCGGCCCGATGGTAACAGAGCCGCCTCCCGGCACGAAACGTGTGCAACTGCGCCCGGAACAGGTGGCGGAAATTGGCTACGATCAGGAACGCGGGAAACACACCATTCCCATCATAGAATAAGGTTGACCCACCTTCCAGACAACTCAACCTCTTCAAAATACCTCTTTGCGCATAACTTTTAGCCGTATAGGGCTAGCCCAATCTACCTATAAATATACTTATGTCAATTCGTCTGTTTGATTGTATGGTATATATACAGCGTTGCAACCATTTCTCCACTATCATGCATCCGGGTCGTTTATAACCGCGTGTCTTGCCAGGGTAGAGATGCGAAAGCAATAACTTGCGGTGCTGCAAGTTGGATACCAAAGGAAGGGTACATTTGCGAATATTCCAGCTTGTCCGAACAGTATGTCAATCTCGTAAAGCGTCAAATATTGTAGCCAGTACTGGAGTAGTTGCGTTAGTCGGGATGCTGCTCGTCGGGTCAGGCCAGCCACAGCACTCCCAACCCCTCTCGCCGGCACGCGTGCAACCTCCGTCTGCTGAGACATGCGCTAATTGCGCCACCCTCCAGGCCACATATGATCGCCTGGCGTTAATTCGGCTCAGAGCTGCCGCACATACAGCCGGTCAGGCATCGGCGCATCACACACCCACTCGCAGCAAGCAGGCGGTGAGGATCATCATCTCGCGCACCACGCCGAAGGCTCAGCCGCAGCCTCAACCGGTGAAGGGAGGGCCAATAAGGCCCGCGCCGGTGCATCCAGCGCCGCCGCCCCCGAGTGGGTCGGGAGAGAATGTCTTCCCCTACGGCTCCTGCACCTGGTGGGCCGATCAGCGCTACTTCCAGTTACATGGCATATTTGTTCCCTGGCACTCGCAGGCCAATGCCTGGCAGTGGACGGCTCGCGCCTATCAATACGGCTGGCACGTCTCCAGCACTCCCGTGCCGGGTGCCATCGTTGATTTGCAGCCGGGCGTGCAGGGCGCCTATGGATTAGGCCATGTTGCGGTCGTGGAGAAGATCTTAAGCAATGGCCATGTTATCGCCAGTAACATGTCCTGGGGTGCGAATCCCTGGCAAGTAACCTACGTTGAGTTCGCACCCGGCCCTGGCGTCACGTTCATTTACCGGTAAACACCTGGCATCTCCTGCTCGCCCCGTCGTAGGCGCCGTGGGATGTTCTGACTGGTAGTTACGAACCACTGCAGCACCCATATTTTTCCAGTTAACAGGCCAGCTTATCCTCTGAGGGATAGCTGGCCTGTGTGTTGTAAAATAGTGTATCGGTACGCAATTCATTATGGAGGAGTATGGACACAATAGCCGGTACCTCAACAACCTCCTGGTTCGAGGTTGACGACAGGCTGCTGTAATGGCTAGAGAAGCACACACGCAAGCTATGCGCTTTCTCGATGCCCGCAAGATCACCTACCAGGTGCATCGCTTCCCCGACACGATTCGCGATGCCGAACAGGTCGCTGCCGTGTTAGGCATGCCGCCATCGCAGGTCTTCAAGACCCTCGTCCTCCTGCGCGAGGACGCTCAAGCAGCCCATCCACTCCTGCTCATGGTGCCGGCCGATCGCCAGGTTGACCTCCGACAGTTCGCGCGGGCCATCCACGTGAAGAGCGTGCGCATGGCAACACAGAACGAGGCGGAGAAACTCACCGGGCTGAAAGTAGGCGGTATTTCAGCGCTCGCCCTGCTGAACCGCCCATTCAACATCTACCTCGACGAAAGCGCCCTGGCCTTTGAGCAGATCCTCATAAGCGCCGGCCAGCGTGGTGTCGATCTCCAATTGCGCGTGAGCGACTTGCGAGAGGTGACGGGAGCAGAGGTGGTCAAAACGTCGCGGACAGATGAATTCGATATAAGCTACTGAGCACGATCACTATAACGAGTCGTGCCGGCGATGAACTGATAGAGGTGCGAATGTTCCCAGCCCATCACGACCTGGAGCAGGTGATGCAGGCCGGGAAGCAGAATCTGATCCGAGACCAGAATTCGTCGCCAGATAGGTGGATCGATGTAAGCAAGGCGAACATCCAGTTGGTATACCTGTTCAATTGAGCGTCGACGGCCGGGCATCAGTTGATTCGTCTCCTTTTTGCATAGTTCTGTGCTTTCCAGTTTATCTCAGCCGTCAAGCGCATGAAAGGCGTTGAGCTCGCACCCAACGAATCGGAGGTTGTTGCCTTCTTAAGAACCATCAGGAGAAGAACATGCATTGGGGCCGGGGTTACGAGTTGTAGCGTCGGTGGTGAGGATCGAACTCACGGCCTAGGCTTTAGGAGAGCCTCGCTCTATCCACTGAGCTACACCGACATGCTGTTGACATTGTACTACATAGAGTCAATCTACCCTCCACATGTCGCTAATTCCTATATGTCTTCCTTATCGGCATGGGCCCTCACAACCCTCGCCCACCTCTCCAATTTTTATTGATGGGACAACTGCTCCTCTATCCAGGCTTTGATGTGTGGTAAGACGCCTGCAATTTCTCTGGTTCCTTTAGACCTCATAATAGTATACAATAGCTGTGTACAAGACAGAGAAAAGGACAACATTCTCATGCCCGACCCGCACCCCTACTGGCTCCCTCCGCCAGCTACCTTCACCCTCCAGCAGGGCGAAGTCCACCTCTGGCGTGCCTCCCTGGATCAGCCCGAAACCTCCTTTCAACGCCTGCAAGCCACCCTCTCGCCGGACGAACAGGCAAGAGCCGCACGTTTTCATTTCGACAAAGATCGCAGCCACTACATCGTCGCGCGCGGCATCCTGCGCACCCTGCTTGGCGGCTACCTCAAGAGCGACCCTCGCTCCCCGCAATTTTCCTACAATTCCTATGGTAAACCTGCGCTGAACAGCGCCACTCACGACCGGATGTACGCTTCAACCTCGCGCATTCGCGTGGCCTGGCCCTCTATGCCTTCACACTGGAGCGAGAAGTGGGGATCGACGTGGAATATATGAAACCCGATATCGACACTCTGGGGCTGGCAAGACACAGCTTCTCGCCTGCGAACAGGCCGTTCTGCGTGTCGCTTCCAACTGAAGACCGCTTACAGGGATTTTACAATGGCTGGACGCGCAAAGAGGCCTATATCAAGGCAAGGGGCATAGGCATCTCACTCGGTCTCGATCGCTTCGACATCGAGCTGAAGCCAGGCCAGCCCGCCGCGCTGCTGCACAGCCGGGAAGACCCGCGGGAACCGGCGCGCTGGACGCTCATCGCGCTTGATCCCGGCGAAGGATACGCAGGCGCCCTGGCCATCGAGGGACATCCAGGGCACCTGCGCTGCTTATCACTGGCAAAATGGCTAGGCCAATCGCCACCGCGAGCCTCAGTTCACCACTCGCCTGCGGAACGTCCTGATGCCCAGTATAAAGAAAACGACGACCGTGATGCTCAGCCCCAGCAGCACCCAGCCGATATCGAGCGTGGGCAGGCCGATGGCGCCGGGAACCATCGCGCCGCGCAAGCCCTCGTCCGCGTAGGTCAGCGGGTTGAAGAGCGTGATGACCTGGAACCACTTGATCGCGCCGAGCGTCCCCCAGGGATAGTAGGTGCAGCCGGTGAAGATCAGCGGCGTGAAGATCAGCGAGAACATCAGGCCGATCTGCTCCGGCTTCACCAGCGTGCCGATCGTCAGGCCCAGGCAGGCCCCCGCCAGGGCAGTCAGCACCATCAGGCCGATGAGCGTCCCGATGTGATCGGTGCGCACCTGGTAGCCGCTGCCCAGAATCCAGTAGGCCAGCGGGAAGATCACCACGCCCGCGACGAGGCCCCTCATAGCCGCGAAGATGACCTTCTCGACTGCGACAAGGCTGACGGGCAGAGGTGCGAGCAGGCGATCATCGATCTCGCGCGCGTAACCCAGGTCCAGGACCAGCGGCAGCGTCACCCCCTGCAGCGCCGTAATCACGATGGTCAGCCCGACGATACCCGGCAGCAGCACGGCGGCGAAGCCGGCCCGGGCGAAGCCGATGGTGGGCAGCACCTTGCCGAAGATGAACAGGAAAAACAACGGTTGCAGCAGCACCTGCAGCAGGAAGGCGATAAATTCCCGCCCCGTCACGACCAGGTCGCGGCGCAGGATGGCCAGGGAAGCTGTCAGCGCGATGCCGAAGCGGCTCCTCTCGCGTGTGGTTTGTGGAGTAGTAGTGATCGTTGCCATTAACGTAGATTCCTTCCTGTCAGATAGATGAACACATCTTCGAGGCTGGGGCGCGCCAGGTGCAGATCGCGCAGTTCAAGGTCGGCTCCGGCGACGGCCTGGGTCGCCGGCACGACCAGAGAGCCGGCATCCTCGGCGAAAAGGCGGAAGAGCGATGTCCCCCGGTACGAATCCTCGCCCTCGCCGGCTGGCACCTCCTCTACCTTGACCACGCCGGGCAACGCTCGCAGCGCCGCTAGTAGTTGCGGCTTCACGCCGTCCTCCGCGTGTCCATCGCCTACGCGTGCCATCTCCGGCACGCGTACGCGCAGTTCCAGGCTGGTGCCGCCAGGAATCAGCTTCTTGAGTTCGACAGAGGTATCCAGGACAAGGATTTTGCCATGATCCATGATGGCAATGCGCTCGCAGAGCTGGTCGGCCTCCTCCATATCATGCGTCGTCAACAGCACGGTGAGCCCCTGCGCGTTGAGCGAGCGAATGCGGTCCCAAAGGAACAGGCGCGATTGAGGATCAAGGCTGTTGGTCGGCTCATCCAGGAAGAGTACGTCGGGCGAATGCATCAGGGCACGGGCGAGCATCAGGCGCTGAGCCATCCCGCCTGAGTAGCGCATCACCTTGTCTTTGCCGCGATCGCCCAGGCCGAGTTCGTTCAGCAGTTCATCGGCGCGCTTTTTTCTTTCGGCACGCGGGATACCGTGATAGCTGGCGTGGAAGGTCAGGATTTCGCGAGCGCGCAGGCTGCGATCCAGGTTGCTCTGCTGCGGCACAACGGCGATATGCTGCTTAACGGACATCGGGTCTTCCACCACATCGATGCCGACAATCGACGCGTTCCCACTGGTAGGCCTGACGTTGGTCGTCAGCACGCCAATCGTTGTAGTTTTCCCTGCGCCGTTTGGCCCCAGCAGGCCGAATATCTCGCCGCGTCGCACGGAGAACGAGATGTCATCGACCGCGTTAAAATTAGCGCGTGGATAGCGTTTCACAAGATTTTTCACTTCGATAGTGACGGGATTATCTGCCATACATGATCCTCACTTTTCATGTTGTGTTCTAAAGCCACCGCAGTTGCCATGCAACTAAATGTCCAGAATTTCCACGTCATCTCCCTGGAGATAGCGTTTGATCGCGTCATACAACTCTTCGGGGACATTTTCCTTGAGTTGATCAAGCGTCTCGTAGACATCCAGGCGATACTCGTCATCCTCGTAACAGGCCATCCAATCAGTATAAGCGCCCCAACCCTTCGAGGAACCCGCGTTAACATCAACGTCAGCATCGACATCGACCTCCCGGCTCCAATCCGCCCAATCTGATCGGCCTTTCGCGGACTGCTTTGACCACCTGTGCGACCAGCCGGACCAGTTCGGCTGGTTTTTCGTATACACCGCGAAGCGGCCCTTCGCTGTCTGGTACACATTCATCGTCAGCATACGAGCCTCGTTTCCGATACGTATGTGTCGCCTGGCAAGCAAACGCCCCCTGAACTGCTTTTGCAGGAAGGGCCGACCCCTCCCTACCTTGACGGTGATATCCTCGAAACCGCTCTGTTTCACCTCTTCGCGTTCAACGAACGCACGCAGCGCATGTGCGATGGCGGCGGAGAGGTTATCCCCGGCCAGCTTCTGCGCCTTCTCAAAGATCGGCATATCAGCATCAGCTACATAGATGGTTCTGTTCGGCATAAGAGGTACTCCTTGCACAGGCATATCAGGCATCTCCGTCGCTCCATTCCCCAGCTCAACCCGGTACGTCTATTATTGCTCATCATTAAAACGCCACAGTCAGAATATAATATATGTATACGTATATGTCAAGAAGCAACAATCTGGACTCTTCGTCCTTGCGGGGAAATTCCCGTAAGGGCGGGAGTGGAGCGGAGTTGGTGTGGGGACCCTTGGGTCGCCCTTATTCGCCCCAAAGGATATAGACCCCAATCTGGCGGACACGCAGTGGGAAATACCGTTCGAATAATGAAGAACATCCGCGAAGGAGCGCTTGTGGCGGAAAAATAGTGCCGGCTACAAACAATCAGGTGACTTCAAGATTGTAATAATCTACAATGCGGAGTAAGTTGTCTGCATCCCATCATTTCAGAAAGGGATGACCAGGGGAGGATAGCGCCGTTTCCTTGATTGACCGTCACTAATTGCTTCTGGATAGCGGATCCCCGCACCTTTCTCTTCGGAGAGCATGCCCTCTCGAGAAGGCATCTTCGATCGTGTAGCGGTCCAATGGACATCTGCTGCGTAGGAGCTCACCTCGTTCTTGCTGACAAGAGGCACTGTGGATGGAAGAGCCTCGGATTTGACGGTTGCCATTTCTGCAAGTAAGGAGTGGTTATCCACCTTATCCGGGAGGACGGAAGCAGTCTCGGTAAGCGATGGGGGCTGCTCAGGCGATTGAGTCGTTTCAGAAACTTCGTCAATTTCTTCTGATTGAGTCGTTTCAAAAACTTCGTCAATTTCTTCTTTCGCGAGATCTGCAGGGGAAGGTGGCTGCTCAGATGATTGATGAACCGGCAGAATAGTTGATCGTTTTAGAAGAGAGGGGGACTGTTCAGGTGATCGAGATGGACGCCTGGGAATTGGGCTGCTTGGGAATACTCGTCTGTTTTGCTGGTTCATTCGCACCTTTCCTATCTTTAAACATCAATAGTTATCTATCTCTTGTCACCTCAGTATAAAGGCCGTGGAAGAATAAAGAGTTAAGAATAGGTGAATATATGATTAAGGTTATCTAATCCCAGTTATTCTTTCTTCACCACAGACATCTCCGTAATATAATTTGACCTTCCCGCCAGAATCCCCTACAATACATCCGGCACAACCGTAGTACATAGTATGAGGGCGGGTTTGGCCTGCATATCATGACGTTGAGGAGAATTTATGAGCGTCCGAAAAGCGGTGCTGCCGGTGGCGGGACTTGGAACTCGCGTGCTGCCGGCCAGCAAGGTTATTCCAAAAGAAATGCTGCCCCTTGTCGACAAGCCGACATTACAATACATCGTGGAAGAAGCGGTTGCCGCCGGTGTTGAGGAGATTATATTCGTCACCAGCCGCAGTAAGCGCAGCATCGAAGACCATTTCGACTCTTTTCCTGAACTGGAAGCCGTATTGGAGCGCAAGGGGAAGAAAAAAGAGTTAGAAGAGCTGCGCGCTCTGCAAGCGATGGCGACCTATACGTCCGTGCGCCAGCCTGAGCCATTGGGACTGGGCCACGCGGTGCTGTGCGCCAAAGAACTGGTGGGAGACGAACCGTTCATCGTCATGCTCGGCGATATCCTCATCCCGCCGGAGACGCCCTGCTTGCCGCGCCTGGTCGAGGTCTACGAGCAATACGGCGGCTCCGTTCTCTCGCTGGTCCCCTTGCCGCCAGAGGTCATCCCGACCTACGGCATCGCCAGCGTCGAGCAACTGGGCGATGATGTCGTGAAGATCAACCACCTGGTCGAAAAACCCGCCCTGGAAGAAGCGCCTTCCGATCTGGGCGTCTACGGGCGCTACGTGTTGACCCCCGACATCTTTGCGCTGCTGGAACAGACGCCCCCCGGCAAAGGCGGAGAGATCCAGGTGACGGATGCCATCGAGATGCAGGCCAGGGCCGGCAAGTGCTACGGCGTAAGTTACCCCGGTGAGCGCTACGATACCGGTACGCCGCTGGGCTTGCTCACCACCTCAATCGCTTTCGCCCTCAAACGCCCGGAGCTGGCCGGCGACCTGCGCGCCTATATGCGCGAAGTACTGTAGGGGTGAGCGAGGCGGGGAGCGGCATTTATTGCCTTTATGGTCGCCCGCCGCAGCCCGCTTATCCGCCGGTATATCCCATCGCATCGGTGCCGCCCTGCGTGCCGGAAGCGTTCCAGCACATGGGACGTTCGGCGACGAAGGCGCCGTTGGAAGATTGCACGACCATCGATACCTCGAAAGCGCTAAAAATGTATCATTGCGTTTCATTGATCAAATAGGCTCCGGTCGATGATGAGTTTATGGTCCTGGGTTACGGCGCAGACGCAGACACATCCAGCAGGTGCTGCCTGAATACCTGGCCATAAGGATTGGTGGGATGCCCGCTGGTATAATCGGTAATCAGGTCGTAGATCGTCTGATCGGTATTCCAGACCCAGACCAGGTAACTCTGCGCGGGCAGGTTCGCTCCAGGATGATCGAGAAAATTCATGACGCGGGAGATGAAGACGCTGCCCAGATCGTTCTCGCCGATTTCGCCGGTGATGACCGGGTAGAGCTTCATCACCGGTAGCCCCTCAGTCCCCCAGCAGGGGCGCAGATTGCACTGGCCATAGTTATAGAGGTGCCACGAAACGGCCAGTTCGTGCGCGGGATCGTGGGGCGCGAAGTCGAGCCAGCGATCCAGCCGCGAGGCGTATTGGATGCCGGCTACCATCACAATATTCTTCGCCCCCGTCTTACGTACGGCCGTCACCAGCTCCTGCATGCCTGCCGCGTCGTAGTTCAAGCCACCAGTCCCGCGAGGACAGGTAATGGGATTGGTGCCATCTCTCCAACACTCCCAGGCCCGCAGCGTGTCCTGGTCGTTATCAGGATAGGGCTCGTTGAACAGGTCAAAGATGACGGCGTTGTTGCCTTTATAGGCCGAGGCGACCTGCGACCAGAAGGTGAGCGAGTGATCGCGGTCGGGCATGGGTTCCTGTCCGGTGGCGCGCTGCTTGCCGGGTGCCGACCAGTGCAGGTCTAAAATCGGCGTGATGCCATTGGCGATGAGCAGCCGCACATAGGCCGCGATGGCCCGTTGATAGACCCGACCCCCATAGGGACTACGTCCCAGATTGATATTCAACCAGCAATCCTCGTTGAGCGGGATGCGAATGGCGTCGATGTGCCAGCTCAACATGGCGTCAATACTGGTCTGGTTGCTTGGTCCATCAAAGACGCCCTTGTCCAGGCAGCGGTACTCGGTGCCCGAGCGGTTGGCTCCCATCAGGCGCAGCGCATGACCCTGGTCGTCGAAGAGCTGGTTTCCGACGATATGCAACTGCGGCGCGCCATGCCTGGCAGGCAGCGGCGTAACCGTCACGGTGGGGACCACGCGTGTGGGAACCGATGACGTAGGCACGGGAGATGAGGACGTATGCGCGAAGAGGATATAGGCTACCAGTAACAGCAATCCCCCGATAGCGAGTAGCCTTACAAAATATTGCCTCTTCACGGATGCTCTCCTTGCAAGTCTCAAAGCCGCAGGCAGGACACACTCGTGTGTAGTGGATAGTGGGAACTCCTCCGGCACCATTCCAGATGCAAAAGAAGCTAGCTTCGTTTCAATTGTACCTGTACTCTACTGATTGAGCAAGAGTTAGTACGGGTATTTTAGAGTTTGGTACAAAATGAAATGATACAAAACAGGAAAAGATGTGTTACACTATACTATGTTATGGTACAGGCGATGAGTCCAGAAGGGGGCGTTCATGATAGATAACAATCCTCCACAGCGGCTTGGAAACTATCGCGTGCTTCACCTCATTGGAGAAGGTGGCCTTGCCAGGGCTTACCTGGGCGAACATATTTTTCTGAAAACCTATTCCGCCCTCAAAGTACCCAAATTGATGTTGGCACAAGAGGATATCGAATTTTTCTTGAACGAAGCCCGCACCGGCATCAACCTGCGCCATCCCAACATTGTGCGCACGCTTGAATGCGGCGTGGAGGGCGGCACTACCCCTTACCTTGTCATGGACTACGCGCCAGGCGGCTCGGTGAATCGCCGCTACCCGAAGGGCACTCCTTTACCACCCGCGGTTATTATCTCTTATATCAAGCAGGCCGGCTCGGCCTTACAATATATTCACGACCTGGGGTTGATTTACCAGGATGTTAAACCGGCCAACATGCTCCTGGGCTCCCAGGGCGAGTTGTTGCTGAGCGACTTCGGCCTCGCGGCCATTGTTCATCATACTCTCACCCAATCGCCGCAAGATTTGATGGGGACGGCGCGCTATATGGCTCCTGAGCAGTTTTCAGGAAAGCCGCGCCCCGCCAGCGATCAGTATGCGCTGGCCGTGATTGCCTATGAGTGGATTTGCGGCGATCGCCCGTTCGATGGCTCGTTGATGGGACTGTATCAACAACACACCTTTGAGCCTCCGCCTCCCTTGCATACAAAGGTAGCGAATATCGCCCCACAGGTAGAAGAAGCCATCATGAAAGCCCTGTCGAAAGACCCGCGCGACCGTTTCGCGAACATCCAGGACTTCGTCAATGCTCTGGAGCATGCAGGGCAGACACCTCAGGTCTCCCACCCTCTCTCATCGCCATTGCTCGACTTTACAGGTCTCACTCTGACGGTAGGCGAAGGTGATCCTACCATACGCAAAGCGTCAAACTCACTACCGGCCATGCCAGTTCCACCGGATTCCACTCAACCTGCCTGGCAAAAGGCCTATGAGTATACACCGCAGCGACAGATCTACACTCCGTACCCGCAAGCGAGGGACAACGAAGAATTTGTTCCAACCATCCTTTCGAATCCCCATCTTCCAACGATTGAGAAGACTGCCACGCCTGCACCCATACCGACAACCCCACCCCCTCCAGTAGTCGCGCCTAAGAACGACCACTGGAGGCCTTCAAGAAAAGCGATCGTGCTGCTGGCCGTTCTGATTGTAGCTGGAAGTCTCGCATTCTTCACCTTGCCTCTCTTCCACGCGCATACCACTCCGCCTGTTACATCCGGCAAAACGACCACACCGAAAGCAACGGTACAGGGCACCTCCTCTCCCCCTCCGCTTTACACGCCCACGTTTGGCTTTAATACGCAGCATACGCGCTTCAACCCGAATGAGTCTACTTTAAGCACTTCAACCGTCGGTCATTTGCGACTCGCCTGGAAGGAGTTTACGAGTAGCCCGATCCGTTCCTCCCCGCTCGTGTCGAATGGTATGGTCTACATCAGCTCGACTGATAACAACGTGTATGCGTTCAACACGTCCACTGGAGCGAAGGCGTGGCAAATGCCCACCGGAAGCTATCGCGAACCGGGGAGTTTCATTTTTTCGTCGCCGACCATCCTCGATGGGGTACTCTACATCGGCTCGAACGATCACCACGTCTATGCCTTCGACGCGGTGACGGGCAAGCAGCTCTGGGTGACGGCTGCCACCGGCGGCCCGGTGTATTCTTCTCCGGTAGTGGTCAATGGCGTACTCTACATCGGCTCGACCGACGATAATGTCTATGCCTACAACATCAGCAATGGCTCGCTGCGCTGGAAGGTGGCGACCAGGGGGCCGATTTATTCTTCCCCGGCGGTGGTCAATAATATCGTCTACATCGGCTCGGACGATTACAAGCTCTACGCGCTGGATGCCACCACGGGTCATATCCTGTGGACGGGGGCCGCGACCTCGAATTTCAACACGTCACCGTCGGTGGTCGATGGCGTGGTTTACATCGGCTCGGATGACCACAGCGTCTATGCCTTCCAGGCGACCTGCGGCCAGGCAAGCTGCCCGCCGCTGTGGGTGGTGCCGACCGGCAATTACATCCGTTCCTCCACGGCGATTGCCAACGGTCTTCTCTATGTTGGTTCTCACGACAAGACGCTGTATGCCTTCGATACCAGGCAGTGTGCTAACGTGGAATGCGCAGCCCGGTGGAAAGCGACGCTGGGCGGGGATATCGAATTGTCGCCCACGGTTGCCAACGGCGTGGTCTATGTCGGCTCGCTGGATGGCAAACTCTACGCCATCGATGCCAGGACTGGTAAGACGCTGTGGAGCTATTCCACAGGAGGTCCGATTATCTCTTCGCCCACCATTCTGAATGGTGTGCTCTATGTCGGCTCACTCGACCAGAACCTGTACGCATTTCACCTGTAACGCGGCCACTAGCCGCCGGTTCCACAGAGCTGGTGTTCGTTGAGCAGACCCTGCGGAACCGCTCTGTTGGGCAACGGTGGGCCTCCGGTACGGTGATACAGTTCCAGGCCGTTTGGCTCCTGCACCTCGAGCGTAAAATCGGAGAGGAAGGTCGTGCTGTTCAGATTGACAGACTGTGCGATCAAGTCATGCTGGTCGCCTGACTGCCACAGCCACTGCGGGCGCACAATAATCCAATCGACTCTCGCCGGGTCGCGCAGATCGTTTGCCCATTCCTTTCCTGAGCTTTCACTCACAAAATTCCTGTAATCGATACCCGCATCTATCCCATCGATGTCTGAGGAGTAAATATCTTCGAGAATCTTTCCCCCGTTAAAGTGTTGCGCGAGAAAAGTGTTGATCTGATGATATTCCGCACATGAGACGCCGTATTGACCATCCTGCAAAGTGACAATCCCATTTGAAACGATGAGTACAGATTGTATGACGATGATAACGACGAAGGCGACATAAACAAGTGATCCCCAGATGCGCCCAGGCGCGGGGATGCGCAATTGGGTTATCAACACGGCGAGAAATATCGCTATCGGAGCAACCATCTCCGATCCATAGCGCGCATTGAAGAGATGCTGCGTCGCGTATGGTGGTACAGCTTCGGGCACGTAGAGGTTGGCTTGCCCGCTATATAGCGAGATCACGTAGAAAACGAACGGGGCCAGAAATATCAGCGCGCTGATCCTTTCCGGCTTCCCATTGCGCTGCAACAGAAATTTGACCATCTCCAGTGCGGCAAGCACAAACAATAATGGTCCAACCACATCGATGATATCGAGTATGTAGTAGCGGAAGGACTGTACAAGATCATGCGCCACATATTGACTACCTGCCTGTGCAAACAGCGCCTGTTGAGCCTGTGATGAAATCTGGCTATGTTGGAAATAGAGCGGGTCACCGAAGATCACACCGCACCAGACCATCCACAATACTATGCCCAGACAGCCAAGCACGCAGAAAATTATAAGATCCGCCTCGATCTGCACCCGTTTCCGTTGTTTGAGACATCCAATCATAACAATCAAGGGTGGCACGAGCACACATAACATCCATCCATCATACCGCGCCAGTGTTGCCAGGAAGGTACTGATCGCGGCCAGCACCAGGTACCTGGGATGATCCTCCTGCGCCCAGGCCAGGAAAAAGTACGAGGCCATCGTCAGTGTCAGGATGCATAGCGGTTCGGTGAGCGGCGTTGTTTGCAAATACAGCACGTTCGGATTAAGGATAAAAGCGAGCGTCCCCACAAAACTCGCCAGGTTATCCCTGGTCAGTCGCCGCGCGGAGAGGAAGATAAAGACCGCGCCGATGACGTAGCAGACCATCGAGGGGATACTGCCGGCCAGGCCCGTGCTCAAAAGGAAACCATTCCAGACAAAGGGCAGCATTAAGATGTGCGGCAGCGGTAGCCAGACGCCCCCGAATTGCGCAAGGCTGAAATGCGTATCAATGACCCTCAAAGCAACGCGCAGGTGCGAATAGGCATCGTTGTAAAGCAAGATATCGTAATGTTGGAACGAATAGTAACACGCCGCGATACTTATATTGATGGCTATGAGCACTACGGCAAAGAGCCACGGGTCTGCCCAGGATTGTGGCGCGGGACGTTGCAGCGCTTTGAGTTCAGCGCGCGAAATCGCCGGCGTGGGTAAGGTCATCAGGCTGCGCAGCCTGGTTGTGACTGTAGAGACCAGCCCGGTTGTCTCTTTATCCAGGGACGCGCTGTGGCCATTATTAACATGATACCCGTTATTTTTTAGCGAAGGTACGCGTATCGTTTGCTCGTCGGCTATGGCCTGGGCCTGCACGTTGAACGTTGCCATATCGGGCATCGACCTGTGCAAGTGCAGACCATGAATCGTTTTTTCCCAGTAATGCGGCTTCAAGATGAGCTGGAAGAGCGCCATGCATGCCGCCACACTCATCAACAGCCAGTAGATGGGAATGAACAGGGCCCACTTGACCAGCGAGTATTGCTTCCTGCGCACACAGGCCAGCAGGTAGACGTACATATAGAAGAAATTGCCGAAGATCATGGAGAGCGCGCTGAGATACAGCAGCGGCTTGGGATAGACCGACTGGAAGATATGGCTTACCTGCTGGTGGAAGATGATGGTCAGCAGAAATGACAGCCACAGCAGCGGATTCAGAAAGAGAATACCAGTCTTACTGCCGATCACGAGCTGCAGCGAGAGAAACTCGCGGAAGTTGCGCGGGTGCAGGTAGCGCCAGGGATGGCGCATGTAGACCAGGTAGGTCTGCATATAGCCCTTGAGCCAGCGCGAGCGCTGGCGAATCCAGTTCTTGAGTTGTGAGTTCGCCTCTTCATACGTGACTGAGTTCAGGATCACTGTATCAAAACTGTAGCGCGCCAGTCGCAAACCGAGGTCGCAGTCCTCGGTGACGTTATAGGCGTCCCAGGCACCCAGTGCACGCAGCGTCTGCACCTGGAAATGATTGGACGTGCCGCCCAGCGGAACAGAGAGACCTGTACGCTGCAAGCCGGGGAGAATCAGGTCGAACCACAACGAGTATTCGGCCGTGAACCAGCGAGTCAGGTTATTTTGATCGGGATTGTAATAGTTCAGCTTTGCCTGGACACATGCCAGGTCCGGCCCGTGATTGGCAAAGGTGAGCACGGCCTTCTTGAGTTGCAGCGGCTCAGGAATATCTTCCGCGTCATAGATCACGACATACTGGCCGGTGGCCTGCATCAGCCCATAGTTGCACGCGCGCGGCTTCGTACGCGGTTTGCCTTCGGGAACCGTGACGATCTGGAAGTGAGGCGGCAGGTTCAGCGCGCGAATGGCATCACGCGTTTCGCGGTCATCCTGCTCGGTCAGCAACAAAATCTGGAGCTTGTTGGTTGGATAGGAGAGCCGCCTCATGGCCTGCACAAACTGTGGCACCACCTGAGCCTCCTTATAAAGAGGACATAAGATGGTGTAGGAGGGCCAGTCCGCATTGGCCAGCGCAAGAATGACGCGCTGATCGATGTCTTCTTCGCGCGTGCCTCCGAAAGTCAACAGCGCCAGGACGATATGCAGCGCCAGGTGACCGGTGTAAATCACTGAAATAACGCCGATTGTGGCAATCAACGTCTCCTGGCGAAACATGAACAGGCCACATCCCCAGGCTATCGCCAGGATTATCAACCCGATTACCTGACCAGGAGTGAACGTTTGCAGGGCCGAAAGTTCCCGTCGAAAGGGTGCGAAGGCCGCGACCTGCTTCTTGCCCACCTGCACCGTTTTTCCGGCGTTCTCTATGTATTCGTTCATGGCCCGCGCGGCATCAGAGTCGTAGAAGCCGGAACCACGTACAGTACGCTGGCTCTGCTCTGCCATCCATTTAGCATATCGCGCGACCTGTATACGTATATTATTGTCAACAATCGGGGGCTTTACCCTCGTTGTCATGCCTACCTCAATGGATTATGTTCTGGAGCCGCTAGATTGGCCCCTATGTTATGATTGCGGCGAGTTATACCACTTTGAAATTACAGCATCCGCAGGCTGGCCGGAGAGCTTGAACCCTCCGACGGAATCCCATCCCCAGAAGAAAATGCCCCCGATATGTGGGTCTGGAATAACGTTGGTCAAGGCCGCCTCGCACGCTGTAGCCTGCTCCGCGGGATCGGGTGGAGACACGGTGGATTCTGGGTACCACGGATTATAAAGCGTATCTGCGCTATTCCGGTACCCAATCTCTGAAATGAGGGCCGGCTTATTGATCTGCATTGACAGGGAATCCAGTAGCAGTTTTACCCTGGTTCTCCAGAGCGGCACCATGTCTGCCAGATCGAGACGCGCACGCTGAGCAATTAAGGGTATGTATTCCGAGACGCCGATCATCGCCAGGTCCGGATTGTTGAACCAGGCTGGTATCGGGTCTCCAAGAGAAGACCAGTTCTCATCGTAGGTTATCGCGCCGGAGTAGACCCTGCGCACACGCGAGATCAGCGTATTCCACAGCGAGGGCAACGCATATGCTTGCATCCAGGCTTCTTCCGTGCCAATCGACACCTGCTGCGCGCCTGCGACCTGGGCCGCCACCACGTATGGTTGATAGGTGTGCCAGAAATTATCAAACCACTGCTGCTCCAACGTGACGCTTGGGAATTGAATATTTGCCGCCCAAGCTCCCTGCACATCGATGCTGAATAACGGCACCAGGAACACGTTGAGGCCAAGCGCGCGTGCGGCCCGTATCCCATACAAGACGGATTCCACAGTGGGTGTGCCCACACTCGTTGTAACCTCGGTTGATGTTGGTTCAGGCTGTGTAAACAGCACCGGCATTTCTATCCAGCGTGCCCCCGTTTGTGACTGAATCGCCGGCAAACTGTTCAGCCAGGCGCTATCTTCAGGCCCATACGACGTCTGGCTCCATTCCGGATAGACGACGCCGGCCTCAAATTCAGGGCGAGCATAATACCTGGCTACTTTTGTTGGCGCCGCTGTCGCCGTGGGCGTAGGCGTTTGCTGAACAACAACTGCGTTTTTAGGCGACTGGCCCTCTGGAGCAGGGAGATAGCGCTCCCCCAGAATGATAAGCGCCTGGAACAGGACAGACAGCGCAATCGCTCCGATGATAAACAAAAAAAGGTGCTTCCTGAAAAAAGAGGACGACATACCCTGACAAGCTCCTGCATCGAAATATTGAAATACTATATATGCTTCCCCACAGGTACAACGCATCTACTGCGCGCCTGTCACTTTACCCGATAAGGAGCGGCTGCGTCAGGTACAAAAGTACCTTGATATCCACTGCTACAATGCAGTGCTGTCGTAGACGATGCAGGCAGCCATGATGAAAGGAAGTACCCTGGCAATAATATCGCCGCTTGCTTCCTATTTTGCCTATTGCATCTGGGCGCTTGTCCGGCTATGGTAGAGGGGCATATTTCCCGCATACGAAAGGAGCAGCGCCCAATGCCAACCGCCCAGAAAATCGAAAAGATCGAGCCGACCGACAAAAGCAACACGAAGATCACGCCATTTCCCACGCGTTTAGAATACCACCCGACCATCCATGACCTGCCAACCGACGAGCGACCGCGCGAACGACTGCGCAATTATGGCCCTCGCGCGCTCTCGCACGCCGAGCTGCTGGCCATCATCCTGCGCACCGGCACCGCCCAGGATAACGTGATCGAGCTGGCAGGCAAACTACTGGCCAAATACGGGGGACTGGCCGGCCTGATGCGCGCCGAGTTCGCGGAACTGTGCGCCGAACATGGCCTGGGCGAAGCCAAAACCGCCCAGATCAAAGCCGCCCTGGAGATCGGGCGGCGCCTCGGCGTGGCACAGCCCGACGAAAAGTACCAGATCAAGTCCCCGGCCGACGCCGCCGCCCTGGTCATGATGGAGATGACCTTTCTGGACCACGAGCAGATGCGCATCCTCATCCTCGATACCAAGAACCAGGTCGTCGAGAACATCCAGCGCTACCAGGGCACCGTCAACAGCTCCGTCCTGCGCGCCGCCGAAGTCTACCGGCCCGCCATCCTGCGCAACTGCCCCGGCGTCATCATCTGCCACAACCACCCCAGCGGCGACCCTACCCCCTCCCCCGAAGACATCGCCGTCACCCAGCAGCTCGTCAAGGCCGGCCAGCAGCTCGACATCGAACTCGTCGATCACCTCATCATCGGCAACCACCGCTTCGTCAGCCTCAAAGAACGCCTCAACTGGTAGAGAGGCTGGCTATTATTGCAATCTCTCACCTATGCTGTATCCTCTAATCGGATGGCGCCGGGCGCGTAAAAAAGAAGACCAAAGGCAAGAAATAGCAGTGTAATCCTGGAGGGCAGCAACGATGACCAGGGATAAAAACGCATCATCTCAGCGCGTCGATAAGCGCGGCGCTCAGCATGTGGAACAGCGCGACGCGCCTCGTGAAACGAGAAAAGCATTGCAAAAGCGCGAACAGAAGACGCTCGAACGTTTGCAAGAGGCTCAGCAGGCCCAGGCTAAAGCCCTGGCGCGCTTCGAACGCGCGCAGGCACGCCTGCAAAAACGTACAGCGCGCCTCGAGCGTATCGAAGGTAGCCTGGCACTCGTCCGGCAGCAATTAGAAGCGCTTGACACTCCTTCCCCTGCTTCTCAGCCGGCCCCCGAACTCACCGAGCAGGCATCACTGCCGGCTGTGAGCGAAGCGCACGCCGCCGCCGGCGCAGCCGAGGAGAGCATCCGCACAGCGGCTGAACGCGCCGCTGCGATAGCTACACAGCAGGTTGAGCAGAGCGCGCCAGAGCAGGTCGAGCAGCCGGTCTCTGCTGAGAACGTACCGGACCACCTGCCGAGCCAGGAAGCGGCGCAGCTAGAAGCACAGCCTGAAAGCGCAAGCTCCTCAACGATCGTCTTTTTTGAGGAAGAGGAGGAACCCACCTCGATCATGGTTCCTCCGGAGATCGAACAGATCGAGGAAGAAGAGACGACCGTGGAAGCATCTGCCGCCGAAACGTACGCGAACATTGCAGCCGAGCGCGCGGCCAAAGCCAGGGTTGCCGCAGATATCAGCACCGCGCAGACACGCGAGGCACGCCTGCGCGCGCAGCAGGCTGAGCAAGCGCTCGGACGAGTGCGCCTTGACATTCGCTACGGCGTTTTGAGCGGCGAGGAGGCCGATATCGCCCTGCGCCAGGCAGAACGCGAGGTGACAGGCGCCCAGGCAGCCCTGGCCGATGCCGAAGCTGCCGAAGAGCAGGCTATGCAGGCTGCCACCAACGCGGAAGCTGCCGCCGAGGTAGCTGAGGGTATGGCCTACGCCACTGGCGACCACGTCGAACTGCTCGAAGATGCTGAGAACGACGCAAATGGAGGGACGGTAGAAGAAGACGCCGATATCACGTTGCAAGTGCCGGTCGTCCAGCCACCCTCCGAAGAATCACCTGCATAGAACCCATCTCATCCCGATAGGATATTTTATGTGCCTGATGTTACGCAGTGAAGCAGCGCACTATGAAACCGACCTGGCCCGCCGCTGGCACGGCCTGCCGTTGCCGCTTACCCTGCCGCTCAGCAACGGTAACATCTGCCGCCTGCTCCACACCGGCCGCCCGGGCGGGCCGCAGGGGCCCGATATCCGGGACGCTGTACTGGCGTTTGAGCCCGGCCAGCAGATGAGCGGCGACGTCGAATTTCATATTCGCTGCAGCGACTGGTACGTCCACCAGCATCATACCGACCCGCGCTATAATAACGTCATCCTGCACGTCGTTCTCATCTACGACTCACCCAGGCCCATCCTACGCCAGGATGGTCAGGCCGTTCCGGTCTGTTCGCTCAACGATATCGCGCCGGAATCGCACGCATCTCTACCGGCTGCCTACCCTTGCGAGCACATCATGCCTGCCATGACGACTACGCAGCACAGCGCCCTCCTGGAACAGGCCGGTCTCGCGCGTTTTGATCAGAAAACCGGCCTATTCCTTCAAATGCTGCGTGAGGCCCTCCCACACGAACCGTTCAGCTCCTACGATGTCTGCCTGATACCATCACTGGCCGAGGCCCTTGGATATGGGCGAGACCGCGCCTTCTTCCGCGCTGCCGGCCTGCACCTGGTCGGGCTTACCGGCAGCAGCGATCTCCCCGAACCCCAGGGGCGCAGGCCTTCTCCCTCACCGTTGGACGCGGGCCGCTTGCGCGCTCTGGGCGAGCTGGTAGAACACTGGAAATCCGAGGGAGCGTGGAGGACGATACTGCGCTTGCTGAACAGTGATGCTCATCCTGCTCATCCAGGCAACCTTCAACCGCTCATTCACAGCCTGCGCGCCATCTTTACCAGCATCAGCGCCGCCCGTGCTGATATCGTCATCTGCAACGTCGTCCTGCCATTCGCGGCTGCCGTGGCCTCGCTAGAGGGCGATGAGGGGCTTTACGCACGCGCAAAAGAGCTCTACCTGGCATATCCCGCTCTCCCCTCGAACCAGGTCACTCGCGCCATGCGCAAGCAACTGCGCCTGGATCGCGAACCGGACCGCACCTGCCAGCAGCAAGGCCTGCACTATATTTACGCGCAGACTTGCCAGGAGAAACGCTGCGAGGAATGCCTGGTCACACTGTGGAGTCGCAAACCATGACAGAGCAGAAACGAGATAAGCAGGGCCCGCAAAATCAGGGTGAGCGTGAGAGCCAGGAAGACCAGCAAGGTCAGGACGAAGAACGCCTTGCGCGCTACCTCGCCCACGCCGGTGTAACCTCGCGCCGCCATGCCGAGGAGCTGATAGCCGCCGGGCGTGTGCAGGTCAACGGCGAAACGGTGAAGACCCAGGGCAGCCGCGTTATCCCCGGACAGGACAGCGTGACGGTCGATGGCAGACCCGTACAGGCTCCTGCCCGGCACGCCTACATCCTGCTTCACAAGCCGGTCGGCTATGTCACGACGGCGCGCGACCCGCAGGGCAGGCCGACCGTACTCGATCTGCTGCCGGCAGAGCTGCGGCGCCTGCGCGTCTATCCCGTCGGGCGCCTCGACATCGACACTGCTGGCCTGCTGCTCCTCACCAACGATGGCGATTTCGCCCAGCGCCTGACGCACCCGCGCTACGCAATGGAAAAACATTACGAGGCGCTGGTGAAAGGCTATCCATCCGTGAGCGCGCTTGAAGCGTTACGCCGGGGCGTCGCGATCAAGGAGGACGACGGGCAGATGCGCAAAACATCGCCTGCCGCCGTGCGCGTGCTGCGACAGGCGGGAGGCAATTGCTGGCTTGCTCTGACGATTCACGAGGGGCGTAAACGCCAGGTAAGGCGTATGCTGTCCACCATGGGCTACCCTGTGCTAGAATTGAAACGCGCCGGCATCGGGCCACTGACTCTGGGAGATTTACCAGCAGGCAAGTGGAGATATTTGACGCCGGACGAGGTAAGGACATTACGACCTGTTTCCTTATCCCAGGACCTGTGAACTGTAGTAAGCCCCTCCGAAACACACCTTGTTTGTTCTTCGTGCTATACATGTTAGCCAATCTTATTTTGCCCGCCAGGATTTGAAAGGCCATGTACACAATGTCAGAGAAGACCACTGATCCTAAAACGAGAGATGAAGCTCCAATCAAACTCATTATGGTTGTAGAGGATGATGAGCAAATCGGTACATTTATCGTCCAGCTTATCTACCAGGAAACCAGGCATTTCGCCATCCATCATCCCAATCCTGCGCAGGCCCTGGATTGGGCTACCCAGCACGTGCCCCACCTCTTTATTCTGGATTACGGCCTTCCTGGCATGAACGGCATGGAATTGCATGACCGCCTTCATGCCTTCGATCACCTCAAACATGCAAAGTCGATCTTGATCAGCGCCATCAGCCCCCCGGCAGCAGAACTCAAGAAGCGCGGCATGATCTTTCTGGCCAAACCCTTCAATGTCCTGAAGCTCATTGAACTGATCGAGCAGCTAGTATATTGAGGCTGAGAAACACCCATGATAGAAACGCTTGAGAACCGGATGCTTGTCAACTTCGGTTCTCAAGCGTCTCCTTGAGCCGATTGAAACAACCCCGACCAGGCGCTAAATCCGTGTGATATAATCCCTGAGTATCGACGACCACGCACACATGGAGAGGAATCATGATCTGGCCTGAGCGCATCGCCATTGACGGTCCGGCGGGGGCCGGCAAAAGTACGGTAGGGGAGCAGCTAGCGCGCAAACTGGGCTATCTCTACATCGATACCGGGGCGATGTACCGCGCGGTAGCCTGGCTTGCGCTGCGCGAGGGGGTCAGCGTCGACGATGGACCCGCGCTGGCGGCTCTGGCCGAGCGCGCCGAGATCGCCATTCATCACCCGCATATCGAGGATGGCCGCCAGTATACCGTCACGGTGGATGGGCAGGATGTCACCTGGGAGATTCGCAGCACTGCGGTCACGCGCGCCGTTCCCCCCGTCTCGGCGCACCCGGAGCTGCGTGCCATCCTGATTGCCCGCCAGCGCGAGATGGCCCACCAGCGAGCCGGCATCGTGATGGTCGGGCGCGACATTGGCGCGGTCGTGCTGCCGGACGCTGAATTGAAGATCTACCTGACTGCCAGCGTGGAAGAGCGCGCCCGCCGCCGCTACGTGGAACTGGAGGAGCGCATGGGGCAGGACAATCCCGCGCTGCCCCCTTTTGAAGAGGTCCTGGCCGATATCAGGCGGCGCGACGAGATCGATAAAGACAATTCCAGACCTGCCCACGATGCCATCGTGATTATGTCCGACAACCTTACCGTCCCGCAGGTGCTCGAGGTCATCGAGAGTCTCCTGGAGGTGACGCCATGACGCAGCAGAGCAGCGTAACCCCGGCTCCCACGAAAGTCAGGCGACAGAAAAACTTCTACGAACCCTACGACACTCCCATGTGGTTCTGGCGCAGTCTGCGGGCTCTCGCGCGCTTCATCTTCGCGCTGATCCTGGATGTGCATGTCACCGGGCAAGAGAACGTCCCGGCGAAGGGTCCTTGCATCGTGGCCTCCAACCACCTCTCGTGGTTTGATGTGCCGCTCGTGCCCGCCTATATGAAGCGCAAAGTGGTCTATATGGCAAAGGAAGAACTGTTCTATGGCAGGCTGGGCTGGCTGGTACGTCTCCTCGGCGCCTTCCCCGTCAAGCGCGGCGAGGCCGACCGTCAATCGCTGCGCGCTGCCGACACCCAGCTCAAGGCCGGCAAGATATTCATCATCTTCCCGGAGGGAACGCGCAGCAAAACCCGCCGCATGGCGAAAGGGCACGTCGGCCTCGGCATGATCGCCCTACGCTCCGGCGTACCCGTTATCCCCGTCGCCATCTGGGGCAGCGAAAATGCGCTCAAAGTTTTCCGCCCCCGCATCAACATCGTATTTGGCAAACCGATGACCCTGACTCCAAAGGGTAACAAGATCACCCGCGAAGACATCGAGGAGGCCACCGTCGCCGTAATGCGCCGCATCGCCTCGATGCTGCCGCCACAATACAGAGGCGTCTACGGAGAAGAACCCGTGGAAAACACGCCAATAGTCGAACAACAATAGTATCGGCCTCCCTCACTCCAAAGGAGGTAGACTCTCGCAACCTGTCCTCTATAGCATTGTATATTGCCCAGAGCATGCTTCCAAGATAAAATCTATGCTGTTAGCATGTATCATGCCGGGCAAATCAGAAAGAACGGGCACACCGGACACACAAACGGATCGGGCCTAGGCGCATACTCGTTGCGCGCCATGCCCTCGAGCGCCTTCTCCAGTTCCTGGTACAGGCCCTGCTCCTTCTTCTGCGTCAGCTTGATCTCGAAGGTCTCACCCGTGCTCATATTGTGGAAGTGCAGCGCCAACGGCTGATCGGGATGATGCTGGCGGTAGGCACGCGCGTAGAGCAGTTCGCGCGTGGTCGGATCGACTTTGCTCTTGCGCCGGCCATAGCCGGTTTTGACAAATCTGGGCGCCTCTCCGCCTCCGACCCCGGCACGAGCAGGCGACTCCACGCGGTCAACCGTCACCTCGATGGGCTGCCCGGCCACCTCAACCGTGTATGTTTGGGAGAGTTGCCAGCCACCGTTGCCGCTTTCCAGGAGTTTACGCCGCAGCAGGTCGGCTACCTCGTGTCCGTGCTGCTCGTAGAGCGGTGCGAAAGGTGTGGTATGCCCGTCGGCGGCGCGCCAGTGCTGCGAATAAAGCGCGCGCGCCTCCTCGGCCGTCGGGTAGCTCAACTCGGCGTTGTCACCATCTTTCGCCGCCTCGATACGCTTTTGCAGGACATCGAGCGTCAACTGCGTGGCCTTGCGGAAACGCTGGTAGGCGGCTGCCTCCCCTCGGAAGCGATAAATCCAGCCATAAAGGTACTGGCGCGGGCAGCGCTGGTATGTCTCTATATCCGATAGTCGCAGCGCTGCGGGTTTGCTGGCCGAGATGAACGCCTCGCTCGGCTGCGAGGACACCCGCCCATCCAGCCCTTGCTCTTCTCCCGCTTCCTGGCTTCTCTGGATCGACGCGGCATCCTCACCCGTCGCTTGCGGCTCGTCGATCTTCGGCCAGGCAACGCGCGTGATACGCTCGTCTGAAAGGTCGGCAGCCAGGGCATGAATATAGCTCGAAGGCTTGTACGCCTTCTTCCCGTAGCGCGCGGCATAACTGATCACCAGGTGATCGCGCGCGCGCGTCGCGCCCACATAGAAAAGGCAGGCCTCGCCCGTCTCGTGCGCGGCAATTTCGTCGCTGGCCGCCGAAATCATGCCCGGCGGCGGTGGAGCAACATGCGAGCGCCTCTGGGCTGGGAACCTGAGGTTGGCGATGCCGGGCAGGTAAACCACCGGGAACTCCAACCCCTTGCTGGCATGCACGGTCATCACACGGATCACATCAGGCGCCTCACCTTCCCCCTGCTGCTCCGCCTCGCGCCGGCTGCTGCCCCCATCCTGGCGCAGTGTGAGCAACACAGTAATATAGCCCAAAAACGCCTTCACCTGTTCCGCGATTGGTGGCATCGCGGACGTCCCAGGCGCCCCAGGTATGCCAGCTACTTCACCCCTCTCCTCCCCTTCCTGCTGGCGCACAGCCTGCTGCTGCGCATCAAAAAAGCGCGCCAACGCCAACAAATCGGCATAATCCGCCCGCACCGCCTCACCCTCGACTTCACCTCCGTCATCATTGTAGGGGCGGGGGTGGAGTGGAGGGGGGTGGGGACCCTTGCGGTCGCCCTCCATGTTCAACGCCCCTGATCGTTCGCTCATACCCTGGGGGGGAGGCGGGTGGAGACCCTTGCGGTCGCCCTCGTACCCCAGTAGGCTCCGTCCAATCGAGGTCTCGACAAATAGATATTGCGCCAGCAGCAGCCAGATGGTGTTGATGGTCGGGGTGAAATAAAGTGCTTTAAGGACGGCAGAGAGTTTCGCGAACGAGCGCTGCCCCTCGCGACTCAACCCTGGCGGCGCGTGGCCGCTCAGCAACAAATGGCGGAGCGAATGAGGCTCATCCTCGCGAGCAGCCAGCAGCAGCGTCTCGATATCCGCCTGCGAAAAAGGGTGATCGGCCTGCCGCGCCGCGCGCAGGATGCCCATACTGCCGTAATCGCCGAGCAGCATCATAACCGACAGCAAGCCACGAATATGCTCCTGCTCGAGCACTCCGCCCCGTTCGATGACGGGTAGCCCGGCTCCAGCCAGGGCGCGCGTCACCTTGCGTGCGAGTGCGCGCGTGCGGCAGAGCGCGACGATATCGCGATACGCATAACCCTGCTCATGCTTGCGCCTGATATCTTCGACGATGCCTTGCAGTTCGCTAGCCTCATCCGGCGCGCTTGCCAGTGTAATGTAGGCGTGAGCGTGCGTAGGACGAGCGCTCTCCGCCACTGGTCCATCTACCTGCGTGCTGGTTTCCAGGCGCGCGCGGCGAAAGGCCTCCGCCATGCTGACGATATCCGGGCGCGATCGGTAGTTGCGGCTGAGCGGCAGGATCACCGCGTCGGGATAATCCTGGCGGAAGTTAGCGATATTGGCGGGGGATGCCCCCCGGAAGCTGTAGATAGCTTGATTGGCGTCGCCCACAACCCACACGCGCCGCTCTTCACCCGCCAGCAGGCGCAGCAGTACGCCGCTCGCCCGGTTGATATCCTGAAATTCATCGACCAGGATATGCTGGTGCCGCTCCCGCATCTCCGCATGCACATCGGGATTGTCGCGCAGCAGTTGAACGGCGAGCATGATCAGGCCGCCGAAATCAATATCGCCCTGCTGCTCCAGTTGCCGCTGGTACAGCGCGTAGATATCGGCAATCTCCAGAGCCTTCTCCGCCCGTTCCAGTTCCTCGTCGTCCTTCTTCTCGCCTGCCTCCTGTGTCCCCTGCGCTTGCCGTGCTTGCCACGCTCTATCAAGCATGGCCTGCGCCAGTTGCTTGTACATCGCCGGCGTGGCCAGTTCATCCTTCGCGCGCGAAATGGCGCTAAGGATGGCCGGAAACGAGGCAGCAGGATTGGCCAGGTTCTGGTAATGATGCAGCGGCAATTGCGCCCCCAGGCGACGCAGCAGGAAATAGCCCTCGGCATCATCGATGAAAGCAAAACCCGGACGCAGCCCGACCAGGCCTCCATATTCCCGCAGCAGCCCCGCGCAAAAAGCATGAAAGGTGCTGACGGTCGGAAACACACCCGTAAAGGCTTGAGAATGCTCCTGATTTCCGCCGGCCAGCGCCTGCTGCAAGCGCTCCTGCATCTCCTGGGCGGCCTTGCGCGAGAAGGTCAGGGCCAGGATATGCTCTGGCTGCACCCCCAGCTCATGTATGAGATATTCGGCCCGGCCAATCAACGTACTGGTCTTGCCGCTGCCGGGACCCGCTACAATCAACGCCGGCGTCCGCGCCTCGATTGCGGCAAGCTGAAAGCGGTCATATTGCCTCCTGAGTCTCGATGCATTGCCCACTTCCTTTACGACCCTGTCGCCATTGCTCATCGATAACGCGTCGTTCTCTCCACTGGCGGACGACCATAAAGGCCTTCCCCGCTCCGCTCCACCCCTCTCGCCCGTATGGGCTGAACGGACAACCGGGTCCATAACCAGCTCGGCCAGGCGGTTCAACATGGCGGCCTGTGACACCCCGAACAGATCGGCCAGTTTTACGGGTGAGATGTCGTGTGAAAGGTAGAGGGAGCGCACGCGCTCCAGGGGCATCAGAAGTTCGGCGGCGAAAAGGTTGGCATCGAGTTCGCGCTGGCTGCGCGGGTCATACATCGCGTCGATGATGCCGGGGCCGAGCATATCTTCCACCGATTGCTGCGTAACGGTTCCGGCAGCGGCCTCGCGCACATCATTATCCTGACATGGATCTTCGCGCGTGGCCCCACCATATTCCTGGTTGGAATAGTCGGGCGAGAGGCCATTGTGCGCGGCGCCTGGCGACGGATAGGAAGCCTGCCCGGGCTGTACCGGCGGAGCAATGTGGCGGTGCAGGATGGCATGGCCCAGTTCGTGAGCCAGTGTAAAACGGCGCAGCGCCGGTGACAGCTCGCGACGGAGCCACACAAGGCGCTCCTGGGGTTCGAGGAAACCAAAGGTGCCGGCTGGATAGTCATCCGGGTTGAAGGTTGCCACCTCCAGGCCCAACCACGCGGCCAGCGCATCGAGCGGTACGATCTCCCCCTTCCATGCAGGTGTAGACGCCCGGTACGCCGCGAGAAGCTGGCGGGCAGCCTCCCTCGCAGAGATCGACTCCTGGGCTTCCTTCGTTTGCATGATGGTTTCCATTCCCTTAAAACGTTCTCCTATTCCCTCTCCGCTATTCTACCATGCCCTCCAAGCGCCGGAAACTTTACCGCGTATATCTCTGAATCTGATATAATCATGTCATGACTTTATTCCTACTCGGAGAAGAAAGAAGGACGCTATGGAAGCTGCCGAGATACTCGAAAGGGCCAGGGCGAGCGAAGAAGCTCCTCCCGGCTGGCTCGTTCTTCCTTTATTGAAACAGAAGGTGCAGGTAGGCATTCTAGGTTGGGTCTCTGGTATTATCATTGGGTTCGCTCTGCTCGCATTTATCGTCTGGGCCACCATTCCGTATAATTATACGCTGGGATTTGCAGCCGGCTGCTTCACCACCGTTCTGCTTGGCATCGCTCTTTTTATCAGCCTGGGCAGCGCGTGGGCGATGATAACAGACATTCGCCGGCTGCGCGACGCTGACCGGCATTTGATTGTGATCACGCCCGACGAATTCGTCAAACAGGAAGGCGATAAGATCGTGCATGTGCCGCTCACCTACGTACGCCATGTCACGGCTCGCGGCACCCCTCCGCCGGATCGCTCGACTTCCGGCGCGGCAGGCTTTCGCGAGATGCCGCGAGCGGGCGAGCATACGGCAGGTTTCATCTTTGGCCGCTATTTCACCCAGCAGGGCCTTCGCCAGCGGCGCAAACGCATGCGCACTCCTACGACGCTTGCCTTCCTCGATTCGCGCAATGACCTTGAGGTCATAGTAACGACCGACCGCTCGTACGGAGACCCCTTCGAGATCGCCGCCTACCTGAAACAATATGCTGCGAGAGTGCAGCAGATGGCATAAGGAGCCTGCCATGCTTCTGGCTATCGATATCAGCAATACCAACATCAAAATCGGCCTTTATAACAGCGAGACGATGAAGAATCATTGGGTGGTTTCGACCGCTCGCCAGCGCACCACGGACGAGTATGCCATGGTGCTGAACGACCTGGCGCGCCACGCCGGCTACCAGTTGACCGACATCGATGATATCATCCTGTCGAGCGTTGTTCCGCCGCTCACGCCCGTCTTTCAAGAGCTGGCTTCCCGCTACTGCCATCGAGAGGCGATCGTGCTGGATCACACGCTCGACCTGGGTATTCGTCTGTTGGTCGATAATCCATGGGAGATCGGCTCCGATCGTATCGCCACTGCCCTTGCTGCGCACGCCCTCTACGGCGGCCCGGCCATCATCATCGCCTTCAGCACCGCGACCACTTTTGACGTGATCTCCACTGAAGGAGATTTCCTGGGTGGAGCAATTGCCCCCGGCCTGGTGATCTCCGCCGAGGCACTGAGCAGCGCGGCCTCGCGTCTCTACCGCGTTGATATGACGCCGCCGCGCGCCGCTCTGGGCAAGAACACCATCGAAAATATGCAGTCTGGCATTATCTTCGGCCACGTCGGCCTGGTGCAGGGCCTGATCGAACGCCTGCGCAAGGAGATACCGGGAGTTCCGGCAACAACGGCAGCCGACCACGTGAAGGTCATCGCGCACGGCGGCCTGGCGCAGTTGATGGCGCCTATTATCCCTGAGATACAATACGTCAACCAGTACTTGCCCCTGGAAGGTCTGCGGCTGGCGTACCTGAAGATACGCGGGGCGCAGTATACCTGATGACCTCTTCCGCGGCCTCCACCACCCGCGAGACCGTCACACCCTCTAAACAAAGATAACCTATCGGGCACGTGACGTAGCCGCAGGGCCTGCACGCCACGGGGAAGGCCAGCGCCTGGTATGGCCCCTCCGGCGGTGGACCATACCGCTCCAGGGAGGCCGCGCCAAAAATGGTCACGGTCGGCGTCCCCAGCGCGTAGGCCATGTGCGCTGGACCTGTATCGTTCGTAAGCAGCAGCGACAGGCCCGCGATAACTGCCCCCAGGGTCGTCAACGACGTTTTTCCCACGAGATTCAGGCAGGGTCTGTCAAGCCGCCTCGCCAGTGCATCCCCTGTGGCCTGTTCCTCTTTTTCTCCAAGTATCACCAGCGTGCCGCCGTAGCGATCGCGCAGTGCATTGCCTGCCGCCGCGAAGCGATCCAGTCCCCACCGCCGCGTCGCGTCCCTCGCCGCCGGGTGTAATCCCAGCAGCGGCGGCTCTGCACCCTTCAGCAGGCACGCAGCAGCTTCGTGATCCGAAGGCCACAAGGGATATTCCGTGTATTCGCCCTGCGCGGGCGCGCCTAAAAAGGTCGCCAGCGCCAGGACTGCTTGCACTTCATGCACTCCTTCGGGATACGGCAAAGCGACGTCCAGGCGTCCGGCAGGATCTCCCGGTCGCACGAAACCGGCCGTCGCCTTCGCTCCGAGCAGCAGGGTAAATGGATTGGAGTACGCGCCGGAACCCTGCATTTGCACCGCCAGGTCAAAGCGCTCCTGTTGCATCTCCTGTAAGAAGCGCAGCGTGCAGCGCGCGTCGAAAAACTGCTCTGCTATGCCTGGAAAGCCGGGGAAAGCCTCGACCCGATCGATAGAGGGCAACCTTTCCGCCACGTCACGCAGCATCGGCAGGGTGATGAGGGTAATTTCCGCGCGGGGCAGTGCGCGGCGCAGCGCTCGGAACGTGGGCGTTGCGCAGAGGAAATCGCCGATGCGCGAGGCACGCAGCAGAGCGATCTTGCGAGGCGGTTCTGCTAAGCGTGAGAGGAAGCCGGGCGCGAATGGATCATTCATCGCCTGCGAACCTGCGCTGTATTACTTTGCGGCGCGTAGCGCTCGACCATTTCCGCGAGCAGGTCGAGCGCGTGCCCGTCAACCGTTCCCGCCTCGTTGAGGACGGTTGTCGGCACCTGCGAGTAGTACGTGCCCGATGGGATGAGGGCACAGCCGCCCCAGCGCCTCATCAACAGGTTCTGCACCAGCACTTCCTCGCCAGAATGATAGCGTGGGAGCCGCGACCAGAACGAGAAGCCCCCTACCTCGAGCAGCTTCTCCCGGTCGTAGAGGATACACGAGGCCACCCAGGCGACCTTGTAGAGCCGGAACTCCCCTGGTAGCAGCGACTGGCCGACGTGGTACAGGTTGGCGGCGCGGTGCAACTGCCAGCGTTCCCATTGCGTAGTGCCGGGATCGACCGCCTCGGGCTGCACCGGCCCATCCCAGTACTCGATGACCTGTTGCCGTGGGCGCACATCGGTCCGGTGTGATAGGCCGGCCGGAAATGCCCCGGCAAAGCCGCATCCTTCGGTCTGGAGCACCTCCAGCAGGCGCTGCATCACCCACGGCTCCATAAAGACATCATCATCGAGATACAGTACATAACGCGCGTTTGCATGCCTGAGCAAAAAGTCGCGCTGCTCGGCTATGCCATGCTTGGGCAAGCGATTATACCATTCGACAGTGCCGCCCCTGGCCTCGATTACGCGGCGCAGGGTCTGAACCACCTCTGAATATTCGGCTGGCTCTTCGCTTTGATCGGCTACGATCACGCGCACATCTCGCAGCGTTTGCGCGGCCACACCGGAGAGCGTCATAATTAACGACGAAAGACGATTATAGGTCGGAAGCAGGATATCAACAGTCGCCATACTAGAATCACGAACAAAGAGCGCCGGTCGTCTTAAAAGACCCCCTTGTAAATCGAGCAGGAGCTGCACACCTCGGGTGGCTGCTCGGATTCTAATTGATCGCGAAACCCCTGGTACTGCGCCCCGTTCCACAACACCTCGGCAGGCTGCTCGGAAACGTTGCCGAAATTGATGCGATCCGGCGTCGAAACCATGCAGCACGGCATCGCATAGCCCTGGTAGCTAAAATAGGCTCCTCGCCAGGGCCAATCGCAGCGTTGCCGGCCGGGAGTGCCTGGGGCATGCTGGCGCATGCGCAGGCGTGGCAGCCGCAGATCGATGTCCAGTTCCTGGGCAACCTGGCACGCCTCTTCAAAGTAGCGGGCAATGCGCCGCGGGTCCTCTTCCAGTAACGTCTCCTCTTTAATAAAGGCGCGCATAGGCAGGTACTGCTCGGGCAGGCTGCTCTCCCCGAAGTCGTGGCAGAGATGCTGCACGAAGATGCTTTCCATTGAATAGCGGTGTGCAAAGCGCACCAGGTCGGGCAGTTCGTGTAAGTTCTGCCGCATTATGACCATCACCATGTGAAGCCGGGGATATTCGCTTGCAAGGCGTTTGCGCGCGGCCAGAATGCGTTCGATATTGGCCACCACGCGTTCGAAATGTGCGCGCACGCGAATGCGCTCGTAGCTTTCAGCGTTCGTTCCATCAATAGAGATATGCAGGTAGCCAAGGCCGCTCGTCACGCAGCGTTCGGCACGCCTTTCATTTAGCAGCGTCAGGTTCGAGTTGGTCGATACCCTGATGCCCCTCTTTGCGGCGTACTCGACCATGTCGAAGAATCGAGGATGCATCATCGGCTCGCCCAGGCCCTGAAGGTGAAGTTCTTTCAGATTCGTAAATTGATCGATGATCGAGAGATACGTCTCATAGTTCATGAAAGCAGGCGGTCCATGGGGCGGACCATCCTTGCGGAATTGGATCGAACACATCTGGCAGCGCAAGTTGCACTGTCCGACCGGCTCGATCTGCACATAGGTAGGTAGTTTCATTACACGTTTCGCTCCACTCTTCACCGCGCTTAAAAGAAAAATACGCGATACTTGACCGCGCCGCGCAGTCGCCAGTAAACCGCGAGGGGCGGAATGACCATAGAAGTTACGATCATCTCGCCTACGTGGCCGGGCGCATGTGAAGTGTGTCGGAGCCGCTGTGCGCAGAAGTGCCCGGTCAGACACGCCCAGATACGAGGCCAACCAGCGCTATCGGCCCCAACATCGCGATAGCACCGGCCAGCACGACCAGGAGCGCACCCACGATGCCGTAGTAGCGCCAGGGAGGACCCGACTGTACCTTCTGGCGATACAGCGCTGGATGCTTCTTATAGAGCAGCGCGTTAAACAAACTCTTGCGCTGCTGGCCGATGCTCACCCCCCACCGGGCTGCCCTCACCGGGTGGACGACCAGCGCATCCGACGCGCGGGCGAACTGCAGGCCGCGTTCCTGCAGGCTGAAGATGAGATCACTGTCCTCGCGCCAGGCCATCGTGAAGCGTTCATCAAAGCCCCCGACGAGCAGCAGCGCATCACGCCGGTAAAAACAGTTCGCGGTCACAAACTCGCTGTGCGCGAGGTGGGATGCATTGTTTTCGTAATCGGTGGGCGCACCCTCCAGCGGTACGCTGATGCGCCCGGCGACTCCCGCCACGCCATCCTTCAGAGCTGCTAAGCCGGCCTTCAACCATCCGGTACAGGGAATGCAATCATCGTCGGTGAAGGCGATCACCTCACTCCGAGCCGCGCGCACGCCAATATTACGCGCGGCGGCAGGACCTTGCGTAAACTTGGCCGGAAGATAGCGCACAGTATGGCCGCGGCTCCTGGCTTGCTTCGCCCGCCGCTGCACCATGTCTCTTGTCTCGATGCAGTCGGCGTCGTCAACTATAATGACCTCGTAGTCCGCCGGAGCAAGGTCTTGCGCCAGCAGCGCCTCCAGGCAGCGCGCAAGCAGGTCGGGCCGCTTGTAGGTGGGTACGACGATTGACACGCGCGGCATTATTCGCTCACCTGCAGCTTCTCTAAGATGAAGGAGCCAATCACGAGCGCGTCGAGTGGAGAAGTCCAGAAGCACTCGACGGCATCACGCGGCGTACAGACGATTGGCTCGCCACGAGTATTGAACGATGTATTCACGAGCACCGGCACGCCGGTACGTCCCTGAAACGCTCGGAGCAGGTCGTAATAGAGCGCGTGCTGCTGGCGATTGATGGTCTGGATGCGCGCGGTGCCGTCCACGTGGCGTACCGCCGGGATGCGGTCAGCCTTTTCCGGCAGCACATCGTACACGAAGAGCATGAAGGGAGATACGCCCGCGCCGGCGAACCAGTTGGCCGCCTCCTCCTCGAGCACAACGGGCGCTACCGGTCGGAAATCCTCGCGATCCTTGATCTCGTTGAGGCGCGCCTGCATGGTGGCGTGCAGCGGTGAGGCGAGGATCGACCTGGCCCCCAGCGCGCGCGGCCCGTATTCCATCCTGTGCTGGAACCAGCCGATAACCCTGTCCTGCGCCAGCATTTCAGCAACTTCGCCCGCGAGATTGGTCGTGCGGCGGTACGGGAGTTTCGACCAGGCCAGGAACTCCTCGATCTCATCGTCGCTATAGTCCGGGCCAAGGAAGGCGTGATCCATGCGGTACGCGCGTGCGGAGGGCGCGCGTTCCTGGGCATCCACCCAGAGCGCGGCGCCGAGCGCTGTCCCCGCGTCTCCTGCCGCCGGCTGCACCCACATCTGCTTGAACGGTCCCCTGTCACGCAACCGCGCGTTCATTACGCAATTGAGCGCGACTCCTCCCGCCAGGCAGAGCGCATCGAGTTGAGTTGCCTCGTGGAACCAGCGAACCAGCTCGAGCACCGTCTCCTCCAGCACCATCTGTAACGAATGCGCTATATCATAGTGGCGCTGCTCCATCGGGCCACCTCGCTGTCGTGCAGGCCCGAAGCGCTCCTCCAGGCACAGGGGTTGAATAGTATACCGGCCGTCTGGCGCGAGCTGGACGATTTCGCGGAACTCAGCAAGGTAGCGCGGCTTACCGAACGATGCGAGCGCCATGACCTTATACTCGTCAGAAGAGGGCAGGAAGCCGAGATACTCCGTGACCTGCTCGTAGAGCAGACCAAGCGAGTGCGGCATGTCAACCTGCCCCAGCCGGTACAGCGAGTTGCCCTCGCCAATACTGTAGCTGGTCGTGGCCTTCTCTCCTCGGCCATCTAGCGTCAGAACCGCGGCGCTTTCGAATGGAGAGGGGAGAAAGGCGCTGGCGGCGTGCGCCAGGTGGTGCTCGACAAAATGCCAGCGATAGGGACCGTTCGCCTTTGCCCCACGAAAGCGCGCGCGTAGATGAAATGGCGCGCCGTCGGCCAATTGACGTGGCGCATTGACGATGGACGAGACAAACAGCGGGTCCCACACCGATTCCCACCCGGCAGGCACCGCGTGTGCGCTAGGTTCCATCGGAAGGGTAATCACGGCCTCGTCGCGGCGCGCCCCTAGCAGCAGAAAGGGATCATAAGAGTACGCGACGTGATCGACATCAACGAGCGCTATTCCGGCTTCTTGCAGGCAGTAATTGATGGCATGAAACGGCAGTTCATAGGTGGAGAAGGGGATGGGACGCTTGCCATGCTTGATATGGGTGAATCGCTCTTCCTCAACTGCTGCGAGCACCTGCCCATCCTTGACGAGACAGGCCGCGGAATCGTGGTAGACCGCGTTGATCCCTAGCGTGTACATCTGTTCTCCGTCAAGTTATTCATCAATAGAAGGAAGCCTCCAAAGGAGATATTGCATACTCAAGGCACGGAGAAGTAAAGCAGAACGTTTCATTGGCTCACATCAACCCTTTTCGCCCACGAAAAAACCCGCCTGGGCCGGCGGGTGATGAACATTTTGGGTGGAGACGAGGGGATTCGAACCCCTGACCTCCGCCGTGCAAAGGCGGCGCTCTTCCAGCTAAGCTACGTCCCCATATTAGGTGGGCCATCCTGGACTCGAACCAGGGACCTCAGTCTTATCAGGACTGCGCTCTAACCACCTGAGCTAATAGCCCGCGAATGGCGCGGAAGCCTCGCAAAGAACTTCCCGGACAACTCAAGAGTGGTAAGGCATCTGCACTCGGCGATACACGTTGTCTACCCTGCCGGTAACACACTCATGTCATACAGGCTTCTCTTACGAGAAGATCGACCTGGGATAGGCCCTTTTGAGGGCCGCGTCCCTAGAAAGGAGGTGATCCAGCCGCACCTTCCGGTACGGCTACCTTGTTACGACTTCACCCCAATCACCAACCCCACCCTCGACGCCTGCCTCCCCCAAGAAGGGGGTTAGCCCAGCGGCTTCAGGTGTTGCCGACTTTCGTGGTGTGACGGGCGGTGTGTACAAGACCCGGGAACGTATTCACCGGGGTGTGCTGACCCCCGGTTACTAGCAACTCCGACTTCAGGCAGGCGAGTTGCAGCCTACCATCCGAACTGTGGTCGCCTTTGTAGGATTAGCTCCCCCTCGCGGGTTGGCCTCCCGCTGTCGCGACCATTGTAGCGTGTGTGTCGCCCAGGATGTCAGGGCCGTGCTGACTTGACGTCATCCCCACCTTCCTCCACGTTACTCGTGGCAGTCTGCTCGGATACATACAACCGAGCACAGGGGTTGCGCTCGTTGCGGGACTTAACCCAACACCTCACGGCACGAGCTGACGACAGCCATGCAGCACCTGTGCCGGCACCCCGAAGGACCCTCGCTTTCACGAGGTTTTGCCGGCATGTCCAACCCTGGTAAGGTTCTTCGCGTCGCATCGAATTAAACCACACGCTCCGCTGCTTGTGCGGGTCCCCGTCAATTCCTTTGAGTTTTAATCTTGCGACCGTACTCCCCAGGCGGACCACTTATTGCGTTTGCGTCGGCACGCAGCGGGTCGATACGCCGCACACCTAGTGGTCATCGTTTACCGCCAGGACTACCGGGGTATCTAATCCCGTTCGCTCCCCTGGCCTTCGCCCCCGAGCGTCAGGTGCCTCCCAGGACACTGCCTTCGCCTTTGGTGTTCCTCCGGATCTCTACGCATTTCACCGCTCCACCCGGACTTCCATGTCCCTCTGAGGCCCTCCAGTCTCGCCGTCTTGTGAGGCCTTCGGCGGTTAAGCCGCCGACTGTCCCTCCCAACGCGCCAGACCGCCTGCGGGCGCTTTACGCCCAGTAACTCCGGACAACGCTCGCCCCCTACGTCTTACCGCGGCTGCTGGCACGTAGTTAGCCGGGGCTTCTTCCCCAGGTACCGTCCGTCTCTCGTCCCTGGGAAAAGCAGTTTACACTCCGAAAAGCGTCCTCCTGCACGCGGCGTTGCTCGGTCAGGCTTGCGCCCATTGCCGAAAATTCCTCACTGCTGCCCCCCGTAGGAGTCTGGGCCGTTCTCAATCCCAGTGTGGCTGATCGTCCTCTCAGACCAGCGACCGATCGGAGCCCTGGTGAGCCGTTACCCCACCAGCTAGCTAATCGGCCACAGGCCCCTCCCGCAGCGCTCTTGCGAGCTTTCCTCCTCCTCCTGTGGAGAGGGGGAGCGCATGCGGGTTTGTCGGCGCTTTCGCGCCGGTATCCCGCACTGCGGGGCAGGTACCCATGTGTTACTCACCCGTGCGCCACTCCCTCTCTCCTTGCGAAGCGAGGGCGTTCGACTTGCATGTGTTAGGCACGCCGCCAGCGTTTATCCTGAGCCAGGATCAAACTCGCCATCCAAATGTATATCGAATCTCTTCACGAGACTCAAGTGCATTGTGAATGAGTTATCACCAATTGACAGGGTCAATATGTACTCTTGTGTGTATTATCCTTACCACTCTTCAGTTGTTCAGGTACTCCGGTTGCTTCCGCACCTGTGCTCCTCGCAGCGCCGTCCTGCATGTTCCGCAGGCGCCTGTCGAGTGCAAGTGAGATATTACCACCGGCCTTGCGCTCTGTCAAGTACTTTTTCCGCGAGATTCCGAATGTACCGGGCGAATGACGTTTATCCCTCTCCATCATCGGGTGGCTGTGAATCCTGGCTCAGGTAGACGCTGATAACCAGCGCGCCGCCCACGCCGAGAGGGATCAAGCCGGGGAGCAGCCAGGGGCCTACATGCAGTGGAGTCGAAGTGAACGAGGCGGGCAGCATATACCCCAGCGGATAGAGGCCAATCGTTAAGGCCAGGCCGACCATAGCGATGATTAGCCCGGCGCGCAATACCCCCACGCTGCGGCGCAGGCGGCGCGGGCGATTCGGATTAATACCCTTCGCGATTAAGGCCATGCGCTCCCGGTGATCTATGAAGCGTAGCAGCGCAATAAAGCCGAGAAAGATGGCCAGGGCAGCTAACCAGCCCAGCAGGGCCGCCAGCACAACAGATGACATACGTTTTCCCAAACCTGCAATTAAATCGTGCTATATGATAGGATAGTATTATCGGAGTTGAGGTTTCAGTCAAGAATCCTCAGTCTCCGGCCTGAAATTAAGAGTGACTATGAGAGAACATCTTTTACCAACTTCATCCGGCCTGGGAATACCGCTGGCGAACGCGGCTTCTACTCCTGTCGAACTGGATGACCAGCAGTTGGTACATGCAAGCAAGCTGGGAGACCAGGATGCCTTTTCCCAACTGGTCCTGCGTTATCAGCGGCTCATTTTCAACCTCGTCTACCGTATGGTACAACACTACGAGGAGGCGAGCGAGATTACGCAGGATGCATTCCTGGCGGCCTGGCAGGGCCTCCCATCGTTTCGCGGCGACGCGCGCTTTGCGACCTGGCTCTACCGCATCGCCTATAATTGCGCCCTGAAACAGATCGAGGCGCACAAACGCGATAAGGCGCTGCAGGCTGTTCTGCAAGCAGAGCAGACCCTGGATGGACTCGATGACCGGCAACGCGAGGCGGATTCCGGACTCGCTGCACGGGAGCAACAGGCAGTTGTACAGGAACAACTGTCGTATCTCCCCGCCAAATACCGCATCGTGCTGGTTTTGCGTCATCTCCAGGAGATGACCTATGAAGAGATGGCCGAAATCCTGGCAATGCCGGTTGGCACCATTAAAACACATTTATTCCGCGCCCGCAATTTGCTCAAAGAGCGCTTGCAGGCGCTCTATCGCGAATCATCTACTGAAACTCGAGGGTGACTATGCGCTGCAGCAAGGCAAAACGGCAACTGCAACTATATATCGATCAACGGCTCCCCCTTGGCCAGATGCGCACTTTAGAAGCGCACCTGGCTGACTGTGCCGCCTGCCGCGAAGAACTGCGCATGCTCGAAATGGTCGTTCGCTCCCTCGATGCACCACAGACAATCAGCGAGCCGGCCGAGATGCATGGGCAAATCATGCGGCACGTCGCCACCGTCGCTGCGCAACAACGCGCCGCAACTGGCCATGCCCAACCCAGACCGTTCTCACCCTGGCGACCATCTCTGGTGGAATTGCTGGCAGCCATTCTACTCGCGACGGTCGCCACACTGGGGTCAATTCTGCAACAACCTTCGTTACGAGCGATGCTGCCTATCGCCAACGGGCACGACTCGCTCTCCATCGCCTTTTTGCACGTCGTGCATACACTCACCTCGCTGGATAGCAGTACCCTCAGCCTGGTGCTATGGATTGCCGGCACCATACTTGGTATCTTCATCACACTGGCTTTTGCCGGTACCGACATTCGCACGCGCTGGTTCAAGGCCATGATGGATCGCCTGCCCGTCAGGTAACATTCAACTGTAAAAGACCGTGGTATATTACCTCTATGTCCAGGAGTGAGTCACCTTCAAACCAAACAGAACAGCAGGTGGAATTTGATCGCTCTCCCAATACCGAGTGGCATGCCAAACATCGACTGCCCAACAATCCAACCCTGGATCAGCGAATGCAATGGCACATGGAGCATGCCAGAAGATGCCCTTGCCCTTCTCAGGACGAGGATCTTATGGAAGACCTCAAGAAGAGCTATCTGGGGACCCATCAGGACTTTTGGATTGTGTATCAGACCAACGACCATCGGGCTTTAGGCCTCTGGGCAGCAGACTGTGCGGAACATCTTTTGCCCTACTTTGAGGAAAAATACCCAGAAGACCCTCGTCCCAGAGACGCGATCAGTACACTGCGAGCCTGGGTCCAGACCGGCGAGTTCCATATGGCGGTCATTCGAGGAGCTTCCCTGGCCGCTCATGCGGCTGCCAAAGCCGTCAAGCAAGAAGAGCTAGCAGCAGGCTTTGCCGCGCATGCTGCGGGCCAGGCCGTGGGTACCGCGCATGTTCCCACCCATGCGCTCGGTCCAGTTCTTTACTCTATGAAACTAGTTGCTGCTTTACGTCCGACCGATGTCAAAGCGGCAGTCGCACAGGAACGAGCGTGGCAAACGCAACGCCTTCCTGAACAGCTTCGGCCATGGGTCGATGCTTGGCTCGAAAAAACGTACCCACTGCTACCGAAACAGCTTCGCAGGCAATTAGACTGAAAAAAGCACGGCCAGCCGAACGCTCAAGCACTTGCCCATCATCATGGCGAGGTGAAAGCTCACACCAGAAAGTAATGGCTTCCTTTCACAGAAAAAGCACATGCTATCTGTTGAGAATGGCTTGCAGGTTGCCCATGTGGTATACTCTGACCAGGTGCCATAGCAGGGGTAAGTTATAGTTCATTTTGCCTCTGCATCCTGGTTTGTAAGGACTACCCATGACAGAAGAGGTTCCAATTCCATCCACGCCGATTGCTCGTCGCGGTGATGTCGTCGAAGATTATCATGGTACAATGGTTGCCGACCCCTATCGCTGGCTCGAAGACGCCTCCTCGTCGGAGACGCTGATCTGGGTCGAGGGGCAGAACGCCGTCACCCGGGAGTACATCGCCTCGATCCCTCAGAGAGAGCGCATCCAGGCACGCATGACTGCCCTGTGGAACTACCCGAAATATACCGTCCCCTACAAAGAGGGCGATTATTACTTTTACTCGAAAAACGACGGCCTGCAAAACCAGTATGTGCTATACCGCCAGCAGGCCTTGCAGGGCGAAGCCACCGTCATCATCGATCCCAATACCCTTAGCGAGGACGGCACTACCTCGCTGACGAACGAGGCGCCCAGCAAAGACGGTACGCTGTTGGCCTACGGCCTCTCCCGGCATGGCAGCGACTGGCAGGAGATTCACATTCGCGAGATAGCGAGCGGCGCGGATTTTCCCGAAGTGATCCAGTGGTGCCGCTACAGCGGCATTGCGTGGAAACGCGACAATAGCGGCTTCTACTACAACCGCCTGCCACAGCCAGGAACGGTGCCGGAGGAAGATCAGAGCAACTTCAGCCAGGTCTACTGGCACGCGCTGGGTACGCCGCAGGCCGAGGATATGCTCGTTTACGAGCGTCCCGATTTCAAAGAATTGACCTTCACGCCTTTCATGACCGAGGATGGCGCCTATCTCATGCTGCATGTCTGGCACGGCACTGAGCCGCAGAATCGCCTCTACTACCGCCGGTCGGACAGCGACGGCCCTTTCATTCGCTTGCTGGATGAGGCCGATGCCCGCTACAACTTCCTGGGCAATGACGGGCCGGTCTTCTACTTCCAGACCACACTCGGCGCGCCCCGCGAGCGCATTATCGCCATCGATAGCGAGCATCCGCAGCGCGAGAACTGGCGCGAATTAGTCCCGCAGCAGCAAGACGCGCTAGACTATGCGATGATGGCGAACCATCAATTCGTACTGTGCTACCTGCACGATGCCCATCACATCATCAAGCTCTACGACCTCGAGGGACGCTACCTGCGCGACATCGAACTGCCCGGCATCGGTTCAATCGCGGGCTGGTGGGGCAAACCAGGACTCGCGGAAATGTTCCTCAGCTTCACCTCGTACCTCTACCCGCCGGCGATCTTTCGTTATGACTTTACGCATAATTCACTCTCGCTGTTGTACGGCTCTAACCTGGACTTCGACGCGCGTGCCTATGAGACAGAGCAGGTTTTCTATCACTCGAAAGATAGCACGCGCGTCCCGATGTTCCTTACCCACAAGAAAGGTTTACAGCTTGATGGCAACAACCCGACCCTCCTGTACGGCTACGGCGGCTTCGGAAATAGCTTGACACCCAACTTCCAGGTCTCTACGCTGATCTGGCTGGAGCACGGCGGTGTCTACGCCGTTGCCAATTTGCGCGGCGGCGGCGAATATGGCGAGGAGTGGCACCAGGCTGGCACACTCGCGCATAAACAGAATGTATTCGATGACTTTATCGCGGCGGCCGAGTGGCTCATCGACAACAAGTACACGAGCACACCTCGCCTTGCTATCCGCGGTGGCAGCAACGGCGGCCTGCTGGTGGCCGCCTGCATGGTGCAGCGGCCCGACCTTTTCGGCGCGGTGGTATGCCAGGTGCCGGTCATCGACATGCTGCGCTATCACAAATACTCCGTGGGCCGCTACTGGGTCAGCGACTACGGCAATGCCGAGTCCAACCCCGGCCATTTCCGCTTCATGTACGCCTACTCGCCGCTGCACAACGTCAAACAGGGAACCACCTATCCCGCGACATTGATCCTGGCCGCCGATACGGATGACCGCGTCCTGCCTGCCCACGCCAAAAAGTTTGCCGCGACCCTTCAGGCAGCCAATAGCGGAGAGAACCCCGTCCTCCTGCGTATCGAGACGAGGGCCGGGCACGGCGTCGGCAAGCCTACAAGCAAGCTAATCGAGGAATTGAGCGACATACTGGCGTTTCTGTTCGCTCGCTTTGGGATGGAATAGACTGTCACCTTTTTCTCTCCTGTAACGTGTCTAAATATAAACTCATCACGACCATCTTCTTACTGCTTTGCGGCAATATAAAGCGATTTGCTAAACTTGATTCCATGTACATATGTAGTAGATACGCGAACGCTACAAACAGGAGGTATTTTTCTTCATGGCCGATACCGATATTTCGACGACAACAATTGCCCCCGCTGCAATCCACACCACCAAACCGCATGGATCATTGGATGCTGATATCATCATCAAGAACGCGCCCGACCCGGTCTTCGTCTCCGACCTGGAAGGCAAGATCCTCTCGGCTAACGATGCCGTCTACGAACTGCTCGGCTTTCGCACCGACGAAGTGTTGGAGCAATCGCTCTCGCGCTTCATCAGCCCTGAAGAGACGCGCGAGTTTACCGCCGCCCTGCGCGAGGTCATCGAGCGCGGCGCCACCCGCAACGCGCGCCTCAATCCGCGCAGCGCCTCGGATGAGATCATCCCGACGAGCTTGAACGCTTCCGCCCTGCGCGACTCCGATGGCAGAGTGATTGGCGCTATCGGCATCCTGCGCGATATGCGCGAGCTCGACAAGGCCCAGGCTTATGCCGACAGCTTGATTAAGAACGCGCCCGACCCGGTCTTCGTCTCCGACCTGGAAGGCAAGATCCTCTCGGCCAACGATGCCGTCTACGAACTGCTCGGCTTTCGCACCGACGAGGTGCTGGAGCAATCGCTCTCGCGCTTCATCAGCCCCGAAGAGACGCGCGAGTTTACCGCCGCCCTGCGCGAGGTCATCGAGCGCGGGGTGATTCGCAATACACGCCTCAACCCGCGCAGCGCCTCTGGCGAAATCATCCCGACGAGCTTGAACGCTTCCGGCTTGCGCGACTCCGACGGCAGAGTGATCGGCGCTATCGGCATCCTGCGCGATATGCGCGAGCTGGATAAAGCGCTGGCCTACTCGGATAGCCTGATTAAGAACGCGCCCGACCCGGTCTTCGTCTCCGACCTGGAAGGCAAAATATTGCAGGCTAATGACGCGGTCTACGAGCTGCTCGGCTTCCGGCCAGACGAAGTGCTGGAGCAATCGCTCTCGCGCTTCATCAGCCCCGAAGAGACGCGCGAATTCCTGGCCGCTCTGCGCGAGGTCATCGAGCGCGGCGCCACCCGCAACGCGCGCCTCAACCCTCTCAGCGCCTCCGGCGAGATCATCCCGACGACTCTCAACGCCTCCGCCTTGCGCGATGCCGATGGCCGGGTGATCGGCGCAATCGGTATCCTGCGTGATATGCGAGAATATGAGAAAGTGGTGCGAGATTTGCAGGAGTCGAAAGCAGAATTGCAGGAGAAGATCCAGGACCTGGAGAAATTTGAAGAAGTGGTTGTCGGGCGCGAACTCAAGATGATTGCGCTGGAAAAAGAGGTGGAGAATCTCAAGCGCGAATTGAAGAAGGTAGCCCCCCGATTTATCGAGGGGGATCGAGGTCTTAACTGATGGGTAGGGAGTACGCGGCAGCCACGACTGCTGCCGTGGCAACAGCAGCTATTTCCCCGGATGAACCGGAGATGGAGGCGCTGCGGCAGGCTTATCAGGAGCTACAAGAGCAGAAACGCACACTCGAAACGCGCGTGCAGAAAAGCGAGGAACGCCGCCGCGCGCTCATGCACATCCTGAGCGATCTGAATACGTTAAATCGCAAGCTGGCGGATCAACGTAAGGCCATGATTCATATCCTGGCGGATTATGAGCAGGACCGCAGCCGCCTGGCCAGGCAAACGGAGCGCCTCGATAATTCGAGACGCGCGCTCATGCACATCCTGCAAGATTCACACCGCACCAATATTCGGCTGGAGAACAGCCGCAAGGCCATGATCCACATTATGAGCGACCTGCGCGAAACAACAGAGGAGGTGCAGCGCCGCGAGAAAGAGTTACGCGAAAAGCAGGAGCAGCTCGTCCAGGCTGGCAAGCTGGCGACCCTTGGAGAGCTGACCACCGGGGTCGCGCACGAGTTGAATAACCCGCTCAATAATATCGGATTGTTCGTGGGCAACGCTATCGATCTCATCGAGCTGGGAACGGCGGATACCGACCCTGAGATCATCCTGCGCGAACTGCATAACGCCATGCAGCAGGTACGCAAAGCGACGGAAATCATTTCGCACCTGCGTACCTTTGGCCGCGCGGCCCCCGTCAGCTTTGAGTCGCTCGACATCCGCCAGGTGATTGAACGCTCCATCTCGCTCATGCAGGAGCAACTGCGCTTGCGCCAGATCGAGATACAAATGGATTTTCCCGACAAAGCCCTTATAGTGTTCGGCAACGCTATCCAGCTCGAACAGGTCTTCATCAATCTGCTGACGAACGCCCGCGATGCGCTTGTGAACGTACCGCGCAAAGTGATTTCCATTTCCTGCCAGGTAGAAGAAGAACAGGTTTTGCTGCGCTTTTTCGATACCGGCCCCGGTATTCCTGCCGGGCTGGAACAGCGCATCTTCGATCCCTTTTTCACGACAAAAGAGGTGGGAGCGGGCACAGGTCTGGGTTTATCCATTACGTATGGCATCATAAAGGATCACCAGGGAACGATTACAGTCGAAAGTAATCCTGGCGAGGGCGCTCGCTTCTTGATACACCTCCCACGAACAGGCAAAAAATCAGGAGAAGCAGATGAACGATAAACCGTATATCCTCATTGTTGATGACGACACAGCTTTGTTGCAGGCGCTGCCTCAAGCGTTGTCTATTCGATTGACTGCCATCGAGGTAGATACATCAGATTCAGCTATGGAAGCGCTCGAACTGATCCAGGATCACAACTATGATGCGATCGTGAGCGACATCAAAATGCCCGGCATGGACGGCCTGGCACTCCTGGAAAGGATACAGGATCTGCGGCCTGAGACGCCAACGCTGCTGATTACCGGTCATGGTGAACACGACCTGGCGGTGCAGGCGCTGCGGGGTGGCGCGTACGATTTCATTCAAAAGCCGATCGATCGAGATTACATGATCGCTGCACTGACCCGCGCCATCCAGACATGCCGGCTGCGCCGCGAGGTTGCCGAACACCAGCGCGCCCTGGAACTTCATGCCCTTTCACTCGAACGCATAGTGCAAAACCGCACGCGCGAGCTGGTAGAGGCCAACGCGGCGAAAGATAAATTCCTGAGTATGGTTTCGCACGAACTGAGAACCCCGCTGACCACCTTGAAAGGCAGAACGCAGTTGCTCCTGCGCCAGACCAGGCGAGAAGAGGTTCAGAACGTGTTTCGCGAGGGCCTCGCGGACTTAGAACGATCCATCAACCGCCTGCAAGTGCTGGTCGATGATCTGCTGGATGCCAGCATCGTCGATACCAATATGTTTGTCATTCACCGCCGCAAATGTGACCTCGTGGCGCTTTGCCGCGAACTGCTCAATGAATACACGGCCGGCAATAGACCATCGCTCCGCTTTGAAGCCCCCGGCGAGCCGATTATAGCAGAAGTGGACGAGGACCGCATCGGCCAGGTGATCCTCAATTTGCTGTCGAACGCGCGCAAATACTCACCGAAGGGGTATCCTATCACCGTCACCCTGCAACGAGTAGGATTTGAGGCTATTATCTCAGTGCGCGATATGGGAGCAGGCATTAAGCTCGAAGATCTGCCGCATATCTTCGATCAATACTATCGTGCGCCCGATGTGAAGGTACAGACGGGCTCTCAGAACGGTTTGGGTCTTGGCCTGTTCATATCTCGAAAACTCGTGGAGCGCCATGCCGGGCGCATTGAAGTGCAAAGCGAGCCGGGCAAAGGCAGCGTCTTTTCCATATTCCTACCGGTCTTCGTCGACCCCGCTACGGACGATCTAGATACGTCGCAGCTCGCTCCACATACACAGGCTGTGTGGACGATCATGCATTAATAGCACGCATCCTCTCTGGCAGCTTGATGACAAAGCTGCCACAAATAACTCATTTGATACCCCCACTTGCGCGTTGCGCTTCGTTCATAGTAGGTAAAACAAACCATATGGACACCAATACTCATGGAAATCACGCGCAAACGCCAACTCAATGAGCGACTGCTGGGCCTCTACCTGCTGAGCCACCCGGGATCGGTCCTCATGCATATCCTCGCCGTCACGCTCTTCACGCTGCTGGCCGCCTGGCATCATTTCGCCTGGAGCATCGTCGGCCTGGTAATAGGTGCGCACGCCGCCGCGCAGCTTTCAATCGCGATGATAAACGACTACTGCGACCGCCAGCGAGATGTGCAGGGCAAGCCCGACAAACCCATCCCGCGCGGCCTCATCAGCCCACGCTGGGCGCTCGCAGGTGGACTGGTGATGATGGCGCTCATGGTGGCGATGCTGGTGCCACTGCCACCACTGGCCTGGATCATCGCGCTCGGCTACCTCGCGCTCGGCCAGCTCTACAACCTGCGGCTGAAATCGACCCCCTACAGCGGGCTCGCCTTCGCGCTGGCCATGCCACTCATCCCCCTCTACGCCTTCGCGGGCCTGGGACGAGCGACCCCGTTCCTGTTCTGGCTGGTACCGGTTGGCTTTCTGCTCGGCATCGCGCTCAACCTGGCAAATTCGCTCCCCGACCTCGAAGCGGACTCGAAGAATGGAACTCGCACACTGGCCGTAATGCTCGGTTTGAAACGATCTTTCATGGCTTGCCAGTTATTCATCGTCGTGAGCGCGGCGCTGATGGGCCTGCTCACGATCACGAAACTGGCTCCATCACAGCCCTGGGTGCTCGTCACCACACTGATCCTGGCCTGCCTTGGGATCGAGGCCATGCTGCTATTCTTTGGCCCGGACAGGCCCGTCGAGACGCGCAGACTCTACTTCTACGTCGTAATCCTCACCTGCCTCGTCCTCGCCGCCGGCTGGCTCATAAGCGCCATTGCCTGACAGCCCGGCTCGATCCCAAACCCAAAACCAGGGAACAGCGAAGATCCCCTTTACCCTGGCTTCAGTTGGATAGATTGCAACCCTCCCCGTAGGCGCCGGTTTACCGTGCAATTGACCGATCACGAGCACGAAGAGCAGAATGTCGTAGATTGCAACCCTCCCCGTAGGCGCCGGTTTACCGTGCGCACCGCCGATTTATCGGCCCTGGAGCGGCGTACAGAAGGACTGAGCGATCCCAGAATACTCTTGGAATGGCCTCCCGTCTGATATAATGAGCAGGAAAGGGAAACCAGTAAGAAGCGCGGCCGCACCGCATCAACACCGCGAAAGGTACGACTCATGCGAGGCAATGGCATCACCTATGACACCGGCTTTTTCAACGCTGGAGTGAGCACCCACGAACCCTTCGACACCGGGGTTGTGAAGCGTGAAATGCGCATCATCCATGACGACCTGCACTGCAACGCGGTGCGCATCACGGGCGGTAATGCGCACCGACTCGAGATCGCCGCCATCCACGCCGCCGACGCAAACCTGGAGGTCTGGTTCTCCCCGTTCACCTGTAACTTGACCACCGACGAGTTGCTCGACTTCCTCGCCGACTGCGCCGAGCGTGCCGAGCGGCTACGCCGCCAGGGAGTCGAGGTCGTCTTCGTTACCGGTGCCGAACTGAGCCTGTTCACGGTTGGGTTCCTGCCCGGCGCTACCCTGAAGGAACGGCTCGACCTGTTGGCCGCGCCACCTCGCCTGCGCGAGCTACTGCCCCAGGTCCCGACTCGCATCAACGACTTCCTCGGCAAGGCCGCGATGCTCGTCCGGAAGCAGTTCAGTGGAAAGATCAGCTACGCCTCCATCCCGTTCGAGGGCGTTGACTGGACGCGGTTCGACTTCATCTCCGTCGACGCCTATCGCTCGAGCGCAGTCGCCGGCCACTACCGCGATGCCATCCGTGCCCTCGTCGCGCAGGGAAAGCCCGTCGCGATCACTGAGTTCGGGTGCGCCACCTTCCAGGGCGCGGCCGATAAGGGGGCCAGTGGCGGGATGATCGTCGAATACGACAACACCACACCGGTCCGGCTGGATGGCGACTACATCCGTGACGAGACCGAACAGGCTACCTACCTGCGCGAGCTGCTGGACATCTTCACCGCCGAAGGCGTCGACACCGCCTTCGCGAACACCTTCGCATCCTACCATCTGCCACACCGTAACGATCCTCGCACGGACCTGGACATGGCCAGTTATGGCGTGGTCAAGGTGCTCGAAGGCCGTCTCGGCCGCTCCTACCCCGCTATGGCATGGGAACCCAAGGCCGCCTTCACCGCTCTCGCCAACTACTACCGTTGCTGACCACATCAGGACTGAATCAGCGACACCATGTCGGATGCAACTTCATTTGAAATGAGCGTTGATCCCTCTGCGGCAGCACAGCATCGCTACGATGTGCTGGTCTGGGTTCTCGGCTTCGGCCGATGCCTATTGGCGACCTCGTGGTCACCACGCTACAGCAACTGTTGAAATGCCGCTTCAAACTCGTTGGCCTCATTCTCTTTGAAAGTCCCTAAAATAAAGCGGTCCGGGCGAACGACGACGAAACGATCCCGGCACTTACTGAGGAAATCTTTATCCATTGATCGCACCACTACCACGGGAAGCGCTTGTGACACGTGCGACCCAGCCTCTACATTAGGAGCGATGGTCTGCCGGGAATACTGCCTTTTGCGGCTTTTTTTGGGTGCATCATCGCTTTGGATACAAACAAAGCGCGCTCCCAGCTTCTCCCAAAAGCCGGTCTGCACGCTCGCAAACGCTTCTTCTGGACGAGGATAGCGCCTTATCACCGCAAAACCTGTACCCAGCACCTCATCGAGCAGGACACGCGTGCCTTCCTGGGTAATAACTTCTGGCTGCGGCAGGAGTGATCCGACTATACTCGTCTTCAGCCATTTGAATGCGCCCCATGCGTCCGATGAATACCCCGCTCCCTTTCCTGCAACCTCACCTATGAAAAAACCCGCTCTATATCTCGCTTGCGGCTTGATTCGCAGCTCCATCAGAGAGGTGCGTGTGATAGGCAAGCTATAGAGCATGCGTATAAGGAGATTGCGGCAGTAAACCAGACCGCGGGATTTCGACATGAACAAGCTGCCTAACAAAGATGCGAACGCTACCATACGCGCCGCGTGTCCGGAGCGTTCTTCGTGATAGGTGGCGAGCATCTGCGGAGTCACCCGCTTCTGGAGGACCATACTCACTTTCCAACTGAGGTTGTGGGCGTCGCGCAGCCCGCTATTCAATCCCTGCCCTCCGAACGGGGGCATCATATGTGCGGCATCCCCCAGAAGAAACGCTCGCCCATTCGAGAAGTCTCTGGCCCGCGCCGCGTGGAATGCATACACCGCCTTGCGCACAATCCGCATCTGAAACCCGTCGTAGGGACGCGATGAATCGCGTCCTCGTCCCAAATCCGACATAGCCACCCCGACGCGATCCACCGCATCCCCACAATCGTTTCGGGGAGACGAATATTGCTCAAGTAAACCGGAAACTGTCCCCGGTTCCAGCATATCCTTCTCCGTTTCGCCCGGCAAAAGCATAAATTCCCAACGCCTATACCCATTGGGCCCCGGAATGGCAACCGCCGGGCGCCCGTAATCACAAAAAATCGTAACACACTCCCTGGATCCCTCCATCTGTAGGGACAGGGGCGGATGCGGGGTGGATGCGGGGCCCCTTGCGGGTGTCCTTCGTCCCCTCCCTTGTGATTGGCCGGTGTCGGCCCCTTGCGGGTGTCCTTCGTCCCTCTCCCTCCCTGACAAAGGCATCGATCACGAGCCACCTTTGCGCAAAGGTTGTGCCTTGCAAGGGAATGTTGAGCGCGTTGCGTACGCTGCTTTTCCCACCATCACAGGCAAGCAGGTATTCGCATTGCACCTGCTCGAGCGCGCCCTCAGGCGTGCGAATAGAAACGATCATGCCCTCCGCGCTTTGCTCGAGCGCCTCGACTGTGTGCTGAAAGCGCGCTTCGACGCAGGGGAAACGCCGCAGGCCATCCAGCAGGACTGCCTCAAATTCGGGCTGGTAAAATGTCGAGATGAGGGGATGGCCGTTTCTCCTGATTCGTGGTACCACTTTTGCCAGCAGGCGTTCACCCGACACACACTCGACTGAGAGGTCCGAGAGGATACAGCGACTCATAGCGCTGCCGAGGCCCATCGCCTGGCAGATACGCATACCCTCATCATCGAGCGCTATAGCCTTCGGTATGGCGCTCGCCGCCGTGTTGCGCTCGACGATGAGCGTGGGTATACCGGCCATACCCAGTAAATTGCCTGCTGCCAGCCCCGTCGGTCCGGCCCCTACAATCACGACAGGTATAGGGTTATTTGCGTGCATCCTTTGCTTTCAAGGCGATTCCAATCGTGATGAGCAGCAGCAGTACGATGGCACCCAGGCAGACCCACGCCAGTACGATACGCTGTGTAGCTTCGGACTGGCTGTAGATCGAGAACAGCGTGCCGTGATAGCTGGGGTCGCTGCCGATCAGGCTGTCCTTTCCAGTAGTCTGGCTGTGAACACCGAGTGACGAACTTAAGGCGATCATAGCCCAGCGTGTCGGGAAGATCATAGCCGGCACCTGCAAGGCCCAGTCCTTGAGCGGGATGATGACGCCTGCAAAGATGACCATGGGCAGAAGGATCATAGGAATGAAGCTTGTAGCGCTGTCGCTATTGGAAGAGACCGCCGAGATTGCTAACCCCAGTGCCAGCCCGCCCAGTGACGCGAGCACGAAGGTGATCAATACTTCAAGAGCGACAGGCAGAAAGACCCCCTGGTGTAGCGGCTCCATGAAGACTGTGATGAGGAGCAGGATGCTGCTTTGCAGTATGCTGAGGACGCCCAAAACACCCAGCTTCGAGAACATATACGGCAGGATGCCGAGGTTGACGGTGCGCTCGCGCCGGTAAATCGGTGCCTCTTTGACGATCTCCCGGTAGCCGTTGATGGTTCCAAACAGGACCGCGGCGAAAGAGAGCATGAAGAGTAAGATCTGCGCACTCGAACCCGAGCCAGGGAGAATAAAATCTTGCAGGGCCTGATTGACATCGCCCTGATGTTGTGTTGTGACAAAGTGCTTTCCGGCCGGGTCGTTCTTCAGAAATGTCACGATCTGGTTACAATCAACCGCGCCACTTTTCCCCTGTGTATTAATGCCCAATGCCCCCGACGGGTTATCGGGCAGATGAACGGCAGAGGAGGTGAAGATCTGTGGAGCGCATTGGACAATGTTGTTTGGAGCGAATATATTACCTCCAAAGCCAAGCTCAAATCTGGCTACAGACAGAATGAGCAAGCCGATGATAGGCGCCTGTAACAGCAGAAGCGTGAGGGTGAGCTTATCGTTGCGCAGCAGCTCAAGGTAGCGCATGGAGAGCAGCAGAAACTGCTTCAGCGGATTAGCGTGCTTCCTGGACTTTTGTTTGATCGCTGTGACGGCCTGGTGTCCATTGCTGGCGCTTACCCCTCTACTGATTGCATACGAGGGTTCAAGCACATACTTTCTATAGTCGTCGGAAGTCTTAAAACGAGCTTCAGCCTCCACCGGAATATTCGGATTTTCGTCCGTCGGCTCCAGGGTGGTATAGATTTCGGCAAAATCGGTCTTGCTGAAAAAGTGCTTGGCCTCTTCGGGAGGGCCAAAGTAGGCCATACGCCCATCTTTGACCAGGAAGCACACGTAGTCGCAGGTATTGATGTTGTTGGTTGCGTGCGTGACGAGAATGACGGTGTGCCCTTTATCGGCAAGTTTCCGCAGCAGGAACATCATCTTGCGGTCCAGGCCGGGATCAAGTCCCGAAGTCGGTTCGTCCAGGAAAAAGAGGCTGGGATTGGCGAGCAGCTCGAGAGCGATGGAGACGCGCTTGCGCTGGCCGCCGGAGAGCCTGCTGACGAGCAGCTTGCGGCGACCTGTCATCTCGACATCTTCAAGCACTTCGTCGATGCGCTGCCTGATCTGTGCGTCGGTGAAGTCGCCTGGCAGGCGCATCTTGGCAGCGTAGTAGAGCGCGCGCTCGACGGTGATATCGCGGTGGACGATGTCGTCCTGGGGAACATAGCCGAGCTGGCTGCTAAAGGCCGCGAGGTTGCGATAGTAGTCCTGTCCATTGTAAAGTACCTTGCCCTGGTGCGCGGGCCGCAGGCCGTTGAGGGCATCCATGAGCGTTGACTTGCCCGCGCCCGAACCACCCACCAGCGCGACGAATTTGCGTGGAGGGATGCTGAGAGAGATGTCACTGAGCAGCGGGACGCCTTTGTTGCCGGTCTTTTTGAGTCCGATAGCATCGATGCGTATGAAGTTCGTCTCGTCGTACTGCGTGAGCTGGTTCGCCTCGTACACGAGCCTGTACGGCCCGATGCGTATCTCATCACCGAGCTTGAGCAGTGAATTTGTAGCCGGCTGCGAGTTGACGTAAGTGTGGTTTGTGCTGTTCAGATCAAGGATGCGATAGGTGCCGCCCTCCTGTACCAGGCGGGCATGATGCGCTGAGACCTGTGGATGAGCGAGGACGACTGTATTGTCGGGCATGCGCCCGATTGTGATTTCTTGTTTTCCCAGGCGGATAGGCTGAGGTATGAGTTCTTGCTGTGTGCCGGTGCCGTCGTTGTAGGTCAGGGTAACTAGCGTGCCATTCTCATCGCCGATGCGGAAGATGTCGCCGTTGGCCAGGATTTTTCGGAACTGCTCGTCGCCGCGTATCGTTCGGCCCTGGTAAAGTAGCCCGTTCAGCGTGCGTGGCCTGTCAGGGTGTGGGTGAACGAGCACAAACTGGCCGTCCTGGCGCATGATCTGCAGGTGCTGACCAGAAACGATGCCACCATCTCTGATGGAGATGTCATTGCTCGCATCTCGTCCAATGTTCACAACCTCTTTCGTAATCAGATAGGACTGCTTAGTGCCATGAATATTGCTACTCACCTCGAGTGAGGGTAGTTCGTATGCGAGCTGTGTTCCATCAGCCCGATCAATGTGGCCGGTGATGGGCCGGCCGGCAGAAAAGGCACCTGGTAGGGGTGTCAATGCATTTGGGCCGGTGGGTTGTGGTGGAGGAAAGGCCGCCGGATTGGTGGGGACGCGAGGCACAGGTGTCGCGGATACGTTGGAATCGACAAGAAAGAGAAATGAGGTGTCAGCGCTCAAGCCGATGGTGGCATTGTGGCTAATAGTGGATTGCTGAACGGGCTGCCGGTTGACGGTGAGAGTATTTTGTGGGGCGAGTTTCTCAATGCTCCATGCATTATCGAGCCATCGAATGCGGGCATGGATTCTGGAAACATGCTGGTCACTTCTCACAACGATATCATTGGCTTCACCTCGACCAATCGTGATGGTTGGCTTATGCACTGGAAAGGTTTGCCCCGCAAGCGGTCCGCTCACGAATCTGATCGATATTGAACCAGAAGGCGTATTTCCGTCATTCATGTGTTCTCTCCTAATTATCTGGGCGCCCCTCGCGCTCGCCATCTCTCGCGGTCGCCCCGGCTACTACAGTTTGAGTGCGATGAACCAGCCGCCTGCCAGCATAAGGCAGATCAGCGCAACCAGGTAAAAATAGACTTTGCGTGTTCGCCTCGGCTTCTCTGGCCCGAAGAAGACGAGTAGTATCACTAATCCCAGGCCGGTCAGAACCAGTACCAGCAGCATTGGCAAAAGTTGAGCAGGGACAAATTGGAAAAATGTCAGGACCCCGATCAGAACGGCTGCGAGCGCTATGAGCAGAGGACAGGCGATGAACGAGGCCCGCACCCCTAACGTTACGGCCAGCGTTTTCGCGTTGCCCGCGGCATCTTCCTCCAGGTCCGGCAGGGAGTTGGCAAGATTCAACGCGACGCCGAGCACAGCGCCGATTGGAAGAAACCAGATGACCATCGATGGGATACGCCCCACTCCGGCAAAGGCATACAAGGGAAGCAGCGGCATAGCCAGCGCAAAAAGGATGCCGCTGAAGGGAGTTGATTTTAGCCCAAGGTTGTAGAGCTGTCCCAACGCGAGATACCCGAGCGCCGCGAGCAAAGCGATCAAATTGAGCGGCAATAAGATGACGAACATGACGACAATCATAAAGAGCCCGGCCAGAAGTGCCTCGTTTGGACGGATCAGTCCCATGACGATAGGTTTGTTTTTCTCACTCAGCACATCCAGATGACGGTCGAAATAATCATTGAGTATGCCGATAGAAAATTGCATGACAGCCTGCCCGGCCAGCAGCAGCAGAATGATCGCCCAGGGAGGACTCGGCCACGAGGCCCGCACCGCAAACAATGTAACCACCGCCAGTATGAGTAAAATAGGCTCTACATGGGCAAGCATCCAAAGGCCGACAACAATATCACCTACGCTACGTTTCTTCTTTAGTTCCACGGGCTAAAACCTCTCTGGTCCACCACGAAATAGCGCGTGATGCCAACGCACCCACATAGTATAACATGAGCTTTGAAGTAGGCAACTCCGCATATATGCGCAGACAATCGGTCTATGCTATAATGCGTGCAGAGATACCGCGCATTTGACCGGAAAGGCAGGTTCCTTATGCCAACTCAGGAAGAGAGGCTTTCTGCTTTAGAAAGATTTCAGAAAGAAGCCGCAGCGCATATCCGCGAGACAGAAGAAAATACCACCATTTTATTAGGGGTGATACGAGATCAAGGGCGAGATATTAAGCGAATTGTGCAGCATCTGGAAACTATAGATGGGCGTTTGGATTCGCTAGACAGTCGCTTTGAAACCATAGATGGGCGTCTAGATTCGCTTGATGGACGTTTGAATACATTAGACAGTCGCTTTGAGACACAGGAACATCAGATAGAGCGGTTAGAACAGAGCGTGAATAACCGATTTGAGGTACAAGATAAAAAGCTAGACCAGATTTTGCTCGTACTTACAACGCTCACAACTAAACCAGACCAGGAAGATTAGCAAGCGACGTCATAATCTACCTTTGCATTGTGAGGCAGGTATTGCATGAGATAACTCGTGCCGCCTGTGAACTCGTGCCCGGTACAATAGGTCTGAGCTTGTTTAGCGGTCGTCCAGGTCGTAGCGCCCCATGATGGCCAGTTATTTTTCCAACTGCCAGTAATGCTTTGCCATTGAGCCGTAGTGCTATACACCCCCACGGTTGTAGCACCATTGGCCACGAGAGCGTCATACTCCCCTTGTAAGCTATTCTGATTCTGGACAACGTCAGTATTCCAGGTGTTGCTCGTTTCAACGTCTAGCCACCAGGTAGCACTGGAAACACCGGCGCTCTGTGCTGCATTAATCGCATAGAGACCCGCATTGTACCCATAATTATAGGCAAGGCAGTTATTGTCTCCTGCGGCGCAAACCTTGGGAAATGTGGGATTAATGTGAGTCGACTTGTCATACCAACCGGTATTGACATATAAACTCAAGTTCGTAAAATGACTGGCTTCTTTAGCTATACACGGATTGGTTGAGTAACCTTGACCATCTGTGACCCCAACAATTCCGAATGTGACGCTAGGAACGCTCGCGGTGCAGTTAGGCCAGCTAATATCAACACCTGTCGTGCCTGAACTATATTGACCTTGAGCAGCAGCCACTCCTGTGGTAAATATTAGCGCTATCAATGCCACCGCAAAACTTAACATAACTTTTCTCAAATCGTTCTCTCTTTCATAGTGTGCAGAATCTTCGCTACATTGTTCAGTGATGTGGAGATTGGGGCAACGGACGAGAAGGTAAAGAAAGCGAAGTAGGAAGCCGCTTCATGGCCTTTCCTACCTCGCTTTTGACGGTCGGGGCGAGAGGATTTGAACCTCCGACCACCACAACCCCATTGTGGTGCGCTACCGGGCTGCGCTACGCCCCGTTCCTTCGAACATAGCCAGTATAGCAGAAGCGAGGCAGATAAGTCAAGATTTTTGCCACCTGATCGAAAAGCCTGAAATGAAGCTTCAATCACCTGAAATCATCTTGAAGATAGTTCCTTGTATAGGTTACACTAGTCTTAGAACTCATATCGTTGAGTCTATGGCTTTTATACAGGAGGTATATCTCATGCTCATGCGAACCCGGCCACTCGGCGTTACCATCATCGCGATCCTGGTAGCAATTGGGGGAATACTGGAGATTATTGGTGGCATCTTGCTATTAAGCTCTCCTTTCTTCGGATTATTCACCATTATTCTGGGCGTACTCGCATTGATTCTGGCGTGGGGTCTCTGGACGCTTCAATCCTGGGCGTTCTGGGCGACAATTATTCTCGAGGTAATCAGCGCCATAGAGAATCTTATCAGTCTGATACGAGGCAATGGAGGCTCGGTCATCGGCTTGATCGTGGCAGTAGTGATTATCGCTTACATGCTCTACGACCGGAATGTACGCGCCGCCTTCCGCACCTGATGACATGATCCACGGGAGAGAGCAGCAAGTCTGCTCTCTCCCGTGGATCACAACCACCATTGGCTTGCGACACTTTGATGTGCGCCACTCAGTTCATTGCCTGCTTTTCAAACAAGTCCCTCAATGCCAGGACTTGAGGCTCCTTAGGCCATATCCCCAATAGTTCTTGATAAATATCATGAGCTTCATTGAGCCATAAGCTATAGCTATGCTTGCTGGATGCATGTATAGCTGCCTGTAAATAGGATATACTTAGTTCCATGTTTCCAAGTTCAGCAGCAGTTTTTGCCTGAAGGTTCAGGAACTCTATCTGCGTGCTGATCGGCACTGGCATCTTTGGGCGGAGACCATCAACTGCCATCAGTGCCCTCCATGCATTCTTTGGCTGCTCAAGATCGGTATAAGTCAACGCTTCATATAAACGGAATACGGGCTCACTGCAGATTGTATACAAGTAATTCGGGTCCTGCTCTGGTTTTTCGGGAAAATTTTCGTGGGCGAGTCCGAGGTAACGTAGCGCGTCTTGTTTCCGTCTGCATCTGGCATTGGCGCTGCCTAAACCAAGATACACACGACTCCGTAGTAAGGGAGAGACATGGGGGCTGTGTGGAAGAGCCTTTTGATATTTCAGCAAGGCTGTAGTGGGATCTCTCCCCACTAGATAAATAGTCGCTTGCTGTTTCAGGGCAGCAATTTGAATGTCGGGGTTCTCTGCTACCTGGCCATAGAGGACTGCTTGCCGGCAGTAGGCTTTCATGGCATGAATGTTTCCTCGATCAATCTCGGCAGCGAGAATGTAGCCTTGAGACGCTAAATATGCAGCCCTTTGTTGCTGCTTTGATGGCTGATGGGCGAGGATAACAATGTGAGGGAGATAGGCAGGCAGTATTTGCTCTACTTCTGCAATCTTGCTTGTATTGCTCAAATGCCAACAAGAATCGATGACTCCCTCCAGGTAGGTAAGGGCAGGAGCATCAAGCCGTGATGGATGGTTCATGGCTGCTACCAGGTGCTCCAGGTTATCTAGATTCAGCGCTGCCGGTAAGGTTAAGACAGCGCTGGACAGTTGCAGTGCATTGATGATGAAATCACGGCGTTTCTTATTCAATTCCATAGTCTCTACTGCTTCTTTCGTAAGGCCCATTGATGGGACTTCAGAAGGCGACTGCTCTCCAATCGCACCGATTAGCCCAAGTTGCTCTGAGGTGATCTTTCTACCCTCCAACTTCGTGAAGTAAGCACAGAGGATACGTCGAGAACTGGGATAAATGGCGTGTCCTTGCTCTGCACGTAAGATGGTTCTTCTGGATAAATTTGTCTCCCCCGCGAGTGCATCAATGGAGAGGTCATATCGCTCTCGTATGAGACTCAGGAGATGCCTCTTCTCCATTTCTATCCTCGCTTTCCTGGCTTAAACTACGGCGACACTACTTTATAGTCTACCCAGTCATCTATAAATTGTCGATACATTTTCAAAGGCATGTGAAAATTGGCACCAAACTGACACCGAACCAGCACTATTATTTCACCATTCTCCCTCAGCATTTCTTGAGCTATGAGTTATACTTCCTTTGAATACTTGAGTTGAAGAATATAGTTACTACTAATAGAAGAATTACAACGCTTCAACCTGACCTTCCAGATAGTTATTTCCGAATAACTATCTGTGCGAATGAGGCTTACTCATGATCCTTGAGCCAACCCATCTTGTATTACTCCTCCATCAAGGATTGATAGCGGTTCGCTCCGGGCATTTTAGCGAAGCAGCCAGATACTTTGCAAAAGCTCGCCAGCACCTTTCTGTCGATAGCCACGAACTGATTAGCCTCCTTGACATCTTCCTTCAACGCAATGCCTACTATCAGCATGTTCAGCAAGAACTACAAGAGGTAAGCCAGCGCTTTGTCCAGGTCACCATCGAGCAGCAAGCAGCCCTCACCTCCATTGAAGCAATGTTATCCCCTCCCATCGGAGATGGAGCGTCTCCAACTTTTGATGAGCAACGTTCCCAGGGAAAAAACATATTGGATCCTTTACTACTGGCTCAACCCTCTTCGGTGCAATCCTCCTTTGAGGGCAGCGCACCTCCTCCTGAGCTATCCATTACCTGCTTCGGCCATTTTGAGGTGAGACGCTTTGGGACACCCATTACCCTCTGCTCTAACAGTAAGGGGCAGAGTATTCTTCGCTATCTGGTTGCGTCGCCAAAGCACATCGCTACAAGGGATGTGCTCCAGGAATTATTCTGGCCTGAAGATGAACCAAAGACTGCTTTGCATAAGCTTCATATTGCTATTAGCGACCTACGGTGCTCTCTTAGTAACGGCATGCCCGCCCGGGAAAAACGTGAATACATCCTTTGCAAGAACCATATATATTCTCTGAACCCGGCGATTACACTGCACACCGATGTCGATGAATTTCTTGACTATTACCAACAGGGACAACGCGATAGCGAAAAGCGTATTACCAGCTATGAAACATCTTGCCGCCTGTACAAAGGTCCTTTCTTATTGGAGGAGATGTATGCCGACTGGTCTTCTTTTCAACGCGACCACCTCGGGTTTATCTATCTCAATATGTGTAGGACGCTTCTGGAGCACTATTTTCAGGCAAAATGCTACGAAGAAGCCTCGTCATGGGCCCAGGCAGTACTGAAAGAGAACAACTGCGATGAGTTAGCTCACCAGAAACTCATTCAGATCTACGCCATGCAGGGACTCTACCACAAAGCGCGTCAGCAATACCAGTGCTGCAAAGACACCCTCTACAAGGAATTGAGCGTTCATCCTTCACCGAAAACCCGGCTGTTGCTCCAGCAGATCTTCTCCAATGAACCCACCTGAAGCAGAGAAATGCCAGAGAATCGTCAGAGTGCCATCAGAGCCCCTCATGCTACAGTTCCCACCAGGAGCATCTAGAGCAGACCAGCTTTTGAATAGTGCGCTCTCTATCCTTAGTTAAGGAGGCATTTCATGAGGTTCAGGAAATCTACTGTTCCCGTCCCAGGTAGTGCGCGAAGAATACACCGGGGTGCGCGGATAGTAGGCCGCCCAAGAGCAAACGCGGTGATCGAGGTTACCCTGGTGCTGCGTCCGCGTACCGGCGGAGTAGGCCGCTTTGCTTCAGCGCAGGGCTATCGGCTGCCCCAATTGGCGAGGGCAATGGGACGACAACTACCCAGGGAACGACGCTACCTCACACGTGCAGAACTGGCAGCCAACTTCGGAGCCAGCCACGAAGATTTGGCGCTGGTTGAGGCCTTCGCTCACCAGCACGGACTGAGCATTGCATCGACCAACGTGGGCGCTCGTACGGTCAAGCTGAGGGGCACAATCAACGCATTCAGCACTGCTTTCCAAACGCAGCTAGCCATCTTCGAGAGTCCGCAGGGACGGTACCGCGGTCATACTGGTCCGGCGCATGTTCCGCCCAGACTCTCCGAGATCATCGTAGCCGTTCTTGGTCTGGACAACCGCCAGGTGGCCCGTCCCCATTTCCGCTTGCTCCGCCAGGCCCAGGGAGCAGGGAGATTCCGCTTCGGAGCAGGTATGGGGTACACGCCGATCCAGGTCGCCAAGATGTATGGTTTCCCGCCAGGTGATGGCCAGGGCCAAACCATTGGCATCATCGAGCTTGGCGGCGGCTATACTCCCGGCGATCTAGACACGTATTTCTCTGGCCTCGGCATCTCCACGCCTAACATCATCGCCGTCTCGGTCGACGGGGCGACGAACGCGCCAAGCGGTGATCCTGCCAGCGCCGATGGGGAGGTTATGCTGGATATCGAGGTCGCCGGAGCGATCGCACCCAAGGCCAACATCGTTGTCTATTTCGCCCCCAATACCGACGCGGGCTTCCTGGATGCCTTCAATGCGGCCATACATGACACGACAAATCGGCCGTCGGTGATTTCTTGCAGTTGGGGAGGCCCCGAATCGTCATGGTCAGGCCAGACTATGACCGCATACGATCAGGCATTCCAGGCAGCAGCGGCTGTCGGCGTGACCATTCTATGTGCATCTGGCGATAACGGCTCGACTGACGGCGTAGGTGACGGCTTGAACCACGTCGATTTTCCGGCCTCGAGTCCCAACGTCCTGGGTTGCGGTGGCACTGTGCTCCGCTCTAGCGGCGGCACAATCACCCAGGAGACAGCCTGGAACGGCAGTGGTGGTGGCGTCAGCGATCAGTTTGGTCTACCACCGTGGCAGGCCAGTGCTGGAGTGCCCCCTTCTGCCAATCCGGGCGGTCACGTCGGGCGAGGTGTGCCGGATATTTCCGGCGATGCCGCCCCTGCAACTGGTTATTCCATCCGGGTGGATGGGCAGGATACGATTATCGGCGGCACGAGCGCTGTTGCTCCACTGTGGGCAGGCTTGATCGCGCTGTTAAATCAGAGCCTTGGCAAAGCGGTGGGTTTCCTCAATACCCTCCTGTACCAATTTCCGGAGACCACGTTCCGCGATATTACGCAGGGCAACAATGGAGCTTACACTGCGCATGCTGGCTGGGATGCCTGCACTGGCCTTGGAAGTCCTCGCGGCCAGCGACTACTTGCTGCATTAGGTGGTGCTGCTCCACATCCGCATCCACATCCACACCCGCATCCGCACCCGCACCCGCATCCGCACCCGCACCCGCATCCACATCCACATCCACATCCACACCCGCACCCGCATCCTACACCTCCACCTACGACGACGCCTCCACCTACGACGACGCCTCCACCTACGACGACGCCTCCACCTACGACAACGCCTCCACCTGACGACAACGCCTCCACCCACGACAACGCCTCCGGGTACGGGAACCCCAGGCCCCACAGATACGGGGACACCCGGCCCCACAGATACGGGAACCCCTACTGATGATGCGACACCCACGGATACAGGAACAGGGGGCGATGGCGGAACAGGGGGCGATGGCGGAACAGGGGGCGATGGCGGAACAGGGGGCGATGGCGGAACAGGGGGCGATGGTGGAACGGGTGGCGATGGTGGAACGGGTGGCGATGGTGGAGGAGACGGAGATAGTGGAATAGATGAAGAATTGGGTGAGATGCAGAAGGGAAGAGGTCAGCGGCAAGGCGGAAAACGGGCTCCGAAAATGCCTTGTGTCTAGCGCCACTGCTAAGGGAGGTTTTTGAGACTGCCAGCTAGGAGTTATCGTGCGGCCTGGCAGTCTCAAAAATCACACAAGGCAATATGCTCCAGTTTGGACATTTCGAGTACCACTAAACGGTCAAGGCAGATGAATCAGTATCCGAAGCGTAACTATAGATATGTCAACCGCCGAGCATGGTCAAATCTTGTGCGGCAGAACAACATATTTTCGCGACCGTACGGACCTGAGGAGTTCGCTTTTGCTCGTCGATGGCTCGACTACGGCGGCTGGATACCCTGGGAGGAAATTAGCTCAGTGTTATGTTTGGCTTCCGGCGGAGGACAACAGGGCCCTTTATTTGCATCGTTGGGTTATCGTGTCACCGTCCTGGATCTTTCTCCCGAACAACTGCAGTTGGATCGCGAGGTGGCGAAGCAGCACGGTTTTGACATTGAGTGTATACAGGGGGACATGCTCGATCTGTCCCGGTTGCACAACCGAGATTTCGATCTCGTCTACCAGCCAATTTCCGCGCATTATATACCTGACGTACGTCGCCTATATAAGCAAGTATATCGAACAGTGCGCTTCGGCGGATACTATTGGGTGGAACACTGGAGTCCATTCCAGATGCAATTATCAGCTTCCAACGCCTGGGACGGCGAAGCATATCGCGTGACGCAGCCACAGAGACCCAACCAGCCAGTAAAGTGGGTTGTGGGTGAAGCGAACGCACCAGGGTTGTTGGCAACATGCTGGCACTATATCCACCCCTTAGGCTATCTAATCGGAGGCTTGTGCGATGCAGGCTTTGTCATCTTACGCTTTGATGAGCGAGAGAATGGCAACCCGCTTGCTGAACCCGGTACTGAAGGGCACAAAGCAGCCTATCTACCGCCCTTCATAACTTTGTTGGCTCAACGCTCCTGATTTATAGGGTACGTTCAACGAGTAAATGGAAAGACTCAGATGCGTCCGCATACCTCCTATCTCATCTGTGCGACTCCTCGTACAGGTAGCTACTTGCTTTGTGAAGCTCTGAGAAACACACAAATCGCCGGACGGCCTACAGAATTTTTTTCACAATACAACGAACCCATCTGGACACAGCGTTGGGGCGTTTCATCATATGACGATTATATCGTACGTGTGCTTCTGGCAGGTACTACGCCCAATGGCGTATTCGGTGGTAAGATCGTTTGGCATCAATTCGAGAAATTTATCCCCAAGCTCCGCCAACTTCCCGGCCTTGCACAGATGCCTACTCCGGCGCTTTTGCAAAGTATCTTCCCGAACTTACACTACATCTGGCTGACACGTAAGGACAAACTGAGACAGGCTATATCCTATTCGAAGGCTCTGCAGACCGGAATCTGGTCTGTTAAGGATAAACCTTCCACGCCAGGTAAAGCCCCAGCGTTTGATATGGAGGTGATCGAACGCTTACTCCGCAAGATAGAAGCGGGAGAAGCGGCGTGGAAGGAGTATTTCAAGAAAAATGAATTGCGGCCTTTGGAACTCGTGTACGAGGAACTGGTCCACTCTCACGAACAGTATGAACAGATCGTCCACCGGGTCCTGCACTTCCTGGGTATCCCCGTTCCTGCTGGTCTGACTATTCCAGAACCCCGCTACAAGAAGCAGGCAGATGACACCTCAGAAGAGTGGGTCAGGCAGTACCTTCAACTCAAGCAAGTCCAGCAAGCTCAGATCCAGTTTGAGACTTCACCACATAGAGTGGAAAGGGCACAGGTTTCTTCAGTCCGCTCTCTTCAAGAGTTAAAGGACGCGATGCTGAATACCGGCTTAAAACTCGGCCCGGGTATACAGCGTAGTGGCAAGGCGGTCTCCTGGATACTGGATTGCAGAGAAGTGCTTCTGACGGGGCTATATCTCCAATACGCTGGACGACTGCTTTGGGAGCGTTTGCGCCCGTATGCGCCGGATGCGGTAGGTGGAATGACCATGGCAGCAGATCCGCTGACAGTTGCGTTGCTCTATGAGGCTCAATCTGAGCATTACCCACTGCAAGGATTCGTTATCCGCAAAGAGCCAAAGCCTCATGGCCTTCGCAAGCTTGTTGAAGGGCCTCCAATTTCCCCTGGTGCTCGCGTGGTGCTCTTGGACGACCTGGTAAGCTCTGGAACGACCATCCGGCGTGCCTTACGGGCCCTTCAGCCATTTGAAGTGGACGTGGTCGCAATAGGGGTGATAGTGGATTTCCACCGGAGAGGCAGTGCGTGGTTGCGAGAGCAGAAACTCCCGGTCGAGTCTCTCTTCACGTTACCTGAGTTGGGGCTGATTCAACAACAGACGAACCTTCACGTGCCCGCGCCTCTGCTCTGGACTCACTCACTGACCGAAGTTGGCGCCGGGAACTACCCTATGCCCGGCCCAAACATCGCAGACGATACAATCTTCATGGGAAGCGACGCTGGCTCCCTGCTGGCGCTCACTTTGGAGGGGAATGAGCGTTGGCGCTATTCGACCCATCCTGGAGGAAGCCGGCTCCATTCATCACCACTGATTCACCGGGGTAGAGTCTATTTCGGCACGAACGATGGATACGTTATCTGCCTTGATGCCGAAACAGGAGCCGTAATCTGGAAGGTCAAGTGTGGCAGACAAATAGGACCGGGCCTGGCAGTTGCTGCTAGCGACGAACTGGTTTTCGCGGGTACCACAATTGCCCCAGGCCAGGGGGCTCTCGTGGCGCTGTCTATGGAGAACGGACAGTTCGTTTGGGAACTGGTGCTGCCCGGAGCGGTACAAGGCATCCCGTGTTGCGATCCTCAACGGCGACAGGTTCTGGTAGGTGCAGATGACGGGGCTCTATATGCAGTTGGCATTACAGGAGGCATTCCCCTCTGGAGCTTCCGGACCGGTGGACCCATCAAAGGAAAAATAGCTATTGATGCAGATGGAATTTGCTTCGCAGGGTCCTGTGATGGCTATCTCTACGCGCTAGAGGCTGGTCTCGGCCAGCTCCGGTGGAAGCGCAGACTTGGCCATCATCTTTTGGCAAGCCCGCTGATCTACCACAACCTGGTCGTGATGGGTAGCTCCACAGGACATGTCGTTGCCCTCGAACGGCTGTCCGGACATATATCCTGGATGGCCGCTACGGGTGGGCAAATTGTTGGCGGAGCGACGTTAGTTGGCGAACACAACGTCGCTGTCGGCACGGTGAACGGCTGCATATATTTGTTAGACGCCGTCTCGGGAGCTGTACAGTGGCGTTATCCGACGGAGGGCGCCATTCGAAGCACACCTGCGCTTGGCGCTGGCCTATTTGCCGTGACATCCGATGACGGTAAACTTTATACGTTTACGTGCTGATGCAATCGAATACCCTGGATGAGACCGTAGGAGAAAATGTATGGAGTCAAGGGCAAAGAGTATAAGCGTGGTCGTTGTGAGCTACAACGAAGGGCACTATTTACGTCGCACGGTCCATAGCCTGCTGGCAGGGTTGCCCGCCGATGGAGAAATCATCGTTGTGGATGACCATTCAACAGATGATAGTGCCGACAGCCTGTTGCACGGTTATCGCCGCGTCACTGTGAAACGACCAAAAAAGCGCCTGGGTGCGGTCAAAGCCAGGAACTTTGGTGCAAGACATGCCCGGGGTGAAGTCATCGTCTTCAGTGATGCTCATGTAGAGGTTCTCAACGACTGGGCACAGCCAATTCTAAATACCCTTGCGCTTCCCAGAATAGGGGCCGTAGGCCCGGTTATCAGCATGATGAGACAGCGCAATGCTAAGGGCTATGGGCTGCGCTTTGTGGATGCGGCGCTCAATTGCGAGTGGGGTCAGTGGCAAGGCCGGAAACCGTATCCAGTACCTATTCTCGGGGCGGGGTTCATGGCTATGCGCCGCGATGTCTTCACTGCTATAGGCGGCTTTGACGCCGGAATGATAATGTACGGGATGGAAGACCCTGATCTTGATATACGTCTTTGGACTTTTGGCTACCAATGCTTGCTTATGCCTCAGGTTGAAGTGGCACACGTCTTTCGTAACAATCACCCATATCTAGACTGGGAGTCTTATCTCCATAATGTGCTGAGGTTCGCCATTGTCCACTTTGGAGTCGAGCGCATGCACCGTCTGTTCGAGTGTTACGCTATAGAAGAGGGCTTTCCAGCAGCTATAGCACGCGTGACTTCTAGCGATGCCTGGAAGCGTCGCCGTGAAATCCAATCTGCTCGCTGCTACGATGACGATTGGTATTTCCATAAGTTCGAAATGGACTGATAGCTGGCGTGCCCTGGACGCCAGCCGAGATTGATTCTGCAGAAGTGCAGCTAACGGACCGCGACAATCATTAAACTATTGATCGGAGGTAGTACTTGCAGCCACGTATCACCTACATCATCTGTTCTATCGAACGGACAGGAAGTTATCTTCTCTCGGATGCCTTAAGACGCACAGGCATCGCAGGCCAACCACAAGAGTTTTTTCACCCCAGCTATATGGCAAAACTACCCAAAGAAGCCGGTGAAGGGGACTACGCAGCGTACTTTAAGCAAATCATGGTCGAAGGCACAACTCCAAATGCTGTTTTTGGAGCGAAAATCCATTGGAGCCATATGCGTGACCTCCTCCATCGACTTCGAAACCTGCCGGCTTACAGCGACAAACCGCTGTCAGATTTGCTACCAGGTCTCTTTCCCAATCTTCGCTACATTCAAATCACACGAAGAGACACACTCAGACAGGCAGTTTCCCTCTTGAAGGCCAGGCAAACTGATGTCTGGTGGGAGATGGATGCCTGGGTGCGACATAACAGAAGGGCGCCCACACAGGTGCCAACCTTCGATGCCGTAGCGCTGGATCGTATAATTTACCAAATTGAGGCGCACGAAGCAGCATGGGCGGGGTACTTTAAGGAATGTGGAGTGCAGCCTTTCGAGGTGGTGTACGAGGAGCTGGTCCACTCTCACGCGCAGTACGAAGAGATCATCCGCCAGGTCCTGCACTACCTGGATATCTCCATTCCCCATAGTCTGACAATACCTGAAACCCGCTACAAGAAGCAAGCAGATGACTCTTCAGAAGAGTGGGTCAAACGGTACCTTCAACTCAAGGTTGCTCGCACTAACGCCGCCCAGCAAGTCCCTGAGCAACGCTCGTCTCCTGCTGCCTCCATACTGCCGGCGGCTATATCTCTAAGGCCCCTGAACATCGTTACCTACGCTACCCGTCCGCTCGGCGGTGCCCCTTTGCGCCTGGCCCGCTGCATAGATACCTGTACCCCCCATACTGCTCGCTGTGTCTGGCCCCATCATGCTTCAGATTACTCCACCGATTATCGCGATACGTCTGCCATGGCCGAGGCGCAGCTCGCCACCGCAGACGTGATCATCGTCTTTGATGGTAACGTTGCTCTCCAGCATCGCGATCTCCTCTCGCACAAAGACCCGATCACTTTTGCCTACAGCTACTTCGATAGCATTGATACACAGAGCGAGCAGGGAGATGGCTACGAATACACCGGCCCAATTGGGCTTGACCTTAGTTGGGTGCGGCAGGGCTTTCCCGCTGCGGTGCTGGATCAGGTTGCGACGCATCCGTACTTCCAGGCAGCAATACAAGATAGGGAACATGAAGGCACAAACCGCGCTGAAGTGGCAGATCGGACCAGAACAACCGTATGGACGATGGTACCAGATCCGCTCCCTTTTTGGGAAGAGGCTTACAAGCCTGCTCCTAAAGCCGATGTACTTACTGTGTGCTATATTTCTCCCGCCCTCTTCTCCGCGCTCAATACTTTAAGCGCCAGGCGCACAAGCATTTCCGCACCCACCTCTACACTTTTAACCGAGCAACGCGATGACAGCATAGTCCTACACGCTCTCGAAAACTTGATGGAACTATATCCCTTGCGTGTCGTAGTGTTCGGTCCCGCGGGCATGGCGATCAGGCACGATAAATCGACAAATGCGCTAACCTCCATGATCCTGGCTCCCCCTTCAACCTTTGAGCGGCAAGCGCTAAGGCGGCAAGCTCACATCATCATCGAGGACTGTGCCAGCGGCGGTTACCACCATGCCAGCCTGGCGGGTCTCTCCACAGGCAGTGTAGTAGTCAATGGCGTCGGCTTGCAGCCCCGAGTGGTAGAACTGTTCCGCACCTGTGCTTATGGCTGTCCCACGGGTGATTGTAGCCGGGATGACAGCTCTACGGGGGAGGATGGGTTAGTTGGCATGCTCAACCCGTTCGTCCATGCAGATGTGGCATCGCTAGAACGTGTGTTGGCTCATCTGATATGCCTTGGCGTGAGTAGCCTTGAGGAGAAGGGTCGAGAGAACCGCCGTTGGGTTGAGAAGCACTGGGACTTTGCAACCCAGTGGCAGCGCATTTGGGAGCCGCTTATCAAGCGCGTGATGCCACCCCCTGTGCCAGGCGGCAAAGTAGTGCCCTCGCATAGTGCCCCATCAGTTTCATTACCTGTGGAGATCGCGTCTGCCTCGGAGCTCTCTAATCACAGGGCGCCATCGAAATCGACCTCAACGATCAGCGTTGTTGTTATCAGCCACAACGAGGGTGAATATCTCCACCGTACAATAAAAAGCCTGCAATCTGGGTTGTCGAACGATAGTGAGATCATTGTTGTTGATGATTGTTCCACTGACGGCAGTACAGAGGAGCTGGACAATACTGATGGGTGTATAACCGTGTTGCGCCCACATAATCGCCTGGGAGTGGCGGCAGCCCGTAACTTCGGTGCCAGGCATGCAAAGGGTGATATCATCGTTTTTAGTGATGCCCACGTGGTAGCTCCGAGCAACTGGACAACTCCATTGGCAGATGCATTGACCAGCCAGGAGGTGGGTGCAGTGGCACCCGCTATTAGCGTAATGGGGCGACCGGCTGTCAGGGGCTACGGGGGTTTCGTGCACGCCGAAGAACTGGCCTGGCACTGGCTAGGTTGGAAGGGGAGTAATCCACATCAGGTACCGTTGCTGTGTGGCTGTTTCTTGGCTGTACGTCGTGATGTGCTGGAAGCTACAGGCGGCTTCGACTCCGGCATGATTACCTATGGTGTGGAGGATACCGAGTTTAGTTTTCGGCTCTGGCTGCTTGGTTACGAATGCCTGGTGGTTCCAACCGTGGCGGTAGCTCACCACTTCCGTCCGAGGAATTTGGGCTTACCGGATTATCAACGTCACTGGCTACCGGTGATTTACAACATGTTACGTCTGGCCGTTATGCACTTTGGCGAAGATCGCATACGGCGCTTAGTTAAGCAGAAAGTCAAGAATCATGCCTTTCCCCTGGCTTTAGCTCGTGTCGCTGCCGGCGACGCCTGGCAGAGGCGGAGCGAGATGCAGGCCCTGCGCCGCTACGATGATGATTGGTTCTTCCGCAAGTTTGCCACTGCCGGCAAACCCCGTTAACACGTATAGTCACGAGGCGGTAAACGATGTAGAGGTATAGAGGGAATATGAGGGTAAAGTTCTCATGTGTCATGGATCAGAATGTGAAATTTGCCCGCCAGGCATTTGTCTGGGCATCCAGTCTGCTAAAATACGCTGGGCAAGATCCCGATACAATTCTGATACATTTTGTCAACCAATTAAATCCACGGTATAAATGGATTTTCGACTCCTGGGGTATCAAAACCCAGATTGTCAAGCCTTTTGATTCCAGGCACCCGCCTTCAAACAAGTTGACTCAGCTTGAAAGTGAATCGCTTCACTCCATTGATTATGTTGTGCTTTGTGACTGTGATATTGCATTCTGTGGAAGTATCTCCAGTTGGATAACAGGGACTTCTATCAGAGCTCGTATAGCTCAATATGCCTCACTACATCTCGATCAATGGCGATATATTTTTCAAAAGGCGGGGCTGAAGTTTCCAGTAGCCAGGATGAAGGTATTGTGCGAGGATGTAGAAACCCTTCCTACCTATTGCAATGGTGGACTCATTATTATACCTCAGCCTGTCTTCCAGAACCTTCGGAAGGTATGGCCCAGGTGGGCTCGCTGGCTACTTGATCGGCCTGAATTGGTAAGGCCCAATAATTACTTCACCGATCAAATCTCCTTCGCGCTGAGCTGCGAAGAACTCGGCCTGGGCATTAATTATCTTCCCATCGAGCTAAATTTTCCTCCCAATACACGTTTTCTTGATCAGATACAAATTGCTTCCAGAAAGAAAGAGATTCATCCTATTGTGTTACACTATGGCCGTGATACAAAAAAGGGGCCGGGAGATTTTCTACGGACGCTCAACATTGACTCTGTGGATCGGCAAATACGGAAGATCAATGACCTGATTCGCTTACGACGCAGATTGGTCGAATTGTAACGCCTGCTTAGCACATCCCTTCGCAAACAGCCTCTTACACCTGAGCCCTCATTCGTTGAACCAGATTCTTTAAATCTAGGAAAATTTTCGCGTCTTCATTTGAGAGACAGGTGAGGTCACCGCTCGTCTTCCCTAGATGAGTGATTGTGATACTAGAACCAAAAGAGATCGGCTTAATGCAGTCACGTTTGGGAATAGTGTCAACGTCCTTGATTTGTGTGAGAATTTGTTCTAATTGGTTACTCTCAAAGGTATTTGGAGGAAACGTCTTATTGACATATTGTTTGAATCGTCCCTCCCCTGCCCTTTTTGGAATATCAGTGTCCCGCTCCCATCTTTATTGATCGAGATAGTTGATCCGGGTTTGTTGGTAGAACCCGAATCCGTTATCACCGCCAATACTCTTTTCGTATCCTGTGAATGCGGATGCATCAGTATTATCCCTTACTGTACTGGACATACTTGCGAGAACATATCTCCAAAGGACTTTGCAACGCGAACAAAATACATTGTATAATATCCAGGAGGCCTTGTGGCCCCATACAATAACGAACTCGTCTATAACGCAAAGGGTAGCACAGGAGTTCACTACTGTGCTACCCTTTGTACCGCCATAAAGAGGCTGCACTGCCACTATGATAAACCAGGTTGCCAGGAACATATTCAAGATCACCGTTCCGATCCCGTTCCCCCTGCGCACAGTCAACGTCTACGCGCTTGTCGGCAACGACGGCTGGGCCATGATTGATACGAGCATGGGCACGCCCGACACGCGCGAAGCCCTGTGGGAAGGACTGGAGCAGGCAGGACTGCGCTTGGAGGAACTGCGCACAATCGTCCTTTCCCACCACCATCCCGATCACGTGGGACTTTCCGGCGAACTGTATGAGCGCACCAACGCTACCATCTATATGCACCCCATCGACGCCAACGCTATCGCCGTCCTCTGGTCCGGCACCATGCGAGAGCGCTTCGGAAAAGTCTCTGGCTTCTTTAAACAGCATGGTATGCCCGCGACAGAATTCTGGTTCACCCAGGTCGAGCCGGACGTGATGCGCAACCTCATTCGGGTGCCCCCACAGCAGGCCATCACGCACGTTGAAGATGGCGAAACCATAACGCTTGCCGGAGAGCAGTACCAGGTGATCTGGACGCCCGGGCACTCAGATGGGCACATCTGCCTCTTCCGCGAGCGCGACGGCGTCTTTATCGCTGCCGACCACGTCTTGCCGCGCATCACACCCAATATCGGCCTCTACTCGGAAAAAGACCGCGTCAATCCCCTGGGCGACTACCTGAACTCGCTCGAGAAAGTTGAGCACCTTCCGGCCAGCATCGTCTTACCGGGACATGGCGAGCCGTTCGACAATCTTGCCGGGCGCGTGCGGGAGATCATCAAGCACCACGAGGAACGCGAGGCCTTGATACTGACTATGCTCAATCCCCACCCACAGCACGCCTATGGCATCGCCGAGCAACTCTTCGGGCACCGCTGGGACAACAGCGAGGCGCGGCGCATGGCCGTTGCCGAAACGCTTTCCCACCTGGAATATTTGCGATACATCGGCCAGGTAGAACAAAAGCGCACAGACGACGGACTGATCCTCTACGTCGTAGCTTAAGTCCCCCCTTTCGTACCGCCTGTAGAGCCATTTTTCTAGCTGCCCGCTTGCTTTCGATCCGCTTTCCATGCCGCTTTAGGCCTTAGGGCGTCTTGAGAAGCGGTTTCAGCCCTTGTATTTCACTAAAACTCGTGTTATACTCCATAACGGCAGTGAGGAGTAAAGCCGCTCCCCAAGCCCAACAGTAGTTTGGGATTGAGAAGCGACGTGTGTTGTTGTTGACTGTCGTAAGGAGGATTTCGTTCTATGCCCACATCGAAAAGTGGAAATACCACAGGCAAAACTGCCACCATCACCGGTCGGCAGGAGATCACACGATCGATTGCTTCAAAGGCTGGACTGACTCAGAAGAAGGCTGCCGAAGTGCTTGAGGCTGCTCTGGATGCCATCGGGGAATCGCTCCAGAAGGGCCATGAAGTACGCCTTGTCGGTTTTGGTTCGTTCAAGGTACGCCGGAGCGCTGCTCGCAAAGGCGTCAATCCGCGAAGTGGCCAACCCCTCCAGGTTGCCGCGAAGGACCGGGTGCGCTTCTCGCCTGGCAAAGAACTGGCAGACGCCGTCTCAAAGAAGAAATAGGCTATCTCAATAGAGGGCGAGCAGGGTTTAGCTCGCCAAGTCGTTTACGTTCGTTCTCGCTGCCATGCATATCCCACCCGCGTGGGCTGGTAATCACTCGGAGGCGATTACCAGCCCACGCAAACCCCACCTCACGTTCGGCACAACCCACTACCTTTCCCGCCTCGTCGCTTGCCGCTGGCCATTCATCCACCTACTATACATCCCCCCCATCATAGGGTAAAATAGATCACAGAATTACCAGGTGCGTAGCTACAGAGAGAGGACTTATGGCGATCAGTAATGCAACGCTCGCCGGACTTACCCGGACGCAGCTATTGGAGATGCACTACCAGATGGCGCTGCTGCGGCGTTTCGAGGAGAAAAGCGCGGAAGAATATACTCGCGGCAAAATCGGGGGATTCATGCACCTGTACATCGGACAGGAGGCCATCGGCGTAGGCGTCATGGCCACACTGCGACCGCATGATAAAGTGCTTGCCAGCTATCGCGAACATGGCCATGCTATCGCGAAAGGTATGGACCCGGGCGCGGTTATGGCGGAATTGTTCGGCAAAATAGATGGGTGTAGCAAGGGCAAGGGCGGCTCAATGCACATGTGGAGCAACGAGCATGGCATGTTCGGCGGAAACGGCATCGTCGGAGCGCAGTTGCCCATCGCGGCAGGTGTGGCCTTCGCAGAGCAGTACCAGGATACCGATAACGTCGTCGTTTGCTTCTTCGGGGATGGCGCGGTTGATGAAGGCGCCTTCCACGAAGCGTTGAACCTGGCCTCCGTCTGGAAACTGCCGGTTGTCTATATTTGCGAGAATAACCAGTATTCGATGGGCATGGCCGTCGACAAGGCCTGGGCCGTCGATTCGCTGCTCCCACGCGCGGCTGCCTACAACATGCCGGGCGAGCAGATCGATGGCATGGATATCGTCACCGTCTACGAGGCGGCGAAACGCGCTGTTGACTACACGCGCGCTGGCCAGGGACCATACCTGCTCGAGATCAAGACCTACCGTTTCCGCGGCCACTCTATGACCGATCCCGCCTACTATCGCACTCGCGAAGAAGAGCAGCAGTGGCGCACCACACGCGACCCCATCGGCATCTTCGAGAAGAAACTACTGGAACTCGGCATCGCCACACAGGCCGAATTCGATGAGAACGACGCCAGAGCAACCCAGGCCGCCGAAGATTCCGCGGAATTCGCTGAGAACAGCCCCTTCCCCGCGCCAGAAGAGCTGCACACCGACATAATGGTAGACGATTTTAGCGCCCTGAGCTATCGGAATGAACGGAAATAACTGAGATGCGTACAATAACCTACCGTGATGCGCTGCGCGAAGCCATTCGCGAAGAAATGCTGCGCGACGAACGGGTCTTTCTGATGGGCGAGGATATCGCCGGGTACGGCGGCACATACGCCGTCAGCAAGGGCCTGTTTGAAGAATTCGGCGAAAAGCGCGTGCGCGATACCCCGCTGGCGGAAGAGGTCATAACCGGCGCGGCCATCGGCGCAGCCCTCAATGGGCTGCGTCCCATCCTGGAAATCATGACCGTCAATTTCAGCCTGCTGGCTACCGACATGATTATCAATAACGCCGCCAAGTTCCGCTATATGTTCGGCGGCCAGCCCGCCATCCCGCTGGTGATTCGCATGCCCGGCGGCGGTGGGGCGCAGCGCGGGGCGCAGCACTCACAGATGCTGGAGACGCTCTACGCCCATGTTCCCGGCCTGAAAGTCGTCATGCCCGCCACACCCTACGATGCCAAAGGCATGCTCAAGGCGGCGGTGCGCGACCCCGACCCCGTGATCTTCATCGAACACGAGCTACTCTACAACGTCAAAGGCGAGGTGCCGGACGAAGGCGTGGAATACACTGTTCCCTTGCATCGCGCCGAGGTGAAGCGCGAGGGCAGGCACGTCACCATCATCTCCTTTTCACGCGTGTTTCACCTGGCGATGCAGGCGGCGGAAGACCTGGCGAAAGAAGGCATCGAGGCCGAGATGATCGACCTGCGCAGCATCCGTCCAATCGACATCGACCTGCTGGTTGACTCCGTGAAGAAGACGAATCGCGTGGTCATCGCCGAGGAGGGCTGGAAATACTACGGCACGGGCCAGGGATTGTCCGCGTTGATCTACGAATTTGCCTTCGACTACCTGGACGCGCCCATCCAGCATGTGACGGGCGCCGATGTCCCCATGCCATACTCGAAGCCGCTGGAGCGAGCCGCGCTGCCCAATAAAGGCGATATCGTCAACGCGGTAAAGGCCATCGTGCCGGCCGCTCTCGCGGGCAGATAAGGATTTAACGAGCATGAAAACGGTAGAGATGCCCAAAATGGGCGATACAATGGAAGAGGGCAAGATCCTCCGCTGGATCAAGCACGAGGGCGATGCCGTCAAAAAGGGCGAGTCGCTGGCGGAGGTCGAAACCGATAAGGTCAACATTGAAATTGAGGCCTTCGCCAGCGGTATACTGCGCAAGATACTCGTATCAGAAGGCGAGTCCGCGCCCATCGGCGCCGGTATCGCCCTCATCGGTGCGGCTGACGAGCCATTGCCGGGCGGCATGACGCACACAGCAACTAACGGCGCGGCCTCGTCACCACCACCGCCCACGTCGAAAAGCGACGGCGCGGCCCCGGCCGTATCAACGCCGCCGGCGTCACAAACCGCGTCAACTGCCACGGCATCCACTCTTACAGGGACAGCGGACACCGGCGGGGGACGCACCTTCATCTCGCCCCTGGCGCGCCGCTTTGCCAACGAGCAAGGCCTAGATTATACCGCCATTCGCGGCACCGGCCCGAATGGGCGCATCATAAAGCTGGATGTTGAAGCCGCGCTCGCTCAGGCCGCCGCACGAGCGGCGCAAATCCCGCCGTCTGTACTTTCTACGCCTTCTATGCCTTTTGCGGAGCCTGTCAACGCCGTGGCTCCCGAGGCCCCGGCGGTTACGATGCCGGTTGCGCCCGTCGAGGCAGGTGAGGTGGTCGAGATCCCGCTCACCGCCATGCGCCGCACCATCGCGCGCCGCCTGAGCCAGAGCATGCAGACCGCGCCGCATTTCTACGTCACCGGCGTCATCGATACCGGCAAACTGGCCGAACTGCGCGCGCAGATCAACGCCTACGCTGCGACCGACCCATCGCCGGTCAAGATCAGCTTCAATGACCTGATTATCAAGGCCGTGGCGAAAGCGCTCACCCGTATGCCGCAGGTCAACGTCTCCTTCGCGGAAGATAGGCTCATCCAGAAAAAGCGGGTGCATGTCGGTATGGCCGTCGCCCTCGAGCAGGGACTGATCGTGCCGGTTATCCACAACGTCGATACGCTCAGCATCCTCGACATCGCGCGCGAGTCCCACCGCCTGGCCGAGGCGGCTCGCACCGGCAAGTTGCGCCCGGACGACCTCTCCGGCGGCACCTTCACCGTCAGCAACCTGGGCATGTACGATGTCGAAAGCTTCACCGCCGTCATTAATCCACCCGAGTCCGCAATTCTGGCGGTCGGCTCGATCACCCCCTCGCCGGTCGTGGTCGATGGCCAGGTGGTGGTGCGAGATCGCATGAAGGTCACACTCTCATCAGATCACCGCGCCATCGACGGTGCGACAGCGGCGCGTTTCCTGCAAGAAGTCAAACGCCTGTTAGAAGAGCCCTTCGGGTTGCTGCTGTAAATGGAAGAAACAAATGATCTTATTCCGACCGGCAACGGACTGCGTCCTAGCTGCGCTCAGCCGGTCGGAGAGGTAGTATTATGACTACACGCACCATCAACGGCGTCACGCTAGCGTTACTGCGAGGAAATATCGTAGAGGTACAGGCCGATGCCATCGTCAACGCCGCCAATAGTGGGTTGCGCGGCGGCGGAGGCGTTGACGGCGCCATCCATCGCGCCGGCGGCCCGGCCATCATGCAGGAATGCCGCAAAATCGGTGGCTGCCCGACCGGCAGCGCCGTGGCAACAACGGCAGGCAAGCTGCGCGCCCAATACGTCTACCACGCCGTCGGCCCCATCTACTCCGGCAGGTCGGAGGATGCCCAGTTGCTCGCCAGTGCCTACCAGAGCTGCCTCAACCTCGCCGAGCAGCACCAGGTGAAGAGTATCGCCTTCCCCTCGCTCAGCACCGGCGTCTACGGCTATCCCCTCGAAGAGGCCGCGCCCATCGCCCTGCGCACCGTTATCGAGCACATCCGCCAGCCCACAAGCCTGCAACAAATAGTATTCGTACTCTTTGGTCAAGATTTGTTCCAGGCCTTCGAGCAAGCGCTGGCCCAGATCCCCTAGGGCCGATTTATCGCGCGCACCGCCGATTATGCCGATTAACAAATTGATCCGGCCATCTGTCGGGCCCTTTTGATTGCGCCTCCGGCCGCCAAGCAAGAGTAGGCTGAGGCACTACAGGGCCACGAAGGGCTGAGCACTCCAGAGCGACGTGCGCTGGCTGCGGGTGGCTGGCCCTCCATGCTCGATGCGCTCGCAGAGGTGCTCTCCTCCGCCCACCTCGACTTCTAGACGCTGCTCCTACTCGCGATACGCCTCTCGAACAGAAGAAACAGCTTCCCTTGTTCAACAGCGATAGCTCTCACGCTAGCTACCCTACTGCTGACCCTGTTGGCGTATCTGATGGATTTGCTCGAGTTGCTCGATAGCTTTTTCCACTCGCTGGCTTCTCTCGGCTCCCCCGCCGGCCAGCTCGATATGGTCTACAAACCTCTTTTTCTTGGAGTAAGACAGCTTCTCAAATAAGCTAAGCGCCGCCGGATGCTGCTGTAGGGCCTTCTGAAAATCCGGGGGCAGCGTAATCGTCCCTCCTCCTCGTCCGGCGTCACGCTGATCTGAACCGCCTCCCCCACCTGCTCCAGGCGCACCCCCGAGACCTGAAGCAACTGGGCCGCGATGCCTTGCCCTTCGCGCAGGATCGCGACTAAAAGATGACGCGGGCCGATCGTGCTACCCCCCACGCGTTGGGCTTCCTCGCCGGCCAGCACAAGCACCTGCTTCGTTCGCGGAGTGAAACCCGGTTCCAGAGCCGGAATTCCCAGTGGACGTCCTCCGAGAATGAACATAATCCCACCGCGCATCCCCTCGAACGTCACTCCACGCGTGACCAGCTCCTCTGCGCCGCTCCCCTCACGCAAAATGCCAAGCAGCAGGTGCTCTGTGCCGACATAATTGTGATTGAGGGCGCGCGCCTCCTCCTTCGCAAGCTCCAGAACCCGTAACGCTCGCTCATCATAAGGCAAAGCCGATGATTCCACTTGAACGCTCCTTTCTTCGGCCTCGAGCAGGGCCGCCCGGCGCAGCGCCTTCAGAAAGACGGCGCTGGTCAGGTCTTCCGCAATAGCAGCATTGTGAACCTGCCGGTAGATGTACCGGTAGAGATCAGTAACATGCGCGCGAAAGATAGCCTCAAACTGAGCAGCCCCGTCGTCTTCTTCAGAGAATGAAGGCGCCATGCCTGCACCCCGCTCCTTCCCTTTTTATCCTTTCACTCTGTTATACAGTGAAGCATTACATCGCGCCTGTAGGGGCGGGAGTGGCGTGGACGGGTGGCGGGGGCGCTTGCGCCGCCCTTCGAATCGAGCGAGTCACGGGAGGTCCTAGATCGGCTGCCCCCGCTTGCCCATCGTCCCCAGGATCACTGATATCTCGCCATAGTGGATAAAGAGGTGCGAGATGCACACCTGCCCGATAGCTCGCACCGCCGGCATCTCCCCGAGTGGCTTGACCGTCACGATGCGTTCGGAGAGCGCCGTACCGCCATCGCTAATACCCGCCAGGTAGGCTTCGTATTCGCGCCAGACCTCCTCGACGTACTGCATAAATAAGGCGATATCGTCGATGTGGAAGCTACGCGCCTCCTCCGTAGCCATGCCCGTTCCCTGCACGCGCGGCGGCAGGCCCAGCCGTTCGTGCCAGTTCCCCTCGTTCCAGATCGTCGGGCGCCCCTGCAAGATGAAGCGCAGGATGTTATCCTCCGTGCGCACGCAGTGCCAGACCAGGAAGGCGATCTTGTTGGTGATACCCTCCAGCGAGTAGTGCCACTCCTGCGGCGTGAGATCACTTACGCTCTTGCGCAACTCTTGATGCAGTCGTTTCTGCTCTGCGCGGAAAAAATCGATGATGTCCATGCGTTTCTCCTGTCAAAAAATGAAGCACGGTCAATCTTCTTGTAAAGGGGTCAGAGGCTGCTTTTCGTCCTCGAGAGGCCGCATAGTGAGAGCCTTCCAGGGGATCCGCACCGGGGAGTGGAGGTCGCGCAGGTGCATATCATCGTTGTACTTCAGCAGCCGCCAGCGATAACCATTACTGCTGCGCTGATACGGGAAGCGTTTCCAGTGCGTTATGGAAGTATTCTGGGTATCAAAACCAGCCTGCGGGTAATGAAGCGTATCGAATCCCAGAAAGTAGAGAAAAGAGACGCCGACTACGCCGCCGTGGCAGACCAGCACAATCGTTTTCCCTTCATATTCGCGCAGGATATTGTCAAGCGCCCTGCATACCCGCAGGACGAACTGGCCCCAGCTTTCACCGCCGGGTGCCACCTGGCGAAACGGCGTTTCCGCAAAGTTCACCGACCCATAGGCATCCCTATACGCTTCGTCGCTCATCCCCTCCGAGGCGCCATCACGCAGTTCATGCACCTCGTCGTCATAGTGAATGGGCAGCCCGATGGCAGGAGCAATGACCTCAGCCGTCTGGCTCGCGCGCTTGAAAGTACTGGCGATCAGAACATCTGCGGCAATTTCGCCGGTGGCGGCCAGGCGATCACGTAACCGCTCTGCCTGCGTGACACCCAGAGGAGAGAGTTGAGTATCTCCGATGATTTTTTGAACTGCTCCGATAGCTTCGCCGTGTCGAATCAAATACAGTTGCGTCATGAAGTTATAAGTGATTTCTCGTCATTGGTATATATCTGAGAAAATCTGCTTTATCTGGCAGCCAAATCCTGGCAGATTGTGAGATTGCAGAGTATCGCTCTCATAAAGAGTATTTTGCAATTTGAGAGCAGCATTCTCGCGTCGATAAACTTCCATGTATCGCTCTTGCCAGTTCACGATCCAGTACTCCAGCACGCCGCGGCGCGAATAAAGTTTTAGCTTGGCCTCGCGGTCGCGACGAGAGTTTGTGACTCCCGGAGAGAGTACCTCAACGGTCAATTCAGGCGCGACATGTAATTTTCCATCCGAAAGGCGTGCTGCCATATAATGCTCACGACTCACCCAGACAACATCCGGCGCAACATCTTCATCGTCATTAAAAATTACACCCGGAGCAAAAATTGCAACTCCTGAATCCGTCTGGCGGCTCCAGAGTTGGAGTAACTCCCAGATTCGACTGCACACAAGTTGATGATCCACATGTGGCTGCTTCGACACGTACAACTCTCCATCTACGATTTCATAGCGTTTCCCATCATCTGGCAACAAATCCAGGTCTTTTGATGTCCAGCGCAAAGATGCCATATCTGCTCCTGCAGTTCCTTTGATCAAGCGTCCACTCCTTCTTTACCGGTTACTCGCAATTATACACTACTAAATCTGTTTTGGGGAGGGCTCATTCGACGCCAGCGCGCACTAATGCGTATACTATGGACAGGCTACCTCAAGAAAGTAGAGGGTATACGCATGGTTGCCATCTCGATACAAATCGAAGGACAGGACGGCCTGACGTGGCCGCGCTGGAAGAAACTGGTCGACGAAGTAGAGTCGTTAGGCTTCGCGGGCCTCTACCGTTCAGATCACTTCACCAACTCAAGGCCGCCGGAAAAGGACTCGCTCGAGATGATCGTCTCGCTTACCTACCTGGCGGATCACACACAGCGCCTCGCCTTTGGCCCGCTGGTCGCTCCCATATCGTTTCGCCATCCGGCGCTGCTAGTCCGCCAGGCAGTCGCGCTGGACGACCTGAGCGGCGGGCGCATGGTACTGGGTCTTGGCGCGGGCTGGAACGAACGCGAACATGCGCTCTTCGGACTTGATCTGGGCGATATCCCGACGCGCATGGCACGCTTTGAGGAAGGGTTGGAGGTCATAACTCGCCTGTTGCGCAGCGACGAGCCCGTCACTTTCGAAGGGCAATACTTCCGGTTGCGCGAGGCCATCCTGCTGCCGCGACCGCAGCGTCCCGGCGGGCCGCCCATCCTCATCGGCGGCACAGGCCCCCGTCGCACCCTGCCGCTCGTGGCCAGGTACGCAGACATCTGGAACGTGAATGGCCTCACCCCCGACGCTTTCCGCGAGCGCTCCTCCGCCCTCGATGCGCTGCTCCAGGCCCAGGGGCGCAAACCGGCCGATGTGCGCCGCACTATGATGCTGGCCTTACTTTTTGGGCGCGACATGGATGAACTGGACCAGCAACTTGACCAACGCCGCGCAGCGCCCGAACTGGCCAATAAATCCCTCGAGGAAGCCATCGAGACGATAGAGGCGCGTGGCTATACCCTGATCGGCACACCCGAGCGCATCATCCAGCGCATCCAGTTCCTCGCGAGCATAGGAATAGACGAACTCATGCTCCAATGGTTCGAGATGGACGACATCGACCGCCTCCACGCCTTCGCCGAAAGCGTCCTACCCCACCTGTAAAAATCACCCCCCAGACATTCGGGTGGTAAGAAAAAGAAGTGAGCAAACAAAGCCAAAGTAGGGGCCGGTTTACCGTACCCACCGCCGATTCATTGATCGGCCAGCCATTCCCACAGATAGACGAACACGCATTTCCACAGTATAATAATTAAGAGGGCATATCAATACATCAAAATATTTGCCAGGAGAGGCACACGAAATGTCTCGATGTCTCACGCGCTCAATCCTACTGGTTGCCGCAGTCATTATAGCCATCTTCTTTTTTGCCGCCAGCTACGTCGGGCAGGCGGGAAAATCCCTGCTGAACGCCTTAAACAGTTCGGCGGCCACTGGATATGCGGAGTATCTCCCTTCGAACTCGAACAATCAGACCGATTCCTTGCAAGTTTCGGCCTCAAACCTGGACCACAACGGCACGTACCATATCACGCTTGACCAGAATGGCTGCGGCCGAACACCGCTTATCGATGTCGGCGATGCCGTCGCAGATAGTTCCGGCAATATCAACCAGACCTTCCCCGTGCAAAAGTTCGACACCAGCCAGATCTGGTTCATCGATATACATCAAGGCGTTGATAGTGCCGGGCCTACAGTGGCTTGCGGCCAGCTTATTATCAACTCGAACACCTCAGATCTGGAGAGTACGCCCTTTATCTCGTTGAGCCCCGCCAGCAACGGCCAGGTTTCCGCTCCGACTAATCCAGGAGTGACCCCGGCGCCCGGGGCAACCCCCGAAATGGGTTTCCCGAATACAGGCGTCAAGCCGGGTGACAAAAATCACTACGATAACTACGTCTACCCGCGCAAGTACTAGCAGCGCATCACCAGGACCTTGAAATTACCCATACCTGCCGGATTCGTCAAGATCGACGCGCCCTGGCGCAGCGAATGCCATTGCAGCAGGGCAACCTGACCACGGTCGCTGGCGCGGTTGGCCAGCGCGGATGCAAACTCCCGCGTATAGCGCTGCTCTAACTCGGTTTGCAGTCCCATGCGCTCCAGCCACTCGCGCTGCGTCGCATACGTATTCAGTCGCAGTCCGTGCCGCCTACCTTCGTCGATCAGCGCGCTGAAGTTGACGTGCGCCGTGATATCTTGCTCGCCCGCCCTGGCGAGGGGGCGTTCGTTTGCCTGGTGCCGGTAGTAACAGAGCAGCGTGCCGTGCCTCCGGTCGGGAGTATACAAAGCCCTGGCCTTCTCGCCATAATCTATCGTGAGTAGATAACCACGCCGCAGAACCTGCGCGCAGCGCTCCATCCAGCTCAGCGCGTCCAGGTTGATCTCGGCGCGCCAGCCTTCAGGGAAGCCGCGCCAGGGGATGTGGAAGCGATCCAGGTATTCTGCGACTTCCACTGTGCTGGGCGAGCCCAGCAGTTCGCAAAGCTGCCCCTGCTGTCCTTCGGCTTCGCCCACGTAGACTTCACGCAACTGTCCCCGGCGCAGCTCGACAATATGCACCGGGAAAGCGTCCACCAGCTCGTTAGAGAGGATGACCGACGGCCCGGCGTTGTCGTTAGGCTGCTCCTCATCAAACGCTCGTGCATCCTGGCCCGTGCGAATATCGGCGACGCGGTAATCGAGCGCCGCGAAGAAATCAGCAGCCACTTGACGCGCCCAGGTCACCACACTCTCAGCCAGGGTGCCGCGTCCGGCTCCCTGTTCCAGCACGACAAAACGCGCGGGTCGGCGCAACTGCTCCCACATGCGTTGCAGTTGTCGCCCCACACAATGTGCGAAAAAATCCGCCACGTCTGCGCTGGTGAAGTAGTCGGCCCCCTGCCACCCCATCTTCGGACCGCCCGTCACATAGTAGCCCAGGCCCGGCTCGTACAAAGCCATACGCATGTAATCGGCGAAAGTGATCGGCCCATCGCGCCTGATACGTTCAAGAATCAGGCTTTGTAACTCATTCATCTTCAAATCTCGCGGATGCCATCCGGAGCTCACTACACATTGCCAAAATTAACCACGAGCAAATCAAGGGCCATCTCAGGGCTCATACGGCTGCGTTTGAGGGCCGCATCGGTTGCCAGCAACTGGCGATAGGCCCCCTCCAACTGCTTCATCTGAAACTTCCCGATCTGCCGCATGGCTTTCTCGGCGACGAAGGGAGCCATGCCCGTCTCTGAGGCGATCTGCTGCGCGCGCATTCCACCTGCTGCCAGCTCTTTGACCAGCAGCAGCGCGCGCACCTGGGAGGTAATGGTGCTGATGAGCCGCAGAGGCGGTTCTCCGTCCGCCAGCAGATCGTGCAGTAGATCGAGGGCCCGCTTGCGATTGCGCTGTGCCAGGGCATCCGTCAGGTCGAAGATGCGCGCCTCCTGCACCTGCGCTGAGAGCTTGCGCACATCATTCGCATCGATCACGCCGCGCTCACCAACGTACATCGCCAGTTTGTCCAGTTCATTTGCCAGCAGGCGCAGTTGGTTGCCAATGAAATTTGCCAGCAGCGTTACGGCTTCTGGAGTGATCTTGACGCCAATACCCTGCGTGCGCCTGGCTATCCAGCTTTCCAGCGCAGCCCCTTTCGGTAGCATGCACTGTACAATCTTGCCATGCTCCTGAGCGGCTTTGAGCAGTGGGCTGCTGGCTGTGAGTTCTTCATCGATCAGCAGAATCAATACCGTGGTATCGGGCAACCGCGCGGCATATTCTGCCAGGCCCTTCTCGAAGCCGGCACGCGTCTCCGTCGAGCTTTTCGCGCCCTTCCTGCCCTTCTTAGGCTTTTCTGAAGCGGCCTTCTCCGCCGAAGCAAGCTCCGCTGCGACGGCTGGCTCCTCGCCCTTGCGCTTTTTGGGGAGTCCCTCGACCACAACGAGGCGTCGCTCGCTCAGAAATGGGAAGGTGTCGCAGGTGGCGATGATAGTCGCCAGGGCCGTCTCGCCGCCCGTGTAGGTATCGCTGTTATAGCCGAAATCGCCCTGCTGGCGCAGTCTCTTGACGTGTTCGCGGCAGGTGAATTCATCGTTGCCATGCACAAGGTAGAACATAGCTACTCTTGAACAGCAGTTGGTCTGCGATAATCCTTGCGATTCACGCGCGCCACGATCAGATCGGTGAGGATACCAAAGGCCAGCCCAGCGATCGAGCAGATCAGCAGCGACCCGAAGAAGGTAGAGCCAGAACTCGCGCCCGGTAAGACGGTATTGTAAATGAGTTCGCCGACCCAGCCCAGTATCACCAGGAAGGCCAGAAACGCACCGGCAAACGCGCCAATCACCACAGCAGCTTTATTCTTGACATCGCTCATCCAGAACGCCAGGAACAGCGCGATCGGCAGCGCAAGAATCAGGCCAAAGAGGTCGGCCAGGAAAATGCCTTGATTATCCACAATCGTAAGTTCGGGACCACCCATTATCGTCAATCCTCCTGAAAGGTATCATTGTCCGCATTGATCCTGCCTTCATTATAAGGCAGCACAAGTCCCCCTGCAAGGGGGGCGATGAATCGCGCCCTGGCATCAATTTGCAACCACGCGCGCGCACATACGTATTATTTGCAGAAGCACACTACAACATGAACAAAATGCAGAAAGCACAGAGGATTATCATGATGAATAGAGATAGAATTACCAGAGGCAGAACAACCTTCGGCAGCAGCGGCACCACCATCGGACTTGACGAGCGACTGGAACGCACCCTGCTCTACCCCATCAGCGCCATACTCGCCATCTTTACCCCACTGGGCTGGCTGGTCGCACTGGCCGTGTTCCTGATTGAGAAGAACCGCAATGTGCGCTCCCACGCTGCCCAGGCTGGCGTAATATTCGGCGTGCTCTCCATCGCAAAGTGGCTGATTGGACTGATTGGCGGACTGCTCTCGCACATCTGGGTAGTCGGCTCTGTGATTGGCATCGCCTTTGGCCTGATCGGCGCGATCTTCTTCTGGGTCATCATCGGACTCGCTATCCTGCTGACCATCGCGGTATGGCTAAGCCCCAGATATCGCCTTCCCTGGGTCGGCAACCTCATCGAAGCCCTCTTCGCCAAGTGGCTCTAACACCCCCGGGCCCTACCTTCCAAGAAAAGTAGGGCCCGATTTATCGCGGCCAGCGCCGATTTATCGGCCCGGGACCATTGACCTGATTGCCGTAGACCGCACCAATCACCCCCCACGAATATTCCCTCTATCCACCCTATCCCGGTAAATCAACCCCAGCGCAATCCCGAAAACTAGGTGGCGCCCAATATTCTGCAAAAAGGATGTCCAGTTGGCCAGTTCAGGCAATTCCCCGCTTTTTATCATCGGGTGATGCCTGTCAGCCACAGGAGTCAACGGCCATGCCAGAACGATGAACAATACACCGAAGATCGCCCCTTTCACCCAGTTCGGCCCGGGCAAAAGGCGCTTGAAAACGGCTGCATACAACTCCCCCAGTGCAACACCGGTCAGCAAGTGAATAGCCCAGGCCAGCAACGGCCGCACCTTACCCGGCACACCCGGCAGCAGCCCCTCGATAAAGCGCACATCATTAAAACGATTGCCCACGATAGCCATATCGCCCTCCATCGCCACGCTATACACCCCCGTCGCCGCAAGCCCCGCAGCAGCAGCCCGCCCCGGTCTCCAGGAAGTCGCGATAACTCGCCTCAGTACCTTATTCATATTCAGCCTCTTTCCTATGATGTCGTCCTGTCACTTATCTTATTATAGAGATGCAGCACACTATTGGACTATCAGGCTTCATCAGAGGGGGAGAGCCACCCGACATGTAGGGACAGGGGGCGGTCGGGTGGCTGGGTGGGGGCCTCGTGCCTGTCCGGCTGAATAAACTGCGCCATTGCAAGTGAAACGCCAGCGCCGCAGGCCGTTGCCAGGAAATTCACTGTATCGTTGTTCATCCAGGGTATACCGCGCACCAGAGTGGTTGGTGTGCCGCAGCGATGGATGCGCCGTTCAGTCTCCGCCTGGCATGATGGGCAATAATACATCGCCTGCACCGTCGCTCCGAGCAGGCTATCGAAGAAGGTGCCGGCCATGCCGCCGCACAGAGCCATGATAGGCAGCGCAGCGAGCGATCTCCGGCAGCCCTGCATGATCCAGAAGAAGAAGCCCAGCGTGAACGCGCCGAGCGCTGCCGCCGCGCTGCCCAGCAAGGTGACGCCCCCAGACGTGCCGGGAGCCACGCGCCGCCACGTCGTAACCAGGCGTGGCCGGGATGCGTTGAGAACGCCTAGTTCGGTCGCCCATGTATCGGCGTTGGCGGCGGCGAGCGCTCCGGTGAAGCCCGCCCGCATCAGAAGTCGCACGCGCCCTGATGACGTGAGGCCATAGATGAGCGAGCAGAGCGTCGCCAGCCCGCCGTTGGCTCCCGCCTGCACGATATCGCGCTGTGACCCCTTGCTGAACTTATCCTCGGCAGCATCCGCTTTTTCGCGCTCGCGGAAATGTGAAAGCAGGCTGGACGAAACGAAGAAATAGATCAAGGTGAAGCCCCAGGACCAGCCTCCCATCCCGGTAATCACCGTACCACTGGCAATCGCACCCACCACGCCGCTTTTATTCAGCGAGCGGCGTCGATACGCCAGCAGCGCCACTCCGCTACTGAACAGCAAACCCAATAGCAGCCGCCAACCCGCAGTCCGGCCAGCATGACGTGCAATGACACCCGTAGATGAACAATAAGTCATAATATAGTACCTCTGTGAAAAAATTGTGCCATGTGTTACAGAATGTCTCCCGTGGTAGTTCTATTTTAATAAAGGCGCTTTACAGAAGCAAGCCCAGTTGCGGTACTAATGGGGGTGGCCCCCGACATGTAGGGACAGGGGGCGGCTGGGTGTAGCGGTGGGGGCCTTGCGCCTGTCCGGTCTTGGCTAGTACTTTTGGCGGGATGGTCATAATCATAGTAGTAGAGCGGCCTGTGTATTGTATCATACCAATATGTCTTATTGTGTCCGCCTATTGCATTGTCAAGCAAAACGAGACATGGTACACTGCCAGAGTCCTGGTGAGGCTAATCATATTCCGACCGGCAACGAGGAGCTTATTCCGACTGACAACGCGGCTGGCGCCGCTACTGCTTCGCAGTCAGTCAGTCAGTCGGAGAGGAAGACTGCGTCTTGGCTGCGCTTAATCGATCGGAGAGGTTAGGAAGTGCAGTGATTGATGTACCAGGACCTGGCGAAAGGGAGAGCATCAGTGATTACGTGTAACAACTGTGGAAAGCCAAACCCTGCTGATATGACGAATTGTCAATACTGCGGAGCCTCACTGGCTGGGCAGAGCAGCGCGAACCGCAGGATGAATGCACAAGAGCAAATTCCGTCCTGGCTGGAATCGCTAAAAGCCAGCGAGCGACCGGCGCCCCCGGCAGGTGGGCAGCCTGATTTCTCGTTAGCTGACCTCGTTGATCAGAATGCTCTACCCGGCTGGATGCGACCAGATAGCGCAGAATTGGCCGGGAAATCCGACTCGCATAAGTACCCTGCACTGCGCCCGGCCTCGATGTCCGGCCCGAATACGGATTCCGGCAGCGTTGGCAGGATTACCCCCGGCAGCCTTTCAGCAGGCTCGTTGATCGATTCGTCCTCCCTGCCTTCCTGGATGCAGCCGGCGCAAGCCTCTCAGCCAGGTCCGATCTCAGCCAGTAGCCTGGTTGAGCCGGGTAGTTTGCCCGATTGGATGACGAGTCAGCCATCGCCGCCACAGATGTCTCCATACTCACAGCAGCCACAATCATCGCAAATACCTCAGCCATCGGTCCAGGGGTTTCCGGCGGAAGCCTTCTCGACATCCACCCCCCCGCCGCGGGCAAATTCGGTCAATCCGGCGATCTGGCAAGGTCCTGCGAACCCGGTTCAGGAAAATGCTGTTCAGCCCGGCTCCAGCATTGCCGCTTCCTCGCTGCTCGATGTCAATTCTTTGCCCCCATGGATGCGCGAAAATACCCAATACGGGCAACAAGGCCAGCAGGGTCCCCAGGGTCAATATGATCAGAGCGGTCCCGGCTCGGGCAGCCTCTTATCAGCCGGGTCGCTGATCGATATGAATTCGCTTCCAGAATGGCTGCGTACAGCAGAACAGGGTACGCAGGGCATGTATGCCCCGCCCGCTTCTTCGAGCCCCTTTGGCGGCTCGGGTATCTATGGTACGCCGGGTGGGCAGGGAACATCGCCACGCGTTGAGAGTATGCGTGTTCCCAGTCGCCCTCGCCCGGAGATGGCCCCTCTTGAGCAGAGCGAAGTGGCGGCCAACGTTTTCTCGTCGCTGCTTGGCGTGGCATCCGTCTCACCCTCGTACCCCTCCGCTCCGGCGAACGAATATGCCCCCACGCAGCAACCGTTCCAGGCGATGTCGCCGTCATCACCTCAGGCACAGGGTCAGTTTCCCTCTCCCGCCATGCCTTCGTTCATACAACAAGGCCAGCAGGGATCAACGGTGGGAGTACCTTCGTCTCAGCCATCGGCATATACAAGCATGCCGCCGGGCACTCCTGTGCAGGGCAATATACCCAACGCATTCAGTGGACGTCAGCCTGCGTCCCAGCAAGCGGGATATTCCGGCCTGGCTAATGGGCCGGTTCCCAAGTCACCCAATACCTTTCAGGGCTCGCCCGCTGGCGAACAAGCACAAACGGCCGGCGCGAAAACCGCCAGGCGCGGATTTCTTGAGACCATTCGTGGATGGTTCCACCAGTAACATAAACTCATAACACTCGCAGCCAGTAGAAGGATCGTGGAGATGCAGCAGACAGCACCTTACCTGGGGGAAGGGCCAGGTCCTAATAGCAGCCACAATCCCGCGGCAGCCAGTTCTATTCTGGTCGCGGATTGTGGTACCACTTTTACCAAAGTATCATTGCTTGGTCTCGTCGAGGGCCAGTATCGCTTGATGGCTCGCGGAGTTGCGCCCACAACAGCTGCCCCCCAGGAAGATATTTCGCGAGGGATTATCCAGGCTATCAGCGAGATTGAATATATTACCGGGCGTCGCTTTGTGGATGACGGTCATATAGTAACGCCGGAGGCTACAACTGGCGATGGTGTCGATTTGTTCGTCTCGACGATAAGCGCGGGCGGGACGCTGCGTCTGGTAGTGCTGGGTGCCGTCAGCCCTGAACTGGATGCGCTTTCCCTCAAGGCTGTGTCGGGATTGTATGCTGAGACCTACGTGATTGCCGCACCATCCTACCTGGAAGCAACTACACCTCACCCCCGTACCTCAGCCAGAGAAGGGGTTCCGCCAATGCGGGCATGGACGCCGGAACAGGTGAATGCAGAGTGGCAACGGCAGTCCGAGCAGATGCGCCAGTTGCACCCTCACGCCGCTTTGATCGTCGGCCTGGCCGATAGTCCCGCAGGCGCAATGCCGCTCCAGGAAGCCTGTCAGCTTGTGATATCTAGCGTGCAAGAGATCAACCAGCAAGAAGCCCCCGGGCCATACAAGTTGCCCGTTATTTATGCTGGCGCTCCGCAATTCGTCGAGGCTGTGAAGCGCATGCTGAACGGCTACGCCGAGGTGACGCGCGTTGAAGCGCTATCGTCACCGGCTCAACTTGGCCCGACCAGTATGGCCGCCAATGCTCTCTACGAACGCGATGTGATCCAGCAGATGGCTGGGTACGACCGCCTGCGTTCCTGGTCACAAACCCCTGCGGTAGGCGTCTCCAGCTCATTAAGTAGTCTGGTGCGTTTCCTGGCTCAGCATTATGCAATGAACGTAACCGCTGTCGATGTCGGTTCGAGTACGACTACACTGATGATGGCGGGTGAACGCAACGAATTTATCCCTCTGGTGAATCCCGGCATCGGCGTCGGCACCGGCATGGGCAATATCCTGCAACAGGTAGGATTCGAGCGCATCGCGCGCTGGCTGCCATTCTTCATCTCTACGGATGAGATCCAGCAGTATGTGATGAACTATGTCAGGCGCCCTCAGGCTATCCCATCCTCACATCGCGAAATCTCGATCATGCAGGCTTTCGCGCGTGAGGCCATCATCCTCACATACGAAGCTGCCATGCAGGACAACCCAGGCCCTTTCGATGCCGACCTGATCCTGGCAACGGGCGGCGTGCTTTCGCTCGCACCCAAATATGGACAGGCGGCCCTGATGCTGCTGGATGCTCTGCAACCCCGCGGCGTCACCTCGCTCGTGCTGGACCGCACGATGCTGATCTCGCAGCTCGGCGCTGTCGCCACCGTCGCACCCATCGCAGCCGTGCAGGTCAACGAAAATGATGCCGTTATGCATCGCCTCGGTACCTGCGTTGTCCCCTTCGGCACTCTCCCGGCAGGGCAGCCGGCCATTCGCGTCGGCATCGAGTATAGCAACGGGCGGCAAGTGACAGCCGAGGTGATGACCGGTTCCATCGAGCTCATCCCCCTCAAGCTTAACGAGCAGGCACTGTTGACGCTCTATCCCGCGCCTACCGTCGATGTCGGCCTCGGCCCCGGCGAGCGCGCTCGCGCTGCCGAAGAGATCGATGGCGGACTGGTCGGCCTGATTATCGATGCGCGCGGCAGGCCCCTGACCTTCCCCACCAACGATGCCGAACGGCAAGCCCGCCTCCTCCAATGGATGCAAGTCATAGGGGCATAGGTAATTTTTCTTATCCACACCAAAAAAAGTTATCCACACATTTCAATTCAATATGTGGATAACTCTTCGCTTCTTTAGCCTCTTCGGCACCCTCCACAGATTAATTTCTTTGCCTCCTATCTCTGTCTCGTAACACCATCCCCATCCACCCCCTTCCACTGTCATCCTGAGCGCAGCGAAGGATCTACTACACCTGCAACTCCCCGGCCTGCATCCTCGCGCGCAATTGTATCCACGCCAGCACCTGCGGCGTAGAGACCGGCAGCGTAAAGAGGTATGGCGCATCATGGTCGCCGCCCTCACCCTGCTCCATCTCGAAGCGCCTCTTCTCCAGCGCATTGATGCTCGCACCGTACATCATAGCATCGCTCAGGCTGCTGCCCTGGCTCGCCGGTACCCGCGCGAGACCCGCATCGCGGCTGCCAGACGTACCCGCCGATGAGTATGTGGCCAGTGACGCAGTAACACGCCGGGCTGAGTGAGATTCCAGCTCGCTATTGGCCTGTGCAAGCTGCGCATTCAAATCCTCGCGCGTTGTAGCAGAGAATACTTGCAGCCTATCCACCGCTATCGCCCTGTACTGCCGCAGGAATGCAAACAGCGCCTCCAGAGAACTCAGTGGCGTTGACCTCCATTGCCATGGCTCTGTAAAATCTGTCCGAATAGCTACTCGATAAAACATCTCTCTTACTCCCTCTTTTGTAATGCTATCTCATACTATGCTGTACGCTAGAATAGAAAGTTTTTGAATGCGTCCTACCTGACCTCATCAGGAAGTACATTCATATCTTCTTGAGCACAGTGTAGCTTCAAGCAGAAGCGAAAAGAATAGCACCGACCTATCACGCAGCTATCACGTTTATGCATCTTGACAAATACATCCCGCCCTCGGTCGGACCCCATTGATCGCACCCACGGCTGCCAAACAAGAGTAGGCGCCGATTGATCGCGCGCACCGCCGATTGATTGGCCAGTCCGGTGGATGAGATGCTGTCCGCATTTCTTCGTTACTCTGCATTAACAGTTACCTGGCCAATACGTCTTATGGATAAATTGAGAAGCCATCAATACACATCCATAAGTCGCAGCTTATAGGTAGTATTCAGAACGCCTATCTCAATCCATAGACATAAAGCCACGCTGGCTGTTAGACTTGATATAGACACAACTTGCCTGTGAGGCCAGCCCTGCTGCTTCATATAAGCTTGTCCCTATAAGTACGAAGGAGTATTCTCATGATTGCACAGAGAAAAAACACCAATGATGCTGTTGAAATGAGCGATGACGCGACTGTGCAGGCAGCCATAACACTTCTCAGCCGGCGCCCCACCCCACTCTCCTATCGCTGGATATGTGAAACATGCGGCATGGTTCACCCCGGTTCCGCGCCTTCCGCCTGCGAAAGCTGCGGCAGTACCGTGGCACTGGCCCATCGCGATGATATCTCCCGAGAAATGGGCAGCCGCTGGTAAATTTTAAAGAAAAGACCTTGGAATGTGGCAATCGCACCGGTGCGATTGCCTTTCTTATGTTTGCCTTTCTTGCCGGGTTAGTGTACGATACATATCGGTATTGTTGATAACCAGCGCAAGGAGCAAAGCACATGATTTCTGCTGAGCGCTTTTGTTCCGCATGTGGAGCGGCTAATTCACTGGCAGCCGCTTCGTGCTTCGCTTGTGGATTGTCACTCAAAACCACTCTGCCTTTCTCTCACGATGATTCCAACAACCATCTGCTCGATCAGCGTTACCGCGTTCTCGCTCAACTGGGAGTGGGCGGCTCCAGCGCTGTCTATAAGGCAGAGGATGCTCTCTTGAACAATCGCCTGGTAGCAATCAAGGCTATCAGCTTGCACGGACTCGAACCCCAGGAGATAATTGAGGCTACCAACGCCTTTAATCGGGAGGTGCTGCTGTTATCCGGCCTCAAACATCCCAGCATTCCGCATGTTTTCCACAGCTTTTCCGAACGTGAGGGCTGGTACGTCGTGATGGATTTCATTGAAGGCACGACACTGGAAAAGCACCTGGAAAGCATAGCAGGGAGACGGCTTCCGACAGGCGAAGTGCTTGAGATCGGCTTACAGCTTTGTGCAGTGCTTGATTATCTGCACTCGAACCAACCGCCGGTCGTCTTTCGCGATCTCAAGCCGGCGAATATTATGCTCAAGCCCGATGGCCGCATCGCTCTCATTGACTTTGGTATCGCCCGCCACTTCAAACCTGGGCAGGCTAAAGATACGATGCCCTTTGGCTCGCCGGGATACGCAGCACCGGAGCAGTACGGCAAGGCACAGACTACGCCACGCTCTGATATCTACAGCCTCGGCGTGATCCTGCATCAACTGCTCACAGGCAATGATCCTACCTTGACGCCGTTCCGCTTCACACATCTTAAATTTGAGGATGAATCCACACTTGCAGTTCTCGGAACACTGATTATGAAGATGGTGGAGATAAATGCAGACAAAAGACCTGAGAGTATCTCTGTGGTCGAAGAGGAGTTGCAGGGTATTGCCGGTGCGTGGTCTGCTCAATACAGGTATGGCCTGAAGCCAAGAAATCTATCTTTAAATCCGCATCCATCGACCTTCAGGCAAACTCCCATTCCACCGCCGGCGCTTTCGGGCACGCCTATCGTGGCATATGGTGGAATGCAGATGGGCCTTTTACAATCATCCCCAGGTCATGACAGTCCAACTGTATCATCTCCGGCATATCGGTCTCGAACCCCGCATCAGAGGAGACCCAATGGTATGGCTATTGCCAGCCTCCTTCTGGGTATACTCTGCATACTGGCAACACTCATCTCGTGCGCTGTCTCCGGCGAACTGTTTTATCAAAATGCTGTGTTGATTTCGATGATGATGCTTACCCCGGCAATCCTGGCGGTCATCTGCGGGCATATTGGGCAAAACCGCGCGAAGCTCACTCGTGGTCTGGCTGTTGGATATATCACGAACGATGGTCTGGTCATGGGTTACCTCTTTGGCGCGCTCTGCCTGGCATCTATCATCGCTCGACTTTTCTTAGGATTCTAAGCCAGGGTAAGTACTGGCCGGAGAGCGCCCATCTTTGACAGCTCGCTAATGCTCACGATGTCGTTGGCGCACAGCCTCGTATAAAATAATTCCCGCCGCCATTGCCGCGTTCAAAGAATCCACATTGTTCGCCAGGGGGATCGAGATAGTATCAGTCGCGATTGATCGCGCCTGCTGAGACGGGCCATGCGCTTCATTGCCGATAATCAGCGCGAAGGGCGAACGCAAATCCTGCTCGAAATACCAGTTTGCGTGGCCCGCCTCGGCCAGGAAGACGCGCGGCTGCCCCTCGCAATGCGCCTCCACCAGCCGCAAGATGTCAGGCCAGGACTGGTTCACCGCGATTGGCAAGGCCACATGCGCGCCCGCGGCCGAACGCACGACTTTGGGGCTGAAGCTATCGACGCAGTTGGGCGTGAGCAGCACAGCCTCGATATCGGCGGCCAGGGCAGTTCGCAAGATGGTACCCATATTGCCGGGATCGGCCAGGGCATCCAGGATCAGCAGTGCCGGACGACGCGCCGGCGCACGGCGCCTGCTGGTTTGCTCCGGCGCGAACGCATCCAGCGGCAATATGCTCACTACCCCCTGCGGCGACTCCGTTTCGCCCAGCACCTCGATGACCCGCTCGCTAACCTCGACCAGCCGCTCAGCAGGCAATGAAGCACTCGAAAGTAACCGCTCCAGCAGAGCCTGCCCCTGCGGAGTACGGCCAAGCAAATCCGGCTGGTAAAAGACCTCTGCCGGCATAACGTCCGCGTCGAGCACGCTCTCCAGCAGGTGCGGCCCCTCCATCAAAAAAAGACCGTGCTGTTTGCGCCCACGGCCTGTAAGCAAATCACGCGCCTTACGCACGCGCGCATTAGCAGGACTGGAAATGAATGTCATAAAAAATATAGTCTCCAGGGCGACCGCAAGGGTGCGCCCCTACAATACTCGAACTGGGGCAGCCAAACCTTCCGTGTATTGTAGGGGCGCACCCTTGCGGTCGCCCTGGAACTCATCCCTACAGAATTATTCGATAGTAGCAAGCGCCGCCTGCACCAGCGCGGTAAAGGCAGCCTCATCGTGTACGGCCATTTCGGCCAGTATCTTGCGGTCTACATCGATATTGGCCATATGAATTGCGTGCATCAGCTTGCTATAGCTAACGCCATGCATACGAGCTGCAGCATTGATGCGGGTAATCCACAGCCGGCGAAAATCGCGCTTGCGGTTGCGCCGGTCGCGATACATATAGGCCATCGAGTGCATGACGGATTCATGCGCGGGACGATACAGGTTTTTGCGTGTACCACGATGGCCTTCCGCCATATTGAGCAGCTTTTTATGTCTCTTGTGGGCTGCGACACCACGTTTTACCCTCGGCATAGTTTCCTTTCCTCCATTTGGTCTTATTACCCACTCTTAAAACGAGTAGGGCAGCAAGCGTTTCAAACGACGAGTATCGGCCGTTGACAGCGGATAAGTCTTATCTGCCGAACGGATGAGCCGGGGTGATTTGTTGCGGCGCAGGTGACTGATGGCCACCTTGCGGCGCACGAACCTGCCGGAGCCAGTTGTTCTGACACGCTTGGCCATAGCAGTGTGCGTTTTCAATTTCTGCTTCATTGTTCTTCTTTCCATTTCTGGCGGGGCAATATCATTAATGCATCATCCACCGTAAGTATGCCCACAAAGGCCACACAAAAGAGAGGTTGTCATGGTGGTCTACTGATGAAGGCTATAATCGAGATTGCTCTTCAATCCACCGTTGCTGCTCCCTGGAAGGCGCAGAGAAGCCAGTTTCGGGAGTCTACCCCGCGTTACGCGATGATTATAGCATACCTCCTCAGATCACGCAATAGCTCCTGTGCGCCGCTGTGCCACGCGTTACAGGGTTTTCGTATGCTGATGCGTCCTAATTATAGAGGGTCATTGAGACTATGACAGGGGAGTGAGAATGTTTCACGCTCCGCATGACGATGCCATCGACGGGCTACCTGAGAACAAGTCCATCGATGCATCGCCGACAGGGACGGTAGAACTGATAGAGCGGGCACGCGCTGGAGACAGAGAAGCCTTTACTCGCCTCTTTCAGAGCTACAATCAACAAATTTGCACCTACCTGGGACGCCTGGTAGGTAACGCCGAACTTGGGCGCGATCTCGCCCAGGAGACATTCCTGCATACCTGGAAAAGTTTACCCGTCCTGCGCAACGACCTCTCCTTTAAACCCTGGCTCTACCGCGTCGCCACCAACCTGGCAAGATCACACCTGCGGCATGATAACTTGATTCGCTGGTTACCCTGGGTTGAACGCGGAGAAGCTGTGACTCTTGAGCATCTTACAGTCGCAGGGCCAGAAAACCAGGCGAGCGATAGCGTGTGCATTCAATTGGCGCTGGCACAGGTGTCACCCCAAAACCGGGTCTGTCTCCTCTTACAACTCGTCGGCGGCTTCTCTCAACGTGAGATCGGCGAGTCGTTGGGAATCAGTGAAAAGAGCGTAAGCGCCTATGTGAGCCGTGGTAAGGAACAATTTCGCAGGGCATACCAGCGTCTGGACGGGGGTTCAGCAACATGAAGAAGATAACGGTAAATCCATGCCGGACATGGGCACATAAGCTCGTAGCAATACATCCAGATGACCTTTCAGCCGGGGAGCGCGCGGAACTCAATGCTCATGTTACCTCGTGCCCGGCATGCTCAGCCGTCCTCAATATGTATCGTCAAAATGATGCGCGTATCCTCTCATTGCCGCCAATTCAACCGCTCTCTCTCGACCCGGCGCAACTCCCACCCGGAGAGTATAACTCCGACCGCAGCACGAACAGTGCCTGGCATCCTGCCAAACGTGAAAGGAGCATCACCGGCATGAAAAACACTACATCTAATGAAACCCATCATCACTCGCCTGTTGAGCCCTCTGCGAAGGGTCCGGCCTCTCGCAAGGCGCGCTTCATACGAGCGGTAAGTAGCATGGCCGCCATCCTGGTGGTGGGTGCTCTTATTGCAAGCTTCGTCATCCTCCTTTCGCATCGCTCGCCTGCTTCAGGTGGCCCCGCCTCAATTACACCACCCCCTGCGCCTCTAGCGGTGTATGTTGGCCTGGATGCCAAAGATGGCACGGCATACGCGCTGCGCCCTGCTGATGGCACAATCCTCTGGCAGCGTAAAATCGATCAGGGTGGGCAGACCTTTGCTCAGGAGCCAACCATATCTCACGGAATAGTCTACTTTAGCTCCAATAACGGCTCGATCTATGCCCTGCGCGCCAGCGATGGCTCCCTACTCTGGCATCACTCACTCGGTGGCATCCCGGACCAGCCGGTGGGTGGCGATGGAACGGTCGTCTACGTCGGTGCTTCGAATGGAGCTGTTTATGCGCTGCGCACGAGCGATGGTTCCCAGCTATGGCGTCGTCCAATGCCAACACCCAATGCTTTCGTCATCGCAGTCATTAATGGACAGGTCTACGCCTACTCGGATGCTCTGTATGCACTGCGAGCCAGCGATGGCTCCGTTATCTGGCATAACGAAACCGTCAAGTTTTCTTCGCGCTCACTCATTATCTCCAACGGGAAGGTCTATATCCCCAGCTTGCTGACGGGCATAGATGTCTTACGGGCCAGTGATGGTCAATTCCTGCGCCTCCTTCCAATTCAAGCGGTGGCAATGGCATCCGCAAACGGCATTCTGTACATATCAGGGGCCGCGCTATACGCCGTGCGAACCAGTGATGATAGCACGCTCTGGCAAGCTCAGTCTGACTGTCTAACGGGTCGTTTCTCGCTCAGCAACGGGGTCATCTATATGAGCGTCTCCTCGGTCACGTCTAACTCTGACAAGATTTCTACCGACGTTTGCGCTCTGCGAAGCGGTAACGGCAAGCAACTCTGGCGCTGGCACACCTCCGCCGTACAGGGAATAACCATACCACAGGTAGCCGATGGACGTGTCTACTTCAGTACAGGAGTCAGTGCGGGGAATACAGTAGATGGCCTATATGCCCTGAATGCAAGCAACGGGGCCGTCCTCTGGCACGCCTTTCAAGGGAAGTTGCTCGACGGGCCCGCAGTGGGATAACCAGAAGCAGCCGCCTTCATACATCCCTGCGCCCCGGCCATGGCGGTCGCGAGGGCCACGACGGTCGCGACAAATGCGCTCCCCGCGACGGCCTCACCGCTGGCAACTGCCCCGAACTCAGGCTGCTGACCCCCGCCCTGATGCGCGTCAAGCGCCAGGTGGATGCCAGGAAAAGCGACCAGCCCCAGATCAGCAAGGGCAGGCCGATCGTGATCAGCGCCTGGCCACTCCAGGCAGGCAAGAACAGGTTGAAGTAGTATGAAAGCAGTGCGCCGCCCGCCAGCAACAGCGCCAGTAAGGTGGTGCGCACGCTGGCGCTGCAAATAGCGAGTGCCAGCGGCAGAAGCGCATACCACGGCATGTAGGACGGCGAGAGCGCCAGTAGCGCCAGGTAGAGCCAGCCGCCAAAGAGCAGGGCATAGTCGAGATTCGCTGTGAGCCAGACGCCGAGTAGCAGCAGGCAGCCCGCCACCACCATCGCCAGTATCGTCCAGGTGAGCGGGACGGCGAGCCAGGCAATAGCCGGAGCAGTGCTGATGCGCAGGTGCTGGATGGCCGCGGCAAGTGAATCGACCGATGTGCCCGGCACGAGCGAGAGGCGTACCTGGGCAGCGATTCCGCCTGGACCCCAGCCAGAATAATAGGGTGCGTAGGCTAGCGCTACGATCATCACCGTCACCGCGATCAGGGACAGCCACCATACAACCCGCCTGGCGCCTGGCTGCGCGCGCGTAGCCTTCCAGTAGAGGCTCAGAAAGAGGGGCAGCAGCAGCACGCTCAGGGGTTGAATCAACACGGCTAAAAGCAAACAGACCCAGCTCAGAACGAGCGCCCGGCGTTGAAAGAACAGGGCGGCCAGCAGCGTAAACAGGATCACCACCATCTCGAGGTGCATTTCGGCCACGCCCAGCAATAACACCGCGGGATTCCAGGCATAGAGCAGCGTGCCGGTGAATCGCGCCTCTGGCTTTAGACGTATGAGCAGGCTCCAGATCAGCAGCGTATTCGCGAGGTGCACAGCCAGTGCCAGCAGGCGAAAATCGAGCAAAATATTCGCGACGCCCCCGCGCGCTGCCATGGCGACCGCCAACGAAACATCCATCCAGACCGGGCCAAATATCGGGTGCCCGGCCGGGCTGGCTATCACACCATACAACAGGTCGCTGGGCAGAATGATTCCCGCTGTGACGTAGGGATTGGCACGGTAGATCAGAGCCATACGCCCGTAGAGGCCATAGAGCAACGCGTCCCGCGTCCCTAGCGCGGGAGCAAAAAGAAAAAGTATCCCGAATAGTGCGGCAAATGCCAGGATGATCGAGAACAGCAGGCGCGTCTCTCGCTCTGTCGGGCGCACACGCCCCACGTTACGAGCCACCCGAGCAGCCACCAGAAACAGCCCGCCCGCGACGGTCAATCCCACCAGCAGGAGGTTCGCGGAACCGCCGGGCTGGCCCAGATCAAACATAGCGATTCGGCTGATGGCGCGCGCAATAGGTGCGAACGGCGCCCACGTCGTCCAGAACAGGTGCGGCAGCCACGGAAACAGCCTGGTCAGAGAAGCCAGAACGATCAGGGCAGACCCTGCCTCTACTTGACCGGGAATGGAGCCCGCGAGCAGCGGGTAAAGCAGCAGATACGCGAGTGCGAGGAAAAAACCCAGGACCGACAATTTCCACATGGCGCGCTGCGCCGGTTGCAGGTGCAGGCGGCGAGGCGGCGCCTCCGGCTGCGGCACATCGTTACGCTGCGATGCCTCAGGCAAAGTTATTGATACGGTCGGCATGGTCACACCGGGCAGCGCCGGATGCGTTCCACGCGTGCGCAGCGAACGCGATGGCCCGCTCGCCGGTCCATTTGTACGACCTGGATTGTAAGGCTGGCGTGGACTATCGTCTGGTTGCATACCCCGCTCTCAACACCTGCTAAGCTAAATATTAACGCCTACAGTATGCGTTAAAGATTTAGTTCTGTCAATCTATCCACCTCAACCTGTCACCATCGCACACTTTCCTGATCACGTATTACCGTTTTTCATAGAGATATGCAGAATTGTTGATCGAAAGGCAGCATGTCATCCTGAGCGCAGCGAAGGATCTCGGCTTTTCCCCAGACACACAGAATTGTTGATCGAAAATGCCATCAAAGGATTGTCAGGTAAAGCAAACAGTGCTATAATAGCGGGGTGCTTTCCCACCTTGAGCGCCACAGAACGGCATCAACAGGTGAGACTCACAAGCATCTCCTGAACAGGAGAAAAAGCACATGGAATAGTGAAAAAGAGCCGCGCAACATCGCGGCACAGAACAGGCATCGCGCGCGCACGCACATCGATGCCCCACCTGCTCCGGCTTATGCTTGACATGCTCGCAAGCGACTGACCGGAAGCATTCCCAGAGGAAGGAGGTGGCTTCGTGAGGAGAGATTACGAACTAGGCTTTATCCTCAACCCCGAAGTCAACGAAGAGCAAACAGGCGCCGTTTTATCGCGCATCTCACAGATCGTCACGAACTATGACGGTCAGATCATTCGAGTCAATCAATGGGGCAGGCGCCGCATGGCGTATCCCATTGAGCATAATCGCGACGGCTACTACGTCTTTATCGACATGATTCTCACTCCTGAGACCGTTGCTGAACTGGATCGCACGCTCAAGGTATCTGAGGACATACTCCGCCACATGGTCATCCGGCGCGATCCGAAGGCCGTGAAGAAGGAACGCGAGGAGTACGAAGCTCGTACAGCCGCGCGGGAGCAAGAGCAGGCTGCCGCCGAGACGCCCGAAGCGGAAGCACCCACCGGGGAAGCGCCAGAGGAGACCGAAGAAGAGCTCCCAATCGAGCTTTCCCCAGAGGAAAACGAGTACGTCCCACCTGCTATCGAAGAAGAAGAAAGTGTAGAAGCATAAGGGGCGTCATCCGCTTCGGGTAAACAAAGGTTTCAGTGAAGGAGTCGTCATAACGACAAACGTTGAAAGGATTGGAAAACCATGCTCAACAAAATCATGCTCATCGGGAATCTTGGACGAGACCCGGAATTGCAAGTCACATCGGATGGCACTCCTGTCACAAAGTTCTCGCTTGCAGTGAGCCGGTCGTATAATTCAAGCACCGGTGAGCGCAAGGAAGAAACCGAGTGGTTCAACATTGTCGCCTGGAGGAACCTCGCCGAAACATGCGAGAAGTACCTGCACAAAGGCTCAAAGGTGTACATCGAGGGCCGCATTCAGCAGCGCAAGTATACCGACAGAGACGGTATCCAGCGCACGGCGGTTGATGTGATCGCGAGCAACATGGAGATGCTCACGCCGAAGTCCGCCACCGTGGGCGCCGGCAGCTATGCAGGCAACAGCTCCGATAGCGACGATCCATTCTTACCCGATTTCCCGGATGATGCCTCCTAAAAGACCCGTGCGAGATTGAATCTCAGTCTCGCCGCCGGGATAAATAAGGAGAAGCATTCATGCAAAGAAGAAGTGAAGGTTCAGCGGGCGGCTCGCGTTCGCGTTCATCCATGCGGGGTGAGCGCATCCCGCGCCGCAAAATATGCCAGTTCTGCCACGATCACGTGCGTGAAATCGACTACAAGGACGCCAGTCGTTTCATGAAGCGTTACATTTCTGATCGTGGCAAAATCGAACCCCGCCGCAAAACGGGGACTTGCGCGAAACACCAGCGCCGTTTGAGCACCGCCTTGAAGCAGGCGCGTTTCATGGCGCTGCTGCCCTACACTGCGGAACACATACGCAATATGTAGAGCAGGCGCAAATGCATGACACAGTGAAGATGTCTGCGGTTCCTGCGTAGTTATATCTATAAAAGGGAGCCTCGTTCACCTTCGCTGTGTTTGTGCGTTCTGTGAATGCCAGGCTATTGCTTTCAGCACGAGGGGAAACCGATGAAAAGTCAGACAGAGCGGCCACCACGCCGGCCTGCTAACGCGCGATCAACGCGATCGACGAGATCGAATAAATCGAACAAATACTATAAACAGACCGCACGAGGCATCGAAGCGAAGCGTGACGGCAAGCCTCTTATTTTCGGCTGGGGCAAACACCTTTCTCACAGTGAGAAAATGAAGATTTAGCGCCGTGTTACCTGGGGATTCACGGGATTGATTATCCTCAGCATCGTAGCTGTACTGCTTGGAAGCTGGATCAACAACAATATTATCATTCCAGGACTCCCGATTACGACCGTCAACGGCCACCAGATTCCACAATCGCAGTTCCGTAAGATGGTTGCGTTGAAAACGCTGATCGAGAACAACAAGATCAACGGCAAGGATGGCTTGATAGCGCAGCGCACCAGCTTGCAGACGCAGGCTGCGGCACAAACTAAAATCATCGACGATACAACCAAAACCGTAGATTCCCTGAATGCCCAGATCGCGAAGCTGCCTAAAGGTCCTGGCGCGCAGCGCACCAGCCTCACGAATCAGTTGAATGCGCAGAAGGCCATTCTGAATGCCGCCCAGACTAAAAACCAGAGTTTGACTTCACAGATCAATAATCTGACACAGAATACGATCCCCCTTGAGCAGCAGATCTTCGTTCAGACGCAGATCGCCACCGATAGCGCTACCTGGTTGCAAGATGACGAACTCATTCGCGAGTGGCTCGCCAATCAGAGCGCCTCGGTGCAAAGTAAGATCAATCCGACCGCCAGCGCGATCAGCAAGGCCCTCAATGCCGTGACCACCGACGTTCCCACGAACACGACTTACAACAGCCTGCTCAGCCAGATGAACGTGTCGAACGATGACATGCTCGCTATGATGACGATCATACAGCGCCGCAACAATATGCAGGCGTACCTGGCGTCGCAGACCGTCTCGCCCGCCTACCAGGTGCATGCCCGCTCGATGACCATCGACACGATGGCTCACGCGCAGACGATTCTCAAGCAGTTGCAGGCCGACAACGCCAGTAATTTTGGTGCGCTCGCCAAGAAGAACTCGCAGGACAGCAGCACGTCTTCGACTGGTGGCGACCTGGGCTGGCTGGCTCGCGGCCAGTATGCCCAGAGCGAGGGCTCCGCCGTCGTTGACAACTGGCTCTTCGACCCGCATCGCTACGTAAGCGAACTCAGCCCGATCTTACAGGAGAACGGCACATTCCGTATCGTGCAAATCCTGAGCATCGATCCATCGCGCGCCATCGATGCCTCGACGCTGAGCTCGGCCAAAACCAACGCCCTTGCAAACTGGCTCCTGGAGGTCAGAGCAGAGCCCTCTACATCGGTCTCGCAGCCCGACACTAATATGCTGACCGATACCAACAACCTGCCGCCGGCATCGGTCCTGCCCGCCAGCGCGCCCGCCAATCCCAACGCCACCCCGGCCGTCCCCGGCGCTGCCCCCGGCGGTAGCCAGGGTGGGCCGTAAAAATATCATTCATGACAACACACATACAGGGACGCACACAAACAACAGAAACGGATATCCAGCAGCTTTTAGCAACGACGGCGCTGTACCTGCACATCCCGTTCTGCCATACCCGCTGCTACTATTGTGACTTCAACACCTACGCCGGGATACTCCCGCTGCGCGAACCATACGTGCGTGCTTTGCTGCGTGAAATAACCCTCGCCGGAGAACTCGCGCGCATGGAACATGGAGAGCCGCGCCGCTCGCGTACCATCTTTTTCGGAGGAGGCACTCCCAGCCTGCTCACCATCGACCAGGTCAAGCGCCTGCTGGACGCCTGCCGTGCATCCTTCGCCGTAGACGAGGACGCCGAAATCACGCTGGAAGCCAACCCCGGTACGCTGGACAGGCAACAGCTCGCCGGCCTGCGTTTCGCCGGGGTGAACCGCCTGAGTCTCGGTTCGCAGAGCTTCGACGCCCAGCTTCTCAAAACGCTTGGGCGCATCCATACCCCTGACGAGGTAGAGCAGGCCCTCCGCTTCGCACGCGCGGCCGGCTTCACTTCGATCAACCTGGATTTCATGTTCGGCCTGCCCGGCCAGACCATGCGTCATTGGCAAACAACGCTTGACCGTGCCCTGTCCCTGCGCCCCGAGCATTTCTCGCTCTACTCGCTCATCATAGAAGAAGGCACTCCCTTCTATGCCTGGACGCAGGAAGGACGCATCACCCCGGGCGACGAAGACCTGTGCGCCGACATGTACGAGTACGCCGACGAACGCCTGCACGGGGAGGGATACATCAACTACGAGATCTCGAACTGGGCGCTGCCGGGACACGAGAGCCGTCACAACCTGACCTACTGGCGCAACCTGCCCTACCTGGGACTGGGCGCCGGTGCGCACTCCTTCTTTGCCGGCAAACGCTTCTCCAACGAACGCGACCCTCAGCGCTACATCGATAAACTCAAACAGCAGCAACTCCCCGTCGTCGAAAGCGAAATCGTCGACCGTACGCAGGAAATGTCCGAGACAGCCTTCCTGGCCCTACGCACCGCCCAGGGCCTGCACCTGCCCACCTTCCAGGCGCGCTTCGCCACCCCCTTCGCCGCTTTCGCCGGGAACCGCCTCCACCCCGTAGAAGCCGCCGGCCTGCTTGAATACACCGACGACTGGCTGCGCCTGAGCAAACGAGGCCGCCTCTTAGGCAACGAAGTCTTCATGCGACTATTACCGGATAATGACACTAACTGACTTAGCTATACGGACAAAACAAACGAGGATCACCATGCCAGACCAATCACCCATTTCATCCTGGATTGTCCAAACACCTCTCACAAAATCACAATACGACCAGTACAAAGCAGCCGGTATAGACTACCTGCACGCCCAGCTCCTCTACAACCGCGGCATCACCTCTCCCACTGCCATGCTGCGCTTCCTGGACGCCCGCTTCGACCAGTTGCCCGATCCCTTCTTGCTGAACGATATGGACCGCGCTGTCGAACGCACCAGGCGGGCGCTCGATGACGCAGAGCACATCACCGTCTATGGTGACTTCGACGCCGATGGCGTAACCTCCGCCTCCCTGCTCACACGCGCACTGCGCAATCTTAAGCAGCCCGGCGCGCAGCTCGACTACTTCATCCCGCACCGCCTGGAACACACGCGCGGCCTGAGCCGCGCGGCGCTGGACAGCATCGCCCCCCGCGGAACATCGCTGCTCATCACCACCGACTGCGGCAGCTCAGATGCGGCAGAGGTCGCCTACGCCAGAACGCTCGGCATCGATGTGATCATCACCGACCACCACCAGCCGCCCGATCAAACGCTGCCTGACTGCCCCGTCATCAATCCCTGGCGGCTCGATAATACCTATCCTGAACGCCACCTGTGCGGCGCCGGCATCGCTTTCAAATTCGCTCAAGCCCTGCTCAAATCATACGGTCGCGAAGCGGAAGTGCACGAACTGCTCGACCTGGCGGCCATCGGCTCGATCAGCGACGTAGCCCTGATGTCGGGCGAGAACCACACGCTGGTGCGCCTCGGCCTTGAACAGCTCAATGCCACGACCAATCTCGGCCTGAAAGCCTTGATGCAGCTCGCCAGGCTGCAAACGAAGTACCTGCGCGAGCGCGACATCTCGTACGCCCTGGGGCCGCGCATCAACGCTGCCGGGCGCATGCGGCACGCCGGCATCGCCTTCGAACTGCTGACGACCGAGGACGAAGCAGAGGCGCAGGCCAGGGCAAAGGAACTGGAAGAGCTGAACCAGTCGCGCCAGCACATCACCGAGGAGCTGATGAAGCGCGTGCGTGAGCAGGCCCAGTCCCAGGCAAATAACGCCGTCATCCTGGTCTACGGCGATAAAAGCGAGTGGCCCGAGGGCATCATCGGCCTGGTCGCAGGCCGGCTCTCTGAAGAAATCCGCCGCCCCGTCTTCGTCCTCAGCCAGGACAGCGAGACCAGCCGCGGCTCAGCGCGCAGTCCCGGCGATTTCAACATCATCGAGGCCCTGCGCCAGCGCGCCGACCTCTTCGAACGGCACGGCGGCCACGCCCAGGCGGCCGGCTTTACCATCGCCAACGCCAACATCCAGGCCCTGCACGAACACCTGCTCGCCTGGCAAGGCAGCGCCCCCATCAACGACACCGTGCCCATCGTAGAAGAAACCCTTGCGCCCGACCTTGCCGTCGTCGTGCCCGAACCGGAGAACATCCCCCTCGCCGACGCGCGCAAGGTTGACCTCGTCATCATAAAACCCGAGACCCAGATCACCAACGAGGCTTACACAAAAGTCAACCAGCTCGCCCCCTACGGCTCCGGCAACCCCGAACCTACCTTCCGCCTCGACGGTGCCCAGATCTACCGCCGCTGGCAAAGCGGCCAGGAAGGCAAACACCTGCGCCTGCGCCTGCGCCTCAACAACCTGCAATATAACGCCACCTTCCTGCGCGCCGGCACCCGTATCGATGAATTCCCTGAAGGCGCCCGCGTCAATCTCATCTTCTGCCTCGAACCATCATGGAACCCCTCCGAAAGCAACGACCACCGCGAAGTCTGGCTCAAAATCACCGCAATGGAAGTTGCATGAACCCCCACCACAACTTACCCGAATGCTCCAACACCCTATTATCACCCTTGCCATGCAAGCAATTCTGAGGTACTCTTACTCTTCGGAAGATGAAATACCGTCAACAGAAAGGAAGCAATAACATGGAAGCCCTATTCTATCAGACCCAGGACCTCGACCTCCAGGCAATTGCCCAGGCACTGGAGCTCGAGTACCAGGCGAAAGGATACCAGGCACAACAATTTGGCGATTTGAACAACGTCACCGTTCAGTTAAAACATGAAAGCACCTTGAGGACAATTACCGGCTTTAACAAGGCGCTGGCGATCTCCCTGCAGCGTGTCCAGGGCGGCACCTATGTACGAGTGGGGGCACAGGACTGGATGGATCAGCTCGTAGTTGGAGCGGTCGGTCTGGTCATCCATCCCCTCCTCATTACCGCCGCAATCGGAGCGCTCCAGCAAAATAACGCCTTACACGAGGTACTCCGATCGATTGACTATCAAATCCGGCGGCAGCAGCCACAAGTCCAGGTCAGCATGCCTCCCAGCAATCTTTGGACGCCTCCCATGTATTCTGGGATGCCGCCAACAAATCTCTAAAGGCCTGTAACGCCTCATTTGGAGGGGGAGGGCTCCCCGACCTGTCCGGTCTGGTCGGGTTGGAACCTTGCGCCCGTCCGGTCTCGCCCCTCACATGAGCGAGACCACCTGAAAACGTGGTAGAATCGATCTGAGAAGACAGGCACGAGAAAGGAGCGCGATTTATGGCCATTCGAGTGTGTGTCGCAGGCGCGACCGGCTGGACCGGCAGGGCGGTAACGCTCGCCATCTTAGCCTCGCGCGACTTTCAACTGGTCGGCGCCATTGCGCGTCGGCAAGCTGGTAGAGATATTGGGGAAGCCCTCGATCAGGGCAGAGCCAATGTGACCATCGCCGCCTCCCTCGAAGAAGCCCTGGCAGTTCCCACCGATGTACTGATTGACTACACCGCACCCGATGTCGTCAAGGACCACATTCTAGCCGCACTGGACAAAGGCGTCCGCGTGGTCGTTGGGACCTCCGGGCTGACCGCGAGCGATTACAGCGACATTGAACAACGAGCACAGGCCCGCCAGCTCGGAGTCATTGCGGCGGGAAACTTCTCCATCACAGCCGCCCTGGCCAAACATTTCTCCTTGATCGCAGCTCACTACCTACCCTCGTGGGAGATCATCGATTATGCCAGCGCCGCCAAAATCGATGCGCCCAGCGGAACCACCCGCGAACTCGCCGAAGAACTGGCTACCATCTCGCGGAACCACTTGGAAGTGGCTCTTGAACAGACCCTCGGCCCAAAAGAAGCACGCGGGGCCACCATCGAAGGGACCCAGGTGCATTCCATCCGCCTGCCCGGCTACGTGATCGCCTTTGAAACGATCTTTGGCTTACCCGAGGAGCGCCTGAGCATCCGCCATGATGCCGGCTCCGGTGCCCAGCCGTACGTGGGTGGCACGCTGCTGGCCGCCCGCAAAGTGCTGGAGGTGACTGGGCTGGTACGCGGATTAGACCGGCTCCTGTTTCCTTCATACAAACTGTAGCAACACCAGCAGATTCCCCTCGCTATCCTTAAACCATTTGACATTCCCGCTTTTTTCGTATATAGTTACCTCATAGTTTTGTTAAAACGTTTCGATAAAACTATACGAGGAACTCTAGCAGAGAGAAGATGCGATGTACGAACTGCTCGTGCTTGCCTTGCTAATGCATTGGCCATTGTATGCCTACCTGATCGCAGAGATCGCCAATCACATCCTCGGCCCGTGGGAGCGCATTAGCCGGGGAACGCTCTCGTCTCTATTGACCAAATTAGAGCAAGCAGGATATATTGCCCCGGCCGATCCGGCACAGGTACCTTTTTCCACCGACCGTCCCTCGCGCGTATTTGCGATCACTCCGGCGGGACGAGAACGTTTTTACCAGCTCATGATGGATACCACCTCCAATCAGGGAACCTATCAACGACTTTTTCGTATCAAGGCGCTGCACCTGGAGTACGTCTCGTCAGAAGATCAACTCTCCCTGGTGGATCATTATTTGAGCTACTGCCAGATGGGTCTGCGCTACCAGCAAGCCGAGGCGCAGGATTTCGTCACCAATCCGATCAAACAACGCTCTGTCAGCAGTTTTTATCGCACGATCGCACAGGATGTGATGGATTTGGTCACCCGGCAGTGGCAACTCGAACTCGACTGGGCAAAGCGCCTGCACGAACGGATCATCGCCGCCCAGGCGCTTCACAAGACAGAAACACCTCAGTGAAAGGAACGACTATGTCCACCAATCCTACCCTTCCTAAATGGCTCAAGTTCGCCAATCGCGCGATCATTGCCCTCAACCGCCTGGGCGTGAGTTTTGGCACCTGGTATATCCTTTCCATACCCGGCCGCAAGACAGGCAAGATACGTAGTACTCCCATATCCGTGCTGCACGTGAATGGCCAGCGTTATGTAGTCACAGGCTTTGAGACGCACTGGGTCAAGAATGCACGCAAAGAAGACCATGGCATGCTTGCACGCGGGCGGAAGAAAGAGCAGGTGGTTCTGGTAGAGCTCCCGGTCGAAGAGCGCCCGCCTATCTTACGCGAATTTCCACGTCAAGTCCCCCACGGTGTCCCGTTCTTCGAAAAACTCCTCAACATCCCCGGTGATCCAGAAGCACTCGCAGCGGCAGCACCACGCTGTCCCGTCTTCCGCCTCGACAGTTTGCCGCGAATTGACTGTCCTTAGCCAATCGAACCGACTAATTGTGTCAGATCGTCAAGGTACAGATGCAACCGTTAGACACGAACAATAGGCTTTCCATGTCTCTCGGTCGCTTGTGGTAGGTCGTTGTTGGAAAGATGTTGCTTTACCATCTTCGCTCATCGTCACAATTCTCTTCCTAAAGAAAGAACCCTTTAACCTCTACTTTGCAGCATTATATTCCATACTTAACATGAACGTGAGAAGCTGCGGGCCGCAATCACGAAGAGCCGCGCTACTTCCGCCGTGGTGCTGCGCATTACCAACTGTTCTGCCGTTGGCTGTTGCCCGTGGCCACCGAATCTGTGATGGCCGGCATGACCGTAGAAGAATCCAGGTCGCTGATGCCCACGAAAGAAGCGGGGAGCAGACCGCTTGCTTCTCTCAAACCGTCGTCCAACATGTCTGTCAAAATGACTAATCATATGTTATCACCTCCTTTTCTGTTTTCGTTTAATAACGATATATCGTTATCTAAAGGTATCAACAATACGATATATCGTTATTATTCCCAGATGTAACAGAAAATTATATAATGGCTAAAGAAAGGGAAGAGACCATGAGCACAAGAGAAGACTATATCATCGAGGTCGGGCAAACAACCGCTCCCAGAGCCTGAACTTGTGCTCAGGCAAGCTGAGCCCTCGCCATCCGCGCCACCTGCTCAGCCAGGCGCAGCAGCGCCTCACGCAACTCTGGCGGCTCATGAACGACGAACGGCAGGTTCAGCACCACCAGGTATCGTGCCATATCGGCCAGGTCTTCATACTGGGTTTGAAGCAGCACACCCGTCGGCGTGGCCGTCAGCGTTCCATACGACGCCGGAATCTTCTGCTGCACCGCCGGCAACTCTGCCTGAAACTCCACCTCAATGCGAAAGCCGCCTGCAGCACCGGAGTACCGCTCCATGATATAGGCCTGGCAATCGAAATCCTCTGCCCGCTCGAATGCTTCGTCGAGGGCCTCCAGCCGCTGGATGCGATCCAGGCGAAACGTCCGGTAATCTTGACGCAGGCAGCAGTAGCCAACCACGAACCAGCGCCCTTTCCAGCCGACAATGCCATACGGCTCGACCTTGCGATGCGTCACCTCGTTGTAATGTGATCGGTACTCGATGGCAACGCGCCGGCACTGCCCAATTGCCTCGCTGAGACCGATCAGCAGAGAAACATCAGGCCGCGCCTCTTGTTGAGGCGAAAAGAAGAACAGGTGAGAAGCCATAGCCTTCAGCCGGTCCCGCGCACCCATAGGAAGCACACGCGAGACCTTTGCCAGCGCCCCTTCCACTGCTACCGGTGACTGCCCGATCTCCAGCCACGACGTTCCCAGCAAGCCCAGCATAATCGCCGTAGCCTCCTCCTCCGTTAACATCAGCGGCGGCAGCTTAAATCCGGGCCGCAGCCGGTACCCACCGTACCGCCCAATACTGGCCTCAACCGGAATCCCCACATCCTGGAGATGCATAATGTAGCGGCGCACCGTCCGCACATCCATCTCCAGCCGCGCAGCCAGCTCCGGCCCACTAATCGACGGCCTTGACTGCAACAATTCAAGCACCGTCAACACACGGCTCGTAGGATGGTACATGCTGCCCCTCAACTTTCAACAATCTTCAACAATTCCTCCATAAACAAGGACCAATTCTGTCCTCCTTCCATAATATACTACAAAAGTAGGCGCCGGTTCACCGCGCGCACCGCCGATTGATCGGCCCATCCATCATCCTTTCGATGATGCTCTGTGGCCGATCACGCATCTTGACGAATTCATCCGGCCACCCGTAAAGGAGCAATCATGACAGACCCGCACATCGCGCACCGGCGACTTCACAACCAGCATCTCGCATTGCCTGCTTTCGAGAATCCTGGCGACGTAGTAAGATGGTTCGGCGCCGTCCAGGCGCAGGACTACCCCGGCTCGCTCTGGGCTATTGGACTCCGCTTGCAAAACGCGGTCGAAGCAGACATCGAGCGAGCGATGGCTGACAGCCTGATCGTTCGCACCCACCCCATGCGCGGAACCTGGCATTTTGTCGCGCCGCAGGACATTCGCTGGCTACTCACCCTGATGGCTCCAGGCAGGATCGCGAGCGCCGCCTACTACTACCGCCAGCTCGAGCTGGACGATGCAACCTTCGCCAGAAGCAACGCCATCCTCGCCAGAACGCTCCAGGGCGGCAAACAGCTTACCCGCCGAGAACTGACCGACGCGCTCGTGCAGTCCGGCATCTCTCCAGCCGGCCTCCGCCTCACCTTCCTCCTGAGCCGCGCTGAAATAGAAGGCGTAATCGCCTCTGGCGCCCGCCGCGGCAAGCAATTCACCTATGCCTTGCTCGATGAAATAGTACCCGCCTCCAGGACGCTTACTCGCGACGAATCACTGGCCGAACTGGCCCGCCGCTACTTCACAAGCCATGGCCCCGCCACGCTGCAAGATTTCGCCTGGTGGTCAGGCCTCACAGCATCTGATGCAAGAGCCGGCCTCGAAATGGTGAAATCCCAATTTATCCAGGAGGTGATCGACGCACGCACCTACTGGCTTTCTCCCTCCACACCCACCGACACAGTAACCTCGCCAACCGCCTACCTGCTGCCAGCCTTTGACGAGTACACCGTCGCCTATCAAGACCGCAGCGCTGTCCTCGACCCCGCCCATACTCAACAGACCGGCCACGGTCTCGCCCCCACCATCCTCATAGACGGCCGCATCGCAGGCACCTGGAAGCGCACCATCACAAAAGACTCAGTAACCATCACAACAACCCTCCTCACCCCCTTGACCGAATCCCAAAACCAGGCCCTCGCCGCCGCCCACGACCGCTACACCAAATTCACAGCCAGGTCCATTACAACCCCATAATGGGGATGAACGATTGATCCGGGAGCAACACCTGTACGGGCGGGAGTGGGGTGGAAGAGTGGAGTGGGCGCTTGCGCCGCCCTCTCTTTTTGTTGCTCGCCCCTCCTCCTGTTGCTCACCTTCCGCCCTCGTTCTTCTGCTCGCACGCCGCCCTCTCGTCCCTCGCTCAATTCTTCCCATCGACCACTGTTTTTCGCCCCTCGATGCGCTATAATCTAATACAGACATCTTGCTGAACACATAGAGAACCTGATCATGCCCGGCAAAGGCTCACCAACCACCACATTAACCGAAAACGACGTTCGCTCGCTGCTCACGCAGGCATGCAATGCCCTGCATATCGACGGCAAGCGCGTGCTGGTCATCATACCCGACGGCACGCGTACCGCGCCGATCCCTCTGATCTTTCGCCTGCTCTACGAGCTATGGGGTCAGCGCGTCACCCGGCTAGACTACCTTGTCGCGCTCGGTACGCACCCGCCCATGTCGCAGGAAGCTATCAGCCGGCTGGTGGGTGCGACGGAACAGGAGCGAGCGCAGCTATATCCAAACGTGCGCATCCATAACCACACCTGGAATGAGCCACAGTCGTTACGCACCGTCGGCGTCATCTCACGCGCCGAGGCCGCTTCGCTCACAGATGGTTTGCTGGCCGGCGATGTGCCCGTCACGCTAAACCGCATGATATTCGACTATGACCAGCTTGTGTTGTGTGGCCCTGTCTTCCCGCACGAGGTCGCCGGCTTCTCCGGTGGGGCAAAATACCTGTTCCCGGGCATCGCCGGGCCAGACATCATCGACTTTACACACTGGCTCGGCGCCCTTGTCACCAGCCTGCGCATCATCGGCGTGAAGGATACGCCCGTACGCCGCGTCATTCACCGCGCGGCGCAGTTCGTCACGACGCCCATACTCTGTCTCGCGCTGGTTCTGCGGGCCGACCGGCTGCACGGCCTCTACACCGGGACATATACGGAAGCCTGGAGTGAAGCGGCAGACCTCTCAGCCCGCTTGAACATCATCAACGTGCCTCGCCCCTTTACACGCGTGCTCTCCATGCCCTCGTCCATGTATGACGATCTCTGGACGGCCGCCAAAGCCATGTACAAAACCGAACCTGCCATAGCGGACGGCGGCGAAGTAATTATCTACGCGCCGCACCTCACCGAGATTTCCTACACCCACGGCGCACTCATCGACCGCGTCGGCTACCACGTGCGCGATTATTTCCTCGAGCAGTGGCCTCGCTTCGAAGATGTCCCCGGCAGGATTCTAGCTCACAGCACGCACGTGAAGGGTGCGGGCGAATATGATGCGGCCCGCGGCATAGAAACACCGCGCATCCAGGTAACGCTGGCGACGGGCATTCCCGAAGAACGCTGCCGGCGCGTCAATCTCGGCTACCGCGATTATCACGAGATCGACCCAAAAGCATGGGAAAATCGTGAAGATGAAGGGATACTGTTTGTGCCCCACGCCGGAGAGATGCTCTATAGAGCGAACGGAGTATAGCCGGGTCAGGAGCAAACAACCATGACAGAACCACTACGCTTCGGCATTGTCGGATGCGGTGTGATCGGCCCAACCCACGCCGAGGCCATCGCAAGCCTGCCCGATGCGAAACTGGCCGCTGTTGCCGACCTTGTTCCCGAACGAGCGCAAAAGCTTGCCGCGCGCTACCGGGCCACGCCCTATAGCGACCTCACGACCATGCTGGAACTGGAACGCCTCGACGTGGTGATCATCTGCGTTCCGAGCGGCCTGCACGGCGAACTCGCCTGCCAGGTGATGCGCACAGGGCGGCATGTGATCGTCGAGAAGCCGATGGAGATCCGCCGCGAGGCCATAGATGAGATGCTGCGCGTTCAGCAAGAGAGCGGGGTCAAACTGGCAGTCATCAGCCAGCACCGCTTCGATCCCGCCAGCCAGCAGATACGCCGCTTGCTGGACGAACATGCCTTCGGCAGGCTCGTGCTGGGCAACGCCATCGTCCCCTGGTGGCGGTCGCAGCAATACTACGACAGCGGGGCCTGGCGCGGCACCTGGGAACTGGATGGCGGAGGCGTGCTGATGAACCAGTCGATCCACTTTATTGACCTGCTGCAGTGGTTCATGGGCCCTGTCAAAAGCGTCTCCGCCTATACCGACACGCTCGTCCATCGCATGCAGACAGAAGATGTTGCCGTGGCCGTCCTGCGTTTCGCCAATGGTGCCCTCGGCACGATCTCGGCAACGACAGGCGCCTACCCGGGCGTCACGACGCGCGTCGAGTTATTCGGCGACCGGGGATCGGCCATCATCGAAAACGACGCCCTGGCCTACCTGCACCTGGCCCGCGACGACAATGAGGAGGTGGATAGCTACGGCCTTCAGGGTCAAACGCAGCCGCCGTCCGCGCAGAAAGAGCAGCAAACCGGAGCTGCGCAACACGCCGACGCGCTTTCCGCGGCCGGCCACGCTCTGCAGATCGCCGATATGATCCGCGCCATTCGAGAGGACGGAACTCCACTGGTGGATGGCAATGAAGGAAGGAAGCCCGTCGAAATCATCCTGGCCATCTACAAATCGGCGCGCACCCACAAGGAGGTGTTCCTCTCATGATCCGTCTCTCCGCTTTTGCCGACGAAATCTCGCCCAGCCCTGATGAACAGGTGGCCGTCCTCGCCCGCGAGGGCATCCACTACCTGGACCTGCGCAGCATGTGGAGCATCAACGTACTGGATTTGAGCGACGAGCAAATTCGCAGCATCCAGGACACCTTGAAGGCCCATCACATCCAGGTCGCGGCAATCGGCTCCCCCATCGGCAAAGTTCCCATCGATAGCCCCTTCGAAGCCGAGTTGCAGCGCCTGGAACGCGCCATCACCGTCGCACGCGCCCTCAACACTCCATATATCCGTATCTTCTCGTACTACCCGCCTACAGCCACATCAGAGGCAGGCAGCGCTCCAGCAGCATACCGGGGCGAGGTGATGCGCAGGATGCGCGCCCTGATCGAACGCGCGAGAGAGGCCGGAATCACGCTGCTACACGAAAACGAAAAAGATATCTACGGCGATACCATCGCTCGCTGCGTCGATCTGTTGCACGAGTTGAGCGACATGCAAGGCGGCAATCAGCACTTGCAGGCAGCGTTCGACCCGGCGAATTTCATACAATGCGGGCAAACGCCATTCCCCGATGCATACGAGGCCCTGCGCCCCTGGTTAGCCTACGTGCACATCAAAGACGCCCTCCCTGACGGGCGCGTCGTAGCCGCCGGCGAAGGCATCGCACACTGGCCCGAACTGTTGGAACGCCTGCGCTCGGATGCCTACGACGGCTTCTTCTCCCTCGAGCCGCACCTCGCTGCCGCAGGCCAGTACGGTGGCTTCACCGGCCCAGACCTCTTCCACCACGCAGCCCAGGTCTTTCAAATGCTGCTGCAAAATATGGGGTGGCCATACCATGCTGATTAAAAAACACCCAATACACCCGTAATCATTGTAAGGGCGGGAGTGGCGGGGAGTGGGGTGGAGACCCTTGCGGTCGCCCTCCTCCTCACAAGCACTGTAGGTATTTTGATGTGGTAACATACTAACGTATAAATAGTCTAGTGTGCTATATTTCCCTCACCATTGAGATCACAGAAAGGAAAAGCCATGTCGAATGGCACCCCGTATTCCATTCCTCTTGGAGACGCCACCATCACCATCATGAACGCCGGTGATATGCTGGTCGACATGGTGGAAGAGCTATCCGCGCCGGAGAGCGAGTGGCGGCCCCACTATGGCTCAACCTTCGCCGGCGCCAGACCCTATCCCAGCCAGAGCGTGCATATCGCCCTCCCAGGCGCATCCATCCTGGTCGACGCCAACGACTACGCGCAGGCTATCTCGCTCGAACCATCCTTCTTGCCTCCCAACTATACCCCTCCGCCGGGCATCGTCGAACAACTCGCATTGCGAGGCGTTCGCCCCGAAGACATCACCCACCTGGTCATCACCCACGCGCACTTCGATCATTACATTGGTACAACCTTCGAGCGCAACGGCAGCTATCTACCGCGCTTCCCCAACGCGCGTGTATTTCTAGGACGAGCCGACTGGGAAGACCCGCAAACGCAGGAGGCCTTGCACGACCCAGACTCCATCGATAGCCACACCTTTGCCATCCTGGAACGCCGGGGACTGCTCGAACTGGTCGAAGGCAACCGCGACCTGTCACCCGCAGTGCGCATTATCGTAGCTCCGGGCGAAAGTGCCGGACACCAGATCGTGCGCGTCCATTCACAGGGGCAGACCCTGTACTGCCTGGGTGACCTCTTTCATCACCCCGTCGAAGTAGAGCATCCCGCGTGGATGGTGAAATGGGCCGATGCCGGCTCCAACCTGGCCAGCCGCCGCCGTCTCATCGAGGCCGCCCTGCAAGAACACGCCATCCTGGTTGCGGCCCATATGCCCCCTGGCCATCTGGAAGGAACCTTGTCGAGCCCCACCTGGGTACCAGGTGTATGAAAAAGTTGTACATAAGTGGCCAATCAGACATCGTAACAACAAAAGTAGGGGCCGATTTATCGCGCCCACTGCCGATTTATCGGCGCGAATCCTCGTCATCTACCTACAACTTTTTCATACACCCCTGGATACCGCTCCGAAAAACACACTCGACTTGCATGTTACAATGCGGCGGGCTGCGCTAGCCGCTTCGCTGCACGTCGAGTCTTTCACAGGCGCTAGCCGGGGAAATCCGCCCTGAGCCCGTGCATGCCGAGAGTGAGCGAGAGCTCGCCGCCGTGGTGCAGGTCATGCTCCATCACGTGCCAGACCACCCAGGCGCGCGACAAGTCGACGTGTTGGCCGTTCCAGTCATCGGGAAAGGTTTGTCGCATGTCGTCGGGACTCCAGCGCGCCAGGCATTCCGCCATGCACTGCCAGGTGCGGTCGAGGTCCTGCACCATCTCAGCAGGCGTTCGGGCGGGCGCGCCGGGCACATCCCAGCTCGCGTACGCCTTCACGTCGGCGCCGCAGTCCTCACCCAGGAACTCGGTGAACCAGCCGGCACGGCAGCCGATGATGTGCATGGCATTTTCGCCGATGGAGCGCAGGTGCGGTGCGGCACGCAGCTCAAGCTGCTCGGTCGTGAGCGGCGCGATTGCCCCTTTGATGTGATCCTGGTACTCTTTCCAGGAAGTGTAGAACGTCGTGAGTGTGAAGTTGTCTTCAGCCATAGGGTGTACTCCTTTCTGCCTCTTTCCTCACAGACTACCACAAAAAGCGGTGGGAAGATGCCCTGATGTCGACGGGACGCCTTTGAACCTTTGTTACGGGTACACGCCGCGAATCTCGGTCGCCTCGGCCACGCGCGCCACCGCCAGGAGATAGGCGCCCATGCGCAGGTTGCACTCCTGCTCCTCGGACTTACGGCGCACGGCATCATATGAGCGCGACATGATGCTCTCCAGTCGATTGTTGATCTCGTGTTCGGCCCAGAAGAAGCGCTGCAAGTCCTGCACCCACTCGAAGTAGCTGACCGTCACGCCGCCCGCGTTGGATAGGATGTCGGGAACAATCGTGACGCCGCGATCGTTCAGGATATGGTCGGCATCAGGCGTAGTCGGGCCGTTAGCGGCCTCGATCACCAGTCGCGCCTTGACCCGCGTGGCGTTCCTGGCCGTCAACTGGTTTTCAAGCGCGGCCGGGATCAGGACATCGCAGGGGAGTTCGAGCAGTTCCGCGTTCGAGACCGCCTCAGCATCGGGAAAACCCTTGAGCGTGCCGTGCTCCTTGGAGTAGCGCAGGGCGCGATGCACGTCGATGCCTTTCGAGTTGTAGATACCGCCGCTGATATCGCTTACCGCGACTATATTGCAGTCGAGTTCATCGTTTAGCAGGCGTGCCGAGATGCTCCCCACATTGCCGAAGCCCTGCACGACGACGGAGCAGTCAGCCGGATTCATGTCGAGATCTTGCATAGCCTCGCGTGTCACCACCAGCACGCCGCGAGCCGTCGCCTCCAGACGGCCCTCGCTGCCGCCGATTGCCAGCGGCTTGCCGGTAATCACGGCGGGGATCGAGTAGCCCATATGCATCGAGAAGGTGTCCATGATCCAGCCCATGATCTGCGGGTTGGTATTCATATCGGGGGCAGGAATATCGCTATCGGGCCCGATCAGGATAGAAATCTCGGTGGCATAGCGGCGCGTCAGCCGCTCCAGTTCGGCGCGCGACATATTGTGCGGGTCGCAGATGACACCACCCTTCGCGCCCCCGAAGGGGATGCCGACAACCGCGCACTTCCACGTCATCCACATGGCAAGCGCGCGCACCTCGTCGAGCGAGACTTCGGGGCTGAAACGGATGCCGCCTTTGGCAGGGCCGCGATTGATGTTGTGTTGGACGCGGTACCCCGTGAACATCTCAACATCGCCGTTGTCCATGCGCACTGGGAAATTGACGATAAGCTCGCGTTTGGGCTTGCGCAAGATCGCGCGCATCGCTTGCGAGAGACCGAGGCGCTCCGCAGCCTCGTCGAACTGGGCGATCGCAACGTCATACGGGTTAACAATTTCAACAGCCATTGAAAATACCTCCTTTAACCATACCTTGGTCGTAATGCCACACAGCAGATTGAAGCATCGTTGCTTCAATGAAAACTCGAAAAGGCGGGCCTACTATATACACGAAAGCCCGCCTGACTTCTTCGCGGCGGGCTTGATCTTCATGACAACAGTATAGCACCTGCATGGCTGCTGAGGCAACCTTTGTGCTAATGCTGCAAAAGGTACACGTCCGACCAGTCACCGAAGTACAACCCGGTACCGTTCAGACTCACACCATGCACATAGGAGGGAATGACCGCCGACATCGTCTCGTGATCCACCGGCAGCCAGCCCACATCAGTGATGGCGATTCTCTCGGCCTGGTTGTAGAGCTGGATACGCGCCGCGCCCATTGATTGCTCGGCCTGAGCGACGGTCTGATCGAATGACTGGTTATGCCAGTCGCCGCTATTGTTGGCGGCAGTTGACAACAGGTTGAGGGCCAGCCAGTCATACGGGTCGGGGTAGTCAGCCGTCCACTGTGTGAAGCCGAACTGGACGACCGGCGGCTGCTCTTGCGTCTCTATATTGTAGGCGTTCAGTTCGACGGCGTTGAGCTTGACCTGAACGCCGAGCGCATTTTGCCACATCTGTTGCAACGCCTGCGCCTCGAAGGGCGAAACCTGAGAGTTGGGATACGAGAAGGTTAGTGGCGGCACCTTACTCGTATCCGGGTAGACCGATTGCAAGAGTGACCTTGCCATGTTCGCATCAAACGGAATGCCCTTGTAGCCAGGCTGATAACCCGGCATTCCCGGCGGAATAATAGTGGGAGCGGGGATGGCTCCCCCCTTAAATACCGCACTGACCAGTGTGTTCTTATCGATGGCATAGGCGAACGCCTGCCGCACGGCCACGTTGTTGAACGGCGGTTTGGTGTTATTAAAGAAAAGCAGGTCGGTCTGCAACAGCGATTGATCGGTAAAACCGGCCAGCCCCTTCGCAGTAACAAGATCCTGCGACGTAATGTTCCAGGTGAAATTGTACTGGCCAGCCTGGTATGCCTTGAACGCCGTTGAGGGGTTGTTGACGAAAAGCATATCCACTTCTTTCAACTTCGTCTTCGCTCCATACCAGTTGGGATTCGGCACCAGCACCATTTTGACGTTGTGGTCCCACTCCTTGACCATAAAGGGCCCTGTGCCAACACCGTTTCCAGCGACCTTCAGGGGCCAGTTCATTTCCCCGTACTGGTCGATGACGTTTTCATTCAGAGCGAAGGCGATGGAGTTCGCCATGATGTCTAGAAAATACTCGGCCGGCTGGGTCAAGGTAATCTGCAAGGTCGTGCTATTGATGGCCCGCACGCCTTTGAGCACCTTCGTCTTGCCATTCGCCACATCGTTGGCACCAACGATATTCCCCAGGAAAAACGTCGCGATAGGCGATTTCACTGCGGGGAAGAGCGCGCGCGTCAGCGTATAGACGTAGGTTTGAGCTGTTACAGGCGTCCCATCGGAGAACTTGATGCCAGGTTTGAGAGTGAAGGTATAGGTTTTCCTGTCGTCAGAAATCGACCAGTTCGCCTGGTCCGGAATGATGTTCAGATTCTTATCGAACTTCACCAGGCCTGAGTAAACCATGCCGACCGCGACTGCCGAGTTTGCATCTGGCCCCAGCGCCGGGTCCATTGTGCCCACATCGGTAGTTCCAACGTTCGGAAAGGCCAGCACCTGGCTGCCAGCCAGATTCGTGTTTGAGCCGGGGGGAGAAGTCGAGTTGCTGCATGCACCCAGCATAAGCGCCACAATGCTCAAACATATCAGGAGTAGTGGGCCGCGTCGTGGTTGATATCTATGGCTATACGAAGTCAATCGAAACACAGGTTGTCTCACTTTCCGGTATGAAGCCAACGAGAACTGTAGTGGCGACCCTTGCGGTCGCCAGGCTCTATCACTTCATTGTATATCCTGGGCAATACCTCGGCAAGCGCCTGCCGAGAGCCATTGGTTTCCGCGATTCGAACCAATTGACTCTCGACAACCTCCCCTTGACACTTTATAATGGTGATAAACAATCGTCTGTTCAGCGACGAGCAAGGATTGTAGACGACCTTATTGTACTGTTCAATGGTGAGCAGGAGGAAGAATTCTGTGAACGCAAAAGTATTGTTTATGAACGGCGAGTTCATTCCCGCCGAAGAAGGTGTCATCCCTGTAAGGACGCACGGTTTCTCCTACGGAACCGGCTGTTTTGAAGGCATTCGCGGCTACTGGAACGACCAGGACGAGCAGGTTTACCTGTTCCGGCTCCGCGAACACTACATTCGATTTCTCAACTCCTGCAAGATTTTGCAGATCGCCCTCCCCTACACCGTTGACCAGCTTATAGCGCTCAGTGTAGAGCTGGTGCGGCACAACGATTTCCGGCAGGATGTTTACTTGCGCCCCGTGGCCTATAAAGGGGATCAGATTATCGGTGTGCGTCTGCATAGCCTGGCAGACCATTTTATTATCACGGCTGAGCCAATGGGTAATTACATTGACACCGGCGGGCTGCGCTGTGGCGTATCCTCGTGGAGGCGCATCGACGATAACTCCGTCCCGTCGCGCGCCAAGATCATCGGCTCATACGTCAACTCGGCCTTCGCAAAAAGCGAGGCCATGCAGAACGGCTTCGACGAGGCCATAATGTTGAACCATGATGGGCATGTCTCCGAGGGTAGTGCGGAGAACATCTTCCTCATCATGAATGGCGAACTCGTCACCCCCGCCGTCACGGAAAACATCCTGCAAGGCATCACGCGTGATACCGTCATCGAACTCGCCCTACGCGAGCTTGGCCGCATCACTCGCGAACGCCAGGTTGACCGCACAGAACTTTACATCTCCGATGAAATGTTCCTATGCGGCACCGGCGCACAGATCGCCACCGTCATAGAAGTCGATCACCGTCCCGTAGGCGATGGCCAGATTGGCCCCATCAGCAAAACCATCCAGTCCCTGTACTTCGACGTCGTCCGTGGCCGCCGCCCCGAATACCGCCAGCAGTGGTGCACACCCGTATACGACACGCCTGAGAAGCGCGACGAGCCAAGGCAGGCCCACATGACGGGTATGGAAATGTAGGGAAGCCAATGTTTTCCCCGGCAAGTAGGGGCCCGATTTATCGCGCCCACCGCCGATTGATCGGCCAGTCTCGCCTCATCGCTCAACCAACCCTGGCCGATAATGCATCATGACAAATCCACCCCGCCATCGCACCTGTACGGGCGGGAGCGGGGTGGACGAGTGGTGGGGGCGCTTGCGCCGCCCTGCAAATCGTCTGGCAAAAACTCTTTACGAATTTAGCGCTTCGTATACTGCGGAGCCTTGCGAGCGCGCTTGAGTCCAGGCTTCTTGCGCTCCTTCATACGCGGGTCGCGCGTGAGATAACCGGCTTTGCGCAGGGTCGGCTTCCAATCCGGGTTGACGCGCAGCAGGGCGCGGGCCACCGCGTGGCGGATGGCGCCGGCCTGCCCGGTAACACCGCCGCCGACGACGCGCACGGTCATTGTGTAAGCGTCGGCCAGTTCAAGCAGGCGCAGCGGGGCAGTCATGGTTTCGTGGTAGGATTCGCGCGGGCCAAAGTACTGCCGCGCCTGTTTGCCGTTAATAGTGATGCTGCCATCGCCGTTGGGGAAGAGGCGCACGCGGGCCACTGCCGTCTTGCGCCGCCCCATGCCATAATAGTACTCGCCTTTAATCGTATCGGCCACTGTCGATTCTCCTCTTCTTTACTTCTCTTCAGCGCTCTTCTGCTTCAACAACGCCTCCGGCCCCGTCCAGGGAATGGGCTTCTGCGCGGTGTGCGGATGATGCGGCGCCTCGGGGTACTGCTTGCTGGAATAAATCTTCAGGCGCGACATCAACTGCGCGCCCAGGCGATTGTGCATCACCATCCCGCGTACCGCGTGCTGCAAGGCGCGCTCCGGGAACCGGCCCTCGAGCGTCTGACGCAGGGTCGTCTGCTTCAGCCCGCCTGGATACTGGCTGTGTCGGTAGTAGATTTTCTGGTCCATGCGCTTGCCGGTCACAGCAATTTTATCCGCGTTGATTACGATCACGAAGTCACCGCAGGGTAGGTGCGGCGTATAGGTTGGCTTATGCTTGCCACGCAGAATCTGCGCAATCTGCGACGCCAGGCGACCGAGAACCTGCCCTTCCGCATCGATGACATACCACTGGGGGTGCAGTTCGGCGGCCTTCGCGCTATATGTCTTCATCATTGTCCGTCTTCTCCATTACCTCTTGTAACAAACCGTCAGGATACGTAACTCTTACCAGGCATAGCCCGTGTGAGGGAGCCGCTGAACCTGGGTGCGTCTTCTCAGCGCGTTGCACGATAGCGGCAAATTCATCGAGACTCAATCGCTCCTGCCCTACGAGCAACAGTGTTCCAACAATCCTGCGAACCATCCCCGTGAGGAAGGCGTCCGCAGTCAGATCATAAAAGATAAGTGCATCCTCACGTCTGCAGGTCGCTTCGAGCACCGTGCGCACGCTTGAATGCGGCCCCGCTTTCAACGGGTTGCCCTCATCGGGGCTGCGCCCGAATGCTCCAAAATCCCTGCGCCCCAGCAGAAGCTGGCACGCTTCGTTCATTATATCAACCGCCAGCGGCCTGGAGCAGTGGAAGCTGTACCGCGCGCGTAAGGGCGATGGAGCTCCATCATTCCAGACCGTATAGCGGTAGGAGCGACTGAGCGCGCTGTAGCGCGCGTGAAAGCTGTCGGAAGCCACCCGTATCCATCGCACCGCGACGCTAGACGGCAGAATGGCATTCATGGCCCGCATCCACTCCCGCGGAGTCAACCTGGATCGAGTGCCCGCGTCGAAGTGGATCACCTGCCCGCTTGCGTGAACTCCTGCATCAGTACGGCCCGCGCCTTGCACGCTTGCCGGAGCGCCACAGATCCGCTCGATCGCCGCTTCCAGGCTCCCCTGGATAGTCGGCCCTTGCGTCTCTGCCTGGCGCTGGAAACCGTGATAGCCGCTGCCATCATACTCGATGCCGCACGCAAGTCTCAAAGCCCTACACCAGGGAAATCTGGGCCATGTCCGCGGCATCGCCCAGGCGCTTGCCGAGCTTGATGATACGGGTATAGCCACCGGGGCGACCAGCATAGCGCGGGGCCAGCTCGTCGAAGATGCGCTGGACAACCAGCTCATCCGGCAGGGACCTCAGGATCAGACGGCGCGCGTGCAGCTCGATGGCCATCGCCTTGTACGCGGCCTCCAGGCCCCGCTCTGCCTCTTCTTCGTTTGAAATGATGCGCAGCAGCTCGCTGCGGCGATCCTTCAGCTTCTTCTCCGCGAACCTCCGCCCCTGCTCCGTCAGAGGAGCCAGGCCAATCTCGGCGCGTTCATCGTTCGTAAAGACGCGCTTGTCGAGCGAAAAGCGGCCGCGCCTCGCGAAGGCGAGCATCTCGGCAGCTTTATCTTCGTCATCGATGACGGCAGCCAGGTGGTTGCGGGCCGCGATTTGCCCTTTAATGGCGGTGGTGAGCAGTTTCTCTGCTTCCCCCCGGATGGCACGGGCACGCGCCTCGGTTGTTTTAATGCGGTCGTAACGGAACAAGCCTGCCATCAGGTTGCGCCGCGCGGATCGGCGGCGCGGCTCTGGCATGCTCATCTTGTTACCGACAACTCGGTGCCTCAACTCATTCCTCCATTTCGTGATCGCCGTCTAAATCGGCCCCAACAGCGCTGGTGCGGGGATTCGGCAAGAAGTTTCGCACCAACAACTTTTCGCGCAGTTCCTGTAAGCTCTTCTCGCCGAAGTTGCGTACGCCCAGCAAGTCATCTTCGTTCATCGAGAGCACCTGGCCCACTTTCGTGATATTGCTGCGCTTGAGGCAGTTGTAGGCGCGCACCGAGAGATCAAGTTCCTCGATGGGAGTATCGTAGATCTTCGGTGGAATGGGCATACTGCTGAGCGGCTGCTTCTCCGGCTCGGCCAGCGTGGCATGATAGTTGGCAAGCTGCGTGAAGTGGCGCACCAGGATATCGGCGCTCTGGCGCAGGGCCTCATCTGGTGTGGTTGTGCCATCAGTCCAGAGTTCAAGAATAATTTTATCGAAGTTCGTCATCTGCCCGACACGCGTATGCTCAACACTATAGTTGACTTTCTGCACCGGCGTGTAGATGGCATCGACGGGAATCACCCCGATTGGCTGATCTTCCTTCGAGTCGGCGGGGACGTAGCCCTTCCCGGTCTCGACGACCAGTTCCATCTCGAGGCGCGCGTTGTCATTATCAAGGGTTGCAATATAAAGATCAGGGTTAACAATTTCCACTGTGCTCGGAGCCATGATATCCGCAGCCGTCACCTCGCGTTCGCCATGCACCTCCAGGCGCATCGATACAGGGTGATCCGAGAAGGAGCGCAGCCGCAGTTGCTTCACGTTTAGGACGATATCGGTAACATCTTCCTTAATGTTGGGGATATCCTGAAACTCATGCTGCACGCCATCAATGCGAATTGACGTGACCGCCGCACCGGGCAGCGAGGAGAGCAACACGCGACGCAGCGCATTGCCCAGAGTCACTCCATACCCCGCCTCTAAAGGCTCAATATCATAGCTCGCATAGTTTCCCTGTGTTTTTGTATTTTTAATGCGAGGCAGAGTAATTTCTAGCAAGGTTCCTACCTGCCTTTCTTTCCAATCGCTGCTTCTAGACTTGTATCCATTTGCCGCTTTACACCGGCCAGCGAGAAGCTCCGCTTATCGCTGGTAATACTCAACTACCATCTGCTCATCAAAGGGCAATTCAAGTTCTGTGCGCGAGGGTAGGGACATCACGCGGCCGCTCATACCTGCCACATCCAGGCTTAGCCAGGCGGGAATGCCCTTCTGGGCCAGCATTAAGGCACGGGTCTTGAAGTACTCGAGGCCCTTGCTGCGCTCGCGAACAGCTATAACATCATTCGGTTTGACAATATACGAAGGAATATCGACTTTGCGATTATTCACAGAAAAATGACCATGATTGACGAGCTGGCGAGCCTGCGCGCGCAAATCGGCAAAACCGAGGCGATAGACCAGGTTGTCGAGGCGCATCTCGAGGATCTGCATTAGATTCTCGCTGGTGCGGCCCGAACGTTTCGCAGCCGTCTCAAAGTTTTTGCGGAACTGCCGTTCCAGCAACCCGTAGGTGCGCCGCACCTTCTGCTTTTCGCGCAATTGCTGGGCGTAGCCGGATGCCTTGCGTGCACGGCTCGTTCCATGCTGTCCGGGACGAGTATTGCGGCGTTCCAATGTGCATTTCGTAAAGCACTTGTCGCCCTTTAAAAAGAGTTTCACCCCCTCGCGCCTGCACAGTTTGCAGACGGGGCCGGTATAACGCGCCATGTATGTAAACCCTCCTTGACCTACACGCGGCGCCGCTTGGGCGGTCGGCAGCCATTGTGCGGAATAGGTGTAATATCGGTAATAGATGTAATGTTCAGCCCTGTGGCCTGCAAAGAGCGAATGGCCGCCTCGCGGCCAGATCCGGGTCCTTTCACGTAGACCTCGATCTGCTTCATGCCATGCTCCATCGCTTTACGCGCAGCCGATTCGGCCGTGACCTGCGCTGCATAGGGGGTGCTCTTGCGGGAACCCTTGAAGCCCTGCCCACCTGCGCTGCCCCAGGAGATCACATTCCCGTTGGGGTCCGTCAACGTCACAATCGTATTGTTAAAGGTCGCCTGGATATGCGCCTGCCCGCGCGGCACTGATTTGCGCTCACGCCGTCTGGGCCTGCCTGATGTTTTCTTTTTCTCTGGTGCCATGTTTCTTTCTACCTCTCAGACCGGAATGAGATCTCCTGCCAGGAGTTACTTCTTAGCGGTTGCCCTCTTCTTACCCGCCACCGTGCGCTTCGGCCCGCGGCGCGTGCGTGCATTCGTGCGTGTTCGCTGCCCCCGCACTGGAAGGTTGCGACGATGGCGCATACCACGATAACAGCCGATCTCGATGAGCCGCTTGATGTTCATATCCACTTCGCGGCGCAGATCGCCCTCGACTTTGTATTCACGGTCAACCACTTCACGCAGGCGGTTGACCTCTTCTTCCGTCAGATCCTTCACCCGCGTATCCGGGTTAATACGGGTTCGCGCCAGAATTTTCTTGCTCGATGTCAGGCCGATCCCATAGATATATGTCAGCGAAATCTCCACGCGCTTATCGCGGGGGATGTCAACGCCGGCAATTCTAGCCATCTTTTCCTCCTAAACCTGAACGCCGCTTTTAACCCTGCCTCTGCTTATGCTTAGGGTCTTTGCTACAGATTACCATGACCACGCCGTGACGCCGGATTATCTTGCAGTGTTCACAGCGCGGCTTGACCGATGCACGTACTTTCACGGTTGCCCTCCTCAAGGTCTGCCCAATATCTCATTTGGCCAGGATGATGTCCTTACACAGCAGTCAGCACTGCACTTCTGGTATTCAACCCGACCTGCTTGTCGAAAAATGATGCTCATTAGAAGGATCAGAAGAGTGAAAGAGAGGAGACCACCAACCTCACGATCTCACCCGCCATGTAATGCGGCCCCGCGTCAGGTCATAGGGCGAGAGGACTACCTTCACCTTATCTCCGGGGACAATACGCACAAAATTCATGCGAATCCGCCCGGAGAGAACGGCCAGTACCTGGTGTTGCTCGTCGATTTCAACCTTGAACATGGCGTTAGGGAGGGCTTCTAGAACTTTACCCTCTACTTCGATTTCATCCTTCTTTGGCATAGCATCCTTTCTCTAACGACGGCATTTTTGGATGATTCCGAGATAAAATGGTGCAGCAGTTGGTCACTGCTGCAGCCAACTGTGAATTATAACACACTTCGCATAGCTTGTCGAGAGGGTATTTTGTCCCCCGGCCGTTCTATGATCTTATCGATAATGAACGCATTTCGCCGCACGAGGTAACGATAATGCCCGTTCTATAGCCCGAATAGCTATATTTCCCGCTTCACTTGCTCATTTGCTCAATCACCGCCAGCAGCGCCGCCTGTACCTGGTCGATGCTTTGATTCCCGTTGACCTTTACCAGCTTGCCCTGCTTATCGTAGTAGCCGAGCAGTTGGATCGTCTCATTGAAGAAGATATCCAGTCTGCGCTGTACAGTTTCTCCAGTGTCGTCGGTGCGCTGGTACAACGGGCTTCCATCGATATCGCACACACCGGGAACCTTCGGCGGGCGCGTATTGATGTTATACACGTGCTGATTGGCTTTACAGATGTATCGGCCGGAGAGCCGTTTCAACAGCTCTTCGCGCGGAACGTCAAGATACAACGCCAGGTCGATCTGCTTTCCGACTTGACCCAACCCGGCGTCGAGCACCTCGGCCTGCGCAATGGTGCGCGGGAATCCATCCAGGATCACACCGCGCGCGCAATCGGGCTGCTCAACTCGGTCAAGAACCATCGCGACGGTCAGATCGTCGGGAACCAGTTCGCCTCGATCAATGTACACTTTGGCCTGAAGACCAAGTTTGGTCCGCTCGTCGATCGCTTTGCGAAACAGGTCGCCGCTTGCTACATGCGGAAAGCTCAGCTTCTCGCTGAGCAGATCCGCCTGCGTCCCCTTGCCTGAGCCCTGCGCGCCAATCAGGACAATGTTCACGTACAACCTCCCTGGTTGAACAGGAGTCTCGCCGTTGAGTCTCCTGGCTAGCTGAGAAAGCCTGAGTAGTTACGCATCACCATCTGCGCCTCGATCTGCCGGACCGTATCAAGCACCACGCCAACCACAATCAGCAGCGCTGCGCTGCTGAGCAACTGGTTGCCGCCCACCGTCGCGATGTAAGGCAGGATGGCCACGATGCCCAGGAAGATCGCGCCGCCCAGCGTAATACGCTTGAGTATTTCGTCCAGGTGCCTCCGCGTCGTCTCGCCAGGCCGGTAACCAGGGATATGTGCGCCCTGCTTCTGCAAGTTCTCCGGGATATTTTGCTGCTGCCACACTACATAGGCGTAAAAGTAGGTGAAGGCCACGACCAGGGCAAAGTACATCAACCAGTACCACCACAGCGTGGTATTGATCAGGTACGTTGCTACCCATTGCGACGCCGAAGCCAGCCAGCTTGTACTGCTATTGGCCAGGTACTGTGATAGTACCGCCGGGAAGATCAGCATCGACTGCGCGAAAATGAGTGGGATCATTCCGGCGCTGTTCACCTGCATCGGAATGTAGGTGCGCTGGGCCGTTCCCACAAGCATTCCGCGTCCAACCATGCGCTTCGTTGGGTACTCGATCGGCACGCGCCTCTGCCCAAGGTAGACATAGACGATACCCACGATCGTCACCAGGCCGATAGCCAGGAAAACCGCGATGCTGACAATACCCGCCCCTGAGCCGCCGGTTGTACTGGCCGTAAACCCCTGCTGGATAAACTGGGGAATGCGGCTCACAATCCCGCCGAAAATGATGATAGAGATACCGTTGCCGATGCCGTTTTCCGTAATCAATTCACCGAGCCAGACCAGGATCATCGTACCGGCCGTCAGGGCGAGCAGGATGGAGAGCGACTCGAGCCAGGTGCTGCCGTTGAACAGGTTAAAGTTCGTCAATACGTTGTACTTCACGAAAATCGCGGCGCTGCCAATGGCTTGCAAAAAGGCCAGCGGAACGGCGACGATGCGGGTGATCTGGCTGAAGCGCAAGCGCCCAGCCTCGCCCTCGCGCATCATGTTATCTAGCGCGGGAATGATCGGCTGCAACAACTGCATCACGATGGTCGCCGTAATGTACGGGTAGACCCCTAGCGCAACGATAGAGAACTGTTGCAGCGAACCTCCTGAGAACACGTCCAGCAGGCCAAACAACTGGCTAAGGTTCTGGTTCGAGCTGGACGACGAGAACAGGCTCTTCAGATTCGCCAGTTCCTGATTTGTCAGCGGCACCGTTATATGCGCGAGGACGCGGAAAACGAGCAGCATCGCCAGGGTGAAGAGAATCTTTTTGCGTAGATCTGGAATCGTCCAGACACTCCGCAGTCGTTCCCACAACATCGACATGGGAATCTCCTTTCACGAATTGAATACTCCGTAGGGGCCCGATTTATCGCGCCCACCGCCAACAATTCAGCCCCTACGAACTATAATGCGAAGTTACTCATTCGCATTCTGCTGCGCCGGCGCTTTTTTAGCTTCGTCTTTGCGTCTCTTCGTCTTTTCGTATACCTTCGTCGGGATAATCTCGACGGTTCCGCCGGCCGCCTCGATTTTCGCGCGCGCGCTGGCCGAAAACTTGTGCGCACGCACAGTCAGCGCGTGATCAAGCTCGCCATTACCAAGGATTTTCACGAGGCCCTGGCTCTGCTTCTTCGACATCAGTCCCGCGGCGGCGAGTTCGGCAGCCGTCACCAGCGAACCGGCCTCAAAGCGCTCGAGTTCGCCCAGGTTGACAATTGCGTAATCTTTGCGGAAAGCATAATTGCTATTGCCGATGCCGCGCAAGAACGGCAGGCGTTTCGATAGGCGCGTCTGCCCACCGCTAAAAGCGCGATGGATGGACCCACCGGTGCGAGCCTTCTGGCCTTTGGTGCCACGCCCGGCGGTCTTTCCCCGACCGGAGCCGTGTCCGCGACCGACTCGCTTTTTGGCTTTGTGCGAACCAGGAGCTGGTCGCAAATCAGAGAGTTTCATTGCTCTACTTCCTCAACCTTTACCAGGTGGCTTACCTTCCGAATCATTCCGCGAATTGCGGGCTGATCTTCATGCTCAACCGTTTGCTGGAGTTTGCGGAACCCCAGGGCACGAATAGTCGCCTTCTGGTCCTTGGGACGACCAATCTTACTTTTCACATATTTCACACGTAGTTTTGCCATTGTTTTCTCCATTACCGGCCTGAACGCGATGAATCGCGTCCTTATGACGACCTGCGGCGGTCTCGGCGATCTCCGCCACGATCACCACCACCACCCCGGCGATCCCCGCCCTCGCTGCGCTCGCGCGGACCCCGGCGAGACGTGAAGCGAGACTCGCGGGCTTCCTCCTCACGGGCTGCGCGATTGGCGGCAGCCTGCTCAGCGGCTGCCGCAGCCGCAACGGCCAGGCGCTCCGCCTGCTTCTTGCCGACAACTTCTTCCACGGTTTTCCCGCGGCGCGCGGCCTCCTCGTTTGCGGAACGCAATTCTTGTAACCCACCGATGGTGGCCGCGAGCGTGTTGGCAGGATTGGTGCTGCCCAGAGCCTTGGTCAGGATATCGCGCACTCCCGCGTATTCCATGACCGCGCGCACCGCGCCACCAGCTATCACACCGGTGCCGGGTGCGGCCGGCTTGAGCATCACCTCCGAGGCGCCGAAACGGTAATTGATCATGAAGGGGATGGTCGTGCCGTTCAAGGGCACCTCGATCAAGCGCTTCTTGGCATCTTCAACGCCCTTGCGAATGGCCTCGGTATACTCTGCTGCCTTGCCCAGCCCGAAACCCACGTGGCCGTTGCGATCTCCTACGACCACGAGCGCCCGGATGCTGAAACGGCGACCGCCCTTGACCACTTTCGCCACGCGGCGCACCTGGACAACGGTCTCTTCCAGTTGTAGTTTTGACGCATCTATTCTTGGCATCTTAACACTCCTTTGCTACTCACACCTCCAACGCCGCTGCGCGGCTACACTTCGTGTCAGGAGGTGTGCAAAGTAGCCCTAGAAATCCAGGCCGACTTCACGAGCGCCCTCGGCAAGCGCGGCCACACGCCCGTGATAGGCGTAGCCACCACGATCGAAGACAACACGGCTCACGCCCTTCTCTTTGGCGCGCTGGGCAACCAGCTTGCCGACTTCACGTGCGAGCGCCACCTTGCGGTTTTCCGCGATGGCCGCGAGCGCCTCCAACTGCGTCTTCTTTTCACCCTTTTGTGCGGTGGGAAGAACCGTTTTCGTCTGGGCAGGCTTACCCTTGCCCTTCTGCTGCTGCTGAGCGCCCTTCGCCGGGGCCTTCGCCGCTTTCGCACCCCTGCCCGTGGCCGCGGCCGCAGAGGTTGCCATCTCTACGGTGGTCTCTTCTTCCTGCTGCCTCCCCTTCGGCTGGTCGGCCGGGGCTTCCTTTTTAGCAACCTGGAAATTGCGCAGCGACTCGTCCAGCGACGATGCCGCAACCAGCGTGCGACCGGTAGTGTCGTCGATGACCTGGGCATATATATGCCCGCCACTGCGGAAGACGCTCAAACGTGGCCGTAGCTCAGATCCGGCCAGGTGATTCCTCATACGGCTATGCCGCTTAAGCCGCGCACGATTCGCATGAAACTTCTTAATCATTTCTTCTTACCACCGACTTTTCCAGCTTTTCCTGCCTTGCGGCGGATAGCCTCGCCCGCGTAGCGAATGCCCTTGCCCTTGTAGGGTTCCGGCTTGCGAATACGGCGAATTTGCGCGGCGATCTCACCCACGAGCTGCTTATCGATACCGCTTACACTGATCCTTGTCGCTTTCGTGGCCGGATCAATGCCTTCTACATTCAACGTTATGCCTTGAGGCGGCTGCACTTCGACCGGGTGAGAATAGCCCACCTGGATGACGAGGTTCTCGCCGACCTTCGCGGCGCGATAGCCTACCCCGTGAATCTCTAATTGCTTGGTATAGCCCTTTGTCACGCCCTCGACCATATTGTTCACCAGGGTGCGATAGAGGCCATGCTTTGACCTGTGTTGTTTGCTCTCTGACGGGCGCGTAACGCTCAATGAACCATCCTCGAGCTTCAAGGACAGGTCGGGATCGACCTGAGAGGATAGCTCGCCCTTGGGTCCCTTGACCGTCACAAAATTCTCATCAGTCCAGGTCACCTGTACCTTCGGCGGTACAGCGATTGGAGCGCGTCCAATACGTGACATTCCTGCCTCCTCCTGTCTACCAGACGTAACAGACGACTTCGCCGCCGAGTCCCTGCATGTAGGCGTGATGGCCCGTCATCAGTCCCTGTGGCGTTGACAGAATGGCGATACCCTGCCCACCGCGCACGCGGGGGATGCTCGCCCGTTTGGTATAGACCCGCAGCCCTGGCTTGCTGACGCGCTTCAATTGCGTCAAGACGGGCTTCTTTTCGACATAGCGCAGCGTCAGGCGGATCGTCCCCTGCGGAGTATCCTTCAGGAATTCGATATCCTTGATATAGCCCTCATCCTTCAGGACACGCGCGATCGCCAGCTTCATCTTCGAAGCCGGCATCGAAACTTTGGTATGCCTCGCTGCAACCGCATTGCGAATACGGGTCAACATATCCGCGATAGGATCAGTCATGTTCATGAAACATCATCCTCCGATTACCAGCTCGACTTCGTAACACCCGGCAACTCACCGCGTAACGCACGTTCGCGGAAGCAGATGCGACAGAGGCCGAATTTGCGAATATACCCGCGAGGCCGCCCACAGATCTGGCAGCGGTTGTGCTGCCGGACTTTGAACTTGGGCTTGCGCTGCGACTTCACAATCATTGAGATCTTTGCCATGCTACTCTCCAGCCTTTTTCTTGAAGGGCATGCCCATCAACTTGAGCAGCCGTCGCCCCTCTTCATCGGTGCGAGCTGTCGTTACAATACTTACTTCCATTCCGCGCACTTTATCGATCTTGTCGTAGTCGATTTCGGGGAAGACCAGTTGTTCGCGCAGACCCAGGGTATAGTTGCCGCGCCCATCGAAGGCGTCGGGCGAAACTCCCTGGAAGTCGCGTAGTCGCGGCAGAGCCACGTTCAAGAGCTTATCGAGGAAGTAATACATGCGCTCGCCTCTCAGCGTCACCATACACCCGATCTGCATTCCTTCGCGCAGCTTAAACGTGGCAACGGAGTGTTTCGCCCGCGTAATCACGGGGCGCTGGCCGGTAATCGTGGCCAGGTCGGAGACCGCGGCGTCCATCGCTTTCGCGTTCTGGATCGCCTCGCCCATGCCGATGTTCACCACGACTTTGTTGACGGCCGGAACCTGCATCGGGTTCTCGTAGTTAAACTCCTTACGCAGAGCTGGCACGACCTCTTTGTGATATTTCTCTTTCAGTCTGGATGCCATGTCTAACTACTCCTCGTGCGATCTTCAATGATCTTGTGACATTTCTTGCAGACGCGTACCGTCCGCATCTTCTGATCCGCTCCCAACGGGCGTCGCTCGTGCCCGACGCGAGTTGGCTCGCCGCACTCGGTGCAGATCAGCATTGTGTTCGAGACATGCAGCGGCATCGCCTTCTCGATGATACCCCCCTGCCGGGTCTGACCCTGCGGGCGAATGTGTTTCTTGGCGATGTTGTGGCCCTCCACGATGACTTTGTTCACCTGGGGCATCGCTCGCGACACCGTTCCCTGCTTCCCTCGATCCTTGCCGGTGATAATCAAGACGGTATCACCCTTCTTGATATTCATCTTGGCAAGATGAAGCGGCTTTTTCTCTTTCTGTTTTACTGCCATTTGTTTCCTCTACTGTTTGCGCTTGTCTTTGTCGCACGCGCGGAACGACAAACTTCAACACAAACCACAAAACGACCACTTTTCGGACGATTGTTCCGTCCCTACAGGACTTCTGGTGCAAGCGAGATGATCTTCATGAAGTTCCGCTCGCGCAATTCGCGCGCCACCGGTCCGAAGATACGGGTGCCACGCGGGTTATTCCCGGCGGCGATAATGACCGCCGCGTTTTCATCGAAGCGAATATGCGAGCCGTCGGGACGCACATATTCTTTGGCCACCCGCACGATGACCGCGTCGACCACTTCGCCTTTTTTCACCTGGCTGTTGGGGGCTGCATGCTTCACCGACGCTTTGATGACATCCCCAATTTCCGCATACCGCTTGGCGGAGCCGCTCAGCACACGGATACACATAATTTCCTTCGCACCCGTATTGTCGGCGACCTTCAGGCGCGTCTGTGGCTGGATCATAACTATGAACCCTCCTTTAGCCTTGTTCTTCCTCGCCGTCCTCGGCTTCGTCCTCTTCGCCTGAGGTCAGGTCCGGGTCTACCCCGGCCATCAATTCATTGACCGGTACAATTCCACTGCCGCGTTTAATGATCTCGACCAGTCGCCAGCGCTTTGTTTTGCTGAGCGGGCGCGTCTCCTCGATACGTACCAGGTCGCCAATCTGACAGACATTCTCCTCATCATGAGCATGGAAACGCTTGGTCTGCTTATAGGTGCGTTTGTAGATACGATGCTTTTTCATCGACTCCACAGAAACGACTATCGTTTTCTGCATTTTATTGCTGACAACCACGCCCACCTTCTGCTGGTGGCGCGGCTTCGCGGCAGGGGCCTTTCCTCCCGCCATCGGTTGTGCTTGCTGTGTCATTATTCGCCCTCCAACTGCTTCAAACGAAACAGCACGCGCGCGATGTCCTTCTTGGTCTGTGTAAAGACGCGATTGTTCTTGATTTCGCCGCGCTGCTGCTGCAAGCGGAGGTTGAACAGCCTTTCACGCAGATCCTTGAGTTCGCGCTGAGCCTCGCCGGCCGTCATTTCAGCAATTTGCTTGCGGCGTTCTTTAAGCTTCGGCACTTTCACCCTCCCCTTTTGTTATAAAGCGGGTCTTAATAGGCAGTTTATGACTCGCCAGGCGCGCTGCCTCTTTCGCGACCTCCTCGGAGACCCCGCCGATCTCGAAGATTATACGGCCTGGTTTCACGACGGCCACGTAGTGATCGACCGCGCCTTTGCCGCTACCCATACGAGTTTCGGCTGGCTTGGCGGTCACCGGCTTATCAGGAAAGACCCGAATCCATACTTTGCCACCGCGTTTCATGAAGCGGGTCAGTGCGATACGGGCCGCTTCGATCTGCCGGGCCGTCATCCAGCACGGCTCCTGAGCCTGGATGGCGAATTCGCCGAAGGCCACGGTATTGCCGCGATGGGCAATCCCTTTCATGCGGCCGCGGTGCTGTTTGCGGTACTTATATCGTGACGGTGCCAGTAACATGGCTTCATTTCTCCTCTATTCGCTCTCAGGAGCGCCTGTTTCAGGAGCGCTTGTCTCCGGCGTCTCAACCTGCGTGGTCTCAGGCGCCTGGGTCTCCTGGACTTCCTGGGTTCCCTGAGTCTCCTGAGTTTCCTGGGCCTGCTGAGCTTCCTGGACTCCCTGCGCCCGCTCGTTTGTCTCGGCCACCGGGGTCTGCTCTACCTGCTGCTCCTGTTGCTCAGTTTGCTCGGGCTTCGCGGCGCGCGCTGGCCTCGCCGGCCTTTCCGGACGATCTCCCTGCCCCCGTGCTGGGCGCTGCGTGCGCTCTCCCTGGGCCTGTGGGCGGGAAGCTCGCTCACTTTGCGGGCGGGCGGACCGTTCGCCCTGGGGGCGAGCCGGCCGATCTCCACGTGGAGCGCCGCGTTCTCCGCGTTCTCCACCCCGCGAGCGATCTCCTCCGCGTCCACGCTCGCCGCGCGGGCCGCGTCGTTCGCCCTCGCCGCGCTCGGATGTCGAGAACGGGGAAGCGGCTTCCTGCGTGCCTTCCAGTGCTTCGCGGCGCTTGCTTGGCAAAATATCGCCCTTATAAATCCAGACCTTAACCCCGATAACGCCAAACGTTGTATGTGCCTCCGCCAGCCCATAATCGATGTCAGCCCGCAGCGTATGCAGCGGGATCTTGCCCTCAACCTCTTTCTCTGAGCGCGCGATTTCCGACCCGCCCAGGCGGCCGCCGATTACAATGCGAATGCCCTTCGCGTTGGCGCGCATGGTTTTCTGCACCGCCTGCTTCATGGCGCGGCGGAACGAGACTCGCTTCTCGAGCTGCTCCGCGACGCTGCGCGCCACCAGGTAGGCGTCCAGTTCCGGCTGGCGGATCTCCATGATGTTCAGCCTGACGCGCTTCTTGGTCTCTTTCTCGAGAGTCGCGCGCAACTTATCGACCTTCTCGCCGGATTTTCCGATCACGATGCCGGGCCGGGCCGTGTGGATCGTAATCGAGACCTGGTTCGCGGCGGCACGCTCGATCTCAGTGCGCGAAACCGAGGCGTTCGCCAGTTCGTGCTGGATCATCTTGCGCAGTTTGAAATCTTCTGCCAGGATGTTCTTGTAATCGCGCTCAGCGTACCAGCGGGACTGCCAGCCCTTCACGACGCCAAGCCTGAACCCAATGGGATGCACTTTATGTCCCAAAAGTGACCTCCTTCTACCGTCTTCGGTTCCCGGCCTCCGCCGGGTCATCAGAGACGATCACTGTGACATGGCAGAAACGGCGCAAAATGCGACCAGCTCGACCGTGCGGCCGCGCCTTGATGCGCTTGATGCGAAACGAGTCATCCGCCACAATATTCAGAATATACAATGAATCAGGGTCTAAACTATAGTTATTCTCAGCATTGGCTGCCGCGGACGCGATGACCTTGCTGACGGGCCGTGCGCCTGCGTTAGGTATGAACTGAAGATACGCGAGCGCTTCATTGACTCGAAGCCCCTTGACCGCATTCGTGACCAGGCGCATCTTGCGCGGCGATATTCCAATGTCTTTAGCAATAGCTCGTACTTGCATTTCGTACCTCCGTAGGGACGCGATTTATCGCGTCCTGGTCGCCCGCTAACGACGTTCCAGGAGGACGCGATCATTCGCGCCCCTACGTCGCTCATTAACGGACCGACGTGGTCCTCTCGCTCTTGCCGCCCGCGTGGCCCCGGAAGTGGCGCGTCGGAGCGAACTCACCAAGTTTGTGTCCCACCATATTTTCGGTTATGTAGACTGGGATATGCGTCTTGCCATTGTGGACGCCGATCGTCATTCCCACCATCTGCGGGAAGATGGTTGAGGCGCGCGACCAGGTCTTGATGACCTTGCGATCGCCGCTTTTCAACATCGCCAATACCTTTTTCCGCAGGGACTCGTGGATGTATGGTCCCTTTTTCCTTGAGCGAGACATTTGCTACTTCCTCCTGCCAGCATTGCGATGGCGCACAATGTACTTGTCGGTGCGCTTGTTGTGGCGCGTCTTGTAGCCTAGAGCCGGTTTGCCCCAGGGCGTCTGCGGCTGGCCCCCGATCGGTGAACGGCCCTCGCCGCCTCCATGGGGATGGTCGCGCGGGTTCATCGCGGAGCCGCGCACTGACGGACGGCGGCCCATATGACGAGAGCGCCCGGCCTTGCCGATGCTGATATTCTCATGATCGGTATTGCCGACCTGCCCGATAGTGGCCATGCACAGGATGTGCACCCGGCGCTGCTCGCCCGATGGCAGGCAAATCAGGGCAAAATCGCCCTCCTTCGCCATCAACTGCGCGCCCGCGCCCGCGCCGCGCACCATCTGGCCGCCGCGCCCGCGCGTGAGTTCGATATTATGGATGGTGGTGCCCGCCGGGATGTTCTTCAACGGCAAGGCGTTGCCCACCTTGATATCCGCCTCCGGTCCCGCCTCGACCCTGTCGCCGACCTTCAGCCCGACTGGGGCGATGATGTAGCGCTTCTCCCCATCTACGTAATGCAGCAGTGCGATACGCGCCGAGCGATTCGGGTCGTATTCGATAGCCGCTACCCTGGCCGGGACCCCGAGCTTGTTGCGCTTGAAATCGATCAGGCGATAGGCTCTTTTGGCGCCGCCGCCGCGGTGGCGCACGGTGATCCTGCCCTGGTTGTTACGCCCGGAATGCTTCTTCAGCCTGACTGTCAGCGATTTCTCCGGCTTCGTCTTCGTGATTTCCTCGAAGGTCGAAACCGACATCCCGCGACGGCCAGGAGATGTTGGGCGGTATTGTCGTACTGGCATCTCTAAAATCTCCTTACGCCTTCAATATGTCGATTGACTCACCGGGCGCAAGAGTGACAATCGCCTTCTTCCACTCACGCGCCGGAAGCAACTGGGGCACGCGCCCTCCTCTGCGCCGCAGCATGCGGTTCTTGCCAGGCATACGCATAGTGTTGACCTTGACCACGCGCACCTTAAACATCTGCTCGACGGCCTTGCGAATCTCGATTTTATTGGCTGTCAGCGCTACCTTGAAGGTATACTGGTTATGCTCGTTCTGCAGGCGGGTCGTTTTCTCAGTGACGATGCCATGACGCAGGATTTCTGTAACTTCCATCGTTTACTCCTCCTCGCCTTTCTCACCGTTCGTCTCGGCCTCGCTTGACTCAGCATCGGCCGTTTCCTCTTCCGTGGTCTCAGGCTCCTCGACATCGGAGTCCTGCTCCTCGGCCTGTACAACTTCCTGATCGAGCTGATCGAGCTGGTCGGCGATCTGCTGGCTTGCCTCCTCCGCGCTCAGGCCCTCCCCGAAGACCAGTTCGATCCAGCGCACGGTCTGCCTCGGCATAATCACGCAATCATGCTTGAGCAGCTCCACGACGTTGATCGAAGAGACGTGCTGTACCTTCGCCGAAGGGATGTTGCGCGTTGACAGCACAACATTCTCGTCGCGCCTGGGCAACATCATCAGCACCTTCCTACCCTCGATGGGCAGGCGGTCGAGCAGCGCCAGCATATCCTTTGTGCGCGGCGCATCCAGCGCCAGCTTATCGACGACGATCAACTGTGCGTTCGCGACCTTATCCGACAGCGCGGACCTGATAGCGAGACGCCGCATTTTCTTTGGTACGTCATGATGATACTTGTGCGGCTTCGGGCCAAACACCGTGCCGCCATGACGAAATTGCGGGGCGCGGGTACTGCCCTGCCGGGCGTGACCTGTGCCTTTCTGCTTATAGGGCTTGCGATTGCCGCCCGAAACCTCTGCGCGAGTCTTGGTTGAGGCATTCCCCTGCCGCCGGTTCACCAGTTGCGCGGTGACAACCTGGTGGAGAACCGCGACGTTAGGAGTCACTCCGAATACCTGCTCGCTCAGTTCGAGCTGCTCTAGGGCTTCGCCAGCCATGTTATACACTGTAGTCGAGGGCATTGCGGTTTACCTCATCACATGCTTCTTAATCATGAGCAGCCCCCCGTTCGCGCCAGGCACCGAGCCTTTGACGACGAGCAGGTTGCGCTCAGGATCAGCTTGAATTATTTCCAGACTTTTAATGGTCACGCGAGCGTCCCCCATATGACCCGCCATATGCGTCCCCTTCAGTACGCGGCCCGGCGTCGTGCCGGAGCCAATCGAGCCAGGCGCACGCTGGCGGTCGGACTGACCATGCGTCTTTGGGCCGCCGGAGAATCCCCAGCGTTTGACGCCGCCCTGGAAGCCCTTGCCCTTCGACGTGCCGACAATATCGACTTCCTCGCCGATGCGGAACAGGCTCGCATCAAATTTCGCGCCGAGCTCCACGTTGCCCAGCTCTGTCCCCGCTTGCAGGTTGACCTCGCGCAGCACCTTGAATGGACCAAGTTCCGGCCCTGGACGCCGCTGGCGATTCTGCGAGACCTTCAGCAGCTTCTCGATCTGCTTATCCTTCTTCTCGCCCGCCTCAGCTTCGCTCCCACCCTCCTCCGTCTTTTTGCCGCGCTGCTCCTGCTGGTACGTTTGCAGGCGCTTGCGCTGCCCCTTCAACAAGGGCAGGCTATGTCCAAGATGTCCAAGCTCGGGACGAACAGCTCTCTTCGTAGGTTTCTGTTCGAAGCCGATCTGGACCGCTTCATATCCATCACGGGCAGTCGTCTTGATCTGCGTCACAATGCAGGGCCCTGCTTCGATAACCGTTACGGGGATCACCGTACCGTTTGGCCCAAACACCTGTGTCATGCCGACCTTCCTGCCCAACAATCCACTGAGCATCTGTCTTCTCCTACAGTTTGATTTCGATATCTACGCCTGCAGGCAGGTTCAGGCGCGTCAGCGCCTCAACCGTTTTATTAGTCGGCTCGATAATATCGATCAGGCGTTTATGTGTACGTATCTCGAACTGCTCGCGCAAATCCTTATCAATGAACGGCGAGCGTATCACCGTATACTTATCAATCTCGGTTGGCAGCGGTATCGGGCCCGAGACGCGCGCCCCGGTGTTCTGCGCCGTTTCCACAATCTGCATCGCCGACTGGTCGAGAATGCGATGATCGTACGCCTTCAGGCGAATACGAATACGCTGTTTCGTTCCTGTTGCCATGATTTTCTTTCTCCTCCGCCGGGTACTCCGTGGGGCTGATAAATCCACCCCTACAGGATACTCGACACAGTCAGCTTAGCTCTGGACCTTGACGCAGACGCCGGCGCCGACGGTGCGTCCCCCCTCGCGAATGGCAAAATGCACGCCTTCTTCCATCGCTACCGGCTGGATGAGTTCCACCGTCATCTCGATGTTGTCCCCCGGAATGACCATCTCGACCCCCTCCGGCAGCTTGATCGCGCCCGTCACGTCGGTGGTGCGGATGTAGAATTGCGGCCGGTAGCCGTTGAAAAACGGCGTGTGCCGCCCGCCCTCTTCCTTGGACAGCACATACACTTGCGCCTGAAACTGCTTGTGCGGCTTGATCGAGCCCGGCTTGGCTAACACTTGCCCGCGCTCGATGTCGCTGCGCTCCACGCCGCGCAACAGACACCCGACGTTGTCGCCGGCGATGCCGCTGTCCAGCGTCTTCTGGAACATCTCGACGCCGGTCACCACCACCGTGCGGATCTCGTCCTTCATGCCCACGATGTCGACCGAGTCGCCCACTTTGACCTGTCCGCGCTCGATACGCCCGGTGCCCACCGTGCCACGCCCCTTGATGCCGAACACGTCTTCGATCGGCATCAAAAACGGCTTGTCGGTGGCGCGCTGCGGCGTGGGGATGTAGCGATCCACGGCGTCCATCAACTCCCAGATGCAGGCCGCGTTCTCGTCCGAGCGCGACAGGTCGCCGCTGCTCTCCAGGGCTTTGAGGGCCGAGCCACGAATGACGGGCACGTCGTCACCGGGAAACTGGTACTTGCTCAAGCAGTTCGCGCACTTCCAGTTCGACCAGTTCTAAGAGTTCTTCGTCGTCCAGCATGTCGACTTTGTTCAAGAAGACCACCATGGCCGGCACTTCCACCTGGCGCGCCAACAGGATGTGTTCACGCGTCTGGGGCATGGGGCCATCCGGCGCGCTCACCACCAGGATGGCGCCGTCCATCTGGGCGGCTCCGGTGATCATGTTCTTGATGTAGTCGGCGTGCCCGGGGCAGTCGACGTGGGCGTAGTGCCGTTTCTCGGTCTCGTACTCCACGTGCGCAATGGCGATGGTGATGCCGCGCTCGCGCTCCTCGGGCGCTTTGTCGATCTGGTCGAAGGCCACGTATTTGTTGGCCTGGTTGGCTTTGGCCAGCACTTTGGTGATGGCCGCCGTTAAGGTCGTTTTGCCGTGGTCGATGTGTCCGATCGTGCCCACGTTCACGTGCGGCTTCGTTCGCTCAAATTTCTTCTTTGCCATGTTTCACTTTCCTCATTTCGCGCTCAGTGCATGCGTGCGTCAGGGGTTGCACCTTTGCGATAGCGCTTCATTTCGTTATTCATTCCTTGCCAGCCTCGACGCTGGCTACAACAAAGTTACTATGGTTATTGCCCGGTAGGCCCACCCCCTGAGCGGGCGCCTGGGCGGTAATCAGTCTTCCTTGTCCGGCTACCTCGTCGCCTTCGCGATAATCGTATCCGCGATGCTCCTCGGTACCGGGTCGTAGTGCGAAAACTCCATCGAATAGTTGGCCCGTCCGCTCGTCATTGAGCGTAGATCGTTGACGTAGCCAAACATCTCTGCCAGTGGTACGTAGCCCTTTACTACCACCATCGTGCCGCGATTATCCATACCCTGGATCGTGCCGCGGCGGCGGTTCAGGTCTCCGATCACATCGCCGTAGAACTCCTCGGACGTGGTGATCTCCACCAGCATGATCGGTTCCAGCAGGACCGGGCCCGCTTTTTGTGCGGCAGCCTTGATCGCCAGCGAACCGGCCGTCTTGAAGGCCATCTCGCTCGAATCAACCTCGTGATACGAACCATCGTAGAGCGTCGCCTTCACATCGATCATCGGGTACCCGGCAAGAATACCGTTCTCCAATGTTTCGCGAATGCCGTTCTCGACGGGCTTGATGTACTCCTTTGGCACTACGCCGCCCACGATACCGTTGACGAATTCGAAGCCCTTGCCGCGCTCGTTCGGTGCCACCCAAATCCACACATCGCCGTACTGCCCGTGCCCGCCTGTCTGCCGTACATGCTTGCCCTCCGCGCTCGCCTCGCGCGTAATTGTCTCGCGATAGGCCACCTGTGGGCGACCAACGTTGGCCTCGACCTTGAATTCGCGGAAGAGCCGGTCCACAATCACTTCCAGGTGCAACTCGCCCATACCGGCGATAATGGTCTGCCCGCTATCGACGTCGGTATGTATCTGGAAGGTCGGGTCCTCTTCCGCCAGTTTGTTGAGTGCGATCGCCATCTTATCCTGGTCGGCTCTGGTCTTCGGCTCGATGGCGATCTCGATCACGGGCTGTGGGAAGGTGATCGACTCCAGGATAATTGGGTGACCCGCATCACAGAGCGTATCGCCCGTAAACGTGTTGCGCAGGCCCACCGCGGCGCAGATGTCCCCCGCGCGAATCTCCTCGATGTCCTCGCGGTGATTGGCGTGCATTCGCAGCAGTCGCCCAAAGCGCTCTGTTTTATCCTTCGTACTATTTTCGACCGCCGAGCCCTTCGTCACCATGCCCGAGTAGACGCGCACGTACGAGAGTCGCCCGACGAACGGGTCAGAGACGATCTTGAAGACCAGTCCGCTGAAGGGCGCGTCATCGCTCACTTCGCGCGTAATGCTCTCACCCGTCTCTGGATCGATGCCCATCGGCGGCGGGATGTCGAGCGGCGACGGCAGGTACGCGACCACCGCGTCGAGCATCGCCTGCACGCCCTTGTTCTTCAGCGCGGAGCCGCACAGCACCGGCACAAGCGTCCCCGCAATCGTAGCTTTGCGCAGGGCCGCCACCAGCTCATCTTTGCTAATCTCCTGGCCCTCCAGGTATTTCAGCGTCAGCTCCTCGTCCGTCTCGGCCACGCGCTCCACCAGGAATTCGCGGTGCTGCTCGAACTCCGCCTCCATGCCCGTCGGCACCTGCGTATGCTCCGACTTCGTGCCCAGGTCATCCGTAAAGATCACCGCCTGCTGCTCGATCAGATCGATAAAGCCCTTAAAGTTGCTTTCCTGCCCAACAGGAATCTGGATAGGCACGGGAACCGCCCCCAGGCGCTCGCGGATCATTTCCACCGTCCGCCAGAAATCGGCGCCGATGCGATCCATCTTATTCACAAAGCAGATACGTGGGACGTTATACTTGTTGGCCTGCCGCCACACCGTCTCGGACTGCGGCTCCACGCCCGCCACCGCATCGAAGACCACCACGCCTCCGTCCAGTACACGCAGCGAGCGCTCCACCTCCGCCGTGAAATCCACGTGTCCGGGCGTGTCGATCACGTTGATGCGATAATCCAGCCAGAAGCAGGTCGTCGCGGCAGACGTAATCGTAATCCCGCGCTCCTGTTCCTGCGGCATCCAGTCCATCGTCGCCGCCCCCTCGTGTACCTCACCCATGCGGTGGATTTTTTTGGTATAAAAAAGCACCCGCTCGGTGGTAGTTGTTTTCCCGGCGTCAATATGAGCGATGATTCCGATATTTCTTGTTTTTTCTAATGGGTATTCTCGTGCCATGTGATATATATTTCTCCTCTTTACGCCTGCCCAGGCGTATGGCCATCATACGGCCCTTCCTTATCACGCATTGGCAGGCAAGGAGGCATTACCAGCGAAAATGTGCGAAAGCCTTGTTCGACTCCGCCATTTTATGCGTTTCCTCTCGTTTCTTGATTGTTGCGCCCTGGCCCGCCGCCGCATCCATCAGCTCGCTCGCCAGCTTCTCTGCCATCGACTTGCCGGTGCGTGTGCGCGCTGAACGAATCAACCAGCGCATCGCCAGCGCGTTGCCGCGCTCCCGCCGGATATCGACCGGCACCTGGTAGGTTGAGCCACCAACGCGGCGCGGCTTCACCTCCAGCGTCGGCGTCGCATTCTTCAAGGCCTGCTCAAATACATCCAGGGGCGCGCGCTTCTGTCGCGCCTCGATCAGGTCAAAAGCATTATAAATGATGCGCTCGGCCAGGCTGCGCTTCCCGCTCAGCATCAGCTTCCCGATGAAGCGGTTCACATTGCGACTCTTATACTTGGCATCCGGCACATCCGGGCGCCTCACCGCGCGTTTCCTTCTTGGCATATGATCTGCCTCCTCGTTCGATGTCTCGCGTCTTCCCGAAGAGCGTGCCCTTGTGGTCGCCCTTCCCGGTCCTATCTTTGAACATCACAAAAGGCGCCGAGTTGATAGCAGGCATATACCTGCTATCGTCTTCAGACGCCTCATCGCGAGCGCCTTTCCTCTATTCGACGGGCGACCACAAAGGTTGCCCCTACAAGTACCCTCACGCGGGTCTAACCTGTTGTTGAGGAGGACACTCGCCTTCTCGTCAGGGAAGGTAGCACCATCCCTGACGATGCATGATTTGCCGACCTACCTGCCTGCTTGCTTGCAGTACCCTCACGGGTTGGACCTGAAGAGTTCAGGTGGTATCGTTTCAGTACCTCAATGGGTCAATCCAGTTGAGGAGAGCGGGCAAAGCGGTTTGCCCACTCTAATCGATTACTTTTTTCCGCCTTTTGCGGAGCCGCCCTGCCCGGGCTTGGGCCGCTTGGCTCCATAGCGCGAGCGACCGCGGCGGCGCTTCGTCACACCGTCGCTGTCCAGCGTGCCTCGCACAATGTGGTAGCGAACGCTCGGCAGGTCCTTCACACGACCGCCTCGGATGAGCACAACGGAGTGCTCCTGTAAGTTATGCCCCTCACCTGGGATGTAGGCCGTCACCTCCATCCGGTTGCTGAGCCGCACGCGTGCAATCTTGCGCATCGCCGAATTGGGCTTCTTAGGGGTCATCGTACGCACCTGCGTGCACACTCCGCGCTTTTGCGGCGACCCACGCAAGCTAAATGTCTTGTTTTTCAGCGCATTAAATGAATACCGCAGCGCTGGGGCCTTCACCTTCTGCTTCTTCTGTGAGCGGCCCTTGCGTATTAACTGGTTGATCGTCGGCAATGAAACACGTTCTCCCTATCACTTTAGTAAGAGGGCGCGTGAAACCGCGCCCTACTTGTCTATGCGGTACCCTATGGTATCACTGATTGTCCAAACTGTCAAGCACTGCTTCAAGAGTACCAACGCTTCCCGTCGAGGACGCGCCAACGCTGGCCACGGCCGGTCTTTCGATGCGCCCGCTCTCCGCCTGCTGCCGCGCGATCTGCTCCCGCCGCCGCTGTACGTAGCCTGAGCCCGCCGGGATCAGTTTCCCGATGATCACGTTCTCCTTCAGACCCACCAGGTGGTCGGTCTGGCCCTCGATCGCTGCCTCCGTCAGCACGCGCGTCGTCTCCTGGAAGCTCGCCGCCGCCAGGAAGCTATCGGTGTTGAGCGAGGCCTTCGTCACGCCCAGCAGAACGGTCTGCGCCGTTGCCGGCTCGCCGCCCTCCGCCAGCACATGCGCGTTCGTGTCGGCATAGATGAAGCGGTCCACCAGGTCGTTCGGCAGCATATCGCTGTCGCCCGGCTCATCCACGCGCACGCGCCGCAGCATCTGCCGGATGATCACCTCGATGTGCTTGTCGTTGATGTAGACGCCGGTATTGCGATACACCTTCTGCACCTCTTTCACCAGGTACATCTGCACCGCTTCGCGCCCCTGGATGCGCAGCACGTCCTGCGGGTCACGCTGCCCCGCCGTGATCGCCGTGCCCGCCTGGATCTTCTGGCCAGGGTTCACCGCGATACTGCGCGCCGCCGGGATGGGATAGGCGCGCTCCTCGCGCTCCTCGAAGCGAATGCTCAGCAGTCCATCGGGACTGATCAGCGCCTCGCCTTCCGTTCGCGCGCTCACCGGCACGGGTTCGTCGCCGTTTTCAGCCGGCATCAGCGCGATCACCTCGTCCTTATGCACGTGCGCCTGGTCACTTACCAGCACCTGCGAGCCTTCTGGCAGGTGATATTCGTCGAAGAAGACGTTGGTCGAGACCACGCGCACTGTGCGCACGCCGCTCGCCTCGTCCTTCACGATCTCGACCACGCCATCGATCTCGCTGATCTCTGCCTTGTCCTTGGGCACGCGCGCTTCGAAGAGTTCTTCCACGCGCGGTAGGCCTTGCGTGATGTCGCCCTGTGCTCCGGCAATACCGCCGGTGTGGAATGTGCGCATCGTCAACTGCGTCCCCGGTTCGCCGATGGACTGTGCGGCAATGATACCCACCGCAGCCCCCGATGAGACCAGCCCGTTGGCCGCCAGGTCGCGCCCGTAGCATTTGCGGCACACGCCCCTCCTGGCCAGGCAGCCCAGCACCGAGCGTACTCGTACCGCGCTGACCCCCGCGCTCACTATCTGGTCAACCATCTCGTCGGTCAGCTCCTCGCCCACTAGTATCTCCGGGAATTCGGGGATCGGGTCGAGCAGCACGCGTCCCTTCAGTCGGTCGCGGATATCGGGCAGCATCATCTCCTTGCTGTCCTGCTCGGTGATCAGCATACCCTCGGTCGTCCCACAGTCCTCGTCGGTGATGATCACGTCCTGCGCTACGTCGATCAGGCGCCTTGTCAGGTAGCCGCTCTCCGCCGTTCGCAGGGCCGTGTCCGCCAGTCCTTTGCGCGCGCCGTGACTACTGATGAAGTATTCAAGCACGCTCAAGCCCTCGCGGAAGTTGCCCCGAATAGGCACGTCGATGATCTTGCCCGAGGGACTTGCCATCAAACCGCGCATGCCCGAAAGCTGGCGGATCTGCTGGAACTTGGCCTTCGTCGCCCCGGATTTCGCGATGGTGAAGATCGAGCCATACGGATCGAGCGAAGACTCCACCATTCTCGTGATGTTGTCGGTCGCCTCGTTCCAGATGTCCACCGTCTGCTGGTAGCGCTCGTTCTCGGTAATCAGGCCGTCGCGGTACTGGTCGTCGAGTTCGGCGATCCTGGCATCGGCCCTGGAAAGCTCCTCCGATTTCCCGATCGGCACCTTCACGTCGCTGATGGCAATTGTCACGCCCGCCTTGGTGCCATACGAGAAACCGAGGCGTTTGATCTCGTCGGCCAGTTCGGCGGTTTTGACACGCCCGTACTCCTTGAAGCACTCGCCGATCACCTGGCGCAGGTTCTCCTTCTTCATCGCGTAGTTCTTGAAGCGCAGCCGCTCCGGCAGGGCTTCGTTGAAGATGATGCGCCCCACCGTCGTTTCTACGATGCGGCCCCTGCTCAGCACCGTGGCTCGCGCCGGCGGCGGCTGGTCGAACACATCGGAGTCCGTTATGCGCACCTTGATAAGCGCCTGCAGGTCGATCACTCCATGATGGTGCGCCAGCAGCGCCTCTCTCGCATCCGTAAAGACGTGCCCCTCGCCCTTTTTGCCCGGGCGATCCTGCGTCAGGTAGAAGCAGCCCAGCACCATGTCCTGGCTGGCGCCGATCGATGGCTCGCCGGTCGCCGGTGACAGCAGATTGCGCGTCGAAAGCATGAAGCGGCGCGCCTCCTCCTGCGCCTTTTCCGAAAGCGGCACGTGTACGGCCATCTGGTCGCCGTCAAAGTCGGCGTTGAAGGCCGAACAGACCAGCGGGTGCAACTGGATGGCGCTGCCCTCCACCAGCACTGCTTCAAAGGCCTGGATGCCCAGGCGGTGCAGCGTCGGCGCGCGGTTGAGAAGCACGGGATGATCGCGGATCACCTCTTCGAGTACATCCCAGACCTCCGGCCTCACGCGCTCAACGAAGCGCTTGGCGCTCTTGATGTTGTGCGCGAAATTCTGCTCGACCAGCTTGCGCATTACGAAAGGCTTGAAGAGTTCGAGCGCCATCTTCTTGGGCAAGCCGCACTGGTGCAGCTTCAGCTCCGGCCCAACCACGATTACCGAGCGGCCGGAGTAGTCGACGCGCTTGCCGAGCAGGTTCTGACGGAAGCGGCCCTGTTTGCCCTTGAGCATGTCGGAGAGGCTCTTCAGCTTGTGGTTGCCGGAGCCCGCCACGGCACGGCCGCGCCGGCCGTTGTCGATCAGGGCGTCACAGGCCTCCTGCAGCATGCGTTTCTCGTTGCGAATGATGATCTCCGGCGCGCCCAGTTCCAGCAGCCGCTTGAGGCGGTTGTTGCGGTTGATGACGCGGCGGTACAGGTCGTTCAGGTCGCTTGTCGCGAAGCGCCCACCGTCGAGCTGCACCATGGGGCGCAGTTCGGGCGGCAGCACCGGCAGCACCGTCATAATCATCCACTCCGGCGAGGTATTGGACTCGCGGAAGGCTTCCACGACTTTGAGGCGCTTGGTGGCCTTTTTGCGGCGCTGGCCAACGGTCGAGCTGATTTCGTGGCGCAGCTCGCCCGAGAGCTTGTCAAGGTCGATGTCGGAGATGAGCTCGCGCACTGCCTCGGCGCCCATACCGGCACGGAAGACCTGCGAGCCGAAGTTGTCGCGCAGTTCGCGGTAGCGGTTCTCCTGGATCAGGTCCAGCTTTTTGAGGCCCTCCAGGTCGCGCTTGAGCTGCTCGAGGCGCTGCTTGCGGCTCGTGCGGTCAGATTCGAGACGCGTCTGCACCGTGTCGATCTGCGTCTGGATATCGTCCAGCAGGTCTCGCGACTCACTGGCGCTCTGCTGGCGCAGTTCCTCGAGCTCGCGGTGAGCGTTTTCGGCGATGTCGTTGCGGAAGGTTTCCGCCATACGCTCGAGCGTGTCGAGGTCCTTCTGCCTGACAGTATCGCCGGCATGTACGATCACGCGGTCTGCCCCGTAGGTGATGTCCTCATCGACGGTGTGGTCCATGGAGCCACGCAGGAAAGCCAGCGTGTCGCTCTCGGCCTGTTTTGCGCGCGCAATCTCCTGCTCGCGGCGCGACTCGATATCCTGCTCGGCCTCTTCCAGGCGCGAGCGGATATCCTCGTTCTCGCTTTCGCGCCGGCTCTTGAGGCTATCGATCTGCTCTACGACTTGCTCGTCAAGGTTCGTTTCGAGCTTTATCAGCTCTTCGTCCAGCCGCATCAGTTCCTGCTGGCGCCCCTCTTCTTCGACATGTGTGACGACATAGAGCGCAAAGTACAGAATGCGCTCCAGGTTGCGCGGCGAAAGGTCGAGCAGCAGGCCGATTCGGCTGGGCGTGCCCTTGAAGTACCAGATGTGGCTGACGGGCGACGCAAGCTCGATGTGGCCCATGCGCTCGCGGCGCACCTTCGAGCGCGCCACCTCGACTCCGCACTTATCACAGACGATGCCCTTGAACCGCACGCGTTTATATTTGCCGCAATAGCATTCCCAGTCCTTGGTCGGACCAAAGATGCGTTCGCAGAAGAGGCCATCCTTTTCAGGCTTGAGCGTGCGATAGTTGATGGTCTCCGGTTTCGTCACCTCGCCATAGCTCCAGCCGCGAATCTGCTCCGGGCTGGCCAGGCTGATGCGTATTGCGTTAAAATCGTTGACTTCGAGCATTCTATTGATCTCCTTCGAAACCGGATAGATTTATCCCAAGTTCAGGCATCACGTCGTTGGAGGTATCCTCGACGAATTGAATTTTTTGCTCATCCTCGTTGAGGACCTCGACGTTGATGCCCAGGCTTTGCAGTTCTTTGACCAGCACCTTGAAGGATTCGGGCACGCCCGGCTCCATGATGTTCTCGCCCTTGACGATGGCTTCGTAGGTCTTGACGCGACCCACCACGTCGTCGGACTTGACGGTCAGGATTTCCTGTAAGATGTTGGCGGCTCCGTAGGCTTCCAGCGCCCACACTTCCATTTCGCCGAAACGCTGGCCGCCGAACTGGGCTTTCCCACCCAGCGGCTGCTGCGTGATCAGGCTGTACGGGCCGGTCGAGCGGGCGTGAACCTTGTCCTCGACGAGGTGCGCCAGCTTGAGCATGTAGGTGTAGCCCACGGTGATTGGATTGTCGAATGGCTCGCCGGTGCGCCCGTCGAAGAGCTGCACCTTGCCGGTAGAGGGCAGCCCTGCTCGCACCAGGTACTCCTCGATGTCCTCCTCCGACGCCCCGTCGAAGACGGGCGTGGCGATCTTGATGCCGAGTTCATTGGCGGCCCAACCAAGATGCGTCTCCATGATCTGGCCGATATTCATGCGGTGCGGCACACCGAGCGGGTTCAGCACGATATCGACGGGCGTGCCGTCCGGCAGGAAGGGCATGTCCTCGATAGGCAGCACCTTCGAGATCACACCTTTATTGCCGTGCCGTCCGGCCATCTTGTCGCCTGCGCCAATCTTGCGCTTCTGTGCGATGCTGACGCGCACAAGCTGATTGACGCCGGGCAATAGCTCGTCGCCCATGTCGCGCGAGAAAACCTTGACCTCGACGACCTTGCCGCGCTCGCCATGCGGCACACGCAGCGAGGTGTCCTTGACCTCGCGCGCCTTCTCGCCAAAGATGGCACGCAGCAGTTTCTCCTCCGCCGTCAGCTCGGTCTCGCCCTTCGGCGTGATCTTGCCCACCAGGATGTCCTGCGGGCCAACCTCCGCGCCGACGTAGATGATGCCGCGCTCGTCAAGATTTCGCAGCCCCTCTTCGCCAACGTTGGGGATGTCGCGGGTGATCTCCTCCGGGCCGAGCTTGGTATCACGCGCGTCGGTGTCGTACTTTTCGATATGGATAGAGGTGAAGAGGTCTTCGCGCACGATACGCTCGCTGATGAGGATCGCGTCTTCGAAGTTTCCGCCTTCCCAACTCATGAATGCGACCAGGATGTTCTGGCCGAGGGCGATTTCGCCATCCTCGGTGGACGAGCCATCGGCGATGACCTCGCCCGCCCCGACGTAGTCGCCCTTGTGCACGATGGGGCGCTGGTTGATGCAGGTACCCGCGTTGGAGCGTACGAACTTGCGCAGGTTGTAGGTGTGCGGTTCGCCCTGATCATCCAGGATGGTGATGCCGCGTGCCGTGGCTGAGACCACCTCGCCGCTCACCTCGCTGACTACTACCTGGCCGGAGTCGATCGCCACCTGGCGCTCGATGCCGGTGCCACAGATGGGCGACTGCGGGCGCAAAAGCGGCACTGCCTGGCGCTGCATGTTGGCGCCCATAAGCGCGCGGTTCACGTCGTCATGCTCCAGGAACGGGATAAGCGCGGTGGCGACGCTGACGGTCTGCCGCGGAGAAACATCCATGTAGTCCATGTTGTCGGAGTTCTCCATGACGAAATCGCCCTGGTAGCGCGCCAGCACGCGGTCTTCGGTAAATTCACCTTTGTCGTCGACTTTGGCGTTGGCCTGCGCGATGTAGAAGTTCTCTTCATCATCGGCGGTGCGATATTCTACCTCGTCCGTGACGTAGGGCTTGATGCGTATTTCGGTAACGCCCAGGAAGGCAAGCTTCTTGAACAGCTTCTCGTCTACACGCACGCGCTCGCGCGCCTTGACCAGCGTCTTGCTCTCGGGCGTCTTGAGCTCTTCCCACTCGCGCCCGGCCATCCCGCGATACTCGCGTCCGATCAGGCGTGGATCGTTGGCCTTGAGCTTCTTATATACCTTGCGGTACGGCGTCTCGATGAAGCCGTACGGGTTGATTTGCCCATAGGTGGCCAGGTTGCCGATCAGTCCGATGTTCGGGCCCTCCGGCGTCTCGATTGGGCAGATGCGGCCATAGTGCGAACGATGCACGTCGCGCACGTCGAAACCGGCGCGTTCGCGCGATAGACCGCCAGGGCCGAGGGCCGACAGGCGCCGCTTGTGGCCGATCTCCGCCAGTGCGTTGGTCTGGTCCATGAACTGCGAGAGCTGGCTGCCGCCGAAGAATTCCTTCATGGCGGCCACGACCGGCCGGATATTGATGAGCGCGTTCGGCGTCGCCTGCCCCGGCTCCTGGATGCTCATGCGCTCCTTCACGACGCGCTCCATGCGCAGCAGTCCGACACGGAACTGCGTCTGGATCAGCTCACCGACACAGCGCACGCGCCGGTTGCCCAGGTGGTCAATGTCATCCTTGCGCCCCACACCGTTGTTCAACTGCACGAGGCGGCGGATGATGTTGACGAGGTCGTCCAATGTGAGAATACGCTGGCTCTGCGGCACCGATAGGTCGAGCTTGCGGTTGAGCTTGTAGCGACCGACGCTGCCCATGTCGTAGCGGCGCGCGTTGAAGAACATGTTCCGGACGAGCGAGCGCGCATTGTCGATGGTCGCCGGGTCACCGGGCCGCATCTTCTTATACAGTTCGAGCAGCGCCTCGTCCTCTTTCTTGACCGGGTCCTTGTCCATCGTAGCCTGGATGTAGTGGACGTTCGGGTCCGTATCGACATCGCGGAAGGCATCCAGGATGCCCTGGTCGGTCGAAAGGTCGAGATTTTCGCTAAACCACTGCTCTTTTCCCAGGCTGGAGATGGCGCGCAGCAGCGTCGTCACCGGCAGCTTGCGCTTGCGGTCGATCTTGACGGTCAACTGGTTTTTATTGCTTGTTTCAAATTCGAGCCACGCGCCGCGCGCGGGGATAACCTTGGCGGCAAAAAGCCTGCGGCCGGTAGTTGCATCCTCGTCGGCGGTGAAGTAGACGCCGGGCGAGCGCACGAGCTGGCTGACAACAACGCGTTCCGCTCCATTAATAATGAACGTGCCCTGGCGGGTCATGAGAGGGAAATCACCCATGAAGATATCCTTCTCGATGATCTCACCCGTCTCCTTATTCGTCAAACGCGCTTTGACCGTCAGGGGCGCGGCATACGTCGCGTCGTGGTCGCGGCACTCGTCCTCAGAATACTTGGGAGCGCCAAAAGGCTCTTCTGGCACGATAAATTCTAGCTTTAGATTCTTCCCTGTAAAGTCTTCAATCGGGGAGATTTCATCAAAAAGTTCGCGTAGCCCTTCTTTCTTAAACCATTCAAAAGAGTCGAGCTGGATCTGAATGAGACCCGGCATTGGCCGTATGTCCGGGATGCGCGCGAATGAGACACGCTCCGGAAACGCAACGGCTCTGCTACTTACTGCCATAGGTAAGATTCTCCTCTCACTTAGTCACCCAACAGAGGAAACGCATGTCCCTTGATAGCCCGTGGCCCAGGCCATAAGGAACGAAACGAAGAAAGACGCAAGTGGTCCACGCTGCCGCATGACCATGCGCCATCCTCAATGAAAAAAGAAAACGGAAAAGAACGTAAGAACAGATTATTGCCCATGATGCCTGTCATGTATCAACGTTCTATGACAAGAAAAGTAACCGCACTGTGCTATTACACGCGGTTACTCCTACTCTACATTTACTGGTAATTCCCGTAATGTCACTCGGTTGTCCTCCTACCCCCATCGGCCTGCCCATCCGCATACTACCTGTCACTTCCCCACTGCAAGTATCTGGTAAAGCCCTGAAACGAGTGAATTTCATCCCTGAGCGCCTTTCGGCTGCAAGCCCTGTAGCGAACATGATAGCGCACACAACGTTCAATTGATCGTGACCGGCGGCGGGACTATCCTTCAGTAGCTTCCTGTGCTACCCCTGCACATGCAATGCAAACAACAACGTGATGTGGCGTGTTGGGGATGATGTGTCGTTCCGTGTCTTGTTATTCCTGTTCGTGCTGTACGTACCAACCTGTTACCTGCTCGCTGTAACAGAGTTGTGGCTGTAAACACAATCTGACAGGATGCAATTATACACCCCAATAAACGGGTTGTCAAGCTTTTTTCGCGCGAATAATTTGGGTTTCGATACTTTGTTCGTGCTGTTCGCGTAATTCCAATTCATGTGGCTGAAACTGATAAAACATCGGCTCTGGCTGAAGAGCGACGCCGTACCATTGTCGCTGCCGCTCTGCCAGGTGACAGTATCGGATAGGACTCACCTATGATAACACACCATACAGCCAATTTATTCCCGCCGCTCTGCCAGGTTGCCACTGGCATCATAGCCGTACTGTTCCTGCCCCCACTCACACCAGCGCCGCCCGTTGCGCCTCCTCCAGCGCTTCCTCGATCTCCTTCCCAAGCCGGGGATTCCACGGGCGTTCGGCATCCAGCCAGCGTTTTCGCAGCATATAGAGCAGCAGTCGCTGGTCTTCCGCTTCGAGCAGGTCAAGGTCGAAGAGTGACTCCGGCTTGTCAGGGTAGATCATCGTCAGTACAAACCCATCGATGCGGATGGTCGTCTGCGACGACAGTTCGTAGATGTGCGGCGCCCCCATTTTCCGGCTGAAGGAGAAGGAGCCGCTGATGCCGATCACGATGAAGGAACCCGCCACCAGCGTCACAGCTAGCCCGGCCAGGCTCAACAGAATGGCTGCCACGGTGCACAAAAACACCAGGGCGGGATTTGGTAAGTGAATCGTCCAGCCGATCAGGATATCGGGCGCGAGACCCACCAGCGCGGCCAGGAAACAGGAGAGCGCTGTGCCGACCATCCAGTAAATGCTGGCAAGATTCTTGGGCGAGAGATCGCGCACCGTGATGCTGTTGTCCCGCAGCATGAACATGCCGTCTCGATATCCGGCTCGCAGCGCGAACAAGAAACGCGCTACCAGGATGCTCCCGCCGGCAAGCATGAAGGAAATGTACCACAGCGTGGCGAGCAGAGCATCCTGCCATTTCAGATAGAAGGTAAAACGGTGTATATACGTCGGCCAGAAGAGCGCGCCAAGTACCCCGGTCGTCGCCGCCACGGTGAGCGAGGCGCAGATGAGCAGGCACGCGAGCAGGCTAATGCGCACATATTGCTTTCGGCTCAGGTGAAAGGAAAAGGTGTCCCCAGCAGACTGTATCATAACTCCTCAGATTATCGCTTATTGCTTACCACATATAAGACGAATAGGCGCAAGTGACGGTTACACAGCCATTGGCCTATTATGGGAGGCAGCACAGCACCTCGCGGGTGCCATCGTGGAGCTCATCTAACGTAAGTCGTCGAACAGGATGGTCTGCAGGTAGCGCTCGGCGGCGCTGGGGAAAATCGTCACAATCACCTTGCCGCGATTCTCTTCTTTGCGCGCCTCCCGCAGGGCGGCCCACGCCACAGCTCCGCTGCTGATGCCGACCGAGAGGCCCTCGCGCTCGAGCAGGTGGATGGCGGTAGAGACGGCGTCGGCATCGGTGACGGGGATGACGCGGTCGATCAGATCCACCCGCAGGGTATCGGGCTGGAAGCCCGCGCCCAGACCCTCGATGCGGTGCGGGCCTGGACGCCCGCCAGACAGCACAGCGCAAGAGGCCGGTTCGACAGCGATCACCTCAACCGAGGGCTTTCTGGCCCGCAGGCCCTCGGCCACTCCGGTGAGGGTGCCTCCGGTGCCGACGCCGATCACGATGAGATCGACCGCGCCGTCGGTATCTTCCCAGATTTCGACAGCCGTACCCTCGCGGTGGGAACGCGGGTTGGCCTGGTTATAGAATTGTTGGGGATACCAGGCGTTGGGGAGGGTTGTGCGCAGTTCGATCACTTTGTTGATGGCCCCGCGCATGCCCTGCGTGCCAGGAGTCAGGATCACCTGCGCGCCAAAGCGTCGCAAGAGCAGGCGGCGCTCCAGATTAATTGTGTCGGGCATCGTGAGGATGCACTTGTAGCCGCGCGCGGCCGCAAGCCAGGCGAGCGAGATGCCCATGTTGCCGCTGGTCGGCTCAGTGATGATGCCGCCGGGACGCAGCAAACCCTGCTGCTCAGCCTCGCAGACCATCTGCAAGGCGACGCGGTCTTTCAGACTGCCGCCAGGGCCAAACATTTCGAGCTTGGCGAGCAGAGTCGCGGGCAGGTCTGGCTCAATACGCCGCAGTTCAAGGAGGGGAGTGCGACCAACTAGCTCTGTAGCATCTTTTGCCCAGTTGGCGCACATGCTGTTACCCTCTTTATCCTCTTATCGGCGCCTTCGCTAAATCCACGAACCCCGTAGGGCCCGATTTATCGCGGCCAGCGCCGATTTATCGGCCCGCCCCCGCATCAAAACCTGTCCTGCTAGGCGAAGCGTCCGTGATGTCCCCGGCAACGTCCCACCGCTCATTGACCTCCTCCCCCAGCAGCGCCTGAATCATCACGAGCAGTTCATTGCGTTTGAAGGGCTTGCGCAAAAACAGTCCTGTAGGCAGCCCCATCCGCTGCAACTCCCAACCCCGGCTGCCACTCACTACGATGATCGGTGTCGATCGCGTGCTGCTATGCCCGCGCAAAATCTTGAAGAGAGAAACGCCATCAAGGTTCGGCAGGCCGACATCGAGCAAGATCAAGTCTGCCCCTAGTTCCGGTAACTCATCTTTTGCAAGTTGCCCGTCAGTAAAAAATTGCAAACGCCAGCGTCCATCACAAGTCAGTGCGTCGCGAAACCACTCCACGAGCATCTGGTCATCTTCAACGATAGCAATCAATTTACCGCCAACAGGTTTTTCAGCCACTTGCTACCTCTCCCTGATAATCCGAACAATTCGACAGGTCTCAGATATAATACATCGTCTCGGCGCTGCCGGTACGATGACGACTCGCGAGTTCTTCGATGGTGGTTGACATGAGCAGTTGCTGCGTCATCTCATCCACTTTTTGCCAGACCTCTCGTAAGGCGCACCCTGGCGAAAGCTGGCAAAAGCCCGGATTAGGCAGGCACTCCATCGGTGGGACATAGCCCTCGATGGCCTGCATCACCTGCGCCATCGTGATCTGTGCAGGCGGCCTCGCCAGCATGTGCCCGCCCCTTGGCCCACGCACACTCTTCACCAGGCCCTCTTTGCGCAGCGTCATTAGAATCTGGTCGAGATATTGCTCCGGAATATACTGCCGGCCTGCGATGTCGGCGCTCTCAATCGGTCCCTGCCCATAATATGCCGCCAGGTCCAGCATTGCGCGCAGACCATAATCGCCCTTCATGGTGAGTTTCATGCGCAGGGTTCTCCTATATTATCTGCCGTTCACCGTTGTTGCTAGCATATATCAGTTGAGAATGGCTGTCAATGGGATGCCTCTCGCGCAACCCCCAACAAATCGGTGCGGATATTGGTAAAATGCTCGCGCAGCGCTGCCATCTGGACGCGGTCGTTCTCGATACGTATCCATATTCGCCTCTGAGGAAAGTAAAAGGTGACGCACAGACTCAGGATCAGCAGCACAGCCGTCGGCCAGACCAGTAGCGAACCGCTGTCCTTTGTTACCAGCAGCACCGTCGCCTCTTTCGCGCTATTCACCGTCACCATCCAGCTTTTATCAACGCTCTGACCCGACTCGCCTGGATGCAGGCGCAAAACCACTTTATCCTGGTTCGATGATGCCCCGGCTACGCCAACCGTAATTAAAAAGAACGGGTGCGCATCCTGCGCGAGTTGCATGCCCGGCGCATGGGGGTACAGTACGCTCATCGTCATCGCCGACCCGGCGATCGGGATATCGCTGGCGAAGTCCACCTGGTCCCCCTGCACCGTGCTGCTCTGGTCGAGCACAACCGGCTGCGCGCACACGAAACAGCCCTGCGCGTCGGCAATTGTGATGGTGACGGAGGCAATCAGCGACGACTGGTGAAAGATGATGCCATCGTAAGAGAGCGGGTCATTCACGCGCAGGTGATCGCTGTGCGCGACCAGCTCGCCATCCCGGTAGACGCTCAGGTCGGTGACGTAATCGGTAGGCAGACCCGTCTTCGGGTCAAAAGTCGCCTTGAACGAATTAGCGCGAAAACTGACGTTGTGCGGCGTGCCGCGCGGGTAGACGACCGCGCTCTGCCCATCCGGTAATGCCTGGTCGAAGGTAAAGCCCGCCAGGCTATCGCTGAGGCTGATGAGCGGCGCAGGCAGAATACTGCGCGCCGGGCTATCTGCCGGAAAACCATGCCACTGCGAAAGAACGCCGGCCATCAGCAGCGTGACCAGCGTGGCATGAAAGACGAACGTGGAGAGCGTCGCCCACGTATTCTTGCTCGCATACAGATACGTGACATCGGCAAGGGCGACAAGGGACGGCTTCGTAGTCATTGTAGGGGCGGGGGATGGGTGGATGTGGGGTGGGGACCCTTGCGGTCGCCCTTCCCGGCCCTCCATCGTGTTCATTGTAGGGGCGGACCCTTGCGGCCACCCTTCCCGAATCGACCGCACTCGGTAGCGCCTCCGTCGGAATTCGGCCTCCGTCCAGGTGACGGCGTCCCGGTGAGTATATTCGCCGCGTTCGAGTGCGTTCTGATAAAATCTCTCGCTGCGCTGGATGAGCGGGTGCCGGAAATTTTGCCAGATGGCAGGCGCGCGATTCAAGGTGCAGACGACAATACTCAGCGAAAGCACACTCAACAGCAGCAGGAAGTACCAGCTTGAGAAGATGGTGAAGAAGCGCAGCCAGTCAAAGGTAGGTGTGAGCGAACCGTAGCGCGGCAGGGCATTTTGCTGCACCCAGGCGACATATGCGTTTGGGTCGTTCAGCACCTCGCCCGGAGCCTGCACAAAATAAATTCCGATCAGGCAGATCACCGCAATAGATGCGATCAACAGGATAGCGGTGCGCACAGAGCTTAACCAGCCCCAAACAGCATCGATTGGATGTCGCGCTATAAACAGGAGGCGCTGCCGGAATCGCGAAGAAGACCAGCTCCGCTGCGGCCTCCCGCTCTGGTCAGCCTGCTCAACCTGTTCAGCCGGCATTCCGGGCGCAACAAGGTCAGGCGCGCTGGACGAAACTTCCAGGGGTTTCTTGCCGGTTTGTGTTGCCATGCTGCTCTGCTGTCTAGCTCGCAAAAATATGTTAAGAACACAATCATCGCTTGCGCTCTTACATATGATAGAGCAACACGGCTGTTCTGGCAAGTGAAAGACACTACGGTGTCGGCGTATCCGCCGGAGTGGGCGATGCCGCACCACTCACAACAACCGAAACCATTTGAGCGGTAAACGATGTCGCCTTCCTATCGCAAGCCCCCTGCGACGTGACCCGTACGTGCTCGCCAACCGCCAGGCCATTCAACGCAATTTTCGCGCCACGTTTGCGAATCACCGTTGTGCTATCCACCATAACCGTGACCGTCTTCGACCCCTTATTTTCCGCGACAGCGAAGGACGAACTGCTGATTGACTGTACCACGCCCAGAGCGCAGGCGCGTGTAGTCGCTTTCACTGTAGCGCTAGCTGTTGCTATCGGAACAACAGTGGGCGTTGCCTCACTCGCCGCTATATGATTGGTCTGCCCCAGGAAGAAGACGAAGGCAAAGACTGTGAGCCCGACTACAACCCCCACCACCACACCGACTATAATAAGCACACGTTTGCTAATAAACATCATCAAACTCCTAAATCGGTCACCTGGTATAGGCTATATTCTAATATGTTTTCTCATTAATGTCATCGAATTGGGAAAAATTACTGCTTTCCCTCCCCTGTAGCATACCTTGAGAACCTCAAGAAACCTTCAAGAGACACTCAATATTTGGTCAGCTACAGAAGAGTACCATCGAATTGACCGGCTTCAACGGGCGTGATACACTTGCGACGCAAGGCGTTGCACAAGCTGATGCATACAACATAATTCCATCGCCCTTACGTTTGTTTAAAATGAAGGCAAAGATACCCTAAACGTATACGCGATTTGCCAAACTGCCCGTCTATTGTACGGGCGACCCTCGCGGTCGCCCTGGCCGCCCTGGTCGCTCTGGTCGCTCTGACACGATGAAAGGACATAGGTACACGCCATGTGGACATCAACGATGGAACTTAGCCCCAGGCGGGTGCTGCTCACCCGTTTCCTCGGTCAATTCTGGCCAGGCGCGTATTTCTCCTCTTTTGCGCCGCTGCAAGTGCAAAATCTTCCGCGGCAGACGCTGCCCGCGCAAGTGCATGATTGGATACGTGTACGCAACCGCCTGGCCGGGATATCCAGCAGCGATCTCCACTCTATCTATTCCGATGGCGATTTACGCATCGCAACCGCGGCGCTGCCCGGCCACATAATCACCTTCCCTGGCCAGGAGGTTGTCGGCGAGGTCATCGAAGTCAGCGAGGATGTTCAGCATGTGAGAGTAGGCGATCGTGTAGCGCTGCAATACGGCCAGAATTGCGTCTCCCAGAGCGTGCAGCCGCTCTGCCGTGCATGCGCCTCCGGCCAGTATAATCTTTGTGAACAGAGAAACTTCAGCGGGCCGCAGCAGATCGGCGGCGGTTGGAGCGAGGAGATGCTGCTGCACGAATCCCAGGTATTCCGCGTGCCAGACGAACTGAGCGACGAGCAGGCCGTGATGATCGAGCCATCAGCCCTCGCCCTCCATGCCGTACTGCGTCGCCTGCCACAGCCGGGCGAGAACGTCCTCATCGTGGGAGCAGGAACCATCGGGCTGCTGGTCTTGCAGATCGTGCGAGCGCTAGAGCCGCAGGCGAAGGTAAGCGTTCTTGCGCGCTATGCCTTCCAGGTAGAGCAGGCGACACGCATGGGAGCGGAACACATCATCTACCCCCAGGATGCCTACCAGGGCGTACAGCAGGCAACCGGGGCAAAGCTGTATAAGGGCAGGCTGGGCAACACAATGCTTCTCGGTGGCTATGACGCGATCTACGACACGATTGGCACGAAGCGCACCTTGCATGATGCCCTGCGTTGGACAACAGCGGGAGGCGCGGTGGTCATTGTGGGCGTGAGCCCGCATATGATGCGCATCGACCTCTCTCCAGTCTGGCATCAGGAAGTCAGCCTGATTGGCTCGATGGATCACGGCACCGAACAATGGCCGATTGGTTCGCAAGAGCACTTCTCTACCTTTGCCATTTCCGCCGAGTTGATCGGACAGGGACTCATTCACCCCGAAAAGCTCATTACGCACCGCTTTGCCCTCACCAATTTTCCTGAAGCCCTCTCTACCGCTTCTGGCAAAGAGCACACACGTGCCATTGAAGTGCTCTTCGATTATGCCTTGATGCCCGCCTCTGTTGTCCCTAATGTGCGCTCATCCGCTCGCCTGCGCAGACCGCTCCGCCTGAGGACTACTGCCGCAGATGCGCAAGGAGCCCAAGATCAGCAGGATCAACAGGATCAACAATCACTCGAACCGCCTTCGGAGCAAGAACCGGTGCGGGAAGAGCGCGACTGGGAAAGCACGGGCATACCCGCTATATCGGGCATGTATGACATATCCGATATGTCCACAGGCGGTCCCTGGTCACAGAACGTTCAACCGTATTCACTATCATCTCTTCCGGCAGAAAGCGGCAGTGAGCCCACATATGAGCCGGAAGAGACCATTCCACAGCACCTGCGCGCCCTCACCGGGGCAGTCGAGTCCCCCGCGCATGAATATATAGCCTACGAGACTGCGGAAGCACCTGCTCCATCAACAGTGTCAGATGAACCTCTGACGATGGATTTTGACCTGCCTTCAAGCTCGCCGGAGGAACCCTCTACCCCGGCGGAAGCTCCCGGCCAACAACCCGAAGTGACCTCCGAGCAGCCCCAGGCCATGACTGAAGAACCGACCGTGACCTTCTCCCGGCAGCGAGAGCCGCAGCCCATTCTGCTGCCAACGCCGTCTCACTCGGCTCCCGAACTCGAAACGAAGCAGGCCGAAGCAGTCCAGCTAGGCGAACTTCCACCCGCTCCCTCGACCAGGACAGAGCGAACGCGCGTGAAGCCGTCCACTCGGAAAACGAACGGGCCTTCCAGCGCAACTAACCAGGCTCCCGATACGTTGTGATTAGTAATGGCGGCCCTCGCGGTCGCCCGCTCCGTCTACGTGTAGGCGTTGTCAGGCTTATCTATACTTAATAAAAAGGCAGCTATCAGGAGCGCGTATGTCTATTCAAAACCCGCAGCAACCACACAAGCCTTATATTTCTCCGGCACCACCCGTATCCCCGCTTCCTCCTGTCCGTCCCCGGCTGCAGCGTTCGCGCGTCCCGCTAGTTGCTGCCTTGCTTATACTGACCTTCCTGGTGGGAGCAGGTGTACTTTTCGGGTCGCATTTCTTCGACCGGACCGTTAGTGGCAGCACAAACGCGGGCGCCATCCCAACACTATCACCCAACGAGCCGATCGTGAAGCCCCCACTCACACCCGCGCAGTTGTCCGATATCATGCATCTTTCAGGCTATATGAAGTACAAGGCCCTGGCCAGCCTGTATGTAGCGCATATGTCGCTCGACGTTGAACTCGGCCAGCTTATTATGGTGGAGTACGCTTCCGGTTGTGACACGGTAACATGCCCTGGCGCCACTTCCTATTATGACGCCGATCTCGACACCATGATTAACCAGTTGCACGCGGGCGGCGTCATTATGTACGAGTTCCAGATGCAGAATTTTACCCAGACGAAGAACGACATTGCCAGGATGCAGCAGCGCGCCACCTTTCCCCTGCTAATCTCAACCGACGAGGAGGGTGGGCCATACGTTCACCGCCTCTCCCATATTTACGGCTACCGCATGTCGGCGACCGATATCGCAAATACAGGTAACCCCGCTGTGGCCACGCAGCAGGGTGTGAAGGCTGCCCACGATCTCTCATCGCTGGGCATCAACGTCAACCTGGCCCCCGATGTGGATGTGAACCTCGTCAACGGCTACGACATGGTGACGCGCACCTTCGGTAACACTCCGCAGTCGGTCATCGAATACGCCAGCAAGTATATCGAGGCGCTGCAAAGCAATGGCGTGATAGGCACCATCAAACATTTCCCCGGCCTGGGTGATGCGACACCCGACGCGCATACAACGCTGCCGGTAGTCAACCGCACCAGAGACCAGCTTTACTCCACAGAACTGGCTCCCTTCAAGGCCTTCATCCAGTCGTCCAACCCTTTGATGTACCCCGGCATAATAATGCCGACCGATGTTTTGATGCCTGCCATCGACCCGGTCTATCCGGCTGAACTGTCGCACACGTTCATGACCGATATCCTGCGCAATGAGTTCGGCTACGACGGCGTCGTGCTGACCGACGCGCTCTACATGCAAGGGATCACCGAAAAATGGGATATGAACACCGCGGCCGTAATGGCGCTCAACGCCGGAAACGATATGCTGCTCGGCCCCACCGGCGCGGATCAGATGGAGAGCATGCTTAATACACTGAAAGCCGCCCTGGCGAATGGCACTCTATTAAAATCACGCATCGATCAGGCCGCCACCCGTATCATCGCACTAAAAATGGAATACCACCTGATGCCCACCGTGCCCCCCCAGGAGTAAACCAGCCCATGCACGAATCAGAAGCCGCGGCACCCCATTCGCCACACGATTCGCATCAACCGGATATTGTACGGGCGACCCTCGCGGTCGCCCTGGTCCCCGATGTCCCCGGTGGCGCCATCCTCGATCACAACGCCACCCTGCTCCCCGGCCCAACACATACCCATGCAGCATTGATCACCCACAACCGCAAGCAAAGAAGCTGGTGGCCGCTGGTAATGCTGCCCCTGCTGGCCCTGCTCATGATCGCCAGTAGCGACCTGGCCGCAGTGAGCCACCACATCACACCCCGGCGACCCGTCGTCGTAACTGGCCCAATTGTCAGCATGCCGCTTACCTCTTCACAGATCAACACGCTTGATCACCTCTCCCAATTCTTTTCGTACAAGCAGCTTGCCCAGGTTTACGTCTCACATATGACGCTTGATGAGAAGCTGGGCCAGCTCTTCTTGCTTCAATCGTATGATCAGTTCTACTCGCCCTCTCTGGAATACGCCATTACGCAGTTGCACGTGGGCGGGGTGATTATGTACGCCTTCCAGATGCAGACCTTTAACCAGACGAAGCACGATATTTCCGAGATGCAGCAACACGCCTCAATCCCACTCATGATCGCCACCGACGAAGAAGGAGGCTTCGTTGAGCGCGTGCAGAACATCTTCGGGCACCATCCCGGCGCGCTGGAGATTTACGATACGGGTAACGTCAACCTGGCAACCCAGGCGGGAAACCGCATCGCTAACGACCTGCAACTGCTCGGCATCAACACCGACCTCGCGCCCGACGTCGATGTGCAGCTTGTCGATGGCCCGGATCAATACCTGCGTACCTGGGGCTATACGCCGCAATCGGTCATCACCTTCGGAGGCGCCTACCTGCGCGCGGTACAGGGTGACGGAGAGATCGCCTGCCTCAAACACTTCCCGGGCCTGGGAGCCGCGCAGACCGACGCGCACTTCTCCTTGCCGGTCATCAAACGCACTAAAGACCAGATTTACTCTACAGAACTGGTACCATTCGAGCACTTTATCCAGTCATCGAACCCGCTGGACAATCCCGGCATGATTATGGATACCGACCTGTTGATGCCCGCCATCGACCCGCTCTATCCAGCGGAACTCTCGCCGACCATCGTCACCGGCATCCTGCGCAACCAGTTTGGCTACAACGGCGTTGTGATAACCGACTCGCTCTGGATGACGGGTATCGCGAAAAAGTGGAACCTGGAGCAGGCAGGCGTGATGGCCCTGCAAGCCGGCAACGATATGCTGCTCGGCGCCATCGGCCCCTACCAGATGGAGAGCATGATAAACGCCATCAAAGCAGCCTTGCAGGATGGCACGCTTTCGATGGCGCGTATCAACCAGTCCGTCACCCGCATCATCACCCTCAAGATGCAGTATCATTTGATCCCGACATCAACATTGCTCTCATAACGCCTGGCTTCTCTCCGTTTGCGTCCTCGCCCTGAAAAACAACCGTATCCCCGTTCCCTTAAAGCCAAAGGCGTGGCGCAGTTGATTCTCCAGGTAGCGTTCGTAGGAGAAATGCACCGCCTGCGGATCGTTTACGAAGAAGACGAAGGTAGGCGGGTTCACCTGCGTCTGGGTCGCATAATAAATCTTCGCTACCTTACCGCGAAACACCGTTGGATTGTGGTGGCGCTTCGCCTCCTGCACCACCTCGTTGAGCCGCGCGGTCGGCACCCGCAGGAAGCGATTATCGGCGATGGTGAGCGCGGTTTGGAGCAGCGACTTCACGTGATAGCCGGTCTTCGCCGAGATGAAGACAATGGGCGCGTAGGGAATGAATTTCAAGCCCTCAGCGATAATGCGCCGGTAAGCCTCGGCGCTTTCGATCTCCTCGTTCGGCCTTGGCGGCCTGTCCTCACGCATGGCGCGGCGCTGCTCCTGCGCCAGGTCCCACTTATTCACGACCACCAGCACACCCTTGGCCTGCTCATGGATCTCCCCTGCGATGTGCGTGTCCTGCGCCGCCAATCCCTGGCTGGCATCGATCACCAGAATGGCAACATCGGCACGTTCGATGGCGCGACTGGCACGCAGCACGCTGAACTTCTCAACGCCAGGCCCAACGCGCCCGCGCCGCCGTATCCCGGCGGTATCGACCAGGCGTATCTTGCGGCCCTCGAACTCCAGCTCGGTATCGATGGCATCGCGCGTGGTGCCCGGTACCTCGCTGACGATGGCGCGCTGGTAGCCCAGAATGGCATTCAGCAGTGATGATTTGCCCACGTTCGGACGGCCTACAATAGCGATGCGCGGGATATCCTCTTCCTCTTCATCCGCCTCTTCCTCTTCCGGCGGCAGCGCCTCGACGATGGCATCGAGCAGATCACCCGTGCCGATGCCTTGCAGGGATGAGATATCGATAGGATCGCCTATCCCTAACGCGTAAAACTCGACAGCATCCTGGCGAAACCTGGCGCTATCGGCCTTGTTGGCAGCCAGGATCACCGGCTTGCTCGTCCGCCGCAGTACATCAGCGACCTCCTGGTCTGCGGCAGTAATGCCACCGCGCACATCAACCATGAAGACGATCACATCCGCTTCCTCGATGGCCAGCTCGGCCTGCTCCTGCACTTGCTTCATCAGATCGCCCGGCTGCCCGTTCAAGCCAACCTGCCCAACGGGAATATCCGAGCCGAACTCCAGCCCACCCGTATCAATCAGCGTAAATTCACGCCCATTCCAATCGCTATCACCATAGATGCGATCACGCGTAGTGCCCGGCATATCTTCCACTACCGCCACCCGCTCCCCGATCATGCGATTAAAAAATGTAGACTTGCCGACATTCGGTCGGCCCACAATAGCAACAAGCGGCTTCATAGCGCCCCTCTCCCCTTTCTGCTTCTGCCCATAAAACAGCACCCCCGAACAGAGGGTGCCTCAGCAGTACCTTGTGTGATTGGCGCTATTATAACACGCCCCACCCACCACTGGCTAGCCATGAACAAATGGCCGCACTAGGCCAACGAAGCCTGCATTAAATGCCTGGCGCGATGAAAGTGTGTCTTGGCTGTAGTCTCAGGGATGCCCAGCTTCTTACCAATCTCCGAGAAACTTAACTGCGCTGTATAACGCAGGTAAACCACAGACCGGAAATTCGGCGGCAAACTCTCGATGGCATGAATCAGCCGATCTTGCTGCTCGTGCTGTTCCGCGATCTCCTCCGGCAGCGGCCGAGGATCACGGATTAACGATAGCACCGATTTCTCTTCCTCTTCCTCCTCACTTTCCAGGTCCGACAGGTGAACCGGGTGCTTTCTTCTCAACTCGTCCAGGCAGCGGTTGCGTGCCACCTGGAACAGCCAGTTCTTCAGCGGACGTTTCGTATCCAGCTTCGGCAGCGACAGATAAAGCTGGAGAAAGACCTGCTGCATGATATCGCAAGACTGGTCATAATCGCCAAAATAACGGTAGATGAACTTGAAGAGTGTTGGGCCGTAGCGCTGTATCAGCAGTTCAAAGGCGCGCTCATCTTTTCCAAGGCTTTGTGTAACAAGCATCTCATCTGGTATTTCAAGAGCAGGGAGTTTAGTGGGTGTTCGTTTCCGCATAAGTTTCTCTCCTTTCTCCTTATTGCTTGCTCGCTCGTTTCTCGGCGTATGTTCTGGCTGATCAAGCCATTCCTGACCTTAACGATACCGGCTTAGCGCAAGAAAATCAAGAGAAAAATGCTAATATTCTAGAGAAAATTCTATGTTTAAGATAACTTTTATCTACATTAGAAAACCATGCTCTATTCTAAGGAAGCGGCGTGCAACCTTAACATCCTCTAAGCTTAGCTTTTTATCCTTAGCCGCAGCTTCATTCGAGGCTGAAAGCCAGTCTTCCAGATGAATTAACCTCCCTGAGGGGAAAGCTCCCCGGCTCGATTTGGCACCATCCTGTACACTACAAGCAGAGTGAGGAACATACCTCCTCGTGTTACCAACACCATACTTGCATCACATCTCCAATAACGAGATATGCAAGGAAGTAGATCTGAACATGGAAACCAGCTCTCAAGACGAAAAAACGCCTCGCCCGTCCCGGCGAGAGGCAATGAAGGCTCTAAATGAATTCATAAGTTTGGAGGGTGAACGATTGAAGATTTTGAAGCGAGAAAAAGAGCAAAAGAGAAGGAATTTAATTATTGCCAATCTGGTTAAGGTCATGCGCGACAACGGTGCGGGCGATCAGATAATACGAGACGCGCTCCCAGGATTTAACCTGTTTGCGAAGTACGCTGTCAGAGGATTGAGCGACCTGGCATCAAGTAAATCAGAGAATCCTCAACCAACCCCTGACTCTGACTCCGCCGAAGAATTGCTGGGCTTCTTCCTTTCGGAGGTTGAAACGCAGCAAGTTCACTGGTTATGGGAAAAACGCGTCCCCCTCGGCAAAATCACCATGCTCGACGGCGACCCCGGCATGGGCAAATCCTTGCTCGCCATCAATCTTGCCGCCTGTGTCTCTACCGGCCGTCCAATGCCTGATGGCACACCGGGTAAGCAAGGAGGCGTGATTTTGGTCGCACCTGAAGATGGCGCGGCCGATACCCTCCGTCCGCGCCTGGAAGCTGCCGGAGGCGATCCTTCCCATGTCCTCCTCATGAACATAATTGAAGATCTGGATGCGAAAAAGGTGAAGGTAAGCGACCGCCCCTTCTCTCTCTCGCATGACCTGGAGAGATTGGAAGGCGCCATCAAACGCACTAAAGCTGTCCTGGTTATCCTGGACCCGCTCACGGCCATCCTGGGACATAACATTGATGCCTCTCGCGACCAGGATGTGCGCGAGGTCTTCACGCCCCTCGCGCAAATGGCCGAGCGTACGAACTGCGCCATCCTGATTATCCGCCACCTCAGCAAAGGCGCCTCGGTGAACGCCCTCTACCGTGGCGCTGGCTCGATCGGCATCATCGCTGCTGCTCGTCTTGGCCTGCTCGTCGCCCAGGACCCTTACGATGAGAACAGGCGCGTCCTCGCCACTACAAAAAACAACCTGAGTCTGAAAGCCGCCAACCTCAGCTACCAGGTGGTGGGAAACGCCTCCGGCATCCCATACATCCAATGGCTCGGAGAAAATAACTACACCCTTCCAACCCTGCTCGACGGCGAAACGAACATGTCACTTGAACGGCAAAAGATCCTCCAGGCCCTGAAAGACGCCGCTGGCCCTCTCAGTCCCCAGCAGGTCGCGGCACTCACCGGTCAAAAATACACCTCCGCCAAACTTACCCTCAACCGCATGCTCAAAGCCGGAGAAATCGCCCGCTCCCATCGCGGCATGTACACTACCCTCGATCACCCCTCACTTCCTCACGGGCGCATCAGCACCAACTCCAGAATCACAGACATGGCTGATACCACCGATACCTTAGATACCTCGGATACCACTGATACCACTGATACTTCGGTCAAATTCCTCCCCCTACGCACCAACCACCGCTAACCCTGCTACTCTACCAGAACAGCTCCGTCACCGACCGCCCATCATGTATCCTGCTGATCGCCCCCGCGAACAACTCCGCCACTGACAACACCTGCATATTGGGCAGGCGTTTCTGTTCAGCTAGAGGGATGGAGTCGGTGACCACGATCTCCTTGATTGGGGCGGTTTTCAGGCGCTCGATGGCCGGGCCCGAGAAAATGCCATGCGTTGCGCAACAATAGACATCGCATGCGCCCTGATCGCGCACGACGCGCACAGCCTGCGTAAGCGAGCCGGCGGTATCGATCTCGTCATCGACGATGAGCGCGTGCGTCCCCTCTACGGAGCCGATGATGCCCATAGCTTCTGCGATGCTGTTGTTGCCGTGACGGCGCTTCTCCACGATGGCCAGCGGCGCATTCAGGCGGTCAGCCAGCTTGCGCGCCTTCTTGGCGAAACCTTCGTCGGCGGCCACCACGGTGAAGTTGTCGATCTCTTTCTCGGCCAATTCCTTGTAGCCTGCCTGACCGGAGGTAGAATGCCGTTCGTCCGTATGCTCGGCAGGCCGCATAAGATCGTTAAAGTAGTGCGCCTGGAGTATCTGGGCGGTCAATTCATCGACGGGGATGTTGAAGAAGCCCTGAATCTGGCCCGCGTGCATATCCATCGTCAGCACGCGGTGCGCGCCGGCAACGGTGATGCAGTCTGCTATCAAGCGCGCGGTGATGGGGACGCGCGGCTGATCTTTCTTGTCGGTGCGCCCATAAGCATAATAAGGGATCACCGCGGTAATGCGATGGGCGGAGGCGCGTTTGAGTGCGTCAATCATGATAAGCAATTCCATGATCGAGCGGTTGACGGGAAAGCTGAACGGCTGAATCACAAATACATCGCGGCCACGCACATTATCATTGATTTTCACAAAGATATTTTCGTTGCTGAATTGAAAAACATCCGCATCGCCTAGAGGGATATGTAGATGCTTGCAAATGGCAGCCGCTAACGGGCGGTTCGCATTTCCGGTAAAGACACTCAAATCGTCCATTTTATCGGTCGGTTCCTCCTGGATGCCCTGAGTATATCACACGGAAAACCGTTATGTAAACAAAAGCCAGGGCGCCTACCGATCGATACTTAGCATCTCCTCCAGCTCGTTGCTGGCGTAGGTCAGCGGCGCCAGGTCATAGCCGACCTCCCTTGGGCGCAATCGCATCGGCGGCTCAGTCACTGTTGGGACATACGTGCCGTGCTCGCCTCGCCTCACAAGCGCTCGTTGTTCGGCGTAAGCTATAAAGCCTCTCGCTCGTTTTCGCGCGCCGCCCAGGTCGAGCAAGTGACCATCGACGTGCCGGCCCTCCATGGCCAATCTGTTCGCCTGCACATGAATAGTTTTCGCCAGATCATCGAGGGTAAATGAAGTTAACCCACTCTGGTTCGCCTGGAACAGAAAGCCGGCGGCCAACTGCGTGCAGGTAAAACGAGCGTGTTGCAGCCAGGAGGAACGCAGCGCTGCGTCCAGTTGATCGGTGGGAAGCGATGGAGCGTGTTCGATGCCGGGCGCGAAATCGACAAAGATGCGCAGGCGCTGCGTTGTCATAAAATCATAGATCAGCACGATGGGAACGATGCGCGTATCGGGCGGGGCGGCCCGCAACAGGCGATGAATCGCTGAGTTGATCGAACCCAGCCTGCCGTCAGGCGAGAGGTTTCCTTCGAGCGAACCATATAGCGACCCGCCGCGCCACAGCCATTCATCCAGGCCCGCCAGTTCGCTCTTGATTCGCGCGATGTGCTGGTGCTGGATGGGGCGCCGCACATCTCCGATCAGCGCCTCAGCGCTGTAGAAATTTTGCAGCGGGGCATGATATCGCCAGGAAAGAAGGTGAGACAGGCGATGGCTGGCAATCTGCTCATCCGATTCGCCGCTTTCCTGGGCCAGTTCTTGAAGGAGAGATGCAGCAATGACCTCGCTCGCCGGCCTATCACCAACGCTTTGCAGCGCCGCGCGTATCCATTCCTCTGCCGGCCGCATCAGCGCCTCCGCCGAGTCCGTGCCAAGCCAGCGCAGCGCAGGGCCAATTGCGAGCAACCGCAGCAGGCGCGAAAGCCAGCGCGGCTGCATGACGATGCGCCCAAGATACCCTCGTGTGAATGCGTCGCCGCGCAGGGCAAAGCGCAGTTCACCCCTCAGCCTGCTCCATCCATGATGGAATACTAGCGTAGGGATCAGCACCAGCGGATCCAGGTCTCGCTTGTGAGCCATCCCCAGGTACGTGCGCGCCTCCCCGCTGTCATACTGCCGCCCACTCACACTGATGTCGTTGGTGAGCCTCGTAGCAATCCAGAACGCGCCCGCGATCACAGTCCGGCAAACCAGGAGTAGTAGAGACGCGATTTGCTTCATAGCACACCGTCACTCTCATATCAAATTGACAAAGCAGGCAGTGCGTCAGCTACACTGCCTGCCGGGGATAGTATTAACGAATTGATCGAGGAAAGCCCTGTAGGGCCCGATTTATCGGCCCGCGTTCACCATGCACCACTAGGCGCTCGCGTTGTCCTCGGGCGGGGAAATGAGCAGGTGGACAAAGCGCCTGAACGCGTAGAAGATCAGGAAGTAGACCAGCATCCCGATCAACGTCGAAAACTCGAACGCCTGGTTGTGTGAGACCGATGGCGATGGGACGATGGACAGGAAAGGCAACAGCAGGATATCGGTCACAGCGTAAAGAAAACCGGCAAAAAGAACATGCGGATCGGCCCCGATCGCCTTCAGGAGGAAGCGCAGCCCCAGCATAGTTTCAACAATCGTCAGGAACCAGACCAGGTAGTCATTGAATTTGCCGATAACAAATTTGTAGGTCCTGGCTCTTAGCTCGTTTTCGTCTCGAGTCAAGGCTTCCGGCGTGTGAGTTGGCTCGATAATGGGAGTCACAGGAGCCACCGACGGCTGCGGTTTAGGAGTAAGATCATCCATGGGAGGATAGGTCTCCGCTTGCGTCTTAACCGTTTCGTCGGAGTAGGGATTATAGGACATAAATGCTCTCCTCCATGAGTAATATGAAGTGCCCACACGGTGCACATTCATGGATGCGAAGGTATGCGTATCATAATCGATTATAACACGATTCGTGCGTTAAACGCTACGGTGGATGAGCAAAACTACCCCCGAGACCTCCGCTAGGACGCGGTATTGGTTGCGCAGGCCGTATAATTCGCTGGCCGCTTCTGCTTGATTCGCCAGGGTCAGGCTATTCAGGTCGACAACCACGTACTGTACTGTCTGATTGCAGCGCGCGTCAAGGCAAACCGAGGGAAAGACTGTCAGGAGCCGCCGTTCGCTCAGGTGCGGGTTAAGATCGTCGCTGGCAGAGACGGAGGCATCGGACGGTATCATGGCCAGTAACCGCTCAATTTGCTGCTCCCTGGCGCCCGGTTCGTGATCTGCCCAGAAGATGTTGAGCTCCGGCTTAGCAATCAGAAAATTCAGCCCGAACATTAGCGTAATCCACGCAAACAAGACCCACTGCAGGCGAAAGGTACTCAGTGAACGGGCCAGCGGCATCATCCTCCGCCCAAAACGCTTCCACTGCCTCTCCCTCCACAGGCCGTCACCCTCCCCCACAACCCCGCAAACCCCCTCGTCAACCAACCAAAACCGATCATCATCTTTGTAAGGACAGGGATGCGGGGCGCGGGCAGCGGCGGGGGCCTTGCGCCTGTCCTCCTCGGGATTGTTTTCCACTCCCCCCTGCAAGCTCTACCGCGGCAAACAATTCATTTTCCCCACACCAGACCTGCCACTGCGCCAGCAGCCGGCGCGTACCATAGATGGCCGCCATCATGATAAATGGGATGATAGCGGCGTTATAATGGTAAACGCCGCTGTAGAGCAGCGGGTCAGTGCTCAACAAATTGACGGCCAGGCTGGGCAGCATAGGCAGAAACCATTCGGGGGCCAGCAGCCCTAAGAAGCCCGTGCTGCGCAGCAGGCTGGCCAGGTAGTAGACGCGATCCATCGTGAAAAAGAGGCCAAAGAAGAGCCAGGGCCGTACGAAAAGGTTGATGATGGCCTGTCCCGGCGAACTGCCCAGCTCTTCATAACGGTACCAGAAATTATTTGCCTGTAAGCCCCCATAGAAATGAGGGATAATGACCTCGAACGCCAGGACGCTCCAGAGCACGCCGCCGATCAACAGCGCCAGTCCCAGCCGCGGCGCTTTGTACTTACAGATGACCAGCACGCCCAGCATGGCAATCGCCAGCGGCACATCTTCTTTGGTGGCAGCCGCCAGCACGCACGCGATCACGAACCAGGCATAGCGCCTGTACTCCAGCGCCAGCAGCGCGTACAGCAGCAAGGGTGTGGCGAGCGCCACCGGGTGAAAATCGAAGATATTCAAGCCCAGCAAAGCAGGCGAGAGCAGATAGGCCGTCGCCATCAACGCGCCCAATAGCGGCCACGCCGGGATGAGTTTGCGCGTAAGCAAGTAGACCGGCAGCGCTCCAGAGACGAGCGCGAGCGTCTGGAAGACCAGCAGGATACGCGGGTCGGCGTGAAAGGCGTACAGCAAGGAAAGCGGCAAAATGATCGGCTCAAAATGAATAGCCAGGCGAGTCGGCGGCCCGTACCAGTCGATGGCCTGGTTGGTGAACTGGAAGAGGCGCCCATGAATGGTGTTCCAGAGCACCTGGTCCATGTTGCCAAGATCAAAGGCGGTCGCCTTGAACGTATCATAACGCAGGACAGCCTGGTGGCTCATCTCCAGGCTGTAGACAACCATCACTACAGCCAGAAACGCCCAGGCCATGTACGTTTGCCCGCGCAGATCAAATAGTTTTCGAAGGCGCTCTATCACAACAATCTGAAAGCCTCAAATCGTAAACACAGCATAATAAATCCCGAGCCCGACCAGAAACATGAATATGAAGACGATTATCGGCTCAGGCCAGTCACCCGTACGAAAGCGCCAGTGCGGATTTGGAGGAAAGCCGTAGCGTTTATGGCTCGGCCAGAATAGTGGCACACCGCCCTCGGTCAGTGCATCGGCCGCGATATGCAGGATACAGCCGATCAAGACCGCGATCAAGACCAGGTTTGATGCCCCGATAAATTGCGCGGGCACAATCAAACCCCGCTGGCCCAGCAGATACATCACCAGTTGTTGCAGCCCGACCGCCAGCGCCGACCCCAGCACAAGCCCCAGCAGGCTATGAAAAAGGGTGCGATGCCCCGCCACATGCTGGATCTCCCTGCTGACCCAGCCCAACTTGCGCCCGTACGCGCTGTGCGCGTTATCGATATCCGGCAGCAGCGCACCGAAACCCACAAAAAAATAAAATACAATCTTCTTCACCAGCAGCTCTAAAGGGATATTTGATGCGCCCATCAACGGCGGCCCTGAAATGTGGAAAAGACTATCCACCACCAACCCCCCCGTTAACCCGATCAATAAATGTGACTTCCCTAACATACACGCAACGACTCCAATTAAATGTAGGGGCCGATTTATCGCGCCCATCGCCGATTGATCGGCCCGTCAACACCAAACTCACTTACCGCCTCATTGTAGGGAATCTTAGAACAAAGGTCAAGAGTTTTAACTACGCATCGGGAATACTCACGAGGATATCATCGTTATCAACCCTTACCGCGTACGTCTGGATATCCTGCCGCGCCGGGCCGCGCAGCACCTTACCGCTACGCACATCGAACTGCGCACCGTGCCATGGACAGGTCAACACCTCACCATCCAGCTCACCCTCGTTGAGGGGACCCCCAATATGCGTACAGTCATCGGTAAAGGCATACACCTCGCCATCCACCTTCGCCAGGCAGACAGGCTCGCCATCTACCTCGACCGGCATCAATTCTCCATCTTCCAGGTCATCGACCTTCGCCACTTTGATAAAATCCGTCATGTTACCCGTCCCCCAGCCGCATGCTATTCCTCGTCCTCCACTTCTTCTGGTTGCTCCAAGCCCGCCATCGCCAGGCTGCGGTGCAGGACACGCAGCGAGAGAAACGCACATTTCATACGAGCAGGACTGATGGGAATGCCGAGCGCGTCCAGCACATCCTCTTTGCCGAGCCGCGTCACCTCTTCGACCGGCTTGCCCTCGATCATCTCCGAGAGCATCGAGGCCGCCGCCTGGCTTATGGCGCAGCCCCGGCCCTGGAAGCGCACAGCGGTAACCTGGTCGCCTTCAACCTGCAAGTCGATGGCGAGCTGGTCGCCACACAGGGGATTGGAGTCCTCGGCGTGCGCGTCTGGATGTTCCAGCTTCCCATAATTTCGCGGGTTGCGATAATGATCGAGGATATATTCGCGATAATCCATTGACATAATCTTACGCCCCTACAAACTGAATATCTCCAACGCCTGGTGCAGGCCCTGCACCAGTGTATCAACATCTTGCTTGATAGTATATACGTAGAAGCTGGCGCGTGCTGTGGCGGCCAGGCCAAAGCGTTCCATGAGCGGCTGCGCGCAGTGATGCCCGGCGCGCACGGCCACTCCTACCTGCTGATCGAGGATGGAAGCCAGGTCATGCGGGTGAATATCCCCTAGTGTAAAGGAAATGACGCCGCCGCGCTGCGAGGCCTCCGGCCCATAGATCGTCAATCCCGGCACCTGGCGCAACTGCTCCATTGCATAGGCCGTGATCTCCTGCTCGTGCGCCGCGACATGCTCCATACCGAGCGCGTTGAGGTAATCGACTGCCGCGCCCAGGCCAATTGCCTCTGCGATAGCCGGCGTGCCGGCCTCGAATTTCCAGGGTAGGTCGTTCCAGGTCGACTCGCGCAGTCCGACCCTGCGGATCATATCGCCGCCGCCCATAAATGGCGGCATGCCTTCCAGCAGGTCACGCTTGCCGTACAGCACGCCGATGCCGGTCGGCCCCAGCATCTTATGCGCGCTAAAGCACAGGAAGTCCGCGTCGAGCGCCTGCACATCCACCGGCAGGTGCGGAACGCTCTGCGCAGCGTCGATCAGCACGACCGCCCCGGCAGCGTGAGCCAGCGCGATCATCTCCTGTACGGGATTGATGGTGCCAAGCACGTTCGACATGTGTGTGAAAGCCACCAGCTTTGGCTGCTGCTCCAACAACTGCGCGTAAATATCCAGGCGCAGCAGCCCATCATCGCTGATCGGCACGAATTCCAGCCGCGCCCCGCTGCGCTGCGCCAGCAGTTGCCAGGGAACCAGGTTGCTGTGATGCTCGAGTTCGGTCAGCACAATCAGGTCGCCCGCGTGAATATTGGCATATCCCCAGCTATAGGCCACCAGGTTGATGCTCTCCGTCGTGTTACGCGTGAAGATAACCTGCTTACTCTGCCTCGCATTGATAAACCGCGCGGTCTTCACACGCGCTCTCTCCATCCTCGCCGTCGCCTCTTCGCTCAGCTCATAGACACCGCGATGCACATTAGCATGCGTGGTCTCATAATAGCTGCTCATAGCCTCGATCACCGAGCGCGGTTTCTGCGAGCTGGCCGTGCTATCGAGGTAGACCAGCGGCTTGCCATGCACCATGCGCGACAGGATAGGGAAATCCTCACGGATCTCTTCCGCGCTGCGCGCCACCGGCCGCGCCGTCACCGTCGTCGTTACGTTATCAGATGTGAGCATATTCTCTATCTCCGTAGCGAAAGGGGCCAGGGCGACCGCGAGGGTCGCCACTACCCTATTACGTTGCCCGCCTTACCCATCGTGCGTATAGGGTAGGGGCGACCCTCGCGGTCGCCCTGGCCCCATCACATTGCTCTACACGCATCAATATTCCGTCAGCCGTATCTCCTCGTCAGGCTTCTCTTCCAGCGAGACAGCATATTCGTCTACGCCTTCGACTTCCCAGCGTTCCTGGGCATCGACCCAGGTATCCGCCTCGACCGCAGCTTCGTAAGCGCCGCTCATACGGCGCACGATGCTGCGGCGCAGGCGGTTGCGCAAATTCTCCAGCGGGATACGCTGCAAAACCGGCTCGAAGAAGCCCTGCACAATGATACGCTCGGCCTCCTCACGAGGAATGCCGCGCACCATCAGGTAGAAGAGTTGCTCTTCATCGATCTTGCCCGTCGTTGCGCCGTGACTGGCGCTAACCTCGTTGGCCCCGATCTCCAGCCCGGGGATCGACTCCGCGCGGCACTTATCGCTGAGCAGCAGGGTATGGTCGGAAAGGAACGAAGCCGTTTGCTGGGCCTTGGGCTGCACGCGAATCATACCGTCGAACTCGACGCGCGCTTCGTCAGTCAGCACGCCCTTCACCAGTGTCTCCGCGTTGGTGGCGATGGCCGCGTGATTGGACAGGGTATTGATGGCGTATCGCTGGTCATGGTCGGTGAAGAAAACACCCACCAGCTCGCCCGCGCTGCCGTCACCCAGCAGGCCGACGCCGACGTTGGAAAGCATAGCCTTGCTGCCAAGATCGGCCAATACCCATGTCGTGCTGCCATCCTTCTCGTGCACCGCGTTCTTAGTAGAAATCGTCCAGACGTTCTGGCCGAGGTCCTGCATATTGCTGAACTCGACATGCGCCGCGTTCTTGACGTACACCTCGACGACGCCATCGAGTAAAGAAGGCTCCTCGCCCTCGTAGGCCGAGTTGTGCTCTTCGACATAGCGCACGCTGCTCAAGTCGTCCGCGATAATCAGCGTATGCGGGAAAGTGGCCGAAAGCGGCTCGTCAATCCAGAACTGGGCCAGGATGGGATCTTCGATCTCGACGCCCTTTGGTATGTAGAGAAAAACGCCGCCGCTCCAGAAGGCCGCGTGCAGTGCGGTATATTTCGTGCTATTCACCGGCACGCACCTGCTCATGAAGTATTCAGACACCAGGTTAGGGTACTCGCGCACAGCGCTATCCAGGTCGGTAAGGATAACGCCCCGGCTCCTCAATTCCTCGTTCAGTTCCGTTCTGATCACCGAACCGTTGCGCTGTACAATCAACCCCGAGCGCTGGTCGACCAACGCCTCCCGCAACGACTGCGCTATTGCCGTCCGGCAACCCCCCCTCATCGTTCATTGTAGAGGCAGGGGCCGGGCGGATGTGGTTGGGGGCCCCTTGCGGGTGCCTTTCCTCCCCCCGCTCTACTGGCGCAACCCTTCCTCCTTCTCTGGCCATAGCGGGAAGCGTAAGCTGCTGAAACTGGAAATTCGAGAAGGCGCGCAGGGTTCCCAGGTCGCCGCGCCTGCCAAGCGGGGCCGGCATAGCCTCGTAGATATCCCAGGCCTGCAGGCGCTTTTCGCGCATCCATTCCGGCTCGCCCTTGCTGCGCGAGAGTTCTTCCACCGCCTCGCGTGAGAACGCGCCGATCACATTGCTAGCCATTGACCATCACCCCGTTCTCGCTGTCGGAGGGCCTGAGCCATTCATAGCCCTTCTCCTCGAGTTCGTAGGCCAGCTCCGGGCCACCGGACTTCACGATGCGCCCATCGAACATGACATGCACGTTGTCGGGCGTGATGTAATTCAATATGCGCTGGTAGTGCGTGATCAGCAGGATGCCAAGCTCCGGGCCGCGCAGGGCATTGACGCTCTCGGAAACGATCTTGAGCGCGTCGATATCCAGTCCGGAGTCGGTTTCATCCATCAGTGCGATTTCCGGCTCGAGCAAGGCCATCTGGAGAATCTCGGCGCGTTTCTTTTCGCCTCCGGAGAACCCATCGTTGATCGAGCGATTGATGAAGCTGTTATCGACGCGCAGCAGGCGCATCTTCTCTTGCAGCAGCTTGCGGAACTCACCAGGTGGAATGCTCTTACGCTTGGCCATCTTGCCGGTCGGATTCTCGCCTTCCTCGAGCGGTTTGTTCCCCTCGCGTACCGCCTCGAGCGCGCGCCGCAGGAAATTTGCCACGCTCACGCCAGGAATGGACATCGGGTACTGGAACGCCAGGAAGAGTCGCATACGAGCGCGGCGGTCAGGGGAATACTCAAGAATATTCTCGCCCTTAAACCAGATTTCACCATCCGTCACTTCATATTTTGGATTGCCCATAATAACATTGGCCAGCGTGCTTTTGCCGGAGCCGTTCGGCCCCATCAGGGCATGCACCTCACCCTGCTTCACATCCAGGTCCACCCCGCGAAGAATCGGTTTGCCTTCAATAGTGGCATGCAAGTTCTTAATAATCAGTTCTGATCCCATTACGAAAACACGTCCTCCTATTACTTTTATTGTTGTGAGGCGGTAGTATTCGCCACACGAATATCTGAAAGCGCTATAAATTGCCCGGTGGCCCCGCGCTCCGTCTCAGATGTATCCACCAGTTCTGCCAGCGTCATCGTATCGATAGTATTGGCAACCGCCTCGCGTACTCTCGTCCATAAACGCTGGATCTTGCACGAACCAAGAAATCCGCAAATTTCGGTCATCTCGCCCTCGGTCGCGCAGATCATAGGCGCAATCGGGCCTTCCAGCACGCGCAGCACCTGGCCCATCGTAATCTGCTCCGGGCTGCGGCTCAGTCGATAGCCGCCGTGCGCCCCGCGAGTGCTGATGATCAAGGGGGGATCCGCCTCACGCAGCAGCTTCGCCAGTTGCTCCAGGTAGGCCAGCGGCAGCATCTCCGTCTGCGCAATGTCGCTCAAAGAGCGAGGATGCTCTCCAAAGTGACGAGCGAGATCGACCATAATCCGCACGCCATATTCACCTTTTGTCGAGACCTGTAACCACATGGTCGTTCCCTCCTCGTATCGTAGTGTGCTGCTGCTCCTCGCGATTCAAGCGACGCGCAATTAATCCGACCTAATCACTAGGATATATTCTAGCACCAGAGGAGGTAGGGCGTCAACTCACAATTTTCGCGGCACCCCATCCTACCGGGGGAAATTACAGTAGAGGCAGGGGTGGTTGGGATGGGAGGTGGGCCCCTTGCGGGTGCCTTCCGTTCACTCCGCTTCGCTGAACCCTTTCCTTAAAAACCTACCCGTGCCAACCCTTGGGTCGCCCTCTCTCATTCAATCGATGTAGACTCATTTCGCCCAACAACGATTAAGAGGTAGGCTCGACAACAAAATAAAGTGTAACCTGCAGCGCCCCATTCCACAAAAGCTCCACCTTACCCTCCGCCGACCTGTAATAGTACGCCTCTACACTATCGCTGACGCTGCCGCCATTCTTTGCCTGGGGGATAGATATTGGGGAAGAAGAGTAGAAAAAGGCATTATTCGTATACCAGTTGAATGTCACCTTGCCGGCTTTCTGGGCGTGGACGCTGAAGGTCACAAAGATCGGCTTTCCGACATAGAACTTGTCCGTCGGTATCTGCGGCTGGTTATTTGCATCGATGCTCGATGCGGTCGCGGCGGAAGTGATAACCGGGTTTGAAGCATACACGACCTGCGAGGTGGGTGTCGGCAACGGTACCGACTTGGTGGTTTGCAGATTTTGGAATTGCGGATTGACGAGTTGCTGCAAAAATCCCAGTCGCCCGGTCGCCTGCGCATAGTAAATGCTTCCTCCACAGAGCAGGCCAATCACTACGAAAAAGCTGATCAGGCCACTTATGATGCGATAGCGCGGGATGATAGGTCGCGGTTTCGTATACATCGGAGGCACGTGGAGCGGCTCTGGCTCAACCGGCCCTGGAGGCACGACAATGCGCTGGTCCTCCCCGGTATGAATGGTGGGAAACTGAGCCGTTCGCACAACAGGAACGGATTGTTGCCCGGCGTAAGGCACAAGCACCCTGGAAGCCGGCTCAGCCTCATAGTCATCCACTCCCTGCATAGATGGAGGCGTCATCACCTGCCCTGCCCCATTGAAGCTGCCATTCATCAAAGGAGAAGGCGCATAACAAAACGGGCAGGGTTCAAAATTCGCCGGTCGATTGCTGTGACATGACGGACAAAGCATTGATAACCTTATTTTCCTCGAACTGCTATCTAACTGGTGCATTTACTAAATCCACGGACCCTGTAGGGCCCGATTTATCGCGTCCATCGCCGATTTATCGGCCCGCGTCCTCCTCCACGAATTTGCCCACCCAATGCACCACTAAGGCGATCTTATTCCGAACTGGCAACGGACTGCGTTCTGGCTTCGCTCAGCCAGTCGGAAAAGTAAATTACAAACCCAAAGTAGCACCGATGCTATGCAGGGTCAAGTTCCAGCACCACGCATAGGGTAAAATGGCTAGTATTCGCTCTATATAAACGTATGCCGGCGTGTTTCTATTGTTTTATCAGCCCAGGCCTACCTCAAAGGTTCGGAATGCGTCCCCGCTCGTAGGGACGCGATTCATCGCGTCCTCGTCCCCGGTCGAGCTAGATCACCAGGACGCGATTATGAACCTTCAATAATCAATCGGGAATACCCAATCCAACTGTAGGTGCCGATTTATCGCGCACACCGCCGATTATGCAGATTAACCAATTGATCCGGACATCGGTCGGCCTCCATTGATCGCCCAAACAAGAGTAGGCGCCGATTTATCGTGCGCACCGCCGATTGATCGGCCAGTCCGATGGTTGCTATCCTGTCCGCATTAATTTGTTAATGTGCATTATCGGCCACGGTCGGTTGCCGCACACGCCTGTAGTAGCCGATTATGGAGATTAACAAATAAAGACGGACATCGCACCTGTACGGGCGGGAGTGGAGCGGACGGGTGGTGGGGCGCTTGCGCCGCCCTGGGAATTGTCCGCATGAAATCTTCAATCTCCATAATCGACCTCTTCTGAGATACCCGATTAATTTTTAAATTCCATTATCGCGTCCCCACGACCGGGGCCGTATTCAATCGTCAACATGCATAAGTTCTACAGGTCCATTGTAGCGCGCTGGATGTTCAAATTCATGGCAGCCAGCCTCGGCACGATGTTGCCATAACCGCGTTCGAGCAGATCGATGCCCGTCACGACCGTAGTACCTTTCGCGATGGCTGCCGCGATAACATAGGCCAGCCCCGCGCGCAGGTCGGGTGTAGCAATCTGGTCAACCGCCGTGAAGGGCGTCGGGCCGATGATGATGGCGCTGTGCTCGAAGTTCGACTCGCGATAGCGGCATGGGACGCCCCCCAGGCAATGTGTCGCAAGCTGCGTCTTCGCCCCCAGCCTGTCCAGCTCTTTCAGATATTCGAAGCGGTTCTCGTGGACGGTCTCGTGAATGATCGAGATGCCACCGGCCTGCGAGAGCAGCACGGCGAAAGGCTGCTGCCAGTCGGTCGAAAAGCCAGGGTACACGTCCGTCTCGATAAAGGCGGGCCTCAGCGCCTCCTTGCGGAAGAAGCGAATGGCGTTAGCATCGATCAGTTCGATCCCGCCTCCCACCTGCTGGTAGTACGAGAGGAAGTTGCCGAGGATCTCCGGGCGAATGCCATGCACTGTTATGTCCCCGTCAGAGGCGCAGGCCAGGCAGGCCCACGATGCCGCTTCGATGCGATCACCCAGCACCTTCATGTGCGCGCCCGTTAGCTGTTTGACGCCCTCGATGCGAATGTCTCGTCCCGACGAGGTGAAGATGATGGCTCCCATGGCCCGCAGCATCGTAATAAGTTCAAAGATTTCAGGTTCGATGGCTGCGTTCGAGATAGTGGTGCGCCCCTCTGCCAGCACTCCCAGGTACAGGCAGGTCTCCGTCGCTCCCACGCTGGGATAGGGCAGTTTGATGTGCGTTCCCTTCAACGCGTTGGTGCGGTACGCGATAAAGCCGTCGTGCGTCGTCTTGACCCTGCCCCCGAACTGCTCGATGGCGTCCAGGTGAAAATCGACGCTGCGCTTGCCGATCTGGTCGCCGCCGAGAATGGGAACCGATACACTCTCGAAGCGATGCAGCAGCGCGCCGAGCATCAAAATAGGGATACGGTTGCTGCCCGAATGCGGCGTCGGCACATCGGAGAGATTGATGGATGAAGCGTCAATCACCAGCTCCCCATTATCAACCTGCTGCACGCGCACACCAATCGAGGTAAGCATCTCGGCGGTAATCGTCACATCGCCGATAGGTGGAACGTTCGTCAGCGTCGTCGGCGTGTCACCCAGCAGCGCTGCGACCATCGCCTTCGTCGTAAAGTTCTTCGCCCCCAGGCAGCGGATCTCGCCCGTCACCGGCTGTCCACCCTGAATGATATATGCCAGTTGCTGTGTCATACGCACCTTTCTTGAAACCATGCCCGGTCAGATAGCCACTCCTATCTTGAAACCATGCTCGCTCACTAGCTACTCCTAATGTATCAACGGAACAGGGCCGGTAATGAGTATATCATTACCGGCCCTGTTCTCCACTCCTCTTACCCTATCCGGCCCTTGACAAAGCAAAAACTATAAGGCATACTATCCAAAGCGGATATATCCAATATGGATATACTTTAACACAGGAACACGCAATGCAAAGACAACCCGATCCAGCAACGCTTCTGCCACTGACGCCTGCCGTATTCCACATCCTGCTGGCGCTTGTCGATAGCGACCGTCACGGCTACAGCATCATGCAGGAAGTAAACTCCTTCACCGCTGGGAAACTACGTCTTGGGCCAGGAACCCTTTACCGCTCCATCAAACAAATGCTGGCTGAAGGATTGATCATCGAGTGGGATGAACGCCCTGATCCGGCAATCGACGATCAACGGCGGCGCTACTACCGGCTCACCGGCTTCGGCCGATGCGTCCTCAACGCTGAAACGGAACGTCTGGAGCGCATCCTGCAAGTCGCCAGGATCAGGCAACGCATCCAGGCCCCAGAGCCGGCAACCGGCGAGGGAGGGCTCTAATGGCGGACCCCACAATGCGTATCATTGCTATCTCTGAACGTCTCTATCGCTGGCTCCTCAGAGCCTACCCGGCGAACTTTCGGCGCCGCTTTGCCCCACAGATGACCCAGGTATTTCTCGATTGCTGCCGCGCAGCCTACCGACAGGGAGGCGCCAGGGCTGTACTCCGCTTATGGCTGCCTGCACTTGGCGACTTGATCGCCAATGCCATTGCAGAACATTTCTCAACACTCGTTCAGCAACTGAGAGGACAAACGGCGCTCTTCAACCCGCGCGCGTTGCCGATACTTCGTCGGCAAGGAGGAACAATGCTGCATATCACTAACGGCGATAGCGTCGGAATCACACTCCGGCAAACAGATCTGCCCGGAGACATTCTGGCCTGGCGGGACATCCTGCACGAAGGCCCCACTCCCGCCGGTCTCTCGCTTGAGCAAATGAGCCAGCTTCGCGCGCAATTTCTCGCCGGCCATGCTTTGGGCGCCTATGAAGATGTGCTGGCCAGCTTCATACAGAGAGATACAACCTTAGCCCACTCTGCCGCGCACAAGGAAGTGGTCCTGTGGTTTGAACACGACCTCTACGACCAGCTTCAGCTCATCCAGCTTCTGGACTGGTTCTCGCGCCACAATCGTAGAGCAACCATCATCAGCCTGATTTGCATCAACACGTTTCCAGGCATCGCCAACTTTGTCGGCCTCGGTCAATTGAACGCCGGCCAGCTACGCTCCCTCTTCGAAACGCGCCATTCGTTGACAAAGAAAGAACTCACGCTCGGCAGCGAAGCATGGAAGGCGTATTGTTCGCCCGATCCCAAAGCGCTCGAGGCATTCCTGCAAAAAGACATCTCCGCGCTGCCCTTTCTCAAAGCGGCCCTCCAACGGCATCTTGAGCAATTCCCCTCACTGCAAACTGGCCTTTCCCGCACGGAGCGTCAGATCCTCGAAGTCGTTGCCTCCGGTTCCCACAAACCCTTGCAAATCTTCCGCGCCACGCAAGAAAAAGAGGAAAGTCCCTTCCTCGGAGATACCCCTTTCTGGTTCTATCTCTCCAACCTGTCCTCAGGAAAAAAGCCCTTCCTTATTCGCGCGGACGGCGGCAACTTTTCCTTGCCCACATCCGATCCTCGCGATCCCACCTTCAACGAACAGGTGCTAATCCTGACAGATGAAGGACGCAACGCTCTCGCCGGACAAGCCGATTGGATTACGATCAATCGCGGCATCGATCGCTGGCTGGGAGGTGTGCATCTACAGGGGCAGGACGCCACATGGCGCTGGGATACCCAGCAAGCAACGCTCGTCCAGGTGCAGGGCACCGCGTAACCACGAAATTTCCCGCCACCACCCTGAGCTGTCAATGCCATCCCCCACCGATTACATATAAACTGAACAAGCAGATAAACAGAAGCCCAGACAAGAGTAGGGCCCGATTTATCGTGGCCACCGCCGATTTATCGGCCAGTCTAGCTCTCCTAATTTAATCCACCTAACAGTCTCGCTCTTGCATTCATTCAACAAAAATGGTAAAATGTAACAAGTTACCTATGTAACTTCTTGAAACTTTAAATCCTAGAAAGAAACACACATGCCCATACCAGAAGCAACCATCCACCAGGAAGACCGCAACCTCCCCGTCGAGCGCGTCCAGATCGGCGTACGCATGGAAAAACGCATGATCAAAGTCCTCAAAGGACTGGCCGAATACCTGGACATCACCCTTGGCGACCTGCTCGAAGGCATCACCCTGCACGCCTTCGAAAGCGAATCCCCCTTCAACGAGGAAACGCGCCAGCGCATCGCCCAGCTCAAAGACGTCTACGGCATGGACTACGGCGTCGAGGCCAGCCACCGCCTCATCGAACCGGCAGCCACGAACTCCAAAGACACCAGCCGCTGAGGTGAGAAACCCATGAAAGAAACCATCCTGATCGGCAGGCAAGCACACATCATCGAGGCAGACGCCGCGCAATTCCGCGAGCAAGTCGCGCACTCGCATCACCAGCCCTCGACACGCCTCAACTTCATGACGCCCGAACACCACAACATCCGCAATTTCGCCGTCACCGAACTCCCCCGCAACAATGGCAAACCCCTCAGCCCGCATACCATCTCAGCGCGCCTCTCCCTCCCGCTCGCCCAGGTAATCGCCATCCTCGAAGACCTGCAGCGTCACCTCTTCTTCCTCGTACTCAACCCCGCCGGCGAGGTCGCCTGGGCCTACCCCATCACCTCCGAACCAACTCCCCACCACCTGTGCTTCAGCAGCGGCGAACGCACCTACGCCGCCTGAGCTGAGGATGCGCTAGCAACGCCCTTCGTGCAAGGGCACCTACGTAACGAGAGCCTCTCCATCGAAATCGCAACCACCTGCGCCCACTGCAGCCAGCCCCCTCCACATCACCCTGGACAACAACCTCCACTGGAGCCTCAAAGAGCAAGACGCCACCCCCTTCGTCTTCATGCCCGACATCGACTGGAGCCACTTCACCGCCCCCACCATCATCGACGCCTACTGAAGAAACTCCCTCTTCTTCTGGTCAGAAGAACACGTCAGAGCATACCGCGTAAAACAGCAGCACATCGATGGCCTATACCTGACCCTGGATCAGGCAGCCTTTGTGACGAAGATAGCCCAGGCGAGGCTATTTGGGTTTGAGATGCAATAACAAGGATGAATTTATGGCGAATTGTCGTTTGTTAGAGACCCGTCGTGAGCATTTGTCGTATTCTCCTGATGGGCGTGTTCTTCCTTCATCGATTTGAGGCGTTTCTTTAACTCTTTTGCTTTCGTGTTTCGTTTGGCTTGATAGAGCATGGCAATATAATTTTGTAAAACACTTAGAGTAGAGGGATGTTTTAGGCCCAGTTTCTCTTCGTAGATCGCCAATGCACGTTCAAAAAGCGGCTCAGCTTGTCGGTAGTGGCGTCTGATTGACTATAAAATACTGCCAGATTTTCAAGGATGGCTGCAGTATCAGGATGCTCGGGTCCAAATACCCTTTCGGCGGATGGCAAGTGCTTGCTCAAAGAGCGGTCGAGCTAGGGTTATACTGCCCTTCGTCTTGGTAGAGTAATGCCAGATTCTGAGACAAGTGGCGGTGGCGGGATTTTCAGTTCCTCGCACCTTTTCGGATATGGCAAGCACTTTTTGAGCGAGCGATCGAGCTAGGGAGCAAACTTGCGTTCTTCAGCTCGGTAGAGCCCCGCTATGGAACCGACGACTGACGGCGGTATCGGGATGCTCAGGTCCAAGTACCTTTTCGCGGATAGTAGGGCTCGCTCAAAGAGTGGTCGTGCCTGGGCATATTGACCTCCACATCCTTGTAAAGCTCTGCCAGATTATCAAGGCTGGTGGCGGTATCGGGATGTTCAGGTCCCAGTACCTTTTCGCGAATAGCGAGCGCCCGCTTATAGAGCGGCTGTGCTTGGACATCCTGACCCACATCCTTATAGAGTGATGCCAGATTATCGAGGCTGGTGGCGGTATCGGGATGTTCAGGTCCTAGGCTTCGTTCTTTAATGCTAAGGGTTTGTTCGAATAGCGGTTGCGCCTGAGCATACTGACCTTCGTCTAGATAGATTATCGCCAAATTATTGAGGCTAGTTAGCTACGATCAGAGATGGTCAGGTCCAGGATACTCTTGCGCATATCTAATGCTCGTTGGTAGAGTTGTTTCGCCTGAGCATATTTGGCTTGCGCGTCAGTAGAGCAAGCCTAAATTATTGAGACTGGTTGCTAATTCAGGTGATGCTGGTCCTAAGTGGTTTTCGCGAATAGCCAATGCTCTCAGATAAAGTGGTTCCGCTTGGTCATACTTCGCTTCTTGACGATATAGTTCTGCCAGATGGTTGAGACTGGTTGCCACATCGGGATGCTCTGGCCCTAACGACTGTTCACGGATGGCTACGGCTTGTACAAGGAGCGGCTCAGCTTCTTGATATTGCCCCTGTTCATACAGATAATATCCAGCTTCATTGAGGAGACGGGCCGCTTCTGGGAAGGCTAGGTGCTCTTGCTCAATGAGTCCTGCACATACCTGCGCATGCGGAAGATAGCGTCGACACTGCTTCCAGCTAGCAAACTCGACTTCTGGAAAAGCCTGATTGACTGCTCGCACCGTTCGTTCTGCCCAGTCATGTTGGGCCTCTTTGCTCAAGTTGTCCTTGAGAACAGCCTGAACCAGGCGATGAATGGATAAGATTCCCTCAGAACTACGCCGCACCAGGGAGTAGTTATTCAGTTCTCCAATCATGTCGTTTAAGGTGAAGGCATCCGCCGCTGCCGTTTGAAGCTCTGATCCAAGCTGAGATGCGCCTTTGCGGATCAGTTCATCAAAGATGGCATCCGGGTGAAGGAATGCGAAAAAGCGCAAGAGTTCAGCGGCAGCGGGGTTGACTTGCTCAATTTTTGTAAAGGAGAGGGCCAGGGTGGTCGCAACCGGCTCTGGATGGCCTGAGGCGAATCCACCTCTCCTGCGCAAAAGTTCCCCTCGTCGCTCTTTGTACAAATCTAGAAATCCGGATAATCCGCACACAGTTTTCTCGATATAGGCTCCTGCTTGATCGATGGCTAACGGGAGTCCATCCATCTCTTCAACAATTTTGGAAGCGATCTGGCGATCGAATTCCGATGCCTTGTCGAGCAAATCACCTTTAGCCAGATGGCCAGTTCGATAGAGCAAAAATAAGATGCCCTCTTCTGGCGTCATCTTCTCTATTTCCAGGCGGAACGCTATGCCACCTGCAACGGATTTAAAGCTCGTTACTAGAATATGCCCTCGCGGCGCGGGTGGAAGGTAGTCACGTACCATATCCAGGTCTTCGACGTTATCCAGGACGAGTAGCCAGTTGGTATGCACTTCCAACCAGCGTTTGACAGCATCGACCGCGTACTTCTGATCTTGCTCGCGCTCACCCGGCACGTTCAATGGACCTGCGAAGCTGGCAAAGTCGGTATTAAGAACCTCGGGCGAGTCTGCTTTAGCCCATAGAACCGTATGGTAATCCTCCTTATAGAGGTAGGCGTATTCTAACGCCGTTTGTGTTTTACCCATGCCTCCCATACCGCTGAGCACCAAAATTTTGGTGCCCGCATTAGTATCCTCGGTGAAGGCATGCCGAAGACGCTCGAGTATTTCTTTGCGGCCCGTGAAAAGTGTATTGCGTTTATAAGGCACTTGCCATACAGGTTCGGACTCGATTTCCTGAATTGGGTATGGTGACAAAATACCAGGAGGCAGCGACGAATCAGCAGGAACAGGCGGTGTAGGTGACGCAGTTTGAGAGGACGGTGAATGATTCAAAGATGCCTGATCCTGCAACTCACTAACGACTTCCCGGATACCCTTTGCAATCTCTGCAAGAGCCTCTGCCTGATTTGTCCACTTGGTCACTGCTTTCGCTTTTTTCGGGAGCACCTGGAGTTTGCGGAAAGGTGTGCCTTGCCAATCGACGGGTTTCAACAGAATGGGAATGACTCTGGCCTCCCCGGCATCGTGTCGTTCCAGAGCCCGTTTCAACTCGATACCATAGCAGTAGTCTGATGCCAGAAAGTCTGAACTAATGAGCAGCAGAATTATGTCAGAAGTGTTGAGACGAGCTTCTATCTCTTGCTCCCATTCTTTTCCCGCGCTAATATCACGATCGTACCAGTCGACCATAAGACCCTGTCGCTTTAAAGGAAAGAGGTGTTTGCCAAGCTCATCTCGAAGTTTCGCATCTTTGTGAGCATAAGAGTAGAAGACATTTAAAGGCCGTGCTGTTTCGTCTGTCATAGGTCATGCTCCTTGTCACGGTTTCTCCGCTTCCACAGTGTCTTCTATGTATTCCGGGAGCGCATGATATTTGGAGTAGATGTGCTAGTTCCCTTAGTATATCATATGATGGAATAATGCTCATTTCCTATTCAATCGTGGAATGTCTGTAGGGACAGGGGTAGGGTGGAAGTGGTGGGCGGCCCCTTGCGGGTGTCCTGTGGGCGGCTACTTCCATCTCAGCCCCGACAGATCGGTGCCCGATTATTTTGTTATTCATCATTATTGTGCTTGAGGAATACACCAGCACCCAATCACGTTACATCTACCAGAGAGCTCCTATCTCTCTCTCATAAACCACATTTCGCATAAGGAGCCACCACCCATGACCACCATCCACGCCATCGTCGTCGATCCATCCACACCCGAACGCCTCGTCATCCGCGAAGTCGCTTCCCCCACAGCTTCGCCATCCGAAGCGCTCGTCCGCGTCAAAGCCATCTCGCTCAACCGTGGCGAAGTTCGCACAGCCTCAAACGCCGCGGCAGGTTGGAGGCCCGCATGGGACTTTGCGGGCATCGTCGAACAGCAGGCCGCCGACGGTTCAGGACCACACGCCGGCGCTCGTGTAGTCGGCATACTTTCCTCTTCCGGTGCGTGGGCGGAGGTAGTGGCAGCGCCCACGACCGTACTCACCGAACTACCTGAAGGCATCTCCTTTATCCAGGCAGCATGGAAACAGGTTACGACCGAAGTTGAGACGCCAGCCACGAACGCAGCATTGGCACCACCTCTTTCGCCTGCATAGCCTGCAGGTGATCCAGCCCTTCGAGCACGCGCACCTCCCAGCCGAGGCTTTTCAGCTCGGCGCGCTCGGCTATGAGCGGTCCCGCGATGCTGACCAACACATCGCCCCACTTGGGACCATACTGGATTTCGTCCGCCGACCCTGCAAAGCACAGGCGCGGGCAGGTGATGTGCGCCTGGGCAGCGCGGTCGTCGAAGCCTTGCAGCGCCTGGTACAAAGTGACGAACTGCCGCGTCTGGTCTGGCGGCACGCTGACCTGCACGCTCTCCCAATCTCCGGCCTCGACGGCAGGCTGCTCTACGGCGGCTCCTTCATGCGTGTCGAGCCGCCGCCTCGACCGCCATCTCATGGGCTGCCGTGGTGACCCGCAGCATCGCCGCATAGGGCCCGCCCAGCGGTGGAAAGCCGCCCATGATGAGCGCCGACAGGCGGTTGGTCCGCATGGCGAGTTGCAGCCCGATCAGTGCCAGCCAGGAGTAGCCATAGTAGGCGAAGCGATCTGCCCCCACAGCATCGGCCACCGCGAGCAGATCGCTTGCGACGTTGGCGGGCGTCAGCGTGTCCGGCTTCGGGAGACGAAGGCACTGTCCTTCATAGTCGAAGGCCACCACGCGAAAGGCGTCGCTCAGCCCCTTGATCAGCGCGTGGCCCAGTGCTGGATCGGCCCCCCACTGTCGCATGACTTCAGCCTGCGGCCCGGTTACCGGTTGTGGATTAACTGGCAGCAGCAGGGTTGGGCCTTCTCCATCGACCTCGATCTCGATGGTACTTCCGTCATGTAAGATCGCGTCCGTCATGTGAATTCCTCCATCATTCGTTTCATGGCCCCCTCCAATGTCGGCAACAGAATGTCATCTGTTGCACCATGTTGAGGCAGCGCTCCCATTCAGATGTAGACAAACGTGTTGATCAAGAGCTTTCCAGGCTTTTTTCTGGATCACCTCTCTACTGTACAACACTGATGCCCAACTGGAGGGTTCAAGAGCAGACAGAGCTAGCATAGGAGGACACTATTGGAGGGGTGGGCCTCCCGAGCTGTAGGGACAGGGGGCGGCGGAGTGGAGTGGTGAGGCCTTGCGCCTGTCCGGTCTTGCCTCTCACCTGATCTGTGAGAGCTCACTAGAGGTGTTCAATGTGGTAGAAAGAAGGAGACTCGTTGAAAGAAGGCTCTAAAAGCACTTGGGAGTTTGACATGACAGATCGTCTCTCTCTGCGTACCCACGATCTCGCACTGGCTGGAGGCATTAGTGTTCAACAAGTGCGCAATTACGAGGCCAGTGGCTTGATCCCGCAAGCGCAGCGGAATTCAAGCGGCTATCGACTCTACACCCAGCAGCATCTGGCTGCACTCAAAACGGTGAAAAGCCTGGTTCCTGGCTACGGCTGGCCCCGCACGTCGGCGATCATGCAAGCGCTTCACCGCGGCGATCTTTCGGCTGCGCTTGCCATCATCGACGAGCGCCACGCTGAGCTTGCTCGCAAACGCCTCCAGATGGAGCAGACGCTCTCTGCCCTGCGTCACTTAGCCACCGGGTCCGCCTCGCAGCCTCGCACCTCCCCTCCTCAACGGGTTCGAGTGGGTGAGGCGGCCAGGCAGGTGGGCGTGCGTGTCTCCGCCTTGCATTTCTGGGAACAGCAGGGCTTGTTGCACCCGCTTCGCGAGCAATACAGCCGCTACCGTCTCTACGACGAGCACCAGATGCGCTGCCTGCGCGTCGTGGCCTTGCTCAGGGACGCTGGCTACCCCTTCAACGTCATCCAGTCGGTGCTCGACGAATTGGCGGCGGGTCGGCCTGAAAAAGCCATCGTGGCCGTGGAGAAAAGGCGCGGGGAACTCACAAGCATAAGCTGGGCATGTATTGAAGCCTTGACCAGCTTTCAGCACTATGTGAGCGAGTTTGGCCCGCAGCACCGTTTTGTATCCGGGTAAAAGCACATGGCTTCATCATCTTCCACGAAGCCACACGCAAATCCGTCCCGGAGGGCCTCACCCGCCTGGCCCACCTTGGTCGCCGATGGACGTTTACGCCCTCAAATCGAGCTTGGGTCCCCTTGGACCCAGACCGCCGAAGTAGCCCAGCAACTAATGAGCCGCAGCTTCGCCGGCAAAGCCGTGTTGCATGTTGCGAAATAGCGGATAGCGTAGCCCTCACTGCATTCTCAGTGTTCTTTCGGCGTCAGAAAAATGCCAGGTACTTGCAAAGGCGCGGGTAGATTGAAGTCTGAGCGCGTATGCCACACTAGAGACGAAGCAGTCGAAATACGACTACTATTTCCCGCGGCTACTCCTCATTCGCCCAATCCTCGTGGGCCCTCTCTGCTAAATCCTCGGCGTCAAACCCACGAGGTTGCTTGCCCTGCTGTTCCTGCCCTTCCGTAGTTGAGAGGTTCATCCCTAAGAACGGGTCACTCGCCGTTTCATACAGGGCAAGAATGCGCTGCACCAGAACCCGGATGTCATCGGGCAGCACTTCGGACTGTGCAACACTCCTGAAAGCAGCAAGCGTATAATCGCGGGCGAACTCTACCCGATACTTGCGGCCTGGTTGTGCGATAAGTTTCTCCAGGTCGGCAATAGACCCCTTTTCTAAGAGGTCCTTTAATTCCCCGTGCGTCAATTGTCCTTGTCCTGCCACCGTAGTTACTCCTCCTACAAATAGGGCGGGAGGGAATCGAACCCTCATGACCTCTCAGTCCGGAGATTTTAAGTCTCCTGCGTCTACCGTTTCGCCACCGCCCCCTACTCTTGTGGCATGATATTAACATGGCCCGCAACCTTCGTCAATCACTCATTACCCGCTACCCATTCACCCTCACGGTCAAAGCCCCCTCATCAAAAGTGCCGAGCGGATTCGCTGCTTCTACCTGTAGGGGCGGGAGTGGAGTGGATGGGTGGGGTGGGCGCTTGCGCCGCCCTCGCGTGCTCATTCGTGGCTTCTGCCTGTACAGCCGCTTGCGCCGCCCTCTCGTTCCATGCGCATTCGCGGCCTCTGCCTGTACAGCCGCTTGCGCCGCCCTCGTAGCCCGTTGCAACCGCTCATTCATGACCCATTGACGGCAGAGATATTATGATGAGAAGAAATTGAATGCAAAGAGCATGATAGCCATGGAGGACCTTCAGCAAAAATATCATCGCCGTTCTATCCGTCTCAAGGGGTACGATTATAGCCGGGAGGGAGCCTATTTCGTCACGCTATGCCTATATGGGCGCGAACCATATCTTGAAATGCCCCAGATGCGTGCTCTTGTGGAGGAGATATGGCTGGCGCTGCCTCAACAATTTCCTACAATCGAATTGGACGAATTCATCATTATGCCCGATCACATCCATTTCATCCTGTGGCTACATCCCAACCAGAAGCACCACCCAACCCTGGGCAACATCGTCGGCGCATACAAATCCCTGACCGCCCGCGCCACCCTTGCCCACCTGAGGACCTTGGGCGATATCTGCGGCGAACATTTCTGGCAGCGCGATTTTTACGATTACATCATCCCCAGCAAAGCGGAATTGCAGAAAATCAGAACGTACATTCGCCATAACCCCACGAAAAACGATCCCCTGCATCTTCATCTATGATGCGACCAGGTCCATCTCACTACCAAACCCTCTTTGCTGGCTTTGCCTGTAGGGGCGGGAGTGGTGTGGAAGGGCGGGGTGGGCGCTTGCGCCGCCCTCGTAACCGGTTGTGCCTGAGGAATGCCTGTACAGCCGCTTGCGCCGCCCTGGCCCCCTTACTCGCCTACTTTCCCTCCATCCCAAACCCATGCGCACTTAATTTGCGAAAACTCTCACCCACCGAAAAAATCTTCCTACCCGTATTGACTGAACGCCCCAACTCGTTCATAATACCCTACGTTAGGAAAAATTCATAAAGTCCTACATGCTTCACAGACGCATGCAGATCGATGAACATACATTCACTTTTCCCGGCGTGTAAAGAGCAATTTGCGGAGAGACACAGGCTATGAGTAACGAGCAGCAAGGGCTGGAAGGGCTGGAAGCGCAATTTCGAGGAAGCTACGAGGTCATCGTCGTTGGGGCCGGACACGCCGGCTGCGAGGCCGCGCTGGCCAGCGCTCGCATGGGGCGCAAGACCCTGCTGGTATCGATGAACCTGGACAGCGTTGCGCTGATGCCCTGCAACCCATCCATGGGCGGGCCCGCCAAGGGCCATCTGATCAAGGAAATCGACGCCCTGGGCGGCGAGATAGGACGCAACACCGACCGCACCTTCATCCAGATCAGGCGCCTCAACACGAGCAAAGGCCCTGCCGTGCAGGCCCTGCGTGCGCAGTGCGATAAACAGGCCTATCGCCTCGCCATGAAATTCGTGCTGGAGAACGAGCCGAACCTCGAACTCAAGCAGGCCACCATCCTGCGGCTCCTCAGCGCGCCAGGCCCTGATGGCCGCCCGGTCATGCGCGGCGTAGTTGCCAGCAACGGCTGGCAGTACGAAGCGCAGGCCGTAATCCTGACAACCGGCACCTTCATCAACGGGCGGCTGGTCGTGGGCGAGAAGACGCAGCCGGGCGGGCGCGCCGGTGAAGGCCCCGCCCTCGGCATCTCAGACTCGCTGCGTACGCTGGGTCTGGAGGTGCGCCGCTTCAAGACCGGCACACCCCCGCGTATCGACGCGCGCACCATCGACTTCAGCAAGACCGACCCTCAGCCGGGCAGCCGCGTTCCGCTCTTTTTCTCGCAGGACACCTCTGCGCGCCAGGATGTCCAGTTGCCGGGAACACGTCCCAATCCGATCTACCCGGTAACCGGCGAAGACCTCTACGGCTGGCGCCCGCAGTTGCCCTGCTACCTGGTGCATACCAACGAGCGCACGCACCAGGTCATTCGCGGCAACCTGCACCGCTCTCCGCTCTACACCGGCATCATCGAGGGCATCGGCCCGCGCTACTGCCCCTCCATCGAAGATAAGGTAGTGCGCTTCGCCGACAAGGAACGTCACCAGATCTTCCTTGAGCCCGAAGGCTGGCGCACCGGCGAAGTATACGTGCAGGGCACGAATACCAGCCTGCCGGAGGATGTGCAACTGGCCATGCTGCGCACCATACCCGCGCTGGAACACGTCGAGATCATGCGCTTCGGCTACGCCGTCGAATACGACTTCGTGCCGCCCGATCAGCTTTTTACCACCATGCAGACCAAGCCTGTCGCCGGCCTCTTCCTGGCAGGCCAGATCAACGGCACCTCCGGCTACGAAGAAGCTGCCGCCCAGGGCATTATGGCGGGCATCAACGCCGCCCTCTACGCCCGCGGCGAAACGCCCTTTGTCCTCGGACGCCACGAGGCCTATATCGGCGTGCTGGTGGACGACCTTGTGACGCGCCCATTGACCGAGCCATACCGCCTGCATACCTCGCGCGCCGAATACCGCCTGCTGCTCCGCCCCGACAGCGCCGACCTCCGCCTGAGCGACTACGGCTACCGCTTCGGTCTGCTCGACGAGCGCCGCTACGACCAGGTCGTGCGCAAACGCGAAGACATCGCCCGCGCCATCCAGCGCCTCGACCACATCGTCTTCACCTCGTCGCGCACCACCGAAAATCACGCCCAGGAACTCGGCATCGAGCCCCTCGGCCAAAAACTCACCGCCCGCGAACTCCTGCGCCGCCAAAACGTAACCTACACCCAAATAGCCCAACTCTCCCACCGCGTCAACAACGCCCAAAACTCCCCCGACGACCATATCGTAGGGGCGACCCTCGCGGTCGCCCTGGATGCCCCTGCCACCCTCCCACTCCTGGAAGAGACCACCGCCGAAGAAGTCGAACTACAGGTAAAATACGAGAACTACGTTCGCAAGCAGGAGCAGCAGGTTCATCGTGCCCGGCGACTCGAGGAATGGCTGATACCCGAGGCCCTGGACTACGAGGCCGTACAACACATGCGCACGCAGGCACGTCAAAAGCTGCAGCGCACCCGCCCGCGCACCATCGGCCAGGCATCACGCGTCGAAGGGGTCACACCGGCGGATATCGCCATTTTGCTGGTGTACCTGCAGAAAATGCGGGTTGTACATACATGAATTCAGAATATCCTTGACATTGCCATTTACGACATGTAACATTATAATTGCAGTTAGACTCACAATTACATTTATGGATAGAATTATAGTCCTGACCATTCACGCGATCCCCCTGGCGTGTAAGACAGGTACAAAAAACAGTGAGGCATCATGATCATCCACGCAAACAACCCGGCCGCGCAAGGATTGTGGTACTCGCTGGAGAAGGGGAAAAACTTTGTACATTCTTGTCGTCGATGATGACCAGTTCGCCAACGCGCTCGTCCACTTTGTACTGAGCAAAGAGGGGTACGAAGTAGAAACCATCGATAATCCTCGCGGCGCTATGCAGTTGATCCAGAAGCGCGAGCCTGATCTCCTGATTGTCGATGTGATGATGCCCTTTCAGAACGGCTTTGATTTTGCCGGGAAACTGCGCGAAGATGGCTTTGATATCCCTTTTATTTTTATCACCGCGCAGGATGGCATGGATAAGAAGCTACAAGGCTTCAAGATCGGCGCGGACGATTATGTTTGCAAGCCTTTTAATCACCAGGAACTGGTGGCCCGCGTGCAGGCCGTCATGCGCCGCGTCAAAAAGAGCAGCAAGACTAGCAACGGTGTCATTCGCTGCGGGCAGGTCGAGCTTCACCCGGCAGACCTGCAGGTGCTCGTTCCAGGTCATCCCCCCGTCTTGTTGACGCCGACAGAGATGCACGTCCTGCGTGTCCTCATGGGATCGTCCGGCCAGGTGGTGAATCGCGAACACCTGCTTTCGCAAGTCTGGAATGATAGCGAGAGCAACAGCAATATCGTGGATGTCTACATCCGCCGCCTGCGCACCAAGGTCGAAGCGGATGCCGACAGGCCCCAGCATATTTTGTCGATACGTGGTGTAGGGTACAAATTCATAGGAAAATAGAGGAAAATCATGACCGATAACGCCCACGAGTCCTCTCCACTCTCTCATTCCCGGCAATCGACGGAGATGGAAGGGTCAGCCGTTGCCATTGCGCTTGATGATGCCATAGCTGATATGGAAAAACATCAATACCTGTGGCCGCTTTTTAACAATTCATCAAACGTGATTGTTGCCCTCGACACACATTACCAGGTGATCGATTTCAATCCCTCGGCGGTGGAAAAGTTGGGCTGGCCGCGTGAAACAACCCTTGGAAAAAGTTGCGGCGATATCTTGCGTTGCAAAAACTTGAACGGGCTGGTCCTGTGCGGTACCTCTAGCTGCCCGCTTACGCGCGTCCTTCAGCAGAAAAAGCCTATCCCCAACGAGGAGTTGATCTGCGGCACACTGCCTGACCATATCGCCGAATATGCTGTTGGAGTGACGCCCATTGAGATGGAGAAGGGCACCGTGGTCGTTTTCAGCGCGCGTGATGTCAAGTTATCGAAGGCAAACAGCAGCGCGCGTTCCAATTTTGTCTCGATGGTCTCACACGAACTGCGTACTCCCTTGAACTCGGTGCATGGCTTCATCGATCTATTGATCCAGGGCCACATGGGTGAGCTGAATCCGGAGCAAAAAACCTACCTCGGCTATGCTCAGGAAGGCGTGCAGCAGTTGATGAGGATTGTGGAAGATATCCTCTTCCTGACTCGCTCCGACTCGGGCCAGTTCGAGATGCGCATGGAGAAGGTCAATTTGCTGCCGCTGGCAAAACAGGCGCTCCGCGGCCTGAAACCCCAGGCGGAGAAGGCCTCGATTGTGTTGAACTGTGACATTTTCTCGCCCTCGCCCATGCTCCATGCCGATCCTCAGCGCATCATGCAGGTCCTCAATAACCTGCTGACAAACGCCATCAAATTCACGCCCCCCGGCGGCTTGGTGACGCTGCGCGCCCGGCCCTACGACGAGCGCTTCGTGCTTATCTCCGTGCATGATACTGGATATGGCATCGCTCCAGAAGATCGCGCCCACATCTTCGAGCGCTTTTATCAGGCCAATCATCACCTGCAATCCAAATTGGGCGGCAGTGGCCTCGGCCTGAGCATCGCCAAACTAATCGTTGAACAGCACGGCAGCCATATCAACTTTGAATCGGCAGTAAACGAAGGCACGACCTTCTATTTCACCATCCCCTTATATCAAGAATCACCCCCACAGCGTTGGTTGTGATTCCCCATCTGGTTCCACCCAATCGTTCGCCTTCGAAAGCTTATCGGCCTGCCGCGTCGGTTCGGGCAGGCGATAACCCCTCGAGCACTCCAGTACATAGCGGATGCTCGTCTCGAGGCTGATATGATTGCCCGGAGAAATAATCATCGGCTTCACCCGGCTGCGCGTGCGCACGGCCGCGCCAATAACCTTCCCGCGATAGATCAGCGGCACCCATGCGCCGGCCTCCTCGCCCACCTCTTCGTGATGGCCGACCAGGATCGACTTGGCACAGCCGATCGTAGGCTGCTCGATCCACAGCCCTAGATGCGCGGCAATGCCCAGGCGGCGCGGGTGCGCGATGCCCTGCCCATCGACCATCACCAGGTCGGGGGAGCGCTTGAGCTGCGCGAAAGCTCCCAGGATGCAGGGAAGCTCGCGAAAAGAGAGCAGGCCCGGTATATATTCCATGCGTATTGGCTCTTCGTACACGTGCTGCTCCAGCATCTCCAGTTCGGGAAACGAGAGCAGTACCACGGCTGCGCGCGCCATGCCGTTTTGCTCATTGATCGCCATATCTACGCCCGCAATAGTGCGCACGTCCCCAGCTTGATCCTCGAGAACAATCCGTTCCGCCAACTCCTTCTGGAGCGCAATAGCCTCGTCTCGGTTGAGCGTCCAACCATGTAATGGTTCTTTTTGCATATACCTACCCTATTCAGCAATCGGTGCAATCGCTAAATCTCTGGACCCTGTAGGGCCCGATTATGCCTATTCACAAATTGATCCGGCCATCGGTCGGACCCTATTGATCGCCCCCACGGCCGCCCAACAAGAGTAGGGCCCGGTTTACCGCGGCCACCGCCGATTTATCGGCCCGTCCGGTGGAGGTTCCAATGTCCGTCGTAATTTGTTAATCCGCATCACCGGCCAGCTTCCCTCGCCTCTGCGGAATTACCTGCTTTTCCGCCACAAAAATCATCCTCGGGCTATCATTCTCGAAGGGACTAAGATCATAATCCCCATATACCTCTTTCACGGCTAACCCGGCCGATTCAAGCAAAAGCTCCATCTCGCCGCGCTCGAAGAGGTAGAGCTGCGTGCGAATGATGGTGCGCCGCACCGCCTCGCCCTGTTCGTGCTGGTCGTAAAAATGCGTCAGTTCGAGCAGGTGCGCCGATGCCGCCGATGCCGGGCTGACGAAGTGCGTCAGCAGTGTACCATCATCCATCGTCCACGTCCCCTGGTGTAGCACCTGCCCGCTCATACTTTCCATATAGCGCACATCCCCATTGCTGATATCCAGAATGAACGTGCCACCCGCCGTCAGGTGCGCATGAATCCCGGCCAGCGCCTGCCGCTGCTCCTTACGCGTGCAAAGATGCGCGAAAGACCCCAGCGCAACAAACGCCATCTGAAATTTCTGCCCCGTAGCTCCCCGATTTATCGTGGGAGAGCCGCGCCTATATCCTGCTGTATGAGCCTGCACCGCGAAGTCAACCCCTCCGCCTCAAGCGCCCGCCGCGCCAGTTCGAGCATCCGCCCCGACGCATCCACGCCCGTAACGCTATAACCCGCCCGCGCCAATGGCACCAGCAAGCGCCCGCTGCCGCACGCCAGCTCCAGCAGAGGCCCACCGTGTACTCCGCGTGCCTCAGCAAAGTTCAGGTACAGGTCAACATCCTCATCGAATTGTGCGTGTTCGATATCATAAAACGGGGCAATCAAATCATACTCGTTCATCATAGCGCTAGTATAGCATGGCACCCGCGAGGGGCGCCATGCCTCTACACCTTGATCTTCAAAACAAATACAGCCCCCGCGATCAAAAAGAGCGTCGCCACCGCGAAGATCACGCGATATCCCAGCGCGGTCGCCGCGTAAAGGCTGACCTCGTAAATGATCACGCTGCCTAAAGCGGGCGCAAGCGTAGATGACAGGTTGCTCGACGCGCCCCATATCGCGAAATCTTTACCAACGTTGCCCATCGAAGGCAGCGAATCGATGGCCAGCGCCCAGTCCACGCTGGTATACGCGCCGTAGCCGACGCCGAATAAGATGCCCAGTATCCAGAGTGGAAAGCTGCCGGGCGCGATGACGAAGGTGAAGGAGGCCGCCGCCATACAGAGCGTGGATACGCATACGATGGGCGCGCGCCTCACACGATCAGAAAGGATGCCCAGTACGAATGCGCTGCAAATGGCTCCCGCCAATGCGAGCAGCGCCACGACCGCCGTTGACTGCACAAAATTGGTGTCGTGGGCAACCTGGGCGAAGTAATATTCGATGAAGGTCATAAACAGCGTTAGCCCCATTATTACAGCGAAGCGCGTGAAGAAAACGAGTCTGAAGTTATATCCGCGCCAGGGGGCGATCCAGTTACGATCAAACCAGTGCCGGAAGCGCACGAATGCGCTCCCTTGCTCCTGCTGGGTTTCGCTTGAACCCGGCATAAAAGGGATCTCGTGAATGCCGAAAACGGTAATCAGCCCTCCCACGATTAAGGCCAGGCCGGTCAGAATATAAAAAAGGAGCGCTCCTCTCCGTATGAGATTGGCGCTTGCGGCCGTCGCGCTGACATTTGCCAGCAGAAATCCCGCCAGGGCCAGGCTGCCGATATTCCCGATAATGGTCATCAGCCCCATGTATCCGGAAGCCGTGCCGCGCTGATTCTTCGGCACACGATCAGGTAGGAGGGCCTGGTAGGCAGCATTGGCGGCATTACTCCCTACCTGGTTGATAATAAGCGCCAGCACAAAGATGGCAACGCTCCCCGCCACTGCCAGCAGCAGCGCGCTTAACACCAGCAGCAGCGTGCCAATCGCAATATACGGCCTGCGGCGCCCCCACGCGCCAGGAGTCCGGTCGGACATCATCCCTATCACCGGAGACATGAAGAGCGAAATGACCGCGCCTACCGCCGAGATCCAGCCGAGAAGGACCGCCTGCTGCGCATTCCCTACCGGGCCTGACGGCAGGAAGAGCACAATCTGGAGTGGTATGACGATCGGGAAAAGCGCTGCTGATTGAGCATTGAGCGAAAACCAGTAGGCGCTCAGGACAAGCTGATCCCGAACGGTCAACTTCGGGAGCGAAATATCCGTGTCCATTGACCACTCCTGGCAACGATAATATCGAATTGACAAGGTTCAATTGACGTGATTATAGCAGCTTCTGCAACTTCAACAGGTCCTCCATCTTGCCCGTAGCCTTGATCTTCCGCGTTACGAAGGCAAGCTCGGGATTTACCTTCCGGTCAAGTATACCCGCCAGCGTATCGCTGCTGGTCGTAACAGTAATATCCGGCTGGGGCAGGCTCTCCTCCGCGAGGGTCGCGCTCCCATCCCCGGCAATGGCCATCACAAAATTACGTCGCAGATCAGTAAAAACAAACTGGATCGTCCTCGCAAAGCCCACAAACGCTGCCCGCGTCTCCGGCTGATCGAAGCGCGCGCGTATCCGCTCTAAATACGGAACAATATCGGCCATACTTTACTCCTTACACAATAAACCGCGGTAAATAATCCCGCTGCGCCGCCGCCATCTCATCGAACAACTGCCGTATCTCCGGCAGCGTGCAAACCGCCGCCGTCAGCGGATCAAGCATCAGAGCGTGCACGGCTGCCTCGCGGTCTTCATTGAGCACCGCCTCCACCATCAGCTCATGAATCATCATATGGGCGCTGTCAATCGCGGCCAGGGGCGTCGGCAGCCTCCCGAAATACATCGGGTGGATGCCGGTGCCATCCACCATACAGGCCAGTTCCACGCACCCATCACGTGGCAAATTCTCGATCAGCCCGCTGTTGCCAACGTTGCCATAGATCGCCTGGGGCCGGTTCAACGTGTGTCCCTCGACGATATACGAACCGGCATCAAGTCCCCTTTCGAGAAAAAAGGCTCGCTCACCCCGCCGTTCACGCGCCAGGTAGTCGCGCAGCCGCTCATCGTATTCGCCGCGCGCCCTCGGCCACCTCTCCGCCCGCTCGCCGCTCCTGCAATCCGGCTGTAAGCTGGCGTAGTACTCGACCAGCTCCTTCCGCTTACGAAAATAGGGGAAATATTCCGAGGCATGCGAGCTGGCTTCGGTCGTATAGTACCCGAAGGCGCGCATGATATCGAAGCGTACAGGATCGCGCGCGTAAATGGCCGGGTCTTCCGCCGCCCTGCGCAGGCGCGGGTACAGATCCTCGCCATCCTCCGTTTCGAACGTGACAAACCACGAGAGATGGTTGATCCCCCCGCCTCGGTAGCGCATCTGCTCAAAGTCCACGTCCACAAATTCCGAAAGTTCGTAAGCCGTCTCAATGATGGAATGGCACAGCCCAATCACCTGCAGAGAGGTAGCGCGCAGTGCCGTCAACACCATAGCCGACAGCGGATTGGTATAGTTGATGACCAGCGCACGCGGGCACATCTCTTCAATATCCCGGCAAATCGCCAGCCACGCAGGAGCAGTTCGCAAGTATTTGAAAATGCCACCCGGCCCACTCGTATCGGCGACACACTGGTCTACCCCATACCTCATAGGAATCTCATAATCGAAGCGCACATTCGCCATCCCCCCCACCTCGATCATGTTGAACACGTAATCGCAACCCGCCAGCACCTCGCGCCTCTCCGTCGTCGCCTGCACCGTCCAGTGCTTCCCGGCCGTAGCAATCGTCTGCTCCGCCACCTCGTGCGCCAGTTCCAGGCGCTCGCTATCCAGGTCAACCAGCGCAAACGTCCCTCCATCCAGCTCATCAATCCCCAGTATATCCGTAATCACCGTCTGAGCAAACACAGCGCTCCCCGCACCAATCAGCGCAACCTTCACCATAACATACGCTCCCTCTTTCAAGGCGACCAAACCACGCATGAAATCCTCGTAGGGCCCGGTTCACCGCGGCCACCGCCGATTTATCGGCCCTCGGTGGAGGTTATAATGTCCGCCTTAACTTGCCAAAATGCATTATCGCGCCCGCCACTTCACCTGCCCGTATGGCCCACTCACCGCGCCCACCACCGATTATGAACATTACCGATCAAAGTCGGCCCTGTCATCCTGAGCGCGTGAGCCGAAGCCCTGAGCGCAGCGAAGGGGAAGGATCTGGCTCGCCGCCCGCCGAGATCCTTCGCTGCGCTCAGGATGACAGGACCGCTCTTGGTTGTGAAAGTTCATTATCGGCCCGAATAGGTATCAACTTAAGAAAAGCTCATCATTTGCCTGTACGGGCGGGAGTGGGGTGGACGGGTGGCTGGGGCGCTTGCGCCGCCCTCGTCCATTGCTCGTCTACCACTCTGGACAGCGCTTGCGCCGCCCTCGTCCATTGTAAATCACCCCTACAGTTGATCGCCTACAAATACTCCATACCCCATGAAGAAAAGCAACGAACCGCTTTAGAGCAATTATATCAGAAAAGATGAACCTCCACCCCGTCTCACCCCATCTCACTCTGTCTCACCCCGTCTCACTCTGTCACCACATTCACCAGCCTCCCCGGCACATAAATCATCCGGCTCACCTGCTTCCCCGCGATAAACGACTGCACCTGCGGAACCATCACACGCCAGCCGCCTGATCTCCTCCTCCGGCGTATCATACGCCACCTCGATGCGCCCACGTAGGCGCCCGTTGACCTGCACCGCCAGCGTCATCATCTCCGCGCGTATCGCCTCGACATCGTATACCGGCCAGGAGGCAGTATGAATCGAGCCTTCTTGCCCCAGTCGCTCCCACAGTTCCTCCGTAATGTAGGGAGCCATCGGCGCCAGCAGCAACAGCAGCGTGCGCAGTTCCTCGCGCGCAATGCTCTGCCTCGCTTCCAGGCTGTTGAGGTACTCCATCAGCGCCGCAACGGCGGTATTGTATTTCAGGACAGCGATATCCTCGCTGACGCGTTTGATCGTGCGATGGAGCATCCTCCGCTCCTCGCCCTGCGGCGCTCCCGCCTTCGCATCCTGCGCGTGCCGCGTCACCAGCGACCAGGCGCGGTCGAGGAAGCGCACCACCCCGCCGATGCCCCGGTCGCTGAAATCGCCGCCGGCCTCGTATGGCCCCATGAACATCAGGTAGACCCTGAACACGTCCACGCCAAAGCGCGTGATGTAGTCGTCCGGGTTGATGACGTTGCCCTTCGACTTGGAGATCTTCGCGCCTCCCGTCGTGATCGTGCCGTTGGCGCGGAAGCGCTTGAACGGCTCCTCGAACTCCAGGTAGCCCAGATCGTGCAGCGCCATCGCGATGAAGCGCGCGTACATCAGGTGCAATACACTGTGTTCCACACCGCCGATATACATGTTCACCGGCAGCCATTTGTGCGCCAGCGCCGGGTCCCACGGCTGCGTATCCCCATCGTTGGAAAGGTAGCTCAGGTAGTACCAGGCCGAGTCCAGGAAGTTGTCGCTCACATCTGTCTCGCGCCTGGCCGGACCCCCACAGATGGGACACGTCGTATTGACGAACTCCTCGATGGCCGCGAGCGGCGAGACGCCGGTACCCGTCGGCATCCAGTTCTCCACGTCGGGCAGTATCACCGGCAGTTGCTCCTCCGGCACCGGCACGGCCCCGTGCTGCGGGCAGTAGATGATTGGGATAGGCGGTCCCCAGTAGCGCTGGCGGCTGATCAGCCAGTCACGCAGGCGATACTTCGCGACCCGCCTGCCAAGGCCGCGCTCCTCGAACCATGCCGCGATGGCCTCTGCTGCCTGTGCCGAACTCATACTCGTATACCCGTCCGAGTCAACGAGCACGCCCGGCTGTGTATACGCTTCTCCCGTCTCTTGCATCTCTTCAACGAGCAGTTCAGCATCATCGTCAGGCGGCACAACTACAACGCGCACCGGCAGGCCCATCGCCTTCGCGAAGATCATATCGCGCTCATCGTGCGCGGGCACGCCCATTATCGCCCCCGCGCCGTACCCCTCGAGCACGAAATCCGCCACCCAGATAGGAATGCGCTCGCCCGTCATGGGATGCCGCGCATACGCCCCGGTGAACACGCCCGTCATGACACGCTCAGCATCATCATGCGCGCTGCTGGCCCTCTGCTGGTAGGCCCGGACAGCCGCGATCCGCTCATCACTGGTGATGCGCTCAATGAGCGGATGAAGTGGCGCCAGCGCCACGAAGGTCATGCCGAAGATCGTGTCCGGGCGCGTCGTGTACACCTGCACGCTCTCTCCGGGTACGCCATCGATCTCCATCCTGAATTCGAGACCCTCCGAGCGGCCAATCCAGTTGCGTTGGAGCGTTTTGGTGCGCTCGGACCAGTCGAGCCATTCCAGGTCATCCAGCAATCGCTGGGCATAGTCGGTTATCCTCAAGAACCACTGCTCCAGCCAGCGCCGCTCTACCAGCGTTCCGCAGCGCTCGCAGTGCCCATCGATCACTTGCTCATCGGCCAGCACCGTCTTATCCTTGGGACACCAGTTGACCGGCGCGGTCTTGCGCTCGGCCAGCCCATTCTTGAACAATTGCAGGAAAATCCACTGCGACCATTTATAATAGCGCGGATCGGTCGTATGCACCTCGTGCGACCAGTCAAAACGATTGCCGATGCGCTTCAACTGCCCCTCGCGAAAATGCTCGACGTTGCGCGCCGTGAGCACACGCGGATGCACGCCGCGCTTGATTGCAAAGTTTTCGCTGTGGATGCCGAAGGCGTCGAACCCCATCGGCTCGAACACATCATACCCCTGCATCGCCATCCAGCGCCCATGAATGTCCGGGCCAACAAAGGAATACATGTTGCCCACGTGCAATCCTTCCGCCGAAGGATAGGGAAACATCATGAGATTGTAATACGGTCGCTCAGCATTCACCAGGTCGATCCTGTAGAGTTGCTCCTCTTCCCACCGCTCGCGCCACTTCGCCTCGAACGCCGCGAAATCATACCTCGGCGGCCGCACCCTGGCAAAAGTAGACGATTGCGCCCTCACCCCCTGCTGTCCCTCCTGCCCCTCCTGCCTCTGCTCACTCCCTTGTTGTGTCCCACCGGTACCGGCATCCATGCCGGCTGGCTCTCGTTGTGGCATACAATCCTCCTTGTAAAAGCACTTTGATGCATGTTGACAAATTCATCCAGCCATCGGTACGGCCAATATGAATTCTACCGATCGATCGTCATGTCATCCGAGCGCAGCGAAGGTTGCCCTCGTGAGCCTGACCCTTCACTTCGTTGAGGTGCATCCCAGTATTACGGCGTCATTGGTAAATCTCATTATCAGCCCTGGTTGGATGTCGCCTTAATTTGTCCATAGGAATTAACAATGCAAATGCTCCTTAAAACGCGGAGGACAAAAAGAATGCGCCCTCCGCCCGACAAGGGCGAACAGCGCTCATAACCGTGTTCGCGGTACCACCTCGTTTCGCCGCTATCTCACAACAGCAGCCTCTCTGGGTGCCAGCACACCCGCACTCTATAACGGGAGCTCCCGGTGGCCGCTACTTCCGCGCTCGTACCCCATAAACGATGTACGAGCAACATTTCACAGCCGCAGCTCACGAGGCAGTTTCAGCCCATCCCCGGCGCTGGCTCGCACCACCCGCCAGCTCTCTGCAAGCCCGAATTCAGGCCTACTTCCCTCGCTCAATGCCCGATATGCAATTTCTAATGAAGAAGGTATACTAGACTATACGATTTGTCAAGTAGTATTGCTTACCCTTTCACGCTTAAACGATGCAGACCGGCGATGAACAGATGGATCAGCCACTGGAAACTGGCTTCCAGGTCTACGGGCATCCCGAAACCGCCAACTATCTCCAGCGAGCTAAAGCCATGCACCAGGCTGCGCAGGCCGCGAATGGCGTGGATAGCTTCTTCCTCGCTCAGTCTGTATGGCGCGAGCACAGCCCGCAGCACATCCACAATCTGTTGCGCAACGGCCTGCAACTCCGGGTCACCGGGAGCGGGCGCTTGCAACGTGAGAGCATAGCGCCCAGGCATTTGCCTGGCATAGGCCCGGTAAGCATCGGCGAGCGCGAGAATGGCCTCCGCGCGCGATTTCCCAATAGTGGCGCGCTGGATTCGGTCAAGCAAATCGCGCAAGCAGTAGAGCCCCAGATCACGTCTGAGTCCGGGCAGACCTGCGACGTGATTGTACAAGGATGGCGTGCGGACGCCTAAGCGCTCGGCCAGGCGGCCCAGCGAGAGCTGTTCAAGGCTCTCCTCATCTACCAGCTTTGCCGCCTCCTCCACGACAGTCGCCTTGTCCAGCCCCACTCTATGCGACATGCGTCTGTTTTCCTTGCTCTTTTGCCAGGGACTGCTCCATGTCGCGAATAGCGCGCTCCATCGCCGTCTGGGGATGCTCTAGCATGCGGCCATGTCCCACCGTCAGCACGGATGGCTGGAGCGCCAGCAGTTTGCGCGCGCTCTCCAGCGCTAACCCTTTATGCCAGGTAGCCAGCGCCGGTAGAGGGAAGAGTGGTTTGAACGTACCCGAAACAGCCACTCCGCCTAGTGTCTGGAAAGCATCGCCGGCGATTATGGCGCTGTCTCGCCTATCGAGAAAAGAGAGATGGCCCGGAGTGTGTCCCGGTGTGGCGATCACTTCGAGCGAGCCAATGCGGTCGCCTTCGTGCAGCAGCACGGTCGGCCTCGTCTTGCAGACCGGATAGCCTCCACGCAACGGCACTTGCGGCTCGTTTGGGTCCAGGCTCTTATCGCCCGACAGAAAACGAGCGTCCCGCTCGCTGATCGCCACCTGGGCATCCGGCAGTGCCTCATGCAGCGCGTCCAGTGAACCAACATGATCGATGTGGGCATGTGTCAACACGACGCGAACAATCGGCCGACCAATCCCCCGCGCCACCTGGATGATCGACTGGGCCTGGCCGCTCATGCCGGTGTCGATCAAGGTGAAGCCATCCTCCTCGCGCACCAGGTAGCAATTGACGAAACCCAGCCGAGTCAATTGAATAAGGTTGTCCCCGTAAGCTCTCACTTTCATAGCGTAATAACTCCTTTTGCTAATAGCATTAACCTCATTGACTAATCTAAATATATATTACACTAATACCATTAGTTTGTCAAGAAGGGAAGCAACAAATACAGAGACGACATGGACGAAACGGCTGTCACTCTAGGGAAAATAGTAATCAGGCGCAATCCTACCCAGAGTGATACCAGGGACAAAAGCACGTCATATCCCAAACGTCCCACAACAGCCACCAAAGTCTGCCCATAAATTACAATGAACCAGACTCGTTCTTTGTAGGGACAGGGGCAGTGGCGCGGTGGCGCGGGGCCCCTTGCGGGTGTCCTTCGTCCTTCCCTGTCCCTTGCGCCTGTCCTTCCTCCTTTCCTACCCCTTGCGGGTCAATAGGCCTGCTGACACATCGGCTGACCAGAGCCTCTTCGCAGGCGTCCATCCTCTCCCATGCTAAACTTTAACATCCATCTCCTTATATCGCCACGCGCTTGATTATGTACCCTCTGCTATACTGAAAAAAAGATAGACTCGCGGTAAGAAGACTATCCTACCTGAGTCTTGTGTACTCAACCAACCAGGAGGGTATCTACCCATGAACTTCAAACCCCTCAGTGATCGCCGCATTCACAAACTCGAACGCTCCGAACGCCCACCAGAGATAACCTCGGGTCTGGTAGTTCTCCCGCTCCCGCCTCTGTTCCATCAACACTCCTCCTCTCCAACGTACTCGGCAACCCCCTCACCTGGCTCTGGCCTGGTCGCGTACCCCTCGGCCACCTCACACTCGTAGATGCCGCTCCCGGCGGTGACCTCTCCCTCTTCGCCCTCACCCTCGCCGCCTGCATCTCAAGCGGCTCCCCACTTCCCGATGGTACACCCACCCTGCCGGGCAACGTCATCCTTCTGGCCCCCTATGACTCTCCCTCCAATACCATCAAACCGCGCTTGGAAGCCGCCGGCGGCGACTCCGGCCCACGTTCTGCTCTTCCGTACCTTCGTCGAGGAACCATCGCCCGCCGACCATTCGCGCCCGCTCCTTCGCGTTTTCCCGCGATCTGGATCACCTGGCCGCCACCATCCTCCGCCAGGATGCGCGCCTGGTCATCTTCGATCCCGCCAGTGCCATTCCCGGCCTGTCCCGCTGCCTGCCCACCCTCCTCGAAATTGCCCATCAAGCCAACTGTGCCATCCTGCTCACCCGCTCGCTGCGCGAACCGCCCGCCGATCCCTTGCGCTCGCCCGGTCCCGCTTCCCCCTTGCTGGAAGCTGCCCGCACTCGCCTGCTCCTCACACCCGATCCTGCCGACGAGCGCCAAAACCTCCTGCTTACAACTCGCCATCTTCTCAGCTCGCAGCCGCCTGTGCTCGCCTATCAAATCCTCGCCTCCGAAGCAGGCATCCCCACCATCCACTGGCTCGGTGAACACGACCCCTCCCACCTTGTGCGCCTGTCTACCGGCCCGCTGCGCTCACCACAGCGCCAGGCCATCCTGCGCTTCTTGCAGAACAGCGCCTCCCCTCGCAGCCACAAAGAGATCATCGATGCCGCCTGCTACGACGAAAACGCCGGCCGCAAAATGATTTTCCGCATGAAACTGGCCGGAGAACTGGTCTCAACCGCCCGTGGCCTCTATACCACCCCCAACCATCCCTGTCTGGCACAACCAACTGACGAGATTCCCCCTGTCCCAAATGTCCCAAACGTCCTGGGCACGCTCACAGCCTTACGCAACACCATAATTCCAGGCGACCGGCCTGTCCCAAATGTCCCAAATTCTCCCTCTTCTCAAAGTCCTACGCATAGCAGCCAATTGCTAAACCATGAGGTACAATGAGCCAGTGCATAATCACAAGACCAGTTCGACAATACGGGTTGTCTCACCCTGTCACACACTCTTACCCTGTCGCATACTCTTATCTTGTCATCCTGAGCGCAGCGAAGGATCTCCGACGTATAATAAGACCAATTCGGCAATATGAGCCGTCACCCTGTCAACCTGAGCGCAAAGGATATCCTTTATGCACGAGCACACACCGATACAACCGATACAAGTGATACCTCAGATACCTCGGATACCTTGGATACCTCGGATACCTCGGATACCTCGGATACCAGCTTCTTTGAAAGCCTACAGGCAACTCTATAAACAAAGAAGCAAGTATCGTAAAGTCCCCGGCGAGGCTTATCCAGGTAGATTTCTTGTCGGAGGTTGGTTCATTGTAGAGGCAGGGGCGGCTGGGAGTGGCGCGGGGCCCCTCGCGGGTGCCTTGCGTCCCTTTCGCCTTGCGGGTGCCTCGCGTGCTCTGGTGAGGGGCACAATAGAAGAGAATAACACATGCGCGCTTTGATCTACGCCAACAACACCCTCCGCCTCGATCACCATCTGCCGCCGCCTGCACCCAAATCAGGCGAAGCCCTCATCCGCGTCACAATGGCCGGCATATGTAACACCGATATCGAGATCACGCGCGGCTACCTGGCCTTCCAGGGCGTACCGGGTCATGAATTTGTCGGCGTGGTGGAAGAAATCAATAGCGCCCCTGCCCAGAAAAGTCATAAGCATTTGCTCGGCAAAAGGGTCGTCGGCGAGATCAACGCCGCCTGCCACCGTCCCGACTGCTTTTACTGCTCGCGCGACATGCCGACGCACTGCCCGAATCGCACCACCCTGGGTATCGGCGGCCGCGACGGTGCGTTCGCTGATTACCTGACGCTTCCCCTCGAAAACCTGCACATCGTACCCGACGAGCTAAGCGATGAAGAGGCCGTCTTTGTCGAGCCGCTTGCCGCCAACTTTGAAATCCTCGAGCAGGCACACATAAAGCCGACCGACGTCGTGATCGTGCTGGGCGACGGCAAACTGGGCCAGCTTGCCGCGCAGGTGCTGGCGCTGGCCGGCTGCGATGTGCGCATGGTGGGCAAGCATCCCGAGAAACTTACACTGCCCGAGCAGCGCGGCATCACCACCTACCTGCTCGACAACGTGGAGCATGTCTTGGCAGACGTAGGGCGGCGCGTCGATATAGTGGTCGAATGCACCGGCTCAGCGCATGGTCTTGAACTGGCCCTGCGGCTGGTACGCCCAAGAGGAACAGTCATCCTGAAAAGCACAGTCGCCGATAAGAGCACGCTCGACCTCGCTCCCATCGTCATCGACGAGATTCGCGTGCTGGGCTCGCGCTGCGGCCCATTTCAACCTGCTCTGCGCGCCCTGACCCGCCGCACCCTGGATGTGATTCCATTGATCAGCGCCCGCTACAGCCTGGATAACGCGTTGGATGCCTTCGAGTACGCGATAAAGCCGGGAGTGTTGAAGGTGCTGCTAAAGATGGACTAAACGCCATCTATCATAGGGACGCGATTATGATTTTTTACCTACCAACATCGGCAATGTTCATCATCGCGTCCTTGCACCAGAACCCAACCAGGAATAAGGATACAACAACGAATTGAACAATCGTCACGTAGGCGCCGGTTTACCCCACCCACACCGATTATGGAGATTGACAATTAAACACAGACATTATCGTAAAAATGCGATGGAAGGATCCATGTGAGCAGGACATCGCCTGTACGGGCGGGAGTGGAGTGGATGAGTGGTGGGGGCGCTTGCGCCGCCCTTGGGAATTGTACTCATCGAAGAATGGAGTAGCTGCCGAGCTAAGAAAGGTCTCATTGTAAATAATATGAAAGCCGCAGTTCAGCAAAGGATTTGTTACATGTCACAAGATTCAATTGAGCGGTGTCTTATATGTGCCATCGATGGGAAGAGTCAACAAGAACCTGCCAGGTCAACGGACCAGGTTTGATTGAGGAAAAGCGCATGTCGTCAAACATAAAGCATACTTCTCTCATCGCCTCAACAGGCGAAGAATTGTTTGAAGCTATATTTACACGCTATTATCCCCTCGTCTACCAGCTTGCCTTCCGCTGTACCGGCCGCGGTGATGAGGCGGATGATATCGCGCAGGAGGTCTTCTTACGCTTCTATCGCATACCGCCGCAGGCGACGAGCGAAGGAGAACGCCGCGCATGGCTGTGCCGCGTGGCAACCAACCTGAGCTTGAATGCCCTGCGCGCCCACCAGCGCCGCACACACCACGAGGAGCGTGCGGTAGGCGCGACTCAGTTGGAGAGCGGAGCAGGTGCGGCACAGGCCAGCCCTGAGCAGCAGGTGCTGGCCCTTGAGCAGGCAGCGCTGGTACGCGAAGTGCTGGCGGAGCTTCCTGAGCGACAGCAAACCTATCTCTTGCTGCGCAGTATCGGCTTGAGTTATGCAGAAATCGCGCAGACGACCGGCGTGGCCCCGGCATCCGTTGGCTCATTACTGGCACGTGCTGAACGCGAATTTCGGAGGAGGTATTATGAACGAGCGAGAACAACAGCAGAATAATCAGTGCTTGGATATAGGTGTGCTGGTAAGCCTGCATGACGGCGAGTTGCCTGCCGCCGAAAGGGAGCACGCGCTGGCCCACATTGCGATCTGCGCCGGCTGTGCCGCCGATGACCGGGCCGCCTCAGCCAGCAGCCGTGACGTATTTGATTTGCTCTCTATCTCAGGTCTGAACGAAAGCGAGATGCCGTCAACGGCGACCGCCTTCGCGGCAATGCAGGCGAGGCTCGATGCGGAAGGTCTGAGAAAAGACAGGCACAGCGCGGGAGCGCTTTCCTTGCTCAAGTCCGGCAGCAGTAGCCCCCCGATTTATCGTGGGGGGCCTCTCTCCTTCGCCAGGCGCCGCACTGCCTGGTTGGCTGCCATCGTCGCCGCGGCCATGATTGCCCTGTTGTTACTGCCAAACGCGGCAGCGCTGGCGAATCAATTCCTCGCGCTGTTCCAGGTGCAACAGTTCCAGCCCGTGAATATCAATCCACGAAACTTCTCGCAGGCATTGTTGCTCGATATCACTAAGTACGGCGATGTAAACCAGCAGGACTTTGATACCGGCTTGCACCCCATCAGCGCGGACCAGGTCAAGCAGCTCCTGCGCTTCCCGCTCTTGTTGCCCACCCGCCTGCCATCAGGAGTCGGCTCAACAGCACAATTTGCCGTCAACAATGGGGGCATGCTGGCATTCGTCTTCAGGGCCGCCAAGGCACGAGCATACCTGCAGGCGAATGGAGAGCACGGGGTGTCTATCCCTGCGCAGCTCGATGGGGCAACGTATACGATTACCGTCCAGACAAGTGTACTGGTCAGCTACGTCAAGAGTTGTCCGCCGGGCGCCGGAATCGATACAATAAATCAATGCAGCGGGAACCCCTTTTATGTAGCAGAAGTTTCTAACCCTGTGGTACAAGGGGTGGGTAACGCTTCGCTGAAGGACTTGCGCGATTTCTTCATCTCCCTGCCCAACCAGTCTTCACAAATGCGCAGCCTGCTGCAAAATATTGATCTGAACACCGGCACGGTTCCTCTGCCCATACCGCCACAGGTCGATGCGCAACAGGTCACGGCTCATGGAGCGCCCGCGGTCTTGCTGACGGATAACTCTCTCGGTGCGGGAGCATTGCTCTGGCAGAAGGGCGGCGTCATCTATATTGTAGCCGGCCTGACAGGCAACACGAGCGCACTCATAGACGCAGCCAATTCGTTACAATGATGAGTAGGGCCGCCGATTTATCGGCCCTCGATGGTTACAATGATAAGGGAGTAGGGGCCCGATTTATCGCGCCCACCGCCGATTTATCGGCCTCTACTGCCTACAAAAGACCTGTATAGAGGTATATATGGCCAATGACGACTTATTGCCAGCAATAGAGGTAAAAGGGCTACGGAAGGTCTACAACCAACTGGTGGCAGTAGATGATGTCAGCTTCACCATGTATCGCGGGGAAGCCTTTGGCTTTCTCGGCCCCAACGGCGCCGGGAAAAGCACGGTAGTGAAGGTGCTCACCGGGCTGGTTGTCCCTACGAGGGGAAGTGTGCGTATCCTCGGGTTGCCCGTCTCCGATAGAGAGGCCCGCAGGCGCATCGGCTACTTACCGGAACTGCCCAGTTTCCATCGCTGGCTGCAGGCAAAGGAGTTCCTCGAATTTCACGGTCGGCTGTATGGGCTGCGCGGCATGCAGCTAGAGAAACGCTGTCGGGAGGTGCTGGCCCTCGTCGGTTTGGCTGGCAGGGATCGCCAGAAGCTGGGAACGTTCTCCAAAGGCATGATGCAGCGCATTGGATTGGCCCAGGCGCTGATCAACCGGCCAGACCTGGTGCTGCTCGATGAGCTCGTCTCTGGACTCGACCCCGTTGGCCAGCGCGACATGCGCGATCTCCTGCGGCAGTTGAAGTCCGAGGGCATGAGCATCTTCCTCAACTCCCACCAGCTCGCCGACGTGGAAGCGCTGTGCGACCGGGTGGCGATCATCAACGAGGGGCGCATCTTGAAGGTAGGAGCGCCGCAGTCGCTCTTCGACGAACCACTGGTCCTGGAGCTGCACGTCAGTCCCATCAACCAGGAATTGTTGCATCGACTCGGCCTGGTAGCGCTTGCCGTTCGCCAGGAGGGTAATACGTCCTGCTCCCTGCTGGTCGAGGTGCGGGACGAGGAAGGCGCTGCCGATGTTGCCGCCGCCGTGCATGAGTGCGGCGCGCGCCTGTACAGCATGGCATCCCATCATCGCTCACTGGAGCAACTCTTCTTACAGACCATCGACGAATCGCGCCGCCGAGAATAAATCATGTGGGGTACGCAATGGGATTATTATTGATTACACGCTTCACCTTACAAGAGGCGATCCGGCGCAAGCTATTCCTTGCTGTAGTGATCCTGAGCGCCTTGTTGTTAACCGCATTCACCATCCTGCTCAATATCGCGGTGAACATATCGACGCCCACTGGCGGCGCTAATTCACAACTGGAGCTGCTGAGCGCCGGGATCGTCATCACTATCATGGCGATCTGGCTGGTTTACCTGCTGAGCAGCCTGCTCACTATCGTGCTGACCGCCGGCATGATCTCCAGCGAGGTAGAGGCGGGCACCTTCTCCGTGATCGTTCCGAAGCCATTGGCCCGCGCCGAAATTGTCTTCGGCAAATGGCTGGGCTACGCTCTGATTGTGATTGTCTACAACGCGCTCGTGTTTTTTGCTTTCCTGGCCATCATTCACCAGGAAACCGGCTACTGGCCCGACCAGGCCTTTAGCGCCTTTGGCATGCTCGATCTGATCTCGCTGGCGCTGCTGGCGCTCACCACCCTCGGCAGTTCGCTCGTGCCTACCATCGTGAATGGCGCTATCGCCCTCGTGCTGTTCATCGGCGCACCGATTGCCAGCATCGTCCAGTTCATCGTGAAGATTATTTCGCACACGCCAAATCAGGCCATGCAAAACATCACCACCGTCATCAACCTCATCATGCCAACCGACGCCCTCTGGCACGGCGTCTCGTACTTCCTGATCCCCAACACGGCGACGTTAGAGGTGCTTGGGATATCAAGTGATGGCTTCAACACGCCCTTTACCTCGGCTGAACCGATAGCCGGTGCGCTCCTGATTTGGGTGGTACTCTACTGCATCGGGCTGCCGGTGCTGGCCGCGTGGCGCTTCCAGCACCGGGACTTGTAGCGCTTCTTACCGCTTCCGCAAAAACGCCGGGATATCGATGGCGTCGCCGGGAGGGGCGCTGCGCGTGCCGCGCGGCAGGTCGAGCGCCTTGGGGTCCAGGCGGCGGATGGGACGCTGCTGGCGTCCGTCGGCGCCCAGGTGCGGGGGACGCTGCGCGGGCTGGGCCTCCGGCTCCGGTACAGGTAGACGCGCTGCTGGGAGCGGAGGCATTGGCGCATCCAGGATGTCCGCCGAATCGCTGTTCAGCTCATAGTCGTCATCATCGATATCGCTTTGCATCATCGGCTGCGCCGGTTGCATCGATGGCATAGGTGGCCGCGCCTGCTGGTGCATGGAGGAAACCGGGTGCTGCTGCTGCACAGGCTCGCGCTGCCGTCGCTTGCGGCCCGGTTGGACGCTGTGAGACATTTATAGGCGGCGGCGTGACGGGCAGAGGGCTATACGCCGGCCCCTGCGGAGCAGGCGGCTGCTGCCGGGCGCTGCCGTTGCCGTTGGCGGACTGTTGCACCGAATAGTAGACGCTGCGACCGTATTCTACGCGGCCAGGTTGCATCGACGGGTGCTGCATGTGCGGAGCACGGTTGTCGAATCCGGTGGCGATGACCGTGATCTTGACCTTGCCCTCAAAGGCCGGGTCCTGCACGGCTCCGAAGATGATATTGGCCTCCGGGTGAGCCGCCTTGCTGATGATGTCTGCCGCCTCGTTCACCTCGAACAGCGTCAGGTCCATGCCGCCGGTGATGTTGAATAGCACTCCGCGCGCCCCATTGATGTCGATGTCGAGCAGAGGACTGGCAATCGCGATGTGTGCGGCATCAATGGCACGCGTCTCGCCGCTGCCCTCGCCAATCGCCATCAAGGCCGAGCCCGCCACCGACATGATGGTCTTCACGTCCGCGAAGTCCAGGTTGATCAGGCCAGGCACGGTAATCAGATCGCTGATGCCCTGGATGCCCTGGCGCAGCACGTCATCGGCCAGCCGGAAGGCCTCTTTGAGCGGCATCTTCTTGTCGGCAATGGCCAGCAAGCGATCGTTGGGTACAGTGATGAGTGTATCCACATGCTCCTTAAGGTTGGCGATGCCTTCCTCAGCCGCCACGCGTCGCTTGTTGCCCTCAAAGGCGAACGGCTTGGTGACAACGCCCACCGTCAGCGCTCCCAACTCGCGCGCAATCTGTGCCACGATGGGGCTGGCGCCGGTTCCGGTGCCCCCACCCATACCGGCGGTGATGAAGACCATGTCGGAGCCCTTCAGGACCTCGTAGATCTCCTCGGCACTTTCCTCCGCGGCCTTCGCGCCCACGTTCGGGTTGCCACCTGCTCCCAGGCCTCGCGTGAGTTTGTCACCGATGCGGATGTGATGCGGCGCCTCGGTCATCAGCAAAGCCTGGGCATCGGTGTTCACAGCAATAAACTCGATGCCCATCATATTGGCCTGGATCATGCGATTGACTGCATTGCTGCCACCTCCCCCGACACCGATCACACGAATCTGGGCGAAGCCCTCAACTTGATGATTTCCTAATGGTAGCATTCGTGGCCTCCTTACTACGGTATAAACGCGCGGAACCAGCGACCCAGGCGAGAGATCACATCCCCTGACCCGGATTGCTCCTCCTTCTTCATCAGCAAACTGTGAGGTGTGACGCAGGCCCCACAACAGCAGACCTACCGAGGTCGCATAGGCAGGGTGGTTGATCGACTCGGCCAGCCCATGCAGGTTTGGCGGCATGCCGATGCGCGCCGGCAGGTCCAGGATGCGCCCGGCGACATCCAGCATGCCCGGCAGCACGGCGGAGCCGCCAGTGACAACCAGGCCCGCCGGAAGCAGTCCGTCGTAGCCGGATTTCTTGATCTCCTCGTGAACCATCTCAAACAGCTCTTCCACTCGCGCCTGGATGATTTCTGCGAGCAGTTTGCGCGGCACCAGGTCGTTGCAATCGGGCATATAGTGTGAGAGGTCGATCATATCGTCCTCCGCGATACTGGCAGGATTGCAGTGACCGTAGGTGATTTTGAGTTCCTCAGCCACCGGCATTGGCAGGCGCAGGCCAATGGCGATGTCGCTGGTAATGAGCTGACCGCCAACGGGTAGGACAACCGACTGCCAGATAGCCCCATCGGCGAAGATCGCGATATCGGTTGTGCCGCCGCCAACATCCACCAGCGCGACACCCAGGTCGGTCTCGCCGTCTTCCAGCACCGCTTCGCTGGATGCCAGTGGCTCCAACACCAGGTCCTCGATCTCGACGCGTGACTTATGCACGCACTTGATCAGGTTGTGGATGGACGATGTGGCGCCTGTAATGATGTGCGTCTCAACCTCCAGGCGGAAACCGGACATCCCGATCGGGTTCTTGATGCCCTCCTGCCCATCAACTACATATCCGCGTGGAATTACATGAATGACCTCGCGGTTCGCAGGAATCGCGATGGCCCGCGCGACCTCGATGGCACGGCTGATATCGTTCTGCACGATGTCACGGTGGCTCGGCGAGATAGCGACGAAGCCCTTGCTGTTCTCAGAGTCGATATGACTGCCCGCAATACCGAGATACGCGCTCATAATGGTTTTGCCGGAGAGGCGTTCTGCTCGGTCAAGCGCTGCCGCAATGGAAGTGACGGTCTCCTCGATGTTCACCACCACCCCACGGCGCAGCCCCTGTGAAGGGCAGGTGCCGACTCCAACAACATTCAGCTTCCCGTCGCGTTCCAGGACGCCGACCAGGACGCATATTTTTGTTGTGCCAACGTCGATGCTGGCTATCACCCGCTCTTGCACGATACACACTCCTCAGGGAGGTTGTCCGGGGCGCAACTCGTCTCAACTCATCTCGCCCCGCTGGGTACTATGTACCCCCGCACTACGAATTTTTCACTTTTTCACGGTAAACACCGGACGTAGACCGTAACGCACATCAATGGTCGCTAGAATCAGTTGATCCTGCTGCGCCTTTTTCAGAATCTGCTGCAATTCTACCAGCCGATTGCCCAGTGGATTACTATCTTTGCCGTTGCCCAGGTAAGCGATCCACCCCTGCGGACTGACAACGACGAACGATCCATTCGATGCCTGTGCGTTGCTGACTGTGTAACGCAGCGTAAAGGTGTTCAAGCCCACTACCTGGGGCAAGCGCTCGAACACCTGCAAGGCAAACGAGATATCGGCATCGTTCAGGCGCGTGCCCGGCCGTACCCGCTGCGTTACTGCTCTACTACGCATATCGACAACCGTCATCAAATGCTCAGCGCCGCTGGTCTCGCTAGCGAGACCGATGACGATCCCGTGACTATCGACGCTATAAGTCTGCTGCGACGTCTGCCAGAGAAGTACCGGCAATCGCTCGACAATGTTCACAACAAGCTGGTCGGGCCAGGTCTTCTGGATCTCTGCCGATTGAACCAGCGGTATCGCATCGATGCGGTCGGTTAGCGAAGCCACATCGAGCAAGAAAATGTTCTGACCGACCATATTCATTTGCTCAATGGCATTGATCACTTTGGGATTGGTTGTTCCCATAACGGCCACGCTGCGCACGTGAAAGCTAGAGCTGAACAGTGCGAAGCCAACCGCACCAATAATCAGCGCCAGGACTGCAAAAAAACCCAGGAAGCGCCGCCAGAATCCGCGCTTGCGTGCCTGACGGCTGCTGCGAGGCGGGATGGACGAGCGCATGGGCGGCAGCGATTTCTGGAAAGGCACTCGTCCTTCAGGCGCTGCGACCCCACTCTGGCGAAACGTACGCGCGACCGGGCGATTGATGGTATATTGCTGCTCCTGCGGCCGGCGATAACGTGCGCGGCGCTCCTCCCACGTCGATGGCGGCACGACCTCCTGCTGCGGCCGAACCTGACGCCGGCGAGACTCCCCAGTATTGCCTCTGTTCACACTGCTCCTGCCTCTCCCACCTGCTCGCACGCTCCGCGAGACGGGTGACTTACGCTCGTTTGTATAGTCATTGGCGATTTGTTCAGGCAATTGTCGTATGCTCATGTTAGTGTTTCTAGTGTCCCTGTTGTCCGCTTATACCCCATTCGCCGCGCAGTTCTACTTCCAATTCAAGATTTATGCCGAATTGTTGTCGAACGCGCTCGCGAGCGGCGACGATCAGCGCCACCACGTCGGCGGCGCTGGCTCCGCCCAGATTAACAAAGAAGTTAGCATGGCGATCTGAGATTTGTGCCTGGCCATGGGTCATACCCTTCATACCGGCCTGCTCGATCAGGCGTCCGGCATAATCGCCGGGCGGATTCTTAAAGACCGAGCCCGCACTCTTCTGCGATGGCTGTGTCTGCTTCCTATGTTGCTTATAGTTCCCGATTGCCGCTTTCAACTGCGTCGGGGTCTCGCGGTGCAGCCGCGCGCCCAGACGGGTAATGATCTCGGCCGGCTCGATCAGTCCGCGCGCCGGAACAATCGGGTATCCCTGCGCATCGAATTGGATTTCGCGCCCAGTGCGAAAGCGGCTATGCCGGTAGCCCAGTTCTATTTCATCATGCGTATAGCGCCGTAAAAGCGGTACGCTCAATTCATCTTGCGCCAGCGCCGCGCCGCGAGCGTCCAGCACCTCGACCCATTCAAGCACGCGGCCCAGATCGCTATTATGCGCTCCGGCGTTCGAAATGACGCCGCCGCCGAGTGTGCCGGGGATACCTGGGCCAAATTCTAACCCTCCCCAGCCCTGTGCCGCCAGCTCATTAAGCAGGCGCGGCCAGCTTATCCCGGCATCTGCTAAAAGTAGGGCAGTGCCGTCGCCGCGATCCTCGATATGGTAGGCATCGAGGGCGATGCGTGCCACGATGCCGCGTACACCCGCGTCGGCGTAGAGCGTATTGGTGCCGTTGCCGACCACCAGGAGCGGCCAGCGCTGTTCGGCGCACAGACGTACCAGTTCTATCAGTTCCTCCGACGTCTCGAGTGAGACCCAGATATCAGCAGGGCCACCCACGCCAAAGGTGCAATGGCGTGATAGGGCTTCATTCCGCCGCACGCGCCCCTTGAAGTGTGGCTGTAGAGCTGTATAGGCTGCCTCGATGTCGAACGTCATACGTTTTTCCTGGCGATATTCACAATTTCCTTTACGATATCCTGTGTTGCCCGCGGCTTCGCGAAGATCTTAACCGCTTGCGCCATCGCTGCTAATTGCCCCGGTGACGACATGAGCGATTGCACGCGCTCCACCAGAATGTCCGGTGTCAGATCTATGTCTTTGATAACGATGGCCGCCTCTTTGCGAGCAAACATGGCCGCATTTGCCTCCTGGGGTGAACTGCCGATAGCCGGTGGCAGTGGAACCAGAATGCTCGGCTTGCCAAGCGTTGCCAGCTCGGTAAGGGTAGATGCACCAGAGCGGCAAAAAACCAGGTCCGCCGCCTGCAATGCCAGGGGCATCTCCTCATTCAAGTAAGCTACCAGCCGGTAACGCTTCTGTAGTTCATCCCTTGTAGCCTGTTCTCCTTGTGTTAGCTGTTCAGTCAGAATACTATCCGCCAATGTACGAGTCTCGTTATACAAATCCTTGCCGCTTATCTGGAGCACCTGCAGGCCAGGGCAGCGCGCCAGTAGGAGCGGGAGCGCGTGGCAGAGTACCTGATTCAGGTGCCTTGCTCCCTGGCTGCCGCCAGTGACCACCAGCAACGGCTGGTTAGCAACGAAGCCGAGCCGACTGCGTGCCTCCTGTGGTGGGATCTCCATCACATCTAGCATAGCCTGCCGCACCGGGTTGCCCAGAAGAACAGTCTTCCTTGCCGGAAAATACGGCAGCGAATCGGCGAAGGCTACCGAAATACGCTTCGCCAACGGTGCGGCCAGCCTGTTCGACAGGTTTGGCGGCACATCTTGCTGATGCATCAACAACGGTACTCCATTCAATCGTGCCGCCAACGCAGCCGGTACTGAGACGAAACCGCCGCTTGTAAAAGCAACATCCGCACGAAACTTCCTTACAATGCCGATCGCCTGAAACATACCCAGAGGTATTCTCAGCATACCTGTGATGGTTTGAGGCGAGATGTAACGGCGCAACCTGCCGGCCTTAACAGTGGCCAGCCGGAATCCTGCCGCCGGAACGATCTCCGTCTCCAGTCCATCGTCGCTGCCGAGAAACAATATCTTGGCCTGATACTGCTCCTGCAATCCCGTAGCAATCGCCAGGGCCGGGTAAATATGACCTCCGGTGCCGCCGCCTGATATCAGTACTCGCATGTTTTTTATTTATCCTGGTGGACCATCTGTTTTGAGCGTTCATAACCTCTTCCCTACGAACCTATCACAGATGTTCCCACGCGCTTTTTTCCTAGTGTGAACTTTTGCCTCGATAAGGCCGGCGATTCTGGTTCCTGGATATAACGCGAGATATTCAAGAGAATGCCGACCGCCGCCAGGGAGACGATCAGCGATGAACCACCAAAGCTGATGAAGGGCAGCGGCACACCTGTATAGGGGATAGTGCCAGTATTTGCCCCAATATTAATCATGGCCTGCAAGATCAGCCAGGTGGTGATGCCCGTTGCCAACAGCGCGCCGTACAGGTCACGCGTGCGTCTCGCCAGGCGGAAGCCGCGAAATGCCAGGAACAGGTAGAGCAGCACGATGATTGCGCAGGCTACGAACCCGAGTTCTTCACCGATGATCGGAAAGATAGAATCACTAAACGGGAAGGGCAGGTAGCCCGTCTTTTGGCGGCTCGCTCCCAACCCCAGACCGAACCACCCACCCGAACCGAACGCTAGCAGTGCCTGGTACAATTGCAGGTTAATGCCGGTAATATCGTGAAAGGGATTGAGAAATCCCATCAGACGATAGTAGCGGTAGCCCTTGAAGGCCTCCAGCACAAACACGACAATGCCGCCAGTCATCGCTAACACAAACTGCAAGATATTTGCCCCCGCCGTAAAGAACATGACCGTCGCGAAACCCGCGATGATGATAGCCGTTCCCAGATCATTTTCCAGCAGAATTAATCCCAGGATCACGCCGACCAGGATCACGAAAGGCACGAGGCCATACAGGAAAGTGCTAACCTGTTTGCCCTTGCGCGCCAGCCAATCCGCGATATAGAGGGCCAGGATCAGCTTGGTCAGCTCGCTCGGCTGGATCGAGAAGAATGAACCAAGCACAATCCAACGCGACGCACCGTAGACGCTCGATCCGATCCTGAGGACGATGATGAGCAACGGTAGGATGATAATCATGCCTGCCAGCGAGAAGCGGCGCCAGACGCGATAGTCGATGCGCATAGTGAGCAGCATGGCGACAATGCCCAGGATCGTCCAGATCAGCTCGCGCTGGAAGTAGTAAGCCGCGTCCCCCTGGTAGCGGGCAGCCTCAAACGCGCTGGAGCTGTAGACCATCACGATACCGATACACAGCAAAGCAAGCACTACAATGAGCAACCACGAATCGATCTTACCCGCCTCGCGCGGCAACTGCATCTCCAGGTCCGCCAGCCGTGCAGCCTCCTCCTGCGTTATACCCGTCTTAAGCCCAGCAGCCTGGCGAGGAATTCGCTGATCCTGTTGGGTCTGCTGAGCTAAAGGCTCAGCTTGCTGCCTTTCCTGCCTGGCGCGATCGCGCCATCCGGCTGTCAGCCCTGTATGCTGGAGGTTCTGCTGATGGCGTGGGCGCAAAGGCAGCAGATTTTTGCGGCTGGCGGCTCCCGAACCCTGACCTACATGCCCAAGCGCATCCTCTGCGGCATAACGCCTCGCTACCACTCTGCCCCGGCGGTTTCTCAGACTACTCGTGCTGGCCGTATTTCTGGCGTTTCTGTCATCCCGCTGACGTTCAGCAGACTCCAGCGCAGGTGAACGCTGCGGCGCGCTAATGTGCCTGCGCTGCGTCGACCTGGCTTTCTCCTGTTGTCCGCGACTGTAGCGGTTGTCTGTCGTCATCGTACTTCCCTGAAAAACGTTATATATCTTCCCGTCCTCTTGACATGGAACAAATCTTCTAGTATACTGTAACTACGACTGTTGCTCCTGGATAATATCCAGGGCAAGCTCCACTTCCCTCTCATCGAGGATAGATTGCGCTGTTTGCGCATGAAATTGTTGTAAATCGATCACCTGGACCCCCTGCGTCTGCAGAAGAGCAGACCAGGGATCGTTCGCAAGAACCGGCGCGGTACTGGCCGACGCGACCTGGGCAGGCGCTAATGCTTCAAACCCAAGGAGCGCTCGCCAGGTTGCGCTCAATTTCAGATCCTCTTCAATATTTTTTGCAAGACCATCACCTCTTTGGTCCTCTTCGTGATTCTGATATTGCATTGTCCTATCCCTACTTCTAGGGCGATCGCGAGCGTCGCCCCTGCCCTTATACAAGCAGAGCCAGCACGACAGGTCCTCGTCAGGGTAAGAGCGATCCTCGCGGTCGCCTCGTCTACCGCTCCCTGCCCCACCGTATAGTGCTTACACACTAATATACTCTCCCAACCTCTACCCCAATTGCTGTGGCTCGTCCGGCGGTACGTCGTAGTACCACATGAGCTGCTGGCCAATATATCCCCACAAAGGGGCCGCCGCCGTGCTGCCATAAATAGCCTTCTGTGGCCGGTCCAGTTTTACCAGGATAACGAACCGCGGATTAGAGGCTGGGATAAATCCCGCTACAGATGCCTCAGTCTCGTCGGCTGCGATGCCCTGTGTAGTCGCGGTACCCGTTTTAGCTGCGATGCTATAGCCAGGAACCTGTGCCAGTTGCGCAAAGCCTTTGAGGGCCGATTGCTCCAGCATGCCGGTGAGCAATGCCGCGGCCTGATCGCTGATGACGCGTCGCTTCACCACCGGCTGTGTCGTCGTGACCTTCCCATTGTCATCAATCGATGCCACCAGGAAGGGCTGCATCATTACCCCACCGTTCGCGATAGTTTCATAGGCCTGAGCTACCTGCAAGGGTGTCGCGAAAATGCTTTCCCCGAATGCCTGGCGTGTCAGGTCGCTGATTGTCCAGAGTGAACTGTTTTGCGGCGTGCGGTACGAGCCAGTATCTTCCGGTCCATCGATACCCACCTTCTGACCGAAGCCAAAGCGGGCGAGATACGGATAGTACCTGTCAGGCCCAAGAAACTTATAGGCGACGTAGGCTGCCCCTACGTTTGCCGAGTGAATCAGCACGCCGGTCATCGTCTCATTACCATACGCGATGTATTCCCAGTTACAGACGGTTGGCACATTACTGCTCAGAGTAATGCACCCGGGATCATAAAACGACGTGTTCGGGGTAATCAGCCCCTGGTCGAGCGCCGCCGCCATCGTAACCGCTTTCATGGTCGAGCCTGGCTCGTAGTCACAGGAAAGCGCCGGGTTGAAGAAGACTTCTTCGCTGCCCAGACATCCACGCTGACTAGAAAACATCCCATAATTGTTTGGATCGAAGGTCGGATACCCGGCCATCGCGATGACCGCGCCGGTGCGGGCATTGAGTACTACCACAGTGCCGCTCTGCGCCTGGAGATTTTTGACGGCGTTCGCCAGCCCTTGCTCGACTATACTTTCCATTGTACTGTCGATTGTAAGCGTCAGGTTAGCGCCTGGAATGGCGGGCTGTTCGTTGTCCGCACCAACCGTAAGGGGATTACCCTGCAGATCGGTTTCGGCCGTAAGACTTCCAGGTTTGCCTGAAAGCAAGGTGTCGAACTGCTGCTCAATCCCATATTCTCCGTGGTTGTTGGTATCGTTTTGCGTTACAAATCCCAGGATCTGGGCTGCGAGCGTGCCTCCGGGATAGATGCGCCAGGAGCGTGGCTGCAGGAAGACATCCGGTAGTTGCAGCGCCTTCAATGCATTGCTCTGAGCCGTATTGATGCCGACCGCTACGCGCATAGCCCACAGACCTTGCGCCATGCCGTCGTGAAAGGCCTTCTGCAGTTTGGCGACCGTTGTCACCTCTGGCAACGCCGTGTGAATCTCATTGATGAGAGCGTCCAGGTCGCTCTGTGTATAATTGGGATGATCTATTGAATACTGCACCGGTTCGATGTATACATCATCGCGAATTACATTCGTGGCCAGAACATGCCCAAGGCTATCGAAAATCAGACCACGCGGGGCATCCAATATCTGATTTTGCGTATGTTCCTGATTAGCCAGTTGTGCCAGGTCGTACCCGTTGTGCGACTGGAGCACCTGCCAGTAGTAGAGCCTTCCCAGCAAGGCTAGCATACCCAGACCAGTCAGCAAGAAAATGAACATCTGGCGATGCCGAGCCCGCTGCAAATCTTCGTTCACGTTCTTACCTCCTCTCTGGTTGCTGTCCTTTACTCATACTAGAGGCGCGATTAGTCGCGTCCTATCCGTGAAATCGATTCCATAACCTGGATGCAATGAATCGTGTCCCTACGGCGCTTTTGCGATTATCTATCGGCTTGAGATCGGGTACAACGATCACAACTACCTTTTTTGGATCTGCTGGAATCAACCCCATGGCTTTGGCGCGCACCATGATATAGCTGGGAGATTGCTCCTGCGCGATACGAGAAACCAGATCCTGATCGTCGCGCTGCAAACTGGCCTGTTGCTGTCGCAGACTCTGGATTTCCTGGTTTGCGGTGACTGCCTGACTCGATTGCGAAAGATACAGGACAGCCATCAAACTGATGAGCAGGACACTGCAGATACTCAAGCCCACCGGCCCTATGTGGTAAAAGAATGGATGCAGTTGTCGTCGCCGCATGGCGATGGGCTTGAGTGATCCCTGCAAGGCTTCTCCTAATGCTTTTGTATGGCACCCATGCGGGTGCGCTTGCCAGCACTACGAAACTGCTATACAAACGCGCTACAAATGCACTACAGGCGGACGGCATCTCACCGTCCCTACGCTTACGGCACTACAATGACCTCAGCGGCTCGCAACCGTGCGCTGCGAGCGCGGGGGTTGTCGTTTATCTCCTCGCGAGATGGTGTCACCGGTTTGTGGGTCAGGATACGCAAGCGCGCTTTATGCCCACAGACGCAGATCGGAGAACCAGGCGGGCATATGCAATCACTTGCTTCGCGCCGCATAAACACTTTCACCAATCGATCTTCCAGCGAGTGGAATGAGATTATAACCATCCTTCCGCCACGTCCGCTCTCTTGCTGCTCTCCCTTGTCATGCTGCGCTCTTCCCGTGCTGAGAATATCCAGCATCTGCGGCAGCGCCTCTTCCAAACGCTCTAGTTCTTGATTGACCGCTATGCGCAGCGCCTGGAAAACACGCGTAGCTGGGTGTATCGTCCCCGGCTTATAAGGCACACCCGCCGCTGCTAACCGCGCCAGTTGTTGGGTGCGGGTAATTGGCCCGCGCGCTCGTTCGCGAATGATGCGCCAGGCGATCTGGCGGGAGCGATTCTCCTCGCCGTATCGCCAGAAGATATCCGCGAGTTGCTCCTCGCTGGCGCTATTCACCAGATCGGCGGCGGTCAGTTCCTGCGATTGGTCGAGACGCATGTCCAGCGGGCCATCGACGCTAAATGAGAATCCGCGCTGCGGGTCATCCACCTGATAAGACGAAAAACCCAGGTCGATCAAAATGCCATCAACGCGGGCGGGAGAGCCGTTTCCGTTAAAAAACGAAAAACTGGCCTCGTCCCTTACAATACGGGCCAACTCACCGAAGTTCCCTTGAACCAGCGTTAACCGCCCGCTCTTGACTGCGCTTACCAGACGCCCGTTCGTTCCGCCGACTCGTTCTAAGGCTTGCGCATCGACATCGATGCCCAGCACTCTTCCGTCAGGCACCGAGCGCGCAAGAATGGCCTCAGTATGTCCGCCACCACCTATGCTTCCATCTATATACCGTCCGCCAGGTCCGGGCTGAAGATAGTTCAGCACCTCTTCCAGGAGTACAGGTACGTGGCCTGCTCGTCCTGTTTGCATAGTCACCTTTTCCAGAACGACCTTTGCGATCGCCCCGGCCTTAGAAGGGAACGCTCTCCCCTTGCTCTTCTAGTTGCTGTTGATAGGCCTGCCAGGTAGCCCGATCCCAGATTTCGATATGGTCGCGTACACCTGCTACCGTGACTTCACTATCAAGTTTCGCATAGGCGCGCAGATTGGCCGGTATGACCAACCTGCCCTGCCCATCCATCTCAATAATATTGGCGCTCGGATAGATGCGACGTTCAAAATCGCGTAATTCCATGCTAGTTTTGCCCGCCGCCAATTCATCTGATTTCTCGTTCCAGCGATCTAGGGTATAGATCGAAAGACAGCTTCCCATGCCCTTACTGATCACGGCGCCTTTTTCTAAATCCTGGCGAAAACGCGCCGGCAGAGCCATACGCCCCTTAGAATCAATTGTATGTGCGTGTTCGCCCAGAAACATCCTGTTTGCTCTCTCAACCGCTCAGATTTGCGTGGCCTTGTATACCACAAATCACCTCTCCACGATTATCCAGCGCCACTATTTGCACCAATTCACCACTTTGCCCCACTTTTCCCCACTTCAGAGTATAGCATTACTTTTGGCATCACGTAATACTTTTATCCACATATTCCACAATCACATCGTGGAAAACATGTTGATAACTTCTGAAATGTGCTGTTCTGATCTGAGCATTAGCCATGGTCATAGCCAGAAATCTAGCAAGATAAACAACTAAGCAACTCACATGGTCTTGAAGGCAGGCTTGTTTTACTGCTTGCTTGATGTGACAAATACATGAGCATCAACGTTGTATTAACAGAAGAACTTGTCTTTCAAGTAGAGTATTTCTATGAGCCAATGCTTGCGTTGTAAAGGGCCTTGTGACGCAGCCGCTGTATTTTGTAATGAGTGTCGAGCCACGTTGCGAACCTCGTTTAGCAGCGCGTCATCTATTTGTGCATTCAGCGAGACCGAAACCTCGCTTCAGGCCCACAGCTCGCGAGGCATTTCCACGGTCGTGAAAGATTTGGGGAAGCTTGAAGAGCAGGCGGACGAGCAGCCAGAACAGAGCCTGATCGAGCAGAAAACGCGCCCGCAGCAGGCTACAAAGGCTCCCGATACTCCTCACCCGCCAGTACTGGAATGCTATCCTGACAGCTCTGGCCAGGCGTTTTCCCAGTTGAACGAAGCGGCGCGGCGCATTGCGCGGGACGATAGTGGGAACGCTACTCCCAATCGACGCCCCCCTCGTGCTTCACGCCTTGCCCCGTTCCGTGATATCTCTGCCGAGATCAGGCGTGAGAGCACACCGCTACCAAAGTACACAGGCCATAGCACAAGTTCTCAGGAGATTGAGGTTCCTGATACGGATCGCAATGGGAACAGCCCATCTTCGCATAGAGATAGCGCGGAACAAGAGATTCAGAACGCTTCCTGGCCGGATTTCTGGCCCTGGTTTGATGGGGAGAGCGAGGAAAAAGAAGGCGAGGATAACTGGGAAAATCGCACCGACCCACTCATTACGCGCCATAGGCCCAACAGTGTAGAGGCAGCGCTGATCGAGCAGGAGGATATCCGGCGCGCCCTGGCCGAGGGCATCCAGACTAGCCAGTTGCCAGTACGCCAGGCCCAGCGGCACAAATCGCCGCTTCGCAATATTTTTATCGCCCTGGCAATCTTCGCGATAGTGGCGCTGACGATCGATGGTGTGCTGCTCGGCGCCGTATCTGGACGTGCGCATAATAGCGCCGTTGCACCTATCAACCTCCTGCCGGCATCGGTGACGCTCTCCCCCAATATCGTGAATGTAGGAAAAGCTCCGCAGCCGATCCAGGTGCATCTCTTGAACTTCGCGCCCAATGCGCGGATCTGGCTGACGCACGATGTCCAGGAAGAGGTGCAGGTGCAGAATACGCCACAGCCGGCTGTTATCCCCGTCGGCGCGAGCGGTTCGACCACGGTCACGATCATCGTGTCGTCTCAGTGGGGACCGGGCTACCACCTGGTCGTGGCCGAAGATGTCAAGACACGTAATACCGCCAGCGCGACCCTGCAGGTGATTGGCTTAGCACCCAGCACGCCAGCGCACCTGGAGATCGCCTCACCGGGCGGCCAGGCTTTGAAGCACCTGGATTTTGGAGCGAACTTCGTCGGCATCAACGCCACCAAACCGGTCAAACTCACCAATACGGGCACCAGCGGCCCGATTAACTGGTCGGCCAGCAGCGACCAATCCTGGCTGCTCGTTTCGCCCAGTGCCGGCATGTTCAACCGGAGCCAGGCAATCGAGGTCGCCGTGCAGCGCAGTAGTATCCTGTTGCCAAAGGGCTTTATCGGCACAAAAGATTTTACTGGAACGGTCACGTTTTTCTCGAATGTTGGCCCACCGGTGAAGGTCCCCGTAACGATGAGCGTGACGAGTTTGCCACACAACTCGTCTGTGCTGGCCTTGAGCCCGGCTGTACTCTCGCTAACGACCGTCGACGGGTCAAGCACTACCATCTCACAGCCACTGACTATTACGAATCCCGGCACGAAGCCATTTAAGTGGTCGGTCACAGCGATGTCCTCGACGAGCGCTTCGACGCAGATTGCGATCGCGCACCAGCTAGGAGCCTCCGGCAACTGGCTGGGCGTTTCCCCGACTTCCGGAACCATCCAGGGGCTCTCAAACGAGCAGGTGCAAGTCTGGGTGCAAACTGCCAGTCTGCTGCCAGGAGCCTACCTGGGGACCCTGGTGTTCACCAGCAGCGATACGCTCGATAGCACACTGACGTTGAGCGTCTCGCTGACGGTGCAGCCGCACTGTGGCCTGGTAACGACGACGGGCTTCCTCTCATTCACAGCGGTGCAGGGCAAAGCCACCGCCGGCTCGCAGGCGGTGGGCCTGAACGAGACGGCCAGTTGTGCCGGCGCGTCGATCAACTGGACGGCGCAGGTCTCTACGCCGGGCTGGCTGAGCGTCTCCCCCGCGAGCGGCCTGCTGCACGGCACCGCGAGCAATTTCGTGGCGATCAGTGTGAACCCGGCAGGGCTGGCGGCCAAGACCTACTCAGGCTTCCTGGTCTTCACATCAGCAAAGAGTACGCAGACAGTACTCGTCCAGCTCGTCGTGGAGCCGCAGCCGCAGCCTAGCGAGCCGGTCATGGGCGCGTCCCCGCTCAACCTCAACTTTAGCTATACACAGGGACAGCCAAGTCCGAGTGGCCAGGTAGTAACGATTACGAACAATGGTGGAGGCACTCTAAACTGGAATGCCAGCTCTCTCCAGCTCGGTTGTTCCTGGCTCACTACCTCTCCCACAGGTGGACAGGTGCGAGCAGGCCAGACCGGGGTGGTGACGATCAATGTGGATACACAATGCATATCATCGCCCGGAACATACGCGGGACAGGTCACGCTGAATGGGAATAGCGTGGGCAGCGGGCAGGTTGTCCAGGTGAATCTGGTGGTGCAGCCAGGGTGCACGCTGACACAGCCCTCGTTAAGTTCGCTCTCATTCAACGGTGTGAAGGGCGAGCCGAATCCCATATCCCAGACGGTGCTGATTAGCGGCACAGGCAATTGCACCTGGCCGCTGAACATCAGCGCGACAGTTTCATCGAACGCAGCAGGCTGGCTCCAGATGACCTCCATAGGCAGCATCAAGGGCAACGGTCAATCAACCAGCCTGACTATCGGCCCCGGTGGCGGTTATGCAAAACTGACGGCAGGCTCTTACCCGGGAATGGTTACGATTAGTGCGACGGATAGTGCGGGTATCCTGGCACAGAGCAGCCCGCAGATCATTACGGTGTCGCTGACCGTTCAGCCTCCGGCCTGTAGATTTGCCCCCGGGCCTTCCAGCCTTGCCTTTACCTTGAATCAAGGGGCAGCGCTGGGTACCGCGCAGCATGTCGCGCTCAGCGAAAAAGGCGGCTGTGCCTTTCCCGTCACTTATACAGTTACCTCCAGCCCGAACGCAACCTGGCTGACGCTCTCGCCGCCCTCGCCGGATAATACCGGTAGAGGCAGCAATCTGGCAGTGAATGCCAGCGGGACAGGCCTGCTACCCGGCCAATTGACCGGCCAGATCACTGTGACAGCCACCGATAAAAATGGAGTGCCAGTGTTGAGTCCCTTGACGATCAACGTCACGCTCACCGTCGTCGCCCCTACAGTGAGTGGGATGGTGATTGCTTGCAATGGGCCTGCTCCGACTTGCAGCACGTCTGCGCCCTTGCCCGGCGCGTCGATCACGGTTCTCGACAGCACAGGCACAACGACGATCATGACGGCAACTGCTGACGCTGGCGGCAATTTTACGCTGCCCAACCTCCCTCTCGGCACATATTTGGTCACTGTGACCGGCACAGATAGTAACAACATCCATTACGCGGCATCGGGGATATCCCTTGTCGTAACGGGTAATGCGAGCGGCCAGACTTTCGATGTCTACCCTGGTTAGATTCCTCTATGTACTAATGTTTCATAATGTGCCATAATAGGTAAAGTGGTACTATCAAGCAGGCTCTTCAGATCATAGTGGAGAAGCTGCGCCATGACGCACTTACCCTGACAGGGTGTCCAATTCGTTTCCTACATCTAAGGAGGGGGTATGGAAACCAAGCGCTGCCAGCGCTGCCATAAATTGCTGCGCGTTGAGGCTCAGGTATGCAGCCGATGCGGCGGACATGATTTTACACGTGCGGCGGCGGCGAGAAGCAGGCAGACCGTCAGGCTTACCTCTCGGCCGGATGATGTATCTTTTCCATCCAACCCTCCTGCATCAACGCATCGTGCCGGTCATTATTCGGGCCTGCATCCTGAAGACCAGCCCTATCAGTCCAGCTTTTTGCCCGTGCTGCGGCCGCCTGTCTCGATGCCCTATACCATTGTGGAAGAGCCGCAAGAGTTTTCCCCCGTGACAGGCGAGGATGAAGGCGATCTTATGCCGGTTGGAGAAGTAGATTTTGCGACACTGCCCGGGCCAGAACTTTTCGAGGAATCGCCGGCGACGAAACGGCAGATTGCCACCTTCACTCCTCTGCCACCGCCGAGGCAGCAGCGTGGCCCGCAGGCATATCCCGCATCTCCGCCTCCGATGCCGCTCGAGGCAAGCATAGAAGTGTACCAGCCCATGTCCCCCATCCCTGCGGCGCCTCCTGTGTATGAGCCACTGCCGATCACGCTCCAGCCCGAGCCTCGTCAGCCCGCTTTGCGAGGCGGGATCATTCCGATCTTGCTGCTACTCTCCTGCTTTTTATTCCTGGTCGCGACCAGCATCCTGGCGTTTCTACTGTTCAGCAATAAACCCGTGCCGGCGATGGCACCAGTGCTGTACGTGGAGCCAGCAGTGCCTCTGGGGATAGGTGATACTTTAATCGTCTCTGGAAGCGGATTTCCTGCAAACGCCTTGCTACGCTTTACGCGAGATAACCGGGTGCCTCTGAAAGATCAGAGTGGTAAATCGCTGATCGTAAATGCCTACCCTACCGGCAACTTTTCCGAGCAAATCACCATCACGCCGGATTGGACGTTCGGTTCTCACACGATTTTTGTCTCGGACCAGAAGAAAGATACTGCATCGGTGACTATTTCGATTGTTGGAACGCCGCCGACGCCGCCACACTTGCAACTGGCGGTAAACCATGTTGATATGGGCGCAGATTCAGCCGGGAAGGTGACGCACCAGCCACTGACACTGAGAAACACAGGCGGACAGTACGTACACTGGCAGGTCAGCAGCGATTCAAGCTGGCTCTCAGCAAATCCAGAGAAGGGGACATTTTCTAGAGGGGAAGATGTCGAGATCACTGTCAATCGCGGCACGCTCGCGGCCAAATCCTATACCGGGCATCTCAAGTTCAAAGAGCAGGACAGCCAGCAGTCATTAGTATTGACTGTGACAATGGCCATCAAATCGGCCTCGCCCAGTGCAACCGCGGCAGCGAACCTGACGCTATCGAGCGCCACACTGACATTCAGCGGCACACCGGCGCAGAATCCGGGGGGCCGGGCGCTGACGCTGCAGAACATAGGTGGGCAGTCGCTGAACTGGACAGCAAGCGCCACGACAACCGGCGGCGGAAACTGGCTGGGGGTATCGCCGACCAGCGGTTATCTGTCGGCAGGCGCACAGCAGCAGATCAGCGTCAGCGCTGTGACAGCGGGGCTGGGCAGCGGAAGCTACTCCGGCACACTGAACTTCACCTATGGATCGGCCTCAACCTCGGTTGCGGTGTCTCTGACAGACGCGCTGCCGCCCGTACCTGGCCTGGCGGTGCAGCCTGGAGGGATCACCTTCAACGCCATTCAGGGCCAGAATCCATTGCCTAAGAGCTTCTCGATTAGCAATCCGGGGACCGCGCCTTTAAACTGGGGTATTACCGAGGACAGCAGCGGCGCATCGTACGCGCCCGTCTCAGCCAGGCAGGGTACGCTGGCAGCGGGGAAAAGTACAACGATAACCGTGATACCCTCGATAGCGCAGCTCAACGCCTCCACCATTACCGCACACATCTCGGTGAACGATAGGGACCCCGGCACCACCGTCAAAAGTCAGCAGATCACCGTGACCTTCGTGATCGTCAACCAGGCGGTCATCAATCTGAGCACCGTTCAGATGGATTTCGGTAACAACAGTAATATCCAGATCTCGTCGCAATTGCTCTTCGTGACAAATACAGGCTCTGCTCCGCTTAACTGGGGACTTTCCATCACGAACACATCGCCGGTGCAGTGGCTGATGGTCGATAACACGGGTGGCTCGCTTAATCCCGGCGCCACAACTGCTCCCGTCAATGTGACATGTGATAGCACTAATCTTTCCCCCGGTACCTATAATGCCACGATCCAGGTGTACGATACCGATACGGGAACGCCGGTGTCGCCGGTCACAGTCGCAGTGACGCTAGTCGTAACGACGTAGCAGTCCATGGCTCCTGGCTGTTGCTTTGATTACTGACAGCGGGTTTCTACCTCAACGTCGCCGTAAACCTGCACCTGGCACGCGAGGCGGATCGTGGAGTTCTTCTTGAGGTCTTTGCGCAGCCAGAATTTCTCCATGAAGGTCAGCCCGTTGGTATTTGACTTAGGCGAAACGAGCACGCGGTCGGTCCCGCACAAGCCATTGCCGTGACAATTGGCGAACTTCCACATGCCGCAGTAGACCGGCACATCGTTCTCTAGAGCGGGGTAGCGCACGCTATCGCCTTCAGGCACTTCAACCGTAATATTTTCACGCACATAATGAATAACTGGCACGACTCTTTCCTCCAATATATAGAATGGCTTCTGCTTGCTGCGGGAGGCGCGTCAAGAAATAAGACCATGGGCGGGAAGATTGCCTCCGCGCACTCTTTATAAAAGTGTAGCATAGCGGGGGAAGAGCGTCAACGAAGGTGTGATAAAGCGCATAGCCACTAAAAGCCTGAATCAAGCAACAATTTCCTCTTGCAACTCTGAGCCAGATGGTGTATCATATAGCTGCTTAGCACTCTCCCATTGAGAATGCTAGCACCACAGGTAACTCTCGATTTTCCTCAAGTAAAGAATGCATATGGAGGTCTGGTGTCTATGAACGCTGTGAGCGTCAATATTCGACCCCTGGGCGACCGGGTGCTGGTCAGGCCGCTATCACGTGAAACCGTCACGAAGAGCGGCATCGTGCTGCCGGATACCGCCAAAGAGAAGCCCCAGGAAGGCGAAATCCTGGCGGTAGGGCCCGGCAAGGTGCTGGACAACGGCAAGCGTACGGCGCTCGAGGTCAACGTCGGTCAGAAAGTCCTCTTCGCCAGGTACGCGGGTACCGAGGTCAAAATGGAGAACGAAGAGTATTTGATCCTGCGCGAAAGCGACATTATGGGAATTGTTGAACAGGAGTAGTCAGGAGAAGTATTCGTGGCAAAACGACTGCAATTTGATGAGAAGGCGCGGCAATCCCTTAAACAGGGCATGGATGTGCTTGCCAGCGCCGTAAAAGTGACGATTGGGCCGAAGGGCCGCAACGTCGTTCTGGATAAGAAATTCGGCGCGCCGACCATCACCAACGATGGCGTTACCATTGCGCGCGATATCGATCTGCCCGATCCGTTCGAGAACATGGGCGCGCAACTGCTCAAAGAAGTTGCGACCAAGACGAACGACGTGGCGGGCGATGGCACCACCACCGCGACGGTGCTGGCGCAGGCCATCATCACCGAAGGACTGCGCAACCTGGCGGCTGGCGCGAACCCCATGATCCTGCGTAGGGGACTGGAGAAGGGCTCCGAAGCAATCGTCGAAGAGATCAAGGCGATGAGCAAGCCGGTGGAGACACAGGAACAGATTGCCCAGGTGGCCTCCATCTCGGCGGCTGATGCCGAGATCGGCGCGATCATCGCCGAGGTGATGGAGAAGGTCGGCAAAGACGGCGTGATTACCGTTGAGGAGGGCCGCGGCCTCTCGATGGAAAAAGAGTATACCGAGGGTATGCAGTTTGATCGCGGTTACCTCTCTTCCTACATGGCGACCAACATGGATCGCATGGAGGCGGAGTTGTCGAATCCATACATCCTCATTACCGACAAGAAGATCAGTGCCATCGCCGATATCCTGCCCATCCTGGAGAAGGTCTTACAGACGGGTAAGAAGGACATGGTCATTATCGCCGAGGATGTGGACGGCGAGGCTCTGGCGACGCTGGTCGTCAACAAGCTGCGTGGTACCTTCAACGTGCTGGCGGTCAAGGCTCCTGGCTTCGGTGACCGCCGCGAGGCCATGCTTGAAGACATCGCCGTTCTGACGGGCGGCAAGGTTATTACCGAGAAGGCTGGCCTGAAGCTGGAGAACGCCACCCTGCGAGACCTTGGCCGGGCACGCACTATCACCGCCAACAAGGACGCCACCACCATCGTCGAGGGGGCAGGCAAGTCGGAGGCCATCAACGCGCGCGTCAAGCAAATTCGCGCTCAGATCGAAGAGACCACCAGCGATTACGACCGTGAGAAGCTGCAAGAGCGTCTCGCCAAGCTGGCGGGCGGTGTCGGCGTCATCAAGGTCGGCGCGGCAACCGAGGTCGAGTTGAAAGAGAAGAAGCATCGCGTCGAGGATGCGCTCTCCGCAACGCGCGCGGCCATCGAGGAGGGCATTGTCCCCGGCGGCGGGGCCGTGCTGGTGCATGCCATCCCGGTGCTGGAAAACGTCAAGGTTGCCCCCGGCGACGAGCAGACGGGCGTCAATATCCTGCGCCGCGCACTCGAGGAGCCGCTGCGCCAGATAGCCATCAACGCCGGTCGCGACGGCGCCGTCACCGTCTCGGATGTCAGCCGGAGCCCACGCAATCACGGATTCGACGCGCTGACGGGCGAGTACGTAGACATGTTCCAGGCCGGTATTGTTGATCCCGCGAAGGTCACACGGTCCGCTTTGCAGAACGCGGCCAGCATCGCAGGCATGTTCCTCTCCACCGATGCGCTCATCACTGACGCACCCGAAGAGGCGGCGCCCGCCATGCCCGGCGGCATGGATGGTATGGGCGGCATGGGCGGCATGGGTGGCATGGGCGGCATGATGTAATACTAAACGCTTGTAACAAGAGCGCGTTTGCTGTCGCACGGCAGCAGACGCGCTCTTGTTTTGTACCTCAATGCTTCCTTATTTCTTGCGGCGTAACTGGAAGAATTGCACAATGAACGCCAGGGATGTTCCCGCCAGCGCCTCAACGAGAATGAGCGCTCCTGACGCGCCGGTCTGAGCCGATTTAGATGCGCGCTTCTTCAATTGATGGCCGTTGGAAGGAGCCAGGTCACTGCTATCGGTACGCTTCATCTGGACCTGTCCCGGCGTTCCGGTGGGCGAACCGGCCGCCGGTGCTTCACTCTTAGGGCGAATATCCTTTGGCTCTTCGCCCTTATGCGTAGGCGTAGCCTGCTCTTGAATAGCCTGTTCGGAGGTCTGCAAATGGCTGGTATACCGGTGCACGATGACCGGGATACTCTCGGGCGTGGCCCGGATATGCTCGGCGAAGAAGGCATTGATCTCGGCTCCCAGCAGCAGGATCACGGCAAAGTAGTAGAAGAAAAACAGCAGCACAACCGCGAGGGCGATATTCCCTGTGTAGTTGCCTAAGAAATGCGTGGTATAGAACGGGAAGAAGAACGACAGGTAAATCTGGAGCAGCACGGCCGCGACCACCGCGCCGAGCCAGCTATTGCGGAAGCTAATGTGCTGGTTGGGCACCACGATATAGATCGCCTCCAACAAGACCCACGCAATGAGCAACGAGACCAGGATACCCAGCGCCTCGATCAGCAGCGCATTGCCTGGGACCTGATTCAGCACCGAGTGCTGGATTAACGATTGCAGCACGGCCGGGATCGAAGCAGCAAACACCATCGGGACGGTCAGGACGATGAAGATCAGCAGCATGACGATCGCCATCAGGTTCTGCTTGATGACATTACGTGGCCGGGTATGATAGATGACATCAAAATACCCTTCTATTGAGACGAAGAGTCGTGATCCACCGAAGATGGCGACCAGGACGGCGATGATCACCAGCAGACCGGCACTCTTACTGAGAGCGTTTAAAGCCGCCGTTACGAAATCCGCCGAGGCCGGGAAGATGCTTTTCAAGCTATTCTGGAGTTGCGTATACGCCGCGGCCGACAATCTCCCCACGGTAAACCCGGCGACAGCCAGGATGGCGATCAGGATCGGCAAGATGGCGGTGATGAGGTTGAAGGCCAGTGCTGCCGCGAAGTTCATCACCCAATCGTTGTTGAACTTAGTGAAAAACTCCTGAAGCGTTTTCGCGCTCGTTTTCGCCGTCTGTTCCGCCTCTGAAGCGGCGTGCTGTTCTGTTTTGGTTGCCATGACTCGATCTCCTTTGAAAAGGGGAGCCTCTGTTCACTTTCGTCTATAGTATGCACGCATCAGTTAGCCATGACGGTTCAACGATTATTCCCTGACGATCTCGCCATCAACCATTCTCCACACCTGGCCGCCGAAGCGCTGGATGAACCAGCGGTCGTGCGAAACGGCGATGACCGGCCCCGGGAAGTGCTTGAGGGCAGCTTCAAATGCCTCCAGCACATCCAGGCTGATGTAGTTGGTTGGCTCGTCGAGCAACAGCACATTCGGGCTGGCAGCCATCAGGCACGCGATCTCGAGCTTCCTGCGCTGGCCGAGGCTCAACTGCCCGACCTTTTTCTGCATATCTTCGAGGCGGAACAGGCCATACCCGATCAGGCGGGCCACAAACTCGCCCTCGTAGCCTACCTGTCCGTAGCGGTAGGTCTCGATCACCGTTTTTGCCGGGTCCATCTCGGGGTCCTGGGGCAAGTAACCGATGCGCGCACCCTCTACGATGCTGATGGTACCTGCGTCGGGCTGTTCGTTGCCCACCAGTAGTTTGAGCAGGGTGGTCTTGCCTGCTCCGTTGGGGCCAAAGAGCAGGATGCGCGCACGCGGGCCGACAGCAAAGCTAACGTCGCGCAGAACGCAGCGCGAGTCCCAGCACTTCGTGACGTGCTGTACCTGGATAGGAATATCGGATTGCAGGGGGTCGCCCTGGAAGAAGGAGGTGACCTGCAAGAGTTTGGGCGGTTTCGGGATAGGGTCTTCCTCGATGCGCCGCAGTTGTTCCTCGGCTGCCCGCACATTGCGCGAAATGGTGTTCTGCACGCGCCCACCGAAGAAATCATAGGCCATTTTATCGGGGTCCTTTGGTGGACGATTGTGGGCCACGTTGCGCGCCGTCTCGCGAATGCGCTTGCGCAGCTCTTTGATCTCGAGTTGCTGCCGCTCGTAGTCTTCCTCCCACTTCATGCGCTCAGCAGCCTTCGCCTGCACAAAGGCATCGTAGTTGCCCTCGTAATGCTTGAGGTGGTGTGAATGCTCATCGATCTCGAAGATGGCGTTGACGGCGCGGTTGAGAAATTGCCGATCGTGCGAAACCAGCATGACTGCGCCCCTATAGCGCGCCAGATACGCTTCGAGCCATTCCAGGCTGGCGACATCCAGGTGGTTGGTCGGTTCGTCGAGCAGCAGCAGGTCTGGCGAGCGCAGCAGCAGGGCAGCCAGCCCTACGCGCGCTTTCTCGCCGCCGGAAAGCGTCTGCATCTCGCGGTCGCGTGCAAGGTAGGAGATGCGCAGCCCATCCAGGATACTATCGATCTGGTAGTCGATCTCGTAGCCGCCGAGATCCTGAAAGCGCGTCGTCACATGTTCGTACTCTTCCATGAGTGGCGCAAGCTGCTCTTCTGAGGCTCTACCGAGGGCGCTCATGCTGGCTTCCAGCTCGCGCATACGCTCTTCGAGCCGCCGCAAGTTGCCAAGCGACTCCAGGATCAAGTCTTGCAGTGTGCGACCATAAAAGTCGGGCGTGGTTTGTGGCAGATATCCAACCTCGGTCGAGGGCGCGAAGGAGTATGTGCCGCTATCGGGGGCTTCCTGGCCGACCAGGATGCGAAGCAGCGTCGTTTTCCCGGCGCCGTTGGAACCAACGACACCGACATGCTCTCCAGCATTGAGGACGAACGAGACATTGTCGAGGACGGTGACGGCACCATAAGATTTGGAAAGATTGCGTACAAAAAGCATTCCTGTATTTCTCCAAGCAGATATGAGGCAGTAAAACGAGGTCAGGGGTTAGCGGAGAGTAGGAATGCTTTTCAAGGGTATGCTCCTTCGCGGTGTGATGTTTCTATTATCTGGTTTGCAGGTTGATTATAGGCGAGAGTGGGCCTCTCTGTCAAACATCATTCGATCCCGATATCCCAGGCCTGCTGCAAATCAGCCTTCGAGTAGCACTGGAAGGCCATCAGCGTATGCGTCTTGAGAATGCCGGGCAACTGAACCATGCGGTTCGTGACGACATCAGCCAGGTCTTCGTACTCCCGGAGGCGGAGCATGGCAACAAGATCATATTCGCCGGTGACGGAGTAGACCTCCGCGACCCCGTCGATTTCGAGCAGGCTCTGCGCGGTTTCATTGACCTGCCCGCGCTGTGCATTGATGAGGACTAGGGCGGATATCATAGGATTGGCTCCTCCTGTTTTTTATCAATCATACCATATATCCTGGCCAGGTAGTCCACCATCTCTTCTCCTTCGGGAAGGTATAGAAAGAAAACAGCGCCCGTTTAAGGCGCTGTGCTGGTTCTTGTCCGCCCTTCCCCATCGTCGATGTAGAAGATGCGCTCGATTTGCCGCTCCTCCGGCTGGGGGGTATGTCGAGCGGCATGCGCCTCAATTGCTTCTAACCGGCGAGCCTCCTGGTCGTGTGTTGCCTCGTAAATCAGTTCCCGGTTTTCGTAGAGATAATCGAGCAGCGCGCTAATATCGTGACCGTCAATGACAATATTCGTATCGGCATCTTGCTCTGATCCGATATGGAACTGCAAGCTTTGTGCCAGTTGTAGGTGAAACATCCATCTTCCAGTACGCTGAATGGGAAGTCTATTCGCCATGAGGATCTCTCTTTCAATGATGTGGCTCGCACATAGGGGCTGCTAACTGTGTTCTTACAGATGAGACGACATACCAGATACTATGCTTATGATATCTTCAACAACGGCTGACTCGATACTATTCCGAATTATTCTCCCTCGCGGCAATACTCTTGCCAGTGGCGCCGCAGGTGCTCGCGAATGCCGCGCTGTGGGCTATACCTGGGGTACAGGCGCTTGAACTCCCGCTCGGCATCTTCGAGCGAACTCGTCGGCAGCACATGAAGTCGAGCCGCCATGTACAGCATCGTGATCGAGGGGCTGCGCGAGCGGCCTTGCATGCAATGCACCAGCACGATCTTCCCATTGGCGCGCTGGCGCTCGATGAAATCCAGCGTCTGATCGATCATCACCTTCTTGATGGGAGCCGCGATGGGCAGGTCGAGCAGGCACAGCATCAGACGGTGATCGCGGTGCGCCAGGAGGTAATCGGGATGGCTCCTGCCAACGCTCCACACGCGGTAGCCCACGGCCATACGATGGTACGAGCGGCAGGCATGCACAATGGCCCAGCCCTCCTGGCTCGCCACGATGGTCTCATAGTCAATACGGGTGCCTATAAACAGGCCTGGGTAGACCTCGATCATACTCAAATCTTCCTATACCGGGTACTTTTCGGCTAGTATCCTGGATATTCTCGCGCGCAACACAAAAGGCTGTGATAGAATTGCAACCATCTCATACTTCAAAGTATGTCATGAGATGTTAAGATATTTCAACAGGCCTTCTTTGGAAAGAATTTCTAAGTAGCAATGCGAGAGCAGCAACGAAGTTCGCGCAACGATCAGCATCCTCGGGGCAGACGCCTCTCCCCGCTCACGCGCATCATTATCTTCTTGCCTCTAGCGCTCCTACTCTTCGCCTACGCACGGACATGGGATATCTTGCCGTGGAACGCTGCCCAACCAATTGACATCTTGCCGTGGGACGCTGCTCAATCGCTTGCCGCGCAGTCTCTGGTTGTTTCAAAGTCAGTAGCCTTCACGGAAGTGAAGGCCTCGGGACCCACCTTTTCGCGTTCCTGGTATATTGAGAGCGCTGCTTCTACAGCGATAGGAGATATGCAGACGCTGGCGCAGGACGATGTGCAATGGACAATGAAGAGCCAGCAGTGTGACGGAAGGCATTATGCCAGTTTCGTCCTGCTTGATTTCGGTGAGCCTCATACCTGGAATGGCATCTACGGTACCTATACGGTGAACACCAACATATTCTGGTCCGATAGTGATATTGCCGCCGCCGCTCAGTACTACCTGATGAGCTGGCACGCGGTTTCCCCGGCCTGCCGCCTCAAGCTCGCGATTGGACTGAGCAATCATCATCAATGCGCCTATGATGGCGCTGCTTGTCAGATTCCAGAGGTAGGGATGCGATGGGCAGAGATGATAAACAGCTTGAATAGCTGGATACGAAGTCAGGGCTACGACCAGCAACTGCAAGTCTGGGGAGCCTACGATGCCGAAACCACCTGGGATGGAGCGGACAGAACTCGCCAGTTTGTGGACGGTTTTACCGCACAGGACGCGTTTCATGTCCCGCTCGTGGATTTTGGTGATATGCGGCAGGGAGACCCGCTGGTCGATCCAGATACGGGTCAACCTGAACAACGGTGGACCGATGCGGACAGGTATTATATGGCATGGAATGCGCCATACGATATCTCGTTACCAGAGATCTACGATCCCAATGACCTCTGGGATTGGGTGCGGCTCCAGCAGAACGACCCGACGATGCACTTCCTCGGCATCATGACCGAAGCCTGCACATCAGGGCAAAACCTTGCGCCGACCGATCCAAGAGTGGACTGTGGCTCGATCTTCAATGGCTACGGCTACGCTCCGGACACAGCATTCTTTCAACTGAAGCAAAACATGCTACAGCAAGCCCCGTTGTACTATGTTACCAGCATGCCGGTACCATATTAGGTGGGTACTCACAAAACCGTTGGTGTGGCGCATTATCCCAGAAGTCAAACTTGCTTTCAATAGTGGACTTGTAAAAAATGGATGCGTGCCAGAAAGAATATTTTGGGCCCGATAAAGCCGCCTGAGAAGGGGCTTCAGGCAGGTACCGATGATCATTTACCGCTCAAAATGAGCGGTAAATTTCCAGGATATTCGCCGCGACAGGCTTGCTTCGATAGAAGCGACGATGACCACTCCCTGGCCGCCAGGCTCTTCAATTGCTCGACGACCGCGACATTGCGTTGGAAATTTTCGCCGTGGAAGTCCTTACTCTTGCTCCGCCAGTCATCCACCGCGAAGGTCGTCTGTGGCGTGAACGATCCGCCTTCATTCTTGTGAACTTGTAGACAAGCCGGCCAATTCCTCCATGAACTGGATCATGATGGAAAAATCCGCATCCATCCCTTTTGCCATGGCAGCGGTGTACATCTGCTGGGCAGCCGCCGTGGCCGGCATGGACACGGATGCATCATAGGCCTGGCTCAACACCAGGCTAAAATCTTTGTGCATGAGCGAGAGGGCAAAGTTCGTGGGATACTGCTCTCGCCTGACATTCTCCAGTTTGGACTTCTGACCGGGGGTGAGCACAGCCGTCTGCCCAAGGACATCGAGCAGTAATCCCTTCTCTACTCCCGCCTTTTCACCCAGAGCAAGCGCTTCGGCCAGGGCTTGCATGCCCAGGCCCAGCAGGGTATTGACCACCAGCTTCATCGTCGTCCCCATGCCGCTTGCGCCCATATAGAAGCTGTTTTGGCCCAGGACGTCCAATATGGGTTTGCACTGTTGATAGGTCTTTTGCTCGCCGCCCACGAAGATCACCAGGCTGCCTTGCTCCACTTGTGGCACACTGCCCGAGACGGCAGCATCGATCATCGAGACGCCTTGCTCCTTCGCCGCCTGGAAGAGACGGCGTGAGGCGTCGGGAGACACGGTACTCAGATCGATGATGACTGAGCCAGCATGCACGCCGGCAAGCGCGCCATCAGGACCAAACATCACGTCGTGCTGGGCCTCGTCATTCGTTACGCAGGCCATCACGACCTGGCAGTTGGCAGCCAGTTCTTTGGGCGTCTGGGCGACCTGCGCTCCCCGCTGTCCCATCTCCTGGGCCTTCTCCATCGTACGATCAAATACGGTCACCGGGTAACCGGCATCGAGCAGCCTCTGAGATCATATGACTGCCCATGTGCCCCATACCAATGAAGCCAATGCCTGGTTTCAACTTGTTGCTTTGTGTGTTCATCACAATTCCTCTTTCTGTAACAGAACCAAACGAAACACTATCGAAATGTGCCTTGGAGAGGATGCTGCTGGAAAAAAGACCTGATCAGGGCCGAAGCGCTGAGGGAAGACCCAGCAGTTCCTCCTGGCTTTTTGAAAGTAACGTGAGGCCATGTATGGCCTTCCCATGAAATACGATACTGTATAACGGTTGCATTTCCCCGGCAGTTTGTCCACTCCAGTCCTATCACGTTGGCCTGTTTGTAGAAAACCGTTGGCCCCGTGGTGCAGCCATCACGCGTTGCCCACCCCTGCAGCCATGTGAGAACGGGAGGGTATCGCTTCCTGGCGCTGCCGTTGTAGGGTACGAGCCGGTCAGCCGTCCCATGAAACTCAAGCAGAGGTACAGGTCGTACAGGATGACAGCCTCCCGGGTAGGGAGGGTACGACCCGGAGACAGGAGCGAATGCGGCCAGGCGTCCTGCCAGGGTACACGCCAGGACATTCGTCATACCTCCGCCATTCGAAAAACCCGTAGCATAGATGCGGAGTGGGTCGATGCAGAGGATGCTCTGCAGGTGATTGAGTAGATCGCTGACAAACAGGACATCGTTCACCCGCGGGCTGTTGAGCGCCCCTGTAGCCCAGCCGGTCTGTCCATCGGGGCCGACAAGTCCTTGAGGGTAGACGGCGATAAAGCCTTGTTGATCTGCGAGGAGAGACATGCCTGATCGACGTTCTTGCTGGGCGGCATTACTACCGTGACCATGAAAGCTCAAGACCAGCGCTTCACTAGAATTTGCTCGATAGCCAGATGGGACGTGCAGGAGGTAGGTGCGCACCAATCTGTCCGAGAAGACCTCCTCGTAAACGCTGCTCCCTGGTGACGTCGGCGCAGATTTCCCGCATCCTGCACTTCTGATTGGTGTCGTGATAACCGTTATTTCTTGCGAAGGAGACGAAGACGGTGAACCACAACTCGCGGCGAGCAGCGCGCAAAGTGCCCCAACGATACACCACAAATTTGTACCCACCTTAGACATGTTGTGCATCACCTGATTCCTTCTGTTGCACTTTCCGTGAGCGGCTGAACCATTCGTGCAATGCCATGGTATCCCATGGCGAATGCCAGTGGGCCGACCGTCCCACCAGGTGGCTCAAGACGGGAGTTTTCATGAGCAGAATACTGATCAAAGCTGTCCTGAGACTCTGCCACAATATGCCACACTCCTGAAGAGGCCAACGAGCCCTGCTGTAGATAGCGATAATCAACATATAAGAAGAGGACTTGCAGGGCAAAGCTGATACTCAGCGTCCTCCAGGGGTGTTTCTGTATGTACCTCAAAAAGAGCAGGAACAACGGCAGCACAAGATATAATTGCAGCGTGAGCAGGATGTAGTAGAGCTGGTACGATGCATTGCCCGTGAGAATATTATACAGCGCCAGTTTGGCAAATGCTCCTGGCGAATGCTGTGAAGTGTTCACCCAGGTGTAGGCGATGCTCCAGAGGCAGTAGGGCAAGAGCACCCCTATGCTACGCTTCGCCCAGCATCGCTTTCCTGAGAAGGGCCTTCCAAAGTAGACGGAGGTGATGAGGCCATTTTGCACCTGTAATCCCGTTGTGGTATGATTGAGAAACTGGGTGAAAGCCAGCACATGCACAGCAACAACCGTTACGGCTGTGCCCGGGCGCAAGAGGTCGAGTTCATAAATGTATGGCCGGCAGATACGCAGCGAGACGCTTACAGGCAGGCCTGCTGAGCCTGGCTTGTGCCGCCCCGGCGGCATTGGATTGGCGGTTACCTCACTGGCCGCCTCGCTCAAGCTGTAGGTCTCGATCAGCGGGAGGTCAAACTTCGAGTGACGACCTGAGCAGCAAAAGCCACAGAGAAGCCCTGCGCTTCTTCGTGCTGTTCCACAAACAGCATGTCTGGCCTGTACATACTGACCGCTCGTGCGCGTTCTTCCTCTGCGGCATCGGGAGCCAGGGGAACGAGCATATGCCCACCAGTCAGAGCACTAAGTACAGGCTATCATAAATGCGCTCCGCGTTTCTGTTCGAGCTTCTGAACGGTGTAGGTCCAGTTAATCGGTTGAGCCGTTTGATTGTATTAGGCGATATAGTCCGTGAGAGCGGTTTCCAAGGCCGTGGTCGTGACGAAGTGGTTGGGTTGCAAACATTTGCGTTGGAGCAGGCTGAACCAGATTTCGATCTGATCCAACCAGGAGGCATTGCTGGGATCTCGCATGTGTATCACCTCCCAGCCCCAGTCTAATCCGTCTCAAGCTGATTGTCAAACTCGGAGCAAACTTATGATAGCCTGTACTAAGGAAGAGTAGGAGCAAAGCGAAAGAAGAGCAGGAGGTCAGGACATGAGTGAAGGTTTCTTCTCGCGGGGGTTCCGCGGTCGCCGCCAGCCGAGCGACACAAGCGGAAGAATCCCGCCGGGCCAATATCTGGAGCGCGGCTTTCCCGTCCTTTCGGCGGGACCGACGCCCCATACACCGCTTTCATCCTGGGATTTCTCCGTCATTGGGGAGGTCGATCAGCCCAAACGCTGGAGTTGGGACGAATTTCGCGCTCTGCCGCGCGAGACGGTGACGAAGGACATCCACTGCGTGACGAAGTGGTCCAAGCTGGACACGCACTGGGAAGGCGTCTCCTTCGATACCCTGCTGGCACAGGTCGAGACCAGCGCCAGCTATGTGGTCGCCTTTTCCGATGGGGGCTATACCACCAACCTGCCCATGGAAGAGGTGCTGAATGGACAGGCCTGGGTGGTCGACACGTATGAAGGGCAAGCACTGGAGCCTCAACACGGCGGCCCGGCACGCTTACTGGTGCCTCACCTCTACTTCTGGAAGAGCGCCAAGTGGGTGCGCGGCCTGCGCCTGGTCGATGAGGATGAACCGGGCTTCTGGGAGTCGCTTGGCTACAACAATCACGGTGATCCATGGAAAGAAGAACGCTACCAGGGCGACTGAGCTGGCAACTTGGTGAGGTGGTGGCTACACGGCCAGAAACGGCACGGACGAAGAGCATCACGCTGGCCCTCCCTACCTGGATGGGGCATCGAGCGGGCCAGCACGTCGATGTGCGCCTGACGGCCGAAGACGGCTACCAGGCTGAGCGCAGCTATTCCATCGCCTCGCCTCCCGAGGAGGCACCACACGTGACGCTCACCGTTGAACGGCTCGATGACGGTGAGGTCTCACCGTACCTCACCGATGAACTGCACGTCGGTGACAAACTGGAACTGCGCGGTCCGATCGGAGGCTACTTCGTCTGGGAGGCGCAGATGGGCGGTCCACTTCTGCTGGTGGCCGGTGGGTCGGGCATTGTGCCCTTGATGGCCATGCTGCGTCACCGTGCCGCTGTGGGCAGCAGCGTGGCGACGCGCTTGCTCTATTCGTCGCGTACCTACGACGATATCATCTACCGTGACGAACTCGACCGCCTGGTCAAGAGCAGCACGATGCTCGAGGTGGTGCAAACGCTGACGCGCGGGCACCCGCTCGGATGGACGGGCTATACCCGCCGCATCGATTCCCAGATGCTACGCGAGGTGGCGTGGCCAGTCGAGCAGCGTCCGCTGACGTTTATCTGTGGCCCTACCCCATTCGTCGAAACGGCCGCGGCAAGTATGGTGGAACTGGGAAATGAACCAGGACGCATCAAGACGGAACGCTTTGGACCGACAGGAGAAACATGATGGAGCAAAAACTGGATGGCAACGCTGCCGCGGGTATGCTGCAAGCGATCTTCCCCTTTGAAATGACACTCGTACAGGCCACCTGTACGGGCTGCGGCACCACCAATGCGATTGGTGCAACCGCCGCATACATGCATGGCATGGGAACGGTGATCCGCTGCCCCTCCTGCGACACGGCGCTCATCCGCGTGGCGCAGGTGAAGGGACGCTACTTCCTGGATATGCGGGGCGTGCGCGTCCTCCAGATCAACGCCGAGGCCGAGTCCTAACACCTGGTCACTCTGCCTGGCGTTTAGTTATAGGAGGACTACCAATGCATGTGGCACAAAGTGGCATCTTCGCCCTTGGGACGGGCTCGCACTCCTATCTGGAGTTCGATTTGATTGAGTCTGCCGACCACCTCGCGCTAGTAAAGGCAATTGCCAATCTGCGGGAACCCCGCACCACGACCGGAGGAGTCAACCTGGTGGCCGGATTTCGGCCTTCGCTCTGGAGGCGCGTGGCACCCCAGGAGATGCCTGCAGGAGTCACGGACTTCGAGCAGGAGGTGCGCGGGGTCGATGGCTACACGATGCCGGCCACCCAGCATGACCTGTGGCTCTGGGTGGCGGGTCATGCCTACGATAAGGTCTTTGATGTGACCAAAGAGGCGGTGCAAGCGCTTGCACCACTGGCCACCCTTGCGCTGGAAGTAGCAGGGTGGACCTACCGTGAGGATCGGGATTTAACCGGCTTCATCGACGGCACCGAGAATCCCAGTCTCTCAGAGGCGCCCGAAGTGGTCTTGATCCCCGATGGCTCTCCCGGCGCGGGAGGGAGCGTGGTGCTGGTGCAGAAGTGGACGCACGATGCAGCCGCTTTTGAGGCGCTTCCAATCGCGGAACAAGAGAAGGTCATCGGGCGGACGAAGGATACGAGCGTCGAACTGACTGAAGAGGTAAGCGGCCCAACGTCGCATGTCTCGCGCACAACGATCGAAGAAAACGGAGTCGAGCAACACATCTTCCGCCGCAATACCCCGTTCGGCACGGCCACCGAGCATGGGACGATGTTCATCGGTTTCAGCAGTGACCAGCAGCGCCTGGTCCGCATGCTTGCACGCATGGCGGGAGCCGAGGATGGCATCCGTGATGCCCTGACCAGGTACACGACGGCGGTCAGCGGAGCCTACTACTTCATCCCCTCGGTCGAGGCCCTACGCCGGTTTGCCTCCCCGGACGACGAATGAACCAGAGCTGAATACCCGATGGGATTAAAGGGATAGAGGGCAAGCGGCAGATACAACTTGCGGCACATACGAACAGAACAGTATAATAGCAACGGCTGAGGTGGAAGGTAGTGCCGGTACACGACAAAGACCAGTGAGGTTCTCTTATGCCGACCGAGTATCCAAGGGAAAAAAGTACCTACGTGATTGATCCTGAAAGCGGGGCCGAAACGGCACGCCTGTTGTTTCAGGATGACCTGCTTACCCAGCAGTTGGGTGGGCTGTTTCCGGTAGATGTCGATGAAGCGAGCACAAAGCAGGTGCTGGACCTCGCCTGCGGCCCCGGCGGCTGGGCACTCAACGTCGCATACACATACCCTACAATGGAAGTGTACGGCGTCGATATCAGCCAGGCCTTCGTGCGATACGCCAGCGCGCAGGCCCAGGCACGCCGCCTGGACAACGCCTATTTTCAGGTGATGGATGTGCTAAAGCCGCTTGATTTCGACGACGAATCCTTCGATGTGGTGAACGCGCGCCTGCTTTTTGGCTTTATGCCCACGAAAGCGTGGCCGGGTCTGCTCAAGCAATGCCTGCGCCTCCTGCGGCCAGGCGGCCTGATCTGTCTGACCGAGTGCGAGGTGGGTATCACGAATGGCCCCATCTCCGAGCAACTCAGTCACATGTTCCTACAGGCCATGCAGCGCGCGGGCATGATCTTTTCACCGGATGCCCGGCACGTTGGAATAACGCCGATGCTGGGCGGACTGCTGCGCGATGCCGGTTTTGTAGATATCCGGCAAAAGGCCGAGACGATCGATTATTCAGCCGGCTCGCCCATCCACGACGCCTACTGCGAAAATATCATGGTTGGCTCAAAGCTGGCACAGCCCTTTATGATTAAGATGGGCACCACGACGCAGGAAGAGGTCGATCGGCTCTACGAGCAGTGCCTCGAAGAGGTCAGGGGCGAAGGATTTCGCGCCATCTGGTACTACCTGCGCGCCTGGGGCAGGAAACAGCCGTAGCTTGCAGTTCACCGACTCCTTTACTTGAGGACGCGGACGACCTTAAAGGCCCTCTCCACCGCTCTTCCGTCGCGCTCGCCCCTACGGATGCTGATGGACCTTGAGGTCGCCAGGTGGCTTTATTCGCCCCATATGGGTACCGGCGGGACTTCCGGCAGGTTCAAGCTCATACTCAGCCCAATGACACGCAGCTTCTTCGTGAGGGATTCGACAGCGTAGCGCGGCGTGATCCACGGGTCCAGACCGTTGGCCAGCATACGCTGTACCTGTTCCGGCGCGGGCGAGATGGCCTCGATGGCCGTCGGGGCATATTTCTCGATGGCGGCATGCACGACCTTCGCGTTGGCGTTGTCACGCTGGATCATCTCACGCAGGAACTTGACACCGAAGACGACATGGCGCGATTCGTCTCGCGCGACGGCGGTGAAGCCGCCGCGAAAGGCCGGGAACAGGTTGTACTGGCGATACTGCTCCAGGATGCCGCGCTGCCCGGCCAACGCCATCGTGCCCTCCACGACGACGTGGTAGAGCGTGATGCCCTCGACGAGGTGAGCCATGTTGCCCGGCTCCCGCCTGATGCGCTCGGCTACTTCCGAGAGCGCCTCGATCAGGATGTACTTGAGCTTGTCGTTCATATATTGGCGCGCAAAGGCCAGTTGCCCCTCGAGCATGGCTGCCTCGATGCCCATGACTTCATTGAAGAAGCGCGCGAAGAAGACAGTATGGCGCGCCTCGTCGACGAGCTGCGTGGTGAGGAAGATGCGCATCTCCTCTTCCGGCATGGCCAGCACATAGGGCGCCAGTGTGTCGGTCACGCATGCCTCGCCCTGGAAGAAGGCGGAAAGGCCGTAGATACGCATCGTGTGCTCGTCCTCGGTCATGCTCGCCCACTGCTGGCGGTCTTCGCTGAAGTCGATATCCTGCGCCTTCCATTGCTGCCGCTCCCAGCGATAGTACAGCTCGCGATACGTCGGCAGGTGGACGAGTCCCTCGTCGATGATGTGCAGCACGTTGTCGATGGGAGTCTGCTGTAGCTGCTTGAGTGAGGCCTGCTCCAAAGGCGAATCAATTGCCATGTTGTTTGCGTAGCTCCTTTTTGTCGATCTTGCCAATGATATTACGGGGGAGATAATTCACGAACTCGATCTCGCTGGGTGTTTTATAGTTGGCCAGCCGTTCACGGCAGTACGCTTTCAATGCCTCGGCATCCACAGTGCCGCTCGCCACGACGAAGGCCTTGACCTCCTCGCCCATGCGCTCGGATGGAATGCCGACCACCGCCGACTCGATCACGTTCGGGTGACTGTTCAATACCTCCTCCACGTCGTGCGGGTAGATGTTGAGGCCGCCGCGAATAATCAAGTCCTTTTTGCGTTCAACGATGTACAGGTAGCCGTCCTCGTCCAGGCGGCCCATATCACCGGTGTGCAGCCAGCCGTTGCGCAGGGCATCACGCGAGGCATCCGGCATGTTGTAGTAGCCCTTCATGATGTTGGGGCCACGCGCGATGACTTCGCCCACCTCGCCCACCGCGACAGGCCGATCGTTTTCGTCCACAATGAGCAGTTCAACTCCCTCGATCGGCTTACCAACCGAACCGGGCTTGCGCGGCATATCCAGGCGGTGGCCGGTCAGGACGGCGCTGGCCTCCGAGAGGCCATACCCTTCGAGGATCTGGCAGTTGAATTTGCTCTCGAAGCCCTCCAATATGGCCAGGGGCAGCGGCGCCGAGCCACTCACACAGTAGCGCAGGCTGCTGATGTCGTACTTCTCGGCGTCGGGGGTGTAGAGCAGCGAAACAAACATAGCCGGGACGCCCGCGAAGGCATTGACGTGGTGGCGCTCGATGGCGGAAAGAACAGCGGTTGTATCGAAGCGCGGGTGCATGACTAATGTGACGCCGTCCAGGTATCCGACATTTGATGCTACCAGCCCGTAGGCGTGCGCCAGGGGTAAAATTGCCAGTTGAACGTCGATTTCCTTCCGCCGCAACTCCTCATCTGACTCGGAGCCTCTACTGGCGACCGCGTTGGAGACGACGTTGCGGTGCGTCAGCACCACGCCCTTTGGATTGCCGGTCGTGCCGGAGGTATAGAGAATAACGGCGGTATCATCAGGTGACAGGTCCTCCACCTGATCAAGCGTATACTCATCGGCGTGTGCAGCGCCCTTCGCGACCACGTCAGCATAGGCAATAGCCTTGATACCCACCCCTGCAACGTCGTTGTCGCGTCCTGCCTGCTCGCCCTGGCCTTCACCATCACCCACGGAAATAACATACTGCAACGTCGATACACCGTCCAGCGCCGCTTGCAATAGCGGCAGCAGTACCTGGCCGGTAATGATGGCTTTGGCGGCAGAGTTCTGGGCTATGTAACGGATCTCTGGCGCCTTGAGCAGGGGCAGTACGGGGATGATGACAGCACCAGCGCGCGCGATAGCCTGGTAGGAAATGAGCACCTCCGGGCAGTTGAGCATCATCACAATGACGCGGTCGCCTTTTTCTATACCCAGCGAGCGCAGACCGAGCCGCCAATTGTGTCGATTCCCTGGCAATCTCCACATTCGTATACTCACGCACCAGGTCCTGCTGCGTATCTTCATAGATCAGCGAAGTATAGGTTCCGTAGTGCTGGCAATTATAGGTGGAAAGGTCATAGAGGAAACGCAGGTCTGTGAGTTCCATTTCATCCTCCTGGCGACCCTGGAGACGTGCCGATTGATCGAGCGCGTGGTCGCCACTACAAGTTCAGGCCCTTGCCTCCGTGGGCGAGGGGAACGAGGATAAGGGCTTCGCCGGTGGTGACTTTTTCGCCTTGCTGGTTCTGAGCCCAGCACTCGATGGTGAAGGCTTCTTCGCGGCCCTGCGTTGTTCGCTCTTTGAGGACGCCCAGGCAGGTGAGTGTATCACCGAGGCGTACCATGCCGGCGTAGCGTACTTTGAGATCGGCGAGGCGCGCGCCCTCGATGCCGGTAATCTGCTGCTGGAGAAACTGGCCGAGGAAGGCCATACTCAACATGCCATGCGCGATGACGCTGTCGAGGCCGACGCGGTGAGCGGCCTCTTCGTCCAGATGAATCGGGTTGAAGTCGCCCGATGCCTCGGCATAGCGGTTCAACTGCTCCTGTGTGATGGGTGGTTTGACGAAAGGGACAAGCTCATGACCAACGGCGATGTCTACAATGCTCAACCTTGCCTCCATTTCTGAAAAGACCTGATGTTTTTATTACGAGGGCGCAATGAATTGCGCCCCTACAGTTACGATTAAAATACAGGATGCATGGTTCGCCAGGGACCGGGCGCGGCCTCGATGATGGCCGGCTCCCAGCCGGGCTCACCATATAGGATGTTCGCGTTCCATTTTGGATTTCTGGAACAGAAACGATAGCGAATATGCCAGGCACGCTCCACCTTTTGTTTTTCATGATATGCGGTATCAAGGCCGAGATGAAAGCAGAGTAACTGGGCGAAGTAGGGTTGGAGGCGATATTCCATCGAGTCGGTATCAAGGTCATGATCGACAAACGACATCTGCAAATCGAAGCAGTACGGGTAATGCATTACCTCCGGGTCGCGGTCTTCTTCATCGGCCGGGTGAATGAGGATGAGCATGCCCAGCACCTCGAACTGGCAATAGGAGTCGCCCGAAAAAGAATGCTGTTTAAATGGAGGCAGTGAGAAGAGATCACGTATTTCTGTTGCCAGTTGTTGCAATGATTTATCTGTTTTAATGCAGATTTGGAACGACATACAGGTCTCCTTCAAAGAAGGTGCTTCAAACCCTGGTATCAGGTGATTTCATCTTACGCCGCAGAAAAAATGGTGTCAAGCGCGCCAATGCGAGGGGGTATCCTTCCGGTTGCATTGACCTGCTGTTGACCTCCAGGGGCTACTTGCAACTATTCCATATGCCTGCTATACTGGCAATGCGTTTAAAGAGCGTTTTGTAGGTTAAGTACAGGAGAAGAGCAGCGGACATGGTTGCCGCACGCCAAGCAAGGATACCTGCACCTCCGCTGGGGCAGGAGACACCGATCATTCATGGGAATCCCGTTTTACACAAGTGGCTGACCCATTACTGGCAGAAGTTACAGCTTCCGCCATCTGAATTAGAGCGGCTGGCGGTGACGCAGGATCGCCAGGAGTTTATGCGCTGGACAGGGAAGAGGCTCAATATCCTCGCGCTGGGCTGCTATTGCTATATACCCACGCCCTCTACAACGCGCGCGCGTGTGCATTTGCGCAAACGCGGCCCGGCGCAATCATTGCCGGGCTTTGGCAACTCCACGCAGGCAGCGCAAGCCAATCGAACTGCTCACCCAGGCCATCGCCACCTGATCTTCATCGAGCCGGATATGAAACCCCAATCCATCGAAGTGACGATGGCGCACGAGCTGATCCACCTGGCCGACCGCGTGAGGGGTACGCCGCGTCGACACCGTCACCACGGCTACGACTCGATTGCCGCCGACGAAGCCGCCGTGACCGGATATAGCCTGGAAGAACTGCGCCATCTGCTGCACGAGGAGAGCACCCGGCGAGAACACCTGCGTCGCGCACGTCGCCCCATCCGCTACCTCTACCAGTGCCCCCACTGCGGTAAAGAATACCCACGCGCGCGCCGCTATTCGCAAGCCGTCTCGTGCAGCTCCTGTGATTCCCGCTACAACCCGCAGTATAAGCTGATGCTGCGCGGTGCGGTGTAGGAGCAAACGTACCCTCCTTGACACATGCAAGATACTGTCTCTGTAGAGAGCATAGCTAGCGAGAGGAGCATCTAGCATGAAACAGATTGTGGGTATCTCCGAAATTGTGCTGTGGACTGCAGATAAAGAGCGATCATTGCAGTTTTATCGTGATTTGCTCGGGCTTGAGGTGATTTCACCAGCGACGCTGCCCAACATTTTTTTGAAGGTTGGCGAGGGTAAGGCAGGCATTCCGCAGATGGTTGTACTTGTTCCAAAGACGGAAGAGGTGAAGGCAAAACCTTCAGGCTACCAGCTTCATCATATGGCCTTCGAACTGCCGGAAAGCGACTTCGATACACTGCACGCGGCCCTGGTCGCGGCGGGTTACAAGCCACGCGGAGGAAAACATCCCGTGCTGGCCAGCCGTACGATGTATATCGATGACCCGGACGGCAACGAGGTGGAATTCATTTGCCGCGCCCCGGCAGCATAAACCTGATCTATGGTTTCGGCTGCCGCGCTGCATCAAGTTCTTCCCGCAAAAATTCGCTGAGGGCTTGTAGGGAGGGCTGCGCCAGCATATATGAATACAACAGGGCTAGCAGCTTCTCCTGTTCGATTCTCCTGCCTCGATGCAGCAACTCGAGGGTGGCGTGAATCTCGGTCACAATTGCTTTGACTTCATTATCACTCGTGTTATAGCGGAGTGCGAGTCCCTGGTTCACGCGCCGGTAGGCATGCTGGGGATTCCATGTATCGTCGTTCTGGCCGGTAGAGCAGCCTTCTTCCACCACTTTCAAGAGCGCTAGGAGCCAGAGGTACTGCCGCGCGAGCGGCGCGTCGCTCACCTCACGCGGCCCTTCGACCAGCAGTGGCAGCAACACCAAGGCCACATCCGTTTCATCGTTTTCAGGGACGAGCGTATCCTGGTAGCTGCGGATATCTGGCCGGATAACGATTGCCTCGGAGTAGATGAATCTCACCATCGATTTGAATTGCAGGCGAATATCCGGGTCATAACGCCAGGGCAGGATAACGCGGCAGGTATAAAAGGGCTCTTCAGATGCGTTATGCATGTTCTGCAGCGCGGCAGCGTTGACGTGGATGGAGAGACGGCGCGAGAGGGAGAGCAGATCATTGAAGCCCTCGATCTGCGCCAGGCGTTGCATCAGTTGTGCGTACTCTTCGTGCAGGTCATGGTCGTCTCGCAAGTACGGTGCAGTGAACAGATCAAAATATTTAAGCGCGCGCGGAGCCGTGCTGTCCTGGATTGGCCCCAGGAACTCCCTGACAATTGGCGCGAAGAACATTTCAAAGAAGTGCAGATGCAGCACCGATGTTCCCACGAGCATGCGATGAGCCTCGTTCTCGCCCACGATATACCAGAGCGGATCCTGAATGAAGGTGGGATAGTAGGGACGAAAGAAGGCAACGGGGTTCGTGGGTGTCTGCAAGCTGTCCGGTTTTTCAACGCTCAAACTGATCGCGGCATCGCCCTCGCCAAAGCGCTCGACGAACAGGCTATTCATTGCTTCAGTCACATCAAGCGCACTTGTTCTTGGGAGGTAGACTACCAGGAATCCATTATTGCCAGAGAGGCGAAAGACGTTGACCATGTACTCCAGGAGCGTTCCAGCATCTTGAGGGTGGGTAATCCGCAGTGGGTACTCCCATTCTTTGTCGGGATAGAGTGGAGCCTCCTCGTAGATCTTTGCGAGGCGCTGATTGGCCTGCGTCGTAGCAATAAAGGTTTCGTATACTGCCTGAACGGATGCGCTCCACTTGAGCAGTCCGCGCTTCACCACAGAAGATAATTTGGTATAATATTCCTGGTTTTGCTCGATCGGAATGCGTTCAACGTGCTGGGCTCTCAAAGAAAAAGCGTTGACACCCAGCAGGCGTTCTGGTTGATAAGGCTCGTCCGGCCGCAATTCTCCCCATAACCAGAGTGCCAGGGGGTTTACTCCGCAGATATCACCACGCGGGTTGAGCAAAATAGTGGGATACGCTTCACGCAGGGCAGCCACTCCCAATGACTGCCGCACGCGGGGGTAGTCAAAATCAAAATAATACACTACGTCTCCCTCAAATCTACGTTGGATTTTAGCCACGTGCGTGCCTGCTCTCCCCGTCCATATGTGGCCATTCTGGTTTTCCAGTATACCATAGATTCGTTTCGATACAAGCAGAAGAATAGCCAGGGGTAAGCCAGCGCTACCAGGACTGCCAGGTGAGTGCGCGCTCCCTTGAGGAAGCTCCCTCATTGATGGAAATCATCCTGAACCGTGTAATCTGATCTCCCTGAATTGTCCGTGAAGTGCGTGAAAGTGGTGACATGCAATATATTCCCATTCAGGGACAGGGTGAACTCCCTCGTCGCGAACGATTCGACAAGTTGTAATTGAACAGGATCGCCTTGATAGGGGGCAGATGCGCTCCCGGCATCGCACGGCGTGGGCGTACAGGCACCGAAGAAGTGTGCATTGAGCGTATTGCCTTGCGCGGTGATCTCAATTCTCACCCAGTCACCGGTGTTCGGATCAACATTAAGCCATGTGCCCACGTAACCGGCTATCCCAGAACCGGTTGTCGCTGTAGGCGTAATGGTTGGCGTGGGGGTAATCGTCGACGTAGGGGTAATCGTCGGTGTCGGAGTGATCGACGATGTTGGAGTAATCGAGGGCGTTGGTGTGATCGCCGGTGTGGGGATGACCGAAGATGGGGAGGTAGCTGGCAGTATGGTAGTGCCGGTACTCCCTGAGCTACTGCCTGTTGGGGTGATCACCGGTGTGGGGGTGGTTGACGGTGCGGACAGGCTTGCGCTTCTTGATAGATTGCTTTGTGGCGGTGTTGAACTATTCCCTGCCGCACTGATCTTTGGTAAGACGAAGACTGTGCCGGAAACGAGAGCTAGCACGAGGATCACCATGATGACGCCAGCGAGCACCAGCCCCGTATTTTTGCGGCGTTTGGGAGAGATGATATTTGTAGCCGGTGCAGCGGATTGACGATACTGGCCCACCGCAAGAGGGGATGGCGTATACGCCGCAGAGAGTGAGAAAGTCGACCCACTCGAGCTAGTGGTAGTGGGCATAGTTGTAGTTGTGAATCCGGAGGAATTTCCCGTCGGCGTTACAGTAGATACGGGTTGCGATTGCTGGGCTGGAGCCGATGTCGCATATACCGGCTGTGAGGCTTCACCTGAGGATGGGGAATTGAGGAGCGTCATTTGCGAGGACGGGTATCGTGATGAGACCATGATGGGAAGCGCTCTCGCCTCAGCCTGAGCGTTCTGGCAGGCCTGTTCCAGAGCCATCGCAAATTCCTCGATCCGGGCAAAGCGCTGTTGCGGGTCTTTCGCCAGAGCCTGGAAGAGGACCTCCTCTACGGCACGCGAGAGTCCCGGGACTTTCCCATACAATGGAGCAGGAGGGGTGACAAGGTGCTGCGTCGCTATCTCCATTGGTGACCCGTGAAAGGGACGGTCTCCGCTCAACCATTCATAGAGCACAATGCCCAGGGCATACTGATCACTGGCGGAACGGGGCCTGCCGTTGATTTGCTCCGGGGCCATATAGGGAAGGGTACCGGCCAACTCCTTCGTCGTTTGCGATCCAGTGCTCTGGGCAGACAGTACGAGACCAAAATCACTCAAGAGCACCTCGTTGCCCGGGCCGAGCAGCATGTTCTCCGGCTTGATGTCACGATGGATCAACTTGCGGTCGTGGGCGTATTGCAGCGCGCGGGCAATCTGTAAGAAATGGGGCAAGATGGTTGCCGGGGAGAGAACTGTACCCCTGGGATACTGTTGGCGCAGCGTACCATTGGGAGCATAGTCCATCACCAGAAAGGGGGTATCGTCGTCCACGCCAAAGTCGAAGACGCGCACAATGTTGGGATGGATCAGACGAGCAATCGTGCGCCCTTCCTGACGGAATTGTTCCAACGCACTGCCGACCAGGCGCACCTGTAAGACCTTAATGGCTACTTGAGAATTGAGATGGATGTGCTCTCCCAGATACACGTCGGCGAAACCCCCCTGGCCCAGGAGGCCAACGAGACGATAATTGCCAAGTTGTTGACCGAGACGGTCTGTCATGATGATACCTCCTCAACGAGGAATAAAAGTTTGTTCATTAGCGATGCAAGAGAAGAAAATGTTTTACAATACATGGGACTGGATGATAAACGCTTTAACCTGCTTTTTTTGGCAACCGGATTATGCTTATTTATGAATAATTGACAATGAGATACCTTGCTGCTTAAGGTTGACAGGCATGGAAGACACACAAATAACACAGACTCCCGGCATACGGGGAGGAGCTATTCACCCATCGTGGAGAACGTGGGTCAAGACGGCACGGCCCTTTTCATTGACGGCCACGATCAGCCCTATCCTGGTAGGAACGGCGGTCGCACTCTATGATGGCGCGTTCCACCCGCTCAATTTCGTGGCGGCGCTGCTTTCTTCGCTTTTCCTTCAGATCGGGGCGAACTACTTCAACGAATACTTCGACTGGCGATACGAGCTAGACCATGAAGGCTCGCTCGGTTCCAGCACGGTGATCTACCGGGGCGAGATGTCATCGGCGCAGGTGCTGGCGGGCGGCATCGGCAGCTTCGTCCTGGCGGCCATCTTCGGGCTGATCCTGCTCGTGACGGTCGGCCCGGTCATCCTGCTGTTCGGGCTGGCCGGCATGGCAATCGCCTACTTCTACAGCGCGAAGCCCTTCAAGTTCGCCACGCGCGGCCTGGGCGATATCCTGGTCTACATCGCGATGGGCTTCCTGATGACGTGGGGCGCGTACTACATCCAGATTCCGCGCTGGTCGTGGTCAGCCTTCGCTGCCAGCGTCCCCGTCGGCTTCATCGTGACGGCGATCCTCAATATGAACAACACACGCGACTACCAGGACGACCTGGCCGTGGCGAAACGTACGCTGCCCGTGCGCTTCGGTATCGCCTTCGGCCAGCGTTTCCATGCCTTCCTGCTCTTCGGCAGTTACGCCGCTATCACCATCTTCGCGCTGGCCGGCTTGCTGCCGCTGTACAGCCTGCTCGCCTGGCTGACCTTCCCGTTGGCATTCACGAATGTAAGAGCGGTACTGGCGGCGAAGGATAGACGGGCCTTCGCGCTGGGTATAAAGAGGACGGCGATGCTGCATTTGCAGTTCGGGGTGATGCTGGCGCTGGGGATTGGGGTGGCGGTGGTGGTGAGGTTCTTTTGATGAACTTTCACAACCAAGATCAGTCATGTCATCCTTCGCTAGCGCTCAGGATCTGACGCGCTGGCAGCCGACTTTGATCGGTCATGTACAGTCATCGGCTCCAGCCGTTCAGAGCGATGACGAGGATTCGCGCCGATCAATCGTGCACAATACCTCTGGATGATCTATGTCGGCCTGGCCGTTCAGATCAATGACGAGGATTCGCGCCGATAAATCGGCGGTGGGCACGATAAATCGGCCCCTACTTTTGTTGTTACGATCATTAACACGAGCATGATAAAGCATTCTGATATGGTGATATACTACATTAGTATCATCACCTGCTAACTAGAAGGAACAACCCATGTCCATTCGTATCGATGTCTGGTCGGACTTTGTTTGACCGTTTTGTTACCTGGTAGGCTCCAGTTTGGAGCAACTCGAAGAACACTACGATGTCGCCATTCAGTGGCACTCGTTTGAATTGCACCCTGCCGGTTCGCCGCCTATATCGCCGGAACGGCGCGCGCGCATCATGGCGGGACGGCCACAGTTGCAGCAGCGGGCACGCGAACAGTATGGCCTGGAGATGAACCCTGGCCCGTTGGATACCAATAGCCGGCCCGCGCTGGTGCTTGAGAAGTATGCCGAGACGCAGGGCAAAGGGTGCTGCTTTCCACGTCGCCATGATGCGCGCTTACTGGGAGCAGGCTCGGGATATCGGCGACCCGGCTGTTTTGCGGGAGATAGCAGAGCAGGTCGGCCTCAATACGAAGGATTTCGAGCAAATCCTGGCGAGCGAGGCATTCGATGAGCAGGTGACTGCTGACGTGGACCTGGCGCATGATTACGGCATGACCGGCGTGCCCGCGCTGATCTTTGCCGACCATTACCTGGTGGTGGGCGCGCAGCCGTACCAGGTGCTGAAGCAGGTTGTCGAGCGGGTCATCGAGGAGGAAAAGGGCGGCGAGGTAGAACGGGAATAACGGCATGTTCGCGCTCAAATTGCTGCTGTCGCCCATGCTCATCGGTATGGTCAGCCTGGCGGGTCGCCGTTGGGGACCGTCGGTGAGCGGCTGGCTCGTCGGGCTGCCACTGACATCGGGACCGGTTCTCTTGCTCCTCGCGCTCGATCAGGGGACGACGTTCGCGGCCCGCGCTGCGCAGGGAACACTGCTCGGGCTGATCTCGGTGTTGTGCTTTTGCCTGGCCTATAGCTGGTGTTCCTTTCGCCTGAACTGGCTGAGCAGCCTGTTGCTGAGCTGGTGCGCCTTCTTTGTCTCGACCGCGCTGCTACTGCATGTCTCGGCGCCTCTCCTGCTGACTTTCGCGTGCGTCATTGTATTCACCGCGCTTGTGCTGATGCTTTTCCCACGCAGCAGGAAGCAATCGAAGATAGATGGAGGCGCCGCCATGGGAAACTCCGCTGCGCATGGTGATGGCGGCCACGTTTGTGCTGCTCATCACGGGAATATCCAGCGTGATCGGCCCGCAACTGAGTGGATTGCTCACGCCGTTCCCGATGTTCGCCAGCATTTTAGGGGCCTTCACCCACCGTTTTCAGGGTGCGGAAGCCGCCAGGCAGTCGCTGCGCGGTGTGGTGATCGGTTCGTTCACTTCTGCTATTTTCCTGCTGGTCGTAGCGGGAACGTTGGAGCGAATGGGCATCCTGGTCGCCTTTAGCCTGACGTTGCTGGCAACAGTGCTGGCGCATGGCTGCTCGTTCTGGCTGATGCAACGGCGCGGGCGCGAGCGGGAGAGCGTGGGGACAGGGTAGGGGTGAAGGGCGACGAATGGGCATAAATCATCAAGGGCTATAAAGAGAAAGATGAGAGGAGCGGAGAGGTTTCATGGATTGTCGCGTTGGCTGCGGGGCGTGCTGTATCGCGCCGTCCATCTCGTCGCCGCTGCCAGGTATGCCGCATGGCAAGCCGGCGGGGGTGCGCTGCCTGCATCTCACGCGCTATCATCGCTGCGCGCTCTTTGGCAGGCCGGAGCGGCCGGAGGTGTGCAGGCGCTTGCGGCCATCGGAGGAGATGTGCGGGCGTTCGGCGCGCGAGGCGTTTGTACGGCTGGCGTGGATGGAGCGGGCGACAAAAGTGTGAGCGTGGGCACCCGTGGTATCAGTGGTATCTAAGGTATCTATGGTATCCGAGGTATCAGTTGTATCCCTGGATGTCATCATGAAGGGGTGTATGAAAAAATTGTAAGTAAGCAAGAACAGCGAAAGCAAGGAACCGATGAGGCGGCCAGGGGAGAGCATGCTCACAGAAATCAACAGACTGGCCGATAAACTCGGCGGTGTGGCACGCGATGAATCGGGCCCTACTCTGGCCTGATGGTCGTTTGACTACCACTTTATTCATACATCCATCATGAAGGACCTGGTTGCTGTGGAAGGCTGGTTGGGACATTTGGGACAGGGCTGTCCATTGGGTGATGCCGTTGGAGCAAGCTGTGGACTGGCCTGAGATGGTTGGGACATTTGGGACATTTAGGACAGGGTTATGTTGTCGGTTGATTGTGCCAGGCGGAGATGATCGGGGGTAATGTTAAGGTGCGAGACGCAGGGGAGGAGAGTCTTGTTCCCTGAGCCTATCTTGTGTTCAGTATAGCAGGGGGTGCATAACCATCTTCTCAGCAAACTCGATCTCTTTTTCAATGCGCTTGTTCAACTCAGGACGGGTATTCAGTTCTTTGGCGCGCTGATAATCACGTAGAGAACGCCCAAAACGCGATGTGAAGCGGCTCGCCATGCCTCGATTGAACCACAAGTCAGCATCGTTGGGATCGATAGACAAACCTTCCGTGAGGGCTTCGTAACTTTCCGAGAAGTTTTGCAACATGGCATGCGCCACGCCAACTTGCAGCAGAGTATCAACGCGCAACTTTGAGCGCGGCGGAAGGACATTTAGTAAGCGTTGGCCAACAGCAACCGCCTCTGTATAGTTCCCCTGAACCATGTGATGTTGCATCAGGTCAAAATACCTGTCAGCCTGCGTTGAGATGCTTGTGACCGCCCTCTGCTTGCGGCGTCTCGACTTCTTCGCCATGCTCTCTCAGCCTTTCCCGTGACCAGATTTGTGAAGCCAGGATATTAGAGGAAATGTAATGATATCCTGGTATCAAAGATACTTCGCTAAGAGCATGGTATCACATGCATCAAGAGGGGATGGAGAGCGCTTGCTGAGCATTACTATCGTGCAAGTTCCAGTTCGGGTTCATTCTCTTCGATTGCGCTGAGGTGGTGCGTAATGAGCTCAAAGCTCCAGGGGTATCCCTCATGAAATTTCGCTTGCACAATGGCGCCATTGGGAATAGGATTATCGAATAAGTACTTTCGAAATTCACGCATCTCCTCGGAGGTTGGCGTTATCTCGACCGCGATTCAGGAGCCATAGGAAAGCAGAAATAAATTGCTCGTGGCTGAATACTGCGATTGTGTTAAATTCCGAAGATTCGAGGTTCGCTTTGCAATAACGAACGCGGTTTATGAATTGCTCAAACGACTCTGCACCTGGGCCATCAATCGCTGCAGGATCAGCTATTTCCCAGAAGAGCATTCACCACAGGCTGCCTGTCATAAACTGTTGAATATTCATTGCGCCAGGAAGAAAGGTAGGTAAATTCTTGCACAGGCCATTGCTCTTCGACAGTTGGTAATAAACTTTCTTGTGACAAGAAATATCTGAGCGGTAAAGCCGCCTGTTGTGTTCGCAAGAAAGGCGAAGTAACAATGAAGTCTGGGATTAGGGAAGCTTGTAGCAGATAGGCTGCAACTCCTTTGGATTGAGCAAAACCTTTATTCGTGAGTTCAACAGTCTCATAAGAGTCAGTTGGATAGCCAGCATTCGCCTGACTTTCTCCATGACGTATAAGTAACACAGTAGGCATTCCCTACACCCTCCATAGAACGTACGTTCAATTGTGAAGTTTAAATGTAATCTTCCTTACAATTGTAACGGCTTGAAAATGGATTTATCGGCCCTTTTTATGACAAATTACTGACAACATCAGCGCATATATATGCTAGTGCGGCTTCCAGACAGTTTTCAAAGGGATTTCGGGTTTCTAAGATTAAAATATCAGCCGGCAGGTGCCTAAATACGTAAAAATAGTCGGCCATCGTCGCCGGGTCAGCCCGGATTGTGGTCGTCTGTTTCGGACGGGTGATCACTCGATAGTGGCGGAGATCTCTGTCTGCTACACAAAGGATAATCTTGAGTTGAGCATTCTCAATGCTGTTCACAATCTTCCTTACCCGATCAAGAATAAAAGGCTGTAGCGCGGCGGTATCAAATATCACTGATGTTTGCTGCATTACCAGTTCGCTATGTAGAGTACGAAAGGCCAGTTCATATGCGATATTGCCAGCCAGCTCTATATCTAATCCGTAATCGAGTAGCACTTCTTTATGTCCATCTTTATCGACGACATGCCAGTCAAGTTCACGGCCAAGAGCACGGGCCAGCGTCGATTTTCCCGAGCCGGGAAGACCTGCCATCATAAGCAGGGTAAGCCCATTGTTTTCCATGAAATATCCTTCTAATGTGCATGGCTATAACAAGCAATTACAGTACACTCTCTCCGTATATTAGACGTCAGCAATTCGCGAATATAAAAATATCTTGGGCAATAGATTGGAAATGTGCATAAATAGAGGGGATTGACCTCTACTTTCACAAAGAGGTCAATCCCCCAGTCAGTTGCACTCAGAACGCTAGGATAATCTCATCCGATGATCACATATCAACCAGGACGTTGTATAGTTCGGCGATAGCGGCATTATGCTTGCGATAATATTGCCGATCGTTGGTAAATTCCAGGCGAGCCGCTATTTCACGGTGCTTGAGATGATAGCGTGAAAAGTATCGATAATCTAGGATGTTATAAAAGTACCAACTCGGCTCGGTATCTGTGCGCGGCCCGATACCTCGCAGATGCTCAATTGCCTCTTGTAGGACACTGCGAATAACCTTGCCTCTTTCAATTGATGTCAGTGATGCATTTCCGTTGAGCCGACGTTCTACACCCTTGATCTGGTGCAGATTTGCGTCTCCCAGCGCCCCCAGATTCTGCATTTTCTTCAACACCCCTTCAAGCTCCTTTACATCCTTCTCAGAGTTTTCAGCAGTCTTGCTAGGCAGATCAATTTTGTTGATGTCACGTACGAATTGTCTGAAGAAGGCACTTTCTGTCAATTCAGAAAATTGCCGATCACGCTCATTGTTCTGGACTTTATCTCTAATTTTGGCTTTGTCTATTTTTGTTAAGCGGTACCAGGTATCTTGAAAAAGTGGCTTCAGGGTACTATACGCCTTGTTCAAGAATCGCTGCTTTAGCGCCTCCTTATCAGGTGATTGCAGCTTTAGATCAAAGAGAACGGCGCAGGCTCTTAAAATGAAGCAAGGATGCAGGCCAGAATATTTAATGACCCATTCGACTTCTTCATCGGCGAAGGTTAAGCCAGCACGTTTAGCAGGTTCCTGGATGAGCTTCCTGGCCTCTTCTCGCGTCAACTCGGCAAGCTTGATTTCGTCGAAGATGTTGAAGAAAGGAGAATCCTTGATACGTTTGTGGCTCAGCACGTATAATGGCTCGACTGTAGCAGTGACATACGTGATTTTGCCATTGCTGGATTGCGAACGCAAGAAGGAGAGAAATTCAGGACCAATGCGCTTATTGCGAGTAATCGATTCAAAGGAGTCGAGCAATAGGACTAGCCTGAAATTTTGATCGAACACTTGCGCCAAAACACTGAGATAGAGATCAGCCCCGTTCTCAGCAGCTTGAAGCACTACACCGTGCTCTCTCGCTTGTTGCATGATTGAAGTGCTCACATGCTGGAAAAAACTATCAGCAGTATGGTAGATAGATTCCCGCATGTCAAGCAGGACAAAGAGATGATGGCTCAAGTCCTCAGAAAAAGCGCTTCTGCATTTGCTGCTGGCAGGCGCACCAGAGGAAAGAAGACTTTCCTATTAGCCGGGGGCCTGTTACAGAGACAGATTGGTAAATGGCTATGTCTCGATAGAACTGTCTTAGCTGTACCTCCCGTCCATGAAACATAGGGAGCATTTGGGCGCTATGAATCGGGTTCTTATTAATGAAGGGATTTTCAAGAATCTTATTTTCCGACGGCTGTTGTCCCATGCAAAACCTCCTTACACAAAACAGTTAGTGCCCTAGTCTGAAGTATACGTCTACCCAATCCATCACGTATGCCAAAATTATGACAAATTGAACATACCCTACTACGGCCGGTTGTGCTGTATGTATTATACTACTGTTTAAATGTCAGCATTTTGACATATGCAGACTCTTTTTTTAGCATACACTGAAGAAGAACCCAGAGGAAGTAGCTATATGAAATAACGCGGGAAGGATAGAAGACATGGCTACCATGAAGAGTAAGAATCTCAAAGATGCCCTTGCTAAAGGCCTGGGTGTTGTTACGCGTATATGGGATTATAAGGTAAAGGACTGGGTCACAAGTGTCTTCGCAGCCGATATCGATCACGATGGTGAAGCTGAGGTTATTGCTTGCTCGCGTGACGGGCGTGTGTATTGTCTCAACAGTGCCAGTGGAGGTGGGCGATGGGAGCGCATCTTGCCGAAAAAGGTATGGGTCGGTACGGGCGTGACAGGAGACGCTTTCAGTGGGGGTAAAGAATCCAAAGCGCACATCATCGTTGGCACGCGAGATGGCTACGTTTTTGTGCTGGATAAAGATGGAAGAACACTTACTATAAATGGTCAGGCGCTTCCTTATGATAGAGATGGTCGGGCACTTGATATCGAAGCGGATAAAAACGCAAGCTGGTATAGCACAAATGATGTCATCCGCCAGGTTTATGTCGATCCACAAATCCTTCTACTATAGTCATCGGCTCCGAAGACCGCTCCGCGTATGGCATTGACTATACAACTGGAGAACCGTGGTGGAAATATCCAACAAGTGGGTGGGTGCGCACGGTTTTCTCTTTTGATATCAATGGGGACAGCAAACCGGAGACGCTGCTTGGTTCGACCGATAAACTTCTCTACATCCTTGATTCCGAAGGTCGGCTTATTAACAAATGCAACATGAAGTACCCCGTGCATACCATAACAGCTGCCGACATCGATGGTGATGGACGTATTGAGATTCTAGTCGGCACGGACGGCAAAGATCTGACCGCTCTTACCTTTGATGTAAACTGTGGCTTCACAGAGAAATGGCGCAAACAATTTCCTACCCGATTACTCTCGCTTTGTGTGGCCGATATTGATGGAGATGAACGCCTGGAAATCATCGCAGGCTCTGACAATGGATACATTTATATTCTCGACGGAAATGGTGAGATTACCTGGCTGCACAACCACCACCATCGCATTTACAGCATTTTCCCCTTTGATATCGACCATGACGGCTTGCCAGAACTCCTGATCGGCTCGGATAACAATGTCGTGCGAGCGATGCGGGTGCGCCTGCAAAAGGGCCTGAAGCAGGAAATTCTTCGCTATTACAGGCTACTCGGTCAGCCTGAAGTATCAACTGTCACCGCCCTCAAAAGCGCGGAGCGCGACTTGCTCCGAGATATCCTGAACAAGTGGGAGCGGCAATTCGTAACGTTGCAGCAAGCCGAGGAACAGTCGAGAAAAGGAAATCATAAAGAAGCGCTCGCCATACTCCTTCGTCTGCAACAGCAGAGGGTCCAGCAGCCCTGGCGCGAGAGGACAAAAGGACATGCGCGCTCTGTCTGTTTCCGGCAGGCGCTGGAAGATTCTCAGCGAGAGATCGTTATCGGCACCAGCGAGGGAGATGTACTGATCTACAGCGCAGTGGGCCAGAGGAGGTGGCGCAAGCACATTTCTGACCGAGTTCTTGAACTACAAACCGGATTCATTGACCACCATAAAAGAGAAGAGATAGTCATTTGCAATTCAGATAGCCACCTCTCCATCATCAGCGGCACTGCCAAGCGCGAACAGCATGACTATCCTATCAATTCGCGTATGTCAAGCATTAGCTTGACCGCTCCCAGGAGAAGTCATGGCTTCGCTGAAATCATTATTGGAACCGAAGAAAATAAGCTTCTTATTTTTCGTGGAGACTTACAACACTCCCTTGGCACGATTGAGACACAAGAGGGCATACGCCTTGTCAGAGCATATACTCAGGGCGAGGAACACATTACCGATATCGTAGCAGCCGGTGTGAGCAACAGGGTTTATGCATATGCACGCAATCAAAAAGTCCCTGATTGGAGCTATGAAACGCGAGACCATATTCGCGCGATCTGTCTCAAAGACATCAACAAGGATGGACAATTCGAGGCGCTTATCGGCTCAGAAGATCGTAATATTCACGTTCTGGACCATCATGGCAATCTGCTGTGGCGCTACTTCTTTCCACATAGTGTACTGTGTATCGACGCAGCAGATATCGATAATGATAAAAAGTGTGAGATCTTTGTTGGTTGTGCCGATGGCTACCTCTATGTCCTGAGCAGTGATGGAGAATACCAGTGGAAATACCGGGCTGATGATCGCATCCACGCGGTGCGCGTTGCAGATATCGACAAGGATGGCAACTTCGAGATCGCGCTGGGTTCAGAAGATGAACTCGAACTGCTGCGCCTAGTCAACCAGCAAGAGCTTCAAACGCTGATCGATCAACACTGGACAGCACTCCTTGAAGAGCAATCTGTAGAGACAGCTATTCACGACCTACTCTTCCTGGCTCCAACTGACCCCTACCTGCAAGCCTTTGCTCTCAGTAAGCTCGTGCAGTTACCTTCATTTTCATCAGATGACTTCAGCCTGATTGAATTGATGGCAAAAGAGGGAGTTTTCGAAGTACGACAATCAATCGCTGGTCTCCTCGCCTCCCACGGCTATAACAAGGTCACTCCTGAAAGGGCCAGCCACATCCTTTACCAGCTTTTAACAGACGCTGTGCAGGAGGTGCGGGCTACAGTGGTCGAGAACATTTCGGCATTCATTGATCAAGATTGGCAATCAGGGTTCTCGTACCTCGAACGCTTTTCAGAAAACGATAATAGGCACATCCGGCGGCTGGTAATGCTCAAGTTGTATCAGGTCATCGACATACAATCGGCGGGATTGACGCACGATCGGCAGCGAACAATCTTCAAGTTGCTTCTGGCAGGAGTTCTGATTCCGAATCCGAGTGGGTGCGACAGGAGGCAGCACGCAGTCTTGCACATTTCCTGGACCTGTACCCGGGAAGGCTGATCGTCAATACGCAAGTGTTGATCGAGATGCAGGTGAATATCAAGATTTTCAAGCGCATTGCCCAGTGCTCTACATCTCATTTCGTAAAAAACTACCTCAACGCTGTCATCAAAGTACTTGAAGGCGTCACCGACGAGAATGCTTTGGAACGTGTGCAGCAGGTCGTCAATGCTCTTGAGGGTGGAGCAGCCGGACTTAGCTACAGCCGCGAGCTTTGTACACTTTACGATGAACTTCGTTCCCTCCTGACGCTGTATTCAATTGAAGATATTGCACAGTATCAATGCTCTCTCAGCAAAGAGCAATTCGACGCTCACAACGAATTTGCTCCGATCATGCTTGACATCTTCAAAGCGTTCGACTTAATTACCCTTACTTTGCGCACTTACTTGAAGCGCGAAGGTGTTCAAGATCGATTAAACAGCCTGCTCGATGCCAAAAATTCCATTGGTAAAATTGAGGAGTTCCTGGAAAAGCAGTATTCCAAGAAATTGCAAGATATCCCGATCACCAATCTGCCTGACCATTACATTTTTAAGCTTATACTCGCTCGTTGGCGAAGGCTAGTGGACAAGCAGATCAACGAACTGCGTGGCAAGGCCCGCATCGAGGCAAAGCTCGAGGTGAACCAGGCACGCTTTGATGATCGTGTGGGCATCTGGCTCTATGTATGCAACGCGGGAAGCAGCTCGGCAGATGAACTCAAGATTACGCTGCTGGAGGGCAATGGCTTCACGGTCATTGGACAACGCTCGTTTATGCATGAAACAATGGTTCCAGGTGAAGATGCAATCTTCGAATTCATCCTCAATCCGGAGAAATCAGTACTATATCTGCACTTTGAGATTACCTACAGCGATGAAATCGTTTATAGTGACGAGATCGTCTACGGCGATGGCGAGAAGCCCAAGAAGACCGTGCATGTTACAGCCCAGTTGGAACTTATCAAATCATATCGTGAGTATGTCTATGTCCCTAATCCTTATTCGACAGGCACTCCTATGCACGATCAAGAGATGTTCTACGGGCGCGAAAAAGCCATGTACTACCTGCAAGACAACCTGACACGCAAGTCCAAGACGGTGATCGTGCTTTATGGCCAGCGACGTTCCGGCAAGACCACTGTTCTGTTACAGCTCATCAAGACTAACGCTTTTGGCGAAAATGTTCCGGTGTTGATCGACCTGCAGGCCGTTTCGTACAACATCAGTATCCAGAACTTCCTCTACCGCGTCGCAAATCTCATCTACAAGGCCATGAAGGAGCGCAACCTGCTCATCTGCGAACCGAAAATGGAAAACTTCCAGGGCGATCCTATGCTGGGCTTCGATCGTTTCCTTGACAGTGTGGAAGAGCGACTGGAAGGTCGTAAGCTCATCTGGCTGGTAGACGAGTTCGAGGTGCTTGAGGATCAGGTAGACAAAGGTAAGCTGGAACCGGAGATATTCCACTACCTGCGCAACATCATTCAGCACCGGCAGAGCATCAATATCCTCTTCTCCGGCACACACCAGATTACTGTGTACACCCGACTGTACCATTCCGTTTTCTTCAATATCGCTGACCACTACCGACTCTCAAAGATCAGCCCTGAAGGTGCAGTTGCGCTCATCACGAAACCGGTTGAGGGCCACCTTGAATATGAGCCGCTGGCGGTGACGAAGATTCGCCAGTTCGCCGATGATCAGCCCTACCTGATTCACCTGATGTGCCGGGCTATCGTCGATTACTGCAATGAGAATCGCAAGCCGTATGTGACGATCAACGATGTGAATGTCGTGTTGAATAAAGTTATGAGCAACGGCCAGTATCACTTTAGCTGGTTATGGGAACAGGTAGGTACGGAGGAGCATATCGTGCTTTCAGCACTGGCACAAGGCGGCAAGGAAGATGGACGCTGGCTAACCCTGTTCGAGATCAGCGAAATTTACCAGGAGCATCATATCTCCTTCAAAAAACATTACGTGCTGGATGCTCTGAAAACGCTGATTAATGCTGACGTTGTCGAGAGCGTCTCAAGCGACTCCCGCGAGGCGGCACTTGACAACCACAAGTTTCGCGTGCCGGTCGGGCTGACCCGTCGCTGGCTGCTGCGTGAACATCCATTGAGGATGGCACGCGTTGGATTGAGCGAATAATGGGACTCCGTTAATCCGGGTGTATCTCACCCTATCATCAATGCCCCTGTATTCTTGCTGTCCTGGAGCATATGCAATTAAGGAATGAGTGAGTCAAACAAGACATTCATATTCATCTATCGCTTCTTCAAAAGGAATTCGTAGATCACAATAGCTGAAGCGAGAATTCCCAAGATGGTATAGACTACGCTTATTGAGCCAATGACGAATTGTATCAGTAAATTCAGAATGACAGTCATTAGATAGAGGGCGATCAAAGCCAGTACTATTTGGGAAGATAAGGACATGGTTCTCAATCGTCTTCGCACAGCCCGCACAAGTCCGCATATGTAATAGCTCAAAGGCATATCCTGTTCGTTTTCAGGTACCGATTTCTTCTCCGAGACTGCTTCAATCTGCTTGTTCAGATAAGGAAGGGCGGAACCCTCAAGTTCCTCTCCTTTGTTTTGAAAGAGGGGTTCAGTGTCTTGCCTTGCAACTTTGTTGGCTACGAATCGCCTCCTTGCACCTTTATCGCTCAATATAGCTGCAGGGTGCGTGGGCTTCCTGTTGTAGTACCAATGCATATCTTCTCTACCTCCTCTCTGTTTCTGTACGATATAAACACTATTAGCACAACTGCGGGTGAATATGAGCGTCATCACCTTTGTAGAAGCATGAAAAAAATGCTTGTCTATAGTGTACAAGAACTGATGTGCCAAAAATACACAAGTTCATGCAAAAAAAGTGACAAAGAGGAAAATTGGTGACGGCCCCTTTTCAGCCAACCACATGCCCAATCCTTCTTCTTGAGGAATGTGACAATCCTGAGCATGCGGTATCATAAAGAGTAACAATCCATCGTCAACAGATCACAGCAACCATAGAGGAGACCTATCGTGACACAAACCGAAAACCCACGCCAATTCATCGCACTCCTGCGCGGCCTGCGCGCGGTACGCCAGTTTCGACCCAGAGACAATACCTCAAGAGGTGCTTGACGGGGTGCTGGAGGTGGCGCGCTGGTCGGGGAGCGCCGGCAACCAGCAGCATTGGGAACTGGTTGTCGTGCGGGAGAGGGAGACGCTGCAGAGATTGGCGCAGTGTGAGGGCTTTGCGCACCACCTGGCGGGCGCGGCGCTGGGGATTGTGCTGGTGATGGCCGGCAATCCGGCGCTGGTGGACCAGGAGACGTATGACGAGGGCAGGTTGAGCGAGCGGATTATGCTGGCGGCATGGGCGTATGGGGTTGGTTCGAGCATTGGCTGGTTCACGGGGAATGGGAGAGCGGAGGCGAAAGCGCTGCTGGGTATTCCGCAGGAGCGGCTGGTGCGGACGGTTATTTCGCTTGGGTATCCTGATGAGGAGGCGCGGCGGGCGCGTCCTAAACGCAGCGAGGCACGTAAGCCTTTGTCGGAGATTGTTCATTACGAGCGATTATGTGCATTGCAAATTAGTGGATGGGCACCGAGGCGCGATAAATCGGGCCCTACGGAGTTCACGGATAGAGCGAATGCTCCAATAGAAGATATGTGACTGATGCGTACAAACCTGGTGAAAGAGAAACTCAGGAGGGGTGAGCCGGCGCTGGGGGCGTGGTTGAGTCTGCCCAGCGTTCCTTCGGCGAGGATCATGGCGCGGCTCGGCTTTGATTGGCTTGTGGTGGATATGGAGCATACGGCGCAGAATGCTGTGCTTATGGCTGATATGGTGGCTACTATTGCCGATTCCGGTACTTGCGCGCCGATGGTGCGCGTGCCGGGGAATAGCGTCGAGTGGTTCAAGTGGGCACTGGATGCCGGAGCATGGGGTATCATTGTGCCGATGGTCAGCACACGTGAGGAGGCGCAGCGGGCGATAGAGTTCGCGAAGTATCCGCCGCGCGGCATGCGCAGTATTGGTGGAGCGTTCGGGCCGTATGGCTTCGGCATCACGGATTGGCCGGATTACGCGCGCATGGCGAACGATGAAATTATCATGGCGGTGCAGATCGAAAGCGCGCGGGCGCTCGAGGACCTGGATGGTATTCTTTCCGTGCCGGGCATCGATGTGGCGTTCGTCGGGCCAAATGATCTGCATGCCCAGCTCGGGCTTACTCCGAGTACCGAGGGGGCTGAGCCCGAGTTTGTGGATGCGCTGGGGCGGATTAAGGAGGCGGCGCGGAAACACCAGGTCGCGCTGGGTATCTTTAGCGGGAATGGGGAGGCGGCGGCAGAACGTGTGCGCCAGGGCTTCCAGATGATTAGCGTGACGACGCGATATCTTGAGTATGATTTCGGCGGCGAGGGAGAATTTGCGGCTGGCGCGCGTGTAGTGACGAGAGTGGGACGGGAGAGAGGGGAAGAGATTTTTCGCTACGCTCAGAATGACAATGGGGGCGCTCGGGATGAAAGTGAGGGCGCTTAGTGGGGCATCGGGGAATTCGTGGAGGAGGACCTGGGCCGATAAATCGGCGATGGCCACGATAAATCGGGCCCTACAGGGTCCATGGATTTGACAAATGCACCACATAGAATGACAGAGAGAGAAAGGGAGGGTGAGTATGGAGCAGGCGCATGTCTGGACGGGGAGGGTGCTGCGACCGGAGGCGCTGGCTGTGCTTGAGGGGGTGGCCAGTGTGTCGGTCAGCAGGGTGGGGGAGCGCGGGGATTGGTATGGGGAGGCTTCGACGGCGGATGCGATTGTCGTTGAAGGGGCGACATTCGTGACGGGGGAGGTGATGGACCGCATCGGCTCGCGACTGCGCATTATCGCGCGACCGGGCATCGGCGTGGATCGCATCGATCTCGACGCGGCTACTCTGCGCGGCATTATGGTGGTGAATGCTCCCGATGGGCCGACGGAGTCCACTGCCGAGCATGCCATCGCGCTGATGCTCAATCTCTGCAAGCAGGTGATGGTCAATGACCGCGTGCTGCGTGCGGGGCAAGCGTTTCCGCAGTTGAAGGATATTAAGCCGGGCTTCGAGGTGGCGGGCGCTGTGCTGGGGTTAGTTGGACTGGGACGCATTGGCAGTCGCGTCGCGGCTATCGCGCGGGTGCTGGGGATGGAGGTGCTGGCATTTGACCCGTTCGTGACGGCTGAGCGGGCGGGCGCGCTGGGCGTGGAACTGGTGCCCTCGCTGGCGGAACTGCTGCCGCGCGCGCAGGTCGTCTCGCTGCATTGTCCTGCCACGCCGGAGACCTACCACATCATGAATGCCGCTACGTTGAGCCTGATGCCGAGGGGGAGCTATTTGATCAATGTCGCGCGTGGGGCGCTGGTCGACGAGGCGGCGCTGATCGAGGCGCTGCGCGCCGGCCACCTGGCCGGCGCGGGCATAGATGTGTACGACCCGGAGCCGCCGATGACCAATCACCCGCTCTTCACGCTGCCCAATACGATCTGCACGCCGCACATTGCCTCGCACACCAGCGCGGGCGTGCAGCGCATGCATGTGATGGCCTGCGAGCAGATTGCCAGCGCGCTGCGCGGGGAACGGCCAACGAACCTTGTGAATGTAGAGGTGTGGGGACGGCAGCGGCGTTGAAGTAGACCATGTTGGAAAAATAGTATGCCAATTGATTTAACCTCTGAGGAAAAAAGGCTTGTTGCATACGCAAAAGAAGCTATTGTGAAATACAATCAAATCCGGCATGCACATGGCGGCATAGACACTTTATATTCTTTCCTGCTTTCCGACAGTGGGAAAATCCATGATGGCGCTTGCTATGAAGCAAATCTTGCTCATGCTACGGTTTGTGGCGAAAGACATGCTATCGCGAACATGATCCTTCAAGAGTCATATAAAGCCAGGATTAAAAGTATTGTTGTTGCTGATCCTGTTCCAGAGGTTCAAGAACATAGTAGACCACCATGCGGAACGTGCCGGCATCTTATATGGTCGCATGGAACCCCGGGTACGACTGTTATGCTCATGCAATACATTCAAGGAAAAGCAGGCTGGACGTATCCAAAGCTGGAGAAATACATAATCGAAGACTTCTATCCGCTTCCTTTTGAGGAAAAGGAAGGGTTGTGGGATAAGTGGCAACCAGAATAAATCTCACTTCGCAACTCAGAACAGCAGGTGACTATTCAGGCAGAATCACGAATAAATGCGGACAGTAGAGCATCCATGGGACTGGCCGATAAATCGGCGGTGCCGCGGTAAATCGGGCCCTACTCTTGTTGGCGGCCGTGGGGGCGATCAATGGGGTTCTACAGATGGTCGGATCAATTGGTTAATAGGCATCATCGCGTCCCTACGGATACATACACTGGATGATGGCGTCGGTCAGGTGATCGGGGGGGATGTGATCGAAGAGGTCGCGGCCTTTGGGGTCGTATGATTCTTTGAAGATGCCTGGCACGAAGGCTAGCTGTTCTTTGCGGCCTTTTCCAAGGATCGTGGTCTGTTTACTGTAGCCGTAGGCGTGAGGGTTGGTTCCGCCGAATAAGGCGATGATGTTGCTTGAGTTGCGGGGGTGCAATTCTGCCGGGTGGTCTTGTGGCAGGCGCTTCTCGGTGGCGGCTAAATGCATCAGGCCGGTGTCGCCGGTCACAAAGATGTCGGCCTGGTCGATGAGGGCTGTTACGTCAAGAAGCCTGGCTCTCGGTTCCACCGGAAGCATGTAGACGCGGCCATCGAATTCGCAGCGCAGCGCCTGAAGCAGGGTTTCGCCGCCCTGCGCATCGGTGTGGCCCTGTAAAATGCATACGATAAGTTCGGGGCAGCTTCGCAGCGCGGCGGTAAGCGCTGTGGCAAGCAAGGCGACCGGCGGTCTTGTCACGATAGAAGCGGTATCCGAGGCGACCACGAGCAACCTGGCGGATTCCGGGGAAACACCGGAGCTTTCTTTCATATTTCTTACAACCGCGATGGCGTTTCGCACCTCTTCGGAAGAGATGTAAAGCGGGATGCTTTCATAGCTTTCTGGTCGCAAGGAGTTTCCAGGATTTTTTCTCATTTTTCTGAAATGCCTGTCGACCATGTCCCTGGCGAGGCTGCTCAGCGGGCGATCTTCTTGATTGCGCAGCGCTAAAAAGTCTTTCCCCAGCTTGAACAAATTCGGGTTCATGACCGGCGTGCGCAGCCTGAAGTACAGGCCGGGGGTAAACATGCCCGGGAAAACAGCGGCGTAGCCCCTCTTCCGCAAGAAACGGACCAGTTCGGCGGTCTTGCTATCCAGGTTTATGCCCTCCAGCCACATGGTTACTTCGGGCGAGGAAAAAAGGCTTTTATCAGCAAGAATAATTCTATTGATGCGCGGATCATGTTCAAAGATTTCGGCCTGAATGCTGGTGCAGAGGACATCAATCGTTCCATATGCCTGTGGATCATGCCGTACAAGCTGATCTACAGCGCTTAATCCGGCCATAACGGCATCTCCGATACCCTTGTACATAGTGACCAGGTAGCGTGGGGTATCAGTTTTCATGTTTATTTCTTCAAGGAGATCGCAAGCCGGCTTCAGGAAAACGTAGGGTGAATTGCCAAAGACATCTCGATGAGAAAGACTTGTTTCAATCATGTTTCGCGATGACTCCAGATACACAACGGTAAAATGCTACATTACATATGTACACACGCAGGGAAGCCGGGGCTCGTGACATAGATGGAACGCGCGCGTCATCTCCCTATCAACTTCTTGAGGCGATCACGCGTGAGGAGATGCGCCGTGCGATGATAGAGGAAGATGAACAGAGCCAGCCAGAGGAATCCTACCAGGTAGCCGCCGACGACATCGAGGAGCCAGTGGTCTCCTTCAAGGAGTCGTGAGTACCCGATAGTAAGGATATCGATCAGAAAGAAGAGTTGCAGCGGCAGTAAGAGCCAGCGATAACGCCAGCGTCGCACCGGCTCGCTGAGAGTAACGAACAACAGGATGCCAGAGGAGACCACGTCATGAGAGACGTGGCCGGACGGGAAACTAAAGTAGGGATAGGTATCGTGAACGCAGATGCCGGCTTGTAAGGTCGGACGAGGGCGTCCAATCAGCGGGGTGAGCAGCAGGAAAAGCCCGCCTACGCTGGCGACGGCCACGACAAAGTAAAACGCCTGCCGGAACAAACGCAAGAGCAACATACCGATAACCCAGATCGCGGCGGCTATGACGGAGGGTAGAGGGTTATTGAGCTGGCTGACATCAAATAGGCCAGCATCTATAAACGAAGGGGGTTGGTAAGGAACGGGACAGGGTATGCGATGCGGGCCTTGTATTAATTTGGTGAAATTCACTTCAAACGGTAAGGGAGTCTTATGAGTATGTGCGAAAAATGCAAGGGCGCCTAGAACTATCAGGCCGATCACCCAGAGAACGATACCAAGAATACGGCGCAAACGATTGCCTGGCGCCCTCTTATCAGGATACGAAGGAGCGCCATGCATCGTTTGCGCTGATTTGAGGTTTGATGCTCGATCCATTCGACTTCCTCCATGCTTTAATAGTAGGTTTCTTTACCTAAAGACACGGTTGGCAGAGTCAAAAGGAGTCAAGCAGTTGTGAAGAGCAAAGCAGCCCGAAAGCATATATAATAAAGCGTGGATTTTTTGGCATCTCCAGGAGGGCAAGCATGCAGATACCATCCGGCGCCCGTATTTATGATCTCGAGCAGCCGCGCTACTTCGGCGCGCCTACCTACCCAAGCCACGCGCCCGGCTACGTGTATACGCTCCACCGCCGCCACGAGCGCGGTATGGGGGAAGCCAGGACAGGCGCCTCCGGCTTTATGTATACGACGGAACATTCGGGTACGCATATCGATGCCTTATGCCACCAGGCCGAGGATTTACGCCTGTACGGTGGGCGAGAGGTTGACGCCAGGATACAAACGTCGCATGGCTTCAAAGAGCTTGGCGTGGAGACGATTGCGCCGCTGATCGCACGCGGGATATTGCTCGACATGGCGCGCTACAGAGGGGTGGACCACATCGCAAGCGGGAACCCGATTGGACGGGAAGAGCTGGAAGCCGCGGCCCAGGACCAGGGTGTTTCGGTAGGGGAGGGGGATGTTGTGCTGGTGCGTACGGGCAATGGGGCGCTATGGGAGGACGCGGCGCTGTACCTGCAGGCTGGAGGTGTGAGCGCCGGGGCGTCCTCCTGGCTCGCCGGCAGAGGAGTGAGGGCCGTAGGAGCCGACAACGTGGCGTGGGACGAGTTGGGCGTTGTCGATCCCGATCTCAAGGTGACACTGCCCGGGCACGTGATCCTGCTGGTACGCAGCGGCATCTACATCATAGAAAACCTCTTCCTGGAGGAGCTGGCACGCGACCTGCGCTACGAATTTAGCTTGATTTGTCTGCCACTCAAGATGCGTGGCGCGACCGGGTCGCCCGTGCGACCGGTTGCTATCGCATGAGCCGATGATCGCGATCAACAGAGAGAGACAGGAGGCAGCACATGAACGAGGATCAAGCCTTCCTCGAGGAGTTGAGGCGGCAGGAGGAGGATATCCAATTTACGAGCTTTACCAACGAAACTGCGCTTTCTGTTGGTTTAGCGCTGCTGCGGGAAGCGAGCAAACGGAGCAAGCCGGTGGCGATAGATATTACACGCGGTGGCCAACAGCTCTTTCACTTCGCGATGGCGAGGGACCTCCATCGACAACGGCGAGTGGATCAAGCGCAAGAACCGGGTGGTCAACCGCTTCGGACACAGCTCGTACTACATGGGCATGTACTTACAGAACGCGGGCCAGACGATGGAAGAGAAGTACTTGCTCCCATCGTCTGAGTATGCCGCGCATGGAGGCGCGTTTCCGCTCATCATCAGGGATGTCGGGGTGGTGGGCACCATTACGGTTTCGGGTCTTCCACAGCAGGAAGATCACGAACTGGTCGTAACGACCCTGAAACAATTTTTGGGTTCTCAATGACATCCTTGCGAAAATCGCGCCTGCGCATGATGAAACCGAACGCAGCCAGGACGACCGCGGTTCCACCAGCCACGATGAAAGCCAGTTGCGTTCCACCGCTATCTGCCAGCGCGCCTGCCAGCAGCGCTCCAAAGGAATTGGTGCCTGAGAAGATGTAGCTGTAGAGACCCGCGACGCGCCCCTGGAGGTATCCCGGTGAAGCAAGCTGCACGAGACTATTGGTATTGGAGGTGTAGAGCGTGTAGCAGATGCCGGTGACGAGCAGCGCAAGCACCGCGCCGACAACCGTGTACTGCGCGGCCAGCGTCAATTCTCCGATACCAAATCCTGCCGCGCTGAGCAGCAAGATGCGCCACGTTGCCCGCCCAAGTGAGGCGGAGATGAGGGCGCCAATCAGCGCACCCGCTCCAAAACAGGCGGTGAGCAGACCATAGACCTGCGCACCCTGGTGGAGCGTATTGCTGGCGACGAGCGGCAGCAATACCGTGAAGTTGATGCTGGCGGTACAGATGAATAGGAAGATCGTTAAAGCCAGCCACACGGTCGGCGTGCGCTTCACGTAGCCAAGTCCCTCGCCAATGCTCCGCAAGACCGATGGCCTGCCGTGTCGCTCGATGGGCAGAAACTCATCCACGCGCATCATAAGCAGCGCTATGACGACGGCAGCGTAACTGATCGCGTCGATGGCGAAACAAATGCTGACGCCGAATGCAGCGATGAGCAAGCCGCCCACGCCAGGGCCAATGATGCGGGTAGCATTCGCCACACTCGAGTTGAGCGCGATAGCGTTGGGCAGTTCTTCACGACCGACCATCTGGAAAATGAAAGCCTGCCGGCTGGGATTATTCAGGATTAGCACGAGGCCGCGAATTGCCGCAATGACAAAGACTTCCCACACAATCACCAGGTGCAAAAATGTAAGAACAGCAACCAGGCCACTACAGAGCCCGAGCGCAATCTGTGTCCAGAGCAGCGTTATACGATGGTCGAAGCGATCGCTGAGCGCGCCGCCAAACAGACCGAATAACACATAGGGACCGAATTGCCAGAAGATCAGCATGCCAACCGCAAACGCTGAATGCGTCAACTCGAGCACAAGCCAGGCCATCGCGGCGCTTTGCAGCCAGGTGCCGATCTGCGAGAGGAACTGTCCAGAAAAGTACAGCCGGTAGTTATGATGCTCGCGTAAGCTCGCAAAGGTGCGTCCACTTAATAACTTGCCGCCAGGAGCGTGAAGAGAGAGCTTCATGCATCACGCCTCGCTAGCTGCTGCAACGGTTCAATCGCGACAGCGATGGCAGCAAGCGCATCAGGCGCGAGTGTTTCCAGGCGGGTCGCAAGCCACGCTGTGCGACGTTCCCGCAGCGTCTGTAATACCTGGCCTCCGATTTCCGTAATGCTTAGAACGACACGCCGCCTGTCATTAGGATTGTTGCGTGATCGCTCGACAAATCCAGCCGCTTCAAGCTTGTCGATATGGCAGACCAGCGTTGGGGCGCTCATATGCTCCTGGTCGGCGAGTTCGCCCAGGCCGATACCTGGCGAGCGCTGTATCGCCGCGAGCAGGCTCGCCTGTGTACTCGTAACGCCGAGTTCATGCGCTTCGTTGCGCAGGTAGCGATACAGGCGCATGAGCACAGGGCGCAACTGGCTGGCGACCGTGAGCACATCAGGAGCTTCAGGAGCAGTTCCAGGCTGGGAACGAGAGGCGCTATATGATTCACTTCCCATATATATTATCTCCATTCGTAAGAGTGTAAGGATTGGTTCGATATAGTTAGTTAGACTAACTATATTATATACTACGGAGGCGATAATGTCTAACTCAGCATCAATCAGGTAGACATTTGGAGAAAAGGGCTGTCATCCCTTGGTCAGTGCCGCCATCATCGGCGCGTCACGCCCTGGCAACTGTACCCTACTACGTCATTTGTTGCACCTTGCCTTGTAGTGTATCCAGGTTTTAGAATGCTAGAAGAGAGAAAAGGTAAGGAGAAACGAAGCATGCAGACACAAGACGTTCCAGAAGGTACGGCACAATTACACGGATTTGATGAATTCGTGCGCGGCATTATGCGGGACTGGAAGGTGCCAGGGCTGGCTATTGCTGTCATCAAAGACGGTGAAGTGATTTTCTCACAGGGCTTCGGCAAGCGAGATGTAGATGCGGGGTTGGATGTAACGACGCAGACACTCTTTCCGATCGCATCCTGTACAAAAGCCTTTACGACCACCTCTATGGCAATCCTGGCGGATGAAGGAAAGCTGGATTGGGATACGCCGGTGAAGCGCTACCTGCCGGCGTTTAAACTGTACGACCTGTTCGCCAGTGAACATATGACGCCGCGCGATCTCGTCACGCACCGCTCCGGCCTGCCGCGCCACGATCTCATGTGGTATAACTCTTCCGCCACCCGGCAAGAACTGTTCGACCGGCTGCAATATCTCGAGCCGAACAAGGATTTGCGCGCCGTCTTGCAGTATCAGAACCTGATGTACATGGCGGCGGGCTACCTGGTCGGGCAGATCGCCGGCCAAAGCTGGGAAGACTTCGTGCAGCAGCGCATTTTTGACCGGCTTGGGATGAGCAGCAGCCTGTTCTCCTCGAGCGCGGCCCAGGAAACGGTTGATTTCTCTTTCCCCTACAAAGAGGAGAAGGACGAGGTCAAGAAGATACCCTTTTACGAGGGCCAGTGGTCGATCGCTCCGGCAGGCGCGATCGTATCCAGCGTTGCCGATATGAGCAAGTGGGTGCTACTCCACTTAAACAAGGGCAAGCACGAAGGCGCGCAGATTGTTTCTGAAAACCAGGTCGTCCAGATGCACGCGCCGCAGATGGTGGCACCCGTCACCTTCCCATTCGCCGAGATGCCGATCTCCAGCTACGGGCTTGGCTGGTTCGTCGAGCCGTACAGGGGGCGCATGATGGCCGAGCACGGCGGCAACATTGACGGCTTCAGCTCGCTCGTCACCCTGCTGCCCGAGCAGAACGTCGGGGTGGTAGTTCTCACCAACCTGAATGGCATTCCCGTGCCCAACATTCTCGCCTACAACATCTACGATCGGCTGCTTGGACTGGATGAAGTGGCATGGAGCGAACGGCTCATGAAGTTCTGGAAGGCCTTCAAAGAAGCCGAGGAGAAGGGGAAGGAGAAAACCGAGGCCGACCGCGTAGCCAACACGCATCCATCCCACGCGCTCGATGCCTATGCCGGCGAATACGAGCATCCGGGATACGGCATCTTCTCGGTCGAGTTGGAGGACGACGAGCTGAAAGGGACGTTCAACTCGATGACCAGCGCGCTCAAGCACTACCACTACGACATCTTCGAGCTGGTCATCGAAAAGTTCGACACGCGCATGAAGGTCTCCTTCTTCACCAACGTCAGAGGAGATATCGGCAGTCTGAGCGCCCCGCTCGAGCCAACCGTGAAGGACATCGTCTTCCTGCGCCTGCCTCCCAGGGACATGACGGACAGGAACTTCCTCGAGCGCTTTGTCGGCGAATACGAGGTGATGGGTCTGACGATGACAATCGCGCTCAAGGGAGAGCAATCGCTGGTGGTGTCGCTGCCTATGCAGCCAGAGTTCGAGCTGGTACCCTACAAAGGCAACACCTTCCACCTGAAAGGACTCTCCGGCTACAGCATCGAATTCAAGCTCGACGAAGCTGGCGACGTGACCGAGGCTATAGTAGAGCAGCCGTCTGGTGTAATGACCGCGACGAGGAAGGCGAGCTGATATGGTAAACGATAACAAGACAATTGGCCTGGTCGTCCAGGCGACGGATGTGGCCAGCACGATTAGCAGGATACGCGAGGCGGAGCAGGCAGGTATTCAGCAGGTATGGATGACGCAATCGGCCGGCATGCTGGATACCCTGACGCTCTTCGCGGTAGCGGCAACGCAGACAACGAGCGTTCGACTGGGCACGTCCATCGCGCCGGTCTATCCCCGCCATCCCCTGGTGATGGCGCAGCAAGCGGCGACCATCGATGCGCTCGCGCCGGGACGCCTGCGGCTGGGCGTTGGCACCAGTCACCGGCATGTAATCGAAAACATGTACGGCCTCGCGATGCCGTCCCCACTGGCGTATTTGCGCGAATACGTCGAGGTGTTGCGCCAGGTGCTATGGGAAGGGCGCGTTGATCACAAGGGGAAATTCTTCAGGGTCTCTGCCTCTATCCCTCGCCCGGCACAGGTGCCTTTGCTCATCTCAGCGCTGGGTGAGAAGGCTTTTCGTCTGGCTGGTGAGATAGCAGATGGCGCGATTTCGTGGGTATGCCCGGTGCCTTATCTGCTTGATACAGCCTTGCCCGCGCTGCGGGCCGGGGCCCAGGCGCGAAATCGACCTGCTCCACCGCTTGTTGCGCATGTTCTGTTGGCGATGAGTAGCGATGAAGTGGCGGTACAGGCGGCAGCAGCGAAACGCGTCTCGTTCTACACGAAAGCGCCATTTTACATTCACATGTTTAATGCGGCGGGCTTTCCTATTGGCGAGGATGGAGCCGGGGTCGATGCGCTGGTCAAGGCACTGGTGATAGCAGGGAACGAAGCCCAGGTGGAGACGCGCCTGCGAGAGCTGCTTGCGAGCGGCCTGGACGAGCTGATGCTGATGCTGGTGCCGGTGGCGGACGAGGCGAGCGAACGTGCGCAGTTGATACGGGTGATGGGGGCGTTGTAGAAACCGGAAACCCAGGCGAGAGGCTATCTGATCTATAGGGGCGAGGAAGGCTTTACACGGGTAGGGTTTTCAAGAAAGGGACCAGCGAGGCAGAGGGAATGGAAGGCACCCGCAAGCTGGTCTCGTATCTATGGGTAGGCATCGGCTTTTTGAACCAGCGAGGCAGGGGGAATGGAAGGCACCCGCAAGGGGCCCCGCCTCCCATCCCAACCACCCCTGCCTCTACGGGTATTGATGAGCCCTTACTGAGAATGATGGCCGGTGAGGCGGGCTACTATGGGGGCGAAGTTTTCCATTTGTGCCGCGTAGATCTGGAGGTATGAGAAGCCGTAGCGGTCGCGCTGCTCCAGGAGGTGGTCGACGGCCTGGTTGGTGGTCATGGGGCGCTTTGGAAGTGGGGGGGCTCCCGATTGGGAAGAGAGTTCGGCCGGGCTGTCGGTGAGGACGATGTCAAAGATGGTCTGGCTCAGTTCCAGGTGGGCGAAGCGCGGGCCGGCGGCTTCTTTGATCCAGTTGATCTTTTGCTCTAAGGGGGCATCGGTTGGACCGGTGCCGGGCCGCGTCATTCTTAAACCTATGGCAACGATATCGGCTTCTCGCGCGGCTAATTTGAGCATGCGCTCTCCGGAACCTGCTACGAGTATGGGCATGTGTGGCTTCTGGACGGTCTGGATGTTTCCTTTCAACCCGGTAACCGTGTAGTATTTCCCGGTGAAATTGACCGTCTCCTGGGTGAAGAGTTGTTTCAACAATTGGAGGGCTTCTTCCACGTGACCGACACGGGTGCCTGGGCTCGCGAACGGGATGCCCATCTGTTGAAATTCTGTGGGTCCGACACCTGCTCCCAGGCCAAGTTCAAAGCGGCCTTCTGAGAGCAGATCGAGGGTGGCGGCTTCTCTGGCGACCAGTACGGGGTGGCGATACTCATTACAAAGCACGTAAGTGCCCAGGCGCAGCGATGTCGTTGCCCCGGCGGCGACCGACAGGGCGATGAGGGGCGCCAGGCTGCCTACTGACGTACGATCCGGCAGAAGCAGGGTGGAGTAGCCGAGCTCCTCGGCCCGGCGGGCTGTGGTGATCCAGGCGCTACGAGATGGGGCATGTGCGCCGACGACGCCGAAACGAAATGGTTGAGGCATGATTCAATATCTTTCTAGAGCTTTCCTTTTTCTCATCTTACCATATCTCTTTCTTGACCAAAAGGTTGTCGCGGTCGGCAGTAAGATCCTTCCCCTTCGCTGCGCTCAGGGCTTCGGCTCACATGCTCAGGATGATTGTAATCCGCATGTCAATCTCATCAGGGAGCAGGGTGTATGAAAATGTTGTGGGCAAAAACTTGGTACAATGTACTTACTGGCAAATCGTAGATAATATCGAAGTCTGAATGAAGGAGAGAAAACGTGAGCACAGATAATGACTATGAGAAAGGCTATGCCACGGTCAACGGTCTCAATATCTACTATGAGATACATGGGAGCGGGGAGCCGCTGGTAGTGCTTCCTGGGGGATTTATGACGGTTGAGGCGATGGGAGAGATTGTGCCGCTGCTTGCGGCGACGCGACGCGTCATCGGTGTCGAGCTGCAGGGGCATGGGCACACGGGCGATATCGAGCGGCCGCTGCGCTACGAGTTGATGGCGGACGACATCGCCGCGCTGATCAGGCATCTCGGACTCGAACGGGCCGACATTTTCGGCTATTCACTTGGGGGCGGTGTTGGCCTACAGACCGCCATCCGGCATCCAGAGGTGGTGCGCAGGCTGGCACTCGCCTCGACTGCCTTCAAGCACGATGGCTGGTATCCTGAGGTTCAGGTGGGAATGGCCTCGATAAGCGTCGAAGGGTTCGCCGGGACCCCGATCTACGAAACGTATCTCAAAACCTCGCCCAGGCCTGAGGCGTGGCCGAGCTTTGTTGCCAGGATGAGGCAATTACTGAGCGAGGACTACGATTGGACGGAGGGTGTCGCGGCGCTCAAAATACCTACCCTGATCCTGGTTGGGGACGCAGACAGCTTGCGACTGGCGCACGTGGTGGAGTTCTTTGATCTGCTCGGCGGCGGCAAGGGGGATGGCGACTTGCGGGGTCTCCCGTCTTCCCAGCTCGCGGTGCTGCCGTCTACGACGCATGTTGGCTGGGCCCCACCGTATCATGGGATCATGACGCGGATGGAGTTGCTTCTGCCGATTCTTACGGAATTCTTTGATTAAGAGGTCGAAGGGAGTCAAAGATGATGGCACGGCATCGAAAGTTCGTGATGACCGGAGGAAGCGCCTTCAGTATGGTGATTACGTGGATGCAATTGGAAGGCATCGACGTGGAAGAGCGAGACGCTGGCAGGCTATCGAGTATTCACTATCTCGAGGTGAAACAGCGGGTCCGAGTTTTAGCACGGAGTATCGCCAAGCGCGCGATTTCGCCGTCATTGAAACCGGGAGATGAGGCGAGGCGCTGGGAATGCCTCCGCGGAGATCGGTAAAGGCATCGATAGAGCGTTCAGGCGTCGCTTTGAGAAATTTTGAGTTTCGTGTTCCGTTGCTGTCAATTGGTAGGCGTCGACTGTCATGTGCGGATCCTTTCGCAATTGTGGCGGGATTGTTCTCAATCAGGATAGGAGCGTTTACATCGATTGTCAACCAGAAGTGGGCAAAATAAAACCGCTTGCCCGGTCGAGGGCAAGCGGTTGCTTACTCTACTACAGCCAGGGGAAGACGGTCAAAACATTGACGCCCCATCTCCAGTTGCTTACGCCGTAGGCCCAGTCGGGCGTCAGGCCCACTTCAATAAACGAGCCAGAATAGCCAAGGAACTGGCCAGCGGCCACGTGCTCGCCCACGTAGACACCGCTCGTGGCGATTTGCACGTACATATATGGCGACCCACCTGCCTGGCTGGGATTGTCGAGCTGCCAGGTGATGTCCATGACGCATTCGCCATACCAACATTCTTCGTGGCTAAAGGTGATCGTGCCGGATAGCAGAGCCGTAATGGGCAAGCCTTCCGTCCACAAATCGACGCCATGCTCCAGGTTTTGCCCGTAGCTTTGAGTGATGGAGCAATGGTCCCACTCGCTACACGCGCTGGCATGCGCCTTCAAGAGCCCGGGACCCGCGAAGAACGCGGTACCTACGAAGAGCGTAACGAGTAGCACGGGTAACAGGACGCGCACTCGCAAACGCAACAATGTCGCAAAATGTTTGTTCAATGTGTTTCCTCCTGTTTCTCTGTATACCATAGCTGTTCATATTGCTACGGGTGCGTGTATGGATTTTTGGGAGAAATGGGCTATGTGAAAGGCATAATTTGGAATGCGCGTTCGATTTCCAGCCAGAACCCGAGAAATGCGGGCGAGTTTTCACCGCTTTTTCTGGTATACTATGGACAGATGAACGAATGTTTGAAATATGAAAAGGAGCCTGACCTATGAGCAAGGATACAGCGTTGGTCGTCATCGATGCCCAGATGGGGGTCGTGGGAGAAGCCTATCAGCGCGACGAGGTGCTGGAGAACATCAATCTGTTGCTGGATCGTGCCCGCAGCAGCGGGACGCCCGTTGTGTATGTGCAGCACAATGAACAAGTCGGGATGGTGCCAGGGACGCCATTGTGGCAGATTCACCCGGCGGTGACGCCGCGCGAGAGTGAGCCCGTCATCCAGAAAGAATCGCCCGATTCGTTTCATGAGACACGTTTGCGGGAAGAGTTGGAAGCGCGCGGGATCAAACGCCTGGTCATCACCGGGGGCCAGACCCAGTATTGTGTCGATACCACCGTGCGCAGGGCAGTCGCTAGCGGCTACGACGTGCTGCTGGCCAGCGACGCGCATACCACCGAGGATAGCGAGACCTTGCCGGCGGAAAAAATTATCGCGTTCTATAACGAGACGCTGAATGGCTTCTGGGCAGGTGAGCGCAAAGTGCGGGTACAGCCAGCCAGCGAGATTCAGTTTGCTGAGTAGTAGAGCTTTCGCTTTGGAGGTGTATAGATGGATTCCTTGTGGAGAACCGCTCTGTGGCGGCAGTTCGGCGCCGCCATCGATATGCTTGAAAACGCCATGGTGGCCTGCCCCAGCTCACTGTGGACCGGGCGCCTCTGGCACAACGCTCCGGACCATCCCCTACCGGCGGAGTTCCCACCAGAGTTCGGGGAGTTCTGGTATATCGCGTATCATACGCTTTTCTGGCTCGACCTGTATCTCTCGGGCTCCCGGGAGGAGGAATTCGCTCCACCCGCTCCCTTTACGCGGGCTGAGCTAGACCCGGGCGTGCCGCCCGAACGGCGCTATACGAAGGAAGAGCTACTCGCGTATCTCGCCGCTACGCGCCGGAAGTGTCACGACACGCTGGTCGCACTGACGGACGAGCGGGCGCGCCAGCCCATCGAGTACCCCTGGGGGCGGAGGCAGGCCGTCAGCTTCCTGGAGTTACAGATGTACAACATGCGCCACGTGCAGGAACATGCGGCCCAGTTGAATCTGTTTCTCGGACAGCACGCCATTGATGAGGCCTCGGATTGGGTCCCCTGGGCGAAAGCCGAGGAGGGCTGACACGGGGAGGTTTTGCGGCACTGAGCTCGCAAGGCCAACGGGACGGAAGGCACCCGTAAGGGCTGACACAGGGAGGTTTTGCGAGAAAGCGCTAGCAGGGCGAACGGGACGAAAGGCACCCGCAAGGGGCCCCGCACCGCTCCCCGCCGCCCCTGCCTCTACAATGAACCAACCTCCGACAATAAACCTACCGGTGTAAGCAGGTCGGGGGGGCCTCCCCTTCCAGATGAGGGTGGCAGGCCATTAGCGGCGCTCGAGGAAGAGCAAACGCGCCCCTAAAGCGATGAGGACGCTGCCTGTCAGCCAGCGAAGGAGAAAAACTCAATGGCTACTGTTCAGGTCCGCTATATCGTCAATGATGTTGACGCAGCGATCGCGTTTTACTGTCAGCATTTGGGCTTCCATGAAGAGATGCACCCGGCTCCCGCGTTTGCTATGCTCTCCCGAGGTGACCTGCGCCTTGTCCTGAGCGCGCCCAATCCCACGGGCGGGGGTGGCCAGCCGATGCCCGATGGGACCAGGCCCGAGCCGGGAGGCTGGAACCGCTTCTCGATCGAAGTCGCCGATCTTGCTACCACCGTCGAGGCGCTGCGCCAGGCGGGGGTTCACTTTCGCAACGAAATTGTGACAGGCATTGGCGGCAAGCAAATCCTCATCGATGACCCCTCCGGGAACCCTATCGAACTGTTCGAGCCGACCTTGCCAGAGGCTCGCCTGAGTTCAAGTGCATGAGAAGTCAGTATGCACAAGGATGAACGGATACTCCAGATTAAGCACAACCTCTCATGGCTCCCTCAGCCAAATGAGGTTTGTACCGTCCTCTCCTCTCACCTTCCACCTGCTGAGAGGATTGCAACGGCGCTCGTGCTGGCTTTCGACGGAGACCGTTTGCTTCAAACGCATCTGGCCGCACGCGGCTGGGATATCGTGGGGGGACATATCGAGCCAGGCGAGTCTCCTGAAGAGGCGGCCCGCCGCGAGGCCTACGAAGAAGCAGGTGCACAACTGGGGGAGTTGCATGTGTTGGGCTACCAACGCCTGCGCTTGCTTGGCCCTCGACCCCCTTCATATCACTATACGTACCCCGATAGCTACCAGGTATTCTACTGGGCGCACATCGTAGCCCTGGACGAGTTCATCCCGACGGAGGAAGCACGAGACCGGGCGCTTTTCGCACCTGTTGAGGCGGAAGAGTTGCCTTTTGTGCGAGCCCTTAGCGAACTGTACCAGGTCGCCTTGCAAGCCGCTGTGAGGTAGCGCAGTGTTAGGCCTGGCGACCACGTGCTCGAGAATGCTGATTGAAGATTGAGCGGACACTTCCCAGGGCGGCGCAAGCGCCCCCGCCGCCCGTCCACGCCACTCCCACCCCTACAAAGCTGTCCGCATTTATTCGTTAATGGGCATCATCGGCACTCTACAAGGTCGCCAGGCCTCACGGCAACTTTGCAACAGCCTAATTCGCGGCACTCGGGTGCTTGACGAGTTCCATCCCAGCACCTATCATGGAAGTACATATCCCTTTGCTCAGAAGGAGACCTCATGAAACACAAATGGTTCCGCCCATGGGGCTGGCTGTACTATCCCATTTCCTGGCAAGGTCTCATGCTCGTGCTGCTCGTCCTGGCCTTCTGGGTGCAGGTCTTTCTGGCCATCGACCGTCATTCTCATTCGGCGAGCGACACCCTGTATGGCATCTTTCCGTATGTTATCCCCAGCTTCCTGTTGCTGCTCTGGATTGCCTCAAAAACCAGCCGGCAGGACTGAGGGCGACGAAATCCTGCACCGAGAAAGATACTGTAATCCGATGACCAGGACGACATAGACCAGCGCTAATTTCTCAGCATGCCTTGAGTAGCTAGGCGCGATTGGGCAGTTGCTGTAATGACCAGCGATTGCCATCAGGATCGCTAAAGTAGACGAACGACCCCCAGGGCTGCACGTCGATCTCAGTGGCTGCAACCCCTCGTTTGACCAGTTCATCGCGTACCGCTTTCACATCTGCTACCACCATTTGCAGCCCTTTTTGCGATCCCGGCGGCATGTCGGTAATCCCCACCCCAATCACGATCGAGCAGGCGGACCCGGGAGGAGTGAGCTGGACGAAACGCAGATCATCCCTGACCTGGTAGTCATGATCAAGGTGAAAGCCGATCTGCTCGGTATAAAAAGCCCTGGCGCGGTCAACGTCTGTGACGGGCACCGCGACCAGTTCGAGTTTCATCTGCATAGAAGTCATTGTTGCTTTCCTCTTTCTATATGCTTGACGGTTCTTCTGCTTCAAGTATATGCTGGAAGCAGGACAGAATCGACCCTCGTTCTGCTAGCTCTTCACCTGCTTAAAAAAGGAGAAAACCGCATGACAGAAACCAGTGAAATTTGGACGGGCAAAGCCAGCAGCTATGACCGGGTGCGTCCGACCCCGCCACCGGCTTTGCTCGATCTGCTGACGCAGTTGATTGGGATGCCGCATCCCGCACTGGTGGTGGATGTGGGCAGCGGGACCGGACTGTCCACCGCCATCTGGGGCGAGCGAGCCGAGCGGGTGATAGGGATCGAACCCAATGCCGACATGCGCAAAGAGGCCGAGCGCAACGTCGAGCACCATCCCTACGCGGCCCATCTCGAGTACCGAGCGGGGCTGGCTCATCAGACGGGCCTGCCGGATGGCTGCGCGGATATCGTCACGGCTGCCCAAGCGTTCCACTGGATGGAACCGACGTCGACCCTGGCGGAGATCGCTCGCATTCTGCGACCCGGAGGACTCTTTGCGGCCTATGACTATGATTTTGCACCAGCCATCCATTGGGAGCTTGATCGGCTCGCCCAGGAGGGAAGTGCGCGCTTAGTGGAGCTCGTAAAGGCTCGCGGGCTGGCTCAGAGCCTCAAGATCTGGCCGAAGAACAAATCTCTCGAGCCCCTGCGCGAGAGCGCTCACTTCCGCTTCACCCGCGAAGTGTTGCTACATCATATCGAGCAGGGAGACGCGGCACGCTTTCTGGAGATGATGCAGAGCAGTGCCTTCAGCCACCAGTTCCAGTTCACCGAGCAAGAGCTCGGGTTTGATCGCCTCAGACAGGCCGCGCTCCAATATATCGGGTCCGAACCCATTCCCTGGTATTTTAGTTACCGGGTCCGCATCGGCATTAGATGAGGGGAAAATGATGGATCAGCACATCCTTGACGAACAACTTACCTACTATCGACAGATGGCTAGGGAGCCATCTATGCCAAACGCCCCTTACCCAACGGTCAAACGTTTCTCATTGTGAAAGTCTTCTACGACCTGCAGATCATCGAGCACCGGTTGGATGCGCTGGACTTTACGGTAATGGTCCATAAGCTGGACGACATCTTCTTTTTCCTCCAGGCCCACCGCAAAGCATCATGAGAGTGGAATCTGCAGAGATGTCCAATATCTCGTCTTGAATGTCTGGCATGCGCTTGTAATATATACCGCCTGCATTGCTGAATAATCCCAACTGCACGTTGATCGATAAGTAAATCACCCTGTAATCAGGACTCAACTCTATGCCGAGTGATGTAATAGGCAATCTGCTCATCTGCGCTTTTGAGCACATCTAACACTTCGTAGTAGTGCAGTTCATTCCATTCAGATTATTTCTACACGAACATGTCCCCGTTTCTCTCCTTCAGCGTTACTACAGATGTAATACCCTTGAGGCCCCAAGGAAATTGTTCAGAAAAACATACAAGGACACAAGTCAGATGGAATATAGTTACACACTGGCAGTGAGATCTGAGCCGGGCGAGATCGACGGTGAGGCAGCGCTTGTAGAAGCCGCAAAGATCAACCCCATGGCTTTCGAACCACTGTACCAGCGCTACAAGGAGCGTATCTATCGCTACCTGTTTCTCCGCGTCAGGCGAGAGGAAGATGCGGCAGATCTGACGCAGCAGGTGTTTCTCAAGGCTCTGAGCGCACTGCCCAGCTACCGGGAGCGTGGGATACCTTTTGCCGCATGGCTGTTTCGGATCGCGCATCACACCGCGAGCGATACCTACCGCCGAAAAAAAAGCGCGGTCTCCTGGGATGTGCTCTCAGATGATGAGCGATTGATCGCTGAGACAGACCTGGAGAGCCATATCCTCCAGCAGGAGCGACTCGCGCACCTGCGGCAACTGCTGGGCCAGCTCGATCCCTCCAAGCGCGAGCTGCTGGCTCTGCGCTTCTCAGCAGGTCTGAGCACCACAGAAATCGCGCTGGTCATTGGCAAGAGCCAGGCAGCCGTCAAAAAGCAACTGACACGGACCCTTCAGGGACTCAAGGAGCAAATGGCATGAAAGAACAACAAGCATTGCAGGAAACATACAACGATCTGCTCCACAACGAGACAGATCCAGCGTTTATCCAACTGGTTCAGGAACTGGACAGCATCGGTAGCGCTCCTCAACCACCGGCCAGCGTCAATTGGCCTGCCGTCAGAGCTATGCACACCGAGCAAACAGCGCGGAAAAGAGCGACCGTACTGCCGTTTCGCACTTCCACCCGCCTATGGCATCTGCTCTTCAAGAAAACAGCGTTCGTGCCGGTGCTCATTGGACTCGTTCTCGTGACAGCCGCGTTCACGTTCACGCTTACGCCACTGATGAACTTTTTATTAAGCCTTCAACCATCAGGACAGCGTCTCGTTTCCAGTCATCTCTTCGTTGATATTAATCAGTCTCAAACTGTCGATGGCAAAACTGTTACATTACAGGACGGTTATGCTGATGCCAGCCAGATCATTCTGGGCTATACCTTTTCTCCCGCACATGCATTTGACATAGTTGGTATACCCGACCTCAGCACACAACAGGGAGTTGAATTGATCCCAGACAATACGCTGACAATGGCATCAAGTGAGAATACAGAAGGAGCATCTTTTCACTTCAGCAGCAGCAGGATCACGGGCAATCCCAGCATCCTCGAGCTTCGGCTAAAGATCTTGATCAACAGTAAGACATCACCAGGGCATTTTAAGAAGCTAGGGATAGCCACTTTCGACTTTACCTTACCATTCCATCCTGGCAAAGTTCTGACTCCTGGGCAGCAGGTGACTTCTCATGGAAAGGCAGCAACCCTGGACTATGTTTCAATAGCTCAATCGTCTACACGCATTGCTGTGCTGGGTCTGGATGAGAAAGCAGCGCTGAGCGCGACATTACAGCCTGCGGGAAAGGCCGCCAACTCGCTTGAAGATATCAGCTTTGCAACAGATGAGCCTGGCGCATGGTCTTTCATCTACGATAGCGATCTTTCTCAAGATCCGGGGCCGTGGACATTCACCGTCAAGCAGGGCATATACACCTGGGTATTCCATTTCGTTGTGCCCGCATAGATAATCCATACCACAGGCGAGCTATATGACCGGGGCAATCGTCGCGGTCGATGGTGGTCGCACGGCGATCTAGTGGTCTGTCACTGCGCAGGCGAGGGCCGACGACCGTAGGGACAGGCGCAAGGCCCCTACCGCTCCACTCCACCGCCCCCTGTCCCTACAGGTCGGGTGGCCCTCCCCATCGAAGAGTGACAGGCCAATAGAGCAGTTGGCAAAAATAGTGAGCCATGAAAACGAGGGCTGATTCTGTCCTGCTTACAGCATATACTATGAAGCAGAGAGAGGTGAAGTGAGAGGCGTTCTCGACATCCCAGCGAGGAACGTGGGAAAACACGCAGCCACTCGCTCATGAGAGCAGGGGCATTCAGAGGTCTGTTGTCTTTGTCAAGAACACTAGGCAAGCGAAAGGAGTCAATAACTACCTATGAGTATTCAACCATTCACCATCGCCATCGAACCCGCCACCCTCGATGATTTGCGCGAGCGTCTGGCACGAACCCGTTGGCCGGATGAGGCGGAGCATGCCGGTTGGAACTATGGCACGAATTTGGGCTACTTGCAGGAATTGGTGGATTACTGGCAGCACTCCTACGACTGGCGTGCTCAGGAGGCGAAGCTCAACCAGTTTGCCCAATTTCGTGCAGAAATCGATGGAAGCCATCTCCACTTTCTGCATGTGCGGGGCAAAGGACCCAACCCGACGCCGCTCCTGCTGATCCATGGCTGGCCGGATTCCTTCTACCGGTTTCAGAAGATCATCCCGCTTTTGAGCGACCCTGAGAGCGCCGGCGGGAACCCTGAGGATTCCTTTGACGTGATTGTGCCGTCGTTGCCGGGCTTCGGCTTCTCGGACCGTCCTCATTTCCCTGGCGGGATGAAGTCGCTTCGCTCCGCCGAGTTGCTCTCGAAGTTGATGACTGAGGTGCTTGGCTACCAGCGCTACGCGGTCGGCGGCGGTGATATTGGCAGTCGTGTCACGCGCCTGATGGCCCTGGCTCACCCTGAGCAGATTGTTGGGATGCATCTCACGGACATTGGCTTTCCGAGAGAGATCGCCTTTCCTCCTGATGTGCCGAACCCTTCGCCTGCTGAGGGTCGCTTCCTCGGCTCCGTTGGGATGTGGTTTTTCCAGGAGGGGGCCTATGCCGCGCTGCAAACCACCAGACCCCAAACGATCTCGTACGCGCTCTCCGACTCACCCGTCGGCCTGGCTGGCTGGATCGTCGAGAAGTTCCGCGCCTGGAGCGATTGCGACGGCGAGATCGAGAAGAGCTATACCAAAGATGAGCTGCTCACCAATATCATGATTTACTGGGCGACCGGAACGATCTCTTCGAGCGCACGGTTATATCATGAGGACGGTCTCCAATCGGCACCACAGCTCGCGGTGGGACAGTACATCGAAGTCCCGGCAGGGGTGGCGACCTTCCCCAAAGATCTGACCTATCCGCCGCGCGAACTGGGCGAACGCTTCCTGCGCGTCGCACGCTGGACCGAGATGCCCCGTGGTGGTCATTTCGCCGCACTGGAAGTACCAGAACTGCTGGTCGAGGACTTGCGGGCCTTCTTCCGTCCATACCGTCCTGTATGAGTTCGGCAAGCTCTACTCTATATGCCTTCTCTGCCTGTACGCCAGTATGGCTCACGCTACCTCAGGTGATGACTCGACCGAACTCGCAGTCTTAAAACGCCAGCCCAGCGCACCCGTGCTGGCGTTGAGCGCATAGACGTAGTCGTCGTCTGAGCCGACGTAGACGGTGCCATCCACCACCTCAGGTGAGGAATACACCGCGCCCCCAGTCGCAAAGCGCCAGATCAGCGCACCGGTGGCGGCGTTGAGCGCATAGATGGAATCGTCGATTGAGCCGACGTAGACGGTGCCGTTCACCACCTCGGGTGAGGAGTACACCCCCTCCCCGGTCGTAAAGCTCCAGAGCAATGCACCGGTGCTGGCGGTGAGGGCATAGACATTGGCATCGTCTGAGCCGATGTAGAGGGTGCCATTCACGACCTCGGGTGAGGATCTGACCGCGCCCCCAGTCGCAAAGTGCCAGCGCAGTGCACCCGTGCTGGCGTTGAGGGCGTAGACATAGTCATCGTTTGAGCCGACATAGACGGTGCCGCCCACCACTTTGGGCGATGAGAACACCACGCCTCCAGTCTTAAAACGCCAACGCAGCGCGCCGGTGCCGGCATTGAGGGCATAGACATAGCCGTCGTCTGAGCCGACGTAGAGGGTGCCATTCACCACCTCAGGGGAGGATCTGACCGGGGCGCCAGTCTTAAAACGCCAACGCAGTGCACCCGTGTCGGCATTGAGCGCATAGACGTAGTCGTCGTCTGAGCCGATGTAGAGGGTGCCATTCACCACCTCGGGTGAGGAGGCCACAAAGTTGCCAGTTCCGAAGCGCCAGCGCAGCGCGCCGGTGCCGGCATTGAGGGCATAGACATTGGCATCGTCTGAGCCGACGTAGACGGTGTCATCCACCACCTCGGGTGAGGACTCAACTGAGTTGCCAGTCTGCTTCCCCCAGCGCTTTGCCCCCGTGCTGGCTTTGAGAGCATAGACAAAGCTGTCGAATGAGCCGATATAGACGGAGACCGGGTGTGACTTCCCGTTGCTGGGCTGAACCGTTAGCTTCAGTTGGGAAGGGCTGGTCGCGCCAACTGCCTGGCTTGCCTGCCGCTGCCAGCCAATACTGAACGCCACCGCCCCCAACAGGGCCAGCAGGCTGAGCAGAGAGGGGATGAGACTACGTGTAGAGCGTCGAGCGTGCGTCATAGTAACCCACCTTTGCGAATACTCACGGTGACAAACGCGTCTCTTGCCTGCGCCGAGCCGACAATGCTCACGCTGGAAAGGACTCAGGCAGAAAGCATACGACTACTATAGTAGAACTGAGCACCGCCTCCAAGAGCAAACAGGTTGAGGTCGAGTAAAGAAGGGATTGAGATTGTCGCTGGCAGGTGTAGCTTTCTTCTGCCCTCATTCTCCCACCCTTGTTCTCTCGTCAACAAAGTACCGGTAGAGCCAGGTACCTGGGGAAGAGTGAGCCAGGTGTTACTTTGAAATCATTAAGAATGGGTTGGTTTTAGGCTCGGATGGTCGAACCTGTGCGTCGTAGGTGGTGGCATCACTCATAAACATGTCTCGCTTTATTTTCCTACCTATGCCGGGTGAGGTAATAGCTAATCTGCTCATCAGCGCTTTTTAGCACATCTATCACTTCATAGTAGTGCAGTTCATTCCATAGCTGCGGAGCAATACGCAATAATCCCTCTTCAGGAAAATACTCCATGAAATTTTTGATGAGGAAACGATCAATCGGCATCTCAATGAGTAGTCTTTTAATTTCTTCATTACCAGTCTCTGCTGGACGGGCCATGATAGAAGCATCTCGTTCTAGCGGTTGACCTGCAGCGAGTTGCCGCACATAATAGTCTCTGAACTCTTTCACCAGGTCATCGATCTTTACTTTGCCTTCGCGATCAACCAATTTGAAAAAGGCCTTGACCATTACGGGTTTGTAAGACCTCGACAAAATGCGGCTTCTCGTGAAATCCAAAAACTCTTGTTTCCATTCATCACTTGATGTTGGAACGTTTTTCAAACCAAGGCTCTCTCTGAGCTGCTTAATGCGGTCACGTCTGAAGTAATAGATACTACGTTCACCAGATGATTGCGAGATATCAGGATGCAGTTTCTCATGTTCAATCCAACGACGAAGCGTATTGGGGTCTACGCGCAGCGCATATCCTAAAGCGTTCAAAGAAATGAGGTCTTCTTCGGGTCTCAGGTCAATGGGCAGTTCGTCTGCCATCCTATCAGCATTGGATTGAGAAGAGTCTACCGGGTAGCTCTGGCGAGTTTCGTTAAATTGGCGGGATAGTATGCCTCGCATAGCTTCAAAGGCTGCGAAATAATCAATGTCAATGTCCAGTTTCTGTGAGCCTAATGATGAGTTTTTGAGTCCCAGGCGATGTTCAATCATTACCGAGACTATTTGATCTCCATTTAGTGTCAGTATGCGAGGCATAGATGTTGCAGCTTTCTGTCGAGCACCCGGAGCATAGTCTGACGTAGTCATGAACACACCCTGTAAAAAATGTCCCGACAGCGCGCCTATGAACCTATCAATATCTGAGCGGTGTACATTGTTTCTATGCCGCTTTACCTGCACCCCGACAGGAATACGAAATAGCCCTGCAATGAGATTGCCCTGAGCATCAATTCCCCCATCACCGATATAGCGCGTCACCGATACTTCTTCAAGCCCTGCGTACACTAAAAAGTCTCCCGCAAAAAACTCAAAACTCCTCGCAGGCAAAGCGAGAAGTCGTTTCTTAAGTTCGTGTTTAATATCAGGGTTAGCTGGTGGAGTATACATATGGCTACGGTGGCTTTCAGAAGTATTTGGATAAACCTCGCTTATCATCGTGCATATTTGGGCAACCTGGGTTGGTTCTTTTCAAGGGTGAGGGCATGATATCGTCTTCCTGAAGACGCTGTCAACTTTCTGGGCCTATGATACTACTGCCCAGAAGGATATAGTGGGCGTGTTTCGAAGAGAAAGGATAGATCTAAGTGGTCGGTGATGCAAGTCGCGCAGGGGAGAGTTTGCTGCTTGTAGACGGCCTGGAGAGGCATGTCACTGAACTCCGGGAACGTGGCTTGAAATCTCCGTGATCGAGACTGTGCCAGGATTGTACCGGAAAGTGGTGATTACTGATCCGGAGAGCAACACGATCTCCTTGGGTGAGAACTCAGTACACATGCCTGAATTCCATGGGGACGCCTCAGAACCCGGCAACGGCTCCGAGAAAATGGTCGTGGTTTTCATTCAGCGTAGTCAGCACGCTTGCAACGGTTTCAGGCGAGACACGGCTTGTTTCAAAAGTTCTTGAACGACTCGCGCTTTACATGCGGCTGAATACTGTTTTCTCATCATGCCTTGAGTTTATCTTATTTCAGCCTCATTCCGTATCTAAATTCCTCGGGCCAGTATAAAGTATGGTGGTCCCAAAAGTCTGGCTCACCCGCACTTTGCGTGATCAAGGAGCGGTGCTTCATTTCTCCTGGTGCTCAACCCACTGAGATCGCCAAGCAGGTGCCTCGAACGGATCGGCAAAGTACTGCGTCTCGTGGGCAACCTTGCCATCGCGAAACTCCATAATGCTGACTGTTTGCGTTGGCTGCCCGTTATAGCTGAGCACGTACTCGGTGATCCAGAGATCGCCGCTCCCAAGGATGCGCCGGATGGTGAAGCTCAGCTTCGCCGGGTGATGTCCGCGAAGGGCTTGAATGTTGTGGGGACCACGGATTCGTTCGCCCGACTGAGGATACTCGACCAGGACGTCGTCCTGATAGATCTCATGTTCTGCTTCAACATCCCCAGCTGCGGAGGCCGCCCAGAGCCGATCTAGAGCCATCCGAATTTCTTGGTTTTCCATTGGTTATCTCCCTTTGACTCGTACAGAGCAATATGCATCTCATATGAAGATGCCACAGTGTCATATTTGTATGAAGGCTAGAGGATATGGACAAGCCGGGTTCGATTTGCTCCGTAAACGGGTCCATCACGCCGCCTGACCACAGCAAACAGACCTTTTCCCGACCTCATCAGCACGAATCATTCCGGTGACTGTACCAGCCGCAGGAGGGTCGCCACGACCTGCTCCGGAGGCGCATTGGTATCGATCTCGTGTCCGGCCACCTGTCGCAACAACGGCTCGACGCTTTCCACCAAACCCAGGACCCGAGCGATCTCATCGGGATGCTTGCCATACGGATTGATGGTCCTGCTGCGCAAGCGACGAACGAGGACCCTGGCAGGCGCACTCAGCAGGACGATGTGGTCGAACTGGGAAAAGAACTTGGGCATATTCTCTGCACAACCGCTGAGGAACAACACCTCGCTGTCCTCGGTGGACAAGAGATCTTGAATGCGGTCCTCTCGCCATACCCAATCCCTGCCCGCTTCTACCGGTGGTCCGAAGGGGTCGGAGGAGCCTTCGACCTCCACCCAGTGAGAGAACTCGTCACCGTCCGCATCCACCGCCTTATATCCGCGTGCCGCAAGTTCGTCGATGATCGTGGACTTGCCGGTTCCAGACATCCCCGTCAGTAGAATGCGCTTCACGGCGATCTCCTCTCGGTCGTCGAACGGATGGTACAATCGCCGCCGACCTCTTGCGAGGGCGACAAGAAGTCTATGTAGGAATGCCTGAGTAGAAGCGAGTATCTCATCCGTTACTAGTTTCTGATCTGTGAGGAGAGATGATTCGAGAAAGATCTGGCTCCATTCTATCACTTTTACCCCATCACGCAAAGTGTGGGTGAGCCAAAAGTCTAGACAGTTTTGGGGGCACAAGCTCGTTTGCAAACTGTTATTTTAATGGTGCTTTCAGAAAATTACTGTCACAAGATGGCAGATACATTGCTATTGACTGAGGGCTGGGAGATTTTTTGGGAACAAGCGCTTTCTCGAGGAGGGTGAATAAAATAATTGTACGCAAACGAGCAGCAGCGAAGGGCCTGGCTCGATGGGCCGCGAGGTACTTCGCTTCGCTCAGGTGGTAATTGCGTTGAAGGTTCGACGCCATTTCCAATGTGTAAATTCGGTACTCTATCATTGCACTTTTTGGTTGAGCCGCCTCAAGCGGCAAATTGGTCATACAAGGAGTCGGGTTCGACCCTGGATTGGAACTGGTCATGATCCAGGCCCAGTTCCTCCTTGCCATCGCCGAAGAGCACTTCCATCTTCCAGTGCGTGGCGAGATGCAAGAGCTGCAACTGGGCGGTGTGGTCCGACAGGCGAGGCCCTCGCCGGCCCTGCTCCGCCGTCGGGTCCTCAATGCGCAGCCAGCCATTGCTTGCTCTTGAGACCCGTCGTAATGAGAAAGTTCCGCTCCCGCGCTGCTTTCCAGAGGACTCTGGCGCAGTACCAACTCTCGAGCAAGACGTGGGTTCTGGTTCCCGCGACCGGCTCAAACGTGCGAATGCGCTCTTCCATTATATACCTTGACAAGCATATGCTCGGTGGAATACGTTAAGAGAGTGGAATTTGTGTTCGAAATCATTCGCGAACGTGACAAAGGAGAAACGAAATGAAGATCAAGCTGACGAGCGTATACGTGGACGACCAGGACAGGGCCCTGCGCTTCTATACGGAAGTACTGGGCTTTGTCAAGAAGGCTGATGTCAGGCAGGGCTCATATCGCTGGCTGACCGTGGCCTCGCCCGAGGAGCCGAACGGCACTGAGCTGCAGTTGGCGCTGAACGACAACCCCGCGGCCAAAGCGTATCAGCAGGCGATCTTTCAACAGGGCCAGCCCGCGGTCATGTTCTCCACCGACGACGTCAAGGGCGACTACGAGCGCATCAAGGCCCGCGGCGCCGAGTTCACGATGCCGCCCACCGACGTGACCGCCTCGACCATTGCGATGCTGAACGACACCTGCGGCAACCTCATTCAGCTCACCCAGTTGGCACGCTATTAAGGGCGGCCGTTCAGCAGGATGGCAGCGTGGAATTTGTGTTCGAAATCATTGCGGAGCCGAACCGCCGCGCGATCTTGAGCCTCCTGGTCTCGTCACAACAGTCGGTAGGAGAGATCGCGCGTCAGCTTCGTATGCCGCAGCCGACCGTGTCAAAGCACCTGCGCGTGCTGCGCGAGGCCGGTTTCGTGGAAGCCACGGTGGACGCACAGCGCCGTCTCTACCGGCTGAAACCTGAACCACTTCAGGAGGTGGATGCCTGGCTGGCTCCGTTCCGCCGGTTCTGGTCCGCTCACGTAGATGCACTCGAACGCCACCTCGACCACATGCATCAAGCAACGCCAACGCAAAGGAAGACAAGGAGAAGAAGATGACCGATGGCGAAACAATGCACCAACCACGCTCTACCATGAAACGGCTGGTATGAAACGCTATATTCTCACCGGTACCCCTGGTTCAGGAAAAACCTCACTTCTGCATGAGTTGAAAAGCCAGGGCTATTGTGTGGTGGAGGAAGCCGCAACCGATGTGATTGCACGTGAGCTGAGGCGTGGCAATCTTGAGCCGCACTTGCGGCCTGACTTCATCGATGCCATTGTCCGTCTCCAAAAACTCAGACAACTTGAAGCGGCGAGGGGCCCTGGCGAACTGCAATGGTATGACCGTTCGCCGGTGTGCACGCTCGCCTTAAGCCGGTATCTGGGCTATGCTCCCTCGGCTGCTCTGGTAGAGGAACTCGAGCGAATTGAGCGCGAGAGGATTTACCAGAGGCAGGTGTTCTTCATCGAACATCTGGGGTTCTGCCAGCCCACTGAGGCGAGAAAAATCACGTTTGAAGAATCGCTCGTGTTCGAGCACATCCATGCAGCAACCTACCTCTCTTTGGGCTACGACTTGATAAAAATTGCTTCCGCAGCCCTTTCGGAGCGAGTTCATCATATTATGGAGTGGACAAGGTAGTAGAGCACGTCCTGCAGGAGCATCTGGGGCAGCGCTATCAGGAGTACATGCGGCGCACAAAACGACTCATCCCCTTTGTGGTTTAACGAAAGACAAGCTTCCTTCGCGCTCACAGACTCTGGCCCGCGATCTCCTCACGTCCTTCAGCTTCTTCGTAGAGAGGCTGGCCGACCTGGAGCGAGGGAGCTTCCGCCCGGCCAGTTTTGCGTAACCACAGCGAGACGTGCGCGGGCTGCATTGTCTCCTCGACAACGGTTACTAGCTGTTCGCTCAAGGTTGCCAGGTCCACCTCGTTGCGCAGGGTGGCGCTAAAGGCCGATAGCACCTTCGCCGCGTTGTACTTGTGACGGTAGAAGCGGCGGTCGATCAGATTCTGGAGACGATGGCGCAGGGGCTGGAACAGCGCCGCGATGGCCAGGGTGGAGATTACAATCGCTACATCGTTCGTCGGGCCGATGAAGCCATGCAAAAGCGACTGGGAGCCGATGACCAGGCCGGCGTAGATGAGCCCTAACGTGATCGTCAGGGCGCCATAGACCAGCGTGCGGTTTATCAGTACGCCGATGTCCCACAGCCGGTAGCGCAAGATGGCGAACGCGATGGAGATCGGGAAGAGCAGCAGCAGGAGTTCGAAAGGCCACTGCACCAGCATTATCAGCAGCGCACTCTTTGGGAAGAGCTGAGCCAGCAGGGCAAATTCTAGGGTGTTCGTAATCACCAACGGTCCAAAGGAGAAGGCAAAGCCTGCCACGACCCACCTGGTCTGCTGGCGCTGCACCGGCGTAGACACGCGCCGGTAGCGGTAGACCTGCAAGGCGATCAGGCAGAGAGCCACACCAGGAAGGGGAAAGAAGAAGAGCCAGGAGTTGGCGAGCGCTGAATTGGGAAAGAAGAGGGAGACGAACCAGTAGATGATCCATACCACCATGAGCCAGGCTGTCCAGCGAGGAACGAAGCGCCCGTTGGGGAAGATGGCGAAGAAGAAGCCAAGGCAGACATTTCCCAGGAGTTCGACGATCCCGGCCGGCAGCATCCAGGCCGCGGGAAGGGTTCCAAGTACATTACTGCCAAACGCGACGGGAAAGAGAACCAGGGAGATCGAAGCCAGGAGCGCCATGGGATCGTCGGACTTGCGCCAGAAGAGCACGCTTCCAACGATGACATAGGACAGCAGAACGACGAGGTACACGCCAATGTCGAACCAGGCATAGAAGTCGAGGGAGAGACCGAGCCTGCGCAGCGTTTCTACGTCGCCGGCAGTCAACTGCGGAGACGTAAACGAAGTCGATCCAGGCACGTGCAGAAAGGCGAAATACGAGGGAAGGCTGGCGACAAACAGACCAACGGCCAGTAAGCTCACAGCCATCCATAGGATGCGTGCCGTGACCAGCCACGCTCCTCGCAGGTGAGGCTCCGAACGCGAATTGTCGCGGGCCCGCGGGCTTTCCAATGTGCCTGTCAGGCTAGAGTGCGGATTTATTTATGCTCCTGCTCGCAGCCTCTCCCGGAAATACCGCTGCAGGCTGCTCTTCTTTTCCTGTTTCTCATATTACCACAGGAGCGTTTTGCAATCGTTACGAGAACCGTTACAAACCGGGCAACAATCCAGCAGGGCGCGTTTATTCTACTTTGCGGCCATGATACCGCACCCTTCCCTGACCAGGGTGCACGATATCATCATTGACCCCGATAGAAACGATGTAGGTGGGAGTGATACGAAGGATATCAGGCATGAAGTCCTTCACGATCTCCTTACCCCCTTCCGCTACAGCCTGGACGGTTCCTCGCACCTCGACGAAGCGCGGTTTCCAGGGAGGTAAGACGTCATCCACCACAAAGGCCACACGCCCGTGACGAAGCGCCTCGCGGTACTTCTTGCTGTTGACGATATTGTGTCCTCCAATATCGATGGTATCGTACTCGGGATTGTAGCGAAAGCCAACCGGCACAACGTGCAGATCGCCCCTCTCATTGGCTGTTGCCAGTCTGCCCAGGCGCTGGCTCTGTAAATACGCTACCTCTTCCGGCGTGAATCTACTCATATTGTTCCTCTGCTTTTTTACAAGTGTTGCTGATCTTCAGGATCGTCCAATGCTCCCTGCCATTATACATCGCTAACACCCGTAGGCGCCGGTTTACCGTGCGCACCGCCGATTTATCGGCCTATGGCAGCGCGTTGACGAACCCTCTGCGCCAACCCCAGGGCGATAGCCGTCGCCCGTTGGCTGGATAATGCTCGTGCTTGACCAGGACGCGGGCGACCACAAGGGCCCACCCCACTCCACTCCACCGCCCTCGCCCCTACAGCTCAGACGGCCTCCCACCTGCGTTCCCGGCTTCAGTTGATGCCTATTCGGAGACTCTTGCGGTCGCCCTCCTCTTCCCTGCTCTTATTACAGGTAATCCTCTCGCCGAGCTATGCCGGCCACATGCTCTCCTTTGAGGAAGTGGTGGATATTTTCAGCGGCCAGGCGGGTGGCGTCGATTATGGCATGGGCAACGATGCCGGAGTTATGCGGGGAGCCCAGCACATTGGGCAGATCCAGGAAGGGATATTCCATGCGAAAGGTGCCGTGCAGGAGCGGTTCGGTCCACCAGGCATCGATGCCGAGCAGGAAGTTGGGATGGCTCCTGGCGTGATTGTAAAGCGCTTCCTCATGGATAATCGCGCCGCGGGCGACGTTGACCAGGATGGCATCGAGTTTCATCCAGGACAGTTGCTGCTCACCGATGAGTCCCCTGGTGGCCTTCGTGAGGGGTAACGAGATAACTATCACGTCGCTCTCCCGTAGCACGTGCTCAAGATCGCGGAGGGTGCCAAGGAAGTCTACCGGCTCGGGACTGTTTCCAGTGGTATTGATGGCATAGATGCGCATGCCGAAGACGCGCATGAGGTGGGCCGTGGCTCGCCCGATTCCTCCAAAGCCGAGAATACCAGCCGTCATGCCAGCAAGCGAGCGGTTGGGGATAAATTGATCAAATTCGCCCTGTTTTAGTTTCTGGTTTTGCACGAGCAGGCGTTTGGCCAGGGCCAGCGTCATAGCCATGACGTGTTCGGCCATGGGAGCGGCATAGGCTCCGGGATTGCTGGCGACAAGAATGTGGGAGGGCAGGTCGGCAAACGGCATGTGGTCTGCTCCAGCGGAAATGAGCTGGATGAATCTGACGTGCTGCAAGTGGAGATAGTCCTCTCGCGGAATTTCTCGCGTGAAGTTAAACGAGTGGAGGATGTCGGCATGCTCCAGAACCTGTTCCCGCTGCGTTGGTGGGATCTCGCTGAGAAAGGTGAGGGAGGCTTCGCTGCCCAGGATCTGCTGGAAGAGCGCCTTCCGCTCGGGTGGCGTAGGATAGGTGATGACGATGTAGGGCCTGTCCATGTCTGTTCGTCTCTCCTTCATATGCTTTGGGCTGCTCGAAATGTTGCTCCTCTTATTATCGGCAAGAGGAGATGCGCTTTGCAAGGTGGAATGGAGATCGAGCAGCATCGTCCGGTGTTAGGAGGAGATCCTTCGCTGCGCTCAGGATGACATGGTGCAGGATGGCTGTGCTGGTGGTTGACGGCCTGGATTACAATTGAAGGGTGTATCGTGCTGGCACGAGGGCGCGATGATGAACCTACCTAAAATAATCGGGGGATCCGTCTGTAGGGGCGCAATTCATTGCGCCCTCGCTCCCGTCCATTGACCGCAGAGGTGGGCGCAATGAATTGCGCCCCTACAGACCCGCGGACAATTTGTTATTGTTCATCATCGCATCCCTACGGCATACGTAGGAAATCGTTTTTGCCAACTGCGAGCGGTGTGAGAAGAATAGATCAGTATAGTAGCGTTAGCGATCAGATGGTGAATTAGAGCAAAGGAGAGGTTATGGGAAAAGTATTCTTGTTCATGATGGTGACGCTGGATGGCTTTTTTGAGGGGCCAGACCACGATATAAGCTGGCATAACGTTGATGAAGAGTTCAACGAATTCGCCATCCAGCAGCTCGACGAGATGGATACGCTTTTGTTCGGGCGGGTGACGTATGAGGGCATGGCGAGTTTCTGGCCAACCCAGTTCGCGATAGAGACCGATCCGGCCGTGGCGGGCAAGATGAATAGTGTGCCAAAGATTGTCTTCTCAAGGACGCTGGATAGGGCGGATTGGAACAATTCCAGGCTGGTGAAAGAGCATGTTGCCGAAGAAGTCTCGAAATTGAAGCAGGAGGCGCGCGGAGACCTGGCAATATTCGGGAGTTCCGACCTGGCGGTAAGTTTGCTACAAATGGGCCTGGTTGACGAGTTGCGGATTATGGTGAATCCTGTGGTGCTGGGGAGCGGTAAACGTTTATTCGACGGGATAGGTGATAAACTGAAGCTGAAACTGCTCAAGACGAGGGAGTTTCGTTCGGGGAACGTTTTGCTGTATTACCAGCCGGTATATGAGGGATGAATCTGGATGCCGTATGTGACGGTCAATGATATTCAGATGTATTATGAAGCGCGGGGAGAGGGAGAGCCGCTGGTGCTGATTATGGGGCTGGGAAGCGATATATCAGAGTGGGAGGGGATTATCGGGTGGCTGGCAAATAAGTATAGGGTGCTGGCATTTGATAATCGCGGGGCGGGCCGTACTGATAAACCTGATATGCCCTATTCGATTGAGTTGATGGCTGATGATACGGCGGGGCTAATGCGGGCGCTGGGGATTGAGCAGGCATGCGTGCTTGGTATTTCGCTGGGGGGACGGATCGCGCTGGAACTGGCGCTCAGGTATCCGAGGAGCGTTAGCAAGCTGGTGCTGGTGTCCACGTCCGCTAGATTTATCAAGAATTGGCGGCGGCGCTTCTATGGTATTTTGTCGCGCGCGCCCATCTTCAGGAGTAAGTTTCCTCAACCGCGTTACGCGTTCCGGCGGCAACTCGAGGCGTCATCCGGCTACAATCGCAGCGACAAATTGCATGAATTACACGTGCCAACTCTCATTATGCATGGGCAAAAAGATAAGAGTGCGCCATATAGATTGGCTGAAGAGATGCATGCCGGCATAGCGGGTTCAAAAATGCTCACCTTCAAGGGTGGCCATATATTTTTTCTCATGAGGGAACGCCGGCAGTTTCTTGATGCGGTAGCGGAGTTCGTGTAAAGCCAGACGAAGGAGGGCCAGATGTGCAGAAATATTCGGACGCTTTTCAACTTTGAGCCGCCGGCCACGGAGGAAGAGATTCGGGCCGCGTCGCTGCAGTTCGTCAGGAAGATCAGCGGCTTCAACACGCCATCTCGGGCGAACGAGGCCGCTTTCAACGCGGCGGTCGATGACATCGCCAGGGTAGCAGGACGGCTGCTCGACTCGCTCGAGTCGACGGCATCTCCGAAAAATCGGGAGGAAGAGGCGGCAAAGGCGAAGGAGCGCTCCGCTCAGCAATTCGGCGCGTGAGGATGAGGGCGAATGCTCCGCTAACGTGATGGTTGTCTTGTGCGGAACTGATTAACCTGGGTGGGCGTGCCACCGTCTGCCAGGTTGGGGCTCTGTTGGGTGCGCACCTGGGAAGCTGCTTCGCTCATCGTGTTTTCGCCACGGGCGAGGTATCTGCGAGCGGTATCCTGTCCGCCGAGGCCAAAAGCCAGGCCGAAAGCAAGCGCGGCATAAGAAGGCCACTCGAAACGAATTGTACTTCCAGATCGTAATATCAAATGATCTCAACAATAATCACTACTTTTCGTAACTTACGAACCTAAAAACTGCTAGAGAGGAGGAAGCCTCTTTATGTCAAACACTGCACCAAAGAAACCGCGAGTAGCGCATCAAAAAAGGAGTCAAAGGACTTCTCCATTGAAATATATAGGGCATGGGGAGGAGCAGGAGAGGGCAACCCTGCTTGAAAGTATCCCTGATGCTTTTGTCAGTGTCGATGCCGAATGGAAGTTTACGTATATTAATCAGCACGCGGAAGAGGTATTAGGAAAAACACGAGAACAACTGCTCGGCAAGCATGTCTGGGAAGTCTTTCCCCTCCCGACCGATTCCTTACCTTACCTCAACGCTCACGAGGCCATGAACAAGCAGATTAACCTTGAGTTTCGCCAGTTTCATCCGCGTCTCAACAAGTGGTTGTCCGTGCGGCTCTATCCGTTTCATGATGGACTGTACGGCTTTTGTCAAGACATTACTGAACGGCAAAAAGCGGAGGAGCAACTACACCTTCACGAGAAGACGGTGTGGGATGCGAGAAAAAGTATTATCGTGACCAACCTCCAGGGAAAGATTATCTACTGGAACGAGGGAGCCAGGCTGTTATTCGGCTATAGTGCCGAGGAAACGCTTAGGGAAAACGCCGGCACTGTTATATCCCGAACTTGAGCAGAACCAACTTGCGCATGACCTGGAGGAAATCAGGAACGGCAAAGACTATATAGGCGTGTGGAAAGGGCGGCGAAAAGATGGATCAACGGTCTGGCTTGATATTAAAACCACATTGCTGCGCGATACCAGGGGAAAAGCGATCGGCTTCATCGGCATCGCACAGCATACGACCGAGCGTAAGCAAGCAGAGGAGCAATTCATGTATTACGCTCGTATTGCTCAAAGTAACCTGGACGCCGTGATCGCGACGGATACCAGTTACAACATTCTCAGTTGGAATGAGGCAGCGGAACGTCTCTACGGCTGGAAACAGGAGGAAGTCCTGGGGAAACCTGTCAACGAGATCATCCCCACTACATTTTTTGCTACCACAGGAAGTGAAGCGAACGAGCAATTGGGCAGCAGCGGGTATTGGAAAGGAGAAGTAATTCAGAAACGGAAGGATGGCACCTCTGTATCTATTCTGTCAAGTGTTTCAGTGATAAAAGATGATTCAGGAAAGATCATCGGTGCGATTGCAGCAAATCGAGATCCAGGCGAACTCAAGTTCTCCCCATCCACGGCTGAGATAGGCAATCAGCTTTTGTAAAAATTCAGAGCCTGCTTGTTATCCAGGTTTCGGCCGGCACGCATCTTATTGAGAAGATCATGAAAAGCCAGGCTGCCATCAGGAATGCCAGGATGAGCCATAGCCTTAAAAAATACTATGCAAAGCATAGACATTACGCGCTCACTGTGCTATGGTTGCCGCGTAATCAAACCAGTACCTCACGTTGAACATTCGTCATGAGGTACTGGGAAATATTGGAGAGCAAATCGCTGTGCGAGACGAACATACTGAGTGGCCAGACCTGGAGAACTATGCTAATGTTGCTCTGTTCAATACGAAGGCTGTGGTTCAGAAGACTGGCATTGCCGCACCAACATTAAGAGCCTGGGAGCGCCGCTATGCCATCCTCTCGCCGGAACGTGCTCAGAATGACTATCGTTTGTACTCAGAGCGTGATATCGCTATGATTCGCTGGCTCAAGGAGCGCGTTGACGCCGGTATGTCGATCAGCCAGGCCATCGCTCTCTTTCGCCATCTCGAGCAAGAACGCCGGCAACTCCACCGAAAGGGGTCGACTCCGGAGCGAACTTCAGCTTCCAGGGTGATATTATCAAATCCTGCTGTAGGTAAACAGGACTCGATCGCCAGGGGTGACGAGCGAGAAAAAGATGAAACGTTCAACATGCGCTTAGTGCGAGAGCGTTTGCTTGACGCCTTCAGCAGCCTCGACGAGGCTATAGCCAGCCGATTGATGGCCTCGATGCTGGCAATCTACCCGATCGAGCAAGTCTGCACCGAACTCATTGCGCCGGCGCTCTGGGAGATCGGGCGGCTTTGGGAGCAAGGACTGATCACTGTTTCAGTAGAACATTTTGCCAGCAACTTCTTCCATGGCTGGCTGACCAATCTATTCCATACGTTGCCTGGCAGTGATACAAACCCGCTGGTGATCACCTGCTGTGCACCTGGCGAATTACACGAGCTGGCAGCGCTCATGTTATCGCTGTTTTTACGGCGAGCCGGGCTGCGCGTGGCCTACCTGGGCCAGAGTATTGAAACAGCGGGCCTCCTGCAGACGGTCAGGCAATTGTCTCCCGCGCTTCTGTGCATTTCTGTGACACTCATTTCCTTTCTGGAGGCAGCGATCGAACTGGGACAAAAGATAGAGGAGCTGCCTTCTCCGCGTCCCATCTTGATCTTCGGTGGCCAGGCGTTCGAGCAGCATGCTGATCTCATCGCGCGGGTTCCTGGAGTGTATGTCGATGGAGATATGCGGAGCGTCATTCCCCAGCTCAGACGAATGGCCTTTCAACAGTTCGGGGGTGATTTGTAGAGGCAGGGGCGGCGGGGAGGGGTGTGGGGCCCCTCGCGGGTGCCTTGCCTGCCTCTGCTCCTCGCTGGCCCTTTCTCGAGAAACACCTGCCCGTGTAAGCAGGTCGGGTGACCTCTTCCCTACTCTTGGCTCTTGTTCTCTGGCTGCATGAACTCGATGGCAATGTAGGTCACGTTATCCCACGCGTTGTGGATGCCGATGAACAGGAGCAGCAACACCGCCGCGCCGAGGACGAACAGGACCGGCGCGGGATTGACCGGGAGCAAAATTGCCGCGACGACGATGGCGAGGTAGGACATCAGGGGAAAGGCTGTATGCCACAGCCAGTCTTCCAGCACCGGTTGATACTCCATCTGCCGGAGAAACCGCCGCAGCACGATGCAGACGTAGCCTCCCCCCCCAAGCCCGCAGAGTCCAAGCAGCAGGCTAGCAGGCCAGAGCGCCTGCCACGGCATGCTGAGAATCGCGGTGACCAGGAGCGCAAGGCAAAAATGCACGACGGAGGGCGAGCTGTAGGTCGCAATTCCGTCGACCGGCAACGCCCTTTGCCGCCGAACCCCCGCTACCAGGGTCACTACTATGAACATCAACCCCGTCAGCGATGCAGAAGCGGAACCGATGATGACGTAGAAGTTTTGCCAGGTGCCAAGTAGCGACACCGCAGCTTCTTGCACGATGGACACTCCCTTCAATGGAAATGCAACAAGAGCTTTTCTCTTCATCCTATCACATTTCTCATCCGTAGAGCACCATCTGGGGCGAGATGTGGCAAAGTGACGCGAACGCCTGCTCCCGTGGCAGGAGAGAGCGCTCCTGCCGGCAAAGCCAGTGCATAGATCTGCCACTTACACATACTTACTCGTCAGCGAATGCCTGGCTCTGACGAGTTCTCGCGGTGTACCCTCGAAGATGACCATGCCGCCCTTGTTGCCGCCTTCTGGACCCATATCAATGATCCAGTCGGCGTTGCGAATCACATCGAGATGGTGCTCAATCACAATCACGGTGTTCCCGCCATCTACCAGCCGGTTCATGATGGTGAGCAGGCGACCAATATCCGACAGGTGCAGGCCGGTGGTCGGCTCGTCCATAACGTAGACACTGCCTCGTTTATGCAGTTCGCTGGCCAGTTTGATGCGCTGGCACTCGCCGCCTGAGAGGGTGCTCAGAGGCTGGCCGAGCGTCAGGTAGTCCAGGCCCACGTCGCTCAGTGCCTGAAGCCTGGGCAGCACTTCTTTGATGGTGAAAAATTCCAGTGCCTGGCGAATGGTCATGCCCAGCACGTCGGCGATGGATTTCCCGTTCAGTGTGTAGGCCAGCACCTCGTCCTTAAAGCGCTTGCCGCCGCACACTTCGCAGGGCAGCTTCACACCCTCCAGGAAGCCCAGATCGGTGTAGGTGACACCGAGACCCTGGCAGTTGGGGCAGGCGCCTTTGGAGTTAAAGCTGAACAGGCCCGCATCGACGCGGTTGACCGCCGCGAAAGCTTTGCGCACATCATCCATGATCCCGGTATACGTAGCGGAATTGGAGCGGCTGGACGTGCCCACCGCCGACTGGTCAATCACTATCGCCTCCCGATGCTGCTGGAGGAAGGCTTCGTTGATTAACGACGACTTGCCCGAACCAGCCACGCCAGTAACAACCGTCAGGACGCCGGTAGGAATATCCACACTGACATCCTTGAGGTTATTAACCCTGGCATGGCGGACGGGCAGCGTGCCCGCAGGCTGGCGGAAGCTTTGCTTGAGCGGTCGGCTAAACTGCAAATGGGTGCCGGTGAGGGTGTCAGCTTTGAGCAGGCCGGCAAAGCTGCCTTCGTAGACGACCTGGCCGCCCTCGCTTCCGGCATAGGGCCCCATATCTACCACGTAGTCCGCGACTTTGATCACATCGGGATCATGTTCCACCACGATGACCGTATTGCCTTTATCGCGTAACTTCACCAGCAGCTCGTTCAGGCGGTGGACATCGCGCGGATGCAGTCCCACGCTGGGTTCGTCGAAGATGTACATCACATCCACCAGGCTGCCATTGAGGTTCTTGACTATCTTTACGCGCTGCGACTCGCCCCCGGAGAGCGTATCCGTCGTGCGATCCAGGCTCAGGTACTCCAGGCCGATATCCACCAGGTGTTGCAGCCGTTCGGTCAGTGTGCGGATAATAGGGGTGGCCGCCGGATCTTCCATACCTCTGACGAGTTCCAGCAGTTCATCCACCTCCATCGCGGAAAGCTCGGCGATATTATAGCCATTGATGCGGCAGCTCAGGGCCGCCTGGTTGAGCCGGGCCCCCTTGCAGAGCGGACAGGGGCCGAGCTTCAAAAAAGGCTCGACCTGTTGCCGGATGCGAGACGAGAGCGTCTGGATGTCCCGCGCCACGAACTTGCGATTGAACTTGTACACCAGACCCTCATAGGTGTTGTACGGCAGACCCGTATGTCTGCGCGGTTCGCTGTAGAGCAGCAGGTCCAGTTCCTCTGGGGTATACTCGGTGATCTTCTTGTCGTTGTCGAAGAAGCCAGAACGCGCATATAGCTCGCGTTCCAAGCCGGCCAGTCCTGGGGCGATGACCGCTCCCTCGTTCAGCGATTTTGTTGTGTCAATCAGCGCCTCGGGGTCAATGCCGATCTTGCGGCCCAGCCCATTACACTCCAGGCACATGCCCTGGGGATCGTTGAAGGAAAACGCATTGGCAGAGCCCACGTAGGGTTGACCGATGCGCGAAAAGAGCAGGCGCAACACCGACGCGATGTCAGTAACCGTTCCCACCGTCGATTGCGATCCCCCACCCAGGCGTTTCTGGTCAACAAGCACCGCCATGCTCAGGTTCTCAATCGTATCGGCGTCTGGTTGAGGATAGCGCGGCAGGAAGTTGCGAACGAACATACTAAAATTCTCGAACAACAGCCGCTGGGCTTCGTTGGCGATGGTATCAAATACCACCGATGACTTCCCCGAACCAGACACGCCGGTAAAAATGGTAATTTTGCGCTTGGGCAGCCTCAGCGAGACATCCTTGAGATTGTTCTCGCGGGCGCCACGAATCTCGATATATTCTTGAACCATGCTGATCTATGTTCCTCTAGGACTGAACCACCAGCCACCGGTTTTCATCGGGATCATGGAGGTTAAACCACTTGACGCCAGAGCCAGGGCCATACAGGTCATCCTTAATTTCGTTGACCTTGACGCCCTTTGCTTTGAGATCGTTGTATGTCGCTTCAATATCTGAAGTCGAGACATAGAGCGTCATCGTACCAGGTTTCATCTTTCCATGCATCGTCGACAGAGTCAGCGTGGCGCCTCCTCCTGGGAGCTCAAGAGAGACCCAGTGCTGATCGCCTTGTCCGTAGTCTGTGGTGACAGTCCAGCCCAATTGCTCCGCGTAGAACGCTTTGGACTTCGCCATATCGGTGACTGACATCATCACCATCAGAATTTTTTCATTAGCCATTGTGATAAACCTACCTTTCACATGTCGTAAAACAGCGTGTTGTGTGTCCTTCTCGCGTCACTATTCTGAACGAACCATCGCGCAGAAATGTGACCGGCTTTCCGCGAGCTTCTGTCAGAGATCATCCCCTGTCTCGTTCGGCGCCGCGCTCGTTTCAAGCGAGAGCAGGGTCAGACCGAGACGGATGATCTGGAGGAGTACTCCATGCAGCGCGGCCTGATCCGGCAGCGTCCCCGAGAGCAGCGTCGTCCCGGTCTCCTGCTGCTCGATGCAGAGCCCGCCAAAGCGGTCTTGCCAGGACGGGCCCAGGTGTCCCTGGATACGTATCGCGTAGTACATCTGCCTCCTCCGCGTGTTGCGCGTTTCACCGCCTTCGCGCCGTGCTCGGAAAGGCGAACAATGGAAGATCACCATTCCTGAACACCGCTCTGGGAAAAGCATAGCAGAACGCGAGCCATTCCACAGTCGTCAAAAGTATGCCAAAGGGAGTAGTTGTATGAGGAGGAAGGCCACCTGTTGGGAGGAATTCTGGTTAGAGCAGGGAGCGGGCACGCGCCAGGGCAATCGCCTGAGTGCGGCTGGTGGCTCCCAGTTTGCCGAGCAGGTTGCTGACGTGTTTTTTGACGGTGGGCAGCTCGATCACCAGGGTCCGGGCGATGTCCTGATTGGAGGCCCCGGCGGCCAGCAGGCGCAAGACTTCCTGCTCACGAGGGGTGAGGGAGGTAACAAGCGCCGGTGCGGGAGGAGACGGCGACTGTACACGGGAAGGTCCAGGCGTCTTTGTCGCCTCCAGGGATCTGCTCGCACCTTGCGCCTCCTGCTCGAAGGCAGCCAGCAGTTGTGAGACATAGGTCGCGGTGGATGAAGCCAACTCGTATGGCTGGGAGTGCGGAGTGAGCAATGCCAGGAGCGCCTGGCGCATCGGTTCGCCTTCATCCAGGTACACGCGCAGGTAGCCCTCTGGTTCGGTCAAGGCAAACAGGCGCGCCGCGACCTCGTGGGCTTGCTCGCTCTGGCCTGCGTGGTGCAGCGCCACCATGTACTGGGCCAGATACGTGAGAGTGATCCTGAAGTTGGCCGGCCGATTCAGGCCCCCGCTAAAGCGATCCAGCAGCTCCAGCGCCTCTGTCCAACGAAGCTCTGCAAAATACACCCGCATCACGACCGGGAAAGCGTCATACAAGCTGCGTTCCCATGCTCCTTCTGGAAAGACAATGCTCATCGCCCAGTCGGCTGCCCCCTTCATCTGTCCCTGGGCCAGCCACCACTGTGCTCGCATGATGGGCAGCCAGCTCCAGTAGTGATATCCTTCCAACTGCTCAAACTCTTGCAGCGCTTGCTGGACAGCAGACAGATCTCCTCTCGCCAGCTCGACTTGCATCAGGCGGATGTATCCCGACAGGAGCAAATCACTCTGCTGCCAGGTGGCTGCCTCCTGAATGACCGTTCGCAGCCTGCCACGCGCCTCTTCCAGCCGATTCCGCTGATACAACACCATTGCCAGGACATCCTCAAAGTAGCCTTTGAGCAGGGCATAGCCCGCCATCTGCTCAATCAGGTCGAGGGCGGCCAGACTCTCCTGATAGGCCAGGCGCAACTGTCCCGCTTCTAGTGCCGAGAGCGCCAACCACTGCATGACTCTGATAGCCGCAAAGTGGCTTCCCGACCGGCGCACCCGCTGCCTGGCGTCCAGCAACTGTGGCAAAAGCTTCGCTCCCTCTTGCCGGACCGCGTAGAGGACGACGCTGCAGAAGAGCGGGAGCATGTGCCAGATGACCTCCTCGTCCTGGTCAAGCTCCTGCATCTCCTGATGGAGGGCGGGCAAGCGCTCATACTCCGAGGCCGCGATCGCCTCATACAAGGCCATCCCTGCGCGTAACAGGCGCAGGCGCCGATGCAGCAGGGCCTCTTCGGCAGCGCGGGCCTCCAGATCGATGGAGCGAAAGGCGGCTTCGACCCGCGCCATGAGCTGCCGCACCTCGGTGTGGACCCTGGCCCGTTGCTCCTGAGTGGCCTGCATGACCGGGTGGAGGAGATAGAGTGCTGTGGTAAGCACCAGGCGCGCGTGCTCGCGCACCAGCACCTCGGGCAATGTCATCACCCAACGTGCCATCGTCGCCGCCTCCCCACGCTCCCAGAACTGCTCGACGGTTTGCTCCATCAGACGCACCGCTGTGGAGTAGTCAGCGGCGGCAAGCGCGTGGGCAATGGCCTCGTGCCACTGCCCCTTTGCCTCATAAAAGTCGGCGGCCCGGCGGTGCAAGACCAGCTCCATCTCTGGTTGGGTGGTGTGCAGAACCGAGAGCAAGGCTTCACGAAAGAGATCATGCAGCCGATAGGCGCGCTGCTCCTCATCCAGGGGCACCAGGAAGAGGTTCGCTCGCTCCAGGAACGCGAGCATCCGCTGACTGGCTGCGGCCGTGGGTGAGGCGGTCACCGCCTGGCACACGGAAGCATCCAGGCGCGAGAGGATGGCGCTGTGCAGTAAAAAGTCGCGCACGCTCTCAGGGAGATATGCCAGGATGTCCTCCTGCACGTAGTCCAACAGATAGCGCTGGCTGCCGGTCAGCGCCTCAAGATATGCTGCGCGATCTTCGCGTTTCTGCAAGGTAAGGGCGGCCAGGTGCAAGCCAGCGATCCAGCCCTCGGTGCGGTTTACCAGCTTGCGCACCTCCTCTTGCGAGAGCACAGGAGAGAGCAGTTGGCCGAGATACTGGCTTGCCTCTTCCTGGTCAAAGCGCAGCTCGTCCATACGGATCTCGGTCAACTGTCCGCGCACCCGCAGCCGCGCCAGCGGCAGATCTGGGTCCACACGGCTGGAGAGGATCAGATGCAGGTGAGTGGGCAAATGCTCTACCCAGAAGGCCAGGCTCTGGTGGATGGCCGGCTCTTCGATGACCTGATAATCGTCCAGAATGAGGACGATGGGAGCAGGCTGCGCCTGGTGGCTTTCCAGCTCAGAGAGCAGGGCCGAAAGACAGGAGGAGAGCGGTGGTGGCTGGGGCGACTCGAGCAGCGCCACCACGGTTTCTCCCAACTGCGGTCCAAATCTCCCGCAGCGGCGCAGGGCCGCGATCAGCGCGACCCAGAAGCGCGCCGGGCTATTGTCCAGTGCATCAAGCGAAAGCCAGGCAACCTGCCCCTGGTGCCGACGCGCCCAGGTCGAGAGCAGCGTGGTTTTGCCCCAGCCTGCTGAGGCGGAGAGCAGCGAGAGCCTGGTCGAAAGCGCCTCATCGAGGGCAGTCAGCAAGCGTTCGCGCTCCACCAACGCGTTCGGCAGACGCGGCGGAGCAAGTCGGCTGGAGAGCAGCAGCATCCCCTGCTCGGTCGCGGTCGCGGGCTGCTGCGCGTGCAAGAGCGAGCGCGCCGTCTCCTCTAAACGCGCCAGCGAGAGGCTTTCCGTTTGTCCGAGATAGCGCTTGCGGGTGCGGCCCTCTTTGGTATGGTAGGCGTACCAGTACGCGCCTCCACGTGGCCTCTTCTCCAGGTAGACATTGAGCGAGCCGCCTTTGCCATGGAAGGCAAAGGAGGACACAGAGCCTGGCCAGGCCAGCCAGGCAGCTTCATCGGCTGGTCGAAACCGAAGCTTCAACTGACCGCGCGTGTACAGCTCATAGAGGCACTGCTCCTCGGACCAGATAAGTGCATGAAGAGGTAATCTGGACATCGGACCTTCCCTGCATCTGCATTGTTCCCAACGATCCCTCAATTCCTCCCAACACCACGAAGTATACCAAAGCGGAGGCCACCAGGCAAGCAGAAATCAAGCATCTCAAACAGTTCTGGGACCATCCGCCGGTAATGATGGCTCGCCCTTGCCGTGATTCCGGTTTTGGGACGGCCGGGAAGAAGAGATATACAGAGGTTACTTGCAAATTGCAAGTTATGTATACGAGAAGGAAAGGATCAACCAGATGAGTACAGTAGTCCTCGAACGGGAAAGAGTGACCATCCCTCTGGTGGAGGTGATGAGTGCGAGACCACTGGCAGCTTCTCCTGCGAAACAAGCGCGGTCCATCACCGTCGCGCTGACGTTCCTGATCGGCTGCGTCGCCTTGATGATGACCGGCTTTGCCGTGATCCTTCCCGTTTTTCCGCAGCGCTTGCAAGCGTTGGGGCTGGGACCGGAGATGCTGGCCTTAATGGAAGGGGCCTTCGGCCTGGGTATGTTTCTCTTCAGCACGCCAATGGGCACCTGGGCCGGCCGCATTGGTCGCAAGCCCATCCTCTTCATCTCGCTGGCCGGCTTTATCGTCACCAACCTGCTGCTGGCGTGGGTGAATGTGCCGCTGCTGTTCATTCCCATTCGCTTCGTGGAGGGCACGTTGCTGTCTGGCCTGTTCCCTGCCGCGATGTCGATGGTGGGCGATACCATCCCGTTGGAGAAACAGGGGCGCTGGATAGGTTTTCTCACGACGGCACAGGCGGTCGGGTTCGCGCTGGGTCCAGGCCTCGGCGGTATGCTCGCTCAAACCCTGGGCCTGAGAAGTCCCTTCCTGCTCTCGGCCGGTATCGCGCTTCTGGCATCACTGCTGGCCGTCTTCCTGGTGCCGGAAACCCTGCCACAGCATGTGCGGGCAGAGGCGAAATCGCAGAAAGCCAGGCGTGGGAGACTTGCCAACAAGCCGAAGGAAAGGCGCTTCGCTCGCCTGGTCTGGCTCGTGGCTCCGTTCCTGGTGATCGATTTTGGGATGATCTTCACCTACCCTTTCGTGTTCCCGCAGTTTCCCTTCTTCCTTGAGAAGGTGATGCACTATAGCACAGCTCAATATGGCCTGTTGTTCAGCGTCTATGGCATGGCCCTGGCGGTTTTCCCGCTCGTGCTGGGACGCCTCTCGGAGACGATGCCGAAAAAGCCGCTTATCGTCACCGGCAGCCTGCTCTTCAGCGCGTTGCTCGTGGTCATATTAGTAGCTCCCCTCTATCCGCTCCTGATAGCGGGCGCGGCTCTTGCGGGACTGGGCAGCGCCTTCGTCCAGCCGGCCATGGGCAGCATCTACCTGGCGGCCGCGACCGATGAAAATCGCGGTCAGATCATGGGCATACGCGGGTCAGCCATCTCGCTGGCCGTCATGCTCGGACCGCTGGCTCAGGCCCTCGCTGGTCTGTGGATCACGGCACAGATCACGTTCGCCATCGGGGTGGTTCTGACGTTGGTGATGGCTCTGGTCGCCTTTCTCCTGCTGAAGAATCCTGAACAGGCGAGAAACATGTAAAGCAGAAGAAATGTTGGGCATGGATGCGGTAATAATCGCGTTCATGCCTCGACTTGTCTCCGCATTTCTCGATAGCCTCTATGAGGACATCTTTTTACCACTTTGGTGGTAGTATGTGAGAAAAGAAGAACAAAGGAGGAAACGTTATGACTGAACACCCGATGGAGACGACATTGCGCACTGCTTTGTGGCGGCAGTTCGGCGCGGCCATCGATATGCTTGAGAATGCCCTGCTCGCCTGCCCCAGCACGCTGTGGAATGGACTCCTCTGGAGTGACCCGGAAGCCCCAGCATACCCAACCTTCTGGTCGCTCACCCATCACACCCTCTTCTGGCTCGACTTGTATCTCACCGGCTCCCTGGATGAATTCGCTCCTCCCACACCCTTCACCCAGGATGAATTTGGACCAGCACGTGACCTTCCCGAACAGCCCTACACCCAGGAGGAACTCCATGCCTATCTGGTGCAACTGCGCCAGAAGTGCCAGACCACGCTGCTCTCGTTGTCAGACGAGCAAGCGCACCGCCAGGTTGCTTTCCCCTGGAGGTGGTGGAAGCCGATGAGCTTTTTCGAGCTCCAGTTGTACACCCTGCGCCACGTGCAGGAACATGCGGCCCAACTGAGCCTCTTTCTCGGACAGCACGGCATCCCGGACGAGGCGCTTGACTGGGTCGGGCAAGCGAAGGATGAATAGGGAAGGTCGTGCTGGAAGATGAGTCTGCCACATCAAAAAATATATGATACAAGATGTCAGGAATAATCTCCTATACTCTGCTAAGATCATCAGAAATGATTACTTAGGCAAGGTTCAATTCTGAAGAAAAGTCCTTGACGATTTGAACAGTCCCACGATGTCATCCTGAGCGCAGCGAAGGATCTATAGCGATCGGCCACGAGATCCTTCGCTGCGCTCAGGATGACAGGGCTGGACTTTTCTGTTGAAGAGGAACTATCAAGTTCAGTTGAACCTTGCCTTATATTGGAGGAGGCAATCTTGCAGTACGGAGTTACGTTGTTAAACATTGGAGTGGATGCGCGTTCACTTGCCGATCTTGCCCGAGACGCCGAAGAAGCAGGCTGGGATGGTGTATTCGTCTGGGATTGCATCTACATCGAAAGCGAGGGGCTCCAGGGAAGGCCGGTATGCGATCCGTGGATCGCCATGACGGCCATTGCCATGAGGACCGAGCGAGTTCGCATCGGGCCGATGGTGACACCGCTCACGAGGCGAAGGCCCTGGAAACTGGCGCGTGAGACGGTGAGCCTCGATCATCTCTCCAACGGACGGCTCATCTTACCGGTCGGATTAGGGGCTATCGACGATGGAGGCTTTCGCAAGGTGGGAGAAGAGCTGGACCGCAAGACGCGCGCGAAGATGCTCGATGAAAGCCTGGATATCTTACGCGGCCTGTGGAGCGCGCAGCCTTTCAGCTATAACGGCGAGCACTATCATGTAGAGGAAATGACGTTTTATCCACCTCCTGTGCAGTCGCCCGGTATCCCAATCTGGGTTGTGGGGGCCTGGCCGAGGAAGAAATCGATGCAGCGCGTCCTGCGCTGTGATGGTGTATTGCCATCCAAAATGAATGAGGATGGCTCCTTTGCCGAGATGACTCCCACCGATATCAAGGAAATGAAGACATTTATCGATGAACGGCGCACCCAGACAACTCCTTTTGACATCGTGATGGAGGGAGAATCGCCCGGCGACGATCACGAGAGGGCGTCCGCCATCGTTCAACCGCTGGCGGATGCCGGCGTTACATGGTGGTTGGAAGCAGTGTGGGGAACTCCTGAGACACAGGGAGGCATAGAGGGCATGCGCACGCGCATCCGGCAGGGCCCTCCACGCGTCGGATAGAACCTGATTGATTATCGCCTGACGTGGCCCAAAGCAAAAGTAGGGCCCGGTTTACCGCGGCCACCGCCGATTTATCGGCCAGCCTGTTGCTCACGACACCAACGGCCAGGCTCGACCTCTTGAAGGAGGGAAACATGATCAACGCAGCACACATCATTCTCTACAGCACCGACGCGGAGGCTGATCGGGCCTTCATCCAGGACGTGCTGGGATTTTCGGGGGTCGACGCCGGTGATGGCTGGCTGATCTTCAAGCTGCCGCCAGCCGAGTATCTCCGCGCAAGGCCAGGGAATGCGGGAAATGGCGCAACTCGTGGCGGAAAGCTTGCGCGAACTTGGGGCCGAGACCTCGCTGGTGCCTACCCAGGGCTTTCCCGTGGTGGTGGGACGCCTTGCCGGTGAGAGCGCGCGTCGTCTCGCCATCTACGACCACTACGATGCCCAGCCGCCCGAGCCTCTAGAGGCCTGGAGCGTGCCACCGTTCGAGGCAGTGTGGCGTGACCTTCCTGGTTGAGGGCGAGGAGGAGATCGGCAGCCCCAGCCTGGGTGAGTTTGCCCGCGCTCACCAGGACTTGCTGCAAGCGGATGCCTGTCTCTGGGAGGCGGGCGCGCGGAATGAGCAGGGTTCGATTACCATCACTGCCGGGTTGAAAGGTATCTTGAGTGTTGAACTGCGGGTGCAGAGCATATCCGGCTGGATGACTTTCTGCTGAACATCAAGCTCATCGCCGTGCTGCTCGCAGAGTTCGCAGTGTAAGGCGAAAGAGGGGTCTCCAGTGCCCTTACGAATCCTGCATAAGCCCGGTGATGTTGCCGTCCGCGTCTTTGACCAGGGCAATCAGTCTTCCCCCGCCGACGTTCTGGACCTCCTGGTGGACTTGCGCACCGGCGTCGCGGAGCAGTTGCAGACTCTTCTGAATGTCGCTCACCGGCCTGTAGGCAAGCGGTCCCGTCTGGCCTTTGCGGTGGCCATGGGGATCTAATCCGATTTCCTGGTCTCCCACCCGAAAGCCTACATAATACGCCGTGTCCACATACGGCTCTACCTCCAGCAATGCACTATAGAACCTCTTGGCTTGAGCGAGATCGTTGACGGGATAGACGACCAGGCTGAATCCTTGAACCATGATGTACTCCTTTTCTTAACTGAACATACAGGTTTTGATCGAGACGGTGCCACCCAACTGGCTTTATACGGGAGCGGGTCTCCCTGTAGCATCGGGTGAGTTCGGCTCGTCATTAGTATGACGTAATGAAAGGGGGGAATGTGACCGATGGGCGACGAAGTTCCTGGAAATTTACCGCTCAAAATGAGCGGTAAATGATCATCGGCACCTACCTGAAGCCGCTTCTCAGGCGGGTTTAGCGGGCCCAAAAAAATTCTTTCTGACACGCATCTATTTTTTACAAACCCTATCCCGGCAGCTACAAAACTGGCAGCGGGATAGTCATTTTAGCTATTCGGCCAGAGCTATAACCGCTGCCTCTCGTTCTTCGACTGGCTGCTGAACAGCCTGCAGCTCAATTTCGACAGTGGCCGTCTCACCCGCAGCGAACTGTAGCCTCATGCCCTGGCCCAGGCCAAAATCGTGGCGGTTGATCTTTGCTCTGGCGGTCAGGGAAGCCGGCGCACCCGGGATCGGGCGCTGACCATGATAGGTGACATCGAAGGTGACCGGTTTCGTCACCCCAAGCAGGGTCAGGTTCCCCGTCACTTTATAGTCCTGGCCGGCGATATGTTCGACCTTCGTACTCTTGAAGGCAATCGTAGCATACTGCTTGACGGCAAAGAAGGCCGCAGAACGCAGGTGAGCATCACGCAGCCTGTTGTGGGTATCGATACTGGCCGCGTCGACTTCAGCCTCGACCCAGGAGCTGGCAGGGTTCTGCTCGTCAAGAGAGAGTTGGCCACGCAGCGCGTTGAAACGTCCTTTCGTGGTGGTGACCCCCAGGACTCGGATAGCAAACGACACGTATGAATGGGTGGGATCGATTGTCCAGATCATTGTAATTCCTCCTTTGAGAAGCTGGAAAGCAACCGTGAAACGAGCTTACGGTAGCTCGTAATCAGGGAGAGGGTCGAGGGGGTACATTTGTGACAGGCCGACATGTCTGTCACAAATGTACCCCCTCGACCCTCTCCTTTCATGAACAGCATGCTGGTGGGGATTGTAATAACAATTCTGCCAGGCTTGAAAAGCTGAGATAAAACGTTCGTTACCCACTCCGCTCGGAAGGAGCGGGGTTAACCAGAAATTGGAGGACCGGTTCAATGAAAATTTTAGTAATGCCCAAACCAATCGAAGGCGTCGCGCGCGAGGAGATGCTGCAACATGCCGCGGAAGAAATTCAAGCGGTGTGGGAACTCTACAAGCAAGGCATCGTCCGCGAATTCTACACACGCGCAAATGAGCCAGGGAGAGTGGTGCTCATGCTAGAAAGCGCAAGCACCGAAGCCGCCTGGGATGCGCTTGCCACATTGCCATTCGCGCGGTTGCACCTGATCGACTTCGATGTAATCCCGCTGGCTCCCTTCTTCGGCCTGGAGCGCCTGTCCCAGGCATCGGCTGGGGCACCCGTGGGGAAGACAAACTAATAGCAGATTGTTCCCTTGATTTGAGAGGAAAGCCGATGTTCGTAAGCAGCGCCGGCTTTCCTCTGAGGTAAAATCATGAGTAAGTTTACGGAGGATGAACATGACGGAATCCTTTGAAACCTACCGGACGTACCTGTTTGCCATCGCCTACCGCATGCTGGGCAGCGCGATGGATGCCGAGGACATGGTGCAGGAAACCTACCTGCGCTACCAGAGCACGCCGCCGGAAACGATTGGCTCACTCAAAGCGTTTCTGACGACCATCATCAGCCGTTTATGCGTCGATCAACTGCACCTGGCGCGCCGGCAACGCGAACAATACCTGGGGCCCTGGCTGCCAGAACCAATCATCACGGCTGAAAATCCCGAAGTAATCAGCCCGGAGGAGCGCGTTGACCGGGAAGAGTCGATCTCGATGGCGTTCCTGCTGTTGCTGGAACAGCTTCAACCGGTCGAACGGGCGGTCTTCCTGCTGCGTGAAGTCTTCGACTACGACTATGCCGAAATTGCCGGCTTTCTCGGCAAAAGTGAGGTGGCCTGCCGCCAGTGGTTCAGCCGCGCGAAGAAACACCTGGCCGACCACCGGCCACGCTTCTCAGCGCCGCCCGAAATACAGCGGCAGATGCTGATAAGCTTCCAACAAGCGATTGCCGGGGGCGAGATGACCCCTCTAGTGAATATGCTGGCCGACGATGTGACCTTCTGGGCCGATGGAGGTGGCAAGGTCAAAGGAGTGGCGACCCAACAACTATTCGGGCGTGACGTGGTGGCGCCTTTCTTGCTGAGCAACTCGCCCATTTTCAGGAACACGTTACCAGGGAACATTCGTACGGAACTGGCCGAAGTCAACGGCCAACCGGCGCTTATCATGCGCTCTGGCGAGCGAGCTCTAGCCGTGCTGACAATCGATATTGAAGCGGAACAGATCAAGGCTATTCGTTTTGTGGCAAATCCAGATAAACTGGCGCATATCTAACGCGAGATGTGCGCATGAGAGGAAATTGCAATGACAACAACCAGTGACTTCCCAACAACCGGTGTAGAACTGAGATACCTGCTTGTGGCGAGTGACTACAACCGCTCGCTGGCCTTCTATCGCGACGTGCTGGGAGCGAAGGTAGTGCGCCAGATTTCCGATGCTCTCTGTCTCCTGAGCTTTGGGGGCAGCGAATTGTTGCTGACGATTGGAGGCGCTCCTACCCAGGATAAGCCCGGCGTGACCTTTGCGCCGCCCATCGACCCGAACACAGTCAGCAGCGAGCTGAACATTCGTGTACCGGACTGTGTTGCCGCTTACGAGGTATTGCGCTCGCGCGGAGCCGAGTTCCTCTCACTCCCGGTGGACTGGGGCTACGAGATACGTGCCTTCTTGCGCGATCCCGATGGTCATCTCATAGAGCTGACGCAAAGCGGTCAGCAGTAGGTATCGTACCAGCGCCTGACCCGCTTCAGGATATCTATCTGATGCGCGCGTTCTGCCACGCCATGAGGTTCTCGTGGGTAGACGACGAACTCGACTGGAACCCCTTGTTTCCTCAAGGCCCGGTGAAATCCAGTCGCCTGGCTGAGCGGTACCCGCGCATCGTTCTCTCCGTGCAAAATGAGCACCGGCGTCGTGACGTGGCGAGCGAAGGTAATCGGGCTGAGGTCCAGGTGCCGTCTCTGTGTCTCACCATCCCATGGCGCGCTCCCGCCCAACTCCTGCTCAAAGTCAGGCATATCGCTTGTCATGACCATCATGCCCCAATCACTGACTCCCGCGCCCATCACGGCTGCTTTAAAACGCCCGGTCTGTGTCACTGCCCAGGCGGACATAAAACCTCCCTGGCTCCATCCTCCAATCCCCAGACGCTCGGGATCGGCTATCCCTCGATCAATCGCTGCGTCTACCGCCGCGATCACATCCTGGTAATCAGCCTGCCCTACCGCGCCTCGTGCTGCTGCCGCGAACTGCTCTCCGTGCCCGAAGCCCCCACGGGGGTTCGGCATCAGCACCGCGTATCCGGCCAGGGCCAACCATTGCCCCCAGTCAAGGGCATCCAGGTGGAATTCGTGCCCCCATCTGCCATAGGGTCCGCCATGGACGAGCGTGACCATCGGCAAGGGGTACGCCTCTGTTTCCTGGGGTGGTCGGATCAGAACCCCATCAAGCTCCAACCCATCACTGGCCGTCCAGTAGAACGGTTCTTGCCTGCCAAAGGCCATGCCAGCCAGGTGCTTGTGATGGGCCGAAATTTGCTGCATGGCGATCGTTTTGCCGTTGTGCCCGACCTGTCCCTGGCCGGCCCACACCTCCCAGGGCTGATCCCCGGCACTGCGAACGACGGCTATGGTGAGCATTCCCTCTTCGCCGGGCCGTACATCCCAGGAGGCATACTCTACCCCGCGCTCTCCATCCATTCCATCCAGGAGTGTCACCGCCTCTCCGTTCTTTGGGTCCAGCATGTCTATCCGACTTCCCAACCCTTCTCCGATCAGGACAGCAAGCGCGGGAGTCTGCTGGACCGCTCGCACCTCGGTCGCACAGTTGGTCTCTCCGCCTGCAATAGAGGTTGGCTCTCCTCCTTGTACTGGAACGGCATAGACCGCAAATGATGACTGGCTTTTCTTCGCGACCGGGGCCACGAAAAAGAGCGTGCTTCCATCCTGAGACCAGGTCAGCGAATGTACCGCGCAGGGAAAACGGCACACGACCTGCGGCTGGCCCCCGGCGATGGCGATGCGTTCGATCACCACTTCACGCGCCCGGGCTTCCAGGTCGGGAGTCTGTTGGACGAGGTAGGCAATCTCCGTTCCGTGGGGATGCCAGGCAAAATCCGCAAGGTGCCGTTCCCCTGCGGCCAGCGTGGTGACCTCTCTGGTCGCCAAAGAGAGGAGGCGCAGACGCGCGTAGGGCCATTTTTCGCCATAGACGCGCGCGTCATCGCGCTCCTGTTCTTGCTTCTCCTCCTCTTCCGTTGGTTCATCGGCACTGGTAAAGGCAAGTTGACCGCCTCCCGGCGACCAGGCGAAATCAGCCACGCTTTTCTTGTTTTTGGTCGAGGTAAGCGCCAGCGCTTCTCCCCCATCTGCGGCGATGAGATAGAGTTGGGCAATGCCGCGCTTTGCCCGGTCAGAAAGAAAAGCCAGGTGCTTGCCGTCAGGCGACCAGCGCGGATGCTGATCATGTGCCTCTCCGGCCGTGAACTGCCGCGTTTCTCCGGCGTGATCAGTCTCAGCAATCCAGATGGCGCTCGTTTCGTGCTCTTCTTTTTTGTTCAAAGGGGCCAGAATATACGCCACGCGTTTCCCATCGGGTGAGAGCTGCACATCAGAAGGGAAATCTTGATCGACAATCATCTCGGCGGTCAATTCAGACATCATGTTCTCCTTTATAGCGTATGGGCTTCTCCCATGTAGTGTGGCATGTCGGACGTCTCCCTGGCAAATGTTTGCCCACGTTCCGCTTGCTTGTGTTCAGGTACAATCAGAGATCGAGTGAGACGAAAGCTGATAGCGTGGTACAATATGGTTCCTGGCAGTCTAAGGCGGCAACCATGAGAAATAAGCCAATCACAATGACCTGTGGAGAGTTTTTGCCATGTCATCATCCTCGTCAGATCACAAAGAAGTTGTTCGTCAGGAGTTTACGCACCAGGCACCGGCGTATGCGGCGAATCCTTTGATCGCGGACCGATCCCAACTCATCCGCCTCGTACAGATTGTGCATCCCCAGCCACAAGATCGCGTCCTGGATGTCGCTACCGGTCCAGGCTTTGTCGCGATAGCTTTTGCGGAAGCCGGGTGCGAAGTAGTGGGTATCGATCTTACTGAAGCGCCGCTTGAGATTGCTGAGCGGACGCGCCAGTCACGAGGACTCACGAACCTGCGCTTTCAACTGGGGGATGCTGAGCATCTTTCCTTTGGAGAGGAAGCATTTGATGTTGTCGTCTCTCGTTTTGCCTTTCATCACTGCGAAGATCCGCAACGCATAATTGCTGAGATGGGGCGCGTATGCCGCTCACAGGGCCTGGTAGCGATCGAAGACCTGGTGGTGAGCGAATATCCAGAGCGGGCTGCCTATCAAAACCGCTTTGAGCAGCTTCGTGATCCCTCGCATACACGTGCGCTCTCCATCAGCGCCTTCCTGGCACTGTTCACCGCCTGTGGGCTAGAAGTAGAACAGGTCTCTACCGATTACCTTGATCAGACGGTTGAACAATGGCTCGCGAATGCTCATACCCCAGACGATCTAGCTCAGCAAGTCCGAAAAATGATTGAGCAAGATCACCTTCACGATCTCAGCGGAACCCACCCGTTCGTTCAAGAGGGGTCAATGCATTTTCGTCAACGAACGGCTACATTTGTGGGCCGTAAAACTCGCTGTTCCCCCGCATGATTCTCCCCAGGAGGAGCCGTAGGCGTGATGCAGATCTTTGCCAACATGAACGACCATTGGCGACCCTGACAATAATTCACAAGCCCTGGCAATCTGAGTAATGAGCTATTCCAGGCTGGAAAATGAGGTTGCTCAGAGAGCAGCTTTCGCATTACGCTTTCCCCCATGCCGAACAGGTGTGGTTCGACTCATCCAGCCTTACACGTCCAAATTCGCGTTCTTGGCGTGGCTTTCGATGAAGCGCTTGCGTGGGGCGACCTCGTCGCCCATGAGCATGTTGAAGGTTTTGTCGGCTTCGACAGCTTCTTCGATGCTGACTTGCAGCATGGTGCGGCGGTCGGGGTCCATGGTGGTTTCCCAGAGGGTTTCGGGGTTCATTTCGCCCAGGCCCTTGTAGCGTCCGACTTCGGGTTCTTTGCCGTTGTGGGCCGCCTGGTACTCGCCGATGAGCAGGTCGCGCTCCTCTTCGGTGTAGACGAAGCGGATGTCTTTGTTGCTCATCTTGACGTGGAAGAGCGGGGGCTGCGCGATGTAGAGGTGGCCGTCGGTGATGAGCGGCTCCATGTAGCGATAGAAGAAGGTCAGCAGCAGCGTGCGGATATGCGAACCGTCCACGTCGGCGTCGCACATCAGGACGATGCGGCCGTAGCGCAGGCGGGCCTTGTTGAAGTTCTCGTCGATGCCGGCGCCGATGGCGGTGATGATGTTCTTGACTTCCTCGTTCTTCAGGATTTTGTCGAGGCCGACGCGCTCGACGTTGAGGATTTTGCCGCGCAGGGGCAGGATGGCCTGGAAGCGGCGGTCACGGCCTTGTTTTGCTGAACCGCCGGCCGAATCGCCCTCCACGAGATACAACTCGCAGCGGTCGGCGTGCTTTTCGGAGCAGTCGGCCAGCTTGCCGGGAAGTGTGGAATCCAGGGCGTTCTTGCGCTGGATCAGGTCGCGAGCGGCGCGGGCGGCTTCGCGGGCCTGCGCGGAGAGCACGCACTTGCTGATGATGGCTTTGGCCTCGCTGGGCGTCTCCTCGAGGTACTTGTTGAGCATGTCGGCGGTGACGGTTTCCACGACGGGACGTACCTCGGCATTGTTCAGCTTGGCTTTGGTCTGCGCCTCGAACTGCGGGTTGGCGATTTTGACGCTGACGACGGCGGTCAGGCCCTGGCGCACGTCATCGCCGGTCAGGTTGCTGTCCTTGTCTTTGAGCAGGTTCATCTTGCGCGCGTAGTCGTTGAGCGTGCGAGTGAGGGCGCTGCGGAAGCCGGTGATGTGCATGCCGCCGTCAACGGTGTTGATGCCGTTGGCGAAGGAGAACTCGGTGGCGTTCCAGCCGTCGTTGTACTGCACGGCCAGCTCGATCTTCATGCCCTCGAGTTCGCGAATGGTACTGACGGGACGCGCCATGATGCGCCCGCGATCCTTGTTGAGGTAGCGCACGAAGGAGACCAGGCCGCCCTCGAAGTAGAAGGTCACTTCGCGGTCGGTGCGTTCGTCGCGGAGTATGATGGTCATACCGCGGTTGAGGTAGGCCATTTCGCGGAAACGCTGAGCCAGCGTATCGAAGCTGTAGTCGCGGGTTTCCATGACTTGCAGGTCGGGCAGGAAACTGGTGATCGTGCCGGTATCGTCCTCTTCGACGAGATCGACTTCGAGCAGTGGCGTGATGGGGATGCCGCGTTCGTAGCGCTGGCGATAGAGGATGCCGTCGCGTTTGACGTCGACCTGGCACCATTCTGAGAGCGCGTTGACAACGGAGACGCCCACACCATGCAGGCCGCTGCTGATCTGGTAGCTGCCGCCGCCGAATTTGCCGCCGGCGTGCAGGATGGTCATGACAACTTCAAGCGTCGAGAGGCCGGGTCGCTGGTGATGCTCTTCAACGGGGATGCCGCGACCATTATCTTCGATGGTGACGGAGCTATCGGCGTGAATGGTAACACTGACGGTGTCGGCAAAGCCGGCCATCACTTCGTCGATGCTGTTATCAACGACTTCGGTGATCAGGTGGTGCAGGCCGCGCTGGTCGGTCGCGCCGATGTACATACCAGGCCGCACGCGCACGGCCTCCAACCCCTCAAGAATCTGGATGTTATGTTCGCCATACTCGCCATTGCCGTTGCCATTCCCGTTCACCCTGCCACCCCCATTGCCGTTACCGTTGCCCTTGCCGCCTGTTTGAACCGGAAGCGCACTATCCTGATCTGTTAACTGCTCTGTCATAAGAGATTCTCTCGTTGTCGCCATAGCATTGAAAGCCTTTTATCATAAAAGAACACTGATTAGCCCATCATTGCGAGGGAGATATTTTGTCACTTCAAGCATTCTTTGCGAGCGCTGAATAAGTGGTATTATCCACGTGTTCGTGACAACCCATTATACCACAAAAGCGCTCCCCAGGCAAATTGAGAGAGAGATGAGTTCCATCACATTCCAAAGTTTTTCCAGGGCGACCGCAAAGGTGCGCCCTTGCGGTCGCCCTGGGATATTCCCCCCTGTACGTCAGTAACGCGGGCCCAACTGGCCGCTCATGGGTACGCCTGGCTGGCCCTGCATGATGGGCATGCCCGGGATGCTCTGCATAGGGATCGGCGCGAGATTGGTTGCGCAGTAGGGACAGAACGACCAGCGCAGTTCCAGCAGGCGCTCGCACTTGGGGCATGGGCGTTTCAGCTTCTGGCTGCAGGACGGGCAAATCTGGAAGTCGGATTCGATACGCGCGTGGCAGTTGCTACAGGTCTGCCGCTCGGTCATCTCGGCCAGAAGGGACTCTTCTTCGAGCTGGCGCTCGTAGATTTCGGCCAGCGTCTGGCGTGGGCGAAGGATCATATAGATAAAGAGGCCGCCGATGAAAAAGACAGCTACCAGCAGCGTCGCCAATATCTGAGTCAGCAGGTCCTGGGAGCGCGAACGTATGTCGCGGAACGTCCAGATAATCAGGCTGATCCAGAAAATGACGATAAAGGCTACAAGAAAACCAACCACTACCCCTAAGACCTTGTTCAAGGTGTCCAACACATTACTTCCACTGGTCGTAGTAACAGGAGTAGGAGTAGGAGTGGGAGAAGCGGCAATCATAAGCAAAGTATTCACACTCACAGGTCTACGCCCCTTTCAGCATACACAAGGCTTTTCAAGTAATACAACGTAAACAGCATACAAAAAGGATACATATCAGGACATTATGGTAAGAAAAGCAGTGTCACGATCTCGCCCGCGCGCACGCCGATGTGCAGAGGCTCATCCCCACCCCAGAAGAGCTGTTCCCGCGCTTCTTCTACCAGGTTTGCCACAAAAGCCTGGCTCGCCGCAAAGCCCGGTCGAATGCTCGCCTCAACCGCATGGCGCAGGGGGTTGTAAACGCGTACAACCAGACCCTCGCCGTCATACTGACGCTTGATGGCGCTCACCACCAGGCCACGCGGCTCAACCTCGACCATGTTCGCTGTCGCGGGCAGTTCTCCTGTGTGCTGGTCGGTGACGAGTACGCGCACAGGTGTATTGAAGGCCTGCGCCTCGCGCAAGACGAGCGCCTCCTCCGACTCCCATGTCCCGAGGTGCGGGACAAGGGCGTAGTCGAAGACGCTCAGTCCCTGGCACTGCGCCTCCGGCGTGAATAGAGGCGGCCCGGCGTGGCCACGACGGGTTGCGAGATCACCACGCGAGAGCCATTCCACGCAACGCAGCAGGGTCACGGCCACGGCGCTGTGCCCATCTTCATCCGTGATCACTTCGTACTCTGGAAGGCCCCGGTTAAGAACACCCAGAGCAAGCGAGCCATCACTTACGTCAACAAAACGCTTCTGCGGGTAACAATTGACCGGCTCCTCGATCCACTCGGCGACATCCGCCGGGCGAATCAGCGCGGCCGGGCGTTCGCGCACCTCGAAGACACCTTCGGCTGAAGCTGTCTCTACTATATATAATACGGGAAAGGTAGCGCGAAGGATGTGATCTCTGGCATTATTTTCCACACTGGTACGAATATCGATGCGCTTCACACCGGGCGCGAGCGTGACTTCGCTGCTGATGGGGCAAAGGACGCGCTCATCGCTGCGGCCGGTCCGGTCGGGCGAGCAGGCGGCGGGCAGCGCCATGTCACCTTGGATGGTGAGCCGCGATAGCACGGGCGAGGAATGCACCTCTATCGCAGGCGCACCGGCAAGCGTGCCGATGAGCAGGTCATTCGCTGGTGGGCAATAATTGTAGAGATCACCGATATCGCCGCTATCGACGAAACGGTTCAGGCCGGGATAGCGCGCGCCCGTCTGTTTATCGGTCACGGTGAGCGTGCCGTCCGCCGGGTCGGCTTCGACGCGGTAGAATTCGTTTTCGATAAAGGGGGATGGGACGTTTTCGATTGGGGAGGATGGGGGTGGGACTGCGGAGGGCAGGCCGTGGGGATAGAGCCAGAAGGTTTTGAGGCCGTAGGCGGGTAGGTCGGCGGCGACGAACTCCAGCACGGCGCGAGCGAGGTCGGTGACGGTGAAGACGATGGTCTCGATGTCTTCGCGCTGCAAGAGGGCCAGTACGCGGCGCACGGACTCGGCGAGCGCTTCCCGGCGGACGACGACCTGGCCGGGCGGCGTAAGCACAAGATCGACACCGACGACGCCCGGCGGCTGATCCTCTTCCTTGATCTGCACGTTGCTGACCTCGAAGCCCTTGCCCGGCTCACCGACAAAGCCGAGGAAGCTGCCGATGGTATTCTCGGCCATGGTAATGAAGTCTTCGGGATGCGTCACGCCTTCCAGGGCAATGGCGGAGGCGATCATCTCGCGCGAGAAGGCCATAGAGCCGATTTCCTGCTGCCACTTCTTGAGCATGCCGAAGGGCAGAGACGTGCCTTGCTCATCCACAATGACGGCTTCGCGGCTCAGCGCGGCAAGCTGCATATTGGCCTGCACCGCTTCTGTGCGGGGACCCGGCGCGGGATTGAAGACGACGATAGGAATGGCAGCCCGACTCATTTGCTCAGCCTGCGCTGAAAGAGCGGCAGGCGGGCGCGTATCGACGCGCGCAACGAGATATTGCATGGCCTCCAGGACGAGCTGTTCACCGATCTGCTGGCTCTGATCGAAGCGCACGCGGTTTTCGCGATGCACCTGGTCAATGCTACAGCCGCAGATGCTGTCGTGTGGGTGATTGTGCAGGAGGTATTTCCAGGCAAGCTCTACCAATCCCCGTGGATAGGGAGCACCCTGCCGGGCGGCCCAGGCGGTCAGCGGCTCAACCCAGCGTTCCAGAAGGTGTTCGGTGGCGGCGTTCTGCTGCTTGATCCACATGCGCGTTGAAAGAACGGATGGCAGCAGGTGGGCATACTGGCTACTGCGCATCTCGCCTGTGAGGGTTTGCAGGGCATCTTCGCCCTCGCGCTGGATATCCTGTGTGACGGCGGCGACATATTCCGCCAGCGAGCCGATGCGAATGTGGATGCCGTCGAAGGCCGTGCTGTGCTGATCCTGGTCTTCCCGAGCGGGCAATCGTGTCCGGCCAGCAGGCTCAAAGCCGGTCAGGAGCTTCGCTTGCTCTGGGCTGAGACGCGCCATGCGTTCGTTTGCTGCCGCGATGACGGCGGGTAGGCCCTCCTGCGGAGCGAGATGGTCGGAGCCATTCATAAAGAGCAGCGTTGACGTGGTAGCTTTGGGCAGGAGGGTTGAGACGAGCAGGATAGTACGAGTCACAAATTCAGTGGATGTGAGCGGCATGTCGCGAGCGTTCGAGTAGCCGACGGGATCGGCAAGGTGCAGGACGAGTACCCTTGATCCATCGGGAGCAGTCCAATAAAACTCGCTTTTGCGCGCCTCTGAACCGACTCCGCGCCAGAAGACGGCGTTATCGATGCCCACGCCGCGCAAGATTTGCGGCAACTGCGCAATATGGCCAAAGGAATCCGGCACATAGCCCACGCGCATCGCTTCGCCGAACGCAGCGGCGCTGCGCAGACCGATTTGCAGGTTACGAATCAAGGACTCGCCGCTGACGAGGAATTCATCAGGCTGGAGGTACCAGGGACCAATGGAGATGCGTCCTGAGCGGGTATAGCGCTTCAAGCGCTCTTCCTGCTCAGGATGTACTTCGAGGAAATCATCCAGGATGATTGTCTGCCCGTCCAGCATAAAGTGGGTAAAATGCGGGTCGCGGTCAAGGATATCGAGCAAGGCATTGACGACGTGCACCAGTCGCATACGAAATTGCTGGAAGGTCTGGTACCATTCACGGTCCCAGTGGGTATGGGGAACCAGGACGATGTTGAGCTGCTCGGTCATATATCCTCTTTGCTAGCGGCATCCAATGTGCGAGATAACAGTTATCTATTCTGCGGTGGGGATATTATAGCGAGCTTGCAAGTAGTCTGCAAGAGTCGCTATTAAATCCATGTCAGTAAATGAGAATGGTTCCGAATGGCGTCCCTGATTTTCTGTATGCGCCTGGCATTCTGACAAGCCGGCGGTGTGCTATAATTGCCGGTAAGACAAAATTGCTAGAATATTGACGGCAGGCCATAGGGCGGGTATTATGTCAAACTGTGTCATTGCGTTTCAAAGCTTGTTTACAAGCGTGCGATATTCTGCTATAATTGGTATTGTACTTATGTTCTAGAGGAGGTCCTCCACTATGGCACGAGGCAGTAGCTATGGAGATCCGCTGGATGAGCTGCCACTCTCCGTTACGCCTCAAACCAACATTCCCCGGCGAGCGACTCGTATTTTGCCAGAAGTGCATACGGAGGTCATGTCCGAGGCGCAGACTGGCGAGGATGCATACAACGATTACGACGGCCATGATGAGAACGACTACGATGAGCAGTACGCGCTGGTTCCGGCGAAGAACAGCGGCGGGCTGAGCATGCCGCGTGGGTACACGCCCCTGGCGCGCCATCGATCGTGGATCTCGCTGCTGCTCGTCTGTATTGTGTCTGTCGGCATTCTATTTGGCGTCGCCATCTCCGCGGGAATGTTCCAGAGGCATGATAATGTGCAGGTGGTACCCTATGCCGGTCAAACCTTCGCGATTCAGGTGGGCGGCTCGTACAATGCCTTCAATCTGTGGGAAAGCAGCAACGGCCCTCTTCCTCTCCCGGCCAAAACGCCTATACCTGTACAGAGGGGCCCATATTCTGTGCTCGGCAAGCCAACCATCACGGCAGCATTTATTAACCGCGTGCTCGCCTACTATCATTCGCCAGCGGCAGGATTGGGGCAGCAGATGTACGACCTTGGCGTGAAGTATGGCATCGACCCGGTCTACGCACTGGCCTTTTTCATGCATGAAAGCCTGTTTGGAACGACCGGTGAGGCGCGCGCCACCCTCTCGTTAGGCAACCTGCGCTGCATCCCGACGCGGCCCTGTATTGACCAGAATCGCGGCGGATATGCGCAGATGAATAGCTGGACGGACGGCTTCGAACAGTGGTACAAGCTGATCCGCAACCTGTACGTGGCGCAGTGGGGACGAGTCACCGTCGATCAGATCATCCCCAAGTACGCGCCCAACAGCGACGGCAACAACGAGGCCGAATATATTGCGACCCTTAAGCACGAGGTCGATACCTGGCACGCCGGGATACTTACGCCGTAAGCAGCCCCTGTTCGTGGGCTTTGCTGATAGCTTCGGTGCGACCGGAGACGTTGAGTTTCTGGTAGATGTTGGCGAGATGGAAATTGACGGTGCGTTCGCTGACGAAGAGGCGCGCCGCGATTTCTTTATTACGCAGGCCGCGTGCCAGCAAGCGCAGGACCTCCAGCTCGCGGGCCGTCAGGGTATCGAGCACGCCGCGTCCCTGCCTGCCGAAGCGCGAGATCAGGCGGCCGGCGATCTGCGGCTGCACCAGCACCTCGCCACGCGCAACCGTTCGAACCGCCTGGGCGAGTTCGTCGGGGGCGATATCCTTAAGGGCATACCCCTCCGCGCCCGCGCGCAATGTCTCGTACAGATACTCTTCGCGATCCAACGTGGAGAGCAGCAGAACATGCGTATCGGGGTTCAGTTGTTTGATCTGGCGAAGCGCCTCCAGGCTCTGCCCCTGCGGAAGCTGCGCATCAAGGATGACCACCTGCGGCCCTAGCTCCGCCGTTTCGCTCACAGCCTGCACACCGTCGACGGCCTCGCCCACCACCCGCAAATCGGCATAGCTCTCTAGCAGGCGGCGCAGCCCGGCGCGCGTCACAGCCTGGTTGTCTGCGATAAGGATGCGAATGTGACCTGGAGCAGCCTGAGCTAATGATAATGAGGCGGAGTTACGAGAGTTTGTGGCAGTGGGCTCGTGCGCAGGTGAGGATGTCGCAACGCGCGAAAATTGGACGTATGGGATGGATACATGGGCCTGGGTTCCTTGCTCGATGCCTGAAATGACCTCAAACGAGCCGCCGAGATGCTCGACACGACGGCGCAGCAGAAAAAGCGCTGTCTGGGCGAGAGCATCGGTTCCCTCGTTCTCACGTGAGGAGAACGGGGGGGCGAGCGATAGCGAGGCGTCTCCGGCGAAGATGCTCAGGGGCGCCTGCTCCGAGGGCACGCCGTCATCCTCGATGCTCATCTGCACCTCATCGCGTGCGTAATTCAGCGTGAAACGCAACCGGCGCGCCCCGCTGTGCTGCTGCACTTGCGCGAGCATATCGCGCGCGACACGGTAGAGCAGTCGCTCGATATCGCCGGAGAGAGGCCGCTCTTCCCCCGAGAAGATGACGCGGCTGGACAGTTGCAGCGTTTCCGCGGTCTCATCCACCAGGCGTGAAAGCGCCTCAGCCAGTGACAGGTCGGGCAGCGCATCCAGGGGCTGTGCATCACTGGCGGCGCGCACATCGTAAAGCATCTCGCGCGCCATCTGCTCCAGGGCCGTCAGCCCGTTCCGCAGGGCGCCCTTATCGAGAGGCATTGCCGCTCCGTCGCTCTCATCAGCGTTTTCGTCACGCACGAGGTTTTGCAGCACACCGATCTGCGCCATCATGGCGCTCAACACACGCAGCAGGTGAGCATGATCGGCCGGGCTGGCGATTTCGGCCGGCGAAGATGACGATGGCGTATGTATGGTTTGCATGGGAATACTCCCTGTATATTCACATCCTCAGACAAATTACATTATGCCACATTGTGGATCGGCTCAAGCATTAATTTCCCATCGCAAACATCGATTTCCACGCTATCGCCGTCGCGCACGCTGCCATCGAGGATGGCGCGAGCGACGCGGTTCTCTACCTCTTTCTGGATGACGCGCTTGAGGGGGCGCGCGCCGAACTGTGGGTCGTAGCCGAGGTCGGCGAGGTAGGCGCGCGCGTTATCGCTCAGGCGCAAGATGATATGGCGGTCTTCCAGGCGCGGGCGCAGGTGATTGATCTGGATATCAACGATGCGCTGCATCTGGTCATGTCTGATCTGGTGGAAGACGATGACCTCATCGATGCGGTTGATAAACTCCGGACGGAAGCCCTCTTCGCGCAGGCGCTGGCGTACGACGCGCTGCACGTCATCCTCGTCCATGCCGTCGAACTCCTGCAGCCAGGTAGTGCCGACGTTGCTGGTCATGATGATGACGGTGTTCTTGAAATCGACGGTGCGGCCCTGCCCATCGGTCAACCGGCCATCGTCGAGGATTTGCAAGAGCGCGTTGAAGATTTCCGGCGCGGCCTTCTCGATCTCATCGAAGAGGATCACGCTGTACGGATGGCGGCGCACCGCCTCGGTCAACTGGCCGCCCTCGTCGTAGCCGATGTAGCCGGGAGGCGCGCCGATCATGCGCGACAGACTGTGTTTCTCCATGTACTCGGACATGTCGATGCGCACCATAGCCTGCTCATCGTCGAAGAGGAACTCGGCCAGGGCACGCGCCAGTTCCGTCTTGCCCACGCCCGTTGGGCCGAGGAAGATGAAGCTTGCTAAAGGGCGGTTGGGGTCTTGCAGTCCGGCGCGCGAACGGCGTACGGCATCCGAGACGATCTGCAGCGCGAGTTCTTGCCCGACGACGCGCTCGCGCAGGCGATCCTCCATCGCGAGCAATTTCTGTACCTCGCCCTGCATCAGGCGGGAGACGGGGATGTGCGTCCATTTCGAGACCACCTCGGCGATATCCTCGGCTGTGACCTCCTCACGCAGGATACGCCGGGTTTTCTGCTCAGTGAGCTTCGCTTCCATCGCTTGTAAGTTGCTGTTCCAGGCGCCCGATCTTCATTTTATGTTCATTGACCTGCTCAAAATTGGCCCTGCCGGTCGTGGCATATTCAAGCGCCACATCGCGCTCGACTCTTTCCGCAAGGGCCTGCTCCTGTTCCAGTTCCTTCTTCAAGCCTGCGGCTGTTTCCACCAGTTCGCGCTCGCTTTCAAACGCGAGCTTGAGGGGGCGGAGTTGCTCTTCCAGGTCGGCTATCTCGCGCACTACCCGGTCGCGGCGCTCGATGCTGGCCGGGTCTTTCTCCTTCTTCAAGGCTTCCTGTTCCATACGTAACTGGAGAATGCGACGATTGAGCGCGTCGATCTCGGCGGGTGTGCTGTCCAGTTCGACACGGCGGCGGCTGGCGGCCTCGTCCACCAGGTCGATGGCTTTATCGGGTAAGAAGCGATCGGTGATATAGCGATTAGAGAGCATGGCAGCCGCGACGAGCGCGCTATCCTGGATGCGTACGCCATGATGGGCCTCGTAGCGTTCCTTCAGCCCACGCAGGATGCTGATGGTATCCTCGACCGTAGGCTGTTCGACCATGATGGGCTGGAAGCGGCGTTCGAGCGCGGCATCCTTTTCGATATGCTTGCGATACTCGTCGAGGGTGGTCGCGCCGATACAATGTAGCTCGCCGCGCGCCAGCATGGGCTTGAGCATGTTGGAGGCGTCCATGGCACCCTCGGCCGCACCGGCGCCGACAAGGGTATGCAATTCATCGATGAAGAGGATGATGCTGCCCGCCGCGCTGGTGATCTCTTTGAGGACGGCTTTCAGGCGTTCCTCGAATTCGCCGCGGAACTTGGCCCCCGCGACCAGCGCGCCGAGATCGAGCACAACGACTTGCTTATCTTCGAGCGTCTTTGGAACGTCCCTGCGCACGATGCGCTGGGCCAGCCCTTCCACGATGGCGGTTTTGCCGACGCCCGGCTCGCCGATCAAGACGGGATTATTTTTCGTGCGGCGGCTGAGCACCTGAATGACGCGGCGGATCTCTTCATCGCGCCCGATGACAGGGTCGAGCTTACCCTGCGACGCGAGCTCGGTCAGGTTGCGCCCGTACTTCTCAAGCGCCTGGTATTTTCCTTCCGGGTTCTGATCGGTCACGCGCTGGGCTCCACGCACAGCCTGCAGGGCCTGCATGACTTTATCACGTGTCAGCCCCGCCGACTTCAAGACGCGCAGAGCCGGGTCATCACCGATATCGAACATGGCCAGCAGCAGGTGTTCGGCGCTGGTGAACTCGTCCCCAAAGCCACGCATCTCCTGCCGGGCACGCTCAAGCAGCTTATCTACTTTCGGCGAGAGGCCCGGTTTGCTGCCGCCGTAGACGCGGGAAAGGCGTTGAAGGTCGCTTCTGACCATTTGTCGGGCCATAGTGAGATTAGCCCCCGACTTCACGAAAATCTGCTGGACAATGCCGCCTTCCTGTTCAAGCAAGGCAGCCAGGATATGTTCCACCTCGATCTGGCTGTGATTATATTCTTTAGCTAACTCATTTGCTTCGCTGATAGCCTCAAGGGCCTTCTGCGTAAATTCCTCCGGCTTCATACGCTTTTTCTCCTGTATTGTGCAGTAATTAGTAGACCCAGTATAGCATGTTGAGTATCATATTGCAAGAAAGTTTGAGCGTTATGTTGTCAAGAAAAGACTCGACAGAGCATTACCGATATGCTACACTTTCGGTAGAATAGCATGGTAGAAGGGTCTTTAGTGTATGCCAGGATTGAAGAGTAGGTCGTAATTGTAGGAAGCTATGGTTCAGGAATTACAAGAGAGACATACGAGTACACAGGTTGCGGCGGCCATCGAGAGCATCCTCTTCGTCTCGGGTCGCCCATTGGAATACGGTGAGCTGCGCAGGCTGCTTGATATTGAGGATGAAGCGTTGAACGAGGGATTAGAGACTCTGTCTGGGCAACTTGATAGGCAGGAGCGCGGCATCCGCTTGCAGCGGCTGGGGACACAGGTGCAGTTGGTGACGGCGCCGGAGAACGCGCGCTACATTGCGGCGCTGCTTGGACTGCCAATGACCGCGAAATTGACCAACGCGGCGTTGGAGACTTTATCGGTGATCGGCTATCGCCAGCCCATCACACGCGCTCAGATCGAGGCCGTACGCGGGGTAAACAGCGACCGCGCCCTGCTCAGCCTGATCCAGCACGGGCTGGTGGCCGAGATCGGGCGCGCGCAGACGGTCGGCAGGCCCGCACTTTTCGCCACCACGCCGGAATTTCTCCAGCAGTTCGGCCTGACCAGCCTCGATCAATTGCCCCAACCCGAACTGCTCAGCAACTCGCAAGAAACACAGGGAACGCAGGAGACGCGAGAGACGCAGAACAGAGCAGAATCGTAGTTTTAGGAAGGGATCGACGCCATGCGCCTCGGCAGGCATATGCCCACGCACTCCAACGCCGTCAAAGCGGCCGAGCTTGCGCGCGATATCGGCTGTAACACTATCCAGATATTTGCCAGCAATCCCACCGGCTGGCGACCACCGAACGAGAACAGCAAGAGCAGCATCGCATTCGCGGAGGCGGCGCGCGCACTTGACCTCGACCCGGTAGTCATTCACGCGCCCTATCTGATCAACCTGGCCTCACCCGACGAACTCATCTGGGAGAAATCCATCGCGCTCTTGCGCTGGACGCTGCTGCGCGGCGAGCTGCTGGGGGCGCGCTACGTCGTCTTCCACACCGGCAGCCATCGCGGCTCGGGCGTCGAGGCCGGCATAGCGCGTATCGCTGAAGCCATCCGGCGCATCCTGCCCGAGACATCGCCAGAGGTCATACTGCTGCTGGAAAACGACGTGGGCGCGGGCAATTCGCTGGGGTACAGCTTTGAACAACTGCGCGATATCCTCGACCTCCTGCCGGAATATCGCGAGCGACTGGGCGTTTGCATCGATACGGCCCACCTGTGGGGAGCCGGTCACGATATCTCCAGCACCGAATCTGCTCGCCTGGTGATCGACCGCATGGACGCTACCTTTGGTATTGACCGCCTGCAAGTTATCCACCTGAATGATACTGAGATGGCGCTGGGGAGTCACCGCGACGTTCACTCGCGCCTGGGGGAAGGCATCATCGGCGAAGAAGGTTTGCGCGCGCTGCTGCAAGACCCGCGGCTGGCGCACTCCGCCGTGATTCTGGAGACGCCGATCAAGACCGATGAGCAGGACAAGGAAGACTGGGGACACGATAAGCGGCACTTCGAGAAGGCGGCAGCGCTTTTTTCAAATGATATAATTTCGTAGGGACGCGATTGATCGCGTCCCCACGAAACCATACGTATTTGCATTTGAGGAGCATCATGCCTGAGAACTACCAGTATATTTTGACCGACCGCGACGAGAGTATTGGAGTCGTGACGCTTAACCGGCCGCAGGCGCTCAACGCCCTGAACAACCAGCTTATGGGGGAGCTTGTCGATGCCCTGGAGGCTTTTGACCAGGATGAGGGCATTCGCTGTATCGTGATTACCGGTGCGGGCGACAGAGCTTTCGCGGCGGGCGCGGATATCAAAGAGATGTCGGACAAGTCGCCGATTGATATGATGCTAGGCGGCTTTGGGGCCTGGCGGCGCATCAAGCAAATTCATAAGCCGATGATCGCGGCAGTGGGCGGTTACGCCCTGGGGGGAGGATGCGAGCTGGCCCTACAGTGCGATATGATCGTGGCATCCGAGAACGCGCGCTTCGGGCAGCCGGAGATCCTGCTGGGAGTGATGCCCGGCGCGGGTGGCACGCAGCGGCTGGCGCGCACGCTCGGCAAGTACCGCACGATGGAGATGGTGCTGACCGGCGCGCAGATTTCCGCGCAGGAGATGGCGGCGCACGGCCTGGTCAATCGCGTCGTGCCGAAGGGCGAGCACCTGAGCGAGGCGGTCAAGCTGGCGAAAAGCGTAGCAGCCCAGGCGCCCGTCGCTGTGCGGCTGGCCAAAGAAGCGGTAAACGCCGCTTTTGAAACATCGCTGGAAGAAGGCCTGGAGATCGAGCGCAAAAACTTCTTCATGCTCTTCGCCACCGAGGATATGCGCGAGGGCATGCAGGCCTTCATCGAAAAACGCCCGGCCAACTTCAAGGGGAAATAAGCCCGCGCAATTTATTCGAGGCTCACGGGCAACTGCTGCAACCCGCGAAACACGATGCTTGGCTGCCACTGCACTATGTCCGTTTCTAGGCGCAGGTGCGGAAAGCGCTTGAACAGTGTGCAGAAGGCAATTTCCCCCTCGACGCGGGCCAGTGGAGCGCCCAGGCAGAAATGGATGCCCAGTCCGAACGACAGATGCCGGTTCTCCTGGCGGGCAAGTATGAGCCGGTCGGGGTCCGCGAACTGCGCCGGGTCGTGATTGGCCGCGCCGAGCAGCATAATCACCTCCTGGCCGGCGCTCACCTGTTGCTCACCGATCCGCAGCGCTTCTTTTGCGCGGCGCGAGGTCAACTGAACGGGGCTATCGTAGCGCAGCAATTCGGCCACAGCGCTTGAGATCAACGCCGGTTGCTCATTCAAAAGCCGCAACTGGTCAGGATTGCGCAACAGAGCCAGCGTCCCGTTGCCGATCAGGTGCATCGTCGTGCCATGCCCGGCGGCGAGCAGCAGGATACAATTGCCCAGCAACTCATCTTCGCTCAAGGCATCACCCTGCTCCCTGGCATTCATCATGGCCTGCAGCAGGTCATCTTTGGGAGCGGTGCGGCGCGCGTGAATGATCGCGCGGAAATAGTCCAGGAAGTTCGAAACCTCGGAGACGGCCTCGAAGATACCTTCCAGGCTGAAATCGCCGCCGTCCAGCAGGCGCCCGAAATACGACGACCAGCGATTGAACTGCTCGCGGTCCTCGGGCGGTACGCCGAGCATCGTGGCAATGATGATGGCAGGCAGGGGGAAGGCAAAATCCTGAATCATCTCCATGCGCCCTTTCGCCTCAGCCTGGTCGAGTAACTCGTCGGTGACTTGCTGGATAACCGGGCGCAAGGATTCGATCATGCGCGGAGTAAAGGCCTTCGCCACCAGACCGCGCAGGCGCGTGTGGTCAGGCGGGTCCTGGAAGAGCATCTGGCGGGACACGGCGCGCAGCGGGGGTTCCAGGGTAGGGCGCATGTCTTCGGGGATCCAGCTGGTATCGCTCATGAAGCCCATTACCGTATAACGAGGGTCACGCAGGGCAGCCGCGACATCCGTATAGCGCGTCAATACCCAGCTATTGGCGCGTTCATCCCAGTACACGGGACCCAGCTCGCGCAGTTGGTGATAGAGAGGATAAGGGTTATCGAGATTCTGGACGATATCCGCGACACTCAGTGTGCCATCGTGCGTCTGAGACATAGTGCTGCTCCTCCTGGTTGTGACTGCGTCTTTTCCTTATCTTGTTATAGCACATCGAGCATGATGTGTCGCCAGTCATTGATCATTTGAACAGTTGCATGATGTCACTCTTCGCTTTGCCCAGAGTCTGTCGCGATGGCCTCGAGATCCTTCGCTGCGCTCAGAGCCTGCCCTAGAGCGCAGCGAAGGGATGACAGGGCCAGACCTTTCTGTTGAGGAGGAAGTGTCAAGTTCGGTTGAACCTGGCCTAAGGAGCGAAGAGGTATGCTGGCTAGCAAGGATGATATAATGCGTGTAAGTGCAAAGTTACACATGAGTTCAAAGGGGAACGAGCTAAGACGGCAAAAAAGGAGGGAAAAGAGCGCATGGAAGACGCGGTTATTCTTTCAGCGGTTCGTACACCTGTGGGGCGCTACGCGGGCAGCCTCAAGGATATGCGGCCGGATGATATGGCGGCGCTGGTCATCGCGGAGGCCGTGCGGCGAGCGAATATTGACGCGGCGAGCGTTGAAGACGTGATTCTGGGATGCGCGAACCAGGCCGGCGAGGATAACCGCAACGTGGCGCGCATGGCACTGCTGCTGGCGGGGTTGCCGGTTGAGGTCGCGGGACAGACAGTCAACAGGCTGTGCGGCTCCGGCCTGCAGGCGATCAACAGCGCGGCGCAGGCTATACAAACGGGCGCGGGCGATACCTTCGTCGCGGGAGGCGTGGAGAGCATGACGCGCGCTCCCTTTGTGCTGGGCAAGGCCGACGGTGCTTTTAGCCGCGGTATGAACCTGCAAGATACGACGCTGGGCTGGCGTTTCATCAACGCCAAGCTGTCGGCCATGCACCATCCCTATAGTATGGGCGAGACCGCCGAGAACGTGGCCGAGCGCACCAGGATCCGGCGAGAGGAGCAGGATGCCTTCGCGCTGCGCAGCCACCAGCGGGCCGTCGCCGCACAGGAGTCCGGGCGTTTCGCGGAAGAAATCCTGCCGGTCAGCATTCCCCAGAAGAAGGGCGAACCGATCCTTGTCGCCAACGATGAGCAGCCGCGCGCCGATACCTCGCTCGAGAAGTTGGCGGCGTTGAAACCGGCCTTTCGCAAGGATGGTACCGTCACGGCCGGCAATTCTTCGAGCATCAACGATGGCGCCGCGGCGCTGGTGTTGATGGCGGGCAGCCGCGCCGCGAGCCTGGGATTGCGCCCACGCGCGCGTATCGTTGCCAGTGCCGTCGCGGGCGTTGATCCGGCCTACATGGGGCTTGGGCCAATCCCCGCCACGCGCAAAGTCCTGCAGCGCGCCGGGCTGCGTATGCAGGACATCGACCTGGTAGAGTTGAACGAGGCCTTTGCCGTACAGGTGCTGCAATGTGTGCGCGAACTGGAGATTGACGAGCAGAAGCTCAACGTCAACGGCGGCGCGATTGCCCTGGGCCATCCACTCGGCTGCAGCGGCGCGCGCCTGATGGTGACGCTGCTGCATGAACTGGAACGGCGTGGCGGACGCTACGGGCTGGCGACGATGTGCATCGGCGTCGGCCAGGGCATCGCCACGATCATCGAACGGCTGTAGGCAGTCCTATACAACGTCGTGGCCGTTTAAAGCCGATTCGTAGGCCTCTTTCAGTTTTGGCACCGTCTCCAACTGCGACAATTCTGACGGGGCGATCCAGCGCTTCTCGGTGGCCTCCCAGTCGAGCCGAATGGCGTCCGCGTTCAGCGCGTCGAAGAGGTAGGGGTGAACGAACCAGTGCCGCCCGATGGAGGCATCCTCGTATTCTACAATCGCGCCGCGTTTGCGCATATGCACCTGGTCGCGCTGCAATCCGGTCTCTTCGCGTATCTCTGTGTAGGCCTGTTCGTCGGGCGGCACACCCTCTTCGACAAAGCCACTGATACCTGCCCAGCGCTCGTTATAACTGCCAACGCGGCGGCTGCGACGCACAACCAGGATACGCGGCTCCTGCGTGACAGTTTCATCGACCCGCCGGAGAAAACATGTAACAACGTGCGTTGGACGTAAAGGCTGCTGGCTACCATCGATAGGCTGTTGCTGGCTCATTGTATTTGCTCCTACTATAGTGACGGAGGGCTCCATCTATGCTTGACAGGTAGATCACTAGTCCTATATAGTATGCTTGGCGTATCGTATGCTTTTGAGCAGCGCCTGGCGGCTGTTTCGCCGATGGCCGAAGCAAGTGAAAGCGGCAGGTATCCAGACGCGCCATGCATATGCAATCTATTATACGTTTTTTGACATTGACAACGACAAAGGCCTGTTCGCCTTTTTCAAATGGAGGTAGGCCGAAGTGCAACCAGGTATTCATCGTACTCGCCCTGGTTATTCTAGTCGTGGGAGCGGGCATAGCGCTCTACGCCGGATATCTACTGGGGTCGACACGAAATAAAGAACATTACGCGGAAAGCCTGCGGGCTGAAAAGGAAGCCAGCGAGCAGCGGCTGCTGGATCTCCAGATACAACAGCGCGAGGCGCTTCACGAAGCGCGTGAAGAGACGGCACGATTCCGAACTGCGCTCGAACGCGACAATGCAGAGCGACGAGCCGAAATTCAGCGCCAGGAACGGCGTTTGCAACAGAAGGAAGAGTCGCTCGACCGAAAAGTTGAGGGATTTGAGCAACGCGAACGCAAACTGGCGGGACGCGAACGTGCAATTGAACAGGCTCGCGAAGAGGTCGAGGAGATCAAACGCGAACACCTGAAGGAGCTTGAACGCATCGCCCAGCTCAATGAAGAGCAGGCAAAAGAGATGTTGCTGGAGCGCATCGAGGATCGCGTGCGCACGGAAGCAGCGAGGCGGATTCGCGCTATCGAAGAACAGGCCCGCGAAGAAGCCGACGCCCGCGCGCGTGAGATCATCACACTTGCCATCCAGCGCTGCGCCTCTGACCAGGTGGCCGAGGCGGTTGTCTCGGTTGTGCCCCTGCCCAACGATGAGATGAAGGGCCGCATCATCGGGCGCGAGGGTCGCAATATCCGCGCGCTCGAAGCGGCAACGGGCGTTGACCTGATAATCGACGATACGCCGGAGGCGGTCATCCTCTCCGGTTTTGACCCGGTGCGGCGTGAAGTGGCGCGCATCGCGCTGACGCGCCTGATCCTCGATGGACGCATCCACCCGGCACGCATCGAGGACGTGGTAGCGAAGGCGCGCCAGGAGGTGGACATCATCGTGCGCGAAGAGGGCGAGCGTGCGGCGATGGAAGCGAACGTGCATGGCTTGCAGCCCGAACTGCTCAAGCTGCTGGGGCGGCTGCACTTCCGCACCAGCTATGGGCAAAACGTGCTGAAGCATTCCGTCGAAGTCTCCATCCTGGCGGCGACTATGGCGCACGAACTTGGCGCCGATGTCAATGTATGTAAGACTGCCGCGCTGCTACACGATCTCGGGAAGGCTATCGACCAGGAGGTCGAGGGGCCGCACGCCATCATCAGTGGCGAGGTCGCGCGGCGTTTCGGGAAATCGCCCAAGATCATTCACGCGATGGTCGCGCACCACGCCACCGAAGCGGAGCCGCAGAGCCTCGAGGCAGCCATAGTACAGGCCGCAGACGCCATTTCAGCCGCCCGTCCCGGCGCGAGGCGCGAGACAATTGACCTGTACATCAAGCGCCTGGAAGCGCTCGAATCTATTGCCAATTCTTTCACCGGCGTCGAAAAGTCGTTCGCGATCCAGGCCGGGCGCGAAGTACGTATCATCGTCAAGCCCGAAGAGATCGACGAATATGCCGCGAACCGGCTCGCCAGCGATATCGCGCATAAGATCGAAGAGAACCTTGATTATCCAGGTCAGATCAGGGTGTGTGTCGTGCGGGAAACACGCGCGGTTGATTACGCACGGTAATCCATTATTGTCATAGTAAGTAAAGTGAGGAGGAAGCGCGGGCAGGTTCGACGACGCAACGCGTAATATACCAGGGCGACCGCGAGGGTCGCCCCTACCCTATACGGGTAGGATGAACAACCGTGCAGGGTAGGGGCGACCCTCGCGGTCGCCCTGGTACATCGACACGGCGGAATTGGCTATCCCGCGCATACATATTATGCCTAATTATATCGATCTGCATACTCATTCGACGGCGTCGGATGGTATCTATTCGCCTACAGAGTTATTGCAGCGCGCCAAAGAGATTGGACTGCGCATCCTGGCCCTGACCGACCATGACACGACGGGGGGGCTGGAAGAGGCAGCGAAAGCGGCGGCGGAGCTGGATATCGACTTCATCCCCGGGATTGAAATCAACACTGATGTCGGCGGAGGGGAAGTGCATGTGCTCGGGTATTTCATCGATTACAGCCAGCCCACCTTTCAAAAGGTCTTGAAGGTGCTGCGGGACGCGCGCGAACGGCGCGGACAGCGCATGGTCGAACTTTTGAACGAGCAGGGCATTCATATAGAGTGGGAGCGCGTGCGCGAAATCGCGCAGGGGGCAGTAGGACGCCCGCACGTCGCGAGGGCCTTAATGGAAGCTGGCTACGTACAGACTATCGGCGAAGCCTTCGATAAATACATCGGCACGGGCTGCGCTGCCTACGTCCCGCGCTATCGTCTCACGCCGGATGACGCAGTGCGGCTGATTGCCAGCGCGAACGGCCTGCCCGTTATGGCGCACCCGGCCGAACTACCCGGATTGGAAGAGCTGCGCAACTGGCTGCCTGGTCTGTGCGAGGCAGGCCTGGTGGGGCTAGAAACCTACTATGGCCCGTATACCCCGGAGCAAGAAAACGCGCTACGCGCACTGGCCGACGAATTTCATCTTATCCCCACCGGTGGCACCGATTTTCATGGCCCCGGCATTCACCCAACACCGTTGGGCGGCAGGTACGTCCCCTACGAGACGGTCGAGCGCTTGAAGGCCGAGGCTGCGAAGCGACGGGGCACGCCGCCACCAACGTACGAACTGCCACCTCCCGTGCAGGAAAAATAGCTCTAGGATGGTGACCTGAGGATGGCGACCGCGAGGGTCGCCACTACATTTCCTTAACTTTGCGATGGGATCAAGCGTATAATGTAGTGGCGACCCTCGCGGTCGCCATCGTGCGGTCGCCATTCTATGAGATGTTCAGAGCAAATGGAGGGCACATTTGCGGCAGGGGAAAAGCTTTGAGTCGCGTTACCGTCTGATACGCGAAATCATCGAGACGATTACACTCACCATCCTGATGTTCTTAGTAATCCGCTTTGCCGTCCAGAATTTCCGCGTGGATGGTATGAGCATGGAGCCGACGCTGCATAACGGAGAATACATTCTCGTCAATAAGGCCGCATATATCTTTCATGCACCTCAACGTGGCGATGTGATCGTCTTCGAATACCCTCTGAATCCGCAGGTGGATTATATCAAGCGCATCATTGCTATCCCTGGTGACACTATCAACATCGTGGGAACGAAGGTCACCGTAGATGGCGTGACGCTGAACGAGCCGTATGTCAACCAGAATGACAACTCTAACCCGTTCTCCTCTATACATGAGGTCATCGGCCCAAATGATTACTTCGTGATGGGCGATAATCGCGGCAATAGTTCCGATTCGCGCCAGTGGGGCTTTGTGCCGCAGCAGAACATCGTCGGGGAGGCCGCCTTCGTTTATTATCCCTTCAACGAGGGCAACTTCGGCCTGCTGGGGAACTATTCGAGCGTCTTCGCGGCGGTGCACCACTGACCGAGATTCACAACAGCCGCCTCAATATTTCCCTGCGTCCCGCATCTTTCCAGCGGCTCATATCCGCGCCGTCTTCACCGGCCCCGACAGGTGTGCGGCGGAGTTTTTCCTCTTCGATTTGCTGGTTAAGCAGCAGGCCGCCCACCAGAGCAGCGAGGTGTGGTGGTGAGATGGTTTCCTGGGCAATCTCACTTTCACCTGGAGCCCCTCTTTTCTTGGCTGGATCCCATTCTTCGGCGATGAAATCGGTGGACATATCCCCGGCCAGGAAGCGGGGATGATGCGTCAGCCAGCGCGCAAATGGGATTGTTGTGCGCACCCCCACGACCGAATATTCATCGAGGGCGCGGCGCAGGCGAGCAATAGCCTGGGCGCGATCTCTGCCCCAGACGATGAGCTTCGAGAGCAGCGGGTCGTAGAAGAGGGGAACCTGCAGGCCGGCGTACAGGCCGCTATCGACACGCACGCCGGGGCCGGAAGGTTCTTGCAGCGCCTGCACAGTGCCGGTGGCAGGCAGGAAGCGGTTGTCAGGGTCCTCGGCAGAGATTCGCGCCTCGATGGCCGCGCCGCGCAGGACAACCTGATCCTGGGTAAACGAGAGCGGAAGGCCAGCGGCCACGCGAAACTGCTCCCGTACCAGGTCGAAGCCTGTGACCCACTCGGTGACCGGATGTTCCACCTGGATACGCGCATTGACTTCGAGAAAATAGAAATTGCGGTCGGGGTCGAGCAGGAATTCGGCGGTGCCGGCATTCACGTAAGATATAGTGCGAATCAGGTTGACGGTGGCGCCCGTCATACGCTCGCGCAGGGACTCGTCCAGCACAGGCGAGGGAGATTCCTCGATCAGCTTCTGGTGGCGGCGCTGGATGCTGCACTCGCGCTCGCCCAGGTGAACGACGTTGCCATGCGTGTCGGCGATGAATTGCACCTCGATGTGGCGCGCAGGGGAGATGGCCTTTTCCAGGTAGACTCGATCATCACCGAAAGCGCTTTTCGCCTCACTGCGGGCCGTACGCAGCGAAGCAGACAGGTCTTTGGGGTCACGCACGAAGCGAATGCCCTTACCACCGCCTCCCGCCGCCGCCTTTAGCAAGATGGGGTAGCCAATTTTTTCGGCGAGTTCAGCGATGCCGCCCTCATCCAGCGCGTCGAGCATCGCGCCCGGCACAATCGGCACACCGGCGGCATGCGCTGTGTTGCGCGCGGCCGTCTTCTCGCCCACGCCGCGCTGCACATCGGCCGGCGGACCGACGAAGATTAGCCCGGCCTCGACACAGGCATCCACAAAGGCCGCGTTCTCCGAAAGGAAGCCATAGCCGGGATGGATGGCCTGCGCGCCCGAGCGTTTCGCCACCTGTATGATTGCAGGGATGTGCAAATAGCTCTTCGATGCCTGTGACGGGCCAATGTGATATGCTTCATTGGCCATGCGTACGTGCAGGGCATCACGGTCGGCATCGCTATAGACAGCCACACTGGTCAAGCCGAGCTCACGGCAGGCGCGGATTACACGGATCGCAATCTCGCCGCGATTGGCAATCAAGACCTTGTGAAACGGCCAGCCGGAAATGGATTCTGTGGACATAGAACGGCTCCTTTATAGTTGAGGTGTATCGCTTTGGTGCTTCGCTCAACATACGCTCCCTTGCTCATAAGAGAGTATAGCACGTGAGAATGGGCATGGCGAAGGGAGGGCAGGTAGGAAATTCAGGTGGGTTTCGCTCCAAAATATTTCATTTTTGACCAAAGTAGTATAAAGTTGAATGGCAGCAATTTAGAGGTGTGATTTCTTCCACTTTTTACCAATAGATTGATAGACGTGTACGGAGCCCGAGCAGAAGGAGGAGAGGCGTGTTCAAGCGGCATGGTATAAACAGCAAAACATTACTATCAGTTGTAACGAGCTTGCTCGTGGCACTCGTGGGTTTAAGTGCGTGCGCGGGGCAGACTACAGCGCCGACCTTTACCAACCCGAACCCTATTGTAATCGGAACTTCGCTTTCCTTTTCAAAGGACTTTGCCAGTGATGGGATGGCGATGGCGCAGGGCTACCAGCTCTGGGCGGATACGGTCAATAGCAGCGGTGGGTTGCTTGGCCGGCAGGTCAAGCTGGAAATTCTTCATGATGACAGTTCGGAGGCAATGGTCCAGAGTAACTACAGCAGCCTGATTAAGCAGCATGTCGATCTGCTTTTCGGGCCATTTTCTTCCCTGTTGACTAAGGCCGCGCTGAATGTACCCGGCATCTCGAAGTACGCCTTCATCGAGGGCGCGGGCGGCACCGATAGCGTCTTCTCACTGGCGCAGAGCAAGCATGTCAACCTCTTCGACGTTTCACTGCCGGTCGACAACAACCTGATTACATTCGCGTACTATATCCTCTCGCTGCCCCAGCAAGATCGGCCCACGACAGCCGCTTATTTGACTTCGGACGATCCGTTTACCTTCCCACAGGTTAACAAAGCAGAGGCGCTGTTGGAGCAAGCTGGGGTCAAGACAGTATTTCATAAGATATATACTGAATTGGATGGTACCAAAGCCACCTCTGTACCGGCTAACGCCGATATAAAGCAACTTATCCAGAAGCATGCTCAGGTGGTGATCCTCGGGACGCTCCTGCCTGATATCCAGTTAGAAGTCTCCCTGTTCAAGAGTGCGCATTATAACCCGCAATATATGATCGCGACGGCGGGGCCGGACGCCGGCCAGGACTTCATCAACGATGTTGGCGGCTATAAGTACGCGGACGGCATCTTTGTACCGAACGGCTGGTATCCTCAGGCCAACAACTTCCAGAACCAGGCGATGGTGAATGCATATACGAGCCAGTATCACGTGACACCGGATCAGATCAATGCCGACGTGGCCGAGGCGTTTTCGGTCGGGCAGGTGCTTGAACAGGCCGTGGATAAAACTCAGAGCATCGACAATGCGAAGATCATTGCTGACCTGCAAAGGGGTGACGTGTTCAATACCGTGCAAGGAACAGCGCAATTTCACGCGGCCAGCGCTCTCGATGCAGGGCAGAATATCCAGGCCATCGCCTACCTGTTCCAATGGCAGGGAACACAGTTTATTCCAGTCTATCCATACTCGGTAGCAGCGGAAAATCCGGAGCCCAAACCTGGTAATTATTGAGAGAAGTGAGGAACACAGCGAGAGATGGACTGCGCGCAGCGAGAACGCTAGGAAAATCAGGTGATGCGCCTCACTAAAAAAGCCGTTTCTGCTCATGTTGATGTACACTATCAACCTGGGAGTGTTTTCAAGAGTTGGCTTACATAGCATTGATGCCGCCGGGATGATGCGTAGTAGTTTCAAGCCTGGCAGTCTACTGCGCAAAGAGAAGGGATGAACTTGCAATGATTCGATTTCTGAGTAATGTGCCTATTTTCCGCCGCCTCTTCATAGCGTTTGCGATAGCGGCTATCATTCCTGGTATCGTAATCGTGTTGCTGGGAAATTTTTTCATCAACACTCTCGATGCAAACAGCCAGTCCGTAAGTAAAAGCTTTGATGCTCAGAGCCTTGCATCCCAGGAAGAGTCAAATCTTAACCGCATGAATGCACTCTTGAATGCCCACTTTTACGAGGTTTTTGCCAGCAGCAGCCCGGTTATCACCGATCCATCATTATTTGCCTCCGGCGGTCTGGAAGTAGGTGAAATCAGCGCGGATCAGGCAGACTTCGACAACAACTTGCATTTCTATATCAGCCAATACCAAATAGCAACCTCAGATAATATGAGCGCTATCCGCGCCATCTTGCTCAACAACGATGCAGTGGGGGGTAACTCCATTATCACAAGTCAGCAAGCAGCTCTTCAAGAGGTAGCAAATACGGACTGGAATAAATATCTATCGTTCCAGAAAACAGAGTTGCAGGCACTCTCGAACTTGCCAAATCAATTACTGAGTCCAAATCAGCCCAGCACTGATCAGATCAGAACGGATTATAGAAACGATTATCGCACGCTTTTCGATGCGAACCAGGCATTTACAAATCTCAAGAACCACTGGCAACAGGTGGTGAATGCTTCTGTTGATATGGGTAAGGCAGTCACAGTGGTCGGCCCAGCCCAGGTACAACCGATTTTCCTGGCAACGTCGCTGGCCCTGGTTCTGACCATCCTGGTCGTCACCCTGACCGGCTGGGTCGTGAACGTGACGATTACACAGCCGCTGCGCCGCCTATCTTCGCTGACCGCCCGCATCGCGAAAGGCTACATGCAGGCACGCGCCTCAGTTATGGGGCACGACGAGATTGCAGTTGTCTCGCGCGCCATGAATAATATGCTCGAAAATATCGTACACCTGATCCAGGAAGCGCAGTCCCAACGCGACGTGCTGCAAGCGCAGGTAGAGAAGCTGGTGAGCGAAGTGAGCGGCGTGGGCGAAGGTGATCTGCGCATCCAGGCCGAGGTGACGGCGGACGCGCTGGGTGTACTGGCTGACTCCTTCAATTATATGGTAGAAGAGCTGAGCAGTCTGATCGTGCGGGTGAAGATGGTCTCGCAGGAGGTAGAAAACTCGACGACCCAGACCTTCGAGCGCATGACCCAACTGGTCGAAAACGCGGATATCCAGATTCAACAGATCGGCGAGTCTGCTATCGAGGTCGAGCACATGGCCGACTATAGCAGGCAGGTGGCCGAACGCGCTCAATCGCTCTATATTATCGCGCGCGAAGCGCGCCAGACGGCACAGACAGGACGCGAATCGGTGGAGCAGGCAGTCGAAGGCATGGGCCGCATCCACTCCTACGTCCAGGATACCGCTGAGAAAGTACAGGCGCTGGGTGATAGCTCGCGCGAAATTGATGATATCGTGGGCGCTATTTCCAACATCGCGCACCAGACGAATCGCCTCGCCCTGGACGCGGCAATCCAGGCAGCCATGGCGGGTGAAAACGGCAAAGGCTTCGGCGCGGTGGCAGCCGACATTCGCCGCCTGGCGGAGCGGGCCAAAGATCAGGCCAGCATGATTGCGCGTATCGTCCGCAGCGTTCGCGAGGACATCGGCGCGGCGGCGGTTTCGATGCAGGACACGGAACGCGAGGCCTCGAACGGGTCAAAGCTGGCGGAGGAAGCGGGTTCATCGCTGGTATCTATCTTTAGCGTCGTTGACCGGCAAGGGCAAGAAATCGAAACCATCAACCAGATGGCGGCGCGACAGTTGCAGTCTTCCAACACGGTCGTGCGTATCATGCAAAATGTTTCTGAGGCAACGCAGCAGAGCAGCGCCAGCACGCGAGAAGCCGCTCAGAATATGGAACGACTGGCACGCCTGGCGGAACAATTGCTCTCGTCGGTCGAGGCGTTCAAGCTGCGTGACAACGACGATTACTATCCGCCAACGAATGTGAATATCACACAGGAGAGCGACGCCGACAATTATATGTCCGTCAGTGGCGTTTTCCGCACCGTCACGGCCTCGGCGCAACCCGCAGAGCTCGGCCGTTATCCCAGTTATCCCAACCAGTCACTCCCGCCGGGGCCGCCATCCTCGTCCAACCCTGTACCGGCATTTGCTCCGGTATCCTACCAGCAGCACAATGGAAATGAGCAGGGCTTTAGCGGAAATGGACGCGATGAATCGCGTCCCTACAACGGGTTCGGTGGCAACGGCTCCTCACAGGGCAGACCGCAGCAGCCAGTCAGACCACCCAGGCCAAGGCCGACAACGCCGCCCGAATGGCAGTAGGAATATCAGATAATCAGCGTCCTTCCCGTCATAGCTTTTGGCTGCGGGATGCCCATTACATCCAGGATGGTTGGAGCGACGTCGGCCAGGATGCCGTCGATGCGCAGCCTGGCCTGGGCGAGCTGCGGCACGACGAGATAGAGCGGCACGGGATAGGTAGTGTGCGCGGTGAAGGGCTTGCCGGTATCATACTCGATTAGTTGCTCGGCGTTGCCGTGATCCGCAGTAATAAGCAGACCGCCGCCTACTGCCAGCGCTGCTTCTACTACGCGACCCACACCCGTATCAACGGCCTCGACTGCTTTGATAGCGGCTTCGAGCACGCCAGTATGCCCAACCATGTCGGCGTTGGCATAGTTCATAATCACCAGGTCGTACTGACTGCTGCGGATGCGCTCGACAGCGGTGTCGGTCACGCCTGCCGCGCTCATCTCCGGCTGCAGGTCGTAGGTGGGTACTTTGGGGGACGGCACCAGCAGGCGGTCTTCGCCGGGAAAAGGCGTTTCGCGCCGCCCGTTGATGAAATAGGTCACATGCGCGTATTTCTCCGTCTCGGCGGTGTGGAACTGGCGCAGGCCCTGCTCGGAGATGACGCGCGCCAGGGGCATCTCGACTTCGTCGGCGCGATAGGCTACCTTGACAATCACCCCTGCAACGCCGCTGGCGCGGCTAGACTGCGTCTCAGCAGGGGTGAAAGGAAGTACCTCTGCGTCAAGGCCCTCTTCGTACTCCGTCATCATCACATACAGCAGGTCATCCAGGCGTGGCCCGCGCTCGAATTTGCCCGCGGCCTGGGGCGGCAGTTCCTGCATGACGAAGGCTTTGGTCAACTGGCGCGCCCGGTCGGGGCGGAAATTATAGTGGATAAGCGCGTCTCCTGCTCTGACAACGGCGACGGGATGCCCATCCTCCATCACGACGGTCGGGAGGATGAACTCGTCGGTGACATTCTTTGCATAGGATTGCTGGATAGCAGCGATGGCCGAGGTCGCTCGCTGGCCCTCACCTTTCGTCATAGCAACATAGGTCAGGGCTGTGCGGTCCCAACGATTATCGCGGTCCATGGCATAGTAGCGCCCGCTCACCGTCGCCACCTTCGCGGCATGATCGCCGCCGATTTCGTGCGCGCGGCCTTGCAGTTGTCGCATAAATTCGACACCTCCGGTAGGCGAGGTGTCACGGCCATCGGTAAAGCTGTGCACGTAGATATGCTCGATATCGTGCATATGCGCCAGTTGCAGCAAGGCCTCAAGGTGAGACTCGTGCGCGTGGACGCCGCCGTTGCCGAGTAATCCGCAAATATGCAGCCGGGAGCCATTCTTCTTGACATGCTCAACCGCCTTGAGCAACGCGGGATTATGGAAAAAGCTGCCATCCTTGATCAATTCGTTGACGCGTGTATAGTCTTGCAGCACACGCTTGCCCGCGCCGATATTCTGATGCCCCACCTCGGAGTTGCCCATCTGCCCTTCCGGCAGGCCGACCGCCTCGCCCGACGTACGCACCGAGGTATGCGGCCAGTCGCGAGCCAGCCTGTCGATATTAGGGGTGCGCGCCAGGGCGATAGCATTGCCCTCCTTACGGGGGTTGATGCCCCAGCCGTCCATGATCACCAGAACAAATGGGCGCGGGCGCCCGGCAGGTCGTGTTGTCATACTATCTACAACTCCATCTCAGTATGCCGGGCCACCATTTACCCTTCCTGAGAGGGAGGCATCTCCATACGGCGTCTGGTGCGCCGGCCCGCCAATTCCGCCACGCGCAAACGCCCAATGGCGCGCTCCAGGGCAGCCGTCAGTTCGGCGCGTTCTGTCTCCGAGGCGGCGTGTTCCAGGCTTTCCTGGGCGCGTCGACGGGCAGCCTCGGCGCGCGCCTGGTCGATCTCCTCGGCGTGTTCGGCGGCGTCGGCAAGGACAGTCACCTGGTTATTGGAAACCTCGATGAAGCCGCCGGAGACGAAGAGTGGCTCTTCTGCGCCGCCCTGTTTGATGCGCAGTTCCCCAGCTTTTAGGATGGATAGCAGGGCGGCGTGCCTGGGCAGGATGCCAAGTTGGCCCTCTGAACCCGGGGCGATAAGTTCGTCGGCATCGCCGTTATAGAGCTCGCGCTCGGCAGTCACGACTTCGACATGCATAGTAGTGCGTGTCGCCATGCTTTCGCCTAGCCTTTCTGCTCTTTCTCGTAGCTCTCCACGACCTCGTCGATGGTGCCTTTCATATAGAAATGGCTCTCACCGATATGGTCGTACTTGCCTTCCAGAATTTCCTTGAAGCCCCGGATGGTTTCCTTCAGCGGAACGTAGCGGCCTTCCAGACCGGTGAAGACAGTGGCTACCGTGAAAGGCTGCGAGAAGAAACGCTGCAACTTGCGGGCGCGCGACACCGTCAGTTTATCTTCGTCCGACAGCTCGTCGATACCCAGAATAGCGATGATGTCCTGCAGGTCTTTGTAACGCTGGAGGATGCGCTGCACGCCACGCGCGGTATCGTAGTGCTCTTCGCCGACGACATTGGGGTCGAGAATGCGGCTGGTGGAGGAGAGCGGGTCGATGGCGGGGTAGATGCCCTGCTCAAAAATGGCGCGCTCCAACACGATCGTCGAGTCCAGGTGGGCAAAGGTTGTGGCGGGAGCCGGGTCGGTGTAGTCATCAGCCGGGACGAAGACGGCCTGCATGGATGTGACCGAACCCTTCTTGGTCGAGGTGATGCGCTCCTGCAGCTCGCCCATCTCCTCCGCCAGGTTGGGCTGGTAGCCTACGGCAGACGGCATGCGGCCGAGCAGCGCCGAGACTTCCGCGCCGGCCTGGGTGAAGCGGAAGATGTTGTCGATGAAGAGCAGCACATCCTTGCCTTCTTCGTCGCGGAAGTATTCGGCGACGGTGAGGGCGCTGAGGGCCACGCGCAGGCGGGCGCCGGGGGGCTCGTTCATCTGGCCGAAGACCATCGCCAGGCGGTCGATGACTTTGGCTGCCTGCATTTCGTGGTAGAGGTCATTACCCTCGCGGGTGCGTTCGCCGACTCCGGCAAAGACGCTATAGCCGCCGTGGCCCTTTGCGATGTTGTTAATCAGTTCCTGGATGATGACGGTCTTGCCGACGCCGGCACCGCCGAACGCGCCGATTTTGCCGCCCTTCATGAAGGGACAGATCAGGTCCATAACCTTGATGCCGGTTTCGAAGATTTCAATGGTAGCAACCTGATCTTCCAGGTCGGGCGCGAGTCGGTGGATGGGCATATGGGGCGCGTCTTCCACTTCCGGCTTGTTATCAACCGCCTGGCCAAGCACGTTGAAGATGCGTCCCAGCGTCTTGTCACCAACGGGCATGGTAATCGGCTGGCCGGTATCGATGACCTCGATACCGCGCTGCAAGCCGTCGGTCGACCCCATGGCTACGCAGCGCACCCAGTTGTTGCCAAGGAGTTGTTCTACTTCAAGCACGAGGTCTTGCTCGGCTCCTTCGGCGCGCACGCGCAATGCGTTATAGATTTCCGGGAGTTGATCGGTTGGAAACTCTACGTCTACTACGGCTCCCAGCACCTGTACGACTGTGCCTTTGGAAGGTGCTTGTGTTGTCATGTATGTTCTCCAGTATTATAGGGCTTCAGCGCCGACCACGACCTCGAGAATCTGGGTTGTGATGGCGGCCTGTCGTGCCTTGTTATAGGTCAGGGTTAAATCCTGTACAAGATCGTTTGCGTTGTCGGTAGCGTTCTTCATCGCGACCATCTGCGCGGAATACTGGCTGGCCAGCGCTTCGAGCAGGGCCTGATAGACCTGCACATCGACGTAGCGCGGCAGCAGGGCCTCGAAGATGGTGGCTGCATCCGGCTCGTAGATGTACTCGAGCGTTTTGCGTTCACCCTCCTGCTGGGGAGGCGGCTGGACGGGCAGCAACTGCACGACCGTCGGCTGCTGCGTGACGGTGTTGATGAATTTGGCGTAAACCAGGTAGACCACGTCAACCTCACCCTTCAGGAAGGCCTCCATCGCGACCTGGGCGATGGCAGAGGCATCCAGCAGGCTTGGCCTGTCGCCATAGTTGGTGAACTCGGCCACCAGGCGTAGCTGGTTGCGCAGCACGAAGTCACGGCCTTTGCGTCCCACCGCGACATATTCGATGCCGGGGCGCTGGCCTTGTTCCGCGTAGCGGTTCTGCGCCTCAAGCGCGCTCGTTGCCGCTTTGCGATTGATGTTGCTGGGAAGCGCTCCACTCAGGCCACGATCCGGCGTAATCAGGACATAGCCGATATTGCGCACCGGGCGTTGTTTGAGCAGGGCAACCTCATCGCCGAGATCCTCGCCGGTGATATTGGCAAGACGCGAGACGAGGGCGCGCAACTGCTCGGCGTAGGGGCGCGATTGCTCTACGCGCTCCTGCGCGCGGCGCATTTTGCTGCTCGCGACCATCTGCATCGTTTTGGTGACCTGCGCCATATTCTTGACCGAGCGGATGCGCCGCCGTATCTCTCTGGTTGATGGCATTCATGCCTCCTAGTTTACCTGGCCTAGCTGGTCGCAGCGGCTTTCTGAAGATCACCACCGGCACTGCCTTGCGGGGCAGTCTTCTGGACATCCGTGCTTGGAGCGGCGGTCTGCTTGAACTCGTTGATGACATCGCCCAGGCGCTTCAACAGGTCATCACTCATCTTATCGCGCTTATTGACGGATTTTTCGATGATCTCCTGGCCGATCTCCGGGTGGTTGGCGTCCATGTAACGATAGAAGGCCGTCTCCCATTCTGAGACGTTATCGACCGGCACGTCATCGAGGTAGCCGTTGGTAGCTGCATAGATGATCATGACCTGCTTTTCGACCGGAATAGGCGCGTACTGTGGCTGCTTCAGGATTTCCGTCACGCGCTTGCCGCGCTCGATGCGGTTCCTGGTGGCTTTATCCAGGTCGGATGCGAATTGCGAGAAGGCAGCCAGTTCGCGGAACTGGGCGAGGTCCAGGCGCAGCGAACCCGCTACCTGGCGCATGGCGCGCGTCTGCGCGTTGCCACCTACGCGCGAGACGGAGAGACCAACGTTGACGGCAGGCCGCTGGCCTGAGTTGAACAGGTCGGTTTCCAGGAAGATCTGACCGTCGGTGATCGAGATGACGTTGGTGGGGATGTAGGCCGAGATGTCGTTGGCCTTGGTTTCGATGATCGGCAGCGCCGTTAGCGAGCCGCCGCCGTAGTCGTCGTTCAGGCGCGCGGCACGTTCCAGCAGGCGCGAATGCAGGTAGAAGACATCGCCCGGATACGCCTCGCGCCCTGGAGGGCGCCGGATGATCAGTGAGATGTTGCGGTAGGCCTCGGCATGCTTGGTCAGGTCGTCGTAGATGATGAGCGCATCGCGCCCGCTTTCCATGATTTCCTCGCCCATAGAGCAGGCGGCGTATGGCGCGAGATACTTCAACGGGGCCGGCTCAGATGCGCCCGCCACGACAATAATGGTATGCTCCATTGCGCCGTGCTGCTCAAGGATGGCCTGGGTGCGCGCGACGGACGAGTTCTTCTGGCCGATCGCCACATAGATACAGATCAGGTCCTTACCCTTCTGATTGATGATCGTATCTATGGCGATGGCCGTCTTGCCGGTCTGGCGGTCACCGATGATCAGTTCGCGCTGACCACGCCCGATGGGAATCATACTGTCAATGGCCTTGATGCCGGTCTGAACGGGCATGTTGACCGGCTGGCGCGTAATCACACCGGGGGCCACGCGCTCAACGGGGCGGTATTTGTCGGTGACAATTGGCCCCCTGTCATCGAGCGGCTCGCCCAGCGGATTGACGACGCGGCCAATCAAGGCATCGCCCACCGGCACAGAGACGACGCGGCCCGTTGTACGCACCTCGTCATCTTCGCGGAGATGTGTATAATCACCCAGGATGGGGCAACTGACCGTCTCCTCTTCGAGGTTGAAGGCCATACCCATAATCCCGGTACGTGGAAATTCTACCAGTTCGAGATATTTCACATCTTGCAAGCCATAGACGCGCGCGATACCGTCTTGCACGGCGATGACAGTGCCGACGCTAGCGGTCTCGGCTTCGGCGCCGCCAAAGCCTGCGATGTTTTTCTCGATGATGGCGCTGATTTCGTCAGCCCATGATGCCATCGTCTTACCTCCTCGTTGAATTGGTTGAGCGTCACTTTTTTTGCAGCAGAGGTGTGCGGCCAGGAAAGGCACCCGCAAGGGGCCACCCATCCCTACCACCCCACCCCTGCCTCTACACACTCTCACCCTTGTTGAATCTTACTCGGTTCGCCGGCGGGCTGTGTTTTATCGCCCGACTCGCCTGCGCCGATGTCGCCGTTTAAGCCGGGAAGTTCATTGACGCCGACAGCTACGCCGTTCAGCAATTGCCGCCTGAGCGCCGTCAGGCGATGGCGCACGCTGGCGTCGATGATCTGGTCACCCACGCGCGCCACGACACCACCCAGGATGTCGGGCGAAACCTTTGTCTGCATGAGAATTGTTTTGCCTGTGCGCTTTTCCAGGGCCTGCTTAACCTCGTTCTGCTCCTGCTGATCCATCGGCATAGCTGTAGTTACTTGCGCTACAGCCTGGTTCTTATAGTTCAGGACAAGCTGCCCGAGTTCCCTGGCAATGTTGGGCATCGCCTCCACCAGCTCGCGCTGGACGACCAGCAAGACAAAGGTTGAGCGACGTGGGCAGCACCTTTGACGCCAGCGCCTGGCGTATGGCGGTCTCTTTGCGCTGCATGGGGATCTTCGGCTCGTTCAGCAGGTAAAGCAGTTTGCGATGCGAAAACAGGCGCGCGATCTCCCGCACATCTTCGAGCGTGCGGTCAACCGTATTCTGCTTCTTCGCAATGTCGAAGATCGCCTCGGCGTAGCGGCGTCCTATCGCACCCTTTAGCATTACTATTCCTTCAAGTTGGCGCTCACGAACTCCTCGACCAGGCGACGGTTATCGTTCGTGTCAACCGATTTACTAATGACCTTCCCGGCAGCATCGATCGACAGGTTGACCACGAGGCGACTGAGTTCCTCGCGGGCCTGCGCCGCCTCCTGCCGGATGCGAGCAATCTGTTGCTGTTCTATCTGGTGCGCACGCTCCTGCGCTTCCTCCTGGATGCGTTTTGCTTCGCGCTCGGCGGCTTTCGCCGCCTGGGCAATCGTCTCCTGGGCCTGGCGGCGCGCTTCGAGCAGGATCTGCTCGGAGCGAGCGTTGGCCTCCTGCAGTTCGCGCCGCGCGCGTTCCGCGTTCTCTACGCCTTCGCGAATGACCGCCTGGCGCTTCTCAAGCGTTCTGAGAATGAGAGGGAATCCCCAGCGCCACAGAATCAGGAAAACGATGCCGAAGCTGATGAGCTGCGAGAGGAAGGCGATTAAATTAATGCCGAGACCACCCAATATATCAGCAAAAATCAGTATATGCATTCTTTGCGCCTCCATTCGTCACTGACGACGAGGCAGGCGAGGGTTTTTCAGAAACTGCCCGCGCTCGCCCCGCAGTGCAGGCAACCTTATTTGCCGCTGAGTAAGAAGGCAATAACCAGGGCGTAAATAGCAATGGCTTCAGCGAATGCCAGGCCGATGAACATGTTGATACGAATCAACGGCTCAGCTTCGGGATTGCGACCAATGGCGTTGAATGCCTGGCCTGCTGCCAGGCCGATGCCGATACCCGGCCCGATAGCTCCCAGGCCGATTGCCAGCGCTACTGCGAGAGTATTGATTGAACCTGTCATGATGGTAGACCTCCTTATGTAGGACGAACGAAAAATTTTATGCAATCGCGATACATATCGCGAGAAGCAAGATCGATTGTTACCGGCTTGTGGCGGCAACCTCCTCGTTGACCTTGAATTCCTCTTGCGCCTCATGTTCGCTTTCCTCAAGCTCGTGCGAGGTCGTAGCCATTTGCATGAACACGAGTGTGAGCAGAGCGAAGATCAGCGCTTGTACGAAAGCGACAAACAGTTCAAGCGGTATGAAGATCACGTCGCCGAAAGCGGGTATAAGGAGTGCGAACAAGGCCAGCACCGCGCTGCCCGCGAAGATGTTGCCAAAGAGACGGAAGGCAAACGAGAGCAGGCGGGAAAGTTCCGTGATCAGTTCGATGATGCCAACGAAGAACTCGATAGGCCCCTGCACGCCGTGAGTGAAGAGCGCCTTGAACTGGAAATACTTGCCCAGGTGTACGCGCGCGCCCAGGTAGATGAAGCCGTAGGCCTGTGTCACCACCACCGAGACCAGCGCCATCGCGAACGTCAGATTCAGATCGCTGGTAGGCGGTCGAAACCAGGGCACAAGCTTGTTGGAAAGATTGCCGAAGAGAAATACTATTGGCCCCGACGGCACCGCCAGGTGCGCAGCCTTGATTGCAGACACATCCACCCAGCCGATGGTATCGATGCCTGGCAAGACATCGAAAAGATTGGCGAACAGGATGAAGAAGAAAAAGGTTGCAACCAGGGGGAAAAACTGCCTGCCTTTCTTCTCCCCTACTACGCTCTGAACGAGCCTCAGGATGCTCTCAACTCCCCACTCGACGAAGTTCTGAAAACCAGAGGGAATGAGATCGCGGCGGCGCGTACCAAAGTAAGCCAGGATAACCAGCAGGATGATGGTTATCCAGGTGGAGAATAACGTGTTGGTGATTGGAAGGCCAAACAGATTGAAAATCACGTCTGGCTGTAATTTGATTGGTTGAAGTTGCCAGAACACGCGGTTCTTCTCCTCTTGTACCGCGCTCTGCCGGTCCTGTTTGTTCTTTCCTGAAGGTTCCGTCTATCCTTTGTAGGGACCCGATGATTCGCGTCTGAAGGACTCCTGATACCTCGTGTCCGCTAAAAAAACCGTGCAAATAAACGGTACGCCCCGTAGATGCCCACAATCAGGCCAAGCAGCAGCCCGAGCAATAAAAATAATGATCCTTGATTAGTCCGGCCATCGAGGTAGTTACCCACCCAGGCCCCGAGAGCTAAGGGAATGGCGATGGTGAAGCCGAGCTGCCCCATCAAGGCCAGCGATCCCCAAACAGTGGGCGGCGGTTTTTTGCTCATCCGATGTTATCCCATCTGTCTTCTCTTCTCTATTATATCCATGCGGATTATAGCATACGTGAGCGAGTGAATGCAACAAGTGATACAGGCGCTTATCGCTTATCGTTTTATCGCCTGCTACCTTGACTGATGAAGTATAATTTTCCGTTGGTAAGTAGTAAATCGGCTGGGCCTATATGAATTGTAGGACCGATCAAGCAGATGAGATGGTATCGTCGCAGGGAGGGCATAGCATAGGTGAAGCTGATATTTCCATGGCAATCATCTCAGGGAAAACGAGCATATTTACTGTACGCGGGAGAAATACTTGCTCTTGCCGCCATCTACTTCGGCACTGCAAGATTCGGTCTTTCCCTTGACGCGGTCAGCGGGTTTGCCACGCTCGTCTGGCTTCCTTCGGGCATTGCGCTTGCCAGCGGGCTTCTTTTCGGATATCGTCTATGGCCCGGTATCTTTATAGGAGCCTTTCTGGTCAACCTCCTCAACGGGGCACCGGTCATTATAGCCATTGGCATCGGAATAGGCAATTCGCTTGAGACGCTGGTCGCCATGTACCTGCTCAAACGCAACAGGTTTAGCCCGGCGCTCGACCATATCAGGGATGTGCTTCTCCTGGTCTTGCTTGCTATGCCCTTGAGCGCCCTGATTAGCTCCGTGATTGGCGCGACCAGTCTTTTGCTGGGGAGAGTCTTTGCTTTTTCATCCTACTATAATACGTGGAGTGCCTGGTGGGTTGGAGATATGATCAGTATCCTCATCGCCGCCCCGTTCATCCTTATCTGGAGCAAGTTACCTCGTTGGACAGTATCTGCAAAACGTTTTGCAGAGATAGGGCTACTCGCTATACTCCTCGTGTTAGTCGGCCTGGTTGTCTTTCTAGGGCTATTTCGTTCAGTCACGGGAGGCTTCCCAAGGACGTACCTGGTGTTCCCGCCCCTTATCTGGGCTGCTCTGAGATTCGGCCAACGTGGAGCGCTGACTGCTATCTTTGCATTGTCGATTCTTGCTATTGTGGGAACAATACAGGGCCTGTCTCCCTTCTCGGCCAGCGGTCCCGGTGGTGGACTTATCCCCTTACAGGGTTTTATGGGAATAACCGCGGTCACCTCTATGATTCTGGCAGCGGTGATGGAGGAACGGGTAGAACTCGAGAGGCGCAAAGATGAGTTCATCAGCATGGCCAGCCACGAGCTGAAGACGCCCCTGACAAGCCTGCAGGGCTATACAGAAATCCTTCACACACGGATCGTCGAGCCCGGCAGTCAGGAAGGGCAGCGCTATCTTGGGAGAATGAAGATCCAGATAGATAGACTCTCCGGGCTAGTTACTGACTTGCTCGACATCTCGAAGATCCAGGCGGGGAAAGTGGTCTTCGCGGAAGAGGTAGTTGACATTAATGCGCTCGTTCGCGAGGTTGTCGAGAACCTGCAACAGACAAGCTCACAGCACCAGATCAGCATCGAGGGCAGTGCGCAGTGTGCAATCGTCGGCGATAGGGATCGTCTCGGGCAGGTATTGATCAACCTCATCACAAATGCGATGAAGTACTCTCCACAGGCTGAAAGGATCGTCATCAGCCTGATGAACACGTCCGATGCCCTGACGGTCAGCGTCCAGGATTTCGGCATCGGCATCCCCAAAGCGCATCAGAAGAAGATCTTTGAGCGCTTCTATCGCGTTTATAGCGACAAGGACAGAACCTATCCAGGACTGGGCATTGGCCTGTACATCACGCAACAGATTATTGAGCATCACGGCGGAAAGATGTGGGTGGAAAGCGTGGAAGGGGAAGGGTCTACGTTCGGCTTTTCGCTGCCGGTGAGGAGAGGAGAAAGAAGACCCTAAGGCCACTGGCGCCTGGTAGTATGAGGCACAAGAGGCACGTGCTATAATGAAAGCATGTCATTATCACCAATTACAAAATCTGATATAGATTCGGCTAAAAAAACTGACCTGCTTGGCCTCACCTTGCCCCAGTTGCAGCAATGGCTGAGCGAGTGGGGCGAGCCGACTTTTCGCGCGAAGCAGATCTTCCAGTGGCTTTACCAGCAGCTTGTCAGCGACTTTGAGGCGATGACGAACCTGTCGGTTGCGCTGCGCAGGCGACTGGCGGAAGAGGCATGTATCGGGCCAGCAATTGTGCGCAGCGAACTGCACTCGAAGGATGATCGCACGCGCAAAATTTTGCTGGAGCTGGCGGATGGCAAGCTGATCGAGTCGGTGCTGATGCTTTACCCCCCGTTGGGGGAGCAGAGCGCGCGGGCGACGGTGTGCGTCTCCTCGCAGGCGGGGTGCGCGTATGGCTGCACGTTTTGCGCGACGGGGCAGATGGGCTTTGACCGGCACCTGAACGCGGGCGAGATCGTTGCGCAGGTGCTCTATTTCGCGCGCGAACTGCGGACAGCGCCCTGGACGGCGAGGGGGCTGCCGGGCAGCGCGCCGATTGACCACATCACTAACATCGTGCTGATGGGTATGGGCGAGCCGCTGCACAACTACGACAACGTCCTGCAGGCGCTGCGCATCCTCAACAGCCCGGACGGTTTCTGCCTGGGCGCGCGGCACATGACGGTCTCGACGGTGGGGCTCGTTCCGGCCATTCGCAGGCTCAGCCAGGAGCAGTTGCAGGTCAATCTCGCCATATCACTGCACGCTCCGACGGATGAACTGCGCAGCCGGACGATGCCCATCAACCGCAAATATCCCATAGGGGAACTCATCGCCGCCTGCCAGGATTATATCGCGGCCACGCGCAGGCAGGTCACGTTCGAGTATGTGCTGCTGGCGGGCGTTAACGACACGCCCGAATACGCGCACAAGCTCGGGGAACTGCTGGCACCGCTCAAGCAATTTGCGCACGTCAACTGTATCCCGGTCAATGCCACCGCCGCCGATTATCGACCGCCGAGCGGCGAGGCCATCCGCGCCTTCCGCGACATCCTCTATGAGCACAACGTGAGCAATAGTGTGCGCGCCGAACGCGGAGACGATATTGCGGCGGCCTGCGGGCAGTTGAGGACGCGGTTTGAGAAGAACAAAAGACAGGCTGCGGCGGCAAGCCAATAAAAAAGAGACCCGTGCGGGTCTCTTTTTTATTGGCTTGCCGCTGTTCTTTTACTTCGTCTTGGGCAGCTTGGTCATGGTGCGCAGGCAGCGAGTACAGATGTTCACCGTGCGGGGGACGCCGTTGATCTCAAGGCGGCGGCGCTGCACGTTCAGCACGAAGCGGCGACGCGAGCGCTTCTGCGAGAAGTTCGAGTTGTTGCCATGCATGGGCTTGCGGTCACATATTTCACATCGACCTGACATGATCTTACTTCCTCTCTAATAATGATTGATCTTTGCAGCCACCCCCACGATAAATCGGGGGGCTACGCAGCGTGATAATGATCTTTGCAGCCACCCCTACGATAAATCGGGGGGCTACGCGGCATGTATATATGGTCTACAGGTTCCGTTCGTGCCCTTTATGCTGCGGCACACGGTGGCGCTGTTCCCTTGATTATCCCTGGTGCTTTTGATACAATGCAGATACTCTCAGACCTGGAGTTATGCGCCTGGCCCTCGGGCACACGCAACTACACGTGAGGCAATCTAAGCACGCCATGCGAGTATACCATGAGTTGTCTCGTTTGGCAAGGCCTGGAAAAGAAGAAATGAGTATGGCACGCACACCTGCGGTCCAACCGAAATATGGGTCCCGCCCGTTGGGCAAAATCGAAGTGCTGCCCAATGCTATCCATAGCATCGCAGTCCAGGCTATCAGCGAGTGCTACGGCGTGGTCGGCATTGCAGCGCCGCGCCTGCACAGCGGACAGGCTATCCTGTTGGGGCCGGAGCAGAGCAACCAGGGCGTACAGGTGCGCGTCGTGGATGAGCAGATTATGCTGGATGTGTACGTCGTGCTGGAATACGGATTGCGCATCTCGGAGATTGCCCACAACATCATGAGCGGCGTCAAGTTCTCCGTCGAGAAGATGCTGGGCGTGCCTGTCGCGCGGGTCAATGTCAACGTGCAGGGATTGAGCCAGAACACGAAAAGCTGATGAGGAATATAAATGATCTTATGCAGCCTGCCAACGAACTGCGTTCTAGCTTCGCTCAGGCAGGCTGCGAGGAATAGTTATTGATTATGCAGGAACCAACAACTGGTCCTACAACTCAGACAGCGCAAACGACGCCTACATCCCCCAGCGCCCCGACGCGCTACCAACGCCAGCGCCGCATCAGTGTGTTCGATGGACAGGACCTCAAACGCGCCATGCTGGCAGGCGCGGCATGGCTGGAAGAGCACCGCGACGCCATCAACGCGCTCAACGTCTTCCCCGTGCCGGATGGCGATACCGGCTCGAATATGTCGGCTACCATGCAGGCCGCCATTCGTGATATCGCCGCCAGCACGGATACCTCAGCAGGCACGATCTCCGCCAGAATCTCACGGGGTGCACTGCTTGGCGCACGCGGCAACTCCGGCGTGATTCTCTCGCAAATCCTGCGCGGACTGGCGCAGAGCCTGGATAAGAAACAGACCTTTACCGCGAACGATCTCGCCGACGCGCTCAAGGCAGCCCAGCAACTGGCCTACCGCGCCGTGCTCAAACCGGTCGAGGGAACCATCCTGACGGTCGTCCGCGAAACGGCTGAGGCGGCGCAGGCCAGCGCGAAACGCGGCGACGACCTGGTCGCGCTGATGCAGGAAATCGTCTTGGCGGCACGCCAATCCGTCGCGCGCACTCCCGACCTGCTGCCCACGCTCAAACAGGCCGGCGTGGTCGATGCCGGTGGCCAGGGCCTCTGTACGATTCTGGAGGGCGTCTGGCGTTACGTGCGCGGCGAGGCATCAACGGGCAGAGGGGAAATGACAGCCTTGAGCGGTCCAGGGAGCAATACAGATGTAAGGAGTGGGCAGCAAGCAGGAACGCAGGTGGCTGAACCGCCCGTTAAAAAAGGGCGCGTTACTATAGAGGAGGAGTTCGGCTACGAGGTCGTCTTCCTGCTGAGCGGCACGAGCCTGGATGTGGAAGCCATTCGCCAGCATATCATCGACATGGGTGGCGTCTCTACTGTCGTAGCGGGGGACGAAAAGCTGTTGAAGGTGCATACACACACCGAATGGCCTGGCAAGGTTCTGGATTACGGCGTGAGCCTGGGCAGCCTGCTGGACATCAACATCGAAAATCTACAGGAGCAGAGCCTCTCTTACGCAGCGGCAAGCGCCGCAGAACATGCGCAGGATGACCGCGAGGGAAGCAACGGGCAGGCTGTCGAGCGACACATCGCGACGGTAGCCGTCGTCTCCGGGGCCGGCTTCGTGAAAGTCTACGAGGGACTGGGCGTCAGCTCTATCGTGCCGGGCGGGCAGACCATGAACCCAAGCACGGAGGAACTGCTTGCCGCGGTGGATGCCTGCTCCTCGGAGCGGGTGATTCTCCTGCCGAACAACAGCAATGTCATCCTCAGCGCACGCCAGGTAATCGGCCTGACAAACAAGCAGGTCTACATTGTTCCCACCGATACGATGCCGCAGGGCATCGCCGCGCTGCTTCGTTTCAACTTCGAGGCCGATTTTGAGGCGAACTGCGCAGCTATGAGCGAGGCGGCCAGAAGCATTCACACGGCGGAGATCACCACGGCTGTGCGGAGCGTGCAGATCGGCGGTGTGCGCGTGCGCGAGGGCGATTTCATCGGCCTGATCGACGGCAACCTGGCAATTGCAGGAAAGGATATGCAGCGCGTCATTCGCGACACCCTGGAGCATATGGATATCCAGCGCTTCGAGATCGTCACGCTCTATTTTGGCGAAGATGTGAGGGAGGCAGAGGCGGAAACAACGGCGCGGCGCATTAAAGAGCAATACTCGCAGATCGAAATCGAGGTTGTCAATGGTGGACAGCCTCATTACGCCTATATTATTTCGGCAGAATAGCCAGCCAGCTTTTTATTTGGAGGTCGTTTATGGGTGTTCGTATTGTGACGGATAGCACCGCCGACATTCCGCAGGAGCAGGCCGACGCGCTGGGCATCGTCGTCGTGCCGCTCACGGTCTTCTTTGGTGATGATGCCTACCTGGACGGCGTGGAACTGGATAACGCCGGCTTTTACCGCAAACTGGCGACCAGTAAGGATTTGCCGCGCACCTCGCAGCCCTCGCCCGCCAGCTTCCAGGAAGCCTACACACATCTGATCGAGGAAGGCGCGGACGGCATCCTCTCCGTGCATCTCTCATCGAAGTTGAGCGGCACCTATCAATCCGCCCGCACCGCGCGCGATACTCTGCCGGAGAACGTTAAGAAGGTACCGATCGAAGTCATCGATTCGCTAAGCATCAGCGTCGGCATGTCGCGCGCCATCCTGCAGGCCGCGATGGAGGCGCGCGATGGTCTCAAGCTGGAAGAGATCAAGGCGCACCTGCTGGATCAACTGGCACGCACGCGCATCCTGGCCGTGCTGGATACGCTGGAATTCGTGAAGCGCGGCGGGCGCATCGGCGGCGCCAGGGCCATGCTTGGCAACATGCTCAGCGTCAAGCCAATCATTTCCTTGAAGGAGGGCGAAGTTGTGCCCGTCGAGCAACCGCGCACGCGCAGCAAAGCGTATGCCCGCATCGCAGAGCTGCTGGCAACAACAGGCAACGTCGAATATGTAGCTATCGCCGAATCAAGCGAAGAGGTGGGTCAGCAACTGGCGCAGGCGATCAAAACCACGTACAAGGGCGAACTGCCGATCTACCGCCTGGGCGCCGTGCTCGGTACGCACACAGGACCAGGCACCGCCGCCATCGCCTACGTGACGGCATCGTAGAGTCTGTGAATCTTCACCGAGCCGGTGACGTAATTCCCATTGACGTATCAGCCTGTATCAAGGTACAATTGTAGGCAAGGGACGTACCACGTAGTTCGTTTACGACAAGTATGACCGTTGGTTGACTACGAAGGAGGAACGACTGTGGGAATGTTACGGGTAATGTCACGGCGCGGCGACGACCGCCTCACCTGGGACCAGCAGAAGGCCCAGGTCGGTGATCCTGAAGCCCTCGCTGCTGTCCGCGAAGCCGAACGCATCTTTGCGCAGGAGCGCGCAAAAGGAGCCACCGCTTTCAAACTGGATCCTGGCAAACCGGCGCAGCGCATCGAGACATTTGACGAGACAGCCGAGCAGATCGTCCTTGTCCCGCGAGTCGTTGGAGGATGATACCTCTTACTCAGCAAGTTCTGACGATGCTGGGTTGGATTATACTAGCGCTGGCTATCTCTCCGATGGTATGGTTGATTTTTCAGCCATATTTCAAGGGGCTTTCGTCTGCTGAGAGGCGGGCCGCCAGCCTCCTGCATGAAATACTGACCGCCGAGCAGTGCCGCCAGCTTGCCTGGCGCGGCTATGTAGAAATTCCTAGCCCGTCCAGCACCCAGCGTATTTATCGCGTGCCGCGAACCAGGGGTTATGTGCAGGTAATCGAGAACGGCCAGGCGATCATGCGCCTGTGCATCCAGCCTGTAGAGTATCTGCCGGACGCCGACGTGGTGGTTCTCCACAAGCTGATGATCGAAGCCAACGAGGAATTTTATCTTCAGAAGGCCAATAAATACCTGTGTAGCGAATAAATTATTCCTCTTCCTCTATATCATCCTCGTCCTGAAATTCCTGCACGACCTCGCGATGGCCGTTCTGACGTATGCAGGCATGCGGGCCACCATCCAGGGGTGTGTTGCAGAGCGGGCAGACAGGGCGACCACCGGAGACAAGCGAGGCAATCGCTCGAGTCAATTGCTGGGATTGCCTCAGGGTGAACAGGAAGGAAACCGACTCTTCCTCGCGGATGATGGCGCGCGGCTCCTGGCCTGGCTCCAGCAAAACTTCGATGGGAGAGGCGATCAGGGCGAGTAAATTGTGCTGCTCATCGTAGCCGATACGGATTTGCCCAACCTGAAATTCGGCGGTTGGGCGGCGAGGAAAGTTGGCGGGCAGGCCCTCAGCTTCAGGCAGCGGCCCGGCATGGGCCAGCGTGCGCAAGATATTGCCCTCTGAAATCTGTGCCATGACGCGGTCAAGAGCGAGCGAGAGGGTATTGAGCTGCTCTTTCTCCATCCACAGCAGTAGCGAGCGAGCACCGGCCAGCACGAACAGGCGAAAGCGGCGTTGTCCAGGCTGGCCGATTGCCTCAGCGCCGAGGATATCTACTGGGCCCAGATCTGTACTCATCGAAAATCCTTCCTCACTACATAGGAATACGATGCGAGATTAATACCCACGCGATGGATCATAGCGGTTCAACAACGGTTCGCCGGAGCGGAAACGGCGCAGATTGTCGGCAAATAGGGCTGCCAGGCGTTCATCATAATGGATGCTGTTCCCGGAAATATGCGGCGTGAGGATGACGTTGGGCATGCTATACAGCGGGCTGTCGGCGGGCAGAGGCTCCTGCTCGGTGACATCAAGGCCTGCTCCGGCGATCCAGCCTTCACGTAGAGCACGGATCAGGGCCGCCTCATCAACGACGCGCCCACGCGCGATATTGACCAGGTAGGCACCCTGGCGCATGGCGCGTAACTCGGCCTCGCCGAACATTTTTTCTGTATCGGGCGTGAGTGGTACCGACAGCACAACGTAATCGCTCTGACCCAGCAGATCGTGCAGCCGCTCGCGTGAGAACACCTCGTCGACATCGGGGTCGCGTTGACCTCCGCGCGGAATAGAGTGCCGGGTGGCCAGGATGCGCATACCAAAGACACGACCCACCTGGGCGATGCGCCGGCCGATGTTTCCGAGCCCGACAATTCCCAGCGTCTGGCCGAACAATTCGTGCTTGCCCAGGTTATACCAGCTTGCGCTTCTGGCCCAGATGTGTTGATCTTGCAGGCGCAGCATCTGAGGCCAGTTCCAGTTAAACATCAGCATACTGCCGAATACGTACTCGGCAATATTGGTGGCATGGATGCCAGCCGCCGTTGTCACGATCACCTTGCTTTCGGGATCGAGCAGCCCACTCGGCCTTAGCGAATCGACGCCGGCACCGGGGAATTGCAGCCAGCGCAGGTGCGGGGCATCCGCGCGCCAGTTTGCGGGCAGCGTATAGGCGCACACCACATCTGCCGTCGCAAGACGGTTCGCCAGTTCTTCCTCCCCTGATACATATGTTATCTGCGTTCCCGCAGCCTCATTGAGCATCTTCTGTGACTCGGACGAGAAATGAAACGCGCTTACCACATTCAGACGAGTAGAAACCATTTAGATCTCCTCGATAACCAAATTCTTTGGGGCCTCATAATCCATTACGTAGTCTATACGATGCAACAGCATTGTGGCAAGTCTGGCCCTGGCAATGGGTCATCGACATGCCGGGCGTGATACCATCGTTTCCACAAATCGATACGGTTGCTACTTGTCCCTTACCTTGAAGCTTGTTACCATGAGCGTTATACTGCTTAGCTGCTTGAACCTCGCTATGCTCACTATCAAGGATTATCAGGTAGAAGCCGATAAAAGAAAGCAGGGAGCATTGGTCGAGCGATTACCAATGTCCTAATTTTCTCGTCATTCAGCCTAGCCAGGTGTTCTGGTGCGTTTGAACAGTTAGATATATCGATAAAAAAGCTATCAGGGAGCTTATATATATGCCGCTTAAGAAAGACGTGAGCCAGGGAGGGGTCATTGACGCGGGGCTTGGGCAAAGTCATGGGCAGAGGCAGCAGATACAGCAAACTCAGTCGGCGCTGGGATGGAAGGAACTCAAGCCTGCTTCGCGAAAAAAGAGTGGCCGCTGGCGCGGTCGTCTTTTACTTCTCGTGAGTACGGCGCTATTGCTGGCGCTTATTTTTGCCAGCGTGCGAGCAGCAAGCGTGGCCAGCAGCACGAATGAGCAGTTGTCGCTGACCATCGGAGGACAGCAGAGCGCCCTGCTCGACCTGCGGCAGAGCGTGCCGATCAGTCCCTATATCAACGGCGTGAACGTCTTCCCGGAGGAAGGCTCCAACTCGATCGATGCTATTTCTTCCGGCTTCATGTCCTACGGGCCGCAGGTGGTGGATGGCCTGCAGAGCGCGGGCGTCAATCTACTGCGCTTCCCCGGCGGTAGTTGGGGCGAGCAGCAGCCGCTCAGCAACCATATCCTGTCATACCAGCAGCTCTATGACTTCAGCACCCTGCTCAACCAGACCGGGGCTCAGGGCATGATCCAGGCTCGCCTCTCAAGCCCGGTCGATAAGTTCGATAAGCATCCCACACTACATGAGCGCGCCCTGGTAGCAGGTGACTGGGTGGATTTCATGAACAACCCGAAGAGCCAGTGGCGCACGAAGAATGGGTATGCCAACAAGCAGATTCACCCTGTGTTGCTCTGGACTGTCGGCAATGAACCCGACCGGCTGATAAACCCGGATACCGGCAAGCCCTTTACGGTCGCGGATTATGTGAATGACTTTATCGCATTTTCCATACTAATGCATGAGAGTGACCCGCAGATTAAGGTTTTCGGGCCTGAGCTCAGCGCGTTTAACGGCATAGGCGTTGGGCCGAGAGACTCTCAAGGAGCGCTCTGGATGGAGAGCTTCCTGCAAGGCGTGGCAGCGTATGAGAAATCGCATAATCTGCCCTCGCACAATATGCCTTTTCACCTGCTTGATGGGGTCTCGTTTCATGCGTACCCATTCCTGGATGCGCAGACTTCGCCCTACCTGGTGATGAGCAGCCCTGAAGAATGGTACTACCTGCTGCCCCAATTGCGACAAACGATCCGGCAGATCATGGGACGCGACCTGCCGGTCGCCATCACCGAAATCAACGCGACGCCATCCAGCGGCGTCGAGCCCAGTAAGGGACAGGAGACGTTGTGGTGGGCCGATACGCTCGGCACACTGATGAACGAGAATGCAGATTACGTGGCCTACTTCTCGGCGGAGGGAGTCAATCATCCCTACCCGTTGTTCACCGACCAGCAGTCGCCGCAGCAGACCGCGACGTACCGCGTCTTCCAGTTGTTTTCGCACCTCCAGCACTACCTGGTGCCGCTGCAAGTGCAGCATGACCCGGTAGACGCCTTCGCTACGGTTGATGACGCGCGCCAGACGATCAGCATTCTGTTCGTCAATAAGTCTGGGGCAAATCAGACGGCGGTGATCACGCCAGAGAATCAGTTCTTCGGCTTCAGCCTCTGGCACGAGCAGGATGTAAGCATCGCCGCGTACAGTGTAGTAGTGATTACGCTGCATCGCGATGGCGGAGCGGAAGCCTACAGCTTCATTGTGCCTACCAGCGACAGCTCCGCTATCAACCCATTGACACAAACCGTGTGCGGCAGCAAATATGACCCGCTTGAATTCGCCAAGCCCTGTTAAGGAGCAGACGTGATACTAACGTATATTGCGTATTTCTTTCTCGGCATTTACCTGCTCATTATCCTGTTGATGGTCTTTCAGGCTATCTTCAATATCCGTTTGCGCCTTTTCATCTGGGAAGCGCCGGAAAACGCCATGCTGAACCATGCCCCTACCATTTACCGCGACCCGTGCCTCTCCTTCACCATTCTTCTACCGGCCAAGAACGAGGAGGAGGTGTACCGAGAGACCATCCAGAAAGTCTACGATCTCAATTACCCGAACGAACTCATGCAGATTATCGCCATTTGCCGCGAGGATGATCCCGGTACGATTGCGGAAGCGCAGGCTAAGATCGATGAGATGGGCGACCCGAACGTGCAGTTGCTCATTTACAACGACGAGCCGATTAGTAAGCCGCACGGGCTCAATCTGGGCTTGCAGGTAGCACGCGGTGACATCGTCACGATTTTCGACGCGGAAGATGAGCCGCATCCCGATATACTGAATATCGTCAATACCACAATGCTCAATGAAGACGTGGATGTAGTGCAGAGTGGCGTGCAACTGATGAATCATAATACGAAGTGGTTCTGCTTTTTGAATGTGCTCGAATACTTCTTCTGGTTCAAATCATCGATGCATTTCTTCTCGCGCATCGGCATAACGCCGCTGGGTGGAAATACTGTCTTCGTGCGACGCGAGCTGATGGAGCAGCTTGGTGGGTGGGACGAAAAGTGTTTGACCGAGGACGCTGATCTCGGCATCCGCCTGAGCCTTTCCCACGCGCGCATCCGCATCCTCTACGAGGACGAGTTCGTGACACGCGAGGAGACGCCACACACCATCCAGCAATTCATTAAGCAGCGCACACGCTGGAATCAGGGCTTTATCCAGATTCTCTTCAAGTGGGAATGGTTGAAGCTGGAAAAGCTCTCCCAACGCCTGCTGGCCTTCTATGTGCTGATCCTGCCGGAGGTGCAGGCGCTGTTCGCCATTCTGGTGCCTGTCGCCATTATCATGTTCTTCCTTATCAAATTCCCGCTCTGGCTGGCCATGTTGACCTTCGCCCCGCTGTACTGCTTCGTGCTGGACGTCTTCATGGACGTGGCGGGGCTGCATGAATTTTTAAAGGCGCACGGGCGCAAATGGAGCTGGCGAGAGGCAGTTATCCTGATGATGGCCTTCTTCCCATATCAATGGATATTGAGCATAGGGGCGCTGCGCGCCGTCTTCCGGGCTCTCAAAGGCTCGACTAATTGGGAGAAAACTGCTCATATTGGACAGCACCGTGGACCACCCGTCGACCGTAATGGCCGCCGTTACGAGATGACAAATACACCGGCGCCTGCCAGGTTAACTTAGTTGTTGCCACGTAAAATGAGACGAGTAAGAGAGTAACATGCCATTTTCCTATACAGCAAGACAAGATCAGGACCCGCAGCAACCAGAGCGGGGGCAGCCAGCAGGCCGCGAAGCATCGCGGGCCTACGACGCCACCGGTGCGACGGGCAATCCAGACAATATAGCCGGGGAGGCAACCAGGGTAGATGTGCCGATCCGGCGGAAAATCGTCGTGCGCTCTCCCCTTACCCCTCCTGCAGGGACGCGTTTTTTCGGCTCCGAGCAGGCGAGGAGTTGGCAGAATGGTCAGGGCAGCCAGAATCGGCAGGATGGAAATGGACAGCACTACCCTGATATGGCGTTTGAACGTACCAGCATTTTGCCAGGTGCCACTCTTGAGAAAGGCAACGATCACTCCCAGATGGCTGCGCAAATGAGGCAACCAGGTGCCTTGCGCAACAGCGGGGGTAACGGCGGTATGGCATACGTGGTCCCCCTTGCGCAGCAGGCGCCCGGGCAAGTGGTAGAGAACGGCAATATTATCCTGTATCGCACGCACAATTTCTTCGTGCGAACCGCCTACCGTCCCGGACAAAAGGGCGATCCCCTGCGGCGGCCCACGGGGCATACAACCTTTATGCCGCGCGTCTTACCTGGCCAGGAAAAGCGCGTCGCGGCCAGTGAAACGCGCGTCATGCCCAGCATTACACTCAATCCCGGCAAGCAGGCCAGGGCCATTCCGATACCCGCCTGGTCAGAGGCGGTCCTGGTAGTGTTCGCACTGCTGGGTACTCTGGCAGCACATGCCTACAACATGTTCAATTTCCCGCGCTACGAACTGGATGAAGGCACCTACATGTCGTACGCCTGGGCCATCACGAAGGGCATGATCGCCTCCGAACCCTATGGATACGGGCACCCGCCTCTCGGCTGGATTCAGATTGCCGGCTGGATACAAATGACCGGGGGATTCTTCACCTTTGGCACCGCCATCAACAGCGGGCGCGTCCTGATGCTGCTCTATGCGCTTGGCAGTGCACTGCTGGTCTACCTGATCGTGCGCCGGATGAGCGGCAGTGCCAGCGCAGGACTGCTCGCCCTGGTGATTTTCTCGTTTTCACCTTTAAGCATCACATACCAGCGACAGGTGTTCCTCGACAACATCGCCACGTTCTGGCTGCTCATGTCGCTGTACCTGCTTGTGGTAGGTCAGAGCCGCCTGAAGTTTGTCATCGGGGCAGCCATTTCCTTTGGCGTGGCTTTTCTCTCAAAAGAAACCGCCGCGGTCTTTTTCCCCGCCATTGTATATGCGGCTTGGTTGTATTCCACGAAATTCCAGCGCAAGTTCAGCATAACCGCGTTCATCTATACCATCATGGCGGTCTGCTCGACATGGGTCTTGATGGCCATCCTGAAGGGCGAGCTATTCCCGTACGCATGGCATCTTCCATGGGATACGCACCCACATTTGAGTATGCTTGATACCTTCGTCGGCCAGGCGCAGCGCGGCGTGCAGAGCGGCAGCCTGTTCAGCAGCTTTCAAATCTGGATAGAAAACGACCCGGTAATCATCGTGCTCAGCATCGCTTCACCGCTCTTCAACCTGATCTATGGCTGGTGGAACCGCAAGCACCTGATGCTCGCGCTGATGGCCGCGCTCTACTGGCTATTACTCCTACGCGGTGGCCAGGTGCTGTCGTTTTACGTCATCATACTTATCCCGTTGACTGCTATGAATACCGCGATGGCGCTCAACGCCATCCTGAGCTGGGCAGGCAAGATCGGGCGATCACCGAAACTGCATCTCGCCTTCAACATTGTACGTGCAGGCCTGTTGCTTGTCGCGCTGGCCGCGATCCTGCCCTACGACATTCAGGAGACCAGTTTCCGCTTCTACCAGAATCCCACATCGGCCCAGCAGCAAGCGATGGTCTGGATACGCGATCACGTCCCGCACGATTCCTTCATCGTCATTAACAGTTACCTCTACCTAGACCTGCGGCTGCCCGGCGGTACAGGCGTGGGTGACAGCGCGCCGTTCCCGCACGCCGAGGTCTACTGGGAAGTTGCCTACGACCCGACCTTGCACGACAAGACCGGCGCGCTCGAGGATAATTGGGACCGCATCGACTATATCGTCGCCGACTCGGAAATGCTGAACGACATCAAGACCTACGGCGGGCCTATGGATCTCATCAAGCAGGCCTACGAACATTCCGTCCTGCTCGCCGATTTCCGCGCCGATGACCACAACCTGCAAATCGTCGTGCAGGTGTACCAGGTGATCCATAAATACGCGGCACCGATCGTCATGAACGGCCAGAGCCCGGGCACAACGGCGCTGGCGACAGCAGCGTCGAGGTCGGCCGGCGAGCCGATCCTATCCAGCGGCATCCAGCGCGGCGATCCGACAGCCATTGCCGAACGCCGCAGAGCAATGCCATATCCGCCGGAGGAACAGATTACATAACCTTATTGGGGGGACGAACCATCATGGTAGCAATACAACCTGAGACCGATACCGTCGCCGTCACACGCACCTTCGATGGCATCGAGGCAGCGACGCATCGCGTCATCGAGCAGATCGGCGGCATGGAGTCGGTGATGCGCGGCGCGAAAATCGCCATTCTCAAGCCGAACTTCGTGGCGGGGCGCAACGCCGAGACCGGCTCGACCACCAGCTTCGCCCTGCTCAAGGCCGTGGCGGAAGAGGTGCGTGCCTGCCGGGCAGAACCGGTGCTATGCGAAACGCCCGGAACGGAGTTCGACCGCGACGCGACCTACACCATCCTGGGTGTGGAACAGTTCTGCCAGGAGAACGGGATACGCATTCTCAAAATAGACCCGGAGGGAGGCGAGCAGGACTGGGTAGAGCTCCGGCCAGAGGGCGCGAAACGCCTGCGCCACTTCCATGTTCCCCGCATACTCAGCGAAGCCAGGTTGATCAACCTGCCAGTACTCAAAACGCACGTCGTGTCAACCATGACGCTGGGCATGAAGAACCCGATGGGCATTCTGCCGCGTCCCGACCGCCGCACGATGCACACCTTCGGAATCGATCAGAGCATCGTCGATATGAACCGCGGGATCAAGCCCGATCTGACCATCGTCGATGGCAGCGTGGGGCAGGACGGCGAGGGGCCGCTCTATGGCGACAAAGCCGACCTGCAGGTGCTAGTGGCCGGCCGAGACAGCCTGGCGGTTGACCTGGTCTGCTGCCAGACTGTGGGCGTCAAGCCGCGCGATATCCCGCACCTCAAGCTTGCGCTGGAGCAGATGGGTAAGCCCTCCTGGACGCTTGCCGGCGAGGATGTCGTGGTCATCAAAAAATTCCGCCTGCCGCAGCAGAAGACACTGTATCGCTTCATCTTCTGGCTGATGTACCCGCTCGACTACCCCTATACGATGGTGGCGCAGCGGGGCAAGCATCTCTGCACCACCCTGTACAGCACCGGGCTGGTCGGAACGCGCCCGCAGATCGAGGAGGCAGCGTGTACGCGCTGCGGCGTCTGCGTTCAGGCATGCCCGCTGCCCAACGTGATCGATCTCAAGACGCTGAAGGTCAATTACTCAACCTGCCAGCGCTGCCTGCTCTGCTACGAAGCCTGCCCGGAGAAGGCCATCACCGTCAAGGGTTATTCGGGAGCGAGGAAATAAGCATGACGATCCTGGTGACAGGCGCGACCGGCTTTCTCGGTTCCGCCCTGGTGGCAAAACTGATCAAGCAAGAGCCGGGAGAGGAGATACGCATCCTCGCGCGCGACGAGGGTAAGGCGCGCAAGCAATTTGGCGAGGCAGTGACCATCATCACCGGCGAGATCACCGAGCCCGAGGCGGTGCAGCGCTCTGTGGACGGCGCGAGCATCATTTATCATTTCGCCGGGCGGCTCTATCATCCCAGCACTCCGGCAGAACTCTACCACCAGACGCATGTCGAAGGGACGCGCATATTGCTCGATGCCTGCGCGGGGCAGAGCCAGCTCAGGCGTATCGTGCATTGCAGCACCACTGGCGTTCACGGCATCACCGGCAAGACGCAGGCCGCCGAGGACGCGCCCTTCGCGCCAACCAATCCCTACGAGGAAACCAAGCTCCAGGGGGAACTGCTCGCACTCCAGGCATACAAAGAGCAAGGGCTGCCGATCAGCGTCGCCCGGCCAGGTCTGGTCTATGGCCCCGGCGATCTGCACCTGCTGGGGTTCTTCTCCTCCATCAAGAAGGGGCTACCCTGCCTGATCGATGGAGGGAAAGCGATAATTCACCCGATCTATATAGATGATATGACCGAAGCGTCCCTGCTCTGCGCGGAACGACCGGAAGCGATCGGACGGAGCTATAATATCGCCGGAGAACGACCGGTCTCATTTCGCGAACTGGCTGCGTCCATCGCGCGTGCGCTTGGCAAGAGATCGACGGGCGGCTCTATTCCGCTCTGGCTTGCTAACCTCGCTTCGGATACCTTCGCGCTGCTGCCCGGCTTCAAAGGTGAGGATGCTCCACTCACTCGCAGCCGCGTAAATTTTTTAACCAATAGCCGCGTCTACGACATCAGCCGCGCGCGGGCGGAATTAGGATTTACTCCCCGGATGGAACTGGATGAAGGGATGAGGTTTACCGCACAATGGTACCAAAAACATGAATATCTTTAATTTTTGTTTATTATCGTTCAGATAACACGTTGATATGTAAGAGTATATGGAAGTAGCACCGGCTACTTGCCTGCTCCTGGAGCGTTAATTCGAGGTTTTCGTATGCAGTTCGATCCAGACACGTTACCGCCGCCAATTCGCCCGCGACCCGCGCGTCCGCGCCTGGTCGGTATAGATAAAAAGCAGACCGCCTACTATAACACGCCGGAACCCGAGCAGGGCGCAAGCGCGAATAGCTCGCCGATCAATGATGTGAGCGCGCAGCCGACAGTGGCTATCAATTCAATGCAGACCGGCAAACCATCAACTGCACAGGCAACGCCACCAATGTCTATCGTTCCCACATTCCGCATTCGAACAGCGCAGGCGGCAACTTATATGCAGGATATCAGCACACAGAGCACGCAGCATCTCATGCAACTCAGCGGCATGATGCGCGCCATCAAGATGCCGCCGAAAACTGACAATATAAATGGGCCGCTTTCTCCTCTGCCGATAGCCGATGATGCTGAAGAAGGTTACTGGCCCTTCGGCATCCAGCAGACAGGCGCGCTGCCCATCGTCAATCTGTACGGGCGCGAGCCGTTCGGGCGCACAATGCCGCTCTCCGCTGTAGCCTCCACTGCTGATCCCATCGCAGTGCCCTTGACGCCGCCGATCAACGCCAGGGCTCAACCGGCCTGGAAAGCAGCGCTGGGGTCGCCTGTGACGAAGGTGGTGATAGGCCTGCTTATCGGCGTGGGGCTGCTGTTTCTCGTGGCGCATTTTGTCAATTTTCCGGAAACTTTCGCCATCCTGCGCCAGAATCTGACCACTCCCAGGGGCATCATACTTGCGCTGCTCTCCGGCGTGGCCTTTCTAATCGCGTTCTCTATTCGTGGGGTGCGCTGGAAACTCTTCATTAATCCTATCGGCAAGATCAGTACATTTAAAGCTATCCAGCTCTTTCTGGTTGGCATCTTCCTCAACTTCCTGCTGCCCATCCGCGGCGGCGAGGTAGCTAAGAGCCTGATGCTCAAACAAATCGCCGATATACCGATCAGCAAATCGCTGCCGACGGTCGCCATGGACAAAGCCCTCGATCTTATGCCCGCGCTCTTCATCATGGCCATTGTGCCCTTGCTCGGGGTGCAGATGGATATCAAGCTCTGGTTAGTGCTGGCCCTGGTTAGCGGCATTCTGATCTGCCTGATCTTTTTTATTGCCCTGGCCGCCTGGAAACGTGACGCCGCTATTCACCTGTTACAGCGCATGACCGCTATCCTTCCTAAATCGATTGGCAGCAAAATCGAGGGATTTGCCACCGGCTTCGTCGATTCGCTGCTGATGGGCGCCAGCCAGCCGCGCATCTTTATCCCGGCTGTGCTGCTGACGATCGTGGCGGTGTTCTTCGACGGACTGTTCGCCATGCTTGCCTTCTGGACGATTGGCTTCCCGATCTCGTTCGGCACGGCCATCTTCGGCTATACCGTCTACAACATGTTCTACATCCTGCCAACGCCGCCCGGGCAGGTAGGCAGCAACGAGGCCGTGGGCCTGCTGGTCTTCTCGGGCCTGCTGCACCTGCCCGCCGACAAAGTGACGGCCATGTTCGTCTTCTCGCACCCCTACGCCGCCCTGATCATGACTGTGACAGGCATGGCCTGCCTGAGCGCGCTGGGATTGAAGCTCTCGAGCGCCATGAAGGTGCAGACCGGCAACGAAGGCGCACTGGAAGCACAGCAGGTACAACGGCAAGAGAGCATAACAGGGCGCGTATAAAACCCGGGATGGTCGGCTATCTTCCCTTTGTGGCGTATCCCACATAGGCGATGCCTTTGAACCAGCCGGGTCCCATGCTGAAACGGCCCTGCTTGAAGCCGCGCGGCATGAAGCCCGTCAGTTCGCGCACCTGCAGGCCGCTGGCGCTCAGCAGCGAGGTGAGTTCATGCGGCTTGATGAACTTGTGATATTGATGGATGCCGGGTACAAGACCGCCGATGGGTAAGTGCTCGCCGTACCAGATTAAGACGACGCGCGCCAGGAGCGTGCGGTTGATCGTATCGAAGACAAAGATTCCGCCTGGCGCGAGAACCCGCGCGATCTCCTGGATGGTCTCCTTCAAATTGCCGACGTGTTCCAGCACATCCAGGCAGACGATCACGGAGAAGCTGCCATCTGCGAAAGGCAGGGCCTCGCCGACCCCTTGCAAATAATGGATGTTTTGTCCCAATCCATGCTGCCGGGAATGCAGGTGCGCTGTTTGCAGAGCGCCCACCGACGGATCGATACCCGTCATGACCACCTTGCGGCGCGCAAGGTCTTCACAGATCAAGCCGCCACCGCAGCCGATTTCAAGGATTTCCTGCTGAGCCAGCGCACCCTTGCCGTAAACACGTGTAACACACAATTCGATATAATCACCGCGATCAGCAGTCATCTGCCTGAGAAAGCTGCCTTTATCCCACCAGCCAAAACTGTCAAAAATCTCTTCTTGCGTGCGCGAGTGTTTGAACATTGATGCTCCTGGTTGAAACGTTTTGCCGTGTCCACACTATTATATATCGTAGGGGCATGTTTTTCGCCTCGCCTGGGAACGGCGATAAGAGTACCACTGCCCTGGTCAAACAAGAAGCAAAACATGGTATAATTGGGGGCACAGGGGCATTTTAAGCAATTGAGTGTCTGGCGGAGAGGAATCAATACACCATGGCAATGTTTGAAAGTCTATCAAAACGACTTGAAGGTATATTCACCAACCTGAGTGGCAAGGGCAAGCTGACCGAGGCTGATGTCGACGAGGCGATGCGCGAGGTGAGACTGGCGCTGCTGGAAGCGGATGTGAGCCTGAAGCTGGTACGGCAATTCGTTGAACGCGTCAGGGCTAAAGCCATCGGCGTGGAGGTACTGGGCAGTTTCTCGCCCGCCCAGCAGGTGCTGTCAATCGTCAATGACGAACTGATTGAGATGCTGGGAGGCACGGGCAGTACGAATAAACTGGACCTGAGCGGCCCGCAGCCGAACGTGATTATGCTGGTGGGCCTGCAGGGTTCCGGTAAAACGACGATGGCGGCCAAGCTGGCGAATTTCCTGCGCAAGCAGCAGGGACAGCGCCCGCTGCTGGTAGCGGCAGACATGTATCGTCCCGCCGCCGTGCAGCAGCTCCAGACGCTGGGCCGGCAAATCTCGGTCCCAGTGTATTCGGAGCCAGCAGGTTCGAATCCCATCGATATCACCGCGCACGCCGTCGAGTACGCGCGCGACCAGGCCCTGACAGTCGTTATCCTGGATACCGCGGGCCGTTTGAACATCGACGAGCGCATGATGAACGAAGTTATCGCCATTCGCCAGCGACTGCACCCGCGCGAGGTGCTGCTGGTAGCTGACGCCATGACGGGCCAGGAGGCGGTGCGAGTGGCGGATGACTTCAACAAGGCCGTCTCGCTGACGGGCATGATTTTGACGAAGATGGATGGCGACGCGCGCGGCGGAGCAGCGCTCTCGATGCGCTCGGTCACGGGCGTGCCCATCAAATTCATGGGTACCGGCGAAAAAGTGGAGGCGTTGGAGCCGTTCTATCCGGATCGTTTGGCCTCGCGTATACTGGGAATGGGAGATGTTCTCTCGCTGATCGAGCGCGCGCAGGAAACCATCGACCAGGAAGAGGCGCTGAAGGCCCAGGAGAAGATGCAGAAGGGCAAATTCGACCTGGAAGACTTCCTCAACGCTATGCGCCAGTTGAAGCGCATGGGGCCATTGCGCCAGGTTATGGAAATGATCCCGGGCTTTAATAAACTTGCCGCGACGCCCGATATGGAAGAGGCGCTGGAGGGGGATCAATTAAAGTACGTGGAGGCGATGATCCTGTCGATGACGCTGGAGGAGCGGAGGAATCCCGATATTATCAACGGCAGCCGGCGCAAGCGTATCGCAATGGGCAGCGGCACCACGCCGCAGGACATCAACCAGTTGCTCTCTCAATTCAATGAGATGCGCACGATGATGCGCCAGATCAGCAGCGGCAAAGGTCCATGGGCCAAGATGGCGCGGCAGTATGCCGGCGCAGGGGGACTCCCTGGCATGAGTGGTATGCCGGGCATGGGAGATTTAGGCGGTCTGGACGGACAAAGTGCGATGAGAGCGCCTGCCCTATCGCGCCCTGCTGGGAGCGGCAAGAAGACCGGCAAGGCCGCACGTAAAGAAAAACGTAAACAGAAACAAAGACAACGAGCAAAAAGTCGTAGGTAATCTTATTCCGACCGGCAACGACGCTGGCGCGTCTACACTGCGTGTAAGCCGGTCGGATATGTCGGAGGTAGCCACTATGCAACGCATGCGCACCAGTCGACTCGTACAGGCGATCATGATTAGCCTGATAGTCGGCTTCGTTCTTGTAACGAGCGGCTGTGGGGGAAGCCAGCAATCGCAGCAGCAGGCAACCCAGAGTAAGGCACAGCTCGATTCGGCCCTGAACCACGCCAGGGCTATTGGCGTGCCATCATCAGATCTTTCCTCTATCGTGGCCAAAGAACAACAATTAAGCAGCACAAGCGCGCCGTCCACGCTGTTCGATGACACACCGGCAACGAATTACTATGTGTCTCAGGCCAAACAATACCAGCAGCTTGCGACACAAGTCCAGGGTATCGTCAGCTCAGTCACGCAGGACGCAAGCACACAGGCTCAAATGGATTTGCAGCATTTCCAACAGGCGCTTACCCAGGTACGTGGCCTGAAAGCCGGCAATATTGCTGCCTTCTCGCAAGAATATTCAAACGATCAAAATCTGCTCTCTTCCGCGCAATATCCTAAAGATTATGCGGCCATCAGCGCCAGTGCTGCCAAAGCCACGGACGCCCTGTCCCTGCTCAACTCAACTCATACGCTGCTAGGTAATTTCCAAAAGACCATCCAGCAGATGCAGGCTGCTCACCTGGACATCACGGCGATGCAGGGGCAGTATACCAGCGACATGAACACACTGAATACGATCACAGATCCCGTCGATTTCAGCAACCTCAACCTGATGGTCGATACGCAATACCAGATGGCGGTAGTGAATTCGATCCAGGCCCTGCCATTTGTAGGTAACGCCAAACTGGGCGAGTTCAAAACACAGATCAACCTGCTGAAAACCTATGGTATGGACGCCTCGTCCTACCAGCAGTTGTACAACACCGACGCCCAGCAGATGCGCAACGCCAAGACGATCTCGCAATATCTCATAATCTCTCAGAAGATCAATACGGATATCGCCTCGATGCAGAACGATCTGACCCAAGGCGCATCCAGCTACCTGATCAGCGAGCTTGACCGCGAGGCGAACGCCTGGGGGCAGGCGCACCTCTATCATGATAAGTTCGATGGCAAAAACTACATCATGGACTCCGGCTACACGATGAACGGCATCGGCTACTGGCTGCAGCGCGAGCTGAGCTGGGCATATTATCCGAGCGATTACCAGGCGGTTGTGGCAGACGACAACAACGAATTCTTTAACTTCCAGATGATGCAGCAGGATTACAGCGATAAGACGCCTTACAACCAGGTTCACCAGACCGACATGGAGGTGATGCAACATTACCCCAGCCTACAGCATGGGACAGTGCTGATGGTCTCGATGGTCGAACAGGCCATGCGTGTCTACGTCAATGGAAAGCTGATTCGCTCTTTCTATGTCACTATGGGCAGGGTAGAGCGTCCGGCATTACCGGGATACTGGACGGTGCAGGACCGCAAAGCTCCCGACGAGTTCAAGTCGGATGATCCCCCCAGCTCGCCGTTCTGGTACCCGCCGACGCATATCAACTATGCAATCCTGTACCACTGGGGCGGCTTCTTCGTACACGACGCCTGGTGGCGCGTCAACTTCGGTCCGGGCACGCAATTCCCGCACTACGATGTCGGCGGCGACGAATCCTTCGCCGGCAACGGCAGCCACGGCTGCATCAACATGCAGGAAAACGATGCGGCCTGGGTGTATGCCCATACGGACTGGAACACGCAGATCATGGTATATTAGTCTTATCAGGCTTAGCCGGGTATCCTATTTATCAGGATACCCGGTTTTCATTTTGTGCATGGGAAGCAATGACATCAGCGCCTCTACAAGCTGATGGAGCGTATCATAATTAGGCACCATCACAACACAGCACTTCGTAGAAAAAGGAGTATTCTTGTATGCCTGAATCCATCATTCGCACAGAACACCTTTCCCGCTTTTTTGGCCCGGTCAAAGCAGTCGATGATCTTTCACTGGAAGTGCCTGAGGGAATAGTCTTTGGTTTTTTGGGACCAAATGGAGCGGGTAAAACGACCACCATTCATCTCTTGCTCGGCCTGTTGGAACCGACGCAGGGCCAGGCCAGCGTGCTTGGCTTCGATACGCGCACGCAGGCGGATGAAATTCGAGCACGAATAGGGGCGCTGCTTGAGTTTGCAGGGCTCTACGAGCGCATGACCGCCGAAGACAATCTGGACTTGTACGGGCGCATCTATCATATACCCGCCCCCGAACGGCGGGAGCGCATCAAAGAACTGCTCACCCACCTGGATCTCTGGGATCGCCGTAAGGACCAGGTGGGCAAGTGGAGCCGGGGAATGAAACAAAAACTCGCAGTGGCACGAGCGCTCTTTCACCACCCTCCCTTGATCTTCCTGGATGAGCCGACAGCAGGATTTGATCCGCTGGCGGCGGCGGCTTTGCGCGATGACCTGGCCGGCCTGGTCGCACGCGAAGGAGTGACGGTCTTTCTCAACACCCACAATCTGACCGAAGCCGAAAAGCTCTGTGCTCAGGTCGGGGTGATTCGCCAGGGCAAACTCGTCACGGTTGGCTCCCCCGATGAACTGCGGGCCAGGATGGGAGGTCCGCAGGCAGAGATCGTGGGGCGTGGGTTCACCGAGCAGATGCTGGCCACACTCAGAGAGCGGCCAGAGGTCGCCCATGCCGACCTGCACAACAACCATCTCGTCCTGGAACTGCGCGGAGAGAGCGAGATGGGCCCGCTCGTGAGTTTGCTGGTGCATGCAGGGGCCTCGGTGGAGGAAGTGCGCCGGGGCAAGGCCAGCCTGGAAGACGTGTTTTTGACCTTGATGGAGGAAGAAAAAAGATGAACGATCTCTGGACCATGATGTGGAAAGAATCGAAGGACCTGCTCTTCCAGGGCGGGTGGAGGGCATCGATACGCCCCTTGCTCTTGATCGGTATTATGGGCATCTACCTCCCATTGCAGTTCGGACTTCAGTGGCTGGCACTCTCGCCTATCGAGATGTTCGTGATTCTCTGGATTCCATTTTCTGTAATCATTAGCTTTATTGGCGATGCCATCGCTGGGGAGCGTGAGCGACATACACTTGAAACCTTGCTGGCCAGCCGCATATCCGATCGAGCGATTCTGCTGGGGAAGGTTGTTGTGACCGTGGGATATGCCTGGGGAATGGCTCTCGGTGGCCTTCTGCTCGGCCTGATACTGGTCAACCTTTTCAGGGGGAACGGTGGTGGGTGGATGTTCTATCATCCTTTCAACTTGTTCCTTGAAGCTCTTGCTTTGAGTCTACTGACCTGTCTACTGGGAGCAAGTGCTGGAGTGCTCGTATCGCTGCGGACATCTACAGTACGACAAGCGCAACAAATCTTGGGTATAGGCACATTCGTGCTGGTGTTTGGAGGTATTTCTGCCTTGCAAGCATTGCCTACGAATTTTGTCGCGTCGTTAACCTACTCGCAGTTTTTGCTCTTTGTCATGGCCGTGATCGCTGTGCTGGATGCAATTCTGCTTGGATTATCGCTTGTGAGCTTCCAACGCTCGCGTTTAATCTTGAGCTAGGGAGATAAGCAGGTCCAGCATGGATCAGGCTCAGGTGCCTCTACGCCAGTGGGGGCAACTGATCTTCTCGTACAACCGGCAACTGGCGGTACACATCCTCGCCCGTCAGGCTGGGGACGCGCCAGCTTTTCACGGAGCGCAGATCTCTGAGGAAATCGGTCTGCAGATCGATCCCCAGCGCCTGCCAGATCAGGCTAATGGCACGGCGCGCGAAGGCGATGTTGTTGCGCGGCTCGATGCGATCCAGATCCTCGAAGAAGAAGCCGCAACTTGTGAAGCTGTACTGGCCGTAGTACTGCGCTTCGAGCAGGAGCAAGGTGCGATGTACCATCAATGGATGCTGGTTTATGCCGTGCTGAGTCCAGAAGCTCTCGACCGGCTCCCAGCCGTCGCGCACGGGCAGGTAGGCATCGCGCGCCGCCCAGGGGTCGCGCAGTGTCTCACCCGCGTACTGCTCGAAGAGCCGATTGTTGCGTTCGGCCAGGTTGCGTAGAGCGTGGTTGAGTGCGGCCTTCCAGGTGCTGTCGCCCTCGGTACATTCGCAGCCGGTATCCCAGCGTGCTACGCCATGACCGCAGCTCCACGCGCTCGGCACGCGCAGTGAGACCTCTTTTGTAGCGGGAAACATGCGCATGTATTGTTCGAGTGTGCAGATTTCAAAGCCGTAGGCGGGCGCACCTGTCGTGATGAGATGCGTAAGGAATTTATCGCGCCAGGGCCGGTGATGACCATAAAGCTCGCCGTCCGTCGCGATCAGGATCAACTGGGCCTCCCCCGAGTCGCGCTTGCTCTGCACAAGGTGACGCGGCAGGTATGATGCGGCGAACATATCGGCGTTGCTGGTGGTATTCCAGTCGAAGGAGACCCCGCCGGAGAGCGGCCCATTGAAGAAAAAGACCGTGATGCTGCGACCATCTCGCAGGGGAACAATGTAGGGCTCGGTAGTATCAACCGACTCTGCTATCTGCCAGGGCGCAAGAACTGTGTAGGTGATGCCATACTGCGCCAGCAGGTCGAGCGATTCAATATCGACGGCGGTCTCCGCCAGCCACATGCCCTTCGCATCCCGCCCGTAGCGATGCTTGAAATCGCTCAAACCCCAGGCGATCTGCGTGCGTTTATCGCGTGACGTGGCAAGCGGCAGGATAGTATGATTGTAGGCCTGAGCCATAGCGTTGCCAACGCCGAAGCGCGCCACATGCAGCCGGTCGGCCGCAATGATGCGCTCGTAAACATCATTGTGCGCATCCTCCAACCACGCAGCCAGCGTCGGGCCCAGATCAAAGTTGATAGCATTGAAGTTGCCGGCCTCGGCGTTGGGACGATAGCATTCCCCGGTAATCTTTTCGTTAAAGTTGGAAAAGGGAGTCGCAGCCGGCTCAATAGGAATTTGCCCTGTGAACGGATCCTCGCGCGGAGGTTGATAAAAATGCCCGTGCAAACACAGGTATGCAGGGCCACTTGTTGAATCTTTTTCAGATTCTCCGGAAATTGTGAGTTCGAGCATATATTTCCTTCACTGGTAATGCTTAAAATACTCGTAAGATAGACCTGATTACTTAACAGCACTACCAGAGATAAACACGAATCCTTTCTATCCATTGTAACAGCGTCCATAGGGATACTATTCAAAAGTACCCCTATGGATATATTCTATTTTTAAGCTCCGATACCGGTTTGCGCGCTGAGCAAGAACTGCTCGTAGGCTTCGCGCAGCTTGGGATAGCGCAGCAGGAAGAACCCGGCATATTCGTGCGTCAACGGGCGTGGTTGTCGCAGCAGGCGCATGTTTACTTCCTTTAGCAGCCGATTGCCCTTTTTGCCATTGCAGCTCTTGCAGCACGCCACGAGATTCTCCCACGTACCCGTGCCGCCACGCGAACGGGGGATAACGTGATCGAGCGTCAGTTCGCGGCTGCGCTTGCCGCAGTACTGGCAGGTTTCATCATCACGCAGCAGGATATTGGAGCGTGTCGGCTGCAGGGCTATGCGCGGAACGCGCACATTAGCAAGCAACTGCACGATGACGGGCCGCTCCAGTTCAAGACGGCGGGCCTGAATGCTCTCCTCGATCACCTGACGCACATTGTCATCAACAAAGGTAACTTTTTGCTTAGAAAGCAAGACAATGAGACGGCGTTCAGGAATGACTGAAAGAGGCTGGAGTGAAGAATTCAATACAAGAACGGGCATGAATGACTTCCCTTCCTCTCTGTCAGGGCCGATACCGGATGCAGTACAGCGAGGAAGAAGCTTTCAATGGGATCCGGGAAGGGGGTAGGTTAGCCGCCCCGTTCCCTTCAGCTTCTATCGCCGCCTGGGACGACGACTGAGACATTGACCGATTGGAGAGGGTTTAGAGCGACCTGCATGTCCAGGCAACACAACGCGGCATTGGCCGTCCTGCCAGTGTTCCGAGAGGAAATGCTGGTCGACGGCGCTCAACACATAGCCTCCGGCCTGACCGGATGGGTATGGTTGATATGTCCGCATCTTGGACTCCTGTGCTACCTGTTGATGTGGCACCTGTGTTTGAAACGAGTGCACATCCTGGTCGGGGTGAGAGGACTTGAACCTCCGACCTCAGCGTCCCGAACGCTGCGCGCTAGCCGACTGCGCTACACCCCGATTGAACTTCCATGCAAGTAATCTACTTGCCCTGACCAATAAACCATTCGAGTATGCGATCAATGCGCCTGAAGTTGCTTGTTAAGCCACCTTATGCGCGTGCCTACACATCTCTCCTGCTTCAAGCATAGTATAGCATACCCTGGCAATATTTGACAATAGTCAATGCTTGACTACAAGCGTCACGACTTCTATAATCATACTGTGAGTACTCAGTCTTAGAGTACAATAACAGGAGGAAGCATCGAATGAAACAGCACTCGTTCCGGCAACACCTTCTCCCAATATTTAGCACTGGTTTTGTTTTTCTCTTGCTGCTGAGCGCCTGTGGCGCAACGACAAGCAGCGGGTCAACGCCTACAGCCACGGCCGCGCCGAAAGGGGCCGTCTCTGTGGCGTACGCAGCATCGCTGACCAACATCATGGAGAACATGGTGAAGTCTGCTTTTGATTCAAGTACTGGCTACACATTCCAGGGCGAGGCTAAAGGCTCGTCGGCGCTCATCAATGAGATAAAGGGAAAGCTGAGCTTCCCCGATGTTTTTATCAGCGCAAACCCAAAGCTCAATGCGCAGTTGATGGGCGCGGCCAATGGGAATTATGCCTCCTGGTATTTAGACTTCGCGCGCACCGAGATGGTGATCGGCTACAATCCGAACAGCAAATTCGCCGCGGATTTTCAGGCGGCCGCCAGTGGCTCAAAGCAGTGGTACCAGGTGCTCGAGGAACCGGGCCTGCGCCTGGGCCGCACCGATCCGCTGCTTGATCCCAAAGGCGTGAACACGATCTACACGCTTGAACTGGCGGAGAAATACTACCACCAGCCCGGCCTCACACAGAAAATCCTGGGAAGCAACGAAAATACCAGCCAGATCTTCCCGGAGGAGGAACTGGTGGCGCGCCTGGGGGCGGGCCAGCTCGATGCAGGTTTCTTCTACATCAACGAAGTCAAGGGGCCAAACATCCCCTACATCAGTCTGCCCGACCAGGTCAACCTGGGCAACCCTTCGATGGCAGCCCAGTACGCCACTGTTACATGGAAGAATCCCAAGACTAATGCTGTGTCAAAGGGCGCTCCCATCGTGTATACTGTTACTGTTCTCAATACGGCGAAAAATATGGCCGGTGGCATCGCTTTCGTTAACTTCCTGCTCTCGTCCCAGGGCCAATCGCTGCTCCAGGGACAGGGTATTCTGACAACGCCTTTTACAGCGGGAGGGGATAAAACGGCGATACCACAGCAGTTACAGCAATACGTACAGAGCTAAATTCATGCAGCAAGTTTCAAGCACAGACATCACGCAGCACAGAACGACGCCTTTCCGTCCCGCCGGTAGGGGAACCGTGTTCTGGCTGCTGGCCGCCTGTATGATGCTCTATCTCATCGGACCTCTTGTCTACTTCCTCTTCGTACTGCCCTGGCCTTCCGTACCATCAACGCTCAGCGACCCGGACGCGGTGCAGGCGCTCATTACCTCCGCAGAGAGCGCTACAATTGCAACGGCGTTCATGGCCCTGTTCGGGATACCGCTCGGTTACATACTGGCACATTTTTCCTTTCCGGGAAAAAGCATCGTAAGTGTCGCCATCTACCTGCCGCTGGTTTTTCCGCCGGTCATCAGCGGCATTATCCTGCTGGTGCTCTTTGGCCCGTATGGATTGATCGGCGGGCCTCTGACAAATGCCGGCTGGGAGGTCGACGACTCGCTGGCGGGCATCGTGATCGCGCAGATCTTCGTGGCCGCGCCGTTCGTCATCGTGGCCGCGCGCTCGGCCTTCGAGTCGATTGATCCGCGGCTCGAGCAGGTGGCCGCGACGCTGGGTCACAATCGCTGGAGCCTGTTCTGGCGTGTAAGCCTGCCACTGGCGCGCGGCGGCATCATCGCCGGCCTCATCCTGGCCTGGATGCGCGCGCTGGGCGAATTTGGCGCGACGGTCGTGCTGGCCTATCACCCATACACCATACCGGTGTTTACCTATGTCCAGTTGTCCAGCGTCGGAGTGGCGGGCGCACTGCCGCTGGCACTGTTCTCCCTGGGACTCAGCATCGTCGTGGTAGGTGCAATCGTCGTGGTTCAGCGCCGGACGGGGAAATCAATAGTATTATGATAGATAGCCATCGTGTGGGACATTCTGAGCAAATCGCATCATCAACTGAGACAGCTTCACCAGCAGCGGACTTACCTGGCGAAGTGCCTGGAGCATTGTCGGTTGCCGTTCGCCGCGTCCTGGCCGGTTTTACCCTGGACATCGCCTTCAGCGCGCCGCGCGGACTGACCGTCCTGTTCGGGCCATCGGGCGCGGGTAAAAGTCTGACCTTGCAGGCTATCGCGGGACTTTTCCCACTCGACTCGGCCAGAATTGCGCTGGATGGCGTCGCCTGGCACGACAGCGAGCGGGGCCTCTACCTTCCTCCCCAACGCCGCCACGTTGGCTACGTCCCCCAGAACTACGCGCTATTCCCACATCTCACGGTTGAGCAGAACATCGCCTTCGGTCTCAAGGCACCTGGCAGGCAGGTCAGGGAAAGCAGGCAGCGCGTAGATGAACTCATCGAGCTGATGCAACTGGATGGCCTGGAAGACCGGCGGCCAGCGCAGCTTTCCGGCGGCCAGCAGCAGCGGGTTGCCCTGGCGCGCGCACTGGCTCCCAACCCGCTGCTGCTGCTGCTCGACGAGCCATTCAGTTCGCTCGACGCGGCGGTGCGCGAGACCTTGCGCGAAGAGATGCGCGCCCTTCACGAGCGCGTCCATGTACCAATCGTGCTGGTAACGCACGACGCTGCCGAGGCACGCGCGCTGGCGGATACGGTCATCGTGATCCAGCAGGGGCGCGTACTCCAGGTTGGCGCACCAGACGAGGTCTTTCGCTCGCCGCAGACGCGCACAATCGCCGCCCTGGTCGGGATGCACACCTGTTGGAGCGGAAGGGTCGTAGCGATCACGGATGAGGAAGCGGCCCAACCCCCCCCGGAAGCCCACGAGGGGCATCCCTACATTTCGGCAGGCCGCCCCACACGACCACGCATTGCGCGTATATTGGTGAATGACGGCCTCACAATCCATGCCTCCATTCCAGCGTCGATGCTGGTACATCTTGGACAAACAATTGAGCTTGGCGTTCGCAGCGACGAAATACGCGTTTTCTCTGGCGACACGAGTGAGCGGATGGCAGAAAGCATCAACGAACAGTTACCGCCCATGACGCTTGTCCCAGGCATGGTGATGCGCATTTTGCCGAAGGGGGCTTTCCATTGCATTAGCGTACTGCTGAAAACCGGGCAAACACTGGTGATCCCGATAGTTGCGCGTGAGATGCATGACCTGGGTATTGATGCTGGTTCAGGTGTGATGGTGGGGGTACCGGCTAGGGCAGTACACGTGTTCTTGGATAGAGAATAGGCTCTTCACAAACCTCGCTCGCCCAACCAGCGCAGAATATGATCCGCTACATCCTGCCAGCCCGCTTCGAGCATCATATCGTGGGCCATTGGGTAGAAGGTAGCCTGCGTGTGATAGGCGCGCGCTGTGGCCTCGACTTCCTTGCGATTGAAGATCGTGTCCTTCTCACCGCCCAGCACCAGCACGGGTGACTTTACACGAGCGGGGCGCGGGAGGCTGAAGACGATCATGTCGAGGAAGGCGCGATAGGATTCGTTTTGCATGCGCGCGAAATAGGTCTGCACCTGCTCGTCTGGCATGTTCGCGCTAAAAAAGGCTTCGCGGGTGAGCTGCGGCGTTCCGACGATGGGATAGAGCTTCATCGTCGCGTTGGCTTTCACGAACTCGAGCGGATGCGTTACGGCGATGCGCAGGGTGGTACGCAGAGCACCAGTGGGAGGGACGGACGCAAGCAGTACAGCCGCGGGAACCGCGTGCTTTTCCAGGTATTTCTGCACGACGAGGCCGCCCATTGAATGCCCGATCAGGACAGGCGGGCGCTCCAGTTGTCGAACGGCCTGCTCGACATCGGCGACGTAATTGGAAATGCTCACCCAGCGCAGTTGTTTCACACCGTCGCTTTTGCCGTGCCCGCGCAGGTCGAGGGTATATGATGTGTAGCCATGCGCGGCAAAATAGGGGAGGAAATGTTCTGCCCAGCACCAACTGCTGTGCCACGCGCCATGCACAAAGAGAAGCGGCGTGGCGTGGGAGTTCGCGTCCGGTAAGTCGGGCAGGTGCGAGAGGAGTTCCAGGTGCATTGCGTCACCTCGCTACAAATTTTTATGGCTGGTTCAGGATGGTGTCCAGCGCCTGTTTAAGTTTGCGGTAGGTGTTATCCAGGTGTTCGGGCAGCACTTTGATATCGGCAAGGACCGGCATGAAATTGGTATCGCCGCTCCAGCGCGGGACGACATGTAAATGCGTGTGCTCGGCAAAGCCCGCTCCGGCTATTTTGCCCTGGTTGATGCCCATATTGAAGCCATCGGGCTTCAGCGCCAGGCCTATGGCACGCAGGGCCAGTTGCGCCTGGGACATCAACTCGCTCAGCGTTTCGCCGTCAAGTTGTTCGATGCTTCCCACGTGCTGGAAAGGCGCGATCATGAGATGCCCACTGTTGTAGGGATAGCGGTTGAGCATCATGAAGCAGCGCTCCCCGCGATGGAGAATGTAGAAGTGCTCATCACGGTGCGCAGCGGGCTGGATGCAAAAGATGCATTCCTGGGAGGAGGGAGTTTCCGGCGCAACGTAAGCCATGCGCCAGGGCGCCCATAAATGCTCCATCAGTGCTCTACCGGAGGTTCAGGGAGGGGGATCCACGTCTCAGCCCACGTGTGCATTGCCTGCACAATCGGCCTGAGGTCGTAGCCTTTTTCGGTCAAGCGATACTCGACGCGCACCGGAATCTGCGGGTAAACGACACGCTCGACAATACCCTCGTCCTCCAGTTCACGCAAGCGATCGCTCAGCACGCGATCGGAAAGCCCGTCTACCGCCGCTGTCAGTTCGCAAAAGCGGCGCGGACCGCCCAGCAACGAATCCAGGAGTAGCCCCGTCCAACGCTTACCGAGCAGTTGTGCGGCGTGTTCGTAACGCGGGCACATCATTTGAACTGCGTTGGTTGACGTGGATTTGATTGTTTCTGTCGATTTGGTCGCCATGTGTTCTTGCCTGGTCTTTCTGGTCATCTAGCGGACCAGCATAGCCCAATTCCTGCGTACAGATTTGCGGCAAACCTGCACACAGGCGGTTGTACGCTACCGATGTTGGACATAGTATACCATGTTTTCTTATCTAACGCAACCCATGTTACTTACAATTTATTAGCAAGAGCAATGATAAGGTATCCTGGATTTTTGGTCAGGTAGAGTACTGGTAAAACTAACGTTGGCAATAGCTCATACATCGCATACAATGTCTAATGGGGTTCAGCAGTTTTGTTATATTGCCCACAAGGAGGATTTCATGAGCGTACATAGCTGCGTTGTTGCGCTTCATCTCAAAGACGCACTTTCTACGGCGGATAGCGGCAAATATGGAAGAATGTTTTCGAATCTGCCAGCTTTAGTAACCGATGAAGCATATCTTCTGGCCCTGGGTAGAGAAGGGTCAATCATGGATGTTGATAGCGCGCATGATGAAGGTGAAACGGTCACAGATAACCCGCGCGTGGCGGCAGGGTTTCCGTTCCTGGGGCAGTTCATCGCACATGATATCACTGCTGATCGCAGCTTACTCCTCCATCATGCACGGCTGCAAGAGCTGCGCAACTTCCGCACACCGCGTCTCGATCTAGAATGTATCTACGGAGCCGGACCTTCCGGCGATCCGCATCTTTACGATTTGAATGACCTGGATAAATTCCTGCTTGGCATCAACGACATCGGCAATATGGATGATTTGCCGAGAAACCGCCAGGGGCGAGCGCTCGTTGGCGATCCGAGAAACGATGTCCACCTCATTATTTCACAGTTGCACCTGGCCTTCCTCAAGTTTCACAATCGCATAGTAGACTGGTTGAGAGAGCAGGGAGTTCCCGCTTCGACAGTATTCAGCGAGGCGCGCAAACTGGTGCGCTGGCATTACCAGTGGATCATTGTTCACGATTTTCTCCCCTTGAACGTGGGTGAAACGATGATGGATGACATTCTGGACAATGGTGTGAACTTCTATCCCTACGAAGGCACGCCCTTTATCCCCGTGGAGTTCGCAGATGCAGCATACCGCTTCGGTCACAGCCAGGTTCGCTCGATGTATACGTTGAACGCTGGCGGCGCAAAAGGCAACGTTTTTCCCGATTGCGCGGGCACATGCCCAGTCTTGCATAATCGTGTTGTAGACTGGTCGTATTTCTTCGAGATCCCCGGGCAGAGAAAGCCGCAGGGGAGCAAGAAGATCGATACTTCCCTAGCGCATTCGCTCATCAATCTTCCTGACTCGGTTGTGGGAGTCACTGAGCTACCCGAACAACACTCGCTCGCCTATCGCGACCTTGAACGCGGCCTGGCGCTCGATCTCCCCTCCGGTGAAACTATCGCCCGGTATATGGGAGTTGAGCCACTTACGCTGGACGAGGTGGGATTGAACAAACGTGGTCACCAGGGCGAGACGCCATTGTTTTATTATATACTGAGGGAAGCCGAGGTTCGACATCAGGGCACGTACCTGGGAGACGTGGGAGGACGCATTGTGGCTGAGGTGCTGATGGCGCTGCTCGATGGCGACCCGAGTTCATATAGCAACGCGGATGCAGAATGGGCGCCGACTCTGCCGGGCGCACGGACGGGAACATTCACGATAGCCGACCTGCTGCATTTTGCCCAGGTTGCTTAGCGCCGCACCACACTTCCAGGATATTCTGGAAGTTAACAACGCTTCAATGGATGGGGAGAAGGACGATGAGCCATAATATAAAACCACCCTGCGATGAAGCTGTGATCCAGACAGGCAAGCTCGCTCGGCCCGTTACTGGGGCGAGTGGAACCTGGATACTGGTCGCGACGATCCTCGGATCAAGCATGGCCTTTATCGACGGCACAGTCGTCAATGTCGCCTTGCCGGTACTCCAGACCGACCTCAAAGCGACGTATGCCGATGTGCAATGGGTCGTCGAGGCCTATGCGCTCTTTCTCTCCGCGCTCATCCTTGTGGGCGGCTCGCTCGGAGATCACTACGGCCGCAAGCGCATCTATGCGACCGGTATTGTAGTATTCACGCTCTCTTCGGTGGTGTGCGGGTTTGCGCCTACAATCACACTGCTTATCGCCGCCAGGGCTGTTCAAGGCATCGGCGGCGCGCTGCTGGTTCCTGGCAGCCTGGCGATCATCAGCGCTTCATTCGAGAGCGAGCGGCGCGGGCGAGCTATCGGAACGTGGTCAGGCTTTACCTCCATCACATCGGCGATCGGTCCGGTGCTTGGCGGCTGGCTGGTTCAATACGCGTCATGGAGATGGGTCTTCTTCATCAATGTGCCTCTGGCCGTCATCGTGCTGGCGATCCTGTTCTGGCGCGTGCCGGATAGTCGCGACGAGGAAGAGGCACATCAGAGGCTGGATTGGGGGGGAGCATTGCTGGCGACGATTGGCCTGGGTGGCGTGGTCTATGGCCTGATCCAGGCGGACAATGTGGGACTGGGCAACATACAGGTCTTGCTCGCAATCGTGGTGGGAATAGCAGCGCTCCTGGCTTTTCTGCTGGTAGAGGCTCGCAGCCAGTATCCAATGGTGCCCTTGAGCCTTTTTCGCTCTCGTACTTTCAGCGGCGCAAATCTGCTGACGCTGCTGCTCTATGCCGCACTGGGTGGCGCCCTGTTCTTTCTACCGTTCAACCTGATTCGCGTGCAGGGTTATCCACCCTCTGCTGCCGGAGCAGCGAATCTGCCATTTGTCATCATAATGTTCTCGCTCTCGCGCTGGTCCGGCGGGCTGGTGGCGCGTTTCGGGGCGAAACTACCTCTCATCATCGGCCCCATTATTGCTGCTGCCGGTTTTGTGCTGTTCGCCGTGCCCGGCATCGGTGGCAGTTACTGGACGACCTTTTTCCCGGCGGTGGTAGTGCTGGGAATAGGTATGGCGGTTACCGTCGCGCCGCTTACGACGGCAGTCATGGGAGCCGTAGACGCGCGGCGGTCAGGCACCGCTTCGGGCATCAACAACGCCGTTGCACGCACTGCTGGATTGCTGGCCGTCGCCGTGCTGGGCCTACTCGCCCTGGCTGTCTTCAGTCCCAATTTGGGGAACTACCTGGCAACAATTCCCCTACCGCCTGGCACTCATGCTATGCTGATAGCGCAGCAAAGTAAGCTGGTGGGCATCGCTATTCCTAACGGCCTGAGCAGTGCAGCCCATGCAGCAGTACAAGGGGCTATTAATGAGTCTTTCATCGCCAGTTTTCGCGTGATTATGCTGGTCGCCGCCGGGATGGCGCTGGTAAGCGCGCTCATTTCACTCCTGCTAATAGAGGGAAAGAAACCTGCAATCGTCCCGCAGGAAGCCCCTTCATCGAAATTACCAGTGAGAACAGACGTTTCCATAGAAGGAGAACAAGTTGGCTAATCGATGTACTCATCTCGACCATATTCACCAGGTGACGCCGAGCGCGAACGGCTGCGAGGATTGCCTGAAAATCGGTGATAGCTGGGTTCACCTGCGCATCTGCCTGGAATGCGGGCACGTAGGCTGCTGCGACTCATCAAAAAACAAGCATGCCACGAAGCACTTTCACGCTACGCAGCACCCCATCATACAGTCATTTCAACCTGGAGAAGACTGGCGCTGGTGCTATGTTGACCAGGTGATGGTATAACACCACGTGCCCTGTTACTCGTGTACAGTCTCGCTCTGCCACTCGCAGGTCGGAGGGATACACTGCTTCAGCGCCTGGGCAAGCCCATCCAGATCAGTCACATCGTCGCGATAGACTGCCCAGGCTTTCGTTTTTTGGTCGGGCGCGGCCGGTTTGCGATAGGCCGTGATGCTGATGCGCTTGCCATTGGGAAAGAATTCCTCTTTCACGCGGGCCAGATCTTGCCACTTCACCTCAATCACTTCGCCATTGCTGCTGCGTTTCACCAGCGCTCCCTCTTCCAATTCAATAGTAAATGGCAGGGGTGCGACGAGGCGTAAATATACCACAAAGCCCAGGATAAACAGGATTGCCACAATGGTACTGCCGACGGCCGGTAATCCTTCGTGCAGGGCAACCCACACGACCAGGACGGTCACTCCAATAACGCCAAGCGCGGTCACAATGCGCTTGAAAGGGCTAAGGCCTGGCCCGATAAAGATATGTTCGTTCGCAGTTGCCGGTGATGACATAATGCCTCCTCCCCCATTATTGTAGCAACGTGACGGGTACTACGCAATATGTTATACTGAATGCGCCGTTACCGAGGCCCACTCCGTAGCGTAATACCTGCAACACCAGTCTCAGATGGTTCGTTCAAGTTCAGCGAGTAAGAGAGGAGCATGAATCGATGTCTATTCAGCACGCAGGCGGGACATTTATTCGGGACTCCGGCCCTTTGTCTACACAAGGAATGACCAGGACGACCGGAAAATTGCTGGCAACTCAGGGATACGTCGTGGGGATTGAGATAAGCGGGAGCGGGTCGCGTCAATCGGTGACGCTAGCAGACCTGGAAGGGAATATCCTGCACAGGGTACGCCGCCCGCTGGATTACGCGCCAGATTCCGGGACAGTACTCAAACACATCGACGAAATGCTCGAGGAGACACTGAGGCCAGAGCGGCTAGGCGATGGGCGCGTACTGCGGGTTGGAGTAGCGGTCGGTGGGCTGGTAGATGCATCACAGGGTATCGTACGCACATTGCATCACGCGCATGGCTGGAACGACTTCCCACTGCAGGACTACCTGGAAAAGCGGCTTGATAAACCTTGTATAATAGACAACAACGCGAATGCGGCAGCGCTTGCAGAAGTATACTTCGGCGCGGCATCCGGCAACCACACGTCACAGCGAGCAAGCGAACGAGTGGTATTCTATATCGGTCTGGGGCGCGGCATCGGCGGCGGCCTGGTGGTGGATGGCAAGATTTACCATGGCATCTCATCGACCGCCGGCGAGATCGGGCATATGCTGGTCAAGGAGAACGGGCCGAAGTGCTCATGCGGCAAATTTGGACACCTGGAAGCGATCGCTTCGTCGCAGGCTATCGTGCGCGCCATAATCGGCCTGTCAGTCGAGCATCCTGAGACGGAGGCGGCTATTCGCCGCATCACAGAGGGCCGAGCCGAACGTATCACTGTCGAGCAAGTTTTTGAACTGGCCGCGGCCGGCGACGTAGTCGCGCAGGGCATTACAGAAGAGGTCAATACTTATCTAGGTATCGCCCTGGCGAATATCGTTAATATTATCAATCCGGGTATGATTATTCTCGGCGGACAGGTTGCCCAGGTAGGGGATCTGCTGATCCAGCCATTACAGGAACTTTTGAACGACCTGTGCCTGCAAGCCGCCACACAATCGCTGCGCGTCGTGCAGGGCAGGCTCGGATCAGATGCCAACAGCGTAGGGGCTATCACCCTCGCTTTACAGGACATATAATATTGAGGAATTATCTTATTCCGACCGGCAACGAAGGGGCTTATTCCGACTGACAACGCTGCTGTGCGGCTAGACTTCGTCTCAGTCAGTCGGAAAGGAAGACTGCGTTCTACTCTGCGCAGTCAGCCGGTCGGAGAAGAGGTATCATTTGTGGAAACTGGCGGGCTCATTCAAGAGCGTTATAGATTACAACAATTGATTAAAGAGGGGCAGACTGCGGCGATCTATTATGGTTGGGACGAGGTCTTATCGCGTGCTGTTGCGGTGAAGGTTGTTCCTGCACCCTCTGTCGCAGCCTATCGCGCTGCGCTCAAAATGACATCCCATTTTTCGCATCCGAACATCGTCAGTCTCTATGATCTGGTGATCGAGACCAACCGGCTGTTTGTCGTGCAAGAGTTTATCGAGGGCGAGGACTTTGCCGCGCTAATGCAAAAGCGCCTGACGCCCTTTGCCGTTGTTGATCTGGGCTGTCAGATCTGCCAGGCCCTGATCTACGCGGGCGCTCCCTCGCGGCGCGTGTCCCATGGAGACCTGGTTCCTTCCGCGGTGATGCGCGACCGTAATGGCTTCGTTCGCGTCAACAACTTTGCCCTTCCCTGCGATATACACTACTTCCAGCGCTGGAGCGTGATGGGCGGCGATGGCCCCGTCATTTCCGAGTCGGAACTATCCTGGGGCATGTGGAGCGAAAATCGCCAGGCCGACGATACGAGAGCCGCCGGGCTATTGCTCTACCAACTGCTCGCCAGCCGTTCCTCCGGACCTGATGGCGCCAGCATTGTCGAGCCTCGCCCCGATGGGCGCCTGAGCTTTCAGCGCAATGTTCCGCCGGAAGTGTGTGAAGTAGTAGCGCGAGCAGTGGCGCGGCAGCACCCCAATGCCATCAGCACACCAGAAGGATTGTTTGTCGAACTGAAGACACTGGCTGAAACGCTGGAGCCTGTTCTACCGGCTGCCGCAGCGATTACCACCGGGCAGGATGAGCTGGTTGCCGCCCACCAGTTTTCACCGGTCGGAGGCAAACTGGCCACCGCACTGCCTGTCAGGGACACGGACCGTTCCGGCATGGAAGCCGCCGCTTCTCGCGCTGGCCAGCAGGGCATAAGGCTGGCCACAACGGATGTCGCACCATCCTCGCCAACCGTTGCTGATCACTCGCTCAAGCTTGCCGAACGGCGGCAAGCTGCCTATCCTGAGAAGCCCGCACAGGATCAGGGACGTTCAACGTTGTTCATGATCCTCTTGATCTGCCTGATCGTTTTCGTCGTCCTCTTCGTCGTGGGCTACCTGGCAGGGCAATTCCTGATCCCTCATTGATTGTTGCTAAGCTCCCGCGATGGGTTCTTGCATGCCTTCCATAATATAGGCGTGGATCATGTTATTGCTGTTCCATGCGAAACCAACGCTGCCGGTGCGGTCTACCAGGATCAAGCCGCCGGTGCCGGTAGCCCTCGCTCCGAGAAAGGCGATGGACGATAGGGCCGCTTCGCGTGCGCTCAGCCCGCTGGCGACGGCGTCCGCCGCTCGTTTCGCGATCAAGAGGCGCACAAAGTCTTCGCCGTGCCCCGTGCAGGAGACCGCCGCGTATTCATCAGCATAGAAACCGCAGCCGACGAGCGGGGAATCGCCCACACGCCCCGGATATTTATTGTGAATGCCACCAGTCGAGGTAGCAGCCGCCAGCGCGCCGGAGATGTCTATTGCGACCGCACCGACCGTGCCATGCTCACGGAGTCCTGGCCTCGCCGTTAGTTTCGCGCCTGGCTATCTCCTCACGCCAGATGATACGCTGCCGCTCGGTAATCAATTCCTCCAGCGTACACTGCCTGATGCCCTGCTCGAGCGCGAACTGCGCTGCTCCACCTCCGACGAGCAGCACGTGCGGGCTTTCCAGCACGCGGCGCGCCAGCGAGATCGGGTTTTTGATGCGCTCTACCTCCGCGATTGCGCCGACCTGCAGGTGAACGCCGTCCATTATGCCGGCATCCAGTTGAATATTGCCGTCACTATTCAGGCAGGCGCCCGTTCCCGCGTTATATTCAGGATTATCTTCCAGCGCGTGCACAGCGGACTCAACGGCGTCCAACGCGGAACCACCGGCCAGTAAGACACGCCATCCGACCAGCACAGCTTCCCGAGCGCCTGCCTCGACGATCTCGCGCCGTTCCGGCGCGAGATCGCCTGCGCCTCCATGTACTATTATCGCAATAGGCATATAGGTGTTCTCCTTATAGGTATTTGAAAGCAATTGTATCACGTTCGCAGGCTCCTAATATGGAGTTTCCTGGCCTCATTGACAATTCCGGCCTATCCCTGTTACGCTTTTACTACAAAAGATAGATCCACCTCCATCATAGAAAGAGAGACGCCGTCATGACCCAGCCTCTCAGCGGTATGCGTGTTCTTGATCTCTCACGCCTGATCCCAGGCGCTTACGCAACGCAGATGCTCGCCGATTTTGGCGCGGATGTCATCAAGATCGAGGAACCAGGCAGCGGGGATTATGGACGTTTCATGCCGCCGCACGGCGCGGGTGGGATGAGCCTGTATTTCCTGGCTATGAACCGCAATAAGCGCAGTATGACGCTGAACCTCAAATCCTCCGAGGGGCGCGAGATTTTCCAGCGTATGGTGCGCGCGGCTGATGTGGTGCTGGAAAGCTTTCGTCCGGGGGTCATGGAGCGGCTAGGGCTCGGGTACGAGCAACTCAAGGAGATTCATGCTGGATTGATCTACTGCGCTATCAGTGGCTACGGGCAGGACGGCCCCTACCGACTGCGTGCGGGGCACGATCTGAACTACGCCGGTTACGCCGGCCTGCTGCACTACAACCGGGGGCCGCACGGTGAACTCGCTATGCCCGCCACGCAACTGGGCGACCTGGCCGGCGGCAGCTTCATGGCGGTGATCGGCATCCTCGCGGCACTGGCGGGCCGCGCGCAGACAGGCGAGGGCCGCATGGTCGATGTCTCCATGACGGAGGGGGTAATGGCGCTGCTGCCGCTTATCACTGCCGCGTACCTCAATACCGGCCACCCTCCCAGACCGGGACGTTCGGCCCTGGATGGTGGGCTACCCTGCTACAACATCTACGAAACGCAGGACGGCAAGCATGTCACGCTCGCCGCACTGGAATATAAGTTCTGGCACACCTTCTGCACGCGCGTCGGACACCTGGAACTGCTGCCATTCCACACACCGGTCGGTCCAGGCGAACGCGAGCAGGCCATCGAGATGCTGCAAGCCATCTTCAAGACCAGAACGCGCGACGAGTGGATGGCGGAACTGGCCGATATCGATGCCTGTCTTGGACCGGTAAATACCATCGAGGAGGCCTTGAACGATCCACAGGCGCAGGCACGCGGTATCAGCATCAGCAGCAGCATTTCAGACGAAAATGGGATCACCTTCCGCACGATCCCGAGCTTCCCGCGCATCTCCGACGTGGAGCAGGAGCAGCGCTATGGCGCTCCCGGTCTTGGCGAGCATACGGCAGCCTTGCTGCAAGAACTGGGCTATGGAGAGGCTGAAATCGAGCAGATGCGTGCAGGAGGTGTAGTATGATCCAGGGTAGCTATACCGGCAAGCATCCCGATGTAGAGCGTGCAGAAAAGAGCTTGCCTGCCCTTCTCGACGACCTCAGGGCTATCGTGAATATCGACTCGGGCACCTTCACCAAGCCGGGCATCGATCGCGTAGGGGCCTATCTCCAGGAGCGTTTCAGGGGTTTTGGCTTCTCCACCTCGTTTGATAAACAGGCTGGGTACGGAGATCATCTCGTCGCGACACACACCGGCCAGAAGCCGGAGGGCCCCCACCTGCTGCTGATTGGGCATATCGATACCGTCTTCCCCGAAGGCGAGGCGCAGCGCCGCCCATTCGCACTGGCGAAGAGCGAGGGGCGCCACATCGCTACAGGCCCGGGCGTCCTCGATATGAAATCCGGCGTGCTGATGGGAATGTATGCCATGCAGCAGTTGATCGAGACCGGAGAGGACAGCTACTCGCGCGCGACCTTTGTTTGCAATAGCGATGAAGAGGTAGGATCGCCAAGCAGCCGCCAACTGATACGAGACCTGGCAAAACAAGCCGACGCTGTGCTGGTACTGGAGCCGGGTCGCACCGAAGGGACGGTGGTCTCCTCGCGACGCGGCTGCGGCCAGTACCGCGTGGAGGTGCATGGCCTCTCCGCGCACGCAGGGGTTGAGCCGCAGCGGGGGCGCAACGCCATCCTCGAACTCTCCTACCAGGTGCAGAAGATGCAGGCGCTCAACGGCACGATCCCCGGCACAACGCTGAGCGTTGGCATCATTCGAGGCGGCGAGCGCACCAACGTTGTGCCTGACTACGCCTATTTCGACATGGATGTGCGTGCCAGCAGCCAGGAGGCCATGCGCGCCCTGGAGGCCGCCATGCGCAAAGTGACGACCCAGTGCCACCTGCAAGGCACGCACATCACGCTCAGCGGCAGTATGCTCTGCCAGCCGTTCGAGCGCAATCGCGAAAACGAACGCCTGGTGCAGCTTGCTAAAGAGGCGGGCCGCGACCTGGGTATCCAGGTACAGGAGGCAGGGAGCGGCGGCGCATCCGACGCCAACACTACCGCCGCCATGGGCATCCCCACGCTGGATGGCCTCGGGGCGGGCGGCGGCCTGGCGCATAATCCGGGGGAGTATATCGAGATGGAGTATTTGCCGAAGAGAGTTGCTCTGATAGCAGGGCTGATACGCCGCATAGGAAAATAAATGAATCCTGGTAAACCACACATCCACAACCTTCCGGTGAACGACATCACCAGTCTTGGCATCACCGCCTTGCATATGCAACAGGAGGCACAGGCACGCGGCATAGTGTTGCCGCCGGCAGTGCGCCTGCATGTTGGCGAGCCAAGCTTTCGCACCCCGGAGCACATCCGGCAGGCCGCCATCGAGACGATTCAGCATGAGCTACTCACCTATGGCCCACCGGCCGGCTGGCCCTGGCTGCGGGAACTGCTGGCCGAGAAGATCGCGCGGGTAAACGGCTACACGGTGACTCCCCATAACGTCGCCGTCACGATGGGCGGGACGGGCGGGATTCAGGCCGCGCTGCTGGCGATCGCCGGCGAGGGCGACGAGGTGCTGGTGCCGGACCCGCACTGGCCACACTATATGATGCAGCTTGCCTCCTGCGGTGCAATGTACGTCCCATATCCACTCGATCCGCAAAGCGGCTGGCTGCCAGACATCGCACAGCTCGAGCGGCTGGTGACGCCGCGCACGCGTGTGCTGCTGATCAACAGTCCTGGCAATCCAACAGGTGCGGTCTTCTCACCACAGTTGATCGCCGATCTGCTTGACTTTGCCCGGGGGCACGATCTCTACCTGCTCTCCGATGAATGCTACGACGAAATCATCTTCGAGGGCCGCCATACCAGCCCGGCCTCGCTACTGAGCTACGACGAGTTCAACGAGGGCCGCGTGATCTGCGTCTACTCCTTCTCGAAGAGCTATGCCATGACCGGCTGGCGCATCGGTTACGTGGTGACCGCTGCGGAGCTACTGAAAACGATCATTCTGGTCCTGGATGGCAGCCATACCAACATCAGCACCGCCATCCAGCGCGCAGCGGAAGCAGCCCTGACAGGCCCGCAGGCGTGCGTCGGCGAGATGCGCCAGGCCTACCACCGGCGCCGCGACCTGGCGGTGCGTCTACTGCAAGAACATGGACGCTATCTCTACACACCCCACGGCGCCTTCTACCTGCTCATCGACATCACCAACACCGAGCATCCCCAGCGTCAATCGCGCCAGTTTGCCATGGATTTACTCCGCCAGCGCAATGTCACCGCCGCGTCCGGCAGCAGCTTCGGCTCGGCGGCGGAGCAATACGTGCGCATCTCGCTGGCAGCTCCGGAAGAGGAGATCGAGCGGGGTATACGGGAGATATGCTCGTTCGCAGATCGTGCAGGATGACTGGGGCAGGATAACATTTGCCAGGACGAGCGTGAGGGGTGAGGATGGCCTATTTATACGCCACCACGCCATACGCCTCGGGTCGGCGCATCACGCGTGTGAAGCCTGCCTCCTGCAAGCGACGCAGCGCGCCTTTCGTGACGCCGCCGCTCGCTTTGCTATGCGGGTCGCCGATATAGTGGAAGAGCCGCCCCCCGCGCTTAAGGATTCTGTGTAGCTCCCGGTAAAACGCGCCGGAGTAGAGATCGCCGGCAAGGCTAAAAGTCGGAGGGTCGTGGATGATACGCGAGAAGCTTTCGTCTTCAAAGAACTGCACCACCTCGGAGGCATCGCCCATAACCTGCCTGATCTTTTGGCTGCGAAATAGCTCCTGCGACCAGGGATTGAGTCGGGCTATTTCCTGCGCCCCAGGATCAAGCTCGATGGTCACGACCTCTTCGGCGGTTTTGGCGGCCTCGATTGCGGTATAGCCCAGGCCCGTCGCCGTATCCAGCACGCGCCCCACGACAGGCGCGATGGCGGCAATCTTGCGCCTGGTATCCTGCAGTGGGTCAATGTCTTTGATGCGATGCATGACGAAGCCGGCAATCAACATACTGGGGGCACCCTTCGTAGGCAGCAGGCTGCACACGCGGTTGGTATATTCCGAAAATATCTGGATGCTTTTGATAACATCGTGTTCAACCGCAAAGCAGTTGACCTGCGATTCGTGTATTTTCTCGATATGCTGCCAGGACAGGCGTTCCCCACCGGGAAAAACGACGCCGTCCGCAGTGAGGTTAACGGGAACTGTTGTGAGACCCAGGTCGGGCGAGATTTCGGCGATTGTCAGCCCTTTGCCCCTGGCCTCCAGCAACGGTGCGACCTGGATATACGATAGGATGATCGGTAATGTCATGTAAGAGTGCTCTGCTCTGTTTGCGTGTTCGTCATCATGGCAAAGGGCATTATACGCCGAGGGCCGTAGAGTGGCAATGGATGTATATGCAGCCACACCGGACCCCCTGGCACCCGCGAGGGATGCCACTCCATTTCGAGCCCATCATCATAAAGGGTGCGTACTTTTCCACATTTTAGAACATCTGTACACATACTTATCCACATTATCTATCTGCCATACCGTTGAGGAGTGACCGTTTACATCGCGGGCCAGACCTGCACGGTGTTGTCGGTGCTGCCGGAGGCGATCTGCTTGCCGTCGGGGGACCATGCGACGGTATTGACATCCTGGCCGGAGGTGAAGTGGCCCCAGTAGTAGTCGATGTGGCCACGATAGGTGTAGACGTGGTCACCGGTCAGGGCATCCCAGACCTGCACGGTGCCGTCCGCGCCGCCTGAGGCGATGCGTTTGCCATTGGGCGACCAGGCGAGCGTGAAGACCTCGTCGCTGTGACCCGTGTAGACGTACGCCTCAGACGCGGTTGATATGTCCCAGACTTCTACCGTTGAGTCATCCCTGCCGACCGCGAGGTACTTGCCGTCGGGTGAGAAGGCGACGGAGAGCGCGCTGCCGCCATGCGGGCCAAAGTAGCCAATGCTTCTGGCGGTTGCGGCATCTATCAGGATAGCAGGGCCGGCGCTGCCGATAGCAACATGCTTGCCATCGGGCGACCAGGCCACGGCGTTAGAAGCCACCGGGCCGCCGCGGGCATTGGATGAGCCTACATAGGTAGCGAGACGCTGCCCGGTCAGCGCCTTCCAGATCTGCACAGTTCCATCATTGCTTGCCGAGGCGATGCGCTGGCCATCAGGGGACCAGGCCACGTCGAAGACGCCGTCCGTATGGCCACGATAAGTATAGACCGTCGCGCCGGTGGTCGGGTTCCAGATCTGAACGGTGGCATCGATACCGCCCGACGCAATGTATTGCCCGTTGGGTGACCAGGCTAATGTCAGCACATCGCCGGAATGGCCCCGATAGGTCAGCACGTGCCCACCGTTAGCGGCATCCCATATCTGCACCGTACCATCGCCGCTGGCCGAGGCGATACGTTTGCCATCGGGCGACCAGGCGACAGCGCTGACGTAATTGCTGTGCCCGTTGTAGGTGAAATGCTCGGGCGCTGAAACAAAATGCACAACAAAGGCGGCGTCAGAGCTCACATTGGTAAACACGAGGAGTAGAAGGATCAAAACCGCCAGGATGCCAAGCGCGATATACAGGCGTGAATGCGAACGCCGGGGCTGTGACGGCTTGAGCGGTTTGTCCAGCATAGACATCGATGGGACTCCTTCGTACAGCGAGTATCAGGCAAGTTATGCCCATTATACTACGACAATGAGGTGAAACCATTCACACGTGGTGAGCGGACGAGGGGAGCGCATACCTCTTGACGCAACTACTCCCATCACCTAGAATGCGTACAGTAAGATGAGCGCCAGGGCGACCTCAATATATGGCAGGAGGGGTTATGACACCGCCGCGAACCGAGGATGAATGGTTGAGCCTGCGTGAAGCAGCCGATCTGCTGGGGATGCACCCGGCGACGGTACGCCTGTGGGCGGATCGCAACCAACTCCCGTCGCGTCGTACGAACGGTGGGCACCGGCGTTTCCGCCGCGCAGATATCGAGGCTCGCCTGCACCAGGAAACGGAACGCAGGCCGGGACCTTCGGCGCAATTGCTGGTGCAGAGCGTGCTTGGGCGTGTGCGTTTCGCCTTCACCGATGGCACGCTCAGCGCGTTCTCCTGGTATGCGCACTTCAATGAAGCCGCACGCGATGCCTATCGCAGCCTGGGACGGCGCGTGCTGGAGCTTCTGCTGCGTGCCCTGACCGATACAACCTCCGACGAAGACCTGCGAGCCGAGGCGCTGCAAATCGGAAAAGCTTACGGCTCGATTACTCGTGAGTCGCATGTACCCGTCGCTGATGCCGTGCGCGCCTTTCTCTATTTTCGCAGCCTGGTCGACGAAAGCGTGCTGCAACTGGCCCAGGTGCAGGGCAGCCGCGACCGCGATCACCAGGATATTCCCTGGGCCGAAAGCCTGTACCAGATCCAGACGCTTACGAACGAGATTCTCCCTGCGCTGATCGAGGCGGCACTGGAAGAGTGATGATCAAGCATTACTTTTTTAGAGCAACAAATCAGACTCTTCCGCGCGTCTAACATAGTGAAGCAGCAAACATACAACTCAGCATTGTATTCCAGCTATCTATGTTATGTTTACTCTAAAAGAGCAAGGAAGCGCGTATGCCAGCCGAAAATGGGGAACCTTTCGAACATTTCGACGCGAATGCCAACATAGCTGCTGGGGATGCTGGCAAAGAGGCAATCCTGGAAGTGCCGGAAGAGGCGTTCGCAGTTGAGGTCGAGATCGTTGATGAGCCTGAAATCAGGTTGACCGTCGATCTGCGAGCGTCCTGGCCGGACTTGCTGGAATCTACGCCAATGCGTCCGAGACGCTCTGCCCCGGCATATGTGCCTGATCCGCAGACTCCCGTTCCTGACCCTCTAACGCCGCTACCTGAGCTGCCGACAGTTGTGCCGGCAGTCACTCTTGTTCCCTCAACCAGAATGCCCGCCAACGTCCCGGCGCGGGCCTATTCACGCTGGCCGCTAAGCCTGAGCGCGGCACAACGCAGGAGACGGCACCGCAAGATAGTGCTACGCCATTACTCACGCAAGCACATAAAAGCCGCGCGTTCTAGAGAACGAGGCGCCAGGCTGCGTATGTGGACAATCATTACCAGTACGATACTATCGCTCCTGCTCATCTTTGTCTCGCTGGGGAGCGCGGCAGCCTACTTCGCCTATCGTTTCGTCAGCACTACCCAACATACTTTTGACCAGAGTGTGCAGACTATCCGCGACCTCCTACCGCCCGATAACTTGAAAATTTATGATAGTAAAGGCGTTCTGCTCGATCAATTGACGGATAACGGTATTCACACCACCGTGAGCTTTGACCAGATCGCGCCCGACCTGCGTAACGCAACGGTGGCCACGGAAGATAAGAATTTCTGGAATAACGAGGGGGTTGATCCCCTCGGCATCATTCGCGCATTCCTCACCAACCTGCAAGATGGGCGCGTGGTGGAAGGTGGCAGCACCATCACTCAGCAGCTTATCAAGAACCTCATCGTCGGCAATTCCTCTACAATTGTGCGCAAGCTGGAAGAGGTAGTGCTCGCCCCACAGTTGAACAGCAACTACTCGAAACAAGATATCCTGGCAATGTACCTGAATACCATCTACTATGGGCACCAGGCCTACGGCATCGATGCAGCCGCCAACGTCTACTTCGGCCTGCGCGATACCCCCGGCCATTTCGCCGCTTCACAACTAGACCTGGCACAATCTGCCCTGTTGGCGGCTCTACCCAGCAATCCTTCGCTCTATGACCCGCTAGTCAACTTCCAGGGCGTGACTAATCGCTTCGAAAGCGTGCTCGGTCTGATGTATGAACAGGGCTACGTTACCAACATCCAGCGCTACGATGCTATTCGCGAAGAGCAAGAGACGCACTTCTTCAAGATCAATGCCGCGCTGGTGAATCGCGCACCCCACTTCATCAACCTTGTACTTACCCAGCTCCAGCAGATGTTCCACATGCGACAGCGCAGCGACCTCTCGCGTTCGGGGCTGGTGGTATACACGACGCTCGATATCACATTGCAGGACAAAATCCAGAAGATCATGCAGGCGCATATTGCCGAGTTGCGCGATACCAACCACGTCACCAATTCGGCCGAGGTACTGATCGATTTCCATACCGGGGCGGTACTCTCGCTGCTCGGCAGCATCAATTATTACGACAACTCTATTGATGGCCAGGTTGATGTCACCCAGGCGTACCGGCAGCCCGGATCGTCGTTCAAGCCATACGTCTATGTGACAGCGTTCGCCCAGGGAGCTTCACCCGCGCAGGCTATCGATGACAAGCAAACGACGTTCCCTGTGCCCGACTCAAACCCGGACACCTTTACTCCATCGAACTACGACCAGCGCTTTCATGGGCATATGACGCTGCGCTGCGCCCTGCAAAACTCGCTCAACGTGCCGGGCGTGCTGGTCCTCAATCACGTTGGCGTAGCCAACGCCTTGCAGACAGCTAAAAATATGGGCATTACGTCTTACCAGGGGACGCCCGGCCTGTCGATGGTACTGGGCGGCCTCGGCATTCGCCTGATCGACCATACCTCGGCCATGGGAACCTTCGCCGATGGCGGGGTGCACGTCCCCTACTACTACATCAATAAGGTCGTGATGGGAACCACCGGCCAGGTGATGTTCCAGCACCAAATTAACCCGGGAGTGCGCGTCATCAGCCCACAGTTAGCCTATATGATGACGAATGTGCTGAGCGACAACACCGATCGCATCCCAGAATTCTTCGACTGCAACGTGCTACAACTTTACTCGAACTCGCAGCGAGATTGCTGGAACGGCAATCGCGGCACGGTGCGCCCCGCAGCCGCCAAGACAGGCACGACCAACGATTTCAAAGATAACTGGACGGTCGGCTACACGACCGACTTCGTAATGGGCGTGTGGGCCGGAAACGACGACGACTCGCCCATGATTAATGTCTCGGGAATCTCCGGCGCTGCCCCCATCTGGCATGACGCGATGCTCCTCGCCGAACAAGGCCACCCCATTCGCGACTTCACTTACCCCGGAGGCCTGGAACGCGCCACTGTAACCTATCCTGATGGCGTCACAAGCACCGATTGGTTCCTCCCTGGTACCGTGCCAACCTTCAGCTATGCACCACCTCCTACGCCCACCAGCGGCAAAGGCAAGACACCCATGCCAACAGCACCGGCAACCCCCAATCCGGTCAACCCGCCTCCTTCCAGCGAGCCAGCACCGACGCCGTACTGCCCAAGCTATACCTTCGCCTTCCCACCCCCGCCGAATAATGTGCAGTCGCTGGATGCAGGGTGGTGGTAAATAATAATGGTTCATCGTCACTTTTGGTGAATCCGCCCGCTTGCTACAAACGATGCGGTGAGAGTAGGAAGAACTTTCCAACGATTGGGGAAGAAGCGGTTTCGCCCATCGAGACCAGACTAAATGCTTCCCTGTTGAACTAGCGGGATCAGCATCCAGGAAGAGACCTGTGGCCTCATGAGCAGCAGCAGAAAGCGGAGCTATTCCGCAGCTGCTCCTAGGCGACATGAAGGACGCGGAGGCGAAGGAGCTCAAACTGCGCCCGTCCGTACATTTGCCGCTTCAGGCATTTGAGCCGATTGATCTGGCCTTCGACTTGCCCCTGACTCCACGGCAGGGAGCACGCCGCAGAAATGGCCGCGTAATCCTGCTGCACGCTCTTGGCGAAACTTGTGAGTTCGGGGATATAACTGCTTTTAGCTATACTGATCCACTCCTTCAGCGCCTGTGCCCGGCGCTCTTTGAGCAGGCTCAGGAAGTCTTGACTGAGCTCATACGCTCTGGACAGACTCCTCGCTGGCTTGACACAGCTGCTCGAGTTGCCGCTGCTGAGGAGCAGTGAGCTTCTCTTTGGGAAGCACAAAGAGCCAGGAGGCTTGTTGCGACGAAAGCCGCTGGCGCTTGGGAACCGTCACCGCGGTCGGGCGAGGGGGTCGTGGGCTTCCTGGAGGGGAAGGAGGAAGGTCCTTACGCCACTGCGTGATGACACGTTCCAGTTGAGCCGGTGAGCCAGCATAGCCACGCGCTTTGGCTTCCCGGAACAGTTGGCGTCCGTTGTGACACCCCGCCTGCCAGCGCTCATGTAAAAAGGGCAGATAGAGCGTCACGATGCTCTGCTGCTGTCGTCGCTTGGGACCCGAGAGCCGTTCGGGAAACTGCTCGGCTGCCAGAAAGCGCCGGACGGTCGGACGACTGATGCCCAGCGTGTCGGCAATGGCGTAGTGACTCAGGCCCTGCCTCCGTAACGCTCGCACCTCTTCATACAAGGCATAGCGCTTCTCTCGATTCAGTTGACGGCGCCACTCGGGAGCAGTCAGCGGGCGAGCGGACGCGCCATCATCCGGTTGATTGAGAACGGCTTTGTTGACCGGAGCCGTCTGCTTCTCGTGCTCATCCGCAGACTCCTTTTGCGGTGAAGCGGGAAGTGTGGCGCAAGCCGAGTGGACCGTGCTCTCCTCCACGAAGGGCAAGCACGTACGCTTGCGGTCCAGCAGGTCTTTGAGCTTCTCCCGCACATTCTTGGTCAAGTGGAAGCGATCGGCGACTTGGGTGGCTTGCGGCGCCCCCTGTCGTGCCGCCTCCGCGTAACTCCCGGCGCGGTCTCGACTCATCACCTCGATCTCGGGATGCCCTTGGAGCCAGACTTTGACCGTTTCCGAGCGGCGATCAGGCAGCAGATCGACGACCCGGTGGCGCTCCAAATCGACCACAATCGTGCCGTAGGTCTCGCCTCGTTTGTAGGCCCAGTCGTCCACACCCACGACCCGCACCTTGGTCACCGCTGGGGAGGCTACCTCTCGCATGCCACGCAACAACGTGGGGGAGGCTACCCGCATCCCAAGCTTGGGAGCAAGCCCTGCGCCTCCTTCGCCGCCGGTCACCATCCCGAGTGCCTGCAAGGCGGCACGTAAGCGCTTCGTCATGCGCGCCCAGGGCTGCACGAGATCAGGGAGCCGTTCGGTGAAGATCTTGCGGGGACAGGTCGGGGTACGACAAAAGAACTTGCGTACCTCCAGAGACAAGCTGATCGGCTTCAAGCCACAGGGCGCATCAGCCACCACGCGCCGATAGCGACTATGCACAGACTCGGAAGCCTGCCCACACAGCGGGCAGTGAGCAGCCAGTTGGGTGGAAACCAGGTGGACCCGTAGACCAGTCGCTGTTGGGGTGATCTGATCAATCCTGAGGTCCGGGGATAACGAGAGCAAAAGCGTCCCTTCCATCATCGCGTTCTTCCTCCAAAAGAATAAGCAGCCCTGCTGCTGGTGTTCCTCACAGTATACCACGCCCCAGTCCTCTCCTCCTAAGCAAGCAGGCAGATTCACCAAAAGCGGCGGTGAACCCCTTTTCATTTGAGTGAATACGTATCATTGTAAAATTACCCTTCGTAATGTATAATTCCACTAGCCGCTGCACACGCTTGAAAAGCGCACAGACATGCACGCGGCGTTAAGAGTTGAAATCGCATAAATTCTGGCTTCGCCAGTTAGAGGAGGTGCAAGTATGGGAAAGCAGGCATATGGATTGACTGTGCTTGTACGCACCTTGTCTACCTGCCGGGAGTATTGCGAGCATCGGCCGCGCAGGTCGCTCCGCTCGTGAAGTGTCGTGGCGACCACGCGGTCGCCAGGTGCAATCCCTCCGCACGGTAGACATCAGTACATTGATGAAACCGTGTTTTTTTATGCTCCTGGAGGGAACAAAGCATTGATCGATGACCCGGAGATACTGACCGGCGTGGTATTGAACGGTGCGCATGGAATCTACGACGTTCATACCGACAATGGCGTCCTGCGCTGCACATTGCGCGGCAAGCTCAAGAAGACCTTCGCGCAGGCGCAATCGACCAGGTCTTTCAGCAAAGCCAGGCCTCGCGACGATAAATTGCTCGCACTGCCGAAATCTCAACGCACTTCACAGCGTGAGCAGCGAGAAGCCGGGCCTTTGCCCATGCGCCTCACCGTAGGCGATTATGTAAAACTGCGCCAGCTCGACGAGCGTAACGGCATGATCGAAGAGGTCCTGCCTCGCCAGAGCGAATTGTCGCGCAGAGATGTTAGCTCAACCGCGAAAAGGGCCGTTCAGCAGACGCTGCTCGCCAACCTCAACCAGGTGGCGCTGGTTTTTGCCACTGCCCAGCCCGAGCCCCATTTTGGGATGCTCGATCGCTACCTCGCCATCTGTGAATCGGCCGGTGTGCGAGCGCTCATCTGTCTGAATAAAGCCGACCTGCCGCATGAGCCCGATGTCGATGAGGCCGCGGCCCTGTATGCCAGACTGGGCTACGCTGTCAACTGGACGAGTGCGATCACCGGCCAGGGCATCGATGAGTTACGCTCACTGCTGAAAGAGTATACCACCCTCTTCTCCGGGCCATCCGGTGTCGGGAAATCCTCGCTGGTGAACGCGATAGAGCCGGGTATGGCGATCAAGACAGGCTTCATTAGTGAATCGACGGGCAAGGGTAAACATACCACGACCGGTTCGCAGCTCTACCCGCTATCGGGTGGCGGCTGGCTGGCCGATTCGGCGGGTATTCGCGCGCTGGTCGCCTGGAACGTGGCCCCCGAAGACCTGGCGGAGTGCTTTGTCGAGTTTCGCCCCTACCTCGGCGAGTGCCTGTACTCCAACTGCCAGCACCTCGAGGAAGAGGGCTGCGCCATCCGCCAGGCCGTCGCCGATGGCGTGATCGACGCGGGGCGCTATCGCAGCTACGTGCGCATCCTGATGGGTGAGGAAAGATAAGGTGTGCCAGCGATTACAGCGGCAGATCGAACGAGAAAGTCGTTCCCGACATCTCATCCTCGGTTTGATCGAGGCGTAGTGTTCCGCCGTGCGCTTCTACGATGCACCTGGTGATGTAGAGTCCGAGCCCGGTGCCGCGCTGCGAAGCGCTGCCGGGCAGGCGGCTGAAGGGGCGGAAGAGCTGGTCGATATCGCCGGATGGGATGCAGACACCCGTGTTATGCACGCTGACGTGGGCTTTGTCCTGCGTTTGCCAGGCACGCACGGTGATGGTTGTCTCTTCGTCGGAATACTTGATAGCGTTATCGACCAGGTTCCCCAGCGCCTGCTGCAGGCGCCCGTAATCCCAGTTGCCGACCATCGAGGTGTCGGGGATTTCAACGGCGAAAGCATGGTAGGGCGCGATGGGGCGCAGTTGTTCCACAACTTCCTTCACCAGTACAAGCATATCGCAGGGCGCGTACGAGAGGGTAAATTGCCCGGTCGAGAGGCGAGAAGAGTCAAGCAGATCGTTTGTCAGGCGCGTCAGGCGCCAGGCCTGGCTGACGATGATGTTGGTGCCGCGTTCGATGGTTTCGCGGCGCTGGTTAGGACGCGCCACGATTTGCGCGTAGTTGATGATAGGGGTGAGCGGGCTGCGCAACTCGTGGGCAATCATCGCGGCAAACTGCTCCTTGCGCGCGAGTTGTTCCTGTAACAGCAGATTGTTCGCTGTGAGTTCGTTGACCTGGCGCTGGAGATGCTCGATCAGTTCGTCCCGTTGCTCCCGTTGTTGTTCATCTTGCCGTTCGTGTCGCACCTGCATACCTTCGCCTCGCAAACAAGTCTGAAAATGGGATTTGTGTAAACAGTATACATGGTGAAGGTAACACAATGCAACAAAAGAGCGGTAATAGGAGGAATGGGTTTAGTTACCTGCCCTGGTCCGGCAATAAATCTAGTTCTTGCAATTCTTCCCGGGCTGATTCGCTGAGCTCGGAGAGGTCCAGGCTGGGGTCGGCGTGCGCGATCAGATGGCGCAGGCGCTCAACGATGCCCTGGCGAATGTAAAAATCGTCGGTCAGCAATAATTCACCGATGGTCAGTTCAATTTGCTTGCGCTGCATAGCGGCAAGCGTCGATTCGGCCATACACGCCTCACTCAATGCGCTTATTTCTTCGTAGCAGTTACTTTGTTCTCGCCGGTCGTACCAGGCTTGCCGCTTGCGCTCTCTGAAGCGGAGGCGCTGGAAGTATCCGAGGAGCTTTTGCTCTCTCCTGAAGTCGCTGTGCTGGTCTCGCCCGCCTTAGTAGACTCCGCGCCGTCGCTTTTCGGCGAATGGCCATTTTCGGCGGCACCCGAGCCGTTGGCATGATCGGTTTTATAGAAGCCCGATCCTTTGAAGACCACACCAGCCGGGAAAAGCAACCTGCGGATCGTTCCCCCACACTCGGGACAAACCGTCAAAGGTTCGTCGGTCATTTTCTGCCGGATTTCGAAACGATGACTACATCCCTTACACTGATATTCATATGTCGGCATACGTTACTCACCCCTGATAATAGCATAATTATTGCGGTCAATCACTTCAAACCGCTCATAAAGAACTGCTCTCGCTCTATTATATAGCGCGTTCCCTTGCGCTTGTCAATCGGGCAAGGAGAGTGCTAGCAGTCATTTCCTCTTCTATTGAGAACACTTTGCGAGGGAAGGAAATTCCCTCATTGGGAACCACCAATATACTCTTTTACCTTTTCGGCGGCCTCCCTGGTCATGCCATCGAGGGCCGCCAGGTCTTCGATGCTGGCAGCGCTGATGGCCCTGACGGAGCCGTAGCGCTGCATCAGAGCTTTCTTACGCTTGGGGCCGATGCCTGGAATCTCGTCCAGCACGGACTTGAAGGTGCGATCCGAACGCAGCTTGCGGTGATAGGTGATGCCGAAGCGGTGCGCCTCGTCGCGGATGCGCTGCACCATGTAGAGGCCCTGAGATGAGCGCGGCAGGATGATCGGATCGGGCGAGCCAGGGGTGAAGATCTCCTCGTTCTCTTTCGCCAGGCCCACCGCTGGCACATCGATATGCTGTGCCTGCAAAACCTCCATCGCCGCGCTGAGCTGGCCCTTGCCGCCGTCTATGATAATCAGATCGGGCATGCTCCATTCGTGCTGCAAGGCCGGCTCCTGCTCGTAAACTGGCCCGATGATAGCGGTTCCGCCTTCTGCCTCGCGCTGCTCGTTGCCGGCATTGCCGTTGGACGCATCGGATTCAATGGGGACAGCGAGATCAACAGCTTCGCTGGCCTCGCTGCCCGCGTGCCTGCGGAAGCGGCGGCGCAGCATCTCCTGCAGGCTGGCGAAGTCGTTGGGCCCCTCCACGGTTTTGATCTTGAAGCGGCGGTACTCGGTATTTTTCGGGCGGCCCGCCTCGAAGACGACCATCGCACCGACCGAGTTGGTTCCCTGTGTATTGGAGATGTCGTAGCACTCGATGCGGTACGGCGGAGCGGCCAGGTTGAGCGCCTCCTGGATCTCTTCCAGGGCCAGTTGCGTCTTCTGGCTGTCGCTCAGCCACTTGATGCGCTGCTGCTCCAATACCTCCTGCGCGTTCTGCTTCACCATCTCCACCAGGCGCAGCTTGTCGCCGCGTTTAGGCGCGCTAATCGTCACCGCGCCCTTGCGTTTCTCCTTGAGCCAGGTGTGCAGGGCATCGTAGTCGCTCGGCTCCACTTCGACAATCACTTCGGTGGGGACGTGCGGCGAGCTTTCGTAAAACTGCATCATGAAGGTCGTCATTACCTCGCCGGGGCTGCTCTCGCGCGTGCCCTGCAAGATGAAGTATTCGCGCCCGACCAGCTTGCCCGCGCGGAAGAAGAAGACCAGTGCGCAGGTCTCGTCCTCACCGCTCGCCAGGGCGATCACATCCTGGTCGTCCTGCCCCTCGGTCGAGATGATGCGCTGCTTCTCCAGGATGCGCTCGACGGCCTGGATGTGGTCGCGAATGCGCGCGGCCTCCTCAAAATGCAGGTTTTCCGCGGCCTCTTCCATTTGCGCTTGCAGGGTCTTGACCACTTCGTCGTGTTTCCCTTCGAGGAAGAGAATAACCTGCTGGATCACCGCGTCGTATTCCTCGCGCGTGGCGTAGGCGACGCAGGGAGCGATACAGCGATGGATGTAGTACTGCGTGCAGGGCCGGGGCAGCAGTTTCTGCTTCCACCCGGCTGGCGCTTCGCCATCGCGCGGCTGCGCCCAGTTCGAGGCATCGTAGCGGCAGGTGCGGAAGGAGAAAAGCTTATTCAGCAAATCCAGGGTGGAATCCACCGCGCCAGAGTTCGTGTACGGTCCGAAGTAGCGGTTACCGTCCCGCGCGAAGTTGCGCACGCGGTAGACACGTGGGAAGTCCTCGCTCAGCGCGACCTTGATGTAGGGGTAGCTTTTGTCGTCGCGCATCAAGACGTTATATTTCGGGCGGTACTGCTTGATGTAGTTGCTCTCCAGCACCAGCGCCTCGACCTCGTTCTTCACCACCACAAAGTCGATATCCTCGATCTTCGCCACCATGCTGCGGTTCTTGGGACTGAGGTCGGTCGATTCCTGGAAGTACGAACGCACGCGGTTAAAAAGCGAGATGGCCTTCCCCACGTAGAGAATGGTGCCATTCGCGTCTTTCATCAAGTAGATGCCGGGCTTATGTGGCAATGAGTTCAGGACCGATTGGATTTTTTCGTTCATTGTTATTTCTACCTGCAAAATGCGCATTTATTATAGCACAATCAGGACAGACGCCGATATGACCAGCGCCGGGCCCCAAAAACGCCGTAAGCGGCGTTCCTCCGACATGTTGGAGGAACGCCGCTCACAGCAACGAAGCGGGTGGACGAGAACTATGAGTGGTCGGCCGAATCGAACTGATTGGCGGCGTTCAGCACATGGTTCCCCAGATTCTGGCCCTGGCTGATCAGGCTGTTGAGCGTTTGTTCCCAGCTCTGAAGCTGATTATCGTAATCCTGGCGACTCACCCCGATCCAGTCCCCCTCGAGTTGGGCAGTCAGGCCTTGCAGTTGTGGCATCATCTGGGTCTGGAGCGTATTGTTCCAGTTCAGGAAGGTCTGGGCCAGTTGACGCATGACGTCTGTGTTTACATGAATGGTAGGCATGGAAATATCCCCTTTCTTACTAATGCTAAAGGCATCTATCGAGCACCGCAACATACCCGCCGGGAGCAGAAGATCTGCCCGGGCAAAATACTTTTGTCTACTCACTTAGAGTGTACAGACCCTCTCCAAATGTGTGCCCAAACGTTGTCAGGACTTTCGGCACTACTTGTGGAGCCGACCCTTGCCGAAGCTAAGAAAAGAACGAGGAGACATCCTCGCGACCGGCCAGGGAAACAAGTGATCAAGTAGAGGCATTGGCAATGAAGCGAATTGAGGATGGCGGAGCCGAGACACAACAGGAATCTTTTAATCGACCGCCGCGCATCTGTCCCTCCTTGCCGGAGGGAGTAGTGACTCTTCCCGCACCTCCACAGGAAGAGAAAGAAGCTCAACCGCCAGGCCCTCTTACACTACTGCTCCCACTGCTCTCAATAGCTGTGCTCATCAGCATCTCTATCGTCCTGAGCCACGGTTCGCTTCAACAACTTACCTTCATGGTGCCTTTAGCGATCTTTACGCTCGTCAATCCCATCACCGGCATGTTGGATGCGCGGCAGAAGCGCAAAGCTTTGCGAAGAAAGCAGGCCATGCAAACCAGGCAATACATGGAGGATATAGCAAGGGTACATGCGCACTTGGCACAGTTGACCACTGAGCAGAGGCGAGTAGCGCTGCTGACAGATCCTGATCCCATAGATCTGGAAGAGCAGGTTCGGCGGCGCTCCCATCTTTGGGAACGCCGCCCGGAAGACCCTGACTTTCTCATGGTGCGTGTAGGGAAAGGCAGGCAACCGCTCTCAGTAACGGTAGAGCTTCCTTCTCGCCAGAATGCGAGTTTGCCCCTGGCACAAGAGCTGCAAAAGCTCAAAGACGATTTCGCTTTTGTGGAGGATGTTCCTTGTAGTATCCCGCTAACGAAGATAAAGTCGCTTGGGATTACCGGGCGGCGACAGGATGTTGCAGCGCTCGCCCACGCCATGCTCTGCCAGGTCGCCGTCCATCATTCACCGCAAGAGGTACGTATCCTGGGTATTTACCCCACCTCGCAGAAACATGATTGGGAATGGGTGCAGCAGTTGCCGCACACAATGCCACTGAAGACGGGCAAACAGAGGCGCTTAGTGGCTGAGGGTCAAGAAGAGGCAAATCAGGTGCTCAACATCCTGCTGGAGGAGTTGAGCCGGCGAGCCTCGAAACTAGAGGAAGAGGAAGCGCGTGACAGGAAACGTTCTCTGAGCAAATCTGCTGCTTCAGGCCTTACTCTGCCGCACCTGATAGTGATCGTGCACGACTATGTAGAAGTGCGCCAACATCCTACGCTGACGAACGCTTTCAAACTGGGGGAACAATTGGGGGTGTCGGTTATCTATCTTGTAGCAGAGGAACAGGCGATTCCAAGTGAGTGCCGTGCCATTCTTCGTTTGTCTGCTCAAGAGCGTGTGGACATGGACGCCCAACAGCGAAAAACGTCCCTGACGTACGCCACTGCGGGCTTCGCAGGAGCGTTACTGGAGAATGTCAACGCTGATTTTGTGGATTTGACAACGGCGCAGCGTATCGCCTCCGTGCTCTCCGTACTAAAGGTCATTGAAGAGGGTGAAGATACCGTCCCTCTCCCGACCAACCTGCGATTACTCGATCTCCTGAAGCTGCCATGCGCGGATCAGCTTGACGTAGAGCAGTGGTGGAATGACGCTCCGCGTTTTGGTTATCTGCGGGTTCCTATTGGGCAAGGGATCAATGGACCCATCTGGCTCGACCTGAACGAATCTGCCCACGGCCCACATGGCATTATCGCCGGCACCACCGGCTCGGGCAAAAGTGAACTGCTCCAGTCGCTGATTGCCGGCCTGGCCATCACCCATCACCCGCACCTCGTCAATTTCGTCCTGGTAGACTTCAAAGGTGGCGCTGCCTTTAAATCATTTGAAAAGCTGCCCCACACAGTAGGGATAGTTACCGATCTGAGCGGAAGACTGACAGAACGGGCACTGGTTTCTCTCAAGAGCGAGTTGAAGCGACGAGAGCATATTCTTAGCCAGGCGAATGCCAAGAATATTACACAATACCAGGCTATGAGGCAGGATCCACAGAATCTCGCGGTCTCTGAACCCTTGCCAGAACTTTTAATTATCATCGATGAATTCGCCGAGCTCGCCAAAGAGCACCCGACATTTATTGAGGGCCTTGTCAGCGTGGTGCAAAAAGGGCGCAGCCTGGGGGTGCATCTCATCTTAGCCACCCAGAAGCCCACGGGATCGGTAAATCCAAACATCTGGTCTAACCTCAAGTTTCGCATCTGCCTGCGCGTCGCGTCTCTGCAAGACAGCAGAGATGTGCTGGGACGATCCGAGGCCGGCCTGCTTCCGAGTACTATCCCGGGGCGCGCCTACTTTCAGATAGGTGCAGAGATTTTTGAATTGTTTCAGAGCGCGCGAACCTCACTGCCCGCACGTGTCTCAGATATCCCATCGTCAGTCTCAGCAGAGAAGCATGAAGAAATGACGGATATACAAGTATTGATGGGCCTACTCGAACCGTATCAAGCAACGCTGCAGGCAGATCTTTTTCGGCCATGGCCTGATCCGCTGCCTCATCGTATCTACCTGCCGGATGTGTTTCAGCGTTCCGCGCCCCTTGCAGGCACGAATACAAGCGGGCGCGATCAAGCGGGCCCCTACATGACCCCTCCGTATGGGTGGTTGAGGTTTCCTGTGGGTCTTGTTGACCTGCCGACGGAGCAACGGCAAGAGCCATTTCTCATCGACTTGCCTCGTGAAGGACACATGTTGATCGCTGGCGCCTCGGGAACGGGGAAGAGCGTCCTTCTACGCACCATCATTACATCGCTTGCCTTTACACACTCTCCTACGCAACTTCACCTCTACCTGATTGATTTTGGTGGGCAGGCATTGCGCGTCTTTGAGAAACTTCCCCACGTTGGGGGTATCTTTAGCGAGGGCGATGAAGAGTACATTCACCGGCTGATGCGGAAGCTGCAAGGGATGATTGAAGAACGCAAACAGATCTGTATGAACTATCAGATCGATGACTTCCTTGCTTACCAGCGCTTTCGACAGAGTAACGGCACGTCTGCCTTAGCGGAGTTGCCGGCCGTCGTCCTGGTAATTGATCGATTCTCTGAATTCCGGCAAATACACGAGAAAGATATGGACATATTGCTCACCATCGCCCGTCAGGGTCGCAGCTATGGAGTGTACCTGGTACTGACCCTTGATCGGCCTGGAGGATTACCCATGCAGTTCACAAGTCTCATGGAACTACGCATCATTTTCCGCATGGTCGAGGTAACCGATTCGCTGATTTTACTGGGAAAGAGTGATGCTGCTTACCTGGACCCCGCGGTACCGGGGCGCGGTTACAAGCGTGGGAAAACTCCTCAAGAGCTACAGATCGCATTACCTGTGGTGGGCGAGGATGAGGACGAGCAGAATCAACAACTCGATGAACTGATTACTGCTGTGGCAAAGGAGGCGGAAATGTACAATGTTCATCACGCACCTGCCATCCGACTCCTGCCAGAGTACGTGCGACTGAGCGAACTCGTTGCCGAAACTACACAATTGACAGAGTCAAATGCCACGCCTTCGGCGGCTCTTCGTCTTTACCTGGGGATCGAAGATCTCTCATTACTTCCGATAGCGCTCGAATTGAGCGCGGATACTCCCCATTTGTTAGTTGCCGGTGGCCCTGGAAGTGGTCGCACAAGCGTGCTGCACACCTGCCTCTTTGCTCTGACAACTCACCGGAGGGCACGTATTGTCCTGGTTGATTTCCGGCGTAGTTCCCGCCTGCTGCGTTCGCTCCCGGGCATGTGGATGTATGCGGATACAGCAGAACGCCTCTTAGAAGTCGTAGAGGCGCTGAAGTGCGAACTGGAGACACGTACCGCCATATTACGCGAAGAAGTGCAGTCCGAAGAAGAGGAAGAATCGATAGAAGGGATGATGGCGCCGATTGTGCTCATCATTGACGATTTTGATTTGCTCAACATCCTGGCCAAAAACCCCCTGAATGATCTCAAAGAGTTTTTGCTGCGGGCGCGAGACCTGCGTTTCCACGTTATCGTGGCGGGATCACCAAACGATCTCGCCCGCCCGGATGCCCTGCTGCAACAAGTACGCTCTTGCCGTGTGGGGATGATCCTTGGTGGCGACCCTAATGACTCACCGCTCTTAGGAGTTCGCATGAGCGATTTCCCCCCTGGGCGAGGTCAACTTGTGCGCCGTAATCGTCGCTACCTCGTTCAAACAGCACACGCTGAGCCGAAAGAGATTATTGCCCGCGTAACAGCGGAGCCAATCTTGCGATGAGTGCAGTACACATGTATACTGGGAGAGGTCGTTATCATCATTCGCACATTATAGAAGCATATGAGTTGCATCGGGACTGCTCGCAATCGTCGCAAGTTGCCCTCCTAAGCTGGATAGTATAGTAATATGAATTTCAATGGGGCAAATCTCCAAAATGCTGATCTCTGTTATGCTTATCTCGCAGGAGCTGGAGGCATCACGAATAAACATTTAGAAGCCCAAGTCTCATCCCTCCACGACGCAATCATGTCCGCTGGCTCAACACACTCTTAGAACATACTTATCTTAGAGGTGCGCATTTAGAAAAGTCTGATTTATTTGCTGCGCATCTCTATAGAGTGAATATGAAAGAAGCCCATTTGGAAGGGGCGGATTTAAGAAGAGCAGAATTAGAAAGAGCGGAACTTGGAAATATTTGTTTGAGCGATGAAAAACACGTTGGTCCTCGATTTGTCGATGCGAATTGGAGCAATGCAAACCTTACTGTTGTCAGGTGGTCAGAAATACACATATTAGGAGATCAGTATCAGGCTCGATTGAAAACAGTTGATGGAAAGTTGAAAAATCAGATAACGCGGTTGGCAGAGTATGAAGCAGCAGCCAGAGCGAACCGACAACTAGCCGTTGTCTTACAAGCACAAGGACTCAATGAGGACGCAGCTAAAGGTTCTGATAAAACTTGTTGAACCTATTTCAAAGTGGTATGGTAGCGTTAAGATCTGTTCTGCTTATCCAGCCATTAATGAGAACAGGTCTACGAGAGCATGTAGAAAAGAGTTAGGAGCAGTACATGAATCCATCAGAACGTATCGACAACCAGATCGCAGAACTTGCCGATTGGCGCGGCCAGATGATTGCTCGGCTGCGTCAACTGATCCTTGCAGTCGATCCAGACATCAAAGAGGAATGGAAGTGGGAGACGCCGGTATGGTCTCACAAGGGACTGGTGTGTGCTGCTGGCGCTTTCAAGGACACCGTGAAATTGAACTTTTTTCAAGGGGCAAGGCTTCCCGATCCCCATCACCTCTTCAATGCCGGACTTGATGCGAAAAAAACGCGAGCAATCGATTTCCATGCGGGCGATGAAGTGAATGAGTCTGCCCTACAGGATCTCATTCGTGCTGCCGTCGCTCAGAATGTGGGATAAAAGGAATACAGAAAGGAGTAGAGAATGTTCCAAGACACACACGCATTTTCCGGTTTTTCGGTAGACGACATACAAAAAGCGAGGGAGTTTTACGGGAATGTCCTGGGTCTGAAAGTCACCGAAGAAAACGGTATGCTCACACTCCATCTTGCAACCGGCGCAGCTATCCTTATCTACCCGAAAGACGATCATGCTCCTGCAACCTATACCATCCTAAATTTCCCGGTAGACGATATTGATCAAGTGGTAGATGAATTGACTCGCAATGGTGTCATGTTCGAGCATTATCAAAACATGACAGATGAAAAAGGCATCGCTCGGGGGCGCTCTCAAAATCGAGGCCCAGATATAGCCTGGTTCAAAGATCCAGCCGGGAATATACTTTCCGTACTACATTAGGGATATGGATGGATTATAGTGAGTTGTATTGGCACCGCCGGGCATATCGATCACGGCAAGTCAACGCTGGTGAAGGCGCTCACCGGCATCGACCCTGACCGGCTGGCGGAAGAAAAAGCGCGCGGCATGACCATCGACCTGGGCTTCGCCTGGTTGACGCTGCCGGGTGGGCGCGAGGTCAGCATTGTCGATGTGCCGGGTCACGAGGGCTTCATCAAGAATATGCTGGCGGGCGTGGGTGGCATCGACGCGGCCCTGCTGGTGATTGCCGCCGACGAAGGCGTCATGCCGCAGACGCGCGAACACCTGGCGATTCTAGACCTCCTGCGCGTGCCGCGCGGCGTGGTCGCGCTGACCAAAGCCGATCTGGTGGACGAGGAATGGATCGAGCTCGTGAAGGAGGACATCGCTGAACACCTCAAGCCTACCACCCTGGCGGGCGCCGCCATACTGCCGGTGTCCGCCTATACCGGGCAGGGCCTGCCGGAACTGGTCGCGGAACTGGAGCGTGTCCTGGACTCCGAGGAGGAACGGCAAAACATCGCGCGCCCTCGCCTGCCTATCGACCGCGTCTTTACCATGACCGGCTTCGGCACCGTTGTCACCGGCACCCTGCTGGATGGCGTCTTGCGCGCCGGGCAGGAGGTGGAGGTGCTGCCGCCCGGCATCCGCAGCCGCATTCGCGCGCTGCAAACCCACCAGCACAACGTCGAGACTGCTTATCCCGGCAGCCGGGTAGCGTTGAACCTGGCAAATGTGCCACGCGCGGATTTGCAGCGCGGCAACGTGGTATCCCTGCCGGGGCAGTTCCAGCAGACGATGCTGATCGATGTGCGCCTTTCCATGCTCCATGAAGCGGCCTTGCCGCTGGCGCATAATACACAGGTCGATTTCTATGCCGGCTCGCAGGAGGTTCCCGCCAGCGTGCGCCTGCTGGATGCCGACGAACTGCGCCCCGGGCAGAGCGCCTGGGCGCAACTGCGCCTGGCCCGCCCCGCGATTATGGCGAGGCGCGACCGCTTCATCCTGCGTATTCCCTCACCCAGCATGACCATCGGTGGTGGCGAGATCGTCGATGTGCATCCGCGCTTCCACCGCCGCCGCCAGGCAGCCGTGCTGCAGAGTCTGGCGATGCTGGAAAGCGGCTCACCGGATGAACTGGTGCTGGCCGCGCTTGATAGGCGCAAGGACGGCAGTTCGAAGAAAGGCCACCAGGGCCTGCTGGGATACGAACTGGCGGATATCGCGAAACTGAGCAATTTGTCGCAGGATGTGACGCGGCAAACGCTGGAGACGTTGTTAATGGAAGGAAGGGTGAGGCGCCTGGGAACGCTCTGGTTCGCGCAGGCAGTATGGGATGCGCTACGCGGAGAGACGCGGCGCCTGCTCGGTGAGCAGCATCGCCAGTATCCACTGCGCAGTGGTCTCTCGAAAGAAGAGTGGCGTTCGCGCCTGGGCCTACCTGCAAAAATGGCGGCAGAGGTGCTGGTGGCCTTGCAGGAAGAAGGCCAGGTGGCGGAGGCGCTCGGCGTCACAGGAGGCGCAGGCGGCTATATTCGTTTACCCGATTTCCAGCCGACCTTTACTCCCGCGCAGCAGCAGCAAATCGAGCGCTTACTCCGCCAATTTCGCGAACAGCCCTTTTTACCGCCTGGACGAGCCGAGGCGGAGGCTCAGGTAGGTGGCGAGGCGCTGGGAGCGTTGATCGAGCAGGGCGTGCTGGTAAAGGTGGGCAGCGCGACGGATGGCGTCTTGTTCCTGCGCGAAAGCTACGAAGATGCACTGGAGAAGCTGCTGGGCTATTTGCGAGAGCATGGCGTCATGACCGCGGCGCAGGCGCGCGATGTGCTGGGGACGACGCGCAAGTACATTCTGCCCCTGCTCGAGTATCTGGACGAGCGACGCATCACGCGGCGCATTGGCGACGAGCGCGTCCTGGGACCTGCTGCACCAATTCCCTAAAAATTTCATAATTACTTTCCGGGCGGCCTGGTAACAATTTTGCTCAAGATGTTGGTATATTAGTAGTACAAGGTGTTCCATTAAGTAGCAGAATGCGTTACAATAGTGGGCGCGTACTTGCAAATACTTACAACACCCCTTTACATCCAGGGAGAACTATGCAAGGCGAATTTCTGGGAGATCGATACCAGTTACTGGACCATATTGGCCGGGGCGGTATGGCAACTATTTATCGCGGGCGGGACTTGCGTATGGATCGCGTCGTGGCGATTAAGGTCTTGCGCGATATTTACAGCACCGACCCGAAATTTGTGAAGCGCTTTGAGCGTGAAGCAAAAGCCGCCTCAGCCTTGCAGCACCCCAATATTGTGCAGGTCTTTGATTACGGGCAGACCGATGGCAACTATTTCATCGTGATGGAACTGGTCGAGGGAACCGATCTACGCCGCTACCTGCGACCGCGCGGCATCCTGGATGTGGAAAAAGCTATCATCATCGCCCACGACGTGGCGCTGGGTCTGGGAGCAGCGCATCGCCGCGGCATTGTTCATCGCGATGTGAAGCCCCAGAACATTCTCGTCGGGCGCGGCGGTTCGATCAAGCTCACCGATTTTGGCATTGCCAGTGTCTATAAAGATATCAACTCCGAGCGACTCACCACCACCGGGATGACGCTGGGGACGGTCCAGTACTACGCGCCCGAGCAGGCCCAGGGAGAGATCGTGAGCCCGGCCGCCGATGTGTACGCGCTGGGCATTGTGATGTACGAGATGCTCACCGGCCATACACCCTTCGACGGCGACACACCTGTGGCCGTCGCCATGCAGCATATCCAGGACGCGCCAGTACCGCCCGGCCAGTTCAATCCCAATATCCCGCCCGTCCTGGAAGACATCATCCTGCGCTGCCTGGAGAAGGTGCCGGAGATGCGCTACCGCGATGGTTCGCAACTGGCGCGCGCCCTGGAATCCCTGGGCGATGCCGAGTTCGCCGAAACCATCCCTTACGCCCCTGGTCAAACGCCCGGACCGCAGCCGGTTCCCGGCGGTCAGATACCGGCTCGCCCGGCTAACAGTGGTCGCGCACCCGCCCAGGTGAGGCCGGCATCCGCGTCCTCGCCTAATCAAGTCATGACCAGCACCGTTTCAACTGAACGAAATGGCGCCAGCCCTGCTCCTATGCCTGTGCCCGCCGTATCTCAGCCGCCGCTCTATCTCGAACAGCAGCAATCCTACGCGCCGTCCTTCCCGCCGGAGTCAGGCTCCACTCAGCCCTACACTCGCAGTGGCCAGGATCGGCATGATTCCCGCTTTGCCGCGATCGTCACTGCGCTGATCCTGCTGGCTACGCTGCTGCTGATGGGCTTCAGTCTCTATCTAGCCGTCCAACTGGGTTTCATCAACCTGCCGATTTTCAAGCATGACACGACGCCGACAGTGGTGCCCGGGACCGGCATCGTCCCCAATTTACGTGGCTTAATATATGACCAGGCCAAAGCGCGTGCGAACAAGGACGGCTTCGTGCTGACACTGTCGCCCGACTCCCCTACCACTGGCGTGGTGCTGGACCAGAACCCACTGCCCAACGGGCACCTGACCATCGGCGATTCAATTGTTGTCACGCTGATCACCACGACGACCGTACCTCCGATTAAGCCAGGGGCCACGGTGGAGGAGGTGGAACAGGTGCTCACCAACGCCTTCCTCAAGTATCAAATTCAATCGGATGGACCTGCTTCCAGCCTGCCTCCCAATACCGTGTCCCGGCTCGATCCGAGCTCCGGCACATCCGTCCAGGTCGAAACCATTGTGACCATCTATGTCAAGAACTTGAATGCCACCCCTACTCCTTCTGTGTCACCCACCCCCAGCCCCAGGCCCAGTCCATCCCCGACGCCCTCGCCGAAGCCTTCGCCGAGTCCAACGCCGAGCCCGACACCTTCGCCGAGCCCATCCCCGACGCCCTCGCCGAGCCCGACGCCCTCACCTTCGCCCGGCCCCTCGCCGACACCCACTGGTGCAGGATAGGCATGATCTGTTGGCGTCGTAGGGACGCGATTCATCGCGTCCTCGACCCTGGTAATCGCCGCCCTCTTCCAGCCCTCGCGACTACGCCTCCAGGCCATCGTCCACCGTCGCCTCAATCGCCGCAAGCATGTCGCGGCGAACATCCTGGAAATTTACCGCTCATTTTGAGCGGTAAATGATCATCGGTACCCGCCTGAAGCCGCCTCTCAGGCGGCTTTAAGGGGCCCAAAATATTCTTTCTGGAACGCGGGTATTTTTTAAATGAGCTTTCCCGACCACCAGCAATCATGTCACCCTTCGCTTCGCTCAGGGTGACATGATTGCTGGTGGTCGATAAAAGCCCCTACGACGGCATGCGAGCTGCTTCGTAGACCCGCTCGTAGGCATCGATCATGGCGTCCAGGCCAAAATGTGCTTCGACGTGGGCGCGGCAGCCGGCGCGGGGGATGTCGTAGAGGTCATCGACCAGCGCGGCGGCATGGGTGCGTTCGCCTTCTTCCACGAGGTAGCCGGTTTCACCGTGGCGAATGACCTCTTCCGCCGCGCCGCGCCGATAGGCGATCACCGGCGTGCCGGTCGCCATCGCTTCGACGGCGGTCAGCCCGAACGGCTCGTCCCACTCGATGGGGAAGAGCAGTCCGAGCGATTGCCCCATGACTTTCCAGAGCGCCAGCCGCTCTAACTGTCCCAGGTAGGTGACGCGATCGCCGGCCGCCAGAAGTTTCGGAGCGATGCGCTCCTCGAAGTACGCCCGGTCATAAATGCCCCCGGCGATTAGCAGGCGATATCCCGCCATTGCCGCGATGTCGATGGCTGCCTCCACGCCTTTTTCAGGGGCGATGCGCCCCGCGAAGAGCAGCGGGGCGTCTTTCGAGGGCCTGGGAGAGAAGGGGATCGCGTCAAGGTCCAGCCCGTTATAAATCATCTCATCGACATGCGTATAGGGGCGGTAGGTTCGCGCGCATGCATGCGAGACGGCGATGAGTGTCACGGGATGCCCACGCCTGTCCAGCACTTGCAGGGCGCTATTGATCTCCGGCGAGACTGCCGGCAGATGCAGCGTATGCAGCACGGGGATAGCGTGAATTAGCGGGCTACAGGCATAGGCGGGCCAATCGAAGGCATGCACATGCACGACATCGAACTCCGCACTGCGCTGCTGCAATTGCAAAAAGAGATCGAGGAAGAGGTTGGCCTGCGCAAAAAAGCCCGCGTCCGCGGTGCGCACGGCGCTCGCGCCCAACTCCGGCGAAAAGCTGGCGGGTTCCAGCCGCACGCCTCCCGGCACAATTACGGGCTCTATCATCACGCTCGGTACAAACGACGTATCGCGCGCGAAGAGCGTCACCGTGTGCCCGCGCTTCGTCAGGCCCTGCGCCAGATCCGCCAGCAGAGCCTGCGCGCCGCCCAGGTAGGGTTGTAGGATTGGAGAAACGAGAGGAGCAACTAATGCGATTCGCATCACACACCTCGGTTTTTATGCATTGCTAAAGATTTCAAGGTTGGTCCCGCTCAACGTATGCCCGCTATCACCTGCCAGGAAGAGCAGTATTTCGGCCATATCGTCTGCTGTCATCCCCGCTTTGAGATGCGGCGCGGCCTGCTGCAGCATCCGGGTATCAACCGCTCCCGGGCTGACGGCACAGACGCGGATGTTATATGGCCTGCCCTCGACCGCGAGAATCTCGGTCAGGCTGGCGACACCCGCCTTCGAGACGTTATACGCGCTGAGGCCTGGAAATTTTTCCACTCCTTTTACGCCAGAAAGCGAGGAAATGTTGATAATCACCCCGGAACGCTGCGCGGCCATGATGCGAAATGCTTCGCGGCAGCACAGGAACGTCCCGCGCAGGTTGGTGTCGATCACGCGATCCCAGGTGGCGATCTCCATCGTCAAGAACGGCTGGACTGCCACGATGGCCGCGCAGTTGACGAGCATATCCACTCGACCATAGCGTTCTATCACGTGCTGGAAGAGCGCCTGTACGTCGTCTTCGCGCGAAACATCGCCTGCAATGGGGAGCGCCGCATATCCTTCGCGCGCGATCTCTGCCGCGACTTCATCCAGCGCGGTAGCGGTGCGACTGAAGAGGACTACACGCGCTCCCTCGCGCGCAAATCTGAGCGCGGTCGCTCGGCCAATGCCGCGCCCTGCGCCGGTGATGATGGCGCTCTGATCGTTGATGCCCATGCATAAATTATAGCACCTGGGGATATGACAACCTCAACTGCCACTTGTTGAAACAATTTGGCATCTGCTATAATTGCTAGCACGTGTATTGTATTGTAAAACACGTCAGTTTGTTGGTTACTATTCTTCCAGGTGATGCGTAGACCTGATATTTGAGACAAAGGTTGGCTCTCGGTAGAGGGCCAGGGGGCAGCATGACAACGAACGCCAGACTTCAAGGTTCGCTCAAGGATTTTGGCCTGGTAGAAGTCTTGCAGATGATGGAATTTGGGTCAATGACCGGCGCCATTCACCTCAGGCAGCAGGGTACGGGGCGCGTCGGCATTGTCTATTTCAGAGATGGCAAGCTGGCGAACTCCTCGGAACTGGACCCGGGCGCGCTGACGCTCGGGGATGTCTTGCAGCAACTGGGCATGGCGACGAAGAAGCAGATCGACGAGGCCTTCTCCATGCAAGTGCAAGACCCATTCAGTAAGCGCATCGGCGAGCGTTTGATCGATATGGGAGTCATAAGCGGCGAACATCTGCGCGAGGCGCTGCGCACCAAAGCGCTCTGGATTGCGCGCGAACTGGCAACCTGGAAGGATGGCTCCTACGAGTTTATTGCCAATCCGGCTGGCCACTCGAAATCAACCCTGCCTTATGGAGAAGAGTCGCTCAACCTGGAAGTAATTGGCGTGACAATGGAGATGGTTCGCTACGCCGATGAGTGGGAGCAACTCAGGCCGTATCTGCCCCAGGGAATGCACACGGCTTTGCAAATGGCTCCGGCTATCCCCTATTCCACGTCATTCGATATGCGCGCGATGGAATTACTGTCCGGCATTACCGGTAGCAGCCATCGCCCACGCACAGTACGGCGACTCGCCAGCACTATTCGTCGCCCGGAGCTCGATGTCGCCCGCGATCTCGCCCGGCTGATCCACCATGGCTACGTACTCGTCGTAGTTGTATCGCACTATCAACTTCCCCCGCTCGATGGCGCGAACGGTAACGCACGCGGTCACAATCTGCGCCTGCCCGATTATGCAGAGCGACTGCGCATGGAGAGCTTTGAACTGCTCGACCTGATCGCCCGCATGGAGCAAGAATGGAACCGCCGCCGCACGCCGGATCAGCAATTGCCAGCCCTGGTAGAGTTCATCAATTGGACGATGAACTCGCTGGCGGATACCTGCCGCGCCAACAACACGGAACTCAACCCCGCTACGCTGGAAAACCTGCTCACGCGCCATAACCTCCACTACATGGGAACCTACCGCTTCCTCATCTACAACAACAACATCGACGTCGAGGATTTTACCCTGCTCTGCCGCGGCATCCTGCAAGGCGATATCATCAAGGCCAACGATTTCTTCGAGGAAGCCTCAATCGTGCTGCAAAACATCCTGCTGCTGCTCTTCGACGCCATCAATGGCCGCGTGGCCTCTCTCCACGAGCGCCTGGAAAACCAGGAGGTGTGGGAAGCCATGTTCTCGCAGTTCAACTTGCCACGCGAATGAACTGGCCTGACGCTCCTCGCGGGTGCCATCCTATGTGCAAACCTATGCCGCTTCTACCGCCGTCCCGCACTTCGTGCAGAAGGCCGCGTTGGATTTCATCTCCGCGCCACAGTTGGCGCAATGCACTTTTTCTGCGGACTGGCCGGTGAGCGGCTTGCCGCACTGCATGCAGAACTTGTCGTCAGGCTCGTTGACGGTCTGGCAATTCTGGCAGACGAACGGTGATGTCGGCGCGTAGGCAGTGGAGGGTCGCTGGAAGGGCGCTATAAAAGACGAAGTGGGACCACGTTGGGCGTTGGGGAACTGTTGATGCACAAGCATGTCAAGCGTGTTGATGGCCTGATTTCCAAGGCTGACCTGCATGACCGCGCCCGCCCCGGCGATGAACATCAACGGCCAGAGGATAGGGATGAAGAAGCCCACCGCGCCGACCGCCGCTTTCTCAGCCCAGCGCTGCTGGCCGACCATAACGTGCACGCCTTCCGGCGAGCGCTGCATGACCACCGTCAGCGCCGCTTGTAGACCAACAAGTGCGGCAAGGTCTCCGCCCCTTTTCATCTGCACTGTCATGTGATCCGGGTTGCCGAAGTGCTGGGTCTGGAAACCCTGACTGGCAAACGAGCGGTCTAAATCGGCGGCGAGTCGTTCGATATTAATGCCCTGAGCCTGGTAATAGCGCGTTTCCATAGGTTTTCTCCTGTTACATCACAGCAGTTTTAGAGCTTTTTAAACGTGCATGTCACTTTGCCGAAGTGAATTGTATCCCCATCATTGATCGCGGCGGCCTTATCCGGCTCGATGCGCTTAGCGTTGACGCGGGTCGCGTTGGTGCTGTTCAGGTCGGTGATAGTATACAGACTGCCGACATGCTCGATTGTCGCGTGGATGCGCGACGTGGTATCGGCGCCAGGCAGGTCGCTCAGGTCGATGTCGGGATTGACACCCTGCACATCATGATCAACGCGCCCGATCAGCATCTGCTCGCCGCTCAAGGTCACCTCTTTTTGACTACTGAAGACGAGCTTGCCCCAGGGTTTTCCGCTGGCGGATGGTTCGCTGCCTGGCCTGGCCTTGATCGGTTGGCGAGGTGTAGGCATCGTTTGTGCGTCGGGTGTTACATTCGTCTGGACGGTCGGCTGTCCCTCTGGTGCAGCCGGTTGTGAAGGTGGTGTATACGGCGGCGTGGGCGACAATGTAGGCTGATCGGATACGGGCTGCTTTGGCGGGACGTATACCGGCACGGGCGGCTGCTTCGGCGGCGGTGGTGGAGCCGAAGGCTTCGACGATCCAGGGATGTAAGTGATAGTCGGTTGGGGCACAACCGATGGCTGCTGTGGTGTAGGCGGCACATAAGGCTGCGGCTTGGGCGCCGGTGGCGGCGTCACAGGCTTAGGCGCGGCTGTGGGGTAGAGCGTGGGCGCGGAAGGGGCAGGGGCTGGAGGAACGGCGGCCTGCGTTCCTGAAAGCGACTGGTAGACCGAGGAGCCGCATTTAGGGCAGAAGGCCACGCCTGGCTTGATCTCGGCCTTGCAGTTTGGGCAGAGCGTTTTCAATGAACGCCCACAGCCGCTGCAAAACGTATCGCCCTCCTCATAGGGTGTATTGCAATTGGGGCAGCGCAATTGCGCTCGTGACGGCGCAGGTGCTGGTACAGTCTGCTGCGGCTGTTGCGCCGGTGGAACGTATGCCGGCACAGATGGCGTGTAGGCGGGCGTTGCCTGGTAATATTGCTGGGGAGGCGCCCATTGCTGCTGGATCTGCGGCATAGCCTGCATGGGCACAGGCCCCAGGCGTACTTCCGGCTTTTGTTGGCGCACCAGCCAGTCTACCTCGTTCAACACCTGGTTCCCCAGGCTGGCCTGCCTGATAGCCCCCGCACCGGCAGTCAACATGAGCGGCCACAGCACGGGCGCAGCTACCAGACCAACCGCGCCGACGGCGGCCTTGTCGATCCATCTCTGCTGGCCGATCATGGCAGTCGTACCGCCGGACATATGCTGGATAATCACACTCAAGGCCGTCTGCATGCCGACCAGCGCCGCGAGGTCACCGCCCTTCTTCAACTGCACCATCATTTGATCTTTATTGCCGATCTGCTGCACCTCATATCCCTGTATGCGATATTTCTGTTCAAGGTCGGTCGCGAGCCGTTCGATGTCAATATCTTCCGAGTTATAAAATCTGGCATCCATAAGTGAATCTCCTTCGTCTGGGGGATTGCGCCGCTACTTTTTTGGCCGTGACATACAAGTATACATTATAGTATAGTTTTTGCCCATAATTTGCTCCGTTAACATATACGGCTGTCTCTGGCGAAAGTTGGAATAACTGCAAGAGGTCAGAAGGGCCATCGCGTAGGCAGGGACCTTCTAGATCCCTTTATTCTTGCCCTTCTTTTTCTTCGTGGCCGCTTCTCGTTCAGCAATATGGCTGTTGACCTCCGCCAGCAGCCGCGAAGAATCTTCCTTTCCCAGTGTGATGAAATAATCTATCGGAATATAGCTCCCGGGCCGGTTGAGTAAGGAGGTGATGAAACCCAGCCAGCGATTGGCAGCAAATGTCTCCGCCGGTTGGCGCAGCTCCAGCACCTTATAGCGCCGGCCCTGTCGGTTGATGCGTTCGCTCATCCCGGCAATATTCTTCCACGTAGTGGAAAGACGATACAGCAGGCAATAAAAGGCGATGTCCCCGGCCGAAGTAACGATACGCATTCTGAGAATGGCAACGTAAGCGATCACGAAGGCCGCCACAATGCAGGTGAGCAAAACGTCGCTCACTATCGAACCCAAGAGTGTGGAGGCAGCGGATGCTGATGGCAGGCTCAGCAGGCTGCTTACCAGCAAAGGCACGAAGCCGCCACAGATAAAGAAAAGCACCACGCTGGCCATAATAATCAAGCCCCTGCGCGCGTGATAGGTAGTGTGCGCCGGTACGGTCGAAGCAGTTTGAACTGTTGGAACATCCACAGGTTCGATCCTCCTCTGTTTTGTGCATTAACCCTGCTGGAAGCTTGACGGCCTAGTCGCCTGGCTGCCAGTTGCGCTTGCGGTAAATCTCCAGCGTTTGCTGGTCGCCCGGCACGTAGCTCACCATCGAGTACGTGTTGACGCCCGTGAAAACCGTGGTCGCCGTACGTAGTGCCAACGTGCCAAGTTCGCTGTGCTGCACGTGAAAAACGAACGAGGGTGCCGGCTTACCTTCGGGATAGGTGGCAGCCGCGATGCGCCTGAACTCCGGCAGGGTGCGCAGGCGTTTCCACAACTCCCTAAATTCATGCAGGTGCGTCAGCGTGCGCGTGTTGTACTGGAAATCGCTCACCAGCCGGCGGACAAGATTCTCCCAGCCGTGGAAATGGCGACGCCGCTGCGGCTCGAAGACCATCTCGAGCAGGTGGCGTTTCTCCTGGCCCGTCACCTCGCTCTGCGCCTCGAAAAGCGTGATCGCCGCCTCATTCCAGGAGTGCAGGTACCAGAGGCGGTCCAGCGAGTGCGCCGGGTACGAGCTATTGCGCACGAGCAGCCGGGCCAGGTCGCCGAAGTCGAGCAGCGCGTTCACCGGCGTCGAATCGTCGATCTGCTGCCCCGTCAGGTCCGTGAATGCCGCGTAGAACTGCCGCCGTTCCTCATCCGATAGCTCCAGGACGCGCGCAATATTCTCAGTCACATGAGGTGACGGATTGCTGCGCATCCCCGCCTCCAGGTGGTAGATGTAGGTGCGCGAGAGGCGCGCGGCCTGGGCCAGTTGTCCCTGCGACATTCCACGCCGGTAACGATACTCAGTCACCAGGTGCGCGAAATCAGAAACTTTAATCTGCATGCTTTCTGTCCCCACGAAATGTTGATTTGTTAGCTATCCCCTTTATTATGCAACAACATTTGTTAGCTGGCAACGTATTATTATCAGAAAAGCCGCGCTATACTTAAACATATATGTATAGGAATAGGAAGTACCATATGCTGGGGACGGAAGGGCGACCGCAAGGGTACGCCCCTACTATAACCCGATAGCAGGTGATGCTCGTCTCCGTTGCGTGGTCATGGTAGGGGCGTACCCTTGCGGTCGCCCTTCCCCGGTTCTCGTTGGTTGTCGCGGCTCAGAGAGGAGCTTGCACTGCATGTCTGACCCATCGGTAATCCACAATAGTCAAGCCGGAGAATCTGCCCTCAATGGAAGCCGGACGCCCCTGGCTGCGTCATTACGCCCACGGAGTTCCGGCTGCTATCGATATTCCAGACCACCCCCTGACATGGCTGCTCGATTCAACTGTCAGCAAGTACCCATCCCATACCGCTTTCATCTACTATGGCACGAGGCTGAGCTATGCGCAGTTCTCGTCTCTGGCCAATCGCTTCGCCATGGGGTTGCAGCGGCTCGGCATTCAGCCAGGCGATCGCATCGCGATTGCGCTACCCAATGTGCCGCAGCATCCGATAGCGTACTATGGCGCGCTGCGGGCCGGGGCGGTGGTTGTCCCAACCAATCCGCTCTACACCGGGCGCGAAATGCAGCACCAGCTCGCCGACTCGGGTGCGCGCGCGATTGTGATGCTTGATATGTTTTACCCCGTTGTGCGCGCCGTCCGCGAGAAGACCTCCCTGGAGCATATTATTCTCACCAGTCCCGCCGACTACCTGCCGCCAGTCCTTCTCAAGCTCTACCCTGCCAGCCAGCGCCATGCCAGACATCCCGAACCTCGATTGACGGAGAAGGAACTCCGCGAGGATAAAACGCTGCATGTCATGCAGGACCTGCTCCAAGCGCGTACGAAGGGCGGGATCGAGGTCTATAACCTGCCCGTCGCCAGGCATGGAGACGACCTGGCGGCTCTCCAGTACACAGGTGGGACGACGGGATTGTCGAAAGGGGCTATGCTGACGCACCGCAACTTGCTGGCGAACACGCTGCAAGCCCGCATGTGGAATGTGGATGCGCGCGACGCGCAGGAAATTACCCTGTGCGTCGCGCCGTTCTTCCATTCCTACGGCATGACGGTAGGCATGAACCTATCCATCATGACCGCCGCCACGATGGTGCTGCTGCCCCATTTCAAGGTCAAAGAGGTGGTGCGCGCCATCCGTCGCTTTCATCCGACGCAATTGCCGGGCATCCCGACTATGTACCTCTCGATCATGAAGGAGATGGGTAAGCACACCAGCGAGCTTCGCTCGATCAAGTATTGCATCAGCGGTGCATCGGCGTTGCCCGCAAAGGTACGCACGGATTGGGAGCGCCTGACGGGCGGCAAGCTGGTAGAGGGCTACGGTTTGAGCGAAGCGTCGCCCGTCACGCACTGCAACCCACTCAATGGCGACGTGCGCGAGGGCAGCATTGGCCTGCCCCTGCCCGGCGTTGACTGCGCCATCCTTGATGAGAAGACCGGTGAGGCGCTGCCCGCCGGTGAAACAGGCGAGATCGTCGTCAAAGGCCCTAATATCATGCAGGGCTACTGGAATCAGCCGGGCGAAACGGCGGACATCTTCCCGCATGGCTGGATGCGTACGGGCGACATTGGCAAAATGGACGAAGACGGTTACTTCTACGTGCTGGACCGCTCCAAAGATTTAATCAAAGCCAGCGGCTTCAACATCTTCCCACGCGAAGTCGAGGAAGTTCTGTACCATCATCCCGCTGTGCAAGAGGCTGCGGTCGTAGGTGTGCCGCATGAGTATCGCGTCGAAACGGTAGTCGCGGTGATCGTCCTCAAGCCCGGCTATACGCCGACCGAGGAGACACGCCGTGATATTCTCACTTATTGTAAGAAGGAATTGACCCCTTACAAGATTCCTAAAATTGTAGAATTTCGTGCGAGCTTACCCAAGTCCCTCATCGGCAAAGTCTTAAAGCGCGAGTTGAGGGAAACCATTCAAAAACCGTCGTAGGGACGCGCTTCATCGCGTCCTGGTCAGAGGAGCCAACATATGTAGGCGAACGCCATGAAGCGCGTCCCTACGGAAAAGGAGCAAATTTCACCAATGTCAACGACGATGAAACCGACCGAGACCGGTACTGCCTTTCTCACCACTCCCGTTAGCGAGACGGCGGACAAGATCTTCACCTTAGAGCAGGTTGACGAGGAGCAGCGCTGGATCGCCGAATCGGCGGCAACCTTCGCAGCGCGCGAGGTGCTGCCCAATATCGAGGCCATCGATCACCAGGAGCCGGGCTTGATGCCAGGCCTGCTCAAGAAGGCGGGCGAGCAGGGCCTGCTCAGTATCGATGTGCCGGAAGCCTACGGTGGCGCGGAGCTCGGTCTGCTGACGAGCGCGCTTGTGGCGTCCAGCATTAACGAAGGCTCGTTCAGCACAGCCTTTGGCGCGCACACTACCATCGGTACGCTGCCGATCGTTTTTTACGGCACCGAGGAGCAGAAGCAGAAGTATCTTCCCAGACTGGCATCAGGCGAATGGATCGCCGCGTATGCCCTGACCGAGCCGGGCGTCGGCTCGGATGCGATGGGTCTCTCCACACGGGCGGAACTCTCGGAGGACGGCACGCACTATATCCTGAACGGCACCAAGCAGTGGATATCTAACGCCGGTTTCGCCGACGTGATGATCGCCTTCGCCCGAATCGGCAACGAGCGGCCCTCCGCCTTTATAGTTGAAGCAAGCTGGCCGGGCATCTCCACCGGCGCAGAAGAGCGCAAAATGGGCATCAAAGGCTCCTCCACGCGTCAGGTCTACTTTGAGAACGCGAAAGTCCCGGCCGAAAACCTGCTCGGTGAGATTCACAAGGGCTACAAGATCGCCTTCAATATTCTCAACATCGGGCGCTTGAAGCTCGGCGCGGGTGCCGTCGGTGGGGCGCGCAGCTCGCTGGGACTTGCCGCGGCCTATACGACCGAGCGTAAAGCCTTCGGCAAGTTCATCAATGAGTTCGGCATGATTCGCGAAAAGCTGGCGCGCATCGCCGCCTACACCTACGCCGCCGAGAGCGAGGTCTTCCGCACGGCTGCCAACATCGAGAACGCCCGCCGCAGCGCGGGTGACAACACGGAGGCCGCCTTCAAGGCCATCGAGGAGTACGCGGTCGAGGCATCCATCGCCAAGGTGCATGGCAGCGAAGTACTGGCCTTCGCCGTTGACGAGGGCGTGCAGATTTTCGGTGGCTACGGCTTCATGCAGGAATACCCCATCGAAAAAGGCTATCGCGACGCCCGCATCCAGCGCATTTACGAAGGCACGAACGAGATCAACCGTCTGGTAGCCTCCGGTACGCTCTTCCGGCGTGTGATGGGCGGCAAGCTGCCCCTTATGGCGAAATTCCCGGAGGTGGAGGCGCGCGTCAAGGCCAACCAGCCCCTCAACAACGCTGGCGATGAGATTCCCGCCGAACTGCGCGACGCCGTCAACGCCCTCGAACGCGCCAAAGACGTCACCGTCTACACGGCGATGAAGGTAGCAATGAAGTATATGCAGGCCCTCGAGCAGGAGGAAGAGTTCATCGAATACCTGGCGAATCTGCTGATCGATCTGTACGCCATTGACAGTGCGCTGGCCCGCACGACCCAGGCCATGCGCCGGGGTGACGCCAACGCGGCGATGCATATCCAGCTTGCGAAGCTGGCTACCTGGCTCTCCTTCTCGCGTATCCGCACCAACCTCGACCAGGTGATAATGACCAACACGGATGGAGACGACGTCGAAAAAGAACTGGCCCGCGTGCGCGCCTACGTCGGTGATTACATCGTCAACGGCGTGACGTTGCAGCGCGAGATCGCCGCCGTCATCGTAGAGAAAAAGGGCTATCCGCTGTAGGATGCAAAGGAGCAAAAGATAATGCCAGAAGCAGTCATTGTTAGCGCCGTGCGCACTCCCATCGGGCGCGCGCACAAAGGCGCCCTTAAAGATGTGCGCGCCGATGACCTGGCCGCCATTGCAGTCAAGGCGGCGGTCGAGCGCGTGCCAAACCTCGACCGTTCCCTTATAGAGGATGTGATTCTGGGCTGCGCCTTCCCAGAGGGTGAGCAGGGCATGAACGTGGCGCGGCTGGTCGGAGCGCTTGCGGGTCTGCCGGAGACAGCCGGGGGCGTGACCGTCAATCGCTTCTGCGCGTCGAGCCTGCAGGCTGTCAACATGGCGGCTCAGAATATCATGCTTGGTATGGGCGACGTTTTTGTTGCTGGCGGCATCGAGAACATGTCGCGCGTGCCGATGGGCGGCTTCAATCCCAGCATGAACCCGCGCCTCATCAAGCAGAGCGAAGAGGATGCGGATATAGATATGCCCTACCCGCCATCCGAGCTGGAATACGGCTACTTCAGCTATATCCCGATGGGCATCACGGCTGAGAACCTTGCGCGCGAATACCACATCAGCCGCGAGGAGCAGGACGCCTTCGCGCTGCGCAGCCACCGGCGTGCGATAGCAGCCACCGACAGCGGCATCTTCAGGCGGGAAATCGTGCCGGTGCGCCTGCCCAACGGCAATGTGATGGAGATCGACGAGGGGCCGCGCCGCGATACCTCTTTGGAGAAGCTGGCGGCCCTCGAGCCGGCCTTCATCAAGGGGGGCACCGTCACCGCGGGCAATTCTAGCCCGCTCAACGATGGGGCTGCCGCCGCTGTGCTCATGTCGGCCGAGCGCGCACGGGACCTGGGCATTACGCCGCTGGCCAAGGTGCATACGATGGCCGTCGCGGGCGTGCGACCCGAAATTATGGGCATCGGTCCGGTACCTGCCATGCGCAAGGCTCTGCAGCGCGCCGGGATGCAGTTGAGCGACATCGATATCATCGAACTGAACGAGGCCTTCGCCGCGCAATCGCTCTCGGTCGTCAAAGTCTTGGGCATCGACGAGGAAAAGCTCAATCCGCACGGCGGCGCGATTGCCCTGGGGCATCCGCTCGGATGTAGCGGAGCGCGTATCATTGCCACGCTCATCAACGACCTGCAGACGCATGACAAGGCGTGGGGCATCGCCACGCTCTGCATTGGCGGCGGCCAGGGATTGGCCACCATCGTCGAAAGGTTGTCATAGCCATGCCGTATCAAATCCGCAAAGCCGCTGTGCTGGGTGCGGGCGTGATGGGGGCGGCCATAGCCGCCCATCTCGCCAACGTCGGCGTCCCTAGCCTGCTGCTCGATATCGTCCCGCCTGGGGCGAAGGACCGCGACATTATGGCGCGCAAAGGACTCAATAGAGCTATGTTTGCGCGGCCGGCTGCTTTCTACAACTCTAAAGCGGAGAAGCTCGTCACAGTCGGCAACGTCGAAGATGACCTGCATAAGCTCGGCGAGGTTGATTGGATCATCGAGGCGGTGATCGAGCAGCTCGACATCAAACAGGCACTTTACGAGAAGCTCGAAACGGTCATTACGCCCGGCACCATCATTACCTCGAACACCTCTGGCTTGCCAGCTTATATGCTGACGGAGGGACGCAGCCCCACCTTCCGGCGCAATTTCCTCGTCACACACTTCTTCAATCCCGTCCGCTACATGCGCCTGCTCGAAGTGGTGCCTGATGTGGATACCGACCCGGCCCTGCTGGAATTCATGTGGCAATTCGCCACCGAAGTGCTGGGAAAAGGCGTTGTGTTGTGCAAGGATACGCCGAACTTCATCGCCAACCGTCTCGGCGTGTACGGCATGCTTTCAACTATACGGCGCGTCTTAGACGAAGGCTACAGCGTCAGCGAGGTGGATGCCATCCTGGGACCGAGCATGGGTCGCCCTAAATCTGCCGTCTTCCGCACGGCTGATCTCTCCGGCCTGGATACCTCGGCACACGTGGCGGATAACCTCTATGAGAACGTCCCCAACGATGAGCAGCGCGAGAACTTTCGTGTCCCGCAAATCATACGTGAGATGATCCAGCGTGGCTGGCTCGGGGAGAAAAGCGGCCAGGGCTTCTACAAGCGCGTCAAGAATCCTGGCGAGGAATCGACGATCCTGGAACTGAATCTCGAAACGCTGGAATATGTGCCGCAGCAGAAGGTGCGCTACCCATCGCTGGGAGCGGCACGAGGGATTGATGATCCGGCGCAGCGCATGCTGGTGGTGCTGGATGGCGACGACCGTGCCTCGCAACTCGCCCGCGAGACGACCGCCGACTCGCTGATCTACGCGGCAGTTCGAGCATCGGAGATAGCAGACAGCATCGTGGCCGTTGATGAGGCTATGCGCTGGGGTTTCAACTTCGACCTGGGCAGTTTCGAGGTGTGGGATGTGCTTTTGCAACACCCGCAGACACTGCAAAAGGTCCTCGAGGGGCGCGAATTGCCCGAATTGGTACAGCGCGTGCAGACGGTTGGAAAGGGTACGTTCTACATTGGAGCGCCGGGCCGGCGACAGTACTTCGACTTCCACACCAATAGCTACAAGCCGGTGCCTGCGCTTCCTGGAGCCATCTCGTTAGCAGCGGCTAAAACATCGAACAAGCTGTTGCGCGAAAACGAGTCGGCCTCGCTGATCGATATCGGCGACGGTATCGCCTGCCTGGAGTTCCATTCCAAAATGAACTCCATCGACGAGGGCATCATCGAGATGCTGCGTTTCGTCGCCGAGGAGGGCCAGAGGCATTTCCGCGCGGTGGTAATCGGCAACGAGGCGGCGGACTTCTCGGCCGGGGCAAACCTGATGCTGGTGCTGATGGGCGCGAAGGCCGGTGAGTGGAAGCAGATCGAGAACGCAATTAACGCTTTGCAGCAGGTGCACCAGTTGCTCAAATACAGCTCCATTCCCATTGTGGCAGCTCCCGCCGGTCGCGCCCTTGGTGGCGGTTGTGAGATCGTCATGCACGCCCACCACGCTCGCGCCTCCGCCGAAACCTATATCGGCCTGGTGGAGGTCGGTGTCGGCCTGATACCGGCGGGCGGTGGTTGCAAGGAACTGCTGGAGCGCCATGGTGCGACGCTTGAGGCGCAGCTTGCGAAGAAGACCGGCGGGCCATTCACGCCCTCGCGCCGCGCCTTTGAGATCATCGCCTTCGCCACCGTCTCGACCAGCGCGATAGAGGCGCGAGACCTGCGTTTTCTGCGCAAGAGTGACACCATCACCACCAACCGTGACCTGCTCCTGCGTGATGCCAAAGCCGACGCGCTACAGTTGGCTGAGGCAAAGGAGGCCGGCCATTGGAAAGCTGCGCAACCCCCGCTCCTGCTCCTACCTGGCGTTGGTGCACGTATGGTGCTAGAACAGCAGATCGATAATCTGCTGCTGACAGGCAAGGTCAGCGAGCACGATGCCGTAATCGGCCGGCATCTCGCGAAGGTGTTGACGGGCGGCAATTGCTCACCCATCGCTCCTGTGACGGAGCAGCATGTGCTGGACCTGGAGCGGGAGGCGTTCCTCAGCCTGGCGGGTACGCCCAAATCGCAGGATCGCATGCAGTCGATCCTGATGTCGGGGAAGCTACTGCGGAATTAAAACCCGAGCGGAATTAAACCACAATGCACCCGGTCCCTTTCTTAGGGACCGGGTGCATAATTTAAGATACATGAATTTTGCTCGTATAGCGGAGAATCGCGAAAAAAAGGCAAAAAACCACTAGACAAGTATGTATGTTTTCGTGCATACTATGGTTGTACATAATTTCATCAGCTTGTTTGACAAGTCATAACAATGTCTTTACATCGTAAGATGCACTGTTGGATTTGTTGGGCAAACTCGGCTTATGTTCGTTCGAGGTCACTATTGCTCCATCTATTATTTTAGCGGAGGGGAGCTATGCCAGCATCTGAAGGGAATCAGAGCGAGATAGCGCGATTATTGCAGCAGATTAGCTCAGAATACGAGGCGGCTCAGCGGGGATTGTGCGGCTTTGCATATGGAAGCACCAAACACGACTTCATCACTGCTCGCATGGAGAACGTAGGGCGGTTGCATGATAAACTGCAAGCTATAGTCGGTGACGAGGCAATTGCAATGGTGGCCGAAACTCTTACCAAATCTTCTTAACCAAAATCAATTATAAAGTTATGCCACTATTCTACCCTACCAACTCCATTTCAACATGCATATCGAAGTAGCGCCCCCGGGTCGAAGGCGATTGAGTCCATTTGCCGCTAACAATGTACTCGACCTCTTCGCTCATGAAGTCATTTTTATCTAATGCGCATCCATCCTTAAATTGTTCCAGCCATTGCTTGCGATACGATGGATCCAGGTATGGAGCGCCCTCACAGACGAACCAATCGACGATCCCCTGCAGGTAGCAGCGGAAATCTTTAGGGACCGGGTAGCGGCGCACGATACGATAGCTGCGCTCCTGAACTTCTTCGTAGCCTGCATTGCGCAGATATCCGGCCAGCTTCGAGCCAACCCAGCTATCCTCGAACGCGTAGCCTTCGTCAACACGCGCGTCTTCCCAGCGCTCACGCGCCTGGAAGACCTTCGCCTGCAGGGCAGTATCGATGTTATGAAAGCGCATCGTGCCAAAGTCGATGTCCTTGATAATCAATCGGCCACCGTTTTTGAGATAGCGGCCCATCGAGGTGAACGTCGATACGGGGTCAGGCAGGTACTGGCTTACATTCGCACTAAAAATGACATCGGCGGCTCCTGGTCGTACGGGTAATTCCTCCAAGATACCCTGCTTGTATTGCACGATAGGCTGGTACCATTTGCCTTGCAAGCGCTGCTGCGCTGTAATCAAGGCAGCAGGAGAGATATCGACGCCGGTGATGCGCCCCTCCGCGCCAATCGCGCGTGCCAGCAGCGGTGTCCATAAGCCGGGGCCACACCCGGCATCTACTACAGAGCTCCCCTTTATCAAATGTAGGTCGCGAATCATGCGTTCTCGCTCTGCAGCCTTGCTGCGATGATGCGTCTCCAGCCATTCTATAGCATTGAGCTGAAGTCCATCTTCATTGACATGAACCGGGTTATTTACCGCCATCAGACACCCACATCCTTCTTATACATGAAAATAATGCAACAACGTTGTATTGAACTGCTATCAAAGTATAACATGTGAAAGATGCAAACGCTACTTTTTATAACACAATTAGTACCTTTGTATCTACAATGTACAAAAAACGTTAGCGAGTATGCAGAAGTTGACCCGGTAGATAACTTCTAAGGAAGCTTGAAGACCGTTGATCTTGATCTCGACAGATTTTGATGGCACTTACATTGAGGAGGATGACTACAGACGGCGAAGGCCGCCACTACATTCCCACTTTTAATGGTTTGAAATGTAGTGGCGGCCCTCGCTGCACGATAACCTGCTCACTAGATATTCTGCTTTGAATTTCAGAGATCGATCATTTTACATACATAGCATAAGAAGATTGCTTTGCCGTGTGGCAGACCGAGCCTACCTTCCCGATCGGCTGAGCGGAGCTAGAACGCAGTTCGTTGCCGGTCGGAACAAGACGAGTCCTAAGCTATTCCTACCTGCGAACTGGCCAGGGAAATTTCACGACCAACACAGGCGCGCAGGTCTTCACGGTAGAACCGCCAGGTGCTTCCCACTTTATGGCCAGTAAGCTGCCCCGACCACATCAGGCGGTAGAGAGTCGAACGGCTAACTCGTAAGTACCCCATAGCCTCTTTAAATGTGAGCAGGACATCATCTTGAATCATTTGTACGACCATTAGTTCTCTACCTTCTTTCTTACAACAAACTCGATAACAATGACGAGTGCCGGCGTTGTATCAATGGATACAAATAAATGTCCCATCGCATACTATAGTAACCAATGGTGATACGCTTTTCTATTGAGAACGAGTTGAGATGCGGTTAATTCGCTCATAGTCTGGTTAGGTAATCATTACCATTCGTTGGCAAGCAGCGCGTCTAACGCGCCAATTTCGCATGCGACAGGGTAAATCGCCATGCCGGTCGTTTCCTTCAAAAGGTCGAGTGTGTGTGAATCGGCGGCGCGTGCCATCGCGACGGTAAGCCTGTTGTGGTCGCGACCGACCGGTACGCAGCGTAGCTCTCGCGCGAGGTGGTAGGGGATCAGGTGTTTCAGGCGAGCCGGCAGTTTTGCGGGCAACTGCATGAAGGGAATGCCATTCTGATCGGCTGAGGCGACATGTAGAGGCGCAGCCTCGTTGCCGGTCGGAGTGAGTCCCTGGAGTACAGCCTTATTGCCGCATGGCATGAGTCTCTGGATATGCGCTGAGACGGCGGGCCGCAATGTCAGGCGATGTGCCACGCAGCTCGTAAAATGCAACAGCTCATCAAAAGAGTTGGCCGGTTTGGGATAAGACCCGATACCTAAGAAGATATCCGTTTCACGCGCGAGTGGCGGGATGACGGTCTCCGGCTGCAAAAGGTTGATGCTGTGAAAGGCGCGCTCGACTATGCTGAAAGCGCCCTCCTGGTCAACGTCAGGGAAGATGATTGCTGCGCCCGCTCCGCCATGCACTATCATCGGGTCGCTGCCGCGAATGGTGCGGCCTACATTGGCCAGCACTTGCTCCATGAAACTGGCGTGTGCGTGGAAACGATGCCGCCTGTGAAGGACGCTTGATTTTGGCGAGATATGGACTTGCTCTAGCTGCGTGATGTGTAGAAGTAGTACACTAAGAGGCGACGAGCGTGGAAAGTATCCTGCCAGTACCTCTCGCAGGTAGGCGCCAAGTTCTGGCGTCACGGGCGTCATCGGCAGGTAGTCCTCGCCCGTTTGCCGTTCCTGTCCGGGCTTCAGGGTCGAGAGTGGCAAGCATTCGCATAGTTCGTCTGTCGGATCGGCGAGAACCGTCAAATCCATTTTAGTAGTTTCTGCTCGTCTCATTAAGCATCCCTGGTACATCCGTGAAATCTGGGTCTGTATGCGATTATACGAGGAAAGAGAGAAGGAACTACTATATAAGATGTTATATTGCGGTGAAGAAAGTACAGGGGCGGTTGAGAAAAGGATGTGCAAGATTTCTGGAGGCCTCGGCTTCCCGCGGGAAGCCGAGGCCTCCAGACTCAACGATTGAAATACGCTACTGTTCGACAGAAACGGGCGCGGTGAAGGTATATCCAACACCAGGAACGGTCATGATGTATTGCGGCGTATTAGCATCAGGCTCGACTTTTTGACGCAAGTGCCGAATGTGGGTTTTGACCAGCCCGGAATCTCCGGCCTCGTCATATCCCCAGACGCGCTCAATAATCATATCGGTGGTAAGCACCTGCCCGGTATGGGTAATCAGCAGGTGCAGCAGGCGGCTCTCGGTGGGCGTCAAACGCACTTTGGAGCCGTCCCTTATCACTTCGTGGCGCATTGCATCCAATGTGACAGGGCCGACGGTGATTGCAGAAGAGCCAGAAGAACCCTTGGAAGTATTCGATCGACGCATGATTGCCTTAATGCGGGCAAGCAGTTGTCGAGGGCTAAACGGTTTGCGCAGGAAATCGTCAGCTCCCATCTCCAACCCGCGAATTTCATCATCCTCACGATCATGCGCGGTCAGGATCAAGACCATTGAGTTGGTTTCGCTCCGCATCTGCCGACATACCTCGAAGCCGTCCAGCTTTGGCATCTGAACATCAAGGATGACCAGGTCTGGTAAAGTTTCGCGCCAGCGTTTGATGGCCTGTTCGCCATCGAAGGCGCGCACAACATCGTACCCATGTCCCTTGAGCCAGTAGCTCAGCATGTCAACCATGTCGCGGTCGTCATCCGCCACCATGATTTTCACTCGTGTTTCCTCCTACAGACCTGCATTACTGATCCCTCTTTACCCCAGGTAAGACAGGCCACTAGTTTGATAAAGTTGTCTCATTGCTAGTAACGGCATGACATGAAGGCAGTAACATCATGGTACAAATTGGGCCACGACTAGTCAGAGTGCACTCCGTGCACCTTGCTTGAACGCTGGCTACTAGAACGCAGCCTTCCGCAACAATCCCTGTCAAGGGTATACTATTCTATCGGCAGGTTGGGCTCCCTGATGCAGTGCTTAAATCATGCCCCGCGTCTAGATTTTGTTCGGAGGTATCGTATGGTTTCACGTGAAGAATTGCTGCGGTTGGCTCGCCAGGCGGCGCAGCATGCTTATTGTCCCTACTCGAAATTCCATGTGGGCGCGGCCGTTGTGGCGGATGGCAAGATATTTACCGGCGCGAATGTGGAGATCACGAGCTATGGATTGACCCTGTGCGCCGAGCGTTCCGCGCTCGCCGCCGCCTTCAGCAGTGGCGCGAGGGAGGTTACGCAGGTGGCAGTAATCTGCATCGACGTGCCGCCCGGCGCGCCGCTGGCGGATCGTACACCCTGCGGCGCGTGTCGCCAGTGGTTGGCCGATCTTGCGCCTGAGGCGGTTATTTATATCGATGGGGCCGAGCAGGAATTCAGTGTTGCAGAACTGTTGCCGTATGCTTTTGGGCTGCAAAAGCAAGTTTGACGCTTGACAATCGCGCGTAAACTCGTTAGAGTATATCCAGCACAATCGCAATTATAACGCGGCGTTGAGCAGGAGGAGTAAGCGCATACTCAGTGAAGAGAGGGAAGGCCGCTTGGCTGGAAGCCTTCCCCGGAACAGGTGCGCCGAAAGTTGCCTGGGAGTCTTTTACGAGAAAACGGGAGCGCCCGTTAGCGCGCGGCTTGAGGATCGACCTGTGCGTATTGTAAAGGTCGATCGAAACAAGGTGGTACCACGAGTAACGAACGCCCTCTCTCGTCCTTGACGGGAAGGGCTTTTTGTTTGAATAGAGAGATGGATTTACACGGGAGATGGGATATGATCGATCAGAATGCCAGGTCGCAAGGAACACAACGCGGGCAGTCGGCAGCGCCTGATAGTCTACCGAAAACCTACGAGCCGCGGGCAGTCGAGGACAAATGGTACCATTTTTGGGAAGAGGGTGGATACTTCAAGCCAAATGGCGATGCCTCGAAGTCCACCTTACACTTCTCCGACCGGCTGAGCGCAGCTAGGACGCAGTCCGTTGCCGGTCGGAATAAGAGCACCTTCGTAATCAGTATGCCGCCGCCGAACGTGACGGGCGCGCTGCACCTGGGCCACGCCATTACCGCCACCATCGAGGACATCCTCATTCGCTATCACCGCATGATCGGCGACGATACGCTGTGGGTGCCGGGCGAAGATCACGCCGGCATCGCCACACAGACCGTCGTGGAGCGCTTGCTGGCGAGCGAGGGCACCGATCGTCACGCGCTTGGACGCGAGGCCTTTCTCGAGCGTGTCTGGCAATGGGTTCGCCAGTATAAAAGCCGCATTCAGGACCAGCACCGCCGCCTGGGCGCGTCCTGCGACTGGACGCGCGAACGCTTCACGCTCGACGAGGGGCTGTCGAAGGCTGTGCGCGAGGTGTTCGTGCGCCTGTACGAAGAGGGGCTGATCTATCGAGGTGAACGCATCATCAACTGGTGCCCGCAGTGCATGAGCGCGTTGTCCGACCTTGAGGTCAACCACGTCGATACGCCGAGCAAGCTGACCTATGTGCGCTATCCCCTCAAGCCGGAGTCGGGTCACGAGAACGAGCCGGCCGAGTATATCAGCGTCGCCACCACGCGCCCTGAGACCATCCTGGGCGATACCGGCGTGGCCGTCAACCCGAAGGATGCGCGCTATAAAGACATGGTCGGGCGCATCGCTATCCTGCCGGTCATTGGGCGGGAAGTTCCCATCATCTCCGATGAGGCTGTCGATGCCAGCTTCGGTACGGGCGCGGTGAAGGTCACGCCGGCGCACGACCCGACCGACTTCGAGATCGGCATGCGTCACAACCTGCCGCGCGTCCAGGTCATCGGCTTCGATGCGAGGATGACCGAGGAGGCAGGTCCCTATACCGGGCAGGATCGCTACGAGGCGCGCGAGAACCTTTTGGATGAGCTGCAGCGGCTGGGTCTGATTGTCAAGATCGAGGATTACGTGGTGCCATTGGGCCTTTGCCAGCGCAGCGATACCGTGGTTGAACCGCTCATCTCCAAGCAGTGGTTCGTCAGCATGAAGCCGCTCGCGACCCCGGCGATGGGCGCCGTGCGCTTCGGGCAGATGCGTATTGTGCCAGAACGCTTCAATAAAATCTACATGGACTGGCTGGAGAACATCCACGACTGGTGTATCTCGCGCCAGCTCTGGTGGGGGCATCGCATCCCCGTCTGGTACTGTGACAACTGTGGTCAGATGACTGCCAGCCGCGTCGATATCACCGCCTGCCCGCACTGCGACAGCGCGGATATTCACCAGGACGAGGACGTGCTGGATACATGGTTCAGTTCGTGGCTGTGGCCCTTCAGCACGCTGGGCTGGCCAGAGGTGACGCCCGACCTGCTGCGCTACTATCCAACCTCGGTAATGGAGACAGGCTACGACATCATCTTCTTCTGGGTGGCACGCATGGCGATGGCGGGCACACATTTCCTGGGAACCCTCCCGTTCCATACGATTTACCTGCATGGCCTGGTGCGCGACGCGAAGGGCGAGAAAATGAGCAAGTCGAAGAACAATGTCGTCGACCCCATCGAAGTGATGGACCAGTATGGCACCGACGCGCTGCGTTTCACACTGGCGACGAGCAGCTCTCCCGGCAACGATATGAAGCTCGTGCCAGAGCGTATCGTGGGCAACCGCAACTTCGCCAATAAAATCTGGAATGCCTCGCGCTTCGTGTTGATGACGACCGCCGAGATTGGCGGCGGTGTGCCAGATGTCGACGAGGTGCTGCCGTCAACACTGGCAGATCGATGGATTCTCAGCCGCCTGGCGAGGCTCACCGCCGGCGTGACGCGCCAGATCGAAGACTTCCAGCTTGGCGAGGCTGGCCGCCAGATCCACGACTTCTTCTGGGCAGATTATTGCGACTGGTACGTCGAAATCGCCAAGGTGCAGATGCAGGGTGATGAGCGGGCGCGCCTCGCGACGGCGGGTATCCTGCGCGCGGTGCTGGATCAGAGTTTGCGCCTTCTGCACCCCTTCATGCCCTTCGTCACGGAGGAGGTCTGGCAGTACCTCTATCGCACCAGCGAAGCCGACCAGTCGCGCTGGCCTGCCCCGGCCCTCATCGTCGCGCCCTGGCCCCAGGTCAATAGCGAGGCCCTCGACGACGAGGCGGAGCTGCACTTCAGCTTGCTGCAAGAGGTCATCACGCGCATCCGCGACGCGCGCAACCAGATGAACGTTGAACCGGCGCGCCGCATTCCGGTCATCATGGCCGCGGGTGTCTACGTGTCTATGCTGCAAGCCCAGTCGCCGCTCATCGAGTTCCTGGCGCGCACAGAACGCCCGCAATTGCATACAGTTCTCGAGCAGAAGCCGGAGCAGGCCGTGAGTCTGCTGGCCGAGACCATCGAGATCTACCTGCCCCTGGTCGGCATGCTCGATATCAGCAAAGAGCTGGAACGACTCGACAAAGAAATCGCCCAGTCCAACCAGGAGATCGCGCGCCTGCGGGGCAAGCTGGCGAACGAAGCCTTCGTGTCCAGGGCGAAGCCGGAGGTCGTGGAGAAAGAGCGTGAAAAGCTCGTTGCGCAGGAAGCGCGCATCGGGAAGCTGATGGAGCGCAGGGCGGAACTGGGAGGATAACTTGTGACATGGCAACATATGCGATAGAGCCGGAGCGGCGCACGCTGCACGGCAAGTTCTCGCGAGAGTTTCCGCCGGTGCTGACCGTTGATCCAGGCGATACTGTTGTATTCCGCACGCTCGACGCGGGATGGGGGCTTGAACCGGAGCTCTCAATCGATATGCCACGGCGCCTGTTCGAGCCGCGTAACGAGAAATTGGATAGCGGGCACGCCCTCTGCGGGCCAATCGAAATTCGCGGGGCGCTGCCGGGCATGACGCTCGAGGTGCATATCAATGATGTCCGGCCTGGCACATTCGGGTTGACAGGTGTTGGCGACCCCAAAGGTTACGAGGGGCTTGGCATCGATCGCCGCGCGTTATTGACCTGGACGCTCGATGCCGGCGCCATGGTCGGACGCGACCAGTACGGCCATACGCTCTCGCTCCACCCGTTCATGGGTGTGATGGGGATGCCGCCCGATGAAGCCGGGATACACGATACAGGGCCTCCACGCTTCTGCGGCGGCAACCTGGACTGCAAGGAACTCGTCGCGGGCAGCACGCTCTACCTGCCCATCGCCGTAAAGGGCGGCCTGTTCTCCGTCGGCGATGGACATGCTTTGCAGGGCGACGGCGAGGTCTGTGGCACCGCCATCGAATGTCCCATGGAGCGCGTCAGCCTGACCTTCCGCCTGCGCGACGACCTGCGCCTGGCCACTCCACGTGCCAATACCCCCGCAGGGTGGCTCACGATGGGCCTGCACGAAGATCTGAACCAGGCGATGGATATGGCGCTGATTGCGATGCTGGACTTGATGCAAGAGCAATACCAGCTTCCTCGCCCGGAGGTGCTGGCCCTGGCAAGCCTGGTAGTGGATTTGCGCATCACGCAGGTCGTCAATGGCGTGCGAGGGGTGCATGCGCTGCTGCCGCATGGTGTCTTGCCACGCTAAAATTCTTATCCTACCGCCGCCGACACTTCCCTCGAGAACTGCTCGTTGTACAACTGCGCGTACAGGCCGTTCATTGCCATCAGTTCGTCGTGGGTGCCCTGTTCGACGATTTCGCCGCGGTTGACGACCAGGATCAGGTCGGCGGACAGGATGGTCGAAAGGCGGTGTGCGATGGCCAGCGTGGTGCGGTTCTTCATCAAGGGCTCCAGCGCGGCCTGGATGAGGCGTTCGGAGTGCGTGTCGAGCGCGCTGGTGGCCTCGTCCAGGATCAGGATGCGCGGATTCTTGAGGATGACGCGCGCGATAGCGATGCGCTGCTTCTCTCCACCGGAGAGCTTGTAGCCGCGCTCGCCGACGACAGTATCGTAGCCGTTGTCCAGTTCCATGATGCGGTCATGGATGGCCGCCGCCTTTGCCGCCGCGATCATCTCCTCCTCCGTGGCGTCCTCGCGTGCGTAGAGCAGGTTTTCGCGAACAGACGAGTGGAACAGGTACGTTTCCTGCGTCACCACGCCGATGTTCGCGCCAAGCGATTCGAGCGCGATATCTCGCACGTCATGTCCATCGATATCCACCGAGCCACTGTCCACATCGTACAGGCGCGGCACCAGGTAGGTGATGGTCGTTTTGCCCGCGCCGCTGGGCCCCACGAGCGCGGCCAGTTGCCCCGGTTTGATATCGAACGAGACATGCCTGAGCGCCGGGCGTAGCTCCTGTGGCTCCTGTTCCTCTGCTTCCGCTATCGAAGCCTCAGCGGGAATGGTGACCGGCTGCGGTGATTGTGGCGAAAGGACGCGCTGTGCTCTGCCGTTGTCGGCTGACTCAGGCCCGGCTAGCTGGCCCAACAAGGCGTCCTCGTCGCGTTTATAGGTGAACGTGACATCGTTAAAGGTAATCTCGCCGCGCATCTCGTTGGGCTTGATATACAGCGCGTTTGGCGCGTCCTGGATTTCGATGGGCATGTCCAGGTATTCGAAGATGCGGTCGAAGAGAGCCAGCGCTCCCTGGATCTCGACCTGGACATTGAGCAGTTGCCCGATGGGGAAGAAGATGCGGCTTTGCAGCGTGGTGAAGGCTACGATGGCGCCGAGCGTAATGGCAGCATGCCCCGGGCTGCTATGTATAATCTGCCAACCGGCCACCAGGTAGATTATAGCGGGCATGATCGAGAAAAACGTGCCGATGAACATGAAGAACCAGCGGCCAATCATCTGCTGGCGCACCTCCAGGTCGGTCAGCTTCTGATTTTCGGTCTCGAAGCGCTGCTGCGAGTATTTCTGGCGGCCAAAGGTCTTCGTCAGCAAGATACCACTCACGGATAACGTCTCCTGCATCATAGCGGTGAGAGCGGCCAGGCTCTGCTGTGTTTCCTTACTCGTGGTGCGCCGCACGTTGCCCACTTTGTAGGTGATAAAGAGGAAGAGAGGCAGCAGGCCCAGCGAGATTAACGTCAGCAGTGGGCTGATGATCAGCATAGCAATGATGGTGCTGAGGGCTGTTGAGATGTTGGAGACGACACTGGTGGCTGTGTCGGTGACGACGCTCTGTACGCCGCCCACGTCGTTCGACAGGCGCGATTGGATCTCACCCGTGCGCGTCCCGGTGAAGAAACGCAGCGACATGCTCTGCAGATGGTCATAGAGCCTGTTGCGGAAGTCGCGCATCACGCGCTGGCCGATGATGTTGTTGAGGTAGGTCTGTCCAACGCCAATGATGCCAGTAATAATAGGCATCACGAACATAATTCCAACGAGGATGATAAGCAGGTTTAAATTGCGCTTGCCAATGGCATCATCGAAGATGAACTGGATCATGAAAGGGTTGACCAGCCCTAACACGGTAGTGAGGAGAATGGCGATCAACACCACCACCACTTGAAATTTATAAGGGCCAAAGGCTGCCGCGACACGCCGCATTGTGCGCGCATCGGTCTTGCGCCCGCGTTTCTTTTGATCTTCGAGATAACCGGAGAATCCTCCACGCATCCCATGAAATGCCATATAATAACTCCTATGTATATGTTACTTACTTTTCTATAGTATAAAAGAGACAGCGTATAAAGTCACTGGTCAAGGGAATGGTTTTCCCCTGTAGATTCTAACAGGCAAAGGTGATGCATTACTCCGGCCAGTAAAGCTCCGCGCAGGGGCAGCGAATCGACGCACAGGTGTTCGCGGTTCAGGTCGTGCATTCCGCCGCCGACGGGTCCCAGGCTGTCAAGCGTGGGGATGCCAACCTCCATCAGCACGTTGGCGTCGGAGACACCGCCCTTACTTTCCGCTACGATATTCAGGCCAAGGCTCTGCCCCTCTTGCCGCGTAATCTCGACCAGGCGCAAGATCTCAGGTGTGGCGATATAGGGTGTGCGCGCGCGCGTACGTATAAGTCGGGTGCGCGTGCCAGGGACGCTGCTACCTGAAGCGATCTGCTCAAGTGTGTTGTGCGCGGCTTGCAGGCTGCGTTCGTCGAAGGCCCGTACAGAGATATGGCAGCGCGCGAAATCGGGCACGACGTTCAATGGTTCGCTGCTGCTAATGCGCGTGACATTGAATGTCGTGCCAGGAAACAGGTTGTTGAGGCTGTGGATGGCAATCATCTTATGCGCCAGTTCGATGACTGCTGATCTACCCTTGTGTGGTTCCGCACCCGAGTGGGCGGGGACACCCGTGACCTCCATCACATACCTGTCCGCGCCCTTTCGCGCCTGCGTGATGATATCTGCCGAACGGGTTGGCTCGAGTACCAGAGCAACATCGATGTTGCGGGCAATCTCGCGCAGCAGCGGCGCGCTCGCAGGCGAGCCCACTTCCTCGTCATTATTCCAGACAAGTATTATTTCCCCGTAATCCTCGAACCCGCACTCTCTAAGCGCCCGTATGGCATACATGCCCATCAGCACGCCCGATTTCATGTCGATCACGCCCGCGCCATAGGCTATCCCGTTCTGAATAGTGAATGACCTGGCAGCCGTGGCGCCCGCCGGATAGACGGTATCGACATGTCCAACCAGCAGCAGGCGCAGGCGTCCCTTCCCCTGTCTGCGGGCAACCAGGTTCCTGCCAAACTGGTCCGTTTCGTGTAGAGTGACGTTAAAGCCTGTCTCCTGCAGCCACTCTTGCAAGTAAAAGATGACCTGGTTGACCCCCTCGACCTGACCGGTTCCTGAGTCGATATCTACCAGCACCTGCAAGCGGGAGATCAATTCTTGTTGGTGGTCTTGCAAGATGGGGAGGTAGCGATGAGCATAGGTCTGCATAGCATATCCTTATGGGTCAAGGAAACCGGTAAAACCTTCCTCAATTGTACCACACCAACCGTTCGCGCTGAGCTTGGACGAGAAAGTTCCGATGCTAACAGTATAGATCATTTTTGAGGAAGGAGTGATTAGCAATGGAGATGGATACTTCTTCAGAACAGGCTAAGGATGCTATCAGAGAAAGCATCGATGACAACGAGAGCAGCGATTGTAATAACGACTGGTCTCCACGTATCGTGCATATTCGAGCGGCGATCACTGAGCTTGATACACATATTATCTCATTTGTCGTGCTGAAAAATGATCCACGTGCCGCCGCGTCGTTTGAACAGGAAACAGGCCGTATTAATTTCGGACAGGCGCATAATCTTGATGAGGTACGTGTATGGTGGGATGCGCCCCTGCACGAGTTGCCTGCCAGGCAAATCTATTTCTTAGTTGCCTGGAGCGCGGTGACAGGTGCGTCTCGGCGAATAGCGCCGGTGGCGGGCCTGTCCTTCGGTATCGCGACGCCGGGGCCGTACTACAAGCGCTGGATCACCACCGCGGCGCTGGAGTATCGCGGTGAACTCGTGGCCTGGTGCGAAGAGATCGATATGTCGGGTGTGCAAGAGGAGATCATCGAGGTGGTTCTTTCGGAGGAGCGCATGATTCGTCTTTTGCCCGGCCATCCGCTCTACCTGAGCGCTTATTGAAACTACAATCTGCGGTTTGTCAGAAGAGCTCAGGCAGGACTTGATAGGCGCTAGTAACGCGAATGTGGGCGACCAAAGCTGAAGCCTACCATCAGTCCGAGTATGAAGACGACCAGGATGATGATAATCAGCATCTGTGGATCCATATTAAGCATGTAGACCGTCCTTTCTGATCTCGTTGCCTTGTAAAAGGGCATCGACGTAAATCAAGTCTGATCGACATCCTACGATTTGCGCAATACGTTTGTATCCCAGGCTCACCAGAGAGGAATGTCGTGCGCGTGCGACCGGTTCTGCCGACAGCAGGCCGAGAAACTCCTCTAGATGCACTCCTTCATGGAGAAAGGCCTGGCGCAGCGGCGACGGATCGCCGTAAAATTCGCCCTGTGCCTTCAGGCGGGTGGCCAGGTCGATCAGGACCGCCAGACGCATCTTCTCAGGGAAGCGCATGACTTCTTTCGCGACCTCACAGAAGATCCACCCTTCATACAGGCGCTCCAGGATCGCTTCCGCCGGGTCCTCCTCTTCGTAGAAGATGGCGGTTTCCGCTTCAGGTGAATCTGCATCGCGCTCGATGTGCAACAGCCGGCTATCCTTGCGCCGTTGGTCGCGCAACTGGTTTTTCGCGATCACAATACTCAGCCGCTCCAGCGAAGCAATGGCGATGCAATGATGTTGTGCGTTCAAGACGTACTCAAAGGTCTTGCGCAGCGCTGTTTGCAGGATATCCCATGCGACATCCAGTTCCTGTCCCCTCCACGATGGCACCTGGGCATGGTAAACCCAGTTCCTGACCATCGGTGCCAGCAAGTGATAGAGTGCATCCCAGGTCGCATCGCTCTGTATATCGATGCGAGCCGTTTCCGGTTGAGAGGTGATAGTTTTCATCAGCTTTCTCCCTTGCTTGAAATTTCAGGAAACCCTTCGGTTTGTCGCACTACGAAGATCCTGTACAATTACCCAATTAACCTGATTTATCTTCGTGATTAGCAGGTTTTTTAGTGAAAAATGGTTTTCTTTCATCAAGATATTTAAGTATTCTTATTGATGAAGATAGTTTACATAGAAAAGCTGTGATAATCCAGACGTATATTTGACAAAACTATGCCAACTAGTAGATAATTGGCATACATTGACAGATATGTCACATTTTTGACATAATCTCGGAACTTTAGAGGATGCTCAAGAGAGTTAAATTAGATTAAGATAGTGGATCCAAGCAAATGTTCTTTATATTATCTCCTATTAAATAAATTAGACGAGGAAATTTGAGAAAAATAAAAAGTTGGAGATAGAATAGACATATTTTCTAACATTCTAAAGGTTTTTTAAGTCAATCTAATATTTGGTGATTTAGTGTGGAGCATCTTGCCAATACTCTCAATTCTTGAGGAATTTGACTAGTACTTTAGTTTGAGTCGCTCCTTAATAGGAGGCGTCCGTTTATCCCAGGCAGGTATACTGAGAGGAGACAAAAGATTTCTATAGATATGATTGGATTATCTAAGGTCATCAGGAAAAAGGAGAATTCTATCAGCGAAAATCTATTGTTGACATAGTTTATTAGGATGGTTTATAATAAAAGCCTCTAGATTTTTTGTGCTAAGGATAGCTGATAACAGACAAAATATATAATGATACAATTTGACACAGGAAAATATATGTTGCTTATATATTTATATGAAGTTATCTGATGCGTCAGATAAAAGGGCAATATTTATACCGTATTGTTGACATATTTCTTATATCCCTTGGCGGCTTTTCCAGGAGATTTGCATGAAGGTTGTGAACAACGAAGACATCAGTAAGTTCCTTCAGGACAGGGAGGTCCAAAAGCGTGTCAGCCAGCGGATGGCAGTGGCACGCTCGCGGGCTACTGTGTCGATCAGCGTTGCGGCCAACCTGTCAGGATTTACCGAAAGCCAGCTCCGTGAATGGGACAAGAAGGGCTATCTTCAAACGGATCGAACTATTCCCACAAGTGAGGGGAAAGGCCATAGGCAGTACACTCCTCAGGATCTCGACAAACTTATGCTTATGCGGGAGCTGGTGGAGAAAGGGTATAGCCTTGGTGAAATTCTTAAAAACTTTAATGTTATCTGGAATCAACTCGATGGTACCCCACTCTTCAACCCGCAAGAAGAACGACCTCAGTCCACTGCGATAGATCAGCATATCCGTGTAGTGAGCGAAGGTGAAGGAGAGCACCTCCCTATTGATATGCGAGCGGATCGCGCTGACGAAGAAAATTTCTGGCGCTACTTTGTCTCGCAGGCGCTGCGTCTGCCGCTGTTGCTCATCACCGAGGATATGCCGGGAACTATAGCGGGACTGATCTTGCCACTTGAACACCTCGAAGCGTCACGGCATATCGACTCGCCTAATGATATAGCTCAAGCAGGGCCATCACTGATAGGATGGTTAGGGATAAGCCAGAGATTGTTTGTAAGTTATGATTCTGAGCCCTCATTTGAATACCCAAGCGATTTTCGTATCGAATATCTGCGTGGCTGGGATGAAAAAAAAAGCCCGTCTCCGATCGTGGTAATCCAGCGTAGGGCTAGATCTTTAATGCTGAAAGATGAACAGGTTGCTACAATGCAGCGGGTTATGGAGTTGATCTATCGGCATGTTAATGACTGGCGGCCATGCTTCGACTATGGGATGCGTGATTGGGTAGACCGTGCAATCGACTTTGGGTCAAGCATCATTATCAATGATGCACTGCTCGATAGGCTCATGGACGCCATAGTCGAGGTAGGGGGTCAGACGCATGGTCACAACCGCTGGAAGTTCTGCAACCTGTTCCTTCCTCGGGATCCCACGCTTCCTAAGCAGCAACGTACCCTGTCGGTGCGAGCGCATAGCGGCGATTCACCCGCACGATTTGGCACGATGGTGCTTTCGAATGATCTGCCTGGTCTCACCTACAGGGCCTACCAGAGTGGTCAGGTGATTTACCGGCCTCACCTTATCCCCAGAGATGCGCTGCTAGCCTATCAAGATATCGAGAGTTCAACCCAGTCGGCCATTGCTATTCCCCTTGGCAGTGCGGACGGTATGATCGCTGGAGCCATTTATATAGCATCGGATGAACCCGACGCTTTCTTACTAGCTGATCAGCGTGCTTTGCGATTCTTGACAAGAATGCTGGAAGACTTGCTCGCTGCTTACCAGGCGCGTGTGTTTGTCAATGGGAAATTGTCAGAAGTTATCGCAAATCCTAAAGCGGTCGATGTCTTCTTTGCTGATTTTCTTTCGGAGGAAGATTACATCAACGCGTATGAGGCATTTTTGGCTGGTATCCTCAAACAAGAAGATGGCAGGGAATTGGAAGAGAAAGAAGTATCTTTCATCGTCATTGATATCGATAACCAGAGTCCTCTTGCCACGAAGTATGGAGACCGTGCTGCCAGAAATCTTAGCCGTGCAGTGGGGTTGAGATTGCAGGGTCAGATGGGCTTACAATCCAATCCTGATTACAGAAATGTATACCATATCGGAGCGGATCGTTATTATCTCATGCTGGACGGTATGTCGCTTGACGATGCTCGCAATCTAGCTGAACAATTGCGCATTTTGTTGAAGGGGGACTATCGCGCTGATGTTCGCCGTGCTGGTGCCCCTCTCGCGCCACAGAATATGCTTGTACTACAAAATGTGACTGTGCGCCTGGGGGTCCAGAATTTTAAGTACTCGAAGTTAAAAGAGGTGTTAGGTAGATATCCGAAGAAAGATGCCGTTGCAGAAGTCAGAGCTTTGAATCTAGGTAATCTTGAACAGGCCTTAAAAATTGGTCAAGCTGAAGGTGGAGATTGCATCATAAGCTGGGATCTTAAAGCATGGGGATATCGGCGCTGGTCACCTGACCGATAAGTTCATGCAGGCTGAAAGCTAGCGGTAGGAACGTGTAATAAACAGCATCTTAATTATGATGGAGGATTTGCTGCAGCTGGAAGAGGCTTCCTTACAATTGTCAGGTGTGGTTGGAAGGGAATAAGTCAATCAAATCGTTTGAAGGGGGATCACTTTGTATGTTAGTTAAGATTTTCATCCTGGGGCGTCCTGGTAGTGGTAAATCGTCGGCAGCACGGCGAATAGAGAAGCTATCACGACGATTGGGACTTGGTGTCGCTAGAATCAATGATTATGACATTTTAGATAAGTTATATCGGGAGGATAGGGAGGGTAAATATTTCAAACCGACAGATGAGTATGCCGGGTTTGATGTAACCGATTTTTCTGTACTCGATAAAGCTCTGGAAAAAGCCGGGACCGAAGCGAAAAAAGCCACGAGGGCTACCAGCATTGTTGTAATTGAATTCGCTCGGAATAATTATATCGAAGCCCTGAAACGATTTCCCCCTTCGTTTCTAAAGAATTCTTACTTTCTATTCATCGATACTGATGTTGAGACTTGTATCCAGCGTATTCGTCAGCGGGTTGCGTTTCCAACCACTCCTGACGACCACTTCGTTTCGGAACAGATACTTCGCCAGTATTACAGTAACCAGGTTAATCCTTTTTCTACGCAATCCACATTGAATATAGATATGAGCAGGGTAAGCATTATTGATAATAGAGGGAGCCGCCGCCAGTACGATGGAAAAATAAGAACCTGTTTCAATTCTATCGTCGAAAGAGAAGCTCAGCGTAAGGAAATTCGAGTGCTAGTAGACAAAATCTCAGCGCCTCTCAGAAATGTGGACAAACTTTACGCGCCCCTAAAAAAATTTTCCACCTCTTTATTTATATCGTCGAAAGCGGGTGCTGCTCTAAAAGAGAACGTTGCAGTACAGGAGAGCGAAGTATTTGCAGGTCGATAGCTATCTCTTTGCTAAACAGCCTGGTTACCGGGTATAACTTAAAAGTACCCTTTGGTATGATTATCTCTCTTTAGTTCTCCTTATTTCTATACATGTCAATTTATCGCGGAAAGGTTTATAATAAGGTGGCAGGGGGAAAGGATTACATGAGCGAGATTTTGTTTATTTTAGGGCTTCCTGGTAGCGGTAAGTCGGCCATTGCTCGTCACATTGGTAGATACGTGAGAAATAAGGGAAGAGGTATTAAACGATTCAATGACTATCGCATCCTTCACGAGATGTTCCGCCAGGACGCCGAGCAAAAGCAATTTAAGTCTGCTGAACCTGGGGGCTTTGATGTAATCGATGAAAATGCCTTCGATAAAGCGCTCCATGAACTTGAGCGGAAAGTGAAGAAGTATCTCTCCTCTAAAGCTACGCCTCGCAAGATCATTATTATTGAATTTGCACGAAACAATTACCAAAGAGCTTTTCAACAATTTAGTTCAGGCTTTTTGCACAGCGCCTTTTTTTTATACCTGGACGTAGAAGTAGAAGTTTGTAAGCAGCGTATACGCGCTCGAGCTGCGAAACCAAGATATAAGGATGATTATCCCGTCTCAGGATATATTTTTGAGACATACTACTATGGGGACGATGGAGAGCATATATCCTGGTATCTGGAGGATAACCATAAGATAGAGCAGCATCGCGTGTTAGCAATCGATAATAATGGTCCTTTGAAGTCGGTAGGCAAACGCGTTAATTCTTTCATAGATGCTATAATGACTGCCGAGGTTGCTCTCAATAAAAATAGATGAAGGATCCAATATCTTGTCACCATCATCGTCATCCACTCCTTTCGACAAACTCACTCCGAATTCATCCGAACCGGCGCATCACGCTGGAGAATGGCCCGGCGTCTATTACGGTGCGGCTGATCGATCTGTTCGTCCCTATCGGCTTTGGGCAGCGTGGGCTGGTCGTTGCGCCGCCGAAGGCGGGGAAGACCACCATCTTACGGCAGATCGCCTCCTCGCTGCTCCACAACTTCCCGGAGGCTATGCTCTTTCTCTGCCTGGTGGATGAGCGACCGGAGGAGGTGACGGAGTGGCGCACGGAGATCCAGGGGGCGAACGTCAGGCTGTATGCCTCGAGCTTCGATCAGCAACTGGCGAAACACGGGCGTATTGCAGAACAGGCTTTGAACGATGCGAAACGGCTGGTCGGCCAGGGGAAAGATGTCGTTATCATTCTCGATTCGCTGACGCGACTGGCTCGCGCGCATAACCTCAGCAGCGAGATGTGGGAAGCCCCGCGTGGGGGACGAGGAGGACGCGGTGGATATAGCGGGAATGGAGGAGGAGGATATGGCAGCCGCACACTCTCAGGTGGCATCGATGCGCGTGCTCTGGAAGTCGGCAGGCGTGTCTTCGGCGCGGCGCGAACGCTCGAGGAGGGCGGCAGTCTGACGATTGTCGCGAGCTGTATTGTCGAGACAGGCAGCCGCCTGGACGAAGTTGTTTACGAAGAGTTCAAGGGGACGGGCAACCTGGAAATTCGCCTCGCGCGCGAGCTGGCAGACCGCCGTATCTTCCCTGCTATCGATCTAGCCGCATCGAGCACGCGCCAGGAAGAGCGCCTGCTTTCCGAGCAGGAGAGGCACGCGATGGCTCTGCTGAGGCGCAAACTGGCCGATTTGCCCAAACGCGAGATAACTGAGCAGGTGCTGCGCTTGTTGGAGAAGACGAAATCCAATGCGCAACTGGTAGAGGTCGTCATTCAACAATTGTAAAGAACAATCTTCTGGACGTGCTATACTTAAGCAGAGTCGACCGGTTCAATATGAGAGACGGGAGAGCCAGGTATGCGTTGCCCCCATTGTGGCGGAATGAATCCCGATAAGAACACCTATTGCACGTATTGTGGCCGTGACCTGCGAGCCTCTGAAAGGCCTGCAGCAGGGCAGTACCCTCCCGTGCAGCAGCCTCGTCCTATGCCGCAGCCCGGACCCCAGGGCCGCCCGGCCTCCACTCCACGGGCTCCCGCGCAGCCAGGACGCGCAGCCCCGCAGAGTGGAACTCCTTTGCCCACTCAAGCAAGGCCGCAGGCGCAAGGCTGGTATGCCTCTGAAGTCGCCCCGGCAGTTCCTCTGCACCCCGATCCTCCTGGGCCGTTCCCGCCACGTACCATGGAGGAACTCCAGGCACTGCAGCAAGGGGCTTTAGCCTATACGGTGCTCGGGAGCGAGACTGAAGTAGGGCGAAAGAAAATCGTGCGGATAGTCTACGCCAAAGGTGCCGCCTGGCAGCAGGTGGCTACCTTGCTCAAAGCCCTCAAGGAGCAGCAGGACAAGCAGTTCGAGTCCATCATAGTTCAAGGTGTATTCGATCAAGACACCAGTATCTACACGTTTACCAATGGCCAGCTTCGTTTTGATCGCGATGTGCGCCTGGGTGGGTCAATCACCAATCGCTATCAGATCGAGACAGGCACAGGCTTCGAGAGCGATGCCGTGCGTATTGTCCTGAACGATTAGGATAGATGCAGAGAAGCGCATGCACATTGTAGAGCTCATTCGTAAGAAGCGCGACGGGCATGAACTCGGCACCTCCGAGATCGACTGGCTGATCGAACAGTATACGCAGGAGCAGATCCCCGATTACCAGGTATCAGCCTGGCTGATGGCGGTCTACTGGCGCGGCATGAATGCCCGCGAAACCAGCGATCTGACACTGGCAATGGCCCGCTCGGGCGAACAGTTGCACGTAAGAGATGTCATCTCACCCGTCGTCGATAAGCACAGCACCGGTGGCGTGGGCGATAAAGTCACACTGGCAGTCGCCCCCCTGGTGGCAGCCTGCGGCGTGGCGGTCGGAAAGATGACGGGGCGCGGCCTGGGACACACTGGCGGCACCGTCGATAAGCTCGAATCTATCCAGGGCTTTCGCGCTGCCCTCAGCCGCGATGAGTTCATGCACATTCTCACCACGCATCGGATTGTACTGGCCGGGCAGTCGAGCGATCTTGCCCCCGCCGATGGCAAGATGTACGCCCTGCGCGACGTGACGGGAACCGTCGAAAGTATCCCGCTCATCGCCGCAAGCATTATGAGTAAGAAGCTCGCCATCGGCGCATCACATCTGCTGCTCGATGTCAAAGTCGGATCAGGCGCCTTTATGAAAAGCGTCGAGCAGGCGCGCACGCTGGCCCAGATCATGGTGGATATCGGGCGCCTGGCCGGTGTGCATACCGTCGCAGCTATTACTTCGATGGAGCAGCCCCTGGGACGTGCTGTCGGCAATGCGTTGGAGATGGCGGAAGCTATCGCAATTCTGCGCGGCGAGGGACTGCCGGATGTCTCGGAATTGTGCTATCACGAGGCAGCCGAATTGCTGCTGATGACCGGAAGCGCCAGAGATGTTGCCGAGGCGGATCAACGTGTCGAGCAGGCGATACGAACGGGCGCGGCCATCGCGAAGCTGGCCGAGGTAATTGCTGCCCAGGATGGCGATGCAAGGCAGATCGAGCATCCCGAGCTGTTGCCGGCCGCCCCCGTACGCGTGATGCTGACGGCTCCACGTTCAGGCTATATCGCTGCCATCGCGGCGGAACAGGTGGGACTGGCCAGTATGCGACTGGGCGCCGGTCGCTTCAGGAAAGGCGAGCAGATCGATCATCGCACCGGCTTCATCTTGCAAGCAAAAGTAGGGGATTATCGCAGCGCCGGCGAGCCACTGGTAGAAATTCACTCGCGCAGCGAGGCCGAGGCCGCTGAAGTGCGCGGAGAACTGCTGGCGTGCTACAGTTGGAGCGATACCCCGCTGATGGTAGGGCCATTAGTATATGAGACCATCCGGCCATAAACTGTGATGGCTTATGGCTGATTCCCCAGCTCGAGGAAATCCGCGGTGGGTGAGCTGCTGGTACCTGCTCCACGTTCCAGAAAGACATGGCCCTGGCCGTCACAGGCTGCCGCGCCGAGCAGGCTGCCGCCGGATGGCAGTGAAGGAAGCGGTTGCCAGCCCACTGTAGAGAGCGTCACCTGCCATACAGTAGCTAGGGTAGTTGCGTGCTGCGCATCATAACCGCCGATGATGATAAGATGCCCCTGACCATCCAGGCAGCTTGCCGCGCCGCTGATGTCGGTTGGAGTAGCGGCAGGTTCGGTCGTCCAGGTGTTCTGCTGTGTGTCGTAGCGATAGATCTGTGAAATGGGCATATGCTCTCCGGCATCCTTAGCGCCTCCGATCATGAGAATGCCGCCTTGCCCATCAGGGGCGAGTATTACGTATCCGGCGCCCACCGGCAGGACGGCCAGAGTCTCCCATCGTCCACTGGCGATATCGTAGCGATACCATTCTGTGCCGGCAAGTGCATGCGGGTTGCCGGGAGCAGTAAAGCCCTCGGTGATGTAGAGATGCCCTTGCTGATCGGCGATCATAGTATTGCCGAAGCCGAGATGTATCTGCGGAGGGGCTGTGATCTTTTGCAGTGTGTTTAGCTGCGGGTCGTACATATATAGCGCCGAATTTACTGCGTGAGCATCAGCCGAATAGCCACCGGTAAGGTAGATGTGCTGGTGTTCATCGATGGCAGCTGTGTTATTGCCCATCGTCGGAAGGCCAGGCAAGCTGAAACTTTCCCACCGGGCGTCGGCAATGTCGTAACGATAGAGGCCACGAGCATAGGCCGGGTGGAGGTTGTTGCCGCGAAATCCCCCACTCACATACACATAAGCTTTTCCCTGAATGCTTATATAGCTGGCAGTGTTGTCTGCCTGCGGGAATGGCAGAGATGGGAGGGCCTGCCAGGAAGGCTGGGCCGTTATAACGGGTGGTTGTGTCGTGGTCGGTTGTTGCTGTGCCGCCGGCTGATGCCTGGATTGGTGTGTGTAATAATTCAACGCGAAAAACGAGGTAAGCGCGGCGGCGAATAGAAACAGCATGACCACTACTACCTGGACGAAGCGGCGCAGCATTTTCGAGCGTGTCGTTACACCCTCTACGCCTTTAACACTCCCGCGCCTACCGGCAGCGCTTGCAGCTTTTGAAAGAGGCGCAGGGAGCGAGGCGACACGCTGCTGCAAACTGTCCTCCAACGACGCCAGTTGCATCGCTAACGCCTCCTGTTCCAGGTCCTTGCGATTTCTCTGTGGAAGAGGAGAGCGTGATGGCGTGCGGGACGGGGCTCGTTGAGAGCGCTGCGGGCCTGGAGGAACGCCGGGACTGCTTGCCGGCGGCACCGGCACGGGGCTGATAGGACTTGCCGGCGAAGTCGGTGTTGCTGGAGATCCAGGCGTGTCATCGTCGGCTAAAACCGCGTGTCGTTGATATGTCCTGCGCTCCTCGATGGAGCGCGTGCGTTCGAGCGCCAGGTAGAAGGCGTGGGCTGTTTGGAAGCGATACATAGGTTCCTGGCGTGTTGCCACGGCTACCAGGCCGCTCAGCGCGGGCGAAAGTGCCGGGTTGATCTGACGCAGCGCTTCGATCTGGCTGCCACGCGTTCCACCCCTGGCCGGGCGCTTGCCGCTGAGCATTTCATGCAAGATTACGCCAAGGCTGTAGATATCCGACCTGCCGTCGGTTTGTCCGCTGCCCTCGTATTGCTCCGGCGATGCATAGCCGGGAGACCCGAAGTCGGTGGTGTCGTTGATCTGTCCCTCCTTGAAATAGCGTGCGATGCCAAAATCAACCAGCACCAGCCGGCCTTCTGGCGAGAGAATGATATTGGAGGGCTTGAGGTCACGGAAGACGACGGGCGGCATTTGTTGCTGCAGGTAGTCGAGTACATCGCACAACTGCATGGCGTAGTTGAGCGCTTCGAGCGGCGGCAGCGGCGCGTACTGACGAATATAGTTGGCGAGCGTGGGCCCGGCTACGTACTCCATTACCAGGTACCAGTAGCCGTCCTCGATGAAGTAATCGTATAACGTAGGGATGGCGGGGTGATGCAGGCGAGCCAGCAGTAGAGCTTCACGTAGGAAACGATCGGTGTTCGCACCGCCGCTCAAGGGAAAATCGAGTGCGCCTGCCAGGCCCACCCTCACAGGCAGTTTATCCGGTTCCTGTGCGAGAATCGTGTCGAGTTCTGCCCGGACGCTCTCGGGCAGCGGCTGGTCCGCCCGCGCCTGTTTGATGGCGATGGGAACATCCAGTGTACGGTGCGAGGCGAGGAATACCTGGCCCATGCCCCCACGTCCTATAGTGGACTCGATAACATACTCGCCCTTGTGCAGGGATTTCCCGATGAAGCTTTCTTGAACGGCCGCCGCTTGTTTCTTCTGCGCCCCCTGCGCTCCTTTTGTTCCCCTTATTCCCTGGTTTCCTTGCATCGCGCATCTCCCTTTCGACATAACCCCTTTATCATTCATGGTAATGAAACTGAAGCATTCCGTCAACAAGGGAGCGGTGTTACTTCTCGCCGATCGTAATATAGACTTCCCATCGGCGGCTGCGAATTCGCTCGGAGCGGCGGCTCAGACCATGCTGCTCGAGCGGGATGTGCTGGCCGAACCAGGCATCGCGCAGCGCCTCGGTTGTGGTATCGGTGCCCGTTTCGCGACTCACATGCATGACGCTAGCTTCAGCTTCAGAATTGGGAGCGCTCATTTTCCGGCTGCGCTCGACCTCTTCGCTCAAGTTGCGACGACGGCGCGGGCCAAACACGGCGGAGGGACCATACACGAGTATCTGGATCAGAACCAGTATAGGCTGAAGGAAGCCGATGGGAAGCAGGTTTGCACCCTCTACGACAATCAGGCGGCCACCGGGACGTAGGACACGCGCAACCTCGGCAATCGTATTGGGATCGTAGATATATTCGGAAGGGAAGGTACTCACGACCGTATCGAACGAGCTATCGCTGAAAGGCAGGCCTTGCGCTGACCTCTGAATGACGAGGTTCTGTTCGCCCGCTTTACGGCGGGCAAGCGTTTCACGCGCGGCCGCTACCATCTGAGGAGAGGCTTCGACGGCATGGCAGGTGTATCCCTCCTCGATCATATCCGCGAGCAAGTCGCCCAGGCCGCATCCAAGCTCCAGTACGTCGCGCCCGCCCAGTCGCGGAAGAACCAGGCGCTGCCAGACGCGCCATTGTCCGGCAAATGGCACAGTACTGGCGAAACGGTAGAGATATTTGTTTTTGTACAGCGTCTCAAAGAGCTGTTTACGCAGGCGCGGCGTCATTCTATTTGCCCGATCCGTTGCATTAGCAAGCTGAAGATGTTTATCGCAGATTCCTGAAATGGGCAGTCACCTGGGAGGGCAGGGGGATATTCGAGCGGATCGATGTGGGCCCTGCGCCTGTCTTGATGGTCTCGGTACACACGCCATCAGGACAGGCGCTAAGCCTCCAGTCCTTACGTCTATTCGACGATGAACATGTTCATCACTCCAGCACCGTGATTTAGCGCGTAAGGGCGTCCTCGCTCGACAGGATTTCGTCAACCAGGCCATACTCCACGGCTTGAGGAGCCGTCAGGTAGTAGTTGCGGTCGGCATCGTGCTGGATGCGTTCGCGCGACTGACCTGTATGATGCGAGAGGATGTCGTAGATGCTGCCCCGCAGGCGCAGCATTTCACGCGCGGTGATTTCGATATCCGCCGCCTGGCCTTCCGCGCCGCCGAGGGGCTGATGGATCAGCACAGTCGAGTTGGGCAGGCAGTAGCGTTTGCCCTTTTCGCCTGCTGCCAGCAGGACCGCGCCCATGCTCATCGCCATACCGACGCAGACGGTGGCTACGTCGGGCTTGAGCCACTGCATGGTATCGTAAATGGCAAGACCGGCATAGATCACGCCGCCAGGCGAGTTGATGTACAGCCAGATGTCCTTGGTGGCATCCTCGCTCTGGAGGAAAAGCAACTGCGCAACGGTCAGGTTGGCGACATTATCGTCAATGGGGGTGCCAATGAAGATGATGCGCTCCTTGAGCAAGCGCGAATAGATGTCCATGCCGCGCTCGCCGCGTGGCGTTGACTCAATCACGTTCGGGACAATGATGCCCCTGGGTTCCATAACTTCGCGGGTCTCTCTGACCCACTTCGGATCGTTTGGGTTAAATTGACTACCCATCTTTGCTCCTTACTCTTATCGGAAACGATTGGCCTTCCCGCCCACGATGTCTGTCTTGCGACCTCGGACGCCGGCGGGAAGTGTGATCGGCTACAAGAATGTGCAGAGGAACTCTGTAACTAGCGAGACAGTACAGAGCTATGTACCGTTATGATAGCACCTGGAACCCATAAACGCAAGCAAATTAGCGGTTAATTTGGCACTCTCACGCTTGGTTTGCTAATCTTGCTACTCCCGTTGCGGATTACGCAGACGGTAATCACCGACCTGGTCAAAGGTAATTTTCGTTACCAGGCTAAAATCCATGATCCGGGAACGTATACGATCTTCGATGCCTTGAAGTCCGGTATTATTAGTTGTGATGATGGTTGGAAAGCGGGAATTGTAACGGTAATTTAAAAGCTGGAAAAGTTTTTCGTTGGCCCAGGGCGAACTCTGCTGCGCTCCCAGGTCGTCAAGTACCAGCAGTTCCGCCTCGCGCATCTCCTGGAAAAGATGATCATAGAATTCTGTCGCGTTAGGCATAAACGTTGCACGCAGGTGGTCGAGCAGATCACTGACCGTACTGAAAAGCACACGCGAACCGTTAGCCAGCGCCTGGTTTGCAATGGCGGCCGCCAGGTGGGTTTTGCCGCAACCTACTCTGCCGATGAAGACAAGCCAGCCCTCTGGCTCCTTAGCGTATGCGAGTGCGACCTGGTATGCCTCTGTCACCGCTCTCGATACATTGAAGTTGTCAAAACGTTTATCGCGCAGCTCTCCCAGATTCGACAATTCTTGCAGTTGCAGACGCCTACGCTCGCGCCGTTCTCTCTCTTTACATTCGCATGCAATCGGTTTGCCGAAGTTCGGATGCCCATACGGTACATCGGCGCGCAGATAGCCCTTGCCTTTGCAGATGGGACAGAGCGCTTTCGGGTTCGTATAGGGAGCCGGGATAAGCTGTGGCGCTAGCTCGCGGCTATCAGGAGAGGATGGTCGCTGTCCCCTCTGCACCGGTTGTCTCTGTTGCTCGGATCGTCGCTCCTGCATACCCTGAGACTTCTGCCTCTCGCGCTGGCTATCCTGCTCATTTTGGAGCGGGGTGTGATCTATGCGCGACATCGAGTGTGAACGATTGAGCGGCTGAGTGGCGCGCTGCACCTGGGCCATCGACTGTGCTGCTGCCTGGGATGGAGGCAGTGCTGGCGTCGATGACAGGTAATATGGCGCTGGTCCTGGCCGTCGCGAAGGCGTAGGGACGCGATTCATCGCGTCCTGGGCAGGGGAAGTCATATCCTCTTCATTGATCGGACTGCGCAGCTCCCTTGTGACGAACGAGCGACTGCTCTGTGGATATGGTTGCGCATTTCTGCTGGCGCCATGACTCAGCGGTGGTCGAGAGCCATATTCCTGACTTCTTGCGGCCTGAATAAGATCATCCTCGCGCGCCGGGATGTCGTAGGTATCGCTTTCCCAATCGCCATAACGGATAGAGGCGTTCTCCTCTTCATCCCAGCCTTCCTGCCAGGTCTCTTCCACATCGGCCTGCACGGCAGTCCGGTACGTATCACCCTGGTGAATGGAAGGGCCTGCATAACCACCGTGATTCCCGTAGGGACGCGCTTCATCACGTCCTGTTGGCCTGCTCGAAGGCGTGGGGGGTATAGATGAGGCAGGCAATGCCGGTGATGGCGGCCGCATCTGCGAATACGGCGAGGCAGCGATCGGCTCGGTGCGCGCATAATTCGCGGGCTGAGGTGACCATGGATGCTGCCGATCAGGAAGAGGTCGACGCGGAGGGATGCTGGCGGGACGCGCCGGCTGCGGAGTATGGGTAGGCCAGGGTCGTTCGTCGCCTTCCATGCGACGGCGTGGTGTTTGTTGTGTGCCTCTAAAAATTTCATTCAGGCGTTCCATGTCTGCCTGCCCTCCGTTTCCCAGCGCCGTAAAATAGCGCGGATATAACTCCACTTACGCTTATTATGCAACACCGCTTCACGAAACGCAGCCTCAATCCATTCCACGGGATACTGATCGGCTGCGTCTCTCAGTTCATCGGCAATCATTGGTGAGAGTAATCCGATATTCTGCTCATATAATATAAAAATATTCGGGCGCTCAATTTGCACCTGTACATGTGCCGGGGCCTCAAATCCCCTGGATGCGCTTGATCTTCCAGCCGCTATTGGCGTGTTCACCTCCTGTACAACAGGACTGATCTCCGCCTCGAGTAAGCTCCCCGGGAGAACCTCTCCTCCTTGCAATTCCCGCACAACTTTGCGGCTGCGAGCGGTGTTAAAGAAATACCATCCCACCAGTTCTTCTTCATCGCTGATGTCGTTCAGCAGCTTGAGATGTATTCGTAGAATAGTGCCGCGCGCCACCGCCTGTTCCAGCCCGCGCTGCAGGCGTTCCTCCACCGGGCGCGGGTCTCCCTTGCGTTTGAGGCTGCTCAGCAATACCATATCGCCCATCAGCTCGCGATCGCTCACGCAGCGCGGGTCTCCTTTTTTTTGTGCCAGCAGCCAGAACAGGTGCAGCGTTACTTTGAGCTCCGCCATGTCTTCGATCTCTGGCAGCAGTACCGTAAAAAACACTTCCGGTACCGGCACATAAGGGTTTTTCCCCGCTGGGAATCCGGCAAAGATTGTCATACGATACATTCCCAAAAAAGTTATTAGGACGTCTATTGCATCGAATTATTCGTCAATCGCCTGGTTTGCCTCCAGGTCAAGAAAGCGTGTTTGATTAGCCTGAAAGTACAGGCTGATTTCGCCCAATGGCCCGTTGCGGTGCTTGGCAACGATGACGTCGGCGATGTTTTTCTTCTCGGTTTCCTGGTTGTAGACATCGTCTCTGTAGATGAACATGACGATGTCGGAGTCCTGCTCTATGCTTCCGGATTCTCTCAGGTCCGACAACTGCGGCACCTTCGACTGCCTGCTCTCCACCGCGCGGGAGAGCTGCGCCAGGGCCAGCACCGGCAGGTTCAACTCGCGGGCAAGAGCCTTCAGGCTGCGGCTGATCTCAGAGATCTCCATCACGCGGTTCTCGTTGCGCCTCCCTCCGATGGTGGCCTGCATCAACTGTAAATAGTCAACGATAATCAGGTCGATGCCGTATTCGGCCTGCAGGCGGCGGGCCTTGCTGCGCAACTCGGTCGTGGCGATGCTGGCGGTATCGTCGATCCAGATGTTGGCCTCTTCCAGCTTATCTCTCGCGATCACAATGCGCTCCCACTCGTCATCCTCGATCCAGCCGGTGCGCAGGCGCTGTTGATCGATGGAGGCATCCATCGAGAGCAGGCGTTGGGCAAGCTGCTCCTTGCTCATCTCCAGGCTGAAGACCGCCACCGAGCGCTGGTACTTCACAGCCGCGTTGTGCGCCAGGGTCAGCGCCAACGAGGTCTTACCCAGTCCAGGTCTGGCCGCCAATACGATCAAATCCGATTTTTGCAGGCCACCCGTCAACCGGTCGAGGTCAGTGAAGCCCGTTGGCACGCCCACGATGCTTCCGCGCCGCTCGTGAAGCTGGTCGAGCTTTTCCATGTAGTCCGCCAGGATTTCGCGCAGGTGAGAAAAATCTGAACGGGCGTGGCGCTGGCTGATGGCGAAGATAAGCTGCTCGGCCTTTTCCAGGGCTGCCTCTGCGTCGTTGGCTTCGTAAGCTACCGCCGCGATTTGCCCGGCGGCGTGGATCAGGCGGCGCAGGACCGAGGTGCGCTCTACGATTCGTCCGTAAAACTCGACGTTGCCGCTTGTGGGAACCTGGTTGATGAGCGAGGTGATATAGCTGGCTCCCCCTACATCTTCAAGCTGGTTGCGCCGCTCCAGTTCGTCGCAGATCGTAATAAAGTCCGCTGGCTCGCGCTCTTCGAATAGTTGCAGGATCACTTCGTAGATGGTGCGGTGCGCATCGCGGTAAAAGTCGTCCGCGCGCAGGAAGTCTGAGACCTGCACGATTGCTTCAGGATCGATAATGATGCTGCCAAGCACACCACACTCCGCTTCTATGTTTTGCGGTAGAAGTTTTTCCACGATCTCCCCTGCCTCGCCGAAAAAATAGGAAGGACGCTCTCTAAGGCCGATTATAGCACATAAGTTCGATTGTTCCCAGGGAATCGAAATAAGCCCCTGTCGCTCTGGGAATCTGAAACTGCTCTCTCTCAAGGGTGCCTCATTAGTGTAGCGAATATTCGGTCGTAAATCAATCAGCAACCGTGCGGTATTCTCTGTGGATATGTGGATATGTCTGATCTACCATATGCATATCCTGAGCGTGCGGCAAGTTGTAATTGCTGTTTTCCCCCGGTTTTCCACGCAGTTGACCAGGTTATCCCCTATTATCCCCGATATTATCCACATGTTTATCCACAGAAATTCATTGTCTTCCTCTTCCCACCCCTTGACCCAAACGCGCAAGAGGATTATTATAGCACGAAAGAAAGGAGTAGTCATTCAACCCCATGCCAAAGACAAGCAAACGCGAGGCTACAAAACGCGCCGCCAGAGTTGCAAGGGCGCATGCGACTCAACTTCCGCCATTGAAGGTGAAAGCTCCCACTACGCCACAGAGATCGCCAGGGTACAAGCCGCCCTCACGCGGCATAACCCGCTATCCGTGGGCTATTGGCCTGACCCTGCTTGTGATTGCCGCCACTATTTACGGCCTGTATTACTTCAAGGCGGGCCCTTTTGCCCCACCAAAGCCGACCGTCGTCGTAAAGCATGTTACACCTCCCAACTTGAAGCTTCCCAATCCTTCTCCCTGCTTGAAACTTGAAAAGCAGTTGACGAATACATCGCCGGCGCCCGACAAAACCAGCTTCAATCAGTTCGTACATAGCTATTCCAAAGCTCCGAGCATGTTCATCAATACCAGCGCCTTCTACTGTGTGGGCATCAATACCAATCGCGGGCTGATCGTGGTAGAGCTGGATCCGCACTACGCCCCTATCACTGTGAACAATTTCGTCTTCCTGGCCGAAAATCACTTCTACGATGGCCTGACCTTTCACCGCGTGGTGCCGGGCTTCGTCATCCAGGGCGGCGACCCGACCGGCAAGGGCACAGGTGGCCCGGGCTACAAGTTCAACGACGAGACGGTGTGGGGCAAGTATACAGAGGGGGTCATCGCCATGGCAAACTCCGGCCCAAATACCAACGGCAGCCAGTTCTTCATTACCCTGGCAAATGACACATCGAAGCTCCAGCCGAAGTATAACCTGTTCGGGCGCGTCGTGGCCGGGATGAATATGGCATTGAAGATCCAGGGCCCTGATCCCGACAACGGCAAGACGAACATTAAACCCGATATCATGACCCACGTCATCGTGCTAGAAGCTTACGGTTAGAAAGGATTTAACCATGCCAGCGAAACGTTATAACGCACCCCCCCCGATGCAGATAGAGACCAATCGTACCTATCAAGCTACCATCAAGACCAACAAGGGTGATATCCACCTGCAACTGAACCCGGCGGAAGCCCCTATGACCGTAAACAACTTCGTCGCGCTTGCTCGTGACGGCTTCTACGATGGAGTGACTTTCCACCGCGTGGTGCCGGGCTTCGTCATCCAGGGCGGCGACCCGACCGGTAACGGCACAGGCGGCCCGGGTTACAAGTTCAACGACGAGCCAGTCAGGCGGCCCTACGGGGCCGGCACGCTGGCTATGGCGAATGCCGGTCCGAACACCAACGGTAGCCAGTTCTTCATCTGCCTGGAGGACCAGCCAGGTCTGCCGCCCAACTATACCATCTTCGGTGATACCATCTCTGGTATGGACGTGGTGCGCAGCATTCGTGTGGGTGACGTGATTCAGACCATTACGATTGAGTAAGATTTAAGTCTGGGGTATGAACTAAAGGAGTTTCCTCGTATGCTCCACTCTGCACCCCTTTATGAAACTGCCTCTGCCTTGCGCTTAGGCCAGCTTGATCTGCTCGCCTACATCGGCGAACTCTGTGATCGCATCGACGCAGATGAGCCACAGCTTCAGGCGTTGTTGCCTGAAGAGAGCCGCCGTGCTCGTCTGCTGGCCGATGCGCGGGCTCTACAAGCACGTTATCCCGACCTGTCGGCTCGTCCCCCGTTGTACGGCATTCCCGTTGGCATCAAAGATATGTTCTTCGTGGACGGCTTCCCAACGCGCTGTGGCTCGCGGCTCCCGCCGGAATTATTTCAGGGACCCGAGGGCGATTACCTCAAGGCGTTGAGAGAGGCGGGGGCGTTGATTTTAGGGAAAACGGTGACGACCGAGTTCGCCTATTTTGAGCCAGGGCCTACGCGCAACCCACACAACCTGGACTATTCGCCCGGCGGGTCGAGTAGTGGTTCGGCGGCGGCGGTCGCGGATGGCTACTGTCCCCTGGCCATCGGCACGCAGGTGATCGGCTCGACGGTGCGTCCGGCGGCCTACTGCGGCATCGTAGGCTTTAAGTCGAGCCATGCCCGCATCCCCATCAACGGCTGGGTACTCACTTCCGAAGCGCTCGAGCATATCGGCCTCTTCACCCAGGATATCGCGGGCGCGGCGCTCGCCGCCTCAATTGTTTGCAATGACTGGCGACCAATCGATTCTCCTGACCAGAGACCTGTGCTGGGTGTGCCCGATGGTCCCTATCTCGCGCTGGCATCGTCCGAAGCGCTCGCGGCATTTGAGCAGCACCTGGTCCTCCTGGAGCAGGCCGGGTACCGTGTGAAGCGTGTGCCGGCCTTGCACGATATCGATCAGATCAACCGCCAGCACTCGCGCATCGTCTTTGCCCAGATGGCCCTCGTTCACGCATCCTGGTTCGATCAGTATTCGTCGCTCTATCGTCCTCGCACCCTTGCCGCTGTGCGCGAAGGGAGAGAGGTAAGCGCGGAAGAACTGGCTGAACTGCTGCCGCGCCGCATTACCCAGCGCAACCACATTGAGGATACTATGACGCAGGCAGGCATCGACCTGTGGGTATGCCCTCCCACTACCGGCTCCGCGCCATCAGGCCTTGCCAACACCGGCAGCCCCCTGATGAACCTGCCATGGACATTCACCGGAATGCCGGCTGTTACACTGCCCGCTGGCCAGTTCGCCAGCGGACTGCCGCTCGGGCTGCAGTGCGTGGGACGCTATATGTGCGATGAGCAATTGTTGGCCTGGGCTGAAGGCATTGCAGCTGTAGTGCGGGATGCGTAGGGACAGAGCCTTACGACTATCCTCAGGGGGCTTGTCGGTTCAATTACGCATCGTATCCAGCGTAATAAGGATGCCTGCGTGTGGCGAGCCAGGCGCCAAATAACCCGATCAGCCCGGCGATCAGCGACACGATTACCACCAGGACGATAGTGACGATTGTGGCGCCGCCGATAGCAGGAAGGCCGCTGCTGATGCCGGAAGTGACCGCTCCAGGATAGTTGGGAAAATTTTGCACAATGTAGCCGATCACCAGGGTAATAGCCCCCGCAATAAAGCCACAGAGGAAGCCCATCCTGCGCGCGACAGCCACCTTGCCGGTGACGAAGCCCGCCATAAAATAGATGGCGAGGCTGATGACCGAGGTCAGGCAGAACAATCCGAAAATAGTGGTAGCAATGGGGGTCGGCAGGCTGGAGGGATTGGCTGCGTACTGGGATGAAGCGGCCTGGCGATAGACTCCCGCGTTGGCGAGTGTGACGATGATATTGAGTAGCGAGGCAATAATGCCGGCTGCCAACGCGATAGCCAGCGTGGTTCTCAACTGACCGCGAGGCAAGCCTGGTTGCTCAACCTCATCTCGCTGGTGTAGCGGGGCCTGCTGCATAATGGACTTCCTTTTCTCTCTATTCGTGACTACCTTGCGTCACCGCTGCTCGCACCGCTGTTGTAGCCCGCGATTTATCGCGGGGGATAGCTTTCAAGGGTTAGCCTTGATAGCGCTGTAGACCGACGTAAATGTATTGATGAATTGCCAGCTATTCAATGGCCAGTACACCATAACCGCTTTGCCAATTATATAACTTTTTGGCACAAATCCCCAATCGCGCGAATCATAGCTGAACTGGCGGTTATCACCCATCACGAAGTATTCATCCGCCGGGACCTTCCACTTGCTGCCGGTCGGGTTGACGGGCGCCTTGATATACGGCTCGTGCAGCACCACGTTGTTGACCGTGACGGTAGAAAGGCTGACCTGAATGACGTCGCCCGGAAGGCCGATTACCCGCTTGATGAGGTCCTTCGTCGTATCCAGCGGGAAGTGAAACACGATCACATCCCCACGCTCGGGAGGATGAAACAGGTAGGCAAGTTTATTCACCAGCACATACTCGTTATTCACAAGGCCGGGTTCCATACTGGTACCATCGACCTGGTAATTCTGGATGGTGAAGTGGATCACCAGGAAGATGATAAGCGTAAGCGCGAGGGTTTCGATGATTTCCCTCGCCAGATGTGAATGTTTCACAGGCAAACCTCATTGTTTGATCGGCATTCAGGTATGAATACTCGCGTAGACCGACGTATAGGTGTTGATCCATTCCCATTGGTTAATCGGCCAGTAAACAGCAACAGCTTTTCCAATAATATAGCTATTGTCCAGCGGACCCCAGGTGCGCGAGTCAAGACTATTATCCCGGTTATCTCCCATGACAAAGAACTGATTCGGCCCCAGCCTCCACGTCTGGCTCACAAAGTTAAACGACTGACTGATATATGGTTCGTGTAAAACCTGCCCATCCACAAACACATCATAACTGGTGGTTCGTATGCTATCACCGGGAATCCCGACAATACGCTTAATGAAATCCCTACTCGTATCCAGTGGATAGTGAAAGACAATCACATCACCGCGCTGCGGCTCCGAAAAAAAGTAAGCCGCTTTATCCACTAACACGAATTCGTCTGTGTGCAGGCCGGGCTCCATACTCGGCCCGTCGACGCGAAAACTCTGCACGGCGAAGCGAATCACTATAAAGATGAGCAGCGTCACGGCGACGGTTTCTACCACCTCCCTGACGAGACGAGCGCGTTTCTCAGACACCAGGTCATTCCTTTATGCTGTCCCTTTTACACTGTTGCACATTATAGCGATAAGTAGCGCTTGAAGCAAGATAAATCACGATGGGCATTCAACAATACCAGGCCATCTCTATGACTTTTATCCCATGTGTATGCTGGAAAAGGAGGATTACATGAATGCAATTGTATGCTCAACCATACCGGCAGCGGCTATATCTGTTGCTGGCTTCAATAGTATTATTCGCCTTACTTATGTGGCCCGTGCCTCCGGCAACTACCCCGCAAACTCTGTATGCCAGCGCACCGGCCAGTAAGCAGGACGATCTGCTCTATATCGTCTCTTTCAGTAGTGTGCAGCAGCCGTACGGTCCGCTTGTCGTCTACCGTGCATTTGGATCAGACCTGCGCACGGCCCGGCCGGTGGTAGCCGTGCCGCGCGACAGTGCAGCCGCTCTCAACCTGACCCCGCTACTGTTTCCCTCGCCGGACGGGCGCGCTCTTGCCCTGCTGAACCCCCTCTCGACCGGCTACGATAGCAATCTCAACGGCGCGTCCCTCAGCGTTATTCCCGGCGATGGCCATTCGAGCGGCACCCGGCTGCTGGCGCAGCAAGTCGCCCTGGCTGACCCTGTGGTCTGGTCGGCCGACAACACCGCTTTATATTACCTGACCGGCGAGGAGGCCTGGCGACCGCCCACCATCCCATCGAAATGTAGTGGCGACCCTTGCGGTCGTCAGGCCCCTTACACAATAGAGGAGATCCACCGCGTTGATCTTCGCGGCCATGACACGCTACTGTTTCGTCAAACGCTGGACCAGGGCTCGATTCGCCTGGTCGGGCTGGATCGAAACGGAGCGCTCATCCTTACGCGGGCGCAGCCCGGCGGGCCTGTGACCGTCCTGCGGTTGAGTGTGAAAGGCAGTCATGCCACGCCATCGGTGGTAATGGCATTGCCGCGCTCTGTCCAGCCGGGCGATGTCCTGCGTGTAGGCAGTGACGGCGCATCCCTGGTCTACGCTCGGGGCTCGCAGCAGACGTTGGCGCAAATTGCATTTGCCAGCCGTACGGTGACGACGGTTGCGCCGCTTTTCGATGCCGGCCGCTATGGGCGCAACCTCGCGCCACTCGCTCGCTCTGAGAACGGGACAATCCTGGCGATGTCGCAGGTGTTGAGCATACGCGGCGACCTGGCCGTGCAGGGCATCGAATACGTCCCGGCGCAGGAGCGGCTTTTGCTGGTCAACGTGCATTCCGGCGCGTGGCAGTCGCTGCAAATACCCGCCGGGGGCCAGATAACGCAGGTCTTCTGGTCAGCGCATATAGACCCATCGCGGGTCCAGAAGGCCCCGCTGAACACCCTCACACAGGTGCTGCCAGGAAGACAGCGTTTGAGCAATGGGCCAATGGAAAACGCTGCGGTGAACCAGCAAGATGAGTGGATGCTCGAGGGGCACGCCAACCGGCTCTTCGCTGGTCCCGCGCTGCCCACGATGTGCTATGGCTTATGTTCTAGTTCCAATGGTCCTCCACATGTCTCGGTGGCTATCCTGCACGGCGTAGCCTATACTGAAAGCGACTGGCACCAGTTCAATACCGTCGACTTTCGGGTTAACGGCGAACCTGTGGGGTCGCCGGTGGAGAGCTTTGATGGCGGTTGGGGCGAGTACCAGCAGACGTGGGGAATGCCGCCGCAATGCACTGCCAGCAACAATTGCCGTAGCGATGTATTTCGCGTCGAACACGATCAGAGCTATAACATCGGTGTAGGCATCCAGTCCCTGATTAACGCATGGAATACTACCGCCGGCGTGGTTTCGAAAAGCGATCCTAACGACCCTTACAAGGCCAACGATTGGTTCTTCGCGGTGTGGGCCTACAACGGCGCCTATGGCAACAATCCAAACGAGGTGCCGCCGTCGCAGTATGGGCATTGGTACCCGGGCGCGCCGTTCAACTCGATTTACGAGGAAAGAGTCTGGTACTTCGCGGCCCACCCGCAGTATTCCAGCACCAGCTGGACGGATAATTATGTACCAAGCCTTGGTCCGTCGCTCTTGCCGCCACAAGCAGATTTTACCTCTACCTCGGATAGCTTCGTTTACTGCGTCACCTGTACCATCCCCGATTGGACGACAGGCAGCTACGACCGCGACTGGGTTGGCTATGGCTCTCCGGATCCTCAAGTCGCCAGGAGCTTTGCGGCCGCCTTCGCGCAATCTGGAGGGGAAAGCGTTCTGGGCCTCCCGAGGGATAATGGCGGCGGCGCGTCCGTACATCGCTGGGGCAATGGCTGGGCGCAGGATTTTGGGGGCGGTTCCGACCGTCCAGGAGCGCTACTGCTTGCCGACAGCGCGAGTACACCCTACTGGGTCTACGGCAGTCTCTGGACGCAGTATCTAGAAGCCGATCACGGTGCCTCCGGCTGCCACGGCTATCCCACCTCGAACCTGATCCCCTTCGCCGATCCCGGCCTCGGCAGCGATACCTACCTGCGCCAGACTTTCCAGCAGGGCTATATGGTGTGGGACGCCACGATCAACATCATCGCGGCGGATGTCTGCGCATAGGGGCCTTCTTCACCATGGCCGAATGATCAAATGGCCCTGCGCGACGGCATGAACGATATCCGCGCGGCTCACGATGCCTACTACCTGACCTTCGCGCACCACTGGAACTCGTTTGATGCGCTGCTCCGTCAGCATGGAGGCGATCTCGTTGACGGGCGTTTCTTCATCGACAACGATGATTTCGCGGCTCATGATGTCGCCGACACTCAGCCCTTCGCGATCGACTTTGCTGATAATATCGGCCTCAGTGATGATGCCAATGATTCTGCTGAAATCGTCAACAACGGGGAGTCCACTGATTCGGTTACAGTAGAGTAACTGGGCGACTTCTTGTACGCTGGCACGGGGACGAACAGAGATAACCTTGCGGGTCATGATATCTCTTGCTATCACTGGCACACTCCTTTGGGCGCTGGTGAACGGCTTCAGATTTGGCCAGGCGACCTTCACAGTCGCTCCGGCACTCCCTATGAAAATAATAACATATAGCTTTCCAATCCGGGGAGAGTAAATCAGCGGATTTACCTGTGCTCTCTGCCATTTTTATGTCGGCCTCTCCAGCACGTCGCGATATACCTTCACCAGCCGCGCTGCATATTGTCCCCAACCGCTTTTGGTTTCAAGCGCTTCCTCGTCGCGCGCAGTGAGGCGATAGTCGCGCCGCCGGGCCTCGAGCAGCGCCTGGGTGAGCGATTCGCGGCTGGTTGGATCGTAATAGATGCTGGCGCGCGGCGGTAGCATCCCACGAAAGCGTGGGAGACTGGGAACAACAGCCACGCGGCCATAAGAAAGCCCTAGCAAGGCGCTTTCCAGCAGTCCGGCTGTTTCGACGGCGAAATGCGGCAGGACGAGCGCATCAACCGAAGCAAGGTACAGTGATAGAGTGTTGGAGTCGGGCACGGAAAGGTGCAGGTGTAAGGCCGGTTGACGCGCAGCCAGCTTGATAATACGCGTCGAGACTTCCTTGTCGCAAGGTGGCCCGACCAGCAACAGTTGCAAACCTGCCGTAGAGGCAGGGGAGGACTCGATTTCTCCTTGCTCGATGCATCTCGCTTTCGCGGCTTCCTCTTGCTCGATCTGCTTTGCCCGTTGAAACGCCTCGACCAGGTGCAGCAGTTCGCGTTCGGTGTGCTGGTATGCCAGGCAAAGCAGAGCGGTTCCAGCATCCGGGGGGAAGTCGAGCCGGTAACGCGCCTCGTCCCGTGGCATCAGCGACGGGAGATAGCCTCCGAAGCCGGGATGCGGCAGGCAGCGCAGGCGCGAACGCAGCCTGCGATTGAGATAGAGCTGCTCAGGCTGGCGCGTGAAACTGAGGATAGCATCGCTGTGCTGCATAACCTGGCGCTCGAACGCACGCTGCGAGAGATAATGCAGACCGCGCATATTTTGCCAGTAGCCACCGGCATCGCTGACGATGATGCGAATACCCCAGCGATGCGCCAGCCAGATACGAAACCAGAGTTGCTGCTGGTGACGGTGCGTCAGAGCCAGAACGCCGGGGCGGTAAAGATGCAGTATGCCGATTGCCTTACCATAATACGCACGATGTTGCCAGAGCCAGGCGATAGGAACGGATGTAGTCGCGGGTGTGCAGCGAATGTCTTGAGCGGCAAGCGCGGAGAGCAGCAGACTACCGGTAACGTCACCCTCCAGCGATAGCACAAAGCAGACGGCAGGCCAGGCACGCTCTGCCGGAGCATGTTCAAGCAAGGAAAGCTGCTGCTGAAGCCGCCCCCAGGCACGAGCCTGCTGCATAGCAGCGTGGAGTTGCTCGCTGCTGGAGCGACCGGCCAGGCGCAGCAGCGGGCGATGGATCAAAGCGAAATAGGCGCACGCCTGCAGGTCGTGCCAGATGGCCAGTATCATTGCCGGAATTTCATGTCTCCCATAATTTCGATACTCAGCCAGGATCTCGGAATGCCCCTGCCAGTAGGCGCGCCCGACGAAGAACGCGCGTGTCAGACGTGCTGCCGGAGCGCGGTGAATCACCAGCGCGGCGGGCTCGAACCACAGCGCATATCCGTCCGCGTGCAGGCGCTGGCACAGGTCGCGTACCTCCATACTGGCCGGCAGGTCGCCGGTTTTCTGCCGCTTGTTGAGGAAGGGCGAGAATGCACCGGCGGCGCGCAGCGCCTCGACTTTGACGGAGAATCCACTGCTGCTGAAACTGGCGGGTGGGTCCAGGCGTGTGCGGTGTTCGGCTGGCGAGAAATAACCGAGCGTATCGAGCATATCGTCGGCAAGCCAGTGAGGACGTCCGCGTCCTCCGTTCTCCCACAGCAGTTCAACCCGTGCCCCAACGGCATCCGCACCGGTCTCAGTATAGATTTGCCACAGGCGCTCAAGAAAGTAGGGATCGGCAATGGCGTCGTCATCGAGAAACACTACTATTTCGCCCGCTGCCGCGAGCAGGCCGGTATTGCGCGCGTAGGCCAGCCCGCGCCGCGACTCGGAGAGACAATGCACGTGCCATATGTCGTCGGTCTTCTGCCCTTCATGCCTGCCAGCGTTCGCGTAGGTTCTCACCGCGCTCAACGTGCCGTCGTGCGAGCCATTGTCGACGACGATAACCTCAAAGGCTCTGAACGGCAGTGTTTGCCTCCGAAGGCTGGCTATGGTATTCAAAACCAGCCTGCGGCGATTAAAAGTGCACAAAATAACGCTGAACTGTAATGTTTCAGGGTTGCCAGTGGAAGGAGAGGGTGTCTGCGATACGCCGCTTGTCAAATGTTGCAACCGTTGTACGGCGAGTTCTCCCTTGCCACTTCTCGTCACCAGCCGTGATTTTTGCCGTGCGGTCATGCTCTTTTACTCCAATACCTCCTCTTCAGCCTTCTCCTGTTTATGGGTAGTAGACTCGCTCTCATCCCCTTCGAGGACTTCTTCTACGATCGGAGGGAACTGCTCCGGGTGCGTTTCGCGCCAGTTCTGCCAGGCAGCAACGAGCACGGCCTGGATCAGACCTGCCAGGGGTGCGGCCAGCACTGCCCCCCAAACACCGAAGAGTTCGGCGCCTGCGATCAAGGCAACCAGCGAGACGGCAGGATGAAGTCCTACCGCTTTGCCTACAATTCGCGGGCCGACGACATCCCCCTCGAAGATATGCACGAGGATAAAGTAGATCAGGACGCCGAGCGCGATCAACCAGCCCTGGCTCAGCGCGATGAGGACGCAGATAGCGCCGGATGTGAGCGTTCCCAATACAGGAATAAATTCCAGCACAAAGGCCATTACGCCGAGCAGCACGGCGTAGGGGACGTGGAAGATCGTCATGCCGACCCCGACGAGCACGCCGATTAAGATGGAAAGCGTGAGCTGACCCCTGATGTAGCCGCCAACCACACGCTCTATGGTTTTTAAGACGAAATCTGTGCGGTCCCTCTGCTCCAGTGGAGCATGACGCTCTATCCAGCCCTTGAGGCGCGAGCCGTCGATCAGCAGGTAAATGCTCAAGACGGCTACAATGATAATGTCTAGCGCTGCGCTGAAAATGCTGGTGAGCAGAGGTACGACGCCGCCCACGAAACCGTTGGCCTGGTTGATGATCTGCTGTCCAAAACCACTCACCTGTTCCTGGGTAATACCGAAACGACCAAGGAACGCGATTAACTGGGATGGTTGATTCCCTTTCGGCACAAGTATCGGCTCGATATTGGTGATTAACGCGCTTACTTGCTGGATGGTTGTGTTGATGATAAAGTAGAGGAGCAGGCTGATCCCACCGAGTACGACAAGATAGACGATCAGGATAGCCAGCACACGCGGCATAAGGCGGTGGAGTAGCCGCACTGCCGGGGCGAGCGCGTAGGCCAGCAGAGCCGCGACGATGACGACCAGGATGGTGCGGGTGACGAAGCTGGCCGCCCAGAGCGTGAACAGGCCAAGAGCGATCCACGCGAGTATTGCGATCGGTATATCGCGCCTCTCCGCCCATTTCGATTTCACCGCCCGCTGTGGTGAGACGCTGACACGCAGTTTATTCAGACTGTTTCTCTCTAAAGGCATAGTTCGCGCTTCTTTGCTATTGTTTGTGCGGTTAATCGCCTGTATTCAGGTAAATACGGTGTATCCTACACTCTATTATACGCAATAGAAGGGGATTCGGTAAGTCATATATCAAGAGGGCGATACACAGACGAGTGGTAGCAAGCATCAGGAACCCGGAAAGGCAGCTCTGCCAAAAAAAAGCGGCAGGACGACCTGAAAAGCCGCATTGCCGCCTTGGCTGGGGTGCAGGGATTCGAACCCCAATTGGCCGATCCAGAGTCGGCAGTCCTACCATTGAACGACACCCCAAGGGATACGACCTTGTTGTGTGAAGTATGATAACGTAAGTTCTATAGCTTGTCAAGCATTTTTTAGCAGCGATTCGCCATACTGCCATCCGGCCAGGAAGGTTCGCATGTTCTGTCCGGCGAAGCGTGGAAGTCGTCGGTCGATGGCCTGCTCGAGCAGGGGACGTGGCAGCACATGCGTGTAGCCTGCAAAAACGCCAAGCATGACGATGTTGATGCGGCTGTTCTCCGTGTCTTCGGTTCCGGCTGCCGGCTCGGATGCCAGCCTATCACCACTCGCTGTGGACGGCAGTACTTCGGGTACGAACAGGGGAGTAACTCCGGCCTCCTGCAGCGCCCGCTCGATCTCATCGCGGGTAGGATAATGCATGCCTGTGACACCGGCGGCAATTGGCATGCGGCGATAAGCGCTGATGAAGGCCAGCGCGCCCCTGCGGGCCATGGGTAAGGCGCGCAGCACCTCGCTCATCTCCAGTGAGAGCAGGATATCGGCTTCACCCGTGGGGATGGCCGGAGAAGCTGAGGGCCCCAGGCGCACGTGGCACATGCCCGACCCACCCAGGCGCGCCAGACTGACGCGCGACAGGACGCGCACCTCTTCGTCCGCCGCCTCGGCCGCTATCGCCAGCATCTCCATCAAGGTGAGCGTCCCCTGGCCGCCAATGCCGATCAGGACGATGTTGGTCGTGCCGCTTGTCTTCATCTGGTCAATCCTGAAGTATGTCCCGCAGGTGTACCCCGGCGAAGAGCGGGCTTTCCTCGGGCGCTCGTTCTGCACTCTTCTTGATAGGTTGAATGGCGTCAAAGGGGCATGCGGCCACACACAGGCCGCAGGCTACACAGGTAGCAGTATCGATTGAGACACGAGGTGCGATATCATCCAGTGAGAGCAGCACGGATGGGCATCCGACCTTGTGGTAGCAAGGGGTATCATCGCAGCCGCGCCCGGCGAGACAGGCGTCCTGGTTGACCTGTACCGGCTCGTGGATGTGGACGCCCCGGGTAGTGCAGGGCGCCTCGGCAATCACCACGGAGACGCCGGGGTGCCGCATCGCGTCTTGCAGTGCATCGATCATCCTGGGAAGATCGTAGGGGTCGAGCCGTTTGACATACTCCACTCCGCAGCCGCGCACGATCATGGCGATGTCCGCTCGCACGCTGGGCGTGCCGTCGGAATGCTTGCCGGAGCCCGGGTCGGGCTGCATTCCTGTCATGGCGTTGCGACTGTTATCCAGGATAATCAGGGTAAGGTTGACGCCCGACTGCACAGCGTTCAAGAGGCCAGCGATGCCGTTATGATAGAACGTGCCGTCGCCCATGGCCGCCAGCACGGGTCGTTCGATACCCGCATGTTTCATGCCTTGCGCGATGCCGATGCTCGCACCCATCGAGACCTCAGTCCAGCAGCTTTCAAGCGGGGCGTTCATACCGATGATGGTGCATCCAACATCACCCGTTGTGATAACCTCATCTTTCGTGTAACCGAGCAATTCAATGGCGCGGTTGAGCGCGTAGTAGGTCATGCGATGCGGGCAGCCGGGACAGAACTCCAGCGAGCGCGGCAGTGCGGCGATAGTCTGCGGCCGGCTCAGCATGGGTAGCGCCTCTCGCGCTCTGCTCCGCTTGCTGTCCGCCATACCATTCACAGCAGGCGATGCTGGCATCTCCTGCATCCCACCTGCATTGCCGGTTTCTGGCACTTTTCGCCAGGTGGATGGTCGTCCCAGGCGTTCATCCACTGCTGAAAGAGTGGTCTCGATGAGCTCGAGTGAGTAGTCACCAACGCGCGGCAGTAGTCCATCCCGTTTGCCATAAACGCGCACGAAGAGCCTGGACTCGGCGATGATTGCCAGTACCTGCGTCTCGATCAACGGGTCGAGCTCTTCCAGCATGAGTACGTGATCGACGCCGGCCAGGAAATCGCGTATTTCCCTTGTGGGCAGCGGGTTGACCAGCCCCAGCTTGAGAACAGGCACATCCGCGAACCACTGCGGTGAGCGCGAGCGGAGTTCCTGGAGGTAAGCGAAACTTACCCCAGAAACGATGATGCCGAGCCGGCTTCCGGCACCGGACGTCTCAATGGCCGGAATAGTAAAGACAGGCGTTTCTGAGCTCTGCCACCTCACGCTTCTACAATATTCGCCGGCCTGGTCGAGCCGCTGCAGCGCGCTGGTGTGCTGGTCGCGGCACCACTGCGGCGCCGCCTTCGTGAATTTAGCGAGGTCTCGCGGGAAGAAGGCCTGGCGTGAAGCTGTTTCGCGGGTGATATTACCTACCCGCATGGAGGTGATGGCGTTGGCGACCGCAGTTGTTCCCAGCACGAAGACGGGTGCGCCGGTATGTTCTGAGAGCGCGAAGGCCAGGCGCGTCATAGAATAAGCCTCTTCGGGACTGGCCGGCATGAGCAGCGGCAGTGAGGTAAGCTGGGCATAGTGGCGTGTGTCCTGCTCGACCATACCGTAGTAGACGCCGACATCATCGACTGTATAGATCACCAGCGCGCCCAGTACGCCGCTGTGGGCGATGGAGAGCAGCGAATCCGCCATGACGTTAACGCCCGACATCTTCATGCCGACCAGGCTGCGCTTCCCTACCCAGGCCGCGCCGGTCGCCACTTCGAGCGCCACTTTCTCATTGACGCTCCACTCGACGGTTACGCCGTATTGTGAAGCGATGGGGATCAGTGCAGTAATAGCTTTCGTACTGGGGTTGCCGGGATACCCGGTCGCGATATTGACTCCCACCTCCAATGCGGCACGCGCTACAGCTTCGTCGCCTGTTAAAAAAAGCCGTTTCCCCGGCGTAGTCAGAACGTTCACGTAAGGGCCCTTTTCGCGTGATGATGATAGTGTTCCAATGGGAACAGTGGATAGACTTCCTTTTATATAGTAAGTGTATTGCATACATTTGCGGTCTGTCAAGAATGAGAAGTACCAATCTAGTAACGACACAGCAGAAGCCGTCCGCGGACGGCTTCTGCTGTGTCGTTACTAGATTGGTACTTAAGATTCAGTCCGCCAGCGCCTCGGCTGCCGTCGCACCACTGGCTATGACATGGCGCCGTTTAAGCCAAACCAGTAGATCGCGCCGACGACAAACAGAACAACCAGCGCAAATTCGAAGAGTGGGCGTTCCGCCAAGGAAGGATATTGGCCCAGGATGAGAAAGCCGTACCCATGACCGGGTTAGTGTAAAATGTTACGCAGGCCACCAAACCAGAGGAAGTTCACAAGCATCACGCCGCCATAGAGCAGCGCCACCGATATTTACCAGCATGCCCCAGCGCCCCAAGCTGAAAGGAGCCTTGTCACTCGGCCAGCCCCTCATAGCGCGCTATCGAAGCGAGGCGATGTTGTTCAGGAAGTACGAGAAGTAAATCAACCCGGTCTGCCGCTGACAAGGATGCCGATGGCTTAGGTTATGAGCAAGGCAATAGGCAGATCGCGGAGAGCATGGCAACGGCAATGCCAGCCCAGATCGGTGTGCGGAACGTAGGGTTGACTCTGCCCCAAGGCCTTACCAAAGGCAGGCGACCATCACGGCCCATCGAGAACATCAGGCGGATGGTGGCCGACTGGATGGCCAGCGTGCAAACACATACGGCTACAAACACGACAGCCAGGTAGATATTGCCCCAGGATAGTCCCAAGCGCCTCCTGGATAATTGTAGGAAGCGTCTGCAGAGGTTCGCGCTACTGGCACCCCGCGACGCTCGATGGCGTTGAGATTTTTGATCGAGAGGATGGTCCCGCCCAGGAAGAGAAAGCCCGCAATGGCGGAGAGGCCGACGGCCCAGAGGACGCCGCGCGGCGCGTTTTTCTGTGGGTCTTTTGTCTCTTCACCCAGTGTGCCTGCCGTGTCGAAGCCGTAGATCACAAATAGCGACATGAACAACGCGGCCGCAAAAACCCAAAGTAGCTGTTTCCGAACCCCGGTGTCCAGTCTCCGCCGCCAAGTTGACTTGGTGGTGACAGGCGAGGTGGTTGTGAGGAAGCTGAGCGACTGGTGGTTGAAGAAGATCAATAGCACAAGGGCAAAACCGAACATGCCGATGATTTCGGCGACAACACCGATGTTGTTGATGATGATGACAAGCCGCACGCCAGCGACATTAATGAGCGTGCCTACCATGATCGCAACTAGCGCGATGAAGACAGTTGTTCGCACCCCAGGATGGTCAGCAGGAATATTGGGGAAGATGGCGATCAAGGGAATTGGAACGGTGAATGCAACGGCGGTGATGGTCAGGACGCCGGCAAAGAAGTAGAACCATCCAGTAAACCAGCCCAGACTGTGCCCAGAGAGCCGCTTGCTCCATTGGTAGATCGAACCGGCGATAGGGAAATGGGACGCGAGTTCGGCAAAGTTCAGCGCGACGATGAACTGCCCGATGGCGACGATCGGCCATGTCCAGAAGAAAGCCGGACCGCCCGCCAGGATGCCGAGCGTAGAAGAGCGAAAACGTACCGGTTGAGACAGAGATGTAGGAGAAGGCTACCGCGAAATTGGAGAGGAAGCCGAGCGTACGCCGCAGTTCTTGTTTGTAGCCAAGCTTTTGCAGTAATGCCTCATCCCGTTGCTCCTGGGAGACATTGGTTTCCGCCATGTGTACACGCCTCCTTGTGGTGATAAGACCAACGATAAGAAACGCCAGACGAAAAAGCTTTCACGCTTAGTGGCTCGATTGTATGCCGGTAAGCATGAAATGATGAAAAGGTACAGTAGGCCCAATGTTACTACTGTTATGGTACATAGTAGAGTTTACCATAACAACTTGCCAATAAACAATATGTCTATATTCTAACGGCAAGATGTGGATGTTTTAAGGAAAATGAGAGGGCTCTGTGAGCAGATATGTTGTCATCTACGCACACCAGGGCATACAATACCTGTAGTTTAGGCACATATTTTTTCTTGAGATGAAAGGACAGAGGTATGCGAAGCAAGATTACAGTGGTCGGGGCAGGCTTTGTGGGCAGCACGCTGGTGCAGCGCCTCGCGGAGCGTGACTACGCCGACGTGGTGATGTTCGACATTATCCCCAATATGCCACAAGGCAAGGCGCTCGATATGCTACAGGCAGGGCCGGTGATCGGCTACGACTCATTGATAACCGGTACCAACGACTATGCCGATACGACCAACTCAGATCTCGTGGTGATTACATCTGGCTTCCCACGCAAGCCCGGCATGACGCGCGACGACCTGGTAAAGAAGAACCAGGAGATCGTCTCCCAGGTGACGCAGGAGGTTGTACGCCATTCGCCCAATTGCATCATCATCATGGTAACAAACCCGCTCGACGCTATGGCGCAACTCGCCTATCACGTCAGCGGCTTCCCGCGTAACCGCGTGATCGGTATGGCGGGAGTGCTGGATACGGCGCGCTTCCGCACCTTCATCGCGCAGGAAGTGGGAGTCTCGGTGCGTGATGTACAGGCCTATGTGCTGGGCGGCCATGGCGATACGATGGTGCCGCTGGCGCGCATGTGCACGGTGGCGGGTGTACCTATCGCGCAGTTGATCCCGGCCGAGCGCATCGAGCAGATCGTGCAGCGCACACGCGACGGAGGCGCGGAAATCGTCAAGCTGCTGGGCTCGGGCAGCGCCTACTTCGCGCCCTCGGCCTCTGTCCTGCAAATGGTGGATTCCATCCTGCTCGACAAGAAGATGATCATGCCCTGCGCAGTCTACCTGCAAGGTGAATACGGCATCAACGGCCTCTTCGTCGGCGTCCCCGTCAAACTCGGCACGAACGGCATGCAGGAAGTCATCGAGATCGAACTGAGCGGTGAAGAGCAGGCGCTGCTGCAAAAATCGGCCAGCGCTGTGAGGGAGTTAGTCGAGGTGATGGGGATTTAGGAAATAAAGCCTTTTTTCTCGATGCCTGCAATAACAACTACGAACTCGCCCTTCAGTTTCTCCTGCCGCTCTACCCACTCGATCAGCGAAGAAACCGTCCCGCGTTCCACGTGCTCGAACAGCTTGGTCAGATCATTAGCGAGCGCGGCCTCTCTATCGCCAAATACTTCAAGCGCGTCGTGCAGGAATGCTTGCAGCCGATAGGGGCTTTCGTAGTAGACAAGGGTATGCGGAGTGTCCTGGTCGATAGCGAGGAAGCGGCGGCGCGGGCCGGCTTTGCGCGGGGGAAAGCCGCGAAAGGTGAAGCTGTGGACGGGCAGCCCGGATAGCACCAGCGCCATCGCGAAGGCGGTCGGGCCTGGTATCATGGTGACAGGGATGTCCGCAGAAACAGCGCGGCGCACCAGTGTATAGCCGGGATCGGCGATGCCAGGCGTGCCCGCGTCCGTCACCAGCGCGACCGACTTCCCTTGCTTCAACAATCTCTCGATGCGCTGGCCCGCTCGTTCTTCATTATGCTCGTGGAAGGAAATCTGCGGTCGTGTGATGTCGAAATGCTTGAGCAGCAGCCCTGTTTTGCGTGTATCTTCGCTGGCGACATAATCGACCTCGCGCAAGATAGACAGGGCTCGCAACGTGATATCGTCAAGGTTCCCGATCGGCGTTGCAACTAAATAGAGCATAGCCTGTTTCATTGCCCAGGTTGCCCGCGCAGCGTTTGCAGCTTTTCCAGTACTTCCGGGCGCTTGACCTTGAGCGTATGAGTTCTAGGGAAATCGGCGTCCGGCCAGATGGTGAAACCGCGTATCTGCTGGTGAGAGGCAAGCTGCTTATTGGCTTGCTGGATCACGGCTTTGGCCTGGCCGGGATCATCCATCAGCAGGATGCCATGCACTGTAGGGCCGCCATCGCCATCATTCAGCCCCACAATCACAGCGTCCTTGACGGCTGAATTGGTAAGCAGGACATTCTCGATGTCTTCGGGATAGACGTTCATGCCATTCGCGAGGACGATCAAATTCTTTTTACGCCCCTTTAAATAGAGATAGCCCTGGCTATCCATGTAGCCCAGGTCGCCGGTATGGTACCAGCCCTCCTGGAAGGCGGCAGCAGTGGCTTCGGGATTTTTCCAGTAGCCGAGCGCGACATTCGGTCCGCGCACGAGTATTTCGCCATCTTCCGCGATGCGTACTTCGATGCCCGGCAGTGGCTTACCCACACTCTCGTAGTTATGATCGGATGGGGGCGTGACCGAGACAACGGGAGCACATTCGGTCGCGCCATAGCCTTGCAAAATACGGATACCGAGCAACTCCCAGCGCCCGGCCAGCGTTGGCGGTAAATAAGCGCCGCCGCTGACGAAGAAGCGGAAATGGCCGCCGAAGCGCTTGTGTATCGGGCGAAACAGCACGGGACGCAGCCCGAATGGCAATCGCCGCGCGAGGCGCAGGAGGAACTCGAACTGCTTCTCACGTTTTTGCGCGCGTACCTGGCGCTCGATGCCATTCATAAAGAGCTGCAGCGCCTGGGGCACAAGCACCATGCAGGTAATACCCTGCGAACCAAGCAGCTTGAGCAGTGTATCGGGATTAAGCGAACGAGCGTACAGGATGCTGCCCCCCCTGCGGAAGACGGCTATTTCAATGGTCATTTCAAACATATGGCTCATCGGCAGGATCGAGAGGGCGCGGTCGTCTGCCTGGATATGCACGACCGCCAGAGCAGCATCGGCATCGAAAGCGATGTTGCCATGACTCAACATCACCCCTTTGGGCTGGCCCGTTGTGCCGGAAGTAAAGACGAGCTCTGCCAGGTCATTGGTCGAAAGCTGCGGTAGTGCAGCGGCATTATATGCGCCCGCCGGCAGTTCATCGGCATCGATAAATTGCGCGGGTGGTTGTTTCAGGGTACCGTGCTGCTTGCGCGTGGTAATCAGGTGGGTCGCCTCGGTGGTCTGCGCGATACGCGCAATGAAGTCTTCCTTTGAATTGACATCCAGGGGGACAGCGACTCCTCCCGCCTGAAGTACTCCAAGAAAAGCCACCATCCAGTTGATACTGCTCGCTGACCACAGCATGATGCGCTGGCCTTTTACCACCCCTTGCTCTTGCAAATAACCGGTGAATTGCTGAACTCGCTCAGCCAGTGCATCATAAGTGAGGCTGACAATTTCCCCTTTCTCGTCTGGCTCAAGTAGTGCAATACTGGAGTGGAAGCGTGCGACTGTCGAACTGAATACTGAAATAATTGTCTCCATACCATTCCTCGTTGTGAAAGGATTATGCCGCGCGGGAACAGGCAGACTAGAAAAATAAGAGTTAATAGGTGATGAGCTCCTGAATCATTATAGAGAGCTTTCAAGTTAACTGCAAGAGTTGCTTACACCAATGTGGTTAACGTTTTTAAGTCGCGTTACAATTTTATAGTACTTCATGGCTGATTATTAGGCTGCACGAAATTCTGCTATTACAATTTGCATATCTTCTTAATGAACTTATCTTCACAAAAGTACATATATCATCCGAGAGAGGTAGTTCGAATTATCTTGGGAGTGAGTCTGTAAAGTTTATCTATTTTGAGTTGCGTGGATGATGCTTAGCTGATAATAGAGATTGAATTTGCATTCAAATAAAATGTAAATAATTTTCTTATAATCCTGCTAAATCAAAACGTTGATATTCCAGTATATATAGTTGACAAAATGTGATCTGAACATTATAATTACAGCAGTGGAGGCTCAGTAATGAGTTTTGTAAAAACTCTAGGTAGTGCGAATAGATGCTGTACAGCACATCATTTATAATGATGTGTTTATTCGTATTTCCGTTAAATCACGCATTGTACGCGAAATGTAGTGTTCCCCCCGTTTCGATTAATAAGAAAGGAAATCAATTTTCATGGCATCAACTGAGACAACGAATGTAGGTCGAGCTGTAGCCGCACGCGTCGGCAGTAATATCCGCGAGGTGAGAACCAAACTGGCGCTCACTCAGGCGCAACTGGCAGCTCCAGAATTTTCCATCTCCTACATTTCGGCAATCGAGCGTGGGAAAATTCGTCCCTCGCTCAAGGCGTTGTCCATCCTGGCCAAGCGCCTGGATGTACCACTGACCTTTTTACTCGAAGGCTCCCCTGCCGGGGCGGCAGAGGCGCGGGCCGTCGGCTATTCCCCGGCTGACTCCGGTCCGGATTTGAAGGTGGATGTCGATCTGCTGCAGGCCAATGTACTGATCGAGCAGCGCCGCTTTGCCGAGGCCGATGCCCTGCTCCGTCCCATCCAGCCGGAACGTATCACAACTGATCAGGCCTATCGCCTCTTCTTATTGCGTGGGCAGGTGCACCTCGGCGAGGGAGAAAATCAGGAAGCGGTCGTAGATCTGCGACAGGCGCTCTCCCAGGGGGAGGGTATGGGCGATATCGAGTATGCCGAGCGGGCGCGCAACCTGCTGGGAAGGGCCTACTTCTTACTGTATAACTATACGTTAGCGATGGAAAATCACTTACACTGTGCCAATTCTATCGAGACCCGCCAGATCAACGATCCAGTCTTTGCGCTAGACGTCTTTGGGAATCTAGCCAATGATTACTACCGTTTAGGCGAATTCGGTCGAGCGACCGAGTATTATCATCAAGCGCTGGCGACCTTCGAGGGCATGCGGCGCGATAGTAGGAGCTTCGCCGAGAAATACCTGGAGATCGGGCAGCAGTACAAGACCGCCGGCAAGGTCCCCATGGCCTATGAATATCTCATGCGCAGCATGGCGATCTTCGATATGCGCGATGAGCAGCGCACCGTCGGTATGACGCACCAACGGCTGGGCAAGGCGCTGGAGAAGCAGGGCGATCTCGACAGCGCCGAGCGGGAATACCTCGAGGCCATCAGTATCGAAGAGGAACTCGATGATGATGTGGCTGCTTCTACGTGCCATACCAGTCTCGCCGAACTGCTGGTCAAACGCGGCAACATTGCGGAAGCCGAGCAAGAGGCGCAGGCTGCCCTCGAGGCGGCCGAGCGCAGTGGCGACTCCCAGACGCGAGGACAGGCGCTCATCGCACTGGCGCAGTTGCGGCATAATGCCGGGGACTACCAGGGCGCTGACGAACTCTTCGCCCAGGCGCTTGAGCTGCTCGACGCCTCGAATGCGCACGAGCTGGCCGGCGCGGCCTATTCACGCTATGCCAACCAGTTGGAGAAGCGTGGAGAAGTGCAGCGCAGCCTCGAAGCCTTCAAAAAAGCCTACCAGCACCAGTTGCATGGCAACCGCGGTGACTTGGAGTAGGATTTTCCTCTTTGGCGGCGAGAAGTACATTTCTCGCCGCATTCTTTTTGAAGAGTTTTTGTATGTAATATATGCTAAAAATAGTCCTTTATGAAGGGAATTTTCAAGAAATATCCCAGGTGAGCGCGGTATCATTATGCCGAAGTGTCTCCTTATTGTGTTACAATAAAGAGAATCTAAGCACCAGGGCCAGTTGGGAGGACTCAATTCATGCCCTTCACCGTATATGATCTCCGATATCATTTAACCGAGCATTACGCATCCCTCTATGCTTATGTGCAGCACCGCGCCAGGCGCTATCTCGGCCAGTTGGGGGCCGATACGTTTGAAGTGGATCAGGTAGTCAGCCACGTGATTGAACAGTTGACGCGCCTGGATATCCTCGGGACAGGAGACAACGCTCCCAAAACAGTCTTTGATGACTTCACCGACGCACAATTTTATGCATTTCTTAACCACATGGTGAGAAATAAAGCGATTGACCGGCTGCGCAAGCACCGGGTTCCTACCAGTACGCTCGCCGATCTGGAACGCCCGGGCGGCGAAGACGATGAGAGTCCGCCAATGGATTCGATTGTGAAGTCCGTATGGGGTACCGTGCCGTATGCTACCCCTGAAGAGGCCGCGCTTGAAGCCGCATCGAGCGAAGAACTACGCAAATTACTCAAAGACTGTATCATGGCTTTGCGCGCTGCCCCCCGCCAATTGCAGGCGCTGGTAAAGGAAATGATCGACCTGGGTGCTAAAGATCTGGTTGACGAAATGCGCCCTGAGCTAGGGGAACTGCTGAAAGATGTCCCACTGGAGCATGTCAGTCAGCACCGGGACCACGCGCACAAGAAACTGCGGTATTGTTTACAGAAGAACAGCACAAATTTGGCAGTTATCGTCGCATTACGTTTGTCACAGTATGAAGTAGATTCTTCCGGCTCACATATGTGCCGGGTTGAACTCAAGACCCTGGAGCATGACGATCTTTCTGAAAAAGAAGTACGGACGGGTCTCAAACATTTAGTGATTGAAGGCTTACTTGATTGGCACGATGAGGAGATCGTAATGTTCTCACTCGAACAGCGCAAACAACTTGCGCGCTTCTATGAAGAAGACGATTAATGCCTCTTGGGAAGTCTGGAGGAGCATACATGCACAAACACACACAAAACGACGGGTCAGCCGGGCAGCCCGATCCTCGACATGCATACATTCCGCTCGCAAAGTGGCTACAGGAGATTCTGGCGGTCCCCACACAGCCCGCACCACCCGAGCGCACTTCACTGCTTGAAACCGCTGGGCATCCTCTCGCTGATTATCATCCCGCATTTTATCGACAGATACCCAATTTCGTAATGGCGCTGTTGAAGGACGATTCGCAGGCGACCTTGCGATACGCGCCACTCTTTTACCACCTGATCGGCTGTACTACCTGCCATACAGCGTACCTGGAACTCTACAACTCCATGCGCGCGGCGCTGACCGGAAGTGAAGTGCCGGGGGTAGAGAACGGTACGCAATCGCTGGCCATGACCCCGCCTCGCATGCTGGTTTATATGTGCCAGTTGTTGCTGAAACAGGCCGAGGCCGTGCTGGTCCAGGCGCGCCATGACTACAGTGATTACGATGCCTGGGCGCGCATGCTCTTGCAGCAGGCCATCTATCTGAGTTCGCACATTCTAGAGAGTGCCCTGCGCCAGCGAGCATTGCAAGATCTGGTGCGCGTTGCCACCCTTGCGCTCGGTACGGAAGAAGTAGCGTCAACAGAACAGGCCACTCACCACTATCCCTCATATACTTCCCTGGTAGGTGCGGGGAGCGGCGTGCGCAAAGGCACCGGGACGAGACGCAGGGCCGAGATGTTGGAGCACCCGGCCAACGAAGCCAGCATAGACTTGCAGGCAGGCACCCTTGAAGGTTCTATTGTCCAGGAAGGTGAGATGCTGCAACTGCTCTTACACGACCTCGATGAATCGATGCGCGGCCAGCATCTTCTCATCTCTGTTCCGCTCGGCTCCCTGCTGGAACCCGTGCGCTGGATAGGCAGGGATCCCCGCGCTATCCGCAGCCAGTACCCGGTGGATGAACAAGGAGGCTTGAAGACGCCACTTGGTACGACGGATTTACAATTGACAAATCGCGAAGACCGCAATCTACTCGAGGCGATGTTCAAGAAACTGGATGTACGGCCCGAGCGTTGATGCGGGCGTCCTAATGCTTCATTTTAAGGCGGGTTTCGTAAGCTTTTCTCCAGTACAGAATAGCGCGGGATAGATCGTTCCTGTTCTCCAACAACTGGGCGTAGTGCGCCGATTCCTCGGCCAGGTCTTCAAGAGCATCGAGTCGCTCCAGCATTGCCAGGCCAGCTTCAAAATACGGATCGCCCGCCTTATAGCGCCTCTGCGCATACTCGACCTTTCCCATCGCCAGCGAAGCATTGGCTGCGATGAGGCTATCCTCTGTGGAATCAAGCAACGCCTGGGCCTCTTTCGCGTGGCTTTTTGCCACCGTCACATTATTCTCGCCGATCTCCAAAATGGCAAGGTGTGCGTAGACGCTGACTTGTACAAGCGTATCCCCTGGACGCTCTGCCGACGCATCTGTCAGGTATGTCAGAGCCTGATCTCTGGGGCCTTGCAGCAGCGCGTGCCCCAGCATATGATGAAGCTCTGCATAGCGCGCCTGTTGCGCAAGAGTGGCAGTCAGCCTCAGGCTTTTATACGCATACATTGCGGCCTGGATGGGTTCATTCGTTTCGAGTCGCTCTTTAGAGAGTTCGTAGTATGTTGCAGCAAGCTCGAATGGCGTCAGGGATTCGATCAACTGGAGAGCAGTCGTAAACAGGTCACGTGCCTCCTCATTTCTCTCGAGATGCAGCATATCGTGGCCCAATTGCGCATACACTTCCGCTTTCAAGAAAATATCCGGATGAGCCTCGGCATCAATCATTTCACGGCATTGCTGGTGTATCTCGAGTCCCTGTCTGTGCGTGTGGATATGCGTGTGAATAATTCCTTGTAAAAGCTGCATCTGTAGAGCAAGCTGAGTAGTCGTATCCTTCATAAGCCGCGTCGCCTCGGAGAGCAGATGGTCGCTCTCCTGCCATTGATTTATGCGAGAATAGGCCAGCGCCAGCAAGTAAAACACGCGTACTCTTTGCGCATTGGAGATAGGCTTCAATAAAAGTTGTTGTAATGATTGAATCGCTTGCGGAATTTCATCCTGTAAAATCAGTACGTGAGCAACCAGCAATTGCCAATCGCCCTCCACCTCGTCGTTCTCTGCTAAGGTTACTCTAGAAGGGCTTTCTCCACCGGACGATCCCAATATCAACTCTTTTGAAGAAAGCCCGAGCCTCTGGGCAAATATCTCTAATGCTCGTAAGGAGGGGTGAATCTGCCCTCGTTCGATGGCTGAGATGTAACTGACTGAAAAGTCTTCCCCTGCAAGCTGGCTCTGTGTGAGCTTCTTGGCTTTCCTCACCTCTCTGAGGCGCGCTCCCACCATTTTCCCGATGGGGGGCTGCTCTGGTTCTGTCGCCATACGATCTACTCTCCCTATTAGCCGAAATTTGAGAGGAAAATCAATAAATAAAAAAATGATCTTCGTATATATATCGTAAAGTATCTTATCATATTCTGTCAATATCTTAGAGCGAACGCAGTTATAGTGATGTTTACAGTATTCTTGTGTAAAACATTTACTGATACCACATTGCTACTACAAAGGGGGTGGATTGGCAACACATGTTATAATCTGCCCCTCGTTACCCGTTACCTACGCACCTTGCCAATCGATCAGAACAATGATACACTTCACCTCGCGATGATACATGGTCCTAGATAAGTGCAGAAGAAAACTATGAATATTCGTAATAGCATCCGTAAATTAAGCATTCTCTTCATCGTCTTCTTCATTGCAACCAGCGCCGGCCTGGTCTACTGGCAAGTCGTCGCGGCGCAGCAAGTCTCTAATATTCAGCAATTAACGCTGGGGCGTCATTGCCTGGCTGATACTACACCCAAGAGAGGCAACATCTACGACCGAAACGGTGTGCTGCTCGCCTATTCAGAGCTGATACCGGCAAACACGAATAATCCGAATGCCGGCAACCTTTGCATTTACCAGCGCGTCTATAAATACCCTTCGCTTGCGCCGCTGATTGGCTACTATATCAGCCCGGCTGCGTGCCTGACTCTTCAGTACTGCTCTTCGGGTATCGAAAAGCAATTTGACGATTACCTGAGCGGGCGTGTCGGTATAACCGGCCTCAACAATACTGTCAACCAGACCCTGCACCTGCCGCCGGTCGGCGATAACATCTACCTCACCATCGACGTGCGCGTGCAAAATATTGTCGATAAATACTTTTCTGAAGAGACACCTCATGCCCCTAACGATGACCAGGTCTTCACTACCGACACGGGCTCGGTAATCGTCACCGACCCACGCACAGGCGAAATACTCGCCATGGAGAGCCGCCCCAGCTTCGATCCCAATCGTATCGCTTCAGGCGATATCGGCTACCTGAATCAGTTGTTGTCCGATCCGCATCAGCCTTTACTGGACCGCGCCATCGATAGCTGCTACGTCCCCGGCTCTACGTACAAAACGCTTACGCTCATGGCGGGGCTTGATTCTGGCAAATTTACGCTTGATAGCCCGTTTTATAACGACGGCAACCCGGCTCACATGCAAGCTATCGGCCCTGTCCGGCTCGGCACCGGCAACGATACAGAAACCTTTGGCCCTGTCGGCAATAATATTAGTGACATCACATATAACTACCCCGTCACGCTGCGCTACGGCTATTCTCATTCGGATAACGTCATCTTCGCGCAGGTCGGAGCAAACTCCGGCGTTGATACCTGGCTCGACTACAATCACAGGTTCTACGTCGATAAGCAAATTCCCTTCGACCTGCCTGTAAAAGTTAGTACTGTCACGCCCCAGCCCCAGAAGAATCTCTGCCAGTACAACGCCCCACCTGAGACGCCGCTCAGCGTCAAGCAATTAGCGGAAAATGCCTTCGGTCAGGGCGTCGATTACATCACGCCCCTCGAGATGTCGCTCCTGGATGACGCCGCCGCCAATAACGGGCAGTTGATGCGTCCCACACTCATCTACAAAATTGTCGATCCATCGAAGGCGGTGATCCGCTCGTTCAGCCCGACGCTGTTGGGCACACCCATTTCACAGACGACCGCCATAGATGTGCGCGATGCCATGTACGGAGTCGTGTCCTGTGGCTCCGGTTCGCTGGTACGCGTGCAGCTCAGCTACCCTTACTCACGCTGGTCAGTAATCGGCAAGACCGGTACGGGCCAGGTAGACAGTACGGGTCTGACCCCGGCTCAATCCTGGTTCATCACGGCAGCGCCCTACCAGTATCAGTCGGGGACCATCCCGCCGATTACCATTACTGCCATGAAAGAACATGGCGGTGAAGGAGCGTATGCCAACGGGCCAATGCTGCGCGACATCTACGAGGCGCTTTTCACCCAGGTCTATCCCATGACCCCCCCGCCCGCACCCGATCAAAATTTCTGCTTTAACACCGGCCTGCTGCAGCCAAGGCCGTAAAGAGCATGCCACATAAGGATGTGGCATAATGGTAACGAGGAGGCAGCAGGTTTTCCGGAACCTTCGTAGATGCCCCGGGAAATCTCTTGTGAAGCATGAGGCAGCTCCGACAAAAATTCGGCAGCATCTACAGTGATGATGAAGAGCGGTTCCTGGGTCCCTGGCAACGCGTGCGTCAGTTCTTTTTAGCGCCTATCGCCGCTCTTCTCCTGCGTCTAAGGATCAGCCCCGATATGCTCTCCTATGTCTCGGTCGCGCTGGGGATCGGCTTTTGCCTGCTGGCCCCCTTCTGGTTCGCGCTGGCGTTCTGGCTGCTGGTGGCCTCGGTGATTTGCGACGGATTAGATGGCGTGGAGGCGCGGCTGAACCACGCGAGTACGCCTCGCGGTTCCTTTACCGATATGTTCTGCGACGTGGCTGTGGTGACCTTCACGGTGGCAGGCATGGCCTGGAAAGGAGCGATTCACCCGGCGCTTGCCATCCTGTTTGTATATGTCTATACGGCGCTGGTGCTCTTCTTGATGCTTCATCGCATGTTGCAGGTCTCTTCGCACTGGATTGTGCGCCCCAGCCGCATGGTGCTCTATATCGCCATTGGCCTCGACTACTTCTTCAAGATCGACCTGTTGAATTTTCTGCTGATCACCTATTTGCTAGCCTTGCCCATGCTGGGGATCAGTTTCTGGAGACTGCGTAAGGCCATGTGACAGGCTATTCCAGGGGGCGTACCCGCCTGGCCGCCCTTTGAAACCTCATCTATGAATGTTGCATGGCCAACCAGCACGTGTCGCAGTAGCCCGTTGCGACAAGGTTGAGCGCGATGTTGTGGTAGTGATGCTGTTCTTGCAACTGCTCGTTCAAATTGCCCAGCAGCGCTTCATCGAGGTGAATGATGGCCCGGCAGCGGCGGCAGACGAGATGGTGGTGCGCCGCCCCATCGGCTGTTTCGTAATGCGGCTGCTCGCCCGGAAGGTGATTTTCCCGCACAAGCCCAAGCTCCCGCAGCAGCTCCAGCGTACGGTAGATGGTCGAAAGGCTGACCTGCGGGTTGCGCTCCTGCACACGCTCCAGAATCTGGTCGATGCTCAGGTGCTCGCCGGCCTCTTGAATGACGCTCAATATCATGTAACGCTGCGGCGTCAATCGGTACCCGCTTTTGCGCAGCGTCTCATTACTGTTATGTACGTAGTGATGCATCCACGACCTCAATTCTTTAATAGCGGTTTTGTCTCCCTCCATATCCTAGCATTGTATGCGAAGCCCGTCAACTTACGTGTATCTGTGCGTTCATTGTAGATAGCCGTAGGGGCAAACGTCGATCAATTGTTAAGTACCAGGAAATACGTTACAATAACGACACAGGATGATGCATCCTGAAAGGATTAGGAAGCGATGGTTCGCTGGGAACATCGATATCTGCTCGGGACGATGGTGTTTACGATTGCGGGCGATGTTGTGCGTGACTTTGACGAAGAATACGATGCCTGGGCCTGGCTGGAACAGGAGGGCTGGGGTCTCGTTGCCATAGAGCCGCCTGACCCTGTCAAACCCGGCGCCTGCAAATATTACTTCAAGCGGCAGAATGTGCAGGCCTCGGCAGCGCGCACGACAGAGATCAGGCAGCCTGTGCAAGCCGCGCAATCGACGCCATCTATAGTGACCTTTGAGCAGCGAGGAAAACGAGCACGATAGTATGACTGATTCTGGCCTGTGGCGCTCCCCTCTTGATCCAGAGAGGGTAACGACGATGCAGGTGACGCGCTGGCAAGAATACGAGCAGCAGCGGCGTGAAGATGTGCTCACCGTTGAGGAGCCGCTTGAGATTCGCCTGGATGGGCGCAGCCTGGCCGTCATTATGCGCACCCCCGGCAGCGACCGCGAACTGGCGGCAGGCTTCCTCTACACGGAAGGTATCATCACGAGCATCGACGATATCCGCTCGCTCGAAGAAGCCGTCGATTCCGATGGTCTGCCACTTACCAACGTAATCAACGTCGAGTTGCGCTCCCCCGAAGATGACGTCAAGGCCGAGCGCAAGGCAGCCGCGTTCGAGCGGCATTTCGCGGTCTCGGCCAGTTGCGGCCTGTGCGGGAAAAACAGCATCGCCGACCTGATGTGCAACATCGCACCCCTGCCGGAGGATGGCCTGCGTATCCCGGCCTCCACGCTCTATGAACTCTCGGGGCAACTGCGCGAGCAGCAGGCCGTCTTCACCTTTACCGGCGGCCTGCACGCTGCCGGGCTATTCACCGCCGCCGGTGCGCTATGCCAACTGCGCGAGGACGTAGGCCGCCACAACGCCGTCGATAAACTGATCGGACACGGCCTCCTGCACAGCACGCTGCCCTACGCCCGCAATATCCTGCTGGTCAGTGGCCGCACCTCCTTCGAAATCATCCAGAAAGCCCTGCTGGCCCGCATCCCCTGCGTGGCCGCCATCTCCGCTCCGTCCAGCCTCGCAGTCGATCTGGCGAACGAAGGCGGCATCACGCTAATCGGGTTTCTGCGAGATAAGTCCATGAATGTATACACACACCCTGAGCGCATCGCCTAGGTTTTGTCACCCTGAGCGCAGCGAAGGGTCTCTCCATGACGAGTCTTGCCACCTGCAAGACCCCCAGGTATAATTGCAGTATGCAGAATGATACGATTGCAGCGATTGCCACGCCTCAGGGGTACGGTGGCATTGGCGTGATCCGCGTGAGTGGGCCCGAAGCATTTTCCATCGTTTTACCGCTCCTGCGTCGGCCTGGGGAAACAGGAGGCAGCGCAGACCTGCCGCCATCGCACCTGCTCACCTACGGGCATATCGTTGCTCCATCTACGCAAGAGATACTGGACGAAACGCTTGTAGCCTTCATGCGTGCGCCGCATACCTATACGCGCGAGCATGTCGTAGAGATCCAGGGACATGGCGGGCCGCTCGTCCTGCAGCGCATTCTGCGGCTGGTCCTGGCCCAGGGCGCGCGTATGGCAAATCCCGGCGAATTCACCCTGCGCGCCTTCCTGAATGGCCGGCTAGACCTGGCTCAGGCCGAGGCCGTCATGGATCTGATTAGCTCGCAGACCGAGATGGGCCACCGCCTGGCCATGCAGCAACTGCACGGGCGCATCTCCGAGCAGGTGCAGGAGGCCCGCCACGACCTGCTCGGCGTCATCGCCCGCATCGAGGTCAGCATCGACTTCCCCGAAGAGGATGTGCCAACGCCACAGCCGCAGGAGCTAGCTCCAATGATCCTCGCCGCGCAGCAGAAGGTCGAGCAGTTGCTGGCCGGCTCCGAGCAGGGACGCCTCTACAAACAGGGTCTGCGCACCGCCATCATCGGACGACCCAACGTCGGCAAATCCAGCCTGCTCAACGCCCTCCTGCGCTCCGAACGAGCCATCGTGACCCCATACGCCGGGACAACTCGCGATACTGTCGAGGAGGTTGCCAATGTGCGCGGCATCCCGCTGCACCTCATCGATACAGCAGGCATTACTCCGACCAGCGATCCGGTGGAGCAGATCGGCGTGGAACGCAGCCGAGCCGCCGCCGAAAGCGCCGACCTCGTCCTACTCGTCTTCGACGGCTCAGAGACCCTCACCGAACAGGACATGCAAGTCTGCGATGAAGTCTTGTCCATGGGTTTTGTTCGAGATAATACCCCAGGAAGGCCCGTAATAATAGTTATTAATAAAAAAGATAGTCGCCAGCGGCTGGAGGTCGAGCACCTCAGACGCATGTGGGGCGATGCGCCTTTCGTCCATACCTCGGCGCTCAGCGGCGCAGGCCTTACAGACCTTGAAGAGGCCATCGTCGGCCTTGTGCTGGCCGGCCATACCATTCAGAGCGAAGGAGCGCTGGTGACCAGCGCGCGGCACACAGAAGCCCTGCGCCGCGCCGCGGAGCATATACAGGCCTCGCTGACACCACTGCTCCAGCGTGACCATCTCTTACCGCTCGACTTCGTCTCGATAGACCTGCGCGCCGCGTACGACGCCCTGGGAGAAGTCACAGGAGAAACGGCCAGCGACGACCTCCTGGAAAGAATCTTCAGTGAATTTTGTATCGGGAAGTAGCAGCCAGGGAGGAGTACGATGCGGATACGAAATAAGTTGATCAGAAAAACTGCACTGCTGGGCGCCATTGTGGTGTTCCCCAGCCTGGTCGTGCTTCTGGCGGCCTATCATTTCGCCACTCCCAACCCGCCAGCGCCCACGCCAACGGCGACAACGGTCATATCGCTTCCGCAGCACACATTTCCGACCACCACGCCTGTCCTCACAGCGTCACCCACACTCAAGCCGGTTTCCCCAACGCCAACGCCGAACCCGGTTCCCAACCCGTCAACCGTGCTGGGCGTATCCGTAGACCCCGGCACTTATCTCTCGGGCATCTCCTGGGTTCGTCTGGCCTATCCAACCTGTGGCTGGGGCAATCTACACGGCAGCGCGCTGAAATCGGCCGTCGAGCAGTATCACGCCAGGGGTATGCACGTCTTGCTGCTCATCTGCCAGAGCGGGCGCTCCGGTCCGAAGTTGCTCAATACACAGCAGTTCAACGACGTGGCGCAAAGCTACCCCGACGCTGTACAGTGCGGCAACGAGCAGATGAAGCAGAACGCCCTGACAACCTACGTCACCCCCGACAATTTTGCCCGCTTCTACGATCTGTGCTCGCGCGCTGTGCATGCGTTGCAGCCTCATGCGCCTGTGCTCATGGGTGCGCTCGATCCCCAGGTGAGCGGTGCGGATGGCGGTATGCTGGCTTACCAGGCGAGCTACCTCGACCAGATGCAGTCCGCCATGAATTCAGTGGTTCACCCCGGCGGTCACTGGTCGTGGCGCTCGCAGGCCATCGGGCTGATCGATAGCTGGCACAACGGCTACCCCAGCCAGGATATCAACAACCTCTACGGCCTGTACTCCTTCTGGGCGCAGCAGTTCGGCGTCGATTTGAATAGCGGTGCATTGGGCAAGCATGTCTGGGTCGTTGAGGGAACCGGCTGCTTCAAAGGCTGCGGTATCGATGCCTCCTCCCCATACCAGGTCGCCGTTTCGCACATCCTGACCCTCGTCAGCGATGTGCAGACCACGAAGCGCTATGGTGTGCCCTTCTTCTTCTTCAGCAACCGCGACTTCATTCAAAGCGGCGTTTACTGGCCCATCGGCATCCTGGATGTGAACGGCCACGCCAAGCCCATCCGGCAAGATCTCTCCATGGGGGCTCGTACGCTCGTGATGGGCTGCCCCTCCGGCCAGGTCAACGTCGTCAATCAAGAGCAGTTGCTGGCCAGCATGTACCGCGGCTGCTCATTGCCTGGCAACTACCTGGGCGTGCTAACAAGCTAAGGAACTTCCATGTCAGATCAAACGTCACTTTTCGGCTCTGATATGCCCCCATCCAGGCCCGGCAAGGCATCGCGCGGGCAGCCGGACCTGTCAGTATCGGGTCAACCGGGCGAGCCTCTCGCCGCCAGGATGAGGCCGCGCACCATCGATGAAATCGTTGGGCAGGAACACCTGCTCGCCCCCGGGCGCGCTCTGCGCCGCAGCATCGAAGAAGACCGCGTCCCATCGATGATCCTGTGGGGCCCTCCCGGCAGCGGTAAAACCACTCTGGCCGAGGTCATCGCCCGCCAGACACGCGCGCGCTTCGCCACCCTCAGCGCCGTCTCCGCCGGTGTCGCCGACCTGCGAAAAGTCGTGGAAGACGCGGCCAAACTCCGCTCGTTCTCGAAACAGCCCACCATCATGTTCATCGACGAAATCCACCGCTTCAACAAAGCCCAGCAGGACGCTGTCTTGCCCCACGTCGAGCGCGGCGTCGTCACCCTGATCGGAGCCACCACCGAGAACCCCAGTTTTGAGGTGAACGCAGCCCTGCTCTCACGTACCCGCGTTTTCACCCTGAAAGCTCTGACAGAGGAACAAATCCTCATCATCCTGCGCCGTGCCCTGCAAGATACCGAGCGCGGGCTGGGGCAACTCGCCATAGAGATACTTCCTTCCACCACTGCTGAGACGGAGTCTAGTCGCGCCAGCGACGTTGCAGGGGTGGATAACAATATACTTCCTTTCACCACTGCTGAGACAGAGTCTAGTCGCACCAGCGACGTTGCAGGGGTGAGTAACAACATTGACGAGGAAGCGCTGCAGCAGATCGCCGTCTTTGCCAACGGCGACGCGCGTATCGCCCTCAATACGCTGGAACTGGCCGCGCAGGGCGGTATAACCCAGGGCGCGCCCATCCACATCACGCTGGCCACCGTCGAGGATGTCATGCAGCACCGCGCCCTGCTCTACGACAAGGCCGGTGATCAGCATTATGACACGATTTCCGCCCTGCACAAATCGCTGCGCGGCTCTGATCCCGACGCCTCCCTCTACTGGCTGGCACGTATGCTCGAAGCTGGCGAAGACCCGCTCTACATCGTGCGCCGCCTGATCCGTTTCGCCTCTGAAGACGTCGGCATGGCCGACCCGCAAGCATTGCTGGTATGTGTGGCAGCACAACAAGCAGTACATTTCGTAGGTCTCCCAGAAGCCAACCTTGCTCTCGCGCAGGCAGTCGTGCATCTAGCAACTGCACCGAAAAGCAATGCATTATACGAGGCGTACAGCCGCGTCCAGCAAGATGTGCAGCAAACCCGCAACGACCCTGTTCCCCTACAAATTCGTAACGCGCCTACGCAGTTGATGAAAGACCTGGACTACGGCAAGGACTACAAGTACGCCCACGACTACTACAAAGAGATGCAGATCGACAACCCCGATAGGCCGCCTGCCATGCAGGTGCAGGAGTACCTGCCAGAGCGACTCAAAGGGAGAAGGTACTATGAGCCAGGGCAGCAGGGGAAAGAGGCGAGTATCAAGAAGTGGCTTGAGAAGCGACGAGGCCAGGAGTGATAAACGCTATCTTCTCCTTGATGCTGGATGCCAGCTACTACCGCAACGAGATGCACGTCTTCGGTGAGAGGATCAAGTAGGGGTATACTGACCGCAAAAAATAGGAATGGGATCAACTTCAAATTTGAGCTGGTATGATACAATACTCGTATGAGCGTAATAGATGACTATCTGACACACGTTGAGCCATCGAAAAGGCAAGAGCTTGAGCGCATTCGCACGCTTGCAAAAAAGGCCGTGCCAGGTGCGGAAGAAGCGATTGTCTACGGGATGCCAACCCTCAAATATCAAGGCAAGCCGTTTCTTGGATTTGATGCGCACAAAAATCATATTGGGATTTATCCCTATAGTGGTCAAGTGGTCGAAGAACTGAAAGATCAACTGCACACGTATGAAGTATCCAAAGGCGCCATTCGTGTTCCTCTCGATCGCCCCATTTCAGAAGAGCTGCTCAAGCAAATCATTGATCACCGGCTGAGGCAGATCACGAACCCGTAGCTTCGTACGCACTTTGAGGAAGCACCGGCCAGAAGAGGAGCAGAAATCATGTCCGAGCAAGAGAATTTGCGAATTAATAATGTACTATCAAGCCTTCCCCAATCTGCACTACGATATTGAACAAAATATTGCCTGCGGTGATTATGTAGTAACCCGCTGGCTGATAACCGCGACCCACGAGGGCAACTTCATAGGCATTCCAGCTACTAACCGGTCGGGCGAGATTCACGGCTGTACCGTTAGCACGCCCAAAAACGGGAAGATCGTGCATGCCTGGGTCTATTTCTGTACCGGTCGTGTCTTGCACCAGATGGGCATGCTACCAATTCCAGGACAGGCTCAGGGATAGCTTGCTCAGGGCGTCTCCACTAAATAAATGAACATCACTTCTTAGATCTCTTCCTGCTTGATGCGTGGAAGCACTCGCGTGTTCCGTTCACTGGATTGGTCAGGTGGTCGCAACCACAGCGAGACATGGGCAGGCTGCATCGTCTCCTGCACCACTGCCAGCAACTGCTCGCTTAACTCGTTCAGGTCCACTTCGTGGCGAAGCGTGGCACTAAAAGCTGCCAGGGTACGTGCTGCATCGTATTTGCGTCGGTAGAAGCGGCGATCTATCGCTGCCTGGAGACGCTTGCGCAGGGGCTGGAAGAGGGCAGCGATTACGCTGCAGCTTGAAATACTATGATATGATGTAAGAAAATATTTACGACTCCTTTTTGGCGAGTTGGTTGCATCTCCTGCATGAATAGTTTGACCTACGAGTAGAACAGGCTTATCCAGATCAAGTTTCCATCAGCCTTTACACGCGTCCCATCCAGGACCAATAGCCCATACGCGGATCAGGCTCAGATACAGCGCCACTGGCTTAACCTGGCTCGATTTCTATGGATCAGTATCGTAGTATCCGCCTACGCCCTGTTGATCGCCAACATCCCGGCCTACTTCGCGTCACTCCACGTGCTTCATCCTGCCAACTCGCAGGTGTTTACCGGTCAGTTGACACCTGCCGATGTTCATACACTTCAGACGTGGGGTCTATCGCTGGACTTCTATGCCGTTTGCATGATCGCGATCAGTCTCCTCTTTCAGCTCAGCTACGCCAGCATGGGAATACTGCTCTTCTGGCGCAGGTCGGACATCCGCGTCGCACTCTTTGTCTCGTTTGCTCTGATGATGCTCCCTTTCGGCTTCGCAAACCTCACCTTGCAGGCGCTCCCTCCTGATTGGACGTGGTTGATTCGAAGCCTGAGCGCGCTTGGAAATGGCAGCCTTCTGCTCTGCGCCTTTGTGTTTCCCGACGGTCGCTATGTGCCACGCTGGACACGCTGGCTTGCCCTGCTCATGCTCGTCTATTGGGTCGTCCTCGCCAGTTTCCCCTCCTGGAGACTTGATCAATCGTTGCTGAGCCTCGTGATCTTTTTTAGCTTCGTCCTGGGTGCGATCGCGCTCCAGTTATACCGCTATCGCCGCGTCTCAACACCGCAGCAGCGCCAGCAGACGAAGTGGGCTATGTTTGGCGTGTCGTTAGCCGTCGCAGGCAATATCCTGCCCCGCCTGCTCTATCTCGTCCTCTATCCACTCAGCGGTGGGAGTTCACTTGCCTTCGCGCTTGAAGTTAGCCTCATCATGGGTTTTATGCTCGCGATTCCATTCACGCTTGGTATCGCCATTCTGCGTTACCGGCTCTGGAATATCGATGTTATTATCAACCGCACCCTGGTTTATGTTATGCTGACTGCGACGCTTGGAGGCATCTACGTGGGCCTGACCATCGGCCTGCAAATCCTTTTACGAGGGGTCATTCAGCAGACCAATGATATCGCGCTCGTCACCTCCACCCTGGCGGTTGCCGCGCTGTTCCAGCCCTTGCGCAGGCGTATCCAGAACATCATCGACCGGCGCTTTTACCGGCAAAAGTACGATGCCGCCAGAACGCTTGCCACCTTCAGTTCCGTTCTCCGCAATGAAGTGGACCTGGATCAATTGAGTGAGCACCTGGTGGAAGTTGTCCAGGAGACGATGCAGCCGGCGCACGTCTCGCTATGGTTATGCCAGCTTAAACCATCGGGACGTAGCACCCGGCTGCTTCCAAGAATCGATGAGGGAGAGGCCGTTTCTATCCCACACTCACCACCGGCAGGGTAAATTGCGCCTCGAACGAGGAGATGCGCGCGGGGAGTTGGTCCAGCAGAGCATTGATGTCGTCGAACTGGCATTGTAGCCATTCGTTCAAATCATGCTCTTCCACGATCTGGCGCGCCTGGGCTGCCATCAAACGCCGCTCATCGCGAGGCATCGTCAGGGCCTGGTAGAGCGCATCGGCGGTCCCGGAAACATCAGTTGGCGTAACCGGGATGGCTGCCTTGCCCAACTGCTGGAACGCGCCAGCCGTGCGAGAAAGCACCAGCACGCCATTTTGCTTGTTGACCACCGGCCCCTCTTTCGCCACCAGGTTCATACCATCCATGATCGGGTTGACCAGCAGCACATCATATGATCGCATTGCCGCGAGCGCCTGGACGCGATCGTTTTCGTAGAAGGCTGTGATCGGCGTCCAGTTCTTTGTGCCAAAGCGTTCGTTAATCTCGTTGACCAGCTTCTGTACATCAGCGGTCAGCCGTTTGTATTTCGCCAGCGTCTGCCGCGATGGCACGAGAAACGCGAGGAAGTTCACCGTCCCCCGCAACTCCGGGTGCTGCTCGAGCACCTGGGCGTAGGCCTGGAAGCCCCGCAGGATGTTCTTCGTCGGCTCGATGCGATCTACACGCATGATGGTCTGCTTCTCAAGCAGTGGCTTCAGCCGTTCGCCAGCGCGTTTTCCAGCCAGGCTCTGCGCCTGGCGTCTTTCTTCTGTCACCGATATCGAGATGGGGTACGCGCGCACCTGTGTGCGCTGTCCCTGCCACCACACGGCGCTGGCCTCGAAATCGACGACTGATCCTTCTAGCAGCGTGCGGGCGCCCTCCAGGAAATTGTGGGCGTCGCGCTCCGTCTGGAAGCCGATGATGTCGTTGCCGACCAGGCCGCTGAAGATCGCCTGGGTGATGTTGCCCGGCAGAAACTGCCAGCAGCGAATGTCAGGCCAGGGAATGTGTATGAACTGCTGCATGATGATCGTCGGGTGGCACTCGCGAATCATAGCCGGGGCGAGATACAGGTGATAGTCGTGCAACATGACAATAGGCGTGCCCTCGCCTCGCTCGATCTCCGCACATACCGCGTCAGCGATGGCGCGGTTGGCAACCTCGTAGCCGTTGCTCCAGGCATCCTGTATCTTCCGGGTGCCTTGTCCGTCTTCGGTCGGATCATACAGGTAGTGCTGCACGAACCAAAGCAACTGGTTGCTGATTTCTTCGTAGTGCTTGCGATAGGCGTTTTTGGGAATGGCCACGTAGCGCAGCAGCATGTTCTGGTCGGGTATTGGCGATTTCATGACGCCGTCCTGCTGCCCTTCCTTAATGGCCCGCCGGTCGCCCTCCGTCATCGCCATTGCGACCCAGGTGACGTCAACATTTTTAGCCGCGCCCACCAGCGCCGTGACGACGCCGCCTGCGCCTCTGCGGTGTTTCAAAACCTGGTCCTGGCTTAAAAAATACTCTACGGGGCCGCGATTGGTGGCGATAATTAGGCGGTTAGCGTGTATGGGTTGTGCCTTGTATGGCACAGTTGATGGCAATGGCAAACGAAGTACTGTGGACATCCTGTTATCCTTTCTGGCCCTAACCATCGCACTACTCGTGTAGTGCGCAAGGCTTTATCCTGCAAATGCCTCACGCGTTCAGAGAACATCATCCGTCCACTACTGATTCAAAGCCCTTCCAATGCTCTCCATATGTAACACGTTTGTACAGGCTAAAACAGCGACAGCCATCGTGGCATTCCGTGGTATATCTTCTTTGAGCCCATATAATAGTACCATATTTCGTGTAAAATATATGTTAATATATCCCATAATGCTCTTACTTTTCGGCTATAGCGTGCTCTCCAGGACAAACTCGAGCACCCTGCTGATGGGCTGCTAACAGTCCTTAATATGTACGACTGGTTGCCGGAAAAGTTCGATATGACGTAGAGAAGAGGTTGTATCTATGACACGTATTGACCGGCGTTTACCTGCGCAGCTACGCCCGGTGCGCTTTACTGTTGATTACCTGGACTTCGCCGAAGGCTCGGCCCTCATAGAGGCGGGCAACACACGCGTGTTGTGCGCGGCCAGCATCGACGAGCGCGTGCCTCCATTTCTGGAGGGCAAAGGTACGGGATGGGTGACGGCGGAGTATAACATGCTGCCGCGTTCGACGCATACCCGCACGTCGCGCGAGCGAGATGGACGTGTTAGCGGGCGTACGCAGGAAATTCAGCGCCTGATCGGTCGGTCGCTGCGCGCCGTAGTCGATATGCAGAAGCTTGGACCGCGCACTATCACGCTCGACTGCGATGTCATCCAGGCGGACGGCGGCACGCGTACGGCCTCGATCACCGGCGCGTATGTGGCTCTGCACCGCGCCTGCACAAAGCTGGTTCAGCGTGGTGTTCTGGAAGAGCATCCCGTGCGCACGGCCGTCGCGGCGGTCAGCGCCGGCGTAGTAGGCGGCGAAATCTTGCTCGATCTATGCTACGAAGAGGATTCACGCGCGGATGTTGACTTCAATGTGGTAATGACTGCCGAACACGAGTTTATTGAAGTGCAGGGAACGGGTGAAGGAGGAGTATTCAGCCGGCAGACGATGGATGCGCTGATTTCCCTGGCCCAGCAAGGCATAGATGAGCTTTTGACCATGCAGAAAATGTATGTGTGAGGTACTATAGTACCGTCGTTGTCGAGGGCGTCCTCATCCTTCGTTTACGTTGATAGAAGCTATAGACCTTGCCGTTACGCGATGTTTTGGTAGAATTCGGCTATGAGAGCCGGATCGGTATCGACCGGTCGGACCAGCGACCGGGTCGAGAGGAGCAAATGTTGAACGCTAATACAGACCGCAAATGGTTCTGGCGGATTGTCGATTTTATCAATCCCTTGCGCGACCCCAGCCTGACGGTGGCTGCGGTGCTCACCTTCATTGAAGAAGCGGGACAGCGCGATGTCTGGTATTGGATCATCGTTGTGGCGCTGGTGAACTGGGTAGCGGTGCGTGGTGTGGTCTGGCTGGTGGTAAATTTTACGTTTGCCAGCACTTTTGTTTTGCGCCGTGTGTGGTGGGCGATCAAACATCCTCGCCAGGCCTGGCGTGTGCTCGATGCTGTCGGGCACGAGGAAATTATCATCGGTGCTCCGCCGCTCCCGGAAGGCATGCTGCTGCCGGATGGATCAGGCATGTTAAGTTTGAGCCCTGTGCTGAACGCAAGCGGCATCCAGGTAATTGGCGAGCTTCCAGCCGGAACCGAGATTCCTCTGCTGAGTATGCCGAACGGGCAGATGGCGCCCAATTTTGCCGCGCTGGGCAGCTCCGGTATTTTCAATGGCACGACCACTGGTGCGCTGCCCGGCATGAATCCTATGGGTATGTCCGGAATTCAGGGCATGCCTGGACAGGGAATGCCGATGGGTTTCCCGCAACTTGGCCCCAACGGCGTGATCAACCAGCAAACGACGGGCGGCTTTCCACAGCAGTTCCCGCAGCAGGGCTTCCCACAGCATCCCTCTGAAGAGGAAGAACGCCTGCGCCAGCAACTCACCGCTGTGACGCGCTTGCTCGATGACTGGATACAATATACTGAGGATAAATGGCGCACCGTTAGTGATAGCCAGTTAGGTTGGAAGCCTCTACGCGGCAGGTGGAGCAGTTGGGACGATATTTTCCAGGACGCCTACGCTGCCAAGACCTCCGATCCGATGGCCCAGGCAGCCCAGGCGGCGGGAGAGGCAACCACGCGGCGCTTCGACGCTTCGCGAGAAAAGGGCTCGGCTGCCTCGGCTGTGGCATGTTTCATGCGCGATATGCTGACGCTGCGGCAGGGGTTGGATATTATGCAGCCGACTTCTGATGGCGAGCCTGAGACGCCCACATTCCAGCAAGCCGTGCAGCCACAGTACCAGCAGAGCCAGCAGTACCCGCCGCAGGCTCAGTACCAGCAGTATGCTCAACAGCCCGCGCAGGGACAACAACCCCAGGCGCCCTATGACAGTCCACCTGTTCGCAATTTCGCGGGTGTCACACCGCGCAGTTCGTTGATACGTCGCCCGGCGCCCATGTACGTTGATGCGGATAATAGCTGAACATCGTTGTATAGTACTTGCCCCATATTTCATCTCCGGTGTACAATACGTCGCGAGAGGTATTGTAACAACGGAGGTTTTTTATGCCCTATTCGGTGAGCGATCTTACTACGATCGAGGATATTGTGGCGCGCGAGATACTGGACTCACGCGCGAATCCAACGCTGGAGGTGGAAGTGATGTTGAGTGGAGGCGACCGCGGAGTGGCCGCCGTCCCTTCAGGAGCATCGACGGGAGTGCACGAGGCCGTTGAGCTGCGCGACGGGGATAAGAGCCGCTACGGGGGCAAGGGTGTGCTAACTGCCATCAATAATGTGAATGCCACTATCCGAGATACACTACTTGGCCTGGACGCCACCGATCAGCGCACGCTCGACCTGATGATGATCGAGCTGGACAATACTCCTAATAAAAGCGCGCTGGGCGCAAATGCCATCCTCGGGGTTTCGCTGGCCCTGTCGAAAGCAACGGCGAATGCGTTGCAACAGCCATTATACCGCTACCTCGGCGGTGTTTCCGCGCACGTCCTACCCGTACCGATGATGAATATTTTGAATGGCGGTAAGCATGCCGATAACTCGACCGACATGCAGGAATACATGATCTTGCCCGTGGGCGCGCCGACCTTCCGCGAAGCGCTGCGCATGGGCGCCGAGGTCTACGCCTCGCTCAAGAAGGTCCTGCACGAGAAAAAGCTCAATACCAACGTTGGCGATGAAGGGGGCTTCGCACCATCGCTCTCTTCCAATCGCGAGGCGCTGGAGGTAATTATTGCGGCTATCGAGTCAGCCGGCTACAGGCCGGGCGAGGATATTTTCCTGGGAATGGACCCGGCCTCGAGCGAGTTTTACGACAACGGGAAATATGTCCTGGCGCGTGAGGGCCGCACATTGACCTCGCAGGAAATGGTTGCTCTATACGAGCAGTGGATCAACGAGTACCCCATCATCTCAATAGAAGATGGACTGGCCGAAGACGACTGGGACGGCTGGACGCACCTGCGCGAGCGCCTGGGCAACCGTGTCCAGCTCGTGGGCGATGACCTGTTCGTGACAAATACAGCCCGCCTGAAACGCGGCATCGACGAGCGCTCTGCCAATTCGATCCTTATCAAGCTGAACCAGATCGGCACATTGACTGAAACGCTGGAGGCTATCGAGATGGCGAAGCGCGCCTCGTTCACCGCCGTCGTTTCGCATCGCTCAGGCGAAACCGAGGATACGACCATCGCTGACCTGGTGGTGGCCACGAATGCCGGGCAGATCAAGACAGGCTCTCCCGCCCGCAGCGAGCGCGTCGCGAAATACAATCGCCTGCTGGCCATCGAGGATGAGCTTGGCGAGAAAGCCGCCCGCTACGCCGGGTTCAGCGCCTTCTACAATGTACCCGCGTTGTACGCAAAAGCTTAACAATCGTAGGGGCCGATTTATCGCGCCCATCGCCGATTTATCGGCCTCTACGGAATAGATACGAACATTAAATTTATCGAGGGATAATATGGTAGCACAGTCTTCAAAATCAAAGACGAACGCGCAGGAGCGGCGTTCGGCGCACGTCATTCACTATGACCTCAGCTACATTGTGCAGGGCGCGGAGTATGGAACCGATGGAGCCATCGTGCTGCTGCACGATATCCTGGGCGGCGCTTTCACCTGGAGTAGCGTCCTTACAAGCCTGGGCGGCGTTGGTCGCTCGGTCTACGCCATAGATATGCTCGGCTATGGGCAATCCGATCGTCCCTGGCCCGCCGATACATCCATCTGGGGCCATGCCGATTGCCTGTCCTTCCTGTTCAAGCAACTCAATCTGACGAACATCGTGCTGGTAGGTGTTGGCATCGGCGGAGGCGTAGCACAGGTTCTCGCTACTCGCCTGAGTCCTGAGCGCGTCGCGGCCCTGGTCTTGCTCGATACCATCTGCTATGAATACAGCTTTGCGCCCAACTGGCCCCTGTCGGATATGCAGAAGTACCAGGACGCTGAGATGGGGAAAGAACTCGAACTCAAGGACCTGATAGCTGACCTGGAGGCTACTATCCCCAACGGCTCTTCTAAAAGCGACGCATTGAAGCAGCACATCAATATGTACGTGCAGCCCTGGAATGACGAGATCGGGAAAGAGGTTTTCTTGCAACAGATGCGGCTGCTCATTCCGAGCTATAGCAACTCGGTTTCGACCGATTTGAAAACGATGGGCAAGCCGACTCTGATTGTCTGGGGCGAGAAGGATGCGCAGATCCCTCTGAAATTCGCGCAGCGCCTGCACCGAGAAATTCCCGAATCGCGATTGGTAATCGTGCCCGGTGCCGGTCACATGATCCTTTTCGATGCCCCCGACCAGGTGGCAAGCGCCCTGACGGATTTCGTAGGACGGCTGTAGAGTCAGACCCCACCCCCGGTGTGCATCCGGGGGTGGGGTCTGGCAACTTTACGATGCTAGCCGCATATCCTGCTTGTCCCCACCTCGTGAGCGGTGGGCTTTTTTGTGTTCGTGTGAACTGGCTTGCCGTCGTCTTTGCTGCCTCTCCTGCTCCTCATAAGTATCATGGCAGCGATTGTAGTCTTCTGCCAGCAAGATATAGCTGTCGTACATCTGCTCAAGCGTGTCGAGCGGCTCACCTCGCTGTTCGGCCATGACCAGATCGTGCCATTGCTGCTGCATGGAGCCTTCTGCCTGTTCCAGTTCTCGTAACGTCATGATTGGGTCTCCGTTGGTACTGGCTAGCCCCGGTCAACTTCAGCGCCCGCTTCGCGGGATGCGCGCTGCCTACGAGGCTTTTCTGCTGCTTTGCCGTTGTTCGTTGTATTCATGGCTGAGCTGCAAGATGAGTTCTCGCGCACTTTGATGGGTCATGCTCTCCAAATTCTCCGGCTCCGACCTGCCCAGGTGCTGGCAGAGCTTGCGCAAGCTGGCCAGTTGCTGATCGGTGGCAGGGGCTTGCGAAGAGGCATCGCCTGCTTTACCATTGGCGGCAGTGAGCGGCCTGGCGCTTTCCTCGTGATGTCCATTGCTCACATTCCTGAGCGAAGTCCCGCCGCGCTCAACGGGCGCATCGACGATGCGATGATCCTCGCTCAATTCATCACCGGTGAACTGCGTGCCATAGCCGAGCATGGCAAGCGCTCGTCCTACCGCGCCTGTCTCGGCCTTTTCGATAAAATCGGGAAACGAGGCGGCGTTCTCGGATTTGGTTGCGGTGGCGCGACCGCCCTTGCCGTCTGTGACTACCGCGCGGAAGCGCGCATAGCCACGAGCCGTTTTCAAGACCTTTTCAGGCATCTTCTTGCCGGGCCGGTTCGGGTTGGGGATCCAATTTCCTGTGGGAACCTCCGCCTCAACCTCGCGATCCAGGTCCACCTGGACTTCTTCCGTATCAATCGTTCCATCAGGGCATTCCTGGCGAAACCAGACCAGCCGCCATTTTACTTCCAGGTACGATTTCCCGCTCAGATCCATCAAATGCTTTTCAGGGTTGAATGTCATGCTTTGGTCCTCCTGATAATTGACCACAACTGCTTGCAATGCGCTTCCTCACTCCCTACCCGAACTCTCAAAAGCTTGTTCTAGAATTTATGTTCTAGAACAATTATACAAGCAGCGCCCAAACATGTCAAGTTGGGCTATTCACCTATTCTTTTTGTGAGGGTGAAAAGCGGTCAGAAGGCTGATCCGGGTTTGAGAGCAAAGGCCGGTAATCATTATGGGAGGAATGGGAGTAAGATGTGTGAGGATTTATGTTATACAATACTAGTATTACAGTTTACTCAATCGTTGAGTATGGGCAACCATTTCAGGCAGGTGAAAAACAATGAGTACCTCAAGCGTTTACAACGAGATACAGTCGGCTATGAAGCGCGGCGAGCGAGTAGCGGTGGCGACGGTCGTTAAGACGATTGGCGCGGCCCCGTGCGGTGTTGGCACAAAGATGCTGGTGCGGGCCGATGGCAGCGTGAGCGGGAGCTTTTCCGGGGCGAAGGTTGATGCGCAGGTAGCGCAGGAGGCTTCGAGACTGCTGCATGAGCGCCAATCGCAGTTGATCCACGTGCATATTGATCCCGACCAGGCGGTGGGGAGCTGCGGCGGGACACTGGAGCTGTTTGTCGAGGTGCTCTATCCTGAACCGCGCCTGATCATCGCCGGGGCGGGCTACGTGGCGCAGGCGCTGGCGCGGCTGGCGACCATGCTCGATTTTCGCATCGTGGTGGTCGACGACCGGCGTGACCTCGCCGATCCGCAGTCGTTCGGTAACGCTGTGGAGCTGACCTTCGGTGATATTCCCCAGACGATTCGCGAGCTCGAGCCCGATGAAGCTAGCTGGATGGTGATCGTCACACGCGGCCACAACCTTGACAAGGACGCCTTGCGGGCCGCTCTGGAGACGCATGCGCGCTACATCGGTATGATCGGCAGCCCCGGCAAGATCAAGAATATCTTTCGCCACCTGCTCGAGGACGGCATCTCTCGCGAACGGCTGGCCGAGGTGCATACGCCAATCGGACTCGACCTGGGGGCCGAAACGCCCGATGAAATCGCCCTGAGCATTGCCGCCGAAATGGTCATGATTCGCAAGAACGGCAGCGGCGCGCCGCTCAAATCGCTGCATCACTTCCTGGACGAACTAGAAGCGCCCGCCGAAGCCCAGACAGTCCAGAAGTAATCCTTGCGACGAGCAGCATACGACTTTCGTTGAGTAATACAGACTAACTCGCTCCGTTTGTATCAGGGAAGGTATATGCTGCGTATGTATAAGTTACCAGGGCGACCGCCAGGATTGCCCTTAATGTATAATAATGCCTTTCTTACCTCTCCAACGTTTAGGGTAGGGGTGATCCTCGCGGTCGCCCTGGCAAGCTGTCTCCTATTCCTGGCATCGTGCAGCCAGGCATCCGGCCCGGTGTCTGTCACGCCGACGCTCGGTGTGACACCGACGGTTATCGTCCCGACACCTTCACCCACGCTCACGGCCACGCCCGATACAACGCCCACTCACTTCACTAAACGCCCGCTGCTCTCCGGTGTAGGACGGCCCGATGATCTCGTTTTTGACCCGCAGGGACGGCTGGTATTCAGCGATTTCTATAATGGAACGATCCGCCGCCTCAACAGCAATGGCAGCGTTACTACCCTTATGAGCGGGTTGCCTGGACCGGAAGGCATGGTGTACGTGGCAAACGGCACATTGATTTTCGCCGAGCAGACACCGAATCGCATTATGGAGCTGGCACCAGGCAGAACGGTTCCGACTGTGCTGCATGATCTTCCAGGCACACCATCTAGCCTGCCCTGCAAGGACGGCGTGGACGGCATCGGTTTCGATCCCACCACGAATACGCTTATCATCCCTGATAGCCCGACGGGGAATGTGTATCGCTTGAGCCTCGATGGGAAAACGCTGCAACTGCTCGCCTCCGGAATTGTGCGCCCTGTTGGCGCGGCGGTGGATGCGCAGGGCAATGTCTATGTTGCCGACGAGTGCGGCGGGTCGATCTGGCGTATCACACCTGGCGGCCAGAAGACGCGCATCGGCGGTTTCGGTCAACCGGACGATGTGGCCTTCGATTCGCATGGCAACATCCTGTTGATCGACCTTGCGCCCGCGATCCACGCGCTGATTCGCGTGCGAGCCGCGACAGGGAAACACGAAGTGCTGGCGAGCAACGGTTTTATCGAGCCACAGGGACTCGCCGTCGATGCGCATGATAATATTTATGTGTCCGATGATTACGCCGATATCATTGTGGAGTTCGTACCAGCATGAGCAAGCTTCTCTCGATGTCTGAGGCCATTGCCCGCTATGTGCCTGACGGCTCATCCGTCGCCATCGGGCTAGCCCTGGAGCCGCTGATCCCCTTCGCCGCCGGGCATGAGATCATCCGCCAGCGCAGGCAGAATCTGACGCTGATCGGGCCTATTTCAGACATCCTGTTCGACCAGTTGATCGGCGCGGGCTGCGTCGAGAGGGTCGTAGCGGCCTGGGTGGGCAACGTCAGCGAGGGGTTGGCGCACTGCTATCGTCGCGCTATAGAACAGGGCATCCCGCGGCCGCTCATAACCGAGGAGCATAGCAATTTCAGTATTGGCCTGGCTCTGCTGGCGGCCAGCCTGGACTCGCCCTATATCCCGACGCGCTCCCTGCTGGGCAGCGACCTTCCGCGTCAGAACCCGGCGCTGCGCGTCGAGCCGTCGCCCATCGACGGCTCGCCTTTGCTGCTCGTCCCGGCCATCCGGCCAGACGTGGCGATCCTGCACGTGCAGCGCAGCGACGAGCAGGGCAACGCGCACTGCTGGGGCAATGTCGGCATCGGGGGAGAAGCAATGCTGGCCGCGCGCGACGTGATCCTGGTCACGGAAGAAATCGTGCCGCGCGATATCATCACCAGCGATCCCAACCGCGTCATAGGGCCGTCCTTCAAGGTGCGCGCCGTCGTGCATGAACCCTGGGGCGCGCATCCCTCGACCGTGCAGGGCTACTGCAACCGCGACCACGCCTACTATCACGATTACCACGTGCGCACGCGTACCCGAGAAGGCTTCGAGAGCTGGCTGGACGAATGGGTGCTGGCGCTGCCCAACCGTGCCGCCTATGTGCGGAAACTGGGCGAGGAGTGCCTGCGCGCCCTGGGTGTGAAGGAACACCGTTATGCCGCGCCCGTCGATTATGGATATTAAGGGAAGGAGGGCAGGATGGACTATACGGCGAGAGAATTGATGGTTGTCTGCGCGGCACGGCAGATACACGATGGCGAGAACGTCTTTGTCGGGATGCGCCTGCCCCTGATCGCCTTTGCCCTGGCGAAACGCACGCACGCGCCCAACTGTATCGGCTTATTTGAAACGGGCATCGTGCGCGATATGCCTTCACCCGAACTGCTCTACACGATGGGCGACGCGCCGAACATCTACGGTGCGCTGTGGGCCACCAGCACGCTGAACGTCATGCGCCCGCTGGCGGCAGGTGATGTGCATCTCGGCTTCATCGGCGGCGCTGAGGTTGATCGCTACGGCAATCTGAATACCTCGCTCATCGGTGATTGGAGAGCATCCCAAAACGCGCCTCCCCGGCAGCGGCGGTGGCGCCGATATAGCCTCTTTCTCGCAGCGGCTCGCTATCATCATGCAGCACGACCGCCATCGCCTGCGCGAGAAGGTCGATTACGTCACCAGCCCCGGCTACGGCTATCCCGATGAACACGGCCCCGCCGGAGTAGCCTGGCGCAGGCGAGTCGGCCTGCCCAGGGGCGGACCCGCCGCGCTGATTACCACGCTGGCCGTCTTCACCTTCGACAAAGAGACGGGCGAAGCGCTGCTCTCGTCCTATCACCCCGGCACAACGATAGAACAGGTCCAGGATCAAACAGGGTGGAAAATGAGGCTGGCGGAAGATTGCCAGGAGACGGTGCCACCGAGCGAGGAGGAGCTGCAGGTGATACGTGAGCATGACCCGCAGGGGGTGTGGACGAGGTAAATTTCTCCTTCAAACTACAACCGCGCCTCCTATGAAAACACACTGGCCAGTCTCAACACCAGCCTGAAGACGATCCATACGGCCCTGCATCAGGCAGGCCAGGATTTGCACCAGATCGCGGGAATACTCAAGGGTAAGTAAGGGTACCGTCCTGTACCCGCAGAAACGGCGTGAGCTCGTGTGGCTTCGCCGTTTTTTTACTGGTGATGTGCAGCACCTGCCAGCCCCGCACAGTCAATGCATCGGCAATGAGCGAGCGGTGGCAGCGCCACGGGACGGCCTCGGCGCACATGATCGCGACCACCTGCTTTTCCGCCAGCGCTTCCAACTCCTCCAGGCCGGCCTGAAACTCCGGTGTCGCCATGTAGTCCGCGAATCCGCGAAACGACGCATTCTCCCAGCCGGTGTTGGCCGAATCCTTGCGCGCGTGCCGCAGTCCTCCCAGCGCGCCGAGGTGCCTGTACCCTATACCCACCTGCCGCAGCGAGTCCGCCAGCGCCTCCGACCCGAATTGCGGATTATGCCTTGATTTTGGCACAGTGCGCACATCGACCAGTTCTTCTATGGAATGCGCCTCGAGCAACCCGATGAACTGGTCAATGGTGCGCGTCGAATGTCCGATGGTGTAGATGGTGCGCATGGGGATATTATAGCGCGCTTTATGGCCACTGACATTCGCACAAGGCAATAAAGGAGATCTTTGAGGTGAGATGATGAAACTTCATCGTCGCACCTCATTAGAATTGTGGTGCTGTATGAGACGCTTCAAAAGGGTGAAAGGGTGCAAGATTACGAAAGGTAGAGAGGAGTTCACTGTACCTACACCGAATCCCAAATAACCCAGAATTGCAACAGCCGATGCCATCTTCAGAAAATGAGCATGCTTCTGCCGATTTTCCATGGGTACCAGTTCAACTGCTTGGGGAACAACTTTTCCTTCGAAAAAGTCCTTAATATCCTGGTTGGATTTGAGCCAATAAAATTGTGTTTTTTCCCCATCTGAAAGCCGTTCACATCGCTCTTCACTATTTTCTTGAGGAACATCTTACGTCCTCTATGCGGGAAAACTAGCACCTTCAAAATATAGGGAAAACGAAGCCTCTCTGTACATCCTTCTGGAAGATCACGACGCGACTATTTGTGGAACTCGATTCGCCGCATAAGTACGTGCAACAGGCAGAGCAAACGAGGTACATCAAGAAAAATAATGCTATCAGCAGCTTGAAGACGTTCATAAGAGGAATCGAGATAGGTTCCTTCGATGATCCATGTATCTCTACGAAAAAGATCACGCTGAATTTCTATTCTTTCTTCCCAGGTTTTCTCTTTCCAATTAGCATCCCAAAAATAACGATCCAGGTGAATAACCTCGATATAGAGAAGATCACCTAACCTTCGCGCAAAGGTCGTTTTGCCTGCACCGGGGGATCCAATGACTACGATTTTCTTTATCTCAGAAATCATGACATAACTCACTCCTAAGTCTAGTGGACGCTAATGAGGATGGAAGATCGATCAAAAGCATTTCAATGCTATCATTAGGAGTGTCAAGGCCCTTGAGGCTTGACTTGTTTAGCACGAATGCTTTGAGCACGTTTTTCAAATTCAAACGCCTCGTTATCTTTACCAGTTTTATGCAGCAGGCTGGCAAGATGCTCCAGAGAGGTAACGACTGCGGGATGTTCAGGACCCAGGGCTTGTTCGCGTATCATTAATGCATCACGATGCAGCCTTTCCGCATCATTATAGCGGCTGATGTCAGCATAAAATTTTGCGAGCCTGAAATAAGTGGTCGCTGTACGGGGATGCCCTCTACCCAGGTTTTGCTGACGAATGGCAATAGCTTTTTTATAGAGTTGCTCTGCCTCGGTATAATGTCCCAGTGCGAATTGGTTTTCTGCTAAGTTAATGAAACTATATGCCATGTAAAGATGATCTGGTCCTAACGATCGTTCCCGAATGTTTATTGATCTGCTAATAAGTTCCCCGGCTTCATCATATTTTCCTTGGGCCTGGTAAATTTCGGCCAAATTATTACAGATGAGAGCCAGATGGGGATGTTCAGCAGTAGTGTTCTTTCGAATTGCCTCGGCTCGTAAATAAAATTCCTCAGCCAGGGCCAGATCGTTTTGTCCCTGGTAGATCCTTGCCAGCATACCTAACGTAAAGGCGATATCCGGATGATTTTTCCCTAGCCGCTGCTCTTGAATTTTAAGTGCTTGATTTCCCAGATTCTCTGCTTCAGCATACCTTCCCTGTGAATGGCGTAGCTTCATCAAGCTGTAAAAACTCTGAGCTGCCTGAGGATGTTCTAGCCCAAAGACTTTCTCGCGAATTGCTAAAGCCTCTAGATAAAATGGTTCAGCCTTTGCATATGCACCCTGAGCACGATACAGCCGCGCCAGGTTGTTAAGTGTTTCAGCCACATCTGGATGATCCGGCCCCAAGAGCCGCTTTTGGGTGTTCAGAGCCTCTTGAAAGAGTTCTTCAGCATGGGAATACTCTCCTTTTTTACGGTAGACAGTAGCCAGGTTGTTAACAATGTATGCCACACCTGGATGATTTTCCCCTAATACCTGCTTCTGCATTTCAAGCGCTCGGATGTAGAGCTGCTCCGCCTCTGAATATTTCCCCTGGTCAGTGTAAAGTTCTGCGAGGTTGTTCAGACTTGATGCTGTATCCTGATGATTTGGCACAAGTACCTGCTTGCGCACGTTTAATGCCTGCCGATAAAGTGTTTCAGCTTGATCATATCTGCCTTGGGCGTGATAAAGTTGGGCCACGTTACTCAGGCTTGTCGAAGTATCTGGATTCTCGGGCCCCAGCTTCTTTTGCCGAATGTTAAGCGCCTTCTCTAAGAGCGGTTCTGCCTCAGGATATCGTCCCTGCGTCAGGTAAAGCGCACCCAGGTCGTTGAGCGTACGCGCCAAATCGGGATGAGTAACTTCGACTGTTTGCTCGCGAATAGCTAGAGCTTTCTTGAGAAGCGGTTCGGCCTGTGAATATTGGGCGTGATCTGTTAGATATCTTGCTGCTTTATTAAGCAAGTCTGCCGCTTCTGGAAAGGCCAGATCGTACTCATCCAGATGCACCATGCTTAGCAGGGCATGTGGCAAGCAGCGCTGGCATTGATCCCACGTGGTGAGTTTCACTTCTGGGAAGGCGCAGTTGATGGCGCGTATAGTTCGTTCAGCCCATATTCGCGTGAGTTCTCTACTCATCCCATCCTTGAGGACCGCCTGTACCAGCCGATGGACGCTTAAAAGGCGTTCTTCCGGGTTGCGCCGGATGAGGGAGTAGTGCAGCAACAGCTCAATCATGTCATTGAATTGTAGAGGATCAACAGCGGCCGGGCCAAGTGCAAGGCCAAGTTCGTTTGCGCCTTCGGTCAGGAGTTCTTCAGGAATAGCCTCGGGACTGCAAAAGGCTAGCATGCGCAAAAGATCAGCGGCGGCAGGATCACTCTGTTCAACCTGCTGGAAAGAAATCGACCAGGTAGCAGCGACTGGCTCCGGGTGGTCTACCGGCTGCCTGCCGCGACGGCGCAATAAGTCTCTCCTGCGTGTTCGGTAGAGTGTAAGATAAGCAGGAAGTCCGCAGCGTGTCTCATCAATATAGGCTCCTGCCTGATCGAGTGCGAGGGGAAGGGCATCTAGTTCGGTCACGATCTCTGCGGCTTGGGCCTGGAGGTCTTTATTGCATTGCTCCAGTGAAGCATCAGGGGCAAGCGCTCTGGTGCGCCGAAGCAGGAGTAATTTTCCCTCATCCATCCCCATTTTTTCCACTTCAATCCCTTGAGCAACCGATCCCAGCGCCTGTAAACGCGTCGTGAGCAAGACCTTGACCTTACTCTGCGTGGGCAAGAATTCGACGATGATCTGCAAATCATCGACGTTGTCCAGGATGAGCAGCCAGTTGCTGTTCGATGCCAACCAGCGTTTCACCGCCGAAATAACAATGTCCTGGTCCTGCTCGTACTGCTCAGGGAGGTCCAGGAGCGCAGCCAGCATTACAAAGTCAGAAATGACCGCTTCGCGAGAGGAAGCGGATACCCACAGCACAGCGCTATAACAATCGCGATAACGATAAGCATACTCAACAGCAATCTGCGTTTTGCCGATGCCGCCCAGTCCACTGATAGCTTGTGTCTGTGTTAATGCGGCTGCACTGGTTGTATTAAGTATAGTATAAAGATGTAATAAAATTTCTTCGCGGCCTGTAAAGTAGGGGTTGCGATGGTGAGGAACATTCCATCTCTGGCTAGGTTGAACTAGAGGAACTGGCGCGCTTGAGTCAGCTTCTCCTGCAACCGCATCCTCATTGGTCATTGCGATAGCCGATACCAGGCCAAGCTCCTCGAGCGATTTACCGAATTGCTCTGCCAGCTTCTGACGAAAAAAAGGGCCAGGAGTAGTGAGCCCTGTTTCCCAACGACTGACATTGACCTGAGTGGTGCCTAGGCGCTCGGCTAATTCGCTTTGCGACCAGCCATGCCGTTCGCGTTCTTGCTTCAGACGAAAGAAGCTGTTCTGGGTGCACGCTACCGGCAACTCGGTTGTTCTTCGATAGCCATCCGTGTCACATCCCTGAGATTTCTTGCTGTTGATATGGGTCTTCGAAAGGAAACTGGGGCGCGACTGAATAGAAATGACATGCCATTATAGTATATCTGATATAAAGTTCGTCAAGACATATATTGAAAACTCACGTCAAATGCTTATAGTACTGGTACAAAAGGATGAGAACAACAGAAAAGTATGTGGAGAAATCTTAACCGCGCTGATCGTAGTTGTACATGAGCAGTATAATATTTGCACTACCCAAATAAGATGAGACGTAAGAAAGTACAAATTGTTAAAAACCGAAGATGCGATCAGATGAAAGGAGCCAGGACATGCAAAGGAATGTGTACGTTGCCGGCAATCGAGTCTGATAACGAATGGGAGAACTCCATGTACTGGAGCAACTTATTAAATTGATAAGTGGGCAGCACTCACTTACTCGAACCGAGCGCAAGAAAATGCGCGAACATCTGGCGGGCTGTCTCTATTGCCAGTCATTTTTAGGAGAATACTTGATTGAGTCAATCGAGTATGACAGGGTAAATAGCACTTCTGAAATACCTGCACGGAACCTGATTGCCCGACTCGAAAAAGTTATGCACAAAAGGCTAAAGGAGGATATCCCTGCCTATGTTGAAACTGTTGAAAGATCGGGTGAAGATGAGGCATATAAACGCTTTAGCCTGCTTGTAAGTCATTTTGTGGACTGTCAGGAGTGCCAATCTGAGGCCGAGGGTCTGCAATCATGGCTGCGCCAGGCAATTCAAAAGGGCCTCATTGAACCGTTTGAAGCGAACGTAAGATCACGCCAGTAAAAAGATAGGAGTGCTTTTTTAAGAGGATGTGCTACTTCCATGTGAGGATGGTGGTGATCTACGACTCATCCACACTTTTAGATGGTTACGTGCAGAGCGAACGACATGGCTGACGACCGGAGCATTGATCCCCAATTTTCTAGCTGTCTCTTCACAATTGTACCCTTCAAACATAACCATTTCGAGAATCTGTCGGTTCCGGTCAGTTTTCGCATGTTTCTTTATAAATCTCGATTTCAGCGATGACCTCCATCAGATTTTACGTTCGTCAGGAATTCCTCTTCTGGCGTTCTTGAAAGTGCTCTCTTGAAAAGGTCGTGGTTCTCTTCTTCTTGCATCTGATCTATCCTGTAGATGCTCTTCCTGAGCGATGATGGATACTATGTTTACGTCTGACATCAACCGCCCGATGTCGAGCAATCGAGGTAAGCCAGGTGGTCAATTTGCTATCAAAGCGGAAACCTGATAGGCCACTATGGATTGAGATCATCGTTTCTTGAACAGCGTCTTCGCGGAGGTCAAGAGAGAGGTCGAAGCAGAGTTGATCGATAAGGTGCTGGATAAATTCCTGGCATCCAATCCAGTGATCAGATTCAGGATTTCGCAGCATTTCGGCGACAACCAGCTTGTCATCAGACCCAGGCCATCGGGTATCTTCTGGCATCAATATTGCTCCTTTGGTAGCTGGACTGGCTCTATTGAAGGTCAAAGATACAAAACTGCAATGTTTAATTTTTCAAAGTATAAAAGCTGATGACATGCTCTTAGAGTTTCTACTACTCCATTTATACGGATAACTACTAAGGAATCTAAAATGACACCCCGAACTCATTCTTACCTCTTTCCCCGTAATTACAATAGACGTGTTAAATTTAGAATTCTTAAATGGTTTTTCATTAAATTCAATGGAAAATGTAGACCTTCACCATAGCTTGCTTTTGGAGCCAGGTGTTGAAGCTGTCAGAGAAAAATTAACTCTTACTTCCCCGAGCGAGAGGCGCGGAGTATTACCTCTCGCTCCCCAAACGAGCGTGTTGCCTGGAGCATGCCACGTCGTTATTCAGAACGAGGCGCGAGCGGCAGTGGAGAAAAGTACTACCGCTGCGTATGTGAGAGAAAACTGGAGGGAACAGGGGGATGCTGGAAAGTCTGCTCAGCATGCATCCGCAGTTGCCGGGTCTATCATAGACATAGCTGGCCTGTTCCGCTCTTTTTGGGATTGTTCTGAGAGTAGTGTAGCGGATGGGTGTTAAGCGGAGTTTACGGGAAGTTTAAATCCTGGTAAGCCTCCGCAGGATCGCCAGATTGGTCGCCGATGGTGGCCCTGGGTAATCCGGCGGATCGACCGCCCAAAAAATGCTTGACATGGCATAGGGCGTCGGCTATAATGGTCTGGTCGATCATCAGGAGGGAGCAGTGTGTACTGTCGCAATCGGACACCTTCCCATCTGGGATTGAAAGTTGAGCCTCTCCATCAGCGCGGTCTCTCTCAGCCAGCCCGTCTCAAGTGGAGCGGGCATCGGCGCAGTTGAGCGGCGCTTGTATCGGTGGATGGTTCTCTTCCTGGGCAGTTTCCAGAGTGGCCAAATGGAACTGACTGTAAATCAGTTGTCGGAAGACTTCGGGGGTTCGAATCCCTCACTGCCCACCGAACATCTGCAATTTGCCCGTGTGGCGCAGCGGTAGCGCACAGTCTTGGTAAGACTGGGGTCATGGGTTCAATTCCCATCACGGGCTCCCGTGGTATCTGTGGTATCTGATGATGTCTGGGTGAGCAGAGTGGGTCTTTCCGCTCTGTTGTTCTGAAACCGAATAGGTCATCTTCACGAAGATCCACGCTGGAAGTGCAAGTAGCTCTCACTGCCGTCTTCTGAACAGATCGTCTCTTCCTGAATACACCTGGCGTAGCCCGCCCTTTTGCCGGATATAGCCACTGAATACGGGAAGATAGTAACAGTCAAAAGCGATCGGATTAGCAGGGGACGGCTGCTGCATGTCTAATAGAATGTCAGACGTTCTAATTGTACCGTTCGATTGCGAGCGTTGTTAGGAGGAGCCATTACAGACTATGGCAAAGAAGAAATTTGAGCGAACGAAGCCGCACGTCAACGTGGGCACGATCGGACACATCGACCACGGCAAAACGACCTTAACGGCGGCCATCACCAAAGTGCTGGCCAAAGCCAACCAGGCCAACAAATACGTGGCCTTCGACCAGATCGACAAAGCGCCCGAGGAGCGCGAGCGCGGCATCACCATCGCCATTGCGCACGTGGAGTACGAGACCGAGAAACGGCACTACGCCCACGTCGACTGCCCCGGGCACGCCGACTACATCAAGAACATGATCACCGGAGCCGCCCAGATGGACGGCGCCATCCTGGTGGTGAGCGCGCCGGATGGCCCCATGCCCCAGACGCGTGAACACATCCTGTTGGCGCGCCAGGTGGAAGTGCCGGCCATGGTGGTGTTTTTGAACAAAGTCGACATGCTGGACGACGAAGAACTCCTCGAACTGGTCGAACTGGAAGTGCGCGAACTGCTTGAGCAAGTACCAGTTTCCCGGTGACGACGTGCCCGTCATTCGTGGCTCGGCCCTCAAAGCCCTGGAGAGCAGCGGCGACCTGTCGCGCTCGGACGAGAACGCGGCCTGCATCTGGGAGTTGATGGACGCCGTGGATCGCTACATCCCCACGCCGCAGCGCGCCACCGACAAGCCGTTTTTGATGCCGATCGAAGACGTGTTCGGCATCAAGGGGCGTGGCACGGTGGGCACCGGGCGTATCGAGCGCGGACAGGTCAAAGTGGGCGACTCGGTCGACATCGTGGGCATGAAGGACGAGATCCGCACGGTGGTGGTGACCGGCGTGGAGATGTTCCAGAAGACGCTGGACAGCGGCATCGCCGGCGACAACGTCGGGTGTCTGTTGCGCGGCGTGGAGCGCAGCGACATCGAGCGCGGGCAAGTGTTAGCCAAGCCGGGCTCGATCAAGCCGCACAAGCAGTTTCAGGCGCAAGTGTATGTGCTGTCCAAGGAAGAGGGCGGGCGGCACACGCCGTTTTTCAACGGCTACCGGCCGCAATTCTACATCCGCACCACCGACGTGACGGGCGCGATCAAGCTGCCGGAGGGGGTCGAGATGGTCATTCCGGGGGACAACATCGAGATGACGGTGGAACTCATCCAGCCGGTAGCGATGGAAGAAGGCGTGCATTTTGCCATTCGTGAGGGGGGACGCACCGTCGGCGCCGGCGTCTGCGTCAAGGTCCAGAGCTAACCCGGGGGAAACGTCGTCGTAGGGACGTGATTCATCGCGTCCTGGTGACAGAACATCGTAAAGGACACGATCAATCGTATCCCTCCGACGACTCTTATATATTAGGAGAAAGACATGGCTGCTAAAGGAAAAGAGAATCGCATTGTTGCGACACTGGCCTGCACGGTCTGCAAGCATCGCAACTACGCCACGTCGAAAAACAAAAAGAACAATCCTGAGCGTTTGGAACTGAGAAAGTTCTGTTCTACCTGTCGTGCGCATACGATCCATCGCGAAACCAAGTAGTGCGAGCGAAACCGATTGAACGCAAGCAGTATGTAGAGTCGCGCGGTCCCAAATGATCGAGAAAGGTCGAACGTGGCAAACAAAATGGCTGAAAAGAAGAGAAATGCCAGTCAGAGCGAAGTGGCTGAGCCAAAAACGCGCAGTAATGATCACAGGAGCGCAAAAGTAGTGTCTCATGAACGAGAAGCGCGCCGTACGCGCGAGAACCGGGCAACGAGACGTGAGAGCAAGCAACCTTCGAACGTATGGACGCGCTTGCGTGCGAACCGTCTTGTGTCGTTTCTATTCGAGGCATACCGCGAACTTCGCTACAAAGTTACCTGGCCGACCTTCCAGGAGGCCCGGAACATGACTATCGCGGTTATCCTGCTATCTGCCGCTGTTGCTGTCGTCTTATGGCTAGCAGATATCGGTCTTTTACAGCTCTTTCAATTAGTAAGCGGACATTGATAGCGCGATGAGGGAAAATGCTGTGGTAACAGAACATACCAACAATGCCGAGCAATCATCGCCGGAACGCACAGAACAAGAACAGGGCACGCAGCAAGAGCAGGGGGAACGTCGCTGGTACGCTATCCATACCTACTCTGGCTATGAGAACAAGGTGAAGAGCCACCTCGAGGCGCGCATTGCTTCAATGGATATGCGTAGTAAGATCTTCCGGGTAATCGTTCCTATGGAAGAAGAGGTGGAGATCAAACAGGGTCAGCGGCGGACGGTGCAGCGCAAGGTCTTCCCGGGCTATGTGCTGGTCGAGATGATTATGAGCGACGAGGCGTGGTATGTTGTGCGGAATACGCCTGGCGTGACGAGCTTTGTCGGTTCTGGCACGCGACCGGTCCCGCTTCAGGATCATGAAATCGCCACCATTTTGAAGCAGGTGACGAAGGAAACTGAGAAGCCAAAAGCCAAGATCAGCTTTGCCAAAGGCCAGAGTGTGCGCGTCATCGATGGTCCGTTCACCGAATTTATTGGCACGGTCAGCGACATTAATATGGACCGAAACAAGGTGACTGTGCTGGTCTCGTTCTTTGGTCGCGAGACGCCCGTCGTCCTTGATTTTCTCCAGGTAGAGAAGATCTAACCTGATCTGAGGAGTTTGAAACAACAATGGCAAAACGTGTTAGGGCTGTAGTCAAGCTACAGATACCGGCGGGAAAAGCTAATCCCGCTCCCCCGATTGGTACCGCGCTCGGTCCGCAGGGCATCAATATCATGCAGTTCTGCAAGGAGTACAACGAGCGCACGGCCAACCAGGTAGGCTCTATTATTCCAGCCGAAATCACCATTTACGAGGATCGCTCGTTTACATTTATTACCAAGACGCCGCCGGTAGCTGATCTGTTGAAGAAAGCGGCCGGGATTGAAAAGGGATCTGCGACGCCGAACAAATCGAAGGTTGGCACTGTCAGCCGGGACAAAGTGCGCGAGATCGCCGAGATGAAATTAAAGGATCTCAACGTGATCGATATTGAAGGTGCCGAGCGTATGGTCGAAGGCACCGCTCGCAGCATGGGTATCACGGTAGCCTAGAGACCCGCTAAGGAAAGAAAGTCGCCCGCAAGTCACTGCGGTTGTTACCTGCCACAAGGAGGGCATCAATTATATGGCAAAGCATGGAAAAAAGTACATGGAGGCGCTCAAGCTAGTCGAAGAAGGCAAGCTTTATGCGCCCCAGGAAGCTGTTTCACTCCTCAAGAAGATGAACTACGTGAACTTCGACCCGACCGTCGAAGTTCACATGAAGCTTGGCGTTGATCCGCGCCATGCCGACCAGATGGTACGCGGCGTTGCTATGCTGCCCGCCGGCACCGGCAAAGAAGTAAGGGTGCTGGTGTTCGCACAGGGCGATAAGGCGGCGGAAGCAGAAGCCGCGGGCGCCGATTTCGTCGGCCTCGACGATTTGATCAAGCGCATCGAGGAAGATTGGACGGACTTCGATGTCGCCATCGCGACACCCGATGTAATGGGTAAGGTTGGTCGTCTCGGTAAGAAGCTCGGCCCACGTGGCCTGATGCCGAGCCCTAAAGCCGGCACCATCACGATGGATGTCGCCAGGACGATTCAGGAAGTCAAGGCGGGCCGTGTCGAATTCAGGGTGGATAAGACCGCCCTGCTGCACATTCCAGCCGGCAAGCTCTCCTTCAACGATGCCTCGCTGATGTCTAACCTCGCCTCGATCGTTGACGCGGTTGTGCGTGCCCGCCCATCTGGCGCAAAAGGCACGTATGTGAAGAGCGTCGTGCTGACATCCACGATGTCACCTGGCATTCGCCTGGATGTCCCCACAGCGCTCGCCCTGAAGCCGGCCTAAACCGATCGACAACAGAATACAGAACCGGAGACAGCAAGTATGCCAGCAGGCATATAATCGGCGCCAACGCGTGCCGGCTTGCCGAGGAAGTAGCACCTTGCGAGAGTTTCGCGTCATGATAGTTTATCGCGGCGCGCCCTGCGCAAGATGAAGCAAGAAATTTTCTGGCCTCCGGTGATTTAACTGGAGGCCATTTTTTATTAAGTTCGATTAGCGCCATAGCGAACGCTATGAGGCATCATCCCAGGAAAGGAGGAAGGCCAAACATGCCTACACAGGCAAAGGCAGAAATCATTGAGCAATTGGCCGAGAAGCTGAGCCGCGCGTCAGTCACCATACTGGTGCAGACCCAGGGTTTGAAGGTCAAAGACATGAATGACCTGCGCAGCAAGATGCGCGCAGCCAGGATCGATTTCCAGGTCGCGAAAAACACGCTTTTGCGTATCGCGACTGAACGGAACCACATGACTGGGGTTGATACCAGCATCTTCAACGGCCAGACATCTGTCGCCCTTGGCTATGAAGATGAGATTGCTGCGGTCAAAGCGGTTGTCGATTATATCCGCACGTCCAGAGTCGCCGTGCTGAAGTCAGGCATCCTCGGCGGGCAGACACTAAGCGCCCAGCAGATTGAGGATCTCGCCAAAATGCCGGGCGGGAAAAACTATGCCAAAGCCCAGGTCGTCGGTGTCATTCAAGGCCCTTTAGCAACGACTTATAGTTTGTTGAGCGCGCCATTGCGCGATCTTTGTTACGTCATTCAAGCTCGTGCAGAGCAATTGCAAGGAAACGCGGAGTCAACAGAGACTACTGCTGAATAGAGAAGGAGAACACGAACCATGTCCGTAGAGAGCATTATCGCTGAGATTGAACAACTCAACGTACTTGACCTTGTCCAACTGACCAAGAGCCTTCAGGAGAAGTGGGGCGTCAGCGCTGCTCCTGTTGCTGCCGCCGCAGCTCCAGCCGCAGCGGAAGCAGCCCCAGCCGCAGCCCCTGTTGAGGAGCAGACCGAGTTTGATGCTATTCTCACCGAAGTTGGTCCCAACAAAATCAACGTCATCAAAGTGGTACGCGAGCTTACCGGCCTGGGCCTGAAAGAGGCGAAGGCTGTCGTCGATGAGGCGCCCAAGCCGATCAAAGAGGGTGTATCCAAAGAGGAAGCCCAGAAAATCGCTGAGAAGATGGCCGAGGTTGGCGCAAAGGTTACAATTAAGTAATTCAAAGACGCGGACTCAATGTCACGCCATGGCATTGAGTCCGTTTGAATTACCTGGGCAGGATGCAATTCATTGCACCTGCTTCGCATGCATGATATAATGCAGCCTGGATAATCCCTTTGCTCAACCTGGCACAGAGGAGGTGTACAAAAGGTGCCGTTAAATGCTGAAGAAAAGGCGGAGATCATCGCTGATGCCCGCGTTCACGAAACCGATACAGGGTCGCCGGAAGTTCAAGTGTCGATCCTGACAAAGCGTATTAATCAACTCACAGAACATCTGAAAGTGCATAAGCACGATCTGCATTCGCGCAGGGGTCTGATGCTGATGGTTGGTCAACGCCGCCGCCTGCTGGCATATCTCAGCAGGAAAAGCCCTGAGCGATATCGGGCATTGATTGCGAAGCTTGGCCTTCGCCACTAACGAAAGAATTGTTGGATGCGGTCGGCGTGTTCTGTCATGGCAAGCGCCGCTTACTTCTTTATATCCGACCGCGACTCCAGTTTTTCCCACCAGAGGCAAACGTTTAAGCGCAAAGCGTTGAAGGAAGCGCAAGAGAGACGAGCGTAAGGCACGAAGCCCCGCAGTATGGAGCCAACAACGCATAGGATGAACCCACGAAGGAAAGAGAAGAATGCGCAGGGATGTGCGCTGGTAAGCTGTGTAGGGTCATTTGTTGAGAAGTGTTCGATAGGTGTGTAACGAATAAGTAAGTAAGCTCCCCCAAATTGAGCGATGGCTGGAGAAGGAACAGCAAGCCAGAAATCCACAGGGGGAATAGTCGGAGGAACTATGATTCACCGTCAAGAAGCTGTCATCGGTGGCCGGGTCATGAGCATCGAGACCGGTCGCGTGGCAGAACAGGCCAATGGCGCCGTATTGGTGCGCTATGGCGATACTGTTATCCTGGCTACCGCAGTAGGTAGCAACGAACCTCGTGAAGGTATCGATTTTTTCCCGTTGACCGTTGATGTAGAAGAACGTATGTATGCCGCTGGAAAGATCCCTGGCGGGTTTATCAAACGTGAGGGCCGTGCCTCAGAGCATGCCATCCTTGCCTGCCGCCTCGCTGATCGCCCGCTGCGCCCACTCTTCCCCAAAGGGTATCGTAACGATGTGCAGATCGTGATCACTGTCCTTTCAGCCGATCAGGAGAACGATTCCGATATCATGGGTATCGTCGGTGCGTCGGCGGCGCTCAGTGTCTCGGATATCCCGTTCGCCGGGCCGGTCGGCGCAGTCCGTGTCGGCTACATCGATGACCAGTTAGTCATCAACCCGCTCGAATCGCAAATGCCCTTATCGCGTCTCGACCTGGCAATCGCCGGCACCGCCGATGCGGTTATGATGGTTGAGGCAGGCGCGAAAGAACTGCCCGAAGATCTGATGCTTGAGGCGGTGCGCTTCGGACAGGAAGCCCTGCAAGACATCATCAAAATGCAGGAAAAGCTGATGCAGGCCGTCAATGTCGCCAAGCGATCATTTGAGGCAGCTCCGGCAGATGAGGCTCTGAAGGCCAAAGTAGCAGAGTTCGTGCGCCCGCGTTTCGATGCCGCCGTCAATCATCCCGACAAGACTGCTCGTTCAGCCGCGCTGAGCATGGTTCAGAGTGAGCTGGTGACGACACTTGGCGCGGAATACCCGGATCGCATGAAGGACATCATCGCCTTCTATGAGAAAGAACTGAAGGCGTATGTCCGCAATAATATCCTCGATAACGGGCTGCGCCCCGATGGACGCGACCTGAAGACCATTCGTCCCATCTCCTGCGAGGTAGGGCTGCTGCCGCGCACGCACGGCTCGGCCATCTTCACGCGTGGGCAGACGCAGGTGCTCAGCGTCGTCACGCTCGGCTCTCCCGGTGACGAACAGGTGCTGGACGGCCTGGGCGCGAGCGAGAGCAAGCGCTTCATGCACCACTACAATTTCCCGCCCTTCTCAACCGGCGAGAGCAAGCCTCTGCGCGGCCCTGGTCGTCGCGAGATCGGGCATGGCGCGCTGGCGGAACGCGCGGTCGCGGCGATCATCCCGACGCAGGAAGAGTTCCCCTACACCATTCGCGCCGTCTCTGATGTGTTGTCGTCCAACGGCTCGACCTCGATGGGCTCGGTCTGTGGCACAACGCTGGCCATGATGGATGCCGGCGTGCCGATACACGCGCCGGTAGCGGGTGTGGCAATGGGCCTCATCACCGGCGAAGGTGAGCGTGCGGGTAAGTGGGCCGTGCTGTCCGACATTCAGGGCATCGAGGATGCGCTGGGTGATATGGACTTCAAGGTGGCCGGTACTGCTGATGGCGTGACCGCCCTGCAGATGGATATCAAGGTCAAAGGCATCACCTACGAAATTATGGCGAAGGCCCTGGAGCAGGCGCGCGAGGGCCGCATGTACATTATGGAGAAGATGCTCGACACTATCGACGCGCCCCGCGAGGACCTGTCCGAGTTTGCCCCGCGCATACAGAGCATCAAGATCAATCCCGACAAGATCGGAGCGGTGATCGGCCCGGGCGGAAAAATGATCCGCAAGATTCAGGACGAGAGTGGTGCGAAGATCGATATCGAGGATGATGGGACCGTCAACATTTCCGCAGTCTCCGGCGATGCCATGCAGCACGCCATGGATGCAGTGCGCGCCCTGACCGAAGAGGTCGAGGTTGGCCGCATCTATACGGGTACCGTGCGACGCCTGGTCGATTTCGGCGCGTTTGTCGAAATCCTGCCCGGCAAAGAGGGCCTGGTGCGTACCTCGCAACTGGCCGACTACCAGGTCAACCGTCCGGAGGATGTCGTCTCGCTTGGCGATGAGATCACTGTTATGGTCATCGAAGTCGATCCGCAGGGCCGCGTCAACCTCTCGCGCCGGGCGGCTTTGAGTGGCGAGATGCCCAGCGCAGCCGAGCTGGAAAGCGATCGTGGCGGCCGCGGTGGTCCACGCGGGGGCGGCATGGGTCGCCCCGGTGGTGGTTATGGCGGTCCTCGCCCGCAGCGTGAGGGCTCAATGCCCAGTCGCGGTCCTGGCGGCGGTTACGGTGATCGCGGCGGTTACGGCGGTGATCGTGGTGGTTATGGAGATCGTGGTGGTCGTCCCGGCGGCTATGGAGATCGCGGTGGGCGCTCAGGTGGTGGTTATGGAGATCGCGGCGGCTTCGGCGTCCAACGCCGCCCGATGGGACCCGGCTCCGGCGGCCCCAATCGCGGCCCCCGTCGTGACAACTTTGGTCAGAGACCCCCGGATCGGGGCTGGTAATATCGGCAGTCGAGTAAAACTGTAATACGATTGTGATGACGCGATAATGATGGCTGAATCGTACACCAAGTAGGTGAATGCATCGTTATCGCGTCTTCATAAGTAGTTCCTTAGATCATTTGGAAAGAGGGTAAGATGTCATCGGAGGATATCTTGAAGGAGGTGGCTGCGGAAGCCTCAGTGTGTGTCAAATGTGACCTCTGCAAAACCCGCACACACGCTGTTCCCGGCGAGGGAAGTCCACATGCCAAAATCTTCTTCATTGGCGAAGGTCCCGGTTTTCATGAAGATAAGCAGGGTCGCCCATTTGTGGGCCCCGCCGGACAATTCCTGGATGAACTCCTGGCGAGTATTCAATTAAAACGATCCGATGTCTTTATCACGAACGTAGTCAAATGCCGTCCTCCCGGCAACCGCGATCCCCTGCCGGATGAGATTGCTGCCTGCAACGATTATCTCCAACGGCAAATCGACGCCATCAATCCACCGGTGATCGTGACGCTGGGTCGCCACTCGATGGCGCAGTTCTTCGGCACCGAGAAGATCAGTGCTATTCATGGCCGCGCGCGCAATATCGGCGGCCGTCTCTGCATCGCCATGTATCACCCTGCCGCCGGCCTGCATCAGGCCAGTCTCAAGGACACTATCCGCGCCGACTTCAAAAAGATTCCCACAATTATCGCGGAAGCCGAGCGCATGAAGGCAGAGGGAAAGCTCAAACAGGAATCTGCGAAGCCGAAACAGGACAATCCAGAGCAGATGACGATGTTCTAAACCAGGAGCAACTACAATGCGTGCAGTAGTCATCACTCACCCAGGCGGCCCGGAAGTGCTGGAAATCCAGGAGATCGAAACGCCCGAACCTGAGGGCGATCAGGTGCGCGTGCGCGTACGGGCCTCGGGTATCAATCGCGCCGACCTGCTCCAGCGTGCCGGCGGCTATCCTGCCCCGCCTGGTTCGCCGTCGAATATACCAGGGTTGGAGTACGCCGGCGAAGTGGATGCTGTCGGGCCAAGGGCGGGCCAGTGGCAGCCGGGCCAGCGCGTGATGGGGTTGGTTGGAGGTGGTGCGCAGGCGGAATATGTCTTGACGCACGAGGGTCTGCTGGTAGCTATCCCAGATAACCTCGATTTCATCCAGGCCGCCGGTGTGCCGGAGGCCTTCATGACCGCTCACGACGCCCTGTTCACCCAGGCCGGCCTGCAGATGGGCGAACGTGTCCTCATTCACGCCGTCGGCAGCGGCGTTGGCACGGCAGCATTGCAACTGGCACACGCGGTGGGCGCCACGACGTTCGGTACGTCTCGGACGCCCGCCAAGCTGGAAGCGGCAAAAGCATTTGGACTGGACGTGAGCCTCCAGGATCAAAACTTTTCCGTCGAGATCATGCAGCGCACCAACGGCGAGGGTGTGCACGTCGTAATAGATTTTGTCGGCGCACCCTACCTGGAACAGAACCTGCAGGCTATGGCGAACTGGGGCCGCATCGTCAACCTTTCCACGATGGGCGGCCCGCATGCCAATGTGAACCTGGGCATGTTGATGCAGAAACGCATCTCGATACGCGGCGTCACGCTGCGTACGCGCACCCTGGAAGAAAAGCTGGCCGTGACGCGCCGCTTCGCCACCAGCGTGCTGCCTCTCCTGGCAAATGGCCAGGTCAAGCCGGTTATCGAGCGGGTATATTCGCTGGCGGAGATTGCCGAGGCGCATAAGGCGATGGGGGAGAATCGCAATTTTGGCAAGCTGGTGCTGAGGGTAGATTAACTCTTCTCCAGTACCAGCAGCCCGGTCGACTCCTCTCTCCCCACCACAACCGGCACGCTCGTACTCATATTCGTCTGCATACAAAATGGTGGGTCGTCCACCAAGGCCAGCCTGGTAGACGGTCAGTGCCGACTCTGCTATTTCAAGTACCCTGGGCGGCTTATAGACTTCGTAAAGCGTAATCGCAGCCATCGCGCTCTCCCCCAGTTGGATTTCGGGGTACTGACGCTGCAACTCAAGCGCGAGAAAGCCCGCGCATACCGTGTCGTCCAGGGCGAAGTACTGGAATTCGCCGGAACAGATCAGGTTGATGTTGTTGCTGCCCTGCTCCTGTGCCAGTCTCAGCGCGCGTGCGACGACAGCTTCGGCATTGTACATGCAGCCCGCGAGCCGCGTAGCCTGCTCAGGGCAGGCGTAGAAGGCGCGTGTGCCGTTTGTGGTGGTCATGATGAGTTCGCGCCCGGTCAGGTCAACCTGCACGAATTGTGTGGGTGAGTTACCGTAGTCGAAGCCTGGTATCTTCTGGACGTAGCGCTCGCCGCACAGCAGGCGACCAGGGATAATACGAGCGGCCTGCTGTGCCTGCTCAATTGTGCCTGCCACCAGTACGCGAGCCGCGCCCCGGTCGAACATGACCGCCATAGAAGTCGTAGCGCGAATGACATCGATCACGATGTAGATGTCATTCGCGCTGGAAGCTTCGGTCACGATGGACAATGGAGTGAAAAAGACGCCTGTGTGCAAATTCAAGCTATTTCCCTATTTCCCCAGCTTCTTCTCCCGCTCCATCTCCCTCAACTCCACCCTGCGAATCTTCCCTGAAATCGTCTTGGGCAGCGTTTCCACGAACTCGATCTCGCGTGGATACTTGTAGGGTGCTGTGACGCGCTTGACGTGCTCCTGCAATTCGCTGGCCAGTTCAGGAGAAGCCGTATAGCCGGGGGCCAGGATCACGTAGGCTTTCACGATTTCGCCGCGCATCTCGTCCGGGCTGGCGATCACCGCTGATTCGGCCACGGCAGGATGTTCTTTGAGCGCGCTCTCCACCTCGAACGGGCCAATGCGGTAGCCAGCGCTGATGATCACATCGTCGGCGCGGCCCACGAACCAGAAGTAGCCATCCTCGTCCTTGTAGGCGCGGTCACCGGTGATGTACCACTCGCCGCGTACGCAATTCTGCGTGGCTTCCGGGTTGCGCCAGTACTCACGGAACATCCAGGTGGGGCGCTGCGGCTTGATCTTAACCGCAATGTCGCCCTCCTTGTTCGGTGGTAGTTCGCTGCCATCGTGATCGATGACGCTTACATCGAAGCCGGGGGAGGGCTTACCCATCGAGCCAGGCTTGACTTCGATCGGCGGGAAATTGGCGCACAGCAGCACGGTCTCCGTCTGGCCGTAGCCATCGCGAATGGTCATACCCGTCGCATCCTCCCAGATCTTGATGACCTCAGGATTAAGTGGCTCGCCTGCCCCCACGCAGTGTCGTAGTGCCTTCGGTGGGTTGGCCTTCATATAGGCCATCGGCTCGTCGAGTACCATCATGCGATAAGCCGTCGGCGGGGCACAGAGCGTGGTGATGGGGTACTTGTTCATCATCTCCAGCGTTTCGATGGCGTTGAACTTGCCGCGCGCATCCTGGATGAACATGGCCGCGCCCATCACCCAGGGGCCAAACAGGTTACTCCACGCGGCTTTCGCCCAGCCCATTTCTGAGAGATTCCAGTGCAGGTCGTCCTCGTGCAGGTCGAGCCAGTATTTGCCGGTGATGGTGTGGCCGATGGGGTAGCTGGCGTGCGTATGCAGCACCATCTTGGGGTAGCCGACCGTGCCGGAGGTGAAGTAGACCAGGCAAGGGTCGTCGCTGCGCGTCTTAGGCCCGCTGAATTCCGGAGATGCCTCGCCGACAATCTGGTGATAGTTCGTCCAGTTTTCGCGCCCGGCTGCGTCAGCGCTGCTGTCAACCAGGATAGTGTACTTGACGCTGGGGCACTCAGCGCGTACCTGGTCAAACTTCGCTGCGCCTTCGCTGTCAGTAATGAATGCGGCCGCCTCGGCGATTTCCGCGCGGAACTGGATGTCTTTAGGCGTCAGCAGTGTGGTGCAGGGGATAGGAATCGCGCCGATCTTCATGAAGCCCAGCACGCTCTCCCACCATTCAGGCACGCGCGGCAGCATCACCAGTACGCGGTCGCCTTTCTGAATGCCCAGGCCGGCAAAGGCGTTGGCTGCCCGACTCGAATATTCTGCGAAATGGGCAAAGGTAAGCCCGCGCTCCTCGCCGTACTGCCCGATCCACAACATGGCGGGCTTATTGGGATCGCTGGCCCATTTGCCAATTACATCGCTAGCGAAATTAAAATATTCGGGGACTTCGAGATGAAAATTGCGCCGTTCGGCCTCGTAATCGGTCATATGCGGCGTTCGAGATGTGGGAGTCTGTGGCATGCTTCGACGCTCCTTCTGCTTAAATAACTTTGGTTGTTCATAGTATATCGCACCGGTGAGGCGAGCGTCGAGGGCGCGACATCGGAGAAATTCGTGCGGATATCGCGTATAATGGTTATATATCGACAGTTTGAAATGAGGGGTACTACCCATGGCACGCAGTCCCTGCTAACTTGACACTGTCCAACAAACGCTAAGGCTCTCAGGCAAATGCGAGCCCCTCCTCCATTCGTCAGCCATCGCTGATCCAGTTCATCGTGCCCGCGCGCCCCCTCTCGAACATGTGATTTTCCCCTTCTCTTACTCTCCCGTTGGTAACACATGTTCAGAGAGGATTACCTACCCATGATCAAGCATCGCATGCTCTTGAGCCTAAAACGTACAGGGCGCACCTCATTGTTGCGCCTCACCCTCATCAATATGGGATTACTGGATGAACTACTTTCGGGCTTCACTATCATCGGCCTGCCATTGCTGCGCAGGCAGCTCGGATTGAGCTATGGGCAGATAGGGCTGCTGTTCAGTGTTGCTGCCGTCGCAGGTGTGATGATCGAACCGGCCATATACCTGGTAAGTGATCGCAGCTCCAGACGCTGGTGGATTCTGGGCGGCCTGTTCGGCCTCGCTCTGACCGATGCGCTTTCGGGCAGCATTCCCACGTTTCCCATTTTATTGTTCGCCTTTTTCCTGTCCTATCCCTCAAATGGAGCGGCTATTAACCTTTCGCAACTGGTCTTGATCGATGGTGCCCCACATCAGAGTACTCGCACGATGACGCGCTGGACGATGCTGAGCAGCATCGGTGACCTGCTCGCACCTCTGGCCGTAACAGTCATCCTTGCCGCAGGTCTGGGCTGGTCTGGACTGCGCTGGATTTCCGCTACATGCTGGCTGGTAGTAGCGCTCATCATTCTGCCCCAACGCTTTCCAAAGCGAGTGATTTCGTATAGTCGCAAAAGCGATGCCGGTGAGGTCAAAAGCGAGCAAAGCGGTGAAAAGGAGCCTGGCGAAGCGGGTCGAAATGATGATCAAGCTACTGTGAGTATCCTACAAGGTCTGCGCCAGGGCTTGCGCGATACCGTCCTGTTGCGCTGGGCTGCACTGGATGTCTTAACAGCCATGCTCGATGAAATCTTTCTGACCTTCGCCATTCTCTATATGCGCGATGTGTTGCACGCCAGCGCGCCACTCATCGGCCTGATTGTGGCATTACAGATGATTGCGGGTTTTCTCGGCTTGCTCGCCCTGGATCGACTGCTTAAGCGGGTCTCGCCTGTACGCCTGCTCGTGATTGCGTCCTGGCTGGCACTGATCGGCATCGTCGGATTGCTCGCAGTGCATACGCTCTGGTTTGCTGCGCTTTCGCTCTTCGTAACCGGCCTGGGCAGCGCCTGTCTCTATCCAATCGTGGCGGCGCAGGCCTTCAATCGACAGCCGGGCCGTTCCGGTACGGTAGCCGCCATTGTTCAGCTTGGCAAGCCCTTCGATATTGTACTGCCCGGTATCGTTGGCTTGATTGCCGGACAGTTTGGCCTGCTGGCAAGCCTGGGGTTTCTGGGAATCGCGCCGGTGCTATTCCTGGTATTGGCGCCGAGAAAAGCTTCCTGACCACCTTGCCTTGAAGAGGCGATGTGAACATGTTACCATTGTTTTAGGCAAAAGCTGCGGATACGATCAAAATGATCCGAAAAGCGCTTGGGTACCATGCCAGAAACACAGGAACAATGGTATAACCGGCAAGCGATAGAGCGCCTTGCTCAACATATTCCGTTTGAACGCGATTCAGCCAGTAAAGCAGAGCAAATCGAGATGCTGCGTGGACTGGTCCTGCGACATGGGCGAGATATAGACCCTGAGCTTTTCGGCTTCGAGGCCCGCAGTGAACTCGTCCGCCTGGGCCTGTGGAACCGCATTGGGCCCGAACATTCACCCTGACCTGCCTGCAAATAAGCGTAGGATCACGCTGTATCGTGTAAATAATAGGAGGTCAAATCCTGACGAGAGTTTGTGCTATCATATAGCGAGACATAGTTATTGTTGTGTTCAACAAGAGGTGCGATGATGCTCAAAGGTACACTGCTGTATCTGGCTCAGAATGAAGGTTTGCGGGATTTTGTGGTGCGTAATCGTGTGACGCGTGGCGTTTCCCGGCGCTTTGTCGCCGGTGAGAAGCTGGACGACGCCATCGACGTTGCACGCGTTCTCAACCAGCGTGGAATGCATGTCTCGCTCGACCATCTGGGTGAAAACGTGTCGGAAACGAAAGAGGCGCAGGCGGCGGCGCGGGATTATATTACCATTCTTGATCGAATTAAGCAGACGGGGGTCGATGCCAATATTTCCATCAAGCTGACCGCCCTGGGTCTTGATATTTCGCAAGAGTTATGCGAGCAGGATGTGATTCGCATCCTCGAGCACGCCGGGCAGTTTCGTATATTCGTGCGCATTGATATGGAAGGCTCGGCCTATACTGAACGGACGGTAGACATAACCTTACGCATGCACCAGCGCTTCGAACATGTAGGAACGGTCATCCAATCCTGCCTGTATCGCAGCAAGCAGGATGTGGAGCAACTGATCGCGCAGGGCGTGCGCGTGCGTCTTGTGAAAGGCGCTTACAAGGAGCCGCGTTCGGTGGCGTTCCAGCAGAAAAGCGAAGTCGATCACAACTATGTGCGGCTGATGATGCCCCTGCTCTTACATGGCAACTACCCCGCCTTTGCGACGCACGACGAGGCTATCATCAACGCCACCTGTAAATACGCGCGGGAAAACGGCATCGATAAATCGGTGTTTGAGTTCCAGATGTTGTACGGCATTCGCCGGGACCTGCAAGAGAAACTGGTGAAGCAGGGCTATAACGTGCGCATCTATGTCCCCTATGGCTCGCAGTGGTATCCCTACCTGATGCGCCGCATGGCCGAACGCCCCGCCAATCTGATGTTCGTGATGAGCAACGTGGTGCGACGCTAGCCTGGGTTGATCCTACACGGAAATAAGAGGCACCGCCAGGAGCGCCAGTACAATTCCCGCCGCTTGAATGCGCGTCATCCGTTCGTGCAGAAAGATGGCGGCCAGGATCACCGTCGCTGCCGGGTAGAGCGAGGCGAGCACTGCGGCGACATCGAGGCGACCTGTGTGGGCCGCCAGGACGAAGAAGGCGTTGCCCATCGCATCCAACACCCCGGCGATCAGCACAAGCGGTATAAGCGAGCGCTTGGGGAGCGTCTGCTGCCCCCGCACGCGCACGACGATGAACAGGAAGATCACCGCGGAGAAGCGTGCTACCGCCAGCGGCCAGAAGGTTGAGTCGTGATTGACCCTGCTAATGAGAATGAAGAAGGTGCCGAAGCCACAACCGGCCAGCAGCGCCAGTCCGATACCCTCCGGGCGCCCTTTTGTTCCTTCGGGACGCGAAATAAGGGCGATGGCGATCAGTGCGAGGAGAAAGCCCGCGACCTGGAGCCAGTCGGGCAGGCCCGCGATCAGTATGTTGAAGAGGACGGGCAGCGCGGCCGTCATCACCGCCGAAACGGGGGCCGCAATACCCATGCGCCCGCTGGACAGCGCCTGGTAAAACGCAGCCAGCCCGATCGCTCCCGCTAACCCGGCCACAGCGCCCCACATGATGTCGAGCGCGGAGGGAAGTTGCTCTCTACCCAGCAGGGCCAGCGCGACCAGCAGCACGAAACCGGCGGCGTACGCGGCGATGATGACGCTGGAAGGATTGGCCCGGCGGGATGCGAGTCCCCCGCTGAAATCGCCGCTGCCCCAACAAAGGGACGCGGCGAGGCCGAAAATAACGGTGAGGAGCGCGCTGCTCATGGATCTATCCTTGAATGGTTGAAGCATGGCGACCGCGAGGATGGCACCCTCTTGGGCGCCATCCTCGCGGTCGCCAGAAACGTTATAATACAATGACACGATAACAAACCCCATTATATAACATGAAAGAGGTAGCTATCATGCCCGTATACCCGTTTCAGGGGCGTATGCCAACCATCGCGGACGATGTCTTTATCGCGCCCGGAGCCATGATTATCGGCGATGTGACCATACACGCAAGGGGCCAGCATCTGGTACAACGCGGTCGTGCGCGGCGATACGGCCTCCATAGTGATCGGCCGCCGCACAAATATCCAGGATAACTGCACGCTGCACGTCGATGCCGACGCGCCACTCACCATCGGCGACGACTGCACGGTCGGGCATGGCGCGGTGGTGCATGGCGCGACGGTGGGGGATCGCGTACTGGTAGGTATGCAGGCCGTTGTGCTATCCCACGCCCGTGTTGGTGAGGGTACCATTATCGGTGCCTGCGCGCTGGTGAGCGAGCACAAGGAAATACCGGAGGGCCTGCTCGCGCTCGGCATCCCTGCCAGGGTCGCGCGCCCCCTGAAGCCGGAAGAGGCCGCGCATATCATTTCGAGCGCGCAGGGCTACCACGAGCGTGCCAGGCTGCATCAGAGATCAATAAATTCGTAGGGAGCCGCTCATGAAGCTCTATAGTGCCACCGGAGATACTCTCTATGCGTATCGATAAAGCAGCGTGGAAAGAGGCCGCATGGGTTTTTCTGCTGAGCCGCCTGGTGATCATTGTGCTGACCTACGTCGGGAGCGGACGCTTGCCTCTGGCAGGGCAGAGCGGGCTGCATAACTGCGGGCTGAGCCTGAACGACTGTTTTCTGTCATGGCTACACTATGGGAAATCCGATGCTCTTCAGCGTCGCGGAAGCGGCAATCTGGCACCGTCCTTTTGTCCCGCCGTGGGTGGGATTCTACTATAGTATCAGGGCATTCTTTGTTCCACCAGCGCCGAACGTCTTGAACGTTATGGATCTCAGCTTCACCGTTATTCCTATGATTGTGCTTGTTCTAAGCTGGTGCCGCCTGCCGCTGCACTATAACCTCTTCGCCCTGGTCATGATTATCTTCCCGCTCTGCTACATCCAGGGCACAACGCTGACGGCCGTGCCGCGTTACATGAGCGTTATTTTTCCGCTCATCGTCGGTATTGCAGCCTGGAAACGCGCCCGCGTCGATATGCTCTACCTGGCGTTTGCGCTGCCGCTTTTTGCGTACAATGTGATCCTCTTTGTCAATCACTACTGGGTAGCCTGATAGTGTACCCGGAGTTGTCAAGTGGAAGGCGCTCTCATGCTGTAAGCGCGACGAAGAACTGTGCCCGCACCTGAGCCTGACCTGGCTGCTGGATGACGAGATCGATCACCCAGGGACCTTCCATAGAAAATGCTTCGTCCGGGCTGAAGGTCGCTGTATAGACTGGGTTGCCGTTTTGCCCTTGTACAAGTTTGCTGGCCGTACCCATGTCCATCAACTGCATATTAGTGCTGATCTGGACGCGCGCATTGCTAACGGGGTTCCCGTTGCTATCCTTCAGCACCACGATCACAGAATTGGTCGTGTTGACGTGCGCAGGTAGCACTTCCAGCGAGATGACGAGGTTGTCGGCTGTCTGCGTCTGTACCCCTGGCGTGGAACTGGTACTGCCGTTGGCGCTATTGACATTGCTCGACGTGGGAAGCGGGGGAAAGACAATTGGCGGCGCGTAAAATATCATCAAGGCGGCGCACAGCAGGACGCCCGCGCCCAGCGCTGAAAGAATGTGCATGGCGCGTTTCAGGCTGCTCACTGATTGTTCGAGCGCGGAGCGCCGGGCGCGCCTGACAGGCAGGTCAGCGTTCACGACGGGGAGGAGGACTACCTGCCTGCGCAGGCCCGGCAGCAGATGGAAGAAGCTGTACGCGGTAAAAATCAGCATGAGTGTGAGGAGCAGCAGCGCCACCAGTACAGTGCGTCCGTAGGGATCGCTGAGCAGTAGATCGGGGCTGCTGATAGTCGTTTCGATGGTGAAAAGGCCACTCAGGAGCAGGACGACAAGGGCGGCCAGCAGCAAAGGAACGTAGTAGCGCAGCACATTAACGAGCAGCGTGCCATATGTCTCCGGCTCGATACCTGGCAGCAGCGGCAGCAGGATAAAGCCCAGGTAGGCCGCGCCGCCCAGCCAGGCTGCCTGGGTGAGCAGGTATAGCCAGTTCAGTACAATCGCCGTGACATGCGCCTGTGCCAGTTGCGCGGTATCGCTGGAAAATGCGATGGTCAGGACGATTAGCGCCGCCAGGATCAGCCAGATGACGGCGTGGCGTCGCGAAGTCGATGGAGAGCTTTCCAGGACTGTCCCACCAGATAGCTTGGCGCGTATACCACGAGAATTCCTGCCCTGGTCTTCTACGTCCTTATCTTGAGAGGTATTCAGTTCATCTTCAAGCTCCAGGCGCAACTGTCGATAGCGACTGCTCATAGATGCAGGCGCAGCAGCCGCTTCCCCCTTGTGCTGCGCGCGTATTGTGCGGAATGCACGGCTCTTACGGGTCACATATACCGTGCGAGTTGTCCACCAGGAGAAAGCCAGCGCGCAGAGAATCAGGCCAACGCGAATCAGCCAGAGATAGCCATAGCTGGTCTGGAAGAGTATAGCGCGTATACTGGTCGGGTCGATGCCGGGACCGTTCTGCAATTGAGATAGCAATGTACTACGCAGAACCAGGTTGATAATCTCACTGGCCAGCAGCGCATACAGGCAGAGCAATTGCAGTGGGCGCCCCTGCTTCCTCAGCAACCGCAAGGCGTTCTCGGCTGCGCCATGCGTGGAAGGCATTACGCCGAAGACGAAGATGGCTTCCATTATTACCAGGCCGATCCAGAAGGTCAGGGCGAGCAGCGTCACCCACTCCCAGATGGTTGCCAGGATACCTTGCAGGTTCATTTCAGGAAGGATGTTGCTGGTGCTCGGCCCAACGATGGTAGTTCCAGAAAGACCGGTTGCCGATACGCCTACATTGAAGCCGATCAGCCCGTGTGTTACCTGCCCATCATCGTTGGCGACGGCGCTCCAACGCACTTCGTAGCTGCCCTGTGGCAGTGTGGCTGGCGAAAGGAGCCGCGTATCTAGCTCTCTTGGATTGCCGTCCGGAATGATGCTGCCGCCATCGACCTCGCGTCCATCCGGCGAGCCTGCCGGGGTAAAGACGAACACACGCGCGTTGCTGGCCGGGCTGATATCAGCGTTGAAAAAAATGCGAACGATGGAAGGCGCTGTAGAGATGGTCAGGCCATCCTCCGGGTCGGAACCGATGACGAAGGCGTGCGCCTGCGCTGTCTGTGGCTGTGAGAAAAAAGGCAGCCAGCTCCAGGCGAGAAGGAGGCCAAGGCCGGCCATCACCGCCAGCGCGAATCTCAGGTAACGTTTTTGTCGCACAGTTCGCTTCGATGCATCGTTTCGCATGCCCTGAATTGTACATCTGTAGGTAAACCCGCGCAAGAGGTATTCCACTCATGGGGAGCCCTCTTCACTGAGGAGGGGTATCTATCTCGTGAAGAGTCGGGCCACCGTTTTGCAGAGTCGAACGATGACATGCCCTTTGAGATTCTCCCAATGCTCAAGGGACTTCACGATAAACCGCAACCCGGTGGTCTTACAGGCACACTGCACGGCGAATTCTGTGGCATAGACCGGATGGCTCGCTGGCCCCAGGTGTTCGATGCCTACCACGACGATCATCTTTGGTGCCTCGCCTCGAATCTGCTCGGCAAGCTGTTCGGCTTCCTGCCAGTTCATATGGTCGTCCCTTTCTCACAAATATCCTGAGTGCAGCAATACGCACGTTCCACCTATGAAAGAGAAGAGCGGCTCTGCTCGTGTTTCCAGAACTGTAGGTAATTATACCTTCCTATCCCTGCATACACAATGTACCTGATGGGGGGACTTTGTCGAGAGCCTTTGTAACCTTTGGCGCAGAAGTTTTGGTATAATGATAGTAACAAACTACAGATAAAAGAGCAGAACGCATGAAAAATCGCTCCTTGTTACACTCCTGGTCACGCCTGCTTCTCTGGTCCCATGTTGTCGGCGTGATCGGTTTTTATATCTTCCTCTGGCTGCGCACTTCACCAGACGATAAAGCGGAAACGAACACTCATCCAACGAAAAGTGCTTCTGATCCAGGTGGAGAACCCTTCGTCTCGATCATCGTTCCGGCACGCAACGAGGAGCGCAATATTCGCCGCTGCGTCACCTCGTTGCTGGAGCAAGACTACGGGAATTATGAGGTAATTGTCGTCGATGATGATTCGACGGATGGGACTGAGCATGTCCTGGATGAAATTGCTCAATTCCATCCTCAGCAAAATCGCCTGTACGTCCTGCGCCTGCGAGAGCTTCCTGAAGGATGGGCAGGCAAACCCCATGCTCTCCATGCCGGGGTGCAGGAGGCTCGCGGCGACTGGCTGCTCTTCACCGATGCTGATACCTGTCACGAACCCTGTGCCCTGCGCAGCGCGATGACGCGGGCCACCGCCAACCAACTCGACCTTCTTTCGCTCGTCACGCGGCAAGAATTGCCGGGCTTCTGGAATAAAGTGCTCATGCCGATGGCCTACCTGGGCATCTCGATGCAGTATCCCATCAATAAGGTGAACGACCCGAACAGCAGCATCGCCATCGCCAACGGGCAGTTTATCCTGATGCGGCGCTCAGTCTACGAGCGACTGGGTGGCTATGCGCGGCCAGACCTGCGCGAGACGCTGATCGATGATCGCGACCTGGCGCACGTGGTGAAGCAGTCGGGCTACCGCATGCGCTTTGTGGATGGGCGCGACCTCGTACATGTGCGTATGTACCAGGGTTTGAAGGAGACCTGGCGCGGCTGGCGCAAAAACGTCTACCTGGGCACCCGCGGCGGCATCTCCTTCATGCTGCTGCAATTGATCGGGCTGCCGCTGGTCTCCATCGTCCCGTTCCTCTTGCCGGCGCTGGTCTGGCTGCTGCGTCTATTCCCGGCATATCGCAGGCGGCATGGCAGCGTCACCATCACCGAGGCATGCCAGGCGACAGCAATGGAGTTGAGCCTGCTGCTGGCCTATCGCCGTTGGATCGATAGGGAATTGGATGTGCCCTGGTACTACGCCTTGACACATCCTCTGGCCGGCGCGGTCTTCGAGGGCATCCTGGCACAATCGACCTGGCGCATCCTCAGCGGCAGGGGCGTCGATTGGCGCGGGCGGCAATATTACCATCAGGTCGCACCTGCACGTAAACCGCTGTGACCCGTTCCTACGGTTGCGCGACGCGGTAGGCTTCCTCGGCCTGCACCAGCTCCTCGTAAGCAAGACGAGCGACCTTTCGAGCCTCAAACAGGGCTTTGTTGGCCTCGGATTGTTTGTGCAGGAGTTCCTCCATCAGAGTGCCACTGAGATCTGCCTGGACCAGGATGGAAATGCTGCCGGCAAGGTCTTGCGCTCGATTGCTTGCCAGGCGGACGGCCGAATCCGCCATTTGCCACGCTTCCCTGGCCTCTATCAAGACCTGTTCGGGCGACTTTGAGGCAGGAACCTGCTGCGCAACTTCTGCCTGCGCCATGTGCCCGGTCTGCTCAGGCGGGGGCACCGGTTCCGTCTGCTCGGCCCGCTCTCCCTCTTCTTCCTGCTCCCCCTGTTCTCCCTGTTCTTCCTGCTCAATCTGGCCGATCTTTTCCATCTTCGTACGTTATATCAGCTTCACTATCGGCAGGTGTTTCCTGTTCGTTGGTTAACAGGGCCGAAAGAATTTCTTCGGTAGTCCCGGCGGTCGTCTCGGAGGTAACAGGCTCGACGAACTGGTGCAGCTCCTCACCTGTGCTGGTTGCGCCGGTCGGAATGAGTTCACAAGAGATCTCGTGCTCAGCCGGACCTTCGTCAATGGCTTCCCCTGCTGTGGTCAGGGCTGGACCCGTGTTATCACCCTCGGTTGAAGCAGCCGGGAAAGGCAGCAGTTCTGGCGTCACATGAACTTCAGGCTCAAAGATGTCTTCTTCAACTTCCTCTGCTGCGGGATTGATCTCCGGTACCGGTGTATCCACCGTCGCGACGCCCAGCAGCGTATCCTGCTTCAAAGTATCCATCGGCGTGTGCCCGTTGGCGGCATAGTCGCTGACCGGTTCTCCTGAGCCGGTTGGAAGCTCCGCCTGTTCGGCTCTGATCTCTGAGATGCGCTGTTCCAGGCGCCGGATGCGTGCCTTACGCCGCTCCAGTTTAGCCTGGGCGCGCTGGTAACGTTCGAGCGCACGCGCCTCAGCCTCTTGCGCCTCGCTCAGGCGTTCGAGCAGGCGCCGCTCCTGTTTATGTAATTTATGCGCCAGGTGCGCATCCATGATGGTTTGTGGTCCTTCTTCGATATAGACGTTCTGGTTATCCATATACTACTCCTACTAATTATGCTCACTACAGATGTAAACGAGGAAGGCAACGAACAATATCGATACATGAGAAGGATGTACTTTTACCTATCCCTCTAGCAAAGTTTAACACTCTCTTAACCTATCCATAAAGCACGGTTAATATCGGGGTGATACGGTAGAGATGGAACGACAACAGGAGAGATGAGACCTGTTGCAAGTCGATAGATATTACGCATTGCTCGTAGGAAGCGAGCAGGAGGAATTATGCAGAAGCGTTCACGTACGACGATCTTGTTAGGGGTCGCGGTGCTGGTGAGCCTTATCATTTCGGCCTGTGGGAGTAGCGGCACTGGCGGTGGCGGGAATGGAACATCCACAGCGAGCTGCCCCTCGGTCTCCGGGCTGACCGGTGCCGGGTCCACCTTTGATAACCCGCTGTTCTCGCAGATGTTCGCGCCATCCAACTACCCGACGTCCAAGTGCGGCGTCAACGTCAACTACCAGTCGGTCGGCAGCGGCGCCGGCATTAACCAGTTGCTGGCCCACACCGTGGACTTTGGCGCGACGGACACACCTCTGACCGATGCACAGGAAGCCGAGAGCACCAGCGGAACGATCATCCACGTCCCGGTCACGCTGGGCGCCGTGGCTATGTCCTACAACCTCGCGGGCGTCTCAGGGCACCTCAATCTGACGCCGGCCATCATCGCCGGGGTGTACCTCGGCACGATCACCTCGTGGAGTGACCCCTCCATCAAGGCCGCCAACTCCGGCGTCACGCTCCCGAACGAGAAGATTACGATCATTCACCGCTCCGACGGCAGCGGCACTACAGGTATCTTCACGCACTACCTGAGCGCCGTGAGTAGCACCTGGTCCTCAAAGGTCGGTGCGGCCACCACCGTCAACTGGCCCGTCGGCGTTGGCGGCAAGGGCAGCGCGGGCGTCGCCGCGGCGATCAAAAGCACCGTCTGGGGCCATCGGCTACGTGGAACTGGCGTACGTGCTCCAGAACAACCTCTCCTATGCCGCCGTCCAGAATGCCAACATGAAGTACGTCCTGCCCTCGCTCGATGGAGCCAAGGCGGATGCGGAAAATGTGACGAACATTCCCGCCGACTTGCGATTCTTCATCGTCAATGCCCCGGGAGACGCCTCCTACCCCATTTCGGGCTACTCGTGGGTGGTCGTGTACCAGAAGCAGAGCAATACCAACAAGGGCGAAGCCGTCGCGAACATGCTGTGGTGGATGACGCACGAAGGTCAGCAGTTCGCCACGCCGCTCGACTACGTGCCGCTGCCTGCTACCATTGTGACAAAAGATGAGGCCCAGATCAAGTCGATGATGTGCGGCAGCGCCTCGTGCTATACCGGGATTGTCAGCTAGTTGAGCCACCAGAAGAGCGGGAAGGATATGCCTTCGTGCTCTTCCACAACAGGGCGACGCGTTCCTGCGAGCCGGCGGGCGCACCAGCGCGAGCGCGGGAACGCGTTACCTTTCGACATAAAGAGTCAGTGCCTCTATCCTGGTGCGCCTAATGAAAGTGGTGTTGCATGCAACAGAGCCTTTCCGGGGTGAGGAGCGTGGCGCGGGTCCTCGGCGGGAGTGGGCGCCGGCTCAGCGATACGCTCTTCCGCGGGTTCACCCTGCTGCTCGTCCTGGTGGTGGTGGCGGTGATTGTGGCGGTTGCCTGGGTGCTCGTCGTCAATTCGATGCCGACTATCCAGGCCTTCGGATGGAGCTTCCTCACCAACACGGCCTTTGATCCCGTCCACAACATCTTCGGGGTAGGCCCGGCCATCTTCGGGACGCTGGTGACCTCGGCCTTCGCCATCCTCTTCGCCGTGCCCATCGGGGTGGGCACGGCCATCTTCCTCGTCGATTTCTGCCCGCGTGCGCTGAAGCAGCCCCTGGCCTTCCTCGTCGAGTTGCTGGCCGCTGTGCCGAGCGTCATCTACGGCTTCTTCGGCTTCCTGGTTCTTGCCCCGTGGATGCAATCGACGGGGGAGCCCTGGCTGCAGAAGTATCTGGGCTTTTTGCCGTTCTTCCAGGGATCGTTTAGCGGACTGAGTATCTTTACCGCGGGGGTAATCCTGGTCATCATGGTGCTGCCGCTCATCACCAGCGTCTCGCGCGAGGTGATCCTGACGACGCCGACCGCGCAGCGCGAGGCGCTGCTGGCATTGGGAGCCACGCGCTGGGAAGTCATCCGACACGCGGTGCTGCCCTTCGCGCGCATCGGCATTACCGGCGGGGTGATCCTGGCGCTGGGCCGCGCGCTCGGCGAAACGATGGCCGTGACGATGGTGATTGGCAACCAGGCCTCACACATCAGCCCCAGCCTTTTCAGCACCGGCTATACGCTCTCGAGCGTGATTGCGAACCAGTTCGGCGAAGCCACCCCCGGCCTCTTCTTCTCGGCGGTGATCGAAGCCGGCCTGCTGGTCTTCATCATCACCCTGCTGGCCAATATCCTGGCGCGTTTGCTGATCTACCGGATGGGCCACCGGGTAGGAGGGCTTGTCACATGAGTGCTGTGCTCGAAAAGCCGCCAGGCAGCCAACCCGTTTCAGGCGCCGCGCACTGCGCACAACGCGCGTCGGCGCGCCGCCAATTATGCCATTGTCGCCCTCTCGCTCCTGGCGACGGCCTTTGCCGTGGCGGTGCTCTTGTACTTGCTGTTCTATGTGCTGCGCCAGGGGCTGCCCTACATCAACCTGGACCTGTTCACCAAGATCCCCACGCCCAATGGCGAGCCCGGCGGTGGTCTCGGCCCGGCTATCCAGGGGACGCTGATCATGGTCGGCCTGGCCTCGCTCATCGGCATCCCGCTGGGCCTGTTTGTGGGCATCTATCTCTCCGAGTTCGGGAAGCATGGGGCCATACCCATGGGCGTGCGCTTCCTGGTCGATGTGCTGACCGGCGTCCCGACCATCATCTTCGGCCTGTTTATCTGGATCATACTCGTCGTGCCGCAGCAGTCGTTTTCAGGCCTGGCGGGTGGCGCGGCGCTGTCCATTATCATGATCCCGATCGTGGCGCGCACCTCGGAGGAGGTGCTGCGCCTGGTGCCCACAGAAATGCGCGAGGCCTCGCTGGCCCTGGGCGCGACCGAGTCCCGCACTATCCTGCGCGTGGTCATCCCGGCTGCCAAGAGCGGCATCATCACCGGCATCGTGCTGGCCATGGCGCGCGTCGCGGGTGAGACTGCCCCGCTGTTGATGACGGCTTTCGGTACCCAGTTCTTCAACGCCGACATCACCCAGCCCATGGACGCGCTGCCGCTGCGTATCTTCAACTTCGCGGAGAGCCCCTACCAGGCGCAGATCAACCAGGGCTACGCGGGTGCGGTTGTCCTGATCGTGCTCATTGTACTGACCTCGTTCTCAATCCGCTGGGCAACGGGAGGCTTTAAAAGCGGTGTACGCCGCTAGCTGTCCCTGGTAATGGAGCGGCTTGGAGGGCTGCACTAAAATACACATCTGTAGGGGCGAGGGTGGAGGAGTGGAGGAGTGGATGGGTGGTGGGCCTTTATGGTCGTCCGCCGTCGGAAGGAGCAAGCCGTGTCAATCGAAGTTCATCATCTGAATGTCTGGTACGGGCGCTCGCAGGCGCTTTACGATATCAACCTCTCGTTCGAATCGCTCGGCGCGACGGCCATCATTGGCCCGTCGGGCTGCGGGAAATCGACGTTTGTACGCTGCCTCAATCGCATGCACGAGGAGACCGAAGGGGGCCACGTGGAAGGTGAGGTGCTCATCGACGGCGTCAACATCTACGCCCGGCAGATTCAGCCGATGTATGTGCGGCGCCGCATCGGGATGGTGTTCCAGCGTCCCAACCCCATCCCGACTCTCAGCATCTACGAGAATGTGGCGCTCGGCCCGCGCCTCAACGGGATGGCGCGGGGGGCTGTCCTCAAAGAGATTGTCGAACGCAGTCTCAGGCAGGCAGCGCTGTGGAACGAGACCAAAGACCGGCTGGGTGAGCCCGCCGGGCAACTGTCGGGTGGGCAGCAGCAGCGGCTGTGCATCGCCCGCGCGCTGGCCATCGAACCGCGCGTGCTGCTCATGGACGAACCGGCCTCCGCGCTCGACCCTATCTCGACCTTTCAGGTCGAGGAACTCATCAACCATCTCAAAAGCGCCTACCCGGTTATCGTCGTGACGCACAATATGCAGCAGGCGGGGCGCATCGCCGACCAGACCGCGTTCTTCCTCCAGGGGAAGTTGATCGAGGTCGGTGAGACCACGGCCTTCTTTTCGCATCCCGTCCAAAAGGAAACCGAGGATTATATCACCGGGCGCTTTAGTTAATGGAGTACTGAGAGACCGTTCTACAAGCTTTCGCTAGCAATCAAGGAGAATAACCGCTATGCATGCTTCGACCGATCCACTGGCCACAGGTGCGACTACCGGGACCGGGCTTCCCGAGGGTGCCTCCATCTTCTCCCGAAAAGTCGCGCGCAGTGGGCACATCTCCTATGAAGGCCGCCCCTATTTTATCAGTAAGGCGCTGGCCGGTCGCTACATCCGTTTGGTGGTCGTGGCTGATCGTCTGATTGTGGATGCGGCTATCCCCTTGCATAAAGAGTATACTCTCGCTACAATGTGAGCAGCGATGGGCTCATAGGAGCACCGGGTGCTCAGGAAAGGCATGCATCCCCATCACCCCTGTTCCCTTTGCGCGATTCCGGTGAGGAATGAGGAGAAGTTATGGACACAAGTCTGAATCGGCCCGGTGAGCGAATACGGACGGAGAGTGCTGCCCAGGACCATTTGCCCGTCGCCAAGCTGCAGCTTGGCGAGGCGACCGCGCGGGTCCAGGTCGATGCCGCCGTGAAAATCGACGTGCGCCGTGCCAATTTCTGGTATGGGCAGAAGCAGGCGCTCTACGACGTGTCGATGGGAATACGCGAGCGCCAGGTGACCGCGTTGATCGGTCCATCAGGCTGCGGGAAAACCACCTTCTTGCGCACGCTCAATCGCATGAACGATCTGATCCCGCGCACCCGCACAGAGGGCGAGGCCATGCTGGACGGGGAAAATATCTACGACGACGTGGTGGATGTGGTGTCGCTGCGCGCGCGCGTCGGTATGGTCTTCCAGCGCCCCAACCCCTTCCCCAAGTCGATCTTCGAAAATGTCGCGTACGGCCTGCACGTGCAGGGCAAGTCGAGGAAGTATATCCAGGAGCGCGTCGAAGCGAGCCTGCGCGGGGCGGCGCTGTGGGACGAGGTCAAGGACCGCCTGAAATCCTCGGCCCTCGGGCTCTCCGGTGGTCAGCAGCAGCGCCTGTGCATCGCGCGCGCCATCGCCATCAACCCGGAGGTGCTCTTGATGGACGAGCCGGCCTCCTCCCTCGACCCCATCGCCACGCTGAAAATCGAAGAGTTGATCGTGGATCTGGCGAAGGGCTACACCATCGTGATTGTGACGCACAACATGCAACAGGCCGCGCGCGTGTCGCAGTATACCGGCTTTTTCCTGAGCGGCAAGCTAATCGAGTTTGGTCCGACGGTCGATCTCTTCGAGCACCCGACGCAAAAAGAAACGGAAGATTATATCAGTGGACGGTTTAGTTAACTCATACTGCTTTCGACAGGGGAGGTGATCTTTGGGGCGTAAAATCCTGGTGGTTGATGACGAGCCGGTGCTCGTCGAGACCATCGCCTACAACCTGCAGCAGGCCGGCTTTCAGGTTTCTACTGCTTTGGACGGCAGCAGCGGCCTCGAGGCCGCGCGCCGCGAGAAACCCGACCTCATTATCCTCGACATTATGCTGCCGGAAATGGATGGGCTGGAGGTCTGCCGCCAGTTGCGCCGCGATGGACCAACCTCCACCACTCCCATCATAATGCTCACCGCCAAAGGCGAAGAGATCGATAAGGTCGTCGGCCTGGAGGTTGGCGCCGACGATTACGTCACCAAACCCTTTGGCCGGCGAGAACTCCTCGCCCGCGTGCGTGCCCTCCTGCGCCGTTCCGAATATCCACCAGCACACGAGGAGCAGAATGACCAGAATGCAGACGCCAGAGCCGCTGAGTCACGTCGCCCCGACCGCGAGCTCCTCGCCGGGCCTATCCGCATCGATCTAGCCGGCCGGCGTATCAACAGCCGCGGCAAAGAATTGGAGTTACAGCCCAAGCAGTTCGATCTGCTCGTCTACCTGGCGCGCAACCGCGGAACCGTGCTCACCCGCGACCAGTTGCTACACAACGTCTGGGGCTACGACTACGCCGGGGATACGCGCACCGTTGATGTACACGTGCGCTGGTTGCGCGAGAAAATCGAAGAAGACCCCGCTAACCCAAAATTGATCCAGACCGTACGCGGTGTGGGGTATTGTTTCCGGTCGTAGAGAGCAGGGTGTGGTATTATATGTATAAGTTTTATATGTTACTTTCCTTGATGTTTAAGGAGTTTTTCCGTTTTGATTCTTTCGACAACCAACCTCGTGCTTTCCCCTGATGCCTCGATAGACCTGCACATGCATACCACCTTTAGCGATGGACGCTGGCCAGCCGAACAGTTGATCGATTACCTGATTTCCGAGCGGTTTGCCCTGGTGGCTATTACCGATCATGACCGCGTCGATACTATGGGTGTGATCCAGGAACTGGCCATCCAGAAGCGGCTGCCTGTACTGACGGGTGTGGAGATGACTACGCAGTGGAATGGCGTGATGGGTGATATCCTGTGTTATGGCTTTGATCCTGATAATACCGAGTTGCGTGGAGTTGCTGATGACGTGGTGAAGCGTCAGCTAGAAAATACGCTGGCTGTCTACGAAGAACTGCGCCATAAGGGCTACGAGTTCCCACGCCAGGCGGAGGTGCTGCACGAGAGCGGCGGCGAATTGCGCCTGCCCCGCGATAACATCATGCTGCTGCGTGCGCACGGCTATGCCAGCGACTGGCACGCTGCCCTGAACATCCTGCAAGAATCTGGCTTTGTCTCCATCAAAGCGGATATGGCTCATACAGTTGATACCGTCCACCGCTGCGGCGGGGTCGCGCTTGTGGCACATCCAGGCCGCAAGGAACGCGGTTTTACCTACTACGATACGGAGTTGCTCGATAAAGTGCGTGCCGAAGTACCCCTGGATGGCATCGAGGTTATCCATCCTTCACACAGCCCGGAAGACACCGAGACGCTGCTGGCATACGCGCGCAAGCACGAGCTGTTGATGAGTACTGGCTCCGATTCGCATAGCATTCCGAACCGTATGCCGAAGAAGCACCGCGCCGAATTGAGCCGCGCCCTGTTAGAACGAGTCGGCATAGCGGTGGCGGCATAGCAAGGATGGCACCCGCGAGGGGCACCATCCTTGCTATGCCGCCACCTTAACCCAGGGCTTCGCGCCCGGCTTCGACCGGAAGGCGCTCTTCTGCATCGTAATCGGTCGGTGAGGTCGCGTCTCTGCCGCGCCGCAGCCCGATCACGTTGAAGATGGGGGTCAGGATGATCGCCAGCACGAGATTCAGTACAATCATCGAGAAAGCGATGTACATGGCCGGGAAGCTGAAGCTGCCCAGCGTGATGGTATAGACAGACTTGAGCCCCGCCACGTAGAAGAAGATCGTGCCGAGCACTTCGCCGGCCGCCCAGCCGATCAGCAGCGCCCAGCGATTGAACCAGTTGGTGTAGAGGCCCAGGAAGACCGCCGGGAGGGTCTGGAGAATCCAGATGCCGCCGAGCAACTGGAAGTTGATGACCTGCGCGGTGGGAATGTAGATGATGAAGAGTACCGCCCCGAACTTCAGGATGAGCGAGGCCCACTTGGCGACGCTCGATTCCGCGCGGTCGGAGGCATTCGGGTTGATGTACTCTTTGAAGATGTTGCGCGTGAACAGGTTAGCCGCTGCGATCGACATCACGGCGGCGGGTACCAGCGCGCCAATCGAGATGGCCGCGAAGACGAAGCCCGCGAACCAGGATGGAAATTCCGCGTTGATGAGTGCCGGCACTGCGCCATTTGAACCAAAGGGCGCCAGTGGCTTTATGTGTGCGGCAATTGCCATGTAGCCCGTCAGTGCGAGCAGGGCCAGCATCAGCGAGTAGATGGGGAGCAGAGCAGTATTGCGTTTGACCACATTTCTGCTGTTGCTACTCAGAACGCTTGTCAGCGAGTGCGGGTAGAGGAACAATGCCAGGGCTGAGCCAAGCGCCAGCGTGACATACGCCCAGGTCTGCTTCGGACTCAAAAACTCGGAGAATGTCGTTGTGTTCGCGGCATGTTTGGCGCTGACCGCGCTGAAGATCGCCCCAAATCCGCCGAGCCTGGAAGGGATGACGATCAGAATGGCGATCAATGCCACGAAAATCATCACATCCTTAACCAGGGCGATCATAGCGGGCGCGCGCAGCCCGCTCGTATAGGTATAAGCCGCCAGGATCAGGAAAGCCAGGAGCAGCGGCAGGTCGAGCTGGAAGCCGCCGATCGGCACCGTGAGCGGGATGCCAAGCGCGGCCAGCGAGACCTGGATGCCGAACATCTGCAAGGCGATGTACGGCAGCGTTGCTACGATGCCGGTAAGGGCCATCGCGAAGGCCAGCGTCTTGCTGCCGAAGCGTTCTTTCACGAAGTCGGAGGCCGTCACGTAGCCACGCTGCTTGCAGACCGACCAGAACTTGGGCATCAGCACGTAAATGATTGGGTATACCAGCACGGTATAGGGAACAGCAAACCAGCCGTTCAGGACACCCAGCCCGAACATGGCTGCCGGAACGGCGATAAAGGTATACGCGGTGTACAGATCTCCGCCAAGCAGGAACCAGGTCACCAGGGTGCCGAAACGTCGTCCGGCCAATCCCCATTCATTAATCAGATCGAGATTGCCGCGCCGCCAGCGCGCGGCCACAAATCCCAGGATGGTGACAATTGCGAAGAAGATGATGAAGACAGTAAAAGCGACCCCGTTAAACATGCATGAATCTCCTTTATCCCTCTACTTCATGCTCCCAGAAAATACAACGCGGCGGTAAGAATAGCCGTGAGTATAATCCAGAGCATCGAGTACCAGTACAAGAAGGGAATGCCGATGAACGTCGGGTTAGGGCTGTTGTAGAACGGCGGGTACAACAGGGCGATGAAGGGAATGATGAGGAAGATGAGAAGCCAGGAACGCCTCCTCCTCTGAGGTTGGGATGCCATAGACCTTACTCCTTTCGTAGGTCGTGTGTGATGAGAACTACACAGAATGAAAAAAGAGAACGAAAGGGAAAACCTTAAGGATTGGACAGCGAGGCATATCGATGAGCGTGGACGGTGAACAGAAAGGCATGTACCATCTGACCACCTCATCAATAATGGGTATGTACCAATCTACTATACTAAGTACAGTATTAGCTGGAAGATGTCAAGTGAACAAGAATTCTCACGCAGACTCGATCTCACGTCTCGCACGTAGAGCTGCGCGACAGTAGACTCTGCTTACATCACCCGCATCATAATGCTCGCCGCAAACTGCGCCAGGTTCACCAGCCAGTAAGCCAGCACTGTCCCCATCAGCAGGGTGCCAACCGCAGACGCTCCCAGTGCCAGCCAGCTCGTCCAGCCGATGACTATTCGCGGCTCCGCAGGTTCAGCAGCTTTTTCTTTGACGAGCGGGGATGTAGGTGCCCTCACCGCGACCGCCGTCGCTGCCACTGCCTTGCTTGCTCCGTTGCCACTGCCGCTTAATCTGCCGGAGGCGCGCCTGCTGGCAGCCGAGGCCGGAGCTACAGGTGCGGTTGAAATTGACGGCACTGTTGTTGCCTGCGTCCCTGCTTGCGCTCCGGGCTGGCGTTCCATGAACATTGCGGCGATGAAGCGCAGGTAGTAATACATGCCAAGCACGCTGGCAAGCACGCCGATGATGAGTAGTTCGGGGTGGCCGCTTTGCAGGGCGGCGTAGAAGATGTAGTATTTCGCTGCGAAGCCTGCCATCGGCGGGAAACCCGCCAGGGCGAGCAGAAAGAAGGCCAGCAGGCCCGCCAGCGTGGGCTGGCGATACCATAGCCCGCGCAGTTCCGCCAGGCTATTGCCGGAATTATCCGCGCGTTCCAGCACTGAGACCACACCGAAAGCGCCCAGGTTCAGGAAGGTATAGCAGAACAGGTAGAAGAGGATGGCCGAGATGCCGACCGTGCCCCCCGCGACGACGCCAATGAGCAGGTAGCCGGCGTGGGCAATGCTCGAATAGGCCAGCAGGCGCTTGAGATTGCTCTGCGCCAGCGCCAGGATGTTACCGCCTACAATGGTCAGGATGGCGATGGCCCACACGACCGGCAGCCAATCGTTCGAGATGGGGCCGAGGACAATATCGAAGACGCGCGCGAAGGCGATCATCGCTGCTGCTTTCGTGCCGACCGACATGAAAGCTGTGACCGGCGCAGGCGCGCCGTCATAAACATCAGGTGTCCAGGCCTGGAACGGCACGGCTGAAACCTTGAAGGCAAAACCGACAACCAGTAGGCCCATACCGGTAAGCAGCAGCGTTGTAGACCCCCGATTTATCGTGGGGTGAATGTGACTTCCTGGGGGTAAGGATGCCGCGTGAACAAGCTGGACGGTGCTGAACAGGTAATGTTGAATACCGGCAAACGAAGTATTTCCGGTTGCGCCATAGACCAGGGCAATCCCGTAGAGCAGGATGGCCGAGGCGAACGAACTGAGCAGGAAATATTTCATGCCCGCTTCCTGCGAGGTTCCGCGCCGCGCGACGAAGCCGCACAGGATGTAGAGCGCTAGCGAGAGCATCTCCAGCCCCAGGAAGATCGTCAGGAAGCTGAGCGCGGCGGCCATAATCATCATGCCGACCGTTCCGAACAGCATCAGCGCATAGTACTCGCCGTGGTGAACGAGCTTGAGACGTTTCAGGTAGGCGGGCGAGAGCGTAACGCCCATGGCGCTGGCGCTCAGGATAATGCAATAGGCATACAAAGATCCTGCATCGGAGCCGATCATGTGATTGAAGGCGGGCTGGTTGTCGCCAATGTTAAAAAGAACAATGCTCGCGATAAAGGACCCGGCCACACCAAGCAGGCTCAGCGCGGGCAGGACCATAAAAATGCCTTCTCGCGCATGCTTGCCTGTTTGTTGTTGTGATGGCAGCAATAGATCGGCTATCAGCACGAGCAGCGCGAAGGCCGCCAGCACCAACTCCGGCGCTATACGCCCCCAATCGGCGGCTGTTGCAGTAAATGTGAACGACATATCGATAACCTCAATGAATCAAAATGCTCCCAAAATGCTGGAGCGTGTTCACCACCGTCGGCTCCATCAAGAAGGTCAGCACCTGCGGTTGAAAACCGATATAAAAGATCAGGAGCAGCAAAGGCAAGATCACCAGGAACTCGCTCATCTGGATATCGCTCAGTGCGTTTTTGCGCTCGAGCACGGCTACCGGCCCTTCGATCTTGCGCGGCCCCTGCATCATGCCCTGGAAGAGGCGTATCATGTACCATGCGGCAGGTATCACAACGGCGGTACCCAGGAAGCCGAATAGCGTGCTGCTCTGGAATGCGCCCAGCAGCGACAGGAACTCGCCCGCGAAGCTGTTGAGCCCCGGTAGGCCGAGTGAGGAGAGCACAGCGATCAACATGACGCTGGCCATGATTGGAATGCGCTTCGCTAGCCCACCATAGTCGCTCAGGCGGCGCGTCCCGGTGCGCGCCTCAACATAGCCGACGATCAAGAAGAGCGCTGCGATCGTGATACCGTGATTGACCATCTGCAAGACCGAGCCTTCGATGCCCTGCACATTGAAGGCGAACATGCCCAGCATGACGATGCCCAGGTGGCTGATGCTGGAATAGCCGAGCAGCCGCTTGATATCGTTCTGCACCAGCGCCATCCACGCACAGTAGAGTATGCCGATGACCGCTAGCGTATTGATGAGCGGCGCCAGCGTATGCACAGCGTTGGGGAAAAGCGGTAAACAGAAACGCAGGAAGCCATACGCGCCGGTTTTGGACATGGCTCCCGCTAGCATCGCTGTGACGGGCGCGGGCGCTTCGCTATAGGCATCGGGCAGCCAGCTATGGAACGGTACTAGCGGCACCTTGACGGCGAAGGCTGCGGCAAAGGCCAGGAAGAGCCACATCTGAATGGTGGGGTCGAGCCTGCCGTTGAGCAGCGTCGCGAAGTCAAGCGTATAGCCACTGCCGGGTGTGAGCTGCTGGTGATAGTAGCCCAGCGCGATGATGCCGGCCAGCATCAACAGGCTTCCAACAGAAGTGTAGAGCACGAACTTTATCGCTGCATAAACTCGGCGCTCGCCGCCCCAACTGCCTACCAGGAAATAGGCCGGGATCAGCATCAACTCCCAGAAAATGTAGAACAGGAAGAGGTTCGAGGCCAGGAAGACGCCCAGTATCCCGCTTTCCAGCAGCAGCATGAAGGCCATGTAGTTCTTGACCTTCTGGTCGATTCTGAACGACGCGCCGATGCAGACGACGGTGAGTAAGGAGGTGAGCGTGGTGAGTAAAAGACTGATGCCATCTACATCCAGGCTGTAACTCAGACTGAAGTTTTGCGTGACGATCCAGTTTAGTTGCTCGTGAACGGTTGCATAATATGTTGCTGTCGGGCTTGCACCGACAATCGTCGCGGCAAAATTTGGCACGGCCTGCGAGTAGCCCAGCATGAGTCCAAGCACGATCAGCAGGTCAGCCCAGGCGAAAGCCAGCGCTGTCCAGCGGATGAGGCTGAGCCGATCGCGCGGGAGCAGCAGTGTAACGATGCCGCCGATCAGGGGCAGAAAGATAATCAGCGATAACAGTGGAAACATGCCGCTACCCCCTCACCGCGTAATAAAGAACAATTAACACGACACCCAGCAGAATCGCCAGGGCATAGTTACGCATATAGCCCGTTTGCAGGCGGCGCAACAGGCTGCTGGTGCGGCTCAAAATCCAGCCGACGCCCCGGCTGCCTCCATCGAGCACGTTGCCCTCAAAGAACTGCGAAAAGGCGCGTCCTAGCTCGATAATCGGATTGATGAGCACTGCGATAAAGAACTCATCGACGTAGTACTTGTGGAAGACCAGTTGATAGAGCGGGTTGCGACTCTCTCTGTACTGGAAACCGTTGCGATACAGGGCTAGCGCCCCAAGAATGCCCAGTACGCCCAGACCGACGCTCAATCCTGTCGAAATCCAAGCGACCGTCAGGGAAACCTTTGGGGCAACTACAGCCATAGGTGCCCAGGCTGAATGAGTGAAAATGGGGTCGAGGAAGTTGGCCAGGGGATGCCAGTTCGCCGCACTGAAGAGCGCGAACGAGCCGACCAGCCCGCCAATCACCGAGAGGACCGCCAGCAGGATCAAGGGAACGTTCATCACGGCAGGCACTTCTTCCCTATCGATAGCATAGAAGCCGCCGTGTCCCTGGCCATGTGCCTCTTCTTCCTCGCCTTCGTCCTCGTGCCCGTGCGCCAGCGGCCCTCTGCCGCGATATTGCCCGGCGAAGATGCCCAGCACCAGGCGGAACATGTAGAATGCCGTCAGGCCAGCCGTCAGCAGACCAATACCCCACAGGACATAGTAGATCACGTGCGAACCGCCGCCCGACGCGGCCTGGGCCAGCAGCGAACTGAGTATCTCATCTTTGCTGAAGAAGCCCGACAATGGCGGGATGCCACTGATTGCCAGCGCTGCGATCAGGAAGGTCCAGAATGTAATCTTGAGAGGACGACTATTGCGCAATCCGCCCATCTGGCGCATGTCCTGTTCACCATGCAGCACATGAATTACAGCGCCCGCGCCCAGGAAGAGCAGCGCCTTGAAATAAGCATGCGTCGTCAGGTGGAAGATGCCTGCTCCGTAGTCGTGTGCGCCCTCGCCCATGAACATGTAGCCGAGCTGGCTGATGGTGGAATATGCCAGCACGCGCTTGATATCGAGCTGGAAAGTCGCGATGGTAGCAGCGAAAAGCGCTGTCACGCCTCCGATGATGGCAACGGTGATCAGCGCGGTCGGCGAAAGCTCGAAAAACTGGTTGGCGCGCGCCACCAGGTAGACACCGGCCGTCACCATCGTTGCGGCATGGATCAGCGCACTGACCGGAGTGGGGCCTTCCATCGCGTCGGGCAGCCACATATAGAGGGGCAACTGCGCTGATTTCGCCGCGCACGCCACGAAGATCAGCAGGCAGATGATCGTTAAAATCGAGGCGCTTGCATCACCCGGAAGCTGATTGAAGACTCCTATAGTGCCGCTGCTGTTCGTAAAGTAGTTGAGCGTGTGGTAGTGCTTGAAGATAAGGAAGATAGCGATCATCAGACCAAAGTCGCCGATGATGTTGATGACCAGCGCTTTCCTGGCCGCCGCGACCGCTTTAGGTCGATCGAACCAGAAGCCGATTAGCAGGAATGACGCCAGGCCGACCAGCGCCCAGCCAACGAGTAGGAAGAGAAAGTTATCCGCGCTGACCAGCAGCACCATCGCGAAGATGAAGAAGTTGAGGTAGGAGAAATAACGCGCGAATGCAGGATTTTCCTCTTCAGCCATATATCCTGCGGAGTAGATATGGATGAGAAAGCCCACACCGGTAATGACCATCAACATCGTCGCCGTAAGCGGATCGAAGAGCAGGCCAAAGCTCACGGAGAGAGCGGTGGCGTTCGGTGCGGCTCCAATAACACCGGAGTTAACCCAGGTATAAATCACCTGGTCGCCGGCTGAGGGAGACGAGGGCGGCGATGCGAGAATTGAGAAGAAGCTGAGGGCGGCGAAGAGGAACGCCAGGCCGGTTGAACCCAGCGCCACCGTCAGGATCGCCGTGCGTGGACGCGTCATATGTGACATGGTGCCCCCTGTCAGCCCCAGGATGATGAAGCCGAGCAGGGGCAGTACCAGCACCCATATGGTTAAATTAGTCATACTACTTAGCCTCGCAATGCATTCATGTCGTCAACATCGATGTCGCGGCGGCTGCGGAAAATGGAGACGATTATGGCCAGGCCCACCACGACTTCTGCTGCTGCCACCGTCAGTACCAGGAAGACAAACATCTGCCCGTCTACGGAATCGAGATAGTGCGAGAAGGTGATAAACGAGAGGTTGACGGCATTCAACATCAATTCGATCGACATAAAAATAATCAGGGGATTGCGCCGCACCAGTACACCGACAACCCCGATAGTAAAAATACATGCACTAACGATGAGATACCACGAGACAGGTATTGACATAATTGCTACCCCCGACGTATTGATATACACTCCTTCAACGTCGCTGGCGCGATTATACTCCGCCCCAGCAGCGGTGCAAGGAAGTATTAAGATCTTCTCCCCAGCACCATCGCCCCCAGGATTGCCACGACAATCAACAGGCTTGTGACCTCGAAAGGAAAGGCGAACCCGTGGAAGAGGGCGTAGCCGAAGGCCTGCGTATCTCCTCCTCGTGTAGCAACGGCCTGCGTCAGGCTGTTAGCGCCGCTCGCTTTGGCGTTGCTGTCGATTGACGCGCCGGTGAAGAGCAGGTAGCTCAGCACGCCGACCAGGATAAGGCCGAGCGCGGCGGCTATACCACGCTGCCAGGGAATGCGATCAGGCTCCTCGGTATCTCTCGCCTCGCTCACCAGCATTGTGACGACGAAGAGGAACAGCACCATGATCGCGCCGGCGTAGATCAGGATTTGTACGATGGCGATAAACATGGCCCCCAGTTGCAGATAAAACAGGGCCAGGAAGAGCAGTGTCAGAATCAGACTTAGCGCGCTGTGCACGGCATTGCGGAAGAGGATAACGCCGAGGGCCGAGGCGACACTTGCGACGGCCAGCACAATAAAGGTAAGTAACGTTGTGTCGATCATCGTCTCCCTCTCTCCTCCTCGAACTTGCGCCGGTCTTCGTCCTGCTCCTCGTCCGTGAGGAAGACCGGCTGTTCTGTCGGCAAATCGCCCAGCCCAACAGCCGCGGCGCTGGCCTCCTGCCCGTCGAAGACGTGGTTCTCTTGCGGTATGGGCTGCGCGGCCTCCTGGGGCGGCGGCTCAAACCAGACCTCCGCGGAGCCAACGCTGGCCTGTCCAATCGGCTCGAGCAGCATTTCCTTGTGATAGACCATGTCCTCTGGGAAAAAAGATGCCAGCTTGTACTGCTTTTCGAGCGTAATGGCTCCCGTCGGGCAGGCAGCCTCACAATAGCCGCAGAAGATGCAGCGCAGCAGGTTCACGTCGAAGACCCTGGCGTACCGCTCACCCGGCGAGACGCGATGCTCCTCCGTGTTCTCATCGGCCTCGATGTAGATTGCATCCGCTGGGCACGCCCCCGCGCACAGGAAGCATCCCACGCAGCGCTCCAACCCATTTTCGTAGCGATGCAGCACGTGCCGCCCGCGAAAACGCGCCGGAAGCTCCCGCTCCTCCTCCGGGTAGGAGATGGTAGTTGGTTTCTTGCCGATATTCTTTAGGGTGGTTGCCATCCCTTTGATGATGTCGAATGACATAGAAAACTCCTTACTCCGCGCTCACCTTCTCGAATTTCGCCAGCCTCACCGACGACGGCAGCATCACTTCCTTCGTCCTTCCATCATCCGTTACCGCGGGCAGCGCCTGCCGGATGCTGATGTTCTTGCTCCGCTCATAGAGCAGTACGGCCACGATCACCACCAGGCCGGCGAGGCCGCTGACCCACCAGGGCCAGCCGAGGGCGACGACGGTAGCAGTGATGATAACGTTCAGCGCGGCCAGGGGCAGCAGCAGTTGCCAGCCCAGGCGCATCAGGCGGTCGTAGCGGATGCGCGGCAGCGTGGCGCGCAGCCAGATGAACAGGAACAGGAAGAGGGCCACTTTGATCAGGAAGATCACGATGGAGAGCACGGGGATATTTTCCAGGCCGAAAAAACTCCACCCGCCCAGGAAGAGCGTGGAGGCGACCGCGCTGACGGTAATCATGTTGATGTATTCCGCCATCTGGTAAATACTCCAGCGCAGGCCGCTATATTCGGTCAGGTAGCCGGCTGTCAGTTCCTGCTCGGCCTCAGGCAGATCGAAGGGCGCGCGGTTGACCTCGGCCACGCCGGCGATCAGGTACAGGAAGAAGCCCAGCGGCTGCGCGGCGATGAACCAGATGCCCATATTGCGCTGTGCCTGCACGATGCCGACCAGGCTCAGAGTACCTGCCCACATCAGCACGCCGCTCAAGGCCAGTCCCAGGCTCGTTTCGTAGGAGACCATTTGCGCCGCGCTGCGCAGCGAGCCAAGCAGCGAATAGCGATTGCCCGAAGACCAGCCTCCCAGTACGATGCCATAGACGGCCAGCGATGAGATGGAGAGAATCCACAGCAGACCGACGTTGATGTCGCCGATAATCGGGTCCCAGACGCTCGGCTTTCCCGTGTCCCAGGCTCTACCAATTGGCACGACGGCGAAGGCGCACAGTGCCACGACGACCGAGATGATCGGTGCGATCAGGTAGATTGCCTTTTTTGCCTGCGATGGGATGATCTGTTCCTTGAAGGCCATTTTGAGCCCGTCGGCGACCGGCTGGAACATGCCCCACGGCCCGGCACGGTTCGGCCCCAGGCGGCCTTGAATCTTTGCCACCACGCGCCGCTCGATCAACGTCAAGTAGGCAAAGGCGGTCAGTAGCACGAAAATAACGATGGCGCCCTTAATAACGTAGGCGACGATCGGCGTATTGAGAAATTCAAGCATGTGCTCATCCCTCCCGCATCGCTATGTTGGCTTCGCTCAACAGTACGCTCCCCGCCTCCGCCTCCGCTATTTCCTGCAAGCGTACGCCCTGCGCGCCCAGCTCGTCCCATGTCAGGCCGGCATAGAGCGGGTTGTTGGCGGCGATTTCGAGCAGCACGTCCTGCGGGCTGAAGTAATTCCACTTCTGACCGAGTTGGCGGGCCAGCAGCGTCAGAATTTCCCAGTCGGCTTTCGCGCCGGGGAGCGGGCGCAGTGCATGGACGTTGCGCTGCACGTGTGAGTCAACGTTGGTCATGCTGCCGTCTTTTTCGGCAAAGCTGACGGCTGGCAGCACGATATCGGCGCGCTGCGCAGTCTCCGTTGGCGCGATATCCTGCACGATCAGCAGTTCCAGATTGGGAGGCAACTGCGATACGTGGCGCAGCGGATTGGCGCCCATGACGTAAAGCGCGCGTATCTCCGGGCTGCTCAGCATCTCCTCGTAGACCAGCCCTTGTTCCGGCACGGTCAGGTAACCTGGCAGCGCGTCCGGTAGCAGACCCATATCGCGCGCGCCCAGGGAGTTTGCGTCCTCGAAAAGTGGTCCGACGCCTGACCCGGGGCGGTTGATGTTATTGGTGACGTGCGCAAGCGCCTGAATATCCGCAGCCAGGTCTTCGCTGCCCTGGGCGAGCGTCGCCATCTCGTCGTAGAGCAGGATCGCGCCCTCAGTCGTCGCGATGGTGTGCGCAAGGGATTTTAACTGCGAAGTCGTCTTGTCTCCGAAGGATTGTTCGGCGGCGCTCAACGACTCATCATATTGCGCCATACGCGTGCGGATCTGCTCATATTGGTCGACCTGTATCGCCTCGTCGTTCAGCGCGTAGTGCAGCAGCAGCTTCGTCGCAATGCCGGTGCTGCCCTGCGGGATGCCGATTTTCTCTGTGGCGAAGCGGTCTAGTTCAGTCTCGCCTTCGTTGATGATGTAGATCTTCGCGCCGCCCTTCATGGCTTTTTTGATGCGCAGGTTGAGAATGGGCTGGCGCTCGTACGGGTCCGAGGAGATCAGGACGATGTGCGCGGCCTTCTCGATATCCGCGATGCTGTTGGTCATACGCCAGGGCTGGCCCGACAATGTGTCGCTCGGTCCGGGGAAGTAGCCGTGGTGGTGATCGATGTTGGGCGTGCCGAGGGCCTCGCGCAGCAGCTTCTGGAAGAGATAGGCTTCCTCATTGGTCGTGCGCGTCGAGCCGATACCGCCAACAGCCTTTGCGCCGTGCTTATCGATGATGAGGCGCAGGCGCGAGGCGATCATGTAGAGCGCCTCAACCCAGGTGGCAGGCTGCAATGTCCCGCCCTGTCGAATGAGCGGCGTGCGCAGGCGCTGTGGGCTGTTGACGAACTCGAAGCCCCAGCGTCCCCGGTCGCAGAGCCAGCCGTCGTCGATAGCGTCATTCTCGCGTGACATCAGGCGCATGACCTTATCGACTCGCACATCGATGCGCGCGTTGCAGCCAACACTGCAATTGTTACACACGCTCGGAGTGCGTTTGAGTTCCCAGGGCCGCGCCCTGAAGCGATAGGTGGAAGCGGTCAGCGCGCCAACCGGGCACATTTCAACCGTGTTTCCGGAGAAGATCGAGTCGAAGGCATGGTCTGGCGCGGTGCCGACTTCCATGCGATAGCCGCGCGAGATCATTACCAGTCCGTTATCCATCGAGATTTCCGAGCTGAAGCGCGTGCAGCGCTGGCACAGGATGCAGCGCTCGCGGTCCAGCATCACGCGGTCGCTGACCGGTACCGGTTTGGGATAGTGGCGCTTGTACTGGTCAAAGCGCGTCCCACCCGGTCCGTAGCGCAGTGTGAAATCTTGCAGATCGCATTCGCCTCCCTTGTCGCAGATTGGGCAGTCGAGCGGGTGGTTGATGAGCAGGAATTCGAGTGTGCCGCGCCGCGCCTTCTTCACTTTGTCGGTCCTGGTATGCACGATCATGCCTTCGCTGACGGGCGTGGTGCAGGCGGTTTGCGGCGGCTTGGGCACCTTTTCGATTTCGACGAAGCACATGCGACACGCGCCGAGCGGCGGCATCTTGGGATGATAGCAATAAATGGGTATCTCGATCCCGATCTGCCGTGCCGCCGCCCAGACTAGCGTTCCGGGCGGCACAGCCACGGGAATATCATCAATGGTCAGGTGGACAAGGTTGTCTTGCTTCTCTTCTTCCGGCATAACTTTTACTGTTCCTTCTTGAACGGGCACCCTCCCTCGCGCACATGGGCCTCGTATTCATCACGGAAGAGTTTGACGCTACTGGTGATCGAACTGGTGGCTGCGTCGCCGAGCGGGCAGAATGATTTGCCGCTGATATTGTCGCAGATGTCCACCAGCAAGTCGATGTCTTTTTGCTGTCCGTGTCCATGCTCGATGCGGTGCAGGATTTCGGTCAGCCAGTACGTTCCTTCGCGGCAGGGTGTGCATTTACCGCACGATTCGTCGCGGTAAAACTCGGTCATACGCAGCACTGCATCCACGATGCAGGTATCTTCGTTAAGGACGATTACACCGCCTGAGCCGAGCATCGAGCCGGCTGCGGCAATGGCCTCGAAGTCCAGTGGTGTATCTACTTTGTCCGCGCCCAGAATGAAGGTCGAAGAGCCACCGGGAATGATGGCTTTGAGCTGCTTATCCCCCAGGATACCGCCTCCGTAGGCTTCGTCGTAAATCAACGAGCGGATCGGTGTGCCGAGCGGCAACTCGTAATTGCCAGGCTTTTTGACGTGCCCGCTTAAGCAGAAGATGCGCGTGCCCTTGCTCTTCTCAGTGCCGAACGAGGCATACCAGTCGGATCCATTGTTCACAATAGCCGGAATCGTCGCGAGCGTCTCGCAGTTGTTGATGACTGTCGGGCCGCCGTAGAGGCCGATGGCCGCCGGGAAGGGTGGCTTCAGGCGTGGATAGCCGCGTTTTCCTTCGAGCGATTCCATCAACGCGCTCTCCTCGCCGCAGATATAGGCGCCCGCGCCGCGATGCATGATGACTTCGAGCGAGAACCCGCTACCCAGGATGTTCTGGCCGATGTAGCCCGCGTTGTAGGCTTCCTGGATGGCGCGTGACACCTGCCGCCCGGCCAGCGCCAGTTCACCTCGCACGTAAATAAAGGCCGTTGTGACGCGGCAGGCATAGCTGGTGAGGATGACACCTTCGACCAGCAGGTGCGGGTTCTTCTCCATAATCATGCGATCTTTGAAGGTGCCCGGCTCGCTTTCGTCGCAGTTGCAGCACAGGTAGCGCGGCTCGGTTTTCGCCAGGAAGCCCCATTTCATGCCGGTGGGAAAACCCGCCCCGCCGCGCCCGCGCAGTCCCGACTTCTTTATCATCTCGACCAGCTCTTCCGGCTGGTATTCCTTTAAGGCCTTTTCCAGTGCGGTATAGCCGCCATGCTGCCGGTAACCCTCAAGCGTATTCAACCCGGGAGCATCCATATCCTTCGTAACAATCAATTCTGGCATTTATTTAGTCCGAGGGCGACCGCAAGGGTGCGCCCTTACAATGACATGATGAGGTTTCAATTGTCGGTATCTGTTGTGTCATTGTAAGGGCGCACTCTTGCGGTCGCCCTTCGTTCCTCCTCTATGATAAAATCTCTATTTAACGGCGAAATGAATTGCCTGCGCTGTGCTACCGCCGCTTGCTTCTCGGAGTTGGTATCTTCGCTACTGGTCACCAGGGAATTGAGTGTGGCGGATTGTGTCCCTACGGTTGCCAATTCCTTTTGCCATTGATCCACCAGTTTGTCGGCCATATCGAGCGTGACGTTTTCGACGAATTCGTCGTTGACCTGCAGGACGGGCGCGGTTCCGCACGAAGCCAGGCATTCCGCTGTCAACAGGGTATAATTGCCGTCCTCCGAGGTTTCGCCGCGTTTGATGCCCAGGCTCTGCTCCAGGCGTTCGACCAGGCCGTCGCAGTTGCGCAAGTAGCAGGAGATGCTGGTACAGACCTTTATGACTTTTTTGCCCGGCGGGCGCTGATAGTACATGGTATAGAAGGTAGCAATGCTCTCCACGTCATCGACCGTCATTCCGATTGCATCCGCCACCGCCTCTAGCGCATCCTGGGTGATATACCCCTCTTCGTCCTGCGCGATATAGAGCGCCGGCATCACCGCCGAACGTGCGGCAGGGTAACGCGCCGCAAGTTCGCGCATACGCTGTTTAGCCTGTTCTGAAATCATCTATGCATTCCTCATTAGCGGCATTTCTATCACCTATCGACCTCTCCAAGCACAATATCGATGCTGCCGATGGCCGCGACTACATCCGAGAGGAAACGGCCTTCGACCATGAGCGGCAAGACCTGTAAATTGGCAAAGGATGCGCCCCGCACGTGCATACGGTAGGGTTTGGCGCTGCCGTCGCTGACAATGTAGAAGCCCAGTTCCCCCTTTGGCGACTCGGTCCGCACGAACACTTCACCCTGCGGAGGTCGATAGCCCTCTGTGTAGAGCTTGAAGTGATGGATCAGCGCTTCCATGCTGCCGGTGATCTGCCACTTGGCCGGCGGAGCGATTTTGGGATTGCTGACGCGGTAGGGGCCAGCCGGTAGCCCATCCATGGCCTGGTTGACGATCTTCAGGCTCTCCTCCATCTCCAGCATGCGCACCAGGTAGCGATCATAGACGTCGCCGTTCGTGCCGACCGGGATATCGAAGTCGAACTTTTCGTAGCCGCTGTAAGGAAAGGCCTTGCGGATATCCCAGACAACATTGCTGCCGCGCAGTACGGGGCCACTCGCGCCATAAGCGATAGCGTTCTGTGCGCTCAAAATGCCGACGCCTTTGGTGCGCTCAAGCCAGAGCTGGTTATTGGTCAGCAGATCATGATATTCCTGCAAGCGCTCCGGGAAGACACTGGTGAAGGCGCGCACCTTCTTTTCAAACATAGAAGTAAGCTCGGCCTGTAAGCCACCAGGGCAGATATAGCTGGTCATCATGCGCACGCCGGAGATTTCCTCGAAGACATCCAGGATCATCTCGCGCTCGCGGAAGCAGTACAGGAAGACACTCATCGCGCCCAGGTCAAGTGCATGCGTGCCGAGCCAGACGAGATGGCTGGCGATGCGCTGCAGCTCCGCCAGGATGACGCGCACATACTTAATCTTGTCGTTGATCTCGTCCTCGATACCGAGCAGCTTTTCGACTGCGAGCGAGTAGCCCAGATTATTGTTGAGAGGCGCGAGGTAGTCCATGCGGTCGGTCAGCACGAGCGCCTGGTGATAGGTTTTAGATTCGGCCGTCTTTTCGATGCCTGTATGCAGGAAGCCGATATCTGGAACGGCCTTTATGACTGTTTCACCATCGATGGTCAGGATCAGACGCAGCACTCCGTGTGTGCTGGGATGCTGCGGCCCCATGTTGATCGTCATAGTGTCGGCGCGCTGGCCGTTCTCTAATTCCTGGCTCTCTTCGAGAGTATAGTGTGTCTCTATATCCTGTTTCTGCATATTCCACACATCCCTTGGTTTATGTTGCTTTTAGCTCCCCTGGCTCCTGTTCGTGACTGATTTTGCTGCGGCTCTCGTTCAGTTCGCGGCTGAAAGGCGTGCGAAGGGTCTGGCTGCCCACGCCCGGGTCAACATCATACGGTACCTGTCCACCCCAGTGAGGTTCCGGCAAATCGAAGCCGGAGAGCGGGTAGTCCTTGCGCAGCGGGTGCGTGCTCCAGTCCATCGGCATAAGGATACGCCGCAGGTCGGGATGGCCCGCGAAGGTGATGCCGAACAGGTCGTAGACTTCACGCTCGTACCAGTTCGCGGCCGGCCAGACGCCCGTCACGGTCGGTACCGAGGGATGCTCTTCTCCCCTCGCGCCAACGTGCACCTTGAGGCGCAACTGGCACTGGTTGGGCAGCGAAAGCAGGTGATAGACCACGTCGTAGCGCGGCACACGCTCCGGCCAGTCGACGGCTGTGACGCTTGATAAGAAGTTGTAGCGCAGCTTACTTAAAAGATAAGAGCAGACGGCCACCAGCGACTCGGCTTGCAGCACAATGGTTTGCTCGTCGCGAAAATCGCTTGTTTCGACAACAGCCTGTGGGAACTTCTCCCGCACCATTTCGACCGTCGATAAAGCTGTTAAGGCCATACTCTACAATTCCTCTCCAACCGGGCCGACCAGTTTCATGCCACTGGCTTTCAATGGATCTGGGGGATTGGGGATGCCTTCGCGGATTTTGCGCTGAAGTTCATTGAAGCCGAACAGCAGCATCTCTGGCGTGGGCGGGCAGCCGGGGACAAACACATCGACTGGCACGATCTTATCGATCCCCTGTACGATGGCGTAATTGTTGAAGACGCCGCCACACGACGCGCAGGCGCCCATCGCGAGTACCCACTTGGGATCCGGCATCTGGTCATAAATCTGCCGCAACACCGGCGCCATCTTGATAGAACAGCGCCCGGCCACGATCATCAAGTCGGCCTGGCGAGGCGAAGCCCGGTAGACCTCGGCGCCGAAACGCGCCAGGTCGAAGCGGTCGGCGCTGGTGGACATCATCTCAATGGCGCAGCAGGCCAGGCCAAAGAGCGCGGGCCACAGCGACGAACTGCGTCCCCAGCCGATAATCTTGTTGACCTGTGTCGTGAGGATGCCAAAATCGCCGTTCTTCACGTGCAGTTCGCGCCCGCGCGGCGTCTGAGTATTCGAGAAAGTTTGCACCGGCTCCCAGGGGTTCTTCAGTCCCATGTGAACGCCCCCTTTCGCCAGACATAGATATAGCCAATCATCAAGATCGCCAGGAAGATGAGCAGCTCGATCAAGCCCAGCAGTTTCAGGTCGTGAAGCAGAATGGCGAGCGGATAAAATGAGACAATTTCGATGTCGAAGACTATAAACAGCATACCGGTCAGGAGGTATTTGATGGGGAAGCGCCGATGGGGTGCCTCTATCTCCTGAATGCCGCATTCATAGGGCGCAAGCTTCTCCGGCGTTGGCTTTTTTGGTCCCAGGATAGCAGTCAGCGCCATTACCAGGAGACCGAAGAGGATAGCAAGCGCCACAAGCACGAAAATGGGGAGTATTCCCATGCGCGGGATTCCTTCGCTTCGTTCACTAGTTGTTCTGTATCTACAGAGGGCGTGCTACACTGCACACGCGCCTCACCTGGTGTAATTTGTACACTACGTCCTCTCGTATGGTAGCACAGCCGCCGGAGAGTGTCAAATGAAGCTACCCGTACCAGTTCCCCACTGGAACGCCCGCCAGGTACCAATCCGTTGTAGTAATCCCCTGTGGGTAATGCACCGTGCGCTTCACCACGCCCCCCGGATTAGTGAAGTTCGAGATGGGGTGGCCCTGCTCCGCCAGCAGCATACTGTCATGCCAGATTGGGCCGGCTCCATCCACGCCGGTGATGTTCACCATCGGTGAATTGTCGTTGTTGCCTGCCCACACACCCATTACGTAGTCGGTCGTGTAGCCGACCGTCCAGTTATCGCGGAAATCCTGCGATGTGCCCGTCTTCACGGCTGCCGGGCGAATCTGGCCGGAATTGCCTGCGTAGCATTGCGACTGTGTGTTGCTGTAGAGGTAGAGCGCGCTGCACTTGCCGAACTCAAAAGTACGTGAAGAGTTATCGCTCAGGACGTTGGTCATGATGAACGCCACCTGCTTGCTGATAACACGCGTGCCGACCGGCGCGAAGTGGTAGATCAGGCGGCCCTGGGTATCGATAACGCTGTCGATGGCATGCGGCGGGACGCGTACGCCACCATTGGCGAAGACGCCGAAGGCGGAGGTCTGGTCGAGCAGCCGAATGCTCAGCGTTCCCAGCACCATCGTGTAGTTAGGGGTACCCTCGTACGAGGTAATGCCCATTACCTGCGCCGTATGCAGCGCGTTTTGCACGCCCACTTTTGTCAGAAGCTTGACAGCCGGGACGTTGAAGGAGTTTTGCAGAGCGTAGCGGTACGAGATCAGGCCGTGAAAGCGCAGGTCATAATTCGATGGCGAATACGACGGGAGCCCGCAGCAGAGCTGGATGGTGAAAGGCGCATCCAGCACAGGATTCCCTGGACTCATCCCGTCGGCAAAAGCGGTGGCGTAAATGTAGGGCTTGAAGGATGAGCCGGGCTGTCGATACCCCTGGGTGGCTACGTCGAACGAGCCGAACTGCGGGTTGTTGGGGTCAACGTTGCCCAGCAGGACGCGAATGGCTCCGTTATGATAGTCAATCAAGACCTCCGCCGCATTAGACATGTGATGTGCCTGCGCGAGTTCACTGATGTGCTGCTGCGCGATCTTCAATACTTTATTTTGCAAGGGCAGGTCGAGCGTGGTCGAAACGAGCAGTCCTGAGCGCGCAAGGTCGCTCACTTTGACGTGCAGGGTACTGGCCAGCTCGTTCAGTGCATAGTTGACGAAGTTGGGCGCAATATTGTTCTGGATGATCCCGTGATGCAGGAAACCGGGCTGCGCGGCCTCGGCAATCGCCATATTTTCCTGCTCAACCGTAATATAGCCCTGCACGCGCATATTGTGTAGCACGGAGAGCATACGCTGGTTCGCCGCGACGGGATACAGATATGGGTCGCGCGCGACGGGAGAACTCGGGATTCCGGCCAGCATGGCTGCTTGTGCAAGATCGAGCTGCGAGGCGGCGCTGTGCCCGGGTCTGTCTCGCAGGTCGAAATATATGAAGGCGGCGGCATCAGCTCCATAGGCCTGCTCGCCATAGTAGATGGTGTTGAGGTACATCGACAGGATTTGCTGCTTGGTGTAGACGCGCGTCACCTGCGGCGCAAGTATGATTTCCTGGAGTTTGCGCAGGACAGTATCCTGATTGCCGACGATAGCATTCTTAATCAACTGCTGGGTGATGGTGCTGCCGCCGGAGACGACATGCCCATTCGTCAGGTCAGCAATGGCCGCGCGCACGATGCCTGTGATATCGTAGCCGGGGTCGTTCCAGAAATTCTGATCTTCAGTGGCAATTTCGGCATAAATCAGGTTAGGTGAAATCTGTTCAAGCGGCACGGTCGTCTGAAGTCCCTTGTCGGCCATCTGGTAAATGAGCGTATTATGCTCGTCATACATCTTCAGGCTATCGCCGGGCAAGATATCCGCCAGCGTGACGACATCCTGCTGGTAGCGCAGTTGTGTGGCTTCTACAGCGGCGGTGAGCGTGATCATCAGGCCGGTAAGCGCGACCATAATGGCGAGCGCGCACAGCGCCATCGGCAGCATCGTCATCTGTGTGCCGATTCGGTCAATCGCGGCGAAATGCTGGCTGCTGCGCTGCAGAGCCCTGCGCTTGATGTAGCGCCGTGTGCGCCAACCGGTCGGCTGTGCCTTGCGATGCGCCACAGCATAATAGGCGCCTCTGGCGGGCTTTTCAGGTAGATCATTGAGACGCTGTGCTGCCGCCGCGCGGCTATGTACCGGCAGCTTCGCGGGTTTGGGGATAGCAGAAGATTGGGAGGCCTCAAGCCCGTTATTCGAAGGTACCAGATGTTTTTCGTTCTTTTCAGTCATTACTCACTAATTTCCCTTCAACATACCGGGTGCGCTATAGATAGTATAAAGAGTGACGCGAATGAGATGGTCATATATATTACGTCCAGAGCAGTTTTTTAGGTTCATTATTATGGTTCATCGTCACTTTTGGTGAATCCGCCCGCTTGCTACAAACGATGCGGTGAGAGTAGGAAGAACTTTCCAACGATTGGGGAAGAAGCGGTTTCGCCCATCGAGACCAGACTAAATGCTTCCCTGTTGAACTAGCGGGATCAGCATCCAGGAAGAGACCTGTGGCCTCATGAGCAGCAGCAGAAAGCGGAGCTATTCCGCAGCTGCTCCTAGGCGACATGAAGGACGCGGAGGCGAAGGAGCTCAAACTGCGCCCGTCCGTACATTTGCCGCTTCAGGCATTTGAGCCGATTGATCTGGCCTTCGACTTGCCCCTGACTCCACGGCAGGGAGCACGCCGCAGAAATGGCCGCGTAATCCTGCTGCACGCTCTTGGCGAAACTTGTGAGTTCGGGGATATAACTGCTTTTAGCTATACTGATCCACTCCTTCAGCGCCTGTGCCCGGCGCTCTTTGAGCAGGCTCAGGAAGTCTTGACTGAGCTCATACGCTCTGGACAAGCTCCTCGCTGGCTTGACACAGCTGCTCGAGTTGCCGCTGCTGAGGAGCAGTGAGCTTCTCTTTGGGAAGCACAAAGAGCCAGGAGGCTTGTTGCGACGAAAGCCGCTGGCGCTTGGGAACCGTCACCGCGGTCGGGCGAGGGGGTCGTGGGCTTCCTGGAGGGGAAGGAGGAAGGTCCTTACGCCACTGCGTGATGACACGTTCCAGTTGAGCCGGTGAGCCAGCATAGCCACGCGCTTTGGCTTCCCGGAACAGTTGGCGTCCGTTGTGACACCCCGCCTGCCAGCGCTCATGTAAAAAGGGCAGATAGAGCGTCACGATGCTCTGCTGCTGTCGTCGCTTGGGACCCGAGAGCCGTTCGGGAAACTGCTCGGCTGCCAGAAAGCGCCGGACGGTCGGACGACTGATGCCCAGCGTGTCGGCAATGGCGTAGTGACTCAGGCCCTGCCTCCGTAACGCTCGCACCTCTTCATACAAGGCATAGCGCTTCTCTCAATTCAGTTGACGGCGCCACTCGGGAGCAGTCAGCGGGCGAGCGGACGCGCCATCATCCGGTTGATTGAGAACGGCTTTGTTGACCGGAGCCGTCTGCTTCTCGTGCTCATCCGCAGACTCCTTTTGCGGTGAAGCGGGAAGTGTGGCGCAAGCCGAGTGGACCGTGCTCTCCTCCACGAAGGGCAAGCACGTACGCTTGCGGTCCAGCAGGTCTTTGAGCTTCTCCCGCACATTCTTGGTCAAGTGGAAGCGATCGGCGACTTGGGTGGCTTGCGGCGCCCCCTGTCGTGCCGCCTCCGCGTAACTCCCGGCGCGGTCTCGACTCATCACCTCGATCTCGGGATGCCCTTGGAGCCAGACTTTGACCGTTTCCGAGCGGCGATCAGGCAGCAGATCGACGACCCGGTGGCGCTCCAAATCGACCACAATCGTGCCGTAGGTCTCGCCTCGTTTGTAGGCCCAGTCGTCCACACCCACGACCCGCACCTTGGTCACCGCTGGGGAGGCTACCTCTCGCATGCCACGCAACAACGTGGGGGAGGCTACCCGCATCCCAAGCTTGGGAGCAAGCCCTGCGCCTCCTTCGCCGCCGGTCACCATCCCGAGTGCCTGCAAGGCGGCACGTAAGCGCTTCGTCATGCGCGCCCAGGGCTGCACGAGATCAGGGAGCCGTTCGGTGAAGATCTTGCGGGGACAGGTCGGGGTACGACAAAAGAACTTGCGTACCTCCAGAGACAAGCTGATCGGCTTCAAGCCACAGGGCGCATCAGCCACCACGCGCCGATAGCGACTATGCACAGACTCGGAAGCCTGCCCACACAGCGGGCAGCGAGCAGCCAGTTGGGTGGAAACCAGGTGGACCCGTAGACCAGTCGCTGTTGGGGTGATCTGATCAATCCTGAGGTCCGGGGATAACGAGAGCAAAAGCGTCCCTTCCATCATCGCGTTCTTCCTCCAAAAAGAATAAGCAGCCCTGCTGCTGGTGTTCCTCACAGTATACCACGCCCCAGTCCTCTCCTCCTAAGCAAGCAGGCAGATTCACCAAAAGCGGCGGTGAACCCCTTTTCATTTGAGTTGACACGTGATAGCGCTTACCCCAGTTCGATGCGCGCCTCTAGCTTGCCGAAGTGGAGCACATCGCCATGTTTGAGCTGGTGCGGCTCGTTGGGCGGCAGCACCTGGCCGTTCAGGCGGGTTTTGTTGCGCGAATTCAGATCTTCCAGCAGCCACACCCCATCGTTGTATGTGAGGCTGGCGTGCTTGCGACCGAGTGTCTGGGACAGGTCGTTGATCTGGATGTCGGGGCGAATTTCGCGCTTGGGGTCCTCACGGCCAATAATCAGTTTCCCCTCGTCCAGGTTAAAGGTCTGCCCGGTCGTAACGACGTACAGCCTCGCCTGGATAGAGCGCGTTGCCGGGCCGTGGATGCTACGCTGTATCTCCTCGAGAGTCTGTATGAACTCGCGCGGCGTCTGATAGCGCATCTCAGGCGCTTTTGCCAGAGCGCGCTCGAAAAAAGTCACCATCGATGCAGGGACATCGGGACGCTGGCGGCGAATGGAAGGGATGGGGTCATTAATATGCTTGAATACAATATCGACGATACTTCCCCCTGTGTACGGCGGCTGACCGGCCAGGCACTCGAAGAGCACTACCGCCAGTGAGTACAGGTCAGACCGAATATCGGCTGAATGGCCATGCTGCACCTGTTCTGGCGCGCTGTAGTAGGCCGTTCCCATGATCTTATCGGAGGTGGTGATGGTGGGCGTATCCATGCTGCGCGACAGGCCGAAATCCGCTATTTTCACCATGCCCTTGTTGGAAATGAGGATATTCATGGGCTTGATATCGCGGTGCACAATGCCCTGCTTAAAAGCAGCATCCAGGCCTTGCGCCACCTGTATAGCATAGTTGAGCGCGCGCGGCACCTCCATCGGCCCGTAGTTCTGAATATACCACTTGAGATTTTGCCCATCCACATGATGCATCATGATGAAGTAAATCTCGTTATCCTTGCCATAATCGATCAGCCGCACTACATGGGGGTCCTTCAGGTTCTGCAGGATGTAGGCCTCCCGCTTGAACCGTTCGAGCAGTTCGGCATCCTCCGTTTGATCGAGATGCATCACTTTGGCTGCGTAGACATAGTTCGTGAGCAGGTCGCGCGCGATATAGACGGCTCCGAAGCTGCCGCTGCCCCGCTCGTCGATCAGTTTATAACGCCCATTAATAATACGCCCTATGAGATCCATACGAATAGCACTTCCTATCCAAGAAGCTATGTGGGCTGCATCGCCCTGCGCAGATACTTCCGGTCACAAAATCTGGCCTAATTTCCGGCTTCACATTGAGAGTCTCTATTTTATCATATAACTCAACGACGAAATATATGGAAAATAGCCAGCTTCACGGTATTTTCACGTTGTTAATGGTATACTATCTCTATGGAACGTCGTCGTGTCTAGTAGCGCATGGGCCGGGCTTAGAGGAGGGAGCCACGGTTGACGAGGAGGAGGCTGTTCGGACCGTCAGCGGGGAGCCTCCAGGGTACGTCACTACCCTGAGAAGATAGCGCACAAACCTGGCTGGTAACAGCCAGCACAAAACGCCATCAGTGATGTAGAGCGAATAGGGAGATCGCGAGTTTTGTCCCTAGATGTAGGGGCTGGCCTTGCGCCTGCCCTGGCATTGCGCTTCTACAAACAAAGAAAGGATACCCGACCTCATGTGCGGGATCATTGGCTACGTCGGGCCGCAGGGCACCGATGTCACTACCATATTGCTCGAAGGACTTCGCAAACTCGAATATCGCGGCTATGACTCCGCCGGTATAGCCGTACTCACCTCGACCGGCCACCTTGATGTGCGCCGCCGCGCCGGGAAAATCGCCAACCTGGAAGCCACCGTCGAAGATGACGCGCGCCCTCATCCAGGCTCGCTCGGCATCGGCCACACGCGCTGGGCCACGCATGGCCGCCCCAACGACGAAAACGCGCATCCTCACCCCGACTGCACCGGCATGCTGACGGTGGTGCACAACGGCATCATCGAGAACTACGCCGAACTGCGCTCCGAACTTGAAAAGCAGGGGCATACCTTCCACAGCGAGACCGATACCGAGGTGTTGTCGCACCTGGTCGAAAGCTACTACTTCGGCGAGGCTCGGCACGGCCTCGAACAGGCCGTGCGGCTGGCCCTGCGCCGCGTGACCGGAGCGTATGCCATCGCCGTTGTCGCCTCGGAGCAGCCCAACCTGCTGGTTGGCGCGCGACTCGGCGGCGGCCCGCTCGTCGCCGGCATAGGCAACGGCGAGCAGTTCCTGGCCTCGGACATCCCGGCTATCCTCAAGCACACGCGCCGCGTACTGATCGTGGACGACGGCGAGATCGTCACGCTGCGGCCCGGCGGTGTCGCCATTACAAAGCTGGATGGCACGCCGGTGCAGCGCCAACCGCTCACCATCGAGTGGGACGCCCAGTCTGCCGAGAAGGGCGGCTACCCCCATTTCGCGCTGAAAGAAATTCACGAACAGCCGGAGGCCTTGCGCAGCGCCCTGACAGGCCGCGTCCACGATGGGCAGTTGCACCTGGCCGAACTGGAAGCAATGCGCCAGGCCGGGCTGCTGGACGACATCCAGCGCGTGGTGATCGTAGCCTGCGGCACCTCGTTTCACGCCGGCCTTATCGCCAAATACGTGATCGAGCAGTGGGCGCGCATCCCGGTGGAGGTTGTGACCGCCGCCGAGTTCCGCTACGCCGACCCAATCGTCGGGCCGCAGACGCTCTGCGTTGCGGTCACGCAGTCGGGCGAGACGGCGGATACGCTGGTGGGCATTCGCCAGGCACGCGAGCACGGCGCGCCAGTCATCGCCATCACCAATGTGGTTGCCAGCGCCATCACACGCCTCGCCGACGCGGTGCTCTACCTGCAGGCCGGGCCGGAAATCTGCGTGGTAGCCACCAAAACCTTCGTCACATCGGTGACGCTGCTCTACCTGCTCGGCCTCTTCCTGGCCCAGCAGCGCCGGCGCCTGCATGCCGACGAGATACGCGCCATCCTCGAAGGGCTGGCGCGCATCCCCGACCAGGTCCAGCACATCCTGGACGCCGCCAACGGCCCGGACGATCTGATCGCTCCGCTCGCGAAGCAGCTTTCGCAAACCAGCAGCATCATGTTCATCGGGCGCGGCGTGGGCTATCCCACCGCCCTGGAGGGCGCGCTCAAGCTCAAGGAAATCTCCTACATCCACGCCGAGGGCCTGCCCGCCGGGGAACTCAAGCACGGCTCCATCGCCCTGCTCGATCCCGACACGCCACTCATCGCCATCGCCACCGCCTCGCACGTCTATGAAAAGGTGGTGAGCAACATGCAGGAGGTGCGCGCCCGCGACGCCCGCGTAGTCGTCGTCGCCACCGAGGGTGACGAGAGCATCCGCCAGCACGCCGACGACGTACTCTACGTCCCAGCCACGCTGGAGCCGCTCAGCCCCCTACTGGCGATCATCCCCCTGCAATTGTTCGCCTACTACGCAGCCGTCGCGCGAGGATGCAACGTGGATCAGCCGAGGAACCTGGCGAAGTCGGTGACGGTGGAGTAGGGGACGATAGATGGGGGCGGGTGGTTGTGGAAGCTGAATAAAGTCGTTCACCGGTAAACAAATTCGTACCGTTGCTTGATGCTTTTTGTGTCCACATGCAATAATGTTGTGGGCCAGGACAACAAGGTCACGGACTGAAGTACCCTTGTCTAAAGACCCTCCAGTCCGTGACTGGCTTAAGTCGGCTTCCTTAGCAATGTCCGAATAACTATTAGAAGTGCAGGGATCTCAGTCGGATAGCTTCCTGTTTTCTTCAGAAGTGAGTATCGATGCAGCGGCACCAGGGAGAGTCGATCCCTCAACATCACCTCCAGGCAGGGACGTCAAACTCAATGCTGGCACGGCCAGCGCTCGTTGGTCGTGGCGCTGAGCTAGACCGGCTGGCAGCAGGGCTTGAGCGCGTCGCGCGTGGACAGGGCTGTGTCATGTTCCTTGTCGGTGAAGCCGGTATTGGGAAGACTCGCCTGGCCCACGAAGCACTTATCCTGGCGCGTGAACGGGGCTTTCTTGTCCTGGAAGGCTCCGCCTATGCGCTGGAAAGCCGCCTGGCCTACGCTCCCATCCTCGCTGCCTTCGGGCCGCTCCTGCGCCGCCTCGACTCTCCACACCAGGCCCGGTTAGTGAGCGGCCTGCCAGATATGGGCCGGCTGTTCACTGACCTCCGGTTGCCTGCGCCTTTGCCTCTGGGCGATCCCGCGCTGGAGAAGACGCGCCTCTTTGAGGCCGTCGCTCGGTTGCTTGAGCGACTTGCGCGGGAGTCCCCGGTACTCCTCTTCCTGGATGACCTTCACTGGGCCGACCCTGCCTCTATTGAACTCCTGCACTACCTCACTCGGGGCATAGCTGACCAGGCGGTGCTTGTGCTGGGGACGTATCGGCCTGAAGAGATCGACACGGCTCGTGGCTTGCGCCAGCTTCTGACGTCGCTGCGCCGGGCTGGCCTGGCTTCGGAGGAAACCCTCACACGCCTGGAGCCCGAGGCAGTCGCCGAACTGGCAGCCGGTCTGCTGGGCAGTAGTGCTCCAGGCGAACTGCTCGCGCTCCTGGCTGCCCGTGCTGGCGGTACACCGCTCTTCGTCGAAGCGCTCATTCGTACCCTCGTTGATGCTGATCAGCTCCATAAACACGGTGGGAGATGGACGCTGGGCACCAACCTGGTGCCCACCCTGCCCGCGGACATCCGAGATCTCATCCTGGGACGCCTGCAGCACTTGAATGAGACCGAGCGCCGCGTCCTCGGCCTGATCGCAGTCAGCGGCGGAACCGTGCCGCACGTCGTCTTGCGTGAGGTAGGTGAGTGGTCCGAGGAGATCCTTCTGCAAGCCGTGCAACGCCTTTGTACGACCGGGCTTGCGGTCGAGCATGTGGACAGTGCGGAGGTAACGTACATCCTCACACATCCGCTGATCCAGGAGGTCGCCTACGCTGAACTGCCCGAGATGGCGCGTCGGCGTGCCCATGCTGCCATAGCTTTCGCGCTCGAACGGGTGCGGCCTGATGACCTTGACCGGCTCGCTCGCCACTATCACGCCGCCGGATCGCTGGCGGATGCCAATCGCACTCTTGAGGTGCTGCTTGCAGCCGGAGAGCGGGCATATGGGCTATACGCCAACGACCAGGCGGCACGGCACTTCGGCGCTGCGCTGGCGCTCATGCGCGAGGGTCGTCGCACCGAGTTGTTGCCATCCGTGCTCGAACAGCTCGGCGAGGCGTGGGAGCGCGTGGGAGAGACCGCCGCAGCCATCTCAGTGTGGAGCGAGGCGCGGACCCTGCATGAGCGAACAAGCAACATTTCTTTGAGTGTGAGGCTGCACCGTCGCCTGGCACTGGCAGAGTGGGACCGCGGCCACTTTGACGTTGCTCAGGCGTCACCTGGAGGCCGGGCTCCAGACCCTGGCCGGGAGTGAGCCATCAGCCGAGCTGGCAGAGTTGCTCCATGTGCAGGTGATTCTGCTCGGGCGCCGTGGCGATTACGAGGGAGTGAGTACCACGGCACAGCATCTTGCCACCCTGGCCGAGCGACTGGGATCACGGCGGGTGCTGGCGGAAGCATATCTCGCTCAGATTCGAGTGTTCTCGGAGAACCTGAACGTTGTCGCCGCCCGCGAGCTAGCTCAGCGCGCTCTCGCCGAGGCCAAGTTAGCCAATGAACCTCTGCTCGTCCAGCGAGCACACGACATATTGGCCCTTTTTGCCTACTCCCTGGGCGAGCATTCTGTCGCCCGCCGCCATGCGATGTTCAGCGTGGCGGTGGCTCAACAACTTGGCGCACCAACACTCGAAGTGTACCCCCGCAACCGCCTGGTCTCAGTTGACCTGATGGCTGGGAAGTGGGACGAGGCACTACGTGAGAGCGCCGAGCTAGTGACCCTGGCCCGCCGTCTCGGATTTGCTCGCGGCATCGCTGGCGCACTCGGCATGCGGGGGTTGGTCCACGTGTATCGCGGTGACCTTGATGAGGCATCTGCCTGTCTCGCCGAGGCACACGATATTTTTGGTGGTGGTACCACGTTTGATCGCAACATCTTCAGGCAGGTGGCTATCGCCGAAATGATGCTGGCCCTCGAGCGAGCAGATGTTGCTGTTGTCCTGGCCGACGTGAAAAGGCTGGACCAGATGCTGACGGCAACCGATTTTCCACTCCTGGTACAAGCGCTCCTCGCTGAGGCCCAGGTCATGATTGGCAAGCCCGAAAATGCGCTGACCATCGCACAGGATTTCATGGCGCACGCTCCCTCCGATAATATGTTTTCGACTGCTCTTGGGAGCCGCATCAAAGGTCTTGCCCAACATTCACTCGGTCAATCTGGCGAAGCCCTCGCATGCCTGGAGGAGGCATACCATGCGTTTGAGGCGGCAGCCATGCCGTTCGATGCTGCCCGCGCCCGCCTGGAATGGGCGACGCTCGTTGCCGCCAATGATACAGCGTTAGCCGTGGCTGCTTTGCAGGAAAGCCTGGATATCTTTGAGCGCCTTGGTGCGCAGCGTTATACCAGGCGAGCCCGGCGGCTCCTCTATAAGCTCGGGACCCGTCCACGGAGTACACTCCGTGCACACAGGCACGCGACGCCGTTCAGTCCCCGCGAACTCGAAATCGTCCAGTTGGTCGCTGAGGATCTGACCAACGCCGAAATTGCCGAGCGGCTGATCATCAGCCCACGTACCGTCACGACTCACCTGGACCGCGTCTACACCCGGCTCGGCATCAATTCGCGCACCGCCCTGGTGCGCTACGCTATCGAGGCCGGGCTACTCCCATCAAAACACTAATTACGTAATCCGGGCCTTTTTCCATCGTCTCGTCGAAGAGATTACGTAGTCCCAGGGGCTCACGTTACGTAATGTATCGGACACTCGTGAGCGGTATTACCCCTTATAATCAGGACATGGTTGTTGATCCAGCGGCGTGATGCGTTGCGTGTTGGACCCTATTCACTCGACATCGGAGGCTATGCCATGTCAGCACTCGTGCTTTTACCCGGAGAAGGCAAGGAGGTTCAGATCGGAGGAGGGTTCGGAGTGGTATTCAAGCTCTTCGGTACGGACACTGGAGAGCAGTTTGCGGTCGTCGAACACCCTCTCGCGCCAGGAACGCTGGCTGCTCCCCCCCATGTTCATCACAAGGAGGACGAGGCTTCGTATGTGCTCGAAGGGGAAATCATGGCCCAGATCGGCGATCACGTGATCCAGGCATCCGTCGGGACGCTGATTTTTAAGCCAAAGGGGATTCCTCATACCTTCTGGAACCAGAGTTCGGCTCCGGCTCGCATCCTGGAGATTATCTCACCGGCGGGCTTTGAGCAGTACTTTGAAGAACTGGCTGAACTGGTCGCGCCCGGTGGTCCGCCTGATATCCCCCGTCTGATGACCCTGGCGCAGAAATACGACCTGGAACTGGACATGAGTCAGGTGATGGAGCTATCACAGAAGTACCATGTCAGTCTCGGCGGGCCGGAGCAGCTCGGTGAGGAAGCCCAGAGAGTAAGTTGATTGTCAAAGGGAAGCGGGCGGAAATTCCGTTGAGGAAATTTTCCACAAAGTGCATTGCACGCGCCATATGGTCAGGTAAAGCCGTGAGTCACAAGCAGTTGGATGCGCCTGCTGATCCACTCATCTACAGAAACAATGTTCTGCATCGGTTCATAGGAGGAAACACATGTCTACACAGGCAAAGAGCATGTCTGAATCAGTCGTGGTGAATACGCCAGCGCGCACCGAATCGTCGATGTCTCACCGGATCCTGATCGTTGTTGGATTAGCCGTTTGGGTTGTGCTGGGGCTTGGGGCAAACTTCCTTCCCGCAGGCCCGTCACAAAACATCCCCTACATGATTAGCAGCCTCGGAATCATCATGGGGGGTCCGCTTCTCGCGGCTTGGTTCGGGCGCCGGGGACACACTATTGTAGCCATTGGTTTTGCTCTGCTTGCCCTGGCGGAGAGCATTAGTTTCCCAGGCCTCTTCCTTTTGGCCAGTGCGCCGAACTTTCCTGGGGCCTACACCTTTGCCGCCGGGGTCACACTCTACGCCGTAGCGCTCCCATTGGCGAGCTTCCCACCCGCGTTTCCGCTCTGGACCCGCATCGCCGGGACGCTGGCGGCAATCCCGTTTGCCACGCACGGGCTGTTGTGGCTGCTGGGCCGTTCGCCTGCTCCCTCGGGACCATTCGCCTCCATCGGTTATGCTGTGCTCGCCGTAGCGGTCGTGGGCTGGATGATCACGGTTCTGCGGGCCGCGCCATCGTCACAACGCTAGCTGTTCTGAGGTCTTAGACATAAACCGAATTCAGAAAGGAAGGAAAACCATGAACATGACTCTTCAGAACGCCATCAATCGCGGCTACAACCTGCTCGCCTGCACAGCCCTGGCTCTTGCCGGCCTGGCCTTCGGCACCGTCGTCTTCGAGGAGGCCGATCTGCTCGACAAGGTCGATGACATCGGCTTCCTGGTCATTGGTGCCGCAGCGGTCATCTGGTACCTGCTCGGCCACAACCGCTTCAAGCGGTCGCTGGTGCCGATCGTCCTCTCCGGCATTGCCATCATCGTCCAGGTCGTGGGATTAGTGTTGGAGAAGGACGACCCTGCGTCCTTCGGCGACAACATCGGCGGGATCTGGCTTTTCGTGCCACTCTTCGTCGTCCTGATCGTGCAGTTCTTCTTGAACCGGCGGCACCTGGCAGCGTCTGCGGAGGTGGCACCTGCCCCTGGGCCTTCAGCCATATCCGCCGAGAGCCACTACTAGACTGTGCTCTCCTCAGCCTGTTGAATAACTCTCGAACAGTGGGTGGAGAGGAAGCAGCTCTCGCAACGCAAGACCGGCATGTGTAACACTTTGACCACAGCAGTAGAGCAATATGGTATCGTGACAGGCGAGGGCTTCACCTCACGGAAGTTGCGTTGTCGTTTGAAAGGAGTACCCTGATGAATGCTCCGCCTCCGTTGACGGAGACAGCCGTGAGCCCTGGTTCGCATGGCATAAAGGGTACGCGCTTGCATGGACGCTGGCTTGTTATTGCCAGAGTGGTGTGGGTGGCAGTGGTGGTCTTCACCCTGAGCATCTTCATTGCGAGCCTTCCCGCGTATTTCGCGCAACTTCAGACCGTTTGTGCTGGCGTGACGTGCGTCTACGCGTATGGGCAGCTCACTCCTGGCACCTCCCAGGCCCTCCAGAACCTGGGCCTTTCCACTGGTGGGTACGCGGTATCCATCCTTGCCCTCGCCATTGCCTCGGCGTTGGTCTCCTTTGGGATCGCTTGCGTGCTCTTCTGGCGCAGGTCTGCTGATTGGATGGCCATGTTTGTCTCACTGTTCCTCGTGACCTTTGGCGTCAACTTCAGCGTCCAGGCTCAGGCAGTTCTGGAGACGAACGTGCAAACGGCCTGGTACTGGTCACACACCATTGTGGCGCTCCTTGGGTGGACCTTGTTCGACCTCCTGGTGTATCTCTTTCCCGATGGACGTTTCGTTCCCCGCTGGACGCGCCTGCTGGCTGTTTTCGCGGTCGCGAGCAACCTTTTTTTGAACGCCTACCCCGCGGCTTTCTTCAGCTTTCCTCCATGGGTGATCAGTGCCATCTTCTCAGTCCTTGGCGTTTCCGGTATTGCCGCGCAAATCTACCGCTACGTTCGCGTTTCCGGTCCGGTGCAGCGACAGCAAACCAAGTGGGTGATGTTTGGCTTAGCAGCGACCATGCTAGTGATTCTTGGCAGATATGTGCCGATGCTGATCTTCCCATCGCTCAATGCCTCAAGCTCTTTCTATTTCTTGATTTTTACGTACGTCTACCCGCCTGGCTTACTGCTCATCCCACTGACGCTTGGCTTCGCCATCCTACGCTACCGCCTATGGGATATCGACATTCTGATCAATCGTACGCTGGTCTATGGCACCCTGACGGCTCTCCTCGCCCTGCTCTACGTTGGCTTTGTCATCGCGCTGCAAGCGCTCTTCAAAGGGATCACTGGACAGGTAGGAGCATCTCCGTTGGTGATTGTCATCTCTACATTGGCCATTGCAGCCCTGTTCCAACCGCTACGGCATCGTATCCAAAAGATTATCGACCGCCGTTTCTACCGCCACAAGTACGATGCCGCCCGCACGCTGGCTGCTTTCAGTGCCACCCTGCGCAATGAAGTAGACTTGAGCCAGCTGAGCGAGCAGTTAGTGGCGGTTGTCGAGGAGACCATGCAGCCAGCTTCTGTCTCACTGTGGTTACGCACGCCCAGGCAGGAGAGAAGACCCGGCACCGATCATCTGTCTCAGTTGAACGGAGTCCCAGGAAAAGAAGAGACGTAAATAAACACAACTACTGAGAGAAAGGAAAGGAACATCACCATGAATACTCCTCTTCGCTCCTTGATCGAGCGGAATTTTGCTGCGGTGGAGGCCAAAGACCTGGAGGCCGTTCTCCAGTGTTTCGCCCAGGATGCCGTCTTTATTGACCCGCATTATCCCTCCCCAGTCATGATTGGCAAGGCAGCGATTACGGATGGGCTACGCTGGGCCTTTAAAGGGATGAAGCGGTTCGGTTTCACGATTGTCAGCTACGGAGAATGGGCTGATGGGCAGCATGCTGCGGTCGAAATAGCAACACATCACGTCTTGCAAACAGGGATGCAGTTACAGTTTCCCCAGGCATTCTTTATCGATGCTCACAACGGTCTGATCACGCGAATACAAGCGTATGAGCCCTATGGCCCTTCTGGTCTGGGTGGGCTGGTGTTGGGAGTAACACGCTTCCAGCGCCGACTCCGTGGCCGGCGCAGTCTTCGCATCGATGCTATCCCGGCGACCGTCAAACGCTAATCATTTTGGACGCACATTGGTATGGTGCCTGTGGGTAACGCAGACGTTTTGAACGGAAGAGAGACGAATCATGACTAGCTTGCTACCAAATGACGCACGCATGGACTACGTTCTGAGCCTGGCGGATATCTCACAACACGATGTCGAACGCGTCGGTGTAAAGGCTGCCTATCTCGGTGAGATGGCGCGGACCGGATTTCCCGTACCGGATGGCTTTGTCCTGACCACTGGCGCATTCGACCGATTCCTGGCCGCCAACGCCCTCGGTCCGGATAGCTCCCCGGAAGCAGTGATCACTACAACGCTGCCGACCGACGTGGCCGAGGCTCTACTAGCAGCAGCCAATAAGCTCGGCGATGTCCCTCTGGCAGTTCGCTCTTCCGCAATCGCCGAAGACCTGCCTGGAGCTTCATTCGCCGGGCAGTACGAGACAGTCCTCGACGTGCGCGGGGCAGAGGCCCTGGTGGCTGCCGTGCAACAAGTCTTCGCCTCCGCTTTCGGTCATCGTGTTACCGTCTACCATGCCGCGCTAGGACAGCACGCGAGAGGCCGTATGGCCGTCCTCGTCCAGCGCCAGGTTGAAGCAACGGCGGCTGGAGTAACCTTCACCGCCAATCCGGTGACTGGCGAGCGTGCCGAGACAGTCATCAGCGCTGTCCAGGGTCTCGGAGAGCGGCTGGTTTCCGGCCAGGCGACGCCGGATGAATGGATTGTCCGTGACCAGGGGGCCATATGCCAGGCTGCACCGGAAAGGGCCATCGATGCGGATCAGGCGCTCGCTGTGGCAGCGCTCGCTCGACGTGTCGAAGCGCATTTCGGTGGGATACCCCAGGACATTGAGTGGGCGCTGGTCGGGGGTGAGCTGTTTCTCCTCCAGGCTCGCCCGATCACTGCTCTGTCCGAGCCTGTCGCATGGGAAGTCCCGCATCCGGGTGCCTGGGCGCGCCACATCCGGCTCGGTGAGTGGTTGGGCGATCCGCTGACGCCGCTCTTCGAAAGCTGGTTGCTAACGCGGATAGAGGAACGGTTCGGCACCACCACCCGGCAGCTCACTGGCATCCCCAACCCGCAGCCGATGCATGTGATCGTCAACGGCTGGTACTTCTGCTCACTCGGCTTTCTTCCATCGAGTCCTGCCGGGATGCTCTGGAGGCTCCTGCGCTATGTGCTGCCGAAGGCGCTGTTCCGGCCGCGCCGGGTGGCCATGACGATGCCCTTTACTGCACGGTTCGGTGTCGAGTTGTTCGTGCATGAGTGGCGCGCAGAACTCCTGCCCCACTATCAGACGCTCGTTCAGGAGAGCGCCTCTCGCGTGGATCAACTCGATGCACCCGGCCTCATTCGCCTCGTCGAAGAACTGGTAGGAGTTGCTGGCGACTACTTTACCTCGATCACGGCCGTGGCCGGCTTTGCCTGGAAAGCAGAAATGCCTCTGGCTGCTTTCTATCGCAAGTACCTCTTCCCACGCATCGGCGGCAGCTATCAGCGGCTTCTCTGCGGGCTTTCAACTCGTTCGCCTGTCTTTGTCAGCCACGCTGTCGCCAGCCTCGACTGGTTCCACCCAACCCTGGGCGAACAGAACTCATCGCGCATCACCGGCCCTGATTCCGCATCTGGGGCGAAACCTGGGTTCCCCGAGAAGGAACGTTTGCAGGTCGAGACTCAGGCTCGCTCAGCGCTGGCATACGAGCCAAAACTGCTGGCACGATTCGAGAAGCTCCTGGTCACTGCCCAGCGTTTCGGACAGGTGCGAGAGGAGCAGGTTGCCTCCTTCACGCTCGGGTGGCCGGTGATGCGGCGTGCTCTGCTGCGCCTGGGCGAGATACTGACAGAGCGGGGTATTCTGCCCACCGCGGAAGATGTGTTCTTTCTGACGCGCGCCGAACTTCTAGCGGCCCTGACGGAAAGCCATCCTGCCGAGAGCCTGGCACCGGTAGTAGGAGAGCGGCGGAAGATCTGGCAGCGCCAGCGTCGCCTGACGCCTCCGCTCGTTCTTGGCGAAATGACGCCGATGATGAAGCGCGTATTCGAAGGGACGGCGAATATGCTCAGGTCAGAGGTGGGGCTGCCCGTCCGAGATGGACTGGCCGGACTGCCCGCCAGCCCTGGCCGGGCAAGTGGACCGGCCCGTGTGATCCGTACACCTGAAGAGTTCGACCGCCTGCAGCCGGGAGACGTGCTCATCGCGCCGGTGACGACACCAGCCTGGACGCCGCTCTTCGTTCACGCGGCGGCCGTGGTGACCGATACCGGCAGCCCCCTGGCTCATGCCTCGCTGGCCGCTCGCGAGTATGGCATTCCTGCGGTCGTCGGCACTGGCAACGCCACAGCGCATCTACGTGATGGACAGCGGGTGCTGGTGGACGGCAACACCGGGTTGGTGGAGGTGCAATGATGATGGCTTCCGCAGGCCCACAGAAACGACTCACAACTGAGCAGTATATAGCGCTCCAGGAGGCCCTCGCTATCTCCTCAGCGCTCTCTGCCGCAGACCACCTGGGCGTCCTGGCGCGGCTCGACACTGGCCCAGCCGATTCGATCACCCTCGCTCGCGATTGCGCCATCGGTGAGCGCGGCGCGCGCCTGCTGCTGGCCGCTCTATGCAGCCTGGGATTGATCGAGGAGGGACCGGACAGTTTGTATCACGCTGCTCTCCCCGATCTGGCCCAATTGACCATGTGGATCACACCCTGGGGCCAGCTCGCCCAGGCCATGCGTGACGACCAGCCGGCCAGAGCTGGCGATACCCCTGGCGGGGCTGAGACGCTGTATCCTGAGGTGGTTGCTCATCTGGGTGAGTGGTTTGCCCTTGCGGCGGAGCGGGCTGCCGACCACCTGATAGATCGGGGTCAGCGCGTTCTGGACCTTGGTGCCGGGGCCGCACCCTGGAGCCTTGCTCTTGCCACCCGGAACCCAGACATGCGCGTGACGGCTGTGGATGTGCCGGGGGTCCTGGCGGTGACCAGGCAAGTGGTAACGGCCAGCGGCTACGCCGACCGGTTCGACTACCTGAGCGGCGATCTGTTCACCATCGACCTGGGCCGCTCTGCCTATGACCTGGCCATCGCGGGCAATCTCTGTCACCTGTTCGATGAAGCGACCAATCGTCGCCTGCTCGGGCGACTCTTCAACGCCTTGCGCCCCGGTGGAATGCTGGCGATTCTGGATGCTCTGCCCAACGAGCGGCTCGATGGCCCCCGCTCGGTCGTCCTCTACGCGCTCGGCCTGCTGCTGCGCACGAACCGCGGTCAGGTCTACCCATTCTCGACATACGTGGGCTGGCTCCGCGAGGTCGGCTACGAGACGGTCGAGCGCACGGATCTGTCCCCAACACCGCCGATCAGCCTGATTACGGCCCGACGGCCAGGAGAGGATGAGGGGAGGAGTGGAACAACTTTATTTTTCCCGTAATACCCGTTCGAGGATCCTAGCAGCAGTTTAGCTAAGCCCCTAAGGCTTTCGCGGCCGATAGGTGAGGATCACGGTCCCTGTGCTGGTCGTTTTTGAAGAGAGGAGGTTCAATCTCTTGAGGCTGCCCCCATCCTGGAAGAGACGCTTTCCCTTGCCTGCAACAACCGGGTGGACCAGGAGTATCAGCTCATCCAGAAGGTCCTGTTCGAGGAGGGAGGAGACGAGGGTAGGACTTCCGGCGGTGCCAATGTTCTTTCCTGGCAACTGCTTCAGCCGAGCGATTTCCTGGGCGAGATCTCCCTTGATCAGTGTCGAGTTCTGCCATTCTTCGACACTGTCCAGGGTGGTCGAGAAGACGTACTTGGGCGTGGAGTTAATGAAGCTGGCAAACGGTTCATCAGTCGCGGTGGGCCAGTAGGGTGCCCACTCCTGATAGGTCACTCGCCCTAGGAGTACCGCGTCCTGGGAGGTGAGTTGTTCCATCATGGCCTCCCCCATATCCTCATCAAAGTGCTCTTGCCAGGTACCAGGCGATTCCACGACACCATCGAGGGTCATAAACAACCCTGCGACGACTTTTCTCATGATGCATACTCCTTTGATCTGCTAAGAGACATTCTGAAAGCGTTGCTAGTATAGCATACATGCTCGAAGAATACTTCTCCTCCCTGGCTCTCTTTCCCAGAGAACTTCCACGTCCTTGCCCAGTAGCAGGCGACCTCGAGTCCTGAGTCGTCGTGTCGTCATTAGGCAATTGATCAGTTTAATTCTTGCAACATAAACACTCTATCTATCAAGACGATTATGAACTATAATCTTGGTAGGAGTAACTTATGGAAAAGAACCCACGCCTTTTTTGTTGGCGGCGATCCGGATATATGTGTATTGGAGAAGAACATGAGTAGCGGATACGCTTCGTATCCTAACCCAACTATCAGTGAGGCAGTCTGTGATATACATTTTCGACTCCCTAGGGAAAAAGAGTGGAGGCCGTCTTTCCCTGGTGAGCTTTTCAAACACATTCAGAATGACTACCCGGAAATGGAACCGGTGCTCGAGATGGGCCTGCAGTTTGAGTTTGGACCACTAGGTACAGGCACAAAATTCGTGCCCCAACGACAGAAAGTTCGATTCAAGCATGGAACTCGTCCACTCATTCTTCAGTTGGCCGAGGACTCTCTCAGTATCAGCACTCTCACGCCCTACCAGGGATGGGAGATGATGCGTCATGATGTTCTAGCAGCCTGGCAGAGTGTTGAAGAAGTTTTGCAGCCAGAAGTAATTAATCGTATCGGACTCCGCTACATTAATCGGATCAATAAGGAAACAGCCCAAGATGGGCCCGGCACATGGTTCGTCGCAAATGACTACATTTCCACAAGGATCCTCCGCTCAGGGCCGAGATTTCTTTTACGAGAGGAGATCCATTTAGATACTGAAAATATCTTGATTATCACTCTAGGTGATCCTCAATCAGATGAGGACAGAGGGCCTGGAGCCATCATTTTTGATATTGACCGCATCGTTGAGCGTGAGGCACCAGCAGGACAAGAAGTCTTAATGCAAGAGATGGATCGCTTACATGCCGATGTTTGGGAAGTGTTCTCCTCGGCGAAAGGTGAGAAGCTCGAAGCTCTTTTGAATAGGAGGCCACAATGAGCAGCATGATCTTTACTAGCATCAGTAATTCCCGAGCGGCACATGAGCCTTTCATTGGCACTTTTGGAACTGGGATGCCCTTTTCAGGGCTTTCGCACTCCTTGCAGGAGGCACAGAGTTCCTCCGTGACATCGAGTGGATCCCTATGGCTGCAGACATTGGCACGTCTCGCTTATGAACCATCCCGCGCAGCATACAGAAACGAGATAGAGTACAAGGCACATCCTCAGAGCGCGACACAATCCGAAAAGAACCGCGCGTTAATTCAACTGCTGAGATCCTGGCGTGAGGGTGACGAGCAGGAGCAGCACAGCACGTGGGAATACCTCAAAAGGGCACTGGATGAAGATCGACTTTCCGAACGGAAGCTGTTCCTATGAGCATGGTTATTCTCCTCGATGCGGGCCCTTTAGGCTTGATAACCAATCCTAGAGCCTCCCAGGAAACGCGCGAGTGCAATCAATGGCTGGAAGCGCTGACGTTGAAGGAGATACAGGTAAAAATCCCTGAGATCGCGGACTACGAGGTTCGCCGAGAACTGTTGCGCGCAGACAAATCCAAAGGGATTGAGCGCTTAAATGACCTCCAAAAGTACCTTGACTACGTACCGCTTACAACACAAACCATGAGAAAAGCCGCTCAATTTTGGGCGCAAATGCGTAAACAGGGAATGCCGACAGCGAATGATAAGGCCTTGGATGGAGATGTAATTCTTGCAGCTCAAGCCATTTTGATACAGGATGAAGGGTATGACGTAATCATCGCGACTACAAATGTTGGCCATCTCTCCCGCCTGGCGCAGGCGAAAACATGGAGAGAGATCAGCTAATTCTAGTACCGCCATGCTACTTACATGCTGAGGCGGCTAGAGAACGCTCTTGAGCCACTCCTCGACAGCAGCTTTCAGTCGCTCGTCTCTCCACTGATACCAGGCTTGCAGCCATTGCTCATCGATACGATGCAACGTATCCTTGAAGCGGCGAAACGCCCCTTTGCCGTTTAGCGCTATGGATAATTTTTCGGCGGCCTGCTCGTCGGCGGGAGCGACCATATCGTTCACGAAATCGACCATCCACTGGTAGGCTTCATGGGAGGGGATGCGCTCAATGGCGATGTAGTCATCGCTCCCATCGATTTCATCCAACAAGCGTTCATCCTCGTCGGACAGGCCCAGATCGTCTGAAAAGAAGACCACCTGGCCTGTGACCAGGTTCAAGAAATACCTGTTCGCCAGGTCCGAGTCTTCCATCGCGGTTTCAAGCATGTCTACGTCGATGGGTTTTCCGTTGGGTAGTGTGATCATGTGATACTTCTCCTGATGAGCAGGGGTTCATCCTACAGAATTTTCTTGAATGGACTTAGCGCGAGATGGCACCACTTTCCAGGCCATAATTGAATTCATCCCTCCAGGGTTTCCCTTCTGCAAAACGTGTTGCCCGGAAGGGGAACAGGTCAACGGTTGTCGCTCTTCCCTCAGTAATCAGCTCTGTCAGGCACTTGCCTATGGCTGGACTTGTTTTGAAAGAGGTGCCGCTATCGCCTGCCATGCAGAAAAGGCCCTCGTACTGATCCAGCCGGCCAATGATTGGACGCGAATCGGGGCTATCCATGAGCATACATCCCCAGTTGCCTCGCACAACGCCCTGGCGCATAATGGAGAAACGCTGGGAGAGTTGCTGACGGCAAGCATCGATATAGTCCTGCGGTACCGCTTCACTATAGTGATTGGGATCCCCTGGTTCAGCGATCACACTGTCTGTTCCCACAAGCGTACAATTGCCATCGATGGGACGTGCCCACATACGATGTATCTTATCGATATAGGTCATATGTCTGGTGGAACGCTCCATGGGCCAGCGAAAGACGCTGACACGTCCAGGTCGGGGAACTAATCCGAGATCGATATGCAAAGGGGCAAACAGTTGATTGGCCCAGGCCCCGGCGATGATGACAACCACTGGCGCCAGAATTGTTCCTTTGGTGGTCTCGACTCCCTTGACTCGCTCCCCATCAATCAACACACGTGTCACCTCTGTTTCAAAGCGAAAGGTAACGCCCATGTCCGCGCTGGCATGAGCCAGAGAGTAGATCGTTGCGTTAGGATCAGCATAGCCCGACTCCGCTTCATACGCCACCTGTGCCACATCACCTACCCAGAGGGCTGGATCTAGTTCCTGCGCTTCTTGCGGGGAGATCGCCCGCGTATTGACGCCAACCCGGCGCATCATAGCAAGGTTCGCTTCCAGGTGTGCCGAGTACTCTGGTGGGGTAAAGACGAGCAGGCCAAGCGGCTGAAAACCGCAATCGCCACCCACCATTTCCTTCCAGTGCTGAAAATACTTCAGGCTCTCAAATGCCAGGCGTGTTTCAGGTTCATTTGTGTAATGCATCCTGACCAGCGCACCACTCTTGCCGGTCGCACCTGATCCAAGATACTGGCGCTCGACGACCACCACCCGCTTCACGCCGGCCCTGGCCAGGTGAAAGGCCGTACTGGTACCATTCGCGCCGGCCCCTATCACGACCACATCTGCTGTTTCCATTCCTTTACTCAAATGCTACTCCCCATCGTTCATTGTAGGCAACCTCGCCCAGGGGCTTGCGCTTCTTCCGGCCTTTCCCAACAGTCTTAGCCGGGTAGCCGAACGGAACGATCGCGAGGACCGAGACCTCCTCGGGAATGCCCAGCAAGGGGTTGACCTGCGGCAGATTGTTGAAGCCAACCCAATTCTTTCATGCCATTGGATAAGGCTATCGCCCCGCACAAATCGACCGAGCGCAAGGTGCAGTACAAGCACCAACTAAAGCCCTCCAGCCGGTCTGTAAGATATATCAGATAAGAACACAATCTCAATCTATGTGCAAGCTGAGGCTCAGAAAGTCGCTCGTTTCCAGCGAACCGGTAGTCGCTTGAGTCCCTGCTGGAAGTTTGAGACCAGGCGCATTGGCGGTCCTGCAAGCTCCAGTTCACCCATTTGGTCGAGGATTTCGCTGAAGATCGCCCGCATCTGGATGCGAGCCAACGAAGCGCCCAGACACACATGCACTCCGCTGCCGAAGCTCAGATGCTCGTTCGGAAACCGCCCAATGTCGAAGCGGTGTGGATCGGGGAAAACGTCAGGGTCGCGGTTTGCGGAGACATGGTAGACGACCACCTTCTGACCGGCCTGGATACGCTGACCGCTCAATTCGCTGCCACGGCTGGCCGTCCGCCGGAAATGCATCACCGGCGGCCAGTAGCGCAGCATCTCCTCCACAGCAGACGGCAGCAGGGTACGATCCGAAAGCAGCCGCCGATATTCGTCGGGATGCTCCAGCAGGCAGTACATGCCCCCCGGGATACCGTTGCGCGTTGTCTCATTGCCAGCCACAGCGAAGAGGAAGAACATATTCTCGAACTCGGCAGTCGTAATCTTGCCCCCCTCGTCCTCAGCTTGAAGCAGAAGGGACATGACGTCTTCGCCTGGATGCCGGCGCTTGTAGGCGGCGAGTTCGTGGGCATAGGTGTAGAGATCAATAAGTCCAGCCCGTGTGCGCGGGTCGGGCATGCGCCCTTGTGCATCGGGTTGCGGCCGCACTGCTCGGGCCTGGAGCGCCATCGGCGTCGCCACCGCGGTGTCCAGAGTGTCGCTCGCTGCATAGTCTTCGTCCTGGTATCCGATCACCCGATCGGCCCAATCGTGCAGGAGCGCCCGGTCGCTCCCAGGCACGCCCATGACCTCGGCCAGCGTCAGCAGCGGCAGTTCCGACCCGATATCCCGAACGAAATCACCTTCACTGCGGTCTGCAACGTTGGCGACGATGCGCCTGGCGCGGGCACGGATCGTCGCCTCCAGGGCCGCAGTCGCCCGTGGTGTGAAGGCTCTGGCAAGCAGCCGGCGCAGGCGAGAGTGATCCGGAGGGTCCATGTTGAGCATCATCTGCTGCACGAAAGCCAGGTCTTGTGGCGTGCGAGGATCCCGGATCTGCGTGCCACCCAGGTGCGAGGAGAAGCGCTCGGAGTCGCGCAGCACTTGCCTGACGTCGGCGTAGCGCAGTACAGCCCAATACCCCGGTCCAGGAGGCCAGTTGAGCACGGGCTGCTCTTCGACCCACACCACCGGGCTCTCGCGGCGGAGCCGGTCGAAGACCTTATGGGGAACGCCCTGCGCGTAGGTGCGCGGGTCGAAGATGATCTCTGTATCCGGTCGTACCTGGGTCATGGCTCCTCTCCTCCTGTGTGAGTGGTTCGGACCATAGTGCGTTTCCTACCAGTTGTATCCCAAGGGGTAGGCCATCACGATCCAGCTTATTATGAAGGCATCTCAATCGTCAATCGCCTGGTAGGCCAGCGTCCAGAAATAGACGTTCGATGGGCCGGGAACGGGGGACGTCCAGGCGCTCTGGGTCATCAGGATGATGACCATCTCTTCCCTGGGGTCTGAATACCAGGAGGTGCCCAGGCCGCCGTCCCAGCCGAACCGGCCCGGCACCGCCGCAATATCGTCGCGCCTGGTGATCACAGAGACCCCAAAGCCCCAGCCATGATTGTCAAAGAAGCCAGGAAACAGACCGGACACCGCTTTCTGCTCGGGCGTCAACTGGTCGGTCGTCATGAGCTCGACCGATAGCCTCGATAGGATGCGCTCGTTGCCATATTTGCCCTGGGAGAGCATCATCTGACCAAAGGCCAGGTAGTCGTCGATGGTCGAGACCAGTCCAGCGGCTCCCGATGGGAACGCCGGCGGGCGGCTCCATTGACCACCCTTAGCCTGGTCATAGACGACGAGTTCGCCACTTTGGGGATCGGTCCAGTAGCTGATCGCCAGCCGGTCGAGCGAGGCCGCCGGCACGCTGAAACCGGTGTCCTTCATACCCAGCGGCCCGAAGAGGCGTTCGCGCAAGAACGTCTCAAACTGCTGACCTGAGGCGCGCGCGATCAGCACGCCCAGCACGTCGGACCCCGTGTTGTACATCCACTTCTCGCCCGGCTGGTGCATGAGCGGAAGACTCCCCAGGCGGCGCATCCACTCATCGGGTGCAGGCATGCTCGACGGGTTGGGCGGCCCCATGCCGATCTGCTGCTCGTTGGCGGCCTGCAGGATGGGGTACTCATCAGGCGGCGCTAACATCTGGCCGAAGCCCATACGGAAGGTGAGCAGGTCACGTACCGTGATCGGTCGCTTCGCGGGCACTGTGTCGTCGAGCTGCCCGTCGAGCCGCTTCAAGACTTTACGCTCGGCCAGTTCAGGGAGCCACCGATCAACAGGATCGTCCAGCCCCAGTCTGCATTCCTCTACCAGGATCATCGTCGCAACGGCCGTGATCGGCTTGGTCATCGAGGAGATGCGGAAGATCGTATCGCGCCGCATCGGGGTAGAGTCTCCGAACGCCTGCGTTCCAATCGCATCGACATGCACCTCGCCCCGCCGGCTGACCAACGTGATGAGACCGGGCACCTCGCCGCGCTCGACATAGCCGGCCATGACGTCGTGCATGCGAGCGAGCCGCGCCTTAGATAGTCCTCCAGTACTCATCGCCTGTTCCCTCGGTTCTGTCTAATCTGCCTGGCGTTGCTTGTCATTCCTGCTCTTCAAGCACGGACAAGATATTGCCGGCGGGGTCTTTAAACCACGCGATCTTCGGACCACCGCCGCGTGAAATCCCTTTTTCGTCTGTCACCAGGTCACCTACATTGTAGGACTCGAACCGCACGCCACGCCTGCTTAGCTCGTCTACCGCCTGCTCGATGTTGGCGACCGGAAAATTCAGGATAGTGAAGGTGGCTGGAGTATGGTCCTCCTTGGGATAGATCAAGATGGTCGTCCCGCCCGCAATATGGAGTTGTAACAGGCCATTCGATTCGGAGACGTCGAGCCCGAGCGTCTGGCCGTAAAACTCCTTCGCTTTTTGCAGGTCGTTGACTGCAAAACCTGAAAATGCCTTCGTGTTTTTGAACATTGACTCGTTCCCTTCTTTTCAAAAGCTGCTAGCGCGCATCATCACCGCTCCTGTTATAGGCTTATTCTCATCGTATTTTGTCCATGAAGAACTCCGTCAACACCGGAGCAAGAACTTCTGGGGCGACATCATGCGTCTGACCTTCCAGAGTACGGTGCTGTGCGTTGGGGAGGGCATGCACCACCGCTTGCGCGGCGTTGTGCATGAACGCAGGACTTGCCCCACCGTCAATGACCAGCGTGGGGACCGTGATGGATGCCAGCCGTTCCGTGTGGACAGAGCCATCCCCCATGATGGCATTATCGTAAGCAAGCGTCGGCGCCACCGACTCGAAGAGTGGCCAAATGGGTGTTTGGCGCATGTCGGCAACCGCTTCAGCGGTTGCGCCCCATGTGGTCATGGCAAGCGCGACGGCATCACCCCGGCGTCCCTCCGCAAGCAAAGCCGTCAACTGTCTCGTGTAGTTCTCCGACGCCTGGCGGGCATTACTGTCACCAGAGTTGAACGGCGGCTCGTACAACGCCAGCTTCGAAATGGCAAGGCCCTGCTTCGCGGCCTCAAGTGTGAGTACCCCTCCTGAGGACATTCCGAAGACGGCTGCCTGACCACCCGTTTCTGTGATGAGGGCAGCGAGGTCTTCGACCTCCCGCTCAACCGCATAGGGCTGCGTGTCGCTGCTGTCTCCTCGTCCCCGGCGATCGTAGTGGAATACCGTGAAGTGCTGTGCCAAAAGAGCAGCCAATTGTGCTGTCGGCGGATCGATCGCTCGATATTGGAAGGCGCCACCCACCAGGATGACCGCTGGCCCCTTGCCTGAGCGGTCGAACGCGATGATCGTGCCGTCTTTGGACATGACCTGGCTCATCAAACTTCTCCTTTGTTCATCGTCATCGTTTCAAGTATACCTCAATGCAGCAGAAAAAACTTCTCCTGATCGCCATAGCGTCCTTCCTCCTGCAAGAGAACATCCTACACCGGTCTATTCTTTTCAGCCTGATCCGAGACGGCAAATTAGCACGTGTTGTTCCTAACAATCCGTCACGTCAAGTTTGCAGCAGATTCCCTCGTTACAGGAAGATGCCATTGCACTACAAGGACTACAACTTATATAATGTGTAATAACACTCGATCTCTTCCTACATAAGCTGGATTTGAATCTGCGCATTAACCCTTGTAGCTCATAAAAGAGAGGTAGATTGTTAGCCGGACCACAACTTGCTTGAAGGAGAATACCATGGCTGAAGACAAAGCGCAGGAAACAAAAGAAACAAAAGAAACCAGCGAGTTGAAAGACGTATTTATCGAAACCATGCGCGTGCAACTCGCTGCTATGGAGGCGGGCATCACTTTTTGGAGTGCCTGGGTTGAAAGCGCCAGCAAATTTGCTATTGGCGCCGATCAGGAGTTTTTGAGAATCATTCAGGGCGGCAGTGAAGCAGATCAGGCCATCGGGCACCTGACCGATCTCAGCCGCGAATATCTTCGCAAGGTTACCGAACTACCTGCTCAAGCAGTTGCCGAGTTTAACGCCAGGATCGAGAAGGAGACCAAACCAAAGCCGAAAAGCACCCGGGCAGCAAAAGTGAAACCTTAACCAACGGCCTTGATCAAGTTTTGGACAGTGCTCGAGTATAGTTGATAAGGTTTATCAGTCGCTCCTGGAAGAGTGCGTTTTGCCTCACCATGGCTTCTGCCTCGCGAGCTATCTCGTCAAGGTAGTCTTCCGCCTGGGATAATACGGCTTTGAACTTTTGGAGGAGAGTTGACCCGCTTTCAGGTGGCTTCGTACGAAACAACACAGCGACATTAGGATCGCGAATAGCTAGAGCGGCGGGAAGAGTAAGGATTCCGTCACGCATATCTTCCTGACCACTCCCACCAAGTGCTTCTGTTCCCCTCACGTCAGCAACATCGTCGCAGCCATGATAGAGGATTCCCAATGTCTGCCCAAATTTACGCAGACGGTCATTTCGTGTCCCCAGTTGCGCGCACGTCTCGAACATGGACCCGGTATCCTCGCGAGCAATCATGCGCCAATCTTCTACACCTAGTGGGTGCCGCCGCAACCGCCATTGGGCACATTCCGCAATTCCGAGACGCTGCAATAAGCCCGTTAGGAGTCCTACACTATAAGCATCTTCAGCAATCAATTTTAGAGCGCCAGCAGTGAGGTAGCCCGCTACCATCAGCGCTGGCAACAGACCATAACGACAGTGCAAAGCCAATTTTCCTCGACGGTATCGTGAGTGGTCCAATATGTCGTCGATGATCAGTGAAACGTTATGAATGAGTTCGAGTGCAACGGCTGAACGGAAAACTTCCGGCGATAATGGCTCACCTGTCATGGCGTAATAACAACTGAATACGGTAACGGGACGATAGTATTTCGGTGTGCTCAGTAGTTGCCAGCGAACCATATCTCTTACTTCGCGATCGCTCTCATCGACCCAAACAGTGATAAATTGCCTCAGTCGTTCAATATCTTCAGTGAGGTCCAATCTCTGTGGGAGATCCCACACCGGGAGGGTGCTTAGGAGAGGATCTGTATCAGAACCCATGCTATACTCCTTCTTAAGGACAAGAACTATTTTTAATATGATCTCTGCAATGCTCTATTATATGCTCAAATCTGGTTTACTGCCTGTATAGTCACTGCTTCATGGCTCAGCATTGACCTCCTTCACGAGTTCTACCAGGCGCCCTAATGTTGCCAGTCGCTCACCCAGCGACTGCCCGTCAGGATTCACCTGCAACGTATTCACCCCCGCGCGCCGGTGGACCCGCAGGCGTTCGCGTACCATATCTTCCGTGCCGATGAGGTTGGTTTTGAGGACCAGTTCATCTTGCCGAATTCATTGTGTCCCCACACGATGTCGAGGTGAGCCCGGGGATCTGCCTGGAGCACGACGGCGATCAACCGTTCGCGCATCGTTTCAATATCCGCCAGCAGTTGCTCGCGTGTGGCGTGCGTGGGAGCCTGCTCAAGCAGGTCATCTATGTTCGGTGGCTGCTCGCCACGCTCGATCACGCCGCAGATGGAGCGTTCGTCGAAGGAGGCAATTCTGCGAATGTGCGCCAGGACGTCAGCCGCAGACCATTCCCCCTCTTTTGGAACGGTGCGAAAGGCGGCGTCAGGGACGGCAGCGAGCGCTGCCAGGAGCTGGCGGTGCGCCTCTCGCAGCGCTTCGACAAGCTGCTCCGGTGTGCGACGTATGGCCTGGCTCGCCAGATAACTACGAACGCGAGCCACCTCTTCTTCGCGGGTCTCCTGTTTCTCCTGTGCCATAGTTCATTCCTCTCAGATTTTTCCAGCACATTAATCAAGATCGTGCCCGGCTGGTTCCGTATGTGCTCTGCCCGGCAGTGGCATAACGCGCACCGGACCACGCCCCTTTGGGGGCAAGCGCCTCGAGCCGCCGCAGATCCTCTGACGAGAGGCTGATGGCGCACGCGCCGGCATTCTGCTCCAGGTTCGCGCGCCGCTTGCTGCCAGGAATCGGCACCACATCCGGCCCCTGTGCCAGCAGCCAGGCCAACGCCAACTGCCCCGGCGTGATGTGCTTCTCATCGGCCAGGCGGCGCACCTCGGCGACGAGCTCCAGATTATGGCGGAAGTTCTCCCCCTGAAAGCGCGGATTGTTGCGCCGAAAATCGTCAGGTGCGAAATCGTCCGGGCTGGTGATTGCTCCGGTGAGGAAGCCACGCCCCAAAGGACTGTAGGGCACGATCCCGAACCCGAGCCGGCGCGCGACGGGCAGCACCTCATCTTCCAGATCGCGCGACCACAGCGACCATTCGCTTTGAAGCGCCGTGATCGGGTGGGTGGCAGCCGCCCGTTCGAGACTATCGACGCTGGCCTCGGAAAGCCCCAGGTAGCGCACCTTGCCGGCCTGGACGAGTTCCGCCATCGCGCCCACAGTATCCTCAATCGGGACATCGGGATCGACGCGGTGCTGGTAATAGAGGTCGATGTACTCAACGCCCAGGCGCGCCAACGACTCATCGCAGCAGGCTCTGACATATTCCGGGCGACCACTGACGTTCATGCTCCCATCATCACGTTTCAGGCCGAACTTGGTTGCCAGGATCACCTGGTCACGCCGATCAGCGATGGCGCGTCCAACCAGTCGCTCGTTGTGCCCATCGCCATACGCATTGGCCGTGTCAAGAAAGAACACTCCCAGCTCAATAGCGCGGTGGATCGTGGCGATGGACTCGCGTTCGTCCGCCGGCCCATAAGACTGTGACATGCCCATGCAGCCAAGCCCCAGGGCCGAGACAACCAGCCCCTGCCGACCAAGCGCACGGGTAGGGACCATATAATCCGACATATCAAGCTCCTTTTCTACTCTAGAAAGGTGTCTCCAACGCACTCAAAAAAAGGCAAGTAGGGGCCGATTTATCGCGCCCATCGCCGATTTATCGGCCAGTCTGTTGACCTGTACCATCTTCTTTTGATATTAAAGCACATCTCTACTCAAGGCAACTATTCCAATTGTTTTCCTTGCTGACGGTTGCTGTCTTCATACGCATGTTGTATCCTCCTCACTAAGGATTTACTATCAGGCAATAACAAGAAAGGTTTTGATAAATGCAACAACCATCTGGATCTCGTTCAGGCGCACCTGCGCTTTTTCGTCCTCAGGCGCTGGAAGAGATCCCGCGCACCTTCGCCTGGTTTGAGGAGATGCGCGCCCAGCACCCCGTCTTCTACGATCAGACCATGCCGATGCCCTTCTGGCAAGTCTTTCGCTACGAAGATGTGGCAACGGTGCTGACCGATTATAGCCGCTTTTCTTCACAGCCGTTGGGTGTGTTTATGGGCTCGTTCCTCAGGGATACGTTGATCACGAAGGATCCACCGGACCACCGCAAATTGCGCAACCTGGTCAACCTGGCGTTTACGCCGAGGGTCGTGGCCCGCCTTGCAGATCGTATTACGCAGATGACGCAAGAGCTACTGGACCAGGTGAAAGCACAGGGCAAGATGGATGTTGTCTCAGACATGGCCTTTCCATTGCCCGCCAAGGTCATCGCGGAGATGCTGGGCGTGCCGCCTCAGGACTGGGACATCTTCCAACGCTGGGCACGTGGCGGGCCAGAGTCCGCGGAAGCCCGGCAGGAGGGAAGGAGGCCCATGCAAGAGGAGATGTCTGACTACTTCCTGGCGCTGCTGAGGGAACGACGGCGGGCACCGCGCGAGGACCTGATCAGCTCGCTGAGCCAGGCTGAAGTTGACGGCGAGCGATTGAGCGAATACGAGCTGGTGCAATTTTGCAAGCTGCTACTGGGCGCGGGCCAGGAGACGACCAAAAACTTGATCGCGAACGCCATCGTGTGCTTTACGGACCACCCGCATGCCATGGAACGCCTCAAGCGCGAGCCCTCCTTGATGCCAAAGGCGATAGAAGAGGTGCTGCGCTACCTGCCGCCGGTCTGGTTTCTCTTCCGTCAGACCAGGAGCGATGTGGAACTGGGAGGCCAGCTCATTCCGGAGGGACAGGTTGTGCTGGCCTGGACGGCCTCAGCCAACCGGGACGCGGCACAGTTCCCCGATCCAGACCGCTTTGATATCGAGCGCGAGCCGAACCGGCACCTGGCGTTCGGCCACGGCGTCCACTTCTGCGTTGGCGCTCCCCTCGCTCGCCTGGAAGCCAGGATTGTGCTGCCAATGATGCTGGAACAATTACGAGACCTGCAACGAGTGGAGGATTTCCCGATTATGGTCCATGCGGGGATCGTCTTCGTGATCAGGTCGCTGCCCGTGACCTTCTCGTAGGGGCGCGATGAATCGCGCCCGGGGAGCCAGACGCGTGGCACGCGGGCGCGATGATGATTTTTAACAACCAATATAGGTCCTGTCATCCCTTCACTTCGTTCAGGGCTAGCTCTGAGCGCAGCGAAGGATCTGATTTCGCCGGGCACCGAGATGCTTCGCTGCGCTCAGGATGACATTGCCGGACTTGTTCGGCAAATTTCATCATCGCGCCCCTACACATCCGTCCGTCTGAATTTGTTAATCTCCATAAACGATAGTTTGACCGGAATCTAGATAGCCGGGAAAGGAGCGAGATGATGGGAACCGGGGAGAGTGCGACGAGCTTTGCACGCGATATTCAACCGCTGTTCCGTGAGAGCGATCGAGCGTCGATGGATTTCGCCTTCGACCTCTGGAACTACCAGGATGTGCGCACGCATGCTGAGGATATTCTTGAGCGCCTGACGGATGGGACGATGCCGTGCGACGGCGAGTGGCCGGAGGAGCAGGTGGCGCAGTTCCGGCGCTGGGTTGAAGCCGGGATGCCTGTTTAGAGGCACAGCCCTTCCAGTCCTATCGACCAAAATGATACTATAACAGCAGTGTTAATTGGACTTCGTGGTAGCAGGTAAGTTGGCGGACAGGTAACAGAAGGGAAGGAGGTGTTCCAGAACTTCCACCATCGTTGAAACGACGAAATTTTACAGATCAAAAGGAGGCTACGATGCCAGCCAATCCAATGGATTACAACAGCAAAGATACTGTACTGGATATAGCGCGCACCGAGCGCGCTAAATTCTACGACATCATCGATGATCCGGCTAACTGGTATGTCCAGACGGCCTGCAGCGAATGGGAAGTGCGCGACATAGTCGGCCACATGATCGATGTCACGGAAGGCTACCTGACAGCCTGGGATATGGCTAGCAGGGGCGAAGCCGGCAATCCCCTCGGCCTGGTGGTAATGAGCGACCGGCTCAACGAACACGCCCAGGCATTCCGCAGCCTATCACGCGAAGATGCCATCTCCCGGCTGAAAAGCGACTCGGATCAGGCCTTCGTTATTTTCGATGCCCTCACCCCTGAAGAATGGATGGGCGCTGCCATCCCGCATCCCTACATGGGCCCGATCCCATCCTGCTTCTATCCCTCCTTCCAGATCATCGACTATGGGATTCACACCTGGGATATGAAGTGGGGCCTGGGGGATAAAACCGGCAAGCTCGAGGAGCGCACCGCCGGTATCCTGATGCCGTTCATGTTCATTGTCATGCAGTACACGGTAGACGAGGAATCGGCCAAAGGGGTAGATGCTGTCTTCGGCATCATCGTCGATGGCGAATGGGGTGGGCAGTGGCGCGCTACCGTCAAAGACGGTCAGTTCACATGTGTTCCAGCTGACAGCCTTGAGGATGTGCAAGCCGTTTTCCACTTCAAAAATGCATCAGATTTTGTACTCACCACCTATCAACGCTTCCCAGGCGGTGAGACGAGTGGAGACCCCAAAGTAATCGAGCAGATCCGCCACCTGTTCTTCAGAATATAGGATTTCGGCACGGAGATGCTTCGCCTGTCATCCTTCGCCTGTCATGCTGAGCGCAGCGAAGCATCTCCTCTCACCTCTTTCCACCTCTGTACCCTGATAGTATGCCCGGTATGCTCGCAAAATCCGCTTGCTACCCTCTGGTGCTGATAGCCACAGATAGGGTGACTATAAGTTCAGTAGTGCCGGAAATTTACCGCTCAAAATGAGCGGCAAATGATCATCGGTACCTGCCTGAAGCCGCTTCTCATGCTGGTTTACCGGGCCCAAAATATTCTTTGCACGCTCGCGAGATACAGGCCCGGATCATGCGGGAAGATGGAGTGGCTGCACTTTGTGAGGCGGTTGAGCAAGTTCTACACGATAAGACACTTGAGTAAGCGTAAAATCCAGGCTACCAGTTCAGTTTGCTAATCTGACACATTTGTTCTATATTTCTTGTATGGACCTAAGACGGACAAGTGCGTAGGGGCGCGATGAATCGCGCCCTCATGCAGCGTATGGCTCCCCGGGCGCGATGAATCGCGCCCCTACAAGAAAGGAAGATACGTATGAGCGAAACCAGGCAGACAAAGCAAGCCTCTAAAAATACTACTGAAAATAAAGGCAGAGAGGAACTCCGTAACTCTCCTATGATGGCTCATCTATTAGATGCGCTTGAGAAGGGAACAGACATCGGCCACTATGGGCGCCTGACCTTCGTGATGATCGCTCGTCACTTTCTGGACGAAGACGAGATGGTAGATCTGTTGAGCCACCAGCCCGATCACGACGCCGAGGAAGCGCGCGTGCTGGTACGCCAGGTGAAGGCGCACGATTACAATCCGCCCAAGCGCGAGCGGATCCTCGAATGGCAGTCTCAGCAGGATTTCCCCATCTGTCCGACGCCGGATGAACCGGGAACCTGCAATGTCTATCAGGAACTTCGCTTCCCTGATGGCATCTATGACAATATCAGCGAATACTATGAAGAACAGGTCAAAGCCGAGGAAAATTAGTGCTGCCCTGGCTGTCATCCTTGAGCTGCAGCGAAGGATCTCCGTGTGCGGCGAGCCAGATCCTTCGCTGCGCTCAGGATGACAGGCCTTATCTCTAAACGTCTGCATTACCACAAAAATGCTTGACACATCGCAAAATCGTATGGTAGCATTAACACATGAGTAACAAGGCAAACCAGCTTTATCCGTATAAACACATCACACATGATCCTGCCGCATAAGCGCTCCTGGCACATGCTTATGCGGCGGAAAGTAGTGCTGATGCCCACTTACCTGCGAAGGGGCTGACATCCCTCATGGATGTCACGATAGATCGTATCGAGCCCGGCAGGTAATTTGCCATCTCAACTGCTCTCCACCGTTTCTCGCTCCGGCCCTCCGCCATTCTCTGCTTCGCATCGCATTTGCTGTCAGTCGCGCTCTCTCTGCTTTCCCGCTTATCACCCCAATATTTCTAGGGAGTTCCTGATAGCCAATGAACAAGACCAGCGATCTAACAAATGCGATAGATATAACATCGGATCAACCATCCATATCCCATGCACAGGCAGATGCGCCGTGCAAGCCGCTGCACTGCCGCCGCTGGCTCTTCGCCTATGATGGCTTTAACCTGTCAACCAACACGCTCTTTACCAGCGCCATCTGGGTCATCTACCTGGCGTCGCGCGGCTATAGCCCGCTGGCGATTGGCCTGTTCGAGACGCTCTTCCATGTGGCCAAGCTGGTCGCGGAAATCCCGACCGGCATCTTCGCCGACCTGCTCGGACGCCGCAAGAGCCTGGTAATATTCTGTGTCATCGGCGCGGTCGAGAACCTGCTGTTTCTCGTTCCGACCGTCCCGCTTTTGATCCTGAGCTTCTCGCTCTCCGGCATCTCGTACGCCTTCCTGGGTGGCGCCAACGAAGCCATGCTCTGGATGCTCGCCGGTCAGAGAAAGAACGCGAGTGAAGTAGACCAGGCCGAGCAGGTCAGGCGCTACAGCACGCTCATCAGCCGCATGTACCTGGTGGGCTTCATCGGCGAGATCATCGGCACCTCGTTGGGAGGCTACCTGGGCCATATCCTGATCGCGCTGCCCTTCATCTGCCGCTCGGCCTTCATGCTGCTCGGCATCCTGCCGCTATTGCTGCTGCCGGAACACAGGGGCGTCACCGCGCAGCGCACCAGTCCGCTCGCCCATCTCGGCAGGGGTCTGCGCGCCATCTGGCGTATGCCCGCGCTGCTGGGCCTACTTCTGATCTCCGCCCTGACGAGTAGCTGCTGGCAGACGATCTACTTCTACTACCAGCTCTACCTGCATGGCCTGGGACTCTCACTCAGCATCATCGGGCTGATCGTGGCCGCGAGTACCGCCTCTGGCTTCCTTTTCACGGCGGCGACCCCGCACATCATGCGCTGGCTGCCGGAACGCTGGCTGGTCCCGCTTTTTGTTCTCATAGAAGTAGCAGGATTGGTGTGCATGAGCCTGCCACAGCCGCTTATCAGCCTCTTCGGCTACCTCGTGCTGTTCCAGGCATCCATCGCGGTGCTATCACCGGCCACCAGCACCTACATCAACCAGCGCTGCCCGGAAGAACAGCGCGCCACCGTCCTTTCGCTGAATACCGGCCTGTTCAGCGCGGCCATGATCATGCTGTTCCCGCTGTTTGGCCTTGGCATCACAAATGTGGCCTACAGCGCGGTCTACCAATGGACATCTGCCGCGCTCTTGCTCGGCAGCATCTGCACGCTCGCGCTGGTCTGGATACTCAGCAAACGTACCCGCATCCATACAAACCCATAATAATACCGAATGGAGTAAACAACATGTTACTGGTAAATTTTTCAAAAGTCAGCAAGGAATTCGGCGGCAACCAGGTTTTCCGCGATATCGACCTGGATATCATGGAGGGGGAGCGCATCGGGCTGGTCGGCGAAAATGGCGGCGGCAAATCTACCCTGTTCAAGCTGCTGGCGGGCCTGGATGAGCCGACCGGCGGGAACATTACGCTGCGCCGCAACCTGACCATCGGCTATCTCCAGCAGGAGGTCGATGAGGGGCAGAGCCACAAAACGGTCTTCGAGCTTGTATCGGAGGTCACACAGCAGCTCGTGGCCTTGCCCGATCTGTTGAGCAGCCTTGAAGAGCAGATGGCCGATCCCGCCATCGCCAACGACCCGCATGTCCTCGCGCGCGTGCTGGAAGAGTACGGGCAGGCGCAGGAACGCTTCGAGTCGCTGGGCGGTTATAACAACGAACACAACGTCGAGGCGGTGCTGCATGGCCTGGGCTTTGGGCCCGACTGGTACGATCTGGAGGTCGGTTCGTTGAGTGGAGGCGAAAAGAAGCTGGTCAACCTGGCGCGCATCCTGCTCAAAAAACCCGACCTGCTGCTGCTCGACGAGCCGGACAACCACCTTGACCTCGAGGCCAAAGCCTGGCTGGAGGAGTATATCCGCAACTACGCCGGCACAGTCGTGATCATTTCACACGACCGCCGCCTGCTCGACCGCGCCGTCAAGAAGATCTTCGAGCTCGAGGATGGGCGCATCTCGTCCTACGCGGGCAACTATAGCTACTACTTCGAGGAGCGGCGCCGCCGTCTCCAGCAGCAGTACGACCTGTGGACGCGCCAGCAGGATGAGATCAAGCGGCTGGAGGGCATCTGGCGCCAGTATCAGGGCTGGGCGAAGGTCAACGATAAGTTCGCCACGAAGGCCGAGGATACGCTCAAACGCATCGAGCGCATCAAGCGCGATGCCGTCAGCAAGCCCATCATGCTGCGCGATAAGATCAAGGTCAATCTGGATGCCGATCGCAGCGGCAAGAAAGTGCTGGAAATCAAAGGCCTGAGCAAATCCTACGGCGGCACGCCGCTCTTCCGGTCCTTTGATTTCACCATGCTTTACGGCGAGCGCGTCGGCATCGTGGGAGCCAACGGCAGCGGCAAAACCACGCTGCTCAGAACTATGCTCGAGCTGCTGCCGGCCGATAGCGGCACGGTCAAGATCGGGGCCAGCGTGGTCGTCGGCTACTATGCCCAGGAGCAGGAGACGCTACCCTTCGATAGCACACCGCTCGACTTCATTCGTCGTCTCAAGCCTATGAATGAGACACAGGCCATCGCCTTCCTGAGCGGCCTGCTCTTCTCCTACGAGGATATCCAGACACCCATCCGCCGCCTGAGCGGTGGCGAGAAGAGCCGCCTGCAGCTTGCCCGCCTGACGCTCAGCGACGCCAACTTCCTGCTGCTCGACGAGCCGACCAACAACCTCGACCTCGCCTCGGTAGAAGTCCTCGAGGCCGCCCTGCAAGAGTTCGAGGGCACCGTGCTGACCGTCTCGCACGACCGCTACTTCCTCGACAAAAACGTGACGAAGATCCTGGCGATCGAGGACGACGGAACCGTGAAAGAGTATCCGGGGAACTTCTCGTATTACTATGAGAAGAGACAGGGCTGAGAAAAAGATAGCGTTCTGAACCGAAATATGATAAAATATATGTCAAGTATTATCCCTTTTAACCGTCTTACGTAGCGTCGGAGGCCACTTTTGGCATGAACTATACATCGGACAATGGTGCGGGACCGGGTCACAATAGTTCGTTCGTCAGTCGTCGTGAAATGCGTGCAAATAATCCCACCGGAATGCTGCCGGTGGTCAGCCCGGGTCGGAGCTACTCCGGCTCCTATGAGGTCGAGAGCCTGATCGCCTCGTTAAGAGAGTTATTCGCGCAGGACCGCCAGGTCGCCAGCCAGCCGGACGGCACCCGCTGCGGCATCTGCTATATGCATTTCACGGTGAGCGAACTCACTTACCGCGAAGAAGAAGGGTTCTATGTCTGCCAGGGATGCGAAGGCGCCCTTGGCAAAAACATCATACCCATGTTGCGACGACAACAGAAATAAAAAGACCCAGAAAAACAGGCCTGCCGCGCGGCAGGCCTGTTTTTCTGGGTTAATTATGGATTTCACTCCACAATTGCCTCTTTTTCGGCCTCCACGAATTCTTCTTCCGTGATTTCGCGCAGGTCTTCGGGCCGATCCAGGCGATCCAGGAAGAGGACGCCGTCGAGATGATCGATTTCGTGCTGGAGCACGCGCGCGAACCAGTCCTCGGCACGCACCTTGACCGGCTTCCCGCGCACATCCTGGCCCTTCACGATCACACTGGTCGCCCGCCGGATGTTGTCGCCCACGTAGCCGGGGATGCTCAGGCAGCCCTCTGTGGCTTTCTCCTCGCCCTCAGCCTTGATGATCTCGGGATTGAACAGAGCCACCTTTTGATCTTCGAATTCGGCTACAAAGAGGCAAATCGACATGGCTATCTGCGGCGCTGCCAGCCCGACGCCGCCCGCGACATGCATCGTCTCGAACATATCGTTGACCAGCTTCTGCATCGAGGCATCGAAGCGGTGCACCTTCTTGGCCTTCTGCCGCAAGATGGGATTCTCGCTTGTAATAATTTTGTGTATAGCCATAAACTGTATTTTCCCTACGACGAGGTTCTCGATATTTTCGTGTATAATCAGACTATATCCTATCATATCGAGCGGGAACATGCCAGATACAGCGGAGACCAGCGACATCACCGACATTACCAGCATCATCGAGACCATCTCAGCCTATATCGACCGGCATCAACTGCTCCCCTCCGAGGGCGTGGTGATTGTCGCCGTGTCGGGCGGGGCCAATTCGTTGTGCCTGCTGCATCTCCTGCACCGGCTCTGCGGAAAAGGTAAACGCTATGCGGGCGTGCGATTGCACGCGGCACACCTTAACCATCAACTGCGCGGCGTGGATAGTGAGCGCGATGCTGCCGCCGTCGAGTCTCTCGTGGCGGTCTGGAGACTGCCCATCACTATCGGCACAGTCGATGTGCCTGCCCTGGCGCGCGCAGAACACCGCTCCATCGAGGAGGCCGCCCGTCTCGCTCGCTATCGCTTCTTACGCCAGGTAGCTCACGAGCAGAGCGCTCATAGCAGGCAGAGAAGGCAGCAGGATACAGTAATCGCGGTGGCGCACCATGCCGATGACCAGGTGGAGACGCTGCTGCTGCACTGGCTGCGTGGAAGCGGACTGCCGGGCATGGTCGGCATGAAGCCCCGGCAGCAGGATATCATTCGCCCGTTGCTGCCCATCAGCCACGCGCAGACCGTCGAGTACTGCCGGCTGCACGGCATTGCGCCCATCGAGGACCTGAGCAACGCCGACCCGGCCTATACGCGCAACCGCGTACGCCATCAACTGCTGCCCCTGCTCGAATCGATCAATCCGGGCTTTCGCGCCGCGCTGCTTCGCAACTCCGAGGTGATCGCAGTCGATCTTGATTTCATCGAATCTCAGGTCGACGCATACTGGTCGCAGGTAGTCGCCTCGACAACGGCTGGGGAAGACGACTCGGACGGCATTGTGCCCTATCGAGAGCGGCCGCCAGGACGCGATAAATCGCGTCCCTACGACGGCAATAAAAGCGCCATTATCCTGCATATCCAGCCCTTACTCGAATTGCCGTTGAGCATGCAGCGTCACCTGTTGCGGCGCGTCGCAGAGCACTTATGCGATGGTCAGTCGCCGCTGGAACTGCGCCACTATGCGCTGATCGAAGATCTGCTGCACCATCCCGCCGATCGCCGGCCCCGCGAGCTGCACCTTCCGCAGGGCTTGCGCCTGACCCGCGAGCTTTATACCGCGACGCTTGAACGCGTTCTTCCCTCGATACGAACCGATGCGCCCCGTCGTAGGGACGCGATTCATCGCGTCCTCGTCCAATGATGCCGTTGGGTTGGAGGACGCGATAAATCGCGTCCCTACGACGGGCAACCTACATCGCGGAGGCGCGATTGCCCGTCCCTGGCGAGGTAATGGTGCCGGGTACGCGCTGGATGGCCAGGGCGGAACTGCTCCCAGGTGATATCATGGAACGGGTGAGGGCTGCGCTGCGCCGCGAGGATTGGCCGGAGGTGTGGCAATTGCTGCCGGCCGGCCGTTCTGTTGTATATGTAGACGCAGCCAGTATCGGGGAGCAACTGTGCGTGCGCACCCGGAGACCAGGCGACCGCATGCAGCCGCTGGGCATGGCGCACGAAAAAAAGGTGCAGGATATCCTTGTGGATGCGCATATTGCCAGGTCAGAGCGCGACGCCATCCCGCTCTTTTTCGCATCTCTCGGTGAGGAGCAGAGCGAGTGTAGTGAGTGTATCTGGCTGGCAGGCGTCTGCCTGAGCCAGCACGCGCGGCTGACGAGCAAGACCGACCTTGTATTGCAATTATCTATTGTCCAGATCTAATCTTTATTCCAGGTGAGGTACGCGAACACATGCACAATATGCACGAAGACATCGAAACCATTTTAATCACTGACGAGGAGATTCAGGCTAAAGTCGCCGAACTGGGTCAGCAGATTACGAGAGATTACCAGGATATCAACCTGCTCCTGCTGGGAACGCTGAAAGGGGCCGTGCCTTTTATCGGTGACCTGGCGCGCGCCATCCACCTGCCATTGGAGATCGATTATATGGCCGTCTCCAGCTACGGCAACACTACCGAATCAAGCGGCATCGTGCGCATCCTCAAAGACCTGGAAGGACCGGTCCAGCAGAAACACATCTTAATCGTGGAAGATATCGTTGATAGCGGCCAGACGCTGCACTATTTGATGGAGGTGCTGCGACAGCGCAAGCCGCTCAGCCTGCGCGTCTGCGCACTGCTCGACAAGGGACGCGAGCGTGTCAAGCCAGTCGAACTCGACTACACCGGATTCCAGATCCCTGACCGCTTCGTCGTCGGCTACGGCCTGGATTACGCTCAGCGTTATCGCAATCTGCCCTACATCGGCATCTTGAAACCCTCGGTCTACTCGGACGAGATGGAAGAGCCGCAGAGACAGCACAAAAGCCCTGCGGAAGATGATTAACGGAAAGCAATAAAAGATCATGACAGCCGTTGGTGTGATAGGCAGCGGAGCCTGGGGCACCACCCTGGCGCTCTTGCTGGCAAAAAAGGGCATCATGACGACCCTGTGGGAACACCGCCCTGAACGCGCCGCCGAGATGCAGCGCTGCCGCGAAAACCGGCTCTTCCTGCCGGGCTTTGTTTTTCCCGATTCCCTGGTCGTCACCGCCGACATCGGGCAGGCCGTGCGCGGCGCGGATATGCTGATGCTGGTCACGCCATCGCAGAAGATGCGCGAGAATGCGCGCCTGCTTGCTCCCTACCTCGGCCAGGAGACGCTGTGCGTCAGTTGCAGCAAAGGCATCGAGATTGGCAGCCTCAAGCGCATGACGGAGGTCATCGTTGACGAGATTCCTTCAACAGCCCATCGCGTCGCGGCGCTGAGCGGCCCCAGCATCTCGTTCGAGGTGGCCGAAGGTAAGCCAACCGCCGCCGTCGTCGCATCCCAGGACGAAGCCGTGGCGGTTCGCATTCGCGATATGCTGGCCACCCCGGCCTTTCGCATCTATACCTCGAGCGATGTTATCGGCGTGGAACTGGGCGGCGCGCTGAAGAACATCATCGCCATCGGCGCGGGCTTCAACGAGGGCATGCAGTACGGCGAGAACGCCAAGGCCGCCTTCATCACGCGCGCGCTGGCCGAAATAGCGCGCCTGGGCATCGCGGCGGGCGCGCAGCCGCTCACCTTCGCCGGGCTGGCGGGCATCGGCGACCTGATCGCCACCTGCGCCAGCCCGCTCAGCCGCAACCAGCAGTTGGGCCGCCGCCTCGCCGCCGGCGAAAAGCTGGAAGACATTCTGGCCTCCACCCACAGCGTCGCCGAAGGCGTCTATGCCACGCAGGCCGCCCTGCAACTGGCCGCGAAATACGACGTTGAATTGCCCATCACCCAACAACTCAGCCTCGTTCTCTTCGAAAGCCACGACCCGCGTAAAGCCGTCCCCGAACTGATGATGCGCGACCCCAAAAGCGAACTGGAGGGGATGAGCTAGGAGCGCGGTTACACCACCCGCACGAGATGATAATCCCTCGCCCCTTTGCGCAGCACCAGGTACTGCCCATCGATCAGGTCGGCGAGACCGAGCGTGGCCTGCGGATCGGAGACGCGGCGGTTATTGATGTAGATGCCCCCGCCTTCGATCAGGCGGCGGGCCGCCCCGCGCGAGGAGGCATAGCCTGCCGCTATGACCGCGTCGATGATGGGCAGGCCGTCGCCCTCGAAGCTGGCGCGTGGCAGGTCGCTGGACGGCACCTCGGCGAAGATGTCCAGCACGTCGCGCGCGCTCAGGTCAGCGATCTCGCCGCCGAACAGCACCCGCGAGGCCTGGATCGCCTTGCGCAGTTCGTATTCGCCATGCACCATGCGCGTCACTTCCTCCGCCAGCCGGCGCTGCGCCTCGCGTTTCTCCGGCGCGTTCTTGACGGCGACCTCCAGTTCGGCGATCTCCTGCCGATTGAGCAGCGTGAAGAACTTGAGGTACTTTATCACGTCGCGGTCATCGGTATTGATCCAGTACTGGTAGAAGCGATAGGGCGAGGTGAGATTGGCATCCAGCCAGACCGCCCCGGCCTCGGACTTGCCGAACTTGACCCCGGCAGAGGTCGTGACAAGCGGAAAGACCAGGCCATAACCCCGTCCCTTGCGCCCGCCCTGCTCGTGCTCGCCGCGCAGCTTGCGGATCAGCTCGGTGCCCGCCACGATATTGCCCCACTGGTCGCTGCCGCCCATCTGCAGCGTGCAGCCATAGCGGTCGTACAGCACCAGGAAATCGTAGGATTGCAGCAGCATGTAGCTGAACTCGGTAAACGAAATGCCCTCGCCCTGCTCGTAGCGCCGCCTGACCGACTCCTTCGCCAGCATGTAGTTGACGGTAAAGTGCTTGCCGATGTCGCGCAGGAAATCGATCAGGTGCAGCTCCGACAGCCAGTCGGCGTTGTTGACCATCATCGCCGCATTGTCCCTGTTCTCGAAATCCAGGAAACGGCTCAACTGCTCGCGAATGCCTGCCAGGTTGAACTCGAGCTGCTCCTTCGAAAGCAACTGCCGCTCAGTTGTTTTGCCGCTGGGATCGCCGATCATCCCCGTGCCGCCGCCCACCAGCGCAATGGGAGTATGCCCATGCCTCTGCAAATGCACCAGCCCCATGATAGGCAGCAGACTGCCGACATGCAGGCTGGCCGCCGTCGGGTCAAAGCCAATGTAGCCCGTCACCGACTCCTTCGCCAGGACCTCCCGCAGCCCCTCGGATGCATCATAGAGCATGCCACGCCACTCAAATTCTTCATACACGTTCATGGAAACTATTCCTCGCACTATAGTCTGTCGTAATATTATGCGATGCCGTCCCGGCTATTGTAGCAGAGGATGCAGTGATTGTCACCATCAACCAGGGCGACCGCGAGGATCGCCCGTACAATATACGCAGAACGAGTAAAATGCGCATCCGTATATTGTACGGGCGATCCTCGCGGTCGCCCTGGTAGTCGCTCTTGCAAAATATCGCCATAAAAGATACTGACATAACGTTGTCACCAGCATATGCTACACTTACCACAGAACAACAATCCCATGCAAAGGAGCCAGGCATGCCCAGCATCACAACCGACACGACCAACACATCCGCGCAATCCACACAGCAGGCCATTCTCAAGCAACTCCAGACCATCCCCGGCGTAGGTAAAAGCATCGCGCTGGACCTCTGGAACCAGGGATATCGCTCGGTGGAGGAACTGAAGGGCCAGGACCCGGAAGAGATGTACGTGCGCCAGTGCGAGCTGCAAGGAACGCAAGTTGATCGCTGCCTGCTCTACACCTTTCGCTGCGCTGTCTACTACGCCTCCAACGACCACCACGACCCTGAACTGCTCAAGTGGTGGAACTGGAAGGACAAGTGAGCGAGATTCTAGGGCGACCGCGAGGGTCGCCCCTACAATATACGCAGGACGAGTAGAATGCGCATCCGTATATTGTAGGGGCGACCCTCGCGGTCGCCCTGGAACCCCCTGGAGAATATCAATGGAACGCCTGAACATCTCAACCGGAACGCCCTGGGAACCAATCGCCGGTTACTCACGTGCTGTCCGCATCGGTAATACCGTACATGTAGCCGGAACAACCGCGACCGATACCCATGGAAACATCGTCGGCATCGGCGACCCCTACGCCCAGACCATACAAACCCTCAAGAACATCGAAGCCGCCCTCACGCGAGCAGGCGCCAGCCTCAAAGACGTAGTGCGCACGCGCATGTACGTCATCAACATGGATGACTGGCAGCAAATAGCCAGAGCCCACGGCGAATTCTTCCGCGATATCCTCCCCGTTACGAGCATGGTCGAGGTACGAAGGCTCATTTCGCCGGAGATGCTGGTGGAGATCGAGGCGGAAGCGATCATTTCATAAAATCAGCATCGCATCGCCAAAGCTAAAAAACCGATACCGTTCCCGTATTGCCTCCTGATAGGCCCTTTCCATCAGCCCCTTACCCGCGAAGGCGCTGACCAGCAGCAGCAGCGTCGAGCGCGGCAGGTGGAAGTTGGTTATCATCGCATCAACCACCTTGAAACGATAGCCAGGCGTGATAAACAGCCGCGTCGCGCCATGATAGGGGCGAATCTCGCCATCATAAAAGCCCGCCACGCTTTCCAGCACGCGCACCGCCGTCGTACCGACTGCGACGACCCGCCCGCCTGCCTCGCGTGTCTCGTTAATCAAGCGCGCCGTCGCTTCATCCAGGTCGATCTCCTCGCTGTGCATCTTATGCTCGCGAAAATCCTCGACCTCCACGGGCCGGAAGGTATCCAGCCCGACATGCAGCGTCACGAAGCCGACATGTACTCCCTGCTGCCGCAACTCATCCAGTAGCGGCGGCGTAAAATGCAGCCCCGCCGTAGGAGCCGCAGCCGACCCGCTGATGCGCGCGTACACCGTCTGGTAGCGCTCCGGGTCCCGCAACGTCTCATGAATATAGGGCGGTAACGGCATCTTCCCCAACCGCTCAATCATCTGCCCCACCGCGTCGTAGGGACGCGATTCATCGCGTCCTGCTTCCCTTGACGATAAACCCGCCCCATCCTCAACCCAGAACCGCACGACCCGCCCGCCTGCCTCCGTACGCTGCAAAATCTCCCCATGCAGCGTCTCTCCGATCTCTCCATCCTCCCAGCCTCATCTCCGAAGACGATACGCGACCCCTCACGCAGCCTGCGCCCCGGACGTACCAGCGTCTCCCAATGATCGGGACCGAGATCAGGCCGTTCCGCCAGCAGCAACACCTCTACCGCGCCGCCAGTCCCCGCACGTCGCCCAATCAGGCGCGCCGGGATGACGCGGCTCTGATTGGCGATCAGCACATCCCCCGGCCGCAAGTAGCTCCCGATATCGCGAAAATGCGCATGCTCGATAGCCCCCGTCCCGCGGCTCACCACGAGCAGCCGCGAGGCATCCCGCGGCTCAATAGGAGTCTGCGCGATCAGTTCCTGCGGCAGATCGTAATCGAAATCGCTGATGTTGTAGCTGGTTTGACTGCTACTATGAGGCTGATCGGCGTGAATGGTGTGATCGCTACGATCGGTTACATCGGTATGAGTAACGTGTTCCAGCATCACTCACGCTTCAGGCGGACACTTTGCCAATTCAACATCAATCGAACTCAGCGTCGACTGAAGACTCTTAATGATATTGCTTATTTCAAGCGGATTATCAAAACCTACGCGGTCCTCGTAGCGCTCTTCCCCCTTCAGGATGCGCAATTCCTCTTCAATGCGGTCGTGAAGTTTGCGCAGCTTGCTGCATCTATCATTGTCTGGCATAAAGCTTTCCTTTCCTCTTTACTATGTCACAGTTTCAATGTCACGTTTTCAATGTCATCCTGAACGAAGTGAAGGATCTATGCTCTGCCCAGCGAGAGATCCTTCGCTACGCTCAGGATGACAATAGTCTATGAGTCAACGCCCATAGGGCCATTCTCACCATTACAGGATTGAGTTGTGTCCCTCTACATAGATTACAGTAGATTGTCAATCTTGCTTTTTGCAGCAAATGTGATAAGCTGTGCCTGATATCTCTACCACCCCACCGGCTCTCGACACATCCCTGAACAACCAGGCACACATTGACATAGAGAGACACGGAACAAAGGAGTTTATATGGATCAGATCAATCCAGGCGACTACCAGCTAGTGCTCTCGCCCGACCTCGACATCACTCCCGAAGAATTTGCCCGCGCCTGGAACAATAGCGCCGAAACCAGCAACCGCGCCACCGCCCTTTTCACCGATGCGAAAGCCGCGAAGTTCCTGGACCCCTCACTGCTCTATGCTGCCATGCTCAGCGTACCCGCCAACGTCGCGAGCGCCGCCCTCTACGACCTCATCAAAGGCGTCATCGAACGCCTGCGCCAGGAAAAGGGCCAGCCCCCCGCGCCGCACCAGCATATCCACATCGAACGAACCCGAAAACCCGACGGCACAGAGATTCTTGTCGTAGATATCGAAGAATAACATAATTCAAGCATCGTTCAGGAGAAGTGGACATGGGGCAACTCATCAGCATACAGGAACGCAGCGGGCCAGATACAGACGGCAACTGGCAGGCCGTCGTGCGCTTCAACAACGGGCCGGAAAATCCCATAACCATCAGCAATCCGTTCTCGGATCAGGAAGAGCAGGAGCTCGAATGGTACTTCGAGGAACACCTGGAGTTCCCTTTCACTAAAAAGGTACGTGCGCGCGATGCTGCCATGAGCGTCAAAATCTATGGTGAGAAGCTGTTTCAAGAGGTCTTCGGCGATCCCGATATCTACACCGAGTATCGGGGTATGCTGAAGGCCGGGCCGAGCGATGTTTCCATTGAGATCGAGGGCGAGCCGGCCTTCCACGTGCTGCACTGGGAGGCGCTGAAAGATCCCAAGTTTGAGCGGCCTCTGGCGGTTCAAGCCACGATGGTGCGCAAGAACAAGCAGGCGCAAAAGCTTCCGCTCTCTATCCGTCCCTCGCCTACCATCAACCTGCTGATCGTCACCGCGCGTCCTTCCGGCAAGCGCGACGTAGGCTATCGCACTATCTCGCGGCCCCTGGTCGAGGCGCTGCGCAACGCCAACTTGCGCATCCAGGTCGATATCTTGCGGCCCGGCACGTATAAGGCGCTGGAAAACCACCTGCGCGAGACAACGGCAAAGCATGGTGAAGGCTACTACCACGTCATCCACTTCGATGTGCACGGCGCCGTGCTGACCTATGAACAATTCCAGCGTCTCTCGCAGGAACCTGGCAGCACGCCCTACCGCTTCCAGCGCTATGCCCGCGATGAGAACATCCAGCCATACGAGGGCGTCAAAGCCTTCCTCTCCTTTGAACCGGACAAGGACGACGATGACAAAAACAAACTGGTAGACCTGGTGGAATCCTCCGAACTGGCAGCCCTGCTCGTCACGCACCAGGTGCCCATCACCATCCTGAACGCCTGCCAATCCGGCAAGCAGATCGGCGCGCGCGAGACCAGCCTTGGCAGCCGTTTAATCCAGGAGGGCGTGCAGCTCGTGCTGGCAATGGGCTATTCCGTGACCGTCAGCGCCGCCGAACTGCTCATGCGCACTCTCTATCAGAAACTCTTCGACAACGACGACCTGAAAGTAGCTATCCGCCACGCGCGTACCGAACTCTACAACAACAAACAGCGCCGTGCCTACTTCGACCAGCGCATCGACCTGGAAGACTGGCTGCTGCCCGTCGTCTACCAGAACCAGCCCCTAAAACTAGCAGTGCGCGACTTTGTGGGAGACGAAAGCAGTGCCTGGTATGAACGCAAAGCAGAAGAGGAACGCTATACTCCACCTGATCCGCAATATGGCTTCGTAGGTCGAGATATCGACATCCTACAGGTTGAAAAGCGCTTGCTGTCAAAGAGCAATATTCTCCTGATCAGAGGTATGGGTGGTGCAGGCAAAACCACACTCCTGAAGCACTTAGGAGCCTGGTGGCACACCACCGGCTTTGTGCAGCGCGTCTTTTATTTTGGCTACGATGAGAAGGCCTGGGCACTCGAACAAATTATGGTAGAGATCGCACAACAACTCTATGGAGATGACTATACCAGAGCGTTTCAACCACTTTCTTCTAACGCGAAAGCAGCCAAACTTGCCCAGGATCTGCGCGGCGCACAATCATCTGCTCATACTGGACAACCTTAAATCAATAACCGGCGCTCACCTTGCCATTCAGCATACTCTACCCAAAGAAGAGCAGCAGGCGTTGCACGGTTTCTTAACCAGGCTCGCTAAAGGCAAGACCCTTGTCCTACTCGGCTCGCGCGGCGGCGAAGACTGGCTGGCCAGAGGCACCTTCGACGACAACCTCTACGACCTGCCCGGCCTGGACGACGAAGCTGCCTCCACCCTGGCCGACCGCATACTGGAACGCAACCATGCCACGAAGTATCGCGCGGACGAAAAAGAGAACCAGAACCTGCGCCAACTCATCAAACTCCTCGACGGCTTCCCCCTGGCCCTGGAGGTTGTGCTGGCTAACCTCAGGCAGCAGACCCCCGGCGAGCTACTCGAGGCGCTGCAAGCCGGTGATGTGCGACTGGATACCCCCGCAGGCGAGCAGAAGGGTAAGGATATCTTTGAACAGAAAACCGAGAGCATCCTGCGCTGCATCGACTACTCGCACAGCAACCTTTCGCCGGATGCGCAGCAATTGCTCCTGTGCCTGGCGACGTTTACGTCGGTGATCTGGTTAGATATGCTTGATCGGTATACTAACCACCTGAAGCAGCAGTCTATCCTGGCAAAGCTACCTTTTGATCGCTGGCCAGAAGTTATTCGCGAGGCTCAGAACTGGGGATTGTTGAGTCCTCACGATGTTCCAGGGTTCCTGCACTTACAGCCCACTTTGACCTACTTCCTGCGCAATCGTCTGAACGAAACAGGGCAGGTAGAGGTGCGAAAGGCGATAGAGACAGCTTTTCGTGAGCATTATGATGGGCTAGGCGGAATGCTGTACCAGTGGCATGAATCTAAAGAGCCACTGGAGCGTATTTCAGCAAAGGAGTTGACGCGCCTAGAATACGAAAACTTGACGGTGGCGCTCAACCTAGCGCTGGAAGTGCAGGTTTCTATTCACAATTTCTATTTTGCTTTGTCGCGGTATTTGGATATCAATCAGGATCAGCAACGTGGCTTGGAATTGGGACAGCATGTCTTAGATAAATTGGAGACGTACCCAACTGACAAGCTAACTGGCCTGTTGGGTTTGGATTTTGCTAACATTGTTGGAGATTTCGGAGTACGGCAATACTCTCTCAAACAATATGCAGAAGCAGAAGTAGCCTTTAAAAAGGTACTTCGACTAGTGAGAAATTTAAAGAATGTGGATAAAGTAGAGTCTAATGAAATAAGTGCTAAGTCTTATCACTTTCTCGGTTGGGTGGCACAAAAACAAAGACAATGGGATAAGGCTAAGCAATACTATCAACGAGCTTTACAGATCTATATCAAGAACAACAACCAACTTGGACAAGCACACTTCTATGGCCAACTAGGTGTGCTAGCCAAAGAGCAGGGACAACTGCAGGAGGCTAACCAATATCTTCAGCATGCTTTGCAGATCTTTATAGAACTAGATGACCTTTATCAACAAGCTAGCACTTATCATAATTTAGGAGTAATAGCTCAACATCAAGGACAATGGCAGCAGGCGGAACAATATTACCACCGGCATTACAGATTTATATTGAGTTCAATGATCACTATAGTCAGGCAGAAACCTATGGACAGTTGGGCCTATTAGCTAAGGATCAGCAGCAGTTGCAGCAGGCACGGGAATATCTCCTACAGGCGCTACAGATCTTTGGGGAATCAGAAGACGGCTACAATGGCGGTATTGCTATGCGTAGCCTCGCTCGATTGTGGAAAGCCAGCAATGATGCAGACGTGCCTGCCGGAGTTGCGCGCATATTCGGCATAACGGTGGAGGAGGCAGAGAAGGGACTGCGCGAGACGTTAGGTGAGGAAGAAGGAAAGAAGCGGAAGAGTGGTAAAAAGAAATAAGGGATCAATATGCACGCCAACACCATTCACCTACCCTGACAAACCACACCCGACGACAAAGTTGCCATTCTCTCCCCCTCAAGCGGACTGCCCGAACTCTTCCCAGCCGTCTTCGAGCAAGGGCTGCAACGCCTGCGCGACATCTTTCACCTGGTCCCCGTCGAATATCCCACCACGCGCAAAATGCATGCGCCGCTCGAGGAACGCGCGCGGGATGTGCATGCCGCCTTTGCCGATCCTGAGATCAAGGCTATCATCTGCTCTATCGGCGGGGATGACGAGATCAAGCTGTTGAAATACCTGGATACGGATTTGATCAAAGCCCATCCGAAGCCGTTCTTTGGCTATAGCGATAACACCAACCTGCACATCTTGCTCTGGAACCTGGGGCTTGTCTCGTATCATGGCGGCTCCATCATGGTGCAATTTGGCAGAGGCGGCGCCATGCATCCCTACACGCTCGAGTCCCTGGGACGCGTCCTCTTCGAGCATGGCACCTTTGAGATGACGCCCGCCCCAGAGTATACCGACGAGGATAGGGATTGGGCAGAGCCCGCCACCCTTCAAGAGCCGCCCACGATGTACCCGAATACCGGCTGGAAATGGCTCAACGCCGGCAGCATCGTCGAGGGCATCACCTGGGGAGGCTGCCTCGAAATCATCGACTGGCACCTGCGCGTCAACAAATACCTCCAGCCCGAGGAGGCCTATCGCGGCAAGATACTCTACCTGGAAACCTCCGAAGAACTACCCTCCGCCACCTACGTCTACCACATGTTGATGTGCATGGCCGAGCGCGGCCTGCTTCAGCAATTTGCCGCCATCCTCATTGCCCGGCCCAAGGCGTGGTCGTTGGCGTGCCGGAATAGCGCGGAAGAGAAGGCCAGGTTTATTGCCGAGCAGGAAGAGGCTGTTAAGGCTGCGCTGGCTGAGTATTGCCCGCATGTGATGACGGTGTTCAACATGGATTTTGGGCATACCGACCCGCAATGCGTGATACCCAATGGGGGATGGATCAAGGTGGATGGCGTGGAGAAGAGGATTTGGTTGAGGTATTAATGGAGATCGGCAATTTAAGCGGGGAATCGCCTGTAGGGGCGGAGTGAGTGATGGGCGGGGGGCGCTTGCGCCGCCCTCGGTCGCTAAGCGCTAATGTTGCGATTACTCATGCACCATCAACCATAAGCGGCCCATGGGCGTCAACAAGGCGAGATATTGCACGTTGGAATCCCAGAAACGCAGATCGGCATAAGCAAGGCAAGATTTGCGCGTAGGGGACCAAAGGGCGGCGCAAGCGCCCCCGCCCATCATCCGACTTTTATCACAAGTTTAGTTGAGAAGGTGGTAGAATCAAGAGCCAGCCACAGCGATGAAGGAAGCGGCAGGCAAGGAGGATCGGTCATGATGATCGAACCGAAGAGCACGTGGAGCCTGGGCGATGGGCGGAGGCGACCTTTGGGAACATAAAGTTGGGTGATCATCGCCGTTCTATTCTGCGGTGGCCATTGCGGAGACGTTAGCCAGGGAGCCGGACGCCTCTTTCCTCACGCAATGCATGATGGGCGGCTTTGGAAGCCACCTATCGCTTTCTGCACTCGGGAGCGGTCAGCTACGACGAGTTGCTGCGTCCCCACCTGCAGCACACCCGCCAGGAGATGGGCCAGACTGCCCGGGTCTTGCTGATCCAGGATACGACGGAAGTGGACTACCAGCAGCATCCCAGCGAGCACGTGCTGGGTCCGATTGGAAACGGCGAGCCACCACGGCTACCTGCTGCAACGAGTGCTGTCTGTCGAGCCGGAGAGTCGGCAGGTGCTGGGCATGGCCGATCAGGAGCCGTTCCATTGCGTCATGTGCGCTCCTCCCAACCAGACGAACCAAGTGGCAGCGGGAACATCGTCGGCGCATACAAATCCCAGGTGTGGGACCGCCCGCGCGCGCCCTCGGCTCCCCACCTGAGGGGATCCAGTGGATCCACGTTGGGCGACCGCGCCAGCGAACATGTTTCCGTTCCTGCGGGCCTGTGCGGATACGGATTGCGACTTTATCGTGCGGGCCTCCTCACGATCGCTGCGTGGATCTGGTGGTCGAGCAAGCCGACACCCCGGTCGCACCACGCTCCCATCACAAAGTCGACGCGACGCACCCAGGGGCGCGGCATCTGTTTGAAGTGGCGGCGCAGCTGGTCGGCTCAAGGGGAGCGCGCGACCTGGCACTGGAGGCCACCAAGACGAGCAAGGCGCGCACAGCTCACCTGGCGATCAGCTATGGCGTGCGTGCGTCTGCTGCCGCCGCGCCCGCAGGGAAGACGACCGGCGTCCCATCGTGGAGTGGCGTGGGCGGGTGTGGGAGCTGGCAGCCGCCCGCGGGCGCTAATGCCGCTAATGTTGGATGATGCTGACCTCGGTGCCCGTGCACTCCGTGGAGCAGGCCTGGGAGCGCGTGGACTGGTATCGCGCCCGCTGGCTGGTCGAAGATGCTGCATCAGGGTCTCATAAGCGGCATGTCGGCATCGAAGGAGGCGAGATTTGCAGGACTATGACAGCTTGCGCACCCTGCTGGGCTTGCTGGCTCCCGTCGCCGTGCGCTTGCTGCAACTGCGCGCCGCTGCCAGGCAGGAGCCAGAACAGCCCGCCAGCCAGGTCCTGCCTGCTGACCTGGTGGAGGTGGTCGCCTATCTGGATCAGCGCGAGGTCCAGACCATGACGAGCAAAGCAGTGTTGGTATGCCATTGCTCGCTATGGCGGCTACGGGCGGCGCGCAAGGGCGATGGCCCGCCGGGCTGGAAGACCCTGTGGCGCGGCTGGCTGCTATCCAGGCGGTCCTGGAGGGCGTGCATCTTGCTTCTCACCTTTCTCGATTAAACTTGTGATAAAAAGTCAGCCCATCATCCCCACATCCCCCGCCCCTACAGGCGATCTTAACCCTCCGCCTCCCACAACCCCGGCCCAATCCCATTCCCCCCATGCGGCGCATCCAACCCCAGATGCTTATACGCCAGCCGCGTCGCGATCCTGCCGCGCGGCGTCCTCGCGATAAACCCGAGTTGCAACAGATACGGCTCGTAGACATCCTCGATGGTTTCCGGGTCTTCGCTGGTGCTGGCGGCCAGCGTATCGAGACCGACCGGGCCGCCGTCGAATTTCTGGATAATGGCGAGCAGCAGCGTGCGGTCGGTCTGGTCGAGGCCGATCTCGTCGATTTCCAGGGCGTCCAGGGCGGCGCGGGCCACGTCACGCGTGATGATTCCGTCGGCGCGCACCTGGGCGTAGTCGCGCACGCGCTTGAGCAGGCGATTGACAATGCGGGGCGTGCCGCGCGCCCGGCTGGAAATCTCCTCGATACCATCTTCTTCCGCCGGAACGTTGAGGATGCGCGCTGAACGGGTCAGGATTTGCTTGAGCGCGGCATGATCGTAGTATTCCATGCGATAGATCGCGCCGAAGCGGTCGCGCAGGGGCGCCGTCAGCGAGCCGACGCGCGTAGTGGCCCCGACGACGGTGAAGGGCGGCAGCGAAAGGCGGATCGAGCGCGCACCGGGACCCTTGCCGATCACCACATCAATCGCGAAATCCTCCATCGCCGAATACAGGCGTTCCTCTACGGCGCGCGCCAGGCGGTGGATCTCGTCGATGAACAGCACCTCGCCCTGTTGCAGCGAGGTCAGGATGGAGGCCAGGTCTCCCGCGTGCTCGATGGCCGGCCCGGAGGTCGTGCGCAAATTGACGCCCATCTCCACGGCAATAATGTTGCAGAGCGTGGTTTTGCCCAGTCCCGGCGGCCCATACAGCAACACATGATCGACGGACTCTTTGCGGCGCCGTGCCGCTTCCAGCAGGATGCTGAGGTTATCCTTGATCTTCTCCTGCCCGATATATTCAGCCAGGCGACGGGGCCGCAAACTGCCCTCGATCACCTGCTCTTCCTCGGTCACTTTCGGTGAAACGAGCCGCTCGGTCATGGTACGCCCTCCAAATATGAAACGAGTGTTCTATAATTTCCTGTAGACATTATATCAGACTTGCCCGCCTTCGTCGAGGGGAAACACCCATCTTTTTTCAATCGTGTAATGCATAAAGGACACGTACATCTGATGGAGCCCCTGTACGGGCGGGAGAGGCGGAAGGGCGGAGTGGGGGCGCTTGCGCCGCCCTTGAGAAGCGGCGTAATACCGTTCCAACTGCTGGACAAATTTATGTGGTGTGGGGCGATTTCCCGCCCTGGGAGAAGTACGACACTAGAGAAAGGACCTGCACCCATGCCAAGGAAAAAGAAAAAAGACGAGCCTCTGAGCGGCGTTAGCCCTAAAGAGGAGCGCATGTACGAGCATATCAAGGAATCCTCCGAAAAGTCCGGTCGCTACGGCGGGCGGGCGAAGGAAGTCGCGGCTCGCACCGTCATGAAGCACCATAAGCAAGAGGGTCACGAGAAGGGGAAGTAACCTTCAACACCACCCTCGGTAACAATCCACCTGCGACATCACGACTCTCGATGACCTGGAATCCGGCCCGGCGCACAGCTTGCCCGGTATCGCGATTCCAGTGACAGTTGCCCGCGAGTAGCCGCGTGAAGGGCGTTATCATATCCTGTACCGTCGCCCTGACGCGGCCCTTCGCGCGCACATGCTCCACCATCAACAGCAGCCCACCTGGCTTGAGGACGCGGCGGATCTCTTCCAGCCCCCGCAGTGGATCAACCACCGAGCAGAAGACCAGCGTGCAGACAGCGCTATCGAAGGTACCATCGGCAAAAGGCAAATGCTCTACCGGCGCCTGCGTAATGGTGATGGGAACGCGCGCGGTCTTCACCCGCTCGTTCGCGTATCCTATCATCGCTGTATCCGGCTCGACTGCCTCCACCCGCTCAACCCGTGCCGGGTCATAGAAAGCGAAATTCAGTCCATTGCCCGCTCCCACCTCCAACGCTATCCCACGCGCCTCCCCAACGATCTCCTTACGCAGCGGCTCCATAAACTCACTTTCGGGGCTGCCGCGCGACATTCGCTCGTAGTTGGCAGCAAAGAAGCGACGCGAGGTTATGCCGGTGTTAGATTGCTGTTGTGGTTGAGTCATGACCGCTGGGTCTCGCTTTCTGCTATGTATATGTGCTTATATGGTAACACAAGCGAAATGGCGATTGCTTACAAAACCCTCTCTATCCTCGCCCATATCCCCTCCGCCGTCAGCCCGAGTGCCGCGTCATGCTCCCATGGCTGGCCGTAGTGCGACAGGATGCGGTGCGGGACGCCTATCGTCTCGATGCGCACCGGCATTTCCCGCATGGCGGCGCAGATTTCCGGCACCAGCACGCCCTCGTAGTAGGGTTCGACCAGCACGATAATGTTGCTGCGGCTGGCCTGGCAGACCTGGCGCAGCGTCTCGCCATCGAAGGGCGCGACGGTGGTGCAGTCTTGAACTGTACGATGGAACAGAGTCAGCTAGCGGTTCTTCTCGCGAACATGCGGCAGCACGTCGCGCGCGTAGCTTTCGATGAAAGCGCGCTGGTTCGTCGCAGCACTATGGAAGATCAGCGTGTTGAAGCCCAGGTCGATGTACTGCTGGACGAACTTGATGTGATCTTCCGCGTTGGATGAGATGCAGGCCAGCTTCTTCAACGAGTCGGGTCCAACGACTGCGCCATTTTCCTGGGACATTTTCGGCGTGTAGATTTTCTGGTCAAACAGCGCAGGGATGTAGGCGCCGGCCCAGTATTTTATCTGGCTCTGGATGTCGCTTTCGATATCCTGGCTGTATTCGACGTTCAGTTCGATCAGTTTGGGCATGTTCGACGGGTCTTTGCCCGCTTCGCGCGCGGCTTTGTCGAAGTTCGCCATAAGTTGCTTGTACACATCGGGCTGCTTGCCTCCCACAGAGATCAGCCCGTCGCCGTATTTTCCGGCAAAGGTGGCGCTTTCAGGAACCATTGTGGAGATGTACAGGGGAATCCTGGAAGCCGGTGGCGTGAAGAGCTTTGATTTGCGCGTCTGGTAGTATTGTCCTTCATAGGTCACTTCTTCGCCGCTCCACAGGGTACGTATCAGGTCGATGGCCTCGGCCAGGCGCGCCTGGCGCTCGCTATAACCGGGCCATTTGCCGGTGGCGGCATATTCGTTCAGAGCCTCGCCCGTGCCGACGCAGAGATAGGTACGCTGCGGCGCGAAACAGGAGACGGTGGCGGCTGCCTGGGCGATAATGCTCGGGTGGTAGCGCAGGATGGGGCAGGTGATGCCCGTTCCCAGCGCGATGCGCTTTGTCTGCACCGCTACGGCGCCCAGCCATGTCCAGGTAAAACATGCCTGCCCTTCTTCGCTCCAGGGATTGAAGTGGTCGCTGACATCTAATAGATCGTAGCCCGCCTGATCGGCTGCCACGGCGTACTGCATCAATTCGGTTGGTGGAAATTGCTCCGGCCCGGCCTTCCAGCCTAACTGTAACATTTGATCTTATTCCTTTCTCTTTGCTCGAACCCACAAGGCTCCCTCTTATAGTTTGCGAACGCCAGGGTAGAATAGTTTCAGCGCTCCATGAGTCCTTCGGTACAGAATGAGCTAAAGGATGAAGCGCGTGAACCTGTGGAACCATCGCCTGAAGTTGCGAACGATGTAGGGATTGGCCGAGAGGAGCGAGATGTATTTGCGCGCGTAGGCGATAGCAATGCCTGTCGTCAGGATACTCGCCTGCGTTAATGGGAAGGCCACGATCGATTGCAGCATAAGGCTGAGTGGGACCGAGACGGCGAACGCGCCACAGGTGATCCACTGCACCAGCACATTGCGGTTGCGCAGAAGACTGCACAGTGATAATAGCGGGATGAGGAAGCCGATTGTATAGAAGGCAGCATCCATGCTTTTGCTGAGAAGATACACAAGGAAGCCAGAAAAAGCCGCGATGTAGATGCTGCCAGACGAGCGACGACTGGCTTCTACCCAGGTCTCTCTTTTCATCAGGTACTGCTGCGTGGTGAGCGTTTTCCCAGGTGTCGTGAGCGCAGTATGCTCGCTGGTGATGGATGGGGCATACTTCCGGGAAAGTGGCCCGGCTCAGCGACCGCACAAATGCCCGCACGCTGGGGTAGCGGCGCGCCGGGTCTTTCGATAAGGCTCGAAAGACCACACGTTCCATCGCCGGCGTGACATCGCCTGCCTGCTCACAGATGGACTGCGGGCGAGCGTTAAGCTGCTGATCGAGTATCTCCTCGCGTGTTCCTCTAAACGGCTTGCGTCCAGCCAACCATTCATACACGATGATGGCGAGCGCGTATTGGTCGCTGGCGGCGCAGGCATGGCCCTCAATTTGCTCCGGCGCCATGTAAGCAGGCGTGCCGATCCCCAAGGTGTATTGCTGGCGCGACATTTCCGCGATGCCGAAATCGCTCAGCAGCACCGTACCATCGTCTGCTAGCAGCAGGTTTTCGGGTTTCAGATCGAGATGCAGCAGCCCGCGCCTATGCAGGTATTCCAGGGCGCTCGCGATCTGCTCGAGGTAGATCAGCATCGGCTCAAAGCCGGGTGCCATCCCGTCCTGGTATTCCTCTCGTAGTGAACCAGCCGGCCAGCGGCATCACCAGGTACGGCGCGCCCTTCCAGATGCCAAAATCAAGCACGGGTGAGATGTGTGGGTGTCGCAGCGAAGCCACGATGCGCGCCTCGCGTCTGAATTGCCAGCGCCATCGCTGCACCAGTGGTCGTTTCAGGATTTTTACCGCGAACTGAGTTCCCAGGTGGATGTGCTCGGCGAGATACACGTTGGAAAATCCGCCTCGCCCGACCTGGCGGAGAAGTTTGTAATGCCCAACCTGTTTGCCGATGTCGCCGTTCATGGTATATGCCCTCTAACTTAATAGAGACGGGCTGACGGCTCATCAATCAAAAAATGAAGGGGTTATGAATGGATGCGTATATTGGCACGAACAAGTCGGATTTCGTCATAGGAATAGTCATCGCCCAGGGCATCTTTGACAGGGCGCAGCAAACTATCCCCGATCTGGCGCAGCGCCTCGGCGATGACATCGTAGCGTTCCGGCGCGATCAGCCGCTCGACGGCGAGAGGTTCGCCGGCTTCGAGCGATTCGTAGAGGTGGTTCAGGATAGTGCCCGGTGTCAGGTTGCGCCTCCTGGCGATTTCATCGACGCTCAAGCCCTGCTCGAACATAGCGCGGCTTAACTGGCGTGTGATATTGCCTGGAAGGACGCCGGCCGGCTTCTCTTTTTTCTCCTTCTTCGGCTTCTCCGGCGCCCCGGCGTCCTCTCCTGTCCTCTCTGCTTTATTCACGCCTGTTGTTCGGGGGTTTTCCAGGCCTACGCGCAAGCCGTGCTCCTCGCAGTAGCCGCGAATCTCGGCGGTGAAGATGGAGTAGAAGGCTTCGAGCTTCTTCTGCCCGACGCCTGAAATATCCAGGAATTGCTCTTCGCTCTGCGGCCGCCTGCGCGCCATCTCGCGCAGGCTGGTATCGGGGAAGATGACGTAGGGCGGTACGCCCTGCTCGTCGGCGATGCGCTTGCGCAGGTTGCGCAGGTGCTGGAACAGGGCGTTCGTCCCTGGCTCGTCCGGCAGACTCTCTTCGCCCGCGGCATCCCCTTCTCCGGCCGCTTTGCGGGCTTTCTCGCCGCGTGATCTTACAGGCGTGATGGGTATGGCGAGCTGGACGGTGCGCTCTTTGCGCAGCACTTCCCAGGAGAGCGTGTTGAGCCGTAGGACGGGGAAACCGTCGCTCGTCTCTGACAGCAGACCCTGGTGAATGAGCGCGCGCCCGATGCGCAGCCACTCTTCCGTGCTGTGTTCTTTACCATAGCCGTAGATGGGGAGCAGGTCGTGCTGGTTCGCGCGAATGCGCTCGGTATTGGCCCCGCGCAGTACATCGACGACGTGGCGGATGCCGAAACGCTGCTGCGTCTTGGCCACGCCGAAAAGAAAGGTGATGGCGTCTCGCGTGCGATCTTCGACGACTGCGGGCCGCGCGCAATTATCGCAGTTGTCGCACGCGCCGTCAGGCAGGCTTTCGCCGAAATAGGCCAGCAGCACTTTGCGGCGGCACACGCTCGACTCGCAGTAATGAATGACCTGCTGCAATTGCTGGCGAGCGATGCGCTGCTCCTGTTCGTCGATTTTCTGGCCAATGATATATTCGACTTTGACGCGGTCACCGTGACTGAAGAAGATCACGCACTGCGCGGGCAGCCCATCACGCCCGGCGCGGCCCGATTCCTGGTAGTAGCCTTCCAGGTTGCGCGGCAGGTCGTAGTGGATCACGGCGCGAATATCCGGCTTGCCGATGCCCATGCCGAAAGCGATGGTCGCCACCAGCACCGGCACATCGTCGCGGATGAAGCGCTCCTGGTGCTCGGTGCGCTGCTCGCTCGTCAGCCCGGCATGATAGGGCAGTGAGGCGATGCCGTTGGAGTTGAGCGCGGCGCTGAGGTCATCCACGCTTTTGCGGCTCTGGCAATAGACGATGGCGGACGCGCCATCGAGCGAGCGCAGCAGCTCCACAAGCTCGCCATACGAGCCCTGGCGTTTGTCGCGCACCTCGTACGAAAGATTGGGGCGATTGAAGCTGGCGATGTGGATGTGTGGCTCGCGCAGGCGCAGTTGCGTCAGGATATCCTGGCGCACGCGCTCGGTTGCCGTGGCCGTCAACGCCACCAGCGGCACGTGCGGGTAGCGGGTGCGTATGATGCTGAGCTGGCGATATTCCGGGCGGAAGTCGTGCCCCCACTCGCTTACGCAGTGCGCCTCGTCTATGGCCACCAGCGACAGCCCCACGCGCTGCTCCACCTCGTCGAGCAGGGCCAGAAAGTTGCCCGTCACCAGCCGCTCTGGCGCGACGTAGAGCAGTTGTAGCCTGCCATCGAGCGCGAGCTGCTCCCGTTCGGCCCTCTCATCCGGGCTGAGCGAGCTGTTGACGAAGGTGGCGGCGATGCCGTTGGCACGCAGGCGATCCACCTGGTCGTGCATGAGGGCAATCAGTGGCGAGACGACGATGGTCAGCCCCGGCATCAACAGCGCCGGCAACTGGTAGGTGAGCGATTTTCCGCCGCCCGTCGGCATCAGCACGAATGCGTCGTCACCCGCTAAAATATGCTCGATGACCTCACGCTGGCCCGCGCGGAAGGTGTCATGCCCGAATTGCGCTTTCAGCGTTTGCTCGACGTAGTCCAAGTCCTGTCTACCTGCCCTCTCAAACAGCGTTAGAAATCATCACCGAAACCACCCATCAACGCTATATAGTCATAGTTCCCCGGCCCTGCCGTCTTCTCAAGTTGCCTTATAATGCGCTGAGGGTTGTCATGCGGCCCTGAGATATAGAGCGGTTTTCCGTCTTTCCCAAACGTCAGGTGATATGGCTCTTCAAGCTCCCCGCGGGGCTGCAGCATGAATTGCGAGAGGGCAAAGTCCCTTTGTGGCTCGAAGCCGAACTGCGCGGCATAGTCAATCGATTGATAGATCATCTGGTGCGCCAGTTCAATCGTGCACTCCTGCGATTTCATCTCTCTGAATATACCGTTATTGACTTCATCGTGATAGCGACCGGGAGAATAATTTGCCCTGGCAAAGGTATTTTTAAGTCCCAGGCAAAGCTTATCAACGAGGTAAACGCCGAAGCAGATATCGCCGTCCGGCTGCTGCCGGGCCAGCACAATCTCTACCAGTCCCGGCTCATCCTTCTGCCAGCTAGCGCTGATCAAACATTCGTACACAGGGAAGCTGCGCGCCTGGCGAAGAATGCTCTCCACGGATTGTGACGCGAACTGTTGTTGTGAACGTGCTCTGTGTTGCGCGGCAGCCTTTTGCTTGCTGCGCTTTTTCATGAGCGCCTTCTGGCGCCTTCGTTCATCCCTCGGCATATCCATTTCCTCTTCTTAACGATTGCGGTGTGGGCTGGTGTCTTACCGTTACGGTGAACCTATGATATACCATCAAAGGAAACTATACAACCACCATCATCATCCAATGTAGCAATATAGCTCATGAGGAACTTTTCTCATTCAAAATACGTCATACAAGCGGAAGACCGGATACGAATCCGAAAATCATGACCGTTCAATCATGGTAGGTTTTCATAATAAGGAGCATGTGACATGAGTAGCAATCGACAAGTACGGCGTTCGTTCTTTCTGGCAGGTGTGCTGGTCACGATTCTGGCATTCGTGCTGGCGGCCTGCGGCGCGAATACGAGTACAGGCTCAGGCACCGGATCGAGCAGCCCATCTAAGACACCAACGGTATCGGCCAGTCAGACCGGCTGTCCAAGCACCACGGCGATGAATACAGTGCCGGCACCGGCTACTATCGTCTTGAAGGCATCCAACAATAACAGCACCACCCCCGCCAAAGTGGGCGATGTGATCGAAATCGATCTTCCCTTTGGGCAGGCCTGGTCGGGTCCGGTAACCTCGCAGGGCCAACTGACTTTGCAGCAGCCCGCCGGTTTCGCGCTGACCCCCTCGAAGGTCTGTGTCTGGCGCTTTACGGCCCAGAGCGCCGGCACAACCCAGCTAGAATTCTACGGCAAGGCCATGTGCCAGAAAGGCCAGGCCTGCCCCCAGTACATTATGCGCCTCCCATATACAATCGTGATTAAGTAAGAATAGTCAGGGTTTCGATAACGCAGAGCATCAGGCGGCAGGACGACCAGGGCGCCCGCGAGGGACGCCCGTACAATACACGGTTCAGATGGCTTATATGCCTCCGTATATTGTACGGGCGTCCCTCGCGGGCGCCCTGGGGCTTGGTGCTCGGCGCCGGCATTGACCATTATTCGTCCCCCATGCTCTCCACTTCGACATGCAGCGAGTTGCCTTTGAGGGCGTTGGCCGCCGGGGTATAGGCGGGTGGGTCCCACTCGAACGCGATCTTCTGGCGTTTGACAGGCATATCCGCTAGCAGGCGGTCGAGGCCGCCCTCGCGCGACATATTGATCTGCACATGCTGTTCATCGATCTCAAGACGTTGTGAGATGGCTTTTAGCAGGTCGCCTTTGATGAGTTCTAACAGCTCCGGGTTGATTTTGATGCGATCATGCGCTATCGCCACCTTCAAACGTTCCTTCGCCACCTGGCCCGGAGATTGTTTTTTTCGACCAACTATAAACTCAAACACACCCATAGCTTTGGCCTCCTTCCCCTGGTCGCTACGAACGCACGCGCCTGCCGTCCATAGCCGGGCCAATTCCCACCAGTCGCCGCAAGCGATCCATCAGCGAGGGTGACTCCTCCACCTCTTCGAGCGGCACTTCCTCGCCCAGGATGCGTTGAGCGGCGCTTAGATAGGCCCGACCGGCCCGCGCGCGTCTGTCGTAGACAATCGGTTCGCCCTTGTTGGTGGCGACAATAATGGTTTCGTCTTCCGGGATGATGCCAAGCAAGTCGATGCCGAGCACCTCCAATACGTCGGCCACGTCCATCATGTCGCCGCGTCGCACCATTTCAGGGCGCAGGCGGTTGAGGACCAGGCGCGGCTCCGGCTTGCCTGCTGCCTCCACCAGGCCGATGATGCGGTCGGCGTCGCGCACCGAGGCCATCTCAGGGTTGGCGACGATGATGATCTCGTCCGCGCCGACGATGGCATTGCGAAAGCCCTGCTCGATGCCTGCCGGGGAATCGATCACGATATAATCGAATTCACGCCGCAACTGCGCGCAGAGTTGCTCCATCTGGACGCTGTTGACCGCGTTCTTGTCACGTGTCTGAGCGGCAGGCAGCAGGAAGAGACCCGGCTGGCGTTTGTCCTTGATGAGGGCCTGGCGCAGGCGGCACTGTCCCTCAACCACATCGACAAGATCATAGACGATGCGGTTCTCCAGTCCCATGACGGCATCCAGGTTGCGCAGCCCGATATCGGAGTCGACGACCGCGACCCTTTTGCCCATCATAGCTAGCGCTGTTCCCAGGTTTGCTGTGGTGGTGGTTTTGCCAACACCACCCTTCCCAGATGTGATTGTGATGACCCGGCTCTCCATAAACGTCTCCATGTAAGCAACTACGATTTCGACAGAAAAAATTATTTGCGTGGTGGTCGGCCATTGATCCAGGCTTCTACCACGATCTGGTCATTGCGAATAGTCGCGACTTCCGGGCGCGGCTGTATCTCGAATCCCTCCGGGGGACGCGAGAGCAGGTGAGCGATGCGCAGTTGGACGGGCGCGAGGGCGAGCGAGCAGACCAGCGCCTGCTCGTTGTCGGGAAAGCCCGCGTGAACCATGCCGCGCAGCACGCCCCAGACGATGATATCGCCCCCGGCCACGATCTCCGCCCCGTTGTTGACATCGCCCAGCACGACGACGTTGCTGGCATGTTTGATGGCCTGGCCGGAGCGCAGCGTGCGCCGCAGGAAGAGCGTATCGCTCGATTCTCGCGGATCTGGCGCCGCGCTCGGCGTGTCGGGCGTGACCGGTGCCTCTTCAACCTCAACTGGTGAAGGCTGGCTATCGGGCGCTTCAGACTCTGTTTGTGATGTAGATAAAGTGGTGGGCGTTTCTGGCGCTGCGACCGACATCTGGTAATAAGCGAGCAGCGCCTCGAGCTGGGTGCGCTCGCCAACTTCGAGCGCGCGTCGCGTGGTATCGAGTGAGAGGGATGCACCTCTGAAGAAGCTGGGAGCCTCTGCGAGGCGCTCAGAAAGCGCGGTAAGTAAGTCACCAAAGGGTGTCCCTGGTTCCAGGGTTAAAAGCAGACCATTGCGCGTGCCCTTGATCGCAATATATCCTTGCACTGACTGCCTCTCCTCCCTCTCCAGTCCGCTCAGCTCTTCCGAAGTATCCTCCATAGTCATACGCTCTACTGGCCATCCCACTACTGGATAAGGGTGAATTCAATCACACGATAAGCAATCCCTGGCTACCCTCGTTTCATCCTGACGGGTATAGAACCTATTATCAAGATAAAGTATAATCACCCGAGGAATAAAACGCAATAGCAGTAGGCAATGTGGCGACCTGGCACCCGCAAGGGGCGCCACTACATTTCTTCCTCGATGGTGGTCTCGCTGAGGCGCAAAATAATGCGGCAGAAGTGCAGCATGGCAGCGGCAGATTCTATATAGGCTTCCTCGCTGTAGCCGGCCTGGCGTGTGGCAGTAGCCCGGCGGCGCAGGGCGCGCAGTACGATCATCACATCTTCTTTGAGGGATGGCTCAAGACCTCCGCGCTGGATGAGCTGGATCACCTGGCGCACAATGGAGTCAACTTCGCGGCGCATGGTATCGAGGTCGGCAAGCCAGGCTTCCGCGTCTTCTTCGGCGACCGCGGCGATATTCTCTAAAATAAAGTTCTCGACAGATGGTTCTTGCGCGAACAGGTCGTTGCTGTTGGGTCGGAGGTGAGTCCTCGGCTCTTCAGTCGTTACCCCTAGCTCTCGCAGCAACTCGGCGAGTTCATCTTGCCAGCTTGCCATAGATTACCCTCCTTATGGCGTATCGAAAAGCTCTCTGTCCCCCAATCTTCTTCGAAGTGTAACATAGTGTGTCATTCTTGTAAATGGGGTTTTGCCGACACTGTCTGAATCTACAGGCTCTATCCTGTCAAATGTGTCTAGACAAAAACCGTGTAAATGAGCGGTGCGCCGCAGGCCTTTCGCGGCTATACTTATTCCCGTGTAGAGGAATCTACCGGCACAGTCCTGTAATCCAGGAGGCGCGCTGATTGTGGAACCCGGCGAGCCACCTGGAATTTGAAGAGGATGCTGGGCAACTGCGTGCGAGGCGGAACACACGGCCTGCTCTTCGCCGCTATCATCGGATATGATATCGTGTAGCAGGACTGTGCCGGTAGGAGCCATCGATCACAAACCAGCATTGCATTTGTAGATGTTGTCGATAGGACTCATACCGTACACGAAAGGAGACAGGCGTACATGGCACAATGGGCGTATAAAGTCGCGTATATCGATTATCGTGGGCGTATTTCCAGCGAGGGACTGGAGACCTTGATCGGGAACGAGAGGCGCAGCACGTTCGCGCGCCGCTACCTCAACACCCTGGGCAGGGAAGGCTGGGAACTGGTAGGCGTTCAGCCCTTAACCGGCAATTCGGCTTACTATGTCTTCAAACGCCCCGCCCAGGAAGGAGACTTCGCCGAGGAGGCGCCGTCAGCATCCAGCGAGGCTGCCCCATCCAGCAGCCCCACAATAGAGACGGCGTAGCCAGACCAACAAGAGGTCTGCTGGAGGCATTCGCCCCGGAGATCCTTCCCCTTCACTACATTCAGGGCTTCGGCTCACGCGCTCAGGATGACAGCATAGGGAACAGGGTTGTCATCCTGAGCGCAGCGAAGGATCTATGGTGAGCCCAACTCCTACACATTATTTGGGATATTGAGGGTATGTTATGAGTAACTTTACAACAGAGCAGATCGAATATTTGAAGAGCCAGCGCCTGGGCAGGCTGGCAACCGTCAATAAAGCGGGCGAGCCACATGTCGTCCCCGTGTCTTTTCGCTATAACGAGGAACTGGATACAATCGATATCGGCGGGCTTGATATAGCCAATACCAAGAAGTTCCGAGATATCGCGCACAATGCCAATGTCGCCTTCGTCGTCGATGATGTGCTTCCTCCCTGGCACCCGCGCTTCCTTGAGATACGGGGACGCGCATCGCTACATTCGGAGGGAGGCAAGACCATCATGCCCCATTTTGCCCATGAGCTCATTCGTATCGTCCCCAGGCGCGTCCTCTCGTTTGGGCTTGGAGAGCTTGATCAGGGCGACCTGGCCATGCTGCCATGATTTTGTGCTACACTTTGCTAAGGCACACAAGCAAAGGAGGCACACATGGCAGACATTATCGACGCGCATGTCCATATTGGACGCTATCATCTCCCCATTGAAGAAATCGACACGCTGCTCAAATCCTGCGGTATCAGCCGCGCCGTCGTCTTCGCCGACCCGGAAAGCGACGACATGGTGAACGACTCGGAGTATGCGCTGGAGGCCGCGCGGCGCATGGGTTACTACGCCTTCTACTACTACGGCGGCAACGCCTATAGTGGGCAGAGGCCCTACGACCGGCTGCCCGTTCCCGATACCCTCGACCGCTACAACGGCATCAAGTGGCACTGCTGGTTTTCGCCCGCCCACGATGGCGGGCTGCGCTACAGCTACCCCATCGACATGGACAACGTGCGCCGCCAGATGGACGCCCCCGACTTCCAGGCCGTCATGAACGCCATCCGTGCCCTCAACTTCCCGATGACCTTCGAGGAACACTTGGAAGTCACCCGCGAATTCGTGCGTCGCTATCCCGACGTGACCCTGATTATCCCGCACATGGGCATGCTCAACGGCGGCCAGGAGCGCGTCCAGGCTGAGTTCCGCGATAACCCCCACATTCACTTCGATACCAGCCTGGGAACCATCAACGAAACCATCGTACAGACGCTGGGAGCCTCGCGCCTGCTCTACGGCTGCGATTATCCCTACGGCTGGCCGGCAGACAACCTGCGCCGCGTGCAGCGCCTGCAGATCCCGAATGAAGAGAAGGAATTGATGCTGTGTGGGAATGTAATGCGGTTGATCCGAGGAGCTAATCCCCAGGGATAGGAGGCAAAATATGTCACCGGGACTGACAAGCTTTTTTACCGCGAGTGTTGGGGCCGGGGCAGCCCTGATAGGCTTGATTTTTGTGGCCGTTTCCATAGCGCCGGAAAGAACGGTGATGTCCGGTGCACCCCTGGAGCGCCAGGCCGTGGCAGCCAGCGCCTATTCCGCTCTCATCAATGCCTTCTTTATCTCTTTGTTTGCACTTATCCCGGGTGAGAGCCTGGGCTGGGTCACGGTCGTAATGGGTTCTTTGGGGTTATGGACGACTTTTTTTCTAGGATGGAACCTGTTGAAGCATCCGCCGGGATGGCGGAGTGCTATAAGAAGGTTTACACTGATACTGGCAAGTATTGCTATCTATGGATACGAGCTCTATGTGGCTGTGATACTCATAACTGCGCCGCCTGCTGACCATGACGCTATCTCTTACGCTACCTTTACCCTTGCGACGCTGGTAGGAGTTGCCTATGGGCTTGGTCTTGTACGTGCCTGGGAACTGCTCGGTGCGCGCCGCTTTACTCTGGCCTACTGGCTCAATCCCTTGCAGGATGTAGGTGCCCAGCAAGGCAACGAGGAGAGGGAAGTTTCCCGAACGGAGAGTAAAACTCTGCCAGATTGAGGAACTGGGACGTGATATAATACTCATGTACAGCTAGTACCAATCTTGGCAACACGTTTCCACAGTCTCAACGAGGAGCATACGCATGTCTATTTCATCCCCTGTCCCAACGACGCAGCAGGGTCAGACCTACCAGAACTTCATCGGCGGCGAGTGGCGCAGCGCACGCGGCGGCGAGACTTTCGCCAGCACCAACCCGGCGCGCACGTCGGAGGTCATCGGCTACTACCAGAAATCGGGCCCGGCCGATATCGAGGATGCCGTCGCGGCGGCACTACAGGCGCAGCCGGGTTGGGCAGCCACACCAGCTCCGGTCCGCGGCGAAATCCTGTTCCGCACCGCCGCCATTCTGGAGAGCCGCAAAGAGGAACTGGCCGCGCTTATGACACGCGAGATGGGCAAGATATTGCGCGAGACGCGCGGCGACGTGCAAGTTGCAATCGACGTGGCGAAATATATCGCGGGCGTGGGACGCCGCGCGGAAGGCGAGACGATTCCCTCGGCGTTGCCGGATAAATTCTGCATGACTATCCGCCAGCCGCTCGGACTGGTCGGCATCATCACCCCCTGGAACTTCCCGATGGCGATTCCAGCCTGGAAGACCTTCCCGGCCCTGCTCGCGGGCAACGCCGTCATCCTCAAGCCCGCCAGCGATACGCCACTGCTCGCCCTGAAACTGGCGGAATGCCTGTTCGACGCAGGCTTGCCGCCCGGCGTCCTGAACGTCATCACCGGGCCCGGAGGCTCGCTGGGCGACGCGCTCGCCCGCCATTCCAGGATCAACATGATCTCGCTGACCGGCTCGACGGAGGTAGGGCGGCGCATTGCGGAGATTTGCGGGCGCGACCTGCGCCGCTGCGCGCTAGAACTCGGCGGTAAGAATGCCGTCGTTGTGCTGGAAGATGCCGACCTTTCGCTGGCAGCCGAGTGCGTGGTGAGCGGCGCGTTTGGCACGACAGGCCAGCGCTGCACAGCCACCAGCCGCGTAATTGTCCAGCGTTCCGTGCTGCAGGCCTTTACCGACCGGCTGGTGGCCTCCGCCGAAAAGCTGCGCGTGGGCGACGGCCTCGATCCGCAGACCGATATGGGGCCGCTCGTCAACATGGGACGCGTCAAAGCCGTGCATGAATATACCGAAATCGGCAAAATCGAGGGCGCGCAGCTCCTGCTGGGCGGCAATGCGCTGCGCGATGATGAGCATGCCGGGGGCGCATTCTACGCGCCGACCATCTTCACCGAGGTCGGTCCATCCATGCGCATCGCCAAAGAGGAGGTCTTCGGCCCCTTCGTTTCGATCCTGCCGGTCGATACCTACGAGCAGGCCGTACAGGTCGCCAACTCGACCGAATACGGCCTCTCGACCTCGATTTTCACCGAGAATGCCCGCCTGACCTTCCGCGCCATGCGCGATATCCAGTCCGGCCTGGTCTACTTCAACGCACCCACCGCCGGCTCCGAGATTCACCTGCCCTTCGGCGGCATGAAATCCAGCGGCAACGGCCACCGCGAACTAGGCCCCCACGCCGTCGAGGAATTCACCGAAACCAAGGCCGTGTACATCTCCTACCCTCCCCGTAAATCGTAACCTTCTCTACCCCCATCACCGGGGCGGGGTGGCCCGCCCAAATGTAGGGATGCCCCTCGTGGGCATCCGGGGGTGGGGCCATCCGGGAACTGCGTCTCCGAGTGACCTACCACCTATCCCAATGCACAATATCATCCAGCGGCACACGCGGCGCGGGCTTGAAGTCGGTCCCCAGCGTGTGTGCGACCGGGATGAGCGCCGCCTGCGTCACCTTTTCATAAGGAATGCCCAGGATCTGCGCCGCCTCCTGTTCATAATAAAGGTGGACGGTCGTCCAGCATGTTCCCAGGCCGCGCGCACGCGCTGCCAGCATGAAGCTCCACACAGCCGGGAGCAGCGAACCCCAGTAGCCCGCCTGCGCGCCCGATGGCACGTTGTCGATACGGCCCCAGCCACAGGGAATGAGCATGGCCGGTACCTCGCCCATATGCTCCGCCAGGTAGTTCGAGGAATCGAGGATCCTGGAGAGTGTAGCAATGCGGTCGGGTGTCATACGCTTGCTCTGCGCGGCTGCCGCGATCGACGTCTGCTCCTGTAAATAGTCGGCCCAGCCCTTCTGGTAAACAGCTCCCAGCGCCGCAATCTGCTGGGGATCTGTCACCATGACGAAATGCCAGTGCTGCCGGTTGCCACCGGTGGGCGCCTGCGCCGCGATTTCCAGGCATTCCCGCAGTAGTTCGGCCTCAACCGGCCGCGAGAAATCCAGCCGCTTGCGCACCGAGCGCGTGGTGGTGAGTAGTTCATCGGGTGTGAGGTTCAATAGAGGCATAGCGTCGTTCTCCTTTGATCGCCCTTCCATTTCATTTCTATCGCTTCCGTCTAACGCCACTACACGCCGGTATGCGTCGATCGGCTGTAGGGCTTATTCGCGTCGATCAGCACGTTGACACATGCGGGCTGGCCCGACGCGAAGGCACGCTCGAGGGCCGGGCGTATATCCTGGGGACGTTCGACCAGCTCGCCGTAACCGCCGAGGGCCTCAACCATCTTATCATAGCGGATGCCGGGTGCAAGTTCGGTGGATGTTGCGTGCCCGACGATTGCCTGGAACGGGTGCTTCATCTGTCCCCATGCTCCATCGTTGCCGATGATGGAGACGACGGGCAAATTATGCCTCACCATGGTTTCGAACTCCATACCGTTCAGCCCAAATGAGCCGTCGCCGTTCAGGATCAACACCTTTTCGCCGGGACGGGCAAGCTGCGCGGCCATGGCGAAGCCGGTGCCGGTTCCCAGGCAGCCCATCGGGCCGGGATCGAGCCAGTAACCTGGCTTATAGACGTTGATGACCCTGCCGCCATAGCTGACGATATCGCCGCCATCGCCGACGATTGTCGTGTTTTCGTCGATGAAGTCACGAATCTCTCCGCACAGTCGCATAGGATGAATCGGCGTGGCATCCGAGCGTATCAAGGCCTCGTCGCGTTCCTGCGCTTTGCTCTCCAGGTCACGAATGTGCGCCAGCCAGTCCCCCGGCGGCAGTTGCCCGCTGGCTCCGGTCAACTGGCGCATACTGATACCCACGTCGCCGACCAGTCCGACAGCCGCGCCGCGATTGACGCTTATGTCTTCGCCTGCCAGGTCGAACCAGATCAGGTTAGCCTCGGCCGGAATAAGCGGGGGCTGCCCAAAATTAAGGCGAAAGTCCATACGCGCTCCAATCGCCAGGATGGTGTCGGCTCCTTCCAAAGCTTTGCGGCGCGATGCGCTGAAGAAGAGTGGATGAGTGGGCGGCAGGCAGCCGCGGCCGGCTCCGTTGAGGTAGACGGGCGCGTTGAGACGCTCCGCCAGCAGCCGCAGTGGTTCGGCGGCATCACACCACCACACGGCCGTCCCGGCCATGATGACAGGTCGCTGTGCCTTCTCCAGCAAGGCGGCAGCCTGAGTGATCATGTCTGGATCGGGTGCGGTGCGGCCTGTATAGCGATAGTGCGCCGGCTCGCCGGGATCGATGAGAGTATCGGTGTCGGCCAGGTTATGCAGGACATCAAGCGGTATCTCTAAAAAGACCGGACCTGGCTTACCGTTCAACATCTGGCGAAAGGCCGAGGCAGTATATTCGGCCAGCCGCGAGGTCTCATATACCGTGCGCTCCCATTTAGTAATCGGGCGTAGCAGGTCGATCTGGTTCATCTCCTGCAATGCGCCCCGATCTATCAATTTGAGCGGGGCTGCCCCACCGATTACCAGCACCGGGCTACCGGCCAGGTATGCGTTCGCGACACCCGTGACACCATCAGTGACGCCGGGGCCGGCTGTTAACAATGCCACGCCGGGGTTGCGCGTGCATTTGGCCCAGCCTTCAGCGGCGTGTACTGCCGCCTGCTCATGGCGAGTATCGACCACGCGAATTCCCTCGCGAACACAGCCATCAATAATTCCGGCGATATGCTCGCCGCATAGGGTAAAAACCACCTCGACCCCTTCACGTTTGAGAGTTTTGGCGATCAGCCATCCGCCGTGTATCAGGCCCATGTAAAACTCCTTACTTCCAGGATATTTGGAGTGCCAGACTTTTTATCTGGATATGACACCTCATGTAGCTCTATTGCTATCTCAGTAAGTAGGTCATCAGGGCAAAAAAGACCCCGACGATCCCCAGTACGAAGAAGATCGATGCGGCGCGGAACCATAAGAGCTTGTGACGAACTACTTCCATGTAGGCTGTTTGCTGCGGACTATGTTCTTCGGCGAGCCTGACGTACCCGGCGGGGAAAAAGACCATCAGCGCGGAGAGCAGGCTCACCACGAAGAGCGCAAGTGGCGCGAGATAGACAAGCAGTTGCCAGCCCGGACCTATGTTGAGCTTGGTTAAAGTAAATGAGCCGAAGTATAAACCGGTCAGGATAGGTTCTATAGTAATGATTTGCTTGGCCGTTTCATCAAACGACTTTACGGCCTCTAGAATCTGAGCCAATGGTTTCTCGCTCTCCATTTGAGGCCGGGCTTGATGAGGAAGAGCGGGTCCAACAGGCGCATCGCGCGAGGGAAACGATCTACTTTCTTCGGTTGGGAACATAGTCTGATGCTCCTTTCGTCGTGATACCTGCTGATAAGCTTGAGTCCTTCTTTTGTATGATACACTATTTAGTGGAGCATTCGGCGAATTCATTGAGGAGAACGCGGGCCGATAAATCGGCGCTGGCCACGATAAATCGGGCCCTACAGTAAGCAAATAATCTATTTAGTGTGAGTATTGTTGTAGCTGGTAGGGCCGCTATTCAGGCTGCTGTAAGGTCACGCTGAAAAACGGCAAGTTCCCTTTCAGGCTGCCTGATTACACTTACATGTACTATGGACTGAGTGTCTCATCTTGACGATATACTCTCCATCGTCAAATCAATATTTTTTAGGAAAGTGAGAAGTGAGGATGCCAATATCTAACGCACCTCGACGCAGGGTGAAGCGCTGGGGAATCGTCTCCGCCTCGCTACTTCTATCCTCGGTTCTTCTTGCCGCTTGTGGTGGAAATCCCCCGTCTATCCTGGATACGCATGGCCCGGTTGCCGCGAAGGAAGAGGGGCTCTTCTGGTTCATACTGGTCGTCGCTACCATCGTCTTTGTCTTTGTGGAAGGCTGGTTGATCCTGACCATCGTGCGCTACCGCGAGCGTCCCAATTCGCCCGCGCCGAAGCAACTGCATGGCAATAATACAGTTGAACTCATCTGGACGATAGCTCCCTCCGCGTTCCTGTTCGCGGTGCTCATCGGCACGATCTACACGATGTTCAACCTGACTAATATTTCGGCACTGGGCAACCAGCGCCAGGTTAACATCACGGTGGTGGGCCACCAGTGGTGGTGGGAGTTCGATTACCAGAATGAGGGCATCGTTACCGCCGATGAACTGGTGGTGCCGCAGGGTGCGCTGATCCAGACAACGCTTGAGTCGAACAATGTCATTCACAGCTTCTGGATACCGCAGATCACCGGTAAAACCGACGTAGTGCCGGGCCATATGAACGTAAAGTTGTTCAGGGCCGATGATGTCGGCATGTATCGCGGCATATGCACCGAGTACTGCGGTTTGCAGCACGCGCACATGAGCTTTAACCTGATCGTGAAGTCTCCGAATGACTACCTGACCTGGGTTACGGGACAGCAGCAGGCCGCGCAGGTACCTACTAGCGGCGCGGCGCTGGCCGGTTACAAGCTCTTTACCGGCTCCGGTGGCTGCGTGGGCTGTCACGGCATCGTCGGCGTCAATCTCAAAAGCTTTAGCGACCCGACCGGGGCTTTGCTGAGAGGGCCGAACCTGACCCACTTTGGCAGTCGCCGTCTGATCGCGGGCGCTGTGCTGGCATGGGACCCGACTTCGTGCCAGGTCACGACCGGCGCGAATGGCAGCCCCGCGGTGGCCAATCCATCGGCCTGCGGCCTTTACCAGTGGCTGAATGATCCACAGGGCGTCAAACCAGGCAACGATATGGTCATCAGGCAACTCTCGCCAACTGAGATAGCCCAGTTGATCGCCTACCTGGAAACTCTAAAGTAATCAGAGAGGTAGCAGGTAAACAGGACTTCTTATATAATTCTAGTCGGAGGAATTGCCCATGGCAACCCGAACTGTCGTTGAAGGTATCACGCTAGAACGTCGGAAACGCTTTAGCGAAACCTATATTGGCGAGTGGATCATGACGACCGACCATAAAAAGCTCGGCATCATGTATATCGCTACCGCCTTCTTTTTCTTCCTGGTCGGCGGATCAGAGGCGTTATTGATCCGCACGCAACTGGCGGTGCCGAATGGCAAAGTCCTCACTCCCGAGATCTACAACCAGATCTTTACCATGCACGGCACTACCATGATCTTCCTGTTCGTGATGCCGATGCTGACGGGCTTTGGTAACTACATCGTACCGCTCATGATTGGCGCGCGCGATATGGCCTTCCCGCGCATCAATGCCTTCGGCTACTGGGTTGTGCTGTTCGGCGGCCTCTTCTTGAATATCAGCTTCCTGTTCGGGCAGGCGCCCAACGCGGGCTGGTTCAACTACGCGCCGCTGAACGAGTTGACCACCGGCTGCGGTTCGACTGCCATCACCTGCACACCCGGCATGAACACGGACTTCTGGGCTCTGGGCATTCTGATGCTCGGCATCTCGTCCATCGGCGGTTCACTCAACTTTGTCGTGACTATCCTCAAGCTGCGCGCGCCCGGTATGACCATTAACCGCATGCCGCTCTTCACCTGGATGACGCTGATTACGGCATTCCTGCTGCTCTTCGCGCTCCCCAGTGTGACTGCTGCGAGCATCCTGCTGCTGCTTGATCGCCATCTCGGCACGCACTTCTTCCAGGCCGGCGCGGGCGGCGATCCGCTGCTGTGGCAGCACCTGTTCTGGTCGTTCGGGCATCCAGAGGTGTACATTCTAATCTTACCCGCCTTCGGTATGATCTCGGAAATCTTGCCCGTCTTTTCGCGCAAACCGATCTTCGGCTATACCTTTATTGCCTGGTCGGGCGTGGCAATCGGTTTCCTGAGCTTCACCGTATGGGCACATCATATGTTCGCCGTTGGCCTGCCATTGGTCGCGCAAGCCTTCTTCGCCACCAGCACAACGCTGATCGCCATACCTACCGCCGTCAAGATCTTCAACTGGATCGCGACGGTCTGGGGAGGCAAGATTCGCTTTACCGCATCGATGATGTTTGCGCTGGGCTTCATCGCCATGTTCCTGATCGGCGGTCTGAATGGCGCGGCGCTGGCTATCGTGCCGTTTGACTACCAGGTGACGGATACCTACTTCGTCGTGGCGCACCTGCATTACGTGCTCTTCGGCGGAACAGTCTTCGCCGTCTTCGCGGGCATGTTCTACTGGTTCCCCAAGATCACGGGCAGGTTGCTGAACGAGCGCCTGGGCAAGTGGCAGTTCTGGCTGATGCTGATCGGCGTCAACCTGACCTTCTTCCCCATGCATATCCTGGGCTTACTGGGAATGCCGCGCCGCGTCTATACCTACCCCAGTGGGTACGGCTGGGACGAGCTGAATCTCCTGGCCACTATCGGCGCCTTTACTATCGCCGTGGCGATCATGATCTTCCTGTGGAACGTCATTACTACTATACGCAGCGGCGAGAAAGCCGGTAACGACCCGTGGGATGCTTATACCCTGGAATGGGATACGACTTCTCCACCGGCAGTGTATAATTTTGAAACCATTCCAACGGTGAGAAGCCGAAGGCCTTTCTATGACAAGAAGAACCCGGAAATTGCCGACTGGAAGACCGCAACTCACTAGTCGTGGAGGATATCGTGTCTGAGGAGCTGAGCCAGCCCAAAAGAACAAAGAGAAATCAGTTGTCGCCTGAGGCGATGGAGCGAGCAGCGTCCGCCAAGAAGAGCTACTGGCCCTTCTTGCTGGCCGTCGCCCTCTCCATTTCGCTGGTTGGCATCGTACTGTTCTCCAATGTTCTTCTTCTTATTGGCGTTGTGCTGGTAATCGGCGCTGTCATCGGCTGGGGCCTTGAACGTCATTAACCCTACGAACATCTGACAATAGGGAGATATAGTATGAGTGTTACTCACGGCGAACAATTGAGGACGTTAGAGGAGCATGGGGAGGGAGAAGGACGAAGCATCAACTGGTGGGGTATGGTCTTCTTCATCACCTCGGAAGCGTTGATCTTCGCCAACTTCATCGCGGCCTACCTCTACCTGGAGATCCGCTCATCCGCACGGCTGGCAACTGCCCACGGATCTGACCTACCCGTTGATTAATACAGCTATCCTTCTGGGCAGTAGTATACCCGCCCGCTTCGCAGGGGCCGCTATATCCAGGGGCAACCAGCGCAACCTGAAACTAGGTCTGGCACTGACGATCCTGATGGGCGCGGTCTTCCTGGGCGGCCAGATCTACGAGTATTCCGGCCTGTTCGGCCAGCACTTCACGCCGCAATCAAACCTTATTCCAGGTGTACCGGCCGTCTTCGGATCAGCCTTTTTCATGTTGACCGGCTTCCATGGCCTGCACGTCACCGTCGGCCTGCTCTTCTTGATTATCGTCCTGCTGCGCTCCCTGCGCGGTGACTTCACCGCCAAAAATCACTTCGCTGTGCAGGCCGCCGAGATGTACTGGCACTTCGTTGATGGAGTCTGGATATTCGTGTTCAGCCTGGTCTACCTGCTGCCGCTCATTCGAGGATAAATTATATATTGTCACTCCCCGCGGGGTGAATAAAGTGGTCAAAACTCATCCACAAACTCTTCGTCGGGCGATAAAACAGCACAGGCAACAGTATCGGCAGCGTGACGCCCAGGATAATCAGCGTCGAGACGGGCACGGCCTGGCTGGCCGCCAGCGGTACGGCGACAATCGCGATGAGTAATTCGCTCACCACCAGGTTAATTGCCATTGCGCCCGTATAATAGCCCGGCTCGCGCTCGAATTCAAAGCCGCAGACAGGACATTTCTCATACGTCTTGAAAAAGCCCGCGAAGATCTTCCCACGCCCACATACAGGGCAGCGTTGGCGCAGCCCTCTTCTCAGTAATAGCATAAAAAGTCTACCATTCGTCATAATTGCACCTTAATAGCCTCTCACATATTATAACAACAAAATGCCATTGCGCTCTTCCCATATCTTCGCACCGCTCTCGACAGACGCCAATCTGATATACTACAGTACAAACCCGGGAGACCATAAACTTGAGCAAACAAAACGATGCCTCGCAAATCCTTCGAGACACATCACCGGCTTCGATGACAAAGGCCATAGAAGCTAGCCTGGAAGCATTCCCGTTAAGTTTAGCGCAATTACCTGGCGTCGAGGCCTACGATAGACCCGACTTGCTGTGGGTCGCTACAGGCATGCCAATCGATATCTTCAATGGTGTTTACCGTTGTATCCTGGATGAGCAGAGCGCTGATGCTCGCATTGAGGAGGTCAAAGAAGAATTTCGCCGTCGCCGGCTTCCTCTCCACTGGCAAATAGGCCCGTCCTCCCGGCCTGTTAACCTGCGGCAGCGCTTGCTCGCGCATGGATTCACACACGAAGAAGACGAACCCGGCATGGCTCTGGATTTACTCGCGATGAACGAGGCGTTTCCAGAACCGGCGGAGTTGCATATTCATGTTGTAGACGATCCATCTGCCCTACACCGCTGGGTCGAAGTCTGGGGGTTTGGCGTGCCTGAAGATATCAAGCCACTCTTCCAGGAGGCCCATGCAAGGCTGGGCTTTGGCCCCCATCTTCCCTGGCGATATTACCTCGGTGATGTCCAGGGGAAATCCGTCGCGACCGCTCTGCTATTTTTCGGCGCGGGTGTCGCGGCGCTGCACAACGTAGTCACGCTGCCGGAGGTGAGATACAAAGGCATCGGTACTTCGATAACTCTTGCCGCGCTGCGGGATGCTCGCCGCGAGGGATACCGCGTAGCAATTCTGACATCATCACCCTATGGAGAACGCATCTACCGGCGCATAGGTTTCCGGGAATACTGTCCGATCAGCAGATATAATTGGCACCCATAGAACTAATGAAACAACACGAAGCATTGCAGGCCGTGCTCGTCGGGCGTCCGCTGGGCCTCGCACTCGATATCGACGGTACGCTAAGTCCTATCGCGCCGACGCCGGAAGAGGCAAGTCTTTACCCCGGCGTGGTCGATTTGCTGGAGCAGGCCAGGGATCACGCCGGCGTGCATGTCGCCATCATGAGCGGGCGAGGCATTGAAGATGGCGCCGAGATAGTCAACATCGATGGCCTGACCTATACCGGCACCCATGGCCTGGAGTGGTCCGACGGACTGCCCTGGCTGCACCCTGTGCAGATAGCCCCCGATGCGCTCGTCTACGCTGAAGCGGGCAAATATTTACTCGACCTGGTTGAGCAGCACCTCCCCGACCTGCCCGGCGTGATCGTCCAGCGCAAACGTATCGGCGGCTCCATCCACTACCGTCTCTCGCCTCATCCGAAAGAGGCCCGCCGAACCCTCCTCGCCCTGCTGGAAGAACCTGCTCGTCAGGTCGGTATGAACCTGAGGGAAGGCAAGCGCATCGTGGAGATCCTTCCCCCGCTTGCCATCGACAAAGGCACGTCACTGCGCAGCTTCGTCGAACGATTCGCCCTGCGCAGCCTCATCTTCGCCGGGGATGACCGCACCGATCTGGATGCCGTGCTGGAGATCGCGCGCCTGCGTAAGAAGGGCCTTGCCGCTCTGTCAATCGTCGTACAGCAGCCCGATACATTGCCCCAATTGCTAGAAAACGCCGATATTGTGGTGAATGGCGTGCCGGGCATGGTGGAATTGCTGCGGGAGATTGTGAAAGGGCTGTAGCTTGAATGCCAGGAAGAACTTCTAAACACCCTTTTAGAGTTCGGTAGCGAAACTTCATACAACTGCTTTCGACTTCATTTATTTATACGCGTATCTTGCATTAACACCCCACTGTCAATAAGACCCGAAATTTTTAACTTTTTCATTCCCAGACTCCTATCCGTCTTGTATACTAGTAACTCCAAAAATTCAGGCATTTTATCAAGCAGGCGGCATTCTTACAAGTAGTAAAATCACGGACATTACAAATAGTTCAGGTATAAGTAGGGAAGACATGCTTTTTACAGAGAGAGATTATAAGGAGGCATCGTGGACATATTCATAGCTGCTTGTATTGGAATAGCAACGGGGTTAATTGTCGGCTTTGCCAGTGCCTGGTATATACAGAAGAAGAGGTTGGAGGAGGATTTTAATAAATGGAGGGTGGCAAAAATAGCTAATCAATATGGATTATGGATTACTGCCCTGGTCGTCGATGTCATTATAAGGAAAGGAAGCTATGGGTATCAGATTCAAATTCTTGCTCAGTGGCAAAGTCCTAATACGGGAGACACATTTTCCTTTGACAAGACATTTTTCGCACCCCACAATTTCTCAGCATCCATCCGAAAACTGAGCAATTTAACAACTGTATCTGTACAGGTTTATTTTGACAAAACCTCTCCAAACTATTGGTACTGGATGGAACGCCCCTGGTAATGTGCCTGTTCAAAGAGTGATCTGACCTGTCGTGAAACTCCAGGGTTGTCTGAAGGAAGACTGCTCCTGCCTGTGGTAGAATGGGTAAAAGCTTCAGCGCAATAAACCATTGGAAAAATTCGCCGCTACACCAAGGCATGACGTAAGGGAAGCAGCCCCATGGATACCAATACAGAGCAGCAGGTAGAACTGAACCAGGAACGCCAGCAAAAAGCCCGCGAGTACGCGCGCATCCGCCGCCGCCTCTCGCTCGTAGACCTCGGCATCGGCGCAGTCGGCGTCTGCCTGCTGCTCTTCACGGGCCTGGCAGGCTGGCTGCGCGATATACTGCACCCACTGAGCTGGCAGCCGGTCGCGGGTTGGTTCCCTTTGCAGGTCTTGTTCTTCTTTCTCATCGTGATGCTAGTGTACCAGGTTGTCAGCGCACCGCTCGCCTACTATAGTGGATTTATTCTGCCGCATCGCTATGGCCTGTCGGTGATGAGCATCAAGAGCTGGCTGCGCGATGTCTTTGTCGGGCTGGCGCTGGAACTGGTGCTGGGCATCGTACTGCTGGAGATCATCTATTTCCTGCTGGCCGTGCAGCCGCTGACCTGGTGGCTGTGGGTCGCGCTCGCGCTGCTCTTCTTCTCGGTCATCATGGCGAATCTCGCGCCCGTGCTGCTCTTCCCGCTGTTCTACAAATTCCGCCCTTTGCCCGAAGGAGATTTGTCCCGGCAACTGCTGGCACTGGCGGACCGCGCGCATACCCACGTGCGCGGCGTCTACACCTTCGATATGAGCCGCAAGACGACGGCCGCCAACGCCGCGCTGATGGGCCTGGGCAATACGCGCCGCATCGTGCTCGGCGATACGCTGCTGAAAGAATTTACCGACGAGGAGATCGAGGTGGTGCTGGCGCACGAGCTCGGGCATCACGTCCATAACCATATCTGGAAATCGCTCATCCTGCAATCGGCGCTGACACTGGGCGGCCTCTACCTGGTGAACGTCATCTTCCACTGGGCGCTGGCGCCGCTCCACTATCGGAGCCTGGCAGACCCGGCCACGCTGCCCTTGCTGCTCGCGCTGACCGGCCTGTTCGGGCTGATCGTCATGCCGCTCAACAATGGCTTCAGTCGCTATATCGAATCCCAGGCCGACGAGTACGCCCTGCAATCGACACATATGATCGAACCGTATAAAAGTGCCATGGCACGCCTCGCAAACCAGAACCTCGCTGAGGCCGAACCATCCGCCATAGTAGAGTTCCTCTTCTATAGCCATCCCTCCACCAGCAAACGCTTGCGCCACGCAGAAGTATTCGCGAACAGCCTTCCAACAAAACTGCCCCTACCCGACTAAGCAGCCCCTGTAAGCCGCAAGATTCGTTCCTGAAAGTACTCTCGCCACCCCTCGGGCAGCGCTTCCACCTCCACCACGCGCCGCAGCAAGCTCAGGTTGCGCTTATCCTGGCGATACAGGCGCGTGATATCGCTCACCTTCACCTCGTGTTCGTCGCGCTCGAGCAGCCTGATCGCATCTCCGGCAGCGACCTCGCCCTCCTTGAGGACCGAGAAGTAGAAACCGGTCAGCCCGCTCTGCAGGAAACGCTTGAGCATGTCGTCGCGCCCAAATTTGAGGCCGAGTTTGTAGCATGGCAGCCTTGGCTGCGTCACTGCAAGTTGAGCAGTTCCAACCTGAAAGCGGTCACCGATATGCACGGCATCTTCCAGCAGTCCTGTGACCGTCAGGTTCTCGCCGAACATCCCCCACGGAAGCTCCATCTCAGGAAACTGCTCCCGCCAGAAGGCATAATGCTCCGCGGGATAGGCGTAAACCGCCTTCTCTGGCCCTCCATGGACGGTCAGGTCCGCCTGGCGGTCCCCCGCGAGGTTGAGCCGCCTGACGGCCACAAGGCCCACCACCGGCTCTTTAAAAATTCCGGTTACAACCTTCTGGCCTTTCCAGTCCACTTCCCTCGGCTGCCCAACATTGACCGATATCACCTGCATCACAGACGATGCTTGCATGTTTTTCTCCTTGATTGCATGAATCGAGCGCGCTCTATAAGCATCAGTATCAACACGCCGGGAAAGCTGCTATTCCAAAAATTCATCATTGCTCTTAGGCAAGATTCAATTGTGAAGAAGAGTCTCTTGAACATTTAAACAGTCACACGATGTCATCCTGAGCGCAGCGAAGGATCTATCGTACTCGGCCCCGAGATCCTTCGCTGCGCTCAGGATGACAGGGCAGGACGTTTCTGTTGAAGAGGAACTACCAGGCTCAGTTGAACCTTGCCCTTACAAAGGGAAAATCAGTTGTGGATGCGCCAGGTCATTATTATCAATGATCACATCAGCCTGTTCCCGTGGACTAGCGATATCATAATAGATTCGCTGTCCGGGGAAGTAGCGTTGCCGGTAGCGCGCCTGAATCATCTCCGGCGAGCCGAAGAGCGCTAGATCGCGACGCATGGCCCGCTCCAGGGCTATCTCCATCGTCACAGAAACCAGAATGTGGTAATCCCATCGATCGGCAAGTTCAGGACGCAGGAGAAACACTCCATCAAAGAGCAGCACAGCACTGGCAGGAGCCTGCTCCTCCGCAAGCGCAAGGCGGCTATCCGCGTGGACATCAAATACGGCGCGGCAGTATTGCCCGTTCCCTCGTGGGCCAAGCGGGTCAAGTAGCAGGGCGCGCAATGCGGTGTAATCGAAGGAGTCTTGGTAATATCCTTCCGGCGAATCTGGTCCGCGCCGGTAGCGAATGCTGCGCGGATGATGAAACCCGTCAATTGAGGCGCGAATTACCGGCCTTCCCTGTGCTTCGATCAACGGAGCCAGCTCGTCGGCAAGCCTCGTTTTACCCGCGGCATCGATGCCGTCGATGGCGACTCGCAGCGGATGAGAGCAGGGGATCGCAACTATTAAGGCAGTCAACTGATCGAGCAGTTGCGCTCGCGTCATTACACTTTCAATGCCTGCATCAGCCGCTCGAGCTGCGGCCCCGCCATGTCGGGCGGGCCAGGCGGCATACTCAGGATTGGCTCATCGACGCCTGCCGCGACCCAGGTGTCGAGCCTGGTGACGATCTCCCGCGGGGTGCCGACCAGCGAGGTGATGTCGAGCAGTTCGGGCGAGAGAGCATCGACTGCCCCCTGCATACCACGCTTCCAGCCTTCCTGCACCGCATCGACCTCCTTGCTATAGCCGTTGCGCGCAAGCATCTGCGCGTAGAAGACGCCCATCCTGCCGATGTAGTAGGCGAGCGGCATAGCGGCTTTGAAACGGGCCTCCCGGCGATCTTCCTCGCCAGCGTTATCGTCCAGGATGAAGCAGGTCAGGTAGGGTGCAATCGCGGCGCTATGCTGCGGGCGACCGGCCAGCTTTGCGCCTTCGTCAAGCTGCTCGCGCAATTCACCCCATTTGTTGGCGGGCCAGTAGACCGGTAGTACGCCATCCGAGATTTCGCCCGCCTGCAGAATGTTCTTCGGTCCCATCGCCGCAATATAGATGGGGATTTCCTTGCGCACAGGCTTGAAACGGAGTGTGAAGCCGCGTTCGAGGTTGAAGAATTCGCCGTGATAGACCAGCTTTTGGCCGCGCAGGATCATGCGGATAATCTCGACGTATTCGCGCGTGCGCTGCACAGGCTTTTGAAAGGGGACGCCGTGCCAGTGTTCGATGACGTAGGGCCCCGACGGCCCCAGGCCAAGGAGAATGCGTCCGCCGGAACGCTCGTCCAGGGTGGCGACGCTAGTAGCGATCAGGGCGGGGGAACGTGAGTAAATATTGGCGATGCCCGCGCCGATTTTGATGCGCTTTGTGGCGCGCACAAGGTCGGCCATCGAGGTAAAGAGTTCATAGCCCCACGACTCACCGAGCCAGATCGAATCGAATCCCAGTTCGTCGGCGATCTTCACCTTCTCAATAACCTCATCCCAGGCGGCGGGAAAATTGGGGGCGTCCGCCATCAGTCCGATGCGGCTCGCGTAAGCTCTCGTCATGTGTTGTTTCGCCCTTCATGCTGAACTAACTGTGCGTGTGACACAAGTATATCACATGCCCGAGAAGCTCAGCAGAAGCTGCTACTCGTTTTTGCCGATCATCACCTCCGTTGATTTGATGATCGCCACCACGCTATCACCCTCTTTAAGGTTCAGGCTCTCCGCCGAGGTTCGTGTGATAGCGGAGACAATCTCCTGGCCATCCGCCAGTGCAACGGTGACTTCGGCCATCACAGAGCCGAGCTTGACCGACTTTACTGTTGCATTCAACTGGTTGCGCGCGCTAAAACGTAATGCCACGGTTGTGTACTCCTTTTTCTTATCCCGCCTCCGCCTCAAAACAGGGAAAGACGAAGCAAATTTTCATGTATCAGTGTGCCTGCACGCCATAAAGATGTATGAACGCGACACTGCACCCTCGTATACGTAGTATACATCACCTCTTACGGCTTTTTGTAGCCTGACTTTCACATGCTTGAGGAAACTGGAAAAGGAGCAGCATTCGTTCAGGCCGGGGTTCTCGAAAGAGGCGTATGACACGAAAGGCCGTGATTTCTTTGACCATATCGCGCCGCAAGAGGTGAGCGAGGCAATTAGCCGCTGCATTGCCGGGGATGCGAGAGCATCGGCTTAACTCGCCAGCATGGCCAGCAGTTCCTCGGCATCGGGCAAAAATCGGCGATCGGGCAGAACCTGGTGGGCGAGGCCGATGCGAAAGGCCTCACGCGCGGGAATGGTTTCGCCGGTGAGGATCAGTCGCATGGTGGCCTGGCTGCCGATGCGCGAGGGGAAATAGGCAGCAGCGACGGGCGGGAAGACGCCCAGGTTGATTTCGGGCAGCCCAAAGGAGGCATCTTCGTGTGCGATAACCGTATCGCACAGCGCCGCCAGTTCGCAACCCCCACCCAGCGCGTGCCCTTTGACCAGCGCGACGGTGGGGATATGTGCCTCTCTCAGCGCCTCGAACGCGGCACAGTTGTCATATACCGCCCGCAGCATCTCTCGCTCGCGCCCATGCAGGTGGTCGCGCACATCTACCCCCGCGCTGAAGGCGCTGTCCCCCGCGCCCATCAGCACGACGAGTCGCGGCTGCTGCGCGATGGCGTCGCGCATAGCAGCCGTCAGTTGATCGAGCATCTCAATCGAGAGGATATTGAGCGGCGGTCGATCCAGAAAGAGCCACAGGATGTTGTTCTGGCTCCGAACACGTATGTCAGGCATTATCTACCCGCAAACTGCCCTTTACGCTTTTCCGCATAGGCCGCCAGCCCTTCCTTTGCATCCTCGCTCTGGAAGCAGAGCTGCTGTAGCTCGCGTTCGATGGCGAGGGCTTCGGAGAAGGCGACTTCCGCGCCGGATTGCACGGAGCGCTTGATGCGGCCTACCGTTTTGGAAGCCTTGTTGGGCGGGCAGAACTGTTTGGCGTAGGCCATCACTTCGTCCCAGAAGTTCTCGGGCTCGTAGATGTAGTTGATGAGGCCGAGTTCCTGGGCCTGCTCGAAGCTGATCAGCTTGCCCTCGGTCATTAACTCGATAGCCTTGTTTTTGGGTAGGGCGCGTGCCATGCGCTGCGTGCCACCTGTGCCGGGCAGCACACCCAGGTTGATCTCCGGCAGGCCGACCCTGCCGGCGTCGCGTTTTGCGATACGGATGTCGCAGGCCAGCGCGATCTCCAGGCCACCACCGACGGTGTGACCGTTGAGGGCGGCGATGACCAGCTTGGGCGTCTGCTCCAGGCGCGTCAGCGTTTCGTTGGCGTGCAGGCAGAAGTAGTATTTGAAGGTGGGCGTCACCGCGTTGAGCATGGCGATCTCCGCGCCCGCGCAGAAGAACTTTTCGCCCGCACCGCGAATGACGATGACGTGCACGTTCTCATCGAAGCGCGCCTGCAAAATAGCCTCGTCGAGCTGGCGCATCATCTCGTAGCTGTAGGTGTTGGCCGGTGGATTGGTCAGTTCGATCACGCCGATGCCATCAGTAGCAGTGTAATTCACCAGTGTTTTTTCGCTCGTGGTGGTCATGCCTGGTTATCCTTTCGTGCTGCAAAATCCTCGAGAATATCGTCGTCTTTGACGTATTCAAACGGGGTGTGACAGGTATTACAATACATCTGCACGGTCAGCAACTGCTGGCCGAACAATGCGAACGGTTCGGTGCTGGTTGAGCCGCAGAAGGGGCATAGCGGTTGTGCCTTCTTCTGCGTCTCCGCCTGTGATTCTTCTGTATTATATCGCATATCGTTTATTTCCTGGCTTGAATGGCAGACGTTTTACTCCAACCTCCGCGAAACGGCCTGCCAGCGCTCCCATGGTAGCGGTTGGGTTGGTTCCCAGCGTTTTGTCTCGGCATTGAAGGTGGCGGGTACGTCTATGTCCAGGCTGCTGAGTATCGGCATGATTTTTTGCAGGTAACGGCTGCGCAGTTCATTGGGCGTGGCGTCGATGATGCCTTCCTGGTAAAGCCGGTGCATGATGGGATCGTCGTCCAGGCCGAACCAGCACAGGGTTTCTTCCCACAGACGGCGCAGCGATGAAACGAGGACGGCACGCACCGCGCCTCCTGCTTTGGCGAGCCTGTTCACCCAGCCCTCAGCGTGCATGGCGTGAATGCGCTCCTCCTGCACTATCTTGCGCGAACGCGCGCGCAGCGCTTCGTAGGTGGAGTTCTGCGCGGCCTCAAAGAAGGTAGTGAGGGCGGTATCGAGCAGGAAGTTGGTGGCTACGAAATCTGACCAGCTCTGGAAATCATTGTCGAGATAGGCCAGGTGATAATGCAGACTGCGCGTCATTGGATCGAGTTCACCGGGGATTGCCTGGGCCTGCGCGAAGTCTTCCAGCAGCGGGTAGAGCGTGCGCGCGTGGCCCAGTTCGTCCTGGGTCATGGCTGCTGCTGCTACGGCGGCTTCCAGGGCAGGCGCGCCATTGCTCCAGTACGCGTAACGCCGCCCGACGGCATGCTTATTATCGGCAAGCGACGACAGGACGGCGAAGAGCGCGGCGTTATCTATGATGGTCGTTGGCATTGCTCGTTCCTGTTACAAATCAATTGACTCTCTCAGCATTCCCAGCTACAATAGCCCATGGCTGGAGCAGCGCGATATGCGCTTGATTACGATCCGCTTTGAGGATACTGCAACTACGATTCGATGACAGTGACGATACTATCACGCGGCACCAGCACCATCTCGATCCAGGTGAACTCGTCGTAGATGCTGCGCGCGTACACTTTGGCCAGTTCCGGGTCGTCGGCCATCACATTGCCGATCTCGTGCAGCGGCTCCTCGTACTTGCGCCGCGCGTAGACCTGCCACACGCGGCTTTCGTTGAGCGCATCGCGGCGACTGCGTGCTTCAGTTGTCGTTTCCGCTGTAGTACTCATGCCGAAATCCCCCAGTAACGCATCACATCGATGCCTTCTTCGCTGAGCCGCGCCTTCGTCCAGACCGGGTCCCAGACCGTCTCGATCTGCACCTCGCGCACTCCGGGCTCCTGGAGCAGGCGCGCGCGAATGTCGTCCATGATGAAATCCGTCGCGGGACAGCCCATCGCCGTGAAGGTCAGCTTGACGTGCGCGACGCCGTCTTGCAGCGACAGGTCAACGATCAGGCCCATATCTACGACGCTGATGGGGATCTCCGGATCGGTGACATCGCGCAGGGCGTCCCACAGGGCCGGACAGTTCGTGTCATTGGGCGCGTGTGTACGCAGCGATGGATAGGTCGTCGTCATGCGTCCTGCTCCAACAGGCGCAGCATCTCCTTTTTGCCGCGCTGGATCATGCCGACGAACTCTTCATTGGCGGGGCCACGCGCCTTCCAGCGTTTCATGACGTCGTCCCAGGTACAGGGGCCGTCCTCGAAGAGCCAGCGTTTGGCCTTCACGTCGAAATGCGCCGGGAAGGGGCAGTCTATGACGTATTTCTTCTGTTCCTCGTCGTAGTGCGCCGGGACCTTGAGGTGCAGCTCCTCGCACAACGGCACCGCCGTGGACATCCATATCTGGCGCAGTTCGTCGTTGCTATGCCCCTTGAAGCCATATTCGAGCTGCTCGCCGTGCTTCTTCAGGTCATCCGGCAGGCCAAACCACTCGACGGTCAGCATGAACATCCAGTCAACCGCCGCTTGTAGCGCCTCGTGCCCGCTGGTATCCTGGTTGATCTTGCGCATGCCCTGCTCGCCATGCCGCAGGTGGAAGGTCTCTTCCTTATCCACCTTGACGAGCGCGCGTTTCCAGGGGCCGAAGCTGGTACTCTGGTAGACATCCCCCAGCAGGGTATAACCGGCGCGGTCGTAGAAGGCGTTGGCGACGATTAGTTCGACCCAGCTATCCAGGGGAACGTCGAAGGCATACGGATACTTGAAGTTGCGCGGCTCGCGCTCGAAGATCAGTTGCTCGGTATCGACGCCCAGGTCGCGCAGCAAGCGGTAGGCGATGTGCGCGTGGCTCAGTTCGTCCTGGATGATCGACATGGCCGAACCGAAAGCGTTGAGCGAGGGAGCGTGGACGCCGGCATGGTAGTAGGCCGGCGCGCTGATAAGTTCGGTATCAGCCGAAACTGTCAGGATGCGCTTCATGCCTTCTAGATAAATAGGACTCATATGATCGATGGACTCGATCAATTGTTGCCTGCGGATACGCTCCAGCAGCGCTTCCTCGCTTTGTAACCTAACAGCAGCAGGTACAGACATAGGCGGTACTCCTTGCCCTGGCGAGCATCACAGATACCCGGTGATGCTCTTCGTGAACTCAGAGATTAAAAAATCACAAACCAATCACGAATTTAAACGACTGGTAGAATTGTAAACAATAAAAACCAGAAAGTCAAGAGACTTCGAGCTAGATCCTTCGCTTCGCTCAGGATGACAGGCATTATCTCCACATGTCTATTAGCAAGATTTGGATATTGACAAACAGCCTATTGGCCACTATCATTAATTCTAACAACCAGTAGAAATCTATCTCATTTTATATCCGGGAAAAACAATGGTACAGACCCCTAAGAAAAACGCCGACAGACGCGCCAACGGCAACGTCAAGCGCGAGCGGCTGACGCAGAAGGCCATCGTTGCCGCGGCTGCCGAGCTGTTCGCGCGAGATGGCTTTGGCGCGACCAGCCTGGACGATATCGCCGCCGTGCTGGGAGTGACGAAGGGCGCGTTTTACTACCACGTTAAGAACAAAGAAGAAATCCTGCGGCTGATCTACCTGATGGTACTGACGGCCAGCGAGGAGCCACTGCGCAAGATTGTGGAGGCTGATTTGCCGCCCGCGGAGAAGCTGCGACGGGCTGTAGAGCACCAGGCGGCGGTGGCTGCCGACCGTTCGCCCGCCATGACCGTGTTTTATCGCGAGCATCCCCACCTGACCGGCCCATTTTCGCGCGAAATTCTAATGCGCAAGAAAGCCTACGAGCGCTACTTCGAGCAGATCATCGAAGAGGGGCAGGCTGCCGGTACCTTCCAGCCCGCTATCGACCCCAAGATTGCCACCTTCGGCCTGCTCGGTATGTGCAACTGGCTCTCGCAGTGGTACAGGTCCGAGGGCCAGTATACCCCTCAACAGATCGCCGACATGTTCATGAGCATGATCGGGAATGGCATGTTTCAGTAATCCCAATGCCCGTACCATCCCATAGTCCTATATTTTGTACAAAAATCGCTATAACGGCGTCCATATTACAAAGCGTGATGCTATAATAAGTATGCTGAGAGAGCAAGACGCATTCCAACCAATTGTTACATGAGGGGGCGCTGATGACGAAAAAGATCCTGGTCATGGACGATGACCCGACTATTGCTGATCTTTTGCGAGAGGCACTGGCTGACGAAGGCTATGAAACCTACATGACAACGCAGAGCTTGCGTTTCTATGATGCGCTGCGTGAACATAAGCCGGACCTGATCCTGCTTGACTTGATGATGCAGTACCTGGATGGCCGCGATGAACTCCAGTTGATGGAGATGGCCGACCACAAAGCTCCAGTCATCGTCGTGACGGCTTTCCTGGACGCGAAAAACGAGGAAGAGGCGTTTCGCAAGGCGGGCGTGGTGCATATCGTCTACAAGCCCTTCGACCTTGATAAGCTGGTAGAACTGGTCAGAGCTACGATCGGTGAGCCAGAAGGGAAGCGTGTATGAGCGAGACCGCGCCGGCAGCCGTCGTCCGTGTCGCGCTGGACGCCATGGGTGGCGATCATGCCCCCGGCGCGACGATCGCGGGCGCGGTGCTGGCGGCGCGCGAGTATGGCATGGGTGTGTACCTGGTGGGCAGCGAGGACGCCATTCGCGCTGAACTGGCGAAACATGAGACGGCTGGACTCGACCTTCCCATCGTACATACCGACGAAGTGATCCCCATGGACGAACACGATCCCGCCGCGGCCGCGCGCAGCAAGAAGAACTCTTCGATGGTACTGGCGCTGCAGCTCGTCAGGGATGGCGCGGCGGTCGGCGCGGTCTCGGCCGGCAATAGCGGCGCGATGATGGCTGCTTCTCTCTTTACGCTCAGGCGGCTGAAAGGCGTTGACCGGCCCGCGCTGGGCGGTATTATGCCGACGAAGAAAGGCGCGACGCTCGTCATCGATATGGGGGCGAACACCGACTGCAAGCCGGAGTATCTCGTGCAGTTCGGCCTGATGGGTTCCATTTACATGGAGCGCATCTTCTCCGTCTCCTCACCGCGCGTTGGCCTGCTGTCGAACGGCGAGGAAGAGGGCAAGGGCAATGTGCAGGTGCAGGAGGCCCACACCCTGCTGAAAGAGGCGGCCAGGACGCTTGGCCTGAACTTCATCGGCAACGTCGAGGGGCGCGATATCCCGGCGGGCAGCGCCGACGTGGTGGTCTGCGATGGCTTCGTGGGCAACGTCGTGCTGAAGCTGAGCGAGGGCCTGGCCGAGTCGTTGATCGGGCTGCTGCGCGAGCAGATGACCAGCAACCTGCCGAGCAAGCTGGCGGCGGCCGTCCTGCGCCCCGGCCTGCGCAAGGTCTTCGGGCGGCTCGATTATGCCGAATATGGCGGTGTGCCCCTGCTAGGGGTGAACGGCTCCGCCATCATCTCGCACGGTCGCTCTAACGCGAAGGCCATCAAGAACGCCCTGCGCGTCGCGCGCCAGACGGCGGAAACAAACGTGGCCGGAGCCATCGCCGACGGCCTTGCAAAGCTCGGAACCACCTCAACGACACAATAAACCAGCAGCCTGTCTGTGATAGGTTGCTGGTTTATTGTGTCGTTTCTTATTCCAGTTGAACCTATTCCACCTTTTTCTGCCGCCTGGCAGAGCCGCCCAGCTTACCGATGCGACTGTAGAAATCAGGGTCCTGCCGCTCTTTAGTGGTCTTGCCGCCCTTCTTACCCATCTCCGAAAAATGCTCGGTGCCATACTTCAACATATTGGCGGTGCCACCCTTTTTGGCGATATCGCGGTAGTAATCGCTGCCGCGCGTCTCCTTGAGCCTGGTGCCCCCTTTCTTCCCAATCATGCGATAATACTCTTCGCCATACTTATTGCGAACCGCGCTTCCCCCCCGGCGGCCCGCTTCCGATGTTGACAAGGGGGAGGGTCTTTCTTCGCCTACCGGCAACATGCTTAACCCCTTTCCCCGGTCTCATGCCTCCACTGGCTGATCCCCAGGATATTAAACATAAAAAATAAGCAGGCTGCTTAGCCTGTAGCCGAGTATAAGGGAAAGATGAAAAGGTGTCAATGTAACTTATGTTTCGTGAACAAGTTGTAATTATTCCTCTCCATGCAGGCTGTTATCGAGGGCGAGTTTGTTCCTGGGCGGCCTACGTTTGCTGAGTTGCCTGGGGGACGCATACGAGGATAGCCTGCGCGCGATACGCAATTGTAACTTCCGTTCGCGCGCCTCGATAAACTCATTCGAGAGGCGCCGGTACAGTGCTTCCCACTGGTCGAGGATAAGCGCGCGGTCGTGCAGGGCAATCATCTCCAGGCTTTTCGCACCCATCGATTGGCGCAGGGCGGGATTGGCCAGCAAGGTGTCGAGGTGGGCTGCCATTTCGTCGCTGTTGCCTCGCTCGAAAAGGAAGCCGTTGACCTCGTGATGCACCAGTTCGGGAAGCGCGTAGGCATCTGCCGCCACAACGGGCAGGCCGGTTGCCATCGCCTCCATCGTGGAGAGACTCTGTAAATCCGCTTCGGACGGAATGGCGAAGATAGATGCCAGGCGATACAAGTTCAACAGGTCTTCATCGCTGATGAAGCCGAGAAACGAGACTCTGTCGTTGAGACCCAGCGCGGCTACCTGGGCGCGCAGATTAGCCTCGGTAGGGCCAACGCCGGTAATGACGATATGTGCCTCCTCGCGCAGCTTCGCCGCCGCATCGACCAGAACTTCGGTACGCTTTTCCTGGCTCAGGCGGTTGGCGGAGAGTATGAGCGGGCGACTGGCCGGCAGGTGAAAGCGCCGGCGCAGCTCGTCATCAGGCGCGCCTGGCCGATAGGTCTGAAGGTCGATGCCGTTCGAGATAGCCTGGGCAGGAGATCGCAGCCCGTGCTTATACAGCAAGTTGAGCGCCGTCATAGTAGGCGCCGTCACGTACTCGCAGCGATTGCAGAAAGATACCAGGTAGGAATACGAAACGGTTTTGAACGGCTTCCCAATGATCGGGTCGCTTGAGAGTGCCCGGCTCATGTTGATGGGCAGGTAGTGATTGGTGGCGATCACCGGCTTACGCAGATTACCGGCAACGATTTGCGCGATATTACCCAGCACGACCGGAGAGTGAATATGAATAATATCGGGGTCGAAGCGTTTCAGCAGCCTGCGAAACGGCAGGATTGGCAGCATAGCAATGCGCAGTTCCTCATAAGTTGGCCATTCGAACGAGGCAAAGCGATAGATATCTACATTATCCTCGATGCGGTGCACATCGCGCGTCCCATAGCTGGGCGCGACAACGGCCACCGCGTGATCGCGGCCGGCGAGATCCGTCGCCAATCCATGTGTAACTTTAGGAACGCCACCGACCATGGGAGGATACTGGTCGGTGACGATCATGATGCGCATAGGCTTATTATTCTTCCGGCGCTGGCGCTGCAGGTGCCTCCGCAGGCGCAGCAGCTTCGGCAGCAGCGGCCTGCTCGGCGGCTTCCTCTTCGATCTCGGCCCTGGTCGCGGCGACCTTGGCAATCGGCTCTTCTGGATTGGTGATGAGCTTGTAGTTAGCCGGGAGCTGGACATCTTTCGCGTAAAGCGTATCGTCGATCTCGGCCAGCGAGGTGACATCGACCTCGATGAAATCGACGATATCCTGCGCGGCACATTCCACCGTGAGCGCATCCACCAGGTGCAGCAGGACGCCGCCCTCGTTCTTGACCGCGGGCGCTTCCCCGACTAAGTGCAGGGCAACCTTGACCTCGATGCGTTCGGTCAGGCTGACGCGGAAGAAGTCGATATGCTCGATCTTCCATGTGACGGGATGGCGCTGCACGTGACGCACCAGCGCCGTCTGTGGGGCCGCGCCATCCATGCGCAGCGCGATAATGCCGGTTGTTTTGTGTGTGCGCCGCAGCGCTTCAAAATCAAGCGCGTTCAATTGTACGGCCAGGGATTCTTCCTTGTGACCATAGATATTTGCGGGGATCAGGCCTTCACGGCGCAGCTTTTTGACCGCTTTGCCTGTTATCTCACGACGCTGTATCGCGAGTTCTGTCTGTTGTGCCATAGTCTTCCTTCCTTCTCTTCTACAAAAGCACAGTTATCTCAATTATCTACGGTTTGATGCCACGTTCCGTTACAACCTGGTACTTTTTCGTCTCGCACGAAAATAGGCTGTGATCTCTTTCGTTGACATGGTATTCAACACGTCGCTCGCGCGCAGCCAGCCTTTGCGAGCTATATTTATACCATACTTTATCACGTCCAGTCCATCGATGGAGTGCGCATCGGGGTCGACGGGTATCTTGATGCCCTTGTCGCGCGCGCGCCGCAGATAACGCCAGTCGAGGTCGAGCCGCGACGGGTGGGCGTTGATCTCGATACAGACGCCATGCTCGGCCGCCGCGTCGATGACGGCCTCGACATCCAGCGTATATCCCTCTCTGCCGAGCAGGATGCGCCCGGTGGGGTGGCCAATGATATCGACGTAGGGATTGGAGATAGCGCGTAGCATGCGCTGCGTCTGCTCTTCCTGCGAGAGATTGAACTGGCTGTGAATAGATGCCACTACGAAGTCCAGGCTTGCCAGCACATCATCTGCATAGTCGAGCGAACCGTCGCGCAGGATGTCGCACTCGGTGCCTTTCAGGATATGCAGGCGACCGGCGAACTCCTCGTTCAGGCGGTCGATCTCTTCACCCTGGCGGCGCAGCGCATCCTCGCTGAGCCCTCCGGCGTAGGCGGCAACCTTGCTATGGTCGGTGATGCCGAGATAGTGGTAGCCGCGCGCGATGGTGGCTTCGGCCATTTCGCGGATGGTGTTCTGGCCATCGCTCCATGTGGAGTGGACGTGCAGCACGCCCCGCAGGTCGCTCATCTGCACCAGTTTGGGCAGCGTACCCGCAATGGCGGCCTCGATCTCCCCGGTGTCCTCGCGCAGCTCCGGCTCGATATAGGCCATGCCCAGCGCGGCGTAGATATCGGCCTCGTCCTTGCACGGCACCAGCTCCAGGTGCGGTTCCTTGCCGCGAAAGAGCCCATAGTCGTTGATGGTCATGCCCATGCCGAGAGCGCGCCGCCGCAGCGGGATGTGATGCTCTTTGGAGCCGGTGAAGTGGTGCAGCGTATAGGGGAACTGGCTATCGTTGACGACGCGCAGGTCCATGTTGATGCCGCTGCTCAGCACGACGCTCGACTTTGTCTCCCCCTTACCTGTGATGGCCTTTACGCTCGGCTGGCTGGTGAAGACATCCATGATTTTGCGCCGCGTCGCGTCGCCGGCATCGTCGGCGACGCTCACCACCATGTCGATATCGCCCACCGTTTCGCGGCGGCGACGCAGACTGCCTCCTACCTGCAGGCGCACGATCTCGGGAATGTCCGCGAGCACCCGGCGGATACGTTCGGCCTCCTCCTCCGCCACAGGATAGAGGAAGCGGCCCTCGTGCTGAGCCAGGAAAGCCAGCCCCTGCAGGATATTATCCTGCGTCTTTTTGCCGAAGCCGGGCAACTTCGCTACGCGATCATCCTTGATGGCCTGTTCCAGTTCTTCGATGCTGTTGACGTGCAACTGGCTGTAGATGGCGTTGATCTTCTTTGGCCCGATGCCAGGGATGCGTTTCATCTCCAGCTTAATCGGCGGCGTCTCGGCGACCAGCTCATCCAGCAGCGCCAAGTGCCCGGTCTCGACCAGCTCTTCGACGCGCTTGATCATGGTCGATCCCAGTCCTGGTGTGCCCTTCAGCCTGCCTTCGCGCGTCAATTGCTCGATATCGCCATCCAGCGCGCTGACGGCCCGCGCCGCGTTTTCATAGGCACGCACCTCGAAAGGATTGCTGCCTTCCTTCAATTCGAGCAGGGTGGCCACTTCTTCCAGCACCTGCGCAACCTGGTTTTTGTCCATACAACACCTCTACAGTTTCAAGTCGAAAAACTCTGGTGGCCGCGCCGCTACCTCGAACGGATTGCGCCCTTTCAAATCGCGATTGAGATAGCGCTTGCAGTCGTAATGCACCAGCAGCCAGCAGTTCCACTCGCTGGTGACGAAGACGGCGTCCCAGGGCTTCTCGGTTCCCATATCGAGCGTTTTGTTGCAGACGAAGCAGCGTCCCATACCCTCCGCGACCGCGCGCTTGAACCACTCGTAGACGAACTGATGAAAGTCCTTGAGCGTCATCATGTCGAGCGATGATTCGGGATAGCCGAAGAGCACCGGGTCGGGGCATTCGCGAAAATCGCTTGAGGCGCGGCTCAACGCGATGATCGGCGCTTTGATCGTAACTTTGATCTCGTCGTGCTGCGGGTCATCAGCCGCCAGCGTTACGTCGTGCAGCAGCAGCCCTTCCCGCGCAAACCATGTTAGCAGTTCGTTTCGCATACGTCGTTAACCTCGTAACATGGTCATTACTGTATCATCTTACGGAAGGGGCGTCAATTGCCGGATTTTGTCATTCTGAGCGCAGCGAGGATTGTTGTTTCACTCTGCGCCACAGCGCTGACCACTCCTGCGGGGTATACGACTCGAACGGGCGGCCCTCCTCACGAATGAGGGCCTCCATAGCCTGGAAGCGGCGCAGGAATTTACGATTGGCGGCGCGCAGGGCCTGTTCCGCGTCGATGTGCAACTCGCGCGCCAGCCTCGCGACCATAAAGAGGACATCGCCCATCTCCTCGAAGCGGTGTTCGGGGGTGGCGGCCTCCTGCAACTCCTGCAATTCCTCGGAGATCTTCGCCAGGATCGGCTCTACGCTCCTGTAATCGAACCCGAGCTTTCCGGCACGTTTCTGGTATTCCTGCGCCATCATCAGGGCAGGCGTCGCGGGCGGCACGCCGTCCAGTACGCTCTCCTGCTGCACGTCCTTGCCGCCTGCGGCACGCTCCTGGCGTTTGATGGCCTCCCAGTTCTGCACAACCTGCCCTGCGCTGCTGACCTCTACTTCACCGAAGACGTGCGGGTGGCGGCGAATGAGCTTGGCATTGACGTGCTCGAAGACATCTCCAATGTCGAAGTCGCCTTCCTGCCGCGCTATCTCTGCATGAAGGTAGACCTGGAGCAGCAGGTCGCCAAGTTCCTCGGCCAGTTTCCCCATGTCGTTCTCCTCCAGCGCCTCGACCACTTCGTAGCTCTCTTCCAGCACATAGCGCGTCAGCGATTGATGGGTCTGCTGGCGATCCCAGGGGCAGCCGTCCGGCTCGCGGCGCAGGCGATAGGTGATGAAGCGCAGCGTTTCGGGCAGGCGCAGGGCGGTCAGTTCATCGAGCGGGGGAACGTAGAGCGTGCTGAGGTGATTGGCGGCGTTCTGGCGGTCCAGTTCGTAGAGCGGCATGGTCTCTACCACCTGCTCTCCGTCTACGCCGGCCGCCTGAACCAGCTTCACGGTCCATTCGTCGGGGTAGCACTCGCCCAGCGCCAGCTTGACCTCGCTTGCCAGCCGCCGGTTGTAGACCTGCGCGATCAGCAGGGGTCTGGTCGGGATGAGCCTACCCGCGATTTCGTCGGGACGCAGCGCGGCCAGTTCGGTCGCGTCGAGAATCTGCAGGCCTGCCGCGAAAGGATCAAGCGAGAGGGCCTCGCAGACCGGCTCTAAGAACGACAGCCCGGCGATGATGCGCGTACTCAGGCCGAGTTCGCCCGCCAGTCCCAGCAGCAACTGGACTGTCGCTTCGCCGACGAGCGGATGTCCCGGCACAGCGTAGATCACGGGCTGCTGCTCTGCAAGCGCGCAGACCTGTTCGGCGATGTGTTGGTAGAGCGTGCTCCACTCCTGCGATTCTTCGTAATATGCATCGAAGGACTCGATACGTAGATCGGGAAACTCCCGCCGCAGCGGTTCGACGGTCGGGTGAATGAGCGTGCGGAAGTAAACGGTGGCACCTGCTCGAGCCGCTTGCGCGAAACAGTCCCGCGCCTGCAAGGTGAGATCATCCCAACGCCCCGGCCCAAGCCCTACGATGGTGATTGCTGTGGTCATTCCTTTTGTGGTTCCTCTCTCGCTGAACTTGCCTGCTTGTAGTGTAGCGAGAGAGCGGAAACATGTCAAATGGTCAGGCACCGGCTTTTCCTGCGCAAAGCCGGTGCCTGACCATTTGACGATGACCTTATGAATGCTGTGCCAGCTTCATCATATACAATTTGTTCCCCAGGGTATCCTGGATGGCGAAGGTGCGTCCAAACGGCTGGTCCTGCAATGGCTCGGCGATTTGCACGCCCTTCGCGGCCAACTCATCATGAGTGGCATCGGCGTCATCCACCAGCCACCAGAGTTCGATATTCCCGCCGGTTGTGCTGTCGCCCTCTTGCGATAAGGCCAGGATGGCGCCCGTTCCCATGGGCTGCTTGAACTGTACGAAACCCGGCGCCCGGTCTTCGATCTCCAATCCCAGTTTCTCGGTATAGAAGGGGAGCACCTTTTCGATGTCGGTGACATGCATCAAGATGAAGTTGAGTTCCTTTAACATAGTCGCGTTCCTTTCATGTTTTCAGTACATTTGGCTTGTTCGTGTGGGCTTACTACTCACATTGCAAGTATGCCAGGGTCGAGTGACAGCAGTATGTCAGTAGCAAAATGAATTTAATATTGGCGGTGTGATTCCCAAGGGCGATCGCAAGGGTACGCTCCTACAATGATACCGAAGCGGTTGCCCGCGTTGTCATGCACCGTATTATTGTAGGAGCGTACCCTTGCGGTCGCCCTTTGGTCTCCCTATAATATTATCCAGAGAGGAAGCATTGTCGAAAGACGTGGGACATGATATGCTTCTCTTAACAAAGAAATTGTCGCTCGTTCTTACTTCGAGCAAGGAGGGTGTTTCGTATATGGCAACGACTGAAGAGCAGCAAGTGCTCTGCCCGGTCTGTCACCAGGCAGACCAGGTGATGAAAGTGCCGAAGGCCTATGAAAGGGGTGTGGCACGCCTGGCGCCGCCGACAATGCCGGTGGCTAACGTGGGCATGATGGGATTCGTGCTGGTAGCTGCAGCGCTTGTGACCGTAGGAGTGTTTTTCATCCTCATCTGGAGTGGCACCAACGGCTATGGTAGCTGGCCGCTGGCCGTGCAGGTGACGCAGGTTGTCCTCACCATTCTCGCGATAGTGGCGGCCCTGGTATTATCCTTCGTCGCACTCCGACGCGTGGTGGCGGGCGATATGAAGTCGCAGAAGTATCTGCCGGCTTATGACGAGGCCATAGCGAAGTGGAACAGCCTCTATTATTGTAAGCGCGACGATGTGGTCTTCGATCCTACGACCAACAAAACCATCTCTGATGCGGCCTTGCGCGACATGCTCACGATAGATACGACCAGTGAGCCACAGACGATGGCGATGTCGCATTAGTTGCCGGCTTGCCCCACCATAGACGCCAACAGGGACGATACCGCTGATCCAGCGGTATCGTCCCTGTTGGCGTCTATTACTTTCTATTTTACTCCCCTGTATGATGGTAGCAAGAAGCATACTATCATGTCACATCATGGGGAGATACGTGTGGCAATGTCTGACACACTGCTAGATATTATTGCGCGCCTGCAAGAGCAGCACATGGCATCATCGCAGGGGCGCCGGCTTTTGCTCGATTATGCGCGTAAACGGGCCAGGGCGCGCCTGGGTCTGTTGTTTTCGTTTGACCCTCTACGTCAAAAGCTGCTGTTGATAGAACAAACCGGTCAAGCGCCTCATCGATCGCTGAAGAGCGATACCTCTGAGATAGCGCCTGGAGGTCTCTTCGGGGCTACTTTGCAACAGCAGGGCCTGATACGTATAGCCGGAGGCGATCACGACCCGCGCACCCTGCCCGCCGAGCAAGCATTCATGTGGCGCGATGGCCAGGTTTTGCTGTGTGCCGTCGGTGTAGTCGCGCGTGAGGACATAAATGCCGCACCGGGTGAGCCGCGTCCCCAGGATCGGCGTCAGGGTGTAATGGTCCTCTGCGCCGGCCCACGCCCCTCGACAGCCCCTGTGCTGCTCTTAAAGTATGCCGAACAGGATATCCTGCTCTGCTCCGCCCTCCTGGGTAGCTACCTTGACGCCTCCCATCCCCCGGATGCCCACGAGGGGCATCCCTACATGTCAATGGACCCCTCCATCCCACTCCATGACGATACGACGCACCTGACCGGTGCAGAGACGGGGGAACCAGGATATGTAGGGAGGCCCCTCGTGGGCATCCGGAGGGCGGCGGGAGGCATCCAGTCGACGAACATCCCTATCGACTATCCTCACATCCTGCGGTCTCTCGCCGCCTTTTACGAGGCAGGCCTGGTTGACGGCGCGCGGGACGGGCAGGGGACTTGCCAGTTCGTGGTGGACGCGCTGAGGGAAGCGCTTGATGCTGAAAGCGGGATTGTCTGGCTGTACGAGCCGTCGCAGGGGCAATTTGCTCGGTGTGCCGGCGCGGGAAAGAACAGCGCTTACGCGGCGTTGATCGAGCGTGAGCTCGCGCAAATAGCTGCCGGGCTGCGTCACGGTGAGCGCATCGATAAGATAGCTATGCGTGAAAGAGGTACGGCACGCGTCATCACCTGGTCTCCCGAGCACATGGTCGTGCTGTGCCTGCTGGAATATAACGAGCATCCGGCAGGTGCGGTAAGCGTAGCGGGGGCACTGGCGCTTGGAATAGAGGGAGGACAAGATTTTTCAGAGGAACAGCGCCTGCTCCTCGAGCAGTTGTGCCGGGCCGCGGCTGTCGTCATACATAACGCGCAACTGCGCTCCGCAGAGCGGCAGGCAGCCATCGATGCGGAACGCGCCCGCATTGCGCGTGATATTCACGATGGCGCCGCTCAGCAGATCGCTCAGGTGATCCATACGCTGGAATATGCCGTGCTTATCGTCGATAGACGCCCGGCAGCAGCGCAGCAGGAGATTGGACAGGCACGCAAAACCCTGGTCGAAAGCCTGGGCAGCTTGCGGCAGAGCATCGCTACGCTGCTCCCGGCCCGGCTAGAGCAAGCCAGCCTCAGCGAAGCGCTGGCCAGCTTGCTCGATGAGTTTCGCAGGGCCAACCCGGGTATTGCCGTTCATTATGATGATGCGCACATCAAGGGCTGGCCCCCCTCGCTGGAAATCCCTATCTATCGACTGGTGCGAGAGGCACTGCGCAACGTCCGCAAGCACGCGCATGCCACCCAGGTGACGGTACAGTTGCAAGCGCTTCCCGGTATGGCCGTGGCTCAGGTGAGCGACAATGGCGCCGGCTTCGATATCGACCACGCCAGGAGAAACACGAGCGCGCCGCGCCCTCATTTTGGTCTGCGCTCGATGCAGGAGCGGGTTGAGCAGGTCGGAGGGGCGTTCACACTCACCAGCAAACCGGGCGAAGGCACGCATATCAAAGCCTGCTTCCCACTTCCGGCGCAAGCGACAATCCTGACGAGCCGCGAGCGCGACGTACTGCGCCTGCTCGTCGAAGGTGCAAGCAATCGCATGATCGCCGAACGGCTCTCGGTCAGTGTCGAAACGGTCAAGTCGCATATGCATCACATCATGCAGAAGCTAGGCGTCAAGGATCGAACGCAGGCCGCCGTGCTGGCTGCCCGCCAGCAATGGGTGTAGCGAAGCATAGCTTCCACAAAAGGATTGATATGTGCTATAGTCTCATGGGATCAAAATCCGTCATCAGGAGGCGCCATGAGAGAACGCGACGTATTGTGGACTCCCGCTACAGGAGTGGGACTCGAACACCTGAGGTTCACCCAGGATCAAACGGGATACTTTGCGAGCAGCGTCGTTATCGGCACAAAATATGGACAACCATTTAGCGCCTGGTACGTCATTCGCTGCGATGCAAACTGGCGGGTGCAGCAAGTGAATGTAACCACGCTGCACAGCGCAAATAAACGGGTCGAGTTGCTGGTTCAGCGCGAAGGCCAGTGGCAGGTGCCACCCGGTCAACCGCTCCCGGAACTCGACGGCTGCATCGATGTCGATATCTCTGCCACACCCTTTACCAACACGCTCCCCATCCGGCGTCTTGCGCTCAGCCCCGGTCAATCCGCTGAACTGCTCGTCACCTACATTACCATCCCCGAAATGGAGGTACGACCGGCGCGCCAGCGCTACACCTGCCTGGAAACAAGCGAGCACGGCGGCCTCTACAAATACGAAGGCCTCTCAACCGGCTTTACCGCCAACATCCGCGTCGACGCCGACGGCCTGGTAATAGACTATCCGGAAGTCTTCAAGCGCGTGTGAGCCTACAACTGGGCCAGGATTCCGAGGGCGACCGCCCAGGATTTAGCGCAAGGCCGAAGGACACCCGCAAGGGGCCACCCGTCCGCTTCCACCCCGCACCTGTCCCTACAATGAATATGGGGCTGGTCGTCCAGTACGTATCGTTGTAGGGGTGGGGACCCTGGCAGTCGCCCTTCGTAGATTCTGGTGTAACTGAACTGGAAATATTGACACTGGTGGTATATTTAAGCCTGTAAGTTGATATTATGCCACCGCGCCGGTGTAGCTCAGTGGCAGAGCGTCGCTCTTGTAAAGCGAGGGTCATCGGTTCAAATCCGATCACCGGCTCCATCCATCTCTATCTTCCCTGCCACACCCACACCGAGTGATCCGATGAAGCTGTCGCGATGCGTTGCCCATCGGGCGACCATGCCAGGCCGCGTACATAATCGGAAAGATTGCGATAGATATAGACGGTATCGCCGCTGGCGGCATCCCAGATATGCACGGCATTTTCAGAGTAATACTGAATGCTGCTCCCCGCTGCTGAAGCGATGTACTTGCCATCGGGTGACCAGGCCACCGCGTGCAGAGCATCCGTATGCCCCTGGTATACCAGGATGGGTTTCCTGGAAGCGAAGGGCCGGACATGCACGGTCTTGCCATCACCGCCTGAAGCAACGAGCTTACTATCGGGCGACCAGGCCACCGCATTCACCCGGTCGGAATGCCCCTTGCAGGTGAAGAGATAGACACCGCTATCGGCCTCCCACACCTGAATGGTAGAATCACTGCTCGCGGAGGCGATGAGCTTGCCGTCGGGCGACCAGGCCACCGCATTCACCCGGTCGGGATGGCCCGCATAGGTGAGAAGCTGATCTCCCGACCTGGCCTCCCATATCTGGGCAGTTTTGTCGTCGCTTGCCGAGACGAGATGTGCGCCGTTAGGAGACCACGCCACCGCGTTCACCCGGTCAGAGTGCCCGTAATAGCGCACGAGGACGCTTCCCAGCGTCGTACTACCTGTCGCGGGGAGTGACGGTGGTATGGATGGCCTGGGAACAACGCGGGTTGGGTATACATACGTGATACCAGGTTGCAAAACCCCTACCTGCTTATCTGCTCGCCGGGTCGCGAAGCGCTGCAAGTCGAACTTGATGGCATACATACTGGCCGGCCTTCTCTTCTCATCTATCTCGAGCATACTTGCGATCATCGTGTCGAGGCCGACCGGGGTCGTCTGGCTGCGTAACTGAAGTGGGGCAAAGCGAAATGGCGTTTGCGTTGGATCATCTCCCGTGAGCAACTGGTGGAGCGTGGCCCCCAGCGCGTAGATATCCGCGCGAGGAGTGGTCTGCGTTTTGCCGTATTGCTCAGGGGAAGCATAGCCGGGTGAACCGAAGGCAACCGTATCTTTCGACTGTCCCGGCTTGAAGTGGCGGGCAATGCCGAAGTCAATCAGGTAGATTTGCCCGGATGGCGTCAGCAAGATATTGGCTGGCTTGAGGTCGCGGAAGATAATGGGCGGCTGGCGGGTGTGCAGGTAGCCAAGCACGGTGCAGAGTTGGATGCCGATCTTGAGCACCTCCTCGACGGGCAGGTATTTCCCCCTGGATTTATTCAGGTGCTCCTCGAGCGTCTCGCCCTCGATGAAGTCCATCACGAGGTACCAGCGCCCGGCTTCGCCAAAATAGTCATGGATGGCGGGAATGTTGGGATGTTGCAGGCCGGCGAGCAGGTGCGCTTCGCGTTTGAAAGCCTCGATTGCCTCGACCATCTCCTGCGGGCTCAGGTGGCTCTGCCCCATCTCCTTCACCGCTACGGGGCGGTAAGCAAAGAGCGTATCCGCCGCTTTATAGACTGCTCCGAAGCCGCCCTTGCCGACTGGCTCGAGGATACGATAGCGTTCTTTGAGCAGGTGATTCTGGTTGTACATCACATCCATCACATCACACAATATTCATTATAACGCTGCCGTTGCGAACTTATAGCGCAGGAACAGGTGGCTTTCCCCCCGTTTGACGCTGATAAGCTCACCCCACATCGGATGCTCCGGCGCGAAAAGCTGGCCCATAACCAGCCCGGGTCGCATATGCTGCTCGTCGCGGCCCGCGATCTGCGGGGCGAGCGTCAGGAAGAGCTCGTCCAGCACGCGCCCGGCCAGGAAGACGCCCAGCAGTTGCGGGCCACCCTCCGTCAGGATAACATCGCACCGGCGGACGTGCCCTACCGCCCGCAAAATTGCCTGCGCGTCGATAATGTCGGTCTGCCCACCCACATCGACAACCCGCACCCAGGAAGGCGCCTGCTGCTCACGGATGCGCGCCGCACCCTGTGAGGTAGTGATGATCAAGACGGGGATGCTGCCCTCTCGCAGGAGAGCGAGCCTCATGGAAACATCCCCTCGCGCCGTGACGATGACGACCAGCGGCGGTTCCGGCTTGCCCAGCGCGTCACGCAGTTGCTGATAGGCCTGCGAAAATGCCGGCGCGACGTGGGCCGCCGTCCAGCGATGCCCGGGGGAATCGCGCAGCGTTCCGGCCCCGATGATGATGGCGTCGGCCGCAGCGCGCAGGATGCCCATAACAAAATGATCCTGCCGGTTATTGCCACTGATCTCACCCCCGCCCTTTTTGCCCGAATCTTGCAGCGAAACGACCCCATCGAGCGAGCTGACGAAGTTGCCGATAACATATGGCCTACCGGCATCTAAGGGCATCCTCAAACGCCCATACAGTCCCGTTATTTCAGCCGGCAGCGGCAATTCCTCTCCCGTCGCTCTATCAAAGAGGGATTGGAGCGGCTGCAATGTATTCATCAGGGTGGACTCCGTGAAAAGAGTGATACAGGATATGCATAGTATAATACGACATACACTACAAATTTCGTCCGAAAAAGGCTTGCTTCTAGTTAAAATTGCTGGTATAATCAGCATCGTTAGAGAAAAATTAGCACCCTTTCACCTCAAAACAAGGCCTGGCTCACCAATTTGTGCAGTTCATTGGAGTAGACTCTGGAACAAAGAGGTTTCTTATGACAACGAATTTTGACTTCAGTCGTTCTTCCCTGCTTATGGAACAGTATCACCGCGAGATGGATATCATTGACGCGGCCCTCCAGGATGAAAGTCAGGATGAACATGAAGAACGCTTAAGTCTCGTTTCGCGTTCGTGGTCTCTCTCCTGCGCTTGCTACCAATGTGAGGTCCTGGCTGTTGATGTGCCTGTCTCCGCTTCTGTCGTCTCCGCTCGTTCGTGACCCTTTCAATCGAGTGCGGGCTATAAACAGGGAAATTGTAGTGTGCGATGCCTCACCCAGAACTATTAGCGGATGCCCTGACCTATAATACTCCTGTGCAGTTCGGTATAGTGTATTGGGTTAATTTCGGATATCCTCCCTTACCTCCTGGCATCGAAGAAATGCGCATCCTCGACTGGCATCCCGCGCTGGTCGTCTCCAGCGATCCATTTTGTCGCCACGCCGGCGCCGTCAACGTCGTTGCGCTCACCTCCTATCGCGGCAAGCTGCGTCCCTACCATCACCTGCTGTTGAAGCGCGATTACCCCTTGCTTGACACCGATAGCCTCGTCAAGACAGAATTAATGTACCCGGTGCTGCGCAGCCTCCTGGCCGACCAGTACGCCATCTGCCGACTGAACGAGAACGACCTGCGCATCATCATGGGCAAGATCGCGAACAGCCTGGCAATCACCATGTTTTATTCGCTGCATTAAACCGCCTGAATTGGGAGCGGCGCATGAATACCGACCTGGATCAACTTCGTCTCCTGCCCTCCATCGATGAATTGCTGCAAGCCCCGCAGGGACTGCAGCTTGTGAGCCGCTACTCGCGCCCACTAGCCCTGCGCGCGCTGCGGGTAGCTCTTGCCAGGGCGCGCGCCGCCATTCGCGACGGCGCAACCTGCCCATCCTACGACGACCTGCTTGCCCTGGCGGAAGAGGCCCTGGCGCGCGAGCAGCAGCCCAACCTGCGGCCAGTCATCAACGCGACGGGCGTGATAATCAATACCAACCTGGGCCGTTCGCCCCTGAGCGCGGCGGCGTTAGCGGCGATGCAGGCGGTCGCGCAAGGCTACTCCAACCTCGAATATGACCTGGAGGCGGGCGAGCGTGGGTCGCGCCATACGCATGTCGCCGCGCTGCTGTGCGAATTGACGGGGGCCGAGGCCGCGCTGGTCGCCAACAATAACGCCGCCGCCGTCCTGCTTGCCCTCAGCGCGCTGGCGACTGGTCGCGAAGTAGTCATCTCTCGCGGCCAACTGGTGGAGATCGGCGGCGGCTTCCGCGTACCCGATGTGATGCGCCAGAGCGGCTGCCAGCTCGTCGAAGTCGGCACGACCAACCGCACGCGCCTGGCCGACTACGAAGCGGCCCTCAGCGAACGCACCGCGCTGCTCCTCTCGGTTCATCCCAGCAACTTCCACCTGCTTGGCTTCACCGAGTCCACGCCTGTCGCCAACCTGGCCGCGCTGGCTCACGCACGCGGCCTGCAGGTCATGGAAGATCTGGGCAGCGGCTGCCTGCTCGCCAGCGAGCGCTACGGCCTGGCGCACGAACCCATGCCCCAGGAGAGCATCGCCGCAGGCGCCGACGTAGTCTGCTTCTCCGGCGACAAACTGCTCGGCGGCCCCCAGGCCGGCATCATCGTCGGCAAAGCCGAACCCCTCGCCCACATCGCGAAACACCCTCTCATGCGCGCCGTGCGTATCGACAAGCTGACGCTGGCCGCGCTGGAAGCCACGCTGCGCCACTACCAGCGCGCCGAAGCTGAGATGCACATCCCTACCTGGCGCATGATATCCATGCCCCCCGCCAGAATCGCCAGTCGCGCCGCAAGCATGGCTCAACACCTCAACGCTCGCGGCGTCCCAATCCGCACCCAGCGCGGCGAATCAACCATCGGCGGCGGCTCACTACCCGGCGAAACACTGCCAACCACCCTGCTTGCCCTCGATGCCGCGCAAGCTCCCTGCCCACTGGACGAACTGGCCAGACGCCTGCGCACCCGCTCCACCCCGGTCGTCGCTCGCATCCTGCGCGACGCCCTCCTACTCGATCCCCGCACCATCCTCGAAGAACAGGACGACGAACTGGTGCGCGCCCTCATCGCTGCATCAGTTCCTGCAACTTGAGAACCGTATTCCAGTTTCGTGCCGTCCCCACCGTTTTCAGCTTCTTCTCAATCAAACCAGGCATAAGCTTTGACCGCCCAATGCCGTCCGGATAATAGACATGCAATTCTTTGCCGTTTACAAAAATCTCCTCGGGACCAACATATGTTTCCAGAAGGTTCTTCTGCGCGGCATCATCGGGGCGTGTCCCCAGAAACATAACAACTATCCAATTTGGCGCCTTGTCCGGTTGGTTCTGAAACGGGTTGCGCTCAATGATCTCTCCTAGCTCGGCTGAACTACGCACGAAGACATCCGAGTGAAAGCCAAATTTTTGCTCGAAGTTATCCTCGATTTGCCTTCGCAGTCGCTCCACATCTTCCTCCTGACTGCTAAAGACCACGTTCCCACTCTGTATATAGGTGAAGACATCCTCTAAACCTAGAGACTCGTGCAGCTCTTTGAGTTCAACCATTTTTACCTTGCGCTGCCCTCCAACATTGATGCCGCGGAACAGTGATACAAACGCTGTCATTTTTCACTCCTCTTGCTTTTCCTTTACAATAGATTACTTTGAAAAGATTTACAAGAGATATAATGCCTTGCAGTTATAGAATCTTGATGCCATCAAAGAAGTGAGGAGATGTAATGAGATTTCCCCTTATCTCAGTCGGGAGCAGCGGTAATACGATCCTGGAAGCAAACAAATCAGCGGTTTTCGGTTTCGGCAGACGAAGACCTGGCCAGAGCGTGGTGTCAAAAGCCGAGGCACTGCTGGCCGGCCGCACAGCGCCCCAGCTTCTGGCAATCACCGTCCCTATAGCGACGGCATTTACCTCAATGACCTGGGCGATAGTGACATACTTGATGGTACGCGAACGATATCGGGCAGAAGTTGAACAGGCACGCCTGGAAGCCGAAGTGTACAAAGCAGGCTACAGATCAAAAGAGCCGCCACTCTTGCAGGCTGACGATCACCCGATCGATGGGCACCCCGTTCACTAACGAATAAATGCGGACATCATAATATCCATCGCACTGGCCGATAATGCACATTAACAAATTAATGCGGACAGGATAGCAACCATCGGACTGGCCGATAAATCGGCGGCCTACTCTGGCCTGGCGGCCGTAGGCGCAATCAATGGGGTCCTACCGATGTCCGGATCAATTGGTTAATCTGCATAATCGGCGGTGGCCACGATCAATCGGGCCCTACTCCTGCCTGGGCGATAGATGGGGCCGGACAGATCCGCCGACGAAGAGCCAAACGGGTTCCACTCCAGGACGATCCTGCTGGCAGCTTTGTGGCTGCCAGCAGAGGACTTGTAAAAAATAGATGCGTGCCAGAAAGATTTTTTTGCACCCGGTAAATCCGCCTGAGAAGCGGCTTCAGGCAGGTACCGATGATCATTTACCGCTCAAAATGAGCGGTAAATTTCCAGAATGTTCGCCGTGTCAGGCTTGCGGCGATTGAAGCGATGGTTGACGATGACCTGGAGGGATTGTCGCGACGGCTGGAAGAGGGCGGAGATTCTTCGCTTCGCTCAGAATGACATATCCGTTCCTCTGATCAGCTCTCCAGGACTCATCATGTCAGACGCCATAAGCTCGATCCCGCCATTTTTTAAGCGAGAATGCATAAGAGTATTATGCATGTGGGCCGGCATCTGGTCTTTCATGGGAGATTCTCCAAAGGTCATAATGGATAATTCTCCACCCAGACATGCATGGTAGAATTCCATTGCTTCTCGGCAATTGCCGGTAAAGCTTATGTACGGATTGAGTTGTGCCATCGTAGCGTTTCTCCTTATGTGGCAGTATCCCCTGAGCGGTTACTAGGACGAAATAGTACCGTTCGATTGCCGATGTATTATTGGCCGCTTGAAAGTCGGATTGCTATTGTATATTACAAATCTTTCATAGTGAAGACCTATATCGAAATTACTTGAAAATGAAAGAAATATTGAGTATACTCGTTGAGGTGAACAATACGCATAGGAAACTTTTACGTGTTGCACGTAGTTTCGGCAACTTCTCTATTCCCTCATTGTCCTCTGTAGCAGGCCCTGTAGCAGTTTTAAGTTGGTAAGTGGGATTAGTAATTTCCTCAAAAGGAGGAGCGGTATGCTTCGCTCTTTATTCCGGCGTCCTGGCATTGCAGTATTGCTTGTGCTACTCATAACAATGGCATTGTCCTTGAGGATGCCTCTTCACACAGTCTTTGCGCAGGGGGGATTAAGCATCCCATCGACGGGCACAGTGACCCAACCTTTTCTAGGGAACTACAGTCTCGAGAAGTGGTATAGCTCGTACTATGACCAGAACAACGTCCTTCAAACTCGGCCGAAAAAAGGTGCCCATTCTGGTGTAGATATTTCTAATGGCACTGTTGATTGCTCCACAGCTAATCCGGTGTACGCGGCTGCATCAGGCACGGTTATATGGGCCGGGTTCGATCCGAGTGGCAACGGGTTCGGTTGGTCCGTCGTGGTGAACAATGGCTTTGGCATTGGGGGAAATGGGTACTATACCTACACTCTGTATGGTCATATGGGGACCGTCGGGACCTCTCAGAAAAAAAGTACGAGTTGTGTGCAGGTCCAGGTTGGCCAACAAGTCAATCCGGCTGGGAGCAGTAACCCCACCATTTTAGGATATCAAGGTTCAAGCGGGCTAAAAAAACCCGCCACGCATGTCCACTTCACGATTTTTGCTGGAACCCAAAATGTGACGCAGTTGTCGTCGCCTTATGTTCCGAATGCCTACCCTGCGAGTCCTGATTTCTACACCTGCCTGGCGCTTACCCAGGGAGATGCATCGCCTACCTCTAGCGTAACAGCCGGTCAGAGCGGCTGTACCACCCATCCTACATACTTTGATGACTTCAGTAGTTACACACCCGGCCAGCCACCTACAGGCTACCTCCTCCGGGGTGCCAGTGGGGTTGTTCCAACAGTGCAGGAAGTAGGGGGAACTGGACCTGCCTATCGCCTGCTAAGTTTCCCATATGTCGGAGGTCAATACTGGGATAGCTGGGCGCTGAAGGACGGGCTGACGCTCCAGGCTCCATACGTGGTCACGGCCAAGATTAACTTCCAAACGAGCGGTGATCGGGGCGGATTAACCATCGCCTGGAATGACACCAATTGGGATCGAATCGACATACAACCAAACATCTACTGGCAAGACGTCGAATTTCGCATCACCTACACTGGCCCCAACCCCTCCTCCCCAGTTGTCACCGGTGCAGCCCTCACTCCTGGTGGCCTTCCAATGCAGGTAGGGACTGATTATTGGCTCCAGGTCGCTGCTACCAGCAATGGGCCAGGACAGGGCCAGGTTATAGTCTCCTGGTCGACAGATGGGACGAACTTTACTCCTATCGTGACCGCTACAGGGTTAGCGGATGTAAGCGGACTGGCAGGGATGGGGACAGCCGGTCCAAATCTTCCGAATACCTTTTTTGATGACTTTCAAATTGCATAAGTGGTCTTCACCTGCATAGAAAAGGAGAGGACAGCTTTAGAAGCTGCCCTCTCCGCATAAGCATATGGCACTGCTTACACACGGCGACGAGAGCCGCCACCGACTGCACGCAGGAGCGCGATAGTGAACCTCACGGCCCAATCTTGCTCACGAACGCATCATAGGAGCCACCACCAAATTGCGCCTGGAAGGCATTCTTCGTCGGGAATTGCCTGGACTGCGTATACCCGGCAACATAGAGGTTGCCCGCGCTATCGACGGCGATCCCGTTGCCCTGGTCGTCGTATTCGCTCCCCCCGAAATAGGTGCTGAAAAGCAGAGCGCTCCCGTTGGCCTTCAACTCTGATATGAAGACATCGGCAAAAGCAATTTTCTTTTGGATCGGATTGACAAGCGGGAAATCCGAGGAATCGCTATAGCCCGTCAAGTAGACACTACCTGAACTGGTGACCGCGATGCCAAAGCCTTCATCGTGCCCACTGCCACCCAGGTAGGTACTGAAGACGAAGGCATTGCCGCCGGCGTTCAGTTCCGAGACAAATGCATTGACGTGTCCGCGATTGGTGGGTTGCAGGGCATTCTTCGTGGGGAAATTCTTGGAAGCCAGTCCATCCTGTGACATAGATGTTGTTCGCGCTGTCCACTGCGATGGCCTGGGGAATATCCAGGGTGCTCCCACCCAGAAAGGTGCTGAAGACCAGGGCACTGCCGCCGGCGTTCAGCTTCGAGATGAAGCCCGTACCGGTACCGGGGTGCAGATCCTTTTTCTGGAGCGCATTCTTCGTGGGAAAATCTCCAGAGCCGGTATCCCCCGTGAGGTAGACATTACCTGTGCTGTCCACGGCGATGCCCGCACCCTGGTCATAGTCGCTGCCCCCCAGGTAGGTGCTGTAGACCAGGCTGCTTCCGACCGTATTCAACTTCGTCACAAACGCAGTCCATGCCGAGGAATGATTGGCCGGCTGCAGCGCGTTTTTAATCGGGAAATCCGTGGAGGAGGTATAGCCTGTGAGATAGACATTGCTCGCGCTATCCACGGCGATGCTCTGGCCAAGATCATCCTGGCTGCCTCCCAGGTAGGTGCTATAGACCAGCCCATTGCCGCCGGCATTGAGTTTCGTCACAAACGCATCATAACCAGAGGTACCCCCGTGATTCGTACCCTGAAACGCATTCCTGGTCGGGAAATCCGTGGAGGAGGTATAGCCTGTGACGTAGGCATTGCCTGTACTGTCCACCGCTATACTATAGCCAGATCTCAAATCCCCGGCCGCCAAGATACGTGCTATAGACCAATGCGTTGCCGCCGGCATTCAACTTCGCCACGAATACATCACCACCCCCATGATATGTGGCTTGAAAGGCGTTCTTAGTTGGGAAATTCGCCGAGTAGGTATAGCCCGTGACGTAGGCGTTGCCTGCGCTGTCCAGCGCAACGCCATAGGCCTGGTCATCACCGTTGCCACCAAGGTAGGTGGAGTAGGTCAACACCGGATCAATGATGAGGGGCCGCGTGGTATCATAGGCTCCTACCGCAAAGCCGACCTGGTTGGCGCCAAGCAAGACATAGCGACCAGGGATAGCCTGTTTAGAGCCAGCAATCTGCTGGTAGATGAACGGCCTGGGCTGAAGCACCTCACCGTTTGCCATGCGCAGCACCAGGTTGCCCTGCGCATCTACGTACAGGCTCTGTTCACCCGCAACGGTCAGCCTGATGATACTCGGGCTCACCCCGGGGGCCAGCATAAAATCGTACTCCAACTGGCTCTGATTGCCATAGTAGACGAGATTGACACCAGAGTACACGTTTTGATACATGACTTTGGCATAGGTGGGAACGTTGGTATGCCATGAACTCGCATCGCTGCCGATGAAGTAGTTGGTTTTACCAGGGAGTTTCTGCAAGCCAATCACCTGGGGGTGGGGATAAGCGCCCGCCAGGTGGAAGCGCAACACGCTCTGGCCGGTCTTGCCAGCAAAGCTAAGTAGCGGATCGGCAGCGGTCAAGAACAAGGTGTAGCCATTGCCATGGGCGAGGAACCTGACACTACTGTCGGTCTGGCCCGCATTGGCTTCAAATACAAGGGGGAGTTTGCCGTAGGTGTTGAGTGGTCTCGCCGGGCCTGCCACGTTGGGGGGATGTGATATGAGCAGTTTCTGCCCTCCAAAAGGGGAATGTACTGCAAGCACGCTCACACTCGTCACTATAAATACTACAAGGACCAACGTATAACAGCGGACGCGGAAACTGCTCACCATTGCCTCCTCTCAGTGCTACCAGCATGCGGCAGCGCTCGTCTAACGGGTTCTCAAAGCCAAAAAAGCATATTCCCCCACATTACACTATTACGTTGAGAGGTTACGGGACCCAATATTAAGTACCTATGGTCCCTCCCACGACAACCTGATTGAGAATATGACCATCCAAAGCGATGGACCTACCGAATTTCGGCTGTTGCTTGCGGCATTATGACGATCCTGCTGCCAGCTTTGTGGCCGCCGGGAGAGAACTTGTAAAAAATAGATGCGTTCCAGAAAGAATTTTTTGGGCCCGATAAAGCTGCCTGAGAAGCGGCTTCAGGCAGGCCTCGATGATCATTTACCGCTCAAAATGAGCGGTAAATTTCCAGGATGTTTGCCGCGGCAGGCGTGCGGCGAGTGAAGCGGCGGTCGACGATGGCCGGGAGGTGTGGTCGCGATGAGCGGGCGGCGATCAGCAGAGTTTGCAGGTCCAGGGCGGTCGAGAATGAAGTTTGCCGGGCAAGAGAGAGGCAAGCAAGGGGCCCCACACCACCTTACACGGGGAGGGTTCTCTCGAGAAAGGGCCAGCGCGAGCGGGCGGCGAGGGCTAAGGCACCCGCAAGGGGCCCCCACACCACTCCCCGCCGCCCCTGCCTCTACAATGAACCGATATCCAATAAAAAAACCTACCTGGGTAAGAGGATCTGGGTGCCCTCGGGCCAGACCCTTCCCCTTCGCTGCGCTCAGGGCTTCGGCTTTGGGGAGAAGCGTATCAAATATCTCACTTGACGAGACTTTCAATGCTATTGGCGATCATCGTTCGGCCAGAGATAAAATCAGCACAACAAACATGTTGTCTTCACTTGAATAAAAAAGGAACTCTTGCATTGCGGTGACTCGAGAAGCTGGGGTAGAATAGTGTCATCAAGCTGAACTGTTAGATGCCGACGTGCCAATCACCTGGCGAAAGAGTCACCGTCTGTGGGGCGAGTTTTCCTTGACCGGCTGGCAAGAGGGAACGAAGGATGTCGAGCACATCGCACAAAGAATTTCGCCAGAGCAACGGACATCAGCGGTTGCGCCGGGTGGTTTTTGGGTTCCTCGTGCTCTTCTGCCTGGCTCTGGTTTCTCCCTATCTTCCTCATCCTCAGATACCGCTGGTCAGCGCAACCAGCACCGGCATCAAGATCATGCCATTGGGGAACTCGATTACCTACGGGCAGGGGTCCTCAACGGGAGGAGGATATCGACTTCCGCTCTGGAACGAGTTGAGGGCACGTGGATTTCCTCTCGAGTTTGTTGGATCTGTCCAGAGTGGACCAACCAGCTTCGATCGGGAGAATGAGGGACACCCCGGTTGGAAAATCAATCAAATTGCGGCACAAGTCGTCCACTGACGGAAAAACTTGCAAAAAGCCGCGCATCGGGGTACGATTGGAGCAATAAATTCATCCTGGGGGGGAACAGGGTGCCTGACTCTTTCCACCCAATCCATTCCGCATCAAACAGCAGAATCACTCGCGTTTTTGAGCGCAATGATGTCAAACACACCATTCTGGAGAGTCACACACTTTTGCTCGAAGGGGAGAACTACATGAATCGTAGCATGCAAGAAAAATGGTCCTGGATCGAGGCAACGCATAGCCTGCGCTCACAGTTGTTAGAGAGTCTGAGCAATGCTGACCTCGCCTTCAGCCCGGGTGGAGAGAATGTCACGTTGGGGAGGCTCCTGCGGGAGTCGGGAGAGGTTGAATATTCCTACATTCACTCGCTGAAAACCTTCAAGCAGGATTGGTCTTCTCACCACACGGACGCGGGCCTGGAGAGCGACCTACCTCAAATCAAAGCCTGGTATGCCACGCTGGACGAGGAGATGGAAGCCACCCTTGCGGCTTTCTCAGAGGAAGACCTGTCCAAAACGATTGACCGAGGTGGCGGCTCCAGCATGCCGGTGGACATGCAACTCGATGCCTACCTGCAAGCCCAGTTGATCTTCCTTGGCAAAGCAGGCGTCTATTTCAGGGCGATGAACAGAGCTTTGCCCCAGCTATTTCAGGAGTATATTGGCTGAGTGTCAGGAGGAGGAATATGCGTGAGGAACAGGAGCAAGTCACCCACAGCAAAATAAGAGGCATGTTCCACCCCTCTGGATTACTCCACAAACTATCAAAGGCCACGCTCAGCCATTTGCAGTTGGAGTCACAGAGGGGGTGTCTAAGAAAACGACAGTGGCTTTAAAGCCATACGCCGCAGCATCGGAAGTGATTTTCCCCTGGGCGTTCTGCCTGGCGTCCGCCAACAGTTGCGTCTCGTGTGCTTTCGCATACACATCGGTTTTGCAACTCGCGAGCAGCCGGTCAGTGACGTCTTTTGTCACTCCATATTTGTCACTGCTGTCCTGAATATCGGTTTTGGTCAGTCCATAGTTCAGGAACGTTGGGCTTACGACCGTGACGGTTACCGTTTTTGCGCTGGAGCCGGAGCCGAACGCCAGTTTCGGCGGGGTGGCATCATAATTGATGCCTGCCTCGACAAAGGCGCTACATGTGACCGTCTCGGTGACGGTGACTGGTTGACAGCCAAACGGCCAGAAGGGATGACACTCCTGGACGTTTTGATCGGTAACCGTGGCAGACTCGCGTGCCTGGAAATCCTGGTAGGCGTACTGCACCACATTGGTGAGGTGAATTTGGCCGGCGGTGATCGTCGGGGCTGCGGTGGTCACTGAAGCAGTATGAGTCTGGAAAAACTGACTCATTTTTCCATAGCCTACTATTCCCGCTGACACTACCGCGAGAACGATTGCAGCCAATACTATATATTTCCCGCGTCTTCGCCTGGGAGATGGTACCAGAACATAGTGGACGCTCGTTTCTGGTCGAACCTTCGGTTCAATCTCAGCTCTTTTTAGAGCCATGATTTTCACTCCTTTCAGAGAACTGGCCTGCACCTGCAAGCGAACTTCGCTCACCTGTCGAACCAGTCCACCAAGGGAGGTATGTCCTCCGTAGGGTAGTGTCAATGTGCCAAAACGCTTTGAAGCAGAACAAAAAGAATAGTACACTTGTACTAAGTCACTGAGTCAAATCTGCTATAGTATAGCAAGGCAAGGGGAAGGTTGTCAAACTATTCAATTTCCCGCTCGTTCGGTAACATTTTTATCTGAGTTGACACGACTATGGGTTGTTTCAAAAAGGGTCCAGCGTGTTGAAAAAGTCCTTAGTAAGCTCATCAGCAAAGAGAGACACCTGGTTTCCTTAGTATTGAGGAAACTGAACTAATCGCCACCAGAAGCCACCCCTTCTCCAAAATGAGGACAAGTACCTCACGCAAAAGACCCCAAAAGAGGCACACAGGGCCTCCACTGGGAATGGACGCCGTCCCCACCCTCGTTTCTTGAGCAGGCGTTTCAAATTTTGCCCGCTGGCAATGCGCAAGGCCTCACAGTTAACGCGCCAGAGCAGCCGCAAGCGGAAGCGACGCAGGCCATGCCAGTCTTTGGCTTCGGCAAACAGCGGCTCCACCCACACTTTCCGTTTCCGCATGGCCTTCTGATAGGCGTGTGTCTGGTGATAACTCCTCACCCGTTCCAGGTAGCTAGCATGAAAAGACCGATGCACCTGACGACCTTGATCACCCGAACCTGGCGAATGATATCGCTCAGGATATTGCCAGCATGAAAAGACCGATGCACCTGACGACCTTGATCACTCGGGGTACACTGCGCTTTGAGTGGACACGCATTACACCTGGCAGCCTCGGCGCTGTACTCTGCCTTCTGCCCGGTATACTCCATCCGGGTAAGGTGCAGCAATTGGCCGTTTGGACAGAGATAGCAGTCATGCTCGGCGTCATAGCGAAACTGCGCGGGTCCGAAATAGGGCCGCTGGTGTTCCCAATCGGGCAAGGGCACGTAAGCACGGATGCCGGCGTCTTCTAGCGCTTAGATGTTCTCGATGGTGCCGTACTTGGTATCACCTGTCACATGACGAGACCGCAGTTTCTAGCGAAAGCGCGTGCGAAAGATGAGGTCGAGCATGGGCTGGTTATCCATCACTTCAGACGGAGTCACCAGCACTTGGAGAATGATCCTGGCTTTCCCGCCATCGACGACATAGTGAGTATGATACCCCAAATGCGTGCCTCCCCCTTTCAGCCGCATCGGCGTCGCATCCTGATCAGTGGTGCTGGCTTTGAAGTCCGCCGTACGCTGGTAGAGACCATGCACCTCCCGTTGTTGCCGACCTTCCTGTGCGATCCAGTGGTGCCGCGCGGCATTGTCTTGAGCGAGTTCCTCTTGCTCTGCTTCCGAAAGGGTCATGGGGAGCGGAATAGGTTCAATGCAGGTCACCGCCTCTGTTAAAGTGCCTTCTGGCGACGCGGCAACGACCTCTGTCGCTGCTGTTTGTTGCTCCTGTTGGCTCTCTTCCTCAGAAAACAGGGCGGCCAGATGGGTCTGGATAGCTGCTCGTGCCTCTACCGCGAAGCGAGGGGTGAGCAAATCCAAGTCAGCGTTCGCGTTGACTTGCGTGCTATCAATATACAACTCTCGACCCCAGACCAGCTTCTCCTGCTGGCATTGTTCCACAATCGCCTCAAAGAAGCGCCGGAACACCTCCACGCCATAGCGCTCACGAATACGGGTCAGACTGGAATGATCGGGCAGGGCCTCATCCAAATCATAGCACACATACCAGCGCACGCTGAGCCGGTCTGCCGCATGGCGCATCAACTGGCGTTCAGAGCGAAGGCCCTCGAAGAACATGACCAGTTGCAGCTTGAAAAAGACGACCGGATCAATGGAGGGACGGCCTTTGCCTGCATAGGTCTCCTGCACGAACTCCCGGACACATGACAAGTCAAGGGTTCGTTCAAGAAGCCGATAGAAGTGATCTTGCGGTACCAGTTCTTCCAACGACACGTTGATCAGTGGAGCAAAGCTACGTTCTTTTCTTCCTATCATGGTTCTACTCACTCTTCTTCATCGCTTCTTGCCAACAGCCACGTTTGCCGTTTCCTTGATGGTTCAGGAGGACGTAACCACAGCGAAACATGGGATGGCTGCATCGTTTCCTGGACAACAGCTACCAATTGCTCGCGTAACTGGTTCAGATCGATCTCATTGCGTAAGGTCGCACTGAAGGCCGCCACTGTGCGAACAGCATCATACTTGCGCCGGTAGAAGCGCCGGTCGATGAGCGTCTGGATACGACGGCGCAACGGCTGGAAGAGAGCAGCGATGACGAGCGTCGAGAGAACGATCACAAACGGTTGAGCAGCTTGTCGGATGAAGAGCTCAATGAGGCTCTCAAGCCCTATGATGAGTCCTGCGTACACCCCCGCCAGCAGTGCAGTCAGTGAACCGTACACCAGCGCTTTATTGATCAGGATATCAATATCCCACAACTTGGAGCGTACGATGGCTCCACCTATCGAGAGGGGAATGAGAGCTGAGAAGAGGTAGAGCAGCGTACTCCCCAGCAGGAAGCCCCAGGTGCCAGGCGATTGCGGGAGTCCCAGGACACTGACAGCGGTGAGAATACCGACAGACCCGAGCGTGCTGATCAGGATGCCGAAGACGACCCACTTGGTCTGCTGACGTTGCATGGAGGTGGAGACACGACGAAAGCGATACGATCTGCACAGACAACGAGATGAGAAGAAAGAGGAAGAGCAAGGGGACAAAAACTCCGACCGGCAGCACTACCGAACTCATCAAGAACAGAGGAATCCACGCCAGAAGCACAACCCCTGTCCAGCGTGGGATGAACTGCCCATTTGGAAAGAGATAGAGGAACAGGGCGAGCAAGATGTAACTGAGAGGTTGCAGCAGATGGACGGGAATGGCGAAAGTGGGAATGGCGGTCGCCAATGCGTCGGCACTCGTCTGATTCACCCCGAAGGTGACCAGGCACAGCGCGGTGACAAGCCCGATGCGGGTATCAGATTTGCGCCAAAAGATCACGGCAGCGACCAACAGAAACACCAGTGTAAAGAGGACTTCAAGCGTGCCGGTATAGACGGCGTAGAAGCCAGGGGACATTCCGGCGGCACGGAATGCAGGAAGACTTGCCTGTGTGGGCTGCTGATCGCCGCACGGTGGGACGGTACAGACGGTCCCAAGCTGAGCATACCGAAACGGCACACCCCATCCCCAGATGATGAGCGCCACAAGGGCCACGCTCACACATGCCACCCGCGCGATGAAGAGCCAGCGTCCGCTTACGCGGACCTCCGCGCTGCTCTTCTGGAGGTGTATTGTCGTTGAAGCCGGTGAGGCACCCGGAACACGCATCACGCTCTTCCTTACGCTATGCTTTCTCGTTCATCAAGTTCGGCCTGTTCATCCGTGCCAAAAGACGTTGAAAGGATTCCGCTGTCTCTCAGGAGGCAGCGACAGCAACAAATAGGACGCGTCGAGTTTACGTCTGGACTCATTTTACCATATGCCCGTTACGAAAACGTTACCCAGTCATTCTGAACTGCCAAATCTCACCCTACTGGGAACATTGATCTGGGTGCTTCGCCTCAGCCTTTTCTGTATTTTTCAACACGCTGGGTCCTTTCTGAAACAGATGAGTTTATTTTCTTTGGAAGCAAATATGTTAGAGGCTGGTTTGTAGAATGCTGAATTATACGAAGCAGAGGGGGATTAGGCTGCAACTGAGAAGATGATGAGTGTTAATTGCTCTTCTAATACTCGTTTCCTTATTTAGAGGAGAAATGCACTTATGAATACAAGTAGTGATGCTAAAAGTGTTATCAACTCAGCAAAACAGTATATCGAGGTCGGGGTTAGACATTATCATAAGCAACATTATCAAATGGCCCTTTACGCCTTTGAACAAGCAGTCATATGTAGTTCGACTTCTGTGAGGGCGCTGCATGGAAAAGGCGTCGTCCTTGTTCAAATGGGGAAATATAGAGAAGCTCTGAAGTCTTTTGAACAGGCATCAACACTTGCTCCACATATTACACAAATTCATCTTGACCTAGCAGAAGCGACCTATCTGTTTAAGGACTACGAAAAATCTGGTTCAGGATACCGAAAGGCTATTGAACTTGATAGTACATATCAAAGAACGCCCGGCAACAGGCAGCACGCACAGCGGGTCTTCTTTGAGGGCGGAAGACCCGCTGTGCATGCTGTATTAATAGAAAGGTAATCGGACGAGACGACGGTGGACAGGCAAACGAAAGCAATCCGTCCCACTTTCCCATGCGCATGCAAGCAGCCGTAGCAACATCACCCTTCCTACCACTCTCCCTCACCCTACGTTCCGAACGCATAGAGCGTCCCATCGGCATTCCCGATGTAAAGGACTCCATTGGAAATACTGGCTGGTGCCAAGAATTTCGAGCCTTTCATCGTATCCTGGTAGGTAAAGAGCGGGGTTCCTGTCGATGCATTGACGATCAGCATCGAGGTCCCAAAGCCAACCTCTGCTAAGCCTGGGACTGCTATCACCGGAGCAAGGGTATTCGTAGAGAGGCAATCCTGCCAGAGGAACGCACCAGAGGCTGGGTTCAAGGCGCGCAGGCTCCCTGAGCAACTGGTCCCATTGATCGTGGTCTTGGCAGCGGCCACATATAAATCCCTGCCATCCCAGGCGCTTGAGGAGATGTTCACCCCGGTTGAAGAAGGGGCAGCCAACTGCACTTGCCACACAGGTCCCGCGCTAATAGTGGTACGGTCAAGCGCATAATAGATGCCATTCTTGTTGATGAGCCCCACCATCTTATGCGAAACCCCTCCGATGGTCGCTTTGAAGAGCGTCGGCGTGGCTCCGTAGTCATCGTCGCCGATTTGCTGACTCGCTGGAACCTGCCAGGAGCCAACCAGCGACAGATCAGTCGCGCGCAACTCAATCAGCGCACTGGCCATCGTTTCGGTGGTCGAGCAGGTTCCTGCATTGCCGGTACTCACATAGACAGTATTCAGACTGGCGTCGATGGTGGGCGAACTCCACACACTGCCTCCCGTACAACCAGTCGGTACGGTGTTAAACGTATGTTGGATTGCTCCGGTGACCGCATCCAACTGGAGGACCTGCCCCTGCACCAAGGGGCAGTCCATCAGCGAAGACACCCCGAGATAGAGACTGCCATTGAGCAGGGCTGGCGAACTCCAGTTGTAGACACCGAGTCTGCGAACTGAGCACCGTCTGCCAGATGACCGCCCCCGTGTTGGCGTTGAACGCGTAGAAGGTGGCGTTGCTGCCTCCGCCTACGAAGAGAACCGGGGTCTGCACTCTCCCGATCTGTTCGTAGGCAAAGCCGGCGGTACTACTCACCCCATGAGGCGTAGGGACACAGCTAGCAACACTCGTGCCCAGGTTCACACTCCAGACATCCGTCCCATCGGTGAGACGCGAGGCATGCTCGACTCCATCCCATCCTCCCCAATAGAGCATCCCATTGGCCTCCACTGGCTCGGCACTGATCAGTGCGGATATGGTATGCGTCCAATGGACTTTCAAATCAGGTGCCGTCTTTTGATTGATAATCGTCTCCGCACCATTGAAGCCGGATCGTGCATTGTTAAACAGGAAGGCGGACCAATCGCCGGAGGCGGCATGGGCAGGCTGTTGCCTTACAAGCACAGTGAAAGGGCCAATGCCGAGCAGGATCAATGCAATCAATATCAGGACAGGCTTTGATCTGAGGAAGTGTTGCATGTTAGTTGCTCCTTCTCAAGCACGTGCTACGCATCTGCAACAATAAGGGGCAATCCAAATCCGAATTGCTATCAGCAGCCAACTACAATCCTGAGTAGCCTATCAAAGGATTTGATGGGATGTCTTGCGATGTCAGGATAATCTACATTCGCATCCCACAGGTGTAAAAAAATCGCTCGCAAACGTGAGTTCAGCGTGAAGAGGACGTATGACGTAACCACTCTTGAGAGAGTATAACTGAAAAATACAACAAATACATCGGTAGAAATACCGACTCAAAAGAGTTGGATAGTTGTATCTTTGAGGAAAACCTCTCTATTAAGAGTTAGTTATTTACACACTTCTCATTTGCTGTACGTTCATGAACATCTCTATAGCGACGCATGCGTTTCTCGGCGCTGAGTCATGCTGCAATTCGGGAGCGACCGGGCAGGGGCTGATCGGTCTAGTGCCGATCAACTTGGAGCTTCGCCAGCAAGGTGGTCGGACCCCACCGGAGACATCGGGTGCATTTGCAAGATGGCCTCGCGCATTCCCGCCGGAAGCGTGTTCAACGGCCCGGTGGTGGGGCGGCCCATCTGTGAGCTGAGACCGAACCGTCCCTGGTGTTGAGCGAGGCTTGGCCATTTGCGCACACCACACGGAGCAGCCCAATGCCGCCGCAATCTCCAGGTCGGACCGTCCTGCTGCAGCTCGTTCGCTGATGTCCAGCCGCTCTTGAAAAGTGGTCGTCTGTCCGCGCCGTAGCATAGCGAGCGCCTCCAATCGTACCGCCTCCGGCCTCGACCCGCAGATCGTTTGTGCTGGAGAATCAGAGCCGCTACCAATTGCGGCTTCCCGGTACGACTTTTTCGAGACTTTCACGGAGCAGGAGGGTACGACATATCGAGACTCAACAGAAAAATGGACGACGTGAGAAGTAGGGCGGGGTTAGTTAATTTTGGGTTGGGGGTATAAAACTCAACAGAGATTTAGTGAGGTGTTAATCTCTTAGCAAACACCTAGGTTAAAATCGGGATGATACATTTTATTATGCTGTATTTGGCGGAGATTTGGAACGAGTGGGGGATGTGTGAGACTCATGCACGATGTGATGATCGTCGGAACAACCAGGTTAGGATGAGCATAAAGCGGGCTATAGGATGGAAGTGCGCTCCCATCACCACTAATATAGAGCGAGCGCGGCCTATCAAATTTCCCCAGGATCACAATACGGTCTCGAAGCGGAGCATTCTCGACCGGTTTCAGGAGCCCAGGCGTTGCGCTCGTCAGAGGATTTTCCATCTGGATCGTGCCAAGATGGACAAGATGACTTTCAGCCGTGCTTTCAGCGTAGTCGCGTGGGACAAAGGTACACATGCAATTCTTGCCAACAGCAGAGTTCGGCATGGCGGCCATCGCCTAAATCTCCTGGACGAGCAGCACGCCGATCTCCTTAGGCTTGACATGATGCTGAACAGACCGTCTGAGGGTTCTCGTCAATTCACGCTCTCGCTGTTCATCAAGCTGTTGCCCGGCACAAAGAGGGCAACAGCACCCGTATACAGCCTCTTCTTGACCACCCTAAAGTCATCGAGAGGCTCATCCAGGTACGTACCATCATCTTCGATGCAGTTCTCTATCAGAATATGGAGTGGAATGCGGATGAGTCGACCACCATACGCAATCTCTTCAAATCCGGTTCCTAATAAACGCGAGCCGCCTCTCGCGCGCAGAAAGCTTACGTGCCTGGTTTGAGTTCATCAGGTCGGTAACGCAATATTTCAAGTAGTCCACCGCCTCATCCAAATTTTTTCCCTCAGCAAGCTGATCATTTGCCCATTCAATTGCAGTTTGCCTATTTCCCTTCTCACTTTTCCGTTGAGGAAGATGCACCACCCCGGTATACGCAAAGGAGAACTGATTTTTATAAGTCAGTGCCTTGTTGCTATCATAGCTAATTGGCCTTACACGCCCTCTCTCATCGCGTTCAGAAAGTTGCCTATCGCTTGCCTGCACAACATACTCATTTGTCAGGCAGGTCAGTATCAATGTCATATCCAAAACCTTCGTGTCGGGGTAGCAAATTAATTCAGTTCAGTCTAATTTGTTTGAGAGAGGAAAGCAAGCAGTATAGAACCAAAGAAATTGTTCACTCTTAACCTAATGGGTTTGCTGGGAAAGCACAGGCCAGACAGTGCAGGAACGGGTTGAGTCCCTGAGCGGCCCAGGTGCCAAAGCAACTGAAGAGGCGCCATGCGGGTCTGGGAGCCGGTGGGGCTGCGCGAGCCGCCACTAATCTTGCGCGCAATCACCAGCGGGCGCACACTGCGCTCCGCCAAATTGTTGTCCGAGGGTACCTCGGGTCGCGCCACAAAGACGAACAATTCGGGTAAGAAGCGTTCGACTCGCTTACACAGGGTCTGCAAGGGCGAAGCCGTGTGGGCATAGGGCGCACACAGCTGCCACAGCTCCTGCTCGAAGGCATGCTGCTGCTGCGTGCGAGCGGCCTCCTGCTTGGCCGGTGGCAGGTCGGGATCGGGCCGCCGTAGGCACGTGCCCGCTCGTAGAGGGCTTTGACCTGCGTGAACCACTGCTGCACGGTCGCATCGTCGGCATACTGTTCTTTGAGCTCATGCCCATCGCGCAAGAAATGCACCCAGCAGCGCTGATGCAGGCCCTGATGGATATTGTAGGCGGCGTAGAAGTCGCTGCCCAGCACCCCCTGGAAGTCTTCGCCCAACAGCGCCTCGACCACCTCGTGCCCACGCGAGTGATGGTACTCGTAGTAGCGCAGCGTTGGGGTACTCACACTCCAGATGTAGCCGTTGCTGCCCGTCTTCTCGCCAGCCCGTCTCATCGGCTTGCACCGCCGGACTGGCGCGGATGGTCGCTTTGAGCGCGCCAGCGTCGGCTCCAGCTTCTGGTGAGCCGATGCAGTAATTCGGCAATCTCCCCCACACTGATCTTGAGTCCATGCAAGGTCGCCAGATACGCTTGGATCTGCCGCACCGGTAAGCGCATCACCGTGCGCAGGTAGGCAATCAGACTCGTGATCTTCACGCCCAAGCGCCCTTGTCCCAGCACCTCGGCACTCACATCTAAGGGGGCCTCGCGCCATTTCTGGCACTGACTACACCAGCCATGATAGACCACATGCTCCGTCACCTCCACCGGCGGGGGCGGGGCGAACTCGATCACTTGCCGCCGCCGCGCCACGCTGACCCCTCCCAGCCGACTCGCACACGCCGGACACGACACGATGCGGTGTTCGACGATGCGCGTCGGCGCTTCTCGTCGCCGCCCATGATTATGCTGGGCCGCCCGTTTCTTGCGCGGCTTCTTCTCCCCGGCTTGCGGCTTTTTCACATTCGCTTTGGCAAACGCCGGAGGCGGCGTCTTGAGTTTTTCCAGCTCCTCAATGCGCTGCTGAGCCGCGGTCAATTGCTCTTCGAGGGCACGCACTCGCTCCAGGGCTTGCTTCAGTTGGTCTTCTAAGGTGGCGATCCGTTCGTCTGCGCTCATGGGGCTAGTATATCAGACAAGGCTCTTTCTGAACAGTATCAGCACAAAAAATGGGCTCCCTGTCTCTTTTGTGTTCAATCAGCTCTTTGTGGCCTTGACTCATGGAAGTGAAGGGAAGCCAGGGTGGAGATTGAGGACTTTCCACCCCACGCCACCTCAGCGCCAAAGTCGTCAAAATGCTCTTGAGGAACTTGAAGCGTGCTGCTAGCTTGATTCTCTTCCGCGTCTTGACCGGTACGACTTCCCGAGACTTTTATCCAGAAGAGGGGCACGATATACCGAGACTCGACATATCAATTATACGAAGCTGAGGCTGCAAGCACTGTCTGGTGACAGTAAGGTTGGTACTACCCCAATAACGAACAATTGCGACTGAATTAGAAAGACCTGGACTTATCAATTTCAAGTTGCCACTAGACGAGTTGAAGAGGCTGATAAAACAATAACCCTTGCTTTCTTAGTACAAGGGTTATTATCTGTTAACTGGGTACAATCAATGATTGCTCAGTGATCGCAATTGAAAATACGCTAATGCTTGACATATGCTCCGGCAATTGACCGGAGCCGGTCTGCATGTTTGTAAATTTCGTTCAGATTGGCGATGGGTATGCGTACTTCATTTCGATTAGCATCCAGGAGACCAATAGACTTCTGCTTTCCGTTGAAGTGCAAGCGGCAGACGGGTCGACGATTGTTATCATCGCATAAGATACTAAAGTAGGTCTGGTTGTCGCGGTACACAATTCGTTCCGCCTCGATCACAGCGCAGGTGATTGCCTTCACTATATAATAGGCCTCAAGTTCCTCCGGCGTAGTTGTTAGCTTGTTTGTATCTTCAGGGGCGACTGCGCCGTTCTGATGACCGTTTGCATTATTGGTTTCACTGGCTGTCTCGACTGGTGCAGTCGGTTCTCCCATAGCAGAGCGCAAGCGTTCGGTGATGTGCTCATTAATAAATTGGGTAAAGGCTTGTTTGGTGATGACCGCAAATTGCGCTCGAACCGCACTCGTCAATTTACCGGAATAGACTTGCCCAGCCAGAAACTTAACGAACTCTTCTGAAGGAGCATTCAGCTCGTCATTGAGGATGCGTTTGATTTCTCGTGTGTATTTGAGTTCCCCTGCTACTGTCAGAATAGCTTCAAGATTGAAGGCCTGTTTGGTTAAGCGTTTTAGCTCGACGACGAGGGGGTCCTGAATGTCGAGCATATTGAATTCCATAAACGGCTTGGGGTCCATTTTGTTAGGCTCTTCAATATCTGTGAAGAACCGATAGATGATACCATCAGTCAGGACCGCTATGCGAGCTTCGGTGACAGAAAAGTACCGGTAAAGCTGTGAAGCATGGCTATCATCCAGCGAGCTATTGCAACATTTGCACTCAAACAGCATGATGATCTTACCGTCATGTTTGATGGCGTAATCAACTTTTTCGCCTTTTTTAATGCCGACGTCGGCAATAAACTCAGGTACGACCTCCGCAGGATCGAAGACATCATAGCCCAACGCTGCGATGAATGGCATCACAAAAGCGTTCTTGGTGGCTTCCTCCGTTTTAATGAGGCTTTTCTGCTTGCTGATCTTGGAAGAAATAGTCTGCAAAACTTCGATAAAGTCCATGTTTTCCCCCCAGGTGGTTTTCCTATGCAACGTTCATCGATATCGGGACAACCAATAATAGCCTCTTCCTTGTGGAGAGGCTATTCAAAAACATATAAAAGCAAAGTTCATTATCTCGGCATGGACAGGCAGTATCCATGTGATTTGTAAAACATGGTGTTTCATCTATCCTGTCATCTCCGACAATAATAATGATCTAGGTGTAGATGAGTATAACACGCCTCAACCTAACCGTAAAAAAGCTGCGCCAATCTTAAACTATTTTCCTATATATTTGTTGAGGATAATTGAATCGGTTAATGATTTGTGGAAGTGGTTAACATTTCGACTATCAAAAACATGGGTTCATATAAATATTAATTATACGAAGCTGAGGCTGAAGGAAACTGAGCGCACATCTGTGCTATCTTCAGCGCAATATCTGGATGTGATATTATTTTTGCCACAAGGCTCTATTTGTAGACGCTTTACGACAATCAAGACAATACTTTTGTACGCCACTTCCAGGGATAAACTTCTTGTGACAAATTTCGCATCCCTTTCACGATAGAGACCTCCACGCCGTAAGTGTTTTGTTTCATTTCTCTTCACTCCTTCAGTCGTGGTATAAGCTCACCTGTTTTCGGGTCAAGCATGAACTTCTTTAGTGAAGCTTCAAACTCCTCAAGATGGATTGTTTGTTCCCAATATAATGCTACCTTGATTGCTTCAACAATCTTCCTCTCCTTGCTCCCTTTTAACTGATATTCCCACGCATACTTCATCAACTCCGCTCCCCATGCTTCGCATTTGTCATATCCATACAATCGATTAAGAACTACTGCTGCACGACTGACCCCTTTAAAAAACTCTGAACCGTTTATTGAGCCTTTCACATGCTTATGCAAGAGTTCACGCTCTTCCTGACTCGGGCTTTCTCCACCTACCCAGGTCCAAAGCACTTGTTCCAGTTCTTCTCCGTCAAAGTTCTCATATTCAAAGTCCGGTTTGGATAGAAAAAATCTCCCAAAAATTCCGTTATCTTAGACGTTTGGTTGTTTCTAGCTGCACTTTCCAGAATTTTCACATTCTCACGATCACGATTATCTCCATCGATTATTACCAAGCTATATATGTGCTCTCGGATAGCCGATCGCAGGCTCATCTGTGAAAAACGTGACCATCGATTTACTCTGTTTGATTAGCCCATGCAAATTCGTGATAGGGATTGATACGCCCATCGTGTTGAAAAAGCTTGTAAGTGCACCGTACTCGGTGTCACCTTCGCAATATATATGGACTCGCGGTCTATAATTTAATCCGTGTCGCCGTGCAAATGCTGCTGCTGCTCGATGGTCATCCAGCAGCCTATTTGACCCGTAGAGCGTTTCTTTCACATTTTTGGCATCCACCCGTACCCTAGCTCATCTTCTTCTCGCAGTTCTTTTGTATCAAACGCGTCCTCTGTTGCCCGTCTGAGCATCTCTGCCATTGTTCGCAGGAGCAGTGCTCCACCTAGCTGCCCTTTAGACTCCACACGGAGTTTGCTATCCCCAAGACATACTAAGGTGTGAAGCCAACGATTGGGGTCAAGTGATTGCGTTTCAATGCAAAGTTCTTGGCGTATTGTTTCCAGCTGTTCTATACCGATCTGGTGATACAAGTCATTGACAGTATTCCAATACTCATCTATATGTCGGTAGATTTCTTCGACCCCTCTCCGTAAATTTGTAACATCCTCTGCTGAATATCTGATCGAGTGAAAAATGCGGATATACATACAAGGTTCGATAATAATACAAAGGGAGGCTGTATCATTCCACTTCCTGATGCTTGAGAGAAACTGATCTGAGCTTGTCCAGTGGTTGAACCGTGATAGATTAAAGTCGAGAATACGCGTGAAGCCCTCTTGGTTGAACATTTGCATGGGAGAGCTACTCCATCCCAATACTCTGTTTAGATGGCAAAGGACATAGTAACGGAATGGATGAAACAGCAGCTTTACGCCGGAGGGCACTGACAGTGCAGAGTTTACAGGTCTATCCCATCCATTCGTGCGCTGGCGAAGGTGCCGTTCATCAGAATAGACATGCTCTCCTTTCCTATTTGTGCCACGCTCAACGAGTCCAATACGATTGTATTTGCTCCGGCTCTCAATAAGGTCGGCTTTTAATAAGCCAAGCTGCCACAATTGAATAATATCGTGTTCAAAAGCGGAAAAAGATAAGCCGCGATCATGACTAAATTGTGCCAATTCACTTGCTGTGAGGAGGTTCATTTGCCAAATACGGCGATACTGCGCTATCCAAGCGCCTGGCAATGATGGCTGTAATAATTGAGGTGATGTATTGTTCTGAGAGTTCATGGTTGGGGAAAATTGCACACTATCTCTCCATGTTCGTCCGGTTTTCTTTTCAGGCTCGCATATTATAACGCACAGTTTAGCCGGAGGAAACAAGAAAAATCAGATGTGGCAGTTATGGCCGCTCTGCTATTTTGTCTAGTGCTTTCAATTTCTGAATGTCGAATGAACTTACTCATCTGCGATTTCAGCATACTTTTCCAGAGCATACTCTATACTCTCCAGTTTAGGTTCAAATCCCACTCGCTCTGTGAATGATTGCTGAAACCACAAACTATACCATGCTCCCCAATCTTTGTTGGCTTTTGTCATTCGCATAGAATGCTTAACCCCTGCTATGTCTCCCAGATCTACATTGACTTTACCATTGAGCATTTGCGCCTCGTCAATCAACCAATCCATAATTATCTTCTCATCCAAGCCATTTGCTTGAGGCATCCTCTCCAACTTTTCCATAATCGCGTCAGCAATAACTCCAACACTGTTAGGAGGCAAACTTTGTGGTGAAATGGTATATAAATATTTGTCCCTTATCCATTGTATCGAGCTATCTAAGAGACTCCGTAGCGTTTCTATATCTTTGGGGATAAATTGAGCATGAAGAGTAGTAAGACAATATTGGGTATACTTTGATTTCTGTGAGGCGGTCAGGTATGCTGTACAAAAGAGCATGTAAATACCAAATTCGCCTGCTTTGCGCTGAGAAAAATCTTCGTCAAACTTTCTATCGATATCTTTACGAAGCGTCACACACGCTAAACCAGTTCTACCGTCTTGAGTAGTAAATATGATATCTTTGCCACCATCGCTTCCTCCTCGTGGAGCAATCAGAACAACGTCTTTGTAACCAGATGCATTTAAGATATCGGCACTCATTCTTTCAAAATCGTGCTGGTTGTCAAATTCTTCGAGAGCCGCTATCGTTTGCGAAAACAATTTCTCTTCATCTCCAAATCAGAGTAATCGACAGCGCTATTTTACTCGAACCTCAGCTTTGTTACTAGATTGAGCGGCAAAATAAAAAGTGTACGCCGCAAGGGGTTAGGGCTGCTGCAATCGCCGCAATGCGTTCCATGCTCTGCTCAAAAAGTTCAAGCGCAGCGTCAGCACGGGTATGGGGCTGTATCAGCAATGGTTCAAGTTCTGCAAAGGCGCTGCTAATACACCAGTGCTCGTTTTCCAGTCGCATAGCTATCCCTTCAAGCGCATCCTCAACTTTGACCAATGCGTCGTAGGCAGCAGCAAGTGTTTTCTGGTAGTGGACATACCTGCTTGGGTCGAGCAGGTCGCGAATGTTCATTTGTCCGAGTTCAGCAACGGGTATTATGAGCGTTTTATGCCCGTTTCATGAGCAGGAGGTTTTGTTGCTCTTCCTAGCTTCTCCCCTTTCTCCCTCTTCCCATACACCCGCTCTGCCATCGCCTCTACCCGCTCCATCACCTCCTTCAGCACCGGCTTCTGCTGGAAGAAGATCACCTCGCTTGCCACATCCTCAAACGCCTCTTCCGTGACCTTCAGGCCCTTGTACACCAGCAGCAGCAAGTGCTCGCAATTGGCGGCTCTCACCTTCTCTACCTTGCGCCTGAGATAGTCGGGATGCCAGAAGCCGACCAGCTCGATCAGTATTCTCCGATGCTCATCGCGCTTGTCGACGAGCGCGAAGTCGGGGATCATCACGGTATCGCCCAGGGGCAGGAGGTCGTTCTCGCGCGTCAGGAGCCAGTGGCCGCGTGTATCGCCGAACTTCTCCTCGAACTCACGGGCGAAATCGGCCTCCAGGCGGCTGTCGAACTGGCCGCTCTGCTTGAAGTGCGTTTGCAGTGAGGAAGTATGGTCCAGCCGGTACGTGGCGGTCTTGCCCATCTGCGGTGGAAAGACGGTCGCGGCCATGCGCCACTGCTCGCAGAAGAGCAGCGCGGGCAGGAAGGCGGCGAACTGCCGGCCGTAGCGCGTGGTGGCGCTCACGAAGGGCGAGATCGGGCCGTCCAGGTCGACGAGGTAGCCGTCCTGCTGCGGCGTGATCCAGGACATCAGTTTGAAGAGTTTGATGTACTTCCACAGGTCTTTATAGTTGCCATGCACCTCGATGCGCACCTGGCTGGCCCAGTAGAGCACGCCGCGCGCCAGTTCCAGGTTGTAGCGCGTGATCAGGCCCGCGGGCGTCCACTGCGGGCCGCTATCGCTGAGCAGGTAGGTGGCGGGCCGGTCGGCAAAAAGGGCAGCTTCAACCTGTTCCGGCGACATGTCGAGTTCGTCTGCCGCGCTTTGCACGACTTCGTAGCGCGCCTGCTGGTGGAACAACTGCGGCGCGGAAAAGACGGGGCCATGCGCGAAGAGCCGCTCGCGCAGTAGCGCAGGCGGGAGCGGCGTTTCCAGGGGCATGAAGGTGGCCGCGTCGGTGAGCACTTTGGCCAGGCCGCGTATCTCCACGTAGTCGATGCGGTCGCCAATGTAGGTTTCCAGGGCTTTGTCCCAGGCTGCCAGCGATTGACCGAGGTGGCTCTGGAAGAGTGCGATCAGGTCGCCGGCGCTTTGCTGCCAGTGTGGGTCGCCTTCGTTCAGCAGGTCGATGGAGAGTTCTGAGCCGCGCAGCCGCAATTTTGGCCTGACGAGGTCAGCCGTGAGCACTAATCTTCCTCCCGCTGCCTGCGCCGATGCTACGCCGGCGCTGCGACTTACCCTCGTCGATGGTCCTGCGCGCGATGACCTCGAAGAGCACGGCCTGCTTGTTCTCGACTTTGCGCAGCACTCGCCCCAGGCGCTGGATATATTCGCGCGAGCCGGATGTGCCGCCCATCACGATGGCGACCTTGGCCTCCGGCACATCGACGCCCTCGTTCAGCACCCTGGATGTGACGATGACGCGGTAATGGCCGGACTGGAAGCCGTCGAGGATGTGCTTGCGCTCAGCCGCGCCGGTTTCGTGCGTGATGGCCGGAATGAGGTAGCGGCGGGCGATGTCGTACACGACCGCGTTGTGTTCGGTGAAGATCAGCGCCCGTTCGGTCGCATATTCCAGCAAGAGCCTGTCGAGCGCGGCGAATTTCCCCTGGCACCTGCCGAGCAATTGTACCAGCCGTTGACGCGCCAGCAGCGCGCGGCGCGCCTCGGTATCGCTGGCGGAGCGCCGCATCAACTCCATCAGCCACGATGGTCCGAACTTGCGCGGCAACTGGTGGGCGCGCACGTAGCCGATGTAGATGGCGTAGTCGGCATCGTAGCGAGCGCGCTCCTCTTGCGTCAGATCAACGCGCAGTCGCTCCGTGCGGTAGTGCGCGAGCTGCTGCCCGACCAGCTCTTCGATACGCTTCGTGTAGACGATTGGCCCGATCAAGTCATCGACGCGCCAGCGCCCGTTGGCCTGCTCGTGCGCCTCGGGATAGGTCGCCGTCAGCCCCAGCCGAAACGGGGCAGGCGCCATCAGCGCCGCTTCTCCCCAACTGGGCGCCGGCAGGTGGTGCACCTCGTCGAAAATCACCAGCTTGAAGCCATTGCCATATTCCGCCATCAGGTCGCCCGCCGAGTGATAGGTGGTGACCGTCAGCGGCAGCACGTTCTTTTCGCCGCTGTAATACACACCCACATCGGTCGCGAAGGCATTGACCAGCCGCGCGTACCACTGGTGCAGCAGGTCTATCGTGGGAGCTACGACCACGCTCGAGCGATTGACGCGGCTGATGGCATGCATGGCGATGAAGGTTTTGCCCGCTCCCGTCGGCAGGACGATGCTGCCGCGCCGTTCCGCCTCATCCCAGGCCGCCAGCGCCGCCACCTGGTAGTCGTGCGGCTCGCGCATCTCCTGCAACTTCAGATTGAGCGGCTGCCAGCGCGGGACAGTATCGCGCACCTCCTGTTCCTGCAGGTAAGGCTGGATCGTCCCGTAATGATATCCCTCGCAGCGCCACCGCTCCTTGATAAGCTTGAACGGCGCGGGAGGTCGCTCCTGCGAATTCACTTCTCGCAGGACCAGCGTGCCACCTTGATAGTAAACCGACTTGTTCAAATGATTCTTTCCAGTGCCTTCCTAAAACCCCAGGGCGACCGCAAGGGTCTCCACCCCCCTCCCCACCACTCCCGCCCTTACAAAGAACGGGCCTCGGGAGGCACTCTCGTCATCTTTGTAAGGGCGTGGGCGGTGGGGTGGCGGGGTGGAGACCCTTGCGGTCGCCCTCCTCTTCCCTGCTCAGGTGGACACATTCTTTTGTCAATCTGCATTATCGGCCAGTCCAATATCCCCTATCGACGAGGATTCATGCCGATAAATCGGCGGTGGCCGCGATAAATCGGGCCCTACTCTTGCTGGGCGGCCATGGGTGCGATAAATCGGGCCCTACTCTGGCTCGTTTGCACTTTGCCGGCGCATCCTCACTCGCTATGCATACTTTAGCACGTAATGCTCATTGCAGGAAGAGCCATACCACCTTGACCTGATTATTCTTCCTGAACAGGCAAAAACGGAAAGCATGCTATAATAGCGGCAGTAATGCAAGAATAGAACAGGAGCAAAGCTATGGCGATTGCGAGGCAATTATTCGGGCGCAGCGGGCATATGAGCACGCGTACTATTTTTGGAGCGGCCTCTCTCGGCCATGTGACGCAAGAGGATGCGGACAAGGTGCTCGAGGTACTGTTCCAGTATGAGGTGAACCATATCGACGTGGCAGCCAGCTACGGTGATGCGGAGCTGCGCATCGCTCCCTGGCTGGCCCGGCACCGCTCGCAATTCTACGTAGCGACCAAGACCGACGCACGCACAGCGCAAGAAGCAATGGATGAGTTGCATCGCTCCCTGGAACGCATGGGCATCGATTACGTCGACCTGTGGCAGCTTCATAACCTCGTCGATCCCATCGAATGGGATACCGCGCTCAGCCCAGGCGGCGCGATCGATGCCGCCGTTGAGGCCAAAAAACAGGGCTTGATACGCGCCATCGGAGTCACGGGCCACGGCCTGCAAATCGCCGCCACGCACCGGCGCAGCCTGGAACGCTTCGACTTTGACTCGGTACTGCTGCCGTGCAACTACATAACCATGCAGAACCCCTACTATGCCGAAAACTTCAATGCGCTGCTTTCAACCTGCCAACAGCGCAACGTGGCCGTCCAGACGATCAAATCGATTGCCTACAAGCCCTGGATGGGCCGCACGCATACAAGAACTACCTGGTACGAGCCATTGGAAGACCAGCAAGATATCGATATGGCCGTACACTGGGTGCTCAAACGCCCGGGCATCTTCCTGAACACCGCCAGTGACATCCACCTGCTCCCCAGAGTCCTCGACGCTGCCAGCCGCTTCCAGCCGGATTCCCCCGAGCCAACCGATGAACACATGCACTCCCTGGTGGAACGGCTGAGGATGGAACCGCTGTTTGTCTAGCTCCCGTACGAAAGAATCGGAGGATTGGCCTGTAAGGGCGGGAGTGGTTCGGACGGGCGGGGTGGGCGCTTGCGCCGCCCTTTGGTGACTGTGCGGTTAGATGCCAGGGCGACCGCAAGGGTGATTACAGAGGTAGGTTTTGCTCGAGAAAGGGCCAGCGCGGCACAGCGGCAGGCAAGGCACCCGCAAGGGGCCCCGCACCACTCCCCACCGCCCCTGCCTCTACAATGAACCGACCTCCGAAAAAAACCTACCTGGGTAAGCTCCCTACAGTGGGATAGCTTCGATAACCTCGGCATGCTGCAACAACTCGGCGTTATTCCCAGCATGGGGTAAGCGAACACGTCCCCCGGTGAGCAGCTTTCATAGCATAGGAAGTGGTTAGCAGGCCCGTCTCACCAGGGGACGTCTACGAGATGCCGATCTTTTAAGCGAGCGAGTGAAGCCCGCACTGCTGAGATAGTCCTGCGTGTGAGGCGAGAGATATCCTCAATGGTACGCCTGCCGTCAATCAGCAGCAAGATGGTGCGGTCATGGCGTGGCACCATCATCATCGGGTAGCCTCGGGCTGTTTCGGTCAAGGTGGGAACAAAGGAAGAGGCAGGTGTAGGAAGTGGTTGTGTCACCGGCGCAGGAGATCGAGGCTGCTCCTCATATGAAGAGTGCGCCGGCGCGGGCAACTGCGGCAAAACCTCTCGGAGGCGAAACACGAAGTGGATCTCACCCCACAAGGAGAGTTGATGCAGCAGGTACTCGTTGACCTCGCCCTCATACCTTCCCCAATGGAGCCGTAGTAGTTGACCAGCCTCAACCAATAGACTGGCCTCCTCGTGATGCGTGTCCGCTGTCCGCCAAATCGTCAGCAGACCTGAGGGACGAAAGAATGCCAGTTGTTCGATCACGTCTGAAAGCGAGTTCGCGGAATATACCTGAAGCTTTTGCATGCGTTCCCTCGTACGACAGGGATATCAAGCCTCACTCAAGCCTTCTTACAGCTATCACTTGCTCCTCACTAGTTTAAGGCCGCTTCTCTCGTGCTTCCAGCATTGTAGGGAGCCACTTTCAAAAAGTCAAGAAACTCAAGGTGGTCGTAGGTGAAATGGGTAAGCGTTTGGAAGAAAAATATAGAAGCAACAATTGGATATGCGCATCGAAAAGGACTATGGTATCATTCCTTTTGACAGAGCCACTGATAACACGATACGATTGCTCTGTAGTGAACTGCTCTGGCTCTATCCAGATAGTATGCTTTTCAAATGAGGTGAACGTAATGCCCAGTGAAACATCTCCGACAACTGAGCAGGTTAAATCGCTCATGGCCCGCGTCTTCGCTCTGGTACGAGCATGTCCTGCAGGCAGAGTAACAACCTATGGCTGGCTGGCCAGAACCATTGGCTATCCACGTGGCGCGCGCATGGTCGGCTGGTTTATGAACGTTGCGCCAGAGGGTGTACCTGCCCAGCGGGTGATCAATAGCAAGGGTGAACTATCAGGAAGCTGGGCCTTTGGCCAGCAAGGAAGAATGCGCAGCCTGCTCGAAGCAGAAGGCATCGTCTTTTCCGAAGACGGTCGCGTCGATCTCAAACGCTATGGTTGGGATCCATCACGCGACCTGAGCGAAGAGGAGTTGCGTGACATTCTGGAAAATGCCGGCAACTCCCACTACGAGGTCGACGAGCAGCTTTTGGGGCTTACGCGCAATGATCCGGCCTCGCCACTGCGCGGTCAGCCATCTTCATAACTCCATACTTTTTTATTGCTGGCCTGGTTCTTCACTATGCATTGGCATTGCCGACGCTGACAATTGTGTTTGCCGGATACCGTATTTTGACCTTGACCGATGCGTTGATCCCGATGGACTGCGCGTTGCCGCCGAAATCACTCAGATCCGCCGTTGCGGGAATGGCCATATTGTAGCTCCTGGTGCCGACCGTAAAGTGAATGACGCGATCAGCTCCAACACCACTGGTGGTGATGCCTGTATAGGCTATGACGTTCAGGTCCGGGTCGCCAGGCTGGGCCGGCTTCAAGATCGTGGCTGTGAGGCTCCCATCCGGATTGATGGCTGAATCCATATCAACAGAGGCGCCGACTGCCGGGAGGCTGCCACCGTAGGCGGATCGATCAGTTTGAGCAGTGATCGCCATCGTGTACGTCTGCCCATTGGGCGCGCTCATGACCAGCCGATTGCTGGTGTTGCTCTTTACAGAACCGATGAACGAGATGCCGCCCGCCTTGAACGCCACCGGAGTTTGATTGGTGACCGGTTGTTGCGTAGCGGTTGATTGCACCTGAGTGCTGGTTGTCGTCGTGCCGGTGGTGCGTGTCGAAGACTGCCCAGTGCCGCTACCGCTACCGCTGCCAACGCCCGCGCACGCTGTAACCAGAAGCATCATTACAAGGACGGCGATAGAAGCGAGCATCACTTGAAGTCGATGGAATGGCATTTGTTGCATAAATTTCCTCCGTGCATTTCAATAGGGTTTGAATAGAAAAACCTTATCTGTTAGACGATAGTACACCAGTTTTTAGGGCCACGGCTATGCCCTACAGCACAGTACGACTGTGAATTGGTGAACAATCAACCTTCATTCGGGGAGCTTACACGAGTAGGTGTCTCTCGAGAAAGGGCCAGCGAGGCGGGGAGGCAGGCAAGGCACCCGCAAGGCATATACGGGGAGGTGTTTCTCGAGAACGGGCCAGCGGGACGGAGAGGCACGAAGGCACCCGCAAGGCGAAAGCGACGGAAGGCACCCGCAAGGGGCCCCGCACCACTCTCCGCCGCCCCTGCCTCTACAATGAACCGACCTCCCACAAAAACCTACCTGGGTAAGCATATGGGGAGGGCCCACATGAAATGTAGTGGCGAGGGTGGTGGAGTTGGGTAGGGTGGGCCCTTGCGGTCGCCAGGCTGCTCGACTACCCCGTCTTGTGGTCGCCAGGCTGCTACCCCGCCTTCCTTACGTCACCCCCACGCTGATCGGCAACATCATCGGCGGGGTATCGCTCGTCGCGGCCCTGAACTTCGCCCAGGTCGCCTCCGAGAGGATTGGCAGCGATTAAAAGCCTTCAGGCCCGCGACCTGGCATCGGTAGCGGAAGGCGCGACCGCAGCCGGGCGGCTGATAGCCATCCCCACGAGATCGACGAGCAGCGCGACGACCGCCAGAATAACGAACAGCAGCGGCTGCGGCAAGCTAATCCCGAAGAGCGCATCGAGCGAATAGCTTCCAGGCCCCATCACGCCAATGGCGACCGCGATTGCCAGCAACTGGAGCGGAAACTCCAGGCCGCGCTTACTATTAAAAAAGCCATTCTTCCAGTGGCTCTTGAAAATCGCCATAAACATCGCGCCGAACATTCCCGCCGCCCCTAGAGGCGTCAAGAATCCCAGCGCCACAGAGAGACCGCCGCCCAGCTCTCCCAGGATCACAAAAGCAACCCACAGCCACGCCGGCTTGTAGCCCTGTTTTTCAAATCCCTGCATTAATTTAGTGGGCCCGGGTCCCTCAAACCACCCGAAGAGCTTCTGCGCCCCGTGCGCGGCAATCGTCAACCCGCCGATTAAGCGCAGTATAAGTAATCCCAGACTTATTGTAGTAGCCATAAAATATGTATCCCCTCCAAAACAAGATAATGAAGCCAATGCCATGCAAGAAGGGATTCAGATGACTGAAATCCCGTCAATTGCAGTTTAGTTCATGACTGTAAGGATGTCAAGTACAGTTATGCGGAATGCCTGGAGTTCGCCGTGCGCTCGATAACGGAGGCAAGAGTATGCTGCTCAAGTGACTCAATCAGGCGTTGTTCGGCCTCGGCCCCAACTTCATCCAGGATAGACTGGACACTTGCGTTCACCCCACCGCTGCATGCCGCTTCATCCTGCGGCTCTGCCTGTTTTACCGCCTGGTAGACCTCTGCCAGCGTAATATGCTCGGCTGAGCGGGCGAGGCGATAACCTCCATCGCGTCCTTCGCGCGCCTGGACAATATCGGCCCGCACCAGTTGTGCCAGCACGCGCCTCACAAAGACCGCGTGTGCCTTGAGATCCTGGGCCATCGTATTGCTGGAACACAGACCATCCGTCCCCGCGATCACTACCAACGCCTGCACCGCCACCGGAAACCATCCAGGGCCATTAGAAATTAAGCTCATATATAAATGCCTCCGTCCTAAGTGTAACCGAAACGAGTGCAGTTTGGCAAGTGGACATCGCCGGGGTGCTGGCGCGAATGCAGGTGCCAGACGTATTATAACCATATGGCATTCTAGGTTAACCAGGAGGAACGTTCTCGTGTTAAAACGCAAACTGGGTCGCACAGGCCTCTCCAGGACCGCTATATGAACGAGCAGGGTTTCAGAGTATTGGAGCAGCTTGACAGCATAGCAGCGGCCCACTCCGTTTCAGTAGTACAGGTAGCGCTCGCCTGGATTCTGGCTCGACTGAGTATCACAGCGGCGATTGCCAGCGGCAGATCGGTGGAGCAGGTACGTGAGCTTCTCGCTTCCGTCACACTCTCGCTCAGCGAAGAAGAGATGAAATTGCTTGACGAAGTCAGCGCGTGGAATAATGCGGCGCAGGGTCTCGTGGAGCGCGTCGGACCAGGCTTTGATGCACAAAGCTGAATAAGAAAGAGCGCTGCGTTGTCCATGCCGCATATTCACCGGTAATTCAGTGTCTGCTGTACTGCTTGCACCAAATCCGTGATCTCGAAAGGCTTGCGCAGAAAAGCGGAGGCTCCAATCTGTTTCCCTTTCCAGGCGGCATGCCCATCAGCGGTGATGAGGACAATGGGCACCGCCGCTCCATACAGGGAATGAAGCTCAGCCGCGACTTGAGCGCCGTCAAGGAGAGGAAGACCTAAATCTAAAATGACCAGCGCCGGACGGTGGCGCCTAGCCTGCGTTAGCGCCTCCTCCCCATCGGCTGCCGTCTGAACCTCAAACCCCACGTCCTCCAGGACCCATTGGATCATCTGGAGCACGTGTGAGTCGTCGTCCACCACCAGGATCGGCTCTGATGCGGGCATCGTCTCTGGCAGCGACTGTTGCTGGTCTTTCTCCATTGATCGTTCGTCTTCTTTCCTGATTGTTCTTCCACCTGGCCCCTCTCTCAGAAGAAGAGGGTGCCTACACTGTAATACGTATGGTACCTCCCAGCCCTTAGAGCGGCAGCCGCACGAGAAACGTGGTTCCGCTCCCCTCCAGGCTCGTCACAGCGATCGTTCCACCATGCTGGCGAATGATCTGCGAGCAGTTCGCCAGACCGATCCCCGTTCCCAGGATCCGCCCAGTGACATTGGCAGCCCGGCGGAACTGATCGAAGATGTGCGGGAGGTCGGTGGCGGGTATCCCCAGTCCCTGGTCGATCACCTCCACGACGGCAAAGCCCCCGCCCTGGTTCTGGCGCTCCTCGAGTGAGACCGTGACCGTAATCGCTCCTCCCTGTGGGCTGTACTTGATGGCATTTGACAGCAGGTTGCCAATAACCCGGTCCAGGCGTAGCGCATCCCCGGTGATCAGCACGTACGGCACTGTCGCCTCGACCCGAATTCGATGCTGGATCGTGGTCGCTTGAAGCGCCGCTGAAACCTGCTGTACCAGCGCCACCAGATCCAACTGGCTGATATTCAACTCCAATTGTTGTCCCGATTGGAGTTGGGCCAGGTCCAGCACCTCGTCGAGCATCACGGTCATTTTACGAGTAGCTGACTCAATCAAATTCAGCCCTTTGAGCAATTGCGGGATATCCAGAACCTGAGCTCGGCCGGCCCGAATCTGCAACAACTGCGTCGTACCCTTGATGGTCGTGAGCGGCGACTTGAGATCATGAGAAATAGCGGAGAGGAACATATTGCGCACCTGGAGGGCTGCTTCCGCCTCTGTCTGGGCCTGCTGCGCATCCTCCAACAGGCGCCTGCGTTCGTCCTCCGAGCGTTTGCGCTCATCTTCCACGCACTTGTGATCGATGCCCAGGGCGATGATATTGGCGACCGAGGCCATCGCGTCCAGAGTGGCGGGAGTGAGTGGCTTGCGAGCAAAGAGAGCCATCACGCCCAGCACCTTTTCCTCGATCAAGAGCGGATAGCCCGCAAAGGCAACCATACCCTCCCGTTTGGCCCACTCCTGCTCGCTCACACGCGGGTCACCAAGCACCGCATTAGTCAAATGGGGAAGACGCTCGGCTGCGATCAGGCCAATTTTCAGCCTTCCGACGGGAACCCGGCTGTGTGCACCATCGAGATGGGTGTACTGTCCTGCGCTGGCCTGCAGTTCGAGCACCTGGCTACTGGTGTTGAGCGTCCAGATCCGCGCAAAGGCCGCGTCCAGGTGATGGACGAGGGACTGCGCGATCTGCTGCAAGCTGTGCTGCAAGGGCATATCCTGCACGAGGGCAACGCCGACATCGCGACTGAGGGCCGCTGTGCGCAGGCACTCTTGCAGTGCCTCTCGCCGTTCGAGCATCTCCACGCGAGCTCGAAGGGCGTCCGACTCCCATGGAAGCGCTGGCGGAGACTGCTCTAAACCGTCCATCGGGTTCTCCTTCCTGCCGTTTGGGCCAGGCCCTTGTTCCATCGGGAAAGCATACGAGAGGTACTACATTCCTTTTCTTCACTATATAATGTCGCGGGGCGAGAGGCAAGAAGGGAACTACACCTGGGTTACAAAGCAACTTCCCGATCGGTGCCATGGACGACCAACTCGCCAACGCGTTCGATGTGTATCTACTACTTCATTGTGACAAAATGTGAGCGACAGTAGAGGGACAGCACTACGCGAACCAGACTAGCTAAACTGGCGCATCCGCTGTGGTTGCGTCGGTGACTGGCCATCGGCGGTCGGCTGTTGCTCCTTGAGTTGCGAGGCAGCCGTACTGACTGTGCTTTCCCCACGATTGAGCCACTTGCGTGCCGTCTCCTGCCCTCCCAGGCCAAAGGCCAGGGCGAAGGCAATAGCAACAGCAGCGACAACGGCCCCAAACAACTCATTAGATAAGCGCCGGGGGCTCCTATTTTGAAGGGCGCAGCACCTTGTGGAACAGGCCAAAGAGGAGGAAGGTCGGGGGCCACTGGCCGACGAAAACGCTCCAATCGCGCTTGCCCAGCAAAAACAGAGTTGCTGAGGCCAGGATAGAGCCGAGAGCTGCCCAATACCAGATCTCTTCAGGGACCTGGTCGGTCACGCGGAAGTATTGCGCCTGGGCGTCCCGGGCGGTATTTGTAGCGGAATCTACTCTTGTTGCCATGCAATGGTATCCTTTCAATCTATACTGAACTTTTTACATCAACCCTTTACCGTTTTTCGGTAGTCGATGTATTGAGACGCTGCAGCTTACCAGAGCGGGTAATAATTGCGTCTCTTGCGGCGTAGCAAGGCTTTCTCTTCTCACTGAGGAGATGAGGGCAAAAACGGTAGTCCTTGTAGTTCTCGTATCAAAAACACATCCTAAAATGGTAGCCACGACTGCATAATAGTGTTGGTCTCGTATCAAACGGGAGTCATCCTGAATTTTGCAGGCGAGGAAAAGCAAGCGAAAGGCGAGAAGCTACACTGGTGGCTGAGTGCCCAACGTAAGCGATACAGCGGTGCCGTGGCTTCACGGCACCGCTGTGGGTCATTTCACGCCTGAGCGCAAAGCCATCTGAGATGCACTACGAAATGAATACTGTGTTCCGTTAAGCTCGCGTTCCGTGTTTAAGGCTCAGGAAATTGCCCCTACTGAGGAACGTCCATGCTGATGCCTATCATACGTATCGGCTTACCTGCTTCATCATAAAGAACCTCGCCCTGGATCCTCTTCCAGAGTACCTCGCCATCGGCTCTGCGAATGGGACCAACAAACGGAGGGCCGAGAGTTGGGCTCTGGAAAAAATAGTCGTAAAGCTCATAGGCCGCTTTGCGCTCTTCCTCGGGAAAGATGATGGAAAAGTGTTTCCCGATGACTTCTTCTTGGGGAAAGCCATAGAGGTGAAAATACGCCGGGTTGGCGGCAAAGACGGTCCCATCAGGTTTTTTATCAGATAAACTCTTACCCACTTTTGTACATCAAAGCGTCCTGAACTTGTTGAAAGGCCATTCGCCTTAGTCCGGTGATGATGGTCTGCATCTCTCCATCGAGGTAGACACCAGGAACCCGTGCAATGAGATCAGCACGCTGCTCAAACGCCTGTCCACCAAAGATCAATACGGGACGCGGAGGAGGTAGCTGCTGTAACTTCTGCCCCAGTTCGGTCACTGCTTCCAGAGAGGAAACGAGTGTCACAGAGACGCAGAGAAGCGCGGGAGACAATTGCCTGGCAATCTGTAAAAGACTCTCAATTTCAATGCTCTGACCCAGGTAAGCAACACGCAGTCCGGCTCGACGTAAAAGCAGCGATAACATCAGCGCTGCCAACTCATGTAATTCGCCGGGTGCACAGCAGGCGATCACCAATGGGTTTGTATTACTGCCAGGCATGGCATGGAACAGATTGGTCAGCCAGCCATGGAAAAAGGCGCTAGCAAAATGTTCTACTGAAACAGTGATCAGTCCCTGCTCCCAAAGCCGCCCAATCTCCCAGAGTGCCGGCGTAATGAGTTCAGTGCAGACTTGCTCCATCGGGTAGATCGCCAACAGCGAGGCCATCAATCGGCTGGCCGTAGCTTCGTCAAGTCTGCTGAAGGCGTCAAGCAAACGCTCCCGCACGAAACGCATGTTAAACGTTTCATCTTTCTCCTGGGAAGGTGGCATACTCTCTTGAGGCAAATCCTTGGTCTGTAGCTGGTTATGTTCCTCCTCAAGATGACGAAAGAGGGCGATGGCCTGGCTGATCGACATGCCTGCATCAACGCGATCTTTGAGCCACCGAATGATAGCGATATCACGCTCTGAGTACAAACGATAGTCATTCTGAGCACGTTCCGGCGAGAGGATGGTATAGCGGCGCTCCCAGGCTCTCAACGTTGGACCAGCTATCCCCGTTTGCTGTACCACAGACTTCGTATTGAATAGAGGCACATCAGCGTAGTTCTCCAGGTCTGGCCATTCAGTATGTTTTTCTCGCACAATGATCCACTCCCCCCAATATTTCCCAATACCCCATGGCGAATTTTCAAATGAGGTATTGCCAGCTATTAAGGCAACCATAGCACAGTTAGTATCCAAAGTCTATGTTTTGCATAATATTTGTTAAGGCTTTAGGTCAACTCGATGATCCTTGCGGTAGTCAAGCCTTTCATCTTCTCCTGTTAAAGATGCCCGGAGGTCGAAAGATGGGTAGGAAGCAGGCTCTCAATCGTCTTCTAGACAATCCCTTGCCTGCTATATCATTTTTCCTCCACAAAATATCACAATCGTGAGTCGGCGCACCTTGCTATTTCGTATAATGTATGTTATATGTTTGTATATGGTTTGAACGAGTTAAATAAAAAGGAACGGTTAGAATGGTAGCCCTTATAACACGCGAATCGACAGCCCGTTTTTCTGAGTTGATGGATAGTGAATCAGCAGCATCGGCTGCTGAACAGCAAGAAAAGGCGGGAGCTGAATTGATGGCTGAACAAAGCATACTCGTAGCCCGCGCACTGCGAGGGGATAAAGATGCCTTTGATGATATCTTCGACCGGTACGGTGGACTGATGCAGCGTACTGCGTACAGCATTGTAAAAGATCGAGATATTGCAGAAGATGCTGTACAAAACGCGCTCATCCAGGCGTGGCAACACCTCTCCAGCTTGCGGGAAACGGGAGCGCTGCGCCCCTGGTTGCTGCGCATAGTCGTCAATCAGTGTATTAGCTTCAAACGGAGACTCGCACGATCGAGGATGTTTCTCTATCAGTCATTTTCAGAGCAAGAAACGTTTCTGGCGTCTCAAGTAGCAGACTATGCCAAGGGTCGCATGGAGCGCAGTTGGGATCTCGCGCAAGCAGTAGAGCAATTGCCTGCGAAGCAGCAAAATGTCATCGCCCTGCATTACTATCAAGGAATGACACTCCCAGAAATATCTCAAAGGTTGCAGATTTCAGAAAACACCCTCAAAAAGCGTATACAGGCAGGACTCAGCAATCTGCGCCGCGTGTTGAGGGACGCTGAGCTAGACGAAACTACCTTATATTAGAACCAGAAAGGACGAGGCATCTCACCTGGCTTGTGGCCCGCAATCCTGCTAGATGGGCGAGGCGGCTCCTCTCCAGATTCACCTAGGGTATGTGCTTGCAAACTCGCTACTACCCGAACTCCACCGGCAGCGAGACCAGCCCACGCAGCGAATAGTTCGGGCGAAATAGCGGTGTTTCGTCCGTCATATGAATGCCGGGCAGTCGCCTGAGCAGAGTCTCGAAGGCAACCTGGCTTTCCAGGCGGGCCAGCGCTGCCCCGATGCAGTAGTGAATGCCGTAGCCGAAACCCAGGGTGCGCGAGGGCGAGCGGTTGATATCCAGCCTATCGGGATCGGGGAACTTCTCGGCGTCGCGGTTCGCCGCGCCGATAAGCAAAAACACCCCGTTAAATGCTGGGATCGTCACTCCGCGGATGGTGACATCTTGCGTCGTGCGGCGCGCCAGCGTATGCACCGGGCTGACGTAGCGCAGCAGCTCCTCGACCGCCGCCGGCATTTTGGACGGGTCCGCGCGCAATTGCGCCATTTGCTCCGGGTTCTGCATCAGGTGATACATCCCGGTGCCGATCAAATTAGCGGTCGTCTCGTGCCCGGCAAATAAGAGGAAGTTAGTCGTAATCACGATCTCATCCTCGCTCAGCATGTCGCCGCGCTCTTCGGCCAGCACCATCCTGGAGAGCAAATCGTGACCGGGATGCGCGCGCCGTTCAGCGATCAAGCCTTTCAGGTACGCTTTGACATCGGCGAAGATGCCTGCCAGTCGCGGCCAGACCGATGGGCCGGAAAACACGATGGTGGCCACAAATTCGTTGATGGCCTCGGAACTGGCCCTGATGTAGGCTCGCCCGCTTCTCGGAATGCTCAACATGTCGAGGACCACATTGGAGGGGAGCGGGTAGGCAAAGTCGGCCACCAGGTCCATCTTACCCTGCGCCAGTCGCTGGTCGATCAGCTCATCCACCAGCTTCTGCACAGTCGGCCTGAACGACTCGATCATACGTGGCGTAAAGGTCTTCAGCATCAGCGTACGCTGGCGTGTATGCCCGGGCGGGTCCATGCCCTGCAGGTTATGCGCCATAAAGGGGATGATCTGGCTGAGGTAGCGGCTCGCCTCATCATCGCCCGCGAAACCGATCGTCTCAGGTACGCTCGACCAGATGTCGGAGGAGAAACGCCGAAAATCAGAAAAGGCCATATTCACATCATCAAACTTGGAGAGCATGTAAACATTGAACATGGGGTTCCAGCGCACCGGGTCATGTTTCCTCAGGTAGGCATATGCCGGGTAGGGGTTCTGGATCGTCGCGAAAAAATTATCCAGCTCCAGTTCGCTTTCCTCGATCATTGCTTGCTCCTCCATGTGTTCCTGTGTAACCACTGAAAAAAGTATAAGCCCTGCACCTCAGCAGTGCAAGGGTAACATATAAGATCAGAACTTTCCTTGACCTTGCGTTTTACAATTGAAACAAAAGCATCGTTCTCAATACGCAGTGCCTGTTGAAATGTTGTGGCGACCCTTGCGGTTGCCATGGGGGCTTACAGGGGTAGGGTTTTCTGGAGAAAGAGTCAGCGAGGTGGAGAGCACGCAAGGCACCCGCAAGGGGCCCCACACCACTCCCAGCCGCCCCTGCCTCTACAATGAACCAATATCCTACAAAAAACTACCCGTGTCAGCGCCAGGGGACTGCCTATACATCTTCATTATTCAGCAAAGAAACGAGGGTCCGAAAATGCCGGGTGAAGCAAGTCATTTTGCCATTGTTCTTGAACGGATCGTACGTCATGCCCTTGACCAGTTCAGGGATATCTCCGATGTCGATCTCAATTGTCCCCTGGAACTACCTGAGAGCAACACGGCCTTCGTGCTGGCCACGCACCTGATCGGCTCGGCTGAATACTGGGTTCTCGAGCTGGCGGGTGGACGCGATGTGCAGCGCGACCGGCTCTCAGAATTCCGCGCGACCGGCACAGGGGCAGAGTTAGCAGCACGCTACGAACGCTGGCTGGTCGCTATGCGGGAGGTGCTGGGTGCGCTCCCCGACGAGCGGATGGATCAGCCCATAAACGTACCCGCTCGCTATCATCCTTCGCTTGATGAAGATACAATGACGCTGCGCGATGCTCTCTTACATGCCGTCGAACATTGCGCCCTGCACCAGGGCCACCTGGAATTGACCCGGCAACTGCTCGGATATGCGCCGGCCGGAGCGCAGTGAATCAGGCCCCTACAATGGATTATTGGATTATCCGCGCACCAGTTCGGCGATCTTTCCGAACTGTTCGATGCTGGCGGGTGTGACTTCGTCGAGCGCTACGAAAAGGTGGGATGCGCCCACACTCGCGAAATCCCGCAGGCGGTGAGCGATCTCTTCAGGCGTACCTGCAATCGCTCTATCAGGTGAGCCGCCTTCTTGACGAAGTTGGAGTCGAACCTCAGTGCCGACGGTGATCTCTATTGTCGCGGGGTCGCGACCCACTCTCGCGCAGGCCTCCACGAGTGGATCGTGGCGCTCCTTGACTTTGGCCGGGTCAATAGGCCATGCCGTGTTCCATTCATCGGCATAGCGCGCGGTCAGCTCCAGCATGCGCGGGCGGTGACCGGCGATCAGGATACGCGGGCCGCCCTTCGTGGGACCGCGCGGCCGCAGGACGCAGTTATGGACCTGGTAGTATCGTCCCTGGAAATCGACGTGACCTTCTCGCAAGAGCGGTACAATGATCTGCAGGGCTTCGTCGAAGCGGCTGGCGAGGTGATCGAACGGGTAGCCAAATGCCTCGAATTCGGGCTGGTGCCACCCGGCGCCCAGACCCAGGATGAAGCGACCGCCGCTGATTTCATCGATTGCATCCGCCATCTTCGCCAGCAGCGCCGGCGGCCGGAACGGCACGCACAGCACAAGCGTGCCAAGTGTAATGCGTGAAGTAACCGCGGCCAGCGCGCTGAGCATAGTAAGCGCCTCCCATGGCCCGCTTTCATCCTGGCCTGGGAAACGGTAGAGGAGATGGTCCGCCAGCCAGATAGAGTCGAGGCCCACCTCTTCGGCAACCTGCGCCATGCCTTGCAGTTCACGAAAAGTCGGCGTGCGCCCCTCCAGCGAACCCTCGCTGATATCTAATACAATACCGATCTTCATGCGCTGTTGCTGAGCATCCTGCTGAGTCAATGTTAATCCCTTTCATTTGGTGTTATAAACATTCAATATCGTCCACCGCCGATTATGCCGATTAACAAATTATTGCGGTCATCATCCCAACCACCCCGGGCTGATAAATCGGCGGTGCGCACGATAAATCGGCGCCTACGGAGGGCCGGATGAATTTTTCGAGTTGCATTATCGGCCAGTCTTACCGCCGTCACCGCATTATTGGCCTTGCCGAATGCTCACGCCTTTGCCGCAACTTAAACTGCACGCTTCTGCAGGTCTCCCCGCGCCCGGCTCCGGGCAAAATCCACCAGCGGCGACGTACCGAGCGCTTTCGGAAAAAGCCGGCGCAGCAGGTGTCCCGCGGCGCGCGCAAGCTGAAAGCCGGCCCACTGCATCACACCCCAGCGCAGCCCGTATGCCTGGCGTATAGCGGGCGGCAGTTGCCCTACCGTAATTACACGCACGATCGCCCACAATGGCTTGCGCATGCGCGGCATCGGCGGAAAGAGAATCTTCTGTGCGATGAAGTGGGCGGCCGGCCCAATGGCGATCTCCCCCGATGGGAGCGCGTCGCGAATGTATTGCTGCACGGCGGCGTAGCTGGGCAGGAGCGTCGCATCGGTCAGGCCCAGTAGTCGCGCATAGCGGCACGATTCCTGCCAGTACTGCTCGCACTCTTCTGACGAAAGCGGGCCAACGAAGGTCTTGTAAGCGGTGAGGATGCTGTCGACGAAGGCAATATGCACCCACAGGAGCGCGGGCGGCTCCATAGCGCTGTAAGGCTCGCCCTCCGTGTAGTGTCCGATGGTCTCATGCAGCGTTCCCACAATGGTATGGTGCAGGCGATTGATAAAGCGCGCCATGTCGTTCGCTTCGCGCGTGCTGCCGAAGATCAAGATCGCCATCGATTCAATGGTATGATACACGCGCCCGAAGGGATCTTCGGCGAATTTGCTGTGGTCAAGCGCGCCCTGCGCTACCTTGGGATGAGCGGCCTGCATCAAGAATGCGCGCGCGCCCGCCGTGATCAACCATTGTTCTTCATGCAAACGCCAGGTTAAAGATTCCGGGCCAAGCAAACCGGGATCAGGCTCCCTGTCGCTGATCGGTATTTTGCTGGGCATCGACGCACCACTGGCCCATTGGATCAGGCGCATCGAATCAACAGGATTTCGCATATCTATCTTCATCTCTCCCGCCACCGCCTCGCATGTCACCCTGAGCGAAGCGAAGGGTCTCTCTTGTTATACTCTACAATGATTATAGGGCGATAATTGGGAGATAACCACTTTCTTGAAGGTATCAGGAAAAAAAGACCTGCGTTCGCTGCATAACCACGTTTTTAAGCTACTCTCAGTACATGCTATACTACATAGCAGAAAAAAACACTTACATCCTGATTACGCTAAGAAGGAGCTGTGCATGCACGATGAATTGAGCGAGCCGCTGCAGGTAGAGATGTTTGCTGCCTCGCTTCGTGCTAACAGCACGGATATCAAAGCATTTTTAGAGGCCCTGGCGGTCAAGTTAGAAGGATCATTGCCGGGCCAGACGCTGGTGACGCGCCAGAGCGGCCTCTTTTCGCGAGAACATCCTGTCAAAGAGATCGTGGTGACATTGGGCGAGTACCAGTACCGCATCGCACGGGATCGACAGGGTCCCCTCATGACTTCGCGCGCTAAAGTGGTGCGTGGCATTGTACTCAAAACTGACCAGTTACCGATGGAGCAGTGGATTGGGGAACTAGCGGAGAGCCTGGCGCAAGAATCGGCACGGAGCGCACAGGCCCATGCCGCCCTTGAACGGTTTCTCTTATAAAGCAACCAAGTGCCCCTATTCAGGAGGTTGTCATGCCTTTTTGGAAACGATCCTCACCGGAGGAAGAGCAACGGCGGCTGCGGGAACAGCAAGAAGCTGAGGCCAGCCGTCAATCGCTCGAGGCCGGTGGGCTGCCTGTTAGAGCAAAACAGCGCCTGAGCGAAGAGATGGAGGCCGGACATGCGCTATTCAGCAGTGATCTGAGCACCAATGAACTCCTGCTGACACGTCAACAGGGATACGAGCCCCTGAGCCAGGTCATGGGCAGCTCGATCTACCAGGTCGGGTGGCAATACACGCGAAACTATACATGGAATGTGAACGCGGCGGAAATGACGACCCTCTCTGAGGCGCATCAACATGCCGCCCAGCTTGCCCTGGGCAGGCTGGCGCAAGAAGCTGCGCTCCTGAAGGCCCACGGGGTCATTGGAGTACGCTTCACACGACGGAGCTATGAATGGGGGAATAATCTGCTGGAGTATACCGCGATTGGCACAGCAGTACGTCTCCTGGATACTCCGCCGCCCTCGAACCCCTTTCTCAGTGACCTCTCTGCTCAAGAGTTCTGGACGTTGCTCCAGGCCGGGTACTATCCTGCCGGTTTCGTAACAGGCTTCTGCTCATACTTTGTGGCCCTGGGAAGCAGGATGACACAGCAGATACAGGGCTGGTGGGGTACCGGTAGCTATAATCAGGAGATTGTCCCATTTTCACAGGCGATTTACGCGTCACGTCACCTGGCAATGACGAGGGCGACAAACATGGCGAGGAGTCAGAAAGCGCTCGGCATCGTCGGGATGCATATTGACAATGACCGGCGGGTCGTCGAGTACGAAACCGAGAATCCATCGGCAAAGTATCTCGATCTCTTCGTACATTTTGCGGTTGTTGGCACCGCCATTACTGCTGTGAAAAAAGATCACATCATTCCAACGCCGAAACCGGCACTGACGTTCACCGACCTGCGGCCAGGACGTTATGGACAAAATCAGGAGCTGACATTCAGAGGATAATAAGGAGTACTTCACCTATGTCTCAACAGATACCTCCACAAGGAAATGATTTGCCCGTACATGCGCATGAGCGTCTCAGCGCCATGCGAAGTGATGCTGGCCACCGCGGCCTCTTCACCAGCGATCTCAGCGTCAACGAGTTTCTGCTAGTACGTGAAGCTGGTTTTGATCCCGTGGGCCTTGTTGTAGGAAGCTCGATCTATCATATTGGATATCAACGAGCGAATTGGAACCAGAATCAGGAAATGGGCGTTCTTACACAGGCAATGTACCACGCCCGCGAGCTGGCGATGGCACGTATGGAAGAAGAGGCGAATGAACTGGGCGCTGACGGTATTGTCGGAGTGCGGCTCGAAGTCACCCGGCATGAGTGGGGAGAGGCATTGGCCGAGTTCGTTGCCATCGGAACGGCCATCCGTTCGCGTGGTGGCCAATCTTTCCGCAACGCGCATGGCATGCCCTTTACTTCAGATCTTTCCGGACAGGACTTCTGGACCTTGCTGCGCGCAGGCTTTCGACCGGTGGGCATGGTCATGGGGAATTGCGTCTATCACGTCTCTCGCCAGGGTCTTGGGCAGTGGTTCAGCCAGGTCGGGCGCAATGTTGAGATGACCAACTACACTCAGGCGCTGTATGATGCCCGCGAACTCGCTATGGAGCGCATGCAGACCGAAGCAGTCAGCCTCAAGTCACACGGAGTCGTCGGCGCCCAGATAACCGAGCGAAGCCATGGCTGGGGCTCGCATATCATCGAGTTCTTTGCTGTCGGCACAGCCGTAATTAGCATTTCCGACAGCCACGAGATTCCTGCGCCTTCGCTCACGCTTTTGCTCAATGACTAGCGCTGCAACCCCTCTACGGCGTATATAAAGAGATGAGATGTCAGGCCTCCGGCTCATCCGCGAACGAAACCACGTGGTAGCGTACCTGTGGAATTGCCGTCATGCCCTTCCCAAGTGGAATGCAGCGCGATTCTATGGCGTGCTTCAGGCGTAGCGCAATCAGTCCGGCCGGGCCCTCCTCGGCGTTGAGTACCAGGACCAGCATATCGCTTCCATGAATGCTCAGCAGATCATCTTTACGAATGTGCTGGTGCAGCAGGGGAAGGAGTGAGCGAATCATACGCAGGGTATAGCGCTCCTCGCGTTTGCGCAAGAGTCCATCTTGCTCTATCCCTTCGCGCGCAATCTGAAAGACAATAACGCTCTGCGTGTTGCAAATGCGTCGCAGTTTGCGGTCTTCATCCTCTACGCGCTTGGTGGACGTGACGGCCTGCCAGATATGGTGCGAACGATGGTGCGCCACATCGCGGCGTCCCTGCAAGCGCGCGAAGCCTTCGAGCGCGATGGCGCCTGCCGTCCAGCACATCTGCCTGGGCGTGCTGAGAGTATACGCTGCATTCTCGACCAGGGCGTGCAGGATGGCGCTCACGTTCATTGTCGGCGCTTCAAAATGCTCTTGTTCAAGCACCTGCAGATGCCCGGCGTAGATGCGGCGGCGCTGCGCGAGGAAGTCCCGCACGGTCACAGGCCCTTTGTTATATACCAGCGCATCCGGCACATAGACCATACGCAACCCCTGCCGGGCAATTTTGGCCTGAATGGAGATCTCATCCACGGCGGTATCGGTGGGGATCTCCTCGACGACGTTGCGAAAGGCGATCACCTCGCCGAGCTTCGGCACGCGGCGCGCCATACTGTCATGCAGCCGCCAGAGCAGGTGTACCGCGTGCCCCGTGAAGGTGTCCTGGTCATTGACGGGTACCGGTCGTGCCCCTACCATGCCGATGGTGGGATCGGCAAAATGCGCGCATAACCGTTCCAGCGCATCCTTCTCTGGAATGGTATCCGCTCCCACCAGCACAAGTATCGGACTGGTAGTCTGTCTCATGAAGAGGTTGATGGCGGAGGCCTTCCCCTCGCGGCGCTCCTGCACGATCAATCGCAGGCGCGCTTCATCCCGCATGAATTCCTGGACGAGAGGGACCGTGCGGTCGGTGCATCCGCTGGCGACGACGACGATCTCCGCCAGACAGGTCGTCCTGCTATCCTGCTCGATGATTGCTCGCAGCGTGCGTAAGATATTGGCTTCTTCGTTGTAGGCCATCACGCCAACACTGTAAAAAAGTTGATTGGTACGTATGCCGGCATTAGCTTTAGCTTCGGGCTCTGCCACCGGAAAATCAAGCGTCGGATTTGTCACAATATTACTCCTCTACTCAACGCAACTATTGTTAGTATTGTTATCGGCAGCCTCCGCGCCAAAATTAGATGGTTGCAGAGCTTCATCCAAATCCATCGCTAAGGCAAGGTTCAACAGAACCTCCAGGCAATTCCCTCAGAAAATGGCTATAATAATCTTGGAAAGAATGGCATTTCAGCAGAAAGAGTAAAGTCATGAGCAGCATGTATAATTGGGGCTCTCGTCAATTACAGAATCAGTTCGATAGTCAGCGGATTGCAGACCGACTTGAGCAGCGCACAGTCCATGCTACGTTTACTGAGCAGGATCGTGCCTTGATTGCACGGAGCCCGATGTTCTTTTTAGCTACCGCTGATGCAGAAGGTCGCCCTGATTGCTCGTATAAGGGGGGGATGCCTGGATTTGTGCGAGTCCTTACCTCAACTACGTTAGCTTTTCCTGATTATGATGGCAATGGGATGTTCAAAAGCCTGGGGAACATGCTCGTGAATCCTCACGTTGGGATGCTCTTCATTGACTTTGAGCATCCCGGCCGAATGCGCATTAATGGAACCGCTACAGAACATACTGACGACCCTTTATTGTCCGAGTATCCAGGAGCACAGCTCATTGTGCGTGTCCAAGCAGAGCAAATCTTCCCGAACTGTCCACGTTACATCCATAAAATGCAAATCATCAAATATTCGGTCTATACCCCTCAGATCGGCTACACTCCTCCAGAGCCCGAGTGGAAGCAAATGGAAGAGTTTCGAGATGCCTTACCCAAACCTCGAAGTTCAAACACCGCCTCTTTTACGGATGGAACCGACTAAGTTCGATATATGCGGGGGCATTTCCTACCTCCGTGGGAGGGTTTCTGAGTCAGGAAACCCTCTCTTGATTCTTGCCTAAAGAAGCCCACAATATCTTCGATAGCTAGTAATGACCCATGGCTAAAATAAATGTAGAGGCCAGAGCATGAAAACCATCGTACCAGGCGCCCCGGCCGTGCCGGAGGAAAAGAGACCGCACCCCCTGAAGCAGGCGCTCCAGTGGGCACGCGTCAACAGCGTCATGCTCCTCAATGCCGGATCATTGGTAGGTACCACGGCCGTAACTTCGGTCCTCGGCTTCGTTTACTGGTGGCTGGCGGCGCGGCAATTTCCACCTCAAGCCGTTGGCTTTGCCTCCGCTGCTATCTCAGCCATGACGCTGCTCGGATCGTTCGCCATCGTCGGACTCGGTACGCTCTTGCTCGGCGAGCTGCCGCTCCAGCGCGGGAGAGAAGCGTCGCTCATAGGCACAGCGCTGATGCTGGTCGCGGCGATTGGAGGGCTGCTGGGCCTCGCCTTCGCGATTGCCGCGCCGCATGTCTCGAGCGGCTTCCAGGACCTGGGAGCGAGCATCGCGAACAGCGCGCTGTTTGCCATCGGCGTCAGCCTCACAGCCATTACCCTGGTGCTCGACGACGCGTTGATCGGGCTATTTCGCGGCGGTGTACAGCTCTGGCGCAATGCCCTGTTCGCCGGAGTGAAGCTCGTGGCTCTGCTGGCAGCCAGCATCTGGCTCTCGCACGTCGTCGGCTTGACGATCTACGCCACGTGGGCGCTTGGAAACGCCTGCTCTTTAGTTGCCCTGGCCGGGTACGTTCTGATGAAAAAGGGATGGCCCGGCAGAAACTATTTGCCACGTCTCCGACCGGCTGGGCGCAGCCAGGACGCAGTCCGTTGCCGGTCGGAACAAGAGCACCTTCCGCAGTGGGGATTGGTAAGAAAATTGGGGCTTTCCGCGCTCAAACATCACCTGCTCAATGTAACGCTGCAAGCTCCCGCGCTCATCCTGCCGGTGCTGGTGACGGTGCTGCTTTCCGCGACGGTGAACGCCTGGTTTTACGTATCCTGGAATCTCTCCAGCATCGCCAATATTTTTTCGGCTGCCCTCACCATGACGCTCTACGCCGCTACTTCTGCGCAGCCCGGCACGCTGGCCCATAAGATGCGGCTGACCCTGAGCCTGGCGCTGGCTGCCTGCGTCCTTGCGAATGTCGTGCTGCTCTTCGCCACCACGCAGGTGCTCGACCTCTTCGGCCACAGTTACGCCGAACAGGCCGCCTGGAGCCTGCGTATCCTCTCGCTCGAATCGTTTCCCTTCATCATTAAGAACCATTACATCGCTGTGAGCAGAATACAGGGCCGTGTCGCACATGCCGCGCGAACCACGATAATCACCGGCCTGCTTGAACTGGCCGGCGCTACGCTCGGCGCTTTTCTCGGCGGCTTTACCGGCTTAAGCGCCGGCTGGTTCTGCGCCATGTGCGCCGAATCGATATTCATGTCCCGCACCGTCTTCAAGGCGGCGCGATGATGAGCATTAATAAGGATAGATCATGGAAATAAAACAATGCGATGTGCTCGTACTCGATGCCCGCCTGCGCCAATCCCTGGCGGCCGTGCGATCACTCGGCGCGCGCAGCATCCGCGTGGCCGCGATGGAGACCCACGCCAATGCCCCCACCTTCTCATCGCGCTGGTGCCGGTACAGCTTCTCTTCTTCAGCGGAAGAGGGATCAGAGGAATATTTCGACTCCCTGGCGCAGGCGCTCGATGCCACGCGCGCACGCGTGGTAATCGCCTCCTCGGACGGCACCATCGAGCTGCTGCGCCGCCACCGCGCGCAGCTTGAGACTCGCGCTCAGCCCACCAGGCTCGCGCTGGCAGGAGAACCGGCGCTGGGCATCGCCATCGACAAACGGCAAACGCTGGAGATCGCCGCACGCCTGGGACTGAAGGTGCCGCGCGGCATCGTTGTAAGCAAGGCAGATGAAGCGCAGTCAGCCCTGCGCGAGGTGGGGCTGCCCGCCGTCATCAAGCCCACCACGTCATGGTCCTCGAATGGGCAGCAAAGCACCCGGTTAGCGTCGCGCCTGGTCACGACGCCGGATGAGGCGCTCCGCGCCGTCGAGGAATTGACCCGCTTCGGGGGAAAGACGCTCTTCCAGCAGTTTCTCCCGGGCAGGTGCGAAGCCATCGGCCTCTTCTATGCACACGGGGAAATCCTGGCTCGTTTCGCCTACTGGGCCAAGCGCAGCGACCCGCCGTTGGGCGGCACCGACGTGATGGGCCAGAGTATCCCACTCCCGCCGGATACCGGCGAACAGGCCGCGCGTTTGATCCGCGAAATCGGGCTGGAAGGCTATGCCCTGGTGGAATTCCGGCGTGATAGCTGCGGGCAGCCCTACCTGATGGAGATCAACGCGCGCCTCAATGCCGGCATTTCGCACGCGGTGGACGCGGGCGTCGATTTCCCGTATATGCTCTATCAATGGGCCGCCGGTGAGCAAATCGACGCGGTGAAAACCTATCGCACCGGCAAATGGATGCGCTATCTGAGCGGGGATATCGCCACCACGGCGGCCTCGCTGGCACAGCGAGGGCGGCCGGGAGTGAACCCACCGGCGCGCGCCATCCTGGACTTCGCGGTTTCTTTCTTCATCCCCGCGCACTACGACTACCTCGATTGGCGCGATCCCCTGCCGGCCTTGAGGGCCACCGCCGGCTGGTTCCGCGGCATTCCGCGCTTGATCGGCAGGGCATTTGCGGGCAGCGATGCGCTGCCTTCTGTGGGAAATTGCAGTAGGGGCGGGAGTGGAGATGGGCGGGGTGGGGAGGCACGCAAGGCACCCGCAAGGGGCCCCGCGCCACTCCCCGCCACCCCTGCCTCTACAATGAACCGGCATCCGACAAAAAAACCTACCTGTGTAAGCTCTTGGGTCGCCCTCATTCACCCGAAGGAATGTAGACCCAAATTGCACATGTCAAGAAGCATTGAGTTCGCGCTCGCGGCGTGCCTCTACTACAGCGGTATAGTGAAACTGGCTCGCTGGTGGACGCGGCGACGGGGCCCACGCCTGGTTGTCCTGTGCTATCACCGCGCCACAGGAGGATCGTTGCGGCAGCATCTGCTCTACCTGCGCCGTCACTATCGCATCCTCCACCTCGAGGCCGCGCTGGAAGCCCTCTACCGGCAGGAAAAGTCTACCTTCCCGTGGCAGAAGCAGCGCCCGCTGCTCGCCTTGACCTTCGACGATGGATACTACGATAACTATACGGAAGCCTTTGCTCTCGCGCGTGCGCTGCAAGTACCTATCACCATCTTCCTGGTGCCCGGCTACATCGAGAGCGGCAGGCGCTTCTGGTGGTACGAGCCCCGCTACCTTCTGCGTCATGCCCAGGCAAGCGAGGCAACCATCGAGGGGCGCACCTATCACCTGCGCAGCGAAGTTGAGAGAAGCGCCCTGGAACAGGCAATCGAGACGCGCCTCCGCAACGCCTCCTCGGTTGAAGACCGTGAATCATACCTGGCTGCCGTGCGCGCTGCCCTGCTGGCTCCTACATCAGCGAGTGACGAAACCCGCGCCGCGTTCCCCCTTACCTGGGATCTCGCGCGCGAGATGCAGGAGAGCGGCTGGGTCTCGTTTGACGCCCACACCATGCACCATCCTACCCTGGCGTGCCTCTCCGACCCCGCTGAGCTAGAGTACGAGGTAAGCGAGTGCCGTGCAGTACTACATGAACAACTGGGCCATCCCGTACGCGCCTTCGCCTATCCAATCGGGAAAGACGAGCATATCGGGGAAAATGGCCTCGCCGCCGTGCGCGCGGCCCGCTACGACTGGGCCCTCACCACCCTGCACGGCATCAACACCCCCCAGACCGATCCTCAACTCCTGCACCGCTTTGTAGTCGATGTAGACCAGCACTGGCTGATGATCGCCGCCAAATCCTCCGGCGCCTGGGACCTCCTCCTCCACCCCTTCCGCAAACCCCCAACGCCTGTAAAGGGCCCATCCATCTGCTCTCAAGGGTAGGTTGTTCTCGAGCAAGGGCCAGCGAGGTGGGGAGGCCCGCAAGGCACCCGCAAGGGGCCCCACACCCCTCCCAGCCGCTCCTGCCTCTACAATGAACCGACATCCAACAAGAAACCTACCTGTATAAGTCTGTATGGGCGACGGAGATGAGGAGCGGCTGGGAGGGCCTTTATGGTCGCCGCGCCCCGTCGCTCCCCGGTCCCCACGGCTCCCGCCAGCCTCTATAAAGGGCACTGCTATACTGAAAAGTAGTAGGCCAGAGCCATAACCGGCAAGCTTGAGAGCTTGCCAGGCGAGAAATGTAGTGGCACCCCTCGCGGGTGCCAGGTTGCAAGGACCAATGCGTATCTTGATGCTCGCGCAATTCTACCCGCCCACCATCGGCGGGGAAGAGCGCCACGTCGCCGACCTCAGCGCTGAGCTTACGGCCAGGAAGCATCAAGTTTCGGTTGCCACGTTGTGGCACAAGGGATTCGCCCCCTTCGAAATCGACAAAGGGGTGCGCATCCACCGCATTCGCGGCACAATGCAGCGCATGGAAGCAATCTTCAGCTACAAAGATCGCCAGTTCGCTCCGCCTTTCACCGACCCGGAAGCACTGCTGGCCCTGCGCCGCATCATCTCGCACGAGCGCCCCGACATCGTGCATGCCCATAACTGGATCATACACACCTTCACGCCGTTGAAGGCGTGGAGCGGGGCGAAGCTCGTGATGACCCTGCACGATTATAGCCTGGTCTGCGTCCAGAAGCGCCTCATGCGTCACGGGATACGCTGCAGCGGCCCCGGCTTGAGCAAGTGCCTGGAGTGCGCCGCCGATTTCTACGGGATTGGGAAAGGCGTGCCGTCGACGCTGGCGAATTTCGCCTGGGGAGCGCTCGAACGCCGCACCGTCGATATGTTCTTGCCCGTCAGTCACTCGGTCGCCGAACAGACGCGCCTGTCAAAACGCGCGGCCCCCTATCGCGTCATCCCGAACTTTATACCGGACGATGTGGAACAGCAGGGAGAAAATGATGATGCACTTCTCGCGCAACTGCCGCAAGGGGACTTCTTGCTCTATGTGGGCGACCTGATGCCCGACAAGGGTGTCGATGTATTGCTTCAGGCTCACGCGCAGTTGAAGCGCCAGGTACCCCTGGTGCTCATCGGGCGTCCCATCAACGGCTACACTGAACGCTTCCCACCGGGCGTCATGCACCTGGGACGCTGGCCCCACAGCGCCATTATGCAGGCCTGGAGCCGCAGCGCGCTCGCGCTGATCCCTTCGATCTGTCCAGATGCCTGCCCGACGGTGGCAATGGAGGCTATGGTCATGGGCCGGCCCATCGTCGCTTCGCGTATCGGCGGTCTGACCGATATCATTCTCGATGGCCAGTCCGGCCTGCTCGTTCCTCCTGGCGATGCACAGGCCCTTCAACAGGCCATCCAGTGCCTGCTGGATGATCCCGAGAGGCGAGCATGTATGGGGGTGATGGCGAGGCAGCGAGTCGGTGAGTTCCAGGCGAAGTCGGTCGTGTCGCGCATCGAAGAGGTCTATCGTGAGGTAGTAGCGTTATGTTAACCATGCAGCACGCGTTCGCCGGGGGGCTTGCCCGCTTACAGGACCCACAGCCGGAGGACTTTGCCGCCCGCGGCTTGCGCTCGGCGAAACCTGGTGCGAGCCCGCTTGGCCTGTTCCCACTGCTCGGATTAACCAGCGCGTTGGGTGTTCTACTTGTCTCTATTTCATTCGATATGTCGCAATACGGCAACCTGGTGCTCGAAAGCTTATTCCTGCCGGGCCTGCTCCTCATCTATGTGCCCTGCCTGGTGCGCCTCATTTCGCCCACTCCACAGCGCATCGAGCGGATTTGTCTGCTCTGCGTGGTCGGGATCAGTTTCTTCCTGGTCCAGGTGATGATAAGCCCGCAATACATCTCACCGTATGATGCCTCGCTGCACTGGGTAACGGCGGATAGCATACTCAGGACGCTGCACCTCTTCGGTGTAAACTCCCTGCTTCCTGTCAGCCCTTATTATCCCGGACTCGAAATTGTGACGAACGCGCTTGTCACAGTGGGCGGCCTGAGCACGTTTCAAGCGGGGACAGCCGTGATAGCCTTTGCCCGTTTGCTCATGGTACTGGCACTCTATCTGTTTTACGAGCAGATAACCGTCTCGAGCCGTATGGCAGGCATCGCTACTATGATCTACATGACCAATCCGCATTTTCTGTTTTTCGATGCCATATTCAGCTACGAAACGCTGGCCCTTCCGATTGCCACGTTTATGTTCTACGCCCTGGCTCGCTATGACACGGAGCGTCAGGCTTTTGCATTGGGAGATCTCAAAGGGCGACCGCAAGGGTGCGCCCCTACTATAACGACGGTGAGTCGTCATCGCTTCGCGGTTATGGTAGGGGCGCACCCTTGCGGTCGCCCTTTGGGAACCCTGCTGCTTGTCGCCTGGCTCACCATGGCGGCTCTCACCATCACTCATCACATGACGGATTTTGTCTTCGTCGGGCTGCTCGCGCTCTGGGCTATCGTCTCAATGAGGCGAGGGTGGAGTATGCGGGGTATTCTTGCCGCGTTCACGCTTTCCGGCCTGCTGTTCGCGCTTGCCTACGCTTTTCTCATGCCGGGAAATCCGGTCTGGTCGTATCTCTCCTCGTACTTTACAACTGCGTTCGCTGAACTCGACCACATCCTGGCAGGCAGCGGATCGGCCCGGCCGTTGTTCGCTGCACATGGCGCCCCTCCGGCTCCTGCCTGGGACCGGCTCTTGATGCTGGGCTCGGTCGCGCTGGCTACGCTTGGGCTTCCCTTTGGTCTGTTCAGCCTCTGGAAACAACACCGCCACAATGCGCTGGCCATTACGCTCGGCATTTTCGCGCTCGCCTACCCCGTGACCCAGGTGTTTCGCTTCACTAACTACGGCTCCGAAATCACCGATCGCTCGGCAGCATTTCTCTTCTTACCCCTCGCCTACGTGCTGGCCATCTTCATCACGCAATTCTGGCCGACCCGGCACCTCAACCGCAGGGCCATAGCACTCATCTCCTGCGTATTATCGGTGATGCTCCTGGGCGGCGCACTGCTAGAAATAGGTCCTGCCTATTCAGACCTGCCCGGCCCTTACGAGGTTATTGCCGATGGTCGCTCCATCGAACCGATAGGCGTTCATGCCGCCCAGTGGTCTCTCGTATATCTTGGACCCGATAACCGCGTTGCCACCGATCGCGTTAACCAGACGTTGTTCGCCACCTTCGGCGAACAGCGCATCGTGACCGAACAGCAAGACAACGCGAATTTCGCGCCCATCTTTCTCTCATCGCGGCTCGATCAGCAGGCAATCGCAACGTTACGCAGCGCCGGAATACGCTACCTTGTCGTCGATCTACGCTTAAGCACAATGCTGCCCCTGCTCGGCTACTACTACCAGTCAGATGAGCCCGGCGCATTTCATCTCACCAGCCCTATCAGCAGGCAAGACCTGACAAAATTCGCTGCCGTGCCGCAAATCAACACGGTGTTCGACGACGGCAGCATCATCATTTATGAGTTGGATTGAGGAACCATGCGTCAAAAAAATCTCGATCTCGTCGGCGCCATATGCCTGGCAGTGGCGGCTACCGGCTGGGCGCTGCTTCCCAACCGCCCCCCGCTCGTAGGGATACCGCTCGTGGTGCCATTAGTGTTCTTTCTTCCCGGCTACACGCTCTCCCAGATATTTTTTCGAAAGCGCTCAGCACATCCCACATCTTCCAGTGGTCTAATACTCCATCCTCGGCTGAAGATAGACCGTCCCCCTGGCGACGTCGATCTCTTCGTATTCAGCCTGGGCCTGAGCCTCGTGATTGATATCATCACGGGTTTCCTGCTCAACCTGGTCCCCGCTGGATTGCAGTGGCAATCATGGACACTCTCGTTAGGACTTGTGATAGAGCTGTCCGCTCTACTCTCAGTCCTGCTGCACCGCAAGCAGGAGTCCCCCGTGAAGAGCAAAGGCATAACCTGGGCGCGTGCTCGTCTCCTTAAAGAAGGCGCGCTTCTTGCGTCCGCGCTCATAGTAGCCACGCTGGCTATCTGGTTGGCGATTATCAGGCCACCGCAGCCGCAGCCCAGCTTTACCCAGTTCTGGATGCTCCCCTCAGGCGCCGGAAAAGGCTGCGCCGTGCTGATCGGCATGCAAAACTTCGAAACAGGCGCCACTGATCTACCGCGTCGAGGTCACCAGCAACGGCAAGCAGGTGGCCTCCTGGCCCTCAATTACCCTGGCTACACAGCAGCAATGGAACCAGCAAGTCCCCTTCTCAGTTGCAACCCCCACCGTTGATGCTGTTATCGACGCCCGGCTCTATCGCGACGATCAACCCGGCACAATCTACCGCGAAGTCCACGTAACATTGCACGGCTGCGGAGACACCCCGTAGGGACATCGAGAGGCCTCTCAAGGGGAGGTTTTTCTCGAGAAAGAGCCAGCGAGGCGGAGAGACAAGCAAGGTACCCGCAAATCAGAAGGACAAAGGCACCCGCAAGGGGCCCCGCACCACTCCCCACCGCCCCTGCCTCTACAATGAACCGACCTCCTACAAGAAATCTACACTGCGTCTCCCTGCCCTCACGATGCTCGCTGCTCTCTCTTTGAAGAGACGCTTTCATACACGCCCAGCAGCTTCTCCGCGCACTCGTCCCATGTAGGCAGGGTGACGCGTTGTGGAATGAACGGCCTCTCGATTTGCTCTAAAGCCGCCGCGGCGATTACCTCCGGTGTGCTGTGTAGCGGGACGGTGCGGATCAGCCCCTGCTCCGCTAATTCTCGCTGTCCGGCGGTGTCGATGCCTAGAACCGGGCGCTGCAGCGAGAGCGCCTCCATAACCGCTACCGGGTGGGCCTCGTACTCGCTCATGAGCGCCACCAGCGAGGCCTGCGAGAGCGTCCTGGCCATCGCCTGCCGGTCGCTCGCTGGAATAGCGCGAATCTCTACGGATTCAGCGACGCCGCTGTCCAGCGCGAGCTTACGCAGGGAGGACTCGTAGGGGCCGGCTCCCAGGATCAACAGCCGCGCATCCGGACGCCGCTCGCGTATTTTCGGCAGTGCGCTGATCATGTGCTGGTGTCCCTTGTAGCGTTCTAATCTTCCCGGTGAAACGATCAACGTCTTCCCGGGCGTTTCACGCGCCTGGCGCGCATCTACAGTGAGTGTCGCTCCATTGGGGATGACGCTAAACATCTCAGCCGGAAGTTGCAGCAGATCGCGAAAGTACTCGGCTTCAAAGCGTGAGACGCCGATCAAGTGCGCTGCGCCGGCCAGCAGCGGGCGCAGCATCTGCCACTGTGTAGAGCGCACCTTGTTGCGCAGCGAGCGAGGAATGCCCGCCCGTGTGAAATGTAACGACAAAGGGGATACGCGCTCTCCTGGCGCCGAGCATTGCGAGCGGCGGCACAATCGTGTGAATGCCCTGGCAATGCACAAGATCCCAGTCGCCTGCCTTGATCACCGGGTAGACCTCCGGGGCGATACACAGATCGCTCGTATGCGTCCAGGCATTGACCCGCAGAATCCTCATGCCCTCGCTTTCGGCCTCGCGCGGCATCTGAGCGAAGGCATGCTGCGGCATCGTAGTCAAAATCGTAACATCCACGCCCTTCTGAACAAGTCGCCGTGCCACCTCGTAGACATGCGTTTCGATGCCGCCCATCGTCGGGAAATAGTGGGCCGAGACCATCAATACGCTCAACGCATTCAGCCCGCGCGCGCGCGTCTTTTTCATCTTGTCACCGCCGCCCTTGTCTCCTCCTTACCCGGCATCGGCGTGGCGGAGGCGACGAGATAACCCAGCGTCGTATAGCAAAGCCCGACCAGGATGGCGCTCGCACGCGCTATCCCGTACCAGTTGCCACGCGCGATGGCATCATACAGCCCCAGCAGCATGCCCGACGGCAGCGTTCGCAGCGTGTAGCTGCGTTCGGACGATAGCCCGGCGTGCGAACCAACCAGCCGCGCCAGTTGGGCCTTTGAGCGCCCCTCGAAGAAACAGCGGGCCAGAAAGTAGCGCCAGTTCTCGCGGCTGGTTGGAACTACCTGCCGCACGATGGACTGCGGCTCGTAGAGCAGAATACCGTAGGGCCAGTACTGGCGGATACGTATACACAGATCCGTCTCTTCGCATCCTACAGGATGAGCTGCCACACGCCCCAGCGCATCCTGAAAGCCTCCCACGACAGGGAACACCTCGCGGCGAAACGACATATTGCAGCCGATGAAGTTGCGTACCGGGCTGGCCTTCTGCGGGAGGCCGCGATAACTGCATCCCACCACCCAGTCGAACTCTTCGGGAAACCACAGCGGCCGTCCCGTCTCCCCGCCCACCTCTCCTCCCCACGAGGGCAACACATTGCCGCCCACCCCTAACACGCGCCGGTCCTCGTAGCCCCTGGCCAGTTGAGCTAGCCAGTCCCGCGCGGCAACGGCATCATCGTCGATGAAGGCCACAATATCCCCGCGAGCCAGCGTGACTCCCACGTTGCGAGCCGTGCTGATGCCACGCGTTCCATCGTTCTCAGCCACCCTGATAGCGCTGAACTGTGCGCGCAGCCGTGCCGCCAGCGCCGGATTGTTGTCGCTCACCACGATAATCTCATATGGGGACATACTCTGCCGTTGCACAGAGCTGATCGCCGCGACGAGTGTATCCCAGCGCTTCTCGGTATACGTACAAATCACCACGGATATGTTCATCACTACACCTCTCGTACAATCGTTTTCACGATGCGCCACCCATCGCGCATGGCCTTCAACTTACTTTCACCAAAGATGCGCACCGCCTCGAAGCTCGGCACCTCTTTCACCTTCAGCTTCGCTTTGCAGGCGCGAATATTCATGAGCGTCTCGACCTCGAACCCCTGGACTGTGGACATGTCGAGGGACGGCAGGCAGCGCCGCCAGAAAGCATTGTAGCCGTAGCAGAGATCGGTAAACTGAACCTTGAAGCAGGCATTGGCAAGCAGATTGATGCCGTTATTACCCAATCGCCGTATCCAGGTGAAATCACCGCTGCCGCCATCATGGATGAAGCGCGATCCCTTCGCGAAATCCGCCCCCCGCGTCAAGGCATCCACAAAAAGCAGGATCTCTTGCGGATCATGCGATCCATCGGCATCCATCATCACGATGATGTCGCCGCTAGCCGCCGAGAAGCCTTCCGCGAGCGCATTGCCCTTCCCCTTGCCCGTCTGCCTGAAAATGCGGATATCCGGCCGTAGTTCCCTCGCTACCTCCATCGTGTCATCTTTCGATCCACCATCCACAAGCACCACCTCACTCACAATATCCGGCAAATCTGGAAGCACATGTGGAAGGTTCTTAGCCTCGTTCAACGTCGGAATAATGACACTTACCGTCGGAAACTTTTCCCGCGCCTGGCTGCCTGGTTGATAAATATCCTCTACCGCTTTAGCCATGCTTAAACTCCTATCTCACTTCGTAATATCTCTCCCCGCTCGCGTGCTTACACGACTTTGCTGGCGAAAGACCCAGGGAGTGCAATCCCGCAGGGCGACCGCAAGGGCGCACCCTTGCGGTCGCCCTGGCACGTCCTGGCGCCTAACTGATGCACCTTCGAGCATTTCTGTCATTCGCCAGCAAAGTCTTACACGGGGGGGTTTTCTCGAGAAGGGGCCAGCAAGGCGGAGTAGCTCGCAAGGCACCCGCAAGGGGCCCCACACCACTCCCCGCCGCCCCTGCCTCTACAATGAACCAACATTCTGCAAAAAAGCTAGTCCACCTTCACACTACAGCGCAGCCATCACCGCGCTCCCATCCTTCTCTCCCATGAGAGCACTCACTTCTTCCTCTGTCACATCCACGTCGAATGCCCCTAACCACTCGGCCAGAGCATTCGGTGAACCAGGCTCAAACAGGTTGTAGACAGCCGTGCCGCCGCTCACCTCTTCGCTCGATTTGATGCTTGCCAGCCGTATATCGAGCGCCCGGAAGCACATGCTCCTGAGTTCCCTTGAGGCTGCACTGCTCTCCAGCCCGTTGTCATCGGCTCTCTGCGCAGCCACCAGCTCCTTGAGCATCTCCACGTCCGACACTACCACCTCCTTGATGGGCAGCCGTGAGGTAATGCGCTTCAACGGAATAGCAGCTTGTTCAAGCGTCGTAAAAGGCATGAGGACCAGCAGGTAGCCGGCGCTGCTGCGCACCACTATATCGGATTTTCGCAGAAAACGCGCTACAATGTGCAGCGATATGCGCTTTCTGCTGCGCATAGCGGCGATCACCAGCGGTGACCCATAGCGCAGGGAGCATTCCAGCAAGTACTCCACGATCTGCTTTTGCTCCTGCTCCTGCTTCTTCTTGTTCATCGTGCCCACGACAGGACCGATCCAGTCCAGTAACACCCACAGGCGTTCCGCTCCAATCCCAATAAAAAGCAGGGTAATCAAAGCAGTAAATTGAACCACCTGGTGAAATAAGAAGGTGACGCCCAGGTAGAACATCAAGCTGAGGATAAGTACAATCGCAAAGCGAATACCATAGTGAATTGTTCGCACGTTGAGCACTCCTATCGAGGTTACAAGCAGATACGTGTGTAAACCTACACCTAAGTATCGGCATCAACACTCGATACTTGATGCCAGGAAGGGGGTTTTCATCGTGCAAAGGTGGCGAGCCGTGCAAAGGTCCGATAACCTGCCGCATCGGCTAAGCGGAGCGAGGCAGTATTGGAAGCATCAGCACTGTAAATGGGGATCAGTCTTTCTTGCAGAATTGCTTGTGTCCACACTATGGTGGCAGCCAGCGCGTATCCCTTTCGGCGCGCTTCAGCAAGCGTATCGATCCCCAATTCACAGGCTTCCGAAGTGCGGCGGGAGCTATGAGCCAGGCTCAGGAGTTGTCCTGAGATGACCACGCCTATGAGCGGTTGACTCTCCGAACGAAAGTAGTAGTCGTGAGCATCGGGATCGAATGCCTCAACCAGTGCTCGATCCTTTTCGGTCAAGGGACGAGCGATGCCGCGGGCAGTTGCTTCATCCAGTCGTGGAGAGGCGACCAGGGAAAGCGCCACCTCTCGATGCACGCCGGGCAGCGCAGCGCCGGTTGGCGGGAACGCCAGGGCTTCACTTACCCTCAGGCGGAGTGCTTCCCGCTCGATGGTGGTCACATCGGGTCTCCAGATATACACCCGGCCCGAAGTCAGATGCGCGGCACAGAGCTTCCAGGTGGGCTGGGAGCCGCCTGGCAACAGCTCAACATCATTTAGCATAGAGGAAGGAAGCCGCACGTCCCAGACAGCCTCGACATGCAAACGCAGCAATGTATGATCTGTTATCATCGAGATATCCATGGAAAAAATGGCGATACGCGCTTCTGATACTCTGGATAGCTGGGATGCCTCGCCAGTAAATGGCGTTCCATGAGTGGGATGCTGACGCCCAGGAAGAGCAGCATAATAGCGAC
>CAVYFA010000002.1:0-309678 GCA_963767715.1 uncultured Chloroflexia bacterium
CACATTGGTATATTTTTGCTCGGCGTGTTTTTTTATTATGTATTTCCTCTCGTACCTGATTAGTTTTATTAATACCAAATGGCAAAAAACTTCTGTTCGTAAACTCAAGAGAGCTGGAAAACTACATTCATAATTACTAGAAAAAATTAACGGTATGCAGTAGTAGTATGGCGGTATGCTGTTGTTGATGAAGAGATCAAGAAACCACCCTTTAGCCCACGAACAGGCAAACGCGCCAGCGTGAGCAGACCTGAAACTTGGGGAAGTTTTACCGATGCACAGCAAGCCTATGCAACAGGCAGCTATGCAGGGATAGGAATTGTCTTAGCTTGCACACTAGGCATTGTTGGCATTGATCTTGACCACTGCCTAGAGGGTGAGCATATCAGTGCGGAGGCGCAGCAGATTATCACCGCCATCAATAGCTATACGGAGGTTTCACCATCCGGCACAGGTATTCGTATCCTGACTGAAGCAAAACTTCCCGGAGCATTCCGGCGCAGAGGAACTATAGAAGTGTATGAGGATATGCCGCTATTTAACCATCACCGGACATTCATTTGCCCAAACACCAACAGATATAACACAGCGACACCGGCAAGTGTATCGCATCTACCAACAACTGTTTCCACAGACAGCGAATAGAGAATACAGGTGGGGGTGGATGCGCACCGCGCCGATCGTCCCTCAGACAAGCTTTATTTCAATCAGATGAACACGTACTTCAAAAAGCATTGCAAGCGAAAAACGCGTGAAACCTTCAAACGTTACTATTTGGGGATATTTCCTTATGGGAAGGAGCGGGGGCAAAACACGCAGCCAATCCGAAGCGGATTTTACCCTTGTATTGATGCTCTTATATTGGACAAACGGAGATACTATCCAAGTTGACAGATTGTTCCGGCAATCAGGACTGATGCGGGACAAATGGACGAGACCCATCAAAGGGTCAGAGACCTATGGAGAACGTATGATAAAAGATGCAATCACGAAGGGCCCACGAGATGCGCAACGAGCTGCTAACCGGTAGCGAGCAGAGATAAACATGTGCCTTTTTGAGAAGGAAAATCAACCCCTTTCTCTCAAGGAGGCACATATGACCAGTATCGCCGATGGATCGGTAATCATCCAGACCTCTTCTGAGTCTGTTCCCTCGCCCCCTTCCTGGTTTGGCGAAGTCGTGCTGCTCGACGGGTATCTTCGCAAGCACGGTGTCCTGACCAAGATCAGCGAGCGGGTGCGTTTTGCGCGGCGGCGCTTCGGGCGCTACGAGGTGATCGATTTTCTCGCGGTCCTTTTCGGCTATGCCATCAGTGGGGAACGCACCCTGGAGGCCTTCTACGAGCGGCTCCAGCCCTTTGCAGTTCCCTTCATGGCCTTGTTTGAGCGTGACCAACTCCCAGCCCGCTCGACCCTCTCACGCTTTTTAGCGGCGTTGACTGAGGCACCCGTCGAAGCGCTGCGCACGCTCTTTCTCGACGATCTCGCTGAGTCGCCCACTCTCGGCCAACTCCGACGACTCAAACGAGAAGCAAACCGGAGGGCTGGTGGATCGAGCGGGAAACACCTGGGTGGTCTTTGACATTGATGGCACGCGTGAGGCCGCCCGCCAACGCGCCTTACCCCAGACCGAAGACCTGCCCGCGCCTTTCGCCGGTTGGATGAGGTCTGTGCTCCTGGCTACACCGGGCGCAAGCGAGGGGAAGTCGTGCGGACCCGTACCGTCATCAGCCAGGCCCACAGCTACCAGTGGCTCGGCTCGTTTGGCAACCGGGGCAACGGACGCTACCGGGAGGAACTGCGTCAGGCCCTCGCGGCCATCGGTCGCTACCTCGCTGCCACACCAGCTTCCGCAGGAGCGCACCCTGCTGCGGCTCGATGGGCAATATGGCACCGGGGCCGTGCTCTCCGATCTGGCTGGCTTCGCCTTCGTGACCCGCGGCAAAGACTACACGTGCTCGATCATCCGCTCGTGCAGGCGCGTCTGCACCTGCCCCCCGATCAGTTCCAGCAGCGCCCGGAAAGCCAGATGGTGCGCAGCCTCTACGACTGTCCACAGGTGCCGGTGGGACCCGAGGGCGTGCTGTGCCGCGTGGTGGTGGCCACCCATCCCGAGAGCCACAAGAAGAGTCCGGTTGGCGTCACGCGGGCGGGCGTCGTCTATGAACTCTTCTTCACCGACTCTGCCGCAGCAGGCATTCACCGCCTCCGATGTGGTCGAGCTGTATCTGCATCGCGGTGCCTTTGAGCCTGCTCTGGCCGATGAGGATGCCGAGCAGGACCCCGATCGCTGGTGCAGCCACTCCGCCTGGGGGCAGGAGTGCTGGCAGGTGGTGTCGCAATGGGTCTGGAACCTGCGCCTGGAACTGGGGCATCAGCTTCATCCTGACCCGGTGCGCACGACCGAATTTGCTCCTGCTCTCCCGCCTCCATCACCGTCACACGGCTCCCGCCTCGGGCTATGCTTCCCCTCAGGTGGGCTTGCCCTGGAAAGCGGGCCGCTTCTCCGGCCAAGACTTTGCTCTCCAGCCCGATGGGACGCTGCGTTGCCCCGCTGACCAGAAGCTGCTCCCGCATGAGCAACGCCGAGAAGCCGATGGCAGCCTGCGCGTGGTGTATGGCGCCAGCATTCGCAGTTGTCGTCCCTGTCCGCTGCGCGAGCAGTGTCAATGGAATGGCAGTGCGACGGCAAAGCCGCGCCAGGTCAGTGTGCTGTTGCATCCGCTCCAGGTGGGTTCTGCCCCGCTGCTCTGGCGCGATTGGAGCCGGAGAGTACACCGGCGCGCCTGCATGCAGCTCGTGCGACACCAACGCATCGAGGTGAGCCTGTCGCCTCCCGCCGCCGCTTCGCCACCCACCGCGGAGGTGATCCTGTCCCGTGCGCAGCGAGCGCACTCGCGCCTCTCGTGGGCAGAGCGGCTGGCTCGCAATGCGCGTCCTCCAACAGCTGGGCAAGTGACGATCAGCTGTTCGGCGTCCCAGAAAGCTTTGCCGCCTCGCTCGGGTTGGCGACGGCTTAACCTCTGTCTTGACAGCTGGCGGGATTCCCTCTTCTCGGACAAGCTTGCTTCTCCGAGTGGCAGCCTCATGGCCTTTTTCCCTGGCTGTTCCTCCCTTCTTCCTCTTTCTGCCTTTTTTGCTCTCCATCCCGCTGGTTCTGCCATCTCTCACGGACTGGGCGTCCGGTTCTGAACGACTTTCGTTCCTCCGATCAGGCTTAGCTCTTCAACAACCTCGTTGCGCATTTCGTGGGAAGGGAGGGCATGATCTTTTTCCTCGATATCCAGTAGAACAATTGCCTTTTGCATCTGTTTTCTTCATACCTCAACAGTATAAACTGGCTTCTGAAGCGGCGAGGAGCAAGGGCGTGATCTAGAGGACTACTGGCGGAAACAGCGCAATTGTACTGTTTCTGTAATACCTATCGGCTCCAAACCACAATACAGTAGGTTGCTATACGCAACAGTTGTCAGACACACTACAGAAACAATGGAACGGTAAAGCTCCCTTGTCTTCTCTGTTCAAGATCGCCAAAATGGCTAGAATAACCTCTGCTTTTGGACATCTGAGGAACGAGGTTTAGATGATTTTTGCACATCGGTACCAAAGGTGTCCTGAACCGGCTCTAGAGGCCACGTCAGCAGATGTCTTTTTTGTGAAACCCCATTGATGAGCAGTGTTCCACCCGAGTCACGCGGTGTATCCTCCGGCATGCGCGCCACCTTTCAAAATAGTGCCAACCTGGTCAGCATCGGCTTCTTTTTCAGTATCGTCACGTTGGGATTGGCGTCGGTACTCCCGGCGACCCTCTCCAGCGGGCTGATTACGAATGGCGTTCCCGCCAGGGCAGCTTTAGCCGTCGCGCATCTGCCACCAACGGCCGCGCTCTTTGGAGCGTTTCTGGGATATAACCCGATTGGAGAACTTATCCCCCCAGCGGTGCTGCAAGCCATCCTGCCCGCCCACCGGGCGGTCCTGCTGGGCAAGACGTTTTTCCCGACCTTGATCTCTGCACCATTCATGGATAGCTTGCACGCGGTTTTCTACATCTCGGCGGCACTGTGCCTCATCGGCGCGGCGGCATCGTTACTGCGCGGCAAGCGGGTGATCTACGGGCAGGAGAAAAACTGAAACTCGTAGGGATAGCGAGCAAACGGTCGATGGTTGGCGTTCATAGCTGCACCTTTGGTCTGCCACAACGGGAACAAAAATTCCCCATCGAGCTATCAAATACGAAATCCACATGCGCATACATATGGCTGTAGCGCTTGCAGGCCAGCCGGGCCTTGACGAGGACCAGGGTTACCCGTGCGAACAACCAGGGGCGGAGGAGGTTGCTGGAGATTGTACCCACCGGCAACCTGGAGCACCGGCGAGAGTTGTTGTTGATGGGTGGTCTCACCAGCCCGTATGCTGCGGGACACGAACCACTGTCCCCCTTGATAGCGCCACTTCAGCCAGATGACGCGTAACGGCCCCTGCGTGAGTACGAAGATACTGAGCCAGGTGATTCCATATTGTATCAGGAAGACGATGAAAGGCGGTGCATCGAGAATGCCTGGCAGCTTCTTCGTCAGGATCAATCCCCACACTAATGCTCCCTCTATGATTCCCGATGCAACCTGGAAGCTGGTCGGCCAGTCACGATCCCAACGATACGATGTGATGAAGTGGTAAATCGCATCCCAGACCAGACCGAAAAGCAGTACGTACAGCAGCACAAATAGTGGCACGGCGCTCCGGACGACCAGGCTCACTATCAGTGAGATGACCAGACCGACCGTGGCCAGCAAAAAGATTCGTATTTGCCAGCGACCAGGTAATGTTGGTGTCATGGTTGTACTCCTCGAGCCCAGCGAAGCCACTGGGAGAACGAACGGATGGGAGTAAGCGGATATATCCCCGGCGCATGCTGCGCAAGCAGGTCCTCTACCGAACGGAGCGCCGCGTATTGTAGCCCCAGAAAACTATCGACAGCCGCGTGCGGCCCGCCAAGCGTCATCACACCACTGGCGTACACCCGTCCAGGTCCATTGCTCATACCCATTACTTCAAAATCGTTGGACACCTTCAGGCGGCCTTTGGGGTTTAATCCCAAATGGTAACAGTCGACCATGTCCTTGAGAAAGGGATTGTTCTCCAGGGATGCCGTCAGCCCTGTGCAGTCAATAATAAAGTCGGTGGTCAGCGCTATCTCAGGCTGGTTAGGCTTCCCAGTTGAGACCTGGATCAGCAGTTGCCCTCGCCGGGTACGCTCCAGGCGCCTGACCTCGCCAAAGTAGATCTGATACCAGCCCTCTTGCAGCCCACGGTTTGCTATGCGCTGCCAGTCTCTGCGGTCAGCGGTGGTCGTCCCACCCCAGTCGTTGAGCAGTCGGTCCCGCTCCTGATCATCAGCTCTCTCCAACTGCAGGCGCATGGAACCTGTCCAGCAGGCCTTGGGCCAGTTGAACGGCTGCAATTCGACATGGTTAATGACCGCCCGTCGAGCGCGCCCATCCTGATGGCCCACCGGCACCGGCGAGCGGTGTAAATGCATGATTACCACATCTTTATTCTGCCGGCGCACCTCATACAATCGCTGGATCACTCTTGAGGCTACAATACCTCGCCCACGCACCATCACTACACCCCCATGTTTGAGCAGGTGCGCGTAGACGTGATCGTGTTCTTCGTAGGCATTGACCGCGTGCTGAACGTCACGTGTGCGCTCGCGGTACTCCTGTATGTCGTCCAGAATTCTGATGCCGGGATAACCCATCGCCAGGTGGACATAGCGGGCGACCGCGAACTGTTGGAGCGATTGCCCGCGCTCGTCGGTCCAGGTATATGTCACTACGTAGCGCCCATCGTCTGTTTTGCGCACCGCCAGCGCTCTACCATAGCGGAAGATGCGATCCCAACCAATACGGCGTACCTCGCGCTCCACGGCTCGGAACGCATCTTCCGAACGTGGGGTGTACGTATCCGTTATTACCGGCTCACCAAAGACCTGCAGCGCGACGCGCGCTGCATTCGCCACCTTTCCCTGGCGCAGGGAATACCAGATTTCGCGCAGTCCATAGGAAGGCCACCCCCAGATGTTATCCGGGCAGGAGTCGCTGTTGGAGCGCAGTCGCTCGTAGCCTGGAATTTGTGAGTTCCTGCATAGTCGCCGGTAGCGTCCTATGGGGAGAGGCTCTAAACCTAACGCGGTGATCTGATCCGCAGGCACGCCATAGATACGCAGGTGATCGGCCCAGGTGAAACTGCCTATTCCCCCGCCGACGGCCAGGTACGTTGTCTCCATAACCGGCAATCGACTGCTGTACACCTCCCTCACAGGGATGATTGGCTGACGTAGGCCACCCAGGGGCAGAGCCTCCTCCACGGGCCTTTTAGGGGCTAAAGCCGTGAGATTTCCTGTCACAGGATTGAATAGCAGCGTAGACTCGCTCAGCGGGATATCCTTCAACCGGCCTAAAAGGCTCTGCGAGAAAGCAGCGGACCTGTCGATAGGTTGGGCTGGTAGCGACTGCTGAACGATAGCCTGCTGCGGAGGAGCCGGTTCCACTGTTGAAATAAAATGGAAAGGACCGATTTGGAAACCCGCACCACTGGGCAGCGACACCTGGGCAATGCGTTCCTGGTTGACGTACGTGCCATTCTTGCTCTGCAAATCTTCAAGAATCACCCTGCCGTCCTGGGCTTTTAAGACCGCGTGTCTGCGCGAAACCTTGTTACTGTTGAGAACAACCGTGTTTTCATAAGTGCGCCCCAGCGAGACGGGCAAAGGCGCGATGAGTTCCCGACCTTCACCGGTCACTACATCACTCCAGGTCAGTCGTACATAGAGTGTCTGAGTAGGCGCCTGCATCGATGAAGTCTCCTTCCCTGCCAGGCATTTTATGGCCAGGCTACACAAAATCGCAGCAGTACGATGCGACAAACTACAGAGGGATAGCGTTCATCAGTGACCGGTTTGCTCATTCAAACTGACAATATTATACTCAGGCGTCTCGGCAGCTTCTTTCCCTGGCGCATTCTTCCGGTATCCAAGCAAGTACAGCAACGGTGGCGCCATCATCGTCGTCACCACAGCCATAATCACCAGCATTGCGAAGAAGGTTGGTGAGATCACACCAAGATTCAGTCCAATGTTGAGCACGATCAATTCGACCAGCCCTCGCGTGTTCATCAGCGTACCGAGTGTGAAAGACTCTTTCCAGGACTCTCCCAAAACCTTGAGGGAGATAGACCCACCCAGTATCTTGCCGAGGCAAGCAACAATCAGCACCAGCGCGCAGAGGAGCCATAAGGCGGGCGAGTCGATCAGCCCGATATGCGTTCGTAACCCATTATAGACGAAGTAGAGGGGCAGGAAAAGCAGATAGTTTACCTGATCAATGCTCTGTACCAACTCGATGAACACCGCTCTGCGAGGCAGGATGATGCCCATCATGAAGGCGCCAAAGACTGGATGTATCCCCATCGCGTTGGTTGCATAGGCGGAGAGTAGCAGCAGAACCGCTGTAAGCACCATAAGCGCCGGCTTCGATTTCAGGCGCCGGTCGGCAAAGAACAGCAGAGGGCGTACAACGCCGAGCATGACCCCCACAAAGAGCCCGAGAAATGCTATCGTAATTGCCACTGAAGCCGCGCCTGTAGCATTGATGAAGGCAATCACTATCGCCAACAAGCACCAGCCTATGACATCATCTATAGCGGCACAGATCAGCGCCAGCGTTCCAATTTTGGTCGCCAGCATACTCCTGTCCTCAAGCAGGCGCGCAAGCACCGGAAAGGCTGTAATCGCCATCGCCGTGCCAACCAGCAGCATGAATGATACCAGGTTGGCCTTCGGTCCGGCAAACTCTGGATACAGGAAGAAGGCGAACAGCCCCCCCAGCGCCAGCGGGAGGAGAACGCCGCTCAGCGAGACGACGGAGGCTTTACGGCCCTGCTTCAGCATCGCGTGCGTATCGATATGCGTACCCAGCGAGAACATGTAGAGTACCAGGCCGATATCTCCCAGAGTCTGCAGGGTCGGCAACGCGCCGCTGGGAAATACCGTTGCTTCGACTCGAGGTAAGATTGCTCCCAGCAGCGTTGGTCCCAGGGCAAGGCCGGCCAGGATTTCCCCAATCACCTTCGGTTGACCAATAAATTTACACAGGTAGCCGAAGGCCTGCACCGCGAGCAAAATAACGATCAGTTGTATTAAAATTTGACCGGTGAGCATGTTGCCCTCCTTCTCTGCTATGACTGCGACCAGGGATCAGGTAACGCGCTTGTTCCAAGCAGGCGAAAGGTAGCCTTGACCGAACCAAAGCTTACTTCGTCCCCGTTCTGGAGCAATTCCGGTTTGGTTAATATCAGTGCGCCCAGCCGCGTCTTATTTCGACTCTCGAGATCTTCAATATAGAAGAGATCTTTCTCGAGGCGAATCCGCGCGTGCTTGCGCGAGACGGTACTGGAGGCGTCGCACTGCGTGAGGTCGATCTCCGGCCTGATCCCGCGCTTTGGATCGGCCCGTCCGACAACCACAGAGATCTCTTTGATCGGGATACGCCGCACAACCTGCCCGCTTTGTTGGATGTCCAGAAATGCGTAGACTTTTGCGCTCTCCGTCGCCACCGCCCCGATGCTGATTTTGGATCTGACGATGGTCTGGTCGCCCTCTGCCGGTTTCTGTTCTATATCGGGCAGGGGCCTGAGCACGGTCTTGTCGCCTCCTGCCGGTTCCTGATCCATGCCGGGCATTGAGCTCACGCGGTTGGACATGGCCGGAAAAGATTTCATTACGGCGATCAGGCTGGCCGCGCGCTCGGGACGCTGCAGCGGGTGGTCTTCATCAAGCTCCGGCAGCGCCGAGAGCACCCTACCATTGTGAACGAACAACCTTCTCCAGTTTGACGGATCGAGGGGAATGAGGGCGTGGCGCTGGCGTCGAGCGGCATCGACAGCATTGGCCCGCACGTCCACGTCGATACCGCTCGCCTTATTGATCTGTTCGATGCGTTCCGCACCGAAGTTGATCGGGACGGCCTGGCTGTACTCCTTGGCGCTCACATGAAGCCAGGCATGCGTGTCTTCTTTGATGCTGTCCGCGAGTCGGCGGATCGCATCGGCCGCTGAGGCGCCTGCATCTCGTGACCGCCAATATTCGAGGACGCGGGCGCTGTGACCGACCATCCCCGTCATGGCACCGCCGCTGGTCAGGAAGTGGCCATTGCCGAAGGAATCGCCGGCGACTACGCCGTTGGCAGCAACCAGGGCGTCGTCCCCGACGCGTTCGATGAGACTGAACAACGCCGGTCCATAGATCATCTGGACCTTCATCAGCTCTTGCCTGGGAATCTCGAGGGTCTCCGCGGCCTGCTTCATGTAGTAGTCGTAGATCAAGTGTTGGTAGGAGGCGAAGTACTCGGGCGATTCTGGGTCAGTCCCTGCTGGAAGGAGTCCCGCCTCGACCGGATCGAAGGTCATGAAGTCTGGAACCTGCACCAGAACCCAACCTACCTCTGGATCATTCTCATGGCCCACGGCAATCTGCCGCACCCAGTATTCCCTGCCACCCTGGTCGAACACTGAGGAGATGCGCCGTCGCAGGCGCCCGCCGACGAGCACCTCGACCAGGCCGGCCAGAAAGTCCGCTTGCGCCACTACCGCCCCATGCCCATCTGCATGATCGACCCTGACGTCGTGTTGCTCGAATCCCAGGCGTTTCGCGTCACCGCTGCTGAACCCCTGGGCGATCATGAACAGCTCAGGCACCCCGAGGTCAATGACCTCACTGCCCGGTACCCGAATACGCACGAACTGACCCTTGAAGTCGAATTCCTGGAGAGCCTCGATACGAATGCGCTTACGACCATCGGGACAGTCGATGAAACCATCAGCCGGGACCACGCGGTGGTGAGTGAACAGCCGGACCCTGGGCTCGCGGTTGTTATCCAGGTCCTGCTGCTCGATCAGCTCCAGGTAGCGGCGCAGCAATTTCTGGATGGATGCGGCCTCCGCCTGGAACGTGGACGGCCCGTCGAGCACCTCCACCATACTGGTGCGGATCTTTCCAGGATCAGGTCGATCTGGTGGGGTAGGCGGATCCAACACAGTAATGACGCGGTTGGGCAGGCCATCCCGCCAACGGTCATCGATGAATTCGACATTGTGTATGGTTCCCACGATATGCTGGTCAACATCGAAGCCGTCGATAATCTCATCGGCGACAATGTCTCCGGCAACAGTATCCGGGCTGTAGAAGCAATCGGCGAGGCGAAATAACCTTCCATCTCCCCGCCGGGGCAGCCGCTCCTCGCCGTATCGTTCGAGCATCATCTGGTCGATTAGACCGAGTTGATGATAGAAATCCTCGCGGATGTTCCAATGCACGCCGAGAAAAGGATCGCCGCGCATCTCGACGCCCACCGCATGGCGGCCCATTGCCACGGTCCACAGCATCGACATCATATTCGTACCACCCAGACCCAAAGCCAGAAAGTCTGGAGCAATCACCTCTTCATTCATAGCATCCATAGTAGTGTTCCTCTCTGCTCTTGAGTGCTACTTGACAAATCCCTTGTTGATAGCTTCTGATGACAGAATAGCACAAAACTCCTGCACTTAGTCTTTTACTAGCCTTCTTCCAAAGGACGGATAGAATCAAAAGCCTCCGCGGCAGCCGTATCCAATTTATAACGCAAATTCGTGTAATCAATGGCAGCGGGGTATCGCTTCCCGTGGAAGTCAAACAGGGATAGAGGAAACCCGCACCGTCCGCACCCATTCTAATATATCCAATGAGAGGAACATCTATGGACACCGAGATCAAAGTAGGCCCACCGGTTATCACGATCAGTCAGGGGCGCACCTTCATGGTCACCACCAGGACAGGAGAGATCAGGCCTGATAGCGACGAGGGCGTCTACGCCCTCGATACGCGCTTCGTCAGTTATTACCGCCTCTACATCAACCGCGTGCCTTTGGAGGTCATCAATTCCAGCCAGTTGACCTTTTACGCCGCGCGCTATCATCTGACCAACCCGAAAATCAATACGGAGGGAGGCATCATCGACGCTCAGACACTGAGCATCACTGTCGACCGCCTGGTGGACAAGGGCATTCACGAAGAGTTCGAGGTCATCAATTACTCGGGGAAGAAGGTACTCTTCCTGTTCGAGCTCTCGCTGCGCTCCGACTTCGCCGATATCTTCGAGGTGAAAAACCATGACATCGTCCAGCGAGGACAAGTCGAGACTACCTGGGATAAAGATAACCGGCTGCTGCGCACCGTCTACGACAACCAGGATTTTCATCGCGCCGTCGACTATGAGATCACCGCCATTCCTGAACAGACCGCCCTCGGCTACGCTAATGGGCGCCTCTTCTTTCAGATCGAACTCGAGCAGAACGCCTCCTGGCATATGTGTGCCAACCTCATTCTGGAGCATGGCCAGCAGGTGAAGAGGCCCGGACCGGCAGCATGCAGTTTCGGAAAGCCGGACTCATCTTCGTCAAATGCGTCGGATGCGCAGCAAAAGACGACGCGAGCCGGTTTCGATGAGCGGCAGGCGCGCTGGGAGGATCGCTGCACCAGAGTTGGTACCTCCGATCAGAAACTGACTCGTACGTACATTCAGGCCATTCTCGATATGGGCGCGCTGCGCATCTATGATATGGATGTGTCGGACGAGGCCTGGGTGCCTGCCGCCGGTGTGCCCTGGTTCGTGACGCTCTTCGGGCGCGACAGCCTGATCGCCTCCTACCAGAACATGTTCGTCTCGCCCGATTTTGCACGGGGCGCGCTCAAGCGGCTGGCAGAGCATCAGGCCAAAGAGCGCGATGACTGGCTAGACGCCCAACCCGGCAAAATCCTGCACGAACTGCGCTTTGGCGAGCTGGCCCACTTCCATAAAGTCCCTTTTTACCCTTTCTACGCCACCGCAGACGCCACCATCCTCTACCTGATCGTCCTCTCCGAAACCTATCGCTGGACAGGTGATGCCAGCTTGCTGAAAGAGTACCGGCAGACCGCCGAAAACTGCCTGCAGTGGATCGACAAATACGGCGACCTCGACGGAGATGGCTTCCAGGAGTACAAGTGCTTCTCGAAGTACTTTTATGAGAATTCGTCCTGGAAGGATGCCTTCAATTCCGTGGTCTACGCCGACGGCAGCCAGGTGAAACAGCCGAAAGGCCTCTGCGAGCTGCAGGGCTACGTCTACGACGCGAAAACGCGTATGGCCGAGGCCTTTCAAGTTCTGGGCGACGAGGAGCGCGCGAAAGAGCTGCTGCGCCAGGCGGACACACTCAAGCAGCGCTTTAACCAGGTCTTCTGGATGGAGCAGGAAGGCTGTTATGCATACGGACTCGACCCCGACAAAAAACAGATCACTTCAATTGCTTCAAACCCTGGCCACTGCCTGTGGAGCGGCATCGCCGAACCGGAGAAGGCCAGGCGTACGGCCAGCAGACTTTTGCAGGAGGATATGTGGAGCGACTGGGGTATCCGCACACTCTCCAGTAAGAATCCCGCCTATAACCCGCTGTCCTACCAGCGCGGCTCGATCTGGCCGCACGACAACGGCATCATCGCCGCCGGCTTCAAGCGCTATGGCCTGGTACACGAGGCGAACCGGGTGATTCGCGGCATGCTGGATGCCATCGAGCACTTCGAAGCCAACCGCCCGCCGGAGGTGTTTGCCGGCTTGAAGCGCAATGGCAAAGCGGATTACCCCGTGCTCTATCCCGGGGGAGCGAATATCCCGCAGGCGTGGGCCACCGGCAGCGTCTTCATGATGGTACAGACCATGCTCGGCCTGCGCGCCGATGCCCCCGGCAAGCGCCTCTACGTCAACCCGACCCTTCCCGACTGGCTGCAGGAGGTCGAAGTGGAGCACTTGCAGGTGGGCCCCTGCTGCATCGACCTGCACTTCTGGCAAGAGAATGGCGAGTCACGTTGGGAGGTGCACAAGGTGGCAGCAGACCGGGGCGTACAGAAAGAGGACCTGATCCAGGTCGTCGCAGAACCAGCGCACAGGCAGGAAACAGTCGACCTTTGAACTTTGTGGATAGCTACCTTTTCGCTGTCGAATACGTGTGGTAAGTAGAATTACTCACGAGGAGTCACAGTGAAGTGTGGCGAAAATCCGGAACTTGCATTGTATTGCTGCTGCTCATTTGCATAGTGACAGCGTGTAATGTGACAGAATCACCGTTCGCCAGAACGGCAGGCAATATCGGTTCTGCATTCGCCGCCGCCGCGACGACGCTGAACTATGCTCATGAGGGCAAGATTTCGGATAGGTACGCGTCATCCAGCTTCATGCAATTCCAGAGTGAACTGAATGGCGCTGCCCAGAACTTGACTGCCTCAAGTAATGTGGATAGGCACACATTACAACAGCTCCTGGCGCTTTATGCGCCCGCAATGCGCATCGTTGACGCCCCTTGCCTGGGTGATAGCTGCGGCTGGCGCGGGCAGATCGAGGTTCTCAATCGTGCCAGTGCGGCGTTTTTGAAAGCGGGTGGCTCATGAAGAAGCAGTGGCTCTCTATTGCGCTGGGGATCGTTACCGCCACGGGTGGCTTCCTCGATGCCGGGACGGTTGCCACATCGGGCGAGGCCGGAGCAAAATTCGGGTTGGGGCTGGTCTGGGCCGTACTGCTGGCGACGGTGGCCATTATTCTCCTGGTCGAAATGGTCGGACGCTTCACCGCCGTCTCAAAGAAAACCTACGCCGAGGCGATCCGCGAGGATTTCGGTTTCCGCTTTTATCTTTTTCCCCTGGCCAGCGAATTGATTGCTGAGAGCTTGTTGCTGGCGGCGGAGTTAGGCGGCATCAGCATTGCTGTTTCACTCATTACCGGCATCTCCTGGCATATCATCTTTCCCTTCGCGGCGCTGTTTGTCTGGATGCTCACCTGGCGAGCGCCGTTTGACCTGATTGAGAATGGACCTGCTCTGCTTGGCCTCGCCACGCTCTCATTCGTGGCGGGTATCGTTGCGCTCGGAGGCATCCCCGCCCAGCTCCTCCCAACGCTCTGGCATCCCTCGTTTCAGCAGGGTACGGTCACCGACTACCTCTATCTGGTGGCAGCGACCCTCGGGGCGACCATTAGCCCCTACCTGCTCTACTTTTACTCGTCGGGTGCACGGGAAGAGGGCTGGTCGGGATCATCGCTGCTGCTGAACCGCGTCACGGCGATTGTGGGCATGGGATTCGGGAGTATGGGTTCGCTTGCCCTGCTTATACTGGGCGCGGTCGTCTTGCAGCCACTCAATATCAGCTCCAATACCCTGGGCGAACTCGGCCTCGCTATGGCGAGACCCTTCGGCATCGCCGGCTCGGTCCTCTTTGCGTTAGTCCTCTTTTCAACCTGCCTGGGAGCCGCGCTCGAAGTCGTGCTGGCGCTTTCCTACAATATTGCTCAGGGCTTCGGCTGGGAGTGGGGCGAGAATAAAAAGCCGGTCGAGGCCGCTCGCTTCAACCTGGTGATGACGCTGGTTCTGCTGGTCGCGGTAGCAATCGGGTTGACCGGCATCGATCCATTGCAACTGGCGCTCTTCGCATCGACGATCATTGCCCTGTTTCTCCCCATCTCGCTCTCGCCATTCCTTATTCTCATGAACGATTCACAGTATCTCGGCAATAAAACGAATGGCAGATTCACCAATATCGCTATGATCTGCATCCTCGTGCTGGCTTTCCTGGTCGCCCTGGTTTCACTGCCGCTCGAAATCATAACCGGTGGAGGATAAAAGGCGATGATCGACCCGCATGATGAACTCTTTTCCATCCGAGATATCCTGGACTCTCAACTGCTGACCAGCGATGGGCGCAGAATTGGGCGAGTGGCCGATATAGAGGCTGAGCTGCGTGCGGATGGGAGCCTGCGTCTGACCAATCTGATCGTTGGCCCGCAGGCACTCGCGGGCCGCGTGCATCGCGGCCTGGAGTTGCTCTTCCGCTTTTTCCTGCGCGACCGCTTCGAATATCGCATCCCTATCAGCGAAGTGAATAAATTCGGACCGACGCTGCACCTTCGCGGCAAGGCCGACCAATATGACGTGGGACAATCCGAGCGCTGGATCGCGGAACATATCTTGCGCTGGATTCCGGGGAGTGGACGATGAAGCGCAAAAAGACAGAGACGCTCAGGCTCGAAGAACTGTTGGGCAAGAAAATTATCACCGCCGGCGGCAAGCCAATCGGCCATATATTCGATATCCAGCTTTCGCGCGACGGAAAACACCGCGTGATCGCTCTCATGTACGGCCAGAAAAGCCTGCTCTACCGTCTCCACGTCTACAATCCGATTGCCAGAGCCTTTCGCCTCAAGCAGCAACCGAAGACTATCCCGTGGGAAGCAGTCGAGAACGTTGAGCGGTCCGCCGTGCGTCTAAAAGCAGGACATGACTCATGACTTGTGCGCTGCTTACCTGAATGCGACTCTCGTCGTTTCGCACACCTAGCCATTTTTTACCACATGAAGCATTTACCATCGCTCCCGTGATATAGTTCTCTGTTAAGATGGGATGTATATAAGTAGAAGGAGTGATAGCATGCGACAACGTAAGGGAACATACCATCCGACATGGATTATCCGGGGAAAGACGCTCGTCGTTTCTATGGCGTTGGTAATTGTCATCGGCAGTTTGCTGCTCTTAATCTCGAGCTCCTCGGCTCCACTCGGGCGTTCGTCTTCCCTGACCCAGAAACCTACCTCTTCAGATACGATGGTCCCCGATGCTTCATACCTCTGGGCTGGGGAAACCGAGACGACAGCTCCGACCTTTGACTTCTCCCCGAATAAATCGGTTGCTCAGGACATGCAAGTTTCTCCCCTCTTCAATGACTACTATAACCGTTACAGCGGCGCAACCAGCCTGGGTACGACGCTGACCCCGGCTTTCCCTACCAGCTATGGCTGGATCCAGTTCTTCGCCTCGGGCGCACTGCTCCTGCCATCCGTTCAGTACATGCATATACATGATCCGGACGCGCCGCAACCGCCGAGGTTGTGGACGGACTTGATCGATGGCGGAATGCGAGATCCTGGCACCGGCATCATGCGCCTGCCCTTGCTCCAGGCATTGTTGACGGTGGGCAGCGAAGTGCCGATCGTCGAGGGCAGCCTCTTCACCTACGCTGATCTACGCGCGTCGGCGGCCCCCGCGTTGATGTTGACGGCCCCCACGGACGATCACCCCACTATTGCGCCTGAAAGGGTCGTGAGCCAGAGCATCTTCGTCCAGGCAGGCACGCGCACCGGGAAAACCGTTGGTCACCTGGTTCCGCTGCCAATCTGGAGCTACATCCAGCGCACCAACGTCTCACCGGACGGGTGGGAAACGGATTTCGGTCCGCCCCTGACCGAGGCGATCGTGCTTCCCGTCATGCGGAACGGCCTCGTCCACCACCTGCTGATCCAGGCGTTCTGGCGCGATGCGGTCGTCCTCGATCAGAGCGCCCAGGACGCTACAGGTCAGCCGCAGGTCTCACCCCTGGAGACAGGCGTGGCCTACCTGCGCACCGTCGGGCCTCCTGATGTCCAGGTTGCACCTGAGCAGGAAGCCTGGGTGCAGGCTGACACGACGCTACTGGCTGCCCCTGGCACAGATCAGCAGGAAGCGCACATCGGGCAGGATTTTCCGTTGACGCTGCTGGGTGACTCCGCCTGGGACGGCGGCACGCTGTGGTACCAGGTCGGTTGGACAACGCCACACCGCAGCTCAACCGCGTGGGTAGAAGCTTCAGCCATCACATTTACCTCACCTGGGAGCGCGCCGGGCTGGGCCTCCATCGATGCCCTCTCCCCCGACTTGGCGGCCTACCTCGCCGCGGAAGGCGGGAACGTGGGCGTCGCGGTCTATGACGTAACACGCCAGCGCTACTATACATCCCTTGCAGACGATCAGTTCATCACCGGGAGTTCGATCAAAGTCCCCATCATGCTGACCCTGCTCGACCTGACTGAGAGCGAGGGCCGCGAACCGGACAGCAACGAGATGGCCCTGCTGACAACCATGATCGAGAACTCGAACAACGACTCGGCATCTGCCCTCTACTATGGGGAAGTTGGAGGAGCGGCAGGAGTGACAGGCTATCTCCAGCGCATCGGTGTCACCGGCCTGGATGCCGATCCCAATGCCTTTGGCTGGAGCGTGATCACCCCGCTGGCCATGGTCACACTGCTGACGAAGCTGTACGAAGGAACCATCCTGACCGCCGGCGACCGCCAGTTGGCCCTATCCCTGATGGAACAGATCGAGCCCGACCAGCAGGTGGGCGTAGGAGATACTGCGCCCGCAGGGGCCGTCGTGGCGATGAAGGACGGATGGGTTACCGGCCCGGATGGCCTGTGGACGATGAACTCGTCAGGGATAGTGACCGTGGGCGCTGAAACTTATATCATCGCCGTCTATACGCAGGATCAGGACACGCTGGAGGATGGCCAGGCCGCTGCACAGCACGTCTGCGCAAGCGTGGCCGGGCTCCTCACGTAGTGGCGCAAGAACATGTCGATGCCGGCTTCACCTTAAATCGTTTGTCCCGGCTGCATCTCGATCACCTCGACCTTGTCCAACCCGAGCTGTTGCAGGGCCTCGCGCAGTTCAGCAGGCGTTCCCGTCAGTACGGGGAACGTATTGTAGTGCATGGGGATGACGTGCTGGACTCCCAGCATGCGCACCGCCAGGGCAGCTTCTCGCGGCCCCATCGTATAGTAGTCGCCGATGGGCAGCAGCGCCACGTCCGGACTGTACAGTTCGTTGATCAACTGCATGTCGCTGAATGCACAGGTATCACCTGCATGATAGAGCCTGCGCCCGTTTTCGAACTCGATGACGTAGCCGCAGGCCTCGCCAGCGTAACTGCCATCCTCGGCGCCCGAGGTGTGAATGGCGTGCGTCATGGTGATTTTGATGCCATCGATAGTGACGCTGCCGCCTTTATTCATACCCATTGTATTTTCGACGCCCCTGGACTGGAGCCAGCCCGCCAACTCAGCGATGGCAACCACGGTCGGTTTTGTGGCCACGGCGATCTCAACGGCATCGCCAGCGTGATCGAAGTGGGCGTGTGTAACCAGCATTATATCGACCCTGTCCACCCTCTTCAACGCGGGTGGGCAGGCCGGATTGTGCTGTGTCCAGGGGTCGATCAGGAGTATTTTCCCCTGCGGAGAAGCGATCCTGAAGGTAGCGTGTCCAAGCCAGGTGATCTGTACACCTTCCATTTTCATGTTGTGATTAGCCATGTTCTTGCTCCTTGTAAAATATCTCTCATACAGTAAGACTCTTCTTCACAATTGAATCTTGCCATAATCGCTCTATAAAATCGAAACGATCTAGTAAGTAATACGCCGCAAATGCCAAAGCGGAGACAGGTAAGTAGCTGGCTCACCAGAGTTCAAAGAACTCGTCTGTGCCCAGGGTAGGAATAAGCACTTTGGCCAGTTCTGCCGCAGGTCCCGTTCGTCCGTGCAGTTCCAACCAGCCGTCGATACTACTGCGGTAGCACCATCGTTCTGAGCCGAAGCGCCGCTGCTGCGGATCCAGGAGGGTGAAGCGCAACACCGGCGTGAACTGCGCGTGGCGATCCTCCAGGGCGCGCAACTCCTCGGCGAGGCCCGGTCTCGATAGGCCGGGAATGCGCAGTCCGCTGACAAGTTCGTTGTAATCGGGGCCGACTTGCTCGTAGACCTCTATCCGTTTGCCCTTGACAGCAACCCGGTAGCGGCGCGCCTCCGGATGCCGCTTCACGGCCTTCTCGACGGCCGCCACCTCCTCTGGCAGGATCAGTGCAGGTCGCTCTTTGACCAGGGAGACCACCCCGTTGACGCTCTCGCTGATTGTGTAGCCCGCTGGTAGCTCTGTGACCGGTTCATCTTGTCCCTGGTCCGCACGTGCAAAATAATAGCGTGGTTTGCCGGTCTTAGTCTGTCCCCGGTGCAGCGTGTACGTCATTCCTTTGCGATTGGTGTAGCTAATCGGCATTCTGGCCCTCCTGGTACTCCCTCAACACGGTGGTGCTGAGCAATATCGCAGTTGATTACCTTGCGGCCAGGCATCTACAAACGATAAGTGAAACATAATTTGCAGCACAAACCTTCAATTCGTCAATTGCCTTTTCGGGCGACGATGAGGCGTCCCCCACCACGCTGAGGAGCTGAGAGGTCCAGGCCAGCAGCCCATCGTGCCAGCCGCTCGTAGCCTGTCCGCGGAATACGTCGCCACATCATCCCAACAAGTCGCCGGCGACCAACCCAGATTTGCTGGAGCAGTTCGAGCGCATCCCAGGTGCGCACCAGGTGCGGGCACAGATATGGACGTACTTCCTCCACCTGCAAGCCTACGCGCTCCAGTTGCTCTGTCCACTGCGCCACAGGCCAGAGATTCAGGTGGGCAAGCCGGCGATTGCGCCAGGCGGCATAGCGGCTGAACGGCAAGGCCAGGCAATCGCTGAAAGCCTCGGTGGGCACGGTGAAGACCAGTCGCCCGCCCGGGCGGAGTACATGTGCTACGCGCTCAAGCACGGCGTCTAGCTTCGGAAGATGCTCGAGTACCGAGTTGCTCACAACCGTGCCGATACTTTCGCCAGGAAGTTGTATCACTTCGGCGCATACAGGCTCGAATCGCTCATAGATGCCTCGTTGGGCGGCCTGCTTTAACACGTTTTCATCAGGGTCCAGCCCAATCTCTACCTTTGGCATAACCAATGATGTAACCAGGCCATCTCCGCAGCCCAGGTCGAGAACTGGGCGTTCGTACTGCACCTGCCGCAAAACTGCGACCTCCGCCGCGCGCCACAGTCCAAGTGATGGTCCCTGTCGCTCCAGCAACACCTGAAACGTGGAGGCGTCCAGGTGCAGGGAGCGAGGAACAAAATCGCTATTCTTGAATGCTGTAGCTGGACTCCGATCGACCGGCCGGCCAGATGAGCGCCTGTCCATCAGACTCCTTTTGCCTGCTGCTGATCTCTGCCTCCCAGTCTTCGGGCGGGATGGTGTTCACAGCATCAGTCTCCCTTCTTAGCACGTTTCAGGCTATTTGCTTCGTCAGGGTTGCCAGGAATTCCCTGTTGTTGCTGGTCTTTGACATCTGGTGGAGGAAGGACTCCATGGCTTCAAGGCCTCGCTGCTCGTTGAGCAGCGAGAACATGCGGCGCATCGTGACGACCGCGCGGTAGGTCTGCTCGTCGATGAGCAGCTCTTCGCGGCGCGTACCGGAGAGCGGGATGTCGATCGCCGGAAAAACTCGGCGTTCGGCCAGCTTCCGGTTGAGCACAAGTTCCATATTGCCCGTTCCCTTAAATTCTTCGTAGATCACATCGTCCATGCGGCTGCCGGTCTCCACCAGAGCCGTCGCGATGATGGTCAGGCTGCCGCCCTCTTCGATTTTACGGGCCGCGCCGAAGAAGCGTTTGGGCATCGTCAAAGCCGCTGGATCAAGGCCACCGGAGAGACTGCGCCCGCTCGGCTCGACCGCCAGGTTATAAGCCCGGCTCAAGCGCGTCAGGCTATCGAGGAGCACGACCACGTCGCGTCCTTCTTCCACCAGGCGCTTCGCTCGCTCGAGTACCATCTCGGCCAGGTGAGTGTGCGCCTGCGTGGGCTCATCGAAGGTCGAACTGACTACCTCGGCACGTACCGCGCGTTTCAGGTCCGTGACCTCCTCCGGTCGTTCTCCAATAAGCGCGACCAACAGGTAGGCATCGGGGTGATTCTGAGTGATAGAGTTGGCGATGGAGGTAAGCAGCATCGTTTGCTCCTTCCTACATCAAATCTATCCAATTCGGTAAAAGAGCAATTCACCCTGACGGCGGATCGAAACCACCAGGCACTCGGGCGGCAACTTCGCCTCCCGCAACGGGCGATCCGCCAGCCGCATACCCGGCTCGATGCGAGATTCGAGCATAATGGTACCCTCGATTAAACCCCGCATCTGCCGCGAGCCCCTGGCCAGCCCTTCTCGATAGACGCGCACAATCTCCTGCGCTGAGATGCGTCCCAGAACGTGTTGCGCTCCTCCCACCGATTCCACCTCAACAACCGGCATCCAGCCGATGTGATGACTCGTCAACTGTTCCAACGCCACATCCAGAGTGTCGATGGCTTGCACTACCAGAACATCGCGATTCATCGCCTCTTCGACGCGACGCCGGCTGCGCTCGGCGAGTGGTATACGTCCGATATCGGCCAGTGTCAGCACCCCCTGGAGATTCCAGCGAGCATCGCTGGGATATCCAGCCCGGGCGCTACGGCTCGCCCGGCGGTCCGTGGCGGATGCGCGCGCGCATCGCTTCGAGAGGCCAGTTGCTCCAGCTTCCCCAGAGTTCCGGCAGGATCTTTTCCACCCACCAGGTGACTCCCGCCCGCCGGTAAGCGTCAATGACCTCGCGATCATGGGCCGCGTCCACTCCTGCGGTGACGCCCATATGCACGAACTCAAACGGGTGCGCGTACCCAGGCTGCGCGGCGACATAACCGGCGATTTCCTGCATCTGCGCCGGGGTGAGCATGGCGCTGAGCGGCAGGTCGCGTCCGATGGGAACAACGCCATCGTAGCGGGCCGCACGGCGCAACGGCGCCTTCGCGGGCCATATGTCCGCCACCCAGATGGGGATGCGCGGCGACTGGAGCGGGCGTGGCAGGAACTGCGCTTCCTTGATGCGGTAAGCAGCTCCTTCGTGACGGTACGGCTCGCCGCTCCACAATCCCATGAGCACCTCGAGGCTCTCATCCAAAAGTCCCGCCAGCCCAGAGGGGTCCGAGACCTCACCTAGCGCCTCGAAGTCGAAATAGCCGCCCCCGTAGCCCACCCCGAGGATCAGCCGGCCATCGGAAAGGTGATCCAGCGAGACGGTTTCTCGCGCGACCACCCACGGACGACGACGCGGCAAGGGTGTGACGAGTGAACCCAATCGCATAGTGCGAGTGCGCAGCGCAATCGCTGTCAGGGCCACCCAGGGGTCCACCATCGGATCAACGGTGGGGGTCAGCGTCGATTTCGATACCTGGTCCCAGAGAAAGAAGCCATCCCAGCCAGCCTCTTCCGCCTCTTCGGCCAGGTTTGCAAGAACCCGCGCATCTCCGTAAGGTCCGAAATTGGGGACGTAGACTCCATACCGCATGGTACTTCCTCGGCATCTCCAGTAATTTACAGCGCTGCGTTTCCACTTTCCAAAGCATATCGGCAGGCCAGGTCAATTGCCTGAGGGAGTGTGAGCGCCCGCCCTGCGGTGTAAGCAGCTTCCCAGCTTTGTTCCTCCACCTGTGAGCGAATGTGCTGGCGTACCATTTGAACGAGCGGATCGGCTTTTGTCCAGGGGACCAGGCCAATCGCCTCCTCCAGGCTATCGCCCACGCCTTCCAGTTGCGCCGAATGGAGACTTGCCTGAACGGGGTCTGGCTTCCCACTCATGCCAATCCCAATGGCAAACAGGCACATGCCGGTCGTCAAGTGCTGTTTATGATTCAGCTCGTAGCACAGTTTCAAGCTCTGGAGCAAATAACCGATGGCCGTGATGCAGTCGCCTTCGAGCAGCGCAAGGCCACCCTGGTCTTTCAACAGATCAGCGATGGAGCTCCTGTCTCCCAACTGCTCAAAGAGCGCCTTGCCTTGCGCGTACAGCGCGCGCATTTCCTCAAAGTCCCTGGTGAACCCCACCGCGGCGGCCAGGTGAAACAGTAATTGGGCGCGCATCCATGGATCGTCCATACCTTCAAGGTGTTGCAGGCCCTCGCAGTAAGCCTCCCTGGCCATTGCATACTCGCCCATCGCATGGAAAGCCCAGCCGAGGTGCAGCATCGTGCTCGCTAGCCGTATCGGATCGTGCAGACGTCTCCCCAGCGCACTACTCTCTTCCGCCAGCACCACCGCTCGCGCCTGGTCGTTCTGCAAACACATCAAACGGGAAGCCTCACTCAATGCCTTGGCTCGCGCTGCCATAAGCGTCTCCCCGGCCTCGGCACCTATCGGCACGTCCAGGGCTGCTCCCAGCCAGCGCCGCGCTTCAGCCAGGTCGCCCTGCCACTCCCAGGAGTGCCTGAGCGCCGCGGCCAGGCGTAAGCACAGTTCAACGGCAGACGCCTCCGCTTCCGGGCTTGAGCTGGTGGAGAGCGTCCAGCTCCCGGCGACCATGCTGTGTTCGGCGCGCGTCTCCTGCCCGTGGAAGGCAAACCTACTGATGCGTATGCCCTCCCCGGCGCGATGCAGTAACCATTCGAGGGCCGCGCGGAAATTATCGCGATCCGCCGCCAGTTTCGCCAGCCATTCTCGTTGTTGTGGGCCTCGCAAGCCGATCTCACCCGCCTCGGACTGCCTGAGGTAATAGCAGGCGTGCCAATCCCTCAGCCGCTCGTGTTCTCCCTGGCCCGCCAACCGTTCCAGCGCGTATTCACGCAGCATTTCCAGCATTGTAAAGCGTGCTTGCCCACTCGCAGCCGGCAGCCGCACGATCAGACTGTTGTCCACCAACTGCGCCAGGATATCGACAGCCGCTGACTCCCCTTGACCCGCGATCTCCTGCATCATCGCCTCGGCTGCCTCCAGTGTCCAGCCGCCGCTGAAAACTCCCAGGCGGTAAAACCACGTTCGCTCGACCGGGGAGAGCAGGTCATAACTCCAGGTGATGGTATCGCGCATCGTTTGTTGCCTGCCGGGCAGATTCCTGGCCCCCCCGGTCAACAGGGGAAGCCTGGCCCGCGAGAGCCGCTCTAACAACGAGGCCGGTTGAAGGACTTTGATGCGCGCGGCTGCCAGTTCCAGCCCGAGTGGTAGGCCGTCAACCCTGGCGCAAATCCCCGCGATGATCCCCGCGTTTTCCGCGGTCAACTCGAAGTCGGGCACAAGCGCCTGCGCGCGCTCAACGAAGAGCTGGACCGCCGGGTACTGTAAGAGATCCGCTGCCTTATTCAGGATGCCTGGGTCTGGAACGTCCAGGGGCGGGACGCTGAACTCATACTCACCGTAGACGCGCAGCACGGCCCGGCTGGTGACAAGCAGCTTCAGGCCCGGGGCCGCTGCGAGCAGCTCACCAACGGTGGACGTGGCTGCGGCAACGTGCTCAAAATTATCCAGCACCAGCAGCGCCTGTTTGTTCTGGAGGTAACTGACCAGGCTCTGGAGCGGAGATGCATCAGGCGTGGAGCCGATGTGCAAAGCCTGGAGGATACTGAGCGGTACCAGATCAGCATCGCTCACCCCGGCCAGGGCGACCAGGCAGGCGCCCAGCGCAAACGCGGGTGAGAGTTCACTGGCCAGTTGAAGGGCGAGACGCGATTTACCGCTGCCTCCCGGCCCAACGAGCGTCACCAGCCGTACATCCTCTCGGGTAAGCAGTCGTCGCAGCCTTTCCACCGCCCATTCCCGCCCGATGAGCCGCGTGGTCGGTGATGGAATTGCATGCGGTATGTTGGAGCCATTTACATTTATAGGAGCGGAATGTTTCGCAAGCGTATCGAGGGGCGGACTCTGCCACGCTTCATCGGGAAAGACGCCCGGCTCTATCTCTGCCACTTCGAGCAGGTAAAGAGCCTCGCCCTGCGTGGTGATGGCACGCCAGCCGGCTAACGTCGTGATGATGCGCGTGATCTCAGCATGCGACAGGAAGGCATTCCCACTGCCCGTCAGTTTGCGACTGAGTACCTTTGGATGAAGACCGAGCGCGTCAGCCAGTTGTTTCTGGGAATAGCCACCGTTGCGAAGGTGCTTTTGTACACGTTCACCAAATGCTCCATTCACTACATGTACTCCGCTCCTCACAAGTACTCCTCACTAGGCAGATTCTGCTACTTTTGAGTGGACATTGAGTGGATACCCGGTTACCAGAAGCTCTAGAATGCTGACCCCGTATAAGTATACTTGACTCTAAGAAGTAATTCAAATGATTTCATGCGGACTTCAAGTAATGAAGAGAAAAGAGGAGAAAGTGACCATGTGCATTCTCCAGATTCAGGCGCGGAGCGAAAACAGGTTCCTGGAAATTATACCGGACGAAAGAGTAACTGCCGAGCTGGCCATAGAGGAGATCGTGGGCCATCTACTGCTTGACCTTTTCAGTGAGGTGGAGGTAGACGATGTGACGATCCATTTCCCTCCTACTCTCCATATAGGCCTAAAGCAATGTTTTATCCATATTTGCGCTTCATGTGCTTGCGAGTGCTTTTTAGCGCTACCATCCACTCAAGAGCATATTGCTTTTGCGATAGAAAAACGTATCGGTCCTGTTCTCAAGGAATTTTTTGGGCAGGTGAGCGTTGACAGTGTCACGCTGAGCCCTTCTCGAGCGATTTGTTCTTATGCAGCCTTCCAATAAGGTAGCTCGTTGAGAGGAGTACGTGCCCCCTTGTATACGATAGAAGTCAGGCAGAGTATCCGCATCAACCGCCCTCCTGAAGAGGTCTTCACTTACGTGAGCGACCTTGAGAACCTGGTTGATTGGTGCAACGTCATCATCTCGTCCCGGAGCATTTCGCCCGGGACAGTACAGGCAGGAACGAGAGTACGGAGTACCATCCGGTTCCTGGGGCGGTGGTCGGAGACTACTTTTGAGATAGTCGAGTGCAAGCCCGGGCGTTATCTCACCATCAAAACTATCACCGGGATAGCGTCCTGCCTCTTTTACTACCAGTTCGATCCGGCCGAGGATGGCGGGACAATTGTCTTGCAGGATGCAGTGGTCCACCTCACAGAGGGAAGCTCTGACCACCCTGAATCGGTAGTTACTAACGCGGTTCGACGCCAGGTCGAGTATGACCTGCAAACGCTAAGGGACATACTTGAGTCGGCAGTCCAGGGCGCAGGCAAAGCAGTATGACGTTCTCTATCTAAATCTGCTTGCTGCCCCGACGAACGATGAGCCACCTGCTGAACCACCCCTGCATGCTGGTCTGCTCGAGCAGTTCGACAACACGATCGACCTTCTCTTGAACGTCCGCTCCTACGGAAACAATGGCGAGATCCTCGAAGACCTCTCGCGGAGTCGTCTCAGGCTCCATTTGCCGCTGCTCCCTGATGTGTCCCAACTGAGTACGCAGTTGCTTGACGCGCTGGTCCAACGCCGCATAGTCGTCGAACAGCCTCTGGGCGCTCTTACCCAGGTGATAGACATCCTGCGGGTGGTAGTTCTGCACGCGTACCCGGGGCTTCCAGTACCCCACCTCACCAAGGATACTGGCGATTTCCTTAGATTTCACTTAGAAATTTTAGTAAACTCGACTATATACAAAGCTTTCCTTGATTAAATCGAATGCGTAATGCTACACTCGAATGGTGAACAATAATGCTACATGCTCTTGCTGAGCCATAGAAGGGGGAATAATAGGGAGAACACACCAACAAGCAGGTGTCTCTTTCCCGTCGTGCTGTTTACACAGGAACCTGTGCCTGAAGACCTCATCCTGTTTATTTCGAGCACCATATTTGCGCCCGCTCCCTCAACGCAAATAAGGTTAGTTTTGCCGGATCACAAAGAGATCTGGCATTTCACGCGAACACAGTCTACGCCAGACTGTTTCTGGCCTATGTTCCTTCATTGTAATGTGCCGTCTCTTGTTTTCAACGTAGTGTATATTCCGGGGCACCGGCAAATGCTTTGCCCATGTTTACCGTTGAGACTTTTTAGTGCTGCGAGCAGCTTATGCTCGAGGAGGTACAGCATGGCGACCAAAGTGGAGGACGTCCACATCATCTGGATCGTTGAGGGACTGGGATGCGAGGGAGACACAATCTCAGTTACAGCGGCGACCCAACCCAGCATCGAGGATATCGTGTTGGGGGCCATCCCCGGGCTCCCTAGAGTTCACATCCACAACAAGTGCATCGCTTACGAGTGGGGCAAAGACTTCATGGAGTGGTGGTATAAAGCTGAACGAGGCGAACTCGACCCCTTTGTTCTCGTGTTCGAAGGCTCGGTCCCCAACGAAAAGATCAAGGCCGAGGGCTACTGGACGGGCCTCGGTGTCGATCCTACCACCAATCAGCCCATCCCCGTGTCTGATTGGCTCGATCGCCTGGCGCCCAAGGCTCTCGCCGTGGTAGCAGTGGGGACGTGCGCTACCTACGGTGGCATCCACGCCATGCAGGGCAACCCCACCGGCGCTATGGGTGTCGCCGACTACCTGGGCTGGAACTGGAAATCCAGCGCCGGCATCCCGATCATAAATGTCCCCGGGTGCCCAGTACAGCCAGATAACTTCATGGAGACGGTACTTTATCTACTCTACCAGGCGGCAGGTATGGCCCCGATGATCCCGCTCGACGACGCAGGTCGGCCGACCTGGCTCTTCGGTAAAACAGTCCATGAAGGCTGCGATCGCGGCAGTTACTACGAGGAGGGCATGTTCGCTACCGAGTATGGCTCGCCGCAGTGCCTCGTGAAGCTCGGGTGTTGGGGGCCGGTGGTGAACTGCAACGTCCCCAAGCGCGGTTGGATGAACGGTATCGGGGGTTGTCCGAATGTCGGCGGCATCTGCATTGGCTGTACGATGCCGGGATTTCCCGACAAATTTATGCCGTTCATGGACGAGCCGCCCGGCGCAAAGCTCTCCACGGCCGTCGTAAGCTTGTGGGGCAACGCTCTGCGTTCTCTGCGTAAGTTGACCAACGACACCGTCAACAAAGAACCGTCATGGCGGCACACGGGTAGAGAACTGACGACCGGCTACCAGCCAACCTGGAGAAGATGAAAAGGAGATTGTTTCATGACAACGCAAACGAGACGAGAAGAGGTCCCAACCGAGCCCCCGCAGCTTGTAGAAATGTCGTGGGACCCTATGACGCGCATCGTTGGCAGCCTGGGCATCTATACCAAGATCGACTTCAAGCAACGCAAGGTGGCGGAGGCCTATAGCAGCTCCCACATCTTCCGCGGCTACAGCCTCTTCATGCAGGGCAAAGACCCACGCGACGCGCACTTCATCACCAGCCGCATCTGCGGCATTTGCGGCGACAACCACGCGACCTGCTCCGTCTACACCCAGAACATGGCCTATGGCGTCAAACCACCGGCGCTGGGCGAGTGGATTATCAACCTGGGTGAGGCGGCGGAATACATGTTCGACCACAACATCTTCCAGGAAAACCTGGTCGGTGTTGACTTCTGTGAGCAGATGGTGAAGGAGACCAATCCCGGTGTGCTCGAGCTGGCCAACAAGACCGAGGCCCCGCACGCGGCAGATCATGGCTACCGCACCATCGGCGACATCATGCGTTCGCTAAACCCCTTCGTCGGTGAGTTCTACCGCGAGGCGCTGCATGTCAGTCGCTATACGCGCGAGGCGTTTTGTCTGATGGAGGGACGCCACGTCCATCCCTCGACCCTCTATCCCGGAGGTGTTGGTACCGTCGCCACCGTCCAGGTCTTCACGGATTACCTGGTGCGCCTGATGAAGTACGTCGAATGGATGAAGAAGGTCGTTCCTATGCATGACGATCTGTTCGACTTCTGGTACCAGGCCCTCCCCGGCTACGAGCAGGTTGGCTACCGGCGCACGCTCCTCGGCTGCTGGGGATCGTGGCAAGACCCGGACGTATGCGACTTCGATTATCGCAACATGGCTGAATGGGGACGCGCCATGTTCGTCACACCCGGAGTTGTGGTGGATGGCGAACTGGTGACGACAAGCCTGGTCGACATCAATCTGGGTATCCGCATCCTGCTGGGGAGTTCCTACTACGAGGATTGGCAGAACCAGAGGACTTTCGTCGATCGCGACCCACTCGGCAATCCCGTCGACAAGCGCCACCCCTGGAACCAGACCACCATCCCCAGGCCGCAGAAACGTGACTTCAACGATAAATATAGCTGGACGATGTCGCCGCGCTGGTACGATAAGCGCACCGACAAGTACCTCGCCCTGGATACCGGAGGTGGTCCGATTGCGCGCCTGTGGGCGACGGCCCTGGCCGGGCTCGTGAACCTGGGCGGACTCGTTGAAGCCACCGGGCACAGCGTCATTATTCGACTGCCCAAGAGTGCTACCAAGCCGGCGGTAGAGTTCGAGTGGAAGATCCCGCAGTGGAGCAACGCCATTGAGCGTAACCGCGCACGTACGTACTTCCAGGCTTACGCCGCAGCGGTAGCGTTGCACTGCATAGACAAGGCGCTCGATGAGGTACGCGCCGGTCACACCAAGACCTGGAGTGACTTCACCGTGCCGAAGGAGGCCATCGGCTGTGGGTTCCACGAAGCCGTGCGCGGCGTGCTCTCACATCATATGGTCATCGAGAATGGGAAGATCGCCAACTACCATCCTTATCCTCCTACACCCTGGAACGGCAGCGTGCGAGACATCTACGGCACGCCGGGCCCCTACGAGGACGCCGTGCAGAACACGCCCATCTTCGAAGACAATGGCCCGGACACCTTCAAGGGCATCGACATCATGCGAGCGGTTCGCAGCTTCGATCCCTGCCTGCCGTGCGGTGTCCATATGTACCTGGGCGAGGGGAAGGAGTTGCAGACGGTTCTCTCACCTACATTCGGCATAAATTCGTAGCGTCGTCAATCCGTAAGGAGCGTGGCTATCGGGGCGACAGTGGCGTCCCGGTAGCTACCCGATAGTAAGGTGAAGAAGAGATTTCGCAAAGGGGAGCATATACAATGGCAGAGCAGCAGAAGCCGGCAGCCTCGACTCAACCTGAGCCTTCGCATATGCCGGGGACGCCAAAGGGTGAGGAAAGGAAGAAAAAGGAGGGCAAGGAAGCCGGTCGCCGTGATACAGGCGCCAGCGGGAAATCCAAACGTCCCGCTGGTAAGTCCACTGGCACCGCCTCCTCGGGCGTCAGTCCTCAAAACCCGGTAGACCCGCAGAGCCCGAACTTGCCGACACCCTGACACACCTAAGGCATGCGGTTCGGTACAATTTAATGCCCCGGGTTAGAAACACTCTGCCCCGGGGCACGACCTGGGAAGCTAAAGAGGAGAAAGTGCAATGCCACATGAAGAACGGGAGCACCACCGCCAGGCGGCGCGTATCGAGGCCCTGGTCGAGGAGGTCGCCGCTTTCCCTGACCCCCAAGCGAGGGCGACGGCCCAGGAGCTTGTCCAGGCGCTCCTGGATATGTACGGTGAAGGACTGGCACGGCTGCTTGAAATTACTGCCAGGTCGCAAGCATCAGGTCTCGCATTGATCGATACTTTCGCGAGCGATGACCTGCTGGGTCCCTTATTTATGCTTCACGGGCTGCATCCAGTAGACATCGAGGCACGCGTCATGCAGGCGCTGGACGAGGTTCGGCCCTATCTCAAGTCGCACGGCGGCAATGTCGAGTTCGTCAAGGTTGAGGATGGCATTGCCCACCTGCGTCTCCAGGGTAGCTGCCACGGCTGTCCCGGCTCAACTATCACGCTCAAACTGGCGATTGAGGAGGCCATCTTCAAGGCCGCCCCAGACCTGGATGGGCTTCAGGTAGAAGGAGTTACCGACCCACCGCCGCGCCAGGGCCTGCCCGTTACGTTTGTCCCCCCTAAGCGGAACAAAGATAATTCACGGCCAACTGGCAAGGACAGTGGATGGAGAGTAGTGGAGGAGCTGCAAGCTCTCCCCGAGGGCAAGCTCAAGGTGGTCTCGGTGCAGGCGAAGTCGGTGCTCTTCTGCTCGATTGCAAACACCTATTATGCCTACCACAACCGCTGCGCCAATTGCAATGAACCGCTCGAGGGTGGCACGTTAGAGGGCACTACCCTGATCTGCTCCTCTTGTGGGCGAAAATTTGACGTTTACCACGCCGGACGATGCCTGGATGATGCCGACCTGTTCCTCGAGCCGGTGCCACTTCTACTTGAAGATGGCAAGGTGAAAGTGGCCCTTTCGGCGCTGGCAAAAAACGATCAACCTAAGGTAACCCTGGCAATACACTCGAGATGAGGTAAGCTACGATGTCGTCATCCGAACTTACAAACACGAATGAGGATCACTCTGTTACGTCCCTCGATGTGCTGCGCCAGTTTGCGCGCCGGCGAGAAATGCGTCCGCCCGCTGAACAGTGCGAGCTCTGCAGCGCGGAGATCCCGGCGAATCACCGCCACCTGCTGGATCTCTCCGGGCGATCGGTGACGTGCGTATGTATCCCCTGCTCGATACTCTTCAGCGACCCGGGAGCCGGGCATGGAAAGTACCGCCTGATACCCTCACGCTATCTCCTCTTGCAGGACTTCCAGATGACGGATGAGCAGTGGGACGACCTGATGATCCCCGTGAATATGGTCTATATTTTTCATAATACGAGTGCGAAGCGTGTCATGGCCTTCTATCCCAGCCCCGCGGGAGCTATGGAGTCCACGCTCACTCTGGAGGGTTGGGACGAGCTTGTCAGAAGCAACCCCGTCCTGAACGAACTGGAACCCGACGTTGAGGCGCTCCTCATCAACCGGGTAAAAAGTAGAGATAGGGAGAACTATCGCGAGCACTATATTGTGCCGATAGACGCTTGCTATGAGCTAGTCGGCTTGATCCGCCTCAAGTGGAAAGGTCTGAGTGGCGGAGAAGAGGTCTGGAAAGCGATTGCGGAGTTCTTTTCAGGTCTGCGCGCCAGGGCAACTCCATATGGAGAGCCTCAACACATACCCACCCAACAGACATCAGCTCCGCCTGGGAGAGGAGAGGCCGATGCCGGACCTGAGCTTTGAGGTCGCAGGCGCCGAAGCTGCCATCTACAGTGTACTCCCCATGCTCATCTTCAAAATGCGCATCGCCAATGTGAGCGGGGAAGAGCGCATCCAGAACGTCAACCTGAAGTGCCAGATCATGCTCTCGGTAACAAAACGGCGCTACAATGCCGAAGAAAAGGCAAAACTGCAGGGGCTCTTTGGTGAGCCGGAGCGCTGGGGTGAGACCTTACGCACGTTCCTATGGACTCACGTCACTACAGTAGTGCCGCGCTTCTCAGGAAGCACCATCGTCGATCTGCCCGTCCCATGCTCCTACGACTTTGAGGTGGTGAGCACGCAGTACTTCGACGCCCTGGAAGACGGGGATATTCCTCTCACCTTCCTCTTCAGTGGAACCATCTTTTACGAGGGCGAGGCAGGCAACCTTCAGATCGCGCAAATTTCATGGTCGAAGGAAGCGACCTACCGCTTGCCGGTCGCGCTCTGGAGAGAAGCGATAGAGGCTTCCTTTCCAAACACTGCGTGGATTCGCATGCGCAAGGATGTCTTCGATGACCTGTACAAGTACAAGACCAGGTATGGCCTCCCTACCTGGGAGGAGGTTTTTGTGCGTTTACTGCGCGCAGGTAGCGAGGAGGTGCAGTCATGAGGATAGAGCAGATCAAGGAAATTGCTGACGCGGTACTCTATGAGGGCTACCTTCTTTACCCGTACCGCCAATCCGCCCTCAAAAATCGGACGCGCTGGACGTTCGGCGTGGTCTATCCACGCGAGTATAGCGAGGCGAACGGGGGTATAGATCCCTGGACAATGCACACCGAATGCCTGGTCGAAGGGCAGGTAGAAGACATATCGCTCGATGTCACCGTAAGGTTCCTGCACTTGCTTGTGCGTACAGTTGAGCAGTCCGAAATGGTGAAGGATGACCCCGCTGGGGATAACGCCGTAGAGCGGAGCCTGGTAAGTCGCTTCGCAGGCGAACCACTGCAAGAGGGTATGGAGCGCGAGGTGAGCGCGCTAGATATCTCATTGAGCGAATTGCTCGCCCGCCCCCGCATTGTGGAGATCGATTTTCCCGGTGGACGCGTGGCGGATGATGAGGCCGCCATCAATCGAACCTATGCGAAGCCGGCAGGACGGGTTATCCGGGAGCAGCAACCGGTGCGGGGTGCCGTCATCCTCGCAGCGGAGCCGCTTAGTCAAAACCTTTTCAAGCTCAGCGTTCACATCGAAAACAGGTCAGCCGAGTTCAGCTCGCCACCTCGCAAGCACGACGCGGTGTTGTTCCAATCCTTCGTATCCACTCACACTATCCTACAGTTACGTCAGGGTTCCTTTATCTCCCTGCTGGATCCGCCTGAAGCGTTGCAACCCTTTGTCAAGGGATTGCAAAATATCCGCACCTGGCCGGTACTGGTCGGTAACGAGGGAGAACGCGATGCAATAGTTTCATCACCCATCATCCTGTATGACTATCCGCAAATCGCCCCGGAAAGCCCGGGGGCCCTTTTCGATGGAACCGAGATTGATGAGATTCTCAGCCTGCGTATCATGACGCTGACGGATGAAGAGAAAGAAGCGATGCGGCAGGACGAGCGCGCGCGCGAGATACTGGAGCGCACTGAGGCGCTCACACCTGAGCAATTTATGAAACTACATGGTACAATTCGCGAACTGCGCCCGATCAGTGAAGGAGAAAAAGAATGATGCGCCGTGGGGGCTGGAATTTCCCGGGTGAAGATTACCCACCGCCAGAATCCGTCACCATTGCCGGTGTAGAGGTAAGAGCGGGAGACCGCGTGCGCCTGCATCCCAATAAGGGACGTGCCGACGTTTTCGATTTGATTCTTGATGGAAAGACCGCAACCATCGATGTCATCCAGCAGGATTTCGAGAACCGCATCTACCTGGTCGTCACGGCAGATGATGATCCGGCCTTAGAGCAGATGCAGGCCGACGACCGCATCTTCCCCGGTCATCATTTCTTTTTCTTTCCGGAAGAGGTTGAACCACTGGGAGATGCAGAGGACAATACCTCATGGAAGGCACAGTGAACCACTCATTACCGCCTGAAGCCAGGCCCGCGCGCGTACTTGTTGCCTGCATAGGCAACATCTTTCTGGGTGATGATGGCTTCGGGGTTGAGGTTGCTCAAAGGCTCATAACCCGGCCATACCCGCAAAGCGTGCAGGTCGTCGATTTCGGCATTCGGGGAATGGACCTGGCATATGCCTTGCTCGATGAGTACGATGAACTCGTGCTGGTTGATGCAGTCCCACGGGGAGGGCCGCCGGGAACGCTTTACCTGATCGAGCCGGATTTAACGGGCATGAATCCCGAGAAAGGAGTAGAGGCAGGCATAGTAGCGCTAGATTCCCATAGTATGGATCCGGTGAAGGTACTTTCATATGCCAGAACTTTGGGTGCCCGACCGATTCATACCCTGCTCGTTGGCTGCGAACCTGCTATAATTAGCGCAGGTGAAGACTTTGAAGAGATGCAGATGGGACTGAGCGAACCGGTGCAGGCAGCCGTCGATGAGGCGGTGAAAATGATAGACTCGCTCATCGAGCAATTGCTCGCAAGCGAATAGAGACATAGAATCTGTCTTTGACAATTGTCAACTATCTTCATTCGATCAAGAGAAAGGAAGCGCACACCATGTTCAAGATCATTATCGCGATTGCCGTGGCCGCTTTAGGCCTGTGGATTATCCAGCAGCAGTTGCCAGACATCCAACGCTATCTGAGGCTTCGGTCAATGTAAAGCGAAAAGCACATTGAGGGAGCGAGGTTTGACTTGCATGAGCTATCAATAGCTCAAAGTATCGTCGAGGCTGTTGAGGCGAAAGCAGCCGAAAGCAACGCGACACACGTGCGCCAGGTGCGGCTGAAAATCGGCGAAGCAAGCGGCGTTGTGACCGATTCTCTGGCGTTCTGCTTTGAGATGCTGGTCAGTCTCGACCCGGTGCTGGCTGGGGCGCAATTGTCGATCGACCGCGTTCCGCATCGCGCGCGCTGCAGGCACTGCGCGCGGGAGTTCGATGTACTGAACTTCATAGCCCAGTGCCCGACCTGCAAAGAGTGGTCGAACGAGATCATCTCAGGCACCGAGCTCCAGATCATCGAGATGGAAATCGAATCGCCCAGAAATCAGGAGTTGTGACTTGGTCAGAGTAACGATTGCCCAGAACATCCTGGCAGCCAACGAAAGCGTCGCCGAGGGAATCCAGCAGCGGCTGGCAGCGTATGGTATACGCGCAATCAACATCATGAGCGCGCCAGGCGCGGGTAAGACTACTTTGCTTGAGCGCACAGTCGAGCGGCTGCGCGGACAACTGGGCATCGGAGTCATCGAGGGCGACATCGAGACTACCGCCGACGCAGAGCGCATCGAAGCGGCGGGAGCGCAGACCGTCCAGATCAATACGCGCGGCGCATGCCACCTGGAGGCGCACATGATCCAGGACGCGCTCGCGCAAATTGAACTCGAGAAGCTCGACCTGCTGGTGATCGAGAACATCGGCAACCTGGTGTGTCCCGCCGCCTGGGACCTGGGAGAAGAGCTTCGCGTCGTCGTGGTGAGCACGACCGAAGGGGACGACAAGCCGGCCAAGTACCCTCAGATGTTCGCGATTTCACAGATCATGATCGTCAACAAACTCGACCTGTTGCCCTACGTCGATTACGATCTTGAGAAGGTGAAGCGCTACGCTCTGGCCATTAATCCCTCCCTGCGCATCTTCGAAGTAAGCTGCCGGACGGGTGAGGGCCTGGATTCCTGGTGCGAGTGGCTTGAGACATTTGTACATGAAGGATACGCATAGCGCAGGCTAGAGGAAAAAACGTATGTCATCCGCAGCAGGATCGACAATTCAGCGGCGCCGCATCGTTGTACAGGGCATTGTGCAGGGCGTTGGCTTTCGGCCTTTCGTCTATGGACAGGCGCGGAGCCGGGATCTTGTTGGATTTGTGCTGAACGACAGCCAGGGCGTGACCATCGAGGTCGAGGGAGTTGACGCGGCGCTCGACGGCTTCGAGCGGGCGATGCGGGAGCAGGCGCCTCCCCTGGCGCGCATCGATTCCGTGACCACAGAGCTGATACCTGCGCGCCATGATAATGCCTTCATCATCAGCCACAGCCAGAAAGGGCAAGAACGCCGGGCGCTCATCTCGCCCGATAGCTCGACCTGCGATGACTGCCTGCGCGAATTGTTCGATCCCGCCGACCGGCGCTACCACTACCCGTTCATCAACTGCACCAACTGCGGCCCGCGTTTCACCATCGTGCAGGACGTTCCCTACGACCGCGAAAAAACGACGATGCGCGTCTTCCCCATGTGTCCGGTCTGCCGGGCAGAGTACGATGACCCGCGCAACCGCCGCTTCCACGCCCAGCCGAACGCCTGCCCGGTCTGCGGCCCGCAGGTGCGCCTCATCGAGTGGAACAGCCCCCGCTCAGAGGTTGCGGCGGCGGACGCGATTTCGCTGGCAGCGCATCATCTCGCCGATGGGGCAATCCTGGCCATCAAGGGCCTGGGTGGCTACCACCTGGCGTGCGATGCTTTCAACGAGGAGGCTGTGCAGCGCCTGCGGCAGCGCAAGCACCGCGAGGCCAAACCCTTCGCGCTGATGGTACCCGACCTTGAGACGGCTCGACAGCTCTGCCAGGTAAGCGATGCCGAGGCAGCTCTGCTTCAATCGCACCGGCGCCCCATCGTGCTGCTCACTCGGCAACCAGCGAGTATGGTTGCGTCTGAGGTCGCGCCTGCCTGCGACACGCTCGGCATCATGCTGCCCTACACCCCCCTCCACCACCTGCTGCTGCGTGCCGTTGCGGCGGCTACTGAAGCGGAGCGAACCGCGCGGCCTGCTGCCCTGGTGATGACCAGCGGCAACGTGAGTGACGAGCCCATCGCTTACCGGGACGATGACGCACGCCGGCGACTTGCGTCGATCGCCAATGGCATGTTGACCCATAACCGCGATATCCATATGCGCTGCGACGACCCGGTCATGCGCATCGCCGCGGGCGGTGAGCAGTTCTTCCGCCGTTCGCGCGGCTACGCGCCCGAGCCGATCCCCCTCTCGCTCGAGCTGCCGGTGCCGCTGCTGGCCTGCGGCGGGCATCTCAAAAACACCTTTTGCCTGGGCAAGGAGAAGCGCGCTTTTCTCAGCCACCACATTGGCGACCTGGAAAACCTGGAGACGTTGACCTCGTTCCGCGAGGGCATTGCGCACTTCCAGCGCCTCTTCGATATTTACCCGGAGGCAGTCGCGTATGACCTGCATCCCGAATACCTGGCGACCAAATACGCCCTCGACGCGCCCATCCCTCAGAAAATCGGCGTCCAGCATCACCACGCCCACATCGCCAGCGTGCTCGCCGAACACGGGCTGCGCGACGCGGTAATCGGCGTTGCCGCCGATGGCACCGGCTACGGCACAGATGGCGCGATCTGGGGCTGCGAAATCATGAGCGCCGACCTCTCGGGCTTTGAGCGGCTCGCGCACCTGGCCTACATCCCACTCCCCGGAGGCGAGCAGGCGGTACGCCAGCCCTGGCGCGTGGCGGCGGCTTACCTCGTTCAGGCCTTTGGCGACGACTTCCTCGAACTGGATATCCCGTTTGTGCGTCAACTGGACCGCTCGAAATGGCACGCGCTGTCGCAGATGATGTCACGGAACCTCAACAGTCCTCCCACTTCCAGTCTGGGGCGACTGTTCGACGCCGTTGCGGCGCTGCTCGGTGTGCGCCGTGAGGTAATATACGAAGGGCAGGCTGCCATCGAACTCGAGGTGCTGGCACGCTCTGGCCAGGCAGATGCGCTAGAAGCGCCTTCAGCACGTATCTATCCATTTACCATCGGAGATCAGGGAGAACAGGTCCCTGCACAGCTTGACGTCAGGCCGCTGGTGCGCGCCATCGTCGGCGATATTACAGCAGGGCGCGGCTGCAAGCGAGATCGCGCTGCGCTTTCACCGCAGCATTGCAGAACTGCTCGCGACCGCCTGCCTCGCGGCGCGGGAGCGTACGGGACTGGAAGCTGTGGCGCTCAGCGGTGGAGTTTTCCAGAACCGCATACTGCTCGAAGAACTCATAAGTCGCCTGGAAGCTAAGGCTTTTCGGGTTTATATTAACCGGCGTGTGCCGCCCAACGATGGCGGCCTCGCTCTTGGTCAGCTTGCCGTCGCCGCTGCGCGGCTTAGTCGATGAACTAAGGAGGTTCGTATGTGTCTTGGAATTCCAGGCCAGATTATCGATATCGTAGACGACGAGAATTCTATCGCGAAGGTCGATGTCTCCGGTGTGAGGCGCAATGTGAGCGTGGCGCTGGTGCGTCCCGAGGGCATTGAGCCGGGCGATTGGGTTTTGATCCATGTCGGCTTCGCTATGAGCAAGATCGACGAAGACGAAGCGCGCGAAACCATGAAGGCACTCGAGATCATGGGCCAGCCCTTTGTAGATGAACTGGACATGCTCCACACGAGTCAAATCGAATGACGAGGATCGTTGATGGCGACAGATAAAGCTCGAGCAGATCTGAGAGCGCTGGTAGCAGCGCGCTTCGAACAAAGCATGACCACGCCGCAGGTCTTCTTCGAAGCTGAGGCGGGGCGCATCGCTGACGCCTGCTGGGCTATGGCGCGCCGCTTTCACCAGGGAGGGCGGTTGCTGGCTTTTGGCAACGGTGCCTCGGCGACGGATGCTCAACACGTCTCGGTCGAGTTTGTCCACCCGGTGATTGTTGGCAAACGGGCGCTGCCCGCGCTCGCTCTGACTAATGACAGCGCCACGATTAGCAGCAGGGCAGTGGGAGGTGGTGACGACGAAATGCTTTTCGCCCGCCAGCTCAATGTGCTCGCCCGCCCTCAGGATATCGCCATGGGCTTCTCGCTCGATGGACGCTGCGAGAATGTCGTCGCGGCGCTGGGTGTGGCGAAACAGAAAGGGCTGCTGGCGCTTGGCCTGGCAGGTGGCGAAGGCGGTGCGATGCGGACGGCTGATCTCGACTTCTTCTTCGTCGTCCCGTCACGCGACCCGTTTGTGATCCAGGAGACGCACGAAACGCTCTACCATATTCTCTGGGAACTGGTGCATATTTTCTTTGAACATGAAGGGCTATTGATATGAACAACCTGCCGGGGAAACCTGCCAGCAATCTTCCAGGATTCGAACTAGTCGGCGCTGGGGACGCGTGTGTGCTTGACGCTGAAGGGCACTGTATCACGTGTTCCGACGAGGCTCTGGCCGCCAGGGTGCTGCGCATCGACCAGGAACTGGGTACCGCCCTGGTGGAGATCAAGGATGAGACAGAAGAAGTTGACATTACGCTCGTTGAAGAGGTGGTGCCGGGGGACTGGCTGCTGGTGCATGGTGGAGTAGCCATTGCGAATATAGCAGATGAGGATGCGGCGAATCACGTTCCTATAACCGAGGCAAACGATGTCTAGCGCTGAAGGTTCTGAGTACGACCGCCTCTTTTATCCATTTCTCTTTGAAGGCGGAAAAGCCAGCGTAGAGGACGTGCTCGCGCAGGTGCGTCACTCCACACTTGAAAAGTGCCGGGAGGTGATAGAGCTTCGCCGGGCGACCTTCGAGTCCTCTTCCGAGCAGATCATCGCGGCGGGCCAGGCAATGGCGAGAGCCTTCGCGAAGGGGGCGACGCTGCTGGCCTTCGGCAACGGCGGCAGTACGACGGACGCCCAGGACCTCGTCGCCGAGCTGCTCACGCCGCCCTTTAGCGACTGGAGGCCGCTCCCGGCCATCGCGCTGACCAACGACATCGCGGTGGTGACGGCCGTAGGCAACGATGTCGGTTTCGACAATATCTACGTTCGCCAGGTCATCGCCTTCGGACTACCGGGCGATATCGCCTTCGGCATTTCAACGAGTGGCAATTCGACTAACGTCTTGATGGCTTTTGAGCAGGCAAAGAAACAGGGTCTGCTGACGATAGGGCTGAGCGGGTATGATGGGGGGAAGATGATGCGCTCCCCGGCAGTGGACATTTGCATCAATGCCCCAAGCGACCACATCCCGCGCATCCAGGAGGCACACGCGACAGCTTATCACGCGCTGCTCGAGGTAATCAATGCGCTGCTAATGAAAGGAGACCCCCTATGAACAACATGAAGTATGTTGACGAGTACCGCGATCCGGAGCTGGCAAAACGCATCTCCGCCGAGATTGCCAGGCTGTCAGGTTCCAGGCCGCTCAAGCTAATGGAGGTCTGCGGTGGGCACACCCATACTATCTACAAACACGGCATCGAGGACGTGCTGCCGCCCAACATCGACCTCGTGCACGGGCCGGGCTGCCCGGTCTGCGTGCTGCCGATGGGGCGCATTGATGACGCCATCGCGATCTCGCGCATGGACGGGGTAATCTTCACGACCTTCGGAGATATGATGCGCGTGCCCGGTTCGAAGGGCAGCCTGCTCGATGCGAAGGCCGACGGCGCCGACGTGCGCTTCGTCTACTCGCCCCTCGATGCCTACAAGCTCGCCCGCCAGCATCCCGATCGCCAGGTCGTCTTCTTCGCCATCGGTTTCGAGACCACGGCGCCTTCGACCGCCGTCACTCTGCTGCGCGCGAAGGCGGAGGGCCTCAAGAATTTCTCGGTCTTCTGCAATCACGTCACCATTATCCCCGCGATGAAGGCCATCCTTGACTCGCCTGACCTGCGCCTGGACGGCTTTATCGGCGCCGGGCATGTCAGTATGGTAATCGGCATGCGCCCCTACAATTTCGTAGCCCGCGACCATCATAAGCCCGTCGTGATCGCCGGCTTCGAGCCGCTTGATATCATACAGTCGGTCTACATGATCGTGAAGCAGCTCAGCGAGGGCCGGGCGGAGGTCGAGAACCAGTACGCGCGCGTGGTGCGGCCGGAAGGCAACCCCAAGGCCCTGCAGGCGATGGCGCAGACGATGGAGCTGCGGCCGTTCTTCGAGTGGCGCGGGCTCGGCTTCATCACGCACAGCGCGTTGAAGTTGCGCCCGGAGTTCGCCGACTGGGACGCCGAACTGCGCTACGAGGTACCCGGGCTGCGCGTGGCCGATCCCAAGGCCTGCCAATGCGGTGAGGTGTTGAAAGGCGTCATCAAACCGTGGGAGTGCAAGGTTTTCGGAACCGCCTGCACGCCCGAAACGCCCATCGGCACCTGCATGGTTTCGCCGGAGGGCGCCTGCGCCGCGTACTTCAACTACGGCCGCTTCTCGATGGCGTCCGAACGCCACCGCCTGAATATCCTGCCGATGGCGGCGCAATAACAACAACATCTCTCAGGAGGCTTTTATGGAGACGCTCGAGCCACGTGACACGGGGCGCATCGACGATGTGCTGAAAAAGATAGAGCGCGTCAGACAGGCGCGTCGCCACAAGTTCTATCTGCGTGACGAAAAGATCACGCTCAGTCACGGCAGCGGTGGCAAATCCACGCACAATCTGATCGAGGGTGTCTTCGCCCCGGCTTTCTCGAACCCCCTGCTCGATACAATGGACGACGCCGCCACCTTCGGGCTGAACGGTACGGGCTCGCGCCTGGCCTTCACGACGGACACCTACGTCGTCAGCCCGCTCTTCTTCCCAGGCGGCGATATCGGCAAACTGGCCGTGCACGGCACGATCAACGACCTGGCGATGGCGGGTGCCACCCCCTTATACCTCTCGGCCGGCTTCATCCTGGAGGAGGGTTTCTCCATCGCTGAGCTGCGCCGCATCGTCGCGTCGATGGCGAAAGCGGCAACCGAGGCCGGAGTTGCCATCGTGACCGGTGACACGAAGGTCGTCCAGCGCGGCAAGGCCGACGGGATCTTCATCAACACGGCCGGCGTGGGCGTTATTCATGCGACCTGGCAAATGGGACAGACGGCCATCCGGCCGGGTGATAACGTGCTCCTCAGCGGTTCGGTTGGAGATCACGGCATCGCCATCATGCTTGCGCGCGAAGCGCTTGATATCGAAACCGACGTGCAGAGCGATACGGCGCCTCTCCATACCCTGGCAGCCGCGCTGCTCGAAGCGGCTGGAGATAGTCTGCATTGCCTCAAAGACCCGACGCGCGGAGGCGTAGCTACATCGCTGAACGAGATGGCGCTGGGCGCCGAGGTAGCCATCGGGCTGGACGAACACACCATCCCGGTTCACGCCGGAGTACGAGGGGCCTGCGAGATCCTCGGCCTCGATCCTCTGACCATCGCCAACGAGGGCAAGCTCCTGGCCGTGGTAGCGCCCGATAAAGCAGAGGCAGCCCTGGCAGCTATGCGCAGTCACCCCCTGGGCCGCGAGGCCGCCATCATTGGCTCGGTGCAGGCCGATCCGCCGGGCATGGTCTTCCTGCGCACCGATATCGGCGGGATGCGCGTGCTTGACATGCTGGTCGGTGACCCGCTTCCGCGTATCTGCTAGGTGTGCCTGTTGTGTGCGTAAACACTGATGGAGGTTACCTCGTCACAAATAGCGAACCCTGGCGAATCCCGCATAGTCCCGGGCTCGCCAGGGTCCCGGCGCCGCCACCGCAATCCTCCGACCGGGGGACCCGACCGTTAGCGACTATCGGTGAGAGGCGCCCCGCTATTAACCAACATCGATATTCGTGGCGGTGATGCTCCCATCGCTGTTGTGCGTACCCATGACGTTAATCTGGGTGCCAGCTTTGATGGCGCTGGCCGCGACGGCCTTGCCTGCCTGAGTGTACCTGGTGCTGGCCGTAGTATGGATCGTGATACTGCTCCCGTTGGCGGTTTTGGCCACGATCGTACTGCCATTCACGCTCGTTACTGTCAGCATCTCACACTGACCACCCTGCCTTCCCGACCCACCGGCGATCGGCTGCGCATTACTGGCGTTTCCTTGAGCGAAAACCAGTGATTGGGAGTCCCCTTGCGCCTGGGTTCTGCTGGCGCTTCCAGACGTGAGCGCGGCAGCCTGGGTTGCGCCGGTCGACGACCCTATGAACACGCCCACGGCCAGGGCGAGCATGAAGGCGAAGGCCAGGCCCCCGATCAGAAGCCACCTGAGCCCACTCCGGCGAGCAGCGGCAGGTTGCCCCGATGGAGCCGGTGTCATACCTTCAAAGTCTTCCATTGATATACCTCCTTTCATTTGAATGTGATGATGCGGTGTTATTGAAACCGCATCATCAGTATAAGTTGGTACAATGTGAAGACCGTTGGAATAGTATGAGATTTCTCATATTTCATTCCAAGAATGACTGATAAAATGAACTATTTGCGAACCTCGAAGAAGGATCATTTAAAAAATATCTGCCTTCCTATAGAAAAAAAGTGATCGTATGAACCCAGATGAGGAGCGGCTTTAGCAAATATTACCGCTCAAATACCGCTCAAAATGAGCGGTATTTTTCCAGGATCAAGCTTATTGCTACTTCATCCGTGGCTATCTGCGCCAGAGGTCAAGAGACTGGCCGATCAATCGGCGGTGGGCGCGGTCAACCGGCCCCTACTCTGGCCTGATATGGATTTGCTCACCACTTTTTCATACGCCCGTCTCAAAAATTGCTCACACCGGAAGAAAAGGACCAGGCAGAGGGTAGAGAAGCAGGATCAGGTCTGGTCACTTTTGAAGGAGGGGCAGCGTAAAGTGAAAGGTCGAACCCTCGCCTTTCACACTCTCAACCCAGAGCTGGCCACCGTGTCGCTTGATAATCTCACAGCAGATGTAGAGACCGATGCCAAGCCCAGGATAGGTTTTTTCTTCCGGATCGGTAACCTGGTAGAATCGCTCAAAAATTTTTCCTTGATGCTCTGTGGCAATGCCGATCCCAAAATCCTGGACGCTCACGCTAACGTTCTGGCCATCTTTTACCACGCGCACCAGCACCCGATCTGCTCGGGAAGAATACTTGATGGCGTTATTCAGCAGGTTGATCAGCACCTGCCCAACGCGGTCCCGGTCGCCAAAGACTTCGACCCCGGCCTGGCCTTCTACCTTTCCGACCGGCTGAGCGCAGCTAGGACGCAGTCCGTTGCCGGTCGGAATGAGATCACCTACGATTAGCAGGCGGTGTGTCTGTGCTGTCTCCTGGACGTCTTCCACGATTTCCTGCACCAGAGCATCCACATCAAAGCGCTCTACTCGATAGGTGAGCTGACCCGTTTGCATCTTGGAAAGATCGAGCAGGTCACCGATGAGATTGGTCAGCTTCTCCACCTGGTTATCCATGCGGGTGAGGTAATAAAGCGACCTTCCGTCTTCCTGGGAAGCCAGGCGCCGCTGCAAGAGGGCGAGAAAGCCCTTGAGACTTGTAACGGGCGTTTTGAGTTCGTGGCTCGCCATGCTGATAAATTCGTCTTTGCGCCGGTCCATCTCTTTGCGCTCGCTGATATCCAGGACAAAGCCAATACAGGTATCAGTCTGCTCGATGCGCGTGACGGCCACCAGGACAGGCATCCTCTTACCGCTCTTATGCACGTACTCTTTTTCATACACGCCCGATGCGCCAGCCTCCTGCATCGCTTTCACCGCATTCTGGCTCAGGTAGTGCAACTCCGGTGGCGTCAGTGCATCCCGATCTATTGATCCTTCGAGCAATTCGGCTCGCGTGTAGCCCAGTAAATCAAGAAAGGCATTATTCGCATCGAGAAAAGTGCCGGCAAAATCCGAGATAAATACTCCTATCAGGTTAGATTCAAACAGCCGGCGAAATTTCGCTTCCAATTGCCTTTGCGCGGTTATATCGCGTGCAATTGCCGACGCACCGATAATTACCCCGGCGCTATTCTTCATTGGGGAAACCGTGACCGAGACGAGCAGGTGGGTACCATCCTTGCGCACACGGGTCGTCTCAAAGTGGTCAATGCGCTCACCACGGTGAATGCGAGCCATGATCTGTGTGAATTCATCCTTACGATCCGGCAAGAAGAGCTGCGTCACCGGCCGGCCCACGATTTCATCGGCGCTGTAGCCATATATACGCTCGGCCCCCGCATTCCAACTGGTGATGATGCCGTCCAGGTCTTTGCTGAGGATGGCGTCATCGGAAGACTCCACAATCGCAGCCAGGTGAAGAAGGGCATGCTCTGCCCGTTTGCGCTGCTCAACCTCGACTTCGAGCGAGCCCGCTTTCTGTTGCAAGAGCGAAATGACGCGCAGGCGCTCATCCGGGTCCTCCAGCTCAATGTAGCTCTCGGCTGGAATAGCCCTGGTGTGCTGGTGGCAAATCTCGGTGAACCCCGCGGTATACAGTTCCCCGCCAAAGTCCTGCATCGGATAGGCGCAGAAGAGCGAGAATGGATGAGCCCTGGCCAGGTCGTTCCAGAGATCTTCCAGTTGGATTGCCGCGGCCCGGTTTCCCTCCGCCCAGAGCAGCGCGACCATCTCCCCAAATATCCGCACACGGTGGCCGCTCTCTGCCGCTCGCGCGACGATCCCCCCAACAACCTCGGCGAAGCGCCCCGGCTCCGGCAGCTCATCGACCATGAACTTCGACAGTACCTCGGCCGCATCCAGCGTGATATACCTGCTCTGCAGATGAGAGTTGGCGAGATCCAACCCATTTGCCTTCAAGCGCTCATCGAGGCTTTCTCTATGCTGCTTCGTGGCTACAACGATGCAGGTATCACCCGACCCCAGTCCTGCTCCTATGAATTCGCTCAAAGCGCTTATGAGAAATGCTTCGCTCTCGTAGAACTGAACGAAGTGCTCGGGCGAACTCGACTCGCTCCTCTTCAAAAGTGGTGCTAATTGTCTGACTACTGCTTCTGTCTCAAGGTCCACGCGTACTCTATCCGGTGTGATGGTCATGTACCCTCGCCTAGGCTCTAAGGGATAATTGCTACTTCAACTACTATAACATTTGAAGACTTTCGAATCAATCTGAACTGTATTCACCCAGCATTCTCTTCCAGGTAGTGAGTAGTTGAGGTTTTACCTTTCTTGATATGACACGATGGATAGGTGCATTACGTTGCAATCTGGCTCGCCTCCAGGCCATCGTCGACCATCGCTTCACTCGCCGCTAGCCTGCCGCGGCGAATCTCCTGGAAATTTACCGCTCATTTTGAGCGGTAAATGATCATCGGTACCTGCCCGAAGCCGCTTGAGAAGCGGCTTTATCGGGCCCAAAAAATTCTTTCTGGAACGCCGGTATTTTTTTCCAGTCCTCTTCAAGTCTGCTTCCATCGACCAACTGCAGGAGAGGCTCAAAGGATCTGAGTGCCTCTCGAGCCAGACCCTTCGCTGCGCTCAGAACTTGCCCCTGCTACTTTTTCATACACCCAGGGACGGAACAACAATTGCTTTGAAGGGATGAGTATGCTATACTTCCGATGAAGAAGTCTCGTTCTTCAGCATAAGGAGCGCCGGGAAGTCTGGTCGGTCATAGGTGTCATTGATGTTCCTGTCAATGTTTCCCGTCGCGCTGCTGCTCTTTCTCATCTCGCTCGTCGTCGTGATGATGACGGCGGCCTGGTTTACGCGCCGGCTTGAAGCGCTCTGCGAAATGTTCGGCCTCTCGATAGGCACATTGAGTCTGCTCAGCGCCATCGGGGCCAATATCCCCAACTACGCCGCCTCCGCGCTTGCAATCGTCGGTGGTCACGCAGATGTGGGCATCGGCATTATCGTCGGCTCCAGCATCTACAACATCGCCATCATTCTCGGCCTCTGCACGCTGGCTTCGCGTGAAGCCCCCGGTATTACGCTCAATACCCAGGAAGCGCAGGATACGCGCGGCATCGCCTGGTTCGCGCTCGCCATCACGCTAGGCATCCTGGTCGTCACTGCGCTGCTTCCGTCGACGGTAGCGTCCGTGCAGTCCGCGCAGGCCGGCCCGGCACATTTCGTGTTGCTGCTCGCGAACCTGGCCGTTTTGATAGTTTTCGGCGCGCTCACTACGCATATCCTGCGGCGTTCTCACCCGGCGCCATCATCACCGCTTGTCACGCATAGTCCCGATCACCTGAGCAGATCACCGTCCGTGCGAGCCTTGCGCCTGGGCGCCGAGGTTGTGCTCACGTTGGCGATTGCCCTGGTGGGCGTGCTCGTGATGGTTCAATCGGGACAGGCGCTTTCCACCGACATACACCTGCCGCAGGAGCTGACCGGCCTGGTCGTACTCGCGGTAGCTACCTCACTGCCCAACACCGTCGTGGCGGTGAGCCTGGCGCGTACGGGTGAAGCGGCCGCCTCTGTCGAGGAGATTTTTAGCAGCAACAGCATCATTATGGCGCTTGGCATCGCACTGCCCCTGCTGTTCTGGCAAGGGGCGCTGTTTGACCGCTCCATCCTCTTCCTGGATGTGCCGCTCGCGATCGTCATTACTCTGGGCATGCTCGTCGGCGTCTTCAGGCGCCGTATGAGCCGCACATTTGGCGTGGCGCTGCTGTGCATCTATGCCGCCTGGGTAATCGTGCACCTCATCATTTAGCGGACTCGACAAGAAAGCCATGTCATCCTGAGCCTTCCCTGTCATCCTGAGCGAAGCGAAGGATCTCCCGATCTAGCAGGTGATACAAGACCTTACTCGTTTTGCACGCTGCTGGTATACTCTGTCACCCACCGTTTGCTACGGCACGGGCAAGCAATTGCGCCCGCTCGATTTTCATGACGGCCAGGTCAAGAAAGGTCCAGAAAAAGGCTGCCTCATTGTTCGGCTGATCTACTCCTTCCAGCATCCCCTGTTCGTTCCCAAAGCGTGATACGCCCTGCTCAATACTCAGGCAGAGCACCCCCAATACCTGGCTGCCAGACTTGAGGGGGATCAGACGTAAGAGTAAGTTCTGTCCAGGTGAAGTCTGGCTCATCTCCCTGATTTTTCCTCCGGCCAGCACTTCTCTCGCCGCTGCCATCTCATCAGGAGATAGGGTGAAACTCTCGATCCGAATGGGAGCATCTGCATGGATGCTGAGCGCTCCGTCTTCATCTGGAAGCAACAATGCACATTCGCGCACTCCCAAAGGTGAAAATACCCTAACGAGAGCCAGGGCGATGCTATCCAGTTGTTCATCAAGACGATCAGTACTATCAATGACGCGTCCCGTCTCGTAGAGGATGGTTGCTTCGCGCTCCCGCACCCTGGCCTGCTCGACGCTCTGCCGCGTTACTGTGGCCAGTTGACTTGTGACGAGCGCTGTCGCGAGGAAGACGAACAGCGCAATCCATTCCTCCCAGCGAGCGATGACGAAGGTGTACAGGGGCGGAACAAGGAAAAAGTCGAATGAGAGAAAGGCTACTACGGCGGCTAGAATCGCTGCGTAGCGACCCCGCGTACTTGCCAGAGCCAGGATCAGCAGCAGGTAGACGATAGAAACGTTCGGGATGGTTGGATAGAGATGAAACGCGTAAATGATTCCCGTCACGATCAGTGATCCTCCCACCGCCAGGAGGCTATCGATGAGATACTCTTGCCAGTGCCTCTCTGGATGCACCGGTAGCTGCGGAATCTGTTCGATTGTAGACATTATGGTCTCCTTTTTACAGACGAGAGCCTAACAACGCATATGGGAAAAGGCTCTAAATAAGCCACCGGCGTACTCTATCGAATTCCGGCAGGAACTGCTCCTCTCCCTCTCCGTAGTATATGCCGAAAGTGCTCAATAAATACTCTCGATTTCCGGCAAAATGCTCTGGATTTTCGCAATGATTTCGGCGGGCAAATAGACAACACTTCCTTTTCACTTTCCCTCCAGTTCTTCCCGACTGCGCGGCACGAGGTGAATGTCGATGTCGGTCGACATGCGCAGCAGGCGGTTGATAATCGAGCCGCGCAGCAGTTCCTCCCAGTGACTGCGTGCCGGCTGGCCCAGCACCAGTTGCGTCACGTGCCGCTCCCTGGCAATCTCGACGAGCTTTTTCGCAATATCGCTACTCTTCGTGCGGATCACCTCGGCCCCCAGGTCCTCGGCGAGCGTAGCATGTTCCTCAAGGCGTTGAAGAGCCGCTTCACGGTAGCGCTTCACATCTCCGCGATACCTGAGCCAGCCGATCAGTTTGCTCATGAAGGCGAGATATCCCTCCGGCTGGATCGAGACGGCGATCAGTTCGGCGTGCAGGCCATGCGCCAGCCGCCAGGCATCGCGGATCACCTGGCGGGTGTGCGGGCGTGCATCGAACCCCACCAGTACGCGTTCGCTGGCGGGCCACAACTGCTGAATGCCGTGCTCGGTCATGTACTCCTGGAGCTGCGCCTCGGTCTTTTCGGCGGTACGTCGCAGCGCCAGTTCGCGCAGTGCCGTGAGGTTGCCCTCGCGGAAGAAATTGTTGAGGGCCGCCTCGACGCGCTCGCGCGGGTAGATGTTACCGTGCTTCATGCGCTGGCGCAGGGCATATGGGGAGATATCGACCAGTTCTACCTCGTCGGCGCGGTCCAGCACCCAGTCCGGCAGCGTTTCGCGCACGCGCACGCCCGTGATGCTCGCCACCAGGTCGTTGAGGCTCTCCAGGTGCTGGATATTGAGCGTTGTCACCACATCGATTCCGGTGTCGAGGATCTCCAACACGTCCTGGTAGCGCTTGGTATGTTTGGAGCCGGGCACGTTGGTGTGGGCCAGTTCGTCGACCAGCGCCACGCGTGGGTGCCGGGCGATGACGGCCTCGGTGTCCATCTCCTCGAGCGTTACGCCCCGGTACTCGACTTTCTTTCGCGGAATGATCTCCAGGTCCCCGATCTGCGCCTCGGTCTGGGGGCGCTCGTGCGTCTCGACGTAGCCGATCACCACATCGGTACCCCGGCCCTCGCGGCGGTGCCCCTCGTTCAGCATGGCGTAGGTCTTGCCCGAGCCGGCAGCCGAGGCCAGGTAGACGCGCAGGTGCCCGCGCCGCCGCGCGTAACCGGCGGCTTCCGGCTGCTGCGCGACCACCGATCCTGCACCTGTAACGGCCACTGGCGCAGGTGCCTCCAGGTCCCGGTCGCGCAGGCCGTAGCGGCGCAGCAGCTCCTCGGGATCGGGGCGCCCCTCCTCGCGTTCGCGTTGCTCTTCGTCGGGCGGTTGTTCAGCCATCATATCCCTATCGTATCACGCTGCGCTCCAATCAAGCGGGGTCAGCACTGTTGCACATTCTGGCCTGGCCCATCCAGCGCCAGGTTCAGGGCGAGCACGTTGACGTAGGGCTCGCCGAAAATGCCCAGGAAGCGTCCCGTCTCGTTGGACGTGATCAGGTTGGTGACCGCCTGCGGGCTCATGCCGCGTGCCGCCGCCACGATCGGCACCTGGTACATCGCCCCTGCAATCGTGATGTCCGGGTCGAGCCCTGAGCCGGAGGCCGTCACCAGGTCAACCGGCACGGGACCCGGCGGCACGGGCAGGTGCTCCTGCTTGAATTCCTCCTGCAGCGCCGCGACGCGCTGCTGCACGTCCTGCTTGAGCGCCGCGTTAGTTGGACCCAGGTTCGAGGCGGTGGAGTTGTCGGCGGCGTAGGGCTCGGGCGTCCCGGTCGAGGGGTTGACCGTCACCGAGGGCCGCCCGTGGAAGTACTGGGGCTGCGTCCAGTACTGCCCGATCAGCTCGGAGCCGACGACCTGCCCCTGGGAGTTGCACAGCAAGCTGCCGTTAGCCGCATGGTTAAAGAACACCTGAGCCAGGGCCGTCACCACACCGGGGTAGAGAAAGCCGGTCAGGATCGTCAGGATCACCGTCAGCATCACCGCCGGGCGCAGGTATTTCGTCCAAAATGTCTTCATTTCACACTCCTTTCCTTCTTACCCTAACGTCAGGTGCAGCGCGATCAGGATCAGGTCGATGAGCTTGATGCCGATGAATGGGGCGATGATGCCGCCGATGCCGTAGATCAAGAGATTGCGGCGCAGCAGCAGGCCCGCCCCGATCGGGCGGTATTTCACGCCGCGCAGGGCCAGCGGGATCAGCGCGATGATGATCAAGGCGTTGAAGATCACCGCCGAGAGCACCGCGCTGTGCGGCGTCGCCAGGCGCATGACGTTGAGGGCCTCGAGCTGCGGGTAGGTGATCGAGAAGGCCGCCGGGATGATGGCGAAGTACTTGGCCACGTCGTTGGCGATGCTGAAGGTGGTCAGCGCCCCGCGCGTGATCAAGAGCTGCTTGCCCACCTCGACCACCTCGATCAGCTTGGTGGGGTTGGAGTCGAGATCGACCATGTTGGCCGCCTCTTTGGCCGCCTGCGTGCCCGTATTCATGGCCACGCCCACGTCCGCCTGCGCCAGCGCCGGTGCGTCATTGGTGCCGTCGCCCGTCATGGCCACCAGCCGGCCGCCCGACTGCTGCTCGCGGATGAGTTTCATCTTGGTCTCGGGCGTGGCCTGCGCCAGGAAGTCGTCGACGCCGGACTCCTTGGCGATGGCGGCGGCGGTGAGCGGGTTGTCGCCGGTGATCATGATGGTTCGGATGCCCATCTTGCGCATCTCATCGAAGCGCGCGCGCATGCCGCCCTTGACAATGTCCTTGAGTTCGATCACCCCCAGCACGCGCGCCTGTTCCTTTGTGCCGTCTGAGTCCGGCTCAGTCTCCGCCACGACCAGCGGTGTGCTGCCCGCGCTAGCGATGCCGTTCACGATCGTTTTCAATTCCTCGTTCTGCGAGGTATCGCCACCGTGCTCGGCCACATAGGCCGCGACGGCGTCCGAGGCTCCTTTGCGGATGGAGCGTTTCGCCGCGATGGATGTTGCCCCGTCGCCGGGATGTGCGCCGTTCAGGTCGACGCCGCTCATACGCGTCATGGCCGAGAAGGGGATGAAGCTCGCCGCGGCATCCTCCTCCCCGTTGGACAAGCCGTATTTCTCCCTGGCCAGCGCCACAATCGAGCGCCCCTCGGGCGTCTCGTCCGGCAGACTGGAGAGCAGCGCGGCGCGAGCCAGGTCGCGCTCCTCCACGCCGTGCAGCGGCACGAAGCGCGTGGCCTGCCGGTTGCCGATGGTGATCGTGCCGGTCTTGTCAAGCAGCAGCACGTCTACGTCGCCCGCTGCCTCGACCGCGCGCCCGCTCATAGCCAGCACGTTGCGCTGCACCAGGCGGTCCATGCCCGCGATGCCGATGGCCGACAGCAGCCCACCGATGGTGGTCGGGATCAGGCAGACCAGGAGCGCGATCAGCGTCGTCACTGAAACTGCCTCACCAGAGTAAATGGCGAAGGGTTCGAGCGAGACCACCACCAGTACGAAGATGATCGTCAGAGCAGCGATCAGGATGTTCAGCGCGATCTCATTGGGCGTGCGCTGGCGTTTGGCGCCCTCCACGAGCGCGATCATGCGGTCCAGGAAGGTCTCGCCCGGATTGGCGCTGACCTGCACCACGATCCAGTCGGACAAGACACGCGTGCCGCCCGTCACCGCTGATCGGTCGCCGCCGCTCTCGCGGATCACAGGGGCCGACTCGCCCGTGATGGCCGACTCATCGACCGAGGCCACGCCCTCCACCACGTCGCCATCGCCGGGGATCACCTCCCCGGCCTCGACCAGCACCAGGTCGCCCTTGCGCAGTTCGGGGGCGGCGACTTCCTCGACCTTCCCGAAACGGTCGGAACTCGCGAGGCGCTTGGCCATGGTGGTGGTGCGCGCTCTGCGCAGCGTCTCGGCCTGCGCCTTGCCGCGACCCTCGGCCATAGCCTCGGCGAAGTTGGCGAAGACCACTGTAAACCACAGCCAGATAGCTACCGCCAGAACAAAGATCGTCTCGTAGGTGAGTGTAGTGCGAGTGAAGCCCGCGGTTGGCTGCGTGAAAAGCAGGCGCACGAACTCGATGGTGGTGATGACGCTGCCCACCTCCACCACGAACATGACCGGGTTCTTGACCTGCACGCGCGGGTCGAGCTTCTTGAAGGACGCCGGGATAGCGGCACGGATGATCCTGGGGTCCCAGATTGAGATGTCTCCCTTGCGCCGCGTTTTCCACTGTTTGACTTCTAACTCATCGGGTCTCGTATCGGTTTGCATCTCAGAACGTCCTCCCTGCCTGCATAAACAGATGTTCGATGATCGGTCCAAGTGAGTAGGCCGGGAAGTAGGTCAGCGCGCCCACGATCAGGATCACGCCGATCAAGAGCGCGACCCACAGCGGCCCCGTTGTGGGGAAGGTGCCCAGCCCGGCTGGCACAACCCTCTTCTTGACGAGCGCGCCGCCTAACGCCAGCAGAGGAATGACCTCGGCGAAGCGCCCGATCAGCATGGCAAAGCCCAGCGTCCAGTTGTAGAAAGGGTTATTGCCGTTCAGCCCGGCGAAGGCCGAGCCGTTGTTGCCGTTGGTGGAGGTGAAGGCGTACAGGATGTCCGAAAGCCCGTGCGGCCCCAGGTTGCCGGCCCCCGTCGTCAGCCCTGCCTGCCCTGCCGGCAGCGCTACGGCGACGGCGGAGAAGCCCAGGATCACCAGGGGCGAAACCAGCAGAGCCAGCACTGCCATCATGATCTCCTTGCGCTCGATCTTCTTACCAAGGTATTCCGGCGTTCTTCCCACCATCAGGCCCGCGATAAAGACCCCGATGATGGCGAACATCAGCATGCTGTAGAGCCCTGCTCCCACTCCTCCAAAGATGATCTCACCGAGGGCGATGTTGGCGATGAGCACAAGCCCGCCTATTGGGGTATAGCTATCGTGGAAGCTCATGACCGTGCCAGTCGAGGTTGCTGTTGTGGTCACCTCCTGGAGCGACGAGATCGTGATGCCGAAGCGCACCTCCTTCCCCTCCATGTTGCCGCCCGCCTGCGTCGCGCTGACCTGCTGGTTAGCTCCCACACTGGTTAAGATGGGATTACCGGTCTGTTCAGCGGGGATGACAATGAACACGCCGATCACAAAGAGGATGGCCGAGACTATCCACAGCACCCAGCCCTGCTTCGTATTGCCGACCCACTTGCCGAACATGTAGAACAGGCCCGCGCCAAGTGAGATCTCGCAGAGGATGATCAGTATGGCGGTAAAGGCGTTGGGGTTCTCGAAGGGGTGCGCCGCGTTGACGTTGAAGAAGCCGCCGCCGTTGGTACCCAGGTCCTTGATGATCTCCATCGAGGCCACCGGTCCCTGGGCAATGAGCTGCGTCCCCCCGTTCAGTGTATGCACGACCGTATAGGCATTGAAGTTCTGGATCATGCCCTGCGAGACGAAGACCAGCGCGCCCACGATGCAGATGGGCAGCAGGAGATAGAGCGTGCAGCGCACCAGGTCCACCCAGAAGTTGCCCAGGTGCTGCGCGCTTCGGCGCGCGAGCCCGCGCACCAGAGCTACCGCAAGGACGATGCCGGTGGCGGCGGAGACGAACTGGTGGAAGGCCAGGCCGGCCATCTGCGTCAGATAGCTCATGGTCTGCTCGCCGGCATAGTTCTGCCAGTTGGTGTTGGTCGTGAAGCTGGCAGCCGTGTTGAAGGCCAGTTGCGGCTCGACATTGGGCAGGCCCTGCGGGTTGAAAAAAGAGCCTTGCCACTGCTGGGTGCGCTCGAAGGCGTACAGGAGCAGCATGCCCACCACGCTGAAGATCAGCACGGAGATCATGTAGCCCGTCCACTTCTGCTCCTCCTCCGGGTTGACGCCGCTGAGCCGGTAAATGAAGCGCTCCACGGGGACGAAGACCGGCGAGAGCCAGGTGCGCTCCCCGTTGAAGATCTTGTACAGGTACAGGCCGAGCGGCTTGGTCAGCAGCAGAACGATGACTAAAAAGATCACTACCTGCAGGACACTGTTGGGTGTTACAGGCATGGTTTGTTACCTCACTTTTTGACTAGTAAGGCCCGATTTATCGTGGCCACCGCCGATTCATCGGCCTTGATGCTCATTCACGAATTTGCCCCAATGCCCCACTAAAATTTCTCGGGCATGAGCAGGGCAATGATGAGATAGACCAGCACGCCCAGCGTGACGATGCCCACCAGGATATACTCCAGCGGTCGAGTTCATACGATTCCCTTCTTTCTTGCTACAGGCGCTCGCAGGCTTCGGTAAAGCCGATGAACGCGACAAACATGATAATGGTCACCAGGATGATAATCACATCAAGCATGCAATTCCTCCTCATCTGATAATGCACTATGCAAACGTTCGGTGTCTTCCTCTCCGGTCGCAGCACCGCCGACCTTGCGCTGAGCGGCATCTTCAGCCAGCCGCAGCAGGGAGTCCAGAGGGAATGGCTTGGGGAGATATGCTATCGGGTGAAACTCCGCCAGGCGCCGTGGGCTCACGCGCACCGCCGAGAGTACCACTACGGGAAAACACGGCGTATCGCGACCCACTGCTTGTGAGCACAGTAACCCGTGCCGCTGCGCAATCCGAAGCACTTCCCAGCCCGTCTGGTCCGGCAGATTGATATCCAGCACTACCAGGTCGACAGGCGAGGCTTGCAGGAGGGCCAGCGCTGTTCGCGCATCGCATGCGCTGCTCACCTCGTGCCCGCGCGCCTGGAGATTACGTTCCAGCAGGCCGCGCAGGACCTCATCGTCCTCGACGAGCAAAATGCGTGCTCCGGACATGCATCACGCCTCCTTTCTGCTTTTCCACAGGCTCATCCCCCGTGGTAGCCCTCCGTCCGAATCCAGAGGGGTTCTTCCGGCGCTAGCATATCCAACTCCGCAGTGATATCGCCGTCTACTTTCCCACGTCTCCAGCGCTGCCACAGCCAGGCCAGGACTCTCGCACCGAAACTTCCGGCCGGTTGGCGCCGGGTGTGAGCGGCCAGGCGCAGCACCAGCAGCGCCGCCGGCGGCTCAACGAGTAAGTGCTTGAGCTGGTGGCCTCGCAGCAGCGCCTCGCGCTCGCCATGGCTCACCAGCACAATCGCGTCGCAGTGCAGCTCGCGCGCGATCGTCGCGATGCTCTGCATGATATCGACCGTAATGACCTCGTGCCGCTCGAGCGCGACACCGAGCCCATCGGCCTTCCACCTGATCGCCTCCAGGAAGTCTTTGGACTGCTGGATGTGTTCCAGGCGCAGGCTCTGACTCCCGGGCTTATCCGGCCTGGAGATCAGCGATACTGCTACTAGCGTGGTCCCGCCGCCTTCCGCCAGGCGCGCCACAGCATCAATGGCCTGCATGTCGACGCCCCAGGTGAAGGGCACGAGCCAGCGGCGTGTCTCCATCGTAGCCTCCCGAGCAGGAAGCGAACGCGCGTGCGCAGACGGCCGCGCACCGCTGACTTCTTGCTCCCTTCCACTGTAACCTGAAACCCCTCAATGTGCGTTCCAGCTTTCCTGAACAAAGATCTAGATGTGCTCAAAAAACCGGGCAAACTGTTCAAGAAATGCTCAGGATGGGGAGAGCGACCCCGCGCGCTCCGGCCGCTCGCCCTCCTCCAGGAAACGATAGCCCACGCCGGGGATGGTCTCTATCAAACGCGGCCGCTCGGGCACCGGCTCGATTTTCTGACGCAGCAGCGCCACGTAGACGTGCAGGCTGTGCGCCCGCGCATGCAACTGATCTCCCCAGACCGCCTGCAAGAGCATCTGCCGCGTGAGAATCTTGCCGCGATGGGTGATGAAGGCCTTGAGCAGGTCGAACTCGGTGGGCGTGAGCTTGACCTCGCGTCCTTCGACCAGCACTTGTCGCCTGGCGAAATCGACCGAGAGCGGCCCGACCTCGTAGCGCGGCTCGGGTCCGCTCGGCGGTTGGATGGCGCGGCGCAGGGCGACCCGCACGCGCGCCAGTACTTCGTCCATGCCAAAAGGCTTGGCGACATAGTCATCTGCTCCCAGGTCGAGCGCTTCGACCTTCTCGCTTTCAGCATCCTTGACCGAGAGCACGATAATGGGCACATTCGAGGCCGCCCGCACCTGGCGGCACACTTCCAGGCCGCTCATGCCGGGCAAAAGGAGATCGAGCAGGATGAGATCGGGCCTATGTTTCGCGAACAGCTCGATGGCCTCTTCGCCGCTGCTGGCGGTGAGCACGGCGTATCCGTGGGCCCTGAGCGCGCGATGCAGGGCCCGCCGGATTTCCAGCTCGTCATCCACCACCAGGATCGAGGCTCCACGCTTACTCATGGCGCGTCCCTTTCTCGCGACGAGCTTTGGGGCAAGGCCACGCACACGACCAGCCCACCACCCTCGCGCGCTTCCGCCCAGATGCGCCCGCCGTGCGCCTCGACCAGCCCCTTGCACACGGCCAATCCCAGCCCCGAGCCCATGGGGTAGCCGGCCGGGTGCCGCCCATCGAGGACGCGATAGAACTTGTCGAAGACGCGCTCGAGGTCGGCGGGGGGAATGCCAGGACCGCGGTCGGCCACGCGCACGACCACCTGCTCCTCCTCGCTCGTCGCGCTTACCTCGATGGGCGATCCTGCCGGCGTATAGCGCACGCCGTTCTCGAGGAGGTTGGTCAGCACCTGGTCGATCTCGAGGTAGTCCAGCTCGACCAGCAGCAGGTCGTCGGGAGGCAGGTGAGTGCTCACGCGTCCCTCTAATAGAGGCTCCAGCCGCCCCAGTACATCGTGGATGAGTGACGCGAGCGCATACTCTTCCTTCTCCGGCACGAGCGCGCCCTCCTCGATGCGCGACATGTCGAGCAGGTTGCCTACCAGGCGATTGAGACGGTCTGCTTCGTGTTCGATGGACTGGGCAAACCCCCGCCGGGTCTCTTCATCCCACACGACGTCCTCCTGTAACAAGGAACTCGCGGCGGCCTTGATCGAGGTCAGCGGGGTACGCAGGTCGTGCGAGACCGATGACAACAGGGCCGCTCGCAGGGCGTCGGTGCGCTGCAAAACGGCGATGCGCAGATTCTCGCGCTGCAACCGCGCGCGCTCGATCAGCGCGGTCACCTGGTCGAGAAAGGTCCAGAAGAAGGAGGCTGGCGCGTGGGCGCGCGCGTGTTCCTCCTCCAGGCGCTCCTCGCGCAGGAGCCGGCGCGGGTCTTCCAGCACCCGCAGGCGCAGCACGCCGACCACCTTCTCCCCCAGCTTGAGCGGGATGAGGCGCAGCGAGCGACCGACAGCCCGCCCGGTCGCGGTACTGCGCACAATGACGCGCTGCACGAAGCGGGCGGAGGTGGAGGGGGCAAGCGCGTCGTCATCGTAGAGCCCCATGGTGCGACCGTGCGCCAGCACCCAGGTGGCGATGGCGTTCTCGTCGGAGGAGAGGGTGAGCTGCTCCGCCGGTTGATAGGCGCTCGCCTGCACCTCGAGCGCCCCGGCCGCGCCCGGTTGCAGGATGGCGCAATCGTACACGCCCCAGGAGGACAGCACATCGACGACCGCCCGCGCAATGGTCTGCATCTGGCGTTCCGGCTCGGCCTCCCGGTTGGTGACGCGCACGAGGTCGTAGAGGATGCGCGTCTCCCGCTCCCGGCGAGAGGCCTGCTCGGCCCGCTCGCGCAGCGCGACGGCCAGTTGGCCGGTCAAGATGGCGTCGATCAGGAAGACGAAGAGCGCAATCCACTCCTCGACGTGGTAGATGACAAAGGTGTACAAGGGGGGCACGATGAAAAAATCAAAGGAGAGAAAGGCCACCACCGCAGCTAAGATGGCCGCATAGCGCCCGCGAGCCGTGGCCAGCGCCAGCACCACGAGCAGGTACACAATCGAGATGTTTGGAATGCGCGGGTAGAGATGAAACGCGTAAATGATGCCGGTAATCAGCAGCGACCCTGTGCACGCCAGCAAGCTATCGAGCAGGTAGCGAAACCCGCGGGGCGCGTGATGTGCCTCAAGGGGCAGCGCGTGTTCAATTGTATTCATACGAGTGCGACCTTTCATCACAGCTACTGCGGCACCATCCCTTTCTTCCTCGAGTCCGGACTCAGGTGCTGCGGGATGTCCGTGACGACGATGCCGGGGCGGCCCAGCAAGGCGGTCTTCAACTGGAAGGCCGTCTGGTTATGCAGGGGGAACTCCCACCAGTGGGCCACCACGAACTCGGGCAGGATCACGGTCAGAGTATCCTCCGGGTACCTCGCATGCACCGTGTCAATGTAGGCGAGCAGCGGGCGCAGAAGTGAGCGGTAGGGCGACTCGATCACCACCAGGAAGGTCTCCTCCTCTGGCGCGAGGTGTCTTTGCAGCCGCTCCCACTTCGACTGCACCTCCTCCACTTCCTGCTCATCCATGGCCACATGCGCCGCCGTGACAAAGCGAGAGATCGAGCGGGCGTAGGCCAGGCTCTGCAGCGAAGGCCGGTCCAGTTCGGCAATCGGCACTATAAAGCGGTGGTGGATCTCCTCTGCTTGCTCAGGAAGCGCGCTCTCTGGCGCCGGGATCGTTAGATTGGACACCACCACTTCTGGCCTGAAGAACAACCTGGCCTTCAGTTGCAAGATGATGGGGTTGTGCAGCAAACGTCCGAGCGGAGTGGCTTCGGCGACCTCTGGCAGCATGACCGTCAACGCTTCGTCGGCATATTGCACCTGCATCTCGTCGATGTAATCGAGCAGGCAGCGCACGAGCGAACGGCGCCCTGGCTCGACGAAAACGAGCTGCGCGCGTTCACGTTCGGCAAGCGTGCTTTGCCACTCCTCCCAGGCTGTTCGCAGCGCTTCAGCCTCCCCCTGATGGCGCACCACATGCACGGCCGTCACCTCCTGCGTGATCGAGCGGGCATAGGCCAGGCTGCGTTTCGTCGCGGGGTTCAGGTGCGCCACCGGCACGATGAAACGGTGGTGGATGTCCTTCGGGCGAATGGGGATCTCCGTGGTGCGCTCGCGCTCGACATGCAGGTAGTGCCGGTGGATGGCGAGGAACATGAGGACCAGCAGGGGGATGAGGATGACAACGATCCAGGCCCCCGACAGGAATTTGGTGGTGGCGATCACCAGCGCGACGATGAGGGTGGTGAGCGCACCCAGCCCGTTAATGGCCATACTCCGCTGCCAGCCCTTCTTCTCCCTGCGCAGGCGCCACCAGTGGCGCACCATCCCGCCCTGGGAGAGGGTAAACGACATGAAGACGCCGACGGCGTACAGGTTGATGAGGCTGGTGGTATCTCCCTTGAAGATCACGAGCAGCAGGCTGGCAAGGCCCGCCAGGCAGACGATGCCGATCGAGAATGCCAGGCGGTCGCCGCGGAAGGCGAACTGGTGCGGCAGGAAGTGATCGCGCGCCAGCAGGGAAGACAGGCGCGGAAAGTCGGCGTAGCTGGTGTTGGCGGCCAGTGTCAGGATGAAGAGCGTGGCCAATTGGAACACCGGGAACATGAAGAACAACGGTCCGGTAAACACGAGCTGCGCGATCTGCCCGATGACGGTCGGATTGCCGGATGGAACGGCCTCGAGGTGATAGGACATCGCCAGCACGGTCGTGCCGATGAAGAGCGTCCCCAGGATCACGGCCATCCAGGTGAGGGTGGTGGCGGCATTGCGCGCCTCAGGCTTCTTAAAGGCGGGGATGCCGTTGGAGATAGCCTCGGTGCCCGTGAGCGCCGCGCAGCCAGCGGCAAAGGACCGCAGGATCAGGAAGAGCGAGAGCGGTTCGGTGGCAGCCACATAGTGGAATTGACCGACGAGAGGGTTGTGCTGGAAGACAAAGGACTTCAAGAAGCCTACTGCGATCAGCAGCAGAGCGCTGGCGATGAAAATGTAGGTGGGAACGGCAAAGATCGAGCCCGACTCGCGCACGCCGCGCAGATTCACCATCATAATCAGCAGCACCAGGGCCACATCGACGCTCACAATGGTGAAGGTCGACGAGAAGGCGGGGAAAAGCGTGGCGATAGCCTGCACGCCGGCGGACACGCTGACCGAGACGGTCAGGACGTAATCGATCATGAGCGAGGCGGCGGCCACCAGCCCAGGCAGGATCCCCAGGTTGTCTTTCGCCACGATATAGGACCCGCCGCCGTTGGGGTAGGCCGGGATGGTCTGGCGGTAGGAAAGCGCCACGATGCCCAGCAGGCACACGATGGCGATCGCGATGGGCAGGGTCAACCCCAGGTTCCCCGACCCGGCGGCAATCAGCGTCGCTAGAATGGCCTCGGTCGCATAGGCGACCGACGAGATCACATCCGACGAGAGCACCGCCAGGGCCTTGAATTTGGTCAGCCGTTCGTGGACCGCCCGCGAGGTGGGGATGGGAGTGCCGATCACCACGCGTTTGACGCGGCCCCACACGCCGTGCGGAGCCTGGGCCGCGGCCGTCGCCTCGAGCACACCCCGGCGGACGCGCCGCAAGGTGGGCTGGCGCGGATACACAAAGCGAATGTACTCGTTGCCAGGGAACGCCCCGGGACGCACTTCTGGGCGAACGAGCAGGCTCGGATCGGCTTCATCAAGCGCTTGCGGCCGTGCCCCGCGCGGAGCGCTCTGCTGGCCGCCCTCCCGGGGCGACTGGTCTTTTTCAAGCATCGTGTCTACTCACTTCCAATGTGCACTTGTGATCGCCTGACAGCTCAAAGGACAGGTCACGTTCACTTGCTCTTACCATAGCTGATAGAAGGTCAAGATGCGCTCAAGAAAGCTGAGGGGTAGCTTAAGATTTGCTCAAAATCTGGCGGCAAGAGGACATTCGTCGACAGACATTATGAGTATCTCCATGTGAGAAGAACGCGGGGACATCCGGCGAACTCCTGCACCCTATACTGTTTGCAGGTATGTTGCTTTGTTAGTACCGTTCGCTGTTATTTCAGCGCACCCCGAAGTAAGAGAGGACGGTAAGCAGCGTCCTGCAAGCGAGCATGATGGGCCATCTTTGATCCCCTCCCCTGCCCATCATGCCTGGTTTTCACGCACGGGAGTTCAAGCTATGCAGAAGGTAATGATTATCGACGATTTGCCGGTAGTGCGCAAAATTGTTGAGGCGACCATGCGGCGCGCCGGTGTTTCCTGCACCTGCTACGACAATGGTCTGGAGGCGTTACAGGCGCTCAAACACCACCAGGAGGAGATCCCGGACCTGATCTTCCTCGATATCGGGCTGCCCAAAATTGACGGCTACGACGTATTGCGCCTGCTGAAAACCAGTCCACGTCTCGATCACACGCCGGTCTTCGTCCTCTCCGCCCACGACGGGGTAATGGACCGCGTAAAGAGCCGCCTGGCGGGGGCCAGGGGGCATATCGTCAAGCCATTCAAAGTACACGAGTTGATCTCCGTTGTCCGCGCATCTTAGAAATTTTTTAGTGAAAAATACAAGACCGGTATAAGACAGTTGCATCTACCGGTATAAACCGGCGAAGATACACGAGAATATCATTTTTCAGGAAAGAAGGCTGGGATGAACCAGAGCGAAGTTGCGCGCCTGCGTGAACAAATCGAACTCCAGCTCCTGTCGATGCAGCAGGGACTAGGTGGGCTGGCTTCCGGGAGCGCCCGCCACGCCTTCATCCAGGCACGCCTGCAGCGTATCGGCAACTACCAGGACGACCTGGTCCGGCAAATCGGCGAACAGGAAGCTGACCAGGTACTCTGGAGCCTGTATGTGGAGGTTATGGAATAAGTAGTATCGAACTTAGTAAAGGATACTGAATGCGAACATATCGTCACCGTATTACGCGGCTGCCAAAGCCGGTCTATCTCTCGCGGCGCGCCTTGAGAACAGGCGCCATTGTGGTAGGATTAATTTTGCTGGTCGATGTTCTAACCGTCAGATACTTTCCCCAGGTACAATCAGCTCTCACCCTACCACCGCAAACAAACAATGCTAGTGATGGCAGCGCTCTTCAATTACCCGCAATGACAAACGGAGCCACATCATCCAACTCGCGTGGCACAGCCACAACAGCCAGGGGAAGCTCATCACCGGTGGCAAAGGTTACCACGATGCCGGCCGCAAAAGTGCTGGCTCAGGACACATTCGCTCGCCCGAATCAGCCGCTCTGGGGATCAGCCTCGGATGGGCAGATATGGAGCGCCGATGCAGTGCACTCGCCCGCCTTCTCGATTGTCAATCACGCGGGGCTGGTCAGCAACGGCAGCGGCATCTTCGACGCCATCCTCGGCGCGCGTACCGCGGATAGCGAGGTGCTGTTCAGCGGCTCGGTCAGTCACTTTCCGGCTTCGAACATGGGAGCCCTGCTGCGTTGGACCGACGCAAACAACATGTACAAAGTCTTTATCGATGGCACCGATCTGATTGCGCTCAAAAAGGTAAACGGCGTAGTGTCGGAGCTGCAATCGGTTGCATTTCCGGCGCAGAATGGCAGGTCGTATTCTATTCGCGCGCGCGTTGTTGGCAAGAGCATCATGGCACGCGCGTGGCCGGCAGGCCAGGCAGAGCCATCCGCCTGGATGCTGACGACGACCGACGGCGACCTGGCCTCCGGATACGATGGGTTGCGCCTGATCGTGCAAAACGGCGTCACCATCACCATCACTTCTTTTCTAGAATCGCAGGCCTGAACATGCTGCAATCGTTCAAGCGAGCCTACGACCTGCGCCTGTGGGTAAAATGCCTCACCTGGCTGTTACTGCTTGCCGCCACCCTTCTGCTGCTGAACATCGCGGGCGGCTTCCCACCCCTGGCATGGCGTGTGCTCGCGCAATCTACTCCGCAGTTCACCCGCATCGTCTCCGCTCGCGGGCTGGACGCGCTGGTCCCCTTCGCAGGTCTGCTGGTGCTATCAATAACCTGGGCTGCGCTCTGGCTGATGCTCGCCTGGATAGCCATCGAACTGCTCTGGCGCGCGTGGTTTCCCCCACGCCGCGCCTCCCGCCAGGCGAAAAGTTGGCGGCGCTCATCTCTCGATAACCTGCTCGACTCAGGCTACGACGAGCCGCAGGCGTCCCTGGCATACGCCTCCGCCCGCGCGTTCTTTGATAAGACCGCCTCACCAACCACACCTCCGCCCGAAACGCGCATATACCCTCCATCTGTCTCTAAACGCGCTACCAGACCGCTTACTAAACCCAAATCCAATCCGCCATCTAAATCTGCGCCCAAAAAGGAGCTCCCCTTCAACCGTCCGCTTGCCGTTGCCACGCCTGAAAGCCGTCCGCCAGAACGAGCCAGGCCCGGCAGTCGCCCTCCGCTGGAACGCCGGCATCCACCTACCGCACAGGTAAAGCCGCCGCATGCGCAGGAGATTATTGCCGGTGAACACAAGGGCCAGATGCCCATCCCCTCTACTCACACAGCCGCCCTCGCTACTACGGATTTAGGAGAATCTGACGAGTTTGATTGATTCGGCGAAAAATGTCGGAATCGGCTGGGATGTTGGCATCACACGCAGGCAGAAGCCCAATGAGGACTCGGTGCTTGTGCAGCACAGCACTTGCACGTTTCGTGGACGGCTCGCGCCAATCGCTCTCTTTGCAGTGGCCGACGGCATGGGTGGGCATGCGAGCGGGCAGGTGGCGAGCCATCTTGCTACGCATAGCCTGATGCAGAACGTGCTGCCGACCATCCAGCATGGCGATGAACTGAGCGAGAAGTCACTGGTCGATACAATGGTAGATTGCGTGCACTGGGCAAACCAGGCCATCTTCAAGTACCGCGAAGAACACGATGTGGATCTCGGCACGACCCTGACCGCTGCGCTGGTGGTCGAATTCGACGGCTTGCATCGTCAATGTGGGGGACAGCCGCACCTATCTATACCGCAGCGGCGAGGGGCTGCGGCAGATCACACGCGATCATTCGCTGGTGGCGCGCCTGGTAGCCACCGGGATCATAACAGCCGAGGAGGTCTACACGCACCCCGACCGCAACAAGGTCTATCGAGCCCTTGGCGAAAAAGACGAGGTGCAGGTTGACTGGTTCACCGAACCGGTGCAGCCCGGCGATTTACTCCTGCTCTGCTCGGATGGCTTGTGGGAACTCGTGCGCGACCACGAAATCGAGAAAATCCTCCAGCGCTGCCTCAACGACGCTCCCCAGGCTGCGGACGCGCTGGTCAAAGCCGCGCTGCACCGCGGCGGAACCGACAACGTCAGTGTGATCGTGGCCCGTATATAAAGGAGTACATAAAGAACCCGCCATCTACCGCAGGCAGATGGCGGGTTCTACTTTTCACTCGTCACCGTCAAAATGGCTCATACTAAAAACTCTTCCAGCTTTCGATTGCGACTCAACGGGTCCAGTTTACGCAGCGCCCGGCTCTCGACCTGCCGGACCGCTTCGTGGCTCAAACCAAGCTTGCGTCCTACCTCGTGCAGCGTATGCTCGCGCGCACCATCCAGCCCGTAGCGGTAACGGATCACCTGGCGCTCGCGCGGCGTGAGGCTTTCGAGCAGGTCGCGAATTTGCGCCTCCAGCGTCAGCGTCATGACGATCTGCTCAGGCGAATGCGCCTGGTCGTCTTCCAGCAGGTCGCTCAGCGGCAGGTCATCATCGCCGACTTTGCGGCGAATGTCCAGGCTGAGCGGCTCCTGGGAGCGCGTGATTAACAGCAGATCAATGATTTGCTGCGGGGTCAATTCCATCTCTTCCGCCAGCTCATCCAGCGTAGGCTCCGCCTCCAGACCATCGCGCAGGCGCTGCTGCACTCGCTCTAGCCGTTTCATCTTCTCCATCTTATGCAGTGGTACGCGAATCATGCGCGCCTGTTCGGTCAGCGCGCGTGTGATAGCCTGACGTATCCACCAGATGGCATAAGTGCTGAAACGGTAACCCTTTGTGTAATCGAACTTTTCTACGGCATGGATCAGACCCAGATTACCTTCCTGGATGAGATCCATCATATCGATATCCAGGCCACGATATTTCCGCGCCACAGAAATAACCAGCCGCAAGTTGGCCTCGATCAGTTTTCGCCTGGCCTGCTCTCCCTCCTGGATCAACTTCGCATGGCCGGGATGCCTGGGGACCGCAGCGGCAGCACGCCCCCGCTCGATGCGCTGCGCTAAGCAAATAACCTCTTCATTACTCAATAGATCGACCTGTCCGATCTCGTCACGATAAAGCCGGTTGGAATCGCTGGTGAGAGACCTGCTGGATATCTCGGATGCGCTGGAGATATCCGCTAGCGTGTAGAGCTTGCCGAGCTGATCCTGGTGCCTCTTTGGCGAGTCCCCAATGACCTGAGTCGCGCTCATCTGTTCCTTCCTCTTTCCAATCTTTGCTATCATACCTTCGTTCAATACAGCGTTCATGAGACTTTCCCTCCAGCAAATACTCATGTTCCGAGGATAAGTGTACGGCGCGAAGCTTTCCGGCACGTCCTAGCTTGCTTCCACTGGACAAACCCACCAGGGCGACCGCAAGGGTGCGCCCCTACAATACCCGTCTGGCCAGCAGCGACGGCTGCGTCGTATTGTAGGGGCGCACCCTTGCGGTCGCCCTGGCCGTTGCTGTCGTCTCGCGGCACATCTATTCGCATCCCATAACCTGTCTTATACCTGTCTTATATTGCTTTTTTCCCCGCAATTTCGGCGATTTCCCGTTTAGCACAGGTTTATTTGTAAATGGGGGTACAGGGGTGTTCCCTCGCCTGTTCGATTGATGCATAGAATCCAGGGGCAACAGGGCTACGAAACTGAAATACGTCTTGAATTGATGTAGTTTGATATAATATGAATGCAGTCTCTTGACTGTATAGCATCTCTGATTCCGATCAACTACGGGCGTTCCTCTTGGGTATTAGCCCGTTTACGTGGAAGGCGTGGGAAGGAGGCGAAAAGGAGACGGTGACGAGATGGAAGGCAAGATCACCTACCACCAGCAGGTCAGCTACTGCGGGAAACCGCGCTGCCGCCGCTGCCGCGAGGGAACCGGGCATGGACCCTACTGGTACGCCTACCAGACCATCAACGGGCGTACCGTGCGAACCTACGTGGGCAAAAATCCGCCTGCCGAGGCTCTTCAAGGAGCGGCAGGCTCAGAAGAGCGCCTAACGAGCGCGGCAGATACAGCGGCGGATGCAGTTGTGCGCCTCTACGTGCTAGGTCAGTTTACCCTCGAACGACGCGAGCATCTCGATCGCGCTGCCATACCCGGTATCTCCAATAACTCCACTATTCGCGACAATCGCAGCGTGCTGCACTGGCAGCCTGTCACCGACGCTGCCTTGCAGCATCAGCGCGTGCGCTCGCTCCTCACCTGCCTCATCAGCAGCCCTGGCCGTAAGCTGGGGCGCGAGCAGGCCATCGACCAGCTCTGGCCTGACCTCGAGTTCGAGACCGCCAGCCACCGCCTGGATAAGGCCGTACATAGCCTGCGCCAGTTATTCGAGCCGGGGCGCAACCGCCCGGCCACTTCTGACCTGTTACTCACTGAACACTCTATGCTCCAACTCGCCGATCAGTCGCGCCTCTGGATCGATGCGGACGCCTTCGATGCGCTGCTCGCACAGGCGCGCGCCAGCAACGATCCGGGCAAAACAGAACAACTGCTGGAAGAAGCCGTGCTGCTCTACGGAGGGGAGTATGTGCCGGATGAGCATAGTCTTGAAGGGGTGCAGGCTCGCCGGGAATCTCTTCAGCGAAGCTGGATCGGGTTACTGCTCGAACTCGCCGACCTGCGCATCGCACGCGAGGCCATTCCAGCCGCCATTGATACCCTTGACCACCTGCTTGCCATCGATCCGACCAGCGAAGCTGCCGTGCAGCGCCTGATCCTGCTGCTGGCGCAAACAGGCAGGCGCGGTGAAGCCCTGCGCATCTACCAGCGCTTCGCTGCCCTTTTGAAACAAGAGTACCGCATGTCGCCCCTGCCTGAAACACGCGCACTCTACGAAGCCGCCCGGCGTGGCGGTGAACATATGGGGATACCCATTGTGGATGCCCGGGAGAGCGCCATTGCAAATATTCCGGGAATACCTCACGCGGGTGCCGAGAAGGATGCCTCTACCGCAGCTCATGATCGGCCGCTCATAAACCTCCTGGGAGGTATGCTTACTCCAGCACAGGATGCTGCCCGCCAGGCGGAAGCCGAACCGCACATCCATATGCAGGTCGGGCGCAGTAACCAGAGCAGGCTGGTAGGGCGCGAGCAGGAGACAGCCGTCTTGCAACAACTCCTGCACCACACCGAACAAATCAGGCGCGTGAAGTTGACCGGCCAGAAGAAAAGCGCCCCACCATTCTCGCTCGATGCCAGCCGCACACCACAATGCGTGTTGCTGATGGGAGATGTCGGCATCGGCAAGACACGCCTGGCGGAAGAACTGGGACGCGAGGCCCGGCGGCGCGGCTGGACCATCGCATGGACGCGAGCCTACGCCCAGGAAACGAACATCCCTTACCGCCTGTGGACGGAGAGTCTGAGACGCGCCATGAGCCAGGGACTCTGGCAGCGCCAGGAGATCGCCCGTCATCCGCTCATCTATCAAAGCTTACGTCCCCTGCTGCCCGAACTGGAAGAGCTGCTGCCGCAAATGGAGACCGTTAGCCGTCTCGCCCGAACAGGAGCAACTGCGCCTGTGGGAGGCCACCCGCGCGCTGCTCGACGCCATTAGCGACAGCGCGCCCCTGCTGATCGTCCTCGACGACCTGCAGTGGGCCGATAGCAGCAGTTGCGAATTGCTGGCCTACCTGGTGCGCCAGTTGCGCGGCCACCCCATCCTCATCGCAGGCACCTGCCGCGACATCGAACTGCCACCGGCGCACCCCCTGCGCGCGCTGTTGAACGACCTGCAGCGCGAGCAGGCCATCGAAACAATAACGGTGCAGCCGCTCAGCGACGAACAGATTCGCGTCCTCGTCTCCGGCTTGCCCGAACCCGTCGTGCAACACATCCAGGCCCGCGCGGCAGGTAATCCCTTCTTCGCCGAAGAACTTGCCCGCAACACCAGCAGCACCGAAAGCTTCGTGGAGGCGGACCTGCCCTCCACCCTGCCCGATACTATCTCAGCCGTCCTCGACCTGCGCCTGGGCCGCATAACCAGCGCCTGCCATCGCATGCTCGTGCGCGCCGCGGTGCTCGGCGGCTCCTTCGAATTCAGCTCACTGCGCGCCATGGAGAGCGGACCATCAGCCCTCGACGAAGATTCCCTGCTCGACCTGCTTGAAGAAGCTCTGCAAGCCGGAATGCTCACCGAAGAGGGCAGCGGCACGCGCATCACCTACCACTTCTGGCACCCCCTGCTGGTCAGCCACCTCTACGATGGCCTCTCAGCGGGCCGGCGCGCCAGCCTCCACCGCCGCGCTGCCGAAGTCCTGCGCTCCTCCAGCGTAGGCCGTGAAGAAGAGGCCGCGGCCGCCATCACCTACCACCTCCTCAACGGCGGCGCTGACTCCGCCGACATCGCCCGCTACGCCGAACTCGCCGGTGACCGCGCCTACACCCTGTCTGCCTATCCGGAGGCCGCCCGCCACTACCGCCTGGCTGTCGATCAAATTGGAACATTGCCTGCAAATGCTAGTGCTGATGAATGCTTGCACCTGGCAAATCTGCTGGAACGACTGGGGGAATGCGCGCACGTTTTGGGCAACAACGAAGAAGCGCGCAACTACTTCGAGCGCACTTTGATGGTACGGGCTCAATACCGCCACGCCACTTTACAGACCGACGAGCAGTACGAAGCTCAGATCGATGCTTTGTTGTGGGTGGAGATTGGCAAAACGTGGTTTGACATAGGAGACTATGAACAGGCGGAGCGAAGTTTCGACCGCGCTGAACAGATATTATGTGATGCTGATTTAGCAACCGGCCCCGTTTGGGCAACTCTAGGTTTAGAACGAAGTTATATTCTCTGGAGAAAAGGTAATTTTGAGATTGCTTACCAAACAGCACATGATACACTTAGCATCTTCGAAAATATTTTGGGGCAGCAAAACTTGACTATGTTAGATATTACTCACTCAACAACTACCCAGAGAACATTGGCAGGTGATCCTATCGATCTTGGACGAACTCACTTACTACTAGGTAGTATCGCTGGTGTTGCAGGACAAAGTACAAATGCTCTTGAGCATTTGAATAGAGCATTAACAATTTTTGAACAATATGACCGCCAACGTGAGATCGCTAATCTGTGTTGTAATCTTGGTGACTTATTTATAAGAAAAACAGAACATACACAGGCGCAAGCAGTCTTGCGTCGCTCGCTCGGTATTGCAGAACGCATTGGACATGTTCCAATTATGTCAGGAGCTTTTGGTAATTTGGGCATGTTATCAGCACGCTTAGGAGATTTAATAGAGGCAGAAGCTTATTTTAAAAGAGCGCTGCAATTAGCAGAGCAAATACGTGACCCAGTATATACAAGTCTATGGAATGCATATCTAGCAATTTCCCTAAAAGATCAGGGAAATCTTGATAATGCAAAGTTATTCATTCTGAATGCTCTAACGGTTGGAAGAACTAAACATATTAATTTTTGCATTGGATTTGCTCTTATCGCATTAGGGCATTTACACATCGCTCAAGCTATCCACCTTTATGAAAATCATTACTCATCAAAAACAATAAATCAACACAGTTTATCCTCCAGTCAGTTTCTAGAACGAGCAAGAATCACCTTGACGCGTGGACTTGCACTTGAAGGATTGGAGGCTGAGATGCGAACCGAGGGCGAAATGGCATTAGCCGAGGCGTCATTTCTACTTGGCAAGATCGATTTAGCTCAGCAGCAGGTACAGCGAGCAATAGATGAGGCACGCCAATACGAGCAGACTTGGCTGTTGGCATGCGGGCAGCGCTTGTTGGGTAGCATTTTGTCGGCTCAAGAACAGTATAAAGCGGCTGATTTATGCTTTAGCGAGGCTATGAAAACCCAGCAACAGTGCGGAATGCGGCTGGAGTGGGCACGCACTATGCGCAATTATGGCGAATCCTTACTACAACGTACGCAAACTAACGATGACGGCTACACAGAGGGGATGCGCTATTTACAGGAAGCCCGCAAGGCATTCGAGGAATGCAATGCTGCCCTTGATCTTGAACTGACAGATCGCGCGATTGAGGCATATAACGTACCTGTAATAGTCTCAACGAGGATGAATACCGGGAAATCATAGCAGCCGGCATTCGTGCATCCAATCTAACAAGCCTTATCTCTTATCTACATCCAAATTTATTGTGATGTCTACCTCCTTTTGTGACCTACTTCCTACTTCTTGGCGTGTTCATTACTAAACCCATGCCTTATATACCCTCGACAACTATGCCTCAAGGCCGCATTTTTAGCAAAAAAACCCTAAACTGTTATACAAGGTCTCATAGAGGAGAGGTGGCACAGAGAACCATCTCCCTCAGAATTTAGCAAAGAGGAGAAATCGCATGAACCTGGCTCTGAGCGTGACTAAGAAACAGATGCTGATCCTGGCTTTTATCTTCTTAGTTTTACTCGTCACCGCGTTGTTTGTAATTCATACTGCCATGCCCAACCTCTGGCACACGATTGCGGATAGTCCTGATGTCATGAGTGGCTGGCACTGAGCCGGCTCACGCGGCTATCTCCTTATCGTAACGAGGTGTGCCGAGTGCGCTCCTCCTAGTCGGTGTACAGGCATTTGTAGTTTCCCTTAGAAAGGATCGCGCCTTATGTCACATTATGATTAAGCTTTGAGCAGAAAATTGACGCTCATCAGTGGATGATGGGCGTCTTTTGTTTGTATAAAGTCGAGGTTATAAATTGGCAATGAAAAAAGTTGACGGTTGCGCTATAATGACAACGATTGATGCATCCCCTCATGCGCAAAACAGAGATACTACTCCCGATTGGTGCTTAGGGAGAGACATCCACCAGGGAGATCGGCAAGATCATAGCCAGGAGGACGGTGAGCAGATGGACGAAAAGGTCACCTACCGCCAGCAGGTGAGCTTTTGCGGGAAGCCGCGCTGCCGCAAGTGCCGCGAGGGCATTGGGCACGGTCCATACTGGTTTGCTTATCGCATTACTCCTGAAGGACGCACGGTACGCACCTATATAGGCAAGCAACTTCCTCCTGGCATCATATCTCCTTCCGCAAGCTCCGATTCTTCCACTCCATCTGCAGTCACTTCAGCGCGTGAAGGTCAGCATGGCGAGATCGACACTCTGGACCGCCTGCTGGCGAAAGACCCGACCGACGAAGAGACGTTGCAACGCCTGGTGATAGCTCTGGCAAAGGCGAAACGGCGCGGTGAGGCCTTGCGAGCCTACCAGCGTTTCGCGACCCTGTTGCAGAGCCAATTCGGGCGCGCGCCATCGACTGAAACGCGTGAATTGTACGAGGCGGTGCAGCGTGGCGATAACGTACCTTCGTCGACGCGACCCTTGGACGCCCGCCTTCTGGATGATACCGGGCGCAGCAACCAGAGCCCCCTGGTCGGGCGCGGTGCAGAACGAGAAAAGCTGCGACAACTACTGCTGGTTACTGAGCGGAGGGCGGCGGCAAAGACCATGCCTGCGACCCAACCGATGCCGTCAGTTATAGCGCTAAAGAGGCCACAACCGCAATGCATGGTATTGATGGGGGAATCGGGCATCGGCAAGACGCGCCTGGCGGAGGAGACGGCACGCGAGGCTCTGCGCGGCGGGTGGGCTGTTGTCTGGAGCCATGCCTATGCGCAGGAAAGCGGCATCCCATACCGGCTGTGGAGCGAGTTGCTGCGTAACTTGATCTCGCAGGGTCGATGGGACGCGGCAGGGCCAGGACAGGCGCGGGTATATGCTGCGCTCGTGGCGCTGCTGCCGGAATTACGCGAGTCATGGGGGAATATCGAAGAAACGGATCAGGAACCGGTGCGTTTACGAGAGGCTGTCTATGAACTGCTCGCAGCGATCAGCGCGGACGCGCCGCTCCTGCTTGTGCTGGATGACGTGCAGTGGGCCGACGGCAGTAGCTGTGAGATGCTCGGATATATCGCGCGCCGCCTGGGCAGCCAGCGTATGGCACTGCTGGGGACATGCCGCGAGACAGAACTTGCCGGTAATCCCATGCTGCAATCCCTGCTGGGGCACATGCAGCGTGAGCAAGTGGTCGAGTACCTGCACGTGCAGCCGCTCGCCGACACAGAGATCGCGGCCCTGGTAGCGCACCTGCCTGACCGCGCCGTGCGGCGCATCCAGGCTCAGGCGGCGGGCAATCCGTTTTTCGCTGAAGAGCTGGCCCTATCCTTGCACGATAAAGAATACAAGCAGGTGGTGATTGGCGCGGGCAGCAGGATAAACCGATCAGGCACGAGCGATGATAACGCCTGGAGCGGGGAAGCGATGTCCACCTTGCCCAGAACCATTACGGCGGCCCTTAATGCGCGTATGCAGCGGCTCAGTACGCCATGTCAGCAATTGCTGGAACGAGCGGCGGTGTTAGGTGGCTCGTTCGGCCTGCCTTTGATCTATGCTATGGAGACTATCCCGGCAGCCCAGGCAACTCAAACTATGCCAATCGATGAAGAAACGATGCTTGATCTGCTGGATGAGGCCATACGGTCAGGGATTCTGACAGAAGAGGGAACAGGCGCGCGCATCTCGTATCGTTTCTGGCACCCTCTGCTTGCCACCCATCTCTATTCCACCCTCTCGGCGACTCGGCGCGCGCGTATACACAGGCGGGCGGCAGAGGCGCTGCAATCGGTTTATGGCATTCGAGAGCATGGCTTGAATGAGCAGGCGGCTGCCATCACAGATCACCTGGTGAAAGGCGGTGCGGAGGCCGAGCAAATCGCCCATTTCGCTGAACTGGCCGCCAACCACGCCTACGTGCTCTCCGCCTATCCAGAGGCAGAGTCGCATTATCGCCTGGCAGTGAAATACCTGGAAGTTGCAGAGGCACAGCGGGATCGCCCACCTTCGTCTCATACCAGGCTGCCCGAGGCGAAACAGGAGGCATATGCTGATGCATCCCACCAGGCATTTTTACTGGAACGCCTGGCGGAATGCGTACTCATCCAGGGCAATTTTAAAGAGGCGCGCTCGCTTTTCGAGCGAGTACTGGAGGCACGTGCCGCCCGGCAGACGGGGGCATTGGACAGTCAGGAAGCTCAAATACAGGCGCTGCTATGGAGCGAGATGTGCGGGACATGGCGCTACACCGGCGATAAAGAACGCGCCTGGGAGTGCTGCAAGCGCGGCGAACAGGTGTTGCAAGAGGCAGGCATTCCCTCGGGCCCGGCCCGGGCGCGTCTCTATTATCAGCAAAGCAGTCTGCACTTGCAGGAGGGCCAGTATGAAGAGGCCCGCCGAACTGCGTTGCAGGCATTGGCAGTTTTCGAAGAAACACAAGCCGCTCCACAATCACAGTCATTGAATACATCTCAGTTGTCACCATCAGTGCAGCAGTCTAACGAAGATGCCGCTCACCTGACGCGTATCCGCCGTACTATTCTCGGCGACCCGGTAGACCTGGGACGCACCTATGGCCAACTGGGAGCGATCGCCAACGCCACCGGGCAACGGGCCGTCGCGCTCGACCATATGAACAAGGCCCTGGCACTGTACGAACACCACAATCGGCAGCGTGAGATCGCACATGTTTGCAACAATATAGGCCATGTCTATATGAAACAAGCCCACTACCAACAGGCCCGACCCTATTTCCAGCGCGCTTACACCCTCGCTGAACGCATCGGCGATGATCCCCTGCTAGGGGTTGTCCTGCATAATCTGGGCGAGTTGGCCACCTCCTCAGATAAACGAGACCTGCAAGAGGCCGAGCTCTATTTCAATCGCAGCTTGCTGATGGCCGAACAAATCGAGGACCGTGAGTATTTGAGCCGCTGGAACGCCGATCTCGCCCTTGTTCTCATCGAACGCCAGGATATTCCTGGAGCGGCGCAACGCGCCGCACGCGCCCTGAGCATCGCCCGCACCATGCACAACACCCCTTGCGCCGGTTACGCGCTCGTCTCGATCGGCACCCTGCGCATTGCGCAGGCCAGAGCAGCCGCTACTAACAAAAATAGCATTGCCCTCGCTTGCTTGAATCGCGCCCACAGAACGCTGCAACACGCCATTGCGCTGCCGGGCCTGGAAGTCGAGACCACAACGAAATGCCGCATTGCGCTGGCCGAGGCATTAGCGCTTGCAGGCCAGCAAGAGCAGGCACACGCGCAGGCATCATTAGCGATGGAAGAGGCAAGAAAGTATGAGCTGGGAGAACTGGTGAAGTTAAGCGAAAGGATCCTTATCATGACCCCGTAGGGGCATATGGCAACAATTTGCCTCTTCCTATCCATCTGACACCTTCAAATTTTAGGACGCGCCTCTTCCAAATTGATAATTTCACGTCGCATAAAGCGTACTGAAAAAACCACGCGTGAACTCCCCTCGATTCCGTATACTTGCTTTTAAACAAGACTCGAAAGAGTCTTGTGCAACTACCGGTAGCAAGGGATAATTAAATCCCGACGGTCATAGGAGCAGTCCATGAGACACGTTATGCTCGACCTTTACGGTTGTGATTCCGGGTTACTGGCCGATGAGGCGCATTTACGGCGGGTGCTTGATGAATATCCGGCGCGTATTGGCATGGAGAAGGTCAGCTCCGTCGAATTGCGCTACATCAGCACCAGCAACCCGATGGATGACGGTTATTCCGGCTTTGTCATCATAGCAACCAGCCACGTCAGCCTTCACGCCTGGCCCCCTTATCGCATGATTAATATCGATATCTTCTCTTGCAACGAATTTGACGAGACAGAGGTAATCGCGTTTGCTCGCGCCATGTTCGCCCCAAAGGATGTTGAGGTGCAATCGGTGCTGCGGGCAACACGCTCACCTCGCCCATCTATGCCAATGGTCGTCGCGCAATGAGCGGGGTATAGCGAATGTCAAAGATGAAAATCGTCGCGAGTCTCGCTTTTCTGTTGAACACCGCCTGCTTCGCTACCTATTATGCGGTGGCAAAGGAGGCGTTAGGCCGCATCGATCCGATCATGTTTACCTATTTCGAGATGATGACGCTCGCGCCCATTTCCATCGTCATCTTGCTTTGCTCCTGGAAACATATCTCTCGCGCGGTAGTGCGGCATGGGATGCTGCTCGGCAGCACTTTATGCCTGGCGCTCTTCACTATCGCAATTGCCTTGAAATATACCAGCGCGACAAGCGTGGCCTTTTACCCGGCGCTGAACGGCTTCCTGGCCGCCGTCTTCGCCTGGCTCTTCCTGCGGCAACCCGTGCGCAAAACGACATGGTTGGCGGGCCTGGTCTCTCTCGCCGGTGTGGCCTTGCTTTTCATGAATTCGTCTATGGGCGGCTGGCGTGGCTCCGTCATCGCCTTCCTCGGTGGACTGTTCTTCACAGGCTATGTCTTCGTCAGCGGAATAGATACGAGAAAGGAAACGGCACACGCACACTGGCCTATCTTCGGCATCGAACTGCTGACGATGGCCGTCTGGGCAAACCTGGTCGTACTGCTCTTCGGCGACTGGCACACCATCCATCCCTCACTGCCGAAGGATATGTTTGTTGTGCTCTATGTCGCGGGCGCATGCACCTTCCTGCCGACGTTGATCGCTTTGCTCATGCAGCGCTTTATCTCGCCCGTTACAGTCTCCTTTATCTATATTCTAGAGCCGGTGCTGGGCGCGGTCGTCTCAGCCCTCTACTTGCGCGAGTCACTGCCCCTGGCCGGTTATGCCGGTGGCCTGCTCGTCGTCCTTGGCGCGGTCATCCACACCTGTGGCAGCTCAGGTGAGCAAGCTGAACCGTACGAGGAACCCGAACTTGCAGGCAAACACAATATATTCCAAACCGATCTTGCCCCTACAGGTACAGAAGGGCTGATCGGAAGCATGCGCTCGCCGCTCCAGACGGGAACAGTAGTGTATTCGGTAGCACGCCGGGGAGAAAAAAATTTATTGAAGCAGCGCCGAAAACAGCGCGTCTCACGCTTACGTTTGATGGAAATGCCATAATCGGAGGACGACATGAAGCGCAGCGAATCCGGGGATTTTAGCATGCTTTACATCGAGCCGGAGGACGACCGGCAAGAAGTGTTTGCTGCCATCAGCCGGCTAGAAGGCTCAAAAAAACCCGTCGTCATCATGCTGCCGGTGGCAGGCAAAGCCAGAGCCTTCGCGCGACCCGAGGATTTCAGCGATCTCAAGCATGCCAAGCGGCAGCATGGATTGCTCATCCTGTTCGTGATTACCGGCAACGAGTATCTCCGTCACCTTGCAGCGCGCAGTGGCTTTCCGGCCTATCCCTCCATCGATGCGCTGAGCAACGCTCTCCTCCAGGGGCAGCTATCATTCGCTCACCGGCGCGCAATAGCTAAGTCTTTTTCCGCTCCAGCTTCTCCATCCTCGTTCTTACTAGACCAGCCCCAGCGCCTTGCGAGCGGGAAGAAAACCGTGCCGCTCTCACCTGCCGCACCCAACCAACAATTCGAATTAAACACTCAGCCCGCACGAGCAGCGCAGCCTATGCAGTTCGCGCGGCCTGCGCAATCGTTGCCAGCCCAACAGCGTCCACCTGAACCACCACGCGTGGCATACGCTGCGCCGCCCGGGAAGCCATCTGCACCCCATTATAGTCCTCCATCTCCTGCTACTCCTCGTGCAACGAAAAAGCGCGGATCGCGCGGCTTGCTGGCAACACTGATCGTACTATCATTACTCCTGATTGGCGGCGGCTCGGGGCTAGGTTACTACTTCTTGTTTGCTCATGCAGCGTCCCCTACTCCGGTGGCCACCCCGCAGAGCAATGGGCAATTATACTTTTTGAGCAGTGAGCAGGTAAGTGAAACGAGCAACCAGGGACTGAACGACGAAGTGCAGGTTGACCTGCACGATCTACAGCCCCCCGCGCCAGGCGATAACTTTTATGCCTGGTTATTGAGCGATACGTCGCAGGGCGATGCCACGGTCGTCTACCTGGGCAAGCTCTCAATCAGCCAGGGCAGCGCGCACCTGTTTTATAAAGGCGACGTACAGCACACCAATCTTCTGGCCATCACTAGCCGCTTCCTGGTAACTGAAGAAAGCGCGGCAATCACACCCATCGCACCATCGCCCGACTATAGCACCTGGCGCTACTATGGTATCATTCCTCAAACGCCAAATCCCAAGGATTCGCAGCATTTCAGCCTGCTCGACCACCTGCGCCACCTGCTGGCCTCCGATCCCCTGCTGAACGAACTCGAGCTGCCCGGAGGTTTATGCAACTGGTTCTATCGCAACACGGGTAAGTTGCTCGAATGGACTGTCAGCGCCCGGGACGATTGGCAGCAGGGGAAGAATCTGGCATTTGAGAGCCGCCAGGTACTGCGCGTGCTATCCTACCTGGATGGCCTCTCCTTCATAGAGCGAGATCTGCCAGCCAATACAGGTCTGCCAGCCGTGCCGAACCTTGCCAGCGTTGGACTGGTCGATGTGCAGGGCACGAACCAGCAGCCGCCTAGTTACCTGACGCACATCCTGCACCACCTCAATGGCCTGATCAACGCTCCGGGCGCAACCCCAGAACAGCGCCAAGCCGCGGCTCAGATCATCAGTGCCATGAGCAATGTTCAGCAGTGGTTCGATCAACTTCGCAACGATGCAAAGCAATTTATAGGGATGAGCAATGCGCAACTGGCCCAACCCGCTGCCTTCAGTCTGCTCAACGACATGGTTGAACTTGCCAATGCTGCATATACCGGCCAGGCCGATCCCACCACGGAGGCAATGCTCGAAGGTGTCATCTGGATACACACGCAGATTCAGGCGCTGGCCACTATTACTATCAACCAGTATGTTCAAAATGCTCAAACACCTGAAATAGTTCCCAGTACACAGCCTGGTGCAATGTGACCGGGCGAGGGCTCGTTTCCAGGGCGACCGCGAGGGTCGTCCCTACACTGTAATGTCGCTTTTTCTGCCGGTATATTGTAGGGGCGACCCTCGCGGTCGCCCTGGAAACGAGCCTGATATTAACGAGGTGAAAATATGCGTTTACGCTGGATAGCTGTTTCTATCATTATTCTTTGTCTGATTGGCGGGCTCATCTCAGGCATCTACACGCATGCCATCGAAGCTGCTCTGACGACGCAGCCGGTGAATCCCGCACTTCCAGTGGCCCGCCCTGGAACGCCAACAACACCATCACCGACGAAATCACCAGTTGCGGGAAGCCCTACCCCACCTAAGGCTACAACGACGCCTTTGCCCATCGGAGTGAGCGTTCTTGCGCACGATACTTTTCAGCGAGTCGCTCAGGTCTTCTGGGGGACGGCCTCCGACGGTCATACCTGGAGCGGAGACGCCAACAGCATCGAAATTTTCTCTATCGCGCACAACGCCGGGCTGATTGCAGCGGGGAATGGCGCATTCAATGCTATCCTCGGCCCAACGAACGCAGATAGCGAGATCGTAGTCAGCGCGACCATTAACCATTTCCCTGCCGGTGGGCTGGTCAACCTGGGAGTAGCGCTGCGCTGGACTGATGGCAACGACTGGTACAAAGCCCTCATCAATGGCACCCAGTTACAGATCCTCAGCCGCGTTCATGGCACAAGCAAGGTGCTTGCTAGCGCGTCTTTTGCCGCCCATGACGCAGTATCCTATACCCTGCGATTTCGTGCACAGGGCGCGAACCTGCTTGCTAAAGCCTGGCAAACTGGCCAGCCCGAACCCGCTAACTGGCTCCTGCAAACCAGTGATACCGCGCTTGCGCAAGGCATGGGAGGCATCCGCGTCGTGTTGCAAAACACCACGACAATCCGCGTCACGTCATTTCTGGAAACAACCGTGGGAGCAACAGTATGAAAATTATCATGCAATCAATCTTTGGCCAGCTCAAAGCATCCTACTCCGCCTATCGCTGGGTACGCCGCACTGCATGCGTCGGCCTTGGCGTGGCAGGCCTCGTGCTTCTTGCGATGGCTGGCGGCTTTCCACCCTGGGCATGGCGCTTCCTGTTCCAGGTAGCCTTACGTCTCCCGCGTCTCTGGGAGCAGCGAGGAATTGGCATGATCCTACCTTTCGTGGGACTCCTGATGCTCGCATTGACCTTGTTTGTGCTGTGGGCGATCATCATATTGGCGGCGGCACTCATGGCACGCGACTGGCTGCAAAGGCGCCAGGACATGCGGGAATTCGCGCAAGACCTGGCCGGTGCCGTGTCTACCAGGTCAACTATACAGGCAAAGAACAATTCACCCATTTCAACAATGCATCCCGCCCCACCATCCATTCCCCCATCCCTCACAACGTCTGTAGGGGCGAGGGAGGCAGGGCGTAGGCGGGGAGTACCTTTATGGTCGCCCGCTCCTGCTGTAATGCAATCTGACCGGGGATATGGGTGCGGCGCGACGAGCGGACCGATAGCAGTCGCTTATGTAGACGACGATCCGCCGGTAAGCTCGATTTCGCTGGATGTGGGCACGGCTCACGATGCAGGCATCAAACGCAAAGGCCAGCCCAACGAGGATAGTCTGCTTGCGCTGCCAAGTATGCGTGCGTCGCGCAAGACCGGTCAGCCCCTGGCGCTGTTTGTCGTGGCCGACGGCATGGGTGGACATGGCAATGGGCAGGAGGCAAGCCGCCTGGCAATTGCAGCCCTGCATGATGCGCTGCAACTCGCACTGCTGGACACGGCAGCCGACGATATCTACGAAGAACTACTGGCGGAAGGAGTCCATAACGCCAACCTGGCCGTTTACCAGCGCAACCGCCAGAAGCAGGCAGATATGGGTACTACGCTCACCGCCGCCCTGATTGTTGGGAATACCGTTTATATCGCCAACGTGGGTGATAGCCGCACCTACCTCTATCGTGAGGGCGATGGTCTTTCACAGATCACGCGCGACCACTCGGCAGTGGCACGCATGGTCGAAGTCGGGGCTATCACGCCGCGCGAGGTCTACACACACCCCAAACGCAACGAAATCTACCGCAGCCTGGGTCACTCGGCCAGCGTCAAAGTCGATACCTACAACCTTCCCCTCAAGGTCGGCGACCTGCTTCTGCTCTGCTCCGACGGCCTGTGGGAGATGGTGTACGACGACGATATCGAACAGATCATCGCGTCATTGCTACCATCCCCCGCACAGGTCTGCGACGCACTCCTGCAAGCCGCGCTGCGAGGAGGCGGCAAGGACAACATCGGCATCATCGCCGTGCGCGTAAAAAGCAAGTCAGTGACCCCGTTCCCTTAGCGGGAGGGGCTCGCGTCCGAACTCCACCGCAACTCGGCGAACCTTCTGAGGCGCGCCGCTTTGGTCTCATGGTCCGACACATCGGGGCGTACTAACAAGACACCCGTTCGCACCCAGTCCTGCCGGGTGAGAAGCGTTCGCATCGCGATATTGCGCGCGCCGACCAGGTCCGCGTGCAGGGTGTAGGGCCGGCCCGTCTGTAAGCGGTACGGGCACCGTTCGTTCTGGCAGACGAACAGCAGCCCTTTTCCGGGGCGGTTGCGCCTGTCCGTGTAGCCGCACCGCGGGCAGGCCTGGCTGCTGTAGTCCGCATCGACCTTGATGGCAAGCGACGAGCCAGACAGCACCGCTTTATAGGCGATCATCTGGTGCAGTTCGGCAAACGCCCATTTGGAGGCGTGGCGATTGGCCCTGCGCGCTTTCTTGGAGACGGGTTCGGTGCCTTTGCCGTTCTTCTTGCGCCGCCGCTTGCGCCTCCTGGTGCGTTCACGGATGCCGGTGAGTTCTTCCAGGCCGAGAAGCGCGTGTGGGTGGGCGATCACAATAGATTTCGCGATGGTGTGGTTGGTTTGCAGCTTCAACCGTCTCTCTCGCCCGCTTAAAGCGATCTTGCGCCGTGTGGCGGAGCGAGTGCCTTTGTGCTGCAAGCGTTTCTGGAGTCGAGCCTCGTGGTCAGCACGCGCCCGGACCCGTTTTCCAGCGTAAAAGTGACTGTCGTTGGTCATGGTTGCCGTCGTTGCCAGATAGCGCATCCCCACATCGACGCCTACCACAGCGGGCAGGGTGTCAGGCGCGGGATCGGGGATGTCCAGTTCCAGGGAGACCAGCAAGTAGAACTGCTTGTGGGGCTGATCGTACCAGAGCTTGGCCCCACCGATGGTTGCGCCACACCGGATGAGAGCGGTATGTGCATAGTACCCCTGGTAGGAAAGCTTGATCCTGCCCTGGAGCGTCAGGACGCTCACCTGCTGCTCTTTCTTGAAGCTGTAGTCGTAGCCGTAGTTGTAGGTCACGGTTGGGGAGACGTATTTGGGCGGCTGGTCCAACCCCTTGTAGCGCTTTTTCGTGTGTCCCGCCTTCCGATGCGCCACGTTCTGCGTGAGCTTCGTCCAGAGCCCCTTGTAGGTCGCGGCAACCTGCCGGAGGACGTTGCAGGCCATTTGCGAGGGAAGTTGGAACAGGACACGAATGTCACGATATGTTCCCTGATGCAAACGGTCATTATTCGAGGTCTTCCCATGCGCAAAAGCATAGCGGCTCACGTAGTTGAGCGCATCCCGGTAGGCCAACTGCGTTTGCCGGAGCGCGTGCTGCTGCTCCGGCGTCGCGAGGAGTTTGAGTTTGGCGGTGATGATTTGCTGCACGGAACGTATCTCTCTCCAGGCTGCTGCCTCATACGGGCCGGTACAAGACCAGCACCCGAATCTGTTGTGGATTCGCCGGAAGGGCGCTGGCACTCATGGCGACTTCGCTCACCCCTGGCTGATGCAGCAAGAGCGTGGTGGCCTGCTGCTGGCTTTTGCCTGCCACGAGTAGGGAGAGGTACCGGAGGTCTGCGCTACTGAACTGATACGCCCACACGCTGCTCCCTTGTACGCTGAGTATGAAGGCGCTGCCCCGTCGCTCTACTTGTTGCACGTTCACCTGGAGATTGCCCAGCAAGGTTGGGTTGCCGCCAAGCCGGGCCTGCGCCTGCTCGCTCATGCCCGCAAGAAGCACGCTCTGGAGCGCCTGCTGGTCATAGGCCACGCCCGTACAGGTGTCGGTGAAGGTCACGGTGAGAGCCTGCGCCTCGTCTCCCACCTGTGAGGAACTGGTCACCCTTGGCGTGCAGGCGACGGGGGTCACGAGGGCTTCACTCGCGGTGAGTTGCGCGCTGTACGCCGCCTGGATGCTCGTGTCCAGGGCGGCGGTCAGCGAGGCGACGGCGCTGTCCAGGTCGTGCCGGCTCACCATCGGGTAGGTAGAGGCGTTCTGCCCTCCCGCGAACGCCGCGCCGTTCTCCACGAAGACGCTCTCGCGGCAGCAGGCGCCATGCAGATCACCCGCGCCGACGTTGCCCTGCGGCCCGACCTCGACGGTATGAGCGGAAACCGTCACCTGTCCCTCACTTGGTGGACTCGCCGCCGGGAGCAGGACATCCCGGTCGGTCACGATCTCGGTACCGTCACTGCCCACGAGCAGCGTTCCAGCCGGGATGGTCTGTGGCATGAGCGCAGCGTTGTAGAAGGTGACGCGCCCGTGGGCGGCTTGCGCGGTCTGGTGCCCGATGCCGGTTGCCGGAACGGTGCGCGCCTGCGAGAGCGTGAGCGTGGATAAGAGACGCCCGGGGATGGCCGGCAGGCTTGTTTTCGCCTGCCCGGTCGCAATCGTCACGCTGGTGGTAGTGCTGAGTGTGGCTTGCGTCGGGATGAGCGTCACCGTCGTGGTCGCTGACAACCTGGCGCCGACGGCGAAGGAGAGGAGGGCCAGGAGGCACAGACTGCACCCCACCAGCACGAGCCAGGGCAGCGCGTGCCTCCGCCGGGTGGGAGGCACGCTGCGCGCGTCTTCCACCGGGAGACTCTCCATGATGATCGGCTCTGCGGCTTCTGCCGCCTGGGCAGCGGCCTCTTGCTCTATTTGCTGCTGCACCCACCACAGGAGCAGGTAGAGCAGGTGCAGGTCAACGGTGCCAGGCGTCGTCTCCGCTTGCTGCTGCGCAGCAGGGGCGGTCTCGACCGTTGAGAGTGGGACGGCCTGCTCGTCTGCGAGAGCACGCGGTGCGGGCTGATCCACTTCGCGCTCAGCCTGGGCCGCCGGCGCGCGAAAGAGGATGGGGAGGTCCGCTTTTCGGCGAGAGCGATAGTCGTTATCCATACAAGTCTGCTCCTTCCTGTGCTTGGCTTCCTACTGCTGCCCGGAGAGTGCCGAGGGCTTGATTTCCCCCGGACGGGGCGGGCGAAAAGCGCCGCGGTCGTTGATGAAGACGATCTCGGCGCCGTCGACGGTGGCGATCATGTCCGGCTTGCCCTCCCCGGTCACATCGCGAAACGAAAGCGTGACAGGCGCGAGGTCCTCGCCTGGCCCGATCAGCCTCGGCCCGTTGTAGACCCGGGCGCGCGTCGGGTCGCCGCCGGGAAACTCGATGATGATGAGCTGCGCATTGAGATTGAGTGCGATGAAGTGGCTGGGGTTCTCGGCGCTGTCGTGATGGCCGACGACGGCGTCGATCTGGAAGGTGCGCGGGCGTCCATATTTCCAATCGTTCTGCGTGTCTTGCCACCAACTGCCCAGGATGGTGAACAGCAGCCAGAGCGCGAGCACCACCAGCATGCCGATGCCAACGTAGACCAGCCAGTGCAGGCGGCCTCGGCGGGATGGTGTCATTTTGGCAGCGCTGACTTGCGGGGCAAGCGAGGGCCTGACCACAGGCAGGTGTCGCTCGCGGCGTGCAGGGAGCACCGCAGGGGAGCGGCGCACCGTGCTGTTTGGCTGGCGCGGGGGCCAGCGCACATCGTCCTCGTAGCCGTCCGGGGCATCCTCGTCGATGATCTGCCGGGCCTGGGTTACGCGCGGAGCGAGTAAGCTGGCCACCCGCCCGCCGGAGACTGCCCGGCGACGCTGCTGCTGTTCGAGGTAGAAGTCATAGTCGCTCATTGCGGTCCTCCTTGCTGGCCTGCCCCGCCTGCCAAGCGACTAGCTCACGATGCTCAGGGCAGACGGTTATGCAGGCTCCTGCGGGTGGGACGAAGCCGCACCACGAACAGACGCTGACTGTGCGGCAAGAGACGCAGACAAAGACGCCGAGGCTCCTGGTTGCTTCCATCTGGTGGTCACCCGCCTGGCAGCGCGCCATCTGGGCGAGGTCGGCTTCGATGCGCCGCAACATGGCTTTGCGCCGGGACGGACTGAGCCGGGATAAGGCGGTAGCAAGCTGATGCTGTTCGGCAACGTGCGACATGGAAACGCTCCTTTCTGGTGGGGGTTCTGGGGGAGACCTGTGTTGGAGGTCCCCTCCGTTCCCATGCGCGCTAGATCGTCTTGCCCGCGGCGAAAAGGGTTGCCTCCTGCGCAGTCAAGAGGCCCTGCTGGACGGCCGCCGCAACTTCTGCCAGGAGGTGCGGATCCTCATGGCAGGGACATGCAGCATCACTACAAAACGGATGCTCCGGGGTATGGACGGGGCGTTGGGGATGGTCTTGGTTTTGCATCGTGGGTCCTTCCTCCTACAGAATGCGACCCGGCTCACGATGCGAGTATGGTATACTGCTCGTGAGAACCAGGGATGCTGAAAAGACGATGGCTCTCAAATTAGCTGGTTCAGTATCTTACCCAAACTAAATCAGCGTCCACTCAAAGAAACACGCTCCAAGTGACGACCACCAAGCAGGCGCTACATGAACAGGGTGCGAGATAAATTCTTGCGCTTCCAAGGATTACCAAGCTACTCATGCTCTAAGTAACAAGATTTAGTCCGGTATCACTCATCCCTTGAGTTCCTATTAAGGGATGCATTTACCAGCCGATTTTACACGGCTTCAACCTCAGTATAACACGCATATGCTGATAAATCAAGCCTATTAATGGTAAATAACGGTTTTTACCGAAAAATAGTTATACATCGATAAACTAAGCCATCTGTTGACAAAAACCGTCACTTAAAGCAAAATACAGTTATCATTGTCGGGAGGGATTTATGGACACATTAGACCAATTGAGGATACGTGCCGGTTTGCGCGTCAACGAGCTAGCCGATTTAGCTGATGTTTCTGAGTCCTCGCTGCGTAAGATGATCCGTGGTGATGCCGTCAGCGGTGTACTTGTTTACAAGGTGTTACGAATTCTATCTGAACGTCTCGGGCGCGAGATTACCACTGATAACGTAAAAGGACTCAATATTTTATAGGGAACTAAACGCTGAGCAGGGCAGGCAACTTCAATGCTGGGTTGACAGTAACTACGTAGTTCTTGAAGTGTGAGCCTCGTAAGCTGGTTTTTTTGGGCGGTACCCCCTACAACTTCTGCCTTACAGGAATTAGTTGTAACCTTTCTGTTTAGAGTGACACTAATCATATCCCCCAATTGGTTCATTTCGTAGCCAAGTCATACGCTGATGTTTATAATTGGGCCGTCGCCTCTTTTGTTTTTCGACGGCCGGAATTACGTTGTAATGGAGGATGGTTCCTCATCGTTCATCACGTGCGGATAAGGATACTGGCTGGCGTCTGAAGGGATGGTGCTTAGTTGTCTACCAAGCTCGAACGTATTTTCTACATCGATGCACTCATTAATAATGGCAGACATCCCTCCGTGAAATCGCTGATGGAGCATTTTGAAGTAAGCCAACGAACAATCCTCAATGATATTCAGTTTCTGAGAGATCGCCTTCGTGCACCGATACACTATAGTCGCATCCATGATGGCTACTTCTATGATGATACATCCTGGCGACTATCAACTTTTCCTGTTACAGAGGGAGACCTGTTAGCATTTTTTCTGAGCGTTGAACTTACTCATCGTTACCTGGGAACACCTTACGAAAAACCGCTCAAAGACTCGATACAACGGCTTACATCAATTTTACCCCACAAAGTGCAAATATCGATCAATGAGCTGTCGAGTCATTACTCGGTTCGAACCGGGGCGGTCGCCGAAACCGCGCCAGAGACGCTTCTTGCGCTTCAGGACGCCATACAGAACCGGCATCCGGTAGATATGGTGTATTTTACGGCTGGTCGTGGGCAAGAGACGCAGCGGGTTGTACGTCCATATCACCTGTTCAATATGCATGGAGAATGGCATTTAATAGCATATGATCTACTCAGGCAGGGAATACGCCAATTTGCATTAACCCGCATACGCGCTTTGCAGGTCCTCGCTCAGGAAACGTTCGAGGTTGATTCTACATTTTCACCCGACCTCTATTTTGGGGAAAGTTTCCAGTCCGAACATGGACATGAGCCTATTGAAGTGACGCTTCTATTTGACGCTTATCAAGCCAGGTATATCCGCGAGCGTACCTGGCATTCATCCCAGGTAATCGAAGAGCAGCCCGATGGCTGCATCATTATGCACTTTACAACTGGGGCACTTGGAGAAGTCCAACGATGGATCATGAGCTATGGCAGCCACGTACATGTTTTAGCTCCTGAACGTCTAGTACAGTCAATTATTGCGGAATTTCGCGGATGTTTACAAGGATACGAAAGGATGAAACCAAAAAACATGTTGTGACTTATTGAGCATAAGCCACATCTATCGACCATTTGTGACTTTTCGGGGGATCAGGATAACTACTCATGAAAAAATATCCTAAACGGATCGAAGAGCAGATGAGCAGTCCTGCTAATTCGCATGAAATTTGCAGTATCCTTTGTATCTAACGATACTTTGCGGATCGGGATGACTTTACCTGTCAGACTTGAAAAGCTCTATTCTCATTAAGTATACTACATTCAATAAGCAAGTCAACCCATTCAAGCGAAATAGCACAAGAGATATTTGCTGAGGAGGAGTTTACCTATGACGCTTAATCAAGTTGAACGCATAGTATACTTCCATAAGCTGATACGTGAAGGTCATTACCCCTCAAGCAAGTCGATCATAAAACACTTTGATGTAACCCCTAGAACTGCTTATCGCAATATCAAGCTTTTGAGAAGTCGCTATAAAGCTCCTCTAGTATATGATCGACTCAAGCATGGTTACTACTACGGTAAGCAAAATTGGAATCTTTTTGAGTAAAAACAAAACTGTAGTAAAACGCAACTATTTTGCGGTGACGCCTGTTATATTTTGACCATCTTCTAAAACAAAAAGGAGGTATGGAGTGGTAGCGTTACATTATACTGGTCACCCGCTCTTCGATGTTGGGCTTGCTGCCATCACAGCGTTCGTGGACAAGGACATTCCTGAAGAGATAACCGAGGATGATCTTACTAAGGTGGCGGATTATATCGAAACGTATTACACGGAGCAGCCGCTCTCCTCGTTTTTGAACGTCTCACTAATGAATTCGGATTTTACTCAGCCGGCCTTTAAGGACAAGCCTGAGCGTAGGCGGGCGTATGCTCAGCGTGTTGCAAAAAGCTTCGGCTCAGATATTTCGAAAGGTGAAGAAGTCTGCGTTTTTACGGGGCTACCTGCTTTGGGACTGCCGTTATCTCTCAAAGAGGGGAAAGATGCTTTACCTCCTGGGCGAGCCTACCGGCAACACATTCCACTTATTACCGGTGAAAAAATTATTAACTTTTCGCCCTGGGGCGATCCGGGTCTTCCGGTTTCAGGTGAGGCACTCTTATGTTTACAATTTTTTTCGATGGGCTGTTACAAGTGCGCGGGAAGGCTGCTCGCAGTTCATTCGGATAACCTTGAGATTATCTTATACGCGGCTCGTGAAGCATTGCATGAGAATGAAAAGGCGATTTCACTAGCAAAAGCTCAGGGAGAAACCAAATTACCTGACGCACCGGTAACAGCCCAAACACTGTTAGTAGATACCCTTTTGAAGATGGATCGCGAGCTGAGGGACCAGCGTAAAAATCCCGGCAATATGCCGTGACTGCATATCACCTGACAAACAGTGGGCAGACATCGCCTCTAGACGAGAAGAGCCCTCCAGTTAGGATTTACCATCTTCCCCTGGAAATTGTCGATTTCCTACGTATGTTTAATCACCCTGATTATCGAGATGCATGGAGAGAGCTAGTGTCGCGGGGTTGGGAACTGCCTAAACTATCTAAAACGACGGCTGACGGTGACACTTCTACACCAAACCAGCGGCGCAGGAATTTTCTGTACGAAGATATTTTTCGTTTGCCGGAGAATGCACGCAGCTTTGTACGCATGTACTTGCTGCGCATCCCGAGGCGCAATGCTCAGCAGAGAGACCCTCGCGGAAATTACAACCCGCGTAAAGAGATTGACCTGGTTTCCTGGCTTTTGACAGATCTATTTTTACGAAAGGTGGTACACATGGAAAAGGAACGCATTGATGAAATACGCAAACTTGGGGACCGGCTCGCAGCCTATGCTCAGAAGGAGAACGATAAACGCTTCTTCCTGAACTTTTACAAATTGCAACGCTATGATGACTTTCGTACCTTGCTCATTAGAGCAAACCTCAGATATGTCCGGGCTGGCAAAGAACCTTTGATTGAAGTGGACCCCTATCTCACCGTTTTTGAGGAGGGCGATGAAGTCACGAGGCCCGACTGGAGATTTGCGCGTGACCTGGTTCTGATCCGCATGATTGAAAGTCTCCACGCTAAACACTGGTTTGATGCAAACCCCGACGCTTTTCCAGACGACAAGGACATTGATACTGCTCTCGCAGAGAATGAACAACAAGGAGGACTATGAAATGGCATTCGTAACAGGTCTATTACTGATTGATGCACCGGCATCGGCGCTGAACAACCTGGGAAACATTCCCGGAGAACGTGTGGATAATACCAGTGGCGTCAAAGTCATTCGCACACGAGAAGGAGTATTCCCTTATGTATCTGCCCAGGCATTCCGCTATTGGCTCCGTACGACGGCTCAAGCAAGAATCCCTGCATGGCAGGCTGCTCCAGTCTACCGTGAAGATAAGATAGCTTACACAGATAGCAATCCTATTTTGTGGTGGGATGATGACCTGTTGGGCTATATGCGTGCGCCATCAAAGAGGGCGGCAGCAAAAGATCAGAGAGCGTCGGATAACACTCGCCAGGGAGAAACAGAAACGGTTGAGGCAGTCACGCGCATTTCACCTTTTCGTGTAAGCACATTAGTTTCTATTGCTCCTTTACCAGGTCTAACAACCGATTTCGGGGTCATGGCGCGCCAGGAGGGAAATCCTGTACCCTTTGAACACCAACTTTACCGTACAACGTTGCGAGGCATGATCTCGCTCGATCTTCATGCAAGCGGTACGTTTTCCTATAAACAGAGGGCGGGCTATCGCAACCTCGATAATACGCGGGCAGAATTAGCAAAAGATCAGGAACTAGAACACCTGCAAGAGGAGAAGGCGTACAGGCTGGATTTAAGGGAACGTGTCAGGCGTATACAAGCGCTGTTCGAAGCTCTGGCGCTGTTAGAAGGCGGCGCCAAACAGGCTATCCACTACACTGATGTTACTCCTGCACTTTCGATTTTGGCGGTCACTCGTGGCGGGAATCACATCTTTGGGCACGTCGTTGGAGCGAACGCCAAAGGACAACCGGAGATCAAGCTTGAGGCGCTACGAGAAGCGCTTACAACTATGGGCGACGAAATATTATCGCCTGTCTATGTTGGTTGGGTACAAGGCTACCTGGATGAAGAGCGACGGAGGTTCGAGCAATTTGTAGCTGATTTTACATCCCCAACTATTATTCTACGGCACCCGCGCGATGCTTACCGCGAGTTTGTTGCTGATCTTGAACGCTCTGAGAATGCATACTGGCTGGCATAGGAGGTTACTATGCGCGTGTTAAAAGTTGTCGCGGAGGGACTCACCACGTCCTTCCGCCGGCCGCACTTTATGCATGGGGTACAACCGACATTTCGGATGCCGCCACCCGCGACAATCTATGGACATATATGCAGCGCTTTAGGTGATTTAGTGCCGCCTGAAGGGATTACCTTTGCCTATACCTTTACCTCGCTTAGCGGTTTCAGCGATATAGAACACACGCATCTTGTATCCGAATCGAGCGGGAAACTGCAAGGGACAAACTATCCAAAGGTATTGGAGGGAGGGATTAACCCGTTTAAGCGAGAGTTACTTTTTCAACCTCGACTTACTCTCTACCTGAATCGTCCTGAGTGGATAGATGCGTTTCGGAGTCCACGGTATGCTGTAGTGCTGGGGCGGTCCCAAGACCTTTTTACCTACACGTCGATTCAAACAATTGAGCTACAGCAGTTGGAGAAAGCCTATCTCGAGCATACTTTATTGCCCTATGAAATGGCGGTACAGGTCAATAGTGGCATAGTTGAGCTTCTGCCACGTTATCTTGATCTCGAACGCAAACGAACACCGACATTTGCCCGCTACTTGTTGATAGATCGTAGAGTTTTCACAGATCAATCCTGGATTGAGCCCGATACCAAGCAAGTATATTGGGTTGATCCCACCTCTCCAGTGGAAAAAGATGCATACCAGGGCCTCGTTTTCCATACCTTTGTAGGAGAAGAATATGAATCCATCTCGCTGGCCTGACTGGTTAGACATAACTTGGGCGAAAAGCAAACAAGAGGGACAGGACAAGGGGGAAAGTCTCGCGCAACATACATGGAATGTGCTGGAACGTTTTGCTGAGCTTGCCCGTTTGCGCCCTGACCTTGCTGAATATCTCAATGCTCCTAATCTCTGGCATTGTCTTTTCTGGGCATGTTTTCTGCATGACTTTGGCAAGGCTGCCAGCGGCTTCCAGGTGATGTTACGAGAAGGTGAGCTTTGGAAAGACCGCCACGAAGTGCTTTCGCTGGCATTTCTAGACTGGATAGCACCATTATTATCAGAGGTTGAGCAGAAGTGGGTTGTGGCGGCTATTGTTTCCCACCATCGTGATGAACAAGAAATTTCAGCGAAGTATGATGATTATATGGACCCTGATCCCCTCATGAAATTGATCGGTCAACTTGACGAGAGAGATGTACGAGGGTTATGGCGATGGCTGAATGAATGTGCATCATCCTGGATTAATGCGCTCGGCCTGCATGGGTTTGGAGTACAATCGCTCTTACCTGTGGATGAAGAGACAGCAGTACAACTGGTCTGTGCTAAGGGTGTTCAGCATACCCGTAGATGGCTCAACACTTATAGAAGGATGATAGGTAAGTTGCCGTCGGAACGAGACCAGCAAGTTATAGCAACATTAGTGAGCTTGCGCGGATTAACAACAACGGCAGATCATATGGCTTCTGCGCATCTTCATCACGTGCCGCAGGGGATACAACGTTCTTGGGAACATTTTGCTTACGATGATTTGAAGATAGCAGGAACGTATCAACATCAGCAATTAAGCGCGGCAAGCAGTCATACATCTAGCAACACTGGTCGCCCCGACTGGTAGCGGGAAAACGGAGGCTTCACTCTTCTGGGCAATAGGTGATGGAAGTGAACCATCCCCGCGCATTTTTTATGCATTGCCCTACCAGGCAAGCATGAATGCCATGTATGATCGACTGCGCTTACCTCATTACTTTGGAGATACTGCGGTTGGTCTCCAACATGGACGCGCATTACAAGCACTTTATCAACGATTAATGGATAGCGAACAAGGTCCGAAATCCGCTCTACAGGACGCAAAGTGGAGGAAAAACCTGACGAAGCTGCATGCTTGTCCAATAAAGGTGTTCAGTCCATATCAGATGATGAAGGTGGTCTACCAGATTAAAGGATTTGAGGGAATGCTCACCGATTATGCACAGGCTGCGTTTATCTTCGACGAAATTCATGCATACGACCCTGACCGGCTAGCTATTATCCTTTGCCTTGTAAAATACTTGCGCGAACACTGTGGAGCCAGATTTTTCATCATGTCAGCGACCTTCCCAAGCATCCTGCAGAATATCATGGCTGATATCATAGGCGATCAGGAACCTATTATAGCTGAACAGGAATTATTCGAGCAATTCCGAAGACATCACTTGCGATTACTTGAAGGGGATTTGCTGGAGCAAGGCATTGATCGTATTGTGACCGATGTAAAGCAGGGAAAATCAGTCCTTGTATGTTGTAATACGGTTCAGCGAGCGCAGGATGTACAAGCTATATTATTGAAACGGCTTCCTCCTGAGCAGGTGGAGCTTATTCATAGCCGCTTCACAATTAGCGATCGGCTACAACCGTGAAACGGCTATATCTTACTCGGTGCGAATATTGGCGCAGAACATACGCGCGCTTGCAGTAGTTGCTACACAGGTTAGTCGAAGTCAGCCTGAACATTGATCTTGATACCATCTACAGAGATCCCGCTCCGCTTGAAGCGCTGGTACAGACGTTTTGGGCGTGTCAATCGCGCTCGCAAAAAAGGCATTGTACCTGTACATGTTTTCAGACAACCAGACGATGGGCAACATGTTTATAACGATGTGCTTGTAAAAAAAACTGTCAAAGTCCTTGAAGCGCATAACGACGGAGATATAGACGAAGCTGCTATCAGCGAATGGCTCGATGAAATTTATAATACGCCTGAGATATACGATCACTGGAAGAAGAGATACGATAGGCAGTACCAACTGGTGGCTCGGCTCTTGAGCGACCTACGTCCATTTAACTCTGAAAAGAGAGCGAGGAAAAATTCGAGAAACTGTTTGACGGAGTAGAAGTATTACCATAGATGTTTTGAGCGACAGTATGTAAATCTCATTGCTAAAGATGAGTTTATCGAGGCATCACACCTATTCGTCAGCATTAGTCAGAAAAAATACCAACAGCTTTTCGCGACAGGGAAAAATCCGTATCGTTGGGAGATGATAAACGCAAACGAGTGGATGGTCAAGCAACCCTAAAGTTCAAAGCATGGTCTCGCTCTTTAATACATCGCAGGGAGCTTTTTCTGATGGTTATTAAACTTCTGAGATAATGAGGGCGATTGTAACATTCAATAACGAAGAGAGAGAAATCATGTTTACAATCCATTGCCTGGAAATTGTTGCTGAGGCCAAAACTTCAATAGCGCTCGATAGATATTGCGGCTCTGCTCTTCGTGGGGCTTTCTTCCGGGCCATCTGGGGACGTTTCTGTACAAACCGCGAAGTCGCCGACATGCAGGGAATGCCCTCTAGTAACGGCCTGTCCTGTAGCTTCGCTTGTCGCTCCACTACGTGACGAGGGAATATCGGGACATGATATACCACGACCTTATATTATTACGCCCCCAGATAAAGAACCGAATTGCTATGAGCAAGGTGAGAACTTTCAATCTTCATTATCACTGGTAGGTACAAGCACTAAATTTATTGCCGTACGTTATTCGCTCCCTTCAAGAGATGGAAAACAGCGACATTGGTCATCGCGTTGCCAGAATTAGGTGGAAGAAGAGGGCCAATTTAGCATACGTGAAATACGGGCCTACCATCCACTGACAGGAGAGCGACAAATCTTGATGGCAAAAAGAAGATATCCGTCCACAGAAACTCGCGACTGCATATTACACGTGCATGGAAATAACTAATCATGCTCAGAGCAAATACCCCCAGAGAGGATTACGATACATTTCTTATCGCCAACGAGACTGATTTTTGAAGAGAAGCTTGTGAAATATCCTAAGCTTTCGAATGCTAGCATTACGGCTGGCAGAACGCATCAAGGCGCTACAAAAGGCATATAGGGATGAAGCTGAAACCAGGCAAGAAGGACAAACAGAACTTGTACCAGGTGGACGCGAAGATTATAGAGACTGGTATAAAGAAATAGATAGGTAGGCAAGCGCAATTCAGTTGGTCAAAGATGAAACGCACTGGGAAGATATAGGAAGCTATTCTTCACGACAGCGAAAAGCTACACCTATCGGTGGTTTTGTAGGCAAAGCTTCATATAAAGGAGATATTACGCATCTTCGTGAACTGCTCGTCTGGGGAGAACTATTACACGTTGGGAAAAATGTGGTGAAAGGGAATGGGATATACCAAATCTGAGGCATAAGGGCGAGTAAGATTTGACCCAGGTGAGGGTACTGCAAAAGATCATAGAGCGTTGGGTCTGTAACTATGCTCTGGTGAAGCAGAAGGTTCGACCCGCTGAGGGTACTGCAATATTTCTGCTGCCGTTGCACGTGTGTTGTTATCGCCAATACAAAAGGTTCGACCCGCTGGAGGGTACTTCAAATTGAATGTTAGCTGAAAACAATTCGAAAAGGAGTACTCAGATGGAACTGATCGTCGAGGGAAAGGGCTTGTTTTTAGGGAAGCACCAGGGCAGGCTGCGGGTGACGCAGGGAGAAGAAGACGCTCACCGAGGTGCCGTTGATTCACCTGGAGGAGGTGATCATTGACGATAGCGGGGTAGCCATCTCTAGCGACGTTGTGCGGGTGTGCAGCGAAGAGGGCATCCCGATCTATTTCCTCGGCCAGAGGGGAGATGCTGTGGCTAGCCTGTATTCGGCGGGGCTGACGGGCACGGTTTTGACGCGGCGGGCACAATTGCAGGCATATGAGAGCGCGTTGGGGGTGACGCTGGCAAGGCTGTTTGTGGCAGGAAAACTGGAGAACCAGGCCAATCTGCTGCGCTATATGGCCAAGTACCGCAAAGAGACGGATGCCGAGTTGTATAAGGAGATGACGCTGGTAGCGGTGGAAATGCGCGATTACCTCTATGAGCTTGAGCAGTTGAAGGGCGAGAAGGTGGAGGGCTTGCGCGAGCAAATTCTTTCGGTCGAGGGCCGCGCGGCACAGAAGTACTGGCAAACGATCGGACGGATCATTCCTGAGGAGTTAGCGTGGCCGGGGCGCGAGACAAGAGGCGCGCAGGATGCTTTTAATAGCGCGCTGAACTATGGCTATGGCATCCTGTATTTTCAGGTGGAGAGGGCGCTGACACTGGCGGGTCTGGATGCCTATGGAGGATTTCTGCATGCTGATCGACCTGGCAAACCGAGCCTGGTTCTGGATTTGATCGAGGAATTCCGGCAGACAGTGGTTGATCGGACAGTGATCGGACTGGTGAATAAACGCTTTGCTATCGAACAGGATGACGATCACAGGCTGACCGAGGCGACACGTAACAAGCTCTCTGAGAAGATTCGGGAGCGCATGGAGAGCAGCGAGTTGTATGAAAAGAAACGGCAGGCGCTGCGCTTCATTCTCCAGAGCCAGGCGCGGCACCTGGCTCTGTTTGTGCGAGGTGAGCGAGCACAGTACGAGCCATTTGTGGCGGGATGGTAAACGTGATGCGCTGCTTGCTGATTTACGACATCACGCATGATGGAGTACGCACGAAAGTAGCGGACGCTTGCCTGGATTATGGGTTAGAACGCATACAGTACAGCGCGTTTCTGGGCGAGTTGAGCCGCATACATCAGAGGGAACTGTTGCTGCAAATTAAGCGGCGCGTTGGAAAGCACGATGCCAACGTGCAGCTTATTCCCCTGGATGAGAAAAGTTGGGCTGGCCGGCGTGTGATCGAGCAGAAAAACAAGGAGCAGGCACATGACAACCTGGATGTTAGAGGTAACTGATCTGAAGCAGTATACGTACTGTCCGCGCATCGTGTTCTATCGATATTGCCTGCCGAGGGTGCGCCCGATCACATCTCTGATGAGAGAAGGCATACAAAGTCACGTGGAGGAGGACTTGCGCGAGGAGCGACGAAGTCTGCGGCCTTACGGACTTGTGGAGGGTGAACGGGCGTTTCATCTGCCGCTGCAATCGGCCCGGCTCGGGTTGACGGGCCGGGTAGACCTGGCGATTGCAATCCCATCTCGCGCTGCTGATGGTGCCGAAGCTGTGGTTGTGGAGTATAAGCTAACGGAACAGAAGGCAGGACCGCATTTTAAGCTTCAGTTGGCGGCCTACGCGCTCCTGCTCGAGGAAGCCTGGGAATTACCGGTGAAGCGAGCTTACCTGTACTCGATCGCTCAAAGGAAAGCAGAAATGATCCTGATTTCCCCGCACTTGCGGCAAAAAGTCGTGCAGACTATAGGCCACATCAAGCACATCGTTGAGCAAGAGGTTATGCCTGAGCCGCCACCCTCGTTACGGCAGTGTGTTACCTGCGAATTTCGCCGCTTTTGTAATGATGTAGTCTAACCGGAGCATTCATTCAATCCCTGGACCCCGTAGGGCCCGATTTATCAATGCTCCTCTAACGACAATGGTGCTAAAACAGGCTTACTACGAGGACGATTCGCAAATCAGAATTTAGATCGCTAAAGCAATGAGTGTTTGAGGTATTCTAGATGCCGGCAGATTGTCTATACCCGCTTTAGATCAAGGACGCGCGCAACCGCAAATTCCCCTACTTTTTGCGCAAAAGTAGAATTGCGGGAAAAGGGGCTTGCCAGCCTATGTTAGACTGAGGATGAGCATTCTTGCGACGCATCCAAAGGCGCGAGAACACGTTTAAAAGTCCTGTAGCCATCGAATTTACATAGCTTTTAGCGATTTACCGCCTGCGGATGCATCAGGTTCGACCCGCATGAGGGTACTGCAAGAACCGCGTCCCGATTGCCTGCTGTTCACCTGAACGGGGATGCATCAGGTTCGACCCGCATGAGGGTACTGCAAGTCTAGCTACAGCTACAATCAGGCCATAGACGGGTACAGATGCATCAGGTTCGACCCGCATGAGGGTACTGCAAGACCAGGATAGCACGGGACGCCGCGCCGGTCTAGCTGATGATGCATCAGGTTCGACCCGCATGAGGGTACTGCAAGGCCCCATTGCAACAGCGCGTAGCGGCGGCGACAGGAGTGATGCATCAGGTTCGACCCGCATGAGGGTACTGCAAGCAGCGCAAACGGCAGATTTCCGCGCGGCGTCTACCGGGATGCATCAGGTTCGACCCGCGTGAGGGTAGTGCTATTCGATTAGAAATGTTAAATCAACAAGGGCCCGATACCGAAATGCAGCCTATAATCGAGCCGATGAGTTTACATGTTATAAAGGAGATGAGCAAAATAAGTGGCTAAAGGTATATTTAGGCGGATGACGCAATTGTCGCTCGCCGTAAACTGTCGCTCTAATGCCTACATTCTCCAACCAAAGTGACGACGGGAAGCGCCTTATATTGCTGTGTCGCCCGTCGTCACCCATCACACCACTTCCAACCCTCCTACATCTCATCCCCCATCGCCTCTAACGGAGGAACCCGTCGAATACTCTGCAAGGGCGACGGTGCTGGTGCCTGCAAGGGACGCAAACCGTTAGCAGGCGTCGATTGCACCGCAGCAGAAGCGCGCAGGGGGCCGGAAGCCGCGGAAGCAGGGAATAAGCGAGAGGGCGTCGAGCCCGAGATCAACCTCGTGGGTGGACGCCCGGCCAGCGGCTCTGTGGCAGGCCGGCTCATTGATGGCGACGGCCTCACCTGGTTCATCGGTGCCGGTGTTGCCTGGGATGCCGGAGAGCCAGGAGTTGGCGGAGTCGTGGGTACGAAAGTCGGCATAAGATGCTTACTGTTCGAACGCAGCGCTACCAGCAAGCGATTGATCTCGACAAATTCGCGGCACGAGGCCGGAACTACGAGAGGCGCTCCGGTGGCGGCACGTTCGATGGCGATACTAAGCTCACTCAGGGAGCGCAGCAGGCGCTGGGTGTAGACGCTGGCCTGACCCAGGCGCATCAGACGTTCCGCCATCAGGTTCAGGCTTCCAGCGAGTGGCAGCAGAGCTCCGCCGGTCAACTCGGCCCTGGCTTGCAGGTTGCCGTTGGCCAGTTGCGCCTGTACGTGCTTCAAGTGAATGATGCCGCGTTCCAGTTCTGCACTATGTTGGGTGATCTGGCGCGATTGATCCTCGATGCGCTGGTTGGCGTGCTCGAGGTCCTCCAGCGCCTCGGCCTGCCTTGCTGCCAGGTGTGCATTCTCCCACAGGGTCAGCAGTTGCCTGGTCACAACCAGTGCGACCACACCCATCGTAGCGAAGAGCAGTACCGGGCGAATGGCAACCTGCCCACTGTCCGACGAGAGGACGTTCACAGTCAGCGCTATGAACAGTAACGAGAGCAGGATATATGGAACGAATCGTGAAAAACCAAAGACGTTGCGTTCCGTCATACGATCCATACGTTCCTCGATCAACTCGATAGGAGTGACAGGTATGAAACGGCGCAGATAGGCCGCTACGCCAATCGTCATCATGCCCAGGGGCCAGCCCAGGTCGATCCAGGTTGCCTCGACGTATGTTCCTGCATTGTTCTGCACGTTAAAGAGGAAGTCTGAAAAGACAAAGAAGCAAAGACCCAGGCCGATAACCAGCAGGCCCGCCCGCCGCGCAGTCGCCAGGTAGGTGCGACCCTGGCCGCGCAGCAGCAAGAAGACCACGCAGCTCAGCAGGGCCATATCCGCGACAGGATAATACAGGCCAAGGAACTTTGCCAGGTTGGCCTCTCCGGGTGCCTGCGCAAGCGAGCCGAGCAGCAAATACCAGGCGATGGCCAGGATAGATCCCATGGCGATCAGGCTGTCCAGCACCAGCAACAGGCGGCGATTGCCCGCCCCCGGCGAGGGTTGAAGCAGCAGTCCCAGGAAGACCAGTGGGGGAAAGCTAGAATAGCCGATATCGGCATACGAAGGGAAAGGCTGCTGCCCGATAGAGATATAGTAGCGCCAGAAGCTTTCTCCGAGGCCCCACATTATCACTCCAAACCCGATCAGTATCCAGGCAATTCGCTCAAACTTGATCCAGGGTTCAACCTGTTCTCCCTTGCGTATAGGCGTAAGAACGCTGCCGAGCGTCAGCGCGCCGCCGATAAACGCGCCCGTAAGCGGCGAGAATTGCCCCACGCGCAGCGCAATTGTACCCCCCAGGTGGAAGACCACGATGATGATCATCGCCGCCGCTATCCACCCAACGGCCTTCACAGCCGTCAACGTGTTAGCCCGTGATTGCATGAATATCCTCCTCATTCTGTAAATTGCTCACATCCGAATGGAGTATACCCATGCATAATTTGCGGCGTGTCCTATATCACTTCATAAGTTATGTTCGTATTTGTCTCACCCATTCCACTTTTTTACAATTCCCACACTGACCCGTCTCTATTACATAGGATCGGGCAACCCGTATAAGACCCTGTTTCCTGATACCGGTCTTATACCAGTCTTCTGATAGGCCAGAGATTGTCAAAAGTCTCTGGTATTTCGGGTAGAAATATGCTACAGTTGTATTCGTCGCTCTGTATATGCATCAGCACGTAATATGCACAATACGCACGTCCCGTAGCGCACTTGAGACACTCTAGACAGGCTTATTTTGCCTGCTTGCGGGGGCAATGCACATGCAAGCTCACTCACGGGAAATCACGCTCGATAAACTACACACACCGGCCAATGGTGGCATCGATACGATACCTGGCGAACCCGCCCTCACTCCTTCAGAAATCAACGCTGCCAATAATCCGCTTGCGCTGCTGGATCGCATGTTGGGCACGCTCGCTCCCTCTGGAACCCGGCATTCTATTGCGCGCAACCTGGTGGCACTGGCGAGACAGGCAGCGGGCATGGATTTATGCGTGGTGATGCTGGCCGACCAGGTTCAAGGCGTAGGGGTAGGAGCAAGCAGGCGTTTTTCGATCCAGGCATCCTCACCCGATTTGAACGGGCAGATGCTGGCCATCGCGCCCCTGGAGATAGAAGCTGACCTGTGGGAGAAGCTTCGTCAGCCGGGCGAAACGGGCCGGTTGCCTGTATTGGATATACGAGAGCAGGATAGGCTCAATCCACTCGATAACGTGGCATATGGCTCCCTCTTCATTGTGCCACTTGTAGCAGGGTCAGAGCTGGTGGGATTGCTCTATGGCTATACGAGCAGCGTTCGCGACCTGACGCTGCAGGAACAGCTCATCTTGCAGACCATTAGCAGCTACGCGGCCATGTCCATCGCCAGCCGCACACTCCACGATGCCACGCAGAGCGGTGCGCCGCTGCGTGCGTTGTTTGACGATCTTCTCTCGGATAACATTGCCCAGGAGGACGCGCTGCGCGGACGCGCCACGTCGCTTGGATACAACGTAACGCTACCTTCTTTGATAGTGCTGGTGGAAATGGTGGCAACACCTGGCGAAAACGAACGACACGATAATCCGCGCAAACAGGATGGCCAGGATACGAAAAATAACCGGCGTACCATCTTCTCACGAGCGCTCACCTTTGTTCACGCGCGCATTCAAGAGCAATACCGCGTTTCGTTAATAGACGCGCGCGATCTTCAGTTGCGCTGCATCATCGCGACAGGGCAAGAAGACGCCGTCCACCTCGTTCAATGGCTGGCAGCGCTCGTTCAGCAGATCGAGTGCGATTACGACGCGCAATTATTTGCTGGGATCAGTAGCACATGTTCGGGCATTGGAGACTACAGGCGGGGCTTTGCTGAAGCACAAGAAGCGCTACAGGTCGGTGAACGCCTGCACAGGCGCGCGGGTTGCCTCCATTTCAACCAGCTCGGCGCATATCGTTACCTCTACCCCTTTGCACACGACCAGCGCGTGAGCGACCCGTACCTCGATCATATCGAAACCATCGTGCGCTACGACCGCAATCATAAACGCGGCAATCTGCTATGCAGCCTGGAAACCTATCTGGCGCTGGGTGGCAATATAAAGGACGCCGCGGACCTGCTCAAGGTACACCGTAATACCCTGACGCAACGCCTGGAACGCATCCAATCTCTTTGCGGCGTTGACCTGGATATATATAACGAGCGATTCTCGTTACAACTTGCATTGATGATACATCGGCTGCGCTAACTATTGCTGGCCTACGCCCCAATTTGGCGCCGCGCGGGCGGCGTCATCAGCACATAGCCCGTTTCCAGGATAGACGCAATTTCAATGCCGAAACTGCGCATCTTCAGGCGCGTACGCGACAGCACATTGCGCACCGGGCGCATCTCCTGGTCCCAGATACCCTCCAGTTGTGCTTCGTGCAAGCGCGTGCGGCACCGATCTACCGTCGCCTCCGACACAATGCGATGATTAAAACTCGCTAATAAGACCTCGTACGGACAGTAGTGTGGGTGCGAATTAAGCAGAGGAACGAGCAAACTGAGTTCGCTGGACGTAAATTGCTGTTCTGCAACCATGCGTGGAAACGGCGTAGCATTAGCAATTAGCGAGAGGGTACCTAAGAGGACATTGAGGGCCAGGGTCTGACCCGGCGGCAATAGTTCGTCCAGGGAGTAGTGCAGAATCTCTTCATACGTATGCTGCGCGTCATGAGACGAAGCAGTCAGCTTCGTCAGGGATACTCGTTGCATAGCGCGACTCCTTGCAGGTCGGAATAAGATCACCTAGAGCTTGACAGAAACGTGATTTTTCAATGCAAAAATGCTCACGCTTCACGTTATTTTTGCTAAAGGTGTGTTTAGTGTACCTGGCTACTCGTCCTTCCTTTCGTTCTTAATTCTAAAAAACTGTTGCTCATACATATATTTCCTGCGAAATATATATGTATAAGTAACAGTACACAAGAAATGTAGAAAATTCAAGTGTTTTCAGGAGGTCTTTTCTCAGACCGGTATAAGACACGGAAAAATTCATAAGAAACGCAAAACCGGCGCTTTGCGGTAGGGGAGTGTGTTTTGCGGAGGATGCCTCATCCGATAGATGCTCTCGGAGCTTGCTTTGTCTGCTCGGCCTGCGGCTTCAACATCAAGATGTAGCCTGTTTCGAGGATAGAAGTGATATCGATGCCGAAGCTGCGCATCTTGAAGCGCACGCGCGATAGCACATTACGCACCGGGCGCATCTGCTGATCCCACACTCCAGCTTCCAGCGCCTCCTGCAATTGGCGACGGCAGCGTTCTACAGCCTCATCGGTTACCGCACCATTGTAGAAGCTCGCGAACATCACTTCGTAGGGACAATAATGGGGGTATAGTTCCAGCAAAGGTAGCAGCAGGCTCAATTCACTGGCCGTGAACTGCTGTTGTGCCAGCAGCCGTGGCCTCTCTTCGCCATTGGAGATGAACGAAAGTGTTGCGAATTGTGTATTCAGGACAAGTATTTGGCCCTCCGGCAGCGCGCCATCCAATCCAAAGTAGCGCATCGTTTCGCCATCCTGAGACCCGCTGAGGTATGAGACTGACGTCGTTCCTCTTGGCTGGCAGACCATTTGCATACCGTTGCTCCTTTGTATTAGGAATGCCTGAATATCCTTAACTATATTATCTGAAGTTACTATGTACTTACGTAAGTGGTTATGTTATCATTTCTTTTAACAGATTTATCATTTTCTCACGCTAGACTGGAGGAATGATGAAGATGGACCCGCCGGACGGCATGCAACAGCCTCCGCAACCAAGAACGAGGCTTGTGCAAGCACGTGCGCGGTTGAAGCTATCCCAGAAGCAGGTTGCCGAACGAATAGGCACAACGTTTGTAAATATCAGCCGCTGGGAGCGAGGAGTCACCAAACCGGGCCCCTTTTTTCGGCGCAGGCTCGTGCAGCTTTTCGGTAGGACGGAAGAAGAACTCGACCTGGCCCAATCTCCTGCTATGCAGCCATCTTCATCGAGCGCAACAGCATCCTCAACTGCTTCAACGATTGTAACTACTTCATCCATTTCAACCATCCCGGCTCCTACACCTTCCGCACCAATCTCCGATCCATCCATTCCGCTCCAGCCAGCTACTCAACTGGTGGGTCGCGACGAAGAGCTGGCGCAGCTCAAACAACGCCTTTGCTCTGGCAGCAATGCCACACTGACCGCGCTCAACGGACTACCCGGCGTAGGAAAGACCACGCTGGCCATCACCATCGCGCACGACACGGATATCCAGGCGCATTTTCACGACGGCATTCTGTGGGCAGGACTGGGGCCGCAGCCGAATCTGTCCGGCATCGCCAGCCATTGGGGAGGGCTGCTCGGCATCCCGCAGGCAGAGATTGGCGCGCTGAACGACATGGAGGCATGGGCCACAGCGCTACGCCACGCCATCGGTTCGCGCCGAATGCTGCTCGTGATCGACGATGCCTGGGACTTACAAGGTGCCCTGGCCCTCAAGGTGGGCGGCCCCAATTGCGCCCACCTCTTTACCACGCGCTATCCTTCTATCGCAAACCAGCTCGGAGCCAAAAGCGCTGTCACCATCCGAGAACTTAAGGAGAAGGAGAGCGTGGAGCTGCTGCGCATGCTGGCTCCACAAGTCCTTGATCGCGAAGATCAACGCGCCCGCGAGCTCGCGCACGCAGTCGGCGGTTTGCCGCTCGCCCTCACCCTTGTCGGCAACTACCTGCGCCGCCACACCTACAGCGGCCAACCCCGCCGCGTCGAAGCTGCCCTCGCCCGCTTGAGCGACGCCGAGGAACGGCTGAATATCAGTGAAGCACGTGGCCCTGTAGACCGTCATCCTAGCCTGCCGCTCGATATACCAGTCTCACTCCAGTCCGTCATCGCCGTCACCGACTCACAACTCGATAAGGAGCAACAGACAGTTCTGCGCGCGCTCTCCGTCTTCCCACCCAAGCCCGATAGCTTCTCAGAAGCAGCAGCTTTAACCGTCGGAAACTGCCAATCCGAAATGCTCGACCTTCTCGTGGATGTTGGCCTGCTAGAAATCAGCGAGAGCGGCCACTACACCATGCACCAGACCATCGCCGACTACGCCCGCTCGCACCTTGATGACGAAACACCCTTCATGCGCCTTATAGACTATATGACTGAAATCGTTTTGGGCTATAAGAAAAACTATGCACTGCTCGAACAGGAAAGCAGCAGTATCCTGGCCGCGCTCGATGCCGCTCATCGTCTGAACAAAGGCGATACCTTGATGCGCTGCATCTACGCCTACATCCCTTACCTGCTCTCGCGCGGCCTCTACAGCCTGGCCGAAACACACCTCCGCCATGCCTACGAAGCTGCCGAGAGCAACGATGACGCATACGGCAAAGCAGGCGCGCTCCTTTACCTTGGCGAGATTGCGCAAAAGCAAGGCAACTATGAGCTAGCAAGCACAACTTTATGTGAGGGTCTTGATTTGGCCCGGCACTTCGGCGATAAGGAGCGCATCACAGCTCTGCTCGCCGACCTCGGCAATGTCACCTGGAAGCGGGGTGATTATGCTCAGGCCGAAGTTTACTTGAATGAAGGACTTATGCTGGCTCGTGAGATCGATGACAAAGAACATATTAGCGATATCCTGGAAACACTCGGTTCAGTAGTTGCAAGCCTCGGGGATTACGATAAATCAATGGTGTATATGGAGGAAGCACTGGAAATGGCTCGTGAAATTGGAGATAGTGAGAAGATATGTACGCTGTTAATTAATCTGGGAGTAACGGAAGGGGATCAGGGGGATCATAGGCAAGCCCAAGATTACTTTATGGAAGCACTACTATACGCTGAGCAGATCGGACATCAGGGAATGGATGAGTTTATTATTAAGCAATCTTAGGCGAAGCTGCGAGTGAACAGGGAGATTATGTACAAGCAGAGGAATATTTTCAAGAAGGGTCTAAAGGTAGCAAGGGAAATCGGCCATCGAGAATGGATAAGTGCGCTTTTGAGCAGTTTAGGGCAGACAACTCGCAAACAGGGTCATACGAACAGGCAGCAATATATTTACAAGAAAGCTTATCGATTGCTAAACAAATCAATAGGCCACAAATTCTCTCCGAAGCATTGGATGCATATGGCAATCTCTATCTTGATTGGGGGCAGATAGAAATGGCGGAACAGATTTTTCTAGAGATGTTATCGGTAATTCCTGTAGGAAGCCAGGATTTATTTGCATTGGCTCAGTTATGGACTGGCTCGCGCTATTGCAGCCCAAGGGAGGACAGCAGAAGCACAACAATTCGGTGAAATGAGTTTGGAGCTTTTAGAAATCGATGGGACACCGAACAACAAAAGAAGTAAGGCAATGGTTATATCTTCTTTCAGGTTAGTGAAAGAATGGAGGAGTTTCGATAACTCCTCCAATTCTTAGACAGTTTTTATCATGGCCGTCGATAATAATTCGGCTTACCCTATGCGGAGCCGAGATGCTCGGCATAGCAGGCGCAGGTACCGCAGGCGCGGCATGGGTCGCCATAATGGGTGCAATAATCAGATAGGCTGCGAACATGAGCAGGGCGATCAGTGGCAGGAGCCAGCGAATCGTGCGCTTCAACATAGGAGTTCCTCTCTTTCTTTTCCTTTTACTTCGATTACTTCGGGTGTTAAGAACCGACTGTCAACAACCAGTTCATTCACCCGCCCAGGATTGATGGTTTGCGTCGATACGTATCGTTCCAGGAAAAGATGGTATAAGAAGTCGGCTATTTTTTCAGGTTTGTGTCTTATACCGGCCATAAGGTACTATGCATCCCTCCGGCCTCTCTACAAGCTCTTTCTACACGCTTGCGACAAGAGTGAACCCCGAAAATTTCGCACGAGTTTGTGCAGGTAGTACTTTTTAGTGCTTCCTTTGTGAGATGTTGAAGAACCGCAAAAAGTGAGTATATTCCACCAGCAGAAGACGTTGATGTCTTAACGAGAGAGCATAGTATGAACCTGGCAACCGCAAGGGTTGCCACTACATATCATGCAAACGAGGAGCCACGCAAAGTGTAGTGGCGACCCTTGCGGTCGCCAGGTGAGGGAGAAAGATCCATGAATCTCTGGCCGTTCAAGCACGAGACCTGCCCGATTGATGAACAGGATGCTATTTTGCTGGTGGACGTGGAGACGGAGAGCGTCCCCCTGCGGGACGAGGATGGCAACCTTGTGTACTATTGCCTCGAGGGCGAGCATACTTTTTCGCTTGAGAATCAGCCGTCATACGAAAGGGGTGATGGGAAAAAGAGAAGGTAATTGACGGCTCAAAACGAGCGCGGCATACCCAGTACATGCTCGCCGAGGTAGGACAGGATGAGGTTGGTGGAAATGGGCGCCACCTGGTACAGGCGCGTCTCGCGGAACTTGCGCTCCACGTCATATTCCGCGGCAAAGCCATACCCGCCGTGCGTTTGGAGGCACGCATTGGCCGCCTGCCAGGAGGCGTCAGCCGCCAGCAGCTTCGCCAGGTTCGCCTCGGCGCCGCAGGGCTGCTGTGCATCGAAGAGGCGCGCCGCTTCGTAACGCATCAAGTCCGCCGCTCGCACGTTTGCGTAGGACTGGGCAATCGGGAATTGGACGCCCTGGTTTTGCCCTATCGGGCGGTCGAAGACGATGCGCTCGCTGGCATATAGACGCGCCTTGTCGATGAACCAGTAGCCATCGCCGATACATTCCGCCGCGATCAGGATGCGTTCTGCATTCATGCCATCCAGAACGTACGAGAAACCCTTCCCTTCTTCTCCGATCAGATTGCCGGCAGGAACCTCGACATTGTCGAAAAAGACCTCGTTGGTCTCGTGATTTACCATGTTGCGGATGGGTCGCACCGTCATTCTTTTCCCCAGGCACTCGCGCACATCCAACAGGAAGAGCGATAGCCCCTCGGTTTTCTTTTTGACCTGTGCTAGAGGCGTCGTACGCGCCAGCAACAGCATCAAATCCGAATGCTGTACACGTGAGATCCACACCTTCTGCCCGTTCACGATATAGCGATCTCCGCGCTTCTCGGCATAGGTCCTGGTTTTGGTCGTATCGGTGCCGGTAGTCGGTTCTGTGACGGCAAAAGACTGCAGGCGCAGTTCTCCTGTGGCAATGAGCGGCAGAAACTCGCGTTTCTGCTCAGGCGAGCCATGCCGCAAGAGCGCGCCCATCGTGTACATCTGCGCATGGCAGGCCCCTGAGTTCGCGCCTGAGCGATTGATCTCCTCGAGGATAACCGACGCCTCGGTCAGGCTGGCTCCGCCGCCGCCATATTCTTCAGGGATCAGCGCCGCGAGCCAGCCCGCCTGTGTCAGCGCCCGCACGAACTCTTCGGGATAGCTGGACGACTGCTCCACTTTCTGCCAGTAGGCGCTGTCAAAGCCTTTGCACACGTCGCGCACTCCCTCGCGGATGTCGCTGTGCTGCTGCGCGAGCGGATTGATGTCGTTCATGGCGTGTAACTCCTTCATAGGTCTATCATCACTATCTTACGCTTGATAGCTTACCATGTCCAATATATGCTCCTTTAGAACCCTGCTACCCCTGAATACTTCCATAGCGTATAATTGATCAGGCTTTGTAACGTTCAACGCTAGCGAAGAAATATTCGCTGCCACTTTAGAAGGGGCCCGCGTATGTATTGCACCCACTGTGGAGCTAATAACCCTGCCAATGCTACGTTCTGTGAGCAATGCGGCAAGAAGCTCGATACGACCAACCTGGATGATGCCACTGTGCTTACTGCGCCTCCAGCTCCAGCATCACCCTATAACAGCAGCAATCTTAATAGCAGCCCGTATGATACCTCGGAGCCGATTTCTGCTCCACCTCCACCGTTGGACCAACTATCAGGTGCAAGATCTGACGCTTCCGCACCGCAACTCCTCCCGACCACTCAACGGCCAAAGAAGCGTAGAGGATATATCATCGGGCTTGCGCTCGTGGTACTGATTGTTCTCGCGGCGGTGGGTATCTATGTTTACATGAACCGTTCTACACCGAACAATACGCTGACAACGTATTGCTCTGCCCTCGAAAGAGGAGATTACCAGACTGCTTACAATCAGCTCTCAAGTGCAGCAAAGAATAGCATCACCGAAGCTAGCTTCGCTCAAGAGTGGCAGCAAAGTGCCGGCGCCATCCAATCCTGGACGATTAACAGCTTACAAGAGCAGAGTTCAACCGCCAATGCCCAGCTCACTTTTACACTGATCAACGGCCAGACGGTGCCTGCTACAATTATCTTGATTAATGAGAACGGTCAATGGAAGGTCAATTCTGAAACCATTGGTTAGCGGCATTTCGTGAATTATAGCATTATGAAGAGGAGTCTATAAACATAGGTCCCGAAGCCTGAAAGAGCAAAAACAGAAAATACGTTTGGAGGTATTTATGCACATTCCAGATTACGTCTCGAACGCAAAGCTGCGTTCCTGGATCGAGGACAGCGTTGCCTTGTGCAAACCCGACCAGGTGTACTGGTGCGACGGATCGCTGGAGGAATACGACTACCTGTGCGAGCAGATGGTCGAGTCCGGCACCTTCATCCGGTTGAATCGCGAGAAGCGACCCAACAGCTTTCTAGCTCGCTCCGATCCCAGCGACGTTGCTCGCGTTGAGGATCGTACCTTTATCTGCTCACTGAACAAAAACGACGCTGGCCCGACTAACAACTGGGTTCACCCAAGGCAGATGAAGAAGACGCTGCGTGGACTATTCAACGGCTGCATGCGCGGGCGAACGATGTACGTGATTCCCTTCAGCATGGGGCCGCTTGGTTCGCCGATTGCGCATATCGGCGTGGAGCTGACCGATTCCCCCTACGTGGTCGTCAGTATGCGTATCATGACTCGCATGGGTCGCGCCGTCTACGATGTACTGGAGGAACATGGCGAATTCATCCCGTGTCTGCACTCGGTCGGCATGCCGCTCGAGCCAGGCCAGCAGGACGTCTCCTGGCCGTGCAACCCCGAAAACAAGTACATCGTGCATTTCCCCGAGGAGCGCTCGATCTGGTCGTTCGGGTCTGGCTATGGTGGCAATGCGCTGCTCGGCAAAAAGTGCTTCGCGCTGCGTATTGCCTCGGTTCTGGCGCGCGACGAGGGCTGGTTGGCCGAACACATGCTCATCCTCGGTGTCCAGGATCCCCAGGGCGAGAAAACCTATGTCACCGCCGCCTTCCCCAGCGCCTGTGGCAAGACCAACTTCGCCATGCTTATCCCACCTCCGGTTTTTCAAGAGGAGGGCTGGAAGGTGACGACCGTCGGTGACGACATCGCCTGGATCAAGCCAGGGCCGGATGGAGCGCTCTACGCCATCAATCCAGAATCTGGCTTCTTCGGCGTCGCGCCCGGCACGAGCGAGAAGTCCAACCCGAACGCGATGGCCTCGATGCGCGCCAACACCATCTTCACCAACGTGGCGCTGACCGATGACGGCGACGTGTGGTGGGAGGGCATGACAAAGACGCCGCCTGCTCATCTGATCGACTGGACCGGCCAGGACTGGACGCCCGAGAGCAAACGCCCGGCTGCTCACCCAAATGCACGCTTCACCGCGCCGATTAGCCAGTGCCCTGTAATTGACCCTGCTTATGACGACCCCCAGGGCGTTCCGATTGCGGCTTTCATCTTCGGAGGCCGGAGGGCCAACACCGTGCCACTCGTTTACCAGGCCTTCAACTGGAACTACGGCGTCTACGCCGCCGCCACGATGGGTTCGGAGACGACTGCCGCCGCCGCTGGTAAGCTCGGCCAGGTGCGCCGCGATCCGTTCGCGATGCTGCCATTCGTCGGCTATCACATGGCCAGCTACTTCAACCACTGGCTGAACTTCGGTCGGAACCTGCCCAACCCACCGCGCATCTTCTGTGTCAACTGGTTCCGGCGCGACAGCGAGGGCCACTTCCTCTGGCCCGGCTTTGGCGACAACATGCGCATCCTGAAGTGGATCGTCGAGCGCGCGCGTGGCCGCTCGATCAGCATCGAAAGCCCGATTGGCTGGATGCCGCGGTACGAGGATATCGACTGGCGCGGCCTGGAGGACTTCTCACGCCAGCAGTTCAACGAGCTGATGACGGTGAACCGTGACCTCTGGCAGCAAGAACTGCTCGCCCACGAAGAGCTCTTCATGAAGCTTTACGACCGGTTGCCGAAGGAACTGCTGTTCATCCGCGAACTGACGCTTTCCAGCCTCTGGCGATCACCAGAACAATGGGGCCTGTCACCGGAATGAGGCAAAATATACCTCGCCTCTGAGCAAAGAAACCCACCTGACTACTTCCTTTGTGGAAGGTCAGGCGGGTTTTTACCGGTTACCTTCAGGAACCTTTGCCTACTTATTCGCCGCCAGTACCGGAAGCAATCGCGGGCTCACCCACATCTTCAACAGCGGCCCTGCCTGCATACTCTCGCCGCAGGAGAGCGGTGGAGATGAGCGAGACCAGCCCCATGAAAATGATGTAGACAGCGATTAAGGTATAAGTTGGTACGCCTGCACCTAACCAGCCTACGGAATTTGCCAGCAGGGCGGTGGCAATGATGGGTGCGGGCCCGCCTGCAGTGACGGACGCGAGCTGGTAGCCGAGTGACGCACCGCTGTAGCGCAACCTGGTACCGAAGCGCTCTGCAATCAGCGCCGCCTGGGGTCCATACAGCCAGTCATGGAAGAGGCTAATGGAGAGTATGATCGTAATGATGACCACCACAGCGATCTTCGTTTGCAGCAGGAGGAAGTACGGAAAGGCCCAGGCTGCCATCAGCACAGAACCAATCATATACCAGCGCTTGCGCCCAAAACGGTCGGAGATGCTGCTGTAGATTGGCATCATCACAAAACTGAAGACGGCTGTAATGATGAGAGCAGCGTACAGTAAGTTGGAACTCAACTTCAGCGTCTTCACACCGTAGGAAAGGAGAAAGGTTGTGAAGAGATAGAAAGGAGCCTGTTCAGCCGAACGCAGCAGGGCAGACAGGATAATCTCACGCCAATAGTGACGGAACACCTCCAGGACCGGAACGTGGGCAACCCTTCCCTCCTCTTTCAGCCGCCTGAAGGCAGGAGTCTCCAGGATGCGCAAACGGATGTAGAGACCAACGAGAATCAACAAGACACTCAAGAAGAAAGGAATACGCCACCCAATATTGTCGAAGGCGGTACCCGGGAAGATCGCCTGAAAAGCCAGAATAGCTATAGCGGCAAGGGCCAAACCAACTGGCACACCTGTCTGCGGCCAACTGGTCCAGAAGCCACGCCGCCGATCATCGCCGTACTCCTGAGAAAGAAGTACTGAGCCACCCCACTCACCGCCTACTCCTGCGCCTTGCAAGAAGCGCAAGATGGAGAGTAGGATAGGAGCGCCCAGACCGATCTGGGCATATCCTGGCAGGAAACCCATCAATGCTGTAGCGATGCCCATGAGCAAGAGGGTCGCGATCAGCGTCGATTTCCGCCCAACACGATCACCAAACCAGCCAAAGAAGGCGCCACCTATGGGACGTGCGGCGAAACCAACAAAATTGGTAGTGAATGATGCGATGGTACCAGCGACAGGATTGAGTTCTGGGAAGAAGACTTTCGGGAAGACGGTCGCAGCAAGGAAGCTATACAAGAAGAAATCATACCATTCGATGGCTGTGCCAACGGTGCTGGCAGTGAGAATGGGGAGCATACTCCGTACGGTAACGGGTCCCCTTACTGAGTCAGTTGCCATAACTCCTCCTTAGTGAGAACTGCGTAACAAGACAAAGTCGCACAAGGGTTACGAGCGATGTGGTTGTACCTACAAACTACCATTGAAAAGTATAAAAGACGGGAGTAAAAATCACGTAAACAAAGCGAGGAGGATATAAACGATTGTATAAAAATTTTTAGCGCTTCTCGCTTGCAGGCTCTTCAACTGCCTCTTTTCCGGCATATTCTTTCAGGGGCAGCGCTGCAAACAGCGAGATGAGTGCAGTAGCGATAATAAACAGGGCGATCCAGGCCGAAGCAACAGGGGATTGAGATGAGGAGCTTGCAAGAAGGTAGGTGGCGATGATCGGAGCAGGGCCTCCTGCGATAATCGAGGCAAGTTGATAGCCAAGTGAAGCACCCGTGTAACGCAGGCGGGTAGGGAAGCGCTCAGCGATCAACGCAGCCTGCGGCCCGAAGAGACAGGCATGTGGAAACCCGAGCGCCAGTGCGAGCGCCACTATAACCAGGACCGGAATCCCGGTATTGAGCAGCAAGAAGTACGGAAAGGCATAAACCATCATCGCGAGCGCGCCACAGATGGTCGTTCGCCGCCGCCCAACCCGGTCTGAGAGGGCACCGAAACATGGCATCGCTAAGAATGAAACGCCGGCTGCGGCGATCATGCTGATATAGAGGAGTGTGGCATCCAGGTGAAGAACCTGCATACCATACGAGAGGGCAAAGGTCGTGAAGATATAAAAAGGCGCCTGTTCACCGCTGCGAATGAGGGCAGAGAGCAGAATTTCGCGCCAGTAGAGCCGCCAGGCGCCCCTCGCAGCGCCATTCACCTGCTGCCGGGACTTCATGCGCAGGAAGGCAGGCGTTTCGGGGATACGCAGGCGGATATAGAGCCCAACCAGCACCAGCATCGTACTCAACAGGAAAGGCATGCGCCAGCCAACGCTCTGAAATGCGTCGCCGGGATAGAGATACTTGAAGAGCAAGATCGAAGAGCTGGAGAGCGCCAGACCGACGGGAACGCCTATCTGCGGCCAGCTCGTCCAGAATCCTCTGCGGCGCCCATCGCTGAATTCCATCGTGAGCAACACGGAACCGCCCCATTCGCCTCCGACGCCTACGCCTTGCAGGAAGCGCAGAATCCCCAGGAGCAGCGGCGCCGCGATCCCCAGGCTGGCATAGCCGGGAAGCACCCCCATCAGCATCGTCGTGATGCCGATCAGCAAGAGCGTTGCTGCCAGGGTCGACTTGCGTCCTACGCGGTCGCCCGAGCGCCCAAAGAACACGCCGCCCAACGGTCGTGCCAGGAAGCCCACAAAATTCGCAGTAAATGAGGCCACGATCCCCGTCGAGGGATCGAGCCGTGGAAAGAAGACAACGGGGAACACTGTCACGGCAAGAAAACTGTAATAGAAGAAATCGGACCACTCGATAGCCGAGCCCAGCGCGCTGGCAACGATGACCGGGAAGATGTTTTCCCGCGGTGAGGTCTCTTCGGTTTTTTCAAGAACAGGCGCTGCCATTGATTCTCCCGACACTGCTTGAACGACGCTTTCTACACGACAGGTAGGATCACCACTGCATTTCATCCGAAATATATCATACGTGTAATATGTAGTGGCAGCCCATGTGGCCGCCATAGCCCACGCGACTTTTGGGAAGCAAGTCCTTCCCCAGATTTGATTGTAGCCGCAAAAGTGTAAAAAAGCTGTAAACGGATGAGGCTACAGTATAAACAAATGCATAAATATTCCTCGCCTGACCCTCTAAACAATTGAATTGCTCGCAGGATTAGCACATACTATCAAGTAACATGAGCAGCATTTCTCACGCGGAGAAGAAGCATGATAAAGATACTGGAGCGCAAATTAGCCCTGCAACTACTGGTCTTTTACGGCCTGTTCGTGATTCCCCTCCTGCTGGGAGGCGCTGAACTCTATTTCTTCCAATACAATGCATTGCAACAGAACGCGCAGCAGGCCGACCTGGGCGTGGCGCAGGCCATCGCGCAGAACGTGCAGATGCAGGTGCAGGGCACTGCGGTAGAGAACATAGACCTGACGCAACTGAACACGCGCCTTCTCGCAGTCCAACATGAACTGGCCGCCAATGGCGAGGTACGCATCTGGGTGATGGATAGTGGTGGGAACGTCATTGCAGACACGCTCGGAGTCCCTTCCTACACTAATCTATTGCAGCGCATCCCTGGCCTGCGCATCGCTCTGCAAGGCAAACCGGGCAACCTGGTCGCTCAAGATCAACAACGCGATTGGCTCTACAGCTATGTCCCTGTAAGTGGCACGAGCTGGGTCGTGGCCGTTGGCAGGCCTACCGACGCCACCTTCGCCGCTGTCATCAGTTTCCAGCACAGCCTGATCATAGCGCTGATAATGCTTCTGGTCGGGGCAAGCGTCTTCTGGTTCGTGATGCACGGCTGGGTGGTTGCACCCCTGGGCCGCCTGGCCCAGGCTGCAAGTACGATGAAGCCGGATCAGACCGTGAAGGTCACCGATAGCAAGCAGTTAGCCAGGGAAAAGAACCGCCAGGATGAAATTGGCCGCATGGTGAATGCCTTCTCAACCATGGAAGAAGAGATTCACACACTCTTCCGCAAGAGTGACGAACAGAGCTATTCACGCCTGCAAACCCTTGACGCCATTTTGCGCAGCATGGACGAGGGGGTCATATTGGAGAACCCGGAGGGGCAAATTATCTACGCCAATCACAGTTTCACACGCTTCGTGGGCATGTCTCTTCGGGGAATGCTGCCCGACGCTTTCCAGGAATCTGATTTCACGGAGCGAATGGAAGACATGATGGAAGCGCCTGACGCTTATCACGAAGCTGTGCGCAGCGCAGAACGCGGCGATGGGCCGCAGGTGATCGAGTTTCAGGTGCGCGGATACTATAATCAATTCGGTCAACTGGTACCTTCCAGGCGCCGCATCCGCATGCGTCTCTTCCAGGTACATGATATGGCAAACCAGCTCATCGGTCGCGGCAAGATTTTCAACGATGTGACGCAGCAGAGCGAGGCCGAGCAGGTAAAAAAGAACCTGCTGGCTATCGTCTCCCACGAGTTGCGCACGCCTCTGACCGCCATCAAGGGCTACGCGACCAGCCTGCTGGAGACCGATATTGAACTGGATACGCCGACGCAGCGCGATTTCTTGCAGCGCATCGTCGAGGAGGAAGATCGCATGGCTGAACTTGTCACCAGCCTGCTTGAGATGTCGCAGTTGGAGGCGGGTACGCTGAAGTTGGCTCCGAGCCATTGCAGGTTGGATACCTTGATCGAGAGAGCAGTTGAAGCAGCGAAAAACGAGCGAGTGCGCATCCACGTCTCCCTACCGGCAGAGTCGCCCGTGTTATATATAGACCGTCGCAGAATGGAGATGGTGCTGCGTAATATCCTGGAGAACGCGCAGAGGTACGCGGGCGACCCGACCCGTGAAGCCGAGGTCGAGATAACCGCCCATTACGCACGGGAACGAGAGGATGAGGGCATATACCTGAGCATCGCCGATAATGGGCCGGGTCTCCCAGGAGACCTGACCGAGCGAATTTTCGACCGTTTCTATCAGGTAGATGGTGGGCGAGTGCGCAGCAGCAGCGGGGTAGGATTGGGGTTGGCGATCTGCCGGGGCTTTGTCGAAGCGCATGGTGGGCGTATCTGGGCAGATAACAGGATTGACAACGGCGGCGGAGCAATATTTCACATCTGGCTGCCAGCCCGGTTACTTTATATCCCTGGCTCGCAGCTCAATCCCTTCGAGCTGGGGAAAGCATTGTAAATCAACGGGGGCGTATTAGCACATGCCTCAAGAAAAGCACATTCTTGTTGTCGATGACGAACCGAGCATCCAGCACTTCGTCAAGCGCAATCTGGAGTTACGCGCATTCAAAGTATCGCTTGCCGGTAACGGGCTGGAAGCGCTTGGCTTATTTGAACACAGCAACTTCGCCCTGATTATCCTCGATATCATGATGCCCGGTATGGACGGCCTCGAAATCTGCCGCAGAATTCGCCAGCGCAGCACTGTCCCCATCATCATCCTAACAGCACTTGGCGAAGAAGCCGATAAAATTGCCGCTCTTGACCAGGGGGCCGATGACTACCTGACCAAGCCCTTCGGCGTCGGTGAACTGCTGGCGCGCGTCAAGGCTGTGCTGCGGCGCAACCACTGGGCGGATCAGCCCGTCAGTGTCGGCATGCAGCGATATGGCGACCTGGAAATCGACTTCGAGCAGCGCCGCGTCTGGAAAGATGGCACCCTGATCAAACTGTCACCGACGGAATTTGAGCTGATCCAGGAACTCGCGCTGCACCCCGGCAAGATTTTCACGCACGAGGCCCTGCTCAGGCGTGTATGGGGCTCAGAATACCACAGCGAATCAGAATATCTGCGCGTCTACATTGGTCGCCTGCGCCGCAAGCTCGAAAATGACCCCTCCCGGCCAGTGCATATTCTGACCGAACCGGGAGTTGGCTACTACATGGTTAAGTGAAGCCGGGTGTCATTTACCTTTGAACAGTGGACTCCTACCGTTTCTTTTCCCCATAGTTGAGCCCTCTTGACTTAAAGTCCACTTTAAATTCTATGCTGTCCTCTAGACGGATACAACGGAATCCGTCATCACGCCGATTAAACGGCGTATGTACCTCCCAAAGAAAGGGATCGACAAACAAATGACGAATGATCAAGCACTGATCGCTGAAGATGTGCCAATCGCTTGCAGCCTCACAGCGGACGAGCAGGTCACGCGGGGTGAAGAGATCGATGAGCTCTTTACCGGAGTCCAGCGGGTACAGGAGTTGACCGATGGATACGCTCTCCGCTTTCCAGGGACCTCCACCTGGCCACAAAGGGTGCTGGACTTCATCCAGCGTGAGCGCGACTGCTGTCTTTTTTTCACCTTTGAACTGCTCTTCCTCCCAAACCAGGGTCCAATCTGGCTCCATATACGCGGGCCAGAGGGAGTCAAAGCAATAGTTATGGATACGCTGACCAGAAACGGGGTCGCCTTATCGTAAGGCGGAGATTCTTCCTACCCCTTGCGTCGCCTCGTTGATCTGGTAAACGGGTCCAGGAAAAAGAACATCCACTCTCGGGTGGTGGATGTTCTTTTCTCTACATTTAAAAGTAGTCCGATGCAGCTTGACGCTTTCGCTATGATAAGAGCAGCAGGTATAAAAAGCCATTTCGACTAATCTGATTATATTATTTCACATGGAAAGGCTCTCACATGCAAGTCATCCGTATTGAACGCTGGGCGCATACGCTCATCAACTACTGCCTCTCTCTGAAACCTGGCGAGACGGTCGCCATTCGTTCGACGCCTCTGGCGACCCCGCTCATTGAAGCAGTCTACCGCGAAGCGCTGCGCGTTGGAGCGCACCCACTGCCGATTATCGAACTGGAAAGCCTGGAAGAACTGCTGCTGCGCGAGGGCAGCAACGAGCAGCTTGGGATGGTGCATCCGTTTATCATGGCAACATCGGAGCAGGTAGACGCCCAGTTGAGTATCGGCGCGCGAAGCAATACCAGGGCTATGAGCAACATTGACCCTGCCCGGCTGGCAAAACGACGGCAGGCCCACTACGGTGCCCGCAAGGTGCAGCGCAGCCGCGAACAGGCGGGAAAGTTTCGCTGGTCCTCCACGCTGTATCCCACACCTGGATATGCCCAGGACGCAGAGATGTCGTTGAGCGAATTTGAGGAATTCGTCTTCGACGTGTGTTTCCTCAATGATACCGACCCCATCGCTCGCTGGAAAGAAGTCTCCGCCCAGCAGCAGCGCCTGGTGGACTGGCTCGCCGGCCACAAGCGCGTGCATGTCCTGGGGAACAACACGGATTTGACGCTTTCCATCGAGGACCGTGTCTTCATCAACAGCGACGGCAAGCGCAACTTTCCGAGCGGGGAGTTTTTCACCGGGCCCGTTGAAAACAGCGCAAATGGCGTAATTCAGTTCGATATCCCCTCATCGTTCGATGGTCGCTCCTTCGAGGGCATACGGCTGGTCTTCCGCGAAGGCAAGGTAGTAGAAGCCAGTGCACGCCAGGGGCAGGCCTTTCTTGAAGAGATGCTCGAGCTTGACGCGGGGGCACGCTACCTCGGAGAATTTGCCTTTGGCAACAACCCGCGCATCTTTCGCGGCATTAAAAACATTCTCTTTGATGAAAAGATGGGCGGCACCGTTCATCTGGCCCTCGGCAACAGTTATCCTGAAACGGGCGGCCTCAATCACTCCGCGCTGCACTGGGACATGGTCTGCGATTTGCGCATCGCAGGCGAGGTATGGGTAGACGATGTGTTATTCCTGAAGGATGGTAAAATTGTGGTATGATGTCTCCAACGCTACTTAGAGGAGGGTTACATGGAGCTTTCGCTGCGTCTCGATACGCTGGGCATCGTAGAGGTGCGCTATTTACGTGGAAGAGATCGCTTCCGGGACTGGCCTCCATTCCTGCTGTTCGCTGCTTCACGACAGGCGCGCGTGCTGGCATATCTCACACGAGAAATGCTTGAACAACTGCACACCCAGATTTTGCAAGTCGAAGAGGCGGCAGGATTGGGTATAGATGACGACGACGACGACGATGACGAAGATATCGATCTAGATATCGATGAATTGCGTGAGACCCCAACCCTTCATTCGGGCGAACTGGAGGGCTCACCGCAGCTCTCCCCTGCCTTTGCGCAGGCCCTGGAACGCTTGAATGAACTGGCTCACCAGAAATTGCCCGAGGCCGGAAGCACCCAGCAGCCAACCACCGATGAACTCACGGATGAAAGCATGGCGCTGGTGGACGAAGAGGCTGCTTTAGAACAGCTCCAGGATGCGCTGGTACAGATGATGGAGGTTGTGCGTGACCTGGCAGACGAACTCGCCACCGATGCGCTCAAAATCACCGGTCGCCTGCGCTGCGCCCGCGCCGAAATTTTCTTCACTCAGGCCGAGCAGATCGCAACCAGCGACGACGAGGAGGAAGAAGTGGAAGAAGAGAGCAATTTACTTGACCTTGCTCTTATCCTGCGCCTCTATGAGGAGGGCCGCGCCAAACCCGATGACCTGCCCGCCGTAGAGTTGCAGCTCGATGTCGATGATTTCGAGCGCCTTCACGATACGCTAGATATCGCTCTCGAACGCGAACGGCGCAGCCGCCGCCGCCGGGGAAGCTCGACATGATCTTCCTGCTATCAGAAATCATGCTTGTCTTGCTGGCTTAAGAAGCCCACGAGGCAGGTAAATTAGTACTACCCGGTTCCTCATGGAAAAATATTTGAAAATCTACTCGCCCCCCTTCTAGCCTGCTCCCAGCGAAATAAATCGAGAAAGTTGTACCGCGACAATATGCTGTAATTAGCGTTACATTCGTAGTGAGCTATCAAGGCAAACGCTTTTCGGTACAGTCGTAGTGATGCAATGAATCGCGTTCCTAAACCGTATACACCATTATGGGAGTTTACAAAGGTAAATGCACATGACCGGATATTATGCTGGCAAGAATATATCGACAGAACGTGAGGGGGCGCGGTGAAACTGACACGTCTCTCTCTACGAGGACACCTGGCGTTGAATTTGCTGTGGTTCGCTCTTAACGCGCAATCGTCGGCGCTGCTGCCAATCGTCATCCCGACTCAGATTGTGCTGTTTATTTCTTCGAGCCAGGTAGGCAGCTCACAGCAGGTGCTCTTTCTTAGCTGGCTCATGGTCGGAGCCGCGATTATTTCACTGCTCATGCCGCCTGTCATCGGCACGCTCTCTGATAGAACGCCCGGCGGAATAGGGCGGCGGCGACCCTATATAATGATCGGCGGGCTGCTGCTACTGGCGAGTACGCCCCTGCTGGTCAATTCTGGCAGCATAGCCATCTTCGTAGCAGGGCTGGCGATGTTGCTGGTTGGAAAAAACATCCTCATGCCCGCCTACCAGGGGCTGATGCCCGATCGTGTGCCGGTAGAGCAGCGCGGCGAGGCGGCTGGCTATGTCGGCGGCATGACCATCCTGGGCAACGTCGTAGGCCTTGGTCTGGCGGCGTGGTTGCTCGGCGGCGTCAACGCTCACGCAACAAACTCGACCTTGATCCGCTCTAACGCAGGTATCTACTATATCATCACAGCCATCATCGTGATGGCAGGCCTCCTGGTGACAGTCTTCGGCGTACGCGAGATACCCCTGTTGGAGCGCACACGCGAACTCGTGAGACGGCGGGAGAAAATCCTGCTGCGAGCCGCGCTTCGCTTCGCGCGTGACTGGGTAGACCCCTGGCACAGCTACAACTTCACGATGGTTTTCCTGGCTCGCGCCTCGCTCATGCTGGGCCTATCGCTCTTTATGACCTATATCGAATATTATTTTGCCAGGGTTCAGCACGCCGCCAATTTCGTGCAGGCTGCCGGCATCATAGCAATGCTGGCGCTCGGCGGCGCAGTCATTAGCGGTTTGCTGTCGGGCGTTCTGGCGGACCGCATCCGGCGGCGTGTGCCGGTGGTGTGCGTTGCGACACTGTGCATGAGCGCGGCGGCACTTGCGTTCGTGCTTTTCCCGGACAACCTCATGAACTGGCTCTGGCCCCTCGGGGTGATGTTCGGCCTCGGATATGGCGCGTATAGCAGCGTGGACTGGGCGTTGTCCATCGACGTGCTGCCCTCGATGGAGAAGGCGGGGAAAGACCTGGGCGTGTGGAACGCTTCGGCTACAATCCCGGCGGTGGCCGCCCCCCTGGTAGGCAGCCTGATTATCAACATGGCTGCCGGGGCCGGGCAGACCGCCCTGGGCTACCGCCTGGTTTTCGGCGCAGCGGCGCTCTTCTTGCTGCTCGCGGCGGTTGGCATACTGTTCGTGCGAGAGGGACAGAAAAAGGCAAAGGACGCCTTGACGAGTAAGGCGGCTTGATTTAGTATAATCTATACTACAAGGTGCCTTACTATGTCTCGCAAAGGAAAACATCATGCCATCGCAGCAACGCACAATTACCATCGAAGACCTGTATAAGTTAACACCCACCGGCCACCCGCGCATCTCGCCCGACGGGAAGCGCATAGCATTCGTCGTCACCTCCATCGATGAACATAAGCAAGACTATCGCTCATCCATCTGGATCGTACCAACCGCCGGGGGCGAGGCACAGCAGTTTACCTCCGGCGCGGCCAACGCGGGCAGTCCCTCCTGGTCGCCGGATGGTCGCTGGTTGGCGTTCGTCTCTGAACGCGAGGGCGAACAGGCTAACAGGGACGAAAAAGAGGCGAAGAAGCTGGGCAAGGGCAAGCCTCAGATATGGCTGATCCCCACCAGCGGCGGTGAAGCGCATCAACTCACCTACATGCAGCACGGCGCATCCAACCCCGTCTGGTCTCCCGATAGCAAGTACGTCCTCTTCAACGCCCCGACCGGCCCGGCAGATGAAGAGAGCGAGGACGGCAAGCCGATGCCGAAGGTGCGCGTGATCGACCGCCTGTGGTACCGGCTCGACGGTGTTGGCTTCATCTACGAGCGCCGCACTCACCTCTTCCTCATCGATGTCGCGGGCGGCGAGCCGCAGCAATTGACCGACGGCGACTGGGACGACGGCGACCAGGCCTGGTCACCCGACGGCTCGCGCATCGCCTTCACCTCCAGCAGGGCAGAGGATCGCTGGCGCCTGCCCAGCCCAGATGTGTACACATTGGCCATAAGCGACGGCAGGGCCGCCGATTTGCGCTGCCTGACCGATGGCACGCTCTCCTGTTCATCGCCGGCCTGGTCCCCGGACGGTAAGACTATCGCCTTCCTTGCCGGGCTCAAACTGCGTTCCGGCGGCCATACCGATATCTACACCATCCCCGCGAATGCGGAACGCAGCGCGGCCACCAGCCTCTCGCAAGAATTCGAGGGCAGTTTCGCCGACTGGACGAACAGCGATGTCGGCGACGAGCACCTTGCGCCGGCGCCTGCCTGGTCATCTGATGGACGCACGCTCTTCGCCCTGGCAAGCCACCGGGGCGCGACGCGCGTCTTCGCCATCTCGCTCGATGGAGCAGGCCAGCAGCCGCCTACGCTCACGCCAGGAGACATCCACGTGCGCGATATGAGCGTTGACCAGGCGGCCAACAACATGGCTCTGTTGATCGGCAGTCCCACGCGCGTGCAGGAAATCTATGCTCGCTCGACGGCAGTGTCCGGTGAATTGCGCCGTCTGACCGGGTTCAACGAAGATTTTCTCGGCGAGTTGGCCCTCTCAACGCCGGAATATATGCCATATACCGGCGCCGATGGCTGGCCGATGGACGGCTGGATAATGAAGCCGCACGACTTCGACCCCTCCAAAAAATACCCGCTCATCGTGGAGATCCACGGCGGTCCTGCAACGCAGTACGGCTATGGCTTCTTTCACGAAATGCAGTTGCTGACGGCAACCGGCTACGTCGTCCTCTACACCAACCCGCGTGGCAGCATTGGCTACGGCCGCAACTTCTCCCTGGCCGTACGCGGCGCCTGGGGTGAAAAGGATTCGCTCGACATCATGGCTGGGGTCGACGCACTCCTGCAAAGGGGCTACATCGACGAGCAGCGCATGGGCGTGACGGGCGGCAGCTACGGCGGCTTCATGACCAACTGGCTGATAGGGCATAACGACCGTTTCAAGGCGGCCGTGACGGACCGCAGCGTCGTCAATCTGGCCTCGGATTTCGGCTCGTGCGACTTCGGCTGGACATTCGCCGATGACGAACTCGATACTACGCCCTGGGAAGACCTCGGACGATACATGCACATGTCACCCATCAACTACGTCAAGAACATGCGCACGCCCCTGCTCATCCTGCACAGCGAGCAGGATCTGCGCTGCAGTATCGAGCAGGCCGAGCAGCTCTTTGCCGCGCTCAAATACATGGACCGCGAGGTGCTGTTCGTGCGCTTCGAGGGCCAGAGCCACGGCCTCTCGCGCGGCGGCCATCCTCATTCAAGGTTGGAACGCCTGCGCCATATCCTGGGCTGGTTCGAGAAGTACCTGCGCTAAGCAATATTCATTGTGGTTGCAACATCCCGATCTTATCGCTCCCAGCCTCGGTGAACCAGAGTGTCTGGTTCGCGCCGCTCACAATGCCAAGCGGCAGGCTGGAGCTCGTCGGGATGGTGTAGTAGACGAATCGGTCAGCCGCGACATCCAGCCGCGCAATGATGCTGAGAGCGGAGAGCGTCACCCAGACTTCTCCGTTCGGCGTAACCGCCAGCCCGTACAGGCCGCCCGCGTTGTCTCCCGGAGCTGGTGCATAGTAGCGCCTGACGGCACCAGTCTGCGGGTTCAGGTTGAGCAGCAGACCGGCGTTGAAGGACGTGGCCCAGATCATGCCGTGCGGGTCGCTGGCAATCTCCATCAGGCCTGGAGCTACACCCGCAAGCGTATAGAAATGCAGCGCGCCAGTTGCAGGATCAAGCCATCCGATGGTGCTGGTGGAAGCTTCCGTAAACCATATTTTGCCGCGAGGATCGACCGCGATGCCGTAGGGATTGAGCGTCTGAGCCTTCAGGGTTGTCAGTGCAAACTGCTTGATAGTGCCGCTCCGCGGGTCAAGGCGACCTATCGCGTTCGCGTTCAGTTCGGTGAACCAGACATTGCCGCGCGCATCGAAGGCCAGGTCGTTCGGCGCGGCGGGCAGCGACTGCTTTTTGCCCGCATTAGATGGATCACTAATGCTGACATCCGGCAATTGGTACAATTGGAAGCGCCGCGTCGATGGGAAATAGTGGCCTATATAGTTGGCGTACTGCTCGGCGTACCAGATGGTATCATCGGCAGCCACCCCTACACCCATGATGCCGAACATCCCATGCAGGGGTTTTATCTGCTGGAATACTCCTGTGCGCGGATCAAAGACGGCCAGGAAATTACGCCCCATCTCACCGAACCAGATGCGCCCTTCATGGTCGATAGCCGGTCGCATCAACCCGCTATTGTTCTGCGGCAGCGCGTATTCGCGGAATACCCCCGTCGCCGTCACCGCTGCCGTCATCGTCTGCTGCGCGCTAACCGCCGGAGAACCGCCAGGGCCCGTAGCCGGCGCCGGAGCCGATGTACCGCCGCAGGCGGCGAAGAGCAGGGCGATCAGCAACAATGCAGGCAACAATAATGCCAGTGATGGGAAACCAGGCAGCGGAAACCCAGGGCGACCAGGGCGACCGCGAGGGTCGCCCCTACCATATACGGGCCGGGTGGACATTCGTGTATGGTAGGGGCGACCCTCGCGGTCGCCCTGGGTCTCATCCGCCCGCATATGTTTACTGGCAAATTTCTTATTCATATCAATCAATCCCGCAGCAAAACGCTGACATCCTCCCAACCATAGGCCACTTCCTCCAGCGTTGCCCCCCAATTTCAAACTGAGCTGATTTTATATATTGCCCACCCAGGGCTTCATAAAAACCTCGAGATGGATTCTGGGCAAAGACCCACAGCAGCATCGATCTCATCCCTGCTTGCAACAGTTGTTCGGCGAACACGCGCACGAGGCGGCGGCCTATCGCTTGCCCCTGGTATTCTTGCAAGATATAGATAGTGTACAGCTCAGCCTCATAGGGTGGATTATGTTCCCGGTCTGGCCCGCCGCCCACAAAGCCGACAATCTCCTGCTCCTCGTTCTCAGCCACGTACACGATGTACTTATGCTCTGTATCCCGCAAGATATCATCCCATAAGTTAGTACGACGCTGGTAACTCAAATTTTCCAGGTATGCATCGGGGACAATCCCGACATAACTCGTACGCCAGCTATCGACATGCACTTTCGCTATGCCGGGAGCATCTTCGATTCGTGCGGGTCGTATGGTTATCATCGTGCTTGTTAAACCCCAAGGACAACGCCCAGCACACCATCATCAACCAGCTTCACCAGTACGGCTTTGACCAGCGTATTTTGCCAGTCCCGATTAGAGCCAGGCAGCCCTTCCAGTTCAACGCGCAGGTAGTTGTCGGTCAGACCCTCCCAGCGCCCGTGTTTACTCGCTTCAATCAGGACCTCGACCGTTTCCCCCAGGAATTGCTCGCGGAAGCGCCTTACATCCTGCTCGTTCAGGGCCAGCAGGCGCTCGCTGCGGGTCTTCTTCACCTCGTCTTTGACCTGCCCGCGCATGCGCGCAGCGGGCGTTCCCTGGCGAGGCGAGAAGCGGAATACGTGTGCCTTGGCAAACTGCAAATCGGCAGCGAGCTGATAGGTCCGCTCGAAATCCTCGTCGCTTTCGCCGGGGAAGCCGGTGATGATATCGGTGCTGATGGCGATGCCGGGGACGCGCTGTTTGGCGGCCATGACGATGCCACGGTAGCGCTCGCTGTTGTAGCGGCGCGCCATCCGCCGCAGGATATAGTCAGAGCCACTCTGCATGGGCAGATGCAGGTGGCGGCACATGCGTGGGTTCTGCCAGAGTTCCAGCCACTCCAGGCGAAAATCCTCCGGTTCGAGCGAGGAGACGCGAATGCGCGCCATCTCCGTCTCGCCAAGTAGAGCTTCTAACAAGTCGCCCAGATCCAGCCGCTGATCGGCGTCAGGGTGATAATCCCCCAGGTGGATACCCGTCAGCACTACCTCGTTGAAGCCAGCTCGCGCCTTGCGCTGCACGTGCTCGACCACCGAAGCTATGCTGCGGCTGCGCGACCCGCCCCGCACATACGGCACGATACAGTAGGTGCAGCGATTATCGCATCCGTCCTGCACCTTCATCTGCACGCGCGTGCGTGTATACAGGGGTGCGGTCGCCGGGGCGCTAGCAGCGATTGTAGCGAACGAGAGAAGTTCCTGTGGATTGTCAGGCCGCGGCTCGGCATCGCTATCGACAAGCATAGCGTCACTACCGATATGCTGGCTATGCGGTGAAAGCACCGGCAATAAGCGCGCCCGTCTGCCGTCCTCTGCCGGGACAGGTTCCAGGACAGCAAGCGTCTTCTCTCCACTCTCTTCCTCTAACGCTGCACTTGCACCAACCCGCCACTTCTCCTCGATAGCCTCCACCAGCGAGTCCTTACCGCGATTGCCCACCACCAGGTCAACGCCTGGCAACGCGGCGACCGCCTGGGGATTCAGCTCAGCATAACAGCCCGTCACGATCAGCAGCGCGCCAGGCTGCCTGCGCCTCGCCTGTGAGATCATCTGTCGCGAACTGCGATCGCCCAGGTGTGTCACCGTACAGGTATTCACTATATAGATATCGGCCTGCTCACCAAAGTCGCGCTGGGCAAATCCGGCCGCGCACATCTGCTCGCCGATTGCCTCGCTATCCGCCTGGTTCACCTTGCAGCCGAGCGTCGCGACCGCGAAGGTACGCGTTGGGATGGGCATCACTGTCGCCTGGTTCGTCATAGCACTATATTCTTCTGTTGATTACGATACTCCTTCACAGGCATGATTATAGCGCAATTGGGGGAACTTGGCGATAGCTACTTTAATACTTCATGTGTCGCGACGGTAACGATACCATAGACGAGATGGGGAATAGCGTCAGCTAACCAGCCTGAGACGCCCCATGTTTTCGGATCAGTCACCCGCAGGGACACAAGCGGTATATCGCTGGCGGCCATAGCGGTCAGACCCACCAGGGGAGCAGCAAGCAGCAGTGGCATTTCATCAAACTGTGCCCGAATTATCCCGTATATCACTCCCGTACCAAGACCATTCACATAGCCTAACAATGCACCAAGCCCGCTCTCACGATTCTGAGCCACCTGGTCCTCAGAACCCGATCCTTGAGGTGAGAGCGGAAGATGTATCTTCTCTGCGATTGTTTTGACCATATTCGAGGGAGCACTACTCGATGAGCGGCCACGGATAGTCATATCCAGATAGGTCGCAACGTCGAGCGCAACTGTTCCCATTGCTCCGGCAACCAATCCACGCAATGCAGATTTTAGCATCCTGAGTCTCCTTATATGTTCAGTGTATGCAGAAACGTTCTGTCTCTTTGCATTACGGCGTGATATGTCTATCCGTTTCTTCGATAGTAACGTTTCGTCTTAACGCCACATTAATGCACAATAACAAATGAAGGGGGACAGCGCAACCGCCACCGAGGGCCGATCAATCGGCACCTACAGACAGCGGGATAAATGTGTCAAGAGGCATTCAAGTGCACTTTCTACACAGTCTAGAAAAATAGGGCGTCCCAGAAGAAAAAAAGTGGTGCTCTCCAGACCAGATGAGAAGCCGCCTCAGGCCCACATCACTGCTCATTTACCGCTCAAAATGAGCGGTATTTTTTGGGAGGAGCTCTAAAATCTTGGCTGATACTGATCTCCACACAGCGCGATAACTTCCTCCACTACTGCTTCGAGGGCCGACAGCGCGACGACCAGCTCTTTGTCCTCCCAACCTACATTTCCAACTACACGCTCTATCCGTTCCGCGAACCGCACAGGCCTGATCTCAAAGTGCGCAACATCTCTATGCATCCTCTTGTGGCTGAGAAAGAAAGCCTCATTCAGGGCATACAACGTCTGCACCAGGTCGCTCGCGATGCGCGTGATGCAGCCTGAGACGACATAGACATCGCCTCGCTTCGCCGATTTTTTCGCATTTGCTAAGGTAAACTGAGCATCCCAGGTGAAGCTATTGATGATGGTTTTTTTAAGTGGCTGTGGATAGTCGGTTACATTCGCTCGCAGCGCTTGAAAGGCGCCTGCGGGGTCGTACAAAACGAGGCTCTCCTGGATTTCGGCGCAGTAGATGTAGCTGTAGTAGCCATAGGGAGGCTGCTGGTAATAATCAAGCTCGACCTTGCCCCGGTAGCAATCATCGACGATACCGGCCATGAAATCGAGATTTTTGTAGAGGAAATCGACGCGCCGCCCGCCAATCGTCAGCCACGCGCCGCCATTGACCCACCGGCCCCACTCTCCCAGGCCCGTAATGTATACAGTGGGGTCATCGTTAAGTTCACGGGCGATGCGCCGGATGTGCTCAACGTCAAGCGGGGCATCTTCGCTGTAATAAAGGCCAAGGTCGATATCCGAATCCGGCTCCTGCACACCGCCGGCCCATGAACCGCCCAGGACGATAGCCCTGACGCCGCGAACCTCACGAGCCGTTCGACGAGACCCTGCACGAAATCGGTAGGGTACATATACCCCTTTCCTCATCGTAAGCGAAAGGCTTTTGCCAGGTCGCGAAACTCGATACGCCCCTCAAGGACGGTCTCTTGATCGATGGTGATGACGGGGATGCGATAGCGGTACTGCTCAAAAATGTCCGGGTCCCTGCGGATATCAACCTCGGTCAATTCATAGGATGTGAGTGCCGCGATATCTTCGAGCATATCCCGCGCCTCATCGCAGAGATGACACCCGGCTTTGGTATAAAATGTCACCTGTATTTGTGCCGGCTCTGTTGATCTTGTCACGTTGATGGCTCCATACAACACCTGTATTTCTACCATCATACCATATAGCGGGAAAAACCTTTTGTAAAAACAGTGGGCGACCGCGCGGGTCGCCCACTGTTTTAGCTGCCCTAACAATTACGCGGTGGTGGCGGACAATAATAATATGCAGTGACATGGCTGCTATGCACCCCAACATGATAGGGCGCTGCCGGGACCGTCATCATGTGTACCGTCCAGCCAACCAGGCTCAATAATAGTGCCAACGCCAGAATCACAAGTAGAACTGTTCTCTTCAAAGTCGCTTGCATCGTATGCTCCTTCCCGTTCCTTCCTGCACAATACGCGTGTTCACCTTGAACACATACCTCGGAGGGCACAATTTACCCCTCAGACAAAAGGAGCAAGAAAAAGCTGAAAATCTTGCAATTTTGCGGTAAATTGCTTTGCTGGGGATCGAGATTGATGTGCGCTTTCACGCCGTCGCCTTCTTTCGGTTGGGCAGCGTTGAAAGTGTAAAAGTCCAGGCTTAAAGAAAGCCCACATGGGCTATTGTTTGCCGTGATGAGAATATCACGGGAAAGGGACCACAATGATTAAACGGGGTGTGAATCTTGAACGAAACTTTCGAGAAGCTGCTGATAATGCTGTTCAGCGATGCGCCCAAAACCTGGTGTCTGTTGAGGTTGTCGCAGCTCAGGTCAGGGCCGAGTGGTTCGCACAGGCAAAGAGTGGCGAAGAGCCCTCGACGGATCTGCTGCGCCGCCTGGCGCTGCGCTACTGCAGCCGCCGCCTCTATTTGTCCTGCTGCTCTCGCGACCCTCAGGTTCGCAACTGCGCGTTTGAAAATCTACGGCGTTATCTACAGCAGTCGCTGAGCCGCTCAAACTACGCACAATCACTTGAGGGAAATGCCGCCGAGGACGTGCTGCAACAAACCCTGGCCGACCTGCATCGACTGTTCATGCGGCGCCCCCCTGGAGGACCCGATGATCCCACCGCTTTTTTGAAGTGGGCTCAGACTATCCTGCTGCACCACGCCCATTCATTCACCGAACGAGCTAAGCGCGAGGCCGCTATTTCACTCGAAGCGCAAACCGAGGCTATACATGGAGCAAAATGCCCTCGAGGAGCATCCCGATTGCGTCGAAGAGTTTTTTACTAAAGAATTGCAACGCATCCTAAAACATGCTATTCTTTCTCTTAGAAACCCTCGCTATCGGCAAGTACTCATCGGCATCTTCCTGGCGGGTATGGAAGAACATGAACTGGCATCATCGATGGGAGTGCCGGTACAGGACATATATCTCTGGCGACACCGGGCATTGAAGGCTCTCCGCAGCAACCAGGAGGTGGTAGAAGCGCTCCACCTCTGGCTGCGGTAAGGACTGTTCGCGACAGGCGGCACGGGCGACATGAGGTAGCGCGCATGGCCACCGCGAGCCGTATGAGAGGAAATCACGATGCGCTGTGCAGAGCTTTATTATATGTTGACCATCTACAAGCGACGAGAAGACAGGGATATCGCGTATCAACTGATCGCGACTCACATACGCTCGTGCCAATCCTGCGCGCGCGGTCTGCCGCACCTCACTCCTATCCTGGACTCCCTCGATGCCTTATCCTGCGCGGAATGCCGTGCGCTTTTCCCAGGCTACTACGAGGCGACTCACCCGGATCATCCCCAGGTTGCGCTGCCCGACCTGACCATTGCCGAGGTCACGCTTCACCTGGGCCGCTGCCTCGCCTGCCATCAACAATACAACGCGCTTATGGCATTGTCCGAGATGGAAGAACTGGGGCTGTAAACGAACCCGGGTCTCCGTCGTAGAAGGCGCTACTGCGGATCGCGCATCCTGGCGCGCTCGTGCTGGGTCAGGTAGCGTTTGCGCAATCGGATGTTCTGAGGCGTCACCTCGACCAGTTCATCATTGTTGATGAAGTCCAGCGATTGCTCCAGGCTCAGGATAACTGGCGGCGTCAGGCGGACGGAAATTTCGGCGGTCGAGGAGCGAATGTTGGTCTTCTGCTTCTCCTTGCACACGTTGACCACCATATCCGCGGGCCGTACGTTCAGTCCGACGATCATCCCTTCGTAGACGGGCGTTCCAGGTTCGATAAAGGTATCGCCGCGCTGCTGAGCATTGCTGAGGCCGTAGGTCACAGCCACACCCTGCTCGGAGGCGATCAACGCCCCCATGCGCGTCGTTCCGATCTTGCCCATCCAGGGCACATACGATATCAGCATGCTGCTCATCGCGCCATTGCCCTGGGTGAGCGTGAGGAAGGCGTTGCGGAACCCGATCAGGCCGCGTGTCGGGATGTGATATTCCAGGCGCACATAGCCCAGGCCATCGTTAGTCATGTTGACGAGCTGGGCCTTGCGCGCGGCTAGCGTCTCGGTCAAAATTCCTATGTACTGGTCTTTTGTGTCTATGACTAAGTGTTCGAGTGGCTCCACAAGCTGGCCACCTTCCTCGCGCGTAATCACCTCCGGGCGAGACACCTGAAACTCGTACCCCTCGCGGCGCATTGTCTCGATCAACACGGAAAGATGCAGCTCGCCGCGCCCCGAAACGATAAACTCGTCGGGCGAAGCCCCGTCCTGCACTCGCAGGCTTACGTTGGTCTCCAGTTCGCGATACAGGCGAGCGCGCAGTTGCCGCGAGGTGGGATATCTGCCCTCGCGACCGGCAAAGGGGCTGCTATTGACACCAAAGGTCATCTTCAACGTCGGCTCGGTGATGGCAATCGTCGGCAGAGCCTCGGGCGTCTCCACGTCGGCAATCGTCTCGCCGATGTTCGCGCCGGGAATACCTGTCAGCGCTACGATATCGCCTGCCAGCGCCTCCGCCACCTCGATGCGCTGAAGACCCTTGTAAGTCAGAACCAGGTTGATCTTCTGTCGCGAGATCACCCCATCACGGTTGATATGCGCCACAAAACTATTGGGAGTCACGCGGCCCCGCACGATTCGCCCGATGGCGTACTTCCCCTTGTAGTCGTCATAGTCCAGCGCGGCCACCAGCAGTTGCAGGGGAGCGTCCACATCGACGACAGGCGCGGGAATGGTGTTGATGATCGTCTCAAACAGCGGCTCCAGGTTGACGCGCTCGTCGCCCGGCTTATACATAGCGACGCCGTCGCGCCCGATGGCATACAACACCGAAAAATCGAGGTGCTCGTCGCTGGTGGCCAGTTCCAGGAACAGATCCTGCGTCCACTCGAATACCTGGTCGATACGCGCATCCCGACGGTCGATCTTGTTGATGATTACTATTGGTTTGAGGTTCAGCTCCAGCGCTTTTTGCAGCACAAAGCGCGTCTGCGGCATCGGACCCTCAACAGCATCAATCAGCAGGATGCAGCCGTCGGCCATGTTCAACACCCGCTCCACCTCGCCTCCGAAGTCCGCATGTCCGGGCGTGTCAATAATGTTGATCTTGATGCCCTTATAGATGACGGCTGTATTCTTTGCCAGGATGGTAATGCCGCGCTCGCGCTCCTGGTCGTTCGAGTCCATAATCAGCTCGCCCACCTGCTGGTTCTCGCGGAAGATATGGCTCTGTTTGAGCAAGCCATCAACCAGCGTGGTCTTCCCATGATCGACGTGGGCAATAATTGCGACATTGCGAATATCTTCTCTTTTAACAAGCTGCTTCGTTTGCATCATAGGGTCTAATACCTGCATATATACGACCAATTCTCCAAAGGCATAAAAAACCGGACGGCTAAAGTCGCCCGGAAGATATGATTGACTCTGTACCGATAATTGCTGCCTACATTGTATCCCTACAGCGCCATTACGTCAAGTTTATGATTTCGCCTCACTGGACTTTGTATCAGCCTCATCCACAAGAAGAGTCGCTCTTGACGATTATATTAGGGTATGCTAATATCTGACTAGAGAGGTCGGATATCAGCCTATCCAACACTCTAGAATGAGCGTCATTTAGGAACTACTCATTCTGGTAAGAAGGAGATTCCCGCTATGGGTCCAATCAAGCTAGAGATGCGATGCGCATTCTGTAACACACCGCTCAGTGTATGGAACACACATACCTGCATGGAGTGTGGCAAACATCTCTGCGCTCAACATGCCCATCAGATGCGCATGCGCCATAGTTATGTGCTTTCCTCGATATGCCCCGATTGCTGCGCTCATGAGAATTACGCGTTCCCGAAGATGAGGGCAGCGGCGAAGACCAGCGCTCCTCCCCCCACAACTTGAACGGTCGAAAGCCACCAGCTCGTGCCAAAAAAGCGATGGCGAATGGCGGCGATCAACACCAGTTCAAAGGCGACGACCACATAAGCGACAAGCAGCGCAACATGCAAATCGCTGATCAAGAACGGTAGCGTGTGCAGCGAACCGCCGAAAAAGGTCATGAGGCCTGTGATTGCACCTCGCACAACAGGACTGCCACGTCCGGTCAGTTCGCCGTTATCCGACAGTGCCTCTGAAAACGCCATGCTGATACCCGCGCCCATCGCTGCCGCCATGCCGACCAGGAAGGCCGTCAGCGGGCGATGGGTGGCAAAGGCAGTCGCAAAGATCGGTGCGAGTGTCGAGACAGAGCCATCCATCAGGCCCGCAAGGCCAGGCTGTACGATGCGCAGCAGAAAATCACGAGACTCTACGTCAGTGGACCTAATTCCCCGCAGCAGCTCCGCGATCTGTCCTTTTACATTAGGAGGCGTCTTCGCGCTCGGATTTTCGGTCATCCTCTCAAGTTTGTCAGCAACAGAGGACTGATTTTCTACACTGCTGCTACTATTAACCGGTCTATTCTGTTCCAGGGTCATTATGTACTCCTTTTGAAGAAAAAGGAAAAAAGGTTTCCGTTCCCTTTACGCTAGCTATTACGCTCCTGGCACGAGGAACATAGACCGTATAATCGGACCTCGTGCGAATTCAATGACATACCCGTTGCTCGCGCGGCTGCCTGTAGAACTTTCGCCGGTATAGCAACCTCAACAGGCACATCCAGTAATGCTCCACACGACGTGCACACGGCATGGTCATGACGCGAGATATTTCCATCATAGCGAGAACCCTCCTCACGTGGCCCGATCTCTTTGATGTACCCTTGTTCCACGAGTTGACGCAAGATACGGTAAACCGTTGCAAGTCCTATACGAGGACGCACATCCCGAACTGCTTCATAGATCTCCTGGGCCGTTGGATGACAATCGGCCGCACGCACGACCTCCAGCACAGCCTGGCCATTGTTATTCAATTTCTCTTTCATGTTAGGGCAACCTAATAGTGATAATCATTCTCATTTCCTTAGGTAGTATAAGATATAGTTAGATCATATGTCAAGGCCAGCAGGCTGATCTGCATCCACTCATATTTCTTGCTATAGTTACTTATCGTAAGGCGGGTAATCGTAATCCAAGCCGGGGAGAAAGTGATAGAATGGGTGCAAACAGATGTTTTGAAAGGCAGCAGAAATCATGCCTGATAGCATACATATACTCTGTGTCGATGTCGGTACCGGCACGCAGGATATCCTTCTATTTGAAAGCGGTAAAACGATCGAGAACTGCTTCAAGCTGGTCATGCCCTCACCAACCGTGATCGTAGCCGACCGCATCCGCCGTGCAACCGAACGGGGGCAGGCCGTGCTGTTGACCGGCGTGACGATGGGCGGCGGCCCCTCTCACTGGGCGGCGCGCGACCACGCGCTGGCGGGCTACCCCCTGGCGGTCACAGCAGAGGCCGGGCGCACGTTCGATGATGATCTGACCCAGGTTGAAGCGATGGGCTTCGAGCTGATCGATGAAGAAGAGGCTGCACGACGCAAAGCAGACAAGCGCTGGTTACACGTCGAATTGCGCGACTTCGATGCCGGGGCCATCATCACCGCGCTGCGAGCGTTCGACGTGAGCCCCGCGGTCGATGCCCTGGCGATCGCCGCTTTCGATCACGGCGCCGCGCCTCCAGGCTACAGTGACCGCCGCTTCCGCTTCGATTTCCTGGCACGCACGGTGCGCAAGCAGCCCGTTCCCAGCGCCTTCGCTTACGCCTCGCAGGATACGCCCGCCGACCTGACGCGCCTCCAGGCCATCGCGCGAAGCGCGGCGCGCTACCTGCATGGAAGCGCTTCACCGCCTGACTCGCCCCTGCTGCTGATGGACACCGGCTCGGCGGCCGTCCTGGGAACGTTGGAAGACCCGCTCGTCCGCGCCCAGCGCGAGAGCATACTCTGCAACATCGGCAATTTTCACACGCTGGCGTTCCACCTCGTCGATGGGAACATCGTTGGCCTCTTCGAGCATCACACCGGGGAGATCGACCGCCCTCAGTTGGAGCAGATGTTGCTCAAACTGGCGAACGGCACGCTGACAAACGAGGAAGTCTTCAATACGAGCGGACACGGCGCGCTGATATTGGGCGAGGGCAGGTGCTGGCGGCAAGACATTTCCCTTCCTGGCCGTCACCGGGCCACGCCGTGAAATGCTGCGCGGATCAACGCTCAAGCCATACGAGGCAACTCCCCACGGCGATATGATGCTGGCCGGTTGTTTTGGCCTGCTGCGCGCCTTGGCGGAACATTACCCGCATATGGCCCCTGCCATCGAAGCCTCGCTGCTGCTAACCACCAGGACGCGATGAATCGCGTCTCTACGTTTTCTTTTTGGTGGGGCGCAGGGGAATGGGATTTCTCCTGGTGTGAGAGGGTAGTTCTGAAGACTTCTGCGACGAGGGCCTTTTATGCTGGTGTTGGATGCGTGCGACTTTTTCCTTAATCAGCACGATCTGTGAATGAACGGCCTGGCGTGATTGCTGGAGTTTGCGGGCGATATCCGAAGGGCGTTCGCTGCTGGCCAGGAAGCGGCAAATCGTCTCTTGCTTCTCGGTCAGGTCAACAGCAGGATGCTCGAGGGCAGTCCTCGCCATATCTTCGAGTTCGCCGTACTTGCTGCGCCTGTACTCATCCAGGTCTTCGGGCGAGAAGAGCCAGCGATCAACGACACGCACACCCGGTATGCGCCCCGCCTCCACCAGGTGCATGAAATGCCAGTAGCTCAGGTCCAACTGTCTGGCTGCTTCATGCGTGGTGAGCATTCCATTCAGATGCTGCAAATTATAATGCAGTTCATCGCTCCTCAGAGCCATTTCGGATGCCTTTCTGCGCTTCTGTGGCTTGGCCTCTGCTCTAATGCCGGAAAAAGACATTCGTTGTCATGGTGAGTATACCATACAATCTGAAGGGTTCGCAAGGATTTTTAAAATGGGATGCCCTATGCGAAAAATCAACGCTGGGTTGGAAATATCTGTTGCAACCTTAAAGCTAAACCAATGTCGCCGGTCACCTTCAACTTCCCGCTGAAGAATGCACTTTGCGGATCAAGCTTACCCTCGGCAATGCTCAGCCAGTCTTGATCTTTCAGCGTGAAGGTGACGTCTGGCTTTTCGACGCCGCCCTTGACCATCTCGCACGTGCCATCCGCAACCTTGAGCGCGTATACTCCCGCTTGATCTCCGGTAATATTCCACTGGAACGTTTTGTTCATACCCTGTGCCGCCGCAGGATTAAATAGCTGCGTCATTGTCTGAAACGTCTCTTCAACAGTCATACTTATCTTAAACTCCTTCTTGTCAGTTTACAGGAAAGCCCCTGCCGGCTCTGATGTAGTATAGCACACCGGAAGTGCGCGCTGCTATCTCTTGATCTCAACCGCTTCGCTCAGCCACTGCTCCTCTCCAAAGCAGTCAGAGAGAGAATGCATAGAGCTTGTCATCCTCCGAGCCGATGTAGACCACCCCATTCGCCACTATCGGCGAGGAGTTGATCATATTCCCTGTAAGAGCCGCCCATCTCTGCTCACCTGTCAAGGCATTAAAGGCATAGAGCTTGTGATCTCTAGAGCCAACATAGACCAGCCCATTGGCTACTAGTGGCGAGGAGTTAATAGGCGCGCCGGTTTGCGCGGCCCATCTCTGCTCACCTGTCAAGGCATTAAAGGCATAGAGCCTATGATCGCGGCAGCCGACATAGACCAAGCCGTTCGCCACTGCCGGGGAGGAACCGATGGAAGCTCCGGTTTGTGCTGTCCATTTCTGCTGGCCTGTCAGAGCATCAAAGGCATAGAGCTTATCATCCTTGGAACCAACATAAACCAAGCCGTTCGCCACTGCTGGAGAAGAATAAAGAGCAGTTCCGATAACAGCAATCCATTTCTGCTGGTCCGTGAGGGCATCAAAGGCATAGAGCTTACCATCCTCAGAACCAACATAGACCAGATCGTTCGCTACGGCTGGAGAGGAGTAGATAGGGGCACCGGTCAGCGCAGTCCATTTCTGTTGTAAGTGGGAGACGTTGGACCCATTGAGGACATGCTCATAGGGATTGTTGTGTGTATGCTGGGCATCCACGCCGAACATGATTCCCTGCTTCGCTACCGCTGCATTGTAAGGAGTAACCGACCGGACTGTTGTGGGAGTTGCGCTCGCTGTGCCTGTGGGCGTTGCCTTGGTGTGAGCGCTCTTGCCACCGACTACCACTGCCCAGTAGGTGGTGGCTGTGACGCTTAGGAGAAGCAGTATCACTACCACTCCAAGCAGCGCGAAATATCCTTTGGTCAGACGACGAGATCGCCTCGGAACAGGATACGTGCTCGGAAAGGGGGTGATCGTGGAGTGGTTCGTGGGAGGAAAGGGGGTGACTGGCAAGATCCTCTCTTGAGGAAAGAAAGAGGACGTCTGCGGCTCCCCTCCTTGTGCCAGAGCTTCTTGAGCCACTGCGTAGACGGTTGGCAATGACGTCGCTTCCGCAGCAGGGGTGGAAACAAGCGTATTGGCGACAGGGAAGGAAGAGCGGCCAGGCATCACTTGGGTTGGGAGATCGCTTATCTGTTGGAAGGTATCCATGAAGGCCTGCACGGAGGCGAAACGCTCATCGGGATTTTTCGCGAGCGCCTGGAAGAGGCAAGCTTCCACCTCCTTGGGCACGCCCGGCATCTCTCGGATGAGAGAGGGAGGCGGGTTGAGTACGTGCTGCATGGCGATCTCCGCCGCCGTTCCCTGAAACGGACAGCGCCCGCTGAGCCATTCATAGATTACCACGGCCAGCGCATACTGATCACTCTGTGGGCGTGGTCTGCCCTGCACTTGCTCGGGAGCCATGTAGAGAACAGTGCCCCCAATGTCTGCCTGTATGTTGAGCGAATGGGTACTCCGGATAGCCGTGGCAATGCCAAAATCGCTGAGTAAAAGCACTTCATCGGAGCGAAGCAGCATATTCTCCGGCTTGACATCGCGATGCACGAGCCGATGCTCATGGGCATACTGCAAGGCGGAGCCGATCTGCGTGGCGTATTGGACGACCTGGGAGAGAGGGAGGCGGCTCCCCTTGGGGTGACGGTTGCGCAAAGTCCCGTTTGGCGCATATTCCATAACGAGAAAAGGGGTATCGTCACGGCTGAGTCCAAAGTCCAACAGTGGCATGATGTGTGGATGGCGCAGCCGCATCGTGCGAGCCTCGTTCACGAAAGCCCGAAGGTCAACCTGATGGCTCAGGCGAATCTCTAACACTTTGACGGCGACCTGGCTACCGTCATGTAGCCGTTCAGCCAGGTAGACGTTGCCAAAACTCCCGCCGCCCAGCCAGCGGAGCAAGCGATAGTCGCTCACGATCTGCCCAATGCGCTCCAGGTGTTCCATCACACCTCCTCCACGCCAATTTTTCAGCCAGCTTCCTTCCCAACCTGGCCGTAGTATAATTGTGCTCATCCAGTTTGTCAATGGATTCTAGAGCTAATAGCCCGTATCTACTGACAATATCAGCGAAGAAAAGTGTCCATCTTTGGCGGATGTAAAAAGTTGGACAGCCGAACTGGAACTCTACGATGCGCTGCTGAGCGTGCGCCGTCGGGAGATTAAGAGCCGCACCAGTGTGCTCGAGGAACAAGCCCTCAAGCTCATAGGACTCTACGGCCAGATCGTCCCTGAATGATCTTGGCGGGAGATTCGGTACGAAAAAGAGTTCTAACCCTACATGGTTCAAAACTCTTTTTCGCTTAGGAGTCTTGGTTGACAAGCGCTCGATTTTCCGGTACGCTTCCCATACCCACACTACGCCAGGCGGTTAAAAGGCGCGGACCAACCGCCCCAGGAGGAATGTATGCAGGCTCCCGTAACGCTTCGTCGCGTGCTCACATTTCGCACCATTGTGTCAACCAGCACCGGATTGGCCTATGCTGCTATCAGCTTGCTCGGCTGCGTGCAGATCGCATCATATGTCGGCGGTGACTCCGGCTGGATCGCCGTTGTCATCGCGGGTCTGCTGGCAGTGCTGGCGGCCCTTTGTTTCTCCGAACTCAACGCGCTCTACCCGACCGCGGCCGCCATTCGCCAGTACATGAAAGAGGCCTTCAGCGAAAACTTCTCGCTTATCATCACCTTTGGCTACCTGCTCACCATCATCACGGTTGTGGCCGCCGACAGCTATATCGTCGGCAACGCCATCACCTACGCCTTCGGTCTGCCAGGCTGGGCCTCCCTGGTGTGGATTCTGGCACTACTGTTACTGGCAACGGGGGCCAATCTGCGTGGCATCAAGATCGCGGGACTCCTGCAAGACATCACTACGTACAGCTTGCTCGCTTTTGTCGTGATAATTTCACTCATCGCCCTTGGCCAGCATCACTTTCAACTGCGCAACCCTCTCGACTCGCTCGGCCATCCCCTCGCGCTGCTCAACGCGATAGCAGTGGGGGTCTTTGTCTTCTCTGCCTTCGAGTGGGTTACGCCGCTTTCTGAAGAAATATCGAATATCCGCCTGATCCCGCGCGGCATGTTCGTCGCGCTGGGGCTGCTCTGCCTCTCGTATGCCCTGTTCACCGTCGCCGCCAGCAGTTTCCTGAACGTCCACAGCCCGGCCATCTACAACTCACCGGTGCCGCAGATGCTGCTGGGCAAGGCGGTGTTAGGGCAGGCGGGTGTCTGGCTCATGCTGGTTGCTACCCTGTTCACGGCGGTCATGACCTTCAACGGCGGTTTCGCCACCGCCTCGCGCTTCCTCTATGCCGCAGCGCGCGAAGATACGCTGCCGCCGCTTTTCGCTCGTATCAGCATCATGCGCGCCGTGCCCTACGTCGCCGTCATCTTCCTGAGCGTCTCATCCGCTGCCGTCGCCGTGGTTATCTTTCTCACCGGGCAGTTCCAGGTGCTGATCCTCGTAGGTGCCGTTCTCGAAGCCCTGATTTACACCGTTGCCGGTCTCTGCGTGCTGCGCCTGCGCCGCAAACAGCCCGGCGCTACGCGCACTTTCCGCATTCGCGGGGGTTGGACGATTCCCATCATGACCGTCCTGGTCTTCGGCCTGCTAGCAATCCTGGCCTCGCTCGGCAGCGGCTCCAATCTCCTGCCTGGCCTGCCGCTCATCGTGACCGTCGCCATCTTCATCCTCTCCGCGCTCTACGTCTACCTCGTCATCCCACGCCTGCGCGCCGCCGCGCAGGCGCGCCGGGCAACCGCGAGGCGTAGAAGACCTACACGCACGGAGGCAAACCCGTCGAGTTAATGACTCTACATGTGTAGAAGGTATATGCGTCACAGTAAAGCCTGGTGTAGACAGTTCTACTGCTCTTAAATGCTGCGGGAGGCAAGAGCCTGTGCCACGGTCAAAGCGCGCCCCTGTGCCAGAGCGTTCGCAAAGACATCCTCCCCTGATTGAGTACGAGCCGACGCCAGAGCTCGCACATACTCTCCTCTGTATACAGGTGGCAGGGGCGCGCCAATCGTCTCGCGCATCTCCTGTGCTACCCCCCATAATCTCGCTGCCCATTCCGGCTCGCCCTGCGCCGCCACCACACCCAGCCCCTCCAGAGCTGAGGCGATCAGATTCTTAGCATCGATTTCCTGTGTGAGCGCCAGACTCTCCTGATAATAGGCCCGAGCCTCCGCGAACCTTCCCTGGGAGGCGGCTATGCGCGCTAAGAAGATCAATGCCTCACCTGCACCCCAGCGGTCCCCCAGTTCCTTGAGGGTTGTCACGCTCTCCTCCAACAATGCACGAGCTTCTGCCTGCTCACCTCGCATCAGGTGTATCTCTCCCAGAAAGCTGTTCAGGTAGGCGATGTACTGCGTATCGCCTAGCCCACGGAAGAGCTCCAGGCTCTGCTCGACCAGTGCCTGGGACTCGTCGAGGTCGCCTTCCGATAGAAATCGTATTCGAGCCAGTTCGCTGAGCGCAATTGCAATGCGCCCCTTGTTATCCAACTTACGAGAGAGTTCCAAACTCTGTTCGGCCTGTTCCCATGCCTGATCATATTCTCCTTGCGCGGCAATCGCCCGGGCTAAGTATGCAAGAGAGCGGGCATAGTTCCAGGTATCGCCCAATTCCTGGAAAAGGACCGCTGCCTCCTCAAATAATGTCTGGGACTCCTCGTACCGGCATCTCGCCCAGGAGACAAATCCGAGTTGAAAGAGGATGCTTGCCTTATACAAATTAGATTCCAGCTCTTGCGAAAGCGCCAGGCTCCCTCTGCAAAGCGCTTCTGCCCGCCGGAAGTCGTCCTGGGTGATAGCCATCTCTATCGCCGCATATAGCACCTTGACCTGCACGGCTACCGAGACCCCTCCACGCACCGACAATGCCCGCTCCAGGAAGCTTCGCCCTTCTCTGTAATACCCGTGAATGTTCCAGAACCAGTACAACGCGCCACACAAACGCATCGCCTGCTCGGCCCATGCTCTATCCCCTTCATTTCTTGCGCTCGTTCCAGCTCGCTCCAGAAGCCATGAGAGCGCGGCCAGCAGGTTCTCGTGCTCCAGCTCAAGACGTGCAAACCACCTGCCTGGCTCCTTTCCACGCAGGTGTGGCTCGGCCTCCTCCGCCTGCTCCAGGTAGTACAACGCGTGCGCGGTGCGCGTCGCCTCCAGCTCTCCCGTGTCTTCCAGGCACTCCAGCCCAAACTCACGCAACACTTGCAACATCGAGAAGCGCGCCTCGCCCTCCCCTCCCTCCTGCTCTTCCTGCCGCAGCAGGCTCTTGTCCACCAGCGAGAACAGCGTTTCCAGCACATCATCCGCCAGTGCACCCACTGCGGTGCCCACCTGCTCGGCAGCCTCGGCGGTGCAGCCGTCAACAAAGACAGCCAGCCGCCGGAACATTGCTTGCTCCCCGGGTGAGAGTAATTCGTAGCTCCAGGCAATCGTCCCGCGCAGCGTCTGGTGGCGTTCAGGCAGGTCACGCGCTCCCCCTGTGAGGAATCCCAGTCCCTGCTCCAGGCGCGTCAGCAAAGCGTGTGGTTGAAAATACTTCACGCGCGCAGCCGACAGCTCGATCGCCAGCGGTAGCCCATCCAGGCGCGCGCAGATGCCGGCCACCGCTGGCGCGTTGGCCTCGGTTAGCTCGTAATCGAACCTGGCAGCCTGGGCCCGCGCGACGAAGAGCGCCACCGCGTAGTACTGCATGAGCGTCACCAGGTCGGGCAGGTGTTTGGGGTCGGGAACCGAGAGCGGCGGCACGACGAACTCCTGCTCAGCCCGCACATGCAGCGCTACCCGGCTCGTAACTAACACTTTAAGCCTGGGACAGGCGGAGAGTAGATCGGCGATCTGAAGCGCCGCATCCGCTACTTGCTCAAAGTTGTCCAGGAGCAAGAGCAAGTTCTTCTCCTTGAGCACACTTTTCACAAGCGCTAGTAGGGGTTGGCTGCCCGCTTCGCCGATCGAAAGCGTCTGGGCGATCATCGGCACAATCTGTTCGGGATCGCTCACCGGGGCCAGGGGTACCAGGAACACCCCATCGCTGAACAACTCACTCAGCTCGGCAGCCACTTGCAAACCCAGGCGCGTTTTGCCCACCCCTCCGGGCCCCATCAGTGTCAGCAGGCGCACCTCGGGACGGCGCAGCAGATCACTGACCGTCGCCACTTCCTTCTCACGCCCAATCAAGGAAGTAGGCTGGATAGGCAGATTGTTGGGACGATAATCGAGGGTTTTGAGGGGCGGAAATTCGCCAGGGAGGTCCGCAGCTCCTAGTTGAAAGAGTCGCGTGGGCCGTTGCAGATCCTTGAGGCGATGCTCCCCCAGGTCCTTCAGATACGCCCCCTCCGGCAGGTACTGCTCCACAAGATTATAGGTCGTATGAGACAGCAGGGTCTGGCCCCCGTGACCCGCGTTCATAACACGGGAAGCAAAATGCACGTCCATCCCGATATAGCCATCCGGTGAAAGTTGCGGCTCCCCCGTGTGCAGGCCGATGCGCGCTCTCACAGTCGCGTTATTGGGCCAGCTATTCGCGGCCAGAGCGCGGTGAATTGCCAGCGCCGCCTCAACCGCATCGCTAGCACGCATAAAGGCCAGGAAGAAGGAATCGCCCTGCGAGTCAACCTCGCGTCCATTCCACTGGCTGGATACCATTCGTAACAAGCGGTGATGGTCGGCCAGCAGGTTTGCGTATTCATCGCCTAACAGTTGCAACAGACGTGTAGAGCCTTCAATATCGCTGAAGAGCAAGGTAACAGTTCCTGTTGGCAGATCTTTCGGGTGAGAAGATGATTCAGGCGCGGCCTTTCCACCAGCCTCAGCCTCTGGCCGTGGTGGCAGTAAGCCCAGTTCGCTGGCGCTTTTGCCGAAAAGCTCGCACAATTTCTGTGTATAGTAGGCGCTGGGGGTAGACGTGCCGCGTTCCCAGCGCGTCACGTTGAGGTCGAGAGGCGCACCGATACGGTCAGCCACGTCTTTCTGCGTCCAGCCCCGTTCCTGGCGTGATCTGCGCAGAAGTTCATTAGGGGTAGCCTGTGCAGCTTTCTTGACCACTGTTGCCTCAAAATTTCTAGGAATCGGTACCGGCTGCCGAGATACTCTCTATCAGGACAGCACCACTTAGCCTGCGCATTTGTAGATAACTATATCACACCCCATGATAAGCCGGTTACTTGTGTACAAACAATAGATATGTTATCGTTTAACTTAAGAGGCATTTCAATACAGGTGCCTTCGGGCATGAAACTTAAAGCACCATGAAAAGGGAGAGACTCTATGGCAAAAGGCATTCTTGTATCTGACCTACCGGTCAGAACGAAGCAAACCGGCGTCGGCTTGACCCCCTTGAAACAATTCGCCCAAAAAGCAGTTCCCCGGAATGCCTCACAGTGTAACGCGCCCTGCCCTATTTGCCAACAACAGGGGCAAACCGGTGCCTGTAAATTGAATAGCGGTCACTCGGGAGACCACCAGTGCAATCGGGTTAGCACCCATCTGTGGTCCTCCGCCGACGTTCCAGGCCCTCATTGATCACACTGATCAGCTTGACTATCAGGCCCGCCCCATGCCGGTCCATTTAAACGTGAATCACGTGCCCGCCGGCGGCTTTGAGTAAGCGATCTCGGATTGCCAGCCCCAGACCGGAGCCGTCGAAGCTGCGGCACAGTATCATGCGTGCGCGCCCATTTTCCAGGGCGCGCAGCCCGGCGAACAGGTTGTTGGCGATCTGTTCGGGATTGCCGGCATCGCCAAGCGATTCCACAAGCGCGCCGCTCTCACGGAACGAGGGCACATCCTCGTCGGCGACCAAAACACCCACACTGGCTCCCTGGGCCAGCAGGCGCCGCATTTCCGCCAGCATCGCCTCGCGCATGGCCTGAGTCGGGCCGTCGAAGAGCAGCAACGGCACCGCGGGAGCGTAGTGCATCGGCATCTGACCCGGCGAGACCTGGGAGCGCTGCTCCTGCTCCGCCCCGGACTCGCGCCTCTCGTGGCCGCTTGCGTCTATAGTTGTCTCTGCAAGCGCAGGCGAGCCATGTGGCAGTTGGACATCCGGCAGAACTGCGCGCAACGCTTCAAAGCTGACACCACCTGGCCTGAGAATCATGGGAGTTTCGCTGCACAGGTTCAGCACGGTGGACTCCACGCCCACCTCGCACGGACCGCTGTCGAGGATGAGCGGTACCCGACCGCCCAGGTCCGCCAGGACATGATGGGCAGTCGTCGGGCTGATGTGCATGAAGCGATTGGCGCTGGGTGCGGCAATCGGGGAACCAAGCGCTCGAATGAGGGCTAGCGCAACCGCGTGGCGAGGCATGCGTAGCGCTACCGTCTCTAAGCCTGCCGTGACCAGCGATGGCACACGCTCGCCGCGCGGCAGGATAAGCGTCAGCGGCCCCGGCCAGAAGGCCTCAGTCAAGCGCTTCGCCGCATCCGGGATGAACGCGGCGAGCCCTTCCAGCGAAGACTCGTCCGCGATATGCACGATCAACGGATCGCTAAACGGGCGGCCCTTCGCGGCGAAAATGCGCTGCAAGGCCGGCGGTTGAAAGGCATCCGCGCCCAGCCCATATACCGTTTCGGTAGGGAACACTACCATCTCACCCGCGCGCAGCAGATCGGCTGCATATTGTATAATAGCCTGGTCAGGTCTCGTTGGATCAATCCGGATCACTTCTGTCGGTCTATCTGATTGCATAAGTACGTATTACCTTTGTAGGTTTATAATGTTGCAAGATGACAGCGAAAAACGTCATTACAGTTAGCGTTTAATTAACCGGTCACTAGCAGCCGTATAGAAGCCCTTTGCTCTAGATTATAAACGAGTGGAATAGATGCATCGACCTGAAAATAACCACCGTAGCCCGTCGCGTACCCGCATCGTTGCAGGTACGATTTGTTTGTTGACCGCTATCCTGATCGTTCTCGGTGTCGCCGTATACAGCGCACGCGCCGGCATACTCTCACCGGCCATCATCATCAACCCGGCCTCGTCAGCGCCTGGATTCAGCGCGGGCTATCCCCAGCACGCCACCGACTGCAAGACGCCCCCTCACCAGGCGGGCGAGAGCTATCTCTCTATCCAGTCGGGGGGGCTGAAACGCTATTTCCTCGTGCACCTCGCGCCTTCTTACGGGATCGACCCCCAGCCCGTCGTCATCAACTATCATGGCTATGCTAACACGGCGAAAGCCACGGCTCAACACACCAGAATGGGCGTGGAGGCAGACAAGGCGGGCTTTATCCTGGTTTTTCCACAGGCCGAGGATAACCCCCCTTCCTGGGATGCCGGTATTGGCGCCTTCGGCCCTACCGGTGATGCCGACGACGTGCAATTCACCCGCGACCTGATAAGCTTCCTCGAGAAAAACTACTGTGTCGATGCCCATCGCATCTATGTAGCCGGTTACTCGCTCGGCGGCAGCATGGCTTACCGCGTAGCCTGCACGCTCAGCAGCCAGATCGCCGCCCTTGCGACCGTCGAAGGCGCCTTCTATCATTTCCCCGGCGGCTGCAACCCGTCGCGCCCCATCCCCGTGCTGGAAATCCACGGGCAGGCCGACCAGCTCGCTCCCTATGGCGGTGATCCCGCGAAAATGATCGCCTCGGTACAAACCTATCTCAACATCTGGCTCGGCCACGACCAGTGCCAGAACACCAGCAAAGTCATCTTCCAGAAGAACGACGTCACCGGCATAGAGTGGCCCAACTGCGCCGGTGGCACGGTCGTCGAGCACTACCGCATCAGCGACGGTGGCCACACCTGGCCCGGCTCGAGTCCCATCCCATCGCTCGGCTTCACGACCCAGACCATCGACGCCAACGTCGTCATCTGGAATTTCTTCAGCCGCTTCGAACTGTAGAGACAGCGCCTCTTGCGCCTGTCCTTACAGACTATGTTCCCCTTCCACACGTGCACGGTAGGCAAAATAATCTTCCAGAAGTTTAGAGTAGTGTACGCTCATCGCCTTGCGCATTTTCTCCTCCGTCATCCATAGCGGTTGGCCCTCGACGCTGCCCCGCAGCGTCCCTCCTTCAGCGATCTTGCCGGCATAGACGATGTTAATCGTACTCACTCGAAAGGGTCTCGTGCTGACACGCGAATAGGTGCCGATGGCCTCTTGCAGTTCGATGTTCAAACCGGTCTCCTCCCTGCACTCACGCTGTGCTGCCTGCGCCGCGTTTTCATGCCAGCGTATATACCCACCGGGAAAGGATAGCTCTCCACCGAGACCCTTTACTAACAGGAACCGACCCTGATCTTCTACAATCACACTCGTGCCCCCTAATGGAGGTAAGTTACCCAGGAGTACGACATTAAGGATGTTAAAACAGATTGGCATTAGCCAGGTCAATCCACGATGCAGTAATCGACTGAACAAAGGTGTATAACCGCCTATCTTTTTTCTTTTGTCACATGCATATTATATGCTATATGACATCATGCAATTTGTCGCCAATCCAGGAGAAACACACCTTGCAACCCACACCAAAGCCCCGCGTCAAAATCTGCTGTATCAGCAGCGTGCAAGAGGCCCAACTTGCCATCCGCTACGGCGCATCCGCTCTGGGTCTGGTTTCCGCCATGCCCAGCGGACCAGGCGTCATCGAAGAAGCCCAGATCGCCCGCATCACTGCAAACATCCCGCCCGGCATCGCGTCCTTCCTGCTGACGAGCCAGCAGGACCCACATATCGTCATTGAGCAGCAGCGCCGCTGCCGCGCCAACACCCTTCAGCTCGTTGATCGCTTCACCATTAACGGTTATGAGAATCTCCTGGAGGCCCTCCCCGGTATCTCAATTGTGCAGGTCATTCACGTCACAGGCGAAGAGTCGATCGAGGAGGCTGTCGCCGTTACGCCCTATGTGCATGCCATCTTGCTTGACTCCGGCAACCCGGCCCTCGATGTGAAAGAGCTAGGCGGGACGGGTCGCATCCACAACTGGGAGATCAGCCGGCAGATTCGCCAAGTGGTGAATGTGCCGCTCTTCCTGGCAGGCGGATTGAACGCGGAGAACGTGGCTCAGGCCATCACGACCGTTCGGCCCTTTGGTATCGATATATGCAGCGGCGTACGTACCCGCGGTAAGCTAGATGAAGAGAAGCTCCTTCGCTTCTTCCACAGCATCGCCCAGGCAAGCTGACGCAGTGCTGTAAATTCATTCCCTCTTCATCGTGGTATGGAACAACGACAAATATGTAGAGGAGTTTTCTATTCCATGCTGACCGATAAGGTTGCTATCGTCATCCCGGCCCTCAACGAAGAAGCTGCGCTTCGCCAGTTGCTCGCGGAACTCCCTCGGAACAGCGCTCATTGGACCATCGTGGTAGACAACGGCAGCACCGACGCCACGTCCGAGGTTGCGCGCCAGGCGGGCGCCATCGTCGCCAGCGAGCCAGCTCGTGGCTACGGGCGGGCCTGCCTGAAGGGGTTCAAGACAGCACAGCGCCTGGGGGCAGACATCGTAGTATTCATGGACGGTGATGGGAGCGATGATCCCGCCGATTTACCCGTCCTGCTAGCGCCGTTGCGCGAGGGACAAGCCGACTTTGTGCTCGGCTCGCGCGTCAGTCGGTGCGCGGAGCGAGGGGCCATTCCAGCGCAGGCACGCCTGGGCAACTGGCTCGTCAGTCGTTTAATCCGCCTGATCTACCATGTGCCACTGCAAGACATCGGCTCCTTCCGTGCCATACGCTGCTCGCAGCTCGATGCGTTGGAGATGCGCGAAATGACCTTCGGCTGGCCCGTTGAAATGGTGGTCAAAGCAGCGAAGGCGTGCTATCGCATCCTCGAGGTGCCGCTTCACTACCGCCGCCGCAGCCATGGCCGGTCAAAGGTGGCAGGAACCATCACCGGAAGCGCGAAGGCGGCCTACATGATGGTAAGCATCACGCTGCGCTATGCCCGCGCTAGGAGCATACATGCCTGACATATTTGATAGTGCCGGTAACACGCCCACTTCCACTGTCCAGGATACCGCGCTGGTCATCATGGCTCGCTATCCACAGAAAGGCACGACCAAGACGCGCCTGGCGCGTGCGATTGGCGACGACGCGGCGCTTGAACTCTACAGAGCATTCCTGGCCGACCTCGCGCAGAAGTTTGCTCACCGCTCTTACGATTTGCACTGGTTTTACGCGCCCTCCTGGATCGACTATGCAGCGTTCCTGGACACGCTCGCGCCATCGCTCGCTGCATCCATGCGCTTTTTTCCCCAGCGAGGCGAGGGTCTCGGCGAGCGCCTGCACCATGCCTTTCTCACTACACGTCGGCAGGGATACCGCAACACGATCTTGATCGGTTCCGATACACCCCACATTCGCCCGGCCATCGTGGCGCAGGCGCGTGCCGCGCTCGAACGCGCCGATGTCGTGCTGGGCCCGGCCGAAGACGGCGGATACTATTTGATCGCCATGCGCGAACCACACGATGTCTTTCACGACATCCCCATGAGCACCAGCCTGGTGCTGCAAATGACTATCGACCTCGCCCGCAAGCAGGGTCTAAGCGTCTCAATGTTGGAAACCCTCTTTGACGTGGACGAATTACCCGACCTGCTGCGCCTGGCGGAAATTATTGCGGAGAGATCAAGAGCTCGCGCCCACATCCGCCGCACTCCTGGCAACCATCGAGGAGCTTGTATGACCAACCCATCAATCAAGACTATCCCGTCTATCGAAGCAAAGGGCGCTTTCCCAGCCTTGCCACGCTCGATTTATATAGAACCGACCAGTCGTTGCAACGAATTTTGCCGGCAATGCCCACGCACGCTGCTTTCGCGCGAGGACGACCGCGACCTGAGCTACGACAACTTTCGCCGCATCGTCGATCAATTTCCCGTGCTGGAGCGCGTGGTGCTGCACGGCCTGGGCGAACCGCTGCTCAATAAAGACCTGCCGCGCATGGTGCGCTACCTGAAGGAGCGCGGCACCTATGTGCTCTTCAACTCCAATGGCGTAGCGCTGACCCCAAGGCGCGGCCAGGAATTGATCGACGCCGGCCTCGATGAATTCCGCCTCTCGATGGACGGCTCTACACGCGAGATGTACGCGCGCGTGCGCGGAGTGGATGCCTTCGACAAAATCTGGCGCAACGTCCGCGCGTTTATCGCCTTGCAGCAGGAGCAGCAGGCCACCAATCCACATGTCTCCCTCTGGTTCACCGCCATGAAGGAGAACTTGCCCGACCTGCCCGGACTGATCGACCTGGCATACGAGCATGGCATTCGCGAGGTCCATCTACAGCGCCTGGTCTACTTCGAGGAGGGACTGGCGCATTCCAGGCAGGCACTATTCCGCCGCTCGAGTCGCGAGGAACTCGAGCTAGTCCGCCGCTGTGAACTGGTATGCAAGGAGCGCGGCATCACCTTCAGCGCGGCAGGCTCGGCAACTCCCCTGGCAAGCCTGGTACGCGACTTCGGGGATCGCCCCTGGTCTGGCTGTCGGCGGCCCTACTCGTTGACCTACATCACCTCCAGCGGCAACGTCCTCTCCTGCTGCTTTGCCCCATTCGGCCACCACAGCGCCCGGGAATACTACGAGGAGCGCGTGCTGGGCAACGTCTTCGAGGAACCCATCGAGGCCATCTGGCACGGCGAGCGCTACCAGGCTTTCCGCAGCGCCTTCGAGAGCGACCATCCCGCCCGTCACTGCTCGCAGTGCGGCCTCAACTGGAGCTACTGAGGGCGCTAGTTGGTGCCATTCCCTGGCATCGGGTCGTGGTAGGTCGTATTGATCTTGGCCGGATTTTTCCCATCATCTCCACCTTGCATGAACGCAAATGGCTGCGAGAAATACTTTGTGGGTATGAAGGGAAGGGCGGTATCCAGGAATTGCCTGAGCTTTATCTTGGCGTCATCCTTCATTTGCCCCCACGCGACTGGTTTGTCGCTGGCGTGGAACCACTGCATCCACGTCGCGTTCACCATAATTTTCTCTTTGGTCAGCTCGTCGGCGGTCAGCCCCTTGAAAGAACTGACCATCACATCTCTGCCGGCAGGATTGTAAATTTCCCAATTTTGCAGGTGCCCGATTAAATTGTGGTGGTTGTTTGCTGCAAACTCGCACAGCGTCATCAGGTTCCGCTCGTCAAGCTCCAGATCGCCTCGATACACCAGGTGACAGAAGTGAAACGGCACGATGTGATGCACCTGCGGGTCGTCGCTGGTACCGCATACCGCGCACACGTTCTGCCCGGGCAAATTCAGGTGTGCCTTTCTCACACCATCCCAATGTGGACTGCGCTGGACCCCATACTTTTGGGCAATCGCTGCCCCGCTATCCGCTGTTGGTGTCGCTTCCTGTTGCATAGACGTTCCTCCTTTTTGGCACGAAATATTCCCGTTCAAGTAACTGAATGTGTTACTCTACTTTAACACATATTAAGCTCTACCGGTAGTAGTGACGCTGACATGATTTACTGGTGTATGATATTCACGAGGCAAATTGCTTGAGGTAATATGATATACTTAAGCACACATTATCCCTCTATCTCGGCATACACCCGCACAAGGTAGATAGGAGATTTTAACGCGATGAACACGCAAGATGTCATACGGCAGGCACGCGAGGGAAATCTTCGGCTGGTGCGTTTCCTCTATTGCGATAACGGCGGTATCATCAGGGGCAAAGCCACCCACGCCAGCAAACTTGAGTCCCGCATGAGAGAAGGTATCGGCCAGACACTGGCGATGCAGGCCTTCACCGGCGTTGAAACGCTGGCCCTCGTCGAGGGTATGGGCCCGATAGGTGAATTCCGCCTGATCCCCGATCCAAACACCTTCACTATTTTACCCTACGTCCCCAGCAGCGGCAGTATGATGTGCGACATGGTCCTCACCAGCGGCCAGCCCTGGGAAGCATGCCCGCGTACCTTCCTGAAACGCATGGTCACTCGCCTGGCGGAACAGGGCATGCGCGCCGAGGCCGCCATCGAACACGAATTTTACCTGGCGCGCGAAGTGAACGGCCAATACGTCCCTGCCGATCACAGCTTGTGCTACAGCAGCATCGGGCTTGACGACGAGGCAGAGGTGATCGATTCTGTCCTGGAAGCATTGGAGAGCCAGGGCATCTCTATCGAGCTGTTTCATACCGAGCTCGGGCCGGGGCAGCAGGAGCTCTCGATTCGCCACGCGGATGCCTTACGAGCCGCCGATAACGTCTGCCTCGTGCGCGAAACAGTACGAGGCGTAGCGCGCAGCTTCGATTTGATCGCTACCTTCGCACCGAAACCCTTCCTCGACCAGGCAGGCAGCGGAGCGCACATCCACCTCAGCCTGTGGGGGCTGGAAAGTGGCGCGCAGGCCGAGAAAAACCTGTTCTATGATGCCGGCCAGCGCGAGGGATTGAGCGAGACCGGCAGATACTTCATCGGCGGCGTCCTGCGCCACATTCACGCACTGGTCGCCATCACCTGCGGCAGCCCTAATTCCTACCGCCGCCTGTTGCCGCACTTCTGGAGCTCCGCCTACGCCGCGTACGGCTTCGACAACCGCGAGGGCGCTATCCGCGTGCCGTCGCTCTTCTGGGGCCGCGAAACCACTGCCATGAACCTGGAATTCAAGCCTTCAGACCACAGCGGCAACCCCTACCTCGCCATCGGCGCGCTTCTGGCAGCCGGCCTGGATGGCATCTCCAACAAGATCGACCCCGGCGAAGCGCAGCAGATCGATCCGGGCAACTACAGCGAGGAAGAGCGCGAACGCAGAGGCATTCGCCGCCTGCCCCTTACACTGGACGAGGCGCTCGATGAACTTGAACGCGACGAGGTGCTGAAGAACGCGCTTGGCCCCCTGTTGGCCACCTCATACATCACCGTCAAGCGCAACGAGTCAGCCTTCTTCAAGGAACACTCGCCAGAGGAAGAGGCCCGCCAGCATTTTAATAAATATTAACCAGCATCTCCATATAACCCGCCAGCGCTGCGTAGGGACCCACCAGCGGAATCTCCCTCGCCAGCGCTCGCAGTCCCTCCGCGTCGTAGCCCCGCTGTGATAGATTCTCCAGCCAGGCGCGTGCCCGCTCTACGCGCTGCCGGTCGGCCTCGCCCGGCGGCTCACCGTTCTGCCCGCTTCCGTAGTGATAGCGGCGTAGTAGCTGCGGGTCGCGCCTGTAAGCGCGCAGTAGTGGTATCATCACCTCTTGCAGCGCACCCTCGCCGATAGATGGCTTCAAATAATCGGCCATCGTCACCTCATCGATGGTCAGCGCACCTTCCATAACCCGTAGAAGTCGTGCGCGTTCCAGCAGCTCTGTGCGCCTCGAATGCTGGATTGTCCCCTGCCGGCTGATCTGTGCGGCTTGCAGCGTGTCAACCAGCGTCACGCCATAGCCCAGGCGGCCAACCCATCCCTCGAACGAGGGGCGCAGCGCGGTTTCACGCTGCCAGGCCTGCACCCACTCGCGCGCCACGGGCCAGCGCAGCCAGATACGCGCCACCTCGGGAAGCGGATCAAGAAACAGTAGCTCGCGCGCCATCATCAAAATTGCTTCGAGAAAGGCTTCCTGCCTGTCACGACGGTTCTCGCCGATAATCCAGGTATCTGTTATGCCGGCCTCGTGGTAGGCGCTGTGGCGAAGACGCCACTGTTCCAGGTCGAGCGGCGCACACTGAAACTCTAGCGCCTGGCATTGCCCATCAGGATGCTTCACGAAGATGTCAGCGATGCGATTCGGCCCTGGCAGCCGCTCCTCCAGGCCGACATTCGCCTGGGGAAACTGCGCACGCAGCCAGCCGGCCAGCACGATCTTCCCGCGCATGTGCCGCACCGATTCGGCCTCGGTACTCCACGCGCACTCGCCCTTCTGATGCGCGAAGTGAAGCTGCATACGCTTCTCAGGGCCACCGCGCGCATAGACGATCCCTTTGCAATTGGGGCAGACCAGCAGCCGCTCCTGTGACCAGCGCTGCAACTGCTGCAGCGGCGTCTCATCAGCCGTGACGAGCTGCCCGGCGGGGCCATATGCTACGAGCATACGCTTACTCCTGCTCCCAGTCACCGTGCAAAAACGGCAACACCCCTGCTGTAAACGGGACAAGCGGGTTGTTGAACACAGGGAGATGACCGCCGTTCGGTATGATCCAGAGATACGAACGAGGAATAGCCGCATACATTTCTAAGGCGATATTGACCGGGTAGAGGAAATCACGATCACCATAGATGATCAGCGTGCGGGCAGTAATCGATGAGAGATAGGGAGGCGTAAAGTTCATATCATCGAAGCGATCACTCCAGGAGTGTGTCTGCTCTATCAACGCCTCAATCTGCTGATCGCCAAAGTGATGAGTTTGTCGTAGACGATGCCACTCTTCGTCCCCAAGACTTTCGCCTGAGTAGTCACGCATGAGCATCCGCGCTTGTTCGGGAAAGTAACTGGCGGCGCTTGCCAGCACCATAGCCACGACCCGCCGGGGTTCTCGCGTAGCCATATGCAGGAGCGCATTGCCACCAGCGCTAAAGCCTATCGCCTTGCATCGCTCGATACCCAGGTGGTCCAGTAATGCAAACACATCCAGCGCGGCTTGCCGAAAGGTAAACTCCCTCAATGGATTGGTTGACCGGCCATGACCACGCAGGTCGGGGATCACCAGCCGGTATTCTTTGGCGAGATCATCAAAGAACAAGGTCCAATCGCTACTTGATCCCGTGAAGCCATGCAGCAGAACGAGCGGCTCGCCTTCGCCGTGCAGCACGTAATACATCTGCATTTCGTTAACGGTCACAGTTTGTCCCGGAGGCAATGGCATAGTTATGCTCCATTCCGATCTCACAGTAGTCCACTTTAGACATGATAGCATAGATTTGGCTCTATCTCTAATGTAACCCGCTCTATTGCTCACTTTGTCAAAGCAGAGGAAACGTGTTATAGTTCTGCTAGTCTTATCCATCTGCTAGAAGAAGGATACGGAAAATGGCAGTTTACAGCAAGAAGACCAGGACAACGCCCGATCACCAGAAGGCCCTCAAACAGAATGAAGAACGATTTCGTGCCCTGATCCAGCACAGCGCTGACGCCATACAGTTGTTAAGCGCCGAGGGGATCGTCCTCTATTCCAGTGACTCCATCGAACGTGTCCTGGGCTACAGACCAGAAGAAATTCAGGGAGTGGAAGCAGCACCGTATCTGCATCCCGGTGATCTCCCGCTCTTTTTGGAGCGATTCACGTCACTGCTTCAGACGCCAGGGGGTCAGGTCACCCTGGAATATCGCGTCAAGCACAAAAATGGCTCCTGGGTCTGGATTGAGGCCACCGGCTCCAATTATCTACACGACCCACACATCCAGGCTATCGTGGGCAATTTCCGTGATATTACGCAGCGTAAACAGATGGAGGAACGGCAGCGATTACTCAACAGGGCCAGTGAGAAATTGTCATCCTCCCTTGACCAGCAGATTACACTGCACGAAATCGCGCAGATGATTGTGCCATCTCTGGCTGATTACTGCCGGATCGCCGTACTCGATGAACGGCAGCAGATCAAGGAAATAGCCGTCCACCACATCGATCCTGAACAATTGACGCTGGTACAAGCGTTATATGAACAGTACAAAGATAATCTTCATAGCCCCTATGGTTTACAGAAACTGCTCGAAACCGGTCAGGCTGAACTCATCTCCGACGTTTCCGAAAGCGTACTCCAACTAGCCCGGCAAGAGAACCCTGGAATGCCTGCTATCATTCAGGCGCTTGGCCTCAAATCGTATATGGGAATGCCGCTGATCGCTCGCGACAGGGTCATCGGCGCCATTACCTTTTCTTCTTCAGAACCTCAGCGATACTACACACTCGATGATCTCACTTTTGCCCAGGAGCTAGCCCATCGCATAGCTTTATCTCTTGATAATGCGCGGCTATATAGCGAAGCGCAGAGGGCCATTACTTTGCGCGATGATTTTATCTCCATCGCCTCTCACGAGTTACGAACGCCGGTGACATCCCTCAAGCTGTATATTCAGGTTTTACAGAAGCAGCTTGCCAGTCGAGGCGAAGAAAGTTTGGTGCGATCCTTTTCCAAAATGGATGCGCAGGTCAATAAACTCGCGCACCTCATCCAGGATTTACTCAATGTATCCAAGATTGAGCTCGGCAAACTCGACTTTCAGGAAAACTGGTTCGATCTGAACGAGGTCATGAAAGAAACGGTGGAGCAGATCCAGTCCACTACAGGCAAACATCACATTCTGATTGAAGGGAAGATTAACCCGCCTGTTTGGGGAGATGTTGACCGCATCGGCCAGGTGCTCACCAATCTCTTGACGAATGCGGTTAAATATTCGCCCCAGGCAGATACGATCATCGTCCGTGTTACAGCTTCACAAGATGGGGCAGAGGTGAGCGTCCAGGACTTTGGTATTGGGATTGAGAATGAGCATCTCGCCCACATTTTTGATCGCTTTTATCGAGTCAGCGATCCAGAAGAGAAAACCTATCCCGGCCTAGGGATCGGGTTGTATATCGCATACGAAATCATCAAGGGACATGGGGGTAACATGACGGTTGAGAGTGAGAAAGGCAAAGGCTCTCTGTTTACCTTTACCTTGCCGGATAAATCCGGTAAACAGTCGCCCCTTGACGCCTAAGAAGTATGCAGGATGGTTGATATGGAGCACCAGGCAAAAAAGATCCTCGTGGTGGATGATGATCCGGATATTTTAGATGCCCTTCAGTTTATGCTAGAAGACGCCGGATACGAGGTAAAGACAACGGAAAAAGGCGATTACGCGGAAAATCTGCGCGATACGAATGGTGGGTTGCCAGATGTGATCATCCTGGATGTACTTCTTTCAGGCAAGGATGGGCGGCTCATCTGTCAAAAATTGAAAAGCCAGGATGAGACGAGGCACATTCCCATTATTATGATCTCTGCCCATCCCTATGCCAGACAATCAGTCACAGCCGTCGGCGCTGATGACTTTGTGGCGAAACCATTTGACATGGATGAGTTGCTCGAGAAAATAGCGAAATACTGTTGATCTTTTTGCGAGACTCGCTCCCGATCCTGATGTTTTGCTCGCGCTGATATGCCTTGACCAGGAGGTATCATCTTGCTCGACCTTTCCGCCATTCCCGTCGTGGATAATCATTGTCACCCCGTCCTGCTCGACCAACCATTGGCTGCCGTGTATTTCCGCAGCTATTTTACTGAGGGCAGCGATCCCGTGCTGGCTGAGCAGCATGTGCAAAACACAGTCTACTATCGTTGGATGCTGAGGCAGATGGCTCTCTTCTACGGCTGCCCCAACAACGAGGAGGCTGTTCTGGCCGCGCGGAACCGGCTGGACGGCGAGAGCATCATCGAACGCCTCTTTCGCGCGGCCAACTTCGACACGCTGGTGCTTGACCCGGCCTACCCGCTGCCCGAACGCTGCTACTCGCCCGCTCGCCTGGGACAGCTCGGCCACTGCCGCGCAGTGAAGTTACTGCGGCTGGAAACCTTGATGCAACAGTTGGTTGTTGCATTTAGCGACTTCGACGAACTCTGTGAATACTACGAACAGGCCGTCAGCGATATTCGCGCAAACGGCTACTGTGGCTTCAAGAGCATCGTGGCCTATCGCGGTGGCTTGCAAGTCAGCGAGCGCACAAAGGACGAAGCCGTCGCCGCATTCGACGAGGCGCGATCGGCTATAAGAAATAGCGAACTGCGCATTAGCCAGAAGCCGCTCATCGATTACCTGCTCTTTCTCACCTTCCGCTACGCCGCCGAGCAAGAGTTGCCCATCCAGTTCCATACAGGCTACGGTGACAGCGACACCGATATGCGCCAGGGCAACCCGCTGCACCTGCGCGATGTGCTGGAACGCGGGGACCTGCGTGGGATGAAGGTCGTACTCTTGCACGAGAGCTACCCCTACACGCAGCTTGGCGCTTACCTGGCAGCCGTCTATCCGCACGTGTACTTCGACCTGTCCTACTGCATCCCCTTCGTTGATCGCCTGGAAATGGCAGCCTTCACGCGCCAGGCCATCAGCATCGCGCCCGCCAGTAAGCTGATGTACAGTTCGGACGGCATTCACCTGCCCGAAATGCACTGGGCGGCAGCGCATCGTGGGCGCAGCATCATCGGCCAGGTACTCGACGAGATGATCGAAGCCGATGAAATCGATGAGCAGCAGGGCTATGATCTCGCGCGCATGATTTTACGCGATACAGCCCACGCAGTCTATAATTTATGAAGAGTGACTCCACCCGCGAAAGGTATTTCTATGCCCTATAATTCGCCTGTTGACCTCGCCATTTACCGCGTCAGCGTCTGCGCCATCATCTTCGCGGGCAACCGCGTGTTGCTGGCGCACCGCCGAGATATCGACTGGTGGAACTTGCCAGGCGGGGGCATGGAAGCAGGTGAAACAGTAGAGCAGGCCCTGCGCCGCGAGGTTCTCGAGGAAACCGGGCTTGAGGTGGAGGTCGAGCGCTTAGTGGGCGTCTACTCTAAGCCGCAGAAAAACGAGGTGGTGCTGGCCTTGCGCTGCGGCGTCACTGGTGGCAGGCTGCGGGCCACCGAGGAAATGAGCGAATGCCGCTATTTCGCTCCCGGTGCGCTGCCAACCAACACCCTCCCCAAGCATCGCCAGCGCATCGAAGACGCGCTCCTCAACCGCACCGAGGCCATTCTGCGCACGCAGGGTACCAGCACGGAAGAAGATCAGCATCTGCCAGAGGAAGGCTAAAGCACAGGCGGCTACAGCTTCCTCACCTCGCGTTGCAACCAGCCGAACGCGGCAGATCCCAGCATCATGGCCCCACTGATGGGAAAGAGAAGCACGGGTCCGTTTTCAAAACGCTACAGCTTGCGGGCAAGGATGTTGAAGACGTGCCAGTGTTTGGGCGCGCCATCGGCTGTATGCCCATCCACGTCTTCTTCGTTGAACTCGATCAGGGCAAATCCATGCAGCATTTCTTCCGCCTGTTCGCGTGTGACAAAAGCGATATCCTGCCCGGGGACATTCCATTCATCTCTGATACATTGCTTTTCCCAGAACGTAATTCTATAATATTTGCGAAAACAACAGACCGTCTTATCATCGATCCAGTCCAGAGAGTCAATGGAGACTTACGGAGGGCAAATGACCGTCAATATCCGGGATACGGAAGCCAGCACACCAGCAGAGTCGCTGGATATTCTCGCACTTTACCGCACAATGGTTACGGCACGCGTGACCAATGACCTGTTGAAGACCCGTAAAACGCAGGGGCGCTTCCCCTTCTATATTGGATGCGCGGGCCACGAGAGCATGGCCGCCGTCGTTGCTGCGCTCAGCCCGACCGATTGGATGTCGCTGTACTATCGCGACCTGGCGGCCTGGCTGGCGCGCACCGGAGATATCTACGGGCCGCTGCGCGAAGCCTATTCGCGCACCACCGGCCCCATGGGCGCGGGTCGCAACATGCCCTCGCACTACAGCAGCAAACGCCATCGCATTCTCCCAACCTTCAGCGAAGTAGCTGCGCTGGCCCCCTTCGCCGGGGGCTTCGGCTTCTCCCTTAAACAGCACAACAGCGGTGATATCATCATGTTCACCACCGGCGACGGCGGCGCGGCCACCAACGACTTCAACGTCCTGCTCCGGCAGGCGGCCGTCCATCAGCTCCCCGTCCTGATGGTAGTCGAGGACAACGGCTGGGCCATCACCACCGCCTCGCCCATCCAGTGGGCAGGCTCGCTGGTCGAGATGGCTAGAGGCGCGGGCATCTGCGCCGAGGAGGTCGATGGCACAGATACCATGGCGACCTACGACGCAAGTACGCGCCTGGTGCAGCACGTGCGTTCCGGCAAAGGACCGGCGCTGATGCACCTGCGCCTGGGTTTGCTCGATCCGCACTCGAGCAGCACCGATATCAAATCCTACCGCACGAAGGAAGAAATCGAAGTCACAACCGCCACAAAAGACCCCGTAAAGAATTTTGGCCGATGGCTTGTCGAACACGGCAATCTAAACGAGGGCGATATCGAGCGCATTCGCAAGGAAGTACGCGCCGAGATGGAGCGCGCTGAAGCCCAGGTATTACAGGAACCAGAGCCCACTGCGGAACGCGTCATGCAGCACGTCTTGCGTGTACCCCGCTGGCAGGAAAATATGCCACGCGGCGAAAAGCGGCAACTGCCTATGCTTGGTGCCATCAACGAGGCACTCGTGGAACTGGCAAAACGCGATGACGGCTTTTTCGTCTACGGCCAGGATGTCGGTAGCCCCAAAGGCGGCGTCTTCGGCGCGACCGCTCACCTGGTGACGCAGTTTCCAGAGCGCGCCATCAGCAGCCCCCTCAACGAGCAGCTCATCGTGGGCATAGCGGCGGGCGCGGGCATGCTCGATGGCAAAGCGCGCTGCGCCGAGATTCAGTTCGTGGACTACCATCAATCTGCCGCCCAGACCATCCGCATGGCCGCGCGCATCACCTACCAGAGCTTCGGTGACTGGACCGCCCCACTGATTATCCGCACCAAGTCGGGCAGCGGCGGCGGCGGCCCCATCTCCAGCGGCGGCGCGGGCGGAGGCGCCTTTGGCCACTCCAACGCCGGGGAGCAGTGGTTCACCTCCATTCCGGGTATGATAACGATCTGCCCCTCCACGCCCTTTGATGCGAAAGGTCTGCTGCTGGAAGCCGCGCGCTCGGAATCGCCCGTGACCTTCCTGGAACGAGGACGCCTGTATCGCTCAGAACCGCCCAAGGATAGTCAGGGCAACATCATCGGCGCTATGGCCGAATTTTGGAACGTACCCGACGGCTATTACACTCAACCCATCGGCAGAGCACGGCGCCTGCGCATCGGCAGCGGGCAGAGCAGCCTCGTCATTATCGCCTGGGGAACAATGGTGTTGGAGGCCTGTACCGCCGCCGCCAATACCGTCAACCGTGCCGGCGGGGCTATCGAGGTCATTGACCTGCGCACACTCGCCCCATTTGATGAGGAGGCTGTTGCAGACGCTGTACGCGAGTCGAACCGAGTAATAGTCGTAACAGAGGAAAATGACTTGACCAGCTTTGGCCGCCACATACATTCCTGGATCGTGCAGCAATGCTTCTATGACCTCGACGGCACGCCTGCCTTCATCTCCGCGCTGCCCGGTCCATCCGCGCCCTACAATGCGCCTGAAGAAACAGCTTTCTTCCCAACCGCGCAAACCATCGAGGCAAAGATCGAGGAACTGCTTCGCGAATGAAACCCGTTCCACGCTTGAGGCCAGGTACATCAGTAGAGGTATCTGGCCTTTTTCACCAGAATAACTTACATACTCTCCCTTTCAAATGTGCCTGACGGGCGCCCCAATTCGTTAGAAACATGTGGAGAGAACATAATACCGCACATTAATCTCACATAACTCTAAACGCATTTAGCAAGATAGGCTAGCGATTTCTCGTTTGCCGTACTATTTGCTGGGATCTCATCTATGAAACGCGCGCCGACGGCTGACATACTCTGGCTGTTTATAGCAACACGCCTGCTGCTCATCATCCTGACCTACATCGGCTACATATTGTTTCCAGTACCCCCGCATGTCTACCCGAGCACGCCGGTTGATGTCATCGGGCTGATCTCGAGCTGGAACAACTGGGACGCCTTCAACTATTTACGCATCGCTCAGTTTGGCTACCAGAACGTCTACGATACGGCCTTTTTTCCTCTTTTCCCTTTACTCATCAATGGCGTCTCTTTCCTTTTCGGGCATCAGGGCTTTGCTCCAATCGGCATCGTTCTCAGCAACTTTGCCCTGCTCGGTACCCTATTCGTGCTGTACCAGCTTGCCTCAGACGTACTGGGCGAGCAAGTTGGGCGGCGCACCCTACTCTACCTGTGCATTTTTCCAACAGCCTTCTTTTTCTTCGCCGCTTACAACGAATCGCTCTTCCTGTTACTGACAGCCAGCACATTCCTGGCGCTGCGACGGCAGCGCTGGTGGTTGGCGGGCCTGATAGGTTTCTTCGCCGCACTCACGCGGTCGGCCGGGCTGCTGCTGGTCATCCCCTACCTGTTCGAAATCTGGATTTCAAGGCACAGCTTGCTCGATCAGGCCCACGACAGGTTCGGCAGGTTCAGGCAGCTTCTCCCCAGACTGCTGCCTGTTGGGCTTATTCCTCTTGGCACGCTGGCCTACTGCATCTACTGCTGGGTGGTCTTCAACAATCCACTGGCATTCGCGGCAGTTCAGGACCACTGGGGGCGGCAGACAACCTGGCCCTGGGTCGGCATATGGGGCGCGTTCGTGGAACTCTTCACCGTCCAGCCGTTCGGCTCGTTTTACGAGGTGCATATCCTGCTCGATCTCTCCGCGATTATCGCATTTGTCGTCCTGGCTATCCTCGGATGGCGCAGGCTGCGCCCCAGCTATACGCTCTGGATAGGTCTGCTCCTGCTCTATACCTTTATCAGCCCATCCACGCTCCAGCCTGATACCTTGATTTCCGCTAAAAGGTTCGCACTTGAGATGTTCCCTGGTTTCATCACTCTTGCCGCGCTCGGTGTCCGCCACCCGCGCCTGCACCAGGCCATCGTGATCTCCTTCCCCTTTTTCCAGGCTGCCCTGGCGCTTTTATTCATCCTCCAGCGCTGGATGGTATAGAGGACGCAGTGACATGATCGAGAAACCGGCGGTAACACAACAAGATACGAGCGGCCAGGCAGCGTTCTCCTCGCGAAGCACTTCCACCCTATCACTTGCCTGGTCTGCGGTATGCGCAGCCGGCTATGTGCTGTGCATTCTATTCAGCGTCACGCCCCTCACGCGCATACCAGACACGGTCATTCACCTGCAAACGCCGTTGGGTGCGATGCTGGCAAGCCCTGGCACGTGGCTGCCCACCGATCTCGGCTTAACGAACAACTCCGCGGCATCGCGAACCAGTAGCGCCTACGTCATCTTCCTGAGTCTCATGGCGCTGGCATTCGCATTCTACGGCCTGTACGCCTGGTTCGTTACGCGCCAGCCAACTCAAGGCAATTTCCACAGCCAGGCTCGGCGCCTCATCTGGCCGGTCGTGGCCCTGGCAGGTCTGATCTACGTCTTTACGCCCGCCATGCTTTCGCACGATATCCTGGTCTACGCCAGCTACAGCCGGCTGCTTGCCATTTATCACGCCAACCCCTACTTCGTCCCTCTCGCAGCCTTTCCACATGATCCCTACACGCCGATGAACTACTGGGCCGGCAGTGTCGCCGCCTATGGCCCGCTCTGGTTGGCCGTGTGCGGCATCATAGGCTTCATAACCGGGCCCCAGCCTTTCGGCTATGTGCTGGTCTACCGCCTGCTCGCGCTGGCAGCTCACCTGATGAATACCTGGCTGGTCGGCAGGACGCTGCACGCCATGAATCGATCCCCTCGGGTGGTAACGCTGGGCATGGCGCTCTACGCCTTAAACCCTTTGGTATTGCTCGAAAGCAGCCTCGGCGGCCACAACGATGTCTTTATGATGAGCCTTGTCCTGGCCGGAATGCTTCTGGCCGCGCACGCCGAACAACGCAACCGCTTGCTATCCCCGCGCGGCTACCTGCCGCCGCTCATCGCCTTCACACTGGCGGTGTTGGTCAAATTCACGATGTTGCCGATCGTTGCGCTCTACATCATCTTGCTCGCCTGGAGAGCGCGGCGGGCCGCCCAGTCGCCATGCTCGCCTGAAAAGCGCACCGGCGTGCATGGGTGGAAGCAGGCAATCCGTGTTTCAGCTCTCGCCGTGGGTGCGGCGATCCTACTCGCGCTCGCCTTCTACGGACCATTCTGGATCGGACACAGCCTCTCCGCCATCCACTATGGCTTCACCAGCCCCCCTTCGGCGCAATTATCGGAAAACTCTATCTTACGCGCCATCGGGCAATGGAGCAGCGATAATCTGACAGCCAGCCAACGCACCGGAAATATCGTCGTCCGGATTCTCAGCGCCCGCTCCACCTGGGATGACATCAACTATGCCATTCTGGGACTCGCCTGCATTCTAGGCGCGTTCGCCCTGTGGCGCTCGCCCACGCTGAATACCCTGCTGCTGGCTTCCCTGACCGCCCTGGGTGCGCTTTTGATCGTCACACCCTGGTTCTACTCATGGTACATCATCTGGATCGTCGCCCTGGCGGCCCTCATCGTCCCGCTGCGCCAAACCCGCGCCGGTCGCGCAGTGCTGGCATTCAGCCTGGCATTTTCGGCGTCGGCCCTCCTGACCTATCTATTTCTCCCGGGGATTCCCCCCTTTGGCCTCTGGTCGGGCCTGGTCTTCCTGGTGACAATCGCCCCTCCAATCATCGTCATGCTGGTTACCATCATGCTCTGGCGACCTTCGCGCACCCGTGGGTAATAGTCCTGTTGCGCCATACCTCGTTTACGCTTATAATGGCCCATAATAAACTTGTACTTCGTTGTAAGTTACAGATGCTCTTTCAAATTATTGGAAGGATTGCCGGATGCGCTGCTTCTCGCTGTTGCACATACGACTCTTCATCATACTGAGCCAGCCTTTGGCGGCGATCATCCCGCTGCAAATATTGCAAAACGCGCTGACCGTCGCGGGATATCCGGCGGTGGCTGTTTTTGTGATGATCGAAAGCTCGGGCATTCCCTTCCCCGGTGAAACAATGCTGCTGCTCGCATCATTCTTCGCCGCGACGAACCATATACTGCAAATACCCATCGTGATTGCCAGCGCGGCCATTGGCGCCATTATCGGCGACAACATCGGCTACCTGGTTGGCCGCACGGGTGGTCGCGCCCTGGCGCTGCGATACGGCAAATTTATCTTCCTGAAGCGGGAACACCTCGAGCGCGCGGAGCGGTTTTTTGCACAGCATGGCAACAAAACCGTATTCTTTGGCCGCTTTATCGCAGTACTGCGCGCCTGGGCAGCCTTCCTCGCCGGCGTCAACCATATGCGCTGGGGCACATTTCTATTCTATAACGCGGCGGGCGGCATCATCTGGGCTACCGTTTATGGCACGCTCGGCTTTATCGCCGGGCGGTATTTCCATGACAATTTTACGCAGATCGAGTCTATCGCCTCCACTATTGGCTGGGCAGGCGCTATCATCATTGTCGCAGCCGCGATAGCGCTGTTCGTCTTTTTTCGCCTGCGACGCAGGAAACGCGCGCGTACAGAAGCGGCAGGGGAGCAGGCAGACTCGTCTGAAAAACGACTGGACAGCGGCGATGCTGTGAAAAAGTGAGGTACGTATGCCAACATTTGAAGCAGGACAGGTATTTGATCGCTATCGCATCGTCCGCTGGCTCGGCAGCGGCATATCTGGTGAAAGCTACGAAGCCGATGACTCGATCCTCCTGCGCAAGGTGACGCTCAAATTGATCCACCCGCAGGAAACCCTGCCGGATGCGGCGCGGCGGCAGTTCTTCCGTGAGATGCAGGGCATCAGCGTACTGAGCCATTCCTATATCGCTTCTGTCCTTGACTACGGCGAAATCAATGGCAGGCTCTATGTTGCCCGGCGCTATGTCAGCAATGGTTCGCTGCTTGGCGCCGCGGGAAGAGTCTGGTTTAGCCCGCCGCTCAATATGCCCGAGGCTATCCGCTTTATGCACCAGCTCGCCCAGGCGCTGCAATCCATTCACCAGCGAGGATACGTGCATGGCGCCCTCACCTTCGCGAATGTCCTCGTACTGCGCGGGCCAGACCCGGATGACTCATCCGACTACGCGCCATTTCTGCTGGCCGATGCGGGTCTGGCGCAATTCGTGCGCCGTTTCGGCCAACAACAGCGCCAGCCACTGCTCCCGCTCACTGCAGCACCCGAACAACTCGGCAGGCGCGTTATCCCTGCCAGCGATCAATACGCCCTGGCTGTCCTGCTCTATTTCTGGATATCAGGCCGTCCGCCCTACTTCGGCACACCGCAGGAGGTCGAACGCCAGAAACTCACCGAAACGATTACTCCACTCTCCTCCATCAATCCACGCGTGACCATCGAGCAAGACGGTATACTGCTGCGTGCCCTCTCGGTCTACCCCGAGGACCGCTATCCAACCATCCTGGCCTTCGCCGAAGCCATGCTAGGCAGCCTTAAAGGCAAACCGGCCTCCTCCGCAATATCAGATGCCGGCGCGATTGCTCCTGAACCGGTTCTTTCCGATACTCCGCCGCATCAGGTACAGGAACAGCCGGGCGCACCAGCAGAGCAAGAATCAGAGCCATCTGATTCAACTGAGCATCCAGAACCTCCCGAGCGCGCAGAACCAGAACCAGTACAAGAGCCAGCTACGACTGCTCAGGAAACAGCCACCGAACCGGAACAGGCAACAGTTGCTGAACCAGAAGAAATTTCTGCAGTCCAGCTACCCGAGATGCCCCAGACCGATGCACCTTTACAGCCAGACGAGACTCAGGACGTAGACTCCCTCGACGATGCGCGCGTCATCATCTCGTCACCCTACACAAACGAAGCGCTTGAAGTCTCTCTAAAACACGACGAAATCACCCTTGGCCGGGCCGGTTCCAGCGATATCCTGCTCGATCACGATAACCTGACATCGCGCCACCATGCCCTGATTCGACGCGAAGCACATGGCTACGTTCTCTACGACAGGCGCAGCGCCAACGGCGTCTACGTCAACGGGCAGAAGATCGGCCCGGAAGAGGGCTACGAATTGATGGACGGAGATCACATCAGCATCGGAAACTACGAATTGATCTTCCGCTTATCACAGCCAGAAAGCACAACTGCGCCGGATAGGAATAGTGAAGAATTATCAGCTCAACATGAATTGACCCGGCTGATCTAACTTTTGTACTCTCTTTCAAACATAGCTTTCTCTGCGCAAGAATTGCTGCGTTTTTCCCTTGACAAAACCAGCCTGTCTGACTACACTATACTTACCGTCTGTACGATACAGTATCAATAACTGTATCGTATCGTATCATGGTATGAAGTGTTTCAAATGGCAGAACACGCGGAAGAAAAAATTAAAGGCACCGGTCGTGAGCGCTTGATCCAGGCAGCGCAAAGGCTGGCCTGTGAACGCTCATTTGATGAAATAACCATCGATGACATCATCAAAGCGGCTGAACTTTCGCGCCCGGCTTTCTATTACCACTTTTCAGGGGGGAAAGAAGAACTGCGTGCGCAGCTCGTGCAGTGCGGCATGCTCCCGCCGGCGCCGGCGATAGATACTCGTAAGGCCATTCTTGAAGCAGCCCTACGTGTTTTCGCACGCTCCGGCACATCCGCTGCAACACTGGAAGACATCGCTGCCGAAGCTGGCGTGACCCGCGGGACGCTGACGTGGCACTTCCACAGCAAGGAAGACTTGCTGGCAGGCATTCTCAAGAACTATGGCCCTCATTTTGCCATCCGCCCCGTTGTCGACGAGATCGAACGGGAATTGGAGCAGGGCATACAGGTCGACGAGCAAGATATCTTCCGGCGCCTGGCGGGAGCATTCTACGACGGCTTTACCTCGCAGGGCGATATTGCCCGCCTGGCAATCCTGGTAGCGCATACACATCCGGAGGCCGCTCGTTTACTGGCTAGCAAGATTGTCTCCGGGCGCAAACGCATTGTGGAGTTTATTCAGAAGCGCCAGCAGGAGGGGCATTTCTGCAAAAAGATCGATGCCGATCTCTTCGTGCAGGTGTTGTCTATGACCTTCGCGATGCGCGCCATCTGCCAGGGCTTGAACGAATTTCTTCCCTTCGGACACTTCTCGCGCGACGAGGTCATCGATCAACTTGTCTCGCTCTTGCTCTACGGCATAGTTGAACGTGACCAATCAGAAAACTGAAGTTGTATTTCCAACTGAAAGGAGTCTTACCGCGTGCAAGTGATGCAAATCAACGCGCCTCCCGCCAGGCGCAGCGGTGGACTGGACTACAAGTGGATTCTGGCGATGGTGGTCATTCTAGGAGTGTTCATGAGCATCCTGGACCAGACCATCGTCAACATCGCCATTCCGCGCCTGCAAACCGCATTTGGCGCCGATATCCACAGCGTGCAGTGGGTTCTCACGGCCTATATCCTGGCCCAGGGCGTTGCCACGCCAACGGCAGCGTTTTTTGCCGACACGCTCGGCATCAAGCGCTTTTACATCATCTCGCTCACCGCCTTCACCGTTGGTTCGGCCCTCTGCGGTCTGGCCTGGAGCTTACCCATCCTGATCACATTCCGCGTGCTGCAAGGACTGGGCGGCGCGGCGCTCTTCCCATTGTCGATCACCCTGCTCTTCCGTGAATTCCCACCGCAGGAACGCGGCATGGCGATGGGTTTTTTCGGCGTTCCCGCGCTGCTCGCTCCCGCGCTGGGTCCGACGCTGGGCGGCTACCTGGTGACATATGCCGGTTGGCAGTTGATCTTCTTCATCAATGTGCCGATCGGGATCATCGCCATTATTCTCTCGTTTCTCTTCATCAGAGAATACCGCCCCGAGGGGCAGCGAAGATTCGATGTCATCGGTTTCATCTTTGTCGCGCTCGGACTTTCGACAGTCCTCTACGGCATCTCTTCGGCAAGCACCGATGGATGGGGCTCGTCTACAGTCCTGGGCTTCCTGGCAGTCGGCGTGATCTCGCTGGTAATCTTCGTTACCGCCGAAGTGGTGATCGGCCGGCGGGGGGGCCAGCCGCTCCTCGACATGCGCCTCTTCACGAATGGTGCGTTTCGAGCCGGGATGATCGCCAACGTCTTCGTGATCTTCAGCCTGTTCGGCGGCCTGTTCCTTTTTCCGCTCTACCTGCAAAATATCCGCCAGTTGAGTGCCTTTCAATCCGGCCTGATCCTGCTGCCGCAGGCATTAGCCTCAATGGTCAGCGTCATCATCGGTGGGAGACTGGTTGACCGCTTCGGGGTGAGGGCCGTCATGATTCCGGGTCTCCTCATCCTGGCCCTGGCAACCTGGCAGTTGACCTACATCACCATCTACTCGCCATATACCTGGATCCAGTTCATGCTGATCTTACGCGGTCTTGCGCTCGGCCTTACCGTTCAGCCGCTGACCGTGGCAACCATGTCAGAGGTACGGCCGCGCGACCTCGCTCAGGCTTCTTCGCTTAGCACGGTCGGCCGGGCCGTCTCAAGCTCGCTCGGTATAGCGATCCTGGCAACGCTTGTACAAACGCAGACGGCGGTGCATTATGGGCACCTCGTTGAGCAGGTGACCGCCAATTCACCGCTCGGCCGGGTCATTCCGTTTATTCAGGCCTATTATGTAGCGCATGGCGCCTCAACTGCGTCGGCATACCAGGCGGCCATCCAGCTCATCAGTTTGTTCGTGAAAGAAGAAGCATTCGTGCTGGCCCTGCAGGACGCCTTCCGCGTGACGATTTTCGTCATCGTGATCGCCCTGGTTGCCACCCTGTTCGTGCGCAGCACACGCAGACAGGCGAAGCCCGCGAGCATTGCGCCGCAACAGTATCAGGCACCGGCTGCTCAGTCTGAGGAAGCCGAACATTTCGTCGCCGTTGAAGTGTAAACGCCACACTTCTCGATTAGATCGTTTCGCTTGAGGTCTGACAATACTTGTCTCAAGCGCTGAGAAACAAAAAGGAGAGTCAAATCATGCGTCGCGTCATCTTCATCCCGATCCTGATCTTCCTGGCGCTGGCTGCGATCGGCGGTGCAATCGCTTACCTGATCTACAGCAACTACACCTACTACAGTACCGATGACGCCCAGGTCACCGGGCAAATTGTGAATATCGGCGCGCCCGCTGCCGGCGTATTGAGCAGCCTCAGCGTCAAGCAGGGCGATACCGTCACCCAGGGCCAGACCATTGGCCAGGTTACGCTTGCGCCCACGCAGACCAACTCAGCAGGCGCGACGGTTGACCTGACCAGTCCCATGAACGGCACCATCTTGCAGGTTCCGGCCGTGCTCAACCAGGCGGTCGCTCCAGGTCTGGAAATTGCCTCGATGACCAACCTCGGCAACTTGACAATTACTGCCTACATTGATGAAAATGCTATCAGCAATGTGAGTGTGGGTCAAACTGTCGATATTCACATCGATGCCTACGGTGATACCAGTTTCACCGGGCACGTGCAACTTATCGAACAGGCGGCTGCCGGTCAGTTCTCCCTGCTTCCCAACCAGGACCCGACCAGCGGCAACTTCACCAAAGTTGGACAGCGCATACCCGTCATCATCACGCTCGATGGCAATGGCGGTAAAGACATCGTCCCTGGTTTGAGCGCCGAGGTCACGATCCACCTGCACTAACCAGTCTCAAGAATTCTTGATCGTAACACGCGCATATAACCTGATTGTCATCCTGAGCGCAGCGAAGGATCTGTTTGTTGTAAGAGCATTATGATCCTACCTTGCGCATATAAGGAGTAAACATTTCTTATGAATATACTGATTGCCGGCGGCTTACTGGCCTTCGCCATAGTCGCCATCCTTGTCGCGGTCTTTCTAGGCCTGGGAGAGCAGCGCTCCGAGCGAGCGCGTGCTAATAGAGCGAGTGCAACGTCTTCCGCCGCTCCGGCCGCGGCCGTTACGCCTCCCGCATCCTCCGTACCCGCCGCGCCGGCTGCATCTGTTCCTATGCCCGAGCAGCCGGCGCAGGTGAGCAAACCGCTGCGTAGGACTGTCCCGCTTAACTCCGAACATTCGATGCCGCTTGAAAGGCCCGTTACTGGCAACCGGGCATACGCCGGCCAGGAAGAACTGCCGTATTTCGCCATGAATGGGCAAATGCGAGAAATGGCGGAAGAACTGCGCTCGCTCCACCAGCAGTCCTGGGAACTGGAACAGCGTCTGCTGGCTCTGACCGAGATGCTCGATCGCACCGAACGCACGCAGAGCAGACAACTCAGCATCGACGAGGAAGTGACGCAGGAGCACTTCCCGGCTGATTCGATGTAGCCAGTCAATCGATCCACGCACTACCCGGCCCACCCGCCGCCCGGCATATATCAATGCTGGCCTGGCGCCCGGTGCGCGCCGGGTACTGTGCTTCGACCGCCAGTCGGAGTTGCTCGACGGCTTCATAGCGCACTAGATTGATCGTACAGCCGCCGAAGCCTGCGCCGAGCATGCGCCCGCCAAGCACGCCCGGAACCTGCCGCGCAATCTCCACCAGCGCATCAAGCTCCAAAGAGCTTACTTCATAGTCGTCGCGCAGCCCCTCGTGCGATTTCCACAGCAGCGGTCCCACCTGTTCGATTGCTCCCTGCTCCAGTAGCCGCGCTGCCTCCAGTACGCGCGCATCCTCGGCGATCACGTATCCCGCGCGCCTCCGCAATACCTCCGGCAATTGAGCGCCGTAGCGCGCAAATTGCCCGGGTGAGATATCGCGCAGCGCGCGAATGGAAGCCGCCTGCGCATTTTGCGGCTCCTCGCGCAGGATCATCTCCCGCAGAAGCCGCGCCGCCTCTTCGCACTGTGCGCGCCGCTCGTTATAGGCCGAGGCCGCCAGTTCGCGCCGCACGCCGGTATCGATGACCACCAGCGCGATGCGCGGTTGGTTGAAGGGGAGATAGCGATAGGCCAGCGAGCGGCAGTCGAGCAGCACGGCCTTTCCGGGCCGTCCCAGGCACGAGGCAGCCTGGTCGAGTATCCCGCTTCTCACGCCGGAGGCAATATGCTCGGCACGCTGGCAGAGCTCGGCAACTTGCAGTGGCTGTAGCGTCGCCCCTGACGCGCCGATGGTGAAGCCGCCCTGGGAAAAGAGCATACACGCCTGCGCCGTTGCCACTTCGATTGCGGCGGATGAAGACATGCCGCCGCCAACGGGCACGTCCCCGTCTATCACCGCGTCGAAGCCGTTCAGCCTGGCGCCGGCCCTTTTCAATTCGGTCAGCACGCCAAGCACATAGCGCGCCCACGACGGAAGGCGCCCTTGCTGTTCATCGAAGGACGCCGGCAGCTCAACATGGTCAAGCTGCGCCTGTTCCTGGAAATAGTTCGACCACAATCTCACGGCACCATCCGCGCGTGGTCGCCCGGCAAAGGCCACGACGCGGTCTACGGCACAGGGCAGCACGTAACCATCGTTATAGTCCGTGTGCTCTCCTATCAGGTTGACGCGCCCCGGAGCCCAGGCTGCGCCCAACATCCCCGTATACGGCACATCATCCTGGAAGATAAGCGAGAAGCGTTCGAGCGCTGCTCTGGCTGGCTGGGGAAGCAACTCGCTATCCATCACAGCCTCTCCTTCTCGATAGCTTCGCGCAGTTCCTGCGCCTTCTGCACAGGCGAAGAATCGTTCGTCCATAGTCCCCAGATCGACTCCGACGAGGCGGCATACTTAAGTTTGCCGGGGGCACGGCCAATCGCCAGAATCTCGACGTGCAGGTGGAAACGCTCGTCGGCCAGTTGGTGCAGGCCAAGCAGGTACGGCATAGGAGCCATCGCGCCATCGTACAGGTTATTATATCCGCGCACCACGTCCAGCAGCAGTTCGGCCAGGTCACGCAGTTCGTCTTCCTGCATCCGGCCGAGGTTGGCAACATGGCGGCGAGGGTAGAGGTGCGTCTCGTAAGGATAGCGTACATACGGCGGCAAGAACGCCTCCCACGTGCCATTCGCCGCTACCTGGTAGGCGCTCTCAGTAAGCTCCTCGCGCACGCGGCAAAAGGAACAGCCACGGCCCGCGTCGTCATCACCGACCACCGTCTCCAACTCGCGTGCCAGTATTGGCGGAATCTTCGAGACGCCGTACGCCTGGCCGTGCGGGTGATGCTGCGTCTGCCCGATCGCCTCGCCGCTATTCTCGAAGATCATTACGGTCGGATAGCGAGAAGCAAGATCACAATACAGTTCCCGCCAGAGGTGCGTGACGGCGCTCACCTCGTCCACCGTGAGCTGCACAAACGACCGGTTGTGATCGCGGTTATAAATCACCACATAAGCCTCGCCCACCGGCGGCGTGAAGGGCGGGAAATCGTTGGGATGCAGCCAGACCTGCGTTTCTGGACCAACTTTGCCCTGGGTTATATCTTCGCAGAACGGGCAGGCGCTGGTTCCCTCGCGCCGGTTCATGCGGTTCGGCGCGTTCACCAGGTACTGGCGCAAAATAGGATTCCAGACAAGCCCGTTAGATTGCTCCATACTTTTTCCGCCTTATTCTTCCAAATCCGACTATACGTAATGTTATTGCAATTTCATCCGTGATGTTGATGCGACACCTGGCTGCCCAGCAGCACACATTTTCCCTGTCGGGCGTACTCGGCCAGGATTTCCCCCTTATCCACGACCTCACCTTGCTCACCGGCGGCGAAAAGCCAGGCATCCCACGCCGCCTTCTCGATGAACAAAGCCCAGGCAACCGCCGATGACAACTGGCGTGCAATACGCATGATCTCGAGGGCATCCTCGATCCCTGGCTCCAATCGATCGATGGGCTTCAAACCTGCCCTGGCCAGCGCCTCGAACGTACGCACCGTACAGATATTACCCCTACGCACCTCGCAGACACAACCCAACGCCAGCCTTTCCACCTCTTGCGCGCTCTCGTCACCCGCCAATGTCTCCCATACTCCCACTACCAGACTGCACGATACGGGCAGAGAATCCAGAAACGCATCGATCTGCGCCTTGTTCCAGCCATGCCAGGTGTAGTTCTCATCGTTCCATTCAAGCCGCAAGGCGGCATCCAGCAGGGGTCGAAGCGGGCGAAACGAAGGCGAATCCCCATCAACGACGAGCAATTCCTCGTTTAACACATCATACTCCGTATCAAATAATCCAGGGCGAACCCCAGGCTACTTTCCGACCGGAAGTCTCCCTGGAATACCTTCCTCGTTTTCAATCAGTATACTATACGATCATCGCACGCGCTATCATCATGCTATAATGTTACAAGGCCGTTTCGCTTGTTCAGAGATAGTCAGCATGAACGCCACGCCCTTTAATGCACAATCGATCTCACTCTATCTCAACATACTCGGTATTGTTGGGACCATAGCTCTGTTAGTGAGTAGTGGAGTGATACTCTGGTATTATCGCCAGGCTCCGATGGTCAGCTTCCGCTGGCGCGTGCGCAACTGGCGGCTGAAGCAGATGTGCGCGCTGGCCTGCCTCTTCTTTCTCGCCATGGCAGCCAGTTATGCCGTCATCCAGCAACCCCTCGGCTGGGTCTATTTGCTTGTCGGGTTCAAGGCGGGAACCTGGTGGTTCCGGCGAGCCATCAGCTATGGTGCATAGATTGTCCCGGCGCGCCATTTACGTTATAATACAAGCGAGAAACCAGGAATATGAGTGAAGCTTTATGCATTATGCTCAATCCGGCTTCAAAAATGGACGTAAGGAAGGTAAACGACTGTGCCGTGGTGTAGATTCTTTGTGCCAAAGATCGCCTCTCTGGGCATTAAGCCCGATGATCCAGACTTAAATGAGCATATCATGTATGCAAAATGCGTCAAAGGTCACGTTCTGAAGAGCGCTGACGATTGGATCCTGTGTGAAAATCTCCCCGATCCCTATGCCAGGTGCTGGCAAGAAGGAGGAGAGACCATCTTCTCGCTGAGGATGAAGCAGCGCGAGCCAGTTGACCGGCCAGAAAATGACCTGCAGGAAGCAGAGGCAGGTTCATCGACCCAGCATACGACCTCTTGAAATTGCATGGGCAAGCGAGCTATTTCCTTCCCTCCTCTACCGCTGCCAGAAACGCTGGCGCGCGTCCACGCCATCATTTTGGAGTGGTACGCCCAGCACCGGCGCGATCTTCCCTGGCGCTCGACCGATGATCCATACGCTATCCTGATCTCCGAGATCATGCTCCAGCAGACCCAGGTTGAGCGCGTATTGCCGAAATACCGGCAGTTTCTGGCCGCCTTTCCCACCCTGGCCGATCTCGCCTCGGCTCCAACTTCGGCGGTTATCTCCGCCTGGGTGCCGCTCGGCTATAATTCGCGAGCCGTTCGCCTGCAAGCCATCGCCCGCCAGGTTCTGGACGAGTACGGCGGGCGTATCCCGCATACCATCGATGAACTGCTGCGCCTGAAGGGCGTTGGCCGCTATACAGCCGGCGCGATCGCCTGCTTTGCCTACCGCCAGCAAGTCGCGACGGTCGATACCAACATCTACCGCGTCCTGCATCGCATCTTTTTCGGCCTGGAACAGCCAGAACCCATCCTGAAAGCCGATCAGATGTTTGACGTCGCGGAACGCTTCTTGCCTGCGAACGAGGCCTACAATTGGAACCAGGCCTTGATGGATATCGGCGCGACGATTTGTAGCAGCGCGAATCCGCAGTGCCTGCGCTGCCCGCTGCAGGAGGTATGCGCCGCCCGCCAGGAAATGAGCCAGTATAGCCTCTTCCCTGGCGGCGCTCCGCTTGTATCGCTGCGGCAAGTCCGTAAAGTCGCCGAAAAAAAGCCGGCTTACCAGGCAAAGCAGTCACAACAATCTCAGCAGTCACTGCCCTTCACCAGCAGCAACCGCTATTTTCGTGGGCGCATCGTCGATCACCTGCGCTCGCTCCCTCCTGGACAACGCATCGAGCCGCTCGAGCTTGGCCGCGTCGTCAAGCCTGCCTTCAGCCAGGATGATCTGCCCTGGCTGCAAAAGCTGATCGCGGCCCTGCAAAAAGACGGCCTGGTCGACGCGAACCAGGATGGGGTGCGTTTACCCTGATTGAATTTGCCCGAATCAACGTGCTACAGTATTAGATCAGAGGAACTCGCTTGACCAAATCGGTTATACTGATGCTGAACACCTGAGCATCCTTTCATTGGCATCATTCACAATTATTTTTGAAGGAGCGCAGCATTGCAACTTACAAATTTTGACGATATTCAGCGGCATCATCGCCATATCTTCCTCTCGCCGCACTTTGACGATGTTGTCTACTCGTGTGGCGGTACGCTCGGAGTCCAGGTCTACGCCGGTATACACCCGCTGGTGATTACCGTATTTGGCGGCGCACCAACGACACCGACGGAGCTCAGCCCCTTTGCCCTCAACGTCCACCGTTCGATGGGCTTTCGCCACGACATCGCGACAGCCGTAAAAGCCAGGCGACAGGAGGACGCAAACGCGCTCAACTATTTGAAGGCCGACTTCCTCTGGCTGGACTATCCCGACGCGATCTACCGCGGCACGCCGCCCTATTACACCTCCGATGCGCAACTGATCGGTGGCGACGTAAATCCCGGCGACCTGTGGATCGACCGCGAACTGGCCCAGAATCTCGTCGCCCTGCACGAGCGGCTCCCCGATACGGTCTGGTACGCCCCGCTCGCCATCGGCGGGCATGTTGATCACCAGATCGTCTGCTCAGCCATTGACCGCCTCATCCAGCGCGGCGCGAACGTCAAGCTCTACGAAGACTTCCCCTACGTGCTCTGGGAGAACGCCCTGCAAGCGCGCCTCAAATTCTTCGGCAACACCCTCGAGCCGGCGCTGGCCGAAATGTCCGAGATGCTGCCCCTGCGCCAGGAAGCCTCAGCCATGTATGTCTCGCAGATCGAAGCGAACTTCGAGAACAAAGCCGCGATGCTCAAGTCGATGGACACCTACACCCACAGCATTCGCCCTGTTCAAACAGTTCACCTGGAACGCTACTGGACATTCACACAATAGTCGCAGGAACCCGATAATGGATTTATAAAATTGAATTGCACAACTCCGTAGGTGCCGATTTATCGCGCACATCGCCAATTTATCGGCCTCGTCATTCGCCGTTCACACCAACCGTGCCGACAAATCGCTTGTATGTCCGATACGTCACCTACACACGGGGATTGTATATCCCCATCTTATTATTGAAAGCCCATAATCGCGTCCCAACGACGCTTCGATAAATCTGGTAGGAGTCGAAAGGTAGATGGCAGGGATAGAAGGTTTGACGCTTGGGCGCTACGAATTGCGGCGCCGCATCGCGCAGGGCGGCATGGCGGAAGTCTACCTGGCATACGATCGTCGCGTGCGCAGGCAGGTGGCCATCAAAGTACTCTATGGCCGCGACGAGTCCTTCATCCGGCGCTTCGAGCGCGAAGCCCTGGCGGTAGGAGCGCTGACCCACAACAACATCCTGCCCTTGTACGACTATGGCGAACAAAGCCCCTGGTACTACCTGGTCATGCCCTACGTCCCCGGCGGCACCCTGCGCGATTACCTGGCACAGCCCCGCGTCCTCTCACTCGAAGAAGCAGCCAGCATCATCGACCAGGTCGCCTCCGCGCTCCAATACGCCCACGACCAGGGCATCGTGCATCGCGATGTCAAGCCCTCGAACATCCTGCTGCGCCCGGACGGCTATGCCTACCTGGTTGATTTCGGCCTGGCAAAAGCCTTCACCGGGGCCATCTCCCTGACCAACGAGGGCGCCATGATCGGCACCCCCGAATACATGGCCCCCGAACAGTCCAACGGCGAAAGCGATTACCGCAGCGACATCTACTCCCTCGGCGTCATCCTCTACCAGATGCTCACCGGCCGCGTCCCCTTCACCGCCGAATCACCCGTCGCCATTTCCCTGAAGCACATCCAGCACGCGCCAATCCCGCCGGGCTCCCTCAACAAAACCATTCCCGCCTCCATAGAAGCCGTGATCATGAAGGCCCTGGAAAAAGACCCCCGAGCCCGCTACCAGCAAGCCCAAGAATTCTCCCACGCCTTCTGGCAAGCACTGCAGCTCGAATACGCCACCACCCGTCAAGCTACAGCTACCCATCCAAGCCCTACCCAGTTGAACACTACACCATGTCATTCTGAGCGCAGCGAAGGATCTCCAGTCGCCACACATTCAATCCCTGCCCAGTTGAACACTACACCATGTCATCCTGAGCGCGTGAGCCGAAGCCCTGAACGTAGTGAAGGGGAAGGATCTCCATCACCCTCAGCACCATCGCCATCCCCTCACAACCCCCCGGCCTCCACCGCAACCACACTCGTCCTGGAGGAGACACGCCACGCCCGCGTCTCATCGCCTCAACCATCCAACACCCACCATCAACAACCGGAACCCCCACAGCCATCTGTACATACACAACAAACGCAACCCGATCAGCAGAAGCTGCGATCACAGCAGCATCCACCTCTCGTCCCTCTACGCCTATCCGAGCGCGAACACCCATCCCTCGTGCCCCTTGCCACATCACAATCGCCCTCCCGAGGCATCCGACAATTCACCCGCAGAAAATGCCTTCTACTGCGCGCCCTGCTCGCCTTCACATGTCTGCTGGCCCTTATCGTCGCACTTCCCCTGGGCATGCTTGCATGGCAGGCCGGCCATCTCTCCAGGCACACACCATCTCAGCAAGTGCAAACTCCCGGCACAATAACGCAGCCAACCCAGGTCTCGTTAACCGCCACAGCAGCAGCGCAGGCCACCGAGCAGGCCAGGCTGGCAGCCCAGGCGCGCGTGCAGGCGACTGCCGGCATCACCAGCTCGCTCGGCGCCGGAACAGTGCTCTACGCCGACGACCTCACCACCCCCGGCGGCGGCTGGATCGACGACGGCTCGCAATGCTACTTCTCCCCCCAGGGCTATCACGTCAGCACCTACAGCGCGCAATACTACGCCTGGTGCTACTCCGGCCAGCGCGCCTACACCAACGTCGTCATCACCGCCCAGGCCCAGCTACTGCGCGGCAACATCTACGGCATCATCTTCCGCCTCGACCCATCCGCCCGCACCTTCTACATCCTCGAGCTCAACAGCGCCGGCTCCTACCGCTTCGTGCGCGCCACCGGCAGCAACCCCCTCACCTGGCTCACCCTCATCGACTGGACCCCCTCCAGCGCCATCCAGCCCGGCTACCACACCACCAACACCTTCCTCATCGTCGCCAACGGCCCCCAGTTCCGCTTCTACCTGAACCGCCAACTGATCGTCACCACCTTCACCGATTCCGCATATACATCGGGATTGATCGGATTTCTGGTGGGCGGAGATAGCGCAGGAGGCACTGAGGCCGTGTTCAGCAATGTGTGGGTATTCCAGAAATGAAGCGATAACGATAATCCCTCGGAGAGCCTGTAGTGCCGTTCGCACCGCCTTCCAAGCTGTCACCCTGAGCGCAGCGAAGGGTCTAATGTGGTATTGGTGGCTTGCGCTTCCCTCATCTATCGAACGCGCGACTCGTCAAGACTCACTCTTCCTCACCTCCCTGCTGCGCTTGCAGATACTGCATAGCCTCCATCACCGCCTGCTGCTCCTCCGGCGAAAGAGCCTCGAATGCCTGCTGCAATGCCGCCTGATCGCTCTGTTCCATCGCCTCACGAATGGATGCAGGCAATGATGCGATAACCTGCTCTGGCGATTTGCTCCTGCTTCAGCAGGCTGCTCTATCGTCTCAAGCACTCGCTTAACCAGCAGCGCGCTATTTCGGTCAATTCCTTCCGCCAGCGCATGCCAATCCCGCTCACCTGCCCAAATGCGCCTCGTGGCATCAGCAATCTGCCAACTACGTTTCTCAAACTCCGGCAACGCTTCCTCAACTGCCTTCCTTGCCTGCTCATCACCCTTCGCGGCTGCAGCAATAGCAGCAATAAGCTGACCATGCTGGCGATAAATATGGTAGCGATTGCCCTCGAAGGCAGCAAAGGTTTCGCGCTCACGAAGGCGGTAGTTTCGGGCTTCCTCTGTTCGGCCTTCCAGGTCAGCAATATTGGCGAGGATGCTCAGAGTTGTCCAGATTTCCGATGAAGCATCGAGTGTTTCTTTTATTGCCAGCGCTCGTTCGGCATAGCCTCGTGCTTCACTCAAGCGAGATTTAGAGATACGACCAGCTTGCACTTCGTCCACCAGCAGACTAGCAAAATTGTTAAGATACTTGCATGCATAGGATCCAGCCACTGCATTTACACGCTCAATCAATCTCCAATGCCCGCTTATACCAGCCTTCTGCTTCTCGGGACGACCAGCACTAGCGCTACAGTTGCAAGCTGGTTACAGGTAGTAATTGCGCCATTTATCCCACCAGCAAACCCATGCGCTCCTTGATCGCTAAACTCTCACGGTAGCATCGCTCTGCCTCGGCCAATCTTTCTGCTCCTCAGCGACCATGCCTAATTGATGCCGCACAACAGCTTCCACCTCTGGCTCATTTAGAGTCTGAAATAGTTTTAGTGCTTCTATATATCGTGATTTTGCCTCAGTATAGTTTCTTGCTCTAGCGCTAGCGAACCCAGTTTCCCTGGAACACAGCTTGATCGCTTAAATCCCTTGCTGTTTTGCAATTTTAAGCCCTTCTCTCATATGCTCTTTGCCTGTAAATATTGCCCTGATCTGCCAAAACATCACCAAGGTCAGCATCAAGATGCTCACCAGACTTGCATAAGTTCATTATCAGGCTGCTGTTTAATCAAAACATCAATGATAGCCATGGCCTCGTGCAACCGCCTCTCGGCAACCAGGATGCCCTCCAGTCTGTAGGCACCGAGCCAGCCGATAAAGTATCATGCAATGTTCATACGATCCGCGTCCTAATGGTGTCCCTTCGGGTAGCACCTCGATGCGTTCCAAGCAGCCTTGTGAAAACGCGCATAGGCGGCATTGCAAGTTGCCTTTTCCCCATTCATCCTCACCCATGCCACTTTCACGCAAATACTCTGCTCTTGTCAGGCTTCCATCTTTTTGAGCACGCGCAGCAGCCTCATCTACTTGCCGCCGCATTTCATCAAGCTCTCGTTATAACCCAAAGCGATTCAGAAATCGGGCAACTCTATCAGCCATCTCCGAAGCATCATCCACTTCACCCGCTTCCAGCAGCAACTCCAATGCCCGTCGCAAATTGGGCAATTCCTTCCGCACCAACGCCCGTACAGGCTGCGGATTGCGATTATCTTCCTGGTAGAGGTAGCTTGCCAGCCCATGGTAACGCTGTGCATAACGTTCGCGCAGTGCCATATCATCCGCACCTGGCTGGCTACGCAGATATGGCGCCAGCACAGGATGAAAGCGCAGGAATGGAGATAACACCTTCGTGTACCTGCTCTACTGTCAGCAACGCCGCTTGCTCCAATGCTAGCCGCAACTTTGCCCATTCATCTTCAGGTATCTCTGTAATCGCCAATAAATCGATCTTCACTCGCGCCACCCTCAAAAAGTGCCAACCGGGGCAGCAGATCCCGCTGCTCCTTACTCAGCCGTCGCAGCGAATAGTCCAGCGACGCTAGCAGCGAGCGATTACGCCCCGTCTCAGTATCATCTTCAAACTTCGGCAACAACGTCGCAAAATCGGCCCGAATCTTTGCAAGTAGGATATTCATCTAGCGCAGGCAACACAAATTGGATAGACAAAGGGTGATGATCTAGTTGAACCAGCAAATCGCGCAATTCGGCATAAGGAGCTTTAGCACGATCAATTCCCAGGTCAGTCAACAATGAACTGGCAAGAGTATAGGCATCCTCCGCGCCAGAGTCCACCTAACGCTAGATGAGCCACATTTTTCCCCTGCGCCAACCTGCCATCACCAAAGGCGATATCACGGCTGGTCAGCAGTACTCCCGCGCCCATTTTCGATAGTTCCAGCAGCACATCCCACAGTTGCGTGCGAACTGCTGCTTCCAATGGAGCATCGCCGCCAGGTAGGATGCTTTCCAGGTTGTCGGCAATCACCAGTGTAGGCTTCTACTTTCAGCGCTGTTTTCAGTCGCGCCAATGCCACCTTGCTATCGTTCGGGTTATAGTTCCCATCATATACCCCCAGGAAATTGCCAAGCGCACTCAGGAGCATAGCTGCATCTCCGCCATGCTCAAAGGAGACAAAGCAGGCTCCCTCGATACATCTTCGTGCGTGTCAGCCAGTCGGCGGCCTCGCGAGCAAGGGCCGTCTTGCCGTTGCCGCCAAAGCCATGAATGACCACCAGTTTGCCATGCAGCAGGTAGCGCTCAATTTGCAGCAGTTCGTAGGAGCGCCCGGTAAATCCGTAGCGCGGTTCGGCGGGCATATCTTTGTTCAGTCGTTCCGGTGCAGCCTGTTGTAGATCGAGCTTGCCTGATGGCCTGGTCGGGCGCAGTTCCAGGGGGCGCTGCTGGTAGTAGTGAGGCAGCCACCAGTCGCGCAATTCGACCGGCTGGCCTTCTTCGTCGCGCTTGCGGCTCATCAGAGTGGCGGCGTGGGTCGTCGTAGAGGGCCTGGCGCGCGCGTTCCTGGGCGGTTGGAGCGGGTGTACCTGCCGCCAGTTCGCGGTAGAAGGTCTCGAAGAAGCGCGTGGAACTGGCGACCAGCACGCTGGCGCTCATGGCCACGACGGCATCCACGCCGCTCTGGATCAGGCGCGTCGCCACGCTGCTGAAGGCGTTCTCCGATGAGCCCATGGCGCTCTGGCAGGCATCCAGCACCGCCAGGCGCACGCCGCTGTCGAGCAGGATCTGCGCTAAATCCTCAGCTTTGACCAGGTCGAGCTTGCCATCGGCATCTTCGAAGGCCAGTTTGCCCTGCTCGCCTCCGATTTTGTTCAGGCTGTTCTTCGGGTCAATCGGCCCCTCGAAGATGCCATGTCCGTCGAAATGCAGCACATGCACCGGGCGCTTCGTGTCTTTCAGCCGTTCACGCAGGGCGGCTCGCGTTGGCGGGCGCAAAAACTCTATATCGACCGCTCCCGCGTCTACCTGGCTCTGAACCTCATCCATCAGTTCGCGGGCCAGCCCGCGAGGGTCCATAAATCCAGCGCCTTCAGGACGCGCAGTGACGAGTAAGATGCGAAGAGGTGGATCAAATGCGGATGCGAGTACGGCCGCCTCACGTTGCGGTAAACGACGCAAGATCGAGACGGGATGGCGCGTGCGCAGCACCAGAAAGCCCTGCTCATCATGCAACAATTCCCAGGGGAGAGTGAGCGCTCTAGTGCATTCCCACGAAAGGTGGTAGGCAATGTGGTACAATAGAAGGTATGAAAACACCCATTTTTATTCGACTATTCACCGAGGACGAACGACACCAAGTCAGGTGGGATTGCGTTCGTCCGATGCCTTCGTGTTGCGCCGCTGCCAAATCTTACTGGCCTCCGCTCGCGGGGAACGGCTCTGCGATCGCCCGCCAACTGGGCTGCGACGACCAGACCGTGCGCAACGTGATCCACGGCTTCAATGCGGCGGGGCTGGCCGTCCTGCACGAAGGGTCTTCGCGCCCCCATCGCTTGCGCACGGCCTTCTCGCAAGAAGGAGCCGAGCGGTTGAAAGACCTGCTGCATCGCAGCCCCCGCGATTTCGGCCAGGATCGCAGCACCTGGACCTTAGAACTGGCGGCCCAAGTCAGCTTCGAGCAAGGGATCATCGACGACGAGGTCTCCGACGAGAGTGTGCGCCGAGCGCTAAGCGGCTCAAAACCAACTGGAAGCGCGCCAAGCACTGGATCACCAGCCCCGATCCGCAATACCTGCTAAAAAAAACGCCCGCGACCGCTTGATCGCCTGGGCCAGTACCCAGCCGCACTGGGCGATTGGCTATCTCGATGAGGTGTGGTGGAGCCGCTTTGCCTTGCCGCGCATGCACGCCTGGCAGGACGACGAGCATCCCCTGCATCTGGTGGAGCAGTCTGGCAAAAGGGAGACCCTGACCCCAAAGCACTCGCCTGCTACGGCATTTTGTGGCAGCGCGGGCCAGCAGAGGAGCCGATCCGCGACCAAATGTCGTTGCGCTTTGTGACGGGACGGCCGGTCAGCGATATTACCACGCAGTTCTTGCAATGGGGATGTGACCAGATACAAGCCCAAGGGAAAACGGCCTGGTTGCTCATTTGGGATAATGCTTCCTGGCATGTGAGCAAGATCGTTCGCACTTGGCTCCGCCAACACAACGCCCAGGTCAAAGCAGAGGGCAAGGGCGTCCGTACCTGCGTGCTTTTTGCCGACCAAAAGTCCTGGCTCAACCCAATTGAGCCCAAGTGGGTCCATGGCAAGCGCGCCGTGGTTGCACCCGACGAACTGCTTTCTGCTCAGCAGTTGGCTGAGCGCATTTGTTCCCATTTTGGTTGTTTCTACGAAGCACATCTTTCTATTCCCGAAAAGGTCGCGTGATTATGCACGGCATGTATTAGTATTGTTAGGTGTATGTGGTTGTTGAGCAGGATCTGTGCTAAATCTTCGGCTTTAACCAGGTCGAGCTTGCCATCGGCGTCTTCGAAGGCCAGTTTGCCCTGCTCGCCGCCGATTTTGTTCAGGCTGTTCTTCGGGTCGATCGGCCCTTCGAAGATGCCGTGTCCGTCGAAATGCAGCACATGCACCGGGCACTTTGTGTCTTTCAGCCGTTTACGGAGTGCAGCTCGGGTTGGCGGGCGCAAAAACTCTATATCGACCGCTCCCGCGTCTACCTGGCTCTGTACCTCGTCCAGCAGTTCGCGGGCCAGGCCGCGAGGGTCCATAAATCCAGCGCCTTCAGGACGCGCAGTGACGAGCAAGATGCGGAGAGGCGGATCAAATGCGGTTGCGAGTGCCGCCGCTTCGCGTTGTGGCAAACGGCGCAAGATCGAGACGGGATGGCGAGTGCGTAGTACCAGGAAGCCCTGTTCATCGTGTAAGAGTTCCCAGGGGAGGCTGAGCGCCCTGGGGACCTCGCTGATGATGCTGATTTGCCGATCTGCATTGGGCTGTAGTCGCCAAGCTTGCAGAATATCCCTTGCCTCCGTACTGCCGAATACAGCTTTATAGAGCCGCTTACCTATATCCGCAAGCAAGCTCTCGACCTGCTTGCCTCTCGCTAGAAATTGCTCATAAGGCCATTTCCAGTAGTCTTCAAGGTACCAGCGCAATTCCTTGTACTCGTTGGGTTTCAAGGGGTCGCTCAGGATATCACCCGAATGACTCAATCCTAACTGTTCATGGCGCAAGGTGATTCTAGCGATATTCTCTGAGGGAGAATCCTTCGATAGTGGATCGAGCGTAATCGAGAGGTCAAGCAAATGGCTCATAGCGGCTCCCTTCTACAAGGCTACTTCCCTCCGTTGGGGCTGATGCGAGGCGATGGCGCCGATATATCTTCAAACCACTTCGATGTCCTCATACCCATATATCCTCATCTGCTTGATTTCTTTGTATGATCTGAACTATATCATTCTATCAATGCAAAATCAATCATGCATTTCCTATTTTTCCTGTAGGGGCGGGAGCGGTGTGGATGGGCTGGGTGGGCGCTTGCGCCGCCCTCGTCCTCACCTTCGCCCGCTTTCTCACACCGGCCCAGGCACCTCGTCCTGGCCCTCTCGCTCCTACCGATTACCCATATCAGCCCAAGCGCCCTCGCTCTCGTCCTCACCTTGCTCGATTCCCCTACCAACCCAAACACCCTCGCCCTCGTTCTAGCCCTCGCCCGCTTTCCCACGCCGGCTCAAACACCCCCAGTACAAACTCTACCCGCATTAATCGTCCCCTTTATCCGTATTAATAGCAAAGGCTTACCAAAGGCAAGCGTCCATGGATGAAACAGCCCGTTTTGACTGTTCTCATATTATGGATATTCAACCAATCAGTACTGAAAGGCATCATTTTACATGAGCATAGATTTAACATACATGCAGTCGGCCTCCCGCAACGGGAAAACGCCGCTTGCTACACATACCATTTACCTTGCGCTCGGTTCTAACCTGGGAGACCGGCGCGCCAACCTCGCGGCAGCCATACAGCGCCTGCGCAACGCCGTCGAGATCAGCGCGATCTCGTCCGTATACGAAACGGAGCCGGTTGGCTATAGCGAGCAGCCGCGCTTCCTCAACCTGGCCCTTCAAGGGCAGACGACGCTCAGCTCCTGAAGCGCTGCTGGCCTACGTCAAGTCGATTGAGGCCGCGCTGGGCAGGCAGCACACCTTTCGCAATGGGCCGCGTCCCATCGATATCGACATTCTCTTTTACGACAACATTCGCCACGAGCAGGAGCACCTCACCGTCCCGCATCCTCGCCTGGCCGAGCGCGCCTTCGTGCTAGCGCCCCTGGCGGAGATCGCCCCGCATGTCGTCGATCCCGTGAGTGGGAAGACCGCCCGGCAGTTGCTCGATGCGGTTTCGCAGGACGGCGTGCAGAAACTGGACTCTGGCCTGCGCATTTCGCTGGATCACGATATTCAGAATGGCAAGCCCGCCGTGCATGTACGCCTGGGGCGCACGGGCGTGACCGGCATCACCAAGGCTATATTGATTGGAGACGAGGGGCATCAGCGCTGGTTTGACGCCACCTTCGATCTCTACGCCGATCTCGGGCCGTCCCAGACCGGTGTCCACATGTCGCGCTTCAGCGACGCCCTCGATGACGAGCTGGAGGAGATTGTAAGCAGCTCCTGGTCGCGCATCGAGGTACTCGCGGAAAACCTGGCGAAGCGTATCGTCGAGAAGCAGCACGCGCGCAAAGCCGAGGTGCATATTCACACGATCTTGCCCCTGCAGCGCTGGACGCCGGTTTCCGGCCAACAGACGCAAGAAATCTACGGCATGCTGGCCCTGGCCGTCGCGACGCCGGAGCATACTCGCCGCATGATAGGCGTGGAGGTCGAGGGCATGGTGGCCTGCCCATGCGCGCAGGACATGGTGCATTCCTACGCGACCGTGCGCCTGCAGGAGGAGGGCTTTCCCGACGATGTCATCGAGAAGATGCTGAGCGTTACCCCGCTTGCCACCCACAACCAGCGCGGGCACGCTACGCTGATGATCGGCGCCGACCGCGATATCGACGCGCGCGAACTGGTCGACCTGGCGGAAAGCGCCATGAGTTCGGAGAACTACGGCCTGCTGAAACGGCCCGATGAACTCTACATCGTCAACAAAGCCCACGCGCACCCGCGCTTCGTCGAAGATGTCGCGCGCGAACTGCTGCGGGCCGTCATCGAGAAGTACCGCGACTTGCCCGACGATGCGTTCGTCTGGGTGCGCCAGCGCAACGAGGAAACCATCCACAAGTACGACGTAGAGGCCGAGGGCTGGGGCACGTTCGGCGAATTGCGCTCCGAGATTTTAGAGAACGCCTATGTCGAACGTCATACCAGTAGAGAAGCATGGCTTGGCTTATAGTGACACCCTTGCCTGACCATGCTATAATGCGGGTACAATTACTACTAATGAGTGTGGCGTTCGTGTAACCACCTGAAGTAACCATTATAGGGAGCGTTTGTGGAAGGAGTCTTATTGGACCCTGTACAGCTCGCGAGAGCTGCGGCTGATATCGCCTATGACAAGAAGGCTTCAGATATTCTTGTGCTGGATATCAGGGATGTATCGACTTTCGCGGATTACTTCGTAATCTGTAGTGGAAATAATCCGCGCCAAATCACCGCAATTGCGGAGGCAATTGACGAAGAATTGGACAAACAAGGGGCCAGAGTGCTTCATCAAGAGGGTACCGCTGAAACCGGCTGGTTACTTCTGGACTTTGGCGATGTCATCGTACACATATTCGGGCCAAAGGAACGGGAATACTACCGCCTGGAACGTCTCTGGAATGAAGCAAAGACGGTAGTCTACCTGCAATAATTCTATAAAGAAAAGGTGATCGACGATGACATTTTTTCGTAACCGTATGTTTCTCGAAGGTATCGCCATTGGGGGCATCTGTGGCATCGTTATCGGCTCTATCGTAGCTTTCACGCTCGGTGAAAACAGGGAAAACCTGCGACGGGCCATCAACCAGCGCATTCCAGGACGTGACAGAGTTCCGTTTGAATACCTCGCGCAATAAATTATGACGCGGTTGCGCGCCACAGGAGGCAAGTGTGCGGTCAGTGCAGGACTACACGCGATTCATTGCAGTGCTGTGCCTTGCCTTCCTCTCTGTCGCCCTCCTGCCCAGCGCACCCGCTTTAGCCGGCTTCGCTGCCCGCGCCTCGAAGGGCACGCACGCCTGCGCACCTCTCGCGCCTCCTCCGGTAGCCGGATCGCCCGTTCCCCCACCAACCACGCCGGGCATCGTCCTGTTCAATGAGATCCTGACCACTCCTGGCTCCACCTGGAACTGCTCCGAGCCCTCGGGAACTTTCTCGATTATGTCCGATTCCTGGATCGAGCTGTATAACCCTCAGAGCCGGCCATTCAATCTCTACGCCGTTCACGCCTACATCGACACCGGCCCTGACACCTTTCGCTTCTACCTCCCGTTCGGGGCAGCTATCGCGCCAAAGGGCTTCCTGGTCGTTTTCCCGAACAGCGCGGCAAATTCCACTCTGCTGGCCGGCAGCAACCTGCGCCTCATGTTCGCAGCCTCAGAGATGGCGATAGATCAGGTCAACATCCCCGGACTGGTCACCGACGACTCTTTTGCGCGTATCCCAGATGGCTCCTCGAACTGGAAAATCACAACTACTCCCACGATCGATGCCGGCAACATTGAAACATCCTCCACAACGCCGACGCCCAACCCTTCCACATCTCAAGGGTCAAGCGGCTCAACTGGCTCAGGCAGCACCGGCTCTACCGGGTCAACGTCAACTCCGGCAATTCCCACCGGCACACAACCCGCCTGGAAACAACTGAGCCTTCCTCCAGATACATCAACCTCTAGCACAGCCTCTTCCTCGACGCCTACAGTCAGCACACCTCTGTTGAGCACCCCAGTGCCAACTCCTGCGAGCAGCGCATCAGCTACACAGCACCGCATCCTGCTGACGGTACTGCTTATTCTGCTGGCCGCCTCCTTATTCTGGTGTTGGAAGACATATTCATCCTGAGAGGAATGCCTTGCCAGTAGGGGCGGGAGTGGGGCGGATGGGTGGTGGGGGCGCTTGCGCCGCCCTCGAGGCGCGCAATCAGAAGCGTATCCTGCTCTGGAGTGGGGCGGATGGGTGGTGGGGGTGCTTGCGCCGCCCTGTCCTGTGATTCCAGCTTCAGCGTAGAGGTCCTAACACCGCCCCAGTCCTATTCGCTCGTTCGGCCCCCAGGCCGGGTTTCCTATGCGGCAGCAATTCGCCCCAGGCGCGGCTTTGCCACCGCCATATAGTCACTCGCCTTCAACACCATTGAGCGATCCAGCCGCGCCGCGTTGAAATAAATCTCGTCATTCTCGAGCAGAGAGGGATCGACCACGAGTTCCAACTCCGGGTTAAACGAAAACGGCAGGACCGTACCGGTCACACTCCCCGCCAGCCGCTCCGCGATATCCTGGGAAGCAAAGGCCACGTAGGTAGCGCCCATCAGCGCTTTGACCGCCTGCAAGTCGACCCTTCTATCGCCTGGAACAACGGCCAGCATATACCTGGTGACTTTTTTGCCGATTTTGACCATCAATATGATGCATTTTGCCGCCTGGGATAGCGCATTTCCGCGCATCGGGCTCACCACCTCGGTCCTTCCCTCGGATGGATGCTCGATCAAGCGGTACGGCACGCCACGCTCATCGAGAAATTCGAGAAGGCGCGTATAGGCTGCGTAGTTATCAATGGTTTCCACTTACATTCCTTCCTTGACTACTTACGGCAAAACCGCTCAGTGCCAGGATTTTGCCATACATCAATCATGCTGCCACTAATACATATGACGAATGGTTACAAAAACTGCTTTCAATTGCTCCTTCCAGATGGTATTATCTTTATATGACGAGCGTTGACCCTGCGGCTGCCGGAGGCAGCAAAGAGTCCTGAAGGATCACAGCCATGAGCATAACCGAACTTCCACCATTGACGACGCCCCTGTATGAACGCATGTCGGCGGCAAAGAAGGCTGAGGTGGTGCGCGAACTGGGAGAGGTCATCGGAGCGCGCTACGTGCTCTGCACTCCATACGACCTGATGCTCTACGAATACGATGCCTCTATCGATCGCTGTACGCCGGATGTCGTCGTTTTGCCTTCCTCGACCGAGGAAGTGGCAGCCATCGTCAAAATCGCGGCTCGTCACCATGTTCCCGTTGTGCCACGCGGCGCCGGTACGGGCCTGAGCGGCGGCGCCATTCCTATTTACGGCGGCATCGTTATCGCCTTTGCCCGTATGAACCGCATCCTGGAGGTGGATTACGCCAACCTGCGCGCGGTCGTGCAGCCCGGGCTGGTCAACCTGCACCTGAGCAACGCGCTCAACCCACAGGGCTTCTACTACGTTCCTGACCCCAGCAGCCAGCGCTCATGCACCATCGGCGGCAACGTGGGCGAGAACGCGGGCGGGCCGCACACGCTGATCTACGGCGTCACCACCAACCACGTGCTCGGCCTCGAAATCGTCACACCCGAGGGCAACATCGTCCAGGTCGGCGGCTGGACGCACGACTCGCCCGGTTATGACCTGGTGGGCCTGCTTGATCGGCTCCGAGGGAACGCTCTGCATCGTCACCAAAATCATCGTGCGTATCGTCCACCTTGCGGAAGCCGTGAAAACCATGGTCGGCGTCTTCGACACGATGGATGACGCCTCGAACACTGTCTCGGAGATCATCGCTTCCGGCGTTATCCCCGCCGCCATCGAGATGATGGATCAGATGATCCTGCAGGCGGTCGAGGCCGATACGCACGCGGGCTACCCCATGGATGCCGCCGCCGTACTGCTGATCGAGGTCGAAGGATTGAAGGAGAGCGTCGAGGAGCAAACCGCTACCATCGTCAGCATCTGCAACAGGCACCATGCGCGTGCCGTAAGGATCGCCGCCAACGAGACCGAGCGGCAGCTCTTCTGGGCCGGACGCAAGAATGCGTTTGGCGCGGTCGGGCGCATCAGCCCCGAATTCTACGTCCAGGATGGTGTGGTGCCGCGCACAAGGCTTCCCTATGTGCTGCGGCGCGTTGGCGAGATTTGCGACAGCTATGGGCTGAGGGTCGGCAACGTCTTCCACGCGGGTGACGGCAACCTGCACCCCCTGATACTCTTCGATTCGCTCGTTCCGGGCGAGGTCGAGCGCGTGCGCAAGGCCGGGCACGAAATCCTGGCCCTGTGCGCGGAAGTCGGCGGCACTATCACGGGCGAACACGGGGTCGGCATCGAAAAGCAGGAAGAGATGGCGCTTATATTCGGCGATGTTGACCTGTGCATCATGCAACAGGTGCGTGAGGCATGGAATCCTGAACAGCTCTTCAACCCCGGCAAGCTCTTCCCAATGCCCGGACGCTGCGCCGATATGAAACAACTATAATTGAGAGATAGAATGAGTAGTCTAGACCTATTTGTAGCCGATGTTCAGCAGCATCTTCCCGCCATGTCCATCACCGGTGAGCCGGACGCGCTGCGCGATTACACCATCGACGGCGTCATTCCGCGTCAGGTTATCACGCCCACGACAAAAGAAGAAGCCGCCCAGGCCGTTGCCCTGGCGAACCATCATGGCCTGACGATCCTGGCGCGCGGCGGCGGCTCGCGTCTCGACCTGGGCGGCATACCCGCACGGGTGGACATCCTGCTCGAAACCCGCAACATGACGCGCCTGATCGAGCATGAAGCGCCCGACCTCACCTGCCAGGTAGAGGCCGGCATCACGCTGGCTGCGCTTCAAGAGCGGCTCGGTAAGAAGGGTCAGAGGGTCGCGCTCGATCCTCCGGATGCCGAGCAGGCCTCGCTAGGCGGCATCCTGGCCTCAAATACCAGCGGCCCCAAACGATTTCGCTACGGAACGGCGCGCGATGTGTTAATCGGGCTGCGCGTCGTGCAGGCCAGCGGCGAAATAGCGCGCAGTGGCGGCAACGTCGTGAAAAACGTCGCGGGCTACGATCTCAATAAACTGTATATCGGCTCGCTGGGGACGCTTGGCATCATCGTCGAAGCTAATCTGAAGCTCCAGCCTTTGCCCATCGGGGAGCGCACTATGCTGCTCACCTTCTCTAACGCCAACGACGCCATGCAGGCCGTCACGGCGCTGCTGGGATCGCTGCTGACACCGAGCGCCATCGAACTGATCGACGCGGGGGCAGCCGGCGATATGAGCGATTTCTTCGGGTTGACCCTGCCTGCTGAAGGCTATACGCTCGCCATCGATTTCGAGGGCAGCCCGACCACGATCAGCAGGCAACTGGACGAAACGCGCCTGCTGGCACGCCGGTCAGGCGCTTTCTTGGGCGATGACCTTGATGGCCAGGCACAGGCGCAGTTCTGGCAGGCTGTGCGCGAACACATGCGCGGTACCGTCACCTGCAAGGTGGCCATCCTTGTTTCCCAGGTCGCCTCCTTTCTGGAGAGCATCACCAACGCCTGTCGCAGTCACCGGCTCGAAGCAGCCGTGGTAGGCCATGTCGGTAATGGCATCCTTTACGTTGAGCTGCGCCCCGGCGATGCCACGCCGCGCCTGGTGGAGGCCATCGCCGAATTACGCCAGCGCGCGCGTGAGGCACACGGCAGCCTGGTGATCGAGCGCTGCCCCATCGAGCTGAAGAGGAGCATCGATGTATGGGGCGAGCCGGGGGCCGACTTCTATTTAATGCAGCGACTCAAACAGCAGTTTGATCCGAAAGGCGTCTTCGTGCAGGGTCGTTTTCTTGGGGGATTGTGAAGCTGGATACTCTATTTACTCGATTTATTCTCACAGCGCATCCCGAATTTTTAGAGACCGCTGTGCGCGAACTCAAGCGCCTCGATCCAGGCGTGCAGAGCGGCGAATTGCTGGCTCCTGGCATCGCACTGTGCAGTGCGCCGGATGTTCCCGGCCTGCAGCGACGCGCAGCCGACGCGCATCCTATCTTCGTGCGGCATCTCGCGCCCGTGCAGGTTATAGTTCCACTAGCCAATACTGAGCAGGACATTGGCTCGCTGGCCATCGCCATCGCCGGGTTGCCCACCTTCGCCCTGTTGGAACGCGGCCAGCGCTTTTCGGTGCAAACGCGTTTCGCCCAGAGAGATGAGGCTGCCGGCGCGCACAAACGCGCCTATTCCACTGGCATGCTTAACCAGCAACTGGCCCAGGCCTTCGCGGAGGAGACGGGCGCTGTAGAGAACATCAAGAAACCACAGGTGATCGTCTCGCTGCTCTGCACGTTCGACAGGGCATATGCCGGCATATCGCTCGCCATTGACAACCTGAGCGATTGGCCGGGCGGAATGCGTCATTTCGCACACATCCCCGACGAGGTGAGCCGTGCGGAATTCAAGCTACTGGAAGCGCTGGAGGTCTTCGGCCTCTCGCTGCCATCGCAGGGTAGCGCGCTCGACCTGGGAGCCGCGCCCGGCGGTTGGACGCGACTGTTACTGGAGGCCGGCCTGCAAGTCGTAGCCGTCGATCCTGCTAGGCTCGATCCGCGTTTATTTCGCCATCATCGCCTGGAAATTTACCGTGGCTACGCAGAGATATACCTGGAAGATGCGCTCAAGCGCCGCAGGAAATTCGACATCATCGCTAACGATATGCGTGTAGACGCGCGCGAAGCCGCCCGCATCCTGGTCCAGGCAGCTCCATGCTTGCAGCCAGACGGTTTCATCATCAGCACACTCAAGCTGCCTCATGCCACCGAGGAGATCGATCCCTTGAAAAACCTGAACGAGGCCCTGTCCCTGCTCAGCCGGAACTACCAGGTTGTCCAGGCCAGGCAGCTTTTTCACAACCGTCAGGAAGTCACCGCCGTAGCCGCGCGACCTGTCGAGCGCCAGAATCAGACGAGGAGGTAACCATGTCTTTTGAAGCACGCCATACGCCAGGCGTTTTGCAGCCGGTCGCTCCGCCCAGTGACGGACCGCTGCGGCGCCATACGCATACGTATGATCTGATGCGCCAGTGCATTCACTGCGGCTTCTGCCTGCCAACCTGTCCCACCTACGCGGTTCTGGGCGTAGAGATGGACTCCCCGCGCGGGCGTATCTACCAGATGCAGGCGGTGGCCGAGGGACGCATGGAGATCTCGCCTGAATTTGTTGAGCATATGTACTGCTGCCTGGGCTGCCGGGCATGTGAAACGGCCTGCCCCTCCGGCGTGCAATTCGGCAAATTGATCGAGGCCGCGCGCGAGCAGATCCAGATGGAGGTTGCAGAGACTCCTCTATTTATCGGTCGCGAAGATAGCCACACACAGGCGCATACCGAATTACCCGAGCCACAGGGAACCGCCCAATATCCGCTTCACCTGGATGAAGGCCAGACACCCGCGCTCGAATCGAGTACCGAGCGCCTGCTGCGCCGTTTCTTCTTCGATATCATGCTGCCGTCCCGCTTCGTCACGTCGCTCGTCTTCGGCGGCCTGAAGATATACCAGCGCAGCGGTCTGCAGACCATGGCGCACCGTACCGGCCTGCTCGATACAATCAACGCCCTGCCGACGCCATTCCAGGGGAAACTGAAAATACCGGAGGCCCTCATGCCTGCCGCGCGCGGCGATATCCTGCCACAACCCCTGGCGGAATACACCCCGGCCCTGGGCAAAAAACGCTACCGCGTGGGTTTTGTAAGCGGCTGCATTATGGACCAGGTCTATCGCGACATCAACGAGGCCAGCATCCGCGTGCTGGCTGCCAACGGCTGCGAGGTTGTGACGCCGCCGCAACAACACTGCTGCGGCGCCCTGCACGTTCATGCTGGCGAAGCAGAGCGAGGAAGAGCGCTGGCCCGTCGCAACATCGATGTGTTCGAGCCGTATGACTGCGATTTCATCATTATCAACTCAGCGGGCTGCGGCTCTAATCTGAAAGAATACGGTCACCTGCTGCGCGAAGACGCCCTCTACGCCAGGCGCGCCGAATCGTTCAGCACGAAGGTCAAGGACATCAGCGAATTTCTGGTCAGCATCGACTTGAGCCATGAGATGGGCGAGCTGAATCGCACGGTCGCCTATCATGATGCCTGCCACCTCTTCCACGGGCAGAAGGTCAGGCAGCAGCCTCGCGACCTGCTACACGCCATTCCTGGTCTGACGATCGTCCCGCTGAAGGAGTCCGAGTGGTGCTGCGGCAGCGCCGGTATTTACAATATTACAAACCAGGAGCTGGCATCGCAGTTGCTTGATCGCAAAATGAAGAATATCGCTGCGACAGGCGCGCAGGTGATCGCTACCGGCAATCCTGGCTGTATGATGCAGATCGCGCTGGGCGCCCGCGAGCGCGGCATGGAGCTTCAAGTCGTACACCCCATTGAATTGCTGGACGAGGCGTACCGCGCCGCAGAGCTGTATGATCTCAGCGTACCTGAGCAAGCAAGCAAGCAAGGTCGCCAGCGCGTTCTGATTGTCGCGGCAGGTCTGGGCTTAGGCATCGGCCTCCTATTGGCGCGCAGGCGCAGCAGAAGACGCAATCAGATTACGAATTAAGTCTGACAGCCTGACAAGTTTTGCAACCTGTCTGCCCAACTATAAAAAGACCGGCTTCCGATAAAAAATCTAGAAGCCGGTCCTCTTTTTAACCATTTACGCGATACTGTGATGCAGGGATTACAATTACCTCAATTTTGCCGAGACCAGTCGATCCTCCAACCAGCGAGGAAACAGAGCCAGCTCATGAGTATGTTCGTGAAGTTCTTCCATCGCATGGGTATACCATCTGATGAAGCTAGACGGGTAAGTAGATGCAACAAGCCGTTGGATCATTAGGGGCGCTGGGCTGCACCGGTTACCCGGGGAGCACCCGCGCTCTATCAACCAAGTGGTCTACTTGGGATCTTCATCCTCTCGAAAGCAGGATGGGAAGACTCATCCTGGGGGCGGCTTCGCGCTTAGATGCTTTCAGCGCTTCTCCCTTCTGGACGTAGCTACCCAGCGGTGGCCCAGGCAGGCCAACTGGTGCACCAGCGGTCCAGCCAGCTCGGTCCTCTCGTACTGGAGCTGACTCCCCTCCATCTTCCCACGCCCACGACGGATAGAGACCGAACTGTCTCGCGACGTTCTGAACCCAGCTCGCGTGACGCTTTCATGGGCGAACAGCCCAACCCTTGGGACCTACTCCAGCCCCAGGATGCGCCGAGCCGACATCGAGGTGCCAAACCTTGCCGTCGATGTGAACTCTTGGGCAAGATCAGCCTGTTATCCCCGGGGTAGCTTTTATCCGTTGCGCCACCGCCCTTCCACTCGGTACGGTGGGATCACTAAGCCCGACTTTCGTCCCTGCTCGGCTCGTTTGCCTCGCAGTCAAGCTCCCTTGTGCCTTTACACTCTTCGAGGGTGATGTCCATCCACCCGGAGGGAACCCTTGGGCGCCTCCGTTACGCTTTGGGAGGCGACCGCCCCAGTCAAACTACCCACCTGGCCCTCTCGGTCGACCGGATAGACGGTGCGACCTGAGCTGCCAAACACGGCAAGAGTGGTATTTCAGCTTGCGCCTCCCGCCCGGCCACAACCGAGCGTTCTGTGGCTCCCACCTATGCTACGCATGCCGCGCCTAACCGCCAGACCAGGCTGTAGTAAAGCTCCACGGGGTCTTTTTGTCCTGTCGTGGGAAACCCGTATCTTCACGGGTACTTCAATTTCGCCGAGCCCTCTGTTGAGACAGTGCTCAAGTCGTTACTCCCTTCGTGCGGGTCGGAACTTACCCGACAAGGAATTTCGCTACCTTAGGACCGTTATAGTTACGGCCGCCGTTCACCGGGGCTTCGCTTCCTCGCTACGCTCACAAGTCCGCTTGACCTTCCGGCACTGGGCAGGAGTCAGCCCCTATACGTCCGCTTGCGCGTTGGCAGAGACCTGTGTTTTTGGTAAACAGTCGCTTGAGCCGATTGTGTGCCGCCCTCTCACCCCTCTCTACTCGCGCAGAGAGCAGCTACCAGGGCCCCCCTTCTTCCAAAGGTACGGGGTCAATTTGCCGAGTTCCTTAACAGAGGTGGGCTCGTCCACCTTAGGAGCGTTCTCCCTGCCTACCAGTGTCGGTATGCGGTACGGGCAGAGCGCGGTCTGGCTAGCGGCTTTTCTGGGCGGCTTGGGGGCGCATGGCTTCCGCCTGCTTGCGCAGACTCGTGCCAGCGGTCACGCCTGCTGTCACAGGGCTTTACCTCTGTGACGCGCTTCCGGCTGGCAGCCCCTCCTGTCCATTCGAGGGGTCCATGTTCCCTACCGCGTCCCCGCTTCGCTCGATCACGACCGGCTCTGGCGCAGGAATCTCCGACCTGCTTGCCATCGCCTACGACTATGACGTCCTCGGCTTAGGTCCCGCCTTACCCTGGGACGACTGACGGTGCCCAGGAACCCTCAGGCATTCGGTGTGGGGGGTTCGCACCCCCATGACGCTACTCATTCCGGCATTCGCACTTGTGAGCGCTCCACCGGTCCTTGCGGTCCGGCTTCACGGCTGCTCACAACGCTCCCCTACCATCCCCCGCTTGCAGTAGGCAAGCGACGGGATCCACAGCTTCGGCGTCCTGCTTGAGCCTCGCTACGTTGTCGGTGCACGCGCACTCGACCAGTGAGCTATTACGCACTCTTTCAATGATGGCTGCTTCTAAGCCAACATCCTGGCTGTTTGGGCACACGCACCCCCTTGAACACTAAGCAGGAACTTGGAGGCCTTAGCTGGTGGTCTGGGTTGTTTCCCTCTCGACGACGAAGGTTAGCCCCCGCCGTCTCACTCACCCGCGCTGCGCTGCTGGCATTGGAAGTTTGCGTGAACGCGGTAACCAGCGCTTGGCCCCTTGCCCATGCAGCGCTCTACCTCCAGCAGGCCGTCTTGCGGGTGGCTGTACCTCAATACATTTCGGGGAGAACCAGCTATCTCCACGTTCGGTTGGCATTTCACCCCTATCCACAGCTCCTCCCCCTGTTTTGCAACACAGGTGGGTGCGAGCCTCGACGCCCTGTCACAGGCGCTTCACTCTGGCCATGGATAGCTCACGTGGTTTCGGGTCGCATCGGCGCTACTCTTTTCGGACGCGCTCTTGACACTCGGTTTCCCTGCGGCTCCCCCCCTCTCTCCAGGGGTTAACCAGGCAACACCGATGCACTCGCCGGATCATTCTACAAAAGGCACGCCATCAACCCTTGCCTGCGCTGTGCAGGAGTGGCCTCTGGCGGCTGGGGAGTACGTGGTTTCAGGGTCTGTTTCATCCCCCTTGCGGGGTGCTTTTCACCTTTCCCTCACGGTACTGGTCCACTAGCGGTCGCTGAAGGTCTTGAGCCTTGGAGGGTGGTCCCCCCCGCTTCCCACAAACTCACCGGGGTTCGTGGTACTCAGGTGCCAACCGGAGTCGCGGCGTCTGGCTCTGCCTACGGGGTTCTCACCCGCTCTGACGGGACGTTCCAGTCCCTTCGGCTTGCCCGCCTCGGCCCCCTACGGTTGGTCCTACAACCCCAACCCGTCCGAAGACGGGCTGGTTTGGGCTGCTCCCCGTTCGCTCGCCACTACTTGGGGAATCTCGTGTTGATTTCTTGTCGTGCGGCTACTGAGATGTTTCAGTTCACCGCCGGCCCCTCCCGTACCTATAGATTCAGCACGGGATGCCTGGGCATCACCCCAGGCGGGTTGCCCCATTCGGATTCGCAAGGCTCCTCGCTCGTATGCAGCTCCCCTTGCACGTTTCGCCGGTCTCCGCGTCCTTCCTCGGCCTTCAGCGCCTGGGCATCCTCCTCGTACTCTCTTTCGCTTGTCTAAGCTTCTACCTGCTTGTTCTCCTCATCAGCCGTTTCACGGCCGATGGAGGAACGACACATGTCACACGCCTACAAGCTACCTCTGTTTCTCTTCTACTCGTTAAATTTTCTTCTGCCCTCGGCAAAATTGAAGTAATTGTAATATTTTCTGCATCGCAGTTGTAAAGGTCCAAGCCGGGAACCCCGGCAACTGGAAAGTGGAAGCAGCGCAGTGCTGGGCTTGGTCCGCGCACACGCTGGCGGTCCCTCATCCTGTGTCTTCACGTCCTCGTGCGGCCCTGCCTCTTGGCGAGGCAAGACCGACCGACCTGGGATAGGCCCTTTGTGAGGGCCGCGTCCCTAGAAAGGAGGTGATCCAGCCGCACCTTCCGGTACGGCTACCTTGTTACGACTTCACCCCAATCACCAACCCCACCCTCGACGCCTGCCTCCCCCAAGAAGGGGGTTAGCCCAGCGGCTTCAGGTGTTGCCGACTTTCGTGGTGTGACGGGCGGTGTGTACAAGACCCGGGAACGTATTCACCGGGGTGTGCTGACCCCCGGTTACTAGCAACTCCGACTTCAGGCAGGCGAGTTGCAGCCTACCATCCGAACTGTGGTCGCCTTTGTAGGATTAGCTCCCCCTCGCGGGTTGGCCTCCCGCTGTCGCGACCATTGTAGCGTGTGTGTCGCCCAGGATGTCAGGGCCGTGCTGACTTGACGTCATCCCCACCTTCCTCCACGTTACTCGTGGCAGTCTGCTCGGATACATACAACCGAGCACAGGGGTTGCGCTCGTTGCGGGACTTAACCCAACACCTCACGGCACGAGCTGACGACAGCCATGCAGCACCTGTGCCGGCACCCCGAAGGACCCTCGCTTTCACGAGGTTTTGCCGGCATGTCCAACCCTGGTAAGGTTCTTCGCGTCGCATCGAATTAAACCACACGCTCCGCTGCTTGTGCGGGTCCCCGTCAATTCCTTTGAGTTTTAATCTTGCGACCGTACTCCCCAGGCGGACCACTTATTGCGTTTGCGTCGGCACGCAGCGGGTCGATACGCCGCACACCTAGTGGTCATCGTTTACCGCCAGGACTACCGGGGTATCTAATCCCGTTCGCTCCCCTGGCCTTCGCCCCCGAGCGTCAGGTGCCTCCCAGGACACTGCCTTCGCCTTTGGTGTTCCTCCGGATCTCTACGCATTTCACCGCTCCACCCGGACTTCCATGTCCCTCTGAGGCCCTCCAGTCTCGCCGTCTTGTGAGGCCTTCGGCGGTTAAGCCGCCGACTGTCCCTCCCAACGCGCCAGACCGCCTGCGGGCGCTTTACGCCCAGTAACTCCGGACAACGCTCGCCCCCTACGTCTTACCGCGGCTGCTGGCACGTAGTTAGCCGGGGCTTCTTCCCCAGGTACCGTCCGTCTCTCGTCCCTGGGAAAAGCAGTTTACACTCCGAAAAGCGTCCTCCTGCACGCGGCGTTGCTCGGTCAGGCTTGCGCCCATTGCCGAAAATTCCTCACTGCTGCCCCCCGTAGGAGTCTGGGCCGTTCTCAATCCCAGTGTGGCTGATCGTCCTCTCAGACCAGCGACCGATCGGAGCCCTGGTGAGCCGTTACCCCACCAGCTAGCTAATCGGCCACAGGCCCCTCCCGCAGCGCTCTTGCGAGCTTTCCTCCTCCTCCTGTGGAGAGGGGGAGCGCATGCGGGTTTGTCGGCGCTTTCGCGCCGGTATCCCGCACTGCGGGGCAGGTACCCATGTGTTACTCACCCGTGCGCCACTCCCTCTCTCCTTGCGAAGCGAGGGCGTTCGACTTGCATGTGTTAGGCACGCCGCCAGCGTTTATCCTGAGCCAGGATCAAACTCGCCATCCATCGCTATCGTGATGCGCACCGGCCAGGCCGTGACGCGTCGTGTGTGATGTCTGTCGCGATCCAGGCCACGCGCTCCTGTTGGGAACTCGTGGCATGCTCGCAGATGTCTCATGTTGTTCGTGAATTGACAGGACCTGGGGCCCGCACGCGTTGTACGCAGACCTCCCAGTCACTGTTCTGCATTCCACTCTTCAGTTGTCAAGGTACCGGTAGTAGCTCTGAGACTACAAACGAGCAAATGCGGTAAAAACTGCATTTTAGCTCTTCTGCTTTAGCGCAGGTAGTATGTCATACTTATGGCGGCCTGTCAAGAGGTTTTCGTTGAATTTTTCCCTTGTCCAGGAAATTCGCCTGCTTGCTGTTTAGCACAAGCCGACATACTGGCGGTGGTCGAATTGCCCGCTTTCCTGAAAGAAAGCATAGCAAACCGCTGCCGCTCAACTAGCTCAGGAATTGGTTCCATGAGGAGAGCCACTTTAACGTGGCATACATGCTGCGCTACACGATAGACAGGTGCACCTAATTCAAAGCAAATCAGGTGATTGACTTTTCGTGGCAAGGATTATTATGCCATACGTTTCGGCACTTGTCAAGCATTTTTTGACGCTGTTAGCAATCGGCTTCGCATGGGCCTCACCAGGCCGCGTTATCCAGGTGATATACTGGGAGGACCATCGACGGCCTGATCGCCGCAGCTATAGCAACAGGCCGTAGCCGCCTGTTGAACCGGCTAATGCAGGCGATTCTACATTTTCGCGTCAATTGCTTCGCTTTGCATAAAGAAAGAGAGTTCCTGGCACATGAGCACACCGGACTTGCACGTCTATCGTCGCTACTTCCCCGCGTTACAACAACAGATTAACGGCCAGCAGGCAATCTTCTTTGATAACCCTGGGGGCACGCAGGTCGCATTGCAGGTAATCGATGCAATGGCGAAGTATTTCCGGGATGCTAATGCTAATACACATGGTGCTTTCGCCACAAGCCAGCGCACGGATGAAGTAGTAGCCCGGGCGCGTCAGGGCATGGCCGATTTCCTGAACGCGAGCGGTCCAGGCCAGATCGTCTTTGGACCGAACATGACGACCCTCACGTTTGCCTTTAGTCGGGCCATCGGCAAATCGTTGCAAGCGGGTGATGAGATCGTCGTGACGGTGCTCGACCACGATGCCAATATTGCTCCCTGGCTGGCGTTGGAGGAACGCGGCATCGTCATTCGTACGGTCGATGTCCATCCAGAAGACATCACGCTCGATATGGAAGACATGCGCAACAAGATCAACGAGCGTACGAAGCTGGTGGCTGTTGGCTACGCCTCAAACGCGGCAGGCACGATCAACGACGTGGCGACGGTGATCGCGTGGGCGCACGATGCCGGCGCGCTTAGCTGGATCGACGCCGTTCAGTTCGCGCCGCACGCACCTATCGATGTCCAGCAACTGGATGCCGACTTTCTCGTCTGCTCCTCGTACAAATTCTTCGGTCCGCACCTGGGTATTCTATACGGTAAAACTGAGCACCTGGAACGCCTCCCCGCCTATAAGGTGCGGCCGGCCAGCAACCAGGCGCCCGAGCGCTGGGAAACCGGTACGCAGAATCACGAAGGGTTGGCCGGCCTGGTCGGTCTGATCGACTACCTGGCCTTGCTGGGACGCGAGCAGAGCGAACGCTACACCGGCGCCTTCAAGAATGCTCGAGGCGATTCGCTGTATAGCGGCAGGGAGCGCGACCTGAAGATTGCTATGCAGGCCATCATGGACTACGAGCGCGGGTTGTCAGCCTATCTGCTCGCCGGGCTGCGAGAAATCGCGGGTTTACACGTCTATGGCATCACCGACCCGCAGCAGCTCTCCCATCGCGTGCCAACCGTGATCTGCAATCTCGACGGCTATAACCCGCGCACAGTAGCCGAACACCTGGCGTCACAGGCTATCTTTGCCTGGGACGGCAATTACTACGCCCTCGGCATCATGGAGCGCCTCGGACTGGAAGCAAACGGGGGCGCGCTGCGGCTGGGCATGGCTCACTACAACACTGTAGAGGAGATCGATCGCGTGCTGACCTCCCTGGAACAACTACACTAACCATCCTCCAGGCAACAGTTATCCTGACAACCACGTCGGCAGTGGTATTCAACGCGCTCGCGGATATCGCCCCACGCCTGCCGACCCGCGTATTCACGTCGAGTGATCGTCAACCCCAGCCCCCTGTGAAACGTATACTTGTTGTAAGGGCTTGCAGGATGTACAATCAGTGCAGGCTAAGTATAGAGACCGTTATGGAGGAAATGCAGCGTGGCCAGCAACACTAAGGATGCGGAGGATAAACGCAACCTTTTCAAAAAATTGACGCAAGGATTATTCAGCAGCAGCAAGCGACCTAAGAACATGCGCGAGCTAGGCATCGCGACGCTGAAGAGCCTACCCACCGGCCTTGTGGCGGTGCGCAGCTTCATGAAAGAAGTCAACTGGCGCCAGGCCCATGAGGATGTGAAGAAGGACCTGGAGAATACGGTTGTCATTGTCGGGCAGCCTAACACGGGCAAGAGCACGTTGTTCAATACGCTCAAAGGCGAGCAGCTTTCTCCTGTCTCGGCGGCAGAGGGCACGACTAAATCGTTAGTACGTACAACCTTTGGGCCCTTCATCCTGATTGACACGCCCGGCCACCTGCCGGAATTGATGCAGAACGGCATAGATCAGGCAATGGTGGTCGTGCTGTTGATCGATGCCACGAAGGGCTTGCAGGAGAAAGATAAAGAACTCTACTCAGCGATAGCGAAAACGAATAAGCCGGTCATCGTGGCTGTCAATAAAGTAGATACCTTCAAGAGCATCGCGGAGGCCGATCGCGCCGCCAATGAAGTCGCGCTCGAGCTGGGCGTAGCAGGCGTCATTCCTATCTCTGCCCGCACCGGCGAAAATGTGGCCGAGGAGTTGATACCTGCCATGATCGAGGCCAGCCCGGATGCTGCCCTCGTGATTGGTCGCGAACTTCCCGCCTTCCGGCGCGCTGCCGCCCGGCGCATGATCCGCAACGCGACGCTCGTGAGCCTGGCTGCCGGCCTGGAGCCGATCCCGCTGGTCGATATCCCCATCCTACTGGGCACACAGATGCGACTGGTGCTGCGCATCGCGGCGCTGTACGGCGAGCCGATGGACTCGGCGGAAGCTATGAAGCACGCCCGCGAATTGATCGCAACGGCGGCGAGCGGTGTGGGTATGCGCATCCTCGCGGAACAGGCGGCGAAAGCAGTTCCCTTCGGGGGTGACTTCGTAGCGGGAGCCATTGCCGGCGCGGCAACGTGGGCCATCGGGCAGGTCGCGGTCGAATATTTCGAAGGCGGCAAGCAGATTCAACCGGGCCGGTTGCGCCAGATCTTCACCAGCTCATATCGTCTCTTTCGCCGCTCGCATACCCCAGAGGAGTTGCACACCTACGCCATCGAGGGCAACGACGCGCGGCTGGCTATTGATACGCCCAGAAAAGCCACTGCAGAACGAGAAAGGTAGGGGAGGGGCCGCTTCGCCCCCAAAGACAAAGCATGCCCTTTCCCAACGAACAGTACAGGACATTCTCCGAGCCGCTGACGATGCGCTTTCCGGCCGGGCAAGAAGACCTCGCTCGCCAGCTAGGGCAATCCATTGACCGTGCCAACAAGCTCCTGGAACAGCTCCTGGCTTCGGCGACGCCGCCGATAGAGATTCTCCTGGTGGCTCCGCAGGACTGGACGTTGGCGCCCCACGAGGAGACTGGAGAAGCTGATCTCTTGCTGCCGTACTGGACGGATGTGACCAGCCCGCCCTCGCTAGTCATACCGATACATCTCGATCCCATCATGGGCAGCGAATCGCCGCAGAAGCTGGCGTTTCTGGTCTTTCACGAGTTGGCGCACGCTTTCCTGGAAGCCGATCCACGGCCCTGGCCCCTCGAAAGCCCGCTCTGGGCCGATGAATGGCAGATGCAATTCGCCGCGCTCTGGCTGGTTCAGCAAGAGTTTGATGTGAGCGGAGTCGCGATGACCGATCTGCACGAAACGTTTGCGGAGATATTCCAGCCCGAGCCGGATGGGAAGACACCCGTCACTGTGCGCGGCTTCGACTGGTACGAGGATACCACGCCGCGCGAATACCTGGAATACACGCTGCTGCTCGAACGCTTCGCCGCCGACTTACTGGCGAACTACGATGCTACGATTCTGCCTCGTTTTCTGGAATCCTACCGCACAGAGCTAGTGCTGCTGAGCGATGATGCGACGGCAATGCTGGCCGGAGTGCTAGGCGAGCCAGGGATCGGCTGGCTGGAGAACCTGGATTATTTTTGAACCCGGTGGCACTCGCAGGTGCCGCTATATTTCAGGCCGGAGAGGACAGCTATGTTTCAGCGCGTCGCTATTCTTGGATTGGGCGCGGTTGGTGGATCGATAGGGCTGGCACTGAGCCAGGGCAGGGCAGCCCGGCAGGTGGCCGGATACGACGGCGGCAAGGGCATCGCTGACCAGGCGCGCAAGCTCGGCGCCATAGACGTGGTCTGCTCGCAGGTCGCCGAGGCCACGCGCGGAGCGGAGCTGATCGTGCTGGCGACGCCGGTCGTAGCCATGCGCGCGCTCCTGCAGCAGGTGGCAGGCACAGCCGCGGCGGGCGCCGTTGTCACCGACGTAGCCAGCACCAAAACGCAAGTAATAAGCTGGGCCGAAGAATTTCTTCCACCAACGACCGGTTTCGTCGGCGGGCACCCCATCACCGACAGAGAAGGCGCTGGAATCGAGAAAGCCGATGCGGCGCTCTTTCAGCAGCGCGTCTATTGCCTGGTTCCGACGCGGCGCACGCCCCAGGCCGCATTGGAAAAGGTCTCCGCTCTGGTTGATACGCTTGGCGCACGCGTGCGCTTCCTGGAACCGGCTGAACACGATAGTATGGTCGCAGGCATGCAGCAACTCCCCTACCTTATCTCGGCCGCCCTGATGCAAACGGTCGGCGGCAGCCCCTCATGGCACGATGCCCTGCTGCTCGCCGGCGATGGCCTGCGGGATGCAACATCCCCTGTGGCAGGCGACCCCGAAGTCCTCCGTGAAAGCTGCCTGACGAACAGCGAAGCGGTTGTGCGCTGGATCTTCGACTATATGAATAACCTCGCTGACCTTCGAGACCGTATTGCCGCGCATGACAGTAGTGTTGACGATATTTTTAAGCAGGCAAAGAAGCTTCGCGCCGAATGGCGACAGTAAAACGATCCCACAGATCAGCTTCCCCTTGAAGATTGACCTTTTTCAAATTATACTAAAGATGTACTATTACTCCTCTGGCCGCGTGTGAAAAAATCTGTAAAGGGGAGAGAGATGATGGAACGCGAAGGTCAAACCCTGGGGCATTACCGTCTGATCCGCTTGATCGGGCGTGGTGGGTTCGCTAATGTGTATCTAGGCGAACACATCTACTTGAAAACACAGGTTGCCATCAAGCTCCTGCATGCACAGATCGCGCCTGACATGATGGAGCATTTTCTGACCGAGGCACAAACGGTCGCCCGCCTGGTGCACCCCCACATCGTGCGCGTCCACGATTTCGGCGTCGATGACTCGACTCCTTTTCTTGTGATGGACTACGCGCCCAACGGTACACTGCGCCAGCGTCACATACGGGGACTGGCCCTGCTGCTCAACCTGGTTATCGCCTACACCAGGCAGATCGCCAGCGCGCTTCAATACGCGCACGATCAGCGGCTTATTCACCGCGATATCAAGCCGGAGAATATGCTGCTGGGCAGCAACGGCGAGGTGCTGCTGAGTGATTTTGGTATCGCAACCATCGCGCACACCTCGCGCTCGCTGCCCACGCAGGACATATCGGGCACCATCGCCTATATGGCCCCTGAGCAGATACAGGGGAAATCGCGTCCTGCCAGCGATCAGTATTCACTGGCCGTCATCGCCTATGAGTGGCTGACGGGCCGCTGCCCATTTCAAGGGTCGTTCGCTGAAGTCGCTTCGCAGCACCTCTTCACACCGCCGCCCCCGCCGCGCACACTCTATGCATCTATCCCGGCAGCGGTAGAGCAGGTCCTGCTGGTGGCCCTTTCCAAAAATCCCGACGCACGGTTCGCGCGCGTAGAAGCCTTTGCTCGCGCGCTGGAGCAGGCCGGCCTACCCGATGCAACTATGACGCCGCTACCCGCCCGCATGGATGCAGCTCCACTCGCAAATTCATCCCCGACAGAACTCTCTACTCAAGCGCCGACGATCCTGGTCTCGCCACCTATGGCAGGCACAGCGGCTGGCAGCGGTCCAACCGTCCTCGCCGGGGCGGCGTACATCCCTCATCCCGTCACCCCGCTGCCGCCTTCGAACGCACCCTTCGAAACTCCGCCCACGCCGTTGCAAGGAGCCCCGCTTGCCGCCGGGCAAGGCATTTCGCGCCGCCTGATAATCGGAGGACTGGTGGCCCTCACGGTGGCCGCGGGCGCCGGAGCAGCGGGCTTCGCCCTGACGCATATCCAGACGCCGCCGGCGAACACGCCCAGGGCTACACCTACAACTCCACCTACATCCGCCGCCACAGCACAGCCGAGCGCGCAGCCTACCTCGGCGCCCACACAAAAGCCGACGGTGCCAGGGGGAAATACGGCGCCGGTCGTTTTCAGGGGAACATACGAGCAATACAGCGTCTCGTGGTCGACCGACGGGCGACTGGTCTCGGCAGGCAACGGCTCTTTGATCCAGGTATGGGATCCGACTAATGGCAGCCTGCTCTTCAGCTTTGATAGCGGGACGAATACAGTGTACAGCGTAGCGTGGTCACCGAACGGACGCTACATCGCTTCCGGGCACGGTGATGGTACGCTGCGCATCTGGGACGGCTCGAGTGGCTCCTCCCTCCAGGCCATCTCAGCGCATGCTTCGCAGGTGAATGACGTGGCATGGTCACCGGATAGTTCAAAGGTTGTTTCGGCAGGCGGCGATAAGCTGGTGAAGGTATGGGATGTAACAAGCGGCTCGAATATTGTCAACTATACTGGCCATGTTCATTATGTGAATGCCGTCGCATGGTCACACAATGGCCAGTACATCGTCTCAGGCAGCGGCAATCATACGAATAACCACAATGCGCAGGTCTGGGAGGCCGCTACCGGGCAAACGCTCAACACCTACAATGGGCATAGCGATGAAGTCCTGGCATTAGCCTGGTCGCCGGATGACAGCCGTATCGCATCGGCCAGCGACGATACGACCGTGCAGGTATGGGATGCCATGAATGGCAGACTATTCCTGCGCTATACCGGTCACTCTAGCTACGTCGTGGCGCTCGGCTGGTCGCCTGATGGCAACTGGATCGCATCGGGAGGTGGGGATCACACGCAGGCAAGCAGCGATACCAGTGTACAGGTGTGGAACGCGCAAACCGGCAACCTGCTTTACTCCTATCGCAGGCATCGCTCCGAGGTGGAGAGCCTCGCCTGGTCGCCTGACAGCAGGCGCGTAGCCTCCGCAAGCGACGATCTGACGGTGCAGGTATGGGAGCTTCCAAACGCTTGACATTTCGGCTACACCCCTGTAATGTATAGTCAAAGCATAAAGCGACAGGAGACGGCAATGTTGACCTTCATCTAATACACATCCATCATGCATGAAGCATCAATCACACGACGGGGCCCGCATTCTCGTGGGTTCTTGCGCGATGCGTTTCAAGTGCATCATGCATCAGGAGAGAGGGATGAAGGCAGCATCTACGGTTTACACCACAGCACGACAAACTGAGATTATCAGGCGCATTCAGGTCCCGCAACCGCTACGCTACTCAACATCCCCTTCGCGCACTCTCCCACCCTATTACCCTTTTCATACCCCATCGAGAATACGTTGCGGGAGAACAAAACGGCTGAACAACATACATCTAATACATTGTCATTCTGAGTGCAGCAAAGAATCCATTCATAATTGCGGGAGAGCAACATGGCTGAACAACATACATCTATTGCGGGAGCAGAACAACAGGCGGGCGGGCTGCTGGCGGTTGCACCACAGCGGGCTATACTCGTCGGCGTAGAGATGCCCAGCACGGACTGGCCCCTGGAAGAGTCGCTGGACGAGCTGGAGCAGCTCGCGCGCACCGCCGGGGTGACAACTGCCGACAGGGTAACGCAGCGGCTGGCGCGCCCTCACCCCGGGACGCTGCTCGGATCTGGTAAGGTCGAGGAGCTCGCGGAACTGGTGCGCTACCACGATTGCGACGGGGTAATCTTCGACCTGGAGCTTTCGCCGGGGCAGCATCGCAACCTGGAACGAGCCCTAGATGTGCAGGTGCTTGACCGCACAGCGCTGATCCTCATCATCTTCGGGCAGCGGGCACGCACGCGCGAGGGGCGCCTGCAGGTCGAGCTGGCACAGATCGAGTACGACCTGCCACGCCTGGCCCGCCAGTGGGGGCACCTCTCGCGCCAGAAGGGCAGCGTGCAGCAGCGCGGCGAAGGTGAGAAGCAGATCGAGGTAGACCGCCGCCTGCTGCGCCGCCAGAAGGAGGCGCTCGAAGAGGAGCTGGAAAAGGTGCGGACGCACCGCCAGCTCCATCGCGAGCGGCGTAAGAATGCGGGCGCACCGGTCGTGGCCCTGGTAGGCTACACTAATGCTGGGAAGTCCACCCTGCTCAACGCGCTCACGAGGGCAGGTGTAACGGCCGAAGACAAGCTCTTCGCCACGCTTGACCCCACCACGCGGCGCATCCGGCTCGCCGGAGGACTCGAATTCTTGCTGACCGACACGGTCGGCTTCGTGCAGCGCCTGCCGACGACGCTGGTGGCGGCCTTCCGCGCCACGCTGGAGGAAGTGGGCGAGGCTGACCTGCTCGTGCACGTCGTCGACGCTTCCAGCCCATCGATGCAGCGCCAGGTGGAGGCCGTCGAGCAGGTGCTCGAAGAGATCGGCGCGGCGGGACGCCCGGTAATTGTGGCTCTGAACAAAACGGACCTGCGGCAGGGAGCTGAGCCGCCGGGCTTGAGCGGGGATGCGGCCGCGCTGCCGTCGGTGCAGGTGTCAGCGTTGAAGGGGAGCGGGATCGATGCCCTGCTGCGCTGTATCAGCGAGAATCTCGTCCAGCAGTTCACTGCGCTCGATGTGCATATCCCCTACGACCGGGGCGATCTCGTAGCACTTATTCCATAAGTACGGGGTCATCGAACACGTCAGTTATGAGGAAAGCGCTGTGCATGTGTGCGGCGCTCTTCCGCAGAATCAGAGCGGGCCATTTCTCGCCTTCCAGAAGAAGGCACCGGCGAAACGCCAGCGCTCGTGATGGGCAGGGACCCCTACCGGCACGCAACTATCGCATTGGCCGCACTGCCCTGCGGACACGTCCTGACCGAAAAGACAGGGGAAGAGGCTGAGGTAGGCGAGATGTTGGCATAATAGATATGCATGAGAGGATTGGGAACGGTGGGAGGGGACGGCGGGTTGGTTATGTGCTCCTCAGTGATCAGAAACCAGTTCGCGTTGGCAAGCAGGTCCTTATGCTGGCTGCTGGATAAGCGCGTATGTACAGCGCCGTTGGATATCGGCAATTGCCAGTTTGGATAAAGATTCACCTCGCTGCCGGTAACCCCCAGCCAGGCATAATAGGTGTCATTGGGTGGCGCGGGTGGAATGTTGGTAAGATCGACCTGCAGCTCATCGAAGGTATTGCGCGGCGCGCCCTGGCTGCTGATAAAAGTGATGCTACCAACGACGACGCCCACCGAATTTGGAGTCGGGGTGGCCGCGCCTTGACCGGCGAAAAGCCGGGGGAATACGCCGAAAGCGCTTACTCCGATCACGGCGAGCAGCACGACGGCCGCCGCAGCGGCAAGCAGCAGCCTGCGCCGTGATGGCGCCCGTCGCTCTGGTTGAGCCGGCTGCGGCAACGGCAGGGGCGGTGTAGTTGTAAACGGTGGCGTTGCAGTAAGCGTGGGAGTAGATGAAGTCGTGCCGGACGCCGCCCTGTTGGGTTGGAGCGGGTTGTAATCTGGCCGCTCGCTGATGCTTCTGGTGCTTACCAGGCTCGCCGGAACCGGCTCGTTCAAGGCCTGCGCCAGCGCCACAGCCAGGTCGCTCGCGGAGGGGAAGCGTTCTCGCGGCTCCTTGGCGATGCTCCGCAGCACAACCGACGAGAGTGCGGGAGAAATTCGCGGGTTGAGGGACTCTGGCGGCGCCGGTTGTCCGTAGATCTGCTGCATCATGATGGCGAGTGCGTTGTCGCCGCGAAAAGGCGTCCTGCCGGTCAGGATTTCATAGAGGACAACACCCAGCGAATACAGGTCCGAACGATCATCCACGCTTCGGTTCTCCGCTTGCTCTGGCGAGATATAGAGGGGCGTACCGATCAGTGCCCCGGTTACGGTTGAAGCGCTGGCCCCTTGCAAACGAGCGATACCGAAGTCGCTCAGGACCGGTTCCCCCAGCGCCGTATCCCTGGCGCTCTTATCGAGCAGGATATTGGCCGGTTTGATGTCGCGATGGATCATGCCCTTCTGATGCGCGTAGTCAAGGGCAAGCCCAACCGATGTGAAGAGGTACAAAATTTCAGCAGCCGGAGGATAAAGGCCCCGGCGTGAGGTGTTGAGAATATAGTCGGCCAGCGTACCGCCCTCGATATAGTCCATCACCATATACGCCCTGACTCTTGATCCCTCGGTGCTTGTGAGTTGAAAATCGTAAATCTGGACGATGTTGGGATGGTGCAGTGACGCGACGAGGCGCGCCTCGCGCGTAAAGTGCGCCACAAAATCGGGATCGGCCTGCAGGTCGGCATGTAGGAGCTTGATGGCGACGAAACGCTGCAGTTCGGTGTCGCGGGCTTTCCAGACTTCGCCCATACCGCCGCTTCCCAGGCGATCTAGCAGCTCATATTTGCCAAGCCGTTGTAGCTCCATGTGAATTGTCGTTCCTCTCAGATGATGGCCGGGTGATCGAACCTCCTCAGATAGTTTGCGGCAGATTGGGCGTAAGTGTCAATGTCGCAAGCTTCGCCACATCGTAGTGGATCTGCAGAACGCCGGGCAACACCTGGTTGGTCCTTGGATCGAGCTGACCGATATAAGCATAGGTGGAGTACAGGAGCATGTTATCCAGCATGGTCAGCGTCGAGGGCTGCGCCAATTGAACCGCGTCCATTTTGACGAGCTGCTGCGCGTAGGTCCTGACCTGTCCTAGCCACATTTTCGCGTTATTCAGCGCGTTTATAATCTGAGTAGCAAGCAGGCGCATCTGCGGCGTCGCGTCCGGGGCCTGCACGACACCGTTCAGGTGAAGCGCCATGTGCTGTGTGTATCCCGGAGGATTATTCGCCAGGTCCGTCAAATTGGACTGCGCGGGAACCACCGAAAGCAAGGCGACTTTAGAGGCAGTGGGATTGGCGGTGACGAGGCCGCCGCTCGGAATATCTATGTGTACATTGGGAGTGCCGTCCAGGTAGTCGAGGATGCCCACAAACAGGCTGTGAATGGCGGTCGAATCCGAGACCTGGGCATGATAATCATCTCTAGCGCTGCTGGACAATTCCAGTACCTTCTCGGTATTTCTGAAGAGCCAGATATCCAACCCTCCGGGCAATCCCAGCACGTCCACCCTGGTTTCCTTATAGAACAGGTGACGGATGTGATCCAGCGCGCTCAGAGCAGGCGTCCCGTAAAGCGTCTGGGGGATCTGCGCGTAGTAGCGCCAGGTGCTGCGGTTGGCAGCCGGGCCGCGTGGCGTCCCGTTGGAATCCTCTTCGGTAATCAGCATGCGACTCGCCACCGAGATCAGGTTATCGTGCTGGGCAGTCCCTTTGTAGAATAAGGTGGCATTGCCGTTTGAAACGGTCAATTTCCCTAGCAGGAGCGGCAGCTTGAACCGCGGCGGTGGCTCCAGCGCTGGAACCTCTACATGGGGATGGATGTCGGCCAGCAACCAGGCATAATAACTTGTGCCGGCCAGCGGACTGGGGACATGTTGCAGGTTGATTTGCAACTGGTCCGCGATCCCCTGCGCGGTTCCGCTGTTCAATTGCCCGCTGCTCAAGAAGAAAGCCTGGCCACCTGATATTGGAGCGGGCGGGATATTCTTGTGGGAAAATGCCAGGTACGCACCCAGGCCCGAACCGATCAGTACAAGCGCGAGCAGCACAAGCAGGGCCGTGTAGATGCCTTTCCACCGTCTCCCTGGAGGGGACCCGGGTGGCCTGGGCTGCCCCGGCGATGAGGGTGGTCCCGGCACGGTTGGGGCAACAGGCGCCTTGACCGCGTCTGTCATGGGCAAACTCGCCTGCGGAGCACCTGCTGCTGCCACTCCGCCGCCGCCGGCAGGCAGGAAAGGTTGCCAGGTCGAGGGCGTATTCGGTTGCGGAGTAGCGCTCCCGGCTGGCACAGTACCGGGGTTACTCACAGGATTAGCGCCGGGCGCCGGGACCGTTGGTACAGGGCCCGAGACCGATGAGATCGCAGGCGACGCGGCTACCGTGCCCGCGACCATCATAGGATTGGACGAAGCGAAGTAGGTGGGCATCTGGCCCGCGTCCGTTGAATAGCCGGCCTGGTTCCTGCTCTCGGCTGATAGCACGCCGAGCGCCTGGGCGAGCGCGGTAGTCATAGCAGAAGCGCGGGCAAAGCGCGCGTTCGGATCTTTGGCCAGGGCCGTCATGATCACCAGAGTGAGCGCGGGCGGGATATTTGGATTGTACAGCGCGGGTGAAGGCGGCATGGCATTGAGATGCTGCGCGAGCACCGCCGTGGGATTCTCCCCTCGGAAAGGCGGCACGCCGGTCACCATCTCGTAGAGGATGACCCCTAGCGAATAAATGTCGCTGCGCTCATTGCCGGCGTAGCCGCTGGCCTGCTCAGGTGAGGTATACAAGGGAGTGCCGAGCGATGTGGCTGTGAGCGTACCCGCGGTTACCCCCAGGAGTTTGGCCAGGCCGAAATCGGTGAGAATGGGCTCGCCCATGGGGTTGCGCGATGTATTATGTTTATCCAGCATAATATTCGCGGGTTTAATGTCGCGGTGGATCATGCCCTTCTGGTGAGCGTAGTCAACAGCGGAGCCGATCGATGTAAAGAGGTTGACGATCTCGAAGGGAGAGAGGATATTTCCTTTCGCGGAGGTAATGGCAATGTAGTCCGCCAGCGTCTGCCCCTCGATATATGCCATGACCATGTAAGGGGTTGGAACGCTCGACTCGGGAGGCTGCGATACCTGGAAATCGTGAATTTGCACGATGTTGGGATGGCGCAGCGAGGCGATGGTCTGGGCCTCGCGTTGGAAGCGCGTCACGAAGGTGGGGTCGGCCTGTAGATTCGCATGGAGCAGCTTGATAGCCACGTAGCGCTGCAATTGCGTATCGAGCGCCTTCCAGACCTCCGCCATGCCCCCATGTCCCAGGCGCTGCTGCAGATCATACTTACCGAGTCGCCTGACCGGTTCCATACTCATCGCCTTCTCCTCCTAGAGCAGCTTGCAAGGATCGCTTGCGGTACACGCACGAACGTCAAAAGTCGCCAGGTTCTGGATCGAATAGTGAACCTGGACCACGCCTGGCGTCACCTGCCCTTGTGAATTGATCTGGCCGACAAAGGCAGTGTTTGCCAGCGTCGCGACGGAATCCAGCAGCATGCGGCCAGAATTCCCAAGCAACTGCGCATCAGACATCGCGAACAATTGCAGCACCTCGCTGCGCATGGTCTCGAACCAGCCATTCACGACATTGAGCTCCTGGTTGATCTGAAGGGCCAGCGCTTTCTGCTGCGAGCTCGCCTGCGGAAGTATGGCGATCTCGGCCAGGTGCTTGGTGCTGATATGATACAGGTAGCCGGGCAGGGCCTGCGCGGCTGCATTGAAAGTCAACAGGCCGATTTTCCCGATCTTCGCATCGACCAGGATAGGCTGGCCGGGCAGGTCCTGCGCCAACTGGGTGTAGGACGTCCCGTCCAGGTAGTCCATGATGCGCGTCAACTGGCGGCGGATGAACCCCGTATTGGTGCCGGTTGCCTGAGCGTCCCTGGCGCTGCCGGCCCATTCAAGGATCTTCTGCGTATTGCGGTAGAGCCAGATATCCAATCCCCCCGATAGCCCTGTCTCTGCTACGTCGGGATCGGCTGAGAGCAGGTGACGGATATGGTCGTACAGGCTAAAGTGTTTCGGGTTGTTCGGATCGGGGACCTGAGAGAATTCGGCGTAGTAGCGCCACGTGCTCGGATTGAGCGACGCGGTCACCGGTGGGGAGGCGGCGCTCTCCTCGGTGATGAGGAAGCGGCTGTTGCTCGCCAGCAGGTTCGTGCGCTGAGCATCTACGTAAGACAGGACGCCGGTGCCGTTATTGATGGTCAGCCCGCCAAGTGCGATGGGACTCCACTGTAGTGTTTTATCGTTCACGAGCCAGGCGTAATAGGCCATACCCGCCTGGGGAGGTGGTATGTTATCCATTTTGACCTGTATCTGGTCGGTGATACCCTGGTTACTCTCTGGATTGGCACTCAAGAGCCCGCTGCTGCCGAAGTAGGCATGTCCTACTATTAAGGGCCCGGCAGGAGCGGGAGCATTACTCTTCGAGAAAAAGGCGAAGTAGGCGCCCAGACTCGAGCCTGCTAGCACGAGCACGAGCAGCACAATCAGGGCGATCCACAGACCTCGTCTTCGCCTGCGCGCGGGCGGTGATGGTACGAATGCAGGAGGCGCTGGAGACTGCGTCGAGAACTGTGCAGATTGACCCCCTGGATAAGGGGGAGATAAAGGAGTAACGGATGCACCAGGCTGAGGTCCGGTAAAGGGTTGTGATGATCCCACCAGGCCCGGCGAAGAGGCTCTATAGAAGGCTGCCGCCAGCCCTCCGCCAGGAGGCGTCGCGGCAGTAGTGGGCAGCGAAGGGTATGAGGAACCGCTTATACCTGGAAAGGAGGGCGTCAATGCCGACGGCGCCGTCCCTGTCCCGCCTCCAGGCCGCTCGGCGCTCATCACCGTTGGCATGTTTACAGTACTGGCGGTGCGTCCGGTCGCGTCGATTTGCGCGGCCTGCGTGGGAGCGACAGCCTCTTTCTCCTGTCCGAGAACCTTCGCAAGCGCTTCGGATAGGGCAGCTGCACTGGGGAAGCGTGCTGCCGGATCCTTGGCGATGCAACGCATGATGATCGCGCTCAGATCCGCAGGAAGACCGGGGTTAATCAATGTGGGTAAAGCCGGTGTGTTATTCAGATGCTGCATGATGATGGCAGCCGGATTGTTGCCTGGAAATGGCGGCGTACCCGTGCACATTTCATACAGTATGATGCCGAGCGAATAAATGTCGCTGCGGGCATCCGCGGCCGAACCCATCAGTTGCTCTGGAGACATATAGACCGGCGTGCTGTACCAGTCGCTTGTGTTACTCGTCCTGATCCCCGCCAGTTTGCCAATGCCGAAGTCCGTAATAACGGGTTCGCCCATGGCGTTGCGCGACGTATTCTGTTTATCGAGCAAAATGTTCGATGGCTTGAGTTGACCGTGAACTACCCCATGCTGGGAGGCATACTCAATAGCTGCGCAAATAGGAGCGAAGAGGTGCACAATATCAGCGGGGGGAGGAAAGGCTCCTTGCTGAGAGGTATTGCGAATATAGCCCGCCAGCGTGCCACCATCTACGTAATCCATCACTATACAGGCGGTGACGTTCCCCGCTCCGACCGGAGGAGAAACTGAAAAATCAAGGTACTGCACAATGTTCGGGTGACGCAGGAACGCAATCGCCTGCATCTCGCGCTGGAAGCGGTTCGCATAATTGGGGTCGGCTTGTAGATTCGCGTGCAGGAACTTGACCGCCACATAGCGGCGCGCTTGCGTATCGAAGGCTTTCCAGACCTCAGCTCGTCCACTCTGTTCCAACAGTTCTTGCAGTTCATATCTCTCGATTCGAAACGGATTGGTGCTCATAGGCTAGACCTCTCAGATGATCCATCTACTTCCTGACAACGCGAGGGCTGGAATGAAATAATTCCTCATTACAAAGTAAGACGAGAGAAGGGATGAAAAATCTCACATTGATTATCAAAGATAATGCTGACCTTTGTCAATAGGCGATAATACTCAGGCAATTATTGTATTTTATTCCGCCGCCGCAGAAAAAAGAACACGACCACAAGCGCCCCCAGCAGCAGCGCGGCGGCCACGCTCGCGAGCAGGATAATAGCGTGGGACGAAGTGACGGGCTGCGGGGACTGAGGGATTGGCACATCCTGGGGCGGAAAAGGCCCTGTAATGATGAAGCCAGGCTGCCCTCCAACCGCGATCGTAGCGATGAGCTGCCGCATAGAGATATCGAGCATGTCCACCTTACCTCCGCTGAGCGCCACGAAGCCGAAGGCGCCATCGTTGGTAACAGCTATAGCTCGCGGAGAGCCGCTCACCGGTATAACCCGCTCCGGTTCGTGGGGGAGCGGCCCGGCCCCATTCAGCACGGGAAAGATAACATCTACCTGGTTGTGCTGCTGATCGGGAACGAAGATTTCTCCGGTCACAGCGTCATAGTCCATCGAACCAAATGACCCACCCTTCAGCAAGGAGGCAAAGACCTGGTGGGTCAGCATATCAACTGCCACAACGCTGCCCTGTCGTGTAGCCACGTACGCGGTTAAATTACCGGGCAGGCACAGAAAGCGCGGCCCGCCAGGAACTGGAACGCGGTCCATAACATGCCCCTGCTGGTTCAGAATGCTCACCGCGCCGGTCCCGGCCACCCAGAGTTGCGTTTGAAAACCGCTGGTTGTGGTGATCCCCGCCACCGCGATCCAGGAGATCGGCTCAGGAGCCTGGATCGAACGCTGGATTGCACAGGTTTGAGCATCAAGGGCCAGGATGGTCGTTTCGTTGAGCCCCGCAGCGTATAAAACCGTTCCATCACTGCTCAGCGCCAGCAGCGCCGGGTGTCCGGGGTAGGCCGCGCTGCAGATCATCTGTCCTGTTTTGGCCGCCAGCGCCGCGACCCGACCGGCCCCCGGCTGCGTGACGTAAAGCAACCGCCCATCAAAACTCAGCAGAATCATGGAGGGATTGCCCGCGATAGAAAATTGCTCTGCTACTTTGCGCTGAGCCACATCAATAACACCGATCCCCTGTTGAGTGCCGGCCACATACGCCAGGTTCGGCGCCCCTCCGTCAGCACGGACGCGCCCGAATGAAACGGCTGCCAGAACTGCAAAAAGTACAAGCCCCAAAAGGCTCCAGCGCCACACCCTCACCCCGAACGTGGCAACGCGGCTTTGCTTGCATTGCTTCAAGACCTGCTTCTCCTGAAATCGACAAATTCTATTGGGTTGGACTCGCATAGAGTCGCCTGGTATTATACATCTATTTGCCCGGCTAGCGGGTATAATATTGCGAAAGGAGCACCTCACATGACAGCAACACGAACAGAAATCGCCATTATCGGCGCGGGCATTATCGGCAACTCTATCGCCTACCATCTTGCGCGCCTGGGGCGGCAGGTACTGGTCATCGAGCGCGGAGAGGTTGCCAGCGAGCCGGCGGCATCCTGGGCCAGCGCCGGTGGCGTACGCCGGCAGGGAAGGCACCCGGCGGAGGCCCTGCTGGCGATAGAGGCCAACCGGCGCTGGCAAACGCTCTCCGAGGAACTTGAGGCCGATATAGGCTACCGGCGCGGCGGGCAACTTTTGCTGGCCGAAAACGAGCACGAGGCGCGCTACCTCGAGGACTTCGTAAAGCAGCAGCACGCCATGGGTTTCAGCGATGTTCAGTTGGTGGACGGCAGGGAGGCTCACGAGATAGCGCCGGGACTCAATCAACAGGTGATTGCCGGAAGCTACAGTCCTGGTGATGGTCAGGCCAATCCTCCCGCCACGACGCGGGCCTTCGCACAGGCCGCTCTCAGAGCTGGCGCCACGTACTGGACCGGCACGGCGGCGCTGGCGCTGATTGCGCAGGGAGAGCAGGTCACGGGGGTAGCAACGGAGCGCGGCGAAGTTGAGGCCGAGCACGTGGTGCTCGCGGCGGGCGCGTGGAGCGATGAGCTCGCGCTCGGCATAGGCCTGCGCCTGCCCATTCGCACGCTGGCGCTGCAAATGCTGCTCTCGACGCCTGCTCAGGAGGTAACGCTGCAGCCGGTCCTCAGCGCGGTCGGGCGCAAACTTTCGCTGAAGCAACTGGATGATGGCGCGTATTTTCTCGGAGGCGGTTGGCCGGGCGACGCGAAAGCCGACCGGCGCGGGTACCGCACGCGCGCGGAGAGCATCGAGGGCAACTGGGCTGCTGCCTGCGGTCTGCTGCCTGCCGTCGGTCAGCAGCGTATCGCACGGGCCTGGTGCGGCCTGGAAGCGCAGAGTATCGACGACATCCCCTTCATTGGTCCCGCGCCTGCAACGACCGGGCTGACGCTGGCGCTGGGTTTTTCCGGCCATGGCTTCGCGCTTTCTCCAGCAGTCGGGCGAGCGGTAGCAGACCAGATCAATGGTCAGCGTACCATCGAACTGGATGGGCTTAGTCCAGCGCGGATTTGAATCCCGACAAACCTCAGGTAGGGGCGCGATGAATCGCGCCCTCGCGCCACGCGTCTGGCTCCCCGGGCGTGATGATGATTGTTACCAACCAACATCGGGAATAATGGTGTATCACCCGTGACGAAGCGAATTTGTGGCTGCCGGCAGAGGACTTGTAAAAAATAGGTGCGTTCCAGAAAGAATATTTTGGGCCCGATAAACCCGCCTGAGAAGCGGATTCAGGCCGGTGCCGATGATCATTTACCGCTCAAAATGAGCGGTAAATTTCCAGGATGTTCGCCGCGTCAATCGGGCCCTACTTTTCGTAACGTTCTTGTAACGGGCGTAATGGTATGATAGGCGCAGAGAATAGCGTGAATTAATCATGCAAGGAGAAAAGGTTGAGCGCTCCTGTCGCATCACCCGCATCCGATACGGCTCATCCACAGAATAACCATACCGAAGTGCGCTTACGCGGGCGCTGGCTGCTGATCGCGCGGGCCGGCTGCCTGGGCGTGGCTCTCCTGGCGCTGGTCATCTGGGCATGGGGTGTTCCGCTGCGCTACGCTCAGCTTGGGACGGTCTGTACAAGCTGCGCAGTGCGGCGACCAGCAGCCAACTCTGGCCAGCATGCCTGCATTCCGGGCGGCTGGGATCACCCTCGGCTTCTACTCCGCCTATATCGGTACGCTCGAAGTACTCTATATGCTCCTTTTTCTGGGGATTGCCGCCGTGATCTACTGGCGCAAGTCTGAGACCCTCATCGGGCTGATCACCGCGCTGTTCCTCGTCACGTTCGGAGTGGAGCAGACGAGCGCCAACGCGCTGGCGAGCGCCGTCCCTGCCTTCGCGATTCCCGTCAATCTGCTATTTCCTCTGAGTTACATCCTGCTCGGCCTCTTTTTGTACCTGTTCCCAGATGGGCGGTTCACCCCACGCTGGACGAGCTTCGTTTTGCTGGCGTGGATTCCCCTGTTCCTGGTAAGCTCGTCGGTTTTACCGATGGGCGTCGCCACCGCCCTGCTCTTCGCCTTCATCGTCGTCTCGTTGTTTGCCCAGGTCTATCGCTACCGGCGCGTGTCCACCCCTGTGCAACGCCAGCAGACCAGGTGGGTCGTCTTCGGTACAGTGATCGGCCTGATCGGTACTATCGTCATCATTGGCGCCGCCAATCTCCTGTCACTCGCGCAGACGCCTGGCAGGTCGGGGTTCCTGGTAGGGGACACGCTTGTCTACCTCTTCTCAGCCCTGGTTCCGCTCTCGATCGGCATCGCTATCATACGCTCGCGCCTGTGGGACATCGATGTCCTCATCAACAAAGCGCTGGTCTATGGCCTGCTGACTGCCCTGCTGGGAGCAATCTACGCGGGCCTTATCATCGGCGTTGAGAGGTTGGCGGGAGCAATCACCGGACAGGTGGGACAGCAGCCGGTAGTGCTGGTCATTTCCACCCTGGCAATAGCGGCTCTCTTCCAGCCTTTGCGCCAGCGTATCCAGGATCTGATCGACCGCCGCTTTTACCGCCGCAAGTACGACGCAGTGCGAACTGTGGCGGCGTTCAGCGCTACCCTGCGCAACGAGGTGGAGTTGAGCCAGCTAAGCGAACGGTTACTCGAGGTCGTGCAGGAGACCATGCAGCCGGCACATGTCTCCTTGTGGCTGCGCAAAAGCAGCCAGGAGAAAGAACCACCGGCAACCCTGTAGGCAGGAAAACGTATTGACATTACTCCATCTTTTTTGCCATAATGACAATAACGATACTACATGAAACACAGCGCTTTGCAGGCGCGTCCGGAGTAAGATAGAGCTATGCAACAGATGCCGACAACCGAGGATGCAGATCGAGAGTACCAGGATGGGTACAGCCGCGTTATGTCGTTTGCCGCCTACGCGCACTCGCGAGGCTGGCAGTTGAGCGACCGGCAACTGGTGCACGAAATATTTCACCGCGAACGCGCCGCGCTGATCCGCGAAAAGAGTTCGCTGCCGGTCGTCGGTTCAGGCATCCACTCGGCGGCGTATAATCGCGGCCAGGCCGACGCCTTGCGCGCCCTTCTAAAGGAGCAGCGCGGAGGGAAGTAACTGGTGGTCATCCCCACATATTGCTCATTCTCACCAATCATTTCTTATCTTATCGTGACCGCACGATAATCTTCAAGTCGAACTCAGAGATCCCTCTGATCCACTCCACCTTATCCTGCTCTTACAATGTTACGAGAGGTGCTCACGCCGCTGAAATCCAATATTATGGATAAACGTCGTTGGAGAAATAATCTTATATCCCCCAATTGGTTTATTTTGTAGCCACTCTATTGATTCTCATCTATAATGAGAGTGTTGCCTCTTTTGCTGCTTCGAATGCCGGGATTATGTCGTAATGGAGGATGGTTCCTCATGGTTCAAAGTAACAGGCTGGCTCTCTGGCAAGTCGTTCGTCTCGCTTGGTCTACATCGTTTGGGGTGAAGGAGGGCGACCCAAGGGTCCCCACACCACCCCGCTCTACTCCCGCCCTGACGGGATTTGCCCCTGGAAGGACGGAGAGTCGTCTCGCTACGAAGAACACTTTGTGATATTTTCCAAAATTTCCCGCATTCCCTGCGGATATTTTCAGTAAACTGTCTTACAGGAGGTGTAAGGATGCCGATATCGGATGCATACAACAAGACGGACCGACTCCATCAAGTACAGCTACTTTTCTGGAATAATCCTGGCAGGCGACTTCGCACACGCGAGATCGCGGACAAGCTCGAGGTGAGCGAGGATACAGCACATCACTACCTTACAGAACTTTCATCGAGCGGTCGTCTTCCGCTGACAAAAGATAAATGGTACTGGCAACTGGCGGAGGGCGCGAAATATGAACTGCTGCCAATGAAACTCAACCTTGCGGAGGGAACCGCGCTTTACCTGGCCGCGCGCCTATTGACACAGATCCATGACGAACGTAATACCCATGTCTTATCAGCCCTCACCAAGCTTATCAGCGCCATGCCGGGCACTATTACGACCCATTTGCATGAAATTGTCGACCTGGCTAGAGAACGACAAAAGGGACAAGAGGATACATCGGCTATCTTCGAGTCATTGGCTCTTGGCTGGGCGACTCACCGCAAGGTCCGATTGATTTATGCTCCCCCGCATCGCAAGACATTCGAATCCCTTTTTTCGCCTTTTCTGCTGGAACCTTCGGCGATAGGCCGCACATTCTACGCCATCGGATACAGCAACCCGCCCGATGCCCTGCGAACTTTTAAAATGGAGCGCATCGAGTTTGCAGAACTGACGCAAGAAACCTTCGAGGTGCCTGCTGATTTTGATGGGCCAGCGTTGTTGAGCAGAGCCTGGGGAGTAATGTACGGAGACGAGGAACTGGTAGAAGTGCGTCTGCGCTTTAGCCATTGGGTAACAAAACGGGTCAAAGAAACGCTGTGGCATCCATCCCAACAGATTGTCGAGACGGCCGAAGGGTGTGAGTGGACAGCGCAGATTGGCGATACCCTGGAAATCGAGAACTGGATACGCGGCTGGGGCTCGGATTGTGAGGTACTGGCTCCACAGGAATTGCGAGAGAAGATGGTAAAAGAGGCTCGCAGGCTTGCTCATATGTACGGTGTGACGCCAAAATCAACGCCGCCCGATGAGCCTGATATGGGCCTGCTTTCTAGAATCCTGGGAGGATAGCGATTATGGCAGAACATCCACCTTTACGACCGTTTCAAGATCGTGTATTCAAAAACATTCTGCAAGGAAAAAGCGTCATTTTGCAGGCTCCGACGGGTTCAGGTAAAACACGGGCAGCACTAGCGCCTTTCATTTATAACCTCGCTTGCCAGGATAGCAAACTTCCTCATACGTGCCGGTATGCTGTACCATTGCGGGTACTTGCGAACCAGTTTTTTCGAGATTACCAATCGCTTGCTGAGAATATTGATAGGGAGATGCCGACACGTCTTGTAGAGAAATACCGACACATCGGACGAGATGCCATCTCGATTCAGACCGGTGAGCAAGCTGACGATCCACAGATGGAAGCGGCGCTAACGTTCTGCACGATTGACCAGTTGCTTGCCAGTTTTCTGGCTGTGCCTTATGGCATGGGCTCTAATCGTGCCAATCTGAACGTGGGAGGCATCATCGGCTCTATCTCGTGCTTGACGAGTTTCACCTTTACCCACTTTTGCGAGAAGGGAAAAGCGTCTTTGGAGCGCGCACTACAGGTATCGAGATGTTGAGGCTGCTCAAGTCGATTACGCCGTTTGTACTGATGACTGCCACCTTCTCTACATCTCTACTGAATGAGCTAAAAGGGTTATTAGAAGCTGAGGTTGTGACTGTAACAGACCCGAATGAGCTACAAGAACTTGCTCAAGGACGTAGCCGGGTTTTTGCACGCTGTGCTGATCCAATGAACGCTGAGATTATATTAGCGGAACATCAGCAACGAGCAAGCAACAAGTGTACATTGATTGTCTGTAACACGGTATTGCGTGCGCAGCAGTTATACCTCCAACTGAGGAATGCAGAAGATAAGGAAACCCGTGTTATTTTACTTCACAGTAGATTCAGTACAGAAGACCGCAAACGCCTTTCTCGTGAAGTTGAAGAAGAGCTTGGTCCTGAGAAGTGGGAGAATGGGAACTACCTGGGGCGCGATATGATCGTAATTGCGACTCAGGTTGTCGAGGTAGGGTTAGATATCTCTGTGCATGTTTTACACACAGAGAATGCGCCAGCTAATAGCCTTATCCAGCGGGCAGGGCGTTGCGCGCGATTTGCACACCAGGAGGGTCGGGTTATTGTGTATCCTCTTCCTAGAGATGATGAGGGAAAGGAATCGAATACCTTGCCTTATGACAAGTGCCTTTGCACAGCTACCTGGAATGCGCTCGAGCGGTTTGACAAGGAAAAGGTGGGATTTTTAGAGGAACAAGAACTTATCGATATCGTTCATAGCGAGGAAGACAAAGCCTTATTGAAACGGCTAAGCATGAATGAAAGGGAAATCCTGACACAAATCTTCAAGAGTTACAACACAAATAAACGCAGCGTCTCCTCAACGCTCATCCGTGACGTTGCACAAGTGCAGATGCTGATTTACGATGATCCCGATGACGCTATTCAAGAGACTCCGTGGCGCTGGCAGAGCTTCAGCATGCATCCCGGTTCACTGATGAATAAGAAGCGATGGGAGGCACTTCAAGAACGAGCGGCCCTGCTTGGACTTGATTGGGTTTGCAAAGAGGCAGAAATTGAGAAAGAATTCCTGCCTGATGACGCCGATGGTATTGATAATCGCCAGAAGACGCGGTACATGTGGAAGGTGGTAACTAACCCTGAAGCTATACGGCAGGCGCTTGTTATAGCCTTTCCCAGCCAGTTAGCGCGATATGACGAGCAACTCGGATTTGTGTTGCTAGATGATCAACTTGATGTGGAACCGAACGGTTACGAGAGTCAAGAGCTGCCAGCAATACTGGCTGATAGGGAGTATAAGGGTTCTCACCAGACCAGCTACCAGGAACATATTCGTGGGTTATTGTTTGCCTATAGAGCCGGCATAAAAGAGGATATTGACTACGTAGCAAGCCGCCTGGAACTCGGATTGGGGCTACCAGACGGCTTGGTCAACCAAGCTATTCTCCTGGCTATAGCGTGTCATGATCTTGGCAAACTGGACGAAACATGGCAACAATGGGCATTATCCTGGCAAAGGCTGATATGGGAGCAAAAGCGGAGGGGCATAACATATGAACTTCCAACTCCAACGTTCTGCTTCGCAAAAACCGATTTTACCTATTCGCGAGAAGAGCAAGCATGGCAGCGTGATGTGAAACCGAAGCGACCAAAGCACGCCTGCGAAAGTGTGGCGATTGCGCGTAATATGATTGGGACAAGCCTGGGTATTCCAAAAGCAATAGGTGAGGAACGCCGTCGTGTGCTACGCGCGGCATGTGGGGCGATTGCGCGGCATCATACCTCACAGGCTAGCGAATTCCAGACAGTTCACCTGAGCGAACGTGCTAGGAAAGCAGCCGAGGAGGCATTAGCCGATGCCTGTTCTGGAGAAGCATGGAAATACGAGGCTTCTTTGCTCATGTCCAATATAACTCAGGGAGGTGATCTTGCACCTTCTAACGCGGGTAAACCGAAGCTGACCATTCCATCAAATGAAGATGGCCGTGCTGGCGAGCTTGAGACCTGGCTGTACTTTATGATTGTTCGCGCGCTGAGGCTTGCGGATCAGCGCGCGGGTTGATCATCAGAAGTATCCTTATGACGGATCGAACTGAAAAAATGGGTTATAAAGTAGAAACACTACCAAATTGCAGTATCCTACGCCGAAGTCTAGATTCGGAATTATGGATCGTATGAAAATTCTAACACATATCCATTTTTTCTTGCAAGGACTTGACAGATTTGTAACTTAGCAGTAAAATCCCAACCAATCTTTGTGATATTTACAACCCTTGTGTAGTGTTACTACTAAGGAAAGTTTATGAAGAATGTTTGGGATAATTTTAAGGGCTTGCATCTAGCGGTACAAATGGTGCTAGCTACTGGCATTTTTGTCTTGTTAATCATAATCGCCATTAATCACATGGCAGAGGAGAATTTAATCAATTTGCTGCTTGCGGTCCAAAGCATTGCTTTATTTAGCAAAACACATACCAGAGACAAGCCAAAATAGAAAGAGGCGAGGGAACTCATATGGACATAAAATCTTTCTACGTTGAGAAGATAAGCGATACATCATCAGATGCGCTCCTGGCGGTGGGTTTCGCTGTGTTGTTGGGTGAAGTTTTGAGACAGAATGGTAAGCCAAGTCGAGGGATCGTAATTCGAGATGCGGGGGCTTACTATGAGATAGTGATGCCTGCTCCGATTACAAGCAGTGATCTTGAGAAGCTGAGGCCGTTTGCGATCATTAAACCGCTGGTGACGGAGAAATATGTCGATAAGTACGCGAAGCAAGGCCAAACACTCGACGGCTTTGATTACCAGAAGCAACAGGAAATCAGGAAACAATACTACGAGAAATTGAGCAAGCTACCCCCGGAGTATCGAACGCCTGATGCTCGCTGGAAAAAGAGCGAGTACCCATTATTTGCTACTATTGAGGAACCTGACCCGGAACTCGGACACTATCAAGCTATTCAGCAAATGAAGATAGGCAGTTCTTTTAATGAACTGGCGCAGCGCTGGTACTACCTAGAAGATTTACAGCGAGAACATGTTAATGCCCTGCTTGAACTGTTTAGCAGCCCCCTTAACGATATCGAAAGTGCCGTTGCGGCCTGTGAAAAGCTGGCCAAGGAACATGGGCTGAAGAAAGATATGTACGTTACGGCACTACAGATTGTCAATCCAACAACGGGTAAAGGAGCTAATTATGCGAAGGCGAGTGAATTAACACGCGCTATTGGGAATCAAGACAGCTTCTGGTTATTGGAATTGCTCAAATTCGTAGGGTTTGTGCGTGTCGCCGCGCCCTATATAGTACAGGGGAGCAAGGACCGCAAGACGTATGTGCTGCACCCCAGGAAGATCGAACTGGGTGCCTTGATGAGCCTGATGGAGGATTTTCGCGCTGTCTGCTGGTCATCGACGGCCATCAAGCTCGATATTATGGCATCGCTGCGATTTGCAGAGGCATTTATCCGGCACCGGCAAAGGGCGCTGCAAGGCGAGGCGGAAGAGGATTTCTTTGAGGAAGAGCAGGTTTACAGCGTTGCTCATGGCTTCGAGGTCATTTTCTTCAAGGATTTGGGAAGCGCATTTGCCACGATGAATGTGGCAAGTATCAACCTTCCTTCCTGGCTCCCTCGAACCGGGACGCTAGAAAGGACGGAAGCGGGACTAGCACTGCTCAAGGAACATTTGCAGATTATTCAGCAGCTACGCAATAGCAAAGGAGAAGAAGGATCAGAAGAATACGAATTGCTACGCTTCTATCGTGATTTTCTGTCGGGACACGATTTGAAGCCTTTCTGGAAATTCACAACAGCCTATAGTGGATATCTGATCAGCCAGCGTGAGCGTGAGAAGAGTCCTAAACGCCAGATTCGTCAACTGACTACGAACGGATTGGAGATGCTTATCATGAACAGTAGGAACGGTGAAACGAAACTCACCGAGATAACCAGCAACGAAGGCTTCAAGCGCGTTGCCTATGCTATCCGGCAATCGACCGTGCATGCGCAATACCGGAACGCCCAGGAAAAGGACCGCACCTACGAGGTTCGCTACGGTCTGGGCCATGAACTGATGCGAGAGGCGCGGGATCGCGACAAATTTATGGCAGCCCTTTGCAAGTTTTTACAGCAATACAATGCAGAAACTGCACGCGAGGAGGAGAAGGCTGCTAACAGGTGTGGAGGCAAGCTGACCCTTGATGATAGGCGCAAACTACGCGCCAGTGTAGCTTATACAGATATCGATGAAATTGCGGCTCTCATGGATCGCTTTCACTCATCTGAGTTATTAGCATCTATGCTTGTAGCTTACGGGTATGCTCGCGAACCACGCAAGAATGCAGCGACCAATCAGGCTGATGCCCAACTTGATGATGACACTGAAGGTAACGAGTGACTTGCTCATATTGAGGAGCGTTACTCAAAATAGTTTTAAGGAAACAAAAGGAGTAGATCATGACGACATCTATCGCATCACTTTCCATCGCGGCCCGCGCAACGCTGGACATGCACAGCCTGAATAATGAAGGTGGAGAAGGAAACCAGATACAGACGCGCATGGTTGACATTGTAGATCACCTGGGGGAATTGCATAATGTCAATGCCATCTCCGGCGACATGCTTAAGCATGTACTGATGGAGCATTTCTACCAGCAGGCGCGCGCGCAGCAATTACCTTTATGTCTAGGTTGCAAGCAATTTAGCGCCAACCGCATCAACTGTTGATAAAGCATTCCTTGAAAGTGCTTCAAAGAGAGATCATGAGTTCATTCATCAAACTCTTCAAGCCTGCGCTATGGACGATGTTGCAGGTTTTCTCGTAACAGAAGGCCGTTCTACTCCTCGCAAATCCGTCACCGAGTTTGGTTGGGTTTTGGGTATTCCTGGTAAAGTGCGTACTGACAGCTACTTTCATGTCAAGTATGCCTCTGAACGTGGTGAGGAAAAACGTGCGCAGGATGCTGAGGATCAGAAAAGTGGAGCAAACCTGGGACAGAGCATTTTTCACCGCCCGGCATCCAGTGGAATTTATGCGATTGTGTGCCACGTAGAATTGGCTCGTATCGGGTACAACGATATTAAGCAGGAGTATGCTATCAATGAAACTGAACGGCAACGCAGAGCCTTTATCCTGCTTGAAAGTCTGCTTTATACCTTTATCGAACTCAATGGGGCTATGCGGTCAACGCAGCTACCTCACTTGGTCGCGCTTGAGGGAGTGCTTACGACCAGTACTGGAGTGATACCATCGCCGTTAATAAGCCCATTGATAGGGGGGAGTGACGACCGCTCCACTTATCGGCAACAGGTGAGGGAGATTACGACGGCGCTCAATGGCAGCGGGAGCGAGCAGGTGAGTGTGCAAAACTTCGAAACGATTAGTGACTTTGCTACACAGATGCGCGCGTTGATTGACTCAAGCTCACCGTTCATGCTCGTCCCCGGGCGATAACGCGCAGAGAGGTACATTATGTGGATTGTGGCACGATATCTGCCGGTATCGCCTTTTTCGCTCAAACCGGCGGCTGCAACCTCATCGGGGGGCAAGACACTGCTTGCCCCTACCCCCTATGCGATTAAAATGGCGCTGCTCGATGTCGCTATTCGCACGAAGGGAGTCGAGGAGGGAGAACGGATTTTTCCCTTCCTGCGCGACCTCTCGGTCGCCGCAGCACTTCCAGATGATCTTATCGTTATGAAGGGATTTAGTAAAATTCAGCGGCCGCTAAAGGATAAAGGGGATGAGCAAAAAGCTACAGAGGCACAAGCCCGTGGACATTGGCCTATGCAGCCAACTATCGCCTACCGAGAATATGTATGGTATCGTGACGCATTCCAACTTGCCTTTTCTTCTCCAGATGGAACAATCCTTGAGCCAGTACTTGCTCAATTGCTCCTGAGCATCAATTACTTTGGCAAGCGCGGAGGATTCGTCCAGATTATGGATCATACATACCTTGCAGACCACTTGCCGAAAGGCCAGTTCTTCGAGTTAACTCCCGATGGTTTACGCTCATTTCACCCGGCTGGCACCCTGCAGGTACTCGATGACTGTGATAAGAGTCTCACCTTCCAGAAAGCCAACATCTACAGTTCCGAGCGCATCACTGTCGGCAAAGAGCGCATAATGCGCCACGTTGTGTTTCCCTATCAGTTAATACGTTCCAGCAAGAGCTATAGCTGGTACCAGCGCATTCCAGAAGAGGATTGAAATGGGTTCACTGGTAATTCATAATTTCCTTTTTACAACTGAGGTGGTCAGCCCCCTGGAACTTGATGAGCATAGCGGCGCCGCTATTCGAGGAAATTTCTTTGAGGCTGTCTGGAGACGTTTCTGCAATAACAGGGCTGCAGCTACCTGCGCAGTTTGTCCGTTGCATAGCATCTGTCCGGTGAGTGCCTTGGTTGCACCGCTGCGGGAAGAAAACGAACGAGGGCGAGATATCCCGCGTCCCTACATCATTCTTCCGCCATTAGGGGCACACCACTACGAGCCAGGGGAAGAACTGATCTTCGGGATTACATTGTTCGGTAAGATCGTAGAGCTTTTCCCGTACATTATTATGGCTGCTCAAACACTCGAGGCAATTGGCCTGGGGCGTAAACTGGAGGCAAACAAGGGGCAGCGCGGGCGCTTTAAGGTCAAACGAATTGAGTCGTATCATCCGATGACCAACGAACGACAGGTACTTTATCGAGAAGGGAAACCGCAGGTTGACGTACCTACTCTCTCTGTGACCGCGAAAGACGTGTCGGCGAAGGCTGATCATTTGTCCGGTGAGCAGCTTACGATCAACTTTCTAACTCCAACCCGTGTGCTATTTCAGGAAAAACTGGTACATCATGCCGCATTTCGTCCTCTTGTCCTGCGCTTGCAGGACCGGCTGGCGGCCTTAGAAGAGGCATATGGGGATGCGGAAGATCAAGAAGGTATGTGTGTAGTTGCCTCGCTGGATGATTTATATTCGCTGGCAAAAGATGTGGAGTGTGTGGAGGATAATACTCGCTGGGATGATTTGCAAAGTTATTCTCGACGCTTGCAGCGCACAACACCGATTGGTGGCATCCAGGGAAAAGCTACCTTTACCGGCAACCTGTCCCCATTTCGCGAACTGCTGACATGGGGTGAGCTGATTCATGTCGGCAAGAACACTGTCAAGGGCAACGGGTGGTTTAAGATCGAGAGACTCAAAATAGATACTTTGCTGCAAATTGTACTAAGATTCCGCAATGCCTGCGGAATCTTTTTTTATACTGGCTCATAGAGATATCGTTCAGCATGAATACCGGTTCAAGGAGTACGCCAGATGGAACTGATCGTCGAGGGAAAAGGCTTGTTTTTAGGGAAGCACCAGGGCAGGCTGCGCGTGACCAAGGACAAACAGACGCTCACCGAGGTGCCGTTGATTCACCTGGAGCAGGTGATCATTGTCGATAGCGGGGTAGCCATCTCTAGCGACGTTGTGCGGGCGTGCAGCGAAGAGGGTATCCCGATCTATTTCCTCGGCCAGAGGGGAGATGCTGTGGCCAGCCTGTATTCGGCGGGGCTGACGGGCACGGTTTTGACGCGGCGGGCACAATTGCAGGCGTATGAGAGCGCGTTGGGGGTGACGCTGGCAAGGCTGTTTGTGGCAGGAAAACTGGAGAACCAGGCCAATCTGCTGCGCTATATGGCCAAGTACCGCAAAGAGACAGATGCCGAGTTGTATAAGGAGATGACGCTGGTAGCGGTGGAAATGCGCGATTACCTCTATGAGCTTGAGCAGTTGAAGGGCGAGAAGGTGGAGGGCTTGCGCGAGCAAATTCTTTCGGTCGAGGGCCGCGCAGCACAGAAGTACTGGCAAACGATCGGACGGATCATTCCTGAGGAGTTAGCGTGGCCGGGGCGCGAGACAAGAGGCGCGCAGGATGCTTTTAATAGCGCGCTGAACTATGGCTATGGCATCCTGTATTTTCAGGTAGAAAGGGCGCTGACACTGGCGGGTCTGGATGCCTATGGAGGATTTCTGCATGCTGATCGACCTGGCAAACCGAGCCTGGTTCTGGATTTGATCGAGGAATTCCGGCAGACAGTGGTTGATCGGACAGTGATCGGACTGGTTAATAAACGCTTTGCTATCGAACAGGATGACGATCACAGGCTGACCGAGGCGACACGTAACAAGCTCTCTGAGAAGATTAGGGAGCGCATGGAGAGCAGCGAGTTGTATGAAAAGAAACGGCAGGCGCTGCGCTTCATTCTCCAGAGCCAGGCGCGGCACCTGGCTCTGTTTGTGCGAGGTGAGCGAGCACAGTACGAGCCATTTGTGGCGGGATGGTAAACGTTATGCGCTGCTTGCTGATTTACGACATCACGCATGATGGAGTACGCACGAAAGTAGCGGACGCTTGCCTGGATTATGGGTTGGAGCGCATCCAGTACAGCGCGTTTCTGGGAGAGTTGAGCCGCATACATCAGAGGGAACTGTTGCTGCAAATTAAGCGGCGCGTTGGAAAGCACGATGCCAACGTGCAGCTTATTCCCCTTGATGAGAAAAGCTGGGCTGGCCGGCGTGTGATCGAGCAGAAAAACAAGGAGCAGGCACATGACAACATGGATGTTAGAGGTAACTGATCTGAAGCAGTATACGTACTGTCCGCGCATCGTGTTCTATCGATACTGCCTGCCGAGGGTGCGCCCGATCACATCTCTGATGAGAGAAGGCATACAAAGTCACGTGGAGGAGGACTTGCGCGAGGAGCGACGAAGTCTGCGGCCATATGGGCTGGTCGATGGGGAACGCGCATTTCATCTGCCGCTGCAATCGGCCCGACTCGGGTTGACGGGCCGGGTAGACCTGGCGATTGCAATTCCATCTCGCGCTGCTGATGGTGCCGAAGCTGTGGTTGTGGAGTATAAGCTAACGGAACAGAAGGCAGGACCGCATTTTAAGCTTCAGTTGGCGGCCTACGCGCTCCTGCTCGAGGAAGCCTGGGAATTACCGGTGAAGCGAGCTTACCTGTACTCGATCGCTCAAAGGAAAGCAGAAATGATCCAGATTTCCCCGCACTTGCGGCAAAAAGTCGTGCAGACTATAGGCCACATCAAGCACATAGTTGAGCAAGAGGTTATGCCTGAGCCGCCACCCTCGTTACGGCAGTGTGTTACCTGTGAGTTTCGTCGCTTTTGCAATGACGTGATCTAACGACTATGACGCCAAAACAGCCTCACTAAAAGGACGATTCGCAAATCTGTGTTTAGCTCACTAAAATAATGAGTGCATTAAGGCTTTCCAGATTCCGGCAGATCGTCTATGCGCGCTTTAGATCAAGGACGCACGCAACCGCAAATGCCCCTATTTTCTGCACAAAAGTAGAATTGCGAGAAAAAGGGCTTGCCACGCTATGTTAGACTGAGGAAGAGCATTCTTTCGACGCATCCAAGGACGCGAGAAAACGTTTTTAAGTCCTGTAGCCATCGAATTACATAGCTTTTAGCGATTTACCGCCTGCGGATGCATCAGGTTCGACCCGAGTGAGGGTACTGCAAGATTCAAGCCCGCGCGTTCCTGGCGTGCTCCGATGACAGTGATGCATCAGGTTCGACCCGAGTGAGGGTACTGCAATTGAGCAGGCTTCTAAGCCGTTGCAACGAGAGATCATGCAGCAGGATGCATCAGGTTCGACCCGAGTGAGGGTACTGCAAGTTTGCATCGTCGAGGATCACGGTACTAGCATTCGTGCGATGCATCAGGTTCGACCCGAGTGAGGGTACTGCAAGCTGTATGCACGACGCTAGCTCGGCGGTGCCGGTATGAGGATGCATCAGGTTCGACCCGAGTGAGGGTACTGCAAGATGCATGGCCGTCATCGGCTGCGACGTCTGCTCGATGATGCATCAGGTTCGACCCGAGTGAGGGTACTGCAAGTACCAAGCGATCACGACGTGCTGTGGCAGGCTGTCCGAAGATGCATCAGGTTCGACCCGAGTGAGGGTACTGCAAGTCGCATTGATGCTCATGACCGTGGAAGCCGATCATGCGATGCATCAGGTTCGACCCGAGTGAGGGTACTGCAAGTGCTGCATCACGGCATTGCGCGCGAGTCGATGCGCATGGATGCATCAGGTTCGACCCGCAGTGAGGGTACTGCAAGTTGCTGGCTGTACTGACATGCGTGCTGAATGCAATCGCTGATGCATGAGGTTCGACCCGAGTGAGGGTACTGCAAGTGCTCGATCGCATCTGTGACAGGCTACCGAGCCACTGAGATGCATCAGGTTCGACCCGCAGTGAGGGTACTGCAAGACGCTATCGCTGGTAGCGCTCGTCAGATGGATCTGCTGATGCATCAGGTTCGACCCGCAGTGAGGGTACTGCAAGTGCATCAGCAGGTCGCTGAGCGTACCGACGATGCATCAGGTTCGACCCGAGTGAGGGTACTGCAAGCTGCATCGCCTCGCGTCACTGGCTGATGCATCAGGTTCGACCCGAGTGAGGGTACTGCAAGGCGGCTACGCGTCTGCTTCGGCGACAGCGGCTATGCACGGATGCATCAGGTTCGACCCGCAGTGAGGGTACTGCAAGATCGATAGGCACGACGTGCATGCGGCGTAGCTGCCGGATGCATCAGGTTCGACCCGAGTGAGGGTACTGCAAGACATGCACTGCGGCACTGCTGCGCATCACTGCAATCGATGCATGAGGTTCGACCCGCAGTGAGGGTACTGCAAGATTGGCATTGACATTGCCGACGGCAACTGTCAGATGATGCATCAGGTTCGACCCGAGTGAGGGTACTGCAAGATTAGTCTGCCATAATAATGACGGTTGAGGCTGTATCGGATGCATCAGGTTCGACCCGAGTGAGGGTACTGCAAGCTTCGCATGATCGGGTGCGCTGCATCGAGCCGGCGAGATGCATCAGGTTCGACCCGAGTGAGGGTACTGCAATTTCTTGCAAGTCTTCGCGGTTGCGCTCAATCACGGATTGATGCATCAGGTTCGACCCGAGTGAGGGTACTGCAATTCTTTGGCCGGGGACTGGAAGCCGAGAAACGAGGCGATGCATCAGGTTCGACCCGAGTGAGGGTACTGCAAGGTTTGTAGCATCTCCGGCGCAAATCCGGCCACATCACAGATGCATGAGGTTCGACCCGCATGAGGGTACTGCAAGATCGGCATCTGGATACACGGGCGGCGAAGACTCGTACTGGGATGCATCAGGTTCAACCCGGATGAGGGTACTGCAAGACTGGACAGGATATCGTACATGGCCTGGGTGACGTGCGCGATGCATCAGGTTCGACCCGCATGAGGGTACTGCAAGCAAGGGCGAGCACGACGATCAAGTCGATCCAACCTGGGATGCATAAGGTTCGACCCGGATGAGGGTACTGCAAGGGTCAGGCGGCCTGCGCGCATGGCAGCCAGTACGTGATGCATCAGGTTCGACCCGGATGAGGGTACTGCAAGACCGAGCAGGAACGCTCCCACGGCAAAACTGCCGCGTGCGGTGCGCAGCCGTCTGATCAGGGCTCGTGATCTCATCATTGATAGCGCCCCGATCCTGGCCTGGCGCAGAGCCGATCCCGATGCAGCCACCGGCCATGCCCCCGCTCACCATCCGCGTGCGCTCTTGCGTGGTTATCGCGTCCATACCTTGCTCTGTCGCGGCTCCGGCTTGCCGGTGCAGTTTCTGCTCTCCCCAGCCAACTGCCACGATGCCCCCTTTGGCCGTCCCCTCTTGGAGCTGGCTATCGGCTTCTACTGCTTGCGCCCACGCATCATCCGGCTGGCTGCCGGCTATTGGGGCCTACAACTCATCCACTGGATTCACGCCACCCTGGGAGCGGTCGCCGTTGTCTCCTGGAACCCGAAGCGGCAAAAGAACCGCTCCTGCCTGCCACCAACGTGGACCAAAGATGACTCTGCATGTGTGAGATAGAATGAGAGGGACAATCCAAAGCATGCTGCAAGGCTGCTGAACGAGAAGTAGACGGATCACTCTTTCTGCCTATGAGGGGAAGAGTCCCGGCCTGAAAGGAAGAGATACCCATGGAGCAGCAACCCAACCAGTTCCCCGTCGAGCTTTCCTCCCAACTCGTCACGATCATGACCACCGAACACCTCAACTTGCAGACGGCACGAGCCATGGCCAGTGCAGAAGCCAATGGCCGGGCCTCGCTCTTTGTGGGAGCCGTCTCAAGCGGCTTAGTGGCACTGGCGTTGGTGGGACAGCTCTCCCATCTGGGCACGGCCTTTTTCGTGTTTAGCCTGGTCGTGCTTCCCACCCTCGTGTTGATGGGACTGATCACCTTTGAGCGCGCGCTGCAAGGGGCCTCCGTCAATCTCATCTATGCCAGCGGACTCAACCGCATTCGTCACCTCTATCTGGAGTATGCCCCGCAGATGCAGCCCTACTTTATCCTCTCCACGCATGATGATCGGGAAGGGATCGTGGGCCAGGAAGGGATGCACACCTCCTGGTGGCAGATCTTCTTCAATACCGCTGCCATGATCGCTGTGATCAACAGTGTGCTGCTCGGCAGCTTTGTGGGCCTGCTGGGTGCGGTGTTCAGCTTGCCGTTGTGGGTCTCGACGAGTCTGGGAGTCGTCACCTTCCTGCTGAGTGGGGCGCTCCATCAGCGCTATCAATGGCGGCAATTGCTGCAGCGCGAACGCCATCTGCCCGCCCTGTTTCCCAGTCACCCGAGACCGTAGCAGTCGCACGAAGCATGCCTCTGGCGCATGCGCGTGGCACGTTCATCCAGGCCGCCCAGGTGTCTGCCACAGACAGATGCATCTGGACAGCGCATTGCGCTCCAAAATAGCGATCTCGATCTCGGCCATGTTCGCGCCCCCTGCCATGGATGGGGCGTGTAATGAAACTCCACTGTGATACACTACTGCTTTGACCTTTCCAGTTTTCCCTCACGCAAAGAGAATGGACTGGTATCCTACATGCTCCCCTCCTGCTGGGAGAAACGGAACGATTGAAAGGAGTTCTTGTGATGAACGAACCCATCACGACACTAGACACGCGCTACAGCGAACCGGACGGAGTGGTCACGTCGTGGGAGCAGACGCGTCGCGTACTCGAAACCGCCGAGCTCTTTTGGCTCTCGACGGTGCGGACCGATGCTCGCCCGCATGTCACACCTGTCGTTGCTGTCTGGCACGATGGAACCATCCACTTCAGCTCTGCCGACACTGAGCAGAAGGCCATCAACCTGCGGGGGAATCCGCACGTGATTTTGACGACTGGCTGCAACCGTTGGGAGGAAGGGCTCGACGTGGTGGTCGAGGGCGAGGCCGTCCGGATCACCGATCATGACAGGCTCGAACAGCTCGCCAGGGTGTGGGCCACCAGGTGGGACGGACGATGGCAATATCTCGTCCGCGACGGCTGCTTTTACCACCACGATGAGCACGAGGTCCTCCCAGATTCGATTCTGGTCTTCTCGGTCAAGCTCACCAAGGTCTTCGCGTTCGCGAAGGGCCACTTCAGCCATACGCGTCACCAGTTCTAACTGCTCGCGTCGCGTCGCGACGCGACAGGCATTGGCCGCGTTCTGTCTCAACCGATGGAGCGCGGTGGTGTTCCAACCTTCACATCTCCAGGAAAGGCATCGCTGAAGAGGTTGAGAGCCGAAATTTCCCGCGAGCTAGCGCACTGCCATCACGACCCGGTTGTCCAGGTGTTGCCAGATCACGTCAACTTCGTGAAATCCCGCGTTGCGCAACGCTGCCAGGTGAACATCTACCAGGGTGCGCGGGGGACGCGTTTTGGTGCTGAAGCGACGCGCACGTTCCGCGAAGAGCGGCTCCATCCCTGGCTCACGCCGAAGCTGATCCCACCACCCCTCCCAATCTTCCTTCTCCGCTGCGCTCGCCTCAGCAGCCCAGCGCGCCTGCCCGCGCTCGGTGACCGTGTTGAAGCTCGGCAAATGTGGGGCAAACCCGAAGCCATCCCCATTGAGGAACACTCCACCAGGGCGAACGAGGTCTCCTATCTGGCGATACAGATCCACCAGTGAGCCAGCAGGCAGCCAATGCAGCGCTGTCGTGCTTACGACCGCATCCACGTGTTCCTCGCCAAGTCGGCTGTGCCAGGAAGGCTGACTGATATCTGCTTCCACCCAACGCAAACGCCCTTGCCTGTCCCCCAGGACTTGCTGTCCAAGCAGCAGGAGGATGGGATCAATATCCACCGCGACGGAGCGTGCCTGTGGGAAGCGCGATAAAAGGCGCTGGCTCATTGATCCGGGACCACAGGCCAGGTCAAGCGCGACAAAGTGTTCAGGAAGCAGCGTTTCTAACACATCGAGCATGGTAGTAAAGCGTTGCTCACGATCAGGCAGGTAGGTGCTCTGCTGCTGATCGTAGCGGTGCATCCAGTCCTGCCAGTCCAATAGAGGAATATCCGTGTTCACCTTTCTTCCCCTCGTTTTCTTCATTCAAATGAACGTCCTACGAAAATCCCCTGGCGCAGCCTCATCTATCTCCACATGTCTGCCGGTGAAGGGTTTTGTGATGGATAAGCATGGTCGCTGGGTCCTAGAAGTAGATCAAAGCTGGCCATGCGGGCATCAAAGGACGTGTGTCAAGGGAAATCTTTGTACGAATAGGCACTACCAGAGCTCTGCAATTGCTTGTTCCTGTTCTTCTGTCTCAATCGAACCGGGACGCTTTGATCGTACAAAGTCAATCGCGTCCTGTGAGCTATACCCGATTGTCGTTAAATAACACGCTATGATCGTTCCCGTCCTTCCCAAACCCGCTTCACAATGCACAAGCACCGGCAAATTGTCTTTCAAAGAGGAATGGATAATCGAAACAGCCTGAGATATCTGGTCACGCGACGGCGCTTTCTGGTTTGGGATAGGGATGTGGTAAAGGCTAAAATCCTGTAGCCCGGACGCATCGTCGACATAGCCGGTGAGGTTAATTATAACCCTCAAGCCCAATTGACTCAACACAGTGTACGCATCCTCGCTGGTAGGAAATCCCATAGCGGCAATCTTGTTTTCGAAGATCCAACTGAAACCAGGAAGCACTAAACGCCTTATTTCCTCAAAGCTAAGATCGAATTGTGATAGAAACCGCAGCGGATATGCACGCATCTTGCGGATGATTACCGGGTCGAGCTGCGCGCGTATACTCAGCTCCTGGAATATTTTAGAATTACCTGTAGGAACATGCGTTGTTTCCGGCGCTTTATACTGCATTCATTAATCTACCTTATGCACCACTAACCAGCATTCTCTTAAATACCTTAAACCCTTCCAAGTATAACTCTTGCGCGTCTTCTCTGCCAACTATCGAACCTTGACTAAACAATAAGTAGCCCGATTATCCTCTTCCTGAAACAAAAGCCTCATTTCATTCAGCCCGCTTTCAGTAAAAGCATGTATACTTCAGAAGAAGAGCCATGTCTTCCGAAACAGAAAGGACGATAAAACGCATGCTGTTGCGAGGTCTCACAGCTTGTCTGACTCATCTGCCGCTGGTTTCCTTAGGAAGTTGCCTTTGCCTGCTGGCCGGGCTGTTCCTCACTGGCTGCTCCTCTGCCAGCACCGCCATTTCGCACCCGACGCCCACCGCTACGGTTGCCGGCACAGTTATCATACACGCGACACCCACCGCCACAACGGGTCCCGTGCCGGTTACAACGCCACTGGCTCCCCCTCCACAGCACTGCCCTCTGAGGCCGCCGCCACAGGTGCAGCAGCTTGCCAATCTTGGAGGAAATACGGACGTGCGCCTGGTCGGAGGTGGGCCCTTCTGGATCTATGGCATGTACTATCCAGGCGTCCTCCACCTGGATCAGTTGGGCGGTCCACGGCAATGGCCGATGACAAAAATGGTTGTGGAAGTCGGACTCAATTATGACCAGCCAGTCACACTGAAGCTTCGTGAGATCCAGACGGGAACTCTAGCCTGGTGGACCGATGGACAGACACCACCTGGAGCAGCCACCCACATCCTGGTCCTGAACCCCCAAACGGATACGGGTGACGTTGGCACGGTTCCAGGACTGCCAGACATTCCGCATGGATCGCCAGCACCCGGCTGGAAAGAATGGGGAATCTTCCCCTTGTTCTCAGTTGCGGGCTGTTACGAGTTAGAGGTCAGTTGGTCCGGCGGCTCCTGGCAGAGCAGCTTTGCTGTCGGAAGCTAGACTTCTGCTGGATCCATATCATACAGCCGTTTCGCCATCGTTACAATAAGCGTTACGAAATGATTGCTCGAGCGTCATTGACGAGGCGGGAATTCCTGTAGTAGCCACGAGTTGCCATCGGGATCGCTGAACCCGGCATACTTCACCCCCATTATGTCCCAAACCTCGCTTACTTCAAGCCCCCGTTTCACGAGCGCTTCGCGAGCCGCGTCTATATCCGCGACCACAAGGTGTAGCCCCTTGACCGATCCCGGCTGCATCGCGGAAATGTCCCCCAGACCGGTCCCGAAGACGATCGAGCAGGCCGACCCGGGCGGCGTCAACTGGACCACTCTCATCGTGTCGCTAGGACGCGTATCCACCTCCAACTTAAAGCCGGCTATTTCGGCGTAGAAAGCCCTGGCGCGGTCAATATCAGACACGGGGACAGGCACCAGCTCAAGTTTCATATCAGGTACTGTGGGAAGATTCTCTGGGATGTTCTCTGCCATAAAAACCTCTACATCTTTTTCAGAAGCTCTTCAAGACGATCATAGGTCTCATTCAATCCGCCTTCCATGCCACTTTGCAGCACGCCATCGCGGTCGGCGACGGTCTGGTAGACGGATTGAGTGACGAGCCTGGTTCTTCCTCCAGGCAATTCCTCGAGTTTCATCGTCTCCAGCGCCACGTGTCCTGTTTCCGGCAACCCTTCAAACTCAAAGGTATCGATAATGCGCTCGGGGGCAAGTATTTCGTGATACACGCCGTGAAACCCGAATTCGTTTCCCTTCGCGTTTCGATTGATAAAGCGCCATTGACCACCCGGTCTCACATCCATCTTGTCAACTTCAGTAGTGAGGTATCTCGGTCCCCACCATTGCGGGACCAGCTTTGGATCCGTAACTGCCTTGAACACAAGCTCTCGCGGCGCATCGAATTCGCGCGTGATAACGATTTCTTGTTTCCCTGGTTCCGCAAGAATCTTTGTTTGATTCGCTGCCATAGTCGGTTATTCCCTTTCTTTCCGTTTTTCACGTTCGAGTACGACATCCAATGCCTCAAAGCGTTCACTCCACCTCTGCTGCATGCGCTGAACCCACGCTTCAAATTGAGACAGCGTCTGTGGATTGAGGCGGTACAGGTGCTTTTGCGCCCGTTTCTCCATCTCCACCAGGTGCGTCTCGCGTAAGACTTTGAGATGTTGTGAGATCGCCTGTGGGCTGACCGGAAATTGCTCGTAAATCGCAGTCGCAGTTAACTCGCCGCTGCGGGCGAGTAGTTCTAAAATGCCCCTTCTAGTAGGGTCGGCAAGCGCCTCGAACATATCCATGTGAGTATTATAAACCATTTTCTTAATTAAGTCAATGCTTTAAAAACCGGTGATTACCCATAAGTCGGCCAGAGATGCTTCGCTGCGCTCAGGATGACAAAACCCCGGGCTGTCATGCTGAGCGCGGGCGAAGGATCTGGCTCGCCCCACATTCATTCAATCGGTATGCGCATCATCGTCAATCATCTCGAGCGCGGGCGAAATATCGGGTGCGGAGTAGCCTTTCTTGAGCAGGAGATAGCCATCCTGCAAATTTACGACGCCGTAATTGCCGTCTTGTAAGATCGTTTTTACCGAGGCAGCATAGCTGCTGTAGTTCTTGAAAGGATAGACGTAGCCCCTGGCGTCCAGCAAGATGTATTCGGCGTAATTCACGGCGTAGGGGAAGAGGTAGATATTTTTCCGCTCGCTCAGGTGTGGTACCAGCGCCGTCTGGGTCGTAACGGAGGCATTAGAGGGGATCTCTGCCATGAATTGGGAAGCCAGCCTGGTGTGCGGTGTCGCCCGAGGCCATATGAAACCACGCGCGTAGGGCATCACACCGTAGACGTTATATTCAGTCGTGTAGTTGATGGCGCGTGCCAGTACCAGACCGAGCACCAGCGCAAGCACCGCGGCGTAGAGCAGCCTGACGGGCGAAAGCCGGTAGACCCGGGCAGCGGCAGGCCGATCACTTGCTTCCGATTCCCGGCTCTCGTGCTCCACGCGAGCGCTCGCTATCAACCAGCGCAGCGCCCACATGATCAGCACCGTCGCCTCGATGCTCGCGAAGATCAAGATGGGGACGATCTCGGCGTTATACTGGCCGCCACCGCTGTACATATTCGGATCAGAGCTCAGCAGGTTCAACGCGAGCGTCGGAGCCGCCAGCGCCAGCGCCCAGGGAGCAAGCAGTGGAAGATAGCCGACAGGCGCCAGCAGCTTGCGCAGATACAGCATATGGGTTGGCTCCAGCACATGTTGCTGGACAATGCTGACGGGGTGAGTCAGAATGGTGAGCGCGATCTGCACCGGACCGCTGCCGAGATAGGTATAGCGCGAAGCCAGCAGCGAGTGCCCGATGGGGCTGGCAACATGCATCACAATCAGCGTCACCATGGTCCAACAGATAGAAAGCGCTATCAGCCCGAGGCCAACGAGCCGCTGCCTCTGCAAGAGCACGGCCCACAGGCCGAGCATAAAGATCACTCCAGCGATTTCTTCCTTGCAGGCCAGGCAGAGTACCACGAAAACGAAGAGCCAGAGCGTGTTGCGCGTATACAGGAAATAGAGCGCAAACAGCAGCAGCGCGATAACCAGCGTCACCGCGTGAAAATCGAAGTTGACGGCGTATTGCTGCGCGGGATACAGCAGGTAGAGGAGGGCGAAAGGTATGCCTGCCCAGGCATTGCGCAGGCGCAGCCGTGCGAGCCAGAACGCGGGAAAGGCGCCGCTGGCCACGACCACGACCTGCAAAATCATCAGGGCCGTGGGGTCAGGCCTGAACACATAGAGCAACGATATGAGGAATAGCACCGGTTCGAAATGGATCGCGAAGCGCGAAACGCCGTTCAGTCCGGCACAGTTCGTATCGGTGAGTACATTACAGATCGTCTGGTGAAATAGCGAGCCATGCAGTAAGCTCCAGAGAGCCTGGTCGATAATGCCCAGGTCCTCTCCGTTCGTTTTGAAGGCGTTTTGCTTTGCCGTCACGAATATACTGAAGTAGATGACGTATGCGAGAGCCGCAAGAGCCACCAGGCCAAAAGCGACCCAGAACGAGCGCGTGCGCGGCAGCGGCTCTGGCCGCGGGTACAGCCCCTTGCTCCAGGCCAGGCTCAACCATTTCTTGAAGTAATTCATAACCATCTCTCGATCAACGTAAATAGACGCCTCCCCCAGGGACATGCATTAGCGTAGCTTAGCAGGGATTCCCCGAACGGACTACGGTAAAAATACTTAATCGAGGCCTGCGATAAGGCAGTAAGCCAGTTCAGCGTACTAACTTTTTTAGTTCAGGACGGCTAAAAGTATATGCTATAATAAGCTTCGAAAATCAACAAGAATGAGGGTAGCAATGGAAATATCATCATCGCCAACGTATGCAGGCCCGCCGCCCGGCTCGCCCGAGCAGGTTACAGCCATTATGGAGGAGCTGCGGCGCATGTACCCCGATGCGAAGTGTTCGCTGAATTTTTCAAATCCCCTGGAACTGCTGGTGGCGACTGAGTTGTCCGCGCAGTGTACGGATGAGCGCGTGAACCTGGTGACGGCCAGCCTCTTCAAGAAGTACCGCGCGGTCGAGGATTACGCGGCGGTGAGCCAGGAGGAGTTTGAGCAGGATATAAAGTCGACCGGGTTTTATCGCAATAAGGCGAAGAATATCCGGGCGGCGGCTCAGCGCATCATCACGGATTTCGGGGGCGAGGTACCGCGCACGATGAACGAGATAATGACGCTGCCGGGCGTGGCGCGCAAGACGGCCAACGTGGTACTGGGCAATGCTTACGGGATTGTGGAGGGCGTGGTGGTTGATACGCACGTGGGGCGATTGTCGCGCCGTTTCGGCTGGACGACCAGTGAGGACCCGGTGAAGGTGGAGCAGGACTTGATGCGCATTCTGCCCCGGCAGGATTGGCTGGACGCCTCGCACCTGATGATTTTCCATGGCCGCGCGATATGCGTGGCGCGCAAGCCTTTATGCGCCCGCTGCGGACTGGTGAAGTTGTGTCCGTCGGCTTTTGTGGCAGCATGACGAGATACTATCTATTTATTCACGGATGAACCTCCGCGACCTCGGCATACACGCCGCGATTTTCCGCGGGGAGCATTTCGGCGATGCGATGCATGATCTCGTCCGTGATGGATAGCAGGCCGGCCTTGCGCGGCAAGCCTACCGGCAAGGTGGGTGTGAAGGGTTCGCCGATGGTGATCGTAACGCGCGGGAACCAACTGCGGGGAGTACGCAGGATGCGGCGCGTGCCGACATGGGCGATGGGCAGAATGGTGACGCTGCTGCGGGCGGCAAGCATGGCTGCCCCGGCGCGGGCCGGGATCATTTTTTCCTTTCGTTCGACGGTTCCTTCGGGGAAGAGCATGAGGGCTTTGCCTTCTTGCAGGTAGGCCAGGGCTTTTTCAAGTGCGGAGCGGTCGCTTTCTCCACGACGCACGGGTATCTGGCCGGTGGCTTTGCAGGCGGCCCCAACGAGGGGCCAGCGAAAAATTTCAGATTTGGTGAAGAACCAGATGCGGCGCGGCAGGACGATGCCCAGGAGCAGCGGGTCGTAGAAGCTGAGATGATTGGCGACGATCAGGAGCGGACCGTTTGAAGGTACGCGCTCCAGTCCGATGACGCGATAACGGCAGACGAGGCGGTTAAAGCCTCGCAGCAGGACGCGCAGTATTTTATAAAGCATACACCATTATACCCGCACTAACAGGGCGCCGGGCAAGATTTCAGCGTGAAAGCTGGTTGCGCGGGTCGTTTCTCCATCCATCTGGATATTGACAGGTTGACGACTCTTTATTGAGACGGTTCGGGCACGGTAAAAGGTCACTTCTGGCAGAGTTTCGTGTTCGCCTTTCTGTACAATGGGCAGCAATTTGAGCGCGCGGGTGAGTGGTGTGTAGTTGATGGAGCAAATGTCGAACAGGCCGTCTGCATACTCGGCGCGCGGGTTGATGCGGAAGCCGGCGCCATAGGTGGGGCCATTGGTAACGGCCATCAGAACGTAACGCCGCTCACCAACTTGCATGACATCGCCTCCGTCCAGTTGGAAGGAGAGCCAGGGGCAGCGGCCATAGCCGAAGAGAAGCTGCTTGACGGTGGTAGTGTAGTAGAGCCGCGAGCCGCTCATGAAGGGGTAGCGCTTCATCTTGCCCGCCGCGACTGCGATGTCGGCATCGATGCCTATGCTGAAGGAGTTGGCGAAGTAGCGCTCGTTCACGACGCCCGCGTCAGCTTCGACAAGCTCCCCGTTGAAAGCGCGCTCTAACGCTTCCTGCGGATCGTGCGGCAATTGAAGCGTGTTCCAGGCGAAGTCGTTGCCCGAACCCGCCGCGACAATGCCCAGGGGCACGCGCCTGCCACTCGCCAGGATACCGTTGACGACCTCGTGTACGGAGCCATCACCCCCGACGATGATGATCGGACGATCTTCAGCGGCGGCCTGCTGCGCGCGCTCCCTGGCTTCGCCTTGCAGGGTTGTCTCGATGTACTCGGCGCCCACCTGTTCCGCGCGCCGTCGGACAATGGCGCGGTGCTTGTGCATGTTACCGCGATTGGCGGCAGGATTGAGGAGGACGAGGGTCTGACCAGAGAACTGCGTTGGCTCCATTACTCATGTTGCTCCTTCCCTGGATATGCAATTTGTTGTGATTGTATCACGTTTGAGGAGCCTCCACAATCAGGCTCTTCTTGTACAGGCAACCAAATTAGAGTAAGATACAAGCAGGAGGGAGATTCAAGTGTCTTCGGTCTATTATCTGGCCCGCGCCGGCAACGCGGTGTCGAGGTGGACGCCCCGCTCCGCACGGTACATGCTGGGGAACACGGCTGGCGTGGCCAGTTATCTGGGGTGGCAGTCGAAGCGGCGTATCACGCAGTTGAATATGGCGCAGGTAGCGGGCCGCGCGGTAGACGATGCATATGTCAAACGGCTCGCGATGGCTTCCTGGCGCAATTATGGCCGCTACGCGGCTGATTTTATACATTTTCCCCATATGAATATGGAAGCAATTGAGCGGGGCGCGCGCGACCTGACCGATTGCGCGGGAGGCTGGCAGGAATACATCAAACAGGCGCTGGCAGCCGGGCATGGCGCTATCCTGGCGACAGCCCACTTCGGGAGCTGGGACATGGCCGGAGCGCTCTTCGCGCGACAATTCTCGCTGGCGGCTGTCGCGGAAACGTTCAGCGATCAGCGCCTGAATAGCCTGCTGCAGAACCAGCGCATCGAGAAAGGCATTGGCATCATTCCGATGGAGGGATCGGCGCGACGCATTTTGCGGGTGCTGCAAGAGAACAAGATGGTGGCGATTGTGGTTGACCGCCCTTTAGCGAAGGAGGAGGGTGTCGAGGTCACCTTTTTCGGGCGCAAAACGTACGTCCCGAGTGGGCCTGCGGCGCTGGCGATCAAGTGCGGCGCGGCAATTCTACCGGGTTACGTCTGGTATGGGCGGCATAACTCTTTCTACTTGCGAGCCTTTCCGCCGATTTTCCCACAGGCCGTCAAGGGGACGGACAAGGCCGCGGAAATTGTCCGGCTGACGCAGTATATGTACGATGCCCTGGAGCAGATGGTGCGCCAGTGGCCAACGCAGTGGTATATGTTCCGCCAGTTCTGGCCGCCCGAATAAGATGTACAGACTGTTTGCTTTTGCCGCGAAGGCCGTGCCGCGCCTGCCACTGAGATGGGTGCTGGCCTTGTCGCGCCTGATCGGGCTGATAGTGTGGCTGCTGGCCCGCAAAGTGCGCAGGCAGGCGACAGCTAATATACTGCACGTGTTGGGATCGGATATGCGGTCCACGCGCGCCGGGCGCAGAAAGCTGCGGAAGACGGTGCGCGGGATGTTCCAGAACAATGTTCGCAACTACCTGGAAGTGCTGTATCTCCCCTCCTCTAAGCCGGAAGAAATCCTGCACTCGCTGCAAGCCATTACCGGCATTGATCATCTTGAGGAAGCATTGGCACGGGGGAAAGGCGTCATACTCGTTTCCGCGCACATTGGACCATTCAACACCCTGGCGCAGTGGTTTGTCACGAAGGGATATAGCGTGACGATCCCGGTCGAGCATCTGAAGGACGAACGTATGCTCGATCTGATGCTCGATCTGAGACGCGGGCGGGGGGTCAATTTTATTCCGCTGGGCGGGAGCGCACCGCTGCGGGCGATGATCGCGGCGCTTCGAAAGAACGAGCTCGTGTTGATTACGGGGGATAGAGCAGTTGTGGGGGAAAGCGTTGAGTGTACTTTTTTTGGGGCGCCGACGCGATTGCCGCTCGGCCCGGTAACATTGGCACAGCGCACAGGTGCGATGATTGTAGGCGCGATAGGATGGCGCGAGACGCAAAAAGGCGTGGGCGGGCTGTTCTCTCCGGTTTCGCTGGCGCTGCCCGAAGAGGAGCGTTCCAACGCGGATAAACTGCACGCCAGGATCGTCGAGGTGATGGAGGAGGCTATCAAGGCGCACCCGGAGCAGTGGATGGTGTTTTCGCCTGTGTGGGATGCCTGAGTTTCCAGGGCGACCGCGAGGGTCGCCCCTACCATATACGTTTGACCAGTTTGCCTGCGATGCGTATATGGTAGGGGCGACCCTCGCGGTCGCCCTGGCAGCTCTTTCCCTCACTCGCTTGGGTCGGTCGCGTGTCCGGTCCTGCTCGGCCCTAGCGACCCGCCTGATCTATACTCTTTCCCTCATGGCGCGCATGATCCTGCGCGGGGGATCGACGAACCAGCTCCAGGCGACCTGGCCGGCGTAGGCGGCGGGCGAGAGGCGCGCGGGTGGGACTTCCTGGCCACCGGGACGCGCCGTGCGTTCAAGGATAGAGCGGCGCAGGTCGTCGGGGCTGCTTCCAGGGAAGAGGGTGTAGGCGGCGCCAATATGCTGCCAGAAGTGCGCGTCGCTGCCCCCGGTTTCGGCCAGGCCCCACTGCTGGTTGGCCGTGCGGACCGCCAGGCGCATGGAGGCGTTGGCGGGCGAGGGATTGTAGATTTCGATGCCGTCGATAGGGAAGCCGTTCTTGAGCAGCTCGTCGATTTTCGCTCGGCTGAGGCTGGGGACGAGCCGACCAAATGGATGCGGCACGATGACCAGGCCGCCCTGCTCTTTGATGGCGTCGATGCTCTCTTCAACCGAGCGCAGGGACCTGGGCGCTTTTTGGATGAAGAGGCCCAGCAGGTGGCCCTGGCGGGTCGAGACCTCTACGCCGGTGATCATCTGCAATGGCAGATCCTGCCGCGCCAGCAGGTCGGCGACGCGCTTCGCTCCCTCGACGTGGTCGTGGTCGGTGATGGCGATGAGGCGCAGGCCGCGGTTGAGGGCAACCTTGATGACCTGAGCGGGACTGGCCCAGCCGTCGCCGAGGTTGGTGTGCATGTGGGTATCGGCGCGGCTGTAGCCGGCGTTGATATCGTTATGCATTTGACACAAACCTCTTGCTTGGCTGCCAGCGGTTTTCGAGCAATTCGAGGTAGTAATCCATGACGCTGCGGGCAATGTGCGGCCAGGCGTAGTCGCGGGCTTTTTGCAGGCCGTTGTTAATAAAGCGCTGGCGTAGGGCTTCGTTTTCGAGCAGGTAGCTGATTGAGATGGCCAGTTCCTCGGGCTGGCGTGGCGGTGTGAGCAGGCCATCGACGCCGCTGTTGATAACGGTGGCGTAGCCGCGAATATCGGAGGCGACGACGGGTTTGCCAGCGGCCATTGCTTCGAGCAGCACGATGCCCAGGCTTTCGCCGCCAATCGCGGGCGCGCAGAAGAGGTGCGCGCTGGCGAAGTAGTGCGGTAGGTCTTCGTCCGAAACATACCCGGTGAAGTCGACATCGCGCCAGTCCCGTTTCTCCACGTAGCGCTGGAAGCCGGGGCGCAGGCGGCCCTCGCCGACGAAGATGAAGCGCGTGTTGGGATGGCGCTCGCGGATGAACGGTATGGCGCGCAGCAGGTACTTGGCGCCCTTGCGTTTCTCGAAACGGCCAACGAAGAGGATATTCAGCTTACCGTCCGCGTATTTCGCCAGCGCCGGGATGTCCGGGCGGAAACGATCGAGGTTGATGCCGTCGGGAATAATGCGATAATCGGCCGGGAAGTAGCGGGCGATGAACTGCTGTGCGGCGGTAGACACGGCGATGCAGCCGGCCAGCTTGCGGAAGAGCGGGCGCAGCAAGGGGTAGGTCGAGGCGTAGGCGAGCTGCGAGGTCGAGTATATATTCGAATAGGAGGCGGCATGGAACGTCCCCACGGTCAACGCGTGGGAGTAGCGCACTACCTGCTGTGAGAGGCCGGGGATCAGCGGCTCATGCACGTGTATGACATCAAAATGCTCGCGCTGCAACACCCTGCGCACGCGTACGGCCAGCGAGGGGTCGATCAGGATGCGGGCAATCGAGCCGTTGATTGGGATGGGCGTTGTCCTGCCCATTTTCAGAACATTCTTCTCGAGGATTTTCCCCTTCAGGCCCGAAGCAGGGGCCAGGATGCGTACCTCGTGTCCCATTGCTACAAACTGCTCGGCGAGGTGTGAAACGTGCTCGCGAACTCCCCCAGGATAACTCCAATCATACGGCGTCACGAGGCCAATTTTCATGCGGCTACTTCCTTCATCCTTGCCTCCTGGCAAACTCAACAAAGTATTGCATAACGTGTGGGTTGCCCATGGCATCGACGCTGATAGCCTTTTCGATTGGCACGCCCATGAAGAGTTTCTTCACCGGGACCTCTAGCTTTTTCCCGCTCAGCGTGCGCGGTACTTCGGGGATGGCGAGAATCTCGTCGGGGACGTGGTGCGGCGAGAGGCTGGTGCGCAGCCGCTCGCGGATTTTGTTTTTCAGGGCGTCGTTCAGCTCGACGCCGGGCCTGAGAACGATGAAGAGCGGCAGGTAGTAGGCGCCTCCCGGCCGCTCGATCCCGATAATGAGGCTGTCGAGTACCTCCGGGATGTCCTCGACGACACGGTAGATTTCGCTGCTGCCCATGCGAATGCCCTTACGGTTGATCGTCGAGTCGGAGCGGCCATAGATGATAGCGCTGCCCCTGGGAGTGATCTTGACCCAGTCGCCGTGCCGCCAGATGCCGGGGTACATCTCGAAGTAGCTCTCTCGGTAGCGTTTGCCTTGTGGGTCATTCCAGAAAAAGAGCGGCATGGAAGGCATCGGCTCGGTGATGACCAGTTCGCCCACTTCATCAATAAGCGGCTGGCCGTTGTCGTCGAAGGCCTGCACATTCGCCCCGAGCGAGCGGCATTGCAGTTCGCCGGCGTAGACCGGCAGCAGCACGCACCCGCCCAGGAAGCCGGAACAGACATCGGTACCCCCACTATAAGAGGCAAGCCAGAGATCGCGTTTGATGTTCTCGTAGATCCACTGGAAGCCTTCGGGGGGCAGCGGCGAGCCGGTCGAGCCGAGGCCGCGCAGCCTGCTCAGATCGAAGGTCTTGCCCGGCGTGACACCAGCCTTCATGCAGGCGAGGATAAAGCCCGCGCTGGTGCCGAAGAAGGTCATACCGGATCGTTCGGCGAATTTCCAGAGGACGCTCATATCGGGATAGCCGGGGCTGCCGTCGTAGAGCAGGACGGGGACGCCGAGCAGCAGGCCGCCGATGAGCAGGTTCCACATCATCCAGCCTGTGGTGGTGAACCAGAAGAAGCGATCCTCGGTCGTCAGGTCCATGCCCAGGTGCAGGCTCTTGAGGTGTTCGAGGAGAATACCACCCTGACCCTGCACGATGGCTTTGGGCAGGCCGGTCGTTCCAGAGGAGTACAGCACCCACAGCGGGTGCGAAAATGGCACCTGCTCGTAGAGCAGGGGCGCATCCTCCGACGAAACGGGCGGCAGCTCTGACCACAGCACGGCGTCGCGGTAGCCAGCCACGCTGGTATCGGGAAAGGCGTAGGAGACAACGATCGTAGCTTGCAGAGTCGGCAGGGCTGCTTGCAACTCGGTGATGACGGCGCGGCGGTCAATGGTTTTCCCCGCGTACTGATAGCCATCGACTGCGAGCAGGATTTTGGGTTCGATCTGCTGGAAGCGGTCGATGACGCTGCGCGTGCCGAAGTCGGGCGAGCAGCTTGACCAGGTGGCCCCCAGGCTGGCGGTGGCCAGGAATGCGACGACGGCCTGCGGGATATTGGGGATGTAGGCGACGACGCGGTCGCCGCGCTGCACGCCCATGCCGCGCAGGGCCGAGGCCACGACGCTGACCTGGTGGTACAGCGTGTCCCATGATACCTCGATGAGCGGCTGCGTCTCAGATTGGAAGAGCAGAGCGGGCCGGTCAGCGGTTCGGTTGCGGAAGACGTGTTCTGTATAGTTGAGTTCCGCACCGCTGAACCACTGCGCACCCGGCATGATGCGTTCCAACAGGACGGCCTGATATGGTTTGGATGCTTTGATGTTAAAGTAGTCCCAGAGCGTGGCCCAGAAGTCTTCGAGCTTTTCCACTGACCACTGCCATAGCTCGTTGGGTGTATTGAAATGCAGCCCTCTTTCGCGCTCAAGCCATCGCATATAGCGCCGCATATTGGAATGCTGCCTGGTTTCCTCTGATGGTTCCCAGAGCAGTGTCCCCTCGCTGATTGGCGTTGCCATACGTGGTACCTTCCTCGTACAAGTCTCATTTTCCTTAACAGCTTCCACTATAGTATGGCATATTTTTTAGGGAAGCGCATCTGTTGAGGGAATTGCACCAGATTTCTGGAAGGATACTATATATTCGATGTCCTGGTTGAAATCGTCTCCGAGGGGGATATGCCGCTCTCCTGCAGGCGCTCCGCGATGAGATCGGCGACATAACGGTAGATAACGATGCACATCAGCAGCCAGAGCGAGCCTGAGAGGTAGCCCCCCAGAACGTCGGTCAGCCAATGCTCGCCTTCGAGGACGCGCGAGTAGCCGATGGTGAGGATGTCGAAGGCGGCGATGAGCTGGAAGGGGATCAGCACCCAGCGAAAGCGCCACTCTCGCACGGGAGGCGTGAAGCTGAGGTAGAGCAGGAAGCCGTAGTAGGCGACATCGTGCTCGGTATGGCCGGATGGGAAGCTATGCTCCGGTTCATTCACAAAGATAGTAATATGCTCGCCAAAGCTGCCGGGGCGCGGGCGCGCGACGAGGGTGTTGATGATGAGATTGAGGCCGCCGGCGATTCCCACCGTCAGGATCAGCGAGGCGGCGGATTGGAACCACTTGACGGCGGACTTTTCCCGCAGGTGAGCGATAAATCCTATGACGACCAGGCCAACCAACCAGACGACAAGCGCGATAATCGAGGGTACCGGATCGTTAAGTGAGCTGACGAAATCGATTAACCCGGTGAGTACCGGTATGGAAGGAAAAGCCTGGATGGTCAGCGTGAAATTCAGGTCGAAGGGATATGGGCGCGGGTGAGAATGAACGAAGAAGGCTGCGGTGATAAGTACAATGAGACCGATGACGAAGTAGACCGCCTCGAGCGGATGAACTGTGATGCGCGGCCGCACCGGGGCAGCCGGGCGCGTCGGGAGTGGTTTCCTCTGTGGTTGCGAGATGCTGTCCATACTATCCCCTTCTAACTTGATTCAGGCAGAAAGACACGGAATCTCTTTTACGGGTATTCTATGATATAGACGGTCGAAGGTGCAAAAATTCACGCACTGCAGTTCTGCCTTGCCAGATATTCGATTACCTCACAAACCAGTTGCGGCACTATCCCAAACGAGTAGGACATCAGCACACGCTCGCCAGCCTGGTGCGCTCCTTTACCGTAAGGGCCCAGGTTGACGACTGGCAGGTTGAGCTGCCGGATTGCCTGCAAGGGAAGCGTATATGTGCCGGGACGCGCGGGAGCGCCAGGCGCCGGGGCATCATCCCAGATTGGCAGGTTGGCGATGAGCGCGGCTGTGTCGATCCCGGGATCGAGGCGCAGGTAGCTCATATCGGAGATAAGGGGGAAGTACTCCTGCACCTCGAGCTGCAATTTGGGGTGGGACTCGGCGGCGGCATGCACCGCCTCGTGGAGCGGACAGGGTGTGGCGGCGACGTGCGGTATGAAGGGCGGAGAGTAGTAGATGACGATAGCAGGCCCGCGCTTGCCGCTCAATGACCAGAGGTGGCGCACGATGTGCAGGCAGCGACCGCGCGAGTCGAGTCCGGTGGGCATGGAATCCCAGGCCGCAGCTATTTCCGCCTCCAGGCGCTGCCGGCCAGAGCGCTGTTCGAGTTCCTGGTAGAGTTGGGCGTAGGTGAGCACCTCGCCGGTGCGCTGCCTGCCCGCGACATCCTGGAAACTCGGGGCACGTCCGGCGTTCCATCGCCGCTCAGTTTCGTCCACGCGGCGCAGCACCCGTTCCATCACCGCCTGGGAGCGGCTAACGAGCTTTTCGAGCAACTGCGCGGGTGTAGTCGAGAGGGTGAGCACGTTCAGGTAGAAATAGGAGGCGAAGGGCAATTGCACGTCGTAGCCGGTTTTGAGATCGGTGAACTTTAAGGTAACGGGCGGCGGCGTGGATTGGCCGCGTACCTGGTCACAGAGTTCGTCGTCCATACTGAGGTCACGGATGAGTTCCGCTGCAAGCAGGTTGGCGTCGAGGCCGTCGAAGGGATCGCCGGCGTGTGTAGGCTGGCCGATGACGAGGAAGGTGGGCAGCAGCTTGCCGACCGTGCCGGTGTAGATATAGCGGTGCGGGTCGCCCGGATAGAGCGACGTGACGTAGTCGGTGTTGATGGCGCCGAGGTATTCCAGGCCATATTGCTCGCGCAAATGCAGCAGAAACTGGACGGCTTGCAGCACCCCGGCGGATTCGTTTTCCTCGTCCGGCGTGGCGAGCAGCACAACCGAGAGTTCCAACCTGTCTTCACGCGCCTGGGCCGCCAGGTGGCGCATCACGGCGATGTTCACGGCGTCACCGCTCTTCATGTCTCCGGAGCCGCGCCCGAACATCCAGTCGCCCGCGTGCGCGGCGAGGTCTTCCGCCAGGCCGGGGACTATTTCCGCCAGTTGATCTATACGTGAAGCCAGCGCATTGGGGTCGAGCGCGAATGCTTCGAGCGCGCCGAAATCTTTTGTATCGACGGTATCGATGTGACCGAGCAGGACGATGGTCTGGGGTCGCTTGCCGCGCAGGAAGGCATAGGCGTTGCTTCGCCCTGCCGGGTCGCCCGCGAGCGCGTCGAGGCCGATGGCGGTATAGGAGGATTCCAGGCCGTCTTCTTGCAGCAGGCGCAGGACTTGCCGGGCTAGCTCTATTTCGCCCGCGCCTGGACTGACGCTGCGGATATGCACGAGCTCGCTCGTGTAGCGTTTGACGATGGGGTACCAATCGATTGATGCGTGTGGGTGCATGGCTGCCATAGATGTGTTGCACTCGCCTTTCTGGACTGTTGTTCTGTCTGATAGTATAGGTATTGTACCAGATGATGGTCTCGTAATAGTCAGCTTGCCAGGCAAACCAAGCTAGACAGAGCTATATACGATACGTATAATAAGCTCAGGATTCCCCTATTCGACGGTGAAGAGAGGAAGGGAACACTGATGAACATTCATTTTATCGGCGTGCCGCTGGACCTTGGTGCGGGCAGGCACGGAACCGATCTTGGGCCGAACGCGATCCGGTATGCCGGGCTGAACCTGCTGCCGCCGCTAGATGAGCAGTTGCGCAAGCTCGGCCATCCGCTGATCGATGAGGGCAACCTGGCGGTTCCGCAGCCTAAGATCGAGCAGCCGCAAATCAGTAATGCCCAATTGCGCCATATCGAAACCATTCTGGATGTGTGCGGCAGCCTGGCGGCGACGGTGGAACGCTGCTGCGGGCCGGATGATTTTCCCCTGGTGATCGGGGGGGACCATAGCCTGACAATGGGGTCGATCGCCGGCGTGGTGCGGGCGCGCGGGCCGGTAGGTGTGATCTGGATCGATGCGCACGCCGACTTCAATACGGATGAGACGTCGCCGAGTGGCAATATTCACGGCATGTCGCTGGCAGCGCTGGTCGGCATCGGCAATAAGCAACTGGTCGAGCTGGGAGGATTTGGGCCGAAGGTCGATCCCCACCGCGTGGTGATTATCGGCTCGCGCGACCTCGACCCGGGCGAAAAGGAGTTCCTGCGCGAAATCGGCATCCACGTCTTCACCATGAAAGAGATCGACCGGCTGGGCATGGCGGCGATCACGGAACAGGCTATCGATCTCGCTATGGACGGCTCGGACGGACTGCACATCAGCTTCGATATCGACGCGGTAGACCCGAAAGATGCGCCCGGCACAGGTACCAAAGTGGCCGGCGGCCTGACGTACCGCGAGGCGCATCTCGCGCTGGAACTGATAGCAGACGCCGGGAAGATGACCTCACTCGACATCGTGGAGGTCAATCCAACCCTCGACATTGAGAATCGCACGGCAACGCTGGCCACCGAGCTAATCCTGAGCGCGTTCGGCAAGAGGATATTTTAATTGATCGTTGCCCGCCTCTTAAGATCAGCGGCGAGCGGGTAACGCCTCCTGCACCGGTTCGGCCCTCCCGGTTTTCGAAGCGGCCCTCGCGGGCAGGAAGGCCAGTGTGAGCACGAAGCCCAGCGCGGCGATTCCGACGGCCACCACGAGTGAAACGTCCATCCCCTGGACGAAGGCGGTGCGTACCGATGCGAGCAACGGTGCCGAACCAAGCTGCTGGGCCACCGCCAACCCCCCGAAGAGGCTTTGCTTGACCACATTCGCGGCCGCCGCAGGAAGCCCCGCAAGATTCAAGCGGCCCTGGTAGACGGAGCTGAGCACGCTCCCCAGAATCGCCGCTCCAAACGGACCTCCCACCTTCTGAAGGGCCTGCATCACCGCGGATCCCACGCCGCTGCGCTCCTGCGAGAGCTCGGAGAGAGCGGCGGACGCTGCCGTGGCCATGGCGAGCCCCATCCCGGCTCCGACCAGGGCCATCCACGCCGCGACGAAGCCGCCGCTGGACCCCACGCCGGTCATAGCTCCGAAGAGCAACCCGGCGCCCAGCAGTACGAACCCGAGCGCGACCGTAATCTTCGCCCCTACCAGGCGCGCGATGCGGTCCGCGGGCACAGCCCCCACGACGAGCCCTGCTATCAGCGGCAAGAGCCTCAGGCCGGAGCCCAGGGCGTCTGTCCCCAGCACGCCCTGGAAGAACTGCGGCATCGTGAACAGCACGCCGATCATGGCGAGGACCGCTGTGGCCGCCAGGATGACGCCCCAGGTGAAGGATGCCGAGCGGAAGAGAGCAAGATCCACCAGCGGCTGGCCGCCTGGACGCAGGCTGAGGCGGCGTTCCCAGAGGAAGAAGCCGGCCAGCACTACTACGCCCGCGACCATCGGAACAAGGGCGCTGGCGTCCCCCCAGCCGTTCTGACCGGCCTCGATCAGACCATAGGTCACGCCGACCAGGCCTGCGGTCGAGGCGAGCACCCCAAGCGGGTCAAGGCCGGGGCGCTGCGGGGCGCGCGACTCCGGCACAAGCGCGAAGGCGACGACCAGCCCTAGAAAGGCAACCGGCACGTTCAGCAGGAACACCCAGCCCCACCAGTAGTGCGTCAGCAGCCAGCCGCCGAGGATCGGGCCGAGCGGCAGCGCCAGGAAATTGGCGGCCGCCCAGATGCCGACCGCCCGCGGCCGCTCCTCCTCGGTGAACAACACCGTCAGCGCCGAGAGGGCCATCACGATCACGCCCGCCCCCGCGAGCCCGAGTACCGCCCGCGCTGCGATGAACGCGCCCGCCGACGGCGCGTAGGCGCAGGCCGCCGAGCCCGCTCCGAAGAGGGCCAGGGCTACGAGCATTACCTTCTTGCGGCCATAGCGGTCGCCGAGCAGTCCCATCGGCAGCATCATCGCGGCGAGCACCAGCAGGTAGCCCGATGAAAACCACTGGAGGTCCGACTCCGAGGCGTGTAGCGCGGTGGCCAGCGTGGGCAGCGCCACGCTGAGGACAGTACCGTCCAGGCCGACCGCCAGCACTGCCAGAGTGAGCGCACCGAGCGCCCACCACCTGCGATTTCCGAGATTCGTCATAGCAACACCTCTTTTCAAAACTAACTGTTTGTTTTCTTATCTAACTACTTAGATAGCAAGTATAAAATCCGTACCTGGCCTTATCGCTGCTACATCAACCTGTGACACCCCGTTTGGGAGTCGCCTGTCACGCTTGCTGGGAGGGGAAGGGCCCGGCGATATGTAGGGACAGGGGCCGGTGGGCGGCTGGGCGGGGGCCTTGTGCCTGTCCGGCCTTGCTATCCCGCGGGATCGACCATCATTCCATGGACGACGAAGTCAACAATGTACTCCCGCGCGTGTGCAAGCCCTGAAGCGGAGGCCAGATCCTCATCAGGCGCAACAAACATCTGATACAAAGGAATGAAGGTGAGAAAGGACAGACAAAGCTGCAGGATCATCGTCAGTTGAATCAAAGGGACGTAATCCAGGCGGAGCAGACCCGCGCGATAAGCCTTGCGAAAGAAGGCCTCGAACTGTTCGGCATCCGATGTATCAAATTGAGCAGCCATGCGCGAGTAGGTCTGCCAGCCCTCTGCCTGTTCCCAGAGCAGCATGCGCACGAAAAGAGGACGTGCTGCCAGGTAATCAAAAATCGCCGTGACAATGGTCTGCAGTAATGCCCTGAACCTGTGAGCGTCGGATGCAGCGGTTTCATCTTCCAGCAATGGAGCTAGTATGTGCGTCTGCAGTTCAGTCATTTCGCTATCGGCCCGCTTGACTATTTCCGTATAGAGGCCAAGCTTATCGCCGAAGTACTGAAAGAGCAGGCTTTTGTTGTAGCCCGATTCGGCTGCGATGGCATCAATGCGCGCCCCATCGAAACCATGTTCCGCGAAAACCTTTTCCGCTGCATTAAGTATGGCTTCGCGCGCGCCCTCGGCATTGTGTGCGCGCCCTCGTCTACTTCCAGGTTCAGACATGCTGTTTCTATTCTCCTTCCTAATCTAACCAGTTAGATTTGCAACTATCTGGTTAGATTATAGTCTCAAAAAGAGAATTTGTCAAGGGCAAATTTTGACTATATCCGCTCCAGAGGCACAAACCCCATCAGTCGCAGCGCGCTATCCATTGTCTGCACTGTTGCCTGGACGAGGCGGGCGCGGAAGGCTTTGACGCGCGTGTCGGCCTCTCTTACGATAGGCGGCGTGTGCTCGTAGAAGTCGCTGAAGTGCGCGGCAAGGTCGTAAGCGTAGGTGGCGAGCATGTTGGGCGCGAGCTGGCGGCCCGCCTCGGCAAGCGTGCGCGGGTAGGCGTCGATGTGGCGCAGCAACTCCCATTCGCTCTGTTCGAGGTAATCAGGCAGGCTCGCGTCCTGCTCGGCTATTTCATAGCTGGAGTCTTCGAGCTTGCGCAGGATGCTGTTGGCGCGGGCATAAGCATATTGCAGGTAGACTCCCGTGTCGCCGTTGGCGCGCAGGGCCTCATCCATATCCAGGGCGATCATCTGCTGCGGATTGAAGCGGATCATGAAGTAGCGAATGGCCGAGGCCGCCAGGATTGCCGCCGTCTCCAAAGGCAGATCGGGGCGAGCTTCCTGCATCTTGCCCATGGCCGTGTTGATGAGGTCGTCAGCCTTGACCTCGATGCCCTTGCGCCCGGACATGGCATACGACTCGCGGCCATCGGAGGTATCGACGCCCAGGCTCGCAGCGGTCGAGGCGGAAAGTGCGACGACCTCGTAGGAGAAGTGCGTGGAGTGCTCGGCCTGCTCGACGTAGCCCAGGCGGCGCAGGCTTTCGTACACGACCTGCTGGGGATAGGACTGGCGAACATCGACGACGTTTATGGCCCATTTTGCATGGCCGAAGCGGTGAGGGTCGGCTTCGGGCACGTTAGGAGAAACGCCCGCATGCGCCTGCGCCGGGCGCATCGACCAGAGGACCCGCCCATCATGCTGGCGCCCCCACGGGACGAAGTGGAACTCAACATCGAGGTCATCGGCAAGCCCAAATTTCCAGAGCTGGTAGCCGATATCCTTGCCGACATAGGTGGCCGTGCCGTCGCTCTTGACCAGAATCTTGTCGCTTGAGCGATCACCCTCCTCTGTCTGCACCGCGCCCTCGCCGAAAGGCAGCACCCAGCAGCCGGCGTAAGGGCCGCTTTCGGGATGTTCCAGTAATCCCCGCTCGCGCAGCATTTCGAAGACGCGCTTCCACAGTCCGGCTGCCAGGATGGCAGATTCCCAGGTTAACAGGTCATACGAAACGTTGAGGCGCGCCATCGTCGCCAGGTGCGCGCGCACAATCTTGGTAGAAAGATCGGCGGCCATCTCAGCGTAGGGCGGCTCGTTATGCTCGATGGCACGCAGCACCTCCTTGCGCAGCTCAACCAGCTCTGGCCGCTCATCATATGTTTTGCCAACGGCGACATAGAGGCGCGAGCAATAGTAATCGAAGGATTCGCCCGGCAAGCGGTCGATGCCGCCAGGCACTTCGAGCAGGTCCTGCCGCAGCAGATCGAAGGCGACCACGACGTCGGCCACCTGCACGCCCGTGTCGTCGATGTAGTTCTCGGCCTCGACGAGGTAGCCCTGCGAGCGCAGCAGGCGCACGAGCGTATCGCCCAGGCAGGAGTTGCGCAGGTGCCCGGCATGGGCCGCCTTGTTGCTGTTAATGTTGGTATGCTCGACCACGACTTTAGTCGCGGCGCCGATGTCGTTCGTTCCGAAATCGGCCCCGGCATCGAGCACGCGCTCGACGATCTGCTGCCCCACCACCGGGCGATCGAGCATGAAGTTGAGGTAGCCTGGATTAGTGACGGTAATTTCAGCGATGCCGGGCGCCGGCATATCTTGCAGAATGGCGGCCAGCCCTTTCGCGATCTCCAGTGGTGGACGCCCAAGTTTATCTTTGCCCGCCCATTTCATGAGCGGAACGGAGTAATCACCGAAGCTGGCCTGCGCGGAGAACCGCAGGTCGATGGGTAGTTGCTCAATATCAACATCGATGGATTCTTGAGCAAGATATTTGATAGCCGCCTGTTTGACGAGCGACACGAGATAATCGTGCAAATCCCCAGGAACGGCGCCGGCAGTTTCCGGCTCCTGGCTGGTAATGGACATCTGTCCTCCCCTTCAACTCACGTATGAGCCTGTAATATGATAGCGCAACCACTATAACCCATTCCGCCAGGGTGGTCAAGTTCTCGAATTGCCTCACCCAAAATCGTGAGGCAATTGGCTCTCTATCCTTTAGGGTGAAAGAAGAACAATAATACAAGTTCTTTAAGAAGGCAGAGCTTACAGTACTTGCAACTTTTCGACCAAAATCACCCTAAAGGATGGAGAGCCGGCAATTCAAGCTGTTGCACTCTTGAATTATGCCTGATATAATGTGCCCACTATTGGTTCCCCACCTTCTTGGAGAAGTGGTTTGTTTTCTCACTCTACCACCTCTTCGCTCTTTAGTTAGAGGAAATTTTTGTAGGGATACAAGATATGAGAATTGCACAAATTGCGCCGCCGTGGATTTCGATCCCTCCTAAGGACTACGGGGGAACCGAGAATGTTCTTTATCATCTGATCGAGGAACAGATTGCTCAAGGCCACGAGGTAACGCTACTTGCGCCAGGCGATGCGCAAACATCGGCAAGGCAGATCCAATTTTATTCAACCTCACTACGTGAGGAAGGCGTGCCATGGCAGGCGCATCTTAAGGCTTACTATCATCTATACAAATCATTGGAATACATTAGAAGACACGATTTTGATATTGTCCATACTCACCTTTCTTCATATGTTGATATGTACCTTTTTCCTCTTCTGGCAGCTTTAGAGACTCCTCACATCACTACCATGCATAGTCTACTTCCCTTTGATATTGTGCCCGGCACTACATGGATTGGTAATGCAGACTCCTTTTATATGGAATGGGCGCCTTTTAATCCCATGGTTGCCATTAGCGAGAGTGCTCTTCATATGCAAAAAGACTTTCCTTTGAGGTTTGTAGGAGTAGTGCATCACGGAATCCCTTTAAAACTTTTTCGCCCACTTGCGGTTCGGCATGAAGATTTCTTTGTCTGGATAGGAAATTTTGCGGCTACGAAAGGTGCACATGTAGCTATAGAGGTTGCAAAGCAAGCACAGGTATCATTGATCCTGGCAGGCATAGTGGACAGCTCTCGCCCAGAATTGATGAAATACTTCGAGGAGATGATTTGCCCTCATATCGATGGAGAGCAAATTCGCTATATTGGCCCTGTAAACAGTCAGCAGAAGATTGATATACTATCGCGGGCCCGTGGGTTTCTCAATCCAATTCTGTGGGAAGAACCTTTCGGCATGGTCATGATTGAAGCGATGGCCCTGGGGTGTCCTGTCATTACATTTGACCGTGGCGCTGCTCCAGAACTTGTAAAAACTCGGGAAACCGGTTTCCTGGTTCGAACTGTCGATGAAATGGTGTCTGTTCTGCCTTTTACCGATCAGCTTGATAGAGAGAAAATACGTCTGCACATTGCAGACAATTTCTCTGTACAGGTGATGGCGGAGAAATACATACAGGTCTATAACAAGGTTATGGCTAAAGAGCCTGCCTTACCTGGATAAGTCTCTTTTGTTAGTTTGGCTCTGTACCCTTTAAGAGGAAGTCAGAGGAACCAATCAGTAACTTTCGGGATCAAGAGGCTGTAGTGGTAGTGTTTTTGCATTCCACTCACATAAAATCTCCGTTAATGAACGCAAGCCTTTGTTTCTCCAGATCGATACCTTTTACTTGGCACCATCTCCGAAGGAGTCTAAATTAAATGAACTTTTCCTTTAGGAAGGATACGAACGATAGCCTCATCTATGAATCGATATTTATCTATGATGAATATAAGTTACCAGATAGGTTTTTAGAGACTGATGTTATCGTCGATATTGGAGCTCATGTTGGCTTCTTTACTTATGCGGCTGCCCAACGAGGTACCAGAAATGTTTATGCGTTTGAGCCCGATCAAGAAAACTACGAAATTGCCCTGAAACATTTGAAAGACTACATTGCAGAGCAATCTGTTTACCTTATTAGGCGAGCAGTATGGAGGTCGGATCTTTCTCAGAAAGAACTTGTGTACAGTGGATATTATAGGGATGATAATTATGTAAATACAGGATCAGGGAATGTACTCTGGCGTAAAAAAGGAGTTCTAGTGCCTGCCATCTCATTTGATGAAGTAGTTTTAGGGATTACTAAGAATGGACGGAAAAGAATTCGCCTACTGAAATTAGATTGCGAGGGTTCTGAATGGCCTATCCTGTTCACCTCGAAGACCCTCCATTTGATAGATGAAATCTGTGGGGAGTTCCACGAAATTGGAGGCGCGTATGATATACATACCGCGCCCTTCTCTATAAAAGGCTTTGAACGCTTCACAATTGACCAATTGATTGAGTTCTTCGAAAAGAAGGGCTTTTTCATTACCTATTCACGTCGTCTAAACACAGACTGTACATTAAGAGATGGTGGAATATTTATCGCTACTAATATGGTGAGCAAATCCGAGAAGAAGGATACCCCGCTACATTCTAGCAATAATCTTTATTTCCCGCTTCTAAGAGGAGCTTCTGTGCCACAGCGAAACTGGGTAGAGCAGGTGAATGCAGAGGAGCGAGCTTCTCTCAAAGCCTTGACAGAATATGTAGGCTGGGTAAGGTATGTAGCCTACTCATTTAATGGAAGTAAGATACTTATAAATGGATCTAATGGGACGCTCGGACTCTGGGACACAGAAAATGGACAATTGCTTACCTTCTTGGATCATACAGGGGTGCTGGTGAATGCTGCTTTTTCGAAAGACGGAAATAGGATAATGGCAGGTTTGTCAGATTGGGTAGTGCGACTCTGGGATGCAGGAAGTGGCCGATTGCTCACCACGCTGGATAATCATACGAGCTGGCTGGTGGGAGCAGCATTTTCTGTAGATGGAAATAAGGGGTTCACTGTCTCTCACGATGGCATGGTACGTATATGGGATACAACAAATGGGAGGCTGTTAGCAGCGTATGAATGTTATACAGAAGTTGTGATGGGGGCAGCATTTTCGCCTGACAGAAGTAAAGGGATTGCCGGGTCATGCAATGGGATTGTATGGCTATGGAAGACAGAGAATGGACGTATTCTGACAACACTGGATGGTCATACAGATACAGTAATAAGTATGGTATTTTCTCAAGATGGTAGCAAGGTCGTAACGGGTTCCTATGACAAGACGGCGCGTATTTGGGATGTAAACACAGGGTGTTTGTTAGCAACATTAGAAGGCCATGCAGGTGCGATTAGAAGTATTGCCTTTTCTCAAGATGATAGTAAGATCATAACGGGTTCCTATGACAAGACGGCGCGTATTTGGGATGTAAACACAGGGTGTTTGTTAGCAACATTAGAAGGCCATACAGATAGACTAGTGAGTGTAGCATTCCTGGCAGATGGAAGCAAAGGACTTACCATTTCATATGATGGATCAGTACGCTTATGGGAAACTGCAGGTGGAAGGCTTCTGGCCTTGAATAAGGACAAAATCTAGATGCTAATATAGCCTATCTCAAGTTTTACTTTTTGATGAGACAAAATTCATCAGTGCTTCCTGCGTTGAGGCATGAGTAGTGAGATAATTTCATTCTCCTCCTCTTCAATTGCCCCCAGGCTTCTCAGCATGGCTTTCTGAACCTCAGTCAACCCCCTCACTCCCGTAATATTCATACCCTCGTATGGTCTGTTGCTTCTCAACGTTCTCACACACTCGCCTGTTTGTACATCCCAGAACTTAATCGTGCTATCATAACTTCCACTGGCGAGGACCTTGCCATCAGGGCTAAGTGCTAGAGACCTGACTAGACTAGTATGCTCTTGCATAGTCATAAGGCGCTGGCCAGTGTGGATTTCCCACAAGTGCACCTGCCAATCACAGCTACCAACTTTTCCGTCAGAAAGGAAGACGACCGACCTGACCGGGCTGGCATGTCCATCTAATGTTGTCAAGCATCTGCCACTATTAACATCCCATAAACGAACAGTTTGATCCTCGCTGCCGCTTGCTAGTAGAGTTCCATTGGGGCTAAAAGCAACTGCCCATACGCGGCTACGATGTCCATGTAGTGTCCTGATACAACGGCGTGTATTTACCTCCCATAGGCGTATTATCTGATCATCATGACCACTTGCCACAAAGTTTCCATCAGGACTAAAAGCAACAGCACCTATCCAGGGAGTATTTTCACCGAACAATGCAAAACAATGGCCATTATTAACATGCCATAAGCGAATAGTTCGATCCTCGCTACCGGTTGCTAGTAAAGTTCCATCGGGGCTAAAGGCGAGTGACCATACTCGATTACTATGCCCACGTAATGTCCTGATACAACGGCCGCTACTAATGTCCCATAAGCGTACTATCTGATCATCACCTCCGCTTGCCATGATGCTACCACTGGGATTGAAAGCCACCGACCATATCAATCCACTATGTCCTTGTAATATTTTGATACACTGGCCAATATCAATGTCCCACAACCTTACCATTTGGTCATTTCCTCCGCTGGCTAAAAACTTCCCATCGCCACTATAAGCCACTGCCTCTATCTGATAGGCATATCCATAAAATGTCCTGATACAGAGGCCGGTATTCACTTCCCACAAGCGCACGGTTTGATCTTCGCTACCACTAGCCACAACGCTACTATCGGGGCTAAAGGCGACTGATGATATACATGCAGCACTTGTATACTCTTGCAGGGTCTTAAGACATCGACCTGAATGCACCTCCCACAAGCGAACTGTCTTATCCTCACTTCCGCTAACGATGAGATTTCCATTGGGACTGAAAGCCACCGACCGCACTCGATAAGTATGTCCATACAAGGTCTTAAGGCGTCAACCTGAATGTACCTCCCATAAGCATATCGTCTTATCATCGCTTCCACTAACAATGAGATTTCCATCAGGGCTGAACGCTACCGATCTTATCCACTGATCATGTCCGCGCAATGTTCTAATGCATTCTCCAGACTCCACCTCCCAAAACTGCACAGCTTGATCGTCACTACCGCTGGCTATGAGTCTTCCATCAGGGCTGTATGCAATGCACCAGATACGACCAGTATTTCCTTCTAATACTTTAAGGCATTCACCAGTGCTAATATCCCAGATACGTATGGTATGATCATGACTGCCACTAGCCAGTAGTTTCCCATTAGGACTGAAGGCTACTGACCAGATGCGATCTGTATGGCCACGAAGCGTTGCCAGGTTCTGACCGGTGCTGACATCCCACAAACGCACAGTTTGGTCTTCACTACCACTAGCCAGTAGTTTCCCATCTGAATTGAAAGCAACGGAGTATATCCAGCCGGTATGTTCTTGATAGGTATTGAACAGTGTTCCGCTCACTGTATTCCATTGCCGAATTTCATTGCTAGCAATACCAGCAGCGAGTAGTTTTCCATCAGGACTAAACGCTACAGAAAAAATATTGCCAAAGACTTCAGTGAAAACAGACTTAGAAAGATCAGCGTGCGAAAAATTAACGTTGTAGAGATTCACTCGTCGCAGATAGGCCTCCCACACCGTCAAAGTAGAGAAATCCGCGTTTCGGAGGTCGCATTCCAATTGGATAAGCAGGTTTAGTATATTTCCCGCAGCATACTCACTAGCAGGAGGATGCTTTATTTGTAATATGGAGATATGCTCTTTGAGCTTTCTCTCACTCTCATCTTTTCCTAAAGTCTTAAGTAGCCGCTCGGTCAGTGGTTGAAGGATGATACGAAGCTGACTGTTTCTCACATAGTCCTTAGCCTGTCCTTTCATTAATGCGTGCGTTCCAAGGAACTTGACGGTTCCTTCTTTAATCTCCTGGTATATTTGCTCGATGAAGCCTTGCGTCATGTATTCCATCACGACTGGTTGAAGAGTAAAATAGGAGGTAGCACTTTTCTCTAGCAACGAGCGCCGCAGTAGAGAATGAATTGCTTCGAGTACCTCGTGGCCGGATACGGGGCTGACTAAATCGGCTTGTATCTCACCTAATGAGATGGGTTCCCGCTCGATTGCTAACCAGTATAAAATCTCTCGCTCAAGGGAAGAGACACGAGATACTTGCAGATCTAATGGATCTTGAAGATCACCAAGGACGGCTTTTCCGCCTCTCAAGAAACTAGCGATATCGCCTCCAAACACCTCATGAATGACTTCAGAGATGACTTTTAAATATAGTGGATTTCCTGAATAGAGTTGGGTCAGTTTCTCGTTGGTCTCATCAGAGGCTACGAGATTTCGGTCTCTGAGTAGCTTTTGTACTGCTGATTGAGGTAGCCCAGAAAGTGGTAGAGTACGAACCATTCTTCCTTCTAAACTGGTTATTTCTTTCGGTTTTTCTCGACTGGTAATTATAAGACAGCTCTGATGCTTTGTCTCTCCAAGACGCTGAAGAAGGAATTGTAGTCTTTATATTTTTCCTGATCCTCGTTTCCTTTTTGTAGAACTGTTTCGAAATTATCAAGGACCAAAAGACACCGGTGCTTCCTTAAATGCTCAATGAGCATTGAGATCTGGTCATCGACATTGTCAGGTAAGTCAACCCGTTGTTGATGAGAAAAGAATGGGATGCACTTCTCCAATAGATGCTCTAAAGGTGGCGCGTTTTGGAGCGATCGCCAGAAGAGGTACTCAAACTCTTCCTTGATCTGCTCGACTAATTTTGCTGCAAGTGTTGTCTTGCCAATGCCTCCCATGCCCTGTAGTAACACAACCTGGCAGCGATCTTCGTTGATCCAATGCTTCAGTGTGGCAGATTCTGTTTCTCGACCATAGAATTGGCTTGCAAAGGGAGCTTCTCCCCAATCCATCAAACTAGTGGTTTCAGGTGTGTCCATGGAACTCGAAGCGGGATTGGCATCTAACAATAGTTGTTGTACAGACAAATCTTGTGGTGGTGCAGGAGCTTCAGGAGAAGTATGAAGGGGAGGTTCAGGATGAGGAACATGGATAATAGTTTTTCCTGGTGATAACAGTTGAAGGAAGGAAAGTACGACGCCAATGGCAACAAAGGCTATATAAATCATGCTGGCTATCATCCCTTGGCCGTTGAGAACCCAAAGAACAGCTCCAGCAATTATGGCCAGGAGAAAAACGCCTATTAGAATGGAACGAACCCGGCGCAAGAAAATATGTTTGGGTTTCCGCTCTTGATGTACTGAGGATGGTTGTCGAGGTGGCAATTCCATGTCAACGGTCTCCTCTTGAACTCGAACATTATTTCAATCATCCGAAGTACAATATACGATGTAGCAGTACGATGTAGATAAGCAAAAGAGCTACGAGAACTGGAGGATAATCTGAAATATGCCTATGCACCAATAGAGCATCTCTCGACTCGACAGGAAACTCAATCCGCCATTCTATCTTCTAAATAAGCAAATATATTATACAATGAAATTAGCATTCAGTTGACTAAGAAGCAGAGAAGGTGACTACTGATCTGTGCAGAAGCCCCTCAATTTTTCTCATTTTCTCATTGTACATAAGGACATAAAGGGATGACAGCGCATTTCGAGCTCCAAGCACAGATCAGTAAATTTGAACAAGCGGAGCATCAGAATTGTTCAAAGAGTCAGAGGGTTTGACCTGAAAGGGAATAGGCGTTGTATATCTGCATTTCATATCGATGACTTTCTGGTAGATTTTCACATAATTCTCTGCCATCACACGATTAGAGAAATTCTCCTCAACGTGCCTACGAGTGACATCTCGATCAATCTCATCTATTCGTGGGATGAGCTGTACCATTTCGTCGAGATTCCGAACCAGAAAACCTGTTTTACCATGAACAAGAATTTCAGGAGCAGCGCCAGATTTAAAAGAAATGACTGGGCAGCCCGATGCCATAGCTTCGATCATCACCATGCCAAAGGGTTCCTCCCATTGAATCGGGTTGAGGAAGCCACGTGCGCGGCTCAAGAGATCCACCTTCTGCGTCATGTTTACTGGACCGATATACCTAACTCGCTCATTATCGATAAGTGGCTTGATCTCTTCTTCAAAGTAACGCACTGAACTCCTTTGGTCTTGATAAACAACACCGGCTAGCACAATCGGGACATTAGCCAGTTTCGCGGCCCGAATTGCTAGGTGAGTCCCTTTCTCGGGAACGAAGCGACCCAGCCACACAAAAAAGTCCTCTCGTTTTGCTCCTGTCGTGCGAAACTCTGCTATAGGTAGGCCATGATGGACTATGCCTACAAAGTTAAGAGAATATGGCGCTCCTTGCTTAGCTGTTTCGCTAATCGCAACCATGGGAGCAGAGGAGACCCATTCCATATAGTAATTATCTGCTTCACCTATCCAGGTTTGGACGCGCTCAAAAGGAAAACAACTATGTAATGTGGTGACATGAGGTAGAGCGAGAGAAGCAGTCAAGGGAAAAATGTACATATCTGAGCTAGAGGAGAGATGCGTATGGATGATGTCAAACTCTTTTGCATGCTCTTTAATATAATTGATAGACTTCTGTAGATGATAAAAGGGCTGGAGATGGGCTGTCCAAGGTACACCTGCTTCAGTAAGGGATTTCGGAAGAAATGAAACTAGCTTCGCAGATGTTTTTGCATCATCGGGTGCAAATAGTGTAACATCGTGTCCCTGAGCGACTAATTCTTCAACTAAGTGATAGATAACTGTTTCTGTTCCTCCATAGTTTGTCGGTGGAATAGTTATCCAGGGAGGGGCTATTTGGGCGATTTTCATAAATTATTCCTTCGCGTCCAGCCAATTTTGTAGTTCTTGGGAAAAGTTCCAAAGTACTTTGGATTCTTCCCTTCTCTACAAGCTGTTCAATAATTGTAACGTATGGCGAATGTGTTTATCACATCGCGTTTTTCAATCTATTTGGAGACAGTTACCTTATTATATACGCATTTAGAAGATACCTACAAAGCATTCAAAAAACTGACATTATATTAAGGGTAAAAGCAGAACAGTCACCCGAGGTATGAGTGGCCAGGCCCAAATGAAGGCGAAGAAATGTTGAGCTATTACGACATTGACCTAAAGTAATCGCGGCTGTAGTAGTAGACTTACCCCGTCGTAATCGTCCCATCTCCATTCACGCGGATAGAGACTGTGCCAAGCGGGCCATTCCCGGGGCCGGAGAGGTGGGCAAAGCCGTTGAGCGGGTCGAAGATGGCGCCGTGCGCCGGGCAGACGAGCTGCTGCTGGCCGCTGTTATAATCGACGGGGACGCCCGCGTGCGTACAGGCCCGTTCACAGGCCACAAAGTTGCCGTTCGGCAGATGGATGAGCAGGCTACTCTGGCCATCGGCGGGATTGGTGAAGGTCGAAGCCGAGTTGGTGGCCTGGCTGGTGTAGCCGATTACGGCGCCGGTATGCGAGGGCGTGGGCGTGGGCGGTGGAGGTGGCGGCTGCGTCGGCTTCGGCGTCGGCTGGGATGTCGGCTGCTGCGTTGGCTGGGCCGTCGGTGACGGTTGGGATGCGTGCGTCGGCGATGGCTTGGGCGACGCGGTTTTTGCGGCGGTCGGAGACTGCTGGGGAGCCCGGGTTGCGCCGGTTGATGGCGTATTGTCCCGCGTGATGGTTGTCGGGCCGGTGACAGGGGCGCTGGTGAATTGCTGCGCCTGCTTTACGCTCTGCACGAAACGGGCGAAGCTGATGCCACCTACCGCGAAGACGCCGGCGACGGCTGAACCGGTGGCGATCAGCTTTACGACCTGGCGGCGATCCTGGCGGACGGCCTGCTGGCGACCGCGCCTATTCGCCAGGCGCACGGGTGAGCGACGAGGCCGGCTCTGCAAGCCCTGGGCAGTCGCGGAAAACGTTCCTGGCTCCTGTGGAAGGCCCTGTGTTGTTGAGGTCCACCAGGCAAAGGGGTCCATACCTGCCAGCGAGTCACCGGCCGTTGGAATCTTGCGCGCATGTGACTCCTGCCCGACGCGCGCAGGCTGGACGACCGCGGGGTGGTCGGTATCCGGCAGAGACTGCGATGACATAGCGGGTTGTCCCGAAACTTCCCTGCGGGCATCTGTATCTGCCGGTGCAGTTGGAGATACGGATGGCAACTGCGCGGTAACGATCGGTGGCATTAACTGCCTGCGAGGTTGGGGTGCTTGCCGCGAGGAGTGGGGCGGACTGCGTGACCGCCAGCGCTTTGAGGACACGCTCATAGGCTTGCGTGACATCACCGGCCTTCTGGTAACGGCGCGCGGGATCAATCGCCAGCGCTTTGCCGATCACCAGGTCGAAGCCTTCAGAAATGTCGGGGCAGATGGCATGCAGCAGCGGCGCGGGTTGTCGCACGCGCTGCAGCGCGGTCTCGAGCGGAGTCGCGCCGTGAAAGGGCGGAAGGCCGCTCAGCAGCTCGAAGAGCATGACGCCCAGCGCGTAGATATCGGCTTGCGAGCCCGCCGGCAATCCCTGCACTCGTTCGGGCGCAATGTAATCGGGGCTGCCGAGAAAAGTGCCCGCCGCGCTCAACAGGTGCGCCTGGGGATGCGAACTCTGGCGGCCACGGTGCGCTTCCAGCATGATTTTCAGGCCAAACCCTGCTAACTGCACCGTAAAATCATCGTTCACCAGCACATTTGACAGGCTGAGCATGCCATGCGTAACGCCATTGCTATGCGCGTAGTCGAGGCCATCCGCCAACTGTCGCAAAATGTGCAGGGCATGCTCCGGGCTCATGCGCTTCTGCTGCTTTACCAGTTGGGCCAGCGAAGCGCCCCTGGCGAAGGCCGTCACCAGGTAGGGATAACCGGCCTGTTCACCAAAATCGTAGGTTGGGAGAACATTGGGATGATGCAGGCGCACCAGCGCCACATCCTCATGCTCAAAACTGCTTTTTAGCTGCCTGCGCTCCTGCTCCGAAAGCTCTTCGGGATAGTGGAAAATAGTCATCAAGACGGTACGGCCCTGAACATCCGCCTGGGCGCTCTGGCGAGCCATATACACGGCGCTGAGCCGTCCATGACCCAGTAGATGCTCAACCCGGTACCCTCCCAGCTTTTTACCCACCATCTGCTCTACTTGCGCTACCTGCATCGGCAAATCTCCTTCAGCCTGTATGCGTGTGCTCTCCCCCTTCAAAGGGCAGTGTACAGAGACATTTTGAAATGCGTCAACACAGTATGCTCAACCATAGGACTTGTAGGTGATAACTAAAAGTATCTTAACCAGTTTCAACATGTATAATGATAATTTTTCATGACGCGCATTTCATACTATTTCATTGAAAAACCGGCCTGCCCAGGCCGCAAGGTAGTACTTGAGTCCCGTTTTTATACTATGTGAAGTGTCGATGCAGTACGTTAGATATCAAAGCATTAGTAGCTAATCAAATAAAACGGCGTGTAGCCGGAAATTAGGCACGGCGCCGTCCTGCACAAATGACGACGCGGCCGGGGCGCTTGAGCCTCCCGGCGCCTTTGGAGCAGTTCATGGGTCAATCACGATCGTACGTCGTTGTCGGGAACGGGATCGCGGGGGTGACGGCAGCCGAGATGCTGCGGGCGGAGAATGCCTCGTGCGCCATCACGATGATAGCCGAAGATCCTTTCCCGGCGTATTTTCGTCCCGCCCTCAAGGATTACCTGGGCGGAAAGTTGGAAGAAGGGAAGCTGTGGGCCAGACCGGCATCGTTTTACACGGAACAGCGCATCCGCTTTGTGCCTGGGCGCGTCGCTGGAATTGATGCCGCGCAGCACGTGGCACATTTGCAGAATGGCAGGCGCATCGGCTACGACCGGCTGCTGCTGGCGAACGGAGCGCGAGCGCGCACGCTAAATTGCGCTGGATTGGATTTGGAAGGGGTTTCGACGCTGCGCACGGTATCCGATTACCGTGCGATCATGCTGCACCTGCGGCATGTGCGGCGGGTGGTTGTGAGCGGAAGCGGAACCCTCGCCCTGGAGAGCGCCGAGACGCTGCGGCATCGTGGATACGAGGTGACGCACCTGCTGCGCGGGCAGATGCTATGGTCAGAGGTGCTCGACCCTGTCGCATCCGACCTGGTGCTCGAAGAGGAGCGGCGGGACGGCATCGATGTGCGCACCGGGACGGAGATCGCCGAGATCGTGGGGAGGAACGGCCAGGTATCCCAGGTCGTCACCACGCGAGGCGAGCGCATCCCCTGCGAAATGGTCTTGATCGCCATCGGCATCGAGCCGCTGGTCGATTTCATCCGCGCCAGCGGCATCGCCTGCGGGCGCGGAGTGCAGGTTGATAACGGCATGCGCACCAGTCATCCCGATATCTTCGCCGCCGGGGATGTGATCGAAACCGCCGACCCGCACACCGGGCGCACGCGCGTGCTCGGGCAGTGGTTCCCGGCCATCCAGCAGGCGCAGGTAGCGGCCAGTAACATGCTCGACCTCCTCCCAGCAGGGCACCCCCTTTCCCCCGGTTCGCGGCGCGAGAGCGCTTCTGCCTACATGAACTTCTACAACGCCACGCTGCTCTATGGTCTGGACTTCGTCTCGGTGGGCCTGACCACGCGCCCACACACGCCGGGCTATACTGAGATGGTGGATGAACCGCAGCCGCGCAGCTATCGCAAAGTCATCCTCAAGAACGGCTGCATAGCCGGTGCGCTGCTGCTGGGCAATCGCCAGCATGCGCTGGCCTTCAAACGGGCCATCGATGCGCGCGTCAACGTGATGCCCGTTGCCAGGCAACTTTTCGATGACGCCTTCGACCTGGATGCGTGGCTTGACGATCAAGGTGTGCCGGAGGCCAACTTGAATATCGCCAGCAAAGGGGATAGCCGGAGAAGGGCGGCTATAGAGCTACCCGCACAGGTGGTGGGGGTGGCGCACCGCCGCACAGTGGAACCCTTGAGTGAGGAACGCGTGCGGTTCGAGATCGATATGTGCATCGGCTGCAATCGCTGTATGGATGCCTGCCCGGTGCCGATGTCATCGCTGCTGACGATCGCCGATCTCAATAGCGCGAACGTCAGCGCCTCGGTCGCGTCACAGGTGGCCCGCTTCACGCACGAATGCATCATGTGCGGCTCCTGCGTGCCGGTCTGCCCGGTGGACAATCATCGCGACCTGCTGATGCTCTCACTGAAGGAACGACTGGGCGTCTCATGGCTGCGCAGCCCGGACTTGCAGCGTATCCAGCACATCGTGACGCAATTGCCTAAGGGCTGGTCGCTTCCCACGCTGATGAGCCGCCTGCGTGAGCAAGCGATCCTGCGAGACGCGGAGCAGATACCCGATACCTACCTGCTGCACATACTGGCGGCATCCACGCCGCGCATCATCTTGCCGGGAGAGACACTGATACGCGAGGGGGAATATGGGCGCGACTTGCACTTGATTCTGGAAGGCAAGCTGGAACTGGCGGCGAGCGACATCGAAGGCAACGCACTCCCCCTGGCGATTGCAAGACGGGGCGAGTACGTGGGAGAAGATGGGATGCTGACAGGGCTGCCATATAAGGCCACCACCAGGGCTGCGGCTCCCGCGTTTGTACTGACGGTACCCGAGCAGGTAATGCAGCGCCTGGAGGAGCTTGCGCCTGGAGTACGCGGCCACTTTGAACGCTACAACTCGGCGCGATCGCTGCATGCCATCTTGAAACGCATGGCGCTCTTTCAGGGTGTGGCGGACGCCGATATCCAGGCGCTGATACAAAGTACGCCGGTAAAGCAGTATGAGCGCGACGAGCGGCTCTTTGCCGAGAACGACAGGGGAGGGTACGAGAGACAGGCCGGCAAACCGGCGCGCGAAACGCTGCACATCTTGCTGGAAGGCTTCGTCAAGGTTGCGCGCCACACCTCGAAAGGCACGGGACGGCACAAGGGGGACGAGCGCATCATCGCCTACCGCCAGGGTGGCGACTACTTCGCGGGTGGGCTGGACCTGCTGGGGGATGGACAGGCAGTCACGGTGACGACGATCAATCGCTGCCGCGTGGCGGAGGTGCCGCGGGCCACTCTGCTGGCCTTATTCGAGCGATACCCCGAGGTAGGCCAGCGCTTCAGCGTACGGCTGCGAGAGTATGTCGAAACGGCGGTCTCGACGCAGGGCTACGCGCTGGCCAGCGGGCCGCTCGCGCGCTTTGCTCCCGGCAGCAAGCCGGTTGACGCCGGCGTACAGGACGGGCTGCACGCGCTGGTGAGCGATGGCGTGGTGGAGGGGACCGGGGTACTGGTCATCGACCTGGACAAGTGCATTCACTGCGATGAGTGCGAAGATGCCTGCGAGCGGCGGCATGGGCACTCGCGCATGAACCGCAAGGGCATGGTGGTCGGCAACATCAGCATCGCCACAGCCTGCCGCCAGTGCCAGGACCCCGTGTGCATGCTCTGCAGCCGGGCCGGCATCGCGCGGCACCCCAATGGCGAGGTGTACATCACCGAAAGCTGCATCGGCTGCGGCATCTGCGCCGAACGCTGCCCATACGGCGCGATCTCGATCGTGAACATCGACGACGAAGCGGCGGCACCAGCACTGGATCGCTTCCGCGCGTTTTTTACTAAAGGTCCAGGGCGCGAAGGTGGACGCAAGACAACCAGGACGCTGCCGGTAGTGAGCGCTGACCTGGTGGGCAGCTATACCGCGCCGGGTCCCCTGGATGTCCACTCACCACGCAACGCGTTTGACGAACTGCGCAAGAAGGTGGCGATCAAGTGCGACCTGTGCGCCGGTTACGGCGACCAGGCCTGTGTGCAGGCGTGCCCAACCGGGGCGGCGCTGCGCATTTCGCCTGGGCAGTTCTTTGGATCGACCGAAGAAATTTTACGAAGACGGGTACATTGAAGGGGAACTACCAATGGCGCTGGCGCGCAAACCACTGGCGGAACAAAGCAACCGGGCGTCGCAAAGGAAGGTACGACGCATCTGGAGAACGCCCGGGTCGGTCTACAACTGGCTCTTCCTGGCGCTCTCTATCATTATTCTTGGCTGGATCTACCTGTTTTACCGCGTAGCCATAGCCACACAGCTCTACCCTGGACCGTACAACGAGCCGTTTCGCGCCTTCGGCATCGTGTCTTTCGGCCTGGTGATCGTCGTGGCGGCCTATACTCTGCGCCGGCGCTTCGTACGCACACTGCCCGGAAAGGTGCAGAACTGGCTCTGGCTGCATATCTGGCTCGGCATCATCAGCGTGCTGATAGTATTCATGCACGATAATTTCCAGAACATCACCCACGATTTCCTGTTTAATGCGATGCGTTTCAGCGAGTATGGCTATGGCACAACTGCCATGTACGCACTACTCGTGCTGGTGCTCACCGGTGTTGTCGGCCGGTTGCTGGACACGTGGCAGGCACGTTTGATCGCGGCGGAGGCGGATACTAACGGGGTAGGCATCGCACGCGCATTGGAGGATCGCCTGTTCGAGCTCTCACTGGCGGTGGGACGGCTGCGCGCCGGAAAGTCGGCGCAGTTCAAGCAGTACTGCGAAGATGCTCTTGTCAACAGCAGGAGCGGCAGGCTGCCCGGGCGGGTGCCGATGCTGGCCCCGCAGGAGGTGGAGGATTTCCAGCGCGCGTACGAACTGCTGCTCGAAAACGCGCGGCTCGCGCGCTCACTGCGGCGGCAGCAACGCGCCCGGCTGATCCTGCGCGCCTGGCGATATGTGCACATAGCCCTGGCATGCCTTGCTTTTTTCGTGATTGCATATCATAGTATTTATGAGCTGTATAAAATGATCGTCTTGCATTATTGATAACTGTCCAACATGTTCGAAAGGATTCGAGGATATGGCTGCCACCCACGAAAAGCGGCGCATCCGCCGCCGTCCCTCTCTCGCCGGCCTGCTTATCGGTATTATCCCCGGCATTCTTGTCCTGCTGCTCCTGATCGGAAACCTGGCGGTGCTGCCAGAATGGGCGCTGGAGAGCTTTGGCTGGGTCGCGCTGGCGCTCGGCGTGATCGCGCTGGTGATGAGTTTTGTCTTCCTGCGCGACGAGGAGCGCGAGCATCATGGGCTAGGCCTGCTGATGACCTCAGTGATATCAGTGCTGCTGGCGGCCTACGTGCTGTTCTGGGCGTTCTCGGGGGGCAATTTCTACTGATTCAAGCGCAAAGATTCACAATTTTCCAACCGGGGGAAGCATGAAGGAATAGGAACACCTTCCAATAAGAAAAAGAGGAATGGCCGGTCGGCCATTCCTCTTTTTCTTATTGGAAAAGGGCCTTAGAACAGTGCCTCTCCGGTCTCCGAATCGAAGAGATGCACATTCTCCGAGTCGATATGCAGCTTGATCGGCTCACCCACGCGCGCGTTGGAGCGCGGATCTAGACGAGCCACGAGCTGCCGATCCTTGCCGGTGAGGTAGACCAGCAACTCGCTGCCCAGGTGTTCAACGATCTCGATATTGGCGGTTATTGAAGAGTTATCGAGAGTTTCGGCCGGCAGCATGGCTTCGTCCTCGAAATGCTCCGGGCGAATACCAAGTGTGAGCTTTTTCCCGGCCGCTGCTCTGGCCCGCTCTTTGTACAACGGCGGGATTTCCACCTGGCCCAGGCCGGCAAGCACAACTCTGGTTGTGTCTCCATCGCTGGACACGTCGATATCGTTGAAGAAATTCATGGACGGCGACCCGATGAAGCCAGCTACGAACAGGTTGGACGGGTGATCGTAGAGTTCCTGTGGCGGTCCGAGCTGCTGGATGTAGCCGGCGTTGAGTACGGCGATGCGCGAGCCCATGGTCATCGCTTCGGTCTGGTCGTGAGTGACATAGATAAACGTCGTCTGCACGCGCTGGTGGATCTTGGTGATCTCCGCGCGCGTCTGCACGCGCAACTTGGCATCCAGGTTGGAGAGCGGCTCGTCCAGCAGGAAGACCTGCGCCGAACGCACCAGCGCCCGACCCAGCGCGACGCGCTGGCGCTGGCCACCGGAGAGCTCTTTGGGCTTGCGTTTGAGATAGGGCTGCAGGCCCAGGATGTCGGCGGCATCCTCCACGCGCTTCTTGATCTCGGTAGACGGCACATGGCGCAGCTTCAAGCCGAAGGCCATGTTGTCGAAGACAGACATGTGCGGATAAAGCGCGTAGTTCTGGAACACCATCGCGATGTCGCGGTCTTTGGGGTCAACATTGTTGACGACGCGGTCGCCGATGTAGATTTCGCCGGCGCTGGCGTTTTCGAGTCCGGCAACCATGCGCAGGCAAGTGCTCTTTCCACAACCAGAAGGGCCTACCAGGACGAGGAACTCTTTATCCTTGATATCGAGGTTGATATCATGGACGACTTCAACCTTGTTGAAGTTCTTGTAGACGTGTTCGAATGCGACACGTGCCATGACGGTAACTCCTTTTCGCTCTGGTAACAGGTGAGTGTCGAAGTTCCCCTGTTACATTCCAATAAATGAGCTGTTGCTTGGTGCGCGCATTGCAACTGCAAAGAGTCGGGAGTCAATGCGGCCTCTTGACACGCTATCGTAATCACCTATACAGCGCGATCAATCGATACGTGCTGATGGAAGTATACCACAGGGATGGGCGAATCAGATCGTTTTGTGGGGCTGTTTCGGGGCTAATGAGATACAGGGCGACCGCAAGCACCCTGTCGGATTGCTACGTTATTCCCCTACTCCGACGCGGGCGAACATGGCCAGGCGCTCGGCAAGTCCGGTGTTGCGCTGGGCCACGCGATCGTTTCTGACGGCTACTTCCAGTGCGCGGGGCTGGCCGATCAGGACGCAGAGGCGTTTGGCGCGGGTGATGGCCGTATAGAGCAGGTTGCGCTGCAGGAGCATATAATGCTCCCGCACAAGCGGCACGACGATGGCGGGATATTCGCTGCCCTGGCTCTTGTGGACTGTGACGGCGTAGGCCAGGGTCAGTTCGTCCAGTTCGTGAAACTCGTAGCTGACGAGCAGCGGCCCCGCTTCCTCGAGGAACTCCACTTTGAGAGTAGAGTTTTCATTCTGGATGCTGCGAATCCAGCCCACATCTCCGTTAAAGACACCCTTATCGTAGTCGTTGCGCTGCTGCATGACTTTGTCGCCCACGCGGAAGACTTTACCGCCCCATTCGAGCGAGGCCGGGGCATCCGGGTTGAGGCGCGCCTGCAGCTCTTCATTCAGGCTATTGACCCCGACCGGGCCGCGATACATGGGTGAGAGCACCTGGATATCGGTCATGGGGTTGAGGTGATAGTGCTTCGGGATGCGGCGCTGCACAAAATCAAGCACGAGTTGCTGGGCGTGAACGGGATCGTCCTCGTGGACGAAGAAGAAGTCGGTGTTTTGCTCGCGTTTGAGCGACGGCATCTGACCCGCATTGATACGGTGCGCGTTGACGACGATCTGGCTCTGCTGGGCCTGTCGAAAGAGTTCAGTGAGGCGCACGGTCGGGATGGACTCGCTGCGCAGCAGGTCGCGCAGGACGTTGCCGGGCCCCACGGGCGGGAGCTGGTCGGCGTCCCCGACGAGCAGCAGGTGGGCGTCGGGATGGAGCGCCTTGAGCAGGTGGTAGAAGAGCAGGATATCGACCATCGAGACTTCATCGACGATCACGAACTGGTAGGGCAGAGGATTCTCTTCGTTGCGCGCGTAGGTGTTGTCGTGCGGCGCGTAATCTAACAGGCGATGGAGGGTTTTGGCCTCGAAGCCGATCGAGCCGGTCGCCTCGGTCAGGCGTTTGGCGGCGCGACCGGTGGGTGCGGCCAGCGCGACGTTGATGTGGCGCTTGCGCAGGACCATCAGCAAGGCGCGCAGCGAGGTCGTTTTGCCCGTGCCGGGGCCGCCCGTCAGTATGCTCACCTTCTGGCTGTAGGCCATCTGCACGGCCTCGCGCTGCCTTTCGGTCAAGACCATCTTGCGATTCGCCAGGTAGTCGAAGACGGCCTGCCAGTACTGCTGGCCCACCAGAGGCAGGACGCTGGGTGAGCGCAATAGCTTTCGCAGGATGCGTGCAGAGCCGTTCTCCGCATGCCAGAAAGGGCCGAAATAGACGCGCTGCATGGCCTCCGCCTCGTTCCCAACACCATCGACCCAATCGGCGGGCGCCTCTTCGCTCGCAGGCTGCTCTGACCGGGAGGAGGGCGCGGGAAGTTGAGGAAGCGGCGGCTCGATGAAGACATCCTTTTCCAGCTTGAGCTGCCCCATCGCTTCTGCGAGCAAGTCGCGCGGGGCCTGGAGGATCTCCGAGGCGCGGCGCAGCAGTTCGTATTCGGGCAGGAAGCAGTGTCCATCTTCATTGGCGGCCTGCGCCAGCACGTATTTCAGTCCTGTCGAGAGGCGTGGCAGGCTATCTCGCGGCAGGCCGAGCTTGACTGCTATGTCATCGGCGGTGCGAAAGCCGATGCCACTGACATCCTGCGCGAGCTGGTAAGGATTTTCGCGGATAATCTTGATGGATTCCTGGCCATAGTGTTTGTAGATGCGCGTCGCCAGGTTCATCGATACATCGTGGGACTGCAGGAAGAGATGCAGTTCCTTGACTTCGTTCTGCTCGGTCCAGGACTGGATAATCTGCTCGCGGTCTTTCACGCTGATGCCTTTGATCTCGCTCAGGCGTTCCGGCTGCTGCTCGATGATAGCCAGCGTTTGCTCGCCGAAATGGGCGACGATCCGCTCAGCTTTTTTGGGCCCGATACCCTTGATGAGCCCCGAACCCAGGTAGCGCGTGATACCCTCTTTCGAGGCAGGCAGGCGCTGCACAAAGCTGGTGACGTGCAACTGCCTGCCGTAACGCGGGTCCTTCTCCCACTCACCCTCCACCGTCAAAAGCTCGCCGACATGCACGCCTGGCAGCGTGCCGACGATGGTAGTCAGGTCGTCGCGGAAGAGGCGCCCATTATCATTGGGCCTGAAACGCGCAACGGTATAGTGATTTTCTTCATTACGAAAGACGATGCTCTCGATAGAGCCTTCGAGCGTTGGCATACTGAATCATTCCATCTCCGTGGTGAAAAGCAGGAAAAGGCAGAACGCTGCCAGGCTCTATCTTAGCATAGTTCTCCGACTGTCGTCGAGCGTTCTATTTGTGGTGATTACCCGTAAGTATCGTGAGATTCTTCGCTTCGCTCAGAATCTCCGAGGCGGTTTGGCCCTGCAAACTTGATCTGACCTGATTATGGGTAATCACCAGGTCTATTCCTCGGTATTCGTCAACGGTTGGTTCGATTGAACTACGGGATATAATTACAATAAACAATTCCGATCTTACAAGTATGACAGAGAACAGGATGGACTGGCGTATGACGACCAATTCTCAAGCGGGGGAAGACGATAAAAAAGCGCAGGTGCAGGATTATTTCTCGCGCAACGCCGATGGCTATGTGGCCAGTTTTTCGCACCGGCAGGGCGGCGACCTGGACAGGTTGATCGAGCTGGGCGAGTGGGATAGCTCGCAGCGCGCGCTTGACGTGGCGACCGGCGGTGGGCATACGGCGCTCGCGGTCGCGCCGCACGTGGGCCGTATAACTGTGACGGACCTGACGCCGCGTATGCTGGAAAAGGCACGCGAATTTATCCTGGCGCAGGGAGTGAAAAACGCGCTGTTTCAGGAGGCGGACGCCGAAGATTTGCCTTTCGCGGATGGCTCGTTCGAGCGCGTAACCTGCCGCATTGCGCCGCATCATTTTCCCGATATCGCCCGCTTTGTGCGCGAGGTGGCACGCGTCCTGGCGCCGGGCGGCGTTTTTCTGCTGATCGACTGTATGGCACCGGGCGATCCAGAGCTGGATGCATTCGATAACCGCGTTGAGAAGTGGCGCGACCCTTCGCATGGGCGCTCCTGCACTGTCGAGGAGTGGGAGGCGTTTTTTGAGCAGGCTGGATTGACCATCGAACACCTCGAATTCTTCCGTAAGACGCACGAGTACGACGACTGGACACTGCGCGCGAAACTGCCACCACACGAAAAAGCGCAGCTCACGCGGTTTATTCTTGAGAGCGATGAACGCATCCAGCAGTATTTCGAGGTGAAGCGCAAACAAGATGGACGGTTGGAGAGTTTTACCAACGACTTTCTCTTGCTCAAGGGGCGCAAAAATAGAATTGCTTGAACTGATTGCGGGCGCAGCTTCCCCGCAACAATTGAATAAGCTTGTGAACAGGTTCCAGGGCAAAATCTGGAATCTCTCCAGGGATGAGCAGGCGTTGCTGCGCGAACGGCTGGCCGAGGTACTCTCAGGGCTGGTGTTACAGTCGAAAACGCGCGCACTGCGACTCGAGGCGGCAGGATGGATGCGCTTGCTTGTTCAAGCCGCTTACCTTTCTGAACCGGGAAGTGTGTTTATTACGCTCATAGCGGCAGCAACCCGGAACGGGGAAATCGATGTGGCGGAACGCAGAGCTTACCTGAAGATGATCGTTGATTGTTTCTGGCCCTTCCGCCATCCCTACGTCACTTACAACTGGGAGAAGCTCCCCGCGAACGCGGGGTTCTCGCCTTTGGCGGCGCTCTTCGCGTTAAACGAGGATTCCATCGAGGATTCACTTGTGGCCGTTTTCTCCCAACTTCCCACATTAGATAACTGCGACATAACTGCCTGCCTGTTGCCGGTAGTCCTGCGCTGGGCTAAACACCCCGATGCCGATAGACGCCAGCGCGTTATCTCGCTCCTGGCGCGCCTGGATGCTGCTGACGCACGCGCGGCCCTCGAGCAGTTGGGATCTGACAACGACCCGGTCGTGCGCCTTAATACGCTGCAGGCGGTTGAAGCGTCCCAGGGCACATAGCTCCGCTGCCAAAAAAACAAAAAGTACCTCGCTTTCTACATACCGGCGCGTACCAGCACGTCATCCCAAGCCACAGCATATCATCCTGAGCCTCAGCATGTCATCCTGAGCCTCGGTATGTCATCCTGAGCGCAGCGAAGGATCTCTTAGCCATCAAAGATCCTTCGCTGCGCTCAGGATGACATGCTGGCATGGGCCAGTTGCTTCCTGCGCCAGAAGACCTGGTATACGATGAACAGCAAGATGAAAGGCAGGGGCGAGAGGCCTATCAACCAGCCCAGCCAGAGTGGAATGGCAGGTGGGCCATCGACATTAATGGGGATATCACCGCTGACGGTGCCTGATGGGCCGGAGACCCGCATATGGAACAACCACTTTCCCTTAATTGGCGGCGTCGCCTGGACATCGTATACGTTCTGGCCCTCTTTATCAAGCGTGAGAATGATGTTGACCGGGGTTGCATCCGTGCCAGGCGCCGGGTTCAGGATTGCGCCGGTGAATTTGAGCGGCTGTGCCGGGCGGCTTGATTGGATAGTCAAATTCATCGCCTGCCCTGCGCGTGGAAGGCTGTAGAAGCTGAGCAGCACAAGGTAAGGTCCGACAGTGGCATTTTGGATTGCGAGTGGAGATGCCCCACCCCCCGTTAGAGCAACAATGATCGAGATCATCAGAAAAAAAGAGGTGATGATCGATGCTTTTCTCGCTCTGTGCATCTGGCAACTCCTTGACCTGCGCAAAATAAATTGCACGCACAGTGTGCCATGATTTGTTCAAGGCGTCAAGCTCGAAGCGTTAGCGCTCTTAACCCGTTTGTAGAAATATTGGGGAAAAAATTGAGTATAGCGAGCATCCTGGGTTATAATATGTTTGTCTTCTGTAAGAATTGATGAATTTAAGTGGGGGAAACAATTTGGACCTCGCGTTGTGGAATTATCATCCGCGTCATTATGCTAGGCGCTCTTGACTTTTGTTTTTTCTCTGGGGGCACTGCAAAACGGCATGAAAAGCAAAGTCACGTACCGGCAACAGTATACACGTTGTGGAAAGCAGCGTTGCCGTAAATGTAAAGAGGGGCCCGGACACGGGCCATACTGGTATGCCTACTACAGTGAGGGCGGCCGTACCATCAGCAAATATATCGGGATTCATGCTCCGGCCGAATTGAAAGAAACGCAGAGCGAATTGCCCGAAGCCCAGGCCTGGTCGCTGCCGCCTGGAATTGCCCTTTCCGAGGAGGCAGCAAGTACCGGAAACGCCCATTCCCCTCGAACAGAAACGCTCGAGCAGGCCGGCAGACCAAACGCTGTCCCGCAGGATGAAGGCACACACGGCCAGCCCCTACTTCGCATTTATGTGCTTGGTCATTTTCGCATCGAGCAGCGCAGCGGGGACGAGTGGGTACCGGTCACGAACCGCACATGGCAGCGCCGGCGCGCCCGCTCTTTGCTAGGCTGCTTGCTGAGCCATAGCAACAGGCGCCTGGGGCGCGAGCAAGCGATGGAGGCTTTGTGGCCGGCTCTCGATATTGAAACTGCCGCGAACCGACTCAATGGCGCGGTGCATGAGGTACGGCAAGTGCTGGAACCAGGCATCAGTCGCCCGGCAGCTTCGCGCATGCTGCGGCTCGAGCGCGACATGTTGATGCTGGCCGATGCCAGTCTGATCTGGGTAGATGCCGAGGCCTTCGAAAAGCTCTTGAACAAGGTCAATACGCTGACCGACAACATACAGGTCGAGCAGGTGATCGAAGAGGCGTTGAACCTGTACAGCGGCGATTATTTGCTGGAAGAGCTGTACTCCGAATGGGCGGCGCCCAGGAGGGAATCGCTGCGGCGTAGCTGGATGGGGTTGTTGCTGAAACTCGCGGAATTACGTGCGGGGCGAGGTGCACTGACCGGCGCGATCGAGCCATTGGACCGCTTGCTGACGAACGACCCGACGCATGAAACGGCTGTACGGCGCTTGATGGAGATATTGACACAACTCGACCGGCGCGGCGAGGCATTCCGCGTATACCAGCGCCTGGTGGAGACGCTGCGAGGCGAGTACGAGAGCGAACCCCTGCCTGAGACAATGGCGCTGTATCAAGCCCTGCGGCAAGGAACATACCAGCCGCCGCAACCAGTTGCGCCTGCGACGGCACAGTTAGCTTCTTCGCAGTCCGGCAAGCCGTACCAGCAGCCAGATGCCAGCGAACCGCGACAGTTAGTCTCTTTCCCGCGTCCGACCTTGCAATTGGGCAGGCACAATCAGAGCAAACTGGTTGGCCGAGGTGAGGAGATTGATGCGATCCAGCAGTTTTTGCTGACTATCGAAGGACTGGCGCAGGAGCAGAGGGACAAACGCAAAATCGCGCATTTCTTGATGCTCATGGGAGAGTCTGGCATCGGGAAGACACGGCTGGCGGAAGAAGTGAGTTCTGAGGCCGATGTTCGCGGCTGGTCGGTGGTGTGGGCACACGGCTACGAGCAAGAGGGTACCATACCTTATCGTCCCTGGGCTGAGATTTTCCGCACGTTGATAAAAGATATCCACCCTGCGCTGCTGGTGCAACGGCTGGAGATGCAGGCCAAACGTTCTGCCGAGGATGATGTGTCCGCGGCGGGGCATACAGCTTCAACCGCGCAGGCTAAGCTAGCGCGGCTAAGTTCACTTGTGCCGGAGCTGGAGGTGTTGCAGGTACCTCCATCAGCAAGGATAAGAGAAGCACTGTCGCCAACGCCGGAGCAAGAACGCCTGCACCTCTGGGAGGCCGTATCGGCAGTTCTGACCGTTCTGAGCCACTCAGCCCCGCTGCTGGTGGTGCTGGATGATCTGCACTGGACGGACGACAGCAGCCTGGCGCTGCTGGCCTACGTGGTGCGTCACATGCAGCACGAGCGCGTAGCCATTATTGCCACCTGCCGCGATGCGGAATTGACCCCGGGATCGAATTTATCGACCCTCATCAACGATCTGAAGCGCGAACAGACGGTTATCACGCTGCCGGTGAAGCCGCTCACCGAGGTATCTATCGGTTCCCTCATCTCACACCTGCCCGAGCATATTGCGAAGGGCATCTTACTGCAGGCCGGCGGCAATCCTTTCTTTGCCGAAGAACTGGCGCGCGTCAGCGAAGTGGGGCAAAGTGGCGCTACTCTCAACGGCAAAGCCCAGGGGAACGCAGGGACATCGCCGGAACTTGATATGGCGGTTACGGGAAGTCTGGCTGTTGTCAAGCCGGCCACACCTGAATTGATCAAGGCCGTGCTGGACCGGCGACTTAGCAGATTGAGCAGCGATTGCCAGGTGCTGCTGGGCAAGGCAGCAGTGCTTGGCGGATCTTTCGCTTTGAGCCAGCTCACATTTCTCGCGGGCGACCAGGGAGCGGGTGAGGAGGGTATTTTTGACTTGCTCGAAGAGGCGCTGCGAGCCGGGCTTCTGACGGAAGAGGGAACGGGCGCCAGGATCACCTACCACTTCTGGCACCCGCTTATCGTCAGCCACCTGTACGAACGCCAATCGGCTGCCAGGCGGGCGCAGCTCCATCGCAAAGCTGCCCAGTCCTTGTTGCAGATGTACGCGGGGAACGAAGAGGAAGTCGCGGCAATCATCACCCATCACCTGATACGCGGTGGGAGCGAAGCCGGCCAGGTGGCGCGCTATGCCGAACAGGCGGGCAACCGCGCATTTTCGCTGTACGCCTACGCCGAGGCTGAATACTACTATCGCGTCGCCGTCGATGCCTTGACACAAAATATACCAGAACAGCAGATCGATGATCCGTTGCACCTGGCCAGCATCCTGGAGCGTATCGCTGAATGCAACATCGTGCACGGCGATTTCGAGGAGACGCGGAGCCTGTACGAGCGCGTTCTCAAGCTGCGCAAACTACACTGTTCGCGCGCAGGTTTCGGTATGAACTCAGAAGAGGCTCAAAGGCAGGCCTTGATCTGGTGGGGCATTGGCAAGGCCTGGGGCGAGAACGGCAACGTTGAAGAGGCCCTGCGCTGTTACGAGGTCGGCAAACAGGTGATGATGGATGCCGGCGTCACACACGGAGCTGCCTGGGCCTGCCTGTACGTTTCTCTTGGCAACCTCAACTTGCGGCTGGGGAATAATGAAACGGCACGCCGCTACGGGCAGGAAGCGCTGAAAATGCTCGAGCAAATCATGCAGCAGACCCGGCCAGCCCTCCCCATTAGCAGCGCCGAATTGCCGACCAGCACCGCCCGGGCCATGATTGGCAGCCCATACGAGCTAGGACGATGCCATCAAACTCTGGGCATTGTGGCTGCGACACTGGGCCAATTTAACGAAGCGCTCGAGCATTTGAACCGCGCGCGGGCCATCTTTGAGCGGCACGACCAGGTGACGGCGCTCACTCTGCTGTACGGCAACCTGGCGGCGGTATACGCCATGAAAGTCGAATACGATACCGCCAGCGAGTATTTCCAACGCGCCCTTGAGATGGCGGAGCGTGACAGCAACCTGCCGGCGGTGTCATTCGTCTATGGCAACCTGGGCGAAACCGCGGCGAGGCGTGGGTATTTGACCGAGGCAGTGGAACAGCTCCGGCAAAGTATCGCACTCGCCGAACAGATCAACGATCCCGAACAGGCCAGTTGGTCGCATACCGTACTGGCATCGACATTATGCGATCTTGGCAATATGTCCGAGGCGCTTTCGCACATCCGGCTTGCTCTGAAGATGGGGCGATCCATCAAAAGCGTCTTGTGCGTCGGTATGGCCTTGAGCACCCTGGGGGAATGGCGCATTAACCGGGCGATCCAGCTCAGCCAGGTAAAATTCATCCGAGCGGGTGCCGAGGCAGCGCCACGCGCTACTGGCGCCTACAGGCTGTTGATCGGCGCAAAGCTGGCCTTGCAGCGAGCACTGTCGCTGGAGGGATTGAACGCTGAGACAGCAGCCGAGGGGCGACTGACACTGGCTATTGCGCTCTACCTGCTGGGTGAAGTAGAGGCGGCGCAGCAAGTCGCGACGCTGAGCCTGAAGGAGGCTGAGCAACATGAATTGCTGCGCGTGATCGCCCGCTCTCAACGGCTGCTCGGGAGAATCCTGGCACTCCAGGGCCACGACGAGGAGGCGGATCGCTACTTCGAGCAGGCGCTGGAGATGTTTGCCCGCCATGATATGCGCCTGGATTACGCGCGTGCCCTGCATGGGTATGGTGCTACCCTGCTGCAGCGCGCCGCGCCGGATAGCGCATCCTACAGACGCGGACTGCGCAGCCTGCACGAGGCGCGTGAAATCTTTGCAGACTGCAATGCGACCATCGAGCTTGAATGGATAGAGCGTATTCTTAACAGCCCGGCGTATGAAAACGTTGGGGTATAGTATGTTGGAAAGGCGATCAGGTATACAATAATGACTCAGAACCCATCGGATGTACTACAGACCCAGCAGAGCATCGAACAACGGATCCAGCAGACCTTTGCGCCGGAGGACGATGGGCTGCACCATGCCCTCACATCGGCGCGTGAGGCCGGGCTGCCCGAAATACAGATCTCGCCGGTACAGGGGAAGCTGTTACAAGTGCTCGCCGCAGCCTGTAACGCGCGCAAGATTCTGGAGATTGGCGCCCTGGGCGGCTATAGCGGCATCTGGCTGGCACGCGCTCTGCCGGCGGGAGGGCGACTCATCTCACTGGAAATCAACCCCGAACATGCCGCTGTGGTGCGGAATTCCTTCGCGTACGCGGGCATCGATGATCGCACGGAGGTACGCGTCGGCAGGGCACTCGATCTGCTCCCGGCAATGGAGAGCGAGGCGCCATTCGACTTGATCTTCATCGATGCCGATAAGTCGCCCTATCCGCAGTATCTCGAGTGGGCGCTACGGCTGGCGCGGCCCGGCAGTATCATTGTGGCGGACAATTGCGTGCGCCGGGGCTTCGGGGACCCGGCGGCGACAGATGAAGCCTCGATGGGTGTAACGGAGTACAATCGGCGCATCGCCGGCGACCCTCGCCTGGTATCGATAGCGCTGGCGATGGACGATGATTACACAGACGGTTACGCGGTCTCTGTGGTGAAGGCCGGCTAACGTGACCATCGATACCGATTTCCACAGCCATGTCTCGCGCAGTTCCGCAAGCCAGATGGTGCAATCCTCACAGGAAAAGGGGCTGCGCATGCTCGGGTTGTCCGAGCACATCTTTCAAATGAGCGAGGCGCGCCCTCTGCTGGAGCACCTGCCTCTCGAAGGGGCGTTGATGACGTTCGCGCAATATAGCGACGCGGTACGGGCAGCAGGGCAGCCGGGGAAATGCGAGACACGGCTCGGCCTGGAGGTGGACTTTCTTCCAGGGAAGAATGAGGAGATATGGGCCTCTCTGCAAGCGCTGGAATGGGATTTTCTGATCGGATCGGTGCATGAGGTCGATGGGATATATTTTGAGCGCCCCCATCAATGGAGCCGGGAAGAAGGCGAAGCGCTGTGGCTTCGCTACTTCACGCTCCTGCGGGAGACGGCTGCGTGTGGTAGGTTCAGCGTTGTCAGCCACCCCGTACGCATGCGCGTTGAGAACGCCTTCCTCCCGCCATCCTTCCATGATGAACTTGAGCGCCTGGCAGTTGAGGCAACTCGCTGCCATGTCGCTCTGGAGATCAACGGGTATGACGTGCTCCAATATCCCAGCCTGGTGCGCAAGCTCGCCAGGGCCTGCGCTCTGCATCATACGCCCGTGAGCGTCGGTTCCGATGCGCACAACCCCGCTGGTGTAGCCCAGGGGCACGCTCAATCCGAGCAGATCCTGCGCGAAGCAGGCATCAACAAACTCAGAATATGGAGGCGCCAGGAACCCGAGGAATATTCGATATAATTACGCCGCGATCCGATCCCAGCCCGGGACCATCATTGCCGTATCCTCCGATGGCTTCATCATTAGAGCATGCCTGCCGGTCGTAAGATCGTCCGACCATACTTTGCGGCTGCCATCGGGGTAGGAGGCAATCACCACGAGGGCGTGGCCGTATGGAGCCAGTGCGATGTTGGTGGTATCACAGATTGTCCGCGGGGCAAATGAGAGATTGCAGAGCGAGACGGCGCCGGGTGCAACGTCGGAGAACAGCACGCGGTCCTGCGCAGGTGTCGCGCCAAGCTGAACAACCTCGAAGGTGTGATTGACCTGGCGCATGATGACCAGCGAGTCATCGAGGCCATAGCCGATTGGCTGACCATCAGGGCGAATAACTTCGCTGCTTGACCCATCACTGCTGGCGGCGTAAACGCCGTCTCCGCCTTCGGGTCCGGCACTTTTGTAGTAGATCGTCATGCCATCGGGACTGAGCCAGAAATCGCCTCCCGCCGAACGACCCGTCACCTGCTGCACAACACCGCTTTCGATATTGATGCGGAAGAGCATATCAGCCGTGCGGTCGGAGTCACCGAGAAAGTAGAGATAACCGTCGCGATAGAACTTAAGGCCGGTTGTTTTCAGATACGGTAAGAAAGTCCGCGATTGGCCCGTCTGCGTGTCAACCATTATCACACCCGCATAGGGCGTAGCTATCAGGACATGCAGATTATCGGGCATCCAGATAGCATTGAGCGTGTTCTCTTCATCGAGTCCATAGAAAAAGCCGGTCGTGGGAAGCTGGTTCAAGGTATAGTACAGTGTTCTCCCGTTCTGTTCGACGTGGTAGAGCATATTTTGCCCATAAGAACCAACGCCGTCGAACAGCATCGTTGTGCTGCTTTCAGCCAGTTTGCGATAATGTCCGGTCAAGTAGTTATAGGTGCTGAGGACATTGTAGCTAGAGCCGGCGCCTGTCAACAGTACCAGACCATTCCATCCCTGTGTCGTATCTGCTGTTTCGATCGGCGACAGCGCTATGCCGGGAGATGCGGACGCTTCACGAGTCTGATGAGTAGCGAGCGGCTTAGGCAAGCTGCTCGAATGATCTTTTGCTACCTGGGTCTGCAAGCCTGAAAGCGTGCCGGCCGAGCGGAAGATGTATTGGTCGAACACAGTCACAGTAGCGAGGATGAGGGCAACGACGGTGGCGAGCGCTACCCCATTGCGCAGCCTTCGACGCGCAGGGCTGAGCCCCAGCATCAATGGGTCGGTCGTGCGCGTATGGTGCGTATCCCCGGCAAAGTTGCTATCCTGGGTACCTGCCGGTGGAGTGTCGAAAAGCTCCGGCAGTATATACTTCAAACGCTTCTGCTGAGGAGTGAGCGATGAATCAGATGATGGTTGCTCTTCATCGCTTAATGCCTGCAGGATACGCTCTTTCGTAGAAGGCACACACGCTTCACCGTCCTGGAGGTAGCGGCGCAGGATGGCGCGCTGCTGGCCTTCCTGGTCAATGTTCATTCCCTTCCCTCCTGCTCGAGTTTTGTGTAGAGGCGCTGAAACGACTGGCGGGCGCGCGATAGACGACTGCGTACGGCGGAGAGCGAGTCTTGCAGCGTTTCGGCGATTTCGCGATAGGAAAAACCCTCGGCATCGAGCAAGAGACACATGACTGAGGACTGAGGAAGTTGCTCCAGCACCCGATCAATCAAATCACGCTGCACAATTTGCTCCTCGAAGTGTTCTCCACTGATGAGGCTCTCTTCGCCAGGATCGTCAAATATATCATCGTCATTGCCCTGGGGTGGCGTAAAGGGCATGATGGAGACATGCTTCCGCCTGCGCCACTCGCTACGTACCTGGTTCAGCGCAATGCGATAAAGCCAGGGGGCGAAATGCAGCTCCACCCCGGCCATGCGCGGCAATGCCCGATATGCTGCCAGAAAAGTCTCCTGGCAAAGATCCTGTGTCAAATGGCTATCCTGTGTCAGGCTATACAACATACGTCGAATACGCGGCTCATAGTATACGACTAAGGCCTCGAATGCTGCCTTTGACCCTTTACACGCATCGAGGGTAAGCTGGGGCTCGTTCTCCAGTACGTTCATACGGCTCCCACTATTCAGTTGAAACTGAATCAGTTCCTCTTGAGAAGGATAATGCACATTATAGACGTTTTGTTTCGATTGATCGTTCCCGAAACTCAACTATTCGGTACAACATAAAAAGACCACCCCTTAGCAATTATAGAGGAATATGGCACACGTTGCCTATGAACTAGCTCACTTTTTGATGAAAGGTCGGAAACGCGGCAGAGATATCTCGTCAGAAACAGCATCAAATACGACCCTCACGGGTAGGTCCACTCGCAAATCACCGGGGGCGATGTCCGTGACGTTGCTCAACATACGCGGGCCTTCCTCCAACTGGATAAGAGCGACGTTATAGGGAACATCGTCGCGGAACTCGGGCGATTTGTTCTGGCGGATGATGGTATACGAATAGACCATGCCGCGCCCGCTTGCCTCTACCCATCGCAGGTTCTGCGCTCCACAACGCATGCAGTACAGGCGCGGATAGAACTGGTACTGCTGGCAGGCATGGCAGTATTGCAGGAGCAGCTTTCCCTGCTTGCAGCCCTCCCAGAATGGGCGATTCTCTTCTGTGATAATCGGCAGGGGTTTGGGATGAGTTGTGTCTGGCAATGTGCTTGCTCTTCTATTTCTAGCCCAGGGAGCCACTGGTAGTCAGTTCGTTTGTCAATCAACTGCCTGAGCGTTCATAGAGATAGACGACATCATAGGTATGGGGATCGACGCGTGAGGCGTTCTGGCTGAACTGCGCGAATTCCGCGCCATGCCTCCTCAGAAAGGTGTCAAAGTCCGCCTGGGATTTCCATTGCGCATAGTTGATCATGCGGGTACCGTCTGTGCTTTTATGCAGTGCTATCCCGATCACGCCAGGCTCATCTTTTATCTCTTCAGTAAAGCGAGTCCATTGATCGATCAGTGCCTGCTGCTGCTCGGGCGTCGTCTCAAAGACATTGATCAAAGTTATCAGGTTACCCTCTTTGGAAACAAGCATAGCTTTTCTCCTCTCATGTACTGCTCCATCGGTGGTCCAATTTTGATGATCGTGATCAGGCAGGTGATCTCTTTATTGGCCAGCGGAACCATCCTAGAAAGACGACGAGAGCTGAGGCACTCACTGCCTTGCTGGTATTGTACGCGATTACGGCGAGAATCGCCAGAAATTGACCTCCGATCGCATTTTTAACACCTGTTGGCATACAGTAGAGAACAGGGCTATAATCAGGTCAAAACAGTCCCGGAACTGCAAAGGAGTCAAAGAGGTATGCCATCGTACAGTGGGCGGATTGTCATCGCCGGCGTCGCCGAGTCGGATTATGGACGCGTGCCGCATATGACCGAGCTGGAACTGCACGCCCAGGCGCTGCAGCGCGTCCTGGAGGACTGCGGCGCTCATAAGGAGGATATCGATGGTGTGTTCAGCAGTTCGCAGATGATGGGAATGCCGACAGTAATGCTGTGCGAATATTTGCGCATTTACCCGCGCTACAGCGACAGCACCACGATTGGCGGCTCTTCGTTCGAGGCGCATCTCAATCACGCGGTGGCGGCTATCCGTGCGGGGAAGTGCGAGATGGCGCTCATCAGCTATGGCAGCACGCAGCTTTCCAGCCGCGGGCGTATGCTGGGTACGGGCATGCGGCCCGCCACCATTCCCGAATCGACCTACGAAAGTCCCTACGGCAACGTGCTCGTGGGTGCTTACGCCATGGCGGCGCGCCGCCACATGCACCAGTACGGCACAACTTCGGAACAACTGGCGGAGATCGCCGTCGTGTCGCGCCGCCATGCCGCTCTCAACCCCCTCGCCATGTATCGTGAACCGATAACGGTGCAGGATGTGCTGGCCTCGCGTATGATCGCCGACCCGCTGCACCTGCTCGACTGCTGCGTGGTGAGCGACGGCGGCGGGGCCGTCATTGTCACAACGGAGGAGCGCGCCCGCGACTTGAGGCAGATGCCGGTGTACGTGCTCGGCAGCAGCGAAGGTCACACCCACGCACACATTTCGCAAATGCCCGACCTGACCGTCACGGCGGCAGCCATGACCGGCCCACGAGCCTTCACCGAGGCGGGTGTGCGCCCCGACGACATCGACATGGCCATGATCTACGACTCCTTCACCATCACCGTGCTGCTGTTGCTGGAAGACCTTGGCTTCTGCCAGAAAGGGGAAGGCGGCTCCTTCGTCCAGGGCGGCCGCATCTCGCTTGACGGACAGTTACCCATCAATACCGACGGCGGCGGCCTCTCCTCCAACCATCCAGGCATGCGCGGCATCTTCCTGATCATCGAAGCCGTGCGGCAACTGCGCGGGCAATGCGGCCCTCGCCAGGTGGAGGGGGCGAAGCTGGCAGTGGCCCACGGCAGCGGCGGGCTGCTGTCGTCGCAGGCAACGACCATATTGGGGCGGTGAGAGTAATAGGCCAGACCTGCATGAAGCGCATCTCCTGCTTTGATGCTAACTTGTGGTCAATTACGAATGAATCCGGAAATCCATACTATTTGGGCGCAAAAAACTAACATAGCTAGCGTTCTTGCATTGGATGCAATTGTACTTGATATCTATTCTTAATTCCGATATATACAATTTGCGTATAAACAACTCATGTGCATATAATAGGGATTGTGTTTAAATGGCAGGTACACACCCACTTCAACGTCCGCTTAGATTTCACTCACTGCATTTCAGGTCAGGCGTAGCGCATAGGAGGAGCGAGCGATCAAGGCGGCAACTTACTTGATGATGCTCGATCCAGGATAGTTCGCCATCTAGGGGAGGCGCTAGCGATGCCCACCTTGAATATCTATCTCTTCGGAAAATTCAGCGCCCAGCGCGCTGGGCGGGAGTTGGATGGGCTGGATGCTCGCAAGGTACAGGAGCTATTTTGCTACCTGTTGCTGCACCGCGACCACGCCCTCTCGCGCGAGACCCTGGCCAGCTTGCTGTGGCCTGAGACAACCACCGCTCTATCGAAGAAGAACTTGCGGCAAACCTTGTGGCAGCTCCAAGCAGCGCTCGGTTCTCAGAATGAAACAATAAGTGATCGTGTACTGATCGTCGAGCCAGAATGGATCAGGCTTAATCCTGAAGCGGATTTGTGGCTGGATATAGCAGCGCTTGAGAACGCGTTTCAGCAAGTTCAAAAGATTCCTGGACACGAATTAGACATCCAGAAAGCACAGATACTCCATGACGCTGTGCAACTCTACCAGGGGCCGTTGCTCGAAGGATGGTACCCGGACTGGTGCATCTACGAGCGCGAACGGCTTCAAAGTATGTATTTAGCTATGCTGGACAAGCTGATGGGGTACTGCGAAGTGCGTCGCGACTACGAGACGGGCCTGCTATACGGCATGCGCATCATGTGTTACGATCGCGCACGTGAGCGCACGCACCGACGGCTCATGCGCCTGCATTACCTCAACGGTGACCGTGCATCAGCGCTGCGGCAATTTGAGCAATGCGCTGCCATTCTCGAAGAAGAGCTGAGCGCCAACCCCTCCAAGGGTACTGTGGAACTGTACGAAAAGATTCTAGCGGATCAGCTTGATGAGCCGAAACCTGTCTCTTCATTGACTGAAGCATCCCTCGAGATATCCGAGTTTCTCCTGCCCACCTTATTGAATCGCCTCATACAACTGAAGGAAACACTCTCTGATCTTCAAATCCAGGTTGGACAGAGTATCCAGGTTGTGGAACAAGCGTTATCCAGTGACGCTCTTTTAGCTCAGAGGCAACCCATGAGCTAAAAGACGCTGCAAGAGGCGAAGAAGAGACGCAAAAAGATACGTAATCCTGTACCCCCACAAGACGTTACGATAGACACCCCCATGTTACAGTTTCATTGCACCTGAAACGGTCGGGTCGAGGCAAACTAAACCTGGCCTCAGGCTCAATCTAGAGGTGGGGGCGTCAATGGATTCATTAGAAGAGTCCAACGCGCAATCGTTCATCGTCAAAGTCTGGGTCGAGGAAAGAGCAGAAGAAGGCAGCAAGGGGGTATGGCGTGGCCATATCACCCATGTTCCGAGTTACGAGCGCCGCTATGTGAAAAACCTGGACGAGATCGGGGACTTCATCGCGCCTTACCTGGAAGAAATGGGCATGAAGCTTGGAATGCGCTGGCGTATGAGGCGCAGGCTGAAACGCTCGGCGGGACAAGATTGAACATCGAGCGACCTCCTTGAGAGTGTTGCTAAGTGGAACGTTCTTTGAACATGAACTAGGGACACCTCAGTAGTCGCAGAGCCTTTGTCCGCATAATCCGGAATTGTATGCCATCTTCAAAGCTTTTTTGATGAACACTAACAACCCGAGTCAAATGCTCCTAAAGTAATTGGAGAGCAAGAAAGGAGGCCGACATCCGATAAAGTTGCCTGACAGGGCCGCATGGGGTGGCTCAGTCAATGATGCGATCAAGTCTTTCTAGGATTTTCCAAGGAGGTTTAAATGCCCAATCCCAACGATGCAGATGTGGTACGAGTATATACTCGCGAGACAGGGGGCGCAATTGCTTCAACCACCCCCCATGTAAGCACAGGCGGACACTCGTTTGAGGTGGTAGCTGAAGCTGAGGCCGGATCGGTATTAGGAGGAAGTAACCAGCCGTACACAATTTCTCTTGTAGCTTTTGACCTGACGGCTGGCGGCAATCCAGGTGCTCCTTTTACTGTTGCAGCCAACGAAGCTTTTAACACCACCAGTGGTAACATTTCCGCTTGGCCTTCGTACGAGGAGAAATTCACCATCACCCTTACCGCAGCGCAAGCGGCTGCAGTGAAGAACCACATCTTGCAGTACACCGCTGTCCTGATTGATAGTGGTAGCAATCCCGTTACTTCCTTCGCTCAAAGCCCGCTGTTTATAATGCTCTAATGGCCCGGGGCTTCGTAAGGCAGTAACAAAAGTATGAGCGCGACGGTTTTCTCACCCTCGCGCTTATTGATAGGCAAAGGATTATTTATCGGGACTACAAAATTTATGATCTGGGCAAAGTACCTGCATCTTGGGGTATACTGCTTGGGTTAGAGAGATTTGTATGGATGCAGTCCAACACACATTTCCTTGACTGCTTGCTGAACATTCGAGACAACGGATGGGTAAACCAATTCTGCATTCAGTTTATTCCACAATATTCTTAAGGAGTTGTGCAATGAATGCCAATGATGCCCGATTGGTGAGTGTGTACCCACGAGAGGTAAATGGGAGCATCCCTAATTTCTCTCCTAGAGTAAGTGGAACCAAAGTAGGAGAAAGTGTCTCATTTGAAGTGATAGTAGAAGCAGGGGCGGGAAATGTGTTGGGTAGCTCCGGGGCACCTTACTTCTTGTCCCTTGTAGCTTTCGATATCACATTGGGACAAAATGCCTATCCCTGTACAGCTTTTGCGAAGACCGTAACAGAGAACTTTAAGAATACTACAGGTATCCTCAGCCAATGGCCTGAATACAAGTCGGCGTTTACTGTTACGCTTACTCAGGATCAAGCTCGTGCTTTGGTAGGCCATGTCTTACAATATACGGTTTCCCTAATTAGTCCTCCCCCTGGTAGCGGTAGTCCCGCAAATGTTATATCCTTCCTGAGAAGTGAGCTATTTATACTTGTATAATGGCTTGCTTCCGATCTGGAGGCTAAGGTCTCCACAATCCCCCTTTGGAGGCAGGCTATCTACAATCGAAGCGGAAACGTTTATTTCAGGCAGGATTTGCACACCTCGAGAGCTTTGGAGCCACAGGAGACTGAGGACCTGAAACTCATCCACGACCTTTATCCAGCGACAGCCTTGGTGGCAGTGGCAAATGGAAAGCCTTTTATGGAGGTCACCAAAAAGTACAAAGATAGAGCAATTATTTGCGTGCAGGAAATGCACAATAGAGGCGAGTGCGTGCCAGCAATAAAGATATGTTCGGATCATTTTGAAAAGGCACGATGAATACGCCGTAAACGGGGAAATAAAAAGAGGTATTCTCTCTGCGAGTGGTGGATCACTCGCAGAGAGAAGACCTCGTAAAGGTACGCGCGTGAAGACAACCAACAGCGTTAAGCCTGATGTGGCATGCTGGTGTAAAGCGCGACCTGATTGCCGGTAGGATCGGCAAAGACCGCGAACCAGCCGACATGGGGAATCTCGTGTTTGGCCATGATAGTCTTACCGCCGTGCGCCTCTACGCTGGCCAGCGTAGCATCGATGTCATCGGTTCCGATATAGACGAGCAGGCTGTCAGGCTTATACTCGGGATTGTCGGCGGTCGCCGCCGACGGCTCGACAAAGCCGCCGCCCGGGCCGCCTTCGGCCGCGAACATCACGTAGTTGTACGTGGGATCGGATTCAATTTTCCAGCCAAAGACGTCGCCGTAGAATTTGCCCGCTTCACGGGTGTTGCTGGCGGGTATCTCAATGTGGACGATGGGATGGTTTGACACAGGGGCACCTCCTTGCGAATTTTTCTGTACTTATACGTACGGATGCAGGCACTGAGTTCGCATCCGTATGAAGTATAGAACATAAGTGCTAGAATATCAAGCTCTGGAAGGGGCCCTGGTACTTATGGATGTCAAGATGGCGGCCGCTCAGCGAGGGAAGACTTGACCTCGACATAGCGGGCCAGGATGAAGATGAGATCGGAGAGGCGGTTGAGGTAACGCACGACTTCGCCGTTCTGGATCACGCCGTCGTGCAGGAGCTTGACGGCCATACGTTCGGCGCGCCGGATGATGGTGCGAGCGAGATCGAGCGCGGCCCCATCGAGGGTATCGCCGGGGATAACGAATTTGTTAGGGATTTCTACTTCGTTTTTGAGGGATTCTTCAACCTCTTCGAGGCGGCGCACGTGTTCTGCTGTCATGCGCAGCCCGATTTTCTCGTAGTTTTCTGGCGGGGTGGCGAGTTCGCCCATCAGGAGGTAGAGTTCCTGCTGCACCTGGAATATTATCTGCTTGACGCCCGGATCGGTCGCGGCCGCCCGTGCCAGGCCCAGCGCGGAGGTCGCTTCGTCAACAGTGCCGAAGGTATCCGGGCGCGGGTCATATTTTGGTACCCGCTGCTCCCCGAGCAGGCCGGTATAGCCGCTATCGCCTTCGCCCGTCGTGACTTTAGCCATGCTTGCTCCTCATGACGTATGGTAACGATACGCGCGGCTGACGCGCCGCCAGTCAAGCTCCTTTCCGCGCACGGGGCGTTCTTCGGCCAGGGGTTCGAGCTTGCCGGACGAGAGGAAGCGCCGCCGCAGGTTGGAAAGGTCGATTGGTTCATCGAGCGGGAAAAATGCTTTATACAGCAGGGCGGCTTCAGCCAGGGTGAGTATGCCGTCTCCGGCAGCAGGTTCCTGAATGGCATCTGTATGGGTAAAATCGCGGCTATGCCCATTTGTGGTGGAAGCCCCATTCCACCATTCGCTCCCGTCCGGCACCGTTATGGCCTCGCTAATCGCGCTCATGTCGGAGAGATAGCGCAGGATGATTTCCGGGTCCCGTTGAATTTGCGAACGCAGCGTATTCAGCGCGCTTTCGAGGACAGGCTGCACCTCCTGGTCGAGTTCGTGCTGGCCTGCCTCGATGCTGGCGACCGACTTCCACCCCACGCGCAAGCTCGGTACCTGGTGAAGGTGTAGATCGGGGCGCAGTTCGTCGCGATTTGCGCGCAGCAGAATGCTGTGGATGAGCGAGACGGCAGCGCCCTGTTCCGCGCTGCCCCAGACGTAGATCTGTTGCTCTTGCCATCCAGCCTTGAGCTGCAAAAGAACAGCCTGCTCCGACCAGTTGAGCACCGATTCGATGGTGCGGTCAACAGCGTCAGTTACCGATTCCGTGCCCATGACGACGCGCATCGGCGGTCCCCAGGGGCTGTCACGCAGCAAGACCCAGAGCGACCAGTCGCGTACGGCAAAAATGACGACGCCGGTCGTCACGATCAAGCGACGCGGCACTGCATCGCGAGCAGGCTGCGCCATGAAAGATGTATGAGAACCCGGTCCCTGTGTATTCATAAACTGCAATGTTCTCCGCATTCGATAGTTGGGATATATCGATTGTACTTGTTCTGCCTGCATAGTGCAAGCCCTATGTTTAGCCAGGATGGGGCCTACCAGCCCGAGAGGCCGGTTACGAGCATTACCAGGCTGCTTGATAACCGTTAGATGCTACTCTTCTTCGTCATTTATCTCCAGAACACGAGGGGAAATGAAGAGAATCAGAAGGGCGCCCCTGTATGGGACGCCCTTTATATTACTGCCGCGCTTCCGCCTAGTGGACAAAAATGAAGTGGAGCCCCAGGGCGAATGCGGCAGAGAGGATCACTGCCATCAATTGAAGTAAACGTAGTTTCATAAGCTGCGCGCGCGCATCGATTGCAACTGCTTTCGAGCCGCTTGTGCGCCGATACTCGGTCTGGTTCTGCATAGTTTCACCCCTGTGCTACTGGTTGAGCAACTGTATGTTTTTGACTTCTACCATATAGTACGTTGACAATAGGGTTACGGTTGTATGAGTTTATTGTACAGTATCAACGCCAGGATGAATATGAAGTGGGTCACAGTTAAGATGATTAATTTAAGCTGGATGCGTCTCAACGCTTTTTCACACTATATCGGCAAATCCGGCAAGGTGGAAGCCTGCTTTTCTGCCTGCATGCTGTCGTGTTCGCCCGGCTCTGCGCGGTCGGTATCAGCTCCCGTCCCATCCGGTTCGATGCTAGGAGGCAGAAGGTCGGCGTGCATTTCCAGAAGGCGGCGCGCCCGGGCATAATCCTGGTCGAGGAGCACGCGGAAGACTTGCTCGCAGGCGGAAAGGGCTTCGGCGGCATCGGCCCGTTTTGTCGCGGTGAGGGTGCCGAGCAGGTCGTGGCGTTTGGCAGTGCGGAAGAGCACGTGGACTTTTTCCAGAACCTCGGCAAATTCGGCGTGAACCTGGTCGTTCCATCCCTGCGTTTCCACGATAGTCGTGGCTTTTGCCAGGAAGCGTGCGCAGACTTTTATTACGGTGGTGTACTCGTTATTGCGCGCCTCGGTGATGATTTGCAGGATGCGCTGTTCGTCCTCGGCATCCAGGGCAAACACGGAAAAGATGCTCGCCTCGCCGCCCATCTCGTGTATTTCGTGCGCCAGTTGGCGGAATTGTTTCACGACCTCTTCTGAAAAAGGCAGCAGGTAGACGGAATTTTGTAAGGCGAATGCGCCCAGGTTTTGTAGTCGGCGCCATACCCACACCCGCTTCTGCGAAGGTTCACTGGGTACTTTATAGGTCAGTTGTAACCAGCGCATGGCTTCCCGGTCATGCATGAATAGCAACTCCAACATAAACGGATTATGAGGTAACTCTAGTTACCAGGCGCAGCTATGGTACTCCTAAGAGGAAGTAAAGTCAAGCGATGCTGTCAAGCGTCCCCGCGTAGCAGGGCGCAGAATGCTTCCGCCGCGCGCGATATGTGCTTATCGGTCCGGTGCACGAGGCTGAGTTGGGGACGCAGTTCTACACCACTGATGGGGATGCGCACCAGGTCTCCGCTGGCAAGTTCGCGCCGAACAGCCAGGGCGGAAACGATGGCCGCGCCGACGCCGTTCATGACCATTTGTTTGATTGCCTCGTTATCGGGTAAAGTCAGCAAGGGTTGTATGCGTACGCCATGGTCGCGGAAAATATTTTCGATGGTTTCGCGGATGCCACTGCCCTTCTCGCGCAGCAATAGTACGCCATCACCAAGAGCAGCGGGACTCAATTCGACGAGGCTGCGCCAGGCATGGGATGGAGCTACAACCAGGATCAGCTCATCTTGCGTAAAAACCTCAGAGGTCAATTCGGGTGGTAATGAGGCCGGATCGCCCTCGACCAGCCCGAAATCTACTCCCCAGTTCAATATCTGTTCGATGATTTCATGAGAATTGAGGATGACGATGTTCAAATCCACTTTTGGGTAGCGTTCGCGAAACCTGGCTACAACCGGTGGCAAGAGATAGACGCCCATGGTGGTATTGGCCGCGAGATGGATCTCGCCAACGCCGGCGTCTCGCAGAACTGCAAGCGCATCCTCCATTTCACGCTCAAGGGCGAATATACGGCGCGCATAACCATGCAAGATTTTCCCGGCATCGGTCATCACGATACGCCGGCCATGCCGTTCGATCAGTTCCAGGCCCGTCTCCTGTTCCAGATGCTGAATGATCTTCGTTACGGCAGGCTGGCTCAGGTACAGTTCCTCGGATGCCCTTGTGATATGCTCATGCTTAGCGACTGTCAGGAAGACACGTAAATGATATAAGTTCATGAATGCCTCTCCTGGTTATATTAGGTCGGCACAGAACAAAGAAATAATCCCTTCCACCACTTATTATTATTCAGACGAATATAGTATATAACTTTAAGGAATATTTTGCTGAACTATTCATGCCGATTTATCGATAACAATAAATTATCATCCAAATAACTTGAAAGAATGATTGATGATATGTTATTGTTTAGGCAATGAAGCACTGGTTGCAAAAGAATGCAAAAGAATGAATAGATTTTGCCAGAATCAGGAATTAATTGCAAGTATGTGGTGTTGTTTAGATATTGGAGTTGGAGTTTCACTAGATGAACCCCGGCTGTGAAGAGAACAATACCAGGTTATTTAAGGAGAAATTATGGCTGAGAACAAAGGATACGCTCATCCAGAGGTACTTGTTGACGCAGAGTGGGTAGAGAATCACCTGCAAGACCCGCAAATGCGACTGATCGAGGTTGATGTCGATACTTCCGCCTACGAACAGGGCCACATTCCTGGAGCGATCGGTTTCAACTGGCAGAAGGAACTGCAGGACCAGGTGATTCGCGCCCCGCTGAGCCAGGCGCACTTAGAAGATCTGCTCAGCAGAGCCGGGGTGAGCAATGATACCACAATAGTCCTGTACGGGGACAACAATAACTGGTTCGCGGCATGGGCTTTGTGGATTTTGAAGTATTATGGTCACCCGGATGTCCGCTTGCTGGACGGAGGGCGAGTGAAGTGGCTTGCCGACAAGCGCGAGTTGACAACCGGGGTGCCATCTTATGCTCGCACCAGCTATCACGCGCAAGCGCCCGAATATGACATTCGCGCCTTACGCGACCAGATTCTTGCGCAGTTGGGGCAGCAGGGCTTCGCGCTGGTTGATGTTCGCTCCCCTGCTGAGTACAGCGGCGAGCTATTGGCGCCGGCGAATCTCCCGCAGGAGGGAGCGCAGCGCGGTGGCCACATTCCCGGTGCGGCCAACATCCCCTGGTCAATGGCAGTGCGCGAGGATGGCACATTTAAGCCGGCGGACGAACTGCGTGCGCTCTACGCCAGCAAAGGCGTCACGCCAGATAAAGACGTCGTGGCCTACTGCAGGATCGGCGAGCGCAGCAGCCATACATGGTATGTTTTGAACTACCTGCTTGGCTATCCGCACGTGCGCAACTACGATGGCTCATGGACAGAATGGGGCAGCCTTATAGGCGCGCCGATTGAAAAATAAATCTGTATCGCTCTTTTGCTACTGTGGTTCCTAGGCGAGGCTTAGCCCAAAACCTCGCTGGTGAACCACCCCAAATAACCTCATATCAAAGTAACTAAAGTTACAATTATAAAGCTCGCTCTCTCTGACCTTACTTTTTCATTACCAATTTATGGGCTATTTATGCTCATTTAACAAGACCCTTGACAATTTCTTGTTTCCAAGGTATACTCCGGCTTATGGATATGTAACATTAGTTACAATTTGTGCTGTTACTGACGAGCGGTCATCATGTAGTCCTCAAGAGGCGCAGAATTGACTCGGATGCATCAGAAAGACAGGGAGGTACAGCCAATGGATGCCTGGTTGCTTTTTCTCTACAAGGTGCCACATGAGCCGAGCACTCGCCGCGTCTACGTTTGGAGGAAGCTGAAGCATCTGGGGGCTGTCATGCTGCAAGACGCGGCCTGGGCGCTGCCAATGGTTTCGACCAATCTTGAACATCTGCAGAAGCTGGCAGGAGAGGTTAAAGACCTGGGAGGAGAATCTCTTCTGTGGGTAGCGCACCTGGCAATCGGTGAGCAGGACAAAACGCTTGTCAAAGCGCTGCTCGAGCAGGTGCAAGACGTTCAAAGCGAAACTCCGCTAGGATGTTGAATAAGCGCAGTAACCGGCATAGACCATTTGATGTAGTGTCCTCTAGCTTGAAAGGAGCATTCTTGATGAAGACAGCAATCGCTATCAGTACTCGTGCGTTCGCAATCGCAGTCATGCTGTGTCTTGTTCTGGCGGCCTGCGGTTCCCAGCAGTCAGCAACGAACAGCAGTGGCCAGACCGTTGTCAACCTGGGATATTTTCCCAACATGACCCACGCGGCTGCGCTTGTCGGAGTAGAGCGCGGCACGTTTGCGCAGGCGCTCGGGTCGAACGTTCAGTTGAAGACAATGACCTTCAACGCCGGGCCAACGGAGATTACGGCATTGCTGGCGGGCGATATCGATATCGCCTTTGTCGGGCCGAGCCCGGCCATAAGCGGGTATGTGCATAGTCATGGGCAGGCGCTGCGCATCATTGCCGGCGCATCGAGCGGAGGGGTTCTGTTCGTTGTGCGACCCGGCGCCAACATTAAAACGGCGAAAGACCTGGCGAACAAAAAGATCGCCGACCCGCAACTCGGCGGAACTCAGGACGTCTCCCTACGCTACTACCTGAAGCAGAATGGCCTCACACCGGCAGATAAAGGTGGCAACGTGCAGATCGTGCCGACCGATAACGCCACCATTCTGACGCTGTTCAAAGAGGGCAAGATCGACGGTGCATGGGTGCCTGAACCCTGGGGTACGCGCCTGATCGTGGAAGGACACGGAAAATTATTCCTCGATGAGCGCTCGCTCTGGCCGGATGGGAAATTCGATACGACCAACGTGGTTGTGCGCACGACATTTATGCAGCAGCATCCAGACCTGGTCAACAAATTCCTCCAGGCCGACATCGATACGGTACAGTGGATTAACGCCAACCCCGGCAGCGCTGAGAGCGTCGTCAACAGCGAAATCAAGCGTTTAACCGGGAAGGGCTTCAACACTCAGGAGCTCTCGGCGGCCTTCAATAACCTTGACATTACTTATGATCCGCTCACCAGCACCGTGCTTCAGGGAGCCGATAGAGCTTACTCACTCGGATTTCTGGGCAGCAGCAAACCTGACCTGTCAAGCATTTTCAATCTGGGCGCACTGAACCAGGTGCTCAGCTCGAAGGGCCTGGCCGCCGTTCAGTGAGCATAAATCAATTGCCCGAGAAGGGAGAGCAGGTGCATGTTTAACATTGTGACCCTTGGTAACCAGCAGCGCGCTGAGCAGGGAAACGGCGGCGCTCAGTCCACACCAGGTGGGATTCCTCTGGCCATCAGCGCCGTGACGAAGACTTTCCCCGGCCGGGCGGGAAATGTCGAGGCACTGCGCCCGGTAACGCTAGATATCGCGGCAGGCGAGTTCGTTTGTCTGCTGGGTCCGAGCGGGTGCGGCAAGTCCACTTTGCTGAGCATCATCGCCGGCCTGGAACCGGCGAGCAGCGGCACCTTAACGGCCAACGGCAAGGAGGTACGAGGCCCCGGTACGGATCGAGTGCTTCTGTTCCAGGAGGCAGCGCTGTTCCCATGGCTGGATGTCCAGCACAATGTTGAGTTCGGCTTGCGCCAGGCCGGCGTTCACGCAAGGGAGCGCGCCTCTCTGGCCAGGCGTTACATCGAACTGGTGCATCTCAAGGGGTTTGAGCGCAGCTACGTCCACCAGCTTTCGGGTGGGATGCGCCAGCGCGTCGCCATTGCCCGCGCGCTGGCCATCGACCCGGCCATCTTACTCATGGATGAGCCATTCGGCGCGCTGGATGCCTTGACGCGCGACCGCTTACATGCCGAGCTGGAGTCGATCTGGACGACTACGCGCAAGACGATCGTGTTTGTCACGCATAATGTTCGCGAGGCTGTCGCGCTTGGCGACCGCGTCCTGGTCTTTTCCCCCCGGCCAGGACGCATCGTGCGCGAATTCCGCATCGACATGCCGCGCCCGCGCTCCCTGGAAGACCACCACCTGGTCGACCATGCTGCCAATATTATGGCGGTACTCCGCGAGGAGATGAAAGCGCAAGAGCAGAACTGCGATCGTATTCCGACTGACAACGCCGCTACGCGGCTAGACTGCGTCTCAGTCAGTCGGAAAGGAAGACTGCGTTCTACTGCTTCGCAGTCAGTCAGTCGGATAAGTAGGAGGTAGCCAATGGCCAGAGCAATTAGTCTGTCTACAACGCAGCGCTTCGCCTGGGGGAAGTGGGCACGACGCATCGTGTTCTATCTTCTTCTGTTGGTCGCCTGGCAGTTGTTCGCCAATAGCGGCGTTGTCCCCTACGGCCTCTTTCCGGGGCCGCTCGATGTCCTCAGTTCCCTCGTGACCGGTTTCCAGAGCGGGCAATTCCTGCAGGCCACCGGGGTTACGATGGAGCGCCTGTTGATCGGGTACGGCATCTCGGTGGTTCTCGGTGTGACGCTCGGGCTGCTCATGGGGCGCGTTCGCGTCTTCGAAGAAACGTTTGGCTCGCTCATCCTGGGGTTTCAGGCCCTGCCCAGCGTCTGCTGGCTGCCACTCGCCATCATCTGGTTCGGTCTGAGCGAGCAGGCCATCATTTTTGTGGTCGTGATGGGCGCGCTTTTCTCGATCACACTGGGAGTTGATGCCGGGGTCAAAAATACGCCGCCGATCTACTTGAAGGCGGCCCGCAATCTGGGGACGCGCGGCATCTCCCTGTCAACGCAGGTGGTCCTGCCGGCCGCCATGCCTGCTATCCTGAGCGGCCTGAAGCAGGGCTGGACCTTCGCGTGGCGTTCGTTGATGGCGGGTGAGCTGCTCTTCTTCACGTTGAGCCTGGGGAACCTGCTGGAAGCCGGGCGCGACCTCAATGATCCCTCCCAGGTCATGGCGGTCATGGTGGTGATTATCGTGATTGGCGTTACCATCGACCAGTTGATCTTCGCCCCCATCGAGCGGCGCGTCCGCGAGCGCTGGGGACTGCAGCAGGGCTAAGTCACAATCAATGCTTCCCGGCATCATATTCAAGGACACAGGCATAATATGGCATGGCATCGGAAGGAACCTTTTTCCATTCTCTGCATCTCTTTTTCATCAGATCCCGTGGCTCGTTCGCCAAGATATATGGGAAATGCGCCAATAAATGCCTGAAAAAGGTCGCATTTCTGGCATATTCCAGGTATATTTTTAAGAATTGAAAGCTCTGCTAAAACTTTCAATTCCTCTTGCCACGGGCCTTGCTCTCTGCTACACTGACTGAAGAAGGCTCTCAGCGTGAAACGTGCGCTGAAAGGCAGAGCGAGGGAGCTAGGGATGCGCAACTCGCGTCTCGCGTGCCATTCGGGCGGCAACGACCAAGCGAGCAGAAGGAGAACCGTGATGATCAATGCCTTACGTTACGAGCCGCGAGGCCCGCGCCAGCAATTTGAACCACGAGAACAGCCACACGGTGAGAGACAGGACAGGCATCTCCATTTGCACTTCCATCTCCACCTCACGTGGCGGGCGAGTCAGAGGCGTTCCGCATCTCTCAACCCACGCTGGGTCAAGGGCATGCTCAGCACTCTCGCCGCTGCAACAGTGATCCCTCTCTGGCTCCTCCCCTGGGCAATCTTCCCAGGCGACGGCCCCCCTCCTCCCACATGGGTGAATTTGCTGGCAGTCTGGAGTTTCGTCAGTATGGTCGCGGGCCTTGCACTCGCCTGGGGGGCCGTTGGAACACTCCTCCGCCAGGCTTGGCGAGGGGGTCTGCGCGAGCGCCTGGGCCTGGTTCTCCCCTTGGCCTTGCTGCTCCTGATCGTCCTTCTTACTATAGGCTATTCCTGGTTGGGCAATTCAGGTCCCCCACCGCTTTTTTTGACGCTCCTTGGCGCGATCCCGTTCATGGGGGTGCTCTTCGCCCATCCTCTTTTGACAGCTCTCTTGCTTGGGCGAGTAAGTCGCGAGGCACAAGCTCTGAGCCAGCAAGCCCCCACGCACAGCAAGCTCGGCTTCGTCGCGGTCGCTGGAATGGTGCTCCTGCTGCTCGGTGGACTCCTCTTCAACCTCTCTATCCTGCTGAGCGGCGGGGTAGCGCAGATGATCATGTTCCTCCCTGCGACCTGCATGGCCGTCATCGTCGCCATTCGCACGAGCGTTCGAGCTCTTCCGCTCGCATGTGAGCACACAGGCACGCCCGAAGGACGCATCTCCTTCTGATGTGGCAGATGCGCGTTCGCTCGGGTATTATCCGGTAGACAGAAACAAAGAGTAAAAACCTGTATTCACGGTGTTCGCGCCATTTTATGCGAGAGGCCAATCTGCTGAAAACCCCTCTCAAGCCAATAGCGACAAGTTACATGATACAAACGCGCCATGAATTAGAATAAACGACATTATTACGGCTGTATCGCCGGCGAAGGAAGCAACAGCATGAGCAGGCTGCGATTGTTCTTGCAGGTGACGCGCTCGCGTACGCTGCCGGTGATGATCTCTCCGGTGGTGATCGGTGCGCTGCTGGCCTGGCAACAGAGCTATTTCTTTTCCTGGGGATTGTTCGCGCTGACGCTTGTCGGCGCGCTGGCGGCGCACCTTGGCGCGAACGTGCTCAACGACGTCTTCGATTTTGGCTCGGGCGTAGATCAGGCCGCGTACGAGATCGCCACGCAAGGACAGACGGCGGTGACGGGCTCGCGCTTCCTGCTCAATAATCAGGTGAGCATGACGTCCTATCGCTGGCTGGCGCTGGTCTGCTTCGCCGTCGCGCTGCTCTGCGGGATACTGCTTACCATTTTCCGGCCACTGGCGCTGGCGTTCGGCGCTGCCGGGTTTCTGCTGGCCTTCTTCTACGTGGCCCCGCCACTGCGACTGGCCTACATCGGACACGGCCTGGGCGAGCTGGATATCCTGATCTCTTTCGGCATATTACCGCTGGTCGGGTCATACTATGTACAATCGGGCACAGTGACGTGGACATCAATCCTGGCCTCGCTGCCCATCGGGCTGTACACCATGTCGGTCCTCTACTTCCATCACTTCCTGCACTGGCGCTCCGACAAAACGGCGGGCAAAATCACCCCCGTAGTGGCTTTGGGCGAACGGGGCGCGCGCATCGCGGGCTCGCTGATCCTGCTGCTTATCGCCCTGGCCTTCATCGCCGACGCCTTCCTGCCCGTCTACCCCTGGTACAGCATAATTGCGGCACTGACCGTCCTGCCGGCACAGCTACGTCTGCAGCGCGCCACGAGCGATCTCAAATTCTACCAGCAACTGATGGCGACCAACTTCAACGGTGATTTGCAGGCCGCGCTGCTGGTGACTCTGGCCCTTTTGATCCGGGGATTTGTGCGTATTTAACGGGGTTCCGTCAACCGCAAGAAGGACGACACCTTCACATCAGGGGCCATTGATGCCCCGCCGACTGGTAGATGGCCTCGATGGTGCGCAGGTTATCGAGGGTTTCCATCAGGCTTAAGGCAGGATACGTGCCTGTGCGGACGCAGGAGCCGAAGTGTTCGACCTCCAGGCGGTACTGGTCTACGCCGGTGATGCGCTGGTGAATGACCTGGTCTTGAAGGTTCAGGATAACCTCGGTATCGAGATGGAAGGGTGTAAAAGGAAGTGGAATCGTGATGGCGCCGAGTTCGCCAATGATCTCGGAAACCTGGCGCGTGGGCAGTTCAAAGCTGGAGTCGATCAGCCCGAAGCGGCCCTCGCCGAAATCGAGCACGGCGGCTGTCGAGCGCTCTACTTCGCCCGGACCCGGCGCGGCAACGCGCGCGGCGACTGCGATGGGGGCATGTCCATAGACGGCCCGGCAGAAGTTGACGGTGTAGCAGCCCACATCCATCAGCGAGCCGCCCGCCAGTGACGCTTGCAGGCGAATATCGTGAGGCCGCGGTGGGATCGTTATATTGAACGAGAACGAGGAGCGCACCAGCTTGATCGCACCGATTCGCCCCCTACGCGCCTCCTCTAAGGCCATGAGCGTCTGCGGGTGAAAGCGATACATGAATGCTTCCATCAGCAGCCGGTCGTTTGCTCGCGCGGCTTCTACCATCGTCATGCCCTCTTCCGCCGTGACCGCCAGGGGCTTTTCACACAGCACGTGTTTCCCGGCCTGCAGTGCGCGTATCGTCCACTCGGCGTGCAGGCTGTTCGGCAGGGGATTATAGATGGCATCGATCTCAGGATCGCTCAGCAGGTTCTCGTAATCACTATAGAGGCGCACGCCAGGCAGGTGTCCAAGCAGGGACTGGGCGCGGCCCAGGTCGCGGCTGGCGACGGCTACCAGGTCCTCGCTGGCGGAGGACATGATAGCGGGAATAACGCGCTTGACGGCGATGTTCGCAGCGCTCAATACGCCCCAGCGTGTGGGAGCCTGGTTGTAAGTAGAATTTTCTTGCATGTCTGGCCTCCTTTCTACTCTCCGTATGGTATCCAGATATTCTTGACCTGCGTCGCCTCGATTAAAAATTCGCGACCCTCTCCTTGTTCGATATCGAGCCACTCGCGGGAGTGGCCGTAGCTGACCCAGGTGCGCTTCATATTGCCGGCGGAGGCGAGTTCGACGCGCCGGCAGCCTTCGAGCGGGCCGAAGTACCACATGGAGTCTACATCGTCGTGGTCCGCAAGCACCTGGCTGAGAGTATCGCGGTCGCCCGTGACGATGTTCACTACACCGGCGGGCAGGTCGGAGGTTTCGAAGACCTGGTAGCAATCGGTGGCGCTCAGGGGCGAGGTTTGCGAGGGAACGACGACGATGGTGTTGCCCATGGCGATGGCCGGGGCCACCAGCGAGATGAAGCCGAGCAGGGGATAGTCGTCGGGACAGGCCATGCCGATGACGCCGATAGGTTCGGGCATGGCGAGCACCGCGCCGCGCATGGGCGGACGATGAATGGGGCCCTCGTACTTGTCGCACCACGCGGCGTAGCTGAAGAGGCGCGAAATGGTGGCCTGCACTTCGCCAGCGGCATCATCATAGGCGCGGCCCGTCTGCTGGACGATGCGGCGCGCGAATTCTTCCTCGCGCTCCGAGAGGTTCTCGGCGATGTAGTAGAGAATCTGCGCGCGGTTGTGCGTGGTGGTCGAGGCCCAGCCACTGGCGGCATGCGCCGCCTCCACCGCGTTGCGGATATCCTTGCGGTTGCCTTCGCCCACCTGCCCGATGACGCGGCCTCGCGGGTCGTAGACCTCGCGGCTATAGCCCGAGTCGGGGCGCGCCTGCTTGCCGCCGATGAACAGTTTGGGCGTGCGGTCGATCGCTGGCAAAGCCGGACGAAGGCCGTTGGACGAGCCGCTCGAGGTGGCAACCAGTCCGTCACCGGCCTCCAAACTCACATCGTCCTCTGCTAGCTCCCTATCTTCTTTTACATTCGCCGGATGCTCCGCCGCTTTCGCACCATTTGTCGATGCAGAGTCTTTGCCTGTAGCGGATGCCTGGAAGTGTTCCCGGGCAAAGGCTTCCACTTCCCAGGTCGGGCGCACGTACTCGTACAGGCCTTCCTTGCCGCCTTCGCGCCCGTAGCCGCTCTCGCGATAGCCACCGAAGCCGCTCGAGGCGTCGAACAGGTTGGTGCAGTTGATCCAGACGGTGCCGGCTTTGATCTTGGGAGCCATGTCGAGGGCCAGGTTGATATTCTCGCTCCACACGCTGGCGGCCAGGCCGTAGCGCGTGTTGTTGGCCAGCGCGACCGCCTCGGCGGGCGTGCGGAAGGTCATGGCGACCAGCACGGGGCCGAAGATCTCCACCTGGGCGATGGTCGTGGCGGGCGAGACATTGGTGAAGAGCGTCGGCGGGAAGTAATAGCCCTCGGTGGGACAGGCCCAGGAGGGCTGCCACATCTCCGCGCCCTCTTCGACGCCCTGGTCGACCAGGCGCTGGATTTCCTTGAGCTGGCCCGGCGAGACGATGGCGCCGATATCGACGGCTTTGTCGAGCGGCTCGCCGACGCGCAGGTGTTCCATGCGCACCCGCAGCCTGGCGAGCAGGCGCTCCGCCATATCCTCCTGCATCAGCAGGCGCGAACCGGCGCAGCAGACCTGGCCCTGGTTGAACCAGATGGCATCGACGACGCCCTCCACCACGCTGTCCAGGTCGGCGTCGTCGAAGACGATGAAGGGCGATTTGCCGCCCAGCTCCAGCGAGAGCTTCTTGCCGGTGCCCGCGGTGGCGCGCCGGATGCTGCGGCCCACGTCGGTCGAGCCGGTGAAGGCGATCTTGTTGATGCCGGGATGGCTCACCAGCGCCTCGCCCACCTGCGACGCCTCGCCGGTGAGGATGTTGACGACGCCCGGCGGCAGGCCAACCTCCTGGATGATCTCGGCGAACTTGAGGGCGGTCAGCGAGGTAAACCGGGCCGGTTTCAGCACCACGGTGTTGCCCATCGCCAGCGCGGGGGCGATCTTCCAGGCCAGCATGAGCAGCGGGAAGTTCCATGGGATAATCTGCCCGACGACGCCGACCGGCGAGTAGCCCGGCAACTCCTGCTCCATCAACTGCGCCCAGCCGGCGTGATAGTAGAAGTGGCGGGCGACCAGCGGGATGTCGATATCGCGCGTCTCGCGGATGGGTTTGCCGTTGTCCAGCGATTCCAGCACGGCCAGCAGGCGCGAGTGCTTCTGCATCTGGCGCGCGATGGCGTACATGTAGCGCGCGCGCACGTGTCCGGGCGTCTTGCCCCAGGTCTCGAAGGCGCGCGGGCGGCCGCGACGGCCCTGTCCACGTCTTCGGCGTTGGCGGCGGCCACCTTCGCCAGCGGCTTGCCGTTGCCGGGATTGACGCTGTCGATGTACTTTCCACTGGCGGGCTTGACCCAGCGGTTATTGATGAACAGGCCAAAGGGCGAGCGTTCCTCAATCCAGGCCAGGCCGGGCGCGGCGGCTTCCGGCGCGGGTCCATAGTCCATCGTTTCAAAGATATCCATAACGTTCATAAATTGCATCTCCCTTATTGGTGCATTCGCTCACTCCTGGGAAAACCGTAGGTGCCGATTTATCGTGCACACCGTCGATTTATCGGCCCTGGGTCTCCTCCACGAACCTTCCGCATGCACCATTTATACCATCGGGTTATAATGCGCCGCCGCGTAGTGGCCGGTGACAAAGTACGAAAGCTGCCGCTCGATATCGGAGAGCAGGCCGCTGGCGCCGATGCGGAAGAGTCTGTTGGTGAGCCAGGCGTTGCCGAGTTCTTCCTTCATCAAGATCAGCCAGTCGAGCGATTGCTTGGCGGTGCGGATGCCCCCGGCCGGCTTGAAACCGACCATGTAGCCGGTGCGCTCCCAATACTCCCGGATGGCGCGCGTCATGACGACGCCGACGGGCAGCGTGGCGTTGACGGTTTCTTTGCCGGTAGAGGTTTTGATGAAGTCCGCGCCGGCCATCATGCAGACGAGGCTGGCCATGTCGACGTTGCGCAGCGTGGCCAGCTCGTGCGTGGCCAGGATGGTCTTCATATGAGCTTCGCCGCAGGCCTCGCGAAAGGCGCGCACCTCGTCGTACAGGGCCTGCCAGTTGCCGGTCAGCACGTGCGCGCGCGAAATAACAATGTCGATCTCGGCGGCCCCGGCCCTGACGGAGGCCTCGATCTCCTGCAACTTCTGCTCGAAGGAGATCTGCCCGGCGGGGAAGCCGGTGGAGACGGCGGCGACGGGGATGCCCGACCCGCGCAGGGCTTCGACGGCCACTTCCACGAGGTTATGGTAGACGCAGGCGGCCGCCACCTTGAGGTCTAACTGGCCCACGCCCAGGGCGTCGAGCAGTTCCTGGCGCACCGGGCGGCGCGCTTTGGCGCAGAGACGCAGCACGTTGCCGGGCGTATCGTCGCCCTGCAGGGTAGTGAGGTCGATGCAGGTGATGGCGCGCAGCAGCCACGCCGCTTGCCACTCTTTCTTGACGGTGCGCCGTGCCGGTATGGTGGCCGCGCGCCGCTCGACCGCGCTGCGATTGACGCGCGCCTGGCGCACCCAGTCCATGTCGAGCGGGATGCCGCGGTTGCGCTCATATGCCGGTGCAGGTGCGTGAGCGGGTACGGTAATAGGAGTATCGAGCCGTTCATCGATGGAATCGGCCCGTTTTCTGG
>CAVYFA010000003.1:0-42699 GCA_963767715.1 uncultured Chloroflexia bacterium
ACTAGCACGCTCGCGGGTAGAGTGCCTGCGCGCAAAGAAGGACGACATGAGCGCCGTTGTAGTCACGCGCAATCGATAGTACATGAACTTGCTCTCGCATCCTCTATGTGCTATAGTATCTATAGATAGCTGCATATCTGTACAGCCATTAACAGAAATAATCTTATTAGAAAGTATCCGGGAGCAAGGTAATGGAATTCTTAATAAGATGTATGCCAGCAGCGCTGCGTTCATCCTGAGCACGCGCTCGCAGTGCGGCGGTCGCTCTTGCCCGCCGAGCAGGTCACAGACCTGGCCGCGTTCTTCTCGGTGCTCTCCGATCCAACCCGTTTGCAGGTGCTGTATGCACTGCTCACCACACCAAGCGGGGAATTGTGCGTGTGCGATCTCGCTGCTGGCCTGGGCCGTGACGATACAACCATCTCACATCAACTGCGCCTGTTGCGCACCCGGCGTATTGTATCGATGCGCAAGGTCGGGCGCGTGGTCTACTACCGGCTCATCGACGAGCATATCCGCCGCGTGCTCACGCTTGGCCTGACGCACGCCAGCGAGGTCCCCGCTGGCCTTGAGAAGGAGCGATCAGCATGAGCAGAGGGCATCTAGGACACAACCATACGCATGGGATGGCAAAGCAAACGCTGCGCCTGGCGTTCTTCCTGACGCTGTTCATCCTGGCGGCGGAGCTGATCGGCGGATTCCTGGCGAACTCGCTGGCGCTGCTCTCCGATGCCGGGCATGTCCTCACGGATATATTCGCTTTAGGACTGGCCTGGTTCGCCATGGCACAGGCGGATCGTCCTGCTAATGCGCGTAAGACCTTCGGCTACCACCGCGTCGGCATCTTGACTGCGCTGGTCAACGCTATTACCTTGATCCTGGTGGCGCTCGTCATCATATGGGAGGCAATCCAGCGCTTCCAGCATCCGGAGCCAATACAACCACTCATTATGTTCCTCTCGGCCGGAATCGGCATCGCCATCAATCTCTACATCGGTTTTGGCTTGCGAAAAGAGGGTGACAATCTCAATGTGCGAGCCGCCATGCTGCACGTGTTCGGAGACGTGGGCGCTTCCATCGGTGTCATCGTCGCGGGTATCGTCATCCTCCTTAGCGGGTGGACGCCTGCTGACCCGCTGCTCTCCATCGCCATCGCAGGCCTGATCGCCATCGGAGCCTGGCGAATCCTGCTTGAAACGGCCGATATCCTGTTAGAATCTACCCCGAAGGGACTGAACATGGCCGTTATGGTACAGGATATGCGCGATATTCCGGGCATTAAGAATGTGCACGATCTACACGTGTGGAGCATCGCAAGCGGCATGCGTGCGCTCTCATGCCATGTGCTCATCGATGATCTTCCCCCCAGCCAGAGTGCTGCGATCCTGCAATCGTTAGAGGCGATGCTGCGCAAAAAGTACCAGATTGGGCATACTGCCGTACAATTCGAATGCGACCCACATGTGGCGCAGTGCTGTGCGGTGGAAGGCCTGTACTGCCAGATGGAAAAAAATGCTGAAGAGCATCGTCATGTTGACGGACATATTCACGAACAGACCCCGGTCTTGCGAAGAGGGAGGGACTGATGGCGCGTCCCCTGGCCGTTACCAGCGAAACTGGTTCCATACAGTCCGGCACTCGTGCCAGGCAGGTGCGCCTGGGAGTCTGGATTGAACTGGTAACAGTCGTATGGATGACGATCGAGGCAGGCGTAGCCATCACGATCGGTTTTTCCACCCACAGCGTCTCCCTGCAAGGATTCGGCATCGATAGCATCATCGAACTGGTTGCGGGTAGTATTTTGTTATGGCGATTGCTCATAGAGCAACGCGGAGGTACGCTCGAAGTTGTAGAACAGGCTGAACGCCGCGCTTCCTGGATCACTGCCATTGGCTTATTCGCCCTTGCCATCTATATCGCCGCGGATAGTGTCTTCGCGTTTATCACCGCAACACGGCCGGAAGCCTCCTGGTGGGGTGTGGCGCTGGCATGTTCCGCTGTCATCGTCATGCCGCTTCTATGGCAGGGCAAGCTGCGCGTAGCGAAGCGCATCGGCAGCGCTGCCCTCAAGGCCGATGCAGCGTGCAGCGTCACCTGCGCCTATATGTCTCTTACCCTCCTCCTGGGCCTGCTGCTCAATCGCCTCTTCGGCTGGTGGTGGGCCGACCCCGCCGCAGCGCTTGTGCTGATCTACTTCCTTGTACAGGAGGGACGCGAGGCTCTGCAAGAAGCGCGTACCGGAGAAAAATGCCTGTGCGGCGACGAGGTTTGCTGCGAGGATTGACTTCTTATCGTCTACTCATCTTCAAATTTACTTGACTCACCTGTACCTGATCGTATATACTTTAAATACCCCCTGCCGGGGGGTGTGGGTTACCAGCTTAAAGATAAGGGAATGAAAATGGCTTCAGAAATCGAGCCTTCAATAGAGAATCAGGTAGAATACAGCGAGACACAGACTTTGCAGGCCGGTAGTCGGGCCGTTCTCGTCCTGGAAGGCATGACCTGTGCCTCGTGTGCGATGCACATCGAGAAGGGCCTCAAGAAAGTCCCTGGTGTGCTAGATGCCAGTGTCAATCTCGCGACGGAACTGGCGAGTGTCACATACAACCCGGCGCGAACGGGCGTAGAGCAAATAGTGGCTAAGGTGGAGGAGGTTGGATATAGGGCCACGCCACAAATGGCGTCGTTGCCTACAGCCCAGCGACAGGTTAGCTCTGATTCGACCACCGCATCGTCTGCTAGCGCGGATAACAGTGCTGTCCAGGAAGATGAGCTAAGCGAGCGCAAGCAAGCAGAGATCAGACATAAGCGCAACCTTTTGATCCTGGGGGTTGTGCTGACGCTGCCGGTGGTAATCCTGAGCATGTTCTTCATGAATCGCTTCCCCGGAGAAAACTACCTCTTGCTTGCCCTGACGACGCCGGTTTGGGCTGTCGTGGGCTGGGAGTTTCATCGCAGCGCGCTCGGGCTATTGCGGCACGGCAGCGCCAATATGGATACGCTCATCTCCGTAGGCTCGACCGCTGCGTTTGTGATGAGCGTAGTGGCAACGTTCTTCCCGCAGGTGGTCGGCTCGACTACCTTCTACGATACCACAGCTCTTATCGTGACGCTGATCTTCCTTGGGAAATATCTGGAGGCGCGCGCAACTGGGCAGACGAATCAGGCCATCAAGAAGCTGATTGGCCTGCAGGCGCGCACCGCTCACGTAGAGCGAGAAAGCGGCGAAGTTGAATTGCCTATTGAGCAGGTGCTGGTGAACGATGTGCTGGTGGTGCGTCCCGGCGAGAAGATACCCGTCGATGGAGTTGTGCTTTCCGGTCTCTCGGCTGTCGATGAGTCGATGATTACCGGGGAGAGCATTCCCGTTGAAAAGTCCGTGGGAGATGCGCTCATCGGTGCGACGATCAACCAGCGCGGGCTGCTGCGCATGCGTGCCACGAAGATCGGGGCCGATACGGTGCTGGCCAGCATCGTTCGCATGGTCGAACAGGCGCAGGGGTCGAAGGCTCCCATCCAGCGCCTGGCCGATACCGTCTCGGGCATCTTTGTGCCGGTGGTGCTGGTCGTCGCGGCGCTCACCTTCACCGGCTGGGCTATCGCGGGCAACCTGGTGGCTGGAAGCGCGGCGGCAGGCGCGACTGCGGGTATGGCCAATCCCTGGGTCGTGGCCATCGTCGCGGGTGTAGCTGTGCTGGTTGTTGCTTGCCCTTGCGCGTTGGGATTGGCCACGCCAACAGCAATTATGGTTGGAACTGGCAGGGGCGCGGAGCAGGGCATCCTCATTCGCGGCGGCGAGAGCCTGGAGCGTATTCAGGCAGTACGGGCAGTGCTGATCGATAAGACGGGAACAATAACGCAGGGCAAACCTGGCCTGACCGACGTGATACCGCTGGCGGACTGGAAGTCCGACGCACTGCTGCGCCTGGTAGCCGAGGCCGAGCAGGGTTCGGAGCATCCCCTGGCTGCCGCAATCATCAATGGCGCGAAAGCGCGAGGCATCACACTCAACCAGACCCCTGAACACTTCGAAGCAATAGCCGGCCGCGGCATTGAAGCCACCATCGAAGGCCACACCCTCCTGGTCGCCACCCCCCGCCTTCTGCAAGAGCAAAAAAATGAAAGTAACGGCCAATTTACCCTACCCCTCACCCATTCCTCAAAGGAAAGTAGGGCCCGATTGATCGCGGCCACCGCCAATTTATCGGCCAATACTGAACCAATCGACCACCAACTGGCAACCCTGGAACAACTTGGTAAAACAACCATGATAGTCGCAATTGACGGCAGACTCCAGGGCATCATCGCGGTAGCCGACACGGTCAAGGCAGGCTCTGGCGAAGCCGTCAGGCAGTTGCAGTCCCAGGGCCTGGCCGTCTGGATGATTACCGGCGATAACCGGCGCGCGGCTCAGGCAATTGCCGCGCAGGTGAGTATCCCAGCCGGGCATGTGCTTGCGGAGGTGCTGCCGGAAGAGAAAGCCGCCCAGGTCAAACGCCTGCAGGAACAAGGCATGCTGGTGGCCTTCGTCGGCGATGGCATCAACGATGCCCCGGCTCTGGCCCAGGCGGATGCCGGCATCGCGATGGGGACGGGAACGGATATCGCGATGGAGGCGTCGGATATTACATTGGTCAAGGGCAATTTGAAGAGCGTTCCAACGGCGCTGGCTCTCTCACGAGCGACAATGAGTACCATCAAGCAGAATCTGTTCTGGGCCTTTGCTTACAATGTCGTTCTCATCCCAGTTGCGATCATTTCGCCGCTAATCCCGTTCCTGCGAGAGAACGCGCCTATCTTCGCCGCGGCAGCGATGGCGCTCTCATCGGTAACAGTGGTCAGCAATTCACTGCGGCTGCGCCGCTTTGGACGAGGATAACAGGCATAGATAGATGTTTAGTCAAAGGAGACATTAGATGGAAGCCGAGCGCAAGCCGGAGGTATTGAAACGGCTCTCGTATATCGAGGGGCACGTGTCGGGCATACGTAAGATGGTGGATGAGGATAAGTACTGTATCGATATCTTACGCCAGACATATGCGGTACGCAAGGCTCTGGAAAAACTGGAGGCGGTGATCCTCGAAGGGCATTTGCGAACCTGCGTCCCCGAGGGCATCAAAGGTGATCGCGAGGAGCAGGTCATCCAGGAACTGGTGCAGCTCTACACGATTGCCGGCAATCAATAAGTATCCTCAAATTCTCCGTCTCACGTCCTTCCAGTAGGGTTCGCGGATGCGGTTCTTGAGCAGCTTGCCCGCCGGGTTGCGCGGAAGTTCGTTGACGAATTCAACCGAACGAGGCCGTTTGTAGTCGGCCAGCCGCTCGCTGCAGAAGGCGATGAGCTCCTCGGCGGTTGCGCTGGCTCCGGGGCGCAGCTCGACGACGGCCAGCACCGCCTCGCCCCACCGCTCGTCGGGAATGCCGATCACGGCCACGTCCGCTATAGCAGGGTGCGCGGCCAGCACCGCCTCGATCTCTGCCGGGTAAATATTGACCCCCCCGGAAATAATCATATCGATTTTGCGGTCGCATATGTAATAGTAGCCCTCGGAATCGCGATAGGCGATATCCCCCACAGAGAAGAAGCCATCCCTGGTGTTGCTGGCGGTTGCCTCCGGCTTGTTGAAATACTCGGCAAGGAAATCGTTGCGCGCCCACATCTCGCCGGGAACGTTGTCCGGGACTTCATTCCCGGCCGCGTCGAGCAGGAGAATCTCCTGTCCAGGGCCGACCTGGCCGCACGAACCGGGTTTGCGTAACTGGTCTTCGGGCCTGAGTATGGTCACGAAGCCGGTTTCGGTCGCGCCATAGAACTCCCAGATGCGTTCGCCGAAAAGCTCAATTGCCCGGACCTTCAAGACATAGGGGCAGGGCGCGCCTCCGAGGATAATCGAGCGCAGCGAACCGGTATCGTAGCGGGAGAAGACCTCTTCGGGCACATCGCAAAGTCGTTGCAGCAGCGTTGGGGCCATGAAGGTTGTGGTGATGTGTTGTCGCTCGATGAGTTGCATGGCCTGGACTGCGTCGTATTTCGGCATGATCACAATCGTAGACCCGAGCAGCAAATGTACCGCGACAAAAAAATTGGGCGCGCTGTGATAGTATGGGCCCGCCAGCAAATGCACATCCGCTTCCCTCAACTCGAATGCCTGTACGACCTCCAGAATGACCTGGGGCGGCACTCCGCGCGGGCGATATGCCCCCTTAGGTTTGCCGGTCGTGCCCGATGTGTAGGTCATTCCAGACCCCAGCCTGCCTTCGCCCTGCGGAATCTCGGCGCTGGCCTCGGCGAGCAATCCTTCGTAGTTCAGCCATCCTGCTCTTGCTTCATCCCCGATAGCAATATAGACCACCTCGCCCGGCACCTCGCCGCGTGCCTGGTCAACGACGCCGGCCAGCTCTGGAGCCGCTATGGCAACTCTGGACTGGCTATCGTTTAGGATGTAGGCAACCTCCTGCTCGCGCAGTCGATAGTTGAGCAGCACGCCGATCGCTGACAGCTTCGACAATCCGGCGGCAACTTCAAGCAGTTCGATGGAGTTGTGGGCCATGACGGCTACCCGGTCGCCCGCCTGCACACCAAGCTTGCTCAACATGTTTGCGATACGCCTGGCGCGTGTATTGAGTTCGGCATAGGTGAGTGAGCGTTCCCGGCAGATCAACGCGGTCTTGTCTGGCCGAACGAGCGCGTGCACGTCAAGATAGTGAGGCGGTGTCTGGCTTGCGGGTGCGCCGGTGGAGTTCTCGGAAGTCGTCAAAGCGTTTTCTCCTTGCTTCAGGATTGCCTGGCAGTCGGCTTTTCGATCGAATTGGCTAGAGCGCTGGAATACCAGGATTATATCACGTTTCCTGTTAGCCGCTCAGGATGACAGCCCGTACAGTACGCAAGTCCACTCAGGGAAGTCTTATCTCCAGATATCTTTTGGCCGCTCCGAAGTCTTGACAATGCGGCCTTTCTTCGATACTAATGTGGTAGGTCTTGTCTGACATATCCCGCGCCGTTCTATTTAACCAGGGGAGAAGAGCATGAAAGATACACCTGCTGCCACGTCAGCCTCGCCGGCTCGCTCAACAAGCAGTCCTGCCGACCGGCCGCACCTGCAAATGGACCTCTTCCGACCTCCTCTACAGTATCCTGTGCATCCCTACGCTGAAATGCTGGTGCGCACTGCTGAGCGCTACCCCGAGAACGAAGCGCTGATCAGCAGGGACGCCAACCTGACTTATCGCGAGTTGAACGCGCTGGTGAATATGTTAGCCAACGCTCTGCTTGAGCTGGGTATCGGCCAGGGCCAGAAGGTATGCCTGTTCATGATGAACCGCGCCGAGTATCTCATAAGCTGGTTCGCAGCAGCGCGAATTGGAGCGGTTGTCACCCCCATGAATCCATCCTACAAGGAGCGAGAGGTAGCCTACCAGCTCAACGACAGCGAAGCGGTGGCGGTGATCGTGCAGTACGAGCTGCTGCCGCTCGTCCAATCAGCTCAGGCTGAGTCCTCGGCCCTATGGCATGTCATTGTAGTTGGAGCAGAGCAGCAAACCTTGCCTTCCAATACGATTTCTTATAGCCGCATTCTGCTGGCGGCGATGTCTACGCCGGCAGTTATAGAGCCAGGTTGGGAAGATGTAGTCGCGCTTCCATATAGCAGCGGCACAACAGGACTGCCTAAAGGAGTGATGCTCAGCCACAAGAACATGGTATGCAACGCGTACCAGTCGGTGGCCACTGCGCGTATTACGGAGAAGGATCGCATGCTGGTCTTTGTACCTCTCTATCATATCTACGGCATTATGCTGATGGGGCTGGCCGCTTTAACGGGTGCTACGATTGTGCTGATGGAGCGCTTCGAGCCCGAGCGCTGCCTGCAAAATATTCAAGAGCAGCGTATCACAATCCTGTATAGCGTGCCGCAGGTTTTGACCGCGCTGCTGAACTGGCCGGCACTGGACAACTATGATCTCCGTACGGTTCGCTTCACGCAGTGCGGGGCGGCTCCCGTTCCACCGGTGCTGGCGCATCGCTTCCAGGAGCGCACGAATATTACGGTGATGACCTCGTACGGCCTGACTGAGGCCGCTCCCGGAACGCACTCAAACCCTGTGTACGATAGGCGACTTATCAAGGTCGAGACGATTGGCCTGCCGGTCCACGATACGAAGCAGAAGATCGTCGATATCGAGACGGGCACGATTGAAATGGGCGTGGGCGAAGAGGGCGAGCTGATTGTGCAGGGGCCGCAGGTCATGCTGGGCTACTGGAAGGCGCCGGAGGCCACCGCCCAGGCGCTGCGGGACGGCTGGCTCTATACCGGCGACATTGGCTATCGCGATGAAGAGGGTTATGTGACCGTCACCGACCGCAAGAAAGAGATGATCAAGTACAAAGGCTTCAGCGTCGCTCCCGCACAGATCGAGGCCCTGCTGCTCGAGCATCCCGCCGTCCTCGATGTGGCCGTGATCGCCAAAGCCGATGAAGAGGCTGGTGAAATCCCCAAGGCCTTCGTCGTGCTAAGAGAGGGCCACGCGGGTCAGAGTGCCGGTGAGTTGATGGTCTGGGTCAATGGCAAACTGGCAGCCTACAAGAATGTGCGCGAGATCGAATTTATCGACGCCATCCCAAGAAATCCATCGGGGAAAATTTTGCGCCGTATCCTCAAGGAGCAGGAACGCCAGAAAACCGGAGAAAGCAGGTGGTAATGGATATCAAGAACCTGGTCGCAATCGATGTGCATACCCACGCGGAGGTGTCGAGCCGCGTCTCGAATGACCCACTGTGGAGGGCCATGCAGGAGGCGTCGGCCGAGTACTTCAACAAGGACGAGGAACCGCGGCCAACCATCAGCGAGGTCGCGGCGTACTACCGCGAGCGTAAGCTGGCCTGCGTCATATTTCCGGTCGATATGGAATCCACCACCGGCATCCCACGCGTTTCAAACGAAGAGGTGGCTGAAACAGCCGCCGCGAACGCGGATGTGCTGATCCCGTTCGCCAGCATCGACCCGGCGAAGGGCAAGATGGGCGAGCGCGAGGCCCGCCGCTTGATCGAGCAGTTCGGGGTGCGTGGCTTCAAGTTCCATCCCTCCATGCAGGAGTTTTACCCTAATGATCGCGGCGCGTATGGGCTCTACGAAGAGATCGCGCAGGCCGGCCTGCCAGTCATCTTCCATACCGGGCATTCTGGCATCGGCACCGGCATGCGCGGTGGGGGCGGCGTACGCTTGAAATACTCGAATCCCATGTACCTCGATGATGTCGCGGTTGACTTCCCCGATATGCCGATCATCATGGCGCACCCCTCCTTTCCCTGGCAGGACGAAGCTCTTTCGGTCTGCCTGCACAAGCCACAGGTCTATATCGACCTCTCCGGCTGGTCGCCGAAATACTTTCCCCCGCAGCTCATCCAGTACGCAAACACGCTCCTCAAGCACAAAGTGCTCTTTGGCAGCGACTACCCGCTCATCACCCCCGACCGCTGGCTGGCCGATTTCGAACAAATCCCCATCAAGCCCGAAGTGCGGCCCCTCATTCTCAAGGAGAACGCCATCAAATTGCTGAAGCTCGAATATGTAACTTGATCCAGTTCCCAATCTCGTCCACAACCTCTTCCGCCACGTGACCGGCTACGCTGTAGGTGGCGGGCGTGGCCTTTTGCCTGCCTTCTACAGGCATGAAGATGTGGCTGAGGCCGCGGTACAGGAGGAATTGCACGTCGTCGCGCCCACCCAGTGCGTCCTGCCAGATCTGGAAATCCTCTCGCGTGACCTGGTAGTCGCTGCCGCCTAGCAGAAAGAGCATCGGCTGCTTGAGTGTTTGCGCCACTTGCTCCGGATGATAGGCGTTCAAGTCGAGCCAGTAGGCCGCCGGAACGCCCAACGGCAAGTCGGAAGCTTTGGCCATCGGCAAGCGCCTGGCATCTTTGACCAGCCCCACCTGTTGTTTGAGCGCCGCCAGTTGCTGCTGCCGCACTACCGCATTGGGCATACTCAGCGAGAGCACATAGGTCATCTGATCCAGGATGACATCCTCGAACGGCCGCGCAGAACCCGCCAGGATAATCAAGCCACGAATTTGCGGGTCGGCGGCGCCAATGCGTGGAGCCAGGAAGCCACCCAGGCTGTGCCCCAGCACAAAGATCCGTTGCGCGTCGATCTCTGGCCGCTCGCGCAAGAAGGCCACTGCGGAGAGCGCATCATCAAGGACCTCTTCCTTGACCGTGAGGGTCTCCAATTCACGGCTCATTTGTGCGGCATAGACTTTGCTGCGTTTCTCGTAGCGCAACACCGCGATGCCCTGCGAGGCCAGTCCCCAGGCGAGATCGCGGAACGGCTTATTTGGCGGAAGCGTCTCGTCGCGGTCCTGTGGTCCCGATCCATGCACCAGCACAACTGCCGCAAACGGCCCTTCCCCCTGCGGAAGACTCAATGTCCCTGGCAACACCCATTTTCCGTGTCCTACCTGCACCTCCTCTTCGTGAAAACGCTCAGGATGCGCGTACGAAGGAGGTGTATAGGTCGCGTTCGCCTGCTGCTCGACAGTTCCTACAGGCGTCACCGTTAAACCGGCGATCTCATCTGCATCATTCAAGGTGACGTTCACATCGAGGCTGGCCCGCTCAAAGACGCAGGTGACCACCTGCACCAGCCCCTGCGAGGTCTGCGCGGCAGAGGTTTGTCCAACCTTCTGAAACGCTCCAAACTGCTTTTCCAGCTCCTGCCAGGTGGCCTGGATGGCTCCCACGGGGAGCAACGGTTTGAGGCGATCCGAAAGGCGTTGCTCCACGGCGGCAAAATCACCCTGGGCCATTTGTGTGACGATTTGTTGAGCCGTATCCATCATGTCTCCTTATATGTTTCTCATGAAAGTGAAGGCAATCTCAATTTCAATACTTCAGCATCTATTGAAATGTTAACGCGAAAAAGCTCTGGTGTCAAGGAGAGGATCACTCCATCGTAAATTGGCTGTTTTTGAGCGCGTCTGCAATTTTCGTATGCCAAAGCCGTGACACAATACGATATATCGTTTATGCTTGAGCCATGTTAATACTTAACATGCGAACATTTAGTAATATAAAATATTAACACTTAAAGGAGATATATGGAATTACCTCTTGATGATAATCGCGGTCGTCTAAGTTACTGGCTTTTCAACGCGCAGCGCTGTGTCGCGTATGCGTACGCGGAAGTGCTGCGGGCGCATTGCGAAGAGCGCGCAAAGCCGTATGTCATCACAATTCCCCAGTGGGGCGCATTAACGCTCTTGCTCGTGCAGGATGGCATGACCATCGGTGCCATGAGTCAAATGCGTGGAGTTGATGCTGCGGCAGGCGACGGGGATTATCACGCGGCTGGAGCAGAATGGGCTGGTGGAGCGACGACATGATCGTGAAGACCGCCGCGTGGTCAAGGTCTATCTCACCGATGAGGGCAGAGACATCTCGGACACGCTTTCCGTTAAACCTTTTCAAGATATAGGCTCACATTCTCTCCCTCATCGCCCTGAGAGTGTATTTCCGGGGTTGTTGTTTGGCGGATTGATCAAGGGGTAGAAGTTGATCGTCCAGCCCATGCCAAAGGCCTGCGGAACTAGCACTCGCGCCGTATCCTTATTCCAGAACGTTTCCCGCAGGCGCTCAATGGTCGGCCGGCGAAAATCGTAGGGAATGCCATAAAGTGTTCCGTGCCATGTGCGCTCCTCTGGCGGCAATCGCAATTGCTCGCGAATAGCTAACCCCATCAAAGCCGCGATGCCGATGATCACCATCACATCGCCCGTGGTGGGATGCTTCTTCTTACGCTTTGCCATGTTCTTTTTCTCCAATTTATAACTACGGGTGACATCCAAACGTGTGACATCCAACGGGCGCCGTGCCAGTGAGGAGGGCGGTGAGGATGCCCACTACCAGGGGCAGCAGCAGCGTGGCGATCAGGACTAGCCTGGCCTGAGGGTGGCCAAAATTCAGGGTCCACCCGAGGCCAAAGCGTTTTGGCACAAACAGCGCGGGATCGTCGGGATTGTTGTACAAGAACCCCGTAGACCAGTACCGATCGTCATCTCGGAAAACGACGTTGGTGAGTTTACGATCTGTGCTCGTTTTTGTCCGGGAACGCTGGGGATGCCAGAACAGAACGAGGATGATGGCAATCAGCACCCCACCGATCACTAGCAGAGCGGGCCAGGACATGTTCATAGATGGTACTCCTTCAAGGAAGGCCGATGGTGAGAGTAAAACGTTTCACTCTGGTAAACGCATACCTCCGGCCATTCCCAAATTACTACGCAGTTCCGCTGGTGTCAATCGCCATCATACTCAGGCCCAGAGTCTGTTCCACATCCGTACTCTCGAAGCATGTCTGGTACGCCTGCAAAAGAGGCCGTCCAGTATAACTGGTAAGCTCATGAAATGAGGGATTACGCTCTGTCACCTCCTGTACGTGAACCAACGTGTAATACATAGATGGCTCTGCTCTTGAGCAAAGACCTCTCGATGGAAGCATGTTGGAATGTGTTAGACAGGAGGACCACTGTGTCTGTGGCGCCAATGCGAGCTGCGCATCCGCGTCTGTCAACGCTGGGTGATGTAGAAACCTGTAGCGCTGCTGATCCCATTGAAACGGCGAAAGCGGCTGGCCTGCGCTACGTCAGCGACACCCAGCCGGGCATACAGCGCAAGCGCGCGGGGAAACACTTCAGCTATATTGGGCGTGATGGCAAGCCCATTCGCGACCCGCAAGAATTGGAGCGCATCAAGAAAATCGGCATCCCGCCAGCCTGGAAGCAGGTGTGGATTTGCCCATCGCCGAGGGGGCATATCCAGGCCACCGGGCGAGATGCCAAAGGGCGCAAGCAGTATCGCTATCATCCCCGCTGGCGAGAGGTGCGCGACGAGACCAAGTATGATCGCCTGATCGCCTTTGGTGAGGCGCTTCCAACCATCCGCGAGCGAGTGGAGCGCGACCTGTCGCTGCCTGGACTACCCTACGAAAAAGTGCTGGCGACGATTGTGCGCCTGCTTGATACCACGCTCATTCGCGTTGGGAACGAGGAGTATGTGCGAGAGAACGACTCGTACGGACTGACCACCATGCGTAGCGATCAAGTTAAGGTAGTCGGCGCGAAGGTGCATTTTCATTTCCGGGGGAAAAGTGGCAAAGAACATGACATCGATGTAAAGGATCCCCAGTTGGCGAAGATAGTGAAGCGCAGCCAGGATTTACCCGGACATGAACTCTTCCAATATGTTGACGAGCAGGGTGTACTGCGCACGATCGAGTCTGGCGATGTGAATGACTATCTGCGCGAGATCAGCGGCCAGGACTTTACTGCAAAGGATTTTCGCACCTGGGCAGGAACAGTCATTGCCATGGGTGAGTTGGAAGCAGAAGGCACTTTTAATTCGCAAACGCAGGGCAAGAAAAACGTCGGAGAGGCGATCAAAGCAACTGCGGAGCGGCTGGGCAATACCCCGTCCATCTGTCGCAAGTGCTATGTGCATCCAGGCGTGCTAGATTCCTACCTGGACGGATCACTGGTCAGCTACCTGGAACAATATAATACGCGTGAAAAGCAGGGGACTGGTGAGGGACTGCGACCAGAAGAGGTCAAAACGCTCACATTTCTTCACCAGATATCCGCGAGTACTTCCAAATAAAACAGGATTCGTAGAGGAGTGCCGCTTACTCAAATTGTCATTGTCGAATTGTAGTCAGAAGGAGCAAGATATATGTGCGTCAGTTGCGGATGTGGTAAACCGAACGACGATCATGGCGATAGTCGCAATATCACCCTCGATGACCTTAACAAGGCAGCCGAGGCAGCAGGAACGACCCGCGCCAGGGTGCTGCAAAATATCATGGGTGGCGCCGGCGAGGCCAGTTCAGGCCAATCATCCAGCCCCCCCTCAGACGGACAGGTGCAGCCGAGCAATAATGGCCAGGAATCAAATTCCTTCCTGCCCGCCGATCAGCCGCCAGCACAACCTGGCCAGTACAGGGATAATCCAGGCCAGGAATCCGGCACCGACTGGCAGGAGAGCCAGCAGGCCGGCCGCACCGGCCGCGGCGGCGTCCAAAAACCCCAGGAGGACCAATGAAATGTAGTGGCGGCCCTCGCGGTTGCCATCTCCCAAATCCGCTTTACCAGCGGCACTTACTTCACACGTTCCAGCAGATACTGGGTGATGCCCAGCGTCGTTCCCCAGACCAGGTGCGCGGCGATCATCATGATGTTGCGCTGAAGAGGTTGATCGGGAGCCGATTCTGATGGTTCCATGGCTGGGACCACGCCGAAGTAGCTCCCTACCCAGACAATCAGACCGAAGATCGCTCCTTTGAGTGCAGGCGGAAGAGCTAACTTGCGCGCGAGGGGCGTGTAGAACACGCCCATGTTCCCACCGTAGCCGAAATGCGCGACAAGCGCGGCGCCAACACGCTGCGGCTTGTCTATATGCTTTCCTATCTTAGCCCGTTTCGCTAAGCTTATGGTGATGCGCTCTGGAGGTAACGCATACTGCTGCCATTTGGGAAGCAATCGATGCATGAGTAGCATGAAGAGCGTCATTGGGACCGTGGCGATGACGCCCGCCAATGCTCCTGTTCCAACAAATCTCAGCAGGAATGAAAGCGTTGTCTTGAGCCCCTTGTTCATACCTTTATTCCTTTACTACCTGCCGGCCAGCGGCGATTGATCGTAATGCGCTAGCAGGTCGGCAGGCCCATCGTAAATGGCCAGGGCGCCTGTCAGATCAGCATCCTTCCAACCGCCTGAGCGGAAAGCTATGGTTCGCACATGCACTTTGCGCGCTGCCTCGATGTCATACACGGTGTCACCGATCATCAGCACCTCGTACGCGTCCAGCCCGCTGCGTTTGAGCGTCACGTGCATCACTTCCGGGTCTGGCTTTGACCTCTGCACATCCTTAGAGGTCGTTTTCTCCTCGACCAGGTCTTCAGCCCCCACCAGTTGTAACAGTGATTTTAGTTCATCCGGTTGTGCCGAACTGGCAATCGTCAGCTTCAGACCGTGCTTGCGCATTTCTTGCAGGAGCTCTTTCGCGCCGGGAAAGGCTCGCACGTGTGGCAGATAGCGCTCCTTGAAAATCTCGGCTCGCCGCTTGCTGATCTGGCTGCCCGTCTCGCTATCTTTCTGTAGATGGATAGTCACGGGCAATACCTTATCTCCGCCCATTCCGATCAATGGACGCACTTTTTCAAAAGCGACAATGTAGCCGAATTCAGCCATCGCCTCGACCCATGAATGCGCATGTGCATCGTTGCTATCGACCAGCGTGCCGTCAACGTCGAGGATGACTCCCCGAATCTGTATCATTGCTGTCTCCTTGTTCGCTGGAAAGGTTATTCTCTTCTCACACGTTGGAGACCTTCTGAGCGCTTCACCTGTGTTATACTAAGGGCGAGCAATACTGCTTGGATGAGCTTCGCATCATAGTTGAGCCAGAGAGAGAAGGAGAGCAAGTGTATGCCCATCAAGAATAGCGTAGGCATCTGGGCCTTTGGTCCGAATGCGACGCGCTTTGTGCCGGTTGGTTATCATCCTGAGACGATTAACGAGGACATGGTGACGCGCACCAGGCGAGTGGTGGACGGCCTGGCTGACCTGGTGGATGGCCTGGAGTATCATTATCCGGGCGAGATCAATGAAGAAACGCTTGCCGCGATCCAGTCGGCGCTGGGACCCATGGATATTTATTGCATCGCGGCGGGGCTGCATCCCGACCCGACCTATAAATTGGGGGTGTTCATCAATCCCGACCTCACGCTGCGCCGTAAGGGTATCGATACTCTCAAGCGCGGCGTTGATCTCGCAGCCTCCATTGGCGCGCACTTCATCATCTGGCCCGGCGCGGAGGGCTACAACTACAATTTCCAGCGCGACTACGCCAGCACCTGGGACCTCTTCGTCAGTGGCGTCGGCGAGGTCGTGGAGCATGCGGCCTCGAAAGGCGTGACGGTCTTCCTCGAGCATAAAAACAGCGAGCCGGCCATGAATATTTTGATGCGCAACATTGCCGCGACCCTCTACACCATTGATCGTGTGCGCCGCCTGGGGATAGATACCTCGCGTCTGCTGGTCAACATGGACTGGCAGCACCTCATCATGAACGGCGAAAATCTGGCGGAATATGCCGCGCTGCTACATTCTGAGGGCAAGCTGGGCCACCAGCACGCCAATTCGGGCTGGGGTACCTTCGATGACGACAACATGGTGGGCGCAGCCTTTTTCATGCAGACCCTCGAAATCGCTATGACGCTGCAAGATGTTGGCTACGGCTCGGCTGGCGAGCGTGTCGGCTACGATCTCTATCCATATACCGAAGACCAGGTTGCAGCGGTGCGCCGTTCTGTCCTGCAGTGGGCCTTCATCGATGATCTTGCCCACAAGATCGACCGCACGGCCCTGACCGAAGCGCGCGCCCATGCCGACGCGGTGGAGGGCTATCGCATCGTCTACGAGGCAATGGGATTGGACGGCGCTTACACGAAACGTATCATCAGCCAGCGAACAAAGTAGGTTCATTATGCACCACTAATCATGATGAGGGAAAGAGCATGGATGCACTACTGGGCATCGATATCGGCACGACGGGCGTCAAGGCCGCCCTGTTCGCTGCGGAGAATGGGCGGGCGCTGTCCTCGGCGTTCGTCGATTATCCCCTGCACCATCCTCATCCTGGATGGGCCGAGCAGAACCCGGAAGACTGGTGGCAGGCCACACTTGTTGCGATAAGGCGATGCCTGGTGGAAGGGGAGAAGGAGGGTGCGCGCCCGGCTGAAGTGCGTGGCGTCGGGCTCTCAGGTCAGATGCACGGCGTGGTGCTGCTTGATGAAAATTACAAGGTTTTGCGACCATGCATCATCTGGGCAGACCAACGCAGCGAGGCGCAGTGCCGCTGGATGACCGAGCGCGTTGGCGCGTCTCGACTGATCGACCTTGTAAGCAATCCCGCGCTACCAGGCTTCTCTGCACCGAAGGCGCTGTGGGTGCGCGACAACGAGCCGGAGATCTTCGCGCGAGCGCGCGTCATGCTCCTTCCCAAAGATTATATTCGCTTTCGTTTGACCGGTACGCTGGCTATGGAGATTTCCGACGCTGCCGGTACCTGCCTGCTTGATGTGCGGCACGGCGTCTGGTCGCGCGAGGTGCTGGAGGCTATCGGCTTTGACGCTGCGCTGCTGCCGCCGGTCATGCCTTCGGATGCTGTGGCAGGCGTGATTACGCCGGAGGTTGAGCAATCGACCGGATTGCCGGCCGGGACGCTCGTCGCGGGTGGGGGAGCCGACAATGCCTGCGGCGCGGTAGGCAATGGCGTTGTACATGCCGGGCTGGCGCTGGTCTCGATTGGCACAAGCGGCGTCGTGCTGGCGCATACTGATCGTCCCCAGGTGGATCGCTCCGGGCCTATCCCGCGCATACACACCTTCAACCATGGCGTGCCGGGGGCGTGGTACCTGATGGGCGTGACCCAGGCAGCCGGGCTCTCGCTGCGCTGGCTGCGCGATAACATCGGGCTGGCCGAAAGCGCGCTTGAACGCTGGACGGAACTCGATGCCTACGCCCTGCTGACGAGGGAGGCCGAGGGTGTACCGCCGGGCAGTCATGGCCTGCTCTTCTTGCCGTATCTCCAGGGTGAACGAACGCCGCACCTGGATCCCTACGCACGCGGCGGATGGATCGGCCTGACCAGCAGCCACGACCGCCGCCACCTCGTGCGCTCCGTCCTGGAAGGCGTGGCATTTAGCTTGAAGGATTGTTTCTCCATCATCTCCGAGCAGGGACTATCCCTCGAACAGGTGCGCGCCACCGGTGGGGGAGCGAAGAGCCACCTCTGGCGGCAGATCATCGCCGATGTGCTGGATGTTGAACTGGCCACAACCAGCGCGCAGGAAGGCCCGGCTTTCGGGGCGGCTCTACTGGCCGGTGTGGCAAGCGGCGTGTATTCCTCGGTCGCCCAGGCCTGCGATGCTACCGTGCGCATCGTCGAACGTACCATGCCGCGGGCATCTGAGGCGCGCGTCTATGCCAATCTGTACGAGCAGTTCCGGGCGCTCTACCCGGCGTTAAAACCGATCCTCAGCCATCCTCTTTAAGACATTGTGCAATATGTCAGTGATCCCCTCGCTAACGCAAGGGGGTCGTATCCGAACTCCACCGCAATTCGGCATACCGGGTGAGGCGTGCCGCTTTGGTCTCATTGCTCGACACATCGGGGCGTACTGACAAGACGCCCGTTCGTACCCAGTCCTGCCGGGTGAGAAGCGTTCGCATCGCGATGTTGCGCGCACCGACCAGGTCCGCGTGCAGGGTGTAGGGCCGGCCCATCTGCAAGCGGTAGACACACTGCTTGTTCTGGCAGACAAACAGGAGCCCGTTTCCTGGACGGTTGCGTTTGTCCGCGTAGCCGCACATGGGGCAGGCTTGACTGGTATAATCCGCATCCACCTTGATGGCAAGTGACGATTGAGACAAGGCTGCTTTGTAGGCGATCATGCCGTGCAGTTCGGCAAAGGCCCACTTGGAAGCGTGGCGATTGGCTCGACGCGCTTTGGGGGAAACGGGTTCTGTCCCTTTCCCGTTTTTCTTGCGTCGTCGCTTGCGCCTCCTGGTACGCTCACGAATCCCTGTCAAATCCTCCAAGCCGATCAAGGTGTGTGGATGCGCCTGGACAATCTGTTTCGCGATGGTGTGGTTGGTTTGCAGCTTCAACCGTCTCTCTCGCCCGCTCATGACGATCTTGCGCCGGGTCGCGGAACGAGTGCCTTTCTTCTGCAAACGTTTCTGAATCCGGGCGTAGTGGTCGGCTCTCGCCCGTACCCGTGTTCCTGAGTAAAAGGAAGTAGCGTTAGTCCTGGTTGCGGTGACCGCCAGATAGCGCATCCCCACATCCACGCCTACCACAACAGGCAGGCTTTCAGGGGCTGGCTCAGGCAGTTCGAGCTCCAGCGAGACCAGCAGGTAGAACTGCTTGTGGGCTTTGTCGTACCAGAGCTTGGCCCCACCGATGGTCGCCCCGTGTTGGATGAGGGCGATATGCCGATCATAGCCCTGGTACGGGAGGGCGATTCGCCCCCGGAGCGTGAGGACACTGACTAGCTGTCCCGACTTAAAGCTGTAATCATAGTTGTAGTTGTAGGTCACGGTCGGGGAGACATATCTGGGTGGCTGGTCCAACCCCTTGTAGCGCTTTTTCGTGTGCCCAGCCTGGCGGTGTTCGAGATTTTGCTTGAGCTTCGTCCAGAGCCCCTTGTAGGTTCCTGCGACCTGGCGTGGGACGTTGCAGGCCATCTGCGAGGGAAGCTCGAACAGGGCGCGGATGTCGCGGTACGTTCCCTTCTGCAAACGGTCATTATTCGAGGTCTTCCCATGCGCGAAGGCAAAGCGGCTCACGTAGTTGAGCGCATCCCGGTAGGCCAACTGCGTTTGCCGAAGGAGTTGGTGTTGCTCCGGCGTCGCGAGGAGTTTGAGTTTGGCGGTGATGATCTGCTGCATGGGATGCGTCACGCTCCTGGCTGCTGACTCACGTGGGCCGGTACAAGGCGAGGATACGAATTTGTTGCGGATTTGCCGGGAGCGCGTTTGCATCCATCGCGACTGCGCTCACTCCTGGTTGATGAAGTAACAACGTGGTAGCTTGCTGCGCGCTCTTTCCTGCGACAAGGGTGGTGAAGTGCTCTAGCTCGGCTTCACTGAACTGGTAGGCCCATGCGCCGGTGCCTTGCGCGGTGAGGGTGATGGTGCTGCCCCGTCGCTTCACCTGCTGGATAGTTACCTGGAGAGCCCCTAGCAAGGTTGAGTCACCGCCAAGCTGGACCTGCGCTTCCCCGCTCATGCGCGCGAGCAGCACCGCCTCGAGCGCCTGCTGGTTATAGGCCACGCCCGTACAGATGTCGGTGAGTGTGACGGTGAGGGCCTGCGCCTCATCCCCCACGTGGAAAGGGCTGGTCACCCTGGGCGTGCAAGCAACGGGGGTCACCAGGGCTTCGTTCGTGGTGAGTTGCGCGCTGTAGGCGGCCTGAATGCTCGTGTCCAGGGCCGTTGTGAGCGTGGCGACGGCGCTGTCCAAGTCGTGCTGGCTCACCATCGGGTAGGTAAAGGCGTTTTGACCGCCCACGAATGCGGCGCCGTTCTCCACAAAGACGTTCTCGCGGCAACACGGCCCGTGCAGATCACCCGCACTGATGTTGCCCGACGGCCCGACCTCGGCAGCGTAGGCGGAGACGGTCGTCTGCCCATCCGTGGGAAGTTGGGCCGCTGGAATGACGGCATCCCGGTCGGTCACGATTTCGGTGCCGTCCGCCCCGACCAGCAGCGTCCCCGCCGGGATCGTCTGCGGGGCCAGCGCGGCGTTGTAGAAGGTGACGCGCCCACGCGCGGCTTGCGCGGGCTGGTGCCCGATACCGGCCGTTGGCACGGTGCGCGCCTGTGAGAGCGTCAGCGTGGACAAGAGACGCCCGGCGATGGCCTGCCCGGGCGTCTTCGCGTGCCCGGTCGCAATCGTCATGCTGGTCGTCGTTCTGAGCGTGGCCTCGGTCGGGATGAGCGTCACCGTGGTGGTCGCCGAAAGCCAGGGACCAACGACGAAGGAAAGGAGTGCGAGGAGGCACGCGCTGCATCCGAGGAGCACGAGCCAGGGCAGCGCGCGCCTCCGCCGGGTGGATGGTGCGCCGCTCGTGTCCTCTCCCGGCGTACTCTCCACGATAATCGGCTGTGCAGCGGCTGCCGCCTCTTGCTCTAGCTGCTGCACCCACCACAGCAGCAGGTAGAGCAGGTGTAGGTCAAGCACTCCGGGCGTCGTCTCCGCTTCCTGCTCCACATCAGGAACATCCTCGACTAGCGGGGCGGGGACGGCTTGCCCATCCGTAGGGAGGTGTGGTGTGGGCCGCCCCTGTGCGCGCTCGGCCTGGGCCGCTGGGGCGCGTAAGAGGATGGGGCGATCCGCTTTTCTGCGGGGACGAGAGTCGTAATGCATGCAAGTCTGCTCCTTCCTGTGCTCGGCTGCCTACTGCTGCCCGGACGAGAGCGCCGAGGGCTTGATCTCCCCCGGACGCGGCGGGCGAAAACTGCCGTTGTCGTTGATGAAGACGATCTGGGTGCCATCGACGGTGGCGATCAGGTCGGGTTTGCCATCTCCGGTTACATCCCGAAACGAGAGCGTGACGGGGGCGAGCGCCTCCCCTGGTCCGACCAAGAGCGGTCCGGTGTAGACCCGGGCGTGCGTCGGGTCGCCGCCCGGGAACTCGATGATGATCGAGCTGCTGGTTCAGGTTCACTGCGATGAAGTGGCTGGGGTTTGCCGCGCTATCATGGTGGCCGACTACGGCGTCGATCTGGAAGGTGCGCGGGCGGCCGTAGCGCCAGTCGTTCTGTGTGTCCTGCCACCACCTGCCCAGCACGGTGAACAGCAGCCACAGTGCGAGCACCGCCAGCATGCCGAGGCCCAGGAAGACCAGCCAGTGCAGGCGATGGCGAGTGGTTGGCATGTCGGCGTCGGCATGGCCTCGCTGGGAGCGCATTGGCTGGACAGCGGTCAGCGAGCGTTCATAGCGAGCCGGCACCGCCCCGGCGGCGGTAGTGTGGGCAGGGAGCGCCGCCGGGGGGCGGCGCTCCACCGCGCTGTTTGTCCGGCGCGGTGGCCAGCGCTCGTCGTCCTCATAGCCATCCAGGGCATCCGCGTCGAGGAACGGCTCGGCTCCCGTCACGCGCGTGGTGGGCAAGCTGGCCTGCCGCAAGCCCTGCACCAGCCGGCAGCGCTGCTGGTGCTGAAGGTAAAAGTCATACTCACTCACGGTGGCCCTCCTTGCCTGCCTGAGTCGCCTGCCAGGCCACCAGGTCACGGTGGCCGTGGCAGACGGTGAGGCAGGCGCCTGCGGGTGGCATCAGGCCGCGCCAGGGACACACGCCCACTGAGCGGCACCACAGGCAGACGAAGACGCCCGGGCTGCGCGTAGCCTCCATTTGATGGTCGCCCGCCTGGCAACGCTGCATGCGTGCCAGGTCGGTTGCGATGCGGCGCATGAGGCGCTGGCGATCTCTCGGCGTGAGGGAGGCGGGTGTGAGACGGGTGGGATCGGTCGTCATGGGGAGCTGCTTCCTTTCCGGTACCCTCGCTAGACCTGCCGGCCTGCGACGAGGCGGGTGGACTCGGCAGGGGTGAGCTAGCCAGCCGTGACCTGTTGGGCGACCTCGGCCAACAGTGCCTGACCTACTTTGCAGGGGCAGGTGGCATTGCTACAAAAAGGGGCCAGTGTGATGTGGATGAGGTCATTTTCCATGATGACGATGGGGCGTTGGGTTGAGTCTTGGGCTGGCATCGTGGGTCCTTTCTCGACAAAACGCTGCCCGGCCCCACGATGCGAGTATGCGGTATGGTATACTGCTCGTGAGAACCAGGGGTGCTTAACGGACTGTTGGTTCTCCACGGCTCGCCTGGCATGAGCTAGATGCCAGGCGAGCATCGTCACTGTACGGACATCTACCGGAACGCATTACAAAGCAGCACCACAAAACGATTTCTCGCTAGATTTCTTCTCTCCGAGGACGAGCCTACTCGTAAACAATAGCCTTCGGCCCTTCAAGACTGCCAGAAAGTTGCCGTACGAGAAGTATAGCACAAAATTTGAGCAATTACAAGCCCATATATGCTTGTTTAGGCACAAATGAGCACCCCTATTGTAAAGAGGCTCGTTTAGTGCTATCATAAGCTCAAGATCAACTATTTTGGAGGGGATCACTCGTATGACGGAATTTGAGCGCTTACGTATCAATGCCGGCGTAACCATCGTTCAATTGGCACATGAAGCAGATGTGTCGCGTGGCACCATTGAGAAGATAGAAAAAGATCAACCGGTGAGGGCGGTGTTGGCTGCGCGAGCTTGTAACGCCCTTAGCCGTTATTTACCCCACCCCGTCACTTATGAAAGCCTGGGGATCAAGGTCATCTAAACCACTCATCACATACTTTGGCGGCTGTGCTTTGACATACAAGCGTGTGGAGACAACAGAGAGTCAAAAAGTCGCTTCTTTTGGAGCGCACCGGCCAGACGCCTGCACGAAGGGCAAACGTTGCCAGGTCGGCGCCGCGAACCAGAAGGCGGAGACATGTCTCTCCAGAGAAAGGAGCGTCCATTCGATGAACCAGCCTTTTGAACAGAAGCCTTCTCCAGCATCCACCTCTTTTCGCGGACGCCGCTTGCTCGCGCTCGCACTTGTCCTTGCAGCCGTCGCGGTAGGGGCCGGTGTGTTTCTGGGGCGTGTGCTCCTCTCATCTACACCGCATCTGACCAGGACTCCGCAGTGGCAGGTTATCTCTAGTCCTAGCCTTTCTTCGTTGACTCAGGATGGGCTGGTCGGAGTGACGGCCATCTCAGCAAACGACGTGTGGGCCGTGGGAATGACCGCCAACAGCGGGAGCACTAGCCCAATCGTGCAGACGCTGATCGAGCATTGGAATGGCAGGCAGTGGAGCGTCACGCAGAGCCCGAACACAGGCTCAATGAGCAACGTACTGAGCGGAATAGCAGCAGTCGGGGCCAATGACATCTGGGCCGTAGGACTCTCCTCAGACACGCCCATCAGACTCTCAGAACAATCCCACTGACCCCATCCCGAACGCCTGGCTCAGTGGTTCCCACACCCTGATCGAGCACTGGAACGGGACGCGCTGGAGTATTGTCAAAAGCCCAAACGCTGGATCAACACTCAACTACCTCAACGCAGTCACAGCCATCGGGGCCAATGACATCTGGGCGGTCGGCTTCTCCTCGAACACTGCCAACATCGACAACCCCAACATCACCGCCAATGTCCACACCCTGATCGAGCACTGGAACGGGACACAGTGGAGCATTGTCCAGAGCCCGACTACCGGAGGGATACAGAGCATCCTGAATGGGATAGCTACCATCGCTCCTAACGATATATGGGCGGTGGGAGACTTCTGCTGTCCGAGCAATCAGCTTGGATTGCAGCCCTTGTTCGAGCACTGGAACGGCCAGCACTGGAGTATTGTCAAAAGCCCGACTCCTGGGGGACTTCAGAGTCTTCTGAACGGAGTGGTAGCTCTCTCAGCCAACGATATCTGGGCAGTGGGAGGCTCCGACAGCGGTGGAGGGAAGTATCCGAACCTGACACTCATCGAGCACTGGAACGGCCAGCATTGGAGCATCATCCCCAGCCCAAGCAACGCGAAGTCAGTGTTGAACAGCCTTTCCAGCGTGACCGCTGTCACCGCGAGCGATGTGTGGGCCGTAGGATACTCACCAAATATTTACCCCCAGCAAGGGCAGACGCTTGTCGAGCATTGGGATGGCATGCAGTGGCGTATCATCCCAAGCCCTAGTCCTGGTGGGGCGCATAGCAATTATCTCAATGGGGTGACCCAGGTCCCGCGCTCCAGTAAGATCTGGGCTGTAGGATTCATCGGCTCTGGCTTTGCGCCTGATCAAACACTTACGGAGGTCTGGGGCTCATGAGGCCGGAAGTACCAATGGGACGCTGTTAGGAATACTCCGCATTCTCGGCTTCAGAGCGTCCATGTTGTCCCCTGCTTGATCCACCATGAGATGGGGTGTCCTCCCGTGCTTGTGCGCGGTGGATGGGGAGGAAATGACACCGCCTCCACCATACTGCGAGTGGTCCAGGTGATCCGCACTACGGGCACGGGAGTTTTGAAAGAGCGGCTTGTGCGAGTCGTGTAGGGGAAAGATTTACAGCTGCCCCTGAAGACGAGTTTTCAGAAGTTTGGAAAAATGGCAAGATTTGTTCGTAACACATGCAGGGTTGTTATGTTAACATTTTTGGAGTCGAGGGCAGTTTTGGAGTAACTGTTAGTGGGTTATTACGTTATCAAAAACAGCTAGCAGCTTTACGTATTTTACCATATATCGGTAGACTTGACTTGCAATTTGAAGCACTTAAGCTGTTACCGATCTGGTGTTTCTCTGTTGCGGCTAATGTGCTACTTACGCCCCTACCATTTCCAACTATAGTACCTCTGTTGGCAAATCAGCCTGTGGGCCCCAAGCTGCAATATTTGAATCGATGGTTCGTTATCTTTAGTAGTAAGAGATAGAAATCTATCTATTTTTATTTTGGAATGAGGCGGTACGGTCATGATTATAGATCCTACCAAAGTTATCCTGGGAAACCAGCTAGAGGAGCAGCCAACGCAACTCACGCAGGCCATCACGAAAGAGCGGCAGAGGGTAGAAGAGCTCACCACGTTGCCAGAAGTAGAGGCGGCCGAGCCGAGAAAGTTCATTGATTTGCAGCCTACACAGCCGATGGAGATGGAACGGCGCCGGTTGGAGATGCTAGAAACGGCGCGGGTTCCTGCTGTAGAGAGAGTGCAGCAACTGTACCGGCAGAATAAATCGAAGCAGACCACGATGCCAATTGTGGTGATGCATCCACATGATACGCTGCACTGGGGTATTCTCGCCCCCCTTTATATCTTATTGATTGCCAGCATGTTGGTAGGACACGCTGCCCTGGCGAACTGGTTTGGCGTTATTCTGCTTCCTGCTCCTGCTAAACACACTTCCACACCGGTCATCATCACACACGTTCACCATACCCCAATACATTCCTCGCCGATCCAGATCGAGACACAAACCTTCATGCAGGCCTTCCTGCACAAGGATTGGGTAGTGTTGTGGTCGATGTTATCGCCGAATGCGCAGCGATTGTACAATGGAGAAAGTGATTTTACGCATTTCGAACAGGCTAAATTCGGTCAGGTGACACTAACAAGCTATCAGACAAGCATCGCGGAACTCGTGCAGCCGTGGCTTGATCCCGATTCCACGCAGGTCTATGCGTTGGCGAGCATTGTGCATATCTCTCTGGTAGCCTCGGCTTCTCCCGGTTCGCTCAGCACGTTATCGATTGCTGATATGCAAAATGGCCTGTTCTACAACACAACCTTAGCGATGATCCCCCACGATGGACACTGGCAGGTCATCATCGCCGGGCCGGCCGATCTCGACGCGCCCGTGCTGGTGCCCGCATCCCCCCCCGCCACGCGGCTGCTGGTGCCTGTATTCATGTATCATCACGTATCGAACCTGCCGACCGATAACGCCCTGGACTACTCGCTGACGGTGACGACGACCGACTTTAACGCGCAGCTCGACTGGCTGCAATAACAGGGCTACACCAGCGTCAACATGACCGAGCTCTTCGACGCGCTGTACTACGGCAAGACCCTACCTGCGCACCCCATGATACTGACCTTTGATGATGGCTACGAGGACATGTATACCGATGCGCTGCCTGCGCTACTCGCGCATCATGATCGCGGCGTGTTCTATATCATCACCGGTATGATCGGCGGCCGCTACCTGACATGGAACCAGGTCCATGTTCTCCAGGATGAGGGGATGCAGATTGCTTCCCATACCGTTCACCACGTCAATATCGGAGAGCCGCCATCCTATACCTCGACCCAGGCCGAATTGACACAGTCGAAGGCGACGCTGCAGCACGAGCTCGGAGTGCCTATCCAGTTCTTCTGTTATCCCAGCGGTGAGCCGTTTCACCACGATTCGCTCTACGAGCAGCAGCTTGTCCTGAAAGACCTTTTCAACGATGGCTATATTGGCGCGACGCTCGACCCGTCCGCCTTCGACTCCGCCATACAGGATGCCCAGTTGCCCTACCAGTTGCCCCGCGTGCGCGTGAGCGGCGGAGAGCCGCTTGCCTCATTCACCGGCATTCTCGATTCCGTGCTGACCTACGATGCGAGGATAATTTCACAGCAAACGGGCGGGTAAAATCTCCACCTTGTGGTATACTTTTCACAGGCTCTGCTAATTTCTCTATGGCGGAGTCGATTGTCCTGCATACGCTTGATCGTCAAACCCCACTCACCTCTGAGAAGGACAAACGATGGCATCAGATCAACCTTCAGGCGTCGCGACCTCCCCAGACAGGCTTGAGCGGACGGTGCAGGTGCGCGGCATTGCGACCCATTTGTTTGAGGCCGGGGCGAGGACTGCGCCTCCCCTGCTGTATTTACACGGCACCTACCTCGGCAACCTGTGGATTCCGTTCCACCAGCAACTGGCGCAGCGCTTTCATCTTTTCGCGCCTGATATTCCCGGCTTTGGCCTGACCGGGCGGCCAGACTGGATGCGCGATATGAGCGATTATGTGCTGTACTGGCGTGATCTGCTCGATGCGCTCGGACTCGAAAGGCCGTTTATCGTGGGCCACTCGCTCGGCGGATGGATGGCAGCGGAACTGGCAGTGTGGTATCCCGAACGTGTTGGCAAGCTCGTCCTGGCGAACGCTGCGGGTATTCGCGTCAAGGGATCGCCCATAGGGAGCCTCTTCGCCATGAATCCACAGGAGGTGCTGATGGCCTGCTTCGACGACATGGCGGCAGCCGCGCCGCTGATGCCTGCCGAAGTCACCAGTGACTACCTCGTCTCGCAGTACCGCCAGCTCACGACCCTGGCTTCGCTGGCCTGGAACCCCAGCTACGATCCCAAACTCGAACGCCGCCTGGAGCGGGTTAGCAGCCCGACGCTGGTTATCTGGGGCAGGAGCGACCGCCTGATCCCGGCGGTCTACGGCGAGGTCTTCCACCAGCGCATCGCGGGCTCAGAGCTGGTAATGCTCGACGGAACGGGCCACATGCCTATGTTCGAGAAGCCAGACGAGTGGAGCGGCGTGATTGGCGATTTCCTGTTGAAATAAGCCCAGGAGGTATCGTGCAGAAACTGACCTTTCACTATTTCCACCTGATGCCCTGGCCGCACCTGCCGCCCGATTTCGATGAGAAGTACGATTCCGCCTGGGTCACGCTACCCAATAGCCTGTACGATCCAGTAGTAGGCCATGCGCTCTACAATCGCTACTTCGACGAGATCGAGCGTGCTGATAGGCTGGGATGGGATAGCGTCATCGTCAACGAGCATCACCAGAACGCCTATGGCACCATGCCCTCGCCGAATATCATGGCAGCCGTGCTGACCCAGCGTGTCAAACGCGCCAGAATCGGCATCGTTGGCAACGCCTTGCCCCTGCATGACGACCCGCTGCGCGTCGCGGAAGAGATCGCCATGCTCGACGTGATTAGCGGCGGGCGCATCATCTGCGGCTTTGTGCGCGGCACGGGCATGGAGTACTTCAGCTATAACATCAACCCTACGCTCAGCCGTGAGCGCATGGACGAGGCGCACGACCTGATTATCGAGGCCTGGACGCGCCCCGGACCTTTCGCCTTCGAGGGCGAACACTACAACTATCGCTACGTCAACATCTGGCCGCGCCCAATCCAGAAGCCGCATCCGCCGATCTGGCTGCCCGGTACGGCCAGCATGGAGACCATCGATTTTGCCGCGAAACACAAATACCCCTACATGACCGTCTTCATGCCAATGTCGCAGCGCCAGCGCGCCTACGATCTCTATCGTCGATTGGCCGAGGAGAAATACGGCTACGAAGCGCAGCCGGATCAACTCGCTTTCTGCGTGCCGTGCATGGTGGCGGAGACCGACGAGATTGCCATGCGTGACGGCGAGAAATACATCATGTGGCTGTTCGAGAGGGGCTTGAAGGTGCGGCCGCAGTTCTTCGTTCCGCCTGGCTACATGAGCGAACGCAGCCTGAAGGCCATGCTCGACGGCGGCGGCTCCAGGCAGCGCGGCACCTTCAAGGAGCTGGTCGAGACCGGCGTGGTCATCGCGGGTAGCGTGGATACGGTGATCGAGAAGCTCTCGTACTACACCGATGTGCTGCACGCCGGCATGCTCGTGACAGGCGGCCAGGTCGGTGAGATCCCCGATTACCTGGTGCTACGCAACCAGGAACTCATGGCGAAAGAGGTTATGCCACATTTCCGCGAAAAGGCGGTCGAGGTGACTTCTCTTGCCGGTTAGCGGCGACCGTTATCAAGGAGACCCGCCTGGTCGTTCATCTTTCGGTAAGGTCATTCACCGCCTTCGTACTTGAAGGAGAGCTCCATCTTTACGCGGTAGGCCAGGGGCTTCCCGGGTTCGATGTGGACATCTTGCTCGATAATGCGGGCTACACGCAGGTCCCGCAGCGTCTGTGATGCGCGCTCGATGGCGGTTGCTGCTGCTTTCTCCCACGACTCGTTGCTGCTGCCCACCAACGCAATTACCTTATACACGCTTTCTGCCATGCTGCTTTCCCTTTCGTTCGTTAGTAGTCGGCTGACGGTTGTTCAACTCTAAAACGCACTAAAAGAAGGAGGGCCTCACTCATTATATATCAGGAGGGACACCACACTGCAATGCTTTCCCGCTGGATGATCCGGACAAGCAATGCCGAAAAGTGTGAGTGGTTTGGAGATATGGGCTGGGATAGTGTTGCTACAGCCAGCGCCGCACGCGCGCTTTATATTGGAGATACTGCTCACCAAATTTCCGCTCGAGATAGCGTTCCTCGCGATCTATAACTCCACGCCGCATTACCAGTAGCAAGAAGGGCAGCAGCAGGAGCGAGGTAATCGCGTTGAATAGCACGGCGATCCCCGCATAGAGCATAGTAAGAGAGAGATAGAGCGGGTTACGGGTAAATTGGAATGGTCCATCCACGACGACAACTGTCGTTGGGCGGGTAGGATCGATGCTGGTATGTGCGCGTTCCATCGTCTTAAAAGCCAGCCCAGCGGTGGTAATCGCAAGGCCGATCAGCGAGCCTCCGAGCATAAATCTAATGATACGCGGAGTATGCAGGCGCAGACGAAGGGGCAGCCGGAAATGGAGCAGCAAACCCGCTGCTAATGTGCCGGCGAAAAGCAGTGGTGGAGGAGCAATGACACCCGGATTATCCTGCAAAGGTTTGTTCATAATAGTCTGTACTTTCTTCGTAGTTGGCTAAGAGACTTCCCAGTTCGTTGATGAAACCAATATACCATACAAAAAAGAGAAATAGTATGCCCATCATTCGCACCCCGGAAGAGCGCTTCGCCAATCTTCCGGGCTTTCCCTATCAACCGCATTACGTCGATGTGAACGGGATGCGCATCCACTATGTTGATGAAGGGCAGGGTGAAGCGATCCTGAGATCGTGATCGAGAACGCCGGGCATTTTCTCCAGGAGGATAAGGGTAAGGAAATCGCTCAGCATATCGTGGAGTTTATGGAGCGCACATCACTATGACCGCGTCCTCGAGAGCGTCTCTTTTTCACACCACCATAATTCCCGCTCACTTTTCCATGAGAAGCGCGGCTGCGTCTTCTTTGAAGAAGTATTCGTGATTACGAGTAGTTATCAAATAGAAGACCTTTCTCAGGAGGAATGGTATGACGGTTACAGCGACGGAGTTCATCATCTGGATCATTATTGCTGCTATCGTAGGATTCTTGGGGGAACTGATTGCGGGACGCCGCGCGCCTGCCGGTATACTTGGGGCCATCATGGTAGGCCTGTTCGCTATATTCCTCATCGTCGGCTTCTTCCATTTTCATATCGCTGACGAACCAACGCTCGAAGGTGTGCCGATCATCAGTACGCTTATAGCCGCAGTGATGCTGGTCATCATCTGGAGCAGCCTTGCCTATCGCCGGTAGATAACGAGGAATGTTCCTGGGATGAAATAGTATCTCTTCTGCGTGTCTATTCGTAATCCAGGTAGTTGAATAAATGTAAACCTTGAGACAGCAGAGCTAGACATTTGGAGAGAATACATGTCATCCTGAGCGAAGCGAAGGATCTCTTCGGCCATCGAGCCAGATCCTTCGCTTCGTTCAGGATGACATGCAGGACCTCTCTCAAGTCCGATCACGGGAAATCTTCTCCAAACATCTGGCAGAGGAGTATATCATGATGGCGAACCAGGCGTTACAGGTACTTGTAGAGCAGAAATTGGATGCGTTCGACCAGCTCAGGCCGGAGTTTGAAGAGAGTTTTATATTTGTCCAGCAGATGCATGGACAGCGGCGCTTCACCTCGTTTCCGGTTGCCAGTACTGTGCGCTATCTACACGCCCTGTGGATATGCGAATGTAAAGATCGCCTGTTGAGCATCTATAAAAATATCGAACGCTACGAGGGTGCCTATTGCCTGGGATTGCTGCGGCGCTGGCAGGAGGGCGAAACGGCTGATGTCGTCGATTTCCTCCATCGCAAACTGGATATGTTGCCCTTCTCCGACCCGACGCGGCAGATTCAAGACGCGATGCAACAGCAGCAAGGCGAAAACCTGGTACGTCGTCTCATTGAAGGGCGCGGCACGTTGCTCAATCGTGGCATCAACCTGATGCAGGCTTTCGACGCCATTTTCGCGTTATCCCCTGAAGAGCTGATGAACGAGGTGCGGGCTGCATGCGAGCAGTATGGGCATCAACCCGATCAGGTTGAGCTGCAACTGGCCGAGTTCGAGACTCCCCTGTACGCATATGTCACTTCAAAGGCGCTGGCCAGGCGCAATATGGAAGAGATGAATAAGATGGGCGTAACTGTCATGAGCAGACCGTCCGATCAACCGGGAGAACGAACCGAGCGCGTCCTTGAGCCGGATATTCCTCCCCTGCCCTTCGCCGAACAGGTTATTGAAGGTTACGTAGAGATGACTGCGCCCAGGCATAATAATATTCGCGGGGTGCGTTTCGTTGATTTCCCTGAACGCAGTGAAGAGGGAACAATGTAGGCCTGCTATGTCGAAGCTGGCCCAGGCGGGGGATTGACCGGCAAGATCATCGGCGGTCTCGGCGCCTGCGAGAAGTCGAAGTCCGAGAGCAGGTTGCCCAGGATCGAGGCGTCCTCGCGCACGTCTGGCCGCGGATCGGGTCTGCCGTCCGTTTCGGGATCGAGGCGCTGGCTGTTCAGGAAGTCATCTTCGATGAACTTCAGGTAGGCATCGAAGCTGAGCGTCTGGTGATCGATGTAGCCTTGCCTGGCATATGGGCTGATGACCAGGCCGGGAACGCGCAGCCCATAGCCGTTCTGATCGACCGTCGGTGGAACGACGTGGTCATAGAAACCGCCCCAGTCATCCCAGGCGAGGAAGATGGCCGTACTATCCCAGTCGGGGCTCTGCATGGCGGCGTTAATCAGCCCGGTCACGTAGGATTGACCTGTGCTGACCAGCGCTGGTGGGTGCTCGCTCTCTTTACCGTTGGGAGTGATCCACGAAACAGCGGGCAGTGTACCATTTTTCGCTGCCGTATAGAAGTTGTTGACCGACTGGATGTTTGCGAGCTGGCCATCCTGCTGGACGGTATCGAAGTCTGGCAGGGGATTCCAGATGCCGGGGGTAGACGCTTTTTGCTTCACCGGGGCGCACGATGCCGCGTCATCATCGCAGTCCGGCTGTGTGCCAGGCGCGACGTAGTAAGCCCAGCTCACGTTGGCTTTGTGCAGCAGGTAAGTCAGGTCGGTCCAGGCGTAATCGGCGCTATATTTATTGGCCTGCTGGAGGCTGACGGGTCCCTTAATGTTGTTGACGCAGCTCGAGGGGTCTCCCTTGACGCTGCATTGAGCAGACCACGCTGAGACCAGGAAAAGATGCGCCGGGAGGCTCCAGGAGGCATCTGGCTCGAACATGTGGTCTTGCAGGACGAAGTTCTGGGCATACTTCCAGTAGTTGGGGATTTCGCGCGCGTCGTGATAGCCCATCACATCGGTGATGCCGTTCCCGCTACAGGCCGGGTCGTTCGGGTTCGTGCAACTGCCTTTGCCCTTTACGGCCTGGGCGATGAAACCATCCATCTTGCCGCTATCGACGTCAGCGATGGCGTTGGCGGCGCCATGCGGACCACCGTGATTCAGGTCCTGTGAATCATAGTACGGCCTGACGCACTGGCCCGTGCGTGGATTGTTGACGCAGACGGTGGGAACACCATTTTGCATGGGAATGCCGTCGGCGCCCGGATAGGTGCCAAAGTAGGTGTCGAACGAGCGGTTCTCCTGCATGACGATCACAATGTGCTGGATTTTGTGGATGCTGCTCTGCTGGTTCGAGTTTGAGGGATTGGCGCTACTTCCGCAGGCAACCAGGGTGCTTGTGGCAAGAGACAGCGCCAGCAGCACTCCCAGGAGTTTCCAGGAACCCGCGTGGGATGGAGGTTTGAACATGCTCTTCATATTATATGATCCTCTGGTATCCGCGCTTTTCTACCGTTATTACGACGATACATGTAACCAGGATATTCAACATAGGCGTTGAGCCTGTGAACAGCATAGCTGGTAAAGGTCAAGATGGAGTCAAGTTTAGATAACAATTTGATTAAGAAAATGGAAGCAAGAAAGCGGATTGACGAAAGTGCTTGCGAGACGTATAATGCAAGCGGTAGGTAATAATACCGACTTACCTCGTTAGGTGAGGCGGCTGTATGAACATAGGCCACTGATCAGAAACGTCGAGAGACGCCAACGATCAGGCCAGGTCTCGTCGGCATAAGGCGGGATCCGAAGTGGCTGGATAGCAGCGCGTGCTATCTTACGTCTTACAGTGCCAAAGCTCAACGAGAGGGGGTAAGCAAGTTATATGATTGTGATGCCCCCTCTTATTCTGGGGGCATTTTTCTTGGAGTTCGGGGGAAATGCCCTCGTTGAGGAGGTGATTCCCTTGAACAAAGTGATGCTGCGGCAGAAGAAAGTTCGCCGCGTGTGGATGCGCCAGTTGCTGCTGCTGCTCTCGGTGGTCGGCCCTGGCCTGATTACGGCGAATGTCGATAACGATGCGACCGGCATTACCGGCTATTCGCTGGCGGGGGCACAGTACGGATATGGCCTGCTGTGGGCTGTTGTACTGATCACGATCAGCCTGGCGGTGGTGCAGGAGATGGTGGCGCGCATGGGCGTGGTCACAGGCAAGGGGCTGGCCGACCTGATCCGCGAAAATTTCGGAGTGCGCGTAACCTTCTGGAGCATGCTGCTCCTGCTGATCGCCAACGCTGCCACGACCGTCGCGGAGTTCGCGGGTATCGCGGGCGCAATGGATATCTTCGGCGTCAGCCCTTACATCGCCATACCCGTCGCCGCCGTCGCCGTCTGGGTGCTGGTCATTCGCGGCAGTTACCGCTATGTTGAGCGCATCCTGCTCGCGCTCTGCGTCATCTATGTCACCTACGTCATCAGTGGAATCCTTGTCCATCCCGACTGGTGGCAGGTGCTGCATGCAACGCTCGTGCCCTCGATCCAGCTCAATCAAGGATACCTGCTCACGCTCGTCGCGGTGATCGGCACGACGATCGCGCCCTGGATGCAGTTCTACCAGCAGTCGGCCATTGCCGATAAACATATTAAGGTGGCGCACCTGAACTACGAACGCATCGACACCTACTTTGGCAGCTTCCTGACGGACTTCGTCGCTTTTTTCATCGTGGTTAGCACCGGCGCGACCCTGTTTGTGCATCACATCCAGATCACCCAGGCGAAGGATGCCGCGCTGGCGCTGGCTCCGCTGGTGGGAGGCAACGGGCGCATAGCCGAAATCCTCTTCGGCGTCGGCCTGCTCAATGCCTCGCTCATGGCTGCCAGCGTCCTGCCGCTCTCAACGGCCTACTCGATAGCCGAGGCCTTCGGCTGGGAGCGCGGCGTGAGCAGGAGGTTCAAAGAGGCGCCGCAGTTCCTGGTATTGTATACGCTTATCATTATCCTCGGCGCGGGTGTGACCCTGTTCGTGCCACAACAGAGCCTGGTCTTCGTCCTCAACCTGCCAAACGTGGTTGGCGGCATGCTCTTGCCCGTCATCCTGGTGCTGATGATCATGCTCTGCAATAACCGGCGGCTTCTGGGTCGCTATGTGAACGGGCCGGTACTCAATACTATTGCCTGGGTGACAACCGTCGTGATGACTTTGTTGACGGTGCTGATTATCCTGACAACGATCTTTCCGAATCTGTTCGGTGGATGAGCTGTGGAACTTCTGTCGGAACTGCGCTGTATAATGAGTTTTACCAACCAACACCGGGAATACTGGGATGTCACCCCTTCACTTCGTTCAGGGCAAGCTCTGAGCGAAGCGAAGGGTCTGGCTCGTGGGGCACCGAGATCCTTCGCTGCGCTCAGGATGACAGGACCTCTATGGTGGTCGGCAAAATTCATTATCAGAGTAGTGTTGGTACCACATGCAATATCAGGAGGGACTATGCTTGCTATTCGCGATGAAACTTTCGATGGAACGTTCCCATTTGCCCCGCGCTACTACTCGTTGCATGATTTCGATATGCACTACATAGACGAAGGCAGCGGTGAGCCGGTGGTGATGCTGCATGGCGATCCAACGTGGAGCTACCTCTATCGCAACTTTATCCAGCCACTCTCACGGCGATGGCGGTGTATTGTTCCCGACCATATGGGTATGGGCAAGTCTGGAGTTCCGCAAGATAGGGAACGCTACCGGCTGCAGGAGCACTGTGCCAACCTCGAAGCGCTCCTGCTGCACCTCGACCTGCGCGACATCACGCTTGTTCTGCACGACTGGGGCGGCCCGGTGGGGCTTGGCTTTGCGACGCGGCACGCAGAGCGCATCAAGCGGCTGATCTTGATGAATACCTGGGCGTTTGCTCCCTGGCCCGGCGGTCCCTTTCCACGCTTGCTCGATCTAATCCGATCAGAGCGAGGAGAAGCGTTTGTGTTGCAAAAGAATGCGTATCTTGCGCCTGCTCTGCAGGGGACGACCTTTCATCGCGAGAAGCTGACGCCAACCGTGATGCAGGCATACCAGGCTCCGTTCCCAACGCCGGAATCGCGCCTGGCTATGCTCTGCTGGTCCCGCGATATTCCGGTGCAGGAAGGCGATGTGTCCTATGCGGATATGAAGCGCATCGAGCAGGGATTGGCGCGCTTCGAGAATATCCCTGTGCTGCTGGTATGGGGCATGCAGGACCCGGTGCTTCCGGCAACGGTCTTGCATCGCTGGCAGCAGGTGTACCCGCATGCGGAAACGCATGAACTCGAGGATGCAAGCCATTTTTTGCAAGAAGATTCTCCCGAAAAAATTGTGGCGTGGATCGATGTATTTTGCGCGCTCACATGAAAATAATCTTCAGTCGCAAGGGCTTCGATGCCAGCGCCGGAAAGTTCGCCAGCCCGATCCTCCCATCGGGCGAACTCTGCTCGCTTCCTATACCGGAATCACCGTCGTTTGGCTGCTCTACACACTATGCTGACCTGCGCTGTGGTGAGTATGAACTGGGCAAGCTTGTGCGCGACCTGACGCATGGGAGAATGCAGGCGGAGGATTCTGCGCATCTCGATCCCGATCTGAGGCGTGATTGCCTGCTTAACTCTGCTCGCTTGCCCGGCTGGAGGCCGCTTTTCGGGCAGGCCGGGGCTGCTGAGCGCCACCTTCAGAATATGGGCGTGCAGCCGGGAGATCTCTTCCTCTTCTATGGCTGGTTCAGGCGCGTGGAGATGTGGAAAGGGATGTATCGCTACGTGCCGAATGCGCCAGATTTGCATGCACTGTTCGGCTGGCTGCAGATCGAGCGGCGTATAGCGGTTACCCAACGCGATGATATACCTGATTGGGCGATGTATCATCCGCACTGTCGTCGCACGCAACCGTCAGCCATCGATTCGCTCTATGTCGCGGCGGACCGGCTGACCCTCCCGGATGTTTGTATGCAGGCACCAGGCGCGGGCGTCTTTCCCTGCTTTCATCCCGCGCTCTGTCTGACGAATATGAACCCGTACCAATCAAGACGGCTGTGGCGGTTACCGACCTGGATGTATCCCGTGCCGGGGAAAACGCCGTTGACATACCATGCGTCCCCAGCATGGCGGCACGAGGATGGCTATACTCTGTTGCGAACCGCAGGGCGGGGACAAGAGTTTGTCCTGGACTGCGAGCAGTACCCGGAGGCAGTGGAGTGGGCTGCCAGCATAATCGAAGAGGCTCCAGTAATTCAGATGTTTGGAGATATGATTCTCTGTGAACGGACTTGAGACAATTTTGTGAGAAGGTAGCTCCTCGTTGAGATTCCTTTGTGGGCGGGATCAGACATATTCTTTCCAACTGTCGGTGATGCATTCAGGAAATTCGTGGATTCCAGAGCAATTACTCTTGACTTTTGCCATAAGATCAGCTAATATATGACTAGATAAGGAAAATTGGTCAATGTGTTTGTTTAGTCATATAGTCAAATGAGAGGATGAGAGCATCTTGGCAAGCCAACGCAAGAGTGGACGCGGTCAAATCGAGGAACGCTCAAAGCGAGAGCAGCGCGCTGACAGGATTCTGGACGCGGCGGCAGAGTTGATGCTGCGCTGGGGATACAACAAAACAACGATCGATGATATCGCCCGGCTGGCGGGCGTAGCGAAGGGGACGATTTACCTGCACTGGAAGACGCGCGAAGATCTGTTTTTGGCGCTGATGAGGCGCGAATATGTGCGCCTGGTGGAGGACATCCAGCAGCGCATCGCCAGCGATCCCGAAGGGGGAACGTTACAGGGGATTACGAAACACTCGATGCTGGCAACCATGAAGAGCCCGCTCATGAAAGCGGTGCTGTTGCGTGATACCGATCTGCTGGGTGAATGGATACGCAACGAATATGCCAGCGAGACCTACTCCCAACAAATCGGCCAATCGCTCGCGCTCGTGGAACTCTACCGGAGCCGTGGAGTGGTGCGCGATGATATCGATGTTCGCAAGCTGGTTTATATGCTCGACGCCATCACACTCGGTTTTTTAGTGGTCGAAGAGTATATGCCCGACGATTTCAAATATTCCGACGAGGAGGTTGTGGAGATGACGGCCGAGGCAGTCAAGAGGACATTCGCGCCATCTCCGCTCTTCAGCACCGCAGCCAGACGAGCAGACAAAACAGGAGTAGCGAACAGTTTCATTTCGTCTCTCGATAACGTCCTGGATATCAGAAGTAAAATAGATCAAGAGGAGGCTACCTCATGAGTGCCATCATCGAAGTAGAAAACCTGACCAAAAGCTACGGCAGCAAGCGCGGCATTATCGACGTGTCCTTCCAGGTGGAGGAGGGCGAGGTCTTTGGTTTCCTTGGCCCCAACGGCGCGGGCAAAACGACCACCATTCGCATGCTGATGGCGCTGCTGCGGGCCGACGCGGGCACGGCGCGCATAGCAGGGCTGGACTGCTGGCAGCAATCGGTCGAGATCAAGCGGCTGGTTGGCTATTTGCCCGGCGAGCCTGCGCTCGACCCCGGACTGACCGGCGGGCAGATTCTCGAATACTTCGGGCACCTGCGCGGCGGCGTCGATCAAGCCTATCTCAAGCAGCTCATCAAGCGCTTCGACCTGGACCCCACCCGCAAGTTCCGCCAGTATTCCAGCGGCAATAAGCGCAAGGTGGTGCTGATTCAAGCCTTTATGCACCGCCCGCGCCTGCTCATCCTGGACGAGCCTACCAATGGCCTGGACCCGCATCAATCAGCAAGAGTTTGACCGGATGGTCAAAGAAGTGCGCGACGCGGGGCGCACCGTCTTTCTCTCCTCGCACATCCTGAGCGAGGTGGAGCAGACCTGCACCCGCGTGGGCATCATCCGCGAAGGACGACTGGTGCGCATCGGAGGCGTGGCCGAACTGAAGGACATCAAGCGCTACGAAGTCACGATCACGTTCGCCGATGCTGTCCCTGCCGAGGCGTTCAAGCAGCTTGAGGGAGTGGAGCAGGTGGAGCAGCTTGCCGATGGGCAGACGCTGCGCCTGACCGTATCGGGCGAGCCGGACGGGGTGATCAAAGCGGCGGCGCAGTATGCGGTTATCAGCCTGACCAGCCACGAACCCAGCCTGGAAGACATCTTCCTGCGCTACTACGAGGGCGACGGCAAGGTCGCCCAGGAGGCAGCCATGTGGTTCACTAGCGTCTACCTCAAAACCCTGCGCGATTTTCGCCTTGCCATTCTGGGCTGGGGCATGGGCATGGGCCTGGTCATGTATGACGTCCTGGCTGCCGTCCCCTCGCTGATGGCAACGCCCGCGGCGCGCCAGACGCTCGTCAGCCTGGCCAGCTCGTTTGCCTGGCAGGCCGAGCCGGTCGCGGTTGACACCGTTGGCGGCTACGCGACCTGGAAGGAGGGCCTGTTTATCCTGCTCATAGCGATCTGGCCGCTGCTGGCATGCAGCCGCCTGCTGCGCGGCGAAGAGGAGCGCGGCTCGATGGATGCCCTGCTCTCGCTGCCGCGCGGGCGCCTGCGCGTGGCGCTGGAAAAGCTGGCCGCCATGTGGACAGCCTTGCTGGTGATGGGCGTGCTGATCACGCTGATGACGTTTGCGGGCGGCAAAGCTTCCACGCGGACTATAGCCTGGGCGACGCCTTGCTCTTTGGGCTGAATATCGCGCTGATCTGCGGCGTGTTTGGGAAGATTGCCCTGCTGGTCTCCCAGTTCACCCAGGAGCGCGGCACAGCGGCAGGCATAGCGGGTGGCTTGCTGCTCGTCTTTATCGTGCTGGACATGGTTCATCGCGTCATCCCCGGCACCGAATGGGTCAGCCGCCTTTCTCCGGTCTACTACTACAACCTGAGCAAACCGCTCGTCCCAGGCTACGGCACGAATCCCGGCGCGATGCTGGTCATGCTGGCCCTCAGCGTCCTCTTGAGCGGAGTGGCCATCTGGCTCTTTGTGCAGCGCGATGTCGGTGGGGCGGTGGCGCTGCCCGGCTTTCTGGCAATCCGAGCGAACAGCGCGGCCTGAGCGCGCGCTGCCGGTGAATGCCTGGTCGCTGCGCTCGGTCTATGCACGCAGCCTGGCGAAGATTGCGTTTCCCACCTTCTGGTGGACGTTGTCATCGCCGGCTTTGCCGCCTGGATGGTCGTGGTCGTCAAGCAAACCGAGGAGCAGCTCAACACCCTTGCCGCAAGCTCACCGTTTCTGAAGGATCTGATTGCCAGGTTGGCGGGGGCGATGTCAACTTCAATGCCACCCTCCTGAGCCGCTCTTCTTCCTGCTGCCACTGCTGATGATGGCCTTTGCCGTCACCCAGGCCAATCGCTGGGCGGCCGATGAGGAGGAGGGCCGGCAGGAGCTGGTGCTCTCCACGCCGCAGCCGCGCCTGGCCGTCTTGCTGGCGCGCTTTGGCGCGCTCACCACCGCGACGGTGATCATCGGGGTGCTGACGCTGGCCGCTACGGCGCTGGCCTCGGCAGCGTCAGGCCTGGCGCTCGACGGCGGCAATCTGGCGGCGGCGACGCTCTCGATCATTCCACTGGGGCTGCTGATGGCCGCTCTCGGCTATCTGTTCTCCGGCTGGCTGCGCACCGCTGTGGACACCGGCCTCTTGAGCTTCTTGCTGGTGATCTGGTTTTTCATCACCTTTATTGGTCCAGGATTGAACTGGCCGGATGCGACGCTGCGGCTCTCCGCCTTCTACTACTATGGCACGCCGCTGCTGCATGGCCTGCCGCTGGGGGATACGCTGGGCGTTCTGGCGGTCGCACTGGTGGCGCTGGCGATTGCGTCGGCGCGTTTTGTACGCAAGGACATTGGGCGCTAGAGAGCTTCATCTAAGAGTGGCTCTCCAGATAGGCTTTGAGGTTGGAGAGCGTGGCGACCTCGCTGCGCATTGTTGAAGTAATCATCGGGTCCATGAGCCTGGCCAGGCCCTTCGGCTCAAAGTGCAGGGTGAAGGTGAGGCGGGTCGCGTTGCCGATGCTGTCGAATCTGTACGTGCCGCTGGGCCTGGCCGGGCCGGCGATGACTTGAAAGGCGATCAGTTCGTTTGGGCGGGATTTGACGATCTCGTAGTCGCCGCCGATGCGCCTGCCGCCGGGTCCTTTCAGGCCCTGTTTGTACACGGCTCCGACGCCTGTCGGTTTGCCGGGGACCTGTTGAATGTCGATGACGGCGGGTCGCCAGCGTGGGTTGTTCATTCCGTCCAGTACGAAGTTGAAGACTTCAGCGACGGGCCGGTTAATGGTGATACTTTCTTCCGCGTGAGCCATTGTTTGTCTCCTTTCGAATCCATGTGGACAACTCTGTAGGGGCGCGATAATCGCGCCGGGTGAGTCAGACGAGTGGTACGAGGGCGCGATAATCGCGCCCCTACGGGCCATTTTGCAGCTCGATTTCGGACATGCGGCGGCGAAGGAATGAGCGCTCGGTGTTGTTCTGACAGAGCGCCAGGGCGCGTGCATAGGCGTCGCGGGCTTCATCCAGCCGGCCTGCGCGCCGCAGCAGATCGGCGCGAGCAGCATGAAACAGGTAGTAGTCATCCAACTCGCCCGCATCTGCGAGCGTGCGAGCAATATCAAACCTGACTCGATACCATCCGCCATCGCTACGGCTACAGCCCTGTTAAGCTCCACGACGGGCGATGGCGTCATCTCGTAGAGCAGATCGTACAGCGCTACGATCTGCTCCCAGTCGGTCTCTTCTGAGCGAGCGGCCTGGGCGTGCAGGGCGCCGATAGCAGCCTGTGCCTCGTAGGGACCGGGTGCTTGCATCGCCAGCGCCTGATCCAGGATATCCACTCCCTCCTCGATTTCTTGCCGGTCCCAGAGTGTTCTGTCCTGCTCGTCCAGTACGATTAATTCGCCTCCTGGATCGACGCGCGCTCCGCGCCGCGCGTCGTGGAGCAGCATCAGCGCCAGCAGTCCGAGCACTTCCGCGTCCTCTTTCAACGTTGGCTCTTTTGCCAGCAGGTCTGCCAGGGTGCGGGCCAGCCGGATGGCTTCCGCGCAGAGGTCGTGACGGATCAACTCGCCCCGCCATGGGCGGTATAGCCCGCGTTGAAAATAAGGTAGAGGACGGAGAGGGCGGCGTCGATGCGCTCTGTGATGGCATCGGCGGGCGGAACCTGGTAGGGGATTTTGGCGTCGCGGATTTTGCGCTTTGCCCGTACCAGGCGCTGCGCCATGGTCGGGAGGGCGACAAAGAAGGCGCTGGCGATTTCGGGGGTGGTCAAACCGCCCAGGGTGTGCAGTGTCAGGGCGACCTGGGCCTCTTTTGCGAGAGCGGGATGGCAACAGGTGAAGATCAATTTAAGGCGTTCGTCGGGGATTTCACCGGTCTGCACAGAGTTGCCTTCCTGCTCTAACTCCATCAGCATTTTTAAGCTTACCTTCTTACGGTTCAAGGTTTGTTTGCCGGCGCAGCCGGTCGATGGCCTTGCGCCGGGCAGCGGTGGTGATCCACGCTCCTGGATTAGGCGGGACTCCGTCAACGGGCCAGTGTTCCATGGCGAGCACCAGGGCGTCCTGCAGTGCGTCTTCCACCAGTTCGAGATCGCGGATACCGGCGTACCAAGAGAGTTATCGCCCGTACTCTTTGCGTCGCTTGAGTCTTCCACCAGTTCGAGATCGCGGATACCGGCGTACAGCGCAGCAATCACGCGCCCCGCTTCCTGTTGAAACGTCTGTGCGATGAGATCGTGCATGGCGTTAGAAATCGATGACCGGGTGGATTTCGATAGAACCGGTCAGGGCATCTGGGACCTTGCTCGCCAATTCGATGGCCTCGTCCAGGTCCTTGCAGTTCAGGATGTAAAAGCCAGCGAGTTGCTCCTTCGTTTCGGCGAACGGGCCATCGGTAATCATGGTTTTGCCGCCACGCACGCGTACAGTTGTGGCGGCGCCGGTTGGCTGAAGCGGGGCTCCGCCATCAGGCAGGCCGCGCTGCTGGGGATCTCTGGCAGGAATGTGGCGTGTCCCCGCATGATGGCGTCGCGTTCTTGCGGGGAAGCGCTTCGCTGCCATAGATCAGTAACACGTAACGCATGGGTCTGACCTTCCTTCTCAACATATTCGAGCGATGTTTTTCATCGTTCAGCAGTAACAACGAATGG
>CAVYFA010000004.1:0-134153 GCA_963767715.1 uncultured Chloroflexia bacterium
CTCTCATTCAAACCATCCCGCCCTACTGGCGACCCATGATCTCGCTCTTCCACCAGCGCGTCGGCAACCCTGAAACGGAGGAGGAGTTCCTGAAATCGCGCTCGCCGCTCTTCCGGGTAGACCAGATACGCATCCCCATCTTGATCGGTCAGGGTGCTAACGACCCGCGCGTGAAGCAGGCCGAGTCAGAGCAGATCGTGGAGGCCATGAAGAGTAAGGGCATTCCTTACGAGTACATGCTCTTCCCCGACGAGGGTCACGGCTTCGCCAAGCCCGAGAACCGCCTCAAGTTCTACGCCGCGGCCGAGAAGTTCCTGGCGGAACACCTTGGGGGACGCTACGAGCAATAGGACGCGATTACCGACGGAGATCACATCTCAGCAGGCTCACTCGACTCTAGTAGTCGTGCGAGCCTGCCGGGTTGCCCAGGTGAGTCTTGAAGAACTCCAGTGTCCTTTTAATGATTTCACGTGAACGCTCAACATCATCCAGTATATCGAAAGCATGCTGCCCACCCGGATGTACCATGTAATCTAGCGCCACGTTCTTTTCGCTCGCCTCTTTAATGAAATGGTCGATGGAGGCATTCAGCACGGGGTAGTCGAGACCGGCTTTTGCAATCAACATTGGAGGCAGGCTCTCGTCATGTTTCAGGTAGCTCCTCGCCGAAAACTCGTGCACATCGTCCTCGGTCAATTCCCAGGCGGCCCTCAATGGCTGCAAGTCCAGCGGCCCATAATAGGTAACCAGGCACTTCACAAAGGCTGGATTGCCAGACAACGCCGCCCGTACACCGAGGGGAACGCCGGCAGAACCCGCCCAGATAGCCAGCCTATCTCCATCAATCTGCAATTCCTCTGAATGTTCGCGCACATACTTCACCAGGTCATCAACATCACCTGCCACATCGCTCAGTGAGAGATGCTCGTCTGGCGAGCGATGATTGAAGGTGACGGCAATAAGATCGCCCGCGGCGATCAACTGTCCCCAGGAGACGTATTGCCCGGAATCTTTGATATGTTTTACAAGTTCCGCCGCCCCCAGACCATGCACAAAAACAACGGCCCCGCGCAGCTCCCCATCCCGCAGATCCGCCGGATAGTAGACGTCCAGCAGCAAATTCATTCCCTCCACAGTTTTATAGGCGCGATTCTTATCAACCCGGCTTTGCTCCATTCCGGGAATCTCGTAAACTATGCGCTTGTTAAGCGACTCCTTAAAGTCAGCCATGCTCTATATGCTCCATTTCGACTGGTATCAGCGTACAATCTCTTTCAAGTTCTTCAACATCTTACCTCCATCCCTGATACTCCTTCAACAGTGATTGATGATGCCGATTAACAAATTGATCCGGCCATCGGTCGGGCCCGATTGATTGTGCCTACGGCCGCCCAGCAAGAGTAGGCGCCGATTTGATCGGCCAGTCCGATGGTTGCTATCCTGTCCGCATTAATTTGTTAATGTGCATTATCGGCCAGTCCGATGGATGCTATCATATCCGCATTTATTCGTGAATCTGCATTATTGTTAAGAGTCAGCCTTGCTGCTCCAACCATCCCGGCAAATCCGCTATCGACTCCAGTATCGCATCCGGCCGTATCCTCTCCAACAGCGGCGAGCTGGCGTTATGCTTGCCGGTGCAGACCAGCACGGCGCTCAGGCCCGCCTGCTGACGTGCAGCACACCGTCGATATCCAGAAGAATACCACGAATTGAAGACATCTTTATGACACTACGCCTTACGCTAGCAGAGATACACCCTCGTAAAGGTCATCCACGAGAAAGCTGATATCAAGGCTTGCTAGATAGACTCGCTCACCCTGATCAAAAGCATAGAGCGTCCAAAGGTTTTCTCTGGCTCGCCGATAGACCTCCACAGATTGTTGTTGCGAATCCACCAGCATATATTCCTGAATGGAGGGACAGGCTCGGTAGTATCCAAATTTCTTGCCTCGATCATGCGCCTCGGTACTTGGAGAAAGTACTTCTACGATAAGGCTAGGAGAGTAGATGATATCAATCTGACCCCGGTCGCGCTCATCGCAACTGACCGAGGCATCAGGAAAAACATAGCGGATCTCGGAAAGACGTACTCGCAGATCTGAGTTATACACACGGCAGGGACTGCCCCGTAACAGGCCACGAAGCAGGCTTGTTACGTTGATGCTGATCGCGCTGTGATTGGCTGATCCGCCAGACATCATATAGGCATAGCCATCTATATACTCATAGCGAGCGTCCAGACTGTTACGGTCGAGCGTCAAGTAATCCTCGACGCTCATGAATAATCGGTGAGGCTGGGCAACCAACTCTGTACGCTCCTTTAACGGCCTGCCATTTCACTCGTTCGAGACTAACGCTTCAGTATTGTGATCTTAACTTTATTGTAGGGAACCCACATCTCTTTGTCAATGCGAACATAGGAGACTTTACCCATTGCATGACTGGCAGCCTGAGTAGTCCGTTTGTACATCACGATAGGTCAACTTGCTAAGGAGTTACGAGCAATGACATTCAACAGTGGATGATGTATAATAGCCGCCAGGAGTAGCCTTTCAGGAGGAAAAGCGCATGAGCGGTGACATGTTAGGGCGTGTCATCAAGGGACGATACAAACTCATCGATGAGCTAGGGCGGGGAAGTTTTGCCACCGTCTTTATCGCGCGGGACACGAAGACGAACCGCATTTACGCGATGAAGGTCATGCATTACGACCTGGCGGATGATGGGGAACTGCTGGCACGATTCCAGCGTGAGGCGCACATTCTCCTGACACTCAGTGATCCGCACATCGTGCGCATCTTTGAGTACGGTGACGAGAGCGATCTACACTATATTCTCATGGACTACATCGATGGGCAGAACCTGAAGTACCATACCCTGACCCACGGACCAATGGAGCCCGGGCGAGCATTAGACTACACCCATCAAATCGCAGAGGGACTCGATACCGCCTACAGGCACGGCGTGGTCCACCGCGACATCAAGCCGCAGAACATCGTCATCAATAGCAAGGATGTCGCCAAGATAACCGATTTTGGCCTGGCACGCAGTCGCGAGACGGTCACGCTAACGCAGTCCAACGTCTTCATGGGAACAGCGTACTATATCCCGCCAGAGCAGGCCGAAAGTGGCCGCACGGCGGATATCCGCTCCGATCTGTACTCGCTCGCGACGGTGCTGTTCGAGATGCTATCAGGCCATCCACCTTTTGAGGGTGATACCGCCGTCGATATCGTGGTAAAGCACATGAACGAAAAAATACCGTCGCTCTGCCGTCTTCGCCCTGACCTACCGCCGGAGCTGGACGTATTCATGCAAAAAGCGATGGCAAAATCGCCAGCAGACAGGTATGGCACGCCTCAGGAATTCATCGCCGCCCTCGAGCAGGTACAGCAACTCGTGCCGGGCATCGAGCGGCAGAAAACGATGGAGCGCGCAGCTATTGGCTCTGTCGGTGCGCAACAGGCCGAAGAGAACGAGCTCTTTGAGGCTCAGGGAGGACATCAAGCGGGGGCCTCACAGCAATCCCCATCTCGGCCACGGGATCAGACCACCGCGCGTGAGCGGGTTGGCGCGGGAAACGGGCCGGCACCGCAAAAACAGGCCAGGCTGCTGGTTCTTTCCAGTAATCAGGCCATTCCACTCACAGGAGAGCTGATGGTAGTTGGACGACACGACCCTGTGCTCGGTATTTACCCAGAAATCAACCTGGCGGATAAGACGGTCGGAAGACGGCATGCCTACCTGCGCCTGCACCATGGGCAATACAGCGTCGAGGATCTGAATGCTTTAAATAAAACCCGGCTAAATGGAGCAATCTTAACGCCGCACGAAGAACGACCGCTAAAAGATGGCGACATTCTCCGCTTTGGCAGTGTTGAGGTGCGATTTGAGTTGCGATAAGGCTATTGTAGGGGTGCGAGGTATGAATTTCGTGCCCATGTCTCTATCGGGCGCAATTACGACAGCCTGTTGCGTCCCTACAATGAAGAGAGGTGAATGATATGAGAGGATTTGTCACATTAGCATCCATTATTCCTGGTGTAAGCACGACCGTCACAATTGCCATAGCGGCTCTCGTGGTTGCGCTCATCATCGGAGTGGTCGCCTTTTTCCTCTTCAGGGGAAGCGGCAAGAAGAAAGCCGGGGAAGCCCCGCCTGCCGGCGCATCTGATTGGCAGCGTCAGCAAGCTGGCGTCGGCGGCCAGCAAGCGCCCTGGGGGCAGCAGAACCAGCAGCAGTCGCCCTGGGGGGGACAGCAGCCCGCCGCGCAGCCAGGTTGGGGGGATATGGCCCAACAACAGCAGCCTGCCGGCTGGGGGATGCCAGCCGGTCAGCAGCCACAGCAGCCTGCCGGCTGGGGGACACCTTCTTCTCCGCAGCAGCCCGCCGGTTGGGGTGCTCCTGCCGCCCAACAGCCGACCGGGTGGGATGCCGCCGCCGCGCCGCAGCAGCCCGCCGCGGGATGGGGCACTCCCGCGGCACAGCAACAGCCGGGTGGATGGGATGCGCAGAACCAGCAAAATCAACAGCAGCCCGCCGGCTGGGGCGCGCCGTCCACACAGCAGCAGGGCAATTGGGGCACGCCATCTTCTCCACAGCAGCAGCAAGCCCCAGGATGGGGCACTCCCGCTGCCCAACCGCAGGGTGGCTGGGGAAATCAAGGCGCCGGCGGACAGCAGCCCTGGGATCAGCAACAGGTGGCGACGCCGCAGCCTCAAGCTCAGGATCCCTGGAATCAACAGCAGCAGCCACAGCAGGCCTGGGGCGCGCAAAACAACCAGCAGCAAGCGCCCACCGCGTATGGCGGGAGTGGATCGGGTCAGGGTTGGGGACCAATGGGGCAGGCTCAGTCTGCTCCCGGCGTGGATGCCTGGGGACAGCCGGTCCAGCAGCCGCAGCAGGGCAACTGGCCGGGCGCGATGGGCGCGGGACAGCAGCCCGTATCTCCACCTCCTGGCAGCAATCAAGCACAACCAGCCTGGCAACAAGCGGGATACCCACAGGCGCAGCAGGGCTATGGCACGGGCTTTGAATCGCCCGATGGAGACCGCACCATCCTTGGGCCTACCGGGGCGCGTGGACCAGTTCCCCAGGGACGCACCGGGGTCGTGCGCGTCGAAGAGGGCAAAGAACCCGGGCGCGTCTACGAGATCCGCAAGGACTCGCTGAGCATCGGACGAAGCCGCGAAAGCGACATCTTCCTCGAAGACCTGGCCGTCTCGCGCCTGCACGCCTCGATTATCAACATGGGCAACGGCAACTATGCCCTGCGCGACGAGGGCAGCGCCAATGGGACGAAAGTGAACGGGCAGCCGGTCAACAAGTACCAGCCTTATCCGTTGCAAGAAGGTGACAAGATTCAACTGGGTCAGACGGTGCTGGTCTTTGCCCGGCGCTAACCGGTAACAACCGGATATCATAACGAACAGTGCAGGGATGATAGACGCGAGGAGCAGGAAGCAGGGTATGCAGCAAGACCCTATGATCGGCACGATGCTTGGCAATTACCGCATCCTGGCCCCACTCGGTCAAGGAGGCATGGCGCATGTCTACCGCGCCCGTCAGGAGAACCTTGACCGCGACGTCGCGGTCAAGGTTCTTCCTCCCTGGTACGCTACCGATCGCAGCTTCGTCGAGCGCTTCAAGCAGGAGGCACGCCTGGTCGCCAGGCTCTCTCATCCCAATATCGTCACCATCCATGATTACAGCGAAAACAATGGGCACCTGTACATTGTGATGGAACTGGTAGATGGTGGCACCTTGAAACAGACCCTCGACGCGCAGCATGTCCTTGCTGGAGCAGGTGCGCCCGTTGTTGGGGGCGGCACGATGGATGTCCTGGAAGCCAATCGCATCTTTCAGCAGCTCAGTAGCGCCCTCACCTACGCGCACGACAAGGGCATCATCCACCGTGACATCAAGCCGGTCAACGTCCTGATGGATCCTTCCAGGCGGCCCATCCTGTCGGACTTCGGCATCGCAAAGGTGCTGGCCGCTAGCTACGGCCTCACCCGTCCGGGGGCGGGCGTCGGTACCCCAGAATACATGTCACCCGAACAGTGCAGGGGGGAAGAGGTAGATGGCAGGGCCGATATCTACGCGCTCGGGGTTATGCTCTTCGAGGCCCTGGCCGGGCGCACACCCTTCATCGGGGATAACTACCCGGCGCTGGCACACAGTCACCTGTACGTGGTGCCCCCCGACCCGCGCCAGTTCAATCCGCAACTCAGCGCGGGAGTTACGCGCGTCATCCTGACAGCCCTCGAAAAAAAACCAGAGCGCCGCTATCAACGCGCCAATGACCTGGCGCTGGCTCTCGAAGAGGCGATACACCCTTCCAGTATCGGCTCGATTGCCGCTCAATCAAGCGTGATGCCGGGGAATTTCGACCGCGCGCCAACGGTGACGCCCCATACTATCGATCGCGCGCCGACGACGCCGGTCTATGCCTGTCCGCAGTGCGGGCGCCCCAATAAGCCCGATACCTATTTCTGCACACGCTGCGGCGCGCTGCTCAATCAGTGCCCGCGCTGCCATAACCAGAACCGCGCCAAAGACCGCTTCTGCACGCGCTGCGGTCTTGCGTTGCAGTAAATCACGAAGCAAACTCGTCGGACCCCGCCTGTACTCGTTCTAGCATAGATCGCTGTTCGTCGATACGTTTGCGCCGGAACATGGCGCGTTGTTCCGCGCTCAAGCCAAGCAGGTCGTGGATGCGGTCCACGATGAGACCGGGCTGCGTCGGTTTGACGATATAGTCGACCGCTCCCTCTTCATAGCCCTGCACCTGCTGCTCCAGGTGCGCGAGGGCTGTCATCACCAGCACCGGCAGTCGAGGCACCAGGCGCTGAGCGCGCAGCCATTGCAGCACCTCCCAGCCATTCACCGGGCGCATCATCAGATCAAGCACAACCAGGTGCGGCTGGTAGCTGGTTATCAGCGAAATCGCTTCCTGACCATCCGATGCGCTGCTAACGTCAAAACCAGAATACTTCAGGTATACAGAGAGGACTTGCCTGATGTCAGAGTCATCCTCCACCACCAGAATGCGGATTGGGGCTGCCGGGGGCTTTTCCCTTCCATTCATATTCATTCCTTTCACCTCCACTCCCACGTAGGGACCAGTTCTACGAGATTACTGATTTACAGTAGCCATCTTGCCTAGGGCCGCCGCTTCAGCGGGAAACGCACCTCGGCACACGTGCGGGGCGGCGTTTCACCTGTGCGGCGCAAGGTATACGAGCCGCCGAGATCGCCGATCAGATTCTTGATGAGCGAGAGGCCGAGACCTTCGCTGCTCTCCTCCTCAAGGGGGGCTACCGGCCCATTTCCGGTATCCAACACTTCCACGATCACCTCGCCTTGCTCCTCGCGGCCTCTTATTGTTACGGAGCCGCACGGCTGGCCGTTGATGCCATGCTTAATGGCATTTGAGACCATCTCATTCAAGACCAGCGCCAGCATTTCCACGGCACGCGACGGGATGACGACCGGGCACGGCGTCACCTCGAAGTCGATGTGCGTCTCCGGCGGGCGCAGGTTGGCATTCGCCACGCCGACAATTTTCCGCGCGATATCATCGACGCGCGCCTCGCTGACATCCTCGTGAGAAAGCAGATCGTGCGTGGCGGCCAGCCCTTGCACGCGATTCACGCTCTCGGCCAGGATATAGCGCGCCTCCGCCGAGCGGGTGCGGCGCCTCTGCAGCGAGAGAATGCCGGCAACCGTCGCGAGATTGTTTTTGACGCGGTGATGCAGTTCGCGCAGCAGGATGGTCTTGATCTCCAGGCCATGCCGCGCCTCTTCATAAAGGCGCGCGTTGTCGATCGCAATCGCTGCTTCGTTGGCAAAGGTAATGATGAGCTGCATCTGTTCCTGGCTCAGCATATGCCGATGACTGCTGTAGATACAAATACAGCCGAGCACCTTCTGCTTGACTTCGAGCGGCACGCACAGCACCGAATGCAGCTCGGCGGAGAGGAGCGGATCGTGGCGCATGAAGCACTGCTCGTCACTGTGAAAGCAATCCACGGCCATACTCGGGCGCCCGGTCTGGACGGCACGCCCCGCGCAGCAGTGGCCTACGGGAATCTGGATGCCCCGCACGTCGGCGCTGTTGAGGCCATAATGGGCGATCACGCCCAGGCAGCGCCTCTCTTCATCCAGCTCAAAGATACACGAGCGGTCCGCACCGCTCAACTGGACGGCCTGCGTGGTGATGATTTGCAGGACGCGATCCAGGTCGAGCGTGGAGGCAATTATCGAAGAGACCCGGTGCAGCGTGGCGAGTTCATGCACTTTGCGGCGCAGTTGCTCGTCGGTTTGCTCATAGAGCCGCCCGTTCTCGACGTTGATGGCGATCATGCCGGCCACGACCTCGACGAAGTTCATCTCTTCTCCGGTAAAGTCGCGCGGCTCGCGCGTTTGCACGTTGATGACGCCGATCAGGCGCTGTACGGTGCCAAAAAAGATGATGGGTAGAGCCATCAGCCCGGCGTACTCTTGCCCGTAGCTACGCGCCTCCGACGCGAACCCACCATTGGTGAGCGCGTCGCGCACGAGAACCGGCGAGCCTTTGTCCGCTACCCAGCCGCTGTAGCCCTCACCCAGGCGCAGCGTATAATGCATGCCGCCCATTGGACGTGGCTCGTTAGTCGCGCGCAGGGTCAGCACGCGCTGTAATTCATCGTAGAAGAAGACCGAACAGAGGTCAACGCCCAGTTCATCCGCGACGTGCCGGGTAATCGACTCCAGCGCTTGGTCGAGGTCGATGGTGGAGTTGCTGACGCTGTTGATGCGCTGCAGCACCTGTAAGCGCCGTTCGAGCAGTCGCTCCATCTTCTGGCGCTCATTGAAGACCTGGTCGATGACCGACTGGTAGCCTCGCGTCAAGGCGACGAGGCTGAGCGATTGCAACTGGTACAGGCGCGTGGTAGCCTCGAGCAGATATGCCTGGCCTCCTTCGCGGCTGCGCAAGATGTTGCTGCATTCCTGCGCAAGCACATCGACGTAGGTCTGTAAGCCCAGGATGCGCGCCTCTAGCTTTCCGCCCTGTTGGGCGAGGGCCCGGCCAGATTGCTCGAAGCGCGCATCAAGCTCACCGCGATCATTTTTGAGCAGGGCGTTGAGCAGCAGCCAGGCATCGCTGCCTTCTTCTGGCCCGCTGTGCGACTGCGAAGCGTACTGCAGAGCAGAACGCAGCCTGGCCACATGTTGCGCGAGGATGTATTCAACCTGCTGTACAGCGCTGCTCTCTAGCACATCTTTTCCTTCTTTATCTTACCCGTCAATGGCTATCGCGCGGTGGGGCTACAAGCAACGGTGGAGATCGAGTGAAGTGCATATCTCAATCTGGAGCTGCACACCCTTCCAACTCGCCCTCCCGCCCTCCCTACTACTGCCACTTGCTTCACATGTGCTAATTGTAATGGGGTAGTGCTGTTCTGTCAAGGATAGCCCATTTATCAGCAAATCGCTTCTCAATCAGGGTTTATTCGTTGAAGTGAGTGATAATAGCGAGGTTCAGCAGCTTCGCGGGATGATCTAATACAGCACGCCAACGGACCCGGTTCTACCTCCGTTCAGGGATGCTGAAAAGAGGGAGGTACGCCCAGATGAAATGTGCAACGTGCGGCTTGCCACTATCGCCAAAACGCCAGCCGGCAAACTGTCCGCGATGTGGCGCGCCCGTGAAATCGGCAGTTCGCACCCGAGCGGCGGTTGGTTCAGCACAGCCCGGCTTCTTCGTCTCCTCCGCTCGTAATCCATCGAATGGGCACGGCCTTCAAGCTCCCATCTCTCCCCCGCTAGAGCCAGCGCAGGGCTGGCAGTCGGGGATTCGTGACCAGGCCGGACCTGCTCCTTTCTGGTCCGATCAACCGGGCCAGCAGCCCCCGGGCAATAATCGAAACAGCAGGCTTGGCTTTACCATTGCGGGGCTATGCATCGTGGCGGGCGCGCTGCTACTGGTCTTCGTCTATTTCATGGCGATTGGTGGGCAGGGTAACCAGAATGGCGCGACGAATGGGACGCAGACAACATCTACAGCAACAGCACCTCCATCATCTTCGCCCACCACCCTCCCCTCGCCGACCGCGACCTCGTTCCCCGGGCAGCAGTATATCGATAACGCCCGCATGAGCAGCAGCCAGCCGCCCCCGCTTAAGGCCACGAGCACTTTCAAGACCAACCAGACAATTTACGTCGCGTTCGACCTGCACCCCAAGGGGCATAGCGGGGCTGTATGCCTGGTCTGGTATCTGAATGGGCAGAAGGTAACTTCCTTTAACTTTAAGGCCGGGGGGAATAGCCACTCGAGCTATGCCTATGCGATCTTCGGCGGTACCGGCTCTGGCTCGGTGGAACTCTACTGGGCCGGCGATACCTCGTGCAAGAACGCTCTGCTGGCTCAGCAAGTCGCCTTCACAGTGACGAAGTAATTCCATGAGACAGGCCAGGCACCTGGCTACGCCTCAACCAGCAGCCGCCTTAACACCTTCCCGACGAAATTCTTGGGCAGCTCGGTGCGGAACTCGATTTGTTTCGGGACTTTGTAGGCATCCAGGCGTTCGCGGCAGAGCGCCAGGAGTTCCTCCGCCGTTGCTTTCTCGCCCCGTTTCAGCACAACCACCGCTTTGATAAAAGGCGATACTTCCTCGCTGCCATCGACCGCGCCGTTGCTTTCGCCGGGGGCAAGCGCGTTACGCATATTGACGACGGCGACTTCCAGAACCTTCGGATGCTCGTAAAGTACCTCTTCCACGTCACGGGGGTAGACGTTGTAGGAGCCTGCCAGGATCAGGTCCTTCTTGCGGTCAACGATGGTGAAGAAGCCCTCTTCGTCGATGCTTGCCAGGTCGCCCGTGTGCAGCCAGCCGCCTTGCAAGGTGGCACGCGTCTCCTCCGCCATGTTCCAGTAGCCCTGCATGACCTGCGGGCCGCGCACGAGTAGCTCGCCCACCTCGCCGGGAGGTAGGGATTCGCCGGTCTTGACATCCACGATACGCGCATTGGTACCGGGCAAGGGCAGACCGATGCTGCCGACGCGCCGTTCCCCTTTGAGCAGGTTGCAGTGCGTGGAAGGCGAAGCCTCGGTCAGCCCATAGCCCTCCACCAGCCGGCCACGCGTCAGCTTCTCGAAGGCCTCCTGCACCTCAACCGGCAGGGGAGCGGAGCCGCTGACGCAGGTGCGAATGGCTCCCACACCGTAGCTGCGAACCCGCGGGTAATTGGCGATAGAGAGATAGAGCGCCGGGACGCCGGGCAGGATAGTCGGGTGGTGCTGTTTGATGGCCTGCATGACCTGCTCGATGCGCTGCGTCGGCAGCAGGACCTGCGTGGCGGCGAGGGCTATGGAGAGGTTCATACAGCTCGTAAAGCCATATGAGTGCGTCAGGGGCAGCACGCTTAGAGTCACTTCGCGGCCTCGCCGGGAGTCGCTGAGCCAGTGACGCTGCTGCGCCACATTGACGACCAGGTTGCCGTGTGAGAGCATGACCCCCTTTGGCGTATCGGTCGTACCAGAAGTGTAGAGCAGTGCCGCCAGGTCATCCGAGGCGATCCCGCTATCGATCAGGCTGGCAGGGTTGCTGTGCAGCAGGCGCTGGAAAGCATACTGCGTCCATTTTTGCCCGCCGGGAGCGACATGCTCTACGGCAGATGACGGTGCGCCAATGTTGTCTCCGGCCCGAGACGATGCCGGCGGGAGCGATGGCTGAGACGAGGATGACCCCCCGCCATCGATAGTGCTTGCCAGGGCGACACGCTGGCGTAGCGGCAGGTATTCGCGCACATCCGTATAAATCACCTGCCGGATACCGGCCTGCTGGCAGGCTCGCTCGACCAGGGAGGCATACCCGGAGAGAGACAGCAGAGTCTGGGCGCCGGAGTGCCGGAGTTGGAAGAGAATCTCCTCTTCATTCGAAAGCGGGCTGCCCAGTACAACCACACCACCCGCCTTGAGCGTGCCGTAGACGCCAATCACGAACTGTGGAATATTCGGCAGAACGATGGCGACGCGGTCCCCTTTGTTCACCCCTAGCTTGTGGAGAGCGTGCGCGAAGCGATTGCTGGCGCTGTCAAGCTCACGGAAGCTGATATGCTGGCCGAAAAAGATCAACGCGCTGCGATTGGGGAAATCGAGCGCCGCATTGTTGAGAAAGTCAGGCAGCACCTGTTTGGACAGGGGGAGCGTTTCAGGTACGTCGTTATCGTAGTGCTGCAGCCAGGGCATCTCTGTATGGCGCTGCGAGTGGGCGGAGAGCAGGCCGGCTGAGGGGATGCGCTGGATTGGCGGGGCTGACGCCGGTTGCCCTGCTGTGACGGCGGAAGCAGCCGCCTTCTGCCGCGCGTCTATGAAACGGCGGATAGCGCGATTGACGGCATCGGGCCGTTCAAGCTGCACGAGGTGTGCCGAGACGGGGATGACGACTTGCTGCGCGCCTGCAATGCTGCGCGGGACATCTTCGTAATGCTCGCGCATGAAGACGGTATCGCGATGACCCATCACCACCAGCGTTGGCACGCGCAATCGCTCCAGGCTGGCCTGGCCCTTCCAGGTGGAGAGCGCGCTGTACAACATGCGCTTGAGTGTGCGCTGGGGGGCGTAGAGCGCGACGTGAATGAGCTTCGCGACGCCGCTGAAGATGGGATCGGGCACGTTCATCAAGTAGCGTACGATATCGCGCACGATGAAGCTGGAAGGAACGCCGATCAATACCAGTCCGGCAACATCGTCGGGATGGCGCAGTATGTATTCGGTTGCCACCGCGCCGCCGAAGGAATGCGCCAGCAGGTAAAACGGACGCGGCAGGCCCAGGCGCTCGATCACCAACTCGAGGTCATCTACGAGGCCTTCCATATCGCAGGGGAGATCGGGTGGATCATCGCTCAGGCCATGCCCGCGCAGGTCCGGCGCGACGACGCGCATTGTCTGCCCAAAGGTCTGCAACTGGAATTTCCACTGTGTGGCGCTGCCACCATAGCCATGCACGAGCAAGAGCGTCAGGTTCGCCCCCACCTCCTCCGGATGCATATCGATGACACTGATGCGCCGCAGCTTCTGGCCCTGCCTTCCAAAGGGCACAATCAGCGTGCGGCGGTAAAGTTCGATGTCGAGTGGCATGAGTCTCTCCTATACGGCGTTGAGGACGGCAGCCAGGCGCGAGCGCTCCTGCTCGTTGAGGGGCTGCAAAGGCGACCGTGGGCGGCCGCCGTAGCCGAAAAGTAGCTCCAGGCCGGCCTTCAGCCCCGGCACGCTGAAGATTGTCGTGACGGCGCTATTGGCCGGCGCCAGGCGTGCCTGCAACAGTCTTGCCTCCTCGAGCTGGCCGAGATTGAAGAGCTCCTGCAGGCGACAGACCTCGCGCGGGAAAATATTGGCGAGCGCGGCCACCGCTCCCACCGCACCGACCGAGAGAGCGGGCAGTAGGTACCCGGCGCTGCCAGCGAAGACATGAAAACGCGTGGGGGCTTGCCCGCTGATCTGCGCCAGCTTCGCCATATTGCCGGCGCTGTCCTTGACGCCGATGATGTTGGGATGCTCGGCTAGCGCGCAGATGGTGGCGGCGTCCAGGTCGATACCGGCCGCGCTGTCCGGCATGTTGTAGATGACGACGGGCAGGGGGCTGTCATCGGCGACGGCGCGATAGTGCGCCAACAGGGCGACACTGTTCATGCGCCCCTTGAAATAGAAGGGTGGAAGTATCAGGGCTATATCCGCGCCTGCCCCACCGGCAAGCAGGCAATTCGCAATAGTCGCACGTGTCGATTGCTCGCCGCAGCCCGCCAGGATCAGCGCGCCTTCACCAGCCGTCTCGCGCGCCGTCTCGATCACCTGTACACGCTCGTCCCGGCTGAGATGGACTGCCTCACCGTTGGTTCCCATGACGACGTAGCCCGCGATGCCGCTCATAGAGATACGCTGGATATGCCGCTGCAGAATAGATAGGTCAAGGTCTTCATTCTCTTGAAAAAATGTGGGCAGTGGTGGATAAATGCCGCCCTGTAACTCGCGTATACGGGCCATAGTGTGACGCCTTCCTGAATTAGCTGCTGTGTTGCTGCCTTCTGTATTGCTGTGTTGCTGTGTTGCTGTGCGCATTATAGCACAAATTTTATGGGAAGCTTCACAATATTTACTGTGCCAAAAGGCATAGTGCTGTCAAAAAATCTGACGTATAATCGTCCATAAGTAAAGAAAAACAATGTTGTAAACATTTATTACAACCATCTATCAGGAGGGATTACACATGAAAACTTTGAACTTGCGACATTTTCTCGTCAGCGGAGCCGTACTTTTAGTAATGATCCTCTTTAGCGCGTGCGCAGGAGTGGGCACCAACGGGCAGCAGACTCTGAGCGGGTCCATCGTCTCGGCAAGCGGCAATACGCTCGTGATCAGCGTCAACGGCCAGCAGGATACAATCAAAAACGTTCCCGCCAATATCATCCAGTCGCTGCAAGGCCAGGTCGGGAAGGCCTATAGCATCACGGTGACAACCAACAGCGATGGCTCGTTCTCCATCGTCAGCGGCACCAACGTCACACCGGAACCGAACGAAAATACGCCCGAAACCAACCAGACACCCGAGACCAACAACGAGACGCCCACAACGGTCGAGCAGGGCAGCATCGAGTTCTTCGGCACCCTCAAATCGCACGTTAATAATACCATCACGGTTGGCATGCCCGATGGCTCAACGCTGTCGATGACGCTCAACGGCACCGACTTCGGCGATTTCAATGCCGTCCCGGCCGTTGGCACGCAGGTGCATGTCAAGGCGAATTCGAACCTGGATGGCAGCTTAAACGCGAAGTCGCTGGATGTGGTGAAGAGCGACGATGTCACCGGCCAGGCTACCTTCCAGGGCGTCACCACCGCAGCAGTCGGCTCGGATAACGTGATCCACTTCAAGGTTGGCAACAAGAGCTACAACTTCACCATCAGCTCCGGAGCGGACCTGAGCGATTTCAACAACAGCGCCCAGCGCATTCAGAGCGGGTCATCTGTCAAGGTGGATGTGCAGTACAATGGGAGTAGCGTCCAGGTGCTCAAGATCAGCAACGCCAACGACTAGGAGATCGCAATCAAACGGGTGGGAGGGTATGAAAAAGCCAGGGACCATCCCTGGCTTTTATTTCATCCCCTTGCAAGCGCCAATACCAGTACCCCTACCACCACCAGTACAACAACCATCACGCCGATGAACATCATCGCGCGCCGGCGCGCTTCCGCCGCTCGCAAAGCGTAGACTCGGACATTCTCTGCGGGGCACCATTGCGGCCTGCGGCAGTTGGGACAGAGGGGGAAAAGTTCGTAGGGATGATAGAGCTGGCCGCCGCGGATTTTATCGCGTATCTCGCGGCTCTCGAATATGGCATGGCAATGCGTGCAGCGCAGCAACAGGTACTCGGCCCAATCAAGCGCTTTGCAATTTGGGCAGGCGGCCGGCAGACCACCCTTCGAGGCGGCATTCCAGCGATGATGGCAGCGGTGGCAGGCGTATGTAACAAATGAAGTCAGACCTTGCTCGGCTCGCGGGTACGGCGCATTTCCGCGCAAGATGCCTTGCTGCTTCAGGAGCAGTGCATCATCAGGCCAGAGCGTATAGGTGAAGCCCTCTAGCATGAATTCGACGGGGCCAGGGCCTGCCCCATCCAGTTCGGGGAAGGCAAAGCGCGCATCGCTGGCCCCTTTTTTCGCCCGGGTTGGCGCGGGCGCAACGCCTGACCCCGCGGCATGCGAGACCCCGCCGTGGTCTTCGTAGGCATACCCCAGGTGACCGGCCCGCTGCCTGTCGTAGCTCCTGCGTTCATCGGGATCGCTCAGCGTCTGATAGGCGAGCAGCAGGATGCGCATGCGCTCCTGGGCATCTTCGCCTTTATAAACATCCGGATGATATTGCAGTGCCAGCTTTTTGAACGCGGCTTTGATTGCATCGGAGGTCGCGCTTTCATCGACACCTAGCACACGATAGTAGTCGTTAAATGTCTCCATCCTCTAACTTCGACGCCTGTCTCTCCTGCTTCATAATGTTTCAACAGTCAATCTATTATGCTCTCTATTTGTACCGGTTGGCAAATTGATCTTCTCCCGGTCGGAAACGCGCTGCCTTTTACCGCGACACCCCCATCTGACCAGCGAGGTCGTTTATAATGTATCTATTTGACGCACCAGGACAAGAAAAGTTGCAGAAGTACCATAGGGAAGTGAAACGCTCTGCCGTATAGAATATGTGCTATGCTGTAGATATGATGCGAAGCACTGTATAAGAGAGACCCGGGCACCTATGAGCGAAGATTTGAATCATGCCCATAATTACGATGAGCATGAGGGCCACGACGACGCTGACCATAGCCACGATGAGCATGACGAGCATGACGACGGTGAGCATGATGGACATGGACATCGCGGGCATGGGGGGCATGGGCATGAGCACGGCAAAGTAGACGCCGATCTCTATGGGAATAAGGCCGGGCTGCGCGCGGTGCAGCTTTCGACTCTGGGCATGTTCCTCGTAGCAGCCATCCAGTTTGCCATTGCCGCGATTGGAGGGAGCGCGGGTCTCTTCGCCGATGCCCTGCACAACCTGGGCGATGTCTTCACCACTGTCGCGCTCTGGATTGCCTTCGTGCTTTCAAGCCGCGCCGCGAACCAGCGCTACACCTATGGCTACTATCGCAGCGAAGACCTGGCAGGCATCTTCATCGTGCTGGTGATCATCGCCAGCGCGGTTGCCGGCGCGGTCGAATCGATCCAGAAGCTGACCAGCCACAACGTACCGACGCAGCTCTATCTGAGCATGGCGGCGGCGCTGGTCGGCGTTATCGGGAACGAGGGGCTGGCCCACTACAAGATCAAGGTTGGTAAACGCATCAACAGCGTTCCGCTCGTGGCCGATGGACAGCACTCGCGCATCGACGGGCTGACCTCGCTGGCGGCTCTCGTCGGACTGATCTTCGTGCGCCTGGGGCTGCCCATCGCCGACCCTATCGCGGGCCTCGTCATCACTGTCGTCATCCTCACCGTCGTCTACTCGACCTCCCGTAGCGTCTTGCAGCGCCTGCTCGATGCCGTCGATCCGCGCGTCGTGCCCGCCATCCTCAAGACGGCCAGAGCGGTACCCGGCGTTGAGGAGGTGACGGACGTGCGCGCGCGCTGGGTTGGGCATACCATGCACATCGCCATGAATATCGAGGTTGACGCCGAGCTGACCCTGGCGAAAGCGCATGCCATCGCAGAAGAGGTGCGCCACCGCCTGTTCCACGACATTCGAGGTGTCTCCGAGGTAGTCATCCATACCGATCCCAGCAGCGCGAGCGGGGATTATCACCAGGCAGTGGCGCACCACATACAGGAGGCGCAGCGCCCGGTAGTCGAGCGGTAATTACGGCAGCGCCATGAACATATAGCAGTTAAAACGTACCGCCCGCTCTAAATCCTCCAGGCGTATGTGTTCGTTGGGCGCGTGCGCGCCGCTTGCCCAGTATGAGGCGTTTCCAGGCGCGCTCAGGCCGGGAAGACCTACGAAGCGCTTCAATGGCTCCAGCAGTGGAAGCGACCCGCCTGCCAGGGGCGTAACGGATGGCTTCTGCCCGTTGAAGGATCCCGCGATGGCCAGGATACGCCGCACGAAGGGATTGTGCATAGGTGTCACGGTCGGCTCGGCTTTGCCGAAGACGGTGACGCGTACATCACTGTAGCCCTGCGCGTCCAGGTGCGAGCGCAGTTTGGCGAGGATCTCATCAGGGGTCTGATTGGGAACGAGCCGGAAGTCGATCTTCGCCATCGCCTTCGCCGGCAGGACGGTCTTCGACCCCTCGCCGGTGTAGCCGCTCAGCAGCCCGGCGATATTGCAGGTGGGAGCGAAGGATAGGCGCTGCCGCAGCTCCATGCCCGTCAGGTTATCCACAAATGCCGTGATGCCGTAGGCCGCACGCAGTTCCGCCTCGTTATCCGGCTGATCGGTCAGGGCCGCGAGCTGCTCCTCCGATGGTGGCTGCACAGCATCGTAAAAGCCCGGGATGCGCACACGCCCATCGAGGCCACGCAGTGTAGCGAGCACCTGTACCATGCGCCAGGCCGCGCTGGGTAGAATCGGTGCAGAACCGGAATGCACATCGATCCCGGTGCCTTCCACGTCGAGTTGCACATAGAGCAGGCCCTTCGCGCCGAGCGTGATCTCCGGGCGTCCTGTGTGATCGAAGCCATCACCTTCCCAGAAGCAGCCATCGGCTTGCAGCAGCGCGCTGTATCGTTCAGCAATCGCGCCAAAGTGCGGACTACCGATTTCCTCTTCACCTTCGATAATCCAGCGCAGCGTGATGGGCAGCGTCCCGTAGACAGCGCGCAGCGCCCCGATGGCCGTCAGCCGCGCGGCGATCTCAGCTTTGTTATCGGAGACTCCGCGCCCGTAGAGCTTACCGGCGCGCACGGTCGGCTCGAAAGGAGGCGTGTGCCACAGCTCGTAAGGCTCGGCGGGCTGCACATCGTAGTGGTTATACAGCAGCACGGCATAGTCGCTCTGCCCTTTCAATTCGCCATAAATGGCAGCCGGCGCGCCCTCAGCGTACAGGCGCCTGGTGGCGAAACCCGTCTCGGCCAGCAGATTCTCGACCAGGCCGGCCATCTCGTCCATACCGACGTTCTGGGCGGCAATGCTCGGCTGGCGGACAAGCCGCTCGAGCAGGGTTTGTGCGTCGTGGATATGGCTCTCCAGGTAAGTTGTCAGCGCATCGGACATAGATTGCAAACCTTTCACTTGCCCCGCTGCAGCGACTCGAACACGGCGGCTACCTCGCTGCGCACACGGTCATTGCTGTCAATTTCTGACTGCACCTTCTCCCAGCCGTGCATGATGGTAGTATGGTCGCGCCCGCCCAGCTCCGCGCCGATTTGCAACAGAGAAGCGCTGGTCTCCCTGCGCATCAGATACATGGCCACCTGGCGGGGCCAGGCGATCTCTCGGTCGCGCTGTTTGCCGCGCATCTGCTCTATATTGAGATTGTAGTAGGCACAGACCCCTTCCAGGACCTCGAGCAAGGTAAGGTTCGTGGCCGGCTTGCTGTTGTCGCGGTAGATATCTCCAAGCGCTTGCGCAGCCAGAGTGACGGAGAGCGCGGCATCGTGCAGCGTGGCATAGGCGATCACGCGATTGAGCGCGCCCTCCAGTTCGCGCACGCTGCTGCATTCCGGTCGCGCAATATACTCGATGACCGATGACGGTACGGCAAAGCGCAGCGATTCGGCCTTCGAGCGCAGGATCGCCAGGCGGTGTTCGTACTCCGGCGGCTGGATATCTGCCAGCAGCCCCCACTCGAAGCGCGAGCGCAGGCGATCCTGCAGGCTGTGGATGGCCTTAGGTGGGCGATCGCTGGTGACGACGATCTGTTTGTTTGCGCTGTGCAGGGTATTGAAGGTGTGGAAAAACTCTTCTTCGGTCAATTCCTTCCCGGCGATGAACTGGATATCATCGACCAGCAGGATATCGATCTGGCGATATTTGGCGCGAAAGTCTTCGGTTTTTTGAAAACGGATGGCGTTGATGATCTCGTTGGTGAATTTCTCCGAGGTTACATACAGCACGTGCAGGCCGGACGCCTCGCCAACCTGCCCGATAGCGTGCAACAGGTGGGTCTTGCCCAGGCCGACGCCACCGTAGAAGAATAGGGGGTTATAGACCTGGCCGGGACTCTCCGCGACGGCCAGCGACGCGGCATGGGCGAGCTGGTTCGATTTGCCCATGATAAAGGTGCTGAAAGTATAGCGCTGGTTCAGCATACCTTCCGAACTGAGGGGTAATAAGCCGGGCTGCGTGCCCTTCAACTGGCTCTGCCCATCGCGCCTGCCATGCCGGATTGTGTAAGGTACCGGCGTGGTATCGCCCGGCGTCACATGCCCGCTTGCGGCCTGCGCCTCTTCGGCGGAACCCTGCCGGGGATGCAGGCGAGCCATCGGTCGGGCGGGAGCCGGACTGGAGTTATTGGCCAGGAAGGCGGCATCCAGGCGGGATTTTTCCTGCTCCAGTGGCGTGAGCCGGCTGCGAGGAATGCGATACGACCGCTTATGCGTTACCGGCGGCAACTCTACCGACTCGTCAGCCGCTTCATTCCCCGCCAGCAGCTCTTTTGAGACGACAAAGCGTATCTCTACCTGGCTGCCGGTCACTTCTGCCAGAATCGAATGGATGATTTCCAGAAAACGCCCTTCCAGGTGGGCCTTGGCAAATGTCGATGGGACCCGCACGATGAAAACATTATCCTGGAAAGAAATCGCGGACGTTCCCTGGAACCACGTTCTAAAGACCGCCGGCTGCACTCTCGTTTGCAATCGTTCTATCGTTGTCTGCCAGATTTGCTTTGCATTCACACCATGTTACCTCTTGGTTGATTCCTATACCAATGAGCAGGTTCATGCGTTTGTATGTGTAGAGTTTGATAAATGGGTTGCAGTGCGTAAATGGTAACACTAAATCAAAACGCTGTAAAGACCCTCTTTTTGTGGGAAGGTCCTCTTTACTGAATTGAGAACTAGCTCATAGGATTCCTTTCTTTGATAGTATATAGTAGTCTAAAAAGAGGGCAGCACGGCAGTGTAAATGATGAGTCAATCTTACTACGTAATCTCTCATTTGGGAGGGGTGGCCGTTCTTTATTTAGAAGAGGAGTATGTATGTCTTTTTCTTGTATATCAACTCTGAGGGTCCATTTGAATAATCACGCTTCCAGTTTATTTCACTCTACCGCATGGGGAAAAGGTGGACGCGCGAGCGCCGGTCTGGCAGTCCTTTTGCCGCTCGTGTTGATACTGCTTGCATCCTGCACAAATCCTTTCGGGGGCAACACCGCTGTCACGGGAAAAACACCGCTGCCCACTGCCACGCCTCCAACACTGGCAGACTTGCACTGGTGCAGCAAGCCGTCGATGCTCTTCCGCGATGAAGGGGCGTTGCCAAGGGTGACCGCGAGCCCGACGCCCACCTCTGCCTCCGGTGGCACCCCAACAGCGACCGCATTGACACCAACGCCAACACGAGGGCCGGGAACCCCGACAACGATCACGAGCTGGGATGATGTGAAAGCCGGCCTTACTTTTACCGTTTTTCTTCCCGCCTCGCTGCCGGCGGGCACGTGCCTTGTCAGTGCGCAGGCCACCATCCACGACCCAACGCTAGGAGGGAACTTCCTGATCGGCTACCTGCTTCCGGATCACTCCGCGCTTACCATCTCGGAGGCGCCTTTGATCTCGCAGAATACGACGTTTCAATGCAACGTCTCCGGCGGTTCTGGTCAGAAGTCGCCGGCCGGGTCCGGAACGCCTGGAACCACTCACGCGACGCCGGCCCCAACGCCGCTGCCCCTGCAACTCTGCTCTGGCGCGAAAGAGACAACCAATATTGTACTATCGGCTCAAAGAAGTGTAGAATACTTGCAAAAGCTATTTGCAGAGTTGCAGCCTGGTGTTACCTGGATACCGAGATCGTAAAAGACTTCTGTACTTGTAGTTTTTAGGAATAGACTGGTATGTACGGGCTATCGTGCAATGCAAAAAAATTGCGCCCCTGCTAACGGTCTGGTATAATAGGCATCGATTTGCATTCAATCCATGCCCGTTCGACACACCAACTTAGGGAGGAACATTCCAAATGGACAAATGCCCCTTTTGCGGCGCTGAAACCCGGCCAGGAGACAATTTTTGCTTGAACTGCGGTAATCGCCTGGTCGCTTCGACTCCCTCTCCCCAGCAGGCTGCGCCTGCCATGGGCGATGCCACTTTGACAGCCGAAGAATGGGTTCCACCTGCTCCTACTGCGCAAGCCAATCCCTGGAGCGACCCCGATTTGCTTACCGTTGCCGCCACCTCGCAAGAGCCGGTCACTGTGCGCGCCGATAGCCCTGCGCCAAGTGCGCAGGCGGTGATGAATAAGGTCGAGGAGCCGGCCCGCCTCATCCTTCGCTCGGATACTGGCGAAGTGCTGCAAGAATACGTACTTGATAAGTCGGAAATGAGCATTGGTCGCGCGCCAAACAGCGATGTCCTCCTGTCGAAGGACAAATTGACTTCGCGCCGACACGCAACCATCCTGCTCCAGAACGGGCAATACTTGATCCAGGATGAGCGCAGCGCAAACGGTACCTTCGTCAACTCGCAGCAGCTTGACCAGGTTACGCCGCGTGTGCTGAACAATGGCGACCAGATCGGCATTGGCGAACACGAATTGCTGTTTAAGGCCCCCGCCTCTTCTGCAGCTATGCCCGATATTGAGAGTATGCCAACCGTAATGGTCAACCCATCCAGCATCGGCGAGTTGACCTATCGCACACGCGATGACGAAATGCTGACAGCCGCAACCAGCGACGAATTTGGCACACGTTCGATGAACGGTGGCAGCGAAAGCGCTGTGGTCGCCCCCCAACAGGAGGAAGCCGGCGAACTTGCTGCTCAGGCCTCCGAACCCGTGCCCGAATCTGCCGGCCAGGCCCCGGCGAGCGCGCCTGCCGAGTCTCCTGCTGAACCAGTTGCTGCGCCCGCGAATATCAGCTCGAGCGCTTCATCCGAAGGCGCCGCGTCGCCAGTCCCCGCGACACCCTCAGACGATACTAGAGGCGTCACATTCAGCCGCCTGACCAGCATGCAGCAGCCAGCCCTTCCGGATGTTGCTCCGCTCGCAGCCGCTTTAACCGCGCTAGATGGCCAGGTCGCGTCGCTTCAGGAACAGTTGAATGCGACGCAGGAAGCTATGCGCAACCACGATGCGGAAATCGCACAGGCGGCCAACCAGCTCCGCAGCGGTGTCCGCTCTGTCTCTGACCGCATGGATAAAACCATCGCGGACGTGGCACGCAACCGCGAACAACTGGCCTGGGCCGAGCTTTCACAGTTGATGGAGGACGTCATGAACAACCCGCGTGACATCGAGTATGTGACCAAGCTTGCTCGCAAGGCACGCGAACTGAACAAGGTCTTCCAGATTCACCAGAATGTGCTGAATACCCTGGCCGAATGCACCAGTCTGCTGCGCAGCCTGATCGGCGAGGATCGCTAACCTGTGGCGTAGGGACGCGATAAATCGCGTCCCTACGACGATGCAGGCAACGTCTTATTCACACGACACACAGAGCCAGTATGCAAGACCACGATTTCGATGCGATCATTATCGGCGCGGGTTTGGGCGGCCTCCTCAGTGCGGCTCAATTGTTGCAACGCGGCAAACGAGTGGCAATTCTTGAGCGCCTGCCGCATTGCGGGGGGCGCTTTACGGCAAAAACGTTTCAGGGCGTCCAGGTCAGTACGGGTGCGGTGCATATGATCCCCTTTGGCAGTAGCGGCGTGCTGGCGCGTACCTTGAGCCGCCTGCGTGTCCCTTATCACTTCTTCGATGCCGATGTCTTCGCCTCGTTTCATGTGCGTGGCAGACAGATTCGCTCGAAGGGTTTGCTCAGCACGTTCAAGGTCTTCGGGCCCCGCCAGTTTTTCTGGTTCCTCCGTGCCGGCTACCTGATGTTCTTTCGCCCACTTCCCGATGAAGAGCGCACGCTGCCCTTCGATCAATGGCTGGCGCGCCACATCAATGTGCGACGCAATCCCGAACTTGTCGCTTTCTTCGAGCGCATCTCGCGTTTCGCGTTCAGCCTTGAACTTTCCCAGGTCAGCACGGAAGAAGCTATCCGCACTACGAAGAATATGTTCCGCTACGGCGCGCCCGGCATCGTCGCGGGGGGCTGCGCCGCCCTGACCGCCGAATTGCAGAGCCGTATCATTGAGCAGGGAGCTCAGTTGCGTTTGCAGTGCGACGTGCAGCAGATCCTGCACGAAGAAGGGCGGGTAGTTGGTGTGCGCGTGCGCGACAAGCTCCGCAGCGAGGAGTTTTTGCTGCGCGCCCCGCTGGTCGTGAGTGACCTGGGGCCGCGTGCTACCGACGCCCTGCTGCACAACCGGCGGATCACCCAGGCCGACGTATTGAAGCAACCGGCCACCGGTGCGGAGGCTGTGGGTCTCAAAGTTCATATTCTCAGCGATGTCTCGCTCATCCCACACAAGGGCATCATGTACTGTCTGGACACCCGGCGCATTGCCGGTATAGTGCAGCCTACCAACTGCGACGCGCGCTTGGCGCCGCCCGGCAAGCACCTCATTATTACCCACCAGGTCATGCAGAGCAGCAACGTGGAGGAAGAGAAAGCCCTGGCTCTGGCCGACTTGCGCACGCTCTTCGGGGAAACATTCGAGCAGCATTGCCGCGTCCTCACGATGAGCGCGTATCGCGGCGAATGGCCGGTGAACCGTCTGGCACAGGGAGAAGACACCAGCCCGCAGACATCCATCGCGGGCCTGTATTTAGTCGGGGACGCCGTTAAGCCCAGCGGCTACCTGATGGTCGAAGGCGTAGCGCAAAGTGCGAATTACTTGCTCGACCTGCTTGACTCGATTGAGCAGGGTAACGCCGATGGCTCGCTCGGAACACCTGCTATCCGTCGCCCACGCCATGTCGTCTCGCCCCCATCGCGACTGCACGCGCTGCGCTGGCTGTGGGAAGCGCCCGGAAATTCGCGTATGCGCTAACTCCTGTTGTTATCATCCCGTCCAACTGGCTCGCACCTCGCGTAGTTGCTCAGAGGTTAGTATGCGGAATAATACCAGCAGGCTCTCCAGGTCATATTCCAGACCCATCGAGTGCAGTTCCTGGCGGATACGCCCCAGCGCGCTTACCTGGAGCGCCGAGATCATGCCATAGCTGACGAGGCTGGCGGCGAGCAATTGATCGGGCGTGAGCAACTTGAACATGAGCAGGATCTCGCCGAGCTGGTAGTTCATATCGACACCGCGCAGCATACGCTGAATACTCTGTGCCACTTCCAGCCGGTCTTTCGGCACCAGGTGTCCATCTAACAGGACATGTGCCAGCGAGCGTGTGGCCCGCCCGCTCAGGACGGCCGATTGTGACGCCTGCGGTGGCTCTGGTGGCGACACGGGCGTGGGCAACGCGTTCATCGGCGGAAGGCTCTGCACGATATTGAGCAGCACATCCTCAGAGGTGACGTTATGCTCCGAACGCCTGCGCAGCGCCGCCGCCGTCAGCACCTCCGACATGCCCGGCACCCCCTGCACTTCTGGTCGCGCCGCCACGACCGGTCCATCTGCTATCTCCGGCACGCCCTGCTCGACAAAGAGAGCATCATCCTGTACCCCCTTCATTGACGGCGCCGGAGCATTATCAACCTCACCCGGCTGCTTTTCCTCAGCAGGCTGCCTGGACGGTGGGGCAGCATTATCCGCCTCACCGATCCGCCCTGGTTTATCAGCAGCAGATGGATTGACCGCTGTGAGATGCAAGGTTGGAGCAATCGAGTCCTGAGTGGCTTCAACTGCCAGGCTGCCTTCCTGGCCCGATGCCCCAACCGCCCCGTTCCTTCTCTCCGGGAGCCGTTCGTCAGGCAAGTCTTCGATGGGCGATGCGCGTAGAGGAAGATCACCGAGCGACGGAGGCTCCCCCGGGCGTGGCTGCGCGGGCGCGGAAGGTATCGCTGCGCGCGCCTGCGGCATTCCATCCCCAGCCGCCGCATTGGTCGTATATGGTGCGACGTTCTCGCGCACCATGCGAGAAAGTTGGGCCAGGCCACTTTCTTCGCCCGGCTGATATGTGACTGCGGCACGCTCCATTGCCGGTGGCATACTTTGCATCGGCTGCGCTGGAGCCATGCCATCGGGTTGGTCTGTTCGCGTTTGACGCTGCGTCTGTGCTGGCGATGAATAAGGCACCCAGTTCGCTTCCGGGTTGGTCGAAACGCCGCGATTCCCAGGACGGATCACCGCGCGAATCTTGTCGGTGAAGGTTGATGCTTGAATCCTGGGAGGCGCGGCCTGTTCTGTGACGTTGGGAGAGGCCGTCTGCTGTTGTGACGCAAATGGGGGGACAGAAGTTGCGGGAGGAGCAGCCGGCGCCGGTTGGACCGCTGGCATGCGCGATGATGACGCTTCGTTCAACATGGACAGGGGCGCGGTCGCCTGTGCCGTTGCCGGCCTGATCGCCTCCAGCCGGGCTGAGTCACGTACCTGGGATGCCGGATTGACACGTGAGAAGGAGCCGGTTGATGAGGATGGAATACGCGCGCGCACGGCATCGACCAGGTTCATCACCCCTAACATTCCATCGACTTCCATATCGGTCAGCACGATACGAGCGCGTTCATCGGGGTCGTCCACGCCATAGCCGGCGATATTCATGCAGCGAAACGTGAAGACCTGCACCCCCCGCCCACGCCTCTGCGCATCCAGGGCCACCCAGAACTCACGCCTGCCTGCGGCGGCCTGCGCCAGGTTCACCAGCACGAGTCGAACCGGGAAGCGCGCAATTGCGTCGAATACCTCGACCGCCGTGCGGGCCGCATGGCACTCGTAGCCGACCAGTTGAAATTCGCTCATAAGCAATGCTGTGAGTTGTTGGTCGCGCTCAAATATCAGAATGTGAGGGCTACCGCTATGTATAGACATACCTGGACTCCTTGCCGTTGCAGTCGCTGGTTCCTTTTGACTGCGCTAGTATAACATACAACCATGGCTGAGGCATAGTCTTGCAGAAGAATGGGTATGGTGAGGGTGATACAATATGGTGAAATACTTGAATTTTCACTGACCTGAGGGCTAAAGAATTGCAACCAGCACCCACAACGTATCTGGTCATTGCGCTCATGACCGACTTCGGCACCGGGGATGGCGATGTCGGTGTTATGAAGGGTGTCATCGCCGGCATTGCGCCTGAGGCCCATATCATCGACATTACGCATGACGTTGCACCGCAGCGAGTCGCTTCCGGCGCCTGGATTCTCGACTCAGCCTATCGCTATTTTCCCGCAGGATCCGTCTTCGTCTGCGTCGTCGATCCTGGTGTAGGGAGCGCGCGCCGGGCGATCGCCCTGCATGCCGGAGAGTGGTATTTTGTCGGCCCTGACAATGGACTTTTCAGCTATGTGCTGGCAGAGCAGCCCGTTCACCAGGCCGTCCTGCTCTCAAACAGGGCGTATCATTTGCAGCAGGTCAGTTCAACGTTCCATGGGCGTGATATCTTCGCCCCGGTGGGGGCGCACCTGGCTCGCAGCATGGGCACGGAACTGCCCGATATGGGCGCGGCCATCGATCCCATGACCTTGCTCCGGCTGGATATCGCGCCGCCCGTACGCAAGGGAGCAGCCATCGAAGCCCACGTTTTACACGTAGATCGCTTCGGCAACCTCATCACCAACGTCCCGCTTGCGCTGGTCCCCGACCTGTTTGATCTGCCACAGGTGAAGGCGTTGTTCCCAGGCACCGGGCGAGTCGTGCAGCAACGCCGGCATTTCTTCGCTGAGATCGGCAGCAGCGGGGAGAGCGCCGAAGGCGCGCTGCCCTTCATCTATGGCGATAGTTCTGGCTACGTCGGCATCGCCGTCCAAAACGGCAGTGCCGCTCAGGTCTTAGGCGTTGGATATGGAGCAAGCATGACTTTCGTCATGTACACGCGCTAGTCCGTTCGGCACTTTCCAGGCTGACTCATTTGCGATATGCTTGATTCGGAATATCCGACCGCACAAATAGCAAGAGGGCAACCTATGCAGGACATGCAGATCGATGTTGCACGAGATAATCATCGCTTCCTGAGCAGATTCAAAGCGATGAATTTCCTTTGGGCGGGGATCAGTTTGCTCTCAATCGTGCTTTCAAGCTATTTTGCCTTTAGCAACCACCCTGGCTACGTGCATGACTGGCACGCACCGGCGATTATTCTCCTGGCGACGCTCACGCTGAGCCTGTATTTTGCAGCGATATTCAGCAGCATTATCTTCAAACAAGGTGGGAATTGGCCCCCGCCATTTCGACGGGCATTTATCTACTGGTGTTGTATTGCATTCTCTATCACGCTGCTCTCATTGATCGATGCGAATTTCACCTATTCCTATTTCATCGCGCTTGGCCTGTGCTTTGCCCTATTCCCCTCACGCATCGTGTTAGTGATCTCCACCGCCACGTTTTTCTTCTTCTGCCTCTTTCAGGGCATTTTCTTCCCACCGTTCACGCCGGACAAGCTCGGTATTTTCGGTAGTATCGGCATCACCTTTCTCAGCATGGTGCTTGTCAGCCTGTGGATACAGCACCTCATCGCTGAGCGATACGCGCGCAACGCACTGTTCGAGCAACTTTCCCGCGCTAACGCGGAGCTACAGGAGGCGCATCGGCTGCTCGCCGCATCGGCGGCGCAGCAGCAGGAGCTTGCGGTGCTGCGCGAGCGCACCAGGTTGGCGCGCGAGATGCACGATACGCTGGGACACGCGCTGGTGCTGATTTCAATCAAACTGGAAGCGGCCCAGCGCCTGCGGGAGCACAACCCTGAACGCAGCGATCGTGAGCTGGAATCCACCAAAGAGATCGCCCGCAGCACCATGAACGAGCTGCGCGCCTCGATTGCCAACCTGCGCTCACCCGCGTTGGAGCGCGAACCCGCCCGCAGCGCCATTAGCCGCTACGCTGCGTGAAATGGCTATGCGAACTGGGCTGCATATCGAGTACGATCTTCACCCCGATATCGATGCCCTGCCTGAGCAGGTCGAAGAGACGCTCTGGAAAGTCGGGCAGGAATCGCTCACCAACATCGAGAAACATGCGCGCGCTCAGCAAGTCCTGCTTCACATCAGTCGCCAGGACAGCCACGTGGTCATGCGTATTGCCGATGACGGCGTGGGCCTGCGGCCCGAACTGTATGAACAGCACGAGAATGGCGATGTGGCTTGCCCCGGCTTGGAGGGACACTACGGCATAAGCGGCATGGTCGAGCGTGTCGAAAATGCCGGCGGTCGCATCTCAATACGCCCGGGGAAGAAAGGTGGCACCACGATCGAAGTCGAACTCCCCCTGGTCGAAGCTCCTCTTCAGGATTTCTAACAGCAACGGTTGTCCTTCTCGCGCGTTGAAACGTGTATAGTATGCACAGCATAAACAATGTAGCGGCCTTTTGTTTATTCTAAGCACAGGAGTAAACGTTTGGGGTACTACGGTTTCGGATAGGTACAGACCATGTGAAAGTTGTGTGAAAGCCTCTTTATTACTCTTGACACATGCTTATCTGTACGTTATGCTACGTTTAAATAGTAGTCTGTGTACGAGCGTCTCGTAGGTTTCATCTCCCCTTTGCATTGGATTATGGGACCGCCATTGAGTAGATCATATCAAGGCAGTTCTCCTCCTGGAGAACGTAAAAAGGGCAGGGTAGGTTTTCTATCTCGCATAGTCGAGCGGTTCGCCTTCCAGGTAGCAATAGTCAAGAAAGGGCTGGGTTCTACAACTCGATGTGTCGAGCAAGAGACCAGCCCTTTTGAACTCATGAAAAACTTCATTCTAAGAAACCATGCATTCCTTATTATCATGCGAGCCGGTTCTCTGGCACGCTGGCTGAGTTGTGAGCAATAGCGTTATCACAATGCTATCTGCATAGAACAGAGAGGGTGACTTATGGACCTGGTGAAGCGGTTAGAAGAATTCCGAGACCGTGAACGAGGCTTGCAGTGGGAAGGTACGTTTGCTCAGTACTTTGAGATTGCGACGAAGCAAACGCATGTCGGGCGTCTTTCGCACGAACGCATTTATCACATGATTATAGACGCCGGCGTGGAGATCACTCGCACCGGTGATCCTCGTTACAACTTCTTCAGCCAGGAAATCTTCGGCATCGAAAAACCCCTGCAGCAAATCGTGGAGTATTTCCATTCCGCCGCCCAGCGTCTGGAAGTGCGCAAGCGTATTCTGCTGCTGATGGGACCGGTCGGCGGCGGCAAATCCACCATCGTCTACCTGCTCAAACGCGGGCTGGAGGCATACAGCCGCATCGATGAGGGGGCGATCTACGCCATCAAAGACTGTCCCATGCACGAGGAGCCGCTCCACCTCATCCCACACGAGCTGCGGGACGATGTCGAGAGCGAATTCGGCCTGTACGTCGAGGGCGATTTGTGCCCTCACTGCCGCTACATGGTCGATACCGAATACCGGGGCCGCATCGAGGCCGTGCCGGTCAAACGCATCGCCTTCAGCGAAAAATATCGCATCGGCGTAGGCACGTTTACGCCGTCAGACCCGAAATCACAGGATATCAGTGAATTAGTCGGAGGCATTGACCTCTCCACCATCGGTGACGTCGGCGTCGAGAGCGACCCGCGCGCATACCGCTTTGATGGCGAGCTGAATATCGCCAACCGGGGCATCATGGAATTCGTCGAAATGCTCAAGACCGACGAGAAATTCCTCTACGTCCTGTTGACGCTCAGCCAGGAGCAGAACATCAAGACCGGGCGCTTCAGCATGATCTACGCCGACGAAGTCGTCGTCAGCCACACCAACGAACACGAGTACCAGGCCTTCGTCGGGAACAAGAAGTCTGAGGCCCTGCAGGACCGCATTATCCTGGTCAAGGTGCCGTACAACCTGCGCGTTTCCGATGAAATCAAGATTTACGAGAAACTGCTTAAGCAGAGCGCCCTGCAGAATGTGCATATCGCGCCGAACACGCTGCGCATCGCCAGCATCTTCGCCATCCTGACGCGCCTTGAGCAATCCAAGAAAGCGGGAATGAGCTTGATGAAAAAGCTCAAGCTCTACGATGGAGAGGATATGGAGGACTTCAAGCAGAAGGACATCAAGGAGCTGCAGGAGGAGGCAGTGCGTGAGGGCATGGACGGCATCTCGCCGCGCTACGTCATCAACCGCCTCTCCAACGCCCTGGTGAAGCAGAACACCACCTGCATCAACCCCATCGATGCTCTGCGCGCGCTGCGAGACGGCCTCGACCAGCATACCAGCATCACGCGCGAGGAGCGTGAGCACTACCTGAACTTCATCAGCGAGGCGCGCAAAGAGTACGACGACATGGCCCGCAAAGAGGTGCAGCGCGCTTTCGTCTATTCCTACGAGGAGTCGGCGCGCACGCTGCTTAACAACTACCTTGATAACGTCGAGGCCTATTGCAACAAGACCAAGCTGCGCGACCCCATTACCGATGAGGAGATGGAGCCGGATGAGCAGTTGATGCGCTCGATCGAGGAGCAGATCGGCGTCACCGAGAACGCCAAGAAGTCCTTCCGCGAAGAGATCCTCATCCGCATCTCGTCGCTGGCCCGCAAGGGCATGACCTTCGACTATACCAGCCACGAGCGCTTGAAGGAGGCCATCGAGAAGAAGCTCTTCGCCGACCTGCGCGACGTGGTAAAGATCACGACATCCACGCGCACGCCGGACAAGGAACAACTGCGCAAGATCAACGAGGTCGTTGATCGCCTGATGACGGAGCATGGATACTGCCACGTCTGCGCAAACGAAATCTTGCGCTATACCGGCAGCCTGTTGAATCGATAGGGCAGCCGGGCGACACCTGCGTCGCCCCTACATTTTCGACAGAAGGAGCATGCTCCATGTCTGTTTCACAACACGATTGGTCGCTGCACCGCAAGGGGCAGGTAGACCAGGAACGACATAAAGAGAAGATACGCGAGGCTATTAAGAAGAACCTGAGCGATATCGTCAGCGAAGAATCCATCATCCTCTCCGATGGCAGAAAGATGGTGCGCGTCCCTATACGCTCGCTCGACGAGTATCGTTTCCGCTTTGATCCTGGACGCCAGACGCACGCGGGCGAGGGCAACGGCAAGAGCAAGGTTGGAGATGTTGTGGCGCAGGAGCCGCGCCCGGGCAGGGGCAAGAAGGGCGACGCCGGCAAAGAAGCCGGGTACGATTACTACGAAGCCGAGATCACGATGGAAGAGCTGGCTGCCATGATCTTCGAGGACCTTGGCCTGCCCAACCTCGAGCAGAAACGCCAGCAAGAGCTCCAGACCGAGGCTGTACGCTTCACCGATGTACGCAAGAAGGGTCCGCTCACGAACCTGGACAAGAAGCGCACTATCATGGAAAACTTGAAGCGCAACGCCGCGAAGGGCGAGGCCAGATTTAAAGACATTAAGTCCGAGGACCTGCGCTTCAAGGTCTGGGAGCCCACTATCCGCTACCAGTCGAACGCGGTCGTGATCGCCATGATGGACGTCTCGGGCAGTATGGGCGAGTTCGAGAAGTATATAGCGCGCAGCTTCTACTTCTGGATGGTACGCTTCCTGCGCACGAAGTACAACAACGTGCAGATCGTCTTCATCAGCCATCACACTGAGGCCAGGGAAGTCACCGAGGACGAATTTTTCCACAAAGGCGAAAGCGGCGGCACGCAGGTATCGTCCGCCTATGAACTGGCCCTGGAAATCATCAAGGAGCGCTATAATCCGGACGACTGGAACATCTACCCGTTCCACTTCTCCGACGGCGACAACCTGCCCTGGGACAACGACCGCTGCGTGCAGTTGGTGACTAAGCTGATGGAGTTGTGTAACATTTTCGGCTACGGCGAAATTCGCGAGGGCCATTACCGCTCGCCCAGCACACTGATGTCCGCCTACAACAAGATCAACGATAAAAAATTCACTGCGGTCACGATCTCTGATAAGAAGGAGGTCTACCCTGCGCTAAGGAAATTCTTCGCGCAGCGCGACCCCGTTCCTGTCAGGTAAATTCGCCGGGACGCAATTCATCGTGACCCAGCTTAGCCCGGAAATATGATAGATGCGACAGGATGCGATCCGCCGCGTCCCATAGGAGTTTCCTACATGGCAGATAGCGATATCGAACGTTTACGTGATGCCATAGATCATGCCTGGGAAGAGGCCCACAACTTCGGCCTGGACCCGTTCCCCACGCACTTCGAACTGGTACCCGCCTCCATCATGTACGAATTTGCCTCGTATAGCCTGCCAGGCCGGTTCAGTCACTGGACTCACGGAAAAGCCTACCACCGGCAAAAAATGCAGTACGACTTTGGCCTGAGCAAAATCTACGAAATGGTCGTCAATACCAACCCCAGCTATGCTTTTCTCATGGATATGAATAGCCTGCTCCAGCAGACCTTTGTGGTGGCGCATGTCTTCGGTCACACCGACTTCTTCAAGAACAATGCCTACTTCCAGCATACGTCACGGCGCATGATCGACAAGGTGAGCATTCATGCCGAGCGCATCGCCAAATACGAGTTCGATCAAGGCAAGGCAGAGGTCGAGCGCTTCCTGGATGCTGTCCTCTCGGTCCAGGAACACGTGGACTACAACCTTCTTATTCGCGACGACGATCCGGAGAAACGCACGGAGAAGGCGCTCACCAGACCCACCAGCGAGTACGATGACCTGTGGAGTCTGGAGCACAAAGCCAGAAAAGTGGAAGAGGAGCGCGATCGGCTGCCCGGCAAGCCGCCCAAATTCCCCGAGAAGCCCGAGAAGGACTTGTTGCTCTTCATCATGCGTCACGCGCCGCACCTGCAGCCCTGGCAGCGCGACATCATCGAAATCGTGCGCACCGAGATGCTGTACTTCGTGCCGCAGATGCAGACCAAGACAATGAATGAAGGGTGGGCCAGCCTGTGGCACTCACGCATCATGCGCCGCCTGGGTGATACTGGCGTCATCTCCGATTCAGACACCATCGAATTCGCCCAACTGCACTCTGGCGTGCTCTCACCTTCGCGCACCTACCTCAACCCTTACTACATCGGCTACAAGGTCTTCGAGGATATCGAGCGGCGCTGGGACAACCCGACGCAGGAGGAGCAGGAGCGCCTGGGACGCAAGCCAGGGCAGGGGAAGGCCAAAATCTTCGAGGTGCGCGAGATGGAGAACGACGTCTCTTTCCTGCGCAACTACCTGACCGAAGACCTGGTGAAAGACCTTGACCTGTACCTCTACCGCAAAGAGGGCGACGAGTGGATCATCGTGGAGAAAAACTGGGAGAAGGTGCGCGACACCATCGTCGCCAACATGACCAACTTCGGCGTCCCCTACCTGGTCGTCGAGAACGGCGACTACCGGGGCAACCGCGAACTTTACCTCAAGCACCTTTACGAAGGTCAGGAACTCGACATGATCTACGCCGAGAAGACGCTCCAGCACGTCTACACGCTCTGGGGCCGCCCCATCCACCTCGAGACCATCTACGAGGGCAAGCGCATCCTGCTGACGTACGACGGCGAACGGAATACTAAGAGCTCGCTGGAGAAGTAAGCTAGCTTCTTCACAATTGGCTCATTCTATGCCTCTACCAGTACCGCTCCTCTTTCCACGGATCGGCACGGTTATGATAGCCGCGCTGCTCCCAGAAGCCCGGGCGGTCGTGCTCCATGAACTCGAGGCCGTCGAACCACTTGGCGCTCTTGTAAAAGTAGAGCTTCGGCACGACCAGGCGCACCGGGCCGCCGTGTTCGATTTCCAGGTCCTGCCCATCGTGCTTGACTGCGATGAGCACGTCGTCATCGTCCAGGTCGGCCAGGGGCAGATTGGTCGTATAGCCCGTCCAGGAGTGCGCCATGACATAATTCGCGCCCGCCAGCGGCCTGGCCCGCTTCAGGATTTCGCGAATATGCACGCCCTCCCAGGTATTGTCGTAGCGGCTCCAAGTCGTCACGCAGTGAATATCCGTCGTGATGGTGGTGCGCGGCAGCGCCAGGAACTCCTCCCAGGTCAGTTCGAAGGGATGCTCCACCTTGCCCGCGATCTTCAGGCGCCAGTTCTCGGGGAGCTTGCTCGGCGTGCGCTCATAGCTCAGCACCGGCCACTTCTTCGTCAGGTATTGTCCTGGAGGAAGGCGATCTTCGCCATTCTCAAGCTTTTCTATATCAAGCCTCGACTTTTTTCCAAACAATTGCATAAGTGTAATGACTCCTTTTTATTCCTGGCCGCCAGCTCGCTTATCAGCATTATACAGTACGCTGAACGCCACGCCTACGAGCAATGGCAACGGGTAGATATTATTGAGTTGACTCGTAACTCGCTTGAATGTTACAAAAAACAGTTGCTTATTGCCCATAAGAACACTACAATAGGGTAGGATATTCCGTCATTATTGCTCGGAAATAAAGAAAGAGAGACGGTCATGATAGTCCTTTTGCTTGCGCTCATCGGCGCGATCATCGTTATGGCAATCCTCACTATCGGGCGCCTGGCTTTTGGGCGGCGCGAACCATTCATCGCTCGAAAGTTCATCCGCTGGTTTATCGGCTACTTCATCTTCAATTTCCTGCTATGTCTTGCTATTCTCTACTTCACCGAGCCGGCGCTCACCGGCCCCTTTGGCGGCTGGCAGTGGCTGCTCTGGCCACTGGTGTTGAGCAGCATCGGCAACCTGTTCGCCGTCGCGCGGCCTATGCTCCTGAGCTTTGAGGACCTCTCCGCAGCAGCACAGGGTCGGGCCACCTCGCAGCGCTCATCCGGAGCGCGCATCCCCGCCAACGTCTCGCGCGGGGCAGTCGCAGCCGGCATCTTCGGGTTGGCGGTGGCCGCTTTTATCGCCATCATCGTCGCGGGCCTGATCGTCGTCTTCACCACCTGGTTCGATAGCAACGCCAAGGCTCTGGCCGCCATTCCCAAAGTCACCGTCGAACAGCCCGCGACTCCCCTGGTGCCGACCGACCCCAACCATATCGTGCTGGTCAGCCAGAGCATCGCCAGCTTCAAAGGGCAGCAGATCCTCGGCTCCAACGGCCAGAACCTCGGCTCGCAATACAGCCTCGATCCGAATAGCTATACACTGCAATCGATCAACCATCACCTCTACTATGTCGCACCGTTAAGCTATAACAACATCTTCATTAACCTGTCCAACTCATCGACCCCCGGTTTCGTCGTGGTGGATGCCGAGAACCCGCAGGCCCAGCCGACGCTGCACGTTGGCCCTGGCGACTCCATCGCCTACCTGCCCGGCGCCATCCTCAACCAGGACCTGATCCGCCACGTCTACCTGAGCGGCTATACCTACGGTAGGCTGCTCGATCCCACGCTGGAACTCGATGACAGCTTCCATCCCTACTGGACCATCTCGCTCATGCAGCCCACACGCGGATACACCGGCAACATGTTGAGCCAGGTATTGATCGTCGACGCGCACACCGGCGATATCAAGGTCTATCAGCCCCAGGACGTTCCCACCTGGGTTGACCGTGTTATGCCATCCGATACAGTCAACGATTACCTCACCTGGTGGGGCCTGTACCACGCGGCCCCCTGGTTCAACCCTTCCGGCGCCGGCCAGCAGTCGCCCGCAGGCAACCCGCAGCTCGTCTACAACAACGCCGATCAGCCAGTCTGGCTCGTGCCGATGACCTCGAACTCGAGCAACGACAACTCAAGCACAGGCGTCTTTCTCTTCGATACGCATAAGAACCAGGCCTTCTTCTACCCGGCTGCGGCAGGCATCGGCATTGGCGACAACGTGCAAAACACCTTCGCCTCGACGCGCGCCAACATCTTGCGTTATGGAGTGGATGGCTTCCAGCTCTACTCGATCTGCAGCGTCCCCACCTGGGTCGCCATTTATAGCAGTAACAGCATCTTCCAGGATGTGGGCGTCCTGGACGCCAGGGAGCTGAACGGCGGCAACGTGCAGTTCGAGCCAAACCTATCATCCGCGCTGAACGACTACCAGCAATGGCTCACATCCAACTCGATCCAGAATAGCTGCGGGGCCACTTCGCCAAGTGGAGGAACGATCACGGCCGTCACGGGCAAGGTAATACGCATCTCATCAGTGCAGACGGGCACCAGCCCGACCTATTACATTCAGATCGCGGGCCAGCACGTCATCTTCACCGCCAGCCTGAGCCTCTCGCCCAAACTGCCACTCGTGCAGCCCGGCGATACAGTAACCGTGACCTACCTGAATTTCCCAGGCTCAACCAGTCTGACCGTGCAGCTCAAGACCTTCGACGACACGAGCATCAATCTGGGTGCGACACCCACGACGCCAACTGTGTCACCAACGGCAACGACAACGGGATAATTCGTAGGCTATACAAACCTCCATCTAGATGATATGATTCCCCGTGAAGGAATTATCATCCAGACACCTACGCCTGCGCGCAGAAAGCGAGGAGAGATATGGCTCATTATTTCACGCGCGAAGAGGCCGAGGCCTTGCTCCCGTCGATCATCCCGGTGCTTGAACAGATTCGTGAACAGCGGAAGGCCATGCTGGAGGCGGAATCCGAGCTTGGCGAACTGCATATGCAATCGATGAACAACGGGCATCACCTGCACAATCGCATTGCCCGCTTGCAGCGTACCCTGGAGCAACTGATCGAGAGCTTGCAGTCACTTGCAAGCCAGTTGGATAACTTCGGCTGCGTGCTGAAAGACCCCGATATGGGCCTGATCGACTTCTTGAGCCAGCGCAACGGGCGAGAGATTTACCTCTGCTGGCGGCTCGGCGAGGACCGCATCAACTACTGGCACTACCTCGATACCGGTTTCGCCGGTCGCCAACCGCTCTAGGCCATGCATACCGTTCAAGCTGGCCTGAATTATGGCGCGCAACTGCTCTCCGGTCACACATCAGAGTCGGCAAGCATTAGCGCTGCACGGCGCGACGCCCAGATACTGCTCGCGCACATTCTCGGCGTTGACCGCAGCGCGCTTTATGCTCACCCGCATCGTGTACTCACGACCGAACAGGAACAACAATACCATGCCTTGCTTGAGAGACGCGCGATGGGCGAACCCATTGCTTACCTCATCGGGCACAAGGAATTTTACGGCCTCGATCTCCTGGTGGATCGCCGCGTACTCATCCCTCGCCCGGAGACGGAATTGCTCGTGGAAGCCGCTCTGCGCGTCTGCCGCGAAAAGCTAGAGGCGGGATGCGTCCCCATCGTTGCGGATATCGGTACTGGAAGCGGCGCTATTCCCATCGCCATCACCGTCAACGAGCCGCGCCTGCCCTACCTGTACGCAAGCGACATCTCAACCGACGCGCTGGCCGTCGCCGGGCTCAACAGCCGTAGGCACAACGTCGAAGGGCGCATACGGCTGCTGCACGGCGACCTGGATGCGCCGCTGCCCGAGTCGGTGGACGTGCTTACGGCGAATCTGCCTTATATCGCAAGCGGCGATATTGAGCAAATGCAAGACGATGTGCTGCAGTACGAGCCGCATATGGCCCTTTTCAGTGGGACAGATGGACTGGCCCACATCGAACGCTTGTTTACGAATCTCGCGCATTCGAGTACACTCTCACCAGGAGCTGTGCTGCTATTGGAAATTGGCTATGCTCAGCGCGATACCCTGGCGCGCCTGCTGGAAACGCTCTGGCCACTGGCGCGTGTTATATTTATACGGGACTATGCCGGGTGGGACAGGGTGGTGCAGGTATCGTTATGACTACACATTGCCGGTAACAAATTTTTAAAGCATGAACGTTCTGTATGGTAGAAACTGTGCTATAAACAAGAGCATGTTTATATTACCAAACCTTATCCGTTTTATAAGTATAGTCCGTTCTCCATAGCAAAGGAAAGAACTCTATGGCAGAGGCAAATCTTATTCACTTACGATTTCTACTACTGCTTCCTACCACACTGTTCCCGGTTTCAATTGCAACCCTGCTGATTGCAGGGATCTGCGCTTTCGCACTCGCATTTGTGTTGACCTTCGCGGTCAAGGCCTTCTGCTACAAGGTGAACTGGCTAGATCGTCCATCGCCTCGGCGCGTCCATAAAAAGCCGGTGCCGCGACTGGGCGGCATCGCGATGTTCCTGTCCTTCGTGGCCGTATCGCTGCTCTTCTATTCGCCCGGCGTCAATTCCAACCCGACCGAGCTGTCCATTTTCTGGCTGCTGCTGGTCGCCTCAACGCTGATCGTCGTCGTTCATGCCTTTGACGATGTCAGAGGATTGACGCCAAAAACCAAATTGATTGTGCAGACCATCGCTGCTATTATCGTAATGGGTCCCTGGATACCAACGTTTCGCGGCGTACTGCTCTATACCTTTAGTAACCCTTTCGATCACCTGCACCTGCCCTGGTTCCACGACCCACAAATCTACCTGTTCATGACGCAGGCCGATTTTAGCGTCGCCGCCATCCCGGCCGTTTTCTTTACCTGGTTCTGGGTCGTAGGGATGATGAACACCGTCAACCTGATCGATGGCCTGGATGGGCTGGCAACCGGCGTCGTCGGAATTACCGCGCTGTTCATCACCATCATCAGCGTGATGCTCGGGCAGATCAGCATCGCTGTCCTGGCTGCCATCTTCACCGGCGCGGTATTCGGCTTTCTACCGCATAACTGGAGTCCCGCGAAGATCTTCATGGGTGACAGTGGCGCAATGTTCCTCGGGCTGGGGCTGGCGGTCCTCTCGATCATGGGCGGTGCGAAGCTGGCGCTGGCGTTGATGGTGTTGGGCATCCCCATTCTCGATGTGGCTGTCGTGGCCATCAACCGCGTGCGCCGCGGACAATCCGCCCTGCACTTTGACAACTCCCACATGCACTATCGTTTGCTGGCAACGGGGCTGAGCGTCAGACAGATCTGCTTGCTCTTCTATGGACTGACTATCATGTTCGGTGTGCTGGCCTTGCGCCTGTCACACATCTACAAATTCATCGGCCTGGCCCTGGTCGTGTTGACAATGTTCTTCCTGATCCTGTGGGTAGATAACCGCCTGCATCGGCGCGGCCTCCCGATACATCCCGATCCAGAGCCGGCCCCCGATGGCAGCCACGAACAGCCAGTTGAAGAGACGGACAAGCGGGCCAGCGGAAGCCCTCGACAAGATGCGTCCGAATACAGCGAGCAGAGCTTGCAGGCCAGCCCATCATCGTCTCAGGGGTAAGTCCCACAGCGCCATATCGCGCATCCCGGCCAATAAACCAAATCGTGCATCCTGCCCAACAAACCATATCGCGCATCCTGCCCAACAAAAGTAGAGGCCGATTAATCGCGCCCACCGCCAATTTATCGGCCAGTCTGCCTTTTCCCGTCCTGCCCAACAAAAGTAGAGGCCGATTTATCGCACCCACCGCCGATAATGAGGTTTTACCAACCAACACCGGTAAACTGGTCTGTCACCCTGAGCGCAGCGAAGGGTCTGGCTCGAGCGGCACCGAGATGCTTCGCTGCGCTCAGGATGACAGTGCCAGACTTGATCGGTAAATTTCAGTATCGGCCAGACTTCATCATCGATAGGCCGGATAATCATTCTACTGGCTGTGTCTCGTTCGAGTGACGCGCGTTGGCAAGAGCGGCTTCTTCAGTGAACATACGCTTGAGGTAGTAGCCGGTGAAAGACTGTTCCTGCTCGGCTACGTCTTCGGGCGTTCCCACAGCGAGAACCTCGCCACCTGCTTCCCCACCTTCTGGGCCCAGGTCGATGATCCAATCGGCGCATTTGATGACTTCCAGGTTATGTTCGATCACGACAATCGAGTTGCCCGCGTCAACCAGGCGCTGCAAGACTTGCAGCAGACGATCCACGTCCGCGAAATGCAGGCCGGTTGTCGGCTCGTCAAGGATGTACATGGTGCGACCCGTAGCGCGGCGCGATAACTCGGTGGCTAGCTTGACTCGCTGGGCCTCGCCACCGGAGAGCGTCGTGGCCGGCTGGCCCAGGCGCATATAACCCAGGCCGACATCGTTGAGCGTCTTCATCTTGTTGTAGATCGACGGCACGTTGGCGAAGAATTCCGTCGCTTCCTCAACCGTCAAATCCAGCACATCGGCAATGCTCTTGCCTTTGTAGTGGATCTCCAGTGCCTCGCGGTTATAGCGTTTTCCCTTGCAGACCTCGCACGGCACATAGACATCCGGCAGGAAGTTCATCTCGATCTTGACTATACCCTCGCCCTTACAGGCTTCGCAGCGCCCACCCTTCACATTGAAGGAGAAACGGCCTGCCTGGTAGCCGCGAATGCGCGACTCCGGCACCTGGGCGAAGAGTTCGCGAATGCCGGTGAAGGCATTGGTGTAGGTCGCGGGATTCGAGCGCGGCGTGCGCCCTATAGGCGACTGGTCGATATCGATGATCTTATCCAGGAACTGAATACCCTCGATGGAATCGTGCGCACCCGGCTTATCGTGCGCGCGGTGCAGCACGTGTGCCAGCTTGCGATACAGGATATCGGTAATCAACGTACTCTTGCCGGAACCCGACACACCCGTCACCACGACAAACTCACTCAGAGGAATCTCCACGTCGATGCTCTTCAGGTTATTCTCCCGCGCTCCCTTGATGAGCAGCGCCTTACCGTTGCCTTCGCGCCGCTGCGCGGGCATGGGAATAATCTTGCGGCGCGCCAGGTAATCGCCGGTTATCGAGTTGGGAGAGGCGATGATATCTTTGTACGTCCCCTCTGCGACAACATAGCCGCCATGCTCGCCCGCGCCGGGTCCGATATCGATGATATAGTCGGCGGCGCGCATGGTATCCTCGTCATGCTCGACCACCAGCAGCGTATTGCCCAGGTCGCGCATTCGCACCAGTGTCCTGATGAGTCGCGCATTATCGCGCTGGTGCAGGCCGATACTCGGCTCGTCCAGAATATAGAGGACGCCCATCAGGCCTGACCCGATCTGCGTCGCCAGGCGAATGCGCTGCGCCTCCCCACCGGAGAGGCTGGCGGCTGCACGGTCGATCGTCAGGTAATCAAGGCCAACATCTACCAGGAATTGCAGGCGCGCCCGTATCTCCTTGAGCACCTGCCTGGCGATGAAGCGTTCGCGCTCTGTCAGCGTCACATCCACCATCGGTCCATTGGTATTGATGGGCGTCAGCGGATCGCCCAGGCGCGAGCCCTCGCCCTCCTGGCTCCTCTTACTATCGCCGTTCTTGCCGTTCAACAGGCGCACGTTCCCGGGCAACTGCCCAGCCTGCCCGCTCCTCACGACCTGCTCGGCCTCAAGTTCCTGGAAGAAGCGCTGCGCGTTCACGATCGAGAGCCGCGACACCTGCACTATATTGTGTCCCCCCACCGTCACGGCCAGTGCCTCGGGCTTGAGGCGCGCCCCGTGGCAATCGGGGCAGACGCGCGCCGACATGTATGACTCGATCTCCTCGCGAATGCCCTCGCTATCGGTCTGCTTGTAGCGCCGATCCAGGTTGGGAATGACGCCCTCGAAGTGGATGGTATAGCTGCGCGTGCCGCCGTGCTGCGGCGTATATCGGATGGTCAGCGGCTCAGAAGTGCCGTATAGTACCTTCTTCTGCTGCTCGGCGCTCAGCATATTCCAGGGAGTATCTAGGCTGAAATTGAACCTCTTTGCCAGCGCCTCGAGGATGGCGGAATGCCACAGGCTGCCGTTGACGACCTTGCTCCACGGAGCTATCGCGCCCTGGTTCAGGCTCAGTTCGGGATGCGTCACCACCAGTTCCGCATCGATCTCCTGCTGCGTCCCCAGGCCGGTGCAGGTGGGACAGGCGCCATGCGGGCTGTTGAAGCTGAAGGTACGCGGTGCAATCTCCGGCAGGCTAATACCATCGTAGACGCACGCCAGCTTCTCCGAAAAGAGAATTTCTTCCCCATCGATAATCGAGACCAGCACCACACCGTTGCCCAGCTTCAACGTCGTCTCCAGCGAATCCGCCACACGCTGCCGGAACGACAGGTCGAGATCTTCCCCCTCAGGCATATCATCTACTGGAACATCGCTTGTTCCCGCGGAGTCCGCGCTATCGATGCCACCCGTGCCATCCTCTGAATTCTGCGGCGCATTCACATCATAGAGCGCCGGGCGCTCGGCCACTTTGCGCAGCGCATGCTGCTCCTCGTAAGTATTTCTGGCCCTTCTGCGGATCACCAGCCTGTCCACCACTACTTCGATAGTATGCTTTTTCTGCTTATCCAGTTCGATGTCATCATTGAGATCATAAATCGTCCCATCGACGCGCACGCGTACATAACCCGCCCGGCGCATCTCCTCGAAGACCTGCTTGTACTCACCCTTGCGTCCCTGCACGAGAGGAGCGAGCAGTTGGATACGTGACCCCTCGGGCAGGTTCATGACCGCGTCCACAATCTGCTGCACCGTCTGTTGCGTTACCTCACGCCCGCAAATAGGGCAGTGCGGGTGTCCAACGCGTGCATAGAGCAGGCGCATATAGTCGTAAATCTCGGTGACGGTCCCGACCGTCGAACGCGGATTGTGTGTCGAGCCCTTCTGGTCGATAGAGATCGCAGGCGACAACCCATCAATGTGATCGACATCGGGCTTCTCCATCTTATCAAGGAACTGGCGCGCATAAGCCGACAGCGACTCGACGTAGCGGCGCTGTCCCTCGGCGAAGATGGTATCAAAAGCCAGGCTGCTCTTACCCGAACCGGAGAGGCCGGTGATAACAACAAGCTGATCTCGAGGAATGGTGACATCGATGTTTTTAAGATTATGTTCGCGGGCGCCACGAATGACAATTTTGTCCTGGGGCATACAACTCCACCCATGCGCAGGAGCGATCTGTTCGCCCCCACCAGATTAGAAACAAACGTTCAATAGCCAGGATTATACCATACTATACATGTCAGATAGCGTCAAGTATTATGACAGGTAATAGAAGGCACAAAATAACAAGGTGCCAGACACGCATCTCTAATATAGAAAACACAAAACATGGTAGCCTTTATTTCCTACACAGATAGCAGGACATCAGCCGATAGCACTACACTACAGGGGAGTAAGTCACGATAAGTACATGCAACACCATGGCGTATAATGATATAACAAGAAAGACAACTTTCCAAACGCTCAGTGTGCCCGGGGAATATGAATGAATCCAGAGTTAGATTTTGAGAAGCGCTACCGCCTCGTGCGCGAGGTTATCGAGACAATTGTCCTCACGTTGTTGATGTTCCTGGTGATCCGCTTCGCCGTGCAGAACTTTAATGTCGATGGACCAAGCATGGAACCTACCCTGCATAACGGCGAACTGATCCTTGTAGATAAATGGACCTACCTGTTTCGCCCGCCCACTCGTGGAGATGTGATCGTCTTCGTGGCTCCTCCACACCCGGACCAGGATTATGTCAAGCGCATTATCGGCATCCCTGGTGATCGCATCACTATCAACGACACAAAAGTCATCGTGGATGGCGTCCTTCTGAACGAAACGTATGTCAGCCCTGCCGACCAGGGAAACATCTTCAACTATAAAAATATCCACGATATGCTCGTACCACAGGGCATGTATTTCGTACTGGGCGACGACCGCCTTCGCAGCTCCGACTCGAGAGACTGGGGATTTGTGCCGCGCGCGAATGTTATCGGGCGTGCCGCGCTCATCTACTGGCCGCTCAAGCAGGATAACGACGGCTTCCTCGCAAATGTATCTTCTGTCTTCGCCAATGTTCACCAGCCTGGCAGTACCTCCTCATCACTCACAAACCCGGTCATTACAGCCAACATCAACCCCTTCTTGCTGCTAGCAACACCAGCCCTATTCTTCGCCCTTACACGGAAAAAGAAAGCCCCTCTAAGCCAGCGTAATATCGATCTGCTGATCACCGATGGTCACATTGGAGATGGAGCGGAGCAGGTGACTATTGACGTCCTGTAAATGCGCATTCAGGTCGGCAGTCAACTCGTCTGCGGACATCACCCAGGAGATGATGCCGGTGACCTGCAGGTGAGTCACGATGATGTTGCCATTGCTGGCCTGAGGTATGGTAGTGACCGAGCATGGGAAGCCGTCGAGCTGGAAGTTGAGCTGCACTCCTCCACTATAGGAACCATCGCTGGCGAAGATGGGCGGCGAAATGTTGATTACTTCGCCCTGCACCGGATTGGACGGTGAAGAAGTCAGCACAATCAAATTATTTATCACCGTCTGGGAGGCTGTAAGTGAGCCGACCGGCGGCGGCACCGGCAGGATCTGATTGACATCGCTGGTGATAATCTGGTCTAACTGGCTCTGCGCATAGGAGTGGATGATTGGGCGTGCCACCAGGAACCACCCTCCCACGACCAGCACCACAAGCACAGCCAGGGCGATGGCGACTCGTAATGGCCAGCGCCTCTTGCGCGCGCCGCGGCCGGGCTTCACGAATTGCCCCTGCGCATACTGTCCCGGCTGCCCCTGCTGCTCTTGCCCAAATTGCTGAATAGGCGGCGCGGCTTGTGTTGGTTGCGCTGGCTGTGCCAACTGGCCAGGTTGGCCCTGCACATATTGCGGGCGAGAGAAGGCGCCCGCAGTTGGCTGCGGATAAGGCATCGGAGAGACGGGCTGCGTCGGCGCATACGGTGGCACATTCCCCTGCGACTGTGGTGAATAGGGTGGACCATGGGCAGGACTCGACGCAGCACCCGCCTGATAATCGGATGCGCTGCTCAGGGCAGGTTGGACAGGCAGGCCGCAGTTCCTGCAAAAGCGCGCGCCCTCGATGAGCGGGGCATTGCATCGGGAGCAATTCATATGCGAATATACCTTTCAACGTCTATTTCAGATGATTCCAGAGTGCCGATTAAAAGTATACGCTGATTCGGAGATCGAGTAAATGAGTCGCTTCACATTTTCATTCTGCGCGCCTTTCGCGCAGTAGCACCTGGTCCATTGACTGAATGATGCGCTGTCGCATCTCGACGTCGCTCTCGATGGCCTGCGCCACCTGCTCGATCATCGCCAGCCGCTGCTGCTGTGTGATGGTCGTGCCGTATCTCTGGTGTACCACCGCGGCAGCCGCGCCGCGAATCTTTTCCGCGTCGCTCAAAGGCGATGCCGCCTCGAATGACGTACCGCGCTCGAGTGTCGTACCCGGCGGGCTTTCCCCTCGCATCGGCGCCAGGCCATCGGCGGCAAAGGGGATTTCTTCACCGATCAGGTGCGATGCATTGGGGGTTGCCCGGTCAATACGCACCCGCGCCGTCTGAGCCGCGTCGTCCAGGCCCGTGATGACACCCTCCAGGTAGATCACTTCGGGCGCGCCCCAGTACACACGCTCGCCTCGATGAAGGATCATGGGCTGCTACTCCTACTATATTCTCTCTCCGTTTTTGTGGTTGCCTACAGTAGTATACGCGACAGGTGAGCAGAAATTCCACTATGCTCGCGCAAGTACCTCTCCTCCTATGGCGACCGCCGTCGTCCTGGAAACCTTACATTTTTCGCGCAAATATGGTATCTTATGCTAGCGCATCACTGGAATAGACACCACCGAGAAGAATCTGCCATAAAGAACCGGCCGGCGGCAGCCTTGTGCTGTTGCCTGCTCCGCATATATAAGGACTGATCACAGCATCATGCACGAGAAAAGTATTCAAACCCTGGAATATCCCAAGATTTTAGAGCGGGTAGCAAAGGAGGCTGCCTTCTCTGCCAGCAAGCAGCGCGTCAGGGAACTGCAGCCCAGCCCGAACATCGACGAGGCGCGCCGCAGATTGGCCTACACGACCGAGGCTCATCAGCTCATCGATATGCGCTCAGACGCAGGTGTGCAGGGCGCTCACGATATCCGCGCTCACCTCAGCCGCGCCGCTCGCGAGGGCGTGCTGAGCCCTACCGACCTGCTCGAGGTGCTGGCAACCACACAGAGCGCCATGCATGTCGGGCGCATGCTCGAAAAGCTCGATGAGCAGGCATTCCCCCTGCTGCACCGGCTCGGAATGGACATGCCGCAGCGACCGCATATCGCCCGGCGCATCGAAGAGACCATCAGCGAAGAGGGCGAGGTGCTGGATACCGCCAGCCCGGCCCTGCGCAAGCTGCGCTTCGATATACGCGGCGCCAACCAGCGCCTGCAAGACCGCCTGCGCACCCTCGTCCACGAATTCGGTAGCGCACTGCAGGAGCCGATTGTGACGATGCGCAGCGACCGCTACGTCATTCCCGTCAAGGCGGAGAGCCGCGGGCGCGTACGTGGAATTGTGCACGACCAGTCTGCCAGCGGTGCTACCGTCTTCATCGAGCCTATGGTCGTCGTAGAGCTGAATAACAAGCTGCGCGAACTGCAAATCGAAGAGCGCCAGGAGGTCGAGCGCATACTACGCGCCCTTTCGCTTGAAATCGGTCAGGAGGCTGACGCCCTGCGGCTCGACGTGGAACTGCTTGCGGAATTTGACCTGCACCTGGCGAAGGCCCGCTACGGTCGCATGACACGCAGTGCGGCCCCGCGCCTGAACGATCAGGGGTACATCGACCTGCGCAACACGCGCCACCCTCTGCTGACCGGCAAGGTCGTGCCGATCGATTTCAATCTTGGCAAAGATTTTTTCATCGTGGTGATCACCGGCCCTAACACCGGCGGCAAGACCGTAGCGCTGAAAACCGTCGGCCTGCTCACGCTGATGGCCCAGGCCGGGCTGTTTATCCCCGCGGACGAGCATTCGGAGGTAGCGGTCTTTGAGGAAGTCTTCGCGGATATCGGCGATGAGCAGAGCGTCGAGCAGAATCTGAGCACATTTTCTTCACACATGACCCGTATCATCGAAATCCTGCGTGCTATTGATAGTAACCAGCAACGCGAACGACCGGCTATACGCGGCAGGCTCTCTGAGACGCTGACCGGCAGCGAGGAGGCCAACCGCTTGCGCGCCCTTGTGCTGCTCGACGAGCTGGGCGCGGGAACCGATCCGAGCGAGGGTTCGGCCCTGGCGCGCGCCATCTTGATGTACTTGCTTGAACGCCACGTCACGACGGTGGCAACCACGCACTATACGGAACTCAAGGCCTTCGCGCACGAGCAACCCGGCGTCGTCAACGCCTCGGTCGAATTCGATATCGAGACGCTTTCACCGACCTATCACCTGAGCATCGGCCTGCCCGGTCGCAGCAACGCGCTCGCCATCGCTAATCGCCTGGGACTCGACCGGCACATCATCGAACAGTCGCAAGAATACCTCGGCAGCGAGGGTGTGCGCATGGAAAACCTGCTCGAGGGGCTGCAAGAGGAGCGTAAATCCCTGGCGGACGAGAAGTTCCACCTGAGCATGGAGCGCGCCGAGGCGGAGTACCAGCGCCAGCAACTGGAGCAAGATCGCCTCAAGCTCGAAGAGCAACGCGTGCAAATCATCAACCAGGCACGGGTCCAGGCCCAGCGAGAACTGGACGAGGTGCAGCGCGCACTGGCGAAGATCAAGGTCGATACCAGCCGCGCCAACGTGACGCGCGAGCGGCTGGGAGAGGCCCGTGAGACTGCTCGCAAGCTCGAGGAGCAACTCCCGGCCATCCCCGCGCCGCGCCGCCCGGCGAACCAGCCCGAGCCAGAGTTCGAGGCAACCGACGGGCCGCTGCAGATCGGCGATACCGTGCGCGTGCTTAGCTTAGGTCAGAACGCGGAGTTGGTGGGGCTCTCGGCTGATCGCAGCGAAGCCGAGGTGCAGATGGGATCGCTTCGTTTCCGCGTCAGCGTCGACAATATCGAGCGGCTCAGCAAACGCCAGGCAGCCCAGGGACCAAAAGAGTTCCAGGCGACGCGTCCCATGGAGACAAGCAGCCAGCCGGCCCTGGTGCTACCGCGCTACGAGGACCAGCCGGAGGTGGCCACCCAGCTCGACATACGCGGTTGGCGCGTGGAACAGGCGCTTGAGGAACTCGATAGCTACCTGAACGACGCGGTCATGTCAGGCGTGCAATCCGTGCGCATCGTGCATGGCAAAGGAACCGGTGCCCTGCGAGCAGCAGTACGCGAACAACTGGCGCATCACCCGTTAGTTAAATCGTACACCTCTGCCCCACCGCAGGAAGGAGGTGACGGGGTCACAATCGTGTGGCTCAATGTATAAGCTTGCCTGGCAGCCCTTGCTTCGCCGGGCAAATTTGCGTAATCAAATCTATTTAATTTGGAGGAATCGTAACTATGGCTTCAGAAAGAATCCGAGGAATGGGAAGATCCGCAACAGGGACACTGGGCGGCTTTAGAACATTCATCCTGCGTGGCAATGTCGTCGACCTGGCCGTCGGTATCGTCATCGGTGCGGCTTTCGGCGCGGTTGTCAATTCTCTTGTCAGCAACGTCATCACCCCACTTATTCCGGTGCCGGGCGGAAGCCTTGCAAGCTGGAAAATTCATGTTTCCTGGACCAACCAGTTTGTTCAGCTCGGTGCATTCATTAACGCGATCATTAGCTTCATCATTCTTGCCTTCGTGATCTACTATTTCGTCGTGCTGCCTGTCAACTCGCTGACGGCGCGCTTCAAACCAAAGGATGTGCCATCTCCTGTCACAACGCGCGAGTGCCCTTACTGTCTGAGCATCATTCCACGCCAGGCGACGCGCTGCCCGGACTGCACGTCACAGGTGCAGCCGATAGCAGTAGAGCAGGCTCCCCCTAATCGATAGGAAGTACCGGCAAAATCCTTGCGCGCCAGCACAGGGTGAGGTATACTTCATACGGCTTACGGGGACAGCTATGTAAGCCGTCCAGATGCTCTGATGCAGCCTGCCAACGAACTGCCTTCTAACTACCGGCCAGGCGGGCTGCTAGAAGTGTACCGAAACAAACGATTGCAATTAGAGGAGAACGCATCCGATGTCGTCAGCACCTGAGTCTATTCAACTCGAAGACTGGATTCGAGACATCCCTGATTTCCCACAGAGAGGCATCCTCTTCAAAGATATAACCCCCCTGCTGCAAGACGCGCAAGCATTTCACGCTGCTATGGATCGCCTCGCCGCTCACTATGCCGGCGCCGGCATTCAACTCGTCGTCGGCGTCGAATCGCGCGGTTTTATTTTTGGCTCGACGCTGGCCTACCTGTTGAACTGCGGCTTCGTACCCGTGCGCAAATTTGGCAAACTCCCTCATCAGACCATCAGCGTCGAGTACTCGCTCGAATACGGTACAAACGTGGTGGAGATGCATACCGATGCCATCCGCCCCGGCCAGCGCGTGCTGATCGTCGATGACCTGCTCGCCACCGGCGGCACCGTCTCTGCGGCAATGGAACTCGTCGAGCAGCTCGGCGGCCACATCGCCGGCATCGCCTTCCTGGTCGAATTGACCTTCCTCAAGGGGCGCGAGCAACTGGGCGGTCACGACGTCTTCGCGCTGATTAAGTATTAATCTCGATCAGTCGAGACCCAACCATCGCCGGATAATATTCCCATGCTCCTCGTAGTGCTCATACGTATTGCCGGCGATGAGGGACCAGGCAGGATTGCCACTTTTGCTCCACGGAAATGGAGCATTCATTCTCTCCTCGCTTATATCCTGGATGGTAGCCAGCACATGCTGGTAAGAGGCCCGAAAGGCAGCCAGGACTTCGGCGAGGGGACGAGCCCTGTTCTCCAGATAGACACGCTCGTTGATTTCATCCTCGGTGTTAAGCCCTGGCATGAACTTGGGCGGCTCCTTGCCGTCTATGACTCCCTGGAGCTGGTCCAGCACGTAGCCCTGCCAGGCAGTCAGGTGGGCAATGTTATCTTTGATAGACCACGTGCCGTTGACGGTCGGAGTGGTCATTTGTTCCTCGCTCAAAGGGGCCACGAGGGCCTCGAACTGCTCGTACCCCGCCTGGATGTTATCGAGCAGCGCAGCCTTTACAATCCGCTCCGGCATGGAAATACCTCCGTTTCTCTTCTCTCATTCGTCGGTTTTCAACCAGTCTATGACTCTGCGACCGGGCTGGTCTTCGCCGATGGCAAATCTGGCCTGGGCTACCTGCTGCACGCCGCCCGGCTTGGCGGCGTCGGTGGCCAGGCACAGGTCATGCCCATCTGTCGTTCGCGTAGCGGGGCTGCCGCGTTAAGCCTGATGCTGCTTGTGCCCTGCAATGATGGACTGCGACAGGTCCTGGTCGGACCAGGTGCGAGCCTGCATCTGGGCTGGCATACCCAGTCCTCTATCAATGGCTCGCCGATTGTAGGAGGTCATACAGTCTACAGCGTGAACCACGGAGGGACGCTCTACGCGCTTGATGTCTCCAGTGGAAGTGTGCGGGCCACTCTTGCGGTTGGTGCTGCATCGATCTTCACAACTCCAACGCTCTCGGGAAATCTGATGTTCGTGGGAACTTTCGCGGAGGTAGTTGCAGCTACCATATCCTGACCTGGCCTACCCCTCATACGTGCGATCCTGGGGAGCCACTTCTTCCACGTGGTCACCCTTGATGATGACCTTGCCCTCGCGTTCGAGGCGCGGCTCCTCACGCCGCACGGTATCGGTGAAGTGCCTGATCTCCTGGACATTCCGCTTGCTGACGAGCACTTCCTCCACCACGACCGGGCGCTTTTCGATGAAGATCTGCTCGGTATAGAGCGGGATGCGAATAACCTCGTTCTCACCCAGTTCGACCAGCCGTCCCTCTCCCTGTGTCACCGGTTGTTGCACTGGTTGTTGCACCGGCTGTTTCTCTGGCTGATCGGCCGAGAAGGACGAGACGTTTCTCCGTTCGATCACAATCTCCTCGCGCCTGATCGGGACGGTAATTGTCTTTTCCTCGGTGACGACCACTTTCCGGATGAAGACCTCACCAATCTCCACCGGCTCTTTCTGCGCCTGAAGGACTTCCCCCCGCAACTGAATGGTATGGACATCCTGCAAGGGGCTGTGCGTACTTGCGTCGTAGGCGCCGAAGCGGTTCAGGATGTCACGGGCCTCTTGCTGGCGGCCGTAGGACTGCACTGCGACGACCGTGTGCCCGGCTTCCAGCTCGTGCTGGTAATACTTCACCTCCGACGGTGAGAGCCCCTGCCCGGTCAGGGCATCCAGGCTCTGGTGGTTGTCGTCTCCTACCAGCCTGTGGACGAAACCATCGAGGAACCCACCCGTCGAGCTTCCTGAATCCCGGCAGCCAGACCTGGTCATCACGAAACCCGCTATGGCGCAGTTCATCGATGGCCTGTTTTGCTAGCGCACGATCTCGAAAAACACCGATCGCGAAAGGGGATTCCGCCTGCTCCATTGCATCCTCCTGTGTAGAAGCGGCAAGGGGAAAGGGCAGGCGTGCAGGGTGAACAACCACCGCAGCACTGCTCCCTCCCCTTCCTTCTGGCACTCAGCTCTTACGATCCCTGTTGGTCAGTGTCCAGGTCGGTGTCCTGATCCTGGATGTTGACGTCGCCCTCGCGCTCGACGCGAGCCTCTTCCCGGCGGACGGTATCGCTCACGTGCCGGGTGTCCTGGACCTGCTTTTTGCCGAGGGCCACCTCTTCGCGCACGACCTGCTGCTTGTTGACCCCCACCTGCTCCTCACGCACCGGGACGCGGTAAGTCTCGCCCTCGCCGATCGGGGCATCAGATGGCTGGCCGGAGCCTGGGCGTCGCTCGATGTAGACCTCTTCGTGGGTCACCGGGACATCAACGGACTGCTCCTCGCTGATCACCTCTTTGCGCAGGCCAACCTGACCTTTCTCGACAGACTGCTTGTAGACCTGCAGTTGCTCTTCGCGCAGTTGCATGCGCTGTTCCCCTTGAGTATCTGCCACCGACTGTTGAGTATCCGCCGTCTGCTGCTGCGTCGCTGTCCCATAAGCAGCCGAGCGCCGGCCGGTCCCGTACCCGCCATAGCTGCTCAGGATCGTGGAAGCTTCATCGAGGCGGCTTGCCCCCGTCACGGCCACCACGCTATGACCGGCCTCGTACTCCTGCTGGTAGTACTGGGCATCCTGCTCCGGCATGCCCTTTGAAACTAGGTCATCGTAAGCGCCTCCCACCGACATCGCTTCTCCGGTAAAGAAGCTCTTGAGGCCGGCAAGCATGCCACCCGGGGTTCCATGACCCGCGAAGCTGATCTGGTCACTGTTAAAGCCGGCTTTTAGTAAGGCATCGACGGCCTGCTGCGCCTGATTTTCATCCGTGAAGAGAGCCACGACCATCGAACGTTCTGTTGTTGTCACAGGTTTTCTCCTTTTCTGGCTGTTTCAATGCAAACAAGAGCGCGAGCTCGCGCTCTTCGTAGAGAAAGTAATCTCGCAGGCGATGGTAGCGGTCCAGAGCAAAAGACCTTAACCATAAGTTCTTCGCAACTACAAGACCTTTACACTTCACGACAAACTACAGAAAATCGTTTCAAAATTCTAGTATTGATGCGTTTTCTTTTTCAGTATTAATTTTCTTTCTGCATATTTTGCCTGTTTTACCGCTTATATCAAGAAAATAGACCGCTGAAAACGGGTATTTCCCAGGGCGAGATCGTTCTGACCCGCATAATAGTTTCCCATACAGCTACAACTGGCGAGAAAATGAACAATTATAGCTCGAGCGTTCGTCCGATTGAAACTCTTTTTGATTATAAATCGTGTCAAAAATGAAAATAAATTCATCTGGGTTTAGCAGCTTGTGTTCCATTGAACAGGAGCTCGTTCGTAAAAGGAGACCATCATGATAGTCTTAGCTGATTGGGGGACCGCCATCTTCAACGCCCTGGCGAACGCGGTCAACCTCATCCTCACCTTCATTCCGCGGCTGATCGGCTTTCTGGTCATTCTGATTGTCGGCTTGATCATTGCTGCGCTGGTCAGCAAAGCGCTGACGTTCCTGTTGCGCAAGGTCGGCTTTGATCGCCTGGCGGAGCGCATTGGCCTAACGCGCTTTGATCAGCGCATGGGCGTACATCTGGACCCGGCCGGCGTGCTGGGCAAAGTGGTCTACTGGTTCATCTTGCTGATCTTCCTGGTGCCGGCCGCCGATGCACTCGGCCTGCCAACCGTGAGCAACATCCTGAACACGCTGGTGGCCTACATCCCCAATGTGTTTGTCGCCATCCTGGTGCTGTTTCTGGGGACCCTGGCGGCCACCTTCGTGGCTGACATTGTACGCGGGGCAACAGCCAGCGCCAACATCGGCAATCCCAACATCTTCGCCGGGATTGCGCGCTGGGCCATCATCGGCTTTGCCGCCCTGGTGGCGTTGGAGCAGTTGAAGATCGCCCCGGCCCTCATCAACGAGCTGTTCGGGGCCATGGTGGCTGCGGTCGCCATCGCCTTTGGCTTGGCCTTTGGGCTTGGTGGGCAGGAGACCGCCCGCCGCTGGCTCTCTCGCGGTGAGTCCACCGTGAGCAACGCGGCCTCGCAGGTCACCGCGCAGCAGAGCACGAATCCCTACGGTGACGCCTCGCAGGTCACGGCGCAACCCGGTATGAATCCGCTGGCGGACAGCGTACAGCCCCCAACGCAGCCTATGCCCCGGTCGCAGCGACCGCGCTAGTCTGAACAGCGTGATCTGCACTGCTGCCTGGTTGACACATACGAGCGACCAGAAGCCAGGCCAGGAGGACATTTCCACACTGGCCTGGTCTCGCTTGATATGAGGCTTGGAGGGAGAACAATTGAGCGCTTTCACAAGGAGAAGAGGAGAGACGATGAACTGCGACTGGTTCCTGCTTGCCAGCTCGCTCGTCCAGTTCGTGCTGCTGATTCCCCTGGCCCGCTGGGTGCGCAAGCATCCCCAGTCCCTCACCGAAATTGCCATCTCGCGCTTGGTGCAACAGAAGCAGCGTTCGTTCGTTCGCTCCTTTGTGCGGGTGTTCAATACCCTCACGGGTTCGGCGGTCTCCCTGAATATCCTGGCCGTGCCAGCCGCCGCTCTGCTATGGAAGAGGCGCCTGCGGCTGGAGGCCCTGATGATCCTGGCGACTTGCTGGACGTGCGCCCTGGCCACAACAGTGTTCAAGCAGGGAATTTACCGGCCGCGCCCAAAGCCATTGCTCGTCCATGTCAGCAAACAACCGAGGGGAATGAGCTTTCCAAGCGGGCATGTGGAATCAGCTGTGACATTGTGGGGCTGGGTATTAGCGCTCGGGCTGCTCTCGAAGAAGGAGAGGCAGCCAGGCAGACGAATGTTGCTGACTATCCCTGCGGTCTTCGTACTACTTACGGGTCCCGCTCGCATCTACCTGGGGGATCACTGGGCTACCGATGTGCTTGGTGGATACCTATTTGGTGGGGGCTGGCTTGCGCTCTCTCTTTGCCTCTATCTGAGGTGGAAAGTTAAAACCACGCTTTCTCAATAACGACCGTGTTACTTGAGTGGAACGTTATATTGGCTTGAAGCAATTTCAGGAAAGGAACAGATTTATGTGGCCGTTTGATGCAAACAACGTACAGATGTACCAGAAGTATGCTCAGGCATACAACACGGGGAACTTCAGTAATATCGACCCGAACGAGGCGAGGAACAATTTGCAGCAATTTGTGCGGAACGCACCCCCCGAGGAGCAACAGCAGGTCTTTCAGCAGCACTTTGCCCAGTTGTCCCCCGATCAACGCGCGCAGCTCGCGCAGCAGTTCCCGCCCGAATACGGTGTGAACCCCAATGATCCGGCCTCAATGGCTCAGGGAATGGCACGGGCGAGCCGGGAGCGGCCCGATGTGGCGCAACGCATTCTCTCTCATCCTGTGCTTCTGGCCGGCTCGGTCGGATTGGCCGCGCTCGTCGCCAAACACATGCTTGACAAGCGCCAACAATAGGAAAGGGTACCTAAGAGGCGAGAGCGACTCACTGCTTGCTACTTCTTGCGGCGCAACTGGAAGAATTGCACAATGAACGCCAGGGATGTTCCCGCCAGCGCCTCAACGAGAATGAGCGCTCCTGACGCGCCGGCCTGAGCCGATTTAGATGCGCGCTTCTTCAATTGCTGGCCGTTGGAAGGAGCCAGGTCACTGCTATCGGTACGCTTCATCTGGACCTGTCCCGGCGTTCCGGTGGGCGTACCGGCCGTCGGTGCTTCACCCTTGGGAACAATATCCTTTGGCTCTTCGCCCTTGTGAGAAGGTGGGGCCTGCTCTTGAATAGCTTTTTCGGATGTCTGCAAATGGCTGGTATACTTGTGAACTATCACCGGGATACTCTCAGGCGTGGCCCGGATATGCTCGGCGAAGTAGGCATTGATCTCGGCTCCCAGCAGCAGGATCACGGCAAAGTAGTAGAAGAAAAACAGCAGGATGACTCCTAAGGCGATATTCCCTGTGTAGTTGCCTAAGAAATGGGTGGTATAGAACGGGAAGAAGAACGACAGGTAAATCTGGAGCAGCACGGCCGCGACTACCGCGCCGAGCCAGCTATTGCGGAAGCTAATGTGCTGGTTGGGCACCACGATATAGATCGCCTCCAACAAGACCCACGAAATGAAGAGCGAAACAAGAATGCCCAGCGCCTCGATCAGCAGCGCATTCCCGGGGATCTGACTCAACACCGAATTCTGGATTAACGACTGCAGCACGGCCGGGATCGAAGCAGCAAACACCATCGGGACAGTCAAGACGATGAAGATCAACAGCATGACGACAGCCATAATGTTCTGCTTGATAACGTTACGTGGCCGGGTATGATAGATGACATCAAAATACCCTTCTATAGTGACAAAGAGTCGTGAACCGCCAAATATGGCGACGAGTACGGCGATGATAACAAGGGGACCGGCATTCTTATTCAGCGACTCTAATGCCGCCGACACGAACCCCGCTGAGGACGGGAAGATTTTGTTCAGGCTATCCTGGAGTTGCGTATTCGCCGATGGGGACAATCTCCCGATGGTAAACCCGGCGACAGCCAGGATGGCGATCAGGATCGGCAAGATGGCGGTGATGAGGTTGAAGGCCAGTGCTGCCGCGAAGTTCATCACCCAATCGTTGTTGAACTTAGTGAAAAACTCCTGAAGCGTTTTCGCGCTCGTTTTCGCCGTCTGTTCCGCCTCTGAAGCGGCGTGCTGTTCTGTTTTGGTTGCCATGACTCGATCTCCTTTGAAAAGGGGAGCCTCTGTTCACTTTCGTCTATAGTATGCACGCATCAGTTAGCCATGACGGTTCAACCTTTCTCCCAGGCGGCTTACACGGTGAGGTTTTCCAAGACAGCACCGATCCACTCCCTTTCCCAGATGGTTTTTCCTTTCGTTCACATTCAGAACGACATGCCGCTTGCTGCTGTTTTGAAGCAGCAATGCTCTATTTCTTGGGTGAGCAAACGAGCAGAGGCTGAAATCGGGGAATGAAATCTTCTCTCTTTTGAATGGTCTCATGCGCAACTTGAGACGTCAAAGGAGCGAACACAGTTGTGTGTAAGCGCCGTTTGACGTCTCAAGTGTATAACTGACAGTGTCACACGTCCATATCGTTCTCAAAGAGGATGACGGTTTCTGACTCCCCGGCAGGCGTCGTCGCGGACTGCCCACGCTCTTTCACTCCCTGGGCTGCCTGCCTGGTAGCGTTGAGGGTGTCCTGCCCGGTCTGCCTGGCCTGCTGTGCCGTTTGCTGCGTCAGGTTCCCCAGAGCGCCACCCGTCTCCTGTACCTTGGAAGCTGCCTGCTGGGCTGCCCCCTTCAGCGTACTCGCCGTCTGCGAGAGATTGGCCGCGACCTGCTGGCTGGCCTGCATCACCTGCTCCTTCTCCGGTAGATTGCTACGCAACTGCTGGAAGCGTTGGCGCACCAGCCGCTGCATCTCTTCCCCCCGCATCGGCGCGATCAGCAGGCCTACCCCAACGCCGATCAACATTCCATTAATGAAACGTCCCATGTGTCGTTCTCCTTTCCTGGTTTGAATAGATTACTTCCGACTTACTTGTTCTCGTTGTTGTCGCTCCGCATGTTCTGATACTCCTCTTCCAGCATGCGCAGGCGGGTCGTGGCCAGCTCGTGTGCCAGCCGGGCCTGGCGCATCTTTTGCTCCGCCTTGCGCAGGTCGCCTCTGGCCTCCTCGATCATGAGCCGCATCTTCGCTTCGCGCTTAGCCTGCTTCTTCTGCTGTTTTTGCGTCTCCTGTAGAGACGACGTGGTCAAATCAGGAGTGGTCTGGACCATCGGTTACTCCTTTCTTCATTACTTCCTTTTGTGTTGCTGTGATCATAAACTCTTTAGCAAAGAGGCGTTGTTTATAACACGCTTGAGGTGGGTACTTAGCTTCACCGTACTGCATGAGCATGATTTCGCCGCTAAAGGTACCTTTGCGTCGATCTATTCTTCAGCATCGTGTAACTATCTATATAAAAGTCAAACAAATAACCCATATTTATTTATAATTAGTTGATAACGCCGAACTACAAAGTAATATGTGAAGAAGGAGGTACACCGATATGTCACTTCTGAAACATTCCCCTAGAAAGAAGGGCTCCTCGGAACCTGAGCGCAAGCGGTAAAGGTGTCGGGCTCTCCGTCCTTGCGGGGAAATTCCCGTAAGGGCGGGAGTGGAGCGGGGTGGGGTGGGGACCCTTGGGTTGCCCTCTTTCACCCCAAACGATGTAAACCCAGGTGTCGCAGATGGAACTGCCGCTTCATCTGGCTCAGGTACCATTTAACAACGCTCTTGCGATCATTCACACATCCTCCCACCCCAACCACGTCGTCTTTTCCTGGTATGGCATGGGCCGTCGTTCAAGTCTGGGTATCGCCGGGAAGCCGACGTATAGAAGCGACACAATATGATCTTCCGGCGACAGCCCCAGTTTGCGCTTGACATGCGGGTCATAGGCCGCATCTCCTGTGCGCCACATGAGGGCCAGGCCCATCTCCTCGCCGGCCAGCAGCATATTCTGTACAGCCGCCGCCGTAGCCTCGATGTTCTCGATCTCAAGCACCTTCGGCATTGTGGGCGGTTCCGATGCGACCACGATCACCACTGGCGAGCGCAGCAGCTTGTTGCGTTCCTTGTTGATCAGCGCCTGCGCCTTCTCGCCGCTTGTATCTTCCAGCCTGGCCTCAAGCGACTCTGCCATCACTTCGCCCACCTCCGCCCGCGCATCTCCCGCAAGCACGATAAATTTCCAGGGCTGCGTATGGTGATGATTTGGCGCGTGTGTCGCGGCCTCCAGCAGGCGCTCGATCTGCCCGCGTGTTGGCCGCTCGTCCGTCATCTTACCAATGCTGCGCCGTTGTTGAATGATATCGAATACAGTCATAATAGTCCTTATAATTATCCAGTATTTCTCAGCCCCGCCGCTATGCCGTTGATCGTCAGCAGCACAGCGTAGGTCAACCGCGCGCGCATGCGTTCTTCCTCACCGGCAACGCCCGGCGCCGCTTCGTCGAGAACGAGTGGTCCGCCGAGTGCGCGCAGGCGGCGCAGCAGCGCGACCTGGAAATGGCTCAGCGGGTCGACGTAGGGGTTGCGCAGGCGAATGGAGCGCTGCAGCACGGGAGTGGAATCGAGCAGCTCCTCGCTTCCTACGATCTGGAGCAGCAGGCGGCGTGTGCGTTCGTACTCTTCCAGGATGAGCCGCGTGAGACGCTGGCGCAGTTCTTCATCGTCAACCAGCTCCGCGTAGTGCCGCGCGATATGCATATCGGCCTTCGAGAGCGTCATCTGCATATTATCCAGGAAGGCGCGCAAAAACGGCCACTCGCGGTACATGTGCTGTAACTCCTGCATAGATGCGGGCTGCTCCGCCAGGAACTCTTCGAGCGCCGCGCCCACGCCGTACCAGCTTGGCAGCACAAACCGGCTCTGCATCCAGGAAAAGACCCAGGGGATGGCGCGCAATTCCTCGATGCTGCGTCCCTTCGCTCGCCGCACCGGTCGCGAGCCGATATTGAGCCAACCAAGTTCGAGGATGGGCGTGGCCTGCTCAAAGAAACGCGGGAAATCGGGCGTCTCGTAGATCAGGTGGCGATAGTGTGCGTAGGCGCGCGCGGAGAGCGTATCCATAATGCTCACCCATGAATCAAGCGTCTGCGTGGGCTGATCCGCTTCTTGCAGCGCCCCTCGTGCAATGCTTGACTGCACGACGCCGGCCACGACCAGTTCGAGGTTGCGCAGTGCGATCTCCGGCAGGCCATATTTGAACGAAAGCATCTCGCCTTGCTCAGTAATGCGCATGCGCCCGTTGACGGTACCCGGCGGCTGGCCCAGGATCGCCTCGTAAATCGGCCCGCCGCCTCGCCCGATTGCTCCACCGCGCCCGTGGAATATGGTCATCGTGATGCCATGCCGCGCGCCCAGTTCGGCCAGCCTGCGCTGCGCCTGATACAATTCCCAGCCGGAGGTAAGAATGCCCCCATCCTTGCTGCTGTCCGAGTACCCCAGCATGACCTGCTGGCTCTCTCCACAGTCACGCAGGTGCGCACGGTACGAAGGATTGCTAAAGGCCCGCTCCAGGATTTGCGTACAGGTGCGCAGGTCGTCGATTGTCTCGAACAGGGGCACGATGGGCAGACCAGCAATACCTGCCTCCTTGCAGAAAACCTGTACCTCCAGCAGATCGCTCAGGCTGCGCGACATGCTGATGATGTAGCAGGTGACGGAGTCCTCGCCAAATTCCGCTCTGGCCCGCCGCATGGCATCGAAGGTTGCCAGCACGTGCTGCGTCTCCGCGCTCAGCTCGAGCCGATTGCGCGGCAACACGCGCGGATCTTGCAGTAGCCCCTCCAGCACGCGCACTCGTTCCGCTTCTTCGAGCAAACGATAATCGCTTTGCAGCAGGCCGGTTGCCTGCAGCAACTCTGACAACGCGGCTGCGTGACGCTCGCTGTGCTGGCGCACGTCGAGCGCCGCAAAATGGAAGCCGAAGACCTGCACCTGGCGAATAAGCCTGGCCAGTCCTCCCCGCGTGACCTCGCGCTCTCCCTCCGCCGCTAGACTGTCGCGCAGCAATTCCAGGTCTGCGAGCAGTTCACTGGATTTGCTGTACGCAACTCGTGAATGAGCCGCTGTTGCCCGAATACGCTCGTTGTCGTCGGCCAGCGTCGCTTCCAGCCGCTTCCACATGAAGGAGAGCTTGCGCCGATATGGTTCCTGGGCGGTCTGCGACCCAAGTTCGCGGTCATAGCCGGGCAGCAGCGCGGCGTCGCCGGCGATAGAGTCGGCCAGGGCGGGCGTGATGGTTGAATAGTTGAGCGCCTGTGAAAACTCCTGCGCCAGTTTTTCGATGGAGGCGCGATAATGTTCGATCACGCGCGTCCGCTGCAAGTGCAGCGCTTGCAGTAGGGTCTCTGGTCCCACGTGGGGATTGCCGTCCTGGTCGCCGCCTATCCACGAGCCGGTGCGCAGGAAGGGCGAAACGCTGAACGACGCGCCGGGATACTGCCTGGCGAGCAGCTCTTCCAACTCGGCGTAGAGTTCGGGGATGGCGTCGTACAGGATTTCTTCGAGGTAATAGAGGCCCATTTTAATTTCGTCGAGCGGCTGAAGGCGCACATGCAATACGGAGTCGGTACGCCACAGCAGCGTGACGATATTCTCGATCTCGCGCTGCCACCGCGCCTGCTCCCGCGGCGCCATCATCTCGAACAAGTCGCGCTCAGCGAGCAATTCGGCCAGGCGACTCGACTTGAGGATAAGGCTGCGGCGCGTCGCCTCGGTGGGATGCGCGGTAAAGACAAGTTCGATAGAAAGCTGGTTGAGCAGCGCTTGAATGGCGTCAGCATCGAGGCTGCTGCGCTTCAGCAGCGCTACGAGTGCCGCAAGGGAGCCGCGCTGGGCGACCGGCACGTGGGAGATTTCGTGGGCTTTACGGCGGCGGATGCGGTGATGCTGCTCGGCAGTATTGACGAGGTGGAAGTAAACGGTGAAGGCGCGAATGACATCGATGGCGGTCTCAAGGTCGCACTCTTCGACAATACGCGTGATCTCCTGGTCTAATGTCTCTATCTCTTCGCGCAGCCGTGCCGCTTGTTCCCCGTGGGCCGCGTTCAGCAGCTCATCGCACTCGCGCAGTCGCCTGCACGTCAGGCGCAGTCGCTCCTCCGTCTCATAGGCATCCGGCCTGCTGTGCTGCTGAATGGCGCGCCCCAGAGCATCGCCCAAAGTGCGGATATCACGTCGCAGGGGAGCGTCTTTCTCATCGCGTTGTGTTTGTTCCAGCATAAATCTAGTATGCATGATAAATGGCCGAATTGCCATAGTTCAGCAAGATACTTACAGGTGAAAAGCGTACAGCTTGCCATCCCACGAGCCGACATAGACCATGTCGTTCGCCACCGTTGGCGAGGAATCTATGGCGTCACCAGTTGTATAGGTCCAGAGGATCGCGCCCGTCGCCGCATCGAGCGCGTAGAGGCGATGATCTTGCGAACCGATGTAGACCACACCGTTCGCTACCGTTGGCGAGGAGAAGATACGGGCCCCCGTACCTGTTACCCAGCGCGGCTGCCCGGTGGCGGCATCGAAGGCATAGACGCGGCCGTCGGTTGAGCCAATGTAGACGACCCCGCCGGCGATGGCGGGTGATGAGTGAATATAACCCTGCGTAGGCGCTACCCAGCGCAGCTTGCCTGTGCGTGCATCGAAGGCGTAAAGGTTCTTATCCTCAGAACCCACATACACAACGCCATTTACGACGGCGGGCGAGGAGACACGAATCGCGCTCCCGGCCAGGGCCATCCACAATACCCTCCCCTTGCGGGCATCAAGGGCGTATAGCATCCCGTCCTCAGAACCCACATAGACGACCCCACCCACGATGGCGGGCGAGGAAGAGACGAAGTTACCGGTGCTGAACGACCACAGCCCCCTCCCCGTCGCGGCATCGAGCGCGTAGAGCAGTGCATCGTTCGAGCCGATATAGAGCACGCCGTTCGCGACAGATGGAGACGACCAGACAGAGTCGCCGGTAGTGAATTCCCATGTCGGCGCACCCGTCCTGGCGTTGAAGGCGTACAGCGTATCGTCGCTCGAACCAACGAAGACCTTGCCACCCGCGACCGCCGGCGAGGAGCCGATATCAGCCTTCGCCGTACGCGACCACAGCATCTTCCCCTTCACTGCATCTAACGCATAGAACGAGCGATCATTCGAGCCGACATATACGACTCCATTGGCGACAGCCGGAGAAGAGATGATGAGGTCATGTGTCGTAAAGGTCCAGGCGAGTCGCAGGTGTTCGACGTTCGCAGTACTGATGACATGCTCGGCAGCATCAAAATGGGTATGCTGCAAATCAAAGCCAAACATCGCTGTATCAGAATTTACGGCGGGAACAGTGACTCGCGGATGGATGAGCGATGTCACCCATTGCCGCGCAGGAGTTGCGAAGAAGACCACGACAGCCAGTATGACAACACAGCCAAGCACGATCAGGACACTTCGCCCTGATAGCTTACGATGCCTGCGATTGTCGTTCTGCGTTGCCATGCGAGTACCACATTATAGCTATGCGATCCCTATCAGTAGGGCCCGATTTATCGCGGCCATCGCCGATTTATCGGCCCTGGCTCACCTCCACCGCCTTTGCCGAACGCTCCATTACGCCGTAGAACTGCTTATGATAGAAGTACGCGAAAGGATACACTTCAAGTATTTTACCCCAGAATTCGACAAAGGACAGCTAACCCATGCAGCAAGGGAAGACATCCACAAAGGTACGCAATCTTGCATTGGGTCTTCTCTTTCTGGTATCATGCGGCAAGGATACCCCCTGCTTCGGTGAGGCAGCCGTGGAGGGAATACCCTTTTACAACATTTTGTGCAACTTGTGATAATAACAGACGGGACACACTTTATTCTGACAGACCTGGAGAATATCTGATCATGCAGCAACAGGAAATGGACTTTGACCTGCTGGCCGTCTTCAATACAGCAACCGAGGCCGACACAGCAGCAGCAAAACTCAATAAAGAGGGCTTTGGGGATGAAGAGGTCTTTCGCATGTCCGGCGATACGCTGGCTGCCGGAGAATTCCGCGAACACGGCCCGAACCGCAACCGCAGCGAAGTCTTTCTGCAGACGACACGCTCGGGGCCAAACCCGCTCGTGGTGATCGTCCTGGCGCTGGTGTTCGGCCTGCTCATCGGCGGGCTCATGTTTGGAGCAGCCGAGTTTGTGACGAAAGCGCTCCCGCTCATCCCTTCTATAGTAGCCGGGGCAGCCGTCGGCATCATTATCGGGGCCTTTCTGGGATTGATGCAGCGTGGCCGGGAGCGCGGCAACATCGGGCAGACCAGTGCGCGTACCAGTAGCCCGCCCACACAGCCTGCCCAGGGCGCTCGCAATGTAATCGCCGTCCGCCTCGCCAATCCCGATAACATCAGCCGCAAATCGAAGGCGCGCGCAATTCTGATCAACAACAAAGGAAAAATCGACAGAAGCATCGGAAGAGACTAGCAAAATTTGCTCCCACTCTTTACAATAAGGGTAGCATGTTCTGTCCTATTCAATCCGGTCCATTATCAATCTTATGGGAGATGCCTTGAATGTCTAGCGAAACAACGGCACAACCTCTCGACCAGGTCGAGGTAGAAGAACTGATACGGCTACGCGCCAAATTGCTTCCCCCTTATCATGTCATCCTGTTCAACGACGACTATAATGATATGCTCTATGTTGTCGCGGTCCTCCTGCGCACCATCCTCCGGCTGACGCACCGTGAGGCGGAGCAGATCATGCTGACGGCCCACCTCACCGGCAGCGCGATTGTCGTGACCTGCCCGAAGGAGACGGCGGAACACTACCAGGAACAACTTCTCAGCTACGGACTAACTGCCACGATCGAACCTGAGTAGCCATGTGAATTTCCGCGAATCTCTACGATGAAATATGGCAGAACCACTATTGACGAGCAAACGCTTACAGGTTAAAATCATAATTGACCTGTAGGAACCGTATCGACGATAACTCATTGTAGAGATACGATGCAAGAAATGATGCTGTTTTATCATGTTCCTTGCAGGAGGAGAAGCACTATTATGGTTCATTTCTGGCGTAAAGCCAAAGACGATATAGAAACGAGCAAAACTGCTCCAGGGGTTGGAGCATCGGGAGATATAGCCGTCATCGTGGATGGGAAGAAATTGGATAACGAACTCGTTCGCCTGGCCTGCATGATGGCGAAACGGGCCAGGCGCAAAGTCCACCTCGTCCACATTATTGAAGTCCCACGTACCCTTCCACTCAAAGCCTCACTTACCCAGGAATCCGAAAACGCCGACAAGCTTTTGAACGAAGCCATTGCTATTGCCGACGAAGCGGGATGTGAAGCCATTGCAGAGGTCGTCCAGACACGCGATGCCGGGCCTGCCATTGTGGAGGAAGCGCGCGATCACGCCTGCGCGCTTATCATGCTAGGGCTGGTTCGTCACCCCCAGAAGGGCACCAACAGCACGCTAGGCAAGACCGTCCCATACGTGCTCGAGCATTCTCCCTGCCGCGTCTGGGTTGTGCAGGATCCGTCATCTTGAGGGCGCTCATCTGATTTCGATATAAATGTAACTTACCGCTGCCAGGGCGACCCTCGGGCTGCCCTCTCTTACGGCAAAACGACTGACTGACAAGTATGCCCGCTATATATGGTATACTTATACATATCGTACTTTCTTTTTGTCGCATTATTGCATATGCTTGGATGCCTGGAAACGGGAAAGGGAGCGCCCGACACAACTTCACAGTACTCATATCACGGGAGGGGTATACTATGACCACCGATTCTGCCGATGCTGGCGGCTCCGCCCGCGCGCACAAGGATTATTACACCGCGCTTTACTCAGCCGCGCTGGCCTTTTCTTCCAGCCTCGAGCTGAAGGAAGTGCTTCAGAACGTCGTCACGAACGTCACCGAGACAATGCACGTCAAGGCCTGTTCGCTTGCGCCTCTACGATGCGCGTACCGGGCAGTTAGGCCTGCGGGCTGCGCATGGGTTGAGCGATAGTTACTTGTCTAAGGGCCCCGTCGATATTGGGCATAGCCCGATAGACTCGCAGGCATTAGCCGGAGAAACAGTCATCATCCAGGATGTGAGCACCGATACGCGCTTCCAGTATAGCGAGGCAGCCAGGCGCGAGGGCATCGTCTCCATCCTCTGCGTCCCACTCGAGGTGCACGGCGATCCGATCGGCGTCATGCGCGTCTACACCGGTGAACCCTGCATCTTCCACGAAGACGACGTCCAGTTCCTCACCGTGCTGGCAAGGCTTGCGGCGCTTTCCATCGAGAACGCCAACCTGTACGAGAGCCTGAAAAGCTCATACGACGGCGTAATGGAGGTTTTGTGGGGCAGCAGCATGGCATCGCTCGAGAACTAGAACTCGAGCCCTACCTCAGAGCTTACCTGACGACCGTATTGGTCAGGTACGGCGAGGTGAACCCGGTGCGCTCACCAGGGCGCTTGCCGGGCACTGGGAAGAGCCGCGCGGAAAGCGGCTTGTTGAGGCGATAGGCAAGCGCAGCTACATCCAGTAGGAGGTGCGCGATCTCACCCTGCTCGATGTCCCCAGGCAAGGGGATGGTATCGAGGCCGGTACCACACACCGCCGAGTAGAGCAGCAACTGGTGCGTCGTCACGGTTCCTTCTTCCCAACGTTTGCCCAGCACGGCATCTTCCAGCACAGGCAGCATCAGGCCGCAGTATCCGCAGGTTGGGAAGCCGGTCGATTTGAGCGCTGAGGTCAGCGCCTCCGCCAGCGCCAGAGTACCGGGACTGCCCACCGGCCCATAGCCGCACAGTTCCAGCGCCCCCGCAATGCTGTCTTCGTCCATTGGCGCCGGCGAAGTATCGATACCGCCGAAGGCAATTCCCTGCTCGGCTGCAAAACCCTTGCAAAGCTCCACGACCGGCGTAAGCTGCTCAACCAGTGCCTCCCGCACATACAGACTGATGCTCGACAGCCGTGTCATGTCACCGCCAATCTGCCTGTACGATTGGAGCGCGCGCGCGATGACGCCGGCGCCTTGCACTGCCAGGCGAGAGGCTGGCCGGGCCTTGATGGTAGGCCGCCGGAAAAAATGGGCTGCCTGGCGCAACGCAGGCCAGCGCCGCGAAACGAAAGTTGCCGAATCCCTCGGCGGTCTCGTGCGCCAGGCGCTGCATGACGCGGGCGCAAGCCAGCGCCGCCTCGCTACGCAGACCATCCTTCGAGGTGGCCAGTTGCACCGTCGCGCTGATGGCCGTCGTCGCCGCGAGCAGGTCAGCAATCACACCGACGCGCTGCAAGGGGAAGTTCGCCCGCGCCGCCTGGGCCGGGCCGACCGAGCAGAATGCCAGCCCGGCATCATCCAGCATGCGCTGGAGTCCCTGGATATAGCTCACCAGTTCGCCGTCAGGCCATTGCGCGAGATCGTCAAAGATGGGGCGCGTCGAAATTCGCACCGTCTGCACTTCGTATCCCGCCTCACTATACCGTGCGTTCGCCTGCCGCAACAGCGCCCCGGCCCGCTGGATGGTCTCGAACGAGAGGGGATGCTGTTCCGCAATCCCCAGCGTAATTGTGCGCACCGGCGGTTTATCCATGTTTACTGCCTCCTTTGATGAGGGTCCGCTTGATATGATACTCGCTGAGCCGCTGGGAGACAATAGGCATAGCCACTTGACGAAAATCTGTTCTTTTCGTACACTGCCTGCAAGAGAGATCATTGCAGGAGCATATGAGAGAACGATGACAACGCCCAGTCCCAACTTGAACGAAACAACATCGCCGGATTGTTTCCTCTGCACCCTGGACACGCACCCGTGCGATGTCAAACAACTTGAGGGACAGATTGTCTTTGTGCACCAGTTCAAAACAGATGGTGAACTTCTTCCCTATTTTACGGTAGATATCGGGTCATTACTAGTAACTGTGCGCCTGACTCAAATCTATAACAGCCTGGCTAAACAACTTCTGGAATTGGGAACAAACTTGCGGCGGTTGAGGCTAATACTTCGCGTCTATCATCTGCCCCAGGCAATCAGTACGGCGGAACACAAGGGCCGCACACTCTCGCGCTATATTGCTAACGAACTGACGCTGGCCATCCTGGAACCTGACACTATCCTCAACATCACCGACCTCAACTCTGCCGAGTACTGCGCGAGGCAGTACCTGTTGAATCGCCTGCTGCCGGCGTTGCAGTCTCCCGCCGCCATACGGGGCAATATGGTACACAGCAGCTTCAAGGAGTTGCTGAAGGAGCATGACCGGGGCGAATTGATGCAGGGACACGTCGCCAATGGCGAAGAAACGCCACTGGCTACCCTGCAGCGCCATTTTAACCAGGCGCTACAGCGTGGCAGCATCGATCTTGCCATCAGCAACATCTCCGCCGAATCCATCCGCTCGGATGTCGCCCCGCACCTGGAAAGCCTGGCCAACTGGTTCGAGAAGCAGCACGCCACCCTGTGGGATATACCAGAGCAGACTGCCACTCACACAAATGGAGATGAGGACAGGCAAGCCGATCAGTCCAGCATCCCCCTGGTGCGCGCGGAAACTTTCCTGCTCGCCCCCGAGATCGGGCTGCGCGGGCGCCTTGACCTTCTTTGGAGGCAGCGTAGCCGCCAGCGCCTGCTTGAACTGAAAACGGGCGGCGGCAATGGAGATCTGCCGAAATCGGCGCATCGCTGGCAGGTGCAGGGTTACCTGGCGCTGCTGGCCGTGCGGCGCGACCCGAAAATGAAGAACGCCCTCGCAACCTTGCTCTACAGTGGCACGCCAGGCGAAGCCACCGATTTCAGTCTGCGTTTCACCCCCAACCAATTGCAGCGTGTCATCGAAACGCGCAACACACTCGTCCTCAGCCACGTGACAGGCATTCCATCGCCTCCACCTGGGCCGGGCCGTTGCACAAAATGCGCCATGCGGGATACATGCGCGCAGGTCTCCTCCCTGCTGGACTGGCAGCCACCGCGAGTTGACGGCGGCAAGCTCGATGCCGACGCGATAAATGGCGTCTCCACGGATGGATACGCTCCCTTGCTCGTTGAAAGTTCAGTGGAAGACACGGCTTTCTTCAGGAAATATTATTCATTGTTGCGGCTTGAGGGACTGGAGATCGAACGCCAGCAGGCGCTGCTGTGGAAGACGCCCATGCGGGAACGCGTTGAGCTGGGGATGGCAATTGGCGGCCTGCAAGCGCTTGGCGATGCGGTTCCGAATGGACAGGGTGAATGGCGCCAGACCTTTCGTTGTAAAAATACATCGGAACTGCGCGAAGGCGACGAAATCTTGCTGAGCGACGGCGACCCGATTACCGGCGAGGTTGTGACCGGGACTATTCTGGAGATCGCCTCCGAGTCTGTAACCGTCTGGACGCCCGAGCGCATCAATCATCCTGCGCTGATTGATAAATATGCAACCGACATTGTCCACGTGCGTACACAGCAAAACCTGCTGCGCTGGCTGCAGGCCGAGCCACATCTCCGCCAGCTCGTCGCGGGCATCACCCGGCCGCGCTTTACGTCAATTCAAGTGCCGGCGCCTCCCAATCTGAACGAGGAGCAGAGCGTGGCCGTCGAGCGAGCCTTGCAGATGCAGGATTACCTGCTCATTCACGGACCGCCGGGGACGGGCAAGACCAGCGTCATAGCGGCCATTGTACGGCGGCTTTGTGCGCAGGGCCAGCGCGTGCTGCTCTCAGCTTTCACCAACCAGGCGGTAGATAATATGCTGCGGCGCCTCGAGCGCGAGGATTTCCACGACTTTGTGCGACTGGGCCACGATCGCAGCGTTGACGAGCATATTCAGCCTCACCTGCTAAAACGGCTGCTAGAGTCTCAGGATCCACAGGCCGGCTCGCTGGGGGTTCAGGATATGCTGCGCACTCTCCCGGTGATCGCTTCGACGACGGCCACGTGGTCATCGGAAAAGTACGTCCCCTTCAAACATCCAGGTGCCGCGGCGCAAGACGGTGCGCCGGCGGATTCGCCACTGGAGTTCGACGTGGCGATCATCGACGAGGCGGGACAACTGACCGTTCCAGCCATCCTCGGCGCGCTGCGCTTCGCGAAACGCTTCATCCTGGTTGGAGACGAGAAGCAGCTCCCTCCGCTGGTGATGAGCGAAGAGGCAGCACTGGAGGGCCTGAGCGATTCACTTTTCAGCTACCTGAAGTGCATAGATTCCGACTATACGAAAGACCATCCGCTCGCGATCAGCGCCTGCGTTTCCCTGAAGGTGCAGTACCGCATGAATCAATGGATCTCGCATTTCGCCTCGAAGGAGTCCTATGGCGGCCAGCTCCGTGCGCACCCATCGGTAGCGCGCCGCCTGCTGGCATTCGCACCATCTAGCGGGCAGTTGAAAGGCGAAATTCGCTCCATTTCACGCGCGCTTCACCCCAATCTTCCAATGGTGTTCCTGGATATGGCTGGTGCGAACGACGAGCAGGATGGGCCGAAGACCAGCGCCGCCGAGGCGCGCGCGGTGCGCGAACTCGTGGCCGGGCTGCTCGCGCGGGGCATCACTGAGGCGGATATCGGCATTATCGCGCCGTATAAAGCGCAGGTCGCCAATATACGACGACACCTGTTTGTGGATGATGCCGCGACAGCCTGGAAGGCTCTTTCCCCCACAACGCCGCTCAGCGTGGACACCGTTGACCGCTTCCAGGGGGGCGAGCGCGCGGTCATGATCCTGTCGTTCGCGACGACGACCACGCCGGAATCCGGAGGCCAGTTGCGCAGGCACTTGACGGACCCCAACCGCCTGAACGTCGCGCTCACGCGTGCGCAGCGCAAGTTGATCCTGGTAGGTCACGCGCACGCACTCGAACCGTTGCCCGTCTTCGGGCGCCTGCTTGCTTATTGCCGCGACATGCAGGCCCTCATTCTTCACTCTTCTACTTCTCGCTAGCCAGCGCCAATTGTTCGTGCAGCGAGCGCAGCGCATCAAACGGCACGCGCTCATCCAGCAGCGCGTAACAGGCACGCTCGAGCGAGGTCAGCGAACCGCTATAGTTGTGCATGCCCTTGAGGATTACTTCTCCCGCATGTTTGAGATTCATGGCGATGCGGAATGGCCGGATGGTCTGATTCTGGAATGTGCGGAGCGATTCCATACCCAGTCCGCTGAGCACCAGGATGGTATGTACGCCGGCTGCCATGCCGGCCTCTATATCGGTGGAGCTATCCCCGACGAAAACGGCGTCACTCAAATCCACGCCCAGTTCCCTGCTGGCCCGCAGTAACTGTCCCGGGCGCGGCTTGCGACAATCGCAGCTCTCCTCTTTGCCATGCGGGCAATAGTATACCTTCTCGATCACTCCACCGGCCTTGCGTATTTCGGCCAGCATACGCGCGTGAATATCTTCAACCGTCTCGATAGAAATAACGCCTTTCGCTACCCCTGCCTGGTTTGAACACACCACAATACGATGACCGGCCTGCGTCAGTCTCGCTATCGCCTCGCGCGAGCCGGGCAGAAAGCGGAATTCGTCCCAGCTTTTGACATAATCGGCGCGATTCTCATTGATGACTCCATCGCGGTCCAGAAATATTGTTGACACTACTTACTTACCTCAATCTATTGAAGGTCAACCAGACCATTTTTCATAGCATAGATGACCACTTGCGAGCGATCATAGATATCAAGTTTGCGATAAATATTGCTGATATGATTGCGTACCGTCTTTTCGCTCACGGCCAGTGCGCGCGCAATCTCTTTAGCGAGCATCCCCTTCGCGAGCAGGCGCAGCATCTCCATCTCGCGCGTCGTCAGGCCATCGCTGCGCTGACTTTTATCCGAGGTTTGCCGCTCGAGCATCTGCACCATGCGATACGTAATGCCGCTGGCGATAACCTGCTCGCCGCTGTAGACGGCTCGAATGGCTGCCACCATGCCGGCAAGCGAGCTGTCTTTGAGAATAAAGCCGTTCGCGCCGGCTCCCAGACCGTCCAGCACGTAACTATCCGTAACAAAAGTGGCAAGCAGGATGATGCGGGTCTCAGGAAATTCGGCTTTGATCTGGCGCGTAGCTTCAACGCCGTCCATCTCCGGCATCTTGATATCCATCAATAACACGTGGGGCCGTGCCCGCCTGACTAAATCGACGGCTTCTACTCCATTGCCAACCACACCCACCACCTTCAACGACTCTTCGGTGCCCAGCATACCGGCGATGCTTTCTCGAAAGAGGCGCTGGTCGTCCACAACGCCCAGCGTGATTTGCTGCTGCTCTTGCTCCGTCAGTGGCCAGCCATTTATCTGTGCAAGCGCCCATTCTTCGATGTCCAAAGTCATACTTACGCTTCTCCTACGATCGATGTATAGGCCTCGCGGCCCGCTAATGCACCCGGGAGGGGAATATCGATGTCGATACGCGTCCCTCGGGCAGGAACGCTTTCCAGAGTCATCCGCCCACCCAACAGAGCGGCTCGTTCGCGCATTCCGATAAGGCCCTGGTGATATCCGTGCGTCTGCCGGGCAGGTGACGCGTTGTGCGCCGTACCGATACCGTCATCGGCGATACTGAGATGCAGGCATGACTCAAAACAAAATAGAGAAACGGATATCATCGTGGCATAGGCATGTTTGGATATATTGGTCAGAGCTTCGCGAACAATGGAGTAAAGATTTGAGGTGTATTCTTCTGGCAGCACTACGGGCCAATCTTCACATTCATACTCGACGCGGTACCCCGCGCTCTGCATTTTGGCCAGCAATGCCTCGATTGCAAACGGCAGATCGAATACGCAGCTCGGCTGAGATGGGCTGCTACCGGCTTCGCTCCCGGCCCGCAAATTCCCCAACGCCTGCCGCATCGAGTCCAGGCTTTCGCGCGCCAGTTCCTGCCAGCTATCTACCTTCTCGGCAAACTGGCTGCTATCTCCTGCCTGCGCCCGAAGGTAGCGCGTACGGAAATATTCCAGGTCGGCCACCAGCGCGGTGAGCGATTGAACGACGCCATCATGCAAATCGCGGGCGATGCGCCTGCGTTCAGCCTCTTGAGCGAGTCGCGCAACCGGCTCCTCCATGGTTTCCACAGTACCCAGGTCATCCAGCACTTCAAGCATAGGTTTCCTCTTCTCCTGCCAGTTTGCTCAGTACGCTTCATTCCCTGCCGCCAGCCCCGCATCTAATCGATTTTCATCTACTTTTCATATATATGCCTTTGGCGTTAATCTTTTATTGAGACATTACTGCGAGAGCGGTTAAGATTTCTCCCTGCGGGCGTAGACTTCTCAACCTTCCAGGACATTTGTCACGGCCTGAGCATCGATTGTCCCGTTTATGCATGCCAGAATTGACCTGTTTGCCTGGGCGTTTGACCCGGTCGATGATATTTACTTGTCGAGACCAGGAATTTTCAGATATACTCAACTGAAAGCACCATCGCCAGAACTCCATGGCACTATTGACTGGCGCACATCGCCCGAGAGCAAGCAGGAGGAGTAGCCGATGTCCCGCAGTACCATCCTGACCGTTGGCAGCCTGAACTTGGACCAGGTTGTGCAGGTACCGCATGTTCCCGTGCTTGGTGAGACGCTGCTGGGAGCAGGCTCGCTCAAGCTGGTTCCTGGCGGCAAGGGCGCGAACCAGGCCGTCGCGATGGCGCGCCTGGGTGCGCAGGTCTCGATGGCCGGGCGTGTCGGCAGTGATCCCTTTGGAGAGCGGCTCCTCAAGGCTTTGCGGGACGACGGAGTTGATACCCGCCTGGTGGATATCGATACCGGGGAGGCAAGCGGCACGGCCTTCATTTTCCTGGCGCCGGGAGGAGACAATGCCATCGTTGTCGCCTCCGGAGCAAATATGCAGGTAGGCAAAGACGAGCAGCAGATGGCGCGCATTCGCGAGGCCATCCCCCAGGCAGGCGCACTCGTACTGCAACTTGAGATCCCCATAACAACCGTGAATAGCCTGATTGCCGCTGGCCACCAGGCAGGCGTGCTCGTTGTATTGAACCTGGCGCCCGCTCAGCCAATGCCCTGGGAGATTCTCTCGCAGCTTACCGTCCTGATTGTGAACGAGACCGAGGGGAGTATGCTCAGTGGCCAGCGTATAGACACACTGGATGATGCACGCACGGTAGCAACTGTCCTGCACGAGCACGGCATCCCCACCGTCATTATCACTCTGGGCGCACAGGGGGCCCTGCTGGCGACATCCTATCAAGCAGGCAAGACGCTGTGCTTTCACCAGCCTGCCCCAGCAGTGCAGGTAATTGACACGACGGCAGGCGGGGACTGCTTCGCAGGCGCGTTCACTGTCGCGATGACGGAGGGACAATCGCCGCAGGAGGCGCTGCGCTTCGCGGTCTACGCCAGTGCGTTGAAGGTGACGAAGTTCGGCGCGCAGTCCGGCCTGCCCACCCGAGCAGAGGTCGAGGCGTTTCTTCCAGGACAACCACCTGGCTCCTTACACTAAGAAAGGCACCCATGCATCGTATCATTCTAGACACCGATCCCGGCATCGACGACGCGCTGGCGCTCTTCCTCGCGCTGGCCTCACCGGACGCGCAGCTAGAAGCTGTCACGACCGTGAGCGGAAATGTACACGTTGATAGCACAACGCGCAATGCCCTGGCCCTGCTGGAACTGGCAGGGCGCGGCGATATCCCCGTCGCACGCGGCTGCGACCGCCCACTCGTACGCCAGCCGGTGATTGCCGACTACGTGCATGGCCGCAACGGCCTGGGCGAAGTGTCGCTGCCCGAGCCGCGCACGCGAGCCGTCGCCGCGCATGCCGTTGAGGTAATCGTCGAGAAGATCATGACCTCGCCGGGTGAGATCACGCTTGTCCCCATCGGCCCGCTGACGAATGTCGCCCTGGCCGTGCGCCGTGAGCCCCGCATAGCCGAGTACGTGCGGGAGGTTGTAATTATGGGCGGCGCGCTGCGCGTCCCCGGCAACGTCACGCCGGCCAGCGAGTTCAACATTTACGCCGACCCGCATGCAGCGCGCATTGTCCTGCTGGCCGGTTGGCCCATCCGCCTCGTCTCCCTGGATGCCACTAACCAGGCCCGCATGCAGCGTGAGCAGGTGCATATCCTCGCCGCTAATGGCCATCCCGTAACGCGTCTCATCCAGGAGTTGGTGACGTACCAGCTTGATGTCTTTGGCAAGCCTCGCGGCATCTCGGCCTTCAGCATGCACGATCCGCTCTGCCTGGCAGCGGCCCTGCGTCCCGACTTGTTGAGATGGAAACCCGCCTACGTAGACGTAGAACTGACCGGAACACTCACACTCGGCGCGACAGTCGCCTATTTCGAGCGGCTCGAAGATATCGATCCGGCCCTGGAACTTGGTCATCCCTCGAACGTGCAGGCATCGGTCGGGGTCGATGTCGAGCAGTTCCTCGACTTTTACATGGAGAGCATCCTGGCCGCGTACCATTAATGGCGCATTCTCGCCCTGCGACGCTTGCTGCCCCAGACGGGAGTGCATATACTGCCTTTGACAAGCGCAATTCGATGGGCTATCATAAGGTGGAACAATTCCTATGAATCCACTTTGAAAGCCATCCTGCCAATGCACTGGCAGGATGCAAGATAGCGCAGGTTTAAGCGCAAAGGAGCAGAATAGCATGGCAGTCATAAATGAAGCAGAAGTCATGGATGCGCTGCATGAATGTTACGACCCGGAAATTCCGGTCAATATTGTTGACCTGGGACTGATCTATAACGTTGGTATAGATAACGACACAGGACAGGTTGATATCACCATGACCCTCACAGCACTGGGTTGCCCCATGGCCGGTGAGGTGATCGATGAGGTTCAGACTCGTGTGAGCGAGGTCGAAAACGTTACGTCCTGTAAGGTGAATATGACGTTCGACCCGCCCTGGTCGCCCGATCGCATGACAGAAGATGCCAAATGGGAACTTGGCATGATTTAGCTCGAAATATGTTGAAGTAGGTGTTTGATATGGCAAATGCAGGGCCAACTGATGGGGACATCCGCGCAACACTCGCACTCAGCCAGTCGGAAGCCAGGATGGGGAGCAGCCGCACGCTCAATCTTCCTGGCGGGCGACAGGTCACGGTCAACATTCCCGCCGGTGTACAGAACGGGGAAGAGCTGCGCCTGCCAGGTCAGGGGGAGGCATTATGGCAAGGTGGACCGGTTGGCGACCTGATCTTAACAGTCTCAATTCCTCCCGTCAATCCCAACTCGTCGCCGTCAAACCCCGGATTCTATCAGAACGACCCTGGCTCGCCATACCTCGCAACTGAAATCGGCTCAGCGCCATCGTTCGCAGCACCCGCATCTTCCCCGGATTACAGGCCCGCCAGCGGCTCCAGCATCCCTCCTACCAGCTACTCGCCCTATTCGCCACCACCACCGCCATCAGCGCCAACACAGGCCACCTATACCAATCCGGCGCAGAGCGGCGACAACTATCCTTATCAGCAACAGGGCCAGGAGCCGGTTTTTCTGTCGCAGGCCCAGGATCAAACCGTCAACCCGAGCCCGGCCCCACCGGCCTACCCTTCCTATCCTCAAGCCGGGCAGCAGGGAGGAAGTGGGCAATACTACACGCCGCCTGCGCCTCCCCCTGACACAACCAAGCGGCGCAACATGTCCTCCGCCATCATCGGCCTGATCTTCGTCTTGATCTTACTCCTGCTGCTGGGTAGTGGATTGATCTACTACTTCGGCGTCTACCAGCCCAAACTCCAGCACGACCAGGCCACCGCCACCGCCAACGCGCAGGTATCCGCGACGGCTCTGGCGAACACGCAGGCAACTGCCTCTGCCGTTGCACAGGCCTCCGCCACCGCCAACGCGCAGGCTTCGGCCACTGCCAACGCACAGGCGACCGCCAACGCGGTGGCATCAGCTACCGCGACCGCGCTGCAGGGCATCCTGACCCAGGCTATGAGTGGCACTGTCCTGCTGGATGACCCGCTCGGCGCGCCAACAAATAATAACTGGGATCAACTCTCGCCCTCTCAATCCACCGTGAATGGCAGTTGTGCCTATTCGAATGGAGGGTATCACTCGATGATGCCAACGAAGGGCTTTTTCCAGCCATGTTATGCCAGGGGAACACCGGCGGGATCATTGACCTTTACCAACTTCGCCTACCAGGTACAGATGACTATTGTTTCAGGCGATGAGGGCGGCATCCTCTTCCGCGCCAATCCCAACAGCTCGCAATTCTACCTGTTCCGCGTGAACGTGAACGGCGGCTATGACCTGTTCCAGTATATCGACAGCAACGGCAAAGACGCCAAAGACCTGCTGACCGGTACCGCTTCGAGCTTTAAGAACGGCCTGAATACCCAAAATACCATCACAGTCGTGGCTCAGAGCGGCACACTGTACTTCTACATCAACGGACAGTACGTGGCCAGCGCGAGCACCAATGCCTTCACATCAGGCTTGATCGGCGTGTTTGGCGAGAGCAATACCAACGCGACCGACGTCGCCTTCAGCAACGCAAAGATCTGGCAAATATAAAGATGAATTGCGGCTCTCCATCCTTGCCAGGGAAACTCTAGTAAGGGCGGGAGTGGAGAGGGGCGGTATGGGGACCATTGGGTCGCTCACACGGGTAAGTTTTTTTGTAGGAGGTTGGTTCATTGTAGAGGCAGGAGCGGCGGGGAGTGGGGCAGGGCCCCTTGCGGGTGCCTTGCCTGTCGCTGCGCCTCGCTGGCCCTTTCTCCAGAATAACCTACTCGTGTAAGCCCTTGGGTCGCCCTCCCTCACCCTGAAAGATGTTGACCCGATACAAATAGAGAGTGCTGCGACAGGATGACAGACGAAGAAATGCTGCCGCCACACGAGCAGACGACGATCCACGACACCGGCCCGGGTCAATTGCGGGGAACATGGCCTCCTCCTCCAAGACCTGCTCCGAGGCAAGTAGGATTCCCAATCGGCTTAACCATAGCTCTGACGACGCTGGCGCTCATCCTGATCGCCGGTGGCTTCGGCTTCATCATTTTCTCCGTGACCGCTCAATATAATGGCGTATTTCATACCCAGGCTACCGTGCAGGCGCGCTCAACAGCCCGGGCCAACGCGACGGTGCAGGCACAGGCACAACAGACCGAGCTAGCCGTCACGCAAACACTGACGTCGCAGCAGGCAGGGCTCGATGCCAGCGCGACCGCCATTGCCGCCAGTACCGTGACCGCCAGGGTAAAAAGCGACAACGCGACCGCAACGGTCACAGCGCTACAAGATCTGCTTGCGCAGGATATGAACGGCACTCCCGCCGTAGACGACAGCCTGAGTGACAGCGCAAGCCCAGGCCGGTGGGACTTGAACATAAATGCACAGAATAACACCGGCTGCCAGTTCATCAACGGCAATTATCACGTCAAGGAAGTCCAGTACGGCTACTATCAACCGTGCTTCGCAGAGGCCACAGACTTCCATAACTTCGTCTACCAGGTCACCATGACGATCGATCAGGGCAGTCAGGGTGGGATACTCTTCCGCGCCAACAGTGCCCAATCGCAGTACTATCTCTTCCGCATCGGAACCGACGGCTCCTATACCCTGGAAGTCTACGACAACAACCATGTCACGCCCCTGAGCAGCGGCTTCAGCGCGGCCATCCTGACAGGTATTGGCCAGTCCAATACGCTCCAGGTCATCGCGCAGAACAGCACTATCGACCTGTTCGTGAACTCAACCTTCATCAACAGCGTAAGCGATTCCAGCTACGCCTCCGGTCAAATTGGCGTAGTCGCGCTGGATTACAGCCTGCCCACCGAGATCGAATTCAGCAACGCCCAGGTATGGACGCTGTAATACTCGCCCCTGAGCGTCAGTCACTATGTCATCCTGAGCGCAGCGAAGGATCTCCCTCAAACATTGTAAAAATTGCTATTGACAGGAAATACACATACTGCTACACTATCGTCACAACATACGGCAACGAACGGGACAAGTACCCTCTGCGGGCATAAGCGAGCTGCGGGCCGGTGCGACGCAGCAGCCAGGCGAGGGGGAATCCACCCGCGAGCCAGCGCGAGAAGCGCCACCGGCAGCCCCCGTTACCAGGCATACGAGGCTTGCTCCCCTTATGACAGCGAGCGAGCGAATCAAGGTGGCACCACGACCATTGTGTGAATTCACGCCGTCGTCCTTCGAAGGACGACGGCGTTTTTTATTGCATATTCAAAAGGAGAACTACATCATGCTTGATCTCGCGTTCATTCGCAGTCATCCAGATATCGTGAAAGAAGCCGTGCGCGTAAAGTACAGTTCGTTCGATGTCGACCACCTGCTGGAGGTTGACCGGCAGGCCCTGGCCTTGCAGCGACAAGTCGAAGAGGCCCGCGCCGAGCAGAACCGCATCTCGAAGCGCGTGCAGCAGGCCGGCCGGGACAAAGAGCAGCGAGACGCGCTCATCGCCGAGGGCAGACAGCTCGCGGAACGCATCAAGGCGCTGGAGCCGCAATTGCGCGCACTGGAAGAGGAACGCCAGCAACTGCTCTTATACGTTCCCAACATCCCCGATCCCAGCGCGCCCATCGGCAGGGATGAAAGCGACAACGTGCCCTTCAAATACTGGGGCGAGAAGCCGACCTTCGACTTTGAGCCGCTCGATCACTACACGCTGATGCAGAGGCTCGACGTGGTGGATATCGAACGCGCCGTAAAGATCGCCGGCGCGCGCAGCTATGCCCTCAAAGGCGATGCAGCGCGCATGGAACTGGCCCTCATGAACTTCGCCATGGATCGCATCGCGCGCAAGGGCTTTACGCCCCTGATAGTGCCGGCGATGGCGCGCGACTTCTGCTTTATCGGCAGCGGGCAATTCCCCAAAGGACGGGACCAGGTCTACGCCGTCGAGGACGAAGACCTGTTCCTGGTTGGCACCGCCGAGGTCTCCATTACCGGCATGTACAAAGATGAAATCCTGCGCGCCGAGGATCTGCCGCTGACGCAGGTCGGCTACTGTCCCTGCTTCCGCAAGGAGGCCGGTACCTACGGCAAGGACACCCGCGGCGTCTTCCGCATCCACCAGTTCAACAAGATTGAGCAGTACGTGATCTGCAAGGCCGACCACGAGGAGTCGGTGCGCTGGCACGAGCAACTGCTCGCCAACTCGGAAGAACTCGTGCAGGCACTGGAGCTGCCCTACCGCGTGGTGAACGTCTGCACAGGCGATATGGGCGACGGCAAGGTGGGCATGTACGATCTGGAATGCTGGATACCAGGCGAGGGCCGCTACCGCGAGACGCACTCGTGTTCGTACCTGCACGACTGGCAGGCTCGCCGCGCCAACATCCGCTACCGCGACGAGGATGGCAAAGTCAAATTCGTGCATACGCTGAACAACACCGCCATCGCCTCGCCGCGTATCCTGATCCCCATCTTCGAGATACACCAGCAGTCCGACGGCAGCGTGCGCATCCCGCTGGCCCTGCGCCCCTACATGGATGGCCAGCAGTATATCCGTAAGAATACTGATTAGATGTTATTCATCGGGAATGTCATCCTGAGCGCAGCGAAGGATCTGGGTCCTCGCTCAGTCAGCCCCTTCGCTGCGCTCAAGCAGTGGATAGTGGAGCAACTTAAAACTCAATGAGCGAGCCAGATAATTTCTCCTCTCACACCATTCTTCTCGTCATCCACGTGCAGCAGCCCGATGCTGCACCTCGGCTGGCTTCGCCGGTCGGTCGCGCTCCCCGGATTAAACAGCAACTGCCCATCGCGGTCCTCGTTCCACGGAATATGACTATGCCCAAACACCACCACACGCGCCTCGGGAAACTCCTGTCGCGCCACCTTCACGCGATTATGCGCATCCCCCAGAATATGCACAACACCAATTCTACAATGCCCAACCACGATCTCTCGCTTTATCGGCAACCTCAACACAACCTCTTCACGCTCAACATTTCCCTGCACCGCCACCACCGGCGCTATCGTCTCCAACTCATTCAAAACTGAAAGTACGGAGAGGTCGCCCGCGTGAATAATCAGTTCGGCGCCAGCGAAGTGCTGCCAGATAGCCTCGGGCAGTCGCTTGAATTGTGGGATGTGGGTATCTGAGATAACCCCGATACGATGGTATGCGTTCACAGCATGCTCCATATCCTCATTTATTTGATCAACTTCGTTAATTTGCGATATAGTATTGATGGTTTCAAACGTGCCAACGTCTGTAATTGATCGCTATTGATCGCCATCGAATGAGCAAAAAGGATAGGAAATGCGCATCGCCATCATTTCAGACATTCACGGCAACCTTATCGCATTGGACGCTGTTTTGCAAGACCTGAATGAGCAGCCGCCGGTCGATCAACTCGTTGTCGCCGGTGATCTCTGCTTGAACGGCCCCTGCCCTCGCCAGGTGATTGAGCGTGTTCAGGCGCTGCAGTGCCCGGTCATCCAGGGGAATACCGATTTTGAGATTGTGACCCAGGCGCCGGAAAAGGGCGAAAAGAAGCGCAATACCGCCGCGTGGACGCGTGAGAAGATCGGTCAGCCCGGCATTCACTACCTCGCCTCCCTCCCGTTCTCGCACACCATCGCTAACCCTGTCGGTAGTGTCGCCAGCGACCTGTATATCGTCCACGCGAACCCTCTCAACCTCGAAGACGCCATTTTCCCCAACTCGACCGATGATGAACTGGAGCGCCTGCTCGGTGGGCTGGATAGCCGCATCGGCGTTCTGGCCTTCGGACACCTGCACATTGCCTATATCCGTTGGTGGCGCAACCTGCTGCTTTTCGATGTCGGTAGCTGCGGCATTCCTCGCGACGAAGATCACCGCGCCGCCTACGGCATCCTGAACTGGAACGGGAAAGCATGGGAAGCCGAAATACATCGTGTGCCTTACGATGTGGAGGCAGTCATCCGGCAGATCAGAACGTGCGGGATGCCCAACCCGGAAAAGCGGGTCAAGGTGCTGGTCGAGGCCAAATACTGAAAAAGCCAGGTACCTTGATAGATACCTGGCTCCTGTGAAAAAGATGAGTGCGACCGTGGCCTTTTCCCTGATCGACAGCAATGGAAAACTTTGTGTAGGATTTGCCGTCTGAAGTAACCGCTAATTCAGGGTCTTTTCCTAAGCGGCCAATAAACGAGCATTGATTTAGGGTTGCCATCTTGTTTCTCCTTTGTGAAGCTACTCATGTTCGTCCGGTGGACCATAGTGTCCTTCGACCCATGATCCCTGTTATATCTGCTGAAAGCGACGCGCGAGAAGAGCAGCCAGGGCGTCAGGTATCCAACGTAACTGCCTTACCTCGTGTAAGGCTGATAAGGATGGTTCTCAGCCGCTCATGCAATTGCGGCGATGGCTGTTCTCCAATCACCACTACATACCATGTTCGACTGCTGGGAACAAAATAGCGGTAGGCAGACAGATCACACGGCTCGTCATGAATGATGCGTTCAATCGGCGCGTATGCTTTCCCTGCTGCTGCTTTATTGGGATACTGTGCCGCTTGATAATAGGGGAGTGCCACAAGTGTTATCTCCTTTCTTCCCCTGGTAGCTGCAACAATTTTTTAAGGAGCTACAAATACGATGAGTATTTTGCGTAACACCGCTTGGTAGCTAATTTCTGAGTATAGAGGAAATGATGGTAAATAAACACATCCATTCAATGCTGGCACGAGCGAGGAAGCGAGGCACGTCCTGGGGTGGGCATTGGAGAAATACTACCCCGAAGCCTGTGGTAGACTTGCATGACGATGCGACCGTGGAGGGTGTCAATGCAGTATACTTCGCTCGGTCGCTTCGGCATGCATGGCTGACCACAGCGCGGAGCGGGTGGAGATTTCTTCAATGCAGGGTGGGGTATCAAGATCGCGGAGCGTGCCTTTTTTGTAACTATCTTAAAAAGAAGAGAGTACCAATAACGCTTCCAATAATGCTTAACAAAAGGGTAATTATAAATCCATTGATAACATATCTACCAATAGTTCGTCTTTGTGTAAAAGTTCTGAGATAGTCTCCCCAACAAAAATTGTACAGACGAAAACCATACATAGCTGCAATACCGCCGATCATTATCAAGCTCGAACCCAAAAGAGCTACAATTTCGTACCCTACTGAGAACTTATACGAGCTTGTTGGAGAAAGAATAATGGTAAGAAACACGATCAGCATAACGAAGCCCACAGCTATGGCAGCTATTCCATAATAAAATATAGGCAATTGTTTAATGCTTGCCAGCCTATCATCCAGTAGGGAGCTTGTGAGAAATACCCAGTCGCGTTCATCGCCTACTACATAATATTGAACTGAATATGGCCGTAAATTAGACTCCCTACTCGGAGGTGGTGGTGGAACTCTAAACTCTATTTCTATTTGAGTTTCACGAAGCGGAAAATGGCTGAACACAGCCATTTTAAGACCTTGTATCATCCATTCCCCACGATTATTCTCCAAAGTGATTTCGTCAAGTGATGCTTTTTCTGTTCTTACACCATTTTTATACGTCACTTCAAAAAAGCTGCCAAAATCACTTTTTCCCGTACGCTTCATTTGTTGGACCATCGTGTCATGTATTCTCCGCAGCTCTTGCTCGCTTAGTATAAAGCCATAGGTAAAAGGCTTTTTCAGTTCTGTTCGCATGTCCTCGTTTCCTGCTGAGATTTTTGTTAAATACTATATCAGATTAGTCAAAGTGGCCTTCCGATACTAAACGGGAATTTGGGTGTATTACCTTGCTTGTCAAACTACAGGCTCTAGAGTGGATTGGAGCGGATTTTTCTTAATTCCCGAAAAGACCTATAACACGCAAAAATTCGCCCTATAGTAGGTCTCTTTCGGAAAATGGTTACGAGTGAGGCAAATTTCTCGGGTCGCACAATAAATAAAAGACGATGCGAACGGAAATTGCTATGAGATGGGGAAGCTGCTAGTATTAATGAGTGGAAAGCGTAATAAGAACCGGCAAAAAGAGGAATATGAACATCAATATAGGGATAATGAAAGATACAATTAACAGTATCCAAGCATTGTACTTCACTTTTCTTTTTTGAAGAGCATACTCGGCAAGCCAAAAGGGTAACTACTCAGGTGAGCTAGAATACGAGAAAGAAGGCAGGACGGGATGTCCGCGCAAGGTGGCCTCCAAGGCGTTGAGCAGATGCACGCCTTGTTTGCGCAAGGTGGACAAGTAGCCGCGAATGCGGCAAAAGGCGACCGCCCCGGCCTGGGCTGCGAAAGGAACCGGAGACTTTTTGCTGCACTTTGACCATGCGCACATCGCGCTCGGCTTGATTGTTGTCAAAGGGAACGACGAGACGATGCAGGAAAGCCAGCACGGCCTCCTGCTCGCGCGAGCAAGCGATCCAGCAGGTTGCGGGCCGCACTCTGTTTGACGCGGCCTTTGTGCCCGGGGGAGCTTGCGCGTAGGGCGTGGTGGCATCGGCCTGCGGCCACGATGGCGACGAACTGGGCTTGCCAGTCGGCCACCTCCAGCGGATGCAAGGAGGCGAGCCCATGCGGCACGGGCCTGGTCGGTGGCCGCTTTCATGTCCAGCAACAAGGCGATCAGTTCGGCAGCCCAGGCCAGCCCCTGCTCTTCGGCCAGATAGGTCAACTCGCGCAGCAGATGCACCAGACAGAGGGCATGGCGACAGGCATAGTGGAAGTAGGCGCGCCAGCCATCATGCACACTGGTGCCGCTAAACCGCGGCAGGATGCCGATGGCTTCCAGAGCTCTTGCCCGCGCTTGGGATGCACCGCATAGTGGGTCAGCTGCTCGGTACAGGCCACGTGCAGCCAGTGCCGCTGGCCGCTCACATAGAGGCCCGTCTCATCTTGATGCAAGACCTCCACGCTGGTCAGGGCCTGCTTGATCTGCTCTTCCACCGGCTGCAAGGTCGCGGCACAGCGCTCGATCAGGCTGGCCAGCGTCCCTTCCGAGAGGGGGGCTCCCAGCAGGTCGCCCAGGATTTCACAGGCACGTCCCCAGGGCAGGAGTTGCTGTTGCACCAGGTAGACGGCCATGGCTCCCAGACGTGGCCCGTATTGCAGCGGAGCTGCTACCTCTGCCGGGAAGGAGGCCACCGTGATCTGCTGGCAGGCGGGACACTGTTTCTGCTCGGCCTGATGCTCGGCCACCCACAAGCGGGCGGGCGGCACATCAACCACCTGGCGCCGTTCGACTCTGCAAGGCGGCACTGGCCTGCAGATCCTGCTGACAGGAAGCACAGCTGGGTCACGGGATGCACGATCACTTCATCAGGGCAGGCTTGCCAGCGCAGCGTCGTCCCCTCGTGACCCGGCTGACCACCGGCTTTCTTCCCGCTCTTCTTGCGCAGGCTCTTGGGCTGCCGCACGAAGCGGTCGGAGGAGGGGGGCAAGTGACTGTTGTGGCTGTCTTTGTCCACGCGCTCTTGCAACGCTTGCACTTGCTGCTGCAACTGCGCGATCAGCAGAGCTTGCTGCTTCACCTGCTCGCGCAACGGCAGCAGTTCCGCCACCAGAGCTTTGAGGCTGCGATTCTCTTCCTGCATGGCGGCGATTTCTTCTGGTGTCATAGCTCTACTGTAAACGGTTTCCTGTCCTTTCGCAAGTTTCTAGGACTCCTGAGTAGTTACAAAAACAATCAGAATGGGTGAGAATATACAAGCCATATAAAAGAATATTTTACTAGTAAGATAATCAAAGTTTTTTTCTCCTAGTAAACTAGAGCCAATGACTAAAACAATTATGAGAATGAAAGATATAATGAACAATGGTAGGAGCCCTAGAGATATAGAAAAAAACTCTTTGATAGCCCAACCAATACTTGCAACATAGCCTGTACTGCTTAATTCAGTTTCTCTTAAATCTTTTACCTGTTCTACTCCAGCAATCCGTTCATCTGCTTGTAGTTCTCCATCGAACCCAGTTATGAGCAATTCGAAAACGATGGCGTCTTTACTATTTAACAGTAAAGGATGCAAAGTCAAATAATTCTTATCCAGGTAATTGCAACTTTATCTTTAAGCGCGCTAGGTATCGTTTTTGTAACTAATGCTTCTAAAACTCGTGAGTTTTCACCAAAGTTAAATCTGATTGGATTGTGATAATCACTTGGTAAAAGTTCTGTATTCCCCGCGTTCCGAACTTTTAAATAAACCAAATTCACGTCTTCTAGCACTTCATTTTTATAAATTAATGAAGATTTTATTTTATCAGTGATACTGAAGCTGGATATGGCAATATTTGATATCACATCATAAAGGATTTGTTTTTGCTTCTGTTGTTTTTAGGCTAGAACCAAAGCGACGATAATACCAGCAAGACCAAGAATGACAGCTACTACTACCCCTATGAATTGCCAAATTGAGTCATATAGGAAATTCATTAGAACACTCCTCGAACGTTTTTCTGCTTCTTATAAATTAAGAACGAATGAGAGATGCAATCATCCAATATTTCGAAATTAGGATAAGCCTACATGTCATAGGTTCGCACAATTGATGATTTCTGACGTAGCATCTGTGATAGCACACAACATGAGAATGCTTGCTTACGACGATTTGCCATAGAGCCAATTATACAGGACGATCTTGGTTAATCGATATGCCATGCTATAAATGCTGTTTTCGTTAGATGCTTGTTAGAGTGCCATAAAGTCTATCCAGGGATGAGAGTCATTCAGTAAAATTCCTGAACCATGAACAATAGACGATCTGGTGCTATACAATAACCCTAGCACATCTGGATAACGCGCAGCATCAGGAACCCACTGTTCAACGAATTGTTTGAAAGCGGCTGTAATCCTATATATTGGTTCCCCGCATGTCTTACATCGTCCAGATTCAGCGATGATTTCTTGATGGCAGTCGGAACAGCGGTGCTTCTCGATTAAACACTCAACAGCAGAAACAAGAGAAATCAGAGAAGAAGAGGGTGAGATGGCTCGCTGTACTTGTGCTAAACGAAGCCAATAACAAGCTCGAAGGAAGTTTACTTTGTCTTTGTTGCCAAGCCTATCTACTTTTTCAAATGACGGAACAATATTATCTGGCAGTTTCAACTCCATGTCTCCGGCAATAAGAACGTTAGGTATATACGCTAGTATGCCGGTATAGTAGTCGGCATATGGAACAAGCGTCATCAGAGGATAGGCATTTGTGTCGCTAAATGCATCGATAGTGGGGGAAAAGCTATGAAAATCATAAACGTATCCCAAAACCGCTCCTCTGAAAACTGGCTTTCCCTATCAAATGTCCATCCTGGACGGTAGGACTGTGGATTTTGTTCGATGGTCGGGTGTAAAAAGAGGCTTAATAGGTTGAGGTAGCGTTGCTCTGTTTCTTGCCTACGTATTATGTCAACAGCCTTATTCGAGGAAGTTGGATAAATATATTGAAACAGAAACGGGTATTGCATAATGCCCATTGTTGGTTTTGGGGCCTGCGGAGGGACAGGAAGTATTTGAAAGTATTGGCAGGTAAAGAAACGTTCGACCGTGCCTTTGAGAAAACAAACCGTTTGCCCTACTTTATGGCCTTTATCATCGAGAAGAGCCTCCTTGATATATTGTTCGATGGCTCCGATTTCTTCTTTTGGTACTGTATGTTCGGGGTCAATCTGAACTATTCCTCCCCGTTTATCCAGCACCACCTCCAAAAAAAGCTGGTATCGGGTTTGCTATACACGTAACCCTTGATGTCCCCATTTGGATGAAAAGTGTACTGATGAGGTCGCTGAAAATACTCTTCCAAACAGAGGAGAAGCTCATAGTCTTTTTTCTGTTGCTTTATTTTCTTGAGTGGAAAATTGGTCATCAAAAGGCTCCTGTCATGCATATTTTCTACATTCCACTTAGCTGCTACTACTGCACCACCTCATCTAACGTAGAATGGGAGTTCCAGTAACAGAAGTGGTTTTATAAAAAAGGGAATTATGCGGCTTTAACAGTGCTCTTATGCGAGATTGACTTCTCTGTTCGCGCGGTCAAACTGGATTTTGAATGCATCAAAAAAACCAACTTGTCCAGCTAATCCGCCAAACTCATCAGGGGAAAACTCAAAGGAAAAGACTGCGGGAACAGAGAAAAAGGTATCATTAACACCAATTTCAATATGATGTAATATACCCTGTTGCTGTTCCACCAACACCGCCCAAACTGATCTTTTCCAGTGTGTGGAGGTCGAGATCAGGAGCAAGGATAGCAAGTAGATCACCATTAAACATACAAAAATCTGCTCCTGAGTCAACAAGGGCTTTCGTTTTAACTGTTCGGTTGTCATAGCGCAGGGTAAGAGGAATAAATGGGCGGGGAAGTTTACTGCTGCCAATCGTTTGATACTTGAACGTATGCGACATAAAAGATTAGCCGATATGTGGCAGGTCATGGAGTGGCACTTTGAAAAGGATGGGTTCTTTATATCCTTTTTTTATGGCCTCATCATGTGCTTTCTTCGCGCTTTTATTGGCACTAATCACCTTATCTGAGTCAGTTAACGCAACCCATAATCCTTTGAATTTTTCAAGAACTGGTGAGAGATCAACACGTTTGCATAGTAGAGCTATTATAGCAAATCACCGCTCGGTTGCAACTGCATGTTTTTCAGTACCACATGAGAAGCGGTAGAGCAGTACCTGTAAGAGGAAATATGACAAAGCCCCTGGGAAGTCTTGAGAACTTCTGCCAGGGGCTTTGATGAGTCCGGTTGGTTCAGAACGTCCAGCACAGGACGTACTGGTTTTCTGTTGTGATCAAGGGCAGAACCGTTTCGCTCGTCGCGCTCGATTCCTGCACCACTGCCTCCTCTTCACCAAGATAACTGGCTGCTTCGCCAATATCGACAAGCTGCAGTTCCTCGATGATTGCCCGTAATTCCCCGGTTGTCGCCATAAAGCATACTCCTCATAACACAATAAAAAAGAATAGTACAGAGAGTACAAGAGTCCGATAAACCGATACCCTGCCAACCATACATCAAGCACCCTCATAGACGTAAACGCTGTGCTTGCTGATTTTCGGTGTTGATACAATTAAAGCTCCAGGCCGTCCTGGAGAACATTCACTACCATCCTCCTGAACTTTACTGTTCTATATATATTACGGATGTGGTTTCAATTTCATCCCTTGCCTGGCTGTTAGTAGTCCAAAGAGGCTATGATATACTGTCGTATGAAAGCCATCATCTACCATGCATTTGACGATATTCGCCTGGAAAATAGACCCATCCCAACCATAGCCGATGACGAACTTCTCGTGCGCGTATATGGCTGCGGGTTGTGCGGCTCCGACATCCTCAAGATCGTACAAAAGGCTGCGCCTCCCGTCAAGTTGGGACACGAACTGACGGGCACCATCGAGCGGCTCGGCCGGCACGTCACCGGCTTCGAGCTTGGGCAGCGCGTCGTCGTCGCGCATCACGTACCCTGCGGCACATGCCATTACTGTCGCCATCACAACTACTCGATGTGCGCCGCCTTCAAAGCCTCCAACATCGATCCATGCGGCTTCGCCGAGTATATTCGCGTCCCCGCGGAACATACGCGCCACACTACGCTCGTGCTTCCAGACTCGCTCGGCGACGAAGAAGGGTCGTTCGTGGAGCCTCTGGCCTGCTGCCTGCGAGCGGTACGACGCACACCTCTGCTGCCGGGCGACAGCGTCGTGATCGTGGGGCTTGGCTCGGTCGGCCTGCTCATGCTGCAAGCCGTGAAAGCGCTGGGAGGAGGCCAACCAGGCGAGGTGCGCGTTTACGGCGTAGATCTGCTGCCGGAGCGCCTGCAACTCGCCCGCCGTCTCGGTGCCGACGATGCATTCCTTGCTCCCGCCAGTGAAGAAGGCCTGCGCGACATGCTCGACGCCGTGACGGATGGGTGTGGCGCTGATGCCGCCATCCTCACCGTCCCCGGCGTTCGCCCCTTTCTCCAGGCAATCACCGCCGTGCGCAAAGGCGGCACGCTCAACATCTTCGCCGCCCACAGCAGCGCGGCCCCGCTCAATCTTGAATCTCTCTACGCCCAGGAATTAACTATCACCAGCACCTATTCCTCCTCGCCGCAGGAACTGCGTATCGCCCTCGACCTGCTGGCGCAGGGCAGCGTGCGCGTCGATCAGCTCATCAGCCACCGCCTCCCGCTTGAACGCTTCGATGAGGGTGTGACGTTGATGCGCGGACGGGCCGGGCTGAAGGTGTATTTCAGAATAGACCCGGCGGGTCGTTAGGACTCTTATTGTTTAGAATGTGGATTACAAGCCTCATTATGAGATATAGTAATGTCATCATAACATATTGGATTAGCAGCGCTATGAACAAGAAGAAAGACTATCATATCAACATTTTCTATAGCGAAGAAGATAATGGCTACATCGCAGATATTCCCGACTTGAAGTTCTGCGCTGCCTTTGGCAGCACACCAGAAGAGGCGCTTGAGCAAGTTCAGATCGCTAAGGCAACGTGGATTGAAGCTGCTCGAATTGAAGGCAGACCGATTCCTCCACCCCGTTATAAGCCGGTGATCTACCAGGCCGTATCCTAAATTTCATTGGATGAACTCTACTTGCGGCGGCCTTCCCTGCGTGTATTACAGCAAGAGGTCGCTCATATATTTTCTTTTCATGAGGAGAACATAATACATGGCAAGCACACACTATGATGTCGCGGTAATCGGCTCCGGGCCTGGCGGGTACGTCGGTGCCATCCGTGCCGCGCAGCTTGGCGCGAAAACGGCCATCGTCGAGAAGCAATATCTCGGTGGCACCTGCCTCAACGTGGGATGCATCCCGTCCAAGGCCATGCTGCATATCGCGGAAGTCATGCACAACATGGAATCGCTGGATGAACTGGGCATTCACCTGGATAAGCCGCCAACACTGGAGATGAGCAAGGCCGTTGCCTTCAAGGATAAAGTGGTGAAGCGCATGACCAACGGCGTCGGCGTGCTGATGAAGGGCAACAACATCGACGTGTTCGATGGATTGGGAACGGTGGATGCTTCGCGCAGTGTGACCGTCACAAAAAACGATGGGTCTACCGAGCAGTTCAGCGCCGATAAAATCATCCTCGCCACCGGATCGGTTCCCCTCATGCCATCGTTCCCCGGCATCGATGGGCGCAATGTCATCAATAGCGACACGTGCTGGAACCTTCCGAAGGTCCCGGAAAGCATCATCTGTGTGGGCGGCGGCGTGATCGGTATGGAACTGGCCTGTATGTTCCAGGGACTGGGGTCGCAAGTGACGGTCATCGAAATGCTGCCGAGCGTCCTGGCTCCCCTGGACGAAGAGGTGCGCCGCCTGCTCGTGCGCATCCTCACCAAGCGCGGTATCCAGATTGTGACGGGCGCGAAGGTCGAATCGCTGGCGGATGAGGGCGAGATGAAGCAGGTTGTTGCCAGCACGGAGCAGGGCCAGCAGACCTTCACCGGCGAGTACGTGTTGATGGCCGTCAGCCGCCGCGCCAACACGAGTGGGCTGGACCGCCTGATGGAGCAGGGCCTGGACAACGAACGCGGACGAGTGCGCGTCAACGAGAAGATGGAGACCAACCTGCCGGGCATCTATGCCATCGGCGACCTGGTACATGGCGCGGGCCTGGCACACGTGGCCTCGATGGAGGGCGAAGTCGCCAGCGATAACGCTATGGGACGCGCGACAAAGATGGACTACAATGTCGTCCCCAATCCCATCTATACCTTCCCAGAAGTAGCCTACGTTGGTCTGACCGAGGCGCAGGCCAAAGAGCAATATGCCGAGGTGCGCGTCGAGCGCTTCCCCTGGTCGGCTATAGGAAAAGCAGTGGCGATCGGACAGACCGAGGGCTTCACCAAAGTAATTGTCGGCAAGTACGACGAAATCCTGGGCGCCCACATCATCGGACCGGATGCAACCAACCTCATCAGCGAACTCTCCCTCGCCATGCGCGGCGAATTGACCGCCGACGAGATTATCGAGACGATCCACCCGCATCCAACATTGAGCGAGGGCATTCGCGAGGCGATCCTGGCCGTCGAGGGCCGCCCGGTGCATATCCCGCCCAAGCAGCAACTTGCTCGCACGCGATAGCAATACGCGGTAGCTATACATGGATCGCCATCCAAACGAATAATAAATCAGGAGTATCAATATGGTCAGAAGCTGGTTTGCATTACGCGGGCTGCCGGTCACTATCCCAAGCGAAGGGAGAAGAGTGGGAACCGTTGAGGATTTTTACTACAAACTGGAAGTAAACAGCGTCTACGCGTTGCACGTCAATGTCGGGATTGATGGCTATCGTTTGCTCATCCCGAGCGCGATCCGCTCCATCGAGCGCGACGCCGTCACGATCCCGAGCAACGTGGCGCTCATTGAGGATTCGCACGCCGGCGCGATTACTGCTTATCCCCTGGGAAGCACGCTGCTATCCAGGCCGGTCACAAGCGAAAACGGGAAAACGCTCGGCACCGTAAGCGACCTGTTTCTCGATACAACGCCCCCCGTCGCGCTGCGCATCGCTGCTTTCAAGCTGAATGGCAAGGGGACATTTTCCGCCAACGAGGTGACGGATTACAACGACAATGCTATTGTCATCCTGGATAAAGCCGCAAATCGCTTGAGGTGAGGTGAGTTTTCAGCCGGTGAGCAGCAGGTAGACTGCCAGCAATATGCCGATTACGCAAGCCAGAATAGTGAGAATTACGGCAAATCCCGCGGGTGGATGAAAGCGCTCTGCATCGATAGCGCGGCGAATGTGCAAGAAATTCACCAGGGCAAAGATCATGATCAGAACACCAAGCAGCGTGAGGGAGACGCCAATAATCGAGGAGATATGGACGGGAGTTTCGCTCAGGGAATTCTTGAAACCGAGTTCGCGCAGCACCAGCCCAAAGCGTTCGACCACGAAGCCGAAGGTAATCGTGGCAAGGCCTGTGCGAATCCACGCCAGGAAGGTGCGTTCATTCGCCAGGTGGTCCGTCACACGCTTGCTGGTGCGATTATGTGGCGCCTGTTCTTCAACCGGTCCTGTAATCTCTTCTTTTTGCATCAACCCTACCGCCTCTGCTGCTTAAACGCTCCATTGGCATTATAGCCTACCGGCCGTTGAGGAACAACATTTTTTCTTCTATACTTCGTGTCGGTCGCATGAGAGGAACGTATGCCAGCACAGGCACAGGCAACCCAAAAAATACTTCGCCATTTCAAGGGGCTGTCACGGCACTTGCAGGAGGGCGAAATCCCCCTGTTTACCGTCCCCGCCATCTGGGATAGCGCCCAGGAGCGCCACAGTTCAGCCTGCGACGTCATTATCACAAACCAGCGCCTCTTCGGGTATATCTACACGCGTTTTCCACGCGAGCGGCTCTTTCTTGATGCGCTCCCGCTCGAGGAGATCAAGGCCGTTTCACTGCGCCAGAAATCCTTCGAGCCGGTATTCCGCGAATTGTTCGTCAGCACGGGGAAGCGCATCGTTTACATTCGTGCGCCCCGTCAGAAAATCGAGAGCCTCTACGGAGCGCTTAAGACGGCTACCGGCCCGACTCCATCATCACCTCCATCGCCTGCGTACGGCAAGCAGGATATCCGCGTAAGCTTCGAACAATCCCCGCTCGCCGTTCTCCTGCTCTTCGTCGGCGGACTGATCCTTGAAATCGGCGGCGTTCTGCTCTGGTTTGCGCTGCGGAGCGCGCAGACAGGCCTCCCGCTTTGCCTCGCCGGTTTCATAGCAGTTATCACGAGCATATTGGTATCAAGGCAGCGTCGTTAGGTACTCTCACCCTTCCTCGTCAAACGCCCTATATCCCGGCATTAGCCCCCAGTTGCTTCGCCAGCCGCGTCTCATACGCGTCGGCAAGCGGCAAGAAGGGCAGGAGACGATGGGCCGCGTCGTTTACTGCTAGCAAGACCCCGAAGCGGTGCAGGAGATATGCGGCTGGCACAGGGGACGATGGTGTAGGCGTCTCAGGCAAGCTCACCTGTTGTATCTTTATGAGGCAGCCTAGCGCCGGTGAAGGCGCAGGTATCGAATCAAAGGAAAATGACGTGTGCGCATCTGCATACAGCAGCGTGCCGGTGTCAGCCATGGCAGCATCGCACATAGGATTGCTTTGAGGAGGGGCGCTATCGAGACGTGTTACCACACGCCAGGAAGCGCTATCCCAGGTTATGCTGAGAGGAACGAGGTGTTCGTCTTGCTGACCCCAGATGAAGGAATCGGTCTCGGCAGGCGTGACGAGCTGGCCTTGCGATGTGTAATAATGCCAGACGATATGCACAATGGCAAAGGTATCCCAGTGCGATGACGGGGGAGGTGCAAAGAACGTATCGTAGGCCGGGGCATCGCAGAAGAGGCGGCAGTCTTCCCCATTATAGATACAAGTCCCCCCGATGCATGGCGCGCTCGGTGATGTATCGGTATCGAGCTGATATGAAACGGTGGCGCGCAGCGGTTGATTTGCCGATTGATAACAGAGCGCCGCGCTCTCATCCTGCGTCAGGACGCAGGGTTTGCTTGTTGTATGATAGGTAAGCGAAGAAATTGCATAGACCTCGCCCGGCTGAACCATTTCGCCCGACTGCTGGCCATCAAGCGTTTCCTGCACCACCTGGATCAATGCCGCGCGCGTTTCAGGCTTGAGCAGATTCAGCGTTGCTTGAAACACGATAACGGTATCTACGCTGGCTGAATTAATCATAGTGAATTCTGGATGCGTGCAAGTATCCACGCCGCTCTCAGGAGGCACCGCGATAGTACACTGCTGATCCGTGAAAGGTCTGGCCTGCCAGGTCAACTTATGACGCCCGGCTGAAAGCATGATGGATTGAAAACCCTGGTCTGGATAAAGGCGGGCGGCATGTTCATCGACGAAAAGATGGCCCCAGGGAGGGTTAGCCTGGATGATGTAGGTATAATTGCCTGGCTGCCCAGGCTGTGCGGATGGTTCGAGGCCGGAACCTGGTCCTGACGTACGTACGAGCACAGTATTGACCAGGATGAGAACAACGGCCACCAGCGCTACTGCGACGGTCGCGAACGTTACACGGCGACGGTAGCGGCGATCGATCAGGAACAATCCGAGCCGTGTCACCAGGCGCGGTGGTGTGTATCCTGCATTGGATGCATCGAGATCGGTGATCTCGACATCCTGGTCGTTCTGCACCTCTTCCGGATTATGTTCATCCATGCGTGTCTCCGTCTATTCGTCATGTACTCGCATTATGGGCCGCCCAGCAGGTTGATCAGTTGCGCCGCCAGTTGCTTTTCGTGGGCATCAACGAGCGGCAGTTGAGGCCAGAAGCGGTGTGCCTGAGCGTTGACTGCCAGCACCACTCCAAAGCGATGCAGGCTATACAGTGGCGGGAACGCGGTCGGCGTCACATTGCCCAATAACTGCAGATTGGGAGTGCCTATTCCGACGCATCCGGCCGCGGGATTGGGGCTGGAGGCAAACTGCCACTGCAAGGGGATCGTAATTCCCATGGCATCGACCGGTGTCTGAAGCATTTGGACTCCAGTATCGGCCGTCGCGCAAGTCGGATTAAGAAAGCCTACCTGCGCGTTTCTTGGGACCGTGACGTTCCACTCGCCGCTATCCCAGCTAATCTGTATTGCTATAAGAGATTCATCCTCTGGCTGTTTAGAAACATAATCCCAGATCAGGTTATCCGGCACGTCCTGCTCGACTATCCGTCCTTCCAATGTGCTAAAGGTCCAGAGGGATTGCGCCGGTATAAACGCCATCCATTGCGACGCATGTGTATCGGTGATGCCGGGACAGAACAGGCGGCAGTTTTGGGAAAGGAAGGTGCAGTTGGGTTCAGGGCCTATACATCCCTCAACTGAATTTGGGTTCGCATCCAGTTGGAATCTCAAGGTGGCCCGCAGCGCTTCTTTCGCGGCTCCATAGCAGTTCGGTTCATTGAGGGCCGGCTGGCATGGCGCGTACTGGGTCGCAAGCACATATTCTTCCCCAGGCTGGACGATATCGCTTGATTGCTGCCCGTCAAGCGCGTGCTGCGTTGCGCTGATCAGGGCGGCCTGCAGGTCAACTGGCAAATTATTTAACATATCGTTTAGCATCACGACTGACACAAAGACACCCGACAGATACGATTGTGTACTCGCCTTGCAAGTATCGCTTGCATAATTTTGCGGCACCGATATCGTGCACTGCATATCCTGAAAAGGGGCTGCGCGCCAGGTAAAGAGATGCCTGCCACGCGAGAGACGCAATGGAATATCAATCCCGGGGGCAGGTACCTGTGCAATGGCATGCCCGTCAACCCACAGATGCCCCCAGGGCGGGGTGGCATCGACATAAAAGAGGTCCAGGCCGGGTAATAACGTGGACGTCGGCACGGGCGTCGGAATCTCGCGTGCGACCAGGCCGCGCATCGACGTAGAGCTGGCCACAATGAGCAGAATGGCCAGCACGACCAGCATGGCGCTTGCAGCGGTGAGCGGGCGTCGGCGCTGCCCTACCCAGGCGCGCAACCGCGGCGTGTGACGAGCAGCCGGGGATACGCGAGCTGGTCTGTGCTCGCCCGTATCCAGGTCGGTGATCTCGACATCCGCGTCGTCGTATTGAGGTTCGCTCTCTTTCATGGATGGTCTCGGCCCGGGTTCAGCAAGGTTAATGCCGTCCACAATACACAATATTATATATCCTATGCTGAAAAAGGTCTGAATTCAAGGGATCACATCATGAGCAACGTCCCTGCCCGTTAGCTGGCAACGTTGACATGCTCTTTTCTCGACAGGTACAATACGAGGAAACTATAATAAAAGGGACAGGTCCAGGGCGCGCCCTCGCGGTCGCCTGGGCACACATCCTATTTGCACAAATAAAGTTGAGGCTCTAGCACATGAAAATGTACGTCTGTATCAAGCAGATCCCGGACCCGAACACCGTCGTGAGCAGGCTCGACCCCAATACGAAGCGGCTCGTGCGCAGCGGTGTCTCGCTGGTCCTCGATCCGGGCGACGAAACCACTATTTCAGCCGCGATAAAGTTGCGCGACACGATCGGCGACAGCGAACTGGTAGCCGTCAGCATGGGACCCTCCAGCGCACAGGAGGCCATGCGGCGCGCTCTGGCCATGGGCGTTGACAGCGCCATTCTCGTCACAGATGCTGCCCTGGCAGGCTCCGACGCACTCGGCACGGCGCGTGTGCTGGCGGCAGTCCTGAAGAGAGAGAATGCCGACCTGATCTTCTGCTCCACTGAGAGCACCGATGGCTATACCGGCATGGTCCCCGGCGGTATAGCAGAATTCCTGGGCATTCCCCAATTGACCTTCGCTCGCGAAATCCAGATCGAGGGCAAGAAAGCCGTTATCAAGCGCGTCACGCAGACCGGCTACCAGACCGTCGAATGCGCGCTGCCCGCCGTCGTCACCATCGCCAGCGGCTCCTTCGAAGCCATCTACCCGACGATGAAGGGCATTATGGGCGCCAAGAAGAAGCCCTTCACGCAGTTGAGCCTGAGCGACCTTGGAATCGACGCCTCGCAAGTTGGCGAAGCAGGTGCGCGCGAGCGTCTGCTGGCCATCGGCAAAGTTGAGGCGCGCGCAGCAGGCCAGGTCTTGAAGGATGATGGCAACGCCGCCCAGACCATCGCCGACTTTTTGCAGCGCAACCAGTTACTCTAGTCGGTAACTGAAGAGAGGAACTAGAAGTATGTCGAAAACAATCTGGGTGCTGGTCGAATTAGAGAATGACCATCCCGCGCGTTCTTCCCTCGAGGTATTGGGCAAGGCCGCGTCACTTGGCCGTGCCGAGGCCATCGTACTTGGTTCGCAGGCGGCAGCCGTCGCCCCCACGCTGGGCGAATACGGCGCGGAGAAAGTTTACGTTCACGCCGATGCCGCTTATGATGCCTACCTGACCCTTCCGGCCACTGACACGCTCAGCGAACTGATCAAGCAGCACCAGCCCGATCTGTTGATGCTGGCCACGACCTACGATCTGCGTGACATCGCCGCGCGCCTGAACGCGCGCAACAATATGGGACTGATTACCGACGCCACCGAACTGCAATTCGAGGGCGACACGCTCAAAGTCACCGTCCCCTGGGGCGGCGAAAACGTCGTCACCGCGACGCTCCCACAAGGAACCGGCATCGTCCTGACGCGTCCCAAAGCCTTCGCCGTCGAACGGCACGAGGGCAAAACGACGCAAGTCGAAACGCTGGACGTCTCTCTCAACCCCGCATCGCAGCTCATCAAGATCATCGACCGCGTCGAAGTGGAGAGCACAGGGCCTTCGCTCGAGGACGCCGCTGTGATTGTGAGCGGCGGGCGCGGCCTTGGCAAAGCCGAGAATTATCACCTGGTGGAGGAACTGGCGACGGCGCTCGGCGGCGCCCCGGGCGCAACCCGCGCCATCGTCGATGCCGGCTGGCTGCCCTATAGCTACCAGATCGGACAGACCGGCAAGACCGTCAAGCCGACGCTGTACATCGCCGTCGGCATCAGCGGCGCCATCCAGCACCTGGCCGGCATGAAAGGCTCCAAGTACATCGTCGCCATCAACCGGGATGAACACGCGCCCATTTTCTCCGTCGCCGACCTCGGCATCATCGGCGACGCGCTAACGATCCTGCCGCAACTGACCGCGGAGGTAAAACGGCGAAAGCAATAACCTTCATGTTCCTGGTAACCCTCATGGTGCTATAATTAGAGATGAGAATTCTTTGATACCAGGAGGGAAGCATGGCAACTACCATCGAAGAAATCCAAGCACTCGTGAAACGACTTCCGCCTGAACGCCAAAAGCAAGTCCTTGAATTTGCTCGAGGACTTGCTCAACCAGAGCGGACTATCTCATTTCAACCACAGACACCACCGCTTCCCGGGACACCGGGTTCCGCTCTTCTGCGCTTTAAACTTCCAAAGGAAGATATTGATGCGATGGAGCGCGCGTTAGAGGACTGCGAGAGGATCGAACCAGATAAGTACTAACCTGGGTTGCTGAACTTTCGCTACTACAATGGTAATTGGAAACGGAGGTTGATAATATGGCCCCCCAGGCAATCTCGCCCACAGGTGGATGGATCGGCACTACCATTTTCATACTCGTTGTTCTGGCCGCCGTCATCCTCTTCGGGATACGTGCCGGCAGGCTGATCACCCTGCTTACTAAGGCCAGGTACGCAAACCGCACCGATCACATCGATGACCGCATCGGCGAATTTTTCCAGATCGTGCTTGGCCAGGGCGGCGTGCTGCGCGACCCTATCCCCGGTATCGCGCACTTCTTCACGTTCTGGGGCTTCATTATCATCCAGTTCGGATTTCTCAACCTTGCGCTCGGCGCATTCAACGCCTCGCTTCCCCTGATCGGCGATAGCCGCGGCTTCGCCATTGTCCTGGACGCCTTCGTTATATTTGTTACGTTCGCTCTGCTTGTCTTCGCTTTCCGCCGCGCCGTTGTCCGCCCAAAGCAGTTGCAGAGCAAGCTACATGGTCCTCTGGACGGTTACATCATCCTGGGGCTGATCTTTGCGGTTATTATCACGCTGGTGCTGGTGGAGGGCTTCGAGTACGCTGCCACCAACGGCGCGTCCTGGACGCTCATCGGTAGCTGGATTGGCCCGGCCTTTAGCGGTTTTGGCACGACAGCCAATATCGCCGCATTCCGCATCTTCTGGTGGTTACAAATCCTGACGGTGTTATATTTCTTGACCTACCTGCCGCGCTCCAAGCACCTGCACCTGATGGCCACGCCCTTCAACGTCTTCTTTCGCAATCACGGCGCGAAAGGTACGCTTCCGCTCATGGAGAACATCGAAGAGCGCGAGGACTATGGCGTCTCAAAGCCGGAGCAGTTCACCTGGAAGCAGTTGCTTGACGGCTATGCCTGCACCGAATGCGGGCGCTGCAATACCGTCTGCCCGGCATCCAATACCGGCAAGCCGCTCTTCCCCAAGGAGATTATCCTGGGCGTCAAGGAAGCGCTCTTCGTGGAGAGCAACACCATCCTTGGCGAGGATACGCTCTGGAGCAGAATGGGCGTCGCGGGCGTCCCGGCCGACGAGACAGCCAGCGAGAAGGAGGCGCATCACCAGCCGATGGTGGGCGGCATCATCTCCACCGATGCGCTGTGGGCATGCACCAGTTGCCGCGCCTGCATGGAAATCTGCCCGGTCTCCATCGAGCATGTGCCAACCATTATTGATATGCGCCGCCACCTGGTGATGGAGGAGAGCGACTTCCCGCAGGAGGTTACGCCGGTCTTCAACAATATCGAGCGCAACGCGAACCCCTGGGAGATCAGCAACGACAAGCGTGCCGAGTGGGCCGCCGGCCTGGATATCCCGCTTATGAGCGACAATCCCGATGCCGATGTGCTCTACTGGGTCGGCTGTATGGGCTCCTTTGACGAGCGCAACAAGAAGGTCGCCACCGCCGTCGCGAAGATACTTAAGGCGGCAAAGGTGAACTTCGCCATTCTTGGCCCGGAGGAGTCGTGTACGGGCGACCCGGCGCGCCGCATCGGCAACGAGTACCTGTGGCAGATGATGGCGCAGCAGAATATCGAGACGCTCAATGGCTACGGCCTGAATATCAACGACCAGCAGGATGGACACGCCATGAACGGTCACGCGCCCGGCAACGGCGTCGCGGGAACCGCTCCCAGGCATCGCACCATCATCACGGCCTGCCCGCACTGCTTCAATACCATCAAGAACGAGTATCCGCAACTAGGCGGCAACTACGATGTGGTGCATCACACCGTCTTCATCGACAGGCTGCTGGCCGACGAGAAGATCACGCTGCCTGAGGGCTTCGACCAGCGCAAGCTGACCTACCACGATCCGTGCTACATTGGCCGTTACAACGATATCTACGACGAGCCGCGCCGTGTGCTTTCGGTGCTCAACAGCAACGGCGTGACGGAGATGCGCCGCCATCGCAACAAGAGCTTTTGCTGTGGCGGTGGTGGTGGCCGCGCCTGGATGGAGGAGAAGATCGGCAAGCGCATCAATCAGACCCGCGTCAACGAGGCCCTGGAGACTGGCGCGGAGGTACTGGCCGCCGCCTGCCCCTTCTGCATAACCATGTTCGACGACGGCGCGAAAGGCGTTGAGGCCGAGCAGCGCCTGAAAATCGAGGACATCTCGGAGATCGTGGCGCGAGCCATAGAAAGCTGATAGGGCGAATAAAGCCAGGACGAAGGAACCTGGTGGGGGCAAGCCCCGCCATGCCTGCCCACTAGTCAACCAGCCTATAGACAAAGTCGTACTCGGAACCGACCGGGTTGCCACGTGCATGCAGCAGCATGGAGCCGCGCGCCTCCACATAGACACCCGTTCCCCCGGTGATAGTGAGAGTGGTATCCGTGCCATCATCGTAATATGGCCCCTCAACCGTAATATTGCCGCCAGATAGGAAGACCGTCCAGAAGCACTCCCATTCGGTCTTGCCCGTCGCGACTGTGCGCGTACACTGGCCGTTGTCGTGTCCGACCTGCTGGTCGTTATCCGCGTCAAAAACAGGGTTGTGGAACCCGAGGATGTCACCGAGCGACATGTTCGGCGGATGGAACTCCTGCACCGTATCGGTGATGGCGTGTTCGATGACGTGTACGGTGATGGTGCCGTTTGCGCGCGCCGTAGGGCTGTTGCGCAGCATGTTCGCAAACATCATGCCCGCGAATAGGCCGATCAAGAGCGTGAGCGTGGAACAGAGGATCAGCGTCTTCTTCATCAGTACTTCTCCTTGTGCAAATACAAGCGACAACATGTTTCGCGGTCGGCAGTATGCCATACCCACATGCCTGTGAGAATAAGGTAGGAAACGCGCATCGAGGGTTCTGAAAAATACTGGCAGTCACACCGCGCCGCCAATTGCAGCGAACGAGCCTGCAATGCTTGCCTGCTCTTATTTGAAAGTATAAGAATGCATTGATGAGTTGTCAATGTAGAAAGCAACCATGTTACACATAACAATGGTAGTGTATTCACTTGCTGAACGCATTTTCATGCTACAATAACCTGTGAGATCGTCTCTTCACCCAGGAAGGAAGCGTATATGGATCGACATATTCCCCTTATCACCAGCGATGGTACACCATTTCAACGAGGTCTACATCTTGGTCAAATGGCGCGAGAACGAGTGCTTCACAGCGTCACAGCCTATATGCGTATCTTCAACCGCATGTCGGGCTTGAGCCGGGATGCAGTATTCGCACAGGCCGAGCGCTTTTTACCTTCCATCTCTGCCTTCGCTCCCCACTTGCTAGAAGAGATGCGCGGTATCGCCGAAGGCGCCGGGTGTCACCTGTATGAGATCATCGCCATCAATGCTCGCACCGAACTCATGTACGGCGTCACGCATACGCCGGAATGTACGGCGATTGCTGTCAGTGCCGGGGCTTCAGCCGACGGGCATACGCGACTGGCACAGAATTGGGACTGGCATCCCTCGCTGATTGGAGCGCTCATCCTATGGGTTATCAGGCACGAAGAGGGACCTGACCTGCTGACGTTGACCGAGGCCGGCATAGTCGGCAAAATCGGTATGAACGCGGCAGGGCTGGCGATGTGTATTAACCTGCTGAAATCAGATAGCGATTCGGCCGGTCCAGCTGCACCGATGCATGTGATCCTGCGGCGCATCCTTGAAGAAGCCTCCACCGTTGAAGAGGCTGCTACCCTTATTAACCAGGTCGAACGCTGTACCTCCTGCAACCACCTGCTGGCCGACCGTAGCGGAGCTATTGCTGATGTGGAGGCAACCCCCACTGGTCAGCATATTTTTCAAGCGCCGGCCGGCATCTTGACGCACACCAACCACTGCCTTCAACCAGACCTCTTCTTCCGTGACCGCAATGCTCGCGAATATCCTGAAACACTGGCTCGCAACGAGCGCATGCAAGTGTTGGCAAGCGGACAGCCGATCGACGAGCAACAGGTAAGAATGATGCTCGCAGATCACACGACATCTCCAAACTCGATTTGCCTGCATAACCACTCTACATGGGCGTTCCGCGATCAGGGTGAGAGTATTGCTTCCATCATCTTCGATTTGACTGCTGGAACAATCGATATTTCGGATGGGCCCCCGTGCCGGCACCAGTATCAAAGATACAGAATAGGCGAGCTTTTACGGAGATTTTAGGCTTGTACAGCGTGTTCGCAGAAATCCATAGCGGCAACGAGCGCGACGCCTGATCCATTAAACATCATTCCGCTCCATCGTATTGGTAGGCTGGAGAGCAGTGCCTCTCCATCATCAAATACTGCCAACGCGAATTCCCGAAGAAAACTTTACCGATTTAATATATTCATAATCATTTCTTAACATGTTCACCACCGACAGCATGCTACCCTGCTGGTACACTTTGACAGTCGAGGGGGGAATCAACCACAAGGAGCATGTAATTATGGAGCGTCTTGCGGCTACCATGCAAAACCGGGCTGAGGAAGGGCCAGTTCCTCATGCGGCGCTTGGCCTGTCAGCCAATCTAACCCATTCCGAACCCCGCACCAACGGTGAACTCAGCGCCCTCCCTGCTCTCCGGGGAGTCACGTTGTACCATATCTCCAAGAGGATGTGTGACATTCTCTTCTCTCTTGTTGGCATCGTCTTGTTGCTGCCGGTCTTCCTGCTCATCGCACTGTGCATCAAACTGGATGATGGAGGCAAGATCATCCACTTGCGCGAAATCGTTGGGTACCAGGGTCGTCGCTTTCGTGCGCTCAAGTTTCGCACCATGATCCCCGATGCTGATACCTATCTGGCTCAGCATCCGGAGTTGATGCGCAAGTTCCAGCAAAATATGAAGCTGCTCAAGGACCCTCGCGTCACACGTGTCGGGAAGTTCTTGCGCAGGACGAGCCTGGATGAGTTGCCTCAGTTGTTCAATGTGCTGGTGGGACAGATGTCGTTGGTTGGCCCAAGGATGATCCACCCCAGCGAACTGCCGCGCTATGGCGACTCCGCTCAGAAACGACTCTCGGTCAAACCGGGTATCACCGGTCTGTGGCAAATCAGCGCGCGGCAGCACACCTCTTATGATGAGCGCATCGGGCTGGATATGCACTATATAGATACCCGTTCATTTATTGGCGATCTCGCTATCCTGGTCAAAACGGTGAAGGTCTTCATCATCCATACCGGGCTCTAGCAAGACAGTCTTACAAGTATCCCTACGGCTGCGTCGCCACAGCTGCAGCGACAACAGCCGTACCTGCTCCGCGTGATACTTCGTACTCGGCCGTTAGCCTCAGGCGATAGGCCGGAGCCTGGGCCGCCAGATCGCCAAAATGCTGAACACATGATCGGCTTCCCCATCCCTCGTCGCTGCTGCGTGACATACTCCTGCATCAGCAGCGCGACCGCCTGCGCGGGTGGAAGCGGTTCGGCTTTGAAAGTCCCCTGGCGGTTATCCTCCGGCAAACTCTTTATGAATTCATGGCTTCCCATGAGCCGGGGCGTCCCCTTGCGCACACCGATATCCTCTGGGAAGGCATAGATGTAGACTTCTCCCCACTCGACATCATCGGGCTTTCCCCGTGCGGGCGCCGGCGGAAAAGCCTAGCCTGGCTGCGTCTCGAAGAGGTAGCACGTAAAGGCAACCGGGTAGTGGAGGCGTTCCCCCGCCTGCCACATCAGATCTTCGGGGATGTTGACGAGCAGATCTGCCGGTTGCTCATACGTAAGTTCCGCCATCAAATCCGCATAATAGAGAAAATGTTTTATATCCCCGGCGATGCGGCGATGATTCGTGACGACACGCATGATACGATGGTGTAGGAGATACCACTGCTCAAATAACGGTCCGCTGATCTGCTCAAAGTATGGTTGCGCTCGCTGGCGCTCAGCCGTATCTATCCTACCATAACCTTGAGCAACGCGTCATACGCATAGGTAGGTTGGGCTAATTCGTATATTTGCTACTGGCGCGAGCCATGTAGTATCGTAAAGTAAGAAGACGGTTGGTTGCACCATTGCTAAGGAGAATATCTATTCATGAGCATCCAGTCCATTAACCCTGCGACAGGAGAAGTACTGAAAACATTTGAGCCCTATAGCCTGACCCAGGTGGAGCAGGTGCTGCAGGAGGCACGTGAAGCATTCAAACGCTGGCGCGAAACCTCATTTGCCGAACGCGGCGCCCTCTTCCACCGCGCAGCCCGCTATTTGCGCGATCATAAAGAAGAGCTGGCCCGCCTTGCCACGCTGGAGATGGGCAAGCCCATCGTAGAGTCAGAAGCCGAGGTCGAGAAGTGCGCCTGGAACTGCGATTTTTACGCCGACAACGCGGAGCGTTTCCTTGCCGATCAGCCCGTCGAAACCAATGCGGCCCGCAGTTATGTTGAATTTCAACCATTGGGCGTCGTCCTGGCGCTGATGCCCTGGAACTTCCCCTACTGGCAGGTGTTCCGCTTCGCGGCGCCCGCGCTGATGGCCGGCAACACGGCGGTCCTGAAACATGCCTCGAATGTCTCAATGTGCGCCCTGAAAATCGAGCAGATCTTTGAGGAAAGCGGCTTCCCACAGGGGGTCTTCCGCACTGTGCTGGTGCCGGGAGCCGAAACGGGCAGCCTGATCGCGGACCGGCGCATCGCCGCGGTGACGCTGACCGGCAGCGATGCTGCGGGTGTCGCGGTAGCCTCTGCGAGCGGGCAGGTCCTCAAGAAAAACGTGCTGGAGCTGGGCGGTTCGGACGCCTTCATCGTACTGGAAGATGCCGACCTGGACGGGGCGGCGCAGATGGCGGTGAAGGCGCGCTTCCAGAATACCGGTCAGAGCTGCATAGCTGCGAAGCGCTTCATCGTCGTCGAATCGGTCGCGAAAGCCTTCGAGCAGAAATTCGTGGAGGAGGCGCAGCAGTTGAAGGTGGGCGATCCCCTCCAGCGCGAGACGCAGATCGGCCCCATGGCGCGCGGCGACCTGCGCGATGCGCTCGAACAACAGGTTTCCACCTCGATTACAATGGGTGCCCGCGTCCTGCTCGGCGGTGGGTCCCTCGAAGGCAGAGGGTACTTCTACGAACCGACTATTGTCACGCAAGTTACCACCGAGATGCCGATGTTCTGTGAAGAGACCTTCGGACCGGCCGCCGCCGTAATTTACGCGCGCGATGAAGAACATGCGGTAGAACTGGCCAACGAATCAGACTATGGTCTGGGTGGCAATCTCTGGACGCGCGATATCGAGCGCGGTCGCCAACTGGCACGCCACCTCGAGTCCGGCGGGGTCTTCATCAATGGCATGACCGCCTCAGACCCGCGCCTGCCCTTCGGCGGCATCAAGCGCAGCGGCTATGGCCGCGAACTCTCATCCTATGGCATTCACGAGTTCGTCAACATTCAGACCGTCTGGATCGGCCCCACTGTGACCGCGCCGGCGACGCAGGTCGCCACAGAATAGTCGGAAGTACGATGTAATATAGTAGGAGCGAGTACATGTCCGTAGCAAATGTGCAGCAGCAATATGACTGGTGGGCCCAGGGCGATACACCTGTGCGCACATCGACACGCGTGACCTACCTGTTCGATGGACGCACAACGATGTTGACGATGTGCCGCCATTTCTTGATGGCACGCAAGTACATCTACCTCGCTAACTGGGGACTTACCCCCACGATCAAGCTGGTGCGCGGAAAGGATCACCGTGCGGGTCCCGACGGCAGCCCCGAGCAGAGCGCGCTGCTCGAGGACCTGCGAGCCGATGGTCTGGGGGATGAGGAGATCGCTTTCTGGACGAGCCACGAACTGACCTTGCAGAACGTACTGCAGTATAAAGTGAGCCAGGGGCTCGAAGTAAAGGTACTGGTCTGGGACGCCCTGCCGATTTTCGCGCATCTCAACCCCAAACAGGCTTACGAGGAACTGACGATGGTCACTGTGCCATGCATCCTCGATGATAGCTCGAAAGGGCTCTTGCACCATCCGGTGGAGGCCCTTCACCAGAAAATCACGGTGATCGATGGCACACATGCCTTCGTTGGCGGCATAGACCTGCTTATCGAAAAAGATGGCGATTTCGACCGCTGGGACATCCCCCGGCACCATTATGCCTCCGACCTGCGCCGGAATCCACTCGATGAGCATCCCCATCCCTGGCACGATGCCCACGCCATCCTGGAAGGCCTGGCCGTGGGAGACGTGGAACTCAATGTTCGCCAGCGCTGGAACGACGTGGTCGAACGACGCAATATGGATAACACGCTCATAATACCGGAGCGTCCCTTGCCTGCGCCCGTCGAGAGTAACAGTATCGTGCAGGTCGTACGCACAATACCTGAACATACCTACAGCTTTGACCCCGATCCCGGCATCCAGGGTATTGCGCAAGTCTACGCGCATGCCTTCGCCAATGCCCAGCATTTCGTCTACCTGGAGAACCAGTATTTCTGGCTGCACAACTATGTAGGGCTGGATTTTTCCCTCCTGGGCCCCGATAGTCCCGACATGGAGCGGAACATTCACGAGCTTGGCGCGGCCCTCAAGCGCGGTGCTACCGTTTCGATTGTCCTGCCGGATCACCCGAACGTAGGGCGCGCCTTCACCGACGCCGGGCTGAATCGATTGCGCGAGGAAGCGCCCGAGGCGATGGCGCAGGGTCGCATCCAGGCGTTCTGTCTCGGCACTTCGATGAACTTGAATGGCGTTGAACAATACCGGCCTGTCTATGTGCACGCAAAGGTAGCGGTCATCGATGATACCTTCTCGACCCTCGGATCCGGCAATCTCAACAATCGAGGGATGCGCGACGATACCGAGATGAACGTGGCTGTACTCGACCCGCAACACGCGCACGGCCTGCGGCTGCTGCTCATAGCGGAACACCTGGACCTCTTCGATGAAGATGATCTGTTTATCGCGGCTCGTCACCTGGGTAGCCAGCGCCAGAAGCCGGAGATGGAGCAGCGCGCCCGCGAGATCTGGGCCAACCTGGAACAGCAACTGGGTGATCCCCGAGTAGCCCTGGGAAGGATGATCGCGCAGGCCCAGGAGAACTTGCGGCGCTTCCGGGCGAAACAGCCCCTGGTCGGACGCCTTTTGCCCTACTTCACCCGCGAAGAAGCACAGGCCGCGGGGCTGCCTTTCACAGAAAAAGTGGGTTGGCTGGAGACAGAGCAGGATGAAGAAAAAACAAAGCTAACTGCCTGAATCGGGTAAATAGCTGTAGGGACAGGGGGTGGTAGGGCGGAGCGGCGGGGGCCGTGCGCCTGTCCTTGTTAGCCCCCCTACCACCATAGGCCTGCTCGGACTGTATCGTTCAGGCACATACGGTCTTGCGCCTGTCCTTGCTGGCCCGCCCTACCACCCCCTGTCTCCACAGCTATTCCACTCTTTAATTGTTAACTGTCATTATCGACCCCAACTCCTCTTTTACGCTTAAACCAATTCGAGGTAGCGGCGGCGGTCCCAATTAGTGACAGCCTTGTCGTATTCTTTCACTTCCCAGCGGCGCGTGGCGACGAAGTGTTCGACGAAATCCTCGCCAAAGTACTCTTTGGCAAGCTCGCTGCGCTCCAGCAGATCTGTGGCCGCCGAGAGGTTGCGCGCCAACTGCCGGATGTGGCCGCGCTCGAGGGCCCTGTTGATCGTCGCCTCATCGTAGGCGTTGCCATCGAGCCGCTCGGGCAGCGAAAGCTGGCGCTCGATCCCGTAGAGGCCGCTCGCCAGCGTCCCGGCGAAGACCAGGTAGAAGTTGGCGTCTGCGCCCGGCACGCGGTTCTCGATGCGGATGGCGCTCTTACCGTTGTTGATGATGCGCACGGAGCAGGTGCGGTTGTCCATGCCCCACGTCGTGTTCAGCGGCGCCCAGGTGCCCTCGACGTAGCGCTTGTAAGAGTTGATGACGGGAGCGTAGAGCGCCATGAACTCCGGCAGCTTCTCAAGCACACCCGCCAGGAAATAACGCATCAGTTGCGACATATGGCCTTCCGCACCCTCGTCCCAGAACAGGTTGCGCTCGCGCTTGCGGTCCCACAGGCTCATATGCGAATGGCCGCTGCTGCCGTCCTCCTGGTCGTTCCATTTTGCCATGAAGGTCGCCGTCAGCCCCATCTGGTGGCAAATCTCTTTTACACCCGTCTTGAAGAGCATGGTTTTGTCGCCGGAGGCAACGGCGTTGTCGTAGCGCAGGTTCATCTCGTACATGCCGGGGCCATGCTCGCGGTTGTAGCCCTCGATCTCGATGTTGCTGTCGCGCATCATACGTGCAATGCGGCCAAGCAGGTGATCGTCCGCGCTTGATTGGCTGATCGAGTAGCAGTTGAAGCCGGGATTGAGCGGCGTCAGGTTCGGGCCGAAGTCCTTCTCACGCAGCGACATCTGGTTCTCGCGGAAAAAGCGGAACTCGAGCTCTGCGGCAGATGTTGGCTCGAAACCCATCGAACGAGCGCGCTCGACGACTTGCTGCAGAACGTAGCGCGGCGAAATAGTGACGGGCTCGCCATGCTCGGTCCACAGGTCGCAGACGCACGAGGCCACATTCTCTTCCCAGGGAACCATTGCAAAGGTGGACAGGTCGGGCCTCATGACGATATCCGAGAAACCATGCTCCCAGTTGCTAAACTTGAGATTAGGCAGCACAATCTCCGCGATATCCCAGCCGAAGATCACATCGCACTGCGCGAAGCCATCTTCCAGCGAATTCAAGAAATGCTTCGCGGCAACGCGCTTCCCTCGGAAGACTCCCTCGATGTCGGAAGCCCCAATCTTGACGTACTCTACTTTGCCCGATTCGATGAGTTGTTTGATATCAGCAACATCCATAGCTGGAATTCATCCTTTCTGACGGACTTTCAAAATAATGGGGACACCTTATTACCACTGATAAGCGGAAGGCCTGCGATTTTCGAGGCAGGGGATCTGCGCGCGGGCGCGCTCAACCTGCTCCAGGTCGATATCGGCCACCGTGACGGTTGGCATATCTTGCGCCTGCGCCTGCACCAATCCCCACGGATCAACGATCATCGAGCGACCGAAGCATTGCCGGTTGGGTGGATAGGTTCCCACGTGCGCCGGGGCGACGACGTAGCAGAGATTCTCGATGGCACGCGCACGCAGCAGTACCTCCCAGTGATCACGCCCGGTGTGCAAGGTGAAGGCGGCAGGTACAAAGAGAATCTGGGCGCCGCGCAGTGCCAGCAGGCGGTACAGTTCTGGAAAGCGCAAGTCGTAGCAGACGGAGAGGCCAAAGGTGATGCCATCGATCTCGGCCGTCACGATCTCATTGCCCGGCTCGATGCGGTCCGACTCGAAGTGTCGCTCGCCATTGGCAAGACTGACATCGAAGAGGTGAATCTTGCGGTAACACGCCACAAGTTCGCCGCTGCGATCTACGATCACAGAGGTGTTGTAGAACTTGCCCTTCGCTTCCGGGTGGCGCTCCACGATGCTCCCGCCATGCACGATGATGCCATGCCTCCGTGCCTTTTCCTGCAGCCGCTCGATGAATGGGCCGGGAATGCTTTGCGCGGCTTTGTCAAAGCCTGAATAGGGGCCAAGATAGGACCAGTATTCAGGGAGAGCGACACACTCTGCGCCCATGTCGGCGGCCCGATCGATAAATAGCTCTACGGTAGATAGGTTTTCAGCAGGGTTATCACGCGAGTTCAACTGAATCACAGCCATTTTGAGATGCATACGCCGGCTCCTCGCTCTGAACAATGGATGCGCCTCTATTTATTGCAGAGTACCATGTGCGAAAACCAACGTCAAGTACAGTTAATGCTATCAGCGCAGCCTCGACACCTCGCAGTCCCTGTGTTACACTACCAACAGCGTAAAGGTTGAAGCGCATCAATATAGAAGGCAGATAGAGAGACCAGGCGTAATGTATAAATCGCCGCGACCAGAGAACGACGAGCCCGATGATATCCCGCAGGTTTCCTATCCCACCAGGAAAAGGAGAGCCACCGCTTCGCTTTCATCAGGCGACCGACCAGCGATGCGCTACAATGGCGGTGAGCCAATCACCAGGCGCGCATCGCTTGTGCGCGAACAGCAGGTGCAGCAGCAAGCGCAGCAGAGAGAGCGACAGCGTCAGAGTCAACCGAAGCGGCAAAAACGACAGGCAAATGCAATTCCTGCCCGCACTGGACGGGCTCAAGCCACATCTCGCACAGCTCCACAGCCGGCAGAACCACTGGAGTCAGGCTCGCAAGCGTCGCGGCCAGCTAAATCATCTCACTCGCGGCCATCACAACCGTCTCAGCCAACCCAGCCGCCTGCCAGAAAGGCCGGCACCGCCTCCAGGGAGCCTGCGAGCCGATCCGCCGGGCCTCCTCGCGCACTCAGACTATCACAACCCCCGCGGACTGCACGCCCGGCCACGCTCCCGCCGCGCCAACGCGCTGGTTCGCCTACTCGTTCGACGCAAATATGGCACTCTCGGCCTCGGGTGGTCTTCACACGCAAACAGGTGCTGACAGGCGCCGGTGTCGCGGTCCTGCTGCTGCTCCTGCTCATCCCTCTACTGCTGCGAGCCGGCCATAGCGGGGCATCGCCAGTGATCGAGACCATCGCTACCGCCAATAGCACGCAGGATAGCGGCTTCAGTGCGCAGCCGACTCCCGGGCGTAATCTAGTCATCAAGCCGCAGGATGTCGATCACCCATCGCCGCCTGTGCAGTCGGCATCGGCCTACCTGCTCGATGCCGATACCGGCAATACGCTCTACGCCTACAACCCGTTCGCGCACCTGCCCATGCTCAGCACGACCAAGCTGATGACGGCAGTCCTGGCATTCGAGCAGCAAGGAAATAATCTTAACCGGCGCATTACCATCAACGATACCATGAGCCGCGAGATTAAGCAGCTCAGCCCCGACAGCGCACTGTTCGGCGTCAAGAAGGGGGAAACATATACCCTGAAGGACCTGCTCTACGGCCTGCTCTTCGTCTCCGGCAACGACGCTGCCATCGTGATTGCCGATGCCGTAGGCGGGAATATCCAGCACTTTGTGGATGAAATGAACGCGAAAGCGCAGCAATTGGGAATGCTTGATACCCACTTCGCGAACCCGCACGGCTTATTGCAAAACGGCCAATATTCTTGCGCGCACGATCTCGCGCTGCTGGGACGCTTCAGCATGACTATCCCAGAACTGCATACAATCAGTGGTGAGAAAGCCTATTACATCCCCGCGGGCGGCAACCACCCGGTTCGCTACCTCCTCAACGAAAACCAGTTCCTGTGGTGGTATCCCGGCGTGGATGGCGGCAAAACCGGCTACGATGGACAGTCGGATTTCATCCAGGTCATGTCGGTGACGCGCAACCATCGTCACCTCATCGGCGTCCTCATGGACACGAACAACTGGTGGACGGACATGCGCGACCTGATGAACTGGGGCTTCGATAACTTCACCTGGGTCTCCCCTCGCCTTGCCGATCAGCATAACCCCATACCATACGACGACCTCTGGAACTACTTCGCGAAAGACACCCCCACTGTGACCGTCCCCACAGTGGATAAGGGGCGCTACTACGTCTACACCGGCTATAACATCGACGGGCCAATCATGAAATATTTCGACGCCCACGGCGGATTGAAGACCTTCGGCTATCCCACCGGCATGGTAAAGACATCCAGCAGCACCCAGGTCCGCCAGCAATTCCAGCACGCCGCCATCCAGTGCACCCTCACCAGACCGGTCTGCCAAAAAGTGTGAATACCTCCCACTTCAATTTATCGCTTGTCATCGGCTCACTGTATTGGTATACTGCACCTGGCAAATCACATAATGAAAAACCTTTCGTAAACGAGGAAAAAGCGACTATGGTCAAAGAAGATATACGGAATGGCAACAACAGGATTGCCGCGCCATCTGGATTGGGCAGGGCGCGGCTGGCCCTGGCGATCTCAGCGGGGAAGCTGGCTGGGACTACTGGACGGCTGCTGGGAGTAGGCGGCGGCACCAGCCTGCCGGGGATGGTGGCGCGCCGCATCGATCCCGCGGTGCTGAAATCGGTCATCGGTGCGAGCAAGGCGAAGAAGATCGTGATCACCGGCAGCAACGGCAAAACCACGACCGCGCGCATGACCGCCACGATCGCGAAACAATGCGGCAAGCACGTTTCGCATAACCGTTCCGGTTCCAATTTGCTGCAAGGCGTCACCTCCGTGGTGGTCAACTTCGCCGATATTTTCGGGCGGCTCGACAGCGATGTGCTGCTCTTCGAGGTAGATGAAGGCACAATGCCCCTGGTCGTTCCTGAGATCGCGCCCGATGTGGTCGTCGTCACCAACATATTTCGCGACCAGCTCGACCGCTTTGGAGAAATCTACGCCGTCGCGAACGCGCTGAACAGTGTCATCGAAGATTTGCCGGAGACTTGTACCGTTCTGCTGAATGGCAATGACCCGCAGGTGGCCAGCTTTGGACAGAACGCCAGGGCGAAGCTGCTGTACTTCGGATTACAGACAACCGAGGTCGGCGTGCCGCTTCCCGAGCAATCAGCCGACGTGATTCGCTGCATCCACTGCCAGGAAGACCTGCACTACGAAGTAGCCTACCTCTCGCACCTGGGCCTCTATCGCTGCCCCAACTGCGGCTACTCGCTCCCGCCGCTCGATATCGCCGCCACGTCGGTGAAGCCCGCGCCCGATGGCCAGGATCCCACGCACGTCGAGATCCGCACGCCGCAGGGCCCCCTCTCGCTCGACATCTCCCTCCCGGGCTTGCACAACGTCTATAACGCGCTGGCCGCCACCGGAGCGGCCCAGGCTATCGGTCTTGACAACGCGCAGGTCCCAACCGCGCTCTCCACCATGCGCACAGCCTTCGGCCGCCTGGAAAAGATCGAGGCAGGTGATCGCACCATCTTCCTCTCGTTCGTCAAGAACCCCACCTCGTTCAACCTGATGCTGCGCCTGATCGCCCAGCATCCCGGCAAGAAACACCTGCTCCTGGCCGCCAGCCACACCCTGGTAGACGGAGAGGACTTCTCCTGGCTCTGGGATGTCGAAGTAGAAAACGTTGCGCAGGATATCGAGGACGTGGTATGCAGCGGCAACCGCCCCGACGAGCTGGCCATGCGTCTGAAATACGCCGACGTACCGGTAGAGAAGACCACCTCGATCATCGACCGCGAAGCCGCCCTGGACGCCGCGCTCGCGAACGCCGGACCCGGCGGCACCCTCTACATCATGTCTAGCTACACGCCCACCCTCGAACTGCGCCGCATCATGCAGAAACGCGGCTGGGTCAAACACTTCTGGGAGGAATAACAAGCGATGAATGAACATATAAAAGATACCGGCATGGTCCTGAAAATAGCGCACCTCTACCCAACCCTCATGAGCGTCGCCGCCGATCGCGGCAACCTGCACGCCATCCAGAAACGCTGCGAGTGGCGCGGCATCGCCACCGAGGTCGACCAGGTCTACGTCAGGCAGACCCCCAATTTCACACAGTACGACCTCCTGCTGATCCACGGCGCCGCCGACCGCGAAATGGAACTTGCCTCGCGCGACATCCAGCTCAAAGCGCCCGCTCTGATCGAGGCCGCGGAGGCCAACGTGGTCTTCTTGAGCGTGTGCGCCGGTTTCCAGTTGCTCGGCCATTACTACAAGCCCTCAGTAGGGCCTGAACTCAAAGGCGTAGGACTGCTCGATTTCTATACTGAAGGCGGCGGCACGCGCTTCATGACCCACATGGCCCTCGAGTGCGACCTGGAAGGCGTGGGAAAAAAGGTCCTCGTAGGCTACGAAAACCACAGCGGCCGCACATGGCTCGGGGAAAGCGTACAGCCACTCGGCAAGGTCCTCTACGGCTGGGGCAATAACGGCAAGGACGGCAACGAGGGAGCCAGGTACAGGCACGTCTACGGCACCTACCTGCACGGCCCGTTGCTGCCTAAAAATCCCTGGTTCACCGACTATCTGATCCAGCGCGCCCTCGAACGCCGCTACGGCCCGGTCGAGCTGGCCCCGCTCGATGACACCGCTGAAAACATCGCCCACGACACCGCCCTCAAACTGGCCATGGAATTCAAAGGCACCATGTCCGCAATCGAGGCAACCCCCTGGAAACGATGAAAACCACGCGCCGCAACGCCGTAAGCGCCAACGCGACCGCGAGGGTCGCCCGTACAATACGACGATGGGTTTTGTGCGTAATGATCGTGTATTGTACGGGCGACCCTCGCGGTCGCCCTGGTAGTCCTGCTCGCCCTGCTTCCTTTGATTGCCCTCGCGGTCGCCCTGGCTGCTCTGGCTGCCCTGCTCGCCCTGCTCGCCTTGATTGCCCTCGCGCCCGCCCTGGCAATCTCCCTCTACTCTGCCTCTTCCTTCTCCTCCTCTTCGCCCTCATCGCCTGCAATACCCCCACAATCACCATTGGCACGGCGACCTCGCCAACCCCCAATGACATCCCCGCCAGCGGCCAGCTCAACAGGTGGTATACGGTTGCACGCGGAGCTCAGGTGCGCTACGAGGATTGGAAGATCAGCGACGGGGACAATGATACCGTCACGATTGCGCGTTTTGACCCCCATGACATTGCGCTAAGCGTGGCCTACCAGCCGAATATGCCCCTGTATGCCAGCCAGTGGATGCAGCAGGAGCACGCGCTGGCCATCATCAACGGTGGCTACTTCGATGCCAACGACAACGCGACGGCGCTGGTTATCTCGAATGGACAGGTATCTGGCAGTTCCTACACGGGTTTCGGCGGAATGCTGTGGGCCGATGCCAGTGGTAATATCGGCCTGCAATCGCTCAGCCAGCAGCCATATAGCCCGGAAGCGGCCATCACCCAGGCCGTTCAATCATCCCCCACGTTAGTGCTGAACGGCAAGCGCACACACTTCAACGCGGATGCTTCGCAGAATCGCCGCAGCGTCGTAGCGATGGACACGCAGGGACGACTGTTGTTCATCGCCAGTCCAGGCGAGGTCTTCTCGCTCGATGAACTGGCCGGCCTGCTGGCTTCGTCAGACCTGTCGATCAAGATTGCCGTGAACCTCGACGGCGGGAGCTCCACCGGCCTGTACGTCAACGGTGGAAACGCGTCAGGTCAGCGCGTGGCAATCGATTCGCTGGTGAAGCTGCCGCTGGTGGTGATCCTGAAAGAAAAATAACTCATCGGCCGTGTCACGTCTGCCTGAATATGTCATCGATCTTCCACTCGCCATTGCTGTCCCGCGTGAGCGTGACAATGTCATTGTTTATGCCTTTTGAAGCGTGAACGAGTTTCAGATTGTTAGTGACGCTGTTGCCGCTGTCGCCTGTCGTACCATGCGTGCACGCGGTAACGCTGTCTTGAGTGAAGGCAGCAGCAAACGCTGCTTCCGAAATCGTTTGCTGCAAGCGTGCGGAGAACTGGTCGTAGGCTGAGGAGTAATCCGCTTGTTGCAGGGCGCTACAGAACGCGTCAAGCGTCCTATCAGGCGTGGAGCGGTTGACATAGCTGATGACGAAGAATGAAGCCACAGCAGCAAGTACTAGCACGATGAGGACACTTATCAGAATCCAGATGCCGGCTCGACTTCTTCTCCGTACCGGTGGAGCGCTCGGGGCAAACGGCATCGGCGGCGGGTATGGCTGCAGAGCCGGGAAAGGAGGAGGAATTCGCTCCACCAGGAACGGCGAACGGTGGTACGCCTGGCTGCCACTGTGGTGGCCTATAGGGAATGGGTTCCGTTGGCCTGTTATATCCTTCTGGGAACCCTTCTCCCCACTGCTCTTCAGGCATAGCGACTCCTCCGCGTTCATTTCAAGTCTTGCACCACACGATACGCATAGTTTATCATATAAAAGCTGCGACGACCTGGCTGATACATACAATGAGAGGGGTGCATGACCTCATTCAAAAAACCCTGCCGCGTGATGCTGCTGTATATACCGCTTGTCATGCTATTTTTTCTGTCGGGATGCGACGACGCGGGTCCGGCAATTTCCACCACGGTCAATCTGAAATTGCCTGCCCAGGCGCTGATTCACAAATTTGACCTCTCTGCCCGGCAGGGGCTGCGAGATCTCACCGCCGATTTTTCAGTTCGCCAATCCGGCGCGGATACCGGTATGATGCTGCTCCCAAGTGAAAAGGTCGAAATTTTTGCTTCCGGCTCTGCCAGCGTAGAGCCGGGCGGGAAACAGTCAGGGCCAGAAGGAACCTCGGCCTGTAATGAGCTGGCCATGCCGGAGCCTTCCCTGCCCTGTTATTCGGTCATCTATAGCCTGGGCATCAACGGCCGCGCAAGCGAGGTCGGAACGCATGTTGGCTTTGATCCATCAATTATCGGCAACCTTTTTCTTGGGATAAATGCGCCCCATTTAGCCGGAAACGGCGGTTCTTACCACGTCACCGTCCTGGTTATCCCTCCAGAGACCTTTACCGGATTATGGGTGACGCCCACAAATGGTTTTAGCGTACAGGGTACAACGATGAGGTTGTCTGCCTACGTGTTTGCGCAAAACGCCATCATCGACCGGGTACAGTTTACGATGGCGGTCGTGACACAGGCGCCGGTACCCATCTGTGAAGCCCATAATAGCGGCGGCGATCTCTATACTTGCAATTGGAATGTCAGACTGAACGGTGCTCCATTCCACAACGGGCCGGTCACCCTCGGCTTCACGCTCAACGGCAACAGCCAGGGTGGAGTTGCGCTCGCCCCTGCCATCAATCCCGACGGCGCTCGCCAGGGAGCTGTCACATTCGTGGAAACGCAGCCCAACGACATCTATGCCGGCTATGCCGCCACAAATTTTGTCTCGTTCACGGCATACCAAAAAGTTACCGGAAGCTGGACGGTCCCGCCTGCGACCTGCTCCCCCGGCGAGACCTCAGCTTCGGCAATCTGGGTCGGCATGACCAGCGACTCCTCCGCCCAGAGCCTGCTGGCACAACTTGGCACAGACACCGATTGCTTCAACGGAACTCCCCAGTATTTCTTGTGGTGGGAAATGTTTCCTGCCCCATCCGTGCCACTCAACCGGCCACTGCATGCCGGTGATACCGCCACGGCCAGCGTCACGTTCCAGCAAGGCAGCTTTCAACTCAGCATGGATGTCCCGGCAGAAGGAGTACACTTTTCAATAACGAAGGCAGGTAATGTTTCCGATACGAGCGTAGCCGAGTGCATCGTCGAAGCTCCCACCATCATAGATAACCTCTCTACAAACCAGGGTCACGTCGCCCAGCTCACCAATTTCGGCCAGGTAAGCGTCCTCTGCCAGCTCAACAATAACCAGCCTATAGCAGATGGCCCCCAGGATGTCCTCTACCAGATGGAAACCGACGCGGGAATTGCAAAAGCAACCACCTCCACCCTCGATCAAACCGGCTCCACATTTACCGTCCAATGGCAACACGGCTAGCGTTAATGTAGTAAGGATGGAGACCCTCGCATCGCTCTCCATCACTTTTCGTCTACAGCTTAATCACCTGAAAGCTGCTGACATGAACGATTGCCTGCGAGCTGACCAAGACGAACCAGGCGTACTCTGCTGAAATTGAAAATTGCTTTGATCAGTCCCTTGAAGAGTGGTTCTCGTACCTCCTCCAACCACAGGACGGCCACAATTTCCACAGTAGGCAGTGCCCTCCACATAGGGAGTATTACAGTTCGCACAAAGATTTTTAATGTCCTGGGTAGTCATTCAAGACCCTCCTTACCAACTTAGCAAGTATAATATTGGGCATGTTCACGACACCAAAAAAGGCAATGTTTACATTTGAAAATAGTTCTTTTCAATGAAATATACGGGGTTCTTCATCACTTTAGAAGAGTTTTACCATGAAGTGATATAAGCCGCCTCTACTCGTCTCAATGTCGCTGAACTCTCCCACATGCTGATTGACTTGCCCGTGTAGCTGGAGTGTTATACAAACAAAAGTAGGGGCCGGTTTACCGTGCCCACAGCCGATTTATCGGCCAGTCCGCTGATCACAATCACAACAGCCACCACCGCCATCTTGAAGTACGCAACAACTTCTGGTATCCTCTACCCATCACTCACTTGCACGGCGCTGAGTGGGGAGTATCTCATACGTAGGCGGAGATGCCATTTTCCCGAAAATGAAAAATACCATGACGATAAGCGTTTTATGGAGGGGACATAAAGATGCAAGACTATATTGAGAAAATTTACGAGGAACTGCAAGCCATTCGAGAAACCCTTGAGATTTTGCAGGATGAAGAACTGATGAAAGTTATTAATGAGAGCATGGAGGCTTTACAAAACTCTGATACCATCTCTCTTGAGGAAGCCAGGCGAATACTCGGATTAGAGTAAAATGACCAATTACTAACAAGGCTCTCCAAATTCCAATTGCTCAGTTTCTCAAGTTTTGAATAACTGACCAAGTCATTTTCAGCAGATTAAGTATAAATAGGAGTAGAAACATGGCTGTTGCAATTCCAGGAGTTGATGATTGGAAGAGCTTTGAGAAGTACGCTCAACAGTACTTCTCAAAGCTTTGGGGTATCGAGCTTCGAGAACGACCGGTAAGTATCTCTGGTCTAGTACCTTGGAAATTTGATCTTGTGAGCATAGATGGCCATTTTGTTGGCGACGCGAAATGGCTCAAAAATATTAAAGTTCCTGCGGCTAAATGGCAGGCCATCGCTGAATATATATGGCTTCTCCAGAAAGTGTCGGCGGACAAAGTTTTCATGGTATTCGGGCAGCACTCTGAAGTTGCTGAACGATATTTAAAGCGTATTCGTCCGCTGACCCATCCGGTAGAGTTCTACTTCCTTGATGGCTCTGGATGCCACCTTTTGTAACGCAATTTTACTATCTGGGGGAGGTATTTCCTATTCAGAACAATTCAAAATCTGTAAGCTTAGCAAATAATATCACGTTAAGAAGATGATGCAACCTTATCTCATCTCTATCCCATCCCCAGCCGAATCTCCTCCCCTATCACCCCAACCGCCTCTTCCATCGCCACAACCCTGCTCTCCCTACTCGAACGCATCGTCAATTCAACCCCGCCATTCTTCAGCGAACGCCTGCTCACTACCGCACGTATCGGCAACCCGATCAGATCGGCGTCGTTGAACTTGACCCCGGCGCTTTCGGCGCGGTCATCATAAAGCACTTCGACCCCCGCAGCGCACAAATCCTCGTAAAGCTGCTCGGCGGCCCGGCGGTGTTCCTCGCGTTCCAGGTCCAACCCCACCAGCGCCACTTGGTAAGGCGCGATGCTGAAAGGCCAGGTAATGCCCTTCTCATCATGGTTTTGCTCGACCACCGTCGCCAGGATGCGCCCGATCCCTATGCCGTAGCTGCCCATGTGCAGCGGGCGCGCCACACCTCCGGCATCCAGGTAGGCTGTGCCGAAGAGGTCGCTGTACATCGTACCAGGCTTGAAGATGTGGCCAATCTCGCAGCCGCGCACAGCGTGCAGCCTGCCTTTGCCACCGCAGCGCCCGCAGACCGCCCCATCCGGCGCCGAGGCGATGTCTTCCCACACATCCACGCGATAATCGCGCGGGTAATTGACGTTCTTGAGGTGATAATCCGCCCGGTTGGCCCCGGCAACGAAATTGCTGCCCTGCCTGAGCGAGATGTCGGCCACAACGAAAACCCGGTCATCTTTTCCCACCGGCGATGTATAGCCCGCGACAACTCCTACCAGGGCGAGTTCTTCCGGCGTGGCCAGCCGCAGATCAGCCGCGTTGATGCCGGCGCGATACAGCGTGTTCGCCAGCTTGACCTCGTTGATCTCCAGGTCGCCGCGCACCATCGCCATCACTACCCACCCACCGCCAGAGTAGCAGACGGACTTCATAGTTTTCGTCACCGGCACACCAAGGAACTCCACGACCGCGCTGATGGACTCGCGTCCAGGCGTATAGACCTCCTCCAGCATAGCTTCCTCCTCGTCCGGCAAACCAGCGCGCACGAATTCGGCCTTCTCTCTATTGGCAGCGTAGCCGCAGCTATCGCAGAGCATAGCATCGTCCTCGCCCGCCTCCGTCACAGCGAGGAACTCCTGCGAATTCTTTGCCGCCAATCGCGCCGCTATCGGCCTCCACAACGAGGAAGCGCAGGCCACAGCGCGTGAAGATGGTGTGGTAGGCCGCCGCCATCCTGCGATAGCTGATATCGAGTCCGGCCTCATCGGCATCGAAGCTGTACAGGTCCTTCATCAGGAATTCGCGCACCCGCAGCAATCCCCCACGCGGGCGCGGCTCATCACGCATCTTCATCTGCACCTGGTAGATGAGCTGGGGAAGGTCGCGATAGCTGCGCACAAACTCGGAGACCAGCAGGGTAACGACCTCTTCATGCGTCGGACTGAGCGCCATGTCGCGCCCACGCCGGTCCTTCAGCCTGAAAAGAACATCGCCCATCTTCTCCGCGCGTGATGGCCCTCCCTCGGCAGGCCGCGTCTCCCACATCTCCCTCGGCTGCAAGACAGGCATCGAAATCTCCTGGCCGCCCGCGCGATCCATTTCCTCGCGCACGATCTGCGTAATCTTGCGCATGACCCGCTGCCCCAGCGGCAGGAAGCTATAGATGCCGGCCGTCAACTGCCGTACATACCCCCCGCGCACCAGCAACTCCTGGCTTCCCCCCTCTGAATCGCGCGGAACCTCCCGCAACGTTTTAGTAAGTTGTCTAGAGATGCGCATATCAATACGCCCGCGCGAAAACAGCCTCGCAAGTAGCAGGTTTGCCGCTATAAATGCTGCTGCCGCCCACACCCCCTTCTGGCTGGTCGAAGGGAATCACGCGCAGCGTCGCCTTCGTCTCTTCCTTGATGGCCAGTTCTGCCTCGCTGTCCTCAGCCCACTTTACACGCGCGAAGCCGCGCTGCTCGATGATCTGCTTGAACTCGTCGTAGCTCTCAGTGTAGAACGTGTTCTTCTCCCGGAACTCCAGGGCTCGCAGGAAAAGGGCGCGCTGTATCTCGTCCAGCAGTACGGGTAGGCGCGTCTCAAGAGCATCGATGGAGACGAACTCTTTGGCGCGGTTGTCTCGTCGCACCAGCACGACACTGTTGTTCTGCACGTCGCGCGGGCCGATCTCCATACGCAGCGGCACGCCGCGCAGCTCCCATTCGTTGAACTTCCAGCCCGGCGTATTCTCGCTCATGTCTGTCTTGATGCGCACCTTGCCCTTGAGCATCTTTTGTATGCGCATCACCATCTCACTCACCGCCTCTTTATCCGTGTCTTTACGCCAGATGGGAACGATCACGACCTGGTAGGGCGCGACGCGTGGCGGAATAATCAGGCCGGAACTGTCGCCATGCACCATGATAAGGCCGCCGATGGTGCGCGTGCTGAGTCCCCAACTGGTCGTGGCGCAGTATTTGCGCTGCCCATCGGCATCGAGGAACTGAATGTCGAAGCTCTTCGCGAAATTGTGGCCGAGGTTATGGCTCGTCCCCGCCTGCAACGCCTTACCATCGCCCATCATCGCCTCAATGGCGTAGGTGCGCAGCGCGCCGGCGAACTTCTCGTTTACGCTCTTGCGGCCAGTCAGCACCGGGATGGCCAGGTCCTCTTCCGCAAAGGCGCGATAAACCTCCAGCATCATTCGCGTGCGCTCCTCCGCCTCCTCCAGGCTGCGGTGCGCGGTATGGCCCTCCTGCCACAAGAACTCGGTCGTGCGCAAGAAGAGCGTTGTACGCTTCTCCCAGCGCATGACGTTGTTCCACAGATTAATCAGGATCGGCAGGTCGCGATAGCTCTGCACCCATTTCGCGTAGCTGTACCCGATGATGGTTTCGCTGGTTGGGCGAATCGCCAGCGGCTCCTCCAGTTCCTCGCCGCCTCCGCGTGTCACCCAGGCAAGCTCAGGCGCGAAACCCTCCACGTGCTCGGCCTCTTTCTCCAGGAAACTGCGTGGGATCAGCAGCGGGAAGTACGCATTCACCACGTCGGTTTCCTTGAAACGCGCATCCAGAAGGTGCTGGATATTCTCCCAGATGGCATAGCCGTAAGGCCGAATAATCATGCAGCCGCGCACGGGCGCATAGTCGGCCAGTTCCGCCTTGCGCACGACCTGGTTATACCACTGTGAAAAGTTATCTTCCTGGTCGATAATCTCCTCAACATATTTTTCTTCGGCAGCCATAAACGCTTCCTTTCTCTGCACAACGATGTGCATATGTTCAACAGGCCATAAAAAAACTCGCCCTCGTCTTGAAGGGCGAGCCTGTTGCTCGTGGTACCACCTTGCCTGGGCCGCGCCTCACAGCACAGCCCCACTCACGCAGTCTCTCATAGTCTCGGTGCAATGAGGTTAACTGCTCCCCCTGTAACGGTGGGGGGCCGGTCAGCTTCTCGCTGACGCTCTCAGGTGGGTTCGACGCGGCCTTATCTACCGGCTTGCACTCTCCCGGTTCGCTGCTGGACCTCGCCCGCATCTACTGATCCTGGTCGGCGCGTTCTCTCTGTTTTGCTGCGCTAAGAATACATGAATGCAGGGAAACTGTCAAGCGTTCTATCTCGGTGACCCACTTCACGTTGCCATTGTGAACTGGTACCTACCTTCGCCCTCGTTTCCCGGCTATACTTTAGGTAGAGCTATAAGTTGCAGAGGTTGATAGGGTATATTGAAAAATCTCTTATGATGTCTGAAGTATTCGCACGGAGGAAAAGTCCATGTCTACTATTCGTCATTATCGCATCCTTACCTGGTTATCCGGCATCGCGCTGATCGTTCTGCTGGCAGCCTGCGGTTCGTCGCCGACCACCACCAACCCAACACCGACCACCCCGGCCACCGGCTCAACGCCTGGCGCGACCGCCACCCTCAGCGGCGGCCACCCGCCTGTGTTCACTCCAACGGCCGGGACAACCGCGCCTGAGCCACCGACTCAGACGAACTGCCCCGCGGCGGGAACGGCTCGCGCCGCGGTCCTGGCGAACCTGGCGCTGGGCAATCACCCGAGCATCGTCTACGCCTACAACCAATACCAGGGCTCGACGCCCACGTTTGGGACGCTGAGGCGCTACGATGTGACCACCGGGGCTACCACCGATATCGTCAAGCTGCCCGGCACCATCTCTTACGTCCAGGTCTCGGCTGATGGCCAGTGGATCCTGTTCGTTTCCACCACATCCTTCACGTCAGGGACGCAAAAGTTGCAACTGGTTCGTATGGACGGCCAGGGCTTGCAGACCTTGTACTGCCCCTCCACGTCCGCCAAGGGCATCCAGACGCCGCAGTGGTCTACCAACCAGAAATATATCGTCTTCGCTAACAGCAGCAATGTAATGCAGGTCATCTACCTGCTGGATACCACGAGTGGCAAGCTGCAAAGCGAGCTGACTGCATCGTTTGCCAACGCTGGCGGCGTGAACATTCGTACCTGGCTCGATAACACGCACATCTACCTGACTAACATCCAGATCGACCAGCCGCCCAACAAGGTGTATATCCTGGATATCAGCAAAGGAGCGAATCAAAGCGTCAACAACCTTCCCGTAGTCGTGAACCAGACCTTCGGCGACTTCGACAGCAGTTATAACGGTTCGCAACTGTTCGTGGATTATGGCCTCTGTGGGCAGGGCGGCTGCTTCCCTCCGGGACGCATCGTGGTGAAACCGGCCTCGGGCGGCCCCGAGACGACCATTTTAAACAGCCCGAAGTATGATACGACCGGTGTGCGCGCCATAACGGCCGGTACGCTGCTGGTTGAAATCAATAACTTGGCAGTGGTCGGGCAGCAAGTGGATATGAGTCATAACGGCCTCTGGAAGATGAACACCGACGGCACCGGCCTGACAGGCCTCTACATCAACCGGTCGCACGAGTCGAGCAATCTGAATTCGTTCTCGCAGTTCCCCTGGTCGAATGTCTCGCGCGACGGCGGAATGTACGCTTTGCAGGTGATCAATACTCAGGGTAAAACTCCTGCCCTTGCCCTGCGCATTGGTTCCCTGAACGGCGGCCCGACCACAACCTTCGCTTCTAGCGCTGACGGCTCGGATCTGTCGGTTGCCGGCTGGACGACAATGTGAGCGCCGGCCTGAGACCCGGTAGGGCCCGATTTATCGTGTCCACCGCCGATTTATCGGCCCCGGTTCTCCTCCGCGCATCTGCCGAATGCGCCAATTAGTTCGATTACTCTGCTGGCTGCCTGTGGCTCAACCCCTCAGGCAGCCCTCCTTATCCATCCCCTAATAGTCAGGCTTACCAGCGTATAATCAGCAAACTGAAGACATTGCATATTTTCTGAAATAGAACATGGAGCATATCTTAGCATGGACCCCGAGCACCTCATCGGCCGGACATTAGAGCATTATCGCATCCTGCGCCAGATCGGCTATGGCGGTATGGCAACCGTATTTCTTGCCCAGGATACAAAACTGGAGCGCCAGGTCGCCGTCAAGGTGTTCTGGCCGAGACCGGGCGAGACACGCGATTTTCTGAGGCGTTTCGCGCGCGAAGCCCGTGTGCTGGCTCAGCTCGATCATCCCAACATCCTGCCGGTCTACGATTACGGCGAACTGGCCAACCTGCCCAACCTGGGCAGTCTTGCCTACCTGGTTACACCCTACATGTCCGGCGGAACCCTCCGTGATATGCTCAAAGCGCGCAAAGCGCCCTCCCCGGTCGAGGCCCTGCGGCTGGCTGCTCCAATCCTCAACGCCCTGCAATATGCCCACGAGCGCGGCCTGATCCATCGCGACATCAAGCCCGGCAACATGCTGTTCAAAGACGATGGCAGCCTGGTGCTGGCCGATTTCGGGCTGGTCAAAGTGACCGATGCGGGGACGCCGATGGAGATGACGGACCAGACTGGCACGTCCATCACGGGGACGCCCGAATATATGTCGCCCGAACAGATCGAAGGGCACGCTACCCAGGCCAGCGATATCTATTCGGTCGGCATCGTGCTGTATGAAATGTTGGCCGGCCAGCGCCCCTTCAAGGCTGATACTGCCATGGGCATCCTGGTACAGCAGGTACACGAGCAGCCTCGCCCAATGCGCGAGATCAATCCCCTCCTTTCGCCTCAACTGGACAGGGTGGTGCTGCGCTCCCTGGAGAAGGACCCGGCAAAGCGCTACGCCAGCCCGGCTAATTTTCTACAGGCGCTTATGCAGGCCGCCTCGCCAGGCATGTCAACCAGCCCGGAACTGCCCTCACAGACATTGCCCACCGCCTGGTCTCCTGCGGCACAGCGACCATCGCAGGATTCGCCCTATCTTGCTGCCCGGCACCCCGCCTGGCACCTACGGCCAGAACCGGCCAGGCACAGCGGGCGCTAATCTCTCCTTCGCGCCTGCCGCACAGACCCGGCCCGCGCCAATCACCGACCCTGGTCAGCCACCCAGGGAAGGCGCATCGACACCGGTCACTCCCGCGAGACAATTCCCGGCATCCCCGTCTCCAAACTGGATCAATGTCGCTACGCCCGAGGGCCCATCTGGCCCATCGGCTCCACAAACGCCGTGGCCGGCGCAACGACCCGCACACCGCCTGCCCCTGCTGGCCGCCGCTTTCTCGCTGCTCGTGATCGCCGGTATCATTTTTGGGCTGACATTCACCCCATTCTGGCAGCACCTCGCCGGCGGTGGTCCCGGACTAACCCCTACTCCCGGCGGGAATGGCAAGACCCCGGGCCCCGGCGGCTCAGTAACGGTGACGGCATCGCGCACGGCCATTCCTTCGCTGTCATGCCCGGCCGCTGGCACAGCCCGCGCGGCGGTCATGCCGTCATTCTCGCTTGGGAGTGACGCGAATATCGTGTACTTCGTCAACGAGGGGACACAAAGCGCGCCAACCTTCGGAACCTTGAAGCGCGATGATACGCTTACGGGCCAGAAGACTGAAATCGTCAAAATGGCGAAAACTCGCATAGATAACGCGCTATTGTCGAGGGATGGTCAATGGATACTGTTCAGCGCGCGCGTGCAGGGACAGGCAGAATTGGGCCTGGTGCGCATGGACGGACACATGCTGCAGACGCTCTACTGCGCCCCCACGGGCTACACGATAACACCGCCGCAATGGACGGAAGATCAGAAACTGGTGGCTTTTGACGCAACGCCCGGCACCGCTGTGGCGAAGCTCTACCTCCTCAATATCGCGACCGGCTCGCTCTCGACCGAACTGGCCCCGCCCGCCTCCGGGCTGTCCTACCTTCCGCGCACCTGGCTTGACTACACCCATATCCTGCTGACCGGCTACTACCCCAACTCCGCCTCGCCCCAGCAGAACATCTACTCGCTGGATATCGGCAAAGGCGCCAACCAGCAGAACAGCGATCTGCAACTGCTGGCCACTGTGGGAACGCAGCAGAATCCCTGCTGGGATTTCGATAGCAGCATCGCTGGAAACACCCTCTACATCAGCCGCTGCAACCCTACCCCGTCAGGCGGCTCCAGCACAATCCAGGCCCAGCAGTCGACCGGCAGCACGCCCCCAACTACGGCCTTCAGCAGCTCGACGCTCAGCATCAACAGCGTGCGCGTCTACGACAGGCAGAACGCCTTTCTGCTCGCTACCACCACCGGCGCCCTCTACAAGATCGCGTTGGATGGCTCAAATAATGCCATCCAGCTTGCTTCGGTCAGTCAGGGTAGCGTGGGACTCACTGCCTATTCGCAATTCTCCTGGTCAAACGTCTCGCGTGACGGCAGCATGTTCGCCCTGGAAAACTATTCCAGCGCTCAGGGTCAGAACATCACCTATACCCTGCTCTACGGCTCCATGAGCGGCGGCTCGACCCACACGATCGCCTCGATTAACGACGGCACAGTACTGGAGATCATCGGCTGGACGACGATGTAAGACAATACATATCATGTTCGTATGGCTTTATACAAACAATGGTTGTCAGCGCCCAGGAGCCTGTAAAGCTACCTCTTGACATTGTAATGAAAACCATTACAATAGCTGCATGAAGGAAATAAGTATTTTAGCGCTGCTGTGGGATAGTTTTAACGAGGCACATATTTGGGAGCGTCACCGGCTAACACGGGCCGAAGTCGAGGAGGTAGCATACGGCCCGGCTAAAAAACTGTATGCACGCCACACGTACGGAGGCCGCTTCATGATCATCGGACCGAAAGCGGATAACCGACTAATTGTGATCATCCTTGCACCCAAAGGGCCAGGGAAATACTATCCAATCAGCGCACGGCCAGCAGACAAGAAAGAGCGCCGCGAATATCGTGAATGGAAGGCAGGTACACAACAATGAGCGACAATTCAACATACAACGGACCAGAATATCCTACTGAGGCACATGGCTCAATCCCGGCATTCCACAGCTACGAGGAGGAAGCTAACTTCTGGGATACTCATAGTACCGCCGACTTTACCAATGAAACCGAGGCAGTAAAGGTACGTGCAACGCGCGGCCTCTCTGCAAATGTACAGGTTCGGTTTGACCCGGAGACTGATCACGAATTAGAAGCAATAGCCCGTGAGCGTGGTATGAAAAAGGCCACACTGATACGCATGTGGGTATTAGAACGCCTACGCCAGGACCCCAATCGCCACGCTTCATAACTTGTTATACGCTGCCACAAGAGAGTAAATAGCCATAGTTCCTTATCCGTTTGCCCATTGCTGCTTCGATCGCACATGCTTTAAGATGAGATACAATCAATAAGCGATAATAACACTTATCTGAGCAAGCCCTATTTTTAGGAGGGAACCCATGACTGCCGAACAGCTAATACTAGGCGGCGAACGCAGACCCGCCGCAGATGGCAGCACATTCGCTGTAATCGAGCCCGGGACAGGCAAGCCATTCGCCGAGGTAGCCCGGGCGGGAACCGAGGATGCCGAACGGGCGGTACACTCGGCCCACAACGCCTTCGAGGAAGGACCCTGGCCGCGCACAAGCGCGACAGAGCGCGGACGCGTGCTGCTGCGAACCGCCGCGCTTGTGCGTGAGCGGCTGGAGGAACTGGCCATCCTCGAGGCGCGCAACGCGGGCAAGCCCATTCGCGACGCACGGGGCGAGATCGGCCTGGTCGCCAGCGTCTTCGAGTACTGGGGAGGCGCGGCGAACAAGATTTTCGGCGAGACCATTCCGGTGCAGGATGCCGGGCTCATGCTAACGCTGCGCGAGCCGGTCGGCGTATGCGCCCTGATCACGCCCTGGAACTTCCCGCTCGTGATCGCCTCCTGGAAGATCGCGCCGGCGCTGGCCTGCGGCAATACTGTCGTGGTCAAGCCCGCCCAGCTCACGCCGCTCTCCGTGCTAAAGCTCGCCGATATTTTGATGGAGGCGGGTCTGCCGTCCGGCGTCATCTCCGTGCTGCCCGGACCCGGCCCAGCGGTCGGCAATGCCCTGGCGACCCATCCCCTCGTCTCGAAGGTGTCCTTCACAGGCTCAACCCAGGTGGGGTCACAGATCATGCGCCTGTGCGCCGCCAACATCACGCGTGTGTCGCTCGAACTTGGCGGCAAGGCGGCCAACATCGTCTTTGCCGATGCCGACCTGGATCGCTGCATCGAATCCTCGGTCTTCTCCGTCTTCGGCAATTGCGGGCAGGACTGCTGCGCGCGTTCCCGCCTCCTGGTCCAGCGCACCATCTACGAGGAGTTCATCGCGCGTTTCAACCGTCGAGTGGAGGCGCTGGTCGTGGGACAGCCATTGGACGAGCGGAGCGAGATCGGCCCGCTCATCTCATCTGGGCAGCGCCAGCGCTCGCTCGACTACGTCGCCCTCGGCCGCCAGGAGGGCGCGAAGCTGGTGAGCGGCGGCGAAATCCCCACCGGCGAGGGAGGCTACTTCATGCAGCCCACGGTGCTGGCCGACGTCGATAACCGCATGCGCGTGGCGCGGGAAGAGATCTTCGGGCCGGTAGTCTGCGTCATCCCCTTCGACAGCGAGGAGGAGGCCCTGCGCCTGGCGAACGACACCCCCTACGGCCTGTCAGGCTCGGTCTGGACCCAGAATCTTGGCCGCGCCCTGCGCGTGGCAAAGGGCATTCGCGCCGGTGTCCTCTCGGTCAATTCCAGCCACAGCGTCCATACCGAAGCCCCCTTCGGCGGCTACAAGCAAAGCGGCTTCGGTCGCGAAATGGGCATGCACGCCGCGGAGCTATATACCGAACTTAAAAGCATATTCTTCTCGCAGGAGTAACCCGATTTATCGGCCCCACAGCGATAAACCGCGTAATCCGTAGGCGCCGGTTTACCGCGCGCACCGCCGATTTATCGGCCCCCGGAGCCCGTTGACGATGATAAAATTTACCGATCAAGTCCGGCCATGTCATCCTGAGCGCAGCGAAGGATCTGGGTGTCTCTTCGAGCTAGACCCTTCGCTGCGCTCAGAGCTTGCCCTGAACGAAGTGAAGGGGTGACACACGAGCTTTACCGGTGTTGGTTGGTAAAAATCATCATCGATGCGAATTCGCTTTGACATTTCGTCTGCCATGCACTAAAATATACCCAGCCTTCGCTACTCTGTACACCTTTTTTAGGCCATTACGAGCCTGCATTATTAGAGAGCGAAGGCGAAGGGCGAGGCCGGACAACGTTCGTTGTCCGGCCTCGTTCGAAACGCACACTATAATATTTGCAGCCTTCGCTACTCTGTACACCTTTATTAGGCCATTAAGAGCCTGCATTATTAGAGAGCGAAGGCGAAGGGCGAGGCCGGACAAAGAACTTTGTCCGGCCTTGTTCGGTCATTTTACCTCGTCTGTACTTAGCGGCTTTCTAAGGCGCTAGGCTATGCTCATGAGTTCTCATTTTGTCTACTGTCGTCCGCTGTTGTTCGCTATTTTCTATCGGCTTTGCTATCAGGTTTGGGTTCTAATGCAACTTTCGTGAAAGCTCTAGCATACTATGATTATGATTGCAGGCGAATTGGCTTTCTCAGAGTATCAGCTTTTTTTAAGAATGGCTCTTGACTTCATTCAATTCACGAAAGTTGCGTCAGAGCCTACTTGACTGCCAAAGTTGCGAATGCTCACGATAAATGCTTGACGCACTTTTCATTTACGTCTACTTCCTTAATGAGGAATGCCATCCCCAACATCATTTGTTACATTCAATATGAGTTCTCTGCTCCTTATTGATTAGTACGATGATTGATATTTACTAAATTGAAAAGCAAGACTGTCTATGTAACAATTTTTACGGTATAATGAGTGGTGGAGATAAAAAGGCAGTTTTTCAGGACCAAAATGAAGCGGAATGCAAGAAGTATTACGATACTTATAACAGTTCTTTCCGGCATACTCACAGCGGCAAGTGGCATTTTTGGCAATATTGCATCGAGCCAAATCCAGGGCCTGCAGTTTGCTTGGCCAGTATTTTGTCTCCTAACATTAGGCGGCATTAGTCTGACGGTTTGGCAGTCTCTTCGACAGGAAAGACGAGTAGATTTTTCCGCAACACAAGACCGTAGGAAATCGTCAACAGCTTCTCGCTAGAGTGCATAATTTCTGGATCGCAGGCGTGTTAGAACATTCCTTACATGGCGCGGTACTCATCGCTCTTGGCCTACAAGAACAGCCAGACGCGGTTACCAATCCTTGGAAGTTGTTATTTGAGCGATCAGATCAAGTACCGCGCTTACTCCCAGAAGGAATGAGTATAACTCAGGTATATGATGATGCAGGTGGAGAACTTTTGATTCTTGGAGAGCCGGGGTCAGGCAAAACTACACTTCTCTTGCAGTTGACCCGTGATCTCTTAGAACGAGTTCATGGCAAGATAGAACAACCAATGCCTGTTGTATTTAATTTATCATCATGGGCGATAAAACGACAGCCTATAGCTACCTGGCTGGTAGAAGAATTGAATGTTAAATATCAAATAACTCGTCAAGTTGCTCAAGTATGGGTAGATCAAGATCAAATTCTCCCGCTTCTTGATGGGTTAGATGAAGTGGCTGTAGCCTATCTACAGAATGTATTCGAGCGCTTAATATATACCGACAGGAACGCAATCTGAATGTTCCTATGGTCGTATGCAGTAGAAGAGCAGATTATTTTGATCAACATGAGCGGCTACAACTTCATAATGCTGTCATAGTGCAGCCACTCACCTCACAGCAAGTAGATGCTTATTTATCAACCCCGAATGACCAACTGGCCCTCTTACGTGTGGCGATACGCCATAATTCAGAGCTGCAAACCATGGTAAGAAATCCATTTATGCTCAACGTACTTATGCTTGCTTATCAGAAAGTAGGGATTAAAGATCTCTTAATGCTTTCAACTGAGAAATCTCCTCAAATACAACAGCAGCACATCTTTGCTGCATACGTACGCAATATGCTTGATCGTAGTGTTTCAAAGAGACCTTATACTTCTCAACAGGTTACACATTGGTTGAACTGGCTTGCCAAACAGCTTATCCAACAGAAGCAGACAGAGTTCTACATTGAGCGAATGCAGATGAGCTGGCTTCCAAATCGTCTTATCACTAAGCTCTCTCTAGGTTTCGTTATCGGAGCCTTGCAGGGGCTAATAGTAGGGTTTATCTATGTTACAGCATATGTTCAACTTGCTTATCCGCCTGGAGCAGGAATACTTCTAGGTATACAGATTGGACTATTCAATATACTTTCTCTCGCTTTGCTCAATGGAGTGGTGTTCGGATTGCTAGGGGATGCAAAGAAAGGAAAGAGGGTTAACATCGCTCACGAGCGACTATGGAGGAGGGGATTAGAACAAACTCTATATAAGCTAAGAAGCAGTAACATCTTCTATGGAGCAGTTTGCGGCATCCTTAATATACTTTGGTTTCTACGCTTTGAGCAGCCATTGGCTTCTTTAATGGCCGGCATCGTTCTTGGAATAGGTTATGGATTGGTTGGCAGAGTGGAACCAGAGATACGCCCAGCTGAAGTTGTAATTTGGTCTTGGAGTCACTTGCGACGGAGTTTAATCAAGTTTTTAGGGAGCGGCTTGGTAGTTACAATATTTGTTGCCTTACTTGTGGGGCCAGCTCAACAGTTTCTCTCCTACTCTTACGACTATTTTCAAATAAACGGATTTCAAAATTTACAATATTTTTGGAGGTTTACGGGGCCGATCTTTAGTTTTGATACGATATATATTACACGTGGATTGAGTTATGGTCTTATCTTTGGTCTTATCTTTGTTCTTATCTTCATGCTAACAAGTGGATTATCTCATGATTTACTTGATGAGCATAATCGTGTCAAACCAAACCAAGGAATACGTAACTCACTACGGAATAGCATCAGTCTTGGAGTCGTGGCAGGTTTACTATTCGGTCTACTCAGACTCCCTGTTCTATAAGGATTTTGATTTGTTTAATGTGCCTAGTGGATTGGCGTATGGAGTTCCGGTCGGGCTGGGTGTTGCATTTGGCCTCGGATTACGAAGTGGTGGTATGGCTTGTCTGCAACATTTGCTTCTACGAGTGGATCTTTGGCTTGCTGGGTACGCACCTTTGAACTACCCTCGCTTTTTAGATAATGTATCCGAGCGCTATTTACTTCGCAGGGTTGGTGGAGGATATATTTTTCTCCATCGCCTATTGCTTGAATATTTTGCTACTCTAACAACATCATCACCCCAGGTAATATCCCGTCGAGCAGTAGTGCGAGGGATTGCTGGCTTAGGGGCAGCCGGAATAACCGGGTGGTTAACTTGGTCTATTTTTTCGCATAATCCTCGCTTACTTTTTGTATATAGAGGTCACTCGAAGAGCGTGCACGCGGTAACATGGTCACCAGATAGTCAATATATCGCTTCAGGGAGTGACGATAACTCGGTACAGCAGTGGTATGCCACTACCGGAGAAAAAATATCTGCAATTACAAGCTATTCGAATAGCGTATTTGCAACATCTTGGTCGCCCCATGGGCAATTTTTGGCCTCGGGGAGTGGCGATAAGACTGTACAAGTGTGGGAGGCGCTCACTGGCAAACAGGTCTTCAAGTATACCGGACATTCAAGCTTTGTGAATGCGGTCGCCTGGTCGCCCAATGGTCAGTATCTCGTCTCAGGCAGTTACGATGGTACATTATATGCATGGAAAGCTTTCAATGGAGAGCAATTATACATCTATAAAAATTTTTCTTATTGGTATCTCAACCCTGTAAATGCTGTAGCTTGGTCACCTGATAACCAGTATATTGTTTCAGGAAATAATGATGGGACTGTCCAAGTGTGGAACGCCAAAGTGAAATCATAATATAACGAGAGTTCGGGATAAGGGAAACCTCCTAGAGCATAATGGATTGCAGCCGGAGCGAGGGCTTTTTGGGCTGATGGCAGTAGGCGATCAGGCCGGCGATCAAATGGACCAGGAAATTGATCGGGCTGCGATGGCGCGAATGCTCGATCTGACAGATGTTTTTGAGCTGATCATTGATGGTTTCGATGATGGCCCGCTTGCGCAAGAGCAGCTTGTCCGAGAGCGTCGAGCAGGCGGTTGTGCATCTTTTTGCGCAGCTTGGTGATGAGCTGAAGCCCTTGGGTCACGAGCAGTTGCTCGGCTAAGGGCTGGGAGAGATAGCCTTTGTCGCCAAAGAGTTTGCCGAAGAGCCTTTGACCAGCTTGGGGACCGGGCGCCGATCATCGACATTGCCTGGAGTCAGGCAAAAGGCCAACAACTCGCCCTCGTCATTGACGACCAGGTGCAACTTGAAGCCATAGAACCAGCCGACCGAAGGTCTTGCCGCGGGCGGCTCGTCCCGCAAAGACGCGATGCTGGTGAATGCGGGCATTGTGACAGACGACCAGCTTCGTCGAGTCGATGAAGCTGATGCCCGTGCAGCGGCCCAACTGGGTGTGCAGGTAGGCTACCAGCGGCACCAGCAGCGTGGGCATCAACTCAACGAAGCGCTGATAGCTCACGAGCCTCGGGAACTCGCTGCGCAGGTGGCGCTGGACGTACTCAGTGTAATAGCGCTTTGAAGGTCCGATAATGCGACTGATGAAACAGGATCAGGATCGTCATCATCTCACTCGGATACATCTGTGTCGCGCGCAAGCGCTTTCGCTGGCCTGCCGCCAGTAAGCTTCCTTTGCCACTGCGGCGCAAATTGCTGCCAGAAATCGTCTACCGAACAAAACAGTTCGAGTATACTCATAGCGAAACCTCCTGGTGATAGACATTGGTTTTCTTCTCTGCTCTATCTTACCAGGAGGGGTCC
>CAVYFA010000005.1:0-352780 GCA_963767715.1 uncultured Chloroflexia bacterium
ATTGATCTCGTTCTCGATGAGACTCGCCAACTCCTGATCGTGTTCCATCTCACTATTATGAAGGCCAAGAAAGCTCTATTTGCGGCGTGGTAGCCCGCTCGGATAGCCGCCCGCCGACTTTCGCGGTCCCGCGCCTCACAGGTCAAGTGCCGGTTCAAATTGCTAGCGATATCGGCGGCGTTCGCGACACCACCCAAGGTCTGCTCTGAAAACACAGGAGAACTCTTTATCGATGCGCACTTTCACAGTCCGTTCGTTATAGCCCTCACGACAAATCTTCAATAGAGTTCCGGCCTCGATTTGCGTCAGACCTCCGAGCGCCATTCCATCTCCCGGTTTTGCAGACAGCCGAATCGCCGAAACGCACGTCGGATCTGACGATTAGCTGGGAGACTCGCAGTGTGAGGACAATTCTGTCGATCCAAGACCAACTTGCTGGTCGTAAGTTGACACTCGGTTCACACTTTCTCTCGGAACTAGGCTGGCGTGGGACGACTCAAGCGCAGCACGTACGTTGCGTGATGTCATCGGTTTCTTTGGTTGTCCGCACGGAGCAAAGAGAGATAAAAAAGACTTCACCGAAGAGTCCGATCAGGTATTAACGTGTGTTGCAAACGCCCATATCGCAGGAAGGCGCTTGCGGCTGCGGCCCCAAGTGTGTCCAACCTGGCGGTCGACGATTAGCCGTCCGATCTCCCAATACAGTTGGATAAATTCGCGGTTAACGGGCCCGACAGCGCCGTGCTGCGCCGCTCGAATTCTCTGTTTGATGTCGCCCAACAGAGCGCGATAGAAATCCGGAGTCGGCCCGGTTTGATCTGTGACATGGGAACGCTCTCATCAAAGCGTAAGAAGCGGACGCAGCCGGTCGCGTACGGATGTGATTCTGATCGGTCCAAAGTACCGGGAATCAAAACTGCGCTCGTTGTACGAAGAAAGTAGCCAAACCGTTCCGGGTTGAACCGCGTAGGTGCCAAACGGCCAGTGTTGAAGTGCTCGGCCCCTAGTATCAACCCTCAACGCTTCCGAATGCGGGATTTCTCTGCCGTTAACCGCTATCCCCGCAGCCGAAATCTTAACTGTGTCGCCCGGCCGAGCCGCGATAGGTTTCATCAAGGGTGCGCCTCCGTCGGGGCAGCTTCCTAGAAATAACGTCGGATTAGCGAAACCTCGTTCCGCCGCGGCCTTCTTAATCCTGTTGTCCAGCTGATCTGATATCCGAATCGTCCTTCTCGCCATCGGTCCTCTCTAGCGGAAGGGCTTAGCAAGTATGAATTCGGACAGGCTTACACGGATGTTTGTTGTGGCAGCCAGACGGCAGCTAAGAGCATGGCAACGGCTGCCGACGAAAACTAATGAGAACAACAGAAAAACAATGCAAAGCCGCCAGCGACGGCAGACAACCCTTTATGTTCCACTACCCACCGGTGGATGGCTTTTCGCGCGTTATCTGTCGGCGGCCTACACACCCGAAGCCGAACGTAGCCGAATAAAGCGGACCCCGACGGAACAAAACGGAAACAACACAGAAAAAAGCAGACTTCCTCAGACTCAGTCGGATCTTTTCGCAAAGCCTCAGAATATATCCGAATCGCTGTCCGTTTCCGCGTTTGACGGGACCTTACCTTTTGGCGATGCTCGTAACCAGCTTAGATCTGAAAAGCCTGAAGGCACTGCAAGGCGAACCACCCAAAACGCAGATCGCTCTCGTCAGAATCGGCTGGCCTGAGATCAAGCTAGCTCTTGCGCAACGGCATTCCCTACAAGTGGTTCACGAGCGAGACGAGCTCTGCGATTACTCGCCGCAATCTGAATATGCAGCCGAGTATCAGACTTCCCGCCGGATGTCGATTCACGGTTCGAGTGGATCGCGACATTTTGTTCGAGGCTCCGTACGCGCCGCTGCAGCCCGATCCGCAGATGATTCCGCAAGCCAATCGGCGCCAGCAACGATCAAGTATGTTTCCGAAGTAATTTCATCAGGAGAAACAGTGACTACTTCCGAATTCGCTAGAGAAGTGCTAGCGCTCGTGGGGCCTAGAGAAACTTACGAGCCGGTAGAGATCAAATTTGAGTTGGCCTATCAGAGCCGGTTGGCCGTGGAGCGCATTCGATTCGCGATTAGAGAGATCGAGAAGCATGTTCCTGGTCAGAGCCGCTTGTGCGAAGCAACCTTTCAACTGGCCGATGCCCTGGATCGTCTTGAATCTGCCGACCGTCATTTTCAAGAGAGTCTGCGGAATCGATCCCGGACCCCGGTTCACGACCGTCAAAACGGCAAATGTTGTGACAACCATCTCGGTCCACAGCTTGCATCGCAACCGCCCTTGAGGTAGAGATGCAGCGTTTTCCACAGCACTGGTAAAGGGCATATGCTCGAGTCGGAGAAACATTACACAGCAAAGCAGATTGCTGAAGAATGGAACCTCTCTCAAGATACGGTTCAACGAATGTTTGTGAACGAGCCAGGGGTTCTAGTGATCAAAGGTCCGGTCAGGCGTTACAAGCGAACAAAACGGATGCTTCGCATTCCGGAGAGTGTCCGGTTTCGCGTGTATCAACGATTGCTCAATCACGGTTCCTCTAACTGATGAACGTCGAAGCTGGTGTGTTCTGGAGAGGATCTAGTTGCCAGAAGCGTTCCAGTTTTTGGTCGATTTTGGCTTGGCGGCGACGGTCCCATTTTGAGTAGTGCTTCCGGCACACAGCCTCGGTATTTCCAAGAATTTCCGCCAACTCTGTCATCGTAACGATGTCGTTTTCCAGCAGGTCGCGAGCGAGTGTATGCCGGAACCATCTCGGATCTGCTTGGGAGATGATCCTCTTCTCCCCGCGCGCGGTACGCGGCGTCTTACTTCGCAAAGACTTCTGATTCCACTCTGCCGTTTCTAATCGCACACCGGCGAGGACAAATACTTTTCTGAGACGGCTATTCCATTTGCTCGCACGCGTGTGTATGAGCCCATTCCCGGACCAGAAGAAGTATTCCGAGCTGCCATGTGGTGCGTCGTTGAGCGCATCGATGACGAAATCAGGAACTCGTACGTAAACCTCTTTGCCGGTCTTGTCTCGATTCGTGATGATGCGATTGCCTTTGACGTGTGACTTCGCCAAGCCCGCTGCATCCCCGATGGATAGACCTGTATAGCGCATTACGAGAACAAAGGCATAGACCTGGCGAGCAACTGGACGATCCGTACGACCGAACGCGTCCGGAAACTTTCGGGCGGCGATCAAGATTTTCCGCATCTCGTCGTGTTCGAACACATCAGTCTGCGGCGACGTAACCGCTATAGGGTCAAGGCCGGCCGCGGTGTTGTCTTCGATCCATTTGGCCTTGACGCAAAACAGAAAGAAGGACCGCAGAATCTCTTGGTCACGTCGCTGAGTCGTCTCCTTGCCTTGCCATGTATTTCGAAACTCAACCAGCGTCGGGAGATCGATTTCATCGATGCGATACTTTTTCTTGGGTTCTGCAAAGCGGGCTAAACGACCCGTAATCAACCGAATCTTCCGTTGCGTATCCGGTGAGCGTTTTGCCTTTGAGGCCAAGTACGCTGCAGCTGCTTGCTCGATCGGAAGAGAAGCTCTGGGGGGCTTCTCCACAGCGCGGGGAAGCTCCAACTCGCGAATGATCTCGACAGCTCGGTTCCAATCCCGGAGTCCCTTGCCGGTTACTGGGTCGACGAGAGCCCTGGGCTTGATTTTCCTTCCCTCACCATCGACGCCCTCGTAGTGGATCGGGCACTTCGGACGGGAGGAACAATCTTGAGAGCGCGTACCGAACTTGGGACATTTCGAAACATGCCGCCGGAACACGTTCAGCATGTTCAGAGCTTAACACGAGGCGCTTACGTATATCTTACGCAGAGCGTCAATACGGTCCAAGTTATTGAACCCATGCCCGTTTTAGTTGGTGGAGGCGGCGGGAGTTGAACCCGCGTCCGAGAAAGCTCGCCAGCGCAAAGCCTACGTGTGTATCCGGTTCTGGCATTTCAGCAGCGCCCTATAAAACCGGCAAGAGCGACGCCGCCTAGTCCGATTGATCTCAGCCCAGAAGCTCCGGACCGAAGCTTTGGGCCTATCCTGCAACATGACGCTCACTAGCTAACGCGCAGGCTCGTCAGCCGGAGCGGCCACCTAACTAATTAGGCAGCGTATGCAAACTGCGTGTTATTGGCAGTTGTTGTTTTCCGATCGTTTTACGGGAGCTCGGAACCCGACACGCCTTCACGCAACGATTCGATCCGTCGAAGCCGTTGCGCCCCCATTCTGAGGACGAGCTTATTATAGCCCAGTTATTCGATGCCGGGTAACGCGGCGGCGATTCGTCCCAATGGCGCCGTCGGACGCCTTCAGACGCGCAGTGTTCCAATAGAGTATTGCTCGAACCATGCAGAGCGCGGTAGCTCCCAGAGTCCTTCCCTCAGCGGGAGATGCGGAGCGGGAAGAACATGCACGGCTGTTTCATGTGGTGCTGATCGACGATGATGAGCACACGTACGACTACGTGATCGAGATGCTAGAGAAGCTGTTTCTGCTGCCGGTTGAAGTCGCATTGCAGCACGCAATCGAGGTGGATACGACCGGGCGACCAGATTAGTAGCGCTGCCGGAGTGATCGGCGTTATTCAGCAACTGCCTGGCGCGCCGCCGGTGCCTTGCCAGAGCCTGCGTGACGGCCGCTTCGTGCTTCTCGCCACCAAAATCGGCGGCGAGCGCCTCTTCCGCGCTCAGCACCAGCGTGACCGGCTTGCCGGCTGTGAGTGTAATGTGGAAGGCGCCGGGCTGGTACACGTCTTCTACGTCGGGCAGCCCTCGTTCGCGATCCCGGCGGTGCAACACGTGCCAGTACCAGTAACCGGTCGGCCAGAAGCTGGCCCCTGGCCCCGCCACCAGGTGATAGAGCGGCGCGCCCTCGTACGCGCGAATATGGCAGCGATTGCCCGCGTTCTCGACCAGAAAATGCCAGTCGTCGCTGCCCCGCGTGGTGCTGTGGTGGTCGCGATACAGGCAGTACGGCAGCAGCCGCAGCGCGCAGGTGGCGCTGCTCGCCGCTTCATCCAGAATGGGGCGCAGTTCGTACTGCACGTAGGTGGTGTTCTGACCGTACTCCATCCAGATGCGCTTCTCGAGCGTCACATGCTCGTTGGGTTTGTAGGTAAAGCCGGGGATGTCGGCATCGAGCGCGAACGAGTCGAGATAGGTGTAGCCCTGCGGGTCGATGGTACCGTCCTGGTATTCGTTGACGCCAAGCTTATAGGTTGTGACCGCGCCTCGCCCATTGGTCACTTCCAGCTCCTCATCGATCTTCGTCACCAGCACGCTGCGCTCGACGGGCGGGCGCAGCGCCGCCACCAGCAGCCCGTGATAGCTACGCGTGGTCGCCCCCGCCAGCGTGCCGGCCGCGTACCCTCCCAACCCGTTCGTCACTAACCATTCATGGTCGAGTCCTGCCTGCAGATCGTGGCAAACCGTGCGATCAAGCGCGAGGTTCCAGGCGTTGGCGAGAGATGGAATGCTCATCGCAGCGCTTCTTTCATGCGTTTGATGGCCATCTCGATGCGCTCCTCCGGCTCGGTCATCGAAATACGCACGTAGCCTTCGCCCATGCTGCCGAAGTTGGTGCCGGGCGTCAGGTAGACCCCCGTCGTGTCGAAGAGCCAGTTGGTGAAGTCGCGCGAGGTATAGCCTTGCGGGATAGCTGGCACAGCAGCCCAGATGTAAAGTCCGGCTTGCGTATTGTTTGTGCGCATGCCGAGAGCGTTACACCCCGCGACCAGCAGATCGCGGCGGCGGCGATAGATGGCGTTGCGCTGCATTATCCACGACTCCGGCAGTTGCATCGCCTCGATCGCGGCGTACTGCACGGGCCGGAACATGCCGCTGTCGATGTTGCTTTTCAAACGCCCGACAGCGTTCACCAGTTCGGAATTGCCTACCAGCATGCCTACGCGGAAGCCGGCCATGTTATAGGTCTTACTCATCGAATGCAGTTCAACCGCGACCTCGCTGGCCCCAGGAATTTGCAGGATGCTCACTGGCCGCGCATCGTCGAAGTAGACCTCGGCATAGGCCATATCGTGCAGGATCACCAGCTTGTGTCGCCGTGCGAAATCAACGGCGTGTTCAAAGAATTCCCGGCTCGTGATAGCCGCCGTCGGATTGTTGGGGTAGTTCAGCCACAGCAGCCGCGCCTTCGCCAGCGTCTCCGCCGGGATGCTCTCCAGGTCGGGCAGGTAGCCGTTCTCCTCGCGCAGCGGCAGCATATACGGCACCGCCCCGACCGAAGTCGTAGCCGTGATGTAGACGGGATAATACGGATCGGGAATGAGTGAAATATCACCGGCGTTGAGCACCGCCGCAGCCGCGTAGACCAGCCCTTCCTTCGAACCAAGCAGGGGCAGCATGTCCCGCTCAGGCACCAACTGTACATCGAAGCGCCTCGCGAACCACGTCGCAAAGGCCGCGTGCAGCGCGCGCATCCCGAAATACTCCGGGTAACGATGATTTTCCGGGTGCTGCAGCTTCCCTACACAGCCGCTCGACGACCGGCTGGGGCGCCGGCAAATCTGGATCGCCCATCGACAGATTGATAACATCCACGCCCGCCGCGACCCGTTCGGCTATTTTCTTCTTAGCATTGGCGAAATGGTAGGGCGGCAGGTTGTTGATGAGGTTCGATAATTGCACTAGATGGCTCCTTGATCATGAGGATTTCTAACCTTTGAGTAAATACCTTCTGCTCCATACTATATCACGTCGCATAAAGGTTGAAATTATCATCGCATACCCACGTTGGGAGGCGAAGAGCGTGTTATAATCTTTGTTGGCAACCCAGGAGCAAAGAGTAAGGAAAGAGGAGAATAATATACATGCCCCCTTCGACAGCGCTTTCCCGAATGCGCCAGGCCGGCAGACTATGCCGTCTAGGCGCATGGATCATTGCGGCTGCGGGACTCGTGGTGATCGTCTTCTACATTATCATCACAGTCTCTAGCAATCAGGGAAATCCCGGTCAGAACTTGAACGATCAACTTACTTCCTATATTTTCGGATTTCTGGTGGCGATACCGGTGCTCTTCTTTTCCCTCATCCTGACTGCTGCTGGTGCCTTGCTCGAATACCTGGGCACGCAGCGCAACCCACAACAAGAGAACGATGATAGTGTGGAGATAACTTCGCTCTCCGATGTACCCTAAATCCTACGCGGGACTCGTCACCAGGCTCCACTTGCTGCCGTTCCAGTGCTCGATCAGCGCCTGGAAGTGGCCGGCGGTATTGAGGTAGCTTCCGACAGCCCAGGCGTTGCTCGCTGAAATGGCGGTCACACCAGAAAGCTGGATGTTCGTCCCAACGTTGGGACTGGAGACGATGCTCCAAGTCGTGCCATTGTAGTGCTCGATCAGCGTCTGCCCGTAATCGGTGTTTCCCACCGCCCAGACATCGCTCGTTGAGGTCGCTGCTACCGCCGAGAAGACGTTGCTGCTTGTCCCGGCATTAGGACTGGAGACGATGCTCCAAGTCGTGCCATTCCAGTGCTCGGTCAACGTCAGGTAGAGGTTGTTGCCGGCGGTATATTCACCCACCGCCCAGGCATTGCTCGCCGAAAGCGCTGCTACCCCCCACAGGATGCTGCCGCTTGTCCCGGCGTTGGGGCTTGAGACGACGCTCCAACTCGTCCCATTCCATTGCTCGACCAGCGTAGATCCAGGCGTTTCAAGGCCGCTCGTATACTCACCTACGGCCAGCATATTGGCGGCTGAGACCTTCGACACCGCGTAGAGGTAGTTGTTGTTTGTGCCGACATTGGGGCTGGCGACGACGCTCCAACTCGTGCCGTTCCAATGGATGATCAGCGTCTGGAAGATGCTGTTGTTGAAGGAATATCCGACCGCCCAGACATTGTTCGTCGAGATCGCCGTTACCCCCTGAAGGTGGTTGCCAGGTCCGCTGGCGGGGGCGCTTAAGACGCTCCAACTCGTGCCGTTCCAGTGCTCCAGCAGCATATGGTAGTACCCGGCGCTATAGTAGTCCCCGACCGCCCAGATGTCGCCGGCAGAGATCGCTGCTACGGCGTTCAGGTAGTTGTCACCTATGCCTACGTTGGGGCTGGAGACAATGCTCCATTTGCTGCCGTTCCAGTGCTCGGTCAGCGTCTGCGGGGCGCCGGTGCTGGTGAAGTAGTATCCGACCGCCCAGATGTTGCTGGCCGTGACTTTTGCCACCGCGGACAACGACCGGTTCGTGACAACGTTCGAGGCGCTGCTTTTAATCCCGCCGCTAGTGCTGGAATTGCCCATAGTAGTCCGGCTTCCCACGCTTCGCGAGTTAGCCGAGGCCACCCCCGAGCCCAGCAGCAAGGAGACGAACGTAGCAATCAGCATTGATAACAGTAAGAACCTGTTCATGTGTTTCATAATTTCCTTCTCTTTCCTATATACATTTTTCATACACACCACCTGTCTGCTGTAAGTTTAACCGCCTATCAATCTGGATGCATGTGTAGAACTACATATTGTCACTACGCATTTTGAGCAAGGGAAAGGGATATCCGCCATTTTTTTCGCGTCGAGGATTACCGATTACAAGAGCTTATGCTCGATAGCGTAGCGGGTGGCGCCGCTGCGCGAGGAGACCCCGATCTTGCTATAAATCGTGGTCGTGTGCTTGTTCACTGTGCGCGGGCTGATTACCAGGCGCACCGCGATCTGCGCGTCGGTCCAACCCTGGGCGACGAGGCGCAATACCTCGGCCTCGCGAGCGGTCAGGCCATCGGGGAGGATTGCGGCGGAATGAGATCTGGGATGCTGCTGCTTCATGAAAGGCTCTTCCAGGATATCTTTCAGCGTCATATTCCGTCCCGTATCCCAGGCAGCGGCGAACGCCTGGGTCCCCAATTGCGCTCGCGTCTTCTCAAGGATACGTTCGTCGTCAGCCCGCTCTGCCGGTGGGAGTCGCACGCCGGCTGTTTCGCGCAAGGACTCCGCCGCGCTGAGCAGGCGGACCGCCCTGACTGGCTGTCCTCGCGACACGGCTATAGCGGCCAACCCGCCCAGGCATGCGGCTGCGTTTTCCTCGTCATGCACTTCTCGCGCGGTTGCCAGGCTTTCCTCGTAAAGCTTTGCGCTGCTCTATTGTCGCTCTGAGAGGCAATCACCTTCGCTAACAGGCAGAGCGCTCTTCCTGTCCCCCTTCGATCCCCCACGGACCTGAAGATCAGCAAACTGTCCTCCGCCAGCGCACGCGCGGCTGCCGTCTCCCCCTGCTGTAGCTGAATTCGCCCAAGGAAGCTCAGCGCGTCGCCGATCCCCTCCTTGTAGTGTATCTCCCTGGAGACTGCTAAGCATTCTTCGACGAGCGTGCGCGCTCGCACAACCTCTCCCTGGACAGTGAGCACACGTGCCAGGCGGGGCAGCACGTAGGCCACGCCCCATTGGTCGTCTAGCTCCCTGAAGATCCCCAGGCTTTCCTCGACCTGCGTGTATGCCCTGGAGTAATCGCCCTCGGCAAATGCCAGATCTGATAAAATCAGGAGGGGATCAGCAGTTCCGCGCCTGTCATCCACCTCTCTGTAAAGCGCCAGGCTCTGCTCTTGCAGTGCGCGGGCCGCTGTTTGGTTGCCTTGCAACCATGCCGCCAGCCCCAGCCTGTAGAGGGCAGTTGCCATGCCTTGCCTGTCACCCAGTTCCTCGAAGAGTGCCAGGCTCTGCCTGCATAACACCTCGGCCTGGCTGTAGTCGTCCTGGTTCAAGGCCAGCATTCCGGCGCTGCTCAGAGTCTTCGCCCGAGCGGCGCTTCCGGCTTGCTCGCTTCTCTCCAACGCCCTCTTCAGCCAGCTTCGACCTTCGCTTACATACCCGCGCAGCGACCAGAACCACCAGAGCGCCCCGGCCAGGCGCAGCGCTTTTTCCAGGTCCTCGGGCTCTTTTTGCTCCAGCAGCCATTGCAGCGCTGCCCGCATGTTCTCGTGCTCGCGCTCCAACCACTCTAACCAGGCTGCCTGTTGCTCTCCCCCCTGTTCCTTTTCAGCCTGTTCCGCCTGGGCCAGGTAGTAAGCGGCGTGCGCGCGCCTGGCCATCTCCAGCTCTCCACTTGCCGCCAGGCGCTCCAAACCATATTCGCGGATCGTCTCCAACATGATCGGGTGAGGTTCCTCTTCATCCCGTTCCATTGGAAGCAAGAGACTCTTATCGAGCAGCGAAGCCACGCCGTCCAACGCCGGCAGGCTATACCCATCTCGTTCCTGCTCGATGCTGACCACGGCCTCTACTGCTTCCAGGGTCCAGCCATTTACAAAGACGGAGAGCCTGCGGAAGAATCGCTGTTCCTGCGCATCCAGCAGGTCGTAGCTCCATTTGAGCGTATCACGCAAGGTCTGGTGGCGTGCCGGAAGATCGCGAACCCCGCCCGTTAATATCTCCAGTCGATGTGAGAGCCGTTTGAGCAGGGCCTGCGGGGGCAGGAGTTTAATGCGAGCGGCCGCCAGTTCGATAGCGAGCGGCAACCCATCCAGGCGCGTGCAAATCTCAGCGATGGTGCCGATATTGGCCGGTGTAAGCGCGAACCCGGGCTGAATGGCCTGAGCGCGTTCAAGAAATAGGCGCACGACTGCTCGCTGTGCCAGGTCCTCATACCCGGCCTGCCGCGAGAGATCAGGCACGGTGAGCGGTGGGACCGTGAACTCGTATTCGCTGGAGAGGCGCAGTACTGCTCTGCTGGTGACGAGCAGCTTGAGGTGGGGACACGCCGTGAGCAGGTCAACAAGCCGTGGGGCGGCCTTGATGACCTGCTCGACGTTGTCCAGCAGCAGCAGTAGATGCCGGTCGCGTAGCGCGTCTTGCACCTGCTCCGCCAATGAGCGGCCGCCGGCCTGCCGGAGTCCGAGCGCCTGGGCGATGGTGGGAGTGACCAGGTCGGGATCGCTGACGGGAGCGAGCGGGACGAAGCAGACGCCATCAACATAGTCGGGGCGCACTTCGCGTGCGACCTCCAGGGCCAGGCGAGTTTTGCCGACTCCACCCGTTCCCGTGAGGGTCAGCAGGCGCACCCCTGGTCGCCGCAGGATCGAACATATCTCCTGTACCTGCCGCTCGCGTCCAACGAACGAGGTCAGAGGAACAGGGAGATCGAAGGGTGGCCAGGGATTGACCGGCTCCGCCGCGGGTTGTCGTCTCTTTCCCGCTTGTTCGGGCACGTCTGGTGGGTCGTTTCCTACGCCCATGTCCGCCAGGGCTGCTGCAACAGCTTGAAGCCGCTCGAGCGTCAGTTCCTCCGATTTGCCCAGGTAGGCACGCAGCAGCTTCCCGTTACGCTTGCGATAGGCCCGCCAGTACATCCCGCCGCGCCTGTTGCCCGCCCGCTCTTTGCGAGCGGTGAAGCTGCCCCTTTCGCCGCGAAAGGTGAAGGTGGAGGCTCGCTCAAGCCAGCTATACCAGCCGTCGCTGTTCACAAGCACATGAGCAGCGTGCCCATCCTGCTGATAGGTGAGCGTCTCACCTTGAAGAATAGGAGTGCTTTGAGCCATCTCTGACTCCCCTCGCCGCCATGTTTAACCGAACAACAGTTCCCGAACAGTATAGCACATGTTCGGGAACTTTTTTACATCTCTGTCGTAGGGGCGCGATGAATCGCGTCCCTACTTGAAGGGTGTCAATTCAAGGCTGAATGGCGGGCATATTCCGCTGTCTCCAGGTCAAGAACGGGGATCGTTGATCCTCACGAGGTATAGAAACTGTTTACCCCATAGGTTCCCAATGCCAGGGAAAGCTCGCCTCCGTGGTGGATCTCATGTTCCATGACATGCCAGACAATCCACTGGCGAGTATGCGGAGGCGCTTCTTCTAACCCTTGCTTCCGCAGCCATGCCTGATGAGAGGCTGGAGGTAAAAAAAGCTGCTCCAGATCAGCGGAAGTCCAGCGCTCCAGGGCGGAGGAGATCACGTGCCAGCTCTTCTCAAACATGGCGACCAGTGAAGCTGCCTTGGGCACGGTTGGCTCGTCATTGTCCTCGTCATCGTTCCAGTCAAGGTTGGGATCTCCTTCACCCATCCAGAGGTGGAACCAGTTGAAGCGCGCACCGATCATATGCTCGAGCTGCTCGCCGATCGATCGCTGCTGTGGTCCAAGAGAGAGGGCAAGTTGTTCAGATGAAAGCGATGCGATGGTTTGGACCAAGGCGTGTTGATAGTGCTCCCAACCTGGTTTGTAAAACGTAGCGAGGGGAGATACCTGTTCTGTCATAGCTGTCTGCTCCTTGCTTCTGATACTGTGCTCCCACCTCTGGGAACGTACGTTGTTTATTATTTAATGTTCATCATCGCGTCCCTACGACGGTGGCGTTGGAGGTCAATCCATTGGCTCGGCTTCGTACCAGTTCTTGCCTAACTTCATCTCTACCTTGATCGGCACGTCCAGCTTTGCCACGCCCTCCATCTCGCGTTTCGCGAGGTTGCGCGCCTTGTCCAGTTCTTCGACGGGCACCTCAAAGACCAGCTCGTCGTGCACCTGCAAGATCATGCGCGTCTTCATGCGCTGCTGTTCGATGGCGTGCTGGATGCGGATCATGGCAATTTTGATCAGGTCGGCGTTGCCGCCCTGGATGGGCATGTTGATAGCCTCGCGTTCGAGCGCCTGGCGTTCGCTGAAGGGCAGGCCATGCATGTCGGGGAAGAAGCGCTTGCGCCCGTAGAGCGTATTCACATAGCCCTGCTTGCGGGCCTGGTTGAGCGTACTGTCCACGTAGCCCTTGATGTGTGGGAAGGTCTCGTGATAGCGCTTGATAAACTCTGACGCCTCGAGATTGCTCATGCCGGTGATCTGCGCCAGCCCGAAGGCCGATTGCCCGTACAGCACGGCGTAAACGACCGTCTTGGCCAGGCGGCGCTGGTCCTTCGTCACCTGCGAGGCCGGGACGTTGAAGAGAGAGGCCGCCGTGATGGTGTGGATATCCTCGTCGTGCTGGAAGGCCTCCACCAGGCGTGGCTCGTGCGTGATATGCGCCAGGATGCGCAGCTCGAACTGTGAGTAGTCTGCCGTCAACAGCACGTAGCTGGGGTCGGCCAGGAAGGCGCGCCGGATCTGCCTGCCCACCTCCGTGCGCACGGGGATGTTTTGCAGGTTGGGATTGCTCGACGAGAGCCGCCCGCTGGAGGCCGTGGTCTGGCTGAAGGTCGTGTGCACGCGTCCGGTCACGGGGTCCATCAGCGCCAGCAGACCATCGACGTAGGTCGATTTGAGCTTGGCAAGCTGGCGGTATTCCAGCAGGTAATCGACCATCGCGTGCTTGCCGCGCAGGCTCTCGATCACGTCGGCGCTGACCGAGTAGCCCGTCTTGTTCTTCTTGCCGGTGGGCAGCTTGAGCTGCTCGAAGAGAATATCGCCGAGCTGCTTCGTGGAATTGATGTTGAAGCGCATGCCGCCGACCGAGTCGTAGATCGCCTTTTCGAGCGCCCCGATCTGTGCGGTGAGCCTGTCGTCGAGTTCGCGCAGAAAATCGCCATCCAGCGCGACGCCGAAAATCTCCATCTGCATCAGGACGGGCAGCAGGGGCATTTCGATGTGGTAGAAGATATCGAGCAGGCCGTACTTTTGTAAATCTGCCGTGATCGGGGCGACCAGTCGCAGCGTCATATCGGCGTCGGCTCCGGCGTAGTCTGCCGCCTGGCGAATGGGCACCTGCGCCATGCTGATGGCCTTGCTGCCCGTGCCGATCAACTGCGCGATGGGCGTCATGACGTGCCCAAGGCGCTGGAAGACCTGGTCTTTCAGCCCCAATCCGCGTCGTCCCGGATCGGTCAGGTACGCGCCCACCATCGTATCGAAGGCCAGCCCGCGCACCGCCACACCCGTGCGCAGCAGGAGCAGCATGTCGTACTTGGCGTTGTGCATATACTTGCGGATGTTGGTGTCTTCCAGCACCGGCCTTAACTGCTCCAGCACGTATGCCAGCGGCAATTGCTTTCCTGCCTCCTGCCCATCCAGCGTGCCGATATGCCCGACGGGGATATAATACGCCTCTCCGGGGGCCATCGCGAGCGAGATGCCCACCAGTTCCGCGTGCCAGGGGTCTTCCGAGGTGGATTCGGTATCCAGCGCGAGCGCACCGGCGCTGCGGGTGCTCTGCACCAGCACGCGCAGGATTTCCTCGCTGTTGACGATCAGCGTGCTGGTCTGCATTGAGGGCTTCGCGTCCATAAACAGCAGGTCTACTGCCGCGGGCGCCCCACCGGGTGCGATAGAGGGCAGGCGCAGCTTGTGCACGGTCTCGGGCGGCGGTTCCAGCGTGCCGAAAAGGCTGGGCTGCATCAGCGCCTCTTCGGCGTCGACGGCCACGCTCACCGCAACGTCATGCTCATGTGCCGCTACACCCGGCGTGGATTCGGACGGTATGCTGATCGATGTAATCGATGGTGGCGGAGGTGGCGTCATGATCGTAACCATGCCGACGGGGGGAGCATTCAGCAGGTCTTCATCCTGCTCCGGCACCGCTTCGGGCCGCTTAGTCTCTTTTGCCTCCTGTGGTTCTTCCAATGCTGCCTGGTTCGTTTGCGTAGACTGACCATTCGATGCGGCCTTCCCGCCCGGTATCTTATCGACCAGCGTGCGGAATTCCAGTTCGCGGAAGAGCGCGACGGCGCGTTCGCGGTTGACCTGCCCCACACGGGCAGCCTCCATGTCGAGCTGTACGGGCGCATCCAACACGATGGTGGCGAGCTTTTTCGACTCCAGCGCCTGCTCCTGTTTGCCCTGCAGCAGGCGCTGCTCCTTCGGCGACAGCGCATCGATGTGGGCCAGCACACCCTCCAGGTCGCCGTATTCGGAGAGCAGTTTCGTGGCGGTCTTCTCTCCAATCCCCGGCACGCCGGGGATATTGTCGGATTTATCGCCGACCAGCCCCTTGAAATCCGGCACGCGTGCGGGCGGCAGTCCGTAGCGCACCTCCACCTGCGCCTCGTCGTACTCCACCACGTCGCTGATGCCGCGCTTGGCGACCAGCACCTTGACGTGCTCGTTGACCAGTTGCAGGGTGTCCATGTCGCCCGTCAGGATCACCGTGCCCAGGCCCATCTGCGTCGCCTGGACAGAGAGCGTGCCGAGCACGTCATCGGCCTCGTAGCCGTCCTTTTCATAGATAGGGATGCCGAATGCCTCCACGACTTCGCGAATGCGCCCGAACTGCGGTCGCATGATATCGGGCAGCGTGGGCCGGTGCGCTTTGTACTGTGGATAAGCGATATGCCGGAAGGTGGGCGAGGGGCGGTCAAATGTTACCGCGATATAGTCCGGTTTAATATCAGAGAGCGCCTTGATAAGAATCGAGGTGAAACCAAAGGTTGCGTTCACCACTTCGCCCTTGCTGGTCGTCAAATCCTCCGGGACGGCGTGAAAGGCGCGGTGGATCATGGCGTGGCCATCGATCAACATGATCGTCTGTCGCTTCGCTTGTTCTGTTTTCTAGTTTTGCTGCTCGTTTGATTGCTCGTGTCGTTATGTCGCTCATACCTAAATCCATTCTTTTTCTTATCATAGGATGTGGATATTTACACCTACTCATAAATCGCATCACAATATCCCTCGCTGCCACCGACCCACTCACACAGCCGTGCCGTCGTCTGTCGTCCCTCGCCTCCATCCACCAGGGCGAAGACAAACCGCGTTGTCTCGCTCAGCGGGCTGGCCCTGCTGCTGGGGTCGCGCAGCCATGCCACAAGCTCGGGGGTGATCTCCCCTGCGGACGGGAGCGCCTCGCGTTTCGTCCAGCTTGCGGTATTCAGATAAACCTGGGCGCTGCCTGAACTGCCCAGGATGTCGCGGCGCAGCATATGCGTATGGCCGGCAATGACGCAGCACAGCTCGCGGCCCCTGACCAGGATGGCGTGCATGCCGGCCGCGACGCTTTCTCCCATCGGGTAGACAACCGGTGTCAGGATCGCTTGCACCGCCTCGAGCGGCGGCTGCGAGAGCATTTCCCGCAGGGCGACAAATTCGCGGATGGCTCCGGCCTGCGGATCGCTTTGCTCTGCTGTATATGCGCTCAGGCTGGCTTCAATGGCCTGCCACGCGCCGTCCTGCGCGATCATGTCTTGCTGGAAGGCGGCGAAGTCGGTCATTGCCTTCTCAAAGAGTACCGCCGGCTGGAGTTCGTCACCGGGCGCCAGTCCCGCCAGCGCGACGCGGGGATAGGAAAGCATCTGCATGGCGCGCCGGGCTGTCTCGATGACGATGCCAGGGTCGAGCAGGCACAGCAGGGCGATCTGCCGCATGCTGTCGATGGACGGATCGAAATAATCGAGATAGGGATAGCGCACGCTGATAGGATGCGAGGCGCGCTGGAAATACTGCGTGCCGACCGGCAAGGTGAGACTGCCGGGCCCAGGCGAGAGCGCTTGCCCATCTTCGTCCCAGGCATCTCTGGCGTGATTCCAGAAATCGTAGTGGTGTCCGTGCTCTATATAGACATCCGCCAGGGGGCGATAGGAGCGTGCCTGGCGGAACGAGACGTTCGCCGCCTGATCGCCTGCATCGATGGCGTGGCTCACAAACTCCTGTGCCTGCGAGAAGACCAGCTCGATATCGTGGTTTCCGGCGATAAATGTGACACGCCGTCCGGGTATGTGCAAGAAACGCCGTATCGCCGCGAAGAAGGCGTGGTGCACAGGCACGATTGCCGCCAGCTTCTCGCGGGCAATCGCCGGTGTGCTGATGCCGTCAACGAGATAGGGTGGTATAGCGAGCAGGTCGAAACAGTCACCGTTGATAACTAGTTCGACTTCCCCCTGAATTCCGCCATCGCGCGCTGCTTCAAGCGGCGCCAGCCATCCTCCCGGCTCAGTCGCCAGCAGCAATCCCTCGAAGGCGGCCTGCTGCTCCCGGCCAAATCCATCGAGGATGGGATGGCCGTCGGCGAGGTGGAGATCGCTGATGACAAGTATTCGTTTCGACATGCGCACCTCCTGGGGCTTCATTTTAATACATTTGGTACCGAACTGTATAGTATAGGTAACTGGCAAGCGGTGATATACTATGATACACTTTGCGAGTCAGCATTATCTGTAATAAGTACCAGATGTAAAGGTGCCATATGCCACGACGAAACTCAACGGTGGAAAAGCTCCCTAGAGAGCAAATCCAGAATCACAATCATCGTATAGGAGCAAAGAAGAATATGGTCGAGGATGTTGAAGAACTGCTGACTGTGCGCGAGGTCGCCCGCCGCCTGCGCGTTGATGATACTACAGTGCGGCGCTGGATCAAGAACGGTTCGCTCGAGGCGATCACGCTTCCGCACAGAGGTAAGCGCAGTGCTTACCGCGTCAAGAAGTCCACCATGGATAAGCTGATGCAAAGCCCCCACCTGCCGGAGTAGCCTTCTCTTAACCCGACAAAAGCGCGCGAACAGCGATGAAGCTGTCGCGCGCTTTTGCTATGGCAGTTGGTCACAAGCCGGCCAGCTTGCTTCACAGGGAGTCCATAACCAGATCATAACCAAATTTTTCGGGATGACTCATGTTAGTGAAACATTTCAGTCTTTCCTACGATATGCTTATAGCATCGATATTTAGAGCGGAGAGAGTAATGTACCAACCAGACATGACCATACTCGACGAAACGCCTTCTGCCTTGCTCTACCATCGCCAGGCGCAGGCTATCTTCTCCTATCTACGCAAACAGAAGGCGTCACGCGAGGATGCCGAAGATATCCTGCTGGAAGTCTTCCTGGCCGCTATGCAGCAGTCCAATTTCGCATCCCTGGGCGAGCAAGAGCAGTTGGCATGGCTACGGCGGGTAGCCCATAACAAAGTCGTAGATCTGTACCGGCGCGATACGCGCTATCCACGCGTCCCCCTGGAACAGATTGCCGAACCGGTGGATGAGCAGGTGAACGCATCGCCAGAACAGGCCGCGCTCCAGGAAGAGGAATATTTGTACCTGCGCGCGCAGCTCAAGAACCTGTCCCCACTTCACCAGGAGGTGCTGCGGCTGCGCTTCGCCGAAAACCGGCGCTGCGCTGAAATCGCCGCCATTGTTGGTAAAAGCGAAGTAGCTGTACGCATCATCCTCTCGCGCGCCTTGAACCAGCTCAGAAAGATCTACGAGCAGCAGTAAGGAGGAATTAGTAGCTATGCCGGCATCCAACGAAATCTTTACCCCTGATACCGTCGATGAACAGATCGATAAAATTGTCAACATCGCCGGATCCACATCACTGGACCAGTTTTCTCCAGACACGCGGCTCGTCCAACACCTGCGCTACTTCTACGAAATGGAGAGCGCCGACGCGGATGCTGCTTCGCTGGCGCGCGTGGCGCAGCGACTGGAACGAGCCGGCAAAGAAGCACCAACCACCGCGCTTGCCGGCGAGGAGGAGCAGGATCAACTCGTCCCTGCATTGGTAGAGCAGGGCATGCTGCGCTCATTCCCTGCGAAGCCAGCACGCAAGCGAAAATTCCAGCACGCGCTCTCGATGATCGCAGCCGTAGCCATGCTGACGCTGCTGGTCGGTAGTATGGTCGCGGTCTTTACCCTGGCGCGCACTGACAGGAACGGAATTTCGACCGGGCCTGACGAGAACAGCGCGTACATTTTCGATGGCGTGCTCTATAAGGTCGATCTTGCTCACCAGTCCGTTGATTGGTCGATACGAATTGCCCTGACCGGCTTTGTTGCCGCGGAGCAACAGCCTGTCAGCAACGGGATCGTTTACGTCTCTGGTATTGATGGCTTCTCAAGAAATAACTCGCAAGACTACGTCTATGCCTTTCGCGCCAATCATGGTTCGTTGGCCTGGCGTACACAACTCTCCCCGCTCTCGCGCCCGGTTGAGTACGCCGGCATTTATCCACTTTTCCCAAAAGCGCTTCCGGCTACTGTGATAGGTTTCGTCACCCAGCCGATTGTCGCCAATGGGCTCGTATTCGTAATGTCCGGTAACGGGCAGATCTTTGTCCTGGACGCCGCTACCGGCAAGCTGCTCCGGGAATACCTCTTAGACAACACCGGGGCAATGGCTGCGAATCTGGTTGCCGGCGCTCACGGGGTGATCTATGCCACGCGAGGGAATCAGATTATCGCGATTAACACTATCACCAACAGGGCACTATGGGTCAAATCCATCGATCCCAGCCAGTCAATTCATGCGGCAGCCTTAGATGGAGGGACGCTTTACGTCGCCTCGGATAGCCTTCCTGTTCGCGGGTCCGGCTCATTTACCGGCTACATCGCCGCCTTTGATGCGGTGACCGGCCAACTGCGCTGGCGCACGCCCGTGCGCCAGCGCGGTTCCATCCAGGTCAATGCTCTTAATTCGCTGGTGGTAGCCGATGGCAAGGTCTACACTGCCGTGCAGAATAATAACGCTACCAGCAGCGTCTTAGCCTTCGGCGCCAAGGAGGCTTGCTCGCCTGGCAGCGCGAGTTTGACATTCCTGTGCCCGAGCAGTTCAAGTCCGGTACCTACCTCATGACGCCGATTGCTCACAATGGGAAACTCTACGTGCAGGCATACTCGTCAGCCACGGTCTCCATACAGGGGCCGTTCATCCCGAATGTCAGGATAGAATACGCCTTCAATGACGCAACCGGCGCCTTGCTCTGGCAGCACCAGCAGCCCAGGCAGGACGAGGCAGTGTACTCATTCTTTGAACGGGATGACACGCTCTACATGATCGGCCATATCATCACCCGGCCATTCGGCCAGCTTGTGATAGAGTCGCTCAATGCTGCGACGGGACGCGAGCGGTAAAAGCGGCGATCCTACAGAAAATCAAAATCCTTAACCAGGTCATAACCAGATCATAACCGCTTGCTCCTTCCTCACTTGTGCATCTTTCTCTTATACTAGCGCCAGTTGTGGTTTCTTGCGATGCCGCTGCATGTTCATATCCTGGCTCAAGTGTTCTTCCTCAGTCGCTCTGTCTATCTATTTGAAAGTGAGGCTAATCTATGCGCATAACTACCCGCGTCAAAATAAGCGGCATTCTCTCCCTTTTCGTCCTCGCCACCATCCTCGGCGCCTTCCTCGTGAGCGGTCTGCTCACACGTGGGCAGGCAATCCATGCCGCCGGAGTTTCAACGCATGCAGCGACAAAAGGTCTCCTGGCGCCCGCCGCCGTCGTTGATCCTCTCGCATTGGCAAGCGACGCGGCCTCCGCCTCGACATTGCCGAAGGGCGCTCGCCACCTGCATGCAATGCATGGAAGTGCCGGCGCCAGCGCATCTGCAGGGATTACACCTGTCCCCGTTTCTACTTCAACACCGGGGCTGCTTGAGAACTTCAACGGCGTCAGCAGTCGCGATAGCGCGAAGACCAACTTCGGCGCGGAATTCGAGCCGCCCGACCAGGGCCTGTGCGTCGGCAACGGCTTCGTCGTCGAGCCGGTCAACTCCGCCTACACCATCTACCGCACCGATGGCTCCGTCGTGGCCGGGCCTTTTAATGTCAACAAGCTCTTCGATGAGGGCTTCAAGCAGTTCACCAGTGACCCGCGTTGTTTCTTTGACAGCACGACCAATACGTGGTTCGCGAGCATCCTCTTCATAAGTGGCGGTGGTGTAGGCACCATGTCACACGAGGATATCGCGGTGAATCCGAGCGGCGATCCCACAAAACCCTGGACGGTCTATCGCATCGATACCACCGACAAAGGGGGCCGCGGTTGTCCCTGCTTCGGCGACCAGCCGCTGCTGGGCATCGACCAGGTGAACCTGTATATTGTCGCTAACGAATTCTCCATTCTCGGCCCTCAATTTAACGGCGCGCAGATTTACGCCCTCTCGAAAGCGGACCTGGTCTCGCTCGCCAGCAGCGTCCACTTCGTGCACTTCGGCAATCTCCGCATTGGCGGCACGATCGCATCCACCGTGCAGCCCGCCATCAGCTTTGGCTCGCCACCGGCTGAGTACTTTATGAACTCGCTCGATCCCAACGGCACCTTCGACAATCGCCTGGGCGTGTGGGCTATGACAAATCGCGATGCGGTGGGCAAGGGCGGCATTCCTACGCTGTCCAGCATTGTCATCGGTTCTGAGGTATACGGCTTCCCGGTTGGCGCCCGGCAAAAAGGCGCGAAAAGCCTGCTCAACCCCGACGATGACAGCTTGCAGCAGGTGCAATACATCAACGGCAACGTGTGGGGCGAGCTCGATACGGGCGTGACCATTCCTGGCGATACGGCAGAGCGCGACGGGGCCGCCTGGTTCGAGGTGCAGCCACATCTCTCAAGCGATGGAAAGACTATCGCCGGCGCGCACATCGACAATCAGGGCTACGTGGCTGTGAAGGGCAGCTACCTTCTCTATCCCGCGCTGCAGGCCAGTCCTGATGGCACAGCTGCCATTGTCATGACTCTTTCCGGCGCGGACTACTTCCCCAGCGCGGTCTACACGCGCATGGGCCTGGACCAGGCTTCCTTCGGCGCGGTGCACATCGCCGCGAGTGGCACCGGCCCGTACAGCCCGAGTTCGACGCGTTGGGGCGATTACTCCTGGGCTATCCTGTCTCCTGACGGCGCAAGCTTCTGGATGGCGACGGAGTACATCCCGCCAAAGTCCAGCCAGACGCGCGACGGGAAGCAAAACTGGGGTACCCGTGTCATTCAGGTGAGCGCCGCGTAGGGACGCGATTATCGACAAAATTCAATAGGTTGAAACGCTAAACTAGAAATAGCAGGACACCAAAGAGCCGCCGGCGCGACCACAGTAACACGCGCCGGCGGCAGCACCATCCTACAGGAGCGCAATGACGCGCTCCTGGTATTTTTAGTGAGAGCATTCAGGAGACCCTGTTCATGAAAATTGCCATTACGGGCGGTGCGGGCTTTGTCGGATCGCATATCGCCACTGCCTACCTCGATGCCGGCCATGATGTCTTCATCGTCGATACTCTGGTGAACAGTCCCCGCCAAGCCGCATGTTCACTCGATCCTCGCGCGCGCTTCTATCAGGTCGATGTTCGTGACGCACAGCTCCGTACCATCTTCCAGAATGAACGTCCCGACATTGTCAGCCATCACGCCGCGCAGCATTCGCAGCACTTCTACGGAAGACAGGCGCTGGTTGACGCCGACGTGCATATTCGCGGCCTGTTGAATGTGCTGGAGGCCTGCGTGAGCGCCTCCGTGCAAAAGCTGATCTTCGCCTCCAACGGCACCACTATGTATCATCCCATCCCACTCACCGGGTATGCCCGCCAGGAATTTCCTATAGTCAAAGAAGACGCGCCGTTGTGCCCGCAGTACCCGGCCGATATCAGCAAGGTCGCGGGCGAGTGGTATGTGCGCTACTGTACCCGCCAACATAATATAAGCCACGTGATCCTGCGCTACGCGGATATTTACGGGGAGTCGAGTTTCGAATCCGTGCAGCATCCCTGCGCATATTTCGCTGCGATGCTGGCCGCCGGCCAGCGGCCAATTATACGCGGCTCCGGGCAGGATATCCGCGACCATATTTTTATCGACGACGTGGTGCGGGCCAACCTGTGCGCGCTGGAACGGGGTAAGAACAGCACTCTACATATCAGTTCGGGCAAAGGTTCCAGCGCGCACCAGATTTATTGCGCCATCGCCGGGCGGCTCTCGAGCTCGCTGCTGCCCGTCTATCTTTCCGGCACGAATAGCGAGCCGACCGCCGTCGTCCTGGATAACTCGCTCGCCTGGCAAGAACTGGGCTGGCGCCCGCGCATTGACCTTGCCGAAGGGATCGAGCGAATGGTTGAGAAGGTGCGGGGAGATATGGTACACTCTCATGCAGGCAGCAATCAAGTGCGCGTGGAAGAGGCTGTGCTGGTGTAGCATAAGAGGCGCGAAGGCGAGCGCTTACCTGGATGTCAAAATGGAAGGGGACGCAGAGGCCTGCGCCCCTTTTTTATGCCCTGGTGAATGAGGGAGTAAAGTGCATGAACACGGCTATGCAAGGCAGAATCTGCATGGTGACGGGCGCCACGTCCGGCATCGGCAAGGCGACCGCCCTCGGGCTGGCACGTATGGGTGCGACGCTCGTTCTGGTGGCCCGCGACCCGGTGAGGGGCGAGGCAGTCCGCGACGATATAGCGAATCAAAGTGGGAATAGCAGCATTGATTTGCTGCTGGCCGACCTGTCCTCGCAGCAGTCTATCCGCCAGCTTGCCGGGCGCTTCCAACAGCGCTACCCCAATCTGCACGTACTGATCAACAACGCGGGCCTTTTCAGCCTTAGACGCCGCACCACCGTTGACGGCCTGGAGGTGATGTTCGCCGTGAACTATCTCGCTCCATTTTTGCTGACCAACCTGCTGCTCGATACGCTGAAAGCCAGCGCGCCCGCCCGCATTGTCAACGTCGCCTCCGACGCGCACGAGGCCGGCTATATCCGGCTGGATCGCTTGCAGTCGGATAAGGGCTATCGTCCTATGCGTGCCTACGGCCAATCGAAGCTGGCCTTCGTGCTCCTCACCTACGAGCTGGCGCGCCGCCTGGAGGGCAGCGGTGTGACCGTCAACGCCCTGCATCCCGGCTTCGTCGCCACCAATATCGGCCAGACCGGTCTCGGCCCCGTCGGACGCACCGCGGCCAAGCTCATCACCTCGCGCGTGGGCATTACCCCCGAAGAGGGCGCGAAGACCTCGATCTACCTGGCCACCTCTCCCGATGTCGAGGGCGTCACCGGCAAGTACTTCGTAAAAAGCGTCCCCCGTCGTTCAGCAGCGATATCCTATAACGAGACCCTGCAGAAGCAGTTATGGGAAGAGAGCGCCAGGCTGGTAGGCCTTGCCGAGCCCACATCCGGCCATCCGTAGGGGCGCGATTCATCGCGCCCTCGTGCCGCACATCTGGCTCCCCGGACGCGATGATGAACATTACCGACCAAGATTGGCCATGTCATCCTGAGCGCATTGCGCCCCTACACACCTGTCCGTCTTAATTTGTTAATCTGCATGATCGCACCCACGGCCGCCAAACAAGAGTAGGGCCCGGTTTACCGTGGCCACCGCCGATTGATCGGCCAGTCCGCTTGCCACGAGAAGCCGCCAAAACTGACATCTTGCAGTGCCGAACGTATTCCGGTCTCCCCTCCCCATCACTCATCTGCACCATGCCAGGTGGGTAGTACCTCATACGCCGGGGGAAGTTTCCATGTCTAGGCGTCTTGCAGGATATGACTATCGTCAACTCTGAATCCTTTTTCGATATCCGCCACCCACTTCGCTAGCTCCATTTAACTTTTCCTCACGCTGCTTCCCGTCCTTACCCACTGGCGGCAGCCAGAGCCAAACACTGGCCAGCTCCATGGTCTCCTGCACCACCGCTAGCAAGTGGTCGCATAACGTATTGTTGAGTCTCGATATGTCGTACCGGGCAGATCTTTCTCAAGTCTCAGAAAGTCGTACCGGATAGCGGCAACTGGTAGCGACTCTTCAGTATGGCTGCCTGTACCTTTCACCGAGAAGCGGAGCATGACCTGTCGAGACTCAACAAAAGTATACGACGAAGCCGAAGTTCGGCTACGAAGTAGAAATGAGATGGAGCGGGCAGTTGATACCATTCAAAAAGCAGCGCCACAGAAAGCGGGCCTCCTCACCCTCCAGGAAGACCCGCTCCTGTGGCGTTCCAGTCGGAGATCGACCCACTAACAATAGAACTCAATCAAGGTCTGTTGGGTAGCAGGGCTGCCGCTGCCGTAGTAGTATCCCACCGCCCAGACATCGCCCGTGGAGAGCGCTGCCACACCGAAAAGCAGAATGTAATTCGAGCCGCCATTAGGGCTGCTCACCACGCTCCAGCTCGTGCCGTTCCACTGCTCGATGAGCGTCTGATAGACGCCGCTGCTGCTGTAGGAGTATCCGACGGCCCAGATGTCGCTGGTAGAGATCGCTGTCACGCCAACGAGGACACCCGAAACAGTGGGGCTGGTCACCACGCTCCAGCTGGTGCCGTTCCACTGCTCGATCAAGGTCCCGTTGGAGTCATTTCCCACGGCCCAGACGTCGCTGGTCGAGATCGCTGTCACGCCCAAAAGCAGGCCGACATTGGGGCTAGTCACCGCACTCCAGCTCGTGCCATTCCAGTGCTCGGTCAACGACAGGGTGGGACCACCGTAGCTGTTGCTGTATGTTCCGACAGCCCAGGCGTCGCCGGTAGAGACCACTGCCACACCACTAAGGAAGTTGGAAAACGAGCCGACGTTGGGGCTACTTACAATGCTCCAACTGGTACCGTTCCAGTGCTCGGTCAACGTCTGATAACCAGTGCCAGCGCCGCGGTTGTTGGAGTATCCCACAGCCCAGATGTCGCTGGCCGAGACCGCCGACACAGCATTAAGCTGATTGACACTCGAAGGGACGTTGGGGCTGGGCATAATGCTCCAGCTCGTGCCGTTCCAGTGCTCGATCAAGTTCTGCGAGTATTGGCTGCGATTGTTGAGGGAGTATCCCACCGCCCAGACGTTGTTGGCCGAGATCGCCACTACACCGGTAAGCCGATTGACATCCACTTTGAGATTGGGACTGGTCACCACGTTCCAGCTCGTGCCGTTCCAGTGCTCAATCAAGGTCCGAGATTGTAGGTCGCTGGCGCTCTCGTAGTATCCCACGGCCCAGACATCACTCGTGGAGAGCGCCGACACGCCCAAAAGAAAGTTGTAATACTGGCTCGCCATTGGGACTGGGCACAATGCTCCAGGTTCCGCATGTCTGCGAAGCGGTGTTCTGAAGGGAAGCGAGTCGGGCATGGCCTTTCGCAAACACTACACCTGTGCTTGACAGACCCAGGAGCAGGGCCGCCAGGGAGAAACACAGGAACAGATACGCCTTGTACTGCTTTCGCATCGCCATTGCCTCTCTAGTGAAAAAGGACGAGGTACCGAGGAGCAAACAATCTCCTCCTGGGACAGAAAGGTCCTGGTTCGAGACCGAGACCGGCTTTGTGTCGTCGTAGCTAGCTCTCCGCAGGGAGAGCATCCATCAAGAGAGCGTGGTCAAAAAAAGTGACATGGGTGGTTTCAGTGCAGCTACCTCTTATTTTACTTGGCAATGCAACAGAAGTCAAGCTATAGTAACACAACAAATGCGCGCTCTGTATAGTTTCTATTCAATCAGCCGAGGGTGACCCCGACGGTGTACGCGAACGGAAGCCCGCTGGAGATGGATGACGTGCTCCTCCACGCCAGCTCACCGCCAACGTGCTCACGCGTTCCTTGTGGAGGAAACTGCAGGTCACTGCAAGCTAACGCCGAGGCTGGATTATGTATCCCCTGCTATACTGAAAACAAGATCGGCGCAGGGAACATGGCTCACCTGCCCCTGCGCCTGGCACCTTAACATCACCCCCGCTCATCCCAGCCTGGTACAATTCACTGATAACATTGCCCCTGTCCCAAATGTCCTGACTGTCCCAAGCGTCCCAGGCCAGTCCACAGCTTGCCCCAATGGCATCATCCCAATGGACGGCCCTGTCCCAAATGTCCCAAACCCTGTTGATGCCAGAACCGGCTTCCCACCGCGGCAGCCAGGTGCTTCCCCATCATGTACACTGAGCCAGTGCCTACTCACCAGACCAGTTCAGCATTGCGAGCGGTCTCTCGACCGTCTCACATGTCTGCACGAGTGCACGCTGGGATACCACGGATACCTCGGATACCAGTGATACCTCGGATACCAGTGATACCACTGATACCAGGGTGCCCACCTGATACAGGCCATAGTTATCGACAGGCACCAGGACTGGGTTGTGGCCTGGCTCCAACTTTCACCTCCTCTCTCACGTACATGTGATAAGTTATACTTGATGGCAATCATCGCTTTTTCATGCAATAGGGAAGAGGATACAGCGTATGGAGGATATACAGAATACAAGCAAGGCGAGCGACGTGAGCGGCTCGCAGCCCGCCACCACCGGCCACATCACCGGCAAACTCCCGCCCGAGAACGGCGCTGGCGATACACCATCCCCACAAACGACCGCGACAGCTACTGAGCCCGTTGTGATGCAGTTCGTCGTCGTCGAGGGCTTCCAGGTTGGACGGGGAGCGGCCCGGCTCGACCCGGTGGACATGACGCGCCTGGGCTGCCAGGCTGGGGATACGATCATGATCACCGGCTCGCGCACGACCGCCGCGAAGGTTGTGCCGCTCGGCGTCATGGATCGCGGCCAGCAGGCCATACAGATGGATAGCCAGGTGCGGCAGAACTCCGCGTCGGGTCTGGGCGAGCGCGTCATGGTGCATAAGGCCAGGGTGCAGAACGCCGAAAAGGTAACGCTGCTGCCTCTCACGGGCGGCGCGCCCATCCAGGAGGGCGATTTGCAGTATATTGCGCGCTACCTGGTCGGCCTGCCCGTCACCATCGGCGATCTCCTGCGCGTCGGCACGCCCGGAGCCGCTCCGCGCGAATTCCTCATCATCAGCACCACGCCGGCTACGCCCAGCTATAGCGTGAATAAACGCAACACCGGTGAGCTGGAGACGCTCATTCCCCCGCAGCCGTCGCATCCCGCCACCGACACGGAAGCCGTCATCGTGCAGCCCGGCACCGTTGTGCGCGCGCAGGCGCGCGGCGCGACCCGCCCCGGCGGACTTGGTCGCGTCAGCTACGAGGATATCGGCGGCCTCGGCAAGGAACTGCAGCGCATCCGCGAGATGATCGAATTGCCGCTGAAGTACCCGGCGGTGTTTGACCGCCTGGGTGTGGAACCGCCCAAGGGCGTGCTGCTCTATGGCCCGCCCGGCACCGGCAAGACGCTCATCGCGCGCGCCGTCGCGTCCGAGACCAACGCGGCCTTCTTCGTCATCAACGGCCCCGAGATCATGAATAAGTTTTACGGCGAGAGCGAGTCGCGACTGCGCTCGGTCTTCCAGGAGGCGCAGAAGCGCGCGCCCAGCATCATCTTCATCGATGAGCTTGACGCGCTGGCCCCCAAACGCTCTGATACCGGCGGCGAGGTCGAGCGGCGCATCGTCGGGCAGTTGCTGGCCCTCATGGATGGCCTGGCCTCGCGCGGGACAGGTCGTGCTGATAGGAGCGACCAACCAGCCAAACGCGCTTGATCCAGCCATGCGCCGGCCGGGCCGCTTCGACCGCGAAATCTCGCTGCGCGTGCCCGATGTGCGCGGGCGCACCGAGATCTTGCAGATACACAGCCACGATGCAGCGCTGGCAAGCGATGTCGATTTCGCGCGGCTGGCGCAGTTAACGCCCGGCTTCGTCGGCGCCGACCTTGAGGCTCTGTGCCGCGAGGCAGCCATGATCGCCCTGCGGCGCGTGCTGCCCCACATCGATTACGAGAAGGGCTACATCCCTTACGAAATACTGGTCAGCCTGAATATCACGATGGCCGATTTCCAGGCAGCCCTGCGCGAGATCGAGCCGTCCACCACGCGCGAGGTCTACGTCGAGATCAGCGAAACATCCTGGGACGATATCGGTGGGCTGGATAAGGTCAAAGACCTGCTGACTGAGGGCGTCGAGTGGCCGCTGCGCTACCCCGAAATCTATGCACACGCGCGCGTTGAGCCGCCGCGCGGCGTGCTGCTCTCCGGCCCTCCCGGATCGGGCAAAACCCTGATTGCGCGCGCGCTGGCGAACCAGTGCGAGGCCAACTTCATCTCGATCAAAGGGCCGGAGCTGCTCTCCAAATGGGTCGGCGAGTCGGAGAAGGGCATTCGCGAGGTTTTCCGGCGCGCGAAACAGGCCGCGCCGTGCATCGTCTTCTTCGACGAAATCGATGCGCTGGCTCCCCATCGCGGCGGCGAGGCCGATGGTCACGCCGGCGACCGCGTCATCGCGCAGTTGCTGACCGAGATGGACGGCGTTGAGGGGCGCGAGGGCGTCATCGTCGTCGCGGCCACCAACCGAGCGGAATTGATCGATCCCGCGCTCTTGCGCCCAGGCCGCTTTGACCTGGTAGTAGAATTGGGCTATCCCAACGAAGCTGACCGGCGCTCCATTTTCGCCATTCACACGAAGGGCCGCCCGCTTTCGCCCGAAATTACCGTCGAGGAACTGGCGCGCCTCACCGATGGACGCAGTGGCGCGGACATTGAGGCCATCTGCCGTCGCGCCGCTCTGCTGGCCCTGCGCGACTGGATTGCCCCCAGGCTCGTCCCCGGCCGCGTGCAGGTCACTGAAGAGCCGTTGGAGGGGGCAGACCAGGCAGGTGAGCAGGGTGACCCATCCCCCGCACAGGCGGCCGCTCCCGCTATGCCACTCACCCCACTGCTCATCCGCCCGGCCCATTTTGCCGCCGCCATCGACGAGCAGCGCGAGCGATACGATCTTCAGGAAGAGGCGGAAGGGGCTAGAGCGCGCAAAGAAGCGGGTCGCCAGCGTTTAATCGAAATGGCGGCAGATTTAAATGCTAACGGCAAACCACCTCTGCGAGGCTTTCGCTTATGGCTAGCCCGTTTGTTCGGATTGGTGTAGGATGCAATTTACATTGTCATATATTGCGTCGAAACATTGTCATTACAATTAGAGCCATTATGCTCGTAATCTGTACGGTAGTGCATCGATTACCCACTTACAATTTATAATTAGACTATGTTATAATAGAATCAGCGACCAGTCTGTGACATGGTAAGACGCAGTGAAGGGAGAGGCATCGATGCAATCGTCTTTTTTTTCCGATCACTCCTCTTCCTCATACCCTGAAAAAGTAACTGAGGCGTATATGCAAGCCATCCACACTATTGATGAGCGCGTAACGCCGTTCCTGGGAAAAGCCACAACTCGTGTCCTCGTACAGGGTGCAGCCAGGCGCATCGCCGTTTCGTATCCATTCCTACACTTTCTTGAAAAGATGCCGTATACCGCCGTCAATCCGTCGGTTGTGCGCGAGCAACTGGGTGGCGTTCCGCATGAGCTTCTCGCGGCGGGATTGGATGCGTTATTGCAGGAGTGTTTTGCCGGGTTGAAAGAGTTAACCGGCGATCTGATTGTGCCGCCGCTGCACGAGGAAATCACGCGACAACTCGAACAGCTTCCTTAATAACGCGGCAAGGAGGGCAGCATGCAATCACAGTCGAAGGCCATCGCCAGCATCGACCCCTTCCTCGTCCATGATGAGCGCTTGACGACTCTTCGTCAGCAAATGGAGTTCCTCAACACCATCGGGAAGCGGTTCGTTGCAGCCAATGATCGATTTCAGGTTCACCGCGCACTCCTGGCCACTCTCAAAGAACTCTACCACTTAACTGCTTGCTCCGTGCTGCTCGAAGGCGATCCTATCGAACTCACCTTTACCCTCTCCGTCATCCCGTGCTATCCTCTCAGCGAGTCGTTTATCCACGCCATGATCGAGCGTATCGCCCGCGCGGCTGAAGTAATGGGTTTTACCGGTATCACTGAGGAGGAACTGGCGATTCTGGCCTATTTCGATGCGCCAGATGACATCGCTCCGTTTGTCGAGACATTTGAACCTGCTTCATCAGCGGCTACCCACATAGGAGATTGCCTGAATATTCCCCTGACGGTCGAGAATCGCATCATAGGTGTGCTCAGCCTCTTCGATGAACACCAGGACACGTTTGATACCGATTCGCTGCAGTTGACCACCATGATTGCCGATTACGCGGCGGTCGCGCTGGAGAATGTCAGCCTGCGAGAGCGCGAAATGGCCCTGCTGCGGGATGCTGTCCTGGAGCGCCAGCGCCTGGAACTGGTTATCGGCAGCATGGCGGAAGGATTGCTCATCACAAACGAGAAAGGCGCCATTACGTCCTTGAATAGCTCCGCGCAGCGCCTGCTGGCCCAAACAGATTTAGCGCTGCCGCAGGATACGCTGGTGCCCCTGCGAACTCTGGCGCAGCAGCATGAAGCCAGGTGGATCGCGGACCTGGCGGCGGTCGTCGATCAGGCCCTGTCCGGAAAGATCGTCATGAACCAGGAAGTGATCGTGGGCGGTGCCGAAGACGCAGTGCCGCTGACTTTCAGTATCAGCGCCGCGCCGCTCTACGATCCGAACGCGGCGCGCAGCGTATTGCTCGGCGTCGTGGCGGTGATCGACGATATTACCTCGCATAAACAAATTGATAAGCTGAAGGACGAGTTCGTATCGATCGTCTCGCACGAGCTGCGCACGCCGCTCACGGCCATCAAAGGGTACACGCAGCACCTCATCCGCCGCATCGAACGGCGCTTGCGCGAGCAACGCCAGTCTCAACCGCCGCAAGCGACTCAGTCGACACAGGGGAGCCCTCTTGCGCAAGCAGCGGCTGAATCTCCGGAAAGCTACGACTTGCGCAGCCTTAATATCGTGCAGAGCCAGACCGAACATCTTGAGCGCCTGGTGAACGATATCCTCGATCTTTCCCGCGTGCAACAGGGCGAGTTACAGTTAGAGTATTCCAGCTTCTACCTGGCCGATGTGCTGGCCGAATGTGTGCGGCAGGCCCAGATCAGTGCTGAGCAGCATACCATCCTCCTGGATATCGAGACCTTTGACAGCCGGGTGGTGGCGGATAAAGCGCGTGTAAGCCAGGTTGTCGGCAACATCCTCGATAACGCCATCAAGTTCTCTCCCCAGGGCAGGCAGGTCATCGTCAAGCTACAAGAACGGGAGGATGATTACCTGGTGAGCATCAGCGACCAGGGCATCGGCGTGAATCCAGATCATTTCGACCACATCTTCGAGCGCTTTTATCGGGTGCGCAATACGGCCAGCCGTCAATATTCGGGCATCGGTATGGGCCTCTACGTTGCAAAAGTCATCCTGGATGCTCATGAGGGTCGCATCTGGCTTACCAGCAATCCCGGTACCGGCAGCACATTCTATTTCACCCTCCCACGCACCCCCCGCACAAGTACGCTGCAAACCCTTTAGAACGCTTTCAACAAATCCGTCGGATTTGAATCGAAGTGGTCTCGCAGGAAGGTGATTCCGAAGGTGGTGAAGTGGATGGAGGCCCAGCTTGCGCGCAAGAATTGTATCGTGCGCAGAACGCGCGCCTCGCCCCACAGCGGGTGACGTAAATCGCGCAGCGCGTTCAGGATATCGAAGGCGCTGGTCAACACAACTCCCACGGTGATTACCGGTATCTCGACCAGCAGGCGATGGGGAAGCTGGAGCGGGCTGGGTAGGGTGCTGAACAGACCAAAGTAGAGGATGAAGCCGGAGATGACAGCCGGTAAGATCGCGCCCAGGACTATGAAGGGCGTTGATAGTTCACTGAGGTAGAGCATAGTGATACCAAGCGGCCCTACTCCCCAGCAAATCAGGGGATCGCTGCGCAGTGAGGAGATCAGCAGCCTGCTGCAGATAACCAGGAAGGGCCAGAGCACGAGGAAGGCAATCAAACCCAGAACACTGTTCACCTGGAAGCTGCTGTGCATTACCGGCATGGTCTTCTCCTGGCATAGTTGTCAGGTTAACCGCGTGGTTAGCCTGACGTGTATCATCTCGTTACTACTATTATATTCTATTCTACGAATTCTACAACCCGAAAGTTACCGATGTTATCGTTCACTGGCTTCGCAGGTGCCAGCCTTCTTCGCCCACGAGTGGAACGAACAGGCACCCGCCTAAGTTGCGCTTTTCCTGACCCCAGGGTGCGCGATGCACGGCCAGCAAATCCTGGTGTTCGGACCCGCCCACCGGGATAATCATCATGCCCCAGGTAACAAGTTGCTCGTACAGGTGCATGGGAATTTCCGGCGCGGCCGCTGTCACCAGGATGCGGTCATACAGAGCCTCGTCCGGCCAACCCAATGAGCCATCGCCTACATAGATTGTAACGTTGCTCACCTCCATTTTTGACAGGCGTTTTGAAGCTATTGCGGCGAGTTGCTGGATGCGCTCGACACTGTAAACCCACGCGGCCAATCGTGAGAGGATCGCGGTCTGATATCCGGAACCAGTTCCGATCTCGAGGACGCGTTCCTGCCCGCGCAGTTGCAGGGCCTGCGTCATGGTGGCCACCATCAAGGGCTGTGAGATGCTCTGTCCCATGTAGATAGGCAGGGCGCGATCCTCGTAGGCCAGGTCAGCATGCGCCTCATCCACGAAGAATTCGCGTGGGACGCTGGCGACTGCGGCGAGCGTCCGTTCATCCTGGATACCTGATGCGCGGAGCGATTCTATAAGCTGCTGGCGCTTGGCCTCAAAATCCTGGGCCATACGGGTTCCATCCAATCGAGTGGAACAACAGGAGTATCTTTCTCAAAGTGTAGTGCGTAAAGGGGGTATAGTCAAGCTCATATGCAACACAACATAGAGGCAGTTTTTGGATTCGCCCGTGTAGTTCTATCGAGAAAAGGTGGGCGCTACTGGGCTCGAACCAGTGGCCTCTTCGGTGTGAACGAAGCGCTCTCCCACTGAGCTAAGCGCCCTTGTTGACACAGCAACTATAGCACCGGCATGGGGTGTTGTCAAGCGTTTTCAGTAGCTGTACGTCACCTTTGGCGGCAGCAGCAGCCAGACGGTATCGCCCTCAGCGATGTACCCTTCGCGCTCGACCCAGCCGACCACGCCGCGTTTGTGCATGGCGGCCTTCGGGAAGCGCTGCACCAGCTCCGGCACGTCGGGGTAGTGCTGCTGGATGGCGTTGCCGGGGCCGGTGCAGGGCATATTTTCGGCATCCACGACCAGTACGGCCTCGCCTGGGAAGAAGATACGCGTCGAGGGTGGCAGCATGGTCAGATTGGGAATGCCCTGCATCGCCAGGTTCGCGCCCACCCACTCGGGCAGCACTTCAGGGATGCGCAGCGTCTTCGCGACCTCCGCCAGTTCCTCGATGGAGAGCATGGAGAACTGGCGTGTGTTACGAATGAGGGTGTGGCGTGGGTAGTGCGGCACGCGTACATCCGAGAGGCGTGTCAGTCCCGCGTGCAGATCTCCCTCGAAGCCCTCGAAAGTTGCCTGCACGCCGGGGACGCGCGACGATTCGATAGTGTGCCGGTGCAGCCCGAGATAGAGGCCGGCGACCACGCCGGTAAGCTTAGTCTTCATAAGACCTCTCGATTTACTAATCCTCGGCGGTTTTGCGCATCGTCGGGAACAGGATCACGTCGCGTATGGATTCCTTGTCTGCCATCAGCATTACCAGGCGGTCAACGCCGATGCCCAGACCGCCGGTAGGGGGCATGCCAATCTCCATCGCCTCCAGGAAGTCCTCGTCCAGGACCTGGGCTTCGTCGTCACCCTGGGCGCGCTGGCGCGCCTGATCCACGAAGCGTGCGCGCTGGTCGAGCGGGTCGTTCAGTTCGGTGAAGGCGTTGCCTAATTCGAGACCGCCGACAAAGGGCTGGAAGCGCTCGGTCAGGCCCGGGGTCGAGCGGTGCTGCTTGGTGAGCGGAGAGATATCGAGCGGGTAGTCGATTAAAAAGAATGCCTGCTTGAGGGCCGGGATACCCTTGCGCAGCATCGCGCTCTTCAGGTCATCGATCAAGCGGCCCCGGCTCAGCTTCGGGTCAGCCTCGTAGCCGTGTGCGCGCATCGCTTCCGCCAGGCTCTCCCTATCAGGGTAGCGCTCAACGTCGATGCCCGTGTATTCGGCGATGGCATCCAGCAGCGGGATGCGCGGCCAGGGTGGGGTCAGGTCGATCTCCGTTCCCTGGTAGGTGATGCGCGGAGAGCCCTTCACCTCGAGTGCAATATAGAAGATCATCTCCTCGACCAGCTTCATGATATCGTTGTAATCGGCGTAGGCTTGATAGCATTCCATCATGGTAAATTCGGGATTGTGGCTGCGGTCGATGCCCTCGTTGCGAAAATCGCGGCCAATTTCGTAGACCCGCTCGAACCCGGCTACAATCAGGCGCTTGAGGTAAAGTTCGACGGCAATACGCAGGTAGAGGTCGCGATCAAGCGTGTTGTGATGGGTAGTGAAGGGCCGCGCCGTTGCTCCACCATAGAGCGGCTGCAGGATGGGCGTCTCGACTTCGATGAAGCCGTGATCGTCAAGGTAGCGACGCATGGTGCTGATCGTGCGGCTGCGAATAACAAAGACCTGCCGCGCTTCCTCGCCATTGGCAAGCAAGTCGAGATAGCGCTTGCGCTGGCGCAGTTCCACGTCCTCCAGGCCGTGATACTTCTCGGGCAAAGGGCGCAGCGCCTTCGCCAGGATGCGATATTCGCGCACGTGCAGGGTGCGCTCCTCTGTGCGCGTCCTGAACAGGTAGCCCCGTACCTGGATGAAATCGCCGATGTCGAGCAGCTTGATGGCCCTGTAGGCCTCTTCACCGAGATCGTTAATGCGGAAGAAGACCTGGATACGCCCGGTGCCATCCTCGATATGCGCGAAAGCTGCCTTGCCCATCTCGCGCATCAGGCGAATGCGGCCCACCAGCATAAAATCGCCACTTTCCCCCTGCCACTCGTCGAAATGTTCAAGCACCTCCGCGATGGTGTGGGTGCGCTCAGCCGTATTTGGATAAGGCTGGACGCCCTTTTCTTGCAGGGCATTTAGCCGTTGTAGGCGTACTTCTCGTTCGTCTGCCATAAAATGATACCTTCTCTTCCATTCCGCCTTTTGTGTGCGAACCATTGTAACATTGTTTTCCTGGATTGGCTATCGTATCTATCACATGAGCACAAAAAAAGACCTGTGGCTCCGTGTGGGCCACAGGTCCTGGGATCGCTGTTATCGCCTGAGAAGTGCTATTCGATGTTGCGGATCGTATACTCTTTCACACCGCCAGGCGTCGAGACAATCACCAGATCGCCTACCCTGTGGCCTAGCAGCGCTTTACCCACCGGAGACTCATTGGAGATCAATCCAGCGCCCGGTTTAGCTTCGAATGCGCCGACGATAGTGTAGTGGTAATCGTGCCCATCGGTGGTCGTCAGATCAACCACCGATCCCAGAGAGACTTCGTCTGTCGCTTGCTTGCTAATTGGCCTCGCGGTCGCAAGCAACTGCTCCAGCTCGAAAATACGCCCCTCCAGACGCGCCTGCTCATTCTTCGCATCATCATACGCGGCATTGTCGATCACATCGCCCGACTCTTTTGCCTCGTGGAGATACTGGGCAACCTCGGCGCGTTTGACCGTTCGCAAGAACTCAAGCTGGCTCAGTATGCGCTGTCTCCCATCATCCGTCAGGAATTGTGTTTCCATTTGTGCTTCCCTTCCTGGACTGGCAGGGTTCCTGATCCTGCCAGCAAGACTACCTATCTAACAAGATAGGCGTTTACCTGCTGGGATATTCGACGCTCCCCCAGGTAATGTTGACTAATTCACCCGAATGGCGGCGGAGTAACAGCTCTCCGTTTCCATCCACATCTTCAGCGACCCCGCTGATGAGGCTTTCGCCCTGCCGCACCTGGATTGTGCGGCCGAGCGTTGATAGTTGGTCTCGCCACCGCTCCCAAATCAACCGGGAGGGGAGAACCTGGTCTGGTGCCGCGGCCCTATCGCCGGTAGCCTCCTGCTGGAGCAGGAGATAATCGCCTTCGATAGAACCCAGCAGGCAAGCAATTAGTTCCTCGCGACTGACAGTATGCCCGCAGGCGCTTTCAAGCGAAGTAGCATGCGCTATCAACGATGCTGACTCCGTGAGCTGGTGGGCCAGCTCGTCCATGCGACCGTTCACATTCACGCCTATCCCGACGACAGCGACCAGGCTCCCTTTCAAATCGTGGCTGGTCTCGATCAAGATGCCAGCTACCTTGTGCTCTTCGATAAGAACGTCATTGGGCCATTTAATTGTCGCCGTCACGCCACAGCTTTGTGCGATAGCGCGAACGACCGCCAGCGAGGCGACCATCACCAGCAGGTGCGGTGGGAACATGGGCCGGAGTACTATCGACGAGAGTACATTGCATCCCGGCGCATCCACCCAGCGGTGACCCTGCCTGCCCTTCCCGGCTTTTTGACTGTCAGTAAGCACCACCAACCCTTCATCCGGCCGTGTTTGGGCCAGTTGCATTGCCAGCGTGTTTGTTGAGTCTACAGTTGGTAGATAAAATAACCGATCTCCACGCCCGATCACCCTCGTCTCTAAGAGACGTTCAAGAGCCGCAATATCCAGCGTGCCCTGCAACAAACCATCCATGCTAATATTCTTATCTCAAATCAGAGAATCGGCTTTGCAGAAAGAACAATCTGTGCCCGTAGCAAAATGAAGAAAGAATTGTTGTGGCTTAGAAAAAGCGTATAAAAAAAGGGTCGAACCAGAGAACGCAGTGACAGATTGAAAGTGGGATAAAAAGCCCAGAGCAACGGCAGATTATTTTTCGCCATCGCTCTGGGGGTGCTGCACAGGTAGGGATGAAAAATTTCACCTACCAGTGATTTCAATCGGCTAGCGCCGATCACCTCTCATCTGGAAGGTGCTGGATGTAATCACGCTGCCTGTGCAGCGATAACGTTGGTCCATTACACACCACCTCCTTTCGTTGCGAGTATTGTACATTGCATTTGCTTCCTTGTCAAGCTTTTTCTGAAAATTCGGTTACAGCAAGCGAGCGGTAAATAGTGTGGAAGGGCTTAAGATGAGCATCGAGGAGATTGGCGAATTGTGAAGATTGTGTGAACTGGACTCCGTTGCATTTCCTTGCATCAGGGTACTATACTATGTATAGTAGCTGTTGAAAAAGTGTGCGCGGGGAAGTGAAGCTACACGACCGAAGCTCCTACTTTTGCAAGCATTGTTGATACCCATAGTTGCCAGTCCAGGACTTCCTGTTAGCACAAAACAGGATAGCCCCTAGTTTTTTATATGCAGATTAGCGAACAACTGCGTGAGATGTGTTAGGAAGCGTATTGAACTGGATGAACAGAGGAGGAACAAGCATATGCAGCAGTATATGGATCTGCTCGTTGATGCCCTCCTGGACGAGGGCTTTACTGTGGAGGAGGCTTGTAAGCTCATCCAACTGCGCGAGCAGTACGAAGAACAGCAGGCGACCCAGGAGACGAATTACCATCGTTTCATGCGCTGGCTTGTCGATCATGGCCGTTTGAGCGACTGGTGACGGTCACTCAAAGGAAATTTGCGGCGTTTTTTCTTGATGTTGTACAATGGAGACGGTGTAGCGTTCGCTGCGCCGTCTCCCTATCTTTCTGTACATTCACGCTATATTTCACGATAAAGCACGAAGGAGGCCTCAATGAAAGCGGTTGTTATGGCCGGCGGGGAAGGATCGAGGCTGCGACCATTGACAATTCGTCGCCCCAAACCGATGGTACCAATTGCCGGGAAGCCAGTGATGGAGCATATTCTCAACCTGTTGAAGCGGCACGGCATCACCGATGTCGTTGTTACCGTGCAATATTTAGCTAGCAACATCGAAGATTATTTTGGCAATGGCTCCCAGATGGGTATGCACATCGCCTATTCACGCGAAGATGTGCCGCTGGGCACGGCGGGCAGTGTCAAGAACGCCGAGGAGCAGTTGAGCGACGAGCCCTTTCTGGTCATCAGCGGTGACGCGCTCACCGACTATAATCTGACCGACATCATCAAGTACCACCAGGCCAAGAAGTCGCTGGCGACCCTGACGCTCGCGCACGTGCCGAATCCGCTGGAATACGGCGTCATCATCACCAACGAAGAAGGGCACATCACCCAGTTCCTGGAGAAGCCAAGCTGGGGCGAGGTGTTCAGCGATACCATCAACACCGGTATTTACGTGCTCGACCCGCAGATTTTCGCCTATTACGAGAAAGACAAGCCCTACGATTTCAGCCAGGAATTGTTTCCCTACATGTTGCGCAAGGGCGATCCGATCTATGGCTACATCGCCAGCGGCTACTGGTGCGATGTCGGCAACCTCAGCGAATACATGCGTGCCAACGCTGATGCCTTACAGGGGCGTGTCGATATAGATATACCTGCCAAAAACATCGGCGGCAATATCTGGTGCGAGAAGGGTGTGCAGATCGATCCCGACGCGCAATTGTATGGCCCGATCTATCTTGCCCAGGACTGCAAGGTCAAGTCCGGGAGCATCATCCATGGTCCCAGCACTATCGGTCAGTACGCCATCGTCGATGAGCGCGCCCAGGTTGACCGCAGCATCGTCTGGAACAACTCTTTCATCGGTGAGCGAGCCGAGCTGCGCGGCGCTATTGTGGGGTCATCCACCAGCATCAAGAGCAAAGCGGTCATGTTTGAAGGCTCGGTGATCGGGGATAATTCCATCATTCAAGAGGGCGCCATCATCCAGCCCAACGTCAAGATCTGGCCCGATAAAGAGATCGAAGCGGGCGCGGTCATTAACAGCAGCATCATCTGGGGGTCGCAGGGCAAGCGTGGCCTCTTCAGCCGCTTCGGTGTGACCGGTCTGGTGAATGTTGACCTGACGCCGGAGTTTGCCGCAAGGATCGGTGCCGCCTACGGCGCCATTTTACCTCGCGGCGGTGTAGTGTGTATCAACCGCGATTCTTCGCATCGAACCTCGCGTATGATCAAGCGCGCCGTCATAGCGGGTTTGCCCTCGGCGGGTATCAACGTGGAGGACATCAACCAGGTTCCGATCCCCGTGGCGCGCTACTTTGTGCGCATCACAGATGCCATTGGTGGGGTGCATGTGCGCCTGTCGCCATTCGATCCACGCATCGTCGATATCAAGTTCTTCGACCAGTACGGCATGGATATCAACAAGACCACCGAGCGCAAGATCGAGAACCTGTACTTCCGCGAAGATTTCCGCCGTGTCTATATGGACGACCTGGGCTCGATTGAGGTCCTGCGCAATGAAGAAGTGCTTGGCCGCTACCAGGATGGCCTGATGAAGGTCATAGACACTCCTGTGGTTCAGCACCGGAAATTCCAGATCGTCATGGACTACGCTAACGGCAGCACGGTCCAATTGTTGCCGACCCTTTTGAACCGTCTGGGCTGCGAGGTTATCGTGCTGAATACCAGTTCGGATGAAGCGCGCTTCGCCCGTCCCCTCGAGGAGGTTGAAAAGGATATCCAGCGCCTGGCCACGATTACCGCCACGCTGAACAGCGACCTCGGCATTCGTATCGATCCGAGCGGTGAACGTATCTCTGTGGTGGATGACCGTGGGCGTGTGCTGGATGGCAACAAAATGCTGGCAGTTATGACCAGCCTGATGCTGCGCAAGAATCGCAACGGCGTCGTGGCTGCGCCCGTATCGGCTCCCAGTGCGCTGCAGCACATTGCCAAACGCTACGAAGGGACTATCTTGCAAACCAGAGTGCTGGCGCAGGCCATGATGACCGCGGCTGGGCGCGAAGGCGTCGTGCTGGTAGGCGATGGCGCGGGCGGCTTTGTCTTCCCAGCAATGCAGCCTGCCTTCGATGGCATGCTGGCTACCCTCAAGTTACTCGAACTGCTGGCCACTTTCGAGATGCGACTCTCAGAGGTGGTTGACGACCTGCCGCCCTATTACTTGAGCCGCACAACCGTCAACTGTCCCTGGGAGCACAAGGGCAAGGTTATGCGCATCCTTAGTGAGCAGTACCGCGAGCGGCGCGCCAAACCCATCGATGGCATCAAAATCGACCTCGGCAAAGAATGGGTGCTTGTGCTGCCCGACGCCGACCGCCCCCTCTTCCACGTCATTGCCGAATCCGTTTCCAGCGAGCAGGCCCAGGCCCTTGCCGAGAAGTACGCCCGCGTCGTGAGCGGTTTGCAGCAGTAAGAACAGACAACAAAAAGAGATGGGAGCACTTCTCGCTTTGAGAACGATGCTACCATCTCTTGTTCTATCTTCTGGCGTTCCAAAGCGTAGTGGGTGCATCCTTGCTCGAAGTGTGCCCGGCTTCGATCATCGTGCGGCGCAGGAAATAGCCGCCCATCAAGACCAGCAGGGAGACGAGCAGACCACGTCCGTTATGATTTTTATTGCTTCGCCGCCCGCTCAACAAAGAAAAGGTCTGTATGAGCCAGGGCAGGGCCAGACCTCCGCCGAAAACGAAGCTCCAGAAGGTACGCCCGTGCTCGGAGGGAGCGTTGCCCACCAGTGGGTGGGCGGCGCGGCCCGATTCGCGTAGGAACGCCAGCAGGCCCGTCATCTCTACGAGCAGCGCGGTCCACTCCATGCGCTCCATCTTGTGAAGCGTCCTGGCGGGCGCTCCTGTCAGGCGCAATACGAAAGAGATCAGAGCGGAACTGGTCGAAATAGCGGATGTGATGAAAATGCCTCCGAGCAATTTGCTGCGCGACCACAGAGCCACGCTAGTGGCCGTCAGTAGTACACCCGTATAACCGCCGAGGAACAGGCCAAACGCCGTTCCAGGGAGCGCCAGCAGGCGTTGTGGCAGAGCGGCAAGCAGGCGCGGGCCCCACCAGCGGCCCAGAACACCGTCGCGTGCCGCCTGGATGGCGGCAGTTGTTCCGCTGAAGAATGAGAAACCCAGGAGGCTCCAGGTTCCCATCGACATAGGTGACTTGACCTTGAACATACGCAGCATATGCAAAAAACGCTCCGGCCTGCCCAGGTCTTTAATAAGCAGGAGCGGGCAGGGCAGCACCGCCAGCAGCGAAAGATAATAGCCGGTGCGTGCCACAACTCGATCTTCCTTAGAGCCAAAGAGCGAGACGATGCTGGCCAGCACGTAGCAACCCGATGCCAGCCCGCCAAAGAAAAAGTACCAGATGATTTCCCACCGCCAGACCGGTTCTTGCAAGGCCGGATAATCATAGTAGCTCGGCTCGGAAAGCTCACGTTCGGGATCTGGCGTGTACCCTGTAGTCAGCGCCGCTATACGGTCGATGAGATTGGATGGCGAAAGTGAGTCCTGTATGGTTTGCGGGAGTGAAGTCTCTTTCATATTTAGAAATCCCTTACGTTTACTCTCTGAAGAAAAGAATCCCGAACAATCCCAGAATTGCCGCGGCGATAATCGTCCACAACGATGCTGGTATCACGTTGTTCGATGGGCGCGGTGGGTCGGATGGCAGGTTGTACACCTCCGGTTCGTCCAGCAGGAGGAAGAATGAATTCAGCCCGCCTTCCAGGATATCGTCATCGGCGCCGTAGAGGCAGGCCTCCGCGACGCCGCGCTCGTGGAGCAGGCCTAGCCGTTCTCGAGCATGCTGTTTCAACTGCTCTACTTCACCAAACTGGATAGAGGCGGTTGGGCAGGCTTTGGCGCAGGCCGGAAGCATGTCATCCTTGAGGCGATCGTAGCACAGCGTGCATTTATGGGCAGTGTGATTGCCATATTCGTCGCGTGCAATGACCCCGAACGGGCAGGCTACAACGCAATAGCCGCAGCCGTTGCAGATATCCTGCTGGACATAGACAGTATCGTATTCCGTGCGAATAATGGCGCCCGTCGGGCAGGCTTCCAGGCACGGCGCGTGGACGCAGTGCTTGCACACATCGCTGCTCATCAGCCAGCGATCGCTGTTGAAGAATGGCAGCGCGGTTCCCGGCGGTGTGAGCGGAATAACTCCGCTGCTTCTGGCCTGGTCGATCTGAGTCTGTATATCATTTGCCAGCTCGCCGGCTTCGTTCGTGCTGCCGTCGCCTCGTCCGATATGCTCGATGAACTGCACGTGTCGCCAGGTCGTCGCGCTCAGTCTCCCCGTATTATCGTAGCTCGATCCTCGCCAGGTGGGGTCGCTGGCCGGCAATTGGTTCCACTGCTTACAGGCGATCTCGCAGGCTTTGCAGCCGATGCACAGGCTGGTGTCCGTGAAGAATCCCATAGCCTTTTGTTGCGGCAGTGGAGGCGATTTGCTGCCGACGAGCGAGGAGACAACGGCGCGCAGTGGCGGCCTTTGCCCAGTTGTGTTAACGCGCTGTTGAGAAGGTCCGACGGCCATATGATCGCTCCTTCATATAGTGTATTATGGCATCCTACCCGGGCGAATGTTGCAGGTGAACGCCTTCGCCTCCTCGATGCTGACGTTTGGCTCCAGCACCATGTGCGCCAGGTCGTTGGTGATGCTGCCCCTGCTCTTCCCCTGGAAGCCCCAGTGGAAGGGCAGGCCGATCTGGTGGACAACGCGCCCGGAGACACGCAGGGGGCGCATGCGGCGCGTTATCATTGCGCGCGCCTCGATCTCGCCGCGCGGCGTGCTGATAATCACCCAGTCGCCATGACGTATCTTGCGCTCGTCCGCGAGTTCCGGGCTGATTTCAGCGAAGAGCGAGGGCTGCAGGGCGTTCAACCAGGGCATCCAGCGCGTCATCGGTCCGCTGACATGGTGCTCGGTCAGCCGGTAGGTTGTTACCACAATGGGGTAGCTCGGATCACCTACCTGCGCCAGGCGGTTGTCGGGCCGGTTGCGGTAGTATTTCGCCGCTGGATTACTCTGCTGCTGGTAGAGCGCGTTGTGTACCGGCGATTCCGCCGCTTCGTAGTGCGTGGGCAGCGGTCCGTCCTTCAGTCCCTTCGGCACGAAGAGCCAGCCCTTGCCATCAGGCTTCATGATGAACGGGTCAGAGCCGGAATGCGCATCCATACCGGCCGCGCCCGCTTTGGGTCGAAAGTCGGGCGGCTTGTTGACCGGGAAGTCCGGTATATCGAGTCCTGTCCATTTCTTCTCAGCCTCGTCCCACCAGATGTATTTCTTGCGCTCTGACCAGGGCTTGCCCTGCGGGTCAGCCGAGGCACGGTTATACAGGATACGCCGGTTGGCGGGCCACGCGAAACCCCATTCCAGGAAGGTGCGTCCCTCCGGGTTGCGCGAGGCAGCGCGGTTTTTGCCAGGCTCAGGGTAAACCCCGCTGTAAATCCAGGATCCGCAGGCTGTGCTGCCGTCGCTTTTCAGCACTGTGAAGTTCGGCACGTGCGGGGCCTCACGCAGGGTATAGGTAGGCTGTTGCCGGTTACTTCCCTCTTCTTTGTTGTCCTGGCTGGTCGGTCGCGTATAGTAGCCGTTGATCTCCTTAAGCACGAGCAAAGCGTCCGGCTCATCGGGAATGCGCGAACCATCCTGCGGGTGCTCCATCTCATAATCCCAGGTCAGTTCCTGCAAGCCCCGGTCATGCCACTCCCTGCTATCCGCGTAAAGATCTTTCAGGCGTTTGCCGAGGTGATAGACGAACCAGAGGTCGGAACGTGCATTGCCGGGCGGATCCACCGCCTTATCGCGCCATTGCAGCAAGCGCTGTGTGTTGGTGAAGCTGCCCTCTTTCTCGGTCGAAGCGGCGGCAGGCATGAGGAAAATTTCCGTCTTGATCTTGCTCGAATTGACCGGTTCGGTCTGCGGTCCGAAGCCCGGCTTGCGATACCAGAACGCCGCCGACTCCACCTCGTACAAATCACGCACCACCATCCAGTCGAGCTGTTTGAGGGCCTCGCGCTGCATGGTGGAATGGGTGCTGCCCGCGGCAGGGTTCTGCCCGAAGAGCAGGTAGCCTTTGACCTTGCCGTCCAGCATCAGGTAGCTGGTCGCCAGGTGGGAGTGATCGCCGGTAATTTTGGGGATCAGGCGATACGCGCAGTTGCCGTCTTCCTCGTTAGCGTAGTCGTCGTACCAGGCCTGCAGCAGGCTGCGTATGTAGGCGGGGGTATTGGACCACCAGCCGAGCTTTTGCCCGGATGAATCGATGTACTCTTGCAGCGTCTGCTGTGAGAGCACGTTGCTGGACATATCTCGTTTCTCACCCCACGTTGTCGCGCCGGGAGAATCTGTGGACGATGGCACCGGGTCGACAAGCGCGCTGGGCTGAGGCATATAGCCGGCGAGCAGATCATACAGCGTTGGCACATCGGTTGATCCCTGAATCGAGGCGTGGCCGCGCAGCGCCATGATGCCGCCACCGGGTCGCCCGATGTTACCCAGCAGCAGTTGTATGATGGCCGCGGCGCGGATGATTTGCACGCCTTTCGATTGCTGCGTCCAGCCGACGGCGTAGCAGATAGCGGAGGTACGCTCGCGCCCCGAATTCTCGATCAGCGTCTGCGCGATCTGCAGCCATTGCTCGCGCGGCACTCCGCAGACCTGCTCGACCATCTCTGGCGTGTAGCGAGCGTAGTGGCGGCGCATGATCTGGAGGACGCAGCGCGGGTTTTGCAACGTCGGGTCGGTCAGCGGCTGACCTTGTTGGTCGCGCTCGTAGTCCCAACTGCTCTGATCGGTGTACGTCTCCGACGAAGCATCATAGCCGGAGAAGAGGCCATCTAGCTCTTCCGTGTCGCTGAAATCGTTCCGCACGAGCGTGGCGGCGTTGGTGTAGTTCGCCACATATTCATGGAAGTAGCTCTCGGTTTCCAGAATGTGGCGAATGATCGCGCCCAGGAAGACGATATCGGTGCCCGCGCGTGTGGGCACATAGAGATTCGCCAGCGCGGATGTGCGCGAATAGTGCGGGTCAACGTGTATGACCTTCGCGCCCGCTTCCTTCGCCTTGACAACGTTGGCGAAGGCGACAGGGTGAGCCTCGGCCATGTTGCTGCCCATAATCAGGATAGCGTCGCTATTGACAAGGTCCTGTGGGAAAGTGGTGGCTCCACCGCGTCCGAATGAGGTACCCAGACCGGGTACGGTAGAACTGTGTCATATACGGGCCTGGTTCTCGATTGAGACGATGCCCAATCCGCCGGAGAAGAGCTTTTTCATCAAATAGTTCTCCTCTACATCCAGCGTTGCGCCGCCAAGCGTAGCTATTCCCAGCGTGTGGTTGACCTCGCGCCCATCGGGGAGGCGTTCCACAAAGGTCTCGTCGCGCGTCCTCATGATGCGCCGGGCAATCTGCTCCATCGCCCAGTCCAGCGACTTGATCTCCCAGTGATCGCTGTAGGGCGCGCGGTACATCACCTGCGTCAGACGATTGGGATTGATCGTATACTGGAAAGTTGCCGAGCCTTTGGGGCAGAGCGTGCCATGGTTGATAGGGCTGTCTGGATCACCCTCGATATCGATTACCTGCCCGTCCTTGACGTAGACGTTCAGGCTGCACCCCACAGCGCAGTAGGGGCAGACACTATGCACGACCCTGGCATCGCGGATGCGCGAGGTCTTTTCCCGGCTTTCATCGCTGAAGGGCTGGACGCGAGAGCCGACCTCCATCACTTCCGATATGGCGGTTTTCACACGTTCAGGGAGTAAAGTGCGTTCTTGCATACCACAGATCCTTCTATTAGCGGATAAATAATACGGCCTGGCAAGCTACCTACTCTGTAAGTATTGTACCATGTTTCCTCGAATTGAGACGATCTGCCAGCCTATCACGCTTAAGCTCTTGTATACATTTGGGCTAGATTTTCGAGCAACTAAACAATAACCTTGATTACTGGTAACGGATAGGGTATTCTAACATCATACATATTTTTGAAACGTGATAGCATACTTTGCTATATTTTGAAGACCTTTGCCTGGGGGCAACAGGTTTCTTGTAAATGCTACTACGCAGGTGGCCAGTGTCCGGCACAACGATGTGCCAAGCGTATTTAGAAGGATGAGACCTTACTCCATGAAAGTGCCTCAACGCGACAACCAGGAACCCGGAGATTCCAAATCGAGAAATTCCATGCGCTCCTCGCAAAATGCATCCAGGAAGCGCAATCTTTGGATGCGTATCAGTATCCCGGCGCTTATTGCGCTAGCGGCGGCGCTGATTGGGGTATTTGTATTTCACACGATAGCTGGCAACTTGAGTCACGTTAATACGGTTGAGAAGCCTATCAGCGATGTACTCAATATGGCCGATCATCACCAGTTGACATCAGTGACAATTAACGGTAATGATGTGGTAGCAATAGGAGTAGGAGGCCAGCAGTATCATGCAGTGAAGGAAGATAATCAGTCGTTGACTGAGATCTTCCGCCGGGACCGGGTGACGGTCAATGTTGATGACGGGCAGCCGTCGCAGTGGTCACAGGTCATCATTGACATCGTCTTCCTCGCCCTGGTCGGCGCTGTGCTCTTTTTCTTTTTCAGGCGCACCGGCGCTGGTGGCCAGGCGGGTGTCTTCGCCCGCTCGCGCGCCCGGCGTTTCAACGAATCGCGCCCAGCGGTCCTCTTTAAGGATGTGGCCGGTGTGGAAGAGGCGAAGATGGAGCTGGAGGAGATTGTAGACTACCTCAAGGAACCGTTGCGCTTCACCGAGATGGGAGCGCGTATCCCCAAGGGCGTGCTGCTGGTGGGTGCTCCGGGAACCGGCAAAACGCTCATCTCGCGAGCGGTAGCAGGTGAGGCGAATGTTGCCTTCTACAGTATCAGCGGCTCAGAGTTTGTCGAAATGTTCGTCGGCGTAGGCGCGGCGCGGGTGCGCGATCTTTTCAAAGAGGCAAAGCTGCATGCCCCGTGTATCGTTTTCATCGATGAAATCGATGCTGTTGGCCGCCAGCGCAATACCTCCGGTACGGGTGGCAATGACGAGCGTGAGCAGACCCTGAACCAGTTGCTGGTAGAGATGGATGGCTTTGATAGGCAGACCAACGTGGTAGTGATCGCTGCCACAAACCGTCCCGATGTGCTTGACCCCGCGCTGCTGCGCCCGGGGCGCTTTGACCGACAGGTGATGCTTGATAAACCCGATATTCGCGGACGCCAGGCTATCCTGGAAGTACACGCACAGGGCAAGCCACTTGCAGGTGAAGTGACCATGATCGGGTTGGCCCGCCAGACGGTAGGCTTTTCGGGCGCCGACCTCGCCAACTTGCTTAATGAAGCGGCGCTGCTGGCTGCTCGCCGCAATAAGAACGTGATCGAGCAGTCAGAACTGGACGAGGCCATCCTGCGCGTCATGGCCGGCCCGGAGCGCAAGAGCCGTATCGTGACGGAAGCCGAGAAGGCCATTATCGCTTACCACGAGGTCGGACACGCCATCGTCATGCGCTCAACCCCAGGCGCCGATCCTGTACAGAAAGTGACTGCCATCGCACGCGGCATGGCGCTCGGTATCACTGTGCAGGCGCCCATAGAGGATCGCTACCTCATGCGCAAGTCCGAACTGCTGGCAAAGTTGGTAGGCGCCATGGGCGGACGGGCTGCCGAGGAACTGATTTTCGGCGATATCACCACCGGCGCGGCGCAGGATATCGAGTATGTGACGAAGATCGCGCGGCGTATGGTCTGCGAATTCGGCATGAGTCCGCTTGGCCTGCTTGCGCTCAAAGGTGACGGCGATGGGAATGCCACCATCAGTCCTGAAACGACTGCCCGTATCGACCGCGAAATATCGGCCCTCGTCGATGCAGCTTATGCGAGGGCGCTGGACATCTTGCGCGAGAAAAAGCACAAGCTCGTTGAGATCGCCGAGCATTTGATGGAAGTTGAAACAATGGACGGCGCAGAGCTTGACGCCATGCTCTTCGCGGCATGACTCGCACGTTTATCGCACTGGAGATGAATGAACCGCTGCAGCGCTTCCTGGGCGATATCATCGATTATGCCACCCGCGAACTTCCCTTGCTGCGCTGGGTCGATCCCGCCGGTATTCACCTCACGCTGGCCTTCCTCGGAGAACTGGATGATGAGGGGCTTGCATCGGCGATGGAGGCGACACAGGTTGCGGCGCGGGCCGTACCATCCTTCACCTACCGGCTGAAAGGCCTGGGCATATTTGGCAGTCCGCGACAGCCTCATGTGATCTGGATGGGTGTGGAAGATCAACCGTCCCCATATGTGCAGGGCTCTCCCTTACAACTGGCACATCACATCCTCAACCGTGAACTCGAACGGCGTCAATTCGAGGTTGACAAGCGTCCCTACTCGCCACATTTGACGCTAGCGCGTGTCAAACAGCTCCTTTCACCCGCAGAGCAGCAGGCACTGCAGCGCCTGCTGCAATCCAGGCGAGCCGCAGCGCCCGCGCAGTTCTACCCCGCCGAGCATCTTGCTGTGATGAAAAGCGAACTATCACGCGGCGGGGCGAAGTATACCTGCTTGCAGCAGTATGACTTTCTTTTGAGGAGTTAAAGGTCACATCGCCTGAGTTCTCAAATCATGACAAATCTGTTACAATAGGGACACTCAAGTATGCTCAGTAAAGGAAGTCAGTCGCATTGGTACTGGTCAAACCCGTCTCGGTCACGGTCTTAACCCCCGCAACATCGGCGAACCTCGGCCCTGGATTTGATAGCCTTGGCCTGGCGTTGCAGCTCTATAACCGCTTCAAGGTGCAGTTTGCGCAGGGAGACCCGCAATCACCCGCTATTCGCATTGAGGGCGAGTATGGCGCCGGCTTATCGAGCGGGCCAGATAACCTGTTCCTTCGCGCCTTTGTCGCGCTGTATACCAGGCGGCAGGTGGAGTTACCGGCGATTGAGATCCTCATGACCATCAGTATCCCGCACGGCTGCGGCCTGGGTAGCAGCGCGACTGCCGTTGTCGGCGGGTTGGTAGCAGCGAATGCGCTGCTTGACTTGCACGGAAAAGCCGTCCCTGAAGAGGACCTGCTCGAAATTGCCGTTGAAAACGAGGCAGGCAACCACCCCGATAACGTCGCACCCGCGCTGCTGGGTGGCCTGGTCGCCACGACCAATATCGATGGCAGCATACGAGCCATCAAGACGCGTTTCCCCGATACACTAAAGGCCGTCATTTTTACGCCTTCCTTCCCGATGGATACCATTGCAGGCAGAAAACTGCTGCCGACCACGTATCCCAAAGCGGATGTCACTTTCAATACCGGGCGGGTCGCGCTGCTGCTGACAGCCCTGCAGACTGGCCGCTACGAGCTGATCGGCGATGCAATGCAGGACCGCCTGCACCAGCCCTACCGCCAGGCGATCTTCCCAGCCATGCCGGACATCATCCGGGCGGCAGTGGACGCGGGCGCACACGGGGCGAGCCTTTCCGGCGGAGGTTCTTCGCTCATCGCTCTGGCCAGTAGCAATTTCACCGGTATTCTGCGTGCCATGCAGGAGACGGCGCGCGCCGCCGGAATCGAGGGTACCGGCAGGATACTGCGCGCCGATCAGCAGGGTGCGCGCGTGCTGCCCATTGATCGCGCCAGGAGGCAGAAACAGCCGAATCCGAATTACCGGTATCACATTAATCCTATGCAATAGAAAGAGTCAACAGCGAGAGGAAGCCGCCAGCCGGTATGGAGACGAGAAATACGGGCCAGTTAGAGAGTGAGGCCAACAATGAAATATTTGCAGCCATCATGCTGCGCTGCGTAGAATGCGCAGCCACCTATCCCGGCATGGAGGGGTATCCCCGTTATCGCTGCGAGTGTGGCGGCACGCTCGATGTAGAGATGGCATTTCAACATCCGAGCCAGGATATGCCGCCCCTCCAGGAGGCCTTCGACGCGCTTGCTAGCGCTGCAAGCGATCTCACCCCGCTCGCAGGCGCGGCATGGCGGCAGTTGTTCGATGAGCGCTCTGCACAATCTCCCATCTGGTCACTCAGTCCCGACGCGCTCGCGCTTGACCGCAGCGGCGTCTGGCGATACCGCGAACTGATTCTTCCCCTTCCCACGCGCTCAATCGTCAGCCGCCCGGAAGGCAATACCGCGCTCTATCCTGTTGGGAGAGAGAACTGCGGCGAGAGCCGTGCGGGTCACCGCCGTATCGGTGAGTACGCGGGAGTCGAGCGTCTCTTCCTCAAGCACGAGGGTGAAAATCCGACCGGCAGCTTTAAGGACCGCGGTATGACGGTGGGAGTGTCTATTGCGCGCAGCCTCGGCGCGCGAGCCGTCGCTTGCGCCTCGACGGGCAACACCTCGGCTTCGCTGGCCTCCTACGCGGCCCAGGCAGGGATGCGCTGCATAGTATTCCTACCAGCCGGAAACGTCACAGCAGGCAAGCTCGCGCAGTCACTGGCATATGGCGCAACCACACTACAGGTGCAGGGGGACTTCGATGACGCGATGCGCCTGGTTGAGCAAGTCTGCAACGAGCAGAGCATCTATCTCCTGAACTCGCTGAACCCCTACCGCATCGAGGGACAGAAAGCCATCGCCTTTGAACTCTTGCAGCAGCTCGACTGGCAGTCCCCCGATTGGGTGGTGCTGCCCGCCGGCAATCTGGGCAATACCTCTGCCATTGGCAAGGCCCTACTCCAGGCGTACCGACTTGGCCTCATAGGGCATCTCCCGCGTATCGCTTCTATTCAGGCCGCCGGGGCAAACCCTTTCTACCGCAGCTTTGTACAGGGCTTCACTACGCGAGTACAGGTGCAGGCGGATACCGTAGCCACTGCTATCAGAATTGGCAACCCTGTCAGCTTCACCCGCGCGCGCCGCGTGATCGAGCAGACGAGTGGTGTTGTTGAAGAGGTGAGCGACGCGGAGATACTAGCAGCCAAAACCGTCATCGACCGGGCGGGTATCGGCTGCGAACCGGCCTCAGCCGCCGCGCTCGCAGGTATCCGCAAACTTGTCCAGCGCGGCATCATTCGACAGGATGAGCGCGTTGTCGGCGTGCTGACGGGAACGCTGCTTAAAGATAACCAGACCGGAATCCCACAGCAGCAAAATCAGGTAGTGGAGGCCGATATTGATAGGATACGATGGCTGTTGGAGACGTTGGCTTGATGGATCAGAGAATGTCAACTATAGAATCTGCTCTCATACCTGTGCCTATACCGCCCCCCTCTCGCTGGCAGATCGTGCGACGAACGCTGCGTTCCTGGCTGATGACCTGGGAAATCTACCCAATTCTGCTGGTCGCCTGCTTCCTGCACTTTTACCAGCTTGGTATCACAGAATTTGACGACGACCAGGCAACGCTCTTTGGTATGGCTCGCAATGCCGTCTTGCATGGATTGCTGCCAGCCACAAGCAATCTCGGCTCTCTCCGCACAGCCCATCTCCCTGCCGCGATTTACCTGTTTATGCTTCCCGCAGCTATCAGCGCAAATCCCCTGGGGGGCGCGATCCTGGTCGCATCCCTGAACGTCCTGGCGATTCTGCTGACGTATGTGTTCGTGCGTCGCTATTTTAGCAGGGTAGCAGGCATCATCGCTTCCTTGCTCTTTGCGACAGCCGCCGCGCCGTTTGGGTACAGCCGTTTCATCTGGCAGCCAACCATGATGGCGCCTTTCATCGTGCTTTTTTTCTTTGCCCTGTTCCGGGGCACGGTTGAACGGCGCAGGGGCTGGCTTTTCTCTGCCTTGCTCCTATTCGGCATCCTGGTTCAGTTGCACGAGACGATGATCTTCCTGATCGTTCCGCTGCTGCTGGCGGTCTTGTTTGCCCCAAAAACGATTTGCTGGCGCGACCTGGCATCTGGCCTGCTTGCGCTGCTCATCCTGTTCTCACCTTATATCGCTTATCTCTTCGCCACACAATTCAGAGATGTCAGCATACTACTCAGCGCGCCAAAACAACATGATTATTTTGATCCCACCGGCCTGATGTACTACCGCGATTTCTTCAGCCCCTATAATACGCTTGCCATCCCTTCCAACCCACATACGCTGATCTACCAGCTCTTACCCATGCTGATGTGGCTACGTCGCTTCATGCTGCTCCTGGTCATCGGCGGATTTGTGGCCGCGCTTCTCATGATTGTGCTCGGCTTTAGCGTTATTTTGGGGAAGCGTACTGAGCCGGGCGAAAATGGGCCGGTGGGCGAAATTGTCAAGCAGAAAACCTCACCCTGGTCGCGTATCGGGCAGTGGCGGTGCAATCTTCTCCCTTCGCCGCTCTCCTGTGGCCTCATCATCTTGCTTACCTGGCAGATTGTCTTCCTGCTGGTGCTATCCTGGCATTCCCCTTCGGTGCCTCTCGTCTTTCACTATTTGCTCGCGCTCATGCCGGGGCCTTTCATCCTGATCGGTATTCTTACAGGGTCCCTATCCAGATGGCTGCGGTCGCAAGGGCAATGGTGGAGCTATGCCCGTTTTGGACTCTATCTCTTCATGTCTCTGATCCTCACTGCGCAATTTGTAGGAACGACTGCTGACCTGCTCGACCAGGTTAACCAGAGCGACAAGGTCATCGCTAACCATCACAGCTTGAGTTCGCTAGAGCGGGCGTTCGCTACTGCTGATCTCCTGGCTCAACAGCAGCGCCTCAGCCACGTCTATGTCTCGTCCGACATGTATACCCAGACTGCCATGCAGTACCTTGCAGGACAGATGCGAACGCCAACGACGGTTTTTGACGAGCCCCGCTGCCTTGTCCTCCCCAATCCTGCTGAGGGGCCAGCCGTTCTGCTCGTGGTGCCGGGTGATACGTTCACGCTCGCCCTGCTCGAGCGCTATGGCACCGTGATCGAGCCACCCCCGCACCCGAACGTCGCTCCATTCCACCTGTATATTGAGCAGCCCTCTCAATCGCCACTCGTAGGTAAAGCCAATCTGACTTTCACGCACGAACTGAGTTCGCTCGACGGGCAGCTACAACGCATCAACGTGAAGGATGGAGCATTCTTGACAGCCGGGTGGGGCCTCCTGAAATCCGAGCCGGCTGCCTATCGCACAGCCTACACTTATGCCTTTTCATCGACTCTGGGTGGAGGGACCGCGCAGGTTATACAGAGCCAGTGTACATTCTCAGCCATCAGGGCGGGCGACGAACTGGTTATTGCTTTCCCTATCCACGCGACAGTAGCTACGCCATCAACCGCGAGCATCGCCGCCCAATTCTACACTGACCAGCCCCATGATCTGCAGATGGGACCAGTGAAGCTTGAAAGTTTTGCCACCCAGCGCGTTCATCATACTTCGCTGCAAACTGTGGGTGGCGGGCAAAGCATCACTTTGCATAAAGGATGATCGTGTGTTATTGCTCTGGTAAGGAACACACAGGACTGATACAATATGCGTATAATCTCATGGAAGGATATTACATTCAATGAGACACATAGCAGGGAAGGAAGAACCCCCTGCAGGAGGGTGATGTGAGAGAACTGCGACCCCGGCGTAAGCTCTTACCGGTATGGGATATGCCATCAGATCCGGTTAAGGCTGTCTCCTGGTTCTTCCGCTGGCTCCTGCAGGTACTCGTGCGCTACTTTTACCTGCCGGTCGCCGTCGCAGCCGGGGTCGAAGCCATCTTAAACGGCATCGTGGGTTTCGCCGGAACTGTGCTCGTTGGCCTGATTGTCTGGGGCGGGCTGGCCGCCCTGCTCCTCGTCGTCAACCTGGCTACCGGCGTCTCGCGCGTTGTCTCAGACGTGAATCGCGTCACGAAAGGTTTCCCGACACGCAATACTCCCTTCTCCAACTCTAGCGAATCCCGGCGCGATGATCCCGGTGGCCGCGTCGTCGAAGGCACCATCACCGATCTGGAAGAGGAACGAAAGAAGCGCAGGCAGGAGTAACATGGTCGCCTTTGGGTTACGTTCCGCACCCGGTTTTTCTCTCTAGCTGTTCTCTACCATCCACGCTTCCCATCCCTCATCCCCCGCTTCCGGCACATAGGCGTACAGGAGCGTTCCCCGGCCCTCGAGGCTATAGCGGCCAAGTGCGGCGGGCAGCACCATTGTCTGCCCGCGCATCAACGTTTCGCTGTGCTCAAGTGATTCCCCATAGCGCACCTTCAAGCTGGCGCCAAGCGAAGTAAGGATGACGCAACTCTGTTTCGTCTCATCATTCATATAGCCGAGATCTTCACCTGGGTGCCCCAATACCAGTTCATGCAAGGCAAAATAACGACAGGCAACCAGGCAGCGATCGCTACAGCCAGGCCAGCCGGGTAAGAAAACCGGCCGCACCTTTACCCGTGGCGAGCGATCGTAACGCGCGACATCCAGAGCGCGTTCTATATGCAATTCGCGGGGCGTGCCTGCTGCCGTCAGCCGGCCATAGTCGTACATGCGGTACGTGATATCGGAGTATTCCTGAAGCTCGTAGAGCATTACGCCGCTGCCGATGGCATGGACGGTCCCGGCCGGCACAAAGATCACATCGCCGGGGGAGACCGTCACTTCTTCGAGCAGGCTTTCGAGGGTGACAGCCTCTATAGCTTGTTGCACAGCTCCGCGAGAGGTACTGGTCTTGAAGCCGTGGATGATCGATGCGCCGGGTGCGGCATCCAGGACGTACCAGCATTCCGTTTTGCCCAGCTTGCCTGCCTCATAGTGAGCTGCATAATCATCATCGGGATGAACCTGGACGGATAGTTTCGCGTTTGCATCGATAAATTTTGCTAGCAGTGGGAAACGGTGTCCGAAGATCGCGATAGTCTGTTCACCTAGCAGCGCATCCCCAAACTCTTCCACCAACGCGCCGAGCGACTTTCCCTGATAGGGGTGGTTCTGCGCTATAGTATTTATCTCAGTTTCCCAGGCTTCACCGATGAGTTCAATTCCAGGTGGGAGCCGTTTCCATTCATCTCGTTCGAAGCGTCTCCCTCCCCAGAGTGTTTGATGCAGAGAGGATTCCAGTCGGATAGGATGCATTAACCCCACAACCCTTCTACCTTTTCATCAGAAATGCGCAAGCAGTACGCCCTCAATCTGCCTGCGCAGCTTGTCGCGCATGATGACTCCCTTGATGCGATTAATCTCCTGGCCTTGCTTGAAAAAAATCACAGTGGGAATGCCATCGATATTCCACTCGCTAAACAACTTGTCGTCCTTCTCGAGATCATCGATATTCAATCGAGCAAATGTCACGCGTCCCTGATAATCTTTGCTGACCACCGCAAATTCTGGATCGAAGATCTGGCAGGCTCCGCTTTTGTCGGATGAAAAATTCACGACGACCATGTGTTTTGCCTGGAGAACCTGTTTGGTGAACTCCCTGCTGGTTATATTCTTATAACTAACTTCTTGCTCTGCCATACTATCCTCTTTACAGCCTGAATCTCTGGTTATCTAGTTGGCCAATTTGTGTATGCGTGTTCACTCGTGTTTGAAGGGTATCACCCGCAATAGGCAATGTCAAGGAGTAAAAGTGGTTTTACATTGCTGGCGTGGCCAGAAGCGTCTCGGCATCGTCGATCAGGTAGCGATAGCCCTGCTCCGTCAGGAAAAGCTGACGGTTCGCGGAAAAATCCTGGTCGCGTGTATCGCGCGTTACGACTGTATAGAAGTGGGCGATGCTGCCGTCGGATTTCGGACGCAAGATACGCCCCAGGCGCTGCGCCTCCTCCTGACGTGAGCCGAATGTGCCGGATACCTGGATGGCTACGTTGGCATCCGGCAGGTCGATGGCGAAATTGGCCACTTTGCTGACCACCAAGTGCTTTATCTTACCCTGGCGGAACTGTTCATACAGCTTTTCGCGCATCTTTGTCGAAGTATGGCCCGTCATCAGAGGCGCGTTGAGTTCGTTGGCAAGAATCTCAAGCTGGTCGAGGTACTGTCCAATGATGAGTACCTGGTCGTCGCGATGCTTCGCCACCAGATGGCGAACGACCTCCAGTTTGGCGGGATTCTCCGCCGCCAGGCGATATTTTTCGCGCTCTTCTGCAAGAGCATAGTTGAGCTGGTCATCCTCGCTCATGCTGACGCGAATTTCGTGGCACTCCGCTGTGGCGATCCATCCCTGCCGTTCTAGCTCGCGCCAGGGCACATCGTATTTCTTTGGTCCGATCAGGCTGAACACATCGGCTTCGCGTCCGTCCTCGCGCACCAGGGTAGCAGTCAAACCCAGGCGGCGACGCGCCTGGATTTCGGCAGTGATACGAAAGACCGGCGCAGGCAGCAGATGCACCTCGTCATAGATGATCAATCCCCAGTCGTAGCTGCCGAAGAGGGCAAAATGTGGGTAATCATCCATGCTCGGCTCCTGGTCGCGTTCGAAGCCGTTGTTTTTCTCGCGTTTTTTGCGATAGGTCAGAATCTGGTAGGTAGTCACAGTGATCGGACAAATCTCTTTGCGATCCCCTGTGTATTCGCCGATCATCTCCGGCGGGATGTCGGTTTTATCGATGAGTTCCTGAATCCATTGACGCACCGCGACGGTATTGGGTGTCAGGATCAGCGTAGCGCGCTGGATATCCGCCATCGTGACCATCCCGACAATCGTTTTGCCCGCTCCGCAGGGCAGCACCACCACGCCGCTGCCGCCGCTAGGGGAACCGCCAGCGTAGAAGGCGCCCGAAGCAGCGTACTGGTAGGCGCGAGGCGCGAATTCTAGCCCGCTCAGTGTCTCGCTGCGCAGCTTCATGGGCAGAGGGGAGCCGTCTGTGTAGCCTGCCAGGTCCTCAGCGGGGAAGCCAATATGGATAAGGGCCTGCTTGACATGCCCGCGACGTGAAGCATCAACCTGGATGGAATGTCTGTCGATCTGGCGCAGCAGGTAGGGCTGTGTGCGCTTGTGGTGTATGATCTCGGCTATCAGTGCGACATCGTCTGAGGTCAGCAGTAGTTTCTCGCCATCACGGATGAGCTTGACACGCCCATAGCGGCTCATGTATTCGCGGATGTCGGCGACAATATTCGGCGGGATGTCATACTTGCTGTAGCGTGCCAGTGAGTCCAGGATCGCGGAGGCATCAAGGCCACCTGCCGCCGCGTTCCAGAGTGAAAGCGGTGAGAGGCGGTAGGTATGGATGTGTTCGGGCGATTTTTCTAATTCGGCAAACTGTGCCAGCGCGTCACGCGCTTCGGAATGTAAAGGGTGATCGACCTCCAGCAAGACGGTGCGGTCGCTTTGTACAATCAGTGGATTATTCGGGTTCATGCGTATTCTCTATACTCCGGGCATATCCGCCCAGTTTTTTACATATTTGACAATAGTCGTAACGGCTGCTTCTTCGTGTGCACGCATCAGGTGGCGCGCGCCTACAATCACCTTAATACCCTTTGGGCCCTTGAGCTGCTCCACGAACGGTTCCAGCTTGTAGAGTGGGCATAACTCATCAAATTCGCCAGTCACAAACAGTTTCGGCCGCTCGAATGCTTTAGGAAAGCCGGCGGCCGCGCGGAACAAGGGCAGGCTGATAGCGACGAGTGTACGAATACGTGCATCAAACGGCGCGTAGAGCAGTGAGATGTATGCGCCAAAACCGTGACCGATCACGCACACCTTTGCCGCGTTCGCGCCAGGCTGGGCCAGAACGCAGTCGATGGCTCCCGCAAGGTCGAGCGGCTCCATGCGGCCATCACTCTGCTGACCCTGACTTTTGCCTACCCCACGAAAATTGAACCGCAGCGCGATCATCTCCGATTCCGCCAAACGCCGGGCCAGCATTGTCGTCAACGTATCGTGCATATCGCTGCTGGCCGGTTGGGGATGGCAGAGTACCACAACGGGAGTACGTCCCAGCCCTTGCCCCTTCAGGTCGGCTGGCGCATGCATGGTTCCCTCCAGCACAAACGAAGGGTGCCCGCGACTGGGAAATGCTATTGCTCGCTCGACGGGCGTGGGATGAATTGTCATGCGTTCGCCTTTTTCTAGTTACCTGACACTCTCTCCATCTTATCGCAGTCAAGGCAATGCGTCAACTCTCCTTGCTCAAATTCTTACAAAATAAAATATATTTCGCACATTTCGAGAATTTGTCGTGTGAAACCCTTTGCATATGAACGTAAGAATGTTATACTGAATCATGGACATGTACAACCTACGTATTCGTGCGGAGGTCTGATTTTTTTAGGAACACATAATTTGGATCCTGGGAGAGGTTTGTCGTGCGTATCCTTGTATTTTTGAACCCCTCTCATCGCGGCTAGCGCCTTCGTTGGATCCTTCAGGGGGGAAGGATTTTATCAGGCTTCTTGGTAACAATGCGACGTTGCTTGAAAGTGCAATGGTGTGCGTGGTGAGCGTGTAGCAAGTGCGGATTGGGCGGATTGTGTCGTGGGTTTTTCCTACATTCAAGAGGCAGGAGAGTTTATGGCCAACATTTTAGTCGTCGAGGACGAACGGGTAATTGCCCGATTGCTGAAGGAAACATTACAGGTTGAGGGGTTTCAGGTAGTGACCGTCCTTAACGGCGAAGATGCTGTACAGTTTGCGCTAAGAGAGACACCCCATCTAATCATACTTGACCTCGCGTTACCCGGAATTGATGGTTACGAAGTAGCCGGTTGTCTGCGCACACATCACAAAACAATGCACATCCCCATTATAGCTCTGAGCTCCTTTGGTGAGCTGTCCGAGAAGGTGCGCGCCTTTGAGATCGGCGTCGATGATTATATCACCAAACCATTCCAGGTCGATGAATTGCTTGCGCGTATTCGCACACAAATTCGCCGTGTGCAGCAAAACTATCTTTCTCCACTCATTGGACTGCCGGGCGGCTTGCAGGTCGAATTAGCCATCAAACACAAGCTCAATAGCCTGGAATCGTGGAGCATTCTCTATCTTGACCTGGATAACTTCAAAGCGTTTAATGATGTCTATGGCTTCCTGACCGGAAACGACATTATTCGCCTGGTGGGCCGTATCTGTCAGCGTGTAGTGCGCGAATTTGGCAATGCCGACGATTTTGTGGGGCATATTGGCGGCGATGATTTCGTGGTGGTAACAACGCCCGATCGCGCAGGCATGCTCTGCAAAGAGATTAGCGCAGCGTATAAAGAGGAGAGCGCGGCATATTACCGGCCAGAAGACCTGCGGCGCGGCTCGATTTCGGGCGTGGATCGCAAGGGCCGTATCTACCAGTTCCCCCTGGTCTCCCTGTCCATTGGAGTTGTGAATAATCAGGGGCGGCGCTCGCATAGCCTGGAAGAAGTGAGTTACCTGGCAGCAGAAGCTAAATATTACGCCAAACAGTCAACCAGCAACGTGTATCATATTTCGCCTCGCCGCGATGTCACCAGCCCCGATCGGGCTACATCTTATCCAACTACGCCCCCATATTTACCCCCCCTGGGAGGCCAGTATATAGGCAATATGTATGAGGACGATTATTATTCACCCGTTGAAGTGGGCAACAGGGCGGAGTTCGAGCAGCGAGTCTAGTGACGATGAACCAGGACGCAGAAGACCTGCAATTTGTGCTAAGTGAGGAAGTTGACGAGGCCCGTCGCCTGGCTCTGCGCGAGAACGCCAAACGTGTCATGCGCGATAGCGGGCTAGCAGAGATGCTGCGTATTCTGAACAACAACGCCTTGAAAGGCCGGGGTACCTTCCATGAATACGACTCGATGGTGTTACTGCGCTGGGGAACCAGTTCCACGCGTCGCCATCTCTGGATCGAAGTGAGTGGCAATACCATCCGTTTCCGCCTGAATCCCCATCGCCAATGCAATGCCCCAGCACCTATTTGTGACGGCGAATACCATACCTTCACGAGTCTCATGTGGGCGGATCGTGCCTTCCTGCTGGCCGAGCTCAACAAATACTTTGCCAAACCCGTCGCGGAAACCTCCTCTGATTAGCCTTGCGGGCAACCGGTCGCGCTGGGAAGATATCATACCGGTTCAAGCGTAAGCACCCGTACCAGTCCCATGTTATTGAGATAGCTTTGCAGCGCCTTGTAGCGGTGATCGGCGTAGAACTCCTTCCGTTGTGCCTCGCCGGGCCAACTCAGCAGGTTCAGAAAGGTATAGCCAGTAGTAGAATGTAGGCCATTTACGCCAGGCGTGTGGAAGTGCATCGCATCTTCGCTGTTACCTCGCGCCAGAAAGGCGAAGGCCAATGTCGGCGCAGCCGCCTGCCGACGCAGCCCATCCAGCCATTGCTGGGCAATGCGATTAGCGGTATCAGGCTGCACCGTAGCCAGGTGTGCCTCTGCCACGAGAGGCTGGCCAGCCGGCCGGCTGTAACCCCATAGGTAGTGCATCAGCCACTGCTCAGGTGCAGAGGTAAGTATCTCTCCGGTAGATTGGAGCAAGAGGTCCTTTGGACTGGAGCGTTCCTGCGCCTTTTGCCAGCTTTCTTCATCCTCCCACGCCGTCAGGATCAGGCAGTATCCCTCGCCCTCTTTGCCACAGTAACAGCGGGCATGTATTATCCCCGGCACATTCTTCAGTATATCGACGATCGGGCGCAAGCGGCTTGCCACATCGTCATCGCCGCCCTTTTGCATATGCGCCAGCGTCACAACCAGTAGTTCCATGCTTACCTTTCACCAACGTTTTCTTTTTGTATTGTAGCGTAGGATGACATAGAGGAAGGGGTTTTGTCAATGAATATACTGGATTGCGGTGAAGTAATTGCTATGGTATGCTAGATGCTAGAGGTTATCTCTAGCACGAAGTGAGGAGGCAATGCCATGCTTGACGCGGGAGCGATGCGCAATACCGTTGAATGGAAGCAAGCCGGGCCGGAGGATGCCGCCATCTGGGTCTCCATCACGCGGCGCAGCGCGGATCAGGCCAGTTTTGAGAGCGAGGACGCGCAGCTTGATCGCTATAAAGCGGAGACGGCGGAACAGCAAGCGCAGCGCTACCTGCTCTGGCGCGACGACACGCCCGTGGGACGCCTGCGTTTCTTCGTCCAGGGCAACACCGCCGAACTCGACGGCCTGGTGCTCGTCCCCGAGGCAGGGGGAGCGTTGCGGCCCAGGTCGTTACCGAGGCGCTACTGCGCGCTGCGGCGCTGGAAGTCAGACATCTGAAAGCCATCTATCCCGCCGCCTACATTGCCTCGTTCGCATCGGTAGGCTTCCAGGAAATACGCAGGCGGACGGGAATGGTGGGCTCTACATCCGTTTCCATGCCGCAGATAGCGCTGCCAGCCTCCTTGCGTGTCCGGGCCATAGAAGGAAGCGATACCGATCAGATTGGCACGCTGCTCCAGCGCGCCTACGCGGGTGGGCCGGATGAGATCCATCCTGATATTAGCGGCTGGCGGACGGAGGTACGTGCCGCACAGGAGGGACGATTTGGCCCGTTCCTGCAGGGAAGCTGTTTCGTTGTGGAACACACGCTTGATCGCTTCCACCTGGCGGGCGCTATCCTCGTTCACCTGGAGCGCAATATCCCACGCATCCGGCACATGGTTGTGGCCCCACTATTCCGCCACGTTGGCTTGGGACAGCTTCTGGCGGTGAAAACCATGCAGAAGTTACACGACATGGGCTATGAGGCGGTCATACTTTACGTCACGCTCGGCATTCCCGCGGTCAACCTCTATCACCGCCTGGGATTCGTCGAAGCAGGCGCGACGTATATCGAGGCGGAGCGCCTGCTCAGCCGTTAAACACCAGCCGGAGTACGCGACCCATTTAAGATGGAGATTGCGTTTCCGCCTGCACTGCTGTTTGTTCTGCCTGCGACTGCGCTTGTTCGACCTGAGGCGCAGTTTGCTGCGAACCCGATAGTCCCTGTTTTGTCTTTACGCGCTCCATTACTTCCTGGAGCTTCACTTCCGTTGTTTGAGAAGGATATGTCTGGCCTTCGAGCATATGCTGCATAGACAGAAACAATGGCTCCGGCAAATCGTTCCACTGGAACCAACCGATGTTTGACTCCTCTTCAGGAGCATTCACACGTGGCTCGCCTGTAACATATTTTGCTTCCATCCAGATGGTAACGCTATGCTCATTTTCGGCCTCGAATATATCGTTGGTCAAGAGATAGAATTTGGGATCGGCAATCTCTAAACCCGTTTCCTCCCGGACCTCGCGCAGCGCCGTTTGCTCGAACGTCTCCCCGAAATCGAGGTGCCCAATTGGTGGTGCCCATGTCCCTTTACCCAGGACGTTGGCCCGTTTTTCGAGCAGGATGCGATCTCCGTTCATCACCAGTATCGCTACACGTACGGTCACTTTGCGGTTTTCCTGGTTATCCATATCCGGCAACTCCTTTCTTAGAATCTTCTTGTGCCGTCTACACGCTCCGTCTTTTTTCTTATCAGTAAACACGCGCTACATGCGGAAAAAGAGACAGCTTTCATATATTAGAGCCTGATTAGTGGAATTTAGAATGCAATTAAATTTGCTGTTGCAGTGCTTTATTTATGTATATTTTGTAAAAAATTGTGGTATGCTTGAATTGGCTTCGGTTTATGGGATGATCCGAACCGCCCCGGTACTCAACACAATGAACTTAGGGCTGAAAGTTCACAGTAAAGAAGTTTTGAATAGAGTGAACCAGGAGGGAAAAATGGTAGATAGAACAAGTACGACAAATAGAACCGGGTTAGTAGAGCATCATGCCTCGGTAACGGTAAACGCGCCAGTAGACCAGGTATACGCGATGTTCTCGCACTTCAACGATTTCCCGAAGTTCATGAGCTTCGTCAAAGAGGTCACGTACTACGATGACCAGCGCAGTCACTGGGTGGCCGAAGTAGCGGGAACCCATGAGTGGGATGCCATCAATGAGAACTGGATACCGGGGAGGCAAATAGGATGGCGCTCAACGGCCGGTCTGGAAAATATGGGGCGAGTCACCTTCCAGCCGGTAAATAACAATCAGACGCTTGTAGATGTCTACATCGCCTACAATCCACCTGCGGGTGTGCTTGGCGATGTCGGCGAACGTTTGGGCGCTGGGCAGCGCTTCGATAACGTGCTGCAGCACGACCTGGAAAATTTTGCTCGCATGGTAGACCAGGCTCCGCCGGGCGCGCTCGACCCCAACTCCTCGAACTACCTCTTCCATAGCGGAAGTGCGGCGGCGAAGGGAACGACGACCAGCCGCCAGAACGAGACGATGGGCGGCACGTATAACAATCAGGGTTCTGCAACCAATCAGCCGGTCCTCGATAGAGACATCATCTCGGAACCCAATAACCCTGTAGGGTCGAACTATCCTGAGAACGATCCTGGTGTGGGAGGTGTTACAGGTACTGAGGCGCCAACCTATCCACAGGGTGGAACGAACGATCCCCTGTACCGGCCCGATCGCGAGCCGTAGTGTAATCAGGCCATAGCGCCTTTGATATAGTGAAGCGGAGTATCGTGAAGTTCGCGATACTCCGCTTCTGCATGTAATTGGCGCCAGCTATCGCACGTACGGCATGACCGCTCGCGCGAAGTTTTTCCATTGTCACCCAACGATTTGCAGACTGCCGTCTTCTTGCACGCCGAGGATCACCGGCGCAACCTGCAGGCTTGTTACAAGTATACCGGCAGTAGTGTGCAGCCGAATCGGGCTGCTTACACCGGTGAAACGCTCTTTGCTGATACGCTGTGTCAGCTCTACTCGTGTTGGCATGGAAAAGCTAGAGCTTGTGGCGCTGTATTTGCCCTTGGGGGAAATCATGGCATTGGCGACCAGTTCGATACCATCGGCAAAAAGCAGCCCGCCCTGGTCGATGATACCCGCGCCACTGCAATGTGAGCCGGGCGCGGCAAATGAGGTGCAGAGGCTAGCATAAAAAGCCTTCTGCCATGTGTTGGTATCGTTCGGCGGTCGCGCGGCTGATATCAGCGAAACGTAGATGCGCGGCAGCACCAGTTGCTGCTGGCGTGCCCACTGCACCAATCCCTGCAGCGCCGTCGTGTGCACGAACTCGCCGCCAATCATCAAGATGGGTTGCTGACCGGCGGGAAGATGTGCGATATCCTGTGCCAGCGTAATCACATCGTTCGTCAGCAATGGTGCGAAAATCATGTCGGGGCGCGGCCTGGCCTGCAGCGCGTCTTTGAGGCCTGCCAGTATATCGGCGGGCGACGCTTGAGGGCGACCGTTGGCGTCCAGCAATCCGCTCGCGACCGCTGCTTCGCGTGCCACGATCTTCGCCCCCCTATTCCGCGAGAAATAGTACGAGAAGCTATCCGCCGAGCCGCTCGATGACGGGTTGCTGGGATCGTAAAAGATGGCCGCGTGGCGCGAGCCCAGGCGCGTATAGGCGTAAGTGGATGCCAGCCAGCTTTGTGAAGCATCATCCGGCGAGAAACGAGTGAAGCTGAAGCCGGGCGTACAGTGGCGGTACAGCGAAGTTTGTAACAGCAAGTTGATGATGAACTGACCCGTTGCCGTTGGCGCAATGAGGGGCACGCCTGCCCGGCACAGTACCGGCAAGACTACTTGCACGAGGCTGCTGGGGGCCAGTCCCAGTACGCCGAGCAGTGGTAGCGGACCACCGGCCAGAAGGCCGAGCTGCTGCAAGCTGTCGGAATTATTGCCTGATGCCAGTGCACCAATATCGTTGGCGACCTGCAGTGCGCCTTGCTCCTGCCCGGTCGTATTTGCCAGGATCAGGTAGAGCAGCGGTCTGTCGGGGCTTTGCATGGCCGTCTTGTTGTACTGCGCCTGGGCGATGTAGGCTCCCACCAGTTCCTGGGTATAGGCCGCGTAGAGAATGTGCCGGTCGGTGCCCCCGCTCGGGTCCGCCACGCCGGGGCCGCTATCGAAGCTTACCACCATAGCACCGTAGGGGTGGCCTGATTGCCGCACAAGCAGGTCCTCGTGGTAGATCGCGGCCTCGCCGCCGTTGCAGCCCGATGTATCCGTGCTGGCAGCGATGGTAGCCGAAGTCAGCAGTTGTGCGGCCCTGGCCTCGTCTTGCTTCTGCAATGCCTGGGCTGCCGCGCGCTTATCCTGGTAGCTGCCGGCGTTGCAGGCGTCGAATATTTTCAGGCCATCGCTCAGGCCAATTCCATCGGGTGTGGGCAGGGAGATTGTATGTACAGGATGATAATAGCGCGCGTCATCCCAATGGATGGCGAGCATCGTACTCAGCGATGCCACGATGAGCAGGAGTATCAGCGTGCCATAAGCGAGCGCCATGGGCGACATCGGCACCTGGCCGCCCCGGAAAAAGCCGCTCAGTTCCCAGCCGATGGCGCTGAACGGGTCGCGCACGAGGCGGCGGCGATATTTGCGGCTGGCCTTCGCCTCCTGGCGGAACAGATCGAGCAGCACCAGGCAGCCCGATTCGCAGACCAGCAGGTGCTCTTGCACCTCTGGGTAGAGTAGCGTCACGTTCTCGCCATTATCGATTGCCTCGGCATATTCTGGCAAGACCTGGCGACACTGCACGCAGTTCATCGGCCCTGTGCGTACGCTGTGGTTCCTGGAAGGCGCTGGCGTTGATGGCCTGGATGACACGGTTGCTGGTAGAGCGGGTGTCACTGGCGCTTTTTCCAGAGCAGCCGTGGGAAGCGGCGGTTTCGGCTGTGATGCGGACGCGGGAACATCTGCCCTGGCGCTTGCCGGCATGGTGAGCAAAGAGGTCGATAAAGCGGCTTCTTCAAGTGGCGCCGGTGTATATGGCTGGAGCAGCGAACTGTCATCATGCTCCAACGGACGGCGTTTTTTCTTCTTGCGCGGCGGGCTAATGGCCGGAGGCGAACTGAGGCAGCGCACGCAGGTAGCTAAATGGTGTTGCGCTGCCTCGACAGCTTCTTCCGGGACAGAGTCAGGGTCCATGTCGCGTTCGACCAGCACGGATACCGCGAACGCACACGCTGGCGGCAGTTGTTCATCGATTGCCATCAGCATCCTCCTCGGGCAAAAATTAGTCACGGGTAAAGGAGCGTAAGGCAAAGGTGATCTGCTCTTCCAGTGTCATAGGCCGATCCTGGGGTAGCTTGAGTAGTGCTTGCTGTGCCTCGGCGGCAGAGAAGCCAAGTCCCATCAGAGCTTCCAGGGCCTCTGACACGTTCCCTGACCCGGAAAGCGCCGACGCGCCCCCCAGGGCGATCAGCGACGGGAGTTTCCCCTTCAATTCCAGCACCAGCTTTGCCGCGAGCTTTTTGCCAACTCCGGAAACCATCGATAGGCGCTGCTGATCCTCGTCGGCAATCGCCTTAAATAGTGTGCGCGCATCCATCGACGATAATAGCGCCAGTGCGATCTTCGGCCCAACACCGCTGACGGCGATTAGCTTCTCGAAGGCGTCCCGATCTTCTTCCCCGCTAAAGCCATAGAGCGCCATGCCATCTTCACGCACCTGAAAGTGAGTGTGCAGTGAAACCTCGGCGCCGGGTTCCCCCAGTCGATTGAGCGTCGTAGCGGGCGCGAAAACGCGCAAGCTGAAACCGCCAACACGGATAATTGCATGATCTGCTCGCCGCGCTTCGAGAACACCAGAAATGCCGGCAATCATTTTTTTGCCTTCCCTCGCCTATAGATTAACATCACGTCAGAAAATTCGCATCTTTAATAGGAGATTTGGATAGACGCTTTCAACCGTTCAGCCAATAAGGGCATTCAAGCGTGTGGACGTAGTGTATCGTGTTCGGGGATGTACGTCAATCTTAACCAGGTAAGGGGTATTGGCAGTCAAGACTGTTGGCTGCGAGCAAAAAAATCCCCTGGTCCCGCTCAAAGTACCAGAGGATTTGCTTGAAGCAAGAAAAAGGTCTTCTGGGGGATGTCTCTCTGGGGGAGATACATAGCTTTTCCCTGCGTATTCATTTGACGTTGTAAGGGCTGAAATAGTTCCCTGATGGCTTATTGCTGGGCAGTGAGCGGCAAAATTCTCTTCTCGGCCTTTCCCTGCAGGTGAATGACCTCGTAAGTGAGTCGCGCGCCCTCCCTGGGCAGCAATCCGTAGCTGGTAGTCTTAATTGCCAGCGTATGGAAGTCGATATGCTCTTTGCCTGCAAGGTTGATCGGGGGTAACAGCAAAGTCAACTGAACGGCTTTGGCGTCAACGGTCGGGATGAGCACGACGTTGATCTGCGTTCCGAGGACGCTTCCCTCATTGACGGTAATGTTCTCTCTACCTGGTTCGCCACCCGGGCAGGTGAAATTTCCTTCCGGCCCATGGTATTCGAGTCGCGGACCGCTACCCTGTTCTTGAATGATCGGGCCTGGAGCGTGTGGGTAATAGTTGATCTGAGTAGTGCCGCTGTGATCGGAGAACGTGAAGTAATTAGCGCTGAAGTCTTGTGCCATGACGACTCCTTTCTCGTTATGATCCATTTTCACCCGTGGAGAGTGCCTAAAGATTAAACGATGAAGGGCTCTAATTGTTGCAGCCCAATCTGGTTTGAATATCGCTATGGAGACTAGATTCCGGCCAAATGGGTATTACACAGGTTGAATTGCCGGCTCATTTAAACAAGACCTGAAAGAGTATGTTCATCCAGGTGGGAGATTTGGATATAATGGCCGAGTTGTTCAGCCATGAACGTGTTATTAAGTGTGTCGTCGTAACGATAATTATTTGGGGTAAAAAGCAGGAAAGGTCAAGGGGCAACATTTTTTGTCGCTCTTGCTCTTTTACAGGATGTATCATAGACGATGAACTTAATTGTGTGGGACACAGATACATTGAGGTATGCAGAGTAATATGAAAAAAATTCTTGTTGTTGACGATGAACCGGATATTCTAGAATTTCTTCAGATCATCCTGGAAGAAGAAGGATACAGCGTCGTTTCCACCGACAAAGCTGAGTACCTGGAAAAGCTTACGAATGGCGGACTCCCCGACCTTATCTTGCTGGACATGCTGCTCTCGGGCAAGGATGGTCGTCACATAGTCAAACATATCAAAAGTCAAGAGCAGACCAGGCCCATCCCGGTCATTATGTTCTCGGCCCATCCCAGCGCTATTGAAACCGCTCTGGAAGCCGGGGCAGATGATTTTATATCGAAACCCTTTAATATTGATGAGCTACTTGCAATGATCACGAAATTTCTCTAAAAGCGTCTATTGATCAGGATATGCCTTAGTGCGCTGGGTAGCCCATCGAGAGTAGCGGCGCGGTGTGAAGATGGCAGATGGCGATCGCGGCAGCATCGGCAGCATCGTCCGGGCGAGGGACCGCCTTCAGGTGGAGGAGGATGCGCACCATTTCTCCGACTTGCTCTTTCTTTGCACCACCGTAGCCGGTGACTGCCTGCTTCACCTGTAAGGGCGTATATTCGGCGATGGAGAGCCCGCCGTTCGCCAGCGCCAGCATCGCCACGCCGCGGGCCTGACCGACCGTGATGGCAGTGCGCGCGTTCTTCGCGAAGAACAGCTCTTCCATCGCCGCCTCGTGGGGTTGATACGTGGCGATTACCTCACTCAGCCGCTTGTAGATGACTTGCAGGCGCTGAGGCAGCAACATTCCTGCCGTGGTTGTAATCACGTCGCAGGCGATCATGCTCAATTCACTGCCCCTGGCGGCCACGACCGCGTACCCCACGATGGCTATCCCCGGATCAACGCCAAGGGTGATGCGTTCATTGGACTGCTTATCGATGGCGGGGGCAATACTCATGGTGGTTATTACTCATACGAAGCCGCGAACTCCTCCGGGAAGTCCGCGTTAGTGTACACATTCTGCACGTCATCCAGGTCTTCCAGCTTCTCAACCAGCCGCATGACCTGGTGGGCAGTTTTCTCATCGCTCAATTCGATCTTTGTCTTGGGGAGTAGGGTACTCTCGGCCTTGACGACCTTATACTTCTTCGCCTCCAATGCCTGCCGGACCTTCTCCAGGTCGGACGGGTCGGCGTAAATAACCAGCGTCTCGTCGTCGGCTCCGGCCGGATCGACATCGTCCGCGCCCATGTCAATCGCTTCAAGGGACAACTCATCGGGGTCGTGTCCCACCAATTCGACCTCGATGACGCCTTTGTTCTCGAAGAGCCAGTCTACGCAGCCATTCTCACCCAGGTTCCCACCATTGCGGCTGAAGGCGTTGCGCACCTCTGCGACGGTGCGGTTGCGGTTCTCGGTCAGGGTCTGCACAATCATGGCGGCGCCACCTGGCCCGTACCCCTCGTAGCTGATTTCCTCCAGGTTCGATCCCTCGCCGCCGCCCATGGCGCGTTTGATCGTGCGCTCGATATTGTCCATCGGCATATTAGCATCGCGCGCGCGCTGCACCGCGATGCGCAGGCGGAAGTTGGCGTTGGGATCACCACCACCCCCCTCGCGTACTGCTACCACAATTTCGCGCCCTAAGCGAGTGAAGAGTTGTCCTCTCCGAGCGTCATTCACGCCCTTTGAGCGCCTGATCTGCGCCCATTTTGAATGTCCTGACATATCTTGCAGCTCCTGGTTTGTTTTCAGGGAAAACATCTCATAAAAATATGGCCACCGGTGTCCTTGAAAGAATTGTTGCTTGCAAGCATTGTAACACGTACCCTCGCCCCTAGTCGAGTGGGGTGATGCTGTTGTCTGCAAGCTGGAAGCGAGCGTTGACTACGAGGGTTGCTTCTCGAAGAGGATTAGATGGTTGTGTGGCCTGTCGATCAAGCTGGCTTGCATCAGGTGGGCAGTCAAGGTATCCAAGGTATCCGAGGTATCCGAGGTATCAGTTGTATCCGTGGTATCGATGGTAATGCACATTAACGAATAAATGCGGACACGATCTCATCCAGCAGACTGGCCGATAATGCACATTAACGAATTAGTGCGGACATCAGGTACGGACGGCCACGATCCGTCCATACCACTCCGCCCCACAGACTGGCTTTATTTGTTAATAGGCATAATCGGCGGTGGCCACGGTAAACCGGGCCCTACTCTGGCTTGGCGGCCGTGGATGCGATCCATAGGGCCCTACCGATGGCCGGATCAATTGGTTAATCGGCATTACCTGCCAGTTCGCGGGGTGTACAGAGGGCATTGGGGGAGACCGTCTGATTGGGACATTTGTGACCGGGATGTCCCGTGGGGGATGCTGCTGGAGCAAGCTCTGGACTGACCTGAGACGCTTGGGACATTTGTGACAGGGGTAATTTCGCTAGTGGCCGGTGCCAGGCGGGAGATGCCTAGGGGTGTTGTAAAGGTGCGAGGCCCAGGGGAAGCTGACCCCTGTGCCTTGAGCCGCTCTTGTGTTCAGTATAGTAGTGGGGGCCTAATCAAGGCTCAGGGTTTGCTTCCGGGTTGTCTGTCAGGGCCTGCAAGCGTATTGTCCAGAGTGCGTCCAGGTCGTCCTCGGTGAGTTTGCGTATCAGCATTGTTGTCCTCCTATGAATTTGAATATCTGGCAGTGTATCTGGAGTGTAGCATTTCAACTCCGGCGAACACAAGGGTGATCACTACCAGGAGATCCTTCGCTGCGCTCAGGATGACAGCCAGGGATGTTGTCATCCTGAGCGCAGCGAAGGATCTCTGACCTGTTTTCGTTCAATAGAGCTGACTCACATAACTTTATGGACTTATCGGTAATCATCGTGACGGTACATATCTATTCAGCGCGCCCCTACTATGATAGAATAGCGCCAGTCCAGGGATGAGATATCTATGCTCGCTTTTTCTTTGCCGTGATATTGTTCAGTTCCTGATAAAGAAGGGAGGGGGAGGCGTTGAGCTTTGATCAAGTGGTGAAGCTGTTTGATACAATTATTTCGTTCCTCCAGGTAATCGCCTGGCCGATCATAATTCTGATTATCCTGTTAATTCTGCGCAGCCCGCTCAAAAAGTTCCTGGAAAATATCGGCGAAATCAATTTGAAAGCGGGTCCCTTCGAAACGACGGCGAAACGCCAGCAGCAGCTTCTGGTAGCCTCGACATCGTTGGGCGCCGCGACAGAACACTGGCAAGCTGATGCATCAGGAGGCAAACCCCCACCGGATCCCGATAAAATGATACAACTCGCGGATCGCATCGACCAGCTTGATGACGCCCGAGACTGTGCAACGGCTGCAAGGCGCTTCGGCACTCTGGGTTGATGACAGACCTATGCTGACCTCTTACGAGAGGCGTGCGTTAGAGGCGCTGGGCATTCAGTTTACTATCAGCAAAACAACCGATGATGCCCTGGAGCGGTTGCAGACCAAAACCTACGATGTCATCATCTCGGATATGAGTCGCCCTCCCGATAAATATGCCGGCTACATATTGTTAGAAAAAATGAAGAGCATGGGTATCACGACACCCTTTATTATCTATGCGAGCGGTAAAAAGCCGGAGTACGTCGCGGAGGCAAAGCGCAGGGGCGCCTTTGGATCAACAAATGAGCCCCAGGAACTGTTTGAGATGGTGATACAGGCAATTCGAGACTCGCCTGCCTCTACAACTCGACAAAGTATGGAACGTAGTAGATAATAGGAAGGTGGCTCGCGTGGAAGACGAGGGAAGCGGTTCTGAGAAGCCAGGAAACAACATGCGCCAGAATTTGGGTCGCGTGGGTGAGCGGCTTGCGGCCCAGGCATTGCGCGAGCGCGGCTATTATATTCTTGAGCAGAACTTCCGTTGCCGGCATGGAGAGATCGACCTGGTAGCTGAAGATGCGCAGGACCTGGTCTTTGTAGAGGTGAAGACGCGCAGGGGCAATGTGTTCGGGCTGCCCGAAGAAGCCGTCACGCGCACCAAGCGCCGCAAACTGGCGCAGGTCGCCTCATACTACCTTGACCTTCATGCAGCCACGGAACGCTCCTGGCGCATCGACGTAGTGGCCGTACAGTTCAGCAGGTACGGAAAGCTAGAAGAAATACGGGTGTATCAACACGCTGTCAGCGAAGAATAGCGAAGCATAAATTGGTAGAAATCGAATGAAACGGGAGGCCATCAATGTCAGATTTTGTAGAATCCGCGAAAAATATGGTGAGTTCGGCTGTCAGTCGCACGAGCTGGCAGGCCCAGAAACAACTGCGTGTGCGCGCCAAGCAGAGCGAGATCGATCAACTCTTCGATCAGCGCAATCGATTGCTGGATGAACTGGCGAAGGTCGCCATGGACCTGTACCAGCAGGGCAAGCTCAACGACGCGCAGCTCTCGCGCCTGTGCGCCAGCATCCAGGAATTGGATCACGATGTGCAAAATCGCGAGCAGCAATTAATGGAGGTCAAAAGCGAGCAATATAACGTTGCCCAGTTTGCCCCCTCGGCGACTTCCAGCTATGAGCCGCCTCCCGTTTCACCGACGCCTCCGCAGGCGGGTCCGTCCTCCCGGTCTTCGACAGCAGGCGCATCCCAGGCTCGCCAGGTTTGCCCGAATTGCGGCAGCACCATACGACCCAATGCGCTTTATTGCCGGAGTTGTGGCGCGAAGCTGCGGTAAACGCTCTGTGTACTTCCAGTCGAACTATGCTATAATGTTACGTACTTCGTCGACAACTTGATTCAGGCAGACAACGTGAAGGATGCGCTTTTGATCGATCACAATCAGGGAGCGGTGACTGCTACTCTCGACAGCATTAGCCACAGCGCGGCGCAGACGCAGCGCCTGGGCGCGAGGCTGGGCGAACTCTTAGAGGGTGGGGAACTCATTTTGCTGAATGGGCAATTGGGGACCGGCAAGACGACCTTCACGCAGGGACTGGCCCAGGGTATGGGTATTATCGAGCAGGTCAACAGTCCTACCTTTACGTTGCTGAAAGAATATACAAGGAGGACCCGTTCCGGCACGAAACAGGGGAGTAGCTCGAAACGCGTACCTGCGCTCTACCATTTCGACCTGTACCGACTGGACGATCCTGGCGAGGTTTTTGACCTTGGCTTTGATGAATACTTTAATGGAGATGGGGTTTGCGTCGTTGAATGGGCAGAGAAAGCCGGACTCTACTGGCCGAGCGACCATTTGAACATTCGCTTGAAAATACTCAGTGAGACCAAGCGCGGCCTGCTCTTTACTGCCATCGGCCAGCGTTATTGCGAACTGCTTCGGCAGTTTCAGAAAAACACCTATGTTACTACTGGCTCTTGATACCTCCACTCGCCAGGCCAGCATCGCGCTCTGTATGGAAGATGTCCTGCTCGGCGAATATACATGGCAGGTTGGCAACAATCATAGCGTGGAACTCCTGGAACGCATTCAGCGTCTTGTAGCTGAATGCGGGCTTGACATGCCGGCCATCGAGGCTATCGCCGTTGCGACAGGGCCAGGGTCATTCAATGGCCTGCGTGTAGCCGTCGCGACGGCGAAAACGCTGGCGTTCTCGCTAAATCTGCCGTTGATCGGAATTGCCACGCTCGATATCATCGCGGCCCACCAGCGACAGTGGCGTGGCCCGCTCTGTTCGCTGCTCGAAGCAGGTCGGGCCGAGCTATATGCAGCCTGTTACCTGTTTGATACCATCGTCGAGTCCAACATGCTGACCTACTCCATGCGGCGTCTCAGCGACTACCTGCTCGAATCACCCGAGCGGCTCACGCTCTTTCTCAGCGAGCACCTGAGCGAGTGGGGCGGCGTTCCTGGCGAGCGCCAGCTTCCGCCCGTTCTCTTTTGCGGAGAAGTGAGCGAAACATCACGACTGGCGCTCGCGCAGGAGATGCCCACGAACAGCCTCTTCCTCTCGCCTTTGCAATCAAGCCGCCGTGCCTCCGTTCTAGCTGCTCTGGCGTTCGAGCGATACCAGAGCGGCGTTCTCGATGATCCTTTATTGCTCGAACCTTTGTATTTACGGCGACCCTCGATTACGACCAGCACGCGCAAGCAGCCATTGTTAAGGGTAAAAACGCAACGATCGAGTGACGTGACTAAAACAGAAAGGGAAGAAGGTGCGTTACAGCATTGATCGTATGACAATGGCAGATGTGCCGCGCGTCATCGAGATCGAGCGCCTGGCGTATCCGTCCACCTGGCCCCCCAGCGCCTATCGCAAGGAACTGCAAGACAATCGCTGGGCGCATTACATTGTCTTGCGTGACAAGAAAATTGCTGAAGAACACGTGACGGTCCCTATGACTGAATCCGAGCGACCCCGGCGTATCTTTCCCCTCTCGCTGTTGCCGTCTCGCTCATCAGCGGCTGTCACCTCACCCGACCTGGTCTCCATCCTGGGCTTTGCCGGCCTCTGGCTCATGGTGGACGAGGCGCATATCACTACGATTGCCATGCATCCAGACTATCAAGGCAAGGGGCTTGGAGAATTGATGCTCAGCAGCTTGATCGACATTGCTTATGAAATCAGAGCAAAATGGGTCACACTCGAAGTGCGCGTTACCAATTATAAAGCGCAGAATCTGTATCGCAAATATGGTTTTCACGATGCCGGTATGCGCCACCGCTACTACAGCGATAATAATGAGGATGCCCTGATAATGTGGACGAACGAAATCAACTCCCCCGTATACAGGCAAACATTCCAGGAACTCAAAAGCAGGTTGTTAGATAAACTGGAGGCGGCCCTGGGGCAATAATGAGTCATCAAAATGTAAGCGGAGATATTCTATCCCTACGAATTGCATTGGAAGTTACAATATGCTCATATTAGCTATCGAAAGCTCATGTGACGAAACGGGAGCCGCACTCGTCAAAGACGGGCGTTATTTGCTCTCGAACGTAGTCGCCACGCAAATCGAAATTCATGATCGCTACGGCGGCATCGTGCCCGAGGTAGCTTCTCGCCAGCAACTCGCCTCGATCCTTCCAGTAATCGAAACTGCCCTGGAGCAGGCTGGTTGCTCCTGGGAAGACATTGACGCGGTCGCGGCCACTTATGGCCCCGGGCTGGCCGGCTCTCTCCTGGTTGGCTTAACCGTCGGTAAGACGATTGCCCTGGCGCATCACCTGCCCTTCCTCGGCGTCAATCACCTCGAAGCGCATATCTATGCCAACTGGCTGCGCGGGCCGGTAAAGAGCGAAGCGAAGGGGGGGAGCGGCGAAAATGGCGACGATAACTGGGAATACCAGCCGGGCGATCCTACGTTTCCTCTACTCTGCCTGGTTATCTCTGGCGCGCACAGCGAACTGGTGCTCATGCGCGGACATGCCCAGTATGAGCTGCTGGGGCGCACACGCGACGATGCCGCCGGGGAAGCCTTCGACAAGGTGGCACGCATCCTCGGACTGGGTTATCCCGGCGGCCCGGCCATCGAGCGTGCTGCCCAGCGGGTAGAGGAAGAATACCAGCAGCAGGGCCGGTCTCCTACCATGGCGCGTAGCGCCTACAAGTTGCCGCGTGCCTGGCTACGCGGTACCTACGATTTCAGCTTTAGTGGCCTCAAAACGGCGGTACTGCATCTTGCGGAAGGTGTAACGGCGGAGCGGCAGGGAAAGACAGTATCAGAAGGAGGGCAGGTCAGCCGCTACACGCGTATAGGCGCGCAGGCGGAGCAACAGGGCGGCGCAAACGTGGCCCTGCTGGCGTCCAGCTTCCAGGAAGCTGTTGTGGACGTGCTGGCCGTCAAAACGCGCCTGGCCGCGCAGGAATACCACGTGAAGCAGGTCTTGCTGGCGGGAGGCGTGGCAGCCAACACCAGCCTGCGCGCACGGCTCGAGCAGGAACTGCGGCCTTTGCACATACGCCTTCATTACCCGCCCCTGGCGTACTGTACCGACAATGCTGCCATGATCGGCAGCGCGGCCATTTTTCACCTGCTGCGAGGCGAACAACACGGCCTGACCCTGGATGTCGATCCCGGCCTGAGCCTGCCCTTTGCCGCAACCGCGTAGGGACGCGACGATGGAGATGATAAATTAATTGGCTTCATGTTAAAAGGATTGGAGTAGTATTCTTATGGCGAAACAGAAAATATATGCGCTCGGCATTGATCTGGGCGGCACAAAAACACTCGCGGCGGTGGTAGATATCACCACGGGCGAAGTAATCTCTTCGGCGCGCAAACGCACGCGCGCGGAAAAGGGACAGGCCTTTGTCTCGCAGCGCATTCTTGATCTCTCGGCCCAGGCCATTCAAGCCGCGAATTTGCCGGTTAACGCGGCCATTGTCGCCGTGGGTGTGGGCGCTGCCGGGCAGATCAACCGCAAGGCGGGCGTAATCGAGGATGCGCCAAATCTCGGCGTGAAAAATATGCCGATCGGCGAATTACTGCACAAACAGTTCGGCAAGCCGGCCGCGGTGGGGAACGATGTTGAAGTGGCCGCTCTCGGCGAATATCTCTATGGCTCAGGGCAGGGATACAAGAACTTCGTCTGTCTTTTTGTCGGCACGGGCATCGGCTCCGGCATCGTGCAAAATGGCCGTATCTATACCGGACTGACCGGCACGGCCGGCGAAGTGGGGCACATGACGATCGTGGCAGGCGGGCGCGTCTGCCCCTGTGGCAGTCGCGGCTGCCTGGAAGCCTACGCTTCGCGTACCGCTATCACCAAAGCTATCATGGCGGAAATCCATCATGGGCGCCAATCCATCCTGGCCGAGGATGCGGAACTCCAGCTCAAAGAGGGTGAAACCATCATCCGCTCTGGCCTGCTAGCAAATGCTATCGCCCACAACGACCAGCTCGTCATCGAAATCATCGGCGAGGCTGCCGACTATCTCGGCTACGGGATGGCATCGGTCATGAACTTTTTTAACCCTGAGTGCATCATCCTGGGAGGCGGCGTCATCGAAGCGATAGACCTGCTGTTCGAGCGCGCTGCGCACCGTGCGCGCACCGTTGCCCTGGCCGCGCCTGCCAGCAAAACAAAGATCATCCGCGCCCACCTTGGCGACTTCTCAGGCGTTGTCGGCGCAGCGTGCCTGGGCGCTGAAGCCGCCGGATATACCTTCCCCATAGTGTAGGAACTCCCTACAAAAAAGAAGGAAAGCAAAAAGGTGGAAGTTGTCTATGGATGAAACGCTATCATCCAACATGCCCGGCGTGCCGGCTGAAGTACAGGTCGAACTGCGTGCAGTTGAGCGAGCCGATGCGCCTGCCCTGCACCGACTGGACTACAGTTTCGAGACGGATCGCATCTATGCACTGCATGTCTACGGCAATCTAGTTCAGCCGATTGAACAGCGCATACAGCATGGGAACACCGCCTTGGCTTTTGAGCTTCGTGAAACTGTGGTTGATTTGCCACTTTACAAGGATTATCGCGAGTTCGGACCGACACTGGAGGCCGTCGAAGCCAGAATTGCCAGCGTCGATGGCGGTTATGTCGCCCTGGTCGACGGGGAGGTGGCCGGCGTAATCTTGTTGAGCCTGGAGGAGTGGCGATCGCTCACGCGTATCGAAGATGTCATCGTTGGGCGGCAGTTTCGCCGCTACGGGATCGGCTCTCTGCTTCTCAACTGCGCGTGTGACTGGGCGCGCAATCGCGGCTGCTGGGCCATCCTGCTCGAGACGCAAAACGTCAACTATCCCGCCATCCAGTTCTACCTGCGCAACGGCCTGGAAGTATGGGGCATCAGCCAGCATTATTACCCGCCGGGCCCGGTTGAACACGAGGTAGCGGTATTTATGGGAAAGATGCTGCGGTAGCCCTTATAAAGCTGCCAGTTCTTCCAGCTTAGGGAACAGCGGCGACGGCGCGGGCAGCTTCAAGCCAGCCGGGACCTCCGTCGGGTGCCAATGCGCCGTACGAACATCACCCTCGAAGCCCAGGTAGTGGTGCAGTTTCTCCGAGGAGAACGGCAGGTAGGGCCAGAGCATGATGTGCAGGCCACTCAGCACTTGCAGCATGACGTAGATCGTCGTGCCCGCTGCCTCGCGGTCTTGCTTGATCTGCTTCCAGGGTGCCTGCTCGTCCAGGTAGCGGTTCGCCGCGCGCGCAACAGCCATGGCGGCATTCAGGCCATCCTTGAGGTGGCAGTTGGCGATGTTGTGGCCCACCAGCGTGAAGCCACCGTCAACCTCCGCCAGGATTTCGCGGTCGGCCTCACGTAGGGCATGTGGTTGTGGCACGATGCCGTCGAATTTGCTCTGCAAGAACGTCAGGGTGCGATGCACAGCGTTGCCGTACGTGGCGACCAACTCGTCATTGTTGCGGCGGATCAGTTCCTCGTAGGTGAAGTCGGTATCCCGCCCTTCGGGGGCTGTCACCGAGAGGTAGTAGCGCAGCGTATCGGCCCCGTAGCGGTCGAGTACATCCTTCGTCCAGATCACGTTGCCTTTGCTGGCGGACGCTTTCGAGCCGCTCATCGTCATGAATTCATTGGCCGGAACGTCGTAGGGCAGATTGCGATTGCCGTAGCCCATCAGCATGGCTGGCCAGATGATGGCGTGGAAGGGGATGTTGTCTTTGCCGATAAAGTAGTACGACTTCACCTGCGGATTAGTCTGGCCCGGAACCCACCACGTCTTCCAGGCGTCCGGCGTGCCCTGCCGCTCAGCCCATTCCACCGAGGCGGAGAAATAACCGATGACCGCGTCGAACCAGACGTAGATGCGCTTATCATGGTAGCCTTCTATCGGGATAGGCACGCCCCAATCCAGGTCGCGCGTAATGGCTCGCGGGCGCAATCCCTCGCGCAGCCAGTTTTTTGCGAATGCAAGTGTGTTCGGACGCCAGAAATCTTTCCCGTCCGAAAGCCATTCAGCCAAAGCATCTTGCAGCCTGGGCAGATCCAGGAAGAAGTGCTCGGTCGGGCGGATCTCAAGCTTGCTTTGCTTGCTCCCGCATATGCGGCATCTGGGATCAATCAAATCCACGGGATCGAGCGTGCGCCCGCAGTTATCGCACTGGTCGCCGCGCGCCGAGGTATAACCGCAGTAGGGGCAGGTGCCTTCAACGTAGCGGTCGGGCAAGAAACGCCGGTCGGTCGGGCAATATGGAGACTGCATCGTATCCTTGAAAATATAGCCTTTGTCGTAAAGCGTTAAAAAGAAATCCTGCGTGATGCGGTAGTGATTCTCGGTTCCCGTCTCCGTGTAGAGGTCCCAGGACATCCCCAGGCGATCCCATACATCGCAGATTTGCCGGTGGTAGCGCGCGACAAAGTCGCGCGGGCTGATGCCTTCACGTTCAGAATCTACCAGGATGGGGGTGCCGTGCTCATCGCTGCCGGATACCATCAGCACCCTGTTTCCTGCCAGGCGATGGTAACGCGCGAATGTATCAGCGGGCAGATATGCCCCGACAATCTGACCCACATGAGTAGAGCTCTTCGCATACGGCCATGCCACACAAACCAGAATATGTTCATTCATAAAAAAAGATTACTCTCCTTCCATCTCGCATTAGTAGTACATCTCTTGAGGTCCTAAGGCGATTATAGCATTGTTCGATACCAGTTACAATTTGTGGATAAGCTCTGTCATCCCTACCCTGAGCCAATACCGGTAGTAATTAATGAACAATAACAAATCAAGGGGTACATCGTAACCTCCACAGAGGGCCGATAAATCGGCGATGTGCACGATAAATCGGCACCTACGGATGGCGGGATGAATTTGTCAATCTGTATTAATGATACTCTCGGTCTCCCTGATAAAGATCGGAGAATCGGTTGTTGCTACATACCGATGTAGCGCGAATACAGAGAACGAGCCACCATCTCGTCGTCCGTGCCCTTGATGATGGCCCTGGCGTCGGGGAAGACTGTGAACTCGTAGCCATCGACTTGGAAGCGGAGCAGGTAGGCGTTGTAGGAGACCTGGCCAACGGCTTGCAGGCGTTCGGCCAGCGTGGGGAGATCGACGGTATCGCCCCTGCGGCTGCTGCGTACCTGCACCGCGTCTCGCCCGCACAGGCTGGTTGTGCCCCTGCCGCTCAAGGTTTCCAGGAATTCGTAGGTATGCTGGCCACAGGCCGGGCAATCGGGCTGGCGCGGCAGTTCGATGCGCTCGCTCGTGTTCTCCCACACGTCCATCCAGACCATGTCGCGGCTGACCCTGTCGCTCTTAAGTAGTATCTTGATGACCTCGGTCGAGACGATGCCTGTGACGGCACCCACGATGCCGTTGAGGATACCCGCCGTATCGCACGTAGCAGTTGTGCCGGGCAGCGGCATTTCCGGGTAAACACAGCGCAGGCAGGCGGTATCGCCGGGGAGAATGTTCATCGTCACGCCGTAGGACGCAATCACGCCACTGTAGATCCAGGGCCGCCCAAATTTGATGCTGGCATCGTTCAGCAAATAGCGCGTCTCAAAGTTATCCGTCGCGTCCAGCACCAATTCGACATCCTGCACCAACGACTCGATGCCATCCGCGTTGATGTCCTCAACCAGCGTTTCAACCGCCACATCGCTGTTGATGCGGCGCAATTTCTCTGCGGCGGCCACGGCCTTCGGCAGTTTGCGCGCGATATCATCCTCGTCGAACAGGATCTGCCGCTGCAAATTATTGATCTCGATATAATCCCTGTCAGCGATCACCAAGCGCCCGACGCCGGCCCTGCACAGGTTATTGGCCAGCGAACTCCCCAGAGCGCCACAGCCGATGATGGCGACCGATGCCGCGCGCAGTCGTTCCTGGCCTTTTTTTCCTATGGGCGAAAAAAGTGTTTGTCGTGAATAGCGGTCTATGAGTGATGTTGCCATTGCGTCTGCTCCATTTTGTTATACCTTACATTGTAGCATAAAGAAAATGCGCCGGCCTTCCGATATGAAAAGTAAGAGGCATGACCTGTTCGCAGGCCATTTGGCAGTTGCAGATAACTGTGTTACAATGCAGAAAGGCGGCAAGGCTTTGGAGAGCAGTATTTTGAAAGATTTGACTTATCTGCCTGGAAGTCGAATGAAAAAAGTCCTGGTGATTGATGACAACCCCACCATAGTAGAGCTGATCAAGTATGCAGTCAATTTGCAGGGGTCATATCAAGTTGTTGTTGCCTTCGATGGAATACAAGGGCTGGAGCGTGTCTTTGCTGAGCAGCCTGACTGCGTGATCGTCGATGTGAAAATGCCGCGTATGGACGGCTACCAGCTTGTGCGCGCGCTTCGTGGGGATCATCGCACTGAGAATATTCCGCTTATCATCCTGAGCGCTATGACCCGCGATGAAGACCAGATGGTCGGCTTTCTTTCCGGGGTGGATGAGTATCTCACTAAACCGTTTAAGCCGGCCGCACTTCACGCGGCTATGGAGAGGGTTATGCGCTTAACGCCTTTGGAACGGCAGCAGCGCATGGATCACCTGGTGCAGGCACAGGCTGATCGCGAGTGACTGTGTAGTGCGACTCACGCGTCCGTGGTGAAGAGGAAACGGCTTGCAAGAAACGTTTGGAGCGCAGAAGTTGCGCAGGCTACAAGTGCTGATGGTGGATAGTGATCCCGGAGCCGTCGAGAAAATGGAGAGGGCACTTGGCGAAGAGTTTATCTTGCTGCGCGCCACGAGCGTGAAAGAAGCAAAACAGTATCTCCATGACTATTCTCCCGATATTATGATCTGCGAAGTGCGTCTTGGCCAGGAAAGTGGCCTCGATCTTTGCCGCCACGCGCGCAGCATCCCCAGCCTTAAGCATCTTCCGATCATGTTGCTCACCTCGCATGCCACATTACCGGACAAGGTAGCGGGCTTCAGTGCGGGGGTCGATGATTATGTTGTCAAGCCATACGATGCGCGCCAGATCATGGCGCGCATCCGCCTGCTCGTGCGTCTGAAACGCCTGCAATATCCCCAGGAATGATCATGTTAGCCGGGGAAGTGGCAGGCCGCGAAGTGGTTCGGCTTCTTCTCCTCGAGCGGTGGGATTACTTCACGGCAGATATCCTGCGCTTTCCAGCAGCGCGGGTTAAAGTTGCAGCCGGGGGGAGGGTTCACCGGGCTGGGAACATCGCCTTCAAGGATGATGCGATGGCGCTTCAACTCCATCTCTGGATCGGGCACCGGGATGGCTGAAAGCAGCGCCTGTGTATATGGGTGCAGGGGTGTTTCGTACAGATCCTCACTAACGGCCAGTTCGGCGACGCGTCCCAGGTACATGACCGCGACGCGATCGCTGATGTGCTTGACCACCGACAGGTTGTGCGCCACGAACAGGTACGTCAGGCCGAACTCCGACTGTAAATCCTCGAGCAGGTTGAGCACCTGCGCTTGAATCGATACATCCAGGGCGGAAACCGGCTCGTCCGCCACGATGAACGAGGGATGGAGCGCCAGGGCGCGCGCGATGCCGATACGCTGGCGCTGGCCACCGCTGAACTCGTGCGCGAAACGGTTCACGAAGAATGGGTTCAGGCCGACGACCTCTAGCAAGTGCGCCACCTGGTCATGGATCTCTTTCTTGTTGCCCCGATTGAAATTCTCCAGGGGCTCCGAGACGATCTGACCGATGGTAAAGCGCGGGTTCAGCGAGCCAAAGGGGTCCTGGAAGATCATCTGCATGGTCGAACGTTTCGCGCGAACCTGGCCTGGTGAGAGTTTCGTCAGTTCGACCCCGTCGAGCTTCACGCTGCCAGCCGTCGGTTTGATCAATTGCAAAATGGCGCGCCCGGTCGTTGATTTGCCGCAGCCGCTTTCGCCTACCAGACCCAGGGTTTCTCCGCGCCGGACGAACAGGTCAACGCCGTCCACGGCCTTGACCTGTGCGACCGTGCGGCCTAAGAGACCGCCCTTTATGGGGAAATGGACCTTCAGGCCTTTCACTTCAACCAGTGTTGTGCTGCTGGCGACAGCGTTTTGCGTTTCTTGTGCCATGCTACTCGCTCCCCTTAGTCTGGATAGAAGCAGGCCGCAACTTGATTACCACGGCCTACGGACATGAGTTCTGGTCGCTCTTTCCGGCAGCGACTCTGCACTTTTGGACAGCGCGGGGCGTAAGGGCATCCCGAAGGAGGATTGAGCAAGTCGGGCGGTTGACCGCCGATGGGGCTCAACCTGATGCCGCGCTGGTCGTCCAGGCGGGGGATGGAGTGCAGCAGCCCAACGGTGTAGGGATGTGCCGGCGTTTCGAAGATTTGCTTGACCGGCGCGGACTCAACAACATGCCCGGCGTACATCACGTTCACATACTCACACGTGCCTGCTACTACGCCCAGATCATGGGTAATCAGCATAACCGCCGTATCAAATTCCTTCGACAAGCCCTTCATCAGCTCTAAAATCTGGGCCTGGATGGTCACATCGAGCGCGGTAGTCGGTTCGTCAGCGATGAGCAGTTTGGGGTTGCAGGCCAGGGCGATGGCGATCATGACGCGCTGGCGCATGCCGCCGCTGAACTCGTGCGGGAAGTTTTTCGCGCGCCGCTTCGCGTCGGAGATGCGCACCAGGTCGAGCATCTCGACGGCGCGCTTCCAGGCCTGGTCTTTGCTGATGCCTTTGCGGTGGCGCTGCACCGTCTCCTGGATCTGGTACCCAACTGTAAAGACCGGGTTGAGCGAGGTCATGGGGTCCTGGAAAATCATGGAGATCTGGCTGCCGCGCAGCTCGGTCAGTTCATCCATATTCTTCTCCAGGATATTCTCGCCATTGAAATTGATCTCGCCACCGACAATCTTCCCGGGAGGATTGGCAATCAGGCGCATCACCGAGAGCGCGGTAACGCTCTTGCCGCAGCCGCTTTCCCCGACGATGCCAAGCGTCTGCCCCGGTTTGATGCCGAAGGTCACGTCATCGACGGCCTTGACGACTCCGCCGCGTGTAAAAAAGTAGGTCTTGAGATTGTTGACCTCAAGTAAATTTTCTGTCATGCTTGTCGCTCCGCTCGCTTGTCTCTAACCAGCCTGCCAACGCACTGCGTGCTACGGCTGCGCCGTCAGGCAGGCTGCAAGGACTTGTTTATATCCAGCCTGCCAACGCACTGCGTGCTACGGCTGCGCCGTCAGGCAGGCTGCAAGGACTAATCTTTTGATCGTGGGTCAAAGGCATCGCGCAGGCCATCGCCCAGGAAGGAGAACGCCAGCACAATAATTGCCAGGACAATTGAGGGCAGTAGCACCTCCCATGGATGAACCGCGAGACTGCCAGCGGCATCCGCGATCATCACCCCGATGCTGGAGCCGGGGGACTGCACGCCGAGGCCGAGGTAGCTCAGGCCGGCTTCGCCGATGACCGTAGCCGAGATGTCCAGCGTGGCGGCTACGACTACGATGCTGAAGAGGTTGGGGATGATGTGGCGGAGGATGATCCTAAAGTCGTTGGTTCCGGATGTACGGGCCGCTTCGATGAATTGCTGCTCCTTGAGTTGGAGCGTCTGCCCGCGCACGAAGCGCGCCATCAGCGGCCAGGCGGCAAACGCCAGGGCTATCGAAACCAGGATAAGGCGGGCGTTACCGTTCGCGCCGACCAGCGGTATGTGCTGGAAGGCTGTGTCAGCCGACTCTCCGAAGATGCCGGTCAGCAAAATGGCGAAGAGCAGGCCGGGGAAGGCGAACATGATGTCGGTAAATCGCGCTAACACCTGGTCGATCCAGCCGCCGTAGTAGCCGGCCAGGACGCCGACCGTCACGCCCAACACGATATCCACGATTTCGACCAGCAAGGCCACGAAGATCGACACCAGCATGCCGGCCATCAGGCGCGCCAGCAGGTCGCGTCCAAGCAAATCGGTTCCAAGCCAGTACTGGGAGGAAAACAGTTGGTCCTGACTGGTGAGTTCCTGCCAGAATGGGCTGTGATATTTGGCCGGGCCGATCAAGCCATTTAAGGGGCTGTTGTACAGGGGACCGATGTGCGTGTAAATGGGGGGTCCAATGATCGGTATCAGCACGAAGAGAATGATCACCACCAGGCTGGCCATGGCGCGTTTATCTTTACGCAGCCGCCGCAGCGAGTCCTGCAGGGGAGTCGGTGATTTCTGCGGCTTAGCCCCCGGCATGCCAGCCGGCAACCCCGTCTCCAGCTCAATCGCTTCCGCCGGGCCGTTGGCTTCTATCATCTCCTCGACACTCAGGGGGGCCATCGTGCTGTCTGGCAGCATCGAGTCCTGTGCCTGAGAGGAGACCCGTAATTCCTGGTCCTTGGTATCCATGAAATGTGCCTCCTCTTATGCAGCCTTGATGCGCGGATCCGCGACGCTATAAAGAATGTCCGAGAGCAGGTTCCCCAGCACGACGCCGACGGCGATCAAGACCGTCGTGGCCTGGATGACGGGATAGTCGCGGGCCTCGATCGACGAAATGGTCTGTTGGGCGATGCCGGGGATGTTGAAGATGTTCTCGATGAAGAACAGGCCGACGACGGTGGTGCCCAGCGTGATGCCGAAGACCGTCACGAGCGGGATCATGGCGTTGCGGAAGGCGTGCCGGTAGATCACGGCGCGCTCGCGCAGTCCCTTGGCCCGCGCGGTACGCACGAAGTCCTGGCGGAGGACTTCGAGCATGCTGGTGCGGGCCAGGCGGGCAAAGAAGGCTGTGCCGACGGCGGCTACCACCAGGATTGGAACGAGCTTGATCTGGATATCGCTCAAGGAATATGTCCAGGGAGTATTGCTCCATCCCTGTACGGGCCAGGTGTTGCCGGTCGAGGTGTCGAACCAGACGATGATCAACTGGGCGAAGACTGCCAGGATGAACGATGGCAGCGCGAACAAGATCAGCATCACGCCCATGTTGGTCGTGTCGATCCAGGAGTTGGATTTCAGGGCGGAAATAATGCCTACCGGAACGCCGATCAGCACCTCGAGGATGAGCGCCCAGAAGGCCAGTTCGGTCGAGACCGGGACACCGTTTTTGAGAAGATCCCAGACGGGCTCGTTCTGGAACTGGTAGGAGTAGCCAAACTGGAATCGAAACAGGTTAGCGAGGTAATTGCCGTACTGCTGATACCAGGGGAGATCGAGGCCATACGTGTGCCGGAGACTCAGGTAGGTCGCCAGATTGAAGTGTTGCCCTAGCATTGTCTTGATAGGGTCGCCGGGGGCGTTTAAGCCCAGCACGAAGGTGATAAAGGTCACGGCTACGATCACAAAGATCAGGCCGATGAACCTCTTGACGAGAAATTGAAGCATACGGTACCCTCTACTCTCTTGTTCGCGCTTGCAGTGACGGAAGAGAATACTTCAATAGTCTTCTCACAACTCAAGGTACACTCCTCAGATGTGTTGCTCTTAGTCTGCCCGGGTGAGAAAACACTGCTAGACTGGCACAGTTCGTTCCTATTGTGTTCTCGACCTTCAGAAATAGGAGCCGCTACGAGGATGAAGCTTAGTTTTATTGTAAGTGAGCCTCGTTGACTTGTCAAGCACTACAGAAAGAACTGCGCAGATCAGCACGAGGGGGACAGCAATCCCACGATCGCTGTCCCCCTCGTACGCTATGCATCACGCCTGTACAGGCTCATGCGCGGTCGCGCTCTCCCTTAGGAGGTCTTCGCGCACGGCGTGTCGGTCGAGATGTAGATGTTGGCCCAGTCCTGCGGAGGAGTTTGGGCCAGGGCATTCGGGACAAACCCCTGGAGGCAGGGCTTGCGCAGGCCAAAGGCGGTCTGCTGCTCCATCGGGAACCACGCGACATCGTTGACCAGTTGCTGCTCGGCCATGTTGTAGGCTGCCAGGCGAGCGGTCGGGTTGGTGTTGACGTCAGCGGCTGCCAGTTCCTGTTGAACCTGCTGCTGCTCGGCGGCGCCGGGGCCTTTATTCTGGCCGTAGCACATGCCGTTCTGACCAACGCCCTTGCCGAACTGCAGGGACGTCCAGTCCTGGGGGTCCGGGTAGTCTGCCAGCCAGGCCGGGCCATCGTAGAACTGCAGGTTGTTGGCGCAGCCCTTGCCCTCGTCGGCGAAGAGCGTGTTGATCTCGATATCGTCGGTCTTCACACTGATGCCCAGCACATTCTGCCACATCTGCTGCATGGCCGCCACTTCATCTCTGGCCGCCTGGACGCCGGCGCTGGAATAGGTCAGGGTGATGGGCGGGAACGACGAGGCGCTGCTGTAACCCTGCTGCTGCTCGCAGGTCTTCAGATCCGCCTGGGCCGCCGCGGTATCGCCGGAGGTGGTGGCTTTACCATCAGGGCCGGTCAGGTTCGGGTTGTACCCCGGCTGACCCTGCGGGACGATGTGGTTCGTGGCGATGAAGGAGCCCTTCCAGATGTTCTGGACGATCAGGTCCTTGTTGATGGCCTCAGCAAAGGCTTTGCGGCAGGCAATCACATCGAAGGGCTTCTGCTGGTAGTTCATTGTGTAGTAGTTGATGGCCAAGACCGGGTCCTGGTGATAGTCGGAGCGCGTTTTCGCGGTCGGGAGATCGGCGATCGGGATGGGAGTGTCATCCAGGCCGTTGGTCAGGTAGACCTGGTAGGCGGTGTCTGACGCCTTGAAGAAGGGGTAGATCATCTTTTGGAGCTGCGGCTTCGGCCCCCAGTAATTGGGGTTCGGCACGAAGACGATCTGCTTGCTGTGCACGTAGGACTGCACCTTGAAGGGGCCGGCTCCGCCCTGGCCGCCGTTGTCCGCCAGGTGGTCGGTCCAGGCCTTGCCCCACTGATCGATCACCTTCTTCTCGACCACATAGGAGGTCGCATAGGTGAGCGTATACGGGAAGTAGGCGACCGGTTTTGCGGCGATGATCTTCACCGTCTGAGGATCAGGAGCCAGCAGGCTGTCCCCGACCAGGGTCTTGATCTTGCTGCCGCCGGCCGAGAAGGTCACCGCATCCTTGATCTGGGCCAGGTAGTAGGGCCCGACCGGAGACGCGGTCGCCGGGTCCAGCGACCGGTTGATGCTGTACACGACGTCGGTGGAGGTGAGCGGCGTGCCGTCGCTGAACTTGAGGCCCGGCCGCAGGTTGAACGTCCAGGTGACGCCATCGGAGCCGACGCTGTACGTCGAGCACAGTTCGCAGTAGAGCGTGCCCTTGTCGGTCAACTGGATCATTCCAACGAAGATGTTGTTAATCGAATAGCTGTCGAGCGCGGACGAAACTAGCGCCGGGTCTAACGTGTGAAAATCGGATATGCCCGCTTCAAAGCTGCTGATATAAATCTGCTGGGATGCCGGGGCCTTCGTGTGCGAGGTCGTCGGCGTGGTTCCAGGGCTGCTGCTGCCTCCGCAGGCGGCGAGCAGTGCCACCAGAAAGAGGAGGGATGCAGTGAGCCATACCCTCGGTTTCTTGCCAGTTCGCATGTGAAACTTCTCTCCTTAGATAGTTTTCTAGAGACGACAATAACAATGCTTACCTGCCGCGCGACTACCCGGCAAACCCAGACCCTGCACAGTCTGCGGTTCGAAGGTATGGCCGCGTGTTCCTGCGCGTTGACACGTATCGTCTCCACCTGTGGAGTGTGGCAGGGTGCAGGTGAACCGCTTGTATGTCTGGTTGATCTCAAGCGGCGGCATAATAGTATTACGTTGATGTTTTTCTAAATCTCACATGCCGGCATTATTTAGTGCTGCAGCACATAAATACCGGCCCAATCATCTGGAGGAATGAGCCCCTGGGCGTTATTTGCCATACCGATCACGTAGGGCTTGAGCAGGTAGACCTGCGTGACCTGCTCCACCGGCAGCCAGGCCACATCATTGACGAGCTGTTGCTCAGCCTTCTGGTAGGCTGCCAGTCGTGCCTGGGGCTGGAGATTCGCGTCGGCGGCTTCGAGCTGTCGCTGAATACTCTGCTGGGTGGCGGCATCCCTGCTGTCGTTCTGGCCGTAGTTCATGTTGTTATCGGGCACTCCCATATCGAACTGACGTGTCAGGAAATCCTGCGGGTCAGGGTATTCGGCGACCCAGGCCAGCCCCCACATCTGCAGGCCCTGTGGGTTGCCGGTCGCCGCGACGACCTGCGCGAGCAGCGTGTTGTAATCAACAGGGTTTGCCGTGACTGTGACGCCCAGCGCTTGTTGCCACATGCCGATCATGGCCTTGACTTCCGCGTCGAAATTGCTCACGCCCGATGCGTAGGTCAGCTTGATCGGCGGCATCTGCGAGACACTGTTCCAGCCCTCGGCATGCATTCCCTGCATCAACAGGCTTTGCGCCAGTTGTACGTTACCCTGCAGGCCTTTGGTGCCGTCCGGCCCGTTCAAATTCTGGTTATAGCCCAGCATGCCCAGGGGGATAAGATGGTTGGTGGGTATGACCGTCCCATTCCAGACCGTTTTCGCGATGGCGGTTTTATCGATAGCGAGCGCGAAGGCCTGGCGGATCTGGATATTATCGAACGGCTTCACCAGATAGTTCATGGTGTAATAGTTGATCCACAACTGGGGCACCTGGTGAAAATCGGCGCGTTTCTTGTCGCTGGCAAAGGTGGAGAGCGGGACGCCGGTCCAATCGACGGTGCCGCGCAGGTAGGCATTGTAGGCGGAGGCGGCCTGTGGGTAGAATGGGAAGATGACTTTGCGAAATTGAGGTTGAGGATCGTAATAATTGGGATTGAACACGAAGTCAATTTCTTTACCGTGGAGGTACTGCATGACGCGGAACGGCCCCGCCCCTCCGCCGTCCTCCAGGTGATCGGTAAAGCTGGCGCCAAACTCATCGACCAGGCGCTTCTCGACGACATAGGAGCTCGGGTAGGCCAGCATCGCCAGAAAATAGGCCGCTTTCTTCTTCGTTTCAATAATGATCGTGTTGGAGTCGGGTGTAATCAAGCTATCGTTGATGAGCGTCGGAAGCGTGCCATCCAAGAGTTTGTCGGAATCGCGTATCAAGCCAAGGTATATAGGCGCGACAGTTGATTTCGTAGCAGGTTGCAGTGCCCGGTCGATGCTATAGGCTACGTCTCTGGAGGTCAGGGGCGTACCATCGCTGAATTTCAAGTGCGGCTTCAGGTGAAAGGTCCAGCTCAAACCATCGGGGCTGACGCTCCAGTTCGCGGCCAGTTGGGGTCGTACCTGCTGGTGATCGTCAAGCTGTACCAGGCCCGTGAAGACCATCTGGATGGCGCTGATTGAGGCCGGGTCAAAGGCGAGCGCCGGGTCGAATGTTGTAATATCGGAAGTGCCAACCACCGGCATAGTAAATATCTGCCTGTTGGGTGGTGCCTTCACCTGTGGTGTCGGGGTGGGATTACCCCCTCCGAAGACATTGCAGGCCGTGAGCAGCAGCAGCATGGAACAGATTAACGTCGTAGAAAATACTTTATGTTGGCGCATAATCTCTCCTCATAAACATCCACCGGGTTGTTTTCACTTTCGCAGGCGCAATGATTCTTGATATCATAATAGAAGACGCATAAAAGCTTATGTTTAATTGCACGAATATGGCGCACCCCGACTTTATTGCTTCGCTTTGGGGACGAGGGCGACCGCAAGGGTCCCCACTCCACATCCACTCCGCTCCCGCCCTTACAATGATTTCGGAAGTGGCGCTACATAGGCCTTCTTTAGTAAGGGCGGCGACTCTTGCGGTCGCTCTGGTGGCGTTGCATTTTATAAATTCGTTGTCAATGTGTTGCGCTGTGCAAACGCCGCGGCGCGCAGGGCCACAAGCAGGAGGCCCTCGATATTGGTGGAACGCAGCGCGGCGGGCCAGGCCAGATAGGACTCGCCGGCGGCCTGAACGATTTGCAGCGTATGCCCGCCATCCGCTGAGGCGTCCGCTTGCGCGGCGGAGCGGGCGATGATCGCGAACAGGGCGCGGGCGTCGTGTCCAAGTTGCAGATAGCGGCGCGAGGTCGCGAACGCGCCAGAGAGGTCCTCAGCGTCAAGCTGCTCCCCAAGCGATTCCAGCAGCGCGGGAGCAATCAGGCCGCCACCCAGGATGGTCGAGCGTGCCGGGGCCGGCGAGGCTGCCTGCGTTGTCTGCTGCTGTGCCAGGGACTGGTGTGATGCGTTCACGGAGCAGGCAGCAGTCAACAGCATCGGCAAGGCTTCTACTTCCTGCACCTGGGTGTAGACGATGCGTGTGGCTGCCGCGAAGAGCAGGGTATGCGCTGCTGTTATGAAAGCATCACGGTCCCCATCGCCGACACGCTGCATCAGGTCTGTAGCCGCGAGCGCGATTACTGAGCTGACACCGTGGGCAGATGCACCTCCCTTCATGACTGCGTCGAAGACTGCCTGGCAGATCTGCGGCACGGCTGCATCGCTCAGCAGCAGGCGGCGCAGCGGCAGGGCCTGTTCTTCATTCGGCGCGGCCAGGCGCGTGCGATAATCTGCGAAGCTGTGCGACGGCTCCGAAAGGAAGTCGCGCACCGTCTGCACCCAGGCAGGCTCCTCTGAGTGGATGGGGACGTGTGGCGCCAGCCAGTGAACGATGTTGGGGACATGTTTGCTCCACTCGACGGCATCGAGCAACTGGAAGCCGCGTACTCCGAACATTTGGGGGTGGCCCTGGTGCTGGAAGGTGGTTGAGATGGCGTCAAAGAGCCTGATATGCAGAGTGCGGTAATCGGCGCCCGTGCCGTGCAGGCCCAGCAGCAGCCGTTCAACCAGCAGCGCATCGTTGTTGAATATCGCCTGGTGCATCATTGTGGCGACCGTCTGTCCCTCCGGCAGTTCGCTGGGGAAAAGCGGTTCGGGATAGCTGATCTCAGCCTTGTTTCCGGCTTGCACGGCTGGGATGGCTGCCGCGACCGACTGCACCAGCAGCGGCAGTTCGCGGAGGTGATTCGACGGGTCGTCGCCGATCTGATACTGCAGCGCCACGAACCAGCGGCACATCGCACTGGCGGCGGCAAGCGTCAGGATGGTATGCCCGTCATCATCGCCATGGGCGGCGATCATGCCGATGCGCCCGATCAGCTCGCTCGCTCCAGCGCCCCGCTGGATGAGTTCGCGCGCAATGCCGCCGATCTGATCGGTATTCCCTGCGACTGTTGCGTCCACAAGAGAAGAGATATCGATGTTTATGCCAACAGATGCCATACTTTGCACATCCTTTAATTTTGTAATTCGCGAATTGAGCGCTCGATACCTGGAATATCCGCGTATTCTTCGTCCAGCAGTTTGTATCCTCGCTCGAGGTACAACTGAGCCAGCTTTGCACCGCGCTCGCCTGGCTCAACCGCTGCCGTGATGAGCTCGTCCCCACGATATTTATCCGGAAAGCGGTTGACGAGGCGCAGCATGCGTTTCTTGGTCTCCTGCAACAATCCCGTATCATGCCCATCCAGCGCGTAGCGGGCCGTGCCAACCAGCTTGCCCAGTTCCGCGAGTCGCTCGCGATCGGTCATGGTTGTAAAGAGCAGTTCTTCTGGTGATAGATCGTCGAGCGGAACCATCTCCTCCTGAGAGGCAGGGAGACTCTCTGCATTCCTGAAGCTTGATGCGTAAGCTACATAGTACTGGCCGTATTCCTGGCAGGCCTCCTGTACCATCTGCATGCGCGCTCCGTTATCATTCGGGTTGATGGTGCCAAGATCGACAAAGTCATCATCGCGCCGCTCAGCCAGTACCTGCAGATGCTCGAAGGTACTACCCTCTTCGAGCATCGGTGGAATGGGCATGATCGGTACGTTGGTAGCGTCCTGTAATTCCTCGGGGGATATCTGGGATGCGAGGAACGAAGGCAGGTACTTTGCCAGGGAGAGCGGCGTCGGAGGAACCACACAGTAGGTAGCCAGCACGACACGTGAATTGAGTGTGCTGTGAGCGATAAAGATGGCGTGACCTTTCGGCGACTGCTCATCACCACGTATGAAGCGTATCGTCATCGGGAAAATCCTCCCTGTTGAAATTTGTCGTCAAGCTGCTTTGTATTTTCTCTATCATAAACGGTTTTCGGGTCAATGACAAGCTAATGCAAATCCTTACGCAGCCTCTTTATCTTTTTTACGAAGCTGGCGTTCTCAAGTTGCTCTTGCTGGGATAGTCCGTCGCCCTCAACCCGAATAGAAGCTTCGTATGCCTGGAGGTAGCGGGCGACGGCGGTAGTTCCTGCCGGGCCAGCGATGCGGGTATAGGATGAGAGCCGCTGTCTGGCCTGCTCCTCATTTCCTTCCTGAAGCGTGATGAGGGCTGACTGCGCGTAAAGTTCCGCATATTGCTGTAAGAAGCGGCTGCGCTCCTCTGGCACGCGCAGGGTCTGCGACACACGCTCGACCAGGGCGATGGCGCGAGCGAACTCCCGCTGCACGCCGTCAAAGTTGTCGGCTTCGAGTAAGAGATTCGCCAGTTGGTAACGCACATCGGCTTCTCCCAGTGGCTGTTGTAGCTGCTGGTAGAGGGCAAGAGCTTGAGTAAAGCGAGATGAAGCCTCGTCGCTCTGCTCTTTGCCCTGATAAGCCAGGCCTGACGTGAATAGCGCCTCTGCCTGCCCCGCCAGGTCATCGCTCTGCTGGAAGCGAGTCATGGCCCCGTTACACTGCTCGAGGGCTTGATCCCACGCCTCCTGGCCAATCGAGGTTTGCGCCACGCCCAGTGTGGCCTGGCCATCGCCGGAGGTATCTTCAACCAGTTGGAATTGTCGCCCGGCCGCGAGAAAAGTAGTAGAGGCGACATCGAGATCACCGCGCGAGAGCCGCGCCCGCGCTATGCCAAGCAGGCTTTCAGCGGCAACGAGCGGCTCCTGCTGCGCCTCAGCCTGATTGTGCGCCTCGGTGTAACGCGCCTCGGCCCGCGCGAAGTCTCCTATCGTGAGACGGTACTGCCCCTCGACGAGGGCAGCCAGAGGGCCGGCCTCGAAGGGCAGTACGGCTGCATCGATGAAATGCCTGGCCGTTTCGAGATGGGCGAGAGCATCATCCAGCCTTCCGGCCGGTATGGCCATGCGCGCCCGGCGAATGGCCGCCGCCGCCTTCACCCGCGCGCTTAGCGCCGCCGGAAGTTGCTCTTCTGCGAGGGTCTGGGCCGCGCTGTAGCTCTCTTCCGCCTCGACGCCCCGTCCCTGCTGGGTGTAGGCATCACCGAGTCCGAGCAGAGCGTTGCACTCCACCCGCCGGTTATCAAGCGAGCGAGCCAGCGTGCGCGCATCCTGAAAAGCCTTGATACTGCTCGACAATAGTCCGCGCCGGCGCTGCGCTTCTCCTATCAAAGCGGTAGTATTGGCCTGTCCCAGCTTGTAGGCGATGGAGGCGTAGGTACGCAGGGCGCGCTCCAACGTGCCGTTGGCGTAGGAGAGCTGGCCGCGACGAGTCTGTATCTCGCCCAGCGCCTGGGAGGCATTGGCGACTCCCAGCGCGTTGCGCGTATTGCTATACGTTTGCTGCGCGAGCTGAGCACTGGTCAACGCCTGGTCAACCTGGTTGCGCAGTAGCGATAATTCCGCCAGGCCGAGATTGCCATCAGCTTCTCCGAGTTCGTATTCTATCGTCCGAGCCGTCTGTATCGCTTCCGTGAAGGCATCGCTGGCCTCATCGACGTGTAGTTGATCGAGATGGATATGCCCCAGGCCCAGCAGCGCATCCACCACGCCGTAGTTATCTCTGCCGGCCCGGTAAACCTCAAACACGCGATGGTACTCCGCCAGGGCCTGATCGTAGCGGCCCACCATGCGCTGAACGTCCGCCAGGCTGCGGCGCGCATCAGCTTCGTTAATAGAATCTCTGGCGGCGACGTAGTAGGAGACTGCTCGCTCGTAATGCCCGGCTGCCGCGCTCAATCGACCGCGCTGCAATTCGATATGGCCCATTGCCAGGGCTACATTGCCCATTCCCTGCTGATTGTTAAGCTGCGTGTAGAGATTCCAGGCAGTCTGATAAACCTCTTGCGCGCTGTCCAGGTGTGCCTGCTGTCGCTCCACATGGCCCAGCGAAAGCGTGGTATTCGCCTCTTGCAGGGAGTTTCCCGCCTGTTTATAGAAATTGATGGCGCGTTGGTAGCTATTCGCGGACTGCTCAAGCAGGCTCCTCTGCCGCTGCGTATCAGCGATCAAAGCGCGACTGTCGCCTGCCCGCTTGAAATCACCCAATATTCGAAAGCGTATCTCGGCATCGTTGAAAGCCTCGGTTGCGGCCTCCAGTTTGCCATCCTGCAACGCAGCTATTCCGGCCTGAAAGCGCTTCTCGGCCGCTTGCCCGTCCTCTGTTGCCATGGTGTCTGCTCGTCGTCCTTTTTTGATGGTAGGTATGATGTACGTGTCGTGCTATGATTCGATGGCAGGGGCAAGCCCTGCCACTACATGTCAGGTAAGCCGATCTCTATGGAATGGTGTTTGTGCAGCGAATGTTCAATTGTCATGGTGTATTGTAATGCGATGGGAGGAGCAATGTCAAAATAAGCGGTTGCCTTTCAAACCGGCCACTTGACAGGATGGCCGTGGTAAGATACTCTCTAATCACGAACTGCAATGGTTGCTCGATCACATCTTTCACGACACGATAGCGGTCTCATTCTTCGATCACCTACACCATATTTGGCACAAAGGAGCAAACGGTATGCACGAAGACACACTTGCGCGCGTCGAGCTCTTCGACGGCCTGGATAAGAAGGAGCTGCAGGCTCTTGCCCGGGAATGCAGGGAACGCACATATCACGCCGGCGAGACGCTTATCAAGCAGGGTGACAGCGGGGCAGGATTATTCATCATCACCCGCGGGCATGTCAAGATTGTGCAGTCACATAGTCCCGACCGCGCTGAAGAAGAACTCGCCACTTTTGGCCCTGGCAGCGTGCTTGGCGAAATGGCTCTGCTTGACGACTTACCTCGCTCGGCCAGCGTCGTGGCGATCGATGATGTGACGGCCCTGCTGCTGCCCGTCTGGGAGTTCCGCACAATTGTGCGCTCGCATCCTGAGATAGCCCTCAAGCTGCTCTCCGTTCTGAGCAAGCGGCTGCGCAAGCTGGAGAGCAAAGTCAGCCAGTAGGCGGATAACGGCTTGAGCATAATTATCGAGGGCGACCGCAAGGGTACGCCCCTACCATGACAACGCAGAGGAAACGCAAATCAGCACCCGCGTTATGGTAGGGGCGTACCCTTGCGGTCGCCCTTCAAGCCCTTCACTCTTTCTCGCGGTTCAAGAGGTTTTGTATTTCCGCAAACATGGTTTCGACATCGCCGAATGAGCGATAGACACTGGCAAAACGGATATAGGCGATCTTATCCATTGCTCGCAGCCGGTCCATCACCATTTCACCGATTACGCTGCTGGCAATCTCCTGCTTCCCCAGTTTATAGACTTCCTGCTCGATCTCCTCGACCGCCTTTTCAATCTCCTCGACCGGCATGGGACGCTTCTCGCAGGCTTTGCTGATGCCGATAAACAACTTCTGACGATCGAATAGTTCTCGCCTCTGATCTCGTTTGATGACCATCAACTCCGATTGCTCTACCCGCTCATATGTGCTAAAGCGTCCCTTGCACTGTTCGCATTCGCGGCGGCGGTGAATAGCATCGCCCACGTCCCGCGAATCCTTCACACGCGACTCTGTCCATCCACAGTATGGACACTTCATACTGCGCCTCCCAATGGTGCCTCTGGAATCTCGTACTAGCAAAGCCGGACAGGCACAAGGCCCATTGTCCCTACAGGTCGGGTGCTTACACTGGTAGGTTTTGCTCGAGAAAAGGCCAGCAAGGCGGAGAGGCACGCAAGGCACCCGCAAGGGGCCCCGCGCCACTCCCAGCCGCCCCTGCCTCTACAATGAACCGACATCCGACAAAAAAACTTACCTGGGTAAGCAGGTCGGGTGGCCCTCCCCCCAAATGAAGTGACAGGCCACTAGACTTTCACCCTCTTGCTGTATGGCTTGATACCAATCCACTATGAAAGCTTCAGAAGGGGTATTCTCTGCTCCAGGAATGAAGACATTGTACCACAGGCGCAAAGGGTAGATTTACCTGGGAGCGTGCTGATGCTAATGCTCAAAGGACGACCGCGAGGCTCACCCTTTGAAGATTGGCTTTCTTTCAGGACGTTGCCAGCACTGGCTGCGAACTGGTCTGGACCTCAGGGGGAGCCTTGCCGATATAGCCGGAGCGCAGGCGCGACCCCTCGCGCCAGTAGGCATACCAGTATGGGCCATGACCATGACCATCACGGCAGGTGCTACACGATGGTTTCCCGCATTTACGATATTGTAATTGATAGGTGATATGCTGGTCGTTGGGTAGTTGTGTCATGTGCCGCTTGCCCTCCCACAAACAAATAGTACCATTGAAAAGTGATTTTCACAATAGAGAATACCACCAATTTATGAACATTGTATGAATAGATGTCATGCGTTCCTGACAGGTTTTTCAATGTAATGTAGCAGACTGTATCAACATGACGCGCTTTATAACAGCTTTTTCATGTCGCATGTTGTCAACTCTTGTATACAGCATTTACATCAATTAGTATGAACGTATTTTTATGAGGTATTGACCGGCAATGCTCACGGATGGCAGGTCGAGGCTCACAATTTTGTGAAGTGATATGCTCGTAGGTACCAGGTAATGCCTCACGAGCTAGTAAAGATGCTATAATAATAGAAGAGTAACATTCCTGTTGTCCTGGCATTAGGTTTTCCTGTTCCGGTTGCTGTTTTAGTACTGTTGGATTGGAAAGAGAAGGTAAGCCATGCAACTAATCATCAAAGGGAAACAGATGGATGTTCCCCCTCGTTTACGCCAGCATATCGAACGGAAGGTCCAGAAACTCTCCCGTCTTGTCGGATCTGAAGCTCGTATTGAGATCACCGTAGCCGAAGAACAGACCCGCAGCGCAAAAGACCGCTACTCGGTTCAACTCTTGCTCACTAATAATTCGACCCCCATTCGCAGCGAAGTCAGTGCGATCAACGCGATGACGGCGCTCGATCTGGTATTAGACAAAGTATCAACCCAGTTGGGAAGGCAGAAGGGCCGTCAGACGGCTCGCAGGCACCACGCGCCACCGCTCAAAGTCCTCGCTCTTTCGCGCTCGGGCATGCTCTCCGAGGTTGAGGAGCAGTCGGAGGAGCAAGATGAGAGCAGCGAGAAATTCGCAACCGCGAGTATTGATGAGGAGCAGAACGAGGCCATCTGGTCAGAGGTGCTGGAAATCAGGCATATCCCGGCGCGCCCGATGAACGACCAGGAAGTCATCGCGCATATGAAAGCGCATCAATTGACCTATTACCCATTCTTCAACGAAGAGACGCAGAGCGTAAACGTCATGTACCGCCTGGATAAAGGCGGCTATGGCCTGCTCGTACCGGCCCTTGAGGAAATCAAAGGCTGATTTCGAACTCCCATGGATGTAATGGAGGCGACTCGAACAGACCGAGGGGGTCGGCGGCGCGCACAATCAGTTGTCGCGCTTCGTCCGATGGAAGCGGGCGAAAACGCGCCGATCCCTGATAAACAGCCGCATCAGGATCGCTGCTCAGTTCCGCTCGCTCAAACAGCAGTCCGCCTCGATCGCCTGTCCACTCGAAGCCGGTAGAGTCCCGCAGCAGGAAGATGATGCGCGGGACGAAGGCGAAGCCACGCGTGAACGGAGCGCGCATCCAGAGGTAATGCAGTTCGAAGTGCTGTTGATAGAACTCAAGCTGGCGCAGCATCAGCGTCCCACCCGGCAAGCGTTGTTCTAGCTCGATCGTCCTGGTGCGAAGTGGTTCGCGTTCACGCGGTTCGACGCCGTTCTGCGGCATTTCTTGTGGGGCAGCAATGACGACTGGGGGTCGCGAAGCGAGTTCCAGCGCTTTAGGTGAAAAAGGTGCCTGGTCGTTTATAATCTCCTGGCATAATGCCAGGCATTGATCACAGATATAGGCTGCGCCAGGTCCGGCTACCATACGCAGCACCTCTGGTGGGCGTCGCCCACAGAATGAGCATCGAGCTAACGACCGGTCAAAACTCATAAGTCCCTTCCTGGTCATCCATAAAGGCCCGAGTGGCCTTTATGGATAGCGTAACGCGGCTCCTGCCGCCGAGTGCAAACCTAAGCGTTCCAGCATAAAAGCGTGAGCCTCCCACTCCAGGGCATCATCAAGCGGGAATACCGCAGCCACTTCCTGCCCGTTCAGTCCGTACTTGCGCTTCAGAGCTAATGTGAGCAGGTGATCGGCAAAGTGCGGGTTTTTCGGCAACAACGAACCGTGCAGGTAAGTGCCGTAGGCATGGCGATACACTGCACCCTCCGTGTGGTCTTCGTTGTTGTTGCCATGCCCTTTGAGTACTTTGCCCAGCGGCTTGACCCTGCCGAGATAGGTTCGTCCGCCATGGTTCTCGAAACCAACCAGTGTAGCGCCGTTCCAGTTGATGGCGATATTGCCAATGCAGCGCGGCATGTGCGCGCCCTTGTGGATGGTCCAGGCATCGAAAATGCCCAGCCCGCGTATATCCGCACCTGAAGCCGGCCGGTAGTAGTGCGCAAGCAACTGATAGCCGCCGCACACTGCCAGCACGGGCATGTCGTCCTCGACTGCCGCCCACAGGCCGATGCCCTTCATTTCGAGTAGATCCTGGGCTACCGGGGCCTGTTCTTTGTCCTGCCCGCCGCCGATAAACAGCAGATCGTATTCATCTGGTGCCAGCGCGTCCCCGATACCCAGACCGACGACGCGCAGCTCGATTCCCCGCATCTCACAGCGCCGTTGCAGGGTCAGAATATTGCCGCGATCCCCATAGAGGTTCAACTGGTCAGGATAGAGATGCCCGAGCGTCAGAGTGTAAGCGGGCCGGCCGTTGCTTCTTTCACTCACGGGCCTTTCTCCTCCCAGTAGCGGGGTGTTAACCCGCGCCTTTCCAGTTCGCGGTGGATATCCAACAATCCTGTATACGTAGGGACAACGAAGAGTGTCTCACCAGGTGGTGTGCTCTCGATGGCCGCGTCCAGGGCACGGGCCAATCCAGTCACTCTGTGACCCTTAGCATGCCAGGCTTTATCCGCCTGTGTTTGAGCTTCCCGCATCGCAGTAAGCTCTCCATTTGCCCTGACCGGCGTTCCTGCTGTTCGTATTGAACCATTATTTTTAAGCTGCGATACCCGCAATGGGATCACAGGAATGATATCAATTGTCTCAGGAGCAACTCCAGCGTACTTCAGACGCAGGGCAAGGTCCAATGCGCGCGTCCCTGTGACCGTCAGAGTGGTGGTATGGTTGGTAATGCGCTCGAAATCGACATCCCAAATCCAGGAAACGTCGCGCCCATCCGCTATATTGTCGTTCAGCATCAGCAGCACGTGGCGCGGCACATCGTCACTGAACAGGGTGCGCAGCACCTCATTAAACCCGGTCGGGTTCTTCGCCAGAAGGATACGCAGCGTGCGCCCGGCTACCTGCACGCGCTCCCCTCGTCCAAAGGCGGGTTTGAACTGTTGAATGCCGGAGACCACCGGAGCCCAATCGATCTGCAGAGCCTGTGCCGTGGCGATGGCGGCCAGCGCGTTATAGACGTTGTAGAAGCCCGGCAGCGGGATGACGATTTCGCCCTCGTGAGTCGGGGTCAACACGTTCATGCGCAACTGGTCGAAGGCGTTCATGGAGATATTTGTCGCTCGCACCTGAGGTTCGGGCCGTCGGTTGCCGCAGTTGCTACAGTTGTAGTGACCCAGGTGGCTGAAGAAGCGTGCCGTGTACTCTAAGTCGCTGCCGCATCTGGGGCAGGTGCGGGTATCGACGGTCTGATGGCGCTCGGAAATTGTGCCTCGCAAGCCCAGATCGAAGGCGGTATCGTCGATGCCATAATAGACGACCTGACCCGCGTATGCCGTGCCAAGTTCAGCAACCGCCGGATCATCAGCGTTCAGCGCCAGAGCCGTCTGATGCGGCAGCGTAGTGATAGCCTGCTGCCAGCGTGTCAAAACGCTGTCCACCTCGCCGTAACGGTCGAGCTGGTCGCGGAAAAGGTTGTTGAAGACGGCGATGCGGAGCGGCACATCACGCATAATCTGCGGCACTACGGCCTCGTCTACCTCGAAGATCGAGGTCGCCTGCCCGCCGCGTCGCAAGTTGCCGCTCAAGCGCGCGCGTATTACCAGGGCTCCGGCAATGCCGCGCATCAGGTTGGAACCTTCGCGGTTGCGCCAGACGCGCAGGCCAGCGTCGCTTAAAATAGCGGCGATGAACCCACTCGTCGTCGTTTTGCCGTTTGTGCCCGTCACAAGGATACTGCCGCCTGCCAACTGCGTGGAAAGATGGTGCACGATATCGGGATAGAGGCGCTGTGCCACGACTCCTGCGATGCCGGTCCCGCCCCCCAGGCGCAGTCGGCGGCTTAGCGCACCCGCGGCGCGCCCGCCAGCGACGGCCATCCCGGCCCGCAGCGAGCCCCGAGGTGGCCTGGCAGGACGCTTGCTATCGCTAGCCCTGGGCAGCGCGGTGGCAGGAACTGCGCGCATGACGGCTGCGCCCTTCTTCTCCCGCCGTTTGCGCCTCTCGCGTCTGACAGGCTGAGCAGGCTGATCTTCTGGCATGCGTCTCCTCCAACAGGCGATACGAACCAATATTCCAATACTTGCAGCATAGCATCAATGGACAGGGCGGTCAAGTGACCTGAAGCTTGTGTCTCTTCTTGTTGTGGTATACTCTTCCTGCATCTCGTACTGCTTGAAGTTCAGAAGGAGAATGGAGATGGAAGAAAGAAAACCAGCGCTTGATCCGGCGCTCGTCCAGGAATTCGTCATCAGTGGTCATGGGAATTTAACGCGCGCCCTGGAACTCCTGGAGCAGGAGCCTATGCTCATCAATGCTGCGTGGGACTGGGGCGGAGGAGATTGGGAAACGGCGCTAGGGGGCGCCGCTCATATGGGAAGAAGAGACATCGCGCTTAACTTGCTTGAAAAAGGCGCCAGAATGGATATCTTCGCAGCGGCTATGCTTGGCCAGCTAGAGATCGTGCAGGCTATCCTCAAAGCATTTCCCGATGCCCGCCGCTTGCGAGGGCCTCACGGCATTCCACTGCTGGCGCATGCAATAGCGGGTGGCCAGGAGGCTGTCCCCGTCGTGGACTTTCTTCAATCCTTTGAACACGTTTGAAATTCCCGTATATGCCGCGTGGAATAAGAACTAGACAACGTATGTTATCCTTGCATGGGAATCGCGGATGGGAGCGTTATATGTGGATGAGCGGGTAAGCAAATACGCCCTCTTGTCAACATGTGCTATTCTATGCTGTGAGACAGCCTCGGCTTAGACTGACGGGCATGAAGTGCCATGAGCATGCAGCGGGCCGCTACTGGTGGGAAGCGTGAAGAAACAACCGATCATATAAAAACAGGGTATAAGGGAATGGCGAAAAAACTTGTTATCGTAGAATCGCCGGCGAAGGCGAAAACGATTGAGAAATTTCTGGGGCGCGATTATGAAGTGCGCGCCTCGATGGGGCATATTATCGATCTGCCCAAGAAGGGCCTGGGCGTGAATACGCGCAAAGACTTCGCCCCACAATATGAAGTCATCGAGAAAAAAGGGAAACTGATCGATGAACTGAAGGCAGCGTCGCGCCGCGCCGACGAAGTTTACCTGGCGCCGGACCCCGACCGAGAAGGAGAATTTATCGCCTGGTCGCTCAAAGAGACCCTGGGCTTGAAGGATCCGCACCGCGCCGTCTTCAACGAGATTACCAAAGGGGCTGTGCAGCAGGCCATTCGCAAGCCGCGTGAGATCAATGAAGACCTGTTTAATGCGCAACAGGCTCGCCGCGTGCTCGACAGACTCGTGGGATACAAAATCAGTCCACTGCTCTGGCGGCGCATCCAGTCGGGCACCAGCGCTGGCCGCGTGCAGTCGGTTGCCCTCAGGGTGATCTGCGACCGCGAGGCAGAAATCCAGGCCTTTGTCTCCGAGGAATACTGGAGCATCATCGCGCTTCTGAGCAAACAAGCCCAGCCGGAGCGCTTCGAGGCCACTCTCATCACCCGGTTGAAGGACATCGTAGATTTCAGGAGCGAAGAGAAAACAGCGGAGGGCGAGGACCGGCCCGGTAGCGATGATAACGGCGCGGGTACCGAGCGCCTCAACGGTCGGAATGGCACGAAGCGGGAAGCGGAGATGCGCGCCGAAAAGGGCCGCATCAAGATTACCTCGAAGGAGGAGGCAGACGCGGTCCTGGCCGATTTGAAAGGCGCGACCTATACGGTCTTGAAGCTCGAAGAGAAAGAGCTGCGCCGCCAGCCGTACCTGCCCTATACCACCAGCACCATGCAGCAGGACGCCTCGGTGCGTCTCTACTTCAAGCCGAAGAAGACCATGAGCCTCGCGCAGCAGCTCTACGAAGGGATTGAGATGGGCGAGCGCGGGCACCAGGGCCTGATAACCTACATGCGTACTGACTCGACGCGCATCTCTGCTGAAGCGCAGCAGAGCGTCAAGGCCTATATCGCGCAGGAGTTCGGGGAGCCATACGTGGGCGTGGGCCGTACAGGGAAGGCGAAGGCCACCACGCAGGATGCGCATGAAGCCATCCGCCCGACCGACGTGACCTTAACGCCGCAGTCCGTCAAATCTCACCTGACTCCTGAGCAGTTCAAGCTCTATAACCTGATATGGCGCCGCTTTGTCGCCAGCTTTATGACGCCTGCCGTCTTCGATACGGTGCGCGCTGATATCGTTGCGGCCCAGTATGTCTTTCGTGCTACCGGCTCGCGCCTCAAATTCCAGGGCTTCTACGCCGTCTGGCAGCGCGAGGAAGATGAGAAGATGCTGCCCGCGCTGATGGTGGACGAGAAGCTGGACCTGCACGAATTGAAGCCTGAACAGCATTTCACACAGCCGCCGCCGCGCTATACGGAGGCCAGTCTTATCAAAGAGCTGGAGGAGCAGGGTATCGGGCGCCCCAGTACCTATGTGCCGATCATCAGTACCATACAGGATCGCGGCTACGTCGATCAGGAGCAGCGGCGTTTTATTCCAACATGGCTGGGCGCGACCGTCAACGAGGTCATGAACAAGCACTTCCCCGATATTGTTGATGTCGGCTTCACGGCTGAGATGGAACGGAAGCTGGACGATGTCGAGGAAGGGCGCCAGTCGTGGACGGAATTCCTGCGCGGCTTCTACGGAGATTTCAAGACGACGATGGAAAAGGCCGAGGCCGAAATAAATCGCGTGCAGAAGCCCGTCGAGGAATTAGATGAGCTCTGTCCCGAATGCGGTCGCCACCTGGTCATTCGTACGGGCCGCTTCGGGCGCTTCATTTCCTGCTCCGGCTTCCCGGAGTGCAGCTATAGCCGCACCATCGTCACAAAAACCGGGGCCATCTGCCCGCAGTGTGGGGGTGACCTCGTCGAGCGCAAGACGAAGCAGAAGAAGCGCATCTTCTACGGCTGCAACAACTATCCCACCTGCAATTTCGCCATCTGGGAGCGACCCGTCCCGGAGGTGTGCCCGAACTGTGGGGGCGTGATGGTCGTCCCCCGCGTTGGCGCAGATCCGGTCTGCTACCAGGAGGTGATCCTGCCGCAACGGAATGCTGATGGCGAGGAGAAGCCGCAGCAAAACAGCACCGCCGCCCGCCGCACAAGCCGGGCGACCCACAAGAGCATCGCGGCGAGGGGAAGTACGTCAACGAAGAGAACGGTGAAGGGAACGTCCGCAGCGACAACGGCTCGTCGCGCCGCGAGTTCCGCAAAGAAAACCTCCACAACGGTACGTAAGAAAGCGACGGCATCGACGACCAGGAAGAAAGCTACAAAAAAATAACCGCCCCTAGGGCGGTTATCCGTATTATCCTGGTAAGGCTTAGACACAGGCGTTGGCGCTGTTTGACCATTCCTTCTGGACGGTATAGTTCCCTAGCTGCTTAGTTTGCCACGCGCAGATATCGCCGATTTCGCCATTGTTCTGATCATACCATCCCTGTCCTGGAACCGGGTCGGTGATGGCCTCGCATAGTTCGTGCGAACTTACCACGGTGAGCGCGTCAAGCACGGCGAGGTTGGCGGAGCAGCCACTACAGTCAGGATAGGGTACGACCGCGTAATACGTCTGCGTGCTGAAGGAATCATGATAGCCGCAAAAACCATTGCATGAGCTTGAGCCTCCCTGCTGCACCGTCACGCCGCTGGGGAGGTACACGAAGTAAAGCGTATTCGCAGAAGGCTGAGGAAATGCGCTGTTACTAGCAATTTGATTGGTCAGCATCTGCTGGATGTCGCTGTCTGTTATTGTCGCAGCCGGGTCAGGCGCTGTTAACGTAATGGTGCCGATATGGTTGCCATGTCCGATCTGTTGCTGCGGGGTGCTATATTCAGCCAGTTGATCTATAAGCGAGCTGGTCACGATGTAGTCAAAAAAGCTGTTCAGGCTTTGCGCTGTGCTGCTCAATGGCGACTGTTGCCAGGCCGAGCCCCAGAAGATGGTAAAAATCAGAGATATGTAAAATATCTGTAAATTCTTCCGTTCCCTGGTTATCCCCTGTAGCTAGCGCGTATGCTATAATCTAGTGCGGATTTTACCGATACACATGTTGAGAGACTCTGCTGGTTTTGGAGGATTGAATGCAACATGCAGTAACGCTTATCCCTGGCGACGGCACCGGGCCGGAGATCACCGAGGCTACCCGGCGCGTGCTTGAAGCGACAGGGGTGAAGTTTGACTGGTGTGTCCATCAGGCAGGATTGGAGATGCTGGAGAAGTGTGGAACAGTGCTGCCGGATGTAGTAGTTGAGTCAATTAAAGAGACGAAGGTGGGTTTGAAGGGACCGATAACCACGCCCGTCGGGAAAGGGGTGCGCAGCGCCAATGTCTCGCTTCGTAAAAAGCTCGACCTGTACGCGAACCTGCGCCCGGCGAAAACCTATCACGGGCTGCGCTCACGCTACGAGCATATCGATATGGTGATCGTGCGCGAGAACACCGAGGACCTGTACGCGGGCATCGAGTTCCAGCGCGGCACTCCCGAACAGGAAGAGATGCTGGCGACCATCGCGCGCACAACCGGCAGCCACCTGGACATGAATTCAGCCATCAGCATCAAGTATATTTCCGAGATGGCCACGCGCCGCATCGTCAAATTCGCCTTCGATTATGCCCGTGCCAACGGGCGTCGCAAAGTCACCGCCGTGCATAAAGCCAATATCATGAGATTTTCTGATGGCCTGTTTCTGTCAATCGCGCAAGAAGTCTCCAAAGAGTATTCCGATATTCAGTTCGAAGACCGCATTGTTGACAATATGTGTATGCAACTGGTGCAGAAGCCGGAAATGTACGATGTACTGGTCTTGCCGAACCTCTACGGAGATATCATTTCTGACTTATCTGCCGGCCTCATCGGTGGCCTGGGAGTCGCGCCCGGCGCCAATGTAGGCTCGCACTACGCTGTGTTTGAGCCGGTGCATGGGAGCGCGCCAAAGTACGCCGGCCAGAACAAGGTGAACCCAATGGCCATGATGTTTTCCGGCGTAATGATGCTGCGCCACCTGGGCGAGAAGGATGCCGCGAACCGCATGGAACATGCCATTGCCCAGGTGATTGCCGAGGGAAAGAATGTCACCTATGATCTAAAGCCGCGTCCCGATGACCCGACGGCGGTGGGAACCTCGCAAGTTGCCGACGCGGTCATCGATAAGCTGAGACATCTATAAACGCCAAGATGAACCTATGCACGAGCAGCGCCTTTGCCATTGGGAGCCTTGCGCCACTTATGGCGCGCCTGGATGTAGCGGATTGTACCGGAGCGCGAACGCATCATGATCGATGATGTGCGGGCGCCCCAGCCGAAGAACTGTACGCCATCGACCAGCTCGCCGCTGGTGATGCCCGTCGCGGCGAAGGACACATCCTCGCCTTGCACCAGGTCGTCTGTTGTGTAGATTTTGTCAAGGTCAACACCTTCGGATTGCAGCTTCGCGCGTTCCTCATCCGAGCGTGGCCAGATTTTGCAATGGATGGCCCCACCGATACATTTGATTGCCGCTGCTGCCAGGACAGCTTCCGGCGCGCCTCCCATGCCGAGGAGCATGTCGACTCCCTTGTAGTCCTCCATGGCTGCCTGGATAGCCGACGCCACGTCGCCATCCATGATGAGGCGGATACGCGCCCCCGCCTGGCGCACCTGCTTGATGATGCTCTCGTGGCGGGGGCGATCCAGGATTACGACGGTCAGGTCGTCAATGCGTGAGCCGCGCGCTTTCGCGACGCGGGCCAGGTTCTCGGCCACCGGCGCATTGATATCGATCACGTCCCTCGCGGCCGGGCCTACGGCGATTTTCTGCATGTAGTAGACGCCTGGCGGCGCAGAGTACATTGTGCCGCGTTCAGCAGTCGCGACAACAGCGATTGCGCCCGGGAGTCCAAGCGCGGTCAGCCGCGTGCCGTCAACAGGATCGACCGCGACATCGACATTCGGTGGCATGCCGTTGCCCACCTCTTCACCAACATAGAGCATCGGCGCCTCGTCTTTTTCGCCCTCGCCAATCACCACCACGCCGTACATATCCACGCCGTCTACGGCCTGGCGCATGGCATCCACGGCAGCCTGGTCGATCTTGATCTTGTCGCCTGTTCCCATAAAACGCGCTGCGCTGAGCGCCGCTGCCTCAGTTACGCGCACAAGCTCCATTCCCAGGTTGCGTTCGCGCGTGCCGGACGGCAAGAAACGGTCTTCGCTCATCAAAAAAGCCCTCCATGGCCTGACTAAATATCGACGTGACGCGGATGCACACGGCAGTGTTCCGCTGCCATGATCGCCCAGAGCTGATCGACAGCCTCAACCAGGCGTCCCTGCCTGTTAATTATGACATATTCGAAGCGATCCTGCTCCGCCAGTTCAGCGCGAGCGGTCTCTAATCGCTGCGCGAGTTCTTCCTCAGTCTCCGTATTGCGATGGATGAGCCTGCTTGCCAGCACTTCCAGCGATTCGGGGACGAGGAAGATGAAGATGGCTCCGGGTATCTTTTTGCGCACAGTTGCCGCTCCCTGAACATCGATCTTCATCAGCACATCCTCACCGGCGTTCAAATGATCTCGTATGAACTGGCGCGGCTGCCCATACCAGTGCCCATGCACCTTCGCGTATTCGATCAGTTCGTCATTGCTGATCATCTGCTCAAACCGTTTCTGGCTGACAAAGTGATAAGGATGTCCTTCGCTCTCACCAGCACGAGGCGCGCGTGTTGTCACGGAAGGAACGACGAAGAAGTGCATCCCCTGCTCGAGCGCGGCATTGATGACACTATCCTTCCCCGCGCCGGATGGGGCCGAAAGCACAAAGAGGAGTCCCTTACGGGATACTGCTGGCGGCGTCCATGCTTGCTGTGGCACGACAGACTCCATCTCAAGCTGCATAATCTCTTTTCCTAATTATCACGCGAACAGGCCGAGGAACAAATGATGTACAAACTCCCCGCTCTTTGTTACACTACATGCAAATGGAATGACAAATCAACACGAAGGTTGGATGTGGCCGCTCTCATTATTAGTATTGTACAACAAGTCCCCAAGTGGTTGGGCAGGTATAATTCCTACGCGATCACATATCTGGGATCAGCATATCCAATCCTGCTTTCTGTACGCTAAGTCAGATAGGGAATAGCAGTTATTGGAAGCCGTCTAAAACTGGGTGCTCATCTCGTACTGATAGCCAGTCATCAACACTTGTCCTTGAATGATTTCTTATTGCCGTCCAGCAGCAAAGATAATACGCCAATGACCACCCGGCCATTTCGCTTCCAGATAATAGCAACCCGCTGTCGGAATGTACACATAGGATGGCCAGTTGAGCCCACTCCCCGCGCTTGGCTGTTGTCCGGAGTGCAGAGGATCTAAGACAGGAGAGGTACTTGGATTTTGCTGACCAATTTGAAACCAGAGCAAGGTTCCATTAAGAAGATTGCCCCCTTCGAGTGTGATCGGATGCATATACCCGCTCTGCATTTTCCACAGCAGTTTCCATGTCCATCCGTACTGCGTATAAGTGAAATAGGTGGGAATATTGATCACAGCATGAGGGCCGCCAAAGCCAGTGACCCACAAAGGTGCCGCGCCAACAACAGGACCAATATCCGAAAAGATCGGCTGCGGCGTTGGACCCGGTGGACAGTTCTGAGGCACCATGCCTAGTTGAGGCGGAGTCAGAAGAGTCGGTGTCGTAGGTACCGTTCCTGAAGGGACGCGGAGGTGGTTGGCACAGGGGGTGAGGCCTTTGGTGTCTCTGTTGCTTGCGGTGAGGACTGTTGGGGCACAAGAGAGGAGCAGAGGGATGAGCGTGAATACTAAGAAGAGAGCACGGATGAAAACACGCACAGCATTCGTGTTCATTCTTCCTCCTTCCTGATTTCAAGCTCATTTGAGCGTTTCCGGTCGGCAAGCGAGCAGTGAAATTAGTCTAAACGTCAATCACATTAGATTCACCAGGAGAATTTAAGTATCATCCGATGCCGAGACTGGCGAAACCGCTTCTTCTATCATCCGCCGCTGACGTTTCTTGTAGCTTTTGATAGCCTGAATATAGTTTCTCGTCAGCCAGGTTTTTTTCTGCTGGATCTTCCACTCAAATGGGACCCAATCGGGTTGTGTGAGTTCGGGGAGGTTCATAGGTTGCATACCCATCCTGCGGCAGATGTTAATTCCTTCAGGTGTGGTAGCAACTGCATATACGCCTTCGATGTCTACACCTCTTTTACCAAGTGTATGGAGGAGGTTGAGCATATGGCCGATCAAGTACCGGCCTATCATTTTCTGCTTCGGATCGGATATCACTTCCCAGACAAATATATCAATGGGCTTTCCCGGCTCAAACTGAGCCAGGTCTTCGAGTTGAAGGCTCCGAGTCCGCAATTGGTTAAAGAGGCTGAGATCATCTTTTTGCATCACGTGCATCAAGTTCTCGTGCGTTAATGGAACAAGCGTTAAGTAACCGATGATGTGTCCATCTCTGGTAAGCACATACCCAATTTCGGAACCAGGGAGAGAGAGAAACTGGAGCAGCATTTTTAGAGGGACACTGTGTTCTCCACTTTCACTCATGATACGCTCTCCAAGTTCGTGCATTTGCTGTGCGTCTTCTGGACGAGCGCGGCGGAAAATGATGTGCTTCTTGCTCTTCCTCGCTAGGGGTTTGGTCTGGCTTCTTCCAAGAGACTCTAGGATTTTCTCTACATCCTTGTAGGCATAACGGGTACCTCTCTGTCTACCTTCTGGTAGCACTCCTTGTATGCCTAATTCCTGAACTTTGGTGTAGAAGGTACTTTTTGCGATGTTGAACCCTTCTATAATTTCATTCGCAGTCATGGGCGCTCTCTCACTCATTTAAACTCCAAGGAAGCTATTTTATAGCATTATACTATTTTATGCGCGGGTGGACAAATATGGACTTGACAAGACCAACTTAAGTCTATATAATGGACTTATATAGACTTAAATTATGCATCACGTTATATAATCCTGGACTAATTCTAAAGCTATCTGATGTTTCCCGAAGTGGGGACAGTATTGAGTTCGTTAAGATTTCGCAACTTGCCTTTGTAGTGCGATGTTCGTAGCGTAGATTTGTAGTGAATTTGTTGAAGTAGCACCTGATCATAAACATTGCTGATGGGGTGTCGTTACCACTCCATCAGCTATTGAGAACAAACGATTGTTCAAGCACCCCTGGTTCTCACGAGCAGTATAACACACCGCACTACGCATCGTGAAACGCCGGGACCATCCCATTGTGGAGAAAGGACCCACGATGCAAACGCAAGTTGAGGAGACCCGCCCTCTGGCTACCCCGTCCTACAGTACCTACTGGATGCCTCTCGATGAACCGCGCCACATGTGGGCCAGCTTTGGCACGGGGGCTGACCTGTCGGCCACCCTCCTGGCGACGGCCCATGCCTTCTTCGCCCTGGCCCATGAGACCAAAGCCCTCCGACAGTTCGGCCTGGGGGTTGAGCAGGAACAGCATCGCCTGTTTGCTCATCATGCCGGCTACTGGTATGGTCAGGCGGAGCAAGCGCTCTGTGAGGCCACGCGCCACTGGAGCCGCGCCGCCTATGAACTGGATGTCCTGGTGGCCAGCGATGGTCTCTGCCTCCAGGGCGGGCTGGAAGAAGTCCCGCGCCATGTCCCGCGCCGCCCGCGCACAGCAGGAACGGCTCTGGAAGCTCACCGACGAGGTGCGGGGCGCCCTCGTCGGCTGGCGTAACCGGCAGGAGCATAGGGAGGCGACCAGATGAACTCGACAAAACGCCCAGCTTCCCCAACCCTGTTTCAAGTGGCCTTTACCAACGGAGACACCTGGACAGGTACCGAGCAGGAGTTACGAACACAACACCCCAAGTGGATACCTTATGCGACGGTGCTGCAACCAGAAGCAAACAGATCAAGTATGAACCAGCAGCAATCGAATCGTCCACGGGCGAAGAGATACCCACCCGGTCAGCAAGCGGCAACCCACCGGGCAGGACACTACGCAGGTATCCATCCAGACGATACACTCTACTGGACAACTGATCTTGACGCGGAGGAGCCCGACGAGCCGCCATATTCCCGAACCCATACCAGCATCCGCCGCTACGATCTCCCTGCGCTACCGCCAGTGCAGGGAAAGACACGGTATAAGTTTCAACCTGAAATCGTACCCGATATCCGCCCAAGGCGAAGCGCACAGCACGCCAAAAATACATCCGAGCCACAGACGACAACCTCAACCCCTGCAGTCAGAGTCAGGAGACAGTTTCATACTCACTGGCTCGTGCTTGTGGGAGTAGGCGCAATCACCGCGCTCCTCTTGTGGTTTGGCGGCACACAACTCGGCGCATGGTGGCAGGAGACGCAATGGAACTGGACGTATACCTCGACGTTTCGCACCTATTCCGTTGATGCCGTTGTCGGGCATAACCGCGACAATACCAGCCACCCGAGTCACTTCATCGTCCAAAACGACAAGCGGCGTATTGTCATTGTCGAATTTCCTGCCGACGATCCAGGGAAGGTGATCGTGTACTATGGCCCGCTGTTGTTAGGCAAGCGGGCAGGACAGAACGCCCATCACCATTAGTTTTCAAACCGATATGCAGACAGGGCGGATAGATATGATCTTGCACGTACAAGATCAAAGTTACCTGTTTACCAACACCGGAACCAGGTTTGTCGCCCCAACCATCGGACAATAGGGGAAGCAATCCCCCATGAGAGAGGGTAGAAGACATATGCAGCAAAGCCCCTACGCGAAGGCAGTACCCGCTCTTCTCAGTGAAATGGGACAAGGAAGAGAGGAAGAGGAACAGACCGAGCAGGACGCAGACAACACCCTGTATGTCTACCGCACGGAGAGCGGTGGCATACTCATCACCCCGAATCGTGTCGAAACAGAGGATGAGAACCCGCCCTTTATTGAAAGCCAGGAACCAGCAACAGACGCATCGACCGCACCCGCGAAAACCCCTCCCATGCTTTCTGCAATTTCTTCTCATGCTTCCTTCTGTTTGTATTGCTTGACGTGGCAAACACACAGCTTGTTGCCCTCATGACCCCAGCCGCAACCATTACCCTTGTTCCCCGGGTGAAAACGCTCACGCTACACAGTACCTCTACACTCGGAACACTCTTATCACCCATCACCATGAGCCAGAGTGTCACCGTACCAGCAACAGGACACGGCCACCAGGATGCGACAAGAGCAACAGGGATGTTAACCTTTTACAACACCTCGTTTACGCCGCAAACAGTCAGCGCGGGAACGGTTGTCACCGGTGCACATGGGAGCCAGATCATCACTGATGAGCCTGTGACTGTAGCAGCAGATAACCCGCCGGTGAACGGACAAGCGAACGTCGAAGCCCATGCACTAGACGCAGGAGCACAAGGTAATATACCAGTACTTGCTATCAACGCTATCTTCTCAAGTACGCTGTATGCCAAAAACCTTGTGGCTTTCACTGGTGGCCAGGATGCCAAAGACTTCCGGGTAGTGACCCAGGCAGACATCACCAGCGCCAGCGTCCCATTAAAGGTAAAAGTGTCGGCGAATATGACCGCCGCCCTGAAAGGGCAACTCATGCCAGGGCAAGCATTGCAGCCGACACCGTGTACGCCAACGATGACCACCGATCATCACGCAGGAGATGCGGCCGCAACCGTCCAAGTGGCGGTTGCTGAATCCTGTACGGCTATCGCCTATGACACCATGGCACTCCAAACACAAGCGATGCAGCTACTCACTGTCCAGGCCGCAAAGACGTTAGGAACGGGTTATACGCGCTATGGGAACATTACCGCCACGGTCACGAAAGCCATCATGCAGCAACACAGTGTCTTACTCTCCTTTACCTGTCAAGGGATATGGGTCTACCAGATCAATGAAGCTCAATTACAAGCCCTGGTGAGTGGCAAGCCGCGCCTTGAGGCCTTGCAGCTTCTTGCGCAACTTCCGGGGATTCAGCGCGCAAGCATTAGCGGGATAGCCGACAACCAGCCACTCCCCGATGATGTCACCCATATCCATCTGCTCATTGTCCTCACCTGTTTTTTGTATACCCTATGTTCATAGGAGAAGGCATGCAGTTAGCCGAGCAACATGTGATCGATAGGCGCGATCCACGCTACACCGTCATCGATGCTGCCGCTTTTGCCTCGAAGAACCTCTACAATGCAGCGCTCTACGAGATGCGCCAGGCGTTTATCCATCACGGTATCTACCTATCTTATGAAGAGATGGATAAACGCATGCAGTCTCATGCAGCGTACAAAGCGCTTCCGGCGAAAGTATCACAGCAGGTGCTTAGACAACTGGCTGATGCGTGGACCGCATTCAATGAGGCAAAAGCGGCCTACGAGCAAGACCCCTCGAGGTTCACCGGACGCCCCAGGCTGCCCAAGTATAAGCACAAGACGGAGGGCCGGAACATCCTGGTGTACACCATTCAGGCGATTAGCCAGAAAAGGGCTTGAAGCGTGGACTTGTTCACCCCTCCATGCTACCGATTGAAGTCCAGACGAGACAGAATCAGCACATCAACCAGGTGCGCATCGTGCCCCGCAACGGTTATTATGTCGTGGAGGTAGTGTACACCACCAGAGTCGGTGCAAGCCAACGTCGATCCCTCGTTTTGTGTCGCCATTGACCTCGGTGTCACGAATTTAGCGGCGATAACTTCAAACCGAGAGGGCTTTGTCCCTCGCCTGGTTAACGGTCGTCCGATAAAGGCATGGAACCAGTGGTACAATAAACGCATAAAAGAGCTAAGGCGGTGCCTTCCCAAAGAGGATCGTGAGCAGGTCACTAAACAAATGGAGCAGATCACGAACAGGCGCAATCGACGGATCGATCACTACCTGCACGCTGCCAGCAAGCGCATTATTGATTTTCTGGTGCAAGAGGGGGCGGGCACCATCATCATCGGAAAAAACCCCTTGTGGAAGCAAGAGGTGAGCATGGGCAAGCGTAACAATCAAAATTTTGTGTCGATCCCCCACGCGCGGTTCATCGAGATGCTCACCTATAAAGCCGCGCTCGTTGGTATCCAGGTGGAAGTGCAAGAAGAGGGTTACACCAGCCAAGCCAGCTTTCTTGACCTGGACCCAATCCCCACCTACCAGCCAAATGACGACACAGAATACATATTCAGTGGCAGGCGGATTGGGCGGAGAAAGCGCTTGTACCGCACAAAAGATGGTCGTAGGATATGTGCGGATGTAAACGGCTCCTACAACATCTTGCGCAAAAGTAAGCCTGATGCCTTCTCGAAGGCAAAGGGCGTAGCGGGCTATGTAGTTCACCCCTGGCGGTTAGCGATAACCGTCTAAATCAAACAAAAGGTGCGGTGCCCATAAAACGCCATACTTTTTGGAACTATTGTACAACTCTCCAAGTAGAGGGGATAAGCAGATGAACGTAGACGCGATTACGCTCGCCAGCGTCGCCGACGAGTGGCGCGCGTTGCTCACCGGCGCGCGCATCGATACTATCATCGGACCAACCGGCTATGCAATCGCCTTGCAGTGTTATGCTCCCGGCGCCCTTGCCGGGCAAGGCGGGCCGGGCGGGTCGAATCGCTGGCTCTATCTCTCGGCGCATCCGCAACTGGCGCGCGTCCACCTGACCGCGCTCAAACCGGCCAGGATGGCGAGCGAGCCTTCAGCTTTCGTGATGTTGTTGCGCAAATACCTGGAGGGCACGCGCATCGAATCCATCGTCCAACCACGCTGGGAGCGGGTCATCGAACTCGTTACCAGCCGCCGGGCGGGCCAGGACGGCGATGAGCGGGTACGCTACCGCCTCATCATCGAAGTAATGGGGCGCATGAGCAATATCATTTTATGTGATGAGCAGGGGCGCATTCTCGGGAGCATCAAGCACGTCGGGGCCGAGGTCAACCGCTACCGCGTCATCGAGCCCAATGTGGCATATGTGCCGCCGCCGCCTCAGCAGCGTACCATCGCCGGTCAGTCCCGGCCGCGCCTGGACCCGGCAAGTGTGACGGCTGCCGAACTGCAAGAGGCGGCTTCGGAAGAGCTGGACGCCGCAGCGCAGCCGCGATCATCTGCTCCTGCCGGGTCATCCAAAAAGGCGCGCCAGCCCGGACAACCACTGCTCTGGCAGCTTCTGACCAGGCACCTGCTCGGCTTTAGCCAGCTTATCGCCCGCGAGGCCGTCTATCGTACGACCGGCAGCATCGACTCGCCACTATCGCCGGGCGCACTCAATCTGGACGCCTGGGACGAGCTGGCCTGGAATGTGCGCGAACTGGCATCCCTACCGGATACTCATGCCTGGCGACCACAACTTGTCGAACGCTTCCCAACGGCGGAATCACCGGCAACCCCGCTTGCCTTCGCGCCCTATGTGCTGGAGCAATACATGGAGGTGCCGGAGGCGCGAGTGCGCGACCTGCCAGGCATCAATGCCGCCATCGACGAGTTTTACCTGGGCGTGGAATGGCGTGATGCTATGGAGAGTGTGCAAGCGCCCGTGCGCAAGAGTTTGCAGGCACAGCTCGAGCGCTGCAGGCGCAAAGCCGTAGCCCTGAAAGAGCAGATGGCCGCATCCGAGGAAGCCGGCGCGTATCGGCTGTGGGGCGATCTGCTGCTGGCGCACCAGAGCGAGGTAAGCCAGGGGCAGACGAGTGCCGTGCTACAAAACTATTTCGCGGGAGAGGAGAGCGCGCCACCCGTGACAGTTCCGCTCGACCCGCGCTACGATGCCGTTGGGAATGCCAACCGGCTCTTCCATAAATACCACAAGCTGCGCCGGGCCCTTGAGCTTGTGCCAGGACAGATCGAGCAAAACGCGGCTGAACTGGCCACCATCGAGCAGTTGTTGGCCGACCTGGCGCTGGCCGAAACTCCCACAGAGGCCGCGCTGGTCAAGGCCGAGGTGCAGGCTGCCGGCTACTTGCGCGGCTCAAAGGCGGCGGAGTCGCGCAAATCAGCGCACAAAGGCAAAGGCGGCAAGCAGAGGAAAGATAAAAGGGGCGTGCCGCCGGGCGGGGGAGTGCCGCTGCACGTGCAGAGCCGTGACGGCTTCACCATCCTCATCGGCAAGAACAGCCGCCAGAACGAGGAGGTGACGTTTCGGCAGGCCAGCGCTAACGATCTCTGGCTGCACGCACGCGGCGTTCCAGGCGCGCACGTCATCATCAAGGCCGGGGGACGCGATATCCCGCGCAGCACCATCGCGCAGGCCGCCAGCCTTGCCGCCTACTACAGCCAGGCGCGCGGCAGCACCAGCGCACCGGTGGATTATACACTGCAGCGTCACGTGCGCCACATGAAGGGCGGCGGAGCAGGCATGGTGACCTACGAACGCGAACGGACGCTCTACGCGGAGCCGGCAGCTACGTGAACGAGGTATATTGCCAGAGCCGCTTCCCGTCGCTCAAACGCAGCACGACCAGCGAGTTATCAACTGTCCGGGCAAACATCAGGCCGTCATTGACGACCGGGTACCAGCGCAGCGGGCTGGGGGAATGGTAGCTCCATAGAGGATGGCCATTACCCCCGTTATAGGCAGCGATTGTAGAGCCATCCTTGCCCAGGTAGATCACCCCGTTGCTCACCTGTGGCGCATATTTGAAGGTGGCGTCGGACAGGCTGTGACTCCAGAGTACGTGTCCGTCACTCGCTTGCAACGCATAGACGATCTTTCCCGGTGGAAAGAAGTTCAAGTAGACGGTATTGTTGTCGATTGTAGGCGGCTGGAGGACTGTCTCAGATGGATTGGATGAGCCGGCTGCCGGAGCGAGGGGCAGAGCAGTGCGCCAGAGGACGGTGCCGTCGCTGGCGCGCAGCGCGATAGCTGTATCGGGGGAAGACTGCAAATAAACGGTGCCGTTGGAGATGATCGGGAAGGTGATCGGGGCATGTGTTGCATACTGCCAGAGCAATTTACCATCCTGACCCCGCAATGCCATGATGGTGTCTCCGGGCCCCCTGACCAGCACAATGCCATCCTGAATGACCGGAAACCAGGGATCGGTGGATAGATAACGGTATTTCCAGCGCAGCGCGCCACTGCTTGCACTGCTTGCCTGAATGGTATCTGTGTCCATGGTATAGATGATGCCGTGCTCGATAGTAGGGTAGAGCAAGAGCTGTGCATCGATCAGCGAAGGCGTATAGTGGAAAATGGGTTTTCCATCGGAAGCTCGCAGGATATAAAATACAGATTGCCGGGTTATGAGCGAGACAAAGCCGTTTTGCACCGAGATGAATGCATCGGGCGACGAGCTGGCCATCGTAGGAAAGCTCCAGAGGATATGGCCACTATCCCCACTCACTGCGTAGAGCATGCCTTGCGAAGAGTGGAGGTAGATGTTACTGCCGGAAACAGACATCTGTGTTGCCCCTATAAGCGATATTTTCTGCCCCCACAGGATGATGCCAGTCCTGGCATCCAGCGCCAGGACTCGTCCGTATACACCCTTGACTTGTAAGCAGTACACGTACTGGTTCGTCGCGAGAACGGAGATGATGTATCTACCATAGAGTTGGCGCCACATCAGCTGCCCATTGCTGGCGCGATAGGCCGAGACGACGCTGTTATGCTCTGAGTAGTCGTAGTCCGTGATATAGACAATGCCGCTATGTACCGTCATATCGATAATCGGCGGCTGGCCGGCCGGCCCCGGCGCGACCAGGGCAGCGTCAGAAGCAATTGTCGAGAAGAGCGGTGGTTGAAACAACGCCGCCGCAACCAGCAGGCTCACCAGCAAGCTCAAGCAGACGCGCGTTCCTCGCAGGTAAATGCTAATGGAAGTGGAGTGTCTCAGCCGCGCGAGAACACCTGGGAAGCCGGTTGCAAACGGTTCGTGCCCTGAGTCGAGGTCGGTAATCGTGATGTGCTCGTCATCTGGCATGTGATGTGGTGCGCTCATAGTTCACCGTTCCCGCGACGATGCGATCCCCATAGCTTCGCGGTACTTCGTCACGGTGCGCCGCGCCATCGGCAAGCCGCGAGTCGTCATCAGGCGCGCCAGTTCGTCATCGCTCAGGCGCTGCCTGGGGTCTTCGGCGGCGATCAGCTCACGCAGTACGTCCTTGATGCCAAGCGAGCCATCGAAAAAATCGGCCAGGGGGATCAGGCGGCCATTGGGCAGCATAGCGTATTTGTGCGCGGTGGCGCGGCTCACCGTGCCTTCGTCCAGATTCAGGCGCGCTGCGACCTCGGCGCGCGTGAAGGGGCGCAGGTAGCGGATACCCTTCTCTAAAAACTCGCGCTGGAAATCGACGATGAGCTCTGTCACCAGTTTGAGCGTACGCCAGCGACGATGGATGCACTCGATGAAGAATTTGGCACGGTCACTGTGCGTGCGCATGTAGCGCTGCATTTCCTCGAGTGCCGGGTCGTGTTCGAGACTAAGCGGCTGTGTGCCATAGCCGTGACCGATGTGGAAGCCATAGCGTTTCTCTTCGATCAACTCGACCTCGAAGCCCTGCTCGCCTTTGCGGATAATCACATCCGGGCGGGTATAGATCGCCCCCTGGCCGATTGCGACATCGGATCGGTAGGCGAGCGCGGGAAAAGGATGAAGATTGTTGCGAATGTAATGGGCTGCCTTGCGCACCTCTTGTTCAGGCGCTTTCAATTCACGCGCTATCTCGTTGAAGTGGCCTTTGCCGAGCCGGTCCAGATAACGGTCGATCAGCTTGTCCGCCAGGGGATGCGGCGCTTCCCGCTCGTTCAGGACCGTGAGCTGAATGAGCAGGCACTCGCGTAAATCCCTGGCCCCTATTCCGGGTGGGTCCAGGGTCTGCAACACGCTGAGGACCCTTTCAACGCGCTCAACGGGAACGTCCAGGTACGTGGCAATTTCCGCCACATCGATCTCAAGGTAGCCACGTTCATTCAGATTCCCCACCAGTTGTTCCGCGACCGGCATATCTTGCTGCTCGACCAGGCTCTCCAGTTGTTGCAGCAGCGTTTCAGCGAGCGTCTGGTCCATCGGCAGGCGCGCCATGGGGTCAAGCTCTTCCTCTTCGTCGCTCTCGGCAGCAGCATAATCGTAGATATCGTAAGCGGCGAAATCGCTCCATTGCTGCTCTTGCTGGTCAAGCGGGCCATCTTCGGATTGGGCCGCCTCGCCCGGGTTGAAGGCTGACTGCGATTCTTGCGGAGAAGCCCCGCACGATGCGCAAACCGGAGCGCGCATGGGCGAGCCACAGAACAGGCAGATGCGCTGCTCAATAACTTCAAGCGCAGGATTCTCCATCTGTTCCTGAACGATGGCGTGATCCAGATCATCCGATGAAAGATGTAAGATATTGCTGACGGTAATCAGCCTGGCGGTGACCCGCAGCGCCTGTTCTGGTCTGGGTGTTGGATCCAGCCGCATACTTTTCCCCCAATCTTGCTACCTATCCGTACCATTCATCCATCCTCGCTGTTGCAGCGCAGCTCGCGCTGCCTCCTGCTCGGCCATCTTTTTATTGCGGCCAAGCCCCCTCCCTGCAACCTGGTCGCCCAGCATCACCTCCACCATGAATTCCCGGTTGTGCGACGGACCTTCCTGGCCTATGAGCCGGTATGAAGGTGTGATGCCATCATGCGCCTGCGCCAGTTCCTGGAAGAGCGATTTGTTATCTTTGAATAGCCGCAGCAGTACGATACTCCGCGCCAATGGCTCCAGGCGAGGTAGCAGAAACCGCCGCGCTTCCTCAAATCCAAGGTCAAGGTAGATCGCGCCGAGTATAGCCTCGAATGCGGCTGCCAATACACGCTGGCTCAATCCACTTTTCGCTTCACCTTTGCCAAGTATCAAATGTGGTCCGAGATCGATCTCGCGCGCGAATTGCGCCAGCGTCTCACCGCGTACCAGCACAGCTCGAACATCGCTCAAATCTCCCTCGCTCAGTTCGGGAAAGGAACGATAGAGATAATCTGCGCAGATACAATTGAGAATCGCATCACCCAGAAATTCGAGCCGCTCGTTCGAACTCAGTCCCGCGCCAGGTGTCTCGTATATATACGAGCGGTGCGTCAACGCCAGCTTGAGTAGGCCTGCATCACGGAAATGCACGCCGAGCGTCTCTTCCAACGCTTCGTACATCACAGCACCTCCAATACCATGCGCGCGTCCTGCGCTTCCCTTTCTACCTCGCCAATATGCCAGAACTGCACCCCGTGCTCCTGCAGGGTGAGCAATGATAGTTCAGGCCACACGGCCGGGTCAATAGCCGCGAAGAGGCCGCCGGAAGTTTGCGGGTCCCACAGAATTTCTCGCTCTATTGGCCCCAGTCGCTCGTGCAGCGTGACGCGAGTCCTCAAGTATTTTTCATTGCGCCGTGCGCCGCCCGGAATGCAGCCCTGCTCGATGTAGTGACGCACATGCGGTAACTGTGGCAGGGCGTCGTAGAAGAAACGCATACTCACGCCGCTTTCGCCGCTCTGGGTGGCCATTTCCCAGGCGTGGCCGAGCAGCCCAAAGCCGGTAATGTCCGTCACGGCATGTACTCCAGGCCGCTGCAGTGCCCGGCTGGCCAGATCATTCAGGCGCATCATCGATAGCAGCGCGGCGTCCAGGTCGTCGCCCACCACCATGTCCTGTTTATGCGCGGTGGTAATAATACCGGTGCCAAGCGGCTTGCTCAAGATCAGGTAATCCCCAGGCTTCGCCCCACCTTTGGTCAAAATATGCTGGGGGTGAACCATTCCGGTCACGGCCAGCCCATATTTAGGCTCCGCGTCGGTCACGGTATGACCTCCGGCGATGACTGCGCCCGCGTGCGCAACAATCTCAGCGCCGCCGCGCAGTATCTCGCTGAGCAACGTGGGATCGAGATCGGTAGGCCAGGCCACCAGGTTAACGGCCATAAGTGGCTGACCGCCCATCGCGTAGATATCACTCAACGCATTGGCGGCTGCAATCGCGCCGAAGGCGTAGGGATCATCCACGACGGGAGGGAAGAAGTCCGCCGTGCTGATGATTGCCTGCTCCTCGTTCACCTGGTAGACAGCCGCATCATCTGCGGTGTGCAGCCCAACGAGCAACGAGGGCGGCGCGCTCTGTAAGGCGAGTGGACGCAGCACCTGCGCCAGGGCTTCGGGGCCCATCTTGGCCGCTCAACCGGCGCAACTGGCAAGCGATGTCAGGCAAATCTGCCGACCTGTGGTCATAAATGATCTTCTAGAAAGAGGTTCAGAAGAAAATCGGTTTCCCTGGACCTCGCATAACAATTGATACGATCAATAGTAACGTCATTGTAGCGCGTTTGCGTCAAGCGCGTCAATGCGAATAGGTGTAGTTGTAGCGACAAAAAAATCGACTGGACAGCTTTCTTATAGTATGTTACGCTTATCGAGCGGGTTTGAGTAGCACTGGCAATCGCGGGCCGCAAGGTTCGAGGAAAGTCCGAACTCCACAGAGCGGGATGCTGGATAACGTCCAGTGAGAGCGATCTCAAGGAAAGTGCCACAGAAACATACCGCCCGGCGCCCAATAAGCGCATGCCGGGTAAGGGCGAAATGGTGAGGTAAGAGCTCACCAGCAGCCGGGTAACTGGCTGGCTGGGTAAACCCCATCTGGAGCAAGACCGAACAGAAGGAGCGGCGCGTCTCGAGACGCGCTCGCAGGTTGCTCGCCTGTGAACCTTCGGGTAGGTCGCTTGAGGCGCGAGGTAACTCGCGTCCCAGATAGATGATTGCCGCCTGCCTGTCCGCAGGCAGGTACAGAATTCGGCTTATGGGCTGCTCAAACCTGCAACCCGACTCGAGTAAGGCTAAAGGCAAAAAAAGACCAGGACAGGCCGCGCGGCCTGTCCTGGTCTTTTTTTGCCTTTAGCTTCTCTCCAATTATCTTTCCAGGCGGTTATGCTCGATCAGCCAGCGTATAAAGCCGAGTCGATGGCGCTCCTCAAGCATCTCGCGATATTCTATCTGCTCGATGATGTGATCTTTCATGTGGACAAGACTTCTGGCCTCAATTTCTGAAAATCCTAATGAGCGCAGTTGTTCAAAGTCTGCATTTTCGGTCGCATATAAATGCTCTGGCATGACTACGTACTCCTTGCGTTAATGCGGGCGCTACACGAACACATTACGAATGAAACATAAGCAGACTTCAGCGTCTTTGTTTTCTATACGCTAAGCGTTACCCCTTTGATACACTTTGCGCTTAATAAGTGCTTAACTTTTGCTTAGGGTTTCCCAAATGCTTACCATTGATAACTTCTTTTTTTTAAAGTATATTCCGGTATCGCAGCCTTTTTCTGTCATTTTTGTGCAGGTTGAAGCAATTTACAGGTTTTTCAAATTGGCCCCAACACGGAGCAATCTGCAGGCGCGTTCAACCGAGTCGCTGGCCAATTCCGACGCGTGTTCCATGGCGTATTCCAGCGTCATGGGGTGCGAAGGCAACGCAGCAATAGCATCGACTCCCAGCGCATAGGCCTCCTGGTAGCGCTCGCCTAAGCCGCCTGCCAGGGCCACAACGGGGATGCCGTAGCGTTTCGCCAGCGCGGCGACGGCTCCGATACTCTTTCCATAGGCGGTCTGCGAATCGATCTGGCCCTCGGCGGTAATCAACAGGTCTGCGCCTCGCAATTGTTCTTCTAAATTCACTGCTTCGAGCACAATATGCGCGCCGGGGCGAAGCGTCGCGTGCACAAATGCCAGCAGACCTGCACCCAGTCCGCCGGCAGCGCCAGCGCCGGGGATGTCGCGCACTGACAGGCCGAGGTCGCGCTCGATCACCCAGGCATAGCGCGCCAGTGCAGCGTCGAGCTGCAGCACCATCTCCGGCGTTGCGCCCTTCTGCGGCCCGTAGACTGCCGATGCGCCCATCGGCCCGCAGAGGGGATTGGTTACGTCGCAGGCCACGTCGAAGCTGCATTCCTGCAAACGCGGGTCAATCCTGTCAGTCGAGATATGCTCCAGCGTAGCCAGCGCTGCCCCACCTCGCTCTATATCCTGCCCCTGCGCGTCCACGAGCGAAGCGCCCAGCGCCTGAGCCATGCCGGCACCGCCGTCGTTGGTGGCGCTGCCGCCGATGCCGATGATGAAATTGCGGCTGCCCATCTCTAACGCCGCCAGGATCAGCTCACCCACGCCGTATGTTGTCGTGATACGTGGGTCGCGCCTGGAGGGGGGCACGAGCGGCAAACCGGCGCAGGCGGCCATCTCAATCGCGGCGGTGCGGTCGTCTCCCAGGATACCGAAGAAGGCCATAACAGGCTCGCCGAGCGGCCCCGTCACAACTTGCTCTACTATGCGCCCGCCGGTGGCGTCCACCAGTGATTGCACCGTCCCTTCGCCCCCGTCAGCGACCGGCACAATGGCGATCTCCGCCTCCGGGTAGACGGCTCTTGCACCCTGCGCAATAGCCATGCCGGCCTCGGCTGCTGTCAGGCTGCCTTTGAGCGATTGAGGCGCAACGACGATACGCATAGGGCTATCTCCTTTGAAGGTTTATTATGGTTGCATTATACCAGTCTCAGACCTGGCAACCGCAAGGCTTACTCACAGTTGCATCCTATTCCCTCCTGCACTATACTAGCTTTGGACATACACCTTATTTGCCGGAAATGCGAGAGCATCATGTTGGATGGTTTGAATCTTACCTGGCACTGGAGTCCGATCACGTTAATTGGCCTGCTGATCCTGTGCCTGCTATATGGATTTGGGCTGCGACGCGCGCGCCGCAAAAATCCTGCGGGAACGCCGCTCTTGAAGCGGCAGGTCGCTGCATTTGTCTTCGCTATACTGGCGATGGCTCTCGTACTTTTAACGCCGATCGACACGATTGCCAGGACGCAGCTATTTTCTGTTCATATGGCCCAAATCGTGGTCCTGACCACGCTGTGTGCGCCATTGCTGTTGTTTGCCTGCCCCGGATGGCTCTTGCAGCCTGTCTTTGAGCATCCTGGCAGCAAGCTGCTCGCTCGTGCTCTGACGCAGCCGGTAATTGTTTCGGTTGTCTTTAACCTTAACTTCCTGTTCTGGCACATGCCCCTCTTCTTCAGCCTGGCGCTTAAGTATGGCACGCTCTACCATGTCGAGGTCATTAGTATATTCGCCGCCTCACTACTCAACTGGTGGCCCCTGATCGGGCCGAGACGCGAACTTCACTTGATGACCTACCCACAGCAAATGCTTTACGCCTTCCTGGATGGCCAGCCGGTCGATATTTTCGCCTTCCTACTGGTCTTCTCATTCGTCGTGATCTACCCGTTTTACAAAGTCCCGCCGCAGCTCGGCATCTCCGCCTTCGCCGATCAGGCAGTTGGCGGTGCGCTCCTGCTGATCCCCGGCCTGGTCGATCTTGGCGTCATGTCACCCCTCTTCTTCCGCTGGATGGCCCAACAGGAGGAAAAGGCAAAACTTGCCGACCAGCGTCGCGCCGAGGAAGAAGCTATGTGGGATGCCGAAAATGAGGTGATAGAGGAGGTATAGGAGCATATGGCGCAGGAACAGCGGCTTGACAATCAATTCAACCATACACCGCCGAGACAGCGCTTGCACCGGTTGCGCTGGCTGATAGCCCTTGTGGCGCTATTGCTGATCGCGGGCGGGACGATTTTCTGGCTCATTCATCCGCAGGGACCCCTTTCTACCATTCTGCCGATCATGATCTTCACCGTGCTTAGCGTTGTGATCGGCCTTTTCCAATGGCTCTTTCCCGTCGGATCGGCGGCTCCCGTCCTTCATATGCCTGCGGCCGCAGGCACGCAAGCGGCGCTGGCGCCCCAGGGTGCCGGGGCTACCGCGCCTTCCATCCCGCAAATTATCGTGCATGTGCCGCCGCAGGAGTACTCTCATCCTCCCCAGCCGGGACGGCCCGAAAAAATCTCGTATCGCGGCATCATGGGCATTCCACCACCGACCGATCCACGTACTATCCAGCAGCGCGCAGAGAAGGTGCTTCAGATCTACGCCAGGCTGAGTGAAGCGCGAGTGACGGCTCTTGTGCTGACAGGCATCGGTGGTGTCGGAAAATCGACCCTGGCGGCACTGGTCTATCGCTACGCAGAGGAACAGCGCCAGGCCGGCCAGGGAGCGTATGAGGCTCCGGCGATCTGGCTTACCATCGATTCAGCCGTGACGATGGCTGACCTCGCCGGCAATCTATTCGAACTGTTCGGCAAACCCCTGCCCGACTTCGCGAGCCTGTCGTTGCAACACCAGGCGATGGCGCTCTTCAACGTCTTAAACACGAGTGAGCAACCGCGCCTGGTTGTCCTTGACCAGTTCGAGAACCTGCTGGACATACAGACGGGCCACGCGCTTGCCGACCGCCCTGGTGTGGGGGAATGGCTGGATGCGATCAATAGCCAGCCCTGCTCCTGCAAAATCTTGCTCACCAGCCGCCTATGGCCGCAGGGGACGCGCGAATATCCACCGACCTATATGCAGGAATATGACGTCAAGGGCCTGGAGGTTGCCGAGGGGGTCGATCTCCTGCGCAAGCTGCAACTCGACGCGACCGATGCCGAATTGCAGCGCGCCGTTGAACAGTGTCAGGGCCATGCTTTCTCACTTACTCTGCTAGCCTCTCTCCTACACAATCGCCATCTGAACCTGTCCGCCTTCTTCAATGAATCGGTTTATAGGAACGTATGGACGGGCAATATCGCGCGGAATTTGCTGGACGTGATCTACAAGCAACAGTTGAACGAAGAGCAGCGAAGTCTATTGCTGGCCTTCTCCGTGTATCGCAAACCCGTTCACCTGAATGCAGCCACTGCCCTGCTGCAAGATAACCCGGAAGATCACAATGTCCAGGCGCACGCCTCCCTTGATGTGCTGCTCAACCAGCATCTGCTCCAGGCATGGGGCGATGGTCGCTACCAGTTACATGCCGTTGTTGCCGGCTATGCGCAGGCTCACTTCGTCGACGGTGACGAGGTCGCCAACCGCGAAGCTCTCCGCGCAGCACATGCTCGCGCGGCGGATCATTACGTGCAATTCGCCGGGTTGCATTGCCCCCCACGCGAGAAGAGGCGGCAGATCGATGATGTAGAGCCGTTTATTGAAGCAGCCTGGCAATTGAACCAGGCTGGACGCTGGTCGGACGCCTTCAACCTGATGGAGCGCGAAGGGCTGTTCGGTACGCTCAAACGCGCAGGTGGCAACGCGATCCTGCTGGAACTCTACCAGGACCTCTCGCTCGAGAGGTGGCAGTCCACTCCTGAGCAGCGGGCGCGTGTTTACAATTATCTGGGCGTCATTTACCGAGTCCTTGGTCGCATGGAGCAGGCGCTAGACTATCTGCAGCGGGCCTTGCTCATATACCAGGAGAGCGGCAATCGCGTCGGCGAGGCCCGGTCGCTGAATGATCTTGGCCGTGTATACGGTGAAATGGGCAATCGCGACCGGGCGCGCAGCGATTACGAGATGGCTCTACAGATCTCTCGGGAGCAAGGCGATCAAGCAGGTGAGGGTTCCGCATTGAATAACCTGGGCTGGGTTTACATCGTCCTTCGGCAGGATAAACAGGCGCAAGAATTCTACGAGCAGGCTCTGGGCATCTTCCGGGAAATGGGAGATCGCCTGGGAGAGGCTTCAACACTCAACAATCTTGGCCGCGTCTATGAAGATCTCAGTCAGCGCCAACAGGCACAGCTTCATTATGAACAGGCGCTGCAAATCTTCCGAGAGGAGCGAGACCGTCGGGGCGAGGCATGGTCGCTCAACAATCTTGGCAAGGTGTTTAGAAAGTTGGGAAAATACGAGCAAGCCCTCGAATACCTCCAACAGGCGCTCGCCATACGGCGCGAAATTGATCGGAAAGGCGAAGGGCGCACGCTCAAAAATCTGGGCGTTGTCTACGAGAAGCTAGGCCAGGAGCAGCAAGCCCTGAGTTACGACAAGCAGGCCCTGATAATTGCCAGGGAAGTCAAAGATCGTGAAGGTGAAGGCAAGGCCCTGCGCAACCTGGGGAAGATCTACCTCAATTCACAAGGCTACAATGCCGCACTCGCCGCGCTAGTGCTGGCGCAACACATTTTCCAGGAGATCAGGAGCACGTACTACGACGAATCAGAACGAGGCCTCGATACCCTGCGTAAAACCATCGGCGACGATGCATACACCGCCCTGCTCGCCAGTGTAGAGCCGCGAGCGGCGGAGGTCGTGGAAGAAGCGCTCAAAAGCGAGGCATAATTTATCATCTACTGCACTGTTCACTTGCCAATCGAGCCTCAGGGGATGTATATTTTACCCATGGAACCCCTTTGAAACATGTGAGAGCTACATAGTTCGAGAGGAGGGCTTTTTATCGATGGCAACGCTTAGCATGAACCGCCGCGCCTACAGGGTTTCGTATTTTGTGACGGTCCAACTGATTGCCCTGGTCGGCTGGATAATTGTGCAATCGGTTTTCACCCTTACTGTGTTAAGCACTGTCCCTTTCGCGGTTGTCATGGTGATCGAGACTATCTGGTGGATTGCAACCCTGGTGATCATGTTCGTGCTGTTCAGACGGATATATAACGGCTTCGTTCAATCCGTGCTCGAGTTGGAAGAAGCGAACAGGAAGCTGAGGGAGCGGGCGAACAGTTTTCTCTTTGACCAGATGAATAAGGGGAATCAAGGGGAGGTCTCTCCTTAGCTTCTCCCGAACCACCGCACGTAACGCTCCAGCCCAGGCTTCATCTCGTGGAGCATGGCCATGTCCGTCTCGCTGAGTGGCTTGATGATTGCCAGCAGCGCGGTGGTCAGCCCCAGGAAGATGAAGCCCGATAGCACCAGGAGCATCTTGCTTGCCGGGTGCCATAGCAGGGCGGGAAGAGCCGCGATTGCCAGGGCCACCAGCAGGCGCAGCGTGAACGCCAGGGGATACTTTTCCGGCAGGGCTGGCCAGAGAACAGCCAGCATCAGGCTACCCGTCACGAGCTGCGAGAGGCCGTCGGCCACCAGCGCCCCTGCTGGTCCGTAGCGAGGCACGAGCAGGATACCCAGAGTAATCACGACCAGCAACCCGGCGCACTGGGCAAGCACCACCTGGCGCGGTTTACTCAGCACGTACAGCGCTGACTGGTGGATGGTCGTGCCAAGCACGCGTACGAGGATATTGAAGAAGAGGAAGATGATGAGGAGCGATCCCACCGCGCTATAGCCTGGTCCGTAGAGCGCCACCGCAATGGCGGGGGCATTGAACAGGCAGAAAATCAGCACCGGCGCGGCTAACAGCGTCTCGATCTTGATGAGCGTGCGCCAGGCGAGAGCCAGCCGCTCGTAGTTCATCCCCACGAAGGCAGCGGCCAGCGCCGAGATGCCGATGCCGCCAAAGCCCGATACCAGCAGCAGGCTGGCCGCGTGCGCGAGCTGGTACGACAACGTGAAGAAGGCGATCTGCGCCGCCGAAAATGTGAAGGCCACCAGGATAATCACCGAAATCTGCTTGAGCAGCGCCCCTGAAACCAGGTTTATGAACCACGCCGATAAGCTCAGTCGCAGAACGGGCTGCAACGGCTGCTTGTAGCTCGTGCCGCGTGCCAGTAACAGTGGCGCCTGCCAGATAGCCAGCATCGCGGCGGTGAGCAGCGCACAGGCGGCTTGCAGCCATAGCACGCTATCGATGCCCCAGCCTAGCCGCAGCGTAAAAAAGCTGAGCGCCAGCAGCAGGAGCTGAGCAAGGCTGCCCACGATGAAGACGAGCCGCATGCGCATCATTGCAGCGTAGACAGCGGTAAACAGGCTGGCGATGCCATTGCCAAGCACCCAGAAGGCGATGGGGGTGATGTGCTGGAGCAGGTTAGGGTCGCGCAGTCCCCTGGCGATATCCCCAAAGGTGGGCAGCGGCACGGCGGCGAACGCGCCGGCGAGGGAAGGCAGGCCAAAGAGCATGATGCCCAGACTGACCACCAGGATTACGATGCGCAGTGCCAGCAGGCGGCGAATGAACCACGCGGCGGATGCTCGCCCGTGCTCCGCCAGCAGGCGCGGGACATACGTGTTGGTCGCATCCTCCAGCCCGATTGCCACCACGTAGGCAATCGTATTGTAAGCGGTCGCGGCAATCGCGTAAACCCCGTACTGCGTGACGGAGACCCTGCGCGTCATGATCAGCGTCAAGAGAAACAGCGAGACGAAGACCCACAGACCGTAGGCCTGATTGAGCAGGTAGCTTGCCGGCGTGCGCCGCAGCAATTGCTGCGCGCCCATCTCTTCTGTCGGGACGGCTGCCTCGATGATCTCCATGCTAATTGTTCAGCCAGCGTATCTTGACTAGCATGCGTGCCAGCCAGCCAATGCCACCCAGTGCCGCGAATAATTCCAGCACGCTGACGTTGGCTGTCACCTGGGTGGGCGAGACAAGATAAAAGGCGCCGACTTTGAGGGAGGCCGAGATCACGAAGAGGCCCAGGCCGATCCAGGCCGGGATGGTGGCGTAGAGCAGCGCGCGCTGCCAGGTCTTACATAAAAAGCCGATGATGGTAGGGATGAGATAGAGCAGCGCGGGAATGACGGGTGCGATTGCTGCCGGGAATGGCCCGTCCAGCGCAGCCGAGGACGAGTTGGGCAGGAGGCGCGTCCACAATTGTGGCGGCACCAGCGCCAGGGTCACCAGAATGGTTTGAAACGCGATCAGGCCAATGGTAATGTAATTCAGGCGCTTTTGCTGTGCTGCGTCTTGCGCGCTTTGAGCGCCTCGCATACCTGACTGAATCATAGCTTTCTCTTCCTGCATTAGTTTGCACTTCATTATAACCGGGAAAAATGCGGCTGCATCTTTCGTGTTGATACGACTGCCTATCTGAACGCTGATAAACATTAATTGACCGGCAAGGGAAGCAGTCCCAGCTCGAATTTCAGAGTCAGAATGCGCCGGACCGAGTCATCGATGCGTGCCGTGCTGATCGCGCCCGACGCCATGGCTTGCTTGATACCCTGGATCATAGTCGCGACGTCCTGGAGTGTTGAGGCGCCCATCAGCAGGTCGTCTCCAGCCTCGATTGCCAGAGCCGCCGATTGTGACTCAGGGTAAAAGGCGGTAATACCTTCCATCGTAAGGCTATCGGTCATGATGACGCCATTGAATCCCAACTCGCCGCGCAGGATGCCTGTGATCAGCTTGAACGAAAGCGATGAGGGTACGTTGGGGTCAATAGCGTGGATCAGTTCGTGAGTCACCATAATGGCGTGTATATTGCCCTGCGCTATCAGGGCCCGGTAGGGCGCCCAGTCGACGGATTCCAGCATATCCTTTGAGCGAAAGACATCGGGGACGCCATTGTGCGGGTCTGTGCCGATATCTCCCAGACCGGGAAAATGCTTCAGCGTGCCGAAGACCTTGCCGCTTTGCTGCAGGCCTTGCAAGTAGGCCGACGCCATGCGCGTCACGATGTCGGCATTGTCTCCATAGGTGCGCCCGATGAGCTGGGGGTTCTGTACAGTAGACACATCCACCACCGGGGCGAGATTCAGGTTGAAGCCGTAGGAGGCCAGGTCGGAGGCATCCTGAACACCAGCGGCCCTTGCCTTCGACGGGTCATTGGTCGCGCCGATGGACGCCGCAGATGGTCGCGGCCCATCCAGGTTTACAAGGCGATCAACGTATCCCCCTTCTTGATCGACGGAGACCAGAAGCGGCAGCGCGCTGGACTTTTGCATTTGCGAGATGAGGCCTTTGAGCTGGGCTTTGTCCTGGATATTGTTGTTCACGCTAAGGAGTAGTACCGCGCCCACGTTGTACTGGCTAATCATCGTGCTGATGTCGAGTGAGTATGCCGGCCCAAGAAACTGCACGATCATCATCTGGCCGAGCTTCTGGTCGAGCGACATGTTCTGGATAATGAGATTGATATATTGCTGAGGGGTCAGTTGCGGCGCCGAGGTGTTCGCCGCGCCAGGCGTCGGCGTCTGGCGCAGCTTCTTGCCAATGTCGTTCAGCAGATTCTGGTTGCTTGGATTGTCCGGTCCGCCGAGCACGAGGCCCCAGCCCTGGCCTCCAAGGAACTGCGCGTAGCCCAGGCTCGTGGCATTGAATACCAGCAGTAGGAGCAGCGCAATGCCAATCAGCGCTTTGCTACGCGTAAGCGCGAAACCTTGCTGTGGTGGACGCGGCACCGGCATCGTCACTGACTCGGGCAGTGAGCGCTGTGATTGAGCCCTGAGCGCATGGAGGGTTGTAGCTTCAGCGATTGACACTCCGGGGGCAGGTAATATGGTCGTATTTCCCTCTTCAGCATCTCTTTTCACCTGTTCATCGGAGAAAGAGATGTCGGTTGATTCCATAGCAGACCTCAATTCATCATCTTACGAAGAGATCAGTTTAAGCTAGATAATAGCAGCAAGAGAATAGCGGTGCTCTTTAGTATATCCCCTCGGAGTGACCTGCTGCCATGAAAAGCCATAGAAAAAGAGCATATTTGCACTAATCACCCCTAATATAGTAACGCAGCACAAGTGGAAAAACATTTGCGCATTTCGCAAAATGAGGCAATACTCCTGCTTGTTCAAACGAGACAGGTACGATATACTGTTCCTACTTGAACTCCACAAGTGGAAGGAACGGTATTTGAGTTATGAGCAGAGATTTGCGGCAGGCACCTCCCCAGCACGTTAGCCAGGATACAGCACGCGGCCGAACCTACCGGCGAAGTGAAGGGCCACTCATCCTGTACGCCGGGTTGATCGGATTGGGCAGCGCGCTGGCGCTGGTTCTCATAGAAGTCCTTGTCTGGATCATCAACCCTCTGCGAATATTCGGCAGCACATCGCACACGCTTCCCGCCTTAGCTTCGCTGCTGGCGCACACGCCCCTGCTGCTGCTGATCCCCCTGCTGGAACTCGTCGCGGGAGCGGTGCTGGCTCTGCTGCTTACTCGCCCGCTCGCGCTCCGACGCTACTGTAAGGCCGCCTGGCAAGCGGGTGAGCATTACCGTGCCGTCCATACCTCCCTGCCTAACTGGCTCGCATTATATGAAACCACGATAAATTACTATCAGTATACACCTGATCCCGCCCTTCCGTTGCTGGTTCGCGAACGGTCGCTGCTTGATCTCATGCACGGCAGCCCCTTCGGGACGGAGCCACAGTCGCACCTGGTGGTGCCAGGAGAGGCTGGGAGCGGCAAAACGACAGCGCTGTATTGTTACCAGTTTCATGCGCTGCGACAACGTCGGAAAATCCTCTTCGGACGAGAAAAAATACCTGTTTACGTGCCGTTACGCAGCTATGCGCTCTACCTGCGGGCCAGGTCCGCCGTGGATGACCAGGATGCTGTCAGCCCATTGGTGACCCCCGATGCTGCCCGGCTCCTGGATTATTTGTACCGCAGTGATCTGCCTGGCATGAATCATCTCCGGCCTTATCTCTCCAGACTTGCCGGCCAGGGACGCTTGTTCCTGCTGTGTGATGACTTCCACGATCTCGAGGAGAGCGATCAACCCGGCGTCATCGCTGAACTAGCCGACCTGATGAGCCAGGAGGGCAGTCGCATCATCCTCACTTGTCGCCCTGCCGATGTGCGACGCCAGGCGGCGTTGGCTGAAGCCATAGAAGCCAACCTCGTCCCGCGAGCCTACTTGCAGCCCTTGACGACAGAGCAAATGCGCACTTTCGTTGAGCATTATATCGAAGGCGATGGCAAGAAATGGCGGCATACGGCCGGCCAGGTCATGGATATCATCATGCGAACGCGCCTGCGAACATGCTGTACTACCCCTTTGTTGCTGTTTGCCTTACTCGGCGTTATCGATGGTATGGGAATGGAGCGCGGCAAGCATCTCGATACGCGTGGACGCCTGCTGCGAAGCTTCGTTAGCCAGCGCATCACGCAAACGCAGAGACTGCCATCATGGGGCCGTGACGCTCCAACGGAAAAAGAGGTAATACTTTTCCTGGGCGAAATTGCTTGCGCGGCGCGCTGGTCGAGTGTTGCCTCCGCAATACAGTTGCACGAGAAATCGCACCTGCTCGGGGACTGGCTGCCATCTATTGAACATCATACCGGCGCGCTACATTCCCGGCTGGAGGCTGTCGAGGGCGAGCTATTCTTTTCGGATAGGCTACACGAGCCCTACAGCAATGATGATATAGCTCGCCTGCTGAAATTCGGGCTGGATACGAGCCTGATCGAGATCACCCCGCACGGCATCTTGAGTTTCCGCCATGAATTAATCGCATCTTATGTCATCGCCGAATATTTCGTCACGTTGCAGCCTGTTTATGACACGATCATGCAAAAGACGCACTTCACCGGATCGCTTGTCCAGGCCTTGAAGCTCCAGGGCACATCCGACGCATTTTCGCGGTGGAGTATGCCCCTCGCGCTGTGGGCCGGCCTCCTCGAAGAACCGGCCGCTACTGCTGAGCGCTTTATAGAGTATGCGCGGGATCATCCCGATGCCGTGCAGGAGAGCCTGTCGCTGGCTATGCTCTGCCTGGGCGTTGCATCCTATCCCCCACACCTGTCGACTTCTCCGCTCGTGCTGCCGGCCAACATGGAAGAGCTGATGGCTCAAACAGCGCGCGAAAAAGATCAGCGGGCTAAACTTGCCTACTTCATCACTCGCCATGCGGAAGAGGGCGCGAACGAAATATATCAATCACTGTTCGCGCTGATGATGGTACCGGACATCGATGAAGTCGTCGTCCTGCTGGATAAGGAAACTATGCCCTCGCTGCTTATGCAGCGGCTAGTGGAGATCGTGGACGATATTGAGTACGAAGCGCAGGTGAAGCGACTGGTGCGCGTTATCGGGAACCTGGGAGCTGTTGCTGTTCCATTCGCGGCGAATCTGAGCAAGGATATGGCCGGGCACAGCACGCGCCTGCGTTCGGCAGCCATCAACATCCTGGGCGGGACAGGTGATAGCGACGCAGTTGCCCCTCTGGATGCCTGTTTATACGATGCGGACAGCTTTATCGTGAATAGAGCCGCCAGCGCGCTCTACCGCCTGGGGCCCGCGCTTGCCTTCCCGGCCGTGATCGCGGAATTGGAGAATACTTCTCCTACGACCTCCACGCTCCAGGTTCACGCCATGGCGCTGCGCATCCTGGAGCGTTTCCTCGACGAGAACGACCCCGCTCGCCAGCCGAAACCAGCGCAGCGCCAGAAGGCCATGGCCGCGCTGATGAACATCCTGAGCCAGCCCTACGAGCCCGAAATCCAGGAAAGCGCACGCGATATACTCGTACGGCAAGGGCAGAGCGCCGAGGAGAACGCGGGCGGCGAGATGGCAGTCGAGGCCCTGATCCAGAACCTGGCTGCCAGCGATGAGCAGCTTGCGCGTACCGCCGTTTCAGCTCTATGCGAGATCGGCCCGGCTACCACTGCCGGCCTGCTCCAGCAACTGCGCCAGCAACCGTCCGAGCTTGAAACTGTGCGTATCGTCGAAGTGCTGGGCAAGGTGCGCGATCCGCGAGCGCTCTCCCAGTTGCTGCGCCTGCTGGCCGATCCGTCGCTGGCAGTGCAGCACCAGGTCGCTCAAGCCCTGCTGCGCTATGGAGACGAAAGTATCCCCGGCCTGATCTACCAGGTTTTGCAGGGAGAAAATGAACTGGTGGCCGGCGGCGCGGAGCAGATTCTCGGTGAGCTTGGCGAAGCCGCCGTTGACGCGGTGACGGAGGCGTTGATCCCCGTTGTCCCTGGCCGCACGCACATGCTCGTGCATGTCCTGGGGTGCCTGCATCACCCGCTGTCGGTGCTGCCGTTGATTGCCCTGCTCGAAACTTCTACAGACGGGGCAGCGGTCGATATGCAGCTTGTCCTGGCGCTTATCGAGGCGCTTGGTCAATACCAGGACGAGCGCGTCGTCGCGCCTCTGATGGAGATGCTGGCCAGTACCAATCCCCTCTTTTATGAAGGGGCTATCAATGCCCTGGGCAATCTTGGTGCCATCGCCTGCCCGGAACTGGTCGCCGCGCTTGATATTGAGCAGGACACACCTGTCACGGCGCGCATCGAACGCGCCGTGCTCGGAATGGAGCGCTTCCCCGCCGATTGCCTGCTGGAAGCTTTGGCCGTCGGCAGCGACGCGCAGGCCGAACATATCATGCAAGTCTTCATGTCTAGTGGGCCGGAGGCGGCGCAGGTCGTGGTAGACAACCTGGATCATCCGGACCGGCGTGTGCAGATATATATACGCGCGGCTGCGGAACTCATGCCGGGCCAGGTTATCGTCCCAGCACTGCTCGAGGCCATCGATCATCCCGACCGCAACATGCGTGCCGTTATCGCCGAATACCTGCTCAAGCATCCGTTTGAAGCCATTCCACCGCTGGTGGACATGCTGCAGGAGAATACCCAGGGAAGCATTGCTCAGCGCCTCTTGCTCGACTTCGGGCCATCCATCCTGCCATCGCTTGTCCCTGGGCTCGATGCGCTGAGCGACCTGTCGCACGAACGCTCACGTCAGCTCGTGATAGAATTGGCGCGTCAATCGCTAGAAGCGCTGCGCCAGGTCATCCAGCTCTTCACACTCTCGCCCCCGCCGCGCGCGCACCAGGCGCTGGTCAGCGCGCTCGCGGAAGACCTGGCCGATATCAGCGTTCCCGTGCTATTGGATGGCCTGGAGGACGCGCATATCATCGGCGTAGTATCGGAGACTCTGGGGCGCATGGTGAAGAAAGGCGACCAACGCAGCGCGTTGATCCTCGATGAATTGCTCTCCGGGCTGCGAACGGAAGGACGCCGCCAGGGAGCGGAGATCACGCTCGTCGATATCGGAGCGGAAGCCGTACCCGGCGTGGGCAGCCTGATTGCTGATCCTGATCCCTTTGTCTCACGTGCCGCTCAGGATATCCTGTGCCAGATAGGTGTGCCTGCCTTCGCTTTCATCTGGGCTGCACACAGCGACGTAGCCAATCGGCCGCGCCGTGAGGCGGCCCGCGCCATCTTCCGCAGGATGCCGACCGTCATCATCAAAGATGAACTGGTGCAGTTGCTCTCTAGTGATGAGCCGGAAGATATTTCGATGGCGTTGGCTCTCCTCCTGGAGCGTATCCACGACGAGGCTCTGCTGCCCGATCAGGGCCACGAGATGATCCCGGTCTTGCTCGAATACGTCCAGACCCACGCCGCTGAACGCGCCGGCCATCGAGTGCTAACGTTGCTGCTGCTGCTCGGGGGGCGCACCGTCGTCGATTTCATCACCCAGGTGCTCTATGATTATCCCAATCACCAGGAGCGCCTGCTGTATGCGTTACTCTTGCTCGGAGAAGAAGCAGAGGAGTCTCTGCTGGAAATCTTACACGACTCCGGTGCGACGGCGCAGCTTCGCGCCGAAGCTGCCGCTGTCCTGGGCCTGCAGGCGCCTCACGTCGATATTCGCGAATATGCGAGTATGCTGCCTGAATATGGTCTCTGGGCCGGTCAGTCGCAAGGCCAGCATGGTGTTTTACACCCAGACCAGCTCAACATCTCGTTGCGCGCCCTTGGTGGGCTGCTGGCCGGAGGACACTGGCACGCCACGGAACTCGACAGACTGCGTACAATGAGCAAGAACGATAGCCCGGAACACGAACTTTATGCAATCCTGCTCGGCTGGTGGTATCATCCCCATATTTCGATGCTGAAACAGGAGCTGGAGAACGAGCGAGAAGAGCATAAGCAGCGATTGATGCTGCTCACTCAGGAAATTCTGGACATTCGCTCGGCGAGAGCTGACCTGGAAGAAGAGTTGCAAAGTCTGCATCACGAACACGGCAGGCGCGGCATCGAGCTGGACGAAGCCTCGCAAACCATCTCGGAATTGCAAGGGATGCATGCTAAGGTGTCGCAGGAAAGAGATCAAGTTCAGCGGACTGTCCTCAACCTGCGCAGAGAAAACCAGTCCTTGCAGGCGCAGATCGAGCGAGTGACAAACGAAAAACAGCAAATTGCTAGCAGGCTCGCCAGACTTGAGCAAGACCTGCGCTCCATCGGCGGTTTAGGAGGGCAGGATAAAAAGAAGAGGTAGTTTAAAAATGGCACCCGCGCGGATGCCAGGTCCCCTTGTATCTTAGTGCGAACTAGAGTATCATGCCGCATGATACCTTTCTTGCGAAAGGTACCAGATTATCCTACATTAGGAGGCAATCATGAAGAGCGCTCCTCGCTCGGGTAGTCCGGCCCTAAGGCAGGGACTCATCTTTGGCATTATTCTCGCGGTCGTACAAATAGCATTCAGCTTTCTGGGCCAGGCGTTAGGTTCATTAGGTAACATCATCGCCCTCGTCATTTATATCGTGATTGGGCTGCTGGCGGGCCTCCGCTCTTCTTCTAAGACAGGCAGAATAGGCACCGGAGTCCTGGCGGGCTTTCTCGCTGGCCTGATAGGTACGATCATTTCTTCCATCCTTTCGGTTGTCCTGATACTGACCAATATCGATCAATATCGTCAGAGTTTACAGCAAGCCGCTAACCAGCAGGGGTCGCACATCACCTATACCAATGCGTTAGTCATTCAAAGTGTTATCTTCACATTGATATTTGGTGTTGTGCTGGGTTCGCTCCTCGCGCTGGCTGGGGGAGCCCTTGGGGGCTATATCGGCAAGGGACGCGCGCAAATTCCGCAGCAGCAATACGAGGAGTCGCTGTTCGTCCCGCCATCGACGCCACCACCACCGACGCCACCTCCACCACCTGCGGATGCGGAATAAGCATGCACTGACATAGCTATTGTGGACGTTCACAAAGAGGTATTTCCGCTTTGATAAGGTTTACATCATGTCCTTAACAGGTGGAGTATGGATCATTGCGACGTATCGCCCTTGAAACGACATGGCTACGACACCGTTTTCGCGTATCTCGGCATGTAGCTCTAGCCGGGCCCTTCCCTTCTCGCGCAGCACTCGCAGGAACTGGGCCATCTGCGTATCGCCTGGTTTCTGGCAGGTTGCGGAAAAATCACGTGTGACCGGCCTGCGATAATAACTCGTGCTATCCTGAATGACGACTGTGGCCTCTAATCCAGCCTCGCGCAGCGCGATCCAGATCAATCCCCAGCCAGCCAGCGTCACAACCGAATTGAGGCTGCCGGCGAACGCGGTCGCTTTGTGATTGATGTTGCGCTCGATTGGTGCAGCCAGCGTCAGACGGGTCCCGTCGTATTCGACAACGCTGATACCGATATGCCGCGTAATTGGAATTTCTGTGTGGAGCGTGGGCTCCAGAGCCTGGGCAAGCGTCGTATGCGTGATCATTGGATACCCTGAAATTGCTCATCCGTAACTATTCCGTTACCAGTGTAGCACTTAGCGGCTCTATCGTCCAGGATGAGACAAAGCGCATGCTCACCAGGCATCCTGATGGTCTTGTGCCAGCAGTTTTTCAATGCTATCCAATAAGTCAGCAAGGTCGAAAGGCTTTTTGAGGAAGGTGATCTGCCGCTCTCGTATTGCTTGACGAGGAGGAGAATGAGAGCTCATCATCAGAGAGGGGACCGTCTCTAAGCCCTGGATAGAGTGCAGGCGATCATGCAGTTCCAGGCCATCGATGCCGGGAAGGTGGTAATCAAGGATATACAAGCTTGGTTTGAAGGCCTCGACCACTTTCAAAGCCTGTATCGCATCGGTGGCGAGAAGGACAGCATATGGTGTTTCACTTTTAATAGTTTGAGTGAGAAGTTCACCGATTGACTCATCGTCCTCGACAATTAAGAGCGTATAGAGAGTTGTTTTACCGTTGGGAGTTGTTTCTGATGGCTCGCCTGGCATGGACAACCTCCGATGATTCGGTAGAGGACGAAATAAAAACTGATCGAATGTACCACGTTCAGCGAGCGCAAAGAGTTTCAAAGTTTTTGAGAAGTAGGACTTGTGGCCAGTAGTCTCAGGCTTCCGCCTGGTCTGAGGGGGAGTCGTAGGATTTGTAATGGGTTGAGAGTGCCTGAAGCAACTCATGAAAGGCACGAACAAGATGGTGGTTTCGCAAACGGTAATAGATGATGTTTCCATCTCTGCGGGCGCTCACCAGGTGCAGTTTCAGCAAGTGATGCAGATGTTCTGAGGTGGTGGATGCGGCAAGTCCCACCTGCTGTGCAATCTCTCCCGCACGAAGTTCATAATCGGTCGGTGATTCGTGCCCTTCAGGAGGAATAAGCAGTTCCAGAATGGTGCGCCGGCTCCCATCACACGCGGCGTCTAAGAACCGGTCGATTAAACGCTCTACCTGTATGGGGCGCCGATGAAAATGAACTCTAGAGGGAGATGCATCGTTGCTAGTCGCCATAAGAAGACGCTCCTTTCTTGCATATGCCAGGCAGCTCTGAAGGCTGTGGATTATGCAATACCTAATGGAATCCACGATCTGGTTGAGGTTTGCGTTTCAGGCAGCTTTGCCAGGATCGGTCAATCCCAGGCCGCGTCTGGTTTCCAGGTATCGCATGATCGCGTCTCGAGTCACAACGCCCATCAATCGGCCATCCTGTGTCACCGGCAACTGATTGACATCGCCTCCCGCCATTAATGGCAGCACGTCGTTCAAGCTTTGTTGGGGAGATACCACATGCAGTCGCTCAAGTGGGATCATACTAAACCCTACTGGCGTCTGTTCCCATTGGTCGCGTGGGACATGACGGATATCGCTCAGCGTAATCAGTCCAGCAAGCTGGTCCCCCTGTACGACCAGCGCGGAACGCAGCCCTTTCGGCAGGAAGTAGTCATCCACGAGTCTTTGTAACGAGATGTTGGCAGGCACTGTTACCGGGTCGGGATTCATCACATCAGCAACCTTCACGCCCTGGAACATTGATTGCAGCATGGCCTGAGAATTAGCTGACCTTGCGGAGCTCAAAAGAAACCAGCCAATAAAGCCGAACCAGATGCCATCAAGGACGCTCCCGGCAAAGAATAACCAGATGCCGACGAGAATAAAAAGATAGGCAATTATCTCGCCTGAAATCGTTGCTGCGCGCGTCGCGGTGCGGAGGTTACCGCTGATTTTCCAGACGATGGAACGCAGCACGCGCCCACCATCCAGGGGAAAGCCGGGAACGAGGTTGAATATGCCAAGCAAGACGTTGCTGTAAGCCAGGTACCCCAGGATGGCGGTGACGGGACTCGTCGTGCCTCTAAGTGGCAGCAGGAGCAAAAAGGCAAGTAATCCAAGGAGGATGCTAACTAGCGGACCAACGACAGCCACCTGAAATTCTATGCCCGGACTACTCGGCTCCTGCTCAATGTTGGAGACGCCGCCGAAGATGAAGAGGGTAATGTTTTTCACAGACAATCCGCGTGCCCGCGCGACCACGGAGTGCGCCAGTTCATGTAAGAGCACCGATACGAACAACAACAGCGCGGCGATGATGCTGGTAATCCAGTAAAGTGCGGGTGACCACCCGGGATAAAGGACGGCGAACCAGCCTGTAGCGAGCGACCAGACCAGGAATACCAGGATAATCAGCCAGCTATAGTTGATGTAGATATCTATTCCCGCCAATGTGCCAATTCGAAACGATCCGGGCATAGGTTTATCCTCCTCTGAAAAGTAGCCATACCTTCTTGCAGTGGGGCAGCGCAGCCATAAGTATTAGAGCAGACACAGGTTGAGGTTGCAAGCTGAGCCATTAACGTACTGTCGTATCTGCCATGCCCGGCGTGGAGATCGCGAATGGGGAAAGGCAAGCGCTCCTGGCGATCGCGGATGAACGGGGAAAAACGGTGCGCTATCGCACCCTTGCCAGCCACTTTGAGGAGACCGTCAACTGGTTCGTGGCCTATGGTTCGACAGAGGTGTGGAGGGTCTTCAACCTGACGGAAGACACCCATCCCTTCCATGTGCACCTCGTGCAATTCCAGGCGCTCTCGAGAGAGCGCTACAACACGGACGGCTTCCATCCAGAAACGGGAGCAACGGCGGCCCCCATCGGCTTTCAAGAGCATGCGGCGCTCGATGCGAACGAACTGGGCTGGAAAGATACGGTGCGGGTCAACCCGGGGGAAATGGTCTCGATCGCGGCCACCTTCGATGGCTTCACCGGCCGCTACATGTACCATTGCCATATTCTGGAGCATGAGGACCACGACATGATGCGCCCCTTTATCGTGATGCCCGAAGCTGCTCTGGCAGCCATGGATATGCCGGAGATGTGGATGCCCATGTCCTCGGATGGGGGATAAATGGACGGTACAGAAGCGGCTGGTTTTCGAACCTGCTGGTCTGGCTCACTTTTCTGGGCATGGGTGCGGCCGCTGTCGCCATGTTCGCCACCTTTGGACATTAGCGATAGTATTGTATACTTATCACACAACTGTATGCGCATTGAGAGGAGCAGCACATGTTTGAAGCAGACTTCAGGATTACGGCACTGGTCAGAAGCGATGGGCAAGGGCAGCGCGTCTTTCGCATTACGGAACGAGAAGCGCCCGCCAACGACGCGGAGTTCCTGGCCCGCCTGGCGGCGATGTACCAGCAGGAGGTGTACGGCAAGCTGCAGCCCGGTGATGACCTGACGGTCGCGGTGCGGCTCGACCTCCCGCCCAGGGAGGTGGAACGGACCGTCCACCTGCGCGAGGACCGGCTCTTTGAGGGCGAGGGGATGTCACAGCCAAATGGGGATCCGTTGCCCTTCATGCAGGCGTTCTACGAGCCCTTCATGCGGCGGGTGAAACCGGGTGATGTCCTTACGGTCACCTTCAGGGTGCAGCGCACTTAGCGATGAGATGGGTGGCTCACTAACCTTAAGAGGTGCCGGTGGAGGGATTCGGCACTCCCGGCGTAGCATGTACCACCTGGGCCGGCTCTAATCCTCGCTTCGTATCATTCACCGTGCTTCCCCATGCCCCCCCGTACAGCAATACTGACAGCAAAAGCCGCGGTCGCCCATGTAGCGTCTCATTGAGCCTACTCGGTACCTCGCTCCGTGATAGGGGGGTGCGAGTAGATATGCATCCTCATGCTGATTGGCTTTGATCCAGGATCTCCCCTCCTCAGAAAAGTTGTTGCCGAAGGGGGACTCCTGCTCATCGGTTACTACACAATGCCTTTACATCGGCCTGTGGCCTTGCTCAGGTGGATATCTACATCAAAGAACCAGGTCTATTGACAGTCCATTTGACAGTTTATCTGTTGGAATGCCCTGTACGCCCAGCCTATCGAAGGCAATCGGTACTGGTTTATAGTATGTCCATGTATCTGCCTTCAGGGCTAATATAGACAGGCACATCATTTCCGATTTGATAGGGACAAAGACCTACCTTGATTTCGCTCTTTAAAGTCTGGAAAGTATGATTAAGCGGGCTTGCCCAAGCCGCTCTAATTTGGTAACGGAAAGGACTTGTCGGCCATACATCGTCTACAAGAGATTTATCTCTCCATTGCCTTACGGATACTACCTTAGCTGTAACCCGCTCCCCAGTATCTCGTATCCTTTGGTGCCTCTTGTCTCTTCTAGCTGCTATTGTGCATTCAAGAATACAGATGCCAACAAACCCAGCTACGAAGAGCATTGCGGAGAATCTCATCCATATAGCTCCTCCTTATCGCCAGGATTGGTGAGATGGGAGAGTACCGTTCCCTACACTTCAAGTATATCGATATCAGCGCATTTTCGCTATCCCACATTTAGTAGCGCTCTAGTTCACTCTCCATTGCTCGCACTAGCTACAACCGAGCATCTCTCTCTACAAATTAATAAACGTAATTTGAGGATTGATAATAAAACTCGTCCATGTTATTAAGGCCGAGTGCCGTTCGCTGTTCCCTGATACGAGAGGATAGGTAAATGATTACGGGTGAACAAAGGCAGCGGGATGCTTCAGCAGCTAAAAGCACGCGTGACAAACTCCTGGAGTGCATCGTTTGAAAGAAGAAGCCCTGCTTGGAGGGGGTAAAAAGCGCGTCGAGATCCAGCATAGGAAAGGCAAACTTACAGACTCGCGAGCGCCTTGATCTCCTACTCGATCCAGGTACGTTTAATGAACTGGATATGTTTGTGGTACACCGCTCTTTAGATTTTGGCTTAGACGGGCAAAAAATTCTCGGCGATGGAGTTGTGACCGGTTATGGTCGGATCGATGGACGCCTGGTTTACGTCTTCTCACAGGATTTCACGGTCTTTGGGGGCTCGCTCTCTGAGGCACACGCCGAAAAGATCTGCAAAATCATGGATCTGGCGATGAGGAATGGCGCTCCAATCATTGGCCTCCTCGATTCGGGTGGAGCGCGTATTCAAGAAGGGGTGGTGAGCCAGGGAGCATATGCCGACATTTTTCTACGCAACACCTTAGCTTCAGGCCTTGTCCCTCAAATTTCCGCAATCATGGGACCATGCGCTGGCGGCGCTGCTTACTCACCTGCGATTACCGACTTTATCTTCATGGTGGAGCAGACGAGCTACATGTTTGTGACCGGACCAAATGTACTCAGGACGGTTACACACGAGGATGTGACTTTTGAAGCGCTAGGAGGTGCACAGGTTCACAATAGCCTTAGTGGTGTTGCTCATTTTTCCTGCTCAACTGATCAAGAGTGCACACTTATGATTCGAAGGTTGATAAGCTTTATTCCCTTAAATAATCTGGAGGATCCACCACGTATCTCGCCGCTCGACTCACCTACGCGCTCCGCAGAAGCTTTGAATAGCATTATTCCTGATTGCGCCAGCAAACCCTACGATATGAAAACGGTGATCAAATATATCGTCGATGAGGGAGACTTCCTAGAGGTGCAGGGGTACTTCGCTACCAATCTGATCATTGGTTTCGCCCGTCTGAATGGACGATCGGTGGGGATCGTAGCGCAACAGCCAGGGGTGCTCGCGGGTGTTCTGGATATAAATTCATCGGCTAAAGGCGCACGCTTTGTTCGCTTTTGCGATTGTTTCAACATCCCTCTTATTACACTTGTGGATGCGCCAGGCTTTCTTCCCGGGATTGGCCAGGAACATAATGGCCTCATTCGTCACGGCGCTAAACTGCTCTATGCCTACTGTGAGGCGACGGTGCCGAAGATCACGGTGATTACACGAAAGGGCTATGGTGGCGCATATGATGTGATGAGCAGTAAGCATATACGGGGCGATATTAACTATGCGTGGCCGACTGCTGAAATCGCCGTAATGGGCGCGGAAGGTGCGGTGAGTATACTCTTCAAAGATGAGATTGACCTGGCGAAAGACCGCGAGTTGCGACGCAGGGAGTTGATCGCAGAGTATACGAAGAAGTTCGCCAACCCCTACATTGCTGCCAGCCGTGGCTACGTGGATGAAATTATCGAACCAAGTAGCACTCGCATTAAGTTGATTACGGCATTGGAGATGCTGAAGAATAAGCGAGATGCAGAATCCACCGAAGAAGCATGGGAATATTCCCCTATAATCTTTCCGAGGCTGAAGCGAAAACAGGATTACACTTTCTACGTCTCGCTCCAGTTATGTGATAACGGGAAATGCGCATAAGATCGGCTCGCGGTCATCAAGACCTATGGCATTTCCCAGGGAGGAATCAACATGGGACTTATTATTGGGTTCATGAGTATTCTGCGGAAAGCCTTCTAGCCTGGATGGCACTGATATATCTTGTGGATAAGGGTTTGCATCTACAAAAGGTCTGGGTGTCTCTTTCTCCAGTAGCGCATGTAACCTCGCACTACCATGGGATAGTTTGTCGTAATGTCCTTCCGCTCCAAGAGACTGGGGTCGATTGCCGCCTCTAACAGTTCTGGCTGTAGCTGTGCAAAAAGCTTCCCGGCGATCTCGGCTTCTTCCTGCCCCTCCAGCATCGCCCTCAATACATAATCGCCCCAAGCAAATAGCTTCTCACGTAGTTGGTCAAGATGCTGAGCTGGGTTTCGAACCACACCGAAGTGTCCAATGTACAAAACACTGGGATGCAGTCGTTTCATCAAGTCAATACTCTCTGACCACGCCTCAAGGTCGAGATCAGGTGGGGGCGTCGATGGCCGCACATAGTTGATGCCTTTTAAACGGATGCCCGCTGCATCGCCCGCAAACAACTCGCCAGTGTGCGGATCAAAGAAGATGATGTGATGCACTGCATGGCCAGGCGCATAATATACCTCCAAGCAGCGACCTGCCAACTCAAGAATACCACCTCCCTCAACAATTTGCAATCGTTCCTGTGGCGTTGGCTCAATCTCTCCCCAAAGGAGGTTCATTTGCTCTCCAAAGACGCGCGAGGCGCTCGCCATGACTTTCGAGGAGTCAAGCAAGTGAGGTGCCCCCTTGCTGTGGGCATATACGTGGGCCATTGGCAAACGCCGAACTAAGGAACCGACTGCTCCTGCATGATCTAGGTGGACATGGGTTACAAGGAGGTGAGTCACGGCCTCTGGATCAAAACCCACTTCGCGTATCCCCGCAAGCAACGCTTCGGTCATACTAGCAGGGCCTGGGTCAAGAATAACGAGATCATTCTTGCCGGTTAGCAGATAAGAACCGACGATCCCATGCACATTTTGAAAGGGCAATGAAATCTGCCATAGGCTGGGGCTAAGTTTGGTAATGGTAGTCAAGGTCGCTCCTTATTTCCGAATCAGTTTGTTTTTATCCCTCTTTCCTTCTTCGGAAAAGATTTCAGCCTAGGATATGAGCTCTATGTTTTCTATGATCCCAATACGCGCTGCTGCTCGGTGCAGTCGAGTATCACTCTCGATGTGGACAAGAGATACCTTACGTGTTCCCGATGCCAGTTCTCGAGCAGCCAGAGCCATATCGTCGTCAATGGACCGCAGTGGATTATGAGAGTTACCATCCATCAGACTCGAATCGAAAATCACTGCCGCATGGGTATGGTGTATCACATTTGCCTGAGCAATGATTCCTGGCGTGGCATAAAAACCGCGCCGCAGTACATCGTCTCCCCACGTTGCAGCTACAACGATGGGATCAATGACTACTCCAACCATCACTACTGTGCAGACCGTATCTAACGAAACTGAACCACGGACAGAATTGCGCAAAAAGTATGCGTCGATCAGATCTGGGTCGGTTATCATCTGGCCCTTGTGAAGCTCATTGGTTTGGGCGAGTGGCGCACGGTACATATACTTATCAACAATTATCCCAGCGGGTATCCTGGCCACAACTTCTACAGCGATAGCTCCCGTCTTCCTGATGCTTGGATGTTCCAGAATCTGCTCATACCACTTGACTAATGGAAGATCCATGGGGGAATCAAGCAAAGCCAAGGCTGAATCGAGTGTGTCCCAGGCGATGAGAAACGGCGTTAGCATCTCTGCTTCTCCCATTTCACAGCGTGATGTACTCGGTTTCTCTGCAGGGGTCCACCAAGGTATGCTGTCGACGACACCGCATTCACCAAGTCGCTGAATTGCATGTTCGGGTGATGGGCCAAACGCTGCGGCTCCAAGGCCAAAGCGTATGCGCTGCTCCTGCAATTTAATAAGAGCGACATTTCCCGTTTGCGAAAACGCTGGGCTTGCCGGTTTCCAGCTACATTCAGCGTGGAGAACAGCGCCTACATCCCCGAATAACATGAGGGTGGTTGGTATATTGCTCAGTGTAATCATGCGAGTATTCCCGAATTTATCCATTGTCGAGTGCGATACTCCTTTCGAATTAAAAAAGAGAGTATGAACTGCCCCCGGATTCATAATCCCTCAATAACGAGATAATTGCATGGGCCAGATTTACTTATCGCTTTACGAGTTCTTCCAGCTTTGTAATTTGATAGAAGCCTCCAGCCAACCAATATTTTGTAGGCACTCATTGTCTTCATCTGTAAGTACGACAGGAGTTTCATGTGCATCACAGGCTGAAAGATACTGACCCAACTTTGATGGTTTCCTCGGGGTCAGAGGAATATCGCTCGGAGACCAGGTCCATTCACCGAATACCTTCATGAATTGAAGCACGCAGGGTCCCATTCCGTCAAGGTCGTAGCCGCCCTCCAGCGCTGCAACGACACCCACGCCTTTATGCTGTCGACAGTAGTTCAATAAGCACTCCGCCAGTGCGAAGAAGCTCAATTCACTGAACTCCAGCTGTGAGAAATTGTCACTATAATAAGCATCCAAACCCATGCTCACCAGGATGAGATCCGGCTCGAAACCTTCAAGAAGAGGCTTCAAAATCCGGCTCAAAACCTCCTGATACACGCGGTCACCCGAGCCGACGGGGAGTGGAACATTCACGGTAAACCCCGAGGCGTCACCGCTACCCCTCTCTTTAAAGCTCCCCGTCCCGGGGTGTACTCCTGCCTGATGGGTAGAAAAGTACACAACGGACTTATCATTATAGAATATCTCATGCGTGCTTTGGCCGTGGTGTGCGTCGCAATCAACAATCAGTACCCGTTGTTTACCCTGCTGCTGCGCGTATTTCGCGGCAATGGCGACATTGTTGAAGATGCAAATCTTGTTGCCTGCAAGATGTCCTGGTGGACGCAGTAGCGCGATGGCTAGTTTAACATCAGGATTTGAAATCACCAGATCTACCCCGCAGAGAGCACCGCGCACTGCAAGGCATGCGCCCTCATAGGAGCCAGCGCGCACCTCAAGGTCACTCTCCAGTACGACATCAGGCTGATCTGCTCTCTTGAGCTGTTCGCTCAGTTCTCTGACGCGATGTATCCACTCCTCTTTATGAGCCAACCCCAAAAAGGTTTCGGCTTCAGCTTCCCATTGCCTATCATCATGGAAGTGTTGCGGGGATACATAGCGAAACAATGCCTGGCGTTGCTGGCCGACAGGAATTTGTACGCTATCCAGATAATGAACGATGGCCTCCACCCGCTCCTTCGATTCAGGATGATTATGCAAGTCTGTGTGAGCGTACTCGGGGTGGTAAATTACCGCAACCGGTGTGCATATAGGCCCATGCATGTCGGCTCCTGGCAATATACATTCTGTGCGCTCGTCACTTGAGAAGTGCGCTCTAGAATAATCTATCACTGCTCTCTGTAGCTCTTTTGCCTGTTCGCATACATCAGCCTGGGTTTCTAAACAAGCGATGGCTTGTCCAAGCACGTGCGTCAGAGCCCAGCTTAAGTGAGGACTATATCTTTGGGAGTCCCAGAGGGAATGTAAAAGTCTTACCGTGTCTTTTTTGCAGAGGCCACGAGAGCAGGCCTGTTCGAGAGCCAGCGCTGCATTCGTACATGTCCAGATCTTTTCATTTTTCCAGTTCCACGCTAGCCATGGCTCGAGCCTGCTCGTGGAGCGCATCGCGTGTTAGTAGGACACAAATACTTATGCTGCGGTCCCACTGGCTCTGGCTAGTATTCAACAGCCTTTCGGCTAAAGTGAGAATATCATCTCTGATTCGGCGGACAATCTCCTCTACCGCTTTGCCTTTATCTAAGGTATCCAGCATTGTATTTATAGAGAACATCAAACCGCGCCTGATCCAGAAATCCAGTTGGGGAGCGTTAATTATTCGTTCTAGCGCGTCGACTACGGCGATGCGATACTCATTGTTACTGCTCTGTTTGAAAAGGTATCCTAAACATTCTGTGCTGAAGAGGCGCTGGGAGAAAGGAGTCTGTAGGATCCTGCCATGTTTGGAGATTTTCTAGGACCGCTTGCCGCTCTTGCTCTCCCTGATCCACCACATAGTATAAAGCACGTTCGATGTCCCACCGCAATACGAAGTCGTTCTTACTGCCCATTTTGTCGATAATTTTCAGCAGACGTCCAACATTGTTATGCCGTTCCTCAACCGAAACTGGTGAGGGATCATTGAGGATCCTCAATTGTACCAGTCTCAGACAGGCGAGTGATTCCAGGTAAAGTTTTTATCCTCGGCGAGTCGCGTGAGTAGCTTGTAGTGAGTATCTTGTGGCAGGTCCGGATAGAATTCAGCCACAAGAACTGCCATACCCAGGCCCTGGCGGACATTCGTGAAACCTTCCGCTACAAGCACATCGTGTTTTTGCATCCAGCCTTCAAAGTCTTTTATAATGCTCTGTATATCCCATTTTTTCTGACGCCATCGACGGACGAGCGCGCGCCCTATCGAGTACTCAAAGTAACGCTCATGCACGAATCGAAGACCACTGCTCGCTCCTTTCCCCGGGATGTCAGCCCCTCCCTGTTCAAGCACGATTCCCTCGCCCTCATCGAGAATAGCTTTTAAGACCGATCCTTCAATATACAGGTCGTTGATGCTGTTCACGGGTTTACCAACTTTCAATGATTCCGGTACTTCTTTTTGAAGAATCTCAAAAACTTCGTCATCGGTGAGGAACGGGCGTTTACGCTCGACCATTCCAAGTGCTAACTCAAGCACTGGACCCCGGATAACACGCTGAGGTAGCGTCTCACCATTGAGAACTGGTTTCTCAGGAATAAAACCGACTCGCTGTATTGTACCTGCGAGCGCGCTGTTGGCATACTCCTCGAAGATATCCAGATCACGCAGCAAGGTCCGGCCAGAGATATTCTGGCCGTGTACAGCCGCACAAAGCATCCGAAGCATTAACGGATTGCGGCAGATCAACTCTGTCCGTGGGTCGTCAATATACCCCTCCACGTGGTAGAGCCCTGCATAATGATCAAATGCCTCTTTGAACTCAATATTGTTATAATTGTCCAGTTGAACACTGGCAATCCCGGCTTCAGATGCATTTCCCTGAACTACAGTCCCTGCCGTGGGCCGATAGACTGAATCGAGCCAACCTAAGGCCTCGCTCGCTGCGCCGTAATGATGGCTTTGCTCATCCCAATAGGCCTTGCGAACGCTCATACAGAGATAGATTGGATGCTTGCCATCCAGAAACTTGCTGGTGAATTGAGTTAGATGCGTGTTGATATCAAATTGGGCTGTATTCTCGTTGATTGCATCAATAAAGATAATGAGCGGCCGGTATCCCCGTCCACTGATGGCAGTGACTAAGTCATCGAGTTTACATTGCATTTTGTCTGCTACGATAGCTTCTAGCGGTCGGCTTTCGCTAATGCGTTCGGACTTACAGTCAATGTAAAGGCAGGGGTGCCTGCGCACTCTTCTGGACGAGGATAAGTGGAGTGCGCCAGATAATTCTCCCATACGGTGCTGCAGGAACGTGCTCTTACCCGTGCCACCTCGCCCCACAACAAGAAAGATGCGTTTATCCTGCTGTCCTAAAAATGCATCAAATACTTTGACGGCATTGCTGCGCTCTGTATAGATTTGCATATCAAAGATTTTAATCATCGTTTCGCGTTCGATACCAAGCTGCGCCCCGATGTTCCCGGTAGCCATGCGCACTCGATGATAGTTATTTTCAGATATTTCAAGGAATTTGCGATAAGAACTACTATGGTGAGCTCGCCAAGAAGCCAGGGTGAGGAAGCTTATCAATGCTAATACCAGTATTGTTACGAAAGGTGGGATAACATGGAAGAGCACGGTCCACAGTGGAGTAATATCTGGCACGGTGAGATGACCGACTTTCGCCATCTCTGGTATCCAAGATGGGAGTACTGTGCTCGCAATTGCCCCGATAAGGATTCCCGCTATGAATAGAGAGAACTTCCAGTACCAACGTAGAATTGTATGTATATATCGATCCAAACGGCGTAGAAATGGGAGCCGTCGAGGGTGAAAAGAAAACCTAATAAACATACTGATTACCTCCCGGTAGAGTGTTGTTCCTACCAATTGGTAGGAGGTAAAACGTACACGTTATACAAACCCGCAGAGCGGAGCCGAATACGATCCCGATAGCAGTCGTTGATCTCATCATTCTTCATCCCGGCTTTCGTCTACAATACGGGATAGGTTTCAACTTCCTCTCATCAGCCTGTATTAGCGGCATTGTATCTTTGCAGTCCCGTCGCTTTGTTATTGATGATGCGAAATAGTCGTAAACTTTAGCGATCCTGCCAGTCTTCGCGACCGAAGCTACTTTCTCATAACTGTCAAAGAACTACACTTTGTTAGCCCAGGCGCTCATCATGAGAAACAACAAGACGGCGCCATTCTGGTGGACTACCTCTTCTCGCATCCGTTCGGCAAAAGTCGGGATATCCACTTCCTCAGCCGTCGCGATACCATAATCTAAGAGAGTGGGAAGGATACTCCGAAGCGTATCAGCGCAATAGTCATAACCTCCCCAGTCTGGTCCCACACCGGCAATTCCATCCATATACATCTGCGGTAGGGGCAATCCCGCATCGAGAAACACCTTGGGTAATTTGAACCCCATTTGCAGTTCAGCCCTGGCGTGACGAAATGCCTCCACCACCCACATTCCCCATTGCCGAAAAAGTCGAGGGGTAGCAATGTTCCCGTATGTTCGCTCGCTTAGACTAAAGTCTACTTCTTGGAAAGCAACAGGACCTCCTGAGCGCAGGTGACTAATGGCAGACCGAAGTGCGGCAGATGGGTCACCGATATAGAGCAAGACGTTTCGACCCACGACAGCATCAAAATCATTGTCTAGTGTGACACTACAAATATTCCCCGCGATAAATGATATGTTCGTCAGCCCAGCTTCATAAGCACGCTTCTGGGCTGTTTCGAGAATAATCGGATTCCTGTCTACTCCAACAATGGCGCCATCCTGCCCAACAAGCTCCGCAAGCAACAACGCCACATCCCCCGCTCCACTCCCTACATCAAGTACCTTCATTCCCTCCCTAATCCCGGCTTCCATAAAAAGTCGCCTGGTCGAAGGATTATATAATTTCGCCTGCTTCTGCAACCGCTTCGTCTCTTCCTCCGAGTGCCCCAGTAAGTAGTAGGCGTCAGGTCTGGCGCTCTCACTCACAATCGTATGTCCTCCATTTTTTCAATCTCTACCTTAGTTAGCATAAGTATATCACATACATTGCACAACTTCTAGAACCATAGCATATTCAAATTCTTTCGCGAAGGGCATACGGGTTTCCCTTTGCTCCCTCGTTGAGAAACTTTGCACAACCGCTGCCCCTTTCCCCTCTCTCCGATTTTATACTTCTCGTGAGCCTTGGAGAGCCTGGAGGGCCATTCGACGAGTGCGCATTGCGTCGTGATACCCTCCCTACTAGCAATCGTGAGCATTCGCTTCACAGTATGATAGATGCCAGCAGCCTTCTTGCGAGCCTTCACCTCATCGTAGCCATTCAGTTCCTGGGCGACGTTGATCAATCCCCCGGCATTGATCACGTAGTCCACCGCATAGATTATGCCACGTTCTTGTAGCGCCCCACCATGTCGCTCGTCCTCAAGTTGATTGTTAGCACAGCCAGCAACGATCTTACAGGACAAGCGGGAGATGGTTCGATCATTGATCACCCCGCCTAACGCACATGGCGCAAAGATATCGCACCGCACGTCATAGATTGCCTCAGGCTGCACCACCTCGATATTGAGCTTGGTCTTGACTTTCTTAACTACTTCAGGAAAGATGTCGGTGCCAATCACTATAGCACCTGCCTTCACCAAGTATTCTGCCAGGCTCATTCCGACCTTGCCCAAGCCCTGAATAGCGACCCGAATCCCCATCAAGTTATCTGTACCAAGAACTTCCTCAGTGAGTGCCTTTATCCCTTCCATCACCCCAAAGGCGGTCATAGGAGAGGGATCACCGCTCCCTCCTTCCTCAATTGGGATTCCTACGGCATGAGAGGTCGTGAGTTTTATCTGAGCTATGTCTGTGGGGTTGGTTCCGACATCTTCCGCTGCGATATAGCGCCCCTTGAGGCTCTCAACGAAGCATCCAAATGTCCGGAAGCGGGCGGCGCGGAGGGTCGGATTCTTCTCCTTTCCATCGGCGAGAATGACAGCCTTCCCCCCGCCTAAGGGTAGGCCTGCTACTGCAGCCTTGTAGGTCATCGCCTCGGACAGGCGTAATACATCTCTGATGGCAGCTTCGCTGGTCTTATAAGGCCAAATTCTGGTGCCACCCAGTCCTGGACCCAGGGTAGTATTATGCAGCGCAATGATCGCACGTAAGCCAGTGGCATTATCAAAGCAGACTGCCAATTGCTCATGTTGATGGTTCGCCATGTATTGCATAAGGTCAAACATCGTTGTTCCTCCTTCAGACGAACGGCAATAGACAGGTTTCACCTTAGGAAGTGCTGTACAGGCCCGTGAGAAGAGTAGACAGTGTCTGGTCAGGTGCATTCAAGTCGGCAAAGCTGGAATGCTCATATGCCCTCTCTTGAAGTGGCAACGGTTATTTTGGGCAAGCCAGTGCTTCTATTCTTTAGAACGTTATATATGCCTCAAAATAAAAACAGCACGACTTTGAGAAAAGCTTTACTCTTGCCCCTACAACAATTGCGTGAACTTCAGCTTCATATGACTTTCATGAGATGTAGAGGCATGCCTCCTCGCATTCGATGGTCCTTTTGTGGAGAACGGACCAATCCATCTAGTGCTTTATTTAGTTGAGGCTTGGTCATAAATAAGAAGCCAAATCGAGGAGATGGCTGAGCAGCTTCGTCCCGATCTGAGCCCCACGCGCGCAGTGGCGCTTTTCTACACCTTGACGCAGCCGACGATCTACCAGGATCTTGGTGCGCCCCACTTCGAAGGAAGTGCAAGTCTCGCTGCACTTTACGCCTTGTTTGGTAAACTCTAAAACCTCTGCGGTAGAGACTATAACAGTTCACTTGACAGTTTATCGATGCAGGTTCCTTACGCTTTTGTATATCTACTCTTGCCTTGGGCTATACTAGCGCACTCCTGGTCGGCACAAAACAGATAGCAGGGGGTTCCCAATACTTGTTCTGCAGTAAAAGCGGGGTTACTTCTGCAGCGCCTCGTTGAGCCTGCCCATCGCCTCCTGCTGCATGGTGGGCAGCACGTGCGAGTAGATGTCCATGGTCATGCTGATGGCCGCGTGCCCCAGGACCTCCTGGACGATTTTGGGATTGGTCCCCAGGCCAAGCAGAACTGTGGCCAGGCTGTGCCGCAGATCGTGCCAGCGGATCTCCGGCAGACCGGCCTTCTTCAGCAGTTCCTTCAGGAGATCGAGCATATCGCGCGATGGGTTGAGATGCGTGCCTACAGAGGTGCAGAAGACGTAGTCGTGCTCCTGCCATGCCGGCCCCGCCTTGAGCTTTTCCTGCAACTGGCGAACCCGGTGTCCCTTGAGCGCCTCGACCGCCAGAGAGGGGAGCAGGATGCTGCGGCGCCCCTTGTCCGTCTTGGGTTCAGCCTCCACGTATGCTGGTTCGCCCGGCTGTCGCGCTTTGCTCGGGACGCGTGTCAGGATACGGCGCACCTGGAGCGTGCCTGTCGAGAAGTTGAGGTCCTGCCACTTAAGTCCCATAAGCTCACCTCTGCGCATGCCCGTGCAGAGGGCAAGGATAATGAGCGCCTCCAGGCGGTGACCGCGCGCAGCGGCTAGCAGCAGCTGGGCCTGCTCGGAACTCAGTGGTTGGATCTCGAAGCGCTTTCTCCGAGGCGGGGTCACGAGGTCGCACACGTTCCGCGCCACGAGATTCCAGCGCACCGCCGTCTGGAGGGCCTTGTGGAGCACATTGTGGAAGGAGGCTACAGTGGTCGCGGAGAGCCCCTCCTTCAGCTTATTGGCGTAGAACGCCTGCAGGTGCTGCGGAGCGAGCTTCTGCAGTTGGTGGCGCCCGATCCCCGGGACGAGGTGTAGCCGCACGATCTCTTCGTAGCGCTCGTAGGTGCGCAGGCGGATGCTCTGCCTGTGGGCGTCCTCCAGCCAGCGCGTCAGGAATTGCCCGACCTGCTGCTGCGGGGTCGTGATCAGCATCCCCTGCTGCTGCTCGTGCAGCGCCTTTTTCAATTGCTCCTGGACCTCCTTCCGGCTCTTGCCGTAGAAGGTCTTCCGTTTGCCCTTTTCCAGCGAGATGCTCGCTGCCCAGCGGCCATCGCCGCGCAGGTAGATGGACCCGTCCCCGTGTCCGCGCCGTGCCATGACGCATTCCTTTCTTACTCGGTCCGGTCGGCCGGCTCTGCCGTATAGGATGCCTGTCCACCGGATATGGTGAGGGAGAGAGACTCTCTTCCCGTGTCCTGCCATTTCATCCATGGCAGTTATACATAGTATTTCTTATAGTCTAGAAGTTTGTCCAGCGAGACACCATTCCTTCCCGACGCCCGGCGAGGACGTATACTTCCTGTCATGTATTATCTGCTTGGCTATGGATGGCAGGTGTTTGCTGGCGGCAGGCATGTCGTTTTTTAGGGGCCTGGCGAATCGGCATCCCCGTCTTCAGCACTTCGTCTCTGAATGTCGCCCCGATTGTCATGACCGAGAAAGGACTGGCCAGGTGGGGCATCACAGGAGTGAGGCGCACTTCATACAGGTGCGCCCCTTTTTCGCCTGCCACTTCGGCCACACCAAATTCATACGCTTGCATCGAGGCCGGAGGATGGCCGAAGAGCCATTCCAGGCGAGCCAGGTACCTCGACCCCACGAGGTCGGGCCCGTATGTCAGTTTAAGCATCAGCACGAACTTGCGTTTGTTGATAGTGATGCTCCTCGACTTTGGCGCGGCGTGCAGATGGAGGGCGGCGAAGCGGAATGTGCATTCCTCTTCGTCTTCATCGCCCTTATGCGTGATGAATTCGAGGTAGGAGAGGTCATAGTCTCCCGCTCCCTGCCTGCGCGTGAGCGCGGACACCAGATTCGTAATGCTTGACGTGCAGTACCAGAACATGGCGGCGGCCATAGCGCGGTCCTTTCTTCTGGAATATGGACGAGCAACAGTCGTGGCTTGAAAGAGGCGCTGGCGGATGGTATCGCCGCTGCGCATACGTCATCCCTCCAGTTCTTTCAAATCGCGAATGTCGATGAACTCCCGAAAGGTGTCGCCGGACTTCATCACCGCGCGGTGGGCCCTCATGACGCCTGCTTTGGCGTCAGGCGACACGTAGTAGCGCACCGGGTTGCGCGTCTCCGCCAGGTATTCGCCTCCGCGCATGATGGCGCGCAGGTAATGTTGGGCTTTGCGGGAAAGCTCCACTTCCAGCTCCAGCTCCATCCCGTTCGCGAACGCGAAGATGCCGTCTGGCACGTGCTGGAGCTCGCTGCCCCGGCGAGCGGCGCTCTTGCTCGGCCAGGATGGCGCGCTCGCTGATCCATTCTCCCTCCTCGTCGTCGTACTCCTCCTCCAACTTGAGCCGGGCCTGGTTGATGTAGGAGAGGTGGGTCAGTTGCGACTCCCTGGGTTCGCTATAGCGGTAGTCCAGCTCCGCAAAGCGCAGCCCCTTTCGCGAGAGGTACACAAATCCGGGGCGCCGGGCGTAGGGCTTGATGTAATGGGCAAGGCCCCCCTTCTGCCAGCGCTGGATGGTCTGGATCGTGCGCGAGGCCGAGAGCCACCCCGGCCTGGCCGTTTCGTGGTCCGACTCGCGCGCCAGCAGCCGCTGGAGCTGGTCGTAGCGAACGGCGCGCTGCTCTCCGACCCACCAGAGGCAGTAATCGTCGCGCTCGGTCCAGCGCGGCCTGCCTTTGTCTTTCCGTGTTGCTCTCGCTAACTTCTGCTCTCCGTCCTGTTGCATCCTTTTTCCTCCGTTGCTGCTCTCGGATCCTTTCGGCTTTTCTCTTAGCCGGGGAAGGATTAACAAAAACGAACTCTGTGTGGTTAAAATCCCGTCGAGTTCCCAGGTCTTGCAAGGGCTGCTGATGGGCTGTCCCTGTAACGGGTGGCGGCGCGCCTGCCGGGGAAAAGCAGAAAGCGCTGCACCCGGGTTTCTTCCCGAGGAAGAAGCGTGGTGCGCGCTGTTCATGCGCTCTCTCCTTTCTGCTGCTCGCGTGCCTCCAGCCAGTCGTGACAGGTCGTGCGATGCACGTGCGCCCGTTGGGCAAGGGCACGGGCAGAAATCTTGCTGCCCTCGGCCAGGAGTGATTGGTAGGCGCATTCGAGCCGTTCCTCGCGCTCCCCTGCCTTGCCGTTCCCCGGCTCCACGCGTTGCACCGCCACGGGTCCGGCCTCCAGAAGCGCATCCTGCTGCAATCCAGGGGGTGGCTCCTTATCCCGCAGGGTCCGGCGCTGTGGCGCTGGCTCCGGTGATGGCTGGCCCTCCGGCTCTGGCACCGCTGCCGGCGCCGCAGGCGCCGGAACTCCAGTTCCCTCCACTTGCGTCGGCGCCGGGTCCGCCGGGGCGGGGTGTGCTTCGCTGCGCTGCTGAGTGTCTGCAGCGGGTGGTATCAATGGCGTCTGCATCGTTTCCAGGGATCGCAGGATACCGGCGTCGCTGCTGCGCTGCGTCAGCGTCTGGATCAGCAGCGCCACTTCTTCGACTCGCAGGTCGAGATGCGAGAACTCGCTGGTCTGCGTGCGGTCAATCGTGGGCGCTTGCGTGTTCCGGCGGGTTGCCGATTTACCCGGGGGCTCCGCTTCCCCAGATGTGTACAGGTCCTTCAGCGACACATCCTTGAGTCGGCTCAATAAGACAAATCCCACCACGGCAATGGCGCGCAGGGTACTCAGCAGCCCCACATCGAAGCCCAGCCTGGCCAGGGCGTTGCTCATCGTCGTATGAATGGCGTGGCTGAAGATATCGACGTTGGTAATGGACCCGGCGACCAGCGTCAGCAGGCCTGTGAGGATAGTGTAGAGCGCGAACTTCACCCAGTCGCGCTGCTTGAGGCACTGGAGTGTGTAGTAAAAGCTGATGCCCAGGCTGCTGTCGAGCGCGAGGGCCTGCACCCAGGCCCAGGCCGCAGCAGCCTGGGCATTGTTGAGGACATTGCCGTCGGTGAGAAAGTTCGCAGTCGAGACCACCAGCCCTGCCGCGAGCAGGAGCTCCGAGGTCTTGGCGACGAAGGTCACGACGAAACGCAGTATCCTCTCGTACCAGTCGAGCGCGAGGAAGCGGTCCAGCCGGCTATTGTTGGGGGTGTTCATGCGCTCCTCCCGTGTTGGGCCTCGCACTGGCCGCCTGTTCTATGGTGACCTTTTCCAGGCACCACCGCCCACATGCCGGGTCGAATGTCAGGGGCAGGGACTGCTCGGGGATATCGCGCCCGGTCACGTAGAGCGTGGCCTGGTTCTGCCCGCGAGTGCGCTTGAGGACCAGGACGGTATCCACTGTTCCGACCAGGCCTGTCGAGCCGGTGATCTCGTCGAGGATGTCCGCCGCACCCGCTTTGCGCAGGTGGTGGACGATGACGATGGCGAGGTGGTGCGCATCGGCCAGGCGCTTGAGCGGAGAGAGCGCCGCGTACTCGCCCTCGTATTGCGAGCGCGTCCCGCTTTTCGCGTGTGGGCTGAGCATGGCCCAGGTGTCTACGATGATCGCGCGCAGCTCCGGGTGGGTCTGGATATAGCCCTCGAGCTGCGTCAGCCCGCCCTGGTCCAGGCGCGGCCAGGACAGGGCGAACTCAACGCCGATGGGGATGGAAGTGCGCGGCGGGAGGAGTTGCTTGAGCCGCTCCTGCAGGCGGAGCCTGGTGTCTTCCAGCGCCAGGTAGAGGACACCTCCCTGCGCCGCCTGGTGTGCTTCAAACAGCCGACCCCCCGATGCAATTGCGAGCGCCACGGCGAGACAGAGCCAGCTTTTACCCTGCTTCGGTTTTCCCCCCAGCAGGACCAACCCCTCGGGAAACAGGTCGCGTATTACCCAGCGGCGCGGCGCGGACGCCTCCGCAAGGAGTGATTTAAGCGAGACCAGCGTCGAGGCGTCACGGGAAGGGGTGGGAGCCGGCGGACGCCAGAGCGGCGTGGCGCTCTCCAGCGCCCGCTGGAAGGCTTGTGGAAAGGCCTTCCAGTCCCGCTGGTGCAGTTCGTTGGGATCTTTAGCGTTGGCCAGATGGACGGCGCTGGCGCTTCCAGGCCACTGCCAGGCGCTCAAACGGGCTGCAATCTGTTCGACGAACCCGGCGCCGGCTGCGTCCGGTTCCTGGATGACGTACAGACGCTCGATGCCTTCGAGGTATTCCGGCTTGAGCGTGCGGGTCATCCCGGCGCCGGGAATGCCCAGCGCGGACCACCTGTGGAACCACAGCGTCCAGGCGTCGCTCTCGCCCTCGGTGAGGATGAGCATACCCGCCCTGCGTGCTTCTCCCAGGCGCTCCAGACCGTAGGGGACGATCTCTCCCTCGCCCCTGTTCCAGAGCGAACCCTCCCTCGCCACCAGCGCCGTGCGAATGCGGTAGCGCGGCGCGGGCATCCCGTCCAGCAAGTAGTAGGGGATGCGCACGCCTCCGCCGCTTTCGTCGGACAGGCCCAGATTGAAAAGAAATTTCCACGAAAGGCGTACATGAGCCGCCAGATCGAGTAGCGCGATCCCCGCGTGCGCCCGCTTCTTCGGAGGTGAGGCGCTTGCCGGGAACAGGTCGGCCAGGCTGAGACCGATGGCGGCAACGATACTGTCGACAGTGCAACCCGCGTGGGATTTGAGCATGACGCGCCCTTCTTTTCCCACGCCGATACCGAGGCTGGGGTGGCGGTCGTGATGGGCCGGGCAACATGCGACCCAGCCACCCTTATCGGATTTCCGCACGTGCTGGAGGCGTGATAAGACGTTTTCCAGGCCCGCGAGACAGCGCTCAATGTCTTCTTCGAATGACACAGGCATCTCCTTATGGCTGCTTGAGTTCCTGCTCGCGCACCCACTGCTCCAGGCTGCTCGCGCTGATACGCGCGGCTCTTCCCAGGCGTATCACCTTCAGCGAGGAATGCTGGATGAGGCGGTAGAGCATAGACCTGCTGATTGAGAGTCTTCTGGCGGCCTGTTCTATGGTGAGCAGCAGCGGGTCGGAAGGGGGCTCGCGCTTGTCTGTCACGGTAACGCTCCTTTCTCGGGAGTGATCGTCGATCACTAGAGGTAACATGGTGCCTGGCCCAGCGGAAGGTAAGCGGTCAGGCTTTGCGAGCAAGTATAATTTTTGGGGCGTGGGGGTTCAATAACATGATACTGACATTCCCCGCCGGCCAGGAAATGTTAGTATCATGTAGGGTTTACTTGTCTTCGGCACCACTTTTTTGTACAATGTCGGCGGTATTTTCCGCGTGTGCCGACAGCATTTGGAGCGTGCCATGTCAGAGGAAATTGGAAGACGGATCAGAGCGGCTCGCGAAAAACTCCGTTGGTCGCAGGGCAAACTGGCAAATGCAGTTGGGGTAAACGCTTTAACTGTAATGCGGTGGGAGCATGGCCGGGCCGTACCGCATCATGAGAACCAACAGAGACTTATCGAGCACCTTGGCATGCGTCAAGAAGATTTCTTAGTAGAGGAGGAACAGTCAGCTTCTTCACAGCCTTTTCAGCCTTTCGAACCAGGGCAGGAACAGCTAACCGCTTCTCCTCCGGTTCGGCCTCCTCCCGCTCCCCAACTTACCCTTCCTCCCAGGAGTGAGTTCAAACTCTATCGGGGGCGGCGTATAATACAACGTTTAGGCCACGGATCTATTACAAGGTTTCCCTACGTAACCGTCAATGGCCGCCCGCTGGCGTACTTTAACACGAGAGGTCCAGGTACCGCCACTCCTGATCCTGAGAAGGAAAGAGTCTTTGAATGGGGATATGCGGGAGGAGGTCCGAGCAACCTGGCCGTGGCTATCCTCGCTGATTATTTCGGAGAAACTTCTCCAGCGAGATGGGCCAGCAAAGAGGAATATCAAGCCGTCAGGTACTGCAATCGCTTCAGAGATGACTTCGTCAGTCTTTTGCCAAGGGGTGTTGATGATGAGTGGGAGATTTCATCCGATCAGATCGCAAACTGGCTTCTCTCCTTGGAGGAAAAGAAAGCACAGGAAAATGATGAGTAAGAGGTGCTGGTCCACGGTTCCTTATTTTTCCCGATTGGCTTTAATAATTCGGCCACAATTCGGCCACAATTCGGCCACTTGCCCGTATATCGGCCATAATTCTGCCATGCATAACGGGATTTTCACACTTTTAAAGGTAATTATAGCATAATTCGGCCGTAATTCGGCCACAATTCGGCCAATTATGGTACAATTGTGGCTCTGAAGACTTTGTAGCAGCAGAGGGAGAGTAGAATGGCCAGGCTAAGCGAGGTGGAATTAAAGAGGCTCATCAAAGGTGGTGAGACAACAACCGTTGAACTCAAGCTAGCCGCCCCTCGACCAGTTGAGATGGCGGAGAGGCTATGCGGCATGGCAAACGCTCAGGGCGGTGTGGTGATTATTGGGGTGAGGGACTCGGATCAGGAAATTGTGGGCGTACAAGAAAATCGCCTGGGGGAAACGCTGGATGTGATATTGCGGGCCGCTCGACAGATCATCAAGCCTGAGCTTATGCTGGACCCTCCCGAACCAGAGATGTATACGATCGCCGGAAAGAAGCTCGTGGTTGCTACCGTAAGGCCGAGCCGCGGGCCGGTGTATCAGTCTGGGGGCAATTTTTGGATCAGGCGGGGCACGCACACGATCCCAATGAATTTAACAGAGACATTAGAACTGGCCAATGACCGAGGGTTACTGGATTGGGAGACGCTGGTAGCGCCTGGGACGACGATGGCTGATATTGATCAGGGGAAGGTCGAGGCCCATCTGCAGAGGCGCTTAGAAAGTGGCGGCCAGTTTCAGCGCTTTGAGAATGTAGAGCAGGCGCTCATTGGGATGAAGTGCGCTGTAGTGAGGAGCGGCGGCGAGGTCGTGCCGACGAATGCCGGTATCGTCTTTTTTGGCCGCTATCCCCGGCAGCACGTGATCCAGGACGAGGTCGTGTGCGTGTTGTTCCGTGACGCGGTGGGCGCCAGCAGGTACGCCGACCGTAAGATTTTGACGGGCACCCTTCAAGAGCTCATCGATGGGGCCGAGGCGTTTCTGAACAGGTATATCGCGGTGGGGGCGCGCATCGAGGGGTGGAAGCGTATCGATATCCCTGAGCACTCCATCGGGGCTCTGCGCGAGGCGGTGGTCAACGCCGTGGTCCACCGCGATTATAGTAAGCGGGGTGAGAGAGTGAGGGTGTTTTACTACGCCGATCGAGTGGAGGTTCATAGCCCCGGGCTTTTGCTGCCGGGCATCACAGTTGAACAGATGGAGCGGGGTGTGGTGCAGTCAAAGCTGCGCAATCCGGTGCTCGCGGGACTGCTGAGAGACCTGCCGGGGTATATGGAGCAGATCGGGAGCGGTATCAGATACATGCTGGACGAGACGAAGCGCCTGGGTCTTCCTCCCCCTGAGTTCCGCGAGATGAACGAGTTCGTGGTGACATTCCGGGCGGCCCCCGCTCTCCAGCCCCGGCAGCAGCAGGCCCAGTATCAAGGGACATTGTGGAGAGAAGAAGAGCCGCCCCCATCTCTCCCGGCAGAGAGTGAGCCCGGCAGTCTGGAAGCGAGATTGGTCAAGGCGGTGGGCTATGTGTACGAGCATGGTTTCATCACCAACAAGGCCTACCGGAGCTTAACTGGCGTCTCGGAGCGGACGGCGAGAAGGGATCTGGAGGTGCTGGAAGAGCGCGGAAGGCTCAAAGCGCTCGGCAAGAGGCGGGCGAGGCAGTATGTGTTACCGTAATGGCGCTGCCAGAAGCGGGGCTTTCCCGCCTGCTTACCCAACGATCTTATCTCTCACGCAGCCCTGCTTCTAAGCATTCCTTTCCCCACAATGCTCGTGAGCAAGTCGTGAATGCTCGTGACACAGAGTCTGAGTACCATCTGGTATGCTATCTAAGCGAGCTTTTGCCCCGGCTGGCCAGTGCATGAGCCTGGCCAGCTCACTCCGCAAGGAGACGAGTACCCAGAAAGGTTTTTCTATGGCAAAGAAAGGCCGTCAAAAATTTACCGAGATCTGGGCCAACCAGACGGATCTCGGGAAGCAGTTCGGGTTGTCGGCCATCGCGATGGGCAAGAAGCTCAAGGAGCTGGGCTTGCGGGATGAGGACGGCAATCCAACCACCCTGGCGCTTGGCAATGGTTACTGCACCCCGACACCGCTCAAGGATGGCACGCCGTTCTTTCTGTGGAACCGGCAGCAGGTCGAGGAACTGATGCAGGCACAGGGCTACCAAAGACTCGACCCGCAGGAGGTCAAGGCGCGCGAGTGGCGGAGAGCTGGGTGCAGGTTCACAAGCAATGGCAGGAGGCGGTCTACGGTGTCGAAGAGGAGCTCCTCATGGAGGAGGCACGGGACATCAAGAGGGAAGTCGGGCGCAGGGAGTTGACCGAGCGGGTCAATGCGCTGCTGCGTGAGCGGAAATTCGAGGGTGAGCTCATCAGCTAATGGCAGTTGCACTGGAACGGGACGAGGGAAGCGCCTGTGTGATGGTGCCATAGCCTCCGGCTGGAAAGGAGTTTGCGCGCCAATGCGGATTGGCTTGCTCGCCTTGAACGCAGCCGACGAAGTGCTGCGACGAGGCATCGTCAAAACAGATCTCCCCTCTTTTCGTTCCCGCTATGCTCTGCGCGTCACCAGGCAAAGAGGCCAACTAGCCCTTCTTACAAGAGCCCCCTGCATCCTGCTCAATTGAGAGCTTGATAGCGTTTGTGCGTTGCCCTGAGTTTCTCTAAAGCGTCGTCCATCGCTGAATCACTATCGGGCTCCGGCTCGCCCTTGATACGTTCACAGGCAAAACGGTATGCGAAATCGTATCTTCTCTCTGGCGGTATGGCATAAGACCATTCGACCAGGCCATGTGAAACAGCGTACAGGCCGAAACGATAGCCCTCGACAAACCCTTTGGTATAAAGTTCGCGAAACAGCGCGGGCGAGTTCGTCGTGAACTGCCTCTCAGGGCCTGAAAGCAGAGTTTCGCTTAAATCTTGCGCGACTTTCGCTATCGTTTCCGCATCCCTTGGCATGTTCGTCAGGAATGTATTCGGCAGGGCAGCGCCTTGAGGCAACTGTTCAAAAAGCATACGGGGAAGAATATTCAGCCCGTGGGCATATGCCATACACTGCACATCCAGATCCCTCATCGCCCGGCAATGTATAATGGGGTAAGAGACTTTTTTTTCTGTTTCTTTTTCACAGTCACTCCGACCTGTTACTCGTCTTCCGCTCCTTACTTAAGGGCTGGCCAATCACTCGGCCGCTCGCTCTTATCCGGTGGTACCTATTGTACCATACGCCGCTGCTTCCTCACGCCTTAAACACACTCGAGAGCGTCGGTGAGGTGCCTGTGCATGCTTCGTAGGCCTTTTCCATAATGGCCGGTGTCGAGATAAGGCACCTCGAGCACGGGACCGGGTGCGGCCAGCAGTTCCTGCTCGACCAGATCGGGGAGTTCAGGGTGGCTGGCGATGCGATGCATCATGTCCAGGATGACCGGGAGGCGCTCAGGGCCATGATTTCGATAGTATTCAATATAGTGCGGCCAGTGATCCTCTATAAAAGGTGCGCGAAACATGCAGTCCGCCGCGTCGATTCCGAAAAGCACGTTTCCCCTGACCATGGCCTGGTGAATGTCGCCCGTCCCGCAGTAGTGGTGCAGGACTTCATGCCGCCAAAAGTCGGCGGTATTGGGGACGTGGTACGTTTTCCGGCGGTAGGTTACCGTTTGAGCGGGGACATCAATGCTGCGCGGGAAAAATGCATCGTGCTCAAATCCAGGCGCTTAAGCCTGCTTTGGGATAGCGGGAAACATAATACGGAGTGATATCCACAGGCGTCCAATCGTCAACAGGCCATGTCCAGTTGGAGGCTCCTTGGAGGTCGGATTGATATATTGCTGTTTCCATAGTCTTTCACTCTCAACGGTAGGTGTTAAGCTCGTTCCATTGTGCCAATACCTGTAAGGCGAGCGAGAGGGACGATACTATGATAGAACTGTCGCAAGGGCATCCGCCGGAAATGCGTTCTTAACTGCCCTGGATCGACAGACACAAAGGTACAGTGCTCAAAGGTTGGCTCGGCTAGCAACAATGCACCAAGACCTGGGTATACTTGCCCTGTCGTTGTCGACCTGAACTGGAGCCCACAGGCCAGTAGCGCTTCTTCCAATAAATCGATATCTCCAGCCGTCATCTGCTTCAGAAGCGCTCCCCACTGCTCTGTGGTCTTTATTAAGGCTTCGTCTGGGAGCGCGAGCAAAGCGTCTCGCACTTGTCGTGCCAACGCTTTCGTCGAGCTTTTCATATTCCCCCTTCGCGCATTATGCTACCAAGTCTATTCTCTACAGCTTCTCCCTCAGCGAGGGAGCACCCTTCATCGTTTCCTTCAGCTTCCCAACCAGGCCCCAGATCCCTCTGTGCTTCTGCCAGGGCCAGCGCGAAATTCGTCTCGACCACCTTTTCCCGGTAGAGAACCTTCTCGTCCTCTAACAACGGGCGGCCGAACCTGAACATGCCGTCCTGCTCTGTGTACTCTACATGGGGGAGTGCGTGCGGCGGCGGGAGAAACGCCTTTCCGATTGGATGGGGAACGTGGAAGGAGAAGCGCAGTTCGGGAAACGCCGCCGCGGCGATCTCCATGTGGTAGAGCGCGTAGTAGTCTTTCTCCACCGCGGCATGGCAGCGTGGACACTGCCTGATTTCCTCCCCAAAGTCGGCGAAAAACACCCACTTGTTCTCGTAGCCCAGTTCCCTACGCATCTCATAGTGCTCGTCGCACAGCTCGAGCGACCATCTGTCGGCCTCCTCTGGCCGGTAGTAGGAGAGCCGGGCGTAGGGCGTCTGCGCCAGCACTGCGATGGCCTCGTTCTTGCGCGCGTACCAGACGTCGCGCCGTTGCAGGTAGAGCGCCTGGTACTTGATGGCGTGCTGCAGCTTGACCTGGTTGTCCTTGGCCCAGCGCGACGCCCACTGCGTCCAGAGGGCCAGCTTAAGCGCGGCGGCCAGGTGAGGAGAACCGCACCGTTCCCACTCGCATACCATCTCTTCCAGAGAGGTGAAGAAATCACGCCGGGCCTGCTGGTTGGCTTCCCTACTGAACTGTGCCTTCTGTGCCCCCGTTTTGCGATGCAGAGCCACCAGCTTCTGGTGCTCGCCCCGCCAGCGCGCGATCTCCGTCTGGGTCAGGCTGAGGATACACCTCCTATCGTGAACGGGATACAATAAGTCCTGCCCGGCCTTGCGAAAGGCCCGGTAGCAGAGAACGGGAAGCTTCCCGTCGCTGGTCCAGCGCTTCCGCTCGCCTGGCGTGCAGGCGAGCAGCGTTTCCAGTTCGCCGGGGCCCACCGCCAGTTCCTGCACGAACACCTCGAAGAACTGCGCCCTGGCAAGCTGATCGGCTGAGAGCGTAGCCTGCAGATCAAGATGAAGCCGGGCTTTGGGTTGCCGCGTGTTCGTCGGGAGTCCGAGGAACGCGACGATCTGCGCTTTGGTGAGGAGTCTATCAAGCTGATCTGGCAAAGCGGCCGGCGCTGGAAGCGGGGGCTGCAAGGACGCGGCATCTTCGGAGCGCAGGCGCTTGAGCGCCGTCATCCAGGCTGGCTCTGGCTGCGCTGCCGGCCGTCTCTCCTTGAAGGGAGCAGCAGGCCTGGTTGCTTTGCTCAAGGCCTCGTACTCGGCCAGGGCGAGGGGCCAGAGCGAGAGCAGGTCCAGGGCAGCGTGTTCCGCGTCGACTGCCAGGATGTTTTTGAGCTTCACCACGTGTCCATCGCTCTGCCACCGCGATCGGACTTCCTGCTGGTATGCGTTGGATCTGCTCACGTACTGCTCTGCGAGCAGCGTAAGCCGCTCTTGCAGTTCGGGAGTCGGCGCGAAGCCTGGGTAGGGGCGCCCGCGCGGCAGCTTCCCCTGGCCCTCGAGCGCCCTTCCCACAGGGCCCGTGTCTGCTGTCACCGACGCGAGGAGACCTCCCCGGTACTCCACCGAGATGTAGGGTCGACCATGTTGCTGGCACCAGTCCCGGAAGTACGTCCTGGCCTGGCCCATGGCCGGCAGATCGAAGGGGCCGAGCAGGTACCCCTGCTGCTGTGCCCGCTCGGCCATTTCGCGGGCTTGCTGCCGCCGTAGCTCCTTCTCTGCGCGCTGGGCTGCCGTTGCTGCTCGATTTCGGGCGCTCCTGGCCGGACTGGGTCTCGCTCAGATGCCGCTGGGAAAACCACCTGTCCCGCCTCAGCCTGCTGCGCTACCGTGCGGAGCCAGCCGACCAGCAGTTGCATGAAATGGCGGTAGCCGCTGTGGTGATCGACCTTCAGATGTCGACCCTGCTGTGTGCCTCTGAACCGCCTAAGAAGGCGTTTGCGGCCAGGGGAACGATGGTGTGATAGACCTCTTCTGGGGTAAAGCTACCGAGCGAACGGTGCAACTCCTGAGGATCCGGTGCAATCCACGACGAGGGACCAACTCGGTACCAAGGGCCAGTCTTTCGCGCTCAGATAGAACGACGTTCCTGGTCTGCCGGTGAGCGTAAGCCCACCACTGCTCCATGATTTGCAGGAGCAGCGTGTTTGGAAGCTCGAGCAGCGCCACGTGGAGCAGCTTGGCATGGTTCTTTGTCTTTTTATTCATCGACGATAGCAGCGGGGACTTCTCCTTTTGGCTTCATAAAGGCAGTCACCCCTCCTCTCTGTCCTATTCTCTTGCGGAAGAGCATTTCCGGCTATATACCCACCTTGCTAGCCGCATACTCTGTTTGACGCCCTGCAAGGTGGTCTTGCCTATCTGGAAAACCAGGGATTCACCTATAGCTGCCGAGCTACCGAGCAATCATTGTCGATCAGATCAGGTGTCTCAATGAGCATCGAGTTCCTCAGGCTGATCGTCGACTTGGCTGCAAGTACAGCATCATTGCCGTCAGCCTGAGGGCTGTGATAATCATAGCAGATATACCTCACCCCGCCCTCACGGAATTTCACGATGCTCTCACGAGCGAGTCCAGGGCGGTAAATGTTTGATGTTATGTTTGTGCTCTGTGCAGAACCGAAGGCTGCACGTCTATGTATCCGCCATCCATCCGCCACGCCTTTCCGCCATCCATCCGCCACCTCATCGGACATTCCTCCCTCTATTCGCTCTCGGGGACACCTTATCCGTCTTTAAGATGGCCTGTTGATGGCGCTCGTAGCGGTAAGCTCGGCAATACCCAGGGCTCTTTCGGACATCACTTCGGACATCTACGAGGAGAAACCTGCTGCTTGTGCTAAAATTGGGCTGCTCTAGATAGCAGGAGGGTATAACGGAAGCATCATCGTTGAGTTGAGTGAGCAGGAACTGAGGCGGCTTTTTGATTTCTATAATTCGGCCAGCTCCAGATGTATCGGACATAATTCGGCCATGCAAAACGAGTTTCTCATACTTTTGAAGGTATTATGGCATAATTCGGCCATACTCTCAAGGGGAAGCAGTAATCAATGACGCGGTCGTGGCTTTGAAGAATCTTGTAGAAGTGAGAGATTCCTCAAAGAATGTCTAGTCACCGCGCTAGTTCCTTGTGTGGCCTTCTCATCGGCCTTTCAATGCCTTGCATCCATCCGCCATCCATCCGCCATCCATCCGCCATCACCTGTTAGAAGCCTGATAGGTATGCTACAATAAGGCCGCTTGGGATCACGATGAGAATGTCAGGGGGCGTTATGGTAAAACTGAGCGAGACAGAACTGAAGGCGCTCATTCAAGGTGGCGAGACCAATACGGTCGAACTGAAGGTGGCTGCTCTCAGGGCAACGGAGATGGCCGAGCGCTTGTGTGGCATGGCGAATGCCGGGGGTGGGGTCGTTATTATCGGCGTCAAGGATCGCTCCATGAGATTGTAGGTGTGCCGGAGAAGCGTATCGGAGAGACACTGGACGTGGTTTTAAGGGCGGTTCGGCAAATGATCAAACCGGAACTCGTGTTGGATCCTTCTGAGCCGGAAATCTATACTGTGGATGGGAAAAAACTCGTTGTGGTTACGATAAAGCCAAGAGATGGACCGGTCTATCAGGCTCACGGGATTTATTGGATGAGGCGCGGTACCCATACCGTGTCACTGAGTTTACCGGAATTGCTGGAAATGGCGAATGACCGGGGCCTGGTGGATTGGGAACACCAACCGGTCCGCAATGCGACAATGGAGGATCTTGACCTGGAGAAGGTCAGGGCGTATCTGGCGCGGCGGTCCACGAGCGAACGCCAGGCCAGCCGCTTCAGGATCTGGAACGCGTGCTGATCGGCATGGAGTGTGCGGTCAGGACAAATGATGGCAAAGTGGTTCCAACCAAAGCGGGGATGTTGTTCTTCGGCTCTGCCCCGCAAGAATATATTATACAAAGCGACGCGGCCTGCGTTTTGTATCGTGAGACGGTCGGTGCCAGTCGATATGCAGACCGCGGGTTTCTTACAGGGACCCTCCAGGATTTAATCGATGGGGCGGAGTTGTTCCTGAGCCGCTATATCGCGGTGGGTGGCAGGCTTGAAGGTTTTAAGCGTATTGATATACCGGAGTATTCTCTGGAAGCGCTGCGTGAGGCCGTCATCAACGCCGTGGTGCATCGCGATTACAGCAAACGCGGCGAGAGCGTGCGCGTGTTTTGTTACCCGGACCGCGTAGAGGTCCATAGCCCCGGCTTACTGCTGCCCGGGATCACAGTCGAGCAGATGGAGCGGAGAGAGGTGCAATCGAAGCTGCGCAACCCAACCCTCGCGAATTTGCTCAAGGATATTCCCGGCTGCATGGCGCCTCGGCAGCGGCATCAGGTTTATGCTCGACGAGACAAAACGCCTGGGTCTGCCCGGGCCGCAGTTCCGGGAGATGGGTGAATTTATGGTGACATTTCAGAAGGCACCGGCCTTGATGTCTCCGCGATCGCAACCGAAGTATACAGAGACGCTCTGGGGAGATGAGGAGGAGAATGCCCGGCCTGAAATATTGTCGCAAGAGCAATCGGATCGGCGGGAGAGACGACTGACCAAAGCGGTGGAATGTGTTCAAAAGTATGGCTTTATCACCAATAGTATCTATCGGCAATTGACGGGAGTTTCAGATAGGACTGCCCACAGGGACCTGGAGACATTAATAGAACGTGGTAGATTAAAAGGCACCGGCCAGCGAGGAGCGCGGCGCTATCTGTTGGGCTGAGCCCGTCCTTTAGCTCTGGCCGCGAGGTGCTTTACGCCATCTGGCAGATATCTCCTGGGTTTCCGCTTTTTAGCCTGCGGAAAACAATGGTTATAGTGAAACCGTTCGTGTGATATACTCAGAACAGGGCTGTGAAATGCCCGGTTGAGGTGACGCAATGCCCTGGAAAGATCCTGAGAAAGCGCGGGAATACCAGAGAAAGTATCAAGCCAAGTGGCACCAGGATCACAAGGCTGAACGCCTGGCAGAAATTTATCGTCGTAAAGCGGAGGTCTACTGGTACATACAGGACTTAAAAGCGTCGTTGCGCTGTGCTGATTGTGGATTCAAACACCCTGCTGCGCTGCAGTTCCACCACAGGAACAAGGAGGAAAAGGTGTTCAACATCGGGGACGCCGGCCGACGTAAACTCAGCTTAGAGCGGGTGAAGGCCGAAATCAAGAAATGCATCGTCCTGTGCGCCAACTGCCACGCAATACGGCACTGGACAGAGCGCAAGGCCAGTCAAAGCCCCTCGATCGCGGCGGGTATCGCTGAGGCGGAACAGCACCTGAAAGTAACAAAGGCAGAGCGTGAAGCCTACGAACTGGTATTCGGCACGTCCGGCGATCCCGATACTGAGTATCGGGACTATCAAGAGTACTACGGAGTAGACCCCAAAAACAGGCGAGAGAGGTGATCAAATGCGCGACAAAGACAGGCGAACCAGGAAGCGTGCCTCTACCCGCAGAAAGAGGCTATACAGGGGGAAATCGGGACTCCCCGCATCGGGGGAGACGATGCGCACCCTCGAAAAAGCACAGCCCAGCAGCGACTTGGAGCGGCTGCATGCCCTCATGTTTGGTACGAGCGGAGACGTGGAGCAGGAGTACAACGAATACCAGGACTACTGGGGCGTCGATCCGCGAAACAGACACTAACAAGCTCGTTTAGGGCCACAACCCTCCAATTCATTCCTGTGGTGACCTGCACACCGTCTAAACGATATCGGGTAATAGTTCTGTCCAAGCAGAATGATCATCCCGGCCGCCAGACGTGTTACGGCTTTCGGCTGCATGCGCAGCGTGGGGATTCTGTTGCCGTTCCCCTTCTGCACCACTAACATAGTTGCTTATCTATTCCCATATGCTCTTGAGATATTCGCCAAACGCCACAAATTCATCCTGGTAAGCTGTGAGTGTCGCTTGATCTGGGAGCAAGCCGACAATAGCCCCTTGATTGACCAGCGTGTAGCTCCCTACCGAGTTTGCCTGGATCACCAGGCGACGGGGCGGGGGCGTTTGCCTTTCCTCATAAAAGCCGGTGAGGAGACTCAACAGATGCTGGCCCAATTCTGACATGGCTTGAACGATCGTCTGCTTGATAGTTAGGGCCCCTTGCGATAAGGGCTGAGTCTCCATGATGCTCACGTAGCGGGGAACCAGGCCAGCTACTTCCTTTTGGGGCGTGATCGTGATATAGGGGAAAGCCGGCAAACCGTCCAGGTGGCCACTACAACTGAACAGCGTCCCAATACCGACGAGATTGAGCGCCAGCTCACAGTTGAACATCTCACGATCGTAGTGCGTGCGACCCCGATCTTGATCTAAATCCCTAAAATGTTCTTCTGCCTGGACCCATGAGTTGAGGTCAACGTGCGCTACCATGGTGTTTGCTCCTTTCCTTTAGCGGCCAGCCTCAGACGACGGCAGCGCGCTGCGCAGCAGCCGTTCCAGCGCGGCGGCCCGCGCGGGCCCGACCCCTGGGACCGCCGCCAGGGTGGCGGCGTCAGCGCTCAACAGGTCATGCAGGCTGCCAAACCGCGCGCATACCGCACGCGCGGTAGCCACACCGACGCCCGGCAGCGACAACACGATCTGCAGCTGCTGTTCGGGCAGAGAAGCCCTCCGTCTTCCTGTCGAGGGGCCGGAGGCCGCATGCCCGTGAGCTGCTCGCCCGAGCTGGCACTGTTTCGCCGCGGCGTAGACCAGGTGCGCGGACTCCTCTGGACCGCCGCTGGGTAGGACCGGCACGCGCATGATCGCCGCAATGTAGGCGAGCGCCCCGCGGATACTCTCTGGGCGCATCTGGGAGTGATCGACGCGCAGCGGGTCCCCCTCCAGCAGCAAGATGGGCGCGAAGCGGCTTTTCCGCAGCGCGGCCAGTTGCGCGAATAAGCGCCCCTCCGCCAGGCTGGCGAGAAAGTCGCTCCCGGTTTTGCGCTCGATGACCCGGCATGGATCGCCGCCCACGTCGTAGTCGCCCACGTGCAGCGGGATCACCTCGATGTGCACCTGCGGCAGGGCGGCCAGCAGTTCTGGGATGCCAGAACGCTGCTCTTGCGTGTCGATGCGAATATGGATCTGGGCCGGCGGCTGGTTCGGCATAGCAGGTGCCTCATTCCTTTTTGAGTGACGCGCGCAGTGGCGCGTGCGCCTTTCTCACCTATGATAACAGGCGAACCTCTTCCGCACCTCAGGAATGTTCACGGGATCCTCACGGCCATTCTGCGCCCCCGCCGCAATGGTCGTGAGGATCCCGTGAAATGGTGTGAGCCGGGGCTGAGTCTGGTCTGCTATCATTGCCTCAGAGGGTGGGGTGAATGTCCCGTTTCCCTTTTTCTCGTGTTGCCGGAGAATAGCGCTACAGGAGATGGTTGAGTCTGAACAGCATTCCCGAAAAGGAGGGAGAGAGGCGTGCCGCACTTCACCGAGGACAGCCTGCAGCGGATCATTATCAATCCCTTCTACGCCATTACCGTTGCTGAGTCTCTGACCGAGGAACACGAGCCGGCCATGAGCGAGGCCGAGTGGGTGCAGGCCAATGCCTCCCTGATGGAGCAGATGGGATCCGCGTGGTGGCTCAGGCAGCTGCTCGACGTGCTGGAGGGCCAGGCTGACGCTTCGCAGGGGCCGATCGACCCATCCCAGGCCATCAACATCGACCCGCTGTTCGCCGCCGAGCATCCTCCGCTCATCGGCAGGGAGATGTGGGTGGAGGTGAACGTCACACAAATACGCAACATGGGGGCGGAGGGCTGGCTCCGACAACTACTGGATGTGCTCGGGAGCGACATCGTGACGGCTGAGGACGTCGGCTTCGCGCCTCCAGGCAGCACATTCGGGTACGGCGGGTCCGGCAGATCGAGCGCACAGTGGCGGGGAAAAAAGCAACGGAAAAAGAGGCGCCACACGTAAGAGGAGGGATCGATGAAAAGCCTGGACTTTTTAAAGCACGTTGACCACAGCCGCAAAGCCGCGGTTTATGCGGCGGCGCACGACGGCAAGCTGAGGAATTTCGCCTATACCGAGGAACTGGGCGAGTGCCGCGAGACGTTTTCCCGCCTGCTTCAGGACGTGCAAGAGGGCGAGATCGGGGTGATTCTGACGCACGACGCCGCCTGCCTGGCGATTGAGACCTCGCCGGGCTGGATGGAGGCCTTCATCCAGGCCGTCACAGAGCACGGGGTCCTCATCGGGGACCACAGCCACGACCTGGTCTATGATCTGCGCGAGGAAGACGATGAGGCGCGGTTTCGGGCCCTCTTTTCGCCGGAGGAATACGAGAAGGAGAGGAGCGCGCCCCGCCCGCTCGCCCAGGCCATCGCGCAGAGTCCCTTCGCGGCGGCCTACATCGAACGGGAAGAGAACTGGTTCCTGCTGACCCGCCTCGAGGGCAAAGACGCGGACACTTCGATCTACGGACTGTCCAGCGGGGCGATCGGGCAAGACGTGGACATGTTCGGGCTGGGGCGATGGAAAGAGCTCCTGGACATCATAGCCCCCTACGGGATAAGCGAGGAGGGCGGCTGGTGCCCGGTTCTCCCGGAACGTAGAGACTGGCTCTCCCGCACGCAGCGGCAAGAGGACGCCATGGCCGTGCAAGCCGGTGCCGCGATGGAGCCGCATCGGGCATCCCTGCCCAGAGGCGCGCACGTCAGAGTGAACCTGCCAGGGAGCGGTCACGCGCGGGGCAAGCACATCCGGAAACGGCGAGGGAGAAAGCCATGAGCGATCAGATCGACTTCACGCGCGAAGAGTACGAACTGGCGAAAGTGGCGCTGGAGCGCTCCGACGTTCCGGTCGAGGCCCTGGCCCTCCTGTCTGCCTGGATCGAAGGAGAGCGCCTGCTGGTCGATGACCGGGAGGACGTGGGCGGGATCACCTATTGCCGGATAGATGCGAGGATCATTGCGCCGCTCCCCCACGTCGTCGCCTCCTTTTTCGCCCGGCGGCCCTACCAACGCAAAGCCGGGCACTACCCCAACTGGAACGGCTTCTATCTGCTGCTGTACCGGGATGTCGAGGACGGCTGGAAGCTGGTGCGGATACGGAGGGATACCTCCTACGCGCAGTTCGTCCCGGTTTTCGCAGCGACAGTCAAGGCGGTAGAGGAGATCAACAAGCGGCTCAGCAAGGAATAGTGTCGTCAGGACACCCACTCGCCGCGGAAACGCGCGAAAGGAGAGACAGCGAGCATGCCAGAGCAGCGTTCCTTAACGGTCAACGTCAACGCCGGGTTCACTGTTGACGCGGGGGCCTGGCAGGAGAGGGTTGAAGAGGATCAAGCCCCCTACCGCCTCGTCTCGCCCCCGCACGCCACCATGTACCGGCAGGTCCTCTCGTATTTGGAGGAATCCACGAGGGACGAGAAGGTCCCACCAAAATCCCATCTGCACTTTGGCGAAGTGGCCATCGCCACCGTGGCGCTCTGTATCCGGTGGGGGTCGTACTTCGCCGTGCTGGCCAACCGCGACCTGCCGCAGTGGGCGGCCGCCTTCGATTCAGAGGTCAGCTGCATCGGCGACGGGGAGATGGCGTCTGTGGCCAGAAAGTTCAACCAAATGTATATATGCTGGTCTGCGAATGGCTGTAAGAAGTAGCCACTACGGTGACGTTCTGCCTCATCAATCGCTCGTTTTGTTTGTATCGCACTTGAGTTCATGTGGTAAAATGGTAGCGTTAAATTTCATTCAAGTGCGCTTTGATTTTTTCCTTATGAGAAAGCCCCATATGGAGAAGGAATGAGTTGGTATGGACACTCCTCCTTGGTTTGCCGATTTGCCCGTCTTGGGCGAGTTCTCTCTGGGAGAGGCTGCTGCCGCCTTACGTGATGTGGGAGACGATGAGACCGCAAGTATACTCGACCTGGCTCAGGAATCTGCGGATTTGCTCGACATACCCCAAGCTGAACACTCTCCTATTTTTGGGAATCATTCTCCAGATCATACGAGAAGTAGTATATGGTGGCCTTTTCGCGATAGACCCTGGCAGTTCACCTCTCACACATATGGCTATTTGGGTCCTGCTCAACCTGGCAGAGATATTTTGCCTGTCCACCCTATCAGTAGCGCCATTGCCACCCCGGAACTCAGAAATACTCGTGTGAAGATCACCTTGGATCGTCTGTATGTGGCCGCCTATCCAGGCAGAGATAGCGACACACATCTCATTCTGGTGCATTTCTTTGCCAAGGACCAAGTATCAAAGAAAACCGAGGATGTATATTTTAATTTTACTTGCTATGCAAAGAATTGGGAATACGCCGCTATTCGCAACTATCCTATCTTTGTTGGGCTGAAAGTAGGCAGCGAAGGATTAATCTTCGGGGGCTTCACGATCAATGTCAAGAATAACCAAGACGAGGCGTTTCTCAAATTCCTGCAATCAGATGTATTCAAGGCCGGCCTTCACCTCACCGCTACGGCGCAACCTGTCCTAGCCCCATTCTTAGCAATGGCTAAAGCTGTCGCGGAGATGATCACTGTCCGCAATCGGAAGCGCCTCGTTCAGAAATTTGGCTTGGGGCTTGATTTTGGGAGCCTTCCAACGGGGGCTCCGCTTGCTGAAGGCGCATATTTAGCTGTCCAGATTCCTAGAGATATACAAACACTGTGGAATTGGAACGATTGGGTCTACCATAGAGGTGCGGATCAGATCGTCAGGCGAGACGACCATCAGCAGATAATCCCTTACAACCACTTTGTTTTCGGTATCAGCCGCTATCAGGGGGCTTAATCGGCCTTAAGGAGAAGTTTGTATGGGTCAGCTAGCCGACCTGAGTATTATGCTTAATTCTCCTCCTCAAGGCTCCTCACCTGAAACGATTGCCAGCATCACCTTGAACTGTAACGCTGTGGGCATGAGCCATAGAGGTGCCTTGTTGAGCGACCAATTGACTCAAAGGGAGCGTGAGAACTTACGCTGGTATCTGGAAGAATATTGGAAATGGCCATATGAGGGATTTGCTCAACGGGGCAGGGAAGTTGAGGCTTTTTTGCCTCAACTTGGCCAACGGCTCTATAAGGCTGTATTTGGGGAAGCAGCGGCAGATAGGATTGTGCAGAAATGGTTGTCTCTGTCCGATGTGCAGCATCAGATCAACATCATCAGTGAGATACCTAGTGTTCTCAGCTTGCCCTGGGAACTGCTGCATAACAAACGAGACTTTGTGGCCTTTGCTGATCCCCCAATCTCTATTATACGCACCTTGTCACAAGATGAAGTAAAGACCGTAGTTTCCCCCTTTCAGTTGCCGCTACGAATATTATTGGTCACAGCGCGTCCCTCAGACGTAGGCTTTATAGACCCGCGTAGCATTGCCCACAAGTTATTAGATGAGGTACAGGATCAAATCGGGATAGGTGCTGTAGAACTAGAATTTCTGCGACCGCCCACAATGCTTGCTCTCAAAAAACGATTAGAAAATCGCTCCCGACCGATTCATATCCTCCATTTCGATGGTCATGGAATGTTCGGCAGAAAGAACAACATTAGGGAGGGACAGGAGCAGCTAAATGAGCGTGAGCAGGGCCTACTTGCCTTTGAGGATAGTAATGGCAAATGTGACTGGATTAAGGGAGAAGAGCTAGTGAATGCCTTGCGAAATAGTAGTGTACAACTTGTCGTGCTAAACGCTTGTCAAAGTGCAGTAAGCTCAGTAGATGATGTTTTCAGTAGCGTTTCTACTCAACTGGTGCGAGGTGGCATGGATGGTGTAGTGGCGATGAGCGCTAATTTCCTTGTCGTTAGTGCAGTCCACTACGTGGAAACATTTTATCGTATGCTCGCTACGGGTATACCAATGGCCATGGCTCAAAGGCAAGCACTCTTAGCCCTGTACAAGGATTTGCATCGTCATCCCCATCGCCGCCATCTAGATGAGCAAGGCAGCTCTATAATACTACATGATTGGTGGCTACCTCACCTTTACCAACAACGTCCTTTGATCTTGCAGTCCACTCATCCTTTATCCCCACCCAAACCATTAAAGCATACTTTTCCCAGTCTAAGTGAAACTATGCCTTTGGACCCCCATTACGGCTTTGGTGGACGCGCCCATAATTTGCTTTCCTTGGAGCGATTGCTAAGACGGAAGTGGATAGTGGTGGTGCATGGGTTTGGTGGAGTAGGTAAAACGGCTCTCGTTCGCGAGGTCGCCGCGTGGTTGACCCGAACAGGAATGTACGATGGAGCATATTATACCTCTTTCGAAGAAGGTGGAGATGCATCAATGCTCTTGACGACGTTTAGTAGCTATCTAGATGTCGTTAACAGGGGAGATTCGTCTGAGTACAAAAAAAATATTGGCCCTTTTGAAACCCACTCTAAAGGAAAAGCGCATCCTAGTAATTGCTGACCATATAGAAACTATTCTTACACACGGAGAAAAACCCTTAACATCCGTATCGCGTACCCAACTATGGGATACATTGCTAGAGTTGAGAGATATGGATGTTGGTGTATTGTTAGTCAGCCGTGACACCGCTTTCGCCGACGAACGAATGACCTTAAGAAATCGGGTGATTTACCACGAATTGAAGGGGCTACACTCTGAAGACGCCTATGCCTTTGCCACTCGCATAATGGATACATTGAAACTCGACCGTGCGCAAGCCATTTACACGGAAGTATGCGATTTACTCGCCCAACTAGATTATAACCCGTTAGCAATTCAACTCGTGTTTCCAGTACTACGAGAATATGCACCCACGAAAGTCCAGGCAGATTTTGTGGCACTCTTAACGCAGTTTGTGGATGACATGGGGGCGGGCCGCAACCGATCCTTATTGATCTCCTTAGACTATTCGTTACGACGATTGAGCGAGGAACATCGCGTGCTGTTAAGTCGCCTAGTTCCGTTTGAGGGAGGGGCAAGCGAAGACGACTTACTGGCAGTTACACAGATTTCTGAGATCGAATGGGCAGAGCTACTCCCGGCATTAGAACAGGCTGCCTTGTTGACCGTAGAGCAAGTGCATGAAAACATTATTGTTCCATTTTTACATTTCCATCCAGTGTTGGTGCCGTACTTACGAAGCCAAACAAGTGTGGAAGATTCAGCATTATATGATCGCTACATTCAGCGTTACTCTTCGCTAATATTTTATTTAGACGATGAAAATTTACATAACCCCCTTCCCGTACGTGCTCTGATGCAACGGGAGCCTGCCCAACTTGCGGCATGCGCTAGAAAGGCTACTGAAAGCAGGCAAACTAGATGAAGCTTCTGATATGGCTGATAGCATCCTGAGGTTTCTAAATGCCTTTGGGATGGAAAGGGAGCGTGATGAGATACGGAGCCGAGTATCAGAGATTGTTACTCTAGCAAATGCTAATGAAGAGGGATTGACTTGGGCTGAATGGTTACGCGAAATTGGTCGGTGCCACGACGAATATAGAAATCATAACTTGGATGTTGCTTACGCAGGCATTAAGGCCCTACTGGTACAAATCGAAGCACAACCTCAAGGCTCGCGTTTAGGCCCCGGGTCATATGAACACTGTACCACATTAAGCGTATTGGGTCTCTGTCTCAGGGATCTTGGACAATCTGCCCTCGCCGAGGAGCGATTGCGCGAAGCATTGGTAGTTATTCAGCGATTGATCAGAAGAAAACCTAGTGACAAAGTCTATGTTGACCTTCATGGAAAGTTATTGCATGTACTGGGTACAGTACTCTATCACCAGGGCAAGTACCCGCAAGCAAGAGTTGCATTTAAAGAGGGGCTGAATATTGCCCTGCAACATGGTAATCTTGAAGCTCAAGCGGCTGTTCTAAAGGAACTTGGTGTACTAGAGCTAAAGCAAGGACAATATGCTGAAGCTGATTTACTCAGAGCGGCATTAGAAATTTCCCGCGTTTTGAGCGACCCTACGATGGAAGCTCTAATATTGCATAATCTAGGTGATATTGCAACGTCCAGAAGCGAGTGGCTTGATGCAGAACAATATTACCGCAAAAGTGTTACTATCAGTGAACTGTTGAATTACAAGGCAATGACAGCTGAGAATTATGCTGCACTTGCAATAGTAGTTGATGTAAATGGTCGCCCGAGTGAGGCGGAGGGTTGGTGTAGGCGAGCGCTGGAACTTGATGAACAAATACACCCTAATAGTCCTATACACTCGGAACATCTTAATAACTTGGCTGCTATATTGTTCAAGGCAGTACAAGCAGGGCAAGCTCCGGTAACACGTCTAGCTGAGGCCAAGGTCTACGCTGAACAGTCATTGGCAATTTCTGAAACATTAGGTTTGTTGGAGGGCGTTTGGAAAACATTGGGTCTTCTCGCTGAAATTTTCAGCCGAGAAGGGGTAATCGAGTCTGCACGATACTATCGTTGCCGTGAGCGAGAGGCTTTTGCTTCTTTTACGGGAAATTGCGACTATATTGATCGCGTGCAGGGACGACTGATCTCCGATATTGCTGCCGCGGTGAATGGGGATGTGGAGGCTCGAAACACTGTCCAGAGATTTTTACCCCAGATTGAAGCGGGTGGCTGGCACATTGCCAACGCTACACAACGTATTTGGAGTGGTGAACGCGACTGGCATTCTCTTGCCGAGAATTTAGATTTATTGGACGCCTTACTGCTATTACGTGTTTTAGAAAAAATTGACCAAACCAACTGAGTGCATTTGGGATAGTATAGTAAACTTTATATTCCCATTTTAAAGAGAAAAGCACTGAAGCGAAGGCAATACTTTGTCAATAATAGCCGTCAACCTCTCATGCAAAGGTGGTGGATAACTTCCGACTGGGATACATTCCAAATAAGACCAGGGCAGATACATCAGCTCTTCACCTTTTGTCGCTCTCACCGTCAGGATTTAAGTGTTTTCGGATAAATTCCTCATAATCTTCACGCCGTATTCGATAGTCTCTCCCGAATTTGGCCCCCTTTAATTTTCCTTCACGTATCCAGGCGCGAACTGTCCCCTCAGAGACATCTAAATCGCGGGCGATTGCCTCAACCCGCAGCCAGTTCTTTTCCTCCATTAAATGGCTCCCAACAAATATTTAGCCGCATTATAAATCACTCTGCCCAAAGAATCAAACTTACTGATGGAAGTATTGAAAATTGACGAAAAAGAATGTATAATATGAATAAGAAGCTATATTTTGTTATCGATGAAAGTAGATTTATATGATGCAGCAGACGAGAACATCAGAAACACTCATCATCCTGGAGATCAGCGCTTTGACCATGGTTACGAAGACGGAAGAGTATGGTATTTCTATGGAGACAGCCCGAACCAGGAAGTTACCTGGCAGGATGTCGTCGATTTCATCAAGGGGAACTTCCTGGAACTTGCCGCAGAAGGATTCCTCGATGAAGAGCGAGTTCGTGAAAACGCTGGTTTCCTGGTCGGGTGGATTTCAGGGAAGTATATTCCCGAAGCAGCGTAATGCGTCGATGGATGAGGGGTAGGGAACAAATGGGACAGGCGACCCGTACGACGAAACTGCTCCTTGACCTGAGCGAACGCAGGCAAGGGGGAGCCAATACTGGCAAACGAGCATTGCTCGATGAGACCGCGGGCCTGCTCAATGCCGCGCGCGCCTACTACATCGACTTTTTCCTGGCGCATGCCCAAAAGCTTGCAGAGCGCGTTCCCTACTACTCGGAGAAGCACCTCGAGATGCGTGAGCGCCCCATCTCCGCCAATGAGCTGCTCACCTGGGCTGAGGCTTGCACGGTCGAAACCATCGGGCATCCCCGGCCCTGGGAAGGCTGGAACTTCACCGAGCGCTTTCCCGCCATGCCCGTCATCTACCGCCGAAGTGTGATCAAAGATGCCATTGGCAAGGTGCGGTCCTATCTCTCGAATGCGGCAAACTGGAAGCAGTCGGGCAAGAAGAAAGGTCGGCCAGGACTGCCGGGGGCCAGGGATCACCCCACACTCTACCAGGGGACCTGCTCCCTGGAATTGGAAAGCAGCGACCCGCACGGCCGTTTTGTCCAGATCAAGGTCTGCGATGGACAGGGATGGCGATGGGTGAACTACCCGGTGAAGTGCAGCCGCTATTTGCAGCAGCGCCTCAGCGAAGAGGCGTGGGAACACAAGAGCCCCGTCCTGCTCCTGCGGGCGCACTCGGTTGAATTGCACTTTCCGCAGACCAGAGAGATTGCCGCCAGGAAGGTCAGGGAAAGCAAGCTCGATCCCGACCTGGTGACGGTCGCCGTCGACTTGAATGTCAAAAATCTCGCCGTGATCACCGTTAGGCAGCACGGTACGATCATCGACACCCTCTTCGTCACGGACCATGGGCTCGATCAGCAGCGCTATCGTCATCTCAAGCGCATCGCGAAAAAGCAGTGGCAATCGGGCAAGCCGGTGAAGGGCGAGCACAGTTCGAAGCAGCTCTGGCAACATGTGCGCCGCATGAATGAGGATGCCGCCCACAAGGTCGCGCGTATCATTGCCAGCGTGTGCGCCAGGTATCCGGGCTGTGTCCTGCTCTTTGAGCGCTTACGCAAGATCAAGGCCAGAGGGGCAAGCAAGTCGCGGCGCATGAACCGCAAGCAGGCGAACCAGCTGCGCGGCAAGATCAATCAGAAAGCGCGTGAGAAAGCCTTTGTCGAAGGAGTAGTGACCGTCGAAGTCAACCCGCATGGCACCAGCCAATATTGCTCGCGATGCGGCCTCAAGGGGGAGAGGTTCTCCCTCCGTGACGGCAAGCGCATCAAAGAGCGCTGGGGCAAGCTGTTCTGGTGCCCCCATTGCCGCTACGAGGCCCACGCGGATTGGAACGGCAGTGTGAATGTGCATCATAGCTTTTTCAACGAGTTTCACTGGCAGCCTCGCCGCAAAGAGAGCGCGTGAGGAGGCCAGCGTCGCCCTGTCCGGCTACAGGTTGGATGGGAGAAGCCTGTCAGAGGGATACCCCGCCAAAGACTGGCAGGCCAGGCCGGTCGCATCGCGACACGCAATGTGGTACGGCTATCGTTGGTCCGACGGGAGTACGTTCCAGCCCGAATGCTCTCGCGGACGTGACCTGATCCGATAGCTTCCTGGAATTCAGCAGGAACGCTGGGAAAGCTGGACTGGATCGGGGCGGCGAGAACACTGCTGTCCAGGTTTGTTCCGCAAATCTGGCGGCTGGTGATACCACGGGGAGATGGCGCGCATCAATATCGAGGCCTCGGCGGCTCTCTCCGACTGGATCGACCTCCTGCGGACAGACCAGCCGCGCTTCCGCAAGCTGGTCAAGGCCGCCGTCCAGCTCCTGCCCTTCCCCATCGCGCAGCTCGACGGGTCGACGTACTACCACCGCTTCCGGGCGCTCGCCGCCTTCAATTCATCTCACGGAAGACGCTACCTGATGGATGCCTTTGCGCGGGACTTCGGCTCGGAGTGGCTCGAAAGGCAGAAGGCGGGCGTCCTCCTCAACCCCACGCGCGCCCTGGCCAACGGCATCCTCAACGAGCACTGGCGCAACGGGTCGGGCATCGAGGATACCCACGCCGGGAGCATCGCTCCCCCGCGGCCACTCTTGCAGCGCCGCCTCACGAGGGCACAGGAAGCGCTGCTGATGCAGGAGACAGCGGAACTGTTCGTGCCGACCATGCGCGCCCTCTATTCTGTCGTCGGCAAGCCGGGCGAGGAGACGTGGCCGGAACAGGCCCTCCCCTACGCGATTGCCTTCAAGCCTCCCGCCGATTGGTCGCTGAATGAGCAGACGCGTGCCATCGCCTTGCCAGGTGCAGAGCCAGAGTAGCCTTTCACCTGCGCTCGTTTCAGACTGGCAAAAGGCGCTTGCCAGGCTGTGGAGTTCGTAATAACCAAGGGAGCTATTCCTGGCTCAACCAACGGGGAGCGCTGCCTGTCTACGGGATCGCCGGCGCGGCGGTCGGTACCTGTAGGAGGATGACATCTGGCCCCGGCATGGAGCAACAATGATGGCCATCCGGGCTCCTTTGAAGCCTGAGTGGTCCGCACGCTCTCTCGGCACTGCATCCGGCCCTACTAGCGCCTGCAACCCCGCTGCGGTGTACCACTCACCCCGCTCGCGCAAAACGAGGCCCTGCCGGATGCGTCGCGCGAGCTCGCGGGTGTAGACGGCCGGCTCGGTCTGCTCCTCGTGGAGTACGTCCTCGGTATACTGGTAGAGCTGGAGGGCCTCCTGCCGCCGCTCCTGCTCGACCAGCAGGACCATCAGGCGGCACAGGGTGTCCTCGTCGGCCGGATCCTCCTCCAGGGCCGTAAAGAGCAACTCCTCGGCCAGGCCCACCCGCTCGTCCTCTAGGTAGCGGTCGATCAGCTTGAAGAGCACGCGGTGCCGCGCGCCGTTCAGCGTGTGCCGACGCGGCTGGGCCCACTCTGCGTACAGGTCGTCCTCGAGGAACTCGCCGCGGGCCAAGGCGTGCGCCTCCTCAAGCAGCGGGAGCGGGTCCTGCCCCCGGCAATCCGCCCGCATCGCCTGCGATACCAGCGAGAGAAAGGCGTCGGCGTCGACCCACAGGCGCTGCTGCCCGGCCAGTTTGAAGATCGTTTCGCCGCCACTGCGCAGCGTGAGCAGCAGGCTGCCAGTCTCGCCTGTGCGCAGAATGTGGCGCCGCAGGACGGAGGCTGCCGACTCGAGCGCGTGGGTGGTGTTGATCGCCGCATTGTCGGGCCAGATGGCCTCGATGAGCTCCTCACGCGATGCGCGACGGTTGGGGCGGCACAGCAGCGCCTTCAACAGGCTCATCGCCGGCCCGCGGTTGCCCCACTCGCTGCGCGCCACGCGCTCGTAACGCGGCGGCTCACCCACCGCCTCCGAGGGGACGGGAACAAGGCGCTCGATGGCGAATTCCCCCAGTGTGATGATCCGCAGCAGTGGGTGCTTTGGACGAGCGCACTCCTCTGTGTCTTCCATGTTCCGAGTACCTCCTCATTTGGTCCAGAGACCCCAGGTTCTCAGGTCGCCTGTTCGTCTCGTTCCCTCACGACCTGCGTGCGTTCGACCCAAGTATAGCAGAACCGCCTGCTGAGCGAATGAGGGTGCCATGAATTTCCGTGAGCTGCCCGTGAAAAAACCTTTCGCCGGGGCAAGCGTTCGCTTCCCTTTCCCACTGCTGGTCTATTCTTCTCAGGCCCCCGCAGAGCGGAAAGGGCCGTTTGGATCCCGGTTCCTCCCTGGAGATGCCGGGCGCATCCCACCACCCTGCCCATTCTCGTGAGCCCGTCGTGAAAGAGCGCTTCCAGTCCATGAGAATCTGCGAAAGGCACATGAGGGAGCCGTGCTACCGTTGCTGCGGGGGCATCGAGTGATCGGGGAGCAAGGGATTCGAAACAGCAAAAGAGGAGGAGCGGTCATGCAGCACTGGCAACTGCGGGTCATGGTGCTTGACACCTCACCGACTTCGCGCAAGGTCCTGGAGGTGATCCTGCGGCGCGAGGGGCACCGCGTCGTCTGCTTCGGCGACCCGCTGGAGGCGCTGCGCTTTCTCTCCCGGCACGGCCCCGCCGACCTGCTCTTCCTGGGACTCGATCTTCCAGGGATGGACGGACTCTCGGTGCTGAAATATGTGAAGCGCGAACCGAGTCTGCGCGCCACGGTGCCCATCGCCCTCCTGGATGGAGACGATGGTGTCCTGCCGCGCATCCTGGCCCGGCTGGCCGGCGCCAAGTACGTGGTCACGAAGCCGTTGGTGCGCCAGCAGGTCGTCGCACTTGTGTCCGAGATCCTGATTCGGCTCGAGTCCGCAGCGCTGGAAGAGCAAGGCGACGCGATCAGCAGTCCGCAGACTGGCGAGGCCGCTTCCGGCAGGGAGGCGGGGGATTGATCAGGGGAGCGCCCTGCGAACTCGTGCCAGCGGCGGTTGCGCGCGTCGACTGGCTGCGCGAGGGGCTCCTGGCCTGGTTCGATCAGGGCGGCCGCTGCTTCCCCTGGCGGGAGCGTGGCCGCTCGGCGTTCGAGGTCACCGTGGCGGAGATCCTGCTCCAGCGCACGACCGCCGCCCAGGTGGCGCGGGTCTACCCGACCCTCCTCGAGCGCTACGCGGCCTGGGACTCGCTCGCCCGGGCCGCGACAGCGGAACTCGAAGGGGTGCTCAGGCCGCTCGGGCTCTGGTGCCAGAAGGCGCGGGCGCTCCGGCGGCTCGCGCGCCTTGAGGAGCGGCACGGCATCGTGCCGGGGACGCGCCGGGATCTGGAACGCCTGCCGGGCATCGGCCCCTACACGGCGAGCGCCGTGCTGGCCGTCGTCTTCGGGCAGGCGGAGCCGCTCCTGGATGCCAACCTGGCCCGGCTGCTGGGGCGGTGCTTTGGCCTCTCCCCGCACTGGGCCCAAGGCAGCCGCAGGCGGCTGCTTCAGGCACTCGCGCGGCGCCTGGTGAGGGGCGAACGCAGCCTCCAGGTCAACTGGGCCGCGCTCGATTTCGGGGCGCTCGTCTGCCGGCCCAGGCGCCCCCTATGCCCCTGCTGCCCGCTACGGGCTGCATGCGCGTACGCCCTGCTGCTCGAACCCCAGGCTAGTCCCAGCGCAGGTGCTCCTTGAGGCTGACGAAGCGCTGGTGGCCGATGATGAGGTGGTCGACCAGCTCGATGTCCAGGATGCGGCCGGCCGCCACGAGCTGCTTGGTGGCCTCGATGTCCTCCGGAGAGGGCGTGGGGTCGCCGCTGGGGTGGTTGTGGCAGAGGATCAGGCCCGGGCAGTTGCGGATGATGGCGGGGCGGAAGACCTCGGCGGCGCGCAGCACCGAGCTGTTGGCCGTGCCCTGATAGAGGCTGACCTTCTCGACCAACTGGCTCTTGGCGTCCAGCAGCAGGACGCGCATCTGCTCGGTGTCCAGGTAGGCCAGCTCCAGCATCACCAGGTTGGCCGCATCCGCGGGGGTGCTGATCTTGTAGCGCGTGTCCACCGGCACCAGGGCCAGCCGGCGCCCGATCTCCAGGGCCGCTTTGACCTGCGCCGACTTGGCCGCGCCTATGCCGTGCTCGGCGCACAGCTCGCGGAAGTCGGCCCGCACGAGTCCCGGGAGTCCCCCGTACTTCGCGAGCAATTTGTTGGCCAGCTCCAGCGCGTTGTCGCCGCGGGTGCCGGTGCGCAGGATGATGGCGAGCAGCTCGGCCAGCGAGAGCGCCTGGGGGCCGAAGTGCTCCAGGCGTTCGCGCGGGCGCTCGTGGCTGGGCAGCTCGCGCACGGTTGCATGATAGTCCAGCCGGGTGTGTTTATAGGAGTCGGCGTTGGTTTCGCGGGAGAGCATATGCGCTTTTCCTCCTTGACGGCGTGATTGGTCTCCCTCAACTATTCCGAACACGACAGGGTAAAAGTGGAAATGCCGAATTCTCTCAATGGAGGCTCCTTCTCCCTTAGGGCAGGAGAGGAAGGAGGGCCCGGGCAAAAGAGAGAGTCCGAGAGATACAGTCGAGGAAGCAACGACAGCAGGGCCTCAGGGTCCTGTGAGGCCGGCTTCGGTGAGCGCGCGTTCCAGGAGGTCCCGCACCCGCAGCGCGTCGGCCCAGTGACGCAGATAGGCCAGATCAAGAGCGACTCCCTGCCAATTCATGATGCCCAGGATGTCGTTCCACTGGCGCGCGGAGGAGCGTCCGCCCATGTCAAACCACTCCAGCTTGGTCAGCACCGCATCCTCCGCCGACGCGATCCGCACGGGGCGCCCGCCCGCCTCTAAGAGGTGGGTTGGGCGCGAGGGGCTTCTTCCCGGGTGAAGGCGCGCCGCTTGAGCGGGATGAGGTCCACCTTGAGCATGGTGTTCAGGTGGATTACATTGTAGAGCTGCCCATGGCGGAGTGCGGCTTGCCGGGCCTGCTCATCGACTGTGCGGAAGCCCCTCACTCAGGCATCCGCGAGCCCAGCATCGACGAGCGCCCGCCGCCACGTCTCCGCCACCTCGAGCGCGCCGGCCCACTGCTCGAGGAGTACCAGATCGAGGTCGGGTCCCTGCACCTTGAGCATGCCCACAATGTCGTTCCACTGGGCATCGTCTCGCATCCCATCGCTGCGCGAGCGCTCGTCGCGCTGGTAGCGCCGCAGCTTGACCAGAATCATTTCTGGAACCTAGGCGACCCGCACAGGTGGGCAGCGCTCATCGAGCGTAGCGGGAGCGAGCAGCTGACGCACGGCGGTCTCGAACGCCGAAGGCCGCGGCAGGACCACATCGACCTTCATCAGCGAGTCCAGGTGGATCACGGGGAACGATGCGCGCTCGCGCACTGCCAGCCGGGCCTCCTCCTCATCCAGGATATAGTGTTGGCCAAGGAGTGCCAGCAACGAGGGGAGCCGGTGTCGCGGCAGGTCAACAACCAGGTCGACATCCTGAGCCAGCTGCTGCATGCCGTGCAGGGAGCTGGCCACCGAGCCCCCAAGATAGGAGGAGGCGCCCAACTCGTCGAAGGCCCGCAGGGCGGGAAGCATGACGGAGATCAGCTCTGCCGGCTGGACGTGCCATCCCCGCCGCCTCTCCAACGCTCCCTGCGCAAGCTGAGCAAGGGCAGGTCCATAGGAGCACGAGACGTAGCCGGTGGCTGCCTCCTGCTCATCGGCCTCTCCGTGCCGCTCCCGCCAGGCACGCAAACTAGCCCAGCGGCCGCTCTGGGTCAGGGATTGCACCAGCCGGAACCGTTTGCTCATGGGCGCCTTGCGGATCACATCGATCATGATCCGCTCGGCTTCGGGTTGTGTGTCGACCGATTGGGCTGTCATCGCTCGCTCCTTTACACAGAGTGTACGAGCATCGCTCCGGTAAGTCAAGGGCCGGCCTTGCCTCATCAAAAGCAGTGGTGAACCGATTTCTATCAGCCTCGTTGAGATGGAGAAGCACGGCAGTAGCGCACCCACGTGCGGTGATACCTCTTCAAGAGGATGCCTGCTGTCTCATCTGCCGCTGGGCTTCGAGCTTGACCAGCTCCATCAGGTATTCGATCACCAGGTAGCTCTCCAGTTCCTGGCGTTCCTCTTCGGTAAGTGAGCCCTCGCGCTCGGTATGGATGAGCTCGTATGCTCGCTCGGCCACCTCGGAAGAGGGATGGAACGCCACGATCTGTTCGGGGGTGGGATGATTCGCGAGGAAGCGTGCGAGTTCAGTCGCGGCCTGTGTTTTGAGCGGCATAGCCACTTCCTCCTTCTCCAGAAAAACATGTCGCGCTCAAAGGATCGAATCACTCGTTCTCTACGGCGGTACGCCAGGAGCATATCATAGAAGCGGCCGCGTTGCAAAAGCGCAGTGGGTCCCCACTGCCCTGCAGGAAAGCGACGGAGAGCCGGCGCTGACAGCAAAACTGACAGCAGAGGCGGTAGACAACCCGGGATTCCGGGAGACCCCGGTGGAATCCCAATCGGCCTGTGGAGCGCCCCGAAGACGTTGGTGGACGCCAGTGGACGGGTCATGCCGGTGGAGGGACTCGAACCCTCAACCCCTTACGGGGAATAGTTTTTGAGACTATCGCGTATACCCATTCCGCCACGCCGGCTCTAGAAGCTCGTTCAGGACAATTCCTCAGTTCAGAATTCTCTTAAAATGAGTGTACTTTAGCCCTAACAAACTGTGTAGTGAGGATACTACAACTATACGCCTCTGTCAATACGCACGTAGCCACGATCCACATATCAAGGCGACCGCGAGGATCATCCTGTTAACTCTGACCATCGGTCTGCGGGCCTCGACTGCTCAGAAAGCTCTCGCGATCGTTTAGATGCGGGAAGGGCTTCTCTGCCGGTACCTCCACACCTAAAAATGTACAGAGGAGCGACCAACCTTCTTTCACATCGTAGACCAGCAGCTTTTCAGGCGGAACGTGCCGCTTCACTGCTTCGATATGCTGCTGGAAGATGGCGATAGCATAGTCCTTCTCCTCGAATCTTCCGTTGAATGTTCCTTGCCAGATAAGGGTATCGGTCATGCGAGCGTGTGGGGAAGTAGGATCACGATGCGAAGTTTGGTAGATGGTGCTGGCGACGCTCTCGTACCACTTCTGCGGGTCGCGTACCGAAAGCAGCACTTTTGCTTCTGGATAGGCCTGCGTGAGTTCTTTATATACTGCACATGCTGGCCAGTCTACCGTCGCCTGATATCCATCAAAGACCGTATTCCAATCGATCGGTTCTCCACTGGCGATGGCGGCCCATTGTTCCGTCGCGCCGGGTTTTTCAAACAGTTCGGTCATGTGATAGCAAGGACCGAAGCCCAGCTCCTCCAGCGCAGCCTTTAAGGAGAGCGTCCCCGTTCTCCCAAAACCTGCCCCGATAACTTTTAGCCCGCCCCACGTGGATGCTGCTGCTGATTGATCTACCATCAACGACTCCTTTCGTCTTTATCCAAAAATAAGCTCTGCACATGCATAGGATACATGAATGCAACTCAGGTTACAATGGGTATGGCGCTATTGGGAACATTGTAACTTTTCCATATCTCAAGCGTAGTTCTTTATGGAATATGAAGCGACACATCAACTCTCGGAGAAAAACGGCAAAAGGGAGTAGCGTATGAGCGACCAGGATATGCAGTTTGCTGATCCCGATTGGAAGCCAACAAGTTCTCTGGCTGGGAATAATGGCGCGCAGGGCAAACAACAACCTGAGTCTTCGCCGGCTGCTGCTCAGTACCAGCCTCGCCCAATTAACGATGCATGGCGTGAACAGGCGGCCGCCGTTGAAGCTCCGGCAGAATCATACCAGCGCGGTTACAATGGACAGCCGCCGAATAGCGACTATCCTGGTTCCATGCCCGGGCTACAGCCGCCATACCAGTACCAATCCCAGCAAACACGCTATGGGAGACGCAGACGCGCTCCCTGGCTCTGGATTATCCTCATCATCCTACTCTTCTCCTTGTTCGGCGGTGGCTTAGGCTCGCTTGGTAGTATTGGCCAGAAGAATGTGACAAACGATCACTTCTACAATATCGCCGGTACGCCGACTATTGTGCTGCATGAAACAGTAGCAGGCAATATCCACGTGCAACAGGGCGGCAGTAGCCTGGATATCCAGGCAAACAAGCAGTCGGGCTGGTTCGATGATCCGAACAATATTCAAGTGAACATTCAGCAGAGTGGCAATACGCTCACGGTCAATACCGATGCCGGAGGTGGGGGCTTTCTATCAGACAGGAGCGTCGATTTTACGATCACTGTTCCTCAGAATGCCAACCTGGATTTACAGACTGGCTCCGGCGACATCAGCGTCAATAATGTAAACGGCCTGGCAACTCTAACGACGAACTCCGGGAACATATCCGCAACGGGCGATAATTTCACGGCCAACTCAAGCCTACAAACCACCTCAGGAGATGTGCAAACATCCAGGGACGTCCTGGGAGACAAGACAGCCATTTCTACGGCATCTGGCGATATTCACCTGGACAATGATACTCTGCAAGGCTCGGAAACGTTCAATGCTAACTCCGGTGATATCGATTTCAATGGCACAGTTGATCCAAGAGGGACCTATCAATTTAAGGTTGTCAGCGGCGATATTACTATTAACCTGCAGCCAGGTCAGAGTTATTCAGTCACTGCTCAGACCACCTCTGGCTCAATTCACACTGATGGTTACTTGCCTATTCAAGCGCAAGATAACCAGACGGGTGCAGGCCAGAGCGCCACTGGAACTGTGGGAACTGCGCCTTTCGCCCAATTCAACCTCTCTACAGAGAGTGGGGACATTAATATCCATTAGTGGAGTGCCAGAGCTCAGGTGAGGGGCAAGACCGGACAGGCACAAGGCCGGACAGCACAAGGCCCCCGCCGCTCCACTCCACGGCCCCCTGTCCCTACAGGTCGGTGGGCCCTCCCCTCTATATGAAGCGTGACAGTCCACTAGCGATGTCTGGGGCGTTGCGACGGGCTTCTCCCCTCGCTTGTTGCTTTCCTTTCTATACTAACAGTGTATCCTTGTCTGGTGAACAGGGCGCGCATAAAGATGCGAGAGTATGGTGGGAACATGGCGGGAGGCAGCGGTTGCCTATGATATCGGCGCAAAATACTCTTGAGCGAATGACCTGGCGTGTATGCCGGCTCATCTGCTGCGATGCTGCCCTGCTGGTCATCGACTGCCCTGTGCCCGCGCTGCGGCATCCTCTGCTGACTTTATTTCCCTCGACTACTCCCTTCACTGATCGCTCGTATGGCTCTGGCCACCTGGCTTCGCTCATGAGCCTCGAGCCAGTGCGCGCCGCCAGCGATATCGCCTGCCAGCGCGGTGAAGTCCAGTATCTCTCGCCTTCCATCTCTCGCGAGTGGGAACTGGTGAAGCATATCGCGATTGCGCCCCTTTCCAGCGCTGCCGGGACGCTGGGATATCTCCTGTTAGCCAATTCCCTTGAATTTTCTCAGGGAGAAGATTCTCTGCTGCATGATTACTGCCAACATATCCAGCCAGAAATCGAAGCAGCGGTGCGTGCGCTCCTCCTTGCTTGTCTTGTTAGAGATCTGCGCTGCAGCTATGGCCCATCGACAGTTGATATTGGATGGCATCAATTACCCGAGGCGCTCAATAGCATATCGATCGTGAGCCACGAACTGCGCACGCCGCTCGCCGCCATAAAGGGCTACGCCGGCCTGCTCCAGGCCTACAGCGTTACAGATGCAGAGCAAGAAGCATCTGACGCGACCACACTGACACCTGCTCACCAGCAACACTACCTGGATATGATAATGGAAGAGACGCGGCACCTGGAGGAATTGATCGCCGATTTACTTGACGCCTCGCGCATGCAATCGGGTAAACTCTCTCTTCGTCTGACGGATGTGGATATAGGCGAAGCCTGTCAGAGCGCAGCCCGGCGTGCCAGGCAGTATATCGAGCGGCGGCATCAAGTGCGGCCCCACCTGGTGGAGTGTGTCGTAACTCCGCATCTACCGCCGATCTCGGCGGATGCGAATAGCATTCAACATATTCTGAAAAACCTGCTAGACAATGCCGTCAAGTATTCTCCGCGTGGAGGGAAGGTTGAGCTTAAAGCCGATTCCATCACCCTCTCCGCTAAAACTGAGCAAGGTCTCGAGCAACAGGTCGTCAGGATCGTTGTGCGCGATCAGGGAATCGGCATTCCCCCCGAACAACGTGCTCGACTGTTTCAGCCATTCAGCCGTATCGATCATCCACAGGTGACCCAGGCGCAAGGTGTAGAGGGTATAGGGCTCGGTCTTTATATCACGCAGCAGCTCGTCGAAGCCATGCACGGCACTATCAATATCGATAGCCAGGTGGGTCAGGGAACCGAAGTAACTGTGTGTTTTCCTGTTGAAGCGAAACAGCTCGTCGATATTGCTAGCTTATCCGTATTACAATCGGGGATAGCTCCGCAGCTTGCGAGAACAAGCCGGCAACAGGCTTATCTAAATCGGTGAAGTCCGGGGTAGGCAACGTATCATTGAGGGAATGTGGATGAGTTTTTATTGTTGACTTGTACTTTATGGCTGAGGCTGCTATGCTTGTTATGTGAATGCATGACATTAGGATGGTGTCATGTATGTACGATCCGACCATTACTTCATAGCAAGGAGAACAAACAATGCAGACGAAAAAAGGACGAGGACGCGGTTTCGCATCTATGAGCGCTGAGAAGAAGCGCGAAATTGCTAGTAAGGGTGGGAAAGCGGCACACGCTATGGGTACCGCACACAAATGGACCAGCGAAGAGGCCCAGGCAGCCGGGCGCAAGGGTGGTTCCATAAGCCGCCGCCGATCAAAAACTACCGCTCGTATGTAGTAAGCATGTCCGCGCAAGTAAATTCGTCCGAGATGTATGGCTATACTCATGGTGCCCCCTGGCGGTCACCAGTGAGGCGCGCCGTTACATCTCGGACGAATTTTTGTGCAGAGTGGCAATGTCGCAGGGCCCATTCTAAGGAAGGGCGACATACAGCAGCGGATTGACCCAGACATTATGCACTAACACCATAAAGTGCAGGTGCGGCCCGGTTGATGCGCCTGTACTGCCCTCGTAGCCGATGACCTGGCCTTTGGTCACGCTCTGTCCAACCCTCACGATATAGTGATCCATGTGACCATAAATCGTTGCAATGTAGTTCCCGTGGCTGATTTTGACGGCCCATCCCAGGCCTGACCAGTCCCAACCAACCCAGATAACTTGCCCGGAATCGGCTGCCATGATTGGTGTGCCATACGGTGCGGCGAGGTCAATACCGGTGTGCGGCTTCCAACAGCCGCACCAGAGCTGGTACTCTATATGGGCAAAATATTGCGTAATGACTGCGCCCTTGATTGGACGCTGCATGTGCCCTGTACCCTCCACGCCGCTATCGGTCACAAACAATGCACAGGTGCTCCAGATGTCGGTCCCCCTGCATGATCCTGCGCTGGTGATCGCTCCCTCGCCGGGTGTCACTGCTTGCTGACTGGTGTCGAGGACGCTGTTCTGCACGTTCGAGTTGGAAAACAGTTTGCCGATGGCCTGAGCTATGGGCAGGGGGTGCTGGCTGGTGTCGAGTGGAACGACAAATGAGGAAGCCAACACAAAAACCAGGAGGCCCCCGAGTATAGCTCCCGGCAGTACGAAACGCCTTTTGTGCGCGTGAGCAGATGGTAAGGGAGCTAATCGTGAGCGCTTGATTGCTGAACCGGGAATGACCACCGGCACTCTTGCGCTGGTGGCAGGTACTCTCAAAGGACTGGTAGGCAAAGCCGATGGCAGTTGCACCGTAATGCGCGCCTGTTTAATCTCCTCCTGTTCATTCTCTTGCGCTAATGGCTTCGTTACACGTGGTTCGTGTGAAGAAAACATCCTACATCCTCGTTCTGCCTACAAAAATGATAAAATATAGTTGTGCTTATCTTACTAGCACACTGTACCTCAAAAGAACGTTATGTGTCAGCTTGCTTCGCACAAGGTAGGGTAAATAGGCTAACATTAATCTTTGTATCTTAACTTACACTCCAAAAGTACCTTTCTTGTGCGAATTTCATGCTAAGCGGCTGTTCACTGGTATAATACTCCTTAGCCGGAGGGATGGAGTAAGCGCTGTTCGTTCGCGCACATGTTGAGAGGAGTAGCAGGCTATTTCGCACGAACCAATTCGCCCGGACAATTCATCGACGGCTGGTATTTCAACCATTGAGCATGAGCCTGATGCACTCATAAATCCGGCGTCAGACGCTATTGTTGTAGATGACGACCTGTTAGAAGACGAGGTTTCCGCGAAGCAGCCCCACGTGGGCTTTGGCATCTTTCGTTTTCGCTTCGATTTAGCCAATTTTCGCCTCGGACGTGGGATTTCAGAGCGCCGCTTCAGCATCGCTGAAGCGGCCTTGCTGCTCATGCTGGCCTATCTGGCCTCGCGTGGATTGGGCGTTGTTCGCCAGAGCATCTTCAACGCGCTTTTTGGCACCGATGCTGCCGCCAATGCCTATTATGCCGCCTTCCGCCTGCCCGATTTCCTCTTTAACCTGGTTGCCGGTGGTGCGCTGACGCACGCGTTCGTGCCGGTGTTCGTCTCGTTCGACAAAGACCAGGGTCGCCAGGCGGCGTGGCGCCTGGCCAGCTTGATCTTCAACGTCCTGTTTGTCTGCCTTACCGCCGTGGTGCTGGTTGGCGAGTTCCTGGCACCCGCGTTTGTCAGCCACATTCTTGTGCCTGGTTATTCCGCGCCGGAGCAAGTCCTGACTACCTCCCTCACGCGCATTATGCTAGCGCAGCCATTGATCCTGGGGCTTGGCACCATCATCACCTCAGCTCTAAGCAGCAAACGCCAGTTCCTGCTGCCCGCTCTTTCTATTGCTGTTTATAATTTTGGCATGATTGCCGGGTTGATCGCCACGCTGATCTATCGCCCGTTGGGCATTTATGGCCCCACCTATGGTGTACTGCTGGCCTCGTTGTGCCAGGTCGCGGTGCAGTTACCCGGGCTGGTGAAGCAGGGTGTGCGCTATTCGTTCGTGTGGGACTTGAAGGACGCGGGCTTACGCCAGGTGCTGCGGTTGCTCGGCCCAAATGTCATAATCGTGGTGATAGGTTCAAGCTCCTTCATCGTCGATACCGCTTTCACCTCGTACCTGCCCGACCTGGCCAGCCTTGCAGCCCAGCACAATGCCTACATGCTCTACTACGTGCCGGTCGCGCTGCTCTCCCAGGCAATATCGCAGCCCGCACTGCCGCAGTTCTCATCGCTGGCCGCGCAAGGCAGCTACCTGCGACTGCGGCGCCTGATCCTGAAAGTAACGGGCGCCTCGCTGCTGCTGGGCATTCCCGCAACTCTCGGTCTGTGCCTGTTGGGCGAACCTGTCATTCGCCTGATCTTCCAGCACGGCGCGTTCGACGAGCATTCTACCACGTTAACATCGCTTGCCCTGATCGGCTATTCCGTCGGCCTTCCCGCCCTGATCGCCTCAGAAATGTTCGCCCGCGCCTTTTTCGCTCTCAAGGACGCTCGCGTGCCGCTGTTTACTACGAGCTTCAATTTTGTCATCCATATTGGCTTGATCTTCTCGCTGCTCGCCTTCTTCACCGGCCAGAACACCATCCTTGCCATCCCACTTGCCACAAGCGGCTCGGCCACGGCTGAGTGTCTTCTGCTGGGTAGCTTGCTGTATTTTCGGCTGCGCAAAAAGATAAAAAGCGAGATACCTATAACGTAGGAGTGCCATATCTTCCCAGAAATCCCATCACGGCAGCCGTGTATTCGTGCTCGCAACGAAGATGGGCGGCGTGACCGGCATCGAAGAGCAGCAACTCGGAGCCGGGAATGCGCTCGTGGAGCGTATGTGCGTAATATGCGGGCACGATGCGGTCGCGCTTGCCGTGCATGATGAGCGTGGGGCAGCGAATGGCGGCCAGTTCCTCGTCTGGTGATGATGATGCCGCCGGCCTGCACGAGCGCCTCCTGTCCCTCCACATACATGCGCGGCAGGCTGCGCCAGTAGGGCTCTCCGTGCAGGCGCGCCAGTTCCTCCTGCCACTCTTCGGGCAGCGGCTTTTCCAGAAGCCAGTGGCGGATGGCGGACACATTTTCCGAGTTGATGGATGGCTGCGCGCCCATCGCGGCCAGCGCCTGTACGCGCTGGGGGTAGAGCGCTGCCAGCAGCAGGCCGACGATAGCTCCATCGCTGAAGGCAAGTACCAGCGTCCGCTCGATTGCCAGCAGATCGAGCAGTGCAATCAGGTCTGCTGAGTCATCCCGGTAGAAGGAGAGCGCGTATGCGCTACGATGCGTCGAGCGGCCATAGCCATGCAGGTGAGGCGCAATCACGCGATACCGCCGACGAAGCGCCGGGAGTTGCGCCTCAAAATCGCTCTCCGGCGTGCCGCCGAAGCCGTGGATGAGCAGCACGCTTGCCGGATAGGAATCCTGGTCCGGCAGAGTGACGTCCGAATGAAAAATATCGTAGTACATGCTAGTATGCGGTGTAGAAAGGAATGGCATAGCGCTCCCTGAAGTGTCTATTGGTTTGTCTGGTCGATCACCCGGTCATAGTATAGCATGATGCCAGATATTCAGGGCTTCCAGGGCGAGAGCGGCAGTCGTTCTGATGAGCTTAGAGTTTGCTTGCCAGAACGCTTGACAGGCTATTTACAGGTGACTATACTGTATTGCAATATTTCAGGCCGCGTCTGTGCCGATTCGAGTGGCTCTCGCTGCCAGCTTTCACCAAACAGAAAGTAAAGGAGTAGCGCATGGACTCCGATGAGACACTATTGAATGGTGTTCCCGCTCCCGTTGTCAACTCAGGTACCCTCTCAAATGCTGTCGAGGACGAGCTAATTATCAACGCTGTTAAGGTCAACAAATATTTCGGTGATAAGCATGTTCTCAAAGATGTTGATTTTGAGGTGCGGAAACAAGAAGTCGTTTCGTTGATTGGCCCCAGTGGATCAGGGAAAACGACCTTGCTGCGCTGCTTCAATGCTCTCGAAAAGCACACCAGCGGCGAGATCTACATTCACGGTCAGAGGCTCGACCCAACGCTTTCTCCCAGGCAACTCAGCCCAATCCGCCGGGAGCTGGGCATGGTTTTCCAGAACTTCAATCTTTTCCCTCATATGACCGTGCTTCAGAACATCATTGAGGCCCCGCTGCTCGTGCGCAAGATGCCCAAAGATCAGGCGGTTGCCACGGCCGAGAAATTGCTGGCGAAGGTAGGCCTCTCAGAGAAGCGCGATGTCTACCCCAGTCGGCTCTCCGGTGGGCAGAAGCAGCGCCTCGCCATTGCACGTGCCCTGGCGATGCAGCCCCGCGCCCTGCTCTTCGATGAGCCAACCTCCGCACTCGATCCCGAGCTGGTAGGCGAAGTCCTCAAAGTCATGCGAGACCTGGCCTATGAGGGCAGTACGATGGTAGTAGTGACGCATGAAATGCAGTTTGCGCGAGATGTTTCCGATCGCGTCGTCTTCATGTCCGATGGCGTGATCGTTGAGCAGGGCGACCCCAATGAGCTGTTCAAGCAGCCCAAACACGAGCGCACACGACTATTCCTGGAGCGTGTGCTTTCTACCTTGCCGTAGCGCGGAGTAGGCTCTATTCGTTGTTGCCAGGACATTTCGTAAGAAAGGCACTAATACCCATGACTCAATCCGTTGGCAGACGCACATTCTTGAAGCGCACAGGGCAGGCCGGGGGACTGCTGGTAGCCGGGAGCAGCCTCGAGGCGCTACTGGCAGCCTGCGGCGGTAACGTTAGCACAGGCAGCACCGTCACGCCAACTCCTGGCGTCACTGTCGTAGCCAGCGCCGGTCTAATGAAGCCAGGCCTGCTGCAATGGGGCGCTGACTACGTTTCCGGCGCGCCCTATGTTTTTCAAGACCCAACCAACCCGAAAAACTTGATCGGCTTCGAGGTCGAAATTGCCGCAGCAATGGCGAAGTTGATGCAGATTTCACAAATGCAAGTTGAAGTCTGTTATGCCAACCTGGAGCAGGCCCTGCTGGGCAACCAGATCGACATGGTGATGAATGGCTGGGAGAAAACCTCCGACCGCGAAAAAACCGAGCTATTTTCCGAACCCTATTATCGCTACGGCCAACAGATCATTGTTCGCAAAGATGATACACGCTTTGCCGGCGTCAATCCAACCGACGTATCGGTGCTTGCCGGTAAGACGGTAGGCACCGGCTCGGGGTACCTGGCCGAAACGATTATGGACAACTACAACAGCGCGCACCCGAACAACAAGATCAATATCCATGCCTACACCGGAAATATTGCTTTCAGCGACCTGGTGCAGCACAAGGTCGATGCCTTCTTCCTGGACTTCCCTATCGCAGCGTACTACATCCTGGGAACCGGTCCAGGCGCGTCGCCGATTCCCCAGTTGACGCTGCTGGGCAACACGCTTTACAAGGATAACTACTACGTCGGCTTTAATAAGAGCAGCCCCAGGGCGGCCATCCTCTTGCCGGAAATCAATACGGCCTTTGATATCCTCAAGAAGAATGGCACGCTTTACAAGATTTACAAGAAGTGGCAGCTCTGGAATAGCGACCAGGCTACAATCGGTGTCACAATGGGCTAAAGAAATTGCTTGTATCGAGAAGGCATGCCTTCTCGATACAAGCCTTCCGCTCCATAGCTAAACAGGAAGGGAGAGGCATGGATTTTAGCGCTTTGCCCTGGAATCAGGTGCTGCCAGATTTTTTGAATGGCTTCAAAAATACCATTATCTACTGCGTCGTCTCATTCGCACTTGCTCTACTGCTGGGTCTGCTGCTGGCGCTGATGAGCAACTCGAAGTACCGGTGGCTGCGCGGGCCAGCGCGAATCTACATCGAAGTGGTTCGCAGCACGCCCATGATTGCCCAGATCTTCCTCATTTACTATGGCCTGAGTACCATCCTGTTTGATTTGAGCAACTATTTTGGTGGGGGCAATCTGGCCACCTGGGTGAATGCCTGGACAGCAGGCATCGCGGCACTGGCTCTGAACTATGCCGCATATGAAGCGGAGGTCTTCCGCGCCGGTTTCTATTCGGTTGAACGTGGCCAGACCGAGGCAGCCTTTTCTCTTGGCCTGGATGCGCGCCAGAATTTCAGGCGTATCGTGCTTCCCCAGGCGATTCCGCTGATGATCCCTCCCTTCGTCAACGACTTCATTTACATGCTCAAAGATTCTGCTATTGTAAGTGTCATCGCGGGGGCGGAACTCACCACTGCGCTTGATACCTGGCGTATCCGCTTTGGGAGCGATCCCATCCCGCTGTTTATCCTGGCACTGGCGCTCTATCTCGTGCTGAGCCTGCCTACCTCCTATTTTGCGCGGTGGTATGAACGCAAGTTGCGCGCGGCTCTATAACATGGGAGGATCATTGTATGGACTCTAGTTTCACAAATGCCGAAATAGAACCAAAATCGCACATCGCCGGTGGCGATCCTCGCAAAGGTCCTGTTCCTGCTATGCAATCAACCTTCCCGGGAGCGAGGCCGAAAGCCTGGGATATCGCGCTCAATTATATCTTTTATGTCTTCGTGATTGCACTGATAGGTGGGTTGATTTACTATCTCTACCAGTTCCGCGACACTATCGCGCTCTTTTTGCCAACCTTGCTCCAGGGCGCCGGCACCACTATTTTCCTCTCGGTCACGAGCATGATCCTGGCGACTATTTTTGGCTTCATTGGCGCGCTCGGTCGCCTCTCGCGCTTTGCCCCGTTCCGTTGGATCGCCACCGTGTATGTTGAGGTGGTACGCGGCACCCCCATCCTGGTGCAATTATTTCTGTGGGGCTTTGGCATTCGCGCTGTACTGGAGCAGGCAGGCTTTGACCCGTACACGATTGCGTATAATCTGCTGACCGTACTACAAAGCAATAGCATTATGCCCGGCCCATTCGTCTTTGACGCGGTCTTCTACGGCATTGTCGGCCTCAGCTTCAACTACGGCGCGTATCTCACCGAGGTCTTCCGCACCGGTATTGAAACTGTACATATTGGGCAAACCGAGGCCGGCTTGAGTCTGGGCCTTAACTCGCGTCAGATCATGCGCCATATTGTGATGCCCCAGGCATTTCGTATTACCATCCCGCCCTTTGCCAACTACTTCATCACCCTGGTGCAGGACAGCGCGCTGCTCTCCACGATCGGCGGCGCCGTCGAGCTCCAGCAGCTCGTCACAACGGCGGCCACCGTCTCGGCCTCCAACCCGAACCTGCAACTCTTCTTCTACGTCTTCGGTTCGCTCATGTTCCTGGCCATCTGCTATCCACTGGCGCTGCTGGCGCGGTTCCTGGAGTTGAGGTTTTCGGCGGCATATTAGCGCACTTGCCTTCTTGCTAGCTTGTAGGCTATACTGTCTACAGAAGTCATTATCCATATCGCAACCATAGCACAGAAACAGAGCGATTTTCGTGAAAGCCAGCGAACTACCAGGAAAAAAACGAGGCGGTTATACACCGAAATACTACGTATTTCGTGGTTTTCACCTGTCCACCTGCTACCCTTGATCCCCTAACCCTCTTGAGACCTGGTTCGAACCAGGATGAAGCGCCCAGTTTGCGCTATCGCGTTTCCTTCCTGCTTGCACTCGAGTAAAGTTTCTCTCACGCTACATTTTCTCATCCAGGTTTAGTATACGCGTAAGCAAGCATTCTCTGATTTTAGTGATTTCCGTTTATCCCCAGGGATAAGCACACTTGCAAAACATCCTCGTAGCAGTTCAGAACGATGACGTTCGATATACCCGGTAGGCGGGCCGGGTTGGGATGTTTTATAGATAGGCCGCTTAACAGAAAGGAATTTTATGAGTACCGATGGATTACTCAAGGCCCTCAACGATTCACAACGCTATCTCGATATCGTTCAGAAGCAGACGTTGGGAAAAAGCGAGGCTGAATGGCTGATCGAAACCACCGTCACCAATTTCGCGAGGTATTATAATAGCGGATTTATCGAGTATCGCAAGTCGGTCGCGGAAGCAGGTGACTTCGCGGCGGTTGAGTGGACGGGGCGCGGCGCAACCTTCAGGGATGTGCTGGGCCGCGAATACATCGACTGCCTGGGTGGTTTCGGTCTGTTCAATCTCGGCTGGGCACACCAGAAAGTCGTGGGGGCCGTACAGGCGCAGTTACGGAAAAGCCCGCTGCCCACGCAGGAATTGCTCGATCCCCTGCGCGGCATGCTGGCGCACCTGCTGGCGGAAATCACCCCAGGTGATATACAGTATAGCTTTTTCGTCAGCAGCGGCACCGAAGCCGTCGAGGGCGCTATGAAGCTGGCGAAACTGTACACGCGCAAGAGTGGGTTCATTGCCTCCGTGCGCGGTTTTCACGGCAAAACCGCCGGATCGCTCTCCCTAACCGGCAAGGCTGTCTTCCGGCGACCTGCCATGACACCGCAGAATAACGTCTTCCACGTGCCGTACGGTGATGCTGATGCCGTTGAGCAGCAGTTGCGCATCGCGCGCGAGGTCGGCAACGACATCGCCGCCGTCATTATGGAGCCGGTGCAGGGTGAGGCCGGCGCCATTGTCCCGCCCGACGATTTCTGGCCAGGCCTGCGCCAGATCTGCGACGAATACGAAGTTCTGCTCATCGCCGACGAAGTGCAGACGGGCATGGGCCGCACTGGCAAGCTGTGGGGCGTCAATCACTGGGATGTCGCACCCGATATCATCGCCTCCGCAAAGGCCCTCGGCGGTGGAGTCATGCCCATCGGCGCCTTCATGTCCACGCCTAAAATATGGAGCGTTATGAACAGCAACCCGTTCATTCATACCTCTACTACCGGGGGCAATCCGCTGGCCTGCGCCGCCGCCATTGCCGCCATCAACGTCACACTGGAGGAGCATATCCCCGAGCAGGCCGCCGAAAAAGGCGAATACTTCATCCAGCAACTGCGTGACATCGCCTCGCGCCACAGTGACGTATACACCAACATTACCGGCAAGGGTTTGCTCATCGGCCAGCACTTCGTCAACGACGATATCGGCTACGCCGTGGCTTCGGGGCTTTTCAAGCGGGGCATCCTGATATCCGGTACACTCAACAACTCGCGGGTGGTGCGCATCGAGCCGCCTATCGTCATTACGCACGAAGAGATCGACACGATTCTCAATCGCCTGGAAGACACCTTGCATGAACTGCGCGGCGCCGTCACGCTGCCAGCACTGCCCGATGAATGGGACGAGGCGAGCGACATCCCAGGCGCGGACGGTGAGGTAGTGATAACACCGGTTAGTGATGCCGGCAGCGCCGTCGCCTGAAAGGGATTAGCCCTATGCACATTATTGTACTGGGTGGCGCGGGCGCCATGGGTCGTGTCACCGTTCGCGCCCTGACCGAATATGGAGATGTCGAGCGCATCACCATTGCCGATTATCACGAGGGGCGCGCGCGCGAGGTGGCGGATTCCCTCAACAGCAGCAAGGTCGAGTCTGTCCAGGTAGATGTCAACGATGAAGCCAGGCTGAGGGACATGCTGCGTGGAGCGGATGTGGCGCTCAGCGCGGTTGACTACGTCTATAACCTGCCCATTCTGCGCGCGTGTATGGCGGAGAAGGTGCATTATGCCGATCTCGGGGGCCTCTTCCACGTGACGCGCAAGCTGATGGCGCTGCACGAAGAGGCGAGGGCGGCCGGTATCACCGCCATTCTCGGCATGGGCGGCACGCCCGGCATCACCAACCTGCTTGCCCGTGCCGCAGCCGACAAGTTGGAGCGTGTGGAGAGCATGAAGGTGGAGCTGGGCTGCAGCGACTCCACACCTTCCACGGCTCCCCTCGTCGCACCCTACTCAATCCGCACCATCCTCGACGAGTTCACGAAGGAGCCGCAGGTTTTTCAAGATGGCGAGTGGCGCCCGCAGCGTCCCTTGAGCGGACTGGAAGAGATGATTTTCCCCCTGCCGGTTGGCCGCGCGACTGCTATTTTTTCCCTGCACTCCGAATGCGCGACCTTCCCGGTCTCTTTCCATGACAAGGGCATCCGCTACGTCTCGTTCAAGATCGCCTTCCCGGCGGACTTTATATCGAAGCTCAAATTCCTGGTAGAGCTGGGCTTCGGCAGCGACGAGCCGCTTACCATACGCGGCGTCAAAGTTTCCCCGCGCGAGGTGCTGGCGAGGCTGCTCGAAATGATCCCCGTCGAGGATGTCGAGCCACAGGACTGCGACGTGCTGCGCGTCGTTACGACCGGCGAGGCAAGCGGCCAGAACGTCGAGATCACGAACCAGGTTGTCGTGCTGCCGTATCGGCGCTGGAACGTGGGCGCGGGCGCGCTCGACACGGGCGTGCCGCTCGCCATCGCCGGGCGCATGCTCGCCAGCGGCGAAATTACGCGCCGGGGCGCACTCGGACCGGAGCTATGCGTCCCGGTCGAAGCGTTTTTCCGCGAACTGGCGAAATACGACATGCACGTTACAGAAATGCGCACTGTGACAATCTCATAAGAGGATATATACGGGGTATACTTCTTCTAATTGGTGCATTCGGAAAGTTCGTGGAGGAGCACCCGGGCCGATAAATCGGCGGTGACCGCGATAAATCGGGTCCTACGGGTTCCAGGGATTTAGCGAATGCATCACTAAGGCGAGGTAGTCAGAAAACATAACAGATACGAGGAGGGTGATTATCATGGAAGAACAGGCCACAACAAAAGCGCAGATACTCGACCGGATCAAAAGTGCCCGCGCGCCGCTCGACCGGCTGGTAGCGCAGATGACCGACGAGCAGATGCAACAGCCGGGCGTCGAGAATAAGAGTTCGGTCAAGGACCTGCTGGCACACATCACAACCTGGGAGCAGCATCTTGTGCGCAGGCTCGCGTCGGCTATAAAGGATAGAGTGCCCGAAGTCTACGTGATTGATCCCAGCGAACCGTGGGAGCCGGGCGGGTTAGATGCCGTCAATGAGTACATCTTTACGCGCAACGCGCAGTTGCCGTTGCAGCAGGTGCTCTCAGATTTCCATAGCTCATTGCAGGATGTCTTGCAAGCCGTCGATGCTCTCTCGGACCACGATTTGTTCGACCCGCAGGGACTCGCGCAAGTCTTCGGCTATGCGACGGAGCGCGTCATCGGGGGCGATACGTTCTATCATTACCCAGAGCATATCAAATCCATCGAGGTGTGGTTGAACGAGTAGGGGGAAAGCTGTGATACAATGATAGAAGTACAGCCTGGATTGTGGAAAATTCGTAGTGATTCGGCCAAAGCGTGACGAATATCGTATGGTGACTGGCTAATATGCGAGATTTCTCATTGAGTGGGGCGATGCTGCCCCGTTATTTCGCAAACCCAAAAGGAGCAAAGAGGTGGCTGATTACAAACTGTTGATTAACGGCGAGCTCGTCGAGAGCGTATCGGGCAAGAAGGCAGAGGATATCGGCCCGGCCAGCGGCGAGCCAATTGCCGAAGTGCCGATCACGACGGCGGAAGATGTCGAGCGTGCCGTGGAGGCGGCGCGCGAAGCGTTCGACGATGGGCGCTGGTCGAAACTGCCGCACGGTGCGCGCGCCGCTACGCTGGAGAAGCTGGCGACGGCTATCGAGGCGCACGCGGCAGAGCTGGCGGAGCTGGAGTCGCAGGATGCAGGCAAGCCCATCAAGCTGGCGCGCGACAGCGACATCCCCTTCGCTATCGATAACCTGCACTTCTTCGCGGGCGCGGCACGGCATCTTTCCGGCCTTGCCGCCAGCGATTATACCGGCGGTCACACCAGCATCATTCGCCGCGAACCGGTCGGCGTCGTCGCTTCCCTGGCTCCCTGGAACTACCCCTTCATGATGGCGGCCTGGAAGATCGGACCCGCGCTGGCGGCGGGGAATACCGTCATCCTCAAGCCGTCGGTCGAGACGCCGCTCACCACGCTCAAGCTGGGAGAGATCGCCCTTGAGGCCGGCCTGCCTCCCGGCGTCTTGAACATCGTCAGCAGCGGCCCGGGCGTAGCGCAGGCGCTCTCCAGCCATAAGAAGGTCAACATGGTCTCCATTACGGGCAGCACGGAGAGCGGCAAGCATGTCATGCGCACGGGGGCAGAGACGATCAAGCACGTCCATCTCGAGCTTGGCGGCAAGGCCCCCTTCATCGTCTTCGAGGATGCCAACATCGAGGCTGCCGCCAACGGCGCGGTCGTCGGAGGCTACGTCAACTGCGGACAGGACTGCACGGCGGCTACGCGTGTGTACGTGCAGGACAGCGTTTACGATCAATTCCTGGCCTCTTTCCTTGACAAGGTGAAGCAGATTCGCGTCGGCAACCCCGCGAACGAAAGCACAGACATGGGGCCGCTGATCTCCGCCAGCCAGCGCGGCACGGTCGAGGGCTTCGTCGAGCGTGCGCTGCGCGATGGCGCGAACATCGTCACGGGCGGCAGGCGGGCGCATGTGGCGGGCCTGGAAAAAGGCTACTTCTTCGAGCCGACCGTGATCGCGCAGGACCGCAACGACGCCGAAATCATTCAGAACGAGGTCTTTGGTCCCGTCGTCGTCGTCAGCCGCTTCAGCACCGAAGAGGAGGTGCTCCAGAAGGCCAACGATGTCGTCTACGGACTGGCCTCCTCCGTCTGGACAACGGATGTGTTCAAGGCCTTGCGTGCCGCCAGCGCGCTGCAATTCGGCACCGTCTGGGTCAACGATCACCTGCCGCTCACCTCAGAGATGCCCCACGGCGGCTACAAAGAGAGTGGCATCGGCAAAGACATGTCGATGTATGCCTTCGAAGATTACACCCAGATCAAGCATGTCATGGTCGAACTGACCAACGACGACCGCAAAGGCTGGCACTACACCATCTTCGGCGACGCTGAGTAAGGGGGCGTTAGCCGATCCAGTGTCCCGTTCAGATGTGCTACCTTTTTGGAGAGGGAAAAAATACCCTCTCTCCAGAAAATAAATTTGGCCCTCGTCAACCCAGATGAGAAGCCGCCTTACGCAAAATTACCGCTCAATTACCGCTCAAAATGAGCGGTAATTTTTTGGGGATGACGTTCTGGTCAACAGCTATTTCATCTTCCCTTAACCTGGCTTAAATTTCTCATAACGCTTCTATGATACAATCGCTCCTGGTACGAAAAGTATGAATTCGTCAATCGATGTGCTTTTTTGACGAATTATATATTTTTGTGTATCAATGTAGCTATTATCATACATCCACCGGAAGCAGTATGACATATCGCTCGCGGAATTGTTTCAGAGGGGGGCTAAACAATTCTATAGTTTTCTGTCGGGTGCGTCCTCTTGTCCCTATCGGTCACCTGGTCTGTCGTCTTTTAGTGCATCACATTTGATGGTCATGACAGGTTACTCACTGAGGAGGAACTATGAACCACTTGAAAGGACCCTGGCGGCTTCGTTTCGCGCGTGTAGGAACTGTAGTCATGCTTGCATCAATGCTGCTGGGTATAGTGGCGTTATCGCCACTGCCGGCAAGCGCTGCTCAAGCATCGGAGTCGGGCGGCTGCCGGCTCAAGTCAACCAACGGCAACATCAAGCACGTTATTTATGTCCAGTTCGACAACGTTCACTTCACCCGCGACAATCCCAACGTTCCCTCGGACCTCGAGCAGATGCCGCACCTGCTCGACTTCATCACCGATAATGGCGTGATGCTTACGAATCACCACACGCCATTAATTGCTCACACCGCGGATGATATCCTGACCTCGCTGACCGGCGTGTATGGGGACGAGCATGGGCAGCCCGTCGCAAACAGTTTCCGCTACTTCAATCCAGACGGTACCAGCAACCTGGGTGTCTCCTTCGCCTACTGGACAGATCCGCTTTATGATCCAACCACAACAACCCCCACCGATACGACCCCCAACATGATCGATGCAGGTGGTGACAATGCTCCGGCGCCCTGGGTGCCGTATACCCGCGCGGGCTGCAATGTCGGCGCTGTTGGTACGGCCAACATCGAGCTCGAGAACATCACCACAGATGTTCCCGATGTCTTTGGCGCAAACTCACCCGAGGCGCAAGAGGTAAAAACCAACCCCAACCAGGCGAATGCCGATTTTGTCGGAGTTTCCGTCCACTGCGCGCAGGGCAACGCACTCTGTTCTAGCGCCAACAATGGCAAGCCCGATCTGCTCCCCAATGAACCGGGCGGCTACAGCGGATACAACGCGCTTTACGGCAACAAGTACGTTGTGCCCCAGATCAACCCGGGTGGGCCGATCAAGGACCTGTTCGGCAACGTCATCACGGACCCCTCCAGCGGGGATATCGGCTTCCCCGGATTTGACGGCATATCCGCCGCTCAATCCCTTTCCTATGTGGCTGCCATGCAAGAGCACGGCGTCCCCGTCACATATGCCTACATAGCGGATGCGCATGATAACCACGGCTCTAGCGGCCCTGCTACCTTTGGCCCTGGCGAAGCCGGTTACGTCGCCCAGCTCAAGTCCTACGACCAGGCTTTTGCCGACTTCTTTCAGCGCCTGGAGAATGATGGCATCAACAAGAGCAACACGCTGTTCGTCTTCACAGCCGATGAGAACGACCACTTCGTAGGCGGCCCTCCCAGCCCGGCCAACTGCGATGGCGTGACGATCCCCTGTACCTACAAGCAGGTCGGCGAAGTGGATGGCAACTTGCAGGGTCTGCTGGCGACCGAGCAGGGCGTGACCACGCCATACGAGTTGCACGCCGACTCGGCTCCCGTCATCTACATCACAGGCAGGCCATCTCGCACCGACTCGGTTACGCGGACGTTTGAGCAGGCCCTGGGCAAGCTGACGGCACAAAACGTGATTACGGGGAATACGGACAAACTGACCAACTACCTGGCCGACCCGGTGGAGATGAACCTGCTGCACATGATTACCGCCGACCCGGCCAGGACAGCCACTCTCACTATGTTCGCCAATCCCGACTACTTCCTGTTTAACGCGGGACCCACCTGCAGTCCACCATGCACCTCGCTCGATACCGGCTTTGCCTGGAATCACGGGGATGTCGCGCCCGACATCAACACCACCTGGCTGGGCATGGTCGGCCCCGGCGTGCGCCACCTGGGCGTTGACCACGATGTCTGGTCGGATCACACTGATACGCGCGTGACCATGATGGTGCTGCTCGGTCTCAAGGACGATTACGAGCACGAAGGCCGCGCGCTCTTCGAGGTTCTCGAAAACTCGGCTGTGCCAGAATCCTTGCGCGATAATCGCGGCGTGTTGACCGATCTGGCCCAGGTCTTCAAGCAGATCAACGCCCCTGTTGGAAAGCTTGGTCTCACCACCCTGCGCGTGTCCACCAAGGCGCTGGAGAGCAGTTCTCCCGGCGATAGCACTTACACCAGACTGGAAAACAAGCTCTCGGCTATCACCACGCTGCGCAACCAGATCGCCGAAAAGATACTGGATGTGCTGGAAGGCGCTGAATTCCACAACCAGCCCATTAATGCCGGGCAGGCCAACCGCCTGATCAAACAGGCCGAAGGCTTGCTCGACCAGGTAGATGCGATGTAAGCAAGTGTTGATTTTGTAAGAGATGTAGTGGCACCCGCGAGGGGCATGGCACCCGCGAGGGATGCCACTACATATCGAGCGGCGGTGCTCTTACCCTTGCGTATTTGCGGCGACTCAACTATGATACGACAGTCCTGAAATCGCGATATTGTTAACGCAGGGGTGGTCGAATAGAGATTTATGAAGCTGAGTCTTTACTGGTCGTATGCCACGCGCTCGCTGGTGCGTGGGGGGCAGCGTACGGTGCTGGCTATGTTTTGCGTGGCTGTGGGCGTTATGGCGATTGTCGCTTTGCAACTCGTCGGGTTGAGCGTCAACCAGGCCCTGCTGGGCAATATCATCGAGGCTAACGGCGGCGATATCCGGCTGAATACTGAAATCGCGCCGCTGCGGCAGGGCGACCTGGCCTTCTTCGATAAGCTCAAGCAGCAGGGGCGCATCACTGATTACGCCACCTCCTACGATCCGGGCGGAACTATTACGCTCCCCAATGGACAGGAAGAGTCCTTCTCGTTCGTCGCGGTCTCGCCCAATTTCCCCCTGGTCGGCCAGGCCAATTTCACGGCGCCATCCAACAACCTCACGCTGCAAAGCGTCGTCAGCGGCAACAACGTCGCCATGAGTTCGACCGTCTTCACCAACCTTGGCGCGCATGTCGGGAGTGTCTACCGTGTCAAGACTCTGGATGGGCGCTTTGTTCCAATCACCGTCGCGGCAGAATTTCAGGAAGACGGCGCCTTTCGCGGACCGCAGGTCATCATTGCCCAATCCGCACTCGATGCCGTCACCGGTCCCAATGGAGCAAAGGAACCGGCGCAGTACGGCGTGGTCTATATGACTGTGGCCGCCGCTAATGTCAACCTGGTCAAAGGCCAGTTGAGCCAGCAGTTTCCCTCGGCGAGCGTCATCACGGCCAACGACCTGCTGCGACAGCGACAGGCCCAGGTCGACCAGATCCGTCTCTTCCTGCGCATCGTTGGTCTCCTGGCGCTCTTCATCGGCGGCATCGGCATCATCAATACCGTGCAGGTCCTGCTGCGGCGCCGCCATGGTCGAGATCGCCATGCTCAAGACTACAGGCTACCGCCAGCGCGACCTCTACGCCCTCTTCGGCCTGGAGACCGCGCTGCTCGGCATCAGCGGAGGAATCGCCGGCACACTCGCCGGACTGGGAATCAGCTACGTCGTGCGTGGCCTGGTCGAGCGCGCCTTCTTCATTCACCTGCCGATCGTCCTCGATCCCCTCACGCTCGTCTCCGGGCTGCTGATCGGGCTGGCGACGGCCCTGATCTTCGGCCTGCTGCCGATAGTGCAGGCAGGCCAGGTGCGCCCGCTCTCGGTGCTGCGCGAGGTCATCGAAAAGCGCCGCTTCTCCTCGCGACTGCTCACGCTGGGCCTGCTCTTCCTGCTCTCGCTGCTCTTCGTCGTGCTGGCATCGACGATCCTGGGAGACATACCGACCGCCGTCATCGCCGTCTACGGAGGAGCGGGCGTGATGTTCTCCCTGGCGCTCGGCTTTGGACTGCTCGTCGTCGCCATCTCACGCCTGCCGGTCTATGAGAGGCCACGCCCACGCATCCTGCTCTCTATCCTGCTCGCGCTTGGCATTATGCTGTTGGCCGGGCTGATCTTCGCCGCGCTGGCCCTGCTTGGCCAGGGAGCAAACGAGCTCGCGACGCGGCTGGGCAACAGCGTGATCGGCACCTATGCCCTGGTAGTGCTGGCAGGGGTGGGGATCATCCTCGTAGGCGGCTCGCTGGTCTATCTGCTGGCGACCATCGTCAACGGGCTGGTTGTCTTCGCGCCGCGCTCGTGGAAAACCGCCGTGATGCTGGCCTACCGCAATCTCGGACGCCAGCGGCTGCGCACTACCACAACACTGACAGCCCTGTTCGTGGGCGTCTTCGCCATCGGCCTGATCCTGCTGCTGGGCCAGGGCATCAAAGACGCGGTGAACAGCGAACTCAGCACGCTCTTCACCCACAACCTCTTCGTGGTAGTCACACCGGCGCACCGGCAGACCATCAGCGCCCAGCTCGCACGATCGCACGCCGTTGATGCCAGCGAAACCCAGGAGAACCCCGTCGTGCCGCAGCTCTACCCCATCCTGGTGAATGGACGAGACATCAACTCCATCCTGCGCAGCGTGACCAGCAAGAGCAAGCTTGACAAAGGGGATATCGTGGGCGATCTCACCACCATCCAGGGCTTCGACCTGGCGGGCGGTAAGCGAAACATTCCTATAATTATCATGAAGGCCGGGCGCAATCTGAAACCAGGCGATGCAGGCACAAATGCTGTCATCCTCAACGCTGAACTTGAGCAGGCCCCGGTCAACCTGCGCCTCGGCGATGCGATTGTGGTGCAGAGCGAGGACGGCAAGATCACGCGCAGCCTCAAAGTGGTAGGTTTCTACGACTCCTCGCCGACCAGCAACACCAATTTTGCCAATATGCTGGCCGATAACAAAATCGTCGAGGAGCTTGGCGGTTCGCTCACGCTCGAAGTCTTCTCGCTCAAAGTCGATCCGAACCAGTTGCCCAACCTGCGCCATAGCCTGCTTCAGGCAGTGCCATCGGCCATCATTCTCAGCGTGGTGGATATCGACGCCTTCGTCAACCAGGTGCTCAATAACCTGATCATCATGCTCACCACACTTGCATCGCTGGCAATGGTCGCCGGCCTGATCATCATTGCTAACGCTGTAGCCCTCGCCATGCTGGAACGCCGCCGCGAGATCGGCATCCTCAAGTCGGTAGGCCACACCAGCCGCTCCGTGCTGGCAACCGTCCTGATCGAAAATGGCCTGGTCGGCCTGCTCGGCTCGCTTGTCGCCATGCTCCTGGTCGTGGGAGCCATTACGGCCCTGAGCAGATTCGTCTTCCACACCACGCTGGGCATCGGTCCCGGATTGGTAACGCTGCTGATCGGCGTGACCTCGCTGCTGACAATGGCCGTAGCGATGCTGGTGGCGTGGAGGGCGGTGCGGGTGAGGCCGCTGGACGTGCTGAGGTATGAGTAGTCTAGAAGATCGTCAGGATTTGTAATGTTTGGCGGTGAGCCAGAATGGTCAGTTGATCAGTGCTCTCCAGATCGTTGATCTGGAAGTAGAGCGCTTGCTGCCCTTGATATTCCACAATTTTGCCCGGTTCGCTGTTCCAGTGTGAATGCTGCTGGAGAAATTGGCGGGTAAGTGGATGTGACCAATACACCAGTTGATCAACCGAAGGCAAGCAGCCAGATCCGTCCACGTCGTTTCCGCAATGAACACAGCGCAGGTAGATCCAGAAGGGATAGGGACTAATCCCGCTGTTGCCGAGATCAGCGGGCAGAGCTGTTTCGGTATCATTGCCTTTCACCTGGACAAGGGCCGGTTTTCCACAAAACAGGCAGGGATGTTGAGCCAGGGGGAGAGCCTGCAATATGCGGTCTGTCAGCCCCTGCATAGTGCGCTTCCAGGCGGGTCGGAACGAGTGGAGACCGGCAAGTGAGACCAAACCCATACTATGGACGGTATCCTGACCGTAGCGTTGGGAGCACTCAGGACAACGCAAGTGGAGATTAGGCTCCTCTGAGCCTGCTGCAGGGTGCAGAAAACAGCCCTGGAGGTGATGGCGTGCGCACAATGGGCACCATAGACGGGTTTCTTGCCATCCCTCGACCAGTTCTGCATCCAACGCCAACCCCAGAGCCTCCGCTTCACGGCGCAAGGGCCCATGGAGAATTTGATGTAACTGGCGACGTGTGCGGTACAAGCGGACATCCAGAGCGCCACTGGATATGCCCAGGCGTGCAGCTACCTCAGAGCGCGGAAGTTCGAGCAAATAGCACATCTCCACAGTCTGGCGCGAGGCTTGAGGTAATGCCGCAAGTGCCCGGTCAAGCAGAGCCACCAGATCCTGGCGACTCAATTCTTCAAAAGGATCAATAGTCTCGGCGTTGGGAAAATCTGTGAGGAGGCCTTGCTCCCCATCGTCAGACCCGTGTTGCTCGCCGGAGGATGCTTTAGACAATGGGACATTGCGGAGAAAATCCGTCCGACGCTTGTGCGCAACGCGCCGACAGATGTTGCGGCAAATCTCATCAATCCAACGGTGGAAGCCTGCCGGCGCCTGGAGACGCTCCAGATGCCCCCACGCTTCGAGCAGCGTTTCCTGTACGACATCGTCTATAAGATGAGGCTCTACACCTCGCGCTCGGGCAAGGCGGGCAAGACGCAAACGCGTTGTGGTCAGCATGCCACTTTGATCGGTAAGCAGCGCGAATCTAAGCCGCTGGAGTTCGCCGGGAAGCCCCTGTTGTTTCGGGTTATGAACGGCCTCTTGCATCGTGAACACCTTTCTTTTCATCTCTTATCTTATCACCTGAGACCCCTTTTCCTTACTCAATTTTTTCGTATGATCTACGAGAAAACTCGGGTAGCTGCTGAGACTTTTGGGAGGAATGAAGGCCAAAAAATGATGTAAGGATTGTATTGCTACGGTGATGAGACATCAGTAGAGGGTGAGGATCTTGCAAAAGAGTGATCGTTACTCCGATGAATTTTCATCATGCAAGAAGAAGGAGGAAAACGTATCGTGGAATGCCTGTTTTGTCAAATCCAGCAGGGCCTGGTGCCTGTGATTGGAGGACCCGTCTATGAAGATGAACTCGTTTCTGCCACGCATTACACTAATGAAACCCCGCATTCTTTATTTGCTCGATTTCGCCCGGCAGCAAGAACAACAGATGGTCAATAGCCTCAGCGACGCTGAGCAAAACGCAAGAGGTACACTTGATTGTTGGGCGGCAAAAGACTACCTGGTTAATATTCTGCTCTGGAAACGGTTGCAGACGCAGAAGCTAGCCACGGCGCTCCTAGGCAAACAGCCCCCTGTCTGGAGAGATATGCAACTGATTCACCGGATTAACCAGCAGGCTTTTCTCGATTACCAGGATCGCAGTTTCCAGGAAATCCAGACCGAAGCAGAGCGCGTCTATGAAGCACTTATTGCGCAGGTTGAGCGCCTGAGCGAAGAGGAACTGACTGATCCAGGTCGTTATGATTGGCAGGAAGGCGAGCCACTTTGGGGAGAAACGTTGGGCAACGGGCTCTGGCATCCCTGTCATCAGTTGACCGATTTTTACTTACAGAGCGACAAACGAGAGCTCGTGGCCCAGCTTCAGGAAGCTCTTTTAGAGGCCACGCGACGAGCCGAATTGCCGCCGGAGGATCTCGGTGGGGCAATTTACAACCAGGCCTGTGTCTATGCTACAAATGGCTGGCCTGAAAGAGCTCTCCTGCTCTTGCCCGAGGCTTTGCAACTTCGGCCTACCCTGATTGAGTGGTCCAAACATGACACCGATCTTGACGATCTGCGTGCTGATCCTGCTTTCCAGGCGATTTTCGCTGATCTCCAACTTCAGATACCAGCACCGGTGAGCCTGCTGGTCAGTGCACGCGAACTTTCTGCCAGTGGCACTGAGGAGGTTCCACCTATTATAATCGATGTGCGAGGGTCCGCGGAGTACACAGCCGGGCATATACGAGGAGCCGTCAATATTCCGCTAGGCCAGCTTTCCAGAAAAATCAAGCGGATTCCACGCGAGCAGCCTGTAGTCACCTACTGCAATATGCATCATCGCGGTGAGTCACGTGGAGAACGAGCCGCGGCCCAGTTGCGGGAGCAGGGGTACCAGGCACAGACACTCGATGGTGGCTATCCTGCCTGGAAGGAGCAGGGATTTCCGGTCGAAGAGGCGATTTAGCAGATCGAGCGCGCTGGACAGGTCATCGCAGACCAGCAGTTCCGGCTCGCGCACAAACATACGCGCGGCTGCGGTGCGTTGGGCCTGCCCGCCGGAAAGCTTGACGTCCCTTGTGCCTATCAGGGTCTCCAGCCCCTTCTCCAGTTCAGCGATATCCTGCTCCGTCACCGCCATCTCGACAGCAGCCTGCAGGTCGACGCGCTCTTCCGGCAGGCCGAGCAGGATATTCTCCTTCAAGGTCTCGCTAAACAACTGGGGTATTTGTGATGTGTGGCCGCTACGCGGCGGGACGAAAAATGAGGCGGGATCATCGACCAGTCGACCGTTCCACCAGATCTCGCCGGCGTCCTTCGGCAGCAGTCCAAGCAGGGCCCGGAGCAGGGTTGTCTTCCCCGATCCGATGCGTCCTGTTATAATGGTCAATGATCCAGTGGGCAGGCGCAGGTTCACGTTCTCGATGCCGCGACCTGTGTCGGGGTAGCGATAAATCAGCGAGTATCGCAGGGCACACTCATACAAAGGTTAGTGGAAGAAGGTCTTACCAGGATGTGGTTGGTTATCCACTTATGCATATATGTGTGCCTCCCGGTGATAATATTTCCATAGGGAAAGTGTAGCATATGGATGGGTGTAATTCAAGTGAAAATTTCGTTATTCTTGCTTGTCCTGTATCTCTTCGCTGTGATTTTCTTCAACTGAAAAGGGATAGCTTTCAGGCGTATAAGCTGCGACGATTTGGCTTGCTTTAGATATTTGTTCCTTATCCCAACTCACAAGAGGGATATTCATTTGATGTGCCAGTGCGACGTATATTGAGTCCCCTGCTCGAAGTTGCAGATCAATCGCTACACCAATTGCCGCACTAACCAATGCTGCATCTATCGGTAGTATTTCCAATGTAGAAATCGAGTTAATGCTGTCTATAGCCTCTTTTGCCTTGATTTTCTGTCCTGTTTTGCGGGTTATTGAGGCCGCTAATTCTATAAGTAGGAATGATGGCAGAACAAAGCGGCCGCCTGTAGCAATATATCTTCGCATCCAGGAGCCGCTGCTTCTATGAGAACTCTCCGAAGGCATTAGCCAGCTAACCCAAACGCTGGCATCTACAACGACTAAATTACTTATCATAGATCACGTCTTACATCTCGCACTACTTCGACAGCGTCTACATCTTTAGGCCAGTAAGGGTCCAGGTCTTCGGCAATCTTTCTCAATTTTGCCCAGGCGGCTCTATCCTTCTCTTCGATTGATTCTTGAGTTTCTTCGGGTTCGCTCACTGGCACCCATTTGGCGATAGTCTCACCATGATCGGTAAGCTCGATTGTCTCGCCGTCTTCTTTAATCAGTCGTAAAACTTCATTGATGCGCTCCAGGAGCTCGTGAGTCTCAAGTAGTTCGCGTACCTCAAGCTTTTTCATAAGTTTCCTCCTGTTGGCATCTGGGATCATCTTCTAAGGGCATTGTAACAGGTAATAGCCTCGTTTACAATCTCTTGACAGGCGTGAGTTGGGTCTGTTTACTTCAACCCGTCTACCAGTCTTCTTGCCATGTAGAGCCACTCCTCGGGGGTGTCGTCGGGGACGGAGCAGCCGTTGGCGAGGATCAGGTGGCGGCCCTTTGTCTGGGTGATGGCGGCTATGATTTCGTTCTCGATTTCTTGCTCGTCGCCGGTTGTGAGGGGGCCGCGTTCCCAGAGGCCACCCATGAGGCATTTGCCGGTCATGGTGAGGGCTTCGCTGAGGCTGGGACCGGTGAGGCGGTCGCTCCAACTCATGACGGAGACGGGGTAGTCGGTGAAGCGCTCGAAATAGATTTCGTCGCCGTCTTGAGTTGGGTCGGCGTGGACGTGGACGATGTTGAGCCAGCCGGCCTGGGTGTTCTCGAGCACGCGCAGGTCGAAGGGGCGAGCATAGTGTTCGTACTCTTCGGGGGACAGGTCTTTATTTGTAGCGCCCATGCAGGAGAAGAAGATGCCGTCGGCGCCGGCGTCGATGGCGGCGGCAACCAGGTCACGTTCGTTATCGGCAAGCGTTGCCAGGCCCTGCTCGAATGCCTGGGGGTTCTCGCGCAGGTGGCCAAGGGCGGTCTCTTTGCCGATGAAGCGGAAGGTCATGGTGAGCGGGCTGAACAGGGTGAGGATCAGAGGGAAGTCGCTGCCGAGCGTTGAGCGCAGGGAGCGGATGCAGAGCAACTGTTCGCGGAAGCTGGGCGTGTCCAGGCCCAGGCGGGGCAGGTCGGCCCACTGTGCGGCACTCGTGACGGCGGGTTCCGGCGCGGGATAGAGTAGATCGGGCATGATCTTGACGATATCCAGGTCAAATTTCGTGCGAAAGAATTCCAGGGTCAATTGGGCCATGCGCTCGCCTGAACCTTCCGGCTTGAAGTGGTGCCAGAAGCAGAACGGGACGCGGTCAACCGCTTCGCCTTTGAGCGCGGCCCTCACGCGCTCGCCCGATGTCATACTCTGCGTCGTCATGGTGTTGTTCCTCTTATGTGTTCGATGTTGGATGCTGCAATTGATTCTACTTAGTATACGCTATGCTGTGGGCTGTCGTCTATTTGCTGCGGGCGTGGCGGGTGGCTTTTTGAGCGGAGTGGGGATGGTGGATGGTTGAGGGTTTGTCTACGGTTGTCTATAGAAGTCATAGTAAATGATTGTATGATGGCTCTAAGAACGAATTGGTGAAGGAGAAGGATAGTGAACAACACATTCCATCTTCCACGTTTGGATGGTGAGCGGCGACTGGAGCCTAGCGGTGACGTAGTGTTGCATGGTGCAGGTCAGAGCCCGGAAGCCTTTCGCGCTGAGGGGTGACCAGCCATACCAACTCCCGTTCTTTAGCATTTTGTTCAGTTCTATGAGTCCGATGCGTTCCTTGTGAATTCGGTGAGCAAGTTTATTGGGACCGGTTTGATAATGGGGGATGCTGTCATTGTCCTGGCCACGAATGCGCATAGAGAGAGCTTTGACGAACGTTTGAAGGAGGATGGGCTGGTGGTGGCTGTTGCTTACGAGCGGGGGCAGTATATTTCGATGGATGCGGCGGCTACGCTGCCTGAGATCATGGTCGAGGGGGTGCCGGATGCGAGGCGTTTCACAGAGGTTGTCGGGAGTCTTATCACGAGGACGCATTCCTTTTCGCTTTTCTGCGGCTATCCGAACCGATGGCGGGATGAATTTGTCAGGATGGCAGGCGCTCCTTCGCGATCCTGGTTAGTAAACGTCATCAGGACGGCAGGCTATTTTTCCCGCAATTGGCCTGCACAGCCGCTAAATGTCTGGGGCGGTGAGGCCGTGCATGCCGAGGGAGTAGGCGATCTCGCCGCCGTGATGGATGTCGTGCTCGAGGACGTGCCAGATGACCCATCCGCGGGTGTAGGTGTAGATCTGGCCTTCCCACTCATCCTGGATGGTAGACTGCAAATCTGCGAGCGTATAGCGTCCTAGTACCTCCTGCATGACCTGCCAGGTTTTTTCCAATCCGCTCACGAGCTCATCGGCAGAGCGTGGGAGACTACCAGGCCCATCCCACTCATGAAAAGCGCCGAAGTCCTCATCGCCCTCTTCCAGATTATAGTGGAACCACCCGGCCCGCACCGCAATCACATGACGCGCCAGCTCATCGATGGAACGCAGATCAGGTGCCGCACGGAGTGCAAGCTGCTCCGGTGTGAGTCGAGCGAGGGCTATGCTCAATTGATTCTGGTAGTTTTGCCAGCCCTGGGTAAAGAACGCCAGAGTCTCGCTTGTTTCGCTCATGTGTTTCGCTCCTTGTAGCTACAAAACGATGAAACGTCCTCTACTATTGTACCCGATGGAGGGAGTGTTTGTACATCTGTCCTAGCTAGTGATTACTCATAAGTCCATAAAGTCAGGTGAGTTGGGTCTGCTGGACGAGTACACGCTACAGAGAGACTGTGTGGAAAGTTGGTGGGAGACCGCTTAACAAGGGGACTGCACACAAAATGATAGGAACACAGTCAAGCCCCTCGTGAAGCGGATCGAGCCGACCTTTTCACACAGTCTCAGATCCTTCGCTGCGCTCAGGATGACATGGCAGGAACTACCTCCTAAACACTCGACGAGTGTATGAGTTTTCTGGTACCATGTTCGACAATAGATAAGAGTGCTATGAAAACATTCCCCATGTTTCGAAGAGGGAGGAGATGATTGAATGAACGAATTGCAACGGCGCATTTCGATTGCGCGCGGGAACGAGCCTGCCGATCTCGTACTGCGGAATGCACGGCTGGTGAATGTGTGCAGCGGTGAATGCTATCCCGCCGATGTCGCGGTCGCGGATGGGCTGGTTGTTGGCGTCAGCGAGCCGGGCGAGGTGTATCAGGGCTTTGAAGAACGCGACCTGGATGGACGCTGGCTTGCTCCTGGATTGATTGATGGGCATATGCATATTGAGAGCACCATGCTCGTGCTTCCAGAGTTTGCCCGGATCGTTGTGCCGCGCGGCGTGACCGCCGTCGTGCTCGATCCCCACGAGTTTGCCAATGTGCTAGGCGTCGATGGGATTCGCTTTGTCCTGGAATCGGCGCGCGGGCTGCCACTGACCTCCTACGTCATGCTCTCATCCTGCGTGCCGGCCTCATCTTACGAAAGCCCTTATCAAGTCCTGATGGCCGACGATCTTTTGCCACTGCTGGCCGACGAGCAGGTGCTGGGCCTGGCCGAAATGATGAATATGCCGGGGGTGCTGCAAGGCGATGAGCAGGTGCTGGCGAAAATCCTGGCGACGCAGCAGCATGGCCTCGTCGTGGATGGGCATGCACCCGGACTGAGCGAGCGCGACCTGTGCGCTTATGCAGCCGCGGGCATCATGTCCGACCACGAATGCACCACGCTGGAAGAGGCGCGCCAGCGCATCCGGCTGGGGATGTGGTTGATGATCCGCGAGGGTTCAGCAGCGCGCAACCTTGAAGCCCTGCTGCCGATCGTTCAGGAACTCCATCCACCGCGCGTCTTCTTCGTCACCGACGACCGCGACCCGCAGGACCTGACCACGCGGGGCCATATCGATTCGATGGTGCGACGCGCCATCGAGCTTGGCCTGGATGCCATCGAAGCCATCCGGCTGGCGAGCTACAATACGGCTCAGTATTTCCGGCTCTACCAGAGGGGCGCAATTGCCCCCAATTTCATCGCCGACCTGGTTGTGCTGGATGACTTGAAGACCTTTCAGGTCGAATTGGTCTACAAGGATGGCCAGCTCGTGGCAAAGAAAGGCACGCTGCTGGTGGATGTCCCGGCTGTTCCCGCCGCCGGTGTGACCGGAACCGTGCATATCGGAGACATTACAGAGGAGATGCTGCGCATTCCGGGCTGGCCGGGTATGGTCGAGGTCGTGGGCATCGAGCCGGGCCAGATCACCACTCGCCGCCTCTCTGAGGAGGCGAGTATAAAGGATGGCCTGATCGTAGCTGACCCGGCGCGGGATATCCTCAAGCTGGTAGTGATCGAACGGCACCATGCCAGCGGCAACGTCGGCCTGGGGCTGGTCAAGGGCTTTGGCCTGCGCAAAGGCGCGATAGCTTCCAGTGTCGCGCACGATGCACACAACCTTGTGATTGCCGGTGCCAGCGATGGGGACATTCTCAAGGCGGCGCAAGTGCTCGAAGATATGGGCGGCGGCTTCGCCTGCGTCGTAGACGGGGAGGTGCTCGCCAGAGTGCCGCTGCCGTACGGCGGGCTGGTCTCACCACTATCCGCCGCCGAACTGGTGCAGCAGTTGCACACCCTGGACGCGGCAGCAGCCGAACTCGGCTGCACGCTGGAGCATCCGTGTATGACGCTCAGCTTCCTCTCGCTCTCGGTCATCCCATCACTGAAGCTGACCGACCAGGGCCTGATCGATGTTGAAACATTTACGCTAGTCCCCCTGCAAAGGTGAAGGCCGTGTTACTGAACCTGCTCGAATATCACTGGGTCGAGGAAATCGATGACGCGCTCATCCTGATGGCGCGCAGCGATACACATACTGTTCCCCTGGCCGGTGGAACCTACCTGATGGGGCGTGACGACGAGCGCATCCAGGCCGTGGTAGACCTGCGTGACCTCGATCTCGCCTACATCCGCGAGGATGCCAGGGGCGTGCATATCGGCGCGATGACAACATTGCAGGCAATGGCCGATTCGCCCGTGCTGCGCGAGCTCGTGGCCGGGCTGCTGGCACGCGCGGCCCAGTTATCTTCTCCATCGCGGCTGATTCGAAACAGCGCCACGCTGGGCGGCACGCTGGCGATAGGGGCCGCGTCGCAGGCCGATCTGCTCACGGCACTGGCCGCGATGGAGGCCGAGGCGCTGCTACGCTCCGGCTCGAAATCCCAGATCGACCTCGGCGCGGGCAGCTTTGATCGACCCGGGCTCGCGCTGGCGGGCGTCACCTTCAGGGGGAAGCAGGAGCGCCGTCTCGCCACCACCGCGCTGCTCTTGGAACGCCGATCCAACGAGCTAATCGTCGAAGTCAGCGTTCCTCGCCTGGGGTTTGGCTTCGGTGCGTCATTCCAGCGCGTCGCCATGACACCCGGCGACCTGGCCCTGTTGAATGTCGCTGCTGTTGTCGAGGTGACGGAGGGCATCTACTCCCACGTGCGGCTCGCGCTAGGTGGCGCGCAGATGGAAGCGGCGCGGCTGCCAGGAGTCGAACAGCACCTGGAAGGCCAGCCCGCCATGAATGCCGAAGGCAACACCATCAATACGCAGTTGCTCGTTTCCGCGCTGCAGGCGGGCATGGCAGGCATCCAGCCCCCGGCAGAGATGCGGGCCGGCAGCGGCTACCGGCGCACTGCCGCGATCAACCTGGCCTTTCGGGCACTGGAAGAGGCCGTCACCATCTCGCGCTGGCGCCGCATGGTCTCATCGAAGGAGAGGCAATAGCGTATGGAAGTCGAATTCAGGATCAACGGCGTCATCAAGAGTCTGGATGTGGCAGCTAACGAAGCGCTGCTGGTGGCGCTGCGCAGGGAGGGATACTACAGCGTCAAGCATGGCTGCGAGACGGGAGAGTGTGGTGCCTGTACCGTGCTGATCGATGGCATGCCGCGCCCGGCCTGCGTCACCTTCGCTGCCCAGGTGGGAGGCTGCACTCTGACCACTATCGAAAGCCTGGGGACAACTGATGCGCTGCACCCGCTTCAACAGGCCTTTGTCGATAGCGGCGCAGTCTCCTGCGGTTTCTGTACCCCCGGTATGCTCCTGTCCGCCTACGCTCTGCTCAGGCAGAATCCCAATCCTGACGAAGAAGCAGTGCGCGATGCGCTTTCCGGCAACCTCTGCCGCTGCACAGGCTATGCCAAACCCGTACAGGCCGTCATGCGGGCCGCGAGCGTGATGCGTGGGAAGACGGTGGAGATGACGGAAACTGTGAGAGCCGAACGGGGCATCGATGCCGTCAAACTCGCCACGGGCAAAGCGGGCTTCGTCGATGATATCGAACTGCATGGCATGCTCTATGGCCGCTTGCTTACCAGCCCGCATGCCCACGCCGTCATTCGCGACATCGATATCTCCGAGGCGCGTGCCCTGCCGGGCGTTCACGCCGTGCTAACCTATCGCGATGTGCCGCGCATTCCTTACGCGGGCGCCGCGGCATCCAGCGGCGGGACAGAGCTGCGCGATCAGTACAGCCTGGACTATATCGTGCGCTTCGTCGGCGATCGCGTAGCGGCAGTCGCCGCCGAAACGCCTGAAATCGCGGAGCAGGCGCTGGGCCTCATCCACGTGAAGTACGAAACCCTGCCCGCCCTACTTGACCCACGCAAGGCCATAGAGCCAGGCGCAGCGCGCCTGCATCCAGAAACGGAGTCGAGCGGGATTTACGATGCCGCGCATAATATCGCTGCTCACCTGGCCGTCGATGCAGGCAATGTCGAGCGCGGCTTCGTCGAGGCCGACCTGCTGATCGAGGGCGATTACATCACCCCAAATTCGCAGTCGTCAACCATCGAGAACCATGTCGCCATCACCTACCTGGATGAAGATGACCGGCTGGTGGTGCGCACCAGCGCGGAATCCGCACACACCGTGCGGCATATCATCGCCCCGCTGGTCGACCTGCCCGCGCATCGCGTGCGCATCGTCACACCGCGTACCGGCGGCAGTTTCGGCGCAAAGCGAGGTGTGCTGGTAGAGGATATATGCGCCCTGCTGACGCTTGCTACACGGAGGCCGGTCAGAATTGAGTATTCCCGCGCTGAAGAGTTTCGCAGCAGCCGCGTAAGCCCGTCGCAGTCAATTCACCTGAAGACCGGCGTCAAGCGCGACGGCACGATCATCGCCAACCAGATGAGCGTGCTGTCCAGCGCCGGCGCGTATGGCTCGCAAGCGGCCGAGATGCTGCGCGCTACGGCCGTGAATACACTGCCGCTTTATCAATGTTCCAACATGCACTTCGAGGCAGATGCTATCTATACCAACCTGGCGCCCGCCGGGTTCTTTCCCGGCGATGCTTCCCAGGCGCTCTTTGCCCTCGAAAGCCACATGGATGAAATCGCGAAACAGGCCGGCATCGACGCCCTGGAACTGCGCAGGCGCAACATGATCAGGAGCGGGGATGAGAACCTACTCGCGAAGGCGTTGAATGAGAATGGCGAAAGTGGTATGGGCAGCGGGAAGAACGGGAATAATGAGAACGAGACCTTCAGCATCGAAAGGTGCGAACTGAGCCAATGCATGCAGGTCGTTGAAGAAAAACTTGGCTGGAAAGAGAAGCGCGGTAGGGGCGGTACCGGGCGATATCGACGCGGCAGCGGCGTGGCACTGGCAATGCATGGCGCACCGGCGCCCGGAGATAGCGGCAAGAGCGGTGCGGGCATCAAGCTCAACGAGGACGGCTCGTTTATCGTGCTTGTGGGCGCTACGGCGGCGGGTGACGGCTCTCATACCATCATCGCGCAAGTAGTTGCAGAAACGCTCAGTGTGCGGCTCGAGGATATCGTCGTGCGGGCAGGCGATACAGATGTCACCCCGTTCGAGAGCGGCGGGGATGCTTCACTATTGACCCAGTCGGCTGTCAATGCGGTGATGAAGGCGGCGGGGCAGGCGCGCGCCCAGGTGCTGGAGGTGGCCGGTCGTATGCTCAAAGCAGACCCAGGTACGCTGACATTAGAGGATCGGGTCATCACCGCGCTCAATGGGGATACAGTGACCGTTGCGCAGGTCGCACATCATACATTGTACTCACCCCAGGCGTCGCCGATTATGACGACCTCGGTAGAGACGCATGCCAGGCTAGCGCCATCCTTCGCAGCGCAAGGAGCCGAAGTCGAGGTCGATACGGAAACGGGGGCGGTACGTGTCCTGCGCGCTATCGCGGCGGTCGATGCGGGTCGCGTTATCAATCCGCTCATCGCGGAAGGGCAGGCCGAGGGCGGCATAGCCCGCGCGCTGGGTCAGGGCATCAGTGAAGAGATGCTCTACGACCAGCACGGCGTGCCGCTGACTACGAGCCTGAGCGATTACCACATTTATAGCGCGCCGGATATGCCACAAATGGAGACCTACTTCGTAGAGCCTGGCGACCCTTCAGGAGCAAAAACACCCGGCGCAATCACCACGGGGGGGATGGCGGCCGCCATCGCCAACGCCGTCTGCGACGCGTTGGGCGTCCGCATCCGGCAGTTGCCGCTGACGCCGGAGCGCGTGCTGCAGGCGATACGGGCGCAAGCGAGGTGATCGGTGAGATGATCGCGCAAAGGTGCTAAACGAAAGTTTGATACGGTTTATCTTTCCCTATCATGCTATCTCATTTGATCCCTCAACCTCCTATTTTCTGACCTCCATAAGGAAGGCGAAACGGAATAAAATAACTTATGGGACCTATCAACGTATTTGATTACGAAAAGCTGGCGGAAGCTCGTATGGCTCCTGACGCCTGGGCTTATTACTCGGGCGGGGCGAGTGACGAGGTAACCTTGCGAGCCAACCGGGCGGCTTTCGAGCGAATCTGGCTGCGCCCGCGCGTGCTGGTCGATGTCAGCGCCATCGATATGCGTACCAGCGTGCTGGGAACTCAGGTCACAATGCCTATACTCATTGCTCCAAGTGCCGCGCATTGCCTGGCGCATCCTGAAGGTGAGTGCGCCACAGCGCAGGCCGCGGGCAGGGCCGGTACGTTGATGGTTGCCAGTACGGAGGCGACTCGCTCGCTTGAAGAGATCGCGCAGGCCGCGAGTGGGCCGCTCTGGTTTCAACTGTACTTGTATACACCCGAGAACGCGGTGAAACTTATTCGTCGTGTCGAGGCTGCCGGCTATCGTGCCCTGGTCGTCACAGTGGACGCGGCTCGTTGGGGGCCAAAAGAACGGGTGCTGCGCTCCGGTTTTCACCTGCCCGCCCACCTGCGCGAGGCCAACTTTGACGACGATGATCCGGCGGTAGACAATGTTTTTGGCACGTGGGAAACCATTGGGTGGCTGCGTTCGCTCACATCCTTGCCCATTATTCTGAAGGGTATGCTCACCGCAGAGGACGCGCGGCTGGCGGTCGAGCATGGCGTGGCGGGCGTAGTCGTCTCCAATCATGGGGGCCGCCAGCTCGATAGCGTTGAGGCTAGCATCGAGGCATTGCCCGAGGTAATCGGGGCTGTTCAAGGTCGCTGCGAGGTCTATCTCGATGGCGGGATACGGCGAGGAACGGATGTGTTGAAGGCGCTGGCATTGGGCGCGCGTGCCGTCCTGATCGGCCGCCCGGCGCTGTGGGGATTGGCCGTCGATGGCGCCGATGGCGTCTACGCCGTCCTTGAACTGCTGCGCGCAGAGCTGGAGCTTGCCATGGCGCTCTGTGGGTGTCCAACCTTAGCGAGCATAGGTGGCTCCGTTATGAAAAGATCTGGAAAGGAATAACCGGTGGAACCTGTCAACGTTTTCGACTACGAGCAGCTCGCCCAGGGACGTATGGCCGGGCACCTGTGGGACTTCTTCCAGGGTGGCAGCGACGACGAGGTGACGATGCGGGAGTGCCGCGCGGCCTTTGAGCGCATCCGCCTGCGCCCACGCGTGCTGGTCGATGTCAGCGCCATCGATATGCGCACGGAGGTACTTGGCACGCCGATCGCTATGCCCATGCTGATCGCGCCGACGGCCGCGCAATGCGTGGCTCACTCAGAAGGCGAGTGCGCCACCGCGCAGGCCGCGGGCAGGGCGGGCACGCTCATGATCGCCAGCACCGTCGCGACGCGCACGCTAGAGGAGATCGCGCAGGCAGCCAGCGGTCCACTGTGGTTCCAGTTGTATGTCTATCCCACTCTGGAGGTCGCCGCGCAACTGGTGCGCCGGGCAGAGGCGGCCGGCTATCGCGCCATCGTCCTGACCGTTGATCTACCCAGGCTAGGCAACCGCGAGCGTGACCGGCGTAACAACATCCCCATACCGCCACCACCTTATGAAGAGGCCAACCTCGCCGGCGTCGCTAGGATTGGTCAGGCCTGGGTGCCGCTTACGTGGGACTCGATTGCCTGGCTGCGCTCGATCACCACGCTTCCCATCCTGCTGAAGGGCATCCTGACGTCGGAGGATGCGCGCCTGGCGGTAGAGCACGGAGTAGCAGGCATTATAGTTACCAATCATGGCGGCCGCCAGCTTGACACGGCCATTCCCAGCATCGAGGCGCTGCCGGAAATCGTCGAAGCCGTTGAAGGGCGATGTGAAGTGTATTTAGACGGCGGTATTCGCAGGGGCACCGATATACTGAAAGCTCTGGCCCTGGGGGCAAGCGCCGTCCTCATCGGACGACCCGTGCTCTGGGGCCTGGCGGTCAACGGAGCGGAAGGTGTCTACCATGTTCTAGAACTGCTGCGCCGCGAATTGGAGCTATCGATGGCCTTGAGTGGCCGTCCAACGCTCGCCAGCATTGACCGTTCGTTGGTGCGCCTGTAGAACCTCTTCGACCGCCTGCACGAGTGTTTCGTCAGAGAAAGGCTTGGGTAAGTAGCGATCAGCACCCTGGCGCAGGCCCCAGCTCTGGTCGAGCGCCGTGTTTTTCGTACTGACCATGATGATAGAGATGCGCCGCTGGGGGTCCATAGCTCGCAACTGGCGGCAGAGACCAAAGCCGCTGATGCCGGGAAGTACGACATCAAGGATAATACAATGGGGGTGTTCGCTCAGGGCCTTTTGCAGGCCTGTGTTTCCATTTGTCGCGGTTATCACTTCATATCCAGCTTTTTCGAGCGAGCGGGTCATAAACAGGCAGATGGTAGGACTATCATCCACAACGAGTATTTTTATAGAATTGTGCACGAGATCTGGCGCCTTTCTCCGAAGTCTTGACGTGTAATAAGTATACAGTAGAATTCCCGAAAGCGTACGAAAATCCGTCAGAACGGGCCTAATGGGTCATGCCGGGGTTGCAGTCTTTCCCTTCGTCGTTATACTAAGTGCTAGATACTAAAAGCAGAGAATCTGAAACGGGGTGGAGACAATGGCGGGTCACTCGTATCGTCGGAGTACGCCTGGAGAGAACGTACGCATCGTTTTACACGCGATACCCTGGCGGCTACTGCTCCTGGTGCCTCTTCTGCTGATCAGCGCCTTTCCTTTCTTCCTATTCGGCACTGCTGCCGGACAGCGTCTACTTCCGGCGCTGACGAAGTATTTCTACAATCTCTCCAGCGCTCCAACGCCCACAGCCACGCCCTACCCGCCATTTACTGCCGGCCTGCCCCTTGCCGGTTCGCTGCTCTATACGGTGCGAGAGGGCGACAATTGCGACGAAATACTCTCTGCTCAAATGAATATGGCCGATGCCGGCCAGGTCTTCAGCGACGCCAACTCCGTTTCCGTGAAAGCCCTGGATAGAGCCATCGGCCAGGATTGCCACGCGCTGCAACCCGGCACGGTCATCACGCTTTCGCCACAGTACCCGCTCGTGGCAATCGGCGGCATCGTCGAGGCTATCAGCCCTACATCGTCACTGCAACCCTTGCCGACACCCCTCATCAACGTACAGCAACAGATCGGCATCGATTGCACGAGCGGGTGTAACCTGACCGTGCGTGTCGCCCCGAATGTACAGGTGCATCTAATCGTGCAAACGGCGCTGCAAATACACGCGGGCTCATGGGTATGGGCGCAGGCTATGCTGCCCCTCAAGCAGATCGCGGGCTTCAGCAATTATCCCTATACCGATCCCGCAGCCTCGCTCGACGGCGCCATCCTGCGCGCCTGCGATTTCCAGGTGGATGCCACGCACGACGATAACTCCCTCTCGTGCAGCCAGCTCACGCCGAACACGATCATCGACGACAACGGAGCGTGGCTGTTCGGCGTCACCGGTCCTGGCTCGCTCGACCACTGGCACTTTTCCCTCTCGTCGCTCCACCTGCCCGCCGGAACGCGCGTCCTGCTCTGGCTCTCCCTCGACAACAACGGGAACCTGGTCTACCGCCGGGGAAGCCCGGTATTCGAGTACGACGAGGAGACGCACCTGTATATGAGGGCGTAGGGGCTGCTGGCCGCTCATGCTGCTGCTACATACGTTAGGGCACAAACGTTTATACGCTATTTATAATGCCCCCTACCTCGTTTATGCGCCGTTTATGCCTTCCCGGTTACACTGTTCCTACAGGCCTGCACCGGAATAAGATAATTTTGTAAGCCTCGAACTGGTACGCATGAGGCGGCGCCGGGGATCAACGGAGAAAGGAGTCTGATGAGTACAATTCAACCGATGTCAAACTCATCAAACAACACGCAACCGGTATTAGAGCGGGGAACGCCCGCCATCGATTTGCAGGACGTCACGAAACGATTCAGAACTCCGACGGGCGGAGTGTATACAGCATTGCGCGATCTGACGCTGAGCGTCGCGCCCGGCGAGTTTTTCGCCATGGTCGGCCCGACCGGCAGTGGCAAATCCACCACCCTGAGCCTCATCTCCGGACTGGATCGACCGAGCGCCGGCGAGGTGCGGGTCATGGGTGAACCCGTCGAGGGCATAGACCCGCGCATCGGCTACGTCTTCCAGAGCGACGCAGTCTTCCCCTGGAAGAACGTCCTGAGCAACGTCGCTACCGGCCCCCTGTTTCGGCATAAACCCAAAGCCGAGGCGCTTGGTAACGCCCGCGAGTGGCTGTCGCGCGTGGGTCTCTCGGGCTTCGAGGATCGCTATCCGCACCAACTCTCCGGAGGCATGCGCAAGCGCGTGGCGCTGGCTCAGACCTTTATCAACGAGCCGCAAATCTTGCTCATGGACGAGCCGTTCAGCGCTCTCGATGTGCAGACGCGCAACCTGATGGGGGGCGAGCTGCTCCAATTGTGGGCGTCGTCTTCGGCTTCCGTCGTCTTTGTGACCCACGACCTGGAAGAAGCCATCGCTCTTGCCGATCGCGTCTGTGTCCTCACCGCGGGCCCGGCCACCGTCAAGGGGATATACACAGTCGACCTGCCACGCCCGCGTAACGTGGCGGAAATCCGCTTTGATCCGCATTTCATGCAACTGTATCACGATATCTGGGAAGACCTGCGAGAGGAAGTGATGATTAGCTATGAACGTGCTAAGCAACGAGGTTAGCGAGCAGACCGCAACTGCTCCTGAGAGTAAAGAAGTAAAATCGTACGTGTCGGCTCGGCGCCGACGAAGCATCCTGGTCAATGTCCTGCGAGTGCTGATCCTTGTTATCGTCATCGGCGGTTGGGAACTTGGAGCCCGCAGCGGCGTGATCGACCCCTTCTTCTGGGGGCAACCCACCGGCATCTGGGCGCAGCTCGTCACGTGGGTGACACAGGGGACAGCGCAGGGTCCACTCTGGGAGCAAGTGGCAGTCACCTTAGAAGAGACCTTTCTCGGCTTCGTTATCGGCGTCGTGCTGGGTGTCATCTTCGGTGTGGTGCTGGGGCAGTACCGATTCATGTCGGATGTCCTGGGACCGTACATCAAGGCGCTTAATTCGATACCGCGCGTTGTCCTCGGACCCATTTTCATCATCGGGCTTGGGTTGGGCATCCAGTCGAAGGTGGCGCTGGCGGCGGTGATGGTGTTCTTCATCGTCTTTTTCAACGCCTTTCAGGGAGTGCGCGAAGTGGATCGCAATCTACTTGCTAATGCACGCATCCTTGGTGCGAGCCAGCGGAAACTCAATACGCAGGTGATTCTCCCATCGGCCATGACCTGGATTATCGCCAGCCTGCACACCAGTTTCAGTTTCGCGCTGGTCGGCGCGGTAGTCAGCGAGTTCCTGGGCGGCGTCCAGGGTATAGGCTTGATGATCCAGACCGCGATGGGCACATTCAACAACAATGGTGTATTTGCGGCCATGCTGATCTTAGCAGTCGTCGCATTGGTGATGGAAGCTTTGATCACTGCGCTGGAGAGCCGCTTGCTGCACTGGCGGCCCAATACCGTCAGCGATATCACGATCTAGCGGGTCTCTGAAGGCCGATAAATCGTCCCGATATCGGGCTCTACGGTTTGAAAGGAGGGTTGACGGCGAAAGCGAGAGATTCGAGAGCAACATTGACAAGGGTTAACAAACCACCCGAAAGGTGGAAGTTAAAGGAGATCAGTGATGGACATACACTGGTCATCAAGGAAGGAAAAGGAGAGGCAACAATGAACTCATGGAGTAAACGGCTTGGCTTGACTGCCAGCATTATCCTGTTAGTCATTCTCAGCGCCTGCGGTAGTAGCACCGGTGGCAGTGGCAATAGTGGCAGCAGTGGTGGGAGCAGCGGGCCGATATCGCTCAAGATTATGGTCGGTGGATTGAACAAACAGATCTATTTGCCGAACGAGCTTACTCAGCGGCTCGGCTACTTCTCGCAAGAAGGTCTGAATGTGACCTTGATCGACGAAGCGTCCGGGCAATCGGCAGAAGATGAAGTGCTGGCAGGCCAGGTAGACGCGGGTTCGGGGTCGTACAACCACACCATTGAGCTGCAGGCTGCCGGTAAGCAGATGGAGTGCGTAGTACAACTTAATGTCGCGCCGGGCGAGGCCGAAATGGTCTCTTCGAAGGAGGCTGGCACGATTACGTCCGCCAAAGACCTGGCCGGGAAGAACCTGGGTGTGACCGAGCTTGGCTCAGGCACGCAGACTCTGACCACCGTGATCCTGCATAATGTAGGTATCAAAGCGGATCAGGTGCATTTCATCCCAGTAGGCGCCGGTGACACCTTCATCGCGGCGATGCAACAGGGCAAAATCGATGCCGGTATGACTACCGAACCGACGATCTCGCGCCTGGTATCGAGCGGCGTCGGCAAAGTCCTGGTGGATCTGCGCACGCCGCAGTCAACCCAGGCTGCACTCGGCGGCCCGTACCCCTTCATCTGCGTCTTCATGCAGAACTCCTACGTCAACGCCCATAAAGACGTAGTGCAGAAGCTGGTCAACGCCTACGTCAAGACGCTGAAGTGGATGCATACCCATACTGCGGAGCAGATTTCCGACATGATGCCGCAAGACTACTACGCCGGGAACAAGAGTCTCTACGTGACAGCGCTGCAAAATCAGCTTGCCATCTTCAGCCCCGACGGCAATATGCCCGCCGGCGGCCCACAGTCGGTGTTGAACACTGAGAATGAGACCAACACGTCCGTGCAGGGCAAAACAATCAACCTCAACGCGACGTACACTAACCAGTTCACCAGCGCCGCGAGCTAGCATTTATCGCGGTATGTTAGCCGCGCGAACGAGCGCCAGTTCGTGAAGGGCGACCGCAAGCGGTACGCCCTTCACGAACCCTCTTGCGTTGCTCAATGCCTGAGCGCGGCAAAACGGTAGCCTACGCCCGGCTCGGTGAGCAGGTAGCGTGGATTGGCGGGATCAGATTCTAATTTCTGGCGCAAACGGTTGATGTATACCCGCAAATACTCAGCTTCACCACCGTATTCAGCGCCCCAGATACTCTGCAGCAGCATGCGATGCGTTAGCACTTTGCCGGCGTGGGTAACAAGCTGTGCCATTACGGCGAACTCCGTTGGCGATAGCCGCACCTCTGCACCGCGTAGTCGTACGATGTGGCCGACAAGGTCGATTTCTAGCTCGTCAAATTGCTTGATATCACCGCTGATCTGCGGTTTCTCCCATTGCGTGCGGCGCAGCACGGCACGCACGCGGGCTAGCAGTTCCTCGACTCCAAATGGCTTCGTCAGGTAATCGTCCGCGCCAAGATCGAGGGCTGCGACCTTGTCGCTCTCAGCGTCCAGCGCCGTCAGCACTATGATGGGGACGGCAGAGTGTTCGCGCACACGCCGGCAGACCTCCAACCCATCCATGCGCGGCATCATGATGTCCAGGATCAGCAGGTGGGGATTTTCTCGCTCCCACAAGGCAACCGCCTCCAACCCGTTGCTCGCCTCGAGCACGTCGAAGCCGCGAGCGCGCAGATTGCGGCAGACGAAATCGCGCAGCACAATTTCATCTTCGGCGATTAAAATGCGTTTCGCCCGCGTCGTCATGACGTTTCTTCTTTCCGCAATGAAATCTCTCTCGTCGTTTTGTCGAAGGATGCCGTAGCGGAGGCGGGTCTGACAGGCGCAGCGACCGGCAAGGAGAAGGAGATAGTCGTGCCTTTGAGGTTGCTCTCGGCCCAGATTGTGCCACCGTGGGCCTCCACGAAGGCTTTGCAGATGGCGAGCCCCAGGCCGGTGCCACTAGCATGCTTTTGTCGCTCTTGACGCGCCCGGTAGAATCGCTCGAAGACATGCGGCAACTCGTCCGGGGGAATGCCCGGGCCATTGTCCAATACAGAGACAATCACCAACTTCATCCTTCTTTTCGGCACTGATATAGCACTTCGCCTTCGCCATATGCCAGTGCGTTGGCCACTAGATTACGCAGAACCACCTCGATACGTGCGATGTCAACGTCGACCAGCGGTAGGCCGGCGGGAATGTTCGAAATTAACACGCTGCCCGGTTGATTCTGCCGCTCGATAATCCTGGCAACGAGGTCCTGCAGCTCTGGCTGGACTTCGATTGAGGAGCAGCAGGCCTGCCTCCTGACGTGAGAGATCGAGCAGGTTGCTGACGAGTTGGGCCAGGCGGTCAGCTTCATCGCTGATGGTCTGGAGGAAATGGCGCTGGTCGGCAGGAGGCCAGGTAACGTCTTGTTGGAGCAGCGTCGAGGCATGGCCCTTGATGGCGGCAAGAGGCGTGCGCAGTTCGTGACCGACGGCAGCCAGCAGGGCGGATTTGAACTCGTCGATCTCACGTTCGCGCGTCACATCGCGCAGCAGAAGGCCACGCCCGATGACCTGCCCCGACTCGTCGCCCACATCGAAGAGCCGCAGATGAATGGCGCGGCGCCGGCCATCGCGCCTGATCTCAACAACCACTTCCATTACAGCCATCGATTCGGCCTGAGCCAGGGCCTGCTCGCAATGCTCGGGATCAACTGCCGAAGCGCGCAGCGCGCCGTAGAGTTCGCTGATGGAGTGGCCCTCTAACATCCCGGCGGGTAGGCCAACAATGGCGCTCGTCCCGGCACTCGCGTACAGCACCGTCCCATCAATGCCGGTCAGCAGCAGCGCGTCGCTCATACTGCCCATGATAGCTTCCAGCTTGTGTTTTTCGTCTGAAGCCTGCCGGTACAATCGCTCGTTCTCCTGCGCCACCTCGTGCAGCCGCTCATCGCTGCGCTCGTAGAGCACGGCGTGTTCCCACGCCAGCGTGGCATAGTTGGCGAATGTCAAGAGCAGATCGATCTCGTTCTGATTGAAGGGCTGCGGTTTAGTTCGGTGCACCAGCAGCACGACGCTACCCGCGTGGCGGCTGATGATCGGGATGGCCAGCACGGCGCGGAAGCCTTCATCGTAGGAGAACGACGGCAGTTCCGGGCCAAGCAGCCTTTGGACCGGTTTCCCGTCGCGCATCGCCAGCACTGCCGAGGAACTGATGTTTTCAGGTGAGAGTGAGAGCGCATAGTCGTACCGTTTAGAATGGCCATCGCTGACCATTACGCGCAGCACACCCTGCTCATCCGGCAAAAGCACGGCAGCAGCCTGCACATCCACCAGCCGGCGCACCTCGCCAATGATCTTTCTGACGACGGCATGGGGATCGAGCGATCCAACGACAGCATTCGATGTTTCGAGCAGCGTGTGCAATTCGCCCAGTTTCTCTATCCCGTCGCGTTCCAGGCGTACTAACGAGCGTGCCAGGTAGCCCACCTCATCGTCACGCTCAGCAACGACGGTCGCATGCACCGGGATGGATTCCTCCGATTCCGGGAGGGTCTGATGCTGCACGGCGAGTGTATGCAGCGGGCGAATGACCCGGCGGTAGAGCATAAGCCAGAACAACAGACCGCCAAAGGCGAAGAGCAGAGCAGCCGCCAGCAACCAGATATGCAGTTGATTGACGACTGCCAGGGCCTGGCTGGTAGGCCGCTCCACAACGACGGCCCAGCCAAAATTAGGGACGGGAACCGAGCTGAACAACCATTGACTGCCATCTGGCCCAGGCCCCAGGCTTGAGTTCACTCGGCCTTGCAAGGCCTGATCGGCCCCTGGCAGCTCATTGAGCACCATATCAAGGATGCGATAGTTTTGGGGCGTGGCGACAAGCTCGCCTCGATCATCGATAATGCTGATCATCAACTGCCGATCTTGCTCTTGCTGCGCGTTTACAACATTCGTCAGGGGAATACTAAGCGTATTTAGCGAGACGTTAGCCGTGACGATACCGATCGGATCCACTTGATCGGGGATATGTACAGCGTAGGCAATGATGACGCCCGCGTTCAGTGTTGTTGCATTGGCGAGAGTCCCTTGCGGTGGGATGATACCCACCTCGAAGACCGGGACATTGCGTGTGCGGGCTTGCTGAACAACTCCAGGTGGCGAAAATTCAGCCGGGAGATTGGGCTGGCACGGCGAGCAGGAAAGTATGAAGCCAAATGGGTCGAGCCAGTATGCCTGGCTTACATCACTGTGTGCCGCCTGGTAGTCAATGAGGATATTCTTTATCGTCTCCAGTGAACCGGCCTTTTCCACAAGCTTGCCCAACTGGACGACTTCATGTTCAGCGTCGCTCAGTTGAATGCTGGTATTGAGCGCAATCTCCTGCGCCAGCGCCTGGTCAGAGGCCTGCACGTCATCGCGCAGGTGCTGCTCCACGACTGCGTTGACCACTATAGCGCCGATCAACACGACCAGCACAAAGAGCAGGTACACACTCAATAGCTGTATCAGGAGCGAACGGCGCACAAAACGCAGCATGGCAGTACTCCCCGGTGAGTTCTGTCGGGTGATCCTCCTGAGACATTCACAGATCTTTGGGGATCCCGTCTACTCAGCCTTTGATGTGCTTCAGTCGTGTGCAGAAAATATATGGGTGTATTATACCATTCTGAGAAGACAATAAGCTCGCTTTGAGCAGGAAAAGGAAGCTATAGAGCAGGAGGGAAAGGAAGAACATTCTCGTATAGAGAGGTGCTATGAAAGTTTCAGATAATTTCCAGATGGACTAATATAAGCAGGAAGATAATCTCCACACTGGCACATCGGTAAACCATTCTTTGTTTCGCTTCTAATAGAATAGGTTGCTGCAGTATGAGGATCAGTCCATTCACTAATCACCTCATAGTGCCATCCTCTAGATGTCCACATAGAGAAATCCTTGAAAAGCAGAATCTTCCCAGGAACGTACCTGGATCACTTTTGCCATGACGAGTTTTCCTGTGTGCCTGATGCGATATCGTTTCCATTGGCTGGTGATAAGCAAACTAGCTCCCAGTAAACACAAACCGGTCAAGAACAGCAAGTTCAGCATCTCATAGACTCCTCATGAGGAAGCGCGTCATATACTCTACATACTGTAGTAGACGTTCCTGCATAGTGATTTTACAATGAGGCTTTCTAAAGACTTGACAGACCCTTCCCCGAGTTCGTTCTATATTTATATGGCAAAATCATTAAGAAAACTATGCATGGGAAGTGAGCGTCGTAATGCCTGAACTGGAGGGCAAAACCCTTGGCCGCTATGAACTGCGTCGGCTGATCGGTAAGGGAGGGATGGCGAACGTCTACGAGGCCTTCGATGCGCTGCGTGGGCAGGTGATCGCCGTGAAAGTCTTCAAGCGCGAGGACGAGGAGCTGCTGCGCCGGTTCCTGCGCGAGGCGCAGCTCATGTCCTCGTTACAGGGCCATCACCTCGTTCCCATATATGACTCCGGTACGGCGCTGCTGGACAATGCCCTGCACTACTACATCGCCATGCCCTATATGGAGGGTGGCACGCTGCGGGTGCGAATTCGCCGCAGCCCGATGGCGCTGGATGAAGCCTGCCGCGCGATCGGCAGCATAGCAGACGCGCTTGATTATATTCACAGCAGGGGCATCATTCATCGTGACATCAAGGCCTCGAATGTTCTGATCGGAGGCGATGGCGACTACTACCTCACGGATTTTGGCATCGCGCGCATCACGGATGACCTGACGCATCTGACTACGACGGGCAACGTGCTTGGCACCGTCGATTATGTCGCGCCCGAGCTATTCGAGCTTGACCGCAAGGCCGACGCGCTCAGCGACCTCTACTCGCTGGGCATCCTGCTCTACGAGATGGTCACGGGGCGCCTGCCCTTTGTCGCCGAAAATCAGATTGCCCTGGTTTCCATGCACATACGCTATCGGCCGCCCGCACCGCGCAGCATCATCTCCAGCATACCGCCGCAGGTGGAGCAGGTGATGTTGAAGGCGCTGGAGAAGAGGCCGGAACAGCGCTACCAGAGCGCGAAGGAACTGGCCGATGCCTTTTGCAATGCGGTCTCATACGAGGGGCCTCCCGAAGCGCAAAGCGACGCAGCAGAGGCAGCCATTGCAGCGGCCCCGGCATTCAGACCCGACCAGTTGATCTTATCTGCACCGCCTGCTGATGGAGTAGGGGCAGCATCCCAGGAGCGGCCATCACCGCTTGAAGCCGGTACGATAGGCTTCGCTCCTCCGGCATACGGGCGCAGCGACCAGGCGGCGCATGCGCCTTATCCTGAGCAGCCTCTTCCCTCGCCACCATTCTCCGCGCCCGCGTTCCAGCCAGCTTCAGCGCCCTGGTCACAGCCCGAGTCGCCTGGCAGGCAGAAGCCGTTCTACCGGAGCGCCTGGTTTGCCTTGCTCGTCGCGTTTCTGGCCCTGGTCATTATCGGGGGCTCGATTAGCGCGCTCTATCTGCCGCGCCCAGGCAGCGGAACCGGTCAGAAGAATGGAACAGCAAGCCCGGCTGCGACCGGCGCAGCTACAACTGCTCCATCGCCGACCGCCACACCGAATCTGACGGCCACCGCCCTGGCTGCCCAGAATGCCACCGCGACGGCCCAGGCACAGGCGAGCGCGACGACCATAGCCCGGGCTACGGCTACCGCAGCAGCCCGGGCCAGCGCGACGGCGGGCGTCATCGCCACGGCTACCTCGGGTCAGGCGGCTTACCAGGATGCGCTCAATGATGCCAACAACTCCGCGACTGCTGCCGCAGGTTGGGACATGAGCGACAATTGCGCGTTTAAGTCCGACGGCTATCATGACACCACAACCGCCAGTTTACAGGGCTGCAAGGAAGCCAATAACACCTACACGAATGGAGCGATCACCGTCGTTATGCATCTCAACAGCGGGCAAGCGGGCGGCCTTTTCTTTCGCATGAATGCGCCAGTCTTTCTGTTTGGTGGCTATACGGGTTACCTGTTCGAAGTTGACAGCACAGGGCGCTACCGCGTACTGAGCTCGGGAAACTTTAACAACGGCTCCAACGTTTTGCAGGACTGGACGACATCGAGTGCAATGCGCAAAGGCAGCGCGAGCAATACCTTGCAGCTCATCATGCGCGGCAGCGATTTCTACCTGTATGCTAATGGAGCTTACCTGACGCATGTGAACGATAGCAGCTATTCCTCGGGCCAGATCGCCTTCCTCGCGAGGAGCGATGGCACAACCCCGGCGGATCTAGTTTATAGCAATCTGGCAGTATACCCTTCATCATAAATCCTGGCCTGATTTTCCGGGACTGAACCATTTCGGGTGGCAGACACGTGTAATGCATAGTGGTCATTTCGGTTAATACCGAACAGGCGAGATATAACGAACGAAGGAGAAGCTCTTGATGGATGGCCTGCGTGTCGAACCTCTTGCCCAAAAAGCGAAGACAAAGATCACCGTTCTTATAGTCGGGCTCGAACATGGGCTCGCTGAGAGCCTCGTTCAAGATATCCAGTTGTTGCTCCCGGCGCGTGTGGTGCTCGTGAGGACGGGTGAAGATGCACTGCTTGTATCAAAAGCGGTCACTCCAGAACTGCTGCTGTTTGATTATGATCTGCCGGGAATAAACGGGCTTCAGATGTACGAACACTTCACCTGTGTGGAGCGGTTGAGACGGGTTCCGGCTCTGATGGTCGAGACGGAGGATAACAGCAGCACCGGGTTGTATCCGTGGCTTGTGCGGCTGAAGAAACCGGTTGATCCCATCGTACTTTTCACCCTCCTGCGAGGACTGCTTCCGACTGCTCCGAAAGGGCCGCTTCAGAGGTGTGTCTACGCTCGCGCGGATGCTGAGAGTACTGAAGAGGAGATGTTCGTGTGGTAGCGAGTGCCGCATTCTTCTGGCCTATCACACTGTCCTCCTTCATCCCCACCAGAACGAGACGGCGATAATGCAGTAAAGCCCTATCAGGGTTAATCCCTCGAGCCAGTTTGACTCGCCATCATAAATAATGACGGCGCTCAAGATAGCTGTGAGGCCCAGCGCAGCCACGAGCAGTGGAGCAAGCACCAGTGTAAGGTGTGTTCCGCCTATCACGAAGCTGAGCAGCACCAGTACAGGAATAAGTCCTAAGGCTACCTGGAGTGAACTGTTCAAGATCACGCTGATGGCGAAATCCGCCTGGTTACGCAGGGCAAATTGCACGCCGACCACGTTCTCTACCGCATTTCCCGCCAGCGCAACGATGACCAGGCCCGTAAACGCCGGTGAGATGTGCAGGAAAGTGATGGCCGGGGTCAAGGCGTTCACGAACCAGTCGGAGACAAATGCCGAGCCTACGCCTGCCCCGACCAGCAGAGCGATGGCAAGCCAGATTGGCCAGGATGGTGTCACTTCAGACGACTCTTTGGGCAGGTGCATCGGCCCGCCTTTGAGTGACATGGGTATGCTGGCGATAAAGACGACCAGCAGAATACCTGCGCAGACCACGCTCAGCGCCTCTTCGTGTCCCGCGGCGGGCGTGTGGAGAAACGCGACCAGGGTGGGTATCGCCAGGGCCGCGACCGCCAGGAGCGTCAGGTTCGCGATCATGCGAGGCGTATCGGACGCGAAACGCTGCGCGCCGTTTTTCAATCCGCCCAGGAAAAATGCCAGGCCGAGCACGAATAAACTGTTGCCCAGAATTGAACCGACCAGCGCTGCCTGGACGACGCTGATCAACCCTGCACGCAGGGCAAAGATGCCCACGAAGAGTTCAGGTAAGTTGCCGAGCGCGGATTGTAGGACGCCGGTCGCGCCAGATCCAAGATATGAGCCTAGCTGGTCCGTTGACGCTCCTACCAGGGCTGCCAGGAGCGCAAGCGCGCCACCCGCCACGATAAACGTCACAACCGAGTTAGCTTGAATCCCAGAAAATAGACCGGCCAGCACACTCAAGACGAGCGATCCCCCAATTATCGCCCAGGTACCCCAGCTCGGCGTTGCCGTACTGTTTTTCACCTTCGTGGGGGGCGTATCTTCAGCCTCGGAGATGTTTTTCATATATCCTCTTGTTTAGACTGAACCTCTTTCGATGGGTATGCTTTATTATAAAGTAGTATAAGGGTCTGTAGCACAAAAATACATCCCTATTTGTACCAGTTTTTCGACCGTACTGTTTTTCATCATCGCGGCGACGGCAGTGATGGGTATGTAGAGGATGAAAGAGCGAGGAACTTTACTCTACCGGCTTTCGCCTGGCTGATTCCTGTGCTATACTCATCAAAGCTTGTGAATGTTTGCTTGCCCGGGCATAATGGGGGGAAGTGATGCCACTAGAAGAGTTGCAGAATGGACGGTACCGGCTGCTCCATCTTATCGGACGGGGAGCGATGGGCCAGGTCTACCTGGCGGAGGATACGCGCATCGATCGGCAGGTAGCCATCAAGGTTATTCAGACCGAGACGCATCCCTATCCTGATGAGGAGTCGACCAGGGATGCTGTACGGCTCTTCCACAGGGAGGCTCAGACGATTGCCAGGCTCAATCACCCACACATCCTGCCCCTCTTCGATTTCGACGAGGCAAGCTCTGACGGCAGCACTCCAACCTATATGGTGATGCCGTACTGCCCGGAAGGCTCGTTCGGAGAATGGCTGCGGCAGCGCAAAGGCCAGCCGCTCGCGCCGCAGGACGTGGTGCAGTTGGTGAACCAGGCGGCAGATGCCCTGCAGTATGCCCACGATCACGGCATCATTCACCGCGATGTCAAGCCCGCCAACTTTCTCATTCGCAGCAACCGCGATAATCCGAACTGCCCCGATCTGCTGTTGGCCGATTTCGGCGTCGCCAAGCTCAGCGCGGTCGCGACGAGATCCAGTCAGAGCATCCGCGGAACGCCGGGCTACATGTCGCCTGAACAGTGGAGTGGCGCGCCTGTCCCGGCAACGGATCAGTACGCTCTTGCGATAATGGTCTACGAGCTGCTGACGGGACGGGCGCCTTTCCATGGCAATCCGAGCCAGGTGATGTACCAGCATCTCATGACGCACCCGCAGCCGCCCAGCGCATTCAATCCGCAACTCTCGCCGGCAGTGGATGCCGTATTGATGCGGGCGCTCGCCAAGGATCCAGCGGAACGCTACCCATCTGTCTCTGACTTCGCGCGCGCCCTCCAGCAGGCGCTACTGCCAGAATTTTCACAGTCAGCGTACAGGGGCTATGGGGCCAGTCCATCCTCGCCTGCCTATCCATCGTCTCCGACCCTCTCACAGTTTCCTAGAACTTCATATACGACCGTGCGCATGCCGGATCCCGCGCTTCCACCCACAATGCATTCGCAGGACCCTTCACTTCCTGTCAACCGGCCGGTGACTGCAAGTGGCAAACCTGCGGGCGTTTCCAGGGGCAGAATTGTCCTGCTCGCAGGCCTTGCTCTGCTGGTGATACTGGCCGGTGTGGGCGTCTCGCTGGCGCTTCTCAACAACAAGGGCACCGGTGTGGCCGGTACGCCTACCGCGACGACCAACCACAAAAGTACCGCAACTGCCCTGGCGTCGGCCAGCGCCGGCGCTACCAACTCTGTCACGGGCACCGCGGCTGCTCTGCTTACCCAGGTGCCGAATCCCTATGCTCCTCACACAGGAACGCTTGTACTCAGCGACCCACTGCGCGATAACAGTAAGGGGTACATGTGGGACATCACAACTATAACGGGCCAGGGCAGTTGTGGGTTCGCGAACAACGCCTACCAGGTTACACAGGATTCACCGCTGGGAGGCATTACCGGCTGTAATCCTGAAGCGCTGGCCTCCCTGAACGATTTCACGCTCCAGGTGCAGCTTACGATCACCAGCGGTGACGCCGGGGGTGTCACATTCCGCGTCGCACACTCAAACTTCTATCTTTTCGCGATTGCCCCTGATGGCTCCTATCACTTCGATATCGTGAACGGCAGTGGTTTGAGCTTGCCAAGTGTCGTAAAGCAAGGCACCAGTCCTTTTATCCATAAGGGTCTGAACCGGCCCAACCTGCTCGCGATTGTGGCGATCGGCAGCAAGTTCAGCCTCTATATGAACAGTCACCAGATCGACACAGTGAACGACGGCACCCTCGCTTCTGGGCAGATCGGCCTTGCCGCCGAAGAGAGCGGTGACACTACGAACGTGGCTTTCAGCAACGTGATGGTGTGGAAGATGTAGAGAGCCAGGGCGACCGCGAGGGTCGCCCCTACCATATACGATGCGGCATGGAGGCCATGCGTAATAGGGAAGGATGATCGGATTAACTACCCTTTATAGGTCAGGACGCGGCCCCACAGGCTTTTGGTTCCCCAGATGCCGGCACGCAGACATTCAAGCTGGACAATCTGGCTGTGATCTACAAAGACATTGACCTCGGGGCCGTAGTTCTTGATATACCAGGCGAAGACCTCCGGGTCGGCGGCCTCGAACATCACCTTCTCCAGTCCCAGAGCGCCGATGATTTTTGCGGCCGCGTCGGTGCGCCACGTCGTTACGTTTTCGGTGATACCCTCCGACTCGATCATAATCATGTAGGCCCCTGCATCCAGAAATCTGCTGGCCTGTCCAATAGCCCAATCCACATCCCTCGTCCCCTCCGACGCGAGTTCCTCGGCGGCGCTGGCTCCTCCCGCGCCGAACTGGATGCCGACCTCCGGCTTGGCCTTTAGCCCGGCGCGCTGCACCTTCTCCACCAGGCGCAGCCAGTCATCGACCGGTATGGTGATGAAGCCGCTCGAGATTTCGAGGATGTCGAAGCCCACATTGCGGCACTCCTCGATATAGCGGTTTACGACTTCAGAGCCCTGAGTGAGCACATGCTCGATGAAGCCGCCGGTGGAAACCAGCACATTGTAGCGGTGGGCTGTATCGATGATCTCTTTGAGCTGCTTCTCCGGCATCAGCGTGAACGATCCGCCAGCGAATTTCAGTGAATCGACATATTCGCCCATCGTCTCCAGCACATCTTCCAGGTAACGTTTGCCCATGGGGGTGTAGTATGGCCCGCGGATCTCGGTGATGCCGCGCGTGCGGGGTTTGCCCTCGCGTTCGTTCATTCGAATGAATGGGAATGCCCGGTCACTCATAATAGTTCCTCTCTTTCCAGCAGGGCGACCGCAAGGGTACGCTCCTACCCAACAGGGCGCCCGCAAGGGGACGCCCCTACAATATACGAAGCTGGGAAGTCGCGCCTAACAACTCGGTCAAGTGTGCGACTTCTTGCGTTTCCAGGTGAGCTACTGTTTCTATTAGTGATGTGCGTTGCTGGGCGCCGGTGTGGGGGGCAGCGAGGCGCTCGAATTTGGCGACGGCCTGCTCCCACGACATGGGGCGCGTGTAAAATCCCTCGTAGTCCTGCTGCTCGATGCTGAGCGTCTGGCCATCTTTGAGCGTGATCATGACGCGGCAGGGCATCTCGGCGGGGAAGCGCTTGCTCAACGACTCATCGGGCCGGATTGTCACCTTGCGCAGGAGACTCTGCACATCCTGGCGCAGGATGCGTTCAGGCGCGTACTGAGCAGGGGAAACCTCACCGTCCAGCAGGGCGACCGCCACCATGTAGGGCAGGCTGTGATCGGCCTCTTCCTTGGTACGCACCCGCTGCTTGTCGCCCTCTTCACCCCCGCCGATGATGTGGTACGCGACATCGAAAATGTCGATATTGACGTGCTCGATCTCCTCCGGGCGGATGCGCCGGGCCGCGCGCAGTTCCAGGATGCCCTCGAGGGCGGATTGCGAATGAAACTCGGCGTTGTACTTCTTGACGCTGGTGCGCCGCACTGACTCGAGGTTCTCGTGGCTCCAGTCCAGCTCAAAGTGCCCGGTAATGGCGTCCATCAGGCCCTTGTTGCCCTCGAAGACTTCGAGTGGACCGGTGATGCCGCGCATAGCGAGGAAAGCGGCATGCGTAGCGCCAAAGGCGGTATTGGGATAAGCCAGCCCTTTCCAGTTGGAGAGGCTGCCAGTGCGGGTGACGCGCAGGGCGTTGTAGGCCGTACCGCTTATGGCGATGGCGTTCGCGACCCCGTTCTGGTCTAGTCCCAGCGCCCTGGCGACTCCGGCGGCCACCGCATAGGCTCCCTGCGTCGTGTGGTCGAATCCCTTCGCTCGCACCGGCGCCACGTCTGAGAGGCGGCACTGCACCTGGTAGGCGATTGCCAGAGCCGTCAAGAATTCCCTGCCATGCCGGTGAGCGTACTCGCTTGCGGCAAGAACGGCGCCGAGGTTATCGCTGGGGTGGCAGGTCTCATGTTTGGCGAGGTAGCTATCGTTGAAATCCAGGTAGCGTACAAGCGCCGAGTTGTAGAGCGCCGCGCGGTCGGGAGCGGTTTTGCTGCCGCCGATGAGTGTTGCCAGGGGATTGCCGCCGAAGTCTTCGAGCTGGTCGCGCAGCATCTTGATGGGCGGGCCTTCAAGCGCCCCAAATGCGCAGCCGAGAGCATCCAGGACGCGAATCTTGAGCTGGTGGCGTGCGTCCTGCGAGAGGACTTCATAGCTCGCGCGTACCACAAAAGCCGCGAGTTGTTCAGCCTGTGTCATAGATTGCTCTGCCTCTTTTCTCATCTGTATCGAGAACATAGACCACATTCAAAGTATAAGAGAGAAAACTTGATGCGTCCAACACCTAAGACAGGGCATCGTCAATTGCTTCGTCCTGTGTGAGCATCGTTCCTGCCTTCCATTCACTGGCAAAGCTCGCTTCGTCGAGGGATTCTCTTGAAGTTGCAACCGTTTGCTCGAACGCTTCGCGCTGAACCCGAGGAAGTGGAGCCTGTATCCGTTCGCGAAGAGCTGAGGCAGCCGCACATATCCGGGCAGCCTGGGTGTAGTGTCCTTCCGCGCTCAGGGCGGCGGCATAACCTTCCAGGCACCAGGCGATGTAGGTAGGGCTGCTGAATGGGCGGAAGCGCACGAGGGCTTCCCGGTAGCGCGCTTTCGCCACATCGTAGCGCTGCTGCTGGTTTGCCAGGTGACCGAGCATGGTTGTCATGATAGGGATGTCCCACGTCATCCCGCTAACGCGTGCATTGGCGAGTGCTTCTTCCAGGAGCGCGGTGGCACGCTCGAGATCACCCCGTATGCTTGCCACATCCGAAAGATGAGACATCGCGCGACTCATCATGCCGCTATGCTTTAACTGCCTGGCAAGCGCATCACTTTCGATATAGGCACGCTCTGCCTCGTCGAGTTTACTGTTTGCCTGAGCGATCATACCGAGCGTAGCGTAGGCATTGCACATGCCGTTCAGATCGCCAATACTTCGTGCAAGGTGCAGGGCCTCGTTCGCATAGACCTCTGCGACAGGCTGTACCCTTCCGTGCCGCACCTGGGTTCGTCCGAAGCCATAGAGCATTGCTATGCGTAGTGTGAGCGGCGCTGTTTGCTCTCCCCGCTCTCTTGCTCGCTGGTCGAGCGCGAGCATACGTTCCATCCACTGCTCGGCCTCGCTCATCTGCCCGCACACATGCCAGAGACGGGTGAAGCCCGCCAGTCGCAGCCCCAATTCTGCCTCGTTCTTCTCCTCAGCCCACTCCAGAGCGGCGCGGGCGTTGGGCAATTCCATCGTCAATGCAAAATGCGAGTCACGCGCTCCCTGCTCTGTCCCAAAGTATGCCATGATAGTTTCTGCCAATCGCGCGTAACAGGCGGCATGTCGCCGACGATACAGGTCTTCCTCTTTTGCTGCACGCAGCCGTTCCAGGGCGTACTCTCGAACCATCTCAAGCATGCCGAAGCGTTCCCTGCCTTCTGCCGGTATCTCTACCTGGACGAGGCTGGCGTCTACGAGAGCCGCGAGGATGAGCAAGAACGTTTCTGACGTCGTGTTTTGTGGATCCTGGCAGACCTCTTCAGCAGCTTCGAGCGTCCACCCTCCTACGAAGATGCCGAGCGCGCGAAAACAGCGCTGTTGTTCCTTCGTGAGCAGCTCATAGCTCCAAGCGATCGCGTCCTCCATTGTCTGCTGGCGTTTGGGCAGGTCTCTTGCCCCATCACGTAGAAATGCCAGGCGGTGAGCAAGGCGCATTTGCAACTCGGAGAGGGAAAGGATTTTGACGTGCATAGCTGCTAGTTCGATGGCCAGGGGAAGGCGATCCACCTGCTCGCAAATTGCTGCTACCTCGCTTACAGCATATACTTGCGCCGGCCTTACTGCTCTGGCTCGCTCGCAAAAAAGTGTTACGGCATCGTCCAGGGGAAGTGGAGCAAGCTGTACCTCTTGCTCAGCGCGCAGACGCAGGGGTCTCCGGCTCGTTACAAGGATGAACAGATGCGGAGCAGTTCGCCAGCAGATCGGCCGCAAATGATGCACTTTCCAGGACCTGTTCGAAATTATCGAGTACAAGTAAAAGGTGCTTCGGCCGCAAGAATGTCAGCACCTGCTCAGCAAGCGATGCGCTGGCCGACTCGTGGATGCCGAGCGCCTGAGCAATCGTGCCGGGAACGAGCGCCGCATCACGGACAGGTGCCAGCGATATGAAGGCGACACCATTGACAAAATCAGGAGCGATATCCTGGATAAGCTGGAGCGCAAAGCGCGTCTTGCCGACACCGGATGGTCCCGTCAATGTGAGCAGGCGCGTGCTCGCGTGGCGCAGCAACTCAAGCGTGTGGGAACGTTCTCGCTCTCGGCCAACCAGCCGAGTAGGAGGTATAGGGAAATCGAGCGTAGAAGGGTGTGAAGGCGTATCAACAAAGGTAGCAGCCTTCGGGCGGGCTGCGGCCAGGAGCAAGGTGCGCTGTTGGTCTGTGAGGGTCAGCACGCCAGTCAGTAACTCAAGCGTATCGCTGCGCGGCGCATCGTGAATGCCGCGCTCCAGGTCGGAAATCGTGCGTGCACTCAGACTCGCACGGGCCGCCAGCGCTTCCTGTGAGAGACCTGCTGTCAGGCGATAGCGCTTGAGAAGGGCGCCAAAGCTGCTTTGTTGCTGCATAGATACTTTGTCCTCAGTTACTCCTTCCCGTCCGCTCTATGATAGCACATCAACCGGGGTGAAGAAATATGTGAGCAAGATGTGCCTCTTCCTCGTGGTAAAAGCAAGCCAGGCAATTTATACTTCTAACAGGAAAAGCGCTAGCAGGATATATTCTTCATTGTGTAGAAATGAAGAGCGTAAGAAAGGCACCAGATATGATATTGATCGTTGGAGCAAGTGGCCGTCTCGGCAGTGCTGTCGTTCAGCATCTGCTCGCACAGGGCGAATCGATACGTGCAATGAGCAGAAACCCGACCGGCCTTGCGCACCTGAAGCACCAGGGAGTAGAAATCGTGAGCGGCGACCTCCGCGATCCCGACTCACTTGCGAGGGCCTGCCAGGGGGTTGAGCAGGTGCTGACTGCCGCGCATGCGCTGGACGGAAAGGGCGACAACAACCCCCGGACGGTCGATGAGATGGGCAATCGAAGCCTGATCGATGCGGCGAAAGCTGCTGGCGTGGAACACTTCATTTTTGTCTCCGTTCAGGGCGCGAGTCCCGATTCTCCACTCGAGTTCTTTCGCATCAAATCCCGCACAGAGGAATACCTGCGAGCCAGTGGCCTGAGCTTCACTATCCTGCGCCCCGGCGCGTATATGGAGCTCTGGGCCCAATTGATCGGCCAGCCCATACGGGAGCAAGGCAAGACCACGATTTTTGGGCGTGGCAACAACCCGATCAATTTTGTGTCGGTGGAGGATGTCGCGCGTTTTGTCAGCGTCGCGCTGGAAGATCCTCGCACGCACAACGCGGTGATCGAGGTCGGTGGGCCGGAGAACCTGACCATAAATCAGGTGGCGGAGATCTTTGAACGCGCAAGCGGATGCCAGGCGAAAAGAGGCCATATTCCTCTGTTTATGATGCGTATCATGTCGATCCTGATGCAGCCGTTTAAGCCGGCCATGAGTCGCTTGATACGCAACGGCATCTATATGGATACGGCGAATCTCCGCTACGACACGACTGACACTGCTCGCGCCTTCGGTATCCACTTGACCTCCCTGGAGGAGGTGGCGCACCATGCCACTATGAATGGTGTTCAGCTTGAAACGATAAGCAGGCTCAATTGAACGCATTTCGAGGAAGGTTGTTTCCCAACGAGTGTATTCTGGGATGAGTCACATGAAGAGAGGAATTTCGATGTTAGAAGAACAGGTACAGGATGCGCAGATGCAGTCGTCACCTAAAGTAGTATTCGAGCGAATGATACAGGCCGCAAATCGCCACGATCTTGAGGCGTTGGTGGCGTGTTTCGCGCCAGACTATCGCAGCGAACTGCCTTTCTCTCCGGAAAGAAACTTCACCGGGCAGGCAGGCGTGCAGAAAAACTGGAGCTTCTTTTTCTCAACGATGCCAGATTTCCAGGTAGATATCCTCCGTGAAGCAGTAGAGGGAGATACCGTGTGGGCTGAACTGCAATTTCGCGGGACGCAGACCGATGGAAATAAGCAGGTGACGCGCGGCGTGATCATCTCTGGAATTCAAGGGGAGCGGATCGCCTGGGCGAGGCTGTACATTGTGACGGTATTGGAGCCACAGTAAAATGCCTGTAATCTTCAGCCATCTTGCTGGGAAAGCACGATTACAGGAATCTGGCGAGTGACCTTGGCCTGGTGCTCAGCGAAAAAGGGGTATTGCTCCACGATCCTGGTCCACAGCCGCTGTCGCTCCTCTCCTTCAGTAACTAAGGCGGTGGCGTCAAAGGTCTCGGTTCCGACTTCTACGGTGACGTGCGGCTGAGCCACCAGATTGCGATACCAATCGGGGTGAGCCGGCGCGCCAGCGTTGGAGGCGATCACGAGCAGGCGCTCGCCATCGCGGACATACATCATGGGGGTCGTGCGGCGCTTTCCGCTTCTGGCGCCGGTGGTCGTGAGCAGGAGCAGGGGCCTGTGCTCGAATGGCCCTCCGGGCTTGTGGCGGTTGGCGCGAAACTCCTCGATCAGTTGCTGGTTGTAGTTCTGTTGATCCGTCATGATCCCTCCCGACTGCTAGCTCTGCGGCTTGTCGTAGTTCATCAGCCAGGTGACACCGAACTGGTCGGTGCAGTGGGCGATGATGGCGCCCCAGCCGCTGTCGGTCGGCGCAAACACCTCTTTGCCGCCGTCCACCAGCCTGGCGTAGAAATCTCGCAGCTGTTCCTCGCTGTCACAATTCAGCACCAGACTGTAACCGTTCCCACGCTCCAACCCAGCCTGATCGCTTTGGAGGTCGCTACCCATAAAGTGAATACCGCCGGCCTGGAAGTCCAGGTGTATAACGCGCTCGCCCTCAAACTGCACCTCGGCATCACCACCGAACACACCCTTGTAAAACTTGATCGCCTCCTGGCCATTATTCGCGAAATTGATGTACGGTACAATGTTTGCCATAGTCTTTCCTTCCCATTAGTTCTACCTACTAGCCTACCTGCCTCTTGTCCAAATGTGGGGTAAATTGCCTGCTTGCTCTGCTCGACCATCTCGAAGCATGAGCTGAGCAAGCAACCCCTAAGCCCCAGAAGTGGACAAGAGGCGCTTATGTTTCAAAGGTATTTCCCACCGAAAAGCCAAACGGTTCTTCAAGAGACATTCTGCCCAGGCACACCAAATCCGGTAAACAACCCAAAGTCGCACTGAGCAGAGGGTGGACTCTTGCTACCTGTATTGCAAAACAGGCTCTAAGATGCCGAGTGGATGGAGGAAACGACGTTTGACAGACAGAAACGCCCTGTGATAAAGTGAGCACGTCTTTTCAAAAAGCACACAGCAGTATATCACAGCAAATATATCGATGAAGCAAGGGTGAAGCGTTAACAACTCCTCCAGCGAATGTTCATTGTCAGCGTTCTTGCCCATCGTACGAGTGTGTTCGCGCCGCATGCGGCGCACGGCGAGGAGAGAGAGCAGAAATATAAGCTCTACCATTCCCCATTCTTTTTGGGCACAAACCATTTCTTCTTCTCCGTGAATACAGTTCGTAAACAGGTGTGCAGCGTAACTACCGCGCGAGAAAGCTCGAACTTGTTTGAAAAAATTCATGCTACTCCTCCACCTGTGAAGGAGTAGGATAGAATTTTTTTGAAAAGGTAGAACACCTCCATGAACAAATCAGCCGGCCCTACGAACTCGAACACATCTGTAGGACGCACGTCGTTCGTGCTTCTTCTCGTTATCGCACTTTTGAATACGATGGGTATAACGATCATAGTACCTATTGTTCCGTTTCTCACGTTAAAGTACCTGGCTCATCCGAATAATCTCGCAGTCATCGTGGGATGGCTGTTCGCAGCCTATGGGATCTGCCAGTTGATCGCCGCGCCAGGTTTAGGCGTTCTGAGCGACCGTTTTGGGCGACGCCCCATTCTCTTCATCTGTCTCCTTGGTTCCGCGTTTGGCTATCTCATCCTGGGCCTTGGCGGTGCGCTCTGGCTGCTCTTCCTCGGACGCATCATCGATGGTTTGACAGGTGGCAACATTAGTGTCTTGTTTGGCTATGTCGCTGATATCACGGAACCACAGGACCGTGGCAAGTACTTCGGCAGGCTGGGTGCTGCGGCAAGTGTCGGTTCTCTCATTGGCCCTGCTGTTGGTGGACTTCTTGCAACAATCAACTATAGCGTACCATTTCTTGCCGCCGCTGGCCTGCTCCTGCTTACGCTCGTCTGTGGGTACTTCTTGTTGCCAGAGAGTTTGGAGAAAGAGCACCGCATCACCTCGATTGCTGTGAGCGAACTCAATCCCTTGAAACAACTGGTGTCCGTGTTTCGTTGGGCAAACTTGCGCTGGTTACTGCTGGCCTGGTTCTTCTATGCTTTCCCAGTAGGCATGTTGCAGTCGACGATCACCGTCTTGATGAAAGACAGCCTGGGCTTCAATGTCACGCAGGCCAGTCTCGTGGTCACCGTGATCGGGGCGGTAGACATTCTCGTCCAGGGTGTGCTGGTCGGTTGGTTACTCACAATGCTGGGAAACATCCGGCTCGGTCTCATAGCCTTAGTGCTTGTCGGCATCAGCTACCTTGTGCTTGGTTCCATCGCGTTTCTCGCCACACCAATTCTCTTGCTTGTCGGTATTATGCTCTTCGCAGGTTCGGGTAGCCTTGTCGAAAACGCTCTGCGAGGTCTCATCTCTGGAATGGTTGGACGGCACGAACAAGGTCGTGTGAGTGGAGCGACGCAATCGTTGCAATCGCTTGGATGGGTTGTCGGACCACTCGTTGGCGGTTTTGTGTATACAGAATGGGGACATTTTCAAGTATATGCCTCAGCTTCGTTCATCATTGTCCTCGCCATTGTCTGTGTCTGGATCGCTCTCTCGCTTATACAGAGGTACCAGGCGAAAAAGCAAACGCTTGGTGATGAACAAGAGGCCGCATTGCTCTCGAATGAAGAGAACTGAAAAAGGTTTTCCTTGTCGCTTGCTTTTGCAGGAATAAGCCTCGATGTCAAAATGTTCGTATAGTCTAGAAAATATCCTAAAAGATGGTATAATCTTGCTAAATAACATTCAAAAGAGGTAACTATGGCAACACAATCGAAGAGAGCAACTACAACAGGCATATGTACATATTGTAATGGCGAGTTCGACAAGGGGAAAATGACCCAGCATCTCAAAAATTGCAAAGCGAGAGCGGCTGTTATCGCTGCTGAGATGGGGGATGAAACAAAGCAGAAACAGAAGCTGTTTCATATTCTCGCAGAGGGGCGATACAATCCCCAGTACTGGATGCATCTCGAAATTCAGGCTTCGGAACCCCTTTTTACCTTAGATAGCTTCTTGAGGAATATCTGGGTCGAATGCTGCGGTCATTTGAGCGCGTTTACTATTGGAGGGATATCTTATCGAGATGAGCCGGGAGACTTTTCTTTCGAGATACTCGGCGCAGAGGGGCCGCAGGATGAAATCGGGGTGGATGAGGAGGAGGACGTAGAGGAAGAAGAGGAAAATGAGGACTTAAGCCCAGAAGAAATCGCCAAGGAGATAGGAAAACTGCTTGATACGATGCCCTCAGAGTATCGTAAAGCGCTTCCGAAAGAGGTACAGGCCGAACTCAGAAAACCTCATTCAAGGGATGAACTTGTTGCTTTCTTGAAAGAGAAGCTGGCAGCTCTACCTAAAAGGATCAGTATCTTCTCTGTTGAAGATATGGAGGAAAACCAGAGGCTCTACTTCCAACAACACTTGCTGAAAACCTTGCTCGATATGGTGGAAGATCGAAGCCTGGGAGTTCCATTGGGAAAGGTCCTGAAAGTCGGGCAAAAGTTTAGCTATGAGTACGATTTTGGGTCTACCACGGAATTGAATCTACGCGTCATCTCGGAGAGAGAGGGGGTGGTTCGAGAAGGAGAAGAGGGCGATCCCATCACTATTCTTGCTAGAAATGAGCCGCCCATCATACTTTGCAAAGTATGTGGAAAGCCCGCGACGCAAGTGGCTGGTGGTTACTACAATGTGGAGGGGAACGCCTACTGCAACAAATGCGCCAGGCGCAGCAAGGATGCTGATATGATGCTGCCGATCGTCAATTCTCCGCGAGTGGGAGTTTGTGGATATACCGGATAGATGCCTTACTCGACATCATCCTCACCATTGACCGGTCCTGGGATTTTTAGTGCTCAGTGGACAGTCGGTATAATAAGGAGAGTTGATCATGACAGCACTGCATCATTCGGGAAATACAGAGGAAGCAACATCCGTAAACCTTGGAGGCCTGGGGGTAGTTTTCAGGCTCAGCGGTCAGGCGACCGGAGGAGCGTTCTCACTCGTTGAGCATCCCATTGCGCCTGGGACTCTGGTTCCGCCGCATACACACAGCCACGAGGACGAATATTCGTATGTGCTTGAAGGTGAGGTTGGGGTGAAGATAGGCGACCAGGAATTTCTGGCAACAGCCGGAGATATTATCGTCAAGCCGCGCGGTGTGTCTCACACCTTCTGGAACCCTGGACCACGAGCGGCTCGCCTGCTCGAGATCATTGCTCCTGCCGGATTCGAGAGGTACTTCGACGAGATGGCTCGCGTACTCAACGCGGGCGGCCCGCCCAACCAGGAGCAGGTGGACAGCATTGCTGAGAAGTATGGCATGACGTACCAGATGGAACAAATACCGGAGCTGGCGGCGAAATACCACTTACACGATCCGAGAGGATAGGTTAAGGGCACGCATCCGACAAGGCATAGTCAATGGACTGATTGTTTGTGGGGCACGTTCGATCCCTACTGGGCACCGCGCTGGCGATTCTCACGCCTGCCTCTTCTCAAGCCGAAAGAACACAAAAGGGATAACACACACGTGTGTGTTATCCCAAACAAAATCCTATACTACTTGGAACGGCTCAACAGGCCGTTCCAGCTAAACCGCATTTAACATTCGCTGTGCCCGCAGTTGTAGCACTTCTTGCAGCCTTCCTCGTAGACCATTGTGTTGCAGCCGCACTGCGGGCAGAGGTTGCCGGTGATGCTCAGGCGCGTCGTGCCAGCCACGCTATCCGAGTGGTTTCCATTCGCGAAACCGGTGCCATGGTCGTTCGCGATATGCTCAACCTGCGGCGCTTCTGGTGTTCCAGGCATTTCGGAGGTTTTGGCCTGCTGCTTTTCCATTGCCTCGACGTGCAGTTCCAGGGCGCGTGCCACGGCGTCGGGCAGAGAGCGGACCTGCTGCATGCCGAAGCCGACGGAGCGGCTGCCGCCGATGCTGCGCAACTGGTCGGCGATCTCCTTGGCACGGTCGGCCTGCGAGAGCGGGCTGAGGATGCGCAGGTTCAGCGAGATCAGGCGGCCGAGGGCCTCGGCCAGCGCGGCGATATCGCTGCCGGCCTTGCCGACGTTGACGAACACCTCCAGGGGCCCGTGCTCGTCGCTGTTGATGGTGACGTTGATCTTGCCCTCGGGGGCGTTGACCTGGCGGGTGTAGCCGTAGACTACCGGCGGGCGTGGCTTGACGCCATCCTGGATGGACGTGACCGGCTCAACTCTGGCGGCCTGCTGCTCCTGCGCTTCGGGCTTCTTCTCCTCCATGTGCGATAGCACGCCCGTGCGCGACCCATCGCGGAAGTACGTGACGCCCTTGCAGCCCAGTTCGTAGGCCAGGCGATAGAGCGTCTGCACATCCTCGACGGTGTGGCTGTTGGGCGCGTTGACCGTCTTGCTGATGCTGGAGTCGGTGTACTTCTGGACGGCGGCCTGCACGCGCACGTGCTGTTCCGGCGTCAGGTCGTTGGCGGCCACGAAGTAAGTCGGCGTCGGCTCGTTGGGGTGCTCGTCGCGCCACGCCTGGAGCAGCGGGTGGTAGAGGATGTGCTCGCCCGTGCGGTCGCGCCGCACCATAGCGAAGTCGTAGACCGGCTCGATGCCCGAGCTGACACCCGCGAAGAGACTGGTCGTGCCGGTTGGCGCCTGCGTCAGCAGCACGGCGTTGCGGATGCCCTGCTTCCTGATCTTCTCCTGGATGGCCTTCGGCAGGCGCTTGATGAAGGCGCCCTGCATATACTTGTCGCGCTCGAAGTGAGAAAATGCTCCCTTCTCGGCGGCGTTATCGGCAGAGGCCTCGTAAGCCGCGTCGCGAATAGCGGTGTAGATGCGCTCGATCACCGGGATCGATTCGGCGCTGCCATACGCCACGCCCATCTTGATGAGGGCGTCGGCCAGTCCCATTGTTCCCAGGCCGGTGCGCCTCGTCCCGAGCTGCGCCACGCGGTTCTCCTCGATGAAGTACTCGTTGGCATCCACGACGTTATCGAGGAAGCGCATGGCCACCCTGCTCATCTCGGCGAGGCGCTCGTAGTCCATCTGGCCGTTCTCGACGAAGGCGGAGAGGTTGAGCGCGCCCAAGTTGCATACGCCCCAGGGTGGTAAGCCTTGCTCTCCACAATTGTGAACGACCAGTCCATTCGCTACGAATTGATGCACTTCTGGCTCTGAGAGATCATAGACCATCTCTTCGCCATCAGGAATGAGACTTTCAAAAGTGGCAAGGAAATCTTCACGATATGGCCCCCGCGCGAACTTTGCAAGTGCCTCTTCGAGTTTCTGCTGCTTGTTATTGACAAGGAAGCCGATCTGTTCCGCGAAGAGACGCAGATTCTCACGCGAGATCATGAGATCATGGTAAGTCTGGCAATCATATAAGGCGGAACCACCTTTACCATCAGGCAGGTCGCGTGCTCCAGCATCACGTCGATTCTTATAAATGCTCGAAGCGATACCGAAGTTCAACAGCAATCTCTGGACATCTTCAAGCATGCTCTGGCTGATTGATGTCAGACGCACTGACATGCCCTTTTGCATTGTTCCCTGCACAGAGCCATCCGCCGTAAAGAGCGCAGAGAGGAATCCCTTCTGCATCTCGTGCGAGCCAGACAGTACCGATGGTGGCACTTGCAGTTTGTTCTCGAGCAATTCAGGATCTATGAGATGTAACAGCCTGGTTGATTCGATGCGTGTTTCGTCTCGTCCGATGATCTTCTGTGTGCCAACGACGTACTGACGCTTTCCCTCGGGTGCCCCAACCAGTCGATTGACAGCCTCGGCAAAATGAGGCGCAATGCTCTGCTCGTTTCCGAAGAATGATAAGGTGACCGCCCCTTCACGACGAGTGTTAATATAGCCATCACCAACGAGCCAGCCTAGTACCATGCCCAGGTCAGCATTCCCTGTAGTGCCGAAACCACCTTGCCCATGCAGCAGATGGATTTTGTCGTTAGCAATGAGGTCACTGGCAGCTTTCCATCCGTGAGTCGTGAGCACCTTGTGGTCGCCAGTCAGGCGTATGGCGTATCCCTCTTTTGTCAGAAGACGATAAACTTGCTTGATGCCGGTTGGGAAGACTTGGCTTGCCTGCCTGAATGAGACGGTGCCATTACTGACTGTGGTGGATGTTGGAGGCGGGGCATCGCTATTTAAGGGTAGGTGTCCGGCGAGTGCCAGCTCTTTTACGGCGATATTGGGTGAGGCGACCATTACGGGTGTTCCGCGTTCCGCCAGCTCCCTCGCTGTAATCAGTCCCTGGTCGGTATAGATGAGTGTATCGCCGGTGACACAGGGGTTCACACACCTGATATCCTCGTAGTACCAGGTATTCGAGAGCTTGTTGTAGCGGTCCATGAACACCACGCCGGGCTCCGCCGACTCCCACGCGGAGGTGCAGATCAGGTCCCAGAGGTAGCGCGCGCGGATGGTCTTCATGACCTTGCCCTGCCAGACCAGCTCCCAGTCGGCGTCATCCTTGACGGCCTGCATGAACCTGTCGGAGACGCAGACCGAGAGGTTGGCGTGCTCGATCTTGCCCTCGGCGCGCTTGACGGTGATGAACTCTTCTATGTCGGGATGGTTGTCGTCGAGCATGAGCATCAACGCGCCGCGCCTGGAGCCGCCCTGCTGGATTACGTCGCCCGTCGCGACGGAGTAGAGCTGCGCCCACGAACACGGGCCGGATGCGGTGCCGTTCACGGTCTTGATATAGGAGCCGCGTGGGCGCAGCGTGGAGAGGTTGATGCCGACGCCGCCGCCGCGCGCCATGATCTCCGTCATAACTTTGAGGTTATCGAGGATGCCCTGGCGGCTATCCTCAGGGCTGGGGATGACGTAGCAGTTTGAGACTACCACGCCGGCTGAAATGAAGGAGTGATCTTCCTCAACCTCAATGTCCAGCACCACGCCGGAATAATCCTCGACAGCGACTTCATCGACCCGCACCCACTTGAGACTATCGTATTCGAAATAGTATTTCAAATCGATGTCACTCTCAGGGGCTTGAACTCCAAAGAAGCGCTCAAAGAGCGGTGCGCACTCATTTGCGGTCGCCTGAATACGGTAGGCAGGCACACGCCCTAAGCGATGAGTATTCTCTCGAATCGAGAAGAGATAGCCCAGTCGCAGGAGAAGCTGGTGAATCTGAATTGTTAGCGTGCGATTCGCTAACAGGATGCCGAGTTTGTTATCAGATACGTAACCATCGGCACTGAACAGTCCGCGCAGGAGTTCCAGTGTCAGTTCAGCCGGCAAATGCATCAACTGGTCGGGTAGCCGCTTACTGTGACTGTAGCAGCCAAGAAATGCCTTGAAGAACTCCCCAAGGGGCATGGAATTTACCCACAGGTCATACCAGCGTTCGGTGCTGCTCAACTTGATGGAGCCTTCGATGCCAAACTTGGCTTCAATAATGCGAAGAAGTTCAAGGGCCTCTTTTTGCTCATCCAGGGAAAAAACGATCTTGATCCCGGAAGGAATATCGGTGCCTGTACGATGGGTCACACAACCATCACCAAGCCAGCGTCCGAACAGGTAGCACAAATCTCCATCGAGTACCAGGCGATCTTGAAGCTTGTAGTGCGTCCCCCAATCCGATACGTAGCCGTGAGCGCCGCGTGTCGTCGCCTTAAAGAGCTTGCCGTCCTCCGTTTCGTATCCTGAGATGTAATCCTGGAGGAAGATGGTGTCGGGAGTACTTTCCTCGCCGTTATATGCGATGGCAACATAATCGCCAGGTTTAATGTCTTTGGCGGGAATCCAATCCGGCTCGTGCTGCAAATGAAGCCCATCACGGGATCGGTGTGTGTTCACCCAGTCTGAGCGGACAACGTATACTTTATGATCACCGGTGACGCGCAGATCATCGTAGCCCATCTTCTTAGGTCGGATAATGTAGAGTGTTTCCTCGGCCTCACGCTCAAACTTATGCACTACCGGGCGCAGGCGGTTGCGATGTGTCACCACAAGGTCGCCAATCGTGATTTGGGAGATTGGCCGGTAGCCATCTGCTGTAAGCACTTCCTGGTCGGGGGGCATGCAGTTGTAGTATGTGACCTGGTGGCCGGAACCGGCGCCGGCCAGGATGCGGCCGCCCGGCACGAACTGGAAGCCGGAAAGCGCCTCGTAAAAGCGGCCCTCCCAGTAGCGCTGCAGTTCTTCGGTCTGCTCGACGGAGGCAATCCCTCGCGCGACGCGCGCCCAGAGCTGTTCTGGATAGAATTCGAGTGGCTTGCCGTCGGTACCCTTGAGCGAGTACCTATCCATAAATACCTTTTGACGTATCCCTTCGAGTTGTGTCACCTGTTGGGAGTTCTGGGCATCATCGAGATGCGCACTCCGCCTATCAGCGCGAGCAGTCGTCTGCTTTTCCACCATGTGCGATAAGGCTCCTTTCGCGCGCCAGGGCACCTGTCAATTGTGGCGATTCCAGGCGCAGCGAACTACATCAGTACGATAAACGATGGTCAACTTCAAAGCGCTTTGTAATATCCGCAAATCAGTATACCTGTAAAAAACGAGATTTGCAAGGGTTTTGGCACAACATATTGATAATATTATGCTTAGAAACACAATATATTGATTGTCTCGCACGTAGCGTCCCTTAGCGGCGGAGAGTGATATGATATGTATTACAGAGTGAACATCAAAAAAGAGGAGCATGCATGCGCGCAGAAATCATCTCATGTGGAACCGAGTTACTACTGGGGCACATTACCGATACCAATGCCACCTATCTTGCCCAGAGCCTTGCCGCGCTGGGCATTGATCTCTATTTTGTCTCGCAGGTGGGAGATAACCAGGGGCGTATCGTCGAGACGCTGCGGCGGGCATGGGAGCGTTCGGAGCTGGTTGTGATGACGGGAGGACTGGGCCCGACCGAGGACGACCTGGCGCGCGAGTCGATCAGCGCGCTGCTGGGCGAGACGATGCAGGTTGACCCACACCTGGAGGCCGAGTTGCGCGGGATGTTCGCGGCACGCAACGCCACGATGCCGGAGCGCAACATCAAGCAGGCCACCCTCATTCCTTCGGCGCAGGTGCTGCCCAATCCGCGCGGGACCGCGCCGGGCTGGTGGGTCGAGAAGGACGAGCATATTATCGTAGCCATGCCGGGGGTGCCGCGCGAAATGTACCGCATGTGGGAGCAGGAGGTCGTGCCGCGCCTCGGGAAGCTTACCGGCGGCCTGATCTTCACGCGTATCCTGCGCGTCTGGGGCCTGGGCGAATCCACGGTGGAAGAGAGACTAGATGCTCTGCTGCACAACACCAATCCCACTATTGCAACCTACGCGAAAAGCGATGCCGTTGATGTGCGCATCACGGCCAAAGCGAAGGCACGCCAACAGGCCGAGGAGCAGGTAACGGCAATGGAGGCACAGGCCCGCCGGGTGCTCGGACATCATATCTTCGGCGTCGATAAGGATACGCTGCAAGAAGTCGTAGGCAAGTACCTAGTCGAACGCAATCAGTGGCTGGCGGTCATGGAGTCGCTGACCGGCGGCCTGCTGTCGAGCATCATCACCGACCAGCCGAGCAGCTCCAAGCATTTCATCGGCGGCATCGTTACCTACAGCCCCGATCTCAAAGTACAGATGGGTGTGCCGCGCGAGGTCATCGAGCGCTACGGCGTCGTCAGCGTAGAAACCGCGCGCGCCATGGCCCACGCCGTTCGCGAACGCCTGCACGCGGATTACGGACTGGGCATCACCGGGGTTGGCGGACCTGAAAAGCAGGAAGATAAGCCCGTCGGCACCGTCCACATCGCCATCGATGGACCGGAGGGGGTTGTCACCGGGATGGGGCCCGGCTGGCGCGCCAGTCGTGAGGATATCAAGCGCCTCTCGGCGCTGGCCGCGCTCAACCTGCTGCGCCTGCACCTGGAGGGGATAAAGGAGGGGAAGTAGGGTGTAGTGTTGGTGAGGATGGCACCCGCGAGGGGCGCACTACATTTCAGATCGATTGTGGCATTAGCCGAAATGTAGTGGCGCCCCTCGCGGGTGCAGGTCTTGCAACCACTGGATTAGCGTGTTATTATCAGCACGAAATCAGAGGGAAAGGAAAGCAGGATAGAGCAGTCTTCCACCTCTTCTTGCCTGTGAATGCCGCTCATGGAAACACCCCGGCAGAAAGTCAAGAAATCGCGTGGCCGCGCCGACCAGAAAAAGCAGACGCGGTCGCGTTTTCGTTTGAGTCGCTCGAGTGGGCTGTTCCGGCTGTTCGCCGTGTTGGGGCCGGGGTTGATCGCGGCGAACGCGGGCAACGACGCGGGCGGTATCGCCACATTTTCGCAGGCCGGCGCCAGCTATGGCTACAGCCTGCTGTGGGCGCTGGCCATCTCAGGATTTTGCCTGGCGATTGTGCAGGAGATGTGCGCGCGTATGGGAACGGTGACGGGGAAGGGCCTGGCCGACCTGATCCGCGAGCAGTTCGGTGTGCGCTGGGCAGCCCTGGCGATGCTGGCGCTGCTCGTGGCGAATACAGGAGTGACCGTCTCCGAGTTTCTCGGCATAGCCGCCGCCGTGCAGGTGCTCGCGGGCAGTACGTCTACGCCGCTGGTCTATATCATCGTCCCCCTGGCCGGCCTGATCCTGTGGTTGCTTGTCACCAGGGGTTCCTACCGGCGCGTCGAAAAAATCTTCCTCCTGATGTCCCTCGGCTTTCTGGCCTACATTCCTGCGGCGTTCGCGGCCCAACCCGACTGGGGCGAGGTCGGGCACCAGCTCATTCTGCCGCATCTCAGCTCGGATAGCGGCTACCTGCTCACGGCGGTTGCGCTCGTCGGCACCACCATCAGCCCCTACATGCAGTTCTTCGTGCAGTCCTCGGTAGCCGATAAGGGCATTCATGCCGGCGACTACTTCTACGAGCAGCTCGATATCTACAGCGGCACCGTGTTCGCCATGCTGATCGCCGGCTTCGTGATCATCGCAACCGGCGCGACGCTCTATGTGCATCATCACCCCGTCCAGACCGCCCTCGACGCCGCGCAAGCGCTGCAAGCATTCGCGGGCAAATATGCCACGCTGCTCTTCGGCATCGGCCTCTTTGGGGCGTCGCTGCTCGCTGCCGCCGTCCTGCCACTCTCGACGGCCTACGGCATTTGCGAGGCCTTTGGCTTCGAGCGCGGCGTCTCGCGCAGCTTCAGCGAGGCGCCCGTCTTCCAGAGCATCTTCACCGGCCTCATCATCCTGGGCGTGCTGATTACGCTCATTCCCGGCCTGCCCATCATCCAGGTACTGGTGGTGCTGCAAGACCTCAATGCCGCCATGCTTCCAATCCTGCTGATCTTCATCATCCTGCTGGTCAATAACCGCCGCCTGATGGGCCGTCATGTCAATAATCTCGGCTTCAACATCATCTCCTGGGCAACGGTGGTAGTGATTACTATCCTGATCGTCCTGTTGTTGCTTTCCACCGTTTTCAACATCACGCTATAAACGCAATGTATGCAGGGCAGAGTGGTGCATTCGGGAAATGCGGTGAGCGAATGCAGGATTAGGACAAGGGAATAGCTCAACTTGCGTGGCTGTTGTACGTAATAAGTAATAGCGTGATATGGTAAAATACTCTTAAAGCAACATATGCTCACGCTGAACCGAGGCCACAATGTCCTTGAACCCTGACGAGTTTACCGAATATCGAGAATACCTAGACACGGGTGCCTACCAGGCGACTCCCGAGCAGCCTGACTATTCCAACCCTGCCTATTATCAGCAACGAGAACAGACGACACACCGTTCGGCCCAGCCGGTGCAGCGCCTCGATCTGCCGGCATCCAGCGATACACCATCGTATGCTTCGCCGCAGATGTACGCCTATGATCCGGGCCAGATGACCGCCTATAAGGGACCCTCATCGCTGGAGGGCTATACCGCCGATGTGGGCGAAGAGCAGCGCGAAGCGGCAAAGCGAGGGACGGCGGAAGAGGGAAGAAAACGTAAGAAGCTAGCCGGCTTAGGCGGCATCGGGGCCACAATTGTCGGGCTAATCGTCAAATTCAAGACGCTGCTTGTAGTGCTGCTCGACCTCAAATGGTTGGCGGTATTTTCCAAAATTGGCTTTACCAGCATCACGGTGTTGATCTCGGTTGCGGCTTATGCACTCATTTTCGGCTGGCCGTTCGCTATCGGCCTGGTAGCTTTGCTCTTCGTTCACGAGATGGGCCATGCGCTTGTCATGAAGTCGAAGGGCATCCCGATCGGAGGAATGATCTTTATTCCCCTGCTCGGCGCGGCAGTCTTGATGCGCCAGATGCCGAGGAATGCCAAGGATGAGGCGGAGGTCGGCATCGCCGGGCCTATTGCCGGTGCAATCGCGGCCTCGGTCTGCCTGCTTATGGCGCAAGCCAATCCCGGTACCATCTGGGCACCGCTGGCCTACTTCGGCTTCTTCATCAATCTGTTCAACCTCATCCCGATCGTGCCGTTCGACGGTGGGCGCATTCTGGCAGCTATCGACCGCCGCCTGTGGATCATTGGCTTTTTAGCCCTGGTGGGCTTCGAAATCTGGAATTACGTCCAGTCTCAGAGCATCAACGTCTGGTTGCTCTTCTTCATCGTCATGGCCGCTACACAGCTCTGGTCTCGCCGCATCGTCCCGGATAACCCGGAGGCGCAGGCCTACTATAGCGTGCCCGTTGTTGAACGCCTCGTCCTGACCCTGGCCTACTTCGGCCTGGCGGCGGTACTGGTAATTGGCATGACAATATCGCACGGGTTGATCCAGGGGATATAACAGGCAAGCGAGCGGAAGGACGAGGGCGGCGCAAGGAAGGACGAGGGCGGCGCAAGCGCCCCACCACCCGTCCACTCTTCCCCCGCCCCTACAGATGTTTACCCGCTTATTTGTTCATCTTCAATGTTGCGTCCTGACCTCGACTCCGGCCATTTGCTCGAGCACCTTCAGCACGGCTGTGTAATCGTTGTGGCCATAGCCTTCGGCACGCGCCATTTCGTACATCTGCCTGGTCAGGGCAGTCATTGGTGTGGGCACTTCATTCTCGGCGGCCAGATCAAGAGCGAGGCCCAGGTCTTTGTGCAGCAGGTCGGTCATGAAGCCGGGTTGGAAAGTGCCGTTGAAGGCGCGCAGGGGGAACTGGTTGGAAAGCTGCCAGCTTGCGCCCGTGCTGACGCCGATGATCTTCGTCATCGTCTCGACATCGACCCCGGCCTTCACGCCCAGCACCAGCGCCTCTGCGGTGGAGGCGGCGATGGCTCCGGCCAGCACCTGGTTGGCGATTTTGACGACTTCACCCGCGCCGCTCGGCCCGACATGGAAAATGTTTTCCTTCTTCCCCATCGCTTCCAGGACGGGGCGGGCCTGCTCAAATACCTCGCGCTCGCCGCCGACCATGATCGTCAATGTAGCATTTACCGCGCCCTGCGTGCCGCCGCTGACCGGGGCATCCAGGAAATGCGCGCCATGTGTCGATGCGGCCTGTGCCAGCTTGCGGCTCGTGGCGGGCGCGATGGTGCTCATGTCAACGATAATGAGGCCCTTGCGCGCGCCCTCAAGCAGCCCGTGCGGACCGCTCACGACCTCTTCCACCTGCGGCGAATTGGGCAGCATGGTAATCACGATATCGGAGGCCATCGCCACGGCGCGTGGAGACGGCGCCATCTTGGCGCCGGCTTCGATAACCTCCTGCACCTCTGGCTTGTCTGGATGCCGTGCGTAAATCGTGACATGATGATCCGCTTTGAGTAAATTCAGCGTCATGGGTCGCCCCATCGCGCCGATACCGATAAATCCTACCTGCATGAGCTAGACCTTCTCTCTTTTTAATCCATTTCAACAACGACTGCCCCGCCTTTGACGACATCGCCTTCATGGTAGAAGACGTGTCGCACCGTGCCTTCGTAAGGTGCGACAATCGTATGCTCCATCTTCATCGCGCTGAGGATCACCAGCACCTGGCGATGCTGCACAGCCTGTCCATCGCGCGCCTGAACCTTGACGATTGTGCCGGCCATCGGCGCCGTCAGTGCTTTTTGCGAGTTTGACACGTTCCCGCCATGCGAGGTTACATCGACGTCGGGCGGCTGCCGTCGCTCGAAGCGATAGGTTATCCCATCAAGTGCGACCTGCGTCTGTCCATTCGCGCCTGACACGTAGGCCCGCACCTGCCGATGCCCTTCGCGCAGAATAAGTAGACCTTCACTGCCGAAGGAGCAGCCCATCCGCTTTGCAGCTTCATCTCCTGCCTGAATAGTCCACAATTCTGCCTGGTCCGGCACAGGGGTGAGCGTGACATGATAAGATTTCCCCTGATATATATAGGAGACGACGAGAGCCTCGCCGAACCTGCGCCAGGGGCCGAGCGCGAGCCAGGGATTGGCGGGGAGGGTGGCACCGTTGAGCTCAACAGCCAGCCCTGTTGAGCACTGTGTATCATGCAAGGCAGCCGCATAGAGGGCGTAGAGATCGGGCGGCTTTGACGCCTGCCGTCGTTCGGCTTCGATCAGGCCATATTCGTCCAGGAAATGCGTGTGGGTCTGACCGTCTCTGAAAGCGGGATGCCGCGCGATCGCCAGCAGGAGCGCCGCATTCGTTTTCACCCCAAGCGTTACCGTCTGCTCGAGCGCCGCTTGCAGGCGCGCGATGGCCGCCGGGCGGTCTTCCCCATAGACGATGATCTTCGCGACCATTGGATCGTAGAATTGCGTGATCTCATCCCCGCTCGCGATGCCGCTATCGACGCGTATACCCGGGCCGGCAGGGGGTACGAACGCGGCGATAGTGCCGGTGGATGGCAGGAAATCCTGCTGCGGGTCCTCGGCGTACAGGCGCACCTCGATAGCCTGCCCGCGCGGCTGAATTTGCTCCTGCGAGAGGCCGAGCGGCTCGCCGGCAGCAATATAAATCTGCTGGCGCACCAGGTCAAGGCCGGTCACCAGTTCCGTGACGGGATGCTCGACTTGCAGGCGCGTGTTCATTTCGAGAAAATAGAAGCGCTGATCGGCATCGAGCATGAATTCGAGCGTACCCGCGTTTACGTAGCCCGCTGCCTTTGCGATACGCACAGCGGCCTCGCCCATCGAGGCCCGCAGGGTGGGAGTCAGCGCGACGGAGGGGCTCTCTTCCACGATCTTCTGGTGGCGGCGCTGGATCGAGCATTCGCGCTCGCCGAGGTAGATCAGGTTGCCGTGCGTATCGCCGAGCACCTGTATCTCGACATGGCGCGGCTGCTGGATGAGGCGTTCGAGGAAGACTGTGCCGTCTCCGAAAGCGTTTTGCGCCTCACGCCTGGCCCCGGCCAGTTGTTCCAGGAAATCGTCCTCCGCGTGCACCTCGCGCATGCCTTTGCCACCGCCTCCGGCCGAAGCTTTAATCAGCAGGGGAAAGCCGGTGCGCCGCGCCTCCTCGAATAATACATCATCATCCTGATTCGCGCCGTCGTAGCCGGGCACGATGGGGGCGCCGACCGACTGCGCGAGCTGCTTGGCGGCGATCTTCGAGCCCATCAGGCGCATCGCGGCGGCCGGGGGGCCGATGAAGGTGATCCCGGCCGCGTCGCAGGCTTCCACAAATGTCGCGTTCTCAGAGAGAAAGCCGTAGCCGGGATGGATGGCCTGGGCGCCGCTCTGATGGGCCGCGTCGATGATAGCGTCGATGCGCAAATAGCTCTGGGTAGCGGGTGCGAGGCCAATGTAGTATGCCTCGTCAGCAGCCTGGACATGGCGCGCAGCGCGGTCCGCGTCCGAATAGACAGCGACGCTGCGAATGCCCATCTCGCGACAAGTGGCCATGATGCGGATGGCGATTTCTCCGCGGTTCGCGATTAAGATTTTCTTGAACATGTCAATTCTGGGTATCTAAAGGGCGACCGCAAGGGTGCGCCCCTACAATGACTACTCTGGGTATCTAAAGGGCGACCGCAAGGGTGCGCCCCTACAATGACCACGAAAAAGGTTCTCATTCGTCAATCCAGCGAGGTTTGCTCTTCTCCAGGAAGGCGCGCAGGCCCTCCTGCCCTTCTTCGCTGACGCGCAGGCGGGCGATAGTCTCCGCCGTGTAGCGCAGTGCGTCTTCGGCGCGCATGTGCTCGATGTTCAGCGCCAGGGCTTTGCAGGCGCGCATCGCCTGTGGCGCGGCTCGCAGCAGTTCGCCGACCTTCTTCTCAACGGCCGCGTCGAGTTGCTCCGGCGATGTGACGATGTGCACCAGCCCGATCTCGCGCGCGTAGGCCGCGCTGAATACCTCGCCCGTCACGAAGAGCATGCGCGCCCGCAATTCGCCGATCTTGCGCACGACGTAGGGAGAAATAACGGCGGGGGCGATGCCGAGACGCACCTCGCTGAAGGCCAGTTGCGCCGTCTCGACTGCGATCACGATATCGCTAACGGCCAGCATGCCCAGCCCGCCACCCATCGCCGCGCCGTTGACGCGCGCGATCACCGGGCAGGGGAAGGTATTGATTGCGCCGAAGAGTCCGGCCATCGACAGCGCGTCGTTCAGATTTTGTTCTTCAGTAAACGCAGCCGAGGCGCGCATCATATTCAGGTCGGCACCAGCACTGAAGGCCGGGCCATCGCCGGTAAGGACAACAGCGTGCAGGTGTGTATCGGGACGCAGTTCCGCGAAAGCCGCCGCGAGGTCCTGTACCAGTTGCGTGTTGAAGGCATTGCGGGCCTCGGGTCGCCGCATCGTGATAGTGGCCACTTTTCTTTCGTGAGTGTATTCGACGGTTATATGCGTGTAATGGGTCACATGTCCTCCTCGTTCACATTCTGAACACTCCGAACGGCGTCTCAGGCATAGGCGCGTTCAACGATGCCGCGATGCCCAGCGCCAGCACGGTGCGTGTATCGCGCGGGTCGATGATGCCGTCGTCCCAGAGGCGCGCGGTGCTGTAGTAGGGGTTGCCCTCTTCCTCGTATTTCTCCAGGATGGGCCGCTTAAACTCGGCCACTTCCTCTTCGCTCATGCTTTTTCCACGTGCCGCCAATCCCTCCTGGCGCACGGTTGCCAGCACGGTCGAGGCCTGCTCGCCGCCCATCACGGAGATGCGCGCGTTGGGCCACATCCACAACTGGCGCGGCGAGTAGGCTCGCCCGCACATACCGTAGTTGCCCGCGCCGAACGAGCCGCCGATGATCACGGTGAAGCGCGGCACCGGAACGTTGGCTACCGCCATCACCATTTTCGCGCCATCTTTGGCGATGCCGCCGTTTTCGTACTGCTTGCCGACCATGAAGCCCGTGATGTTCTGCAAGAAGACCAGGGGAGTATGGCGCTGCCCGCACAGCTCAATGAAATGCGTGGCCTTCAGCGCGCTCTCCGAAAAGAGAATGCCGTTGTTGGCGATGATGCCGACGGGGTAGCCCATGATGCGCGCGAAGCCGCATACCAGCGTCGTGCCGTATAGTTCCTTGAATTCATGGAAACGGCTGCCATCTACTAAACGGGCGATGATCTCTCGCACGTCGTAGCTCTTGCGGCTGTCTCTCGGCACGATGCCGTACAGGTCGGCAGGGTCGTAAAGCGGCGGCTCGGGCGGGTGAATGTCCCAGGGGATATACTTGCGCCGGTTGAGATTGGAGACGATACTGCGGCAGATAGCCAGGGCGTGTTCGTCATTGAGCGCGTAGTGGTCGGTGACGCCGGAGATGCGGCAGTGCACGTCCGCGCCGCCCAACTCCTCCGCGCTGACCTCCTCACCGGTAGCGGCCTTGACCAGCGGCGGCCCCGCCAGGAAAATCGTGCCGTTGCCGCGCACAATCACGGTTTCGTCGCTCATGGCCGGGATATAGGCACCGCCGGCCGTACATGAGCCCATCACGGCGGAAATCTGCGGGATGCGCTGGCTCGACATGCGCGCCTCGTTATAGAAGATGCGCCCGAAATGCTCGCGGTCGGGGAAGACTTCCGCCTGCAATGGCAGAAATGCGCCGCCCGAATCGACCAGGTAGATGCACGGCAACTGGTTTTGTTCGGCGATCTCCTGGGCGCGCAGGTGTTTCTTGACGGTCATAGGGTAGTACGTGCCGCCCTTTACAGTAGCGTCGTTAGCGACAATGACGCACTCCTGCCCCTCGACTACGCCGATGCCGGTGACGATGCCTGCCGATGGGGCCTCGTTCTCGTACATATCCCAGGCCGCCAGCGGGCTGAATTCCAGGAAGGGCGTATCAGGGTCGCACAGCAGCTCAATGCGCTCGCGCGCCAGGAGCTTATCGCGCTTGCGGTGCTTCGCGATGGCGCTTTCGCCGCCGCCCTGCTGCACCAGCCTGATACGCTCGTTCAGTTGCTCGAGCAGCCCCTGGAAGTAGAGCGCGTTCTCCTGAAATTCGGAACTTCCGCGATCCACGCGGGTTTCAATGATGCCCATAAGTGTGTTTATTCCTCTGTTTTGTATGGAGCGTTTTCTTCCCTGACCTTTTCTGCAAGGAATATTTTCATCAACGATTGGTAGGGCACATCTCTCTTGTTTGCCAGAGCCTTTAGCTCGGCAATCAGTGACTCTGGCAAACGGATAGAAACGGTTCTGGAATGACTCGTACTTTGTCCTATACTATTATCTCACGGTTTGTAACGCTTTCGTAACGCCTATATGGTACGATAGTTTCGAGAAAAAACTTCTATTACCGTATCTATCTGGGCGTTTTAGCATCTCACCTGCACCCGGAACAGGAGGGAGGCTCATGAGTTTCTGGCGTCTACCGGCACAAATGAGGGGACGGGTCCGTTTGAGTATGCCCGCGACGACCCGCTTAGCCGGGCGCTGGCTGCTACTGGCTCGTCTGACCTGGATTGCCCTGGTGTTCTTTGTGTTGGGCGCCGCCATCGCCAGCGTGCCGGCAGTGTTCGCGTTTCTGCACCAGGCCCTGTCCGTTCGGCAGCGTGAATTGTAATGGCAGCCAATTGCTGACTGCAAGCCAGATTCGGGATCTTGCGAAGTATGGTTTCTCACTGGATGCTCATGCCTGGCAGTACCTCGGCTTTAGTGGATTTAATGCGCTCGCCTCTATTGTGCTGGGTGGCATCATTTTCTGGCGCAAATCGGACGACTGGATGGCGCTGCTGGTGGCGCTGATGGGTGTCAGTACCGGTGCAAACGCTATAACCGGCCCTTTGGAGTATGGCTCTTCGATCTGGGTGGTGCTGGCAAATGCCGTATTACTGATCGAGAGCGTGGCTATTCTGTATACGCTCGCTCTTTTCCCCAACGGGCGCTTCGTACCGCGCTGGTCGCGTTGGGTTGCGCCGATCTATCCTGTGTATACGATCTGCTACCTGATACCCATGCTCCTGCTGCACCTCCCCGCCGCGCTGCTCTTTAACAACCTGGGTAATGCGATTACCTGGTTCGGCAGCTTGTTCGTTCTAACGCTGGCGCAGCTCTATCGCTACTTTCGGGTATCTACCCCTGTAGAACGGCAGCAAACCAAGTGGTTCGCCTTCAGTTTCTTTGTGGTGGTGGTTATCTCAACCGTGGCGCTCGCAATCGCTCCCACGCTCCTGTCCATTCAGCATAACGTCTTCCTTGATGCCCTTATCTTCAACGGCGGTGCCCTGCTATTCTTCCTCTTGCCGCTTTCACTCGCCATCGCCATCCTGCGCTATCGCCTGTGGGACATCGATGCTATCATCAACAAGGCGCTGGTCTATGGCCTGCTGTCCACGCTGTTAGCTGCCGTCTACGTTGGCTTGATACTTGGCCTGCAAGCCCTGCTCGGTGGGCTGTTCCACCAGACCAGCGCTATCGCGCTCGTTGTGTCCACACTGGTCATTTATGTGCTCTTCCGACCTCTGCGCAGGCGCATCCAGAATATCATTGACCGCCGCTTCTATCGCAGCAAATATGACTCCGCCAAAATTCTGGCATCTTTCAGCGCCACCGTTCATAACGAGGTAGACCTGGAGCAGTTGAGCGAACAACTTGTGGCTGTGGTGCAGGAGACCATGCAGCCGGCGCATGTGTCGTTATGGCTGAGAAAACCTGGACAGCACAGGCTTGCAGAAGCCGGGGAAGGAGCAGGCGAAACAGGTCCCATGTAAAAAGTGCATTTCCTGGCGACCTTTCTATTCGTCAGGAAATGCACTACACCATTGTCCAGGTGTGTAGGGTTTTGTTGAACGAGGTTTCGCGCGCTAGTTATGGGCTCCGTCTGCGCGCATAATGGCTAAAGCATCATCTTCTCGGCCAGCGGCTTTGACAGCAACAACTGTGCGCCCGATGTCGTACTGGTTTTGATAGTTGTTGATCTCATCGTCGGAGAAACCCAGGTCCTTGAGGTGTCTTGCGAGTTCGTCGTGAGAAGCGGCCTTATCGTGAGTGAAGAGGCCTCTGATCCCGCGCCAGAAATCAGTGTCGGGGTTCTCACCGGGGCCGGAATAGTAGATCTGGTCGGCACTATATCCGGCGTTCTGCAGGTCGTCTACAGCTTTGTCGGCCAGACCACGCTCATCGAACAGGCCGATGACTGTGTGTTGTGGGTTGATTGCCATCGCTATGCTCCTTTCTGCCTTGAGCAGATTAGCAACGTTGCCTGTAGTTATCACGCGGGAGGCGGTGAGGGAGATACAGTTGCAAGGGATTCAACATCGCACAAGAATGTCGCCAGGGACTGTTCCATGACGCGAACTTATCATTGCATGCGATTCCATTCCCTCCGAGTGCACTTATTTTGCGGATCCCTGAATCATCTTCAATGCATCACGATAAAGGAAAGGAACCCAAAAACTTGATTCTCCCCTCTTAGATCGCTTTTCCTTAAAGAAACCTATTTCGGCCATCTCCCTTGCATGGATGAGAGCCTCTTCCCTATTAACTTTCCATAGTGTTGCGAGCGTTTCTACCGTCTGCTCAGTCTTCTGGCCATCGAGCTTTTCAAGCCATCTTCGGCAGTACGGAAACTCAGCCAGAAGGGTCTGCTGGTAACGTGTTGTTGAAACTTCTGGCAATGCGTTCTTCAGCGCCATGGCATCGAATAAAGCCTCCTCTGGAGGTTCATTTTCACCGATTTCTAATGCTCTCAGTTGCCATTTACAGGAACATGTCAAGAGATGAATGAGTTCTCGGGGTGCAGTCTGGCCTGATGCGTCTTGAGTTTGCGTTAATATCCACTTGAACGTGGAAGGACGTTTGTTTCCCTTATCTACATGTTGGGGAAAGATGCGATAGAACAATTTTTGTTGTTCTAGTGCGGAAGACAAAATATCGAGGTCAACATTGTAAAACTCGCGTATGCACTGGTTGTTCAAGGCGCGACGAATCACCAGGTTAAGCAGTGCTTCTTCATCCCAGGAAATAGTGACTGTGCGGGTGATATGGCTGGCGCCTCGGAATCCTGCCTCAGTAATCAGCCGCCATATATCGCTGCGAAGGAAGATTTTGAGACGCAAGTGGTCAAGCGCCTGGAAGTCGCTGTAGACCCTGAACAATGCTCGCAGCGCATTATGCTCTAGCTTTTTCGATTCGGCGAAGGCAACATCGAGGCGATCAAGAAGGACCCAGGCTTTCAGTCGTGATAATTCAAGTATTGTGTTGACCTGCCTGAGCAGTTCATCTACTGAAACTACTCCAAGGCTTTGTTGAGTGGTATTGGGTTCACGAAAGGTGATCTGGCCGTTAAAGCCCTTTGGCATACCGGTTGCCGGATCAATGTCAACTCCTCCTTGAACGGATTCCACCGATAACAAACGGCGTACATATTCAACCGCTGACCGCAGAAGCCCTCTGAGCGTTATTCCTCTTTGTAGTACACGAGCTTCCTCAAGAGTGTTAATAACTCTTCTAAGCTGGCTCTCTAGTATACCCGCCTTTCGTAACTGATCTGCGACGAGTGAGAGAAGATAAAGTTTCCAGAGATTGAAGAGTTGTTGCTCTGTTATCTCTGGCTGGTTGTCAACCAGATCTCTGAAAACTGTATCTCCGCGCGGATTCTCGGCAGGGATAACCATTATGCGTCTATCAGTCAATTCTTGCTGACGGTTCAGAAGTAGTGAATAGAGGGCGCTTTTCCCAGCGCCTTTTGCACCATAAACAACGTCAATATCGCCCGCGAATATACTTCGCCATTGGCTTGTCTCGACAAAATATGAGCTGAGGTCGTCTACCTCATCCTCAGCAATGCGTTGACCAAAGGTGATTTCTTTGAGGACTTCCCGCTTGCCCATATCTTTTCCCCTTAACGTTTAGCGTGGTAAATGAGATGTATGCAAGAGGTATTCAGCCTTTACCCAGCAACGAACTTGCATAGTTCCTGCTTTCAAGCTAAAATTCCTTCGAATAGCATAGACCTCATTCAAGTGCATAGTGTACAATATCTACCAGAGTGGAGACAATACACAATAACCATTTTCATCTAGTGATTTTGCTGTTATGCTTCTTCTAGTGGTCATTTGTCAGAATGCCTCTATTTTTAAAAGGAGACTGGTCTCATGGTTTTGGGGCCTGACCGTACCAGGATATTCATCAGCTATAGCCACAGAGACCGTGAATACCTTGAGGAGTTGCGCGCTCATCTGGCCTATTATGAGCAACAAGGCAGCATAGATTTCTGGGATGATGCCAGAATCAGGCCGGGTTTGCTTTGGTACAATGATATAAAGAAGGACATTGCATCTGCAAGGATTGCTATTCTACTTATTAGCCCAGATTATCTGGCCTCCGATTTTATTGCAAAGAACGAATTGCCACCTCTGCTCATTGATGCGAAAGATGATGGCCTTGTAATTCTTTCTGTGATTCTGAGTCCATCTGCCTATGATCTCACACCTCTTAGTCGATTTCCATCGATCAATAGCTTCTCCGGACCACTGATCTCAATGAGTAAGAGCAGGCGTAAAGCTATATGGGAGGAGGCAGTTGTGCGTGTTCGAGATTTATTTGCTCCGCTCATGTCTTCTTATTCACGCTCAGCAGAATCTCTTCCAGGTACGACGCTTTCTGCGAGAACTAATCTCTTTACTTATCGTGGCCATGCTGCCCGGGTGAATACGATACGGTGGTCCCCTGATGGTAAACACATCGCTTCAGCCAGCGACGACAATACTGTGCAAATCTGGGATGCAATTACCGGGATGCATGTTACTACATATGATGGTGATACAGGTTTTGAATGTGCCGTTGCTTGGTCACCTGACGGAAAATCAATTGTGGTAGGTGGAGAAAATAGGACTGTTAACATTATAGATGCACTAACAGGCGACCAGCGCTTCGCTTACAAAGTAGAAGCCCAAGTGGTAGCTGCTATCGATTGGTCGCCCAGTGGAAAGTATCTGGCCTTTGCAAGTGCGAATATTTGGCCCTATCGCAGTTCCGAGGATATTGTGGAAATAATTGAGGCTTCTACAATGTACGACGTTTTTACTTATCGTACCAACCCGAGAGCTACGGCATCTTTACACTGGTCACCTGAGAGTAGTTACCTGGCCTCTGCTGGTTACGATGGCTTGGTGGAGATTCTTGATATCGTCAACAATACACTTTCCGAGACTTATCATGGGAGTTCCGATCAGATTAATGCTGTTATGTGGTCGCCTGATGGCAAATTCCTGGCTGCCGGTGGCGTTGATGGTGCTGTACAGGTCTGGGATACTCATGCGAAGGAGGTGATCTCCATATACCGTGGGCCTTGTGCAGTACTTACTCTGGCCTGGGCGCCGAATGGTCAATACATCGTTTCAGCCGGTGAAGATCAAACGGTACAGGTATGGAATGTCCACACGGGAGAAACAGTACAGACATATTATGGACATTCTGGTATGGTTTTTTCAGTTGCCTGGTCGCCTGATGGACGACGTATTGCCTCTGCCGGTCAAGATAAAACTGTACAAGTCTGGCGGGTTGGTTTTGTAGCTGAGGAAGAGAGTAAAGAGCAATGGCAATATTCCTCTTCGGGCAATATTCGAGTCGGTGTGGGACAACTTAAAGAGGCGGAACGCTACTATCAGAAAGGGCAGACAATACGAAAGGCTGCTGGTAAAGCAAATAACCAGGATGAGCCTGAGGCTAACATCTACGAGGGAAACTATTCGTGAAGGGTCGCTGAATACCTACTGTTTTGGAATTGCCCTTCGTATCCGTGTCGATGTTTTTGAGAAGTTTGTGCAGGAGCGAAAAATCAAAAGACTTTACGAGAGAGCAAAGGCAAGACTTCACCATCAGAAAAGAAATACTTTTGGAATTCCCTGACTCCACAGACAACAGCGAGATTTATCGCCATGAAATGGCTCTTATTCGTTGAATACGGGTCGAATAATCCATCTAAGGGCTATAACCGAAACCCGAAAATCAGAGGGTAAGGTTTGGAGAATCACAACAAGGTAACAAGGTATTAGCATATTGTCAATGCCTTTGCGCCATGTTATAATCGCAACGTGCCTGCGGTTTTGTGGGCTGATCGATGATCGGGCGTGGCCAAGTGGTAAGGCAGTGGACTTTGGATCCACGATCCCAGGTTCGAATCCTGGCGCCCGAGCCTTTTTTTGTGATGTGATGCGGGGACTTCTTAAAGGGGTTTGTGATTTTTGCCATGGAAACATATGTGCCGGTGGTGTTAGCAGCGGGTCTGGGTACCCGGATGCGTTCAACCTTGCCAAAGGTGTTGCACCCGCTGGCGGGGTTGCCACTACTGGCGTATGTACTCAACGCTCTTGACGCCATTCCCTCTTCTCCTTCTTTCGAACCGTTCCAACAGTCTCTCCAGAGCCAGCGGCCGGTCGTTGTAGTTGGTTATCAGGCTGAGCAAATCGAGCAGATCTTCGGTGAGCGCTGCGTCTATGCCCAGCAGGCCGAGCAGCTTGGCACGGGCCACGCGGTGCTGGCGTCAAGGGAGGCCGTCGATACGCTCAATCCCCTGCCGCAGACGGTGCTGGTGTGTTATGGCGATACCCCGCTGGTAAGCAGCGATGCGCTGGCACATCTGCTGGCCGAGCATCTTACCCGCCGGGCCACGCTCACCTTTCTCACGGCGATCAGCGAGCAGCCCTCCGACTTTGGGCGCGTCGTGCGCGATGCGAATGGGCAGGTGCGCGAGATCGTCGAAATGAAGCGTGCCACCGCTGAGCAGAAAGGCATCAGGGAAGTCAATTCGGGCGTCTATTGCTTCGATCGCGGCTGGCTCTGGTCGGCCCTCGCAGCGTTGCCAAAGAATGACGAGGGCGAGTATTATCTCACCGACCTGGTTGCCGTCGCCAGTTCGCAGGGCTGTGTGGTAGCTACTGTGCAGGGTGACTTCGACGAAACGATCGGCATCAATGACCGTGCGCAACTGGCCGAGGCGGAGGCGCTGCTGCGCAGGCGTATCGCGGAGCAGCATATGTACAACGGCGTAACCATTCTTGACCCGGCCACGACCTATATCGACGCCGGAGTGGAGATCGGACAGGATAGCATCATCCTGCCGGGCACCATGATTAGCGGCCAGACGCGAATAGGCTCGTCCTGCCGCATCGGGCCGGGCACCACGATTGAGTCGTCCGTGCTGGGCGATGGCTGTATCGTGCGCAATTCCGCGCTGGAAGAGGCCACGCTGGAAGACGGCGTGAGGGTTGGCCCGTTCAGCCATTTACGAACTGGCGCGCACCTCGCGCGTAATGTGCGTATGGGAAATTTTGGAGAGGTCAAAAACTCGTATATCGGCCCGGAAACCGATATGCATCATTTTGGTTATGTGGGCGATGCCACCGTCGGCGAGCATGTGAATATCGGAGCAGGCAGCATAACCTGCAACTACGACGGCGTGCGGAAAAATCATACTACCATTGGCGATGGCGCTTCTATCGGAAGTGATACAATGTTAGTAGCCCCAGTCACGATTGGCGAACATGCCACGACGGGCGCGGGCTCGGTAGTGAACCGCGATGTCCCGGCCTGGGCGCTGGTGGCAGGCGTGCCGGCGCGATTGCTGCGCATGAAGGAGCCCGACCAGGCAGATCATCCTGGACAGCACGAAGATAGCCCGCAGAAAAAGGAGTAATAGGCCACATGGATGGCCCTGGATCAGGTAACATATTAGGGGCTCTGGCGATTGTCAGAGCCGTCAGTGATTTTCAAATTCCATCATTCGATGGAACCGCCTGGCTGCAACTCTTTATTATGATTGTGGCGTTAATCCTGTGCGGCACAGCCTCCGCCGCCGAGACCGCGCTTACCTCGATCAGCCGTATCAAGCTCAAGAACCTTGTGGAAGAAGGGGATCAGAAGGCAATCCAGATTGAACGCCTCATCTCCCAGCCAAATACCTTCCTTTCCACCATCCTGATCGTCAACAGTGTCGCGGTGATCGTTGCATCAAGTATGGCAACCGTGCTGGCGCTGCGTTTCTCGCAGTCGTTCGGCGAACTGATCGCCACCGTCTTCAGCTCGCTGATTGTCCTGATCTTCTGTGAAATCACCCCTAAGACCGCGGCTGTGCAGAATCCCCTGCGAGTGGCACGTGCGATGGTCAATCTTGTGAGCGGCGCAGCGTGGCTGCTCCACCCGCTGGTGGTGTCGCTCAGCGCCATCACAAATTTCCTGGTCCGCATCTTCGGCGGGCAGATGAAACATCGCGGTCCCTTCGTGACGGAGGAAGAATTGCGGCTGCTGGTGACGGTGGGCGAGGAAGAAGGCGTGCTCGAAGAGGAAGAAACGGAGATGATCCACAGCATCTTCGAATTTGCCGACACAACTGTGCGCGAGGTGATGATCCCGCGTATCGACATGGTGACGCTGGAAAGCGATGCGACAGTCGATGAAGCGGTAGACCTCTCCTTGCAGGGCGGCTTTTCACGCATCCCGGTTTTTGAAGAAACGATCGATAACATCACCGGCATCCTGTATATCAAGGACATGCTCAAGCAACTGCGCGAAGGGCACAGCCAGTTGCCCATACGCGACCTGGTGCGCCCCGCCTACTTCGTACCCGAAACCAAAAAGCTGGATGACCTGTTACGCGAGATTCGCCAGAGACGCACGCATATGGCAATCGTTATCGATGAATATGGCTCGGTCTCTGGCCTGGTAACAATCGAGGACCTGGTGGAAGAGATTGTGGGCGACATTCGCGACGAATATGATATCGAAGAAAACCTGTACGAGCAAATCAGCAAGGACGAATATGTCGTTGACGCGAAAATGAGCATCAGCGAATTTGATGACCTCCTGGAGACCCGGCTGGAAAATGAGGATTACGACACGCTCGGCGGCTTTCTCTATGAGCAGCTTGATAAAATCGCCGTGGCCGGCGATATGATCACCTATGGTGATCTCACTTTCACCGTGCTTGCCACGCGCGGAAGACGTATTACAAAGGTGCGTGTAGTGCGTAAACGCGAGCAAGAGCAGGAACAATCCCAGCCGTTGCGCCTGCTGCCCGGCTCAGTAAACAACGAAAATAGGGAAGGCCGGCAGTCCGATTCTGATGATGAGCGCTCGCACATCGAATATCGTGGAGCGTAAACTATGGTCTCTCAGGCGTCGCCCGGTTCGCAAGCATCATCCCCGTCTCCACTTGCTCACTTACCCCCAACTGTACGGGTCGTAGAGGTTGGCCCGCGAGATGGTCTGCAAAATGAAAAGGCGCTCGTTCCAACCGCGCAGAAGGTACAGTTTATCGAGATGCTTGCGCATGCCGGCCTTCCGGTCGTCGAAGCTACTTCGTTCGTAAGCCCGCGCGCCATTCCCCAGTTGAGCGATGCCGCCGAAGTGATGGGTGGCCTCGCACGCCTGCCCTCTACCGAATATCCCGTGCTGGTGCCGAACGTCAAGGGCATGCAACGCGCCCTGGCCGCCGGTGTGCGCTCCGTCGCCGTCTTCACTGCTGCCAGCGAAAGCTTCACGCGCCACAATATCAACGCCAGCATAGCGGAAAGTCTTGCCAATTTCCGCCCCGTCGTGGAGATGGCGCGGCAGCATGGTATCCCGGTGCGCGGCTACATCTCCACCGTCTTCGGCTGCCCTTACGAAGGCAAGGTCGATCCCAGGCAGGCGCTGCGCGTGGCCCTGGCCATGCTCGAGATGGGCGTACACGAGCTGTCCCTGGGCGATACTATCGGAGTCGCGACCCCTAACCAGGTCATCGACGTTCTCAGCCTCTTCCTGCATGAGGGCGCAATCCCCGTCGAGCAGATCGCCGTCCACTTCCATGATACACGCGGCACAGCGCTGGCGAATGTCCTGGCCGCCCTGCAACTGGGAGTCGCCATCGTCGATTCCTCGGCCGGTGGTCTGGGAGGCTGCCCTTACGCTCCCGGCGCGGCCGGAAATCTGGCGACAGAAGACCTGCTCTACATGCTGCATGGTATGGGCATTGTAACGGGCGTTGACCTGGAGAAAGTGGTCGAGGCGACGCGCTTCATCGCATCCTACCTGGGCCACGCGCCGACAAGCAAATATTACCAGGCAGCCAGCGGGGGATAATTACTAGGAGCGAGTCAGGGCGAGCAGGCCAGGGCGACAGGGCGATGGCGACCAGGGCGACCGCGAGGGTCGCCCTGGATTGCTGCCCTTTCGCCCTGGACTGCGGTTTAGTGCGCCTGCAAGTACTTGATCCCGTTTATCAACTGGGTATCACTGCTCTGGAGAATCTGCTGCAATGAGAGGTGTTGCTGGTTCTCCTGGTTTGGTGTCAGGGTGGAAGCGTTCGCGGGCAGGTTGACGACGACATTGGGCGTGATGCCCTGGTTGCGTATGAAATGGCCTTTGGGCGTCAGCCATTCCATCACGCCAAGGAAAATGGCGGAGCCGTCAGGTAGATCGAATTCGTTGAGGACGGTGCCCGTGCCAAGCGTCTGCGTCCCCATGATCGTCGCGCGGTTATTGTCCTGCAACGCGCCGGAGACGATCTCCGCCGCGCTCGCCGTATTGCCGTTGACCAGCACGACCATGGGGGTCTGCGTATCGAGGGGCGAGCCATTCACCTTATCGACCGTGCGATTGCCGGAGGCGTCCTGCTCTAACAGCACCGTTTTGCCGGCGGGCAGGAAGAGGCTGGCCGTGTCGATAGCTTCCTGGAGATAGCCGCCGGGGTTATCTCGCAGGTCGAGAATGATGCCTTTGACGCCATCCTTCCTGGCCTGGATCAGCGCGGTTTTGAGCTGATCGGTGACACCGCTGTCGAAGCCCATTACCTGAATATGCGCGATATGTGTTTCAGCGATGTAGTGCATGATGACATTGGGAATGGTAAACTGGGCGCGCTTCACCGGGATGGTCAGCGTTTGTTTTGTGGAGGGGCGCAGCACGGTAATATTCACAGTCGTGCCGTTCTTGCCTTCGATCAGCGCACGAACTGCGTCCAGGCTTTTACCGGCGGTACTTGTGCCGTTGACCGCTTTGATAATATCGCCGCTCTTGAAGCCCGCCTTATCGGCGGGCGCACCTGGGACAGTAGCAGTGATGGTAATCTGGTTCGTTTTTGGATCCTGCTGGATGTAGATGCCGATCCCCGATGAGGTGCCGCTCAGTTCTTGTAGCTGCGCTTTTAACTCGTCAGGCGATAGAAAGTACGTGTGTCCTTTGTCGTGAAGATCGGCCAGCATTGCACGAATAGCATCGTAGGACATCTGCTGGTAGTTGATGGCCTTGCGGTCTACGTAGTTCTGGTCGATGATGGTCCAGGCCTGCTGGAGTAAGTTCGAATAGTAGCGGGACTGGTCGTTGGGTGAAAAAAGCGAACTGGTATATGCCTGGTGCCCAAACCAGCCGCCGGTGAAGGCGATAAGCATCAGGGCGATAGTCACAAACGCCTGTCCAAATCTCCCACTGCTGTTGCGGCTTTTACCCGGAGAGCCGTTCAAAGAGGGACGGGGTCCGCCTGCATCGCGTGAAGGTGTGCCGGGTTGAGTAGGTGAGGAAGGAGACGATCCATCGTTATGAAATCCTCGCCGGAAATTGATACAAATCATCATCTTCCGGCGGTTGAGTGCCTTGCGCCTGTTGTTGTGAAGCGTTCTGATCGCGCTGTTCATACCAGCCTGGATCGTCATAACTACTCACTGAAACCTCCCAGAATATCTATGTAAAATTCTACCTATCATTTTTGTATAGCTTATGATGAAAGAGTATCATGCATATGCTAATCAGATGTAAGTCGATGCTATAATCGTAATCCCCTGTGGCTAATAAGTCAAATGAGCCTATAAAACAAATCGGGCGACCACACAGCGGTGATCGCCCTGATACCATTGAAGAGCCGGGTTAGCTCTCTTGCGAAGCCGTAGCGGCTTCTTTGTTCTCCGAGATAAGCGTGGGGGAAAGGTCCTGCTGGGTGGCTTCGTCATCAGGAGCAGCGTCAGGAGCAGCCGGCTGCTCAGCTTCCTGAGGCTGGGGCGCCTGGGGAGCTTCCTGGGTCTGCGATCCCTGATGTCTTTTGCTCACGGGAGCGGGAGTAGGAGACTGTTTCTTTGGTGGTTCCCAACCGGGCGCGCGCGAGACAATCATCGACATCATCTTGCCCTCCATGATGGGGGGGCGTTCCAGTACTGCCGTGCCCTTCAGTACCTCCGCGATGCCATCCAGCAGCCTTCGCCCGATGTCAGGGTGCCGCATTTCCGCGCCCCTGAACTTGACGCTGACCCGCACGCGGTCGCCTTCAGCTAGAAATTCCTGGATTTTGCGCGTCTTGACATCAACATCATGTTCATCGGTGCGCGGGCTGAGGCGAATCTCTTTAAGAGTGATGGTCTTTTGATTCTTGCGAGCCTCGTTCTCTTTTTTGGCTTGCTCGTACTTGTACCTGCCGTAGTCCATCAACTTGCAGACTGGCGGGTTCGCATTGGGTGAAATCTCAACCAGGTCGAGGTTGCGTTCGCGGGCGATATCGAGCGCACGTTGTGGGGGCAACACTCCAACATTTTCACCGTTTTCATCGATTAAGCGCACTTGATGTGCCCGGATACGCTCATTGACCCGCGTCTCTCGCACCCGGTCATTCCCCCGAAGATCCCTGTTAATAGGCTGTTCCTCCTTATTTAGTGTCGTGGTAGAAAACACTACATGATGATTACAAAAAAAGACCTGAAATGTCATATTCAGTGTAGCATAGAGCCTTGAGCAAGTCAAATTTTTGCGCCGGCTATTCCTGGCAAAGCATAGTAGTCAACCTGCTAACGACGTCGTACCTGCCGAAGGAAGGCATGAGGTAGACGCCCTGCACCAGGTGGCGCGTCTCGCTCAACAATTCTTGGGCCAGGCGCAAACCTTCTTCGTGTCCCTGATCTCCAGCCTGCTTCATACGCAGTCGCACGTGGTCGGGAATAGTAATGCCGGGCACCTCGTTGTGCAGGTATTCGGTATGGCGTGTGCTGTGCAGAGGGATGCAGCCCAGGAGGATTGGAACGGGTGGCGTGCCAACGCGATCGAGGAAGCGCTCCAGTGGCGCGAGTTCATAGATCGGCTGAGTCATGACGAACTGCGCGCCTGCCTCGATCTTCCGCCGGAATTTCTCGATCTCCTGCTCTGCTTCCGCGCCGGTCCTGTTCGGGTCGAAGGCCGCCCCTATATGGAATGAGCTGCGCGCGCCAATCGACGAACCCGCTGCATCGTGGCCCTCATTCATGCCGCGAATGACACCGATCAGCCCCACCGAATCGACATCCCAGACGCCCGTCGTATTCGGGTAATCGCCCACGCGCAGCGGGTCGCCTGTTAAGGCCAGGATGTTGCGGATACCGAGCGCGTGCGCGCCCAGCAGTTCCGACTGCAGGGCCATCAGATTGCGGTCGCGCGTGGTGAAATGTATGATGGTTTCGATGCCCAGGTGATCCTGGATCAGGCGCGCCAGGGCGAGGCAACTCATACGCACGCGCGCCATCGGGCTATCGGCGATGTTGATGCAATCGGCCCCGGCGCCTTGAAGCAGCGCCGCCCCTTCCAGTATTTTAGCCGGGTTCAGCCCCTTGGGGGGGTCAAGTTCGACGCTGACCACGAACTCACCGGCCGCCAGTTTTTCTTGCAGGCGTGTCTTCGAGCCCTGCTGGGGGAGGATCACTTCTTCCTCGATGAGCCTGGCAATGATTGCCGGGCCGGCAGAGATTTCGACGGGTCTGTCAGGAGGCGCTTGTTTCTGCCCATTCACCGGCTGCGTTAACGGCAGGCCATACTGGGCATCAAGCGCCTTGCGCATCGCAACGATATGATGCGGAGTCGTTCCACAGCAGCCCCCGATCAAACTTACCCCGGCTCTTACAAATCGGAGGGCATAGTCAGCAAAGTAATCGGGCGTGGCGACGTAGAAGAAACGGTTGTCGACGCGGGTGGGCAGACCCGCATTGGGCTGCGCCGAAAACAGGTGCGCCCGCTTTGATCCTTCGTCCTTCTGTCCGTGTATCGAGTCGATCATCTCCTGCAAAGCGTCCAACGTGGCGGCCGGCCCCACGCTGCAATTCGCGCCCATTACATCGACGCCCAGGTCATCCAGCACGGCGGCAACGCGCGACGCGGATTGGCCGGAGAGGGTATGCCCATCCTCGTAGAAACTCATCTGGGCGACGATGGGCAGTCCGCCGACTTCCTGCGCCGCCAGCACGGCCTGGCGCAGCTCGGCCAGGTTTGAGAACGTCTCGAGTATGAGCAGATCGGCGCCGGCTTCCTGCAAGGCCTCGATCTGTTCGCGGAAAATGCTGCGCAGTTCCTGCAAGCGGTGTTCGTCGGGCGCTTGCAGCGGACGACCGGTCGGGCCGACCGCGCCGGCGATGTAGACGGGACGACCGGCCACCTCGCGCGCCTCACGCGCCAGGCGTACGGCGCTCTTGTTGATAGCGCGTACCTGGTCTCCCAGGTCATATGCCTCCAACTTGGCACGGTTCGCGCCGAACGAATTCGTTTCGAGAATCTGCGCGCCCGCGCTGGCGTACTCGCGATGAATGCCGGAAATCAGTTCGGGTTGAGATAGATTCAGCGCATCAAAACAACGTTCGTAGGTGATGCCGCGCGCGTAGAGCAGCGACCCCATCGCGCCGTCACAAAGCAGGGGGCGCTCCCTCAGTGTCTGTAGTAGTGTGTGTTCCATCAACCTTCTCTAGCAAGTATGTTGTCAGGCTATGGCCAGGTATCAATGCATCCCTATTGTACTCTTTTCTAGCGTTTTATGGAAATGGAAGTCGCTGCGCGAAATTTATCGCATTGGCGGCGTTACTATTTATAAGGTCATCTCGTAACAAAACGCAGTGGGGAAGCGATTCAATAAGACAAATGGCATAGAGAAGGAACGTATGCGATAATACATACGTCATATAGTGAGAAGCGATACGTAAAATTGTATGCCGGACTGCGTGTATTTACTGTAGGGATGTGCTGCTAACGCCGGAGCGCAAGGGGACGCTCAGATAGCAACCTCCCGAATTGAATAGAGCAAATCAATGGGTCAATTGTTCCAAATGTGGGCGCTGGTGGAAGTGCTGGGCTTTATCTGTTTACCGCTCACGTTGACTATATTCAAAAATTTGCCTGATCGCGGCTGGGCGTTTGCAAAGATTGTTGGGATGGCGCTGCTGGCTTTTTGCGTCTGGCTGCCCCTCATGACGCTGCAATTTCTCCCGTTCAGTCAATTGTTCATATTCGGTGTGCTGCTCATCATCCTGGCCGTGAACATCATGGGCTATCCGCGGGTGTGGAAGACACTCGTCGAGTTGTGGCGCACGCATAAGACCTATATGATCGTGTGCGAACTGCTCTACCTTGGCATGATTTTCCTGTTGGGGTGGGTTCGCTCTTACAATCCAAACATCCAATCGTTCGAAATGTTCATGGACGAGGGGTTCCTGGCATCGATCCTGCGCAGCCCGCATTTCCCGCCCCAGGATATGTGGCTCTCGGGCTATCCTATCAACTACTACTATTATGCTCACTATACCATCGCGGTCCTGGCGAAGTTGGTCGGTCAGCCCGCCTCGATTGCCTTCAATACCGGCATCTGCACCTTCTTCGGCCTCACGGGAGTCAACATTTTCGGCGTGACCTGCAACATTGTTGCCTGGGCGCGGCGCGTTCGTCTAGAGCGCCGGCGCGGCGAGACGGGCGAAATCAGCCAGTCGAGCAAACGAGCGCACCCTCGCCGCATGCGTCCCGCGGGGCAGTCATCCCTGCTCGCCAGTGCCATGCCGTTTGGGGTCGTCTCCGTCTTGATGTGCGTGGTGCTGGGCAACCTGGCCTCTACCCAGGATTGGTGGAAAGCCCACGATGGCGGCCTGCCCTACTTCTACTGGTTCGATGTCAGCCGCGTGGTGGATAAAACCATCAACGAGTTTCCTGCTTTCAGCTTCCTGCTCTCCTGTTTCCACGCGCATGTCCTGACGCTAGCCTTCACCATCCTGGCAATCGGGCTGATCTTCAACCTGTTCCTGGAGCGTGGTGAGGGCGGTGAGGATGGCGCTGCGCAGGGGCTGCGCATCTTCGGACGCGGCTGGCGTCTCCCGCTCAACCTGGGCTTCATGGCTATCGTGATTGGCGGACTCTTCGCCATGAACGGCTGGGATTTCCCGACCTACCTGGGAACGGCCATCGTCTGCATCGCCTTACAGCAGTGGATGACCTATCACTCCCGCTTCAGCTTTGAGCTGGTCCTGGATGTCTTTACCGCCTGCGCGTCGCTGACGGCGCTTTCGTTCTTTCTGTACGCGCCGTTCTACCTCAATTTCATTTCGCCGTCACAGGGCATCGGCATCGTAGGAGCCGCCGACCGCTCGAGTGTTTCGCAAGAAATGCTTATCTACGGCACGTTCATGTTCCTGTTCGTCACGCTGCTGTTCGTCAATTTTATGCACGACCGCCTTGTGCCGGGCAATCCGGCCTTCGCGAAGCTGAGACCCGGTAAACCTGGAACACCCCCAATCAGACCGTTCCTGGCCTCTTTATCGAAACCGTCAAACGGCGCTAATGGCGTGCCTGCAGCGCAGGCAACACATACCTCGCGCTTTTTAACGCGAGTCGGCGCCGGTGAGCATGATGTGAACGACGCTGAACTATCTGCTGCGAGCGAGCAACCTTCTGCCGTGCAGGCGCACCAGCAGACCGCGACCGTCCCGCAATCATTGTGGGGCGAGCAGACCTTGAATTCCCAGGCAGATGCCCCCGAGCAGTCGAACGGGCCAATATCACCTTTGCCGCCACTTCCCTCGCCTGTGCCTGCCCGGCTGGCGCGCCCGTTCTGGCTAACGTTCCGCTTCATCTCGCAGGTGTTCATCGTTGTCGCGGCTCTGCTCATTTACCTGCTGGTCAAGAATAGCCTGTGGCTGGTGATTGCCTTCGTAATAACGGCGCTTGGAGCCGAACTGGTGCTCTATCACATGCACGACCGGCCGCGCGCGTTTATATTGCTGCTGGGCACCGTTGCGTTCGGGCTGGTGGCGATGACAGAGGTGGTTTTCCTGAAGGATGTCTTTGCCAGCACCTTCCCGCGCATGAATACCGTCTTCAAGTTTTATTTCCAGGCCTGGGCGCTGCTGGCTATCACATCAGGCGCCGGCCTCTACTTCATCATCGAGAGCTTCAAACCCACCATGAACCTGGATGGCCTGCAGCTCGTGATCCGCCGCTTCGGGCAGGTGATCTGGTCGGTTATATGCCTGCTGCTGCTGCTGGCAGGAGCGATCTATCCCATCGCGGGCTCGTACCAGCGCGCCAATGAGTTTATGCAGCGCACCAACAGCCTGGATGGAATGGCCTATCTGCAGCAATACAGCCCTGGAGATTACGAGGCCATTCAGTGGCTGAACAGCAGTGTGCAGGGTGACCCCGTGATTGTAGAGGCATTCGGTGCGCAGGGCGGCGACTACAGCGATTATGGGCGCATCTCCGCCTTCACCGGCCTGCCGACGGTCATAGGCTGGGCCGGTCACGAATACCAGTGGCGAGTCAACTGGTTGAATAACAGCTATAATGCATCCGATTTCTACCAGAGGGGGTCGGATGTCAACCTGATTTATACGTCCAAAGACCCGCAGACGGTTCTGGCCACCCTGCAGCGTTACCAGGTAAAATATCTCTATGTAGGTAATCTTGAAAAAGCAACCTACAACAATGCCGATTTGAGTCGTTTCAGTAAATACTTGCCCGTCGTCTATTCAAGGGACGGCGTTACAATTTATCAAGTTCCACAGGGTAGGTAGGCGCAACCAGGAGGAGTGATCCATTGAAGAGCTTTGAGACCAGGCCGCTCGAACATGATAACGAGGTGGAGGCGATTTCGAATGAAATCGAGACCGCGTCTCCTGAGAGCGAGCGCGAACAGGTAATCCCCGACGAGCGGGAGGATCAGCCCACACCTGATAGCGACGCGAAGGCCGAGTCGCTCACGGTAATGGGGACTGAGCGTGATGTGCCGCCAGAGCGCAAGAAATTTCACTTCCACCCGCCGACACGCGAGCAGTTACTGCAATGGGCGCCTTTCTGGGGGATCATCCTGCTCGGCGCTATTCTGCGCTTCTGGGGCCTGGGCGATAAGCCGCTGCACCATGACGAAAGTCTGCATGCCTACTACTCGCTCCAACTACTGGGTAACCTCGAGCACTGGTCGTGGTGTATCCAGCCGCCCCCGCAGGACCCTTCCTATGCCTGCTATACCTACAATCCACTGCTGCATGGCCCGTTCCAGTTCCATTTTATCGCGCTGGTCTATTGGATTTCTCAGCACCTGGGCGCGCCCGATAACGGCGTGAATACCACGACAGTGCGCATTCTGGCCGCGACGCTGGGGACAGCGATGGTCGGCCTGCCCTACTTCATACGCGACTACCTCGGCAAGTGGGGTGCATGGCTCGCCAGCTTCCTGCTCGCCGTTTCTCCTACCCTGGTCTACTTCTCCCGCTTCGCACGCGAGGATATCTACTTCGCCTTCTTCACCTTCGTAATGGTTGTCGGCGTGGCCCGCTACGTACGCGACCGCAAGATGCGCTGGCTGGTCGTAGCCGCCGCCGGGTTTGCCTTTGCTTATGCCACCAAAGAATCGATCTTCTTGATGATTCTGACGTTCGGCTGCTTCCTGGGGGCGCTGGCCGTCTGGGAAATTGGCCTGAGAGTTCCCCTGCGTTCGCGCCTGGGCAGGGAAGACGCGCCCAATCCGCTGCTGCCGCGGAGCTTTGCCCCGGTATTCACGCTGATCTACTTCATTTTTGCCGGCCTTGCGGGCAAGCTCCTACTCGGCTATGTTGAAGCGCTGTCGAAAGTTATTGTCGGGCCGGATGGCAATGCTACGGCCCAGGCGGATCAGTACGTGGCGAATCTCAAGCAAATAACCGTGGCTCTGATCCCCTGGCTGGGCATCGCGCTCGGCATCTTCGTCCTGATCCTGCTCTTCCGAGAAATGTCGGGCAAACTGCCTCCACCAGGAAGGCGTGGCCTGGCGAAATATGTAGATCCAAAGAAACAGCCCTTGCTGGATTCCATCGTTAGCATGCCCTGGACGCACTGGTTCTTCGCCCTGATGGTGGCCTGCACTATCTTCCTCGTGCTGTTCACGGTCGTCTTCACCAATCCCGCCGGCGGCATCGGCGACGGCATCTGGCAGGGCCTCTACTACTGGATTCAACAGCAGCAGGTAGCGCGGGGCAACCAGCCCTGGTACTACTACCTGATGGTCATCCCGCTCTACGAGCAGATTGGACTCGTCTTCGGCATCGCCGGAATTGTGCGCTGCATCGCCAGGCCGAACCGCTTCCGCCTCTTCCTGGTCTACTGGTTCGTGAGCAACCTGTTCCTTTACTCCTGGGCGGCGGAGAAAATGCCCTGGCTGACGATCCACATCACCATGCCGATGATGCTGCTGGCCGCTATCGGCCTCGAGCCAATCGTGAAAACCAGCGTCAATTTCGTGAAGCAGTTCTTCGCTCGCAGACCAGATGCCCACCTGGGGAGCGAAGGAGCGCTCCAGCCGGGCTACGCTGTGAACCCGCAGCCACGCAAGCGCATCGGAGGCTTCGCCGGCGGCGCGGCGCTACTGGGCCTGGCGTGCGCCGTGCTGCTGCTCTTGCCCACGCTGCACAATATGTACGAGGTGTCGTATGTTGAGCCTGCCGATGGTCCCCACGAAATGTTAATCTACGTCCAGACCACGCCCGACGTCAACACCGTCATGCAGAAGGTCAATGAACTCGATCAGAAATTCTACGGTGGCCATCACCAGATGCCCATCGCGCTGACCACCGACGCCACCTGGCCGTTCGCATGGTACGTGCGCGACTATCCCAACATCTGCTTCGACTATCCTACCGGCTGTCCAAGCTGGCCGAAAAATATCCCGGTCATCATCACCGGCGGCGACAATCCCTACGGTATGGAACAACAGTACGGCGGCCTCCAGGCGAGCCAGCCAGGGGCCTACGCCTACCACCAGTACGTCATGCGTAGCTGGTGGGACGAGGGCTACAAGCCTCCCCCGTGCATTCCGACCGCCACCAATCCCTGCACAGGCCAGCTAACCTATGGCGGGGTTGGCCTCGGTCTCTGGCTGAGCTACGGCGACAACCCGCCCGACGGTGCGAAATTCAACCTGTCCCTGGCCGCCCAGCGCATCTGGAACTGGGAATGGAAGCGCGTGCCCTTCGGCAGCACGCAGGGCGGCTACGCGATGGTTCTCTTCATCCGGAGCGATTTGAGCAAAGCGGTGGCGCCGTAAGGATCATTAGAAATTCACATTCTCATCGGAGTGAAATTCAGCACGCTCTGAAGAAGCGTGGAGACGTCAGAAATTCACGCGCACCGTGAAGGCTCCGTCTACTACCAGGTTGGTGCCGGTGGTAAAGGACGAGGCAGGGCTTGCCAGAAAAACCGCTGCATTCGCAATTTCCTGCGGCGTGGCCATGCGCCCCGTCGGGTTTCCCTTCATGACCTGATTGAACAGGTCGGGCATATACAGCTCAATGTTGTTCCACAAGCCGCCTTGGAAGTAGACGGTGCCTGGGGAGACGGCGTTCACGCGGATGCCCCTGGGAGCTTCTTGCCGCGCGATGCCCTTCGCGAAGTGTATGAGCGCCGCCTTCATCGCGCCATAGGCGGGCGCCATATGTGTCTCAGCCGCAAAGACTGAGGCGATAATCACGATGGCAGCATCACCCGACTCCTCGGCAGCTTGCCCCAGGAATGGCATGGCTGCTTCGACCGAGCGCACCGCGCCCATGATGTTTATGGTGAAGCTGCTCTCCCAATCTTGCTCGGTGTTTTGAGGCGCAAACGCGCTGGGGTTCGAGACAGAATATCGATGCCGCCGAGTGCCTGGCCGGCCTCAGCGATCCAGGCCTTGAGCGCGGGGCCGTCCGCAACGCGAGCGTACCGCCAATGGCACTGACACCCTTTTGTTTGAGCGCCTCGACGGTTTCGAGCACTTGCTCCGGGTTCGCGCACAGATTGCCACATCGGCACCTTCGTCCGCGAATGTTTCGGCGATGGCGCGACCAATGCCGCGTGTGCACCCGTCACAAGGGCCTTTTTCCCTTTCAAGCCAAGATCCATAGGTCACCTCCTCCTTTCAGGGAGTGAATTTTTCTCACTTTTACATGATGAAGATTGAATGCGGACATCGCTTGTAGGCCCTTGTCGGGTGACTTGCTCGATTGGCAGGGCGGCGCTAGCGCCCCTGCCACTCATCCACACCACTCCCGCCTGTACAGGGACGATGGCCGGATGAATTGTCAAGTTGCATAAGAGCGCAGTTACAATTGTTACTTTGTCTTGCGAGTCCGCACCTCACCGACCGCAACAATCTCGTGTGGCCCGGCAGCCAGGGGTGCTAAGTTCTGTTTGACCCAGTCTGCCGCTCTTCTGTTGGACTCATCTGCCTGCGCTTGCGTCTCAAAGATGCTGATGGAGAAACCCACGTCCTCCCCAGCATCTACAGTGTAGTACTCGACAAATCCGGGCATACTACTGATAAGAGGCACAAACCCATTTTCAATGCGCCGTATCCCCTCCTCCAGTAAACCAGATTTTGCCTTGAGCCGACGAATAGCTAGATACATGGCCTGATCCTTTCTTTGTGTTCACTCGGGGAAGCGTTTCTTCCCCTGTTGCAATGGTGGTTGACACTGTGCGCAACGCTGTTCAACGAGAGCTTTGCTGTTTCAAGTCTACTCGAGTGTATGGCCTCGGCGCATCGCATGAATGTGCTATTTCTTGGAGCGTGTGTGTATTGATTGGGGAAGCGCTGTAGTTAGTAATAGCTAGTTGCAAGATCCAGTGGAAAGAAAAAGACTCTGGGAGCAACTGGTGGTGGCTGTGCTAATGTATGCGAGTTATCAGAACCTTACTCGCTGGAAGATTTCGATGGCGCTTTTGCGACCGATAGAATAAGTCATCTATTGCAAGGGAGCGTCGATGTTGATAGACAATTTAAGTGAGGAATTATCTGTATGGGTTAGTGGGGCTGCTTGCGTCGTCCTGGATGACAAGCGATCAATAGGATGAGGGCGGTACAAGTGCCCCACCCGCCCGCATAAGTTACAGATTAGTTTCTCTCCGAATAATTTGTTTGTGAAGGTTCATTATCGCGCCATTCACATCATACTCCATTGAAATAGTCGTTATTGATCTTTTTAATTTCATATGAAGCGACCCTTGTGGTAGGACTCCCCTAACCGGTGGAAAGTGAGGGAATTCCGGGAGAACTTTGGCATTTTGGCTCCCCATATGCTATAGTAGAGAAAATCGTATCGAGGCAGTTTGCCTCCTCCAAAAGGAACACCTGTGTCTCTTATCCGCATAAGTTAGCATCTTCTGGTTCTGGCCGGGATGGCGTTCATCCTGGCATATGCTTTCTCGCGCGTCACGTTCGGGGCGCGTTCTTTGGTATGCCCGCGGGCCTCCTCTGCTCCCTTCAACACGACTTTTCTTCTCATTGAAAGCATGGTTTTGGAAGGAGCATTCCTGAAATGGATCGGAGAGAAGGATCCTTAGAGCAGCCACAGATGGGACGAGCGCAGCCTGCTCTCTGGCGCAATGTCAATTTCTGGTTGATCTGGAGCGGGCAGACGATCTCGACGCTGGGTACAAGCATCTCGACATTGGCCCTGCCGTTGCTGATGCTGGCGCTCACGCATTCACTGGCGCTGACTGGCCTGCTGGTAGCGGCGCGCCAACTGCCATACCTGCTCTTTAGCCTGCCCGCGGGCGTGCTGGTGGACCGATGGGATCGCAAGACGACCATGGTCTGGTGTGACGTCGTGCGCTGGCTGGCGCTGGGTTCGGTGCCGTTGGCCTTTGCGTTAGGGTATCTGACGCTGCTGCATCTGTATCTGGTAGTCTTTCTTGAGGGGAGCGCGTATGTGCTGTTTAGCCTGGCGCAAATCTCAGCCCTGCCCCAGGTGGTCGCGCCGGAAGATCTCTCGCGGGCATACTCGTTTGATACAATCATGGAGTATGTTGGTATCCTGCTGGGGCCTACCTTGGCGGCGTTTATCATTGGTCTGGCCCAGACTGTGGAGGTTGGCGCGCTGCTGGCCTATCTGGCGGATAGCCTCTCCTATCTGATCTCGGTTCTCTCGCTGCTCTGGATACGCATTTCATTCCAGATCGAGCGGGTTGAGAGACGCGAGCCGCGCAAGCTTGTTCACGAGATTGCCGAGGGACTCCGCTTTCTCTGGGGGCAGCGCAATCTTCGTTTGATGGCCTTGCTGACCGCGCTGGTGAATTTCTTGACCAGCCCAATCATTCTGGCATTCATCGCCCTGGCTCAGAATGGGCTGCATCTGAGCGTGCAGATGCTGGGTTTCATCTTGGGCGCTGGCGGCGTAGGCGGTCTTCTGGGCGGGCTACTCGCGCCCTGGTTGCGTTCGCGTTTGAGCAGCGGACGGCTTCTCCTGCTGATCGCGGGCATCTGGGCCGTTACTACGCTGCTCCTGGCACTGATTCCCTGGCTGCCGCTGGTCGTTGCGGGCAAATTCGTGATCAGCCTCCTGTACCCCATCTACTCCGTGATCGTCGTCTCCTATCGGCTGGAACTGACGCCGACTGCTCTCCAGGGGCGGGTGAATAGCGCCTTTCGTAGCCTGAGCTATGGCAGTGAGCCGCTGGGGGCAGCTCTGGGAGGATTCTTGCTCTTTGCATTTGGTGCACAGGCGGTCTTTGGGTTCATGGCTGTCGGCTTTGTGGGGTGTGCGCTGTTCGTGATGTGGAGCAGACTGTCCAGGGTCTAGTAACGCATGTATTGAAGGGGAGAGAGTAGTCTTGAAACCTGAGCAAACACCTGGCAAGCTGCGAGTATGAAAACACAAGTAGAGAGCCAGATGGATGCTTCCCAGGTATTTTGCCCCAATCTGGAGTGTCCGGCAAGAGGAAAACGGGGGCAAGGCAATATTGTCATTCATAGTCGGCACCGACCCCGATATCGGTGTACGACCTGCCGGAAAACGTTCAGTGCCCGTGCGGGGACCATGTTTGCCGGACTACGCAAAGCGGAGGAACTGATCGCGCTGGTGGTAACGCTGTTGTCCTATGGCTGTCCGCGCCAGGCGATTGTTCACGCCTTTGATCTGGATGAGCGCACGGTCGCACGATGGCAAGAACGAGCTGGGCAGCAGTGCCAAAGGGTTCATGAGGCGATGGTGACGCAAGCCAAACTCAACCTGGAGCATGTGCAAGCCGATGAGATCCGCGTGAAAGGTCATCGGATGATCTCGTGGATGGCGATGGCGATCATGGTCTCCACGCGTCTGTGGTTAGGAGGGATTGTGAGCGAACGTCGGGATCGCCAACTTGCCGAGCAGTTGTTGAGGATGGTCAAGGGGTGCTGTTTGCCCCTGTGTGCGCTGTTGGTCTTAACCGATGGGTGGTCGGCCTACCCCAACAGTATCCGGCGGGCGTTCCGCGAGAAAGTCAAATCAGCAGGCAAACGCGGACGCTGCCGCTTGCAGGAATGGCCAGAGATCGTGATTGGCACAATCGTCAAGAAAACAGCGAAACATCGGGTGGTCGAGGTCATTCGACGTATGGCCCAAGGCACCATTGAGCGGGCAGAGGAACTCCTGGCTCTCTCGGCGGGAGGCATCCAACCAATACGGGGTTTATTGAGCGCTTCAATGGGACGATGCGAGAGCGTCTTGCCAGTCTGACCCGTCGCTCTCGCCACGCGAGTCGTCGCCTTGCGGCTCTCAAAGCGGGCATGTGGCTGGTCGGCTGTACCTACAATTTCTGTTGGCCGCATCATGAGTTGAGCCGTCGGGTGGCATGCGCTCAGGGACATCGGGGCGAAATCTCGCTTTCTCCGGCGATGGCCGCTGGACTCACCGATCATCTCTGGAGTGTGCGGGAAGTGCTGACTTTCCGCATCCCGCCTCCGCCTTTTGTTGCTCCAAAGCGGCGGGGGCGGCCAAAGAAGGCAAAAAGCGAGGCTTCTTGTCCTGCTTCAATCCGGCCTCGCCCGTTGCTTCGCTTGCGCAAGGGGGGCTTATGCCCATCCACCAGATAGAGGTGTCCTACCGTCTGCTGCTTCACGTGTGGCATGTTCCTGTTTATCGGCAGCAAACATCATTAATGGTAACAAAAGGCTCTGAAAATCAGGTATACTCATTGCGTTGTCCTCAATTAAGGTGTAGTTTGTTGAATTATACCGTCCAGATTATACCTATGTAAATTGAAAACTGTCACTATATTTAAAAGAAAGTCCTGGTTTTATATCCTCAATGTTGTGTATGTTAGAGTGATGAATTATGAAGTGGTTAGCAAAATCCCCTCTCCCGCAAAAACTCCACCAACTCATACGCCAGCTCTTCAGGCGAGCCCTCCACAAGTCTTGCGCTTTTCCCCGTAGCGCCACCAGAAACAATCTCGCCGATGCGCTCGAAGGCGCTGTGGCGGCTATCGGGAGCGGCTATCCAGCGCGGCAATGGGCGTGGAGTGTGCATCTCGAGGATGGTTTCTTGCGCTTCGGCCTGTCCGAGCGCGCTATCATAGCTCAGGGGATCGATCACGGGGATCGCGGCTTTAAGTGCAGCAAGGTGCGCCGGGAGCGAAGGATAACGCGGCTCGTTCAGATCGCTGGTAACGGTGATGAGCAGGGGAAGCCTCGCCATCAGGATTTCGCGATAGCCCCGTTCGAGCTTGCGCGTTACGTGTAACGTTATTTGCGCCTCTGTAGGGGCATGTTCATCTTGCGGAACGGATTCTTCCTGGCTACCCACCTCAAGCCGCGAGACGCCGGTGATCTGTGGCCAACCAAGCATCTCCGCCAGGGCCGGCCCGACGACGCCACTTGCCCAGTCGCTGCTGGCATCACCGCACAATACCATGTCGGGAAGCCCTTTGTTCTTCGTATAGCCCGACAAAGCTTCCGCAACCGTGAATGGCCCCCAAGTTTCTGCCGTTGCATTCCATAGCCGCACCGCACCATCCGCGCCGATGGCGAGCGCCGCGCGCAACGCTCTCTCGGCGTCCTTCGGCCCAAGCGTGATGGCAGTCACAGTGCCGCCAAGCTGCTCTTTGAGGCGGACAGCAGCTTCGACCGCGCAGGCATCGGCAGCATCAAGGATCTGTACGAACCGTTCGTAGTCGACCTGTCCGCTGATGGGGTCGATATAGACCGAGCTGCTATCGGGCGTTTGTTTGACGCAGACAACGATGTTCACGAAATATCGATCTCTACCTCGGCCTCGATCTCCACCGGAATATCAAAGGGCAGCCCGGCCATACCGACAGCCGAGCGCGCGTGCTGCCCGATCTCGGGGCCGTACAATTCCAGGATCAGGTCGGAGAAACCGTTGATGACGGCGGGCTGGCGGTTGAAGCCGGGCGCGGAGTTGACCATACCGAAGACGCGCAGCCAGGCCGTCACGCGGTCGAGATCACCAAGCGAGCGCTTGAGGCTGGAGAGGATGGCGAGCGCCACTATTCGCGCGGCCTGGTATGCCTGCCCTTCGCTCACATCCGAACCTACTTTTCCGGTTGGAAGGGCAACGCTGCCATCGGGGTTCTGCGGGCCATGCCCGGCGATATAAGCGCGATTGCCGCGCACGCGCACCGGGGCAAAGGGCAGCTTGATGCCTGCCGGCGCTTTGAGCTGCTCTGGCAGGACGAGTCCCAGCGACTCAAGTTTCTGTTCAATGATCATGATTTACTCCTCCGTTACAAATTCGTTGATCAGCTTTTCATAGCATACCATGCCTGTTACTCCATCGGCGGGGTGACTCGAAAATAAAACTACCTCGCCTGTGATATCCAAGCCTGTCGTAGTATTCCAGCAGCTTCAGGTGTTTATCATAGGCATCGAAGCGCACCGCTCTGCATCCTTCAGCCTGTGCCATGCGTTCAATCGTTTTCATGCACCACGTTCCTATCCCACGTCCTTGCAGCACGGGAAGTACCGCGAGCCGATTCAAGTATAATGCCGGTTCCCCGGCTGCATCCCACGACTCCCAAAGCCCTGGGATGGTGAGATAATAGGGCGGAGGCACCGTCCCGGTAGTAAATGTCGCGACAAGTTCAACTCCATTGTAGACGGCGTAAACGGCACGTTCTTGCGCCGATTTGCGCATCAGCTCCAACGGATAGGGCGGAATCCAATGGCTAAGCCCGAAAAGCGCTTGCATGTCCTGGCCGCATTTAGATAAGATCGCGTGAAGTGGCTCTATCTCTTCTGGGCAGGACTTTCTTATAGCCATGGTCATAGTGGCCTCGTCCAGATCATGATGCTCTGAAACTGACGCCCCAGCCGCCGCGTGGGTACTCCCACGAGATGGCCTTGCGCTCGCAGGCGACGTAGCAGGTGCCGCATTCCAGGCAGTGTTCGTAGGAAAAATGCATCTCGCCGCCCAGCAACTCGAAGAGGCCAGCGGGGCAGACATACACACACGGGGTAGTATCGCATCCCTTGCAGGATTCGGTATTCAGGCGAATATGCGGTGTCTTATCGACCTTGAAGCGTACAAGCTCCAGGCGTTCTTCGATTGGCTGCATAACATTATGCACTTTCACTAATCAAACGGTGTTATCCAGTCTGTCCGCAGGTTCTGATTTATCGAGCACGATGGGTGTGAAAGGCAAGCAACCAGGCCGATAAATCGGCGCTGGCCGCGATAAATCGGGCCCTACTCTTGTTTGGCGGTCGTGGGCATAATGCATTAGGTCCTACCAATGGCCGGATCAATTTGTTAATTGGCATAATCGGCACCTACGGGTTTATTTGCATTCTAAAAGAACAGGGCGCGGGCGGCCTGCCAGGCGTCGCGCAGCATAGTGTGCAGCGGCACCTTCCTGTGCATCGCCTGGTAGAGCGTGCGGCCGAGCTTGCGGCGCGGCGTGCCGTTGGAACGGAAGACGTTTTCGGCTGCCTGGCAGAACAATTCAGGATAGACGTTCTGCAGGCGCTCATTATTGACAAGCGCCGGCGTGTGCCGAAAGTTTTTCAAGTCTTGCAGCACAAAGCTCTTCTCGAGCCGCTGTTGATAACGCGCCATTCTGGACTGTGAGTAGTCACGATGCTTTTGCGCTTCTCTGGCGGTCTCGGCCGCAGCCAGTCCCGAGGCGATGGCGAAATTCATGCCCTCCAGGAAGAGTCCTGCCGCAAAGACGAAGCCTGCCGCGTCGCCAACGACCATCAGTCCTCGGCGCGATAGCCGCGGCAGCATTGCCCAGCCGCCTTCGGGGATCATATGCGCGGAGTATTCGATGGCGATGCTGTCGCGTACGAGCGGGGCAACGGCCGGGTGTTGCTTGAATTGATCCAGAAGGTCGTAGGCCCTGGCGCGCTGTTCCGCCAGGGAGGCGATCTGTACGACGACACCGATGGAGAGCGTATCGCGATTGGTGTAGAGGAATGCACCACCCTTGACGCTGCCTGAGGCGAAGCCGACGTATTCGTTCGACATGCCCTCGTTCTCGGACAACTGGAAGCGTTCCTCGATAGTATGCGCGTCCAGCCGCAGCACTTCCTTCACGCCAAGCGTCATTTCATGCGAGTCGAACTCGCGCTGCAATCCCGCTTTCTTAGCGAGGAAGGAATTCGCTCCATCGGCGGCGATCACGATGGGCGCGTACAACTCGCCATCTTCGCGCCGGCAGCGCACGCCTACCACCTGTTCGCCATCGTAGAGCAGGTCGTCGACAACGGTTGAAGTAATCAGCAATGCTCCGGCCTGCTCAGCCTTGCCGGCCAGCCAGCGATCGAATCTGGGCCGCAGGACGGTGAAGCCGTTGTAGGGCGGCCGCGCGAAGTGGGCAGTACGGTAGTCCAGCGCGATGGCGGATTCCTGGCCGAGGAAGGTGAGAACGCGCCGTGTCAGATAGCGTTCGACGGGCGCTTCCTCCCAGTAATCGGGCAGCAACCCTGCCAGCAATTGTGGGGCGTAGAGGGCCGCGCCGGAGACGTTTTTCGCTCCCGCGTACTCTCCCCGTTCGATCAGGGCAACCTGCATGCCCGCACGTGCCATAGCCAGGGCGGCACTGCTGCCCGCCGGTCCCGCGCCGACAACGATAGCGTCGAATTGCTGCGTGTTTACCATTGCTTCGGCCATTCGCCTGGTATGAGTGAAAAAACAAGGGTGTTACGCAGTTCGCCCTCCGGTGTGGTCGTGTCATTGCGCAGCAGGCCCTCTTCGACATAGCCGAGGCGGCGTGGAATGGCGGCACTGCGCACATTCTGTTCATCGCAGCGAATTTCGACCCGGCTTGCATTGAGCGCGTCAAAAGCGTAGTCGGTGAGCAAGCGTACCGCCTCGGTCACGTAGCCATGACCTTCCGCCGAGGCGCGAATCCAGTAGCCTATCTCGAAGTAGCCGATTTCCCAATCGTGTACGTGCAGCCCGGTCCCACCAAGATAGCGTTGCGTTGCGGCATCCCACATGCCCACGATCATGCCCTCGCGAGTGAGCCACCTGGCAATCTGGTGGATAATCCAGTCCCGGCTTTCCTCGACGCTCTGGTGCTGATCGGCAAAAGGCATCCAGGGGCGCAGGTGATCGCGCGACTCGGCGACGGCCTCCTGAAGCGCCGGCGCGTCGCTCTCGCGGTAAGGCCGCACAATCACTCGTTCGCCTCGTAGTTCGTCGAAGAGGGGAATGAGGGTGAGGTATTTTATTCTGTTCATGAAAATGGTCGCCAGCCTCCTCAATTTAAGAATGCGTCAACCCTATCTTCCCCATGATCTCGCCTTTCGCCAGGATGCGATGCGCCTCCGCCGCCTGCTCAACCGGCATGACGCGTGCGATGACGGGATGGATGGCCTTCTGCGCGATCAGTTCCAGAATGCGGCGCTCGTTTTCCACCGAGGTATGTCGCGCCCCACCCCCCAGCACATGGACCTGTTTGAGGCGCCACGATTGCGTGTCAACGGTAGCGCTTTGGCCGCCCAGGTTGCCGATCAGTACGACCCTTCCAGCGTTGGCACAGGCATCGATGCTGGTCTGAAGCGTAGTGCCGACGAGTTCGATCACAAGGTTTGCCCCGCCGGCATCGCGTACCATTTGCGCGACATCCTGCGTTTTGTGATTGACTACCAGGTCCGCACCAAGCTTGCGCAACGCTGCCGCTTTCTCTTCGCTGCCGGCCGTGGTGAAGACTGTGCAGCCCATGTGTTTTGCCAACTGAATAGCGATCGAGCCGACGCCACTTGAACCGGCCCAGATCAAGACGCTCTCGCCCCTTTGCAGGTGTCCCAGGTCAAATAGCGCGCCCCAGGCAGTGGACGAGGTGAGACCAGCGGCCACCGCCTCTTCGAAAGAGACACCGTCCGGGATGCGGACAAGATTGGACGCCAGGACCGCTATGACGCCGGCATAACCGCCGCCACCCTTAGCTGCCTGCGCCCACGTGGTCATGACGCGCTCGCCCTTGTGAAATCCCGCGTTGTCGGCAAGCACAGTACCGGCGGCCTCCAATCCTGGAGTAAACGGCAGCTTGACCGGCCTGCTGCCGTCGCGGTTGAACAGGTCGAGGCGATTGACGGTCGTGGCCGCAACCTTTACTAACACGTCCTGCGGTCCGGGAACAGGATCGGGAACTTCCTTGACTTGAAGGACTTCGGGGCCGCCAAATTGCTCGATTTGCACTGCTTTCATCGACTCGTCACTCTTTTCTATTGATGTCCGGTGGTTGGTAGGGGTGATGTCTCCTCTATTGTATTGTCCTGCCGCCGCAATTGCAATGTGAGCCGTTGTTGGCGCGTTGCCAGGAAAAACGGAACGATCATCAGCAGGCATCCCAGCGGGGGTATAGCCATAGCCCAGGAGGTGCCGGCCGAGGTAAGCAGTACGCCCATCAAGACCGGAAAGATCATCGCGGAGATGCCGCAGCTTACGAGCAGGACGCCGGAGATAGTGTTGAGCGCATGTACGAACCAGCGCGAGGCGATGGCCGTCAATACGGGGTAAAGGGGCCCGAGGAAAAAGCCGAAGAGCGCGCTTACTAGATAGGCGACGAGCAACTGCCCGGGGAAGAAGGCGACCAGCAGTCCGCTCGCGCCTCCGCCGGCGATGCAGAGGTACAGCAACTGCTTCTCGCTCAATAGCGCGCGTTTCAGCACCTGCGTGCTGATCAGGCGGCTGGCGGTCAGACCAAGCCAGAAGGTGGTCGCGGCAGGCGCGGCCAGGGCTAGCGAGATCGGAGCGCTCAAGCTTACGGCGGTGACGATCCAGTTGCTGAAGCCAACTTCGCACGCGATGTACAGAAAGAATTCGAGCGCCATCAGCCACAGCAGGAGCTGCCGGAGAATACTGCGGGAAGAGTTTCTGGCCGTTGAACGCTGATTGCCGCTTGCCTCGTTGGGAGTTACCGCTCCGGTAGTAGATGCCGGCACACTCCTGGGCGTGCGCTGGCGAACCAGCAATCCGACGCAGGCCAGCGCGGCAATTGAACCCAGCAGGTAGGCCCAGGTGAAATCGTGCGCTACGGTGAGCGTTGCCGAGAGCAGCAATGGCGCGACCAGCGAGCCGATGCCAAATGAGCTATGCAGGCCGTTCAAGGTCTCGCTCAGCGTGTCGTGAAAAGCCAGCGTCATCAAAATATTGATGCTGACATCGAGCGTCCCGAATCCCAATCCCTTCGTAAATTGTGAAACGAGCAGGATAGGAAACGAATGTGTCAGGGGCGTGACCATACCCGTGACGGCCATCAAGACCAGGCCGGCCATGAGCACTGTTTTGGGACTGAGCCCCCTGCCCAGCACACCCGCGAGTAATGCCCCCGCAGCAAAGCCGGTCGCAGACCCGGTAAATATCCAGCTTCCCTGCTCCAGCGAAACGCCTGTATGCGCCGCCAGCAGCGGGAGCGTCGGTCCCGGCAAAATGCTGGTAATGCCCGCTGCAATATAGGCCAGGTAGAGCGTATAAAAAAGCAGACGGCGGCTCGTCAGGGTGGGATGAGATGTCATGAAGTAGATCCTATCATCTTTGCTGCGAGGGGCAAGACCTGGTTAGCATCGCCGAGCAGGCCAAGATCGGCCAGGGCAAAGATAGGCGCGGTGCGGTCCGGGTTGATGGCGATGACGGTCTGGGCCTCTCGCATGCCGCTGGTATGTTGTGCCGCGCCGGAGATCCCACAGGCGATATACAGCCGGGGATGAACGCTCTTGCCCGTCGCCCCGATCTGCCGCGCGTGTTCCACCCAGCCGCGATCGGTCGCCACGCGCGTCGCACCGACCGCGGCGCCAAGCAGCCGCGCGAATTCGGCAACATGCGAGAATCCCTGTGGCCCGACACCACGCCCACCGGCAACGATACGCTCGGCTGCCTCCAACTCCACCTCCTCAGGCGAAGGGGCCTGGATCGCGATATGCCGCACGCGTTCCAGCGTACCGGCGTCATCAACTGGCGGCGTAAACCTTGTGATGGCAGGCGCCAGCCCTTCGCTCTCCGCGCTCTTGCCCTCAACTTTTAGCGGCGTGCCGCGCAGACCTGTGAGCAAGGTCGCCAGCGCTGTGCGCCCATTCAATACAGCGCGAGTCTGCACATACGCCCGGCCTGCGTAGATTGGACGTAAGGCGAGCAGGGCATCATGCTGAATGTCAACGCTCAGACAGCCGGGCGCGAACGTGAGCCGAAGGCGTGCCGCCAGCCTGGGCATCCAATCTCTCCCGTTCGCCGTTGCGCCGCTTGCCACCAGCAGCGGCGCTTGTTCGCGCACCATCCACGTCAGAGCGTTCGTCCATGCTTCTGTCGTGTACTGTGCCAGCGCCGGGTGGGCCACAACATAGAGTCGGGCGATACCTGACAAGCTAATTGGAGTGAGATCGGGCAGCGGCCTATCAGGCGCAGAAAGCAAAACAGCACACACAGAAGCCGCTGCGGACCGCCGGTGAGCTGCCTCATCGAGCTGGATCAGCAGTTCACCAGAGTATTCCGACAAGGCGGTTCCATCGTGCTCGAGGATTGCCCAGACTTCAGGGGTGGTTTGAGTCTCTCTCAACGTAATTCCGTATTCACCGGTGATTATCGACTAATGTGTCTCTACTACTATATCACCGATTTTGGCCCGTTGTAGCGGGTCAGACATATGGAGATGGTCTGTCATCCTGAGCGAAGCGAAGGATCTGGCTCACCGGACGCGGAGATCCTTCCCCTTCGCTGCGCTCAGGGCTTCGGCTCACTCGCTCAGGATGACAGCCAGGATAGTACGTGAATCCGCTCACGGGAAGTATTATCTCCGAACGCCTGGCAGCGGGTCAACAATATAGAACAGGTGTTTATGTGTGCTATAATGGGAAAACATTTCAGGACGAAAACGAGGAACATACATGACCACCAGAGATCAACTCCCCATCATCGTTGGGCACCAGGATACGCTGCTCAGTCTCTATATTCCTGAGCGCGGGAAGGGCCGTTCGTTCTTTGAGCGCAGCGATGAGGGGCATATCGACTTGCCGAGGGCGCGCGAGGGAGGGCTGGCAGGCGGCTTCTTCGCCATCTTCGTGCCGGGTTCGACCACGAACAGCTTCAATCGTATGACCGTAGTCCGAACGGAGAAGGGCTACGAGGTACCATACGCCCCCTCAATCGAGATCGACTATGCCAGGCGCGTCACGCTGGCGATGATGGCCGAGCTTTTCCGCCTGGAGGCCGAATCAGCCGGGCAGCTTAGAGTGGTGCACAACACGGATGAGCTGCTCTACTGCATAAACAACGATATTCACGCCGCCATCATGCACTTCGAGGGCGCCGAGGCCATCGACGCGGGTCTGGACGCGCTGGAGGTCTTCTATCAGGCCGGTCTGCGTTCACTTGGACTGGTGTGGAGCCGTGCAAATATCTTCGCGCAGGGGGTGCCGTTCAAGTTCCCGCACTCGCCCGATACCGGTCCGGGACTGACTGAAGCCGGACAAGAACTGGTGCGCGCCTGTAACCGCCTGGGAATTATGCTCGATCTTTCTCACCTGAACGAGCAGGGCTTCTGGGATGTCGCCCGTCTCTCTGATGCTCCCCTGGTGGCCACGCACTCCAACGTGCATGCCATCTGCCCCACGACGCGCAACCTGACCGATAAGCAACTGGACGCTATCCAGGAATCCGGGGGCATCGTCGGCCTGAATTTCGGCGTAGGCGACCTGCGCGAAGACGGCCATAATGACCCCGATACTCCCCTCGATACGATGGTGCGGCATATCGACTACCTCGCCGACCGCCTCGGTATCGACGGCGTAGCCCTCGGCACCGACTTCGACGGCACGCGTATCCCTACCATCATTGGCGACGCAGCGGGGTTGCCGAAATTGATCGACGCGTTGAGAATGCATGGGTACGACGACGCGGCGCTACGTAAAATCGGCTACGAGAATTGGCTGCGCGTATTACAAAAGACCTGGAAGTCGTCGTAGGGACGCGATTCATCGCGTCCAGCCAGGAAGGCGCGACAGGCTCCAGGACGCGATAAATCGCGTCCCTACGACATACACATCAAATCGTCGATAGGTATTATTGTAGGCCAGGACAAAAGGAGACTTGAATGTCCGTAGCGCAAGTTGCTTCACCACCTGACAGATTGCTTCTCGTTGCTGAGATACAGCATGCATCGCCGGCGAAAGTCTTTGACTACTGGACAAAGCCTGATCTGTTATGCCAGTGGTGGCCGCTGGCAGCGGAGGTTCAGCCGTATGCCGGCGGAACATATCATCTTTCCTGGCCAAATATGAACTGGCACCTGCGTGGACATTTTACAGCCTTTGAGCCTGGAGAGCTGTTGGCGTTTACCTGGAAATGGGATCACGAAAGTGAAAACGTTGCGGTAAAAGAGGTCAGGATTGTTTTCGAAACTTCATCAGACGAGGGTACGAAGTTTACACTCACGCATGGTCCATATGCCGACACTCAGGAAGACCAGGAGATGCGGACCGAACATCATTTAGAAGGTTGGATGCACTTCCTACCCAGGCTTCAAACTGCGATCGAGGCTTCCTAGCGCCCGCGCCGCGCGTTCTCCGTCCAGTATCGCGTGTTCCACGCGGCGTGGGGCCACACAATCGCCCACGCGGTGCAACTCTTTAACTTTGCCCTGCAACTGGAAGTAGAGATCGTCGTTCGCGGCCTGCTGCGTGGCCATTACTATCAGTGCGAGCGGTTCGATCTGCCGCGCCTGCCCGGTATAGTTGTTGACGATGGTCGCGCTGCCCGGCCCGATGCTTGCCAGGAAATGATTGGCCGTCATCCTGATGCCCTTCGCGAGCGCGCGCCGGTACCACAATTCAAGATCGAGCGTGATACCCAGGTCGCCGCCGACGTAGAATTGTCCCGTCACGACCTCCACATTGCAGCCTTGATCGGCCAGGAATTCAGCGGTACTGGTGGCCTGGTGAAAGCCGATACTATCGTAAATGAGCACATGCTCTCCCGGCTGGGCACGCTTCCCGCCTTGCAACACCTGCCAGACCGTCGCGACATGCGGCAAATCCGCTCCAGGTACAGATGGTAGAGCAGGACGCGAGCCGGTGGCGATGATTACGGCACCAGGTGATTCGCGCTCGATCATCTCAGTCGTGACCTCGACGCCGGTTTGGACCTCGACGCCCGCTTCGATGATCTCGCGCTGCAGGTTGCGCGAGGCATCGCCGAATTCGACGCGCGATGGCACGCGTACCAGCAGGTTGATCTGTCCACCCAGCTCTCGCTGCTTTTCATATAGACGAACACTATAGCCGCGCTGTGCCGCCACCTTCGCAGCCTGCATCCCGGCAGGGCCGCCGCCTACGACGATCAGCGTTGGTTTGCGCGGCTGGATGCGCGCCTGCCGAGCAGTATTCGTCGTGTTAAGCGGCGGAGCAGGTAGAACGGGCGGGAAGCGTTGCTCGTTGCCCGTGGCGGGAGTCTGGATGCAGCCAAGACTCAGGTTGAGGCCCATGCGTCCGATACAATACTGGTTGCAGGAGATGCAAAGGCGGATGGCCTCGCTGCGCCCCTCACGCGCCTTGCGAGTGAAATGCGGGTCGCAAATTTGTCCGCGCACTACGTCCACCATATCAGCCAGGCCTTCGCGCAGGATGCGCTCCGCCTGGATAGGATCCTTGATGCGGCCTGTGCAGAAGACCGGCAGCTTCACAGTCTCGCGAATACTCGCGGAGACGAACAACTGGTAGCCCGGCGGCATGTGCATCGAGCCTTCGACCATGTACAGGTTATGAAATTCGCCTATGCTGGTATTGATGAAATCAAGCTGGCCGGTTGCCTCCAACCGTCGCGCGATCTCACACACCTCGTCGAGCGTCAGCCCGGCTGTGATGAGTTCGTCGCCGCAGAGCCTGATGCCGAGCGGGAAATCTCGCCCAATCTCCGCCCTGATGGCCGTTATTACCTCCAGGGCGAAGCGCATTCTGTTATCGAGCGTGCCGCCATAGGCATCGTCGCGCCGGTTATAATAGGGCGAGAGGAACTGGCGCACCAGCGAACTGTGCGATGATTGCAGTTCCGCGCCATCAAAGCCGCCCTCACGTACGTGCCGTGCCACCATGGCATAACCTCGCACAATCTCGTCGATCTCCTCCGGCTCAAGCTCTTTGCACATCTCGCGATGTATGGGGTCTACCATCGATGAAGGCCCCAGCACCGGGCGGCGTGAATACATGCTGCTGGCCTGCATGCCATTGTGATTGATCTGCGCGAAGATGCGCGTACCATGTTCGTGGACGGCGCGCGTCATGCGCCTGTAGGCGGGCACGACGTGGGCGTCGAAGCCATGGATTAGCTTCTGATAGGCCCAATCGCTGGGATGTACCGACTGCTCCTCAGTGATAATCAGCCCGCAGCCGCCTTTCGCGCGCTCGGCATAATAGGCCGCCAGGCGCGGCCCCGGCAGATTCTCCTCGGCCAGGTTGGTCAGGTGCGCTGCAAACACAACGCGGTTCGAGATAACCGTCGTGCCGATGCGTATTGGTGTAAACAAATACTGGTACTGACCCGCCATAATTAACCTTGTAAAGCTACCTGCCTGCCCTCCATTACAGCATGTTCGATGCGACGCGGCGCTACGCAGTCACCGGCGCGGAAGAGGCGCGGCACATGTCCTTTGAGGGCGAAATAGAGTTGCTGTGCCGGCCTCTCGTAGACCCCCAACACGATCGCGTCGGCTTCGATGGCGCGGTCGCCGGCCGCGAAACGATCGGTGACAATCACCTGACTCGTTTCAATTCGTACGATGGCGGTGTGCGGCGTCACGATCACACCCATCGCCAGCACGCGCTGCATCCAGGGGACAAGGTCATGAGTCGCCGCGAGATCGCGCCCGGCATACCAGTCTTCCGTAACAATCTCAACGCTCTTTCCCTGGGAAGCCAGCAACTCTGCCACCGATAGAACGCCATGCGACGCCGTCTCCTCGATGAGCACGACACGCTGCCCCACCACCTGCTCGCCGCGCAGTACCCGTCGGACGTCGGTGACATGCGCCAGGTCGAAGCCTGGAATGGGCAGTAAGCCGGTGCCGCTGCACGCGCCAGTCGCGACGATGACCGCCACCGGCTCGGGCTGCGCAGCCAGGATCATATCCGCCGTCATCTCCTCGCCCAGGTGCATCTCAACGTCCAGCAGCTCTAACTGTCGCTGTAAATACTCAATGATTAGGCTTAACTCGCCCCTTCCCGGCGCGCTCGACGCCAGCGTCACAGCGCCGCCCAGCCTCTCTTCCCGCTCGTACAATGCAACCTTTAGCCCGCGCAGCGCGAGCGTACGCGCCGCCTCCATCCCCGCCGGTCCGCCGCCGATGACGACGTATGGGCGTGATTTATTACGTCCTGGCGCAGGGTCGGATATTGGTGATGGTTGGCCCATTACATCGGGGTTTACATTACAGGCGAGCGCGGCGTTCATCGTGTTGCGCACCTGGCAGCCCTGGTTGCAGGCGATGCAGGGGCGTACCATGGTGGCCTGCCCTGCTCGCGAGAGACGGGGCAAATGGGGATCGGCGATCAGCGCACGGATCATCTCTACCCCGTCGACCTGTTGCCGCGCGAGAATTCCTTGCGCCTGCTGCGCGTCCATAATACGGCCTGCCGCGAAAACGGGTATGGGCACAACTTGCTTGATTGCCTCAGCCAGGTGAACAGCATAGCCGCGCGGGATATGCATCGAGGCGTGGAACGGGAACATATGCGTGCTGTAAATGCTGCCCATGGTGATCGTCAGATAATCGACGCGACCGGTCACTGCCAGCAGGCGCGCTATTTCGCTGCCCTGCTCAGGTGTCAAGCCTGCCCAGGGCGCGAGTTCGTCAGCGCACAAGCGCACGCCTAAAATCCGCTCTCCCCCGAGTGCCGCGTCAACCGCCTCAATGGTTTCCTGCAAAAACCGCAGCCGGTTTGGGAGCGGGCCGCCATAGGCATCCTCACGCTGGTTGGTCAGAGGCGAGAGAAACTGGCGCAGTAATGAGCGATCCGATACCTGTAACTCCACTCCATCGGCCTGCCCCTGCACAGCCTGGCGCGCAACCAGCGCGAATCCCTCGATCACTGCCGCAATATCACGCAACTCCATGGCCTTCGGCACTTCGCGCGTGGCAACATCGGGAAACGCTGACGGCGCCCAGAGCTCACGCTGGGTATGATCGCTCACGGACTGCTGCCCGTTATGGTTGAGCTGCACGATGGCCAGGGCCTCATGCGCGTGTATGCGCTCTGCTACGCGCCTGATAGCATCTGCCGTTTCGGGCAAGTAGCCTGCCAGCGCGTATTCATAGGGCATATCCGAGGAGTGAACAATATGCTCTTCCAGGACGATGGTGCCCGCTCCACCCTCGGCTCGCGCCGCGTAATAATCGGCGTGCTGCCGGCTGAGCAGGTTGCGGCGCGCGAAGTTGGTGGTGTGGCTGCCGAAAACGATGCGATTCCGGGCCTGGAGTGGACCGATGGCGAGCGGCTGAAAGAGTGTGTCGTACATTTTTTACACTGGTAGCGAGAACTATTCATGCATATATCGCCTGAATTCCGGGCGCGGCCCCTGATAGCCGGGTATGCTGTGTTCGGCGAAGATGATGGTCTTGATATTGCCGCGCACTGTGAAATCGGCGACAACGCGCATCCAGCGCGGTGAAAGAAGCGTAACCAGCTCGTCGAGGATCGTATTGGTGGCCGCTTCGTGGCTGATCTGACGGTTACGGAACTGGTTGATATACAGCTTCAGGCTCTTGAGTTCCACCACGGACTGATCGGGAACGTAGTCGATGATGATTGTGGCGAAGTCGGGAAAACCGGAACGCGGACAAAGGCAGGTGAATTCAGGTATCTCGAAATGCGTGACATAATCCCGCTCGGGATTAGGGTTTGGCCACACCTCCAGCCTGCTTTGCTCGATCTCCTCGATGCCATATCTCCCCGGTGTGCGTGTCTGCGTGGATTGCTCTGTGTTCATGATGGTAGTGTTCCTCGGAATACATACATAGGGACTATTATTTAATCATTGTTACCAATTCTATCACATGGCTTTCAGCGCAATCTCTTCTCCCGCGCTAAACCGCCGCTTCCGCTTTTTATTGAACACAGTCACTCTCCCCTTGCCCTGCACAATCCAGCGCTCGTTCGAGATGACGAGGGCGGTGCCTCCGTCGATGCCGACGACCATTTCCTTTCGGCTGCCGCTGGTAATCGAACGCGTGAGCATCGAAGGTATCTCGTCGAAATGCGGGATCACCACAATACCGGGAACCAGGCCAAGCGCCGGAATCGTGCGCCAGAACTGGGGGAAGTCGAACAGGGCCTCGCCCAGAACCATTGCACCGGCAGAGCAACCCGCAATGGTACCACCCCGCCGGTACATTTCGAGGATGGCCAGCCACGCGGGGCTGCCCTGCAACGTCTCCATCAAGTAGCGCGGCTTGCCCCCGGAGAAGTAGACGAAGTTCGCCTCAGCCAACTGCGCGACAATCCCAGGGTCATCAGCATCCTGGCGTGTCAGCAACATCACCGCCTGCGCCGCGAGGCCGAGCCGGGCAAAGTGTTCGATACCCATCTTTGCCCATTGCTGTGGCACTTCCGCGCCGTCTGGCGCGGAGGCTGTCGGCACAATAGCCACGCGCGGCGTCACCTCTCTTGCCCGCATCTGTTCAACCAGGTAAGTATCTACCGGCAGCATCGTCTCGAGAAATTCTCCCGCGCCAACCAGCGCTATGATTCCGCCCTGTACTGTTGTCATGCTTGTTGCCTTTCAGAAAATCTCTCCCTAATCATATCGCCTAACAGAAGCAATTCGCAATTTTTCATTGACAATTGTTCGTCATAGTGCTATCCTAAGCGTGCCGTAGTGCAGGAAGTTTCGCACCGCGTCGTGTGCCGGCGCGGTCGATGGTGCTTTAGCAACCATACAATAAAGAATATCCCCCGCACCGGGACGGACGAGAGAAAACGTACACAGGCCCAGGGGGAAGAGGTAAGAGAAAAAACGCATGAGTGTTAAGATTCGTCTCAAACGAGTGGGGAAGAAGAAGGCCCCGAGCTATCGTGTCGTCGTCGCCGACTCGCGCTCGCCGCGCGACGGCCGCATCATCGAGAATATTGGCTGGTATAATCCCCGCGTCGAACCATCCGAGATTCACATCGACGAGCAAAAGGCTATCGGCTGGCTGAAGAACGGCGCGCAGCCGACCGAATCCGTCGCATCGCTGCTCAAACGCTCCGGCATCGCCGAGCGCTTTGAACAGTCCAAGTCCACGTCAAAGACCCAGGCTGAAGAGTAAGCAAGAGTAGAGAGAGAAGGCAGAGGGTAAACGTATGCGTAAACTCATAGAGTACGTTGCGAAGTCGCTGGTTGATAATCCTGACGCCGTGCAGGTACGCGAAGTGCGCAATGATCGCAACGCCCTGGTGCTTGAACTGCACGTCGCGCCCGACGATTTCGGCAAAGTCATTGGTCGTCAGGGGCGCGTTGCCAAGGCTATGCGCACGCTGCTGCGCGTCGGTGGCACGCGCGAGGGACGGCATACCTCCCTCGAAATACAGTAGGGCTGATAAATTTCTCCCGAGATGCACCTGGGGAGTCATGCGAGAAGGTATTTGTGCAGGTGTCAGAGCAAAATCACACGGAATGGGCTACTATTGGAAAGATAGTGGCCATTTTTGGCGTGAAGGGCGAACTGAAGGTTCGTTTATTGACCGATATCCCCAATCGCTTTGAAGCGCTGGATGTAGTCTATGTTGGCCCTGCTCACCAGCGGCGTGCCGTTCAGCGTGCGAGGCCCTACAGGGGCGAAATGATCGTGCTCAAGCTACAGGGCATTGATGATGCCAACGCCGCAGAGGACCTGCGCAACGCCGACCTCAGTATTCCGCTGGAGAGCCTTGCGCAGCTTCCCGCCGATTCCTACTACCAGCATGACATCCTGGGCCTGCGCGTCCTGACGCTCGATGATGTCTACCTCGGCGACGTCGTAGATATCATCACCACGGGCAGCAACGATGTCTACGTCGTAAAAATGCCAGACGCTCCATCCTCGTCTCAAGTACTCATACCGGCTATTAAACACGTAATTAAACAGATTGACCTGCAAAAACACGTCATACGTATTGACCCAATGCCCGGTTTGTTAGATAATAGTGTCAGAGACCTCAGAGAGGAGGAAAGCGAAACGCTAGAGTAGCACACCGGCGTACCGATACCTTATAAAAAGTGTACAGTATTTTGCAAGGAGGTGTCTCGTGACCGAGCGTACCCTCACATTTGGAGATCTCTGCTGTGCAATCGCCGATGGCAGCATTGCCACCACTTTGAACGGGTCAACTTACGAGGTTAATGCCTTAGAATTGCGCCGTTATCTGAGCAAGTTTTTCGCTGCTCAAACGCTATCGCGTTCCGATCCGGATAACTCACACCCGGCAAACAATTCGCAGGATTGGTCTGCATCGAGTCACACATCCGTAGCATAAGGCCGAGACAGGCCGATTTTTTTTGCCATGCTGTTGCGTTCAAGTCGAAGAGGGATTATAATATCGGGTGCATAGCATGTAAAGCGGGTACATATACTCGTGTGCCGTAGAAAGGTATCGTATGGAGCCACTTGATACTGACCTGGAATATACACCTCGCACGCCTCGTCCATCTACCCCGGCATCGCGCCTGGGCCTCATGTTTATTTTCCCAATGCTGGGCTTCTTGCTGATTCTAACCTTTATTGGCGCAGCCATCTTTCAGTGGGATCTTTCCAATCTGATCGATGGCTTGATCGGCGTGCTCCTGCTGCTTTTCGTTGCGTTTGTCGCGATGTTGTTCTGGGCTCTGGCCCCACGCGCGAACCGGATCTAATTTTCGCCAGCGTGGGTACAAGGTAAAAGCAAACGAGCCAGGGAGGTGATCCGCGCGGATCACCTCCCTGGCTCGTTTGCTTTAAATATTTATTCTTGATCTACGTGGAGTCGAGCCTTCGGCTCTTTCCTAACTACTGGCTCGCGAATAACCACCCGCTCCATCTCTGCGTCGGTGTCACGCTCAAGGGTCATCAGCGCTTTACGATACACGGCGATGAAGTCGATCAATGCCAGCGCTTCATCTGCTGTCAAGTCGAACATGATGCCTGTTGGATGCTGAAGCACAAGTGTTCCAGCGTCTTCCATCCGTATTCGATATCGTCCAATGATGGCGTCCATAATTCCTTCCCCTTTTCTAGACGTTGTTGCTAAGTCGCCCATAAATAGACGCTGTGGACTTGCTGAAAGTTCCCGATTCTCTCTTCCTAAATAAAATCCCCTGTATTCATAGTAATCGGGTATCGCTAAGAATACAAGAGCCTATGACTATAGAGCTACTCAGTTCGTAACAGGCATCAAGGCACTCACCTCTACGTGGATGCCCGGCAGTACTCCATGAAGTGCCCGGGCAAGGATTGCAGCCGATTCGACCAGGCGCGGGCCAGAACGATGCAGATAAGCATTCCCATCGATGGCGTAGACCCGTCCCTTCTGTACGGCCCGCAGCGATGGCCATACCGGGTGTCGCTGTAAAATCGGCACATCCTGTATAGTGCGCTCAACCGTGAAGCCACAAGGCGAGAGTACGATAACATCCGGGTCGGCTGCCTGAAGTTCCTCCCAGCTCAACCAGGGCGAATGCTGGCCAATCTCACCGAAAACGCTGATTCCCCCTGCTATCTCGATCAACTCAGGCATCCAGTTGCCCGCTGCCATCAAGGGATCGAGCCATTCCAGCACTGCAACGCGCGGCCTCTGGCCTGTAAAGGATGCCACCTGAGCAAGATCTGCGAGGCGAGCCCGGTAATCTTGTACAAGCCTTGTTGCCCGCGTGCGCCTGTTGAGGGCGTCACCAACACGCAGGACATCTTCCCAAACGTCCTCCAGCCGGTGCGGCGCCAGCGAAACGATGCGCGGCTGAAACCCGGTCAGGCGCTCCACCACTTGCATCACGTCGCGTTCGCTCACTGCACATACTTCACACTGCGTCTGTGTAAAGATCACGTCTGGCCGTAAGGCCTGGAGCATCTCCACGTTGATCGCATAAATACTCAGTGCCCGCAATGCAGCATCTTCTGGCCGAGGTGCCTGCGCAAGCCGCTTGATCTGCGCATCGATTGCCGCGCTGCTGGCCTGTATGTTGATCTGCACGTTGCTGATCACCGGCAGCGACAGCACCTGCGGCGGGTAATCGCACTCGTGCGACCGCCCCACCAGTTGATCCAGGCATCCAAGCGCTGCGACCATTTCCGTCGCACTGGCTAAAAGAGAAACGACGCGCACCATGGCTCCTTGCCTAACAGATGTTGCTATTACAAGCATTATAGCATCCAGACGAAGTTAATATCTAGCCCTGGCAAGATGAGCAGGGAAGTCCCAGACAAGTTGAATGCAGCGTTGAAAAGGCTGAGTGTTCTTACTAAGAGCCACAACAAATGCTGAAGGTAATTGAAGTTGAGCGTCGTTCTCGTCTAGATGCACTGCTCATGGTGGCAGTGACGACCGGCATTAGTCAGGGGAATTGGTGGCTTTGCGCTCGAATGATGTCGATCTGGAGAAAGGCGTCTTGCAGGTTCGGCATAATCTGACATGGGTGAGTGGCATTGGCTATGTAGAGGGTGAGCCGAAGACGAAAAAGGGTAGGCGTCGAATTGTGCTTCCAGGTGTAGTAGTTGACACATTGAAGGAGCATAAAGAGATGCAGGAGCAGGCTCGTGCAAAAATGGATGATCGCTGGCAGGAGCTCAGCTTGGTCTTCTGTAATACCTCTGGCGGCTTTTTCAATCCAAGTCTTGTGCGGCTGCTGTTCAAGGATTCTTGCTTCTTCGTAGTGCCCCATTTCTATAAGAGCTTCTCCTTTGTCGTACCATGCATCGGTTTTCTCGGGATCAAGAGCGATGGCTTGATCAAAAGCTGCCTGTGCTAATTTATGTTTTCCAAGTTTCTCAAGCGCTTTTCCTTTATAAAACCACATATTCGCGTCTTCTGAGTTGAGAGCGAGACCTCGATTGAAGGAAGCTAAAGCTTCTCTAGTTCGTCCTAACTCCATCAGTGATATCCCTTTGTTATGCCATATTTTTGCATTCTTAGGCACGAATGAGAGACGCGCGGTTGTAAGCTTCCAATGCTTCTTCGTGTCGTCTCAGATTAGCAAGACACACGCCTTTTTGCAACCATGCTCCTTCATCCCTCTGATCGAGCGCGCGCGCTTTTTCAATAACAATCAAAGCTTCTTCAAATCGACTAAGCCCATTAAGCGCAATAGATAAATCTATCCACGCATGCGTACTCTTGGGATTCAGCTTTGTTGCTTGCTCAAGGGCTATCAATGCTTTTTCATATTGATGTTGTCTCCCAAGAATACAGCCTTTTTCAAGCCACGCCTCATCGTTGTCGGGCTCGATGGTAAGTATGTGGTCACATGCAATCAATGCCTGTTCATAATTTTTCGTTATCTTGAGCAAGTTAGCTTTACTCAGCCAAGTCTCAATCTTGGTAGGGTTATTTGATATTATTTGGTCATAAACAGCCAACGCTTCTTCATAGCGCTTGAGGGTTCTCAGTAAGTTAGCTTTGTTCTGTAGCAGAACAGTATTATTAGGATTGAAGGAGAGCGCCTGGTCATAAACGGCTAGCGCTTTTTTAGGTTGATCCTGTAAGTAATGTATAACTGACTTGATGGTAACTGCATCGACATTTTGCGGATCAATATCAAGAGCTTTGTTACACATATCCATAGCGTCATTGAGACGTTTCAGGGTGATTAATTTCATACCGAGATGGGCAAGTGCTTCTGAATCTTGTAAATCTGCAAAGATTTTGCTGAGTGTAATGAAATCTTCTTTAATATTGCTAAGATCATAATCAATTATCACTTTTTCAAAATAAACATCTTTACGGATGACCAAAAATCTCTGCGCGTCATTGACAACGGAAATGATGAATTGCAAGGTTTTCAGATTCTCTACAGCCTCACGCCATGTATCGACCTTTTGCAAATCCTCCTTTCCAAACATGATTTGGCAAATAGCCTGAATCCGCTTTTCAGTTTGCTCTGTTATGTCTAGTGTGAAAAGAACCTTCATGGCCTTTAATACAGTGTAAGCAAAAGGGTTTGAAGTTCCAAGACTTAGGTATTGGCGCTTCTTTCTTGAAAGCCCCAAAACAAGTGAGCCTAATGTCCCATCCCAATCTTCTTCCTTAACGTTTGCCGCATCCTGCCTTTGAAATTCCTCGATTACTTCTCTCACTTGTAGGTCTTGATTATTGCTGCTAAAACTTGGAATGGCCAATATTGTCAATTTATCATACAACCAATCGAAAGCTACTTCGACACTAGATAAATATTCGGTGCGACAAGTAGCGATAACTACAAAATTTTGCAGTTCTTGAAAAACATTATCTAGTAAAATGCGTAACGTCGTAGGCGTAAGAGGATCATTCGTATATAAGGGATGAATGAACGCCAATATAGTTTTGGAGGTCATCAATAAAGATAATAAGGTGCTTAGTATCTATAGCTTCTACGTCCCAACCCTCTTTTAATGTACAATTGGGCATCCAACAAAGAACGTCCCAATGAGGTAGAACTTGCTTCATTGTCTCGAAAGCAAGACGTGTCTTTCCTGCATTAGATTCTCCGGTTAAAAGAATACCCCATTTATCTCGCCGATGAATTGTACTGGCTTTTTGTATTGTTTCAATGCTTTCGCTATAAATATTCTTAATAGGTGTGCTAATGTAACTGAAATTGGCGGCAGCATCATCCCCGAGATTAAGTCTGTTCGCGAGGAGATTAGTGACGGGAACAATAGTTACCCCTCCAATCTCTTTTCCTTTAGAGCTTCGTGCTAATTTACATAGGTCACGATGTGCAATCAAAGCGCAAATGAAGAGATCCGCGAGGAAGATTGTTGCTGTCTGAGTTCGCAAAGGATGGCTGAGCAAAGAACCAACGATTGGCCAGCCATACGGATTGGTGAAACTGACACAGGATGTTGGCTTACACTGTGTAAGAAGGGCAAATGCAAAGTTTCCTATGATAGAGGCGGCCAGTGCAGATATAAGTAGCCAGTGGAAAAAATGCCAGACTTTATCGAGCGCAATTATTAGTAGAAGGAAGAGCCTTTTCCTGACCTTACTAGCAGTAATAAATACTGGAGATAAGAATGAATTACTCGATAGTAAGAATATATTATTCACGTAGCGCATTAGGATACCCTCCTAGGCTCGTTCAAACTTTCTATTAAATCCGAGAATTTATTTTTATTCTGGATCAGATAAGAATATAATAGCATATTCTTCTGAAAATAGTTGTGCCTGAAGATCAACTTCCAGGCACTCTCGGCAAGCTGTAATTGCTGTCAAAGTCGCTGTAATGGAGAGAAGTAATCGAGCGAGGAAGGACTTTAGAGGAGGTTCTAGTGGGCTTGGACGGTGATTACAAGCATTATAGCATCCAGACGAAGTTAATATCTAGCTTTCTGAGTAAATCTTATTACCGCCTCTTCCTGTGCCTATTATACTCAAGGAAGCCTCGATCTTCCCGGACATCGCTGTAGTCAGGACGGCGAAGGTGTTGGGCTAGGAGTAGTCACCGGGTTGGGAGAGGGGGTCGGAGTGGGAGAGGGAGTAGGGCTAGGAGTTGGCCCCGGAGTGGGAGAGGGAGTCGGAGAAGGTGTTGGACCAGGGGTAGGTGAGGGAAAGGGAGTCGGAGAAGGAGTCGGAGAAGGCGTTGGGCTAGGAGTAAGCACCGGAGTGGGTGAGGGAGTCGGAGAAGGCGTCGGGCTAGGAGTGGGCACCGGGGTAGTTGAGGGGGTTGGAGACACCGAGGCGGGTGCATATGTCGGGGAAGGCGTTGGCGTAAAGCTATCCACAACAGGAGACGATCCTGCAGGAGTTGGACTGGCTGACCTTTGGAGAATTGTGGTTGGCTCTGCGCTAGGGCTGACCAACGGGAGAACTGTTGGACTCGCGACAAGTTGCGTTGGCGCAACTGGTGAGATATGTTCAGCTTCTGCTCCTGTTAAGTGCAGCAGAAACAGAAAAAATCCAATCACAAAGAGCGCTCCCAATCCATTGAGCGTCCAGATGAACCAATCTTCGGGCAATCTCGTTTGCATAGCTCATCTACTACCGGAAAAGATTGACGCCTGAAATTGCGGTCGTGCTGGATACCGCTACGCTTGTGGAAGCTATTGGAAGCGCGGCAGAAAGACCTCAATAACGGCGTTCTAACAATATTAACTGTTCTCTATGTGCTAGAACGAACGAGGCCTCAGATGTTCCGCTCCAGTGGAAGACAGAGACAAATTGGCTATTGCGGCAGCTCAGTTCGCAACAAGGTTGTGTTACAGCGCTGCTAAGCCGGCTTCTGCTACTTGCATATCGTCTGTGTAGTGACCTCCACTCACGCCAATGCCGCCGATGATGCCTGCATCGGTCTTGATAGCGTAGCCACCGCCGAAGACGACCAGGCGGTCTGTCTTTATGATGCCGTGCAGCAGAGGCAGGTCATTCTTGATGAAGTCGAACCATTCATGCGTTGCCATGCCACCAAAGCTGATGGCGGTGTAGGCTTTGTCCTGCGCAATTTGTACGCTCAAGAGCGGCGCACCATCCATGCGGCGGAATGCCTTGAGCACGCCATCTTCATCACAAACAGCAATAACCATCAACTTCCCCATTGCTTGGGCCTTTGCTTCGGCGGCTTGAATGATGCGTTCCGCCGCTTCGGTGGTGATGCTGGATTTTTGGAATGAGTTTCCTGCCATAGAGTTATCCTTTCTTCTTCTGATTTGACTCTCCTGTCTGGAGGGTCAGGCTGGATTAGTTCATCGAACGCCGTAACGACGTTCCAACTCCTGAATGCCGGGAAGGCCGAGATCGGTAGTGAACTGCGCGAATGTCACAATCCGCTCGCTGAACCTGGCCGGGGTCTCGCCCGCTTTGAGCAGCTCCAGCAGTTCAAGCATGGCATGCGTGGCGGCAAAAAGCAGGCTCACGGGGAAAATCACGAGTTTGAAGCCCAGCGCGCTGATCTCGTTCAGGGGTAGGAGGGGCGTCTTGCCGCTCTCCGCCCAGTTGAAGAGCAGCGGCACGCCCCGGAATGCCTCTCCGATGGCGCGCAGCTCTTCCAGCGAGCGCGGCGCCTCGATGAAGATGACATCCGCGCCTGCCTCGCGGTAGGCCTGGCCGCGGCGCAGCGCATCCTCGAAGCCGGTGACGGCGTTTGCATCCGTGCGGGCGATGATGATGAAATCGGGGTCCTGGCGAGCGTCGACGGCGGCACGCACCTTCTGCACCATCTCGTCCAGCGGGATAACCTGCTTGCCCTCCATATGACCGCATTTCTTCGGCCAGACCTGGTCTTCGATATGCAGGCCAGCGACCCCGGCGCGCTCGTATTCGCGAATGGTGCGGCGCACGTTGATGGGGTTGCCATAGCCCGTATCGGCATCCGCGATGAGCGGCACATCTCCTGTGACCGTCGATAGGGCTGCGGCGCGGCTCACCATTTCGCTCATCGTCAGCAATCCCACATCAGGCTGACCCAGCACGCTGGCCGAGGTGCCGAAGCCGGTCATGTAGACGGCGGAGAATCCGGCCTGGACGATCAGCCGCGCGCTCAATGCATCGTAAGCCCCGGGAGCAACCAGCAATTCGGGACCTGCCAGCAATTCGCGTAAGCGGGTAGTGATGCGCATAGTCGAGTCCTTTCCCCGAAAGAACGAGCAGGACAGACGTTTGGAGATAACACTTGTCATCCCTTCGCTTCGCTCTAGGGCAAGCTCTGAGCGCAGCGAAGGATCTGGCACACCACACATAAAGATCCTTCGCTGCGCTCAGGATGACAGGAAGGACTTCTCTCAAGTCTGCCAACGGGAAGTCTTATCTCCAAACGTCTGCGAGCAGGAGTGTTACGTTGCTGGTAGTGTATGATAATCTGAGGTATTCTGGCAAGGGCAGATAAGGGCAAAAGGGTCGTGATTGAAGCGGGCTACAACAAGTGAACATTCTCCGGCACCACTACGCGCAGCCGCTCTTCCGCCATGTGGGTATAGATGGGGGTCTGGCCTCGCACCTCTCCGTCCAGTGTCACATCGCGCGGGTCGGCGTTTGTTGAGATGAAAGTTCCTCTGGCCTGAAAATGGTGGATGCCTGGAATTACCGACAGGTCTGCCGGATGCCGCTGGTCGCCGTTCGAGGCGCGATCTTGCCTGCGCGAATTGAAGAAGCGCGCCAGTGCTGCGTTGAGCCTGGCAAGCTCGATCTCCTCGATCACGACGATATCCAGCAAACGATCGCTGATACTGGCGTCGGGCACAGCTATCTTCCACTGGCCGCCGAAAATAGGAGCGTTGATAATGGCGATTTGCAGCACGCTGTAGGAGAGTGAGTGCAGTTCCGTAGAATTGTTCCCATCTTTTCCCGCCGGGGATGGTAAGGCCAACCCCTCGAGGTGCAGGGTGACATCGAGGGAATTGTGGTACTTTAGAGTCTCCAAAGCCGCGATTGGATACGTCAATCGCCCGTATCGCATACGCGTAGCTACGTTGGTGGCAACCCGCGCAAACTGCACATTCAGCCCGGTTGTCAGCGCGTGCGCAAAGTAGCTGTGCCTGCCCGTAGAAACGCGGTCAAGCACCGGAGCAAGCGATCCCTTGCTGGCGTGATGGGGAGCCTGCTCGGCAGGTTTGGCCACGCCAATGTCCACCTCCTTTATGCTGCCTTCGCTGATGATCCTGACCGCAAGGTCAAGTTTCAGGGGAATGCTCAGCGAGCGGGCAATATCGTTGGAGGTGCCAAGCGGCAATATCCCCAGAGGCAGACCGCTTTCCGCTATGTGTGTGATCACCCCGCCTATCAATCCATCTCCGCCGGCCGCGATAACCAGGTCGATGCTGTGCTTCCTCCATTGTCTGCCCTGCGGGGGCAGATCATCAAGTTCAGCGATCGCATGCTGCTCCACTATCTCGATACCGGCGGTGTGCATGTGCTCCAGCGCATCCGCGAGTTGCGCTGATCTCCCCGAGTGGGGGCTGTGGATCAATATAGCCCTGCGCCTTGAATCAGACATATCTACTATCCTTCAGATCAATGTAAAGAGGTGCATCATCGATAAGAAAATAAGCTCTTATCGTGTTACATGGCCATCAAAGCGAAGGTGGTGCCCACACTATTCTGCATGAATGCCTCCGGCAGCGCACGCGCGATGCCATGGGTGGCACGCCAGCCGGTGCAGTGCGCCGGGACGATCACCGCGGGGCCGATACGCTGCAACTCGGCGATGGTCTGCGGTATGATCGGCTCGAATGCTGCCCCGCTCAGGTGGAAGCCACCCAGTACGGCATAAATCAGCTCCACACCGGTCTAAGCGCGTGCCTGGCGCAGGATATTGATGACTCCGGCATGACCACAGCCGGTCAGCACTACCAGGCCCTTGCCGCGTACGTGGACCACGATGGCCTGGTCATCGTAGACCCACGGGTCGGGCTGCCACGCGCCATCGATTTCCGCCTGCTGGTTCTGCATGCCATGCTCGAAATCCGTTGTGCGCTCGACCTGCCCAGTCACCAGCACTGAACCGTTCACCAGGAAGGACGGACCGCGCTCCACCAGCAGTTCGATGCCCTCGCGGGACAGGTCGTGGAGCGACGGCGGCGGTAAATCCAGCGTCTGAGTGTCACTCAGCACGAGCCGCCGTTTGAGGAAAGCGTCGGGATGCAGCAGGATCGGCAAACGCCGCTTGCCCAGCCGGTCGAGAAAGCCGTTCAGCCCCTGTGTATGGTCGGTGTGACCATGGCTGAGAACAATCGCCTGGATCGTGCTGAGATCGATACCGAGCACGTCAATGTTGTGCAGCGCGCCGTCGGGCGAGACACCCGTATCGAACAGGATAGTTTCGCGCCTGCCCTGATTGACGACCGTCAGCAGGAAAGAGGCTCCATGTTCGGCGCGCAACTGATGCAGCTCGAACAAATTTTGAGGAAGCGGATAACGGCGAGCCAGCGGCGTTGCCGGCAGCAAAATATCAAGGCTATTGTCCATGATGGTCGTGATCTCAACGCCATCGACGGCAGGCAGGGTCAGCAAAGGGGCCATACGATGCACTCCTTTCACGTAGCCGTTCAGAGTATCATTGTATCACGCCCCGGTACTGTAGCTGTGCTATACTGTGGGGGCATCCTGGCATGAAGAGGTGCAGGGATCGAACGCGCTGGCCCTGGCCTTGCAGGAATCCTTCCCGATCCAGCTCGATGGTGCCATGCATTATCGCGCTGCCCTGCACCCGCTCTACACAGCAGCGGCGCCGGTCATGTAACACGCGCAGCTGGGTTGCTTGGCATCAGCCGAACCACCCTCTGACGCAAAATGGCGAAGTATGGGTTGAAATGAGATGTAGTGGCGTTTTTATCCTCTGCTAGGCGCTCGCGGAACCGCCAACCTGCTGTTGCTTTTCGACGAATTCACCCTCGATGAAGATCTGGACCTCTTCGCTGACAATCCACTTGCCATCGAGCATCATGTTGAACGTCAGGCCGAAGTCCTTGCGGTTGATCTCGGTCTCGGCGCTGTAGCCGATGCGGTGGCCCATCATGGGGTCATTGAATTCCCCGTACTTCACCACGGCAAGCGTCACTGGCCGCGTGTTGCCCTTGATAGTCAGGTCTCCGGTCACATTGTAGCGATCCTGTCCGGCCGCTTTGACCTCGGTGCTTTTGAAGTGGATCGTCGGGTACTTGTCGACTTCCAGAAAATTCGAGGCGCGAAGGTCGTTGTCGCGCTGAGGGTTGTGGGTGCGGATACTGGCCGTCTGGATAGTGACCTCCACTGTGGATGCTTCGGGATGTTCGGGGTCGATAAAGCCGGTCGCATCGAGATCGAGAAAGTTGCCGCGCACCGTCATCATGCCGAGGTGCTTGGCGGCAAATTCGACTTGCGTGTGATATGGGTCAAACTGCCAGACGCTGTCGGTTCCAGCTTGCTGCTCATTCTGCGTTGTCATGTGATTACCTCCGTTTGAAATACTTCTTTACTTGTTGTACTAACTCCTGGGCTTACGAATTGTACGTAAGTTCCATAACTAGCAGTACTAACTTTCCATAAGGAAGTATAGTTGAGAAAGTTTCTTCTGTCAAGGATTTTGCTTGAGAAAGATAGGCCGCTGCGCCGTCTCGAAACGACTTTATTGAGGTGTTCCGGTTCTGCCCGGCCCGGTGGATCCCTGACTGTGCGGTTCGTGATGGTATGGTGGTTCCCTGGCGGGCTGCCCAGGCTGGCGCAACCACAGCGAGACATGCGTGGGTTGCATCGTCTCCTGTACAACGGCAACCAACCGCGTGCGTAGTTGCTCAAGGTCCACCTCATTCTTGAGCGTAGCGCTGAAGGCGGCCAGAGTCTTCTCCGAGTTATATTTGCGGCGATAGAAGCGCCGGTCAATGATATGTTGGAGGCGCCTGCGCACTGGCTGGAAGAGCGCGGCAATTGCCAGCGTCGAGATCACCAGCGCCACCGGCTGATTGGTTGCCGCGCCGCCGGTGATAGTCCCGGCCAGCGCCTCCAGCCCAATAATCAAGCCAGCGTAGAGTGCGCCCAGCAGCACGGTCAGCGAGCCATAGACCAGCGCCTTATTGATGAGGGTGTCAACGTCCCAGAGCCGCGCGCGCAAGACGGCAATGGCAATAAAAATGGCAATCAGCAGGAGGGCCACCTGGAAAACGGGGTTCAGACTCCCCAACACCGGGTCGTTCTGGAGTGATGGCGGCAAGACCAGGGCGGTGATCGGGATGGTCACCACGAGGATCAACACAGCAAGGGCCAGGCCAAAAACCACCCATTTGGTCTGCTGGCGTTCCCTGGGTGTTGAGATGCGCCGGTAGCGATAGACCTGCACTACCGCGGCGCTCAGCAAGAAAAAGGGCACCAGGAAAGTCGCCGGTCCTCCAGCATTAGAGGGCAGCGCCGGAAAGAAGACCACCGCCAGCCAGTAGGCTACTACCAGCAGCGCACCCCAGCGCATCCAGCGCGGCGCAAAGCGACCGGAGGGAAAGAGATAAAAGAACAGGACCAGGGACGCCTCTCCTGTCGCAAACAGCGTGAGGGTAACGACCCGCAAGACTGCATTGGCTGCCAGGATCGGCACAATGGTCCCGCTGTTGAAATCATAGAACGGGTTCGCGTTGCCAAAGGTCACGAGCGCGAACGCGCAAAAAAGCGCCATGCGATCATCGGAGCGGCGCAAGAAGAGCAGCAGCCCCAGCCCTAAATACACCAGTTGAAATGGGGCGTTCTCTATGATTAGCAGGATGCCAAAAAGTGTAGGAGAGAGACCCAGCCGGTGCAGCTCTTGCATCTGTGGCGCAGTGAAGGTAAAGTACGACCCATAGGTGTCGGGCAACGCGATGAGATTCAAGATCACAAGGGTCACGGTAACTGCTATCCAGCCGGCCCGTGCCAGCACCAACCAGCGCCCATGCAGGCGCGTCTCAGGAACAGTGGAATGAAGATCTCCCACCGAGAATGCGGGTTCGGTAGATAGCTGGGACATCAACGGGCTTCTCCTTCGCAGTTCCATGCATTTCTTCTCCCTTTAGGATACCATACACCCGTTACGTAAAGCGTTACGAATAACAACTTTGATGTTACTATGGACAAGAAAGGTTCATCCCTTGAGAATCATGATCTTCCTCCACGGCACCACGATCATGCATCGAAACGTTGCTGGTCGATCTCGCGAAGAGCGGGTTCGGCAATCAATAACAATATAAGGATGTTGCTGAGAGGGTCATGCCTGATATAATCATAGAGGATGATTGTGAAAGCATCGGTGGGCTGACGGAAATGGTGTACCCGCATATTCAGCCGGAGCTACAGCAAGGCATAGTGTCTATCGTTGTCAAGGAGTTTGAGGGCATCGATAATCTACCAGATGCCATTACAGACCTGCGAGGGAATACTCGGTGAGCATCATCCATCATAGCAGCGATACAGAAAATGGCGAACTGCGCTGGCAAGGCGTCCCGCTGCGCGCCTATGGCCCCGAAAACAGCGGCGCTGACCGCGCTACGCGCCAGGTACTCATCGGGTCAGACGAGCATTCGCCGCACTTCCACGTACGCTATTTCGCCGTCCAGCCCGGGGGCCACACCTCGCTCGACCAGCACGCGCACGATCACGGCGTATACGTGCTGCATGGGCACGCGCTGCTTCAACACGGTGAAGTGCGGCACGAATTGCGCCCGGGCGATGTCGTCTATATCCCCGGCAACGAAGTGCATCAATTCTTTACGCTCGGCGACGAGCCGTTCGGCTTCCTGTGTGTTGTGCCTGCTAACCGCTGAAGCGCTTATACAGATGAGCGTAGGGACGCAATTCATCGCGTCCTGTCCATTGAGCATGTGGCCACGAGGACGCGATGATGGAATTTAACAAATGAATCGGGTATCTCCGATGCGGTCGATTGATCGGCGACGATAAGCGTGAACGGCGGCCAACCGAGGCCGATAAATCGGCGGTGTGCACGATAAATCGGCACCTACAGGGTGGGTATTCCCGATGTATTATTGAAGGTTCATCATCGCTTCCCTATAATAGAGCATATGAAGGCAGTTGAATACCACAGCAACAGTGATGTGCGCGTCGTTGAATTGCCGGTTCCTCCTATCGGGCCTGGCGAACTGCTCGTGCAGATGCGGGCCTGTGGCCTGTGCGCCAGTGACGTGATGGAGTGGTATATGCAGCCACGCGCGCCGCTCTATCCTGGCCACGAACCTATCGGCATCGTCGCCGCGGTAGGAGAGGGTGTCACGCAGTTCGCTCTTGGCCAGTATGTCTTCGTGCATCACCACGTCCCCTGCATGGTCTGCCACTACTGCCGGCGCGGCTCGTTCTCGCAGTGTGACACCTTTCGAGCCACACGCCTCTTTCCTGGCGGGCTGGCCGAGTACATCCGCGTCCCTGCCCTCAATGTGCAGATGGACGTGCTGGCGCTGCCGGATGGTCTTTCGGCTGAGGCCGCCACGCTTATCGAGCCGCTGGCCTGCTGCGTGCGTGGTATTGACCGGGCCGATATCCAGCCGGGCGATAGAGTGCTGGTGCTGGGCGCGGGAAGCAACGGCCTGATGCTGGCACAGCTTGCCAGGCAGCGAGGCGCGCTGAAGGTGATGATCGTCGATCCAATCGCCTATCGCCGGCAGCGTGCCGTCGAGATGGGCATAGACCACGTACTCGATTCGGGGGCCGGTCGCGCGCTCATCGACCAGGTCTATGCCGTCAACGATGGGCACAAGCCGGATATCGTGCTGGTCACGCCCTCCAACATCAGCGCAATGCAGCGAGGGCTGGAGGTGGTCGGGCAAGGGGGCACAGTGCTGTTGTTCGCGCCGTCCTCACCACAGGAAGTGCTGCAGATCACACCAAATACGCTCTTTTTTCAGGAGATCAACCTGCGAGCCAGCTACTCCGCCGGGCCGCACGAGACACGCCGCGCGCTTGAATTGCTGCGCACCGGGCGCATTCGAGCAGCAGATCTGATTACACATCGTTTTCCCTTAAGGGATGCGGCGCGGGCGTTTCAACTGGTGGCACAGCCAGGGGATGCGCTGAAAGTGGTGATCGTCGCGGGGTATGGAGTTTTCACCTGATCCAGATGGGCATCTCTGCGTGGTCTATGCCGAAATGATGTGCCACCTCGTGCAGCACCGTGTGACGCACCTGGTCGCGAATACGCGTGGGGTCGCCGTAGCAATAGCGCTCGATAGTGCGCTGGTAGATCGTGATCGTCTCAGGCTGCGCGGTGTACTGACGCCCGTAAGCGGTCAGGGGAACGCCTTCGTACAGGCCCAGCAGCGTATACCCTTCCTTTGTTCCAACACGCCGCAGCACCGCTTCATCCGGTTCGTACTCTACACGCACAAACACGTTCTCCATGCGCTCCTGGAACTCCGGCGGGATAGTGGCCAACGCCTCCTGGACGAGCAATTCAAAGGGCGTCGACTCGATTTGTTCATTGGTGGAGCGTATGCTTTTATGATTGGAGGGGCTGCCGCGTAAGAGGAAAAAGAGTCCGATGGCCGCGAAGGCCAGTGTCCCCAGTTGCATAAGCGTGTCATTGAGCAGGGGGATATGATTGAGGTACGCGCTCAAACAGAGTAGCGCGAGCAGGAAGCTCATTGCCGCCAGGAAGAAGCGCGAACGCTGCTCATTCGAGCGCAGTGTAATTTCATCAGGTTCAGGCTCGCGCGCATAATCGTACGCTTCCTCGGAAGAATTTTGCTGCTCTTCCGGCTCGCCTGTGTCCTGCACAGACATAGCTGTCCTCGCCCCCTCTATAGTATAGTAGTTGAGTTATATCGCCTCGTTATGCGCTTAGTATAGCATAACCTGTAACGAAAACCGTCCCACCAACACTTTGCATCAGCTTGCCCTATTGTATCGGGCAATCTACAATAGGTTAAAGCGTGATGTATAATGCAGTGGACAAAACCCCTGGCAAGTGAAACAGAAAATAAGGAGAGTTTATGACGACAACCGAAACGAATGCCCAGGTACAACAATGGACGCAGCTTGCCCAGCAGTTGCGTGTAGATAGCATCCGCAGCACGACCGAAGCGGGCTCTGGACATCCCACATCATCGATGTCGGCGGCAGACCTGATGGCCGTGTTGATGAGCAGTTATCTCCATTACGACTTCGACAACCCTCAGAACCCCAACAACGATCACCTGATCTTTTCAAAAGGCCATGCCTCGCCTCTGCTCTATTCCATGTATAAAGCGGCGGGCGCGATCAGCGACGAGGAACTACTGACCCTGCGCAAATTCGGCAGCCGCCTGGAAGGGCATCCCACACCCGTACTGCCCTGGGTGGATGTCGCCACCGGCTCGCTCGGCCAGGGCCTGCCCATCGGCGTCGGTATTGGCCTGTGCGGCAAGTATCTTGACAAATTGCCCTACCGCATCTGGGTGCTGCTCGGCGACAGCGAGACGGCGGAGGGCTCCGTATGGGAAGCGTTCGACCACGCGGTTCACTACCAGCTCGATAACCTGGTCGCCATCATCGACGTGAACCGCCTGGGCCAGCGCGGCGAAACCGAGCTAGGCTGGAACACCGAGGCCTACAAAGCACGCGTCAGCGGCTTCGGCTGCAACGCCATCGTCATCGATGGGCACAATTACGATGAAATCAACAACGCCTACGCGCAGGCTGTGAAGACGACCGGCAAGCCGACCGTCATCATCGCCAAAACCGTGAAGGGCAAAGGCGTTTCTTTCCTCGAGAACAAAGATGGCTGGCACGGCAAGGCCCTCAACAAAGAGCAGGAGGAACAGGCCCTTAGCGAGCTGCATTATTCGCGCAGCAAAACCTTCCCGGTGCAGAAGCCCGACGAGAGCGGCAAACCGGCCACGACCGGCGAGAAGAAAGCGCTGGAACTGCCGACGTATGATGGCAAGGAAGGCGTTGCCACGCGCAAGGCCTATGGCGACGCGCTGGTGGCCGTCGGCGCAGCCAATCCTGATGTCGTTGCCCTGGACGGCGAGGTCAGTAACTCGACCTACGCCGAAGAGTTCAAAAAAGCCTTCCCCGACCGCTTCTTCGAGCAGTACATTGCCGAGCAGCAGTTGGTCTCGGCAGCAGTGGGCATGAACGTGCGGCACAAGGTTCCCTTTGCCTCGACCTTCGCCGCCTTCTTCACACGCGCCTACGACTTCATCCGCATGGCGGCCATCTCGCGCGCCAACATACGCCTCTGCGGTTCGCACGCCGGCGTCTCGATTGGCGAGGATGGCCCGTCGCAGATGGCCCTCGAAGACCTGGCGATGATGCGCGCCGTCTTCGGCAGCACGGTTCTCTATCCCTGTGACGCCAACCAGACCGCCCGGCTTGTCGGTCAGATGGCCGACCTGAAAGGCATAGTCTACATGCGCACCACGCGCGAGAAGACGCCTGTGATCTACGGCGCCGATGAGCAGTTCCCTGTTGGCGGCAGCAAAGTTGTGCGCTCCTCCGACAAGGACGAAGTGACGATTGTCGCGGCAGGCATCACCCTGCACAACGCGCTGGCAGCCTACGATCAGCTCAAGAGCCAGGGCATTCGCGCGCGCGTTATCGATGCTTACACTGTCAAGCCCATCGATGAAGAGACGCTCTTCGCGGCAGCCGAAGAGGCCGGCAACTGCATCGTCACCGTCGAAGACCACTGGCCCGAAGGCGGCCTGGGTGAAGCGGTCCTGGAGGCCTTCACCGAGCGCGACGGCCCGCTGCCACGTGTCGTCAAGCTTGCCGTCCAATCCATGCCCGGCTCCGGCACGCCCGACCAGCTCATGGAAGAAGCGGGTATCAGCGCTCACCACATCGTCCAGGCCGTGCGCGCCCTGGTACGTGGCGTCTAGGAACTGTCCAATCTGTAACCCTCTCTCGTCTTGATATGTAGAGATAAGCGATAAGAGGTTGTAGGGGCGCAATTCATTGCGCCCTCGTTCCCGTCGATTGGCCGCAGAGGTGGGCGCAATTCATTGCGCCCCTACAGACCCGCGGACAATTGTTTAATGTTCATTTTCGGCCCCTACAGCTTCTTTGTAGAGAGAGAGCATTCCTTGAAAGAAACACTTGCGCACGGCTCCACCGGTGATCCCGCCCAGGAACCCGGTGGAGCGCTCTACCCCCAGGGCATCGGCATGGCCGTCGCCTTCGATTGGGGTCTGGCCGTACAGATCCTGGCGATCCCTTTTCTCACCAGCTTTTTCGGCTTTCCATCTCCTGTAGAAGGGATAGACATGCGTTCTACCCTTGCGAAAGCTCTTTCATTCGTTGTCACTTTGCCGTTCGCCGTCCTGCTCGTTTTGTACGGTGAGGCCGTGCGCCGCGGGCGCGACTGGGCGCGCAAAATACAGATCGTCGCCAATGTAACGCTAACGGCAGCAGGCATCGTGAGCATTATCAGCCTGTATCGAGGTATCAAGTCAGGAAACTTCTGGCCGATCGTCACCGAGGTAATCCTGCTTATCTTCTCCCCTTTGATTGCCTGGCGATTGAGCCGCCCGGTGACGGCGCGCTGGTTTAAGACCGTCACATCTGCCGATGCACGCAAGCGGCATGGCGGCATCTGGATCTTCTACATCGCGCTCTGGGCTCTGGCCGGAGGTGTGTTGCAGGCCATTGCCGGGCTGAAGTAGGAAGCCGATTACTCTGTCCTGGTAGATGAAACGCTGTTGCTGTGCCACACGTGACTGACTTATCAGCAATAGATGAAATTTCGGATACCAGGAAGGAGTGGCGCTATGCGAGCGAAAAATGCCTGTCTCATTATCAATCCCAGGACAGGGGAAAACCTGGCGAAATTGACCGACATTCTGACAGTATTAGCGGCTGCCGGTTGGGATACCGATCTACTCATCAAGCAATACGGCGGGCATACTTTGCAACTGGCGAAAGATGCCGGCTAAGCAAAAATACGATCTCGTGATCGCCTATGGCGGCGATGGAACGCTCAACCAGGTCGTCAATGGCGTCATGAAACGCCCAGAACGGCCATAATGGGCAGAGTAGCGTGGCCGTTCTTCCCGGCGGCACCGCCAATGTATGGGCGAACGAAGTAGGGATTCCAGCCGACCCCGTGAAATCGGCCCTCACCCTTATCAATAGCCGGGCACGCAAGGTGGATGTCGGCCATGTCCAGGTCGAAGGCCTGACGTTTCCTCCTACCGCAGGTGAAATTACGTCTGAAACACCGATCGCGTTCGGCCAGGGCGGCAAATCCACGAAAAAACAGAAGGGGAACACGTCATCGAAAGCGCGCCACGACTTCTTACTGATGGCGGGGCTTGGTATCGATGCAGCCGTTATGGGTCATGTCTCGAAGTCCCTCAAGTATCGTATTGGCCCTCTCGCCGTCGGGGTTTCAGCGGCGAAAGAATTGCCGAAACAGCACTCGTTTCCCGTGGAGATACACGCTCCCGGATCGGGCGGACAAAAAGAACAGGTGTGGAGGGGTGAGGCCATACAGGTAGTGATCGGGAATACGCGCAAATATGCCGACGTAGTAGAGATGACGCCAGGTGCCTATATCGATGACGGTTCGCTCGATGTCTGCGTAATTACTTCGAATGATCCACTCACGACATTGCAGCAAATCACCTCACTGCTCCTGCGCCGCAAGCCGGACAATGTCACCGCCCAGTACTTTCATGGCCCGCACCTGTACATCAGCGTCCCCGCCACGGTTGCTTTGCAGGTCGATGGCAGCGCCGTCAAACTGAAAGATTACCTGAGCAAGAAAGACCGCGCCGCCCTGCAAGAGGCAGCCGACCCCGGCCAGGTCATGGTAACGTACCGCTTCGATGCCATGCCGAAAGCCCTTTCCGTCGCCGTGCCCTGTAGCTACGATAATGCCCTGTTCGAGTCCGCGCACAAGCAATCTGGCGATCAGTCGGATGGCGCGCCGCAGGCAGAAACTCAAGAAAATCAAAAGGCAGATCGGCAGGCAGACGACCAGCAAGGGCAAGAACGGGGGGACAGGGACCAGGGGGATCAGGGGGATCAGGGAGATGAACACCAGGACGCAGCATCCGAACCTTTACCTCTGGAGCAGGGATTGCAGGCAGCGTATACGGTGAACGTCATAGGCGCGAGCTGCAACCCTGATGCGAAGAGGCCTTTGTATGTCATTGCCGGAACGATGATCAAGCAATCAACCGGCGAAATCAGGCCCGTCGCGGTGCGCGTCGATGGCAAGACCACCTTGCTCCACCGCTCCGGCGGTGCAGCCACGCTCGCGGACATCGATGCCCTGGCGGAAGGCGCTGAGATCGGCGTCGATGGGAAAAAGAATAAACGTGGAGTCATCGCCGCAACCAACGTGGTGATTTAGGCTGTTTTACTCCTCCTCTTTTTTTACTCCGCATGGTACAATAGCACGGGTCAAAAACGTAACGAGAAAGAGGAAGAACAGCGTGAGTCTGTGGAACAACGAACAGGCCTCAAATGAACCACTCGAATGGCGTTCTGTTCTGAATGCCTTGCAGCACATTCCCGTCGAGACCGCCCGTGCAACGCTGGGGACGCCCGGCACCGTCGCCTTTACCGATGGCGCGTGCATCAAGAACCCGGGTGGCCCGGCGGGCTGGAGCGTCATCCTTGCCTCCACCGATTATGTCGACGGCGACCGCATTCGCCAGGGCGCTCCGCTCATCGAATCCTACGGCCATATCCCACCCTCGGAAAACACCACGAACAACCGCGCGGAGATCGCAGCAGTACTGGCAGCCCTCTCGCTTGCCCCGCGCGATCAGCCCTTAACCATTCACAGCGACAGCGAGTATACCATCAAAGTTGCTCAGGGCGTCTTCAAAATGAAGGCCAACAACGACCTGTGGGAGTACTACCGCCTGCTCCTCAAAAAGCGCTCCGTCGCTCCGACCTTCGTCTGGGTGCGCGGTCACGCCGGCCATGACCACAACGAACGCGCCGACGAACTGGCCGGACTGGGTGCCTTCAACAACGATGAGCAGGCTTATCAGCGCTGGCAGGCTTCAAATTCGCCCGAGGCGCGCACCGGTCTGCTTTCGCCGGAACTCGCCGCGCTGCGGCAACAAGTGCTGCGCCTGCAAGCCTACTTCGACACCGATGGCCTCAACAACCTGCGCATTGGCGCGAATGAACGCGAATTCGTTCGTGACATGGCTAAACGCATGCAAAAGAACAACTTTGCGCCCAGTGAAAAGCAAATTAACTGGGTGAATGTCCTGGCCAGAAAATACAAGGATGCGTATTGATGGCATGTTATCAGAGGAAAGTGAGAAACATCTATTTGTTCACAAAGCAAGACAAGCTCGCGTTCAGAACCATTCACTAAGGAGGGAGTCTCATGCTGCCATATATCGGAAGCGGCGATTATTGTTTTTCCAATAGCCTACATATGAGCCTACTGGGAAGCGGAGCCCCCGCCGAGAGTCTGCCCTCAACCGGCTTTCTCGAATGCCTCACCACGCTGCCATTTGGCTATACCTACCTCAAAGAGGCGGAACTCTTCTTTTTCAGTGGTCCCAACCCCGATCTCGGACTGACGCGGGCGATCGAGACGCTCGGGTGGACGTGTAAGTTAGAGTTCGGTGGCACCGAGGGGGAGGCGTTGGCGCGTCTGCGTGCAGCCGTCCAACACGCTCCGGTGCTGATCGGTCCTCTGAATATGGGCTGTCTGACCTACAATCCCAATCATGCCTATCTGCTCGGCGCGGATCACTATATTGTCGTGCTGAGCATGGAGCAGGATTACGCCCTGGTCCATGACCCCAAAGGGTTCCCTTGCGCTGCCTTGCCATTGGAAAACCTGCTCAAAGCCTGGCGTGCCGAGGGGATGGATCTGGTGTATACCGATGAACCCTACACCATGCGCACGGCCTTTCGACCCGGAGAGCCGAGCAGTCGGAAGCTGATGATCGAGCGAACCTTGCCATTCATGAGCGCGAACCTGCAACAAGAACTCTGGAAGCCAGGGATGCATGGCGGCGTGACTGCCTTGCGCATGCTCGCTCAAACCTTCCACACCCAGGTGCCTGAGAAGCTTGCCGTGCATCTTTTCTACTTTGCCCTGCCCCTTGGACTCAGGCACAAGGTGGATGCTCAGGCCTTTCTGAGAGAGGGGAACCAATCCGAGGCCGCAGAACTCGTCGAAGAGCAGGCTCGTCTGCTTGGTCAGGCTCAGTATGCCGGAGTGCAGCGTTCCTGGTCTGAGGTCGCCGCCTTGATCGAGCAGATTGCTATGCTAGAGGAGCGCTTGCTCACCGTCTGTCAGTCTTGGTAGCCGAAAGCCCCACCTGGATGTCCGACAGTTATCACAGATCGCGCTTGTCAAGGGCGAATGCTCCAATTAGCGCTCCACGTTGCTTATGGTAGACTATGGTATGTAACATGACAGCTACTCATAATCACGAGAAAGAGGAACCCGATTGTACCAGGAACTTTCCAAGCGTTTCAGTGAATTGTTGCACCTCAACCAGCTGCCCCTCGGCTTAGCCTTCGTTGATACACCGCCTCAGGGCGTGCAGCATACCGGCAAGCGTGTCCCATCGGCCTGCACCTTCTGGCGATTGGCCGAGCAAGGCGTATTTTACGCGACGGCGGATGATCACCAGGAATGTCCCATCGGCCTGATGACGATGGGCTTCAGCATGTCTGAAGCTGCGCAGCAGCGCGCCCAGGCCCTGGTTCAGACGATGGCCGACGTTCAATATTTTTCGCCCGCCGAGGTCAGCGGCCTGCCGGTCGTGAAGAAGCCGCATTCCAGCATTGTCTACGGCCGCCTGGATCAATTCCCGGTGGAGGCCGATGTTATACTCTGCATCCTCGATACCCAACAGGGTATGCTCGTCGCCGAGGCCATGGGCAATCTCAACTGGCTGCAAGGCGGCCAGAGCGCCTTCGGGCGCCCGACCTGCGCCGTCATCCCGCGCACAATGCAGACCGGTGCAACCTCAATGAGCTTCGGCTGCGTCGGCGCCCGTACCTACATCGACCTCAAGTCGTCCGAACTGGTGCTGACCGTGCCCGGCCACGAGTTCGCCGCGCTCGTCGAGCGATTGCAAACTATCGTCGACGCAAATAACGCGCTCGCGCCCTTCCACGCGCAGCAGAAAGCGCGTTTCAGTGAGTAGCTATTATGCTGTCCTTCGATGAATTACCGCGCTCTGTCCAGCTCCGACGTATGCGGCGGTTAGCGCAAACTGCGCTAGCCGCCTACGCGATCGATGAAGCGCAAATCACATCCATCCAGCACTTCCTCAATACCACCTTCCGCGTCGATGTGCCTGTCAAGAAGGAGCGCTATGCCTTGCGCATCTCAAGCGCAGGCTATCAAGATGTCGCCGCCATTCAATCGGAGTTGCATTGGTTGCGGGCCATCCGGCGGGATACCGAGCTGGTTGTTCCAGAGCCGGTACTCGCACGCGACGGTTCGCTCTGCGTTACCATCACGGTACCCGGTGTGCCGGGAGCCCGTCATTGTGTCGTCTTTCGCTGGATCGATGGCCGTTTTCACAATACGAGTCTCCGTCCTGTTGAGCTTGAGCTTGTAGGCAATTTTATGGCGCGTTTGCACTTGCACGCGCAGTCTCTTGATTTACCTGCTAGCTTTCATCGCAAGCGATGGGATGTTGAGGGTCTGCAAGGGAATTCGCTGGGCATCGATGTGGCCCTCGCCAGGAAGCATCTTTCTCGCGAGCAGCAGCGCACTATCGATGCTGTTGCAGCTAGAGTTCAACAGATGATGCATCTGCTTGGCGAGGGATCAGCAGTATTCGGCCTCATTCACGCCGACTTGCATGAGGGAAATTACCTGTTTCACAATGGCGAACTGCGCGTCATCGATTTCGATACGAGCGGGTGGGGGCACTATCTCTATGACATCGCGGTAACTTTTTCGACATTGCTGAATCGCCCCGGCCTTCCAGCGTATCGGAAAGCCTTTCTACGAGGGTATCGACAGGTGCGTGAACTACCCGTGGAATATGAGCAGTACATCGACAAATTCATAGCTGCGCGGGTCATGGGCCATTCGTTATGGATAGCTGCGCATATTGGCAAACCTGCTTTCGGCGCTAAGGCAGTAATGCGTGTGGCGCGGCAGCTTGAATGGCTCAGAAATACTCTTGAAGACGGCCAGATATGAGTTCTTGTACAATACTTTCAGGCTATTCTCATCTATCTTAGTGAGAAATACCTAAATCAATACGTAATATAAATTACGAGGTTGTTTTAAGAATGGATAGAACCGCCTGGAGCTGGAGCAATGTTTCCCCAGCCACTGCTACTCGTAGTTATCATAATAGTGCTGCTCCTGGGCCTTACTATCCTGTTCTTCATAGTTCGCCCAATTTTCGTCACGATAGAGATCAGAAAACACGGCAAGACAATCGAAGCGACCGTTAGCAAAGTTGATGCGGAGCTCGTACTATCTGCGCGTGGTCATACTACCTCCTACTTTGTGCATGCCGATTGGGAAGACCCCTGCACGCGCAATGTCTACCATTTCAAAAGCGCTGCGGGTAGCGTGCGCGTCTCGCTCAACCATCCGCCGGGCAGCCTGATCGAAGTACGCATCAACCCGCAGAAGCCCAGGCAGTACGAGGTAGTTTTGGGATTCGATGAGCGGAGTTACGTGTGATATGATGACGGGCGAACATATTCAGCGCTGAAAGAAGGATCGTCCGCATGCTCATCCCCACCACTCAAGAAATCCAGGTCCGCTTCGATGTGCGTGTCCCCATGCGCGACGGCCTCACCCTCTCCGCGGATATCTACCGGGCTGCAAGCGCTTCCGGTGAGTCGGAGAACTTACCCTGTCATTTTAGCGCGCACACCCTATCAGAAGCTCAGCGAGGGCATGATGTCGGTGGCGCGTTACTTCGCCGATCGCGGCTACGTCTTCGTAGCGATGGACGTGCGCGGGCGCGGCGACTCGGATGGGGTGTTACAGCCGCATTTCCACGAGGACACGGATGGCTACGACGCCATCGAGTGGTGCGCCGCGCAGCCCTGGTCGGACGGAAACGTCGGCACCATCGGCAGCTCGTATCCAGGCGTCGTGCAGTGGCTGGCAGCCGTCGAGCAGCCGCCGCACCTGAAGGCCATGGTCGTGCGCGTCACGCCTTCCGATCCGTTCGTCGAGACGCCGACGGGGCTGCCTTCGCCCATGTCGCTGTGCTGGATGCACTACGTCAGCGGCCGCTACAACCAGCCGATGGATGCGGTGGACTGGACCAGGGTCTACGAGCATCTGCCCCTGCTGACGATGGATGAGCAGGCGGGCCGCCATATCCCGCAGTGGCGCGCGCAGATCGAACACGCGCAGCTCGACGAGTTCTGGGAGCCCCTGCGTTACCAGCAGAAGTTTCAGCGCGTCAATGTGCCGGTGCTGCACATTTCGGGCTGGTACGACGACGAGCAAATCGGCACGCCCCTCAACTTTACGGGCATGACGCAGCACGCCGCCACGCCGGAGGCGCGCCGCAGCCAGCGCCTCATCATGGGACCCTGGGGGCACGTCGTCAATACTACCTCAAAGCTCGGCGATATCGAGTTCGGTCCCCAGGCGCTCATCGACCTGCGCGGCGAAGAACTGCGCTGGTTCAATCGCTGGCTAAAGGGCTACAGCTTCCATGCCGAGCTGGAAGAGGCACCCGTGCGCATCTTCGTCATGGGCGCGAACCGCTGGCGCGATGAACGCGAATGGCCGCTCGCGCGCACGCAATGGACGCGTTATTACCTGCACAGCAACGGGCGCGCCAACAGCCGCTTCGGGGATGGCAGCCTCTCGACCACGCCTCCCGCTGCCCACGAGCCTGCCGATACTTACCGCTACGACCCGGCCTATCCCGTGCCGTTCATCACCGATCCGACTTCGTCGCAGATCGGCGGTCCCGATGACTACTCAGCCATCGAACGGCGCGACGACGTGCTGGTCTACGTCACCGCTCCCCTGCAAGAAGATCTCGAAGTGACCGGCCCGATCAAAGTCGAACTTTATGCTTCGTCGTCCGCGCCCGATACAGATTTCACGGCCAAGCTCCTCGACATCTGGCCCAACGGCTTCGCCCAGCGCCTCTGCGACGGCATGGTGCGCGCCCGTTTCCGCAACGGCATGGATAAACCGTCGCTCATCGAGCCGGGGAAGGTCTATCGTTACAACATCGACTGCTGGAATACACGCTCAAGTGTTCAAAGCGGGGCATAGGATCGGGTTGGAGATTGCTTCAAGCGCCTTTCCGAAGTATGACCGGAATTTGAATACTGGGGCGCCGCTTGGGAGTGACGACGGAGATGCTGGTAGCGGAGCAGAGGATTTATCATGATGAGGGGCATCCGTCGTCGCTGGTATTGCCGATCATTCCGGCTGCACCTGAAGCCGGACGAGGCATATGAGGTCTTCATACGCTGAGGATACTAGCTCTCCTAATCATAAGGTAAGCGTGTGCTAATTGAGGTGATAAGGAAAACAGCAGGTCGCACGATCTTTTGTGGTCGGCATCAGGCGTGTTTTGAGGCTAGAAGAACATCAAAACTTATCCTCTGAATTTAGGGTTTCGGTTATAGCCCTTCGATGGATCGTTTGACCCGTATTCAAGAATGAGGGCTATTTCATGGCGGTAAATCTCGCTGTTGTCTGTGGTGTCAGGGAACTCTAGGAGTATTTCTTTTCTGATGGTGAAGTCTCGCTGTTGCTCCCTGGTAAAGTCCTCTTCGATAAGTTTGCTGTTGGCGCTGCCAAAGTAATTAAGGGTGTCGGTAAGGTCTGAGCCGATGTAGATTTTGCCGTTTGGGTAGGTGATTTTGTAAATAACTTTCATTCTCTTTTGCTGACCCGACTATTTTTAGGCAGTATAACACAGTAAGGAGATTAAGCACATCAAGTATGAGCTAAATGGGTGCGCGTGAGATTTTTGCAAGGGGAAAGAAAGGGTGGTAGAATCGGCGCCAAGGCAAGAGCGAGCAAAACGAAAGAGAGAGGAGCCGATGCAAGAAGCCTTTGATCGACGATGGCACCAACTGGCGCAAGAAGTACTCAGTGGCATCCGCGACTGGCGGGTGCACCACCCCAGAGCCAGCTTGACAGAAATTGAGGACGAACTGGATCAACGCCTCAACCGCCTGCGAGCCAACCTGTTGGAAGATCTGGCCATGGCCAGTGCTGCAGCCGAAGTGGGTGGGAGCCAGGCCCAGGAGCGGCCACGCTGTCCCACCTGTGGTGGACTGCTGCAAGGGCGGGGCAAGCAGGGGCGCCAACTCACCACCCAAGGAGACCAGCGACTGCGCCTCAAGCGCAGCTATGGCTACTGTCCCACCTGTCAGGTGGGCTTTTTTCCCCCTCGATGAGGAGTTAGGACTGCGGCCCAAAGTAGGCTTTACTCCCCGGCTGGAAGAAAGCATGGTGCGGTTAAGCACCTGGATGCCGTTCCGTCGAGCATGTCACGAACTGGCCTATTTTACCGGGGTGCCGGTCGCCGAAGCGACCGTGCGGCAAGTGACCGAGCAGGCGGGAGCGGCACAGGTCCGTCATCAGGATGAGCAGCAGGCCAACCTGCTGCGCGAGCGAGCGGAAAGCCCCCCTGGGCCGCCGCTGCAGGTGATGAGCCTGGACGGCTGCTACGTGCAGTTGGTGGGCGGGGAATGGAAAGAGGTGAAAACGCTGGCGCTGGGAGTCGTCGGGGAGCCAGTGGAGGAGCAAGGGGAACAGGTCGTGCATAGCCGGGAGCTGACCTACTTTTCGCGCATGGCGGAGGCAGAGCAGTTTCAGCAAGCCGCCCTGGTCGAAATCCAAGAGCGCGGAGTGGAGAAGGCGCAGACGGTGTGTGCGGTGAGCGATGGAGCTGAATGGATCCCCAAGTTTGTGGACTATCACCGCCAGGATGCCGTGCGCATCCTGGATTTTGCCCATGCGATAGAGTATGTGGCCCAGGCCGGTCAAGCCGCCCATGAGCACTTGCCCTGTCCAGCCGAACTGACTACCGCCGAGCAGCGTAGCACCTTCCAGCAGACCCGCTTGCAGCAGTGGCTCAAAGAGCAGCGGCGCGAATTGAAAGCCGGAGAGGCCAGCAAGGTGCTCGACGAAGTGACACGCCTGCACACGCTGATGCAGGAGAGTCAAGCCGCCTCGGTAGTCGAGACGATTAGCAAGCAGCTGCACTATCTCACGGAGCGGCGCGCGATGCTGGCGTATGCCAGCTTTCAAGCGCAAGGCTATCCCATTGGCAGTGGCAGTGTGGAGAGCGCCAACAAGCTGGTGGTGCAAAGCCGTATGAAAGGAGCCGGCATGCGCTGGGCCCCAGCGCATGTCAACCCCCTGCTCGCCTTGCGCAATTTAGCCTGTAATGACCGTTGGGAGCAGGGCTGGCAAGCGATCCGCAAGCGGTGGCAGCACGAGGTGCAGGCCAAGCGAGACAGGCGTGCCTGTCCACCCGCACCGCAGATCGAGGGCGAGTCGGCTCCCCCTCCTGCTGCGGCCCTGCCGGCTGGCGTCACTGCGCCCAAGCCTCAGGCGCAAGCAGTCTCAGTGGAACGGGCAGAGCGGGGTCCAACTCGTCCCGCGGCCTCCCATCCGTGGCGACGCCCTTTTCTCTCACGTCGTTCGGCCTAGTGGTGGGATAATCTCATCCATGCAAAAATCTCACGCACACCCGAGCTAAATGGCCGAGCGCAAGGGGCTTTGTCCAACGTGGAGCGGTTTTTGAGCTTACAAAGAAATGAAGCTGACAATTGGTACTCATGGTATTTTAGAAATTTTTCGTTTTATAAGCATCGCAATAAGAACGATTGCAACACTTGACTCTACCCCCAAAAAGATTGTGGCAGAAACCAGAAATATATTACCTGATGTATTGTCATTTCCTTTTACCGGGGGATCGCTTTTTGAATTTGAAGATATTACTGATGAAGGCGACAATATTATTGTGGGCGTTGGTCTGGTGATGGTAGTTGCTACAGGTGTGGAAGTAGGCGTTATTATTTTAGTTGTCGGACTCGGTTGAGGGATATGGGTGGGGATCGGCTGATGCGTGGGCGTAGGGGTTGGTTTTGGTGTACAACCCCACGTTGCTGTAGCAGGAATAACACCACTTCCATAGGTTTGACCAGAAAAAAGCATAGAGGTATTCGTGCATGGGATATTAGAAATCGTGACCTGCGCGATAGACGCAACTTGAGCAAGGTATCCTTTAATCGGATTAAAAGCGATACTTGAAATAGGAGATGATATGCTCCAAGCTATCGTATTATTGATGTTCTCCCCATACAAAGTTACTACGCAATTCCATACTTGATTGTTACTCGTATGGCAATCATTTACATTCAGTTGGTTTGGAGAAACAACTAAGTAAGGTGTCGAGTCAGTGAAGTTACCTGCCTGGTTAGACGAAGCGAAGGCTGTAGGAACTGCTAGAATGGAAAATAAGACGGAAACCGAGATAACCATTACAAGGATACAATTGATACAGGCTAATAAACAGCGTTTTAAGTGTTGAGGAAACTTCATCTATCCTCCTTATACAAGTTACTGCTGACATTTTCACAAGAATAGTACAAAAATGGTGATAATCTGACTTCTGAGGATAGTATGTATCGATAGAGAGGCTGTGTTGTTAATGTTAAGATAAGGTTGAGATTTACTGCGCAGGGGTGAGGAATATCTTGATGCGTTGTTGGATCTTCATAAGGGATGCAGGCTGAGGTTACTGTTACTCTGCCTGTGTTGCGACGTTGGAATGTAAAACATCTAAATTCTGCAGAGACCAAGAGGGTAAAGAATATGCCGATGATAGACGAATTACATTCGCAAGTAGACCAGAGCAAAACGGCTGTACTGAACTACAAAGATGGAGAAAAGAACGTTAAGATATCCATCCGCCGAAATGAACAAGGACAATATACGCGCACAATCTCATATCCTGATGGCCCTAATCCTTTTCCTAAGCCACAAACAGACAAATTTAACTCTTGGATGCACCTGCTTGACGACATCAATGAGTTCCAGGCAACAAGCGAACTATGGCAGGTAGAATAGACAAAAAAAAGTGCTGTCTTCCTGGATGAGTAGTCAGAACGAAAAGTGGCGGGGAATGGGTTTCAAGGCCAGAGAGGATCGCGCCTTTGGTCAATACATTTGCCATAGACGCGATAAGCCCAAATGCTAAGAGTAACACGCTGATGCTTGACGCAAGTTCTAAGGCGTCGAGAATCCCGGTATCGAGCTTTTCAATGGTGGTGAAATGCTTCATTTATCTCTCCTTCTTGGTTCCAGATGACTACCCAGAACAGCAGAGGCTCTAATTTCATCCACATCGACTGTTGAAATACTGCTCAGGTGTTCAAAGCCGGGCATAGGATCGAGTTGGAGATTAGCTCCAGTGCTTTCCCGAAGTAGATAGGAATTTGAATACGGGTGCGCTACTGGGGGTTACGACGGAGACGGTGGTGGCGGAGCAGCGGATTTATTATGATGCGCAGCATCCCTCAGCGGTTGTGCTGCCGGTAATTCCTGCTGCGGCTGAACCTGACGAGGCATATGAGATCTTCGAATGAGACCGTTTTGGCGATCCTGATCATAGGGTACAAAGTTTCAGTAGAACCACTTTATCTGGTGGGTGGAAAAAACCGCTGACATCTTTGCACTCATCGGTGCTCTTAGCGATTCCGTAGAGGCATGATGGTGCCATTTCTGAAATCGGAAACGACACCATCATGCTTCTTGTGGGAACGAGGGCGAGCGGTGGAACCGTCAAACGACCTACGAGTGAGGCTTGCTCATGCTTGCGATTCCAGCCAGCGCTAAATCATCTCGCGATGCTCTTCATAGTGTCCGTAAGTATTCCCCATGGTGTAGGCCCCCACAGGCACATGGTTGTTGTCCCATGGAAATGGCTCGTTCAAGGCTTCCCAACTCAGCGCCTGTGTGGCGGCCAGCACACGCTGATACGAGGCGCGAAAATTCGCGAGGACTTCCGCCAAAGGGCGGTCTTTGTGTTGTTGGTAGAAGTATTCGTTGATCTCATCCTCTGTCTCAAGCCCCGGCGCTGGATCTGGCGGCTCTGCTCTGTCCATTATCCCCTCCTGCCTCGCTGCCTGATAGTTCTGCCAGGCGGTCAGGTGGGCAAGGTTGTCCTTGACGGACCAGGAGCCATTGACGCCTGGGATCGTCATCTGTTCCTCACTTAAAGAAGCCAGCAAGGCTTCAAGCTGATCATACCCCGCCTGGATGTTGGCAAGCAACGCAGCTTTATCGGCAGGTCTCACGGGTTCCGACATAAGTGTGTCTCCTTGTGCTGATATTGATCGATTTTCTGCCATTGTTTCACAGAAAGCGGTGAAAATCAATCCTAATTTTCAGGGTTGTGGCAAAAAATGGGGAGTATAATGGTTCTAAGAATTTAGTCCCAGGAAGAAGAGCCCCTCGACTTGCAGAGCCCCGTCTCAAAGACCGGAAGTGAGCGAGCGGTGAACGACTGATCCAAAGGGGAAGGCAGATGGATTCCCATCGACAGCAGTGGGCGCAGCAACAACAACGCTTGCGCCAGGCTCTTGCGAGCACCGAGCGGCATCAGGAGGCGATCGGCTTATTTCTCAGTCAACATGCCATGCTGCATGCGGCGATGATGGCAAGCAGCGGAGAGTGGTCCTTTGAAGACGAAGTCCTCGACGGACTCACGGAGCAAGAGCTACGGATGCGACCTGCCACGCAGGACAATTCGATTGCCTGGGTGCTTTGGCATATGGCGCGCATCGAAGACGTGACGATGAATGTGCTCTTGGCGGGTCAGCCACAAGTCTTGGATGAGTCGGGATGGGTGGCTCATCTCCACTTGCAGCGCCGCGACGTAGGCACCTCGATGAATGAGTCCGAGGTGGCTGATTTCAGTGCCCAGGTGGATGTGATGGCGCTGCGTGAGTACCGCGTCACGGTTGGGCGCAGAACACGTCAAGTGGTCATGGCACTCCAACCAACACAGTTGCGCGAGCGTATTGATCCAACCAATGTCCAGCGGTTGCTGGCTGAAGGAGCGTTGGCAGAAGCCGCCTCTGGACTCGCTCAAGCCTGGGGAGGATGGCGCAAAGCTGGCTTGTTGGCCATGCCAGCGACTCGACACAATTTTACGCATCTCAATGAAGCTCGCAGAATTCGTCACAAACTCCACAAGTGAAGAGGAGGTGCAGCGGTAGTCTGATGAGATACATCAAGACGATGACTCTCAAATGAAAAGGAGGTAAGTAGCTCTTAGTTCAGCCAGTTTTTCTGTCTTGACAACGTGGGCCACCTTACCTTCGGACAGCTCCATCTTTTCCACAGACACACTGTTAGCTATTTTACCTGTGGCCTGGGCACGCGTCGTGAGCAGTAGATGGCCTTTCCCTGTAGTTGGTAAAAAGTCTGGCACCAGCGAGAGGTCATCGGCATTATCCAGGATCAACAGCCAGCCCTCCTGCTCTTGCAACCAGCGCTTGACTGTGGACACCACCTGCATCTGCTCCTTGGCGTCGTGGCCGGGCAAGGAGAGCAAGCGAGCGATGGCCACAAAGTCGGCAATGAGCGTTTCGCGGCTATCAGCCCGCGCCCACAAGATGGCCGTGTACTGCTCCCGGTAGCGAAAGGCATACTCGATGGCCATCTGCGTCTTGCCAATGCCACCCAGGCCACTCAAGGCAGCCGGCTGATTGAGGGCAGCACTCTTGTTTTGGGACAGGTGTTCGCGCAGTCTTTCGAGCAACTGGTCACGTCCGGTGAAGAAGGGATTGCGCCAAAAGGGCACATTCCAGGGGCATTCAACTGGACGTTTGACTTCTGGCCATGACTCGCTTTGGCTGCTGAGGTGAGAGAAAACAGAGGTGGGAGGAGTGCCAGCGTCTCGATGCAGGGTCTGCAATAGGGCGGCCAGACCCTGTTCATAGCTCTGCTGGAAATCGATCCAATGGATCGTTCGCAGCTCCATGGGCACTTTACAGGCCCGATAGTAGAGGGGGATGACCAGCTTGCCTTCATCGCTGGCATAGCCATACTCGATTTGCACGTATGGCGAGACCACAGCGTCGGGAGAGAGCACCACCAGCAGCACGTTGGAGCGATCAATGGCTGCCTGGAGTTCACGACGCCACTGCTGACCGCCAGAGAGACCCGCGGCATCGACCCAAGCCGAAAAGCCCTGCTGGCTCAGGTCTTTCTCCAGGCGCCGCACGAAGTCTCTATCGGCGTGAGCATAGCTGATGAAGATGCTGGTCAGCGCCTCAGCCATAGGCACGTCTTTCTCGGGTTGGGAGCCAGATGCCGGTTCCTGCTGCACTACTTTGCTAATGGGAGAGATATCCTGTTGGCTCTGGTGGAACTCTAGCATGTTTCCCGATCGGTGTCAACGCTCCTCAGAGCCTCCAACATCTGAGGCTGGTCTTTTCATCCAGCCTTAGATTGCTCTTGTAAGGAGGAATAATAGCCCAATCTCTTCTTAAATTTGACACAACTAATACCTTCTGCTACCTTACGTGAAGTATCGCGCGTGAGGGAGGTACATCTGTATGGTCATAGCCCAACGAAGGCGACAGGTATACTCTGCCTTTTTTGCTATACTCCTGCTCTTCATTTTGACCGCGTGTTCTGCCGCCACATCACCCGGCACGCAGCCTCGCTCGCTTGTATCGCCTCAAATTTCCTCGAACAATGCTTCACCGACGCTGCGCTCCCTCGCTCAACAGCGCAACTTCTTCATTGGCTCGACCGTTGACTACGAGGCATTGCAGGATGAGCCGCCCTATAGCCAGACGCTGGCGCGCGAGTTCAACATGGTGACGGCGGAAGACTCGATGAAATTCGACCACACGGAGCCGCAGCCAGGCGTCTTTAGCTTCGGGCTGGGCGACACGATCGTGGCCTTCGCCAGGGCGCACGGCATGACGGTGCGCGGGCACAACCTCGTCTGGTATCGCGCCCTGCCCGGCTGGGTCGCCAACGGCACCTTCACGCGCGCGCAGCTCATCAGCATCCTGCGCGACCATATCATGACGGAGGTCAGCCACTATCGCGGGCAGGTCAATATTTGGGATGTGGTGAACGAGGCCATCGATGACAGGGGCAACCTGCGCGATTCGATCTGGCTGCGCGTCATCGGCCCCGATTACATCGACATGGCCTTTCGCTGGGCTCACGAAGCCAATCCCCAGGCGCTGCTGTTCTACAACGACTACGGCGGCGAGGGCCTGAACCACAAATCCGACGCCATCTATGCCCTGGTGCGGGGTCTTATCGCACGCGGCGTGCCTATCAACGGTGTGGGCTTGCAGATGCACGTCGCCCTCGATCGCTACCCCCGGCCGCAGGACCTGCTCGCCAACATGCGCCGGCTTGCCGCGCTCGGCCTGCAGGTGCAGATCACGGAGATGGACGTATCGATTCAGGGCGACCCTCGTCCTATGCAGCAGCGCCTGCAAGCGCAGGCGAGCATTTACAGCCAGGCGCTGAGCACGTGTCTTTCCTTTGCTGACTGCACAGCCTTCGTGATGTGGGGCTTCACCGATGCCCATTCATGGATACCGGCCGCCACCGGCCATCCCGATGCGCCCCTTATCTTCGATGCGAGCTATCGCTCCAAGCCGGCCTACTATGCCCTGCTGGCAGCGCTGCGGGCGCGACGTAGGAAGGTTATCAGGAGAAGATTCTAAATCTTTGCAAACCTTTGAGGGATGAGTTACGCTTGAAACACGCATCGTTGTTTCGGAAGAGCAACGATGACATCATCCGAAAGCAGAGCGATGTGTTGCACGATTTCCCCGATGCGTAAGCGGCGACTGAGGGAAAGCGTGTTGCCGCTTCTCGGTTCGTGAGGAAGAATGACTTCACATGAATACCCCATAGGTGCAGCAGAAAGGAAAATGAACCAATGTCAGCTTCCCAGGAGCGTCAACCCACCCTCGATGCGGTTGCTCCTCGTTTTCTGGTCGGAGATATGGAGCAGGCTCTGGCATTTTATGGACAACTCGGCTTTGCGACCCCCTACCACGACGAGGGGTTTGCCATTGTCGAACGTGATGGGATCGCTTTGCAATTCAATGTCTCCGATCCAACACAAGAACCTCCAAAGGAGGGCTGCAGAGTGTGTTATATTGGCGTCACCAATATCGAGGGGTTGTATCAGCAGTATTTGCCAACTGGCGCTATTCGGTCTCCGATCCAGGCGACGTCCTGGGGGACGAAAGGATTTTGGCTCTGCGATCCCTTTCGCAATATCCTGATTTTTGAGGAAAGCATTCCTGAAGGGGAGAGCAACATTGAAGCTCACTGAACGGCAAAAACTCTGAGTATTGTATTCTTACCTGAAACTTGACAATCCCCCCTCTGGTAAGCCAAGATTCACATAGCGACTTACGGCAGCATATTGCATCGCCTCCAGGCATCACCCAGAGGACAAACCAGATGACCACCACCAGAAAACGCACCGAACCCGTCGATGAACGACTGGTTGCTCCTATTACTGTACCTGCTGACTCGCCCGCGCCGGTGCGCAACCCCGGCATCCCGCTCGACATGGATTGGGTGCGGCAGGCGCGCGTCAATCGCAGCGCGGTCGAGCGGCGCGCGGCCACCATACCGGCACGGCGCACCGTCAAGAAAGAGTGGCAGGCGGCGTGGCTGCTGCGCGCCATCACCTGCATTGACCTCACTACCCTGCAGGGTGACGATACGCCCGGCAACGTGCTGCGTCTCTGTGCCAAAGCGCGCCGCCCGGTGCGCCAGGAACTGCTCGACGCCCTGGGCGTGGGCCAGTTAGATCTCAAGGTCGCGGCCGCCTGCGTCTACAATAACCTTGTGGAAGTGGCCGTCGAAGCCCTGCGCGGGTCGGGCATCCCGGTTGCCGCCGTCTCTACCGGCTTTCCCGCCGGGCAGATCTCCTTCGAGCAGAAGTTGCAGGAGATCGAGTCCTCCGTCGGGGCCGGTGCCGCCGAGATCGACATCGTTATTTCGCGCGCGCACGTGCTGACCGGCAACTGGCAGGCCCTGTACGACGAGGTGCGCGCCTTTCGCGCGGCCTGCGGCGAAGCTCATATGAAGACCATCCTGGCGACGCACGAGCTGGCCACGCTGCGCAACGTCGACATGGCCAGCCTCGTCTGCATGATGGCGGGCGCGGACTTCATCAAAACCTCCACCGGCAAAGAGTCCGTCAACGCGACGCTGCCCGTTGGCGTCGTCATGACGCGCGCCATCCGGGAGTATTGGGAGCGCACCGGCTACATGGTCGGTTTCAAGCCGGCCGGGGGCATCCGCACCGCCAAACAATCGCTCGACTGGCTGATCTTGATGAAGGAAGAACTCGGCAACGCCTGGCTCACCAACAGACTCTTCCGCATCGGGGCGAGCAGCCTGCTCTCCGATATCGAGCGGCAGCTTTCGTACTTTGTCACCGGACATTACGCGGCGGCGCATTACAACCCGATGGTTTAAGTTGCAGTACCCTCAAGCGGGTCGTATAAGGATAGTGTTCCTGCCGCTCTTCGAGGGGAAAGATATACACATCAAATCCTGAAAGGAGTCAAGCATAATTGCGCATAATGGAGGTGTCACATGAATGTGATGGATATCTTTGAAACGATGGACTACGGACCCGCGCCGGAAGCAGCCGCGCCCGGCCTGACCTGGATAGAGGAACGCTCGCCCTTCGGCCTGTTCATCAATAACCGCTGGGTCAAGCCCGCCAGTGGAAAGTACATCGATAGCGTCAATCCCGGTAATGGCAAGCCGCTGGCAAAGGTGGCCGCAGCCAACGCAAAAGACGTGGACAGGGCGGTCGCGGCAGCCCGCGGCGCCTTCGAGACCTGGGGCAAGACGCCTGGACACGTGCGCGCGCGCTACATGTACGCTATCGCGCGCCACATCCAGAAACACTCGCGCCTGCTGGCCGTGCTCGAATCGCTCGATAACGGCAAACCCATCCGCGAGACGCGCGACATCGATATCCCGCTCGTCGCTCGACACTTCTACTACCACGCCGGCTGGGCGCAGTTGATGGAGCAAGAGTTGCCGGGCTACTCACCGGTCGGCGTCGTCGGGCAGATTATCCCATGGAACTTCCCGCTGCTCATGCTGGCCTGGAAGATCGCTCCCGCGCTGGCGATGGGCAACACTGTCGTGCTGAAACCGGCCCGCTATACCTCGCTTACCGCCCTCAAGTTCGCCGAGATCATCCAGGAGGTTGGCCTGCCGCCGGGCGTCGTCAACATCCTCACCGGCGAGGCGTCGCAGGTGGGCGAGGCGCTGGTGAGCCATCCCGGCATCAACAAGATCGCCTTCACGGGCTCGACCGACGTGGGCCGCAGCATCCGGCGCGCCACCGCGGGCTCCGGCAAGAAGCTCTCGCTCGAGCTGGGCGGCAAATCACCCTTCATCGTATTCGACGACGCCGACCTGGACAGCGTGGTAGAGGGCGTCGTCGATGCCATCTGGTTCAACCAGGGCCAGGTCTGCTGCGCCGGTTCGCGTCTGCTGATGCAGGAGGATATAGCGGAGCGCCTGATCGCCAGGCTGCGCGTGCGCATGGAACACCTGCGCGTCGGCGAGCCGCTCGACAAAGCCGTCGATATCGGTGCCATCGTCTCGCCGGGCCAGCTCAAGGAAATCCAACGATTGGTTGACCAGGGCGTCAAAGAGGGCGCGGAGATGTGGCAGCCCTCCTGGGCGTGTCCCACCGATGGCTATTACTTCCCGCCGACGCTCTTCACCAATGTCTCGCCCGCCACGTCCATCGCCCAGGTGGAGATCTTCGGCCCCGTGCTGGTCGCCATGACCTTTCGCACGCCCGCCGAGGCGGTCGAACTTGCCAACAACACGCGCTACGGCCTGGCCGCCAGCGTGTGGAGCGAGAATATCAACCTGGCCCTCGACATAGCTCCCAAGATCAAAGCCGGCACCGTCTGGATCAACTGCACCAACCTGTTCGACGCCTCAAGCGGCTTCGGTGGCTATCGCGAGAGCGGCTACGGACGCGAAGGCGGCAAGGAAGGCCTGTACGAGTACGTGCGTCCGACCTGGGAAGTGGAAGCCTTTGCCCGGGAACACTTCCAGGCATCCGCTACAGGCAAAGACTCTGCATCGACAAATGGTGCGAAAGCGGCGGAGCATCCGGCGAATGTAAAAGAAGATAGGGAGCTAGCAGAGGACGATGTGAGTTTGGAGGCCGGTGACGGACTGGTTGCCACCTCGAGCGGCTCGTCCAACGGCCTTCGTCCGGCTTTGCCAGCGATCGACCGCACGCCCAAAATGTTCATAGGCGGCAAGCAGTCGCGCCCCGACTCGGGCTATAGCCGCGAGGTCTACGACCCGCGAGGCCGCGTCATCGGGCAGGTGGGCGAAGGCAACCGCAAGGATATCCGCAACGCGGTGGAGGCGGCCCATGCCGCCAGTGGTTGGGCCTCAACCACCACGCACAACCGCGCCCAGATTCTCTACTACATCGCCGAGAACCTCTCGGAGCGAGAGGAAGAGTTCGCGCGCCGCATCGTCCAGCAGACGGGCCGGGCCTATGATGATGCCGCTGGCGAAGTGCAGGCCACCATTTCGCGCCTCTTCAGCTACGCCGCGTGGTGCGACAAGTACGAGGGCCCCATTCATCGTCCGCCCATGCGCGGCGCGGTGCTCGCCATGCCCGAACCTATCGGGGTCGTAGGCATGGCCTGTCCCGACGACTATCCCCTGCTCGGCTTCATCTCGCTGGTGGCCCCGGCCATCGCAATGGGCAACACCATCGTCGTCGTTCCCTCGCAAACCTCGCCCCTGAGCGCCGCCGATTGCTACCAGGTCTTCGAAACCTCCGACCTGGCCGCCGGTGTAGTGAACATCGTCACGGGCGACCGCGATACTCTCAGCCAGGTGCTTGCGGACCACGACGATGTAGACTCCATGTGGTACTTCGGCCCGCTCGAAGGCTGCCGGCGCGTCGAACTCGCCTCCGCCGGCAATATGAAGCGCACCTGGGTCAGCTACGGCCACTCCCGCGAGTGGCTCGATATCGAACAAGGAGAGGGTCGCGAATTTTTAATCGAGGCGACGCAGGTCAAGAATATCTGGATACCATACGGAGAGTAGAAAGGAGGCCAGACATGCAAGAAGATTCTACTTACAACCAGGCTCCCATACGCTGGGGCGTATTGAGCGCTGCGAACATCGCCGTCAAGCGCGTTATTCCCGCTATCATGTCCTCCGCCAGCGAGGACCTGGTAGCCGTCGCCAGCCGCGACCTGGGCCGCGCCCAGTCCCTGCTTGGACACCTGCCTGGCGTGCGCCTCTATAGTGATTACGAGAACCTGCTGAGCGATCCTGAGATCGATGCCATCTATAATCCCCTGCCGAACAGCCTGCACGCCGAGTGGACGATACGCGCACTGCAGGCCGGGAAACACGTGCTGTGTGAAAAGCCCCTGGCGGTCACGGCGGAAGAGGGCATGACGATGGTAGAAGCCGCGCGAGCAAACGACCGGCTGCTGATGGAAGCATTCATGTATCGCTTTCACCCGCAGACGCTCATGGCCTTAGAGGAGGCGCGTAGGGGGCGAATCGGTGCGATCAAGCTGGTGCGCTCCTCGTTCTCGTTCAATATAACGATCCCACCGCGGCCTCACGATATTCGCCTGCAAGCGTCACTGGCGGGCGGCTCGCTGATGGATGTGGGCTGCTACACCGTCAACTTCTGCCGGGCCGTCTATGGACATGCCCCCATCGCAGTCGCCGCGCGCGTTGCCGCGCCGGGTCCGGGCGAAGTAGAGCGCTCGACAGCCGCCGTGCTCGATTTCGGCGAGGGCCGCTTCGGGCTGATCGACTCCAGCTTTGAACTGCCCACGCGCCAGGTTTCCGAGATCATTGGCGAACTCGGCGCCATCACAATTCCACTTCCTTTTACACCCTTCCATCTCGATACCGAGGTTATCCTGAACCTTCAAGACCAGGTCATTCACCAGCGCATCACCGGCGTAGACCAGTACCGCCTGGAGGTCGAACACTTCGGCTCCTGCGTCCGCACAGGCACGTATCCTGCCTTAAGCCTGATGGAAACCCTCGATAACCTGCGCACCATCGAGGCCATCTACCAGTCGGCGGGGCATCAATGGCCCCTGATGTGAAGGTGTCTTCCTTCTTGCGGTTGACGGAACCCCGTTAAATACGCACAAATCCCCGGATCAAAAGGGCCAGAGTCACCAGCAGCGCGGCCTGCAAATCACCGTTGAAGTTGGTCGCCATCAGTTGCTGGTAGAATTTGAGATCGCTCGTGGCGCGCTGCAGACGTAGCTGTGCCGGCAGGACGGTCAGTGCCGCAATTATGCTGTACCAGGGGTAGACGGGCAGGAAGGCGTCGGCGATGAAGGCCAGGGCGATAAGCAGCAGGATCAGCGAGCCCGCGATGCGCGCGCCCCGTTCGCCCAAAGCCACTACGGGGGTGATTTTGCCCGCCGTTTTGTCGGAGCGCCAGTGCAGGAAGTGATGGAAGTAGAGGACCGACATGGTGTACAGCCCGATGGGCAGCGAGGCCAGGATTGATGTCCACGTCACTGTGCCCGATTGTACATAGTATGACCCGACCAGCGGTAATATGCCGAAAGAGATCAGGATATCCAGCTCGCCCAGGCCGTGTCCGATGTAGGCCAGTCGCAGTGGCGGGGCCACGTAGAAGAAGGCCAGCAGAAACCCGGCAGCGCCGAACGCCAGCGCCAGTGGCCGGAAAATGGTAAGCAGTATCCCGCAGAGCAGCGCGACGGCGAAGCAGACCAGCGCCAGCCAGCGATAGGACGTCATGCTCACCTGATTATTGAGCAGGAAGCGCGAGCCCGTCACCGCCGTCTGTCCTTGCGTGGCGATCTCGTACGCGGCCTGATCTACGCCCGAGCCAAAATCGAAGACGTCGTTGAGCACGTTCGCGCCAAGGTGCGCCGCCAGCGCGCCGACAAGCGTCAGCGCGAACAAGCCCCAGGAAAAGAAATAGCTCTGTTGCCAGGCCAGCAGCGCACCGATCACCACCGGAGAGATCATCACCGGCAGCGTACGCGAGCGCGTCACCTGCAAGAACAATCGCAGCCTGCTCATGCTGTTGCTTCCTTCGCCGGCGATACAGCCGTAATAATGTCGTTTATTCTAATTCATGGCGCGTTTGTATCATGTAACTTGTCGCTATTGGCTTGAGAGGGGTTTTCAGCAGATTGGCCTCTCGCATAAAATGGCGCGAACACCGTGAATACAGGTTTTTACTCTTTGTTTCTGTCTACCGGATAATACCCGAGCGAACGCGCATCTGCCACATCAGAAGGAGATGCGTCCTTCGGGCGTGCCTGTGTGCTCACATGCGAGCGGAAGAGCCGAACGCTCGTGCGAATGGCGACGATGACGGCCATGCAGGTCGCAGGGAGGAACATGATCATCTGCGCTACCCCGCCGCTCAGCAGGATAGAGAGGTTGAAGAGGAGTCCACCGAGCAGCAGGAGCACCATTCCAGCGACCGCGACGAAGCCGAGCTTGCTGTGCGTGGGGGCTTGCTGGCTCAGAGCTTGTGCCTCGCGACTTACTCGCCCAAGCAAGAGAGCTGTCAAAAGAGGATGGGCGAAGAGCACCCCCATGAACGGGATCGCGCCAAGGAGCGTCAAAAAAAGCGGTGGGGGACCTGAATTGCCCAACCAGGAATAGCCTATAGTAAGAAGGACGATCAGGAGCAGCAAGGCCAAGGGGAGAACCAGGTCCAGGCGCTCGCGCAGACCTCCTCGCCAAGCCTGGCGGAGGAGTGTTCCAACGGCCCCCCAGGCGAGTGCAAGGCCCGCGACCATACTGACGAAACTCCAGACTGCCAGCAAATTCACCCATGTGGGAGGAGGGGGGCCGTCGCCTGGGAAGATTGCCCAGGGGAGGAGCCAGAGAGGGATCACTGTTGCAGCGGCGAGAGTGCTGAGCATGCCCTTGACCCAGCGTGGGTTGAGAGATGCGGAACGCCTCTGACTCGCCCGCCACGTGAGGTGGAGATGGAAGTGCAAATGGAGATGCCTGTCCTGTCTCTCACCGTGTGGCTGTTCTCGTGGTTCAAATTGCTGGCGCGGGCCTCGCGGCTCGTAACGTAAGGCATTGATCATCACGGTTCTCCTTCTGCTCGCTTGGTCGTTGCCGCCCGAATGGCACGCGAGACGCGAGTTGCGCATCCCTAGCTCCCTCGCTCTGCCTTTCAGCGCACGTTTCACGCTGAGAGCCTTCTTCAGTCAGTGTAGCAGAGAGCAAGGCCCGTGGCAAGAGGAATTGAAAGTTTTAGCAGAGCTTTCAATTCTCTAGGAAGGATACCTGGAATATGCCAGAAATGCGACCTTTTTCAGGCATTTATTGGCGCATTTCCCATATATCTTGGCGAACGAGCCACGGGATCTGATGAAAAAGAGATGCAGAGAATGGAAAAAGGTTCCTTCCGATGCCATGCCATATTATGCCTGTGTCCTTGAATATGATGCCGGGAAGCAATTGATTGTGACTTAGCCCTGCTGAAGTCCCCAGCGCTCGCGGACGTGCCGCTCGATGGGAGCGAAGATCAACTGGTCGATGGTAACGCCAATCACGATAATCACCACCATGACCGCCATGACCTGGGAGGGATCATTGAGGTCGCGCCCGGCTTCCAGCAGGTTCCCCAGGCTCAACGTGAAGAAGAGCAGCTCACCCGCCATCAACGAACGCCACGCGAAGGTCCAGCCTTGCTTCAGGCCGCTCAGGATAGCAGGCATGGCGGCCGGCAGGACCACCTGCGTTGACAGGGAGATGCCGCGCGTCCCCAGATTGCGGGCCGCCTTCAAGTAGATCGGCGGCGTATTTTTGACCCCGGCATCAACTCCCAGTGTGATCGAGAAAAGCGCGCCCATCACGACCACAAAAATGATGGCCTGCTCGCTCAGACCGAACCAGATGATGGCGAGTGGCAGCCAGCAGACGCTGGGCAGGGCCTGAAACCCCAGGATGAGCGAGCCAAACGTTTCTTCGAAGACGCGAACGCGCCCCATGAGCAGCCCGAGCGTCACACCGAGAACCACCGAGATGCCGTACCCGATCAACAGGCGCTCCATCGTAACCCCGGTGGCCTGCAGGAATTGCCCGCTCTGGAAACCGGTCACGAGGGAACTGAGGACATCGAGCGGCCCCGGAAAGAGGCCGTAGGGGACAACGCCGCTATTGGCGAACAACTGCCAGGCGACCAACAGAAGAAGATAGAACACGATGCGTCGTGCCCACTTCCCCCAGGCGAAGCGCTGCGTTGTAGACAGACTAATTGCTCTGGCCATTGGCTACCTCCTACTTATCCGACTGACTGACTGCGAAGCAGTAGAACGCAGTCTTCCTTTCCGACTGACTGAGACGAAGTCTAGCCGCGTAGCGGCGTTGTCAGTCGGAATACGATCAGTTCTGCTCTTGCGCTTTCATCTCCTCGCGGAGTACCGCCATAATATTGGCAGCATGGTCGACCAGGTGGTGGTCTTCCAGGGAGCGCGGGCGCGGCATGTCGATGCGGAATTCGCGCACGATGCGTCCTGGCCGGGGGGAAAAGACCAGGACGCGGTCGCCAAGTGCGACAGCCTCGCGAACATTATGCGTAACAAACACAATCGTCTTGCGCGTAGTCGTCCAGATCGACTCCAGCTCGGCATGTAAGCGGTCGCGCGTCAAGGCATCCAGCGCACCGAATGGCTCATCCATGAGTAAGATGGCCGGGTCGATGGCCAGCGCGCGGGCAATCGCGACGCGCTGGCGCATCCCACCCGAAAGCTGGTGGACGTAGCTGCGCTCAAATCCCTTGAGATGCACCAGTTCGATGTAACGCCTGGCCAGTGAGGCGCGCTCCCTTGCGTGAACGCCGGCCTGGCGCAAGCCGAACTCAACATTGTGCTGGACATCCAGCCATGGGAACAGCGCTGCCTCCTGGAACAGAAGCACTCGATCCGTACCGGGGCCTCGTACCTCCTTGCCGTTGGCCGTTAAGGTGCCGCTGCTCGCCGGTTCCAGGCCGGCGATGATGCTCAGCAAAGTGGACTTGCCGCACCCGCTCGGACCCAGCAGACAAACGAACTCGCCTGCCGCGATATCTAGCGTTACCGGGCGCAGTGCCTCGACATTTCCCGCCCGGCCGGGGAAAGTCTTCGTCACGGCGCTGATGGCCAGAGGAATCCCACCTGGTGTGGACTGAGCGCCGCCGTTTCCCTGCTCAGCGCGCTGCTGGTTACCAAGGGTCACAATGTTAAACATGCACCTGCTCTCCCTTCTCGGGCAATTGATTTATGCTCACTGAACGGCGGCCAGGCCCTTCAGCTGAGCACCTGGTTCAGTGCGCCCAGATTGAAAATGCTTGACAGGTCAGGTTTGCTGCTGCCCAGAAATCCGAGTGAGTAAGCTCTATCGGCTCCCTGAAGCACGGTGCTGGTGAGCGGATCATAAGTAATGTCAAGGTTATTGAAGGCCGCCGAGAGCTCCTGAGTGTTGAAGCCCTTCCCGGTTAAACGCTTGATTTCGCTGTTGACGACGCTCTCAGCGCTGCCGGGGTTGGCGTTAATCCACTGTACCGTATCGATGTCGGCCTGGAGGAATTTGTTGACCAGGTCTGGATGCTGCTGCATAAATGTCGTGCGCACAACCACGTTGGTCGTATCGAATTTCCCATCCGGCCAGAGCGAGCGCTCATCGAGGAATAATTTTCCGTGTCCTTCCACGATCAGGCGCGTACCCCAGGGTTCAGGCACCCATGCACCGTCGATCTTGCCCTCTTTGAACAGCGTCAGAATGGTGGCGTTATCGGTCGGCACGATCTGCACGTTGCCACCTTTATCTGCCGGTGTGAGGCCATTCTGCTTCAGGTAGTAGCGTAGGGAGACGTCCTGAGTTCCGCCGAGTTGCGGGTCGGCGATCTTTTTGTTCGCCAGGTCTTTCGCCGTTTTAATGTTGGCGCCGGGTCGCACAACGAACAGAACCCTTCCGCTCGATGCGCCGGCAATGATGCGCAGCGCCTGCCCATGACTATGCACATACCCGCTTATGGCCGGGCTCGGCCCGACAAAGGCGATATCGATATCGCCCGCCAGCAATGCCGTAATCTCCGTTGGCCCGGCGTTGAAGGTCATTGTCTTCAACTGAACGTTCGACCCGAGCGCCTGTGCAAACGTGCCGCGCTCTACTCCGACAAGCGCAGCCGCGTGGGTCATGTTGGGAAAATATCCCAGGTTGACAACGGTCTGGCCACTACTGTTCGTTGCTGACTGCTGGGAACCGCAGGCCGCCAGAACAAGACACAGCATGACTGCGATTGCGAACGCACGAGTACTGATAGCGATTGCTGTCTTCATCAAGAATGC
>CAVYFA010000006.1:0-28267 GCA_963767715.1 uncultured Chloroflexia bacterium
CTGCCGAAGAAAGACCCCGTCTTCGCGCGCCTGGTGGTGGCCGCCGACCAGTTCATCGTGGCGCGGCCAGAACCCTATACGACGCACGCGCCCAGCATGACCTTGAAGCTGACGCCGAACCGCAAAACCGTCATTGCAGGCTATCCCTGGTTTACCGACTGGGGGCGCGACAGCATGATCTCGCTGCCCGGCCTGCTGCTCAACACGGGCAGGTACAGCGAAGCGCGCGGCCTGCTCAAAGCCTTCGCCTCGTACACTCACAAGGGACTGATCCCGAACCGCTTCCCCGACAGCGGCGAGGTTCCCGAATACAACACCGCCGACGCCACGCTGTGGATGTTTCACGCGCTGAACGCCTACACCAGCGTCACGCAAGACTGGTCGCTCGTCAAAGAACTCTATCCCACGCTGAGCGACATCATCGCCTGGCATATGCGCGGCACGCTCTACGGCATCGGCGTTGACCCGGCTGACGGCCTGCTGCACGCGGGCGCGGCGGGCGTGCAGTTGACGTGGATGGACGCGAAGGTGGACGACTGGGTGGTGACGCCGCGCCGCGGCAAGCCGGTGGAGATCAACGCGCTGTGGTACTGCGCGCTGCACTACATGGAGAGCTGGGCAATACGCCTGGCCTACGACGCGCTGGAATACGGCATCCTGCTGTCGGAGGTGCGCGAAAACTTCGCCCGCCGCTACTGGTACGAAGAGGGCGGCTACCTCTACGACGTGGTAGATGTGGATGGCAACCCCGGCCAGAACGATGCCTCGCTGCGCCCCAACCAGCTCTTCGCGGCATCGCTGACAACGCACCTGCTTTCAGAAGAGCAGGCACGCAGCATGCTGCAACACGTCACCGATCACCTGCTGACCCCCATGGGCCTGCGCACGCTCAGCCCACAGGACCGAGACTACCGCCCGCGTTTCAACGGCCCCCGCCAGGAGCGCGACGCCGCCTACCACCAGGGGGCAGTCTGGCCCTGGCTGATGGGAGCCTACATCGATGTCCACTTGAGGCTGCACAACGACAAAGCGGCATTGCTCCCGCTGCTGGAGCCGCTGGTACATCACCTGTGGGATAACTGCGTCGGCTCGATCTGCGAAGTAGCCGAGCCTGAGCCGCCCTTCACCCCGGCAGGCTGCTTCGCGCAGGCGTGGAGCGTGGCGGAGGTGCTGAGGGCGTGGCAGGCGGTGGGAGGGTAGAGCCGCCTCGTAGCCAGAAGATGACCATGACCATCACAGTATTATTGGCCAACCTTATCGCCTTCATCGTCAGAGAGTGAGGGTCGCTGTTGACCACCTTACTTGAGCCGCTTTTGCTCTTCGCGTTGCAGATCTTGAATGCTCTTTTCCGGCGTCGGTAAGTCCTCTGGCATGGTGCCACCCAGGCGTGCGATCGCTTCACGTACCTCCTGTCCAACACGAAAATGCGTGAGATTGGCCCGCCCTTTCGTTCTTACCTGGTCGCGCTTCATTTTTGCATCAGCCTGGGTCGCCCGGAACATATTCGCCAGCCAGCTCCTCGCTGCCCATGTGGTCCAGGATCCTTTGCTCCAGGGTGAGGCCTTTGCACAGGTGGATGTCGTTTTCGCGCAGTCCTCCATAGAGGCCCTGGTAGCCGTGGTCCTGGAAGGTAGCGAAGTCACGCGGTTCGATCACGCCGGCCAGATGTGCGGTTTCGGCCAGCCGTGTGTTGTAGGTGACCATCAGCGAACGGAAAATCAGCCGTTTCTGATCTTCTGGGAGGTTGGCCAACATCAGCTCGTCGGCGATCTCCTGCCGGCGTGTCTGCACGGCGAAATAGGTTTGTCCGAGAGCCACAATCGGCTTGGAAGGGTCGGCATTCTGAATGATGAGATAGCAGGCATAGCGTGACAGGTGGTAATCTTCGATTGTGCGTGTGGCTCCTTTGCCGGCTTTGATCACTTTCACCTCTAGGTGAAAATGATCTGCAACGGTTTGTCCGCTATTCTCGCAGGCGATCCTGGCTTCCTCGATGGACTTCTGAAACTTTTCCCACCGGGAATAGCCGAGTAGCTTGTAGAGTTCGCGTGCCGACCAGTATTCTCCGCCTTGCTCATTGACACGACGAATGCCATCAAACGGCGATGTATGCGTCTGTTCTTGCATGATTCCAACTCTTTCTTCTAGCAGTCACCAAGCGCTTCCAGATTGGAAGTACCTGATTTTTCCATGACCACCACACTCACTCATCATTCACATCCCCCTCATCCGCAGGCACAATCTCCACCTCCGGCATCGGCTCATACTTCGACGCATCGAACGGCGGCATGTCCGGCTCAGGCGCGCCCAGGGCAGCCAGGTGCGCTTTCGCCTTCTGCAAGCCCCAGTGATAGGCGAAGGGCGGCCCATCGCACCACGCCAGGCGATAGGCTTTCGTCGCAGCTTCGACTGCCGCGGCATGATTGCCCGCGTCGCGCTCGATCTGCGCGAGAACATTGCACGCATCGGCATGGAAGAGCTTGTACGGGCCACGCTCGGCCGGCTCCCAGACATCGTCGAGCAACTCACGTGCGGCATTCAGATCGCCCTGCCGTCGATGCAATTCCGCCAGCCCAATTAGTGCTGGAAGTTCTTCCTCCACAAAATTCGCCGTCCGTGCGCGAGCCAGGGCATGGTGCAGGCGCTCCTCTGCCTCTACCTAGTCGTCCAGGCCCAAGGCGGCCTCTCCTTGCAGTCGCGCCGCACGAATAATTCCCCGCTCAAAGCGCTCTCGTTGATTGTAGGTCATAGCCTGTCTCGGCCCAGCGCTCGGCATCACGATATGCTCCCAACCACAAAGCACGCATCGATTGGTAATCGCTAGGGCATATAGCCATGGCCTTGTAGTGCCAAGGCGAGGGAGCGATCTAATGCTTGCGCGCTCTCCACTTGCTCCCCTCGTGCAGCAAGTGCCAACCCAGGTAAGTACAGACTATCTGCTTCATACATTTGGTTACTCAACTGCCGTGCGATGCGTAATGCCTTGCGCGCAGTATCTTCCGACTCGTGCAAGGCCCCTAAATAGCGCAACGCATCTGAGAGGTTGTATAGAGCGATAGCAACATTCATCGATTATTTATTTTTTCTACGATACCAATATTGCGGCGAAGCAGCGATGCAGCCTGTCCCGGCTGTCCAGTGTTACCTGATACTCAGTCGCCAGAGCGTGCAGCACATATACATTGGTCATCTGGATCATTCAAACGGGGCAATTTTTCTAGTCCATCAGGAAAGAGCAATCGTTAATAATTCGACAAGTTGACGACTGGCACCCAAGGTCGATACAGCAAAGCAGCTTGCTTAGGTGCTCGCTAAACAAGTCATAAAGCCTCATCATAGCGTCCAAGCCCAATGAGCGTATTATACAACTCGATGGTCGGTGTCAGATCTTCCAGCCGCTCGACCTTCTGCCAATCATCAATCTTTGGCAAGGACTCGAAATGCGTGCTGAGCGTCTCGTAAATACCGTGTCGTGTCTCATTGCCCAGACCAGCCCAGGTCACACCTCGTACAATAGGGTGCAGGTCGTAGCGGTTGGCACGCCGGTCCCAGCCCAGCAAGCCCCGATCTTCCAGGTCGGCCAGGATGGCGATCAGCGCGTTTTCATCGGAGCAAGGCTTGCCTTCGCCGACGAACAGAGCGACGAGAGTATCGTAGGCGGCTGGCATACGAAAGGCTGCGATAGTCATGAGTACCTTTTGAGCGGTCTCATCCAATCCGCGTAAGGCGAATTCAAGCACATGTGATTTTACCTGGACCAATGACAGGCGAAATGGGTTGAAATTCGGGTGCGTCTTGCGCCAGGTATCAAAGTCTCGTGGGGCGCGGCGGTCATTGGCGATTTCGCCTGCTAGCACCTGGATGAGCAATGGATGGTTTTCGAAGGTGTGGAAGAGTGGGACGAGAGCTTCGCGCGATCCACTGATCTTGAGGGTACGCCACAAATTGAGCGCGTCGTCATCTGAAAGACCTGGAAGGAAGAGAGCCATGCACCCGGCACGTTCCGTTCCGGTGTCGGTTTGTAGATCTGCTGGATAGAGGCGAGTGCTGACCAGGATGCGTGAGGCGCGAACGGCGGCCAGCTTGCGCAGAAAGGCACCTGTGCGCAGGTTGGCAGTCTTACGAAGGCGGTGCTGCCCAATGAAGGATTGCGCCATGCTCGTTCGGGAGACCGAGTGCTCCGGTAACGAAGTTGGCGGTGCGCTCGTCGAGGTCGTCATCGAGGAGGCGGGCGGCGTCCATGCGCGCATAGGCGATCAGCAGGCGTTCCAGGCCATCCAGGACGAGCAGGAAGGGTTCGCGGTCGAGGATGGAGAGCAATTGGGATTCACGCTCTGGCGGTGTAAGTTTTCGGATATCCTCCTCGGTGCGGCGACTGACGTAGGCCAGGGCGCGGATGACGAAGTTGTCGAAGGTGGCGTCGCTTTCGTAGAAGCTCCACCAGAGACGGCCGGCGAGGGGGTGCATTTCGTTGGGGGCGATACCGTGGAACCATTTCCAGGTGAGGGCGCTTTTGCCCATACCGCCGATGGCGACGACCGAGAGGATGCGGGCCTGGTAGAGTACCGAGCCGGGTTTGGCGACCCAGTCGGTGAGCAGGTTCAGTTCGGTTTGCCGACCGATCAGAGTGGGGGTTTGCAGCAGCGTGTAGGGATGGGCGATGTAGGGTTCGGGCGGCTCAGGGATGTCGCTGACGTAGTGGAAGGCGGTCAGGTCGGGCTGGCGATGCTGGGAGAGGGTGTTGATGACCTGGGCTTGCAGTTCCTGGGGCGATTTGAAGAAGTTGACGACGTGTTTGTCCTTTATTCGAGCTTTGAATGCTTCGAGTTTCTTGGCGCTATCACCCATTTCCACGTCTTCGAAGTGAATGGGATGGGCTTTATCCATGATGAAGATCAAGCGGGGGATGCCGCGTTCGGTGGCGCGGTTGTATTCCATTTCGGTGACGGAGATGTCGTAGCCTGTGGGGATGTAGCCGTAGCGGTAGGCGTAGATGCCGAGGTAGAGGTCGGCTTCATCGACCATGCGCATTGATTCTGGCAGCGCGCCGGGGTCGCTGGCCGGAAGATGCTCCATCATGATCGGGAACATGCCCTGGCGCAGGCAGGCTTCCTTCACCAGATCGCGATGCTCGGGCAGATCACGGGCGGTGCTGCTGATCATGACTTTTTTGACGGGTGCTGCCATGGGTTGCCCTCCCACCTGGAATTGCGAATTCGAGATGTGATGTTGAGTTATGCTTGATTATACTGTGCAAGAGGGGATTGCACAAGCGTTTTTGACTGCGGTTCGTCCAGCTTGAATGGTGCGGCGTAGGGACGCGATTATGAATTTTACCAACCAGCATCGGCACTGTCATCCTGAGCGCAGCGAAGGATTGACGTGCTGGTCACCGAGTCCTTCCCTTCACTACGTTCAGGATGACAGTGCCGACGTTGATCGGTCATGTTCATCATCGCGTCCTCGTCCTGGGCGCGTGAGCACCCGGACGCGATGATGAACCTACATAAAATAATGGGGGTTTCCGTCTGTGGGGCGCAATTCATTGCGCCCACCTCTGCGGCCAATCGACGGGATCGCGGCGCAATGAATTGCGCCCCTATAACCTCGGCCAATTTTTTAATATCATAATCGGCGCCTACAGAGGGCTGGATGAATTTTTCAAGTTGCATAATTGGCGGGGGCGCGATGAATCGCGCCCCTACAGGAATTGCGATGGCCGACGCCGCAGACTTAGCGGCGGTTGATTGAGATTTCCATTCGTCTGAGGAAGGGGTAGACGATGCCGGCGAAGATGAGGCCCAGCTCGAAGCCGATATCCATGCCGTAGGGGGGGTTGAAGAGTCTGGCGATGGGGCCGACGAAGAGCGCCTGGGCGGCGCCGAGGTAGATGCCGATAAGGCCGCAGCCCATCGCGACCAGGGCGGCCCAGCCGACTGGGAGCCTGGCGCGGTTGTCCCAGTCATCGACGTTGTAGCGGCCACGGCGGAAGAGGAAGTGTTCCTCGATGAGGATAATGGTCCAGGGGCCAAGCCAGTAGGCGATGATCAGCAGGAAGTTGCTGAGCGTATTGTTGAAGTCGGAGACGGCCGGGATGGCAATCAGCATATAGAAAACCGCGCCAAACAGCGTCCACGTGATACGGCCGACGCGCTCGCACGTCTTGCTCAGCACCTGCATGGAGAGGCCGATGCTGTATGCGTTGGGGATGTTGTTGGCGACGATGCTCAGGGCCAGTATGATCAGCAGGAATGAGCCGATGCCGCCTAATGGCTGTGCCGCGGCCGCCAGGAGATCACCGCCGCTGGCAGACTTGAAAGCGGTTGTCAGGGCCATGCCGAAAATCTCGAGAATGATGCAGGGGACGGCAATCCCCAGGAAAGTGTACCAGAAGACGCGGCTGGCGGGCGTCCCTTGCGGCTGCCTGACGCTGTAATCGGCGGCGTAGGAACTCCACCCGGTCGCGAATCCGTAGATGGCGCCCCCGAAGGAGACGAAGGAGGCAATTTCGGCAACACCGAACGCGGGCGTGGGGATGATTGTCACCTTTGGCCCGGCGACGATAATCAGCATCACGAAGATGATCGCGGCGGGAATCCAGGCGTAGCGCGCGTAGCGATGCACGTGCTTGTAGCCGTACATACCGAAGATGGTGGTGATTACGGCGATAGCGAGAATGGCTACCGGGCGACCAATCGTGCCGCCTGTTACCGCCGCGACCAACTGGCCGCCCACTATGGCGTTCACGGCAGACCAGCCGGTACAGGCGGCGACGTTGAAGAGCGCCATGATACTCGCGCCTGTCCAACCAAAAGAGAAACGCGAGATGGTCATCTGGCGCAGACCCAGCCTGGGACCCATCGTCGCCAGTACGGCTACCGGTATAGCGCCGAGCACATTGAAGGTGAGGATGGCGTACACGCTGTCCCAGAATCCCAGGCCAAATACAGGGACGGCTATCGCGCCGAGGGCAACCGTGGAGATCACCAGGTTGGCAGAGAACCAGAGGGTGAAGTTATCGTAGATGCGCACATGCGTTCGCGCCGCGGGAGAGATACGCTCGATCCCTTCCCTTTCAACAGAGCGCTCTTCTGGAACGGAAATAGTAGTAGAAGCCATTGGCTAGATTCCTCCTTCGGTCAGTCAAATATTTCGGGAGAATTTATGACTGCTCTGTACTGAAATCTTCCCAGGCAGCCTCGCCACTCGCGAGCATACTGGCGATGCCGGCAAAGAAAAGCCAGAGCACGGTGAGACCACCGACGATGCTCCCCCACACGCTCGTAGGAATCAGTTGCGGTATCGGCGAATAGGACAGTGTGACGATGATCGCCAGCACGCAGGCGAGAGGCGCGACGATGATGCAAACCCACAGCACAGGCATGGGGAAGATACGCCGGGCGAGAAAAAATCGCTTATCACGCATATAGAGCACAAGCAGATTGATGAACAGAAACGCGCTGGCGATGGCCCATATCATGCTGTGCGCGTAGAGGCTCACTGTGAAGAGCTCGTTTGTCAGGTTGAATGGATTGCCGAGTGAAATCAGGTATGGTAACAGAAAAACAACCGAGGCAAACAGGACGGCAACGGTCGTCTGGAAGATGATGGCGGTCAGCGGGACGCGGTTTTCATCGAGCTTTCCCAGGCTTATCGGTACGCGACGATCAAGCGCGCCTACGAGCAAAAAGCGCGCGAAAATGCTGTTGAGCAACGCGGTGAGCATGATGAAAAAGACAATCATACAGGCAGCGGCGATATCCCCGGTGAACCTGCCAAACACCTGGTTAATAGCGCTGATAATGGAGAAAGGCCCTACCACGGCTGCATGCGGCCCTTCGATCACGAGCAGAGCGAAGGTGACGACCAGGTAGCTAACGAGAACGAGAGCCCCACCCCGGAAGAGATGACGCGTCACCGCTTTACGATCAGAGATCTCGCCGCCCATCGTCATCGATACATTGGCCCCCAAAAACGCAAGGATCACGGTGCTAAAAAGGGCATAGTTCCCCGGCCCGACGACCATACCGCCGGCCGGAGCTATGCTTGTGGCGACATGATGGCCACCCACGAGCCAGGCGAGCGCCGCCAGGCCCAGGAGAGCGATAACGCAGAGCATCAGGATGGTGGTATAGTTCACCAGGTACTGCACCAGGCGAAAGCGCTGCATAGAGATAACGGCGGCGAAGATCAGGATGAAAACGATGAAGACTCCTTGCTCCCGCGGCTCTGTAAGCCAGTTGCTATTGAGTCCCTGTAGAAAGCTCACGGCTATGCCGGCACTGCCGACCATACCCAGCACGCCCGAAACCCAGAAAGAGACACCCACAAAGAAACTCCAAAAACTGCCGAGCGCTTTTTGCGTCCAGTTGTAGAGCGAGCCTTCATTGAAGAACATCGTCCCCAATTGCGCCGTCGCAATGATGCAGGGTACAAAGAAGACCAGCGCGCCGATGATCCAGTACGTAAACGAGGCGAACCCCGCTCCAACTGTCTCAACAGGATTGTTGATGAAAAATATAACCATCAGGAAGATCATCGTCAGGTCGAATGTCTTCAGGCTTTGAGGCATGGCCTTTCGCACATAGCTCTCGGATGGAAGGACTTGCTCATTAGTCATTTCCCCGGCGGATCGCGTTCCAATCACAGCTCAGTCTCCTTTGACTCCTTCGTGTATACACACCCTAATTTACTTGCGCAGCAAGTATACCGCATAGGCAAAAGAGGGACAGGATCATGCGGGAAAAGATAGTACGGAAGTACCGATTTTATTGCTCAGATTGCAATAACAGCAGAGTTTACGGTTCTAAACTGTAGAACTGACTTTGCTCAGGATTGTCCGCTGCTCCATATAATATTCCGAGCTAACAGGTATTATTTTGAACCGATAGGCTCACATTGTTGATACCTGAATTACTTGTTCACGGCAAGCATGCTCATCATAATGATACAGAGACACTCGTTATCTAGATTGAGAAAAGCTGAGAATGAATAAAAATAAGCGAAAAATTGTGCTCGGTCTTGTAGTTCTGGCGTCGCTGCTGGCGAATCTGGCGCTGATCTCCGGCCTGTTCGGCAAAGGGTTGCCCGGCTTTGCCCAATCCCCGGGCGTCACCGCCACCGATTACTGGATCGCCAGTGGCCAGGAGCCATGGGGAACGACCTTCGATAGCCAGGGCAACGTGTGGGTCGCTGTCCCGGGTTGCGATCCCTCGCCGACGTGTTCAACCAGTACTCCGCCTGGCAAGATCGAGGTCTTTAATCCGGCTTCGACGAGCTGGATTGCCACGTATCAACTCCCCAGTGGCTTCGGGCAGCCGCTGTTCGTGCAGTTCGATGCCAGCGGCAATCTCTGGTTCGCCATGCCCATGTCGAATTCTATCGGGATGTTGAACCCCCAGACGGATACTTTCCAGCAGTTCGCCGTGCCAACCGCCGGGTCTGGACCGTGGGGGCTGGCGATCGATCATAACGGCAATATCTGGTTCACCGAACACTACACCAACCAGATCGGCGAATATATTCCCTCGACCAACACCATGAAAGAATTCGCCACGCCGACGGCTGATAGCCTGCCGTATGGCATTACGGTCGATGCCTCGAATAACATCTGGTTTACCGAGAATAATGGGTCAGTCGCTCAGATCGGGGAATACACCGCGAGCGGAACGATGGAGGAGTATAAAATCCGCGCCACGCCTCCGAGTGGAGGCGGCCTGACGCCTCATTTGATCACCGTGGACCCGAACGGGAATATCTGGTGGACGGAAGGCTGGGTCGGGATGATCGGTGAGCTTCAAGTGTCGAAAGCCGTCCCCGGCACGAATTCGGGTGTGACCGAGTATACCTATCCGACCACCTGTACCACCTGCGGAGGGACGCATTCCTCTGGCATCAAAGTGGATGGGTTTGGCCAGGTCTGGTTTGATGACTCGATGCAGGGCATCTTCGGCTCGTTCTCTGATTCGGGGCAGGGCGCATTTTCCACTTACCCGGCGCCCACCCCGCAGCATCCTCATGATGGGTTAAACGTCGATGGGCAGAACCGCATCTGGTTTACCGAAGAGTTCGCCAACAAGCTGGCCGTCGCCACTCAGAACAGTATTCCTCCATCGCCGACGCCCGGTTCGTCACCGTCACCATCATCGTCGCCCAGTCCATCACCATCAGCGTCAGCCAGTCCATCGCCCACGGTGTCACCATCTCCGACGGTTTCGCCGACGCCTGGGACAACGATTGCTCAGGATACGTTCAAGCGCGCCAACCAGCAGCACTGGGGGAAGGCGAGCGACGGGCTAAGCTGGGCAGGCGACGCGAACAGCTCCAGCGCCTTCTCGATCAGCAATAACAGCGGGAAGCTTTCCAATGGCGGATCAAGTGCGTACAATGCTGTGCTTGGGCCGGTCGCTACTGACTCCGAGGTGATCTTCAGCGGCTCGCTGAGCAGCTTCAAGTATACCAACCTGGGAGCGGTGCTGCACTGGAATGACACCAATAACTGGTACAAAGCCTACATCGATGGCGCCAATCTAGTTGTGCAGAAAAAGGTGAATGGCACGTCCACGACGCTGAAAAGCGTTGCGTTTGCCGCAACCGCCGGGACATCCTATACGATTGACTTCAAGATCGCTGGGACAACCCTGTCGGTCAACGTGTGGAAAACCGGGACAAGCGAGCCATCCGGATGGATGGCGACAGCGACGGACAGCTCGCTTGCATCGGGTTATTGTGGCATGCGTATCCAGATGCAAAGCGGCGCAGTCGCGACGATTACGTCGTTCCTGGCGCTGTCGTAGAGGAGGCTCCACTCGCAAGTCAAACACGTGCCGCATAGCGCAACCCAACAGGGGACGCAAGGGTGCCCTCGCGGTCGCCCTCGTCTCAAACAGCGCCGGGGAGATAGCCTACATTATCCCCACAACTATGGCGCTGATATTGCCTTCGCCGCCTGCCTCGTTGGCCTCGTCGACAAGAGTGCGAGCCAACTGCTGCGGGTCGGCGGAGGCGCTGGTCTGCCAGTGTGAAAGAAGGGTTTCCAGGCGTTCGTCGCGCAACATGTGCCACAGGCCGTCGGTGCAGAGCAGCACAACGTCGTTCAGCGCGACGGGGATATGAAAGGTGTCGATCTGCGTGAGATGCGGCTGTCCCAGGTAGCGATAGAGTTGCTTCCCCTTCGGACTGGTGTAGACTTCGTCCGGCTTGAAGAGATTGGCGTCAACCAGCCCGGCCCCCAGCGTGTGATCGGTGGTGATGCGCCGCAGGCCATCGCCCGGGCGGTAGAGGTAGGCGCGGCTATCGCCGATGCTGGCGACGTAGAGGTGGCGTTTGTAGACCAGGGCGACGGTGAGCGTGCTGGCCCGGTTCGTTTCGTAGTCGGCGTTGCAGTGATAGATCACCTGGTTGGCGCGGCGCACAGTCTCGCGCAGCCATTGATCGATGACGGCGTCGTCAGGCAGCGACGATTTAACACCGGGTGAGTAGCCGCCGCGCATGACGGATGAGCCGGGGCCGGGCGACAGCGTGGTGGATGAAGGCAGCGGCGTTGCCAGCAGTGGCAGCAGCACATCTGCGATCGTCTCGATGCCCAGGCGGCTCGCCTCGTGCCCTCCCACCGATTTCCCCTGCTGCCCGCGCAGGCCATCCGCCACAGCGAAGAGGCCAAAGGGACGCGGCGGCGGCGCGAGATTGGCGCACAGGCCCTGCACAACCAGCAGCATATCCTCGTTCTTCTCCGCTACATAACGCTTACCGCTATCACTGGAGTACCCCACCTGGCAGACATCCGTCACGAGGGGCGAGGTGTCGTCCAGGCGATGCCCACAGCGGCGGCAGAAACGCGAACTGCTGCGATTTTCCTGCCCGCATTCGCTGCACGGGTTTTCGGGGATGATGGTACGTACGATAACGTTGGCCCCCGACGAGACCAGCATGGTCGGGGTGTTGACGCCAGATGCCCCTTTGAGCGCGGCATTGAGCGCATCCACAAACTCGCGCGCCGAGCTGAAACGCTTGACCGGGTCGGGGTCGGTGGCGCGCATGATGGCCTCATCAACCGCCGGGTTGACGAGCATGTTGATCTCGCTGGGCATGGGCAAGACAGCCCCGCGACTGCGCACTATGGCCTGGAAGGGCAGCAGGCCGGTCAGCATCTGGTAGGCCACTACGCCCATCGAGTAGATATCGCTGGCCGGTTCGGGATGTCCCATGCCCTGTTCCGGGGCGGTATAATGCTCGGTGCCAAGCGCCAGGCCATCCTGCGTCAGCGAGCGTTCCTTCTGCATGGCGCGTGCGATGCCGAAATCCGTCACCATCAGCCGCCCATCGTCTTGCGAGATAAGCAGGTTGGACGGCTTGATATCGCGATGGACGATGCGCTGCGGGTGGGCGTGAATAGTATCGAGGGCGTCAGCCAGTTCGCCGAGGTAGCGCAGGGTCAGCGCGACGGGCAAAGGCTGCTCGGCCTTCAACAATCCCTTCAGCGTCCCGCCGGTAATCAGTGGCATGATGAGATACAACAGGCGGCCATCCTGCCCAAAATTGAGAACCGGGACGATATTCTTGTGCAGGAGTTGATGCGCATAGCGAGCCTCACGCCGGAAGCGTTCAACGGCAGTCGCTGCATCCATACTCCTCTGCGTGGTCAAGAAGACCTTGACGGCGACCTGCTGCATCTCAAACGTATCGCTGGCGCGGTAGACAGCTCCCATCCCACCCAGGCCAACCAGCGTCTCAATACGATAGCGGCCCGCGACAAAAGCTTCCGGTAGCAGGCACTGACAGAACGGATTGCCACACTGGTACGTCCCAGGTGGATAATCGGCCTGGCAGCGGGGATTGGGGCAACGAGGCATAACTGTTCCTTAAGGATGTCCTTCCAAAAATGTGTAGAGCGCAATGTTATCAATGCCGGTTTTATTGTAGAGTGAGCAGAGGGGTATGTCAATATTCACCAATAACCGCGTCGGCTTCGAATTCTACGAGCCAGGTAGGGTCGATGAAGCGCGTGACCTGCATGACCGTGTTCGCCGGGCGAATGTCGCCAAAGAATTCGCCATGCACGTGCCCCACGCTCTCCCAATCTTCAATGCGCGTCAGCAGGGTGCGAGTGCGGATCACATCGGACAGGCCTGCCCCGGCCTGTTCAAGCGCGGCGCGAACAATTTCGAGGCAGCGACGGGCCTGAGCTGCTGCATCTCCTTCGCCCACCGTCTTACCATCCGGGCCAATGGGTGCAGTCGCGGATACCGCGACGATGCGCCCGGCGCGAACCGCGCGAGAGATTCCCAGGCGTGGTTCGTAGGGTGAACCGCTTGATATTCGCTGCTTGCTCATAGGTTACGCTCCTTTCAATAACGAAGACAATCGTAGGGATCTGATGCATCGCCACCACCAGGACGCGATGATGAGTTTTACCAACCAACACCGGTAAACGGGAGTGCCACCCCTTCACTTCGTTCAGGGCAAGCTCTGAGCGCAGCAAAGGGTCTGGCTCGAAAAGGCTCCGAGATCCTTCGTCGCGCTCAGGATGACAGGACCGACGGTGGTCGGTAAAATTCATCATCGCGTCCCTACAACGGTGACAGATTATTTTTGTGCATTGTTTGTACCTATGCTGCCGGCATAGATACAAATGCAACCACGCTGACAGCATAGTTTTCAAATTGTATTCCACGCCAGAAGTTGGTACTCTTAAAATTGTAACATCCCGACGATTCCTAACTGCTCAGAAAGGTATATACATTATGCGCATACTCGTCATTGGCGGCACGCGCTTTATGGGGCCTCTGGTCGTTCGCATGCTTCACGAGCAGGGGCACGACCTCACTATTTTTCATCGTGGGCAAAACCAGGCTGATCTACCGGAAGGAGTACAGGAGATCTTAGGAGATCGGCGCCACCTGAGCGCTGTTGCTGAACGCTTACAGCGGGTCGAGCCTGAGGTTGTGCTGGATATGGTCCCTGTGATAGAGCAGGACGCCATCGAGGTAATGCGCGCCTTCAAGGGTGTACGGGTTGTGGCCATCAGCAGCCAGGACGTGTACCGCGCCTTCGGGCGGGTCAATTTGAAGGAGTCGGGGCCGGCTGATCTCTCACTCATTACGGAAGAGTCGCCACTGCGCGAGAACCTGTATCCCTATCGAGGGGAAAAGCCCAGGGAGGCGGACGACCCGCAAAAATGGCAGGATGATTATGACAAGATTCTGGTTGAGCGCGTTATCATGAGCGACCCCGATCTACGGGGTACAATCTTGCGGCTGCCGATGGTCTACGGACCGGGCGATTACCAGCATCGCATGTTCTACATTCTCAAACATATGGATGACCATAGACCCGCCATTCTGCTGGATGAGCTGGAGGCGCAGTGGAAGTGGACGCACGGATATGTGGACAATGTCGCGGCGGCTATCGCTCTGGCCGTGAGGGATGGGCGCGCAGCCGGTCGAATTTATAATGTAGGCGAGCCGATTACGTTCACGTGGGCGGAGTGGGTTGGCAAGATCGGCGAAGCCGCGGGCTGGCCGGGCAGGATCGTCACGGCGCCGCGCGGAACGCTGCCGGAACCGCTGCGAGCAGGCATCAACGCGGAACAGCACATCGTGGTCGATTCATCGCGCATCCGGCAAGAGCTGGGATATCGAGAGCATGTCGATATCGACGAGGCCATCCGGCGTACCGTGGAATGGGAGCGGGCACACCCACCGGCACAGATTGATACGAGCCAGCTTGACTATGAGCTTGAGGATAGACACCTCGATACTTGACAATCCCCACGCTTGAGCATACATTGTGTACATGCCTTTCCACGGGGAAGGCTTGCTCATTCCCGTATCCATGCGGTATCCGCGATGAGGCGGGTATTATTTTTCTGCTTCCTACTGGCAGCAAAGAGAGGAGCGTGCTATGCCTGACAACACCCACACCAAATTTGTGCTGAACGAAGACGAGATGCCCCGCGCCTGGTACAACATCCTGGCGGACCTGTCCCATCCGCCGGCGCCGTTTCTGCATCCCGGCACACACCAGCCGGTCACGCCGGACGACCTTGCCCCCCTATTTCCGATGGCCTTGATCATGCAAGAGGTCAGCACCGAGCGGTACATCGACATTCCTGAGCCGATCCGCGATGTGTACCGGCAGTGGCGGCCCAGCCCGCTGTTCCGCGCGCACCGCCTGGAGAGGGCGCTGGACACGACGGCACGCATCTATTACAAGTATGAAGGCGTCAGTCCGGTGGGCAGCCACAAGCCGAACACAGCCGTAGCCCAGGCGTTCTACAACAAAGAGGAGGGTGTGAAGAAGCTCTCGACCGAGACGGGCGCGGGCCAGTGGGGATCGGCGCTGGCGATGGCGGGCGCGTTCTTCGGTATCGATATCGAGATCTTCATGGTGAAGATCAGCTACCAGCAGAAGCCTTACCGGCGCAATCTGATGGAGACCTACGGCGCGACCGTGCACGCCAGCCCGACGAACCTGACGCAGGCGGGGCGCAGCATCCTGGCGCAGGACCCCGAAAATCTGGGCAGCCTGGGCATCGCCATCAGCGAGGCGGTCGAGGTCGCGGCTACGAGCGGCGGGACGACCAAGTATTCGCTGGGCAGCGTGCTCAATCACGTGCTGATGCACCAGACCGTCATCGGCGAAGAAACGCTGCTCCAGTTGGAGCGCGCTGGCGACTATCCAGACGTGGTGATCGGCTGCACGGGCGGCGGCAGCAATTTCGCCGGGCTGGCCTTCCCCTTCGTCGGCAAAAAGCTGCGCGAGGGCTTGAAGACGCGCGTCATGGCGGTCGAGCCGATGGCCTGCCCCAGCCTGACGAAGGGCATCTACGCCTACGATTTCGGTGATACGATCGGCATGACGCCGCTGGCGAAGATGCATACGCTCGGCCACGACTTCATTCCGCCGGGCATTCACGCCGGTGGCCTGCGCTATCACGGCATGTCGCCGCTGGTCTCACAGTTGTACGAGGAGGGCGTGATCGAGGCGCGCGCCTATCACCAGAACCCCACGTTCCAGGCAGCCGTGCAATTCGCGCGTGCCGAGGGCATCGTGCCCGCGCCCGAATCCGGCCACGCCGTACGCGCCGCCATCGATGAAGCGCTGGCCGCCAAAGAGTCGGGCGACTCCCGCGTGATCCTCTTCAACCTGAGCGGCCACGGCCACTTCGACATGAGCGCCTACGACTCTTACTTCGCCGGCAAGCTCCAGGACTACGAGTACCCGGCAGAGGCCGTCGCCGAGGCGCAGAAGAGGATGCCGCAGGTAGTATAAATTTTATTCGAGTGGAAACAGACAGGAGGACGGCTTGCCAGACCGTCCTCCTGTCTGTTTCTTTTCCATAAAACTTTCATCCCGCGGGAGTCCTGTGATTGCACTTAGCAATGGTAGTTTTCGATCAACGTGTTGCTATCAGCATGGCCCACGGCCCAGACATCGCTGGCTGAGACGGCAGCCACTCCCAAGAGTTGGTTGTTAAACGAACCTGGACTGGAGCTTGCCACAACGCTCCACTGTTTGCCGTTCCATTGCTCAGTGAGCGTCTGGAACACATTGTTGCTGTTGTTGTAGCTACCCACGGCCCAGACATCACTGGCTGAGACGGCAGTCACTGCCCAAAGGGCGGGAGATGTCCCGACGTTGGGGCTTTTCACGACCTGCCAGCTCGTGCCGTTCCAATGTTCGACCAGGGTCTGGATGGAGTTGCCATTGGTGTCGTAGCCCGTCGCCCAGACATCGCCGGCTGAAACCGTCGCCACAGCCTCAAGGACGCCTCCTGAGCCAGGGTTGGGGCTACTCACGACACTCCAGTGTGAGCCGTTCCAGTGCTCGATCAGCGTCTGAGATAACGTGTTGCTGTCTCCCACGGCCCACACATCGCTGGCTGAGACGGCAGCCACGGCAGAAAGGTGGTCGCTACTTGAGCCAGGGTTGGGACTACTCACGACACTCCAGTTCGAGCCATTCCAGTGCTCGATCAGCGTCTGATCGACCGACGTCTGACCGGAAGTGCTGTTGGTGACGAATCCCACCGCCCACACATCGCTGGCTGAGGTCGCCGCCACACTGTAAAGCTCGTTGTTAATCGAGCCAGGGCTGGGGCTTTTCACCACACTCCAGTTCGAGCCATTCCAGTGCTCGATCAGCGTCTGCGTGATCCCTGTGGTACTGACGAAGTATCCGACGGCCCAGGCATCGGCAACGGATACCGCGGTTACTCCATTCAGACGGTTGTACATCGAACCAGGGCTAGGGCTAGTCACGATCTGCCAGTGCGCGCCATTCCAGCGCTCGATCAGTGTCTGTCCGCCACTTATCTGGCTTCCAGAACCGCCTACGGCCCAGACATCGCTGGCTGAGACGGCAGCCACTCCACTCAGCCCATCCGGAACGACGTTCGAATTAGGACTGGGGACAACGCCCCACTTTCCACAGGTAGTAGAGATGAACCCGTTCTGGAACACCTCCCCGCTCGATTGAGCGGCCTTCGCCTCTGTGGTTTTGAACGACAGAGCGCTGAGTAGAACCGCCACCACGCACAGCAGCATGGCAACCTTGATAAAATGTTTCATCATGTGTCCTCCTGACCTCATTTTCGAATACTCATCAACACTATCGTTTAGCAGGGCAAAATATTACAAAAATTCGAAAACTTTCAGCTTACCGGGAGGAAGCGATGGGATGGCCTACGACGGACGCCACCACACCCTCGATATTGCCGTGGGAAGCACAATTCTCGCTCTCAACACTCAAAAGGGATTGGCGATTGAGCGGCGCTCAAGATCGCACGCGTTCAATTCATAGCGCCAGATAGGAACATCTCGCCATTCCCACCTGGCGCGCACGATCTCCTCGAGCGAGGCATCGCCGCACCAGTACTCGAGCCCATACCTGGTCGCGCGATGCCCGATCACTACGATTATCTTCCCATCATATTCATTCAAGACATCGCGCAAAAAGGCTCCCACACGCTGAGCGACCATGAAAATGCTCTCACCGTTGGGAAATGGCTCGGCAATGCGGCGTGCGAACTCTTCTTCAACCTGAGTGACGGGATATTGCGTCATTTCTCCATAATCGTACTCACGCAGCCGCGCATCGGGCACGATAAGCAGACCTCGTCCCGAGAATGCGATTTCGGCGGTTATGTAGGCGCGCTGGAGGTCGGAGCAGAAGATGGCGTCCAGTGCAATAGCCTCGTAGTGCCGCCCCAGTTCACGCGCCTGCTGCCGTCCTCGTTCGGAGAGCGGCACATCAGCGTGACCAGAGGCGCGGCCTGCTTCGTTATCGACGCTGGTTGAGTGTGGGGAATAGAAAAGCGTGAGCATGGCTTCTTCCCTTCCAGGTGTATTCTATCAGATTATGCCGCACAATTTGCCTCCCCTGCCGAAGAGATGTATTATCTGCCACTCAGCGAGCTGCTCTCAATCAGCTTCTAGAGCCACTTTACAACAATCGCAGTAGCCGATTTTGGGCGAAAACAGTTGCGGTAATATATTAAGAATGACGCGAGAATATTGGAAACAAGATAAATGTACTCTTTTCTAGACAAAATTTGAAATCACTACTATCCTAAATGCAAAGGTACAATTCAAAAGATAGGTAGATAGTAGTGATGTACTCTTTAGAATATGGCACACTTTTCCGCAGCCTTGTACGCAATGTAACATTTGCTGCATTAGCTAAATCGCAAATGAATAACATATCTCAAGGAATTGAAAAGGTGACACCCTGGGTCATTGACTCTCTCTCGCATGACGGAAATGAACCCCAAGAAAATAGGCATTTTTTAATAGAGCAATTTGAATTATTCAAGGAGGCCGCTTCTGCTAAAACCGTTGAGTTTATGATATTTGAGTTTTTAGTTTGTAGGAATGCCGAGGCATTCGATTATTATTTAACACAGATATTAAAGCAGATATTTCTAACAAGACCAGAAATTTTAACTTCTTCTGAAAAACCGCTAACAGTAGAAGAATTACTTTCTTGTAGTACTAAAGATGAAATTGTCTCTCGAATCGTTGAAAGGAAAGTCAGCGGTTTGGCTTACAAAGGTCTACAGGACCAAATTGAGTATCTCAATAGAACTATCAAACTGGGTTTTCCCGAAGATACACAAGCATTTTATGATACTTGTGAATTGTTTCAAGTCCGAAATTTGATCGTACATAATGCCACAATAATTAACGAAATCTACTTGGAACGAACCAAAAATCTGCAGCATTCTGGCCCCAAAAATCTTACTACAGGTGACGTATATCCCCTAACTGAAGAATATGTATTCAACGGAACCGGTAATCTAATAAATGTTGCTGTGCAACTAGACATGCTTCTCATGTCTAAGTTCAGTCTTACTAAATGACTTACAACCAACCAAACACTACTCTCTATCCCAATAGCCTGGGCTAGAAGACTCTCTCTCACTTCCTGTATCTTTAGCATGCAACGGTGAATAAAGGCTATGCGACTGCTACAACTGCTTCACATTCAGCGAAGCTTAATGGTTCATCAGGGCCAGTGTAGAATACCCTATATGGGGCTGGGCATCAAACGGACTGCTGTCTCAATAGCCAGACAGATACCTCCATAGTCAGCCATATCGATTTGTGCTATCATACAGGCATCGTTTGGAGAAGACGAAGTAGGAGAGGCACTAGGCTATGCCAGACACATCCAAGCAAGAGATCAAGCTGTTCTACTGTTATGCCCGAGAGGATAAAACCTTACGGGATAAGCTACAAACGCAAATAAGCAGCCTCAACCATAGATATCACCTCATCCATTGGTCTGACCGCGAAATCATTCCTGGGGAAAATTGGGAACAAGCCATTAACAAAAATCTCGATACTGCTGATGTTATCCTCTTGCTGATTAGCCCATCTTTCATTGCCTCTGACTATTGCTACGGGCAAGAGATGCACCGTGCTCTAGAGCGTCATGATAAAGGCAGGTGCTGTATCATTCCTATTCTCTTACGCCCTGCTCAATGGGAGGATACACCCCTAAGAGATATCCAATTACTTCCCACTAATGCAAAACCCATTACACGATGGGCTAAGCGGGACGATGCCTATCATGACATTGTCAAAGGCATCGACAACACTCTCAAGAACCTTCTCCTCTCATACAAGACCAAAGAGGAGTGGCTAAAAGAAGCCAATACCTTCATGAGATTCAAAAGTTATGAGAAAGCGCTAGTAGCCTATGACCAAGCCATTCGCCTTGACCCGAGTGACGCCATTACTTACAACAACAAGGGCGTCGTCCTCAGTCAACTCGGGCGTTATGAGGAAGCGCTAGCAGCCTACAACCTGTCTATCGATCTTGACCTTGATGGCGTTCTTGACTTTATCAATAAAGGCGAAGTCCTCAATAAACTCAAGCGTTACGAAGAAGCGTTAGCGGCTTACGAGAGAGGTATCCCCACTGATGAGCACTATGCTTTCGCCTTTGTAAGTAAAGGAGATGTCCTTAGACAACTTAAGCGTTACGAGGAAGCGCTCGTGGCCTACGAACAGGCCACTCGCCTTGATCCAAAAATTATTGCTGGTTATGACGGTGAGGCAAAGGCGCTTCTAAGTCTCAATCGAGATCAGGAAGCTTTGGATGTCTTTGACCATATCCTTATTCTGGATCAAAGGAATGTGAATGCTTACAAGAGCAAGGGAAAATATTCTTGAAAAGCTCAATCGACCTGAAGCTACTCTCTAATCAGCTTTATGGCCTTGAAAAATGCATCTTGAAAAGTGGGAGACGTAAAGGATTTATCTGTGGATGCTCTATCGGTAGTTTGTTGATTTGGGAACTTCTACGCTTGAAGAGCAAATCAAGAGCGCCAGTTCCATTGTGACGAGTCCAGTCCTCATCTACTTTCAATGGATGGGTATTCCGAGTCAACAAACTACCGCTATATATTGCTCATGTTCACCGCAGAAACGCTAGCCTTCGCTAATTCTCCCTTCTTCTGGCCTTGTTGCACTCTCTTCTACGAATTTATCGTAATCCTCGCGCCTTATACGATAATCACGCCCAAATTTGAAAGCTCGTAACCTCCTTTTACGTATCCAGGCTCTCACCCTGTCAGCAGGCACCCCTAGCTCGTTGGCAATGTAATCCACGGATAGCCACTCAGTACTCATAATCAACCTCAGCTTATAAAAGTAAAAGTAATCTCACTTTCATAAAATTTTACATGATACTTGCTATCAAGTCAAACACATAGAAGAACTTCAAGAGAAAGGGCTTAATTTGGAAGTGCGAATAAAACATTGACTTTTCTATGAAAAGCGGCTTATAATCATGATATAAATTAAAGTTCTTTCTAACAAAGAAATTAGGCAATAAATAAGAAAAGACAACCAAAGCGACCAAAAGCCCACCGGTTCAGCAGGAGCAGATGATTTATGACAAGTACACACGACATAGGCCGCGCGAGCGAAACGGCTGTACTCAACAGGCTCGTACAGTTAGGTATGGAAGTGCTGCTGCCCTGGTCGTCGCATCTAGGGTACGATCTGGCGTACTACGTAGTTGAGGAGTACAGGAACTTCGGGTTTTTCGTACACAGAGAGCCAAGACTAATGCGTATACAGGTAAAAACGGCACGTCTTGGGGCTGATGGCTGCTCATTTACTTTTAACACGCACTCCATACGTCCTAAAAAGAGCCACAATGAGCGGAGCAGCTATACGGGGATAGCGGAATATATCGCTGCCTATTTACCTAACAATGGTAAAGTGTATATGATGCCTGTTAGTATTGCGCCAAAACACGATGCTATACTTCGCTTTAAGGAGTGTGGCCCTAGTTCTTCGCCCAAGTGGAAGGGGAATGGGGGAAAATCTACATGGTGGGCAGAGGATTATGAAATATGACCTCCTAACCTTCGTAGCTCGATGAACATGCAGGAATTTCTCATAATCATTAGGTTTGATACAACACTTCCTGCCCACGGTGTAGGCAGGGAGTAGCGGGATCATCCAGAATTCAGTTATAGCCTTAACTTATTTGCCAGCTTACTGTATAATCTGTCTCGACAACGGAAAAGCTATCACTTGTTCCGTGCTTAAATGATGCTATGAAGGATTGATCATTTACCATGCTGCTCACGCTGCCTTTGATCTTATTTATCGTGATGACGGAACTGTCTATCGGGGCGTTTTCAGTGCTGTTCTTGCTCGACTGGCGCAACCAGGTCAAGCGCAGTTTCCTCGTCACCTACGCCTTTATTTATGTCTTCCTGACGGGCCTGACCTATTTATTCCAGCAGAACTTTTCGTCGGCGGCGCTACTCAACAGCTTTGCGCTGCTGGATAAGGGCTGGACGGGCTATCTGGCGCTGCCGCTGCTGCTGTTCCTCTTGCTGATGGTGGTCTACACGGTCTTCCTGCTGGCCGATAAGAAGGCGGGCGTGGATGGCAAAGTCGAGGGACGCACGATTATGTCGCGGCGGCGCATTCTGCGGCTTGTGGCAGGCAGTCTGACCTCGATAGCGGGGTTGGCCACGTTGTTCATCCTCGGCATGATTTATCGACCGCTGGCTTCTTCCAGCCTGGCTGGTGTCTTCATCGTTGGCAGCTTCTTCGCGGCGGCTCTGGCGCTTGGCGGGGTTATGACGGCGATGTGGCTGGGGCACTGGTACCTGGTCACGCCCGCGCTCTCGGAGAAGCCCTTGCAGTTCGCGGCCACGCTCGTACTGCTCGGTATCCTGGCCGAGGCGCTTTTCGCCTTCACCGGCACGCCAGGTACCCCGAGCACTCCGGCACATACGTCGTCCGTGTCCTCCGCTACGCCGGTGGTAACGGCAACCGCTACCGTGGCTCCGGGCGCGAGTCAACACCGCGCAACAGTCAAGCCCGCCGGCGTGCCGACGATCACGCCGCTCAGCGTCGATGCCATTGGCTGGCTGCGCATCCTGGTCGCGTTTATCATGCCGCTGGCGCTGCTGATCTTCATACTCAAGCTGATCCATGACCGCTCGTTCCAGTCGGCAACCGGTATGCTCTACCTGGTGGTTGTACTGACCCTGGCGGGCGAGGCAATGGCGCGCGGATTATTCTTGATCGGGCTTCAGTGACAGGTCGGCGGCTCTCTTCCTGTCAACGTATTAAAGCTACTGCGCCATCCTCCGCGCCTTTTCGAGGTCCTTCAGTTCCCGGCGCAGAATTTTGCCGGAGGCGACCTTGGGGATAGCGTCGATAAACTCGACCATGTGAATCTTTTTGTAGCCGGCCAGTTTGCCGTTGGCGAAGGCCAGGATTTCATCCGCTGTGACGCCCTCGTGCCCTTTGCGGATCACGACGAAGCCTTTGGGCAGCTCGCCCGCCTCGTCGTCGGGCACGCCGATGACGGCGGAGTCCAGCACGGCGGGATGCTCCATCAGCAGCGATTCGAGTTCCGCAGGGGCGATGCCGAAGCCCTTGTACTTGATCATCTCCTTCTTGCGGTCTACGATATAGGTGTAGCCGTCGGCGTCGACGTGGCCGATATCGCCCGTGTAGAGCCAGCCGTCGCGCAGGGCATTGGCCGTCTCCGCTGGCGCTTTCCAGTAACCCTGCATGATCTGCGGGCCGCGAATGATGATCTCGCCATCCTCGCCGTGCGGCAGCTCGCGCGTGCCGGTCTCGATATCCACGATCTTCTGCTCGGTATTGTGGACGGGCATGCCGACGCTGTCGATGCGGATGAAGGCGGGGTCTTTCGGCTGGGCGTGTGTCAGCGGAGAGGCTTCGGTCATGCCATAGCCCTGCACAACCGTGACGCCGCTTTTCTCCTGCAATTTGCGCGCCGGATCGAGCGGCAGGGGCGCGGCGCCGGAGAAAATGTACTTCACGGTCCTCAATTTACCCAGGTCAACGGGCGCGTTTGCCAGGGCCAGCACAATCGGCGGCACGGCAAAGTAATAGGTTACGTTGTGCTTCTCACTTAGCTCCAGCGATTGCATCAGGTCGAAGCGCTCCATGATGACCTGTGTGCCCCCACAGGCCAGGAAGCTGCCGGTCAGCATCACGCCATAGATATGGTAGAAGGGCAGGAAGATCAGCGCCACGTCGCTTATATCGACCTGCAGCGCGACGGTCAATTGCAGGTTATTGCTCACCAGGTTGCGGTGCGTGAGCAGCGTGCCTTTGGGGAAGCCGGTGGTGCCCGACGAGTAAGGCAGGGCCACCAGGTCATCGCCTTGAATATCGACATGCGGGGGATGCATCGGCGACGACTCGCGCATCAGCATGGCGAACGGGATCGCGTTCGGCATGTTTTCGACGGGCCTGTCGCCGGTCACGATGACATATTTCAGGTTGGGCAGGTCTTTCTGCGAGAGGACCAGTTGCAGCAGCGGCAGGAGTTCGCGCTGGATCAGGATGGCGTCGGCCTCCGAATTCTCGAGCTGGTAGCCGACCTCGCGTTCTTTATAGGCAGGGTTCATCGGGCTGACCACGATACCCATTGTGGCCGCCGCGATGAAGGTGATGGTGTATTCTGGCCGGTTGAGGGTAAGCAGGCAGATGCGATTGCCTTTCCTCAGCCCCAGATTGTGCAGGCCGTTGGCGATAGAGTTCACCATCGAGACGACTTCACGATAGGTCAGCCGCAGATCATGATAGATGATGGCCGGGCGGTCGGGATTACGCGAAGCCGCCATGCGCAGCAGGTGATCGTAGGGAACATCGGGGAAATCGACAGGTGGGCGAAATAGTTCGGGTGCTACCATTTTTTCAGACATGCCAGGGAGTCCTTTCTGACTCATCTTAGAGCAAATTGGAACACGGACGAATGAACAGGAGTACGCGACGTCACATGGCACGACGCAGTGCTGGCCGCTCACGTTTCTTGCATTGTAGCATATCGCAGTCGAGCTAATGGGTCAAGTACGCTCGAGAGCCGGCCAGGAGGCTTTTGCGTGCGCTCCGGCAAACCGGCATTGTTTTTGGTACAATACGCCTGTAGGACGAAGAGGAAGAAGAACGAGTCAGCTAGAAAGACACATCATGCCCATCCCAACAACGGTAGCCCGCGCCGATTGGGCTGCCCACCGCATGCTGCCAGCTTTTGAGCCACCCCGCAGCCTGGACGTCTACGATGTGCGAGGCGCGCCCTTCGACACCATCTTGAGCGCGGCAACCATGAGCGGCCTGATTAACCGGCAAGAGGTGCGCATTTATCTGCTGAGCGATGTGGACGCAGGCATATTGCAAGAAACCTTGCTGGCGCATATCCCCACACTGCCTCATAGAGCGCAAGGGGAAGAGGTATTGGATGAGCTGCTGGCAGCGTTTCGAAGCAGCGTGAAGGGCCTGGTCATCTTCGACCCGCATGTGATCGACAGCGTCAACATCGCGACGACACTGGCCGGTCTGCGCGATGCCATTGTCGTTTCGCCGCAGCAAGCCGAGCGACTGCAACAACATCCGTTCAGGCTCCCCGTGCTGGCCGACTTGCGCGTCTATACCTGGAAAAGTCGCCTGCAGGCATATCGCTGGGCGGTGCGCAATCTGCTGAAAGAAACATCGACTGGCCTCGTGGCCGGTATGAGGCCCACCATCGCAAGCGGATTGCGTTCGTATCTCGTTGCTACGCGGGCCTTTGTCTACTGGCTCGATCCACATTTCGCGCTGCCCGATCCCGTCAACGGTTGGACGATGGAACGATGTTTGATGAAGCGTATCCTGCGCTCATACGCGCCCGGAACGCCCCATCTGGGCTGGTTCATCGATGAGCCGCGGGGAGTAGGCCTGGCGTCAAAAGCGGCGCTGCCTGTGGTGCCCTCGGATTATTTCTATAACATGGAGGTTTGGACGGCGGTTCGCCGTCCCGCGCAGGGGCTTAAAAATGAGACGGTGGGTGAAGGGATGGCGAGGCGAGGGCTTGGCGGGATCATGGAGATGGCGGGGGCAAGCCCCGCCACTACATTTCGGCAAAGCCTCAATGCGACCCATAAGATTTACGTCTCCTTCACCTTCAGTGACGGAGATAACCTGCAATTCAACCAGCATCGTATGTATCACCTGTGGCAAGACCCGGCGCGAGGAAGTTTTCCTGCCGGGTGGACAATTTCACCTGTATTGCAGGAAGCTGCGCCCGCGCTGGCCGAATATTATAAGCAAACAGCAACGGAGCGGGATGAGTTGATCGCCGGTGCGAGCGGCGCCGCTTATATCCGGCCCTCGCGATGGCCGCGTAAGCAGTTGCTCGCGTACCTGCAACTGACCGGAACGCTCATGCAGCGTATGGGTTTGACGACAATCGAAGTGCTGGATGATTTAGTTACGAGATTCTATCCCGTACCGGGCATGGCAGGCAGCATACGCGAAGTCGCTCGCACCATTCGGCGTGCGCGGCATCTTGAGCGGGGACGCGTACAGGCGGAGTGGCTGGCGCGTCGTCGATGGCGTGCCGTTGATATTGAATCTCGGGCTGACTAGCAGCATTAGCATGGCACTTGACCTGATCAAACGCAATACGCCCACCCAACCGGCACAGCAACACTTTTTGAGTGTGTACATCGACGCCTGGAAAATGTCGCCAACGGACGTTAAAACCATTATACAAGCCCTCGACGAGCGCTACGGAGTGGTGACACCTGGTACATTGTTAGCAATGATCGCGAGATCGCAGTGAAGCGGACAAAGAAACAGGATTTGCCGCCAGCAGCAAGCCATTATCGCCTCGCCAGGGGAACTCAACTTCATGCTGATTACGTTCTATGCGAGTATCCCCTGCGCATCCTGCGTCCAGGTGCCGGCGTGCTCCGCCTGTTAGCCTCTTGCCTGGAGGAGCGTACTCCCGGCGAACTGGAGGCTCTGCTGAAACTTCCGATCGAGCGGGTCGAGCAGCTTTGCGAGCAACTGCGCTGGAAGGGGCTGCTGGAGGCCGGGCCGCCGCTGCCGCCTCGGACTTGGCCGGGCGTGTCCGTTATCATTCCAAGCTATAACCGCGCGGAGCAGTTGGAACGCTGCCTGCGCTCACTCCTGAAAGTATCCTATCCAGCAGGGCGCCTGGAGATCATCGTAGTGGATGACTGCTCGAGCGATAGCACCGGCGCTATTGTCGAGCAGCTCACACCCGAATTTACAGCGCAGGGAATTACGCTGCGCTATGCGCGCAATAATCAGCGACAGGGCACGGCGCAAAGCCGTAACCGGGGCGCGCAAGTCGCTCGCTTCGACCTGCTGGCCTACCTGGACAGCGACTGTGTAGCGACAGAGGACTGGCTGGCTGCGCTTGTGTCGGCCTTTTCAGACTCCGCCGTCGCAGCGGCGGGCGGGATGCTGCGAGCGTTGGAGCGCCGCTCACTGATAGGAAGCTATGAAGACAAGAAATCCTCGCTGTACATGGGCGCGCAGCCGCAGCGGGTGACGCTCGCTGGGCCATTGACCTACCTGTCTACGGCGAACCTGCTGGTGCGGCGTGACGCCTTGAACAATATCGGCGGTTTCGCCCCGATGCTCTTCGGCGAAGACGTAGATCTATGCCGTCGCCTGCTATTGGACGGCACGCGTATCCTCTATCTTCCCCAGGGGATTGTCCTGCACGACTATCGCACCACGCTGCCAGCCTTCTTGCGCACCCGCGCCTCCTATGCATCCGCCGAGGCCGCGCTGCTGCGGCGCCATCCCTCAACGCGTCGCGTCCTGCTCCTGCCGCCGGAACAGGCTGCGTTCGCGAGCCTCGCGATCGGCGGGCTGTGGGGATTAGCGTGGATGCTGGGAAGATGGATGGGAAGCAAACTATTACCATCACGTTTCAATAGCCACCCCGGCCCCACCCCCGGATGCCCACAAGGGGCATCCCTACATGTCAGGACGCCCCTCGCCGCCCTTACCGGCCTCGTCGCTATCCTCATGGTGGGGACGCTCAAACGGCTTCGCGCTGTGCGCGAACAACGTGTTATGCTTCACCCGCTTGTGATTATGCGCGCTACTTTGAGAAGCCACCTGGCTTACACCTACCACCTGTGCCGCCACCTGACTCGTTACTATACCCTGCCGCTGCTCATTACAGGGGTGATCGTGCCGCCCCTGCTCCTGCTGCTATTCATCCTGTGCGGAGTTGTGATCGGCGTGGATTATGCGCGGCTGCGGCCCGAAATGCGCCTGGGGCAGTTTGCCTTATGTTCTCTGCTGGACGATTGCGCCTACGAGGTCGGCGTCGTGATGGGCTGTCTCAAGCAGAGGACGTGGAAGCCCCTGGTACCAGTGCTTAGAAAGAAGCCGCGAATCCCCGCGACAGGCAGATATTTAAGTTCGCCAGAGGAAAAGAAGGAGATCAT
>CAVYFA010000007.1:0-178519 GCA_963767715.1 uncultured Chloroflexia bacterium
GTGGAAGGGTGGTGGGGGCGCTTGCGCCGCCCTTTTCATTCCCCTTTCACTTACATCGAGGCATGCAAAGTCTTAAACCACAGTCGTCACAATTGCATAGAGCGCGGCAACCACCAGCAACACGCAATAGCTGCCAACGAGCACGCCCGATATCCGCTCCATCCCAGCCCTGGACCTGGGGCGGAAAGAGCGCAAAGCCAGGCGCAGCGCGATGCCGATGATAACGGCTAGCAGGAAGAAGTCAAAAACGCGAACTGCCCCCGCCCCATTGAACAAAGCGAACGTAACGCCTACCGCGCTAAACACCAGCAAACCACCGAAAATGTCGGCGGCGGCAAACACCACGAAAAATCCGTCATCAAACTTGCGTCTCAAAATTTGAGGGGTAATCCACAAGAGTAGAATAATCCCGCCGATATAGGCGATGATAGACACGATAGTCAAAGGTACAGGCGACATACTATTACCCCCAGGCGAAGTCACGCGCATTCGTTAGTAGAAGCTGGCCCTGTTCGCTCCCAATAGTATAGACGTACATACTTCCCTTATCGCCAACATCGCTGACATCCAGGCTGGAAAGCGCAAACGCCTTGCCATCCGACTGCCAGGCAGCCGGGCCCGCCGCGTTCAGTCCATACGCCTGCATGCTAGCCGGGTTCGCCAGCGTCGCACTATACGGACCATTCTGGTTCAACAGGTGCGCCTGGCTCGCCACCACCGTCTGGCTATCCGGCCCCCATGCCAGCAGCAAATCATGCGCGAGCATTGCGGCCGGCAGACCCGTAAAAAGCGGCGTGATCGTATGGTCGCTCAAACTCAACGCCTGCACACTGCTGCCCGGCGACCCCGAGGCAACCTGCGCAACCAACTGCGCGCCATCCGGCGAGATAGCCCATCCCGGCATCTCCAATGATCCACTCTGCGCAGATCCGCACCACGCTTCGCTTCCTGCAGAGAATACACTGCTGCTCGCGGACTGTGGATGATCGACGGCGCGGCGATAAATGATAAACTGGCTTGCCTGTTCGAATGGATGCGTGACCACCTGGTAGTACAACTCGCCGCCATTGTATTGCATAGAGAGCAACAACGGTTGATTGCCCCGCTCCGTAAAGATCGTCGCGACGCCTAACGAACTCAATGAGAGAACCGGCGACAGCTTCCTCGTCGCTGTATCGTAGCGATACAACCCTGCCGTAGCGCTCGTTTTGCCGATAACGCCATTGTACCATGCCAGAAGATGAGTTGCGTCTTCCCAAAATACATATTGCCAGTACCCATTGTACGGGCTACTTGCCAGCGCATCGCCTTTATCCGCTGGAACAACTACCTGCGTCGCTTGCATGCTGCCGGTATTCAACACATACAAGGCTCCATTCGCGCCAAAATCGGGCGCGGGCAACCTCCACCGCCCAGTCCTGCCGGGCGCGCATTCATGATAAAGGCAATATGCCCATCACCCGGAGACCATACCGGCGTATGCCATGAGACATCCGGCAAATTCGCATACTGAAAAGAAGTGGCCCGCACCGGCTGCCTGCCTTTCAGCGCGACCCACAACTGCTGATCGCGCACAAAAGCATATGTTGACCCCAATGCTTCAGGCGAGGCTGGCTGGATATGCTCCTCCGCCGCACCTGGCGAAGCAATCACTGCCGGTGTGCCATTGCCCATGTCGGGTGTGCCACTGGGGATCGTGCCCGCGCCCGGTATGTTGCATGAGGCCAGCGCCAGACCAGCAGCCAGCGGAACAAACAACATGATGAACCGGCATTTATGTATATGCATCGCATGAACCTCTTACCCATTTTACTTGAGCAATATATTTCAGCATATACCAACGTGCCTAAGCAAGTGAATTAGTGTGGGTAATTCAGGCTAGTCATTGGCCCTCCGTCCATCCGGGGAAAATTCCTGTAAGGGCGGGAGTGGAGAGGGGTGGGGTGGGGACCCTTGGGTCGCCCTCCTTCACCCAAACGATGTAGACCCCGGCCATTCAAAGCATTGACAGCGGACAGCTTCTTGCTTATGATGCAGAATAATGAAGCCACTGCAAACAACTTGGCGAAAAGGCACAAATCAATGGCCGAACTCATCTGGAAAAATAAATCGAAATTTCCTCCAAATAATAGACCCGGCGACTATCTTTACAGGCTCATCACTACCAGTACTTTCCCTTCGACTTCACAAGCGGCTTATCCCGCTGACGATCATTCCCCCTCTGCCGCCTGGCACAATCGCCTCGTGCATGGCAACGCCTCGTTCGTTCTGCCGGCGCTACTCCCCGAATTCGCCGGAATGGTCGACCTGGTCTACATCGACCCGCCGTTTATGACCGGTCGAGATTTCAAGAGCGGCTCACAACTCGCTTACAGTGATAAGTGGGGCAACCGCCCGTCCAACCTGTCCACGCTTGACAGCTACCTCGCCTGGCTATACGAAATATTCTCGCTATTGCACAGCTTGCTGGCCCCCGATGGCAGCCTGTATGTTCACCTCGATTGGCGCGCCATCCACTACGCCAAAGTGCTGCTCGATGAAGTTTTCGGCCTGAGCCTGGACGCCGATGGCCCGGGCTTTAAGAATGAAATCATCTGGCATTACCAGTCGGGCGGGCGCACCTTCAAACACTACGCGCGCAAACACGATACGATCTTGCTCTATACCAAATCTGCCGATTTTTGCTTCCACCCGGAACGCATTGGTGAACGCAGGGGCGCGCAGAAACGCAATCATATGCGCAGGGAACTGGATGCGGATGGACAGGTACATTGGACGATCAGAAGCTCCGGGCGCGTATACTCTTATAGTGAGAACTCGCTGATGACTCCCGCGGATGTTTGGAGCGATATCAATCACCTGCAGCAGAAGGACCCCGAACGTTCTGGATACGCTACACAGAAGCCGGCGGCCCTGCTCGAACGCATCATCCTGGCCTCATCAGAGCAACACGATCTCGTACTCGACTGCTTCTGCGGCAGCGGCGTCACGCCGAGCGTGGCACAGCGCCTCAACCGGCGCTGGATTGCCTGCGATCAGGGCGAGCTTGCCATTGCGACAAGCCGCGAGCGCCTGTTAAAACAGGAACTCAACTACCCTTTTGCCGTACAACGGCTCGAAGTGACGCGCTCTGCTCATGAAACCGCTTCACCGTATGATATAATCGAGTGAGCAAGGAAGCAGAAAACACGACAACGTAACCACTTCACGCGAGAGAAAAGCGAAGACAGATCGATGCTAGAACTGCTACAACAGCTATTCCGCCATGTGCGCTCCTATATACATTCCGATGCCTTCAATCGCCAGAGCGTGTATTCCCAGTCAAATGACCATACAACCATGCTCTTTGATCGCGAGGCGGAGGATATCATCATCAGCGGGTTGATCGAGAGCAAGTACAGCTTCGAGATCATTACCGAGGAGCGCCCTTCATTTTCAACCCAGCCATCTCCAGCCTACCGTATCGTCATCGACCCGGTAGACGGCTCGACCAACGTGGAACATGGCATCAGGACTGCCGCGCTTGCGCTGGCTGTACTACCCATTGACGCGCCCGTCACGCCGGAGCAGGTCCTGTGGGCCCTGGTGGGTGAACTTTATAGTGGCACGGTCTACGAAGCCAGCCGGGGAGATGGGGCCTTCTGCAACGGGCGCAGGTGCCAGATCAGCAGTACCAGCGCCTATAACCAGAGCCTGCTTGGCATCAACATGGATGCACGCTGTCGCGATCCCCTGCGTGCGCTCCTGCTCGAAGGCGAGCCACCAGCATATGTGCGCCGTTCGGGCAGTACTGCCATGGACGTTGTCTACGTCGCGAATGGCGCATACGATGCCTACATTGACATAGGGGGTGAGCTTACCGGCGAGTCTTTCCTGGCATCGGCCAGTATCGTCATCGAGGCAGGCGGTACCGTCACCGATGAGCAGGGCAACCCCCTGCGCCCGGTCAAGTCGCTCGATGAGCGTTACTCCATCATCGCCGCTGGAAGCAAGACCTTGCACAAGACCATCCTCAAAAGGGTACGGGGCGCGAAAGCAAAATAGCTCGAATTGCCCGGCTAGCGCGGCACCAGCACGACACTGAAGCCGTCCCACCAAGACAGGAACTGCGCGTAGGTCATGGCCGTGCGGTTTGCGGGCGAGGAGTCGGCAACATAGATGTAGGTGTTATCCGCGCCGCGCACAACCATGATGTGCCCAGGATTTCCTACTATTACGGGATAGCCCTTGTTGACCGTATAGATCAGCGCCTGGAGCGTTCTGGGCGGATTAGGCAGCGCCTTGAAGCCAAAATAACTCGCCGTTTCAGCAACAGCAGGTTCGCCACCGGTCAGTCCTTGCGCTACATTCCACACCCCCAGATTGTACTCTTTCTCTAAGAAATCGGCGGCGATATAGTGATGGCCATAGGCATTAATCACCATCTCCATTGAAATACCCGAGCAGGAAGACCAGGACCACACCTGCCATTCATAATTTGTGTAGTATTGATCGCGTAAGGCGGAATCAATACGCACGACGTTCGCCGTGGCCGAATACGGCATGGGGGGCAGCTCGGTGCTGATATCAAACCCCTGGGGATTGCCCGATAAGCTGAGTGCGCTGAATCCTCGCCGAATACCGTTGAACGCCCCGTCGGCCAGGCCCGTCTGCATAAATAACGCCAGCATTACCATCAAGATAAGCGCGCCAGAAACAAAGGTGCGGTGACGCCTGTACCAATCACCGGAGAAGGTCAGCTCCGCCGCTGGCTCAACGCCGGTCAAAGGCGCCGTGTTAGCAGGGGAAATAGCATTCAAGCGCAGGCCTGTCGTCTGCTGAACCGCGAGCCGCGCCCGGCGTTTACGCGCGAGCATGGCGCTGGCTAAAAGACTGATCGTAATCGACAGCATCACACTGATAAGTAGCACAGTGATGATAGCCGAAAGCATACACTACCTCGCTACAGTACTCAAATAATTCACTGTCCAGTATAACGGATAGCGGCCGAGATTCCTAAGAACCGCCCAAAATACAGCCAGTTTAGGCTATGCTGCTCAACAAAGCCCTCAACCTGATTATTTTTGACACAACAGAGCAGCTTACTCACTAGCTATAAACTGATGAGGGTTCCTGAATTTGGAAATTTGGGGACGGTAGTGAACAGAAAGTACTGGTTGCGACTACATCTCGTGCTCCACTCCGCTCGCATCCCTCGCACCGACCAGTTCAGTCTTCTGACTAGGGGTACTAGAGCATGGTTCGTATCTATTGAGCTAAACAAAGATCGAGACATTTGCTTGATTGACAGGTGTGGACGATTTGTTGATGAGGGCAACCAATCTTTGATGCTGCCGCCCTTCAGCGCGGCCATGTCGCCCTCGTCAACAAACGGACGCTTGTCAAGATCAACACCTATCTCTTGTCGGCATGATAGTGTAAAACCCTGGCGCAGCTAGCGCTACATGAGAGGTATTGGTACATATTGCACGTGATCGTCATCAAAGAGCACGCTCCCGGTTTCTTGGACAGCCGCAAATGTAGCCGCATCAAGCGTGAAGGCAACATAGCCCTGGTAGGTACCAAGATACCAGATCTTCCCCACCTCCTGCACATCCCACAGAGCGGTATTGGGCCGCTGGCGGCTGACACGAAATTCCATTCCCGGTTGCAGATAGGACCGAGAAGAGGATGCCGCCAGCCGGGCGAGCGCCTCCTGAGGAGTTGCCACAGAGGGATAGTAGGTGTAGATCAGGATCTCTGAACTCAGTTCGATGCCATCCGCATCTACATCCAAGAAAGGTCTCGCCATGTCCACTTTCTCCTCTCATCAGTGAGTTCCGAGCAATGGAGCTTGTTTCCCAAAGCGAGCAACGAGTGCAACCGGAACCGCTGTATAGGCTGAAATGCGCTCTGCAATCGACCCCGTTGCCTGTGGCTCTCTGATCTGTTCCAGTTTCAACCCCACATCCAGGAAACGCTGGAGATACGTACTGACGGTTCGATGGTAGGAGCCGACACGACCTCGCACACTAAGCGGATTGGGTGAAAACCAGAGGCCCTCTTCAAAATAGCTCTGCGGGCGTTGTTGCAAGCCCCCCTCGGCGGAGGTCACCGGAGCACAGGGGTGGAGAATGGAGAAAATAAGCCATCCACCCGGGCGGAGGATGCGTTGGATCGTGTGCGCCGCAGCAGGCAAATCTTCAATGTCCATGAGTGCCAGGTTGCACAGGACTCCATCGAAGAGGGCATCGGAGAAGGAGGAAAGCGACTGGGCATCTTCATGCACGTAGACTATCCCTAACGGGTCCCTTCTCTCCTCCTCGCGCGCAATGTCGAGCAGCTTTGAAGAGAGATCGACCCCGCGCACGCTCGCTGCTCCTCGTTTGGCCACCTCCCGTGCCACTACGCCTTGTCCGCAAGCCAGGTCGCACAGATCGAGCCCGCTGACCTCGTCAGCGAGAGACAAAAGCGTATCGAGCACCGTATCGTGCAGCATGCTGCGTGCGCGCACGCATTGATCGTACCACTCTGCGATGCCATCATATCCCTGGATGTGTTCAGGTTTCGTCACGGCGTCCTCTCCCTCAATGACGTTTCACCTCACCTCACCTCGAGGCGATAGTCCCAGAAAGTTACCAGTAAGCACTACGCATTGGTCATACGCAAATCGAGACCTGTCATCAATTCTTACCCTCTTCCCCCTTCAGCCCTGGCGCTGACCGGTTCAGGCTGCTGCGCCTGGTTGCCGAGCGCTGGCGGGATCTCTTGCTCTTCAGGAGTCGTAATTTCCTTCATACTCTTCCGATACTCCTTGATGCTCTTGCCGATTGCTGCGCCCATCTCGGGCAGCTTTTTCGGCCCAAAGATCACCAGGGCGATCACCAGGATGATGATCAAGTCGAAGCCGTGAAAACCGGGTAACATATCGTCTTTCCTTTCTGTCTTCAATGGGGGTGCAACGAGTCACCCTCATTGAAGCATGACAGAGTGTCTTGCAGGACGGACCTGATATCAGACACATTGTCCGTTTTGACACGTTTGATTTGCACTACATACATGTCCACAAGTGCCGCAGTTGCCGTGGCTGGTCTGCAAGTTGACGCATTTGCCATTACAGAGCGTTAGACCCGACGTGCAGCCGCACATGCCGTTCTGGCAAATCTCGCCTGATGGGCAGGCGTTGCCACAGCTTCCACAGTTGTTGTTATCGCTCGAGGTGTCAACACAGGTACCAGAGCAAAGCGTTTGTCCTGACGGGCAGGCGCAGGCGCCGCTCTGGCAGGTCTGCCCACCTGAGCAGGCGTTGCCGCATCCCCCGCAGTTATTGTTATCGCTCGAGGTATCCACGCAAGTGCCCGAGCAGGGTGTTTGCCCCGCTGGACAACTACACGCGCCGTTCTGACAGCTTTCTCCAGTCAGGCAAACAATGCCGCATCCCCCACAGTTATTGTTATCGCTCGACGTATCAATACAGGAGCCATTGCAAGAAGTCTGACCTGAGGGACAACTGCAGGTCCCGTTCTGACAGGTCTGTCCACCACTACACACAGTGCCGCATCCCCCACAGTTATTGTTATCAGATTGCGTATTCGTGCACATCCCATTGCATACGGTTTGGCCCGCTGAGCACGCACAACCGCCATTCGCACATATAAAACTCGGTGGACAACAGATTGGGGGAGCATTAGGTGCAGGGCCCGGACAACACACTGACAATAAATCTGGGCAGCAGACGATCAGCGGAAGAGAACCGCACTGGTAAAAGCCATTTCCACAAGGTGAGTTTGCCAGCGCGCTCTCGGTTCTGAGGCCCAGCACTCCGGCAGCGGCTCCGGCCATGAATTTTAGCGTCCACCTGCGTGGCCGAGAGGTGGCTAACCACCGCGTCAGGTTATCAAATCTTTTGTCATCCATCGCACATGTTCTTTCTCTACGCTATTCGATACTTCGCCAGGCGAGTTGAGCACAAGCCCGAGGTAGATGCCCTCGGCTGGCCGGTCGATCAAGGATCGCCATGGCCAGCCGGGGTCCCCATCCTAGCATGCTAGCAGACAGGTGCCGATAGAGGGATCGCCCATGTTAGCGCAGAAGAAGCCAGGCGGACATGTATTGTCGTTAACGCACCCCACACTGGGCGGCCAACCGGTGTTATAGCAATAAAGCTGCCCGGATCGGTCAGGTTGGCAAGCGCATCCCGCAGGACAAGGGCCTGTGAGACAGGTATTGACGCACGTCCCATTGTTCGTTTGGGCTGGGCAGCCGCACACCTGACCGGGCGTACAGACCAGACCAGACGCCGTACAGTTTTGACACACCATGCCCGCCGAGCCACAAGAGGTGTCAATAGTTCCCTGCTGACACGTTCCATTTGTGCAGCAGCCGTTGGGACAACTGGTGGCGTTGCAAACGCAGGTGCCATTGACGCAGGTTTGTCCCTGCTGACAGGCGAAGCCGCAAGTCCCGCAGTTGTTGCTGTCATTGTTCAGGTTAGTCTCACAGCCATTGGACACGTTGCTGTCACAGTTGCCAAAGCCGGCATTGCAGGTAATCTGACAGGTCCCGTTGACACAACTCGCCGTGCCGTTGGTCGAATTACAAACGTTGCCGCACATTCCGCAATTGATGACATCGGTTTGCTCGTTGACACAGACGTTGTAACAACAGCTCTGACCCGTGGGGCAGTCAGCGTCGGCAGCGCACTGCACACAGGTGCTACCTGAACAGACCGGCGTACTGCCTGAGCAACTGACACAGGTTCCACCGCCACTGCCACAAGCGGAGTTGCTCGTGCCTGGCTGGCAGGTGCCGCTGCTATCACAGCAGCCGCTGGGGCACGTGCTAGCGCTACAGGTAGTGATGCACGTTCCGCTCTGACAGGTCTGGCCAGTCCCACAGCTCATACACGCGGCACCTCCACTGCCACAAGTGGAGTTGCTCGTGCCCGGCTGGCAGGTGCCGCTGTTATCGCAGCAGCCAGCGCAAACAGTGGAGTCGCAACCGCACTGCCCGTTGAGGCAAGCCTGTCCATACGGACATTTGTTGTCGCTGTTCCCACAGACGCAGTGCCCGTTGACGCAATTATCGGCGCTGATGTCACAGCCGAAACACGTAACACCACCGGTGCCGCAGTACATCAGCGAGGGAGTATGGCAAATGTTGTTAGCACAACAGCCGTTGGGGCAACTGGTATTGTCACAGACGCACTGCCCATTGACGCAGTGCGTACCCGCCTGGCAATTCCCGCTGCTGCCGCAGGTGCATTGCCCACTCGAGCAGCTCTCCCCCGATGGGCAGACGTTGCCACAGGACCCGCAGTTGTTCTTGTCGGTCTGCAGGTTGCGGCAGACCCCGTTGCAGTAGGTCAGGCCGATGGCGCAGGGCTTACACACGCCACTCTCACAGGCATAACTCGCCGAGCAGGCGTTGCCACAGGTTCCGCAGTTGTTGTGGTCGGTCTGCAGATTGACGCACGCCCCGCTGCAGTTGGTGGTGCCCGTCGGACATACGCACACTCCACCGCTACAGCCGGTGCCAGCCGGGCACTGGTTGCCACAGGCTCCGCAGTTGTTCTTGTCCGTCTGCAAATTTACGCAGGTGCCGTTGCAGTTGCTGTAGCCGGCCGTGCAGGCGCACACGCCGTTGGTGCAGGTCGAGCCATGCGGGCAGGTGGTGCCGCACGACCCGCAGTTGTGGTTATCCTTGTTCAGGTTGACGCAGGTGCCGCTGCAAAGGGTGTAGCCGCTGGCGCAGCCGCTGCACACCCCGTTCGTGCAGGCCACCCCCGCCGGGCAGGCGCTGCCGCAGGATCCGCAGTTGTGCGGGTCGGTCTGCAAATTCACACAGGTGCCACTACAGTTGGTGGTGCCTGTGGGACATATGCACGTCCCATTACTACAAACGGCCCCGTTACAACAGCGCGGTTTGGTCGAGGCGCACGGTTTCCCCGGCCCATTATTACACGTCGCGGCAAATGCGTTCTCCAGACCCAGAGAGGAGAGCACGCCAGCCACCGTGCTTGCGAACATGCCCTTGAGCACCTGGCGGCGCGATGGGTTGCGCGCCAGAAATTTCGTGAACTCGTCAAACCTTGAAGCACTCATGGGTCCCTCACCCCTTTCGCTCCTGGCTCGTAACGCTTGTCTGCGATCTGCTCGCCGCTACTGCATCTTGTGCCGGGGCTTCGCTGGTTGAGGTCGTCAGAACATGCACCTCTTCTTCCCGAGGAGGGGACACATCCTTCATGCTCTTCCGGTACTCCTTGATGCTCTTGCCGATAGAGGACCCCAACTCAGGTAGTTTCTTAGGCCCGAAGATCACCAGGGCGACTACCAGGACGATGATCAGGTCATAGGCGTGGAAACCAGGGAACATAGAAGGTCTCCTTTCTCTTTCGGGCCGGTAGTCAAGAACCGCCGGCTGCTCCAGCCCTCTGGCAAGCCTGCCGGTCTGGCCGGAAGTTCTTGACATTACCCTAAAGTTAGCAGCGAGCCAGACAGAAGCCCTGGTTCTGGTTCTGGCTGCAACATGTCGAGCACACTCTGCCAGCGCCACACTGCTCACTGCTGCTGCAGGCTATATTAAGACAAACTTGCTGCGTACACGCTGCGTTGCCCTCAGTTGTCTGCACACAGGCACAGGCGGAATTTGTCGAACAATAGCTGTTACAACCGAGAACTGCACAGCCAGGCTGGCAGAAGCCATTGACACAGTTGTCCGAACAGCACTGACTATTCTGCGTACAGGGCTGACCAGTGCTGAAGCAAGGCTGGCAGAAGCCATTGATGCAGTTGCCCGAACAGCACTGACTATTCTGGATACAGCCAAGACCATCAGATAAGCAAGGCTGGCAGAAGCCATTAAAACAGTTGCCCTGACAGCACTGATTATTCTGCGTACAGGACTGACCAGTGTTGAAGCAAGAGCGGCAGGTGCCGCCCTGGCAGATGTCCGAACAACACTGACTATTCTGCGTGCAGGGACCGGCAGTATCGGGAAGGCAAGGCAGACAGATGCCCTGGAAGCAGATATTTGAGCAGCACTGACTATTCTGGCTACAGGACGAACCATTGAGGCCACAGGAGGTGCAAATTCCGTTCTGGCACATTTGCCCTGAGGCGCAAGCCACACAAGCTGCTCCGCCAGTCCCACAGGCACTCGTGCTCGTGCCCGGCTGGCAGGTGCCACTGCTATCGCAGCAGCCGTTGGGACAACTCGTGGAGTTGCAGACGCAAGCCCCATTGACGCACGCCTGGCCTGAGGCACAAGCTGCACCGCTCCCGCACATGCAGACCCCGTTGGAGCAGGTATCGGCCGTGATGCCACAGGCGACACACGTTCCACCATTGGTGCCACAGTTGCTCAGCGACGGTGTCTGGCAGACGTTGCCTGCACAGCAGCCGTTAGGACAACTCGTGGCGTCACAGACGCAGCTCCCATTGACGCAATGCGTGCCGGCCGGACAATCGCCGGAACTGCCGCAGGTACACGACCCGCTGGCGCACGTCTCACCAGAGGCGCAGGTGTGGCCGCAACTCCCGCAGTTGTTGGGGTCGGTCTGCAGGTTTACACATTGGCCGTTGCAATCGGTTTGCCCGCTTGGGCAGGAACTGCACAGCCCGTTGGAGCAAACCTGCCCGGCCGGACACTGGGAACTCGAGCTACAGGTGCAAACCCCGTTCGAGCAAGTCCCTGAAGCGCAGACTACCCCGCAGGTGCCGCAGTTGTTAGGGTCGGTCTTCAGGTTGGCACAGGCGCCGTTGCAGTTGTTCTGATTGAACGCGCAGCAGAGGCCGTGCTTGCAGGTGGTGCCTGATCCGCACACGTGCCCGCAGGTGCCGCAGTTGTTGTTATCCGTGTTGGGATTAACACAGGTGCCACTGCAGACAATCAGTCCGGCGCTACAACGACAGATACCCTGCTGGCAACCCGCCCCGTTGGAGCAGACATTTCCGCAGGAACCGCAGTTGTTGGGATCGGTATTGAGATTGACGCAATTGCCATTGCAGGTGGTTTCACCTGATGGGCAGCCGGTACACACGCCACTGACGCATACCTGTCCGGGTATACAGGCGTGCCCACAGGAGCCGCAGTTCTTCGCGTTCGTGTTCAGGTTCGCGCAAGTGCCGTTGCAGTTGGTCGTGCCGCTGGGGCAGACACATACACCGCCACTGCACACCGAGCCGTTGCAGCAGCGCGGATTGGTCGAGGCGCACGGTTGGCCAGGCAGGCCGCCCGTACATGTCGCGGCAAAGCTCGTCTCGATGCCAACGAATGAGAGGGCGCTTCCTACGGCGCTGGCCACCATCCCCTTGAGTAACTGGCGGCGCGAGGGATGGCGCGCAAGGAATTTCGTGAACTCGTCAAAGTTGGAAGAGTCCATGCTATACTCCTTGTATGGACGCTGGGCACGACTGCACCAGGAAGCGACCCTAGAGCTCCGATGTTTCTGGTGCCTCTGCATCCTCACTGCGAGGGGCCATCAGTACTGGCCCCTCGTTCTTACCCACAAACCTGTTGCTTTCCGTAAGACAAACCGATTGAGCGGTCAAGGTTGATTAGTTAGACTGAAATGATACTTGACTGTTCTTTGCCCACGCCCGCAAGCGCGAACACCGCGGGAGCGCCCACCGCCAGCTCAGAGGCGATCCGGCCCTGCGCATCGACGAGCACCGCCATCGGCGTGCCATTAGCCCCGAACTTGCTGCCCACGCTCATGTTCTGATCGAGTACAATCGTGGAGCGCAAACCTGGCGCATGGTTGGCCTCGACCGTCCCGGTTGAGACGACCAATAGCCTTGGTGCGCCTTTAGGTGGATGTACCTCCCAGGACTTGAGGTCGTCGAGCATGCGCTGGCAGAAGCCACAGCCCGGGTTCCAGAACAGCAGCAGCGTCCGGTTCCCTCGGAAGTCGGAGAGATTGACAGGCTTGCCCGCCAGGTTTGGCAGGGCAAAGGACGGAGCAGGCTCACCCACCTTTGGCCCGCCAGGTGCAGCCGGCGCAGCCGCGCTCCCGTTCCCGCTGGCGGCAGCCGGATCTTTGCCGCTCGCCAGCGCAAGCACGGCGGGAGCACCGGCCGCCACCTCCGAAGCAATATTGCCCTGCGCATCGATGAGTACCGCCATCGGGGTGCCGCTGGCGTCGAATTTGCTGCCCACGCTCATGTTCTGATCCAGCAGTACCGGTGCGCGCAAGCCCATCGCCTGGTTGGATTCGACACTGCCAGTCGAGACGACCAGCAATCTTGGCGCTCCGGCAGGCGGGTTAGCTTCCCAGGCCTTGAGATCGTCGAGCATACGCTCGCAGAAGCCGCAGCCCGGGTTCCAGAATAGCAGTAGCGTCTTGCTGCCCCGGAAGTCGGAGAGACTGACCGTCTTCCCTGCCAGGTCGGGCAGGCTGAAGTCCGGTGCGCGTGTGCCCCCCTTCGATCCGGCTGTCGGAACCGGCTGATCCACGATGGGGAGCGAGCCGTTGCCATTGACGTGGCCGTTTCCGTTGCCATTGGCAAGCGCGGTTGCCGGCAGCGCCTGCAGCACAGGCAGCCCTACCGCTCCTGCCACCAGTGCGCGAATGGCCTCCGCTCCTAAAGCGAGGGACGTCCCGATCGTGCCGTCCGGTCGCACCAGCACAGCCCCGGGAGTCCCCTGGTCGAGGTAGGCTTCGGCGACCTCGCGGTCTTTCTGCAAAAGGACGTGGGTGATGCCATGCTCGCTCGCTTTCGCCCGGTTGGCCTCCACGCTGCCACGACTGATCAGGGCCAGCGTCAGTTTGCCCGCGTAGTCGCGCTGCCAGCGCCCCACCTCGGGCAGCAACATATTACAGGGGCCACAACCGGGATCGGAGAAGAGCAGCACAACCGGCTTGCCCGGTGCGCGCAGGAAGTCAAGCGTGATCGTCTCACCAAACAGTCCAGGCAGGGCAAAGGCCGGAGCAGGCGTGCCCACGGGGAGTCCTGGCGCTGGAGGCGTGGGAGTCTGAGCCGGAGCCGGCTGCGATGCAGGACCACCTGTCGCAATTCGCCCCTCCAGCTCATCGAGGCGCAGCAATAATCTCCCCTGTTGACGCAGCATCTGCAGGAGCAGCCAGCCCTCACCCACGAGCAGAGCCAGCAGGACGATCCCGGCCGCAAGTTCGATGCGCTGCATCAGGCTCAGAGCCGCCAGCCAATCGGTGGCGCTGAGACCCGCGCTGTTCCAACCGAAGTCGACAACAAAGCCTGCCACAGCGGCCAAAAGCACGTTACGGATGAGCGTGGAACGGCCAATCGGCTTCGAGTACAACTGCCCGAAGCAGTGGCAGTCGGGTGTACGGCCACGCGCCAGGTTGAAGGCGATCCCGGCGATGAAGAGCAAGACGAGCGCGAGTGCGCCCACGGCTCCCCACCAGGCCCATGCCAGCGGGATGAGCGCGACCGCAACGGCCAGCTCGACCAGCGGCAGCAGGATGCCCATCGGAAGGGCGAGCGGAGCCGGTACACCGAAGTTACGCATGGCTTGCCGGGACCCGCCCAGGTCGGCGAGCTTGGCCAGTCCAGCAACAGCAAACACGACAGCGAGCAGCAAACGGGCGATAAGCAGTGCGATACTCATGGAACTTCCTCTCCTTGTCCAGCGGACTATCCAGCTTGATCGGCCGGGCAGAATTGGAACAGCACCTCTCACGGGTACCAGGTTCCCACCCACCGATCGAAGCGTTGACGGACCACCAGCATGTTTGTTGGTGATTTCCTGTTTGGGGTTGAACTCGCGTGCGCGCAAAATATCATGGCACGATGCGGCTCAGCATGCCCCTGGCAAGAGTCTAACCATTTTTTACATGTTTTACATCTGGGAAACCCTATATTTATGAGAGGGCAAGGGGCGTTCAGGACTGAGTACACGTTCTCTCTGCCCGGAACCTCCCCCTTTCCCGAAACAGTTCCCCTCTGCCAAACCGGCGGTGTCCGCCGGGATAAGCGTTGTCCATGCTTCTCGCTTCGCAAATGAGAGGAACTATTCGAAGTCTACTTGATAAGCAAAGAAAAACGCATCGCACAAACTTGCTATTTCGCGGTCCCCGTTCAGCATGCAGGAGTAGCTAGAACTAACTAGAACATACATTTTAATGGACGTGAGATTTTTGTAGAAAAAACTGATGGATTTCTATAGGAAAACCCATAGACATGAGCGAAATTTGTGAGTACAATAGGAATAAGCAGTCCATGCAGCCTTTCAAAGGAAGAGTTCTCACAGTCGTACACGCATGATACTCTACAGTCCCGGGTAGAAAAGGTGTCACATGCACGAACTATCGAGTACCAGACCTTTATTGTGTGGCGAGATGGTGGACCGCGTCCACGAACTCCACGAGATACACGAGGCGTTTGAGCGGGCGGCGCAGGGCAGGCCCCAACTCGTACTCGTGGCAGGCGAAGCGGGTCTTGGCAAGACAAAGCTTTGCCGGGCCTTTATGCAGTTCATCCAGGCACGGCAAACATCGGTGCTCTTTGGCCAGGCGATCCCCCAGGATCAGGCACTCCCCTTTGGCCCGTTCCTGGATGCCTTACGCCGCTTCTTTGCGGCCGGCGCAAGCACTTTACCGGCGGCTCAAGCCTCCCTGCAAGCGTCCCTTGCCTCTGTCCTCAAGCTATTCCCCGTTCTGGCCTCGATGTTGCCGGGCAGTAATTCATTGTCGGCCGAGGTCGATGCCCAGGCCGTACAGAGCCAGCAGGCCGTCTTTCATGGCCTGCTGAGCACCTTGCAGGAACTGGCACGTTCCAGTTCAGGACCACTTTTGCTTGTTCTGGAAGACCTGCACTGGGCCGATGAAACCAGCCTGGAATTACTCGCCTTTCTTGCCCAACGCCTGGATGTCAACAACACTTCCCCCACATCAACACCGCAGGATCAGCATACTGGCATACTGATCCTGGGAACATACCGGGCTGACGCGCTACCCGATAATCCTGCATTGAGCCGCCTGGTATCGCAATTACAGGCAAAGCGGCATGCCTACCCCATCCATCTGGTGCCTCTCAATGCTGGCGACCACCGGCGCTGCGTCAACAGCATCCTGGGGCAGCCGGTGCCCGCGGAGTTCGCAAACTTTCTGTTTGACTGGGACGAGGGTAATCCCTTCTTTATCGAGGAGTTGCTGGGCTCGATGGTGGCTACAGGGCATCTGCAAAGGCAGGCGCAGGGCTGGCTTGTCTCCGCTGGCACGAAGCCGCACTTGCCCTCGTCGCTCACCGATGCGATCCTTAAACGCTTCACTGGCTTGCCAGACACCGACCAGGAGGTGCTCGCCTATGCCGCCGTGATCGGGCGGGTCTTCGACTTCCCCCTGCTGGCTGCCCTCTCTGGATTGGATGAGTACGAACTGGTGCGTACACTGCGGCGGGCAAAGAATGTACAACTGATTAGCGAGCTGAGCAACACACAACCATCTACCCCAGCCATCAGAGAAGAGGAGCGCTACCAGTTCCGCCACGCGCTGACCCGCGAAGCCATCTACGACCAGATGATGGCCCCGGAACGCCGCCTACGCCACCGCGCCGTGGCGGAAACGCTCGAAAAACTGACAACGATTGGGCCTCATGCTACCCTTGCCACCTCGACTAGAAGCTTAGACGATGTCTCCCACCTCCTGGTCGAACACTACTGGCTGGCGGGGCTTCTGGACAAAGCTCGCCCCTATGCCTTGCACGAGGCCGAGCGCGCCAGGCGCATCTTCGCCTTCCGCGAAGAGCGCTACTACCTGCATATGGCCCAGGCCAGCCTTCCCGACGACAGCCCGGAACGCTTCCTGTTCCTTCAGCGTATGGGCATGCTGAGTCTGGGCATCTATGACTTCGATGGCGCACTTCACTGGCTCAACCTGGCAAAGGCTGGCTACCAGCGCATCGGTCAACACCACCAGGCGCTGCAGGTGATGGCAAATCTGCTCCTCATTAACTGGTTCGTCGCTAGCCCGTCGCTCCCAGACCTTTTGGCCGAGGTAAAATCCGCAGCCGAGGCGGCCTTTGCAGACCCTGATCCGGCGGGCAGAGATGTAGAGACGCTGGTTGCCGCCTCCCTTCTCGCGCACTACTGGACTGTTCATAGCCTTTATACTCGCGCCACCCGGTGGATCGAGCGTTGCTTTGCCTTATTTGAGGCGCTCGACGACCCGCGCAAAGTGCCGGCCATTCAACTAAGCTATATGACGCGCGCCTGGTTCAAAGCCCACCGGCGCAGCCAGGACTTTGAGGAAGGCTGGGCCGAGATACGCCAGGCCATCGACCGGGCAAACCAGTTCAGCTTGCCTGATGTGATCATGATAGGGTACGCGCTTTTAGCCTGGATGCTGATCAGTTGGGGATGGCCCGCCGAAGCCGAGCAAGTCCTGAAGAAGGCGGCCAGTTTTGAAGAGCGTTCCGGCACGCTGCAGCCCCTCTTCCTCCTGGGATGGCAGCGCTTTTTCTCAGGCGATCGCTGGGAGCAGGGGATGGAGGAATTGCGCCAGGGCATCGAGCGGCTGCTGCAACTACGCGTTTCCTACCTCGCGGCCGTTACCAGGGTTGCCCTGGCTCACCTCTTGCTCACGCGAAACGAGCTGGAAGAAGCCGACATGCAGATGCAGGCCGCTCGACCAGTTCTCGCTCATAGTGACGAGTACATCTATCATATGCCACTCTGGTGGGGGTTTGCCCGGCTACACCGAGCCAGGGACGAGTCGCTGCAAGCGCAAGAATGGTTCGAGCGTATCCTGAAGCGCTGGAAAACGACCGAGGATATGCTCACGATCATACCGGTTTTGCTCGATGGCATCAGCTTCTATGTGGAATCAGGCGAACTGATGAAAGCGCGGCAGTGGCTGGCAGAGCTCAAGGCCCTGATGCGTGACACGGATAACCCGGTTGGCGCTGCTGCGCTGCTGCAAGCTCAGGGCATGCTCAGTGCAGCGGAAGGCGCGCTGGAGGAAGCCATTGCTCCTCTCAGGCGGGCCGTAGATGCCTGGGGGAACATGCGCTGGCGCTACTACCAGGCACTGGCCTCCCAGCGCCTGGCCGAGGTACTCCTAGAAAAGGCGAGTAAGCAGTCCACCTCTCGGGCTATGACTCAGGCAGCGCGCGAAGAGGCCGAGGAACTTCTCGCAAAGGCCCTTACCATCTACGAAAACCTGCGGGTTCCAACGGGCATAGAAGCCGTCCAGAGATTGCGCGCCAGTACGCACCTGGAGGCGCAGCGCAAACGCCGCCAGACCCTGGAGATGCGCCACCACGTTGAGCGCTTGACCGAGCGCGAGAGGCAGGTGCTACTGCAACTGGCCACCGGCCGCACCAATCGCGAGATCGCCGCAACCCTACACATCAGCAGCGGCACCGTCGAACTGCACGTCACGCACATCCTCGCCAAGCTGGGCTGCGAGACGCGCACTCAGGCCGCCGCCTATGCTATCGCAAGAGGCTGGGTGAAGCAGCCCAAATCGTTCTGATATTAACGCCGAGGATGTAGGGTATGGCCTGGCAGCTCAACCGCATTCAGGAAGGTATTTATCTGGGCCTTAATGGCATCGATTTGATCGGGCGGGAGACCACTAAACCCGTGGCCTCCATCATAGGAAATATATTGGGCTGAAATTCCGTCATTCAGCAATGCCTGGTAGAGTTCCTGTGATTGATCCGGCAGCACTGTTTGATCCCGGGTTCCTTGTATAATGAGCGCTTGCCCCGATTGGGCAGCAATGTTATCGAGAGGAGAAGCGTCTGGATAAATTGGAGCGGGAGGAACCTGGTCATCCAAAAGATCGTAGATGTTCAGTTGGACACTCGGATTTTCCTCGAACAACTGACTGAGAGCGGTCGGTCCAAACTCATCGACGACGCATAGAACAGTAGGTGAGACGTCTGAATAAATAGACGCCACATCTGCCGGGTGAATGGTCTGCAACTCGTCAAGCAGTAGTGCCAGGTGCGCTCCGGCTGAAGATCCAAACGCACAAATCCGCGCCGGATCAAGGCCAAGGCCAGCAGCGTTCATTCGCAGGTAGCGCACAGCCAACTGGACATCTCCAATCTGGTCTGGCCACTGATATACCGGAGCTAAGCGATAGTTTATCGTAGCGGCGATGTATCCCTGAGCCGCATAACTCATACATAAATCTTCGTATTTTGCTTTATCTCCTCCAATCCAGCCACCCCCGTAAATCATAATAATGCCAGGCTCCGATGCAGGCGCCCCAACAGGCAGACATTCATCCAGGACTTCATCTGGTAGAGGTCCATAGGAAACATTATTAAACACCTGCACCGGGTAAGAAGTAGCGGCATGAACGTGTGGAGTGAGGTGAAAACCAGGCAACTCCAGAAACGCAAATAAAAGGATACCCATACAGCAAGCGACGAAGATATTCTTCATGTGCAAGCGGCAAGACATTTGTCTTTCTCCTTCGATACGACTGCCTTCACCAGGGGTTGCCACCTTCTCATCCTCATCCACCCAATATTTTATGATACCCTGGTATAGGTCTTGTCGCATCGGGAAAAGCAGGTATCCTCTTTATCAGTCAAATTAGCCTCGTTCTCTCTCAATCAGCCAAATTAACTAAGAGATTATACGGGGGTTATTTTCAGTAGCAGGGCAGGATCGAAAAGGAGCAAAATCATGTTCTACATCGGCTGCCCCATGAGGATTAAAAAGCATAGATGTAGTTATAGACATAAACTGGCCCTACGAAGCTCATCAAAACAAGCGCGGCTGCTGCGCTTCAGCATCGGTTTCTTCCAGTTCCCAGGGAAGGGGTGGAAGCGAAACGAATTCGCTCACCCGTTGGTAGAGGGTCTTGCAGATAGTGGGGGAATGTACTTCAAACGGGCAGTGGCAAAAGACATAGAGCGTTATGCCCTCGTTGAGCCATTGTGCCAATTGTGCTGCCCATTCTTTGAAAAACGGCTCGTTGACTTCCATGTGCGGATTGCCGATATAGCGCAGGAAAATAAAATCAGTGGTAGTTACCATATGCAACGGCAGGTTGGGCTTGCGTTCGCGTGCCTGGAGGACTCTTTGCTCTGCTGCTGAGCCAGTGCGGATTGGCCGGGTATCCATCATCACCCGCGCAACTTGATGCTGACTCAGTAAACTGTTCAGCGTAAATGCCTGCTGCTCTTCATAAAAACCCGGGTGGCGGACCTCGACAGCCAGACGAACCTCGGGAGGCCAGAAATCCAAAAATGCTTCTAGCTGTGCCAGGTGAGCAGGGCCAAATGCAGGCGGCAATTGCAAAAACATTGGACCCAGTCGCGATCCTAAACCGCTCATACGCTCGATGAGTTGGAATGTTTCCGGCTTGCTTTTATCAAGCGTTGCGGTATGGCTAATGCTTCGAGAGACTTTCGGGCAGATGCGAAAAGTCTCTGGCGTCTCCTGTTTCCATCGGCTAATCGTCTCTTTAGATGGAAGCGCGTAGAAAATTGTGTTTCCTTCGACTGCGGTTAAGCGCCGGCTATAAAGCCGGAGGAAATCGCTTGCAGGCGTATGTTCAGGAATGAAATTACCAACCCACTCCTTATATCCCCAGAGCGGACAGCCGATATAGAACATGCGCTTCCTCCTTTCGCCTTATTGTAGCCAGCTTTGCAGGTACAGCGCAAGGTGTAGTGGATTCGAAAACTTGGACACAGAGGAAACTAAAAATATGAAGGTTCTGACAGACACCCCATTCTGTCTGTCAGAACCTTCAGGGAACCAGAGAAGGAGAAGAGTGATGCAGGTTTTCATCGTACAAAAAGAATGCTCGCTCCATAGATTGCAAGGACGACAACACAACTGACGCGGCATGGAGCATCGCCGCTGGCGCTGAGTTGTCGCCATTCCCCCCTCGGCAATCCGATATATATGTACTACGCCAGACTGCACTGAGTGGATTACCTGCTTCCCGATACCTTCAAAAATCAAAGGTTCAGGCGCCAGGAGAGATCACGGATTATTGCCTTGGGGACGCCTGCTCTGTTACTATTGAGAACAAGGACAGCGCGTAGAAGAAAGGAACAGGCAGGAATTCTATGACCGATAAATATCCTTGCTGGTATCCAGTACAGATTCGCTTTCGCGATCTGGACCCCCTGGCACACGTCAACAATACAGTCTACTTTACATATTTTGAAGAGGCACGAAGCTACTACTTCGATCATCTAGAGACCTGGCTCAATGAGTGGCCATCGCGTGAGGAGCATCAAGAAGTCGAGAGCATTGTCTCGCATCCTCCCCATAACCCGCGTATCCAGACGCGCCCTGATGGACGCCACTACGGCATACTGATCAAAGAAATTACCTGTATCTATATGCTGCCCCTGGTGCGCTCTGACAGCGTAGAGGTAGGGGTACGTGTTGCCCGAGTCGGGCATACCAGCTTCACCATGGAGCATCAGATACGCGACGTGTACGAGCATGAGCGCATTTTTGCAACTGGCAAGTCGGTCCTCGTGTGGTGCAACTATCTCACGGGCAGGCCTCATCCAGTTCCGCCCTCGCTGCGTTTTGCCTTTGAACAGATGGAGAGAAAAGCCTTTCCTTTACCCGAACACTGATCTAAACGCCCTCTGATGTCGTAGACTAATGTATAAGGGAACCGCGAGAAGGCGACGATGCAACCGATTGAAGACACCAATCCTGACGAACTTAGCGATGAAGCCCTCCTCACCGCTATTGCCGGGGGAGCAGTTTGGGCTATGGAATCCTTATACGATCGTTACAGCCGCATTCTCTACTCACTTGCATACCGCATCGTAGCCGACCACCAGATCACAGAAGACTTGCTGCAAGACGCCTTCCTCTCTATATGGAGACGCTCCTCCACATTTTCTCCCCAATCGGGACCGGCCCGCAACTGGCTGATCTCCATTGTCCATCACCGCGCTATCGACTACCTGCGGCGCGTGCGGCGCCGTTCCGCCCTACAGGAAGCGCCCCTGGCCGAGATTGACGTTGATGAGTTGACGAGTTTCCCCGATGCCTGGGAAGAGGCCTGGCGCTCCATACAAAGCAGCCAGGTACGCGCCGCGCTGATGAAGATCCCTACCGAACAACGCCTGGTCATCGAGCTGGCCTACTTCCAGGGCTGGTCACATACGGAAATAGCCCAGGGCACGGAAACCCCGCTGGGCACCGTCAAAGCGCGTATGCGTCTCGGCCTGCAACGCCTCAAACTCATCCTCTTCGAAGCAGGCATCGATGAAGTGTAACGGCCCGAGCGATTGCGAGCCACAGCAACAATAGTCACGTCCTCTTGCTCTGAAAGCGGCCTCTATGCTATCATCCCACCGAGATTATTTCAAAGGGGGAATGTTCTGGGATGCAATCCACCGCACCTGTACCACCCGCGCACCAGGTCACCACCTGCCCGCAATGCGACAACATCGTAAGTATCAATGTCGAATTTTGTAATATCTGTGGGAAACGCCTGCGACCGCCACTAAATGCCGCCAATGGCGATTTGCCCGCCACATCAAGCGCTTATCCAGCACCCGCACAGCAAGACGCTGACGATGACGAAGAGTATGAAGACGATGATGAGTACCCCGATGAAGTGGACGAGGCGCCAACAACCACAGCGCTGCGCGTCAAGCATGCGGAGCAGCCAGGTTCGCTTCCACTTTCCGCCAGTGAGATACTGACCCACCTGCGCCGCCTGCAAGAGCAAATGGAGCACATCGACCGCTACTTCCCCGCCGCCCTGCCGAGCAAGGAGCAAAAGCTAGCCGTCTGGAAGAAACAACTGCAGCGCGCGCTGGCCTGCGTCGAACTATTCGAGCGTCCACAACTGCAACAGAGCGAATCGCAGCAAACGCTCAAGCTGCGTCACCATATCACCGAAGCAGCCCGCGCCCTCGATTTCACCCGCGAATATACCGTCAAGCTTATCGGCCACACCGGGGCGGGCAAAAGCACCCTCCTGGCCGCCCTGCTCGGGCAGGATATCTTTCCACGCCTGGCCGGCGGAGCCATCACCGGCGCCTGCACGCGCGTACGCCTCTGCCTGGAGCAGGAGGCAGAGGAAATGCGTGTCCACTTTTTGACTCGCGCTGCCTTTGACAGGCTATTGAAGAAAACCCAGCAGAGCATCAAAGAGGCCACCGGCCAGTCCGCACGCGAGGCCCTTGCACGCGAACTGGCAATCCTCCTCAAGGCTGTGGAAGCCTATGGCGGGCAATACCTGTCAGGTGGGGAGGCCCACATCGAACGCATCCCGCGTGCCCGTTGGAAAGAAGAAAGCAGCCGCTATATCGAAGAACCCGCACGCGATAGCGAAGAGCCTCGCCTGGTGCGCCTTGTCGATTACGTCGAATATGCCGTGCGCGGCGGCAAGCACACGCTGCTGCCGGCCGGCAGCGTGCTGGTAGACCTCCCCGGCGGCTCTGCCGGGCAACTTCATCACGAGTCCATCCTGCACGAAGAACTCAACAGCGTTGATGCCGTAATCCTGGTCGTGGGCAACAACCGCTTCGGTGACGATGACCGCACGCAGCGCATTTTCGAGACGGTGCGTCAGCGCATCATCCAGGACCGCTCGCCGGAGGTCGCCGCGCGCATGACCTTCCTGGCCGTCACGCACTGGGACGAGATCAATTCGCTGGCCAGCCTGGAAAAAGCCCTCGGTAGCCTGCGCCCTCTGCTGCGCGACCTGCCGCCCAACTACAGCAGTTGCCAACATCACGGGCCGGGCAACGGCTACTTCTTCTATCCCCTGCGCGCCCTCGATGGCCTGCTGGCAACACTGGGCATGCAGAAACAGAAGCTCGACGCCGATCGCCAGCAGGAAGGTCGCGATTACGTCGGGCGCATTCTGAGCGTCTACCCCGAACTCCTGAAAATCGACCCCACTCTGCCGGCAACGCCATCCGCGCAGGATTTCCAGAAAGTCTCCACTCGCCAGCATGAAGCTATGTTGCACTTCAGCGGCTTGCCCGAACTCACCCACGACCTGCAAACCTTCCTGGTGAATAGCCGCTACGAAGTACAATTGCGCCAGACCGAAACGCAGCTAGCGCTGGCCCTTCAACAACTGGAAGACCTGTGCTGGGAGCGTCTGAACCAGCTCGGCATTCAGAGCCGCGACCTGCAAGAGCTCGAACACGAAATCAACATGCGCCAGAGCAAACGCGGCGCGACGCGCTTCGAGCAGATCCAGCAGCGCACCGGCTCCATGCGCGACGCCTGGAAAGATGCCCTGAAAGAGTTCGATACCTCCATCCGCAACGAGCAGAGCGCTTTTCACGCCGCGCTGCTCACCGCCCATGATCGCGCAGCCCGGCGCATCAAAATCCGCATCATGCAGGGCCACTACGATCAGTTCATCAAGGTCGGCAACCGGGTTCAGGAAGATTCGCCCGCCATGGAAATCGGCAACCGCTGGGTGGATATCGATGGCTGGAACCTGATTAAAGAACTGCGCGCCAGCTTCACAGCCGCGCTCGAACGCGAATTACAAGAGCCCTCCCGCGCACTCGCCGAGGCCTTCCTGCTCCCCATCGCGCACAAAGAAGAGGTTGACGGCTCGCTCGACATCCACAGCGTCGCACTCGGCGAATTCGGCGGCGAGCTCGACGACATTCAGAAGGCGTACAGCAAACTGAAACGCTCTATACGCGACAAGGCCCGCGACGTCTGCCTCTACGTGACGCTGGGCGAGCTGCTCAACGAAGAGAAATACGCCCCGGCAAAAGATGATCCCGCCGTCGGCGCACTCTATCACCTGGTGACGATTCCTGGCAAGCCGGAAGACATCGTCCAGCAGGCGCGCCAGCTCATGGCGCCAATCCTCGATGTAATCTGCGGACAACTGGCTCACAGCACAGAGCGCCGCATCGCGCACCTCTTCCGCTACGAACTGGATAAGCTGGAAGAGCGCCAGGCCTACGACAGCGACCGCCTGGATGCGCCGTCCTCCAGCCAGCCTGGCGCCTTCACCGAGCTGATCAACCGCCTCTACAGCCTGCTCACCGAGCGCGTGCTGACCTCCAACACCCTGCGCGAGCAGCTCGACCTCCTTCAGGCCGAGCGCGAAGCGGACGTTGATCACTGGATCGAGTTGCTGCACGACGCTGAAGTATTGAAGACAGCTCACCGCCAGGGGTAAGCGGCTACAACTTACCCCTTCTTTCCAGGCCCTGCTGCGCCGCGATTTCGCGAACCCCGGAGGATGAAACACAGAAAAGCGGAAAGCGCTCATTTCCAGGCGCTTTCCGCTTTCTGGACAGGCAGGGCAAGGAAATCAATCGCCCTTCCCGTCCCCCAGTACCATGACCCGATTATTGAGCCACTACTTGTCCCCCCCAGGACATCCCCCATGTGGCTTTCCCCCTTCACAATCATATGCTCCGGCGGTTGCATTGAGGTTGACAACCCGTTGAGAATCGATGAAGATTTATCCGATAATGCGCCGAACAGGTTAAGAAAAACACAACCCCTCCGTTACATCCATAAGGAACTCCTCTACCATCGGTAGGACACCACGTATCGTCCAAACAAGAGTAGGACCCGGTTTACCGCGGCCACCGCCGATTGATCGGCCAGTCCGATAGATGAGCTGCTGTCCGCATTGATTCACTAATCTGCACTATCGGCCTCCGGTTGATATTTCGATGTCCGCCAAAATTTGTTAATGTGCTTGAACCGTGTCTTCATGACGTTCGTTTGCCAACAAATCTACCGTAACGTTCGATGGCGGCGGCAAAAGCCATGATTGCTCCTGATCGGCTCCCTGCCAGGCGTCTTCATGGGCAGCAAGCTCAGCAAGTACATCCCAGACCGCGTCATGCGCCCCATCCTCGCCACCGTATTGGTACTCTCCGGCTGGAAGCTGTTCTAGCACAAGCTTGACAAGCCCAAACAGGCATGACACAATACACGCCATAGCTATGGAGGTGTAGGGACTCCGGTGGGTCTCACCGTCTTCAAAACGGCTGGGGGGTCGCTCGGCGCGGTCCCCGGTGGGTTCGACTCCCATACGCCTCTGCCCATGAAACCCGGCCAAGAGTTCCTTGTTGTCATTAATACCTTCCTCTACGCACAGAAGAAAGGAGGGCACAGCCACCTCTCCCTCGAAGTCAACGGGGGAGGAACCCACTGTGTCGGCGTGTGTATGGCTGGTACTGTTTGTCTCACCTTTGATTTCGATGCCCTCTCCCTGTGGATCAATCGTCGTCAGACGTCGCCTGCCTCGCTCTCGCGTGGAGAGTTCGGCGCCGTTGCTGTGCCACGCATTTTACATCTGCTCACCACGTATGGGATCCCAAGCACGTGGTTTATTCCAGGTCATACCATCGAAACCTATCGAGCCCAGTGTGAACAGGTGGTCAAGGCTGGCCATGAGATCGGACTGCACGGCTACTTACATGAAAATGTGGGAGAGCTGAGCGAGCAGCAAGAGCGAGACGTGTTTCGCCGGGCCTTTGACCTGGTTGAAAACTTGACCGGTCAGCCGCCACAGGGAAGTCGTACCCCGTCCTGGGATCTCACGACCTCCACCGTCGATATCATGCTGGAGCTCGGCCTGCTCTACGATAGTAGCTTGATGGGCAATGATTATACGCCATTCTTTGCGCGCCGGGGCGATCACCTGTCAGCGGAAGGCGCCATGCATTTTGGCGAGGCGACCCGCCTGGTTGAATTGCCGGTGAGTTGGTCCCTGGATGATTATCCGCACTTTGAATATCTCAGGGGCGCCTCTGGCTCCGTTCTACCCGGGTTGCGTCCGGCGGATGACGTCTTTCGCAATTGGACCAATGACCTTGTCTACATGCTCCGAGACTTCGAGGATGGCGTCGCGGTCGTGACCTTCCATCCACAGGTCATCGGGCGGGGACATCGCCTCCTGGCTCTGGAGCGCTGGCTTGATGAGCTTGGGAGGATGGGGGTGGCCTTTGCGCGCTGTGAGGACGTCGCCCGTCAAGTCCTGGCTGGACGAGCCTATGGCACCTACCGACCGGCCACCGGCAGACAGTAGGGATGTACCCAGGAAATCTGCAAAACTATGGTCTCACCGATCCGCAAAACCATCGGTTAAGTGACACTTGACAAAAGTCGAGATAAGTCTGTTGAAAACTTCTTCTGCGGGAGAGCCACGCAAGCGGTTCAAGATAAGTTTACGATACAATAGAAAAACAGAAACACGTTACACACGAGCAAGGAACATGCATGAATCGACAGTTTTGTCTCACTCATACCGTTCGCTACGACGAATGCAATTGCGATGGTGTACTGACTCCCGCCGCTTTTTTACGCTACATGCAAGAGATCGCGTCCCGCGATTCCGAGGATGCCCAGCTTGGAGGAGAGGGCTACTGGGTCATCAAACGAACCGTGATGGTCTTCACCACGCCCATTCCCATTCACACAAGGCTGGAATTAAAAACCTACGGAACCGGCTTCTCCCGCATTACCGCCCAACGGGGATACGAGGCGCACCTGTCTACCGCACTCGACGACGAAGCACTGGTGAGCGCCCGCACGCTTTGGGTCTACGTTGATCCCCAGGGACGCCCCACGCGCCTGCCAGACCGAACGACTCAGATCTGGCTGTCCGACGGGCCACGACCACCGCAGCCGGAGCCGCCTTTTCCTGCCGCGCCCTTGCATCCTCCTATCACCACGTCAGCAGTGGTGCAGTTCTCCCAGATCGATCTCATGCACCACCTCAACAATGCATCCGTCGTGGAAATGCTGGACGACATCGGCTGGGAAGCGCTGACAACACGTGGGATCACCCCCACCAGTACAAGATTTACGATCCACCGTTACGACATCGAATACGGTGATAGCCCTCGTTTCGGTGATCGCCTCGAAGTCCAGAGCTGGTTTGAACCGCTCCCCGAGGAAGGTCAGGAGTTTACCCGCTTCCAGTGCATCACCCGCGCGGGCAAGACCATGATCCAGGCCCGCTCGCACTGGCTCTGGGCGGCCGGGCAAGCGCGGTGAGAAACCGGGTATATGCAACTTTCAGGAGAGTTGGACTGGCTATTAAGGAGAACGGCATGTCAGTTTTCTCAAAAGAGAGTCTACAGATGCGTCGTGAGTTGGCGTACGCCTGTCGCATCCTGGCAGCCAACGGCCAGAACGATACCATCTACGGCCATGTCACATACAGAGAGGCAGACGCCCAGACCTTTTGGATGAAACCCACGGCTATGGGCCTGGATGAAATCACGCCAGAGACCTTGATTTGCATTGACCTGGAGGGTAATGTTGTCGAAGGTGAACTGCCCCGTCACCTTGAATTTCCGATCTTATCACCACCCGCGAACTTGGAGAGGAAGTCGCTCGCACAATGGGCGGAAGTCTTGCGTGCTATCTGATCAATCACGGAATTGTCGTCGCTGGCAACACGATCGAGCAGGCAGTCGTCTCAGCCATCAATTTAGAGCGGGCCAGCCAGGTTCAACTTCTTGCTGCTGCCTCTGGTCAGTCCTTTCGCTGGACATCCGATGAGGAGATAGCGGGAAAACGAGAGAAAATTTTTAGCGAAGGCATGCTAAGAAACGTTTGGAACTATTATTGCCGTCGCATTGGGCCGCTGTAAGCTTGGGGTCACGCTTCTGCTCTCAGGAAGCAACTGTTTCCCAAAAGCGCAAAAATTAGGTATATAATGAAGGCGATTGATTAGCCATGAAAAGGAGACGAAATTATGCCAACACGTACAGCAGACGCCGAATGGCGGGGAAATCTTCAGCAGGGCCAGGGTACCATGCGCGTCGGGAGTGGCGCCTTCCAGGGCAGCTATTCGTTTAAAACTCGCATGGGCGATGAGGCCGGTACCAATCCCGAGGAGCTCATTGGCGCGGCGCATGCCGGGTGTTTCTCGATGGCGCTGTCGAACGCGCTCGCCAGTGCAGGCTTCACGCCAACTCGCGTGCACACAACCGCGCGCGTCCACTTCAACCAGGTGCCCGGCGGCTTCGCCATCAACCCCATCGACCTGGAGACCGAGGCCCTGGTGCCAGGCATAGACGAAGAGACCTTCCAGAAGCTTGCGAAGGAAGCCAAAGAAAATTGCCCGGTCTCCAAAGCGCTCGCGGCCACGCCCATCAACCTCAAGGCCACACTGATCAGGTAGTACCTATCAGGGACAAGCTTCTCGCTGCTACTACCAGCGACTCGCACTACATCATGCCATCGAGACCAGCCCGTCTGACCTACGCGTAGGTGCTGTAACCTCGGGTGGCCTGAGTCACTTTGTCACCAACGAGCGACCTGACCGCCCGTCAGAAAAGAGCGCGACCCTCTCAACGCTTACCCAGGTAGGTTTCTTGTAGGAGATTGGTTCATTGTAGAGGCAGGGGCGGCTGGGAGGGGCGCGGGGCCCCTTGCGGGTGCCTTCGTGCCTTTCAATCCCCGCGCAACCACGTGAGCCATATCCTGGAAAAGCTTGGCCTGGCGCGCCGGAGCGAGGCCGCCGCTTTCGCCGTTGAACATAAGCTGGTACCGCCCAGAGAACGCACCAGCGATTAAGAAAGAGCAGTTTCCTGCAAAACTATGGTATCATGAATCTACAAAACCATCGCTTATGCAACTTGACAAATTCATCCCGCCCGCGTCGTCTTTGTAAGGGCGGGAACGGAGTGGTGGGGTGGTGGGACCCTTGCGGTCGCCCTCCTTCTTAACGAGCATAAGCGACACATCCCTTCTCTTTGGAGACAACATATGCCTGATCAGCTCAAGTTCGGATTGACCTCCATCAACGCAGGAGCAACGAGCTACCCGGAAACACTTATACGCATCGCGCAGGCCGCCGAAACAGCGGGGTTTGACTCGTTATGGGCAGGTGAACACCACGTGATCGCCACCTCCTCTTCGACGATTCCCGCGACCAGCCGCTATTTAAATCCAGTGGTCGCCCTCACCTTCGTGGCCGCACATACGCGTACCATCCGCCTGGGTACAGGCATCCTACTGCTCCCGCAGCACCAGCCGCTGATCCTGGCCAAGGAACTGGCCAGCCTGGATGTGCTCTCCCGCGGCCGCCTGATCGTTGGGATTGGCGTCGGCTGGGCGGAGGAGGAGTTCGAGGCATTAGGGGTACCCTTCCGCGAACGAGGCGCCCGCACAGATGAGTACCTGGCAGCCATGCGTGCCATCTGGAGCGAGGAAGCGCCTGCCTATCGCGGCCGCTATGTCTCGTTCCAGGACGTGCAGGCTTTCCCCCATCCCGTGCAGCAGCCCTCTCCGCCCATTGTCGTTGGCGGAAGAGCCCCCGGTGCTTTACGCAGGACGGTGGAACAGGCCAATGGCTGGTACGGCTTCGCGTCTGGACCTCGATGAGACTGCCAGCCTGCTCGCTCAACTGCGCGCAGCCGGCCAGCGCTACCAGCGTCCGGCCTCGCTGGGCGAGCTCGAGATCAGCGTTGCCCCGCGCATACCAATCGACGCCGCGACGGCACGCCGCTATGCTGAACTGGGGGTACACCGCCTCATCTTGATCCCGCCGAGAGGAGCGGACGCTCCTGCACTTGAACACTGGCTCTCGACAGTGGGCAAGACGCTGGTGGGCCAGGTATAAGGAGCAAACATGACGCGTAAGGGCTGGCTGCTCTTCATCTCCATGTCAGTGATCTGGGGCATTCCTTATCTCTTCATCAAGATCGCCGTGCAGCAACTCGACCCGTCTGTGGTGGTATTCGCTCGCGTCGGCATCGCGGCTCTTGTGTTGCTCCCCATAGCAGCCCGGCGAGGGGTGTTGCGACCACTGCGCGAGCGCTGGCTCATGGTCGCCGCGCTGGCTCTCGTGCAGATCGTCGGACCGTTTCTCTTGATCAGCTACGGCGAGCAGCACATCGCCTCGTCCCTCACCAGCCTGCTCATTGCCGCCGACCCACTGCTCGTTGTGCTCTTCGCGCTCCGCTTCGACGCGAGCGAACGGGTGAATGGCCCGCGCTTGATCGGTCTGCTGATCGGCATGCTCGGTGTTGTCACACTGCTTGGCCTCGACGTTGGCGGGGATACGCAAAGGTTGCTCGGTGCAATTTTTGTCCTGCTCGCCGCCGCAGGCTACGCTGCCAGCGCCCTGCTCATCAAGCGCCCGGCCATTGCGACCTTACCCACTCTAGGAGTGGTAACGCTCGAGTGCATCACTGCGACCATCGTGTTATTGCCGCTGGCCCTGACAAGACTTCCCAACAAGCTTCCCGGCATGGAGGTCATAGTGAGCCTGCTCGTCCTCGGCCTGGTCTGCACGGCGCTGGCCTATCTGATCTTCTACGCCCTGGTAGCCGAGGTCGGAGCAGCCCGCGCCACCGTCATCACCTACGTCAATCCGGCCGTTTCAGTCCTACTCGGCGTCACCTTGCTCGCCGAACCACTCAATGCTGCCATCATCGCAGGCTTCCTGCTGATCCTCCTCGGCTCCTGGCTATCCACCGGTGGCGCCCTACCGCCGCTGAACCGCCTCCTTCGCGCACATCGACAGGAGCAAGCCGGTTCCACCGCCGGCATCAACAGCGAGGAACCCGCCAGGAAGGCTTGAGGCAGCCTTTAGTGGAGCATTCGCTATTTCCATGGAACCAGTAGAGCCCGATTATGCTTATAACTTATGAAATCGCGGAAGGTCTGTAGGGACAGAAGTGGGGGAGAAGCGGTGCGGGGCCCCTTGCGGGTGCTTACACAAGGTAGGTTCTTTGTAGAGGCAGGGGCGGCTGGGAGTGGTGCAGGGCCCCTTGCGGGTGCCTTCGTGCCTTTCCGCCCGGCTGGCCCTTTCTCGGGAATAACCTACCCGTGTAAGCCTTGCGGGTGTCCTGCCGGCGGCTGCTTCCACCCCAGCTCCTACAGATGGTTACCCGATTAATTTGTTCATCAGCATTATCGGCATGCGTCCTCCTCCACGGCTTTGCCGAATGCACCACTTAGCTATGGGACCGCCTTACTCCAGGAGCTTGTCGAGCGTAATCGGCAGGTCGCGCACGCGCTTGCCGGTCGCGTGATAAACGGCATTAGCAATCGCCGCGGCGGTGCCGACAATGCCAATCTCGCCAATGCCTTTCGCGCCCATCGGGTTGACATACGGGTCGTCCTCCTCGATCCATAACACCTCGATCCTGCCCACATCGGCGTTGGTCGCGATGTGGTACTCCGCGAAGTCATGGTTCACGTAGTCTCCGAAGCTCTGGTCCATGACGCTCTCCTCATGGAGCGCCATCGACAGCCCCATACTCATTCCCCCGAGAAACTGCGAACGCGCCAGCTTTGCGTTCATGATACGACCGGCTGCGAAGACGCCCAGCAGTCGCGGAACGCGCACCTCGCCGGTATCGCGGTTGACGCGCACCTCCGCAAATTGCGCACCGAAGGCATGCATCGCGAACCGCCTCGCCTCGGGATTCTCTCCGGCCTCGCCGGTTGCCTCGAGCCCCCCGGCAGGGATGACGCCGTGCACATCTTGCAAACGCTCCCGCAGCTTGCGGGCGGCCTCGAAGATGGCCGTTCCCCACGAGGCCGTTCCCATCGAGCCACCGGCGATCTGCGCTGGCGGCAGCCGCGTATCGCCAATTTCGAGATGCACGCGCTCCGTTGGAACGTCGAGCGCATCCGCGGCGATCTGTGTGAGCACAGTCCAGGCGCCGGTCCCGATATCTATGGCGTCGATGAGCACCTGGTAGTGCCCCTCGCCATCGACTCGCACGATCGCCGTCGATTGCCTGCGGCGCGTTGGGTAGGTCGAGGCGGCGACCCCGCTCCCGATCAGCCAGCGACCATCGGAGCGTATGCCGGGCTGCGGATCGCGCGCTTCCCAGCCGAAGCGCCGCGCCCCTTCCCGCAGGCATGCAACCAGTCCCCGGCTGCTGAAGGGATGCCCGGTTTCAGGATCGACCGTTGGCTCGTTGCGAATTCTCAGCTCGATGGGATCGAGGTTACATACGATTGCAAGCTCGTCCATCGCCGATTCCAGCCCGAACATGCCGGGACACTCTCCCGGCGCGCGCATCCATGCGGGCGTGGGCACATCGAGCCGCGCAAGGCGGTGCGTGGTCAAGCGGTTCGGCGCGGCGTACATCATGCGTGTGGCAAGCGCGGTCTGCTCGGCGAATTCCTGGACGGTCGAGGTCTGCTCAATGACATCATGCGCGATGGCGGTCAGCCGGCCGTCCTTTTCCGCCCCGAGGCGGATGCGCTGGATCGTCGGCGTGCGATAGCCGGCCACCGCAAACATGTGCTGCCGCGCGAGCGCGAGCTTGACGGGTCGCCCCACCACCTGCGCGGCCATCACCGTGAGAATGACGTGTGGGTGGACAGCACCCTTCGAGCCGAACGCGCCACCGACAAAGGGCGAGATGACTCGCACGCGCTCGGGCTCCAGGCCGAACGCCTCCGCTACAACGTCACGGACCCTGTGCGCACCCTGGTTCGAGTCGTAGAGTGTGACGCCGTCTCCGCTCCACCTCGCGATCGTCGCGTGCGGCTCGAGCGGATTGTTGTGCTCTGCCGGCGTGGTATAGGTATGATCGATTGAGACAGGAGCCTCCGCCAGCGCTGCCTGGACATCGCCGCTGGCCGTGTCGGTTTCATAGTTGGGATTGACGTGTTCGGGCTTGTAAAGATCGCTGCTGTCGGCGCGAAGCACGACGCTATGAGGCTGCTCCTCGTAACGCACCACGATAGCCTCCGCCGCCTGGCGCGCAACTTCTATCGTCTCGGCAACCGCCAGGGCCACGAACTGACCGCGATACGCGACCGCGTCGGATTGCAATACCGCGAGTTCGCCCTGCTGTATCTTGAGGCGCGGGGCATTTTCGTGCGTAAGCACGGTGATCACGCCGTGGATAGCCTGCGCCGCCCCGCTATCAACCGATACAACCCGGCCTTTCGCGATCGTGCTCTGCACCGGGAAGGCGTAGATAACATCCTCAACCGCGTGCTCATACGCGTAGGTCGCCGTGCCGGTGACTTTCTGCGGGCCATCGATGCGATCCACAGGCTTGCCAACAACCCGTTGTTGGGTGAGGGCGTTCATCATCGATTCTCCTCCTGTGTCAGGTCGAGCAGCGTGCGAACGAGCGTGTTGCGTGCGAGCGGAACCTTGAACGCATTATCGCGAAGTGGCTGCGCATCCGCGAGTTCAGCATCCGCGGCACGTCGAAATACTTCCTCGCTCGCCGCGGCCCCGCGCAATACCTCCTCGGCCTTCTTCGCCCGCCACGGGACGTGCGCTACGCCTCCGAAGGCGATGCGCGCATCACGCACGACGCCATCAGCAACATCGATCGCCGCGGCCACCGAGACGAGTGCGAAGGCATACGAAGCTCGGTCGCGCACCTTGCGGTAGTGTGAGTTCGTCGCGAATGCGAGTGGCGGCAGGTCGACGGCGGTGATCAACTCGCCGTGCTCGAGTACGGTGTCGCGCTGCGGCTCGTCGCCGGGGAGACGGTGGAAGCTGGCAAGCGGGATAGTCCGCTCGCCATTCGGCCCCAGCACGACCACGACAGCATCCAGGGCAACCATCGCAACGGCCATGTCCGATGGATGCGTCGCGATACACGCCTCCGATGCTCCGAGGATAGCCAGGCTGCGGTGATAGCCCTCGCGCGCGGGACACCCGCTGCCCGGCGCGCGCTTGTTGCACGGCTTCGAGACATCCTGAAAGTAGACGCAGCGCGTGCGCTGCAACAGGTTCCCGCCGGTAGTCGCCATGTTGCGCAACTGGCCCGAGGCACCCGCCAGCAGCGCCTGCGAGAGCAAGGGGTAGCGCGCGCGAATGGTGCGATCTGCCGCCAGGTCGCTGTTGCGCACGGCGCTGCCAATACGCACGCGCCCGTCGGCAAGCAGCTCGACGCGGTTATAGGGCAGGTGTGAGACATCGATGAGCACCTGCGGCTGCGCGACCCCCAGCTTCATCAGGTCGACCAGGTTCGTCCCGCCGCCGAGGAAAGCCCCATCGGGTGCCTGTGCCAGCATCGCCACTGCCGCGGATGCATCACTTGCGCGCTCGTAGCGGAAAGGCTTCATTGCTTTCCCTCCTCATGCTGGTCACTCACGAAGCTTTCTGCAATGGCCGGGACGATATTCGCATACGCCGCGCAGCGGCACAGGTTTCCACTCATACGCTCGCGAATCTCGTCGTCGCTCAGCATGAAATGCTCGGCGTTCACATCGACGCTCGCTGCGCTCGGCCAGCCCGCCTCGACTTCGCGCAGCATGCCCACCGCAGAACAGATCTGCCCCGGAGTACAGTAGCCGCACTGGAAGGCGTCGTGCTCGATGAACGACCGCTGCAGCGGGTGCAGGTTTCCATTTTCGGCAAGCCCCTCGATCGTGACGATCTCGGCATCCTGATGCGCAACGGCGAGCGCGAGGCAGCTATTCACGCGCAGACCATCAAGCAGCACAGTACAGGCGCCGCACTGCCCGTGATCGCAGCCCTTCTTCGGACCGGTCAGCCCCAGGCGCTCGCGCAGGGCATCCAGGAGCGTCGTCCGTGTATCGATGGTAAGCTGGCGCGCTGCCCCATTCACGCGCAGAGTGATGGAAATATCCACAGTTGGCATGGCTCCTTTCAGCGTGGCGTTGTCTGGAGTATATTCTTATAATGTTCACTAAAGAATTTGTTTGAAAAGTTAGAAACTGTTACTTATTGTAGATATTGGATGAAAAATATTAAAAAAAGATGATACATAAAATACTGAGAAAAAAAAGGATGTCAGACACACTGATCTAGTATTTCTCTGGTGACATCAATCAGGTACATGATTAGCTAGGTTGATGATTTTAAATATATCCTTCTCCTCCAAGGCTTCTAAATAAGTTATATTTAGCATATTTAATAGTGGAGAGACATTTTCTCTTATATCTATAACCTGAGAAGAACCTGCAATCACAAAGCGAATATAATCCTGAGCAAACCCCCATTGATTAGGGATCTGAGATGATAAAAAAGTGTATCTGTCCAATCTTTACCTAAACTAACTTCAATTTCATCTATAAGAAATATTAGTAGTGAATTTCTATAACTGTTATCAAAGACATTCAAAAACTCATCTATAATTTCGGAAAATTCATCTATAGGACATTCTTTTTGTCTGTTTTGAACGTAAGCATGTAATCTAGTTTTTCACAGTTCTATCTCAAAATGGATGCCTAGCATTTTTTTGTCATATAGAGGATAGAAGTACATATGAAGTGTATGAAGAAAAAGATTATACACACCTCCGGTGAAGACTTTATAAGGCGTTGCAGGTCAATGAGAACAGGAATATAAATACAGGAGCCGGTTTTGTACAATTAGTTTGTCTAATAAAGACATATTTTAATGCTTCGAGGAGGCTACTCTTGCCAAATAGGCGACACAATAACCATATGAGAATGACCTCCAAGATAACGAGATCACGTGCTATAGCTTCAAGCTGATCGGAATCTTCCCACCATTTTCTCTAGGAGAGACTGGACTTCCATAATTAAATAGATTAACAAGATACTCCATCCAAAGTTCATGTAAACGAATACAATCACAGAAATAGTCCAAAGGTAATATGATAGCAATTCATCTCATTTAGGAAAATAGATAATACAGTATTTTTTCAGTTCAGTTAATGCTAGTTTAATAGTTTGCTTGCTTAAATCTGGGCAAATATCAGGAGTAGGCTAAACAATTATGAAGAGGCGGCTAGAGAACTAAGTATACTATAGTTCGCATCACTAACATCTTTCCCACATATGTCTTGTTTACCTAATAAGGCAAAAAGATAATATAAGTAGAAGTAAGATGCTGTTGCTGGATAATACACAAAATACTGAGATATCTTTTGTATGTATAATTTAGTAATGATAAAAGTAGTTAATAAAGATTTTTGTATGAGTAACTAAATATATGAAGAGAAAGAAAAGGATGGGCTATAATTATATGTGTAATAAAACTAAAAGATTTAATAGGTGTATATATAAATAGATAAGTTGTATTAGACTTAGTATAATGTGGATACAATCTCTTAGATCTAAAGGTGGTAAGAATAGCTCTGATATTACCTGATACATAGGATTTTTGTGATGTCCACAAAAATAATTGAGTCGTGTTACGATAGGATGAACACCTACAACAAGGAGAGAGAGACTATTAGTTTCTGCTGTAATCCTCTTAGTGAATAGATTAAGTTCATGTAGAGTTCTAAAGTGGCTTCATCCTCATCTGTATAGGGCACTATGTTTTCGATTTCATCTAAAAAGATGGCTAATATAGGATTATTGGTAACACTTCTAAGAAGCGACAACAGCTCTTTTACTGAAGTATTAAATATGGTCTTTGAATTGTGTTTCCACACAATTGGTAGAGGAGAGCATACAATATCCGGATACTTAATTTTCGTGTAAATAGCTCAACTTGTTAAAATAGTATTATAAATGCGATCTAATCTATCATTTTTGTTCAAATAGACATAGGCAGCAGGAAACTTCGATAACTTCTGGAGCCTCTGTAAAACAGAACTCTTACCCATTTTTTGCAGACCGAACAAACCTAAATTCTGACTAAGCCGTAGTGCGTTCAGTAACTCTTCAGTTAGACTTTCACGACCGAAGAAGCTAAACACATCAGATACAGGAACTCGTATATCATAAGGATTAAATTCTTTCCCTAAATGCTTTTCAATATAAACGCTAAGTGTTTGACGCTCTCTCTTTAGTGCAACGCCTTCTTTTATTAGGGGCTCTTCAATTGGAAGAAACACAAATCGGTCATTCTCTTCTGCACGCAATCCTCCTATTGCAAACCATCCACTACTCTTTGGCGGTTGATTGATAATGACAAGTGCACAGTCAGTATATGCTCTAGCTTCATTAAATATAGACTGCACAGTACTTTGATCGAGAGGATCATCGAACAAGATGCGTATATATAGCCCCTTCGGAAAATACTCGCGCCAGATCGAGGTTTTCGCAACAGCAATGAAACTGACACGTTCAAATGTTGTCTTAAATTCAAAGCCTGCCTCTTTAAGAAATCGTTGCACAGACTGAAGCCTTATAAGAAGATTTCGTGGGTTTTCGGCAGATCGAATCTGCTATTTCTAAATCAGGATCAAGTCGGATAGCTTGCCTATACACTTCTAATTTCTTCAATCCTAGTCGATCGGTAAGGAGACTGGCACACAGTAAGGCATGTTCGCGCTGCCTCACAGGCAGATCCCGGAAGCGAAAAGTGTTCATAGCGTGGTAGAGGAGCGCAATATAATACTCATCGATACCGTCACTTGGGTTCTGGTTCACGAGCTTACGCGCTAATTTACGCAGGTATATTACAATGGCGAAGGTCTTGGCTAAGGCGCTATTCTCTGTTGGGAAGTTGTCTGCTAACTGCTCCAGTTGGCTGAAGTGTTCAATGCTGCATAATACCTTCTCCATTTTCAGTCGCTCTTCCAGCGTAGCCTCCTCCGCAGCCAGTAACTGAAAGCGCACGACCGAATCCAGGTAAGAGACATCGCGCAAGATATGGCCTCGACCAGTTCGCAAGAAGTCAATCAGCCATATATTGCCGGTGTTATCTACGAGCAGATTATGTTCATTGAAGTCACCATGCGTCGTACAGATATACGTGGGGCGCGCAAGAGATCGATCGATCGTAGCAAGCACAGGATTTGTAAAGGCGCGTTTGCCCCTCAAGGATTTAAAATAGAGCTTCTCTTTGCCATGTACAGATTCCGCGAGGTCAGAGAGCCCACGCGCCAGCTTCTCCGGGGTGACATTGAGCAACCGCTGGTAATCCTCGGTCAATTATGAGGCCGTAGCCTCCCGGGGCTGGCATACCAGGATCCACATGTGTCCCCAAAAAGCCGCTCCAGGGCGGTCTCAACCTGTGGCACTGTCGCATGGCGATAGAAGCTGCCGAAATCCTCTAGATTATCATTAGCGGCACCGATAAATGAATAGATAATGCCGCCAAGGTGCGAAGTACGCCGTACATCGAGAATAGTAGTATTTCGTCCACCCCCAATAAAGGGCTGAATGTATTGCTTGTAGTTGCTATACTCCTCATCGATTTGCTGTATGTTACCGAACTTGACAACTACCGTTCGTCCACCTCCGGTGCTATAGAAAGGCTGCACCCGCAGTACGCCGGTACCACTGTGACCTGGCGCCATTGGCTGTACCATAACACTCTCAGCTCGATGAAACAGGCGGCAAAGCAAATCTTCCAATTCAATGGCTAAGAGGCTTTGAAAGGCCGCATCCCTGCCATCGCTCACCCTCCCCATTTCAAAATCACCTATGACCTGCTCAGGTCCGCTTACTTCTTGCCAGAGAATATCAAGAGAGAGGTTAACGTCCACCTTTTCAGAAAATACCTGCCGCACAGTCTCTAAAAATAACTGGTTATCGAAATCCTCTTTTGAGAGAAAATCAACCACCTTGTACTTTCTAAAAGATGTGCGCATATGTTCTTTGGTGCCAAAAGCAGAAAGCATAATAACTTTTGTGGCTACGCACAGACCTCGCTCGAATAATTCCTCCAATAGATCTATTCCCTCTACATTGCTTCGATCTGTATGAACCAGGCGAATATCTAGCACCAGTACGTGGTAGAAAGATTCGCTTGCGAGCTCTAGAGCCTCTTTCGCTCTAGATACCGCATCGACATGAAATCCGCTCCGCTTTAGTGTCTCGACTAACTCTTTCCTCCATTGCTCCTCATCGTCCACGATCAAAATACGCCCTTGCCTGTTCATGCTACGCTGCTGCTTTCTACTACTCGAACACGGTTATAAGTTTCAGTAGCCTCTAATGCCTGATTGACAAAATGAACTACATCAGCAGGATTACTCGGCTTATCAGCAATATCATCGACGCCTTGCAAGAATAAAGAACGCATCACCTGCCAGGGCAGAGAAACGCAAAGTACCACGAGATGATGCTTACGGGTTAATATCTGCGCGATCAACTGTTGTTCTTCTGACCGGATACTAACGCAGCCTAGAACAACCAGGTCGGGATCTTCACCTTTCAGGCAATCCAGAAGGGGAAGGTAAGTATAGGTATCAAGAGTACAAACTGTAAAGCCGGCAGACTGTAAGGCACGAGCAAAGGCCTCTCGCCAGTGCAACTGCCGCTCAATCAACAAGATACGTGTACCACTATTCGAATGAGACTTCATGATCCTGCCTTTCTGCTCGGGGTAAGAGCAAGGTAAAGGTTGTACCCTGGCCTTCCTGGCTTTTCACAGTCAAATCTCCCTGATTTCTGAGCGCATTGGTGCGAGCGCTCCAAAGGCCAAAGCCCGAACTCCCTTTCGTAGAGTAAAACAGGTCAAAGATTTTAGATTGACTCTCCTCGGGAATACCTGGCCCTGTATCGATAACGTCAAAAGCCACAAATCGGCCGGCGTTGGAGGCTCTCAGCGTGATCTTGCCCCCTCCGGCCATGGCATCGATAGCGTTGGTTATGAGATTGCGTAGAATATCCACAACCAGGCTATGTATGCATCGAACATCAGCTACATCATCATCAATATCCAGGCATATTAGAATGTCGGGCGGCAACGAAGTACTATCCAGCGCCTCTTCAAGTAATACTCTGGCTGCTATAACGACTTGCTCACTGGTAATCACTTCGCCTGTTCGCACCAACGCTTGTTTTAACTCCTTGCTTAAGTTTAATACCGCGCCTGCCGCATGAACGACGTTATCCAATTTTTCACTGACAAACGGACTTGTCACTTCTAACGTCTTAAGCTCCGACCGAATATCGTTAACGTATGACCTGACCAGTCCTAGATCATTGCCCCAACGATGGGTTAATTCGAAGGCTATCTGGCCAATCGAACTCATTACCTCTGCGGATACGGCGCGCTGTTCAAACTCTTGACGTTCTTGCACTGTTTCTAAACGATAAATCGTACTGGCCAGTTGCTGAGCTAACCCCTCCAGGAAGTGAACATCCGCACCTCGAAAATGCCCCACCGCTCTATGGCTGAGGCCGAGATTACCATAATATCGTTCATTGAACATGATGGGCGTGATCACGAGCGAACGGACTGTTGGATCAGATAGCTTTGCCGGGACACCATCAAGGGGAGACCTGGCGCTATCGTAGATCACTATTGTGCGTCGCTCCCGAGCAACCTGTCCATTGATCCCCTCATCCAATTTCATGCGTGGAAAGGGAGGAGCGTATTCATGATATGAAGCGCGTTTTATGACCAGTCCGTGGGTCTCGCCTTCGTAGCTGCGAATCACTATCTGACCATTAGAATACTCTTCAGCTATCTTGAGTATGATAGTATACGATTGTTCGAGCTGGCTCAATTCACTGATTTTAGCAAGTTCTTGCCCGGCCTGATACAATAACCTGAACCGTCGTGCCTCCTTATTGGCTTGCTCGTAGCTTTCAGCGTTTTGCAATGCGATAACAGCCAGATCCCCCAGCCCTTTCAGTAGCCTCTCATCACTTTCATTGAAGCCGTGCGGATTAGGACTTTCGACATTCAGCACTCCTCGTATCTCATCACCTGCCAGCATCGGTACCGCCAGCTCAAAACACATTTTGTTTTCCGGATCGAATTCGACGTACATCTCTTTCCACGGGGGTTGAGATAGATCCGCATTGACCAACTGCTTCTTTTTTGCTGCATACCCTGCGATTCCCTCCTCCAAACTTATGTGTACGCCCTTTTTGTCCACTGATAAGCCGTGATTGGCTACTACCCACAAATCATTCAGATCGGGGTCATAGCGCAAGAGCGCTCCCACGCTGGAGTGAGTCAATTCCAGCGCCTTCTCTAGGATGAGGTCAAAGACGTGAGTCAGGATCGAGCTGGCCGGTAATCTCTTTACTGATCTCATTGAGAACTTGAGCCTCCGCAGCCAGGCGTTTCTCCCGCTCGTAGGCCTGCGCATTTTGCAGCGCAACAACAGCCAGGGAGGCCAGTCCCGTCAGTAAACGCTCATCACGCTTGCTAAAGTTGTTAGGGGTAGGGCTCTCGACGTTGAGTACTCCGAGTAGCTCCTCCCCGGCCAGCATCGGTACCGCCAGTTCGGAGCATGCCCCAGGGAAAAATTCCAGATAAATTTCTTTCCAGGGCTGTTGAGTTATATCTACATTGAGCATCTGCTTACTTCTGGCCACATGCCCTACAACTCCCTGACCAAAGTTTTGCCGCCGGCCTTTCTTGTCCTCTGCCACCCCTCGCTCAGCAGCCATCCATAAGTCATGCTGATTGGGGTCATAAAGCATCAGATTACCAAGGTTGGAATGAGTCAATTCCAGGGCCTTCTCCAGAATGAGGTCAAAGACATGCTTGATGTCAAGCTGGCTGGTGATCTCCTTGCTAATCTCATTCAGCACTTGAGCTTCCGCGACAAGTCGTTTCTCTCGCTCGTAAGCCCTCGCGTTCTTAATTGCCAGCACAGCTTGCCCGGCTAAAGTAAGCAGAAAATCCTCATCCTCCTGGCGGTATGCGCACTCTTTCACGCTCTCAAAATTGAGTACGCCAACCACCTCACCGCCATCAAGCATCGGTACATCCAGTTCAGAAATCGTTTTATCAAAAGTTGGAATGTAGATATCGCGCCACTGCGGATCAAGGTGTACATTGTCCACCCTGACAGGCTTTTTCTGCTCTAATACCCAGCGTGTAATGCCTCTAGTCGCCTGCAATGGGATAGCAAATGCATCACGCGATTCAGTATAATAACCAATCGAGGCAGCAGTCATCAGAGTCTGAGTTCCGGTATCGTAAAGCAAAATCGAGGCTGCCTCAGCAGGTACACGTTCATGGCCCAGTTTAAGAAGAGTGTTTAAAACGGGGATCAACTCTAGATTACGGCTAAGCTCGCGATCAATATTTTGTAAAATTTCCAATTCGCGAACACGCCGCTGGATTAAGGTGCCAAACGCTCGTGCGTTCTTGATCGCAACGGCGGCAAAGTGAGCCAATCCATCGATGAAAAGCTTCTGAGTGGCATCGAAGCGTTGTGGCTGGCGAAAATTGACGAACAACACCCCCACCGGCTCGTCCCCAATGAGCAATGGTAGGGCCGCTACAGAGCAGACCTTCTCACGTTGCCCAAAACTTTCCTTACGAATGGAGGAGTTACCATACAGTTTGGTGTAAAAAATAGTGTTATTTTTGGCAAAGATAGGTTCCCTACGTTGCAGCATTAGCGACATCGTATGGCCAGATTGAATAAGGAGACATAGCCTGGAGTGTCGAACCAAGCAGGGTGCCGGTAATAATTGGAGACTGTACAAAGCGCCGAAGAGCCTGGTCATAAGGATAGAGAACAACAATATCAGCCTTCGCGGCATCCTGGATTTTATCAACAGTTGCCTGCAGTGCCCGTTCCGAGTCAAGCTGCTGCGTCAAAAGCTGGCCGGTTTTATTGAGCTGATCAAGGCTATTAAAGAGGCGTATATTATAGAGCGCCAGTGCGATATGGGAAGCCAGCAGTTGTAAAATAGACAGGTCTTCCTGGGTATATGCATTCGCTTCGGGATGTTGAATGGATAGCACGCCCAAAGACACATCGCGTATCTCCAGGGGCACAAAAATAAGCGACTCCATTGACCCGCTTGCTGTCACTTCGACGCGTTGGAACGGCAGGCGTTTCGCCTCCTTACTCATATGCTTGATGAACAGCATTTCCCGTGTCTCTATCACATGCTGGCAAGCGCCTTGCAAAGGCGCATTAAGTTGAAAAAGGGGACTGCCTTTCTCTTCCAGGTAAACGTCCAGCGTATTGGTTTGCGGTTGATATACTGCCAGTAAAAGAGCATAAGTGGTTTGGAGAATTTCGGGTAAATACGTTTGCAGTTTTTGAAAGAGAATCTCAACAGTCGCAAGTTCGTGATTGATTTCTTGCCCAATACGGGCAACCTCCTGATAACGCCACATCAACCATGTTTCCTGAAGAATAAATGAGGCTTGATCGGCGAAGATCTGAAGCAGTTTGTAATCATCGAGGCCAAACTGCTGTGGCTGTCTGAAGTTGAGGTAGAGCACACCTAACGGCTGTCGATGTTGCCTCGTATACAGCGCCAGAGCCGCGAAAGCACGCATGTTCTCTGTGCGCGTCACCGTACTCTTGTATTCAGGCCTGACTTCCAGATCCTCGACCACCAATACCCCTTGCCTCAACACCTGTTGCGCCAGCCCTCTCTCACTCGGCTCCTTGAACGGTACCTCTTCTCCCCGTAGCAAGTTACCCGCAACGGTTAGGGACTCCATGTATCGGCCGGTGATTGGATTAATTGCAAAGATGACGCAGGAATCTGCGGAGAAGAACGTCTGCGCCGTCTGTGCAAGACGTTGCAGCGTACTGATTAAATCTCCAGGAACTCTAGCCGTTTGTACCAGTACATCTAACAATTCGCTCAGACTGTACAACGATTGAGGATGCACTTTGTACCTCCACTGGACGTGTGAAGAATCTGCCCGGACAGGCTGGCCGACAAGCGCTAGGGAACTGTTTTCAGTTCCAACCGCGAGCCCTCCACGCTCTGTGCCAGCCTCTTTCTCCTCCAGGGCCACCCCACCTGTACGCAGAGGATGCAGAGCACCGCGAAGAAGACCGAGATAAGCGTCGTATGAATGAGTGTGGCCAACATTTGACCGGCAGTCAAGACGTTGAATAGTCCGCTTATTGCCTGCAAGCTGATCAAGACGAAGGCCCACGAAGCTCCCGCGACGAGGTCCCTCCGCTGGTGGTAAGTGCGCAGGACAATTACCAGCAGGCACAGCACCAGCAGCCATAATAATCCGGCCGCGTAACGGTGCAGCACCTGGATGCCGGCTAACGAAGCGAAACTCGGGAAAAACGTGGAGCCGCAGGCCGGAAGAGTGGTACCACAGGCCGTTACCGCCCCGGTATGCTCAACCAGCGCGCCCGTATACACAACAATGTACGTATAAACTGCCAGGCCCCACACAGGAAATTGCAAGCGGGAAACAGGCGCATCCATCTTTTCCCGCCCGGCGACTCGCTCCCCTCCAATCTGGAAGATACGCACGGTCAAGAGGATCACACTGGCAAAGGCGATCAGCGAGAGACCGAAGTGGATAGAGAGTATCCAGTTGAGCGCGAGCGTCCCCTCGAACATGACCGTCAGAGCCCCCAACGCACCCTGCAAGACCACAAACAACAGGCTCAGGAAAGCGAAGAGCTTGACGCGAAAATCGGTACGGTACAGGAACCAGGCCCATACGGTTAAGACAAGCACCAGAAAGCCATCAAGGCTTGACATGACGCGGTGACTGTACTCGATTATCCCCGCGACAGTAATCACGCCAGGAATTATTTGACCGTGGCAAAATGGCCAGGTATTTCCACAGCCATGCCCGGAGCCCGTCGTCGTTACGAGCACACCTGCCAGGATGATGGCGTACGTGCCGATGGAGGTGATGACGGCAAATATTTTGATGAGACGATACATCGACTTGTTACCCCGCTTCTCCGAAGTGCGCAAATAGAATTAGAGATCGTAGCTCAGGTCTTATAATAAGGAGATATCTCATTCCCTCGCACTACATGTCGCTGTCACGCATCAGTATTGTACCATATACTTCACGAATCCTGTTGCTCATCTTCATGTATGTGCTCCTGACTGGCTCGCTCCGTCCTTTCCCTCAGCCTGCTCGCGTATAGGGCTCCACAGCGGATACGGGATGCCCGCAAGACGATTGATGGCGATAGCCTGCAAGGTGAGAAGCACTACCGCGGCCATCAGCAAGACAAGCTGCCATGGTTGTCGCAGAATACCTAGCGAGACGATCAGCGTTGTTGCTCCAGCCGGTGGATGCGGAGACCGTAACAGGACCATCACTCCTGCCGTGAGCCCCAGCGAGAGCCCGGCCGCGATGACGCGTGGCCACGTTACCCCTATTGTCAGCGCCGGCCCCGCCATCGTTAACCCTGTCACTACCAGACTGAGATATCCGGCGGATGCTCCGACGGCATGACCTATCAGGGTATTGCGTGGAGAAGCGCTCGGTGCAGTCGGTGTATAGAAAAACAGAAAGGCAGTTGGGCCCAGTGAGGGAAAGATAAAGGGGGAGCGCGTAATGACGGCCAGAACTGACATCAGCCCGATGCTGATACAACCATTGATGAAGCTAAAGAGCGCGAGCACCGGAACACGTGAATAGTGTCGCAAGAGCCAGGGAAGGCGCACCCGCGTCAGGATACCGCGCAGCACATCAGACATCTCCCCGCCAAGCGGGTGCTCACGATCAATACGGCCCGCTACATGCCTTCCTGCTGCGCTATTCGGAAGACCGCCACGCGCCTCCTGCTGATTCGATGCGTCCGTCTTCGGTTCCATTTAGCTCCTTCTTTTATTACTATGTATACAACCTCTGCTACTCGCCACAAAAATGACGCTGCTTCGCGACTCCTCCCTAAGCCAGCACCGCAGTTAGCCTCCGTGCCGCAGTGCGATGCGTGGATGGATGGCCAGCATGCGCAGCACTAGCAAACCCCCAAGGAAGACCAGCCCCGAGATAAGCGCCAGCACCCAGGTATCCGCACCCTGTCCCGCCAGATAGCGATCAAGGGCGATTGTCAGGAGCCAGAGCTGGATGCCCAGCAACAAAATGCCCAGCGCGAGACCTGTAAGAACTACGGCAACCTGACCAGGTGGGGGTCTACGTTCGACATTGCTCGTCGTCTCACTCAGGAGTGAACGGTCATCATTCATTGCGGTATCTCCTCCACAGCAAACACAGTGGCACCTTCTTGCTGAAGCACAATTTTCGGCAAGGAACGCTGTGGTGGACCGGCGAGCGGCGCACCCGTTTGAGGATCGAATACCCCCTCGTGACAGGGACAAACGAGCGTTCCACGTGTCGCATCATAATAGACGGCGCACGACAGATGCGTACATCTTCCGCTATAGGCGACGAAGCGTCCATCGGGCAGGTGCAGCAGGATAGCTTCGTCCTCGCTCGTCGGGTACTGGAAATAGCGCACGCCACCGCGCGGAATATCCGTTGTCTGCGCTATCGCCTGCTTACGTGCAGTTCGCAGAGGATTGAGGTAGTTCAGCGCCACCACCCCGGCAGTGGCAGCAAAAAGCGCTCCCGAAGCCATCACTGTGAAGCGCAGGAGTTCCCGCCGCGAGACCAGGTCATCCGCATCCCAATGGTATGGGAACTCCGCGCGCCAGCGAGAGAGGCGGCGACTCAAGCCTCGCTCAGGAACAGTATCGTCACTTCTTCGCTTCATCATAGTACCCATGCCTCCTCTCTCGGCTGGCCCGATCGCCCGGTCTGAGTTCGGGCTTCTTCCAACAGGGCAACCAGGTCCAATTGCGGCGTCTCCTGTGGCAGCACGTGGTAGACGCGCGTGCGCACCGTCTGTTCGCCAAAACTGGTGATGTTCACGGCATGGCCCTGGCGCTGGTTCACGAACTCCTCATAATCGCCATACCAGAGCGCCTGTGTTGGACAGACCTGCGCGCACCAGGGCTTGAGGTCCTGGCTGGTACGGTCGTAGCAGAGGTTGCACTTCTTCATCAGCCTGGCCTTGACATCAAACTTCGGCACACCGAAGGGGCAGGCGTAGACGCAATTTCGGCAGCCAATACAACGAGAGGGGTCTGCTTGCTGTACAACCCCCTCGGCAGTTACCAGGATCGCGACGGCCGGGCAGACCTGTGCGCAGGGAGCGAGCGGATCTTGGCAATGCATGCACACTGTTGGCTGCGTCGCGACACTGCTCCCCCGGTCCACGAAGTCCACCATCACCATACTCTCTCCCTTGTGTGAATCACATTCGCGACAGGCCGCTTCGCATGCCCGGCAACCGATGCAGCGGGAAGGGTCAATGAATAACGTTTTGACTGCCACTGCTTTACTCCTTTCGATGAAGTCGAGACCTTCTCAGAAGGTCTTGGCATCTTTTGCTGGCTGGTCCTTCGTCTCACCAATGGCATACGGAAACATCTTCGGCGCGTTTTCGGGTGTGAAATTCTCCACGACACCATTTGTCTGGGGGGCTTCATCCCTGGCGGTTAGCCGCTCCACCGTCGCCGCGCAGACCTTGTACTCTGGAATTTTCACATTCGGCTCAACCGCCGCATTCGTGAGCTGGTTAACCGCCTGCTCGTGCCCATAGTGGTAAGGAATAAAAAGCGTATCCGGCCGGATGGTCGGCACGACAAGCGCTTTGAGCTCCATTGAGAAACGCGGCGTGCGCACCCGCACGATCTCATCGTTGACGATCCCCAATCGGCTGGGCTGCCTGCGGATGTATCTCCACCCATGGCTCAGGAGCCTGCGAGTTGAGAAAGCCGAGCCTGCGGGTCTGGTTGCCACTGAGGTAATGGTAGACCACACGCCCAGTCGTGAGGCGGAAGGGATAGGAGCCGCCTGGTTCCTCGGCAGGAGGTCGATATGGAATAGGGAACATTTTTGCTTTGCCGTCTGGATGACCAAAGCGTTCAGTAAAGAGCCGGGGCGTCCCCGCATGGTCTTCAGAAGGGCATGGCCAGAAGACGCCGCCCTGCTCGTCAATCTTCTCCCAGGTAATGCCGTAGTAATCAGAGACGCCGCCTTTGGAAGCAATGCGAAGTTCATTCCAGATATCTAGCGCCGTCCGGTAAGCAAAGAACTTGCCCCGTCCGAGACGTTCCGCGAGATCACAGATGATCCGCCAGTCAGGGAGCGCTTCGCCAGGCGGGTCCGCTGCCCGGTTGATCTTGATGACGCGACCCTCCAGGTTGGTGGTCGTACCCTCGTCTTCGCACCAGACCGAGCCAGGCAGAACGACATCGGCGAGTTCGGCTGTCTCCGATTGAAAGAAGTCAATCACGATCAGTGGATCGAGGTTTTCCAGCGCACGCTTCACCACCTGGTTATCTGGCAGCGAGACCATCAGGTTCGAGCACACAATCAAGCAGCTCTTGATCTCGCCATTCGCCATCAGGTGCACCATCTCGGTTGCGGCTGCACCTTCCCAGGGCAGTTCCTCGGCGGGAATACCCCAGACATCGGCAATGTACTGCCGGTCTTCCGGCACGTCGATGTGCCGGTAGCCAGGAAGCTGGTTGGCTTTCTGGCCGACTTCTCGCCCACCCTGACCATTGCCCTGTCCTGTCACCATCATCGTACCGCTGCCGGGCTTGCCTACCTGGCCGCGCGCCAGCGCGAGATTGATGCAGGCCAGGCAGTTATCCACCCCGTGGGTGCTGTGCTCGATGCCTCGCGCATGCATGATGAGCGATCGGGCCGCGCGGCCATAGAGGCGCGCGGCCGCCAGAATGCGTTCAGCAGACACGCCTGAGATTTGCTGCGCATATTCGAGGGTAAATGGTTCGACCGCCTCACGTACCTGTTCCCATCCCTGAGTGCGTTCCTGCAGATAGACGGCGTCAATCAAACCATCCATAATGATCTGGCGCAGCATGGCATTCAGGACGGCGACATCAGTGCCAGGGCGCACCGGCAGCCAGAGATCAGCGGTGCGCGCCAGAGGCGTCTCGCGTGGATCGATGACGATCAGGCTGGCTCCTTTATCGCGTGCGCGCCAGATCCATTGCATCATAACCGGGAAGCACTCTGCGACGTTTACACCAACCGCCATAATACAATCCGTCAAGGGAATATCGGTCATCGGCAATGGAGCGCGGTCGATACCGAAGGCCCTGGCATAGGCCACGGCAGCAGACGACATGCACAGACGCCCGTTGTAATCCACGTGGCGCGTGCCCAGGCCCACACGCGCGAACTTGCCCATGATGTAGCATTTCTCATTGGTCATCGAAGAGCCGCTGTAGATCGCAACGGCATGCTTGCCATACTGCGCCTGTATCTGTTTCCAGCGACCCGCTATGTAGTCCAGGGCCTCATCCCAGCTTGCGCGCTCCAGCTTGCCGCCCTTCCCTCCCCTTCAAATCATAGGATAGTGCAGGCGATCAGGATGGTTGACCTGCTGGTAGGCCACAACACCCTTCGGGCAGAGCGACCCGCGATTATGCGGAAAATTGCGCGATTCAACGCCGATAACCTGGCCATCGGCCACTTTCAGATACATTCCACACTGAACACCGCAGAAGGCACAATGGGTCGGCACCAGCGACTCTGGAACACGTGCTGCCGACCTCCAGCCCGATTCAGGCCTCCCTGCGGACTCAAAATCGTAGTTGAATTCGCGATCTGGCTGAAAAAAATCCTTATTGACTGACATCATGCACTCCCTCTTATACGGACCGGCAGCGCTGCTGACTTCGTTCAGCAGATCTGAAATGTACCGCCCTAGAGAAATCGGTTGCTCATGAGTTGATAATACGCCTCACCTCGCAGCACACGCTTGCATGTCGGGCAATAGTCCTGGAGTACGCCACGATCACCTCCCAGCTCGTAGTTCTGACCCAGGTCGTTCAGGACACCCTCGAGATCCTGGACGAACTGCTGTGAGGGTAGTTCCTCGTTGCAGCGTTTGCAACGACCGGTCTGAGCCCGCGCTCCATAATGCTCCACGTCCTGGTTTACCGTTTGATACAGTGTGACGCCAATAGTTGCCGGACGTTCGATGATATGAAAGAATTTGCCGAATGGGATCGAAAGCAGCCACACCACCACGACCACCTCATGTGTGAGAGAGAGGAACCAGTAAAATCTTCCTCCCCAGAGGGTGGATGAGGCAGTCAGCGCCAGTCCGGTCACTGCAATCGCCACCAGGAGTACAATTGGTACCAGGTCGAAGCCAAAGCGCTGAATGGCGAGCAGTCCTGCATCGGTAATGCGCCGCCACAGCGCAATGGCTAGCCCGATCAGCAGCAGGGCCGCAGTGAAATCCAGTCCGTGAAAGATCACAAAACCAATCACTGAGTTGATGGGAAAGACAAAAAGTGGCAGGCCAAAGAACCAGAGCTGGTACTGTTCACGCGGCATCAAGGTGAAGTGGAGCCAACCAAACGTCAGTGGAAGCGTGATGGCCAGCGATAGAATTACGCCCCAGAAGATGCACATATGCATGATCCAGCGCTGCAGGCCTCGCTTCAGAATGAACGTCTGGGCAAAGATATCGGTCCACCAGGCTTTGGGAATGAGCAATGTGTAGCGCCGGAAATTGCGCAATGAGAAAAAGTTGACCCAACCAGCGCGGAAGTACCGCCAGGTCGGTGGCCGGCTAATCCAGAGTGTGTAGCGATAGGTCAAAGCGACGATGGTAAAGAGCGTAGCAACAGCGTAGCCAATCAAAGCTGAATCAAAGTCGCGTAACCCTCGCGAGCCGATGAAAATCAAAAGAACGAGAACGGCCGCGGCCAGTACGGCCACGATGGTTGCTAGCCTGGCAGAACGGGACGTCTCGGGTCTCATAGCGTGCCTCGTGACGCACCTCCTTTACGATTCCTCTTTTGCAGGTTGAGACCCGGAGGCCCCTGTGTCTCCACTCGGCTCGGGATTGTGCCAGCTCCCATCGGGCGCGATAAGCTGGTTTGCCTCCGAGGGACCCCAGCTATTGCGTGCATACTCGAACACTGGCGTCACATTTCCGAGAATCGGGTCGACTATCTCCCATTGAGCTTCGACAGAGTCTTCGCGCACGAAGAGGGTCTCATCGCCATACATAGCGCTCTCGAGGAGGCGTTCATACGGTGCCATCTCATCAGGAGATTGATGCATTGCGATAAGCTCCACCTCCTCACCTCGCATAGCCTCTCCTGGAACCTTGGCGCGCGCCCCCAGCGAAATCTTTACGATAGGGCTGATGCGGAAGCGATAATAGTTGGATTGGGGTGGATCAACCTCGCCAAACACAGCCAGAGGTGGGCGCTTGAGTTCAACCTCGATTTCTGTAGCCCTCACCGGCAAGTACTTGCCTGCACGAATGTAGAACGGTACATCCGCCCAACGCCAGCTATCGATAAAGAGTTTCATTGCCGCAAACGTCTCCACTTGCGAATCGGGAGCTACCCCCTCTTCCTGGCGATATCCCTGGTATTGACCACGCACCACGTCCGATGGATCAAGTGGGCGAACTGCCTTGAGAATCCTGGCCTTCTCGTCGCGAACAGCGTCAGCACCTTCCCCGGAAGGCGCTTCCATCGCTAAAAGCGCCACCAATTGCAGCAAGTGGTTCTGCACAACATCGCGGATCGCGCCTGCCTCTTCGTAAAATTTCCCACGGCCGCTTACCCCGAAATCCTCGGCCATGGTAATCTGCACACTCTGGACATAGGTGCGATTCCAGATCGGTTCGAGAAACGAGTTGGCGAAGCGGAAGTAGAGCACGTTCTGGACTGGCTCTTTGCCGAGATAGTGATCGATGCGGAAGATGGCGGACTCAGGAAAGACAGAGTGCAGGATTTGATTGAGAGCCTGGGCCGAGCTCAGATCTCGACCGAAAGGTTTCTCAACGATCACACGCGCATCTTTGGCGCAGTCCGCTTGCGCCAGTCCTTCAACAACAGGACCAAACATACTTGGGGGGATGGCCAGGTAGTGCAGCGGATGTTGAGCGCCGCCGAGTACGGATCGCAGTTTCGTGTAAGTTGCTCCATCATGATAATCGCCGGAAACATACTGGAGCAGTGAGCAGAGCTTCGCAAAAGTCTTCTCATCCACATCACCGTGCTCTTTAAGACTGTCGTGCACGTGCTCCCGCAACTGTTCAATCGTCCAGGGTCTCCCGGCAACTCCGATGATGGGCATATCGAGTTGACCTCGCCGGATCATCGCTTGAAGGGCCGGGAAGATCTGTTTATACGCAAGATCACCGGTAACGCCAAAGAAGACGAGACTGTCTGACTGGGTATCTGTCATGATGCACCCGCTTTCCGCCATGAGAAACAGCTATGTACCGATGACCGCCAGAACGCGTTCATCATCTTAGCCGTCTCCCGAAATGCTGTCAATGAAGGTCTGGATAGGCTCTCTTTCCTGGCTTCGATGTAGCCTTCAGTCCTATCACGAATGAGAAGGATTCATGGTGTCAAAGGCACCCTTTAGAGCAGCCTGCTGCACCAGCGCCCATATTTTCTCAGGTTTCACCGGCATATCTACCGCTGTAATGCCGAGAGGAGCAAGTGCATCCAGCACGGCATTGACAACAGCCGGCGGCCCGCCGATGCACCCAGACTCGCCTGCTCCCTTTGCTCCGAGCGGGTTATAGGGAGAAGGCGTCTCGATAAAATCCGTGACAAATTCCGGTACCATACTGGCGTTTGGCAGGGCATAGTCCATCAGGGTGCCGCTGAGCAACTGCCCATCCTCGTCGTAGAGCGCTTCCTCGATGAGCGCCTGACCGATGCCCTGCGCCAGCCCGCCATGCACCTGAGCTTCCACGAGGTAGTGGTTGAGCACCCGCCCGCAATCGTCAACCGCGACATATTTCAAAATCTGCACCTCGCCGCTTTCTGGATCGACCTCGACCACTGCCAGGTGCGTGCCCGACGAATACGCCGCGCCCCGCGCGGTGAAATCGCGCCAGGCAGACAGCCCTTCAATCGGGGAACCGTTGGCGGGATTGGGCGCTTCCCTTTCGACCAGCTCGGGCCGCTCCTCGACTAGGCGGGCGAGTTCACCCAGCTCGACCGCGCGCGCCGGAGTCCCGCGCACGAAGACCCGCCCGTTTTCCATGCCGAGATCGTCACGGGCCGCCTCCAGCACCTGCGCGGCAAGCCGCATAGCTTTTTCACCGACGGCTTCCGCCGCAAGCAGCACGGCTGACCCCGCCACCTGCGTGACGCGGCTGCCAAAGGTGCCACTACTGTAACCCGGCAGCGCGCTGTCGTTCATGCGCACCTCCACCTTTCCGGCAGGCAGGTGCAGGCTGGCCGCCGCAATCTGGGCGAAGGCGGTGAAGTGCCCCTGACCATTGTGCGCGACTCCGGCCTCCACCAGGGCCGTCCCATCGCGGCGAATGCGCACGGTAGCCGCTTCGCGCGGTGCGCTGGCAGGCGGTGCGAAGCTATCTCCCGATAGTTCAATGAACGAGGCAAGGCCGAGCCCTAACAACCTGCGCTTGCCGGCCGCGCGGTACTCGCGCTGCCTTGCTCGCCAGCCGGCATAATCGGCCAGTTCGAGTGCGCGCTCGAGGGCTGCCTGGTAATTCCCGCTGTCGTACACGACGCCCGTCACTGTCTTATATGGGAATAGCTGTGCCGGGATAAAGTTGCGGCGGCGCACCTCCGCCGGGTCGAGTCCTAGTTCAGCAGCAATGCGGTCCATGGTGCGCTCAAGGATGTAGGTCGCCTCGGGTCGCCCCGCGCCTCGGTAGGGTGCTGTCGTAGCCTTGTTGGTGAAGGCGCCCGTCACAGTGCTCTCGACTGCCTGCACCTGGTACGGCCCGCACAGCATCGCGGGCGTGCGCGTGGGCATCATGACCGTCAGGAAGGTGAGGAAGGCCCCCAGGTCGGCTATCGAACGCACACGCAGGCCGAGCAGCTTCCCATCCCTCTGAACGGCGGCCTCGACGTAATTCACCTGGCCGCGCCCCTGCGACTGGGCCTGCAAGTTTTCGCTGCGACCCTCGATCCACTTGATCGGCCTCTCGTACTTGATCGCCAGCAAGGCGGCAATCATCTCTTCACCCAAAAAGTAGTTTTTCGCTCCGAATGCGCCCCCCACGTCGGCGTTGTATACCCTGATCCGGCCGCGATCGATGCCCAGGAAGGCAGACAGCATCTCTCTTGCCCTGAATATAGATTGTGAGGAGAGCCAGGCCGTCAGTTCCCCGCTGGCAGGATCGAAGTCGAACATACAGGCGCGCGGCTCAAGAGAAGAGGGCGCGAGCCGCTGGTTCACCAGCCTTGTGGACACGATGCGATCGGCACGCTCGAACGCTGCCTCGATATCGCCATTGACCAGGTGCTGTGAGAAAGCCTCATTGGTGCCGAATTCGTCGTAGAGCAGCGGCGCGCCCTCCTCAAGAGCCGCTTCCGGATCGGTTACGGCCGGCAGCAGCTCATAATCGATCTCGACAAGCTCGCGCGCATCTTCGGCGGCGTAGAGATTCTCTGCCAGCACGACTGCAACCGGGTCTCCCACGTAGCGTACTCGCCCTACGGCCATCGGCCTGCGCTCAGGCCTGTTGAGCCCGGGCAGAGGCATCGAGTCCAGCGTGCGCATACCATCCACCAGCTCCGCGCCCTCGAAAACCGCCACTACTCCCGGTAATCCGCGCGACGCATCGAGTCGTACTTGCGTAATATCTGCGTGTGCATAAGGACTGCGCACGATAAGCATATGCAGCGCTGGTGGTCGTTGTGGAGGTGGCTTGAGATCATCGACATAGCGGGAGCGCCCGGTAATCGCTGCGTAGTCTTCCCTGCGACGATCAAAACCGGCCGCCTGAATATGCTCGTTCATGCAACATCTGCTTCTTCTGTAACAGACGAATCACAGTATGGTTAAATAATGGTAGCAGCTACACATTTCAACGTCAAGATTTTTAGATAAGGTGCCATGAGCAGTTCGAAGAATCCGTTCCAGATCGAAGACCTGTTAATTTTCGATGACCAGGCTCTTGAGAGGTTACTCGACTGTAGTAGCCTGAACCTCCATGTAAAGGACCTTGCGCTCAGCGTCCAGCATGCGCCAGAAGCGCTGGTAGATCGTATCCAGCGCAATCTACCGGCGCACCTGCGCCCCTCCTTTATAGAAGCATTCCGCCGTTCCGCGTCGATGGACGAGATACAAACTGCTCGCCGGCGTGTTCTCGACAGCCTTTTCTGGGAATTGACCTACTGGAAAACTCCCGAATTATATGAAGAGCTGACGGAGGGTGAGCACCTTCACCCCGGCATCTTTCAACACCTGGAGCCGGACCTGCTTGGAAAGACCGTGCTCGATGCTGGAGCAGGCACCGGTCGAGCTACGTTCGAGTGCGTACGCCATGGAGCCCGGCTTGTCTATGCCGTTGAGCCTTCTCCCGGCCTGTTGCGCATCTTGAGACAAAAGCTCGAAAACTCCCCGGCCCCTTCATCCATCAAAGCGCTCCAGGGGAGCTTCAATCAGATTCCCCTGGAAACGAATAGCGTCGACATCTCCCTTGCATGTTCGGCTTTCACCGTCGAACCGGCGGAAGGTGGCGATCCAGGGTTAGCCGAGCTCCGGCGCGTGACCAGGCCGGGCGGCAAAATTGTGCTGATCTGGCCGCGCCCCGAAGACTGCCAATGGCTGGCCTCCCGCGGTTTCCGCTATGTTACCTTCCCATGCGACGGTCGGAAGATGTATGTGCGCTTCAGGTCCGTAGAGAGTGCGCTGCGCTGTGTGTCGCATTTCTACCCGGACAACCAGGCTGCCGTCGATTACATTCTGGAACACCGGCAGGCAGCAGTTCCATTCTCAGTATTGGGCATCACGAATCCACCCCACGAATACTGCTGGCTCGTGGTGCAATAATCACGGTAGCTGACAACGCCTGCGAGCCAGGCGCTAGCCGCGTTCCGTGCCGATCAAGCGGGCCAGCGCCAGGGCGACAAGGATCACGAGCCCGTTGGCCGCATCGATCCAGAATGTCTGGACCTGCGAAAGGATCAGGATGTTTTGAACCAGCGCCAGCAAGATAACGCCGGTGAGGGCGCCAACCATGCGCCCTCGCCCTCCTTCGAGGGAGATTCCTCCAATCACGGCGGCCGCAAAGACCTGGAAGATGAGATTGTTGCCCTGACTGGCGGTAACTGCCACATCCAGACCCGCCGTCATTAGCCCCGCGAGCGCGGCCAGCACACCGGCGACGATGAAAACGCCGATGCGGATGCGGTCCACGTGGATGCCTGCGGCCCGTGCCGCTTCCGTATTGCCGCCGATGGCGTAGATGGCCCGTCCGACGCGGTGATATCTCAGGAAGAGCGCCGAGAGCAAGAAGATCAAACCGGTGACCCAGACGGAGACGGGTACGCCAAGCAGCGACTCCGAGCCCAGATAGGTGAACTCGGCGGGCAGGAAGTAGATGGTGCGCCCACTCACGATGCCCACCTGAATGCCTGCCAGCAGGATCAGCATGGCTAGCGTAAAGATGAAGGCATTGAAACCGAGCTTGATAACCATGAAGCCGTTGAAGGTTCCGACGACAAGTCCGATCAGCAGCACGATCGCGATCCCAAGAAATGGGTTCCAATTCGTGCCCAGCCCCTGGCCTTCAGTCGAGACAATCAGCCAGGCCCCCACCATTGGAGCCAGGCCATAGGTCGATTGAAGTGACAGGTCAAACTTGCCGGTCAGCAGGATCAAAGTCTCCGCCACCACGACGGCGCCTAGCGCAGCGGATTCTTGCGCGACGTTGATCAAGTTGGACCCGGTCAGGAAGGCCGGATTCACAAAGGAGCCGACAACCAGGAGAAGGACGATCACCGGAAGCAGGGCGAGTTCCCGGATCCAGTTGGCCATAATATTCCGGCCATGGCGCCGCAGCGTCCCGCCTATTGTCTGCTCCGGCTGCGCGACCGGGTGCTCTACCGCCGATTTACTCATCACGATTCCCCTTTTCTCATTCCAATTTCTCCCGTCGCGGAGGCCGGATCAAGACCCTCAACCGCGGCAATCAACTCATGCTGGTTCCACGGTGGCTCACGGTACTCCTTGACCAGCGTGCCCTTGACCATCACGAGCAGCCGCGTGCAGATGCGCAGGTCCTCCAGATCATCGGAGACCAGCAGCACCGCCGTGCCGCTATCGCGCACCGCGCCGATCACGTTGAGCAGCGACTCCTTGGCCGCTACGTCAACACCTACGGTCGGTGTGACCGCGACCAGCACAGCAGGATTCCGGGCGAGCGCCCGCCCGACAACGACCTTCTGCTGGTTCCCACCGCTCAACTGCCCGACCCGCTGGTCCAGGCCGCTTGTGACAATATCCAGTTGCTCCACCAGGCCGGCCGCGACCCTGTCCCGGCTGGAGCGCGACTCGATCCCCCAGCTCGATAGACGGTCCAGGATGCATAATGTCAGGTTCTCTCCCACTCCGAGGTAAGGGATGAAGCCGCGCGCATGGCGATCCTCAGGCACATACGCAACGCCTTGCTTCAGGGTGGCATCCACTCTTCCCGCGTGTATCGGTTTGCCATCCAGCCTGATCTCACCCGATACAGGCTTCACCAGTCCTGCCACGGCATCCGCGACGGTTGTGGTACCGGAGCCGCGCAGCCCAACCAGGCCCACGCACTCGCCCGCGCTCACCGAAAAGCTCACATCCAGCACCGGGCCTAGTGTGGCCGGGATGCGCAGGTGTGAAATTTCAAGGCGAGATCGAGCCGATGTATTGACTCGTACGGGTGCGGCGCTCTCCGCCGTCCGTCCAGCAGCGACCCCGACCATCGCCTCGACCAGGCGATCCTGCTTGATCTCGCCAACCGGCGCGCTCAGCACACGCTCGCCGTCGCGCAGCACAGTCACGCGGTCGCACACTTCATAAATCTCCTCCAGGTGATGGGAGATGTAGAGAATACCGACCCCGCTCCCTTTGAGCCGGCGAATCCGCTCAAATAAGCGTTCGATGGCGGCCTTCTCAAGCGATGCTGTAGGCTCGTCGAGGATCAGGAAGCGCGCGCCGACTGAAAGGGCGCGCGCGATCTCGACCACCTGGCGCTGTTCAACGGTAAGGTCGCGCGCGAGGCGATTGACGTCGAGGTCGAAGCCCCAATCGAGCATGACCTGGCGTGCGCGCGAACGCATCACGCGCCAGTTGACGAAACTATGGTCATCGCCAGTCGCTCGATTGAGGAAGATGTTCTCGGCGACTGTGAGGCTGGGCACCACCATCGACTTCTGGTAGACGCACGCCACCAGGCGCTGCCAGGTAGCGCGATCCGCCAGGCTCGGGGCAGCTTCGGCCGCGAGCCTGACAATGCCGCGATCAGGCCTGATCAGGCCGGTGAAGATGGCAACCAGGGTAGATTTCCCGGCGCCGTTGCGCCCGACCAGCCCGTGGCATTCACCCGCCGAGATGTCGAGCGATACGTCGTGAAGCGCCTGAGTTTCGCCGAAGGCTTTCCAGATGCCCTGTGCCGTGCCAACGGATGGCCGAACTGCTGCCGACCCTCCGTTCACAGGTTCTATCACGATTCCTCCATTCACAGCTTCAGTCACGATCCAGAGCGCGATTTACTCAGGAGCCGGACTTCGCGTTGCCCCATAGGCTCGGGTCGTTGACGTTGGTGAGGTCCACAACCGGTGCTGGAAGTGCATCCTCAAGGTTGCCGTCCAGGCTGACGATGGTACTGTTGTGATCAGTGGTCTGGCCGGCTGAGTAGGTCTTCCCCTCGAGCGCCTGCTGTGCATAGAAGACTGCATACTGCGCGTAGGAGTTGGCCGGTTGTGAAATGGTCGCGTCGAGCATTTTAGCGCGGATCAGCGCGTGCTCATGCGGCACGCCGTCATTGCCGATCAGGACAATGTGCGATGAGCTGCCCACCTTTGTGAACCTGCCGCCGGCTTGCTCGGCCGCGAGAATGCCGTCCTCAGGCGCGCTCCACTCGACGTAGATTCCCCGCAGGTCCGAGTACGTGCTCAGCGCGGTCTTGGCGTCGCTTACTGCCGTCGGGGTGTCCCATTTCGTTGCGTACTGGGCGATCTGGAAGTTCGGATAGTTCGACTTGAGGTACTGCATACAGCCGTTCGACCGGTCTTGACCGTTCAGGGAGGCGAGGTCCCCCTCCAGAATCGCGATGTGGCCGCTTTTGGCAGTTGCATGTGTAGCGATGAACTTGCAGGAGTTCTGGCCATAGGCCACATTGTCGGCGCGCACGATCATGAAAACCTTGCCGCTGCTGGGCGCGACATCCACGCTGACCACCGGAATGTTCTTGCTGGCGGCGTAATCGAGTGCGGGGGCGATCGCGGCACTGTCCACCGGGTTGACGATCAGCGCCTGGGCGCCTTCCTGGATCAGGGTGTGTATGTCCGTGATCTGCTGCGCGGCGTTATTATTGGCGACCAGCGGCCCTATCAGCGTGGCGTTGTACTGGGCTGCGAACTGTTTCTCGTAAGTAATGTAGTTAGTCCAGAAGTCGGTGTTATTGAAGGTCAGCGAAACGCCGAGCTTGAAGTTCGCGCCCGGTGTGAGCTTACCTCCTGACGACGATGTAGTTGATGTGGGGCCTGACGTGCTGCTGCACGCCACCAGGACTGTCGCGACGGCGACGAGCACACCTAGCACTCGTAGACGACTTGCGAGCTTCGATTTCATGGTTTTCTCCTCCCGGGTGTCGGATTCTGAACACGCGAAAAAATCCCGAAATCGGGGTCTACGAAACGCCCTCCTTTCCTTCTAAAAAGATATCTGCCAGCACGCCTTCCTTCGCATTGCGGATATGCCTGGCCAGGCAATCCGCTGCCCCATCAACATTTCCCGCGAGCAGTGCCAGCAGGATCTTCTCGTGGTCATTCAAAGCTATCTCCATACGTTTGGGGTAAAGCGTGTCTTGCATCTGAAACATAGAGAGCTGGCTGCGTAGCAGAGAGAGGCTGTGTATCAGGCGTCCATTGCCCGATGCGCGCGTGATGAGCATATGGAAACGGATATCTACCTGAAGGAAACGCATCACGGGGTGACGATCCAGTTCGGCACGAACGGCATACAGCGCCTCGAGATGCGACTCGAGGTCTTCCTGGCTGAGGCGTGGAGCCGACAGGCGCACAGCCAGCACCTCCAGCGCGCCGCGCAGATCGTAAATTTCGTGAATATCCCGGGCTGTGAATGTACTCGTCCAGAAACCCCGCCGGGGATCAGAACGCACCAGCCCTTCCTGAACGAGTCGCTCCAGGGCCTGGCGCACCGGTGTGCGGCTCATCCCCAGTTGCTCGGATAAAGTGACGTCTGAAAGCCGCTGCTCCTCGCTTCCGCCGATCATGATGACGCGCTTCCATATCTCTTCATACGCGTAATCCACAACCGTGGGCATAGCGCTGCGCTCCTGTCCCCACAGCAGGTCAAATAATTCCGCGCTCAAGTTCTCGTCAAATACTTCCGCCACCGTACCCTTCTTGCGGTCATCTGTTCCTGGCGTGATAGAAGCCATAGTATTTACTCCCTGAAACAAAGCCCTTGATTTTCTGAGCCAAGTCCTGTATTCTGTATACAGAATACAGTATACTTAGCAGTTTCGGATTAGTCAAGAGGGTTTTTTTAAATGGTACTCCATCCTGATGAGGGAAATTGCTGTAGGGGCGGGAATGGAGAGGAGTGGTGTGGGGACCCTTGGGTCGCCCTGGTGGTAGTTAGTCCGCATACAGCGAAGCTTCTGGCGTGGAGAGGAGTGGTGCGGGGACCCTTTCAAATCGGCGCCAATGGGGCAAAGCCGGAGTATAATACAGGCAAGCATGGCTGAAGTTAGTCGTCAAGCGGAAGGAGAAGTGTAGTGGCGCTCACTATAGTCGGTGTCCAGGCATACGATATTCGTTTCCCAACGTCGCGGACCCTGGCCGGCTCCGATGCTATGAATAACGACCCGGATTATTCCGCGGCCTACGTGGTTCTACGGACCGACCATCCTGCCGGCCTTGAGGGGCACGGCCTGACCTTTACCATCGGACGTGGAAACGAAGTCTGTGTCGCTGCCATCCGTGCGCTGGCCCCGCTCGTCACCGGACGAACCCTGGAGTCGTTCACCTCCGATATGCGTGCCTTCTGGCGCTATGTCACCGGTGACAGCCAGTTGCGCTGGATTGGGCCGGAGAAGGGTGTCATTCACCTGGCCACCGCAGCGGTGGTCAACGCGGTCTGGGATCTGTGGGCCAAAGTCGAGGGCAAGCCGCTCTGGAAGCTGCTCACCGATATGACGCCGGAAGAGCTTGTCTCCTGCATAGATTTCCGCTACATTAGCGATGTCCTGACCCCCGATGAAGCGCTGGACTTGCTACATCGTCAGGCTCTAACCAGGCCCGAGCGCGAGGCGGAGATGCGGCAGCTCGGTTTTCCCGCCTATACAACCGGTGCGGGCTGGTCGGGCTATAGCGATGAACAGATGCGCCTGCTCTGCCGTAATGCGCTGGCCAACGGCTGGCGGCACTTCAAACTGAAGGTCGGCCTCAGCCTGGAGAACGATCTGCACCGTGCGCGTATCATGCGCGCAGAGATTGGGACTGAGAACACCTTAATGCTGGACGCGAACCAGGTGTGGGAGGTGAACGAGGCCATCAATGCCATGCAGCGCCTGGCTGTATTTGACCCCTTCTGGATCGAAGAACCAACCAGCCCGGACGATATTCTGGGGCATGCCACCATTGCGCGCGCTATCGAGCCAATCCGCGTTGCCACAGGCGAGCACGTGCAGAATCGCATCATCTTCAAGCAACTCTTTCAGGCCAACGCTATCGGCATCTGCCAGATCGATGCATGCCGCGTCGGAGGGGTAAACGAGGTCCTGGCGATTTTGCTCATGGCCGCCAGGTTCGGCATCCCAGTCTGTCCGCACGCGGGCGGTGTTGGCCTGAGCGAATATGTGCAGCATCTCTCACTCTTCGACTACATCGCTATTAGCGGCTCGCTCGAGAACCGCATGATCGAGTACACTCCCCACTTGCACGAGCATTTTGTGCATCCGGTCGTTATCAGGGACGGCCGCTATATGCCCCCGGACGCCCCAGGATATAGCGTGACGATGTATCCCGCGTCGATTGCCGCCTACTCCTATCCCGGTGGGTCGGCGTGGGTAGATGAAAGGAGTTAATAGTGCAAAGGGTTGGACTGGTGTTTCGCTTAGATCAAAAAATCGCCTTCGTAACAGGTGCCGGATCGGGCATCGGAGAGCACATCGCGCGCCTCTTTGCGCAGCAGGGCGCGCATGTCATCCTTGCTGACGTCAGGCTTGACGCCGCGGAGCGCGTTGCCGGCGAAATTCGTGCTTCCGGAGGAAGCGCACGCGCCCAGCAGCTTGATGTGGCTGAAGAGTCCCAGGTCAAAGCCGCGATAGAGCGCGTCACCGCTACCGAAGGCCGGCTCGATATCCTGGTCAACAATGCCGGCATCAGCCACGTTGGCACTATCCTGGAGACCAGCCTGGAAGATTGGGAGAGTGTGATGCGCGTGAATGCCCGCGGCGTCTTCCTCTGCTCGCGTGAAGGGGTACGCCAGATGCTCGCGCAATCGCCGCCTGGAGGGGTAATCATCAACATGTCTTCGGTGGCGGCCAGCATCGGTATCGAGCGGCGCCTGCCCTACTGTGCGAGCAAAGGCGCAGTGCTGGCGCTGACGCGCTCGATTGCCATCGACTTCGCCACGCGGGGCATTCGCTGCAACGCCATCTGCCCTGGCACCGTTCAAACGCCATTCGTGGAGGGCTACCTGGCTCGCCATTTCGCCGGCCACGAGGACGAGGTGCGCCAGCAACTCCATGCTCGCCAACCCATCGGCCGCATGGGACGCCCGGATGAGATCGCCAATGCCGCGCTCTACCTGGCCTCGGACGAGGCCGCCTTTGTGACAGGCTCGGCGCTCGTCATCGACGGCGGCTGGACAGCAATGTAGGGACGCGATTCATCGCATCCTCTGACCACGCTCGAAATGGAGGAACATATGCCTTCTCAGTCAGAAGCCTCAAGGCCGCTCGCCTTGCGCCCGCTCGGCTCGACAGGCCTGCAGGTGACGCCCATTTGCATCGGTACAGCCCCGCTTGGGAGCATGCTGGAGACCTTCGACTATGAAGTCCCCGAAGAGCGCGCCCTGGCCACGCTGCGCGCTTTCTTCGCCGGTCACAGCAACAGCGGGACCAGTCCCTTCAACTTCCTGGATACCGCTGCCTCCTACGGCGACGGCGAGAGCGAGCGCCGCATCGGTATCGTGCTCCGCGAGCTTGGCGGGCTTCCACCCGGCTTTGTGCTGGCAACCAAGGCCGACCGCGACTTGCAGACCGGCATCTTTACCGGCGCGCAGATGCGGCGCAGCGTCGAGCGCAGCCTGCGCCTCCTGGGCCTGGATCAACTGCAACTCGTCTACCTCCACGACCCCGAGCATATCTCCTTCGAAGAGGCTATGCAGCCGGGCGGTCCAGTCGAGGTGCTGCAGCTCTGTAAAGAAGAAGGTCTGATCGCGCACCTGGGCGTTGCGGGTGGCCCGATCGATCTGATGAAGCGCTTTGTCGAAACCAGCCTCTTTGAGGCGGCCATTTCGCATAATCGCTTCACACTCCTCAACCGCGAGGCTGAACCGCTCTGGGAGCTATGTACGCGCCGGGGAGTCGCGGCCGTGAACGCCGCGCCATACGGGAGCGGCCTCCTGGTGAAAGGCCCAGGCGCCTACCCGCGCTATATGTATAACCAGGCGTCGCCCGATCTGCTCCGGCGCGCCAGGCAAATGGAAGAGGCCTGCCAACGTCACAGCCTGCCACTCGCGGCAGCAGCGCTGCAGTTCTCACTCCGTGATGCCCGCATCGTCTCCACCATTGTCGGCATGACTCGCCCTGAGCGCCTGGCAGAGACGCTGAAGCTGGCGCAGCAGTCAATCCCAGATGAACTCTGGACTGAACTCAATTCCATCTACCGGTCCTGAAGCTGCCTCCTTGACCCGGTACCCCCGCTCATCCATGCGTGGTCCGAAAAACTCGAGGCGGTAGACGCCGCTCGGACAGGTGACCTCGTGATAGTAACTGAACTCTGGGGAGACCATTTGGACCGGGCTTCCTTTGCTCATCTCTCGTAGTGGCAAGGTCTGGAATCCCAGGACTGCCTCAGCGCTGGTCGCATACTCATGGACCTGCCCATCGGCGGCAATCACCGTGTAGTGGGTGGTATAGGGAAACTGAACAGAGGGAGCAAAGAAGGTGATGGGACCGTAGTCGCTGCCTTCAAGTATCGTTGCGGTGTCAGAAGCGAACCAGGCTTTCCAAACAGTATTGGAAAACGTCCCTCGTCGTTGGTCAAGATAGCACACGGCGTAGTCGGTTCCAGAGACCGCCACTGGATGCACCCCGGCATTCCCAAAGATGATGCCGCGCATATTCTTACTCGCACTCCACGAGCGTTCGGCTCCTTTCGGATGCTCCCAGGCGTGCTCGCCGTAGAGCAGGACGGGGATTCCCCGTTGATAGGTAGCCCGCGCTTCTTCTTGCGAGATCTCCCCCCACGTCGAGAGAGGAACGTAGAAGTTAGTACTCTTCTTCAGAGGCACTCTCTCTGCCAATTTTGATTGCACCGACTTCAATAAGAGTGGCACATCGAAGTCGTTGAGCTGCTTCATCGCGAGCGTGAGGTCGGGAACCGAAAGTTCCCGCCCATTGCGCAGTCGTACATGATACGTTCTTTCAAGCAGCCATGTTTCACTGAGACGCTCGGAAAATGGCACGGTCATCGGCAGGAGCGTCGCCGCCTGTAGTGAGGTTGTCATTGATGTAACCTTTCTCTAGAAAGCTGGAGGAGCACTCAACGGGATTCCTGGCTCCCTTACTACACGACCCAGTTCCTCCAGTGTGCATTTAGTGGGACAGGGAGGGCTCACTGCTACGAGAGCCGTTCAGTGGCTCAAGGGCAGGCACGCCTGCGTTGCGTTGTAAGGTCTGGACGAACGGCGCCACCAGGTCGAGGGGCAGTGGGAAGACGATCGTCGAGTTCTTCTCCACCGCGATCTCGGTCAGCGTTTGCAGGTAGCGCAGTTGCAGAGCAGAAGACTGCGAGCCGATCACTGCCGCGGCCTGAGCGAGCTTGGTCGAGGCGAGCAATTCCCCCTCGGCATGGATGACTTTAGCGCGCTTCTCACGCTCAGCTTCCGCCTGCTTGGCCATGGCGCGCTGCATTGTTGCCGGCAATTCCACATCTTTGATCTCGACCGCCGTCACCTTGACCCCCCAGCGCTCGGTCTGCTCGTCGATGATCCCTTGCAGATCACGGTTGATCTTTTTGCGCTCGGCCAGCAGTTCATCCAGTTCCGATTGGCCCAGCACATTGCGCAAGGTCGTCTGACCGATCTGCGTGGTGGCCTGGTTGAAGTTCACCACATTGACCACCGCCGCGATCGGATCGGCGACCAGGAAGTAGACCACGGCCGTCACCCGGATCGTCACGTTATCACGCGTGATCACCTCTTGGGGCGGCACCGTCAGCGTGACGATACGCAGGTCGACTTTGGCCATGCGCGAGATGAAGGGCGGCACCAGGAACAGCCCGGGACCTTTCGCCCCGATCAAGCGCCCCAGTACGAAGATCACCCCACGCTCATACTGCTGCACCACGCGGATAGCGGAGAGCGCCAGGATGACGAGAACAAGCACGACAGCAACAATTACAAACAACACGAGTAAATTCATGGCAAGCCTCCTTACGGCATGAAAAATTGGCGAGGGGAAAAGCTCATGGCCGCTTCTTTCCTCCGTAGTACGCAAACTCCGACCCCAGCAAGGTTCGCAACTGCTTTCTCGCCCGGTAAAAGTACACTTTGGCCGTTGTTTCTGGGATGTGGAGCGCCCGCCCAATCTCGCGGTAGCTCAGTTGGGCGTCACAGCGCAGCAGCACGACCGCGCGGTAGTGCGCGGGCAATCTCTCAATCGCCTCAAGGAGCCTGTGCCGTAGCTCGCGCAGTTCGACCTGCTCCTCCGGCTGCCGGTCCGGGTCAGGAATGGTGGCAAGGAAGGAGTATTCACCCCCATCTGGGAACGGCTCGATCTCAGAAAAGAGCAGGTATCGCCTGCGACGCAGTTCATCGATAGAGCCGTGACGTGCTACCTGGCTTAACCAGGCCTTGAGCGTTTCTCCCGGTACCAGTGTAGGCAACGAGCGGTAGAATTGGAGGAAGACGTATTGCAAGACATCGTGGGCGAGGTGTTCGTCGCGCACCAGGCGGGAGATCAGCCGGAAGAGCAAGGCGCTGTACCGCTCGAACAGGATTTCGAACGCGCCTTGATCGCCGATTTGCGCTTGTTGAACCAGGTCGTCATCCGTCAGGTCCGAGCGCCGCCTGGTTGAGTCGAGATACGTTTGCATAGACATCCCCGCTACTCTTCAAGCCTCAGGTAATGAGGATGTCTCACGGTCGCTACCCATGTGCCGAAGAGACTCACCAGTCCCCCACCAATGCTCCACAGACACAGCAGCAGCAAAGAGATCACGAGACTCCCAATCGTCAAGCTTGTACCATTCACAACGAGATTGCCTGGATAGCTGGGAATAAGGCCCACCAGGAAGGTAAGCAGGTAGAAGATGGCGCCTGCCAGAGCGCCTGCCAGAAAACCAAGCCGGCGACGGACGGCAATTCTGCCGACGATCAATCCGACAAACAAGCCGATCAGCAGGCTGAGCGTGACATTGAGGAGTTCCAATCCTGCCAGGGCAAGAGCCGTCTTGACGGTCAACTTATCCACCGCAATTTGCTGGCTGGCTGCATGAAAGGTGCCCGCAAACACGAGGGTGATCACCATCGTCAGCAGGGCAGCGACCACCCCTGCAATGGCACCGGCAATCGCCGCATAGTACAACCCCCGTTGAGGAAGGAAAGTACGTTGCCGAGCACGTGGGCCGCTGGGTGGTAACGCAGATTGTGCTGCTGCGACCGGAGGGGTGTCTTTGAGCGTCCCGCCTGGTTCATCATGTCCTGGCGGTTCGTTGTTGCCGAGTGGTCCTGTTGGCTCCCTGGTGGGTGGAATATCTCCGCCGCTGTGAGGGGGTTGCAGTTCGGTCTGCACCGTTGCGTCTTGCATCTTGGTTCTCCTTACTACTCCATCTTCTCATACAACACGGTCAAGCGACCGGTATGTCTTGAACCTCGCCCGACTCCTTCATCTGTGACGGTATGAACGCGCCAGCCCGCTTTTGCCATCTTCTTGACATCCTTCCCAAATTGATCGCGCGCTTCTCCCCGAAACATTCCCGACGTATACGTCTTGGTGCTTTGCATGGTCTCACTTCTCCTATACTGCGACGCGCGAGGACTGCTCTCGCGTCAATTTAGCATGACGTGGATGGCTCGTTATGCTATCCTTTCCTGTTGTCTCTCCAGACGTCCTTCTTGCTTACGGTGAGTAGAATATGGCGAGAGGAAAAGGTACTGCGTACAATTTGGCAACGAAGGAAAGCCATCCTCTGCTTGTAAGTGTACCGACTGAGCGTTATAACAAGCGTTAAATGCACTCCCTCCCCGCTCAAGTGCCAGGTTGCTGGCTCGTCTCGACGAACCAGAGCCATTTGTCGATGCCTCGCGCGATCTCCGTGAAGATGTCGGCGGTATCGGCGTCCTGCATTTCGGTCGCCTGCGCGCTGGCGTAGCGTGTATGCCTGCCAAAGTCGGTGAGTGTCGTCGAAAGCACATCAATGTGACTGTGCCCATCTGCATTTGCCAGAAGATACCCGTCGAGCGAAGACCGGACGTCGACCGCATGCGCCGTTCCCTCGGCCTTGCCACCAAGCTGCACGATACGCTCGGCTATCAGGTTCGCATACTCCTGCGCTCCCTCGGCGAGCTTGTCGAACAGCTCGCGCAGGGCCATGAACTGGGGCCCTTTGACGTTCCAGTAGGCCTGCCTGCTTTGCAACTGCAGATTGATGGCGTCGGCTAAGCGGCGGTTCAACATTTCGATTAGTTTGGCCTGCTGCCCTTCGGGCAGGGCATTGTTTTTCCTGGACATGGGAGCGCTCCTTTCACTCAAGCAGTGTTTTGTGCGATAATAGATAGGTTATATGTGGTAGTTCACTTGAAACTCTCTGGCATCCTTTTGTTCATTCATGTGGAGTCAGTTCTCGTATCTGTACCTACTCTTCTCAAATGATAGCAGCAGAGCGTTATAAGGAACGTTAAATGGGCGACCTCTACTTGACATTGCTGGGCCCGCCAGAAGTGCGCCATGCTGATCAGGTGCTGCTGTTCTCCACGCGCAAGGAACTCGCGCTGCTCATCTACCTGGCGGTGGAAGGCCGCGTCCATTCGCGCAAGAAACTCTCCGAGCAGTTCTGGCCGGAAGGGGACGCGAGGCATGGCCGGGCAGCCCTTCGCATTTCCCTGCTCCACCTGCGTCATCTGCTGGGTGAGGGCGCCGATGTTTTCCCTGTACCTCACCTCCTCATCCAACACGACACCCTCGGTCTTGATCTCACCTCAGCTATCGAACTCGACCTCCATATCCTCCTCGCAGCCTGCACGTCGGCGCGTGCGTCGACCCACACGACGCTGACCATGCCGGAAGAGACGCATCGCACCCTGCTTGCCAGGCTCCAACGCGCGATCAGCCTCCCTCGGGGCGAGTTCCTGGAGGGCTTCTCGCTGCGCGATGCCCCGGCCTTCGACGATTGGGTTCGGTTCCAACGCGAGTACTGGCACCTGCGTATCAATGAGGCCTTCGACCGCCTCTCCCAGATGCAATTCGAAGCAGGAGAGCTTGAGGCCGCCATTGAAACGGTCAACCGCTGGCTCGTCCTCTCCCCGCTGCACGAGGACGCCTACCGGCGCCTGATGCGCTTGTACTTCGCGGCCGGTGACCGGGCTGCTGCGTTGCACGCCTATGACAATTGCCGGGCGAGGCTTGCAACCGGCATGCAGACCGAGCCGACCCCAGAAACCGTGGCGCTGGCCAGCCGCATGCGCGCCGTTGCCCCTCCCCGTCGTAAGGAGGCACATACGCCCGCGCTCGCGCTTTCCCCGGTAGCGTTCCTCGAAGGCCCGCTCCTGGGGCGGACCACCGAGTTGAGTACCTTGATCAAGGTCTACCATACCGCGAAGCCGGGTCAGACACAGGTCGTGCTCCTGGAGGGGGAGATGGGCATCGGCAAGACACGCCTGGCGACCGAGTTTCTAGCCTGGGCAGAGATGGAGGGTGCAGACGTGCTGCAGGGACAGGCCTTTGAAACCGGTGGTCACCTGCCCTATCGGCCCGTGATCGAGGCCCTGCGCCCACGCATCGAGCGGGAGAACGCCCCGGACGACCTGCTTTCAGACACGTGGCTGGCGGAACTCTCGCGACTGCTTCCCGAACTGCGCGACCGCTATCCCGACCTGCCTGACCCTGTCGGGGACAGGTCTGTAGCGCGCAACCGGTTGTTCGAGGCGGTGGCGCGCCTGGGGCAGTCCCTGGCGGCCCGGACGACGCTCGTCTTGTTCATCGATGATGTGCAGTGGGCCGATGCCGCCTCGCTCGACGTGTTGCACTACCTCGCACGGCGCTTCGCGGAGAGCGAGACGCCTGCGCTCCTGCTCCTCACACTGCGCATGGGGGAGAGAGCTATGCCGCCAGGGCTCGCCGAGTGGCGAACTGGTATGGAACGCGCTGTACCACTGACCCGCCTGCAGCCTGGCCCTCTCACCGTCGAGGATATCCTGCGTCTGCTCCAGGCATTCCGTGGAAAAGTGGGCAAAGATGGTGGGCGAGCAGCGGACCTGGAACGCTTTGGGCAGTGGCTCTTTGCTGAAACAGAGGGACAACCCTTCTATCTGATGGAAACGCTCAAGGTCTTGCTCGAGCGTGGCGCGCTCGCCTCCCGCCCGAACGAAGAGGGAGGGTGGACGATTGACTTTACGGCTGCCATGGAGCATGAGATGGTGATGCGTGGGTTCTTCCCGCCCAGTGTGCGCGAGGTCATCGTGGCCCGGCTCGATCGACTTCCGCCCGACGCCTTTGCGCTGCTGGTGGCAGGAGCCGTCCTCGGCCAGGGAATCACCTTTGGGCGCCTGTGCCAGGTGGCCGATCTCTCTGAGCTTGACGGGCTTTCTGCCCTGGACGAGGTGCTGCATAGCCACCTGCTGCACGAGTCGGAGCGCGAAGGGGGAGGCAGAGGGCGCGTAACTGAGGGACGCTACGTGTTCGCGCACGCGAAGATCCGTGCAGTAGTCTACGCTGAAGCGAGTGAGGCCAGGCGCTCCATCTTTCATCGCAGGGCCCTGCAAGTGTTGCAAGCGGCGGCGGCGCCTGCCGCGGTACTGGCTTACCACGCCCTGGCTGCCGGGCTTGCAGAACCAGCCTTCCACTGGAGTCTCGCCGCAGGCGATGAGGCCATGCGGTTGGTAGCCGTGCGCGATGCCATCACCTTCTACGAGCAGGCCCGGCATCTGCTGACCGAGCCTGTGCAAGCGCTCAGCCTTGAAGCCACGCTTGCCGCGCCGGAGATCGAGCATCTGTACACCCACCTGGGCCGGGCGTATGAACTGAACGAGGAGCCGGAGCAGGCTCGGATGGTCTACACCTCGCTGCTCGAGTATGCTCAGGACGCACGCCAGCAGGCGATGGAGAGCGCCGCCCTCAACCGCCTGGCAGCCCTGGCCGCAGAATAGTCCTCAATTAACATTTTTTAACGCTTTATTTAACGCTGCGCGGTTACTATGCTCTTAGCGACAGATTGTCAGATACCATTAAAACGTTGGTCGCACCAGCCGTTAAGGAATTCGCTTCTTAGCGCTACCTGTATCTCACACAAGAAATGGAAGTGGTGCATCCTATTTGCTCCAATAAGCCAATGAGAAAGTCGGTAAGCGTGTTCTTGCGTTTTGACCCGCAACGTCATGCGAGAAGCTTTTTTGATCGCAGGTCGGTTTGATCTTAAAATGCCGCTCATAACCTCACTCTCCCATTCGGATATCTTTCCTTGAGTCCTCGCCCAGGTAGCTGCAGCTATCCCTGTTAACAGCAATTCAAGTATACCACTCTCAAGGGAAAATAGTATCAATTTTCTAAAGTTAAAATTTGGCTGAAGCAATTTATTATTCACCTGTATAAAAATATTATAGTGGAAGTTGCAGACTGGACGGCCATATTGATCCCTCAACTGACGACACTACTGGCCAAAACCAAAAAAGAACCCGGCAGCAGTTCACTACTACCGGGTTCCTCGCCTCTTAGAGGCAAAGGGCTAGAGGGGCAACTAACGAGCTTGCCCTGGCGTTGGAACCGCGCCGAGCTGTTGCAACAGGCCCAGTGTGTCCATCTCGATCCAATGCTCGACGCTCTTGTCATCCACTATGCGGTTGATATCGATCGCCGTACTCGCCACTTTCTTGCCGGTCGGCGGGATGCCCATAAAGGCACCTTGCTGTGTTCCTCGCACAGTCAGACGCGCCACAACCTTGTCCCCTTCAGCAATGATGTCCTCAACCGTGAAGTGCAAGTCAGGAAAAGCCGTCAGGTACATGGCGATGGTTTGTTTGGCGCCCGCGAGACCGCCCGGCGTACCGGGAAGGGCAGCGTGATCGACCTGATCGGGGTCGATGAATTCACCGATGGCCGCCCTATTCTTCTTGTTGAACACTTCATCATAGAAACGGCGCACGCTGGCCTTGTTTGTATGAGTTGACATGGGTACTACAGTTGACATAGAAAATGTTCCCTTTCGGTGTGGTAAGTCAGGGTGTATGTGCGGTTTCTGGAATTTCAGAGTACCGTGGACCTATCCCTGGCTCCTCGTCAAATTGACAGAGGGGATGTTTATTGGCATTACTGAGATGCTACAGAAGCAGGGAAATACCGAAGCTGGTCCTGTCAGAAGTAAGAGTGTTGGAGTTACTCTTAGTTCTTATTCACAGTATATCACAAAAATTAATAATAGTCAATACATAATAAATACTGATATTTCATTCTTTATAGTGAAATCAGGAAAGAATTAGACGGCAGGCTCTTTATTAATACAAACCCACGCGCCTTTGCCATCGATAGCAAAGCAACCAGAAGCATCACCGAACTTGAGAAAGTGGCCAACAAAGTGGCGCAGATAAAGCTCTATGCTGAGGTATACACTATGACTTATATCATTCTTAAGTAAAAAATGAGATTGTGTATGATTAGCAAACTTGATAAATATTGCATTTTCACAAAAAATAGTGTATACTTAGTTTGTATTCTACTCCTTCCCGTGAACCATGTCCCACGTATGGAACGATACTCAAAGCACATTCCCCTTTCGGGAGTGCGATGGCGCACATGTCTTCACATTTCCATTCCCCTCGGGGGAACGTGATTTCAGGGGGTAGTGAGAATAGAGCAGAAAGGGATATCACTATGCCACCATTTATACTCCTGTTACTCGCCTTGTTGTTCTTTGCGTGCGCTTTTGGCTACATGACGTTTCGTCACGAGGTTGAGAGGCGGGCAGGCGTGGCACTCGAAAAGAAACGGAACCAATTCCATGACCGGGTCTAAAAATAGACCATGAGACGGAGTGAATTTTGATGAGTACTCAAGTATACAGTACGGAACAGCAGGCATATGCTCCTGGGTTCCACATGGCCGAAAATTATGTCTTCAAGTCTCAGCGCGGTCTGAGCAAAAAAGTCGTTGAGCAGATCTCCGAGATGAAGGGCGAGCCGGAGTGGATGCGTCAATTCCGCCTCAAGAGCCTGGCACTCTTCGAGCGACGCCCTATGCCAACGTGGGGCGCAGACCTTTCCGGGATTGACTTCGACAACATCTACTACTATATCAAGCCGGTCGCGCAGCAGGGGAAAACCTGGGACGATATCCCGGCAGACATTAAGGACACCTTTGATCGACTGGGTATCCCGCAGGCCGAGCAGCAGTACCTGGCAGGCGTGACGGCACAGTACGAGAGTGAAGCGGTATACCACAAGGTGCGCGAAGACCTGGAGAAACTGGGCGTGATCTTCACCGACATGGATACGGCGCTGCGCCTGTATCCCGACATCATCAAAGCGCACTTCGGCACCGTTATTCCGCCGTCCGATAATAAATTCGCCTCGCTCAACAGCGCGGTGTGGAGTGGTGGCAGCTTTGTGTATATACCAGAGGGCGTGCGCGTTGAGATTCCCTTGCAGGCTTACTTCCGCATAAATGCCCAGAACATGGGGCAATTCGAGCGCACCTTGATTATCGCCGCGCCGGGCTCCTATGTCCACTATGTGGAGGGATGTACCGCCCCGACCTACGCCAGCGACAGCCTGCACAGCGCCGTCGTCGAGATCAAGGTGATGGAGGGTGCGCGCGTGCGCTACACGACCATCCAAAACTGGTCGAAGAACGTCTACAATCTCGTGACGAAGCGTGCGGCAGCCTACCGGGACGCGACGATGGAATGGGTTGATGGCAACCTCGGCTCGAAGGTGACGATGAAGTATCCGGCGGTGCTGCTGATGGAGCCGGGGGCGCGTGGCGACATCCTCTCGGTGGCCTTCGCCGGCGATGGGCAACACCTGGACGCGGGAGCCAAGGTCACGCACCTGGCGCCGCACACCACGTCCCAGATTCTCTCGAAGTCAGTCTCGAAAGGGACAGGTCGGGCCTCGTATCGGGGCCTGGTGCGCATCAATCATGGGGCGCATCACACCAGGTCCAGCGTGCGCTGCGACGCATTGCTGCTCGATGAGTACGCGCGCACCGATACCTATCCAACCATCCGCGTCGAAGAGAACCAGACCGAGGTCGGCCACGAGGCCACCGTCTCGAAGGTGGGGGACGACCAGCTCTTCTACTTGATGAGCCGCGGCCTGGACGAGTCCGAGGCCTACTCGCTGATCGTCAACGGCTTCATTGAGCCGATCACAAAGGAACTGCCCATGGAGTACGCGGTCGAGCTGAACCGCCTGATCCAGTTGGAGATGTCCGGCAGCGTGGGCTAAATCTGTTTTTGCCCCGATCTGGCGAGCAGAAGCCCGGGAGAAACCATGTTCCCGGGAAGGAACCAATCACGATGTCTCCTTACGCACTCACTCGTCTCGTACTCAGAGCAAAGCGTTCTCCACATATCCAGCTTGCTAACAAAGAAGGGCTGCTCTCCTCCACTGAAATCCCAGAGGGCAGCCCTATCCTTCACCTTGTATTTGGGGTATACTTTTTGTATCTGAGAGGCAGACCACTACCACTGGGCTCGTCTCTTCTATTAGCCGTGTAGATAAAAAGAGAAGGCATTCATGAGCTTCTTTGATACAGAGGACACCCCTCACTTGACGTTCGAAGCCTTCGCGGCACACCCGTTTTATACCGCGATCAACCGTTCGCTGGTTCAGCGAGCCCTTGCGCATGTGGTGAGGCGCCCGTCTGGTGCGCCATTGACGATTGTGGACATGGCCTGTGGAACGGGAGCGGTCACGCGGCTGATTGCCGAAGAACTGATCCGTCAGAAATGCCAGGCGCGCATCATTGCTGTAGACCCATCGGCAGATGCGCTCCGGCTCGCCCGGCAGAGTATCGACGCGAGGGGGATAGACACCAGTTTTTTCCAGGGAGATGCCGGCGAGCTTCCCACGCTCGTGCGCGAGGCCGATACCGCTTTCTTCTGCAACGCCATCCACCTCATCGCCGATAAACCAGCCACATTCCGGCAGATGGCCGCAATTCTTGCACCTGGCGGGGTCTTTGCCTGCAATAGCGCCTTCTATCAAGGCAGCAGCGACGAGAGCACCGTGCGCTTTAGCCGGCTCTGGATACGCAGGGCCGTACAGTGGCTACGCAAAACGCATCCAGACGTGCGGCTGTCCCGTGAGGCAAAAGCAATCGCCATGCAGTGGCTCACTCCAGAGGAGTATCGCAGTCTGCTCGAGGAGAGTGGCTTTAGCAAGGTGGAGTCTGTCCAGGATCTTGTGATGCTGTCACAAGATGGGCTACGGGACCTTGGGCAGTACTGGCTTTTCATCCAGGGAGCATTACCAGGAATACCGCTGGCGCTGGGAGCCGCAGCGCTCGGCGCGACCGTGTATGAGACATGCCAGGAACTCGGTATGACCGAGGTGCCGCGTATGTGGTTGCAGATCGTCGCAACGAAGGGATAGCGACGCTATCCCTTCCTAATCCACATCGATCAGATATTCCTTAAGTGTTCAGTATGTCCTCTGCGTACCTCTGCCAATTCGTGGCGGACATCGCCTTCAGATGTAGCAGTATCCGTTCTCGGATATTTCTCGAGTCGGGTTGCAGCAGCCTGACATCGAATCTGGTCAGACGCTCAGAGGGTCGGCACGCCCGCCTTTACGGGCACTCTTCATCAACCTGAAATACCACTCCAAGCAAGCGAATGAGTTGCTTCATTGACCACATACGGCCTCCTTTTAGCTGTAAGTAAGGGGTGTGTGCGGTTGCTGACGGATCAGATCACCGTTGTCGCATCTCTTGCTCCTCGTCAAATCGACAGAGGGGATGTTCAGTGGCTTTACACGCTACGACAGAAGTAGCGAAGTACCGAAGCCTGCCCTGTGGGGAAAGAAGAGTATGACTCTTCTTGCTCGTAATTACAGTATAACACAATGAATAAGTGTCTGTCAAGTATATTTTAAGTTTTATTGATAAAAATAGTAAAATAAACAAAGTCCTACCAGGCATCTCGATACATCAGTGTTTTAAGTGAACTGCTGGCTCTGCTCTTCAAAAATGTGACTAAGAGCCATGATATGGTTCATAGAATTGTTTTTTAGACACGGATGGGATATGCTTTACAAGGCCGTATATCGAGTTGATAAAGAGAGGGAGGACCCGTTAATGTCCGAGGCGTTCCACATAGTTGATGCGCACGTGCATCTCTGGAACCCCGAGCAGTTCAGCATGCCCTGGCTGGCGGACATCCCGCCCTTAAATCGGCCCTTCGGCTTGCAGGAATACCGCGAGCAGACACGGGATCTCCCCATAATGGGTATAGTCTATGTTGAAGTAGGGGTTGAGCCAGCAGAGGCGCTGCGTGAGGCACGCCACGTCGTGGAGCTTGCCCGCGAGGAGCCGCGTTTGCAGGCAATCGTTGCCGCGGCCCCGCTCGAGCACGGTACAGCCGTCCGCGAGCACCTGGAATCCCTGCTAGCCATCTCGCCTCTCATCAAAGGAGTCCGGCGCAACCTCCAGGACGAAGCCGAGCCCGGCTTCTGCCTGCGGCCCGACTTCATCGCGGGCGTGAACCTGCTGGCTGGAGTTTAATCTGTCGTTCGACCTCTGCATCAAGTACTGGCAATTACCATATGTCACCGAACTGGTACGCCGCTGCCCGCACACAACCTTTATCCTGGATCACCTTGGCAAGCCGGCCATCAAACAACGCTCCCTCGACCCCTGGCAGGCAGACCTCCGCAAACTCGCCGAATTGCCCAACGTCGCCTGTAAAATCAGCGGCATGGTGACAGAGGCCGACCACGCCGCCTGGCAGCCCGCCGACCTGGAACCATTCATCCAAGTCGTGTTAGAGGCCTTTGGGGAAGATCGCATCCTCTTCGGCAGCGACTGGCCCGTTGCCTTGCTCGCCTCTTCCTACCGCCGCTGGTACGAGACACTGGAAGCGCTCACCTCGCACCTGCCGGTCTCAGCCAGGCGCAAGCTTTGGTCAGAGAATGCACAGCGCTTCTATCGCATCAGCAATGAGTCACAGCTTGTCGAGATTAACAAATAAAAGCGCCCACGCCCGCCCAACAAGAGTAGAAGCCGATTTATCGCGCCCATCGCCGATTGATCGGCCAGTCCGATGGATACTATACTATCCGCATTTATTCGTGAATCTGCAGTTATGGGTAATCACCAGAACTGTGATACCTGGTGAAGACGAGTCAGGTAAGGATATAATAGAAACCGGAGCGCGCTGGATGGTACTCAGTCGCTGAAACAAGAGGATGTCATGGAAAATCCAGAGGAGACGATCACAGATTTTGACCGGCTGTCGTCGCGTGCCTTCAAGCACCTGGCTGAACCTGAGCGGGCACTGGCCGAGATGGTGCGAGTCGCACGGCCGGGCGCACGCCTTGTGGTGGCGGAAGCCGATTTTGACCTGGTTAATCGTCGATATCCCGGATCGCAGCCTCCTTCTTGAGTCATTGCGCTAGCTGCCTCTCAACCCGGTCACCCTGATCTTCTTCGCTTACCTTGTCGTGTTCTTGCCTATTTCTGAAGGCAACTCCTTATTTGTGTTGCTTCATTCTTTTTGCTTGTCAATTGTTGATAGTTTACTTCATTTACGCATGGTTCGCTCATTTTTCGGGCATAAAATGAATTACTTTCCCTTTTGTGAACGAAAGTTGTCGAGAAGCCGAGAAAATGAGCGAACCATGCGTGTAATAACGTTCTTTTAACGCTTTTTTTAACGCTCTCTAGTTATAATGAGAATAGCTTAGACAAAATAGTTCGTTGATTGGGTTGAAGAAGGTGTCAGTAGAGCAATCGTTCCACTTTCCGCTCGAAACACCCCCTCTTGGCAGTGCACTTCTTATGAACTGCCAAGAAAATGAGCGAACCGTGAGTACTGAGGCGGAGATCGTGCTATTGGTTCCTTCTCAAGCAAAGAGGAATACAAGGAGAAACGAATTTTTTGTTACTTCGATGCAAGCATAGGAATGTGCGAAATGTATTGTTACCAGAACAGAGTTAAGAAAGTGTAGGAGCAGAGTATGTCCGGTCCCTCATCCATACCCACACCACCAGAGATGGAAACTGATGGTATCGTCGGTGAAACAATTTTTCCCAGCAAAAGCGGTGTCTTCGGTCGCAATGATTCTGACGCCCCCGCTCAGGTACCCGGAGGAAACGGCGTGTTCGGTCTCACTGTGTCCCCCGGAGGAAACGGCGTGTTCGGAGCGAACAACCACCCAACGGAAGGAAGAGGGGTCCAGGGCAATGGTCCCGAGAGAGGGGTCAGTGGCTACAGTGTGCAAGGAAAGGGGGCCGTCGGAGAGAGTGTCAACGGTGATGGGGTATATGGTGTAACAAACGGGGAAGGAAATAGTGGTGTCGCTGGTATCCATACTGGCAAGGGGCATGGTGTGTATGGCCGAGCCGGTGTTGGCGGGTTTGCAGGGTGGTTTGATGGGGATGTTATAGCCAGCGGCACTATTACTGCGCATGATTTCGTCGTATCTGGCGGTGACTGTGCCGAAGAGTTCGATGTCGTCGAAGCAACACAGGTCGAGCCAGGAACCGTGATGGTCCTCGATCAAGAGGGTGCATTAAGACAAAGCGAACAAGCCTATGATAAGAGGGTAGCAGGAGTGATTTCCGGCGCAGGTAACTACAAGCCAGGCATCCTCTTGGATAAGCAACCGTCATCAGAGAACAGGATGCCAATTGCCTTAGTGGGCAAAGTTTATTGTAAAGTCGATGCTCAGTATGCCTCCATTGAAGTAGGTGATCTGCTGACCACATCCCTGACACCCGGACATGCGATGAAGGCAGAAGAGTCCTTGAAGGCGTTTGGAGCGATTATCGGGAAAGCATTGCGGCCATTGGACGGTGGGCAGGGACTCATTCCTATTCTGATCGCCCTCCAGTGACATACGCAAGCGGGTTTATTCCGGGAATTTGACTAAGGAGGCTTTTATGCCAAGACGAAGTACTCGAATAAAGTTATCGAATAACACACCTTTCACGCTCACGCTAATCGGGGCCTCTGGCCCGTGTCATGGTAGTTGGACAGACCTATGGCAGCCCCCGCAGGAGATCCAACCAAGGACACAGGGCGCATGGGAGTCTGAGTCTTCTGGCATCGGGACAGGAACACAGGGATGGGTTAAATACTTGATTGAGAATACCGATTATGATAGCAATAGCACAAATGCACCCCAAAGCCTATGTAGGCAGGAGTTAGCGTACATTCAGTGGGATAATCCATTTGTTTGGGCTAATGACACACAGCCAATATTTTTCAGTGTCAGCACCTCTGATGTTACTCCCCCCTGTGATGCCGATAAAGGAGTCTGGGATTTCCCGGGCAGCGGCCTGTCCTCTCGGAACTGTCGTCACGAGCTTTTTGGTGCCGAGATAATCGGTGCCCAGCAAGGTGGTATAACCTGGTGGGATGCTGTAATGAGTTGGCCAGTTCTCCTTGTGTTCACAGTCACTGGTGACATGGACGTAAATCTTGAGTTCACCGTTGTATTGCGGCAACTAGGTAGTGTCGATGAAACGATATTTTCATTTTATGATGGAAGCAAAGGCTTACGTTCTTTGGCTAGGACAGCCGGACAATCGAGTTTGAAAAAGCTCTTCCACATGTGAGGAATCCTGACAATAGCGTTATCAGCGTGAGATCCTTGGAGTCATCTCCGGTACTGGCGGGCAAAGTCGTCTACCCGATGGAGCACGCCCGCAAGGTGCTGCGCTTCTATCGAGACTACACCAGCGCCGCACTGACCGCCTATGCATCCTTCGTGACCACATCAGGTGGTCTCCTTGCGCTTGCCGTCAGCCTCTGCTACTGCGGAGTCATCGAGGAAGGTGAGCGCGTCGTTTCGCTGTTGCGGACGTTTGGCGCGTCACGTGTCGATCTGATCCATCCGAGGTCGTACCTCAAGCTGATCACGCGAGCGAATGCGGGAGCACCTGCGGGGCATTCCTACTACAAGAAAGCGAGCACGCTCTCAGATCTCAGTGATGAAGCCATCGAGATGTTGATGGAGTACGGCACCGCCTGCACCTCGCCATTGTCACAGGTGCTCATCCAGCATGTCCACGACGCTGCATGCTGGGTCGATCCGACCGAAACGGCCATCACATTACGGGATGAGTTGTATGTCATCAGCATCGTTGCCGCCTGGGATAAGGGCGAAGTGAAGCGGCATGCGGAACTTTCACCGAAACAGCTCCTCGCCAAGGAGAAAATAGCATCATGATGGAATAGCAGGTACCCTTCTTTGCAAGGATACCTGCTTTATGAAGCGGTGTGTGGACTAAAGGATACACGCATGGAGAGCTTTATGAAAGCCAACCTGGACTGGTGGAATGAAGTGGTAGGAGTTCATGCTCACGGTGATTCTTACAAGCTTGAAAGCTTCAAGGCAGGCATGTCCCGCCTCAAATACCTCGAAGGCGAAGAAGTCGGCGATGTTGTCGGGAAATCACTTCTGCACCTGCAATGCCAATTTGGCTTCGATATCCTCTCCTGGGCACGCCTGGGGGCAAGCGTCACTGGTGTCGACTTCTCAGAGACTGCCATTGCTCTTGCCAGGTCGCTCGCTGACGAAGAAGCTCTGGACGCGACGTTTGTCCACTCCGATCTCTACGATCTTCCACATGCGCTCTCCGCACAATTCGATATCGTCTATACCTCGTATGGAGTCATCGGCTGGCTCCCCGATCTGCTGCCCTGGGCACCATCATCGCCCATTTCCTCAAACCAGGTGGCTTCTTTTATATTGCCGAAGGCCATCCCTTCATGCGGCTCTTCGATGATACCTCCTCGGATTTCAAGGTGGTCCACTCCTACTTCTCACACGAAACCATCAGAGAGGAGAGGGTCCTACGCTGATAGAAGTGCCAGGATGAAACACACCGTCCTCTACGGCTGGAACCATACATTCAGCGAGATGTTCACCTCGCCACTCTCAGCAGGTCTGCGCATCGATTTCTTGCATGAGTTCCCGTTTTGCGCCTGGGACAATTTCCCGGAGATGGCCTTAGGCGAGGACAAGTTCAATCGCATGAAAGACCCTTACAAAGAGCACATGATTCCTATGACGTTCTCGTTGAAAGCAACCAGACCGGTGTAGCACCAGGGAGTTACGCTCAAACGAGAAAATGAGCGCACCGGTGTATGACATGGATTCGTGATGTTGAGGGCTATTTCCACTCCTTGTTGCTCTTATACCACCTGTACGACCGTACATCATTGAAAAAGGAAGAGAGGGAAAGGAGAACCTCGATATGGGATCACCATATGAAACGAGAAGAAACATACGCTAATCAATGAACTGGCCTACGAACTCACAATTGTACTTACTGATTTCGCTTTTTACACAAAGTACTTACATGCATATGGAGTCTAAGCAGCATTTACGGTACTAAAGGCTCAAATGGCTGTCTCAGAAACGAATCCTTGCCATATACCATCTACATACAAATGCGCTGCCTCGGCAATTTGTAGGGCGATCCCTCTCCCTTAAAAGTGCTATTGCTGCATACGAAAAGCAGCGACGTATCTACTTTGTCTCTTTAGTATCACCCAGTATCTTCCTTTCAAATGATGTTCATACCTTTGAGGACCTGGAACGTCTCTCTCCGGACTTTCACGTGACCCGCGAAGATATGGTGGCGTTGACCGATAACCTCCAGAACTATGGGGTTTTGGTGAGGCTCGTAGACAAGAACTTGCGGCATGCAGCCCTTGTTGGAACGGTGTCTGCTCTCGTGAGTGTCCCGACGACCATTGTAGACGGGCCAAACTTCGTAACGATTAAGGACAAGTATTCTGGTGGGGAAGCGATTGGCGGTGCCATAATCGGTGTCGGAGCAGTGCTTATCGGGATTTCTACCGTTCCCGAACCGGCCTCTCCAGTTCTCTTTTTTGTAGGGGTAGGTCTTGTCGGTTTTGGATTTGGGGTTACGGTCACCGCAGGCATCCTGGATATTCTAAAAGATAGCTCAACATCAGAGCCGGAAAAACCCAGTTCAGATAACACGAAGAGTGAAGTTGACGATTCGGACGGCAGCGATCAAGACACCATCGAGTTTCCGCATGCCATTGCCATCGGAGAGCCTCCAAATGGCTTTGATGTAGATACGTTTGTAACGGATCTGGCTGATTTCTCAGTTGATCTTGTCCTTTCCGATATCCCAGGTGGTTGGGATTCCGACGCTGGCGTTGGGCTCCCAGGGGTAGATGATGGTGGTTTGGATGGTGGTGATGGCGGTGGTGGTATCAATATCCCTGGAGTGTAGCGCTTCAGGGATGAAAGTTCAGGGCGTACCACTGCGGCGAGCTTGCCCTTACTTGGTAATATTTGAATAAGGTTCTCCCTCTTCTTCCGTACGAAGCCAGGGCTTAGATAAGAAGTTGTTGTGGTGGGTTTCGTCCACTTGCTGATACCAGAACCCCAAAAACTACTGACAGGCCAGCTAGTTCTCATGGCCTTCGTAAAGATACAGCATTTGGCCTGATTGCTGAAATGGAGAGAGGTCTTCTGAAGTGATCTACGACACATCGGCGGCTTAGCGTACAGAAAGCAGGATTGGATATGCTGACCCCGTCAACTGCTCAGCGTTCTCGGCTACCGGCCACAGGAAGAACATTGAGCTATCCTTACCCGCTATAGCCAATCGACCTGGCGAACGCCTCGAAAAGACGGCGCTGCTCCTCGCTCAGATGCGTCGGAAGCACGACTGAGACCTCGGCGTAGAGATCACCACGCTTGTCCGGCTGGCCCAACTGTGGCATACCCTGCCCGCGCAGCCGAAACGATTTCCCGTTGGCCGTCTCCGGCGGAATACGCAGCGCGAGCTTACGACCATCCGGCGTTGTCACCTGCGCTTCTCCCCCAAGCATAGCCACCGCCAGCGGAACGTCGATGGTCGTGCGCAGCGTCGTTCCCTCGCGAGTGAAGCGCTCGTCAGGCACGATATGCACCACCAGGTAAAGGTTGCCGCGCCCGGCTGTCCCCAGCCCGCCCTGTCCGGCTATCCGAATGCGCGAACCCTCGTCCACGCCGGCAGGTATCTTCACCTCGATGCGTTTCGTACTGCCATCCACGTCTGTCAGTTCGAACACACGCGAAGCGCCGCTATATGCCTCGGCCAGCGTCACCTCCACCTGCGCTTCGACGTCCTGTCCCACCGTGGCACGCTGCCGCGCCCGGCCGGTCGTTCCCGCCCGGTTACCTACATTACCGAAGATGGAGGAACTCGAACCGCTCCCTCCGGCAAAATCCGAGCTGAAGAACTGCTCAAAGAAATCGGAGAACGGGGATTGCCCGCCAAACAGGTCGTTCATTTCCTCCGGGGTTACAGTGCGGTACTGGTAGTGCGCTCCACCCGGCCCGCCAAATCCACCATCTGCCGAGCCCGGCATACGTCCGTATTGCTGGTAGTACTCGCTCAGCTCATCGTACTTCTTGCGTTTCTCGGGGTCGGAAAGCACCTCGTTGGCTTCGTTGATCTCTTTGAACTTCTCCTCGGCAGACTTATCCCCAGGATTCACATCGGGATGATACTTGCGCGCCAGCTTGCGATACGCCGAACAAATCTCCTTCTCGCTGGCGCTCTTGCTCACCCCCAGTAGTTTGTAATAGTCTTTATAATCAACTGCCATGAATCGTACCTTCCTCACCCAAATTTTTTTGGCCCTCATCGTCGGGCCACATTCAAACTTAAATAACGCCGTAAGAGAGACGCTGACCTGATTATGCACATTAACTAATACATGCGGACAGCTTTGTAGGGGCGGGAGTGGCGTGGACGGGCGGCGGGGGCGCTTGCGCCGCCCTGGGCATGGTCCGCATCAACTCTTCAATCTGCATAATCAGCGTCTCTCTTAGCGTCACACTTCGCGATACTCGCCTTCGACCGTGTTCGAGTCACCTTCGGAGGAAGACTCCTGTGAGCCCGCCGCAGCTCCGGCCTGGCCATAAACCTCCTGGCCAACGCGCTGCAAGGCGCTCTCAAGCTCGTAAGTCGTGCTCCTCACACGCTGCATGTCGTTAGCGGCAAGCGCATCGCGCACCGCTTTGATCTTCGCCTCGACGTCAGACCGCACACCGGCAGGGACTTTCTCCCCAACGTCGCGCAGCGTGCGTTCGGCCTGGTAAGCCATGCTGTCGGCACGGTTGCGCTCCTCGATCTCTTCCTTGCGCTGGCGGTCTTCCTGAGCGTGCAGTTCGGCATCACGCACCATGCGATCGATCTCTCCCTTGGAGAGGCCGCTCGAAGCGGTGATCGTGATCTTTTGCTCGCGCCCGGTCGCCCGGTCCTTCGCGGAGACGTTCAGGATACCGTTGGCATCGATATCGAAGGTCACTTCGACCTGCGGCATGCCGCGCGGCGCCGGGGCAATCCCCTCGAGCCTGAAGTGACCCAGGCTCTTGTTGTCGCGCGCCATCTCGCGCTCGCCCTGCAAGACATGGATCTCCACGGCCGGCTGGTTGTCCTCAGCCGTGCTGAAGATCTCGCTCTTGCGGGCGGGAATGGTCGTATTGCGCTCGATCAGGCGTGTCATCACGCCGCCCAGCGTCTCAACGCCCAGCGACAGCGGCGTCACATCGAGCAGCAGCACATCCTTCACATCGCCTCCAAGCACACCGGCCTGGATCGCGGCGCCGATAGCCACCACCTCGTCAGGGTTGACGCCCTTGTGCGGCTCCTTGTTGAAGACCTTGCGCACCAGTTCAATGATGGCTGGCATGCGTGTCTGCCCACCGACCAGCACCACTTCGTTGATATCGCTGGGCTGTAGACCCGCGTCATCCAGCGCCTTCATAATCGGACCGCGCGTGCGCTCGATCAGGTCGGCCACCAGTTGCTCCAGTTTCGCCCGGGTCAGAGTCATGACCAGGTGCTTGGGGCCGCTGGCATCAGCCGTGATGAAAGGCAGGTTGATCTCCGTCTGCATCGAAGACGAGAGTTCGATCTTGGCGCGTTCGGCCGCTTCTTTCAAACGCTGCAAGGCCATTCGGTCGTTGCGCAGGTCGATGCCTTGCTCCTTGCGGAACTCGTCGGCCAGCCAATCGATGATGCGCTGGTCGAAGTCATCACCACCCAGGTGCGTGTCGCCGTTGGTGGATTTGACCTCGAAGATGCCCTCGCCCAGTTGTAGGATCGAGATGTCGAAGGTGCCACCACCAAGGTCGTAGACGGCGATCGTCTCGTCCTTTTTCTTATCCAGTCCATACGCAAGCGAAGCAGCCGTGGGCTCGTTGATGATGCGCAGCACATCCAGTCCTGCTATCTTGCCCGCGTCTTTGGTCGCCTGCCGCTGGGTATCGTTAAAGTAGGCAGGAACGGTAATCACTGCCTGCGTGATCTTTTCGCCCAGTTTGGCCTCCGCGTCGGTTCTCAACTTTTGTAGGATCATCGCGGAAATTTCGGGCGGACTGTACTCGCGCCCACCGAGCATGACACGCGCATCACCGTTAGCCGCGCGCGTGATCTTATACGGCACGCTCTTCATCGTGCGCTGCACCTCGGGGTCATCGTATTTGCGACCCATCAGGCGCTTGATGGAGTAAACCGTATTTTCTGGGTTCGTGATCGCCTGTCGCCGCGCAATCTGACCGACCAGGCGCTCGCCGCCCTTGGTCATTGCCACAACCGATGGGGTAAGACGCGAACCCTCGCTGTTCTCCAGCACGGTCGGCTCGCCCGCCTCAATCACCGCCACCACAGAATTTGTTGTTCCCAGGTCGATGCCAAGAATCTTGGCCATATCGTAGCCTCCTTTTATTGTGTTTGCCGAATTCCATTTGCTTTCCGCCTCAACGGAATGCCGGATATCCCAACAAATCTCTTAGTATTTTTTGTTAGATAGTCTAACACATTCTGTCAGATACAACAAGCTATTAGTAGTATCTATTCCCAATTTGACATTCAATTTCTTTCCGCGCCCGCTACAATCACCTGCGCCGGGCGAATGATGCGCTCATTCAGCGCATAGCCTGGGCGCGTGACCTGCACGATTGTCCCGGTCTCCAGGCCTGTATCCGGCTGACTCATCACCGCCTCGTGCAGGCGCGGGTCGAAGACTTCACCTTCCTTGCCCACCTGGCGCACACCCATCTGTTCCAGCGTGCTGAAAAGCTGCCTGCCGACCAGTAAGATGCCTTGTGTCCAGGGTTGATCGGCGTTCTCCGCCGGCGCAGCCTGTATCGCGCGTCCAAGATTATCCAGTACCGGCAGCAGTTGCTCCAGTACAGCCACCTGCGCCGCTGCGCGCTCCTCCTGCTGATCCTGGCTGGTCCGGCGTTTGTAATTGATGAAATCAGCCTGGCTTCGCCGCAAGCTATCCAGGTACTCTTCACTTTTTAGCCGTTCCGACTCAAGCTGAAGCTCCAACTCGGCAACGCGACTCTCCAGCTCAGCCTTGTCCTGCCGCGCATCCTGGGAATGTATTCGCTGGAACTCCTGTCCCTTAAATTGCATAGATTTTGTCCTCTTTGTTTGTCTCTCACCGCTCAACTTGCTGCATCTCCGCAAACATATAAAACGATGCTGATCTTTCTAAAGGTATACTACAATTTCTTACAAATTTTGTCAAATCACTTGTCATAAATTATCAACATGCAAAACATTGCCTGGAATGACTTGCTTCATCAGTATTCGGTCAATTCCTCTATATGTATTTGGTGGTGCTCTTCCTCGTAACGTATCAGAGTTTGCCGCACGTCGTTCACTTCTTGTTGGAGCACAGTCACCTGCCGGCGCATCTGGATGATATGACGGATTCCTACGGCGTTAACCCCCTGCGCGTATAACTCGGCAACTTCTTTGAGAACGTTGACATCCTGATCAGAATAGAGTCGATTCTTCCCTGCCTGGCGCGCCGGTTCCAACAGTCCGGCCTCTTCATATCGGCGCAGCATCTGCGGCGGCAAACCCACGAGTTGAGAGACAACCCCGATCGTATACTTCGGCAGGCTCACGTCATTCACTCCAGCATTCTGCGCGAGTCTCCTGGGCTTCTGTCTCATATTTCTCCTCCTTTCGCCTTCCCTCAAATAGCTACAACACATGATACATCATCTAACAAATTCTGTCAAATAGAGTAACAAGTCCTCAAACATTAGTAGATAAGATTTTCTGTGAGCGAACTTGAGAGAGGTCCTGCCTGTCATCCTGAGCGCAGCGAAGGATCTCTCCGTTCCTTACACTAGATCCTTTGCTGCGCTCAGTGGACTGTCACACTTCCTCTGAGGGGAGGCCACCCAACATGTAGGGACAGGGGGCGGTCGGGTGGCTGGGTTGGGGCCTTGTGCCTGTCCGGTCTCGCCCACCTGAGATGTGACAGTCCCTACATTTCAAAGCTCGATATCGGCGGAGCGGAACTGCAGCAGGCCTATGATGAGCAGTGCGATGCCCACGCCGGTCATGCCCAGGAAGTTGGTCCAGTTCATGCCGAGGAAGACCGGGTTGCCATAAAGGTGGAAAATGGAGAGCGACATGACCCAACCAGGAAATTGGATATTCCCTTCAAGTGATTCTTGCAGGTAGGACAGCACGAGATAGGCGGTCACGATGCCCAGCACGGCGCCATAGCGCAGGCGTCCGGCCAGGGCATACACCAGGCCCATAGTAATCAGCGCCGGAGGAAGCATACCGAAACTGGCCGCGAGCAGTCTGCCCTGATCGACGTTCAGGTTGATGATTTGTGCCCCAATGCTAAGCGTGAGCCAGGTCAGGACAGGAGCCAGCAGGACTACGAGGAGATTCGCGCCGAAGCGTTCCAACAGGACCCGTGGTCGCGATTGTGGGGTGCTGAAAATCAGTTCCAGCCGCCCGTTTTCCAGGTCCGAAGACCACTTCAAGGCCAGCGTCAGCGCAAGGATCACGACCAGCGCTGGCACGAACGCGAAGACGAGCGTGCCCAGCAAGGCGGCATTGCTGTTGGTGGGAGTGTCGAACAGGTACTGTGTCAGCCAGGGGGTCTGCTGCACTGCCTGGTTGAATGCCTTCTGGATGCCGGGAGTCAGGAACAGCAAACCGGCACAAAAGGCTACCATGCCGAGCAGCCACCAGAAGGAACTCCAACCATCTGCGAAGAGCGTCTGCAAGCTGACGGCGCGTGTGGAGACCTGGCGCTCGGCTCGGCTCAGGCTGCGCAGCGCCGGCTGTGCTGCCGCTGGCTCTCTCGCGCTGCGACTCAAACGCTGACCCGCCAATATCGCGCCTGGCGAACAGGACGATGCTTCCCACCAGGCAGAGCACGGCAGAGACCCAGCGAGGAGCAGTGCTGCCAGGGGCTGGTTCAGGGAAACTGGGCAGGAGCGGACGGTTGAGGTTGTAATAATAGAACGGCGAGAGGTACGGCAGCCAACTGCCACTCACTTCCCGTCCGGTCATTTCCAGCACCACGAACAGGATCAGCAGGCCGCTTGCCCAGCCTGCTGCCGCGCGGCGGCTCGCGGTCAATTGGGAGATGAGCAGCGCCACCATGCCAAAGAAGAAGGCCAGCAGGCTCACGTTCAGCCCCGCCAGCAGTGCCCTGATAAAATTGACATGTCCGCCACCAAGACCGGCTTCCCCTCCCACGACACCTAGAGAGAACAGCACCGCGATGACGAGCAGTGCGAGCAAGAGCGCGCCGACCTTCTCCAGCAGCAGGCGAGCGCGTGCCTCTGATGTAGCGAGTAGCACATCCATGCTGCCGCGTTCCTCTTCTCCGCGCACCAGGCGGGCGCCGGCCAGGATAGGCCAGATGCTGAGTAAGAGTGGCACGGTGGTTTCCAGGTAGCGAAAGGTGATATACCCCTCGGGGGTATTCATCGCGTAGGGATCGCCGAGAAAGCTGAGGATATGCGCGAAGCTGATAAAGGCCGTCACCACAGCCGGTGTGGCCGTGGCGAAACTGGCGGCCATGAGTACAGCCAGTCCGTAGCCCCAGGCCAGCATCGGTACCCGGTAATCTCGAAGCGATTTACTCAAAATGCTGCGAAACATAGCACACCTCCTATCCTGCCAGCGTAGAAGGCTCCTGCTGCGGCTCATAGAAGCGCAGGAAGACTTCTTCCAACGTTGGCTCGTGTGTGGCAATATTCGTGGCGTTGTGCTGGCCTGGCGATGCGAATGATCTCCGTTAAATCACCCTGGACGTGCAGGTGCAGGGTGTGTTCATCTGCCCCCTGAGCCACATTGGTTACACCGGCCACATGTTTGAACCATTCTACGGAAGCCGGACCGGCGAAGCTGATCTCCACATCACGCTGGCGGATATCTTTGAGCGCCGAGACATGGTCGATTTTGACCAGCCGACCTTCGCGGATGATGGCGACGCGGTCGCAGGTCTGCTCTATTTCGGGTAGGATGTGCGAGGAGAGGAAGACGGTGCGTCCTTCGGCTATGAACCTCGGAGACCATTTTATAGAATTCCTGCTGGTTGAGCGGATCCAGGCCACTGGTTGGTTCGTCGAGGATGAGCAGGCGGGGCTTGTGCATGAAGGCCTGCACCAGTCCCAACTTTTGTTTGTTGCCGTGCGAGTATTCGCGGAACTTTTTGCTCGGGTCGAAGCCTAGACGTTCAACCAGCACACGCACATACGCCTGGTCGACACCACCACGCAGATGGCCCAGGTACTCGATGATCTGCGCGCCGCGCAGGCCGGGGTCGAAGGTGAACTCGCCGGGTAGATAGCCGACCAGCTTCTTGACCTCGGTGGACTGTTGCCAGCAATCCAGGCCGACGATGGTGGCACTGCCGGTGTTCGCGTGCAGCAGGCCCATCAACACGCGCATGGTGGTGGTTTTGCCTGCGCCGTTGGGACCCAGAAAGCCGAAGACTTCGCCCTTCTTGAATGTCGAAGGTTACGTCGATGATGCCACGGCTTCTGCCGTAGCTTTTGGTGAGGGTGTTGGTTTGAATAATGGCTGACATGCGTTTTTCCCTTTTGCCAGTTCTGGCCAGAGATCCTTCGCTGCACTCAGAGCCCGCCCTGGAGCGAAGCGAAGGGATGACATACTGTGCTATACTGTTACGGAATGTACCTCTGCATTTTCTTCTAGTGAGACAAACCACTCCTTCAGCGTTTGATCGTCAACGAGCGTCAAGGAACCTGAAGGCACTCCCAGTAGGCGCTCAAACGCGTCGGTATAGACGGCGACGGTGTGCTCCACGCGCTGCATATCGTCGCGCTCGGCATCAAACGAGAGAATCAGAGCGCCAATCCTTTCTCCGGCGTCCTGCGCCAGAGACGCAATCACTTCGCCTATCTGATCGGGATAGGCTGACCGTCATGACGCCTTCCTGGATACCCTGGCGGATAATCTCGGCGAGGAGAGGCGCAATCTCCCGGATCGCAATTGCGCGCAGTTTCTGGCGCACGATGGCGTTGTCGTCGGTGAACCAGACGCGCAACAGCGCGAGAAAAAAGGCTTTCTGTCCGATCTTCCACCGGTTAGCTGTGGCTAAGTAACGCTGGAGTTTTTCGAGCGCAGGCAGCAGCCGGATCATGCACGATGGGCAAGAGAAGTTGTACCGCTTCTACTCCTATGCGTTCGACCATTGCTTCAAGCAATGCCTGCTTCGAATCAAAGTAGTGATAGAACGCTCCCTTGGAAATCTGGAGGTCGTCGAGGATATCCTGGATCGTCATCTGCTCATATCCTTTAGCTATAGATGAGCCGCTGTGCGGCATCGAGAATTTCATTGCGTCTGACGGTATGTTCTTTGACGATCCGTGTCATGGTTGCCTCCACGTATAGACCGACCGTCGGTCTGTTACTATAAATAAGTATAGCCGAGGATAGGGTTGGTGTCAACTGGAAAGGGAATAAAAGTTGTAGGCAAATGACTATAAGACAAGAGTAGGGCCCGATTTATCGTGGCCACCGCCGATTTATCGGCCAGTCTTGCTTGATCGATGACGGAGATTCTTGCCGATTAATCTGCCCCTACTAATGAGAGGAAATAGAAGACCTTAATTCAATGCCACCACATCAAGACCTGAAATACTCCAGAGAAATCCTCGCGCTCTCGAGCGAAGGCATCTGTGGATAATCGTTCTCGACAGCACACCACAAGCCGCGCACCTGCGCAAAAGCACAGATGTGTCGCATATCCAGTATGCCCTTGCCAACTTCAGTCATCGAACGATCTGCCGCCATATCTTTGAGGTGAATGAGCGCCACACGCTCTCCAAGCGCTTCAAGATATGTAACGGGATCGATGCCCGCGTAGGCTGCCCAGTATACATCCAGCTCGATCTTTACTAGCGAAGCATCGGTCGCCTGGAGCAAATAATCGATGAGATAAATGCCATCAAAACGCGTGAACTCAAAGTCGTGGTTATGATAGCCAAATGTTATGCCCTGTTCCCGGCATCGACGCCCAATCTCATTCAGGCGAGGAGCAAGCGCCCGTATCCCCTCCGGTGTCCGCCACTCATTCGCCAGGCTGGGTAGCACGATACACGAGCAGTGGATATCCTGGCAATAGCGCATCGACGTGTCCAGTTGCTGGCCCTCCAGTGCATCCAACCCGAGGTGCGTACCGGCCACAAGCAGCCCCGTCTCAGCGAGCAGTGCCGCCATCTCCTGCGCGCTCAGTCCCCCATATCCGGCGAACTCCACGCCGGAGTAGCCGATCTCCGCCACGCGCCGCAGCGTTCCGGCGAAATCCCGCCCAGTCTCATCTCGCACAGTATACAACTCCAATGCTACCTTCAGATCGTTCACGTCATTCTCTCCTTATCCAGTAACTTCGCTTGCGCAATTTTCTTCCGCTTGCACGGGTGTATGAAACAGTTGTAGCCAAACGACCTTCAAACAAGAGTAGGGCCCGGTTTACCGCGGCCACCGCCGATTTATCGGCCAGTCCGCATGGATGAGAGGCTGCTTACAACTTTTTCATACACCCCTCTAGCACTATAGCACACGCTGGGGTTGCGATGTCCGTTGTGCCATAATAAATATATGAACAGAAAAACACCTGTTGGCATCATCGGATGCGGCAATATCAGCTCCGTCTATCTCAAAGCGCCCCGCCTCTTCGACATCTTGCAAGTCGTTGCCTGCGCCGACATCGATATGGAGCGCGCGCGCAGCCAGGCCAGGCAATACGGCGTTCCCAGAGCATGCACCGTAGAGGAGCTGCTGGCCGATCCAGAGATCGAGATCGTCATCAACCTCACCGTCCCCAACGCACACGCCGGGGTTGCGCTTCAAGCCATCGCAGCGGGCAAAGCCATCTACGGTGAAAAGCCGCTCGCCACAACACGAGCAGACGGCAAAGCCATTCTGGATGCCGCCCACGCCAGGCGACTGCGCGTCGGCAATGCACCCGATACTTTCCTCGGCGGAGGATTTCAAACCTGTATCAAGTTGATCAACGATGGAGTGATCGGAACGCCCGTGGCCGCCACTGCTTTCAAGTTGAACCACGGCATGGAGTACTGGCATCCCGACCCCTCTTTCTTCTATCAACCAGGTGCGGGTCCCATGTTCGACGTAGGCCCGTACTATCTCACCGCACTCATCGCCATGATGGGGCCGGTTAGCCGCGTCACCGCCTCGATGCAGACCACCTTTCCCGAACGCACCGTGACCAGCGAGCCGAACTACGGAACGAAGATTTCCGTCAATACACCCACCCATATCGCCGGGATCATGGAATTCGCCAGCGGCGCCATCGGCACAATCCTCACCAGTTTCGACGTCTGGCACCAGCGCTTACCCTTCATAGAAATCTATGGGACCGAAGGCACCTTGAGCACGCCTGACCCCAACCGCTTCGACGGCCCGGTCTACATTCGCTGCGCCAACGACGAGGACTGGCGCGAAGTTCCCCTCACGCACGGCTACACCTCCAATGCGCGCGGCCTTGGCATCGCCGATATGGCCTACGCCATGCGTTCAGGCCGTACGCACCGCGCCAATGGAGCACTGGCCTACCACGTTCTCGACATCATCGAATCCTTCATGCAGTCCGCGACCGAGGGCAGGCACATCCCCCTCACCAGCACATGCGCACGCCCCGAACCATTGAAACCTGGCATGCATACATGGGAGGTCGGTTCATTGTAGAGGCAGGGGCGGCTGGGAGTGGTGCGGGGCCCCTTGCGGGTGCCTTGCCTGCCTCTGCGCCTCGCTGGCCCTTTCTCGAGAACAACCTACCCGTGTAAGACTCTGCTGGCGCCTGATCTCTGCACCCTTGCAGTCGCCCTCGTTCCTTACGACCGGATATTCCCGTGCGATACGATATTCCCCATGCGATATAATGATTTCACATGCTACGACCCCGCGCCATCACTTCATCCGTGCAAGCGCTTTACGGTAGAAAGGCTGGTATACATGTCTCAAATCAAAGGGCCGGCTCTGTTCCTGGCCCAGTTCGCGCAGGATATCCCCCCATACAATACGCTGGAAAACATCACACACTGGGCGAAAGACCTGGGCTTCCTCGGCGTCCAGATCCCCACTAAAGATAAACGCCTGATCGACCTCGATAAAGCGGCTGAATCAAAACAGTACTGCGATGACCTCAAGGGAAGATGCAACGGACTGACCATCACAGAACTTGCGACGCATGAATTCGGCCAGCTCGTCGCGGTACACCCGGCCTACGATGTACAATTCGACGCCTTCGCGCCGGAAGAGCTGCATGGCCATCCGCAGGAACGCACCGCCTGGGCGATGGCCCAGATGGTCAAGGCCATGCAGGCATCGTACAACCTGGGATGTCATGTCATGCCCACCTTCTCGGGGGCGCTTCTCTGGCCCACCATGTATCCCTGGCCACAGCGGCCGGCTGGACTGGTTGAACTGGGCTTTCAGGAACTGGCGAAACGCTGGCGGCCGCTCCTCGACAAAGCGGAAGAATACGGCATCGACCTGGCCTACGAAATCCATCCTAACGAAGACCTGCACGACGGCGTCACCTTCGAACGCTTTCTCGAGGCAACCGGCAATCACCCACGCGTCCATATTCTCTACGATCCCTCCCACTTCGTCCTGCAATGCCTGGACTACATCAACTATCTCGATGTCTACAAAGACCACATCAAGGCCTTCCACGTGAAGGATGCCGAATACCATCCCTCGCCCCGCTCCGGTGTCTACGGCGGCTACCAGGATTGGAAGGACCGCCCGGGACGCTTCCGCAGCCCCGGAGATGGACAGGTGGACTTCAAGCGCGTCTTCTCCAAATTGACGCAGAACGGCTACGCGAGCTGGGCGGTGCTGGAATGGGAAGATTGCATCAAGGATTCCGTCCAGGGAGCGCGCGAGGGCTCGGCCTTAATTCGCAGCATGCTCATCGACGTGCCGACCAGGGCCTTCGACGACTTCGCGGGCGGCGCCCACGATCTCGAGACCAGGTACCGCATACTGGGGGTACAAGCATGAAACAGGATATTCACCACAGAAAACTTCGCGCCGGCATCGTAGGCGGTGGTCAGGGTTCGTTCATCGGCGCCGTGCATCGCATCGCCGCCGAACTCGACGGACAGGCCGAAATTGTGGCGGGCGCTATGTCTACCGACCCGCAGCGCGCAGCAGCATCGGCGCAAGCGTGGTACCTGGAACGCTCCTACGACAGCTTCGAGGAGATGGCCCGCGCCGAGGCAGGCCGGCCAGACGGCATCGATTTTGCCATCGTTGCTGTCCCTAATCACCTGCATTACGCTGTCGCACGCGCCTTCCTGGAACAGGGTATCCACGTCGTCTGCGACAAGCCCATGACCTTCAACCTGGAAGAGGCGCGAGCGCTGGTGGAACTGGTCGAGCAGCAGAAGCTGATTTTCGCGCTGACGCATAACTACACCGGCTACCCCGCGGTACGTCAGGCCCGCCACCTTGTGCGCACCGGCGCGCTCGGCACGATCCGCAAGGTACTGGTGGAATATCTCCAGGACTGGCTGATCGAACCGGTCGAGCGCACCGGAAATAAACAGGCCGTGTGGCGAACCGATCCGACGAAATCCGGCCTTGCCGGCTCTATCGGTGACATCGGCACCCACGGCGAAAACCTGATGGAATACATTACCGGCTTGAAGATAGCGGCTGTCTGCGCGGACCTGACGGCCTTCATCGAAGGCAGGCAGTTAGATGACGACGCCAATATACTGCTGCGCCTGGAAAACGGAGCCAAAGGTGTTCTGACCTGTTCGCAGATCGCGACCGGCGAAGAAAACGCCCTGAGCATACGCGTTTACGGCAGCAAAGCCGGCCTGGAATGGCACCAGATGGAACCCAACACCCTGCTCTTCAAACAGCCAGGTCAGCCTCTCCAGGTGCAGCGCACCGGCCTGCCGTATATGAGCGACGAGGCAAAAGCCGTAACCCGCCTGCCCGCCGGGCATCCAGAAGGGTTCCTGGAAGCCTTCGCCAACATCTACCGCCTGGCCGTAGCCGACATACGGCGCGTCGCATCAGGCGAAGCCCCTAGAGGCGGCTATCCAACCGTCTACGACGGCCTTCGCGGCATGCAATTCATCACGAAGGTCGTCGAGAGCTCGCAAAACGGCGCTACCTGGGTACAGTTCATGCCCATTAACTAATACATGCGGACAGCTTTGTAGGGGCGGGAGTGGAGTGGACGGGCGGCGGGGGCGCTTGCGCCGCCCATCTGGTCCACTACCCGCTCGAGCTGGTAAAGGAGTGGAGTGGACGGGCGGCGGGGGCGCTTGCGCCGCCCTGGGCATGGTCCGCATCAACTCTTCAATCCTCACTAACTGCACATCCCCGTTGGCCCAACCAACGTAGAAGTCAGTTGATTGGGACTGGTCACCTGGATACCACCCGGTCCAGGATAGGTATGGTCGGCAGGCAACGTACCGCTCCAGGTAAAGCTATAGGTTCGCACAGTCTGTCCAGGAGCGAATGTAACGCTGGCCGGGGTCGAGCCGCGCCCATTGTTGACCGTATAAGTGAACTGGACGGTCCCTCCAGGGCTATTCGCCGCCACATAAATGGTGGCCGTATAGGTAACAACTATCGAAGAGCCGCAAGACTGCCCTTGAATGGATGCAGGACTGACCGCCATATCTACTTTCGTGACTTGAAATGCACTCGAAGATGTACACTGCCCCGTTGGCCCAACCAGTGATGAAGTCAGTTGATTGGGGCTGGTCACTTGAATGCCACCAGGTGCAGGATACGTGTGGTCGGCGGGCAGCGCGCCACTCCAGGTGAAGCTAAACGTTTTGGTGGTCTCGCCTTGACCAAAGTTGATACTGGCCGGGGTCTCGCCGCGCCCATTGTTGGTCGTGTAAGTGAACTGGACGGTGCCGCCTGAACTGTTGGGCGCAGCGTGAATGGTGGCCGTATAGGTAACTACTTCTGATGTACCACAAGGCACTCCTTGAATGGACGCAGGGCTCACCGCCATATCAACTTTCGTGACCTGGAAATTCGCAGATGAGCACTGCCCCGTTGGCCCAACCAGTGGAGACGTCAGTTGATTGGGGCTGGTCACCTGGACACCGCCACGTTCAGGATACGTATGGTCGATAGGCAATGCGCCGCTCCACGTAAATGTATAAGATTTCGTGGTCTCTCCTGGATTGAATGTTATGCTGGCCGGGGTCTCACCGCGCCCATTGTTGACCGTATAATCGAATTGAACAGTACCGCCGGCGCTATTCGGCGTGACGTGGAAGAGAGCCGTATAGGTCACGGTCAAGTTCGTACCGCAGGAGTCGTTCGCAATCGATTCAGGTGTTACCGACATGCTGACCGAAGTGACCTTCAATGGCACACGAGTAGATGAAATTGGTGGCGTTGGGTTAGGAGAGGCGGTGCCTCCATTATTATGTCGAATCGCGTAAAAAACCAGTGCCAGGCTGCCGACCAGGGCTACCAGGAAAACAGCCGCCGCCAATAGACCAAGTCGCTGCATCGTCGAAGTGCGCCGTGGGCGTGATCCACGCGAGCTGCCCAGAGTTCCGGCACCATATTGCGTTTGTGGATTTTGCATAGGTAGATTTTGCATAGGTAGATTTTTCTCGCTTTCTTGTGTTTTTTGTTCAAAAAGAGTTGAGCCTGAAATGCGGTTCCAGATCCGATCTAGCGCGTCGTGCTCTTGCCAGGCACCAGCCTGGTAAAAGCTGCGTAAATACGCCAATGCCTCCGCATCGCTACGATCGCCTTCCTTGATTTGGCTCACGCGCTCAATTTGTCCATCTACTTCTTCAGGTAAAAAAAACTCATCCTTCTCAGCCACGTTCCTGCTCCTCCCTTCTTCGTTGATAGATTTTCCGTAACAGATTTAAACTGCGTGAAAGCGTGACGCGCACAACGTTTTCCTGCTTTCCCAACGTGGCCGCGATCTCACGACAGGATAAATCCTGGCCAAAGCGCATGCGTAAAATCTGCTGTTGAAGCGGGGGCAAGCTTTGCAGGTGCGCATATAAATCCATATAATCTTCTTGCCGCAAAGCCGCATATTCGGGGCCCGCCATCTCATCTTCAAAAAGACCGCCGGCCACATGCTCAAGAGTCACATTCTGACGAGTTTTCGCGCGCCGGTACGTATCGATCGCCTTGTTGCGCGTCACCCTCCACAGCCATAACTCCTTCTCTCTCTCCGAGAGCCCGGAAAATTTCGCATTCTCGAGGGCCGCCATGAAAACTTCCACCACCAGATCTTCCGCATCCTCCGCCGGGGTAATGTGCATACGGAAATAACTAAGCAGACCTGGTGCGTATTTCCTGAACAGGGGTTCGATCTCCTGCCCCGCCTGTGCCATCTGCCTGTGTGCTTGCATTACTTCCCTCGTGCTATCTGAGTGACTCACCTTAACTATCGTTTAACTCAGCGAAATATTACAACAATTGGACCCCAATTAATAGAGAGAACCTCTGCTCTCCGTCCTTCCGGGGGAAATTCCTGTAAGGGCGGGAGTGGAGAGGGGTGGGGTAGGGACCCTTGGGTCGCCCTCTTTCGCCTTGGCTATCGTTGTATAATTGCCGAATGCATCTTTCGGGTGGGGTAGGGACCCTTGGGTCGCCCTCCTTCGCTCCAAACGATGTAGGCTCAAATTGTGCTTGCTTACAAACTTTTCGCGGCCCCGCACGTAATATAATAAAGAGCGTTAAGCACGTACGTCTCGAGCAACTTTTTCCAGGCACGCAGAGTGCAGGACAGACCAGGATGAAATCACTAACCGGCCAGTACGAATGTGTCCATCGTTCGGGAGTAGGTCTCGACTACTTTACCTCCCGCATCGACCATCTCACGCTGCAATCGAACAGGCGCTTCAGCTTTATCGTTCAGCAGCAGAGTCGCATCAGCCATGCCGCCAAATCGCTGTTGAGCGGCCAGCAAGTTGACACGAACGCCCCCGAAATCCGGCGTGAGGGCAGCTATACCTCCCAGGGGAACTCTCTCTCATTCTTGTTCGACGACGGCACGCAGGAACAGGGACAGGTCGCCGAAAATGGCATCCAGGTAGGCAACGACTTCTTCGAAAAAGTCTCGGATTCGACACGTCTGCCACCCACGCATCGCATGCAGAGCAATATGGAAGATATCGCCAAAGGCCTCAAGATCGCCGGGGCGATTGGTGGGGCCACCATCAAGGCGGTCAAAACCTTACAGAACACGGTGCAAACCGCGCAGGGCTCGCCGTCTTCGCCTCCCACTCCTACCTCCTCGCAAAGCGCTAACCGCCAGGCGCCCGGGAACCAGGCTTACCAGGACTACCAGGCGCCTCAGCATCCGTCTCCGCCTCCGCCTGCCGCGACTCCTGCCCAACCCGCACCTGCTCCAACGCCCGCGCAGGATGACGAGACGCTCTTCTGCGATCAGTGTGGCTCGCCTGTTCGACCGGGCAAGCGCTTCTGCAGCCACTGCGGCGCGAGATTGCCCTGATTGCTACTTGCCTCTCATCAATTCCATAGCGTAGAATGTCTTGTCTACCGAGATCAGGCTTTCCGTCCTTCCGTGAGAAATTCCCGTAGGGGCGGGAGTGGAGTAGGGTGGGGTTGGGACCCTTGGGTCGCCCTTCTCCCCCAATCGATGTACAGTTATACCCTACCTTCGAAGGGATCAGGCATGTCCCAGGCTTTTGCAAGCGGCGGCAAGACACGTTCCGACAACCTGCGCAGCGAAGTTCTACCCGCAGAATCACCGAACGGCGACGCGCCTGCGCGCCATGTCCGTATCGCCATCCTCGGGACAGGCTTCTCAGGACTGGGCATGGCGATTCGCCTTAAGCAGCGCGGCCAGCACGACTTCGTCGTGATCGAGAAGTCCGATGACATCGGCGGAACATGGCGCGATAACACCTATCCGGGCTGCGCCTGCGATATCCCCTCGCACCTGTACTCCTTCTCCTTCGCGCTCAATCCGCATTGGAGCCGCGCCTACTCTCCACAGCCAGAAATCTGGGAATACTTGCGCCACTGCGCGCAGCGCTATGACATCCTTCCCCATATTCAGTGGAACAGCGAAATGCTCGATGCAACCTGGAACGAAGATAACCGGCGCTGGCACATCACCACCACGCGCGGACAGCTCACCGCCGATTTCTTCATCCTCGGCTACGGACCGCTCAGCGAGCCATCGCTTCCCAACATCCCGGGCATCGAATGCTTCGAGGGGGTTCGATTTCACTCGGCACAGTGGAAACACGACTATGATCTCACGGGCAAGCGCGTGGCGGTCATTGGCACGGGCGCGTCGGCCGTCCAGTTCGTCCCGCTCATCCAGCCGCGCGTTGCGCATCTCTCACTGTTCCTGCGCACACCGCCCTGGATTTTGCCGCGCCGCGATCACCCGATCCCCGCCTGGAAGCAGACCATGTACCGCTTCCTACCCTTTACCCAGCGCATAGCCCGCGCCAGAATATATGGCCGGCTCGAACTAATCGCGATGGGGCTGGTGTATCGGCCAGGCGCGATGGAAAATTTCATGGGGCTTGCCCGGCACTACAGGGAAAAGCAGGTGCCTGACCCCGTACTCCGCGAAAAGCTCACTCCCCACTACACGATGGGCTGCAAGCGCATCTTGCTCTCCGATGATTTTTACCCTGCGCTAACCCAACCCAATGTCGAAGTCATCACCGAGCCGATTCGCGAGGTTCGCGCGCGCAGCATCGTGACCGGAGATGGCATCGAACGAGACATCGACGCGCTTATCTGTGGCACCGGCTTTCACGTCACCGACGCGCGCCTTCCCCATTGCATACGCGGCCGAAACGGCCAGACCCTCGCCGGCAGGTGGGTTGATGGCTGGAGCGCCTATCTCGGCACCACCGTCTCAGGCTTCCCCAACATGTTCCTGCTCGTCGGCCCCAACACCGGCCTCGGTCATAATTCGCTTGTCTACATGATCGAGTCCCAGATCGCCTACATCCTGGACTGCCTGCGCATCATGCATCGCCGCAAACTGGGAACTGTCGAGGTGCGCACCGCAATCCAGCAAGCGTTCAACGCCGAAATGCAGCAGCGTATGCCGCATACCGTCTGGAAATCGGGCTGCCATAGCTGGTACCTCGATTCCAATGGCCGCAATACAACGCTCTGGCCAGGCTTCACCTTCGAGTTCCGCCGCCGCACACGCCACTTCGACCCCCAGCACTACGATGTAACCACTCATCGAAGCTCTCCTACGCTCGTACAATCGTAATGCCTGCCTCCTTATACGGCGCCAGCGCTTCATTCGGCACGGAGCGCTCGGTGATAAGATGCGTCAGATCCCTGAGCGGCCCGACGATGTAATGCGAGGCCGTGCCCAACTTCTCAGCCGATGCCAGCGCCACCACTTCCGCCGAACTGGCGATCATGGCGCGTTTCACATACGCCTCCTCGATATCGCGCGTGCTGATGCCTACCTCGGGATGCAGGCTGGTGATGCCCAGGAAGCACAGGTCGGCACGGATTTGTTCAAATGCCGCAATCGTCCCCGCACCAACCGACACGAGGTTGCGCTTGTTGAGCTTTCCCCCGATCAGGATCACCTCGATATCGTCGTATTCCGCCACTGCCAGCGCAATCGGTGGGCTATGCGTCACAATCGTCGCGCGTAAATCGTTCGGGATATGCTGCGCCACCTGCAGCGGAGTAGTGCCGCCGTCCAGGATAATCACCTGGTCCCGCCGCATAAACTGCACTGCCGCCTGTGCGATGGCCTCCTTGGCTCCCGCGGCCTGACCCTGCCGTTCTGTAAAACTGGCGACTGCCGGCGAGCGCGGCAACGCTCCCCCATGCACGCGCTGCAAGCGACCCGCCGCGGCCAGCTCGCGCAGGTCGCGCCGGATGGTATCTTCCGAGACATGCAGGCTCTTGCTCAGCTCCGATGCCTGCACCTGTCCATCGCGCTGCAGCACCTGCATAATTGAACGTCGTCGTTCTGCCGTCAACATTGTTCCGTCTTCCTCCTTGAGCCTGCACGATAATGCTTGACATTGCACGATATTTCGTGATATCATCTTATTTGTGCAGTATATTGCACGTTTGTACCGCTTGTCAACAAGCATTCATACAACCTGTTCGACCAGTTAAGAACAGCAGTCTTCCACGAAAGTGAGTAAATAGAGCATGAACGATACCTTTCGACAGATCACCATTCAGCCGCCGCTGCCGTGTGTCTACCACGATTGTCACGAGCCGGCCACGCACGCCATTGCCTACGCGGTCTCAGAACGCGAGTGGCGCATCGTCCCTACCTGTGATCAGCATACCGTGCCTGTTCCAATGAAAAGCGAACAGGACGCCGGAGTAACACACAGGTAAGATTATGGCAGCGCAGGAGGGTGTTAAACCCTCCTTTTCTTTTGTCCCAGATCGATTGGTCTGTCACATTGCATCGGAGGGGATCCACCCGTCCGGTCTTACCCCTCACCTGAGCTGTGACACCCCGCTACGAAAGAGGTGCAATTATCGAGAACAGAAAACATATCGCCCTGGTTGCTCATGACGACAAAAAGCATGACCTTCTGGAATGGGCAAGATATAATAAAGAGTTACTGGCTCATCATGAACTCTACGCGACAGGCACGACCGGTAAGCTCCTTGAACAGGACCTGGGAGTCAACGTCAATAAGCTGCAAAGTGGCCCTCTGGGTGGAGATCAACAAATCGGCGCAAAGATCGCCGAGGGCGAGATCGATTTGCTGGTCTTCTTCTGGGACCCGCTCACCATGCAGCCGCATGATTCGGATGTACGCGCGCTCCTGCGCATCGCCGTAGTGTGGAACATCCCGGTGGCCTGCAATCGGGCTTCAGCCGATTTTATGATCACGTCACCGTTGATGTCCGGATCGTACCATCCTGCTTCGCCCGACTACCATCGCTACATCGGGCGCATGGATGAGCAACATACAGAACACGGGCCAGGCGCGCGTATTGCGTAAAGCCATGGAGGAATTGCAATGGAAGGCATCAAGAATTACCTGATGGATATGGATGGAGTTATCGTGCGCGGCCCGGCACTTATTCCGGGAGCGCAAGACTTTGTGAAGCGCCTCCAGGCTGGCAAGATTCCATTCTTGATTCTTACCAATAACTCGCTCTACACGCCGCGCGACCTGCAGGTGCGCCTCTCCTATATGGGACTGGCCGTGCCTGCCGAAGCGATTTTCACCTCCGCGCTTGCCACCGCGCAATTCCTTCACTCCCAGCAGCCAAATGGTCGGGCTTACGCTATTGGCGAGTCCGGGCTGACGACAGCGTTGCATGACATTGGCTATGTCCTGACCGACCAGGAGCCGGAATACGTCGTGCTTGGCGAGACGACCGCCTATAGCTTTGAACGCATCACGCGCGCCATCCGCTTTGTAACGGCCGGCGCGCGCTTCATCGCCACCAATCCCGATGTAATGGGTCCCGGCGAGGGCGGAATCGTCCCCGCTACCGGCGCGGTGGCCGCCTTAATCAGCGCGGCCACCGGCGTCAAGCCCTACTACATCGGCAAGCCGAATCCGCTGATGATGCGCACAGCCCTGCGCACCCTCAATGCCCATTCTGAGGATTCCGTGATGATCGGAGATCGCATGGACACCGATATGGTTGCCGGCATCGAGAGCGGCCTGCGCACCATCCTGGTCCTCACCGGCGTCACCTCACGCGAACAGGTGCAGCGCTTCCCCTACCGCCCAACCTGGATTCGCGACTCCGTCGCCGACGTAGAGGTCTAAGTCCCTCCACCCTCGCCGGGACTTTAAGCTCGCTCGCTCCATCCCTGCCGCGACTTTATGGTCGCCCGCGTCCCCTTCCCCAGACTTTCCCGTAGGGGCGAGAGTGGATGATGCTGGGTTGGGTGGGCCTTTATGGTCGCCCGCGTCCCCTTCCCTTACACAGGTAGATTGCTTGTCGGATGTCGGTTCATTGTAGAGGCAGGAGCGGCGGGGAGTGGAGCGGGGCCCCTCGCGGGTGCCTTGCGTACCTTTCCACCTCGCTGGCCCTTCCCTCTCATCTGGAGGTCTAAGGATATATCGTCTCCCCCTTCGATAGCATCTCGACAAATTTCCGTATGCGCGCGGAACGCGTTTCGGCTCTCTTCGCCGTCTGTATCCTGAACAGGATCGCATAGCGATTGACGCTATTCAGCGTATTGAAAAATTCTTGCGCCTCCGGATTTTTGTCCAGTTCGCTCTGCAAATCATCAGGTACTGTCATCTTGCTCTGCGACGCGTAAGCCTGCTCCCAGCGCCCATCAGCCTTCGCCGACTCTACCTGCCGCAGCCCCGCCGGCTGCATCCTGCCCTCGGCGATCAGCGCCATAGCCTTATCGCAATTGACCTTTGACCAGATGCTCTTAGCGCGGCGCGGCGAGAATTTTTGTAACCAGTACTGCTCATCAAAAGTGGCCTTTTGCCCATCGATCCAGCCATAGCACAGCGCGCTCTCCAAAGCCTCGGCATAAGAGACAGAACTGGCACCCATCGCTTTTTTAGCGATCTTGAGCCAGGCGCCACCCGCCCCAGCATGGTGCTCCTTGAGCCACGCTTCCCAGTCTTGCTGCGTTTCAAATAATACGATTGGCAGATTATCGGTCAAAGTCACACACCTCGCTATCCTTAAAACGCGACCACCCGCTGCTCTTCCTGGCTCTGGAGCGCGCACTCGATTACCCGGATGGTGTTGCGCGCGTCCTCGGGGGCGACCGGCGCCGGCCCGCCCTGCGTGATCGCCTCGACTATCCCCTGGTAATACGCCTCGTAGTGCCCACTCAGCGTCGTCACCTTCCCTTTGACAGCCAGCTCCCCTACGTCGATGGTCAAATCACCATACATAGCCTGAACATCCTCTCCCCAACCCGCGTCGCCGGGGCGCATGCCCGCCTTGAGCTGGTCTTCCTGTGGGTCGAGGCCGTACTTGATGAAACTGCCCTTGCTCCCATGCAGTTGGAAGCGTGGCGGCGTCTCCCGCACCAGCGAACCCGCGTGCAAGATCACCCGCCGTCGTCCATACCCCAGCACCAGGTGGAAATAATCATCGACCTGCGCCCCCGGCCGCTGCGCCCGCACATCACCCCACACGCTTTCTGGCGTCCCGAACAGGCACAGCGCCTGGTCGATCAGGTGCGCGCCCAGGTCATACAGCGATCCCGAACCCGGCAGCGGCTCCTCCCTCCATCGCTTCTGCACTTCCGGTCGGAAGCGGTCATAGTGGCACTCATACGTGCTAACTTCACCCAGCACTTCGCTCCCCAGCAGGTGCCGTACTGTCAGAAAATCGTTATCCCATCTGCGATTCTGAAATACGCTCAGCACAACCTGCCGCCTGCGCGCCAGCTCGATCAAATCGTCAGCCTCAGCCGCGTGAATCACAAACGGCTTGTCGACCACCACGTGCTTCCCCGCCTCGAGCGCTCGCCTGGCAAAATTGTGGTGCGTCACATTCGGCGACGCGATCACGACCAGTTCGATATCGTCACGCCCCAGCAGCCGCTCGAGCGCCGGAACCACCTCCACGTCAGCATAGTCCCGCTTCACCTCCTCCGCCCGCGACGTCACAATGGCCGCCAGCGAAAGTCCCTCGACGCTCTCAATCAGCGGCGCATGAAAGACAGAACCCGCCAGTCCATAGCCGACCAGCCCAACACGAACAGTCATAGCTCGCTCCTTTTACAGATTTGGCCTGATTATACCACCCGCGAAAGCTCTCTACACAGCAGAGCCGAATAGTGTTATAAAGGGGCAAGCCGTTTGCCCGTCCAGTGTGGTATGATGAAATGGCTGAACGCTGCTCCATCCGAGCGCGCGGACTCCCTTGCGTCGTGTGTGACAAGAAGATGGTGCGGGAACACGCTCGCCTTTGACGCTTCAAGGCGTGCAGGAGAAAGAGCCATGGAAGGAAGATTGCCCATCGGTGTCATCAGTATTGGCAGCAACGACATTCATTTGCTCGTTGCCTCCTCCGATGGCATCAAGACGTTCGACCGGCACGTGAACCAGTCGATGCTGGCAGAACTGGTCGGCACCGTGACCGGCGGGGTGATTCCCATCGCTGCTCTCAACCAGGCGTTGACCGATCTGGAAACGCTCGTCAAGGCGGCACGGACAGCCGGAGCCAGTCCCATCATCGCCATTGCGACCGAGGCCCTGCGTGAGGTAGCCAATGGCCCGGCTTTCATCGAAATGGTAGCAACCACGCTGCACATTAGCGCCACCCTGGTCTCTGGCCAGGAAGAGGCGGCCCTGGATTATTGCTGGGCGACGTTCCCACACACGCCACCGATTCCCCTGCTGGTTGTGGACAGTGGGGGTGGCAGTACGCAGATCCTCCAGGGTGAAGCATCGCGACCCGCCTTTGCCACCTCCTTGCCGGTGGGTGCAGGCAATATGACCAACCGCTTCCTCACCCAGGATCCCCCCACCAAAGAGGAACTGGAGGCCTTGCGCGAGTATATCGCGGCGCAAGTGGCAGCGTTGCCCATCGTTCTGTCCCCACGCAGCGCCGTGCTGATGGGGGGCAGTGCCGACCATCTGCTCTCATTTGCAGCTAACCCCGCGCAGCAGACCATGACGTTCGATGACCTGCATCATGCGCTACACGAACTGCATACGAAACCAGCCAAGCAAATGGCTCACGAGTATCAGATGCTTCCTGAACGTGCCCACCTCCTGGCGGCTGGAGCCGTGATTCTGCAGAGCGTCCTTGCTCACTATGGCATGCAGGAGGCCCAGGTCAAAGCCGACGGCATTCGAGGTGGCCTGGTCCTCAGCTACGCTCGCCAGGGCGAGAGCTGGCGGCAAAGTCTCCCTTTACCTCTAGCAGCAACATAAATGCTGTTCACCTGTTTGCACGTTACTCGTGAGTTTGCACCAGGCAAGGGGAAGCACGAGGCACGCTTCGCCTACTTTCTGGACGGGGGAAGTGGCACGTCTTGTGCTGGCCTTTCATCTCTTACTCCCCATTTTGCGGATTTTCACCTGTTTATTGGATCTACACGAAATGCTTGAGCACAGAGCTCTCAAGCTGCACCATCACTCCATCGGCAGCGACAACTGCGCTGTCTCCTCCGCCACCATCTTCACCGGCCTATGCCGCGCATCCTCCTCGTACGGCACATAATACCGCATATCCTCCTCCATTGCCGCGACATCCTCCATCGCCCTCTGCTCCAACTCTCCCTCAAAAGCCTGGTGCAACAGCGTCTGAAACAGATGCTCTGCCTGCCGCGCGGCTTCCCGCTGTTGAGCGCGGAGGCATTCATATTTCTGGACGATTTGAGCAAATTTTTGCTGGAGCGAGAGAGGTGGGATTATAGTAATGAACTCTTTGATATCTCCTACGTTCAGATGAGGGGCAGCCGAACCACCTGCTAATCGAATCGCCTGACGATATGTACTTTCAGATTCCAAAAAGCCCAGATGAATTCGGGAGTTGCTACATTATAAGCTGCTCGAAAAAGCATTATTCGCTGGCCAAGGCAAACCTGTATCCCTTTAGGAACGATAGCAGCATTCCCAAAGCGAGCACCTTCTCGACAGTAAACTACATCTTTAGGCCTTGGAACATCTATTTTCACCCTCTTCTCATATTCGCTATATTCTACGTACTTTGTAGTAGACCAATCTAGAAAGCCGTCTTGAATATCAGAACTTCTTATACACGCATATGCTGTTGGACTAGGAGAATAGATTGGAGTAGTATGCGGGCAATCAATGATCTTATCACATAGCTGAGAAAGTTGTTCTTTCGGCCAATTGTGGGGATTATAAGTAGGGTCCCCAAACATCTCCAGAAACACCGCCTGCAAATAACCGCCGCTCAGTTCCAGCGCATAGCGGCGCAGTTGGCGCAGTCGGTCGGCTTTGGCGAGGATGGCAGCGATGCGCTTTTGCTCGGGAAGAGGAGGGAGAGGGATAGAAAGTAGGCTAAGTTTCTCTGTATCGAGTGTTCTGCCCTTTACAGCTCGATCTGTATTGCCGATTACATCAACAACTTGAAGAGCATAGTATAGGTAGTCAGATAGAACACAATTTGGATCTTTTACTTTTAACGCGGCAATAGCCTCATTTGTATACAAAGGAATCCTTGCGAAACTTAATTTGCCAATGCTTAATTTGAAACTCATAAGTAATGTTCCAGGTTGCACTTGGTAACATCGACATTCGTTGACAGCCTTTTGAGTGATAGTCTCTTTCGTTGTAAATAGGTCTTTCCCCTGTTGCATATCAGCAATACTAAGCCAAGGATAACCAGGACCCCAATATTCCTCATTTGAACGGCTTGGAGTCCTACCAATCTTAATATCACACAATTTAGCCAAAGGGAAACAAGACCACACCGATTGATTTGGTCTCATATCATCGTGACTCCAAAATTATCATTGTCACGAGAAAGCTCTTTTTTTAGCTCTCCAATTTCACCGACCATCACATTCTCCAACCTCAACAGCCGCTCCATCGTCACCTCAGGCTTCTCATAATACGCCTCGTCCTGCTCCAACTGACGGTAACGGCTGGCCGAAAGATCATAGTTATAGGCCCTTACCTGGGCTTTCGTCACCCAGAACTGGCGGCTCAACTGGTTGATCTCCGCTTGTAGAGGATGAATTTGTGCCTGCAATTCGGCATCCCTACGCTGCGCGTCTTCCAGGGCAGCGTGGACATGTTCATCATCTTCGGGGGCGATGGCACTCTCGAAGGTCAGCCGGTTGATCTCGGCCTGAAGTTCCAGGTGGCTGGCTTTGAGCGGGGCAATCTGCGTGCGCAGGTCTTGCAAGTGCTGCTCGCGGTCGCTTTGGAAGATGGGATTGTTTCGGTTCCTCCAGCAGGCCAGCATATCGGGGATATCGTTTTCTGTGACAGGCTGGCGTTTATCGTCCAGCGAGAAGCCGTCGTGTTCCATGTCGTAGAACCAGGTGCGCTCTGTTGTGCCGCCGCGTGTCAGGAACAGCACGGCGGTAGAGACGCCCGCGTAGGGTTTGAAGACGCCGCTCGGCATTGAGACGACGCCGTCCAGCCGATTCTCCTCGATCAGCTTATGGCGAATCTCGCGGTGCGCCCTGCCTGAGCCGAAGAGCACGCCATCCGGCACGATCACGGCGGCTCGCCCGCCCATCTCCAGCGCGCGCAGGATCAGGTGCAGGAACAGCAGTTCCGACTTGGTGGTATCCCCTGGCAGGGTCGGACTTACATCGGCTTTATCGACAGCGCCCTTGAAGGGCGGATTCATCAAAATAACGTCGTATTCCCTGGTTTCCTTGAATGCCTTGGAAAGCGTATCCATGTAGTAGAAATGCGGCTGCTCGATGCCGTGCAGCATCAGGTTCATCGAGCCGATGCGCAGCATGGTCATGCCGGAGTCATTATCGTAGCCACGAAAGGCTTCCTCTTGCAGGAAGCGCCGCTGCGCTTCGCTGAGCAGTTCACCGGTCATATGATGTGCCCAGCCATCGCTATCATAGCTCAGGCTTTCGAGCGGAGTATATTGTTCCAGGATGTACTGGTAAGCATTGACGAGAAATCCGGCCGTCCCGGCGGCCAGGTCTCCAATGCGCTCGCCAGGGTGCGGGTCGATCATGCGCACCATCATGCGGATAATGTGGCGCGGTGTGCGGAACTGCCCATTCAGCCCCGATGTGCTGAGCCTGCTCAGCAGGTATTCATAGAGATCACCCTGCACATCCTGGTTCTGGCTCGCTATCTGCATCTGGTCGATCAGCTTGCAGGCTTCGATCAGCAGGCTCGACTTGTTGATCTTGAGTTCGGCATTCTTCATGTACAGTTCAAAAGAATTCAGCTCCCCATCTTTTGAACTATCTGAGGTTCCCAGCTCGCGAAACCACGGAAAGACCTTTTCGCGTAGATGCTTCAGCGCCTCCTCCGCTTTGAGCTGCGTCCAGTAGCTCCAGCGCATCTCCGCCGGAATGCTCGGCTGGAAGGATTCGTTGTGGCGCTGCGCCATCCTCTGCCGGTGATTCTCCTCGTCATCCAGGCGCTTGAGGAAAAGCAAATAAGAAAGCTGCTCAATCGAATCCAGCGGATTAGTCAGTCCCCCCGTCCATAGCTTATCCCACAACTGATCCACCTGGGCCCGTAATTTCGTCTCTGTTAACATTCTTTATACCCCACTCCTGATAATCTCTCAACCCTCACAAAATGCAGTGGCGCCCCTCGCGGGTGCCAAATAGGCATCAACTCAAGAAAAGCTCATCATTCGCCTGTAGGGGCGGGAGCGGGGTGGACGGGTGGCGGGGGCGCTTGCGCCGCCCTCGTCCCTCTCGCCTGCACTCTGGACAGCGCTTGCGCCGCCCTCGTCCCTCGCTGCCTGCCACTAATCTCTCGCCCGTACAAATCACATGGCCTCCAGATTTGCGGCTTCGGTTGCTGCCTATTTGGCGCCCCTTGCGGGTGCCATCCTCTCCCTGCCGTGCCATCATCACGCCGCGAACGCCATCATCATGCCGCAAGCGTCTCCGTGAAACTCAGGATATCATCTCTCTGCTCAGGCGTAAATAACCTTTCTACAGCATCATCGCCAAAGGCGTCAAACGGAGATTCATACAGATCAAGCATGCGTAAGTGACGCTTCTGCAAGAACACGTTCTGCACCGCGCGCATAAAGCGAGTCTGATCGGCGTTAAACTGGTGTGCCGCGATATATGCTCCAAATTTACGGCGCACGATATCCTGGTAATCGGGAATATCTCCCAGCGCGAAGAGGTCCCGCAGGAAGCCCAGGAAACTGCTGACCTTCATACCATAGGCCCGCCGTATATTGTCTTCTGATAGCTCCAGATCGCCATTGCTCAGATCATGGCGCAGCGAACGTTCCAGGTCTATCAATTGTTCGTCGCTGACCTCTTCGTCCACGATCAATGGCCGCGATGGTCGGGTGCGTTTCGACCAGTTTCAAGATGCGCTCTTCTACGCGCTTCTTATACTCCTCGACATAGACCCGCTCGCTTCCACCTTTCAAGAAAAGATAACCCCGCATCTCGATATAATCGGGCAGGTTGAGCGTCACAAATGTATTGGGTCGCTCGCGCCGGTTCTTCATCTCACCCGCCAGCGCGTCGATCACGTTATCTAGCGTATTCATGCTGGCCTTTGCCAGTCGCGCGGACAGGCATAGTTGTGCAAGATCAGCTTTCTGCGGGTCCTCGAAGACAAAATCAGGCAGACGGCTCACGTCATCGGCAATGCTATCCAGCGAAGCCTGCGTCTCTTTGCCGGTCACAATCTGCCATTTCAGCCGCTCCACTTTGTTCGTGAACGTCGCGGCCTGCACATCCACGCCCGGCACGTAACGCAGCAGTGGGCCAACCCTCAAGCGCAGGAAATCAAGCTTCTTGTCGGTCAGACGATGCCAGAAGCTGTCTTCCCACGCCTGCTCGATATCCGGCAACTCCTTCTTCACCAGGAAGGAATCCGTTGGTATCTGGGCAATCTGATCTCGAACGCGGGCGATTAATTTCTCTCGCTCCGCGGAAGGTTTGCTACCGAGATACAGGCCCAACAGGTTCAGGCGCATGTTGAAGAGTGAGACCAGCACCGGAAGGCTCTGCTTTAACTCTTCATCGGCCGGCCGGTTAAAGTCGTTCTCCCAGAAGTCGATAATCAGGAACTGCTTTTTCTCGCCGTCCGGCAGCCAGGCCGGGAAGTGGCAGGCCTCCTGGCAGCGCGTGCCCCGCCCAATCATCTGTTCAAGTTTGATGCGCGATTGCACCGGCTTCATGAAGACGAGGTTGACGACTTCTGGCACATCGATGCCCGTTTCCAACAAATCAACTGTGATCGCAATGCGAGGAAAGTCTTCCTTTTTGAATTGATCAATCAAGCTTCCTTTGTGGTCAGATTTATAGGTGATAACCCGCGCCAGGCCGGGATATTGTGGAAACATCTCTTCAAATACTTGCGCTAGCCGCAAAGCGTGTTCCTGTGTCATGGCAAACACAATCGTTTTGCCGGGAAGCTGCCCCGATTGATCTTTATAGCACTCGTTCCAGATATCTTCCCATTGCCTTCGCAGCGTATCGATATTGCTGACGGTCCTTTCCAGGTCGGTACCTTCAAAATCCAGGTCATCGGGATCAATCCCCTGTTCGTAAAGCGCGAAGCGTTCTTCCTCGCTTAAATCGACGCCTCTGATGCCCTTCCGCTGGAACTTCGTCCTGGCTGTACGTACGATGTAATCGACCAGATACCCTTCACCCACCGCCTCCTTATAGGTATAGAGAGAAGTTGGTGTTCTATCTTCGCAATCGAACACCAGGAAGGTATTGCGCTCGATAAAGTCAGCCGGGGTGGCAGTCAGCCCGATCAGGCGCGCGTCAAAGTATTGCAGCACCTCGCTCCATTTATTGAAGATGGAGCGGTGAACCTCGTCAAAGATAATCAGGTCAAAAAACGCCGGCGTAAATTCCTGGAAGCAAATACTCAGCGTTTGCAGTGTCACAGCGTACAGGCGGCTGGTGGTATGAATAGCGTGTGTAAAAATGCGCTCGTATGGCTCGGCTGGGAGATATTTCTTAAAGCCGTCATCGATGGCCTGCTTCACCAGCGCATCTCGATCTGCCACGAAGAGGATATTCCTGGCCTGGTTGGTGCGCAGGAAAACATCGATGAGCGACATGGCCGTGCGCGTCTTGCCCGTCCCCGTCGCCATCACCAGTAGCGCCCTACGTTTATGCCGCTTTTCAAAGGCTTCACACACCCGTCGAATTGCTTCCTGCTGGTAGAGCCGGTCCGTAATCGACAGGTTAATCGACGCCTGGGAAAGCGGCAGGTGATTCTGCCTGATAAACAACAGGTTTTCCAGGTCGCTTGGAGAAAAGAACCCGGCAACCAGGCGCTTATTGGCATGGCCTGAATCGAGAAAATAAATGTCGTTGCCGTTCGTCATGAAAGCAAAGGGGCGAAAACTCTGGCGCTTCTCCAACTGCGTCACATAAAATTCGGCCTGAGTCTGCGCGAGTCGTGGGTCAATGCTGGTTCTTTTCGCCTCAACGATAGCGAGAATCTCCCCATTTGGACGATACAGGGCATAATCACTAATTCCGGCAGGAAGCTCAACCTGGTAAGCCACTCCACTCTCACGTAGCCGCTCTAGCTCCCTCGTCAGAGCAGCCCATGCCTGGGCATCAAAGCCATCAACCGGAATTTCGAGCCCAACCTGGTCTGGATTGTTGACATCCCACCCGGCCTTTTTCAATGCTGGATCGATCAGTTGCTTGCGCGTTCTCGCTTCATTCGGCCTGAACACATCCCTGCTCCTAATTTGCTTTTCCCTGCCCCGCTATTGTAACGGTAGAGTCATTGAGCGTCAAGAATTGAGGCACAAAACTACTACTTTACGGCACATTCCACAAATTCCCCTTGAAAACGGAAAGCAACAATCGCAAGCATGATGTATTACAATCCTGGCACTTCGCATCGTCTAATGTTATGATTGATAGAGGAAATCGAATTCTCGATTATACCCATGTTTCTCTCATCCTCCGGGAAGGGAGGAGGCACATATGCAAGAACAAGGCGCGCAACTACATCACAGGCTATTGCAGGAATGGCAATTCAGACGCGAGATGGTCAATTTTTACACCACAGCCCTCTTGCGTCTCTCGCCCGCTGATCACAATGCTCAACAACGCTGGAGTGAACTGAGAGCAAAACTTTCCGCTGCGCGTATCGCCCTCATTCAAGCGACCGATCAGTTACAGAGCTATGACCTCGCGCCCCTGAACTGAAAACCTGGCGCAGCAATAACTCAAAGCCCAATCACTCATCTACCTGGAAGCGATAGCCAACTTTCGGCTCGTTGTAAATATAGCGCCGACCGGCGGGGTCCTCGATCTTCTTACGCAGGTGATTGATAAAGACGTGGATATGCTTCCGTTCGAAATAATCTTCGTCACCCCAGACATTGGACAGGATGAAATCATAGGTGACATACTTTCCTGCATGCATTATCAGGACACTCAGCAGTTCAAATTCTGTATATGTTAAATCGATCTGTTGTTCATTGACCTTCACATGCCGCTGCTCAAAATCCACCTCCAGCGGTCCCGCTGAAAATACTGGCGCACCCGGTCCTCCTTTCATATGCCTCACATGTTTGAATTGCACCTTGATGCGCTCGAGCAACTCGCCGGTATAGTATGGCTTTGCAACATAGTCATCCGCTCCCAACTGGAGAGCAAGTACCTTATCACGCTCATCTCCTTTTACCGAAAGAATGATGATAGGCAGCGTTGGATAATCTGCGCGGATAGCCTTACAAACATCATGGCCACTTAAATCCGGCAACACCAGGTCGAGCACCACCAGGTCAACATGCTGGCGCATCATACTATCCAGGGCATCTCTTCCGGTGCGCGCAATGTACACCTCGTAGCCCTGGCTGCGTAGTGCCTGCCTGAGTGAACGCACCGTCGTATCGCGATCTTCAACAACAAGGATCTTCTTCATAGGCTACTCCATCTGTCGATCAGAGCGGCAAAGCAAATTGAAAAATCGCGCCTCCTCCCTGCCTATTCTCCGCCCATATTCTGCCCCCATGCGCTTTTATAAACCCCTGGCAAACCGCCAGCCCAAGACCCGAACCATGACCGGGTAACTCCTTCAAATCACCCTTTTCACGCTGTCCAACACGGTAGAAGCTTTCGAATACCCGCTCTAGTTCATGCTGTGGAATTCCTGGCCCGCGATCAGCTATAGACACTATAAGTTGCTCATTATCAGCCTGCACGCTTATTTCGATAGGCGATTGCGCTGGGGTGTAGCGAATGGCATTCTCGATTAAGTTGGACAACACTTGTTCGATCAGAATCGGATCAAGCTCGACGGGGGGCGGATCAGCGGGTATATGAGTCTCTATCTGTCGTCCTGCCACAAGCGTACGCATGTGCCCCCTGTCTAATGTATTGATGAGAATGCCGTCGATTGGATACAGTTCTTTATCCAGCTTCAACGCGCCTTTCTCAATACGCGACAGGTCGAGCATGCGTGTCACCATACGTTCCAGCTTTTCAGCTTCGCAGACAACATCATCAAGCATCTGTTGATATTCCGCTTCGCTGCACGCCTGCATCTCCTGATTGAGCAAGCCCGTTGCCACCCCCTTGATCAGCGTCAGCGGCGTATGAAAATCGTGGGATACGGACGAGATGATGGCGGTATGCAACTCATCAGCGCGCCGCTGCAACTCCCGTTCCACGCTTTCTTGCTGCATCAATGCTCGCCCAATCAGCGCCTGTTCAATTAAGAAGGTCGCGTGGTCAAGTAACTGCGAGAAGAGGCCCGGCTGTGCGGCATCCTCATCGCAGCCCAATTCAAGTTGCCTTTTGATGGCAGGTAATTCAGGATGGTCAGTATCTTCAATTCGCAGGTATAGTACTCCGATCACTTTCTTGCCAGATTCGCCAAGAATTTTTTCTCCCGAAACGATTGGTGTAAGATAACTGCAATGGGAAATCTCCTGGGGATCCCGGATTTTGCTGGCAACAACCCTGCGCAAATAGCTGCCTTTTTCGCGCGAAATCAGGGGCGTCTCCCTGTTAACTACCGGCTTGGCGTGCTTCATCACCCAGGCAGCGATATCCTCCTCGCTTGGTGAAAGCTCATCCGAGAGGCTATTGTCGTCACCCGGCCTGTGCATAAACAGGCGACCATCGATATCAGGCACGAAGAACAAACATTTTCTCACACCACAATGCACGAACATCTCTTCGATCGCTCGCGCCACAAGCTTTAGCTGCGCCTTCACATCCTTCTCTTCCCGCGTCGCCTGCATCACCTCGTAAAATATATTCATTTGAGAGTCGTGCCGGTTAACCTCTTCATACTGCTTGCGCAATTGCTCTTCGTAATGCAATTTTTCCTCTTCTCGCTGCCGCTTCGCCTTCTCCACACCATGCTTCAAACGAGAATACGAATAGCTGAGAAGTATGGCAAACGCCAGGAAAAAGAGCAGCGCCCAACCATCCTCATTTCTCGAAATCTGGATTGAAAAGAGTGGAGGAACAAATAGAAAATCAAAGACAGCGGTTGCAATTACCGCAGCAATAATAGCGATGCCAATTCCACGCTTATGTACCAGCCACAGCAAGATAAACAGGTAACACAGCAAAAGTGCGGCCAGACTGAGATGAAGTGGCAGGAAAAAGGCAATGCCGGTAAAAAGCAGGCCGGTGGCGCAGGCAAGGACGAGGTCAAGCACATAGGGTTTCCACCAGTCTTTCCTCGTCGTTTTTATCGCTGGGAAGAAGCGTTTCTGGAACATAGCTTAACCCGGTCCCTCTCTTCGGCGCTCAAAAAGATCAGGCACTCCATTGAGCATAAAATATAAAATTTCAACTGTCAATAGAAAAATCTACAGCCTCTCTGTCCTCGCGGGGAAATTCCCGTAGGGGCGGGAGTGGAGTGGGGTGGTGCGGGGACCCTTGGGTCGCCCTCCCTCACTATTCACCGCATCAATGGTTGCTCGTTCCTCTTTGGGGTGCGGGGACCCTTGGGTCGCCCTCCTTCACCCAACGGAGATCTGTGGTGCTGAGCCCTTCTTCACCCCAAAGGATGTTGACCCATCTACAGCCCCGCTCTCGCATTCCAATTCCTGGTAGATGGCCCGAAACCGCTTGCGCGCCATGCTGACGTAGGTCCCTACGCTCGCCGGGCTGACATCAGCCATCACTGCTATTTCGTAAGGCGAGAAACCCTCAATATGCAAGACCAGGCATTGCCGCTGCTTAGAAGATAGACGGATTAGTGACAGGCGTATCAAATCCGCCTTCTCTGTACTTTCCTCCGGGCCTGGCATCGCTGCTATCCTGCTATCGAGCATGAGCTCCTCCCAGGACTGGCAATGTACCTTCCTCCTTCTCCAATAGTCGCAGATCTGCCGCTTGACGATACTGAAAAGCCAGTGCTTGAAGCACATGTTATCCTGCAGGCTCCCAATATGCATCCACGCCTTCAAAAATACTTGCTGCGTAACATCGCTGGCTTCCTCGGAATCACCCAGTCGAACGAAAAGATAGTTGCGAATTTCGGGCTCGAAACGCTCCATTAGCGCGCTGAACGCCTCGATATCTCCATCCTGTGCACGCTTGACTTGCAAGACCAGCTCTGGGGTCAGTAGCATGTTGCTCAACCTTTCTCCTGGTAACGGCGTACCGGACTATCCAGCAGGTAATATTGCTGTGCAGGAAGAGCATACACGAGCTTTATCTATTCTCGCTTAACAGGAAAAAGAAAATTCTCAATTTTCGCTTAATTTTTAAGCGGTCACACAAAAGAAGCATTAATCGTTCGGCAGCGCCTTGTCGATCAACGACCAGAGCCCGCCAGGCTCCCAGGTCGCGCGATACCAGAAGGCCAGCATGAGGTGATCGTGCGCCATCTGGGGCGTTTGCGCCAGCACTTTCTGGAAATTGGAGATGATATAAGCGAGATTTTGAGCCGTAGGGTACCAGAGAGAATGCTCCACACCGGAGGAATCGGTGTAAACAAGGTGAGCGGATGTGGGATCGTTGAGGTCGCTCATGCCGGCATCGATCTCGGAAGCAGGTATCTGGGATACCAGCGTCTGGGCATCCTGGTAGTTAACTCCGCTGTCGAAGACCCATTGCCCGCCTTCCATGCGCCAGGTAGCGCCATACAGCGGCAGTTCCCAGATAGTACGTGGCAGCATCTGCGGCATTGTCTGTTCTGCGTAGGCTAGCAGTTGCTTCAGCCATGGCAGGCTTACCGTTGGGCCAGGCGTGAAATAGGACTGGTCTACCGCCATGATCTCCAGAAAATCCGCGCTGCGCGCCAGCAGTGACCAGTTCTCAAAACCGTTCAGCGCATAATACTCATCATGATCGCTCAGCTTATGCAGCAGCGCGATCCCATAATACTTATGCAGCGGCTTCAACGCCGCCCAGACGCGCTGGTTGTAGGTCGCGAAGAGTTGCTGGATGTTGGGATAGTTGGCATCTGCCCCTTCCAGGTCCATGATAACGCCGTCGTAGCCGGCGCGCGTGACTTCGTGCACGATCGTATCGATATAGCCCTGGTCGGTCGTGGCCCTGGCAATGTATTCCGACTGCTGCTGGGAAGTCCACGAAGTGGCCGAACCGTCCGTCTCCATCGTGATCGCCAGGTAAGCCATGCCGCCTTTACTGTGTACGAGCCGCACCACGTTATCCATGCTGAGACTGTTTGCCTGGCAGATATTATGCTGGCCGTTGATGAGCTTACCGGTCGTCGGATCGACCCATCCCGTCCCCACCAGCGCGGCATCAGGGTTAATCGCGGCGGTCTCCAGGTAGGCCTGCACACTGCGCTGGCAATCGCGTCCGACAATCCAGTTCAGCGATGCAACCTTCCCGTTCAATATCCGCAGCGGCTGCGGCGCAGACTGGGATTGAATAGGATCGAAGAACACAACCTCTGGCGAGCGCGGTGCATTCACATGCAGCCACACGGCAAATACCAGCATGAGCAGAGCCAGCACGATCAGCACCGCCCCTCTCGCTCCGCTAAATAGATGTTTCAATTTGCGCATAACCAGGCCTGCCACATTTCACAAATATGACAACGTAGTTCATGCGCATACTAACATATCCTGAAGCAAATTGAAATACTTTAAACTTGGTGATTACCCAAAGTTCGGAGATCCTTCGCTGCGCTCAGGATGACCCCCCAGGATGTTGTCATCCTGAGCGCAGCGAAGGATCTCTGGCGCGGATTCGTCCAGTAAACTGGGCTTCTGCTTTGAACCAATTGGGCCATAAATTGGCAGGCGACGGCGGGGACTTACAGAGGTTGGTTCTTTGTAGAGGCAGGGGCGGCGAGGAGCGGTGCGGGGCCCCTTGCGGGTGCCTTGCCTGCCAATCCGCCTCGCTGGCCCTTTCTCGAGCAAAACCCACCCGTGTCAGCCGCGAGGGTCGCCCTGGCTGGCGTTCTACTTGATCCCGATAACCCTCCCGCCGGTCATCTCCCGCAATTCATCCGGCGTCAACCGGAACACCGCGTGCGGGTTCCCCGCGGCCGCCCAGATTTCTTCGTACTGTAGCAAATCCTCGTCAATAAAGGTTTCGATATGTTCGGCATGCCCGACCGGCGGCACGCCTCCCACCGTAAAACCGGTATGCTGTCGCACAAAATCGGCATCAGCCTTCTCGATTGGCTCACCGATCACCTCGCTCACACGCCGCTCGTTCACGCGATTGACGCCGCTGGCCTCCACCAGCACCGGCCTCTGCGTCTGCTTCCCTTTGAATACCAGTGATTTCACAATCTGCCCCACCTGGCATCCCACCGCCTGCGCCGCCTCCGTCGCCGTGCGCGTCGAGTCCGAAAATACCACCACCTCACCCGAAAAGCCGCGCGACCTCAGCACATCCTGAACCTTCTGTACACTCGCTCCCAGTGTATTCGACATGTATTACTCTCTTCCCATTAAAAAATATCGAGCAGTTCGCGTAGGTGCTCAATTCTCACATCCGGCTCGATCCCGGTTTCATCGTCACGCTGCCTGCGCCGGTGTAACCTGTACGGTTTCCAGATCGCCGCGATATTCAACATCTTCGCCCCTGCAATATCAGCCCTGAGTAAATCACCTACCATCGCGGCCTCTTCAGGAAGGGCTCCCAGCGCGTTCAGTGCATACATGAAGATATCAGGGTGAGGCTTGCGAACCCCCAGGTCAGCCGAAATCGCCATGTGGCTATAATCGAAATAGTCGAGCAGGCCTATCACGCGCAGGTCTTCACGAAACGGCTCCCCCCCATAATGGCGGTTCGACACGACCCCCAGCAGGTAGCCGCGTCGCTTCAGGCTGTCGAGCGTCGAGAACGTATCCTCGAACAATTCCCGCGAGTCGGCTGACCTGACACGCAGCGCCTCATAGATAGCCTCTCCAAGCCCGTTATCCACCCCGGGCACCCCCAGACCTTGCAGCGCCCCTACAGCAGCCTGGATAAAATCAGGTTCATACAGCGGGTTCTCGCGCGTCCTGACGCGTATCGATTTCTCAACCTCCCTGCGCAGTAGCGCGCCGGCTACAGTCGCATCCATTCCCCCAAAGAACTCGAACCCTGTATGCTGCCGGAGACAGGCCAGCGCGAGTTGATCGCCTGCCTGTTCGCAGGCCAGCATCACCGCATCGTCCTTGTGACCCCACAACGTGCCTCCCAGATCAAAGAGCAGGCAGCGAATTGTTTGTCTATCCATTTGTATGCTTGAGTATCCCGGACGCGATATCCCCGTCCAACGGCTCTATCCACTTTCATAGCCTTTTCCTTGCCAGTATACCACGACCGTTGCCAAAAGATCACCACTCCCCTTTTGTCCTCTCTGCTATACTGAAAACAAGATAGGCTCAGGCAAAAGGGCCCTCCTCCCACCTGCGTCTCGCACCTTAATAATACCTCCACCCATCCCATCCATGCCCGGCACAAACGAAAATACCCCCGTCCCAAATGTCCCAAATGTCCTAAATCGTCTCAGGCAAGTCCACAGCTTCCCCCAACGGCATCCCTCCAACGAACCGGCTTGTCCTGAATGTCCCAAACCTGCTCGCTAATGTCATAACTAGAGTCACCAGCACCCAGGCTACCCCATCAGACATTTGGAGATACGGTCTGTCATCCTGAGCGCAGCGAAGGATCCCTCCGTCCAGCGATCGAGATCCTTCGCTGCGCTCAGGATGACAGTTAATGCAACTTGACAAATTCCTCCCGCCATCGCCCCTGTACGGGCGGGAGTGGCGGGGACGAGGAGTGGGGGCGCTTGCGCCGCCCTGCAAATCGAGCGCGTCTCCCGCCATCGCACCTGTACGGGCGGGAGTGGAGCGGACGAGGGGTGGCTTACCCAGGTGGGTCTATTGTCGGATGTCGTTTCTTTGTAGAGGCAGGGGTGGCTGGGAGCGGTGTGGGGCCCCTTGCGGGTGCCTTTCCTGCCTTCTGCGCCTCCCTGGCCCTTTCTCGAGAACAACCTCCCGTGTAAGCCCTTGCGGGTGCCTTTCCTGCCTTCTGCGCCTCGCTGGCTTGCGCCGCCCTTCCAATCGAGCGCGTCACCGGACAAATGCCTACAAGTGATACCACAGATACCACAGATACCTCGGATACCTCGGATACCTCGGATACCTCGGATACCAGCAATGCTCACCCAATTCATATGCCTTGTGCTATACTTACCTTACACAGCACCAGGCCCTTGTTCTCTTGAGTTTCACCGGAGAAATACAATGCCCGTCTCAGTCACCAATTCCAGGCTGATCTACGACGCGCTGAAGGCGTGCGATGTCAGGATCATGTCTGCCCTTCCCGAAACCTGGCTGGTTCATCTGATTCGTTTGGCCGAAGAAGACCCGCAAGTGACGCTGGTTCGCCTCGCCAAAGAGGAAGAGGGCATCGGCATCTCGGCCGGCGCGCACCTGGCAGGCGTACAATCCGCCCTCTTGATGCAGAATCATGGCTTCTTCGCCGCCATCAACCCCATTATCTCGCTGGCGCAGCTCTACAAAATTCCACTGCTGATGCTGATTAGCTATCGCGGCCACCTTGGCGAAAAAGACCCCTGGCAGACGCAGGGCGGTCTGGCCACCGAGCCGCTGCTGCGCGCCCTGAACATCCCCTATTGCCTGGTCTCTTCCCCCGGCGAGATTGCCCGGCGCATCAAGGACGCCCAGACGATGGCGAACGCCTCGCTGCACCCGGTGGCCGTCCTGCTTACACGTGAACTGATGTGGGAGGAGTAAGCATATGCTGCGAGTCGATGCTTTAGAGATGATCTATCCCGATCTGAAAGACCACATCGTCGTCACCATCATGGGCGCGGTGGCCGCTGAACTCTACACGCTGGGCCATCGCCACAATTTCTTCTACCTCGAACACGCCATGGGCCTGGCCTCGTCGATGGGACTTGGTATCGCCCTGGCCATGCCTCGCCACAAGGTCATCGTCATCGATGGCGACGGCTCACTGCTCATGAACCTCGGGACGCTCACCACCATGGCGCGCTACAGGCCCGGCAACCTGCTGCACATCGTCTTCGACAACGAAAGCCTGCTCTCCGTCGGCGGATTTCCGACCGCTACCTCGACCGGCACCGACCTGGCCGGAATCGCCAGGGCTTCCGGCGTCCCTTCGGTTTTTGAAGCCCACACACCTGCTAGCCTGGCGGAAAGAGTACGCGTAGCGCCTGGCAGGCAACACACTCACCACCATCATCTCAAAGGTGGACGCTATCGGGCCAAAGACCTTCCACATGGACCTGCCCCTGCTGGAAAACCGCTTCCAGTTCAAGCGCGCACTGGAGCTTCTGCGTAAACAGGAAGAAACATAGCCATGCAAACGTGGGAATATTTAACCGTGCAGTTAGGTACATTTGGCATCAAAAATGACAAGCTGGCCGTCCAGTTTCTCAATGGACAAGAATTGAGAGATTGGAAGAGCGTCCCTCTGACTCAATTCTTAAATCAGCTCGGCGCGAACGGCTGGGAAATGTCAGGCACGCTCTCCTCGTGGAGCGGCACCATCAACTACCTGATTTTCAAACGCCCCTCACCTTAGAAAGGATGTAGCCATGACTATTTTGTCGCAGCTCATCGAAGAGCTGAACAGCGGCCGCCTGAAGATCGTTGACCTCACCACGCCGCTAGGGCCCGACACTCCCGTCATCGATCTCCCGCCTGTCTTCGCGCCCTCGCCCGGGCTAAGCATGACCGAAATTTCGCGCTACGATAGCCGCGGACCGGCGTGGTACTGGAACACGCTCACCCTTGGCGAGCACACCGGCACACACTTCGACGCGCCCATCCACTGGGTGACCGGCAAGGACCTGCCCAACAACGCCACCGATACGATTCAGCCTGGCAAGTTCATCGGCCCGGCCTGCGTCATCGATGTCACCGCCGAGGTGGCCCAGAACGCCGATTTCCTGCTCACCGTCGAGCGCGTCGAGCAGTGGGAGAGCCAGTACGGCCGCCTCCCTTCGGGCGCCTGGCTGCTCGTGCGCACCGGGTGGAGCAAACGCCAGGGCCGCGAGGAATTCCTCGGTCTGCAGGCCGACGGCTCCCACTCCCCCGGTTTCCAACCGTCCTGCTCAGCATTCCTGGCGAAGGAACGCGACATCCTCGGCGTCGGCGTCGAAACCGTCGGTACGGACGCGGGCGCGGCAGGTGGCTTCGACCCACCCTTTCCGAGCCACACCTTCATGCACGGCGCCGGCAAGTTCGGCATCACCAGCCTGATAAACCTGGATCAACTGCCGCCCACCGGGGCCATCGTGATCGCCGCGCCCCTCAAGATCGTCAACGGCTCCGGCAGCCCCCTGCGCGTCATCGCCATTACACCGTAATTATCCATGCAAGGAGCAACCCTAACACTCATGCCAACACTCGAACTCGAAACATGGCGCTGCGATATTGACGGACACCTGGCACGCCTGCGCATGAACCGCCCCGAGGCGCTCAACGCCGCCAACTGGGCCTGGGTACAGGACCTGGTCACGGCCACCGACTACCTGTCAAAAAACAGCGAAACGCACGTCGTGATCGTCAGCGGTGAGGGCCGCGCCTTCTGCAGCGGCCTCGATACGAAGGAGTTAGCGAAAGGCAACCTCACCCGCGAATGGTTCGCTACCTGGGAAAAAGGCGTGATGGCGCTGGCCAACCTGGATGCCATTACCATCGCCGCCATTCACGGCTACTGTCTTGGCGGCGGCCTGCAAGTCGCGCTTGCCTGCGACCTGCGCATCGCCGCCACCGATGCTATCTTGAGCATCCCGGCTGTGCGAGAGGGCCTCGTCGCCGCGCTCGGCCCCATGCGCCTGGCCCGCATCATCGGTGCCGGCCCGGCCAAACGGCTTTGCCTGCTCGGCGAGCGTTTTTCAGCGCAGCAGGGTCAGGCGCTGGGCTTGATCGATGAGGTATACGACCCGGCGGATCTCGAAGTAAGAGCCCTCATGCTCGCGCAAGAACTGCTCGTAATCCCCTTCACTGCGTTGAAGCAGACCAAGCGCCAGATCAACCGCGCATTCTACGAAGATGACGACACCTTGCTGCGCGACATGGTCGATGGTATGCAGGACTGCCTGCGCTCGCCAGAACACCAGGCAGTCATGAAAGCCTACATCGAAGAACTGGCGCATAAAGGCAAACTGGCATAGTCTTACCTTCATAGCATTGCATAGTACTAGAAAGCGAATTCTCTCATCGAAAAAGAGGCACGATTACAGGCTATCGAGCGACAAATAGCGCGCCTGCGGCGCCGCCTGGCCGCTCTCGACAGCCGCAGCGACAACTACGGCTGGGCACGCGTCGCCATCTTCTTCGGTGGCCTCGCCCTCAGCATCCTGGCCTATTTCCTGGTGGGCTGGTGGCTTTTACTGCTCGGAGTGATCCTGACACTGGCCGCCTTCAGCGTCGTCGTGTACTTTCACCGCCGCATTACTCGCAGCATCGCCCGCCACACGATCCTCCTGTATATCAAGTCCACCCAGTTGGCGCGCATACGGCTCGACTGGGAACACATCCCACCTGTTTCATCGAATGGCATTCGCACGGAACATCCCTTTGAAATCGATCTCGACATCTCAGGCAGGCACTCCCTGCACCAACTGCTCAACACTGCTGTCACACCGGATGGCAGCCAGCGATTACGCGAATGGCTGCTCTCTACCTGTCCCGACCCGGCTACTATCGCCGCCAGGCAGGCACTGGTACGCGAACTCGCACCCCTGACCATCTTTCGTGATAAGCTGCTGATGAAATCCATGCTGGCTGCGCATAACCAGGGGTCGCAGTGGGAGGGAAAAAGGCTGCTGCTCTGGCTCGACGAACACCGTTCTTCCCCGCGGCTCCTGCCATTCCTCCTGCTCTCCACGGCGTTCTCGCTTACAACTCTCGTCCTGTTCTTGCTGAACCTGACTCTGCATATTCCGCAGTTCTGGATTATCGCGCTGCTGCTCACCATCCTCTACCTGTTCGTCACAAAAGACCGGCGCGGCGACCTGTTCGACGACGCACACTACCTGGCTGACGCCCTATCCCAGCTCAGCATCATCTTCGACTACCTGGAAACCTATCGCTATGGGAAAAATGAGCATCTCAAAGCCTTATGCCGCCCATTCTCAGGCCAGCGTCCCTCGCTGATCCTGAAAAGTATCGCTCGCATCGCCTCAGCCGCGACGCTGCAAAAGAATATGCTGCTCTGGATCATCGTCAATGTTCTGGCCCCCTGGGATTTCTATATCGCCTATCGCTTTCAACATTACAAAGCGCTGGTAGCGGCGCAACTGCCGCTTTGGCTGAACACCTGGTTCGAGCTAGAGGCCCTGAATTCGCTCGCGGATTTCGCCTACCTCAACCCCGAATACACCCTCCCGCACATCGTCGAACTCCCTGGCGCTGGCGATCAACCGATTTTCCAGGCGCTGGGCCTGGGGCATCCGCTCATCCCAATGCAACACAAGGTGGTCAACGATTTCGTCATGAGCGCTCCGGGCGAAATCGATATCATCACCGGCTCCAACATGTCCGGCAAAAGCACCTTTCTGCGCACGCTCGGCCTCAACCTCTGCCTGGCCTACGCCGGCGCCCCCGTGAACGCCAGGCTGTTCCGTACTCCCCTCTTCCGCCTCTTCTCTTGCATTCGCATCAGCGATTCCGTGACCGAAGGCTATTCCTACTTCTATGCCGAGGTGAAACGCCTCAAAGCGCTTCTGGACGAACTGGACTCGCCGAGCCCTTTACCGCTTTTCTTCCTGATCGACGAGATATTCAAAGGAACCAATAATCGCGAGCGTCTGATCGGCAGCGAGTCATACATTTCTGCCCTGGCCGGCCGCAACTGCCTGGGCGTTGTCTCCACGCACGACCTGGAGCTGGTCAGCCTGGCCAACAAATTGCCTCAGGTGAAGAACTACCATTTTCGGGAAGATGTCGTAGATGGGCATATGGTCTTCGACTACGTGCTGCGCGAAGGACCAAGCCCGACGACTAACGCCCTGAAGATCATGCAGATGGAAGGGCTACCAGTTGATTTTTAACACCTGGAATTGCGCACGCACTGCTTTTTGTTTAGAATAGCAATAGAAGAATACTCGCATTCCGAGGACAATAAGGAGAATCCGATGAACGATACAGAAATCCTGCACCATATCACAGAACTCGTCAACGAAGAGCATCAACTGATGCAGCAGTCTGAAGGAGTCGGCCTCGACGATGAGCAGCGCGAGCGCATGAAGCAGCTCGAAGTGAGCCTCGATCAATGCTGGGACCTGCTGCGCCAGCGCCGCGCCCGCCGCGAATTCCAGCTCAACCCCGATGAGGCCAACGTTCGCCCCGAGACAATTGTGGAGCATTACCAGCAGTAGCGCTCTGGTCCTCAGACCGCGCCACAAAGATCAGCGACCTGCCACTGCCACGTACGATAAAGCAATGACGCCTTAAAATTCCGGCCCGGGCAGATGCGACAGCAGCACCCCGGTGCTGAGCATAGCGATGGGCGCCACGCCGGAAAGCAGCAGCGTATTCGTCTCCTGCTGGCCTGAGAGAAACTGTATCCACGCCTGCGCCTGCTCGCTCACCCCACTCTGTGTATAAATATGCTCGACGCTCCAGAAGGGATAGGTGTTGCTCGCGAGCGCCTGGATGCTGGCCGTTACCCCGTCGATCGCCAGTTGCTGCACATTCGCCGAAGACAGCGCCGACACGGGCACATAGCTGATCGCCCCGTGCGTCTGCGCAACGCGCTGCATCGTCAGGCTTGGATTATCTTTCTTCATGACAATGCCTGGCACTTGCGCCTGCGCGCCATTCAACACAAATGCGCGAAAAATTGCGTTAATCGAGGCATTGGCCGGAGGAAAAATCACAACGATGGGTTCATTCGGGCCCCCAACCTGCGACCAGTTGGTGATCTGTCCCGCGTAAATTCCCTGTATCTCGGCGCTGCTGAGCCCTGACAGCGAGACATCCGGGCTGGCAATCAGCGTATAGAGCAGCGCGGCGATAGGATGATCGACCAGGTTGCGCCCTGCCGTCGCGGTCAGGTCGGTAACTGCCAGATCGATGCGCCCGCGCTGCACGAGATTGAGCGCCCGGCTGCCATCGCTGTGCAGCGTGATGTTCAACCCCGGACAGCCGGCCAGGTAATCCTGATTGACCTGCGCAAGTACGGGCGCGAGGTAAGGCGACCCATCGATGGCCATTTTGCCACTGCTACAGAGCAGCGGCGCGGGCGTCGCAGTGCTGACTGGTGTCGGCGTTACCCCGCTGATGGGCGTCACCGTCGCCGTCGCTGTCGGTGTTGTACCCGGCCTGGGCTTGCCCTTCCCGTGCGTTGGCGGTAAATTCGTGCCACTCCCACCGCTTGCGCTGGCTACCGGGCTGGGTGTAGCCGGCGGGACAGGAGTGGCACTCGTCACGGGACCCATATGCAATCCCCCGGCGCCATTTATCAGGTGAATCGGGAGCAAAGGCAGATTCCCCAGGTGAAAGGGTGTGGACGCAAAAAAGATCAGAACGCCGGCCAGTCCTGCCAGCACAACCATCACCGAGGTCAGCGTCACGACTCGCGACCAGATCGAGGGGGGCTGCCCCACGTGACCGCCGCGTCCCTGTATGCGCCGGCGTGGCATGATCGTTTGCCTGGTGGCAATCACGGGCGGCGCCTCATCCTTCACCAGCGCCGACAGCAGCGCGTTCGAAAGCGAGCTGGCCGTAGGGAAGCGCGCCGCCGGGGTTTTAGCCAGCGCGACGCGCACCACCATTTCCACCGCCTCGGGCATATCGTGGCACAGCGCGCGCAGCGATGGGATCGGCTCGTTCGCATGGCTCAGCGCGGTCTCTCCCGCGTCCTTTCCCTGGTAAGGCAACTGCCCGGTGAACAAACGAAAGAGCAGCACGCCCAGCGCGTAGATATCGCTGGAGGGCGACATCATCCCTACCGACTGTTCCGGTGCGACATACGAGGCGTTCCCTTCCTCAACCTGCGCTACTGCGGCATCGGCCTCCTGGGTGATGCGCTTCATGCCAAAGTTGGTGAGCAGCACATCATCCTCGCCCCGCAGCAAAATGCTCGATGGCTGGATGTTGCCGTGCACTATCCCACGCTCATGCGCATAATCCAGGGCATCGCACAACTGCTTCGTCCAGCGCACCGCGAGCGGAACGGGTAGGGCAGCGCCCCCGTTCTCACGCTCCCAACGCGTCAAAAATTGGTCAAGCGTCTCGACCTCCAGCGCCTCTGTAACGCTATACAGCAGGCCATCGCCCGCGCCGAACTCGATCAGCGGCTGGATATGCTCGTGCCGGCACCGCCAGACCTTCTCCACCTCTTCCATGAAATGCTCTTGGAACCCGGTGATATCAGGAAAGGCTGGGCGAAAGATGCGCAGCAGGACATCGCACCCACCGCGCTCGGTTGGGCGCGCGCGATAGGTCTCCACCATGCCTTCGTGTTCCAGGCATTCTAATAAGAAATAGTTGCCTACCATCACCCCAGCAAGTTCTGCCATAGTGCGTCTTTCCCCTCCAGGAAATAAACTATCAGATTGTCGGCGCCGGTAAATGGCTCCTGAGCGCCGCGGTTGACATATTCGCGTAGGGAACAGCCCCGCTTGTCCCGAAATCATTCACGCTCAGTGAGTCGAGACAAAAGCTGATGAACGATAACGCTACCCCCTGGGCGGACTGTTCAGTATACAGGTGTTCGATGCTCCAGTACGGATACGCGCCGCTCTCCACCGTCTGCACAGTTGCACCTATGCCGTTGATTGAGATGCCCTGTGCGGAGCCGCCTGGGGTGGGCGCAGCGGCCAGGGACATGTAGGTGATGCCGCCCGAGACGTTCTGCACGCTCGCCGCCGTAGAAATGCCGCTGATCGATTGAGCCGTGCCGTGCAGCACATATGTCTCGAAGATCGTGCGCATCGTTGACCCCGCCGGCTGCGTCATAACCTCGACCGGCTCATTCGACCCTCCCACCTGTGACCAGTTGGTAATGCGGCCCGTGTATATGCCCTGCAGTTGTGCAGTCGTAAGGTTCGCGACCTGGGTATCAGCATTCACAACCACCGCGAAGATCAGGGCCGCCACCTGGTAATCCACCAGTCCCGGGCGTCCCGACGATGGCAGGTCGGAATAGGCCATGCCAACGCTGCCGTTCATCAACCCGTTCAAGCCAGTCTGGCTGTCGTCAGGGTTAAAGGAAAAAGTGACGCTGTTCGCACACTGGTTGTTATAATCGCTGGTCAACTGCGAAATGGCCGGGGTAAAGCTGGCTGAGCCATCCATAGCAAGCGCGCCGGACGTGCAGGAAAACGACGGCACGGCTGGATTCGTCGGAATAGTCACCGGCGTTGGGCTCGGGTTTGGCGCTGGCCGCGCGGTCGCCGCGGCGGTTGCCGTCGCAGCGCCTGGCGATGGCGAAATGCTGGCGCGCGGCGTCGCAGTCTTCGACCCCGCTGCTGGTGTCGCTAAGCCCACCTGGGTTGTCGTCGCAACCGGCGAGGCGTGCTGTGCGCCACCTGACGGCCCTGGAAACAGAAACGAAGAGAGCAATGCGCCTAACAGCCCGATCAAAAGCAAGATCACCACCAGGATCGGCAGCAGTTTCTTGCGCCACCCCCTCTCTCCATTTGCATCCTTGCCGGCCTTCCCGCCCTTAACCACGGGAGGAATACTCTCAGGCGACCCCTTCTTCGTCTCCGTCACAGCATCGCCAGCCGCAACAAGCGCCGCAGAAATAGGCGCGATAGCAGCATGGGAGGTGGGCTCCTCCGCCGTGATGGGCATACTCTGCAAATAATCGGCAGCGGTCAAGGGCACCGATCCGACCTGCTCTTTGCCAATCGGCGACCACTCGAGCGGATCTACCGACCAGAACAGGTGGGTTCCGGCATTATTGTCATCCTGCAAGAAGCTCTTCTGGCCCTCTCCTCCTTGCGGTCCTTGCGTACCAACGTTCTCTGTATAGATTGATTCACGAGCAGGCGACATCTGCTGCAACGGCGTCTCAAACAGCCCGGAGTGGCTGAACTGCTCCGTCGGGCCGGGAGCCGGCGTATCCACCGGTGCGGGCGCGCCAGATGAGTTGGTCGTCATAGGTGCCTGCGCGGGGGCTGGTTGATTGGCAGCATAACCACTCGCGGTAAAGGACATGCTATGCGTCAACTCGCGTGTAATGGCCGGTACCGCCCTGGCCACCGGCGATGCCACCGGCGCAAGCGTCACCGCCGCCTGCAGCGCCTCACCAAACTCCTTCACCGAGGCGTAGCGGTCATCTGAACGCTTCTGCATGGCTGTTTGCAGGACGCTATCGACAGCATCCGAGATGCTCGGATCGATGGAACGCGCCAAAGGTGCCTGCAGGCGTACATGCTTGAGCAGCACCTCTACAGGAGTTTGCCCGGTGAAAGGCGGCTGGCCGGTCAGGATGCGGAAGAGCAGCGCGCCCAGCGCGTAGATATCGCTGGCCCGTCGCAGCACACCAAGCGACTGCTCCGGCGCGGCGTACTCCGCCGAACCCCAGCCAATGCGCGTCAGTGATTGCTGGCTGTCGTCATAGCCGCGCACAATGCCGAAGTCGGCCAGCAGCATGCGCCCGTCGGTCCCCACCAACACATTCGAAAGCTTGATGTTGCCATGGATCACATCGCGTTCGTGCGCATATTGCACCGCGCTGCACAACTGCTGCATGATCGGCAGCGCCTGCATTGCGGAAAACTTGCCGCCTACCAGGTTCAGCAGATTACCGAGCGTGCCGCTTTCAACATACGGCATAACGGAGTACAGCAACTCCTCACCCTCGCCAAACTCCAGAAACGGCAGGATATTGGCATGCTCAAACTGGCCGATCTTCTCCGCCTCCGTCATAAAATACTCGCGGAAAGACTGTCGCTGTGCATAACCCGGCCGGAAAACCTTGACAGCTACCTCATAATTCCCATCACCCACATGCCGCCCGCGATAAACATCCGCCACCCCTCCTCTACTGATACATTGCTCGAGCAGAAAATCACTCAATTGCACGCCTTCAAGAAGATCAGACATAAGACACCCCACGATAATCATTAGATGATTTCAGTTCATCGAACTAAACGCGAGGTGTGCAAATTTTCGGAGAATCGGCATGGAGGGCGGGAAACGAGCGTGGAAGACTCCCCAGAAGTACTATCAACTCACAAATGCAGCCCCAGGATCAACACGATCGTCAGCATGTGGAGAAGCTGATCGACCCAGATCGGCCCGATCAGCTTATATCTCGACTTAAGCGGATCGATCACGAAATGGGTGCCAAAGAGGATAGCCAGCGCGATAAACGAAGGATGCGCGAAGAGGATGAAAACAGCCGTATACGTTGCGCAGTGGTAAAAATTGACCTCCCAGCTCTTGCCCTTCTCGACACTCATCCAGGTGCTCTGAAAAGCAAAATCTCCCACAAAATGGCAGGCCAACCAGATGAGCAGTGTCGTCACATTGATCGATAACAGCATCCGCGCCTCCTCATAATATATCCATCTCACTTTAGTATAGGAGGCCAGAGGCACCTGAACAATGAGCCACTACTTAGTCAAAGTGTGATCTACCCCACACTTCTTCACTTATCGACTATTCTTTTATTCTTTTCTGATACAACATTCCCCTTGTAATGCATTCATAAAATCAGTATACTTGTATTGATAGCGATCAATCCATATCGGTTCCTTTAGTATTCGCATGATTATGCATCTTGACAAATACATCCCGCCAACCGTAGGGCCCGATTGATCGTGGCCACCGCCGATTTATCGGCCTTCGGTGGAGGTTATAATGTCCGCCTTAATTGGTTAATCTGCACAAGCGCAGAGAGAGGTCAGGTGACACGTGACTACACAAAGTAAAAGTACCGGGTTTATCATCGCTCTGATCGGAGGCGTTGTAGCGCTAATCGCCTTTTTCGCCATGCCGTTTGTGACTGCTTTCAACTACTTGTCCGCCACGGCACCGCAGCTTATTAGTCTGGCAACGCAGTATAGTAGCAGTTCTTATAGCACTTCATCCAATGGTCAGGCGGTCGTCATTCTCTGGCTCGCGCCGGTACTGGCCGGGGTAGCCGCGCTCCTAGCTGCATTACAGTTTCGGAGCACAGCACAGGCATCATCAAAACGAGCCGCTGGCGGATGGCTGCTCGCTCTCGGCATTCTAGGGGCACTCTTCTACCTGGGAATTCTCCTTTATATAAACTCGCTTTTTTACAACTCCTCTTCCTCCAGCTACAACGGCCCATCAGTGTTTTCCTTCCTCGGCGCAGGCTTCTGGATATACGTCATTTCGATGGTAGGTGTTATCGTTGGCGGTGCAATGGGGTTGAGCGCTACGAAATCAGCGCCTTTTATCGCTGTGCCCCCAACACCTTTTTCAACCTACCAGCAGCCACCGACTCAATATCCACCTTACCAGCAGCAGCAGCCACCACCCCAGTATCCACCGAGCCAGCAGCCATGGTCGCCTCCACCGCAATTCCCACCATCCCCCCATCCGCCGGGATCATCCAAGTGGCCACCGACGCAGCCGCAATAGCTAGATAATCACCCGAAGGTGCGGGTCTGCCATCACGCTTTGGCCCGCCCACGCCACGGCGTCCCCGTCAGCATGCGCAGCAGCAACATAGCAGCCACCAGCGTCCAGAAGCAGAAGGCCATATCCTGGGCCAGAAACGCGTTATCTACCTGACCCTGGATCAGACCGGCAAGCATCGCCGCCCCGGTTCCAATCACCATCCACTCGAAATCGTGCTGCCCGGCCCCACCGTTGGCGCGTACCGCTTTCAGGATACGCGCGAAGAGCCAGAAGAACAGTGCGAGCAGCGCGACGAAGGCCAGCAGACCGAAGACGCCGATGCTCACCCAGACATGCAAGAAGATATTGTGCGGATGCGAAAGGTTCGGTTCCTCGGTCAGACCCGTAGATATGTGAGTTCCAGGCACAGTAGTTATCCAGTAATGCTGGTGCAGCGTAGGAATGACGCATAGGGTATTGCGGCTATAGTAGCAGAGCCAGTTATCGAGGCCGACGCCGAAGATGGGGTACTGGCGAATCATGCGCTGAGCGCTCTCCCACAGGTACAGCCGCTTCGTCACCGTGCTGATGCCTTCTGCACTGACGTGTCCCCCGACGAAAAAGTCCAGGAGCTGCCTGAAAAAAAGCGCCGCAACGATAGCGCAGACCGCCAGCAGCGCGAGGCCGGCAATCGCCCTCAGCTTCCAGTCCCGCAGGGCCAGCAGCCCGATTGTCACGCTTGCAATCCCTATAGCAACCCACGCGCCCCGCGATTGACTGAGGTACAACACAGCCAGCATGGGCAGCAGCATCGCCAGCACCAGCAGCCGCGCGCCCCAGCATTGCAGGAAGCCGGAGACATTGCGGCGCCCTATGATGACTAGCGCGAGGCCGATAGGCAGAGCATAATCGAAGAACAGCCCCACGTCGTTCGCACTGCCGAAGATCGCGTGCACCCGCCCATCCGAATCGAGCGCCAGCGTGCGCTTGAACAGGAAATACTGCGCCAATCCCTCTATGGCCACAATGAAGGCGGCTGCGAACAACGCTAGCAGCAGCCGCGCGACATCCCCACGCGTCCGCAGGCAATAACACGCCAGCAGCACGTACACCACCGGATCGAATACCTCCTCGCGAAACGAGCGCAGCGCAACCCTCTTTGTAAAGGCAATCAACACCGATACGCCCGCCGCTACCACGAATACGGCTATAGGAATTATGAAGGGCCCCAGGCGCTCCCTCACCTCGCGCCAGGAGAGCCAGTATTCCCAGGACCTTCCGCGCAGCAGCGCCTGCGCGAGCGCAATCACCACGCACACACCAAGCGCGATCTCCGCCAGTTCGAACTCATAGTGGCTGTAGATCGGCTTCTCGAGATAATAATACGGCACCGCCATCGGCAATAGCGCCACCGCGAACGCGAGCCGATACCAGCTCAACACGGCGAACGCCAGCAGGAAAGGCAGCGACAGCACTGGATTGATGTGAAATAGCTTGCTCGCGCCCAGGTGATCGTTGCCCATTACGTAATACCCCGCCATCGCGCACACCATGCCCACCTCAACCAACCTGTCGCGCCAGAACGGCGAAAGTCTTTGCACCGGTTGCTTTCGGTCTAAAGGGGGGGAATCTGACGAGGAGCCTTCTGGCTGGCTTGCATCAACACTCTGTTCGCTTTGATTTTCCTGAGCACCGTCCGACGCTGAAACAAGCTCCTGGCTATTCATAATAGATACTTCACTTTTCCGGGTCATCGCTCAAAACTGCTGAGCGCCCTGATGAGGCCCTTACCCATTTATGACGAGAGATGCGAATAGATGGTTTCACTTGCAATACTGATGGGAAGCGTATCGTCACTATAGCAAACTGAAGTGCTTTTGTCCAGCAAGTTTGAAATTCTAATACAAATGGCGTGGAGGTGGCGAGCTTCCTGTCGCCACCTCCACGCCATTTGTATTGGAGCGAACTATCGCACCAGCTCCATCACGAACTGCTGGAAGACATGCACGTGATGATCTATATCTTCCTGGGTGTGCTGAATCGAGACCGTCCACTGATCGTCGAAACCCGGTGGGAAGAGGATACCTCGATTGGCGAGGTACAGCCAGTAGGCATACGATACATCCATGTCGATCTCCCACCAGGCCCGGTAGTTGCGGGCGCGCTCGTAGCGGAACATGGCGCAGCCCTTCGCGCCGATCTGCGCCACGTGCATCGGCAGGTCGAACTCTTCGATGATGCCCTCGTAGGATTTGCCAAGCAGGAACGAGAGGCCATTGGCGTGCGCGTGCGCTTCAGGCGTGAAGATCTTCGTCAGCGTCACCAGCCCGGCGCGCATCGACATGGGGTTCCCGTTGAAAGTCCCCAGGTGCACCACCTCGCTGTGGTTGATGCGCCGCATGATCTCCTCGCGCCCGCCGAACGCGCCTATCGGCATGCCGCCGCCGATGGACTTCGCCAGGCAGATCAGGTCCGGGTCCACCGCGTAGATCTCAGTGATACCACCGGGTGCCACCGTTACTCCCGTCTTCACCTCGTCGAAGATCAGCAGCACGCCGTGCTTGCGCGTGATCTCACGCACATCCCCGAGATAGCCCTCCAACGGCAGGATCACCCCCACGTTCATGATGACCGCTTCCATGATTACCGCCGCGACCTCGCCCTCGTGCTCGACCAGGATGCGGTCAAGCGCCTCAGCGTCGTTATAAGGCGCGATAAGCGTATTGCTCTTCACGTCGGAGGGAATGCCCTTCGAGGCCGGCACGCTGTTCGGGCGCTCGACGGGACCCGCGTCCTCCGGCGAGGGCTTGGTGCTTATCAAGACCGTGTCGTGATGCCCATGGTAGCCGCCCTCGACTTTGACGATTTTGTCGCGTCCGGTATGCGCCCGCGCCAGCCGTAGCGCATCCATCGTCGCCTCGGTGCCCGAGTTGCAGAAGCGCACCTGCTCGATGGGGGCAAAGCGCCGCACCATCTCCTCCGCCAGGTAGACAACATCCGCGCTTGGCAGCGAGTACAGGCTTCCCTTGCCAAGCTGCTCGCGCAGCTCCTCCACAAGCAGCGGGTGCGAATGGCCCACCAGCAGGCTGCCAAAGCCAAGGTGAAAGTCCGTGTAGCGGTTCCCATCCAGGTCCCAGATCTGACTGCCCTGCGCCCGGCTGATGAACAGCGGATACGGCGGCACTGCCTGGAACGAACTGGACACACCCATAGGCAGCGACTTCTTCCCGCGCTCGTGCATCTTATGCGAGTTCGGCGTGCGCTTGCGAAACTCCGCCTCCTCGCGTTCTACGATTTCCTGCACATGCGTTCGACTGATCGTAATCGGTTCATGCAGCATAAAATATCACCTTCCTGTATTGGAGAAATGCTCAACGAATCAAATATCCTTCCCCTCCATTGTACCCCATAAATGCTGGAGCTGGCAAGGCAATTCGTATATATCTTGTACTATTTACACGAATTCATCATCATTATCATCACTTTCGTACGAATTTCGTACTTAGTGGAACCTCCGCTCCTTCCCCGGCACATGTCGAGCCCATGTATGCATCATGGCCACAGCAGGCGCATTCATCGTGCCACGCCGATTTAAGGCCCGAGTGGTGAGTATGATGTCCGCAAGAATTTGTTAATCTGCATGATCGGCCCGAAAGCGCATCAACCTGATGAAAAGCCCATCAATTTCCGTAGGGGTGGCCCCCCCATAGGCGCGAACTTTAGCTGCCCCGCCCCCCCGAACCGTGAGCGAGCCGCATCCGGGGGGTGAAGGCAGCCCCCGGCTCGGGAGAGTGGACTGTCTGTCCCTCTTGACAACTCGATAGCAATATGTTATTTTGATTATAGCATATTGTAATATTTTCTAAAACGCACGAGGTGTACCTATTTATTGAAGGGAGAACCGATGAACGCGATCGAAACCAACCAATTGACCCGCGCCTTCGGCAGTCTGGTCGCCGTTGACGAGTTAACGCTCGCCATTCCAGAGGGGACCGTCTTTGGTTTCCTGGGGCCGAATGGCGCGGGCAAAACGACCACCGTGCGTATGCTCTCAGCCTTGATTGCCCCCACTCGCGGCACTGCTACAGTGGCGGGACATCGCCTGGGCGAGAACAACGAGGCCATTCGGCGATCCATCGGTATCCTCACCGAGACGCCGGGGTTGTATGACCGACTGAGCGCCTGGCAGAACCTGATGTTCTTTGCTCAGTTGTATGATCTATCAGCCGAGCGAGCCGCCTCCCAGGTCGAACGCTACCTGCGTATGCTCGAACTCTGGGAGAGGCGCGGCGACAGGGTCGGTGGTTTCTCGAAAGGCATGCGTCAGAAACTGGCGATTGCACGCGCCTTGCTGCACGAACCAAAGATAATCTTCCTGGATGAGCCAACGGCTGGCCTTGATCCTGAAGCGGCGCGAGTGGTGCGCGAATTCATCAAGGAATTGCGGGCCGAGGGACGGACCATCTTTCTCACCACGCATAATCTGCCAGAGGCCGATGAACTCTGCGATCTGATCGGCGTCTTTCGCTCGCGGCTCCTGCGCCTGGGCGCGCCAGCGAATTTACGCACTGGCATGTTTGGCACCGGCACACAGGTGCGCGTCATCGGAGATGCCACACAGTGGATAGAAACCGTCCGCGCCCTGCCCTTTGTCCATGAGGCGCATGCCGAAAACGGCACCCTGTCCGTCAGGATCGATCAGCCCGATGATCAGAATCCTGAGCTGGTACGAACCCTGGTGAATGCAGGGGCACAGATACGCGCCGTGGAACCGATCTCCCATTCACTTGAGGAGGTGTACCTGGAACTGGTGGAGAATGAGCGCGAAGCTGCGGCTGTCAGCCACTAAACAATGAAGAAGGAGCAAGAACTATTATGCACAAAGTCTTTGTGATCCTGCGGAAAGAGTTCAGCGAGATCGTCCAGCAACGTATCCTCCTGTTCAGCATTCTCCTGCCGCCTTTGCTGTTCGCAGTGATCCCCCTCTTTTTCCTGCAACTGGGCGGCCATGGGTCGAGAGCCAGTTCTCTTGCCATTCCGTCCCTCGAGGGGTTGACGCTTCATGAGTACACCCAGGGAGTAATAGGAACTGAGTTCTCGAACCTGTATATTCTGCTGTCTATGATTGTTCCCAGCATCATTGCGGCGTATAGTATCATTGGAGAGAAGAACAACCGCACACTTGAGCCGGTGCTGGCGACGCCCGTGCGAAGGTGGCAACTGTTGGCAGGCAAGATTCTGTCTGCATTGCTGCCTGCGGTGATTGTCACCTGGATCAGTGGAGGCCTTTTCATCGCGGAATTAGCGATCTTTACGGATGCGAATGTCGTCTCCCATGTGGTTACAGCGGGCTGGCTCATTCTTTTCATCGCCTGCACTCCTCTCTTAGGGCTGATCGCGGTTGCCATCATGACGGCTATTTCGTCGCGGGTCAACGACACCCGCACGGCACAGCAGCTTTCGGTCTGGGCAGTTGTTCCGGTCATTGGGATAATACTGGGCGAGCTGTCAGGCCAGTTTGAGCTAACCGTACTCGTGGCGGTCATTGCCACCATTATCCTGATCCCTATAGCGATCCTCCTGACCTGGGGTGCCACCCAACTGTTTCAGCGCGAAACCATTCTGACACGCTGGAAATAGCAGCATATTGCAATATATTGTATCCTTTTGCGCAGGGTTTGTTCCAGCAGCCACTGGAGCCAGGGGCCAGCCTGCGCAGGCGTTTGCCCCAAGCCCGATCTGACATCTCGGCCAGATCGGTGAGCATGGCCCAACAACTCAAGGCACGCAACGAGTACGTCGAGAGAACGTAGGCGAGAATCCCTCGCAGGAGATCCTGCGGGCACTGGATTTGTCGAGCCCGTTGAAAGGCTTTCTTCTCCACTGCTTGTTGCGCGTAGTCGGCTGGCAAGTGCGCAACGATGTCGTGTTCCCACGATCCGGTGAATACTTGTTCAGGTACTTTTGGCTTAAGTTCCCGCCTATGGGCGGCCTCCCATCTGTGTTTCTGGCTTATGCTAAGAGCATACGTTTTATCTTCTCTATGACGGTAGAGCCTGTTATGCTTTCTGTTAGACGCGATGAATAACGATGAAAGGGAGCAGGCGATGAAGATTGCAGCTATTTATGACATCCATGGGAATTTACCCGCACTCGAAGCTGTGCTGAGCGAAATTGACCGTGAAGGAGTGGATGCGATCGTCGTAGGTGGCGATATCGTTCCAGGGCCGATGTCACGCGAGGTACTCGAATTGTTGCTGAGCCCGGAGGATCGTGTCAGATGGATACGGGGTAATTGTGAACGGGATGTTGTCGAGGCCTTTGATGGGGGCACGTTTGACCACATTCAGTCGCAAGAGGTGCGAGCGACTACAATATGGACGGCAAGACAGATGGAGCGGAGACACAGGGACTTTATGGCGGGATTGCCGGAGAAAATTTCCCTTCGAGTAGAAGGGCTTGGAGAGGTACTGTTTTGTCATGGCTCGCCCAGGAGTGATATGGAGATACTGACCGTGGCGACGCCGGAGGAGCGGTTGAAGCAGGTACTTGCCGGAGTGAAGGAGAACGTGGTGGTCTGTGGGCATACTCATATGCAGTTTGATCGAGTGTGTGAGGGGAAGAGAGTGGTAAACGCGGGGAGTGTGGGGATGCCCTATGGTGATCCCGGAGCATACTGGCTGCTTCTGGGGCCAGATGTGAGTTTGCGGAAGACGAACTATGATCTGCAGGGCGCTGCGGAATTAGTGCGTAAGAGCGGGTATCCGCTGGCGCAGGATTTTGCTGATAATAATATATTGAAGCCCGAGACAGCACAGGAGGCGATTGAATACTTTGAGAGGATGGCGGCTCAAGGCTGAGACAAGCTGATAAGGAGATCGGTATGAAACTCTCTCAAGCATACTCTCCAACTACCATGACGGTTATCATTCTTGGGGGAGGCATTGGAGGCCTTGCCACAGCGCTTGCTCTCCAACGACACGGAATCAAATCTCTTGTATTTGAACGCACCCGGCAGTATCGCGAAGTGGGAACAGGCATGATTCTGGCGGGCAATGCCGTTAAGGCGCTGCAGAAGCTCGAACTCGCCGATGTGCTGCAGAGCATTGCCGCTCCTCTGCGCTTTAGCCATCTTCGCTCCTGGCGAGGGGATGTGCTGGTGGATCTGCCGATGCAGGAGGCTATGCATCACTGTGGGACAAGTACGGTTGCGGTCCATCGAGCCGAACTGCAGGCGGCTCTCATCCAGGCTCTTGAGCAGGGAAGCCTCTGCATGCATATGCAAGGGAGCGGCTTTGAGCAAGACGAGGAGGGAATACGCATGCACTTTGCTTCTGGAGAAGAAGTGCGGGGAGATCTGCTGGTCGGAGCCGATGGATTACATTCGGTCGTCCGCTCCCAACTCTTTGGAGCAAAAAAGCCGTGCTATGCCGGCTATACGGCGTGGCGCGGCGTGACCTGCTTCCCCACGAACGAGCGTGAGGCCCAGACAGCATTCGAGACCTGGGGAGCGGGAAAACGCTTCGGGTTCATTCCGCTCTCTCACGGACGTGTCTGCTGGTTTGCGGTGGCGAATGCGCCGGAAGGAGAGCGCGAGGAGGAGACAGGGGAGAAACGGAAGGTGTTAGATCTGGTTTCGTCCTGTCATGAGCCAGCATGGGCAGTGGTTGAGGCAACGGAGGCATCAGCAATTGTACCCACAGATATCTACGATCGTCCTCCGATACCCTCATGGAGCCAGGGACGGGTCACGCTTGTAGGAGATGCAGCACATCCGATGACTCCCAACCTGGGACAGGGAGCCTGTCAGGCCATCGAAGATGCCTTTCTGCTGGCGGACAGCTGAAAAGTGGGCCCACCATCGCCTCCGCCTTGCAGAGCTACGAAGCGCGACGAATCAAACGAGCTAATACTATCGTACGACGATCCCGGCTGCAGGGAAGGATCGCCCACTGGGAATATCCTTTAGGAGTTCGCGCACGCGATATGGTACTTCGCATGATGCCATCTTTTCTCCTGAAAAAGCAGATCGAGTGGATCTTGGACAATCAAATCGGATGATTAGAGCGACACGGTGCGGCCCGCACCCTCCTGCTTCGCTCGCCGGTAGACAAGGCTGGCCGCGGCCAGATCTTCGAAGGCATGCCCCATAGCTTTGTAGACGGTGAGCTCATCTTCGGACTGCCTTCCCAGACCCCGGCCCAGCAAAACCTCGCCGAGTTCGGTGCCGGCGCTGGGATCCAGACCCGTCAGCTCTGCGCACCCGGCCGGCGGAGGTTCGAAGGCCATGCGTGTCTCCACGAAGAGACGCGCCTGCTCGACTACCCTGCGGTCCAGCTCTCCGCCCGGAGGACGGTAGCCGACAGACGTGACATGCGTCCCCGGCTCGAGCCAGTCGAGGCTGATCACCGCCTCGCCGGCATTGGTGCAGAGACACACGACGTCGGCTCCCCGCACAGCTTCCTGAGCGCTCACGACCGCGCGCGCCCTGGCATCGCTTGCCGCGAGATCCTCCGCGTGGGCCAGGTGTTTCGAGGCAATGCGGATCTCGGAGAACTGGCGCACGCGGGGAAGCATCGCCAGGTGCGCGCGCCCCTGAACACCGGCGCCCACAATCGCCAGCACGCGGGTGTCCGCGCGCGCCAGCAGCCGTGTCGCGAGAGCCGCCGCCCCCGCCGTCCGCAGCGCAGTGATGTAGGTCCCGTTCATGACCGAGAGTGGAGTACCTGTCGTCGCGTCGAACAGGCAAATGAGGGCCTGGTGTCCGGGGATGCCGAGCCGCTCATTGCCGTGAAAAACGGAGACCAGCTTGACGCTGACCTCTCGTCCTCGTTGGTAGGCAGGCATGGCGAGCAGAAACCCCTCATCGGGTACGGATACCTCGTTGCGTTTCGGGGCAACGACCAGACCTCCACTGAGCGCTCTGAACCCCTCTGCTAGCGCTTCCAGCAGCGCATCCGGGTCCAACAGCCTCTGGATCTCCGTATCATTGAGCATCAGGACGTCCATGCTTCCTCCCGCAATCGGCAGCCTTTGCCTGAGACCGGCTCTCTTGCTCTCTACGCCCTGCCACGTGCCTGCTCCCTGGCAGAGGGCGTCGTCGTTGCCGGGGTTCGCGGTGGCACGACCGGCTTGCGTGTCAACCAGGCGAAGATGCCGCCCGCTACAACCAGGTACACGGCGAACATGACGGCTTGCAAGACGGTAGGAGCCTGGGCATACCCCACGAAGGTATGCAAGATATCACCGAGCGTGCTCTCCTCAGAGAGTATGTGCGCGGTATTCCAGATGGGCGTTGTCCCAAAGGCGAGCCACCCCAGCGACTGCATATTCTGGATGGCATCACCTAGCAATCCCGCGGCGAAGATGAGCAAGAGGACGCCCATGATGCGGAAGAAGATGCGGAAGTCGAGCCGGTAGCCCAGGCGATAGATCAGGATACATAACACGACGGCAGCAAGCAATCCCAGCGCTGCCCCTAGCAAGAGATAGAGGCCGCTCGTCTGAAACGCGAAAGCCAGCGTAAATACAGCCGTCTCCAGTCCCTCGCGCCCAACCGTCGTAAACGCCAGCAGGCCCAGCGCCAGGCCAGATCCCGCTACGCTCGCCTTCGCCGTGATCTCGCGTTTCAACGAGCGGCTGTGCTTCTGCATCCAGAAGGTCATGCTGGTCAGTAGCACAACCGCGATCAGGTAGGTAATCGTCTCAAATACTGTCTGAAAGGTCGATCCCACATAATTGTGGACGGTAATGTATAGCGCGACTCCCCCCAGCAGCGCGACCAGCACAGCCAGACCCACACCGGCCCATACTGCCCGCGCCTTCTCCATCTGCCCGAGCTGCCGCAGCGCAGCCAGTAAAATACTGACAATCAGGCTGGCTTCCAGCCCTTCTCGCAAGAACAGCACGAATGTTGCTACCATACTTGACCTACTTTCATATCAGACTGCTCATCACGGCCCCCAATCTACCTCTACCATTAATTCCGACTAATCTACTCAGATATTAGCATGCCCTAATATCGAAGTCAAGATCAACTGGTCAAGATTTGGTCAAGCTTTTCAATTACCTTTCCTGGCAATTCTCGCTCGTATATTGTACGGGCGACCCTCGCGGTCGCCCTGGAAATCTCGCCTCCTGGGAATCTTGCCTATCAACATCAACATCAACGCGTCATCCAGATTTTATCTGCCGCGTGCCTGTTGATACGCACCTCGCGGCCCTCAACCGACACCCGGAAACTCTCTTCCAATTGCTCCTGTGCATCATCATGCGCCAGAACCTCCAGGCGCGTACCCGGCGTCAGTCCCTTCTCATGCAGGTAAAGAATGAGCGCTTCTTCGTCCTCCACCACCTCCGAAATACACAGAATGCTCGCACTCTGAGCCGGTAAAACGGCCGAGAGCCGCACCGCACCCTGGTCCTTCAAGTAAGTGCGCGCGCTCGGCACAAGGCCGGGGATAGGATTGCCGTGCGGGCAGGTAACAGGGTGGTTCAGGCTGGCAACAACACGCGCCTCGACCGCGCCGGATATGAAATGCTCCAACCGGCAAGCCTCCTCATGCACCTGGTGCCACTGCATTCCCAGCATATCGACAAGGAAACGCTCCGTCAGCCGGTGCCGCCGCAGCACTGCTTCAGCCGCCTGGTAGCCCTCCTCCGTCAGTCGCACAACGCGCTTCTGGTCCATCTCCACATAGCCATCGCGCACCAGTCGCTTCAACATCTCCGTGACGGTCGGAGCGGAGACGCGAAATTTCTCTGCCAGGCGCGCACCGATCACTACTTCATCCTCTGCGCTCATATTGTAGATCGTCTCCAGGTACTCCTCGACCGTCGCGCTCAGTGGTTCTTCCATCATCAAGGCTCTCTCCTCGCTCGTCTCCCGATGCATAAACGCACGCTAGCACAACAGGATTGTAGCATCTCCAAATCTACACCGTCAAACACGCGTTCAATTCAATCCATCCACCCTTATCGATTTCCCACACGGCTATAGTGGGAACAGAGAGCAAAGGAAGCGAGTGGTGATATAGCCAGTACAATGGCCAGGATGGCAATTTCACATACATCAGGAGATTCTTTAATGGAGTATAAGCACCAGGAGTCTGGAAGGGCCCGCTCTTCAGCCTTCGCCTATCCCGGCAAAAAAGTGACTCGCATATTTTCCCGCCAGGCCATTTTACTGACCTGCACGTTCATACTGATCCTCAGTTCACTCGTCGTCACCCATGATCAGAACAAAGCCCTGGCCGCCAATCCAGGATCCGGCAACGGCTGTTCCTGGTATACCGTGCGCTGGGGCGATACGCTCAGCAACATTGCCTTGAGATATCACACTACCTACCCGACGCTCGCGCGCGTCAACAACATCCGCAACGTCAACCTTATTTTCGTCAACCAGCAACTCTGTATCCCTGTCCGCCAGAGCTCCAGCGCGCGGGGCGGCTGGATTCCCAGCGGGATAGCGGCCAACGGCTCCGTGAGATGGTACGACTACAGCGCGTTAGACTGGTCGTCGCGCCCCCAGGTCCAATCTCTGCTGCACCGTGCCGCCGCCGACTTCGGGCTGCCCGCCAACCTGTTGCTCGCCATCGCCTGGCAGGAGAGCGGCTGGTACCAGCACGTCATCGCCTGGGACGGCGGCATCGGTGTAATGCAGATTATGCCCTACACCGCCGTATCCATCAACGTCGGCACAGGCATCAGGCGCGACCCCTATCACCTCTGGGATAATATCATGCTGGGTGCCCAATACCTGCGCTGGCTCTGGAACAGCTTTCACGGCAATCTCTTCAAAATCATCAGCGGCTACAACGAGGGCGGCTGGAACGTCATCCACCGCGGCATCTTCAACTGGCGCTACGTCAACAATGTGCTCAGCCTGATGCAACGCTTCCGCTACAACTGACTCCGCACCCCATGCTAATGTAGAGGCACAATTCTTCCATGTCATCCTGAGCGCAGCGAAGGATCTCATCCTCCTCTCTTACCCAGGTAGGTTTATTGTAGGAAGTTGGTTCTTTGTAGAGGCAGGGGGCGGCGGGGAGCGGGGCGGGGCCCCTTGCGGGTGCCTTGCGTGCTCTCCGCCTCGCTGGCCCTTTCTCGAGAAACACCTACCCTTGAGAGCATCCTCCTCCTCCCTCTCCAAAAGCGCGTGCTGATCCTACCCCTCCCATAACGTCACCCCAGACATAGCGAAGCGCCTCTCAGCCGCTTGTGAGAGGCGCTTCACCGCGCTCAGCACGACGGGTGTGTCCGCATGCATACAGGCGCACTATTGCCGGTTCCTCGGCAGCTTACGCCAGCGCTCTCGTCTTCGCGAAAGCATGCGTCTGCGAAACCAGCACGAGCAGGATAACAGCGACACCGGCGACCAGGTGCGGCAGCCACACATTGGGGCTCTTTGTGTAGAACCCGAAGATGAACGGCGAAGCGGCCAGGAACGCCGCCGCCAGGAAGTCGACGATCAGGTGCCCGGCCATCGGAATGAACCGCAGCGACGGTATGCCAAGCTCATAGTTCGTCAGCAGGCTGTACAGGATCAGAACGACCCCAAGCACCATAGGAATGACGACCTGCGGCCCGCCCCCACTGAAGAACCCGAACACAAACGGAGCCGCGATCAGCACAATGCCTCCAATGTAATCGAAGTAGGCATGCAGCCACGTTGGAACAAAACGAATACCTTTCATTGCAAATCCTTTCATGATAATCTCGCCAATTTGGCAAGTATTGTTTGACTGTACTGCCAGATATACGGGAAGAACAAATAGACAGATCATCAAAAAGCAGCAATATCATACAAAATCGCCGCTAAACGCCTCTCCCGCGCGGTGTATGGTCGCTTGACCACGACGATAGACCGTCACCGCGCCTTGTCCATACACGCGCCAATCAGTCCTGCGTCCCGCCTCACCGCCATAATTGCTATCAGTGCTATTATCACCATCATCGATCATACCTGTGCGCTCGTCGATGCCCAGCAGCACAGCATCAGGCAGGAGATCTGTCAGTCGCGCGGCCCAACCCTTGCCAAAGGTGTTATGGTGCGGCAGAACGCACGTATTCGGCACGTAATTCAGCCCCTCGACAACCTTCCCCATGCCAGGGTCGAAATAATACTCGCACATCACCATCGCCCCGGCGCTGCTGCCGGCAATCACCGCGCCGTTGTCATACGCCCTGAGCATGGCATCCCCGCACACACTGTCCTTGAGCGTCTCGCCGAGGTAGCCGGCGAAGCCGCCCAGCATGTAGATCAGGCGCGAACGGAAAAGTGTTTCTGCGAGACGAATATCATTTGCCGATGCCTTGTCGATAATGGGCAGCCACTCAACGTGCGTCGCGCCCAGTCCCTTGAACCAGTTCACCCCATTGCTGCCGGCCCGACGATAGTTATCGTCGGGCGCGGCGGCCGTAGGTATTATGCTGATCTGAGCATCCGGGCTGCCGGCCAGTGCTAACGCGCGCCGGTCCGGTTCGGCCATCTTCCCGCCAAATTCGGCGCCGCCCTCTAAAACTAAGTACCCTATCACGCTTTCTAACTCCAGTCAGACTCCCGCTTACTCGGTTGCTCGTTGCTCGGCCTTGCGCAGGCGGCGACTGAGAACGGCTAGCAGATCAAGGCCGACATCGGGATCGCGGCGCAATATTGTACGCATCGTAGTGCGGAAGTCCCAAAACGGCAGCACGAGCACGTCCACCTCATCGACCGCCGTTACAGTAGCAGAGCGGGGCATATCGTCCAGCAGCGCCATTTCGCCAATCACATCTTCCGCCCCCGCTGTCCCCAGTACCTGCTCCTCTCCATCAGGGCCGCTTACCTGGGTGATGCGCACAGTCCCTTGTGTAATAATAAACAGTCCCAACCCTCTCTCGCCTTGAGAGATCAGCACCGAGCCCGGGCTATGCTTGCCCTCGCGGCAACTTGCTGCCAGATCCTTTAACTCCCTCTTATTGAGGCCGGAAAAGAGGTCAACGCGCGCTAAGACATCCTCGTACATGGACTGGAACCTCCTTTTTCATTGAGGACTATCATAAAAATAAGTAGGATAACGTCTTCAACACTTATTTTACCACCCTTCGACTCAGCCTGGTTGCTCATGCCCTCACATGCTGGTTGCTTCCTGGTGAAGCTGCCCTGTAGCGATCAAACAGCCAGTCGATGAACACCCTGGAAAACTCGGGGTTATCGTTGACCTGCTTGTAGAACTTGAAATGGCTATCGACCATGTCTTGCATCAGGTCATTCACGACTTGATTGAAGGTAAGCCTGGCATTCTCCAGCGTATTCGCCCTCACACTTGCCTCGAGCGCGGCATTGCCTACCAGGCGATGCTCAAGTTCCCGGATGCACAGTTTATCATCGTCGTTGAACTCTGTGCCGAAGTGCTCGTTCAATTCGCGGATGATCTGCGAAAGCGGCTCCATCTCAGCCTCGCCCAGGCTGTAGATCTCCTTCGGACCGAGGGGATCGACCTCGTTCGCTCCGCGTTCCAGCTTGATCTTTCCGCTGCCCGTCTTGACGACGCGATAGGATTCGATATCGATGTTCTGCTGGATCTCGACGGGCAGGTTCTCATAGGTATTGGGCAAACGCCGCAACAGCAACCGGCCAAAGGCATATAGCTTTTCAAGCTCGGTATCGGTGAAGGTTAATAATTGCGAGAGAAAGGCATACAGGCGCACATAATCCTTCAGGTGCCCTCGAAATTCGGCCTGGTCCTGCTGTATGGCTTCCTTGTAACGATCAACAACGGGCGCGAGCACCGTGTACAGCTTGTCCTGTGTGCCTTTCGGATCAAAGGACAGCGCGGCGAAGCGATTGAGCTCGTCGGCTGAGTAGAGATGGTAGCGCTCCAACATCCCTTGCAAGTCGTAGAGCAGATTCGGATCGGTTGCCTGCGAAAGCAACGTTTTTTCATAGTAGGGCTGGAAAGCGGCTTGGATATCCTCGGCCTCGTTCACAAAGTCCAGCACCATCGTCCCTTCTTTACCAGGATAGGTGCGGTTGAGGCGCGAGAGCGTTTGCACAGCATTCACCCCGCCCAGCTTCTTATCGACATACATCGTATGCAGCAGCGGCTGGTCAAAGCCTGTCTGGTACTTGTTGGCGACGATCAGGATACGGTACGGTTCCTGTTTGAATATCTCCGCCGTCTTGCTCTCCGAAAAGCCGTTCATGCCCGCCTCGGTGTACTCCTGGCCCTTATGCTTGACCGTTCCCGAGAAGGCCACCAGCGCCCTGTAGGGGTAGCCGTGCGCTTTCAGGTAAGCATCGACCTCCAGCTTATAGCCCATCGCCTGGACGCGCGAGCGCGTCACGATCATTGCCCTGGCCCTGCCGTCGATGAGGTGCGCGACTTTGTCTGCGAAGTGCTCGACTATGATCGCCACTTTCCTGGCAATGGTCTGGCGGTGCATGTCCACGAAGGACTTGAGCAGCAGCGCGGCCTTCGTGCGATCGTACTGCGGGTCGGCATCGATCTTTTTCAGCAGGTTCCAGTAGGTCTGGTAGGTCGTGTAGTTCTCCAGTACATCCAGGATAAACCCCTCTTCGATGGCCTGCTTCATGCTGTACAGGCTGAACGCTTCGTACCTCCCCTCTGTGTCTCGTGTGCCGAAGAGTTCGAGCGTCTTTGGTTTCGGCGTAGCAGTGAAGGCGAAGAAGCTCACGTTCCTGGGAAAGCCGCGCGACCGCATCACCTCTGCTATGCGGTCTTCCAGGTCGTCGCCCTCTTCGCTCTCCTCGATGTCGTAGGCATCCAGGTTGCCGGCCGTCAGCACCTGCTTGAGGCTGCCTGAGCTTTCGCCGCTCTGTGATGAGTGCGCCTCGTCGATTATCACCGCGAACGTTTTGCCTTCAACTTTCAATTCCTCGATCTGTTTGATGATCTGCGGAAATTTTTGCAGCGTGGTTACGATGATGGTCTTACCGCCCTCGAGCGCTTCCCTCAGCTTACGCGAGGTCGTGTCGATATTCTCGACCACGCCCCGCGTCAGTTCGAACTGCTGCACCGTTGCCTGCAACTGCTTATCCAGCACGCGCCGGTCGGTCACAACGATGATCGAGTCGAAGACGCGCCGGTCATTCTCATTGAACAGTACCGAGAGCTGGTGCGCCAGCCACGCTATCGAGTTGCTCTTGCCGCTGCCCGCGCTGTGTTCGATCAGGTAGCGCTTCCCGGGCCCCTTCTGGCGCGCATCGGCTATCAGTCGCCGCACGCTGTCGAGCTGGTGGTAGCGCGGGAAAATCAGGACCTGCTTGCCGGTCTTCTTATCCTGCTCATCCAGCACCTCGACCTGCTGGATAAAGCGGTCGATCAGGTTCAGCACGCTTTCCTGCGCCCAGATGCGCTCCCAAAGATACGCCGTCGCGAACCCCTGCCAGGAGGGCGCATTGCCCGCGCCACGGTTGTATCCCTGGTTGAAGGGTAGGAAAACCGTTCCCGCACCCTTAATATGCGTGGTCATGTAGACCAGGTCGGGATCGACAGCGAAATGCGCCAGCACGCGCCCAAAGGCAAACAGCGGCTCACGCTGATCGCGGGCGCGATACTGCTTCACCGCGTCCTTTACATTCTGTCCATTGAAGGGATTCTTAAGTTCGGCGCTAAAGATCGGCAGACCGTTCAGGAAAAGCGCGAGGTCGATGCTCTCGTTGCTTCGCTCGCTGAAATGCAGTTGCCGCACCTCGCTGAAGATATTCCCGGCGTACAGCCTGAGCGTTTCATAGTTCAATCCGCTCGCTGGCGGGAAGTAGGCCAGCCTGAACGCGCAGCCATACGTCTTGATGCCCTTGCGCAGCACATCCAGCGTTCCTCGCGTGCGCAGTTCGCTGCCCAGCCGCTGGAAGAAGTGCGCCTTCGCCTCGTCTCCCTGCTGTTTCCTGAACTTCTCCCACTCTTTGGGCTGCGTGGCATAGATGAAGTCCAGCACATCACCGGGCAGTAGGCACAGTGCCCGGTCGTAATTCTCGCTCATGCGCTTGCGATACCCACCCGGCTGAACGCTCCCCGGCAAAAAATTACTCGTCATCGTCCCGTACAACGGCGGCTGGTGCAGCACCAGTTTAGGCGAGGCCGGTGCTAGTGACTCCCGGCTGGCAAGCAGCGCCTGCTCAATGGTCTCTTCAAAGTTCTTCTCGGAGATATCCATATTCTGCTCTCCTTACTCCCACCAAAACGATCCGCCCACTGTCATCCTTCGCTGCGCGCAGGATCTCGGCCTGTTCTGCATTAGCTCATTCACCTGGTTTCCGCGCTACCACAACCAATCGCCGGCTGTCCAGGCTCAATGCGCTCCCATCCAGCCCACCATAACAGGCCTGGACGCGTAACCCGGCCAGCGCCAGCATCCGCGCCAGGTCCGTCAGTGTATAGACGCGTGCCGCGTGCCGGTACTCACGGCGCTCCCCATCCGGGAAGATCATCGTCACCAGGACATTGCTCCGGCTGGTGAGCATATCAAACTCGCGCTCTTCCAGCACAATCAGACCATCAGCATGCCGCTCAATCATGTTGGGCGCAAAGTTGCGCATCAAGAACTCCCGCTGCATCATCTCCAGCAGTAACAGGCCCCCGGGTTTGAGCGCCTTGTAGACCTGCTGCAGCACTCGCTGATCTTCCTCTTCGCTCTCAAAATAGCCGAAAGCCGTGAAGATATTGATGACGGCATCAAACTCATCCTCGAAGGGAATCTGCCGCATATCGCCTTCTACCCACCGCACCGCTACGCCTTCGGCCTCTGCCGCGGCCCGCGCATGCTCCAGAAATACCGTGCTCAAATCCTGCCCCGTCACCCGGTACCCCCGTTTCGCCAGCGAGACGGCATGTCGCCCATGCCCGCAGCACAGATCGAGGATGGCCCTGCCCTCCGGCAGCCCCAGTAGCTTGACGATCCCCTCCACTTCCCACTCGGTGCGTTCAGACGTGAGGAAATGATAAATGCGCAGGTAGTCCTCCCCGAAAAAGGTCTGGTACCACGGGCTCTCGCTCATACCTGGTTCCTCCATTCTATACCTTTCTTTTGCCCGCATCACACTGGCTGCTAGCTCTCCCTGGAGTCTGACTCACTTATTGCATCGTAATACGCCCAGCCGTCAAGCTCAGGCGGCATCACATCCTGCTGGCTCAGCAACGTAGCCACCTGCGAGCGATGATCGGCCCCGTGGTTGATCGCCTGGATCAAAACCATGATGGCCGGGACAGCAAATATTTGTCCCTGATAGGATAGTTGCAGAACCCTACCATGCTCCAATTGCTCTGCGATGGCGATCAGTCCTTCCCCGCTTTGACGAGCCCGCCGACGCAGCTCGTCGAAGCCTGGAAAGGGATCACCTTCACGGAACGCCGCCTCAGCTTGCTGGCCGGTAAAGCGCCGCACATAGCCCTCCTCGCCGGCAACAATATGCACCAGGGTCGCTCGTATGTTGCCATACGTTCCTCTCGTGGTGGCGTCGAGTTGCGCGTCGATCAGGTCGCTACAGGCATCGAGCAGGCGCAGGTTCGCCCAGAGGTTAAACTTGAAAAAGTCAGCTAGCTCGGTATTCATGGGGTCAACTCCCTTCTGTCTTTCTCCTCTGCACCTTCACCGGCTCATATAGCCGATGATACGTCCAACCCTTTCCCACCTACCGGCAATACATCGATCTTTTCGGGGGAGCCGGCTAACAACAGTAGCGCCTTCTCGATAAGCTCCCGTGCGCCCTCGACAGTCAGCGAAGCATCATGCTCTTCCTGGCTCCTCCACACCTCAGTCACCCACACGCTCTCCGCTTCAGTCGGGGAAGTATTTACGATATACAACTGGCATCCCGGCGCCTCCTCGATACCTGCTGCCGCCTGCAACAGTAGTTCAACCAGCCTCTCACGCTGCCCCGGCCTTGCAACGAATTTCACATAGCATCCATACGAGCTCATAACCTTCTCCTTGATCGGCCTTTCATCACCTAGACAAGTATCCTGGAGGGCAACAGCCTCGTGTGCCCCTCCCACCGGTCTGTCATCCTGAGCACAGTGGAGCCTGTCATCCTGAGCGCAGCGAGGATCTCAGTTCCCATTATCTGCTACGACTGTAGCGATCGCCAGAAAATCCCGCACGATCTGGTTGAACTCGGCCGGCTTCTCCATAAACGGATGATGCGCTGTCTCTGCCATGACCACCGTTTTCGCTCCCGGGATCTCTGCTGCCAGTTGCTCCAAGCGGATTTGGCCCGTCCCACTCTCCGAGAATGACGAGCGTCGGCACTCCTATCTGCGATAGCCGTCCAATGGCCGGCGGCTCTAATGGCACCGGCGGCGTCTCAGCCTGCGCCTCATCATCCGGGCGCTCCCAGTTGCGCGTCGTCATCTCGCGTACCCGCTCGCGCACCTCGGGAGCCGCCTGCCCCGGAATCCGGCCCGGACCATCCGTCCACAACTCGAGCGAAATCTCAACGGCTCGCGCAATGTCGTGCTGCTCAAATGCTTCTTCAAGGCCCGTGTACATCCGCACCACCTCTGGGTGCTTTTGCATCATTTCTTCCGATGGCCGAAATCCGCTGACGCCTGCTGTGACCGGGATCAGTGCATCGACCATTTCAGGATGCTCGAGCGTAAAATCGATAACCAGCGCGCCTCCTCCAGAGACGCCCATCAGATAAGCGCGCTCGATGCCCAGGAATTTCATCAATTCGTAGAGATCCTGGCGATCAGAATATGGCTCCCCTTTCGTAATCAGCCCCGAATCGCCAAAGCCGCGCTGATCGTAACGCACGACCCGGTAACGTTGGGCGAAAACGGCGAACTGCTCGTCCCACGATCTCCGATCCAGCAGGTGTCCATGCACGAGCACGAAGGGATGCCCTGCACCGGCAACCTCATAATACAGGGTTGTGCCGTTTACCTCTGCGAAACCCGTCTGTACATCCTTTGTGTTTGACATAGTGCTGTTCCTTCCTATTAGTATTGGTCAGCTTTTTGAACGGGAAAGCCCTGGAAGTGAAGGGCTGTCGCTCGACGGCAGACCCCCGAGGCTCTCGCCCTGCAACATCGGTTTAAGGTATAACGCTTATGGGCCATACCCTTCTGGCTTGCACAGGTAGGTTTATGTGTAGGAGGTCGGTTCATTGTAGAGGCAGGGGCGGCGGGGAGCGGTGCGGGGCCCCTTGCGGGTGCCTTGCCTGCCTCTGCGCCTCGTTGGCCCTTTCTCGAGAAAAACCTCCCCGTGTAAGTACCCTTCTGGTCGCCCTCCGGAAACAGACGACGCACATACTCATCACTCTACACCTCTCACATCAATCTTCCCCGTCACCGCCGCCGAAATAAGCGCAACCCTGTACTCCTTTAATTTCTCAATCCCCTCGCGAATTCTGGGAATCAGCGCATCGATTTTGGCTGTCTCTTGATTGAGATATGCAACTATTGACCGCTGTTCGGATAGGGGTGGAACCAATATTGGTATATTTCCAATATCAGACATATTGAAATGCGCTACTGTAGACCCCTGAGAGAGCAAATGAATATATTCGTCAGTAATTCCACCATACAGAGACCAGACACCATAATTTCCGTCCAAAAGTCGTTTGTTGACACGAAATAATACCATCCTTTGGCCGATACATAGATGAATATCACCTGGGACTATACAGGCTTCTCCTGCTGGAGCTTCCCTTGTAAATAGGATATCACCCTCAACAGGTCTACCTCGCTGAGTCCATTCAATGTAACCTCTAAAATCTGTATATTTAGCATCTTCTAACAGCAAATTGCCATTTCGTACATTAGAAGTTCGGACTACAAGATATTCTCCATCTTGATAATATGGAGCTGTTTTGTGTTCAGTATCAATAATTTGCAATAACAAGTACTTTATTCTTCTCACTTCCCAATGCTCTGGTATCTCCCCCAACCACTCCACCCCCAAATCCCTCATCCTCACATCAGCATTCAGCCCCTTCGTCACAGCCTGGCTAATGAGCGCAGCACGTTTCTCCTGCAATAGCTCTATAAGGCGTACTTTCTTCGCTATCAGAGCATTGATACGAGCGGATTCGCGGTCGAGGAAGGTAGCGATAGTACGTTGTTCGTCAAATGGAGGTATCCCTACGTGATAATCGCTTATAAAATCTTCTTGTACTCACTGTTGTCCACTGCTGCGCCCTGCTATCCAGGCAGTTCCAATTTTACTAAATGTGTCGGAAATTGCCAGATAACAGATAAATCTGGCCAGTTATCCCTTTTAGAGGCGTAAATACATGTAACTCTGTTGTACCAAAACCAATACCACCAAGTAGTTCTTTACACCAAGCTCCCTTCCCGTTTTCAAGACATGGTGTGATCTTGGCTAACTATTACATCATCATCACAAAAATATGTATAACCTTTGGCAAACTTGCTCTATTGTCCGTGACTCTTCATAGAGAAAGGCTGTCATTCTCTCCATACTCGTTCCATCGGCAAGAAAGATACCTCTGTATCTGCTCGTAATCTCGATATTTCCGATTTCGGAGGATTTATTTGACATATAAAGCTGAAGTTTGTATCATTCCCAATGTTCCGGTATCTCTCCTAACCACTCCACACCCGAATCCTTATATGCAGGATAGGGCTTCCACTTGCTTGGCTCTATCGAGGATAACGTCTCTTCCGCCTGCATCATCTCGCTCATCCGGCCACCTCGCGCAGCATATCCAGGATGTCGCGTTCCAGCACCTTGATATCGGCTTCGATAGCTTCCAGGGGGCGCGGCGGCTGGTACTTGTAGAAGTAGCGGTTGAAGTTGATCTCGTAGCCGACCTTGCCAACCCCACCGTCATTCGCGTCGCGCACGTTGGTATTGATCCAGGCATCGGGAACGTAGGGTTTGACCTCGCGTTCGAAATAGCTCCAGATCTCCTCGGCCAGTGGCACGTTTTCGCTGTCGCGCAGATCCGGGTCTGGTTCGGGGTTGCCATCTTTGTCGGGACAGATTTCCGCGCTCTCGTCGCGTTCGGAGAGCGCCGCGAGGATGGCTTTGCGCAGTTGTGAAGTCAGTTTGAGGTCCGCGGACTTCGCGTTGCTGTCCAACACCCACTCGAACGTGGGGCGATCCTTGAAGAGCGTTTCCGGCAGGTTACGCAGCATGGCAAGTATGGCCGCTTGCAGCTCGCGGCCCTCGGCCTCCTCGGCGACTTTTTCGTCTGCCTGTTTCTTCCTGCTGCTTGCCAGGTCGCTGAAGGCTTTCTCTTCCTTGAGACGCGCGATACGCTCCGCGCTGGACTGGAAGTTGAGGCGTAGGGGTCGCTCTACCGTGATCTTGCGATAGCCGAAGTGCGTGGTATCGAAGACGCGCGTCTGCTCGCCCTCCTTGAAGTTCAGGTAGAGTTCGATGATCTTTTCCATATGCGCGGGCGAGATTTCGCGCCGTTTGTCGCCCATGCTCTTGCGCATCGGCACCCAGCAATCTACCGCGTTGATGAGCTGTACCTTCCCGCGCCGGCGCTCCTCCTTGCGGTTGGTCAACACCCACACGTAGGTGGCGATGCCGGTATTGTAGAAGAGCTGTTCGGGCAGCGCTACGATGGCCTCTAGCCAGTCATTTTCGAGTATCCAGCGCCGTATCTCGCTCTCTCCGCTCCCGGCGTCTCCGGTGAACAGCGGCGAGCCGTTCATGACGATCGCCACGCGGCTTCCGCCTTGCTCGGGCTCTTTCATACGCGCCAGCATGTGCTGGAGGAAGAGCAATTGCCCATCGCTGATGCGCGGTGTGCCGGCCCCGAAGCGCCCGGCAGGGCCGCGCCTGGCCTCGGCCTCGACCGCCGCCTGGTCCATCTTCCACTCTTTACCATACGGCGGATTGGTGAGCAGGTAGTCGAAATGCTTCCCCGCGTGCTGGTCCCGCGAGAGCGTGCTGCCGAATATGATATTGTCGGCGTCGCTGCCGTCCGCGCTCTTCATATACAGGTCAGATTTGCAGATGGCGAATGTCTCGCCGTTTAACTCCTGCCCGAATAGATGCACCTCGGCGTCCCTGCTGATCTCCAGGATGCGCTCCTTGGCTATCGTCAGCATCCCGCCCGAACCGCAGCATGGGTCATACACGGTGCGTACGATATGCTCGTGCTCCAGGGCGGCTTTGTCCTGCGCCAGCAAGAGATTGACCATCAGGCGAATGACCTCGCGCGGCGTGAAGTGTTCTCCGGGATTCTCGTTGAGCGCCTCGTTGAACTTGCGGATCAGCTCCTCGAAGATATAGCCCATGTCGTGGTTGGATACCTTGTCGGGGTGCAGGTCGATGAACTTGAACTTCTCCATCACCAGGAAGAGCAGCCCGGCCTCGTCCAGCTTGCTGATGGTATTGTTGAAGTCGAACTTCTCCAGCACCTCGCGCATGTTCTCGCTGAAATCGTTGATGTAGGCGCGCAGGTTGGCCGCCAGGTTAGGCGCGTCACTCATCAGTCGCTCGAAATCATACGGAGAGGTATTGTAGAAGGCATATCCCGATGCCCTGCGCAATTGCGGGGCCAGGTTATCGAGTTTGCCCTTGAGCCTGTGGTTGACCTCGAGCACGCGCTCTTTTGTAGGCTGCAAGACACAATCAATGCGGCGCAGCACCGTAAAGGGCAGGATCACATCCTGGTACTTGCTGCGCTTGAAGGTATCGCGGATGAGGTCGGCTACACTCCAGATAAAGTTGACTTTGTCGCTAAAACCGTTCATAAATCCAGCCTGTCCATTCCAGCGTTCCCAGCATAATGCTTTGGATGAGGATACTGCGAGGGCAACGGTATCAAATTGCAGGGGAATTGTCAAGCAAACACCCAACCGGGAAGGGATCGGCGTAACCTCGTCTCGTATCTTGCTGTAGAGGCCGCCGGACAATGTGCCGGTATCCCAGGGCTTCAAGGCAAAAGTCCACATCAGCGGTGATGTGGACCTTCTCTCCGCACTATAACACGACACTTGCAGGAAAGGGAACACGATGCACAGAAACGCAGGTTCCGTTTCATATCGCTCCTCATACCTTCGTAAAGTATGGCTCGTTCTGCTGGCGCTCGGTGCGCTTGTACTCGTCGCGGCCTGCGGCGGCACTTCCTCCGGTTCGGGTTCTACCCCGACGCCGGCGACCGGGACGACACCCACGCCCACAGCCGCCGGCACGACGCCCACCGCAACAACCCCGGCGGGCAACGGCCAGGCGGTCACCATCACCACCGATAGCAGCGGCAATTTCGCCTTCAGTCCGGCCACCCTCACCATCAAAGCGGGTACCACCCTCACCTGGACCAATATGACCCAGACAGTGCATACCGTCACCAGTGATGATGGCAAGTCTTTCAATTCGGGCATCGCCACACCCATTGCCGCCTCAGGAGGGACCTACAGCTTCACCTTTAAGAGTACGGGCACCTTCCCGTATCACTGCCAGATCCATCCCTTCATGAAGGCCACGATTATCGTCACGTCCTGAAGGCGTTGGCGGTTCATCTGGGAGCAAGCGCGCTGGACACGGCGGGTGTAACACTTGCGCGTATAGATGTGCGGAGAGACATGACCACTGAAGTGCATCTCCGCGTTGCGCTCTTCCAACGCATTCTGATGGCGCACTTCATGATTCTTGTAGGCACGTCTTATTCTAGACAGACAACAGAGGAGTATTGAGCATATGAAGCACTCGAGAAATGCCCTCTTTTTGGCCATGAGCCTTGCGCTGGCGCTATTCATCGTTGCGTGTGGCTCTTCTAGCGGCGGGAGTGGGCCCTATGGAAGCAGCAGCGGCAATACGACATCCGCGTCCACGCCCAGCAGCAGTTCTGCGGCATCTATTAAGACCGCTGCCCTGACTGTGGGCGGCAAGTCGATGGCGGTGTTTACCAATGCGCAGGGGATGACGCTCTACTACCGCACCTCGGATACCCCTACCTCCGTGTGCAGTGGCGGCTGCGCGAGCGCCTGGCCCCCGCTGCTGAGCACCACGATGCCCAGCGTCTCGGCCTCAGTGCCGGGCGCCTTCAGCTTGATGAACGATGCCAACGGCAGCCAGGTCGCCTATAACGGCCACCCCCTGTATACCTATTCGGGCGACTCCGCCCCAGGGCAGACCAACGGCCAGGGCGTTGGCAACGTCTGGTTTGTTGCCCCTACCACGCTCCCGGCGACAACCAACCCTTCAGCGGGTGCGACACCGACTTCTGGCGGGTACAATTACCCTTAATTTCGCGATACCAGGCCGGGTCCGTTAAATTATCGTCCGATTGGTCAGCGCTGCTTTTTACGAGACCTGCGAAGTGGAGATGCTGAAGGAACAATGTGGGGAGCCAGGATTCTCGCAGCGCTGCTGAACCGGCACGCCGACCAGTTCGGAAAGAAAGGTTTCTGCGAGCTGGCAGACCTCTGGATGGTTCGGGACAACGGCGGCAAAAGGACAGCTATACCCTTCAATCGTCGAGACTTCCCCTCCTTGCGCAAGTTCTGCCAGGCCACCGAGTTGATTCAGCGCCTCGACCGCTCGTTCAAGTCGGAACTGTCCATCCCCATCCAGGATGTGCCATTGCGCGGCGAGCCGCCGTCCAACTGTGCGCATCAGGGCTTCTCTCTGCTGAACAGTCACGCTTTCAGCAAGTGCGTCTAGTAGATACGAGAGAATCAGATCGTAGGATTGCGGGAAGAGTTGCTCGGCCTGGGGCGTCAGCGTATAGACCGAGGCTGGCTTGCCACCACTGCGCCGCTCACCGCTTTGTCGTACCAACCCATCTCGTTCGAGCGTAGCAAGGTGCGCACGGATCGCGTTGTCCGTCAGCTCGAGCGCCTGAGCCAGTTCGTCCACCGTTTGACCGGCACGGCGTAATAACAAGATAATGTGCCCGCGCGTACTGGCAAAAAACCGTTCGTTTGCATGTGCCTGCGACATGTGTTCCTCCTATCTTCAGTGTACTTCCCCATCATCGGTTTGTCAAGGAAGTCAAGTAAATCATTGACTTTCTAGAATATCTATGGTATACAGAACAAGAGGCAGGAATTTCCTGTGATGTGGTGTTTTCTGACCGTCTGTGAAGTACATCGACACTGGGTCGGATGTATCCGTTGTCAAAAAGGAGAAGAGTTCATGTCCGAGATGCCCCCTGTTACCATGCCCGACACTGCTCCCCCTCCCTCATCCGCACCTCAGCCATTTGCTGAGCGCTTCAGCGATGGCTTGCAGCAGGCGATCGGGGTCCTGGTTGGTGCTCACCGCAAACCGCCGCGCCGCCTGAAGAGTCTCTTGAACGGGACGTGGTTCGGGCACCCCTTGCATCCCGCCATTACCGACGTCCCCATTACTGCCTGGATGCTCACCGCCGTGTTTGATGTGCTCTGGCTGATTTCACCGGCAACCTTCGCCTGGGCGGCCTACGCCGCGTTCGTCGCGGTGATTGGCGGCCTGCTGGGGGCACTCGGCGCGATCGTGACCGGCCTGACTGACTGGAGTGATACCTACGGCGCGGAGCGCCGGGTTGGCCTCAATCACGCGCTCTTCAACGCGGGTGCCACCCTGCTCTACCTGCTCTCCTTCGTGCTGCGGCTCCTCGCCGGTCCCGGCGATGGCGTCCCCGCCGCCATTCTCGGGTTCGCCGGGCTGCTGAGCGTCTTATACGCAGCGTACCTGGGCGGCGAAATGGTCTTTACGAAGGGAACCGGGGTAAATCATACCGCCTGGGAGGCAGCAGGCGACAATTATGAAGCAGTGCTGCCGGTGGACGAGGTCGAGGACAACCGGCTCTACCGCGTCACGGCCTCTGGCGTTCCAGTGGTGTTGCTGCGCCAGGGACTGCAGTTGTATGCCATCTCGGCAACCTGCCCCCACGCAGGAGGCCCGCTCGACGAGGGAGCGCTGCAAGGGGACGTGGTAGAGTGTCCCTGGCACGGCTCGCGCTTCTGCCTGCGCGACGGTCGCGTACTCACCGGGCCGGCAACCGTTGATGCGCCTCGTTATGATGTGCGCGTGCGCAACGGACAGGTCGAGATCAGGCGCATTGGTGGCCAGTAGAACAGAGGGAGAAGACAAGTGCTCAAGCTCGATGGAGATGATCTGGACATGAGCAGCGCTATGGAACTGCGCCACCGTGAGCTTTCGCGCGAGCAAGTACACAAGTTCGAGGGCTATATGGCCGAGATTCTCGAGGCGCTGGGTATGGACCTGGACACACCGGCGACCCAGGAAACGCCGCAGCGCTTCATACAGGCCATGTTCGAGGCGACCGAGGGCTACGACGGCGACCCGAAGCTGCTCAAGGTCTTCGAAACGGAATGTCGCGGCGGCTCGGACTGCACGCTGAGCCAGGTGATTGAAGGTCCCATCCCCTTCTTTGCGCTCTGCGAGCACCACGCCCTACCGTTCTACGGGCGCGCCTACATCGGCTACATTGCCCACGAGCATATTATCGGGATCTCCAAGCTCACGCGCCTGGTGCGGCTCTTCGCGAAGCGCTTTACGGTACAGGAGCGGCTGGGCCAGCAGATCGCGGATACCTTCCTGGCGATGCTTGAGCCGCACGGCGTGGCGGTCTACCTGGAGGCCCACCACCTCTGCATGCAGATGCGCGGCGTTAAGGAGACCGCCTCGCTGACGCGCACCACCGTGTGGAGGGGCGAGTACGAGCGCAACTCGTCGCTGCGCGTGGAGTTCTTGCTGGCATGCGGGGCAGATGTGTGATTCATCCCGCGTGCAAGAGCAGACCGATTCCCACGCCTGCCAGGGTGCCAACGGTCACAATTGCCAGAAATTCGAGACCCGCCCGCACGGGTCCCTGGCGGGTATAACGGGCCTTGATCGCCCCGAGTACCAGGGCAGTGAGCGCCGTGAGCCCGAACGCCCACCACTGCACCAGCGGCAAGGAGAGCAGCACGGGCACCGTGGGAATGAGGCCGCCCACGATGAAAGAGATCCCGACCTGGACACCTTCCAGCCAGGGATTGATGCGCGTATCCCCGACGACCCCCAGCTCATCACGGACCATCGCCCGGTGCCAGCGCTCACGGTCTGCCGTGAGATAACTGACGACGGTCTGGAGCAGCGGCCCGCTAAATCCTTTCTCGCGGTAGATGGCGCGCAGCTCGGCCCGCTCTTCATCTGGCTCGTGCTCGATCTCGAAGCGCTCGGTCGCGATGCGTTTATCGAGCACCTGCTTCGCTGTCCGCGCCGACAGGTAGCCGCCCAGCGCCATCGAAATCCCGCCCGCCATCACCTCGCCCAGCACTACCAGCAGCAAACGCCCGGGGGCTACCTCGCTCACCGCCATGATGAAGACCAGGGTGGTGACGAGACCATCGTTCAGCCCGAAGACGATCTCCCGCAGCCAATCACCGCGGTGGGGGTGCTGTTCATCAAAGTGCTCCAAGTGCCTTCAACCTCCTTTTGTCGTACGCATAGTATTATAACAGAGACTATGCGCATCCAGGAAATCTACGCTCGAAGCAACACGTAGGCAGCAGATTGTGCTTTCCCCGCTATCGAGAGGTCTTGACCTGCCGTTCGCACTCATCACAGTTCTGCTTGTTTTGTGCCTGATACGGGAACTACCATGCGGTTAGCACTATGCCACGTCATAGAGGAAGTTAACAGGCAGAGCAGCTATTGCCGGCGGAACGACCGCAGCGCTGCCGTCACCCTCTCCAGAAGCAGAACGATGGTGTTGTTGGCTCGTCGGCGTCTCACTGCTGCTTTCGTGGCGGAAATGGTGCCTGCAAAAGCGTCCCTACTGACCCGGCGCCACATAGGGCCCGATGTCAAAGGCCGCCAGGCGCTGCAGATTGCTATAGATCAGGAGTGCGCCTCCCCTGGGCTGACCGGCAGAAGGATCGAGCTGGCCGGTGTAGGCATCTTGCGCTTGCGTCGCAAGATCGTCCAGCATTGCTAGTGCCGGCGCTTGTAGGAGCTGAGCATCTGTCAGGCGGACAAGCTGCCTGGCATCCTGAGAAGCCTGCGCCACTGACTTCTTCACACTGTCGAGTTCTCTGCTGATCTGGATGCCGAGTTGTCGCTGCTCTGCTGTGGCCTGGGGAGAGAGCAGCGCCCCATTCATATGATCTTGGATGAGATACACGTAGCCAGGCGGCGCCTCATTTTGATAGACGTAGCCGGGTGGGTCCACGTCCTGTGGGGCTGGACCAAGCAGTCCTACCTGCGTGGTCTGCGCGTCGGCTAGCAGCGGTGTACCGGGCGGCACATCGGTATGCACGAACGAGGCGCCATCCAGATAATCCAGGACGCGTATGAGATGGCCGTGGATGGCGTTCGCGTCTTGCTTGTGCCACTCATCGGCCAGGCTGTTCGCCAGGTTTGAGACGGCTGCCATATTCCTGACGAACCAGAACGCCAGCCCACCATGCAGCCCCCGTATGGCGAGTTCCGGAGACTCCACAAGCAGGTGGCGCAGGTGATCGAGCATACTGAAGTGCAATTTATCTACCGGGTTCGGGGTTTGTGGGATCGCGCCATAGTACCGCCAGGTGCCTTGATCCAACAGTGGGTTGCCCGACGGATTCTGCGCATCATCCTCGGTGATCAGGAAGCGGCTGGCGAGCCCGAGGAGGTTGGCGTGATGCGCATCTCCCGCATACAGGAAATGCAGTGTGCCGTGCTCGACCGGAAGCCGGCCAAGGAAGATGGGAGACGCCTCGGTTTGTGCAAGATCGCCGAGCAGCCAGGCGTAGTAGCTTTTGTCAGGAGCGGGATCGGGGACATTGGAGAGGTCCACCTGCAGTTCATCATTGATCCCCTGGTTGCTGTTCTCATTCAACTGACCGCTGTTCATGAAGAAGGCATGGGCCGAAAACCCGGCCGCGCCGGGTGCCTCCCTCTGCGTGAGCAATAGGAGCGTCCCGTACCCCGTTATGAGCAGGAGGATGAGTGCTACGACGGCCGCCATGGCCAGCCGCTCCCTCCTGCGTTTCCGTTTGGGGCGAGAGAAAGTAGTCGAGGACGCCCCCTGGTGTGCGACAGGCACGCTGACTTCATCAACGAGAGCGGCCGAGCGGTGCAGTTCATCGGGAACTTCCACGTGGAGCGCTCTCGCCAGAGCCAGAGCCAGGGAGGAGGCGCTCGGGAAACGTGCCTGGGGGTCTTTCGCCAGGCAACGCAGAATGACCTGCGCCAGAGCAGACGAGATAGCCGGGTTCACGAGGTCCGGCGGCGTGGGCACGGCGTTGATGTGCTGCATCATGACGGAGATGGGCCAATTCCCCCGGAAGGGGGGTACCCCTGTGTACAGTTCATAGAGGATCACCCCAAGCGCGTAGATATCACTGCGCTCATTGGCTGGAGTGCCCTTGACCTGTTCCGGGGCCAGATAGAATGGAATGTCCTGGCTACGCCTCTCCGGCGGGAATCTGGTCGAGCCAAAATCGGTGAGCAGAGGCGTCCCGACCCCGTCTGGCGCGGTCGCGCTCCGGTCGAGCAGGACATTGGTAGGTTTGAGGTTGCCGTGGATGACGCCGTACCGGTGAGCAGTGTCGAGGGCCAGACCGAGTGAGGTAAACAGGTCGACGACCTCGGTGGGAGGGGGGATTTTTCCCGTGGCCGAGGTGCGCCGTATGTAGTCTGCTAGACTCTCCCCTTGCACATATGGCATGGCGAGGCAGAGCAACGAGGCTGAGTTGCCAGGGTCCCGGGCGGCCGGTTGGACGTGGACGTCGTGAATCGGCACGATGTTGGGGTGGTGCAGCGAGGCAACGCGTTCGACTCCCTCGACATAGCGCTCCAGCGCATCGGCGGCAACCGTCTCGTCCGCGCGGGAAAACTTGACGGTCACCGCGCGTCTTCGCTCCGAGTCATAGGCCCGCCATACCTCACCGATGCTGCTGCTGGCCAAACGCTGCTGCAGTTCGTACTGTCCTATGGGTGGTAGCTCTGTCTTCATCTGCGGCTCCTCTCTCAAAGGTCGTTGCCTGTTCCTTTTCTAACGGCTGACCACTTATGGCGCCGTCACGAAACTCACGCCCGCCTGATGCATGCTATGGTCGGATGCCTGGATCGCAACGCCGATCGCCCAGTGGCCGGCCATGCTCAGGTTGTTGCTCGTTGCCTTGAACTGGCCATGTCCATCAGGGTGCAGCACGATTAAATCGGTCCCCATGACCATGTCCTGCATGGTGGTATACAGGGTGATGATGACATGAGCGGCCGGTTTGCCTGTCCGGTTATCCATCACGCGTGCCAGAAAGACGTTCGTGCCGGAGCGATTGGGGGTAATGTCGAGCGTGACGGTAAAAGCGCCATCCTGGGTCTTCAGGATGTCGTGAAAAGGGTGGGCCACTGCCGGTGTTGGTGATGACTGCCTGAGCGTGGGCGAGGGTCGAGGCGTAGAGGCACAGCCGCTTATCACACTCACGCAAAGCAGGAACAAAATACTCCACACCGGCTTCCGGCGGAGCAGCACAATCCATCTGCTCACACCATCTGTTGGGGATGGCCTTTCAAACATCGAAGGCCCCTAAGTGCCTGAACTGGCACATTTCACGCGTCACAAAAATACATCCGTACATGGACACAAAAGCCTCTTCTCCAGAAAGAATAGAGAATCCTTCTCCGTATTAATACGCGACGAAGTTACACGTGGCAAACAGGTACTGCTTTCTGCGACCACTCCCGTTAAAAAAGCCGGTGAGGTATACTAAATCAACAAGAACACCTTTGGCAACAGCAGATCCTGTGTCCGTTAATAGACCTCACTTAATTTCCGCCTGTACGGGCGGGAGTGGCGCGGAGGAGCGGTGGGGGCGCTTGCGCCGCCCTTGTCCGCATTAATTTGTCAATCACCATTAATCGTCCCGGCGAACAAATAGAGGGAGATAGATAAATGCAAGTCATCTTCATCGGTGGGGCCAGTGGCATCGGAGCCAGTTGTCTCGCCGTCCAACTGGCAGGGCAGTGGATCGTCGTCGATGCCGGCATCCGCACGGACCGTAAAGCTGACCCGCTGCCCGACCTGGCCCTGCTGGAGGGCAAAGACGTACGTGCCATTTTCGTGACGCACGCGCATGCCGACCACATCGGAGCCCTGCCCCTGCTCCACCAGGCATTTCCCACAGCTCCCATCTACGCCTCGCGAGGCACAGCCCTGCTCATGGAAGTAATGCTCGCCGATGCCTTGAAGATAATGACGAGGCGCGCGGTCGAAGAGATGGAATTGCCGCTCTATCCAGAAGCGCTGGTCGCGGGCATGCTCACGCAGGTTCGCCCGCTCCCCGTGGGAGAACCGGTCACACTGTCCGTGCTTCCCGGAGTCACAATCCACGCCAGCCGCGCCGGCCATATTGCCGGGGCGGTAAGTCTCGGCTTTGTGGCCGCCGATGGCTCGCTCGTCGTCTCCGGGGATATCAGCAGCACACCGCAGCGCACTGTGCTCGGCGCTGTGCCCCCTCCCGTCGAGCATCCAGACCTGCTCGTTCTGGAGTCAACCTATGGAGCGCGGCTGCACCCAAACAGGGAGGGCGAGGAACAGCGCCTCGCCCAGGCCCTGACCGCATGCATCACCGCTGGAGGTCACACGTTGATTCCCTGCTTCGGGCTCGGCAGGGGCCAGGAGGTGCTGCTGCTCCTACAGGCCGCTCAGGAGAAAGGACAGATACCCGACTTCCCCATTTACGTAGATGGCCTGGTACGCCGTGTCTGTTCAACCTACATGCTCTTGCCGGAAGCGCTGGCGCCTCGCTTACAACGCCAGATTCGCAAGGGGTACGTGCCTTTTACCGGCCCAAACGTCACATTCGTGCGTGACGAACGTGACCGCGAGCGCATTCTCGCCGGCCCCCCGGCCTGCATTCTCTCCAGCAGCGGCATGCTCACCGGCGGGCCAAGCGCCTGGTACGCGGCGCGCCTCGCCTCCAATCCCAACGCCTCGATCCTGATCACCGGCTACCAGGACGAAGAGTCCCCGGGAAAACGCCTGCTTGCCCTGGCGGAACCTCAAAAGGACGGGGAAATCACCGGTCGGCCTCGCGTGCTTGAGCTCGACGGCCGGCAGGTAGAGGTACAGTGCCAGGTCGCAAAGTACAGCCTGAGCGCGCATGCCGACGGCGGGGAACTGGCGGCATACGCGGCTGCCCTCAAGCCGCGCAGGGTCGCGCTTGTCCACGGCGACGAGGACGCCCGCGCCGCACTGCGCGCGCTGCTCAGCGAAACAGAGGTGCTGCTGCCCGCCAATGGTACGTCAGTCGAGGGCAGGCCGGCCTCACCCGGCACGCCGCGCATCGACGTCGCCAGGAGAATCCGTACAGGCCCCCGAGCTGCCAATTGGCATTGGACAAGGTGTTCCCTTCGATTATCCCCACGTCGAGGAACTATGGCGTGCCGTGACACAGGTCCCCTCCCTGCGCATCGTCACTGCGCGAGAACTGGCCCTCATCTGGTACGGAGAGGCGACCGAGCAAACGACGCGCAGCATCCTGGATACCTTCGCCTGGGACTACGAACAGCGCTACTTCATCCGCCAGCACGCGCTCGAAGAGGCATACCGCGTGCGCGGGCAGTACGAGGAAATGCCCGGTGACTTTCTCAGCGACCTCGTGGGCAGCGTGCTCTTGCTGCTCGTCAGCCTCGAGAGCGCCAAACCCGTAATTTGCCGCGCCATCGAACCCGGAGCCGCTGTGCGCGTCCAGCTTCCGAAAGGTATCTCGCAGGAGCGCACGCGCTTTCCTTTCTCATCCATCCTGGAAGTGCTCGGCCCTGCGCCGCAGGAGACACAAGATTCATATCAGAAGGCCTCCACCTACCTGGCCGACCTGGTGAAAACGACGCGCCGCATTCGCCGCGGTATCTCTGTCTACGACCTCGCCCGTCAGTGCAGGGAAGAGGCGCTCTATACGCTGGGGGACCTCTGCATGCTCGCGGGCCTTTCCCCGCAATCACTGGAAGACCGGCTCGCCATGGCCAAGCTCCTACATCAGCATGTACGACTCTTTACGCAGGAGCGCACCGTACTCGACGGCGAAGGCATGACGCTCTATGCGCTTTCACCCGAGTGGCGCGAGGTTCTCGAAGAGCCGGAAGAACACGAGCGCCCCGACCAGAACTGGATTTTGAGCGTAGTCGAGCAATACCTTGGCTCTCCCCCGCAGCTCTACCGCCGCAGCGTCGACCCCGATACGGGCGCGGTCGTGCTTGCCTTTCACTTCCCCGCCATAGCCCGTGCCCGCTACTCCGAAGCCATCGCCGCCGCCGCTGAAGAAACCGGCGTCTCGATCACCATCGCACCACAGGCGCACCAGGGAGAACTCGCCAGGGCCGCGCTGCGCTACCTCCCCCATGACCTGACTGTGCGCGGAACGCCATCAGTCTACTACGACCGCGAGGTCGTCTCACTCGACTGCGCCGGGCAGGCATCACCGCAAGAGATCGCGGAAGCCCAGTCCAGCTTTAATGCGGAAACCGGCTGGTATCTCCAACTCGAAATTGATGGCATCACCGCGCCTGGTATGCGTCACCCGACCATTCCGAGCCGGGAATCCTTTGAGCCCGTGTGGCTCCAATCCAACGCGCCCACGGAATCCGCGCAGTCCGAGTCAATTACGCCCCTGCTCGAGCCGCTCAACCAGCACGATGCGCTCCTACTTGCCCAGCGCATCCTGAGCGGCCTCCCAGGCTATTACAAAACAAGCCTCGACTTTGCGACATCGACCTTGCTGCTGCGCTTCCACTTCCCCAAAGTCGCCCAGACACGCTACGCGGAGGAGCTTGCACAGGTCCAGGCACGCACCGGTTGGAGTGTGCGCCTGCATCCAACCGCGCATCAACAGGCCCTCGTCGATATGGCGCAGCGCCTGCTGCCCGTCGGTCTCACTTGCCATGGCACACCATCGCTCCTGCTCGCTCAGGAGGCCGTGCGTGTAAACTGCCTCGGCAGCGCCAGTCCCGAAGCCATACAGGACGCGGAACAACGCTTTCTGGAAGAAACCGGCTGGCGCCTCATGCTTGTCCTGGCGGGTCAAAAGGCCAGGTCCGGGGAGCCAGGTGGGACATCCGCCCTGCCATCCGCTCCCGTTCGCCTATCCCAGTCCCAGGCAATGACCCTGGCACATCAAATATTCAAGCCCCTCCCCGACTTCTATCGCGTAGGAGCCGATGCCACCAGGGGAACCCTCTGGATACACTTCTACTTTCCCGACGCGGCCGGCCGGCGCTACGGCGAGCAACTTGCCTCGCTCGCCGCGCAAACCGGCTGGCGCGCCTACATCTATCCCCACGTCTCTGAAAAGCTCCTGATCGATGCGGCGAAACGCCTTCTCCCGGAGGGCGTGAGCCTTGCAGGCAACCCCGCCGTCTACCCGCACATGCGCACAATAAGCCTGACCTGCACAGGTCACATGAGCACAGAGGCAAAAGAAGTCTTGCAGGAGCAATTCGCGGAGCAGACCGGGTGGCAAATTGTTCTAGACTAGCTCCCGCGGCCGCCCTTATGGGTTTAGGGGAGGCCCTTCTGAAGAGCCACTGCTCAGCGTTCGTTGACCATCTGGGGCACACCCAGTAAAATCCCGCGCAGTTCTGAACTGAGAGTTTGTCGATTCACAGCAATCCCATTCGTTGTTACTGCTGAACGATGAAAAACATCGCTCGAATATGTTGAGAAGGAAGGTCAGACCCATGCGTTACGTGTTACTGATCTATGGCAGCGAAGCGCTTCCCCAGCAGGAACGCGACGCCATCATGCGCGGACACGCCTCATTCCTGCAGGAGGTGCAGCAGCGCGGCCTCCTGACCGGCGGGGCTCCGCTGCAGCCGACCGGCACCGCGACGACCGTGCGCATGCGCGGCGGCAAAACCATGATTACCGATGGCCCGTTCGCCGAAACGAAGGAGCAACTCGCCGGCTTTTACATCCTGAACTGCAAGGACCTGGACGAGGCCATCGAATTGGCGAGCAAGGTCCCAGATGCCCTGACCGGTTCTATCGAAATCCGCCCGGTCATCGATTTCTAACGCCATGCACGATCTCATCGCACAGACGTTTCAACAGGAAGCGGGGCGCGTGATTGCTGCGCTGTACGCCGGTATCCGCGATCTCGAACTGGTGGAAGACGCACTGCAGGACGCCCTGGTGCTCGCCATGGAACACTGGCCCGTTGACGGAGTCCCGCCTAATCCAGGAGCGTGGATCACCACCGCTGCCCGGCGCAAGGCCATCGACCGGCTGCGCCGCGAACAAACCTTGAACCGTAAGAAGGTAAGCTTAAAAATGCTGATGGAGTTAGAGCAGGAAGGCAACTCTGTGCAGACCGGTGAAATCCCCGACGAACGCCTGAAATTGATCTTCACCTGTTGCCATCCCGCTCTCGCAAAAGAGGCCCAGGTCGCCCTGACGCTGCATACCCTGGGCGGTTTGACCACCCCCGAAATCGCCAGCGCCTTTCTCGTCGCCCTCCCGACCATGGCGCAGCGCCTGGTACGGGCAAAGCGCAAAATCCGCGACGCCAGAATCCCCTACCAGGTTCCGCCCGCCGATGCCATCACAGAGCGCATCGACGCCGCCCTCTCCGTCCTCTACCTTATTTTCAACGCGGGCTATACCGCCCCTGGCGGGGACGAGTTGATCCGTCACGACCTCTGCGCGGAAGCCATCCGGTTGACCCGCATTCTGGCAGACCTGCTGGCAAAGGAGCCAACGTTGAAAGAGGACGCGGAAGTGCTCGGACTGCTGGCGCTGATGCTGCTCCACGACGCGCGGCGCGGAGCGCGCGTCGATCCAGGAGGCGAATTAATCGTACTGGACGAGCAGGACAGAACACTCTGGGACCGGCAAGAAATCAAGGAGGGAGTGGACATCCTGGAGCGGGCGCTGGCGATGCAAGCACCCGGTCCCTACCAGGCACAGGCTGCTATCAGCGCCCTGCACGCCCAGGCCGCTCGCTCAGAAGAGACCGACTGGGAGCAGATCGTAGCGCTGTACGATCTGCTCTACGAGATGACGCCATCGCCCGTCGTGGAGCTGAACAGGGCTGTAGCCGTAGCAATGGCGGATGGTATAGAGCCAGGTTTGATAATGCTCGCACAGCTCGCAGATGCGGGCGAGTTGGATGACTACTACCTCTTTCATGCTGCTCGCGCCGATCTGCTGCGGCGCGCAGGCAGGCTGGATGAAGCCCGCGTCGCCTACGCCCGCGCCCTGGCGCTCTGTCAGAACAACACCGAGCGCTCATTCCTTCGCCGTCGCCTGGCCGAAATCGAGTTGCAAAATGGCCCGTAGGGGCGCGATTCATCGCGCCCTCGTACCACTCGTCTGGCTCCCCGGGCGCGATTAATCGCGCCCCTACAGAGTTGTCCACGTGTATTCGAAAGGAGACAAACAATGGCTCACGCGGAAGAAAGTATCACCATTAACCGGCCCATCGGAGAGGTCTTCAACTTCGTACTGGACGGAATGAACAACCCACACTGGCGACCCGCCGTTATCGACATTCAACAGGTCCCCGGCAAACCGACAGGCGTCGGAGCCGTGTACAAACAGGGCCTGAAAGGACCCGGCGGCAGGCGCATCGACGGCGACTACGAGATCGTCGAATCCCGCCCCAACGAACTGATCGCCTTTCAAGTCATCGCCGGCCCGGCCAGGCCCAGCGGCACGTACAGATTCGACAGCATCGGCAACGCGACCCGCCTCACCTTCACCCTGCACTTTGAGCCAAAGGGCCTGGCCAGGCTCATGGACCCGATGATTACTTCAACAATGCGCAGCGAGGTCGCCACGCTCTCCAACCTCAAAGCCTACCTGGAGAGCCACTCTTAGATGACGCTCTCTAGCGCCCAATGTCCTTGCGTACAAAACGCGCCGACGCAATCGCCAGCGCCACCAGTGCGACCGCCAGAACGCCCAGCATATCCCCCAGCGGCAGGCCATGCAGCAGCGGCGTGCCATAGTAGTAGAAGGCGGAGAGCCGCAGCGTCGCATCCGGCCAGTTCAATCCTGGACCAATAAAGGTGATGAAAAACCAGATCACCAGCAAGAAGCTCAAGAGGCCGGTGTCTAGGGCGGTGCGCAGCCAGCCGGAGAACAGATAGCCGAGAGCGGCCATCAGCAGCCCCAGTGGAATGATCGAGAGCGTCGCTGCCGCCAGATTACCGCCGTCGAGCGCCAGGCCAGACGCTGACGAGGCCAGCGCCGTTGCGGCCAGGGTCAGCACCCCGATGATGACCGTCGCGGTGGTGAGCGCGCCAAAGCGCGCCAGCAAGACGGCCAGGCGCGGCTGCGGCGTGGAGAGCACCAGCTCCTGGCGGCCCTCCTCCTCATCTGCCGCCCAGCGGTTGGCCTGCGTGACGGCAAAGGCCATCATGAGCAGCGGCAGCAGGAAGAAGAGCGTACTCAGGAGGTTGGCATTGAAGTTGACGCCGTCCCCGCCAAGCTTGGCAATCAGATCCTTCATAAACGATGAGCCTGCGGCAAGCGTGTTGAGCTGGTTCTCGGTCTGCTTGACGACCACGACCATCCAGGCAGCAAAGCCGGCAATAACAACCGTCCACCAGAAGGTGGGAAACGCAAGCTTCGCCAGGCTGCGTGCATAGACCGAGCGCAGCGACCAGGCATTCACCGGCAGCGCGCGCTCAGGCCGCACAGGTCGCTCGGATTGTCTCAGAAAGCCGGGCAGCGCCACCACCCCACCGACATCGCGCTTCACAAAGAGCCAGATGGCCGCTCCGCTCAAGAGGACGCTGAGGCCCACCAGGACCAGCATTGCTCCGGGATTGGTGCCGTAGCCTGGAACCAGGGGTTTGCTCAGGTTGTAGTAGTAGACCGGAGAAAGGCGGCTGAACCATTCGGTGCCGGGGATAACGCGGTGAACCATGTCAAGCACGATAAAGACGATCAGCAGGCCACCGCTCACGCCTGCCGCTGTGCCGCGCTCCTGGGTGAACTGCGAGACCAGCAGGGCAATCGACGCGAAGACCCCGCAGATCAGCGCGAGGTCCAGGCCAAAGAGCAAGGCGTCTCCCAGGCTATAGTCCGCGTCGAAGCTTCTGCCGCCTGCAAATGTGATCAGCGCGAGCAGCAGGCACATCAAGAGTAAGGCTGTCCAGACGGCGGCCAGCTTTTCCAGCGCCACCCGCAGGCGCCCACGCGGCAGCGACAGCAGTGCATCCAGCGAGCCGCGCTCCTCCTCGCCGCGCAGCACGCGGCTGCACGCCAGCAGCGGCCAGATCGCTATCAGCAGGATAAAAATGCCCACCTTCCAGGTCGCGTAGCCGCCAACAGTGTCAACGGCGACCGTATCGGCGTTCCAGGCGAAAGAACTCGCCAGGCTGACAAGCGTCTGGCGCGCCGCGGGCGTTGACACCAGCGAGCTGACGGTGGCCTGCACCTCAAACATGACCAGGCCCATGCCCACACCCCAGCCCAGAATAGCAAGGCGAAAATCGCGCAGGGTTTTGAGATAGACGCTAGTGAACCACATGATCTGCCTCCTGGGCGACTTTGCCGTCGCCCTCGTAGTAGCGCAGGAAGATGTCTTCCAGGCTGGGCTCGTGGCTTGTCAGCGTGATGATCGGATGCTGCGCCGCCGCTTTGACCACCGCGTCCGCCTGGCCTTGCACAGATAGACGCAGGCTATTTCCATCGGAAAGCTGCTCAACCTGTACCACTCCGGCAAGCTGCTTGAACGCCTCGGCAGGGACAGCTTCGGCGAACGTGATCGTGATTTCGTAACGCTTGATGTCCTTCACTTCGGCCACGCCGCCGACGCGCACGAGACGCCCTTCACGGATGATGCCCACGCGGGAGCAGGTTTGCTCCACCTCACTCAAGATGTGCGAGGAGAGAAAGACCGTGCGCCCCTCGTCGCGCACTTCTTTGACCATCCTGTCAAACTCTTGCTGATTGATGGGGTCCAGGCCATTGGTAGGCTCGTCCAGGATGAGCAGGCGCGGGCGGTGCATAAAGGCTTGAATCAGCACTACCTTGCGCTTATTGCCGCTGGAATACTGCCGGAACTTGCGGGTGGGATCCAGGTCGAAGCGCTGGATGAGCTGCTTGAGATAAGCTTGATCGACGCCGCCGCGCAGGTGCCCGAAGTATTCGAGAATCTGGCCACCGGTCAGTCCGGGGTCGAGCGCGGGCTCGCCGGGCGAATAGCCAACCAGCCGCTTGATCTCTACCGAGCGCTGCCAGCAGTCCAGCCCTGCTATATGCGCTGTGCCGGCATCGGCCCGCAGCAGCGCCATCAGCAGGCGGATGGTGGTCGTTTTGCCCGCGCCGTTGGGGCCAAGGAAACCAAAGACCTCACTCTCCTCGACCTGGAAGGACACGTCGATTATGCCACGCTTGCTGCCGTAGCTTTTGGTCAGGTTTTCAACGTCGATGATGGCACTCATGAGGTAGCCTCCTCTTGATCTAATTTACTTCTGATATCCAGGACGTTATCGAGAGACGAGATGAAACGGTCGGCGAGCTCCTGCTTTGTCTGTTCGTCTGGCTGCGGTACTGAAGGCGGAGATGGCGCGAAGGTCCTTTTCGACTGCCTCGGCCGTCATCTCCACAATCACCTCGTCGGAATATTTGAAATCGTCAGGCAAATACTCTTCGGCCACTAAAAAACCGAGCGTGATGGCGTCGAGCATATACACCAGCTTGCGAACATCGATATCATCACGCATCACTCCACGGCTCCGGTAGAGTTCCACGAGCGCGAGCGATTGGCCGATTTGTTGGGAGTAGGTCTCGCTGGCATATTCGTTGCGTATCCATTCACCCAGCAGATCGGTATCACGCAACAACACCGCTTTCATGAGCGGGCTCTTCATGGTTGCCAGCATCGAGTGTTTCGTGATCCCCTCTAACGTTCCCCCTTCGGGATCGCTGGCGATGCGCTGCTGGATGTCCTCCACAAGGCGCACATATTCGCGCCTCATCAGTGCTAAAAACAGATCTTCGCGCGTCTTCCAGTGCAGGTAAATCGTCCCCTTCGCTACGCCCGCCTGCCGGGCGATATCATCGATCGTTGTTTTGTTGTATCCCCAGCGCAGCATCAACTCTGCCGCCGCGTCCAGAATCCTGTCAGCGCGCTGCTCTCGCTTTGAGCGTTCTTCGATTTGACCGCGTCCACTCTTGCGTTGGCTTGCCAAGATGCTCCCATCCTCTCATTCTGACTATATGACTAAACAAACACATTGACCAATTTTCATTATTTAGTCATATATTAGCTGATCTTATGGCAAAAGTCAAGCGTAATTGCTCTGGAATCCACGAATTTCCTGAATGCATCACCGACAGTTGGAAAGAATATGTCTGATCCCGCCCACAAAGGAATCTCAACGAGGAGCTACCTTCTCACAAAATTGTCTCAAGTCCGTTCACAGAGAATCATATCTCCAAACATCTGAATTACTGGAGCTCTTCGATTATGCTGGCAGCCCACTCCACTGCCTCCGGGTACTGCTCGCAGTCCAGGACAAACTCTTGTCCCCGCCCTGCGGTTCGCAACAGAGTATAGCCATCCTCGTGCCGCCATGCTGGGGACGCATGGTATGTCAACGGCGTTTTCCCCGGCACGGGATACATCCAGGTCGGTAACCGCCACAGCCGTCTTGATTGGTACGGGTTCATATTCGTCAGACAGAGCGCGGGATGAAAGCAGGGAAAGACGCCCGCGCCTGGTGCCTGCATACAAACATCCGGGAGGGTCAGCCGGTCCGCCGCGACATAGAGCGAATCGATGGCTGACGGTTGCGTGCGACGACAGTGCGGATGATACATCGCCCAATCAGGTATATCATCGCGTTGGGTAACCGCTATACGCCGCTCGATCTGCAGCCAGCCGAACAGTGCATGCAAATCTGGCGCATTCTGTACATAGCGATACATCCCTTTCCACATCTCCACGCGCCTGAACCAGCCATAGAAGAGGAAGAGATCTCCCGGCTGCACGCCCATATTCTGAAGGTGGCGCTCAGCAGCCCCGGCCTGCCCGAAAAGCGGCCTCCAGCCGGGCAAGCGAGCAGAGTTAAGCAGGCAATCACGCCTCAGATCGGGATCGAGATGCGCAGAATCCTCCGCCTGCATTCTCCCATGCGTCAGGTCGCGCACAAGCTTGCCCAGTTCATACTCACCACAGCGCAGGTCAGCATAGTGTGTAGAGCAGCCAAACGACGGTGATTCCGGTATAGGAAGCGAGCAGAGTTCGCCCGATGGGAGGATCGGGCTGGCGAACTTTCCGGCGCTGGCATCGAAGCCCTTGCGACTGAAGATTATTTTCATGTGAGCGCGCAAAATACATCGATCCACGCCACAATTTTTTCGGGAGAATCTTCTTGCAAAAAATGGCTTGCATCCTCGAGTTCATGCGTTTCTGCATGCGGGTACACCTGCTGCCAGCGATGCAAGACCGTTGCCGGAAGCACCGGGTCCTGCATGCCCCATACCAGCAGCACAGGGATATTCTCGAAGCGCGCCAATCCCTGCTCGATGCGCTTCATATCCGCATAGGACACATCGCCTTCCTGCACCGGAATATCGCGGGACCAGCAGAGCATAGCCAGGCGCGATTCCGGCGTTGGGAACGGAGCCTGGTATGCCTGCATCACGGTTGGCGTTAGCTTCTCGCGATGAAAGGTCGTCCCCTGCAGAGCAGGCGCAAGATACGCATTCTTTTGCAACACAAACGCTTCTCCTCGCTCTGATCGGATTAGATCGAGCAAGCGTGGAAAGGGACCGCCGGGCCAGGGAGCAAACGCCCAGGTATTCATCAAGATCAGCCGCTTGATGCGCTCTGCGTGCCGCGTCGCAAAGCCAAGCCCCACCGGGCCGCCCCAGTCGTGCAGAACAAGCGTGATGTCGCGAAGGTCGAGGTGCAGCAGGAGCGCTTCGAGGTTGGCACAGTGCTCCTGCAGCCGGTAGCGTTCCCTATCTTGCGGAACTCCAGACTTGCCCATACCCATATGGTCGGGAACAATACACCGCCATCGCCGTGAGAGTGGCTGGATAAAGTTGCGATAGAGGTAGCTCCACGTTGGATCGCCATGCAGCATCACCACCGGCTCACCGCTGCCTTCGTCTACGTAGTGCATATCGAAATCATGCAACGAGTAGTAGCGCGGGGCAAATGGGAACGTTCCATCGAAAGTTTCATCGCGAATAGCAAGCATAGTCCCTCCTGATATTGCATGTGGTACCAACACTACTCTGATAATGAATTTTGCCGACCACCATAGAGGTCCTGTCATCCTGAGCGCAGCGAAGGATCTCGGTGCCCCACGAGCCAGACCCTTCGCTTCGCTCAGAGCTTGCCCTGAACGAAGTGAAGGGGTGACATCCCAGTATTCCCGGTGTTGGTTGGTAAAACTCATTATACAGCGCAGTTCCGACAGAAGTTCCACAGCTCATCCACCGAACAGATTCGGAAAGATCGTTGTCAGGATAATCAGCACCGTCAACAAAGTCATCACGACGGTTGTCACCCAGGCGATGGTATTGAGTACCGGCCCATTCACATAGCGGCCCAGAAGCCGCCGGTTATTGCAGAGCAGGATCATCAGCACCAGGATGACGGGCAAGAGCATGCCGCCAACCACGTTTGGCAGGTTGAGGACGAAGATCAGACTCTGTTGTGGCACGAACAGGGTCACACCCGCGCCGAGGATAATGATAAGCGTATACAATACCAGGAACTGCGGCGCCTCTTTGAACCTCCTGCTCACGCCGCGCTCCCAGCCGAAGGCCTCGGCTATCGAGTAGGCCGTTGAGAGCGGCAGGACGCTGGCAGCCATGAGCGAGGCATTGAGCAGGCCGACGCCGAAGAGGATTTCGGCTATGCGCCCGTTGCCTCCCACCAGCGGGGCCAGCGCCAGGGCGGCATCCTTCGCCTGGGTGATCTGGATGTGATGCACAAACAGGGTCGCGCCGGTGCTAACCACGATGAAAAAAGCGACGAAGTCCGTCAGGAAGCTGCCAAAGTAGGTGTCGATGCGTTCGTAGTTCAGGTGCGCCACCTTGATATGTTTATCGGCAATGGCCGACTGCTGGTAGAACTGCATCCAGGGCGCGATCGTCGTGCCGATCACCGCGACGAGCGTGAGCAGATATCCTTGATTGAGCTGGATCGAGGGCACGAGCGTTGCATGCAGCACCTGCCCCCAGTCGGGATGAACAAGGATGCCACTGATGACGTAGGTGACATAGATCACGCAGAGCGCGAGCAGGATGCGCTCAACATAGCGGTAACTGCCGCGAATGACCAGCACCCAGACGGCGACGGCGGCGACGGGTATGGCGATGTAAGGGCTGACGCCGAAGATATCCATTGCGCCCGCGATACCCGCGAACTCCGCGACGGTCGTGGCAGCGTTGGCGATCAGCAGGAGCAGCATGCTCCAGAAGGTTACGCGCACCCCGAAATTTTCGCGGATCAGGTCGGCTAGCCCCTTGCCTGTGACCACGCCCATGCGCGCCACCATCTCCTGCACCACCGCCAGGCTGATCGTGACCAGTACAACAGCCCACAGCAGGCCATATCCGTACTGCGCCCCCGCCAGCGAATAGCCGGTAATGCCGGTCGCATCATTATCGACATTCGCCGTAATCAGGCCAGGGCCGACTACCGAGAGCAGCAGCAGCAACTGGCGCATCCACACGCGGCGAACTTTCTTCTGCCGCAGCATCACTTTGTTCAAGGGAATCACCTCCTCAACGAGGGCATTTCCCCCGAACTCCAAGAAAAATGCCCCCAGAATAAGAGGGGGCATCACAATCATATAACTTGCTTACCCCCTCTCGTTGAGCTTTGGCACTGTAAGACGTAAGATAGCACGCGCTGCTATCCAGCCACTTCGGATCCCGCCTTATGCCGACGAGACCTGGCCTGATCGTTGGCGTCTCTCGACGTTTCTGATCAGTGGCCTATGTTCATACAGCCGCCTCACCTAACGAGGTAAGTCGGTATTATTACCTACCGCTTGCATTATACGTCTCGCAAGCACTTTCGTCAATCCGCTTTCTTGCTTCCATTTTCTTAATCAAATTGTTATCTAAACTTGACTCCATCTTGACCTTTACCAGTTATGCTGTTCACAGGCTCAATGGCCTATGTTGAATATCCTGGTTGAATGTATCGTCGTAATAACGGTAGAAAAGCGCGGATACCAGAGGATCATATAATATGAAGAGCATGTTCAAACCTCCATCCTACGCGGGTTCCTGGAAACTCCTGGGAGTGCTGCTGGCGCTGTCTCTTGCCACAAGCACCCTGGTTGCCTGCGGAAGTAGCGCCAATCCCTCAAACTCGAACCCGCAGAGCAGCATCCACAAAATCCAGCACATTGTGATCATCATGCAGGAGAACCGCTCGTTCGACACCTACTTTGGCACCTATCCGGGCGCCGACGGCATTCCCATGCAAAATGGTGTTCCCACCGTCTGCGTCAACGATCCACGCACGGGCCAGTGCGTCAGGCCGTACTATGATTCACAGGACCTGAATCACGGTGGTCCGCATGGCGCCGCCAACGCCATCGCCGACATCGATAGCGGCAAGATGGATGGTTTCATCGCCCAGGCCGAAAAGGGCAAAGGCAGTTGCACGAACCCGAACGACCCGGCCTGTAGCGGGAACGGCATCACCGATGTGATGGGCTATCACGACGCGCGCGAAATCCCCAACTACTGGAAGTATGCCCAGAACTTCGTCCTGCAAGACCACATGTTCGAGCCAGATGCCTCCTGGAGCCTCCCGGCGCATCTTTTCCTGGTCTCAGCGTGGTCTGCTCAATGCAGCGTCAAGGGAGACCCCTCGAGCTGCGTCAACAACATTAAGGGACCCGTCAGCCTCCAGCAGGCCAATAAATATAGCGCCGATTACGCCTGGACCGACCTGACTTACCTGCTGCACAAAGCCAACGTGAGCTGGGCTTACTACGTCGCGCCTGGCACACAGCCGGACTGCGATGATGACGCGGCATCGTGCGCCCCGGTGAAGCAAAAAGCGTCTACCCCCGGCATCTGGAATCCCCTGCCAGACTTCGATACCGTCCAGCAGGATGGCCAGCTCGCAAACATCCAGTCGGTCAACAACTTCTATACGGCAGCGAAAAATGGTACACTGCCCGATGTTTCGTGGATCACTCCCAACGGTAAAGAGAGCGAGCACCCACCAGCGCTGGTCAGCACAGGTCAATCCTACGTGACCGGGCTGATTAACGCCGCCATGCAGAGCCCCGACTGGGATAGTACGGCCATCTTCCTTGCCTGGGATGACTGGGGCGGTTTCTATGACCACGTCGTTCCACCGACGGTCGATCAGAACGGCTATGGGCTGCGCGTTCCCGGCCTGGTCATCAGCCCATATGCCAGGCAAGGCTACATCGATCACCAGACGCTCAGCTTCGATGCCTACCTGAAGTTCATCGAAGATGACTTCCTGAACAGCCAGCGCCTCGATCCCAAAACGGACGGCAGACCCGATCCGCGGCCAGACGTGCGCGAGGATGCCTCGATCCTGGGCAACCTGCTCTCGGACTTCGACTTCTCGCAGGCGCCGAGACCACCGATGATCTTGCCGATCAATCCTCCGCCTGGGCCAGCTTCGACATAGTAGGCCTACATTGTTCCCTCTTCACTGCGCTCGGGGAAATCAACAAAACGCACACTGCGAATGTTATTATGCCTGGGCGCAGTC
>CAVYFA010000008.1:0-346732 GCA_963767715.1 uncultured Chloroflexia bacterium
AATCGATAGACCATCTCAATTTGGGTTTGCCCTGATACAGGCATTTTGGGCCAAGATGGAAGGTTTGCAGGTGGTTGATATGGCAGTAATTGTGGGATCAGACTGCGCTTTGTAGAATCACCGGTAAATCGGATTCTATCTGATAACTGAGATAAAACCGTTCCATCAATCGTAAGAAAGCAGGATAGAGGTCGGGTGGATACGATTTGCCCTCCTCATCAGTAGCCCAAATGCGAGGTAATTCGGCGTGAGGTAAAATACCTTGCAAATTCCTTACAGCCTCGTTGGTGAGTACAAGACTAATGGCTTTTGTAACCCAATTAGGTTTTAAAACAACAAGATTTCTGAGTATATAATCATAGTAAAAAAGAGGATTTTGCCAGGTCATGCAAATACTTTCCGAATGTTCCCTTCGCATGGTCTTCGCTAACTCCAGCAATCTGGCAGAAGCGTTTATAGTGTTCAACATCGATGTGGTGTTCTGGACGTTTGACTAGAATTTCTTCTGCTTGCAACCATTTAGTGGGTTGGGACTGGCCCATGACAGGCAGTTTTAAAGCATAGTCCGCAAGCTTTGATCTGAGGTCATCTATTCCTGAGTAAGTTGCATTGCTCACATGTAAGAATCAATAATCTGAGGATATGTGTCTTTATATCGTTGATAGTTGAGATCAGGCGCTCGTTCATCAATGTGAGTGGCGACAAGCACTACAGGGAAATTCTGGGGCTAGAGCTTTGATGAGTTTCAAGCCAGTAGTCTAACCGGCCCTGTTGTGCACCTAGCGCCTCACATCCAGACGATGAGATACAATGAGCGTTTCGTAAGGAAAAATTGATGTGTCGCATGGTAAATTTGTTGACCGCCAAAATCCCACGTATTCAAGCGTAATCCGCAAAAAGTCGTGATTCGGATGAGGCAGGGTGAGTGCATCAACTTCGATGCCATGCGTTGTTGAGAGTTTTAAATCGAGCGCTTGGTTACGGAGCGTTCGTAGCAAGGAAGATTTGCCTGTGCCACCTTCGCCGACTACTAGCAGTTTGGCTTCATAGCGTGTGGGAATACTATCCACTTGCAACTCTTGAAGGAAGGACAGGATATCTCGTGTTCCTTGAACAATAATACTCAGAGTGGTATTGTGCGTAAGTACAAATTGTTGTGAAGGGTAAACGTGTGTAAGTTGGTCAGTTGTCCTAGCTCCGGGGGAACGGTCGTCGGCTGGTGCTTTCAAGTAGAAGTGCTTGCAAGTTGGTCAGTTGCCCTAGCTCCCGGGGGAACAGTGATCGAGCTGGTTCTTGTGGAGGGAAAGCACTCGCAAGTTGGTCAGTTGTCCTAGCTCCGGGGGAACAGTCATGGGCTGGTTCTTGTGGAGGGAAAGCATCCGCAAGTTGGTCAGTTGCCGTAGCTCCGGGGGAACGGTCGTCGACTGGTTGCTTTCGAGTTTGAGTGTATGCAGTTTCGTCAGTTGCCCTAGCTCCGGGGGAACAGTCGTCAGCTGGTTGTTTTCGAGTCGAAGTGCTTGCAAATTGGTCAGCCTGTCCGACTCCCGGGGAATGGTCGTGATCCGGTTCCTATGGAGGGACAGCCGCTGCAAGTTGGTCGACTGTCTAAGCTCTGGGGGAATGGTAGTGGAGTTGATTGTTGCTGAGGTAAAGCCGCTGCAAGTTAGTCCGCTGTACAGAGCTCTGGGGGAATGGTAGTCGGCATTGATTGTTGCTGAGGTGAAGTGCTTGCAAGTTATAGTAAGTATAAGCTCTGGTGGCACCGCTTTCAAATTTAGGGAGGTAAGATTTAGTTCTATAACACTATCTCTATCGTTATAGGTAACTCTGTCAGCTTGTAGATTGATTTTTGTGGCGAGTTTGGCTATTACTTGCTGATCATTATGTAGGTTTAGCATGTGATTTGTTCACTTTCCACATCTCTAAAGTTGGAATGATGCACTTTATAGTAGCACAAAAAATCATAAGGGAAAATCTTTTTATCAGAATTTGCTATTAAAATCTAGGCAAGTAGAAGATAGGAGGTGGTCATGAGTGAAGTACAGATCGTCAATTATGGCGTAGATACCCTGGTGGTAAACGTCTACTATACTGACCTGGGTCGGCCTATCCGGCGTGATATCGATGCGGCGCTCGCCACAACTTGATGAGTGGAAAAGCATGGCGCAAGAGCTTGGTGAGCCGTTTATCACGCCCTGGGTGTTCAACAATGCCTCGCTTGCAGATGCAACCCAACGGGGCCGGACATGGACAATGGCCCTGGATGCTGAAGACGCCGGATATCACGCTCTACATCTCACAGGGCAAGTGGAACGGTGTCGGTGCGGTACGCCTGAGTTCGCAATACCTCTGGTCATGTACAAGCCTTCGCGATGCCCTGGACTTGGCTCCATGCCTTCCTTAGTAGAGGTGTTTGGGCAAGAGATGCATCTGCAACCTTCTGAAGTTCATCTCTGTGCTGATATTGCTGGCTGGTCGGATATTGTCACACTTGACCGGCGCATGAACTTCGTCTCTCGCTCGCGCAAGCGGGCTACACACTTCGTGCCTGATTGGGATATCGATCTGCATCGTCAATGAGCATTCCTATGGCCTCAAAGAGACCGGCTTCGACTTCTCCAAACGAGGGGCGATGTCTTGCACGATCTACGACAAGACGCGAGAGATGAAGCAATCCGGCAAAGAGTGGTTTACCGACATCTGGCGGCTGCATGGCTGGGATGAAGAGAAAGACGGCTCGGTGTGGCGTGTCGAGTTCAAGTTCAAACGGGAAGCGCTACATGAACTACAGCAGGATGATGAGTTCTGGGGCATTGAGGATGCCTTTGACCTGCCTGAACGCTTACCGCTGCTGTGGGCCTATGCGGCGGGACATGTTCAGGGAAGCGAGAGCGATGAACGCCGGATGGCTGGTTGCGTTGCGTTGTGCCGAAAAGCGACAAGAACCGCGCGCGCTGGCCGACGCATCCGGCCTGGAAGGTCGTGCAAGGCGCGTTTCGCGAAGAGAAGGCGCTGCCTGAAGAGATGGGAAAGCTGGTTCGCAAGCGGCATGAGCAACACAATATTCAAAAAGGAATTGAGGCGATCATCGGCTATGCCACATCCCTCTCGTCGTGGGTAGGGGATGACCTGGCCGAACCTGACATAGACCTGTCGATGTTTCTGCACTGGCTGGCCAGAGCATGGGCAGGACTACCTGGAACGCAAGGAACTGGACTTTGGTGCGGAGGTGCAGCGCAAGCGGGTCAAGTTTGGCCTGCAAGCTGCTGCTACGAATGGAAAGTGAGGGACACATGGAACTGAGCGAGTACAACGGCTGGGAAAACAGGTTCACCTGGCTGATGCATCTGCATTTGAGCAGTGAGCAGGCGTTGATGCAAGAGGTTGCGGCGCTGGTGGCGACGACATTCAGCAATCGCAAGGCGGGGAAGCTGCTGGCAACCTGGGTCAAGGCGATGATCTTCAACTGGATGTGTTCGCATCCTGAGCGTGATAGCCGCTTTGATGAGAACATGCGGCTGCTCGCCTGGGACCTGGCTGGCTCGGCGCTCGCCTATGCCGATTGGGATGAACTGCTGGCTCTGCTTGCCGGTCGGGTGAAGAAGAGCAAGAACCTCTTTACCGTGACGCTTTCGCACTTCATTCTGAGCGATGGGCGGCTACTGGCGGCTGTGCAAGAGATGCGAGAGGCGTTCCCCAATGTCTATGAGTGCGCGGATGCTGTGAAAGGTTGGTTCACCGAGCAGGTTGATTCGCTGTTCAACGGGTGCGATGAAAACCCTCAATTGGCGCTCTCGGCGCTGGTGAACGAACTCATACAGAACACATATGCGGTGATCGCCTGGCCGCATGTGGCGCGGGCGTTTCGCCCTGGTTACTGATCGAGTAAATAACAGGGAATATAGCGGTGTGAGATGGGCCGGTAGCAATGCATGTTGCTGCTGGCCTTTTGTTTGCAAGGAGAGGACACGATGGATGGAATGGATACCCTGAAGCATGAACCGTTGCTGCTGACTATCCCGCAGGTGATGAAGACGCTCCGCCTGGGGCGTACTATGATCTACCAGTTGATCGATAAAGAGGGCCTGCCGGTGCTGCGTTTCGGTCGTGCTGTGCGCGTCTCGTATGCCTCGCTGCAAGAGTGGATTAAGCAGCGTGAGGCGCAAGTGTAATATAATGAGGTATCGTATAGAACGGTTTTTCTACTGACATGTAAGAGCAGGGCCGTTCTCGTTTGCAATAACTTCATACAAAAGGAGGGAATCCACGATGGCAAAACGCGGCAATGGTGAAGGTTCCATTTATCGCCGCAACGATGGCCGGTGGGTTGGCGAGATGACGATTGAGGGACGCCAGCGCAAGTTCATCTACGGCAAGACTCGTAAGGAAGTCCAGGAAAAGCTGCGGGGCGCTCTCCAGGAGAAACAGGAGGGCGTTGTGCTGACGGGGACGGCCCGGCAAACGGTCGAACAGTTTCTCCTGGACTGGTTGGAGAACTCACAGAAGCAGAGCGTTCGCCCCCGTACCTATGAGCGCTATCGGGAGATCGTGCAACTGCATATTAATCCGGTGCTTGGACGTCAGAAGCTGCAGAAGCTCTCCGCTCAACATGTGCAGGCGTTTTACACCAAAAAGGTGAACGACGGGCTTTCCCCGTCCACCGTCGAAATGTTCCATTGCGTACTGCATAAAGCCCTCGACACGGCGGTCAAGTGGGAGCTGGTGCCGCGCAACGTGTGCGATCTGGTATCGCCGCCTCACCGGGAGAGCTTTGAGATCAAGCCGCTCGACGCTGAACAGGCGCAAGCGTTGCTCGTGGCTGCTCGCGGGCATCGCCTGGAAGCGCTGTTCATCCTGGCGATCGCGACCGGTATGAGGCGCGGGGAACTGTTGGCGCTCAAATGGCAGGACATCAACTTCTCGACCGGCACATTGCAGATACGGCGCATCCTCACGCGGTTCCCTGACAAGGGGTATGTCGAGGCAGAGCCGAAGACGCAGAAGAGTCGGCGCAACATGGTCATCGCCGCCTTCGCGCTTGAGGCGCTGCGCAAGCACCGCACGCGCCAATTAGAGGCAAAGTTGAAAGCTGGCGATATCCTGGCAAGATCATGATTATGTGTTCTGCACCTCGGTCGGGACGCATCTCAACCCATCGAAGGATGTGCTGGAGGAGTTGAAGAAGCTGCTGGAACAGGCGGGTCTGCCGGATATCCGCTTTCACGATCTGCGCCACAGCGCGGCTACTCTGCTGCTCAGTGAAGGCGTTCACCCGAAAGTCGTGCAGGAGATGCTGGGTCACAGCACGATCAGCATGACGATGGATGTGTACTCGCATGTGTTGCCGAGTATGCAGCAGGATGCCGTCAGCCGCCTGAACACCGTCCTGGGAAATCCTAAAGAAGAGGGGAATCGAGATGCGAAAGCGCAATAGCGCCGGTTCCTGTCAATGTTCCTGTCAATCGCCACATTTCCTGTCAAACAAAAACGCCTCAAGCGGCCTGTAGAGCCACTTGAGACGCCCCTGAGAGTCTTCTGAGTGCCGAAGGGGGGACTCGAACCCCCATGCCCTTACGAGCACAACGCCCTGAACGTTGCGTGTCTACCAATTTCACCACTTCGGCGGGTGTTTTGTGGACGGGATAATCATACTGTAACTCGTGCGGGCTGTCAAGTAGTTTTTCCGGCTTTTTTCCGGGGAGCCGGTCATTTATTCATCTCCAATAAGCACCGGCCGGACCGCTTCAGATGTTATAATATTATTAAGCAAATCCTGAACTGCCACGTTATCCCGGGCACCGGCTTGTCTCCCACGAGGTATACCGGGCAAGGGGAGCGTGTCTATATGCTCTTTGGCCGTAGTGGCACGTTTAGTGAAAGATTCAGAGCTGATGCAAGAGACACACACGTCATGGTCTCCTATGCGCGCTGCCATTGATATTGGCAGCAACACCATCCATATCGTGGTGGCGCGCGCTACCCCGCAGGTGCTCGATATCGCCGCCGACGAGGTGGACTTGGTGCGCATTGGCGAGAGCGTGACGGCCAGCGGGCAAATCTCAAGGGAGAAATGCGAGCTTGCCATCGAGGTGCTGGCGAGGTACAAGGCCCTGGCCGAGCAGCTTGGCGCGCAGGAGATATTCGTCGTGGCCACCGAGGCCATTCGCCAGGCCGAGAACAGCGCCGAGCTTCATCGCGGAGGTCGAGCGGCGCACCGGCCTGCAGGTTCAGCTCATCAGCGGTGAAGTCGAGGCCAGCCTGACCTTTCTCGGCGCCACCTACGAGACGTATGCGCAGCCCGGCGCGCCTGATGTCGTCGGCGTCATGGACCTTGGCGGCGGCAGCCTGGAACTGGTGACCGCCCGGCAGGCGCAGATCACCTGGAAGGTCTCCGTCCCCATCGGCTCGGGCTGGCTGCACGACCGCTACCTGGCCGGGGACCCGCCCCAGCAGCAGGAGATCGAGGTGGCCGAGACGTTCCTGCAAACCTATTTTCGGGGCATGCGCATTCAACGCAGGCCGCCCGTGCTGATCGTCACCGGCGGTAGTGCCAACTCGCTGCTGCACCTCGCACATCGCGCCTTCCGCCTGGAGATGCATCAGACGCGCCTCACCGCGCATGACCTGCTGCGCTGCCAGGGCCTCTTGAGCGCGCTCCCGGCGGAGGAGATCTCGCGCCGCTTCGACCAGCCGGTGGAGCGCGCGCGTATCTTGCTGGCCGGCGCCTGCATCATCACTGCGATGATGGCGCGCCTGCGCCTCAACGAAATCACCGTCAGCCCGCACGGCATTCGCGAGGGAGTCCTGCTGGCCCGTGAGCGCTACGGCGAGCAGTGGCTCGAACGTATCAGCGCAGCCGCCGCCCGCTCAGGGCGTGGGCGCGCCAGGATACTGGCACAGCTTCCCTCGATCGAAGCCGGTATTCTCTCCCCCAATGGGGCGAAACCCGCGCCGGTGGAAACCTTCGCGCAGGCTGGCCGGCGCATGCTGCATGATCGCCTGGAGAAGTTCCTTGAGTGGCCCGCCGAGGTTTTGAAAAACGAAGATGTCGAGGCGGTACATAAGATGCGCGTTGCCTCGCGCCGCCTGCGCGCGACGCTGGATGCCTTCGAGTCTATTTGCGAGCCGAAGGCCTTCAAGCGCGTCTATCGCCGCGTCACGAAGGCGGCGGACAGGCTGGGCGCCGCTCGCGACACGGATGTGATGATCGAGAACCTGCGCGGCCAGCTTGAGCAACCCTCCGGCGAGGAGCAGCCGGGGATGCAGTGGCTGATCGCCCGGCTGCAAACGTTCCGCCAGCAGAAGCAGCGCGAGCTGGATCATTTCCTGCGCTCCCTGGACAAACAGGCGTTGGAGCAGGAAGTCGAGGCGGTCATCCCGGAAGGGCAGGTGCTCCATGGCTAAAGCTCGACCCATCACCGGCCTGGACGCGCAGGCCCCCGTTGCGACCAACGCGCGTCTCATCGCCAGGACGCGCCTGGATGACCTCTATCAGTGGGAAGAGTATGTCGACAACCCTTACAACATTCGGGAGCTACACAACCTGCGAATTGCGGCGAAACGCCTGCGTTATACGTTTGAAATATTTGAGGATGTATTACCCGCTGCTTGCAGGTCATTCGTCGTGGAACTGACACTGCTCCAGGACGAATTGGGCGCGTTGCACGATACCGATGTCTTGATTGCCATGCTGCGCCTGTGTCTGGCTAACCAGGATAGTGCCGCCGTCTCGCAATCGGGCCATCTTAAGCAGCACGCCGGGAAGACGCTGGTGTCCCCGGAGCTGGTCGCGCACATCTTGAAGGCTTCGACTGCTCCGACCGTTGAAGAGCGGTACGGGCTGGAATTGCTCTTACAGAGGCAAGAGCAACTGCGCGAAACCCGGTTTGCAACCTTTCGCCAGCACTGGTATCAACTCAAGGCGCGTGATTTCCGCCGCGAGATGCTGAGCACTCTAGGTATGTAACTAAATTCAGGTCTCCTTCCAGAAAGCGGGGTAAAGGACATGATGAAACCATTTCCAGTGGAAGAATTGGACTGGTGGCAACTGCCACAGCCGACGGGCGAGGAACTGCGGCTGAGCGGCGGCTTGCAGGTCGAAGACTGGCCGCATGCCCGGCAGGTCACGCGCCTCTCTGTGCAGTTATTTTTCGCGACACAGCCCCTGCACCAACTGGATACGCACGCGCTGCGCCTGCTCGAACGCGCGGCGTTCCTGCACAATACCGGTATGATGATCGAGGTGCGCCGGCACCATAAACACTCGTTTCGGCTGATTAAAGATTCTTCGCTGCCCGACTTTAGCGACGAGGATCGCTATGAAATCGCCTGCATCGCGCGCTACCACCGGCGCGCCCTGCCCAGCATGAAGCACGAAGAGTTTGCCAGGCTTAACCGTGAGGCGCGCAAACGTGTCTCCTCGCTGGCCGCTCTGCTGCGCATCGCCGATGCCCTCGACTACGACCACGATGGGCGCGTGCTGGAACTGGAGGCCGACCCCGAGCGATCCAACAAAGAGCATTGGACATTCACTCTCTGGGCCCGTCCGCTCTCCGACCTGGAGGCGGAACTAGAACACGCCTATGATAAGGCCGACCTCTTCGAGAAAGTGTTCCGCCGTAAAGTACGCTTCCAGGTCCAGGAATAACACATCATCCTTCGTGCAGCACAATCGACGCGCCGCATGCATAATCCGGATGGATCCACAGCGCCAGGCGCGGCTCTTCCTGATAAGTGTACGTTACCCCGTGTTCATCGAGGTAGCTGCGAGCCTCGTCCATGCTGCTGACCGCCAGCGTCATGCGGCAAACGCTCTCACCGAAGCGGGCAAGATAGCTGCGCAGCGCGCCGGCACCCGGCAGGTGCTCCATCCCAATCTCCGCATCCTCCTCGCTTGCCAGTGGCACGGGTGCGGCAAGCTCCATGTGCTGACTCCCATCGCCGAGCGCGAACGATACCAGCAGGGCATCCCAGCCGTCGACATCTCCTGTGAAGGGCTCAGATGGTTCCAGGCTGTAGATATGCCCAAAGCGCCGCGTGGCTTCATCCAGGTCCTCGACGGCAATCGTCGCGCTGAGTACTTGCTGGGCGCCGAGGGGATGCTGCGGTGGCTGCGCCCAACCGGCCAGGCGAAAACGGCGTTCTTCTCCAACGCTGTCGTGCTGGATGAGGAAGGGGTAATGCTGGGCGAGTTCTGCCCGCTCGATATCGACGCGCTGCCAGTTCCGCGTCCGCCCATCAGATGAGCGAAGCTGCCCCGGCGTCGGGCCGATAAGCGCTACTCCGCGCCCGCGCATCGCCTCACTATCGGCAGCCAGGTCGTTCGAGCCAAGCACCATGTTCAGGTAGCCCTCGTGTTTCGCCAACCGATCCAGCAGGCTCTGCTGCGCCTCCTGCGGCTCGCGTACGGCAATCAACTCGAGGTACGTATCGCCGATCACAATGATGCGGTTCGCCGTCCCCCCGCTGGGGTGGATGCCGCCGCCGCTCGCTCGCAGCCCGAGATCTTCGCTGAAGCGCCGCGCGGCAGCATCGAGGTCATGCACGCCGATGATGATGTGATCGATTCCTGTAAGCATAATGTATCCTCTTTTGGATGGGTGGAGACCCTTGCGGTCGCCCTCATCCTCCCGATCAGAGGGCGCTGCTTCCCCGGCTCGTGTATTGTACGGGCGCACCCTCGCGGTCGCCCTGGTATATTGCCCTCCATGGATCATTCGCCAGCTCCGTCGCCTTTCAGGATACGTGTCGCGTTAGCGCGTGCGCGCCAGTTCGCGGACTTCGCGGCCATCTGGTGTGCGGTCGCGGTTGAAGCGACTTGTCCCCATTTCGCCGCGCTCCCAGATCACCAGCAGCATACTGGCGTTGAAGATCGAGGAGTAGGTACCGCTGAAGATACCAACGAGCAGCGCCAGCGTAAAGGTGCGGATGGTTGTGCCGCCGAAGAGCGTCAGCGCGCTCAACGTGAAGAGCACGGTGAGCGACGTGTTGAGCGAACGCGCCATCGTCTGCACCAGGCTGGCATTCACCACCTGTTCGAAGGTCTCCGAGGTGCGGCGCTGCAAGTTCTCGCGGATTCGGTCGAAGACCACGATAGTATCATGCACGGAGAAACCGCACACCGTCAGCAGGGCCGTGATGAACAGCGCGTCGATCTGGATATGCAGCAGCCAGCCCAGAATCGAGAAGACGCCGAGTACCACCAGCACGTCGTGCAGCAGGGCGATGATGGCGCACGCGCCGAATCGCCAGGGTTTCGTCACCTTGCGGAACGCGAACCAGATGTAGAGCAGGATGAAGACTGCTGCCGCCGCGACTGCCAGGAAGGCGTTGCGCGTCGTCTCTGCTGCCACCGAGCCGGAGACCGTCGCGTTATCCAGCACGTAGATGTAGTTGCCGCTATTTGCCAGGGCCGCTTCAAATTTGAGCAGCGTCGTCTGGTCGATTACCGAGAGGGTGAGCAGCGTGATGGTCTGCGTTGTGCTTCCCTGGTAGGTAGCAGCGACACTCACCGGGATATTGGACGGATTGCCACTTGTCGCCGTAGCGGTAGGCGATACTGAGATGACCGGCGTGGATGTTTTCGTCGGTGAACTGGTGGGGGTTGCCGTCGTCCCTGTCGTCGGTGTCGGGGATGCCGCAGCGGTGGCGGGACCTTTGGTGGGGTCGGAGGTGTCCGGAATGTGCGCAAGCAGCGCCTGGACATCTTTGAGAGCAGGAGTGACGTTCTTGAACGCGATGCTCACGACCGTCACAGTGGTCGCTTTTCCGTGCCCCGACAGCGGATTCAGCAGCAGGTCGTCAAACGTGACGTTGACATTGGCTTTGCCATATCCCTTCACGTTGTTTGCTCCATTCCAGATGTCGTTCTGGATTGTACTCTGCACAGTGGGATCGATGCGGGTGTTCAGACGTACCCAGACATTCTGTTTCCCACTTACGCTGGTATCCGCGCCTGTCACGACTTGCAGCTCCGAGAATTTGAAGGACGCGATTTCGTTTTCCACGGCCGGAATCGAGGCGAACTGGTTCTGGGGGCGAAACTCGAAACTGGTGCCGCCTGAGAAGTCGATACCAACGTTCAGCCCTTTGAAGATCAGTGAGATCAAGCCCGGAATGATGATGAGCAGCGAGATCCCTAGAAAGATGTAGCGTTTTCCTACAAGATTAAACACGGCATTCTCCTCTTCTTCGATCTTATGAAACCGTACTATTTCGCCGCGCCAGGGATGCCGTGGCTATCGAGCCGGCAGGAAGCCCAAAGAGTGCGGGGTGGTTGACAACACCGGTGGGAACCAGCAAGTTCAGGAAGGTGCGAGTCACAACGACCGCTGTGAACATGCTGATGAGGACTCCCAGGAAAAGCGTTGTCGCGAAGCCAACGATGACGCTCGCCCCAAAGTTATTGCCGAAGAAGTAGAGCACAGCGCAGGTAATCAGTGTAGAGATGTTGGAATCGCGAATGGATGGCCAGGCGCGCTTCCAACCGACATCGATAGCTGAGGCCAGCAAGCGCCCTGCTCGAAGCTCCTCCTTGACGCGCTCGAAGATCAGCACATTCGCATCCACCGCCATGCCAATCGAAAGAACGAAGCCGGCGATACCCGCCAGTGAAAGCACCACGCCGAGCAGCTTGAAGATCGCGAAGGTCATGGCCGCGTAGAGCAGCAGGGCGACGTCGGCCAGCAGTCCGGGCAGGCGGTAGTACAGCAGCATGAAGAGAATGACGATGCCCAGGCCAATCGCGGCAGCGATCTCGCTCTTCAGGATGGAGTCCTGGCCGAGCGTTGCGCCGACGGTCTCCTCGCTCTTAATCTGCAGGACAATCGGCAGCGCACCGTATTTCAAGACGGTGACGATCTGGTTCGCCTGGTCGAGCGTGAAGTTGCCGGTAATCACGCCCGGACCGGTGATGGCGCTCTGGATGACTGCCAATTCGATCACAGTCTTGTCGAGCGTGACAGTCAGGTATTGGCCAACATTGTTGCTGGTGAACGTGCCGAAACTGCCGATGGCGCTGCCCTTCATCTCGAAACTGATCTGTGGGCGGCCGGCCTGGTCATAACTCACATAGGTCTGGTTGGCATCGAGGTTACTGCCGGTGAACTCCGGTTTGCCGCCCGGATTGTACTGCGTGTACTGAGTCGGGTCGAACGTCGTTCCGAGATTAACCGGGCTAGGGCCGGTGCTCCAGAATTCCAGGTCGCCGGTTTGCAGCAGCGTATTGAGGGCTTCCGTCTGGTTTCCGGTAAATCCAGGCAGCTCGACCGAAATAGCCGGCTGGCCGTTACTGCTCTGCAGTCGGATGCTCGGCTCGCTTACCCCCAGGCCACCGTTCACGCGCTGCTCAATGGCGTCGCGAACGGCCGGCATCTCCGAATTCAGCGTATTCGAATCGTAGTGCTTGCTGGGATCGGGTGCCAGCAGCACGCTCACACCACCCTGGAGATCGAGCCCCAGCTTGACGTTCAGCGGGTTATTGATCCCTAAGATATGGATGCCGGGGGTATTCGGCAGGTCGATGTAGACGGCAGCCGCCGCCAGCAGGATGATAAACAGGAGGAGTGTCAAGGTTCCTCGACGCATTGGTTTGTTTCCCTCGCTCTATCTCTACTAATACAATAGCATGCGTATAATTGCAGGACGACAGGTGCATTACCGGGCAACCTCAAAGGCCGCCCTTGCCATAGACGATAAAAATTCCTATGCAGTATAGCATAGTTCAAGCTCGTTGCATATCCCGGTAACAGCCGGATTTCGCTATACTAAACAATGCTTGTCACCTCATCGTTGTTCCGATTTGACTAACCCGACCATTCTGCGTTAATATTTCAAAGAGTCTTGAAATATTATGATGTCGGGTGTCGGTTCCACTCGCAACAAAGTCCGTACTTCAACGTAGAATAGCACGGATGACCTGTCATGAATTAACTATGCAAAGTAGAGGATAAACTTATGGACGAAACATTGCGCCAGAGCAATACCGCATTGCAAGAGTCTGAACGCAAAGTGGTGATGGATGTGCGGGACATTACGAAAAGCTTACCGCTTGGACGCGAGCGGATCGATATCCTGCGCGGCATCAGCTTCCAGATTTTGAGCGGGGAGTTTGTCGCTATCGTTGGCCCCTCCGGGTCGGGTAAAAGTACGCTGCTGGGCATCATCGCCGGGCTGGATAACCCGACCAGCGGGCAGGTGCTGATCGATGGCATCGATATCACCACCATGTCGGAGTCGAAGCTGGCCGAGGTGCGCAACAGCAAGATCGGCATGGTCTTCCAGGCCTTCAACCTGATCCCCACGCTGACGGCCCAGGAAAACGTCGAAGTCCCCCTGTACGTCGGCAAACACAGAGGTTCGCCCTCGGCGCGAGCGCGGGAACTGCTCGACCTGGTGGGCCTCTCGCATCGCCTGAACCACCGCCCCAACCAGCTCTCTGGCGGCGAGCAGCAGCGCGTGGCCATTGCGCGCGCGCTGGCGACCGACCCGGCCTTTGTTCTGGCCGACGAGCCGACGGGCAACCTTGACGCGAAGAATAGCGAAAACGTGCTGAATTTGATCGCCTACCTGCGCGAGCAGACCGGCAAAACCTTTATCATCGCCACGCATGATCCCCTCGTAGCCTCTCACGCGGACCGCTCCATTCGCCTCCTTGATGGCCTCATCGCTGCAATCGAAACGGCGGGTGATAGCGCCCCGGGGAGTGCCGCGCGATGAAAACCTCGATGTATTTCAACTACACGACGCGCTCGCTCTTGCGCGGCGGGCAGCGTACCGTGCTCGCGGTCTTCTGTGTCGCGATTGGTGTAATGGCCATCGTGGCGCTGCAACTGGTCGGTGAGATGATCAATGGGGCGCTTACCTCAAACGTACGCGACGCTAACGGCGGCGATATCGCCGTCACGTCCGACACCAAGCCCTTTACCGCCGATAACCTGGCCTACTTCGGCCAGTTGAAAAGCCAGGGGACGATCACCAACTATACTGCTCTCATCAATTCGACGGGCAGCTTGAGCAATGCGTCCTCGATCACGCAAAGCTTCACCATCCAGGCCGTTGATCCCGCCTCATTTCCTATAGTCACTCCACCAACGTTCGTGAGCCCCTCTAACGGCAGCATTTCAAGCTTGCTGGCGGGCAATGGCGTCATCATCGATAAAACGGTGGCCGATCAATTCAATAAGAAAGTTGGCGATACCTTCGATGTCCACGTAGGTACGCGCACGGGGGGCAGCGAACGGGTGTTGAGTGTGCGCGTAGCCGGCATCGTCACAGACTCCGGCGTGCTGGCACAGTCCAATGGCGTACTGCTGGTCAGCCAGGCATACTTCAACGCGGCCGCCTCCGGTGAGCCGCTGCTCTATGATACCGTCGATGTTACCACCGTCGATCAAAGCCATACCGACAGGGCGGTGCAGGCCATCAACGGCGAGTTCCCGCTCGCCACCACACAGACGGCTACCGACGCGCTGAAATCGCAGCAAGGTCTCGTCGATAACATCAAAAAATTCCTTGAGATTGCCGGCCTGCTGGCCCTGCTGATCGGTGGCGTGGGCATCGTCAATACCATGCAGGTCCTGCTATCGCGCCGCAGGATCGAAATCGCCATGCTGAAGACGACGGGTTATCGTCGCTTCGACCTTTACCTGCTCTTCGGCCTCGAGGCCGGCCTGCTAGGGCTGGTCGGCGGCGCGGTGGGCGCGCTGGCTGCTACCGGCGTCGCTTACCTGGTGCGCAGCGTGGTGCAGCAGGCCTTTAGCATCATTATCCCCTTTGTGCTTGACCCCATTACCATTGGGGGCGGCGTCTTGATCGGGCTGGTGACGGCCCTCATCTTTGGCCTCCTGCCCATCGTGCAGGCCGCGAATATTCGCCCGCTCAACGTCATTCGCGAGCTGCCGGGCGGCAATCGCGCGGGGAGCTTTGTGCTGACCTTCGTGCTGCTGCTGCTGCTCTCGGTGCTGTTCTGTGTGCTGGCGATCGTGATCCTCAACGATGTGATTCTCGGCATCGGCGCGGTCTACGGAGCGTTCGTGTTCCTGGGTCTGTTGAGCCTGTTCTTTGGCCTGGTGGTCTTTCTCGTCAGCATCCTGCCGGTGCCGGAGCACTTTACCTGGAAGTTTCTGGGCCTGCTCGTGCTGGCCCTCGCGGTCTCCGCGCTGATCGCCCAGGCGCTGCCCACCTTCGGCTACCTGCTGCTGGCGGTCACGATACTGGGCTTCATCGTGGTGCTGCTGCCGCGCTCCTGGAAATCCAATACGAAGATGGCCCTGCGCAATATTGGCCGGCAGCGTGCGCGTACGACCACAACACTGCTGGCGCTCTTCGTGGGCATCTTCACCATCGGCCTGATCCTCGTCCTGGGTCAGGACCTGCGCGACAAGGTCAACAGCGCCATCGCGACCAACCTGACCTACAACGTGATCACGATCGCCTCCAAAAACGATGTGAACTCGCTACAGAGCGGGCTTAATACAATTCCTGGTCTGAGCAAGTCCGCCCAGAATACTATCGTCAATACCGTTCCGGCGAGCATCAATAACCAGTCCATCAAAGATGTCCTGCAAAGCGTTTCTTCCAGCTTTTCGTTTACCAGCCTGGGGAGGCCGGGCGTGCTCTTCTATCTCAGCGGCGCGCAGGGCTATGATGTGGCGCATAACCAGTTGCCCGATGTCAACAGCCTGACTATCACCGATGGGCGCAATCTGAACGCCGGCGACGCCGGGCAAGACAATGTCCTGATCGGCTGGCCGCTTGCCCACCTGGATCCCCTCAAGGGCAAGATCGGCCCCGGCAGCACGATTACGCTGGCGAGCGTCGATGGCAAGCAGACCGTCACGGTGCACGTCGTCGGCGTGTACCGCACCAGTGGCGTGAACACCTCGTTTGAACCCATCCTGGCGACAAATGACGTGGTGCAGGCCATCACCCCGCCGGGTTTGCAGCAATCGGTCTTCTACATGAAGATCGACAGCGCTAAAGTAGGCAAGGCGATCAACGCCATCTCGTCCCTCGCGCCGCAGGCCTTCGTCATAAACCTTGCCAACATCGGCGACTACATCGACCAGTACCTGAGCTACATTCTGCTGGCGCTCACGACCATCGCGGGCCTGTCGCTGCTGGCCGGTATCATCATCATCGCCAACGCCGTTGCCCTGGCCATGCTGGAGCGCAGGCGCGAGCTCGGTATCCTCAAGTCCGTCGGCTACACCAGCGGCACCGTGCTCGGCGAGGTGCTGATCGAGAACGCCGTGATCGGTGGCGTCGGTGCAACGCTGGCGATGCTGCTCGTCACGCTGGCGACGAACCTGCTCGGCAGGTTCTTCTTCCACACGGGTTTCGGCGTGAGCGTCCCAATCGTGCTGGCGCTCATCCTTGGCGCCGCGCTGCTGTCCATGCTCACCTCCGCCCTGGTAGCCTATGGCTCGGTGCGTGTGCGCCCCCTGGAGGTGCTCAGGTACGAGTGATGCCGGGGTGATCTCGTCATTCCGTGCGCAGCGCGACTATCGGGTCGAGCTTTGACGCGCGCACCGCCGGGTAGTAGCCGAAGCTGACGCCAACGATGGCCGCGACGCCAAATGCCAGCGCCACAGCGAAGGGGTTGAAGACGAAGGGGAAGCCGATACCCTTCGTCAATTCGAAGCCGCCGAGTATTCCTATAAGAATACCGATTATACCGCCGATGATGCTCAACAGCAGCGCCTCCAGCAGGAACTGGTTGCGGATATCGCGCTGGCGCGCGCCAATGGCCATACAGATGCCGATCTCGCGGGTGCGTTCGGTGACGGAGACCAGCATGATGTTCATGATGCCGATCCCGCCCACGGTAAGCGAGATAGCGGCGATGCCAACCAGCAGGATGGTCAGTTCGGAAGTATTCTGCTGAGCCGTCTGCACAAGCTGACTCCCATTTAGTACCTGGAAGTCGTTGGGTTGCGCTGCTCCCGTGAGGGCAGAGCTACTTCTTTGGGTCGAAGCCCCGCCATTTGAGCTGCCCCCACTCCCGGAGCCGCTACCACCAGCGCCGCCGAAGCCGCCGCCCCCACCACCGGCGCCACCTCGACCTCCACCACCTCGGCCGCCGAAGCTGCCACCGCCGAAGCTGCCACCGCCGGCGCCACCAGTCAGGCCGGCTCCAAGACCGCCGTTTCGTTGATTTTGAGAGGAGGAGGGGGCGGCTCCGCTGAGGTGATGTCGCGTCCTGAGCAGCGTCGTGATGTTTTGCTGCACCTGCGCGATGTTGTTGACATCATCCACCAGCACCTGGATCTGGTCGACGTAGAGTGGCGAGGGCTTCAGCCGCTCGTTGGCTGCGCTGAAGGGGACGAAAATGGTGTCGTCTGTATTGGAGAAGCTCGAAGTCCCCTTGGCCTGGAGCGTGCCGACGACTCGAAAAAGCTGGCTATTGATGCGAATCGTCTGGCCGATCGCATCCGCAGTTCCGGCGGGAAAGAGATTCTGCACGACTGTCGCTCCTAGTACGGCATCCGGAGCGCTTGTCTGTTCGGCCTCATCGCTGAACCATGAGCCTTCGGCGATCTGCCAGCTTTAAATCGTCTGGTAGGCCGGGTAGACGCCGCGGATAGAGGTATTCCAGTTCTGGTCCCCGTAGATGATCTGGCCCGCAGTGGAGAGAATGGGGCTCGCATCGACCACGTGGGGAAGCGATGCCAGCGCATCAGCGTCGCCCAGGGTAAGGGTCTGTTCTGATCCGGCGGCGCTGAACGCGCCACCGCTGGAGGCGGCGCCGGGCGAGATCGTAATAACGTTCGTGCCAAGGCTGGCAAAGCGCTGGCTGACGCTCTGGTTGACTCCCTGCGACAGGACTATGACTGTAATCACTGCCGATACGCCGATGATGACGCCGAGCATGGTCAAGAATGAGCGCAGGCGATTGAACCGCAAGGAATCCAGGGCAGTACCCACGATTGCATCGCTTCTCACGCCGCGTCTGCCTTGCGAAAGCCACAGATCTTCGAACGGCTGCGGTGATATCGGCAGGTTTCTCCCTGCCTGCGTCGTTACTAACGCCTTATCCCCGGAGGGTTCCTTTCTTCTAGCCATAGGAGTGTTTCCTCGAAATTCTTGACTCGACAGTCTTTCGTGAGACCGCGGGGCTATCCGTCTTACACCTGTGACATTGGCAAGCTCTGCTCTACGCGTTTACCGTCGGCGTTGCTCTCGGCCTACCTCCAGGATAATCCCACCGCGTCCTTCGTGCTCATGCAGTCAGGCGCTCAAAAGACGATCGTACCTGTGCCGATTGTGCTGGGCTTGACCGATGACACCTTCTACGAGGTCCTCACCGGTCTCACACCCGGCCAGGTTGTCGTCGTCGGTGCCCAGACAAACGGGTAGTGTAGTGCTGATCCGAGAGTGAGGGAAAGCGTTTTGGCGAACAACGACTTCGATAAAGAAGGAAATGGGGAACCTGGGGCGACGAATACCAGCCTCATTGCTACTCCCCTTATCTATATTCGAGATTTGACTAAAATCTACATTCTAGGTCAGACGCGAGTCAACGCCTTGCAGTCCGTCTCGCTGGCGATTTACCCGGGTGAGTTCGTCGCTGTAATGGGACCTTCCGGTTCGGGTAAGTCCACATTCATGAATATCGTCGGGTGCCTGGATCGTCCAACCCAGGGCGAGTACTGGCTGGCCGGAAAGGCCGTCGAACACCTGTCGAATGATGAACTGGCCGAAATACGAAGCCGTATGATCGGCTTCGTATTTCAGAACTTCAACCTGATCAGCCGCGCCAGCGCGTTCAGAAATGTCACGCTCCCTATGGTTTATGCCGGGATTTCCAGGGAAGAGCGTGAACTCCGCGGGCGTATGATACTGAAGCTCGTTGGGCTTGCGGATCGCATGGATAATCGCCCGTCCCAGCTCTCAGGCGGACAGCAACAACGTGTCGCCATCGCCCGCGCCCTGGTGAATGGGCCCATGTTATTGTTGGCAGACGAACCGACGGGCAACCTCGACAGCCGTACCAGCCTGGAGATTATGGCCGTCCTGCAGGCTTTGAATGAGCAGGGATTGACGATTGTGCTGGTAACGCATGAAGGCGATATCGCACAGTATGCCAGGCGCCGGGTGGCATTCCGCGATGGGCGCATCGTACGGGATGAGCCGATACTTACTCCCCGCTCTGCCAAAGAGGATTGGACAAAGCTGGTTAAAAATTCAATTGAGAAGAACAAGATACATATAGAGGAAGAAATCTGACCGGGCTCGCAAAAAACTCTCCCTCCCCGCGTCTATCCCACAGGACATCATTGTCTGCTTAAATCCCAAACTCTTGAATGCTGGCAACGCATTCCATTTCTCACCCGTTGTGAGCTGATGTGGAGACATTCAATGACTTACTGTTGTGTTGGACGACACGAGAATAAACCGGGCGCACTCTGGTGCCGTGAATGCGGCAGCCTGGTGGAGGGCGCCATGGTCGGTGACTACCGCGTGCTCTCCTTCGTGGGCAAGGGCAGCACGGCCGAGGTCTACCTGGCGGAACAGCCTGCGCTCATGAAGCGCAAGGTTGTCATCAAGATTTCTGCCGAACTCCTTGAGTGTCTCGCGCGTGGAGACGTTTCGGAGCGAGGCCGCCGTGCTCGCCTCCCTGTCGCATCCATACATCCTGCCGATTTTCTCTTTTGGCCTGCTCTATCGCGAGGTGAAGCCTCGTGTGGCCGCCCCGTCTCGCGTCCCGGCCGGCGATGCCGGGCAGGAGCAGGAGGGAGAGGCATCCGAACAGGTGCGCTGCTACCCGTATCTCGTACTGTCGTATGCTGAGCGCGGCTCGCTGGCGGATATGTTCGTGCGCGAGGGCAGGCGTCCCTGGTCGGTGAACCGCGTTGTAACGATCGCGCGCGAGATCGCGGACGCCCTGGACTACGCGCACAGCCGCGGCGTGTTGCACCGCGATGTCAAGCCGGCTAACATTCTCTATATGGGGACGCACGCGCTGCTTTCCGATTTCAGCGTCGCCACCTTGATCGAGGCCGATGTCTCACACCTCGACGCGCCCTGGGCCGGTTCGCCCGCCTACATGGCTCCTGAGGTCTGGCAACTGCGCCCCGGGCGATATTCCGACCAGTACGCGCTGGCCGTCACCTGTTTCTACCTGCTGAGCAACGATCTGCCCTTGCGTAGAAAGGAAGGGATGCAGCCACGCAGTTGGGCCCACCTGCATTCGTTCGTGCCGCCGCGCTCCATCCTGGGACTGCGCCCGGAGCTGCCTATCGCCATCGACCTCGTCCTGCAGCGTGCCATGGCCAAAAACCCGCACGACCGCTACGCGACCGTCACAGCATTTGCCGCCGACCTGGCCACCGCCGCTCAAGATAACACCCAGAACCTGGCCGCCCTGATCGACACCCACGAAATACAAAAGGAAGTAGGGCCCGATTTATCGCGCCCCCAACGAGAAGTAGGGGCCGATTTATCGCGCCCATCGCCGATTTATCGGCCAGCGACCTCGCCCGATCGCCCATCGCCGATTTATCGGCCAGCCATACCCCACGTACCTGCCGCGCTGCCCGTCGAACTCGCTGCCAAGGCGCTACAGGCGCCGGATACCGCGCCGGTTGACCCATCGCGAGTAACCAGGCTTCATGCGAAGGTTCCCAGAGATATCGCCACCGAAGATCTCCAGCCAACCTCGAAGAATAGCCGCTGGATATTGCACGCCATCGTGCTCAACCTCATCATCTGCCTCGCCCTGGCAGGTGAGACCTGGTTGCAGTATGCTTTACCATCTGCCGCCACCTTCCTGCTGGCGGTATGGCCTGCCATTCTCATCGCCCCCTTGCTGGCGACCATCTTTCGGCGCGTCCGCTTCGCATCGCTGTCCTGGGGCCTCTTCTGGGGAGCGTTCTTTGGTCTGACGAATGGGCTGCTCTCCGCGCTGGTCTGCATGGTCTGGGTGGTGCTGGTGCAACTGGTGGCGGACTTTAGATGCCCACCCTGGTGCGGTTCAGGTGGCGGCCTCACGGTTGCTTTGAACGAATTGACGCGCATTGCTCCCTACGCCCTCGTGCCCTTCGTTGCCGGCCTATGGGTGTCGGTAATCGGCGGCGCCTTGATCGGCATTCTCAACCTACCTCCTTACAGCTTGCCTGAGCGAAGCTAGGACGCAGTCCGTTGGCAAGCTGGTTTTCAAGGCACCAACTTATGAGGATGCGCCCATCACCTGACAGGCCATCTTCACGAGCGCAGCCGCAGCGCCAGCAAGCCGCCGACCAGCATGGCGACAAAGCAGAAACCGACCGACCAGAGCGGACCGGCGTTATTCAGCAGGAAGCCGAAAAGCCAGCCGCAGCATACCGTGCTGATGCCGCTCACGAAAAGCAGGATACCTGCTACAGCGCCGGGCGACCGCCCGGCTCGTTCGCTGCCTATCGACAGGCAAGTTGCGAAGATGGGCGAGAGCCCTATGCCGGTCAGCGCGATAGCCAGCGTCGCCAGCGCGGCATTGGGGCTGAGCGCCATGCCAACCAGCCCAACGAGCGTCACGATTACCCCCATCATCACCATACGCCACGCTCCCACCCGCAGGATCAACACACTCGCTCCCAGGCGACTGCTGGCCGACAACAACCAGGTGATACTGCTCAAAGCAGCCGCTATGGCCGGTGTCTGCCCATAGGCTACGTGCAGGTAGGCGGGAGTCCAGGCGCGTGTGCTCGAACTGATGCCGGACGTCAGTATCATCACCGCGATGACCGGGGCGAGAATGGCCAGCAGCGGCCGCGATGACGCCGGACGCTCTATCTTGCCTTCGGAGGGGTCTCCTGTGTGATCCTCCGCAGCCGCCAGAGGCTTCTCCACCGGCAAGAGATACCTGCGCGGTATGCCGGCAAGCGAGAACATCGCGCCGAGAATGAAGCAGATCGTAAAGAGGAAGCACGGGCGCGGATCGTTGTGAAAGAGCGTGAGCAGGGCGGCGTCGACCAGCGCAACGCACACGCCGCCCAGTGGATAGAGCAGGTTGAACAGGTTGAGCGCTGCCCCCCGCTTTCCAGCGTAGATGGCGCTAATCATGCCGTTCGTCGCCGCGTCGATCACGCCGCCGCCCGTCCCGGCCAATCCTGCCACGATCAGCAGGGCCGTCACCGTGATGCTGTGGGATACAGGTCCCGCATTCACGGCGCTGATGCCCGCCACAATCAACAGCATCCCGCACAGGATGATGAGCGCCGCCGCCAGAAGCACGCGCCTCGGTCCGTAGCGATCCAGCATCGCGCCGCCGATCAGCGCCCCTGGCAGGTAGCCGGTAGACCAGATCACGTAAAACAGCCCGGCGACAGAGAGTGGCACCTGTAGAACATTGGAGAGCGGAGCCAGGTTTGGTCCCCAAGCGCTATCGCTGAAAACGAAGATCCAGAACACCAGGCAGCCCATCAGCGTCAGTCGGAAAAGCAGCCTGGGCTCTAAAGACAACCGTCGTGGCTGTCGTGTAGTGGATTCTGGGGAGAGCGTCATATGTCATCATGGTAGCATGAAGACCAATGGTTTGCAATGCGGCGATGATTAGAATCACTTCCTTACTCCCCCGATTCCTGTGACCTCAGCTCTCTCCGCTTCACGATCACCGGTAACCCACCCCTCGGTCGAATGGTCAGGGTGTGATAGGGATCAGGCTCCACGCTCCCTGGCGATGCCAGCTCGAAGGACACGCGCTGCGCGAGTGTTGCCAGCAGCAGGTGGCCCTCCATCATGGAAAAGTAATTGCCGATACAGATGCGCGGACCGGCGCCGAAGTGCATGCCACCTACATCGCCGCATTCCTGTGTGATGCGCAGGAGGAAATCAAGCCGCTCACTGTTGTAGGCGGACAGGTCCCCAAGCAGCGGTTTGCCCTGCACGAATGGGATAGGTTTGGTTGCTTGTGGCGGCGTCTGTGTCTGCGTTGCCATGATGTCTCCTCCAGGATTGGCTAAGGGTCTTCTATCTCTATTGACGATCTAACATGAGGAAATTTGATCTGCCATGTCGTCTTTATGCTCACCAGTCTAGCGCGTAATGGCTCAGAAAGCGTCGTCAAAACTGAGGAATTTTCACAAGGCATGCCGATCGTAATAGCACTTCGTATAGGGTAGGGGCAACCCTTGCGGTTGTCCTGGCTGGCTGACTTGCGTACTTGTGGCAATCAGTGAACGGAGCGGGATGGCCGCTCAGCCCCGTTAACATGGCAGCACGCACAACGGGATCTCCATCTCTTCGGGCGTCAACCCGCCGTGATGCCCCCGGAAGTGCATATCAAATCGCCCCTGCTCGTACCACCACACCGTCTCGTGCTGATAAGGCAAAATCACGAGGTTGCCGATGCGCGCTGTAAATTCGGCTGAGAGCGGACCCGCCCCAAAAAAGCCTTGCGCAATCAAGTCCTGGGTACGGTATACCTCTGCCCTTCCTTTTAAGAAGCGCTGGAGCAGTGTAAGCGCCTCGTCCAGGCGTTCGTCCTTGACATACAGGAACATATCGCGTGCCGAGCCCGCCGGCACAAGCAGTTTTCCCTGCCGGTTCGTGCGCAGCAAGGATGTGACGCCCGGAAGCTGCTGGTTCAGGTAAATCGTCGTGCGAGGGTCAACCTCGATTTGTCCGTGGTCTGCCGTCATCAACAGCAGCGTGTTCCCGCTTCTCCTTGTCAACAATTCTGCCAGGCAGCGATCGGCTGATTTGAAAAAGGCGTCAACCGCCTGTTCAAATTCCCTGGAATCCGGCCCATACTGGTGGCCAACGGCATCGATGCCGGCCATATAAAGGAAGTAGTAGGTCGGGTTCGACCTCTTTGACAGCGCCATCTGCCTAATCAGTTGCAGGGCATCCTCCGCCTGCTTGAAAGGCACCACTGTTGCCCCGCGGAACAGGATGTTTGATGGCGTCGATGGCGTGAAGGCCGCGTTTTGAAAGACGTACGAAGTCACCCCGCGCGAGTTCAGCGCCTGGTAGAACGTCTGCCGGGGAAAGAACGCCTCAGCCGGGATATTAGCCCGCTTCAACGTGTCACGTGTACTGTCTCCGGCATAGGAAAACATGAGCGGGGTAATCATATCATCCACCAGCGCCTCATAATAAATCCATTCATAGATGCCGCTCTGCCCCACGCTCAGGCCCGTATGAATGCACGTCACATGCGCCGCGGTCGTCGAGGGAAACTGCGAAGTCATCTTGGACACGATGCCATCCTGCGAGAATGCCCTCAGCAGCGCGTACTTCTCAGCGTATCGCTCGAAAAAGCGCCAGCCGAAGCCATCCACAAAAAACAGAATCACCGTGTCATATCCCGTACGCCCCCCATCTATCGCCTGCGTAGGGACGCGATAAATCGCGTCCTCTGGCAGCGCGCACATCCCCTCGCCGGTAAGCAGAAACAAAATCGTAGCAGGCAGGTTAGCAAAGCAGTATGAATCATACAACGGCTTGACAAAGCGTTGCGAAAACTTCGCGCCGTTGACTGCCCGTACTGAAGCTGCATTTAGCATAGCCTCCCCGCTTTCTGAGAGGTCCGGCCAAAGACACAATATGCAGTTCAGTATATCACTTGAAATGTAGGGGCGTCCCTCGCGGGCGCCCTGGAAACCCGGAGACCCCCATCACTGCAACGTAATCGCCCCGGTCGCGTTATCAACCTTGATCGGCACGCTGGTCAGCGGCGTTGGGGCTGGCCCCTGCACAACGTTGGCATTGTTGGCGGGGTCAAATTCCGCCCCGTGGCATGGGCAGACCAGCAGCGAACTACCGGAGTCGAACTGCACCGGGCAGCCCGCGTGCGTGCAGGTAGCGTCGAAACACACGAATTTGCCGTTGTTGAGGTGAACCAGCACGCCGGGATCGCCGTTCGATGGAATGGTGAAGTTAACGGCGCTGTTCGTGGGGACCGCGCTCACCTGCGCAATCGTATTGGAGGAGCCGGAAGAGCCCGGCGTCGTACCCGTCCCCGGGCTGGTTGTCGTGCCACCGCCCGTTGTATTTCCGCCCGTCTGCGTGCCGGCGCCGGAATCATCGCCGAGATGGATAACCCTGCTGCCTACCAGCGTGATACCGAGCATTCCCAGGCCGCCCGCCAGCATGCCCAGCAGGAAGTTGCGCCGGTTATCCATCGAGCGCCGTTGAGCGGCAATGCGCGCTTTGTAGCTCATCTGCTGCGCATTCCGCTGCTGGTATGTCGTGCCGCGACTGTTGGCGTTCATCAACTGCTGCGGCACCTGCTGCGGATATCTCTGTACAGAACTGCTGTACATCCCTGACTGCTGGTAGTTCTCTGCCGGCCGGCCCATATCAGGCGCGGCTTGTAGCAGCTCTTGTGGTTCCTTATGGCCCACCCCCAGGAAAAAGCCGGCCAGGCGCCCGGCCCAGGGCTGTGTCTCCGCTGAGAGACTGTCTAGCAGGCGCGGGACGAGCAGGCCGTCGAGCGCCGGCAGACCGCTGCGCAGGGGGCCTGCCAGAATGAGTGTGATCCAGGCGAAGACGAACACGATATCGGCCCCGTAAAAGTAAGGGTAGACGTGAAAGCTTGCCGAGAGAAAGAACATCAGGCTGAGCAAGAAGCCGAAGAAGGCCGCGGGCCGCAGCAGGAAACCGAACAGCGTTCCCAGGCCAATCGCGATCTCGCCCAACGCTATCATCAGGCCGAAGAATTTCGCGTGCGGCAGCGCTACGTGCAGGAGCAAACCCTGGATGGGAGATCCGTGAGAGAAGGCGATGATCTGTTTGCCGATATAGCCGGCTGCCGTTGGATTGAAAAATTGCGGGTCCCCAAATTTCTGAAGGCCGGCGTAGACAAAGGTCACGCCAAGAAAGAGCCGCAGAGGCGCGAGAATCCAATAGGCCGACCGGAACCAGCCCAGGCCGGCCGGTTCTGTAGCAGCCTCATTGGCAGTCAGCGGGCCGGTTGGGCCATTTGCATCCGGCTGCCCCGCTCTTGCGGCCGGCGTCCCGGGTGCAACCGCTTGAGGCCGTTTTTTTGCGTCAGGTTGCTTATTACCCGATTGCTGCATAAAATCTATCCCCAATTATTGTCTATTACTTCATCATATTCAATCCTGATAAGCCGTTCGCCAACGAGTATACAAGGGCAGTATGAAGAATTCATGAAGATCAGTCACGATTTGTAAGAATTTTGTAAAGACCGTCTTACCCCGCCAAGCGGGCAACTGCACTGTGAAAGTCGCGCCTTTCCCGACCTCGCTCTCGACAGAAATGACGCCATCATGCGCGCGCACAATCCACTCCACGATGGCCAGTCCCAGGCCGCTGCCGCCTGCCGCGCGCGAACGAGCGGCATCCACGCGATAGAACCGCTCAAAGATGTGCTCGAGATGTTCCTGGGCGATGCCTATTCCGCTATCACGTACAATAAGATATACGCTTCCCTCGCACACTTCGACGCTGAGCAGCACCTTCCCACCCTTATTCGTATAGGCGATGGCATTATCGATCAGGTTCATCATCACCTGGATCAGCCGCACTTCGTCGCCGTCCACCGTTGCCGGTTGGTCGGCCTTCACCTCCAGTGTAATGCCCTTCTCGCTTGCCAGCGCCTCGGTAGTGGCCGCCACATCCACCGCCAGCAGATCCAGCCGTACCGCCTCGCGTTCAAGCAAGAGCTGATTTTCATCCGTCCGTGCCAGTGTCAGCAGGTCATTAATCAAGAGCCCCAGCCTCTCGGCCTCCGCGTTCACATCGCGCAGTGTAGCGAGGTATTCGCCGGATGAGGCGCCTATCCCTCCAGCCTCTCCTGCTTTTCCATCTTCTTGCGCCTCACCTGCCCCGTTCTCCTGGCTCAGTGCGACATCCGTCATGCTGCGGATGGCTGCAACAGGCGTGCGTAGTTCGTGCGAAGCATTCGAAACGAAGCGGCGCTGGCGGATAAAGTCTTTTTCCAGCCGCTCAATCATTTCATTGAAGGTCAGGGCCAGCGTGTGCAATTCATCGTTGCCCGGCGGCACCGGCACACGCTCTTGGAGATCGCCCGCTTCGATGCGCCGGGCGATGCTGGTCATTTTCTTGACGGGCGCGAAGGCCCGCACGGCCAGCCAGTAGCTTACTCCCACAGCTAGCAGCAGCACACCCAGTCCGATCACAATCAGTTCAAAGAGGGCGGTACGCAGGGTATTGCCGAGCGACGCCAGCGATTCCCCAACCTGCACGATCCCGTAGACTGAGCCGTCGCTTACCAGCGGGAAACTAAAGAGGCGCACCTGCTGTTGCCCATCGACTGTCGTAACCGTTCCCATCCAGGGACGATCCTGGAGCGCTGCCGTGACGCTTGTTGAGGGTGCCGTCAGCTTTTGAAATGCCGGTGAAGTATAGACCAATGTTCCTTTATTGTCCAGAATGCGCACCACGGGACCGATATCTATGTTGGCCGACAATACTGGAATCTTGCTTGTGCCCGTCGATGCCTGGGATGGCGATGTGTTGCCTGGTGAGTCATCATCGCCGGCAGCCGCAATCAATCCTGACCAGCCACTGCTTGCATCTCGCATGGATACGATACCAGCTTTGTCCTGAATGCCATTGGCAATATCCTGTGCTTGTTCTTGCAGCTCCGCATCGACGTTGCCATCCAGCGAACTTTGGAGATTGATGAAAAAGACGACTCCAAACAGGCAGATCAAGATGGTGAAGATAAGCATATACAACAGCGTCATTTGCGTACGGATATGCATCGGACTGATCCTGATTGCCTGCCACCAACGCCTTTGCCTGGACATTATACTTCCTTGAGTTGATAGCCAAATCCACGTATCGTGTGAATGATGTCCGGTTCTCCACCCTCGCACAGCTTGCGCCGCAGGTAGCGGATGTACACATCGATCACGTTGGAAAGATGATCAGCTTCGATATTCCACATATGCTCAGCTATCATTCCCCGGCTGAGTACCTGCCCGGGGTGGCGCAGAAGCAGCTCGAGTAGCGCATATTCTTTGCTCGTCAGTATGATCTCGCGCTCTCCCCTGCGTACTTCGTGCGTGCGCGTATTCATTGTAACATCTGTGAAGGAGAGCGTAGTACTCTTCGTTGGCCCTTCCCGGCGCAGTAGCGCGCGCACCCGCGCCTCCAGCTCACGGAACGCGAAAGGCTTCGTCAGGTAATCGTCGCCACCGATATCCAATCCCGTTACTCGGTGATCCAGCCCACTCAAAGCTGATAAGAACAGAATGGGCATAGCGCGTTTCTGATCTCGCAGGCGCTTACACACCTCGAAGCCATCAACATGTGGCAGCAGGATGTCCAGGATCAATAGATCGTAAGGAACCGCCAGCCCTACCGACAGCGCCTCGTCGCCATTCGTCACCAGGTCTACGGCATAATGACTATCTTCCAGCCCCTTCTTTAAGGCTGACCCAAGGTGCGGATCGTCTTCAGCTATTAAAATACGCATAGTGTCCTCCATACTCCTCTGTAAGCAATATCTACACTATACAGGCTAATTATGAGAGGATGATGAAATTTTCTCATGTGGTATACTCTTTTCGAAAACGATATACCTGAGCAAAGGAGGTCAGTATGCCACTTCTTCTTGTTCAACTTATTCTAATTGCCATCATCGGGTACCTGTGGGGTTCCATCCCGGCGGGCTACTGGATGGGGAAACTGCTGCGGGGCAGAGATTTCGATATACGCAACTACGGCAGTCACAAAATTGGCGCGACCAACGTCTTGCGTACCCTGGGAAGGGGACCGGCGGCTATTGTCTTCATCTTTGATATCAGCAAAGGTATCTTGCCTACTCTGCTGGCGCTGCACGTGCCGTTCTTCTACGTCTCCGGCTGGGGCCCCACCATCGCGGCTCTGGCGGCCCTGATCGGGCATTGCTACCCCGTCTTCATAGGCTTCAAGGGCGGGCGCGGTGTGGCCACCGGCGCGGGTGCTTTACTGGTACTTTCTCCCCTGGCGTTCGGCATCAGCGCTCTTGCCATCATCATCACCATTGCGGTCTGGCGGTACGTCTCACTCGGTTCTATCGTGTCTTCCCTGACAGCCATGGTCTGCGGCATTATCTTCTTCTTCGTTGGCTGGGTCACGCTCGCCCAACTCGTCTTTATGCTGCTCGGTCCCGCCCTGGTCATCGCACTGCATCACGACAATATCGGTCGTCTGCTGTCTGGTACCGAACGCAAAATTGGCCAAAAGGTGCAAGTCGAGGAGACCCCCCCTCCGGTCGATTCGTCAAATACCATCCAGGCGTGACTAACTTCGGTACCAGAGTTCGCGGGTGCTGCTGCTGATCAGAATAGCCCCTGCCTTCTGCACACGTTCGACATCCGATGAGGTGCGGATGAAGCCGCCCGCGATGAATGGGCCGACCAGCAGGTGCTGGATGGTGGAGACAATCTCCGGGAAGATGATCCCGGGCAGCACCTCGACGAAGTCGGGGGCGGCGCGCGAGATGGTGCGGATGCCGGTTTCCAGTGCAGAGTCATCGAGCAGCAGCAGGCGTTGAATAGTAATCAGCCCTTCCGCCTTGCCCGCCGCCACAAGCTGGGAACGGCTGGTAATGATCGCATCAACGCCGATAGAGTGCAGGTACTGGATACCGGCGCGGTCTTTACCTACCCCACTCACCAGGTCGACATGCACCACGAAGCGCTTGCCGAGTTCGTGCGCCTTCTTCACAAATGACGCCAGTTGCAACGCATCGCCTTTGAGCATAAATAACAGGGGAGTGTCGGCGTCGAGGGCAACGTGGATGTCATCATCCGATTTGAGCGCGGCAGCCACCGGATGCTGGCGCGCCAGCCGTAAAAACTCCTGCTTGTTCATAGACAACACTTTACCTTTGAAAAAAGGCCCTGGTGGCTTTCTCGATATATTGGTGAGTCAGGTCTTGACAAAATGGCAAGTTACTGAGTATTCTTGAATTATAAGCTAAGCGCTCGAAATTGTATACCCGGTAATTATTTGTACTGCTTTTTACCGCTCAGCTTACCCCACGGTCAAGGATGACCAGGTTGGACAACTTAATAGAGCCCAAGGACAGTGAAATGAAAAGTCCTGAGCCAACCTCTCTATGAGGCTGCTTGGGGCTTTGTTTTTTCCCTGCGACAGCGAGGTGCAAGCATGCTTACTAAGTTCCGTGGGCCGCTCCCTAAACTGTTAGGGCAGTACAAGATCATCCCGATGATCGAAAATCGCAGCCATTTCGCCATGGCTCTTGCCTCCTCTCAAGTTAATGTACTCTTCTTGCGACATTGTAATCTCTTCGAGTTGACGACCTTATTAAACCAGGCAGATCGCCAGGGAAAAGCGTTGTACGTGAATGTCGATCATATCGACGGTATTAATCCCGATGCAGCCGGCCTGCGCTATCTTGCCGAGACATATCACGTTGTCGGCGTGGTCTCAAATCATCCCAGGACGCTGGCCCTGGCGAAAGACTTTGGCCTGGAGACGATTCAGCGTATTTTTGCAGCGGACTCCTCCGGATTAGAGATGGCCGTCGAGTCGATTGATACGCGCTACGTCGATTTGCTGGATTTCTCGCCCGCACTTGCTATTCCGTATGTCATTCCTTTTCTGGATGAGCCGCTTCCTTTGCCGTTCATGGCCTTCGGCCTGGTGCATACGGCCCAACAGGTGTGGGAGGTGCTGCGCAGCGGGGCAATTGGTGTGGCGGTGAATAGTCCTGAACTTTGGCAGTAACGCGCATACTGTTCGAAGAGCTGAAGACGCCTGTTTCCAAAGAAAGGAGGACCAGCCAGGCATCCGTTTCATAATGCTTACTTTGTCCGATATCGTGATTCCTGCGCGGGTAATAAACCTGCGCTTGATCAATATCTTGTCGTCTGGCAACCCCGGCCGCATTGTGTAGGAACCCGATTATGCATCTTGACAAATTCATCCGACCATCTGTAGGGGCCGATTTATCGCGCCCATCGCCGATTTATCGGCCCGCAGTGGACGTTTTGATGTTCGTCTGTATTGGTTAATGTGCATGAGCGCCTACTGGTAAACTGGGTTGCCATAACAAAAGAAAGAGGGCTACTTATGGCAAAGTACGTGCTTGCCCTGGATCAGGGTACCACCAGTTCGCGCGCAATCGTCTTCAACCATGAGGGAGCGATTGTCAGCACAGCGCAGCAAGAATTTCCCCAGATTTATCCTTCCCCGGGGCTGGTCGAGCATGACCCGGAGGCCATCTGGTCAAGCCAGCTCGCGGTTGCCAGGGAGGCCATGCAGAAGGCCGGCGCCTCGGCTTCCGACATCGCAGCCATCGGCATCACCAACCAGCGTGAGACAACCGTTGTGTGGGAGAAGTCCACCGGCAGGCCGGTCTTCAACGCCATCGTCTGGCAGAGTCGCCTGACCGTGCCTATTTGCGATGAACTGAAGGCCAAGGGCTTCGACAAGGAAATTCGCGAGCGTACCGGCCTGGTGACAGATGCGTATTTCTCCGGCACCAAGGTCAAATGGATCCTCGATAACGTCCCCGGCGCGCGCGAGAAAGCGGATCGCGGCGAGCTGCTCTTCGGCAACATCGATACCTTCCTGATGTGGCGCCTCTCGAAAGGCCGCGTCCACGCCACCGACCCCTCGAATGCGTCGCGCACCCTGATGTACAACATCTACGAAAACAGGTGGGACGATGTCATCCTCAAGGAACTCGGCGTACCCCATTCGATGCTGCCAACCGTGATGCCTTCCAGCGGCGTTTTCGGCGAGACCGACCCCGAATTTTTCGGGGGGGCCATCCAGATGGCCGGCGACGCAGGCGATCAGCAGGCGGCCACCTTCGGGCAGGCCTGCTACGAGGTCGGCATGTCGAAGAATACCTATGGCACGGGCAACTTCATGCTCATGAACACCGGCAACAAAGGCGTGCCGTCGCAGAATGGGCTGCTCACCACCATCGGCTGGGGCATCAACGGCCAGACCGTCTATGCCCTGGAAGGCAGTATCTTCATCACCGGCGCCGCCGTCCAGTGGTTGCGCGATAGCCTGGGCGTCATCAAGCAGAGCGGGGATGTCGAGGCACTGGCCAATACCGTTTCGGACAATGGCGGCGTCTACTTCGTTCCGGCCTTCGTCGGCCTGGGCGCGCCCTACTGGGACTCCTACGCGCGCGGCGCCATTCTCGGCCTGACGCGCGGCTCGACGGCCGGCCACATCGCGCGCGCCACCCTCGAGTCGATGTGCTATCAGACGCGCGATGTCCTGGAGGCCATGACCGCCGATAGCGGCGTGCAGCTCAAGACCCTGCGCGTCGATGGCGGCGCCGTCGTCAACAACCTGCTGATGCAGTTCCAGGCCGACATCCTCGGCGTCCCCGTGCAGCGCCCGAAAGTTGCCGAGACCACCGCCCTCGGCGCGGCCTACCTTGCCGGCCTCGCCGTCGGATTCTGGGGCAGCCAGGCAGAGGTTGCCGAGCACTGGGCCATCGACCGCACCTTCGAGCCGCAGATGAGCGCAGCCCAGCGCGACAAACTCTACGCAAGCTGGAAGCGCGCCGTCGAACGTTCCATGCACTGGGAACAGGCCTGATTGTTGATGTTGCCTGTAGGGGCGGGGGTAGAGTGGACGGGAGGCGGGGACGCTTGCGTCGCCCTCGTCCCTTGCGTCGCCCTCGTCTTCTCCCATCCCTACAGGCCAGTCCTCGTAGTGCGTCCTTCGTTGTAATTATCTTTTCCTATGGCGAACAATATCGGTTCGCCGCCATTTTCACTCATGGAGAAGGAGTAACCAACTATGGCAAGTCAAGCTGTTGGTAGACCTAATGCGCTCGCCGGGACTCCCGGTGAGATGATCGGAGAGTTCTTCGGCACGATGGTGCTGATCCTCTTCGGCGATGGCTGTGTGGCAGTCTTTGGGCTCTTTGGTCCATCACAGGGAGTGGGTATAGGTGCGAATACCTGGCCGGTCATCATCTTCGGATGGGGTCTTGCCGTTATGTTAGGCATATACGTTACAGGAGCTATCAGTGGCGCTCATCTCAACCCTGCTGTGACGTTAGGTTTTGCCGTGAGAGGTAAATTCGCCTGGAATAAGGTGCTTCCTTATTGGCTAGCCCAGGTACTTGGCGCGTTTGTTGCGGCCCTTATTCTCTACTTTGTGTACCAGGGCGCGCTCGTCAACGCTTTGGCGGCCAATCACCTGACCATTGGAGACATTGCCCAGGGGCCGACTTTTGGTGGTAAGGGTTTGGGGTACATTTTTTACACCGGCCATAGGACGTTCGTCGGAACATTTGGTGCTTTCGCGGACGAGTTTGTCGGCACTGCTCTGCTTGTTGGGCTGATCTTTGCAATCGTCGATGTGCGCAACCAGCCCGTCCAGGCAAACCTGAATCCACTGATTATTGGCTTCTTGATCGTAGCAATTGGTGCATCTTTCGGAGCGAACACCGGGTATGCCATCAACCCTGCTCGTGACTTTGGCCCGCGCCTCTGGATTGGGTTCGTCAGTGGTTTTTCTAGCTTTTCCGTGGACAATTACTACTTCTGGATTCCCATCGTCGCTCCTCTCTTGGGAGGTGCTGTAGGGGCCTTCATCTACGACTTCACCGTCGCCAGGGTGCTGGAGGCGAGGATGCTCATGAAGTCAGGTACTGCTGATGTCATAGGTGAAGCGGTGCGCGAGCCATCTCCCGACACCGAAACAAGGGGTAGGTCAGTACGCGAGGAGCCCGGAGTCTAATAGTTTCGCAACCGCGAGCACACGAAAGGGTGGGCAGGCAGGCGTGTCCTGTAGGGGCGTACCTGTCTGCCCGCACACAACGCAAAAACTATGCAATCGCTAGCATCAACAATGCGCGCGCGCAACCTGACTTTGTTGAACGATGAGCGTTATGACGTTCTGGTCATCGGAGGTGGCGTAACGGGCGCTGGGGTCGCTCTCGATGCTGTAGCTCGTGGCTACAAGGTCGCGCTTGTTGAGAAAACCGACTTCGCCAGCGGCACAAGCAGTAAATCAACCAAGCTCGTTCATGGCGGTATCCGCTACCTCTCCAATTTCGATTTCGCCCTGGTACGCGAAGCCCTGACCGAGCGCGGTATTCTGCTGCGCATTGCTCCCTACCTGGTTCACCCGGTCCCCTTTGTGCTGCCCATGTACAAAGGCGACCGTCACCCGGTTGGGCTGCCCTTTACCACGCCGCGCGGGTTCGGGCTCGGTTTCGTCATGAACGTGGGCCTCTGGTTCTACGACTTGCTCGCGGGACGCCTCAACGTCAAACGGCACCGTCATTTAAGCCGCGAACGCGTGCGCAAGCTGGCCCCCACCCTCGTGACCGAGGGGCTGAAGGAGGGCTTCGTCTACTATGATGCCCAGACCCACGATGCCCGTCTCACCCTGGCCGTCATGCGCACAGCGGCTCAGTACGGCGCGACGATTGTCAACTACGCGGAAGTCACCTCGTTCGTAATGGAACAGGGTAAGGCCGTTGGCGCGCACGTGCATGACCGCCTCAACGACCAGCAGTTGACGGTGTACGCTCGCCACATCGTGAATGCCACGGGAGTCTTTTCCGAAGAGATCGAAGCGCTGACCGGCGACACGCCACAGTTTCAGGTTGAGCCCAGCAAGGGCGTCCACCTGGTACTCTCCCGCGAAGACCTGCAACTTGGCGATAACGCTATCGTCCTGCCCGAAACCGACGACAGGCGTATTCTCTTCATCGTTCCCTGGGAAACGCGTGCAATCTACGGCACGACCGATACCGGCAGCGGTGACCTGAATCACCCGGCGGCGAACCGCGATGATATTGCCTATCTCCTCGAACACCTGAACCGCTATCTCTCCGTCTCACTTACCGAGGAGGATATCATCAGCACCTATGCCGGCTATCGGCCCTTATTGAAACCCCGCCAAAACTCGGAGCATTCTTCGGCCAAATTGTCACGTACACACGCCGTCTTCCAGGACCACTCCGGCGTGGTGACAATCGTCGGAGGAAAGCTGACGACCTACCGGCGTATGGCCCAGGATACCGTCGACGTGCTCAACAAACGCGATGGCTCACCCGCGCTTCATCCCACTCTGGACATGCCCCTGTATGGCAGCGCGGGCTGGCCCGCCATCAAGCGCGACCTTGAAAAAAAAGCAAAGGCGCTCGGGCTGAGCGAGCCGACCATCGCACACCTGGGTACCGCCTACGGATCAGAGGGACTCGCTGTCCTGGCCCTCATTGAAAGCGACCCGTCCCTGGCTGAATTGCTCATCGCCGACCTCCCCTATATCAGGGCCGAGGTCATCTATGCCTGTCGCTACGAGATGGCCATGACCCCATACGACGTGCTCGGCCGCCGCACCTCGATCACTCTGCTGGATCGCCAGCGCGGTATGAGCGTCGTCGATGAAGTCGCCACTATCATGGCCCAGGAACTCGACTGGTCGCCCGCCGGCCGGCAAAGCATGATCGACGCTTTTAACGCCGCCATGCACGATCAAATGGTCGCCGAAAAAACTCTGTGATACGATAATGTCGTGTCAACCCATTATGTCGTCCGTGAAACGTTCCAGAAGAAGGAGACCCCATGAAAAAACTGATCAACCAGGTAGAAGACGTCGTCAAAGAAGAATTGATGGGCATGGCGGCTGCTCACGCCGACCTCATTCGCGTTGACATCGAGCAGCAGATCGTCGTGCGCAAAGATGCCCCTGTGCAGGGAAAAGTCGGGGTTATTTCCGGTGGTGGTAGCGGACACGAGCCCATGCACGGTGGCTACGTCGGACGTGGCATGCTCGATGCCGCCTGCCCCGGCGCTGTCTTTACCTCGCCCGTTCCCGACCAGATGCTCGCGGCCACACGTGCCGTCAACGGCGGTGCAGGCGTACTGCACATAGTCAAGAACTACACCGGCGACATACTCAACTTCGAGATGGCGGCGGAACTGGCCCAGGCCGATGGTATCGAGGTCGAGAGCGTTGTCACCAACGACGATGTGGCCGTGCAGGATAGCCTCTATACAGCAGGCCGGCGCGGCGTGGGCGTAACCGTCCTGCTCGAAAAAATCGTCGGCGGCTTCGCAGATACAGGCGCGCCTCTCGCGCAGGTCGCGGCACTGGCGCGCAAGGTCAACAGCCAGGGACGCAGCATGGGCATGGCGCTCACCTCCTGCATCGTACCTGCCGCAGGCAAGCCTACCTTCGATCTCGGCGAAGACGAGATGGAAATCGGCATCGGCATCCACGGCGAGCCCGGTCGCCGCCGTGTCAAGCTGGCCACCGCCGATGAGATCACCGAGATGCTGACCACCCCTATTGTCGAAGACCTGGGGCTGAAATCCGGTGAGCAGGTGCTGGCGATGGTAAACGGCATGGGTGGCACTCCACTCATCGAACTCTACATCGTCTACAACGCCCTGAATCGCATCCTGACCGGCAAGAACATCTCCATCGCGCGCTGCCTCGTCGGCAACTACATCACCTCGCTCGAGATGGCAGGTTGCTCCATCACCCTGGTGCGCCTGGACGACGAACTGACCAGGTACTGGGATGCTCCAGTCCATACCCCCGCGCTGCGCTGGGGCGAATAACGCCGAAATGAATTGATCGTAGGGGCCGGTTTACCGCGCCCACCGCCGATTATGTCTATTAACAAATTGATCCGGCCATCTCTAGGGTCCCAGGTATCGCGCCCACGGCCGCCAAACAAGAGTAGGGCCCGATTTATCGTGGCCATCGCTGATTTATCGGCCAGTGCGATGGATGAGATCATGTCCACATTAATTCGTCAATATGCATAATCGGCCTCCTACATTTTGAAAAGAAAGTACACTTATTATGACCAACGAAGATGTCACGCGCTGGCTGGAGCGTATCGCCGATGTCCTCCACGAAAATGCCGCGTACCTCACCAAGCTCGACTCGGATATCGGTGACGCCGATCACGGCATCAACATGGACCGCGGCTTCAAGGCCGTGCGTGAAAAGATCGCCGCCACACCCTCAACTGATATCGCCACCCAGTTGCGCACCGTCGGCACAACGCTCGTCTCGACCGTAGGGGGAGCGAGCGGCCCGCTCTACGGCACCGCCTTCCTGCGCTCCGCCGGAGCGGTAGCCGGGAAAGCAGAACTCGCCCCCGCCGATATCGTCGCCATGCTGGAAGCCTTCCTAGGTGGCATCGTCGCGCGCGGAAAGGCCCAGACGGGCGAGAAAACCATGGTTGATGCCCTCACACCCGCCCTCGCCGCCGCAAAGCAAGCGCTGGGCGAAGGTGCCGATGGTCCCGATCTCGCTCGACGCGCCGCCGCCGCCGCCGAAGAAGGCATGAAAGCCACCATACCCATGCTCGCCACCAAGGGACGCGCCAGCTACCTGGGCGAGCGCAGCATCGGCCACCAGGACCCCGGCGCGACATCTAGCTGGCTCATGCTGCGCAGCCTGGCCGAAACCATTTCATCGTAAACCGTTTCTCCGTATCATCGTAGGGACAGGGGGTGGTGGGAGGGGTGGCGGGGGCCTTGCGCCTGTCCTCGAAGGGATCTCATGACCGTCGGGTTAGTTATCGTTTCCCACAGCGCCCAACTGGCGAGAGGTGTTGCCGAGCTTGCCGGACAGATGGCCCAGGGTAAAGCCGCAATCGCGGCAGCAGGAGGAGCCATCGACGACAGCCTGGGCACCTCGGCTGACAAGATTCTCGCCTCGATCCAATCGCTTGATGGGCCAGATGGCGTACTTGTGCTGCTCGACCTGGGCAGCGCGCTTCTTTCTGCCGAAGTCGCGCTGGAAATGCTCGACGATGAGCAGCGCGCCCGCACCCGCCTCACCTACGCGCCCCTGGTAGAGGGCGCTGTTGCCGCCGCGGTCGAGGCCTCGATGGGTCGCTCGCTCGAGGATGTTCAGCAGGCGGCTGAGAAAACTGGCGAGGCAGCTCAGTTGCGCCTGCTCAAGCCCGTCTCGTCCGTCGAACCTGCCGGAGACGAAGCTATTCCCGCCGCACCTTCCTCGCCCGCACCACCTGCCCCACTGCCGGCATCTACTTCCGGCACACTTGAAGCGCGGCTGACATTGACCAATCCCACCGGCCTGCACGCCCGGCCTGCCAGCCTCTTCGTGCAGGCAGCCGCGAAATTTCCCGCCACCATCGTGGCGCAGGTAGAGGGCCGGGAGCGGCGGGCCAATGCCGTCAGCATCATGGAAGTCCTTTCGCTTGGCGCGCGCAATGGAGAGACGCTCGTGCTGCGCGCTACAGGCGACGAGGCGCAGGCCGCGCTGTCCGCGTTGAGCGAACTCGTGCAAGCCAGCTTCTATGAATCCTCACCTGCATCTCCCCCAGTCTCCGCTTCGCCCCCTGTCACTCCTGGCGCTTCCTCCGCGACCATCGCACCAGGTGCGCCCGCCACGCGGCCCCGCTCCGGCATGCTTCCTGAAGCCTGGCATGGCGTGATTACTTCACCAGGTGTCGCGCTTGGGCCTGCCCTGCTCTACACAGCAGGTGCGCCCTCCCTGAAAGCCGTCGAACGGCGCGGCATCGCGCAGGAACAGGTTGCGGCGGAGCAGGAACGCTTGCGCCAGGCCACAGCCGGCTCTGCCCAGGAACTCCAGCGCTTTGCCACCGACTTACAGAGCCGGGTTGGGCGCGAGCAGTCCGCCATTTTCGATGCTCAGGCCCTCATGCTGCGCGATCCCGCTTTGCTCGACGCCGCCCGGCGCGTAATCGAGGAGCAGCGTATCGACGCGGCCGGCGCGCTGGCCCTGGTGGGTGAGCAGCAGGCCGCGGCGCTGGAAGCGCTCGACAATTCCCTGATTGCGGCGCGCGCCGTCGATGTACGCGACGCCATCAGCCGGGCCATCCAGCGCCTGGGAGGAAAGACGGCCCCCAGGCAAGACGTCGGCGAGCTGGATCACCCGGTGATCCTGGTCGCGCGCGAATTGACGCCATCCGATACGGCGCAACTGCGTCCTGCTACTATACTCGGCATTTGCACCACGCAGGGCGGCCCGACATCGCATTCCGCCATCCTGGCGCGTGCGCTCAGCATCCCCGCCCTGGCAGGCCTCGATGAAGCGGCTCTGAGCGTCATCCATTCCGGCGACATGCTTGGCCTGGACGCCGAGCACGGTCTCTTATATCACCTGCCGTCGCCCGGTGTGCGCCAGCAATTGACGCAGCGTATCGAGGTCCATCGGCAGGAACGGAGCGCGCGCGTCGCCGCTGCTCAACAGGAACAGGGACCCGTTGTCATCGGTGCCCGCCGTATCCTCCTGCTGGCGAATATCGGCAGTGAGGCGGAAGCTGAGGCCGCCCGTCAGTGGGGCGCGGAGGGCGTCGGCCTGTTGCGCACAGAATTTCTCTTCGCGTCGGCCTCTACACTTCCGGATGAAGAAGAACAGCGCCAACGTTATGCCGGCGTGTTTCGCGCCTTCCTCGGTGATTCCCAGGATATCCGGCGCCAGGGCTTGCCCTTCGTAGTGCGCACCCTGGACGCCGGCGCGGATAAGCCCATGCCCTCGCTGGCCGGCGTCATTGGAGAGGCTGTCGAGGCCAATCCACAGTTAGGCGTGCGCGGCATCCGCATTCACCTGGCGCACCACCAACTGCTCGAGCAGCAGTTGGGCGCATTACTGCGCGCGGCCGCTGAAACGGGCATCAATTTGCATATCATGTTCCCCATGATTACCACCGTCGAAGAACTCACCGCCGCGCGCGCCATCTTCGAGCGCGTCTACCGGCGACTGCAGGAGCAGGGCCTGGCTCTCCCCGCGCAGGTCCCGCTCGGCATCATGGTTGAGGTCCCTGCCGCCGCACTCATGGCCCCCGAACTCTCCGGGCCCGCCGACTTCTTCAGCATCGGCTCGAACGACCTGTCGCAGTACACCCTCGCCGTCGATCGCACCAACGCCGCCCTCGCCGATCTCTACAGCCCCATGCAGCCTGCCGTCCTGCGTCTCATCGCCCAGGTCGCCCGTGCCGCGCGCGCCGCTGCCAAGCCCGTGGCAGTCTGCGGCGAGATGGCCGGCAATCCCCGCCTCGCCCCCCTGCTCGTCGCCCTCGGCATCGATGAACTCAGCATGACTCCCACCGCCCTCGCCGCCGTCAGAAGCGAACTGTCCCGCTGGTCAACCGAGCAGCTCGCCGCCCTCGCCGAACGCTTCACCCGCGCCAGTACCATCGCTGAGGTAGAGCAGGCAATCCTTCATCCCTCAGAATAAATCGTCGTCATGCTGAGCGCAGAGAAGCATCAGCCCCAAAAAGAGTAGTGCCCGATTTATCGTGGACACCGCCGATAACGAAATTGAATTGCTATGATATGATTACAACGTCTTTCTTTCGAACACCCTGGAAAGGAAAAGAACACGTGATGGATAACCTGGTGCTAGGCCCCTTTCAAATCGATTTCACGCCCGACGGCGTCAACTTTCGCACGCTTGACCAATCGGATCAACATACATTGACGTACCCCGAGTGCTACCAACTGCTGGCAGCCCTGTATCAGAACCGCGATGAACTCTACAGGCTCTCTCACATAGAGGGCGAGCAGGCCGATGAGTCATCGACCTATGTGGTGGGCGAGCTCACCTACACCATCGATGATACCTCGGTCGCGGTCGCGGGATGGGAACGTTTGGAAGACAAGCAAGACCCTCCGGCTGGCACCGAACCGCCAAAATCTGATACGATGGGTTAGTGTATTGGCACAATAGTGTGAAAGGCCGGCATCCTATGAATCCCTGGTCCATTGACCTTCGCGGGCGTCTCGAGGAGCACATCTTCGAAAGCGCGGTGCTCAGGCACAACCCTCTCGGCGATCCCTACCGGCGTCCCCTGTGGGTCTACGTGCCGCCCGGCTACAACAAGCAACCCGGGCGGCGCTACCCCACTATTTACGAGATTCAAGGACTGACGGGTCAGATTGATATGTGGCGCAATCGCTCGTCATTTCGCAAGACTCACCTGGAGAATGTCGACGAGCTGTTCGCCTCGCGCGATACGCCGCCCTGCCTTGTCGTGATGGTTGACTGCTGGACCTCGCTCGGCGGCAGTCAATTCCTGGACTCGCCTGGCACCGGTCGGTACCATACCTACCTGTGCGATGAGATCGTTCCCTGGGTCGATGCCCACTACCGCACCCTTCCAGAACGCCAGCATCGCGGCATCGCTGGCAAATCGAGCGGTGGCTACGGCGCTATGGTCACGCCCATGCTGCGTCCCGATCTCTGGGGCGGCCTCGCCACGCACGCCGGAGACGCGTTGTTCGACCTCACCTACCTCACCAACTTTCCACATTCAATTCGCGCCCTGCGCGACGAGTATCACGGCTCGTTCGAAGCGTTCTGGCAGGACTTTCGCAGTCGCCCGGCATTTTCAAAGCACAGCGACGGCTACCTGCTGAACGACTATTGCATGGCCGCCTGCTATTCAACTGACGAGGACGGCACCGTCCACCTCCCCTACGACGTGGCAAGCGGGGAGATCAAGCCCGACATCTGGGCGCGCTGGCTGGCCTGGGACCCTGTGCGCATGGTGCCGGCGCATGCGGAGACGCTAAGGGGCATGCAAGCCATCTACATCGACGCGGGCAAGCGCGATCAATTTTTCCTCGACCTCGGCGCGCAAGCCTTCCGGCACGAGCTTGAGCGCATCGGAGTCACCAACATGTTCTTCGAACTGTTCGACGCGACCCACTCCGATATCGAGTACCGCTATCCACTGGGCCTGAAATACCTCGCCGAACGCCTCTCCCCCGTCCAGGTGGAGGAGTAAACCATGACCGCATCTGAATTGCCTCAAGGAGAGCAGGCGGACACGATCTCCTTGCTGTTCGGCCATCCAGACCCGCAGACGCTCCTTCCACCCGAGCTGCGTGATGCCATGCTGCGCTTCATCGGCGGGCCCCAGGCGCCAACGGCTCTCCAGTACGGCCCCGAGCATGGTACACGGAGCCTCATCGACTTCCTCGTCGAAAAAATCAATCGCGAGCAGTCCCCACCGGTGCAGCCGGAAAATCTGATGGTGGTAGCAGGTTCGACGCATGCCGTCGACATGCTCGCGCGACTGTACGCCGGGCCGAGCGCAGCGGTGCTGGTGGAAGCCCCCACCTACGTGGACGCCCTGCACATTTTCCGCGACCACGGCATCGACCTCCACGCCGTTCCTATGGACGAGCATGGCCTCATCCCGCGCGAACTGGCACGCCTGCTGGAGCGCCTCCACTCCGCCGGAACAGCGCCCGGCCTGCTCTACACCATACCGAACTTCCACAACCCGACCGGCATCACGTTGCCCGAAGCGCGCCGCCGCGAGATCATCAGCCTGGCCCGCCGCTACGACTTCCTGATCGTCGAGGATGATGTCTATCGTGACCTCGCCTTCGAGGGCGAGCGGGTCGCCAGCTTCTACTCGCTGGCGCAAGGCCGGCAGGTGGCAAGCATCGGCAGCTTCTCCAAAACGCTCGCGCCCGGCTTGCGGCTGGGCTGGCTGCTCGGCTCGCCGGACATCATCGAGCGCTGCGTCTCCTGCGGGACGTCGCAGATGGGCGGGGGCGCGAACCCCTTCACCGCCTCGATGGTCGCCGGTTACTGTCACAGCGGCGCCTGGGAGCGGCATGTCGCGCGCTTGTGCTCGCTCTACGCCGCCCGCCGCGATGCCGCGCTCGCCGCGCTGGAACGCTCTATGCCCACAGGCGTGCGCTGGACCCATCCTGCGGGCGGCTTTTTCATCTGGCTCCGCCTGCCGGAGCAGGTCTTCGCCCGCGATGTCAGGCGCCTGGCCTTCCAGGAGGGGGTAGTGGTGGCGGCGGGCGAAGGCTTCTTCGTCAACCCTACCGATGGCGAACATCACCTGCGCCTCGCCTACAGCCGTGCCGCCCTCGAGGATATCGATGAGGGCATACGTATCCTGGCACGCGTGATCGAGCGAGCGATGGAAAGTGAGGAAAACCCGTGAACGATACCGAGAGACGCACCTTCCTGGCCGAACTCTACGAAATCGGGCGCCAGCATGACGCCCACGAGCAGGAGCGCAGCAAGAAAATGCTGAACCTTGAGCCGGACACCGCCCGCTTCCTCTACATCCTCCTGCGCAGCAGCCGGCGCACGCGCATACTGGAAATCGGCACCTCCAACGGCTATAGCACGATCTGGCTGGCCTGGGCTGCCTACGCTAGCGGCGGTCATGTCGTCAGTATCGACCGCGATGCTCACAAGCAAGCCCTGGCCGAAGCGAATTTGCTCCGTGCCGAGCTGCGCGAAGTGGTTGAGCTTGTGTGCGGCGACGCGACGAAGATCGTAGCCGACCTGCCCGGTCCCTTCGACTGCGTCTTCTTCGATGCCGACCGCTACAGCGCACCCGCGCAGTTGAACTTGCTCCTCCCGAAGCTGGTACCCGGCGCGCTCCTCCTCGCCGACAACGCCCTCTCGCACCCCGGCGAGATTGCGGCCTACTTGCATGCGCTGGAATCACTGCCGGATTTCGACCGCATCGTGCTCCCCATCGGCAAAGGGCTGAGCCTGGCCTACCGCTCGGCCGGCGGCTAGCGCGCCTTTCTTTGTATCAGGCCGCATCAACTGCCAGAAGGTGATTTACCGCCGCCTCCCCTGACTGCTGCTTGCGATGGCGCTGTTCCCCCCGAGGTGGTGGCCACGCCAAAGGCGTAACCCAGCAGCCCTCTGAACAAGGTAGCTACCGCTTCACTTCCCAGAACGCCGGTGAGGGCCAGCGCGACTATAGCGAGGATCGAGTTGAAAGACCCCTTGACAGCGGTCATCTTTTGCACTATGGTTAGTTATATGAGTGGCTAACCAGGTAAGCAATGAAGTGATGGAATATTTGATAGACGAGAATCGTCCGATCTTTGTGCAGATTGCCGAGCGGATCGAAAACGACATCATCGCCGGGGATCTGCCTGAAGAAACGCAGGTGCCTTCGACCAATCAGTTCGCGTCGTTTTACCAGATCAATCCGGCGACAGCGGGCAAAGGCGTGAATTTGCTGGTAGATCAGGGCATGCTGTACAAAAAGCGTGGACTCGGCATGTATGTGGCGCCAGGCGCTCGTGCGAAACTGCTGGTGAAGCGCCGCGACCAGTTTTTCGAGCAGTACGTCATGACGATGCTCCGGGAGGCCGCAAAGCTAGGCATCACGACAGAACAGGTGATCGAGATGGTTCACAGAAGGGTCAACGTGCCATGAACAGGGTCGTGGAAGTCAGCAATCTGACCAAATCGTTTGGCCGCGTTGTGGCGGTCAACCAGGTGAGCTTCTCCATCGAAACCGGGAAAATCTACGGCCTGCTGGGACTGCTGCTCGGCAGCATCTACCAGCGCTTTGGCCGCACGGGGGAGTTTTTCTTCTTTGGCATCGTCTTCCTGCTCCTCAACGTCTTTGTGCTGCTGAGTAGCTACTGGCAATGGTGGGGAACGATCTCCGGCTGGCTCGTCCAGCAGACCGCAGCCGCGCTCGGTGTGTGGCTGGTGCCGGTGATGGCCATCTTTGTCCTCGCGTCCTATGCGCTGCTGCGCAAAGCAACCGTGTGACTTGCAAGCAAGAGCAGTAGCATGATGTTTTTTCGCGAAAGGAGCTGTACTCATGGGACTGCTGCTCAGAGGCGTTTCAAAATCTTTTGGATTTCCCCTTGACAAACAGAATAGCTATCTGTTATATTTTTGTATAGCAAATGGCAATACTCATTATTACAAACAGCTATATATACATAGGAGGCTCTCCTTCCCCATGAAAGGAAAATCCTATGAAGAACGTCTCTGAAGCACCCCCGCTTGCCAGTCAAGCGGAAAGCCCCTCGTCTGGATTTGTAAAGGGCTTGCGGTCCCCACTCACGTTGGGACTGGTGAGCTGTGGTGGAGTCGGGGCGTTCCTCTTCACCGCCACCTCCCTGTTTGAAGGGGCCACGCGACCGGGCTATAGTGCCTGGCAACAACCGATTAGTGCCCTGAGCCTTGGCCCTGGTGGTTGGGTGCAGCAGGTCAATTTCGTCGTCTTCGGTCTCCTCCTGGTCCTCTCGGCTGTTGGCTGGTATCGGTTCCTTTCGCCAGGGCGCGCTGCCATCTGGTTTCCGCTGATCCAAGGTACGAGTGGTCTTTGCCTGTTTGGCGCCGGGGTGTTTTCCATGGATCCCTTTCCCGGTTACCCACCCGGGTCCACCCTGGCCCTCTCGACGGTGCATGGGACGCTTCATAGCAGCCTGGTGTGGGTGCTCATTCCTACCCTGGAACTGGGCTGTTTCGCCTTTGCACAGTACGCGCGTCTCCTGCTGCATTGGCGCGGGTGGTTCGTGTACTCGCTGCTGACTGGCATCCTCATCCTGCTCTTTTGGGAAGCATTCGTCCTGGGTGCAAACGGAACAATTGCCGGTCTGATCCCACTGACCGGTCTGACTGAGCGCCTGTCAGCCGGCAGTCACGCGCTCTGGATGTGTGTGCTCGTGGTCACGTTCTTGTTCCGCCAAAGGCCAGGAGCAGATCCGGTGAAGCGAGGAAGGAGTTAACACAGATGAGTCTTCTTGTCGAGCACATCAACAAATGGTTCGGCCAGTTTCAGGCCATCACAGACCTCACAATGGAAGTGAAAGAAGGCGCGCTTTTCGGCTTCCTGGGCGCCAACGGTGCGGGGAAGACGACCACGATGCGCATGATCCTCGACCTCTTCCGTCCCGACTCTGGCCAGATTACCTGGAACGGCAGGGATGTCCGCCAGGTGCCGCGCAGGAACTGGGGCTATCTGCCCGAGGAGCGCGGACTCTATCCGAAAATGCGCGTGGATGAGCAACTATTGTTTTTGGCGCGACTCAACGGCTTGCCGAAGCAGGATGCCGAGAAAGCGCTGACTGACTGGCTCGAACGTTTCCAGATCAGCGCCAATCGCAAGAAGAAGATCGAAGAGTTGTCCAAGGGCAATCAACAGAAGGTGCAGTTTCTGGCGACCATCCTGCACGATCCGACCATCCTGGTCATGGATGAGCCATTTAGCGGCCTGGACCCGGTCAACGCGAACGTGCTGAAAGAAGCGTTTTTAGAGATGCATCACCGGGGCAAAACGATCATTTTCTCCACGCACCAGTTGGAGCAAGCCGAGGAACTCTGCCAGGATATCGTGATCATCAACAAAGGGCAGAGCGTCGTTGCCGGCAGTGTACGCGAGGTCAAGCGCCAGCATGGGCGCAATGTGGCTCGCCTCAGACTCGATAATGATCCCGAGGCGAGCTGGCTTGAGCAGCTTCCGGGCGTGCAGGTCACCAAGCGCCGGGAAGATTACATCGAAATGCACATCCCGGCCAATCTCAATCCCAATGTGATTGTAGAGGCGGCGCTGCAGCACGGCGGCATCATCAGTCGTTTCGAGCTGACTGAACCATCGCTGACCGACATCTTTATTGAGCAGGTGGGTGCTATCGCACTCCCAGACGCTCCATCTTCTGAGCTTTCTGCATAGAAAAAGAGGAATGACACCATGCCAAATAACACGTTGGTACCTTCGGAAAGAGAGACGCCAGAACAGGGGCAGACATCCGTGGCCGTCAGCTCAGGCGGGGCCGCAACACTCAATACCTGGCGCAATATCCGCCTGATAATCGGGCGCGAGTATAAAAACCGGGTGACCCAGCGCAGCTTCATCATCACGACCATTATTCTCCTGGTGATCGTGTTCCTTGCCGCTTTTATCCCGACAGTGATACAGCTTGTTAGCTCCGGTTCCAGTTCCAGTGGGCAAACGAGTATCGTGGTGGTGAACGAAGCCGGCTCCATCGCGGGCTGGAATGAGGCGGAGTTGACCGCCGACATCAATACTGCATTGAATGGAACAAGCACCGGAAGCTCCGCTCCCTATGTGTTGAGCAGCCAGCCACAGACTTCCCTGAGCAGCCTCCAAAGCCAGGTCAAGGATGGTAAACTGGATATTCTGCTGGTGTTTGATCGTCCAACGGACCAGAACTTACGCTTTACCTATTACACCCCGAACAGTTCGACAAACGACCCCAACCTGTCCGCGATCCAGGGTCTAACTCTGCAGCTCACCTTTTTCGATACCGCTCATCGCCTGGGTCTCACATCGTCTCAAACTCAGCGCCTCGCCGCTCCACCTGACCTGGTCGTCGTGCAGACTCAGCAGAGCCAGACGACTCAGCCGACGAGCGACGGTGCTGCTGGCTATGTGCTCGCCTTTGCCGGGGTTATCCTGATCTTCATCTCTATCCAGGTCTATGCCGGGATCGTGGCGACGGGAGTGGCGGAAGAGAAAAGCAGCCGCATGATGGAAATCCTGCTGAATGCCGCAACCCCCTTCCAACTGCTGGCCGGCAAGATCGTGGGCATCGGGGCGGCGTGCCTGACGCAGATGGGGTGCATGGTGGCGGTCGGCATCGCTGCGCTGCTGCTGCAAACCCCACTGCAGGCCGCGCTGTTCGGGACACATGCGGGAAGCTTCAGCCAGTATCTCACCGGCGTGTCCATCCCGTTCTACCTCCTGTTCCTGCTCTACTTCCTGCTAGCGTTCTTCCTGTACGCCACCCTGTTTGCCGGACTGGCCTCACTGGTCAAACGGCAGGAGGAGGTGCAAAGCGTGATCATACTTCCACTGCTGCTGCTCAGCGGTGGCTATGTGCTGTTCTTTTTCGTGGTCTCTTCTCCCGATGCGACCGTGACGAAGGTGCTGTCGTACCTTCCGTTCTGGACCCCGATATTGATGCTGATGCGTCTTGCGCTGGGCACGGTCGCCTGGTGGGAAATCGTCGTAACGGTCGCCTTGATGCTGCTGACCATTCTCGCCTGCACCTGGGTTGCCGCGCGCCTGTATCGCTACGGCGTGCTGATGTATGGGCAAAAGCCAGGCCTGGGGCGGGTGATGAAGCTGGCGTTTGGCCGGTGAGGGGATCATCTTTGGAGAAGTTAAGTGGCTCACCTACTGCTCAGTCGCAGAACTCCGCAGCCACCGCCGTCAGGATTTCCGCGCACTGCTCGACCTGGGCAAGATCGGACCACTCAACGACGGCGTGCGCTCCCTCACCTCCCGGGCCGAAAATGACCGTGGGTATCCCGCCAGCAGCCAGCAGCGCCGAATCCATCCAGCCCAGGCCGCCCACTTCGGCAACCCTGCTCCCGAGTCGCTCGCGCGCATGGCGCAGCACCACCTGCACAATCGCTTCGTCGAGGGACACTTCAAAAGGATCGCGCGACATGATCGTCTGGACGGTCGCCTGGAATACCGGGTCGGAGGCCTTGATCCGCTCGAGGAGAGCGGTGAATTCGGCTTCAATCTGCTGAACGGTTTCACCGGGTACCGTTCTACGTTCGATGCTCAGCTTGCAGCGCAGGGGATAGCTGGATAACTCCTGCCCGCCCTCGATCAACGAGGCGTGAAGCGAGCCGCTTCCCAGCAGGCGATGCGATGTGCCCGATCGCAGCGAGCTCTCAAGTGCCTCCAGCCCCACGAGCACCTTCCCCATCTTCACAATCGCATCCACGCCGAGAGTGGGCCGCGAACCGTGCGCCGCGACGCCGCTGGTCTCCACCTCCAGCCAGGCAAAGCCCTTGTGCGCCGTGCAGATATCCAGCCCGGTGGGTTCAGTAACGATAGCGGCATCCGCCTTCCACTGCTTGACGATCGCCGCCGTGCCGATACTCGCGTATTCTTCGTCGATCACCGCCGTCACGATCACATCGCCGCGCAGCCCACGTTTCCTGGCCGCCGCGCCCGCCGCCATGATAGCCGCCAGCCCGGCCTTCATATCATAAGCCCCGCGCCCATACAGCCGGTTGTTCTCGATATACGGCTCGTGGGGCCTCTCCATACCTGCGACTCCGACAGTATCCGTATGCGCGTTGAGCAGCAGCGAGCGCCCACCCCCGCTCCCGCGCGCCACGCCGATCACGTTCGGCCGTCCAGACGCCGGCTCATCCCAGACAACCTCCAGTCCCGCGCGCTCGAACCACTCCGCTATGAAGCGCGCGATATTGCCCTCACCTGCCCCGCCCGGCACAAGATCAGGATTGACCGAATCAATAGCTACCAAACTCTTTAGGAGTTCAACAACCTCGCTCATAGAAATTGCTCCTTGGGTATCCACCTGAAAGCTACGCGAGTTTCAGGAGCCGTTCAGCGTTCAGGTGGCTGAATTTTGTTTCTTGATTATGGCATAAGTTTTGACTCCCATCAACCTGCTTACATCCTCGTCATAGGAAAGGCGTAGACCTACCGGGTATCCAGCAGACCTACGCCTTTCTATCGGGCTAACGCCATTATGCAGCCGTGGCCGCCGTTCTGGGATGTGTTTGTGAGACGAGCACGACCAGAATGACGACGACCCCAACCACCAGGTGGGGAAGCCAGACGTTGAGCGGCTTGCTTGCAAATCCGAAGATCCAGGGCGAAGCCGCGAGAAAAGCGGCGGCAACAAAGTCGATGACCAGGTGATATGGCATCGGAAGAAACTTGATGCCAGGGACGCCGAGTTCGTACTTCGTGACCAGGCTATAGACAATGAGGGCAATGCCCAGGATGATAGGCACATACACAGCAGCCCCTCCGACATACGCAAACCCAAAGATCCAGGGAGCTGCGATCAAGGCAATCCCTACCAGGTAATCCAGGACACCATGCACCGATGTTGGAAGGAAACGAATTGAGTTCATAAAAACCTCCTCTTTCTAAGTGAAGAACTCAACTTCAATGAATGATACGACTCATCTTAACAGATACTACGCGTTTCAGAGCGATCTAGATTACAAATGAAGATCAACAAAAGGTATATTATGGACAAAACAATTAAAAAAGAATATTCCTACTAATCGCCCTATTTGACACATCTATTTTAAACTCGACAGCATATTAGATTTAAAGATGATTAAACTATTTTCATTAGAAAGACGTAAGAAATTTCTATCATGTAAGTAATCCAGGTCCACTCCTCTGGCGTAGAATACCATGAGCAGTACAACTCCGTGGAAGCATGGGTCTCCTGCGGAGAACTGTGACGGACATCCAATGCGCATTTGGTAGCCGCCGTACCTCGAGTAGGTACTTATTGATGCGTCGCTGCCGCAATTGTGGTGGTGACTGAGCATGATACTCAGAAAGAAGCTGAGTACTGAAAGGTTTGATTTCTACCGTGAAGAGACTTGACGATTTTACTGAAGAGACCGCACCAGTCGAAGGGAGGTCCACTGCTGAGTTGACACCTGAACTGGCTACGTACAGGTTGTTTGCATCGCTGGACGCTACACGTTCACGCCGGGGACTTCTCAAAGGGGCCATTGCAGGAGCTATGGGGGCTGCTGGTATCGCTGTGGGTGCTAGCGCACTGCTCGTTCCTACGAATGCTGTCCATGCTGAGGCAGCCAGTGGATCGAGCTGTACCGTCGAATTCGATCAAGACGATCTTCAGCGTCGCAGCAACTGCTGAGCGGTTGGCAGTGACCTTCTACACCAATGGCGTGAAGCACGCAAGTCAATTGGGGCTCAGTTGGGGCAGCCTGCAAGCCATAAAAGCCGCCCTGGTCGAAGAGCAGATTCACGAGCTATTCTTTGTCGCCAATGGTGGGACGCCCATTGCCAGCACCTTTAGCTTCCCCCACGGCGAGGAGACGTTCGAGAGCCTGAGTACGTTCATCGAAACGCAGCAGCAGCTCGAAGGCGTCTTCGAATTCGGCCTTCCTTGCCGCGATTCACGAGTTTGCGGCCATGGGTCAGCCAGTGCTTGCACGGATTGCCGGGCAGATCGCGACGATCGAGGCCGAGCATCGTGCGCTGGGACGCTTCATCGGAGGACTGGTTCCAGCGGATAACTGGGCGTTCTCGCCCGTGCTAATCTCGTCAGTTGGCGCAGCACCAGACGCCGTGAAGGAGGCCGGGTACTTGAGTCCGCGAGCTGGCAACAGCTATACCTACCACCAGGTGAGCACTGACGATCAAGGCGTGGTGTACCGGGAACCAGTCGCTGTCGGCTGCTAAACGTTCCATCTATTAAGATCGCTCCCTTCTTCTAGCGATTGGTTAGGGAATATGAGGGCAGCTCTCATTCCCCACATGATAAGCCTCTGCTCTTCTATGAGTATTCCGTGGCGCGTGCTATGGAATGTTCAAAGCAGAGGCTTACTCCGTTGCGCTTCAGAAAGTGCCGTCAGTGGTATCGGTTGTTTTGCATGGGAAAGAGTCCTCATAGAACCCGGTGTCGTGTCATCCCTCCCCGTTTCGTGTTATGATGAAGCCGTCTCCCGCTCCTGGACATCCAGGGCGATCAAAAGAGGAAAGAGGCAACCGAACGAATGTCACTCTGTGGATATCGTAAACTTCAGGCCGACCGCGCGCGAATTCGCTGGCTGATCGGCTTCACTTTCCGCAGCACCCGCTGGACCGACGACGGCATCAGCCACAGCAGCAACGTGTTCAGCCGCGCTATTTATCTCATCGCCAAATACGCCAGCCTGCTGTTTGCCAACCTGGTCAACGCCTTCTGGCTGCTCGGCACGCAGTTGATATGGTGGTCTTGCAGGCTCTTTGCGCGCCATAAAGCGAAACCAGACCGCATCAAACACGTCTTTGTGCTCATGCTGGAAAACCGCTCCTTCGATCACCTGCTCGGTTTTTCCCAGATCAAAGGCACCGATGCCGTCACCGGGCAGCCCACCGACATCGAGGGGCTTGATCCCGTTCGCGACTGGAACGCCGGGCCGGACGGGAAACCGGTGCCTGTGTCATCCCCGGCCGATTGGGCCATGCCTTACGATCCCGGCCACGAGTACCCCGACGTCATGGAACAACTCTGCGGCGTCAACGGCATCTATCCCCACATCGACAACAGCGGCTTCGTCGCCGACTATGCCAAGGTCGATGCGGCGCATCCCGGCGAGATCATGAAGTGTTACGCCCCGCAGCAACTCCCCGTCATAACCACGCTCGCGCGCGAATTTGCCGTCTGCGATCACTGGTTCTCCTCGATGCCCGGCCCGACCTGGCCGAACCGCTTCTTTATCCACGCCGCCTCGTCCGGTGGCCTGGATCACAGTCCGACAACCGAGAATATCGCCAGTTCCATCCTCGTCAACGGCTATAAATTTGACAACGGCACGATCTATGACTGCCTCGACGACGAGGGATTAAGCTGGACAGTCTACAAGGGCGATGCCTTCCCCCAAACGCTGGCCATCACCGGCATGACCGTGCGCCTGGCCGAGGGACGCTTCCGCGACTTCGAGGATTTCAGCGAGCACGTGCAGGACCCCAACTACTCCACCTCCTACGCCTTCATCGAGCCGGACTACCACGTCTCGGCGGACTTCGTGTGCGGTAACTCGCAGCACCCCAAAGATGACGTTACCCGCGGCGAGGCCCTGCTCAAGAACGTGTACGAGACGATTCGCAACTCGCCCCACTGGGAAAACAGTCTCCTGATCGTTACTTACGACGAACACGGCGGCTTTTACGACCACGTCCCCCCGCCGCAAACCGTCTCCCCCGGCGACAAACCGACCGATCCAGAAAACAACCACTATGGCTTCGACTTCACGCAACTGGGTGTGCGTGTGCCCGCCATCATCATCTCGCCGCTGATTCCCCGGGGCACCATCGATCATACCGTCTACGACCACACCTCGGCGCTCGCCACGCTCGAGCATATCTTCGGACTGCGGCCGTTGACCAATCGCGACACACACGCCAACACGCTCAATCACCTCCTTTCGCTCGCGCAACCCCGCGGCGATGCTCCTCAGACCCTGCCTGACCCTGCCCGCTCCGGCATCGCCTGCGCTGACGAACCCGAAGATAATATCGCCGCCAGGCAGGTGGCCGCCCATCCTGACAGAGCGGCCGCGCCCCCAGACCCCTCCATGCAGGCCTTCATGCACGTCGCCTACTTACGCGACCGGCAGGCCTCTCCTGAACCCGAAAAAGAACAGCGCACCGCACGCTACCTCTCCGCAGCGAATACCCGCGCCGGCGCGAAGGATTATCTGACAGAGGTGCGCAAAAAGGTCGAGCCGTAAATCCAGACGTTTTGAGATAAGACTTTCCGGGGGCGGAAACGCTTTTCGTAACGATTTGGAGACGCAGGTATGCTATGATATGGTTGAGGATACCCGCAGCCTCTTGCTGAGTCGTTGAGTAATTCTTCTCTTGCGGGAAAGGAATAAAGCATGAACCGATCGCGTCCTGAAGGAAAGAGCGGAAGCCACCCGGCTGTTTCCGCCACCGCGAATACGAGTTTAACTGGCCCCTGGCTCCACATTGCCCGCGCTACATGGTTAGTGCTGGTCATTCCCAGCCTGGGGCTCTTTGTGGTTAGCCTCGTTGTCTCTTATCAGCAAGTCCAATCCGCGGCCATTCCTGCACAGATGCAACAGTTGCTCTCTGCCATGGGCCTTTCAGTCAGTGAGTTTAACACTGTGAACACCATTTTCAACGTGCTCACCTCAGCGATCTGGTATGGCGTCGGCTTCTTTATTTTCTGGCGCAGGTCGGACGACTGGTTGGCGCTGCTGGCCGCCTTTGTGCTGGTGATGTTCAACGTCGGCCCCTGGTCAAACAACAATGCCCCCTCTGTGCTGGCACTCGCCTATCCCGCTTTCGCTTTGCCTCTCGGTCTCATCAGCTTTCTTTGGGATAGCGCGCTCGGTGTGTTCTTGCTGCTCTTCCCCGGTGGACGGCTGGTCCCGCGCTGGATGGGGCTGATCCTGCTGCTCTACCTCATCTCGGCATTTTTGGGCAGTTTCCCTACCCCCTCTTCAACTTTCGATGCAAATGGGCCAGCGTGGCTTGGACTGCCGTTTATTCTCGTTATCTATGGATCCATCGTCTATTCGCAAATCTACCGCTACCGGCGCGTGTCAACGCCTGCCCAGCGCCAGCAGACGAAGTGGGTGGTCTTGGGGGTAGCAGTGGCAATCGCAGTGATCATCGGCATTTTGGCCTTCACCTTCCTTATCCCGTCCAATGCCAACTCGTATTCGTTCGTTGATTTTCTTGTGACTTTTATCATCTGGCCCGCTGCTCTGCTCCTGATCCCGCTCTCCATCGGGTTCTCGATTTTACGCTATCGGCTCTACGACATCGACCTGCTGATCAACCGCACGCTGGTATATGGTACGCTGACGGTTTCGCTGGCGGCTGTCTACTTCGGCCTCATCTTTGGTTTGCAAGCCTTGTTCCAGGGCATGTTCCACCAGAATAACAGCGTCGCCATCGTCGTCTCGACGCTCGTCATTGCCGCGCTCTTCCGCCCCTTGCGACATCGCATCCAGGCCATCATTGACCACCGTTTCTACCGTCGCAAGTACGATGCAGCTAAAACGATGGCGGCATTCAACGCCACCCTGCGCAACGAGGTTGATCTAACAGCAGTTGAGTGAGCACCTGGTGGCCGTCGTGCAGGAGACGATGCAGCCGGCCTCGGTCTCGCTGTGGCTGCGCCCACCGGCCCAACAGCAGGTTCCATGGAGAGCTATCCCTTCGACTTCCCTCGCAGAGTGAAACAAAAGACGAGAGGTGAGGTATGGACACGCGCGCGCTCTTACAGGCGGTCGAGCATCGTCCCTACCCGCTCCCTGCCGGCCCCTGGATCATGACCCAGATCTGGCACGAGGTGCTCTTTGCGCACTGGCCTCTCGCGCCCTCCGTCCTGCGCCCACTCGTCCCCGCCGTGCTCGAACTGGATACCTTCGAAGGCCAGGCCTGGCTCGGCCTGGTCCCTTTTCGCATGACGCACGTCAGTCCGCGCGGCATTCCCCCCGTACCGCGCCTGTCTCAATTTCCCGAGATGAACGTGCGCACCTATGTCGTCGTCAACAGCATTCCCGGCGTCTACTTTTTCAGCCTGGATGCCGGCAGCGCCCTGGCGGTAGCGCTTGCTCGCAGGTTCTTCCACCTGCCCTACTTCCATGCCAGCATGCGAAGCGTCCCCGTCGGGGAAAGCATCGAGTATGAGAGTCATCGCCTCCGGCCCGCCGCGCCAGAGGCGCACTTCGTCGCCCGCTATCGCCCGCTGTCCCCCATCACCCATGCGCAGCGCGGGACGCGCGACTCCTGGCTTACCGAACGCTATTGTCTCTACACTACAGGCCGGCGCAATCACCTCTATCGCGGCGATATTCACCATCGTCCCTGGCCGCTTCAGACGGCGGAACTAACCATCACAAGCAACAGCATGACGCTCCCCCAGCACATACACCTTCCCGGCCCGCCCCCACTCCTCCATTACGCCCACCGCCAGGAAGTCCTCATCTGGCCCCTGCGCCGTCTATGAGCACCCCAGGAGTAGGGCCCGGTTTAACCGCGGCCACCGCCGATTATGCACGCAGTAAGTGAAGAAATGCGGAGCAGCTTTGTAGGGGCCTGCGGGCGGCGCTTGCGCCGCCCTGGGAATGGTCTCTCTACGGTTTTCTTCCCCAGGCGCGCAGATAGTACCAGATGGCGCGAAACGCTTCGCCGTTCATCTCTTCCAGGCATCCCAGATAGATGCGCTCGAGCTCTTCCTGCTGTGCGGCACCCATCTTCAACATGAACGGCTGGGCCAGTTTAGCCCCAACCATTATATTTTCACAGAAAGCGTCATGGGCAGGCGCTCCGGCTGAAAAATCGATCGCCTCGGCCTTTTGCCGCACATCCGTGAAACCGGCGTCGCGTATCAGCCCACTCAGCATAGGCGTGATGCCAACATGCCGTCCGTCGGGGGAGAAGATCATCCCGGCTTTCCGCATGGTTTGCAGGAGCAGGCGATTGAGCTGCTCGGAGAAAGGGCCGTTCGAGATGCCTGTCTCGCACTCGGTCAGGCAGAGCAGCCCGCCGGGGCGCAGGATGCGCCTGCATTCTTTGAGCAAGCCTGGCCAGGCGTGCGTGGGCATCAAGAAATACAAGAGGCGCGCATTTACGACATCGAAGGTGTTCTCATCGAAATCCAGCGGCTTCAGTATATCCATCGTCTCAAAATAGGCGTTATCCAGCCGCCGCGCCAACGCCTGGGCTTTGGCGTAGCGCACGAAGCCCACGCTGATATCGACGCCGTATACCTCCGCTTTGGGATAGTCATACGCCACGTTGAGCACCCAACCGCCGGGACCGCAGGCCAGGTCGAGCACCCGTATCTCGCTTTCTGTGTCGATTGCTACCGGAAAGAGCCCACCCAGGTGCTGGGTGAGCAGGTTATCCTGAAACATCAGGCGCGCCGTCTCGGCCCCGCTCTCAGTATCAATGATGTAGGTCGTTTCTTCCCTGGGATACTCGGTCGGCATGCTGTCGGTTCCTTCTAGCGGATGTGGTAGGTGGATTTGTTCGACTCGATGAAACCAGCCCTGTCGATTCACCTCTTCTATTATATGGTACTATTTGTTGTGTCGCAAGTTGCACATAATGCAGCTCGCGTCTCTATACGGCACCAGCCCCTACTTTTGCTTTGCCTCTTTCGCTTGACAATCCCTGCCCCTGATGCTAGTCTTGCTCTACTATCTCATCACTGGAAGGTCGAGGTTGACGCGTGCTGAACGACGACTATGAACTCACCCGCAAGGATATCCAGGACCTCTCGAACAGAGACGCCCTCGCGGCCTTCTTCGCGAAACTCGGCTACGACACCAACGAACGCCTCATCCAGAACAGCGCCGCCATGGGCTTCACCGGCGAGCTGTTGAAATCAACCATTACGCATATCGAACGCCTCGCCGGCCAGGACGGCGGCCTGCTCGAAGTCTACCTTGTCGAGCTGAAATCCGTCACCGTCGCCGTCACGCGCACCCTGGCGCAGGCCTTCCGCAACCTCAACGTGCAGCAGCCCCTGCTCATCCTCACCGACGACTACCAGCGCCTCGACTTCGTACTGGTCGAACGCTACAGCGCGCTCTCCACCGAAGCGCAGAAGGCTGCCGCGCTCGTCCCCGGACTCTCCCCGGCATCCGGCCGACAGGTTGGTGTGCGCCCGCGCGTCCTGACCGTCAATCGCACCAATCCCGGCGCGGTCGCCTTGCGCGTGCTGCGCCGCTTCAGCTATACCGAAAGCGACTCCTTCGCGCAGACCGACAAGCTGCTCAGCGCCTACGATGTAGCCGGTTGGAGCGAGCCATACTTCAATAACCGCGCCCTCTTCTCCGACTACTACCTCGTCCAGCGCCTGCCCGAAAGCTCCGAGTGGAACGACCCCGCCGGGGCCGCCGCCATGACGCGCGCCTATCGCGAATTGCGTGACCTCTTCGCCGGGGCGCGCGAGACCTTCGCCAATCAACCCGCTTCAGTCGCGCGCTCGAATCTGCTGCGCCCGGCCCTCGCTATCCTGGGCTTCGCCGCTCAGCCGCCCACGCCGGACAAAAGCGCCGTGATTCAGCCGCACTATATCCTGGCTGCTGCGATGAGTGATGGCCGGCAGCCTCCCTCTCCCCTGGCGCTCTGCCTGGCCTATCCCTGGGGGCGCAGCCTGGACGGCAAGGACGAACAGCGCGACTCCGAAACGCCCGATGAGAACCCCGGCGCGTCAGTCGTCGCCCTGCTGGATCGCGCCGGGGACGGCGGCGCGAACTGGGCCATCGTCACCAACGGCAAGCTCTGGCGGCTCTATTCGGCCAGAGCCCACAGCCGCGCCACCAACTACTACGAAATCGACCTGGAGGAGACGCTGGCCCAGCCGCCCGAGCATCGCGAGCCGGCCTTTCGCTACTTCTGGCACTTCTTCCGCGCCGCCGCCTTCCAGCCCGTCCCGCGCGGCGTCGAGGGCGAGTCCCCGCGGGTCTGCTTCCTGGACGGCCTGGTCAGTGACAGCGAGCGCTACGCCCGCGAACTGGGCGAGCGCCTCAAAGAGCGCGTCTTCTTCGAGGTCTTCCCGCATTTCGCGCGTGGCTTCATTCTCTACGCGCGCCGCGCCGGTCAACTGCCGCCTAACCTCGATACGCTGCCGCCGCATGAGCGCGAGCGCCTGCTCGAACCATTCTTCGCCGGCACGCTCACATTCCTCTATCGCCTGCTCTTCCTGCTCTACGCCGAGAGCCGCGATCTGCTGCCCGTGCGCGAGGCGCGCGGTTACTACGAGCACAGCCTGGAAAAGCTCAAGGGCGAGATTGCCGGGCGCGCCGGGCCAATCGAGGACCAGGCCCCCGCGCGCATCAAGGCCGCCTACAACGAACTCGCCACCGCCGGCTACGACCGCCTGCAGGCGCTCTTCACCGCCGTCGATAAGGGCGACCCCGACCTCAACGTCCCCGTCTACAACGGCGGCCTCTTCGTCACCGCGCCCGACCCGGCCGATCCCTCGCCTGAAGCGGCGGTGGCGCGTTTCCTCGCCACCTGCAAGATCCCCGACCGCCAGCTTGCCCTCGGCCTGGACCGCATGGCGCGCGACCTCGACGAGAAACGCCACGACCTGGCCTTCATCGACTACAAAAGCCTGGGCGTGCGCCAGCTCGGCAGCATGTACGAGGGGCTGCTCGAATTCCGCCTGCGCATCGCCCCCGAGGAGCTGGCCGTCGTCAAAGACAAAACCGAGAAGTACGTCTCCTACGCCGAGGCGCGCCGGCAGAAGCTGACCATCCTCAAAGAGGGCCGCGGCAGGGATGCGCGCGACAAGACCCTGCCGAAGGGCGCCGTCTACCTGGAGAACGACCGTCGCGAGCGCAAGGCCACCGGCAGCTACTACACCCCCGACTACATCGTCAAGTACATAGTAGAGCAGACCGTCGGCCCCGTCCTGCAAGAGAAGCTTGATGCCCTGCGCCCCGTCTTCCGCGAGGCCGAAAAGACGCTGCGCGTCGAGCAGGATAAAGTGAAATCCTTGCGCCGCGAGGACATCAGCGCCGAACACGAAACCTACAAGAAGTTCCGCGCCCGCCTGTGCGACGCCTTCTTCGACCTGCGCGTGCTCGACCCCGCTATGGGCAGCGGCCACTTCCTGGTCGAGGCCGTCGACTACCTCACCGACCGCATGGCCGACTTCCTCTCCGCCTTCCGCTGGAACCCCGTCGTCTACGAACTGGCGAAGACGCGCCGCGAGATCCAGGAGGAGATGGAGCGCCAGCGCGTCACCATCGACCCCGGCAAGCTCACCGACCTCAACCTGCTCAAGCGCCGCGTCCTCAAAAGCTGCATCTACGGCGTCGATCTCAACCCCATGGCCGTAGAACTGGCCAAGGTCAGTCTCTGGCTCGACTGCTTCACGCTCGGCGCGCCGCTCTCCTTCCTCGACCACCACATGAAGTGCGGCAACTCCCTCATCGGCGGCAGCGTCCAGGAGGTGCAGGAGGCCGTCAGCTAGGACCTTTGGGGAGCCAGTTTTCCTACTTGCTTGACGCCACTCAGCTCATGCGCAGAGTCGGCGAACTCTCCGACGTGACCGCCCAGGAGGTCGCCGCCTCGCGCAGCCGCCTACCAGGGCGCCTACGATGCACTCGCCCCTTTCAAACGCCTGCTGGATGTCTGGACTGGCGAATACTTCGGCAACAAAGGCGCGAAGCACAAAACCCGCCAATACGCTGGTGCCATCTTCGCCAACGACTACGCTCATGAACAACCCGGAAGACAGGCAGGCCATCGAAACCGCGCTCACCCTCGCCCAATCGAAGCGCTTCTTCCACTGGGAACTGGAGTTCCCCGAAGTGTTTTTCGACGAGAGGAAGCGCAAGGAGAATGGTGGTTTTGACGCAGTGGTGGGCAATCCGCCGTATGTGCGTCAAGAAGGATTGGGCGACGATAAACCCGCCTTCAAGGAGATGTACGCTGTCTTCAATAGCATCGCTGATCTGTATACTTACTTCATCGAGCGCGGCCATACACTTCTGAGTACTGGCGGCCGCTTCGGAATGATAACCGCCAACAAGTTCATGCGCGCTAACTATGCTGCTGCATTGCGCACGTTTCTAACTGATAACGTCAAACTCGAAAACTTGATCGATTTTGGCGATCTTCCTGTTTTCGGTGATGCGATAACCTATCCAATCATCATCCTCTCTAGCAAGGTTCATCGTAATGGAACATCTATAGCATATGCTTTAGTCAACACTATTAACTTTGAAAGCCTTTATTCAAGCGACCCTCCTATGCTACACGCCAAATGCCAGAGAGTGCATTCATCGGCACCAACTGGTCATTGGCAGCTACTTCAGAACAAGTGATATTAGATAAGATCAAGGTCAAAAGTGCTTCTCTCGGAGAGTATGCTAGGGGAACAATTAGAAGGTATCCTTACTGGCTTCAATGAGGCTTTTGTCATCGATCGGGCAACCAGAGAAAAATTGATTGCCGAGGATCGAGCCAGTGCTGAAATCATTAAGCCTTTCGTGGTGGGCGAAGATGTACGTGAATACGTGATTGCTTTTCAGGATAGATATTTGATCTGGACATATATAGGTGTTCCGATCAATCGGTATCCAGCAATCTTCAAACATTTACAGCAATATCAGGCACAGCTCGAGAAACGCTGGGATAAGGAGGAACTCATTGGTGGGAACTGAGGCAATGTGATTACTATGCTGAATTTGAAAAGCCAAAAATCATCTATCCCGATATTGCTAAAAATTGTAAATTTGCATTTGATACTACGGGGGCATACAGCGTAAATACTACGTACTTCATACCGATTGACTCAGGTCAAGTATATCTAACTGCTCTGCTCAACTCAACCTTGATAGAATTCTTTTTTCGAACCATTTCCTCTTCAATTAGAGGAGGCTATTTACGCTTCTTCGACCAGTATGTCTCACAAATCCCCATTCGTCGCATCAACTTCACCCTCTCGCCCGACCAGCGCGCCTACTACCTCGAAAAAGCAAAAACCCTCTACGCCACCTGTCTGGAGAAGCACGACCAGCAGTGCGTGCTGGGCTTCGTCGATCACCATCTTACGCAGGGAGCCGGAAGAGTCGGACATGGTGCATGACCTGCTGGCCTTCCTGGCGGAGGAGATGATCCGCCTTAACAAGCAGAAGCGGGCGGCGCAGCGCGAGTTCCTGGACTGGCTGGTGGAGACGCTGCGCATCTTGCCGGATAAGGATGGCCGCCGGGGAATAGACGCCTTGACGGGCAAGGCGAAGCTGGCCGATTATCCCGGCGATTACCAGAAGGGCGAGCCGCCGCTTGCCACCGCTGACCTGCTGGAGATACTGCGCAAGAACAAGAGCAGGCTGGGCGTGAGCCTGAGCGATGCCGCGCTGCTCGACCGCGTCGGGCGCGTCTACGAGGAGAGCCTGGCACGCGTGCTGCCGCTGAAGGAGACAGCTCAAGAAGACGGACGCGCTGATCGACGCGGTGGTGTACCGCTTGTATGGGCTGACGGAGGAGGAGATCAGGGTGGTGGAGGGAAGGGGATAAAAAGGCTATGGACAGTATTATCACATATACGTTATAATTTCCTTACAGGAGGCAGAGCCACATGCCAACATTTAAACGGTGGAGCATATGCTGTAGAGAGGGACGGCCTCCTTGTGATTTTGAGAAGCGCAACCGTATTTCGTAGTGTGGCTAGCTTTACATCAGCCCTTAATGAATTCGATATGCCTGTGGTTGCATCTATCAACGCTCACCTGCTTCATTTTGAAAGAGCATGGAAGGCAAGCAGGCACGACGGCGAAATACCGACAGGATTTTACTTTGAAGCGTATGCCGATGTTGATGGTCCGTATAGACTTTGCCAGATACGAGTGGGACCAAATCATGGGTTTCGCGCTTTAGTAATGTTCCTGAACAACAGTCCCGATGCCTACTGGATATACATTTTCAAAAAAGTGAAAAACAGGCAGCCAGAGGATATGAAGCGCGCCCGAACATTGGCGCAACGGCTTTGAGATGAGCTACGAAAGAGAGATAGCCATGGAACACGATGAACAAGTGCAGATCACAGGAACGATGAGTGATTACCTCGTCGAAAAGCTGAGCAGTGAAGAACACGGCCAGGAATACGCTACTGAATACCTCAAAGCTGATTTTCTCACATCAGTAGCAAATGCCCTTTTTACTCTGCGGCGTCAGGCCGGCCTGACCCAGGCACAGGTTGCCGAACTCTTGCATACCAAACAATCCGCTATTGCCCGTCTGGAAGCGGATTTTGATGGGGCTATGTCTCTGCGTCGCTTTGTCGATTTCTCGCTGGCATGTGGGTATATTCCGCATCATCTCACATTCGCACCTATAGAGACCGCGCGAAACATTACTATAGCGCAACCAGAAACATCGTTGACATTCGAGAATCACCTGAACTGGGGCAATGCCAATTTTCAATTGACGCTGGGATCAGTTGGCCCAGCCTCTCAAGCTACATTTAGCGTTTCTGCATCGGCAACAACACTTCAAGGAGAAAGACCCCCATTGGGAATTATTGAGGCGCAGTCTAAGGCATTGCCACTAAATGAAAGCGTAGCGGCATAATATGCTTGAGCAGATAAAGATATTGTCCAGTAGAAGGGCTTACGAGTTCCGCCAGGATGATTTACGTCTATCAGTTCTAAGTACAAAGCCGGTGCAGCAACAGTTCCAGGAACTTTTCCGCTTCCAGACTTCCGCGATGGGATCACCGGCGCCGACTTTTGGGGATGTTCCTGTTACATATCCACCCGGGTTCGTCTTCGACATGGGCGCGTGGATATCTCCTGATGAACAACTCGTACCAATCCGCTTGCTACATTTTGAGCAGCGCCGCATCGTGATTGATGTAGCTGGTCCTTCCTCAGCGATAACAGGTATCTATGAGCGTATGAGAGAATTTTTCTCTGATCTTCACGCGCCAGATGGTTCGCCGATTATCGGCGAGCCGGAGCGCATTCTGGATTATTCCGAGATCACGGCTCGATACTCATTCTCTTTGGATATTCTCGTCGCGGAGCCTTTCCGCAGGATTCTCACGCCGCTTCTTCCTGAAAGCGGTCTCCCAAATGGAGTGATGATACCCACTTTCTCGATACAGTTCTATCCAGCTAACCAGGAACTCGCAAGTATTCCATCAGTAAATGACGTCCGCGCTCTATCATTCGCATTACGCTCAGGCACACAACCACAAGATCAAATCTCCTTCAGTGGCGCTCCTCTCGACTCGGAGACACATCTTCGCTACTTGCACGAGCTCGATGCCGCTTTTGCATCGTAGCAGGAGATGTCCTTTGGTCGATAGCGCAGAAGAGCGTGCAGCATGTTTTGGCAACGGAGCGACGTTTTCCACAAACGCAAGTCCTGAAAGCGAATATCCATGCCTGGCTGGCCTGGTAGAAAGAGCCAGGGAAACCAATGGGACTGGCTATCACGAAGCGATATTTTGATGCCGCAGCTCCCCAGGCTCAGCATCTCATTGACTGGTTGCGCAGGCTCTTCGAGATTGGGTCAGAGTAAAATATTACTTCTGAAGTTAGATTAACTGATCAGCGTACTAGAATATTACAGAGTAACTTGAGAAAATGCAACCATCCGTACTATCGTGATTGATGCCGGTCAAAACCATAATTTGCGTTACGAAGTTTTCGAGCGTCTTAACCGTGGATCAATGGCTCTCTCTGTTGCGCCAGGCGCTGGGTAGCGGCGTCTGCAACGGGTAGAAACGGCCACAGGCGATGTGCCGGGGCATTGACCGCCAACAACACGCCAAAACGCTGGATCACAGAGGCGACTGCCGATGGCGTGGGCGTCGGCATGCGTGTGCCATTCGCGCCTGCTCCGAGTGAGATGGTGATCAGGCAACCCGAGGCAGACGTTGGCCCCGGCACCACCTGCGGTTCGGTACTCGGCGGCGTGGAGGCGAATACCAGCGTATCCATATCGAGAGCAGCGGCTTGACACACCAGGGCATCGGTCCCGAAAGCATCGCTCTGACTGCCGGGTGTCACGCCCCACCTCATGCCATTCCAGGTAATATTCAAGGGAAACGTGAGAGCACTTTGCTGGCCGAGAATAAAGCTATCTGGCTGATTCTCCTCGACGACCCGTCCATCGGGGGTAGTGAACTGCCAGAGCAATTGCACCGGAATGGACGTTTGCCACACGGCTGGAGACCGCGTGAGAGCGGAGCCAATGTAGGCGGGCCTATCGCAGAAGAACTGGCAGTTCTGGCTACCTGAGTCACAAGCTCCATTCGCACAAAGCGCATCGGGTGATGAAGCGGTATCCAGTTGCAGGCGCAACGTCGCCTTGAGCGGCTGGTGAGCAGTCGCGAAACAGATCGCTGCACGCTGTAAGACGACGGTACAGTACCGCGTATTCGTCCCGGAGACAGCCGAGGTCTGCGCATACATCTCTCCTGCCTGGACGGTCTCACTGGACTGCTGAGGGGCGAGTACGGCTTGTGTGGCCTGGATCAACGCGGTCCGCTGCCTTGCAGAAAGCGTGGCCAGGTTGGTCGGAAAAGTAATGAAGGCGCTGATCGTGTTTCCCAGGTCAGGCACGGCATTGGGGAACTGGCAGGTATCGCGACCAGACTCCAGTGGCACGGAGAGCTGGCACTGCTGCGGCGCAAAGGGAGCCGCATCCCAGGTCAACGTATGCTGACCAGGTGGTAAGCTGAAGAGCGTATAGGCTCCTCTAGAAATCAAGGTCACCCGCTTTCCATCGACAGACAGCGATCCCCAGGGAAGGTTTGCATCCAGCCCAAAATCATAGGTGGCAGGCTCGACCGGTGGTGGCGACCCGCGGAGGAAGAGCCGGCTCACGGGAGTCAGAGCGAACAAGATGATCAGCAGCGCCACTCCCATGCCGATGACCGCTGCCATGGCCTTCTGCCTGCGGTACCTGGGGGAAAGCAACCAGGTTTCCACGAAGAAGCGTGGAGGACGGGATGAACCCTCTTCATCCTCCTGATGCAGATTGGTGATCTCTACAGCAAAATCATCGTGTGGTTCGTCCAACTCGTGCTGATCCATACTGTCTTCCATGCTCGTTTCATGACTGAGGCGCTTCCCCTGGTCCCTCATCAAGTATACAACACCCTCCTGAAACGCATCTGAAAGGACGGGAAGGGACAAAGCAAGCGGTCTCATCATGCACCGGTGCGAGCCCGCGCGTAAGGCTGCTACTACTGAAGTAAAAATGCGCCATGCTGCTCGTGATAGGGGGTGTTCCACTTAGCGACTATGAAATTTTTTTTTTTAAAAAAAAAAAAAAAAAAAAAAAAAAAAAAAAAAAAAAAAAAAAAAAAAAAAAAAAAAATTAAAATCCGCTTAGCGACGTTGCACACATTGAGTATTTGCGTTGCGTCTGAGGATAGGCTCAGGCGAAGGTGAGAAAAAGCATGAAGCGCTTGCAGTCGACTCGTTTTTCGTATTTGCTCGTGATCGTGCTAGCAACGTTATTTTTAGGAGCGGGGACCGTCAGGGCCACGGCGCTTTTGACCTGCGGGAGCTGGAATGTGGTCTCCATCCCGAAGCGTGGGAGCAGATGATATCCTGTACGGCGTGGGAGCGGTTCCAGGCACCCAGGATTTCTCGCGGTAGGACAATACGACGGCAGGGATGGGTTCTATCATACGCTGACCGAGCGCTGGAACGGCAGCAGTTGGAGCATAGTGAAAAGCCCGAGCCCCGGGGGCAACGGAGGCAATCCGATCCTGTATGCAGTGACGGCCGACTCCGCGAGTGACGCCTGGGCTGTGGGCACATGATCGCTGGCAGTTCCGCCTATCTCACGTTGACTCTACACTGGAATGGCAGCGCCTGAAGCGTTGTTCCCAGTCCGAGCCCGGGAGGGACAAACGAAGGAGATCAGTCGGTGCTCTATGGAGTGGCGGCCATCTCTGCGCACGATGTGCAGGCCGTGGGGTTTACCTGCCCGGCTTCTTTCAGCCTACCTTTACGCTCGCTGAGGCCTTTTGTTAGCATACGACTGGCTGCTGCCCGGTGAGAGCCCCGACCAGGCTCTCCAGCCCGATGATGAAGCCGACATAGAGGCGACCAGCAGGCCGTGCAGCCAACAGTCCTGACAGCACCATGGCGCAATCGACAATTCTGATAGCATATGATATGCTGAGTATATCAGCCCATGGCACTACTATATTTCCAATCGTCCAATCCTTTTTTTGTGACTCAAATTGGAGCAATTGGCCCGGCCTGTGAGAAAGCGTCTGGTTAGTCAAGGATCATGAGCTATGCAGAAATCTAACTCTTGCGGAGCTGAACTCCCTGAAAACTCCCGCTTCTGCGGGAAGTGCGGAAGCGTGCAGGGCAGAGCGTCTGCCTGGTCGCCAACCATACAAGCGCCGGCAACACCACCGCCACCTCCGGCTGCTGAGAACGAAGACGAGCGGAGAAGAGGGATACCACCTGGTCTCCCGTGTATGGCGCGGCCCTGACCGAGGGCGTAATGCTGGGCAGCGGGCAGGCATATACGCCCGGCACTCCGGTCGTGCCGGAAACGCCGCAGATCGGCAGCGTCCCCAGCTCGCAGGCTCTCCTACCCCTTACTCGAACGCACCTGCCGGCAATCTCGCGCCATGGCCAGCGCATGCTGCGCCGGTCAGTCAGCCTGCCCAAGGAGCAGGCAATGTTGCATCTGTCGGCCATCCTGCCGTGCCAGTCAGCCATCCCACGCCGATTAGTCATCCTTTACCGGTGAGCCCAGTATCCCACGCCAATCAGTCATCCGGTGCAGGGGCCACATCCGACGCCGCACCCACCAGAACCGCCGGGAACTCATGGCCCTCACCCGCCTCATGGGCCGCACCGGCATCCTGAGCAGCCTGGGGAACACGAGCGGCCGGCATCATACCCATCATCAGAAGCACCAGCTTCACAACGTGTCGCACGTGACCAAAGTGGCAGGCGGCTCGGCCGTCAAGACCATCATCATTGTGGTGGCAGCCGTGGTGGTGGTCGCAGGCGGGGTGATTGGTGCCGCCGCTGATTTCCTGGCACGCCCGCAGCCGCGCATCAGTGTCAGCAGCAAGTATACCGTGGGCACTAGCCGGCAGGAGCAACCGGGACGCTCCTGCATATCAACGGGCGGCAGTTTGCCAGCAATTGGGCGATTACCTTTCTGCTGGATGGGCAGGTCGCGCCGGGCACGGCGGGCACGCGCAGTGACTCCAACGGCAACGTGAGCGCCGATGTGGCCATCACCGCTGCCTGGAGCGTGGGTACCCACACCCTGACCGCCAGGGACGCCGGCAACGATAGCCCTCAAAACGGGGTCAGTGTGACGGTTGTGCCGCCGGGTCGGGCCAATACCCCGGGACCGGACGGCGCCCCACCGGACGATGCCAGTTTCAAGGTCATTGCCCAGATACAGGGACAGTCCTCGTCAGGGAACCAGATTAGCGCCAAAGAAACCGAGGTTGTCACCGGACATCCTGATCCGATGGGTGGTACCGTTTGTCAGCCTGAAGATAACGGTCAGCCCAGCGTCATCATGACTTTTACCGTAAACACTCATGTCCCCTACCAGGAAACGAGCACTTACTCATGCGTTGGGAGCTACAAAGGGGGAAAACTCATGTTAACAGAGACGTTCAGGAGCGATGTTGTCGTTTTATCCGAACCCGACGGCACAACGACAACCTGCACTCTGAACTCCCCTCAGCCTCAGACTGACGAGCAGTTGTCTGGCAGCTACACTGCAAACAATACTTTCAGTGGTACCGTTACTTACCCTGCTATTCCAGCCAGTGACTACTCGTGTGTCGGTGCTGGTTCCTATACTTTCTATCATTTTTACGGGCAAGCCAACTGGACAGGCCAGGTAACAGATTTACACATTTAACGAATGCTCTTTGAGTTTGAGCAAAAATTAAGCTGCGCCATCCGCTGTGAACTGCTGAACTTCTGATTATAAACTTGACGAGATGTTAACTTTCATGTAAACTTATAACAGAATGGATGTATGAAAAACGAGAGGGTAACATGAAGCTTCCAGAGTACGAATGGGTACAATTTAGAAAAGCTCCACTTCGGCTTGTGATTGGTCAGGTCCGATTTACCATTATGCCTCGTTTCGAACAGAAAGCCTTCATAGCAGGATTTCAGGAAGCTATTCGCGCGAAATATCCGCGTGTTACTCGCGAAGCGAGTGTAACATATCAACTGTCCCCAATTGGCGTGAGTCCAAGTCCTGGTGAAACTTTGTGGAGATTTTCGTCACGAGATAACACGTGGGCAGTTGTTGTAGGGGAAGCGGCCATAACGTTTGAATCGCGCGCTTATTCATCTATGAGGGATTTTCTTGATCGTTTCAGTCAAATCTTAAAAGCTGCCACTGAAACCTTAGAAGTTACAGATCGCCTGCGTCTTGGCTTGCGTTATATCAATGAAATACGTTATTCATCTGCCGAGAGCTTTGCTCAATGGAGAGCGTTATTCAACCCTGAATTTGTTGGGTTTGAGGCTGCAAATCTCCTGGGCGGGCAGGTCGATCATACTTTACAGGAGATCCAGGTAAATCGTCCAAATGGAATACTGGCTATACGGCATGGGCTGCTGAGTGGTTCTGCTGTTGCTCCCTTGCCACAAGAGCGACCGGTGAGTAGACAGTTCTACCTTATTGATGTAGACTACTACGACATGACAGAGTCTGATCTTGATATTTCTGCCATCGTTAAACAAATGCAAGATTATAATGATGTCATCTATCGCTTTTTCCGTTGGACCCTTAGTGACGAGCTGTACAACTATTTGGAGCCGATTTATGATCAAAGAAGCTGAACTACTCGATCCAACGGGTGTTATGTATGTACAAGAAAACCCATATAATGCACCGAGCGCAACGCTTGTTGGCAGCTTGAATGTGCATAATCCGGTCTTCTCTCATGTAGGAACGGGAGAAGATATGGATTCCTTTTCTCAAAAACATTCAGAACTATCTTCAAGCCTCTTGCCTTATTACTTTCTCTCTATGACGACCGGATGCGAGCTTTCTGATATTGATATAGTCGTCATCGTGGAAAAAATTTCTGAAGGAATGACAACCGATTTTCGTATCACCTTTGAATTTAAGGGTTGGATAAGGACCGACATCAGACCTGTAGAGCAGCGAGGATGGTCTCTCGATACAAATTTTGTATCAGCACAGACTGAGCGCTTGCGAGACATCTCTGGCCTCACAGTCAGACGTCTCGCCGAAATTTTTGGCGTATCAAGAACCACCTATCATGAATGGATGTCAGGCTCACCGTTGCGTGATACACATCGCGAACACCTTCTAGAAGTGCTTTCTCTTATGGAAGAAGCCGCTCGGCGGCTTGGGAACCCAGGAGTTCTTAGTGCCTGGCTGCTTACTCCCGTATCTCTTGCTGGAAAGAAGCCGGTAGAGTATTTATCATCACGACAATATGATACCTTCCGTGGTTTTCTCCTACGTCAAGGTGCAGACCAGAATTTCCTGCGTCCTCCGGCGCCGCTAGGAATTACGTACCGCGAGCGTCCGCGAGAAGAAATAGAAGACGAGTTAGCACGCTTACATCCTGGTATTCTACTAGACGAAGATTATCCAGATACGTCAGATAATAATGCATAGCTGGAAGGCTTGATTACTAAAAAGGTGGAGATCGAAGTAGCCTAGATGATCGATGCGGATACTGTTGGAAAAGTGTTGATCCAGCGCGGCTGGAGCCAGGGAAGCTTGCTTCAGATAAACTCTGCTTCCATACCCTATCTTGCAATTGAAAATACAACTGATGTAGATATGAGATGGTATACTCGACAAGAGCCTGTAAGCGATAGTGATCTCTACGTCATCATATCGCAACCGTGCGATATTCAAAAATCTCCAGTACACGAGCCATATATAGAGGTGATGCATGTCTTCAAGACAGAAGAGCGCAAAATCATTCACGAAGCCAGTAGAAATTCGGTACGGTATTTTCTTCTAAGATATACAGATACTCGGGGAGTGCCTGGGGAATCTCTCATAGTTGAGTCTACTATCCGCCTGACACTCGACAAGTCCTCGCTGCTTTTTCTTACACCCTTATCTACTATTCAGGATAAAGTTATATTGCGGCTTTTTCGTATCTGGCTGTCGCGTCGCTATGATCGTCCAGCATTGGAAGATGACTTGGTAAATGCGATACAGAAACCGATTGTCAAAGCTATTGGAAAACTAGGATCAACTCATCCACTGCACACTACGCTCGATGGCATTGGAGAGGTATTATTTCTCATTGAAAATGAAACCTCTCCGTATCAGGTTGCTCTGCTATTCATACGAAGCGAGCGAAGTGATATGCCCCAGGTTAACGACGAACAAGCTGCGAGCCTTGCCGGATGGATCAGTGGGGTCCTGAACAAGGAAGGAAATGCATCGCTGAACGATTGGCGTCTACTTGGCACTAATGAGATCAGTTTTAAAGATTACACGAAAGCATACAAATTACCATTAGATCAGTACTCTTTAGAACTTGATAATTAAGCGAGCGGTGATTGCTATCATGTGGCTTCCCCTCATTTGATAGGTCTGTCTTCGATCAGCTCGATTGCCTATTTTCTAACCATTGATGAGAATAGCTCTGTAAGGAGAGAAAATACTCAGACACACAAACAACGGGCAGGAGCATACCCTTTTATGGTACGCAACAGCAAAAAGTCCAACACCAGGTCCACAGGCGTATCATCGTCATACTCGACCGGCGAAGGCCCATCAACCCAAGTGTACGGCAGGATGAAATCATGACTACCCCATTCGTCATCGATAACCAGCAGCACAGCATGGCGAGCGTCCTGAACGAGTTGCTGGCACAGCACAAAGGCCACTCGCTCGACATTGCCACCGCGTACTTCAATGTGGGCGGCTGGCAACTGCTGCGCGAAGGGCTGGACGGCCTCGGCCACTTCCGTTTGCTGCTCGGTGACGAACCGGAGGCGGGCGCTGATCTCGGCCTGCGCGGCCTCGGCGCGAAACCCGTCAAGGGGCTGATCCGCGACCTGGCGAGGGAGCCCTTCAACGAGCAGACCCTGCGCCAGGTCGAAGACCTCGTCGCCTTCCTGCGCAGGCCGCAGGTGCAGGTGCGCCTCTATACGAAGGGCTTCCTGCATGCCAAGTGCTACCTGTTCTACGGCGGCGGCGGCTTCGCGCGCTTCGATCCTGTTGCCGCCATCGTCGGCTCCTCCAACTTCACGCGCCCTGGCCTGCTGACCAACAAAGAACTCAACCTGGCCCACCGCGCCAACCTCTCGCCGGAAGAAATCAGTCCCGAGCGCGTCAAGGGCCTGTTCGAGAACGAGCAGCGCAAGCGTCTTGCCCTGCTGGATGACCTCTCGCGCTCAAGCGCTGCCAACGTGCCGGGCGTGCTGGCGATCGCCGAACTGGCCGAATGGTACGAGCGGCAGTGGGAGGCCGCCCGCGACTTCAAGCAGGAGTTGATCGACCTGCTCGATGCCTCCAAGTTCGGGCGCAGGGCCTACACGCCCTACCAGGTCTACATGAAGGCCATCTTCGAGTACTTCCGCGATGACCTGGACGCTGAGCCTGGTGGAGCGACAACCACCCGCTCCGTGGTCGAACTGAGCGAGTTCCAGGAGGACGCCGTCAAGAAGGCGCGCAAAATCCTGGCGCGCTACGACGGCGTGATGATTGCCGACAGCGTGGGCCTCGGCAAAACCTGGATCGGCAAGAAGCTGCTCGAAGACTTCGCCTATCACCAGCGCTACAAGACCCTTGTCGTCTGCCCGGCGGCCCTGCAGAAGATGTGGCACGATGAACTCTTGAGCGCCGCGATTGCTGCCCGCATCGTCACCCAGGAGATGCTGGGCCGCGACGAGTTCGACGCCAGCGATGTGCTGGATGCCGACCTCATTCTCGTTGACGAGAGCCACAATTTTCGCAATCGCGGCGCCCAACGCTACGACAACCTCGAGCGCATCCTGGCCGCCAACAATCGCCGCGGCAAAGTCAGTGGCGAGCGTAAGAAGCTGATCCTGCTCACTGCGACCCCCATCAACAATACCGTCTTCGATCTCTACAACCAGCTTAACCTCATCACGGGCGGCGACCGCAGCTATTTCGCCGCCGCCGGCATCGGCGACCTGTACCGCTATTTCCAGGCCGCGCGCCGCGCCAACCATGCCCAGGAGAGCGGCATCGCCCTCTTCAACCTGCTCGAAGAACTCGTCATCCGGCGCACGCGCCCCTTCATCAAAGAGACCTACCCCAATGCCACCATTCTGGGCCGGCCCATCCACTGGCCCGAACGCCGCCTCAAGACCATTCGCTACAACCTGGAGTCCACCTACGGCGGCATCTACGACAAGATCGTCACCCGCGTTGAAAGCCTGCGGCTCGCGCCCTACCGCCTGGAAACCTACAAGAAACAGGGCATCCGGCGCGACCGCTTCGAGGAGGGCCGCGAGGAGGCCCTGGCCGGTATCTTCAAGAGCCGCTACCTCAAGCGCTTCGAGAGCAGCGTCGAGGCCTTCCGCATCAGCGTGCGCCGCGCCCTGCAGTTCCTCGAAACCTTCGAGAGCTACATCCTGGATGGTAGAGTGCTCGACAGCGCCAGCTTCCAGAAGGCCATGCGCTACCTCGCACGCGAGGACGAAGAGGACGACGCGACGGGCGCCGCGCCCACATCGCTCTCCGAACGGCTCGACGAGGACGAGCAGGCGCGCCTTTTCATCGAAACGCTGCCAACGCTGGACGCCTCGCTCTACGACCTCAAGCGGCTGCACAACGACCTGCGGCGCGACGCCGAGGCGCTGCGCGACATCTGGCGCGACATCGCCGCCATCGCGCCTGATCGCGATGCCAAGCTCGCCCGCCTCAAGGAACTGCTCGCGGGCGAATTGCGCGGCCAGAAGGTGCTGCTCTTCACCTACTACAAGGACACCGCCCGCTACCTCTACCGCCAGCTTTGCAGCGACGACGAAGCCGCTGCCGCCTGGCGCGCAAGCGCGGGCGAGCCGCACATCCGCCGCATGGACAGCGGCGCCGATGCCAGGGAGCGCGCGAACCTCGTCGCGGCCTTTGCCCCGCGTGCCAATCACAAAGAGGGCATCGCCGCAACCGGGCAAGAAATCGATGTGCTCATCTCAACCGATGTGCTCTCCGAGGGGCAGAACCTGCAGGACTGCGGCGTGCTCGTCAACTACGACCTGCACTGGAACCCGACGCGCATGGTGCAGCGCGCCGGGCGCATCGATCGCATCGGCACGTCCTTCGAGACTTTGTGGGTTCATAACATGTTCCCCGACGAGGGCCTGGAAAAGCTGCTCGGCCTCGTCGAGAGCCTCTCGCGCAAGATTGCCAGCATCGACGCCAGCGGCTTCCTGGACGCCAGCATCCTGGGTGAGGTCGTCCACCCACGCAACTTCAACACGCTGCGCCGTATCGAAGAAGAGGATGGCAAGGTCGTGGAGGAGCAGGAGCAGTTCGCCGAACTGGTCAGCAGTGAGTTCCTGCTGCAAAACCTCAAGAACTTGCTCGATGCCGGCATGCGCCAGGCGCTGGAAGAACTGCCCGATGGCATTCACAGCGGCCTGGCCCGCGAGGGCGCGAAGGGCGTCTTCTTCTCCTTCACAGCGCCTGCCGCTCCATCTGGCGAGGCGGACGCGCCCGAAGGAGTAAAGCAGCCCCGCCAGCATTTCTGGCGCTACATCGACCTGTCTGAGGATGCCAGAGGCGGGCGCATCGAGGACAACCGCTACGTCATCACCAACCTGGTCCAGTGCCGGCAAGACACTCCGCGCCTCGTGCCGGTGGATGGCGAGGTGGATATCTTCGCCTTGCAGGAAAAGGTCATCGCCTCCATAGTGCAGTCCTCTGTCGAGCAGGTCGCGGTAGAGGAAGCGCCCAAACTGCTCGACCCCATCCAGCAGACTATTGCCACCGTGCTGCGCGGCTATATCAACAGCCCCACCGTCAGCCGCGCAGAAGTGATCGCCGCCATCCAGCAGATTAACCAGCCTCTACCCGGCGTCTACATCAAAGAACTGCGCCGCGCCTACGACTCCTTCGCCACCGATGGCCAGCCTGGCGACCTGCTGGCGGCCGTACAGCGTATCGGCCAGCAACAGGCCCAACCCACCGGCCTCGAAAGCGCCGCCAAATCACCTGTGAGGCGCGAAGATTTGAGGCTCATCTGCTTCGATTACATATGGCTGTAGGGGCGCAATTCATTGCGCCCTCCATCCCGTCGATTGGCAGGAGATATAGGCGCAATATTGCGCCCTCCATCCCATCGATTGGCCTGGGAGGTGGGCGCAATGAATTGCGCCCCTACTGGCGCGGATACTCCACCGGAGGGTAGCCTGCTCCCGACTGCGGATTACCCGGCTGCGGATACCCGGATTGAGGATAGCCCTGCTGAGGCGGGTAGCCTGCTGAGGCGGATACCCGGCGGGTGGATAACCTTGCTGGGGAGGATACTCCATCGGAGCGTAGCCCTGCTGAGGCGGGTAGCCTTGCTGCTGAGGATAGCCCTGCTGGGGATAACCCTGAGGCGGATAGCCCTGTGGCGCGTAGCCCATTGGAGCTGCCAACTGCGCATCAGCGCGTGTTGTGGGTCCGGCGAAGATGTAAACCAGCATTGTGATGCCGGAGATCAACAGGAGACAGACGAACCAGCCCCAGCGGCCAAGCATTGCCATTTTGATGAGCGCCCCGATATAGGCGACCAGGCCAACTATTCCACCGGCCACATATAAAAAGATGGCTATGCCTACGAGAGCGGGATGCCCAACCGATGAGACCTGGTAGTACCCATTTGCGTCTGTGTATCCTGTGCTTCCAGCAAAGCCTGCAATAATCAGAATAGTGGCCACAATCACAATTCCTACGCCGATCAGGTAGAGAGTACGACTCAGCGATTTACTCATAACGAACCTCCAGACGAGACGAATAATGACGGTAATCCAAAGTCTTCAAGAGAGATGCAACTGCTACCCCACGTGGGTATACCTTGAAGTTGGCCGCCAATGGGCCTCATTTAGTGGCTAGTATAACACATCAAAAGCGTTTGTCTATCGCCCAAATGGTTGAATTATCTATGGATCGACTCAGCGCTTTATGGTGTGGGCGTAAAGGTCGGAATGGTGACCGGTGTCGCGTTAGCCGGTGGCGTAATCGATACCGGCTGGTTGAAGTTGCTGAGATCAACGATCGAATCCAGGTTCGTCAGCGCGCTGGTCGGCAGCGAACCTACGATGGGCGAGCCGGGCGTCGGCGTAATCGACTGGCCGATCCCCGCCGGATTCACGTTCAGTTTGAGCTTGAGCTCGGTGCGATGCACGTAGAACTGCGTCTCGTCAATCCACAGATCGAGCGAGGCATTGAACGTCTGCGTATTGTTAATCACAGCATCAATGTTCGCCTTTCCCAGTATGCTGACCAGTTGCGAATTGCTATCCAGGAGCTGCTGGAGCGCGTACTTGTCAAGATTGAAGGTGATATGGCGCAGGCTTGTGCCGTTCAGAGGCTGGTCGCCGTGATCGATAATTTGCATGTGGCTCAGCAGCCCGAGCAACTGTGACATGTCGGGCGAGCTAAGCCCCGACAAAGGCTGCTCCACGCCCCCGGAAGCGCCGTTCAGCACATACCACTGGCCGGCAAATTGCGCGTACAATTTCCCTCCGCTCAGGATCTCCGTAACGCTGTTGGTCGTATTCGTCACGCTCTGGGTCACTGTCAGGTTCATCTGTTCCTGGCTCGGCAGCGCCTCATCTCCCTGGCCGCTCAGACTAAAGTTCACCGTACCGCTCGGTATGGGGCTGCCGGTGGTCGGGCTTGCCGACCCGGACGACTGCCCCGATCCTTTGATGTTCAGGACAACGTGCGCCGATTTGAGCTGGCTCATGGCCTTCTGGCTGTTTTGCAGCACCTGCATAACCGTCAGCTTGCTCTGCGGCGTGCTTGCGCCCGTGCCGCTTCCTCCCGGCGTACTGCATGCGCTGACAAGTAGAAGCAGTGCCACCAGCCCGCTGAGCAAGAGCAGTACATGATATCTATGTCGCATATGTGATTTACTCCTTTATTTCATAGCCCAGATTGTATACTGGTTTCCATATTTAGGTACACGTAATAGAAGGTGAAAGTGATACCCCGGTGAGCCTTGTAAAGTCCCATCTGACAACGTACACTATGCGTATGCTGCATAGCCGTATCATTGTGCTGCCAGAAAGGACGCTTGCCTCATGGATTTTGAACTGCCCGAAGAACACCAGCTTGCCTATGAAAGCGCATTTGCCTTTGCGCAGGATGAAATACGGCCACATAACGCCGAGATCGAACGCAGCGACGACTTCCCGCCCTGGATCTGGAGGCGCCTGGCGGAACAAGGCTATACCGGCATCGCCATCCCTGAAGAGTACGGCGGCAGCGGCGGGGACTTCCTGATGGCTGCCCTTGTAGCGCGCGCCATCAGCCGGGCCAACGGCGGGATCGGCATGTCCTACGGAGCCCATTTAAATTTGTGCGCCCACAACATCTTGCGCAACGGCACCGGGGCGCAAAAAGAGCGCTACCTGCCGAAGCTGGCGGAGGCCGAAATGATCGGAGCGCTGGGCCTGACCGAGCCGAATGCCGGTTCCGACGCCATGGGCATCCAGACGACTGCGCGCGAGACGAGCGGCGGCTACCTGCTCAACGGCACGAAAGTCTTCATCACCAACGGCCCGATCGCCGACCTGCTCGTGATCTACGCCAAAACGCGCCCGGACCTGGGCAGTCGCGGCATCACGGCCTTCATTTTTGAAACCAAAACGCCGGGATATCACGTGGCGCGCAAGCTGGAAAAGCTCGGGATGCACGGCTCGCCCACCGGCGAACTCGTCTTCGAGGATGCCTTCGTGCCGGAAGAAAATGTGCTGGGCAAGGTCAACGAGGGCTACAGGGTCGTCATGAGCGGCCTGGATCTCGAGCGCGCCTTCTTTGCCGTCAGTATGGTGGGCGGCATCGAGGCGGCCCTGGAGGTGTCGTTGAAGTATGCCAGAGAACGCCAGCAGTTCGGGCAGCCCATCGCCAACTTCCAGCTCATCCAGGCTAAACTAGCCGATATGTATACCGACCTTGAAGCCGGTCGCCTGATGGCCCACCGCTGCATGTGGCTGGCCATGCAGGGCCAGCGCGTCAGCAAAGAGGCGGGCGCGGCTCTGCTCTTCTGCGCCCGCGCAGCGATGCGCGCTGCCGACCAGGCCCTGCAAATTCACGGCGGCTGGGGCTACCTCACCGACTTCGAAGTCGAGCGCATGTGGCGCAACGCCAAGCTGGGCGAGATCGGCGCCGGCACCAACGAGATTCGCCAGCTCCTGATCGCCAGAGAACTGCTAGGAATGCGCTAACCTCTGCATCTTTGTAAGGGCGGGAGTGGTAGGGAGTGGGGTGGAGACCCTTGCGGTCGCCCTGGGAAGGAACATACTATGAAATCGCTTCGCATTGCCGGGGGTCTGGGCTTCTATGGCGACTCCTGGCGGCCTATCAAAGCCAGCATTGAGCGCGGCAGTGTGCAGTATGTCGCCTCCGATCACCTGGCCGAATTGACGCTGGCTATCCTTCAGAAAGATCGCCTGCGCGATGCCAGCCTGGGCTACACCCGCGACATCATCCCCATGCTGCTCGATCTTCTTCCTGTAGCCATACCGCGCGGCGTGAAGTTCATCCTGAACGCGGGCGGGCTGAATCCTATGGCGGCGCGCGAAGTGCTGCTGAACGCACTGGAGAAGGCCGGCATCAAACTGAGGATTGGCGTCGTGCTGGGCGACTCGGTGCTGGAACTGCTCGACGAACTGCAAGAAGCCGGTATCTCGCTGGCACACATGGATACGGGCGAGGATATCGCAGCGGTACGGGACCGACTGCTCTTTGCCAACGCCTATCTTGGCGCGCGTCCCCTCGTCGAGGCGCTGGAGGCCGGGGCCGATATCGTGCTGACCGGCAGAGTGGCCGACGCCGCGCTCTTTCTCGCGCCGATGGTGCATGAACTGGGCTGGCGCTGGGACGACTGGGATAAGCTGGCGCAGGGCATCGTCGTCGGGCACCTGCTTGAATGCAGCGGGCAGGCCACCGGCGGCAACTTCGGTGGGGATTGGCGCTCGATACCCGACCTGGCGCATATAGGCTACCCCATCGCCGAGGTATGGGAGAACGGCGAGGCAGTCATCACCAAAGCGCCAGGCACGGGCGGTCGCGTCAGCTTCGATACGCTGCGCGAGCAGTTGCTCTACGAAGTGCATGATCCCGCGCACTACCTGACCCCCGACGTCGATGTCAATATGACTACGCTGCATATGGAGGAGACTGGCCCGCACGCGGTGCGTATAAGCGGCGCGACCGGGCTGCCCGCGCCGCGGAACTACAAAATCGTGGCGGGATATGAAGATGGCGTGATGGGGCAGGCTACGCTTGGCTACGCCTGGCCGGATGCGCTGGCGAAAGCGCGAGCCGCCGCCGGTATCATCCAGCAGCAGATGCACGAAATCGGCCTGAAGGCCGAGGACACTATCGTCGAATACCTCGGATACAATTCCATTCATGGCCCGCTGGCCGACCCGACCCATGTCGAAGATCTGAACGAAGTGTACCTGCGTATCGCCGTGCGCTGCGCCGGCAGGCAGGAGGCGGCAAAACTGGGTCGCCTCTTCCCGCCGCTGGCTCTGAGCGGCCCGCCCTTTATTGGTGGCGCGGGCGGCATGATCGAGCCGCGCGGTTTGCTCGGCATCTGGCCCACGCTGGCCCCGCGTGAGCTCATCGATGAATACGTGCGCGTGAGCGTAGAGGAAGCCTAACGTTATGAAAAAACGGCTTGTTGAACTGGCCCATGCCCGCTCAGGCGATAAAGGTGATATCGCCAACATCGCTCTCTTTGCACCCGACCGCGCCACCTATGACCTGCTCGTACGTGAAGTCACGCCGGAGCGCGTGCGCGCTCATTTCGAGGGCATCATGACCGGTGCCATCGAGCGCTACGAAGCCCCAAACGTCCTGGCCCTCAACTTTGTCCTGCATGGCGCGCTCGGGGGTGGCGCTTCGCGCTCCTTGCGCAGCGATGCTCTGGGAAAATCACTGTCGTCTGCGCTGTTAAGGATGGAAATAACGATATAACCGGCGATGTCGTGAATGCATGGCAATCAGGCAATAGACGCAGTTCTCGGGACGTGATACAATGCCTTGCGTTAATCATATTCCTTTTTAGCTGCAAAGAGATCCAGCACGCGCAATCAACGAGCCGGCATGGCCGTAACATACTTTGAAAGGCAATAGATGTATGCCAAAGAGACGGAAAGAGTCGCCACAGGAGAGCATTGACAGCATTTTGCTGGCGATGAGCCAGCGGGATGACATCGACCCTACCACGCTTTCAAATTACTTTGATCGGCTTGACCAGGAATGGACATCGGGAGCACGCGACAAAGTCCTGCGATTATTGCACACGAATAATGCGGCAGCCCATTCTGCTGCAATACTGATCCTTTCTGAGCTGGCGACCAACTTTGATCTGGAAGAGCTGGAAGACCTGGTAACGGATCCGACCGTTGGAGATATGGCAAAGTTGACGCTTGCCCCTATCCTCAAGGAACTTGGCTCGGAAATGGCCGATGGCGGCCTCATAGATTACCTGCACGATCCCGAATCTGCCATGATCCAGATGCAGAAACGGCTGCTCGAATTGATCGGGAAGAGCGAGCTGGGCATTGAGTCTGTCCTGGAAGACGTACTCGGTATGCCGATGGAGCAACGCCTGGGCTTTATCAACTGGCTTGGTATGAGCCAGGACCAGCGCGCGGCGAAACTGCTGATTCCTCTGCTCGAAAACCAGTCGAGCAAGGTGGTGCTGGCGGCTATTGAAGCCCTGGAGCAATTGGGGCCGTTGGCGGCTCACCAGTCAATTCCTGCGCTGAACTATCTGTTAGGAAACGCGACGAACCGGCAGGTGAAGCAGCAGGCACGTACCGCCCTTGGCCGCCTGACGATGCAGTCAGCGCCTGGCACAGAAGATGAGGCAATGGACGAGGCAAGCCAGTCCAGCCAGTTCCCGCTGTACGATGCGCGCGTCAGCTTCGTTGATGGCGCGGGTGCGCAGATGATTATGATTGCCTGGCAGCGCCCCGATGATTTGCTCAAGGGTGTAAATGTCCTCTACCAGGATGACTGGGGTATCAAGGATTGTTACGGCGCGGACGACATGGAGGTCGATCACTGGGAAGAGCTGATTGAGCGCATGGAGCAGGAAGGACTGGGCAGCTACCAGGTCCCCCTGGCCTACTGCCGCGCCCTGATTACCGAGGCGCGCCAGGTCAATAAGCGCACACGCCATAAGGTTCCTGTGGCCTATGCCGTCTGGCGGCCATCTATCGAAGTGGAAGAAGCGGACCAGAAGCAGCAAGTTGAGACGATGCTTCAACCTCTCTCGTATACCCCTGATGTCGCACTCCTGGCGCAGCGCGGTGATACACTTTATTCCCTGCCGGAATTTAACTCCTGGTATTACGACCCGTTTGATAGCCTGCGTTCCTATGTCTACCAGTATAGCGGCGTTCTTAATCGCATCGATGATCAGGCGCATCGCCGCAAACGCAAGGCCCAGAGCAAAGCGGGATCGAGCAGGGCCGACCTGGAAGCTATCGTTACAGAGGCGCTCGAAAAGTCCGTCGATACGCGCTGGCGCTTGCACTATGAGGCGAGGCTGCGCCGCCAGGCCGCCCTATTCGTGCTGATTAACCGCACCGATGATATGCAGTTGCTCAGGGCGGTTGCCGCGATGCTTCACCCGGATTCGGGCGTTCCTCCGCAGGAACAGCCCTTCCTGCGTGCTATGATGCACTATACGCTCGAAAACGGCCTGGCTCGCCTGCTCTCGGAGATGATCGAGTCAGGAGAAGGCCCGTTCGGCAAGATCCCACTGGACCTGTTCAAAGACAGCGATGATTGGGGATTTTAGCTCGCCCTGGCACTTCACCACAGTGGGTTCATCACTAATCCGGTGATCAGCTTAGGATAAAAATACGTGGATTTCTGCGGCATGCGGTCACCTGCCTCGGCAACCTCGCAGATCTGGCGCACCCGCGTTGGATTGAGCAGCAGAGCCACCTGAGCCTCTCCTGCTCGCACGACCGCCAGGGCCGCCTGCGCATCGCGTGTAAAGCTGACGTGCGAGCCTGCTGCCAGGTCGTCCGTGTTCAATCCCAGCAGTTCTTCGAGCACCAGCGTGTGCGCGACCGCCACATCCAGCGCGTTCCAGGCCGCCCTGTGACCGCTCTGTTCCATGCGCGCCTTACCCTGCTCGTTCAGAGCGATCAACCAGCCTTGCTCAGACGTGCAAATGACAAATGTCGGCGTGTCCCTGTCAGCATCGGCCCAGTATTTGAGCCTCTGCAGCGGAGCCTCCGGCGGATAGTCTCCCATCAACAGTTCGCGCACTGTAAAATAGCGACCTAATTGCGCACTACTCAGGTTAGAAAGCGCCTCCTGGCTGAGATGATGGACCAGCCGGTGCGTAGGTAGCACCAGCAGACCGGGATCATCTAAATCGATCAGGGCCATCAGCACGAAATTCACGGCATCGCTGGTATGCAGGCGCTTGCGCATCGCTAGAATTTCCTCCCGGTAGCTCAGGGCCGTTTCGTAACGGTGGTGTCCATCCGCAATATATAATCGCCGCTCGGAGAAGAAATCCCGGATAAGCTCGATCTGATCCGCATCGGTAAGCGCCTGCAAGCGATGTTCTTCCTGCGCTTCATCGACTACCCGCACTTCACTCGTTAGATCATCGGCGCTGGCGGCATAGGGAGCGAGGAGTCTACGAATTCGTCCCTGCGGGTCATCATACATGCTCATGATCGGGCTTAAATTGGCGACGCAGGCCTCAAGCAGCCTCAATCGGTCGTTTTTTGGCTTTGACATCGTGTGCTCGTGCGGGAGAATCACGCCCGCACTCCAGGGCTCCAGACGCACGCGTGCCAGCAGGCTCGTGCGCGTATAGGTGTGGCCTTCATGAGCGAAGATCTGCCGGTAGACGTAGTAGCCGGGCGTGGCGTCCTGTCGCAGGATATCCTGGGTACGCCATTCGGCCAGCGTCGCTGCCGCCCGTGTGTAACGGTTGTTCAGCGTATTGTCCTGTGGCGCATCTCGCCCCAGTTCCAGGCGGATAACGTTGTAAGGATGGCGCGCATAGTACCGCGCCTGCGCCTCTTCTGATATCACATCGTAGGGAGGTGTAATCACATCGGCCAGGTTCCCCACGGCCACTTGCGAATAGCGTATGCCGTGCAATGGCTGTACATCTGCCATAATCTTTGAATCTCTTTCCTCGTCCCTGCGCTGCCTCACAGCCATCTCCACCAAACGGACGATCCAAGGGTTAGCGTGAGAAGTAAGAATAACGATATTGTATCATGTTCTAAAAATCTACTACTTCTCCGACCGGCTGAGCGCAGCTAGAACGCAGTTCGTTGCCGGTCGGAATAAAATACTAGAAAAAACGTTCTAAAATGGGCTTGACAACTTTTGCAAGGACGAGTATAATGGACAGTGTTAGAACAAATGTTTCACAACCGAATATGCTCTCTCAAACCTCTTGCTCTCTCCCACACCTCCTCTTTAAGCGGTCGGGTGACAAGCTCCTCTCTCCCCCTCCCGACCGCTATGGCGGGAAGGACCTGCTTATCCCTGCAAATTCATTGGACAGTAGCACATTCATACTTAGAAACTCTTGACGCCTCGCACTCTGACCGTTAGAATGAGAGCCGTAGAGCGTGTTCCATTCTGCACAGAAATGTCCCGTGTGTGAAAGGTGCTAGTATCCATGAGTCCAAATATCGCGCAATATATCGGCTTTATCGTCCTGGTAATCATCATGAGTGGGCTGGCGGTCGAGTTGAACAGGCGTATCGAAAAGCGCAGGATGGCCGAGGAAACAAAGCGCAATTCAGCATGGATGCAGCTCGATGTCCACAAGGATATACCGGATGAGCCATCGCCTGAATCAATGACCTCAGAAAGCGTGGTGAACGAGCCGGGCGATGAACGCACAGATGAGAATGACGACCGTAACTTTCATTTGCGAGCGAAGCAGAACGGCCATTATTCAGAGAGTAAGAAACCGGGTTGACATCCTCCCCAGGCATAAATGCCGAGGATTCCCCCACCCTCGCGAGTGAGAGTTCCTGCTTCATCAGCGACAGCCTTCCCTGGTCCCATGCAGGTTTGGTCTTACGTCGCCTCCACAGGCAGCAGCACCGCAAGCCCTGCGGTGGAAAGACGCAGCCCTTCGGTCAGGACCGCTTTGGCTGCATTCACGTCTCGATCGTGATGTGTCCCACAGGCGGGACACCTCCATTCACGAGCCTCTAAGCCCAGGCCCTCAAGCACAGAGCCACAGCGCGAGCAGGTTTTTGAGGACGGGAACCAGCGATCGATCTTGATCAGGCGGCGACCGTACCACTGCGCCTTGTATTCCAATTGGCGCACGAACTCGCCCCAGCCAACATCGGCAATGGCCTTCGCCAGGGAGTGGTTCTGCATCATATTCTTGACCGCCAAACTCTCGACGCAGATCACTTGGTTCTCGCGGATCAGGCGAGTTGAGAGCTTGTGCTGGTAGTCGCGGCGTCGGTCAGCGATGCGGGCATGGATCCTGGCCACTTTGCGGTGGGCCTTCTCGCGGTTCTTCGAGCTTTTTTGCTTTCTGGCGTGGCGTTTCTGGGCCTTGGCCAGCTTCTTCTCGTCTTTGGCAAAGAAACGCGGGTTGCCGACCTTGTCGCCCTTGGAGGTGATCACCATCGAGGTCAATCCCAGATCAACTCCGATCTGCTCTGGCGAGGGAGGCAAGGGCTTGATCTTTTCCTCCACGAGCAACGAGACGAAATAGCGACCGGCGCTATCACGGCGCACCGTGACCGTCAAGGGCATCGCCCCCTGCCGGAGGGGGCGAGACCAGCGAATGTCGAGCGGGGTGTCCATTTTTGCCAGCGAGAGGGTGCCATCCTTCCAGGTGAAGGCAGCGGAGGTGTAGGTCGCCGTCTGGCTGCCGCGCTTTTTCGACTTGAAGCGCGGGTATTTCGCTCTTCCTTCAAAGAAATTGACGAAGGCACGATCCAGATGACGCAGGCTTTGTTGCAAGGGCACGCTGGAAACCTCAGTCAGCCAAGTCGTCTCCGCCTGCTGTTTGAGGAGGGGTAGGCAGGCGGAGAGATCGTCGTACGAGAGGCGCTTGCCCTCCTCTTGGTAAGCCCGGCTTTTGCGCTCAAGGGCCCAATTGTAGACCCAGCGCACACAGCCGAAGGTGCGAGCAAGCATCCGTTGTTGCTCGTCAGTTGGATAGAATCGGTAGCAGTATGCACGCTTGACTTCGCCCATACTGTCCCATTCTTTTTTCCCCCAGCAAACCGGAAACGAGTTGTGCCCTGAACCCTTCAGCAAACCCTTGCCAGATTCATCCTTTTGGCATACACTGTGCGAAGATTGATGCATGAGAACTATGCTAGTCGAGCCATGCTCGACGAAGGTAGAAAGCACGAACAACCAGTGCAGCCTCTTTCTTTACCTGTCTATGACGTTTATGTTGAGCGGCATGTTCCCATCCCCATGGCGGATGGAACCATCTTGCGGGCCGATGTGTATCGGCCCAAGGCATCTGGGCAGTATCCCGTTCTGGTGGAACGCGTTGCCTACGCGTTAGAAGATCGCTGCCGCTACTTTGGCGAGTACTATGCGAGTCGGGGCTATGTCGTGGTTGGACAAAATGTCCGGGGTCGCTTTTTCTCGGGCGGCGTGTTTGCTCCATTTCGTGACGATGGCTGGGGTGAGCGTCGTGACGGCTATGACACCATCCTCTGGGCAGGAACACAGCCGTGGTCAAATGGGGCCGTGGGCATGCTCGATGGTTCGTATTCCGCTGCAACCCAATATCTGCTTGCTCCCACGCGGCCAGCTTTCCTCAAAGCACTCTTTGCCCGCGAGGGCTTGTCCAATATCTACCGCGATTTCGTGTTCCGGGGCGGAGCTTATCAGTTGAGACAGCACCGGGAATGGACCATCGAAAATGTACTAGCGGTGTTCCAGGCTCTGCCCCCTTCTCCAGAACACGAGCGTATTCAGGCACGCTTGCAACAGGCATTGGAGGAGATGAACCGGTGGTATCGCCACCTGCCACTGCACTCCTGCCCTCCTTTAGAGGGTCTTGCTCCCTGGTATTTTGAGGATCTTCGTCATCCCGAGGACGGGCCGTATTGGTGGTCTGTGAACCTTGAGCGCATGTTTCACGAGGTGGAGACGCCTATTTTGCATTTGGGTGGATGGTTCGATCTCTTCCTGGACAGCACCCTACGTTGCTTCCAGGGCATCCAAACACACGGAAAGACGGAGTCCTGCCGGGAAAACCAGCGACTCATCCTCGGCCCCTGGATTCACGGTCCTGAGCAGATTGGACAAAGCGCTGTCGGTGAACTCGATTTTGGGCCGGAGGCGGCCTTCGATCTGTTCACCTATCGGCTCCAGTGGTATGATTACTGGCTCAAGGGGATGGAGAATGGGATCTTGGAGAGCGCTCCGGTCCATGTGTTCTTGATGGGAGCGAACCGCTGGCTGGATGCACAAACCTGGCCTCTCCCCGAGATCACCTATCAGCCGATCTATCTGCGCCAGGGGACGGGACGAACGGAAGCGTCTCTCAACAATGGCGGTCTTGCGTTTGAGCGGCCCTCAGAAAAGCAACCTGCGGAGAGCTTTCTCTATGATCCCACGTCGCCGGTGGAAAGCTTGCTGAGCCGACCACTTCTGGGTCCGAGGGATCATCGCCGCGTTGAGGGAGACATGCTCACCTACACCTCCCAACCGCTTGAGCAGGATCTGACCGTCGTTGGGCCAGTAAGAGCCATTCTGTATGCCGCGTCTTCAGCGCCGGATACCGATTGGGTAGTACGCCTCTGCGATGTGTGGCCGGATGGGCGCTCCATGTCCCTCTGCGACGGCATTCTGCGGGCACGTTATCGAGATTCCTTGACCCAGCCGACACTCTTGCACCCAGGACAGGTGTATCGCTTTGAAATCGACCTGCAAGCGACTGCGCAAGTGTTTCAAGCCGGCCATCAACTCCGTGTTGAAGTGACCAGCAGCGATTTTCCCCGCTATGATCGAAATTTGAATACAGGAGACGTGTTTGGCAGAGGGAGTCATGGACAAGTTGCCAACAACATCATATTCTATGGCGGGTTGAGAGCTTCTCACGTCCTCTTACCCATTTGTCCACAGTAGGGGAAATGCCTGCCTTACCTCTTCCAGCTTTGGATGGGGGCAGATTAGCCCTTAAATTCGAAACCTCGTCCCTGCGCGCTTGTACGCCTCCTGATCGGCGCGGAAGCTATCCGCGTTGGTGCCGCGCGCGGCAGCCAGGAATTCGGCAAGCAACTGCACTGGCAGGACGGTCAGGATAGGCGTCAACTCTTCCGGCAAACCTGCAACATCCCCAACTGAGCATAACTTCCAGCGCGCTCCATCGAAGAGGGCTGCCGTTTCTTGCGAAGGCGCTTCGCCGATCAGCCAGACTCGCGAACCGATCTCACTGAGCGCAAGCAAGAAGTCAGCCATGCGCGCCCGGGCTGCTCCGGGCACGCTGATGGGGATCAAGAGGTCCTCGGTTTCAAAGGCGACCTGCGGCCCGTGAATGGCCTGCTCGAGCTCGAAGCCCTCCGCGGTAACGTAGGAGGCCTCCTTCGCCTTGAGCGCGCCCTCCGGCCCCGTTACCGAGTTTGGACCCGCGCCGATATAGTAGAGCCGGCGGTTCTGTACCACTGCTTCGTCTGCCACCTGTCGCACGTCGTCCTCGCGGCTCAAGATGTCCTCCATCAGGCCGGGTACGCGCCCCAGCCCCTGCTCGAGCGCGCGCGCCTGCTCGCTTAAACCGTTGAGGGAGGCCAATCGGGCGGCCACCTGGGCAAGGCGGGTCAGCGCGCCGGTGTAGCTGATGGAATGCGTCGAGGATGGGTCCTGTTCTACCGTCTGAAGGATCGGGTCGGCTCCCTGCATTTTGGAATTGCGCCCGGTAACGCCGATCGTCGTTACGCCACTTTCAAGCGCGCGCTGCAGAGCCTGGTTGCCATGCAGCTTACTGCCCCGGTGGCTCACCACGATCACCGCGTCGTCCTCGCGCAGCGGCCTCGGATAATGCACAAACTCAAACGAGCGCACAGCCCAGGCATCGGCACCGGCCAGACGCAGCAAATATTCCCCGACGGTCGCGGCGTGGAAACTGGTGCCGATGCCCGCCACAATAATACGCTTTGCCCGCGCAAGCTTCTCCGCCGCTTGCTCTGGCCCATCCCAATCCGCGAGCAATGCGCGAACCGCTTCGGGCTGCCCATGAATTGAACGATATAGCCCGGTTACCTGTTTTTCTGTCAAAGTCTTCCCTCCTTTATACGAAATAAATCCTCCATCTAAAGAGTATATGACTTGCTGCTTCTTGAGCCAACAGCCAAGCAAGGGCGCGGCGCTCATCCAAGACGGCTTTTCAATAACTCACGTGAATAATATATAACGTCAAAACGTTCATTCTGATTGAGAATGACGATTTAGCATCGTCTGTATCATGGGAGTATATGGAGTGTCGGCTATATCTCTTGATATACGTGAGCGCCCTCATAGCACAATGAGCGACAGGCCGTTACCATGTAAATGAAGGTACGTTATTGTTGTTGTCGAATTCAAATCAAGTTGCCAGGGTATGGGCAAGAACAATTTTTCTCGCAATCATCTCACCTGGATACCCTCTTTAGGAGAAAAGCAATGACGAAAAATAGTAGTGCAAACAATGTACTGCCCGCAAGGAAAAAACTGGATCTCAACAGTCTGTCGTTTGAGGAACGCCTGCAACTGGGCGCTGAAAATGCCGTCCAGTGTATGGGTGTGACGGCTGCGGATCGAGTGCTTATCATCACCGATTACGAGCGAGAAAACATCGCAAAACGCGTGGCTCAGGCGGCAGCGGCTCGCCATGCGGAAGTTACTCGTGCGTTACCTGGAAGACTATGGCGAGCGTCCACTGACGGCCTTCTCGGAGGCATTGCGCCAGGATATTATCGAGGCCAGGCCGACTGTCAGCTTTTATATCGCCACGGCGAAGCCCGGAGAAATCACCTTCCGGCTGCCGTTGTTGCCATTCCTGGTGCAGGATCTCCGTGTCCGGCATGGGCATATGATCGGCATCACGGAAGCGTTGATGGGCGAAGGCATGTGCGCGGACTACGACGAGGTATTCAGTCTGACGAACCAGGTGTACGACCTTGTCCACAACGCGCAGACAATTCATGTCACCTCCGAAAAAGGCAGCGATGTGACCGCGACCTTTCATAAGGATTGGAAGTGGATTCCCTGCCATGGCAGGTACGCGGAAGCAGGATGGGGCAATCTGCCGGAAGGCGAGGTCTTCACCGCACCCGCCAGTGTGGACGGGGTGCTGGTCTGTGATGTACTGGGCGATTTCTTCTCGGAGAAATACGGCGTGTTGGAGCATCCCGTGACCTTCGTTGTGAAGGATGGCTATGTGACCGAGGTCACCTGCGAGGACGAGGACGTGGCCACCGACGTGCGCGACTACCTCTTCTCGACGCCGAACGGCAATCGCGCCGGCGAGTTCGCGATCGGTACGCTTACCAGCCTGAAGAAACTGGTCGGCAACCTGCTCCAGGATGAGAAGATGCCCGGCCTGCATGTAGCCTTTGGCAATCCCTATCCCGAGTTCACAGGCGCGGACTGGAGCGCCAAAATCCACGTCGATGTCATTCCCAGCGTCTGCACCATCGAGGTGGACGGCCGCACCATCATGCGCGACGGTCAATTTCTGATTTAAGACGAGTTCGTGAAGGCGCATCTTTTGCTCCTAAATATTGACATTCCTGTTTGCTTCTTGATACAATTTTAGTGGTGTTTTTAGCCCTACCACGTTTCTTCGGTCTGTCCCAGGCTATCGTGACTGTCTCGTACGCTTGCTCACTTGGGGGAGCAAGAGAGGAGTCTCAACGTGTCTACCACTAACACGCGCGGACAGCATTTAATTGGGAAAGAAGTCGGTGGTTGCGTCCTGGAGCAATTGATCGGCTATGGAGGGTCCAGCGCTGTATTTCTGGCTCAACCGCAGGCTTCTGACCAGAAGGTGGCCGTGAAGGTTTTTCTGCCACGGTCCACCATGGATATTGCGACGCAGAAAAGCTTTTATCGGCGTTTTTTACGCGAGGCGCAGGCTGCAAGTGAGCTTGACCACCCCAATATTCTCTCCATCTACTCCTATGGGGAACACCAGGGGCTGCCCTATATCACCATGCCGTATATGCCCGGGGGCACCCTGGCTGATTATGTCAAAGAACATGGACCGCTCACACTGCGGCAGGCGCAGCAATATATCGAGCAGATAGCCGATGCGCTTGAATACGCTCATGGACAGGGCTGTGTCCACTGCGATGTGAAACCTGCTAATATCCTGCTCGATCAGGATGGGCAGGTCGTCCTTTCAGATTTCGGCATCGTGCGTTTCATGCAGGGGGCGGTTCTGAATGCTCAGCAGTCCCTCAAGTCTACTGAGATGCTGATGGGAACGCCTGAGTACGCCTCCCCCGAACAGGCGCTGGGCGAGCCGTTGGATGGGCGCTCCGATACCTATTCCCTGGCTGTCACTCTCTTCTTTCTCTTAACAGGATTTCCCCCGTTCAGATCAAATACCCCCATCTCGATATTGCTGATGCACGTTCACGATACTCCCCCAAAACTCAGCAGTGCGCGTGCCGATGTAACGCCGCGTATCGATGATGTGATTGACAAGGCTTTATCCAAGTGGCCGGACGACCGCTACCAGACAATTGGACAGTTTAGCAGCGAATTGAGCGAGGCTATCTCGGAAGCTGCCCAGATACGCAACATCGATAAGGTCGTATTAACGTCATCCGCCAACAGGACGCTGGCGGAAAATCGTAAAGAACTCGAAAACTCTCTGGAGCCAATGGTAGAGGTAAAATCTCTGATCAGGCGCTCTTTTCACATCACGCGAGGTATGGCCATTGCGCTGGTTTTGAGCTTTGTCTTACTGGGCTCGATCACCCTTGCGGCTCTCTTTAATACGACCACTGGTGCTTCTAACGAACCGCGTGCATTCAATCACGCCGACACCGGTGGCCCCATCGTAATCTTCTAGCCCGTCAATCATGTTCCTGGCCAAACAGCAGCACTTTCATCCCGGCGCAGAACGGAAAGTATTATATTCAAAACAAATCCACACAGTCCATTGCGCTTGCTCCATGTGAAGACCCTACCTATACGAATATGCGTCTGACTGTGACCGCGAGTCAAATTGTACATGCCGAAAACGGCAACGATTATTATGGAGTAGTCTTACGAGTCGCAGAAAATCAATCTCACTACTATGTCTTCGAGATAACGCCCGATTATGGTGGACAATATAGCATTTTGCGTTTTGATCAAGGCAATTGGCATGTACTTGATGGTGGTGCAGGCTCCTTCAGATTAACCAGAAGCTTGGGCAGAATAATACAATCACAGTGAAAGCGCAGGGGAGTACCTTTACCTTCTTACGTCAACGGAAAACAGGTCGGATAAATCTATCATCGACACATCTGCTCCGGCTTTTTCCTCAGGCGAAATTGGCTTGTATGTGGAAGGTCAGAACGAGGAAGTAGCATTCTCCAATCTTCAAGTTAAGCCAATTTAATCGGATAATTGTGTGCCAACGACATTTGGCTCTCCGTCCTTCCGAGGGAAATTCCCGTAAGGGCGGGAGTGGAGAGGGGTGGGGTAGGACCCTTGGGTCGCCCTCTTTCACCCCAAATGATGTAATCCCACATTTTGCGCACATTGACAAGCCGCGCTCAACCCACTATACTGAACGTGGCTGAAATCAACAGTTCGCCAGCACAACTAGAACTTTGCCGCTCTTTAGCGTTGGGATAGGGGAGCGGTCTAAGAGGAGGATATTTTTACCATGACTTATGTTATTACTCAGCCGTGTGTTGGAGTAAAAGATGCATCGTGTGTCGATGTCTGCCCAGTCGATTGCATTCATCCCACGCAGAGCGAGGAAGAATTCGAATCGGCTGAGATGTTGTATATCAACCCTGATGAGTGCATTGACTGCGGCGCCTGTGAACCGGCCTGCCCGGTCACAGCTATCTTTGAAGAGTCCGCTGTTCCCAGTGAATGGAAGCAGTACATCAAGATCAACGCCGATTTTTTTAAATAAAGTGGCTAAGAGACTCGCTGTGATATAATCTTACGCGAACACTGTCTTATACACTACTACCGAGGAGCGATCTCCCATGCCAATCACACGACGCAGGCGCGCTAATCCGCCAGATCAACCCGAAAACAATAATCATAACGCTGAGCAACCGCTAGAAGCTCAATCTGCAGAACAGGCTCCTCCACCGGTCAGCGAAGCGCTCGAGGCGATGCCGCCTGCCTACCCACCTGCGGCACCATTGACGAATGGCGATCGCTCCGACCGCCAGGAGCGCATTGAACGACAGGATCACCAGCAGCATCCACAGTACCCCTCGTACCCACCATCTGCGCCTCCCCAAATTAATGAGGGCAGGCGTACCGCACGCGGAGAAGTCTTCCGTCGAGCCCCGCAGCCACCGGCCCAACAGCCACCGCCACAGCAGATGTACTCATCGTCGGCCAGCTTGCAGGCCCCTACCCATGAAATTTCCTTGCCGCTGGGCAATCTCCTGCACCTTGCCTATAATCCCGGTTATACCGGGTCGGACGAGGCGCGCAGCCTGCTTCTCAAACGCCTATCGGACGAGACCAAGGCGGGAGGGCGTGCGCGCTGCTGGAATTGTGGCTCCATTGCCATTGCCTACGACCGTTGGAATACCCGTAGTAAAACTTTTGGAGAAATTGGTATCGCTTTCTGTGAAATTTGCGGCGTGTGGAGTGTCCTGTAGTCTGTTTCCAGTGACCGGGGGTATTACCATGACACAGGGTGCCGGGGAAATCGTTACGCGTCGTTGTCCACGCTGTGGTGGTCTAATGAAAAAGCCCTCCGGAAGCTCCCTCTTCTGGCACGCGGATAACAACCATCCTCGTTGTGAGATCACCAACCTCGTCGATACAGCCACTACTACGCCGGTCGCTTTGAAGTTGAGCGAGGAGCAGGTAGCGCCGGATAAGGGCAGGCATAAACAGAAAAAATAGCGTCTGTTTAGCGCCCTATGATGTACAACCGCGTATATCCCTTAAACGTAATTATGATATAATCAAGTATTCTCCACGCGTTATCGCAAGGGAAGTAATCAATTACGAGGTAAACCATGTTTAATCCATATAATAATGGCCCCTTTGGTGGGAACAGAGCTTTCGGCGGTGGACGCCGCGGCTTTGCTTCAAATTATCAATATCAGACGCTGCCTCAAGGCTACGTCAATGAGCAGGCGGGAAGTCTGATTAGTAAAGTAATGGGTCTGCTGGCTTTTGCATTCCTGTTCGCCTTCCTCGGCGGCTTTCTGGGCCTGACAGTTATTAATCTAACCCTGGGCAGCTACCTGTTTGTTGCTATCGCCGGACTGGTTGTCCTGATTATCCTCAACTTCGCCATCAATAAGCCGGGACTTAACCTGTTCCTGCTCTACCTGTTCACCTTTCTGGAAGGGCTCTCGCTTTCACCTATACTTCGTGAATATGTGGGCGCGGGTTTAGTCAACATTCTGGCTGAGGCGTTCCTGATTACGGCAGTGACATCGCTCGGCATGGCGGCATATGCCTGGACTACCAGGCGCGATTTCTCGGGCCTGGGTGGAAAACTCTTCATCGGGATACTGATCCTGCTAGCGGCCAGTATTCTGGAGATCTTCTTCCAGAGTACGCTGCTGTACCTCGTCATCGCGGTGGCGGGTGTCGCTCTCTTTTCGGCCTATATCCTGTACTATGTGCAGCGCGCCAAATACATGGCAGATACAACGCCGAATGCCATCGGCCTGACCGTTTCGCTCTTCATCGCCGTCCTGAACCTGTTCATCTTCATCCTGGAAATCCTGACCATCCTCCAGGGTGGCAATCGCGGCAGGCGGTAGAATCGGAAATAGATGGTTGCGCTCAGGAATAAAATAGATATCAGAGGTGTTTACCCCTGTAGAGCATGCACAACTCGAATCAGTCTTTCAATGAAAGTGAGTGAGGAATAGAATGGCGACACATGAGAATCTCTTCCATGTTGGTGATACCGATTTCGCGGAGAAGGTGTTGAGTTCCGACAAGCCCGTCATCGTCGATTTCTGGGCAGCCTGGTGTGGTCCATGTCGCGCAATCGCTCCCATTTATGAGCGCTTGAGCGATGATTACAAGGGCAAGATTGCCTTCGCCAAAATGGATATTGACCAGCATGAGAATACCCCGACGCGTTTTGGCGTTCAAGCGATCCCAACTATGGTAATCTTCCACAAGGGTAAGGAAGTTGAGCGTATTATTGGCGCGGACCCCAATAACCTGAAACGCACCCTTGATCGCGTAGCCGCGGCGACCGCATAAGATTTATTCATAATACATAACAGAAGATAGGGGAAGAGAGCGTACAGCCTTCGTTCTGAGCGCTCTCTTCCCCCATCTTCTGTTATTCTCCAACCCATCGACTTCCTATCACTTTTATGGTATGATCTCCCTACATCAAATACATCATGTTGAAGAGCAGCATGGTTGTATGGACATAAGGAGGAGAGTATTTGCCAGCTCTTGAACGGTCAAACCCTGTGCCGTTATATTACCAGTTGAAGGAAGTCCTGCGCCAGCAGATCAAGTCGGGCCAGCTTGCGCCAAACTCCGCTATTCCATCCGAACCGGAACTTGTCGCAAGCTACCAGGTGAGCCGCGCTACCGTCCGCCAGGCCCTGACCGAATTGGTGAATGAAGGTCTTTTGTACCGCATGCATGGCAAAGGTACTTACGTGCGCGAACCACGCATGGAAGAGCACATCAACGAATTGAGCAGTCTGACGAACGAGCTAACGCGACGGGGAAAACGCCCTGGAGGCATATTACTGCTCAGTGAACTGGCACGAGGTCCCGAGGAGGTTCGCCGCCAGTTGAACCTGGCGGAGGATGAGCAGGTGATTCGCCTGGAACGCCTGCGTACAGCGGATGGCCAGCCGATCGCCTACGAAATAGATTATATTCCTTATCTGCGCTCCAGCAGCCTCTACCAGCGCGTACGCGAGGTCGCGAACGGCTCGCTCTACCTGTTGCTGGCCTCTGAAGGCTTGCTCCCCGCAACCGTAGAGCAATCTATCATCGCTGCCCATGCCCAGGCGCGCGAGTCCGAGCTGCTGGGCATCCCACCTGGCGAGGCAGCCATCCGCGTGTATTCGACTGCCTTTGCGCCGGTTGGTCTTCCCATTGCCTACAGTGAAACGCTGTTCCCGCTCGACCGCTTCGATCTGCGCTATACCTTGCGCGTCGCGAAATGATAGCCCCAGGCAGCCTTTGACGCGCATGATATACTAGCCTCGGTATTTCCGAAAGAGAAAATGCACCACAAACAAGTAGAGGAGCTTCATCTATGGATGACATAAACGATACGCAGCAGCCCGACGGGGCTAATCAAAACAGCACTACCGGCGAGGGCGTCAATCAGGAAGCCCAGGAGTGGACGGACAAGGGCAATCAAGCCGCGGCGGCGGAAGATTACGAAACAGCGTCGGAAGCCTTTGAACACGCGGTTGAGTTAAACCCGACCGACGCGCGGGCGCGCTACAACCTTGCCCTGGCACAGCAATACCTGGGTGACACCGAACGTGCCGTCTCGGGTTACCAGCGTGCCATCGATATAGATCCAGCGCTGATCGATGCCTATATTAACCTCGGCAATCTCTATGGCGAACTAGGAATGCAGGAAGAGTCGCTCGAAACCTTCCAGCAGGCGCTGGAGTATGACCCGGATAACGACCAGCTCTATCTCAGCGTGGGGGATACTTACCGCTCACAGTTTCTCTACCAGGATGCCATCCAGAACTATCGGCAGGCCATCATCCTGAATCCTGAGAACACGCTGCCGGCTGATAATCTGGCGGATGTACGCGAGCGCGTCAACCAGCAGGTGCGCCGCATTATGGACCAGGAGAAGCGTATCGACGAAGACCCCGGCGATACATCGCGCTACGCCGAACTGGTCAGCCTCTACCTGGACATGCGTAACTACGATTCCGCTCTCTCAGTTGCTAACCAGATCGTTGGTCTCGATCCAGACGAGCGTACCGGTTACGACAGCCTTGCCGCAGTGTACGAAGCTATGGGCGATCCCGAACAGGCTGCCGCGACATATGAGCGCATCACGCAGCTTGCGCCTGACGATGCCGAGGCCTGGGAGCACCTGGGAACCTGGCGAGCCACGCTGGGAGACCAGGATGGTGCGAGCCAGGCCTTTACGCAGGCCATCCAGCTTGACCCGCACCGCTTCACCGCGCGCTTCAACCTGGCCGAATCGTACCTGGAAGCAGAACAGTACGAGGATGCGCAGCAAGCCTACCAGGACATCATTGCGCTACAAAGTGAACTGCAGCCCGATGATCTCGCCGCCGCGTATGCCGGCCTCGCAGAGACCTACAATAGTATGGAACGCTATGACGAGGCTATTGCGACCGCCCAGACACTGTTGGAGCAGTTCGAGGGCGACCCGGAGGGATATTACCAGTTGGCGACCGCCTACGACGCGCAGGGACGCTACGATGAGGCCATCGAGAACTACGAAAACGCCATCGACAGCGATCCCCTCAATGCCGACTATTACAACGACTTCGCCGATACCCTGCGCGAGGTCAAGCGCTACGACGAGGCTCTCGAAAACGCGCGCCAGGCCATCGCCATGGATCCATCCATGCTTCTGGCCTACGAGACCCTGGCGCAAATCTACGAGGAAATGGGCCGCCCTGATGACGCCGCCGCTGCAATGGAGCAGGCCAACGCCTTGCGCGTAGCGGAGAGCTAATCGTCCAACGGTTATTATGCTGCCAATCTTTCCTCGACTGCCGTTGCGAAGCTCTCCACATCGTCGAGCCGCTGCTGGATGTGATCGTAGAGGATATCGTGGTCGAGCGCGGCGGGGTCATGTACCAGCGCATCACGAAAATTGGCCAGAACCTCGAGGCGGTAGGCTAGATTTTGTGGGATGATGTGCTGTGCCGCGATAATGCTCAGCAGCTCGTGGAAACCCTCAGGGCGACGCAGCCCCAGGGCCGAAACGAGCACGTTGCACAGGCGCAGGCACGAGTCGATGGCGACTTGCAGGTAGCGTTCCGCCAGCCCGAACAGGCGATAGTCGCTTGTGAACTCCTCACGTGCCGTCTTGCCCAGATCGTGCAGGATGGTGACGGCTTCGCGTGCCTGCTTCAAGTAACGCTGCGCCAGTTCTTTATCAACGGGCAAAATCTGCCCGTACAGGCGGCGACCGAGCGCCTGGTTCTGGATCTCATCGAAGCGTTTGAAATCCAGGTAGTCCATAACCGCTTTTGTTTCAAACGAGATGCGCGTTTTCTCGTCGCGGCTGAACAAAATCTGCCCATATTTAATGACCTGCAATTTGAGCAGCATGGAAGCCTGGTTCAGGATCACCACGTCGATATTGTCCGATTCGAGGCGTTTCGCCAGTTCGCTGAAGAAATAGAGCTGGTAATCGAGAAAGTGATCGGATTTGATCTGCTCCATCAGGAGAATGGCGATATCTACATCGGTGAGGTGCCCAAACGTGGTGCGGGTCGAGAGCGAGCCGGCCAGGTAGGCCGCGTTGACGGGACTTTGCGTGAAGAGCTGGTTTAGCTGGGATTGTTTTTCGAATAAGTTCATCGTGCTATCCTTCCACCCACTCTTCTCCGTTTGTGGCGACCTCTTTTTTCCAGATCGGCACGGTCGTTTTGAGAGTATCGATGATGTAGCGACAGGCATCGAAGGCTTCGCCACGGTGCGGCGCTGCGACAACGATAATGACGCTGGCCTCGCCGATCTCAAGGCGTCCCACGCGGTGCGCGACGGCCACGCGCTCTACGCCCCAGCGCCGTCCTGCCTCGGCTGCGATATCGCGTATCTGCGCAGCGGCCATTTCGGGGTAGACATCGTATTCGAGGTAGCGCACCTGTTTGCCCCGCGCGTTGTCGCGCACGACGCCCTCGAATACCACGATGCCCCCGACGCCCGGGTCGGCGACCGATGCGATCAGCTCATCGCGGTCGAGCGGATCGCGCGTAATCAGAATGACGGGTTCCATATATCCCCTTTCCGGCGGGTTTTGGGCGGTGTTCTCCGCTAAGTAGAGCCGGCTCAACCCGCTTTTCCTCTTCATACCAGCCTTCCGGGTGGTTTCAACCTTTCAACTCAAATGTTACCACATTTTCGCCCGTTTTCAACGGCGTAACTGTCACTTCAACTGTTCAGTTGGCTCATATCATAAGCGCCACGCAGACAATCTGCCGACTGATACCCCATTGCCCATGGCGCAGTGATCAGCACATACTTCTGATCGCCCAGTCTTTTCCGTATCTCCTCCTGCGCCCTTGACAAGACACCTTTGACCTCCACTTCCTTGCCGTGCACCATTGCTTTTCCGCCAAAAAGACTCGTTTTGGTGACGTAATAAACTGTGTGGAGAATGCCCTGAGCATCACGGTAGGAAAACCAGGGATCTTCCGGATCAGTGCTCTCTTCGATCACATGCACTGCTTGACGCAACGCTTGCACCTCATCCATGGAGAAATTATCGTCTCCCTTGACTATACGTGGATTTTGATCTGATGCATCATATGTCCATCGTTTTGCGTACGCCGGCCATTCCAGCACAACTTTACGCAACGCCTCGTTGCCTCCCATATGATCTCTGATATCATCAAACAATAACTGCAGCCAGGGAAAACTAATGTTGGGACCCGGACCGTCATTGGGATTTTCGCTGTCCTGATCCACGGCCATCAATATAAAGCGGAGCTTGGGAATATATGACAAAGCCGTCAGATCCTCAAAATTCCAGCGGAGAGAGCCGTGATTATGATAGAGCGTCGTCAGCACGGGCAAATGTTCGGCAGCCGCTGCTTCAGATAAGAGCTGCAGATAGTGGGTAAAATTATCACGGGAGGCATCGGTGAGAATCTCATAATCCACCACAATGCCTTTCTGATACGTCTTAATAGCCGTTTGGACAAGACTCTCAATATATTGCTGCTTCTTTTCCGGTTTGACCGCATCAGCCAGATAGTGGTCAGCCTCTGGTATAGTCGTATTTTCCAGCGAAAGACCCAACGTCATCAGGGATCCGGCTTGTGAATAAGCGGCGCGCCGTGCTATTGCATCAAACTTTTCATTTTTATGGGGAGCATCAAACGTTGACCCGTCATCCCATTTGACCCAGGTTTTGCTTTGAACAATGATCGGAAACCGATAGCTGAAGCGCCTGCCTTCTATCGGCTGCTCGTCAGTCGTTTGATCCTCATGGGTTGTTTGGCCCTGATCCCACACAAAACCCAGAAAAGGCATATTCGCACCGGCAAGCATTTGCCGCAATTCAGCATCTCTCACAGTTTCCGGAGTTATGGCACTCGGTGCATCTTCTAGCGTGTTTTGCTCTTTTTTCGGTTGTTGAGCTGTTGCTTCAGGGCCGACTGCTGGAAAGCTAGCTGAGCGAGAAGTTGCTTGATTATGTTGGGTAAATAATGCCACCGCACCGCCCGTGGCAGCTACTACTGCTCCTGCGGTCCCTACGCCTACTGCAGTACGAAGGAACCGCCTTCTACTAACTTTTACCGGTTGAGGCTCTTTTGTATTAATGGCAACTCCTGAAACAGGCTTGTACAGCGGGCTTGCCTGTCTAACTCCTGATGCAATGCATTGACAACCTCAGGATCACCCTTCCCACTAGACACCGTACGTTGATCAGGAAGAGGTGTGCCAGGTTTTTGACCGCCTCCGCCTACCGGCGGAATGAACGCCACTTCATCTCCCTCACGCAGTACATTTTCCGGGGAGACGTAACGGTGGTTGACGGCGCAGGCGGCGCGCTCCATCAATAGCTGCAGGCGTGGATACCGCTCGATCAGCAGGGCTCGCACATCAGCAACAGTAGCGTCGTCACGCAGCGCCAGGGCTTCCTCATTTTTACCGGTAGCTTCTCGGAATGAGGCGAAATAGCGCAGGTGTATGTTCATAACTGCTATTATAGCACGTACCTTCGACCACTTTTCCTCGTTCTTTCTAACGAGTGTGCACTCCTCTTGCATAGCAAGACCATCACATTTGCTGTGCAAATCGGACTCTCGCGTCATATAATAGGCCCATCTGCATTAACTAAAGAAGGCTCATGGTGCCCATTTCCTCGTAGATCAACTGGCAAGGGAGAATGCTTTACTAATGGACTGTAGTACGTGCGGCTCGCCAATTCCGGCGGGCGCCACTTATTGCCCAGGCTGTGGCGCCCTTTCAACTGCTTCTTATGTTTCGAGCGGTGCAACGTCCAATGACCCGAAGGTTGCATCGTCGCCCGATAGTATGCCTCCAGCGCCCCCCTCTACCAGCTATGGCGATCCCTCTCATGGAACCGGTGCGGTGAACCCATACAGCGTACCTCCCTCTCCCTATGGCCCTTACGATGCTGTGGCGCCGCCTGTGCCTCAGCCGTTTTCCCCGGCGCCGCGGCGCCGGGGAAATCGCACTTGGCTACTGGTAGTCGTTCCCTTGCTGGCAATCATCCTAATTTTGGGGGGCGTGCTGGCGTTCGTGCTGCGATCAAAGTCCCCAGCCGGTTCACTCCAGGCTGGTAGTACACCGGCGCTGTCTGCAGCGCAGATGACGGCAACCACGCGGGCGAATCTCACCGCGACCGCGCGGAACAACCTCACGGCGACGGCCACCTTCATCGCCGGTAATCGCAATCCATATGCTGCGGGAGGGACGCTGGTGATGAACGACCCTTTGAGCGATAACAGCCGGGGCTTTGGGTGGGCGCAAGGGACTTCTACCGATGGCTCATGTACCTTTACGGGGGGAGCCTACCAGGTTAATTCCATGAAGACCCAGGCGTTTCATTACTGTACCTCCAATAGCGGAACCTATCGGAACTTCACATTTGAAGCGCAGGTGCAGATTGTGAAGGGCGACTGCGGCGGGCTGATCTTCCGTGCCGATTCCAACACCGGCAAACTCTACATTTTCGAGGTGTGCATGGATGGCTCGTACAACCTCTACGTCTATAGAAATTCAAGCGGGGATTCAAGCCTCCTGGCAAATGCTTCTTCCTCGGCGATCAAATCCGGGCTGGATCAGGCCAATCTGCTGGCGGTCACGGCACAGGGCAGCACGCTGGTTCTTTACGTGAATATGCAAAAGATAACGAGCGTGAATAACACTGCCTTCAGCCAGGGACAGGTTGCCCTGGCCGCAGACTCATTCAACAATACAACCCGGGTAGTATTTAGCAACGCCAGGTTGTGGACCCTGTAATGTTTTACAGCCCGTAAACTGCCTCGAACTTGCTCGTCAGATAGCGGGCGAAGTAGGATGGCGAAGGCAATTCGCCGGTGACGCGTTTCATCAGTTCCTCCGGCTGGTAGATCGCCCCGGCAGCGTACATCCGCTCGCGCAGCCAGTTCAAGATGAAAGCGGTATCACCTCGCGAGAGGCGTTCGTCAAAGTCCGGGAAGGCCTGGCGCAGCACGGCGTAAATCTGTGCACTGTACAGGTTGCCAAGCGTATAGGAGGGGAAGTAGCCGAAGCCGCTCGTCCAGTGAATGTCCTGCAAAACGCCCTCAGAATCGCGTTCTGGTTCGATTCCCAGGTACTCGCGATACTTTGCGTTCCAGAGGCGCGGCAAGCTCTCGACGGCAACATCGCCGTTCACCATCGCTTTTTCCAGTTCATAGCGCACGATGATATGCAGGTTGTAGGTGACTTCGTCGGCCTCGATGCGGATCAGGCTCGGCTGCACTTTGTTCAACGCCCGCGCGAAGGTTGCTGCGTCCACGCTGGCAAACTGCTGCGGGAAGACCTCCTGTACGGTGTCGAATTGCCCTCGCCAGTAGGCCTCAGAGCGACCGATGGCGTTCTCCCACAGCCGCGACTGCGACTCGTGCGTGCCCATTGAGGCGCCTCCGGCCACCGGCGTGCGCGCCAGCGTCTCCGCACTGCCCTGCTCGTATACTGCATGGCCGCCCTCGTGGATGGCAGCCATGATACAGGCCTGAATGTGGTGCTGGTCAGGGTGAACCGTCACGCGCACATCATACGGGCTGCCGAAGCCGGTCGTAAATGGATGCGGGGAGACCGCGATGCCGCCGCGCGAGAAATCGTAGCCCATACCTTTCAGTAACTTCCGGCTCAGAGCGATTTGCGTGTCGGGGTCAAAATCTCCATGTAAGCAGCTATCATCAACGCTAATTCCGCTGGCTTCGATGCGCCGCAGCATCGATGTGCTGACCTCGCGCACCGGTGCGAATAGCTTGTCGAGCTTGCTCACCGTCATGCCCGGCTCGAACAGGTCGAGTAGCGCGTCGTAGCGCGTCTCCTCGTAGCCGAAACGATCCGCCACCTCGCGCTGCAAGGCGACCGTGCGGGCCAGCCAGGGAGCGAAGCTGGCGAAGTCGTTGCGTTCGCGCGCACGCCTCCACGCCTCGAAGCTGCCAGCTCCCACGCGCGCGATTTCTTCGACCAGCGTGCGTGGCAGTTTTGTCGCCTGGCTATACATGCGGCGTGCCTCGCGCACCAGCCCGCGATCCGCGTCGCTGTAGCCAGCCTGCCCGACGCGCGACTCAAGCTCGTCGAGCAGCGTTCCCAGGCGCGGGTTTATCCTGAAATCGTGCAGCACACCCTGGATAGTAGCCATCTGGTTCCCACGCACTTCACCCGCGCCCTCCGGCATCTCGGTATTCTGATCCCACTCGGCCAGGCTGCTGAGGGCCTTCACATCTTCGATCTGCTGCACAAGGCCGACTAATTCGACAATGCGCGCATCGCCGTTGCTAAACTCAAACGCTGTCTTCTCTTGAAGTAACATACGAAACCTCTCTATTTTAGCTTGCTTTTGCGAGTATCAGTTCTGCCAGGGTGCGCACGCCAAAACCGGTCGCACCCTTCTCCTGGTAGGGCTTCTTCGTATCAATAAAATCCATGCCGGCGATGTCCAGGTGTGCCCAGTGCGTATCCGCCACAAAGTTCTGCAGGATTTTGGCAGCCGTGACTGAAGAGGCCGGGCGCCCGCCGGTCTGCTTGATGTCGGCCACGTCGCTTGTGATGGCTTCGGCATATTCTTCGTCCAGTGGCATCCGCCAGAATTTTTCGCCTTCTGCATGCCCGGCCTCGATGATCTCCGCGCTCAGCGCATCATCGTTGCAGAACATGCCTGCCATGACCGAGCCAAGCGCGACGACGATGCCGCCGGTGAGCGTGGCTACATCGATGATGGCTGGCGCGTGTTCTTTCATGACCGCGTAGGAGAGCGCGTCGGCGAGAACCAGGCGTCCCTCGGCGTCGGTGTTGACGATTTCGATCGTCTTGCCGTTCATGATGCGCAGGATATCGCCTGGACGATAGGCCGTGCCGCTCGGCATATTTTCGGTGGTAGGGACCAGCACCGTCACATTGATAGCCGGTTTCAACATAGCTACCGCGTAGACCGCGCCGATTACCGCTGCCGCCCCTGCCATATCGCCCTTCATCTCGTGCATGCGCTCGGCGGGCTTGAGCGAAATGCCTCCGGTATCGAAGGTGATGCCTTTGCCGACCAGCGCCAGGTCGGTGCCTGGACGCTCCGGCGCGCCGCGATAGCGCAGGATAACGAATTTCGCGGGTTCCGCGCTGCCCTGCGAGACGGCCAGCAGGCCGCCCATACCCAGTTCCTGCATCTGCGGGCGATCCAGTATCTCGCATTCCAGGCCGTATTGCCGGGCGATCAGGCTGGCGCGATTGGCCAGCTCGGAAGGCGTCAGCACATTAGGCGGCTCGTTCACCATGTCGCGGGCGAAGTTCGTCGCCTCGGCCATCGCCTTGGCGCGTTGCAGCGCGGTCTCGAGTTGTGCGTCTTGCGGCAGCGGGGCGATGATGCGAATAGTGTTGATACCCTGGCCGTTTCCACCGGTGTGCGCTTGCTGGTACTTCTTGAAGGTATAGATGCCGAGCAGCGCCCCCTCTGTGACCGCCTGTGCCTGCGCCGTCCGGTCCAGCTTTGATCCATCGATCTCGAATGACAGTGCGATCGAATGCGCGCCCGTCGCCTGGGCGTGGCGAGCGGCAGTCCCACACGCCCGCTGCAATTGCTGTGCGTTCAACTTTTCAAGCTCACCCAGGCCAACGACGATTACCCGCCTGGTCGCCAGTTTGCCCATTGTATAAATCGTTGCCAGCTCCCCTACCTCGGCCTTGAATTCCCCTTCGTCGAAGAGCGCCTGGAGCACACCATTCAGGTGGCCATCAACACTTTGTGCCGCCGGTGACATGACGAGCCGTTTCTCTTTTGCATGCATATGCTGATAAGCAGCCCCTACCACCAGCGCATCACATCGTATATCCTCGACATCTGAATGAATGAATCGAATATCCATACAAAACATACTCCTGGAAGTTACTCAGCAATAAGTGATCCCAAAAGAGATTGACCGGCCACCGCGTGTGTTGCGATAAACCAAATGCATGAAGGCTGTGCATCACGTTGCTGGCAAATGATTTACCGTAGCGAGCCGGTCACGAGACCACCTGTAGATTTATAGAATCATAGCAAATTTTGAGAAAATGCGCTACTGTTCGCAAAACATGTGTGACCTTTATATAGTAAGCGGAGACGGGAACTCTCACGAAAATCATGCTCCTCATCCAGGCAGCAACCGATCCACAACCTCGAGTAACTGGCGCGGCTTGAAGGGCTTCGTCAAGTATTCGTTGCAGCCGATCCGCATGGCTGCTTCGCTTTCGTCGTTCAGCGCGTACGCCGTGACCGCCACGATTGGCACGTGCTCCATGTTGGGGCGAGCGCGGATCAACTGCGTGGCGCGGTATCCGTCCAGCACAGGCATCGAGAGATCGGTCAGGATCAGGTCGACCTGCTCAGTATCCAGAATGCTCAGGGCCTCTAAGCCATTCGAGGCTGATATACAGCGATAGCCGCGCGTGGATAGAACCCTCTCAATCAGAATACGGTTTGATACCTCGTTCTCGACGACAAGAATGGTCGGTTGTCGCGTGCCGGCGGCATGAGCGCCGCCTGGCTCTACATGTGCATTCACTCTATCTTTCCTCCCTCCTTAATGCGGTGGCGCGTACCCTGGCAGGCATCGCTATTGGCAATGTGAAAGAGAACGTTGATCCCTGACCTACCGTACTTTCCACTGCCACATCCCCCCCTTGTAGTTCAATCAGCTTGCGCGCGATTGTCAGCCCCAGGCCCGTGCCTCCGAAACGGCGCGTAGTACTGCCGTCGGCCTGGCGGAAGGCCTCGAAGATGTAGTCCAGCGCCGCCGGTGAAATGCCGATGCCCGTATCGCTGATGGAGATACGCAGCATATCGTAACGATCCAGCATCGCACACTTGATCGTCACGCCGCCTTGCTCGGTAAATTTGAGCGCGTTCGATGCCAGATTAAGCACGACCTGACGGAAGCGGTAACTATCGGCCAGCGCCATCGGCAGGTCCTCTTCCATCTCCAGGTTCAGATACAACCCCTTGTTACTGGCGAGCTGTTTAAGTTCATCGACGACATCTTGCAAACTCTGTGCCAGCTCAAGCGCTTCGACGTTGACCTCCAGGCGGTCCGCCTCGATTTTGGAGAGATCGAGCATGTCGTCCACCAGGCGCGAGAGATCTTCCGCGCGACGCACGATGAACGACATGTGTTCTTGCTGCTCGGCGGTCAGCTCTCCATCAACATATCCATCTGAGAGTAACGAACCGTAACTGATAATACTGTGCAAAGGAGTGCGCAATTCGTGAGTGACAGTTGCGAGAAACTGGGATTTCAGGTGATTCACCCGCTCGAGCGCTGCGTTCTTGTTCTTCACCTCTGCGAAGAGGAGCGCGTTTTGGATGGCCATGGCTGCCTGAATAGCTGCCGTACTCAGCAGAAATGTATCGCGTCCGGTCACCGTGTGCGGCTGGTCAAAGTAGAGCATCACTGCGCCGATGGCCTGGTCTTGCAAAAATAGCGGCACAGCGATAACTGACTGGTAGTCTTCCTCAAATGCGAGCCGCATCCATGTTTCCTGGCGCTCTTGATAGATTGCCTGCACATCCTCCGCATAAGCGATTTTCTGCTTCTGGATCGCCATACGTGCCAGCATCAGGTCGAGGTCCCGCAGCGCCGGTCGCGGGATGCGCGGGTTGCGCTGGCCAAACTGTCCTGGTGGTGGCGAGAGCTTCGTCGGCCGGATAGCGCGCCTCGGCCCGCTTGAGGTAGATGGCGATGCCTGGCGAAGGCTCGCCGGGGAGATGGCCGCCATTTTGGTCGTGGCGGTCATCGTAATATCCCCCGCCGGGTCGGTATGGACGGTGGCCGCGCCCAGTTTGCCGGAGTTTGAGGAAAGGCGTCCATCGGAGGCCTGGGCATCCGACCACTGCGCCACTGCCCAGGGGGAGAGCGTGTCGTGTCCGTAGAGCAGCAGGGAGACGCTTCTTGCGTGCATAAGCGTACCCAGGCGCGTGACAATCTCCCGCAGCAGGTCTTCCAGGTTGAGCGTAGAGATCAGGATATCACTCAATGTGAGCAGGTCGCTCATGTGGCTGGTGATGGCATGGCTTTCGCTCTCTTGCGAGGTCAACAATTCTGAGAGGAGATTGAACGAGCGCGCCAACATACTTAACTCGTCGAGCGTTGCATCTACATCCAGTTCCGAATTTGTGCTCGACAACAGCGAGGAGACCCGTGCTTGCAGACGGCGGATCGGGCGAATAAAGAACGTACGCGCGATAAGAGTAAAGGCAGTCACGCCCAGCGCGATGATAAAGAAACCCAGGCCGATCAAGATTGCGAGTGCGCGCTCGCTGTGCAGGCTTAGACCGTGGAGTAGCTCGATATCAGCTTCATGCTCGTACAACGCTTTCAAGAAAAACCACGATGTGACTGCAAAGAGCAGCATGCAGAGCAAGAGCGTGAGCGCCGCACTAATTATTAACTTTCCGCCCAGTGACCGCACATTAAATCGCATGAAACCCCTCTAAAATAACAAAAAGTAAGGGGAAGACGGGGTGCCAGCTCGTCTTCCCCCTACCACGCGCATGCAAAGGAGCATCGCGAGGCTCCGGGAGGCGCGCGCGCAAACCCCATGGGGAAAAGGTTGCGCGTAGAATAGAAGCACGCTACAAGCTTGCTCGTCGAGGTGGATCTGCTTGCTCACGGGCATCTCGCCTTCCATCCCAGGCCTATGTATTATAACGTATAACTCATTCGATTGATATCATTTTTGATGACGTTTTTCTTACTTCCCCTAAAATTCATTGGGCTTCTCAGCCCTGGATATATTCAATATAGCCCTGCTGGAAGAGCTGCACAAGGATGCGTGCGACTGTCAATTCCGTGAGGTGCGTCAGGCGCGCTATGTGCTGCACGTTGCGCCTGCCATCGAGCAAGGCAAATACAATGCGTTCTCGCCGCTCCAGGCGCTTCATTGTAGAGGGGGTAGCGGTTGAAAGGCGCGTGCGGAAAATGGCATTTCTCCCAGGAGGGGTAGCTTCAAGCGCTTCGATGGGCGCAGGTATCGATTGAGGAAGGGGCGTGGCATGAACCTGGGGAAGTGGCCTGGTACTTTTAGCCGATGGGGGCGGCAAAGATGCTGAATTGTGTGCTCCAGTTCGGCGCGCTCGGGGTAAAGCGAGGGTGCTTATTTGATGCGGTGGGCGCGTGATTTGGAGTGGGATGGTAGCATCTTCATGAAAAGTATAGTATGCCTGCTGCCAGTCCTGAATGCGAGCGAGCGCGGTCACACCCCGTGAGTTATCGGTTCGGGCAAGTACAATCTCGCCCGCTTCAAAATAGATTTCACCTCGCTCTCTTTTCTGCTCACCAATGTGTTCGATGCTCATCAGCCCTGTCTGGCGGTTGAAAACCAACTTGTGCAGGGTTTGCGTCAAATGCTCCGTGAATGTTGATTGAACGATTGCCATGTAACACCTCCATAACACACGTACAACCCAATGACTCCCAATAGGCCAGGTTCGTCCAAACCTGCACTATACAGTATACCCTTCTTGCACGATTTGTCTACGAAAACGGGACTCTTCCACGTGAAGATCCCGTGAAAATGCTGTGTTTTGTGATATCAGGATGTGCCAACGTTAAGCAAGCAACCGTAAAAAATAGGAGCCGGCACTGGTAGGCCACAATGAACGTGAGTGCTACGGAATCAACGTCCACAGCAAAGGGCCGTTGGTACCCTGGCTATCAACCTGTTGCGAGGAGCCATTCTGTGTATCCGCCAGGAAGATTCCTTGCTGGCCATCATTCATTGCGACGATAAGCTGATGAGATGTGGCCGCGGACCAGATCAGGGCGGCGGCCGCGCCTTTGAGCGGGAGGTAATGCGTGTTGTTGCCGGTCACACTGGCGATGCCTATGCGCGTACCTGTACTGAAGGCGATTTGCTGGCTATCTACGGACCAGGCCGGAGCGACGGGGTAATTCGTAACGCTATTGGCGATGAACTGGTCAGCTCCTGTCTCAGCGTTCACTATGTGCAGGGCACCAACGCCCGCTGAGAGCGAGTCGAGATAATCGATAGCGGAGCCGTCGGGTGACCACTGGGCGAAGTTCACCTGCCGCCCGGACGTAAGCTGTACAAGGCGCGAGCCGGGCGTGATATCGATGCGCCGGATATCGCCGGCCTGCCCGGCGATCGAGGCGATGACCAGCCAGCTTCCGACGCCATTGTGACCGTTGCGACTGTAGATGGCCTGCGCATCATCGCCAGAGAACAGCAGGCTTGCGCCGCTATTTTCCGTGCCGACCCGGTGCGTCCAGAGGCTGTGAATATGGCCGATGGTGCCAACGCTCCAGGTAATGGTGGGCGCCTGAACGTCGGAAGACCAGTCCAGCGTCAGAACGCTGTCTCCCGAGCTGGCACCCCCGCCGATTCCATTAGCGATAGTCAGCACGCCGTGATTATCAACATTATAATCGACAATGCTGGTAAGGTCGCCGTTTGTGACCTCGAAGGCCAGGCGCGCGCTGTCGAACGACCAGATGGCATGCCCGGCGTTGCCTTGTACGGGAGCCGGTACAAGCGTGACCTTTCCGGTGACGCTTGAATAAACGTACAGGCTGGTGCGACCCGTGCCAGCGGGGTCGGCCAGGAAAGCCAGGCTGCTACCATCGTTCGACCACGCCAGGCTGCTAAGGATCGCCCGGCCGGTACTGGTATCCCAGGCCGATGTAGGCGTAATCCCTGCCCTCAAAAGCGGCTGGTTGATGGTAGTATCTTGCTGTCCGTCGCTGCGGATGACGTGCACGCGCGCCTGCAGCAGGTCAATATACGCCAGCCTATCGCCCGCCACCCTTCCCGGCAAAGCATTGCTCACGGCCCAGTTCGGCGCGACCATCACGCTGCTGGCTGTCAGGCGGTCAGGCTGCTTCTCACTTCCATCGGCAAGCTCGCTCCATAGTGTACCTCCACGCAGGAATACATAGCGTGAGCCGGCTGAAAGCGGCCCTGTATTTTGTGGCCCGGATGGGGGCGTAATCGCTGTACCTGTTTGTTGTGTTCCATGCGAGAGTATATTGAAGCCGACGTAGCTGCCGATGCCAAGCGTCAGGACGAGCGCGGCGGCGAGCGCGGCGACCATAAATCGTATCGTGCGCGCACGGCCGCGAGATTGAGAGGGCGCTTGTTTCCCTGGTTGTGTGCTTTCCTGAGTGGGGTGCACCGACGGCGTCGGCTGCGTGCTTCGACCGCCGGGAATGGCGACGAGCTGCGGGCGGCCGGGCGTGTCGCGGCGCGGATGTTTCGCGGGCAGCCGGGAAATCGGTGGCAGCGTCCACTCGAGCGGAGCCTCCTCGGAAATGGATTCGTTTTCGAGCGTCTCAAGAAACTCCGGCGAAGCGAACAGGCGCTCGCGCAAAGCCGCATCGGGACTGACACGCGGCAGAAGCGCTATCAATGTATCATTGTTGCTGTAATCGGAGAGGATAGTGCTGCACGCTGTGCAGGATTGGAGATGGAGGGCGACAAGTCTGCGTTCTTCGGGTGAGAGCATGTTGTCAAGGTAGGCACTTAGCAGTTCCTCGACTTGCTCGCAGTTCATTTTGCTCCTCCGCCTTGCTCTAATGCTTTATAATGCTCACGAAACGACTGGCGCGCGCGAGAAAGATACATCTTGACACCGCTTTCGGCGATGTTCAACGCTCTCGCGATCTCACTGTAGGAGAAACCTTCCTGTGTGTACAGCAGAAGCGCAGCCCGGTACTGGTGGGGCATACGTCGGAGAGCAGCACGTACTAACTCTGTCGTCCCATAGATTTCTTGAGGATCGGCCCCTTCCACATCCGCTGGTTCATGATCGAGTTCCTGCCAGGGGAGCCAGGCGATTAGCTTGCGGCGACGCAGGGCATCGTAGGCCGTATTCGTTGCGATTCGATACAACCATGCCGATAACTTCAGATTCCCATCCATTTTCGGCAGCGCGCGAAACGCCTTCAAAAAGGTGTCTTGCGTGAGATCATCTGCTTGCTCGCGGTCCCCAACCAGATGGTAAACATAATTATAGATAGGTGTTTTATATTCATCGTAAATCTGGTCGAAGGACCAGGAAGTTTCCTGGGTTTCCGCCCTGGCCATGCGCTGCGTCCCTTCGATGACTTAGCTACCAACTTGTCCGTTCCATACAAGCGATAGAAGTTCATCTCCGAGCCGCGCAATCGTTACTCCTGCGGGTGCGGAAAATCGTAAATCCTTCTGTGTAGTGGAACGGACAATTAACGCTTTCAGTAACATGTAGATCGGTGAAATAATTACGGCACCTTTGTGCTTCGTTGTTACTCATGTTAGCATATTTGCCAGAATCGTCGAAATCATCAGCTCTAGAGTTAGTACTAATGGGGGGAAACGATAGCCTGCCCTTACTATTGACAGCCGGGCGCAGCACAGAGAAGCGATGAATCCTGTCCTGTTTGTTCTGCTTCGGCCTGGGAAGCATGATGAGAGATTTTCATGGTTACATATCTGGAAGGCCGATGATTTGCCTCGTAGCCAGTCGGTATGATACCATACAGCCGGATAGGTTCCCAATAGCGATACAAGGAGTCTCAGCACTCAATGATGGGAGAGCATTATTCGGGTGAAGATGAGCTGCGAACAGTCTGGTGGCAATCACTTGCGGATGCCGAAGCCGTTTGCATGATCGATCAGTCGCGGCTGCCGGGTGAGGTGGTGACGCTCACTCTAATCACCGAGCAGCAGGTTGCCGAAGCGATTGTGACCTTGAAAGTGCGCGGTGCGCCGGCCATCGGTGTCACGGCAGCGTTTGGCCTGGCGCTTGTAGCATTTCGCCTCTGGCGAGGGCAGGGGCATGCCCTGTCGCCTGGCGCGCTTGGCGAACGCCTGCGCCGCGCGGGGGAGATGCTGCGTGCCACCCGTCCGACGGCCGTCAATCTCTCCTGGGCGATTGAGCGCATGCTGCGCTGCGCCGACCACGCCCTGCGCGACCAGGTTTCTTCCGCGGAGCTTGCACATCTCATGCTCGAAGAGGCTCAGGCCATTGCCGACGAGGATTACGAGGCGTGCTTGCGTATGGGCGAGTATGGCGCGCATCTCATCGCCGATGGGGATACCTTGCTCACTCATTGCAACGCGGGCGCGCTGGCCACTGCCGGCCTGGGAACGGCCCTCGCGCCAATGTACCTAGCGCACAAGGCGGGAAAACGGCTGCATGTCTTCGTTGACGAAACCCGCCCGGTGCTGCAAGGGGCGCGCCTGACGGCCTGGGAGCTGCAGCGCGCCGGCATTCCTTTAACGCTGATAACCGATAACATGGCCGCTCACTTCATGCGACACGGCGGGATCAAAGCCGTCTTCGTCGGCTCTGATCGTATTGCGGCAAATGGAGATGTCGCCAACAAGATTGGCACATACAGCGTCGCGGTGCTGGCGCGCGCGCACGATATCCCATTCTATGTCGTTGCGCCCCGTTCTACCATCGATTTGAGCCTTCCATGCGGCGAGCGCATTCCCATCGAGCAGCGCAATCCGGATGAGGTGACGTCGCTGCGTGGCGTCTCCATAGCCCCTGCCGGGGTGCGCGTAGCCAATCCGGCCTTCGATGTTACCCCGAGCGCCTATGTAACCGCTATAATTACTGAAAATGGTATTGCGCGCCCTCCATTCGAGGATTCGCTGCGTGAGTTGTGTGCCGGTTATCATATCCGTGAGAAAGCAGACGTCTGAATACTATCGTTGAAATGGAGGATGGTGGAGTGTCCATTCTGGTTGTTGGTTCTGTCGCGCTCGATACTATCGAGACCCCCTTTGCCAGTGCAGAGGAGATTCTGGGGGGGGCCGCTTCCTTTTTCACGACGGCAGCCTCGCTCTATAGCCATGTCAATCTCGTGGCCATCGCCGGCAGCGATTTTCCCCAGGAACACCTGGATTTCTGGCGGGGACGGTCCGTTGATTTAAGAGGGCTGCAAATCGTGGACGGCCGCACCTTCCGCTGGCTTGCCCGCTATCACTTGGATATGAACGCGCGTGATACGCTCGATACTCAGCTTGGCGTCTATGCCGGCTTTCATCCCGTCATCCCCGCCGAGTACGCGCGTAGCGAGCTCCTCTTCCTCGCCAATATTCAGCCAGAATTGCAGATGGAAGTCCTCGAGCAGGTTCCAAAGCCGCGCCTCACTGTGCTGGATACTATGGAGCTGTGGATCATGACAGCGCGCCCACAGCTCACAGAGGTCATGCGGCGCGTCGATATGCTCCTGATGAGCGAAGAAGAGGTGCGCCAGTTCACGGAACGCGCCAGCATTATTGCCGGCGTGCGCCGGCTTTTCGAGCTTGGCTTGAAGTACGTGGTTGTCAAGCAGGGCAGCTACGGTGCGCTGCTGTTCAGCGCAGATGGCGTCTACTTCAGTGCTCCGACCTACCCGCTCGAAGAGGTGGTCGATCCTACCGGGGCGGGTGATGCCTTCGCCGGCGGTCTGCTGGGCTATCTCTCCACAGTCGCTCCCGGCCCCGATGGCTGCTATTCTATCGAGAATATCAAGTGCGGCATAGTGCATGGCAATATTATCGGCTCCTTCGCCTGCGAAGATTTCAGCATCGGCCGCCTACGCAGCCTCACTATGGATAATATCGCTGCGCGCTACGATGCCCTGGTCAAATGCTCGCATTTTGATCCACGCTGGCGACCGGGAGCCTGATGATTACGATAAAGATAGTAGCCCGTCCCCGCGCAGACTCGTAAAAAAACATGATAAGATGTTAGAGCACGTATTCAACTATATTGCGGCAGCATGATGACTGCCGGAAAGGAAAACTACTTTCATGACAACTTCTACCAGGGGAGATGTGAAGGACCTCTCCCTGGCGGCTCGCGGCAAGGACCGCATCGAATGGGCTGCCAAAGAAATGCCCGTGCTGCGGCTCATCCGGGAGCGTTTTGCCAGCGACCAGCCCCTCAAAGGCGTGCGTATGGCCGGCTGCCTGCATATCACAACTGAAACCGCCAATCTCGCTATCACGCTCAAAGCGGGCGGCGCTGACCTGGTCCTGTGCGCGTCCAATCCACTCTCCACGCAGGATGACGTGGCCGCCGCGCTCATCGCCGAGTACGGCATCCCCACCTTTGCCATCAAGGGAGAGAACGAGGATACCTACTATCGCCACATTCATTCCGTGCTCGATCACCAGCCTAATATGACGATGGACGACGGCTGTGACCTGGTCTCCACGCTTCATACTAGCCGCACGGAACTGATCCCGTCTATCATCGCCGGCATGGAAGAGACCACCACCGGAGTCATTCGCCTGCGCAGTATGGAGAAAGAGGGCGTTCTGCGCTTCCCCGTCCTGGCCGTCAACGAGTCCGACACCAAGCACCTGTTCGATAATCGCTACGGCACGGGGCAAAGTTCGATCGATGCCATCATCCGCTCCACCAACGTGTTGCTGGCCGGAAAGACCTTCGTTGTCTTCGGCTACGGCTGGTGCGGCCGCGGAGTGGCCTCGCGCGCGCATGGCATGGGAGCGAACGTAATCGTCTGCGAGGTCAATCCGACGCGCGCCCTGGAGGCCGTCATGGATGGCTACCGCGTCATGCCGGGCATCGAGGCGGCTGCGCTGGGCGATATCTTCGTGACGGTGACGGGCGATATCAATGTGCTTGATCGCCAGCACCTGGAGCGCATGAAGGACGGAGCGCTTCTCGCCAATTCCGGCCACTTCAACGACGAGATCAACATCCCCGCGCTGGAGAGCCTGTCAACCGCTAAAAGGCGCATACGCGACTTTGTGGACGAGTACACCTATGCCGATGGCCGCAAAGTTCACCTGCTGGCCGAGGGCCGCCTGGTCAACCTCTCAGCCGCCGAAGGGCATCCCGCCAGCGTGATGGATATGAGCTTCGCGAACCAGGCCCTCGGTGCGGAGTATATGCTGGACAACGCGAAGCAATTGCTGCCCCGCGTCTATACTATCCCCGCCGAGATCGATAGGGAGATCGCCCGTCTCAAGCTGCATGCCATGGGCGTGCGCATCGATGTCCTCACGAGCGAGCAGGATACGTACCTCAACTCGTGGGAATCGGGGACTTAGCTGACCTTGACCAGTTGTGTATTCCTCAGTTATACTATTACTAAGGAACAGCACTTCAACAACTGAATAGAAGCAGCAACTGCTCTCATCAAGAGAGGTGGAGGGAAACGGCCCGATGAAGCCCGGCAACCCATCTGCGTCGCATAGGCGCAGGAAGGGTGCCAATTCCGGCGGTACATGCCGCAAGATGAGGGGAATGAAGCCATCAAACGCTACAACCCTCTGAATTTCCAGAGGGTTTTTTGTACTGTATACTCTCCGCTATGAGAAGAAAGGAATTGACCGGCCATGAGCAACTTTATGGACAGCCCCAAAGCATTTTTTACCAGTGAGTCGGTAACGGAGGGCCACCCGGACAAACTGTGCGATCAGATTTCGGATAGCGTCCTCGACGCCATCCTGGCCCAGGACCCTATGGCGCGCGTAGCCTGCGAGACGGCTACCACGACCGGCCTGGTGCTGGTCGCCGGCGAGATTACGACCAGCGCATGGATCGATATGCCCGCGGTCGTTCGCAAGACCATCGAGCAGGTGGGTTATACGAGCGCCGAATATGGCTTTGATTATCGCACCTGCGGCGTTGTCACTTCGATCGGCCAGCAGTCGCCGGATATCGACATGGGCGTCAGCCGATCGATGGAGGCGAAAGGAGGGGTAGCGCATCTCAGTGACGACGAATTGGAGCAAATAGGCGCGGGCGACCAGGGCATGATGATTGGTTTCGCCTGCAACGAAACCCAGGAGTATATGCCCATGCCGATCAGCCTGGCCCATAAGCTCGTGCGTCAGCTTTCACAGGTACGGCGCAGGTCGCTGGGCGGTATCGGCCCGATGTCCTACTTGCGGCCAGACGGCAAGAGCCAGGTGACGGTCCAGTACGAATATGGTCGCCCGGTGAGAGTCGATACGGTTGTCATCTCCACGCAACATGCCGATTATGTCGACCAGGCGCAAATTCGCCAGGATGTCCTCGATCACATCATCAAGCCGGTCATCCCAGCGCATTTGATCGATGAGCACACGAAGATCTTTGTCAATCCGACCGGGCGTTTTGTGACGGGTGGGCCGATGGGCGATGCCGGCCTGACCGGGCGTAAGATCATTGTCGATACCTACGGTGGCATGGCGCGGCACGGCGGAGGCGCGTTCAGCGGCAAAGACCCGACGAAAGTTGATCGCTCGGCGGCCTATGCCGTCCGGCACATCGCGAAAAACCTGGTAGCAGCCGGGCTTGCCGACCGCCTCGAACTGCAGGTCTCCTATGCCATTGGCGTTGCTCGTCCCCTGTCGCTCTTCGTCGAAACCTTCGGCACCGGCAAGATCTCCGACGAGGAAATCATTCGCCTGATCCACGAACACTTCGACCTGCGCCCGGCCGGCATCATCCAGGCGCTGAACCTGCGCCGTCCCATCTACCAGGCAACTGCTGCCTTCGGCCATTTCGGTCGCACCGATATCGATGCCCCCTGGGAGGCACTCGACAAGGTTCCCATGCTGCGCAGGGGCGTTGGCGCCAGCGCCGGCCTCGAGCAGGGGGACCAGGCAACGGCCTGAGCTGCCGCTGTTAGCCGAAATCCAGGCTGGTCTGACTTTGCTGGCGAATGAAAGAAATGCGCGAATAGGCACAGGTCAGGGGCCAGGGCGACCGCAAGGGTGCGCCCCTACAATACACAGAAGGCGCGGCTTGCCGACTCGTGTATTGTAGGGGCGCACCCTTGCGGTCGCCCTGCTGGATTGCTCACACGAAATCTCTCCCCCTCCTCGCATAGTATATAATGAATTGAGAAATTTGCCTCATTATAAGCCGTTTTCAACTACTCGGCTAAACAAGGAGAATACAGCGCATGGTAGACTTCACGCTCAACGACGAGCAACTGGCAATTCGCAATACCTGCCGCGAATTCGCGGAACAAGAAATCAAACCTCTGGCTGAAGAGATGGACCGCACTGGCGAATTCCCCTATGAACTTATCAATAAAATGGGTGATTTAGGATTGTTAGGCCTCCCGTTCCCGGAAGAATACGGCGGAGCGGGCGCTGACTTCCTTTCCTACTGCATCGCCATCGAAGAGATCTCGCGCGGCGATGTCTCGGTGGGTATCACGATGGAGGCGCATACCTCGTTGGGCGCCAGCCCGTTTTACCTCTTCGGCAGTCAAGAGCAAAAAGAGCGCTACCTGCTCCCGCTGGCGAGCGGCAGGCAGCTCTGGGCCTTTGGCCTGACCGAGCCCGGCGCCGGTTCCGATTCGGGCGGCACGCAGACACGCGCCGTCCTGCGCAATGGCTACTGGCACATCAACGGCGCGAAAAGCTTTATCACGAACGCCGGGACGGAGATGACCGGCGGCGTGACGATCACCGCTGTAACCGACGATCGACCAGGTGGGCGCAACGAAATTACCAACATCATCGTCCCGAAGGGCACGCCGGGCTACATTATCGGCAAGCCCTACAAGAAAATGGGCTGGAAGGCCTCGGATACGCGCCCGCTCACCTTCGAGGATTGCGCTGTGCCCGAAGAAAATATCCTGGGGCGGAGAGGCGATGGCTTCAAGCAGTTCATGCAGATCCTTGATGCCGGGCGCGTCGCCATTGCCGCGCTCTCGGTCGGGCTGGCCCAGGCCTGCCTGGATGCCGCGCTCGCCTATGCCAAAGAGCGCACGCAGTTCGGGAAGCCCATCAGCAAGTTTCAAGCGATCCAGTTTAAACTGGCCGACATGGATATGGAAATAGAGCTGGCGCGATTAATGTATTACAAGGCCGCCTGGCTGCACATGGAGGGCCGGCCCTACACGCGCGAAGCGTCGATGGCCAAACTCTTCGCCTCGGAAACCGCCAAGCGCGCCGCAGACCAGGCCGTGCAGATTCACGGCGGCTACGGCTTCATGGATGAATACCCCGTCTCGCGCTACTGGCGCAGCGTCAAGATCAACGAGATAGGCGAAGGCACCAGCGAGGTACAGCGCATGTTGATCGCCAAACTGCTTGGCTGCTGAGATAGCTATCTGGTATACTGCCGATAGATACTTTCTTCGAAAGAAACAGGTGGAGATGCTTCCCCTGTTTTCTTTTGGTTTCATCGTTTACTCGAAGAGCTATGCGAAGGATAGCGCTTATCGGTTTGTGATCTACTGTTGAAAAGGAGAATATCGGCTCATGGAAATGAATACTCAAGCCAGCACTCTGTCCGAGAACAATTCATCGGCGTATGGAGAGAATTTCAAACATAAGTTGGGGGTCGTTCACTTGCGGTTCCCCACGTTCAAACACGAGCATCCCGCTGTCATTAATGTTAATAAGGTGGCCGATGAACGGCTCACTTTCGGGCAAAGAATCGCGGATGGAGTGGCTACGACGATGGGGAGTTGGCGGTTTATTATCATACAAACAGTCATCGTCGTTGTCTGGATTGTTAGCAATATCTGGTTGCTCGCACATCCATTCGATCCCTATCCTCTGATACTTTTGAATCTGCTTTTTTCCACGCAAGCCGCATATGCTGCACCTGTGATAATGATGAGCCAAAATCGTCAATCAGAAAAAGACCGCCTGACTGCTCAGAATGACTACATCACCGACTGCAAAGGCGAAGAGGAAATTCGCCACATCATGGAGCACCTCGACCACCAGGACGACCTCATCCTCCAGATCGTCAAGCGCCTGGAAGAACAGCACATAGAGATGCGGGAGCAGCTGGCAAGCTGGACCCGGCAATGGCGAAACGACTGGGCATGGATATCCAGGAGGTCAGCAAGGAACTTGTCGACGAAGAAACGGGGGATAGTGATACTGGCGGGAACTCATAAAATGAGATCTTGAAATTCGTAACGTTTACGAAATGATTATGGGACGGGCATGTGGTATGATGGCTAGTGCGGAAGAACTTATAACCGGGGGCTTCTACCCATGCATCGGGACCGCATACAACCGCGGTCGCCGAAGACCCCCATTGAGGAGCACATGAACACACGCCTCCAGACACGCACACGCCTGCGCAGAGGTTTGCTGAACGTAGCGCGTGGGCTCTGGATCATCTTTGCCCTCAGCAACCTCATTAGCTTGCCCTTTGGCATTCAGGCGTACTATACACAAACCCTTGCGACTGGGCGAAGTGCCCCTACTGTAGCAAATGCACTCGCTCAAATACACCTCACGGCCGCCCAGGAAGCCATGTCCCTCACAGTCATCTTTGTGTTGGCCTCGCTGGTGTTCCTGGCGATCGGATTGCTGATCTTCTGGCGACTGTGGGGTACTTCCAATGAAGTGTTGGGACTCTTAGCCTCGTTTATCTTCATCACTATTGGCGCAACAGGCATTTCGGGAGTCTTCACTGGTTTCTCTGGACCGGCCGATCCTTTCTTGCAGATCGTCTTTTTCGTCTCAGGGGGCAGCTTTGCTGTGCTGTGGCCCTGTCTGGCCGGCTTCTTGTTGACCTTTCCCAATGGGCGCTTTGCTCCGCGCTGGTCCTGGCTGATCATCCTGCTCTGGATAGGTCAGTTCGCCTTCTTCCTGGTGGCGTCCGCGAGCGCGGGCATCTTTGGCGATGTGTCGGTTTCCCTACTGGCGGTGGTTATCTTCCTGACATGGGGCAGTACGTTGGGCATACAAGTCTACCGCTATATGCGCGTCTATGCGTATAGCGAACGCCAGCAAACCAAGTGGCTCATCTTAGGAGTCACGTTAGGCATCCTCCTCAATGGTGTGTTAGCCCTCATTGCGAATTTTCTTCTAGGGGGGCTCGGGCCTGACTCAGTGTACCAACTGCTTGTGTTTAACCTTGGAGGCCTGGTGCTCGATCTGCTGATTGCCCTGTCGGTCGTTATTGCTCTGCTACGCTACCAGTTGTGGAACATTGATATCATCATCAATCGCACCCTGGTCTACGGCTCCTTGACCGCTTTGCTGGTCCTGCTCTATATCGGCCTCATCTTTGCCTTACAATCCCTGCTGGGAGCGATCATTAAACAGAGTAATAACGATGTCGCCATCGTGATCTCAACGCTTGTCATTGCCACGCTGTTCCAACCCCTGCGAAAACGCCTTCAGAACATTATTGACCGCCGCTTTTATCGTCGCAAGTATGATGCAGTGAAGGTCGTGGCTGCCTTCAGCGCCACGCTGCGCCAGGAGGTGGACCTGGACCAGTTGCATGAGCAGTTGGTTGATGTCGTACAGGAGACGATGCAGCCGCGTTCTGTCTCGCTCTGGCTGGCTCCAGCCAGACCAGATCGAAAACAGCAGACTGATTGGTGAGCCACTCCTCCTGAGGTGAGCTTCTGCTTCTGATCTAGGCCGGCCTTTTTCCCGTATACTTCACAAGGGGGAAGATATGCTTGCCCTGGCTGTATATCCACAAGGAGGTTCACCATGGCGACCACGCGGAAGGCGCTCGACATCGATGCACCCGAGCTGATGTTGTACGAGCGCCTGACACATCCTGCATCTCAATCAAGGCGCAGTAAAAAGGCTTCTCCTCAACGCCGGGCCAGCTTTCGGCCACTCGTGACCTGCGCCCTGATCGCACTGCTCGTTTCCGGCCTGGCGCTATTGCTCGTGCCCGCTCCACGCGCCTCAGCCCTGGCCAACGACGACGGCGATGGGCACGTTTATGTCTTGAACAACGATCTGGTCGGCTCTAACTCGATCACGGTCTTCAACCGCGAGGAAGATGGCTCGTTGAGGCTGCAAGGCACGACCTCCATTGGCGGCCTGGGCAGTGTGGCCGCTTTTGCCGATGGCACGCAGGGCTCGCTGATCCTCACGCACGACGAGGGCACAAGGCTATTTGCCGTGGATGCCGGCAGCAACCAGATTTCAGTCGTCGATGTCCACAACGGCCGGCTCTCCCTCGAAGGCGCCTTTTCCTCCGGCGGGGTTGGCCCCATCAGCCTGAGCTACCGCGATGGACTGCTCTATGTCCTGAATGCCGCTAATGGGAGCACGGCATCGGCCAATCTAGCCGGCTTCAGGGTCGATGACGAGGGAGACTTGCACCCGATCAAGGGCGCGACCATGCCCCTGAGCACTGCGCAACCCAATCCCGCCCAGGTACAGATTGATCCGTCGGGTCGATGGCTGCTGGTCACAGAAAAGCTGACCAACCTGATCGATGTCTATCGTATCCACGACGATGGCAGCCTGGGCGCTCGAACCAGCTTCCCGTCAACCGGGCTCTATCCTTTCGGCATGGCATTCAACCCTGCCCGGCCTCAAGAGTTCATCGGCGATGATGGCTTCGGCTTTGTGGGGTCAAATAACACCGGGGCAGTGACGGCCTATAATCTGACACATGGAACGCTGCGCCTGGTCAACGGCCCAGTGGCTGATTTTCAACTTGCTCCCTGCTGGATGGTCGTCACCCGTGACGGGCGCTTTGCCTATACCTCCAATCCGGATAGCCATAACATTACCGGCTTTTCCATCGGCGAGCACGGTGCCATCAAGCTGTTGAACTCCAGTGGAGTCACGGCCTCGACGCCAACCGACACGTTCCCTCTGGAAGAAGGTCTGAGCAGCAATAGCCGCTTCCTGTATGCCCTCGACTCCCGCCTGCTGCTGAAGCCGCAACCCGGGCTGGCGACGCTCAGCGGCTTCCGGATCCATAAAGATGGCAGTCTGACTCCCGTCATCGATCCTGCCACGTTCGCTCTGCCCTTCAGCGCTATCGGCCTGGCCGCTGAGTAGTTGCGAATTCCCGGCCGATTCTGGTTGCATTGAACATGAGTCATCCCTAATTTTACAAAGAAGAGGGATGAGAGCCTGGTACAAAAGAACCCTCCTGCGTGAGACTTGAGTTAGAAACAACACAAATCACTCAGAAAGGTTCTTTTGTGTACTCAAAGTATGACAGAAGATCAGCCTCATTCCCACGTTGCTTCGCCCGCCGGCTGCCTGACGGTGATATTGACGCGGTTGAAGAGGTTGGTCAGGGCGATCATGAGAATGATGGCGGCCAGCCCCTTCTCGTCATAGTGCCGGGCGGCTTGCTCCCAGATCTCGTCTGGAACCGGGTCGGACCGGTCGGCGAGACGGGTGACGGCCTCGGCGAGTGCGAGGGCGGCGCGTTCGGCGTCGGTGAAGTAGGGGGTTTCCCGCCAGGCCGCTACAGCGAAGAGGCGCTCATCGGTTTCGCCTGCCTTTTTGGCGCTGCGCGCGCCCGAATCAACACAGAAGCTGCAGCCATTGATCTGACTCGCACGCAGGTGGACAAGCTCAAGTGTTTTCCGCGGCACTCCGCTCTTGTAGACAGCCTTGAGCATGGTCTGTATGCCATCCGAGGCGTCAGGTAGAATCGTTGCCGGGTTGTTCATTCGTGCTGGCATGATACTCTCCTTCAGGTACTGGCGCTTTCCCTGGATGCTCTTACATCCAGGGAAAGACATCACAATTTTCTTCACTTCCAGATTTGATCGTGACGGGGTGGCCTGTCCGACGCTTCAATCAAGGGTTTTCGTCTCCCTGTCACACCGGGCGGGTTTCCCGCGTCACAAAGATGACGAAATGCGAGGGAAGAATGTGACAGGTGGGCCGAGTTGAGTCTCGCTCGTTACTTCTGATAAGAGGACAATCTACCTGATAAGAGAACAATGTGAAGGAATATCACTGATGGATGAACACGAATGGCTGGCGCAACAATTTGAGGCCAACCGGAGTCACCTGCGCCTTTCGCTCCTGGACATCGGAGGCGGTGTTCCGAAGCTCATCCTTTAGCGCTACATCAGCCTGATGACCTGCCCCAGAGATAAATGCCCATCCACGTAGCCTGTGCCCCTGGCGCTGGCTTTATCGTCACTATCATGAAAACTGGTAATCAATTACCTGATCTAAACATCTACATCAGTCGTACTTCTTTGCGTAGAGCTAATACGGCGTGGGGGAAGCCGCTCTGACTATATATAGCCCTGATGTTTATAGCCTGGCGTTCACTCACCCTTACTCGGCTTTTCCATTTTCTAGCGAAAGGAGTCCTGGATGTCAAAGCTAACTCGACGTGTGTTCTTCAGGCGTACAACCGCTAGTGTGGCGACACTTGGAGTACTTGCTGCTGCGCCCGTCCTCGCGCCGGAACTTGCAGCAATCTCCGAGGACCCGGAGGTCGTAACGAATGACCTGTCCGGTGTTGCGCTCTCGGATACCCTGATAGCCCACGTGCGCGACCTTGCTACGGGGGAGGTTGCACTGATGGTTGGCACGCAAGAGATCATTTACCGTGACCCCGATCTCGTTATGCGCCTCATAAGAGCCGTGCAGTGAGCGGCTCGAGGCATTGTTTCCCATTGTGAGGTGAATGTATGTCATCCCATCGTGAAGCACCCGAAATTTCCAAAGATCCCGTGGCTGATAGTACGGATGTGTACGCTTTCGTCAGCCCTGATCAACCAGACACGGTTACCCTGATCAGTAACTATGTTCCTTTGGAGGAGCCACCTGGTGGCCCCAACTTCTTTGAGTTCGGCGATGATGTCCTCTATCAGATCCTCATCGACAATGATGGGGACGCGCTTGCCGAAATCACCTACCAGTTCCGCTTCCAGACGCAAGTCGGCAATCCCAACACATTCCTGTACAACACCGGCCCGATCACTTCGATCAGTAGTCCGAATTGGAATCGGAAGCAGTTCTACTCTGTAACCAGGATTGACGCGAAGGGTAACTCGACAGTCCTGGCCAGCGGACTGGCCTGTCCCCCCTGCAACGTCGGCGTGCGCTCTACCCCCAACTACCAGGACCTGGCTGATCAGGCCGTCCACACCCTTTCCAGCGGTGAGAAGGTGTTCGCCGGCCAACGTGCTGAGGGCTTCTATGTCGACCTGGGATCGATCTTCGACCTGGGGGCCCTGCGCCCGTTCCAGAATTTGCACCTGATCCCCTTGCCTGCGACCCAGGGCGTCAACGGCACCCAGGGACTCAATGTGCATACCATTGCGATCCAGGTGCCCAAGACTCTGCTGACGAGCGATGGCTCGAATCCCACCAATCCGGCAGACTCTCACTCGGTCATCGGCGTGTGGGCTACTGCTAGCCGGCAGAAGGCCACCATTATTAAGGGAGATGGACAATCCTCGGAGGCCGGGCCATGGGTGCAGGTCTCGCGACTCGGCAACCCCCTGATTAATGAAGTGATCATCCCGATGGGCAAGAAGGACTTTTGGAACTCGCAATACCCCGTCAATGACAGTCAGTTCGTCCAGTATTACGCGCACCCGGAGCTCGCGGGCTTGCTTCCAGTCCTGTATCCAGGAGTGTTTCCCAACCTGGCTGCCTATACCAAATCCAGAGCGGATCTGGAGGCCATCTTGCTCACCGGCATCCCGTCCGGGATCATCCCTGGCTTCCAGAATTTCACAGGAAAGACACCTGCGGATTTGCTGCGGCTGAACATGGCCATCCCACCCGCGAAGACCCCCAACATTCTCGGAATCCTGGGAGGCGACCTGGCAGGATTTCCCAATGGGCGCCGGGTCTTCGACGACATCGTAACGGTCGAGATCCGTGCAATAGCGGGTGTCACCATTCCGTTGGTCGACCCGAGCTTTAAACCTGACGGGGCTGCAAGTCTGGTCGACGATTTCAATCCCCCGCAGATTCCCAACGGTGTCGTGTATGACAACAATTTCCCGTACCTCGGGGTTCCATTCGGCGGCTTCCAAAGCCAACCGCACCCGGTAGGATAAAGAGCGCCAACTGTTCTTGAGATGCTGCAGTGGAGCCCGGTGGTTTGGGCTGCCAGGCTCCACGCTCGTTCTACCAGAGAGGAGAAAAGCACATGGCCGAAGTGTATGTCGAGCGCATCCATACCGAACACGCGGTTCTGGACATCGGAGAGGATATTGGTGCATTAGTCATCTATACCCGAGAGGAGTTGCGTGGCAAGGAAATCCAGGTCAGCCTGAAAGGGAGCAAAGCAGCCAGGTTGATTCACACTGCTGTCTGGGAACGCAGATTCAACGGACGGACGATGTTTGCCGGGGTCTACCCCTCGCTTCCTATCGGGGACTATATCGTCTGGACACATCCCAGTTGCGAGATCACCATCTTCGGCGGCAGCGTCACCGAGTTAGATCTGAGCGATATCTCTGATATCTATGTTCCCTACGCCGGTCATTCCCATTGCTATGATCAGGATGCTCCTGGTGTTTGTTCAACAATGCCTGGCGGTGCAATTCGAGATGTGCTTCCATCACGGTATCGAGATGGCAAGCCCACCAGCACCGCCCCGATGGTATCTACTCCCTTGCGCTATGATGACGAAGGGCAGGTTGCCTGGAACGAAATGTGGACGAGCTTTTGTGATCTGGCGCTGGCTGGTGGCCCACCGCATCGCGGCACGCTTCTGGAACCCGTTCTCCCGGATGAGGTGCGCGCAAGCCTGGCATCCTATGAGCGCGTCGTCGCAGAAATCGAACGCGGATTGCGCCTGGTCACGGGTCTACCTGTGGTGCGCAGTGAAAAAATGGGATGGGTTGGCCTGCGCTGCGATAGTGAAGATATGGCGCTCTGGTTGCTGCGAGCCATTGTGGTCGAGAATGTCTGCGTACGGCGCGAGGGAGTTGTGTTGTATCTTCCTGCCGGGCCATCCTTCGGGCTTGAAAAGGAGATCAAAAACGTCGTCACCGTCGTAGCCAAAGCCAATCACTACTGGAAGGAACATCTCTCCTCTTGATCTTACTTCGGCCAGTTGAAGGCGAAGATGCGAACGGCGAGCGGTGAGCTTGACGCGCTCGCTGTCGTATTTGCCGTATCTCTGATCCAGACGGCTGTGCTGCCATTGACGGCCAGGAACGCTGCGTCATTTAGATCAGTTCCAACCGTCACGTTCCCCTGGGTTTGCGCATCGTACATCTCGTAGCCTTTGTCGCTTTGCCACAGCACAAAATCGGCGCCGATTTGCAGTGAGTAAGCCATTTCGGTTGGGTTCAGCGCCTCAGGCTGCGCCAGGATATCACCATCCACAGGCTGCATCATTACCAGGCCGCGTACGGAAGCGTCGAATGGGGGAGCATAATAAGCGGGATTGACGCGAGGGATGAGCGATGCGCTGGTCTGTGGAGTTGCTACAGCCGGCGAACTGCTCGAGATAGGGGTGCCGGTTGCGGCGCTCTGTAGGGCGGTATTGATCCAGAACAGGGTATCGTCGGCGATCTGGGGATGATAGGACATGCCGTCTGCCCTGAATAGTTGTTGTATAGCTGTCTGCCGTACAACTCCCGTCCAGTGTCCATGCGTGGGGCGCGTAGCGTTCGGCGCATTGGTCTCGTGCTGCTGCCAGATATCGCTGTTCAGAATTCCGGCATCGGAAATCCATTCGTCCGCCCAGAAGATATTGGCGCCGGTACTATCCGCCGTGGGCGAGGTGAATATATGACCTGGCTGAGCCGTAGCGATGGTCGTGAGTACAGGTTTGCCTGCCAATTCCAATTGGTACGAAAGCAGGTAGGAATTACCCTTAGCATCCAGCATGGCCACCAACAGGGTATCTTGCATGAACCAGGTGCCCTGTATGGGCGTATAAACCCAGGAGGGTGCAGTTGCTGTGTTGAAGCTGCCTTTGAGCAGTAGCTCGGGGGCGGGCGGAATCCCACCGGACAGCAGGCTGCTCTGCGTTTGGGAGAGTGAGAGATAGTACAGACTCCAGGGCGTGATAGTCGCCTGCTCTTTGTTGCCGGGGATATCGCGATACGGTTTTGTTTGGGGCGTGCCGTACTGTAGCCAGATTAGCCAGTCCGGCGAACTCCCCAGTACGATCATTGGCTGCTGGCTGGGATTAGCCAGCAGCGGTGTGCTGATTTGCTTGCTACGGCTCATCTGCAAGAGCATCCACTGCTGAGTGGGGCTGTCCGAGTAAGCGGTGTAGTAGACATTATTGCCGTCGCCTAGCGCGCTGACGATATGCTGATACTGGGTAGCAGTTGTGTATTGTGCCTCGCTGATATCGATGTGGTGAATGATATCAGCATTTTTCGAGGAGGCATTGGCGAATTGCTGCGCGTTGCGCTGGGCCAGGTATACGAGTGAAGTCACGCCCCCCATCATCAGAAGCATCAAGAACATGGCTGCCAGGCCCAGAATGGCGAACTGGTTCATGTGCACGCGTCGTCCGCGCTGGTGTGCCGGGCGTTTTGCACGAATAAAAGGCAGCGGCCCGGTCTCCGCTGTCGAAAGAGCATTGAAAGGGTGAGAAGCTCGCGCGGGTTGGACCTGTTCGCGGAGGTAAGGCTTCAAAAATTCCGGTGTCGTCACACTGCCGGGAACTGCTTTCTGCATGAACTGCAGGTGTTCGCTCGCCAGCCTGCGCATGAGTTGAGCGTGCATTTCGGGAGGAGCTTCGATCTCTGGCAACGCGCGCAAGCTCTGGCCAATGAACATGCTGCTGGCCAGAAACTGCCGGCAGGACGCACACCCCTCAAGGTGAACATCCAGTTCAGTCGTTGCGAACACACCGTCTTTCAACTCACGATATGCGGTCAAGATCGACCGCGCCTGGTCGCAATTCACAAGTCACCCACTTCTTGCCGGTATAATGCAATGAACCTTTCACGCGCACGCATCAGGCGCATCTTCACTGCCGAGGCGCTGATATTCAGCGTTTCGGCGATCTCCGCGCAGGAGCGCCCATCATGCTCGTAGAGCCACAAGCAGGACGAATATTTGGGCGGCAACTGTCGAAAGATGCGTTCTACTATTTCGCGGTCTGCCACGCGGTTCTCAAACAGCCCACCATCGTATCCGTTGCGCTCGTGCAGACTGCCGATGGAACTGCCACGCCCATCGCTCTCGTCGCCGGTCGCGCTGAAATTCTCCGAAGACGAGCCGCCGGCATCAGAGAGAACGCCTGCGCCGATGCCGCGATCCTCGTTAAACAACGAGAGCGGCAACCATGCGATCAGACGTCGCCTGCGCAGCGAGTCCGTCGTCGTGTTAGCAGCGATGCGATAGAGCCAGGCAGACAACGCGCCCGGCTGGACGACCGTCCCGTTCAGCAGCGCCTTGTATGCCTTGACGAAGACGTCTTGCGCCAGGTCATACGCCTGCTCGCGATTGCCGATCAGGTGGTAGATGTAATTGGAAATCGGGCCCTGGTAGCGCAGGAAAATCGCTTCAAAGTCCGCCACATCTACTCGTTGCGCCGGCTCTTCCACGGCGACCGCAGGTTGTGATGCAATCGTGTCGGTAACACGCTCATCCTCGTCGACGACGGCTTCAACCCGCTTCTCTTCCTTGTCCTGCATGGAGCTGGTCGCGGCGTCTCGCAGCTCTGCATCCCGCGCAGGGCGCAACCTGCTATCTGTGTTGTAGAGACGGATGGAGGTATCCATTGGTTACATATGCCTTATCTTAGCTTGAAAGTAGATCGAGTTCTTACATAATAATATTTTAGACGTGACTAGCATACCATATTCCACATGAAATTTCTGTTAAGTAGCTAACATGGGTTGTATGCTGGCTGGCATAAAGAGCACGCCTGCTCTTTACACTCGCCAGTGGCACCATTTGTATTATACCCCCTTTGGCCAGTACCCCGAAAGATTTCGTCCTTCTCTGGGTGTATGAAAAAGTTGTAGGCAAACGCACATCAGCAAAGAGTAGGGCCCGGTTTACCGTGCCCACTGCCGACCTTGTTTGAGCATGCTGTGACGACACACAACCCTTCCTGTCTGCCTCGGAAGCGCTTGCCGCAAGCGCTTCCGAGCACCATCCTCTTACGACATCGCATGCTCAAACAACTGCACCACGAAGCAACCCAATGTACCCATTGCAACCACCGTATCATGCCGGCGTCATTTTGCAAACTCAGGTGTTGGCACATGTCAGGAGAGTTAGCAGGACCACCACTCACGATCGATCAGCGAGCCTCCGGCGCGGCTCTCCAGTTGCGCGAGAGAACGGCAGTGGGAGTTGCCTACTTAGCCTCGTTCGATCGCTCGCTCAACCGCGCTGGGTAGGCGCGTCTCAAAGTCTATGATGCCAACCCAGTTTGGATGAATGAAGATGCGCGTCATGCGCGGATAGAGGCGAGCTGCTTCCTTGAGCAAAGCCTCTGCGTCTTCCTCGCTCATCGTCCGGTGAATCATGGCCGTATACTCCGGTGCGATACCCTCAACTGTGTCGGCACGGACCGTCCCGCGAATGAGGAGGATCTTGGAGGCCGAATAGTCACTGTCGATACTCACCGCCACCTTAGAGCCATTCGTGAGTACCTTTGTTTTGGGGGCATCCGTCGCTGTCGCCATCACGAGTTCCTCTCCGTTCCAGTGGAACCCGATGGGGACGACGCGGGGCGTGCCGTCGTGCCAGTTGTAGGCCAGATGGGCAGGACCCTTCGACTGCAACAAGTGCTGGGCAACCGGATCGTGCAGCAGGCCAACGTCTCCTTGCTTTGTAGGCATTAGTGTCTCCTTTAGTGTCTCTTCTTCTCTTCCAGATCATATTCTTCTTGCAAGTTGCAAGTAGGTATACTGAGATGTATGAAATGTTGCCAGAAGAGAAAAGAAAAGAGATTGAGAAACGGGATAAAAAGTAGAAATGATGAGTGCCTCTGGTGTGGCACTGCAACAACCTGTAGGCTATGGCAGTAAGGGTAAGCCGCTTCCCGTAGCCAGAAGCACGGTCGTTTGCTCTGGCTCTAATATCTGATTTGCCAACAATTGATGATAGGCCGCCAGCGTTGCCGCAGCCTCCAGCGACATGAGCATGCCTTCGTGTCTTGCGGCATAGGTCGCCATATCGAGCATCGCCTCGTCGCTTACAGTGATGGCCGTTCCGCCGCTGGCACGCACTGCCTGCAAAATCAGACGATCTCCGATCGCCGCCGGCACGCGCAGACCAGCGGCCCGCGTACGCGCAAGTTGCGGTGGCCAGGCTGTCGCTTCGTCCTGCCCCTGTTGGAATGCCTGCACAAGCGGGGCGCATCCCTCCGACTGCACGATAATCATTTTCGGCAGGCGATCCTCGAGTAGCCAGCCCAACTCGCGCAATTCAGCGAAGGCCTTCCACAGCCCGACCACGCCGGTACCTCCGCCCGCCGGGTAAATGATGGCGTCCGGCAGGCGCCAGCCGAGCTGCTCGGCCAGCTCCAAACCCATCGTCTTCTTACCCTCGACCCGGTATGGCTCGCGCAGCGTGGCCAGATTGAACCAACCGCGTTCCCTGGAAATCTTCACAGCAAGCTTGCCCGCGTCGCTGATCAGTCCAGGCACCAGTTCTACCTCAGCTCCGTAGGCGCGTGCCTGCGTAATACACGCTTCAGGCGCGTCGTTCGGCGCAGAGACGTAGGCGGGAATGCCGGCTCGCGCGGCGTAAGCAGCCATTGCCGCGCCGGCATTTCCTGCCGTGGGCGTCGCCAGCCCTCGTGCGCCAAGTTCGACCGCTCGTGAAACTGCTGCCGCCATGCCACGCGCTTTGAAACTGCCGGTCGGATTCTGCCCCTCATCTTTTACGAACAGCCTCGCCCGGTGTTGCAGGCCTTCCGGCGCCAGGCGTGCGGCCGGCAGCAGCGGTGTCATGCCCTCACCCAGCGTCAAGACATGTTCGCTGTCCAACACAGGCAGCAGCTCATGGTATCGCCACATTGTCCACTCGCGTCCGGCAAACTCATCCCGCCTCAGTTCACTCCTCAAAGTGGAAAGATCATAGCGAGCCAGCAGTGGACGGTCGCAGCAAGGGCTGGTATTGTGCAACTGGTCGGCACCATAGCGACTCTGGCACCGGCTGCATTCGAGGTGGCTCAGGTAGCTGAAACGACGCTTCATATACTATAGTATAGCGGTTACCTGTACTTTACCGCCGAGATTATAGAAAAGCCCGAATACGTACAAGAAGTGCAGGAAGCCTATCTCAAAGCGAAAGAGTCAGGCATGCCCGTCGTTGAGGGTGAATTGGCTCTGGAAGGCTATCGCTACTATCAGACCATCGAACAGATCAAACGCTGGGTGCAAGAGACCTCGTTTGACCTGCTCAGAGATGCCGTTGGCGATGGCTACCCCACTTTCTGGTGCGCAAAGCGGCGGCAGGGAAGTGAGAAGCCTCCCTATACCCTTTCTGCTGTCTTGTCTTGCCAATATGGATCTCTCGATGTGTAGGCTGCCCGGAGCTCAATAAATGCCTCATTAAACAGGCACCTGATAATCCCATTCTCTAGGGCGTAGTTGTCTACCCTGTCGGTGAAGAACAGGGACAACACCTTGATGCCGCTTGGCCGTGTTGTAACTGCCGTCGAGAATACTCCTCAACCGTGTAGCGGATTTAGCGGCTAAAGGTAGCCGCTTTATTTGCGTCCTTGTTCCCCGATGCCGATTTCAACCCCGTTTGAAAATACCACCATTTCTAGACCAGAGTTAATCTCGCTCACCTTATCGCCTAGGTATGTGCAACTTCGTAAAAGTGTAGGCGCCTTGGAAGTGATTATAAGGGCTGCTCATGAGTGTACATATGCGGATGGGTTGATAATGTACCGAGCCACTCAATTGTCTCTCGCAACAGTACCATCGTCCGTGGAGTCACGATAGGTTTTGCTAAAGCGTCTTCAAGCAGGTGAGCGGCTTTAGTAAGGTCTAACGATGCACGTACAATAGCCTGAGCCTCTAACTCATCATAGGACCGAAGCCCTTGCAACGTGAGTGATAAGAAATGCGGATGCGGCGATTGTTCATCACTAAGTTGTATAAGCCAAGTTCCCAGTTGTTCCGTTTGCGTTTCTATCGTTGGGAGTTGGAGATCTCTGGCAATAGTGGGACTAGTGATGGAGAGAGTACCAAGAAGTGCCATTCCCCAACCGATATGCTCTTCACATTCTTCTTGCAGGCGCTTTATCACTGTCGGGTTATCTACTGTCTGTAGCTTCGGGAGATCGCTGATATGCGTGAGGTTCCAGAGGAAGCGACAGAGACTTTCCAGAGATGTGCTTCCTAGCACGCTTGACCTGCCTTGTTCATCAACAAGCTTACTGTATGCTTGCGCAAGGTCTTTATCGATAACAGCGTACACGTTCCAGAGAAAGTACCCAATATTCCCCACATCGGCTGCTGCTAACTTGTCAATGAGATTCTTTGAAGCTTCTAAGCACTGCAGAATGATCTGCAAATATTGCGTATCTACGTCTGCCATGCCGCCTAAGAAAAGCTCAATATCGAGTAAATCGCTTGTCTCCAAAAGGTCGTGTAGCTTCTTCGGCTGATGAGTATCAGTGTTGCTTAGCTGTCTTGGTAAGTCAATTGTAATGAGCAAGCCAAACGCCTCATTCGCAAGATTGGTTACCTCCTCACGTATCTGTTTGATCCGATGGATAAACTTGCCAATCTCTTGCAATGATGATGAAGCAAGCTTTGTTGCAAGTAGTTGCTCACGAGACAGCACATAACACTGTTTTACATATTGGTAATTGTACTGAAGGAAGTAACGAACATAGCGAAGATGTGACCGTCCAAATATCTCTGCTATCTCTTCAGGAGAAAAATATACCAGGAATTGTCGCCGAAGGTTCTTGGGTAGAACTATTAACAAATTGTTGACCTCCTTAATCGTCGCGTTTTTTGAATAGCAGAGAAATGCCATATCAATAGGTGTAATAATATTTAAGAATCGGCTAACTCCTGTTTGAGAAGTGGCCTTTAAAGTCTTTAGGAACCAGTAGAGATCTGAAGGCTTCTTCTTTGAGCACGCTGTGCCAGTTGCTTCATGTCGAGTGCTTCAACCACAGCCTGCGTCGATGGGACTTCCAGTTCCTGTAAGTACTCTATTATATTTGCGGCTCATCTTAGATCGTTACGAGAAATATAATTAGTAGAGGTGTTGAAGGCTCTGTGTTTGAGCAAGTTTCTATTTGCTTCATGTCTATTTCAGTAACCATTTCTCGTGCAACCTGCACCTCTATCTTCTGAATACACCAAAGTGCTAGCTTATATGCAAGAAATTACCTTTCAGCATGCGTAATCGTATGTTCTGCATCCCTGATTGTTGTTTAATGTGAGAAGCAGTTGCTGAGCCCGAGCAAAATCTACTCTCGATAAAGCATAAGATATAAAGCTACTCAAATATTTCCCTTTCCTCAAATTGGTTTTGTGCTCAAACCTGTAAATCATGCTCTTTTGTAATCGCTGCTGAAGAGTTATTTGCTGCGATGGTAAAGACGGTAATAGACGAGGCTGTAATTGCGAGGTTGTTTAAGAGACAAGCACGCAGTGCTTGAATGATTTCAGCCTCTACTATGTTGTCCTTAACAGAACTGTATTTCCGATAAATGCCTGCCCTGAAAATTTCTTCTGCCTCTACTGAATGGAGCATGATTCTTAGACTTCCGTAGCCTGGTACTACCTAACTAGTGAGCAGTTTCTTCTCTTCATCTGCTTCACCTCGTCTTTATTTTTTCTAAGGCTTTTTCCACGAAGTTACTTTGAGCCTGTATTTCATACTGCCAGAAGACATAGGGCTATTACGCCTCTCAACCTCCTGATCATATCCTTCCTAGCATTACTGCTCTAAGACTCGTAACATCCTCTTGTGTAGTTCACTCTAGCGACCACCGACCTCTTGCCACACTTCTAGATTGATTCTGGAAATTACTAGGTTTCGGTGCGTGCATTCTCAGCGAGCTTCATCTTCCTCCTCCAATGCCACGTAGCGATCCACGCTCTGGGTCTTGACGTTGATATGCGAGAGCATGCTCTTCAAGTACGCCACGGTAAAGCTCTTCCGCTGCACTTCTATACTCTCATCTTCCACATTTGGAAGTAATCTTCGCTCTCTTCTTCTACTGAGAACATGTCAAACTCTTTAGTACGAGATCGTGAGATCAGGATACATTGAGCATGCTTTAAGGGCTTTTCTTCCCAGTAGGCGCAGAACTTACTGATCTCTTCTGGCACAAGATGGCAGTTATCCAGGATGTAGAGGCTTCCTTTGCGATCATTGCTACGTATAGCTTGACACGAAGCTGGCCCCTCTACACCTTCTTTCCTGCAATATCTAGATAAAGACTTTATAATGCTCAGTCTCCTGAAGGCGCTTGGCCAGTACTATAGCAGCACTGTCTTTCCCTATGCTGGCCCTCCAACTAACAACACGCGGCGCTTCTTCCAGCAAATTCTCCATGTGAGAAAGATAATTCTCAGGGTCACAGATCAACCCTTCTGTGAAGCGCTCGTTTAGGAGATCTGTATCGTAATAAACAGAGGGTTAAGGTCTCAGAACGACTCAACGCATCTGAAGGCTGCTCAGAAGGCCTCCCAACAACTCCTAATGAAAACTGAGGGGGAATATCTTTTTCTATTTCCTGTGGACGGCGCGTTGTTAAGTACCCAGCAGTGAAAAGCTAAATCTCCGATCGCAGGTTATCATAGCCATCATCAAGCTGTATGCTTCTGCAAGCGTGTACATCATCACAAGTTTAGGACGATGTGCACCTTCTCAAAATAGATAATAGTTGTGCGAGATCATGCCCCGGCTCTCTTGCCTTTCGCCCCGCCATCTGCTACTATGTCGGCATGAACGAGGCGACATTACAAGCAACCAACCAGGGATGGGGCATCATCGGGCACGAACATACCATCAATACCCTGCGCCGTGCCATCGTCTCCGACCGGGTGCGCCATGCCTACCTGTTCACTGGCCCCGATCATATCGGAAAAACCCTGCTCGTGCGACGTTTCGTGCAAACCCTGCTCTGCACCGGCGGTCCGGACCCGGCTGTCGCGCCGCAGAATCCCTGCAACACCTGTCTCTCCTGCCGCAAAGTCATGCATGGCAATCATCCCGATGTGCATTATATCGCTCGCCCGCCCGACAAGCAGTTTATCCTGATCGACCAGGTGCGTGCCCTGCAAAGCGACAGCTCCCGTAAAACGATGGAGGGCCGCCGCAATATCTTTATCATCACCGGTATGCATGAAATGAATGTGCAGGCCGCCAACTGCCTGTTAAAGACGCTCGAGGAGCCGGAACCCGACGTGGTTCTGCTGCTCACCGCTCCCGACCCCGGTCTGCTGCTGCCGACTATCCTCTCGCGCGTGCAGCAAATTCCCATGCACCTGCTCGCGCCCGCTCAGATCAGGGCTGCGCTCGAGCAGCACTGGTCGGTAGAGCCGCAGGAAGCCGCCCTTGTCGCGGCGCTGGCTGCCGGCCGCATGGGCTGGGCTGTGCAGGCCATCGAAGACGACGATATGCTCGAGAATCGCAAGGCACAACTGGAGACGCTGGCGCGGCTGCCGGAGCTCAGCCGTGCCAGGCGCTTCGATGTCGCGCAGCAGTTGAGCGCCGATGCGGACCGGCTGCGTGGTATACTTGAGTTGTGGCTGCTCTGGTGGCGCGATATGGTCTTAGCCGCCCATAACAGCCTTGACCTGATTGTCAACGTCGATATGTCCGGCCTGCTGCAAAAACAGGCCGTGAAGGTGGGTCAATCTGAAGCGCAGCGCATGGTTCGTGCCGTCCTCGGAACAATGGAGGCGCTGGACCAGAACGTGAATGCGCGCACGGCTCTAGAAGTACTGATGCTGGATTTGCCCGAGCTAAGGTAATCGGGAGGTATTGAAATGGCTGTACGAACTTTTACAGCGATTGTTAAAACTCATTATCAGGCGATGAGGCAGTAAAGGAGAACCCCGTGCCAACCGATTACCAACACCTGCTCGTACAGAGAGATGGCGGCGTGCTGACCATCACCATGAACCGACCGGAAGTGCTAAACGCTGTGAATGATGTCATGCTGGCCGAAATGACGGAGGCGATGCAGGCTGCCGCGCGAGACGACGGCGTGCGCTGCGTGATTCTGACGGGCGCGGGCAGAGCCTTCGGTTCTGGGCAGGACCTGCGCGGCCTTTCAGAGGCGCGTTCCAGCGGCTCGCTGGGCAACGCGACGGGCAAGGTGAGCGAACACCTTGGCAAGTACCATACCCTCATCCTGGCGATGCGCAGCATGCCAAAGCCGGTCGTCGCGGCCGTACGCGGCGTGGCTGCCGGTATCTCGTGCAACATCGCGCTGGCCGCGGATATGCGCATCGCCGCCGACGATGCGCGCTTCTTAGAAGCCTTCGCGCGCATTGGTCTCGTGCCCGACGGCGGCGGTGCCTATTTCCTGACGCACCTGGTTGGTGTGGGCAAGGCTATGGAACTGGCGATGCTGGCCGACGAGGTGAGCGGTCCGGAGGCCGAGCGGCTCGGACTGATCAACAAATGCGTGCCGGTGGCAGAATTCGAGGGAGCCGTCTCCGCCTTCGCGCAGCGTCTCGCCAATGGCCCGACACGCGCCTATGCCCTGATCAAACAGCAGGTCTACGCCGCGGCCGAGTCCGATTTTTACACTGCGCTGCGCCTGGAAGGTGAGTTGCAGGATGTGGCCTTCGAGACGGAGGATCATAAAAACGCCGTCCTCGCCTTCTTGCAGAAGCGTAAGCCCGAATATCACGGGCGCTAGGCCTGAGCAGGTGAGCGTCCCTCTTGCGTATCGATAGCCTTTCCTACAACAACGCCCAGACGCAGGGAGCGAGGCGCAGAGCCTGGCTGCAGCAACACAGTCCGCGGCACCTGCGCGAGTGTGCCGGGCTCATGCGACGCGCCCTTGATCTGCGCCCGCTGCATACATCGCGCAGCACACTCGTGCTGGGGGCGGGTGCCTGCACGGAAATTCCCCTGGCAGACCTTGCGCACCGCTCGGATGAAGTCCTTCTTGCCGATCTCGATCAACCCTCGCTGGAGCAGGCCCGCTCAGAACTGGTTTCACCGGCCTTGCGCAAACAGATTCGGCTGTTAAGGTGCGATCTCACTGGTGGCGTCAGCGCTAACCTGCGTCACCTGCTTGAGCAGCATCCCTGGCGTGAGCTTGTCTCGCAAGGAGCCAGGGCTGTCTTCGATGCCGCCGCACAATGCCTGGATGATTGCCCGGTCCCCGACTCGCCGGCCATCGATGGCCTGTATAACGGCGATTTTGGTGCCGTCATCAGTTCCCTGACTCTGACACAACTCTTCAGCTACCCCATCCTCGACATCCTCGACCACGTTCAGCGCCTCGCTCCCGCGCTTGCCGGTGAGCAGGAGCGCCATCACCGTTACCAGGAGGCCGCGCAATCCTTCCGCACGCGTATCATCCTGGCCCACCTCCATCTCTTACGTGACCTGTTGGACACCGGCGGTCTCGTCGTCTTGCTCTGCGATGTGCGTGGCTTTGCCTTCAATGTTTCCGGCACCGATCACGACGCTGAGCACCGCCGCACTATTCCACTCGTTCCTCGCGCCTTTCCCGAGTTCGTTCGCCAGGCGTTCGACATTGTAGAAGAGCGCCGCTGGGAGTGGATCTCCGACCTGCCTGAACGAGACAGGCCAGGTCGGGGATACGAGGTGGTCGGCTATATCCTCACCTCTAGCTCTTCGTCACAATCGTAATGTTCTTCGCCATGAATGGCAGCATGTTCAAGTAGCCGCCGGATGAAATGCTCGCTGCCACGATCCCGCGCTGCTCTTTCAAGAAGGCCACGGCATCGTCCAGGTCCTTCCCGGCCAGCATCCCCGCGATTTCCTGCTTTTGTGCCGTCTGGAACTGATACGTCCACGCGCCGTTGGCCGCCACCGTCGCGACGATGTTTCCAGTTTTAGGGTTGGTAAACACGTTACTCACACTGGCGTTCATCAGGTTCGTCAACGCGAAGTCGTTTCCAAAGGTGGCCTGACCCTGCTGCTCAAACAGGTGCCTCGCCTGAGCCAGCACGCTCTGCGGATTGTATCCCTGCACGCTGCACGTCATCAAAACGCTGATGGTCACGTTTGGCGCGATAGCTCCTGCTGCCTGGCTGAAAGATGGTCGGGAGTAGCAGCGCTGTGAAAGCAAGGTCAGTCCCAGTTGATTCGCCTGCCCGTTCAACCTTGCTGAAAGGGTGCGATTGAGTTGAGCGGTCAGCTTCGCCACGATTTGCGAGCCGGCAAAAGGTTGTACTACGCGATGCCAGTAGCCGTTTGTTCCACCGCTAAATGCGTAGGTGTTTACGACCGAGATGTTTGTCCCGTACGCGGCCTGAATATCGCGCGCGCGGATATTGCCCAGTGGACCTGCTGGCAGCGCCATTGCAGGAACCGTCACGGCGCAATTTGGCCCAAGCGCAGCAGAACTTTCCGTCATGACCCATACGCCGTCAGCGCCACGAAACTCTGTACCTGCCGGAACGATTGTAGCGCATCCGCACATGCCGCCGGAACTCTTCAGCGAAAGCAGTCCTTGCGAGTGGTTTCCTGGAACGTAGACGAGCGGACTGGGGATGATATGCGCCAGCACACCCTTCGTTGAGACCGATTGCGCGCTCTGGCTGACGACAACGGTTTCGGCCAGTGTGTGCTGTTCCAGGGTCAGCGTAATGGTAGCGGTCGTGCTGGCGAACACGATTCCCGTCGTCAGTAGCAGCAGCAATAACGCCAGCAGCAACGGGAGCAGTAGTCGGCGTCTCCTGTGCCGTTTCCTGGCGACCGGGATTACTTCCTCAACGATGCGCTGGTCGACTACCGTATCCTTCACGATCGCGTCGACCTGCGCAACCTGCGCTTCTGAGGCGAACATACCACCTTGCGAAGCCCGCACCGACCCGTATGATGCAGCGTCCTCAACTTCGCAAGTGTCCTCCGCCCTCATTTCAATTTCTTTCGTCTCTACACGGGTATCTTCTACAATAATCAATTCCTGCTCTTTCTTCTTGCCAAACATTGTTTTACCCCTTACTCGTGGTTTTGACTTCTCACACCCCTTACGTCTCTTTGTAAGAGCGATGTTTATTTCATCTGTTGCAAGGGTACTCGAGAGCGGCGAGGGAAAGAATATCACGAAGCTATCACGTGGGTATCACACAGCCTTCTTTCCTGCCAGAAAAGGATAAATTAGGGCGAGGATACGAGGTGGTAGGGTACCTGCTCACGAGGCATTGAGGAAATCGCCATCGTTATAGGGTCTCTCTCCAAATGTCTGCGCGTTGAGACGGATTATTGACCGCCTCTGTCGACAATGGTATACTGACAGCGAAGAGATAATAGGAGTACCGTTGAAGGGGAAGAAGCGTATCAGGCGCATCAGCGAGCTGAGGACGGTGGAAGCTCAGTGCGGCATGAAGTACGCAAGCCACCCTGGAGGTATCTGGTCGCCCACCATTAGCAGGGCCGCCTGGTGTCGCAGACATAGCGGAGCCAGGTGCAGAGTGGGAGCTTGAGGCTCCAATCGAGGTGGTACCACGGGCATAACAGCCCGCCCTTAGAGTTGATCTGAGGGCGGGCTTTTTGTTTGTATACCGATCTACAAGAAAGGAACGCATCATGACAGGAGACGAACTACGAGAATTATTCTTGAGATTCTTTGCGGAGCGAGGGCACACGATTATTCCCTCGGCTCCGCTCGTGCCGGAAAATGACCCGACCGCGCTCTTCATTAGCGCCGGCATGCAGCCGCTTGTCCCTTACCTGCTGGGTGAGAGCCATCCCGGCGGGCGGCGACTGGTGAATGTGCAGAAGTGCCTGCGTACCGATGACATTGAAGAAGTCGGCGATAACAGCCATAACACGTTCTTCGAGATGCTGGGTTTCTGGTCACTTGGCGATTACTGGAAGCGGGATTCGCTGCGCTGGACACTGGAATGGTTTACGCAAGCGCTAGGGCTGGAGAAGGAACGCATCTCCGTTACCGTCTTCGCGGGGGATAGCGATGCTCCCCGTGACGACGAAGCGGTTCAGGTCTGGCTGGAGTTGGGGATTCCACAGGAGCGCATCTACTACCTGCCGAAAAAGGACAACTGGTGGGGTCCTGCCGGCAAGACCGGCCCATGTGGCCCAGATTCTGAACTCTTCTACGACACGGGCCTCCCGAAGCACGGGCCTGACTGCCGGCCGGGTTGTAACTGCGGCAAATATATTGAGATCGGCAACAACGTCTTCATGCAGTACAACAAAACGGCGGAGGGCAGGTACGAGCCGCTCAAACAGCGCAACATCGACGTGGGTCTTGGCCTGGAGCGCACGCTCTGCGTGCAGCAGGGAACCGGTGACATCTATGCTAGCGACCTGTTCGCGCCCATTATGGAGCGCATCGGCGAACTGCGCACGCCCCAGGAGAGCAAGCTGGTTCTCACTACTGAACAGGAGCAGCGCCTCACTCGTATCATCGCTGACCACCTGCGAGCGGCGACCTTCCTCATTGCCGAGGGCGTCGTGCCCACTAATGTGGAGCAGGGGTATATATGCCGCCGCCTGATTCGCCGTGCCGTACGATGCGGGCACGAGTTGAGCATCCCGCCTAACTTCACTGCTGAAGTGGCGCGGGCAGTAATCGCTCGCTATGCGCCAATCTATCCAGAACTGCAAGAGCGACAAACAACTATTCTGAACGAATTGACTCGCGAGGAGGAACGCTTCGGGCAAACACTGCTGCGCGGCCTGCGTGAGTTCCGGAAGCTGGAAGAGGGCATGCGCCAGCGAGGTGAAACGGTTCTGCCCGGTGAGGCAGTCTTCCGGCTCTTTGATACCTTTGGCTTCCCGCCAGGCCTGACGGCGGAACTGGCCCAGGAACGCGGCTTGAGCGTTGATCTGGAGGACTTCGACAGGCTCTTCAAGCAGCACCAGGAACGCTCGCGCCAGGCCAACCAGAAAAAGTTTGCCGGCGGCCTGGCTGATCACAGCGAACGCACTACACAACTGCACACCGCGACGCACCTGCTTCACCAGGCGCTGCGTGATGTGCTGGGTACGCACGTGCGCCAGATGGGGAGCAACATCACGCAGGAACGGCTGCGCTTTGATTTCTCGCATCCGACGAAGCTGACCGGTGAAGAGATAGGGCGTGTTGAGGAGATCGTAAACCGGCAGATTCAGCGTGACTTACACACTACGGTTGAGGTGATGACTTTGCAACAGGCGTTAGATCAAGGGGCGCTGGCCTTCTTTGGGGAACGTTACGGTGACCCGGTCAAGGTCTACAAGATTGGGGATTACTCCATGGAGGTTTGCGGCGGCCCGCACGTGCAGCATACCGGCGGCATGGGACGCTTTCACATCATCAAAGCCGAAACGATTGGTCAGGGGGTTCAGCGCATTCGCGCCAATCTTGAACAGGCAGAGGCGGCTCAGGGCGGTTGAGGTTTTTGCCTGTAAGTGCGCGTTATCACTCCTGTTGTCCTCTTGTCAATCGTATTATTCCCATGTATATTGATAGCAGTTCGACGAAACCATCTCCTGAGAAGATGTTCCGCCTGTCGCACAATGTACTGAGAGGACATATGGGTGAGTACTCCTCCGTGCGCATCTGGCAACTAAAACCGGATGCCTCGGCAGCCGATCTGGAGGACCTGGCCGCTACCGGCATCGCTGAGATGCATCGCTGGATTCCAGGGATAGAGCAACTCTCGCTCGTGCATGTCGAGGATGGGTCGCATGCATCGCAGCCGTATTACCTCATGCTCATCACGTTCAGAAATTATGAAGCTTACTGTGCGTGGCGCAGGATCGAGGAGGAAGGGCCCGATTACTGGGAGCGCTATGCCTCGGTTTCTATGCATTGGGAGCAGATAGCACGCCTGGTTGAAGAATATCGTGGCGATCTAACTGATCTTTTGCCGCGCCAGGATAGCCGGGATTAGCGTATGAGTCAAAACTACGGGGTACTGCGCGTTGTAGGCGTGAAGCCTGCGCGTTCGTCCGCCGGCTCATCAGGGAAACATGCGACGGGCTGGCTCCCCGAAGAGGGGCTGGTTCACGTCCTTTCAGGAACTGTCACCACGATTGGCCGCGCTTTGAACAATGACATCGTCTTGATGGACCCGACGGTATCGCGCGAACACGCACGGCTGATCCTGGATGAAGCCGGCTGGCATATCATCAATATGACCGCCAGGAATGTCGTGCGCGTCAATGGGCGCCCGGTTCCAAGCGGCGGCGATATGCCTATGCAGCCACAGGATGTACTGGTGCTGGGCAGCACAATGCTGCAATTGATCGCCCCCAATCGCTCCGGGCAAACTTCAGTACGCAATGATCTGGCGGATGAAACACCCCATACCCCGGCGATACCACAGTCTCCTCGTACCCCCTCAGACCCGGCGCCAGGGGTAGCGCTTGCCGGGGTTCAGGCTGTCCCCATTCCAGATCAGCCAGACCCTGAGCAGGAGCCGCGCGCCTGGGATGAAGATGAAGAAGTCAGCTTAATGGGCGCGGGCGTCACCATGCAATTCGCCCTCCCGCAGCGCATGGGTCTGGGCACGCGCTGGCTTATCGCGGGCATCGGCATTGCCATCCTTGCTATCAGCGCCATGATAACTATCATTCTGAACAGCACGGTGGGCCTATCTGCGCTCTCCAAAAACGGCGCATCCAGCATTATAGCCGCGCTGATTATCCCGATCATTCCCGCTATCGGTATCTTCCTGCTGGTCAACTTCATGGATCGCTACGAACGAGAGCCGTGGTTCTTGCGCCTGGCGGCCTTCTTGTGGGGCGCCCTCATCGCTATCCCGCCCGCGCTGTTCATCGAGCAAAATATCGATACCTTCATCCAGAATGCCTTCGATCCCAATAATACTAACGATATAATGCGTATTCTGCTACAGGGATTGAACGCCGGTATCACCGAAGAAACAATCAAAGGTCTGGGCCTGTTGCTGCTCTTTTTCATCTTGCGTGACGAATTTGATAACGTGACCGACGGCATCGTGTATGGCGCCTTGATTGGCGCGGGCTTTGCGATGGTCGAGAACTTCAACTACTTTGCGCTCAACTCGAAAAATGTCCTGGTCTTTCTGATCGTCGGCAGGATCGTTCTGGGCTGGCTGGGCCATTCCACTTTCACCGCCTGCTTCGGCGCGGCGCTTGGCTATGTGCGGCACACAAGGGTGCGCTGGAAACAGGTTCTCATCCCACTCGCTGGATTTCTCATAGCCGTTACCCTGCATAGCTTCTTCGATTTCGTCGATTTCCAGGCCAGCGCTGCCATCCGCACTTCTGGCGAGAATGCCACAGTTGTCAATATTGCCCTTGTCGCCATCGTAGCTAATTATATCCCGCCCTTCCTGGCGCAAATCGGCCTGCTCTACATCCTCATGCGTTCGCTGGCGCACGAAGCCGCCGTCATTCGCGAATTCCTGGCAAACGAGGTCAGCGATGGAGTGGTGCAGGTAAAAGAATATGCTTTACTGCAAAACTCGTTCCAGCGCACCCGCGAAGAACGCCGCGTCTGGCACAAATACGGTGTGAAACAATGGCTGCGCGTCAAGTCTCTCTACCAGACGGAGATTGGCCTGGCCTTCCGCAAATGGCACGTCAGCATGGGTGATAAGCCCAAACTTGGCTATCTCCAGCCTGAAGATGCCTATCGCAAGCGCATCAGGCTCTTGCGCCACGAAATCCGCGCCTTTGAGGATAGAGTCAGGTACTAAGGCGGTCGCCCTGCGGGATTGTACTCTAGGCTGTCTTCGTCTTTGTGGCCTCTTCCAATCCCAGGCTTTTGATGGCCTGTTCGCGCAGCACGAACTTCTGCACTTTGCCGCTGGCCGTCATAGGGTAGGCCGTCACGAACTGGAAGTAGCGCGGGATTTTCTGATGGCTGACGCGATCTTTGCAGTAGTCACGCAGTTCCTGCTCGGTTAGCTCCACCCCCTCTTTGGGCAGTACTACCGCCAGCAGCTCTTCGCCGAAGAAGCTATCCGGCACGCCCAGCACCGCGGCATCGGCCACTTTGGGATGGCGGATAAGCAGCTCTTCTATCTCGCGTGGGAAGATGTTCTCGCCGCCGCGAATGACCATCTCCTTCAAGCGTCCCACGATATTGATATAGCCCTGCGCGTTCATGGTTGCCAGGTCGCCGGTATGCAGCCATCTGTCGGAATCGATCGTCTCGGCCGTCTTGTCCGGCATATTGTAGTACCCTGCCATTACCGCGAAGCCCCGGCAGCACAGTTCTCCTCTTTCACCGCATGGCACAACCTCGCCGGTCGCGGGGTTGATGATCTTAATGTCCATGTAGAGGTGAGGAATGCCGACCGTCGCAGATTTAAGCTCGAACGAGTCACCCGGGGGCGTATACGTGATGCCGCCTGCCGACTCTGTCTGCCCAAAGGTGATGGCCACATCCGTGCCCATTCGCTCGCGGACCTGCTCCATCAGTGCTACCGGCACGGGCGCGCCCGCGCTTAACACCACATTCAGCGTGGTTGGTCTATAGCGCTCGAATTCAGGGTGCTGGAGCATCGCAATCAGCATGGTTGGCACGGCGAACATTTGATTGCAGCCCTCCTGCTTGATAATCTGCAGGGCTTTGAGCGGGTCGAACGCAAGCAGGGGATGAAGCGTCATCTTCGCAAGTACTACAGCGGCCGCCAGGCCCACGCCCGCGATATGGAAAAAGGGCACTGGGAGACAATAGCGTTGGCCCGTACCATCGAGTGCGCCGGAGCGATAGAACCCCATTTGCAGCACGTTGAGGATGTTGTAATGCGTGAGCATGGCGCCCTTCGGGAAACCCGTTGTGCCGGAGGTATACATGATCCACGCGGGATTCGAGGGCTGAACCGCTGCCTGCCGCTCGCGCAGGGCCTCTTCGCTTAAAGAAGCGCCGCCGGTGACCATCTCTTTGAACATGGTTGGGCGCCACTCGTTTTGCTCTAAGAGGCCCTTGGGAGGCATACCCATCAGGCAGACATAGCGCAGCGCGGGCAACCGCTCGCTGGTGACTTCGCCGTTCCGCTCAGCAGGGGTAATCATCGAACGCACCGTCGCCAGGCAATTGTGATCACGCACCTGCGCCATAAAGAACAACGCCTTCACATCTCCCTGCTTGAGCACATATTCCAGCTCTGCCGCTCGATAGACAGGATTGACCGTCACCAGCACCAGCCCTGCTTTTGCAGCAGCGAACATCAACAGGAGCCATTCCGGCAGATTAGCCGCCCATATCGCGATGTGGTCTCCCTTTTGCAAACCCAGCGCCATCAGTCCCCTCGCCACCGCATTAACGCGCGCGCGATATTCCGCGTAAGTCCAGCGAATGTCCAGCGCGCCTCCAAATTCAGGGTAGCACGAGTAAACCACGGCTTCCTGGCCGGGGATTTCGTCGGCGCGGCTGTCTAAGAGGTCCCCCAGTGTTGTATCGAGGAGGTCAATCTCCCCCGCATCTGCCTGCCAGTAGGACAGGCCATCGTTGGTCATGCCCATGATATATGCTCCTGTATGACGAATGTACAGCGAAATCAGGATATACGAAGATGTCCTTAGTGGAGCATTCACTAAATCCATGGAAGCTGTAGGGCCCGATTTATCGGCCCGCGTTCTCCTCCCCGAATTTGCCGAATGCACAACTTAGTTCCTTGCTAACTATTTCATTATGGTATCACATACGTAGATGAGCTATATTTGGATGAATCCACGTACTCGAGAGTCCACCTAGGCTGTGTTACACTTGCATTAGCAAAACGTGGATCAGAACTCGTAGAGAATCCCTGGAAACAAACTTTCCAGGAATCGGATCAACCCGCACGTCTACTGCCGTCTATTACTCATATCGATCAGGTCTACGAAGAAGCTGGTGGCGAACTACTCATTCTTGGAGAACCGGGTTCTGGTAAAACAATACTGCTTCTCGAACTGGCCCGTGAGTTCCTGGGACGCGCAGAGCATGATGATAACCAACCGATACCAGTGTATTTCAATTCAGTTCCCTCGTCTGTCCGGTAGATGAGCCTCCAGTACAGCCCTTCATCGGCTTCATCCAGATAATTGCCAAAACGAGCCTTCCGCACATTTGGATGCAAGGCGCAGTCCCGTAGTACACAAAACCATCTTCAATGCGCGGAACGTCACAATAGATTTCCAGGTCAATGTCAGGAGCCATGGCCCGTCCATATGCGACTGCTCCAACGAGGACTGGCGTTCCAAAGGCCTGCCAGCGCTCTCCTCTCCTCTTCTCTTCACGATTCCTTCCTTGCATTTCGTCTTCTCTTGCAGAAAAGAAGAAGTGCTCGGGGAGCACACCAAGCACTTGACTTAAAGTACTTGAAGTTGTTACTCTGGCACTATGAATAAGTATGCAGACAAGGCCCAGCTTTATACGATTAGAGAGGTTGCCAGGTTAAGCGGGCTTCCAGAAAGTACACTACGCTACTACGAAACCATCGGGTTAATCCATCCCATTACTCGCGATTCCAGTAGCAAGCACCGGGTCTACAACGAGCATGATGTGAACTTTGCGGTAGCGATTGCTTGCCTCAACGCTACAGGCATGTCTCTTGGGGATATGCGCACCTACCTCAAGAACCGCAGCCAGGGAGCACAGGCAGCAAATGAACAGGTGGAATTACTCGAAACGCAAAAGCGGCATCTTGCTGAAGAAGCGTATGCTCTTGAGTTGCGGCAACGCTATGTTGACATCAAAATTGCCTATTGGCAGGCGGTTGCATCAGGCGATACACAACAGATCGAAGCAATGAGAGAGCGAACGTATGCTCTCGCTAAGGAGTTGAAGCTACCTCAAGAGGTAACTAAAGAGGAGGCGAAAGAAGGATGAAAGCAGCAATTTTTAATGGGCCCCGTTCCATTGAACTTGGCGAGCGACCAGACCCGCAAATTCAAGAGCCAACTGATGCTGTCGTGCGCGTGGTACTGGGATGCGTCTGTGGGTCCGACCTGTGGTATTATCGTGGTCTGTCCCCTCATGCGCTGGGTCCCATCGGCCACGAGTTCATCGGGGTTGTTGAAGAGGTCGGGTCAGATGTCCATGACCTCAACAAAGGTGACTTTGTAATCGCGCCTTTCACCTACTGCGATGGCACGTGCGCTAACTGCCGTGCGGGCTGGCCGTCAAACTGTCTGCACGGCGGCTCGTTTGGCAACCATGGCATTGACGGAGGTCAGGGAGAGGCAGTGCGTGCGCCCTTTGCTGATCCCACGCTGGTGAAAGTCCCCGGCTCTGGGTATGCAGATGAAATGCTGCGCTCCCTACTGACGCTTTCAGATGTGATGTGTACCGGTCACCATGCAGCGGTGAGTGCTGGAGTGAAAAAAGGCGATGTGGTGGCAGTCGTTGGTGACGGTGCAGTAGGACTGTGTGCCATCATTGCTGCCAAACGCTTAGGGGCAGAGCGCATTATTGCGTTGAGCCGGAACCCGACTCGCCAAAAGCTTGCTCAGACCTTTGGTGCTACAGACATCCTCTCTGAACGTGGGGAGGAAGCCACACAGAAAATTTTGGACATGACCAACGGGCTCGGCGTTGACGCTGCTCTCGAATGTGTTGGGACGGGTCAATCGATGGCAACGGCGTTTAGTATCACGCGAGTCGGCTCCGTTGTTGGTGCGATTGGCGCCCCGCACGACGTTGTGGTGCCGATGGATACCGTTATCTTTCGCAACATCGGACTTCGCGGCGGCGTCTCGCCAGTGCGCAGGTATATCCCAGAGCTGCTTGACGATGTGTTAGAGGGACGCATTCATCCTGGACTCGTCTTCGACTTCACGACTGACCTCTCCGGCATCAAAGAAGCCTATGATGCCATGGACCAACGACGAGCGATCAAATCACTTTTGCAGATCGGAACGACTTGATTGGTCGACGTGACTTGCTCGACCGCATTACTCGGCAGCTCCACGAACAGGTCCTGTAGGAGCCCGAGCCAGCACTCCTGCTGGAGGGAACCAGGTCAGACCCTCCTGGAGCAGCCGGGTCCGGTGTGCTCAATTCTGACACACTCCACCGGATAGCAGCGACCCCAGCCACGGATCATCTCTCACCCCATTCGATCGGATGCAGTGAGCACAAACAACCGGGAATAGGGGACAGGCGTACTGAGGACGGTGAAGAGATCGGCCAGGATGTCAGTGGCGAGCTGGACAGCGCATGCGGCATGGTACACGGTCTGTGCAGCATCAGAGGCATGGAGGCTATTATAGCCGTCATGCCTCTCGCGCTAAACTTGACACCCCTTCCACCCAGATGCTAGCATGAACGCAGATGACCTCTCTACCATCGCTGGATAGAGCAGGCTGGGCAGGCTGGACAGTTTATTTTTTTTGCGCATCTGCATCAGTAAAGGAAGGCGAACTATGCAACTGGAGCGGGCGACCCTGCTACAGATTTACTACCTCATGCGCCTCACCCGTGCTATGGAAGACCGCACGCGCACGCTGTTCTTGCAAGGGCGCATCGTCGGCGGCGTATATACCGGGCAGGGACACGAGGCCACCACGGTTGGGGCAGCAATCTTGCTGCGCGACGGCGATTTCATTGTGCCGCAGCACCGCGACCTGGGTATGCACCTCACTCGAGGCGTCTCCCCGCGCGCGATCATGTGTCAGTGGCTGGCGCGTGGCAACTCACCAACGCTCAGCCGCGATGGGCAGTTGCACATCGGCGACGTACAGCATGGCGTCGTCCCCAGCATCAGCATGCTCGGCGAATCGCTGCCGGTCGCCTGCGGCATCGCGCTCACGATGAAGATGCGCAGCCATGACACCATCGTCATGGCCCCCTGCGGAGATGGCGCAACCAACACCGGCCCGTTCCACGAAGCCCTCAACTTCGCCTCGGTGCAGAAATTGCCGGTCGTCTTCATCGTCGAAAACAACGGCTACGCCTACTCCACCCCTACTTATAAGCAGTTCGCCCTCGAAAACCTCTCCGACCGTGCCAGGGCCTACGGCATGCCGGGTGAAACAGTCGATGGCAACGATGTGCTGGCCGTCCTGGAGACCGTAGGGCGCGCCGTCGAACATGTGCGCGGCGGCAAAGGCCCCGCGCTGGTCGAGTGCAAAACCTTCCGCGTGCGCGGGCATTCCGAGGCCGACAAAGCCGACTATGTACCGCCTGATGTGCGCGAAGCGTGGCTCAAGAAAGATCCCATCGTGCGCTTCGAACAATATTTGGCCGAACAGAACATCCTCACCGGCGCGGTTAAAGCCGAACTTGAGCGCAAGATTAAAGCTGTTGTCGATGATGCTGTGCGTTACGCCGAGGAAAGCCCCGCGCCAGATGGTGCGACGGTGGCCGATTTCGTCTTCGCGCCGGATGGCCCTATCGCCATTATCGGGGAGCCGGGCGCTGACGACCCGCGCTACGTCAACGCACTGGATACGCGCACCGGCCGGCCCTTCACTACGACATCTGATGAGGTTGCGAATGTGACTCAGTTCGCGCCGGAGGAGGTGGGCAGGCGATGACGGCAGTAACCTATCTTGAAGCCATCAGCCAGGCAATACGCGAAGAGATGCGCCGGGACGAGGCCGTGTTCCTGCTGGGCGAAGATGTCGGCACGTACGGCGGCGCGTTCAAAGTCAGTGCGGGCTTCCAGCAAGAGTTCGGGCCGGAGCGCGTCATCGACACTCCCATGGCGGAGGCGGCCATCATCGGTTCCGCAGTTGGCGCGGCCATTATGGGTATGCGCCCCATTGCCGAGATGCAGTATATAGACTTCATCACCTGCGGCTTCGACCAGATCGTCAATATGGTAAGCAAATTTTACTGGCGCAGCGGTATCCCCGTGCCGATGGTCATTCGCGGCCCATCTGGCGGCGGCGTCAAGGGCGGCCCCTTCCATTCCGCCAGCCCGGAAGCCTGGTTTTTCCACGTGCCCGGCATCAAGGTCGTCGTTCCCTCGACGACCTACGACGCCAAGGGCCTCTTGAAGGCCGCCATTCGCGACAACAATCCGGTGCTCTACCTGGAACACAAGCTGCTCTACCGCCAGCCCGAACTGCGCGAAGAACTGCCGGAAGAAGACTATGTCGTGCCGCTTGGCAAGGCTATCACGCGGCGCTCTGGCGAAGATCTGACCCTCCTGACCTATGGGGCGATGGTTCATACCTGCCTCAAGGCCGCGCAGGCGCTCTCGGATGAAGATCATATCGAAACGGAAGTCATTGACCTGCGCAGCCTCGTGCCGCTCGACCGCGAGGCCATCATGGAGTCGGTCAAGCGCACCAACAAGGTTTTGATCGTGCATGAGGATACACTGAGCGGCGGCATCGGGGCTGAACTGGCGGCGATTCTGGCGGAAGACCTGTTCGAATACCTCGATGGGCCGATCATGCGTGTTGCCGCGCCCGACACGCCCTTCCCATACGCGCCCCAACTGGAGGAGGCTTTCCTTCCGAATAAGGAGAAGGTTCTCGCTGCTGCACGCAAACTGGCAGCCTATTAAGTAACGAGATTCACAGTACCGTCACCTTTTCGGATTGGTTGTATTCGATCTCACTAATCTTGCCTCGCAACCAGGTGAAATCGCCGGAGGGGAGATGCCAGGTGACTTCCACCTCGGTCGGTATGCGCATGCCACTAACCTCCCGATAGTCGTGCACTTGAACATACCAGGGGGTGAGCTGTCCGTGCTCGCCCTTATAGCGGTCTGCCGTCACGTGGGTCAACTGGCCTTGTTCATTCACGTGCAGAACCACCGAACCCGTGACGTTCTGCTCGCGCATGGTGGCCCTCACGGAATGAGCATCGATGACCTGCCACTCGATGGCATCGGAGAGACAGGCGGTCGGGAACCACACCATTTCACCCAGGTAGCGCTGCAATTCGCCCTGGTCCATGTGCGGCCCACGCTCATTCCCCAGGGGGATACAGGACAAGAGTTTGATGCGCATGCTGCCGTGGCCCTCTGAGAACCGATCCGTGGCCGAAATCCAGGCGAGTGGAAAGGGCCGCATCGTGCAGCGCCAGAGGAATGCCAGGGGATTGGTCGTGTAGTATTGTTCTGCGACCAGCGGCATCCACTTCTGACCGGGTTGTGTTCTCATGACCCCTTCTTGGGTGAGACGAACCGTGCGGATGGGTTCTTTGCCTATCACCTGGGCATAACGGAGATAGCGTTGCATCGGTTCTGGCAAGCTGAGTATGCGGCCCTCAGTGATGAGACCGGGCTGCGCCCGCTCACTGTGCTGCAACAGCGCCAGCGCCTCATTGACTTTCGTAGTTTTCATGGTTTTTTTCTTCTTTCTACGCTCCTGCGTGCAGCGGAGGGTTGGGCCGAAGAATCATGCGTTCCAGAAGCAGATCGACGATCAAACCGGCGAGCAGCACTCCACTGATCACAGGCCCCCAGATGGCATCAAGGGGTTGGGGCAGTAGTCCAGTCCAGGTCACAGCAAAGAGCAGGAGTGACAGGACGGAGCCGACAATAGTGGCTGCTTTCCAATGTCTTTTCAGCATGGGCACGCCGAACAATCCCAGCCCGCCCGCGACGAAGAACAGAATCGTTCCCGCCAGCAGCAGCGCTCCGATGGCCCGGATAGCCGAGGAGCTCAGGAATCCATCCAGCAGCCAGGAGGCGCCCGACCATCCCGATTTCCCATCCGGTCCCGGCAAGCCACCTGGGATGATACCGAGATGGATCAAGCTATGCCCTATGACAAGTATTCCCAACACGATACTCGCGATACGTACTACTTTCTCTCTCATAGTATTCCTTCCCATCCGAACTACTCACCGCCAACCGCAGTTTCAGTCAGCGTGCGTTCCCGGCCCTTCGCCTTGGGCGTGGACATCGTGCGCGTCGCGTTTATCAGTAGCCGCACGAAGAGGCCGAGGGCCACCAGCGCCACACCGGCCAGCGAGATCCACATGATGACCAGCGCCGCCGTCTGGTTGGTGTTGCTGGTAAAGGCCGCGCCAAAGCCGGCCAGGTAACTCTGGCTGGCCGCTTCGACAGCGAAGACCAGCGGGCCGTAGTAGAGCGTCGCGCCCACGACCAGCAAGACCGTCGAGAGGCGGTAGGCGGTGACATCGTCGTCCACGCGGCGCGTCAGCTTGACGGCCAGCGCCAGCAGCAGACAGAGCGTCGCCAGCGGGCCGGTGATGGGCAGCGCCGAATTGACAACGATGTTGGGCTCAAAGTAGAACCAGCTCAGACCGAGTGTGATCAGCAGGACGGCATCGCGGATGAGCAGGTACGACATCCACCAGATGTCTGCTCCCAGGCGCAGTCCGCAGCGGCGCAGCGTGCGCAGGATATAGGGCCTGCCCAGGTGCAGCATCAGCGCCATCGTCCAGAGAACGGGCAGGAAGGCTACGATCGTGCTGATCAGCCAGGCGGAGCCACCCTGCACAAGGGAATTGGTGATCGCGGTTGCGACATCATCGGGTTTCATTATCTTGATCCTTTCATGTTCTCAACTAAGGTTGCCCCTTGTTACTTCGAGGTTGTATCACCGGATTCAGCAGTTCCAGGGACTTCTGCGCGCCCACCCGTGATCAGCGTGTAGCCCGTGGCGATGGCACCCATGATCGCGAACAGCGCGGTAGAGACGTAGCCGATGCCGACCGCCCACTGCGGATTCGTGCTCGAGACCAGGAAGTTGCTGATGTTGGCCAGCGTGCCGGTGGTTCCGATGTTGTTGAACTGCACCCCGAACACGTACGGGATGAAGTACAGCAGCGCGCCCAGGCCGAGCAGGTAGGTCACGAGGCGAAAATCGCGCAGATTGTTATCGGGGTCGCCCATCAACTTGACGAGCAGCACACCAAACAGCGCGGCTGCGGCCAACCCACCTGTAATCGGCAGGTTATCGGCCGTGACGACATCAGGGAAGAAGAACATGAAGCTCATGACCACCCCTGACACGATCAGGAAGTCGCGTAGGGCAATGTATATGAGCCACAGCAGGTCCGCGCCGAGGCGCAGCGTGAAGCGATCAATCATCGCCAGGATGTAAGGACGACCCAGGTGCAACCCCAGGAGCGCCAGCCAGAGGACCGGCAGGACAGCAGCCAGCGTGCCTTCCAGGAACTGCTCCGCGCCCGCATTGATGCCCGAGACAATGGCACCGGTAAGTTGATCGACTGACATGAGTAAACCTCCTTCTCTTTCACAGGCCGCCAGCGCGCACTATGTTCGTGCTTTCAGGCGGCCTACCAAGAATTTCCCTATAACGGTGTAACAGGAATGAGTGGCCGCGAGGAGCCCTGCGCTGCGCCGATTACTTTGACTGACGGACAAAGGTAGGCCAGGTCGCAGCGCAGGCAGCGGCGCGCTTCGCGGCGCGCCTGCTCTTCGGTGAAGCCCCTGGCGAATTCAATGCTACGACTATGAGACGCCTCTGCCGACTCAAGCGGCATTGGGTCCGTATTCCGACTGCCAACGGACTGCGTCCTAGCCTGCGGCTCAGGCAGTCGGAAAGGCATGACCTCGCGCGGAGTCGGCCGCAGGTCAAGCGTGATGGTGGCGTCAGGTGGCAGCGTTGATTCGGTCTGGAATTCGCCCTCCGGCATCTCGCTCACCTCGCGTAAGGCCAGGTGCGAAAGGTAGGCGTGAATGGCGCGCGCCGCTCTGCGGCCATGAGCCGCGGCATGGATGATGGTTTTTGGGCCATAGGTCACGTCGCCTGCGGCGAAGATTCCCGGCGCGCCGGTCGCCAGCGATTCAGGGTTGATGAGCAGGCCGCCCCAGGGGGCCACACCCACACTCGTGCCTTCCGGTAAGAAGGATGGGTCGGGCGCCTCTCCGATCGCGACCAGCACGACATCCAGCGCTAGATCGAATTCCGTTCCCAGTAGAGGTACCGGCTTGCGGCGTCTCTTTTCGTCCGGCTCCGAAAGCGCCATACGCTGGCATCGTATGCCGGTGACGCGCCCCTCTTTCGAGAGAATCTGCACCGGCGCAACCAGCTCATGCAGCTCGATCCCTTCTTCGAGGGCCGCGCGAACCTCTTCGGCCTGGGCTGGCATTTCGACACGCGTGCGGCGATAGAGAATGTGCACCTTGCTTGCGCCCGCGCGTAGGGCCGAACGGGCCGCGTCCATCGCCGTGCTGCCACCGCCAACCACCGCGACGACACCCTCGATTTTCGCATCGGGGTTCAGGTTAAAGTCCTTGAGGAACATCGTCGCCGGGATAACGCCTTCGTGATCCTCTCCAGGGACGCCCAGTCGCTGGCTGCGCTGTGCCCCAACCGCCAGCAGCACGGCGTCATAGTCGCGCTCCAGCTCTTCGAACGCGATATCCTGCCCGATTGCGGTATTGAGGCGAATTTCAACACCCAGGTCGATCATGGCCTCGATGTCGCGGGCGAGTTCCGCGCGCGGCAACCGGTAATCGGGAATGCCAATTGCCATCATGCCCCCGGCAACCGGCATGGCGTCGAAGACCGTCACTCTGTAGCCGCGCCGGGCCAGGTAGTAGGCCGCGGAGAGCCCCGTCGGGCCTGCCCCGACGATAGCGACGCGCTCGACGAGCCATTCTTTTGGCGGGATGATCGTGCGCTTCCTGCGGCTTGCCATGATCCATCGCGAAGCGTTTCAAGTCGCGAATGGCGATCGGAAGATCGAATTCTCCCCGGCGGCACACATCCTCGCAGGGTGCCGTGCAGACGCGACCACAGATCGAGGGGAACGGGTTTGGCTCGGATGCCACCTGCAGCGCCTCATCGTAGCGCCCCTGCGCGATCAGGCTGACGTACAGCCCGGCGTTGGTGCCGACCGGGCAGGCCGCCTGGCAGGGGGCGCGCAGGTCCTCTTTGCGCTCGCCGAGCCACGTGCGCCAGCTCTGCCAGGGAGACTCTCGCTCCGCCACGTGCCAGGCATGGTTCGTGCCCCAGGGCTGCTCGCCCGGCTCTTCTGGAAAGGCGTGCGTGTAGGCATCGAGCGGCTGCCAGCCGTGGTCGGGCGGCAGGGGTGTCACCTGGCCGCGCCGGGCATAGGCAACTTCCTTCACGCTGCTTTCGATGGTGATGGCATTGGTTGGGCATTCCTGCGCGCAGACCTGGCAGCCGATGCACTGCGCGACCTGCACAGGCGCGAGCATCATCCACGCTCGTACGCCATTGGCCCCCGGAATGGGAGTCAGCCGTTCGCTCGCGATCCCGATTTCCCCATCACCCGATGGACGGCTCATATCCAGGCAGCGCACCGGACACAGGTCCATACAAATTCCGCAATTGATACATGTTGTCTCGTTGACCTGAAAACGATAGGCCATCTCGACCTCCTCTAAGAAAAATACAAGTCGGTACAAATGCTTGTTGTGAGAAGCATAGGGCCTTGACGTCACATAACGATCACAGCGATTAACAGAGCTATCACAAATAGATCACAAGGCACGAAGATCAGATCAGTTGTGGACCGAGCGTCACGTTGTGATGCATTTGTGATATGCTACCCAGTTCCGTGATGGAAATGTGAGCTTGGCCGTGTATAATGAACCGCAAGCACGATGTGAAGAGGTGCTGAATTTCTTGTAAGCAGGAAGAACATGACGCTATCACACCTGCCCTTGCGCGAACCGCTGGAATCAGAAATAACCACCACGCTCATCGGCCTTGCAGCCTTAACGCAAAGGGCCACCTGTGCTACTTATGCGCAGCTCAATGCCATCTCCTACGAGATGTTAAAGCGCGTGCTCGCCCTCTGTAAGGCGCGGCGCGGCGCGGTCTTGCTGTCTGAGGGCCAGCTGGATCTCCTATAGCCTCTCTTTAAGCGAAGTCGCGGCGGGAGACGCAGGTGATACCGGTAATGCGCCTGGAGTACCACCGGGAGCTTCTACTCAAGACGAAGTGGGGCGACACGTGTTCCTGGTGCTGGGATGGCCAGGTGAATCGGACGAAGCATACGCTTCAATGGTGGCACACTGCCAGACGCTGCTACTCCGGGTGGCCGATTCTATCGCAGCCTTCGTTGGCGGCATTGTGCTCAGAGAGCGCGTGCAGGAACTCGAGCGTACCTCCGTGCGCGAATCGTTGCAGGGCATGGAACTGCTAAAGGCGGAACTTCTGGGGACGGTGAGCCACGAGCTGCGCGGTCCCCTGGCCTCCATCAAAGGGTACGCCGCTACGCTCCGGTCGAACACCTCGAGCGCGTCTTTGAGCGCTTCCATCGCGTCGATACGCGCCTGGCCCGCGAAACGAACGAACTCGGGCTGGGCTTAACGATCTGCAGGCGCATCGTCGAACTGCATGACGGAAGCATCTGGGCGGAAAACAGGTCAGATGGCGGGGGCGCTGCGTTCTATGTGCGGCTCACTCTTGAGGAGCCATCTGAATGAATTTTTTTGCAAAAGTATAAATAAGGAGGAGAATACCGTATGCCTGTGAAGAAAACAACTATCCTCACTGCTGATGACGATCCACAGTTGTTGCGGCTGATGTCGCGCAATCTCCAGTTGGAGGGCTATGAAGTTCTGGTGGCCAGCGATGGCCAGCAGGCGTTGGAGCAGATCGAGCAAAAGTCGCCCGACCTGGTGCTATTGGACGTGATGATGCCGCGCATGGACGGCTTCTCAGTCTGCCAGCGCGTCCGCGAGTTTTCGGCGGTGCCCATCATCATCGTCACCGCGCGCGGGCAGGACCAGGACAAAGTGCGTGGCCTCGACCTGGGCGCCGACGACTACCTGACCAAACCCTTCAGTATCGACGAGCTACTGGCGCGGGTGCGCGCCGTGCTGCGCCGCGCGCAGTTCGCGGCCAAAGAAAAAGCTCAGGGCAGGCAGACCACGCTGACCACCGGGGAGCTGACCATCGACTTTTCGCAACACCTGGTGACCCAGGCCGGCAAAGAGATCGTGCTCACTCCCACGGAGTACCGCCTGCTGGCCTACCTGGCGCAGAACGCCGGACGCATCCTGACACAGGAGTTATTGCTCGAGCATGTCTGGGGGCCAGAATACCTGGGGGAGGGTCACATGTTGCAGGTCAACGTCAACCGCCTGCGCCGTAAACTCGAGCATGATCCGAGTCTGCCGCGCTATATTCTCACCAAACTCGGGGTGGGCTATGCGCTGGCTTCCTTGCCGCCAACTGAAACGGTGCCCGGCTAACGGCTCTTGCATAAAGCACCGCTGCCGGTTTAGAATGCCAGTAAAAGATGACATTAATTCATAGCAACAGGGGAGCACAGTCATGTCCGACGCCCAGATACCTCAGAGCGTATCTGCCTCTTCGCCTGCGCTCCTCTCCATCTCTTCCGAGAGCGTACGCCCGTTCCTGGACATCTCGCCTGACGCGCTGGTGATCGTCGACCCGAGCGGGGTCATCTCGCTGGTGAACGGGCAGACCGAGGCCTTTTTTGGCTATGCACCCTCCGAACTACCCGGGCAGCCGCTCAAACTGCTGCTCCCCCAGCGCTTTCACGCCTCCCACGCCGGGCACCTGGCGCGCTATTTCGCCGCCCCACGCACTCGCCCGATGGGCGTAGGGCTGAATCTCGTCGGGCGGCGCAAGGATGGCACGGAATTCCCGGTGGAAATCAGCCTGAACCCCCTGCTGCTCGATGGCAAGCTCCAAGCGCTTGCCTCAATTCGCGATATGAGCGCGCAGCGCGCCGCCGAGCTCGAGCGCCTCAAGCAAGCACAACAGATTCGCCTGCAGGCCGACCTGATCAATCTCGCGCACGACGCCATACTCGTGCGCGACCCCGTCGGCCGGGTGCTCTCCTGGAATGCGGGGGCCGAGGGACTCTACGGTTGGACGGCGCAGCAGGCGCTTGGCCGCGTCAGCCACAGCCTGCTCAAGACACGCTTCCCCCTCGACCGCACAGATGTCGATGCGCACCTCGAGCGCGATGGGCAGTGGGAGGGTGAACTCGTGCATGCCCGCCGGGATGGCAGCCTCGTGACGGTGGAGAGCCGACAGGTGCTTGTGCGCGATGACGATGGGCAGCCCAGCGCCGTCCTGGAGATCAACCGTGATATCACCAGACGCCGTCGGCAGGAGCAGACCGAGCGCGCCGTATATGCCGAAGCTGCGGCACGTCTGAACTTCATGCAGCAGGTGCTCGACGCGCTGCCCAGCGGCATCTATCTCGTCCATGGGCAGCAGGCGGGCCTGCTGCTGGCTAACCGCGCTACGGCCAGCGTGTTTGGGGCGCAGTGGCCGACCGATCAACCGATGTTGGAGTTCCTGGCGACCAACGGGATCGCGCTCTCCGATGCGCAGGGACACACCTTGCTGCCGGAGCAGTACGCCACACTGCGCGCCGTCCAACGGGGAGAGACCGTGTTGCAGCAGCAGGAGACGATCCGCCGCCCTGGCGGCTCGAGTCTCCCCGTCCTGGTCAGCGCGCTGCCTTTGCCTGAGCAGCAGGGAACAGGGCAGCTTGCCCCCGCCGGGGAGCCGGTGGCGCTGGTGGTCCATCAAGATGTCACCGCCCTCAAAGAAGCGGAGTACCTCAAAGACGAATTCGTAGGCATCGTGGCGCATGAATTTCGCACCCCCATGGCGGCGCTCAAGGGCTTTGCCGACATGCTGCTGGTGCAAACGGCGCGCCATCGTGGCCCGGCCCTGGCCGACTGGCAGCAAGAAGCACTGGAGGAGATCGAGCTGGCGGTCACGCGCCTGGTCGTGCTGGCGGAGGAGCTACTGGACGTGACCCGCTTGCAGGCCGGGCGTTTGCTGCTGCAGCGCACGCCGACGAATGTGGTCGCACTCGCCAGGCGCGTAGCAGCGCTCCTGCAGCAGACGACCACGCGGCACCAGGTGGAGGTGCATGCCGAGGATGCTCAGCTCCTGGCCGATATCGACCCGGGGCGCATCGAGCAGGTGCTGACAAACCTGGTCGGCAATGCCATCAAGTACAGCCCGCAGGGAAGCCCGGTGATCATCACACTCCAGGAAGACGCGACTGCCGGGGTGGTGAAGATCAGCGTGCAGGATCGCGGCATCGGCATCCCCCGTTCCCAACATGCGCAGATCTTCGGGCGCTTCATGCGGGCCGACAATGCCCAGGCGTGGGGCATCAGCGGCACCGGTCTGGGGCTCTACATCTGCCGCGAGTTGGTGGAGCGACACGGGGGACAGATCTGGTTTGAGTCGGAGGAAGGTGCGGGCTCGACCTTCTTCCTGACCCTTCCCATCATTGCCAACCGGGCGGACGACGAACCCCAATTGTGATCGATTAGTGATAAATTTGTAGGTTGCCGTGATTTTTCTGTGAGATGAAGAGGGTATGCTGAGAGTGTCAAAGGACAAGCCTGAACGAAGCGCAACTTCGTAAGGCACTCGAAGTACGTATTCTTTTTGAGAAGGTAAATCCTTCACAGAGGTAAAAATCATGAGTATTATGAAAACTGTGCAGCCGCGGGCTGCCACGCAAGTACCCGAGCCGCCCATCGCGCGGTTCCTCTTCGCCGACACGCGTATGGCCTGGTTCTGGTTGATCGTTCGCGTCTACGTCGGCTGGCAATGGCTGGTCGCCGGTATTCACAAGCTGACCGGCTATTCCATCGATTTCAGCACCTTTGGACAGCATAGCGGCACTTCCTGGATCTTCACCAACCATCTGGGAGCCACGCTGAGCGGCTTTCTGCAAGGCGTGGTCACCCCGGCCAACATCGCCAACCCGGCCACGGGCTGGTACGTCTGGTTCGTGCAGCATATCGCCATCCCAGGGGCGGGTGCCTTCACCTATATGGTTACCTTCGGGGAAATTCTGGTCGGGCTGGGTCTGATCTTCGGAGTGCTGACGGGTATCGCCGCCTTCTTTGGCCTGTTCATGAACCTGAACTTCATGCTGGCCGGAGCAGTGAGCATCAACCCCATCATTGGTGGGCTGGCGCTGTTCCTGATCCTGGCCTGGCGCGTCGCTGGCTACTACGGCTTCGACCGCTACCTGCTGCCGCTGCTGGGCACTCCCTGGACCGGGCGGCTGGCTAAGCAGCCCAAATCCCAGACCACGGCAACGCCTCCGGTGCCCATTCTCAGTTAACGCAAAACTGAGGGCGCCGTAAAAGATCGGAGCGAGAGGAACGATACTCCTCTCGCTCCGATCTTTTTCTATGACTTGATTATGTACCTCCTGCTATACTGAAAACAAGATCGGCTCAGGGGACACGACTCTCGTCCCCCTACGTCTCGCACCTTAACATCACCCCCGATCATCCCCGCCTGGCACAAGCAACTGACAATATTGCCCCTGTCCTACATGTCCCAAATGTCCTAATCGTTCCAGACCAGTCCACAGCTTGCTTCAACGGCATAACTCATTGGACAGCCCTGTCCTAAATGTCCCAACCAGATGCTTCATCATGACATCCAATATACCAGTCCCAAACACCACTCTACCTCGCTAACACGCGCCATCCCTCATGTCATCCTGAGCGCAGCGAAGGATCTCGAGTGCACCAGCACCACCCTACTTCGTCAATGTGAACCGTCTCCCCACAATCCCCCTGTATGCCCCGATCAATTGCAGCAATACCACCGATACCACGGATACCAGTGATACCTCGGATACCTCGGATACCTCGGATACCTTAGATACCACTGATACTACCGGTGCCCGCAGCTTTTTCATGACACCTTCAAGACGGGCGCAAGCAGCAGGTCCCCAATCGCATGGTATATAATGTTGGGGACCTCTAAAGCTTTGTGCAGGCGCTTATGTAGAAGCCTTTGCGCTTTGGGTCAGATGTGTGAACACCTTTAGAAAGGTAGGCAACGATGCCAACACCTATAAAAATGCCACGTCTGGGCAAATCGGTCGCGGAAGGGACGGTCGGAAGCTGGCTGAAGCAAGAGGGCGACTGGGTGGAGAAAGAGCGAATCGCTCGCGGAAATCATTACCGATAAAATTAATGCCGAACTGCCCTCTCCTGTCGCCGGTCGCCTGGCGAAAATTCTGGTGCAGGCAGACCAGACCGTGCCCGTCGGGGTAGAAATTGCTGTGATCGAAGAAAACGCCGATGTCTCGGCATCTGCGCACGAGGATACCGCGCCAGGGCCCGACACCGCACAGGTCGAAACTCCATCCCAGGCCAACGTGGCAGTCATGGACAGGCAGAGCGCGGATAGCGCCGGTGCCGCCAACGGCCCCCGGGCAGCCGCGGCGCAGGCCGCTACTGCATCGGCCGCACCAATGACAGCGCCCGCGCCGGCTCGTGAAGGAGAAGAGGAACGGCAGCGCATCTCGCCGCTGGCGCGCCGCCTCGCCCGCGAACATGACCTCGACCTCAACGCTATCCCTGGTACAGGCATTGGCGGGCGCGTGCGCAAAGACGACATCCTCGCCTACCTCGATCGGCGACAGGCAGCCCCGCCGGCAGTCGCAACTGCACCATCGCCGCCCCTGCTGTGAAGGCGCAGCCCAGCTCCGTGTGCCACCGCGCCGGCTCCCACGCCCTCGTTCGCGGGCCAGGACGAAGAGCTGGTCGAGCCCAGCCGTATGCGCCTGGCGATAGCCGAGCATATGGTGCGTAGCAAACGCACCTCGCCGCACGCCACGACCGTTATGGAAGTCGATATGACCAACATCGCGAAGTGGTTGGAGAATAACAGGGAGGAGTTCAAGCGGCGCGAGGGCTACGGGATCAGCTACGTGCCGTTCGTCATGAAGGCCGTCTGTGAAGGGCTGCGCAAGTTTCCATTGATGAACGCGAGCTGGACGGAAGACAACAAGATCATCATCAAGAAGCGCATCAACCTTGGCATGGCCGTTGCAACCGATGCCGGGCTGGTCGTACCCACCATCTACGATGCCGACCAGTACACCATCGCGGCTCTGGCGAAGCAGATCAACGCCGTTGCCCAGCGCGCCCGTGCCAACAAGCTGACTGTGCAGGATATGACGGGAAGCACCTTCGTGGTGAACAATCCTGGCACGTTTGGTACAATTATATCGGTACCGATCATCAACCAGCCTCATGCCGGTATACTGAGCATGGATGCCGTCGTCAAACGCCCGGTCGTAATAGAGGACGATGCCATCGCTGTACGCTCTATGATGTACCTGTGCCTCTCGTTCGATCATCGTATCAACGATGGTGCGGGAGCCGCCGGTTTCTTGCAGGCCGTGCGCCAGAAATTGCAATCCTACGGGCGCGAAATTGATGTATACTAATGCGTAACGACAGGCATAGTGGAGCGGAGTGGTGGGGCCCGATACCTGTCCTGCTAGAAAGATAACGCCATGGCGACCATGATTCCTGAGCGCCGCCCTGAATGGCTCAGGGTGCGTCCCCCCAGAGGGGAAAACTACGAAAACCTGAAGCAGCTCATGCGCGGCAAAGCGTTGCATACCGTCTGCGAGGAGGCGCGCTGTCCCAATATCGGGGAGTGCTGGGGCTATAAAACTGCCACCTTCATGATCCTGGGACGTGTCTGTACGCGCAGTTGCGGCTTCTGCGCCGTGGAAACTGGTCGCCCACTTGGCCTGGACTGGGAGGAGCCGAAACGAGTTGCCGAGGCTGTGCAGGACATGGGTCTGCGCCACGCCGTCGTCACTTCGGTCAACCGCGATGAGCTGAAGGATGGAGGCGCGGCTATCTTCGCCTCTACTATTCGCTGGATTCGCCGTCTCAATCCCGATTGCAAGGTCGAGGTGCTGACGCCCGACTTCAAGGGCGTCTACGACGCGCTCAGAGTGGTGATCGACGCGAAGCCCGACGTCTTCAATCACAATGTCGAGACCATCCCTCGCCTGTACAGGCGCGTGCGGCCGCAGGCCATCTATGCGCGCTCGCTCCAGGTGCTCAAATGGGCCAAGGAGATGAACCCGCCCGCTCCAACCAAGTCCGGCTTCATGCTGGGTCTAGGCGAAACCTGGGATGAGGTGATCGAGGTCATGTGCGATCTGCGTGAGCATGATGTCGATATCCTCACCATCGGCCAGTACCTGCGCCCGTCGTTCCAGCACCTGCCCATCCAGCGCTACGTTCCACTGGAAGAATTCGCCGCGCTCAAAGCCGAAGGCAAGCGCATGGGCTTTCGCCACGTCGAATCTGGCCCGTTCGTGCGCAGTTCCTACCACGCCCACGAGCAGGCTGATGGAGCCGCGACAAATGTATAAACGTAGGGGCGGGAGCGGTGTGGATGTGGGGTAGGGACGCTTGCGTCGCCCTCATGGGGAATTAGAATGAAAGCCTTCATCAACGGCACGAACCTGGCATACAGCGATCACGGCGCGGGCCTGCCCGTCATCTTCCTGCACGCCTTCCCGCTCAATCGCGGTATGTGGGATGGCGACATCGCCGTGCTGCTCTCTGAACAACGCTACCGCCTGGTCTCGCTGGACTGGCGCGGTTTTGGAGAGAGCGACATCCCCAACGATATCTCCACGATGGAACTCTTCGCCGATGACGTGGCCGGCCTGATGGATCAGCTCGGCATCGAAAAAGCGGTTTTGTGCGGGCTATCGATGGGTGGCTATGCCGCGTTCGCCTTCCTGCGCAAATACCCGCTGCGACTCTCTGGCCTGATCCTGGCCGATACGAAGCCCGCCGCCGATACGCCCGAAGCGCAGGCCAATCGCGAAAACGTCGCGCAACTGGCCGAGTCAAAGGGAACAGGAGCTATTGCCGACCTTCAACTACCTCGTCTGCTCTCGGATTACACCCGCCAGCATCATCCTGAGGTGGAGATACGTGTCCGTCAGATGATCAAATCCGCTACAGCCCAGGGCATCGCCGCCGCATCGCGCGGCATGGTCCTGCGCGCCGACTCCTCCGCTCTGCTCGCGAATATAGCGTGCCCTACGCTGGTGATTGTAGGCGAACAGGACGTGCTCACTCCGCCAGCAATCGCGCTAGAGTATGCCGCAAAAATCGTTGGGGCGCAATACATCGTTATTCCCCAGGCTGGGCATCTCTCCAACCTGGAGCAGCCGGATACGTTTGTGAGTGCAGTCGGAGGGTTTCTGGGGTCACTCTGACTTACCCCTGCACGAGCGAAGACCCGCCATCGATCCACACCGGCGTACCGGTACAGGCGATGCTTTCCGCAATCAATATGCGAATGCACATTACCCAAAAGTACTCTCTTCCATTCGCTCATGCTCGCATCCCCCGAAATTGAATAGGCCCCCGTTCAATCAGGTTAGGACATTTTGTGGGGTTTATTTCTCTATATCTGTGTAGGTTTTGAATAACTGAATGCTTCTTACGTTCGTGTGTTGAGAGAGGCGTCGTATGAAAGTTCACGTAAAAGTTCGCTCAGTCCACCCGGTTATCGTTGTTCCGCTGGTTAGTATCGTCGCTGTAGCAGCGTTATTAATAGCCTACTTATCGCCCTTCACGCGCGCTGCCCCGGCTGTTCCGCGTGCGGCCCTGGCCAATGCAGTCTCGGCTTACACCAGTACCAGCCGGCTTGTCTCAACAGCGCCCGGGGACCAGCGTATCTCATTGGCCATCGGGCTGAAGCTGCGCAATCAGTCCCAGCTAAGCGCCTATCTCCAGCAGATCACCTCACCATCCTCGCCTCTCTATCGACGCTTTCTCAACCCCGCGTCGTTTGCCGCCATGTTCGGGCCGCTGCCCCAAAGTGAAACAGCAGTCGTCAATTATTTGCGTTCGCAGGGTCTGACCATTACCGCGACCTATCCCAACCACTTGCTCGTCGATGCTACCGGTACCATTTCGCAGATCGAACAGGCCTTTCAGGTGCAGATCAATAACTACCGTTCTGCCTCTGGCACTGATTTCTATGCCAATGCCGCCGCTCCCACTTTGCCTGTAACCATCGCTTCGCTGATTGCCTCCGTTAGCGGCCTGGATAATACTATCCGCTACCAGCGTCACCCGCTCACTTCCAGCCTTAACGCTTCGTTGAACAGCCAGGGTGCATCCGCCGTCCCCTGCCCGCGAGCCGGTACGGATGCTGTGCCGACCTCCTATACGCCCTCGCAGATCGCCTCCGCCTATGACTTTGGCAGGTTGTACAACGCCGGAATCCTCGGCGATGGACAGACGGTCGGGCTGCTTGAACTCGATGGCTTCTCCTCCAGCGATATCGGCGCCTACACCTCCTGCTTCGGCGGGAGCCACACCGTCATACAAACAATCCCCATCGACGGTTTCAACGGCACGCCCGGCGTGAATGCCGCGGAGGTCGAGCTGGATATGGAGATGGTGCTGGGCCTGGCGCCGCAGCTCTCCTCGCTGCGCGTCTACGAAGCGGCCAACGCCTTGCCATCGTACAATGACGCCTGGGCGCGCATCGTCAGCGATAGCGTCCCCGTTGTCAGCACGAGCTGGGTCTTCTGCGAGCAGGGCGCGGGCATGAGCAGCGAGATCCAGCAGGAGAATGTCTTTTTCCAGGAGGCCGCCGCGCAGGGGCAGACCATCCTGGCCGCCAGCGGCGACATGGGCGCGAACGGCTGCTACGACCCCCAGACGGGCGCGAACTCGCAGCCTGCCGTCGATGACCCCGCCTCGCAGCCCTACGTCACCGGCGTGGGCGGCACGACTCTGCGCCTCAACCTCGACAATTCGTATCAGTCCGAGCAGGTCTGGAACGACCGTGCCATCAACGACGGCGCGAGCGGCGGTGGCGTCAGCCAGGTATGGCAGATGCCCGCCTGGCAGCAGGCGCCCGGCGTCGCCAATGCCTTCTCGACCGGGTTTCGCGAAGTACCTGACGTCTCGATCAATGCCGATCCACAGACGGGGTACGACGTGTATTGTACCGTGGGAGGCTGTAGCGGTGGAGGCTCAAATCACGGCTGGATGATCTTCGGAGGCACCTCGGCGGCCGCGCCGGTATGGGCAGCCATGATAGCCCTGGCCAATGAAAGTTCGCTCAAGGTCAACGGCTTCATGGTCGGTTTCCTCAATCCCAGCCTGTACGACATCGCGCATAGCGCATCGGGTACATCATACGCCCAGGCCTTTCACGATATTGTCCCTGTGCAGGGCGGCGTCAATAATAACGACTATGCCGGCACAGGCAATACCTACCCCGCTGCCAGCACCTATGACCTTGCGACGGGCCTCGGTTCCTTCGATGCCTATAACCTGGCGCAGAATCTGAATCTCCTCGGCCAGGCTTCCCCCCAGACCAATGTTCCGACCAGCACCATCTGGTACTTTGCAGAGGGTTACGTCGGCGGCGGATTCCAGGAGTATCTCACGGTAATGAACCCCGATCCGGTTAAAACGGCCCAGGTGCAGGTGCGTTATCTCTTCCAGGGAAGTACCGGGCCATCGATCACGCACAATGTGCTGCCGCAGAGCCGCTTCACCATCAATCCTAACGCTGACTTGCATGTCTTGCAGAACAGCAACCCGGGCAAGGCTGTCTCGATGATCGTCACCTCGGTCAACGGCGTGGGCATCGTCGCGGAGCGGCCTATGTACTTCACGTGGCGCGGCATCAGCAGCGGCACGGATACGCTGGGATCGACGAAACTCGCCCAGGATTACTATTTCGCCGATGTCGAGGCGCAGCGTAACTATTCCAGCTTTATCACTATCCTCAACCCGCCCGGTGGCAAAACCGCCAATGTAACCCTGACATACGTCGCCAATGGGGCGCAGGTTGGCACGATAACGGTCGTCGTACCTCCTGGACAACGCGGCACCACCTGGCCGGGGGTCATTCACATCAACCAGCAGACCGCGCTCTCCGTGCATTCCGACCAACCGGTCGTCGTAGAGCGCCCCATGTACTTCACCACATCGCGCTCCAACATCAGCGGTGCCGTGACCGGCGCGGCGACCCTCATCGGCGCGTCGGCGCCCAATACCGACTGGCTCTTCGCGGAAGGCTATACCGGGACGAATTTCCACGAATACTTTGTGCTGGCAAACTTTAGCTCGACCGTGACATCCAACGTCACCGTGAAGCTCGAATACAGCAATGGCGCCGTCAATCCGACAACCGTGCAGGTCGCGCCGCTCTCGCAATACATCTTCGATGTGAACGCGGCCTCGGCCTCCTTCGCGCAAAGTACCACTGAGCTTTCCACCGAAATTACTTCGGACGCGCCGATTGTAGCGCAGCGCCAGGAGTATTTCCGCTTCAACGGCAACATCCCCGGCGGTACCGACGTGATCGGCGAACCCGGTCCAGCGAAAACCATTTACAGCTTCGCCGAGGGCTATACCGCCAGTGGCTTCAGCGAATTCCTGACACTCCAGAACCCCACTACCACCAGCGAAAACGTAGCCGTGACGCTTTACCTGGCGAACAGCATCATCTCGCAGCAGGTCGTCACTGTCGGCCCGCAGACACGCGTGACGGTCAATATCAACAGTCTCGTGGACCCTATTGTGCAGTCCAATCCCAAGGCCGGCTACGAAGTCTCGATGGCGGTCTGGACCTCAAGCGGTACGATCGTCGCCGAACGCCCGATGTACTTTAACTACCACAACGCCGCATGGGGCGGAACAGACGTTGTGGGGTTTGCAGGATAACGGTCGAGAAAAGCTGTGGGGGAGGCGGGCATCGCCCGCCTCCCCCACAGCTTTTCTCGTTATGTTTTTCTTGACATAGCTCTTACATTCCTCTAAAATACTAATCGCTGCACTGACAAGCGCCGGGGGATTAGCGCTTATAAGGAGTATCAAAAGATGCCATCTCGTGTAGGCCAGCAGCTAGGCCACTATCTGCTCATTCGCTTGTTAGGACAGGGAGGCTTTGCCGAGGTCTACCTGGGTGAACATGTAAGTCTGAGAACGCAGGCTGCTATCAAAGTGGTGCGTACCCAACTGATAGAAGATGAAGTGGAGGAGTTTCTCAAAGAGGCTCGAACCGTAGCTCATCTTATTCATCCTCATATCGTGCGTGTCTTCGATTTTGAGGTTCAGCAGAGTACTCCATTCCTGGTGATGGACTATGCCCCTAACGGCACGCTACGCCAGCGTCATCCTAAGGCTACGAAGCTGCCTTTGCCTATCATCGTCAATTACGTCAAGCAGGTAGCCGATGCTCTGCAATATGCCCATGACCAGAAACTCATCCATCGCGATATCAAGCCTGAAAATATGCTCATCGGGAGACTCGATGAGATATTGCTCAGTGATTTTGGTATTGCTTTAGTTGCCCAGAGTACGCTCCAACAGAGTACGCAAGGAGTAGTTGGCACCCCATATTATATGGCTCCCGAACAACTGCAAGGCAAGCCCCGCTTCGCCAGCGATCAATATTCACTTGGGATAGTGGTATATGAATGGTTAACTGGCGACCGTCCTTTTAAAGGGTCTTTCAGTGAGGTTGCCAACCAGCACATGCTTGTTCCCCCGCCTTCCCTGAACGAGAGAAATCCGCAGATCTCGCCTGATATTGAGCAGGTAGTGATGATGGCGTTGAGCAAGGACCCACACCAACGTTTTGCTACTATAAGTGCCTTCGCCAATGCACTTGAACAGGCCAGCAGATCATCTCATTTTTTCGCACCATTTACGCCAACTTCCTCAGGTACCGTGCCAGTCAAGGCTTCCCCACAACTTGGATTGAAAACTCCATCAGCTCTGCTCCCTGGGCAATATGACGCGGTTAATCCACAAAGCTTTGCAACCGGAGCAAACACTTCGCCGGGCCAGCTATCGTCGCGAACTTATACGGTGACGCCAATTCAGCTACCATCACCAATTACACCCCTACCTGAACCTCAGGAGGTCCTTGAGCGGCCCCTGAATAGAAGTCCGATTAAGCAGGCTGAATCTGTTTTGTCAGACGACCTCTCGGTATTTAAAAAAGGTATTTCTCGGCGTGCTGCTATCGGCGGATTGTCAGCAGTGGTAGGGCTGGCCATTGCAGGTAGTGGTATTTCGTGGGTAGTGCTTTCACAAAAACCAGCAACGAGCACCAGGCTCAAATCAGCATTGGGTACCACTCTCTCGATCTATCGCCGTCATGCTACCTGGGTGTATGTTGTGGGATGGTCCCCCGATGGCATACAAGTAGCTTCGGGAGCACAAGATAAGACTGCCCAGATATGGAATGCGACTACTGGGGGCAACATCCTCACTTATAACGGCCAAAAAGCCTCAGTATTTGCCCTGGCATGGTCGCCGGACGGTAAGCGCATCGTCTCCGGCGGTCAGGATAATACTGCACAGGTGTGGGATGCGAATCAAGGAAGACACATTCTCACCTACACGGCTCATACCTCTTCAGTCAATGCCTTGATCTGGTCGCCCGATAGTACATATATCGCTTCGGCGAGCGCCGATTTCACCGTCCGCGTCTGGAATGCTTCAGACAAGAGCCTCCTCTTCACGTTTAGCCATCTGAGCAATGTGAGGACAGTAGCATGGTCTCCTGACGGGCGCTTTATTGCTTCGGCAGGTGACGACAAAATAGTGCAGGTGCGCGATGCATCTTCGGGGGCTTTCATCTATGCCTACCGAGGTCACGCAGCTCGCGTATGGAAGATAGCCTGGTCGCCCGATAGTACGCGCATCGTTTCTGCCAGTGAGGATCGTACTGCCCAGGTCTGGAATGCCACCAATGGAGGAAATGTCATCACCTATAAGGGACACTCCGATATCGTTACAACCGTTGATTGGTGGTCTTCATACATCGCCTCCGGAAGCACCGACAAAACCATCCAGATTTGGGATGCTTCCTCCGGAACCCACACCTATACCTATACTCAGCACACCGATGCCGTAACCGATTTGAAATGGTCTCCCAGCGGGACCTATGTGGCCTCCGCGAGCGGCGATACGACTGTGCGGGTATGGCAGGCAGTGCCGCTTCGGTCAGTTTCATGACCCTTCAAGTCATTTTCGTCTTGCCAATAGTGCCACTCCTGCTAGCGGCACAATCCATATCCAGACTCCACTGAGGTAGGACCAGAGGAAGCCGGGTAGGCCGGGGATGAAGGTGTGGGCTGGTCCCCAGGTAATGAAGCAGTAGTAGGTGAGCAGGCTGAATGAGAGCAGACGAGCGGTCCAGGGGGAGTGAAGTAGCCTGAGAGACCAGGGGAATAACCATGTCGAACCTTCTCTCTCGTCGTCTGGTTCGACCATATCCCCGGTAGATTCGAGAAGAGCGTAGAGGCCAAAGAATGTGATCATGTACCAGGGCCAGAACCAGGGAGATCCAATAGCGCAGTAGAGCAGCCAGGTGACCGCCATCCAGTAGATCAAATTGTGCATTGTGCGCGGGCGCCAGCGATTACGAAGCATGCGCCAGAGCATAAGAAGATAGATCAAGGCAAATATGCCCATAGTGAAGGTGTGCATGAAGCGTTCGGCTGGTGAACCAATCAGCTCGCCCAACGGGTACCCGAACATGGCGGCCAGACTATTATATATGCGCGCAAAGAATTCCGCGAGGGTGTTGATCGAGCGATAAGTGGCAGGATTGACGCTGAACACGTTGAAAATAGCGCCTCCTTGCCAGAAAGGCGCGTAGGAGATGATGATTACCCCTACATAACTAATGGTTGCCGCCGCTGCGTGTCTGAATCGCTTGCCTGCCGGTGCCTGCGCCCAAAGGTAGAACAACAGTCCTGGAAAAAGCAGTACGATATTGATCTTCAGGCAGGTAGCCAGCGCAAGCAAGCTGGCCGAGGCGATAGGAGCGCGTAGATCGTCTGGAATACGTACGATCAAACGCTGCATCGGGAGAGCGCTGCGCTGAACAGCTAGCCGGATGTTTCGCATCAATGCGACACCGGGGAGGTGTGACTGAGCTGCTGATATGTAGGTATGCCCCTCGAGGGTATCCTGGTGGGAGGGGAGGGCCTCTCGCACTTTTTTCGCAGTGAGCTTGCTCTGCACAAGCGCCCAGATCATGAGCAAGATAAGAACTAACAGGGTGGTATCGGTGTGCGCATTGACGCAGGCTTCGAAGAGCAACAGGGGATTCCAGGCAAATGCCAGTGTCGCGCGCACGCGTTCCCGTGAGGGATAGGGTACGCTGTACCCGCGCAATTGCTGCAGCTTTCCGGTGATCGACCAGATCAACCGCACAGAGACCAGGTGCATAGCCAGACCCAGCAGCCGCAGCGCGACGAGCATGGGTGGGATCCAGGGAATGCCGAACCGGGCAAGCGTCCACTGCATAAAACTGGTGATGATTGCCCAGGTGGGTCCGTAGGCTGATGGCTGATCGACCCAGAGCACGTAAGCATAAATCGGGTCAGAGTGTATCGCGGTCGGCAGAGTTGTAAGGGGATTAAGGTCATGAAAGACGCTCATACGCGCGTAAGCGATGTAGGAGTAGACGTCCGGCGATGTGACGATGGGGATCAGCGCGTAGAGAATACCTATCACGATTGTTGAAAGAAACAGAAAGCGCCAGGAGATGCGATCCGGCAGGTGTCGCAGCGCAAAGAAGTAGACCAGGAAGATACTCAGGAGTGCGCCAACCAGCATAGGAAACTCGGCCCAGCTTAGCGACAGGACTGGTAGTCCATTCTCACGCACAAAAGAGAGAGGTGGAATGATTGCCCAGTTGGGAAACAATAAAAGCGAGGGCCAGGCGGGCCAGTTCCCGAATTGGGTCAGGGTCGCTTCGTGAAACCATAAATCGCGCAGTGACAGTATAGCATTCAGGAGCAATATGGCCACAACCATAACGCCCAGGTAAATATAGGGAACCCGGATACCGGTTGCGAAGCGACGTGAAGCGCGCTTGACGGTACTCGGATAATTATACTCGACGGCTACGTTAATAGGGTCGGTCCGTTCCCTTACTGTCTTCATGCGTAAATATATCGAGAGTTCTCAAAGGGCGACTAAATGGGCACACCTTTTCCCTCATCCAGCCTGTTCAAGCTTGAGAGAATGCGTAACCCATCTTGAGAGTTTCTTGAGGTTTCACTGTTACAATTGCAACAGGTTCCCCCTTGTACAAGGGTATACAAAGCTCTAAAACGAAATGATATGGATAGAGGTCACGAATATCGCAGATTACCTGTACTCGCACGAGATCGACCACGAGGGCGCGCGCATTTTGTGCACACACCTCTATGGAGTAGAAATAAATGGACGCAGATTTGAATAATCAAACGACCCAGCCGCGCCTGACGGCACCTGCTCCTGAACCTCAACCACCGCTGACGCCTCGCAAGTTTTTAGCGCCGGTGGTTCCCACTACCCCTGCAAGACCAGCATCGCCGTCTCGTCGCACATTTATGGGCAAATCCCTTTCAAAGCTCGCGATTATTGGCGGTGCCGGCCTGAGCGGCGCAACAGCCGCGACCATAGGTGGCATCGCTCTCGAGCAGTGGCTTCAGCACGGCGGTTTGAGCAACATTGTTCATGGCCCGGTGGCAAGCGGCGCGCAGGTCGGACATTTACTGCGCAAGGCAGGCTTCGGAGCGTCCCAGGCTGATCTCGGCATCTATCAGCCCCTGGGTTTCAACGGCGCCGTGGACCGTCTGCTGAATTACCAGCAGGTCTCCGATGGCGCATTGGAGAACCGCCTGAGCGCATTGAATCTTAACCTCGATTCTCCGGCCGATCAGCAGCGCTGGTGGCTCCTGCGCATGGCCTGGACACAGCGTCCGTTGCTGGAGAAAATGACGCTCTTCTGGCATGGCGTGCTGACCAGCAGCTTCCGCAAAGTGGGCGGCAAAAATGCCTATATGCGCATGATTATCCAGAATAACTTCCTGCGCGCTCATGCCTTCGATACCTTCGATAATATCATGGTGGGCATCACCAGCGATCCGGCCATGCTCTTCTACCTCGATCTGACCAAAAGTACGAAGGCGCAGCCCAACGAAAACTACGCGCGCGAGTTGATGGAGCTGTTCACGCTCGGCCTGGGTCACTATACGCAGCAGGATGTCTATATGGGAGCCGCCGCATTGACCGGCTGGCATGTGCGCGGGTTGACCTCCAGGTATTATCCATTCGATCACAACGACCTGGTGAAAACCTACCTTGGCCACAAGGGCAACCTGGATTATAAGGATGTCATCAACATCCTGGTGAATCATCCCGCGACACCCTGGTTCATCACGCGCAAGCTGTTTACCTTCTTTGCCTATGAAAATCCCTCCACGGATGACCTGAAGCCGCTTGTCGATACCTATGTGCAGAGCGGTCATAACATGGGTGCCGTCATGAGGACTCTGCTCACCTCGCCGCAGTTCTCCTCCACGAAGGCCTACCGCAGCCGCATCAAGTCCCCGGTGGAGTTCACGGCCGGGGCCTATCGTGCGCTCGGCTTGCAGGGTAACGGCCAGGGCTTGCAGACCATCGCGACGCTGATGGGGCAGACGGTCTTCGACCCGCCTAACGTTGCCGGCTGGCCGGGGGACAAGGTGAGCACCCTCTGGCTGAACAGTGGTACCTGGATGACCCGCCTGAACTACATCGACCTGCTGCTGGTGCGCGGCACCACCACAGCGCGAGGCACTGGCACGCCCCCGGTCGATTTACAGTCCGTCGTCAACAACAACAAGATCGATTCGCCTGAGCACTTCGTCGATTACTTCGCTTCGTTCCTGCTGGACGGCAACCTCGAGGCCGACCGGCGGCAGCAATTTATCGACTACTTCTCCACGAGCGATACCAGCCGGGGAGGGCAGCAGATCAGTCTGGCGAACGGCAGGAGTTACCCGCTCAATCGCGTGCGCGGTGCGCTCTACCTGATGATGACATCACCCGAATACCAGCTCAATTAGCCTGTTATAAATGTAGGGGCCATGCTTGTGGTGGCCCGCTATAGAAGGACAAAACATATGAAACTCTCACGCAGAGCAATGATAAAGGACGGCATGCTGGTGGTATCGGCGGGCATGGTCATGCCCGCCATCTTCAGTCGCGGCTTTGCCTCCGCCATGTCCCAGGCGCTCGACGGCTCTAAACTGGCGCAGGTATCCACCAATAATATCCTGATCGTCGTGCAGATGGCGGGCGGCAACGATGGCCTCAATACTGTTGTGCCGTATACCGATCCCATGTATCTGAAGATGCGACCGACCATCGGCGTGCCACATTCGAAGGTGCTGACCCTCGATAATCGCCTGGGCCTGCACCCCAACCTGGCGCCCTTGAAGAAGCTGTGGGACAGCGGCCATCTCGCCATTGTCGAGGGCGTTGGCTACCCCAACCAGAGCCTCTCTCACTTCCAGGCCATGGACATCTGGCAGACGCTCGACCTCAGCGGCAACGGCAGCGAGGGATGGTTAGGCAAACTGGTCTCCGGCCTGGTAGACCAGCAGGGCCATCCCTTCAAATCGCTCGACATCGGCGTGCAGACCGCGCAGGCCCTGCAGTCGATCTCGACTCAGGTGCCGACCGTTGCCAGCGTCAAATCCTACGCCGTTGCTCCCGATCCTGCCGATAGGGACGGCGGCAGCGCGCGCTTGCAGGCGCTATTGAAGCTCTATAACTCGTATCCCCAGACTGCCCCCTACGCCGCGCTGCTCGATGCCACCGCGCTCAACGCCCAGGACGGCTCGCGCCAGTTGCGACAGGCCGACACGACTTATCATCCCGCCGTGACCTACCCTACCGGGCCATTTGCTGCCGGCCTCAAAATCCTGGCGGAGGCCATCGTGCAGGACCTGGGGGTACGCGTCGGCTACGTCACGCTCGGCGGCTTCGATACGCATGCCAACGAAGGGCCAACGCACGATGCCCTCATGATCACGCTTGCCAACGGCGTCTCTGCCTTCTACAATGATCTCGCCGCGCATGGCAAGGCCGATAACGTTGTCGTTATGACCTGGTCTGAGTTTGGCCGCCGCGTCGAGGAAAACGGCAGCGCCGGGACCGATCACGGCACAGCAGCCCCGATGTTCGTGCTGGGCAACCCCATTAGCAAAGGCATCTACGGTGAGCCACCCAGCCTGACCAATCTCGACCAGAACGGCAACCTGAAATACACGATCGATTTCCGCTCGGTCTACGCCACCGTGCTCGATCGCTGGATGGGCGCCTCCTCGAAGGATGTTCTCGGAGCCGACTACGGCTCACAGAACTTCCTGCCGCAGCCAAAGTAGGTCTATCGCACGCTGGATTCGCGCGCTGCTCTGGGCCGTCAACACGCTCCTCCTGCTGGTGCTGACGGCTCAACTCGTGGCATGATAGGTACCATACAACTCATGCAACTCCGGGTCGTATGTATGAGAAGAAAACAGCAAAGCTTTCTTATGCGACAGGAGAGGAGAAACGCGATGCGCATGCAGGAACCAGAGCAGTGGCAGTCATCAGGGCAATCGGAGCAGGAATGGCAGGCAAGCCAGGAGTACAGCGGCTATCGCGCCGACGCGGGGCGGTATGAGCAGGAGCAGCAGAAGATTTATCCCCAGACGGAACGCGAGTTGAGTGGCAGAGCGCCTGCTATTGTCTCCATTATCCTGTCTGCAATAGGCTTTGGCCCCGCGATTGTAGGAATTGTCGCCTCCGGGATTGTCCTGTACTACGCTAATGGACAGCATTATTTGCTGGTGGGAAGCATAATGGGGCTGATTGCTTCCATTCTACTGTTGCTCATCATGATTGCCCTCTTTGTCATCAATATTGTCGCGCTGGCTCTTTCCGCGTTACGTCGCAAACGACGGATATAAAGAGATGGGGGCGCTCGAGCAGGTCTGGTTAACTCTAGACAGCCTTCGTTATAATAGTGCTGGCAACAAATCATTACGAAGCAGCTAGAAGAACAAAACCATGTCGCAGGCGCCAGCGAAAAAGCGCCCATTGCTCTCATACAGGCTCAGAGTCATCCTCTTTTTAATCGGAATTGCCGTGCTCGTCGTGCTCACCCTGCTCTACGCTCCGCGCGAGCGCGATGCAAGCAATGTCACCGGCGATGCTATTCCGATTACCGTCACCGTCACCAACCCGCTTGGCTCCTTGACGGTCAATCGGGGCGTGGATTTCCAGAACGCGCACATCACCGTGACGCAGGTCGTACAGGCGTCGTCCTTTTCCGACGATACGAAGCGCGGCGGTAACTATGTCGTGCGCGTAGAACTGACGGCGCAGAACAAGAGCAATCCACAAACCCCTATCCACATCGATTACCCATCCCAGGCGCGCTTGCAGCTTGCCAATGGACAGGTCGTCTCGCCCTGGCTCATAGCGATCTCGCCTTCCATCCTGCCCAATTCAACCGCCAGCGGCTACATCGATTTCGCCGTGGCAGCGCCGGAGCAGCTATCGGGTATGTCGCTGGTGCTAGGTAGCAATACCCAGGTGATGTTTTCGTAGCGGAGAGCGCAGCGATTCGATCGCGTCCTGCCAATGTTCACGAATTCCTCGGGGATGCCGACGTGCTCAATGCGCCGCAGCACCGCGACCATCGTATCGTACCAGGGAGCTCGCCGGTCAGGCGTATCCTGGTTTGGGAGGTATCCGGCGTCGAGCAAAGCCTGCTCTATCAGCAGGTAGTATTCAACCAGCACACGCTCTCCATTAGTATGCGCGATGCATTCCTCCAGCCATGCCTGCGCTTGTTCGAATGCGCTCAGAGTCTCCTGCGCATCGCGAAGTCGCTGCTGGGCATGGATGACTTGCATGTATGAAGAGTCATAGGCGGATTGACCCTCTACCGGCCGAAAGCGGCGGCGTGGCCGCTGCATCTCTGGCGAGGGCTGCATGACCGCCTGTAGTGCCAGAGCAGCATCTCCAACTGCGGCACTCGCTTCGCGGCGATTGCGTTCGAGCCAGGCGCGCACGGCATGCAGGCGCACCAGAATGCTGGCGGTGTCGGGCAGGCGCAGCGAATCATCCGAGAGCAGTTCGTCGCTGCCCTCTCGCTCGCTTGAAGTATCATTCCAGTCTTGTTCGTCGTTCATAAGTGAGTTAGAAATCTTTTCTATCCATTGCATCCATTTCAACATACTTGCCCTGTTAAGTATAGCCCATCCAAGGTTAGCGCGCTAAAAGTACCGATCTCCTCTCGAAATGCTCCTTGACAAACCGCTCTTCAGTAACTATGATATATTTAATAAAGCTACTGTTGATAACTTTGAGAGAATGTTTTTGAAATCAATTTGCTTACAATGACCTGTTCTTGAAGATCGGAGCAATGCATTATGCAAACGACGCAAACTACATCACCGGCTGCAGTCACGACGAAGAAAACGCCCTCATCTCTGCGCGTACTTGACGCTATCCTGCTCGTCCTATTAGGCGCCCAGTTCCTGATCGGAATGCTCGTCAACCTCTTTGTCACGGTCCCCTCGGCTCATCCAGGCGTTAATCCATCCAACTACTTCGTGGGCGTCGCTCAGGCCGTAGCGTGGGCCTTATTCAATGCTCCCTGGGCATTATTAATTCACGTGGTCATTGGGCTCTTGCTCTTCCTCCTGTCAATCGTGCTGCTTGTGCTTGCGATTGCCTCGCGGCGGCGAGCATGGATCACCATCTCGATACTGGGATTGATCGGCATTATGGGTGCGGGCTTCAATGGGGCAAGCTTTATGAACTATGGCGGGCTCAATATCAGTTCGCTGCTGATGGCCGTCGGCTTTTTGCTGGCTGCCATCTGCTACACGATCGGCATCTCTTTGAGGCATTGAGGCTCAACGATGTACGAACTCGTTATCCTTTCCTTGCTGATGCGCATGCCCATGCACGGCTACCTCATCGTCAAGGTGACCAATGACCTGATCGGGCCCTGGGCCAGAATCAGCAGCGGCTCCCTCTCTACTATTTTGAACGGACTGGAACAGAGAGGGCTGATTGTCGTCCAGCCACAGGGACATGATTCCGCGCGCGGCGCGCGCGGCGTGCGCACCTTCACGATCACCGAGGAGGGGCGCAAGCGCTTTCACCAGCTCATGATGGATACCTCCTCCAACCTGGGAGAGTATCAAAAGTTCTTCCACCGCAAGCTGGAGTACTTTGACCTGCTGCGCCCGGAAGAGCGTCTGCTCCTGATGAACCACTACATCAACTACTGCCAGACCACCATTTTGCACAAACAAACGGAGCGCGAGAGCCTGGCTTACGAACTCGCCGATTACCCGGCACCCGCCTTCATGGAAAACGTGTTGCGCGTCATGAAGCATGTCGAAGAGCAATGGCAGGCAGAACTCGAGTGGGCCAGGAGCATCCGCGAAGAGGAACTGGTGCGCATGGAAACGTCGCGGTCCGACGCAATCCAGGCAAGCGAGTTCTGACACTCCCCTGGCTAAAGCCGAGAGGGTTCCTGGTTCTACGAGCCGACTTGCGACGGTGCCATTGCTGGCAGCGCCGTGGCGGTCGGCTCTCCCAGGCGTTTTCCCTGGAACTTCTCTTTCCGAGCGCATAATTGTATCGATTCCGATGGTGGATGGGGCCATATGCTCTACTGTTTCAAGTCCTTTGATCGTTCGCAAGTCTACTTCCCCGAATATAGTCACTCCAATTCGGGCATTGCTGAGGATAGCATTGCTGAGATTGGTGCAGCCCCACCAACCGGTGAAAAAAGTCGTAACGCTTTCTTAACGCTTTGGAAACGGGAGTATGCTATGATATGGCTGAGGATGACAAAATCCTGGCTTCGGGTTGTTGAGATCTTCTCTTTGCTGGAACGATTCACCTGGAGCCTATACGAGGAGCATGCTCATGATGGCATCCCCCAACTTACAGCCGCAGCCTTTGCCCTCGCGCAGGTCCAGAGCGCATGTTCCTCGGCGGTGGCTGACCCTGGCACGCGGTGCATGGATCGTGTATGCACTGCTGTTGCTGGCGAACTTTATCGCCAGCATTGCCGCCTACTACCGAATTATGCGTATCATATGCACACTTCCGAACCAGGTGTCGTGTACAATGCCGGGCCAGCCTGGCACTGCTTCTGCGCAACTCACGCCGGACAAACTTCAGGTTCTTGCCCACCTGCATCTTTCCCTGGCCACCTATGCCGCCGCCGTTGTCACCTTGGATGTCGTGGTATCGCTGCTGTACTGGGGTGTCGGTCTACTGATCTTCTGGCGCAAGTCCGATGAGGGAATGGGTCTGTTCGTCTCGCTGCTGCTCGTGCTTTTTGGCGCCACAGGCGTCAATGGTTATTTCTTAGGCGCCTGGGCCCCCACGCACTCACCTCTGCTTCTCCAACTCCTCCTCATTCTCATCAGCTCCGCGCAATGGACGGGCCTGATTGCCTTTTTATTGGCCTTCCCCACGGGGCGATTTGTGCCGCGCTGGTCCTGGCTCCTCATCCCAGCAGTCTTATCGTATGTGCCACTGCAAGTCTCCCCGCTCCTGCAGGCAGCAGATTTGCTGGTGGTGTTTGGGTGTACACTCTTCATAATGGTCTACCGCTATGTGCGCGTCTTTGATGCCGTGCAACGCCAGCAGACCAAATGGTTCGTCTACGTCTTTGCGGTCGGCCTTTCCTTGGGCGTCACAAGTGCAGCGCTTCCCGCAGTGGTGCCGGTTAACTCGCCATTCCAACTGTTGAGTCCGACTACCAATGTGCTCTCCTTAGCGTTCATTCCCTTTGGCGTGGGGATTGCAATTCTGCGCTACCGCTTGTGGGACATCGATGTCATCATCAATCGCACCCTGGTGTATGGCACACTGACGGTCTTGCTGGCCCTGATCTATGTTGGCCTGGTGATTGGCCTAGGGTCGCTGCTGCGCCTGATCACAGGGCAACTAGGGCAGTCGCCGGTCGTCATTGTGGTCTCGACCCTCGTCATCGCAGCACTCTTCCAGCCCTTGCGCCGTCGCCTCCAGGCTATCATCGACCGCCGCTTCTATCGCCGCAAGTACGATGCGGCGAAGGTTCTGGCCGCCTTCAGCGCCACGCTGCGCAACGAGGTGGACCTGGACCAGTTGCGCGAGCAGCTTCTCGCCGTGGTGCAGGAAACCATGCAGCCAGCGCATGTCTCCCTCTGGGTGCGCCAGCCCGGTCAGGCGGAGACTCCCTCACTCCAGAACAGCAAGCCTCACTCTATGTGAAACCCTTATCCCCAGCCGTTCATTATGTTGAATGGCGACCGATTATGATATATGACGACCAATTACTGCAATAAGTTGTGTTCGCAAGCCCATGCAAAAGAGAATTGCTGAACGTGCTGGCAGGCGCGGAAAACATGGGACCGGAGAGGATATCACCATCATATGCACTGGCTTCGTATACGTAGGGGATATGGAGGGACGACTACAAGGGGTCAACTTTCTCGCCGCCCTCGAAGCATCTATTTCGCTTTAGCGCTTATTTTATTGCTGCTCCTCATCCCCCTCATTGGTACTATCTGGACAGCCAGTCATGCCCATGCATCCCAGCCTGGCGCATTCAACCTGCCGCGCTTGCGCAATGCTACTGCCCTCTACGGCTCTTCGTCCGGCAAACGCGCGCCGTCCATCACACCCGCCGGCGCGCGGCCCGGCGGCCAATTCCCAGGCTGGGCGGGTCATGCCGCTCAACGGGCTGGACGCGCTGGACTTTCACCGCGCCGCGTGCATGATAACAGCGCTTTCGCCGCGAACGTGGTTGTGGCTTCCGACGCCACGCCTGCGCCCTTTGGCCCTGAGCCGCGCAACGGGCCGCAGGCGGCAGTCGATCCCACCAATTCCAGCCATATCGTCGTCGTCTACAACGACTATACCGTCGATGGTCAGGGCGGCGTCTCGACGGTTGGCTATACCACTACCACCGATGGCGGGGCGAGCTGGTCTGCCTCTCAGTTGGTGCATGGCCTGTTGAAAATTGATGGCGGAGCATACGATGGCGCCGACGATCCCGGTATCACGTTCGATTCCAATGGCAATGCCTATCTCACCGTCACCACCTTCGATGCCGGCGATTGGGCCAGCGCTATCTACGTAGCCATCATGCCAGCCTCTTCCTCGCAGTTCAGCGCGCCCATCAAGGTAGCTGCCTTCAACGATACACACAGCGTCGTCGAGTACGCGCGCATCGTGCCCGGCCTGGCGAGCGGAACGCTCTATCTTACCTTCAACGCCCTTGGGGCGACTCCCCAGACCCCCAATTCATCGCTCGCAGCGGTGTGGACCTCGCAGTTGTATTTCACCGGCTCACTCGATGGCGGCCAGACGTGGAGCGTGCCGCTTGCCATTGGCAGCGGACAGCAGGATTACTGGGGCGTGCCGGTCGTGAATTGGAACGGCGACATCTTCGTCTTTTACAGCGGAGCTTCCGGCCTGGAGATGGTGCAGTCGAGCAACGGCGGCCAGGCCTGGAGTAGCCCGCGCAGCCTCGCATCCATCAACACCGTCGGCGAGCAGCGCGCTTATAACGATGTGTATATCAATCCCGGCCCCGATGCAGCCGTCGATGCAGGCAGCAAGTCGCTCTACGTGGTCTATGACGGCGGGAAGACCATCACCTCCAACGATGATGGCGAGACCTGGAGCCAGCCTATCGATGTGCTGGGCAGCCGCTATACGCCGGCGTTCCTGGCCTCGATCGCTGTAGATCCCGCCACGCATGTCGTCAGCGTGGGTGGCTACTCCACCTCCGGGGATCCCAGCCAGAACACCTTCGCCTATTACTACGCGCAGTCTGCAGATGGCGGCAATCACTTCTCCAGCGCTGTGCTGGTGAGTGATAACGCCTCGCTGCCGCCTGCGCCCGTCTTTGGCTCGATTGGCCGTGCCAGCAGCGTCGCGAGCGGCGGTCACTTCGCGCACCTCTTCTGGACGGATACCAACGGCGTCAACGGCAACGAGCAGATCGTCTCCGCCTCGGTCGATGTCAGCCAGCCCATGATGGGGGCGCTGCAGAGTAGTTGGGACTCCACACAGACGCTGCCACCCTGGGGCATCGTCTTCACTGGCGCGGGCAGCCAGAATATCGGCGTGGGTGACTATGGCCAGGGCAGCATCGGCACCGTCACCGCGACGGTATGCGGTAGCTGCGATTGGCTCTCCGCCTCGGTCAGCGCCGGAGCGTCGGCTGGCACGTGGGTTGTTGCTGTCTCAACCTCCTCAGCGGCCAACAGCCAGGTCGGGAGCGTGACCATCCAGGCGTCTGGCCTGAATAACTCGATCACCATCCCCGTGCAGTTGCAGATCGATCTGGCGGACCCGGGCTTCTCGCTTGGCACGAACACGTTAGCATTCACCACTATGCAGGGTATCGACCCTCCTAGCCAGGGTGTGCAGGTGGCGAGCCTGCGCTCCATCAACGAACAGTTACAGGTCAACACGAACGGCGACCCGGCCTTGAGCGCCTATTTCGCCAACGGCTCGCCCGGTGTGGTGTTGAGCCCTGGACTCTCGTCGGGCTTGATCGTGCTGCTCAGCGTCGCCGGGCTGCCCACCGGCACAAGCACCCACAACCTGAGCGTGAGCGACGGTACGACCTCACTGAATGTGACGGTCAACCTGACCATCAGCGCAGCCCCCGCGCAGCTCGATCAGCCTGCCTCCTCGCTGAACTTCGCCTATCACCAGCAGAGCCCGCAGCACCCTGCGCCGCAGACTATCACCCTGCGCAACAGCGGCGCCCGCGTCCTGCACTGGCGGGCCGGCAGCGACTCATCATGGCTGGGGCTGGGCACGACGAGCGGCACCATTGCTCCGGGCTCGTCGCAGCAGGTCAATGTGAATGTCAGCACCGCGGGGCTGCCGCAGGGGACAAGCATCGGCCATATCTTGCTGGGCGGTGATACGCAGGCCGTCGATTTGCCCGCAACGATGCCCGTCTACCTGGTGATTGATCCGCCGGCTAGCCAGATCTCGAAGACCTGGTACTTTGCCGAAGGCTACGTCTCCGCCAATTTCACTGAATATCTCACGCTGGAGAACCCCAATGCCCAGCCGACCAGCGTGGACGTCACCTACCTGACTCAACCCGTCAACCACGCCCCAAGGCCACCGTTTACGCTGACCTATAAGCTCAGCCCCAATAGCCGCTTCACAGTACCGGTCAATAGCCAGCCAGGTATCGTGCCGAACGACCAGGTCTCGCTGGTGGTCAATGCCAGCCTACCGATTGTGGCGGAACGCCCGATGTATTTCAAATATACCCAGTTGAGTCCTAATCCTACAGGGGGAACCGATATCGTGGGCGCGACTCACCTCAATTCAGCCTTCTTCTTCCCCTTCGTGCAGATTGGCAGCGATGCTCAGAGCGGCTCTCCGACCTTCGGCACCACGTACTCCACCTACCTGACGGTCCTCAATCAGAATAACGCGCCGGTGCATGTCAGCCTGTCCTACCAGGGCGCGGGCAGCCTGTATACGGTGACGCATACCATCGCCGCCAGAACGCGCGGCACCATCTCGCTGGCGAGCGATTTTCCCCTGGCGGCCAGTGCGAACCACGATAGCTACCTGTACGCCGTCTCCCTGCTGGTGACGACCGACCTGCCGGTAGTGGTCGAGCTGCCCTCGTACTTCACCATCCCAAATCCACCGGCTCCGCTTGCCTTTGCCAGCGGCACGGATGAGATCGGCAGCCCCAATCCCCAGACGAGCTGGGACTTCGCCGAGGGCTACACCGGCGCGCCCAACGCGCCCTTCCAGACCTATCTCGACCTGGCGAACTTTGGCAACATGCCTTCGCAAGCCACGCTGACGCTCTCGGTTACCGGCGCTGGGAATACCCATTCGACGCAAACTTACCAGCTCACCGTCGGCCCGCAAGCCAGCGCGTCCGTATTACTCAATGCGCTGGTCTGTCCTTCAACCAATCAATACTGCGGCGACGCGCTGGCGACGCACGTGCAGACCACGCAGCCGCTTGTGGCCGACCGGCAGATGTACTTCAACTATCAGAGCCACATCAAGGGCTCGACCGCCGTCGTCGGTTCGTCGTCCGGCCCGCAGCCGGCCTTCTACTTCGCCGAAGGCTATACAGGCCAAAACTTCAGCGAGTACCTGACCATTATCAATCCGGGTACTAACACCGCTATCGAAACCGTAACTATTCGTTATCTTATACAGGGGAGTGCGTCAAAGAGCGTGACAATCACGCATTTGCCGCCTGGGCAGCGCTGGACGGAGAACGTCAATGCCGATGTGGGGCCGAATCGCTCAGTGTCCGTGATAGTCTCGGTGAACACGGGGACGCTGCTTGTCGAACGACCCATGTACTTCCATTATCAAACACTGGCTTTTGGTGGAAGCGATGTTATAGGATATGTGCCAGGAGCATAATAGAGAGTAACAGGAGTGACGGCAGGGACTATGCCTTCAGCACTACTGCTCGCTCACATCGAGATGTGGGTCGCAGAACTTGAACGAGAGGTGCAGGCTTTCGAGGCTGCTGTGGACGAGGTGGAGGAAGAGATGGAGAAAGCTGAACAGGATGATGCCCGCGACGAAATGGGTTCGCCAGGCGAAAAGATTGAGCAGCAGGAGCATAGAGCGCGCCCAACGCGGCGCTTGCAGCGGCTTGAGCAGGCCCTGGCTAAGGCCGACCATATCGCGGAACTGGTGAACGCGGCAAATACCACCCTCAACCAGGCCATCGACGCCGCTCAGCAGGTCGTGACCAATGAACAAATCGGCACGTCATCGCAGCCAGAACAGCCGCCTGCCCCTGCGCTTCCACAGATTGTGCCCCAACAAGTCATAGAGGTACAGACTGCCGCGCCTGGCGGCTCGCCCGCGGCTCCCGCGGATGAGGCGCAGTACACCCACTCGCAGAGTGGCGGTACCGGCCCACAGCGTATCATCCAGGCCAGTCTGATGTACCCACGAACCGTCGCGCAGCAATCGTCCGGTGAGGCAGGGTTCGAGCCGCTGCCGCATGGCGCAATCAATCCTGGCGGGCCGTTACCGCATCGTCGCGCTGCTGCACGCGCGCCCCCGCGTCAACCTCTATCTGGCCTATCGCCTCGCCAGCGCGAATGAGCGGGCGCAAGGCACGCCATCGTCGTCGCTCGTAGCTATTCGCGAAATCGTGCTGAGCGGCCTGTCGCCCGAGCTGCAAAAGCGCATTAAACAGGCCGCCTTCGAGGAATTCGTCGCGCCCGGACTGCTCGGCTCGCCGCGTCTTCCCGGCGTTGGGGACCGCATCTCGGTGGAGCAAGAACGCCACTACCTGGTTTTGCAACTGCGACCGGCGCGTGAGGAGCGCAGCGCAAGACAGGCAAAGCAAGCTGACTATGCGGCAGTGGCCGTGCCGCTCGCCGAACTACTCCTCAAGCACCAGCAATGGCCGGAGTGGCTGGACATGAAGACCGCCCTGGAATGGGGCGTCCAGCTCTGCCGTATTGTCGCGCGCCTGCATCACATGGGAGTTGTGCTTGGCGACCTGGATCCTGCGACGATTCTGGTGAGCAGCACCGGCCAGGCTACCTGGGCACCCGTGCTGTTGGTCTCCTGGCCGCCCGCCCCGCAATTCTGGCCCGCCGGCTCAAGCAGAGAGCAGTACGCACACACATTTCCTATAGGCGAAAGTCTAGCGGAGAACGCCTTTGCCGCGCCGGAAACGCTGCTGGGCAAGGCTGACGAGCGCTCCGATGTCTATTCCCTCGGCGCAATTCTCTATCTCTTCTTCACCCGCTACGCGCCTGCCGCCGCTGCGCTGCGCCAGCCGGTAGAGCAGCCTGCGCAAAATGGCCAGCATCACGAACAGCAAAGTGGGGCAGCGCCTGCACCGCAAGCTAAGCCGGTACCGCCCAGGTTGTCCTCATCAGCGACGTTAAAATCAGCAAAAGTCAGGTTAACACCGTTTGAGCCGCAGAGTGGCATGGCCCTCGTCCCACCCCATCTCTTCAATAGTTTGATCTCGCCCCGCCTGGAAGCCCTGTTGCTGCATACCCTGGCCCTTTCACCGGCAGAGCGCTTCCCCTCGGTCTTCTCCCTGGTGGAAGCGCTCGAAGCCATTGATCCCGCCGTAGAGTTCGTTGATCGCTATGAAGAAACGAATCCTGCCCATCGTGATTCCCGCATTACGAGAGTATTGGAGCGAGTGAGGAGGAATAACGACTAGGCGTTACACTCCCATTTGCACCGTCGCCCGTCTCCGGTAGCGCACGATCATAACACTTGCGGCCAGAATGCTCAGGACGATCACCACGCCGAGCAGGAACTGCGGCGTACCCAGTGGTAGGCGCGGTACCCAGGCTGGCGCATCTCTGGCTGCCTGGCTCTCCACCACTGACATTGGTGGCGTGCCGTAGGGAGCCAGCCTGATCACGCCGGACGAACTGACGCCCATGTCATAGGTCACGGCGCGGCTGGGCGCATTGAGCGTCAGGTATGTCACCCAGCTATCGGGCCAGACCCAGCCCATGTTGCGGTCGGTTGAAAGGTCGTGGTAGAGCGTCGGCGTCATATGCTCCTGGAACGGCATGGTGAAGCCCTGCGCGCCACCCACGGTGTTGCCGACCGAGGACTGCCCCGCGATAGCATCGAAGTCGGTTGTGTAGACGGGATTGTCGGTCAGCAGGTAGAGATCGGCCTGCACCGGCTGCCCATCGAGCGCCAGCACGTTGAGCGGCACCCAGATGTGCGCCGTCTTCATCGTGATCAGGATAGGTGTGCCATCGCCCTGCAACTGCCCGCGAGCCTTCGCCGCGCTCGTGTCGAACTTCACGGCCATGAAGATGGGGCTGCCCCTGGCATACGTCAGCAGGTGACTGCTCGTCTCAGCGTCCAGAATAAATTTGTTGCTGGTAGCCCAGTTGATTACTTCCGGGCCGCTGCCACGAATAACTGTGATGTTGAGCGCCTCAATTTTCACCTGCTCAAGCACTGCCGCCTTTGGCACTGCTGCCGCCGATTGGGCTTGTACAGCCCCAAAACTGAGGGTAACAGGATGAGATTCGAGCTCAAGCCTTTGCAGCGACCAGGCGCCGCCATCCTGGATCTGTAAAGGAACGGCGGGCAGGGGCACAATCCAACCGATATCATTGCTTTTGCTGTCCCCCTGGAAGGTGAAGGTGGTCAGGTAGTGTTCAATGCCGTTGTGCCAGGCAATCAAGGTAGTCGCCCGCTCCAGGCTGACGTCCCCATCGGGGGCGATCAGGCCGCCGCACGCCAGTGCCGGCAGCGCCTGTACCGCGAAGATGCCCAGCGCGATAACCAGGGCCGCGATCTTTTTGAGCATAGTGGATACTCCTCACAATAAAGTAGTGTGGTGTCGCTATTCGAGTTCGTCCCAGGACTTCATCCACTATGACGGCGTAACTCTGCCGAAAGTTCCCTTGTTGATCTATTCCTCTCCAATCCCCGTACACATCTATCGAGCAGACCAAGTCTGCCTTACTTGACAACATTCAGAAAGGAAACTCACTATCCTGGGGTTCGAGCAGGGCAAGATTTCCGAACACTGGGGCAACCGCGACGACCTGGGCATGTTGCAGCAGGTGGGGGCAATCCCGGCGCCGGGACAGCCGGGCTAGTGTCATGAACACTTGCCGAAAGTAGTGAGCGAGGGCGACCCATGCGGCCGCCCTCCTTGCTTTATACTCCTACCAGCATTCACCAACCACGCAGTATTAGCAAGCCTCTCGCAAAACTTCCCTTTGTGCCATAATGAAAAGATGGAAAGCCCCATTTCCTGCTGAAAATCGTGTTTCAGTGAGATGATGAGTCCCAGGAGAATGACGCTATGCCGAAGCAATTTGACGAAAACGTGCTCAACCAGCTTGCGAGGACTGAAGAAATAGAAATTGAAACGCGTGCGGCTACCGGGCGAACGCATCGCACCATCATCTGGGTAGTAGTGGTTGACCACCAGGTCTATGTGCGCTCGTTTCGTGGCAGCAAAGGACGCTGGTACCAGGAGATTGTAGCGAATCCAAACGCCGCCATTCTCGTGGATGGACAACGCCTCGCAGTGCATGCTGTGCCCGTGAGCGACGAAGCTATCATTTCGCGAGTGAGCAGCGAAATCCTGCGGAAATACCGCGGCAGTCCTTCCGCGAACAGCATGGTGCGCGCGGAAACTTTGCCGACGACACTGCGCCTGGAACCAGCATAGCCCATCAATGCTCGTCCAACAGATTACTTTCTCAGCGCGGGGCCTCGCCTTCAGATCTCCTTGGGAGCACCCTGTATTCCTCGTCGAACTCCCATTCGTCAAGCGTGTCGATCTCAACGTAGACGTGCGGATCCTGGGGGCGAATGCGCTTCGAGAGGTGAATCTCGACGACGCGATTGTCATTGGCGCCAAGCCCCCTGCAGATGGCGTCCAGCATTATTTTCAGGCCGCCGTCAAGGTCACGCTGGAGCGGAGTGGGGAAGTAGCACTCAAAGTACAGCGCGAGGTAGCAGGTACTCAAGCGTTTTAAGAGGGACGCGTTCAGTACTCCCTGTCGTTTCAGGTTGTGCAGGGCTCTTTGCACGTCCGCTTTATAGCGCAACGCAACAGGGGTGAGCCTGCGGTTCCCCCTGGTATCGGTGTAATACTGCTCGTTGATGCTCGGAGGAAGTGGAAGTGTGGTGCATAACCGTTCAGTGGTACTCGTTGTTGGCCTGCGCTGTTTCACCGGCCTGTCTCCGTTCGGTCGACTCGCGCGTCGTGGTCTACCCTGACGCTTTCTCAGGTGTCCTTCCCCATCCACTCTAACATATTCGTTCTCAGGATACAAGCGGGATGCCTTTCGCTTCCTTCTGGCACAGGCCGGCTACGCACGTTCCTGGCGTATCAAGTGCAGTGTTGCGAGCGCTTCGTCGACATGCTTTTGAGAGGTGAATTGCGAGAAGCAGATGTGACGGACAACCCCGCACCTGTCTATGACATAGGTCACGCGCCCCGGCAGCCCGAATGCCGTGGGTACCCCGTAGAGCTTTCTGATCAAGCCGTCCGTGTCGCTCAACAGCATAAAGGGGAGCTGGTGCGCTGCGGCAAACTGTTGGTGCGACTCTACCGAGTCCGAACTAACGCCGATTACTTCCGCTCCGGCGTTCTTGAAGAGCTCATAGCTATCCCGGAAGGCGCATGCCTCGGTGGTGCAGACCGTAGTGTTATCCCTCGGGTAGAAGTACAGGACAATATCCTTCTCAACGAGAAGATCCCTAAGGCTTACCGGTGCGCCTAATTGGGGAGGCAAGGTAAAGTCCGGGGCTGTGTCGCCTACCTGCACCTTGCCTTTGGCGGTCTGTGCCTGATTGTCATGCTCGCTCATAATAAAGCCTCCTTTTTATACGCTGCACTGCACAGTTGGTACTGGGATGAGACGTGTGGCGTCTTCAGGACGTGACACGCGATTGTTCAGAGTTCCCGTGTCAATCATGACATTTTCTCCATTAAAGGAGAGGGCAAAGCGATCCAGGCTTCTGGGAGCCGGGCCATCCAGGTATTCGCCCGTTACATGATAGTGAGAACCGTGACAGGGACATTTGAAGCTCACACAATCATTGCGGAACGGTACGGTACAGCCCAGGTGAACACAGCGTTGATACAACCCGATCCAGTACGAACCATCCGTATCCTTGACGATGGTCTCCGCGTCCAACTGATCTCCGAGCGTTGCCCCCTGCAAAGAAAACCCGGTATTCTTATCCAGATGTACGATGTAGGTTTTCGCTTGCTGGTAATAGAAAATGCCTGCCTGGCCGATCGTGAAATCTGCTGGCTTTGCGGCTGGAAAATTCGCCTTTGTGCCGGCTGTCAGGAGGGAGCCGAACTGGCCGGCCAGGTTGGGGTAGAGCATGAAGAGCGCACCACCCACGCCTGCGGTTGCGGATAGCCCCCAAACCGCGAGCACAGATCGTCGAAGGAAGCGTCGCCGCGAAAGCCGCTCTTTTGCGATTTCGGCAGCTTCGGCCCCTCCTCCATGTAAGACTTCATATTGCTGTGGTGTGAGCGGCTGTCTATCGGTATCCATGAGTATACATTTCCTTTACTCTCGCAATTGCTGAGTGTTTTTGGCCTATCAATCCTGCAAGAGAAGATGTCTTGCTACTCGACACAACAGAAGATATCCCACGGAGAGCAGCAGCACATCGACAGAATGGTGTAATTTCTCCCCGGTCATGCTTTGGGAACCGCCTAGACAGAATTACTGGCTGGCCCAGTTGTCGCAATTGCAGGGCCAGCAAGCAGTGAAGTGGAAACTGAAAGGTAAGCTGCGGTAGTGCGAAGTTCCGTAACCACTGGCGAATCTATGTATGACGAACGGTCGCCAGGACCGTTCTTGAAATAGAAGCTCCTGGTATCAGGCCCCAGAATCGATCGGACCAGCCCTTTGCTACTGGTTCTTGCTCCGACAACGGCGTCGCGATTCTGTTTCCTATACCAGGAGTTTCAGCGATTACACAGAAAGCGCATCAAGCTATGAATAGGCAGCTTGCTTATTTGTACCAACGCAATCCCAATGAGCGCGGCCAGGCTGGATCGCGGCGGCCCGGCAGTGCGGGCAACGGCGGTAACTCGAATGGCAATGATCCACGAAAAAGTGGGACCTACTTGTTGAGGGTTATCCTTACCATCATCGCCATGCTCGCGGTATTGGCAGCCGGGTACGTGCTTTTATACGGCCAGTCTTCGCCGATGCAAGGTCAGCCGGTTGGCCAGCTCCCTTACAGCTCGTTCTACCTGCAAATCATGCATGGCAACGTCGATAACGCTACTTTCCAGGGACAGGATATTACCGGTCAATTGAGAAATGCTATCCCGCTGGTGGACTCACAGGGTAATACTGTGCTGACGGATCAGTATCACGTGGTGCAGATTCCCAACGGAGACCCGAACCTCCTCCCATTGCTGAATAAGTACCGTGTGGACTACCAGGCGAAGCCTGTGCCCGCTAATAATGGCTTCCTGGTCGTCTTGCTCGACTTCCTCCCCCTCGTCCTGGTGTTTGGCGTCATCTTCTATATTAGTCGCCGGGCAGCGCGCAGCCAGCAGAACATGTTCAGCTTTGGCAAGACCCGCGCCCGGGTGGTGCAAGGAGATCGACCGAACACCACCTTTGCTGATGTCGCCGGCGTCAACGAGGCGAAATACGATCTCGTCGAGGTGGTTGAATTCCTGAAGACACCGGAGAAGTTCCAGCGCCTGGGCGGAAAGATTCCCCGCGGTGTATTGCTGGTAGGACCTCCGGGTACCGGTAAAACCCTGCTGGCGCGTGCCGTGGCAGGCGAGGCGAGCGTGCCTTTCTTCTCTATGAGCGGTTCCGAGTTCGTCGAAGTGCTGGTCGGTGTCGGTGCCAGCCGCGTGCGCGATCTCTTCGACCAGGCCAAGCAGGCCGCTCCCAGCATCATCTTCCTCGATGAAATCGATGCCGTCGGTCGCCAGCGCGGGACCAGCATCAATAGCAACGACGAGCGCGAGCAAACCTTGAACCAGTTGCTGGTGGAGATGGATGGCTTTAAGACGCACCAGGCCGTCGTCGTCATCGCGGCCACTAACCGCCCGGATGGGCTGGACCAAGCGCTCTTGCGCCCGGGTCGCTTCGACCGCCGCGTGGTAGTCGAGCGACCAGACTGGAACGGCCGATTAGCCATCCTCAAGATTCACGCGCGCGGCGTACCGCTGGCAAAGGACGTGGACTTGATTACAATTGCGCGCGCCACGCCCGGAATGGTTGGCGCCGACATCGCCAACCTCGTCAACGAAGCCGCCCTCCTGGCTGCGCGTCGCAACCTGATCGCCGTGACACAGAACTGCTTCGATGATGCCCTCGATAAGATCCTCATAGGTGCAGAGCGCCCCCTGGTCTTAAGTGAAGCCGACCTGAATGTCGTTGCGTATCACGAAGGCGGTCATGCGCTGACAGGCCTGCTCCAACAGGATGTCGATCCGGTGACCAAGGTAACGATTGTGCCGCGCGGTCAGGCGCTCGGTGTGACACAGTATACGCCACTCGATGATCGCTACAACTACTCCAAGGAATACCTTGAAGCGCGACTGGTAACGGCCCTCGGCGGTCGTGCGGCTGAACAGGTGGCGCTTGGGCACATCACCACCGGGGCGGAAAATGATCTGCAGCAGGTCACGGCCATTGCACGCCAGATGGTCACCCGCTGGGGCATGAGCGAGCGCCTGGGCACGATCTCTTTTAGCGAGCGCGAGGATCCCTTCGCGGGCACAGTGCTGGCAACTGGCTCGCGCGAGTATAGCGAGCAGACGGCCGTGGTCATCGACGAGGAAGTCAATCGCATCGTGAAGTGGGCCTATGATCGAGCGGTCAGCCTGCTTGCCGAGCATCATGACACACTGGACGGCATCGCCCGTTCGCTGCGCCTGCATGAGACGCTCGATGCCAAACAATTGCGTGCGATTGTGGAGGACACCCACGCGGTGCATACCGGTCCCCTTTAAAAGGATATCGAAATGCCACAGAAAGATTACATCCTGAGGGTCGCTGAAGATGTTGGCCGGGCTTTAGCCCAGATCATCTCCCACAAAGAAATTCACGATTACCAGGGAGCCCTCTCCCTGTTGGACGAGTTCTTCAAGCAGTCGGTAGGCATGGGTTCTGGTTTCATTCATGCCATCTCAGAAGAGACGTTGTTAACGATGCTCACAGTAATTGGTGTCTTGGACTTGGAGAAGGCTCTGCTGATTGCGAAGCTGCTCAAAGCAGAAGGGGACATCTACGAGGAGCAGGGCAATGCCGATGAAGCCTATGCGAGCTACCTCAAATCGCTCAACCTGTTTCTCGAAATCCTGCTGCGCGATGATAACCTGCACGACCTGCGCGTCTCCCCGGAAATAGAAGAGCTTCTGGGCAAACTGGAAGCCTACGAACTCCCGGCGAATACCAGGCAACTCCTTTTCCATCTCTATCTTTGCGCCTTCCTCGAGTGAGGAGACCATCATGAGCAGGGAAGATCAGTTTGCGAACCAACCGATCAGCGATGCCTTGATCGATGAACTGGCCGAGCTCCTGTATGAGGCCGCGATCAGGAGCAGTACCCCACGCCAGGATATCAGGAGAATCGTGGGCGATTTTCTGGGAGACTACACAGATGCGGACCAGGTGCTCTGCAGCGTTTGTAGAGAAACTAAAAGCGACTATATCCAGCTTCAATGGTGGCGGACGTGGCAGCAGGTAGTGATGCGGATCCACCAGCAGGAATCAGCAAACGAGTCTCTGCTCTAACTGAGCGGGACGACAGGCATCCTCTCAAGCTCTTTTTCCGAATGAGGTAGGTAATTGTGTCTAGCCGATGCGAAGCCAAGACGAAGGGAAAATTACACGATTTTATCGATGGCTCCTGCCTCCACCACCGCTATATGTCTTGTGGCGATGAGGAGGGCAGTAGAGGTTTTCCGATGACGCCAGGCGTCCTTCGTTGGGACGTCTCTCACAACGAACGCAAAATCACCCGATGGTCACACTTGACCAGGAACAAAAGGAGGACTCTTTTATGAGGTTTTTGACGGATAGGGTTGTCGCCCTATTCCTGAGTATCGAGTCGGTCAGAAGGAGAGCGCAGGTATGAAGAGGAAGAAGTTAATCCTGGCCACCTCCATCGGAAGTAGGAATCGAAAACTACGGCGAATTCTAGGCACCTTTTTTGCCATGTTCGCACTCGGCAGCATTTTGTTAGCAGCCTGTTCGAGTACAGGCGCTCCTACCACTAACGCCGGCGGTCCCACGTCGACCGGTAACACCGGCGGGAGTGCGAACTGCGCTAATGGCACGGTGCATACCCTGGCAACCACATTCCAGGAATCGTGCGTGAATGTGGCGAAAGGCGCAAGCCTACAGGTTGTTCCCTCCGTCCCATCATTCCACAACCTGGTCAATGGCTCGTGGGTGAACGGGAACCAGGTGCCCATGAAGGAGCCTGGCGCGCCAACTATCAATAATGTGCAGGTGACGAGCAGCACGATCTCAATCGGTCCGTTCACGACTGCTGGCACCTACCACATCGAGTGTACGGTTCACCCGAATATGAACCTGACGATCATTGTGAACTGACTTCAAAATGTGGAACTGAACATCCGCTAAGCGGGCGAAGAGCAAGCGAGAAGGGACAATGAGCATGGCACGTAGCGCTCCGGCACGCAGGCGCCCGGCGCTAGATAAGGCGCCGCGAAGCGATGTCGTCCAGTCGGGCTCCCCAGTTCCCACCGGCGGTGGGTTCACTGCCCTGTGGGAGAGTGCGACGCAGGAGATACTGGCGGTGACGTACTGGTTCGATCCTGCGCAGCATGCAGTGCCCTACCCCGTCACGGTCAGGTTTTCCGGGCGCCGCATCGATGTGAAGGGGCAACTCTTGCCAGGCGACCGGTTCATCCACGATGAGACGATCGAGGAGGTCATCCCCGGGAGCGGCCCGATCTCGCTCACGGCCCGCATCCGCGGCATCAATGCGGGCTCGTGGGTCGTGACAGCGCACATGCTGGGTTCCGCTCACTCTGTGCGCGGGCCGAGGGCGCAAGGCAACGCGGCGCCCGCGCCCGACCTGCTGCGTCCGGCGACCCGGTTGTGGAGCTGGTGGGCACCGTCTGCGGCGTCGGCCCAGAAGGTGAGAACGTGCCCGGCTCCCCTCGCCCGCGTGCCGGGGATCCTTCCAGGCATTTGGGGAGCGCTGGTGACGCTCGGCATGGTATTCGCGCTGATACTCCAGGCCCTGGTGATTTCCGTCGACCATCTTGCGCTCGGTCCGTGGCTGGCGGTTTCACTGGTTGCCATCGCTGCTGGTATTGCCAGTGCGAAGGCGTGGTTCATCATCCTTCACAGGCACGAGCACCGCATAGAGGGATGGTGCATCCAGGGGTTCATCGCCGGCGCCACCCTGGCGGCTGCGATTCTGCTCGTGCTGCTTGGCATACCGATCGGCGTCTTTCTCGATGTGACAGCCCCGGGTCTGCTCTTCGCCATGGCGGTGGGGAGAGTGGGATGCTTCTTCGCCGGCTGTTGTGGAGGGCCGCCGACGGCGTCCCGCTGGGGAGTGTGGTCCTCCGATCAGCGCGTGGGGACGCGCCGCATCCCCACACAACTGTTGGAGTCGGCGCTCGCGGGGATACTGGGGCTGGTGGTGCTGGTAGCCGTCCTGGGTCACGGGCCTGCGGGCGGCTCCTTCATCGTCGCTTCGATGGCCACCTACACCCTGGGACGACAGGGTCTTCTGCGCCTGCGCGCCGAGCCGCGCAAGACGAGGCTGGGTGGGCTGGCAACTTCCGTCCTGGCTGCGCTTGTGCTCGTCGCAGCCATCGTAATGCACTCTCGGTAACCGTCGAGTACGTCACCCCTACAGATCTGCTCTACGGTGAGCCTCGGCCTCACTTTTGACGGCTCACTACTTTCTCACGGTTGCCGAACTCTATAGCCTATAATTCTGTCTAGGGGGTTCCGGGGCAATGCACACATGGAATTACGCGATTTAATCGATGCGTTGCCGCTCCAATTCAGGTATATTGCTTATAAGAGCGTGAGCATAGGTATAGGGCTAGTAGAACTATATCAGGCTCTTCCGTGAATGGATGTCACCCTTGGCTAATTTCTAATACCCGTACCCGCCACCACTTGTCGATCCACCGCCCTGTACAGCCAGATTGGGCGTGGCCACGAACCACATGCCGAAAAGGCCCTCACCCTTGGTCTGACCCGGGGCAGTGTCGCCTGAGAAGGTGTAAAGCGGATGGCCGTTGTACTCGATCTGGGTCCCGTTTGCATTCATTTGGACGCTCAGTTTCCCGGCGAGGAGAGTCGAGCTGCTGGGTTCACCCGAACCTGTGAAGAGCAGGGGATGCCACAACTGAGCACAACTGCTAGAGCAGGTTGACTGCGTCGCCGGGTCAAGGGTGTAGTAGTACAGGGTCTTCCCTTGTGCATCGGTCAGCACCATCTCCGACTGACCTTTGACGCTGACGGTGGCCGTTTGAATCACGGTGGAGGAATTGCTGGTACCATAAGGGCCCCCTCCGGTCGTGGTGGAGCTCCCACAGGCAACGATAAACATGGTGATGAAGACGCTAAGAGCGATCACGCAAGAGCGTTTCAGAAACATTGTCATATTCTCCCTCTATGTATCTACTAGGCAAGGATTGAAAGACGGTTGGAAACGAGGCTTCGCCTCTAGCAAAGAAGTCTGGGACTTCTGCGGAGCACTCATCCAACCGAAAGAACTCTTCGCTAACGAGCGATCTCATCAGAACGCCCATCTCAAGCTGACATTCGCAGCAGGTTACACCCTCTTAGTGGTGCATTCGCTCCCGTTTCGCTGCTTCTCCGGGAGCCAGGCGGAGAACTCGCTCAGCCCTGATCCTCTGGCCGCAACGAGCTCTTTCCAGCTAGCGTTATCGACTTTGACGCCGCTGCACGAACTGGCTCACGACGAGGATCACACTTGCGACTGCCAGGAAGAGCCCATTGTCAATCGAACCGCCAAAGGCAACGCTGGGTATGAACCATGGTGCCGGTAGGCCATCCAGAAAGAAGTAGCTGACACCGAGCAGTCCCGCGCCAATCGCAGCAAAAAGTGCCAGTCTCCCGAGGAGCCGGTCACCGAACATGTAAAGGGTGGTGCTCCTGCCGCTGAGGTGGCGACCCACCAGCGGGCGAAGCAACGCCACTATCCCGGCGGTAATCAGACCCAGGCCTGCCAGCGTCTCGCCCAACTCAATGAGGTAGCCGAAGAGTTGGGCATTCGGCGCGACGAGTCCTTGCAAGATGGCGGCGAAGAAGCCGACCAGGTGGCCACCTCCGACCAGGATGAGAAGCATCCCACCGAGCTGGGTAGGGAACGTTCCGAGGAGGAGCTTATCGCCACCGGCGAGCAGCCACTCGTAGCCGAGGAGCAGTTGGAGGCCAGCGAGCGCTATGTTCGGAATGTGGGTGTCAATGGCCCTGCTGTTCTTTGGTACAGGGCGCAGGTGAGGTCGTCCTGGAAGATGCAGGGATGTCTGTGTTGCACATCTGGTGTAACGGGTCGGGCCTCGAGTTGAGGGTTTGGTTGAGTGATCATAGGTATCCCCTACGGGGAGGCTGCCACACACCTTAGCTGTGGCAGGCTCTCTCTACTGTAGTATTCCGCGCCTGTGTTGTTTGATATGGCAGGGAGATGGCGCGTAGAGTCGCCCTGACATGAGGTGCACTTCTGCTTTCCCGATTGGGGAAAGATTGAAGCGAACGAGCGATATTCATCGATGAGAGCGAGAGAAGATTGCTCGCTACTTGCCTCAATAGAAGTTATAGCTCGTTCGCAACAGGAGCGTATCGACAGATGCGTCTATTTCCTTCTCCGCATTGCTCTGGGAACCCCTAGACTGAACTAGCTAGCTATTGCAATTTCCTGTGGCCTTTCGCTTATGGGAATCCTGAGGAGGCAGTGAGGCTCAAGCTGAACTTGAGATGCACCGGTGTGCACTACTGTAACCTCCGGCGACTATACCTGTGGAAGAACGAGACGACATAGCGTTCTTCAGGAGAAGCCCTGGTATCGGAGGCAAAATCGCTCTAACCAGCCATCATGCTACTGAGTACCACTAAGCATAAAGGGAATAGGAGAAACCAACACCATGAATAAGCTCGCACCGGTCGTCAACAACGCGCAGATCAGCACTGCCGGTCAAAGTATCGTCGTTGGGCCATTCAACACGGCCGGCACCTTCCATCTCTACTGTAGCGTCCACCTGAATATGAACCTGACCGTCATCGTCCAGTAGGGGTGCGATTGAGCATGCTCAAGCCCACTTCATTGCCCAGAAAGTTCTCTATCCCCAGATGCCCCTGCTGCGCAAACCACTCTGGATGATGGTGCGGTTGATCACTGTCGGACAACTTCCATCAGACATACGACAGGCATATGGGCTGCGCTGGGCCGCGGGACAGAAGGTAGGATTTCCCTTTGCCAGGCGTCGTGTCCAGTGAGAACTCTGTCGGCCCACGGAGCCTGTTCTGCCGTAACTCTGTTGCGGATAGGTAGAGTGGTTTCCTTATCTCGGCTGCGCCATCCAGAGGTTGATCTCGCTCGGCGAATCTCTGTCACCGGTCGAGCATGATAACTGTAGCATCGGTCATGAGCGTACCAAAGACAGCCAGGCACTTCCGATGGAAGGCTGGCTGCCTGAGGCGCCGTTGCTGGAGCCAGGATTCCCCGTCGTTGGTGACGAGCCCCTGACCGAGTAACGGTTTCAAGATTTCTCTAAGGATACAGGTCCTTGTGGTAGTTCTGCTGGTTTTCCTGGAGTACTTGTTTGACGCCAACCGGGTGGTTGATCAGGTAAGCAGGCTAGAAAAGCAAGCGTATCCGAACGGGCAAAGACTTTTACGAAAGGGTCCCGTTGCTTAAGCGGAGACCCCCGCGGACTGGACTGGTGCAGCCGCTTCTGCTGGACTGGTGAGTTCGAGGTCAATGATTAAAGTGATCTCGTCACTGGCAAGCAGGCCGCCTCCCTTGTCCTGACTGACCTGATCGGCACTCACCTCATCTGTTTTCTCGTCCCCAGTGCCACTGGAGAGCACCAGGAATCCGTTTTTGGCAAACACTTCCGCTACAAGCACTTTGTTTCCCAGCACGAGGCCCTGGCCGCTGCTGTCCGTATTTAGTTTGGTCATATTCCCTCCTGTGCTGCTTGCCCGCATAACTTGCACTCCTCCTACCGTTGTGGATAAGAGGGTAGCGCACCGACAGGTCCATCACGTAGCTCGTTTGCGGCTGTAGTATCGTTATGGTGGAGCAAATCGATCATTGGCTCGATCAGATCAATCGGGAGCGGGAAGATGATCGTCGAGTTTTTCTCGACAGCGATTTCCGTGAGCGTTTGCAAGTAGCGCAGTTGCAGAGCAGCGGGCTGTGAACCAATGACGCGCGCTGCTTGCGCTAACTGGTTGGAAGCCTGTAACTCACCTTCGGCATGGATAATCTTGGCGCGCTTTTCACGTTCGGCTTCGGCCTGCTTCGCCATCGCACGCTGCATCGTCGCCGGCAACTCGATGTCCTTGATCTCCACCGCTGTGACCTTCACACCCCAGCGCTCGGTATGTTCGTCGATGATCGTTTGCAGTTCACCGTTGATCTTATTGCGCTGCGCCAGCAATTCATCCAGTTCCGACTGCCCGAGCACATTGCGCAGGGTCGTTTGTCCGATCTGCGTCGTTGCCTGGAGGAAGCTCACTACGTTCACAGTAGCGGCCGCCGGATCCACGACATAGAAGTAGATCACTGCAGTGACTTTCACTGTCACGTTATCTCGTGTGATCACCTCTTGCGGCGGTACTGTGAGTGTCACAATGCGCAGGTCAACTTTTGCCATACGCGAGGAAGGGTGGCACCAGGAAGATGCCTGGTCCTTTCGCCCCTATCAAACGACCCAGGACGAAGATGACGCCACGCTCATATTGCTGCACAACGCGAATGGCAGAGGAGAGTAACATGAGCAGAATAAGAACGATTTCACTGATCACGAGCACGATTATAATGGTGCTATCCATCACATTTCTCCTTCATACTCCCCGCACATATCTGGGGGAGGAATACGAGAATATCTCGACAACAGGCTGAACGTGTAAGCATAAGCCTTTCACAGAAACGATACGTAACTCCGTTCCAGGGTCCGCAGCAGCAGCAGGAGCATCCAGCACTGCCGTCCAGTCTTCACCCTGGTAATTTACCCGCCCTTCGGGTAGGAGTGCAGTCGTGGACACGACCATCGCCCCAATCATGCCTTCAACACCCGTCGTGATTGGGCGGCGCTGCGCCCGCACAATCATGGTGACAAGGGAGAGACCAATGACTCCGACAACCGCACCCGCTATAGAAACAACAAGCGGATTGACCTGAGGCCCCTGATCGGGTTCCCCACTATTAAAGAAGATGAATGCCCCAAAGATGAGGGAGATCACTGCTCCTATCGTCAATACTCCATGCGAAGGGAGACGCACATCCAATACGAGCAAAACGAACGCTAACGCCATCAATGCCAGGCCCGCCCAGTTGGGAGAGAGCGAACCAGCGGCGAAGAAGAAGAGTAATAGTGCAATGCCTCCGGCAATACCAGGGAGAATCACGCCTGGATGCGAAATCTCGACATAAATGCCGATGATAGCGACAACGAACAGGAGAAAGGTGACATTCGGGTCGTGTAGGATGAAAGAATAATGGTAATCCTTGTCCAGCTGGTACAAGCCCACAGATTGTAACAACGTCAAAAGCCTTATGGCATGCTATTTCTCAGGAGTCCCGGTGATACTGGAACTTCCCACTTGCTCTACAGGAGATATAGCTCTAAGGGATGCGGGGCGCATCGACAGAATTGTGTAATTCCTTGCCTTGGTTGTTCTGGGAACCGGCTAGACAGAATTACCTGGCGGTTGTGAATGGGGAGGTCTGCAGTTGAGCGCGGAGCAGAGAGGGAGTGGGAAACTGTTTCGCTCCTATTCATGTGAGGTGGTGCTCGATGGCATAGCGGGTGGCGGCACTGCGCGAGGAGACGTCCAGCTTGTTGTAGATCGAGCTGATATGGGCATGCACGGTGCGCGGACTGAGCACCAGCTTCTCGGCGATCTGCTGGTCGGTCAGACCGCTGGCTAGCAGGCGCAGCACCTCCACCTCGCGCACCGTCAGCCCGGCGGGATAGGTAGGGGAGGGATCTGTCACGGGCGAGCTTGAGAGCGGCTTGTGCCCCCGGGCCTCCAGCGCCTGCTGCGGCGTCATAGCTCGTCCCTGCGACCAGGCTGCAGCGAAGGCTCGCTCTCCCAGATGAACCCGCGCGGCCGAGAGCGAGCGCTCATAGTCCGCCATCTCGATGGGCGGGATCGGCACGCCGCCGAGCGCATCGCGTGAGGCATCCGCTGCTCCCCACAACTGCACCGCCCAGGCGGGCTTGTGCTGTGCCGCTACGACCTCGCCCACTCCCAGCAAGCCCGCGGCGATCATCCACTGCTCGCCCAACCCGCGCGAGAGCGCCAGGCTCTCTTCGTAGAGCGCTTGTGCTGCCGCATACTCGCCCTCGGCGGCGCACACCTTCCCTAAAGCGGAGAGAGACTCCGCCGTACCATGCTGGTGCCCCATCTCTTTGTAGAGCATCACACTTTTCTCAGCGAGCGAGCGTGCCGTGACAAGGTCGCCCTGTCCAAGCGCTACCTGCCCTGCAAGCCAGAACGATGCGGCCATACCCTGTTTGAAACCGATCTCTAGGGAGATCGCGAGACATTCCTCGAGCAGCGAGGGCACTTTCGCCTGGTCGCTTTGTGAGACATAGAGCACCTGAGCCAATTGCGAGAGCGTTTGAGCGATCAGCCTCTTGTTCTGCAGCCTCCGGTGTATCACCAGGCTCTCCTCGAACAGGGTACGTGCCCTGGCATACTCGCCCTGGCTGCTCTCCACCTGTCCCGCATGAAGGAGCGCCCAGGCAACGAGTTGCTCATCGTCCACTGCTCTGGCGACTGCCAGCGATTCCGCCAGCAAAGAGCGCGCTGTTGCTATATCGCCTCTCGTCGAGAACACAAGCCCCAGTTCATGGAGGGAGTGTGCGATCCCTGGCAGGTCTTCGAGTTCCCGGTACAGTGCCAGGCTCTCCTTACAAAGCGTCTCTGCGCGCTCATAGTCGCCCTGGACGTAGGCCAGGGTGGCTGCAGCGATCAGCGCCTTGGCCTGCACAACTGCCTCGCTTCCCTCACGGACCGCCAGCGCGCGCTCCAGGAAGTTCCGCCCCTCGCTGATTTGACCATGTACCCTCCAGAATCCCCGCAGCGCTCCTCCAAGCCTCAAGGCAATCTCCCCGCCGCGGTCGTCCTCTCTGGCACCTTCATCCCTCGCTTGCTCTAAGGACCACGAGAGTGCCGCGCGCAGGTTGTCATGCTCCCGCTCTAACTGCTCCAACCACGCAGCTTGCTGTGGGCCCCCGAGTTCTAGCTCCGCTCGCTCCGCACGCTGCAGGTAGTAGGCAGCGTGCGCCCACCGGGTGCTCTCCATCTCCCCACTCACGTCGAGAGCTTCCAGCCCATACTCGCGGATGGTCGCCAGCATCAGCAGGCGCGGCTCCTCCCCCTCCTGCTCTACCAGGCGCAGCAAGCTCTTATCGATAAGTGAAGCCACCCCATCCAGCACGGATGCAGGCATCTCACCGAGCGCCATAGAGATACCCTCCACCGCTTCCAATGTGCAGCCGCCGACAAAGACGGAGAGCCGGCGGAAGAGCCGCTGCTCGCTTGCATCGAGCAAATCATAGCTCCACGCCAGCGTATTGCGCAGGGTTTGCTGCCGTACAGGGGCGTTGCGTGCTCCGCTCGTCAGCAACTGCAAGCGACTTGCAAGGCGTGTCAGCAGTGCCTGTGGGAGAAGCAGTTTGACGCGGGCTGCTGCCAGTTCGATGGCCAGAGGCAGCCCGTCCAGGCGTACGCAGATCTCCGCGATGGCACGGGTGTTGGCGTGAGTCAACTGGAAGTCGGGCCTGGCAGCCCTGGCACGCTCCAGAAAGAGGGCCGCCGACGCATACTGTACCAGGGCTTCACCCTCTGGAAGATGGGTGAGGTCGGGCAGCGCCAGCGGCGCGACAGAAAGCTCGTGTTCCCCACGGATGTGCAGCACGGCACGACTGGTCACCAGGATTTTGAGCTGGGGGCAGCCGGCCAGCAGGTCCGCAAGCCTCGGTGCCGCCGCCAACACCTGCTCGAAGTTGTCGAGCAGCAGCAGCAGACGCTTGTCTTGCAAATAGGCTTGCAGGAGATTCGATAATGGTTGCTCTCCAGTTTCCTGGATCCCAAGCGTATGGGCGATGCTAGGAATGACCAGGTCAGGATCGCTAAGGGGAGCCAGCGAGACGAAGCAGACGCCATTGGCAAATTCATCGAGCAGTTCAGTCGCCACCTCGAGTCCCAGGCGCGTCTTGCCGACGCCACCGGTACCCGTGATGGTAACGAAGCGTACCCCGGGTCGTCGCAGGAGGGCACACACGGCTTGTATCTCTGGTTCGCGTCCGATCAGCGGGGTGAGCGGCCCCGGCAAGTTGTAGAATCGAACCTTCAATTGACCCGATGGAGGTACAGCTTCGGCAGGATGTTCTCTGGGCAGATCCGAGGCAAACGCAAGGAGCGTCCGGCCAGATGCTTCCGCCCTGACAGCCTCTTCCAGGGCCGCAGCAAAGGTTCGCACGCTGGCAAAGCGGTCCCTGGGGTCTTTGGCCAGCGCCCTCAACACCACGTCCTCCGCCGCGGCCGGGATGTCCGGGACCCGCTCACGCAGTGGCGGAGGAGTGACGAACAAATGCTGGCTATACAGCTCGGTAAATGTTCCGTGGAAAGGGCGATCCCCACTTAACCATTCGTAGACGACGATGCCTAAGGCGTACTGATCGCTTGCCGGGCACGGCTTACCGCGCATCTGCTCGGGCGCCATATAGGCGACCGTTCCCGCGGTATCCTGGGCCTGTGGCTGTGAGCGTGAACTCTGGATTAAGATTGCGATACCGAAGTCCGAGAGCAAGACTTCGTTGTGACGCCCCAGCAGCAAGTTCTCCGGCTTGATGTCGCGATGGATCAAGTGTTCCTGGTGCGCGTACTGCAAGGCCTCGGCCACCTGCCGGACGTAGGTGACGGTGGTATCGAGTGAAAGCACCGCCCCTGCGGGGTGAAGCTTTCGCAGGGTGCCACCCGGAGCGTAGTCCATCACCAGAAAGGGAGTCGTGCCCTCCACACCAAAGTCCAGCACCTGGATAATATGGGGATGTCGTAAGCGGGCCAGTGCGCGTGCCTCACTGAGAAAACCTTCGACATCATGAGTTGCGACCTGGCCATGCAACACTTTGATAGCAGCCTGAGTGTGCAGATGAACATGCTCACCAAGATAGACTCCAGAGAAGTTCCCCTGCCCTAGAAGCTGAATGAGGTGATAGTTGCCAAGCTGCTGTCCCACGTACTCTGCCATGCTCGCACCTCCTGCTGGAAGCGTGCTGGCAAGTTCACCAACTCGCTGATACAAAACAAGTCCAGTTTACAAAAGGTGAGCTATTCTCAAAGAGGACGTTGCTACTCTCTCGTGAGTGTCGCCTCATGCACTATACGCTACTGTGGGCAGAATTGCAACTGAAAATGGAAAGTGTTGTGAGATGCTTTATGCGCCTGTGCTTTTCAAAACTCAACGTTTATTGATGAGTAGATGGTGGCTCTGCCGCTTTCTCCTGAACGCTCAATGCAGGATGCTTGCCCCTGAAGACGTGAAAAAGCAGCCAGAGCGAGGGCAAGAGCAATGCCATACCGATAATAGTGCCGATCAGTAGCGCCAGGAGTGTTGAAGGTGGACTGGCGGCATTCGTTATGGTCACAGCGACGGAGATCAGGCAGGGAAATTGCGACAGGCCCCAGGAAACAAAAATGAAGGCTGTAACGATAATGGCCAGGATTCGCGCAAGACGGTAGCGCTTCAGCAACAACGAGACGGCGGCTCCCACTCCGATCAGTATGGAAGACTCCCTCCATTAGGTGCGAAGGGTTATTGATGGCTATATTTGGGACCGCATCTTCTTCAGCGCCGCCGCTTCGAGCTGTCGAACACGCTCGCGCGATAGGCCCAGTTCTTTGCCGACTTCGAGCAAGGTGCGGCTTCGTCCATCGCCAATTCCGTAGCGCAGGGTGATAACGGCACGTTCACGTGGAGTAAGTACGGTCAGCACTCGATGCAGTTCTTCACTCAGGAGATGCTGTGAGGCCGTTTCAGCGAGAGCGGGAGCCGTAGGTATCCTCCAGCGTATCGGCGAGCGAGTAGCCCGAATTCATCGTCTAAGGGCGTGTCGAGGGAAACCGGCTGCTCAACGAGATCGAGCAGATTTTTGACCTCGTCCAGGTCCATATTGCAGGCTTCGGCTATGCGCTCGGGCAGCGGATCTCTTCCATTTTCTTGCGAGAGTTGTGTCGCGACGCGTTTTACCTTGCGTAAGTGTGCCGCCACATGCTCTGGTAAATGGATTAAGCGCGACTGGTCACCCGCGGCACGACTCACTGCCTGGCGAATCCACCAGGTGGCATAAGTGCCAAAGTGGCAGCCTCGGCGATAGTCAAATTTCTCGGCTGCGCGTATCAGCCCCAGGTTCCCATCCTGGATGAGATCGACCAGAGGAACCCCCGTAGTCTCGTAGCGGCGGGCAATAGCAATTACCAGGCGCAAATTTGACTCAATCAGCTTGCGGCGTGCCAATTCATCTCCTGCGGCGACCCGCCTCGCCAGATCGATTTCCTCTTCGTACGTGAGGAGACCAAATCCGCGGATGTCACACAAGTAGCTCTGATAGGCATTCTCAGACCCTGTAGCCTGCCGAACGGCCGTTGCGCCAGCACGTCGTGGGCAGGCGGGAAGTTCATTCAGTACGCCGGCTGCACCTCCATCTTCCAAATCGCCCGGTTCGTCGGGTGGCAGGTCAAATTGCTCTTTTAAGAGCGGTTCCATTTCAACACTGAGTATTGCCATAATTCCCACTCCCTTCGGCATTTTCACCGATTTTGTCGGTTCCCGGGTGGCTTGCTAGATAACGCCCTGTCTCCCTGATCTCCCGCTCGTCACCAGGGAAACAAGTCCAGGCATACGCCCGTGCTCAAGCTCCAACAAGGGATATACCTTATTGCGAACAGGAAGGCATCGACAGAATCATGTAATTCCTGCCTGGCGTTACAATTGAGCACTCTAGATAGAATTGCCTAGTCGTTCAATCAGGCCATCTATCTCGGGTCCAATTGCAAACAGCCTGCCGACCAGGCTGCTCAAGTGCGTGGACTTGCTTCCGATTGCGCAGGCAGGTGCGGGTCGGGGCTGTCCCGGCCCATACCTGCCTTACCCTCTCACACATTTGGCGTAAGAACCTTGCAGAGCTGAATACTGCTCTGTCGCAGTCTCCTCTCACGCCTGTATGCCCAGGGCTGCATTGTGCGTCGCTTAAAACCCGCGACGAGCCGCGTCTGCTTGCTCTGCCAACTGGTTTAAGACGGTGAAGAACTCCTTCGGCTGGCCGATGAAAAGCCCGTCGGCCGTAAAGGACTTGATCGTGGCTACGGCACCACCGCTCCCCGCTATCTGGGTCGGGCGAATGATCGAGACGGCCGGGAACTTGCGGCTGAGGAAGATGGTCGGCTCGGGCATGATCAGGTTGGTCTGGAACTCCTGCCCGCCAAAGGGAGCGGCATTGAGGTCCGGAAACACCAGCCCGTTGGTGGGGTCGGTCAGCGCAGGGGCATTGCCGGCCTTGTCGTGCCAGGTCTGAAAGTGCGATGTTTCGACCGGGCCGATACTGAGCAAGATGCGCAGCACTTCCAGGCTGGTGACTCCCTGGGCGAGCGTTGGGTAGAGGCTGGAGCCGCCCTGCTCGATATACCCGAAGTGGAAGCCCGCCGTGCTGGCGATGGCCTGGATGTGGTTAGCGGGGGCGAGGTCGGCGTCGCTTCTGGGGATCGCCGGAAACTGCCCTTTACTCAAGCCCGGGATGGCCTGAGCGAAGGTGTCGCCGAAATCGGGGTTTTTGTTGAAGCTGCGGTAGCGCGTCCACCAGCTCGTGTCCACGGTGAGCTGCATGAGGTTGGTGAGGCGCCCGATCTGCTGGGCGCCCGTCGCTTTACTGCTCGGCAGCGTGCGAAAGCGATCCAGGTTGACCGGGTCCGCGCCGATCGAAACCAGGTAGGCGTTGAGGAACGCCATGTGGCTGAACTCGTCCTCGGTATTGTCGTGGATATACTGGGACATGTCCCCATCCAGCACGAGCAGGCCGTTGATGTAGGGTTTGCTCCCACTCCCCCCTGGGACTTCGCTGTCCTGGATGCCGCCCAGTTCGTTGTATTGTTGCCACAGATCGCTTTCGATGATTTCGACCGCAGCCAGGAACCGGAGAATGGCCACGTCTCCCTTTGTGATGCCGCCACTTCTTTCTTCGGCAAAGGCAGGCAACGATAACCCACTGGCCCCGAGGGCAGCGCCAATGGCTCCCGCCCCTCCTACCACAAGTCCCTTACGCATAAAGGACCGTCGACTGGTTGAACCTTTCGATGGTTCCACGTTGTGTTCCATGATCTCTACTTTCTGCGCCTGTTGCGCGTTGGGCTCCACGATCAGGCAAATGATCGTGGTCGTGTCCATCTAGAGGCGCACCGGCCCTGGCCGGTGCGCTCCGTGAACAACGGATGTACATAATCTGTGGGACTTTCCTACAGAGCACCGGGGTGCTATTGGTTGATTCGCAGAAGGTTACGGTCAGGTGCTGTTCAGAGGCTGTAACCCTCTGCGAATGTAACCCTGTAACGGGAGTCCTGATGAGACTGCCCGTCAGTAAGCAGACTCTTGCTCAGAGAGTAGACACATTTAAGGAGAATATGAAATGTTTCTCAAACGCTCTATCGTAGCCGGTATCGCCATCTTCATAGTAATGTTTATCGCAGCCTGTGGAAGCTCTACACCTACCGGAGGTGGCCCTTACGGCAGCGGCACTACCAATCCACCCGCAACGCCGCCTGCAACGACTCGCCCGACGACGGGCGCTAGCGGTTCTTCCGCCGTGATTCAAACGGCGACTGTCACGGTAAAGGGTCAGTCGGAGACGGTGTTCACCGATGCACACGGCATGACCCTGTACTACTTCACTGCCAATTCAGCGACCCAGTCAGCCTGCTCGGGCGCCTGTGCTCAAATGTGGCCGCCGCAGCTCTTCACCGCCTCAGGTGTACCCTCCAGTTCGACTCCCCTTGCCGGGAAACTCAGCGTGCAAACGGATGCGAACGGCAGCCAGGTGGAGTATAACGGCCATCCGCTCTACACCTTCTCAGGGGATACTGCCCCCGGTCAGACTCATGGTGAGGGCCTTTTCGGCATGTGGTTCGTGGCCACTCCCAATCTGGCTGTACAGGGCGGTGGGTCGACGAATGGTGGGTACGGATATTAGAACTGCTGCTTGAAGGGCTGCCAAAACCACCGTTTACGCAGGTGTCACTATGGTGAATGAAGAACAACACATATGCAGGAGAACCCCCGGCCTAGTAACGTGGGTAGGTTGGGTAGGATTGACGGCCCTTGGAGGGCTGGTCGGGAGTTTCCTGCTCAGCGCTGTTTCCAATGCAAACGCGTCGCTCAACGGGCTTCTTATCTGGTGCTACCTGGCTTCACCCCTCTTCTTCGTCACGCTCGGCCAGTGGCTGCTCCTGCGCTGCTTCGTGGCGCAGGCGGGCAGATGGCTGCTCACAGCCGCGTTGGGGTTCCTCTTTGTGTACCCCTATCTGCTCATCTACGGCTCCTCTGCCTTGTCGACCGCTGGGCGGTCACTGATTTTTGGCACCCGGGAGTTCTGGAGTGTGAGTCTCTCCCTGGCGATCATGTCGCTCATCTTTGGGGGTCTCGTGGGGCTGACGCAGGGCATCCTGGTGATCAGGCGATTGGGAACAGCACCCAGACGGTTGCTCTGGTGGGTCACCGGCAGCGCCATCGCTTGGGGAATCGGGTACCCGCTCGGCGAACAGTTTCTGGCAAGTACCTTCTGGAATGGGTCAACACTGTTCCCACCTGTTGCCACCTGGCTGGTCGTCGGAAGCACCTGGGGCATCATAGGCGCCATCACGGGGATGATCCTGTGGGTCACAACAGCCAGGTAATTCTATCTAGGCGGATTTCCGAGGACTGCAGAGAGGGAAATACACAATTCTGGGGATGCTCTGTGCTCCCCTTTGCTATATCTCTTTTCAAAGCACAATTACACTTGTCCATGATAGAAATGAACAGGCAGGTACGTACATGATAAACGGCCAGGACAGGCAAAGACATCGACAAAGTATGCATAGTGAACGCGAAGAACTCCGGCTAGCCACCCGGCACTTCATCCGAAGTATGCTTCGGGCCGGGGTAAGTGTAGCGCTTTTACCGGTCAACAGGTTGCCACGAGAACCCCAGCAGCATTTCCAGGCTGCTGGTCGTGAATTCACCCATGGAGTGGCTAAACTCGTACACCACCTCGCTAATGGCCTCGAAGAGCTGGCAAAAGAAGCCAGTACATCGACTCCCTTAGGAGAAACCCCTCCTCCTAATGAGGAATTGGAGTGAAAGAGCGCTCTACGCGAGTTTATATTGAAGTTGCTTGTGAGGAGTTGATGAAAAGTAATTAGAACGTGTAGCAAAGCAGGCAGGAGTTCAGGCGAGGTGGTGCTCGATGGCGTAGCGGGTGGCCGCGCTGCGCGAGGAAACGCCCAGCTTGTTATAGATCGAGCTGATATGGGTATGGACGGTGCGTGGACTTAGCACCAGCTTTTCGGCGATTTGGAGGTCGGTCAGGCCGCCCGCTACCAGGCGCAGCACCTCCACCTCGCGTGTCGTCAGCCCGGCGGGATAGGTGGGAGAAGGCGCTGTCGCGGTCGATCTTGGGATCGGCTTTTGTCCCCTGGCAGCCAGCGCCTGCTGCGGGGTCATGGCTCTCCCCTGCGACCAGGCAGCAGCAAACGCTCGCTCTCCCAGGTGGACGCGCGCGGCCGAGAGCGAGCGCTCATAGTCTGCCAGTTCGACGGGCGGGATCAGGACGCCGCCAAGAGCGTCACGTAAGGCATCCGCGGCTCCCCAGAGCTGAGCCGCCCACGCGAGCTTGTGCTGCGCGGCTACCACCTGGCCCAATCCCACCAGGCACGCGGCAATCATCCATTGCTCGCCTAACTCTCGCGAGAGCGCCAGGCTCTCTTCGTAGAGCGCTTGTGCCGCTGTAGCGTCGCCCTGGACGAGCACCACCTTCCCTAAAGCGGCAAGCGACCCGGCCGTGCCATGCCGGTGCCCCATCTCCTTGTAGAGCGCCAGACTCTTCACCACCTCCGCGTATGCTGCGGCGAGGTCACCCCGTTCAAGTGCCAACTGGCCGGAGAGGCACGTCGCCGCAGCGATCCCCTCCTTGAAGCCAACCTCCCGGGAGAGCGCGAGGCATTCCTCGAGCAGGGAACGAACTCTCCCTTGCTCGCTCTTGGAATCAAAGAGTGCCTGCGCCAGTTGTGAGAGTGTATGAGCGATACCCCTTTTGTGTTCTATCTCCCTGAAGAGCGCCAGGCCATCTTCGTACAGGGTGCACGCCCTGGTGTACTCTCCCTGGCTGTTGGCCAGCAAGCCCAGGGAGAAGAGTGAGTAGCCGGCGTACTCCTTGTCGTCCACTTGTTTGAAGAGCGCCAAAGCTTCCTCGAGAAGGGAACGGGCCTTTGCTGTATCGCTTCTCACCCAGGCGACGTTCCCCAGTTGATAGAGGGCGAGCGCGATACCTCGTTGATCACCGAGTTCGCGATACAGCGCCAGGCCCTCTGAGGCGAGCCCCGCTGTCCGCTCATAGTGGCTCTGAATGAAAGTCAGAGTTGTGGCGCTTAAGAGTGCCTTCGCTCGCACAGGTGCCGGGGCACCCGCACTTGCCATCAGTGCCCGCTCCAGGAAATTTCGCCCTTCACTCCAGTGACCACGTGTCCACCAGAACATATACAGCGCCCCGGCCAGGCGCAAGGCTATCTCGCGGCGCTGCTGCATCCCCTCGTCCCCCGCTTGCTCTAAGGACCACGCGAGCGCCGCGCGCAGGTTGTCATGCTCCCGCTCTAACCGCTCCAACCATGCAGCTTGCTGCGGTCCTCCGAGTTCGAACTCCGCTTGCTCCACCAATGCCAGGTAGTACGCCGCATGTGCCCGCCGGGTGCCCTCCATCTCCCCGGACACCTCCAGGGCCTCCAGCGCAAACTCGCGGATGGTCGCCAGCATCAGCAGGCGCGACTCCTCCCCTTCTTCTTCCACCTGGCGCAACAAGCTCTTATCGATGAGCGATGCCATGCCATCCAGCACGTCCGTTGGCATCTCATCGAGTGTCATGTAAAGACCCTCCACTGCTTCCAGAGTGCAGCCGCGGGCAAAGACCGAGAGCCGGCGGAAGAGCCGCTGTTCGCTTGCATCGAGCAGATCATAGCTCCACGCCAGCGTGTTGCGCAGGGTTTGCTGGCGTACAGGGGCATCGCGCGCACCGCTCGTGAGCACCTGCAAGCGATGTGCCAAACGCATCAGGAGTGCCTGTGGAGGGAGCAGTTTGATACGGGCTGCTGCCAGTTCGATAGCGAGGGGCAACCCATCCAGGCGCACGCAGATCTCAGCGATGGCGCGGCTGTTTGCAGAAGTCACCTCAAAGTCGGGTCTGGCAGCCCTGGCGCACTCGAGGAAGAGGGCCACTGCCGCATACTGTGAGAGTCCCTCACTCTCTGGAAGATTGGTGAGGTCTGGAAGCGCCAGGGGCGTGACAGAAAACTCATGTTCACCGTGGATGTGCAGCACGGCGCGACTGGTCACCAGGATTTTGAGCTGGGGGCAACTGACCAGCAGATCGGCAAGACCTGGCGCCGCCGCCAGCACTTGCTCGAAGTTGTCAAGCAGCAGCAGCAGGCACTTCCTTTGCAAATAGGCTTGCAGGAGATGCAGCAGTGGCCGCTCACCGGCTTCCTGGACCCCGAGCGTTTGGGCGATGGTAGCAATGACCAGGTCGGGGTCGCTAACGGGAGCCAGCGGGACGAAGCAGACGCCATCATCAGGAAAGTCATCGAGCAGGTCAGTCGCCACTGCGAGTCCCAGGCGTGTCTTGCCAACTCCCCCTGGACCTGTGAGGGTTACGCAACGTACCTCAGGTCGTCGCAGGAGTGTACACACCGCTGCCACCTCCTGCTCGCGTCCAATCAGGGGGGTGAGCTGGTCAGGCAGGTTGTGGGGCCGGACTTTCAATAGGTCTGAATTTGGTTCAGCTTCCCCAGGGTAGTTCCCGTTTCCAGGATGCTGTCCCACCCGCTCGACCATGATCGCACCTCCTGCCTCCTGGTGAGAAGACTGACAAGCTCCCGAACGCACTGAAATAAGACGAGACCGACGCACGAAGAAGGGTACTCTCAAAGGGAATGTTGCTGCTCTCTCGTGAGTGCCTCTCATATACTCTACGCTACTGGTAACAGAATTGCAATAAATAGGCAATGTCAACCCATTTCTTCACAAAAAGCGGTTCGGTGCGGTTGTGGGGGTAAACTAGCCGGGGAATAGATAGTGTGTGGTTATTCTTGGTGGGAATGAATGCTCCAGGTTATTGTTCGGTGACGACTTGTTCGAGATCAGCGGCGTGTCTAAGCGCCCGATACTGCAATACTTTGGCGCCAGCCACACTCAGCCCCATCCTTTCCGCGGTGGCTTTGATTGAAAGTTTGAGGAGAAAACGGCAATGCAAGACCTCGCGATACCGCTCAGGCAAGGCTTGCAGGATGCGCTGTACCCGGTCTGCTGCCTCATCGCTCGTCGCGGTCGACGCTTCATCAGCCCGACGATCCCAGCCGGCATCTAATGATTCGTCCAGCGAACTCACTGGCAGACGGTAATGAGCTCGCCAGTAGTCTGCGATAGTCGTATTCGCGATCAGGTATAGCCATTTCCGCATGCTTTGCTGGCTGCGGTCATACTCAATATTACTCATTACTTTGAGAAAAATTTGTGAGGTCAGATCCTCGGCCTCTTCTCTGTTGCGGATTTTGCTGTAGACATAGCGGTAAATCGGGTTAAGATTCTCCTGATAAAATGCCTGGAAATCCACGTGAACTTCATCGTTTGAGCGTATAGGAGAGAGAGTAGGCATAGGTATTTCAGCTTTTTCTTTACTAATCTGTTGTAACTTGAGCACAGTTGCGTGCTATTCACCACGACACTAGATATAGCTCGAACGTGAACAAGAAACATCGACAGAATAGTGTAATTGCCCCGGTCTATTCCTGTGCAAAGGCTCTAGACGGAATAGCCTATTGGAAGTTGACCTGTGGTGCACGAACGCAACCGATTCGTACTGAGCCTGAACCAATGGGATCAATGTGTGGCGGACTCCTGTAACCCGGCGCGAATCTACTTGTGTAAGAACGCTACTACACAGCTTCATGCAATAGAAGCCCCTGGTATTGGGCTGGAAGAGAGCCCAAACTGGCCACTATGCTGGTGAACGTCCCTATGAAGATGCAGTTGGATGGGTGATTCTGTCCCTGCTAATAGACCTTCAGATCAAAATTGTTTGAAAAATAAAGGAGTACCTTATATGATCGACAACTCAATAACTAAGCCCTTGCGTCAGACCCCTACCTCGTCGTATCGTCCCTCACCGATGAATTGGCGAGAGCGAGGGGTTGGCATCGCGCGTATCATCTTCGGCCTGGTCTGGGCCGTTGCCGCTGTATTACAGTGGCTACCCCAATTTCAAGATTCATTTGTTGCCCAAGTTTCAGCGGCGAAGGCTGGACAACCCGAGTTCATTCAGGGCTGGATCTCATTCTGGACAAACCTTGTCAGCGTCAATCCGCTGCTCTTTGCTCGTATGCTGGCCACGACAGAGGCCGTAATAGCGCTCTTCTTGATCTTTGGCATTTTGAGCAACCTGACCTCTATCGCCGGCATATTCCTGTCCCTGGGCATCTGGGCCATCCCTGAAGGTTTTGGGGGACCCTACATACCTGGTGTCACAACGGATATAGGGACCGCCTTTCCCTATGCGGTCCTGTTTGCCGTCCTACTCTTCCTCTCGGCTGGACGCTATTATGGGCTGGATCAGTGGCTCACTTCCAGGTTGGGGCGATTGGGCTTCCTGGCCTCTGGCTCGCTCAGGCGCAGTAGGAAGTAGGCTAGGAGAGAAAACAATGGCACGCGAAAGTCAGGAGTTTCCTGCTCTTGAAGAAAAGATCGAGGAGCACAAAGCATTCCTCCGTAACTTTCAACGTCTGATGGGCCCTGAATGGTTGGAGCATGCAGGCGGCGTTGCCACCATCAACCGGCAACTGATCATGATAGATGCCCTTGTCACCACCGCCAGGGCCCAGCTACAACAGAACTACAATGCTGAGAGGCTGGCTACCTTTCTCTTTGCGATTTTTACGACCGTCCGTGACGACCGTGCGACGACCGATCCAGGGGTTTTAGCAGTAGAAGCTGAATACCTGCGCCGGGGCGGAACTGGTCTCAATGAAAGGCATAGCGTTGTGCTTTTCACGACTGGCAACTTTTACGAGCACATCAGCGGCAGGGGATTAGCCGGCGCCAGCAGAGAGCCAGGACCTGAGATAAGATTCCTTATGCGCTCATAGAGCGCATTCATGGCCTCCCGCGTCCACATCTTGATGTGGAACTGGAGGCCATTGAGGACTGCCAATTTGACCAGGAGTACAGACTCCTCTAAATGAGTTGAGCGACAGTCCAGGTGTCGATGTATTTCATGTGGCGCGCGTGATGGGGAGCGAGGAGATCTCGCACCTGCTCCATCTGCTCATACCTGTAGAGACGTACCGCCAGGATATATCCTCCCCGGCGAGCCTCGCGCAGGTAGTCATCGAGATCGATTGACGTGAGAGAACCCATCAGTGTTTGCCCCCGTTCAACCGCTTCCACGTAGTTCTGGCCCGCCAGAATGTGGATGTCTCGCGTATCGTATCCGGCAGCGAGCAACGTGAGAAAGGCCTGCAGGGCATCCTGCGGGTTGTTGAACGCACTATGGATATACTTTCGTGGGAAGGGAGTCTCGGGCAGTGCGCGCTCAATCGTCTGCTCAGGCGAGACGGTCAACTGTTCAAATGTGTCCTGGGTCGTTTGTGTCATTGTCGTAACCATTAGTAGTATCCTCCTGTTGTGTTTTCATTTCGCCGGTTTAATCGTTGTCAGAGAAGTATCTCTCTTGACACTAGGAAGGGTACCATCCAGTCATTGAAGCTCTATTGGAAACAAATGTGATCGTTCCAATCTTGACGCTTATATTGCTCAGCCTGATTTATCCCCTTGTCAGGGCATGGTAACATGTATCATGGTTCTCCAGATTTATATGGCAACACCTACGGTGTGCATCAGTAGCTGAGAGGAGCAGCGTGTCCGATTCCCACGATCCTTACCAGGCGCTACGTTTTGGTGGTTTCCGCCTCTTACTTACTGGTATTTTTATCGCCGGGCTTGGCGAGCGGATGATCGACGTCGCGCTTGGCTGGGAGCTGTACCAGCGGACGGGTTCCGCGCTCGTGCTCGGGGGTGTCGGGCTGGCGGTGGTCATCCCTGTCATCCTCCTCTCTTTGCCGGCGGGGCATATCATCGACCGCTTCAACCGCAAATACATCGTGATCATCTCCCAGGCCGCCCTGGCACTGGTCTCGCTTGGCCTGACGGTTTTATCCTTCGAGCGCGGATCGCTGGTGTTGATCTATGGCTGCCTGGTGCTGTATGGCTGCGCATCTGCCTTTAATAGCCCGGCCGCCGCTACGCTGGTTCCCCAGGTCGTTGATGAGCGCGCCTTCGAGAATGCCGCTACGTGGGATAGCAGTGTAGGGCAACTGGCTTCGGTGCTTGGCCCGGCTGTGGGCGGCCTGTTGATAGCGCTGTTGGGGGGCGCGACGCTCGTCTATGCCATCAATGCCGGGGTTATCCTGCTCTTCGTGTGCCTGCTCTTCTTCCTGCGAGAGATAAGGCCGGTCGCTCCCACGCATGAGACAACTACCTTGCAATCACTGGGCGAAGGCTTGAAGTTCCTGCGCAGCACGCATGTCATCCTGGCCTCCATCACACTCGATATGTTCGCGGTACTGTTGGGGGGTGCAACAGCGCTACTGCCAATCTACGCCAGGGATATTCTGCATGTTGGCCCGGCAGGCCTGGGTTGGCTGCGTGCCGCGCCATCCATCGGCGCGTTGTGTTTCTCGTTCGTCATCGCGCATACGCCGCCGTTCAAGCATGCCGGGAGAACGCTGCTGCTGGCTGTGACGGGCTTTGGCCTGGCGACCATCGTCTTCGGGATATCGCGCTCGTTCTGGCTCTCGCTGCTCATGCTCGGCCTGCTGGGAGGGTTCGACAACATCAGCGTCGTCATTCGCAGCACGCTGTTGATGACGCGCACGCCCAATGCCCTGCTCGGTCGCATCTCCGCCATCAATTTCATCTTCATTGGCGCATCCAACGAGCTGGGCGGCTTTGAGTCTGGGCTGGCAGCGCAGTTCTTCGGCCCGGTCATCGCGGTTGCCGGCGGCGGTATCGGCACGGTCCTGGTGGCGCTGGCGGTTGCGCTGATCTGGCCCGAGATGCGGCGGCTGGGCGCGATGAGCGGAGTTGAGCGCGAGGTGCCCGGGCGGCTGCAAGAGCAAGAAGAAACGCCCCTGCCGTAGGGGAGCGAGATCCTTCTCTTCGCTCAGGATGACAAGGGTTATTTCTAAATATCCGATGACGCCCGGGCTGCTTAACACGCGTGGTATAATCAGGGTTACAAGTAAAAGGACTAAATAACTCCGCAACGAAGAGAAACCACTGTGATAGTCTTACATGCAATCTGGGATCATCGCTCCACCGGCAAGCTGCACCTCTGGGCTGAATCATCCCAACTGCCTTTGACGCTTCCGGCCGGCGCCAGGCGAAAATCCAGGGGGAAGCAGAAGGAGCAGGAGGTGCAGCCGCAAAAATCGCGCGCGCATCCCTTTGCCCTGATGTATGAGCCGCTGCGCCAGTCTCTGAGTGAGATGGTGGGCAGGCTGCATATCGCCGGGGGCGAGGCTAGTATCCTGACGTTGGACCTGCCATCGACGGAGAAGGGGCCGCTTCCTTCGCCGGACCTCATCCTGGAAGAGGAAAGTGAACCGCAACCGGCAGCGTTTATGCCATACGAAATCCCGACACTGGCGCTGGCTCCCGACCTTGCCCTCGATACCCTGCTCGCGTTGCCGGATCGCCCGCCTCACGGAGTAGCGTATGGCGGCGTGCTGCGCTACTGGTTGACCGCGGCCCGCTTCGCATACGAGTTGATCGCCAGGCAGTGCTACATGCCATCCTTGCAGGAATCGAAGCAGGCAGGTGAGACCCGCTCGCGAGCGGCCTGGACAGCCGTGCTTGCGCTAGAAGACGACGAGCGGGAGCGAACGCTTGCGTTGATGATGCCGCCGCTCAGTTGGGCGTTTCTGCCACCGGGCGAAAGGAAAGCCTCGCTGCCCCGTACGATACTGCATCATTTCCTCAACCAGACCATCGATGGCTTTGTGCGAGGCAGTCTCGCACCGGTGGGACTGTTGCCGTCCTCGCGCAAGCGTGGCGCCGTCTCACGCGCACTGCCCGAACGATGGATCCAGGCGCTTGCATCCGATGACCCCACACTGACTGCGTCCGACTCAGAGATCAAGCAGTTCAACACAGCCATGCAGACCTGGCTGGGCCAGGTGCGACCGGGCGAGAAGGACGCACCGTTCCGCACCTGCTTCCGGCTTGATCCTCCCTCGCCGGAGGATGGACACGAATTGGACTGGCGCGTCAGTTTCTTCCTCCAGGCCAACGATGATCGCAGCCTGCTCGTCCCGGCGGAACTGGTCTGGAAGGAGCGCTCGAGCACCCTGAAATTTCTCAAGCGCACCTTCGAGAACCCGCAGGAGCGCCTGCTGGCGGATCTCGGCAGGGCCTCGCGCCTGTTCCCAGCCATCGAGGAGAGCCTGCGCACCGCGCGCCCTGAAAAGTTAGATTTGCAAACGGAGCAGGCCTATACCTTCCTGCGCGAGTCCGCCCCATTGCTCGAGCAGAGTGGCTTCGGCGTGCTGGTGCCGCCCTGGTGGCAGAAGGCATATGCGCGGCTCGGCGTCAAGCTGAAGATGAAGGCGAAGGCGGGCGCCGCCAGTCTCGGCCTGATGGGGCTGAACAGCATCGTCGAATACGACTGGACGGTGGCCGTCGGCGACACCACGCTCTCGGCCAAAGAATTCGAGAACCTCGTCAGGCTCAAGATCCCGCTCGTCAAGATACGCGGCCAGTGGGTTGAACTGCGCCCGGAGGAGATCGAGAAGGCGATAGCATTTCTCAGGAAGAAGCACAGCAACGGCCAGATGTCGCTGGGCGAGGCCCTGCGCACCGGCCTGGGCCGCGAACAATCCGAGATGGGCCTGCCCGTCCTCGATGTCGAGGGCGAGGGCTGGATCAGCGACCTGCTGGAGCATCTCTCCGACGGCACAAAGATCGCCCAGATCGATACACCTGGAGCCTTCCAGGGCAAGCTACGGCCTTACCAGTTGCGGGGGACCTCCTGGCTGGCGTACCTCACGCAGTTTGGCCTTGGTGGCTGTCTCGCGGACGATATGGGACTTGGCAAGTGCTTAAGCGCTAGCTCGCTTGTTACAGTCAATGGGTTGTTGCAAAGTGCCGAGGATATCTGGACACATTACACAGGAGAAGCTACATTTGACGGAGAAGGGTACTGGGCCGAATCCTCTGAACAATTGCTTACGAATTCGATTGATGAAGCGACCGGGAGTATTGTACAGTCTCGCATCAGGCGATTATATCGCCAGCATGTATCTGAACGTCTTAACAAAATTCAGCTAGAAGATGGAAACAGTGTTACTATTACAGGTCAGCACAAACTACTCACTAACAAGGGCTGGACTAACGACCTGCATGTAGGCGATTATGTCTGTGTTCCGGCAAAGCTCATCTGGAATGGTGAGTGTGAGGATCCTGACCTTGTGAAAATCCTCGCCTGGCAAATTGCTGAAGGGTACGAAATGCAGGGCAGAGGCACGCTAACAATAACGCAGAAAGATTCTTCTATACTCGATGAGCTACGAAGCTGCCTTCTGAAGTTTAGTGAGAAATACAAGATAAAAGTAAATACTCCATCTATAGTTACTCCCCCTAACAAGGCGTCCTTTTTAGCAATAACGAGTGTTGCTTATCAACGTTTCCTGGAAGCTAGAGGTTACACCTGGGGAAAACTTTCAAATGAAAAGCGCATTCCAGATTTCATTATGCAGGCAGACCTTGATACAGTGCGTATCTTTCTACGAAATTTCTTTGAAGCCGAGGCCTCTGTAGTTGAAAGTATGCGAAGCATTGAGATCAGTACAGCATCGCCCATACTTATTCAGCAGCTTTCTACTCTGCTGCGGCGCTTCGGTATCTGGATGAGAATTTCTACCAAGCAAAAGCGAGCGACAAACGGCAGTAGAATTTATCGTCCGTACCAGTTTGGGGTCCTGGGTGGGAACGCGGCAAGAATATTCTGCCAGGAGATCGGCTTTGTCAGTCACAGGAAGCAGCAAAAACTGGAGAAGATTTGTGAGAGAGTTAGTAACACAAATGTCGAGGGTATTCCCGCATCCGGCCTTATGGCTGAGGTTGTGGCTGCTACCGGGCTGCCCATTCGCCACTTTGGTATGAAGACCGTCTACGTAACCGGCTCTCAGCAGTTCTCGTCAACGAGTTTGAAGCAGGTAATCACAGGGTTTGATGCTATCCTGAGTGGTGAGGCCGAACTGGCCTACCGTCAGAAGCCCTCCTCGAAGTGGACGGTTCAAACGCTGAATGCTTATGCACAACTGGATAAACCCCTGCTGACAACGACCAGGATGCAACTTCAGCGACTGGTTGACCAGCAGGTCTATTACTGCAAGATCAAGGAAATTGAAGAAGTACCTTATGATGGTTGGGTCTACGATTTTGAGGTTGAAGATCACCACAACTTTGTGGCTGATGGCATCCTTTGCCATAATACGATCCAATTGATAACTCTTTTATTACATGACCGGGAAGTCGACAAATCAGAAGATACAGCCCGGGGGAATCCCGCCCTCCTGATCTGCCCCATGTCCATCGTGGGCAACTGGCACAGGGAACTCCAGCGTTTCGCGCCGTCGCTCAGGGTCATGATCCATCATGGGCACGAGCGGCTCTCGGGCGCTGCCTTCGTGGAGGAGGCGATGCGGAATGATATCGTCGTCACTACCTATTCGCTGGCGCTGCGCGACAGGGAGCACCTCGCCTCCGTCGAGTGGGAGTATGTCGTGGTGGACGAGGCGCAGAATATCAAGAACGAGGCCGCCAAGCAGTCCCAGGCCATCAAAGCCCTCAATTCCAGGCATAAGATCGCGCTGACGGGTACTCCGGTAGAGAACCGCCTTTCCGAGCTCTGGTCGATCATGGAGTTCCTGAATCCGGGCTACCTGGGGTCGGCTACCGCGTTCCGCCAGCAGTTCGCCATCCCCGTCGAGCGCTATCACGATGCCGACCGCGCCGAGACGCTCAAGCGCGTCATCCAGCCGTTCGTGCTGCGCCGCTTGAAAACGGATAAATCCATCATCGCCGACCTGCCCGACAAGATGGAGATGCGTGTGTTCTGCAACCTCACGCAGGAGCAGGCCACGCTGTACGAGGCGGTCGTGAAGGAGATGATGGAGAAGATCGAGGAGTCCGAGGGCATCGAGCGCAAGGGACTCGTGCTGGCGACGCTCATGAAGCTTAAGCAGATTTGCAACCACCCGGCCCAGTTTGTAAGGGATGGCAGCGCGCTGCCGGGGCGATCAGGAAAGCTGGCCCGCCTGGAGGAGATGCTCGAAGAGGTGCTGGCAGCCGGAGATAAGGCGCTGATCTTCAGCCAGTTCGCCGAGATGGGCGGTCTGCTGCGACACTATCTCCAGGAAAGGCTGGATAGCGAGGTGCTTTTCCTGCACGGCGGCACGCCCAAGAAACTGCGCGACAGCATGGTGCAGCGTTTTCAGGAGGAGCGCGCAGGCAGCTCTTCGCCGCCCATCTTCATCCTTTCACTGAAGGCAGGCGGCGTGGGACTTAACCTGACGGCGGCCAATCACGTTTTTCACTTTGATCGCTGGTGGAACCCGGCGGTCGAGAACCAGGCAACCGACAGGGCTTTCCGCATCGGGCAGCATAAGAATGTACAGGTACATAAATTCGTCTGTGTCGGTACGCTGGAAGAACGCATCGACCAGATGATCGAGCAAAAAAAGGAACTGGCCGAAAGCATCGTGGGCAGCGGCGAAAACTGGTTGACCGAAATGTCGACCGCGCAGCTCAAGGAACTGTTCGCCCTGAGCCGCGAAGCAGTAGGAGAATAAGCTATGGGACGCAAGAAATACTACGATGACGATGACGATTTCAGATGATGACTACGAAGATTACGACGATGACGATGACGATGACGATTTCGATGATGGCTATAATGGCTGGAACTACTACCGGCCCTCTAAACCGATTAAAGTCGAGGGTGGCCTCAAGACGAAAAGCGGGCGGGGGGAGATCGGCTCGACGTGGTGGTCAAAACGCTGGATCAGTGTGCTGGAATCGTTCAGCATGGGGACGCGGCTCACACGTGGCCGTTCATATGCCCGGCAGGGGCAGGTCGTCTCGATCGATATCGAACCAGGCATCGTAAATGCGAAAGTGCAGGGTTCGCAGCCCAGGCCCTACAAGGTCAAAATCCAGTTGAAGCCGCTCTCAGACCAGGATTGGGAGAAAGTCACGGATGCGATGGCGTCGCAGGCCATCTTCGCAGCCAAGCTGCTGGCGGGCGAGATGCCCAGGGACATCGAGGACGCCTTCCACGCCGTGAACCTCTCGCTTTTCCCGACGAGAGTCAGCGATCTCGTGACCGACTGCACCTGCCCCGACTGGGCCAACCCCTGCAAGCACATCGCCGCCGTCTACTATCTGCTGGCGGAACGCTTCGACGAAGACCCCTTCCTGATCTTCAAGCTGCGTGGCCGCATGAAGGAGCAGATCATCCAGGCCCTCCGACAAAAGCGCAGCGCCGCGCTCCCGGCAGAGGAAGCGGCGCTCTCTAGCGGCGAGGGCGCAACGCAGGCTGAGGAGGAAGAACTGCTCGAAGACGACCTGAACACCTTCTGGCAGGTATCGTCGCTTTTAGACGACTTCCCCGTGAACCCCTATGCATCCAGGATTGACAAAGCCATCCTGAAGCGTCTTGGTGAGCCGCCCTTCACCATCGAAGGCCAGTCGGTGCCGGCGCTGCTGGCAAAAGCGTACGACCTGGTGGATGCTGAGGTGCAAAGAGCCGCTAACCACGAGACGTAAAATCATTGACAAACAAGCAAGGTATACTTACAATTGTAGCAAGGAAACACATCCTCTAAACCGCACAAAGTGGGGGTGAATGAGCACATGATCGCACGCACACAGACAAACTTCTACTCCTCCCGGCCCATTTTCTGCTCTTCTACCCACGCGCCAGACCTCCTGCCGCACTGACGATGATGTCAGTTTTTGCGCGGGGAACGATCCTCGCGCCCTCCTCATCTGAAAACTGAAGACTTCCTTGTATTCTCGCGCACATTGATGCACTTCAAGCCTATTCTCATCGGCCTATGCTCATGGGATAGGTTGCTGCATATGTCGCGCAAGAAGCTCCTCAGTATATACACAGTCCATCCCTACTAGAAGGATAGAGTATATGCTCCAGAAAGAAGAAAGAAGCCAGCCCGGGCCGCTGGAAACTTTCACATTACAGACAGCCGGCAAGATCACGCTCGATCTGCTTGTGCTGCGCTATATGGCCCAGAAGATGCGCGCACACATACTCTCCCTGGATGAGCGCGTGGCTCTTCCTTCCATCACGTTTGCGGCGGAGCGCCGCAACCGCACCCACCGCATGGTGGTCTATAAACGACAGGAAACACTGCGCGGTAGAGGTCTCACCTTTGTCGGTTTCATCAGCGGCGTCCAGCAGCAGGTCAGCCCGGCCACCATCCAGGAACTGCATCGCGTGGACAAGATGCTGGTCGAGGAACTGGCGAGCAACCCGGGGCTGCTGACCTATTCTTCCCTGGAGGTGAGCAAGGGCCGCTGGTTTAATCTCGTTTTGCTGCGCGATGACCTGGCCCACGCCTACTTCAAGCAGAACAGCACACACAGGTATGCCGCGAACCAGCTTGCCACGTACTACTACGCCTGGATCAGGCTGCATAACGGCGTCCTGCCATGCGGACTGCCAGGTTACGACAGCCTTAGCGGATCGGAGGAGCCGCTATGCGATGAAATCGTGATACGAAGCACGAAATACTTTACCTTCCCGGAAATGGGGCAAAAACCGATCATCTGGCAGGTAGTGCGAGATTGCTAGAAGGACAGCCATACATGACAGAAGCCATGCAGGACCTGGTGATAATCGGCGGAGGCGTAATGGGTCTGTGCGCCGCCTACGCTGCCGCGCCCTTTACCGATAGGATCACCATCCTCGAAAAGTCGCGCATCGGCGATAAGCGAACTGCCTCGTTCGGCTATACACGCTCTATCCGCAACGATTATCTCGATGCGCATTACGCGCGGCTGGCCTATGAAGCGCGCCGGCTCTGGCTGCGGATCGAGCAGCAGGCAGGGGAACCGTTCCTCGTCAACTGCGGCTGCCTGAACATCGCCAGGGAGAGCGTGACGCCCGACCTCGACGCGAGTTACGCCGAGCAAAGTTACCGTGTTCTCACGGACCTGCACCTGCGAACCGAATCATTCACGCGCGAGATGCTGCATGAGCGCTACCCCCAGTTCGATGCCGACCTGGGGCGCCTGGATGTCGAAGCTGGCTTCATCTTTGTGCCGGCCGCGACGCAGGCACTGCTCGCCAGGCTGCGCGAAAGCCACGTGGAGATCCGCGAGGAAGTCGAGGTAGCCTCCATCGAACGGCGGCAAGGTAAGATCGTCGTGCATACCAGCGTGGGCCAGCTTGCCACGCGCAAGCTGGTCATCACGGCGGGACTGGGCACAAACGACGTACTTACGTGCATAGAGGGCTGCCACCTGCGCTTCCCACTCAGCCCGGATAGGCCCAGCCAGTGCAAATATTTCCTGCCGCCCATGCAGCGGCAGGAAGAGTTTGCGGCGGGCGCGCTGCCCGTCTTCGCCTATCTCGACACCGGCATCTACGGTCACCCGCTTTACCCCGAAAAAACGCCCGGCGTTAAAATCGGCTATTACAATCCGCCGGACGTGCGGGTCGTCAACACGCGCATCCACGATGTCGCCAGCTTTGTCGAAGAATGCATGCCATCGCTGCGCGGCATTCCATCGATCGATGTAAGTGATGTCGATCAATGTTTCTACGATCTCGTGGCCGACGACAACTTCATTCTCGGTACCCTCCCAGACATGCCCGATATCGCTGTAGGTGTCGGCTGGCGCGGCACCGGCTACAAATATGCCCCCTGGATAGGCCAGACTCTCATGCAGCTCTCCTTGCAGCAGGGTACAGTCTACGACATCGGCCGCTTTGAGCCGGGCAGGTTCGCGAAGGCTGCCAGTGAAGGGATGCGATAACACACATTTACAATTGAATGTTGATGTGTCTGTAAGGGCGCGAGAAGATGTGGAGTGGGGTGGGGGCGCTTGCGCCGCCCTCGTAGCCCGTTGAGTTAGCGATGTCGTTGCGCTAGCGTTGTCCCATGAGGACGAGAGCAGTGCAAAGGGAAGGACGAGAGGCGGCGTAGGCAGAGGGACGAGGGCGGCGCAAGCGCCCCCACCACCCATCCACTCCACTCCCGCCCCTACAGGCAGATATCAAGATTATTACCTATGAAGAAAAGGAGCAAATCATGACTGATAGAACATCCAGGGGTATCCTTGAGCGCCTGCGCGAGGGGGTTGTGCAGGGGGCAGAGGGCTATGTTTTCGAGCTCGAACGCAGAGGGTATATCAAGGCCGGGCCGTATGTGCCGGAGGTTGTGCTGGATTTCCCGGAGGCGGTCAAAGAACTACACCGCGAATTCCTGCGGGCGGGCAGCGATGTGATGGTGGCGCTGACCTACTATGCTCATCGCGAAAAGTTGAAGGATGTCGGCAGGGAGAATGACCTGGAACGCATGAACCGCCAGGCGGTGCGGCTGGCCAATGAAGTCGCGCGTGAAGGTGATGCGCTGGTTGCAGGCAACATCTGCAATACCTGGGCCTACGACCCCGATAATGCCAGGGAGACCTCGAGGATCGTGCGGGCCATGTACGAGGAGCAGTTGACCTGGGCGGTAGAGGAAGGCATCGATTTCGTCATCTCCGAGACGAACGATTACCTGGGCGAGGCCCTCATCGCCCTGGAGGTCATCAAGCAGCTTGGCCTGCCCGCCATGGTCACGCTGGCCTCTGTGCAGCCGCATACGACGCGCGACGGCTACGACTACGTCGAAGCCTGCAAGCGGCTGGCCGATGCCGGAGCGGATATCGTCGGCCTGAACTGCGACCGGGGACCGGAGACGATGCTGCCCATTATTGAGCAGGTCCGGCACGCCGTGGACTGCTACGTCGCCGCCCAGCCGGTCCCCTACAAAACCGGCGCGCAGCACCCGACCTTCGAGTCCCTGCGCACAGCCGCCGGTGAGCAGGCCTTCCCGCTCGCGCTCGAACCGCATCTGTGCAACCGCTTCGAGATGGCCGCCTTCGCGCGCAGGGCCAGGGTCATCGGCGTCAACTACATTGGCATCTGCTGCGGCGGCGCACCGCACTACGTGCGCGCTATGGCCGAGGCGCTCGGCAAGAGCGTGCCCGCCAGCAAGTACTCGCCCGCCATGGAACTACATCCCATGCTGGGAGCGCACGTTGAGGAGAAAGACCAGCACTTTCTGGCGGATTGGAAGAGCTAAGATGAACCTGCGTTTCGCGAGCTACCTCGCTCCCATTCTCTACGATACCTACCAGGCCATCGCGGACTACATCGGCGCACAGTTGGGCATAGCAACCACGCTGACCGTAGGGCAATCGCTGCACGAGTTCGCCGCAAGGCAAAGTAGATATCGGCTTCACCTGCGGCCTGCCCTATGCCCTGCTGGCCGATGCCTACACGCCCAACTGCCCCTTCGAGCTGCTCGCCGCCCCCGTCCTGCTCGGCGAGCGCTACCAGGACAGGCCCATCTACTACTCGGATGTCGTCGTGCGCAGCGATAGCCCCTACGCCTCGTTCGACGATCTACAGGGGTGCAGGTGGGCCTACAACCAGCCGGAATCGCACTCCGGCTGGAACCTGGTCTGCTACAGCCTGCTCAAACGCGGCAAAACGCCCGCCTACTTTGGCCAGCTTATCCAATCCGGCTCCCACCAGCGCTCCCTCGAACTGGTGCTGGCAGACCAGGCCGACGCAGCCGCCATCGATTCGCACGTGCTGGACGTATTCCTCGCTCATGATAAAGCGACGGCGGCATCCTTGCGTACCGTTGATTCGCTAGGCCCCTCGAGCATCCCCCCTATTGTCATAGCAACGACGATAGACCCTGCCTTGAAATGCCTGGTACAGGATGTACTGCTGGCGATGCACGAAGACGCACAGGCAGCCAGGGCGCTGCATGACGGCGCGATAGGCCGCTTCGAGAGGGTTTGCGATGAGGGTTATGATGATTTGCGGGAGATGTATCGGGTGGTGAAGCAAAAGGCCTGGCGACGGCAAGCGTCGCCACTACGATAACTTGAAATGATACAAGTGTGCCCGCTATTGTAGTGGCGACGCTTGCCGTCGCCAGGCCTTCATCGCCCTGCTTCTACGCCTGTTCATTGCTGTTTCAGTCTCGCACCTCAGCAAGATATTGTTCGGCGCGCTTCGCCCATTCATAATCACGGATATGGCGGTACAACTCAGCCGCCTGTTGCTCATCCTTCATCCCCTGTTTATACTCGCCAATTGTCGGGTATTTTAGTAATGCTGGTAGAGCCCCACTAACCGGTGAAAAAGTCAGGCGAGCTTGAGAAAGCAGGGTCCATTGGTATGCTGTAGCCGCGGCTCTGCGGCTGCCGGAAGAGGACAGATAAAAAATGCCGGTGTTCCAGAAAGAATATTTTGGGTTCGGTAAAGCCGCCTGAGAAGCGGATTCAGGCAGGTACCGATGCTCATTTACCGCTCAAAATGAGCGGTAAATTTCCAGGACATTGATGATTTGATACGACTGCGGTCGTTGGGATGCGGTGTGGGAGGAGATGCTTCGCTGCGCTCAGCATGACATTTTGCAGGAGAACAAGGCAAGGGGGCTCTTTGACCTGAACCACATCTCTCACATATACTATATGCATTGCAGAGTTCCACATCAGCCAGCAGGAAGGAGTAGCCCCTATGGCTTCATGGTCATTGAAGACAGATGCCCAGGCCGTTCAGACTACGTTGTCGTTGTTGCAGGACATATTCGGCAGCGATCAACTGCCCAATTTCGGTGTGCGTTTATGGGATGGCACTACCTGGCAATCCAGGCCGGAGGCGGGGGAGGCGCCGCGCTTCACACTCGTGCTACAGCACCCGGGCGCGCTGCGTTCTATGCTGCTGCCGCCGAGCGAGCTGAACATGGGTGAGGCCTATATCTACAACGACTATGATGTTGAGGGGGATCTTTTGGGCGCCTTTGAGCTGGGAGATTATCTGCTGGATGAGCGCTGGGGGAAGATGGCGCAGGCGCGCTTCGGAAAACGGCTGCTGAGCCTGCCCAAAACAGGTCAGCCGCGCCCGCGCGATGTCGCGGTGAAGCTGCACGGCACGCTGCACTCGAAGGAGCGAGACCGGCAGGCCGTGACCTATCACTACGACCGCTCCAACGACTTTTACGCCCTGTGGCTGGACCGGCGCATGGTCTACTCGTGCGCCTATTTTGCCTCGTCCGATGACGACATCGATACGGCGCAGGAACGTAAGCTGGACTACATTTGCCGCAAGCTGCGCCTGCAAGCTGGGGAGCGCCTGCTCGATATCGGCTGCGGCTGGGGCGGGCTGGTTATCTACGCCGCGCAGCACTATGGCGTGGAGGCCTATGGCATCACGCTCAGCGAGCCACAGGCAGAGCTGGCGCAGCGCCGCATCCAGGAGGCAGGTTTGGCGGATCGCTGTCGAGTCGAGGTACGTGATTACCGGGATATGAACGAGCCAGAAGCTTTCGACAAAATTGTCAGCGTGGGCATGTTCGAGCATGTTGGAGAAGCCCTTCTGCCCGCCTACTTTCAACAGGCCTGGAAGCTGCTGCGCCCCGGTGGGGTCTTCCTCAACCATGGCATCGCCACCGTCATTTCCGATCCACCGCCGCGCGATTCGGCCTTCAATCAGCGCTACGTCTTTCCCGATGGCGCGCTGGTTCCCATCAGCACGACGCTGCGCATAGCCGAGGCGAGCGGCTTCGAGGTGCGCGACGTGGAGGGCCTGCGCGAGCATTACGCACTCACGCTGCGGCAATGGGTGCGCCGCCTCGAATCCCACGCCGGAGAAGCGCGCCAGTATACCGGCGATATTACCTATCGCATCTGGCGTATCTACATGACCGCCTCGATCCATGCATTCCAGACTCGGGCAGCCAACATCTATCAGTCGCTGCTCTCCAAACCGGATCATGGCAAGAGCAATCTGCCCCTGACGCGCAACGACTGGTACACTCAAAAGACCTGAGAAATAAACCGTTTTACTTCAAGGCCCGAAGTGTTCCGATTCGGCAAGGAGGGAACTGCATGGCACTGGAAGCAAACGCCGGGCCTTGATTATGCCCCCTCTGCTATACTGAATACAAGATCGGCTCAGGGAACCGGCTTCAGCTTCCCCTGAGCCTCGCACGTTTACAACACCGCCAGTTATCTCCCGCCTGGCACAAGCCACTGACAAAATTCCCCCTGTCTCAAATGTCCTAAATGTCCCGATTGCCTCAGGCCCTTCCAGAGCTTGCTCCAGCAGCATTCCCCCACTGGACACCCCTGTCTCAAATGTCCCAATCAGGCTGTCTCCCCCTTGCTCTCTATATACCTCGAGGACTGGCAGCCATACTCCCGATACCACCGATAATGAATGTTACCGACCAACATCGGCAATGTCATCCTGAGCGAAGCGAAGGATCTGATTCGCCCGGCACCGAGATCCTGAGCGAAGCGAAGGACGACAGGCTTGCTCGCTTCCAGATCACTTACCGGTCTAAGTTGTCAAAACTCATCATCGGATACAAGTGATACTATGGATACAACTGATACCTCGGATACCTCGGATACCTTAGATACCTCGGCTGCCCACTTGATGTAGGCCAGATTGATCGATAGCCCACAAAACCATACGATACTATTCGATAAGCAACCCTAAGGACATTCAAGGAACAAACGCGGGATGAAACCCGCTCACCAAATGCATATAATGCCGCGAAAGTTAGTTGATTGTACTTAGTTGTCAACGCTCGCATACCGACAATGCTAATCAAATATCACACGTGCTGCCGCTTCCAGCGCGGGTCGCGTGTATTCGTAGGTGGCAATGTAGGTGCGGGCGTCGGGGAAGGCTTGCAGGTCGTAGGGATTGCGCACGGCAAGCACAATCACGCGCTTACCCAATGCAATGAGTGAGCGCACAGGCGCCGCCTGTTCATCGTCCAGGTGAGCATTCACCGTCGCTACAACGAAGGTATCCTTCTCAGCGGTGGGCAGTAATGCCTGCTCAATAGACTCGCCTGGAGTAATGGGAAGGATGCTGACGTTCGCATGATGCTGCCGCAGAATGTCCGCCAGCGTGTCGTCGCTATAGAAGCGGTCCTCGACCATCGTCGCGAAGTTTCTCGGTGGTGAGACTATCACGATGCGTTCCTCCTCGCTCAGGTGTAGAGGCAGGAGCTTGTTCTCGTTGCGTAACAGGGTGGTCGATTGCTCATACGCTTTTCGCTGCAGGCGAAGGTGAGCCTGGCTGCCAATGCAGGCCGCGAGCGCCGCGGTATCCTGCTGGTCTGGCAGATCATCCCAGGAAAGATAGTGTGCTTTGAGCCGCAGCACGCGCTCCGCTGCCCGGGCTATCACCTGCGGGGCGAGCTCTCCCGTAGCCACCGCAGAAAGTATCGCGGCGATGCTGCCGCGCTGTAGCTCGGAATGATGCGATACCAGCGCCAGGTTGATGCCGGCTTGCAGCGCCATGACTGCCGCGTGTTGTGTGCCATAGGTATCCGCGATGGCCAGCATCTCGAGGCAATCGGACAGCACCAGGCCATCGAAGCCGAGTTGTTCGCGCAGCAATCCCTGGATGATGGCGTGTGAAAGTGTAGCGGGTAGCCCAGACTGCTTCTCCAGCGCGGGGAAGGCGATGTGCGCGATCATCACGCTATCCGCTCCGGCCTCGATGCCCTTAGCGAACGGCACGAGTTCCAGCGCCCGCAACCGCTCTAGTGAGTGGGGTATCGCAGGCAGCGCCAGGTGTGAGTCGGTCGCGGTATCGCCGTGCCCGGGAAAATGTTTCAGGCAGGAGATGATACCGGCAGCATGATAGCCTCGCACCATCTCGGCGCCGAGATGGCCGACCAGTCCCACGTCCTCGCCGAACGAGCGCACGCCGATCACCGGGTTAGCCGGGTTGTTGTTCACATCCACTACCGGCGCCAGGTTCATGTTGATGCCGAGCGCGTGCAGTTCCTCTCCCGTCGCCCGCGCCACCTCGAACGCCATCTCTTCCGAGCCGATCGCGCCCAGCGCCATATTGCCAGGGAAGACAGTCGCTGCCTCTCCCAGTCGCTGCACGATGCCGTTTTCCTGGTCGATGGCGATCAGCAGGGGGTAGCAATGCCCGGCTTCTCTCGCGATGGCCTGCAGTCGCTGCGTCAACGCTAATACCTGTGCGGCATCACGCACATTGCGCGAAAAGAGGATGATATTCCCCACGTGATAACGCTGGATCAGGTCAATGATTTCCTGAGATGGCATAGTTCCCCAGAACCCTGCCATCAGTGTCTGTCCCACCTGCTCTTCGAGGGTCATGGCGTCGGCGTAATCCACCATCTGCATCTCCTTCATTAAATGATCCGCCCCGCCCCCGGATGCCCACCAGGGGCATCCCTACATGTCGCGAAACGCCGCCACCTACTATCCCCAATCGTAATCACCTCGGATGTCTTGGAGGTGCCTGGGTGGGGCGATCCCATATGTAGGGATGCCCCTGGTGGGCATCCGGGGTGGCGACGGGTGGTCTTGCATCGCCTGCATCGCCTCTTACATACTCCTGGGGGGGCGGCATTGACGATTATCCTTCCAGCGCCGCACGCAAAATATTCCCATGCACAGCCAGCCGTACTCTCGCCTCCTCGGGAGGAATATTGGCACGCGCCGAGAGGATGGCCGTTTTGACTTCGCCTGCCGAGGCTTCCAGCAGGCTGTTCGCGGCCTCTTCGTCGAGGCCCGTTGCCTGCCGCACAATCGAGAGGGCGCGCCGCTGCAATTTGTAGTTGGTGGCCTGCACATCGACCATCAGGTTGCCGAAGGTCTTCCCCAGCAGGATCATCGTGCCGGTGCTGAGCATGTTCAACACCATTTTCTGCGCCGTCCCCGCTTTCAGGCGCGTCGAGCCGCTTATTACCTCCGGCCCGACGAGCGGCGCGATCATGATATCCACCTCCTGCTCGAGCGGCGCCTGCGCGTTGCAGGCCAGGCCGATCGTCAGCGCGCCTCGCTCTCGCGCCCATGCCAGTGCGCCGCGCACATATGGCGTGCGCCCGCTGGCGGTGATGCCGACGACCGCGTCCGCCCCCTCGATCTCGAGGCGATCGGCGTCGGCTTGCCCTGCCACCGCGCTATCCTCCTGGTCTTCGTGCGCCTGATCGAGCGCCTGTGGGCCGCCCGCGATGCTGGCTACGACCGTTTCCGGCGAAATGTTGAAGGTGGGAGGGCATTCGGAGGCGTCCAACGCGCCCAGGCGGCCGGAGGTACCTGCGCCGAAATAAATAAGTCGACCGCCTCGCCGCAGCCTTGCCGCTATCTCCTCGATCGCCCTGGCAATATCGGGCGAGACCTGCTCGACGGCCTGCGCTACCTTCGCGTCCTCGGCGTTGATCACCCGCACGATCTCTAAAGGGGTCATGCGGTCGATATCCGCGCTGGCGGGGTTTGCCTTTTCGGTCTCCAGCACGCTCAAAGGATGATCCATGCATTGCTCCTCACGAATGGCTTTACGGCATCAGTTGTTCGCGTTTCATGTGGGTGTAAAAGGTGTACTTGTTTCCGCAATACACAGCCCTGGCGTATTCAATCGGTTGGTTGCGCTCGGTGTAGGTAACGCGGCGAGTGAAGAGCACCGGGTTGCCGACGGGGATTTTCAACAACTGGGCGTTTTCGCTCCCGGCCAGACCCGCCTCCAGCTCCTGGTCGGCCTCCATCAACGTTATGCCATATTTTGATTCCAGCATGCGGTAGAGTGAGTTCTGTTCCAGGTCTTCTTCCAGCAGCCGCTCGCAATCCTTGAAACTGATCTGCGATAATTCGATGGCGAGCGGCTCGTCGTTGGCGAGGCGCAGGCGCTGCAGGCGGAAGATGAGCGTGCCAGGAGCGATGCGCAGCTTCTCGGCGGTCGCCTCGTCTGCCGGTAGCATGGCTGCCGACAGCACTTTTGTGCCGGGACGCTGCCCGCGAGCGCGGATATCCTCGGTAAAGCCGGTCAGGTGGATCAACTGCTGGGTGATTTTACGCTCGCTGACGAAGGTGCCTTTGCCCTGCTCGCGATAAAATAAGCCCTCGTTCACCAGGTCCGTGATGGCCTGGCGCGCCGTCATGCGGCTGATCCCGTACTTTTCGCTCAACTCTCGCTCCGAGGGAATGAGATCGCCCGGCTTCCATTCTTCCAGGCGAATGCGTTCCCGCAGAGATTTCTTTCAACTGAAAGTAGCGAGGCAGAGGACTGTTCCTGTAAATCGCACTCATACCTTTTCCTACCCCTTGCTTTCCTTTCTGAAATATGTTACTTATCTATTCAAGTGGTATAATTGGTATATTGTATATACCACTTGACTTGATTATAATAATTCCATACTTTTGTGCGTCTGTCAAGTGTTCATCTGTGGAGGCTCAATGCGGTTTACGATACGCAATGCTCATCTCATCGATGCAGCAACGGATATTGCTCGCGGCGAGATCGTTATCGATGGCGGGAGCATCCAGGCTGTTTTTGATGCGGGGGATGCAGCAGGCAACCAGGATGACCGGGGTAGCGTTATCGATGCGACCGGGATGATCGTGATGCCGGGCTTCATCGATGTGCATACACACGGCGGTGGAGGCTTTAACCTGCATACGACAGACGTCATAGAGATTCACTCCTACGCACGCTGGGCACCTGCCACAGGCGTCACCTCGTTTCTTATAGCCGTCGTGGGCGTGCCGGGGAAGATGCCGGATCGACAGCTTGAGACTGCTGTTCTGGCTATTGAGGGGCAGGGAGGCCGGACAAGGGGAGCCGAGCCGCTCGGCATTCACCTGGAAGGGCCGTATATCAGCGCCGCCAGGCGGGGAGCTCATCCAACCTCCTGGCTTCGAATGCCGGGCGAGGAGGAGACTGAGCGGTTGCTTGCCCTGACGAACGGCTACCTGCGCCTGCTGACGATTGCTCCTGAATTGCCGGGCGCGGTGCAGATGATAGCCCGGCTGGTTGAGGCAGGCATCACCGTCAGTATGGGTCATACCGATGCCACCTACGAGCAGGCGCAGGAGGCCATCCGGCTCGGCGTCACACATGTCACCCATTGCTTCAACGCCATGCGCCCCCTGCTGCACCGCGCGCCGGGACCGCTCGCAGCACTGGCCCAGGCAAAAGGAGTGTTCGGAGAGCTGATCGCCGATGGCGTGCATGTCCACCCGGCGGCGGCGGACGCCCTTGTGAAGTTGCTCGGGCCGGAACGCACCATCGTCATTACGGACGCCCAGGCGCCCGCCGGGGTTTCCGATGCCGCATTCGAGTTCGCGGGCCAGCCTAGCAGGGTTATTCGCGGCGCGGCTCGCCTCTCCGATGGCACCATTGCCGGCAGTATTTTAACGATGGACCAGGCGCTGCGCAATATGCTCCAGATGACGCAGGTCACACTCTCGCAGGCTGTTGGCATGCTGACGTTCAACCCGGCTCGCTCTATACATGTAGCCAATCGCAAGGGCCGCCTGCATACCGGTTACGATGCCGATGTGCTGATCTTCGATCAATCGCTGGCGCTGCAAGCCACCATCTGCTGCGGTGCGGTGACGTTTGCCAGCGGCGAATGGCGCGAGCGCCTCTCCGATTTACAATTTTCTCTATAGCGTGCGGGTCACCTTTTGTAGTCCGCGTGGGAGGTCCGGGTTCAATCCTTTCGCCAACGCCAGGTATAGCACGAAGAGTTGCCCGGGGATGATTGCGGTGAGCGGGCTGAGCCACTCAGGTATACCCGGTGTGAGTGGCAGCGCCGTTTTCGCGAGCGAGAGCGCCTGCCGTGACTCAGAGATTACCAGCAGTTCGGCTCCCTGCTCCGTCAGCTTTACGGTCAGGTCGAGCATATCGTCGAAGGTTGCGCCCCTGGGCATGACCAGGAAGACGGGCAGCCCGCTTTCGATAGTGGCGATCGGACCGTGCCGGAAATCAGCGGATGAGTACGATGTCGCCATGATGTAGGTCAGTTCTTTCAGCTTGAGCGCCAGTTCGAAGGAGGTAGCGTAGTTATAGCCGCGCCCGATGATGACGCAGCCATCCATATAGCGGTATCGCTCGACGCGCCGGGCTAAGTCCGGGGCAAATCGCAGCGTATCCTGCATGGCTGCCGGCAGTTGTGCGAGTTCGGCCAGGCGCTGCGGGTCCCCGCTCAGGGCAGCGGCGAAGATAGCCATCGTAGCCAGTTGTGCCGTATAGGTTTTGGTGGCGGCAACGCTCTGTTCCTGCCCGGCGTGAAGCTCCACGACGTGATCAGCGATGGTCGCCAGGGGCGATGCGCCATCGTTGGTAATGGCCAGCGTGGGGCGTCCCTGGCGCTTGCCTTCTTCCAGCACGGCTATTATGTCGGGCGACTGGCCAGACTGCGAAACGCCGACGACGAGCGCATTAGCCAGGCGTGGCGGCGTGCCATACAGGGTCAGCAGCGAAGGCGCGGCCAGCGCGATCGGGTAGCCTGCCAGCGTCGTCCAGGCGTATTTGGCATAGGTGGCGGCGTGATCCGACGAACCACGCGCGGCGATGAGGACGTAATCGAAGGCCGGAAGCTGCCCGGCGATGTGCTGGATGTGTCCCGTTTCGCGGTCCAGCAATCGTGCGATCACCTCTGGCTGGCTCATGATTTCCTGTTCAAGTAGAGAAGTCATTCCTGCTCCTTGCCATCGTTTCGTAGGGACGCGATGATGAACATACCTAAAATAATCGGGGTATCCGTCTGTAGGGGCGCAATTCATTGCGCCCTCGATCCCCGTCCATTGGCCGCAGAGGTGGGCGCAATGAATTGCGCCCCTACAGACCCGCGGACAATTTGTTACTGTTCATCATGGCGTCCGGGTGCGGTTGTTTGTGTTGGCCAGGAGGACGCGATGAATCGCATCCCTACGAAATCATAACATTTTTACAACAATCCTGTATAGTGGTCTAGATGTCTTGACAAATGAACCAGAACAGGGTACATTATTTCACAGAGCCCATCTGGAAAACCCGTAAACGAGTTAATTACTTCTTCACGTAAAGAATTCACGCAGTATGCGCGCCGAAAGGAGGGAAGCTGGAAGCACAGTGTAAACGGTTCAAAAGTCACCAGTGTATGCAGTTGTACCGTCCCGGAATATTTCCCCGGATCATTGAACAGGTCCGTTGATCTGACAGCAGGAGGTTATGAATGACTCCCAACGCTCTTCTCGCGGCGCCTTCAAAGATGAAGATCAAGTCTACAACGCTGATCTTCTCCTTGCTGGTCATCTTCACGTTGATACTTTCGGCTTGCGGCGGCAGCAGCAATAACAACAACAGCAGTTCCAAGCATATCCTCAAGATTGCTACACAGTCCTACGATTTCGCAGAGGCTGGATTTAACCTCTACAATGGCCATCCCAACGCGGGCATCGGCCTGCTCTACGAGACCCTGTATTTTGTAAATGTGAACGATGGCTCGTTCACCCCGATGCTGGCGACGAATTATTCGTGGAACAGCGATAACACGCAGGTCACGTTCACCATTCGCCAGGGCGTGAAATGGAACGACGGGAAGCCCTTCTCGGCGAACGACGTGGCGTTTACCTTCAACATGATGAAGCAATATCCGGCGGCTGATGGCCTGGGCGTCTGGAACTTCCTCTCAAGCGTGATCGCGCCCGACGCCAACACGGTTGTAATGACCTTCCAGAAGGCCTATCCTCCTGTGCTTGTCAACATTGCCGGACACGTGTACATCGTTCCGCAGCACGTCTTCCAGGGGGTTGGCGATCCGACCCAGTATCTCACCAATCACCCGGTCGGAACCGGCCCATTCACGCTGACCTCGTACACGCCCTCCCTGGCTGTATTCGACAAAAATCCGAGTTACTGGCAGGCCAGTAAAGTGAAGGTTGACGAGGTTCGCTTCCCGGAGTACAAAGACAACGCGACCCTGGAACTGGCGCTGCCGAAGGGAGAGGTTGACTGGGCGGGCTACTTCTCACCGACGCTCCAAAGCGATTTCATCGCGAAAGACCCTACCCATAACAAAATCTTTATGGACGCCATCAACCTGTACTCGATCTGCATCAACCAGAAGGACCCGATCCTCGGTGGGTCGGCCGGTACTCCCGTTCGCCTGGCGCTCAGCTACGCGCTTGACCGCAACGCCATCGCCGCGCAGGCAACCGCCGGGCTGGAGCCTCCTGGCAGCATCACCGGCCTGGTGCTCCCGACTGCGCAGGGCTGGCTGGCCCCCCAGTTTGCCGGCCTTCCAACGAGCGCTAATGTTGCCCAGGCTCAGAAATTCCTGACCGACGCCGGCTATACCAAGGGTTCAGACGGCATCTACCAGAAGAATGGTCATCGCCTCTCCTTCACATTGAGAAGCGTGGATACCTATTCCGACTGGAATGCGGCGGCCAAGTTGATCGCGAACCAGGCCCAGGCGGCTGGCATCGAAATCAAGAACGTGACGGTTGGTGAAGATAACTACTACACCCTCCGCACGGACGGCAAGTACGATTACCAGATGATGTTCTGCGGCATGGTAGGCGGCCCCACGCCTTACTACCTGTACAACCAGTACCTCAATAGCAACCAGATCGGTCAGGGTAAGTTCAACTTCGTGGCCTGGAAGGATTCAAAAACCGATCAGTACCTGAACATGTATGCCTCGACCACCGATCCGAGCGTACAGAAGCAGGCCATCCAGGGCATCGAGCAGGTCTTCGTCAATAATCAGCCCTTCATCCCCCTGTGGACGGGCGCTGACTACGACGAATACACCACACTGCACTTCACCGGCTGGCCCGATCAGAGCAACCCGTATTCCAGCGGCAGCCCCAACACTGCCCCGGATTACGAGCAGGTCATCCTGCACCTGCAGCCCGTTTCTTAGTCGATCACGGCGTCGCCTGGCTTAGACTCAGCCAGGCGACGCCTGTGTGAATGATAGAAGGAGCAGCCAGGTGCGCCATTTACTTCGTCGCGTAGTGTTCTATATCTGCGCTGTCTGGGTGGCGGTAACGCTCGATTTCTTTATTCCACGCCTGGCTCCTGGCGACCCGGTGGCGGCGCTGGTGGGGAAGATGTCAACGAAGGGGTACGTGACCCCGGAGATGCAGCAGACGCTGTCAGCTATGTTTGGCCTGAATTCGCATGATCCCCTCTTGCTGCAATATTTCAAATTTCTCGGCAATCTCTTCCATGGCAACCTGGGCAACTCCATCCAGTATTTCCCAACGCCTGTCTCGCAGATCATTGGGCAGGATATCGGCTGGTCGATCATGCTGGGCGGTGTGGCCGTTGTCATCAGTTTCACGCTGGGCTGCCTGGTTGGCATTGTCGCCGCATGGAAGCGCGGATCGCTGTTTGACACGGTGCTTTCGCCTGCCATGAACTTCCTTTCGGCCATTCCGTACTTCTGGCTGGCGCTGCTTTCACTCTATATCTTCGCCTACCTGCTGAGCTGGTTTCCACTTACCGGCGGTGGCTACGACGCGGCGAATATCGATCCCGGCTGGACGTTCGACTATATCGGCAGCGTCGCACAGTACGCCTTTTTGCCTGCCCTGACGCTTGTGATATCCTCCCTGGCAGGCTGGATGTTGACCATGCGCAACTCCATGATCACCACTATCTCAGAAGATTACGTCTTGATGGCGAGGGCCAAAGGCCTGTCAGGGGCGCGCGTGATGTTCCGCTACGCGGCCCGTAACGCCGTCTTACCCAATATTACCGGCTTCGCTATCGCCATCGGCACGATCGTGGGGGGGCAGCTCCTGACCGAGATGGTCTTCTCTTATCCTGGCATCGGATACGCGCTACTCCAGGCGGTACAGGAGCAAGATTATGCCATGATACAGAGCATCTTCCTTTTTATTACGCTGGCCGTGCTCGGTGCGAACTTCCTGGCCGATATGCTGTATGCCTTCCTCGATCCGCGCGTGCGCGTAGAAAGGGGCGCGTAGCAATGTCGATCCAGCAGGCGCAATTTCCTACGAGTGCGACCCCTGTTGTCCTCGTACCCGGTCCAAATGATTCGCCTTTAGCGCGTATCATGCGCCTGCCCCTCGCCGTCTGGCGCGCAGCCACAACCAGTCGCAAGGTGGCGGCCGGCAGCGCCATCGTGGGCTTTTTCATTCTGGTCGGCATCTTCGGGCCCATGATCGACAGGACGAACCCGAATGCCGTGTCGAACCTGTTCATCACCCCTCCCTCCGCGGCGCACTGGCTCGGCACAACTGTGGTCGGAGAGGATATCTTCAGCCAGTTGATCAATGGCACGCGCACGAGCGTCTTCTGGGGCCTGGGTACCGGTCTAATGGTCACGCTGATCTCGGTAGTGGTTGGCCTTGTCGGTGGCTACTTCGGCGGCTGGGTGGACGACGTGCTGACGCTGCTCACCAACGTCTCGCTCGTGCTGCCCGCGCTCCCGCTCGCTATCGTGCTCGCCGCCTACTTCCCGCGCGGCCCTTTGACGATCTCGCTGGTGATCGTCTTCACCAACTGGGCCTGGCAAGCGCGTGTGCTGCGCTCGCAGACACTATCGATGCGCAGCCGAGAATTTGTCACGGCGGCGCGTGCCGGCGGAGAACATGCCCTGCGTATCATCTTCTTTGAGATTTTCCCCAATGAGATCGGGCTGGTGGTGGCAGGCTTTGTCAGCACCACCATCTACGTCGTACTGACCTGGGCCGCGCTCGAGTTCCTCGGCCTGGGCGACGGCACGATCCCCAGTTGGGGTAGTATGCTCTACTGGGCGCAGCAGGCGGGCGCGCTGGGCGGCGGTTTGTGGTGGTGGTTCGTCCCACCCGGGGCATGCATCGCCATCCTGGGCGCAGGTCTCTCGCTGATCAATTTCGGCATCGATGAAATAGCCGATCCGCGCTTGCGCCAGGAACGCCCCGCGAAACGTCGTAAGGGTGGCCTACAAGGTATAAATGGAGCGCTATCCAATGAGTGAACTTGTGCGGGCGGCAGGGGATACAGGGGATACAGGGGATAGAGAGCGAGCGCACGAGCGGAAGATTCAGCCTGACCAGCCTCCATCGCCTCAGGCAGACCCGATTCTGGAGGCGGCCCACCTGCGCAAACACTTCCCTCTTCGCTCGCTGAATCTGCTGGGGGCGAAGCAGGCTGTCCATGCCGTCGAGGATACCTCGCTCGCGCTTTATCCCGGGCGCGCGACGGCCCTGGTGGGCGAAAGCGGCAGCGGCAAGACAACAGTTGCGCGTTTGCTGGCGGGTCTCTACAGCCCGACTTCCGGCGCTATCAGCTTTCGCGGCGAGCCTGCCAGGTTGTCGGAGCGCTCGCACCTGCGCGCCTATCGCCGCCACGTGCAGTTGATCTTGCAGGACCCGTTCTCCTCGCTCAACCCGGTTCACGATGTGCGCTATCACCTGGCGCGACCGCTGCGCATCTTCGGTCACGCGCGCAGCAGAGCCCAGGAGACCGCGCAAATCCTTTCCCTGCTCAATCGCGTCAACCTCAGTCCCGCCGAGCAATTTATCCAGAAGTTTCCCCACCAACTGAGCGGCGGACAACGCCAGCGCGTCTCAATCGCCAGGGCGCTTGCGGTGCAGCCCGAGGTGCTGCTGGCCGACGAACCCGTCTCGATGCTGGATGTGTCGATCCGCCTGGATGTCCTCAACCTGCTGCTGCGCCTGAAAGAGGAAGAACAACTGGCGCTGCTGTTCATCACGCACGATATCGCAAGCGCGCGCTACTTCGCCGAGGATACCCTGGTGATGTACGCCGGTCAGATGGTCGAGGGTGGGCCAAGTGACGAGGTGATCCAGAGTCCCAGGCATCCCTACACACAACTGCTGATCTCCGCCGCGCCCGACCCCGACCGCCTCGCTCCCGGCGACGAGAAGCCAGCGAACGAACTGCCGGCGCGCGGTGAAATCCCCAGCCTTATCAATCCCCCAAGCGGTTGCCGTTTCCACCCGCGCTGCCCACATGCCATGGAAATATGCCGCCAGCGCTTCCCCGGGCGCACCGACCTGGGCAACGGTTGCTGGGTGAATTGCTTCCTCTATGGCGAGGGTACAGGGCAGTCAATGGAAGCACCCGGCACGAATTGATGCTCCTGAGCACCGGCAATGTCCTGGATGCAAAGCAGCAGGCGGCCTTTGCATTAAATACTTATATCCAATTAACATTGTTAATTGCTTTTTCTCCCACTCTTTGTGTATACTTGAGCCTGAAAAGCAGTAAATAGAGAGCCGGTAATTTTTGATTCTCAAAGGACTACCCGGTAGTATTTCTTTGATCTTTTCACATATTGCTCGTCTATATTATTGATGAGCGTGATGTGCTGATGTGTTCGCTATATTTACTGTAAATCAGGAGGGATACGTGGCAGATACAAATCTACGAAGGGTCAATAAGGTATCAGCTAAGCTGGCTCGAACACCTGGAAGCCTTGGCGAGGTGAACAGCATTTTACGCCATATTAGTGAGACAGCTCAGGAAACTTTTAAGACGGATGCCTGTGTGGTTCTTGGATTCAACCCAATCACAAGCAAGTTTCTCGGTTCGCAAACCGTTGTTGGGAACTTGCACGTGAACAATGGATTATTGCATGACAAGCCCAGGCAGAACGGAGTAACACAACAAGTCATAGATGAAGGCATCCTTTTTGTCAGGGATTTGGAGGCTGCGCCACACTATTTTAATCGATTTACACGCAAAGAGGGTATCCGCTCGTTCGTCGGTTTGGCCCTTCTTTCCAGGCATCGCCGGAGACCTCTAGGAGTAATCTACCTTGATTATAAACAGCCGCGAGTATTCGATGCGGATGACCATGAGCAATTCAAAATATTTGCGACGCAAGCTGCATTTCTCCTGCAAGAAACATGGTTGGAACTACATCTCCAGGAAGTGGCTCTTATAGGGCAGAAAATTAACCATAACCTCGCGACCGTCGAGAACCTCTTTCGAGAACTCCAAACGTATGTGGATAACGTGCTGGATGAGAGCCATAAACTCGTATTGGGATTATATCAATCCCAGACAAACACACTGGACTTGCACACAAGAGAGTACAATCAAACCGGTTTCATGAATATTCCTCTGCAGGGGGCCTATAAGAGCGTGATCGAGACGCAGAAATCGTGGTTTATTGAAGAGTTGAATACCGAGGCTGAGGGCATTCAGTTGTCGGTTCTTGACAATATGCTGGGGATTGAGCAAAAGGAATCGCTCATTATTGTGCCGTTAATGTTGAAAGGCGAACCCTTAGGTATACTTTCCATACAACACCCTACGCAAAAGGCCTATGGCCGGGAAGATCTTTTTGTACTGGAGTTGCTGGCGAATTATATCTCACTGGCACTGCACAATATGCGCCTGTATAGGAGTTTGACCCAGCTTAATGAAACAGGCCAGATTCTAACCCAGCAACTGGAGTCAGAGCAAACCTTACAAGCAACAGTTGAGAAAATCCGAGATGCCACAGAGGCTGATCTCGCAATACTGTTTCCATATGAACCAGTTGGCCGTCGATTTATATTGCCACCACGGATGGCCGGCAGATTACTCGATCCAGCCTTTCCTACCGTGACTATTCTGCGGCCTGATGATATGGCAGTCCTCGCACTCAATAATAAGGATCCGATTTTCGCGAAAGATAGTGATGCTACTTATACTGAGTTACGCCGCAATACTAATCATGCCAATCAGGGAAATTTCAAGGATCGCGAAAAGATTCGATCAGTGGCGGTGATGCCATTGAGAGTGGGGGAAGAGGACGTGGGTGTTTTATTTGTCAATTTTCGCCACCAACAACATTTTGATGATACCCAGAGACTACTTATCGTTGGGCTTGCACACTATGCTGCAATAGCAATTAAGAACTCACAAACGTTTGGAACGTTAAGCCTTCGACGTGTGCGTGAATTAGAAATTCTTCAGCACATCGACTCCGAACTTAATCGCTCCCTGGATCTGAAGTCTGTTTTAAATACGATCCTAAGATGGGCTGGCGAACTTGTTCCTGCCGATGAGTCATCTATTCTCCTTTACAATCCTAAAACACAGGTGTTAGAGGTAGCAGCAGCCAGAGGGCGTCATGCTGAAACCATAAGAAAACAGAGCTTTCATCTGAATGAGTCCAGGGGCATTACTCATTGGGCGCTGGAGCATAAACAGCTAGTATGCGTGGATAATGTACGTCGTGATATGCCGTGGCGGAATTATTATCACTCTATTGATGATGATATGTTCTCTGAACTGGCTGCGCCGTTGCTTGATGGTGAAGAGGCGATTGGGGTGCTAAATTTTGAAAGCGCAAGAGAAGCTGCTTTTCAGCAGGAAGATCAGGATTTTCTGCATACTCTAGCTGGACAGGCTGTACTGGCAATTACAAAGGCACAGGCGTATGAACGTGAGAAGCGCCTGGCAGAAGAAGGCCGGGTACTCAATGAAATCAGTAAGCAAATTACCAGCCAACTTGATATCAATCATGTTTTTCATTTGATACTAGAGAAGGCTCTGGAACTAACTCATTCTATGCGTGGGAATCTGATGCTTTATGACCACCACCGGAACGATCTGTGGATGGCAGCCGAACGAGGAGTAATCGAGGAGAAGAAAGGTAGACGACAAAGCCTGGATCAAGGGGTTGTGGGTAATGCGGCAAGCAACAGACAGTTGCTCAATGTGGACTTAACTCAACCTCCCTGGAACGACGTCAATCTAGATTTCTTCCCTGGAACGCGTTCAGAACTGGCTGTGCCGATGCTGGCCGGGGATGAACTCTATGGGGTACTCAATATAGAAAGTACCGCACCTCATAACTTTGGTGAGAGTGATGAGCGTCTTCTGCAAGGGCTGGCAGGACTGGCAATAGTTGCATTGCAGAATGCCCAGGCTTTTGAGGGTGAGAAGCGCTTAGCTGACGAACGGCAGGTTCTCAATGAGATCAGCAAGCAGATTACTAGCCAGCTCGATCATGGGCGTGTCTTCGATTTCATCCTTGAGAAAGCCCTCGAATTAACACAATCTACGCTGGGCTCATTGCATCTTTATGATCCGATGTTGAAAGAACTACGAATGGTCGCCGAATATGGGGTGGCCGAGGAGAATGTAGGCAAACGTCAAAGCTTGGAGCAGGGAATAGTAGGGTACGTGGCTGCACGGAAACGCCCAATCAATGTAGAGGATGTATCCCAGCATCCCTGGGAGGGAGTCTTTCTTGAATTTTACCCTGGAACGCGCTCAGAACTGGCCGTTCCGATGCTCGAGGGCGATGAATTACGTGGGGTACTTAATGTCGAAAGTCCCTCTCCTAACCACTTTGATGAAAATAATGAGCGGCTACTCCAGGAACTGGCTAACCTGGCTGTAGTCGCGTTACAGAACGCAGAACGCTATGAAAAGGCTGAAAGAGAGGCTCAGCATTTTAAATTGCTGTACCAGGCGGGACAGGAACTCAGCAAGGTCACCGACTTATCACAACTTGAGCAGGCATACAATATCGTCGTACAACTTACGGAAATGCAGAGCAATAGCCAGGTTGTAATCTACCGTTACAATCAGGAGAATGCAGAATTAGTGCTGACATATGCATCTAATCACAGAGCACGACTTTTTGAAGTGATAAGTGTAAATGAAGGGCTCAGTGGCCAGGTAGCACGAGAGCGCCGCCCGATCGTAGTACACGATGTCGACCATTTGCCATCAGACGTTGACTCAGTCAAACAATCAGATCCAACAATGCACTCGCTTGTTGTTGTGCCTATTCACTTTAAAGATCAGTACTATGGCAACCTTGGGCTGAGGCATGAAGAGGTGGGCCATTTTCGCGATACAGATATTGATTTCTTCGAAGCATTAGCACAGCAACTTGCCAGCACTATCCACCGGTTGGAAACAGTACAGGAACGCAAAGAGTTTGAGCAGCGGGCTTCTGCCGCAGAAGAGATGAGTTCTCTTGGTCAATCGGCCTTCGAACTAACTCATCGTTTGGGTAACGACCTTGGCCTGGTGAATTTCTATATTAGCGACATTCAATCAGAATTGGGAGATTTAGGCGTAAGCAATGATCTTGTCTCCAGAAAGTTGGATAACATCTCACAAGCAGTACAAAATGTCCTTTTTTTCAGCGGAGACCTCAAACAGGAATTAGCTAAACTGGGCGCGAAAGAGGAGACAGCGGGCGAACCTGTTGGGATATCCACGAGGGAGCTACTTGAGGAAGCGCTTGTTGCAGTCCCTTTACCGGCCAACATTTCAATCTGTGTGGAATTGGACAACGATGTAGCAGGAGTACGAGGCTTTCAAAATCTAATTGCAGACATTTTGCGCAACCTGGTTGCCAACGCGGTTCAGGCTATGCCTGATGGGGGCACCATAACACTGCGAGGCCGAAACGCCGGTCGCTACGTTGCTATGGAGGTGAGCGATACGGGTGTTGGTATTCCGCAGGAGAAGCTTCCGCAAGTCTTTGACCTGTTTTTTTCGACAAAAGGCAGTTCTGGCTTTGGCTTGTGGAGCGCCCGCCGAAACGCTCTCAGAAATCATGGAGAACTCAAAGTCGAAAGTGAGCCAGGTGAAGGCACAACTTTCACACTGTTTCTGCCTAGAATTGATGTGATGCTGGGATGAAAAAGAGAGAAGGTGCATGATGAGCAGGCAAGGACGCGTTCTAGTTGTAGATGATTTAAGACCCTGGCGCGAGCAATTAGTCGAAACGCTGCAACGCGAGGGCCTTTATGCGGATTCCGCTTCATCGGTTACTGAGGTGCTACAGCGTCTGGACGAGACCTTTTATCATATCCTGGTCCTTGACATCCGTCTGGTGGATGCGGACCCGCTTAACCAGGCCGGCATTGACCTGCTGGACGAACTCGATAGACGCGGGCTGGGCGAAGCTCTGAAAATAATCATTCTTTCAGCCTATGGGACACAAGGTCAAATGCGCCTGGCATTTAAGAACCATAAGGTTGCGGACTTCCTCTCAAAAGAACATTTTACGAGAAAGATGTTTCTGGAGAGCGTGAGACAAGCGTTGTCTGAAGACGCGCGTGTCAATCTCGATCTTACTATTCACTGGCAGGAGGTTAGTGGACCCGAACAGGTCGTTGCGAACCTGGAGATAAAAGGGACACGTGTCAAGCGCGACCCTGCCTTAAGAAACAGGATGGCGCTCGAGTTGGATGATTTGCTCTGCCGCCTGTTTGATGATGCTGAAAGTGTGCTTGTGCGGCCTATGACTCAGGGCCTGAGTGTCACAGGAGTTCTTTGGGCGCAGCCCTTCTATTCCAATGGTGGTGGTCATGCTGTGGTAGTGAAGTACGGCGACTTCCGCAAAATTGAAGAAGAATATTCCAATTTTAAGAAGTATGTCAAGCCCTTCATAGGTGGTGGACGAAACAGTGCCATCCAGGAGCTTCGTCGTACTCCTTACCTGGGAGGGATGCTCTATTCGCTTCTGGGTGCTGACGACGAAAGATTGGAGGATTTTGGAAGTTTCTACCATCATGCCGATGTGTCACTGATAAACGATGTGCTGGATCGGCTCTTCCTGGATACATGTGGTGCCTGGTATGCCAACGCTGGTCAGTTGCGACCATATAATTTGACCGAAGATTACCAACAACTTCTCGGTTTAGCTCAGGAGAAGCTTGAGCATCCCTTCACTGAACTTCAGCGATCAGTGCATGGAACACAGAAACTTACCTTCAAATCCTTAAACAGCGATCGGAGCTTTAAAAATCCTGTTCTGGGAATGGCCGGGCCTCCACTTGTGCGAACAACTTACACCTGTATTACGCATGGTGATTTTAATCAGCACAATCTGTTGATCGATCAGGCGGGACATACCTGGCTGATTGACTTCCTGCGAACCGGAATTGGGCATATATTGCACGATGTTGCCCAATTGGATTCAGAAATACGCTTCGTCCTGCTATCCTCGGAGAAGGCAACATTGGGAGAGCGATTGCATCTCGAAGAGAAGTTGAATAGCATCGATCGGTTCAGTCAGTTGGAGCAATTGATTGATCCCTTCCCGACAGAGAATCAAGCTCTTGCCAGGGCCTATACTACCGTCGTTCATCTACGTATTCTTGCGAGAAAACTTGTGGCGCAGAATCGAAGTGATGATATGAGCGAGTACTATATCGCTTTGTTCTATTATGCCGTGAATATGCTTCGTTTCTCGTCGTTGCCGTTGGGCCAGCGCGAACATGCTCTGCTCAGCGCTAGTATTCTGGCTGATCGTCTAGGATTGAAAGGATAGAGCGCTTTATGACCAGGCAGGGTCGTATATTGATTGTTGACAATTTACCTGATTGGTGCGAAGAATTAGTCGAAACTCTGCAGCGTCACGGTTTTAATGCAGAATCCGCATTTACAGTCACTGAAGCGCTGGAACGGTTGAATGAAGGTTTCTATCATATAGTAGTGGCTGATATTCGTATGGAAGAGATTGATAAGACTAATGTAGCAGGCATGGAGCTACTGCGCGAATTGGGGAAAAGTGGGCTGAGCGAAGCTACAAAAGTAATTATGCTTTCTGCTTTTGGAACTCGAGCACAAATGCGTAGCGCCCTTAAAGACTACAGGGTGGCTGACTTTCTCTCTAAAAATGAATTCTCACAACAGGCATTTTTGGAGAGTGTAGAACAGGTATTCTCCAAAGGTGCGAAGATTAACTTAGCTCTGGAGATTCTCTATCAGGCAGGGACTAGCTCGGAGCAAGCAGTGCTTGATCTGGAAGTAAATGGCGCTAATGCGAAGAATGGTACTCCTCTACAGAGGCAGGTAGCAATTGAATTAGAAGATTTGCTCTGTCGTCTCTTCTATCAGACGAAAGGCGTTATGGTAAGGCCTTTAACACCTGGTAAGAGCGGTGCAGGAGTGCTGCGAGTGCAGCCGTTCTATAGCAACAAGGGAATTGGCCGGGAAGCGATCGTAAAGTTCGGAGATGTTCATAAGATACAGAAGGAGTATGATAACTTCAAGGAATATGTTGAACCTTTTGTTGGGGGCGGGCGCCATACGGCTGTCTACGATGTGCGCCGAACAACCCATCTTGGAGGCATTGCCTACACGTTACTTGGTACCAGCGATCAATTAGTAGATTTTGCTGAGTTCTACAGTCATGATGGTGTGCCTCAGATCAAGGACGCATTGAATCGGCTTTTCCTTGAGACTTGTGTCACCTGGTATGCGAATCGTGAACACCTACAGCCCTTAGATTTAACGGCAGATTATCAGCGATTATTTAGCTACACTTCGGAGGAGCTTGAACAAATACGGACGAAGCAGCTAAAATCCGTAAAGGGAAAGCAAAGACTACGTTTCACCTCTTTGAACAACGAACGTCCCTTTACTAATCCTCTATTGGTTTCGGCTGGGCCCGCTCTCGCCTGCACTACCTACATCTGCACTACACATGGGGACTTCAATCCACATAACATGCTCGTGGATAATGCAGGATACGTCTGGCTGATCGATTTTCAAGAAACAGGCCCCAGTCACATTTTGCGCGATGTTGCTGTGCTCGACTCGGCAATACGCTTTCAGTTGCTCACAGAAGGTGATGCCACTCTGGAGGAACGTCTTCAAATGGAAGAGGCGCTCCTTGATGATATCCAGCGTTTCAGCCAGGTCGAGCAATTAGCGCCCGGCATCTCGACAAAGAACCAGGCGCTGGCGAAGGCCTATGCTATAGTTGTACATCTGCGCCGCCTGGCCTATCAGTTGGTAGCGCAGAATCAAGATGACGATATAAGCGAATACTATATCGCTTTGTTTTATACAGCGTTAAACACACTGCAGTTCTTTTCGCTTTCACAAACGCAGCGAGAGCATGCTTTGCTTTCTGCTAGCTTACTTGCTGATCGCCTGGGATTAAGAAGCAAGTGAGCTAGCGCTTTTTTTAGAAGCCAGGCATCGCGTTTTGCGTAGTCGTGTTGCCTGCTTCACTCCTGTTATATACTCTTTTACGCAAGGGAGTTGGGCGACGCGCTTCATGGCATAGGTGAGAAGCGATACATGCTGACCACGGGCTCGCTTATCGTCTGGAAGAGGCTGGCGGTAAAACTCTAGCTCTATTCCGGCATCTAGAAAAGCTTGCTGCAGCGGAGTTGGTTGGCCATCGAAGCTCATGCGGTTTGCCAGGTCAATCAGTAACGCTGTGCGTTGTTTCTTCGGGAATCCGGCGATGCCGTGAGCAACTTGCCTTAGCAGTTGTTCTTGATCGACATTCTCGCATATAGCGTCGAATAACTGAAGTTGATTGGCTCCGTCAGACTGGTTGTTCAAGACGTAGTTGCCCGGCTCTATGCGCAGCAGGCGACGATCACGGCGGCGCAGATCTATGTAATAGTTTTGCGCGGTCGTCGTAATCATCTTGAGCGAGCGAATGGGGTCGGCCTCGCCTCGTTCGGCTTTTTGGGAGCGTTCTATGATGCGCCGAGCAGTTTCTTGAACGATATCCTCAATCAGCTCTTCTTCCTGGCCATGCCAGCTAGGGACCTGGGAAGAGTATACGAGTTTGCGGACAAAACGGCCAAGCGACGGAGTGAGATTGTTCCAGGCGATCTCGCTCGTGAGATCTAGTGGTTCAGTAAGCAGGTCTGATGTAACAGCGGACATTGTAGGCATGGTCGGTTCCTTTCTGCCGTATATCTAACGCCTGTCATCGAGCATACCTGGCTGTGAGGGGCAAATGAACCGCGTCAGGGGGCATTTACTGGACAAGTAAAGGGGCAAGTACCTACCACATTTGTAAGCTGCAATACAGCATTTCAATAGCGCAAGGAGGGAAAGTCTTCACGTGGAGCAGAATCTACCCTGGAATGAGCTTTTGCAACGTGAGCGTCTACATCGCGGATGGTCACAGGAGGATGTAGCTGAAAAAATTGGAAGCGATGAGAAGACTGTTAGCCGGTGGGAACGCGGAGGGACATTTCCCGGCCCTTACTATCGTCAAAAGCTCACAGAAATATATGAAAAAAGCATTGAAGAGTTAGGATTGGTAAAGAAGACTGCGCGGGTGACGATTGATGAAGATCAGGCAATACCTGGTAGTACCCGTCAGGAGGATTGGGGTGAAGCGCCAGATGTCGAGCCTTATTATGGACGCACACAGGAACTTGCCCTGCTTGAACACTGGATGATTAATGAACAATGCCGGCTAATAGCTCTTCTGGGAATGGGCGGCATCGGCAAGACCTCACTGGCGGTCAGGGCGGCTAAGCGGATACAGGCTGCATGTCCATTTGAGTTTGTCTACTGGCGTTCACTCCAAAATGCTCCATCTGTAGAAAGTCTGCTGGCAAATTGTCTCCAATATCTTTTCAAGCAGCCGGTGCAAATTCCCGACAATGTGGATGAGCAAATCTCCTTGCTTATTTCTTGTTTGCGAGAGCATCGGTGCCTCTTGATCCTGGACAATGTCGAATCGATATTGCAGGCTGAGCAACGGGCAGGTCACTATCTCGAGTCCTACGAGGGATACGGAAGGCTTTTCCAGCGTGTTGGAGAAACCAACCATCAGAGTTGCCTCGTAATAACCAGCCGCGAGAAACCGGCAGAGATTGCGCAAGTGGAGGGAGTAAGCTCCCCGGTTCGATCCCTACGGCTTTCTGGCATCGAGCAATTAAGCGGTCGAGAGCTTTTGAGCGATAAGGGTCTGGTTGGAAGCGATGATGCCTGGGCAGAATTAGTGCGTCGCTACACAGGCAATCCGCTTGCGCTGAAATTAGTCGCTGAGCCTATTCGGGAGATTTTCAGTGGAAATATTGCTGCTTTTCTCAGTGTAGAAGAAGCTGTATTCGGCGATATCTATGTTCTCCTTGAACAGCAATTTCGGCGCCTCTCGTCAATCGAACGGGAAATTGCTTTCTGGCTGGCTATCGAACGGGAAAATGTTTCACTCAGGATGCTTCAAGAGGACGTGCAGGACCATATAACCCAGCGGACTTTACTTGAGACGCTGGATTCGCTGCGAAGGCGCTCTGCCATTGAGGTGAGCAGTGATGGTCAGTTCCTGCTTCAACCGGTAATTTTGGAGTACGTCACCGGGGAGTTCGTTACGTTGATAAGCGATGAGATAGAGCATGAGGCTCTGCAATTGTTCGGCAGCCATGCCCTGATGAAAGCTAGCGCAGTTGATTATGTAAGGAATAGCCAGGCTCGTTTGATACTCGATCCCATCATACGAAGGCTGTATGCTACATCTGGGAAAACAGGCGGCGAGAAAAAACTTAAACATATCTTAACCACACTGCGAACAAAAGAAACTTTGCAAAATTCCTACGCGGCAGGAAATGTACTCAATTTACTTATCCGCTCAGGAGCCGGACTGCATGGCCTGGACTGCTCCAACCTGGCTGTACGGCAAGCCTATTTACAGGGTGTATTTTTACCTGAAGTCAATTTCTCTTACGCTGATCTTGAAACATGTATCTTTACCGATACCTTTAGCAGTGTCCTTTGCCTGGCTGTCAGTCCGGATGGGGCCCTGCTTGTGGGCGGAACGACGACTGATGAGATTCGGCTGTGGGAGACGGAGAGCGCAACATCTCTCTATACGTGCTCGGGTCATTCAGATGGGATAAGATCTGTGGCCTTTAGTCCTGATTGCAGATTATTCGCGAGTGGCAGCGAAGATCATACGGTGAGGTTGTGGGAGAGTGACACAGGCCGCTGCCTTCACATCCTGAAAGGGCATACGGACTGGGTCTTATGCCTGGCTTTCAGTCCAGATTGCCAGACTCTTGCTAGCGCGAGCGCGGATCGGACGGTGCGGCTCTGGCATGCTAGCACGGGCGAGTGCCTACGCGTATTACGGGGACACGGCGATTGGGTACGGGCTGTCGCTTTCAGCCCAGACGGTAAGTTACTGGCGAGTGGTGGTAATGATCAGGTCATCCGGCTCTGGAACCCTGATGCTGGAGAGTGTGTCCAGGAGTTGAGAGGGCATAGCGGGTGGATAAGAACGCTTGCTTTTAGTCCGGATGGCCAGATACTTGCCAGCGGAAGTGAAGACAAATCGGTGCGGTTCTGGCAGATCGATACCGGGGCGTGCCTGCGAGTGCTGCAAGGGCATACCGACCGGGTCAGAACAATCGCGTGGATGGAGGGGGGCGCTGCGCTGGCGAGCGGTGGCGATGATCAAACAATACGTTTGTGGAATACCAGCACAGGTGAGTGTTTACGGGTCCTCCAAGGGCACTGCAATCGTATATGGTCACTCGCTGTTGTGCCTGGCAGCAAACTGCTTGTGAGCGCCAGTGAAGATGATACAATGCGCTTCTGGGATGTTCGTTCGGGGCAGTGTACCAGGATTTTACAGGGCCAGACGAGCTTGATAAAATCGGTAGATTTCAGCCCAGATGGCCGTAAGCTGGCCAGCGCCAGTGAAGATAAGCTTGTCCGGCTATGGGATGTCGAAAGCGGCCAATGCGAGCAGATCCTGCGAAAGCATGATAATCGAGTACGCTGCGTCGCCTTCAGCCCGGGTGGAGCTACGCTCGCCAGCAGCAGTGAAGACGAGACGATATGCATATGGGATACCACTAACGGGCAGTGCTTGAAAACGCTGCATGAGCATACTAATCTGGTGCGGTCTGTCGAATTCAACGCAGATGGCCGCCTTCTCGCCAGTGCCAGTAACGACCGGACCATGCGCATATGGGATACCGATACGGGCGAGTGCCTTAGAACGATAGATGGACGCAGCTTACTATGGTCTGTGGCCTTCAGCCCTGACGATACTATGCTCGCGAGCGGGGGGGATGATCAGACGATCCGGCTTTGGGATACCGCTACCGCAAAATGTATCAGAACTCTGAAAGGGCATACACATCGAGTATGGTCCGTAGCCTTTCATCCCGATGGCGAAAAGCTTGTTAGTAGTAGCGATGATCGAACCATTCGGCTCTGGAATATTAGAACCGGAGAGTGTCTCAAGGTACTGCAAGGCCACACGAGCTGGGTCAGATCTGTGGCTCTTAGCGCCGATGGGCGCATGATTGCGAGCGGCAGCCACGACCGGACGGTCCGCATATGGGACGCCGTGTCCGGCGAGTGCCTCAAAATTTTGCGTGGGCATGACAATTGCATCTGGTCGGTAGCTTTTAACTCTATTGATGGTACTCTCGCCAGCGCTGGAGATGACGGTGGCATAAAACTTTGGGATATTCAAAGTGGTGAATGTTTGAAAACACTGAGAAGCAAAAGGCTGTACGAAGGTATGAATATAACTGGTGCGAAAAGGCTGACTGGTTCGCAAAAGGTATCCCTCAGCGCGTTGGGTGCAGTAGAGCATTCCTGACGCAGAGGCCCTACCATCCAGCAAATTATGATATATACTGATGTTACAAGCTCTAGCAGGGCGGCTATAATTTACGCGTGTGCTCCTCTTAATTCGGCGTATTCCTGAGCAAGGAGAGAAGTCTTGAGCTGGCACGTCCCAAATGCAGTGATGCTGACTGCCGATAAATTCACGCAGTTTCTTTACCGGGCAACTGGCGGTCGGCTTGGGGAGAAGCAGTTGAGCTATTCGATGCTGCTGCTGCACACAATTGGGCGCAAAACCGGGAAGAGGCGCACCCACACGCTCCTGTATTTCCGTGACGGAGAAAACCTGGTGGTGTGCGCCTCGAACAACGGCTCTCCAGGGCTGCCTGCCTGGTATCTGAACTTGCGGGCAAATCCGCGCGTTCGTATTCAGCATGGGCGCATAAGCCGGGAGGTTATGGCGGAAACGGTCGGCCCTGAAGAGCGGGAACGGCTCTGGCAGATGCTGCTCAAGGTTCGTCCCCAGTACGCGGACTACCAGAAGTATACAACTCGTGTGTTTCCTGTAGTCAAACTTAAGCCGCTTCCCGCCGGGGAGAGCGCATTGTCAAAATCAAAGAAAGGTGCAGGTATGGCCAGTTACGTATTCGAGCCGGGGGTTATTCACGAGATCAGCCGCAACCATCTCGAAAAGCCTCTCGAGCAGATGTTTGACGGCGTTATCGCCGAGCTATCGGAGCGCTATCCCGGCGCGATCGATGACTCGAAGCCGTGGATCTTCAACAATGCCGGCGGGGTGATGTTGCAGATGAAATTGCTGCATGCTTCGACCAAAGAGTACGTGATGATCTGGGGTACCCCGATTGGAAGCGAGGGACATACCGGCCGGCACCTGGTCGAATTCTACGATACGGTACTGGATGGGGAGGCATGGTACTACACCGAGGGACAGTTTACTCGCGATGTCTATACACCTGGCGACCATATTTTTCTGGGCAAGGGGCAAAGCGCCGGCATGCACTATCCCGATCATGTCTGGATGGTCGAGTATGCGCGTGGCGTGTTGCCATCCCTGCTCCCCTTCGGCCTGGCAGATGCGCTGTCAAGTACGCTCGATTTCAAAACAGCGTTTCAGACTATCGCGATCTACTTCTCACTACTCACACGCAGTATCTCGACAGGCCGCAAGCTGGTGATAGGTGCGGGAATGGCAGCCGCGCTCGTCCTCTGGCTTATGAGTGCGCGTGGCCGGCGCAAGAAGTAATCACGCTTTGTAATAGGGCGACATGCGCAGGATCCACCAGCGCGCGGCGGGGCGCACCAGGGCGGTGAGCCGCCGCTTGTAACCGACGATGCGCGTCAACTGCTGCATAATATCGTCAAAGGAGTAGCGCTGGTAGTGAAGCAGGCGCTGGCTCTCCTCGGTATCCAGCCAGTCCGTGCTGTATGGTTCGCTTCCGAAGGCGCTCTCCGGCAGCATCCCGATGCCCATCATCTCCAGCATGCGCCCCAGGTAGTCGCGGTAGAGTATCTGGCAGGTGGGTCCGCCGCCGATGAGCATGACCCTGCCCCAGATATCGTCGGAACGAATGCCGTTGGCAACGGCCAGGCCCGCGTCGCAGGTATGAATGACCTCGAAGCGCGTTGTGAGCGGTATGCGGAACATGATGGGATGGGGGCTGCGTAGTCCGAGCGGGGGAACATCTGCGAAACGAAAAATGGCCCATTCCAGCCCCGACGCTTTGACCATCTCCTCACAGGCAATTTTATGGCTCGTGTAGTGATCGGTTGCCTGCACAGGGTCGCTCACTTTGCGCGGGGGCGGCCGGTCCTGCGTATGTCCAAAGACATCGAAGGACGATGCAAAGAAAAACCTGGGCGGCTCTGGCAAACTTTTCGCGGCATCGAGCAGGGCGTGCGTCCCATCGACATTAATCGAATGGGCGAGTTCGGGCTGGTCCTCGCTGGCCGGTGGAAGCATGTAGGCCATGTGGATGACGACATCCTGGCCCTGCACGGCTGTTGCCAGGTCTGCCGCTCGCTTGATATCCCCTTCTACAAGTTCGATTTTGCCTGGAAAGCGCCTGGCAGTGCGCTCGAGGGCTCTGCGCCGCCTCACAAAACAGCGCACTCTGTGCCCCTGGCGCACTAACTCGTCAAGCGTGCTCCTTCCAATGTTGCCGGACGCGCCGGTCAGCAGAATGTTCATACGAGCCGAGCTTTCAAATTCAATCAATCACTGCCTGCATCCATTATGCGGTATTCGTCAATAAGGTATAATATCAAGACAATCACGTGCTGGACCGCGACTCGCTTTTGCTTTGGAGGCTACATGCAGAGAACCATCTTTACCGAAGAGCACCAGATGTTCCGCGACTCCGTTCGCCATTTTGTTGAGAAGGAGATCGTGCCTTATTATGACCAATGGGAGAAGGATGGCATTGTCTCGCGCGATCTGTGGCTGAAGGCCGGGCAGCAGGGCTTCCTGGGCTTCAATGTGCCGGAGGAGTATGGCGGCGCGGGCGTGGATGATTATTGCTACAGCGTGATCTTCTCAGAAGAGACGACGCGCGTTGGGGCGGTCAGCGCCGGTTCGGGTATAGGCCTGCACAACGATATCGTCATCCCCTATATCCTGGCCTACGCGAACGAAGAGCAGAAGCGGCGCTGGCTGCCGGGCATGTGCCGGGGCGAGCTGATTACAGCCATCGCCATGACGGAGCCGAACACGGGCAGCGACCTGGCCGCGGTGCGCACAACCGCCGAGCGCCGGGACGATGAATATATCCTCAATGGACAGAAGACCTTCATCACCAACGGTATTTTAAGCGACGTGGTGATCGTCGTGGCGAAGACAGATCCCACACTCGGACACAAGGGCATCAGCCTGCTCATCGTGGAGCGCGGTATGGAGGGCTTCAAGCGCGGGCGCAATCTGGAGAAGATGGGCATGAAGGCGCAGGACACGGCGGAACTGTCGTTTGAGGATGTGCGCGTCCCGGTGAGCAACCTGCTCGGCGAGGAAGGCAAGGGCTTCTACTACCTGATGCGCCAGCTTGCCAGGGAGCGCCTGAGCGTTGCCGTCGGCGCGATGGCCGCCTGCGAAGCAGCCCTTGACATGACGCTGGAGTACTGCAAGGAGCGCACGGCCTTTGGTCAGAAGATCGGCAGCTTCCAGAATTCGCGCTTCAAGCTGGCCGAGATGAAGACGGAGATTGAGATCGGGCGCGTCTTCGTCGATCGCTGCATCGAAGAGCTGAACGCCGGCACGCTCACGCCTGAGGTCGCGGCCATGGCGAAGTGGTGGACGACCGACCTCCAGAAGCGCGTCGTCGATCAGTGCGTGCAGTTGTACGGCGGCTACGGCTACATGCTGGAATACCCCATCGCGCGCGCCTACCTCGATGCGCGTGTGCAGAGCATCTACGCCGGCACGAACGAGATCATGAAGGAGATCATCGGGCGCTCGATGGGCGTGTAGGGAGCGTTTCGAGAAGACCACTCAGACGTATGGTTGTTTGTTAATGAATATGGTACACTGGGGCACGAAAGGAGAGAACTCATGGCTCTGCAGGGCATACGGCAAATCTCCCCCGGAATTGTGCAGGACCCATCGATCAACAGTGGGAGACCGATCATCGAAGGGACACGTGTCTTTGTCGATCGTATCATAGGTCATCTTGAGAACGGCATGTCAACTGCGGAGATCTGTCACGAATATGATCTGACACCTGCACAAGTACAGGCCGTCAAACAACTCAGCCCAGAACAGGTTCAATATGTGAAGGGCTATGCTGATGCGCTGGAAAATGTCGTGGTGAGATGAGAGAAGCATGATATCGCCTATACTCGCCACATAGACGCTCCACGCGAGGTGAAGGTCATGTTCACATCGCGTACCATGCAAGAGTGGGATCCGACTTTCATCGAGAATGTCAAACGTGACGGGATTGTCCTGTTTGCGCGCGGACAGCTTCCCGCTCCCCTGGTAGCTTGAGTTTCAGCTAGCCGCTTGCCTGCATCTACATTGGCTTAAGGACGAAATCGTACTCCACCATATAAAATGGTGCGGTAACGTGGTAGCGGGCAGCTTCTTCCTTCGAATCGTTCCGGACGAAATCGACGACGAGAGAGTCCTTTGTGCCGAAGACAGCGTCCGAGTCGAGGTACGGGTCTCCCTTGACGAACAGGTGGGTTGTGACCGGGACAAAACCATCAGATGAAAGGAGCAGGTGGATGTGAGCCGGGCGAAAGGGATGGCGGCCCAATGAGCGCAGCAACTTGCCGACCGGCCCGTCGTCGGGGATGGAGTAGGAGACGGGTTTGATACCCACGAAGCAGTAGCGCCCTTCGCTGTCGGTACGAAACTTGCCGCGCAGATTCATGTCGGGCTGCTGCGGGTCCTGCTGCTCGTACAGGCCGTTTTCGTCCGTTTCCCAGACATCGAGCAGCGCGCCGGGAATGGGTGTGCCAGCGGCGGAAAGCACTCGCCCCGTCACGACTGCCGGTTCGCCACGTCCATCCTGGCTGATGGTTGTGCCGGTTGGCAACTCGGGTGCGCCTTCGCGATAGAATGGGCCGAAGATCGTGCTTTCGGTTGCGCCATCGGGCAGGCGGTGGTTGATGGCATCGACCAGCATTGTGACTCCTAGAATGTCCGAGAGCAGGATAAATTCCTGGCGCTTATCGTCACACATCTGACCCGTCCTGGTCAGGAACTGTATCCCCTGCATCCACTCTTCCTGGGTGAGCTCGACCTCGCGAATAAAGGCGTGCAGGTGGTTGACGAGACCGGTCATGATGTGCTTCAGCCTCGCGTCGGGCGCCTTCGCCATGCTATCCAGCACATTCTGGGTGATCTGCTCTTCGCTGTTGTTGCTCATAGTTTATCCTCCCTGGTAAATGCTGAGCGCAGTTCCTCCGGTATAGGTATAGCTCGCTCGGTCGCCGTGTCCAATAGCGACCATCGTCATCCTGCCCTCGGCCACGATCGATCGTCTTTGTTCCTTCTCTGCCTGCTCTTCCTCGCGAGCATCTCCGGTGAGGCGTGCGGTGAAGGCGGCCGTCCACGAGGTGCGTCCGACGCGCTCTATCCGCGCCTGTATCTCGAGTTCGTCGTCGTAACGAATAGGGCCTCGATAGTCGCAAGAAACATGCACGCGGGGAAATGCGATGCCTGCGAACGAGGTGGCCTGCGGGAAGCCTAGCGAACGCCGCAGCTCGTGTTCGGCGATCTCCATGTAGCGCAGCACGGCGGTGAAATGGATGCGTCCCGTGCTATCCACGTCATGGAACGGCACGCGAAGGCGTATGCTCGTTTGTGGCAAGGGAATAACTCCTTTCACAGTCTTACTGATAGAATATATTGAAGAACAGTATACCGCACACACTGCTACTGTCATTGCCCGAAGACGAGCTGGTCGCTTGCGCATGAGACGGCCAGGTGGTTGGGTCTCTGGACAAGTGCAGTAGATCCAGGCCAGCGTTCAGATAACGGAACCGCGGATTGTCACGGGTGCAGCGAAGCACTTGGCCGCCTTATCCGTAAGCGCGCCGCTATAAATTGTGAGGCTCGTTTCTTCACTTAAACGCAGTGTATATCATCGACGATTCGCTGTCCGAGTGAAAACTGGTGCGCCGCGCTGCGAATTCGTACCGCCCGCGATGGCCAGGCCCGATTGCACTGTGAACAACGATTCGTTCAGTTGCCCGTTATTCGGAGCGCTTGCCGTCACAAAGACGGGATATGCCCTTCCTGCCTGAGAATGAGGTTGCGATGTAGTCGCCTACCATGTACCCGTCGGTCGTGTTCGCCAGCCAGGCTACGTTCATGGGTGATGGTGTGAGGGTGTCACTGTTGACCAGTTGCTCCCGCCGTTAACCGATGTAACGAAACCTACCTCCAACTGGCATGTCGAGAGCGAGCAGTTTGCGCTCGGAAAGTAGTAGAACGTCAGCGCAAGGTGAGCGCTGCTTCCCGACGTGGTTGGATCGATGCCCAGACCTGGGATGAAATGATCGGCGCCGCTTCCAACGGCGTCTGTTGGAATAAGCTGCACCGTCGACCAGTTCGTGCCGTCGCTTGAGGTACTCATTACCATATCGTTTGCGCTGCACCCGCTCTCGAAGCGGCAATCCTGCCAGACGACATAGACTATGCCGGCGCCATCTATGGCGGCAGAAGGCAGCGGCTCCGTGCGCACGCTGCTGGCTACCTGGTGATCCGTTTCAGAAGAGATCGTCACACTGCTATTCCAGCTTGCGCCCCCATCAGTCGAGGTGAACGATGCGATACTGGGGGTTGTAGTCAAAAAGGGCACAACTACGGTGCCGTTCGGCTGAACCAGGGGCTGTCCTCCCAACCCGGTCGCGTTATCGGCCGTCGCCTGCGCCGCGCTCCACGTATTCCCCCCGTCGCTGGACGTACTCATCTGAACCAGGTCGTTGCTCGATGCGAGGTCCCACTCGACGTAGCAGTGACCAAAGTATGGGCTGGTAGAGGTGCCATCACAGACGATCCAGTCCTTGTCAAAGAAGTCCCCGTTCGTCGCAGTCGCAACCGTTACCGGGGCATTCCAGGTAAGCCCACCATCCGAAGAGAGGCTTACGATGACCGCGGCTCCAACGGCGCTTCCGTCCGAGTTCGAAATGCCGAGGCTGGCAATCATCCAGTGCTGGTGCGCGGCATCATAGGCAACCGTGGGATCGCTCAGCCGGTCATAAGTCCCTGCCGGGGTAGCATACACGGTGGTAGCGGGCAGAAAGCCGTTATGCCACGTCGCACCGCTATCGGTGGAGGTCGCCCACCCGATGTTGGAAGCTCCGCCGTCACTGAAACGGCCAACCTGCGTTACCGCGACAATAGTCGAGCCGTTCGCGTAACTGTCCGGTTCGACTTCAGTCTGATGCTGGCTGGTCGAATTGGTGTAGGGGTCGGTACTTAACTGGAGTGGGGTGCTGCTCGCCGCAAAGACAGTTGATGCTAAAACCAGGCCGAGGATAAGCGCCGCCGAAAGTGTGACTCCGATCCACCAGCGGAAACGAAAGAGGAACGACATACGAAATTGCTCCTTACCAGAAGTAAATACGAGAGTTTTGAGGTCTGTTGAAAAAAACGCTTGCTTGAGGAGGATTCGTTCTATAGCGGGTAAGCAGCCAGGATGCGGTCGGCAAGTAAACCCAGGCAACTGAGATTGGGGAAGCCAGGTCCCTGGGCGATACCCGCCAGCATCGGCAAGTGCAATTTCGGTGTGAAGCCACCAAGCGATAGGTCTTGCGCGATAGCGCGTTCAATAGCTCTTGCATCAAAGGACTGCGTGACCCCGGCCATGCGCTCGTGTGTATCCGCATCGAGTAAGTGCCTGAACCAGAGCGCATCGAAGCCACGCGCTACCACCACGTAATCATACTCATCGTGGTTGATAGTGCCGTCGTACTCGCTCTCGACGCGCACCATCGTTTCGCTCGCATGAATGCGCCGCACCTTGCCGAGGACGGAGCGCACGTTCTCCGCTTTGCTTATCTCTCCCATAGCATTGAGCGAAAAGACCCCTCTGTCGGTGCGCCTCACAAATTCGCGCCGGTCACTTTCGCTCAGCAGCAGCCAGTTCGCGGCATGTTTGTGGTCGCCGTACAGGTTCGCAAGCTTGCCGTCGGGGTCGGAGAAGAACCTGTTCTCCTCAAAGCCCTCGTCGCGTGAATACATCACGCCGTAGGGGCTGATGACCTCGATATAGGCTGAACTCCTCAGTTCGTTTGCCAGCGCGACAACCACAGCGGCGGCAGTTTCACCGGTGCCAATCACCCCGATGTTCAGCGGCTTCCGCACCTGCGAGCGCAGTTGAGCAAACTCATCAATGTGCCGCCAGAACGTCGCGCCGTTCATCACGCGCGGGTGTTCCTTTGGTTGCCCTGGCACACTGAGCGGCGTGCCAGGACCGGTCATCACCAGGCCGTCGCCGGTCAGGGTCAGAGGCGCGCCCCCTGCCGTCGGCTGGCAGGTCAGCTCCCAGCGTCTTTGATCGGAGCTCGTGGCGATCTTCGTCACGTCAGCTATACAGAGTTCAGGCTGTACCCTGTCAGCGACCCACTGGATGTACTGCGCCCATTCGGCGTGAGTCGGGCGCGTGCGTCCGCGATCGATCCAGTTGGAATAGCGCAACTGCTCGATGAGATAACCATGCCAGGAGATGTGCAACATCTCTTTCGCCACCGCGTGACTGAGCGCTTTGTCTCCCCAGCATGTAGAAATATAGGGGAAGCCTACATCCTTCTCCGGGCGCGTTCCCAGGAACTGATCCCCGTCCGTGTATCCCGCTTTGCCCGACCAGTTGGCTGCCACGCCTTGCCGATCAACGATGCAAACGCGCGGTGCGGGGTAACCGAGCTTAGCCAGCATGTGTCTTTTCGCCGCAATTGCGATGGCTTTCGGCCCGGCTCCCACTACCAGCAGAGTAGGGGCAGGATCTGCCGCTTGCTCTACAGATCGAGCAGTCATGTTTGTCTTATCTCTGCGTGCTGCGTGATCCACGCCGCGATATCATGATCCATCTGCGAGCGATCCTGTTCGAACTCGCTGTCATGCGTGTAACCTGGATAAGTTTTCCAGGTTTTGTCCTGGCTAGCAAAGCTCTCGTACAATTTTTTATTCGTCGCTATCACGACGGCCTTGTCAGCCTCTGCCTGCATCAACAATGCGGGTAGAGTAATCTCCCTCGCTTTTGAGGGAGCAGCTAAGCGCATCAGCAAGACCTGGAATAACATAGAAGCTGTTTGTTTCCGCCTCCACAGGGGATCGGACAGCAGCATACGCACAGCCTGTGGGTTGGTTGTCATCACCTCTGGACCGCCGGCTACCTGCCAGTAGCGCTTCGATTTGAAGAGGCCGGTCAAGACAATAGCAGCGCTTGTCAGGAAAGAAAGTTGCGATGTATCTTGAATCCAGGGATTGAGGAGCAGCACGCCGGCAAGCATCTCCCCGTGTTCTGCGGCAACGTGCGTGGTGAAAAGGCCCCCCATACTATGACCGAGCAGGTAGATGTTACTGGTGAGATGGCGCTTGCGTATCTCCGTCAGCACCAGGACGATATCTTTCACATACATATGGTAATTGTCGATATGTCCCGGCATGCCGTCTGAACGGCCAAAGCCGCGATGATCCATGGCGTAGACGGTAATGCCGTGCGAGGACAGCACGTTTCCCATATCGATGTACCAGCCGCTGTGCCCTCCCAGCCCGTGCATTATCAGCAGGACGGCGCGGTCTTCTGTTTTCCAACTGCGCAGGAAATGCTTGCATCCATCAGCCCCCACTATCTCCTCGGTAGCGATAGTGATATCCGGTCCTCCCTGCATGCTCCCCCAATCTCCTGGAGCCTCCGGCTGGTAGCTCATAGTGATCCCCCTTGTGAAATTTAAGTCAAGTATAATGTCTCCCTGGCTTTTTATCAAGTAATTGCATGCTATACTATGCTATTGATAACCTTAAATTTTTACAGAGGAGGCCATTGTGCAAGCAACACGCGTTCCTGAACAGCCGGAGCAGGATGCACGCTCCCAGGCGGCGCGCCGGGCGGCAGGCAAGGCGCTGCGTAACAGGGTGCCGCGCTCTAGCCATGCGGAGTGGACTCCGGCTGCTGACCGCCCTGACCCGCTGAGCCTGCTGGAGGAGCAGAATCGCTCACGCCTGGCGCACCTCGTGCCGCTCCGCTTTGAACGCATGGCCGTCTCGCCGTTTACCTTCCTGCGCGGTTCGGCGATCGTCATGGCGCAGGACCTGGCCTCGACTCCCGTCACCGGCATCCAGGTGCAAATCTGCGGTGATGCGCATCTCAGCAACTTCGGCATCTACGCTACCCCGGAACGCAACCAGGTCTTCGATGTCAATGATTTTGACGAGACGCTCCCGGGCCCCTGGGAATGGGACATCAAGCGGCTGGCTGCCAGCGCCATGGTCGCGGGACGCGCGAACGGTTTCCCGGATGCCATTAACAGGCGGGCGGTTTTGAACTGCGTCCAGTCTTATCGCGAGCACATGTGGAGGTACAGCGAGATGCGCCACATCGAGGTCTGGTACTCCCGCATCGATTACGAAAGCTCGCTGCAGTTCGTGCGCCGCACGTTCCGCTGGTACATCGACAAGCAGCGCGACAAGTCTCGCCAGCGCTCCAGCCTGCAGGTCCTTCCCAAAATCGCCGTGGAGGTTGATGGCCGCTATCAAATCAAAGAAGATCCTCCCATCATTACGCGCCTGACCGACGAGGCGCTCGCGCGAGAATTGGAAGGGCTCGTGGATACCTATCGCCCATCCATCCAGGAAGACCGGCAGGTGCTGCTCAGCAAATACCACCACGTGGATATCGCGCAGAAGGTCGTCGGTGTGGGGAGTGTAGGCACGCGCTGTTACGTTGTCTTACTGCTTGGCAATGATAGCGATGATCCCCTCGTCCTGCAAGTCAAGGAAGCGCTGCCCTCCGTGCTGGAACGTCACCTCGGCCCGAGCGTCTATCCCAACCACGCGCAGCGCGTTGTGGCCGGTCAGCGTCTCATGCAGGCGGCCAGCGATGTGTTTCTCGGGTGGACAAGGGCCGGCGGCAGAGATTACTACATACGCCAGCTCAGGGATATGAAGTTGTCGGTAGATCTCGGAACCCTCATCCCGGAAGGCTTCATCGAGTATTGTCGTTTCTGCGGGTGGGCGCTGGCTCGCGCCCACGCCCGCTCCAGCGATTCCGCGCAGATCAGCGGCTACCTGGGAGCGAGCGATGTGTTTGACCGCGCGCTCGTCGTCTTCGCTGAGACTTACGCGGACCAGGCCCGGCGTGATCACGCAGCCTTTGTCGCCGCCATAAAGTCCCGGCGTGCGCCAGCAGTCCTGGAGACGCCATCCCCGCCGGGGTCATGACGTATAGTAGCATCCCCTCGCGGGTGCCATGGAAGGATATTCTCGAATGTCGCCGCGCCTCACGGATTGGAGCATCGCGCTGGCCGCGCTCATCGCCTGCGCGACCGGCGTGGTCAGCCTGATCAGTGGCCACCCTCAGGAGTGGTTCGTCTTCGCGCTGCACGGCATAGGGGGTCTCTGGCTACTGTTACTCCTGTGGGGCAAGCTGCGGCGGGTCTGGCCTAGAATCATCCATCCAAGGCGCTGGGATGGCCGTACCGTCTTTGGCCTGCTTGCGATGCTGCTGGTCGCGTCGGCGCTTGCATCTGGCATCTGGTGGGTTGTGGGAGGGGAGCTTGGCTTCGCCGGGTTCAACCTGCTGAACTGGCATATCGCGCTGGGCTTTGCTATCACAGCGGCCATCGTTATGCATATGTTCGCGCGTGCTAAGCGGCTGCGCAGGCGTGACATTACCGGAAGGCGCAGGATACTGCATTTCGGTGCCCTGCTGCTCGGCGGCGTGGCGCTCTGGCCAGCGCAGCAACTTGCCGAACACGCCCTGCGCCTGCCCGGCGCCAGCGAGCGCTTCACCGGCTCGCGCGAGAGCGGCAGCTACACCGGAAACGACTTTCCCACCTCGAGCTGGGTAGCAGACCAGCCCCATCCTATTGACCCGCGCTCCTGGCGCCTCTCGCTCGGAGGCGCTGTTACCACTGCCCGCAACTTTTCCTACGACGAGCTGGCTTCGGTGGGAGATACATTAGAGGCGACGCTGGACTGTACTGGAGGTTTCTATAGCACCCAGCGCTGGCGAGGCATCAACATCGGGCGTCTGCTGGACCAGTACGTCCTTCACCCGGATGCACGCTACGTGAGTTTCATCTCGGTGACGAGCTACCGCTGGAGCCTGCCACTGGAAGAAGCGCGCGCCGCCCTGCTGGCAACACATGTCGATGAGGAGCCGCTTTCTCATGAACACGGCTTTCCCCTGCGCCTGGTCGCCCCAGGGCGACGCGGCTTCGAGTGGGTCAAATGGATCACCCGCATTGAGGTATTGAGCGCGCCTGATCCCGGCCAGGTGGTCAGTATCTTCACGAGTAGTTTTACTGATGCAGGGCGCGGAAGATGAAGACCAGCAAAAGAAAATTTTGACATCTCTACAATTAGAATGTTATAGTTGTGCTATCGATAATTTGCATCTGACATCCATTTGAGAACCTTCCACCTGGTGTTACTGCTCGCGCTAGCAGAAATGGAGACTGCCTATGTATCCGTGGCTACACCTGGGACCCTACACCGTCTCTACGTACTCGCTTCTGTTCCTCTGCGCCTTTAGCGTTGGTGGCATTATCACCTACTATGAAGCGAAACGACAGCAGCGCGCCACCGAAGCAATTCTGCGCGTAGCGCTCGGCGCGCTGGCGGGTGGTGTCATTGGCGCTAAATTGAGCATGATTATCTTCCTCGGGCCGGCAACCTTCATCAAAGACCTGCCCTATTTATGGTACAGTGGCCAGGCCTGGACAGGCGCCTTTTTTGGCGGCTATGCAGGCGTACTGATTGTCAAGCGCTGGAACCATATCGAGTATTCGACGGGCGATGTCTTCGCCCTCGCATTACCCCTGGCTCAAGCTATTGGGCGACTCGGCAACTTGCTCGGCGGTGATCCGTTCGGCTTGCCAAGCAATCTGCCCTGGGCCATCACCCAGTATGGAGTGCGCCGCCAGCCCGCGGCGCTCTACGAACTCCTGCTCGACCTGGCGCTCTTCGCCATCATTTTGCGCTTGCGTGACAAAATGCCGCGAGCGGGGGATCTCTTTAAACTCTATATCGTTGGCTACTGCAGCCTGCGCTTCCTGGTAGACTTCACACGCGCCGATCCTCGTGTCATATGGAGCTTCACGCTGGTTCAGCTCCTCTATGCTCCCACCATTGTTCTGTTCAGTTGTCTGCTCTGGATCTCGTACCGAAAGAGCCGTCAATCGAAGATACAATCCGGTGACCTGCCGGCCGAAGCAGCGTGAAGAAAAGGATGAACGTATGCAAGAAGATGATGAGGATAAACAGTCAAGCGAGAGTCAACCAGAACCGGAGGAGCAGCCAGCACCTGAAGGAGAAGCGGAGGAGAATCAACCTGAGGTAGGAATGCAGCCTCCCCCTGCGGCTCCGATTCCCCCTGAGACTCCCATCCCACTGCCACCCACCCAACGCCAGAAAAGAGGGCAATATCTCCTGGGCCTCGTACTGGGGCTTATTCCGCTGATTGTCTTTCTCGTGGGTTATGGCATCGCCCTGGGAAGCGCGGGAGGGACGTTAAACGCTCTAGGCACGTCCTTTCTAGGGCTTATCCTCTATATTGCAGAGCTTATAGTAACAATCGTTTTTCTTGCCATCAAAAATGTCCGGTTCGCCGGATATGGTCTGTTGACAGCGTTTCTCGCTACCCCTTTTGTGGTCGCTATTGGATGCTCGGTTCTCCCAAATATTATCCACGCATAATACCAATGGTCGCGGAGAATTGAGACTATGCTACCTCTTCTCTGCCTGATAGAGAGCAGTCGTCGTCCTTATAAATCGTTCAGCAAAGGAGCAACTGACAATGCGCAAACATAAAGCCAAAAGCCAGGAACCAGCCGTTCCTTTTCCGGTAGACAGTGTCTCAGAGGAGACGCTCACCGTTCGTCATGATCGTGCCTATATCTATCACAACTTCACCAATAGCCTTTGTCCAAAATGCTTGAAAGTCATACAGGCTAAGGTGATCTTGCAAAACAATAAAGTGTTTATGCTCAAAACCTGTCCTGAACATGGAGCAATGCGCACTCTGCTTTCCTCGGATGCCGCCTATTACCTGAGTCAGAGCCAGTACAATAAACCCGGCACACTTCCCCGGCACTTCCAGACTCCTGTTGAAAAAGGTTGCCCACTGGACTGTGGGCTTTGTACCGACCATGAACAGCACACATGCCTGGCACTTGTGGAGATCACCGAGGCCTGCAACTTGCGGTGCCCAACGTGTTTCGCCGACTCTGACGTTGGTCGATTCTCTCCCATTGAAGAGGTGGAGCGTATGCTGGACACCGTGGTCGAGAACGAAGGCTATGCCGATGTCGTGCAACTCAGCGGAGGTGAGCCGACCATTCACCCGCGCATTTTAGATATCCTGGCAATGGCGAAAAAGAAGCGCATCAAAGCTCTGATGATCAATACCAATGGCGTGCGCATCGCTCGTGACGAGGATTTTGTACGCAGCCTGTGTGCCTTCAAGGGCAATTTTGAGGTTTATCTGCAGTTCGATGGTTTCCGCCAGAGCACCTACGAGGATCTACGGGGTCTCGACCTGCGTGAGGTGAAGACGCAGGCTATCGCCAATCTCACCAGGTATGAGATCCCGATCAACTTGACGGCGACGATTAAACGGGGGGTGAACGAGGACGAAATCGGACAGATCGTGAAGTTTGGCGTCGAGCAAAAGATGGTGCGCGGAGTTACATTCCAGCCTGTTACCAACGTGGGCCGTCACGATGAATTCAATGCACTGGATCGCACTACTGTGCCCGATGTCATTCGCGCCATCGATGAACAGACCGGCGGCATGTTCCGCACTAGCGACTTTGTGCCTTTACCTTGCCATAGCGATTGTATCAGCATGACGTACGCATATGTGAATGGCAACAAGGTCAAGCCACTGCCACGTTATATCGACGTAAAAGCCTACCTCGACGTGATCGGCAACCAGATCAACTTTAAGGTCGACGATGTAAAGGATGTCGTCGGCTCTGCCCTGATGCGGCTGTGGTCTGCCTCGATGCCGCTGAGCACTATCAATGCCTTGCGTGACTTTAGTTGCTGCCTGCCGGTGGCCCCGCAGGCTTTGAAGCAGAAGGAACATGGCAGCCTGCTTTACGAGAACATGTTCCGTATCGTCATTATTGCCTTTATGGATGCCTGGAACTTTGATGTGCGCTCGGCCAAGAAGTGCTGCGTCCACAATATTTTGCCCGATGGCAAAATTATACCTTTCTGCTCATATAACACGCTGCACCGGCCCAGGTATATGCACCGGACGCGATTTCGTGAGATGTTAGAGAACGGGAAGAGAGAGCATGTAGAATCATGAGCCTGCTCCCCTCAGCATTGCCCTGGCAAGGACTGCTGTTCTTTCCGGCATTACTCGTCTTTATTGGTGTGCTCCTGTTTAGCACGGCAACCCTTGCTTTCTATGTGAAGCAAACACTCTCTTTTAAAAGATTGCGTGAGGTGTTTGAGCAGCAACCGGGCTTCGGTGGCAGCATAATCGGAGCATTGCTGGGTGCGGTAACGCCGTTCTGCACATGCACCGCCTTGCCGCTCTTCTTAGGAATGCTCGAGGCGGATATTCCACTGGGGCCTGCCGTCTCCTTCCTGCTGGCCTCACCCACTATCAATTTAGGCGCTATCATCTTGCTGCTGGTCGTCTTTGGCTGGCGAATCACGCTCTTTTATGCCAGCGCCTGTTTAATTGCGGCAGTGCTGGTTGGTTGGGCGCTGGGCCACATTCCGCGTGAAAAGGCACTACGCGATTACCTGTGGTTCGGAGAAGAGGAACCAGGCCCAGGTAAAACACGACTTGCACTGAAAAAAGCGGCTCTGCTGGGAAGGCAGCTCACGCGTAAGTTCTTGCCCTGGCTGGCGCTCGCAACCGTGGTCGGCATCTTCATCGATGCGCTTGTACCAACGTCAGCAGTAGCACACTTGAGCCAATGGGCTATCTGGCTGGGCATACCGGCTGCAGCATTGTTGGGTACTGTGATCTATGCCGATATTCTGCTGCTCATTCCGATTGGGTTCGCCCTTATTCAACATGGCGCCTCGGTGCCTGTTGTCCTGACCTTCATGATCGCCGCTTCAGGTCTAAGCCTGCCAGAGATCGTCGTTCTTGGACGCATCCTTCAGACACGGCTGGTCTTGCTATTCGTGGGCGCAACCATAGCGGTTTACTTGCTGATAGGGTTCGGGTTTTTGTGGATGTGAGGAAGTGTAAGCAAGCACTCACCCTGGCTTCCGCTATGCAAAAGGTACCTCCTTAACTACGACTCAAGCTGAGCGTGTTGCTCTTGTGCCGTATTATTACTAACGGAGAGGCAAAGGGTTAAGCATGAATTAAGGAGATACTCTGTGATAAAGAAACGCACACTATCGATGCTCCTGGGAGTGTGTATCCTGCTCGTCGCCGTTGCCGGGTGCGGCGACACCTCATCGTCTCAGCCAGTCACCATCACTCCCCTTGCGCTCTCGCCCGGTGCAACATCGCCGGTGCCGGGGAAGACGAGTACCGCTACGGCCTCACCCGGGAGCAGCAGCGACTGGACTACGTACCACTATAACAATGCCCGCACCGGCTATGTCGCAAACACGCTCGATCCCAGTCAGCTCACTCGCGCGTGGGGCGCGCAACTGGATGGAGCGGTCTATGCCGAGCCACTGGTCGTGGGGCAGCGCGTGATTGTGGCGACGGAGGGGGACTCGTTCTACGCGCTCGATAAGACTTCAGGAAAGGTGCTCTGGCACACCAACGTCGGCACTCCCGTACCGCTGTCATCGCTGCCCTGTGGTAACATCGACCCGCTGGGCATTACCGGCACGCCGGTCTATGATCCGGCTACCGGACTGGTCTTCGCCGTCGCGGAAATAACGGGCCCCGCACATATCCTCGTCGGCGTCGATGTCGCCACAGGGCAGGTGCGTGTGCGCCGTTCCGCGGACATTGCAGGAATGGACCCTAGAGCGCACCAGCAGCGCGCCGCGCTTGCCCTCTCGAACAACATGGTCTATGTGGCCTATGGTGGGCTGGATGGGGATTGCAGCGATTATATTGGAACAGTTATTGCTTCGCGGACCGATGGCACAGGGCAGTTGTACTCTTTCCGCGTGCCAACGCCGCGCGAGGGCGGCATCTGGGCGCCATCCGGGCCTGCCATCGATGCCTCCGGGAACGTCTACGTCGCGGTGGGCAACGGAGCAATAACCGAAGGAGCATGGGATCACAGCGATTCGATTCTGCGACTATCGCCGACATTGCAGTTGGAAGATGGTTTTGCTCCTACCCAGTGGCAGCAGGACAACGCCTCCGATGCCGACCTCGGCTCGATGGGGCCCATCCTCCTGCCGGGCGGGTTGATCTTCGCGGATGGTAAGTCCGGCCTGGGTTACCTGCTCCACGCCGGCGCGTTGGGCGGTGTAGGCGGACAGGCCCAGGTCGCGAGCATCTGCCACTCGTTTGGCGGGGCCGCTGCGCTTGGCTCGACGCTGTTCGTGCCCTGCACCGATGGGCTGCTACAGGTGCGGGTCGGCCCCGGCACGAGCCTGAACGTTGGCTGGCATGCCCCGATCCCCATCACCGGTTCGCCCATCGTAGGGGGCAACACGGTCTACAGCCTGGACGCGGGAGGAACGCTCTACGCGCTCGATGCCGCCAGTGGAAATACGCGCGCTACGCTCTCTGTCGGTACTACATCACGCTTCGCGACGCCGACGCTCTCGGGGAATCAGGTGTTTGTGGGGACGCTCACGGGAGTAGTCGCAGCTAGCATATCGTGACCTGGCGCGCACCTGTCTCCTTTGAACTGGCCCTGACATCGCGGAGTTGTGTAATGAAGTAGATCAGGAGAATGCAGAGCATGTATGCCACGACGCTACGCTGCTTTTACTGCGGCACCGATTATGCTTTGATACATCGCGGTTCCTGCCCTCGCTGTGCCAGCCCCGGTGAAGAGAGTGCCCTGTATGAAACGCTCGGCGTGCAATATGACCTGGCCGCGCTAAAACGCCACCTGGACCGGGAGGAGCTGGCCCGTCGTCCGGCCGGCTTGTGGCGCTACCATGAACTACTGCCGGTCGCAGATGCAGCGTTCCGCATCGAACTGGGAGCCGGTGGGACGCGGCTCACCGCACTTACGCGTGTTCCAGAGGCTATTGCCGGCAACAGGCTTTTGATGAAGGTCGAGGGATCCAATCCGAGCGGGTCGTTCAAGGATCGCCCGATTGGCGTCGCGGCCAGTGTCGCCCTGGAACAGGGCGCTCATGGACTGGCCTGCCTGACCTCGGGCAACATTGGCTCGGCCATGGCAGCCGTAGCCGCGAAGGCAGGCGTCCCCGCGCTCGTCCTGTTGCTGGGCGCGGCCGGCCTGGCGGAGCAAGGAGCTGCGGTCAACGTTGAGAAGTATGTTCAGATCAGCGCCTATGGAGCCGAAGTCCTCACGCCTGTCGGCAACCTGGGACAGCTCTACGCCCTGGCCGACCGCGTAGAGGCCGAGCTCAGGCTGGGCGTTTCTGCATAACGTGCAGGCCTTCCAGAGCGACGGGGATAAGACGACGGCCTTTGAGATCTGCGAGCAACTTGGCTGGCAAGCTCCGGCGGCCGTCTTTGTACCGACCGGTACAGGCACGAACCTCTTCTGGTCTGTGGCAGGGCTTTGTCCTCTTCAAGGAACTTGGCTTTATCGACACGCTCCCGAGGATGTTTGCCGTTCAGCCTGCCGGTGCCGCCTCGCTTGTCGCCGCCTGGGAAGCTCACCAGGCTGTTCCCAGCGTGCTGGAGCGCATCGAGCCGAACCTGGCGCCGCCCATCAGCCACCGCGTCAGCGGCTACCACGCCTACAAGGCCATGCTGGAGTCTGACGGAGGGGCCGTAGCGGTTACTGACGAAGACATGCTGGCAGCAGTAAAAGACCTGGCCGCGTATGAGGGCATCTACGCCGAGACTGCCAGCGCGGCTGCGCTGGCGGGCATACGGTGCGCCCTGGCTGCGGGCCTTCTCGCCGAGGAAGAGGCTCGCCAGGGTGGCGTTGTCGGCATCTTAACAAGCCACGGCTTGAAGAACACGCTGGCGCTGGCACAGGTGTTTAGCGCGCCGCCAAGGATAGAGGGAACATGGGAGGCGTTACGCAGTTTCCTCACGTCAAAGAAGATCGAGTTGTAAAATGAACGAACGCATTGACTATGAGCACATCTTTACTCCCCAGGGTATGCTGGGCCAGGTCTCGAAACATCCCAACCTGGATTTCCTCATGAATATTTTCAATATCCCCAGGGTCTATAGCGTCTCCGGCTTTGGCACGTGGAACGTTGGGCAGCATACCATGGCTGTCGCGTTCCTGGCGCTCTACTGGTCCGCACACAACGGCTACCCGCAGGAGAAACGCGACCGGCTCGTGACCCTGGCCTTAGTGCACGATATCCACGAGGCGGTTATTGGAGATATCCTGCCTTTTTTCAAAACGGCAGCCGTCAAAGAGGCCATCGACAACATCCAGAACGATATCCTGGCAGCCTTCTCGATCGAGGAAGACCGGTCGCTTCGCGATGAACTAAAGTTGCTGGACAAGATCGGTTTCCTCTACGAAATCGGTCAATCCTCTCCCAGAGGGATTGATCCCTCGAAGCGCAAACTGATCAAGCAGATGTATGCCCGGCAGAAAGAGGAAGTTTTCCAATATGCTAAGGAGGTCAGCATCGATCAGAAAACCATACAGGGTTTTCTTGCAGCAATGAAGCTATAATTACTCATCCTCGAAGTGACTGCCTGCTTTTCATAGAGGTACAAGGTTAAAAGCGCCAGCGTTTTCTCATCCACAAGTTCCTGAGGCGCAAGAATCTGGGAACGAGGACGAGCAACAGCGCTACGAGCAGAATGAGCATGACGGTGGAAGCGAAGAGGGAGAGCAGGATGATAATTAACACGAGTACGTCCTCACCCAGGCTCAGTATTCCATTCAGTAAACCGGCGGTAGTCAGAGTGGAAACAAACCTCGTGGTTGATTTAGCGCCGTGGCTCAAAGCTGCCAACGCTGCACCAATGAAGAGGATGACAAGCAGGCCAATACCTGTGATAGGAATAACTCTGAGTGCCGCAATGACAACTCCTGTTCCGGTATAGCTGATGACAGCCGGGGTGAGCGTAATCGGTAGCGCGTGGCTGCTTGCGACAACGGCGACGACGGCACCTGCTATGGGGCGCACAACAGTATGGATGGCGTTCCAGGCATGATCTATCAGGGGAATCTTATCGGCCACAAAGTCGATAAGAGTTAGGAAGGCAAGCGCGACAATACACCAGATCTGCGTAATGAAGGCAAAGTGTGGGTTCACCGTGTACAGGTGCAGCCAGCGCACGGAAAGAGAGTAGGCGAGCAAGGGCAGGTATGCATTCAAGCCAGAGGCAAATGCCAGGCCGAGAGGTGTGCCGAAATCGACGATATCCATCGCATCTTCCTGCCCGTTGTCAGACGTTTGGAGACAAGGCTACCCGTGATCGAACTTGAGAGAGATCTAGCTGTCATCCCTTCATTTCGCTCTAGTGGGCTGTCACCGCTCAGGTGAAGGGCAAGACCGGACAGGCGCAAGGCCCCCACCACTCCAATCCGCCGCCCCTGTCCCTACAGGTCGGGCGGCCCTCCCCTCCAAATGAAGTGTGACACTCCACCAGGGCAGGCTCTGAGCGAGGCGAAGGATCTGGCTCGCCGGACACAGTGATCCCTTGCCGCGCTCAGGATAACAAGTGTTACCTCCAAATGTCTGGCCACTTGTATGTTTACTTTACGGTCGCTATATATAGCACGTCTGGGAACGATGCGAGGAACAAGTTGGCAGAGTCGGCAAAGGCCCCTCATTCCTGCCAGCGTTCACAGAAGACCATCTCATCGAATGGCCTGCGTCCTGTGGCTTTGGAGCAGGAGATTGCTCGCGGCCAAAGTTATCCTGGTTTCCCAGCGCTCTCCCGCCGCAACGCTTCCTGCCAGGCATGCACGGGTGGCACCTCTTCCAGCTCCGACTTTGTCGGGACTTCGATGAAAAGCGGTTCATTACTCGCCATTGCCTCAGTGATGACGGGACCGAGTTGATCTGGATGGGTGATGCGCACGCCGCGTATCCCAAACGCTTCAGCGATGCCAACGGCGTCCATTTTGCCGTTGAAATCGACGCCGAGATAGCGCTCGCCATGATACAACCGCTGCAGCATCTTGATCCATCCAAAGCTGCCGTTGTTGAAGAGGATGATGGTGATGGGCAGGCGCAGGCCAGCGATAGTTGCCAGCTCCGTGCCCGACATGCCGAACGAGCCGTCGCCCACCAGCCCGACAATGCATTCGTGCGGCCGGGCGAAAGCCGCGCCGACCGTGGCGGGCAAGGCATAGCCCAGGCCACCATGGGCGCGCGGAATGACGATGGAACGTCCGGGACGCCTGGTGCGGAATTGGGCCGCTGTGAAAGGCGTCATCGTGCCGGGGTCGGCGACAATCACCACGTCGTCGCGGCGTGTGCTGCCAGAGGTCGTCGATCACGCGCTGCGGCGCGACCGGGATATCGTCGCATGTGGCCCGCGCGGCCACCTCGGCCCAGAAGGGCGCTGCCCGCTCTGCCAGTACCTGCGGAGTCCATTGTCGCGCCGGCGCGCTAATGGCGCGGCTGCTGGCAATCTCTAACAAAGCGGCGAGAGATTCTTTGATATCGCCGCATGCTGCGATTGCTGCGGGCACATTATTCCCCAACTCGTCTGGATCAACATCGATTTGCAGCACCGTCACGTCCTGTCCTGGCGCCGGAATCGTGCCGTTCAGAGTGACAAGCGAGTTGACCTTCGTGCCGAGATACAGTATGCAATCTGCCTCGGCCAGCAAGCGGTTGGCATAGGGCCGGCCGCCGTTGCCGCCGATCACGCCGATGCTCCACTCGTGCATTTCGTCGATGCTGCCCTTGCCGTTGATAGTCGTCGCGACAGGGATATGCAGAATCTCGGCGATCCGCGTGATTTCGTTCCACGCGCCCGAAAGCACCGCGCCACCTCCCGCGACGATCACCGGTCGCTGTGCCGCCAGTAAAGCGTCGAGCATGCCTTCGAGCGAGCCTCCGGGCGCCTGCGTGCGGTAAGAGGGATAGCGACGGCAGGCCGGCTCGGCATAAATGGCCTGGGAAGAGGCCTCTTCCATCAACACATCCTCTGGAAGGACGATATGCACGGCCCCGCCGCGGCCGCTTGTAGCCGCGCGAAATGCTTTCCGCACGATATCGGGCAGCATCTGCGGCCTTTTCACCACGGCGCTCCACTTCGTGGCGGCCTCTAACAGGCGCTGCTGGTCAATGGCGGTAAGCGTCCCCTTGCCCTCATCTGTGACCGGCACATCGGACGTGAACACAATCAGTAGGTACCGATGAGCCGTTGGCTTCGGCCACCCCTGGAACGACGTAGGTTGCGCCGCCACCGCTTGGCGCCTCCGTGACGCCGGGTTTGTACGCCAGGCGCGCGTAGGCATCCGCCATAAACGCGGCCGAGCGCTCATCACGCGCCATGATATGTGTGATCTGGTCGCGAGCCGCGTACAGCGCGTCGTAGAACGCCATCGAGGTATCTCCCGGCACGCCAAAAATATACTCAACTCCGTATTCCTTGAGCAGTTCGACCAGAACCTGGGCGGTATTCATTGTGTTTTTCTCTTTCTGGCTGGTGGGATCGAGTGGGTCATGCTTTAGTATACTATGTTGAGGGCATTTCCTATTGAGGCCCTCTTCGTGCTCAAAGTGTGATGTGCCCTGCAGACTGCTCATCTTTGGGAGGATTCACAGCCATGAAATGTCCTCATTCATGTCTAAAACCTTATGCCTATTATTGCATTAAGCGCGGTGAAAACATAGCGCCATTATGCTACTTACAAATCCTTCTTCATTCGTTCTATAGATGGAACATAATCAATTGTTTCAAAACACTGGAGAGGAGCAAAGAGTAGCAATGCCAGATCAAAATAGAAGTGTTCTGCAATCGGCGGCGGATTATATGGTACTCACTGGTTCAGAGATTTCAGTTAAATATCTCCCCTCTCAAAAGGTTCTCTTGGAGTTAGCAGAAACAGCCACGAAAGACGTGCAGCAGACTGGGGCAAAACTGCTGGCACATAAAGAGACCTTCTATGTGAATGCGGCCAATCAATCGCGACAGAGCTTTCTCCTTGCGTGTATTGTTGGCCTAATTGGCTTGGCTCTTATAATTACCGCCGTGCTTATCGGACTTCTCACCGATAAAGTGATTGTGAGCGCCATCTCCGGTGTGTCTGGTATCTCTTTTGAAGTTCTGGCTGCCTTTATTCTCCAACTCTATAAACAGGCTTCCCTCCAATTGGCAACTTTCCATCAGGCTATCGATGATATGCACCGCTTTCTGGTCGCCAATAGTATCTGTAAATCGTCGGAGGAAAAAAAAGAAGACACCCGTTCGGCGCTCGTTCTCGATATTGCGCGCTTTTCACGAAGTGAACCTGAGTTAGAAGATAAGAATACACCTACCAAATAAACCTCATATTCGAAGTAATTGCGTGACAGCTTGTGATAGAGATTAACAAAAGCATGGGAAGGGTATTATATGGCGAACAAGGAACATTTGGATATCCTCAAACGAGGAGTAAAGGTTTGGAATAACTGGAGAGGGGAACATGAGGTTATACACCCTGACTTCTCAAAAGCTGATCTAATGGATACCGACCTTACACGAGCAGATTTCAGAGGAGCAGATTTTTCGGGGGCGAACCTGAGGCGAGCTGAGCTGAAAGAGCATTCTTAACAAAAGTCGACTTTACAGGAGCCTCTCTAAGAGAGGCTGGCTTAGTCGCGGCAAATCTCACGGGAGCTAATCTCCAGCAAGCTAATTTGGACAGGGCTAGCCTTATAGGAGCCGAAATGGGACGAACCTATTTAAGAGACACACGTCTGACGAGAACTGATTTGTGGAGAGCGGTCTTTTGGGGAGCCATTTTTCTCAACACAGACCTTAGCGGAGCTTCCCCATGGGAAACTATATTTGCAGATGTCGACTTACGGCAGGCGAAAGGTTTGGACTTGATGAAACACCGAGGTCCTTCTTACGTAGATTTATATACTATGGTCAATTCAGAAGGCCAAATCCCCGAGGTCTTTTTACGAGGTGTCGGTGTCCCTGATGAAGCCATTGCCTATGCCCGCGCCTTCTTTCAGCAACCTATCCATTACCATTCCTGCTTTATTAGCTATTCAAACAAGGACGATGCATTCGCCAGGCGGCTCTATGCGGACTTGCAGAGCAATAACGTACGCTGCTGGTTCGCCCCGGAAGATTTGAAATGGGGAGCGATCACTCGGCTTGGTATCGATGAAGCGATCCATTTACACGACAAGCTACTGCTCGTCCTTTCCAAACACTCAATCGCGAGCGGGTGGGTTGAACGTGAGGTGAAGACCGCTCTTGCCAGGGAGAAGAGAGAAAAACGGATTATACTCTTTCCAGTGCGTGTAGATAGGGCGGTATTTGACTGTACTTTTGAATGGGCCACTGAAATCCGTCATGAACGTAATATCGGAGATTTTACTGGGTGGAAAAGCCACGACGCGTATCAGAAAGCGTTCGGTCGGTTGCTTCGTGACCTGAAGGCGGAAACATAGCTACGCTCCTGCTTTGAGGTCTCGCAGTAGGTGTTCAAATGCCTGTTGATATTCGTTGTGGTTTTTCCAGTGGGTGAAGTCACCAATATGCCGTTCTCTCCTGATTTTGCAGACCCACTGCGAGGTAGCTTCTTTGATGGCGTCATCCAGCTTGATTGGAAACAGGACCGTCTTATCTATCTGCTGTTCATCTCTGAACCGGCTTTCCTTTTCTAGCGCTGCCCGACATTCGTCCTCGACCCAGGTACTTCTGACTGAATTTTCAGAGAGAACGATTAAAAGCTTGTCGTAGATGCGGATTGACTGTTCAATGCGGTCGGCGAAGCGGTCGCCAATGCGCAGGTCGTGCGGCGCAAACCAACAACTCACACCCTTGTTTTGTAGGTCGCCATATAATCGGTCAGCAAAGCCCTGGTCTTTACTCGAATAGCTGATGAAACAGGAATAATACTCAATCGGCTTGGTGAGGAGTGAGCGGCTATATTCAACGATGGAATTAGAGACACCGGCTTTACGAAGAAAGACTTGAGGGATGTTACCTTGCGAGCGTTCAAGAGTGGATGTGGTGATCAAAGAGGGGCCTTGATGCCGTATCGATTGAAGTCCCTTCACGTTACGTAGATCAACGTCACCGAAGATGGTGAAATCGACTGTTGCCTCTGAGAGGTTTGCTTCTTCGAGGTCAGTGTAGTTAAATAGCGCACCGCTTAAGAAAGCGCCTCTGAGATCTGCTCGCCGCAGGACCGCTTGGTGAAGAACTGCATTGTCAAGCTCAGCTTTACTAAGGCGCGCCCGTGTGAAATTTGTTCGGACAAGAGTGGCGCTGACTAACCTTGCTTCAGTGAGGTCGGCGTAAGAGAGATTGGTGTCGCTCAGTATAATATTGGTCAGATCGGCACCAGCCAGCTGAGCGCCACCGAGGTCAGGCTTTATCTCATAATGCTTGTTATTCCACTCGTTCCATACTGCCACGCCTTGTTTGAGAATATCGAGATGTTCCTGGTTGGCCATCTATCTCCCCTCTCTTTCTCATGTTCGAGTTCAGACTAAAATTTGAGCTTATTCTACAGGAATAACTCTAGCTAAAGATGAGGAGCAAGACCCACTCAGCTCATACCGATTCGCAGGGGGTTGCCGAAAACAAACTGGTACGCCTGTCTCGCCGCCTCAGGAAACCTGTACGAAGTCAGGAAGAGAGAGGATATCTGCTTCAAACAGCTCACGCGCTTCAGTGGGCAGATCGAAATCTGATCGACAGAGTTTGACGACGACGTAACTCGCGACGAAAGTCTCAATGAATAAGCCCGTCACTATTGCCACCGCACGACCTACGTAGATGGGTCCGTTACTCTGCCAGAGGCCAACATTATTAAACAATGGCCGCCCGTGTGAGTATTTACTGAGATTTTGATATAACTGACGTATCCACCCTCCTGGATACTTCCGACCTCGATTGGCTTGCTCTATGAATCCAAATCGTACCGAACGCATGAGATGCTCATGCAGTTGCCTCGTCTCCTGGACGTTATCCAAACCGGCGGCAGCCGAATTGAACTTCACCTCATCGTTTCCGTCTAACCAACTTTGTAAAAAGTTCCCTTGTTGCGTGAGTTGACAGTAGGCACCCGCACACACCGAATCAAGAATGATCCGTAGGGAGTCGATTGCCTGTCGATAATATCCCACGAGCATATTGTAGAGCGATGCATCCGGTTCATTGATCATCTCAATCATTGCGAGGCCAATAGAAATCAGGGTGCTCACTATCTCCTATGCAATCCGACCACGTATTGCCAAGTTCATTCAGAATATCGATCAATGTTCCGTGCCGGTTCGAGGTTCGCACAGCCGCTTCATCGGGCAAAATCATGAGATGACGCCAAGTTTCCTCCGGGATCAAGTCTGATGGCGGTGGTTCTGGTTTACCCAAAGATAAGGCATAATCATCTATCTCCAACACAGTACGGACGGCACGAAAATCGTCCAGGAGCATACGCTTCGGCATTGCTGCGATCCTTCATTCGCTATCACCTTTTATCAATTACTTTGGAGTATAGCGTGTACACATGTTCTTGTCTATCGTGGCTATTTTCAGAATAATCACCCACGATTAAATGGGTTGAGATTTTCCAGATTCCCCTTCGTGACTCTGGTTTTGCCCAGTAAGTCTTTACGGATGGCAAGGAAAACAAGACTCAGCAATTCACCTTCTTTGTCATAATCAGGTTTTTCGCTATCATCCGAAAACCTGATCCAAGCGTCATAGGCTTTGATAACATCGTCGCTGCCATAAAGGAGTAGTTGATCCCTGGCTGACATCCTTTCCAAGTCTGCATCTCTCCCTGATAAGTTTTCATCCTCGTCGTACACGGCCGCGATCGCTGTTTTGGTGAAGTTACTGAGAAAGCTGGCGTAAGTCTCGCGTTTCTGGTCGGCAATCTTGAGGTTCAACTCCTTGTTCCTCTGGAGCAAATATGGTAATACGCCGCCGAAAACGGCAATGAGAGCGACAATGATTTCGACCACGAGCAAACCTCTTTTTTGTGATAGTGAGAGCTTAAAAGATGATCTCTTTACTAAAAACCCATCTTTAACTGAGAAGTAACATACAAAATAATCGAAGTTGGAACCACGTTTGAGAGTCTCCTCGATAGCGGATAGTACTTTTAGCCGGATGGTAGTCTCAAGGGCCTGAAGATGTGTATAATGGCGTATCATCGTTTGGCAAATGGGTACAACTGTACCCATTTTTTATAGCAATTGAAGGAGAGGCATTATGGCAGACGAGGCAGATTCATCACATACAAATGGCAGTACGCCGATAGTCAAGTCGAAACGATATGCGGTGATCGTCGGTGTCAATGACTATGCGGAAGCAAGTATTGGGGATCTGGCATTCTGCACGGCGGACGCTGAGGCATTTTACGACGCCCTGCTGACCTACGCGGAGTATGATCCGAGCTGCGTCCGCTGCGTTCAGATATCCTCGAAGCCATTGCACATATGGTCAGCCGTGCGACGAGGGATGACTCAATCCTCTTCTATTTTGCAGGTCATGGCACGCGCGAGGGCCAGGATAGCTATTTGCTGACACGGGAATACCGAGCGTCAGTGGTAGCTGAAACCAGTCTCCCGATGCAGCTTATAAACGACCACATGCACCAATCGCAGGCGCGCTTTGTCATGCGCTTCTTCGATGCCTGCCATTCGGGACGTATCGGCACGCGGGCCGCCCCGGTGGGGCCGGATATTAAAAAGCATTTTCTGGTCGAAGGGGAAGGCTGGGCTACCCTGGCAGCTTGTAAACAAGACCAGTTCGCCCATGAAGATCCCGATCTCGGGCACGGTATCTTCTCCTACTGCCTCGTCAAGGGCCTGAGCGGGGCCGCTGCGACGCAGGACCAGGAAGTGACGCTGCAATCGCTCAGCACCTACACCATTGCCGAAACGGAAAACATCACCAAGGAGTTGGGATTGCCCCAGACGCCGGTCTTTGAAAGTGGCTTTGCCGGTACTTTGGTGCTCGCGACGGTCGGTGGTCCACGCCCAGACGTGATCCCGGCGGCACTGGTCAAAGTTGAGGATACGGCTCTGGAGCAATTGAGGCCCACTCAGGAAAAAGTACCGCAGTTGGTAGCTGACATCCGCTCTATTCTGCAAGATGAGCCGTTGCCACTAGAGTTTGTGGCGCCCAACCAGGCAGAGAAACTAGTCCGCGGCGAGCAGTTGGTCGCCCAAGTGTATAATTGGTGTGAGGAGCAAGAACGTCAATACCACGACCAATTGGCAGGGCTTGCGACCATCACGGTCAAGCATCAGCCGCTCCAGGGCTGCCCGCTCAACCGCCAACTGGCTGAATATATCCACAAATCAAAGATCGATCCAGCAGTAGCCCTACAGTTTATATACAAAACTGAAAAGGTGGAGACAGCTTCTCAGCCAACAGTAGCTTTGGGCCTCTACAAAACCTATGAGACGCGGCAGACATTGGAGGGGATCAGCGAGCGGCAAGGATATTACAAGTCGGCAGTCGAGGCTGAGACTGGCCAGTAAGAGCCCCTTGATGCCAATATGCAGTATGGTGATCGCCATCATCCCCGGGGCGTTCGGTCTCTACCTGCTGCACTATGCATGCGCCAGTCTGCTGGATCGGGTGCAACAAGAACAGTGGGACTCGCGCACATTCCTGGTACGGACGCTGCATGCCCTTCCCTTTACAGATGAGGATGGCACACAACTGTTAACAGAGCTCCATGACCTCTTCCCGCAGCTCGTTTCCTTTTTCTCGGAGAGCTGCGCAGCCCGGAAGCTCTACCTGAAAAGGATGGGAGTCACGGGACAATCGTTGCTTTAGCTAGTACACATGCGCTCAAATCCCTCTGTGGTTTAGATGGTCAAAGCCTTTCCTTGATAGGTCCATTTGAAAGGCTTGGCCATGGTGCGGTTGTAATAGTCAATGAAAGCCAGCACTTTGGTCTCCAGATCCTGGACTGAAGTGAAAGAACCGCGTCTGAGCAGCTTGCGCACCAGAATGGAGAGCCAGATCTCAATTTGGTTCATCCAGGAACTATGATTGGGGGTGTAATGAAAGACGATCTTGTGAGTGGGATCACTTAAGAACGCCGCCCGCCGCGACATCAAAGCCAGGATGCCATATTCGCCCTTCTTGCCCAAATCCAGTTCGATGCCTGAGATCTGGGCCACGAAACGGACCAGGGACTCGGATTGATGAATATTGAGGTTGTCACAGACGAAATGCCAGCGGATGACCTTGGGATCAGTAGCCACGACCGCTTGCACGTGGGCCAGAAAATCTTCCTCCGTGCGCGTGGGTCCAGCGTGGGGAGCCACCAGCTTTCCCGTCACCACATCACGGCTGAGAATGAAAGCACGGGTGCCGTGGCGGGTGTACTCAAACTCGCGCCGCTCCACTTTTCCAGGAGCCAGCGGCAATCCTGGGTGTTTGCGCTCCAGAGCCTGCACCCCGGTCAACTCATCGGTGCTGATCGTCCGTTCGCCTTCTGTGACGAGTTCGGGAGCCTGCCGATAGACCTGACAGATCGCTCCTATGGTTTCTTCTCGTTGCGGATCAACTGGCGGAGTCAACCAGTAGCGGATCAAATGCGGTTGGAGATCCCTTTTTTTAAGAGACGAGCGGCATGGCGAGGGGAAATGTGCTCGATAATTCCTCGTGCCATCACTTCCTCAGCAATCTCGCGCCCAGTCCAGTGGCTAATGGGACGCTCTTTGGGTTGCTCACAGGCCAGCGCATCAGCTGACAGATTTGCTCGGCGCTGATCTGAGAGGGCCGTCCTGGACGTGGGAGATCGGCCAACCGTTCGCTCACGCAGAGGTCTTCGAGGGAGATCGCTTGTAAACCAATCCAGTGCATGCGCCACTTGCGCACCGTGTCTACGCTGGCATCCTGTTCTCTGGCGATTTGCCCGTTCCTTTTTCCTTCATTGGCGGCCAAAATCATCTGTGCTCGTCGAGCCAGTTGTTGGGGGGTGCTCTGCCGCCGCACCAGCGCTTCCAACTCTTTTTGCTCTGCTTCGCTCAATCTCAGTTCGGCTGCTTGTGGTCCTCGCATTGATCCTACCCTCTTTTCCCTGGCTTTTTCCTCCTATCATACCACAGAGGGATTTGAGCGCATGTGTACTAGTGTGAAGCAATAGGGTTAGTTCAAGAAAGCTGCTGGGGAAATATAAAGCCACCAAAATTCCATGTTGACTTGATTTCCCCCTGCTTGAGGGGCTATGCTTACTACCGTAGGACACCCAGTTAGCTAGAAAGAGGAAGCATAGCATGGCGCAAACAGTAAACCGGCAAAGTATTGACTGGCAAGAGGTTGGGAGAAGAGACGATCAGGCGTCTACAGGACTTGCTCCGCCTGGATACGCGCAACCCTCCCGGCAACGAGATACGCGCGGCGGAGTACCTGCGCGCCGTCTTCGAAGCCGAGGGCATTCCCGGTGAAATAGTCGGGCCGAGCGGCGACCGGGGCACCTTCATAGCCAGGCTCAAGGGCGATGGATCGGCGCCTCCGCTCCTGTTGATGGGTCATACCGATGTCGTCGCGGTCGAGCCGGAGAAGTGGACGCATGATCCGTTCTCCGGTGATATCGCGGACGGCTTTATTTACGGGCGCGGCGCGTTGGACATGAAGCAGATGGTCACGATGGAAGCCATGACGATGCTGCTGCTCAAGCGAGCCGGCGTGGGGCTCAAGCGCGATGTCATCTATATGGCCGCCGCCGACGAGGAATGCGGTGGATACGCGGGCGCGGGCTGGGTCGTGAAGCATCGCCCCGAGTTGATCCAGGCCGAGTACGCGCTCAATGAAGGCGGGGGGAGTGGACTCGAGATCAACGATAGGCGGTACTATCCCGTGCAGACGGCGGAGAAAGGCACGGTGCGTTTCCGCATTCGCACGCAGGGCAAGCCCGGACACGGCTCGGTGCCTCATCCCGACAACGCGATCCTCAAACTTGCCGCAATCCTGGCAAAGTTCACTCCTACCCTCCTGCCGGCCCATTTTACGCCGACCTTCCGCGAATATATCGCCGGTATCGCCGCGGCCCAACCACCCGAGGTTGCCCAGGCGCTGGATGCTGTGCTTGCCGGACGAGGCAAGCGCCGACGCAGCCATCGATCGCCTGCCTATCGAAGAATCGCTCAAGATGCGTATGCACGCCATGATACGTAACAGTCTGACCCCGACGATCCTCAAGGCAGGTTCGCAGATCAACGTGATCCCGTCGGAGGCCGAGGCCTCAGTCGATGGGCGCAATCTCCCCGGGTGGACGCCCGAAATGGTTTTAGAGGAATTGCACGCTGCGATCGGGGGCGAAGCAGAGATCGAGTTCCTCGAGCCTTCGGAGCCGCTGGAGGCCGATCTGCAATCGCCACTGTTCAGCACGATCAAGGAGGTATTGAAAGAGCACGACGCGGAGGCGACCGCCATCCCGTTCTTGCTGACAGGTGGGACCGACGCGAAGCACGTCACGAGACTGGGCACGCGGGTCTACGGCTTCGCACCCGGTCTGTATGCCGGGGCTGCCGAGGGCAGGCGCGTGCATAGCCACGACGAGCGGGTCAGCGTGCGTTCGCTGCAATGGGGCGTGCGGGTGCTCTACGAGGTAGTCGAGCGCTTCGCGGGTGGCGAAGAGCGAGCATAGTCCTGTAGAATCTCCCTCGCGGCCCGCTCGCCTTCCCGCGCCGCCCCTTCCATATAGCCCTGGAACTCGACGGAGCAATGCTCGCCCGCGAAGTGTACCGGCCCCTGGCGTACGCCCTCGTAGCCAGCAAAGAGGGTGTACTGCCCGGTGCGCCAGCATGCGTAGCTGCCAAGCAGATGAGGATCGCCCGTCGGGTAGCTCAAAGCCGCTCTGCCGGTGTAGTGCGCGCTGATGCCGGGGAAGACGCGCTCCAATTGCTCCAGGCAGCGCTGTGCGTACTGCTGCACCTCGGTGGAATCGGCGGCAGTAGAATAAGGCGCCGGCGGCCGGTAGGCCGCGCCCTTGGGTCCGCTTGTATAATCGACGAGCAGGCCGTTTTTGCCTTTTTGACCGATGGAGGTATCCCAGAGCGTCTGTATATCAAGGTCCGTAATGATAAACCCGTTATTTTTACTGGGCCAGGGTCCATTCCCATACCAGTAGCGTGTATCGAACTGCAAGAAGAGCTTGGAGATGGTGCCGTACCCAAGCTGTGTAATGGTTGTTTGCTTTAAGGCGTCGAACCCGGCCTGGCTATAATCGACGTGCCGTAAGGTACTGAAAGGCAGGGCAAGGATCACATGCTCGCAGGATATCTCTAAAGGGCCGTTGGAAGTCGTGAAGGACAACGTGAGTGAATCATCAGCATTGCGTTTGAGCGCTACAAGTTGATGGTTCAAATGGATCGACCCCTCAGGCAGGCTGCGCGCAATCGCCTGCGGCAGTCGCTCATTACCTCCCGCGATCTTGCCGTTGCCCCGCAACGGCCCGGGGCTGCTCGAATCTCCCTCTGAGTCCCATGTGCTAAACATATAGACCAGGTTAAGCGAGCTCTGCATATTCGAATCCAGCCCGAAGAAGCCCGTGCAGGCATTATCCAGCATATGGCCCAATGGAACGTTGTGCCCGCCCTCCACGTACTGCTCGATCCAATCGTACACACTCAGGTGGTCGAGCCGGTAGCCGGTTTCAGTATAGTGCGTATGCGTCGTGGGGAATCCGGCCTCCCGCGACTGCGGCTGCAAGATGCCGGCAAGCTTCTGAAAACCTCTGGCCAGCTCTACCGCTTTATAGTAGCGGTTGAAGAAAAACATCACGCTGTGCATCCGATTAAAACTTCCCCAGCCAAGGTCGATGGCCTGGAGGTCGAAGCGCTTGATAAGCTGCCAGAGCGTATCGTGGTCGCCGTCGATGAATTCGCCGCACCACTCGCTGACCATGCCGTCGCCCCACGTGGCCGTATCGGAGTGCATGCGTCCCCCGACGCGGTCGGACGCCTCGTAGAGGCTGCACGGGAGACCGGCGTCCTGCAAAGTAAGAGCCGCGTTAAGCCCTGCAATGCCCGCTCCGACGATAGCAATCTGTGGCATCATTTTCTCCTGATGAAAGCAGCTTATCTCTCCGGGTAGGCTAGACTAGCGCGCTTACCTCACTCGGATGCTCCTCCGGCGAGGACAGCCTGCACGTAATCGGCAACATAGTGTCGCTCGTCGACGCCATCTAAGATCATACATTCGGCGACCGAGACCATCTGGGGCATCATCTCGTGCAGCACGCTGATAATTGCTCGTTCGTTACGATCGTCCGCGCTCGGATCGGTGATAAACGCGAAAAGTTCATCGGTCAGTTTTTCTTCATCGGCAAGCAAACGGAAAATGTTGGACACGGTTTCAACCTTTCATCGTGATCCTAAAATCAGGGCGAACTATTGTCATCTTACATCTCTCGTAGAGGAAGCATATCACCCGGTCCACGCTTAGCGCAAATGCAGGCTGAAATGCTCAGTTTGCGAACGATGAAGGAGAGAAATACAATGTAAACCATGCACGCATAGGATGATAGGATCCGTGCCGCCTACTACACCTCCATTGGAAAAGGGCTGCTTTGAAGATAATGAGGAAGATATGAAACCGGCAATTGATCAAACTGACTTCGGCTCGATTACCATCGAGGGGGCCGTCTTCGGCCGCGATGTCATCATTCGGCAGAATGGTGAGGTGAAAAAGCGCAAGAAAAAGTTATCAAAGGCTATCTACGGGACTTCTCACATCTTGTCTCTAGACGAGGCAAAATATGTCTACGAACCAGGTGCAGAACGGCTTATAATCGGTACCGGGCAGTACGATAATGTCAGGCTATCGGATGAAGCTGCCGACTACTTCAAGCACAAACGTTGCCGGGTGATTCAGCCGACACCCACAGCGATCCAGACCTGGAATGAGGCCAGGGGTGCAGTAGTAGGTCTATTTCATGTCACCTGCTAATCAGACCAGGTAGTACGTACACTTCAAGCGAAAAACTGCCAGCCACGAAAGCGAGGGCCACAAAATGACTACAGGCAGAATTGACGTATTGATCCGCGGCGCGAAGGTCGTTGACGGCACCGGCAATCCCTGGTTCTACGGGGATATCGCCATACGTGACGAGCGGGTGCTGGAGATTGCGCCACCGGGCCGCATCCCGCAGGAGGAGGCGCGCGAGGTAGTAGACGCGACCGGGATGGTGGTCTGTCCCGGCTTTATCGACATTCTGAGTCACTCGCACATCCCGTTGATGTACGACCCGCGCGACCTCTCGAAGATCACGCAGGGGGTCACCACCGAAATCATGGGCGAAGGCTGGACTCCGGCCCCGGCGGGCGGTCGTATCGTGGACGCCTTCTTGAACCTGCCGCAGAAGCTGCAAGCGCTCATCAGCGAGTGGACCGAACGCGCGAAGGGTTGGTCGCGCTTTGGCGACTGGCTGGAGGCCCTTGCCGAGCGCGGCGTCTCGTGCAATATCGGCTCGTTTTTGGGTGGAGGGACGCTGCGAGAGTACGCGAAGGGACTGGAGATGGGCGCGCCAACGCCTGGCGAACTCGAAACAATGCGCCGCGTGATGGCCGAGGCCATGCAGGACGGGGCGCTCGGCGTCTCCTACGCGCTCATCTATCCGCCCGACACCTACACCTCCACCCAGGAGCTGGTCGAGGTTGCCAGAGTGGCGGTCCACTACGGAGGCATCTACGTCACGCACCTGCGCTCGGAGGGGGATCGACTGCTGGAAGCCATCGACGAAGCAGTTGAGATCGGCCGGCAGGCCAGCATCCCCGTCGAGATCTATCACCTCAAAGCCACGGGCAAGCAGAACTGGCACAAGATGGCCGAGGCTGTCGAGCGCATCCAGGCGGCCCGTGACGCCGGTGTGGATGTGACCGCCGATATGTACCCCTACGCGGCTTCCGGCACCGGGCTGGACTCAGTGTTGCCGCCCTGGGTCGCCGAGGGAGGGACCTTTTTCGAGACGCTGGCCGATCCATCCGTGCAAGAACGCATCCGCGCCGAGGTGCTGGCCCCGACGGGCGAGTGGGAGGCGCTCGCGCACGGTATCGGGCCAGAGGGTGTCATGCCTGTCGGGTTCGAGCGGCCCGAGAACCTGCAGTACGCGGGGAAGCGGCTCTCGGAGATCGCGGACATGCGCGGCCAGCACTGGCTCGATGCCGTGGTCGGCCTGCTCCTCTCTGAGCGACACCGCATTTTCACCATCTATTTCGGCATGGACGAGGCCAACGTCGCGCTGGGGCTGCGCCAGCCCTGGGTGAAAATCTCGACGGACGCGGGCGGCGTGGACCCGGCCTGGGCCAGAGAACTCGGCCCGACGCACCCACGCGAGTACGGCACCTACCCGCGTGTGCTGGCTAAATACGTGCGCGAGAACAGGCTGCTGACGCTCGAGGACGCCATCCGCAAGATGAGCGGATCTGTTGCCGCGCGCCTCGGCCTGCGCGATCGCGGCCTGCTTCGTCCCGGCTGCTACGCCGATGTCGTGCTTTTCAACGCTGAGACCATTAGCGACGAAGCCACCTTCAAGGATGCACACCGGCTCTCGAGGGGCATACGCGACGTGTGGGTGAACGGAACGCGCGTCATCAGAGATGCGCAGCACACCGGCGCGACGCCTGGCCGGATCGTGAAATGACCTGGCGGAAAAACTCAACCAGGTGAAGCGCGAATATCGATTTACCTGCCACTAGAGCAGGGAAGGTCCTGGCCATGTATCCGCCCGCATGTAGAGGACGCTTCCCAGCGAGATAAGACCCATCGCGACCGAGAAGATCATCAATCCATAGAACCCCCAGAGGTCTACGACAGAGGCCGCCAAGGGTAGCGCCAACCAGTTGCCCCGCCCCCATGACGACCGAGTACAGGCCCATCACGGCTCCCTCGTTTGCCCGGCAGCAGTTCGGCTATGACTGCCAGGTGATTCAGTGATAGCCGGGGTAAAGCCGCTCAACAGCAGTACCCCGAGAACTACAAGCAGGAGCAGCGCGAGCAGGGCATGCGAGCCGGAAAGCGAGCACCCGAGTCCGTTGATCGTGGTCAGACCAACAATGCTGGCACTGAGACCTCCCAGGGCGATCAGCATCACTGTTGTACGGCGTACATGCGGTAAAACGAGCAGCCAGAGACCCATCCCCGCCAGGAAGAGCAGGCCAAAGCCGCCTAGCAGCAGTGTGGCGAAGACCTGGCTGAATCCTCCGTAGAGCATCTGCCCTGGATGGCGCAGCCGCTTGGGTATCGCTATGCTCTGACAACGCTGTTGATAAACCTGGGAGGCATGGCTACTGAGCAAAAGAATTACGTACAGGCAGAGACATATCTGCAGGAGGCACTGGAAATAGCGCGTCAGATGGGACACCGTAATCGTATCGGCGTGACGCTGGTGAATTTAGGTGCGGCTGCTATGGAACAGGGAAACGATGCGCAGGCGGAAGCCTGTTTGCAAGAGGCTCTGGAAATCGCACGCCAGATCGGGCGGCACTGGCTGCTCTGCGGAGCGCTTCATGGAAAAGGCGACCTCGATCTCAAGCTGAAGCGCTTTGAGATGGCGGCCGCTGCCTTTCAAGAGTTAAAAGACATCGCCTCAGATGGAAATCAAGAATACCTGGCCGTCGCGAATTACGGGCTTGCGCGGGCAATGCTGGGCCAGGGCGATATCCGCGAGGCGCGAGCGCTTGGACAAGAGGGTCTGCATATCCTGGAGCAGATCGGTAATCGCCTCGCCCAGGAGGTGAGAGCATGGTTACAAGCCCTAATGCATTCGCGCGCAAAGAGGCGAAGCGGGTCTAACTGTGCGCCATCGACGAAGCGCACAATCAACTCCTGAATGCCGGCCTCTTCATATTCCGCCAGGCGCTCGCGAATCTGCTCGGGCGTACCGATCAACCAACTCTTGCGCAATTCAGCCAGGTTGTCACGCTGCTGGGGCGTCAGCCTGGCGAACACGCCTGCCTCCGTCTCCGCGATAACGCAGTCATCGATGAGCGTGGTGCGCCTGATACTCTCGTAATCGCGCCCGATTTCCGCGCAGTGCTGCTTGAGTACGGCTAATTTGTGCCTGATCGTTGGGATATCGCCGCCGATATTGCATGCGTCAGCGTACTGCGCGACTATGCGCAGCGTCACTTTTTCGCCCTCCCCGCCAATCAGCAGTGGGATATGCGGCTTCTGTACGCCCCTGGGCTGGTTGATCGCTCCCCTGACCTGGTAATATGTTCCCTCGAAGGTCGCTTCCTCCTGAGTCCACATCGCCAGGATAACCTGTACGGCCTCGCGTAAACGCTCCAATCGCTCGCGAGTGCCGGGATACCGGTAGCCATATGCCACATATTCCTCTTCATACCAGCCGGCGCCGATACCAAAATCGAGCCGTCCGTGGCTGAGCGCATCGACGGTGCTGGCCATCTTTGCCAGGAGCGCCGGATTGCGATAACTGTTGCACGTGACCATCTGGCCGATGCGCACGCGTCTGGTATCGCGTGCCAGCGCAGCGGTGCTGGTCCAGCATTCGAAGGTGACTTCCTGCGTCGGAGTCGGAACGGTGTGAAAGTGGTCGTAGAGCCAGATAGAGCGATAGCCCAGGGTATCGGCCTCCTGCGCCACGCGCGCCATGGTCTCATACGCCTCGGCCGGGTCGGCAATACCCACCAGGTCCATGCGCCATCCCTGCGGAACGAGTACGCCAAAATCCATGATGCAAAACTCCTTTCATTTGATAGCATACCATCTGCCATAGACACGAGGGCCGTTTTTTAGCGTTTCACAACGTGATATACTAAGCCCAGGTACACATTGCCCTCAGGCGAAAGGCGGCAGAGCAACACATGGTCAACGAGGTACACACTTCCCTTCAGAGCCCTCTCGTATTTATTCACGGTGCAGGTGAAAGTAGCCAGGTTTGGCAATCGCAGGTTGCGCATTTTGGTGCATCCCGCGCGTTCCCGATAGATTTACCAGGGCACGGTGAAAGAGCGGACACGCTTCCCCCGCAAGTCAGTGTGCTGGATTATGCGAGAGTTGCCCACGAGATCGTCTTCCAGGAACTTCACCTCAACACACCGATCATCGCCGGGCACTCGCTCGGTGGCGCTATCGCATTGACGATGGCCCTGGAATATGCTTCAGAACTGAGTGGATTGCTCCTGATCGGGACAGGAGCGCGCTTGCGCGTTCTGCCAGCTATCCTCGAGGAAGCGCGGCGAGCCTCAGTCGTTACCTACCGTGATTGGGCAGCCTGCAATGACTTTGACATTATGAACAGGCTCAATGAAATTCGCCTGCCAGCATTGATTATTTGCGGAGCGGATGATCGCTATACGCCGGTGAAGTACAGTCAGTATATGCACGACCGCATTGAGGGTTCAACGCTCAGCATCATCCCCGGAGCGGGACATGATGTCCAAATGGAGCAGCCGGAACAAGTCAATGAGGCGATTGATGAATGGCTAGCTAGACAGTAGGTATTGTGAAGCAAATCATATTGTACCCGGCGAGGGTAGTGTACAATAATAACGGGGCTTTACATAAGGCGTGGTGTCACCAGGAGACGCACTTTTTCGTTTTGCTAATGTACGACGCTTATGCCATAACGATATTAGAAGCGACACAATATGATAGATAACATGCATAAACTTACATCAAACTCATGGCGGTTTCGCCTGTCCAAATTAGTGCTGTGCGGGCTGTTGCCCTGTCTCGTTTTACTCAGCGCGTGCGGGGCATCACTAACCCAGAGCCAGAAGGCCAAAGGCACCAATGTTGTCCCGACCCCGACCATTAACTCTACACTGCAAAGCATGGGAAATGCACAACTGCAAACGTTCCAACAGTGGATCGCCTTGATGCAGCAGTATCAAGGCGACGTGACCACCTATCAGCAGCAGTACCAGAATGACCAGCAAGCGCTCCAGTCAGCGCATAGCGACTCGGCCTACCAGCAAGCGCTACACACGTTGGACGCGCATGTCTCGGCTATCAAGATTCCGGCTATGAAGACTGAGAGCCAGTACCTGTTTCAGGAGTTGCAGCAGGATGCCGCCAATTTTGGGAAACAGCATACCTATCACGACTCGTACGACAATAACACGTACCCCCTCGGCTATGAGTATGGACCAAGCGGGGCGACCGGCCCCTTGTGGCTGAAGGGAGAGCTCGCGGCTGCGCAAAGCTTGTCGGACTACCAGCAGGCTGTCGAGGATCTGAACATGGACCTCACCAATTTCCAGGCAATGGCGGCGAACTTTGGAGATAAAACTCCCTACGACCAGGTGCATCAAACCGATATCCAGCTCATGCAGCACTACAACTATATGAACTCGAAGGTCGTCGTGATCTCACTGTCTGAGCAGGCGATGCGCGTCTATGACCATGGGAAGCTGGTTAAGGCTTTCCTGGTAGTAACCGGTCAGCCGGACCTGCCGACTCCGCCCGGAACATGGTGGGTCGAAGGGAAAAAATCGCCCGACGAGTTTAAATCGACCGCGCCGCAGAATTCCCCGGATTGGTATCCGCCGACGCCGATTCACTACGCGATGCAATACCATAGCAATGGCTACTTTATGCATGATAGCTGGTGGCGCACCGAGTATGGTCCTGGAATGAACTTTCCCCATCTCGATCCGGGCGGGACGCAATACTCCATCCACGGCTCCCACGGCTGCGTGAACTTGTCGGAGAACGATGCCGCGTGGCTGTACAATTTCGTGCAGGTGTACACCCACATCATCATCTACTAATAGAAGAAATGTTTCCAGCGTTCGGGGGGAAGAGATCAGAAGGAGCGCCTCGTGAATACCACTTTTTCTTCGGAGCGTGGGTCTTCAGGCCACGTCGTCCTGATCGGTGGGGGTTCGTCGGCCGCTCTGACCGCGGTTCGCCTGGCGGAGCGTGGTTTTCGTGTCACGGTGCTTGAGAAAGCAAGCATCGGCAATGGCTCGTCAAGTCGCTCAGCAGCCGGCATTCGCGCCCAGTTCAGTGTTGAAGAAACCGTGGTTGGAATGCAGTATTCAAAGTGGTGGTATCTACACTTCCACGAGATCCTCGAAACCCCCTCGCAAGCAAGACAGCCCGTCATCAGGCAGAATGGCTACCTCTTTCTCTATGAAGACCCCGAGCAGGTCGCGCCCCCCTGGAGGCCTGCACGCCGCAAAGAGGCCGCGCACCTCTGGACGATGGCCCAGGCGCAGGTGACGCTGCAACAGCGGCTGGGCGAACCCGTCGAACTCTTGACACCACAGCAGGTGCATGAACGCTGGTCGCACCTGGAGGCCGCTCGCCTCACCGGTGCGACATGGAATCCAACCGATGGATTTCTCTATCCCCAGTTGATCTACACCGAGGGCTTCCGCCGCGCCCAGGAACTGGGCGTCACGCTGATGCACGAGACGGAGGTCATCGGCGCGGTCCTCCGTCACGGAGGGATCGTCGCCCTCGAGACGACGAATGGCCCCATCGAGGCCGACTGGTTCGTCAACCAGACCAACGCCTGGGCAGCGCGAGTCAGCCGACGCCTCGGCGGCATGACCCTTCCCGTCGCGCCGCTCAAGCGCTATCTCTATTTCCTGAAGCCGAGCCTGCCGGTGATGAGCAGCGAGCAGTGGCATCACCTCCCCATGACCATTTATGGCGTCGGTACCGGCCGGGGCGCGCATTCCCGTCCCGAGGGCGAGCTGCTCTTATGCGCGTGGGCGCACGAGACCGAGCCCGAGTACGACTTTAGCGACGAAGATCAAGACCGCATCGACCCTCCTTTCCATCATGCTCACGGCGTAGATAATTATGGATACGCGCTTCTCGAACAAATGATGGACTTCACGCCGCTGCTGGCCGAATCGGGTGGACTGGTGGCCACGACGAGCGGGTTCTACGGCACGACTCCCGACGCCAACCCCATCATCGGCTTCGATAGCAACCTGGACAACCTTATCCACGCTGTAGGCTTCTCTGGACATGGCCTGATGCACGCGCCCATTACCGCGCTTTTAGTGGAAGCGCTTCTGACCGGCGATGCGGAGGGCGGGAAAGTTCGCTTACCCGAGCCGTTCGCTGCACATACGCTGAATCTCAGCACATTCGATCCAGGCCGCGCTTTTAGCGAGTCCGGCAAGGAGCACATGGTGTTGTGAATGCCCAGAGCAGGCTGGCAAAGGCGAATAGGCTCACACGCATGCTCCTTCATGATTTTGCTTATTGCTGTGCATCTCTATGAGCGGTGTAGCCCGTGACTATAGAGTAGCCTTCATCGAGATGCGTAGTAGGTGAAATCCAGGAGTTTTCAGCCGTGATGGATCCCGGCCAGGTTCCCAGTTTCAATTTGCAGCAAGAACAACTCATTTTACCCGAGGGAGTAACGGTGCGGGACCCACAGGGAAGCCAGTATGTGATAGAAGCGGTGCTTGGGAGAGGAGCGTTTGGCGCTGTCTACCTGGTGGGAGAACGGGGCAGAATGCATAACCGTTTTGCCCTCAAGGAAGTGATCAACCCGAATCAAGGAGATCGCGAGCGCTTTGCCTTTGAGGGCGAAGTGCTCAAACGGCTCCGTCATAAAGCATTGCCTCGCGTGCATCGCGTGTTCGAGAATGACAGGCTCAAGCGAGTATACCTGCTCATGGACTACGTCAGGGGACAGAACCTCGAGGAGTTGCGAGAAGAGCAACCGGAAAAGCGCTTCCCTTTGTCCCTCGCCCTGGTCTTGATTGCGCCAATTGCGAACGCGCTCGTGTATCTGCACACGCAAAACCCACCTATCATACACCGGGACGTCAAACCCTCCAATATTGTTATACCCGCCGGAGGAGGTGAAGCGATGCTGGTCGATTTCGGCTCAGCGAAAGAATACGTACCCGGTACAGCCACCACCTTCGTCAGTCACCGCTCGCCTGGTTATGCCGCACCTGAGCAATACCGGACGGGTACGAATCCCACAACCGATATCTATGGTCTCGGGGCAACACTCTACGCCCTGCTAACAGGTTCGGCTCCGGCCGACGCCCCTTCACGCATCGCGAGAAGCTGGAGCGAGGGGGTCGATCCGCTCAAACCCGCCAACGCACTCAAGCCAGATGTGCCGCCAGCCGTGGCCGAGGCACTTCAGCGCGCTATGGCGATTAAAATTACCGATCGATTTGAGACAGTCGAGCAATTCTGGCGAGCTTTACTCCCTCAAAGCACTTCGAAGCCATCCTACGATCTTGCGCTCGATACGTCCTAGGCCTCTTCCCTCAGAGCAAAATGTTGAAGATACAAGAACTCAGCCACTGCAAGGAGAACTACACCTATCCAGTTCCAGGAAACGAGGAGCGCCGCGTATCTTCGTCTTTTTATCGGCTCTTTATCAAAAGCTTACGCGACATTAAAATCGATAGTCCGCTTATGGTTGGATAGCCTATTCCTTCTCAGTAAGACCTTTCGTTCTTAACCGCCAGAGGTAACGCTGCCATCTGCTCGGGTGGCAGAACGGCACCATCCAGGATGAGCTGCGCTGCATGGGCCAGATCGTTGGCCATCCGGCATGGGAGGGGCGCGAATCCGAGATCTGTGGCTCTACCGACTCCGGAAAGTACCATGATGGCCGGTATCCCTAGTGCGGTAGCCGTCTGTACATCCCTCACACTGTCCCCTACCAGAATGGCCTGTTCCAGATCCACCTGATACTCTCTGTGGGCCTGTAGGAGCAGTCCTGGGGCAGGCTTGCGGCATTCGCAACCGACTTCCTCCCGGTGCGGGCAGCAGAGCACAGCCTCGATATGTCCGCCTGATTTGGCAATCAACTGCATCATGCGCGCATGGATTTCATGAATCGTCGTCCAGGACACAATCCCCTTGCCGATACACGCCTGGTTGGTGACGACCAGCAACCGATACCCCGCCTTTGTCAGCCGGGCGATGGCGTCAAGCACACCTGGCAAGAACTCAAACTCTTCCCAGGTCTTGACGTAGTCTCCCCGCGCGCGATTCCGATTGATGACTCCATCGCGATCCAGGAAGATCGTCCGCACCGCTGGCTCCTCTCTGTCTTATAATTTACCGTTCAGCTCGTGGCCTTTTTGCAATTTCTCCAGGATGAGAGCCAGATTCTTATCCGCCCGTTTCTCTGCCTGGTCCTTGCCCATAGAGCCTAATAAGTATCCTACCACTGTGCCAACCAGAGTGCCTATGACGCCAACTGCAACAATTGCGAGCTCCAGCGTCACTACGATCGGCACGCCGTTTGGTAAGAGCCACATCAAGAGAAAGATAAGGGCGATGATTCCTACTACAGCGAGGACTCCCGTGAGTACAAGCCAGTAGGTAATCTGAAGTCGAAGAACGCTTACGTTAGGTGTCGTGCCTGTTTCTTGTTCTACGGATTTCTTCTGCCGTTCCTGGTCTAATACCTCGTTCATTTGTTGATCTCCTGTTCCTCTCAATGAGAAAGCTGCCAGTAGGGAGAAATACCAGCAGCTCACGACATTTACATCAACTAGAATGCGACAGCACTAAAGCTTCAATTAGCACTTCCGCTACCTCGGGACGCGAGAATTCGCGCGGCGGCATCTCGCCCGCTTGCAACATCTGGCGCACTTTCGTTCCGCTCAGTGTCACGTGTTGCTCATTTCCATGTGGGCAAGTCTTCGAAGAGGCCATTGAGTCACAAGCCCGGCAGAAGAAGGTATGCTCAAAGAACATCGGCGTGATGCCTAAACTGGCAGGATCGAACTCCGCGAAGATATGCTGGGCGTCGTACGTGCCGTAGTAATTGCCTACTCCGGCGTGATCGCGTCCCACAATGAAATGCGAGCAGCCATAGTTCTTGCGCATAATTGCATGGAAGACCGCTTCACGCGGGCCAGCGTAGCGCATAGCAGCAGGCAGCACGCCGAGTATCACCCGGTCGGCTGGGTAGTAGTTCTGCAACAACACTTCATAACAGCGCATGCGTACGGCGGCGGGGATATCATCATCCTTAGTCGCGCCGACCAGAGGGTGCAGGTACAGGCCATCGACGGTCTCAAGCGCACATTTCTGAATATACTCGTGCGCGCGATGCACGGGATTGCGCGTCTGGAACCCAACCACGCGCTTCCAACCATGCTCCCCAAACATCTGGCGAGATTGGGTGGGCGTATAACGGTAGCGAGCAAAGACTTGCTCTTGCAGGGCTACCACACGAATAGAGCCCCCCAAGAGTACATCAGCCTGTTGATAGAGCGCTTTGACGCCCGGATGCGCCTCTTCGATCGTACGGTAGACCTTAGTGGCCTCGAGTTGTTTGTCGTAGCCATATTTCTCATCGACCGTCATGATAGCCTGCAGCGATCCCTGGACGTTGACGAGCGCCACCTGCGCGCCTTCTCTCAGGGTTGTAGCTCGCTCTGCACTTATCGAGAAGGTAATCGGTATCGACCAGGGAAGGCCATTGGTGAGATGCATATCATTGACCACACCCAGGTAGTCGGCCCGGTTCATAAAGCCGCTCAACGGACTATAAGCCCCAATTGCCAGCATCTCCAGGTCGGCTAGCTGGCGCGGACTGACCTCAAGATGCGGTAGGCTTTGCGCGCGTTCGTACAGTTCCGCCCGTTCCTGCTCGCCTGCCAGGTTTATGACTAACTCACCTCCATGCGGAGCAATCAATCCGTCTGTTCATGAGCATGTAACCCAAGCTCTCTTCTAGTGGTATATGTGCGCTATTTGTGCCAGGCGAATACAGAACGCCATCCAAGGCCTCAAGCTAGAGGTGATCCCTCCAGGCGGCTGGCTGATCAGCGATGACTCTAACATCTTCGTACACTACTTCTGGCGCGAGGTAGCCAAGTTCCTCGAGCCTGGCGAAGATGCGAGCGACGCTCTCCTCGACGGTTTCCCTGTCGGTTTCGACGATCAGTTCAGGATGGAGTGGCTCTTCGTAGGGATCATCGACGCCGGTGAAGCCCTTGATCTTGCCCTCGTCGGCCAGCTTATAGAGGCCCTTCACATCGCGCTGGCGACAGACCTCGATGGGACACTTTACATAGACTTCAACGAAGTTGCCGATGTGACTGCGCGCCCAGTCGCGGGTCTCCCGATAGGGAGAGATCGCGGCGGAGATGCACGCGACGCCGTTGCGAGAAAGCAGGCCGCACACAAACGCGATGCGCTTGATGTTGGTATCGCGGTCTTCCTTGCTGAAACCCAGCCCTTTGCTGAGGTGGGTGCGCACGATATCGCCGTCCAGGACCTCGACATTGCGCCCGCGTTCCCTGAGCCGTAGCTCAATTACCTCGGAAAGTGTACTCTTCCCGGCACCAGAAAGACCTGTCAACCAGATGGTAAAGCCTGTATTCCGCATGTACATCGTCCTCTAGCTTCTCAATATGCTGTTTGGCCCGTGGCTCAAACAGACTCTGTGGATTTGTTCAACTGTTCCAAAATAAGAGGGATTTTGGCGAAAGGCGTCAACTCCCAAAGAAGTGTAGCATCCCTACCCGTTTTTTCACAACCACAAAAGCAGGTAAGTAATTCACTCCAATCAATGTTATCCTTCAGGTGACAATAACCCAAGATCAACCAGGGCTTTTGTATTCAGGCAGCCGTCCCAAAAGGCCAGATTTTGGCGAATGGGCGCTTCCACCATAGCCACGCAGCGCTTAAAATCTGACTCGGCATCGCCATTCAGCGGCACCGGCGAAATTTCTAGAACCTGGTGCCGCCAATCCGCCGAGCGGTACACAACCGCTACCAACACCGGCGAGCCAGTATGCTGAGCAATACTAACGCTCCCAGGTAATAGCGGGACCTGCCGCCCAAGAAAATTTACCGGAACCGCGTGTTGGCGATCCTCATGAGATACCGGAACGTCGATCGCTATGGAGATTAGTTCGTTAGCGCGCAGGATTTCCGCCATACTGATTGCTGCCTCAACCTGTCCCTTCCTCGGTTCAATATTAGGGCGTCGCAGGTGGCGTGGCTTACGCTTCTCGATGCTTGATCTCCAGAATGTTAGTCGTCCTAATAGCGCCATGATGGGATTGGATATCGTGTTACCGACAGCAGTAATAGGGAAACCATAGGCACCAAGCAAGGAGGAACAGCTATAAATGGAACCGAAGTGCGCGTCACAGAGGACGGCCCCTTTGCCGGCGGCCAGCGCACTCTTGATGTATTCCAGGCCGCGTATCTCTACCAGCCGCGCCAGCGCTCCACCCTTCCCGGCCAGGCGCATGCCATCGATAGCTTGACAAGATTTCTGGCGGATGAAGTCTCGAGCCACCCTGACCCGCTCTGCCTGGCTCAGTTGATCGCCGAAGACACCCTCGAGGTTGGAGATGATTTGTTTGCGCGTAGATTTATCCAGCCGATAACGCCAATCGCCGCGCAGGCAAGCCAGTCCATAAGCCAGCCGCGCTGGGAGGAAAGCCACCAGAGGCACGATAACCAGTCGGTAGAGGAGTTCTTCGCATCTGCACGTGATCCACCCGAGCGTAAATCTGCTCTGTCGTTGGGCTAAATTGGGACCCATCATCGCTTCTCCTCACCTATGGTCGACACGTAAAGGAGTGTAGCATCACCAGCTCTTTCTCCACAACCACAAAAACAGGTAAGTAATTCACTCCCATTGATTAGTATTTAGTCCGCAAAAGCCTGCATAAGCCCCCAGCGCGCTTCGCTGGCTACTTCCCTACGTCTTTTCCCGACCCTCTAGGTGAGAGCATCCATATCTTTGCCTCAAGTCCATCCAAAGGGGTACCCGTGTAAAAGTTTCGCACTTTTCCGCATGTTCATTATCAAATCCTATGCTATAGTCCTGTTGATCTGTTCTCATCTGATGCTTAAGCTCCATGTCGGAAAGCAATCTATAGGTGAAACGATTTAAGGTGTGGGGAGGTAGTTAACGCGCATTTCATTCTCTTGTTTCCAGGTTGTGCCCAAAAACGAAGCGTATTCCTAACGACTTAAGTCAGCAAGCAATGTTTAAGAGCGGAGGACGAAAGTTCATGGCATCTGTATCTGAGGGACCAGTATCACAAATGGTAGAGTATCGAGGCGCACGGGTAAGCATCGTAATCCCGGCCCGTAACGAGGCAAAGAACCTGCCGTATGTTCTGCCACTTCTCCCCAAGTGGGTTCACGAGGTGATCCTGGTTGATGGACATTCGACCGACGATACGATTGAAGGGGCACAGAATTTGCTGCCCAAAATCAAGATCGTACAGCAAACTGGCAAGGGGAAGGGAAATGCGCTTCAATGCGGATTGGCGGCGAGTACCGGTGACATCATCCTGATGATGGATGCAGACGGCTCAACCGATCCACAGGAAGTGCCGCGCTTTATAGAAACGCTGCTGGCAGGAGCGGACTTTGCCAAGGGGTCGCGATTCCTTGACGATGGTGGCAGCGTCGATATCACCCTCCTGCGCAAACTCGGCAATCGCGCGCTGAGCTTACTTGTTAACCTTCTCTTCCGGGTTCACTTCACTGATCTGTGCTATGGCTACAATGCGTTCTGGAGAGACTGCCTCGATTACTTCGAGGTTGATTGTGATGGTTTTGAGGTCGAAGCCCAGATTCACTTGCGTCTTTGCAAGGCCAATGTCAAGATTGTTGAAGTGCCGAGCTTCGAGCGTTCCCGCATCCACGGCAGCAGCAACTTGCGGGCTCTTCCAGACGGTTGGCGCGTGCTGAGGGTGATCATGAAAGAATGGATAAGTGGTCTCTCAGTGTTCGGAGCAGTCAGAATGCCACGACCATTTCAACGCGAGAGCTTTGTATACGATGAGCAGGCAATCGCTGAGCAGGTCGATGCAATGCAATAACCCACTATGCCAGGAGAGCAAGCGTTAGCTGCAAACGGATGCAAAACAGCGTGCTCTCCGCTATGCGGTCATTATTTGCTGCTGTTCAAAGCTTCCTCCGGCAACAATCCCAGAGCAACCAGATCAGAGAAATTCCAAAAAGTCCAATGAGCCGGATTTTGGAGAATAGCCGCTTCCACCACAGCTAAACAGCGCTTGAAGGCGGTTAGAGCATCACCATCCATCGAGATGGGCGGCGAAATCTCCAGAACCTGGTGCCGCCAGTCCGCCGAACGGCGCAGGAACATCATCAACAGCGGCGCTTTCGTAAGCTGGGCAATCGAAGTAGCTCCGGGCAGCAGCAGAGCCTGCCCCTTCAGAAAATCCACGGTCACCCCCCGCGCGCGGTCTGCAGGGAGTCGCAATGGAGCATCTATAGCAATACCGACCAATTCGTTCTGGCGGAGGATTGTGGCGACCTCGAAAGCCAGCTCAATCTGTCCCAGAGGCTCAATATTCGGCCGGCGGCGGTAGCGCGCAATTGCCTTCTGAAATACGAGCCGGGAGAGAAGGCGCCCTATGGGTGACCGGCTGTTATCAACGGTATTGGATGCCCAGCGGCCAATAACAGTGATGGGGAAACCATGGGCACCAATCAAGGACATGGCGCAATTAAAGTTGCCAAAGTGCGCGCTACAGAGGATAGCGCCCTTGCCAGCCGCCAGCGCGGCCTCAATGTGCTCCCGACCACGTATCTCCACCAGCCGAGTCAGCGCGCGGCCCTTCCCCGCCAGGCGTGTGACATCCACCGGCGCACAGGAGTGCAGGCGAAAGAAGTCGCGTGTCACGCGGGTCCTGCTCCGGGAGGCTCAGTTGATCGCCGAAGACACTTTCCAGGCAGCGCATAATCTCCTCACGCTTAGACCTGTCTAATCGGTAACGCAAATCACCTTGCAGGCAGGCCACACGATAAGCCAGGGGCGCTGGGAGGAAGGCTACCAGGGGTACAAGGACCAGCCGATAAAGAGGGCGCTTTCAATCCTAAGCATGATCCGCTCAAATCCAAGCGGGGTATGCCGGTTGGGCCGGTTTTCTCGTTTGGCTCGCCCTCGGGAAGCTTCTGATCGCTGGGCACGCGGGTCGCACAGCTACAGGCCGGAGGAGTACGCAGCAGGCGCCAGGGCTGACCCCGCAGAGGCGCGCGCCGCGCGAGTGCGGCGCCCTGGCCTTTGAGGCTCTGAAACGGCGAGAACTCATCCCTGTACCCCCTGCACCTGGTGTTGTGTACGCAGATACTTGCAGATGGCCTCGATCGTCTCGAAGTGCTCCGGGAGCACGTCATCGGGAGCCACAATGATGCCAAACCGCTGATGAAAGAATAGGACAAGCTTGAGTACCGACAGCGAATCCAGGATTCCAGACAATAGCAGCGGCGAATCATTCTCTAGTGGGAGTAGTTCTGGATTGCTGACCAGTTCGCGGCTGATATACTCGTTGATAGCCGATTCCATAGGGTAACCTCCGTGCTGTTTTATACTATACACCTGCTCGCCTAGGATCCGGGAGTCCGTGCGAGACTGGCGCGGTCGCTTTTGCCGGTTAATTTCTTTGTCGGCATCTCGCAAAATTCAATCACATTGAAAACCAGATGGGGGGGCAACTACTAGCTATAGAATCAGGAGAATGGCTGACGGTCCCCCGCTTTGCAAAGTTTGCGACCTATATTGAGGAGTGTAGCATTGAGAGCAGCACGGCACAACCACAAAGCTTGGTACGTAATTATCCCCAACAGGGGGTGCGTAATCATCTCTTTTCAAGCGGGCTCTTGCTCCATTGGCAGCAATCCCAGGTCCATCAGAGCGTATTTACCCCAATAGTGCCAATGAGCCGGATTTTGGCGAATAGCCGCTTCTATCACAGCTAAGCAGCGCCTGAAGGCGGTTAGAGCATCGCCTTCCATCGAGATGGGCGGCGAAATCTCCAGAACCTGGTGCCGCCAGTCGGCCGAACGACGCAGGAACGTCATCAAGCACCGGTGTTCCCATAAGCTGGGCAATCGTCGTAACTCCAGGCAGCAGCAGAGCCTGCCCGTTGAGAAAATCCACCGGGACTGCCCTTGCGGCGATCCACATGCAAGCACCGGAGGATCTATAAGGATACCAAGCACTTCGTTTTGGCGCAGAACCTGAGCGGCCTGAACCGCTGATTCAAGCTGTCCTCGAGGCTCGAATATTGGGTTGTTGCTTGTGACGTGCAAGGAAGCTTTGAATGAATAGCCGAAAGACGATAGCGTTCTACAAATGTCCAATCATTGTTGAGCCTGGTTGGCCTACGACCAATAGCGGTGATGGGCAAGCCCAGGGAACCAATCAAAGAGAAACAACTGTCATAGGAGCCAAAGTGCGCGCCACAGAGGATGACTCCCTTGCCCGCAGCCAGCGCGGCCTCAATGTGTTCCAGGCCACGTATCTCCACCAGTCGCGCCAGCGCCCGACCCTTCCCTGCCAGGCGTAATGCATCCACTGCCTGACAAGAACTTAGTGCGGAGGTAGTCGCGAGTCATTCGCAGTGCGCTCATGCAGGGCTCAGTTGATCGCCCAGGACACTTTCCAGACCGTACATGATGTATTCACGCTTCGATCTGTCCAGGCGAAAGCGCCAGTTCCCTTGCAGACGGGCGATACCATAAGCCAGAGATGCCGGGAGGAAGGCTACCAGGGGTACGATAATCACATGGTAGAAGCCAAGTTCAAGCCTGCAACAAGGTCCCCTCGATGCGAGCAGCCTGCGCTGTCTGGGGAGCTTCTGGTGCGCTGGCGCTGCAAATAGGCCAACGCTCGCCGAGGAGGAGTACCACCAGTAGCACCAGGGCTGGCCCGCAGAGGCGAGCACAGCGTGAGGTCAGCGTCCTGGCCTGCTGCTCTCCAAGGGCGCAGGCTCATCCCTGCACCCCCTGCACCTGGTGCTGCGCGCGCAGATACGTGCAGATGGCCTCTACCGTCCCAAAGTGCTCGGGGACCAGGTCCTTGGGGGCCACTTCCACGCCAAAGCGCTCCTCTAAGAAGAGCACGAGTTTGAGTAAGGAAAGTGAATCGAGGATTCCGTTCTCCAGCAGCGGGGTATCGTTGTGCAGCGGCAGCAGGTCCGGCTGACTGACCAGCTCACGGCTGATATACTCATTGATGATGGATTTCCATGATTAGATCTCCCTTAGCACTGGTTGATAACATCCACCTCTTCCCTCATCAAGAAGAGAAACTCTGCGCAAGGCTGACCCGGTCGGTTTTGCCGGTAGATGTCTTTGGCAGCATCTCGCAAAATTCGATCATGTCGGGAACCATATAGTGGGGCAACTGCTGGTTACAGAAGCTTAGCACTTCCTCGCGGCTCAATGTGGTTCCCTCGTAGCAACTAATTATTGCGCGTAGACGATTGCCCAGCACCTCATCCGGCACGGGCAGCACCGCCACCTCCCGAATCGCCGGATGCCCATAGAGTACCAATTCGATCTCACCCAGTTCTACGCGGTATCCGCGAGTCTTGATCATCCCATCCTCACGGCCAAGGTAGAGATAGTTCCCATCGGCGTCCAGGGTCACTATATCACCCGTCTTGTATGCCAATTCGTAGAAATGTGGCTGGAAGGGATTACGAACCAGCATTTTCGCCGTCTTTTCGGGATGACCCCAGTAGCCCTGCATCAGCGAGGGCCCGCGCACGTATAACTCGCCGGACTCGCCGGGCTCCGTCACCTTCTCTCGCCGCGCTGTTGACCGCGAAGACTTCCGTGTTGGCACAGGCTTTGCCGATCGGAATAGGGGTTGTGCGTTCGGGGTCCAGCGGTGGCACCTCGTAGGAGGTGCAGACGTTGGTCTCGGTCGGGCCATACCAGTTCAGGTAGCGTGCCTGGGGCAGCATGGCCATTAACTGGCGCAGATACTTCACCGGAAAGACCTCACCGGCAAAGATGATCGCCCGCAGGCAAGAGAGATCATGGGCCGCGATCTGGCCATAGAGCACCAGCAGCGTCAGCACCGACGGCACTGAGTACCAGACGGTAATGCGCTCGCGCTCGATCAGTTTAGTCAGTTGCACCGGAAAAGTCGAGGTTCCCTCTGGCACGAGGATAATCGTTGCCCCGGCTTTGCAGGAGGAGAAAATATCGAAGATCGAGAGGTCAAAGTGCAGGGGCGCGTGACTGGAGACCCGGTCATCGGCCGTCAAACACGCGCACTCCGCCGCCCAGTTCACGAACGTCAGCGAATTGCGGTGCGAGATCATGACTCCTTTGGGTGTGCCGGTCGAACCTGAGGTGTAGAGTATATAGGCCGTGTCCGTCTCGATGGCCAGATTCTCCGGCAGAGGCGCGGAAGAACAGGCAACGACCTCGTTCCAGCTTACCACTGTCACCCCGGCAGGCACGGGTACTTCATCTGGCCGGCGCCCGGCCGGCAAATCACAGTCCACCAGCACGACTGTCTCCAGCGGACAGGTGTCGGGAAACATGGCTTGTACCCTGGCCACTTTGCCGGCGCTGGTCAGCAAGGTGGTAATCTCACTGTCGCGAATGATAAATGCCAGGCGCTGTGCTGGCGCACCCGGGTCCAGTGGCACGTAGCATGCGCCCGTCTTCAGAATTGCAAAGACACTGACTACAGAAGCAAGCGACTTAGATACATAGATACCTACGCGGTCACCCGGAGCAACCCCTCGTGCTTGAAGCACTCTCGCCAACCGGTTTGCCAGCGAATCCAATTCGCTGTAGGAAAGGCTCTGCTCTCCAGAGATCACTGCTGCTTTGTTGGGAGAGCGGCGTGCGGTCGTCTCCAGAAATTGATGTAGCAAGTAAGCCATAGTCGTTCCTCCTACTCAAGCAGGTTATTGATTCGCTCATTAGCCATGGAGGACTTCACCCCAATCCTCTTGAAAGGCCGAAACTCGTAAAAAAGTGTAGCATTCCTCATCTGTAGGTCACAAGCACAAAAACAGGTAAGTAAATTTCCGCATGATCGCCGGCTTTCCAGTTCATTACCATATCAACTGTCTACCTGTGGTACAATCTGCTCTTCATTGCTCTCTGCGGGACCGTTCTCAACAAAGAGCTGACTCTGGTATCTGTGTCCTAAGAGAGGTAAGAGTGGTGAGGCCATCATGGTTGTAACCAGTGCCATGATTACCAGCATGGCAAACATGGTGGGGGAAAGGATCCCCAGGTCCAGGCCAATGTTGAGGACAATTAATTCCACCAGTCCCCGCGTGTTCATCAGCACACCCAGGCTTAGCGCATCTCGCCACGACTCCCCCATCCAGCGGCTGGGCAAGGTGGCTCCAACGAATTTGCCTACGCACGCTAGCGTCAGCACCAGCAGACAGATGAGCCAGAGGGATGGAGTATTGATCAGCCCGATCTGTGTGCGCAGGCCGCTATAGACGAAGAAGATCGGTAGGAAGAGCACATTGTTCAATCGATCCATGCTGCGAATGTACTCGATGAATGCGGTTCTACGCGGCAGAATGATCCCAAGGAAGAAGGCTCCAAAGACGGGATGAATGCCAATCGCATTGGTAAAGTAGGCCGAGAGCAACAGCAGAATCAGGGCGAAGACCACCAATCCCTGTGTGGAACGGATGTGCCGCGCAGCCCAGATGAGCAGGGGGCGAACCACCGCCAGCATGATACCGATATAGAGGATCGTCAATCCCACCGTGAGAATGGTGCCGGGCGCGCCTCTCCCATTGGCAACGGCTATCACCAGCGCGAGCAGACACCAGGCTATAATGTCATTGATAGAGGCACAGGTCAAAGCCAGTGTGCCAATTCTGGTTCCCAGCATCTGCTTTTCCGACAGTAAACGGGCCAGCACGGGAAAGGCGGTAATCGACATAGCCGTTCCGACCAGGAGAATGAAGGAAAACTGGGTGGCTTTTCCCCCCGCAAAGCCAGGGTAGAGGAAGAAAGCAATTGTGGCACCCAGTAGCAGCGGGAGCAGAATGCTGCTGAGTGAGGCAACAAGGGCCTTGTGGCTCTGCCGCACCATCAGGTTTGTATCCAGCCGGGCTCCTAGTGAGAACATATACAGGACGAGGCCGATATCGCCCAGGGTTTGAAGAGTAGGAAAGGCGCTAAGCGGAAAGGCCCGGGCCGCGAGACCCGGCGCCAGCGCTCCGAAAAGGGATGGTCCGAGGGCCAACCCGGCCAGGATTTCTCCAATTACCCATTGCTGACCGATGCGGCGGCAGAGATAGCCGAACAATTGGATGGTCAGTAAGATTACAACCAGTTCGAGGAGGATTTGTCCTGTTAGCATGGAGCCTCCTTGATGGCTTGAACTTTACTGCCGAGAGAGCCTTTAGAACGTGTCTTTGAAAGCATTCGCCGTCAGATCACCGAGATAGCGGTGCCACAGATGCTGCTCGTTTTGCTCGACTTCGCGCACGATCTGCTTCATGCGTTTGAGCACGGCCGGCTCCTCTTCATCATAGACATCCCCTTGCAATAGCTTGAGCACATCCAACCGGTAGCGTGGGTCCTGCACAAAAGCGGTGAAGAGCAGATTGAGCCGGTAGTACACCGAGATGAACTGGTACCAGTTCTTCGTGCCCCGCCGCAAGGTCGACTCAAACGTCTGAAAGCTTTTCCGGCTGAAATCACCCATCTCGGCCGCTTGCACAATATCGCGACTGGCAAAACGGGCGCTGTTGAGGGCAATGCTCACTCCGGTGGAAAAGATCGGATCGACAAAGCGTCCCGCATCGCCCACCAGCACAAAATTGTCGCCGCAGATCTGCTTCATGGCGTAACTGTAATCCCCCTCATCGCTTAAGGGGCGCAGTTGCTCGGCGGCCCTGAGTCCCTCTGCCAGTTCCGGGCGGCTCCCAACACACTGCCAGAAAAACTCGCTGCGCTCCTCTTTGGATTTGGCGAAGTTTTTCTTCTGGGTGACGACCCCAATGCTGGTGATCGTATTCGCTGATGGGAATCTGCCAGACCCACGAGTTGGTAAGGGGTAAGAAGTGGATGAAGATGTAGTCGGATTGCGCCTCACTTTGCGCAAACAGTCGGCGGTCGTAGCCCTCAAACCAGGTGTGCAGGGCGTACTGGTCAAAGACCGGGTCCTGCACGCGTAACTTGAGCTGATTGCCCAACAGCGTGCGTCGCCCGCTGGCATCCACCACCATCCTCACGCTTGTGCTGACCTCCTTGTTAGCGATAGAGAAGTTGATGCGCGGTTGATCTGGTGTAGAGAAATCAACGTTGTTTACCCGCACCCCTTCATAGACGGTCGCTCCCAGTTCCTGGGCATGCTGAAGCAACATCAGATCAAACCTGCCCCGGTCAACATGAAACGTGTAATTCCGGTTTACTCCGGGCTGCTGTCGTTCCTCAAAACGGAAATCGACGTAGCTTTCCGGCTCCAGACCATCCAGCTCACTTGGATCATACCGATCCCAGTCGTGCTGATAGAGGGGTCCCTCGTCAACGGTAGTCCAGGCGGCTCCATATTTTCTGGGGAAGCCGGAGCGATCCATTTTGTCAAGAAACCCGATCTCATTAAACACCCGGGTGGAGGATGGGACGAGCGATTCTCCCACGTGTGGCCTGGGAAAGAGCTCCTTTTCAAAAACGACACAGCTCAGGCCAGCTTTAGCCATGTAAGCCGCGGTCGCTGCTCCTCCCGGGCCGCCACCGATTATTCCAATATCAAAGTCAAAATGTTGTGCCATCTCCAAATCCTTCTTATAGTCCATACAGTCAGTAGCGGTTATCTCAAAGTCCAAGGGTGCGGGCGATAATCATGCGCTGGATCTCGGAAGTGCCGGAATAAATCGTCCCGGCTAGAGAATCGCGCAGATCGCGCTCGATCTCGGCTTCTGTCATGTACCCGTATGCGCCGTGAATCTGAATAGCATCCAGGCTCGACTGTATCCAGGCCTCGCTCGTAAATACCTTCGCGAGCGCTGCCTCGGCCAGTCCTGCTTTGCCCTCTTGCTTGAGCCAGGCGACTTTGTATATTAAAAGCCGGGCGGCCTCGAGCCGCAGATACATATCGGCAATCTTGTTGGAAATACTCTGGAACTTCCCGATTGCTTGTCCAAACTGCTTTCGTGTCTTTGCGTACTGAATACACGTTTCCAACTGGCGCTGCATCGCGCCGACAGCGCTCGCAAGAATGCAACTCCTCTCCCACTCCATCGAGGAGTTGAAGATGGCCATACCAGCACCCTCCTTACCCAGCCGATTCTCGACCGGCACTTCGCAGTCGGTAAGGATAACCTCACCCATTGGCGAGGTGCGCAGGCCCATTTTATCGAGGCTGCGGCTCACTTCAAAGCCTGGCGTGCCCTTCTCTACAAGAAATGCGCAGGTACCTGCAAAACCATGACCGGGATTAAGTGAGGCAAAAACGATAACCACATCGGCGATCGGAGCATTAGTAATATAGAGCTTGGAGCCGTTGAGAATATAGCGATCACCCCGCCGCTCGACTCGTGTCTTCATACTGAAGGCGTCCGATCCCGAGTCCGCCTCGGTCATAGCATGGACGCCGATAATGTCCCCTGAAACCAGGCCAGGCAGGTAGGCACGCTGCTGGGCGAGTGTGCCAAACTTCAATAGAGGCAGCTCGATGCTCCACATTTGCGCGTTGAGCGAGAAGATGAGGCCATTGTCGCGGCAGGCATAGCCCAATCCCTCCATGACAAGCACGGTCGTCAGAATATCGGCCCCGCTGCCTCCGAATTCTTCAGGTATGGGCAGACCCTGAATTCCAAAACGGGCACAGGCTCGCCAGGCATCACGAGAAAACTCGCCGGCCCGCTCGCGTTCGCGAAGGTTGCGATTCAACTCTTTACTGGCGAACTCGATGACTGAGGATTTCAGTGCAAGCTGATCTGCGCTGAATGAGAGATCCATACTTCATCCCATCTACTCAATGAATTGTCCTGAAGAGGTGCAGCGCCCCGGCACCGGCATAGGCATCTCATGTTCTACCACGAGTGTGACCTATGGATCCCCTGGCTGCAAAAGGCCTGCGACTCACACAAAGAGTGTAGCATCGACAGGCAGTGTATCACAACCACAAAGCTCAGTACGTAATCTTCCCCAAAGCGGCTCGCGCTCTGTTCGAATAGCTACCCGTTGAAAATCTGCGCACTTTTATGGTTGTTGGCCATAAAAGAGCAATGCTATAGTTCCTGTAGTTTTCAGGCTGTGGGAAAGGCTTCCCTCGACTTGAAGAAAGGTGCCCAGTAAAGCAGCAGCCCGGCAGACCAAAGGATCACCCGATATGTGCTGGTAGCGGAGTTCACTGGCTATTTTGGAGGGAAGTTCTAAGTTTATGATGCCTAACTTTTTCGTTGTCGGTGCAGCACGGGCTGGCACAACCTCAATCAATCGCTATCTCAGCGAGCACCCGGAGATCTTCATCCCTCAAGCGAAAGAAATGCATTTTTTTGCGGCTGAGCACTTTCCTTGCACCGGCCCAGGGGATGAAGGGATGAACAGGCTGGTGATCCGGGATGAAGCGGACTATACCAACCTCTTCGCCGGTGTGGCAGGGGAGAAGGCGATTGGCGAAACCTCGCCTTTCTACCTCTGCTTGCCAGGCACTGCAGAGCGGATCGCGCAGGCGGTTCCCGATGCGAAGATTATTATGATCCTGCGCGAGCCGGTGGAGCGGACATACAGCGCCTATATGCACCTGGTACGCGAGGGTCGGGAGACCTTAAGCTATCGAAGAGGGTTTGAACCGGGAGGCTGAGCGCAAGCAACAAGGCTTTGAGCCGATGTGGTGGTACAAAGAACTGAGCCTGTATTATAGCCAGGTCAAGCGCTACCTGGAGGTGTTCGGAGAAAAGCAGGTCAAGGTGCTGTTATATGAGGAGTTGTTCTCCGATTTAGGGCAGGGATTGCGTGAAATCTTTGCCTTCCTCGGGGTGAGGGAAGATGTGGTCATCGATACCTCCGTGCGCTATAACCCCGCGGGAGTGGTGAAATCACGCAGACTCTATACTTTCCTGACCAGGTTCGTAAGAAACCCCAACGGCCTGGAGAAAAGGATCAAGTCTCTAATACCACGACAATTGCGCATGGTATGGGCTACTAAAGCTGTGAGTATGCTCGTACAACCGGTTCCTATGGATCCCCAGCTACAAACACAGCTCAGACCCTACTTCGTGGAAGATGTGGCGAAGTTGGAGGAGTTGCTCCACCGGAACCTGGACTGCTGGCACTATCAGGAACCAAGTGTTGCGCACAAACAGTAAAGCTCGTACCAGAGCCATGTTCGAGAAGATGGTCGGAGAAATCAAGCAGGGCTGTCGATAGGGTGGTTGGACCTCATCCTGCCAGGTATTGCTTAAAGAAATCAATCATTATGGTTGAGATTTGGCTGGCCGAGGGAATGAGAGCCCCACCCATGGGGGCGAAGCCATGTCCTGAATTTTGCACCATTTGTAAGATAGCAGGCTGCCCCGCTTGCAGCAGTGCATTATAGAACCGCAATGAGTGAATGGGCGGCACAGTGCCGTCATGATCACCCTGAAGAATCAGAAAAGGGGGATCAGTATTGGGCGTATTGGCAATGTAATTAGGCGGACTTGCCAATTGAAAATCATTTGATTTAGAACCAAAAATTGTAGGGTCAGAGAGGGCAGGATCACCAATACCAGAGCCAATATACTCTGGACCAAACATATCGACCACGGCCTGCACAGCGCTTGATTGGTCGGTATACTCTCCAACGTCCCAACCGGCACTCGGCCCGGCAAGCCCGGCAAGCGAGACCAGGTGGCCTCCCGCGCTTGAGCCCATCAGGCCGATACGGTTTGGATCAATATGGTACTGGGCAGCATGAGCACGTAGATAGCGAATGGAGCATTTGACGTCCTCGATATTGTCCGGAAACTTGTATTGGGGAGCCAGGCGGTAATCGATGGAAGTCACCACAAACCCATCCGCCAGCAGCCCGAGCATCGCTGTAGGTACCTCGGGTGCCGGGCTAATCACGTTGATATTGGCTTTTGATCCTGACGTCCATCCGCCACCATGGACCATTTCAACCAGCGGCATGGACGCGTTGCTACTGGCGTCAGCAGGTGTATAGATATCCATGAGCTGGGGAATATTGTCGGGTGAGCAATAGGTGACGGTTTGGAGCTTGTAGCCTTCTGCGACAGCCGGGCTGCTAGGTGGTGGAGGCTGAAAAAAAAGAAGTTTGCTAGCTATCGCAAGGATAATAACAGCTAGCACTAAAAGGCCGATAGCGGCTGGGCGATGAAGGGATGAGAACATGCTTCTTATTAGTCCATTCTTTAAAAGTACATTTATTACATAATTTCTCACAAGGCTTCTTGAAGGAGTGTAGCATCGATAGCAAGCCCTCACAACCACAAAGGTAGGTACGTGATTCTACGCAAACGAGGTATACGCTGCTCTTAGAATTACTAGCCCTCTTTTTTTAGATGGCTGGTGCTTTGCGCAGCTTGTTTTGAAAGATTATAATTGAAAAAAGTCCTTTTTCGTAGTACGTTTTTTGCTTGAACAAATAACGGATTGGATGCAAGTGAAAAGGTTCCTTTCAACCCGGTGGCGAAGCTTATTACTCGTAATGCTTGTTTTTGCCCTGGTTATTGCCGCTTTCATAACCTTTTCACGGAAAGAAAATCCAACAATCGGGCAACCGGCAGGAACAGTACCTGCGGGAACTACGCTAGCAGGTACAACGCCAGCAGGAACAACGGTAGTACCATCAGGTTCTTCAGGACTCGCGATACATGTTTCCGGCAATCAGCTTGTCAATGCGCAAGGAAAGCCGATCCGGTTAGTCGGTGTAAATGTCATTTCAGGCGATTGTGTGCCACGTCCTCATAGTCCTTTATCGATTCTACTGGTTGAGCCATCAGATACTGCGGCTGCCGCAGCAATAGCACAGTGGCACGCCAATGTGGTTCGTATAACGGTAAATGAGGACTGCTGGTTAGGCATCAATGGAGTCAATCCTGCCTATTCAGGGGCTGCCTATCGGAATGGCATTGTAAGTTTTGTCAAGCTTCTGCATAGCTATGGCATCTATGTGATTATCAATTTACAAAGTAACGCGCCTGGGAACTACCTGGCAGACAACGGACAGGTCATGGCGGACGCGGATCACGCACTTACTTATTGGCAATCAGTCGCCAGCATTTTTAAAAATGATCCGGCTGTTATTTTTGAGCCATATAATGAGCCGCGCATTACCACCAGCAATGCTCAATCAACCAATCCCTGGCAATGCTGGCTAGACGGCTGTACTGTAAGAGTCTTGTTTGGGTTGAATAATCAAATCTTGGCAACAAACACCACCTGGCAAGCTGCCGGTATGCAAAGTCTTGTCAATACGATCCGCTCGACCGGGGCAGCTAACCCAATACTCCTTAGCGGATTGAATCTGGCAGAAAATTTAACAGAACTCTTGCGCTATCTTCCCTCAGATCCTCAACATCAACTGATTGCCAACTACCATAATTACCAGGGTCCACGAAATACTCTGGCCTATTGGAATACTACCATCGCATCAGTTGCACAAAAAATGCCGGTAATCACCAGTGAATTCGGCGAAAAAGATTGCCAGACAACTTTTGTAAATCAGTATATGCAATGGGCAGATCAGCATAACATTTCCTATCTTTCCTGGGTCTGGACCAACTGGCAATGCAATGCCTATGGCCTGCTGGCTGATTGGAACGGGACACCAAATGCCTATGGACAGACATTCTATACCCATTTTCGCCAGGTTAATCCCTGATCCATTACAGCTCCTCTCACGCCTGCATCTCACTAAGAGCATTGGTGCCTGCTTGCTGGAAGACAAACCACTCCTCGTGCTCTGACAGACACCACGCTGCTACGGGGTCACCAGGTCGAACTTGCTCCCCCAGGCATGGGTTGCTTTGGTAAACTCCCCGGTGATCCACACCGCATTGGGCGAGCCGCCTCTGGTATCGGGCCAGGCTGACTGATAGTCGCCCCACGGGGAGACGCCCGTATTGCCATAGTACCCCCTCCCATTGGCCAGAGCCGTGGTGCCCGTCAGGGTTTGATTGACGTACCAGACGCTGGGATAGATGCTGGGGCCGGAGGCATTGTAGACGAAGAGCATATGCCCATTGGAAGTCATGATGGTCGAGGGGTAGAACAGCCAGTAGCCCGGGGTGCCGAAGGCGCCCTGCCTCGAGACGCTGGCCGAACTCGGATTGAGCACATACCACTCGACAATGCCGACCGGGCCATTGCCATCGCCCCAGTCATGAGCGCCCGGCGTGTCCACCGTCAGCAAGCCGTTAACATAGCTGGCCTGCGTGATGCTGCAATCTCCCGTACCTATCAGGGCGGTAGAGTCCCTTCTGCCTGGCTTTTGTTGGCGGGCTGTAGCACTGCGTGGGCACGCTGGTGTTGGTGAGCGTGCCGCCACTGGTGAGCGTCCAGAGCGTCAACTTGCACGCTCCTGTCGGGTAGGAGTTGACCAGGTACTCCACGCCTCCCGCGCTGGTATCCTGGCGGGCCGGGGTAATGGCTTGCGCAAGGGTGCCATCCGGGTTGGTCAACCCCGTCCAGTCGGTATAGTTTGCTGCCCGACAGCTTTCCAGGGCTGTGCGATCGGCAAAGAACAACTCATTGCTCACGACGTTGTTCGTGCCAGGAGCCAGCACATTGAAGCTGAAGTAAACGCCATCGCTATCCACCCCCAGCTTATCGAAGTCGTGGTCAGGCGGCGTGGGGAAGTTATAGTTGCAATAGGTGCCCATAGCATCGCTCTGCTGGGCGACCGAGAGCCAGATCTTTTTCGCACCCGTTTGCAGCGCGCTGAAGATGAAGCGTTCTCCGGTGTCGTCCCACATCGCCACCGGGTCATAGAAGATGCTATTGACGCCGAACCAGCTTCGATAGCTACTCCTCATCAGCGGAGTTCCACTCCGACTAAAGATGGCCACTCCCGGATTAACCGTCTCGAGGTAGTTGTTAAGCCCGCCGGCACCGTTGGCGTCGGGTTTGCCTCCCTGCTGAAACAGCGCCGTTTTGGCCGAGGGATCGATGCTGCCAGGTGGCGGAACTTTCACCAGGGTTTGAGAGGTTAGCAGAGGGTGTGAGGCAAGAGCAGGTGTTGATGTACTCGCTTCAGAAGGTGGGAGGCTCATGTTAGCGAAATCGGTCTGAGTAACATATGACAGCGTGGCGGTATGGATCATCAGTGGGAGCGCAACGCCATGCCCACTGGGCTGGAAGCCGCGCCCTGCCTGGGTGGTCGGTGGCGCGGTCCTCGTGGGCTGTGGCGTGGTCTTCGTAGTCACTGCACCTGACGAGCAACTGGCCAGGCCAAACAAGCAGATGAGGAGGAAAAAGGTGCGCAACGAACGGAGTGGCACAAATGCTCCTTATAATATATTAAACTAAAAACGCGTCCTATCGACAAAGGGCTGGAACAATTGTAGACCTGTTCAATACAATCGTTAAAAGCGCCAGGAAGAGTCTATCCGCTCCACCCTGGATTTGTCAATGCTAAAATTAGGGGATCATTGCACAGTCGGCTACGTAAAATACCTGCCTACGTTATTCTCCTACCAGACAATCAAAGCCCCCCGTAGATTTGCCCCTCTATCTTGCGAAGAGCTACCCGTTGAAAAACTTCGCACTTTTATGGTTGTTTGCCGCCAAAGAGCAATGCTATAGTTCCAATGAGTTCTCAGGCTGGTAGAAGCACTTGCCTATCTGAGAATCCGAGCATCCGCTGCACTGGTGAAGCAAGCGCTCTTCCGAACGCCCGGTGGGCGGGCGCCGAAGCTACTCGTAAATGAACTGAAGCTCTGCCCACAGCGTGAAAGGAGACTAATGTGAAGACGCTGCCTAACTTTTTTATTGTCGGTGCAGCACGATCTGGCACAACCTCCCTTGATCGCTACCTCAGTCAGCACCCGGAGATCTTCATCACTTCAAGGAAAGATGCACATTTTTTTGCAACTGAGCACTTTCCTTGCCACGGTCCGGGTGATGAATTGATGAACAGGAAAGTAATGCGGGATGAGGCAGAGTATGCTCAACTCTTTGCCGGCGTGGCAGGTGAGAAGGCGATTGGCGAGTCCTCCGCTTTCTACCTCTGCTTGCCCGGCACAGCGGAGCGGATTGCTGGGGCAGTTCCAGATGCGAAGATTATCGTGCTGTTACGCGAACCGGCGGATCGAGCCTACAGTGCCTATATGCTTCTATCACGCGATGGTCGGGAGACCTTAAGTTTCGAGGAAGGTCTGGTCAAGGAGGAAGAACGCAGACAACAAGGCTTTGAGCCGATGTGGTGGTACAAGGAACTGGGTCTCTATTATAGTCAGATCAAGCGTTACCTGGAGGTGTTCGGAAGAGAGCAGGTCAAAGTACTGTTGTACGAGGAGTTCTACGCCCATCCAGAGCAAGCGTTGCGCGATGTCTTTGCCTTCCTTGGGGTGAGGGAAGATGAGGACATCAATACCTCCGTGCGCTATAACGTTGCGGGATTGCCGAAGTCGCGCAGGCTCCATACGCTCCTCTACAAATTTATCGATAGCCCCAACTCCCTGGCGAAACACATTAAGCCTGGGCTGGCCTGGAAAGCCATGGGTACGCTCTTACTAAAGCCTGCTCCTAAGATGAATCCTCAGACAAAGGCACAGCTCAAAGCCTACTTTGCCGAGGACGTGGCGAAGCTGGAGGATTTACTACACCAGGACTTGCTTTGCTGGCAGTATCGGGAGCCCAGCATCGCGTACAAGCCGTAAAGTGGACTGTGTGCAGAGAAGAAAGTGAGATCCAGGGATGCTCAATGAGTCCGGCCCGCTGCGTGTGCTAATCGTGGCCCCACGCTACACTCCCCACCCCCAGGGAGGGATAGCCATGCACATCTATCAAGTAGGGCCGCGTTTAGCCCGTGCAGGTATCGACGTCACGATTCTGGCGACGGACGTTAGTGGTCAACTTCCTGCCGTTGAGGAGTCAGAGGGCATGCACATTCTTCGCGTGCGTGCCTGGCCGACCAACAAGGACTACTACTTCGCTCCAGGTATCTATCATGTCATCACCCGTGGGAGCTGGGACCTTGTCCACTGTCAGGGGTACAATAGCTTTTTACCACCACTTGTAATGCATGCAGCGTGGCGAGCCAATATTCCTTACATTCTCACTATCCATAGCGGCGGAGATGTATCGGACTTACGCAAGGCGCTCCGAGGGCTGCACCGAAAGGCGCTGCGCCCGCTCTTATCGCGAGCAGCGAAGTTAATAGCTGTTTCTAAGTTTGAGGTTAATCTCTTTCAAGAGGAACTGCGGTTTCCAGACGAGCATTTTGAGATCATCCCGAACGGGGTGGGGCATCTACCCGAGCTACCGGAGGCGGCAGAAGGAGCAACAGACGGGACAAGCAATAATTCTCTGATTCTCTCAATCGGCCGGCTTGTGCGGTACAAGGGGCATCAACGGGTAATCGCTGCTCTGCCAAAGGTGCTGGAACAAATTCCCGGTACGCAGCTCCGTATTGTGGGTGTAGGTCCGTATGAGCCCGTCTTAAAGAAGATGGCGAGAAAACTTGGTGTCGCCGACCACGTAGAAATCCGACCAGTCCCAGGCGGGGACTGGACCGGTATGGCTTCGCTGATTGCTCGTGCTAATCTTGTAACACTACTCAGTGAGCATGAAGGTCAGGGCATCGCTGTTTTAGAGGCACTTGCCCTCAATCGTCCAGTACTTGTAGCCGGCACTTCGGCCTTGCAGGAGTTTGCAGACCGCGGTCTTGTATGTGCGATCCCCCTTGAGAGTACTCCGGAGAAGGTAGCCTCGGTAGTGGTCGACCAACTGCGCCAGCCATTGTTGCCCCCGAAGGTCGAATTGCCAACCTGGGATGATTGCGCAGCCGATATCTTAGCCCTTTACCAGTCCGTTACAGGGAGGTCATTAAGAAAGGAAATGAGCCTGAAGTGAAGACGCTGCCTAACTTCTTTATTATCGGTGCAGCACGATCTGGCACATCCTCGCTTGATCGCTATCTTAGCCAGCATCCAGAAATTTATATCGCTCCGAAGAAAGAAACGCACTTTTTTGCTCGTGACCTTTTTCCCCCACGCTTCACAGGGCCAGGAGATGAAAGGCTGAATCAGTCGCTGATCCGCGATGAGGATCAGTATGTACAGCTCTTCGCCAGCGTGGCAGGAGAGAAGGCGATTGGTGAGTCCTCCGCTTTCTATCTTTGTTATCCGCAGACGGCAGAACGAATTGCACAAGCGGTTCCCGATGCGAAGATTCTTATGATCCTGCGCGAGCCAGTGACCCGGACTTATAGCGCTTATATGTTTCTAGCGCGTGATGAGCGCGAGACCTTAGGGTTTGACGAGGGCCTGAAGCGGGAGGAAGAACGCAAACTACAGGGCTTTGAGCCGATGTGGTGGTACAAAGAACTGAGCCTGTATTATAGCCAGGTCAATCATTACTTGCAGGTATTCGGAACAGAGCGGGTAAAAGTGCTATTATACGACGAACTTTACCCCAATCCGGGGCAGGCTTTACGCGATGTCTTTGCCTTCCTGGGGGTGAAGGAAGATGTAGCCATTGATACGTCTGTACGCTACAACGTTTCGGGAGCCCCGAAGTCGCGTAGCCTCTATACTCCGCTGAACCATTTCATTTTTAACCCCAGCCCTCTGGAGAAACGCATCAAGGCTCTGGTGCCCTCACACCTGCGGAGGGCCTGGGCCAGCAGGGCCATAGGCGTGCTCACACGGCCTGTTCCTCTGGATCCCCACATAGATGCGCAGCTCAAGGAGTACTTTGCGGAGGATGTGAGGAAGCTGGAGGATTTGCTGCACCGCGACTTGAGTTGCTGGCGTTACCGGGAGCCAAGCGTCGCGCTGCAGCCCTGAAGGATATGGTGCAGTGAAGAAAGTGAGAACGACATGCGCATCTTGATGCTTTCACAGTCCTACCCGCCTGTTACCGGCGGGATAGCGATACATGTGCGCACCCTCAGCAGTGAGCTTGCAGCGCGTGGGCATGATGTGGCTGTCGTTACGGAGTGGCACCAGGGTATGGAGGAATTTGAGGTGGACCAGGGCGTGCGTGTGTATCGCTTTCATTCCACGATGCAGCGCATGCCGTGGCTTTTCAAAGATAGCATACGTCACTTCGCGCCCCCCTTTCCTGATCCGGAGACAGTGATGGCGCTGCGCCGTATCATCAGAAAAGAGCGACCTGAGATCGTTCATGCCCATAACTGGCTCGTGTATTCGTTTCTACCGCTGAAGGCCTGGAGCGGAGCGCGGCTCGTCGTCACCCTACACGACTATAACCTGGCATGTGCAAAGACAATACTTCTGCATAACAACACACCTTGCGATGGACCCGGTTTTACGAAGTGCCTCGGTTGTGCTTCCCAGTTCTATGGCCCTGCGAAAGGAGTACCTACTGTTCTCGCCAACCGGGTGATGAGCCTGGTCGAACGGGGTCTCGTTGACATGTTCTTGCCGAACAGCCAGGCAGTAGCGGCGGGGAATGGCTTGATTGGCAGCCGGCTGCCGTTCCAGGTCATTCCGCACTTCATACCCCGAGACGTCGATATGCCGCATGGCGATGCTGAGCCCTACCTTGCGCAGTTACCCGCCGGGGATTACCTCCTGTTCGTCGGCGCTTTGGGCCGACACAAGGGGGTAGATGTGCTACTGCAGGCGTATGCCGGTCTTACAAATGCGCCTCCCCTGGTTCTCATTGGGCACCAGACACCAAACTACTCACTGTCGTCCATGGCTTTTCCTCAAAACGTCTTTCTTTTAAAGAATTGGCCGCGCTACGCAGTCATGGAAGCGTGGCGTCGCAGCATGATGGGATTAGTTCCCTCGGTATGGTCGGAGCCCTTCGGCCTGATAGTGCTAGAGGCCATGACGAGCGGGCGCCCGGTCATCGCCTCGCGTACCGGTGGCCTGGTCGACCTTGTTGCTGATGGTGAAACGGGTTTCCTGGTCCCGCCGGGTGATCCGTTAGCTCTACAGCAGGCCATTGAGCAGTTGCTGGCAGATCCCGATCTTCGCAGTCGAATGGGACAGGCCGCATTGCGCAAATTTAGCGAATTTCACGTCGGCGCACTGGTGCCGCGCTTTGAGCAAGTGTATAAGGATGTGCTAAAATCAGAAAGTACGGCTCCTGCTCAGAGCCCTGACCGGCGCGAAATCAGCGTTGCTGACAGGGAGATATATTGAGAAACGTAAATAAGGCAAAAAATATGCATATAACTGAACCAATAGATGACCGCAATCTCTCAGACACACTAATCTGTCCTCAATGTGGTGCTTCGTTGCCTGCACATGCAGAATTTTGTGGTTCCTGTGGTATGCAAATCAATAAGGAGAGAAAAGAGGATGTGGTAGGAATGAAGCTGACCGGTGATGAAGCCCGTGAGTACGTGCTGGTGCCCAAAAATATCCCAGCCGTTACCAGTCCGGCAGCCAATGTGTGGGGATGGCTGCCAGTACTCAGCCTGACCGGCGCAGTCGGGGTTTTCCTGCTAGCGCTGGCAGCCGAGGCAGGGCGCGTTGCATCACATTGGGCCGATCCGCTGTTCTGGCTCGGCCTGTTAGTGCTTTTCGTACCGAGTCGCGGTGCGCATCATTTCACCGAAGCCAGCACGACGGGAACGCATCGCTCTTATCGTTATGCTGGGAAGCGCGCTCTACCTCTTAAGGTACTTAGAGCAGCCGCTTGCTTTCGGGTTCAATGACGAATTTTTACAATGGCGAACCGCACTAAATATTGCTGCGAGCGGACATCTCTTTCTTCCAAGCCCACTCTTACCAATCAGTCCCTTTTACCCGGGACTGCAGATCGTCACCAACGCCCTGAGCAGCCTGACAGGCCTCTCTATTTTTGCCTCGGGCATGATAGTGATTGGTGTGGCGGGGCTTGTGATTGTGCTGGCGCTCTACCTGTTCTACGAATACCTCAGCGGTTCGGCGCAAGTGGCGGGGATTGCCATACTGCTCTATATGGCGAAGCCAACCTTTTTCGCCGACACATTGTACCACTATGAGGATCTTGCCATGCCTCTCATGGCATTCGTTTTGTTTGCCATAGTCCGTCGGAGCTATGAGCCTAAAGGTCGCCGTAAAGGTCTGACTCTGGCAATCTGGCTTGGGCTTGCAGCAGTAGTGGTCACGCACCATGTCAACGTCGTATGTGCTCGACGCGTTCCTGCTTCTCTGGACGGCTACATTCCTCATTCTCAAGACAAACGCATATTTTCATCCAAAATCGAGGTCAGCGAGCTCCGGCAGGCCCGGGTGGTGCAGCCCTACTCGCCATAGTTCTGAGTGCCGCCTGGTTGGCGTACACCGGGGGGCTTGCGATAGGTTACCTGTACCCAACTGTTGAGACCACAGTGAACCAGTTCTTACAAATACTCACCGGTCAAGAGAGAAACCCGTCAATTCTTTTCTAACGCTGGAGGATTTGTTGAGCCTCTATGGGAGCGCTTGATGGCGTTCGCTGCAGTAGGATTAATCTCGCTGGGACTGCCATTTGGGCTGATCCAAATCTGGCGGCATTACCGTTCCAATGCAGCTGTCCTTGCGTTAGCTATAGGAGTACTTGCATACCCGGTCATCCTGTTAATCCGTCTGACTCAAGCTGGAGTGAATTTAGGCGGGCGGGCACAACCATACGTGTTTGGATCGGTTGCATTTGTCCTGGCCATCGGAATCACGCGTCTCTGGTTGTCCCGTGCGCCGAACTGGAGGTCCCGGGCGCTGCTCACGGGAGCGATAGCGATCATATTCATCGGTGGATGGGTCACCGGCACCTCACCGCTCTGGGACCGTTTACCGGGTCCATATCTGGCGTATGCTGATCAACGTTCAATTCAGCCGGAGAGTGTAACTGCGGCGGAGTGGGCCCGCTCCTATCTTGGACCTGATCAGCGATTGATCAGCGATCAAGTATAATACGATACTCATGGGAACGTATGGAAATGAGTGGGTTGTAACAACTGCGAACGATAAAATCATTGTAGCGACTGTGTTTACCTCACCGCACTTCGACTCTAACGTACGAAGCGATATTACAGCAAGGTAAGGTTCAATATATCGTTGTCGATCGTCGACTCATCGGCGTAGATCAGACCGGGTATAGCCCAGCCGGACACGCAAGCATCGCTGGCGAAATTCGATGGAGTGCAGAATGTGAGCCGCATCTTTGATAGCGGTAATATCGTGATCTATAATGTGGAAATGATCACATCCGGGGCATCGACTACCCCCACCCCACCGCCGGCCTCCTCGTGCGCGTCCGCACCATCAACCGGTGTATCAGGCTCCTATCCGACTGTAAGCCAAAGTCTATACCGGGACCTTTTACGATATACCAGCGAACCAGACAACGAATATATCGCTTACAGGCATTCAACAGCAGCAAGGGAATATCTGCGGCTACTTCAGCGGGAGCGCAGGTGAATGGCTCATTCAAGGGAACTATCACGGCTATCGGAGCACATTCAGTTTACCGTTACAGATAAAACAGGACAGGCTACTTACTCTTTTGATGGATCACTAGGGTCAGATGGCCTTATCGTTGGGACGTATTGCAGCGCTGAGCGGAGGTGCAGGGCAATGTAGCGACTATGGCCTCTGGAGTGTTGCTCCCGCAAAGTCGGGATAATTGGGGAAGCGCTTGAAAATGAAAGTTATATCAATTAATAGAGATATACTGGTGGTAGTCGCAATCACGATTGTGGCAGTCGCTTTGGCATTCATCTTGCCACCGGACTGGGTGCCCGGCCGCATCTTGACGTTGCCGCTTGTGTTCATATTGCCCGGCTACGCACTAACGTCCGCGTTGTTCCCCAGGCGAGAGTTCGGGATTCCAGAGCGCCTCCTTTTTAGCCTGGCTTTAAGCGTGGTGATCATGATACTGGGTGGGCTCGCTGCTCAACTTGACACCGTGGGGCTTGCGCGCAGACTCCTGGGCAGTGTTCTTAGGTGGCATTACACTCTGCGCTTGTGCTGTTGCGCTTGTGCGTCGACGAGGACGCGAACAGGACGTATCCACCTCAGGACGGTTGAGCGCAGGGAATATTGGACTCAATTTTCGCCAGGGGCTTCTACTGGGCCTGGCCTGTGCTTATAGTCTGTGGAGCAGTTGCTGTGTCCATCATTGGAGCAGAACGGCAACCCTACCCAGGATTTACCCAACTCTGGATTCTACCGGCCGGCGGATCCAACCCGAAGGATGCTATTAGCCTTGGCGTGAACAACATGGAGTTGACAGCTATGGAGTATAGTCTCGCTGTTAGCGTAGACGGCAAGGTAGTCAAGGATTGGCCCTCTATTGATCTCAACTCGCAAGGGAAATGGCAAGCTACACTCTTGATACCGCAAAGCGGGCATGCTGGAACCGCGAAAATAGAGGCGGACCTCTACCGTATGGACGCTCCCACGACGATATACCGCCATGTTGTACTATGGCTTGGGACGTGAGAGGAAGCAATTGCACACTCAATTTAGTAGAACTTCTTCGTATCAGGCAGGCAGTTAAGATAAAAGGCAAATGGCTGAAATGGAACCGATAGAAAGCTGCAGTCCTCCTGTTAACTTAATCTGTCCTCGATGCGGTACTTTGCTCCCGCCACAAGCCCGCTTCTGTAGTTCTTGCGGAGAGCACATCAACAAGCAGAAAAGCGAGCAGGCGGGAGCGTGCACCGCTAGTGGTGACGCCGAGTGGCCCAAGGACGAGTTTCTGCCCCTCCTAGCGCTCTCACGGGCGGATACGGAAAGTTTGCAAGCGTTCCGCTTGCTCGAGAACGATGGAAAAACCGGACGGACACATGAAGAGATCGCTACCTCCAGAGAGAGAGAAGCTCCACGATCAAATAGCGCTCCCACAGGCAGAGGTGGAACACGCCCCTGGTTATTGGCGCGCATGTTGCTGCATCGCGTACAACATGATTCTCTGATACATAACAGCATTTTCATCATGGCTACGAATGGTGCTGGAGCAGTATTTGGGTACCTCTTCTGGGTCGTGGCGGCCCATACCTACTCGGCCTCTGATATCGGCCTGGGGGCAGCGCTTATCTCGGTCATAACCTTAGCCGCGAACGTTGCCGACCTGGGTATTGGTGCCACGCTGGTGCAGGTGCTGCCTCGCCGGGAGGCTGGCCGCGCGTGGTCGGTCACCCTTAATGCCGGCCTGGCTACGGGTGCTCTGGCCGGCTTACTTGCCGGAGCCATTTTGGTAGTGGTTCTGCCGCTCTTCGGGTCCCAGTTTGCTTTTGTTGAGCAAAATGCAGGCTACATCTTAGCCCTTTTGATCGGCGTGCCGATCATGAACCTTTCATCGCTGCTTGATCAGGCCTTCATAGCAGAGCGCGCGGCACACAATATGCTGCTGCGTGGCCTGGTTGTTGCGGTGCTCAAGATCCCACTGTTGGTGCTGCCGCTCCTGCTTCTTGTCCAGATAGGCGCACTGGGTATCCTTTTACCTGGGCTCGTGGCGATGGCAGTTATGCTGATTGTAGGACTACTGATACTGCTGCCCCGCCTTGGGCGAGCCTACTTACCAGCCACACGCGGGATGGTGCGACAGGTACGCTCAATGCTCTCATCGCTTGTAGGAAATCATTTCATCAGCCTTGGCGGCATTTTACCCTACTACCTCTTGCCAGTGTTCGTGACGGTCCGGCTATCGCCGGCAGATAATGCCTACTACTACACATCGATGAGGCTGGCCGAATTTTTCACCATGGGATCATATGCGGTATCTATGTCTCTGTTCGCTGAAGGCTCCCATGCACCCCATGATCTGTTCCGTAAGGTACGTTCGAGCGCTTTGATCATCTCCGCCATCATAGCACCATCCATGCTGTTCTGCTTTTTTGCCGGGCATTACATCCTGTTGCTGTATGGCCCAAGCTATGCTCAACATGGCTTGATACTGTTCATAATCTTCGTAGCGTCGACAGTACCCGATGCGATCACAAATATTTACCTGGCTGTGTTGCGTGTCCAGAGGCGTTTGCGCTTCGCTGCAGTGCTCAACATAAGTATGGGTTTGATTATCCTGGCACTCGCGTGGATATTGCTTCCAATCCTGGGCATTGTAGGGGCGGGATTAGCTTTTGTGATCGCCCAGGTGGTGGGAAGCCTGGTAGCAGGCATAGACGCTATCCGTTATCGTCGTCACCCAGATGGGGCCATTGATCTGGATGGTACTCAGAAAGAAGGCTCAAATCAACAGATAGAAGAACAGCCTGGGGAGGTTACTATTGATGACAGAAAATAGACAGCAACGAGTATGCGTTGTTGGATCGGGAATGCGCTTTCTGAGCGGGATTAGCTTCCACACACTCCGAGTGGCCAATGCACTGGCTCGATCCTGTGAAGTATCAGTGATCTTGATGCGTCAATTGTTGCCGACACGCTTATATCCTGGTTGGCAGCGAGTAGGTGCGAACCTGACCCAACTGCAATATGACCCGGGAGTGCGAGTCTTTGACGGAGTGGATTGGTACTGGCTGCCCAGCATGCTGCGCGCCCTGCTGTTTCTCAAGCGAGAGCATCCCGATGTAGTACTGTTCCAATGGTGGAGCGGAACAGTACTGCATTCATATATCCTGCTTGCTTTGGTAGCGCGGTGGATGCGGGCGCGAGTGGTGATTGAGTTCCACGAGGTGCTCGATCCGGGGGAGGCAAAGCTGCCGCTGATCAACGCCTATGTGCGCCTTATTGCACCGCTCATGGTGCGACTGGCTCATGGCTTTGTCACCCACTCCGAACACGATGCGAAACTGCTGCAGAGCCACTATGACCTGCGGCAGCGGCCTGTCACGGTCGCTCCGGTTGGCCCACTTCTCCAATACCAATCGATCGGTGGGGAGCAGGTGCAGCGGAGCGCGCCAACATCATGCTGCAATCTTCTGTTCTTTGGTGTGATTCGGCCTTATAAGGGACTCGAGGATCTCATTCGAGCGTTCGATTCCTTGCCAGAGAACGAGATCGCCAATTACTGGCTCACTATCGTTGGCGAGACCTGGGAGGGCTGGACTGAGCCGGCTGAGCTGATTGAGCAGAGCCGGTATCGCGACCGGATCACGTTCGTCAACCGCTATGTGTCCGATGAAGAGGCGGCGCAATTCTTTGCGGGTGCGGATGCTGTAGTGCTTCCCTACCATCGGGTATCAGCGAGTGGACCGCTACACGTTGCGATGAGCTGGGGGTTACCGATAGTGGTAACGCGTGTCGGTGGCTTGATCGAAGCGGTGGATGCCTATGAAGGCGCTATCCTGGTGCCTCCGGAGGATCCCACCGCGCTTCAAAGCGGCCTGTTGCAGGTAGCGAAACTGCGTGGAAAACGGTATGCGAACCCTCATTCGTGGGAGCACGCCGCCGGGTGTTATCGTGCGCTATTCGATACTATCCGCTCGTCTGATAGCCGTGCCAGGCGTAGAGCTATCATTGGCAGTGACAGCCTTGAACCGAAGGAGCCCTCAATTCTTTGAGCCGGTCTTCACAGAAAGGATAGCAAAGAACATGCAAGCTCTCATCTTAGCCGGGGGTGCTGGAACTCGCCTCCGCCCGGTACTGGGGGAGCTTAATAAGCCCATGGCTCCGGTAGCTGGTAGACCTTTCCTGGAGTACCTGCTCCTGCAACTGAAGAAGCACGAGATTGACCAAGTCATTCTGTGCGTTGGCTATAAGGCGGATCACATTCAATCATACTTCGGCAGGGGAGATCGCTGGGGTATACAGGTCAGCTACTCCTGCGAGACCGAGTTTCTCGGAACAGCAGGAGCGCTCAAGCTCGCCGAAGAGCATCTTCATGAGAAAGACTTCTTCGTCATGAATGGTGATTCTTTATTCGATATTGAGTTGCGCACGTTGATGCACTACCACCGCGAGATGAAAGCTACAGCTACATTGGCACTTGCTCATGTCGATGACGGCCGGCGCTATGGTGCGGTGGGCATAAACGAATTGGGGCGAATTGTGAGCTTCGTTGAGAAGCGAGAGGGTTATGCAGGGGGTCTGATCAATGGCGGCGTCTATATCTTCGCTCGGGAGGTGCTCGATTTCATTCCAAAGGGGCAGCCCGCCTCCCTGGAACAGGATATCTTACCCAGGCTCATCGGACGAGACCTGTACGGGCTGCCACTAAAGGGCTACTTCGTCGACATCGGGGTGCCAGCCGACTATACAAGGCTGCGGTCGGACCCTGCGCAACTGCTAGCAGCAGTTGATTAAAGGAGGCATTCATCATGTTTATTCGCGCCAAGGCACCGCTGAGAATTAGCCTCGCAGGGGGAGGAACCGATGTGCCACCTTTTCCGCAGCTAGAAGGCGGATGCGTGCTGAGTACGACCATTAACCGATATGCGTATGGTACGCTCCAACCCCGCCGCGATGGGAATATCTGCGTTCATTCTCTAGACTTTGGAGTCTCGGTCACATACGACCCGCAGGACAAGCTCACTTATGATGGCAAGCTCGACCTCGTCAAAGCAGCGATCCGAAAACTGGTGGCTACGGAACACAGAGGCTTCGACTTGCTGCTCCATAGTGATGCGCCTCCTGGTTCTGGCCTGGGTGCTTCGTCAGCGATGATGGTGGCCCTGGTTGGTCTGCTGAAAGAGTTTGTACATCTACCGCTCACCGACTACGAAATCGCTGATCTTGCATGCGTCATCGAGCGTGAAGAGCTGGGCATTCAGGGCGGGCTGCAAGACCAGTATGCCGCTGCCTTCGGCGGCTTTAACTACATCGAGTTTCTGCCGGACCGCGTAATCGTTAATCCACTCAAGATCAGCCTCGATGTGATTAACGAACTGCAGTACAATCTCCTTCTCTGCTATACCGGGACGATGCGCATGTCGGCTCACATCATTCAGGATCAGGTTGATCGCTACGAGCGTAGAGAAGCAAAGACAATGCAGGCGCTGCGCGAACTAAAGGTTCTGACTATCGAAATGAAAAATGCCCTGCTGAGGCGCGAGCTTGACAACTTCGGGGAACTTCTCCATAAGGAGTGGCAGTACAAGAAATTGCTGTCCTCCAAAATATCCAACGCGCAGCTTGACCAGCTATACGAGATCGCACGAGAGCACGGAGCGCTGGGAGGAAAGATTACAGGGGCTGGAGGCGGAGGATATATGCTGCTTTACTGCCCTGTAGACAGGAAGCATTCCGTCGCTGAAAAGCTGAAGGAACTGGGTTGTACAATCATAGACGTCAGTTTAGAGCCTATGGGCTTGCAAACATGGAGGATGAACAGCCATGCCTAGGACAGCACTGCAGACCGGGACTCAAGTTGAGTCAGTGACCCAGTTGAAGCAGGTAATTAGCCAGCGCATCAAAGACAGCATCGAAGTTAAATATCGGCTTTTGGGACATACTGAAATCTGTGCTGAAGTGGCGGAAAGGATTATTCGAGCATTCAAAAGCGGCAACAAGGTGTTGTTATTCGGCAACGGTGGCAGCGCAGCCGACGCACAGCATATTGCTGCTGAGCTTGTAGGAAGGTTCTACCTGGACCGACCGCCCCTGCCTGCACAGGCCCTCACTGTGAACACCTCTTCTCTTACTGCCATAGGGAACGACTATACCTACGATCAAATCTTTTCGCGACAGATCGAGGCATTCGGCCAGGCAGGTGACGTGGCTATCGGCATCTCCACCAGCGGTGATTCTCGGAATGTCATAGAGGCGCTTCGCGCTGCGAAACGTAAAGACATCATCACCATTGGCATGACAGGAGAGAGTGGTGGCCAGCTTAAGGCGGAGGTTGACTATTGTATCTGCATTCCCTCCGGAGATACTGCGCGCATTCAGGAAGCGCACATTCTTGTAGGCCATATTTTGAGCGAGCTCGTAGAACAGGCGCTCTTTCAGGGTGCAAATGGCTAACAAGGAATAACTCCTCGCGTATAAAAGTCGCCTTTCGCTTGTGCACCCATAAATACAGGGGATAAATACTTATAAGCATTATGCGTACTTTTAAGGTTGTTCAGACTTGAAAATCCATGATAGAATGTTGTCCTAGAGGAAATTGGCTTGTTGAGCGCTGTGCCGCCTGCGTTGACCAATTCTTCTTCCTCTACAAATTTCCTTACCGTGAAAAAGACTGAGTATTGGGCAATCTTTTGACCGGCGTATGCTAGTTCATGCATTTGGAGGAATGAATATGGAGTCGATCATCAATGACTATATCAGCCGCGAACTAATCAATAGACAAGAATTGCTCCCTCTAAGGAATGATACGCCCTTAATCGAATCCGGCATTCTGGATTCGCTCGCGCTTCTCAGTCTCCTCGTGTTCCTGGAGAACGATTTAACATCTCGGTGGATGATTTCGAAGTTATCCCGGAGAACTTTAATACAATAGATGCTATCTGTGCCTATGTCCGTACCCGCCAGGAGTTGCAGATGACTCAATGATCTTGCTTTGCAGCGTGAGATCACCGGCGCGATCTCTCGTTCCCGGTAGCGTTTGTTTCTCAGCAGGTAATGCTAACTTACCTGGAAGTAGGGGCATTTCCCGAGGAGCATACGCACTTTTCCTCACATACTAATTTGTTTCTTCGCGTATCCCTCCATAAATCCTTAAGGTAAATGCCCGTATAAAATGTTCGCACTTTCAAGGTTGCCACAGCAAAAAGCACATGTTAGCATTTCCCCTAGAAAAGGAGTTGTCATTTTGTATTGACGTCGTTTGGGGGGATTCTTTTCTTAGTCCTCCAACAAGGTTCACCCTCGAACCTTGTTCGCCAAGTGTTTTGCATCATAATAATGAGGAGTTACTAAGATGGAATTGGTGATCAAGGACTATATTAGCCGTGAGCTGGTTAGCGATCCAGGGCAACTTCCCCTTAAGAACGATACCCCGCTCCTGGAAACTGGCATAGTGGATTCGCTCGCGCTCCTCAAGCTCCTGCTATTCCTGGAGGAGAAGTTTAAAGTTCTGATGGATGATTTTGATCTCATTCCTGAGAACTTCAATACTGTTGATGCCATATGCGCACATATCCGTTCTCAAAAGGGAATATAGGTAACGTAAGATACTTTTGCCTTATCGAATAACTTGTAGCATCTAGCGAACTGATTAGCTGTGTGGGGGGTTGTAGCCCAACAGCCGTCAACTCGGTCATTTGCGGGAAAATGGGAACTTAAAGCGTTTGGCTGTGGCTAAAGAGGAGTGTATGAGTTCATTGCATGCATTTGAGGATATCCCCTATGTCAAGCTACCCGTTAATTACCTGACCAACCTCGGCCCATTCCTGGCAAGCATGTACGAGCAGTATGGACCGATCTTCCGCACAACCTATTTTGGTAATGACCTGGTCTTCCTGGTTGGCCCTGAAGCCAATCGCTTTGTGCTCAAGACCAATCGCTCAAAGCTCTCGTATCATGAAGGCTGGGGGAAGCTCTATGGAGTCCTGGATGTCTACGGCAACGGATTACTCACCATGGATGGCGCGGAACACGATTACCACCGCCGCGTTATGAATCCAGCCTTCGCAGTTGGCTCCATGCATCAATATCTTCCGCTCATGAATCGCATCATCCGCCGGCGCATTGCTGCATGGGCGGATATGGGTGAGATCGATGTCTACCAGGAAGCGCGCAGAGTCACCTTCGACATAGCCGCTGAAGCACTCGCAGGCTTCAAAATCGGGCCGGAAGTTGATCACTTCCGCCATCTGTTTGCTCAACTGCTCATGCAGGGAATGAGGGCCCGCGTGAGTCGCCTCCGGGATGAACTGAGCCTTCTGCTGAAAACGAAGATCCAGGAGCGGCGGGAACATCCGACCGACGATGTCCTGGGGCTACTTGTCCAGGCTCACGACGAACAAGGCCAACCCTTTAGCGATGAACAGATCATCGCCCACATAAATATCCTGCTGGTTGCTGGGCATGAGACAGCGACCAGCCTGAGTGCGTGGCTGCTGTACCTGTTGAGCAGGCACCCCGACTATACCAGGCGTGTTCTGGCTGAGCAGGAGGCGTTGCTCGGCAGGGATATTGATCCGACGCTTGATGCCATCAAACGCATGACGGTGCTGGACAATGCCTTAAGCGAAGCTGAGCGCTTGTATCCGCCGATTGCGAATGGCCCTCGTGGAGTACTGGAAGAGCTAGTCTTCGAAGGATATCGCATCCCGGCTGGAGTTTATCTCTTTTACTCGATTGCTGCTTCGCATTTGATTCCCAGCATCTTTGCGGAACCCGCTGCATTCGACCCGGACCGCTTTGCGCCGCCTCGCGAAGAGCACAAAAAGGTACCCTATGCCCTGGTTGGCTTCAGTGGCGGCCCACGCATTTGCATAGGCATCAACTTCGCGAAGATGGAGATCAAGGCCATCGTCTCGCATATCCTGCGCCTCTACCAACTAGAACTGGTACCGAAACAGGATATCACTCAATTTTATCGAGCCACCGGTATGCCCTTGCATGGAATCAAGTTGCGTATCTCCAACAGAGAAGCAACACTACTACATTCAGACGTAATATTGTGATAAGCTGCTGAAATAGCCCAGGAGGTAGTGGTAATGGTTGAACAACAGAAATTGAAGGCGGATCTTTTCCTGCTTCACGCGCCGAGCGTTTATGACTTTCGTGAACGCGACGATATGCTTTTCGCCTACCTCAGCGACTCAGACAGCGTGAATGTCACCTCCATCTACGAGATGTATCCGCTTGGCTTCTTTGCTATCAAACAGCGCTTGCGCGAGCACGGTTTCCAGGCAGACATCGTGAATATTGCTTCGCTTATGTTGATGCATCCTCAACTCGATGTGGATGCGTTGCTTGGCAGGCTTGAGGCCCCCGTATTCGGATTTGATCTTCATTGGATGGCGCATTGCCACGGTTCAATTGAAATTGCCAAAAGAGTGAAAGCCATCCACCCGGAGTCCCTGGTTATTTTTGGAGGGATTTCATCCACCTATTATGCCGACCAGCTCATTCAGTATCCTGACGTTGACATAGTTGTCAAAGGCTACGATACGCTCGAGCCGGTAACGATGCTTATGGAAGCCGTCAAGCGGGGTGAGCGCACCTTCAATCACATCCCGAACCTGGTGTTTAAAACGCATGCTTCGGAGGTTGTCGATACGGGATTTACCCATAAACCCATGAAGCAATTACAACGATGCCACCCTCGATTGGTCCTATTATCGAGAGAAAAAGATCGTCGGAAGTCAGTCCAAACTCATCATGACACTCCCCAATACTGGGTGTGCGTATGATTGCCCGTTCTGTGGTGGTTCGCGTTACGCGACAAACAAGATCATGGGAATCAAGAAAACGCTGGTCACAAAAGACAATCAGCGGGTTATCAACGAACTGCGGACGATGGGAGATATCGCCAGAACTACCTCCATCTATGCGCTCCAGTGCTACTCTGAGACCAAGGCCCGTCTCCATCAATTTCTGGACGGTGTCCGGGAAATGGGTTATAAAAGTGTCTTTTTTGAGACGTTTAACCTGTACGACCAGGATACCCTGGAGAAAATGGCGCGATCGACAGACGCCTACATTATGCTCTCGCCGCAGTCGCACGATCCGGTCATAAGTAAACTGTCCGGGCGGGGTACCTACTCGATGGCTGAGATGGAAGAGTGGATATCGAGGGCATTGGATACCGGTATCGCTGGTGTGATGATCTGGTTCTTCATTGGGATGCCCCGGCAGACTTCCAATTCTGTACTTGATTCTATTGCGTACAGTGCATATCTCTTGCGCAAGTTCCGTGGGAAGCGGGTTCTGCCTCTTATCTGCCCAATGGTTCCTTTCCTCGATCCAGGATCGCGCTTCTTCGAAGAGCCGCAGAAACATGGGTACCGCATCTTCCATAAGACACTCGAAGAACACCGGCGAGCAATGGTCGATCCGATCTGGTACAGGCGGTTGAACTATGAAACAGAGTGGATGTCGAGGCAGCAGATACAGGCCGTCACCTATGAATCGATTACGAGACTGGTGACGGTCAAGGGCGAATATGGCGTCTTGCCCTCGGGGCTGTGCAGTGTGATATTGAAAACGATTGACGATACAAAAATTCTTCTCGCCGAGATGGAACAGGCGCTCAGATTGGATGGCAGGCTTCCAGGGGACCTGCGCGAGGCTATTCGCAGCTATAATCGGAAGATGCTGGCATACTCAAGCGATCAAATTACCCCGATGCCCCGCCCCTTTGGGGGAAGATGGTACGATGATTTTACTATACCACAGAGCATGATTAACGAACTTGTGGCGGACCCTGCCCCGGTTGATTAGCCACCGTTGCTAAAATCTACTGTTTTGGGCACTATCGCTAGTATCCTCAGTCAGCCACACAAGCGAAGCATGCTATCTGTGGCATAGGAGGAATGAAGCTTTACAGCCTTGCGCCAACCATTCACGTAGATCTTTCCTGCATAAAGCAAGTGGTTCCGGGGAACCATCGGCGGCAACCGTAGCGCCGACCCGCTTCCCATATAAGAAAGCGGTTTGACTGCTTTGTCGGCAATCGAAGCGTGATAAAAGCAACCTGTTGTCAGGTAATGGGTGATGAAAGCCGCGCCTAGGCGCGCGATGTTGAGTGCGGCTGCATAGTCTCTCGCGCCGTTCCAGCCGCAGGAGGGGCAGGTCAGCCACGCTCCCCAGTCCTCTGCCTGAGCAAGATGCTCGGGGGAGCGGTAGGTAGCAGCGGAAGCCCCGCAATGGGGGCAGGTATGCGAGGTCTTGCGCGGCTGCTGCCATTCCAGGCGGACACCAGCCAGAAAACATTTGTAGCGCAGAACGCGCCATACGTCGCCTCGCACTTGCGAATTGTTGCGCCAATTTCTCCACCTGCCCTTCGCATCGCGTCCACGCCCGGTCGTTTTCAGGGACTTGAGGGACTCCCCTGCGATCAAACGGCATCCCGCGGCCGTTGTCAACAGGAGCAGCACATTGGCAGCCAGGTGGGCCAGATCGTGGTTTCTGGCTTCGTACTTGCGCCAACAGTGGGCAATTTCTCTGCGCAACCCCTTGAGTTTTTTTCTCGCTGGCTCACCTCGGGGATCACCTTCTGGAAAGCTGCCTTGCCGGGCTTCCAGCTTAGCTACTTTCTTATTGAGCAGATCGATCTGCCTCCTCGTGCGGGCTTGTCGTCCATCAAAGCCGCCCGTGTCTAAGAAGAAAGGGCGTCCGATCTGATGGCCATCCAGGTCAACCACCGTGGCAGTCACCAGCGTCCGCACTCCCCAATCGAAGCCGAGAACGGGCTGCATCTCTTCCCATGGCGGCGGTGCTTCGACTCCCACTTGCACGGTGAAGTCGAGGACGGCGTAGCGTGTCCCATCGGCATCACGGACTTCGCGTAACGTCGGCGCAAGGGCTTCTCCCTGTTTCAAGCGAGCAAGGACAGGATCGGGCAGAGGCAGTTGCATCGCCTTCTCACGCCATGTGCGCGACCAGTCACCCAGGCTATCGGGAGTACGGATGGCGAGCGAGATCGTTTTCTGCTCCAGATCCAGGGACATCCGATAGGATTGGCCCATCTCGGGACCGTCATCGCCAGCATAGGGCAAGATGCCTGTTTTCAACACCGGGATAGTCTGCATCTGTTCATAGGTCTTGGGGAACCAACCATTGGCCAGATAGAAATTACACGCTTGTTCGATTAGGCTTTGGAGTTCAACGGCGTTGCCTCCATCCGAGTTTGCCTCTCGCAGATCACTCAGCGCTTGCTTGATCGCTTTGCGATTCTTGCCTGCCCGCTTGGTCTCGGTCTTGGGCTGGATCATTCCCTGCTCGAGAATGGGCAAGATCAGCAGAAACTGTTTCTTGCGCTCAGCTTGTCCACGGAGAATGCGGCCGGCCTGCTCGGCTTCGCACCTCCATTGCCGATGACCGTGAGAAACCTGCGGCACCATCATCTCTTCCACCTGCTTGTAGGCAAACCTGGTTATGCGCGCACCAAACTCATCGAGTCGTGGCCACAATGAGGTAATCACAGTGTTGATCATCTCCCTGGATACATCCAGGAGGCGAAGTGCATCCGGCTGGGCTGCATCGGGTAAGCGCAACGGATAACTTAGGGATTGTTGATCACGTCCTGAGCGCATTTGAGGAGTGCCTTTTGCTTGGGCGAGCGCATGCCATACAATCGACCAGAAACCGAAGCGATAGTGGCCAGAAGATCATCGGTCAATTCCTGCTCTGCTGTTTTTTCTTGTTCGGGGGAGAGGATCGTGAGCGTCACGCCGAAACTATCAAACAAGGTCTCCAGGTACTCTTGTCCGCATCGCGTCAACCGATCGCCATAGGTCACGACAACTTCTCCCACCCGATCTTCACACACCAGCTTCAAGAGTCGCTGTAACTGTCTGCGACCTGCCTTGAGGCCAGAACCAATATCGGAGAGCACCAGTGTTTTACGCCCTGCTCGCTCAGCCTTTGCCCACCCTTGCAAGCGTTCAAGCTGGGTGTCCAGGTCATCTTTTTGTCCCTGCTCGCTTACCCGCCCATAAAGTATCAGGAGCCGCTCATTTGTCGAGCCGCGCACACGCTCGATTTCACTGCGAGGAATACGCGCTTCCAGTCCGATGCGCACTGCCTGGATCTTTCCAAGCTTGATCCAACGCCGGACGGTGAAAGGATGCAGCCCCAACTCATATGCTGCTGCTCCCACCCGCAACAGTTTGGGCTTTCTGGAGCCCTCAGATTTCTGTCTTGCCATACTGTAGATAGTATAAGGTAATTACAGAAAAAAAGCAATTGTTAGCCACCCTTTTCTCCGCTTCCGCCACTTGATAAAAGAGAGTCAGAGTACAAAAACCAGGCCAATCCTCCCGTTGAAACTTCACAGAGGATTGGCCATGGTACGGGCTTCCGACCCACAACTGCCAGGCGCTCGCAGCACCTGGACTGGAATGCCTTAGGAGGCCGCTCGCCGATGGATGAAATAGGCTGCTTCTGTGCGGTTGTGCGCCCCCAGCTTGCTTAAAATACTCTGCACGTGTTTTTGCACGGTCTTTTCTGAAATACGCAGCCCCTCGGCTATGTCGCGATCACGATATCCCTGGCTGATCAATTGAAGGACCTCACGCTCTCGTGCCGTCAGTTGCGCGAGTCCATTGAATGCATGATCACGCAGGAGCCCCCGACGGCTTGAGCCATTTTCAGAGCCCCAGAGCGGCATCGCTTCAGCACGTAAGCGTTGCACCACGCGTGTCAAGAGCGCCGGACGAAGGACAAATTCGCCGCGGCAGATCCTCTGTATCATGTTCATTATTTCGCCTGGATCAACGTCTTGCTTGGAACGGTAGCCCTGTGCTCCTGCCATAATCGTGGCAAACGCTTCCTGCTCATCTTCAACATCGGAGAGCGCCAGAATACGGGAATCGGGCGAGAGTTTTCTCAAGCGGCGTATTTCCGCGATACCGTCGTGGCTTGCAATACCCATATCCAACCAGACAATATCGGGAAGCAGTTTTGTAACTTGCTCCTCAGCTCTGGCGTAATCATTCACTGCGACGACCTGCTTAATCTCTGCTTGGGAAGTCAAGACCTGGCTAATCGCCGCGCAGATCAATGCATGGTCATCTACCACCAGCACTGATACTGAGCCTATTAACGAAGTTGCAGTCTGGGCCACCGAAATACTTTCCATAAATTCTTGATCGAGAAGTCGGTAAGACATCGGAAGATCTCCCCCTAAACTAGGCGCTTGAAACGAGGACGAACTACAATGTAATTCATAATACCCCACTACGCTGTACATCAAGAAGGCCTGAAAGGGCGCTTGATTCTGTTTTATCCCCCTCGCGCACGTGCTTTACAAAGCAATCGAAGCAATTCTTAGATTAACATATATCTATTCGATTTGCAATGCCAGCATTACAGGAAAATTACCTAGTACAAAATCATTACTATTAAATTAACATTAAATTGAATGAAAAAGTGGTTATAGCATCATTAAAGCAGTAAAACAAGCCATAGTCTTGCCGCTACGATGGGTTAGAAGCGTTTTGTGAGAAGCGGCAAGAGCACATGGTGCTTCATCAGGAAGGACTTGGGCAAAGGATAACGGGGGGGAAGCTATGCGCTTTGGCCCAACTCCTCATGGTCATGCTAAAAAATCCCCACATTCTTAAGTTGATGATGTTATCCAACGGTAACGTCTAGCGGAGCACTTGGCGTATCACTGGTAGAGAATTTAGCCTGGACGTTGACTCGAAATTACCAGGGGACTCGTATCTGCTACCTGGTCAAAAATCATCATAGACAATATGAATATACCATCAGGGAATGGAGAGGTCAACCCCAGAAAAGAAGTACGTAGAATTACTACGTCCAGGGTATCTTTGAGCGGGAAGAAACACTCCTGAAACCCTTCGTGCTTTCATGCTTGCTCATTCGCACCGCTCTTGCTAGACTAATTATGGTGGATAGGGGATGGAAAGTATTCATGCTTATTTGCTCAATCGGATAAGATATATGGAATTCAATGAACAGGGCTTGCCAGCCCAGGACGCCGACGATGCGATGTGGCGACTTCAGGAGCCGCATAAGAGGGTGAGTGAGGATCATCTAGCCTATTGGAAGCGGCAACTAGAAGGGGCTCCTGTAGCCCTGGATTTATTTACCGACCACCCGCGCTCTCCGACTCCAGCATTGAACTGCTCTCGGCTTTGCTTTGCGTTACCACAGCCATTATCGGCTGCGCTCAAAACGCTGAGCGGGCAAGAGGGAATCAGCTTGTTCACACTTTTGCTGGCAGCTTTTGAGACTCTGCTCTATCGCTACACAGGACAAGATGACCTGCTAATCGGCACCAAAGGCATTGTACGCGCTGAGACCGGGTTGAATGACAGCCAAGATAAAGGATACGGTGCCGCCAGTCTCCTTGCGTTGCGGGCCAGGGTAGACGGAACCCTCCCCTTCCGAAAGTTGCTTGGGCTCCTCCGCAGCGTAATAGCAGAGGCATACGAGCACCAGGATGTGGCATTCGAGCAGGTAGTGGAAGCGTTGCGAGCGGAGCACGACGCGGGTCGTCATCCGCTGTTCCAGGTGATGTTCGTGCTGGATGACGAAACACCTCCAGAATCAGAAGGGCATGAGTTCAGACCGTCTTCTAAATGGATTGAGGGTATGGCGGGCATTGATCTCACGCTAGTTATACAGAGTGCGACCAGGGAGCTGAGAGGGTGGTTCGAGTACAATGCCGATTTATTCGAGGAGGCGACCATCGCAAGAATGGCGGGCCATTGGCAGAGCTTGTTGGAAGGCATCGTGGAAGATCCCTCCCTGCAACTTTCAGCGTTACCGCTTTTGACGGAGGAGGAGAGGCGGCAAGTTCTGGTGGACTGGAACGACACCGCAGCCGACTATTCCATAGATACGTGTATTCACCAGTTGTTCGAGGCCCAGGTGGAACGCACTCCGGATGCAATTGCGCTGGTCTACGAGGAGACAGAACTGACCTACCGGGAACTGAATCGGCGGGCGAATCAGTTGGCCCATCACTTGCAGCAACTCGGTGTGAAGCCGGATACGCTGGTTGGCCTCTGCCTGGAACGTTCTCCGGAAATGATCGTCGGGCTCCTGGGCATTCTCAAGGCGGGAGGAGCCTATGTCCCCCTCGATCCTACCTACCCTGCTGAGCGCCTCGCCTTCATGCTCACAGATGCCGGGGTTTCGGTGCTTCTCACCCAACGGCACTTACCTGCGGGTGAGTTCAAAGACGGTGTGAAGGTCCTCCACCTCGACGAGTATCGGGAGGCGATTAGCGGGAAAAGCGAGGAGAATCCTGTAAGCGGCGTGCTTGCAAGGAATGCCGCCTATGTCATCTATACGTCCGGGTCAACGGGAACTCCGAAGGGTGTAGTGGTCGAGCACAGGTCATTAGTAAACTATGCTGAGGCCGCTGGCGCTGCTTATACGCTCGGAGCGGCCGACCGGGTGCTGCAATTTGCTCCGCTCAGTTTTGATGCGAGCGCTGAGGAGATATACCCCTGTCTTGTGCGAGGAGCAACGCTCGTGCTGCGCACCTCTTCTATGGTCGATTCGATCCCTCTGTTCCTGAAGAAGTGTCGAGATTTGAAGCTGACGGTGCTGGGGCTACCCACGGCGTACTGGCACGAACTGGCAAGGAAGGTTGCTGCCGACGCACTCCCGCTGCCGCCCTCATTGCGCCTGGTGATTATCGGTGGGGAAAGGGCGCTGCCGGAATTGGTGTCGGCGTGGCAGAAGCATGTGAGTCCAGAGGTCCAGCTTGTCAACACGTATGGTCCAACTGAAGCGACCATCGTTGCAACGATGTACCGGGTGCCGGGCTCGGCAAAAGCGGGCGCTCCACTGCGCGAGGTGCCGATTGGGCGCCCTATCCCAAACACTCAGGTGTACCTGCTGGATCGCTATCTGAATAGTGTGTCCATCGGCGTGCCGGGCGAGTTGCATATCGGCGGAGCCGGGCTGGCGAGGGAGTATCTGAACCGGCCCGAAATGACGGCAGGGAAGTTCATCTCAAATCCGTATAGCGACGAGCCAGGGGCGCGCCTCTACAAAACGGGGGACCTGGTGCGCTACTTGCCCACAGGTGACATTGAGTTCCTCGGGCGCCTTGACCAGCAGGTGAAAGTACGCGGCTTCCGCATTGAACTGGGTGAGGTCGAGACGGCGCTGAGAAAGCATCCACACGTTCAGGAGGCGCTGGTGCTGGCTCGCGAGGACGTGACGGGCGGTAAAAGCCTGGTTGGATATGTGGTTCCAAAAGGTGAATTTGTTTTGACGAGCAGCAACTTGCGCCTCTTTATGCAGGAGCAATTGCCCGATTACATGGTTCCTGCCGCCTTCGTATTTCTGGAGACCCTCCCCCTTACGCCAAGCGGTAAAGTAGATCGCCGCGCACTGCCCGCGCCCGAACAGACCAGGTCAGCAGCGGCAGAGGGCTTTGTAGCTCCGACGCTTCCGGTGCACCAGCAACTTGTGGATATCTGGGAAGACCTGTTAGCGGTGAGGCCTATTGGGATACGCGATAACTTTTTCGAACTGGGAGGGCATTCTTTGCTGGCTGTACGCCTTGTCGATCGCATTGAACAGGTGTGGGGCAAGAAGATTGCTGCATCTACACTGCTGGCCGGGCCCACCATCGAGCAGTTATCCGTCGCGCTGGTACAGCCAGAGCCTCCTACCTCCAGGTCTGTGCCCGGGGTGGTCTCCTCGAACCGATCCAGGCGCGCTTCTTCAATCAAGTCTCTCTGGTCAAACCTCATAAGCAAGCGAGATCAATAATCGTTTTTCTCCTGGGGCGAGTGTAAAAGAATATGTTATACTTCTTCTGAATATGTGAAAGGAGTCACGGAGATGAAACGCCTCTCGGATCTACTCGCGCGCGTCATGCTGGTAGGGCTTGGTCTGCTTGGTATCTGCGGTTTCACTACTCTCTTTGGTATTTCGCAAGCCTCAGCTTTGACGACCCAGGCTGCTAGCCCCTCGTTTGTACGCATCATTCACGCCTCGCCCTTTGTGGGAACTGCCGACGTCTTTGTAGATGGCTCGAAGCTACTCAGTAGCTTCCCATTTGGCCAGGTCACGGGGTACGCGACGATCCCACCCGGGCCTCACAAGGTACAGATCGCCCTTGTCGGCAAAGGCATTGGCGCGTCTGCCCTCACCGAGACCCTGTCTGTCAGCCCCGGAGTCGCGTACACGATCGCCGCTATTGGCACGCAGGCGAGCAACCTGTCGCTGCAAGTCTTCGTCGACGACAACGTCATCTCCCCCGGGATGGCCAGGTTCCGTACCTATGAGCTTTCGCCTGATGCTGGCTCCGTTTCGGTGGCCTCGGGAGGAAAAATGCTGGTAAGCGGGATCAATTACCAGAACGCCAGCAATTACCTGGTCGTTCCGGCAGGCGCCTATACCTTTGACGTGAGTTCTACCGCAAACAATGCGACTCTCTCAACTTCGACGACGCTCGGCGCCAATATGGTGACCAGCCTCTTCGTCGTCGGGATGTTCAATGGCACGCCGAAGAGTGAGCTGGTCAGTGCGCAGACTGCCGCTCTCCCCGGCGTCCCAAACACGGGGAGCGATCCCAACGCGCTTTCGCAAGTAGGTGCGGCGCACGCGCAGTCCTCCACCTCGACCATTCCCTGGCTGTGGTCCCTGGGCATCGCAGCGCTGCTGTTCGTCGGGAGCGTCTTCTTTCTTCGCCGGGTCGCAACTAAGCGAGGCTTGGGCGGCCGGTAACAGGAGTAGGTTTTCTATGCGACCCGTCCGACTCATAGCGCGGCTGGTTGTACTGGCCATGATTCTCCTGCTGGACGCGTGTGGCACCTCCGCTGCTGCCAGTACAGTGGCGGAGCTGAAGCAGGCAAGCCAGGCGAAACCCACACCGCCTGGCGTGTCGGCGAGCCGGACAGGAAATGATGTGCTGCATCCCATGCCAGCGCTCACGCCGGTGCATCTGGTCGTTGCAGCCGTCGGAATAGACGCGCACATTGAGCAGGTTGGCGTGCAAGCGGACGGCGAACTGGCCACGCCCCCGCACGATCCCTGGGACGATGTTGGCTGGTACCACTTTGGGCCTCTTCCCGGCAAACCAGGAAGTGCGGTCATCGATGGACATCTAGATCGTCCAGGAGGGTATCCGGCAGTCTTCTGGCGCCTGCGCGATGTGCAGGTCGGGGATGATGTGCAGGTGACGAACGCTGCCGGGAAGGCGCTGCATTTCCGGGTGACGCGCATTGCTTACTACCCAGCGGATCAGGCCCCCATCCAGGACATCTTTGGCAACATGAGTGGGACCTATCTGAATCTAATCACCTGCGCCGGGGACTGGCTCCCCAGTCAGCATCAAACCACTCTGCGCCTGGTCGTCTACAGTATCGAAGAATGATGTCAAATGTGACCGGCACACTTTTCATCACCTCCATTTAGACGGCAAGCCGTCTGGGATGAACTGCCGCACCCTCTATCCCCTGCCCGAAGGAGTTGGGGAATGCTATCCCGGTCCAGAAACGACGCTTTACTCGTATAGCTTTCCTCAGTAATCACCACCCGGATGCCTACCAGTTTGGCCTTGTAGGTCCAGCATGTCGATCAAGCGTGCGTGGCGGATTTGCACAAACTCCTGATTGTTTTTATGCCCCATGTGTACCGCTTGCTTCCAAAACGGGTTCTTGCCCACGGCGATGGTTCCAATGCCTTCCTCGACGAGCAGATCGATAATCCGACGGCTTGCCGTGTGCAGATACGCGTTGACAGTATCCAGAAATGGTGACAAATCTGCCACCACTCTCAAGTTTAGACGGCAAGCCGTCTGGGCCGAACTGCGGTGGCCTCTATCCCTCGGCCAAAGGCTGTCGGGAATACTTTTCTGCCGATGTTGTAGCTGCCGTTGACATCGGAGTGGATGGGAGCGCGCCCTTTGACGCGATACCAGCGGCCATCTCGATAGCCGGAGAAGTGCGGTTGCGCTTCCTGGTCGGCTCCCTGGCTCGGATCGTAGGTAGGCAACACATCGAGGTCCAGGAAGCTCGCTTTGCTCGTATAACTCTCTTCGGTGACCATCACCCGAATGCCCACCGCCTCCGCCTTATAGGTGAGCATCTCCAGAAACTTCGCATGGGGGATCTGGACAAACTCCTGATTGTGCATCTTCCCCAATTCCACCCGCGTCTTCCAGAACGGATTCTTGCCCAGGACGAGTGTTCCGATTCGCTCGGCCACCAGCAACTCGATAATCCGGCGGCTCGCGGTGTGCAGGGAGTGCATGATCCGCCGATTGCGCTTCGTCGTGATCCGATCTAAGCGGTGTGAGGTGAATTGGGGTTCCTTTGCTTTGGCAAGCTGTTTCTGTTTCTGCTCGCGCTGTTTGTTGTACAGTTGATTGACGGCTTTCAGGGGACCGCCAGAGACCAGGCGGGGAACGAAGCCGGGCTTATTCGAGGTGAGGGCGGCCAGGACGTTGACACCTGGATCAAGCGCCACAAACAGCTCAGGATCAAGACCCTCGGCGCGTTTTCCTTCGGTCTGATAGACCACTTCCACCACGTAGTGATCCCCTTTCGAGACGATGCGCACCTGGTGCACCGAGTTCGGCTGCTGTTTGGTTTCCACAAGCCGCCCAAGCTGGCTCACGGCAATCTCCCGCAGGCGCAGTTCCGCTTTCCAGATGCATCCCAACTCAAAGACCAGCAGGTTGCGTCCCTGCGTTTTGTGCAGGTATTTGGGCAATCCAGGCCGTCCCCCAAACCGTTCAGGATGCGCTCGGTACACCTCCATGGCCTCAAAGAAAGCGATCCAGGCCACATGGAGATGCAAGAGCACTTGATTGGCAACTTTGGCGGGCAGCGCTTGGTAGGCTTCTGTCTGCTTGATTCGGTGAAAGATGGCCGTGTTGTTGAGATAGGTGTGCTGAAAAATGAACGCTTGCCGCACATGGTAATTGGCGAGATTCCAGAGGTTTTTCGACGCCAGAGCCATCTCGTCGAGGGCGCGAAACTGGGGATGGATCTTCTCGATCACATGTTGTTCAACACGCTTCATGACTCTGTCACCTCCCCCGCATTTTCAGTCGTTAAGATCTTCCCAATCAGCTCCTGTTTCCGTTTGGCTCGTCGTTGCCCATAAAGACCGGCACACATACTGTATACGATACTGGAGAGGTCCTGCAGAAGGTCTTCTCGGTTGTTCTCGGCCAAATTGGCCACCTCAATGGTTCGGCCAGCTTGACCGAGGAGCACTTCGAGGTAGCGAAAGCCAAAGCGCGTCGCTCGGTCCTTGTGCTCCACCAGGACGGTGGTGGCTTTGGGATCGGAGAGCAGCGACAAAAACTTCCGGCGGCTGTCATTGACTCCGGAGCCTATTTCCTTGACGATGCGTCCTACTTGATAGCCCCTGGCGGCACAATAGTCTTCCAGCCCTGCCACTTGCCGATCTAGTCTCTCTTTTTGCTTGGGAGAGGAAACCCGCGCATAGATCACCACCGGCGTGACGACCTTTTTCGCCACTGGCACGTCTTCCTCTCCTTCCGTGACGATGATCGTCCCAGAAGGCTTCTGAAAGCCCTTGATCTGGCCCTGTTGCCACCAGCGGAAAGTCGTCCGGTAGGTAATCCCATATTTTTTCGCGTACTCGCTTAGTTTCATGTCCACACTGTCGCACCGTTTATCATTATATGTCAATGTTCTTCATGATTCCAAGCGAACGTTTGCTACACGGCGGTTGCGCTTCGTCGTGATCCGATCAAGCTGGCGGGAAGTGAAACGGTTCGCTTGGGCGAGCTGCTGCTGGTACCGGGCGCGTTGCTTGTTGTAGTACTGATTCAGACTTTTGAGCGGACGGCCATTGACCAAGAGCGGCAGAAAGCCCTGCTTCGTCGAGGTAACTGCTGCCAGGATGTTCACCCCGAGGTCGAGGGCAGCGATTTGTGAGGGATCAATTGCCTTCTGCTCTTCTGCTTTTTGATACACCACCTCCACCATGTAGCCATCGGGACGCGGCACAATGCGTACCTGATCAATTGTCTTGCGCGTGTGTTTCGTTGGAATCTCAATGCCCAGGCCGGAAGGCGCGATCATACCGCGCTTTAATGCCTTTTTCGAAAGAGTCTTCAACAGTATTGAAAAAGCTAGGATGATAGGTTAAAATGTATGCATGGAACATACATATTCACCGAGACAATTTGGGAAACTGATTGGAAAATCAGTCAATACCCTGCAAAAATGGGATCGAAAAGGCATCTTACCCGCATATCCGTAGTCCGACGAATCGGCGCTACTACACGCATGAACAATACTTGCAGTATCGCGGGTTGATTTCTTCAGAGCAGGGATTGGTGATTGCGTATGCTCGTGTGTCTTCCCCTGGTCAGAAAAAAGACCTGGCCATTCAAAAAGAAGCACTGCGAGCCTATTGCCTGGAACACGGGATCAAGGTTGACCAGTGGATCGAAGATATTGGCTCGGCGCTCAACTACAAACGCAAAGGCTTCAATCAGGTCATTGAGCAAATTGAGTTGGGCTTGGTCAAACGGCTGATGATTGGCTACCAGGATCGCTTCGTGCGCTTTGGCTATGACTGGTTTGAGCACTTCTGCGAGCGGCATGGGACCGAAATCACCGTGATTAATGGCGAAACGTTCTCACCTGAAGAAGAACTGGTGCGGGACTTGATCGCCATTGTGACCGTGTTTTCAGCGCGCGGCTTCACTGGTCTGCGTTCCATAAAAACCTGATTCGAGCGGCGGCTCTGGGAAAGGATATGAGCGGATGATCAAAGCGCATAAGATCAGACTGCATCCCACACCAGAGCAGGCTGTCTATTTTGCCAAAGCCGCTGGAACCAGCCGCTTCGTGTGGAACTGGGCGATTAGCTGAGTGGAATCGGCAATATGAAGTAGGCGAGAAGCCTACCGCTTTAAAGCTCAAGAAGCAATTCAACGAGATCAGGCGGGAGCAGTTCCCCTGGACCTGGGAAGTCACAAAGAACGCTTCAGATCAGCCTTTTCTTGATCTGGGCAAAGCATTTACCGCCTTTTTTGAAGGCACGTGCCCGCCGCCCGAAATTCAAGAGCAAAAAGCGCAGCAAACCGAGCTTCTATCTGGCGAATGATCAGTTTGAACTGGGTGATCATCGCATCTGGGTACCTAAGCTCGGATGGGTCAATATGGCGGAGAATTTGCGCTTCAAAGGGAAGGTCACAGGCGCACGGATCACCAAAACGGCAGATTGGTGGTTTGTGTCTATCCAGGTGGAAATGCCTGATGAGCTTCCCGATGAAGAAACCAGCAGCTGTGGGCATCGATGTGGGGCTGAACCGATTGGCAACCTTGAGTACGGGCGAGGGAATCGAGAACCAAGCTTTCCTCAAGACCGCCCTCAAGAAACTGCGTCAGGCTAACAAGCGCCTGCATCGCCGCAAACTGGGATCGAAAAATCGGGAGAAAGCGCGTAGACAGGTGGCACGGCTCCATTATCGGATTACCTGTTTGCGCGACGATGTGCTCCACAAGCTGACGACCACAGCTTGCCAATTGCTACGGGATCATCGGGATTGAAGATCTCAACCTCAAGGGACTTGCTCAAGAATCGGCAAGCTTGTCGCGTTCATTCTCGGATGCCGCGCTTGGCAAACTGCTTGCACCTGCTTGACGAGCGAAGGTTGAGCAGCGTGGCGGGCAGGTCATCAAGGTGAGATCGCTTCTTTCCTTCGAGTAAGACCTGCCACTGTTGCGGGTGGAAGTGGGAAGACATGCAACTCTCTGACCGAGTGTTCCTCTGCCAGAACCCGCACTGCGCCTATTATCAGTTTCGAGCAGGATCGTGATCACAACGCAGCTCTCAATATCTTGCGTGAAGCCCTGCGCTTGATCGGGCTGATTGATCAAGTCGCCACCGGTACTGGCTCGGACGAAGACGTAAACTTGGCTGTGGACGCGGGGTAAGACCAAAAAGGCCCAGGTCGTCTTGAGGCACCTACGGATGAAGCAGCAACAACGAAAGATGTGGGAGAACTATGCTTGCATATGTTTTACTACATTAATCGGAGCAGCTTGCAGATCGTAGATCAAGATGTTGCGCCCTTTGGCTTTGTCTTTGTAACCAGGGATCCTGGGTTTTCCCGTGAACTTTTCAGGATGGTCATACCACTCTTTGAGGGCGGCCCTGAAGGAGCGCCAGTTCTTGTCGATCAAGATCAAAATGGAGTTGGAGACCTTGCGGGGGAGGGCCTGATAACATTCCAGGTGCTTCACCCGATGGAAGATTTCAGCATACGGGAGATAGGTGCCCTCATGGATGTAGGCCTGGCAAATCTGGTAGGTGGCCTGATTGTACAGGTTTTTGGAGGCAAACGATGCCTGGTCAATGGCCCCAAAGCGGGGATCACTTGTGCGGATGAGGTGTTGTTCCACCAGTTGCATGCGTGCCATCCTTGGCTTAAAGCTGCTCCGGCTCATCGTTGCCATGTTCTTGCAAGAGCGCAGCTAACGAGCTTGTACCGTACCTGCGAGCACACCCACCACAGGTATTCGCCTACGCTCTACGTCTCTATTCTCTTGCAGGATAGGGAAAGCGGAAAACACCAAATTGTAACCTGGAACATCAACTTTTTACCATTATTCAACGAATTCTCAACCGCCATTTATCCCCTTTTACTCTTACACTTAGTTTGAGAACAAATAACAAGTCACATACTTATCTTTCCCATGCGATATCGGGAGTTCGCAGGCAGGTTAGAGAGGCCCTGATATGTATATGCTAGTAACCAACCTGACAGTCTTGGTAGTTGACACTCACGCTCGCAGCCGAACAGCTACCAGCCGAGCATTGACCTCCCAACCGGCCATAAAGCTCGTCGTCAAGGCACAAAATTACTCCGTAGCCGAGAAATACACAGCGCAGCTCTCCCCCGACATCATCTGGTTCAAGCTAAAGGCCGGGCAATCTGACAGCATTGCCGAGATATACCGCTTGAAAAAGCTCTCCCCGGCTTCCCACATCATGGCGATCACTGCTAAAGAGGACGAGCAGGAAGCATTTGCGGCTATCATTGCTGGCGCGCAGGGCTATGGCTTACTGACGAGCAACGATCCGGATCAGCTCATACCGAGCATCCAAATGCTGTGCCGTGGTGAATTTGCACTCCCACCAAAACTACGTGTGAGATTGATGCAACGCTTACGCGCCGCGGCGCTGTCGGGACTCGACTGACTGGTACAGAGTAAATCGGTGATCGAAATATTAAATTTCGTCAATCTCATCAGGATTATGCATTATTATGCGTTGAGCAAGCTCTAAAAGCCTCTGCCTATCATAGGCTGCCATGTATTCAACGGAAGCTTGTTCATCATTCGGGACGTGTCTTTTCACGAAGGCTGCCACGCGCTGATAGGCTACCTCTTCTGAACATTGATAGCGCAGTTGAACGTAGCGAAGGAGTGCTTGTCTGGATCGATATCTTACTTCTACGCGCTCGCGAGCATGTCTACTTAGCATCCTCTTTACCCGAGCTATAACAACAAAGGTGGTACCTATTAAGACGAATACAAGAGCGGTAACCCCTCTTCGCCTAAGTTGAGTTGTAAGCACATATGTTCTCCTGGCCGTTTATTGCAAGCAGTTACTGCAATCTAAATGCTAACTGCTGAAAGTAGAGCAATGAGTACGAAAAAGGCTAGCTGGCAGGAGGTTATGGTTTTGTTCTTCGCTTTTTTTGCACTTCAACTCCGTGTGATTTATATCATACACCAAGCATCTTGGGATTAACATCGGTAAAAAACCCTATCTCCTGAGTAGCAAAATTGGCTAAGGAACTTTATGTGGGCCTTCCTACTTCACTTAACGCATAAGCATAGCTGATTCGCTCCTGCCCCAGGCTCAGATTATGCCAGGTAGGATAGACAAAGAGGTAGCGTTCATCGTAGTGTAAAGTGAGCCTCTTCACGTCGTCTGGTAGACGACGTAACCCTCGAAGGTGTAGTATCGATAGTGTGCGGTTGTCGAACGCATGCGTTGTTGTATAGCCTCGGCGGCTGGCGTTCCAATTGGAAAGATATAGGTAGGATGGAGTGTGGCTTGCACGATGAAGCGATACGGCAAATACCTATCATAACCGGGCTTCAGGCCTTCATCCAGAGCGCTGCAAATAATCTTCTCGTGGCTGAGAAAAGTCAGGATATTGCACGTCCAGTATTCAGAGTAAATGCGGGTTGCACCAATGTGCAGCAGGTCTTGAACGATGGCTTCGTCTCGCTGGTACGCCTCCTGGGCCGCGTGGATTTCCAGGGACGTCCTCACCGTCCCAATCGCGAATGTCGACACTACCAGCACGAGCACGCCCGCCCTGAGAAGAAGTCCTATCTTTGTGCGTATACCCCGGCTCGCGATGTTTTGTACGTTCAACCCCCGCCATACTGGCCAGAGGAGCACCGGGATGGCGAGCAGCAGGCAGGTCAGGTAGCGAAAAGAGGTGTCGGCCACCGTGGCCGGCACGGGCGAAGCGGTATACAGCAGCAATGTCAACCCCACGCTCCCCAGGATCATCAGGCGTGCACTCAGGCGAATCGCCTCTTGCCGGGCCTCCAGGTCCCCGCATTGAAAGCCGCCTCTTGCCGGGTGAATGCCGTAGCGCCAGATAGCGCCGGACTGCAAAACGACAAGACTCACTCCGATAAACCAGAACACGACATAGCCAATTCCCCAGCCTCCCTGGAAAAGCACGCATGGCAACGTTACGGCTGAAGGCGTTCCCGCCGGTGGTATCGCGCCGGAGGGGCACTGCAGACCACCTCCCGTCGCCATAGGTAGGGCGATGAACATCGTGCCGGTAAGCTGGTTCACCCACGTCAGGTGTTGCGCGAGCATGGCGGCCGCGGAGCCTTGTTCGATACCTTGCAGTACGAACCAGGAGTTCTCGGCCCAGGGCGCGGTGAGATTATAATAAATCAGCGGAAACGCGCCAACCACGAAGCCCAGCACCAAAGCCAATCCCTGCCAGCGCAGCAATTCGCGACGACAGAACAGGCCCAGTAGCAGGGCCACACCCGCAGCGAAAGGCAGAATCAGCAGATCGATCCACAGCGCGAGCCCTGCGATCAGCCCGAGCAACCCATAGAGCGCGATACGTTTCCATTCCTCCTGGCTGCCCGTGCGTCGGCCGGCTGCGGGGGAGTTGAGCGCCAGCCAGGTGGCCAGCAGGCACATCAACGCCGCAAACATCTCTATTTCCGGGTATTCGCCAGACGCCCGCAGTTGCAGGAAGAGCACATCGGGCGAGCCCAGCCCCAGCAGAATCACCGAGGCCAGCGCGAACCTCTCGCTTTGAGTCAGCAGGCGCATCAGGTAGTACATGCTCACCAGAAACACCGAGAAGAACAGCACCAGTGGCAGGCGCAGCGCGAACAGCGAGACACCGAAGAGGCGGAAGAGCGGCGCGGCAGCATAGCCCTCAAGCGGCCCCAGGTAATTCCCCCCGTAGAAGAAGATGGGGTGGTCTCCCTGAAACGCCACGTGCATCGCCAGCAGCCCCATATTTCCCTCGTCGCTTTCGGTAA
>CAVYFA010000009.1:0-723688 GCA_963767715.1 uncultured Chloroflexia bacterium
ACTAATGAACAAGCGGAGACGCCATTGACCCCTTCTGCCGCACCATTGCGCCTGGCAGCGATGACACAACAATTCGCGCCATCCGCTACACTCGCCATAAATGAAGCGGTGGCGCAACGTCGTGCTGCCGGTCGCGCCACCATTCATCTCGGGTTTGGCGAGGCCACCTTTCCATTACACCCCTTGCTACAGTCTGCCCTGGCTGATGCCGCTAACCATACAGGCTACACGCCCGTGGCAGGTATAGCGGCATTGCGACAAGCCATCGCGGAATACCTGTCGCGCACACGCGGGTTGAACTATAGCTCTGACAATATCATCGTTGCCCCTGGTAGCAAACCACTACTCTATGCGCTGCTGCACATCCTGGAAGGGGATGTGCTTCTACCAGTACCTTCCTGGGTCAGTTATGCTCCCCAGGCGCGACTGGCTGGTCGCCGCGTCATCGACGTTGCCACCGATCCCCGCGATTCCCATCGCTTGACGCCACAAGCACTGACTGCGGCCCTGGTTACAGCCCGCAAAGAGGGCGCAAACCCACGCGTCCTGATCGTCAATTCGCCCAGCAATCCCACCGGCAGTATGTTTGAGAGGGCCGATGTGGAAGCCTTTACCGCGTGGGCGCGTAGCGAGGGTATTACCGTGATCAGCGACGAGATTTACGCGGAATTGGCCCATGGTTGGCGCGAACATGTTTCGCCAGCGCGTTTCTATGCTGAAGGCTGCATTGTCACCGGAGGACTCTCCAAAGCATTCTCCGCCGGTGGCTGGCGGCTTGGCTACGCGGCACTCCCACCCACTCCAGAGGGGAAACAAGCAACCAGGGCGTTGCGCACCCTCGCCAGTGAAATCTGGTCAGCCGCCACCACGCCCGTACAGGAGGCTGCGGTTGTCGCCTACACACCCAACGCGGAGCTAGCAACGTATGTACGACGCTCAGCACGCGTCCACGCTCATGTAACGGGTCAACTTTATACGACACTCACCAATCTTGGCGTTCCCTGTCCCCGGCCAGCAGGAGCTTTTTACCTCTATCCCGACTTCGCCCCCTGGCGTGCAGTACTCAATGAAAAAGGAGTCACTACCAGCCAGGAGTTGGCCCACTACCTGCTGGACGAATGGGATATCGCCACATTACCGGGCGTGGTTTTTGGCGAGCAGCCGGCTGCTCTCCGTTTGCGCTTAGCCACCAGCATGCTCTACAATCCCGAAGGTGCGTATTCAGCGGAGGAACGCGACACACAACTCTGGCAACTCCTCACACAGGCCGATACTTTACCGCCTTCCAGTCAAGCTAACGAAACTACCTTACCATTGCCAGCACTATCACGCGCCCAGGCACAATTTACCGAGTTGGTTGGCCATCTGAACCAGTCCTAATAGTTACCGACCTTCAATTGACGGGTAACAGCCATTCGTAGGGACAGGTGGGTATTCTCGTAGGGACGGGGATGAGGGGGCCTTGTGCCTGTCCTGGTGGGGGTTCTCGACACTTCCACCAAGGACAAGCACAAGGCCCCCGCACAACCCCACGCCGCCCCTTGTCCCTACGCCTGCCACTCCCAAGGCTTACGTGAGATGGATTGCCCACGAAGGAATATCAGAGCACTAGCAATGCTCACGAAAAAACGAAGGTGAAAGAAGAAAAAAGGTATGAACATGAGTAACGATCTTGTAATCACGAGAACAGTCGATACCGTATTCGTTGTTACCATCAATCGACCAGAGGTACGCAACGCCATTGATGGCCCTACTTCCAGAGCCTTAGTTGACGCATTTCGCGCTTTTGATAGTGACGCTTCTCTGCGTGTAGCGGTGCTCACCGGAGCGGGAGACACCTTTTGCTCTGGGGCCGATCTTACCTCCATAGCTGATCCTGAGCGAGGATTACGGGTGGCGGAAGACGGCACCGCACCACTGGGCATCTCACGCATGCTGCTCAGCAAACCGGTCATTGCCGCTGTTGAAGGCTACGCCGTCGCTGGTGGACTGGAACTCGCGCTCTGGTGCGATCTGCGCGTTGCCGCCGAGGATGCCGTCTTCGGTGTCTACTGTCGGCGTTGGGGCGTGCCACTGGTGGATGGTGGGACAATTCGTCTGCCGCGCCTGATTGGTCATAGCCACGCGCTCGACATGATTCTCACCGGGCGCGGCGTTACTGGGCAAGAAGCTCACGCAATGGGTTTAGCTAATCGTCTCGTGCCGCGTGGTACAACACTCGAAGCCGCTTTAACACTGGCGGCAGAGTTGGCACGTTTCCCGCAGCAGTGCCTGCGTTCCGACCGCCTCTCGTCCTATGAGCAATGGTCGCTCCCCATGGAAGAGGCGTTGCGCAATGAGACGCGTCGCGGCCTGGCAGTCATTCAATCCAGCGAGATGGTCTCTGGCGTTCGTCGCTTCGTCGAGGGACATGGGCGGCACGGGGATACGAACGATATCTAAAACCAGGAAATAACCGTTTTTGTCTTACATAGACAGAAGTGATACGTATTAGTACCAAGAGGCTTTCTAGAGGGGATCGCTTCTTCTCACCCGCGAAGTGGGCAAGAAAGATACGAATGGCATAATTATGGCAGTACCCAAAGAATCTATGCACAAAAACCCGGAGCACCCTGAGCAGGTTTTGTATATTAGTCCAGAAGAGAATATTACCGAAATTCGCGAACGGCTGGGACGTACTCGCGCACATGATGTTGCGTTGGTCTTTCCGCCGCAAACTCGTCTGCGCAGTCATGTCGCCTGGCGGCTGCTCAAGCAGCGTGCGCAAGAGCTAGGGAAGGATATTTCTATTGTGAGTTCAGATCAGCACATTCGTGCTATTGCTCGCTCTGTGCAGTTTAAAACGGCTTCTTCTCTGTAATAGAGACAGCGAGTGGGCGCGAACATTCGCGCCCACTCGCTGACATATCTATCCAATTACGATACAAGTTCAAGTTGGGGGACTTCGAGGACGCGTGCCAATACACGCACATGGTATGGTTGTGGGTCTTCGCTGCCATTTTCCAGGTGGGTGATCGTGTCACGTCGTAGGCCAGTCATTTCGGCCAGTTGCCCCAGGCTCAAGCCTTTGCGTTGACGGAATTGCCGCAGGTGGGGAATACCATGAGGTTTCATGGCTCGCTCCCGTGTCAGTTGATTTTTCATAGCATAGTATCCTTTTTCCTCTCCTTTGAGGTAGCGTGAAAGACAGTCTTCCCAGCCACGCTGCTGAAATGAGTTCCAGGTTCAGAAGTGTGTTGCAATGGTTCTCGCATTTCCTCCGAACCAGTTGTCCACCACTACTTTAAAGATACCAGATATACCAAGCGAATGTCCAGTGTTTAGGTACTATGTACCAGGATTTTTTTGCTTTCCCCGTTTTACCTGTTACGCCTGATATGCTCGCGACCCACAGGTGGGTCGCTCGAAAGGAAGAAGGTGTGCTGGTATGGCCGCTGCGCGGCCATACCAGCACACCTTCTTCCTGCATCAGGATCAGCGTGAATGTGTATCGGGGCTCGGACTCGCCGTAGGTAGAGGTTGAGGTGTACCAACCAGGCTCAAGTAGGGAACAACCTCACTACCGTCGAGATAAATCGCCAGCACATCACCAGTAAATGGGTCATTGACATCACCACTCATCATCGTGACATTACCCATACCACTTTCATTGTTCAGGTGTACCACGCGATTGACATGGAAAGGTTCGAGCAAATCAGCTATCTTGAACAGTTCATTTTGGTTCATACCATCGCGTTGGTCCCCAACAATCCAGAAGACAATGCCATTCTTCTGATAAATCAGTTCGCTGCGTTGCCCATAAATCCAGACAGGTAAATTTTTATTGTGCATAATCCATTGACCATCAACGTAGATAGCCTGGGCCTGCCCATTGGCATCAACTTTTATAGCCTGGGCTGCGCCATCCTCTACCACCTGTAAGACATGGACATTGGGTTTCAGTTTAAATTCGCGAATAGCGAGTTGACCAGTCCCTTGCGCTATTTTTCCTGGGAGCGCAAAGTCCAGTTCCATAAACGGCCCATCGGCCCAACTTTGATCCGGCTCTTGATAGAAGTACGTATCAGTGAGCGCATAGTTATCAGGAATGAATTTAGGCCAGTACAGATTCCAGGCATGGAGTTGGTGGATCGCCTCTGGCAAAGACAACGATGGCGCAGCATCTGGATCTCTGGGAATAGCGTTCAGGCGGGTATGAGAGGGATGCAGACCTGAGGGATAGTCCTTGACCAACAACACGCCACTCTTCGCGCCACTCAGAATAATCTCCATCCCAGAAGCAAAGGAGGGGGCGGTGTATATCACCGTCAAAAACATAAAGAGAATGAGGGCCGCACTTGTCACCAGGAAACGTCGTCCAGGTACCATTCTTCCGACGGAAAAAAACGAAGCATGTTCTCCATGAAAGAGGTGTCGGCGCAATTTGAGACGGCGAAAGACGCGAGCACGCGTTTTGTGCTCAAAACCTGGCTCCACGGCTTGAAAACGTGGTTCCTCAGTCGCGAGCAACGTCTGCACAAAATACGGAGGTATATCTTCATCTTGCAATGAAAAAACGGCATCCAATTCCTGAGCAAAGGCCATATCTTCTTCACTAAAATCAGAAGGCAGCCCTTGACTATGCGCAGAGAGGGGAGGAGGGTCATTCTCCCAGGAATTTAGTTGTTCCTCATCATATTCGCCCATACTCATAAGAATGCTCCTTGAGCGTCTCGCGTAAGCTTTTCCGCGCTCGCCAGAGTCGCGTATCTACAGCATGACGGGTCAGGCCCGTTTTCGCTGCCAGTTCCTCGGTACTGGCGAACTTAAAATAACGTTGATAAATCAGGTAGCGGTCAAGCTCAGGCAACGTCGCCAAGGCAAGGCGCAGTTCTTCGCGCCTCTCTGCTTGTTCCAGCAAATGTTCCATACTGGAATCTGGATGAGGAGGCAAGGCGACCCGGTTGTCGCTGTCATACCCTCCCCAACCGTATACTTTCCGCCCTCCACCACCGTCTGATGCCCATTGACGGTTTTCATCCGCCGATTGCAAAATATGTGTCTGACGGCGACACAACTGACGACGACGATCTAATGCGATATACTTCGCCCGCATCGTGAGCCAGGTACGCAGTGTGCCACGCCCAGCATCAAAAGATTCAATCTCTTGCCAGACAGCCACAAAGAGGTCATTCACGCACTCTTCAGCATCCTGGGCCACACCAACCCCGTCCAATACCAGCCGAATAAAATAAAAAACTTCTCTAGAGTACCGAGTGATGAGCGTCTCTAACGCATCAGGATCGCGTTCACGTAGCCGCTGGGCAAGGTCGTCGTCTGACCAGTCCTGTCGCACCATGATTGCTCCTTACAGACCCCGGCAAACCCCTTCACCAATTTTCACCACCGGCCACCTCTCCAGTGGTTTTAACATACAATAGCCAGTTTCCTGGTCTCTTCCTAAAAATAAAACGTTAGGCTATGCACGGAAACTATGGTAAGGGATAAACCTGATCGGTGGTGGACTCGCCTTCCCATGAAAGATATACGCTTTCTAAGCACATAAACCTCTCATCTCACAGCCCTTCCATGTGATTGGTACCTATACACATTGAAGGTAGAAGACTTACTATCATTGTGCGTGAAAGACTGGGAAATGTCAAGGGCTCGTGTACACGTAGATTCTGTTCCGTTAGAGCGTGCTATAATGGCACCACAAACCGATCTTGAGTATGGAGGCTGAGATGACATTCTCTATAGTCGCACGCGATCCCCAAAGTGGCGAATTTGGCGTTGCGGTACAATCAAAATTCCTCGCCGTTGGCGCGGTCGTACCCTGGGCGCAGGCTGGCATAGGAGCCATTGCCACCCAGGCATGGGCCAACACCAGTTATGGCCCACGCGGTCTGGAACTACTGGCTAACGGGCTGTCGGCAGAAGAAACCCTTGCCCAACTGCTGAGCATGGATGACGGTCGTGCCAGTCGCCAGGTAGGTATTGTGTGTGCAAACGGCGCACCTGCTACCTATACAGGCGATCAGTGTTTTCCCTGGGCGGGTGGTCATACCGGGACAGATTATACCTGCCAGGGCAATATCCTGGTGGGCGAAGATACTGTACTGGCCATGGCCCGTACCTTCGAGCAAACCACCGGTCACTTATGTGATCGACTCGTGGCGGCTCTCGCGGCAGGGCAGACCTCCGGAGGCGATAGCCGGGGACAGCAGTCTGCCGCACTTCTGGTTGTACGCGAGCATGGCGGCTATAGCGGCTTTAATGACCGCTTCATTGACTTGCGTGTTGACGATCACCCTCAGCCTATCGGGGAACTCCAGCGCATTCTAGCACTCCACAAACTGTACCTTTTCCCGCCAGATGCCGCCGACATCCTCCCCATCGACCACGAAATTGCCCACGAACTCCAAACAATGCTCACCACCACCGGCGATTACCAGGGAGCCATCAACGGTTCCTACGACGATGTCACCCGTGATGCCCTTCGCCAGTTTAGCGGTCGCGAAAACCTGGAAGGACGCTGGTTTGAAGATGCCCATATAGATCGCGTGGTGCTGGAATTTATGCGCCAATTGGTACAAAGGTAAACAATTGTAAAGGTGCAACTCATTGTATCTTTAACGGAACAAACACGGTCTCTGTCACGACCTCAGTGCGGAAGAGCAGACGCAATCCACTGGTGGCTGCCGTTGGCACCTGGAAGACAATTGTGCCATTGAGCGAACCCTGCGGTAGGATCGTGCCAAAAAACTGGCTGTCGCGCTCGATTGCAGCCCAAAGATATCTCCTTCGGCTCCAACCAACTTATAGAAGCTGGCCTGGTTCTGAATAGACTTCGCCCCGGTATTGTGTACCGCCATTACCAGCGTAATAGCCATTGTATTGGCACTACTGCTCTGCTGCTGGCTGACACTGGTAATGGTCAATGTGCGGTCGGCTAAAGTCACCAATTGACTGGTTGCACCACCCCCGGACACAGGAGTGGGAGTGAGGATGACCAGCGGGCCACTCGCAGACGTTGAAGTCGGTGTCGTTACGGCAGAGCGTCGTGGGTGTGCCGGTCACACCTGTGGTTGGATTGGCACTCAACTCCAACTGAGTCGGGGTAGCGGTTGGTGTGCTGGTAGTATTCGTAGTAGGAGCACCACTACAAGCGGCCAACAATAACAGACATATGACAACGATGCCACAGGCAATTAAACGCTTTACATAGCTCATATACTTCTTCGCTTTACTTACTCATCTAGATAGACATACATAACTATACAACTGTTACCTATGCATTATCGTCATCTTTGTGTTTTAGGGCAAGTGAATAGGACAAAAGGCATGTGCGTTAACATAAGCCCACCCTGCCTCTCCCAGGGTACCCGCAAGGGGCTTACAAGTATAGGTTTTTTAAGGAAAGAGGGGTGAGAAAGGAGGAACAAGCCGTCGTGATCTGCTAAGATGAGAAAAACACTTGACATTCATCATCAGCAGGAGAACGACTATGGCTTGCCCCAATCGATTATCGCAATGGAAAGCGAAGTGTAACGGCATTTTCTCACTTGAGCAAATCGCAACTGTGGGGACGTGGCCCTCTGGAGCGCGGGTATCGCGTTGTCGGGAACCGCAGGAATCACGCAGATCAGTGCTCTGCTCGCGTTAGTGCTACAGGAACGAACAAACGGTCTTTCAGCGTTTACGCGAGTGGTATCTGGATGCGGGGCAGAAAAAAAGTGACGAAAAAGCGGCGTGAGCTGAAGTGACCACATGTTTTGCGCCCTTACTAGGGTGGGGGTTATGCCTGTGGAAAGGTGAAAAGAGACAACTTACCGCTCGTGATCATGCAACGATCGCTGGGCAATCGCTAACGATTTTGGTGATCAGCGTGGTGGTGAGTGGGTGTGCGATTCCGGTGGCCTGGAAAGTCCTGCCAGCGGAACAAGAAGGGTCCTGGCGTCCGTATTGGGAAGGACTGCTCAATGCAGTTAGGGACAGCGGTGCCAGCAGAGTGGGAAGTGATTGTGCTGGCTGATCGGGGATTGTACGCCCGGTGGCTCTGGGACGCCATTGTGGCTGGGGCTGGCATCCGTTCTTACGCATCAATGTGGGGTCCAAAGCCCGTTTGCCGGCGAGGAGACCTTTGAGTGGCTCAGTCGCTGGGTGCCCATTCCGGGAACGAGTTGGCAGGGCAAAGTCGAATGCTTTGCCAGCAAAAAAGGGCGGGTCAAGGAACCTTGCTGATGCATTGGGAACCAGGCTATGAGTCCGCCTGGGTCATCCTGACGGATTCGAAGCCGAAGAGGCCATGGTCAGTTGGTATGGCTTCCTCACCTGGATAGAAGGGGGGTTTAAAGATTTCAAGCGCGGACTGTGGGGCTGGCATCACAGAAAAATGACGCATGCCAGCAGTGTGGAGCGACTCTGGGCGATGGCGCGGGGGCAGTTATGGTGGTGAGTTCGGGAGGTCAAGCGGAGGTGCAGACCGAAGCGAGTGACAACAAAACGAACCGGGTGCCGCCTTGCCTGAGCGCAATAGCGTGCATCGACGACGTAAGCGAGCGCCGGGTCACCGTCCACCGCGTCGCTTGAGTTGTGTAGTGCGTGGCAGATTGAGGCTCCTTGCCATGCACTACCAGTCCGACCCGTTCACTGTGGGTATTTTGCGGGCGCAACCCTGGCCTGAGACCATGACCGCGCCCCAGAAACAGCCTACACCTTCCGCGTTGAACAAGAAGAAAACGCAAAAGGAAAAGCACCATCGAAAACGACACAAACGCCGAGCGCGCGAACGTTCCCGCGCCAAGGGGTAAAAAACCTATACTTGTAAGCCCCGCAAGGGCCACAATACCTTGGACGAGTGGACGGAGACACTCGTGGAGATGCGTTCGTCCATAGTAGGGGTGCCCCTTGCGGGTACCCTGCGGTAAAGGGCACAACTACATGTGCCCATGCTTTTTTGTTGCTACTACTATTTATTGAGCATAGGAATTTTCGGAGACGGTCCAGCGATCATTGGGGCTGGACACCTGGAACTGCACCATGGAGATAGCATCCGTGGGGCAGCGTACGATACACAGGCCACAACGGATACACTTCTCTTCGTCGATAATCATGTCGGCACCACCCGCCAGGTTTGCGTACCCTGGTGCATGGGATCGCCCTTGACGACGCGTGAGAGGCCCTCCATGCTGATACAGTCATAAGGGCAGATATCGACACAGCCAGAACAGAGGATACAGATTGACGGGTCAATCATGATATTCAACTGGCACTGCAGACAGCGACGGGCCTGCACTACGGCCTGTTCAGGCGTATAGCCGGTCTCGGTCTCACGCGTGTTGCTGATAGCGATCTTTCAGCGGCAGCGAGGGAATAGTTTCGAACGGGATGGACTCGTAGTCATCGACCATACCACGGCGATAGTCGGGCAGTTCAATCTCTTCGGCAGGCTCGGCAGGCTTATCGACGCCACCGAGGTAGCGATTGATGGCACCAGCAGCATCGCGACCATCGCCAATAGCCGAGATCAGGTTACGCGATCCTTCGGTATAATCGCCGCCCGCAAAGAGTCCGGGATAGTTTGTCATCCAGTTCTCGCGAGTCAACCAGGGGCACGCCCCATCTTGTTGACCTCAAGACCCAGTTCTTCGGTCGGTATCCAGGAAGCATCGCTATACTGACCAAGAGCAGGGAATAACATGGATCGACTTCGATCATCATGAATTCGTGCCAGGAATAGGCATCGGGCGACGGCGACCACTGGCATCGGGATCACCCAGCTTGTTGCGAATAAGCTTAGGCCGCTGACATGCACGCCATCATTGCTGAGCACCTCCACATGAGTGACCAGGTAGTTGAACTCGACATGCTCAAACATCGCCTCATCGACTTCATACTCGTCGGAAGGCATCTCTTCTTTGGAGCGGCGATACAGACATAGACTTTCTCGGCACCAAAACGAATGGCGGTACGGCAGCAGTCCATCGCGGTGAAGCCGGCGCCCAGGACAGCACACTTCTTGCCAATAAAGGCCGGGTCGCCATAGTTGGTCTTTGCCAGCAAGCGGATACCATCCTCGACGCCCTTCAGGTCCGCGCCAGGAATGACTTTGTTATCGGGGCCGGTCAAGGCATTCGGGACATAGCAGCCAGCGCCAATATAGACGGCATCATATTCTTTGAGCAGGTCGGTGACCTGAATATCGCGCCCGACGCGGGTGTTGTAGTGCATCTCGACGCCCAGATCGGCCATGTACTCGTCACATTCTTCGTAGGTGACATTGCGAGGCAGACGCCAGACAGGGATACCATTGACCATCACACCGCCAGCGGTAGGATATTCTTCATAGATGCGTTACAGGATAGCCCATCTCGCGCAGGTCGCGGGCACAGGCCAGGCCGGCGGAGCCGGCGCCGATGATCGCCACTTTCTTATCTTTGGTGACGGGTGGCCGCTCCGCGTGGTGGCGATATTCGCGATGGTCGGCGGCGGCACGCTTCAGCCAGCAGATAGCAATCGGCTTGCCATCGATCTTATTACGGCGGCAGACAGGCTCGCAGGGACGCGCGCAGGTACGCCCAAGCACGCCCGGCACAACATTCGCCTTGCGGTTTAATAGATATGCCTCGTCAAAACGGGCCTGCGAAATCAAACCAATATAGGTAGAAACATCGGTATGGGCTGGACAGCCTACCTGACAGGGAATATTCGTTTGATACCAGTCAGGATTTGTCATGACTGATTGGTATCGCGCTCCCAATTCGCTATCGGGATCAATCATTATACGGTCCTTTCCTGAGCATCCACCCTACTGTAGCAGCCGGAGCATATGGAGCAGGGGAGACAGTACTGGCTTTCGCCACAACGACCTCTGCGTTAAGAAATTCCCCAATGGCAAGGCGTTGCTTTGGGGGGATTATGATGACCTCTTGCATTGCACTACACGCATCACGAGGATGCGTTGGTTTACTACCCCAGATTATACCATAACCGTCTTATAGCGGACAAGAGCAGGGCGCACATTCATTGCGCCCCAATTGTGGCGATCAAGCCAGCCAGCAGGGCGGTACGGGGCGCAATGCTTTCCGCTAACAGGTATTCATCGGGACTATGATCGCGTCCGCCGATGGGGCCTAAGCCATCAATAGCGGACACCGTAACCCGGAAGTATAGCTGCCATCGGACGCGCCGCCGGGTGGCACATGGCCCATCGAGATACCGAGCCAGCCAGCAATGGCTTGCGCTGTCGCACCAGTTTCATACTTTCAGCCGTAGCCACCATTGGCTCTTTATAATCGGGCTCCATGCGCAGCGTCAGTTCCACTTCTGGCACGAGCCGCTGCTGCATCAGTTTGTGCCACCGCTCCTGGGTGTCAATTCTGTCCTGGGGATGCAAAAAACGCAGATCAAATTGCACTTGCGCGAGTTCGGGCACAACATTGGGCATGGTGCCGCCAGCGATCACGCCAGGGTTGACCGTAACCCCCTCGCGCCAACCATGCAGGCTCTGGAATTGCAACGCCTGGTGCGCTATTTCAATAATCGCATTGCGTCCTTTCTCTGGCTCAACACCGGCATGGGCTGAACGGCCATGGGCTGTGAGGGTGTACCAGGAATTGCCCTTACGCGCACTGACGATATCGCCGTTGGCCCGTGCCGCCTCTAAGACCAGTGCGCCCTGGCAATCCCGCGAGACGAGCCGCATAGTCTCTTTGCAGTGCCGGTTCGCGATCTCTTCATCGGAAACACAGAGAAAACGTATCTCACCAAAATCGCGATAACCCTGGGCCAGCAGTGCTTCGAGGGCGTAGATGGCCGCGAGTACGCAGCCCTTCATATCACAGACGCCAGGGCCATAGAGTATGTTATTTCGAGGCGCACTGGCCGTTCACTGCCATGCCAACGGGATAGACCGTGTCCATATGCCCCAACAAGACGACGTTGCCATGACCTTCACCGCGTATGACGCCAAGCAGATCATTCCCCCATGCCTCGTTCTCAATAATGGTAGTATCCATCCCCAAGCCACGCATACGAGCCGCCAGGAGTCGCGCCAACTCATCCAATCCGGCTTTATGATAGGTATACGTGTCGATTGCGCATAGCTCACCTAATTCGTCGATATACCGCGCCAGGCGTTGTTGCGTATACTCTTCTACGCCCAACACTATATTCTGCAAGTTCATCATATTGTTCCTTAAAAGAAAGAGGTATAAAAAAATGGCATAAAGCCATCTATACCTTATAGCGGTGAAAGTACAGTAGAAGAAACAAATATATGAACTCTTCACATTCTGCTCTTTTCTCGATCACGCAGCCGAGGGCAGTTTTTTTCATAAGAGTTGTGGGTAGGTAATGGTTTTACTGCATCCGGCATCAAAACCATAAGCCACCCAAAACTTATAGCGATTGAGGTCGCACAAGGTCTGATTACATCCTCAACTGCAAATTTGATATACTGACGGTATCTAAAAGATTTGCTAGATGGCTCAAGGTGAAAGGAACTTGCAGCATGTCTCAGACAGAAGATACAGCCAGGGCAACGATGCCGCAGGAACATGGGCCGCGCACCGTTTGTGCACCGCATGGAACGACACTCGCCGCAAAAAGCTGGCTGACCGAGGCGCCGATGCGCATGATGATGAACAACCTCGACCCGGAGGTGGCCGAGAACCCGGACGAACTGATCGTTTACGGCGGCATTGGCAAGGCGGCGCGCAATTGGGAATGTTTCGACCGCATCATCGAGACGCTGAAAAACCTGGGCGAAGACGAAACCCTGCTCGTGCAATCGGGCAAGCCGGTCGGCGTGTTCAAAACCCACGCTGACGCGCCGCGCGTGCTCATCGCCAATTCCAATCTCGTGCCGCATTGGGCGACCTGGGAGCATTTCCGCGAACTCGACCGCAAGGGGCTGATGATGTACGGCCAGATGACTGCCGGGTCGTGGATTTACATCGGCAGCCAGGGCATCGTGCAGGGGACGTATGAAACCTTCGTGGAAATGGGCCGCCAGCATTTCGGCGGCGATTTATCCGGTAAATGGATACTGACTGCGGGTTTAGGAGGGATGGGCGGTGCGCAACCATTGGCTTCCACAATGGCAGGTGCCTCCATGCTTGCCGTTGAGTGTGACGCAACCCACATCCAGAAACGCCTCGATACCGGCTACTGCGATGCAATCGCCAGTACGCTGGACGAGGCGCTCGATCAGATTCGCGAAGCGTGCAATCTGAGACAACCGCTCTCTATCGGCCTGCTGGGCAATGCGGCTGAAATCTATCCCGAACTGGTGCGCCGGGGGATTATGCCTGATATGGTCACAGATCAAACTTCTGCGCATGATGTCCTTAATGGGTATATTCCTGCCGGTATGAGCCTTGCGGAAGCCGATGAGTTGCGCCAGCGTGATCCTAAAGGCTATGTCGAGCGCGCGAAGGAATCGATTGCGAAGCAGGTGCGCGCCATGCTGGAGTTCTACAATCAGGGTATTCCGGTCGTCGATTACGGCAACAACATCCGGCAGGTGGCGTATGATGCGGGTGTGAAAAATGCGTTTGATTATCCCGGCTTTGTACCCGCTTATATCCGCCCGTTATTCTGCCGGGGCATCGGCCCGTTCCGCTGGGTGGCGCTCTCCGGCAATCCGGAAGACATTTATAAAACCGATGCCAAAGTAAAGGAACTGATCCCGGATAACCCGCATCTGCACCGCTGGCTGGATATGGCGCGCCAGAAAATCCAATTTCCAGGGGTTGCCTGCCCGCATCTGCTGGGTAGGGCTGGGCGAACGCGCAAGGCTGGGGCTGGCATTTAACGAAATGGTCGCCAAAGGCGAATTAAGCGCGCCGATAGTCATTGGCCGCGACCATCTCGATTCCGGCTCTGTCGCAAGTCCCAACCGCGAAACCGAAGGGATGAAAGATGGCTCCGACGCGGTATCGGACTGGCCGCTACTCAATGCTCTGCTCAACTGCGCGAGCGGCGCGACCTGGGTAAGCCTCCATCACGGCGGCGGGGTCGGCATGGGATTTTCGCAGCATGCGGGCATGGTGATCGTTGCAGACGGCACACAGGAAGCGGCAAAACGCCTGGAGCGCGTGCTCACCAACGATCCGGCAACCGGCGTCATGCGCCATGCCGACGCGGGCTACGAAGAAGCCATCGAATGTGCCAAGGAAAAGGGATTAAACCTGCCGATGGTGTTTTAACACAGCAATTCCAGGGCAGGAATACGAGATTCGTATTCCTTTAAGGATTAGAAACGTCTGGCGTAAAAGTAGCGCTTAATCCAGAGCTAATAGTTGTCGGCATGACTCTTTCTGGCCGAACATAAATCGGGCTATGATATGGTAATGCCTGGTTGTCCTCAGCAACATACGCAAATCGCGGTGAATCAAAGGCTGAATCCGGAGAATCAAATGACGGCAAGAAACGAATTCTATCCTCAAGAGATACGTTTCCCATTGGTTTCAAAGTCAGCGATCCATCACTGTTAATAGAGATTTCCATGCGTATTCCACCCGTGATAGGCACTCTCATAACGTCATCATCTTTGTCGATATATGTCTGAGGTACACAGATGCACATGATGTTTTCCCCGACAGTTTTCTTATCCTTGGGCATTGGTTTCGCCGTCTCCAAAATCTTGCCCGTTAGCAATACGCCGATTTTTTCAGGGTTTACATCGTGCTGAGCACATGATTTGAGCAGCCTTGAAAACTCAACTTCTATCTTTTTTGGCCGAAGCAGGTGTCCTGCAACGTATAACGCAGCGTCATCATTTCCCAGAGGGTTATGCTGCACCTTAAATTCGTCACGTGGCACGTCAAGCATCGAACCATCGTCACCAATGCAGTTCTCAACCATAATACGAACCGGCCTTCGGACTTGCTTCCCGTCCCTCTCAAGTTCTTCAAACCCGGCACCCACAAACGCGACTCTCCTTTTATAGCCGGGAAGCTTTCTGACGTAATTCGCATTCATAAGCTCGGTTGCTCGATATTTCAGGTTAAAGACAGCTTCTTCAAGCTTCTTCCCCTTGGATAGCTGTTCGGCTGCCCAGTCAATAGTAGACATCCAAGTCGTCTGCCCATTTTTTCTCACAGGTATCGTCGCCTGTCCAGTGTAGGCAAACACAAATTGAGACTTGTAAACCAGCGCCTTGTTGCAGTGATCATCGTACCATTCGACCTTGTTATCGACTACCCTGGAAATTCGCCGGTCACTTGATTGTATAGCGAAGTCTTTCGTAAGACAGGTTAAGATCATTGTCATCTTGAAATCCTAGCGTGAAAATCTTTTGTCATACACCCTGCCAGTTTGTAAATCCCAACATTATTAATGAACAAGCGATTGCAGAGTGTTGTGACTGCAACGCGATAGCACTAGAGCCGACGGACATATCCAAGCCTCGTTAGCGGCGTCTGTATCGAACTTGAAGCAAGGCATGAGTTGTGATGTGGCAAGCAGCAGCCAAGAGACGGGGTATAAACTAATCAGTTACACTTTGGTCAGGCTCGTAAATTTCTCTTGACACTAGCTGTTAAGTGACCGTCCATGTCCTGCAAGCTCTTTGAAGACAGAAGTGCCTCTATTTGCTGTTCAATGACCTCACGAAGCTGGGCGCTGGTAGCTTTAAATCCGAACAAACGAGCAACATCCACAGGTAGTTGATCACGACTGACACCATAATTTTCCTCGACGAGCATAAGAATTGCCTGTTTTATTTCTTGTGGAGGTAATGACTCGGGCTTGCGAAGTCCAGATAAAGTCACTCCACTGCGATCGCGAACAGGAATGTCAGCCATAGGTTTGAAATAAAATGGGCCTTCTTGTTTTACTTCATCACGCCAAATCGAACAGATTTAGACCAGCCTTAACTTTATTCGTATGCGTTCTCCGGCGCGCCCCAGGTTCCACAAAATGCGAACGCGTGCGACTATCTCCTCTAAATGAATCGGCCCCTCAATCTCAATAATTTTTTCCACAATATCGGCCATTTCCCAGTCGGATACACTGTGAGGCTCCCTGTCTGTCGGCATCCCAAAAACAGCTTCCTTATAAGGCACGGTAAGCTTTTTCTGAGAAACGCTCATTGGCAGTTCAATAACTCTGTTCTCAGCAACGTCGGCAGCTATTGCAAACGGTTTGGATGCCGGATATAATCCCGCCTGTTTGCCCATATGCCTTCATGCGCTCGCCTGGCCTGCTCAATAGCAAGGATAGTTTTTTCAAGCTGTTCTTTGGGCCTGCGGAACCAGTCTGTACTCCAAATTCGATGGATGATCCATCCATGATCTTCAAGATACCGCCTGCCGGAGCCGGTCCCGGTCGCGGGCCGACCGGGAGCTATGATAGCTTGCACCATCGCACTCAATGCCAATCAGAAAGCGTCCAGGCTTATCGGCATCCACAACAGCAAGATCAATGAAGAACCCGGCAATACCAATCTGCATGTTTGACAATATAGCCCTTTGCCTGCAATGCCGCCGCCACCTGTTCCTCAAAGACAGAATCCGCTTCCCGGTCGGTTACCTGTTCGAAGTCAAGTTTCCCGGTCTGGGCAAATGTCAGGAACAGCTTGAATGCCACCACACCCGCGCCTTTTCCGCTCCAGGTCAATATCGTCTGCCGTGATAGAGGAAAACACCTCGCACCGGTACTTGGCACGCGATATCAGCACATTCAGGCGCCGCTCGCCACCTTCTGCATTCAATGGCCCAAAGCGCATTGCCATGTAGCCGCTCTGATTGCGGCCATAACCTACGGAGATGAAAATGACATCCCGCTCATCGCCTTGAATATTTTCGAGGTTCTTCACAAAGAAAGGCTCATCCTGATGCGCCTGCGTGAAGAAGTATTCTGTGTCAGGGATGGCTCGACGCGCAAGTTCCACCTCGTCCAGAATCGCCTGCCTCTGCTTAACCGAGAAAGCACCTACACCGAGCGACAAAGTGAGGGTGTTCTTTTGCATGGCGGATGACGGCATGTGCCACAGCCTTTGCCTCGATGGGATTTGTCGCTGTCCCACCGCTGTCAAATGTCGCCTCTGGCAAATGATGAAACACAAGACCCATGCCAGAGCCTTCGATCGTAGGGGCTTGGCACGATGAAAAGCCGATTGCCATAGAACTGTTTATTGGAAACGGCAATCAGCGAATGATGCTTGCTGCGATAGTGCCAGCGCAGCATCCGTTGTGGCAGAGCCGCGTGCCAGGCAAAGGTTAAGAATACTTTCTACGTCATGGGAGCGACAGTATTGTCGTCATCATCATCATCACTTCTTATTGGTCGTTATACGCGAAAAAAATCTGGGTCGGGGGAAGCTGACGCTCGTCTCCCACAACCACAATCTGCTTTGCCCGTGCGATAGCGCCCAGAGCGTCTACTGGCTCTACCTGACTTGCTTCATCCATTACCAGCAGGTCGAATTGCAGCGCCCCAGGTTCAAGGAATTGCGCAATCGAGAGTGGACTCATCATGAATACAGGCTTGAGTGCCTGGATGGCCCCTCCAGCTTTTTTCATCAATTTCCTGATCGGAAGATGATTGCGTTTTTTGTTAAACTCACCGTTCAGTACACCAAGCGCACCGATGCCGCTCTCACCTCGGGGCATGTTCGCATACTGTTTGCTGAGAATTTCAATGCGTGTCTGCTCGATGCGATCGACGATCATGCTTCACGAAATTGGCAACCAGCCGGTTGTGGTGGTACCGTCAAATTCACGCAATTGAGGATGGATGGTGAATACCTCTTCTGCCAGTACGTCAAAATATGCCCGCTCGAAAATGGCCTTTGCCTTATCCAACGCCAGCGTCACCTCTCCATAATTTGTCCGCAATTGAACTCATGCCCAAAGCTATAAGTCTTGGTGTTTTCTTTAAAATGCAATCCATCTTGATAGAGACTCGCTGTTCTCAAGCCAAAGGCAAGCCGTTCTGCCAAAGCCTTTCGATCCACTGCCCCTATAGGCAGATATGCCAAAAGCAACCTGCATGTCAAGCTGCAAACCATTCAGCAGCCCAGCGAGACTGATGAAAAATGCTGGCACTCGTTGTTGTAGGCGCGCTGCCAAATTCTTCCACTGATCAGGAGACGTGATCTTCGCGCAGTGGTGTGAGGAAATCCGAAGATAGCCTGCCCGGCGGCAATCCACTCCGCCACGCCACAAGGGCAGTAAGAGTAGGCCAATTGCTATATGTACCCTGCCACATTCCCCGAATGCTGCTCGGCCTGCCTCATGATACTGGTGCAAAAATATGTTCCAGACGTTGCACCATGATGATGTCATCTATCAGCCCAGTTGCTCAATCTGTTTTTTAGGAAGTGGTACATTCAGGAGAGATTTCAAAAGTCGCAGTGCCTGACGGTAACCCGGATGTAAAAATCGTAATAGAGAACTGCCGTGAGTGGCAATCTGCTGGCGGCATTCCGTAAGGCCGGTATTCCAGGCTGTATCGGTAATGACGCCCGTCAGCTTCTGTTTCAATTCCGCATGCGTGTTCGCCGTTTTGCACAAGTTCGATTAACACGGCATCCCATTCCGCCAAAGCGGATGCGCTAGGGTGGATAATCGGCATGCCGGTAGCGTAATGAACAGCCTTTACTGTGGCATTGGCAATATGCAGCGTATCAAGCCAGGTAGTAGCAGACGGAAATGTACGCTCCACTATCGCCACATCTGCCAGAATGAGATCGAGAGCCTGGCGCAACTCTGTCAGCGTGTCACAGAGTCTATCATATTCGTTTAGCAATAATTGTTGTCTGACGGCGGACACCCCGCCATGGATGATGCGCAGGTATGCCCAAATCGCGGATACGTACTGTGATATCAGCAAGTAGCTCTTCCCTATATTTTTTGTCATCAGCAGACCAGCTCTGAGGGATTATCGAGACAATGCCACGCGCATCTACACCTACTTCCTTAAGACGCACGAGATGACCAATAATTTGAAATGCAGTAAGCCCAGAAGGCTGAAGCGGGGTATGCAGTATAGCATCGTACTGATTGAGTTTATCCCGTAGCAATTGCAGCTTTGCAGCCGCCTGATCACCAGCAGGCCACGGGGACGGCCAAGCTCACGAGTGCGCTTGAGTTCTTCCAGGACGCCCGCTTGTTGGCCTTATGGCTGTGCAGTTCTAAGCAGAGCGGCCCTAATCCAATAGTAGTCAGACGCCGCTGCACCACTTCTAGCGCCGCCATTTTTTCTGAAACAAACAGCACCTTTTTCCCATCCGAACAGCGCTGGCGATGATATTGGTAATCGTCTGCGATTTGCCGGTGCCAGGAGGCCCCTGTATGACAAGGTTTCTCCCTCGACGCACTTCTTCAATGGCAAGGGTTTGAGAACTGTCAGCGTCAACTACATGCAGTATCTGTGCGGGCGTGAGATATTCATCAACCGCACGTCCTCACTTATCATTCCCTCCACTGCCGGGAAACCATCGCCCATAAGCCCCATAATGAGCGGGTGAGTATCCAGTTTGCTGGACTCCGGCCAAGTGGCAGCGTCAAGATCGCGATACATAAGAAATTTAGCGAAGGAAAAGAAGCCAAGTACGATGTCATTTTCCTTCACCTCGAAGCGCTTCTTGACGGATATCACTCTTTGCACCGTAGTCAAGTAGGCCTTATGTCCAGATCATCATCTTCCGACAAATCAGGGATAACAAGTCCGAAATCTTCCTTCATTTTAGCCTGTAATGATAGATTGGCGGTAATGTCTTCGTTGCGCCAGCGCAGTTTAAATCGCTCATTGGCTGAGCCACGTTCCAACGATACCGGAACAAGGATCAATGGCGCGTAGCGCTCGACGTCTGAATTGTCATCCTCAAACCACTTGAGTACACCCATGGCAAGGTAGAGGATATTGACGCCCTGTTCCTCTTCAAGCGTCCTGGCATCATGAAAAAGCGAGAGCAGACGTTTCTGCAACTCCCTCAGAACTCAAAAGTGTTTGCAAACGATAGTGATCATGCTTGTTAGAGTCACCGTTACTAGCGCCATCACCTTCTGGCTGGGGAAAATTTTATAACTGTCTTCATCATGAGAGGTCGCCATCTGTTTCTCGCACAGGTAAAAAGCCGAGAGCCTTTCCCTCCTTGACAAGCAGCTTAAATACCTCCACCGACGATTCGCCTACTACCTCGATAGTTTTGATGTTCTTTGAACGGCGCGGGATATGGAGGAGACGATTGCGAGTAGAAAGATCTAATAAGGCTTGACGGCTTGTGTTGAGCTGGGTTGCTACACCGACCATAATTACACTCCCTGCATGTGGTAACAGTAATCGTCATCACAAAGTAGTTCACGCATACTTGATATTATCGATCCTCTTCGTGCCCTGTGAGTCGATAGAAAGCTCTTCCCTTGTCATAATGATAGACGGCCTTGTTAGGGTCCAGGGTGATGGCTTGCTCGAAAGCCGCACTGGCTTCTCTGTAATGCTCGAGGCCGTAGAAAGCTCTTCCCTTGTCATAATGATAGACGGCTTTCTTAGGGTCCAGGGTGATAGCTTGCTCGAAAGCCGCGATGGCCTCCTCAAATTGTTTGAGGTTGTAGAAAGCTCTTCCCTTGTCATAATGATAGATAGCTTTCTTAGGGCCCAGCTTGATAGCCTGCTCGAAGGCGGCGATAGCTTTTTCATATTGTTTGAAGTCATAAAAGGCTCTTCCCTTGTCATAATGATAGACAGCCTTGTTAGGGTCCAGCTTGATAGCTTGCTCGAAAGCCGCGATGGCCTCCTCAAATTGTTTGAGGTTGTAGAAAGCTCTTCCCTTGTCATAATGATAGACAGCTTTCTTAGGGTCCAGCTTGATAGCCTGCTCAAAGGCTACACTAGCTTCTCTATTGTGTTTGAAGTCATAAAAGGCTCTTCCCTTGTCATAATGATAGACAGCTTTCTTAGGGTCCAGGGTGATAGCTTGCTCGAAAGCCGCGATGGCCTCCTCAAATTGTTTGAGGTTGTAGAAAGCTCTTCCCTTGTCATAATGATAGACAGCTTTCTTAGGGTCCAGCTTGATAGCCTGCTCAAAGGCAAGTAAAGCTATCCTGTCAGCCTTCCTAGAATCTAGCTCTATAGCCTGTTCAAGAGCAGCAACAGCCTCTTCGTAGCGTCGGAGATAATAGAGAGTTTTTCCTTCTTCATAGTGATAGGCCGCTTTGTTAGGGTCCAGCTCCCTAGCTTTTTTAAAAGCAGTAAGAGCGTCCTCTAGCAGCTGCCTTTCCGTCTCATGAGAGACAACCGATGTAGGGATATCAGAGTGAGGAGGATTTTGAGAGCTAGATGTGCTCTGTTTATCCCCCTCAGAAGAAGAGATACATAACGCTGTAATGAAATCGGCAACACTCGCATAGCGATCTGCACGTTCTTTCGCCATCGCTCTGAGAATAGCCTCCTCAATATGTTTGGGGAGACTAGGGTTGAGTTGCCTGGGAGCAGTTGGGGGCTCAGTACCATGCTTGAGACCCATAGAAACGGGATCAGATGCTGAGAATGGTCGGTTTCCCGTCACAAGTTCATAGGCCAGACAACCCAGAGCATATTGATCGCTCTTCATACTCACCATCCCGCTAAATTGCTCAGGAGCCATATAGGCTGGTGTACCTCCAAGATCAAGTTTTTGGGTCTTTGCGGCTGCTAAAATTGTTGCCATACCAAAATCGGCAAGGAGTGCCTCTCCTTGAGCATTAAAAAGAATATTTTCTGGTTTCACATCACGATGTACAATCTCTTTTCGGTGAGCGTATTCCAGGGCCTGTCCAACTTGCGAAAGGATTTTGAGAGCTTCCCCTACTAGAAGGGGCTGTCTTGGTTGCTTTTTAAGAAGATCACGAAGTGAACCACCAGGGGCGTACTTAGTCACTAAGAACCATACATCGGCTTCCATGCCAGCATCAACAATAGGTAGGATGTGAGGATGCTCGAGTTTTTGTAGCAATTGTGCTTCTTGGATAAAGCGATTATATTTTTGAGGGGAATTTATGTTAGCATGTAGCAACTTAATTGCGACGATTGAGGCATTATCACCAAAAACAATATGTTTACCCTGGTAAATGACCCCATATGAACCGCTACCAAGTTCAGCCAGGAGATAATAATTGCCTATCCGTCTGCCACTGTGGTTATTTCTATCCATCATGCCGCCTCCAAACTTGAATAAAGGACTTGGATGAGAAGCAGGCTCCTGTGACTAGTGCAGTAAGCATAACCAGAAGGAACATCAAGAATGCTCTCACTGGATGAGTGAAATCTTGCTCGTTGCTTGTTGGGACTATGAAAAAGAGCACATATTGATCGCAGCTAATCGCCTATTATGCGCGATACCTTCCCACGTTCCGCTACAAACGCTTGGTTTATCCTGCACACGAGTATACTCTACATTCCGCATTAGATGCAATCACTCATGAAAGAGAGATATTCAGGACGAGAGCACAATGCTAAGAAAAGTACCATATTGCTTTCTGACCTTCCCCCGATTTGGTGGGTCAAGGTCACTCGAAAATGTCACCATTGCCTATACGTCCGTAAGAACTGCCATTCTCATTCAGCATTCTCAAGACCTCATTGAGTTTTTCTGATTTACCAAAGCGGAAAAAATCGAACCCCATATCCTGTGGCAGCAATTTGTGGATGTAGAACACATACAGCCCCCGCACATACATTGTCATAATTTCCGGCGTTCTCACTTCCACAAGTTGAGCTTTTTGGAGTATATCCCGCGCCATCTTCGATTGATTCCTGACAATGGATCGGCCAAATTCCGGGAAAAGCTCCTGAGCAACTGGACTTTGCGAGCTATGCATATCTGTCACCAGTAAATAACGAAAGTATTGATCCAGTCGAGATTTCACTACACCATTACATGGTTCGCAAGCCCAAACTTTGGGCGCATTGGTAGGTATACCATTGGGGAAAAGACATTAGGGGATCACATGATCTTCCGTCGATTCAGCTACTTGACCGCGATAAACGCGCACCTCTAGTTTTGATTTAGCCATTATACTTCTGTGACAAACTACTAAGTACAGCTTTACATACATTGATACACAATGCTGAGATTAGGCGTACCATAGAGTGACAATAGGACATGAGGATAGCTTGTGTTTTGTCAGGAATAATTAGCTATCCGATTATGCGGATCTGGCTGGCGAGGAGCCAGAAACACGCGGCACTGCTGAAAGTGCTGCGTGTTCCTTCCTGTTATACTGCCAGGCCAAACAAGGAGGTAAGTTCAGGCAGGATAGCGGCCAGCCTCGTTGAGTGGCATTTGGTGGGAATAGCGCAGCCCCTGGCGGTGACGATGAACGAGGGCGTCTGCCTGGCGGTCGAAGTCGATCAGCTCCACATCCAGCGCCGTCTGGAGACGGGCTACTGCGACGAGATGGCCAGCACGCTCGACGAAGCGCTCGCGCAGGTGCGCGAGGCCTGCGACCAGGGACAGCCGCTCTCCATCGGATTGATCGGCAACGCCGCCGAAATTTATCCTGAACTTGTACGCAGGGGCATCATCCCTGACATGGTGACGGACCAGACCTCCGCGCACGATGCCCTGAACGGCTATATTCCCGCCGGGATGTCGCTGGAAGTGGCCGATGAGCTGCGCGCGCGCGACCCACAGGAATACATCCGGCACTCGCTGGAGTCGATGGTGACACACGTGCGCGCCATGCTGGAGATGCAGCGGCAGGGCGCGATCGTCTTCGACTACGGCAACAACCTGCGCGGGCAGGCCCTGGCGGCGGGCGAGACCCACGCGCTGGATTTTCCGGGGTTTGTGCCGGCCTACATTCGGCCCCTCTTCTGCCGCGGTAAGGGACCATTTCGCTGGGTGGCGCTCTCAGGCGACCCGGAAGATATCTACCGCACGGACGAGGCCATCCTGGAGCTCTTCCCGGACGATGCCGGGCTGCGGCGCTGGATCACGATGGCGCGCCAGAAAATACAATTCCAGGGGCTGCCGGCGCGCATCTGCTGGTTGGGCTACGGTGAGCGAGACAGGGCCGGACTGGCCTTCAATGAGCTGGTGCGCAAGGGCATCGTGAAAGCGCCCGTCGTGATCGGGCGCGATCACCTGGACAGCGGCTCGGTGGCCTCACCCTATCGCGAAACCGAGGCGATGAAGGACGGCAGCGATGCCATCGCCGACTGGCCGCTGCTCAATGCGCTGCTCAATACGGCATCGGGTGCGACGTGGGTCTCCATCCATCACGGCGGCGGAGTGGGCATCGGCTACTCGATCCACGCCGGGCAGGTAATCGTGGCCGATGGCACACCGCAGGCGGCGGAACGGCTCTCGCGCGTGCTGACGAACGACCCCGGCACAGGAGTGATGCGTCATGTTGACGCCGGGTATGAAGAAGCCAGAGAATGCGCGCAGGAGCGCGGGGTGAAGATCCCGATGTTGATGCACATTGACTAATAAATGTGGACAGTATAGCATCCATCGGACTGGCCGATAATGCATGTTGACGAATTAATGTGGACACTTCCCAGGGCGGCGCAAGCGCCCCCGCCCGTCCACGCCACTCCCGCCCCTACAAAGCTGTCCGCATTTCTTCGTTAATGTGCATCATCGGCGCTGGCCGCGGTAAACCGGGCCCTACTCTTGTTGGGCGGCGGATGTGAGGTATTGTTCGTCGCTGACCTTTTCCATCCAGTCGGCGGTCTTGCCGTCGAGCCGTTCCTGAATGGCGATGTGCGCCATGGCCGTGGTGGGAGTGGCGCCGTGCCAATGTTTCTCACCGGGCTCGAACCAGATCACGTCGCCCGGCCGAATGTCCTCGATCGGACCGCCCCAGCGTTGTGCCCGGCCGCAGCCCGCCGTCACGATCAGCGTCTGGCCCAGCGGGTGGCTGTGCCAGGCGGTGCGAGACCCGGGCTCGAACGTGACACTGGCGCCGACGGCGCGCGCCGGATCGGGCGCCGTGAACAGGGGATCAATGCGTACCGCGCCGGTAAAATTCTCGGCCGATGCTTTGCCGGAAGGTTGTGAGCCACTTCTTTTAATGTCCATGTGTTGTATTCCTCCATTATGCCTGCAAAAGCAGGGCAACCGCGAGAACGTAGCAACCCTCGCGGTTGCCATCCCCATGCTTGCCATCCCCGCCGCCATCTCCACCATCGACATCCACGCAGTACACCAGTTACGGCGCTGATTGCGTGTCGCCGAGCTTCCAGGAGCCGTTTTGATTGACCAGGACGCCTGAGCTTGTCTGCGACTTGCCATTGCCAAGCGTGATGGTGACGGTACCTGTCGCGGTTTTGCCGTTATTGTTTGTCACCGGGCCAACGGTGCATTTTTTCACCCCATTGCCACCTAGCGGGCTATCGAGGAGAGCCAGCCCTGTCTTGATTTCATTCAGGTTCGTGTGCTGTTGTAAGTTCGTTGACTCGAGGTTGAAAATGCCCTGCGCGTCGCTATTCTCCAGCGCCGTGCAATAGGCCTGCAGCGCCTTTTCCGGCGTGGAGCGAGTAGAGTTGTAGTAGAGGTAGCCGCCGATGCCGCCTCCAACGAGCAGCAGGAGCAGTACCACCAAGCCGATTATCAGGCCCGCGCGGCTCCTTCTTCTGGGGGGAGCCGATGGCGGCGCGCCGAGCTGTCCCGGAGCAGCGCCCCACTGTTGCTGGTACTCGCCCTGCGCCGGGGGAAAGTTCTGTGGAGCCGTGTTATAGCGGGGTGGAGCCTGCTGGTAATCGGGCTGCTGGGGGGGATACGGCGCCGCTGGTTGGTAGGCCGGATAGCTTTGCTGCCCAGCCTGCCCGTACTGGCCATACTGCCCACCCTGGCCGTAATCACCATAAGCAGGTGGAGACTGCTGGTAGCCGGGTTGAGGCTCGGCTGCATAGTTGGAAGGCCCGGCAGACGGCGGAGGAACAGCCACCGTCGGCTGATATTGCTGGCCCGCGTAATCGTTGACGTTGGCTCGCATAGTGGAATCGTACGAACCGGCTGCCTCGTAGGTGAACGATGTCGCACCGATACGGACGACATCTCCCGGCATAAGCAAGCGGGGAGACTGTGGAGCAAGGCGCTGCTCGTTCACAAATGTCCCGTTTGTGCTGCTCAAGTCGACAATCACGTAGCCCTGCGCATCAGGCCGAACTTCGGTATGGTGCGAGGAGGACTGGGGATCAGCCAACACCACCTGGTTATCAGGCGCTCGCCCTATGCTGAGCGCCGAGGAAGGCAGGGATATATTCCCAGAAGGACCGTTCAGACTGGCTTCCATAAACACAACTCCTTAAATAGCGACAACATCAGATAATAATAACACTCATTTGTAAAGTCTAGTGTATCATGTTCACGGAAGTTTGTCCGGTAATCTTGCCACAGTAATTTTGCTGAATCGCTCACATCCTTAACAGGCATGATATACTTGTCAGGTATTTATCGTAACCATGATGGGTGATCTTATGCAGCCTGCCAACGAAGGGCTTATTCCGACTGACAACGATGCTTCGCATCTACACTGCGTGTCAGTCAGTCGGAGAGGAAGACTGCGTTCTAACTGCGTTCAGGCAGACTGCTAGGAGTAAGGTTGCTGCCGATGTTAGACGAATATGATGGACATAGAGAAGTTATGCCTGGAACTGATTGCGTGCTCAGCACCAGCAGGCTGACGAAAGCCTTTGGGAAGCTTGTCGCGGTCAATGATTTGCACCTGGAAGTGATGCGCGGTGATGTCTTCGGGTTTCTTGGGCCGAACGGCTCCGGGAAAACGACGACCATTCGCATGCTGCTGGGGTTAATCCGTCCAACAGCCGGGCGCGTAGTGGTGTTCGGCATGGATACGGCGTACCAGATGCCCGCTATTCTGGCGCGCGTGGGGGCTATCGTGGAAACGCCCGTCTTTTATCCGTATCTCTCGGGAAAAGATAATCTGCTGGTGGTCGCGTCCGCCTCCGGTATGGTTTCCGGCAAGGCCAATGCGCGCCGCATCGATGAACTGCTTGAACTGGTCGATTTGCGGGCGCACCCGAAGCTAAACTACCGCAAATATTCGCTCGGCATGAAGCAGCGCCTCGGCATCGCGGCCGCGCTGCTGACCGACCCGGAGCTTGTGCTGCTCGATGAGCCAACGAACGGGCTGGATCCCGCCGGCATGGTGGAGATCCGCCAGCTCATCATGCGCCTGGCAGCGCTTGGCAAAACCATCTTTCTCTCAAGCCATTTGCTGAACGAGGTGCAGCAGGTCTGCAACCGCGTCGCTATTCTACAGCGCGGCAACCTTATCAAGCAGGGCAACGTGGATGAGCTGATGCGCGGCAAAGAGCAGGTGCTGGTGCGCCTGCAGAGCCTGGAAGAGACGCAGCAGGCCATGGACGCGCTGCAAGAGGCCAGGGAGCGAGGCGCGGGCTGGATAGGCGCCATGCAAGTCGAGATGAATGGAAACGGACGACCCGCGTTGCGCATCGACGCGCCAAAAGCGCGATCGGCGGAGATCAACGCGCTGCTGGCGCACCGGGACCTGTTCGCGGCCGAGCTGCACCCCTACGAGGGCAGCCTGGAAGAGGTGTTCCTGCAACTTACCGCGCCATCACCCGACTATGGAAAGGGCATGCGCGTATGAACATTTCACCGCCCGCGAATCCTGATGATCGATCGTCACTTTCATCGAGCAACTATACCATCGTGATGGGGCGACAGGGATATCTACCCGTCGTCCTGCGGCTGGTCGGCATGGAGCTATTCAAACTTCGCCGCCGCGCTCTCTCCAAAGCTGTGGGCAGCATCGCGGCAGCGCTGGCGATTATCCCATTCGTGCTCGTCGCCATAGGAACGGTTGTCACAATCAATACTCCCTTAGAAAGTTATCAGCCGCAATGCCAGTCGATCACAAGCGGCAATGCGCAGCCAGGCCAGCCGCCGGCAGGGTGCCCGGTACTCACCACGGCTCAGCTCGAGCAGATGCGCCGCTTAGTCGTGCAAAACACGTCGCTTCCCCTGCGCCTGCCAACGTCGCTGAATATCGCGGTGCAATTCGCGCTGATCGTCGGGACGGCGCTGCTCATCATCGTGATCGGCACAATAGTGGGAGGCGATTACAACATCGGCACGATCCGCCTGCTCTATGCACGCGGGCCGACTCGCACGCAATTTTTGCTCGCCAGGCTGGGCGCACTCATCTTCATCGCCTTCACCGGCCTACTGCTGATGGTGGGCCTAGGCGTGCTGATCGGGCAGGTATTCAATCCCCTCAGCGGCTTTCCCCAAACAGGTGACTTCTTCAGCGCGAGCTGGCTAGGGCACGCGCTGCTCTACCTGTTGATCGCCATCTTGAACTGGTCGATGTACGGGGTAATCGCGCTCTCCTTCGGCGTCCTGGGGCGCTCGACCGTGGCCGGTGTGGTCGGGGCATTTAGCTGGTTCATCGGCGAGCCTATCCTCGGCAGCCTGCTGGCCTTGATCGGCGGCATCATTCGCGGGCCGCTTGGCGACCTCTTGAAAGCCATCCCGGATTATTTCATCATCAACAACTTTGGCGCTCTGGAGCAAGATCAGAGCTCGTACCTTTTCGGGTCTTCCAGTGCTTCTATTGGCACGGTGCATGCCATGATTGTGATTGCTGTGTACTTTGTCCTGTTCAGCGGGCTGGCTTGGTGGCTGAACAGGGTGAGGGACATTACCAATTAAGCTATGCTCAACGTTACGACGATCAAAGAATATGCTTACTCGCTCGGCTTCGACCTGGCGCGCGTCACCGGCGCAAACGCCTTCCCGGAGACTGAGCGCGTGGTTCAGGAGCGCATCGAGCGGGGCCTGATGGATGGTCTCCCCTGGTTTACCGCCGAACGGGCCAGCGTCTCCTGCCATCCCGACGCGCTGCTGCCCGAGGCGCGTTCCATCATCGCGCTGGCGATGTTCTATCTGACCGAGCAGCCCGATGAGCGAGAAGATGGCGTCCCGCGCGGCCGTATCTCGCGTTATGCCTGGGGCGACGATTACCACGAGATCATCAAGCCCAAACTGCAACAATTCGCGGCGTGGCTGCGCGAATACGCGCGCGACGAGGTGCCGGAGGTGGAGACGCGCCTGTTCGTCGATACGGGTCGCATGGTTGACCGCGCGGTTGCGCAGCGCGCCGGGCTGGGCTGGTACGGGAAAAATACGAATATCCTGACGCACGGCTGGGGATCATGGGTCTTCCTGGCGGAGATCGTGACGAATCTGCCGTTGGGTGGCGAGGACGGCAGCCAGTATGACGTGCCATCAAAGGCCAGTTGCGGCCGGTGCGATATCTGCCTGCGCGCCTGCCCGACGGGTGCCCTGCCAGCGCCCTATGTGCTCGACAACACGCGCTGCATCTCGTACCTCACGATCGAGCTGCGCGGCAGTATCCCACTGGAATTACGCCCCTTGATGGGCAACCTGATCTTTGGCTGCGATATTTGCCAGCAGGTCTGTCCCGTCAATATCGTGGTGGAGCGACGGCTAGGGCTGCGCCAGGATGGAAAGGTTGCCTCCGCTTCATCGCAGCCGATCCAGTTGCAGCAGCGCGCGGCGCTGCGACCACGCGCGGGTACCGGCAGCAGCCCCGAATTGATACCTTTGCTGGCATTGACCGAAGAAGAATTCCGCGAGCGCTTCCGGCACAGCCCCATCCGGCGCACTAAGCGGCGCGGACTGCTGCGCAACGTATGCGTGGCGCTTGGCAATATCGGCGACCCGCAGGCGATACCCGCCTTGACCGGCGCGCTGCACGACGCGGAGCCGCTGGTGCGCGGCCACGCCGCCTGGGCGCTGGGCCGCATTGGAGGCGCCGAGGCAACGCGCGCGCTGGAGGATGCCTTGCCAGGTGAAGAGCATGAAGAAGTCCGGCAGGAGATACGCTGTGCGTTGAGCAGCCTTCGCCCGTAGAGACCCGCATACCTGTCCATGCGTTAGATGATTGTTCAAGGCAAACAAAAAGGCGCAATATTGTGTATTGCGCCTCCAACCGCTACGAATAATTACCTCAATTTTGCCGAGACCAGTCGATCCTCCAACCAGTGAGGAAACAGAGCCAGCTTCTCGCTTCGTGCCGTGCTTCTCCCCGATGGGCAGGCCATCTACGGAAGTCACACGAGACAGAAGCAGCAAACAAGCCGTTGGATCATTAGGGGCGCTGGGCTGCACCGGTTACCCGGGGAGCACCCGCGCTCTATCAACCAAGTGGTCTACTTGGGATCTTCATCCTCTCGAAAGCAGGATGGGAAGACTCATCCTGGGGGCGGCTTCGCGCTTAGATGCTTTCAGCGCTTCTCCCTTCTGGACGTAGCTACCCAGCGGTGGCCCAGGCAGGCCAACTGGTGCACCAGCGGTCCAGCCAGCTCGGTCCTCTCGTACTGGAGCTGACTCCCCTCCATCTTCCCACGCCCACGACGGATAGAGACCGAACTGTCTCGCGACGTTCTGAACCCAGCTCGCGTGACGCTTTCATGGGCGAACAGCCCAACCCTTGGGACCTACTCCAGCCCCAGGATGCGCCGAGCCGACATCGAGGTGCCAAACCTTGCCGTCGATGTGAACTCTTGGGCAAGATCAGCCTGTTATCCCCGGGGTAGCTTTTATCCGTTGCGCCACCGCCCTTCCACTCGGTACGGTGGGATCACTAAGCCCGACTTTCGTCCCTGCTCGGCTCGTTTGCCTCGCAGTCAAGCTCCCTTGTGCCTTTACACTCTTCGAGGGTGATGTCCATCCACCCGGAGGGAACCCTTGGGCGCCTCCGTTACGCTTTGGGAGGCGACCGCCCCAGTCAAACTACCCACCTGGCCCTCTCGGTCGACCGGATAGACGGTGCGACCTGAGCTGCCAAACACGGCAAGAGTGGTATTTCAGCTTGCGCCTCCCGCCCGGCCACAACCGAGCGTTCTGTGGCTCCCACCTATGCTACGCATGCCGCGCCTAACCGCCAGACCAGGCTGTAGTAAAGCTCCACGGGGTCTTTTTGTCCTGTCGTGGGAAACCCGTATCTTCACGGGTACTTCAATTTCGCCGAGCCCTCTGTTGAGACAGTGCTCAAGTCGTTACTCCCTTCGTGCGGGTCGGAACTTACCCGACAAGGAATTTCGCTACCTTAGGACCGTTATAGTTACGGCCGCCGTTCACCGGGGCTTCGCTTCCTCGCTACGCTCACAAGTCCGCTTGACCTTCCGGCACTGGGCAGGAGTCAGCCCCTATACGTCCGCTTGCGCGTTGGCAGAGACCTGTGTTTTTGGTAAACAGTCGCTTGAGCCGATTGTGTGCCGCCCTCTCACCCCTCTCTACTCGCGCAGAGAGCAGCTACCAGGGCCCCCCTTCTTCCAAAGGTACGGGGTCAATTTGCCGAGTTCCTTAACAGAGGTGGGCTCGTCCACCTTAGGAGCGTTCTCCCTGCCTACCAGTGTCGGTATGCGGTACGGGCAGAGCGCGGTCTGGCTAGCGGCTTTTCTGGGCGGCTTGGGGGCGCATGGCTTCCGCCTGCTTGCGCAGACTCGTGCCAGCGGTCACGCCTGCTGTCACAGGGCTTTACCTCTGTGACGCGCTTCCGGCTGGCAGCCCCTCCTGTCCATTCGAGGGGTCCATGTTCCCTACCGCGTCCCCGCTTCGCTCGATCACGACCAGCTCTGGCGCAGGAATCTCCGACCTGCTTGCCATCGCCTACGACTATGACGTCCTCGGCTTAGGTCCCGCCTTACCCTGGGGCGACTGACGGTGCCCAGGAACCCTCAGGCATTCGGTGTGGGGGGTTCGCACCCCCATGACGCTACTCATTCCGGCATTCGCACTTGTGAGCGCTCCACCGGTCCTTGCGGTCCGGCTTCACGGCCGCTCACAACGCTCCCCTACCATCCCGTCGGCTGCACGCGGTGACCGACTGGGATCCACAGCTTCGGCGTCCTGCTTGAGCCTCGCTACGTTGTCGGTGCACGCGCACTCGACCAGTGAGCTATTACGCACTCTTTCAATGATGGCTGCTTCTAAGCCAACATCCTGGCTGTTTGGGCACACGCACCCCCTTGAACACTAAGCAGGAACTTGGAGGCCTTAGCTGGTGGTCTGGGTTGTTTCCCTCTCGACGACGAAGGTTAGCCCCCGCCGTCTCACTCACCCGCGCTGCGCTGCTGGCATTGGAAGTTTGCGTGAACGCGGTAACCAGCGCTTGGCCCCTTGCCCATGCAGCGCTCTACCTCCAGCAGGCCGTCTTGCGGGTGGCTGTACCTCAATACATTTCGGGGAGAACCAGCTATCTCCACGTTCGGTTGGCATTTCACCCCTATCCACAGCTCCTCCCCCTGTTTTGCAACACAGGTGGGTGCGAGCCTCGACGCCCTGTCACAGGCGCTTCACTCTGGCCATGGATAGCTCACGTGGTTTCGGGTCGCATCGGCGCTACTCTTTTCGGACGCGCTCTTGACACTCGGTTTCCCTGCGGCTCCCCCCCTCTCTCCAGGGGTTAACCAGGCAACACCGATGCACTCGCCGGATCATTCTACAAAAGGCACGCCATCAACCCTTGCCTGCGCTGTGCAGGAGTGGCCTCTGGCGGCTGGGGAGTACGTGGTTTCAGGGTCTGTTTCATCCCCCTTGCGGGGTGCTTTTCACCTTTCCCTCACGGTACTGGTCCACTAGCGGTCGCTGAAGGTCTTGAGCCTTGGAGGGTGGTCCCCCCCGCTTCCCACAAACTCACCGGGGTTCGTGGTACTCAGGTGCCAACCGGAGTCGCGGCGTCTGGCTCTGCCTACGGGGTTCTCACCCGCTCTGACGGGACGTTCCAGTCCCTTCGGCTTGCCCGCCTCGGCCCCCTACGGTTGGTCCTACAACCCCAACCCGTCCGAAGACGGGCTGGTTTGGGCTGCTCCCCGTTCGCTCGCCACTACTTGGGGAATCTCGTGTTGATTTCTTGTCGTGCGGCTACTGAGATGTTTCAGTTCACCGCCGGCCCCTCCCGTACCTATATATTCAGCACGGGATGCCTGGGCATCACCCCAGGCGGGTTGCCCCATTCGGATTCGCAAGGCTCCTCGCTCGTATGCAGCTCCCCTTGCACGTTTCGCCGGTCTCCGCGTCCTTCCTCGGCCTTCAGCGCCTGGGCATCCTCCTCGTACTCTCTTTCGCTTGTCTGTGCTGCTCTTGGCTCGTGCTCCGTAGCGGCCTTGCGGCCACGGGAGGAATGCCACCGGTCACAGACCGACAAGCTGCCTCTGTTTCTCTTCTACTCGTTAAATTTTCTTCTGCCCTCGGCAAAATTGAAGTAATTATTCGTTATTCGGTTGTCAATGTGCTGATTGCTGAACGCCACGGTATAATGCCATATTTTGCTAATGTTGTCAACTGATTCCGCAAGCAATTTTAGCGCGGGCGCTTCATTAGCCAGAATGTACTAACATAAAGAACAAGATTGACGAACGATTGTATCGTTCAGTATGCTTCACATGTGCGATCGCACAGGGTGTGACTTTGTTTGTAAAGAAGAGGGAAGGCCGTCAAGCTATGAAGTATTTCTTCTGGATCGCTTTCGCCGTGTTTCTCGCGGCCTCTATTCCACATGTGGCATATTTCTTTGCGTCCTTCGAGCCATCGCAGGGGCCGGAGGGTATCTGGTGGTGGACAGTGAGTTATGCAATTGCTATTAGTATCGATGTGACGGTCTATTTGCTTTCCTGGACAGCATTTCAACGATACCGGCGCTACCGCACACCCAAGGCAGTCTGGCAGCACTGGCTGCTGATAGTGATGTGTACGGTGTTCTCGTGGGCGGTGAACTGGGCATACGCGAAGCAGTTTCACAGTCCGACGATGTTGAGCTCGGCTGAAACGACGGCGCCGTGGTTGACGAGCATTTTTCCGTTCATGGCGAGCGCATTCCCCTTGCTGGGTATCGTATATACCATGATGGCGGAGACGATCTCTGAGACGGCCGCGGAGGAGAAGCAGGAGAAGGCACAGCAGTTGAACGCGCTGGCGGAGCTTGCGAAACAGACGAGCCTGCCGATCTCGACGTTACGCAAGGCGCTGATGAGCGGCACTCGTTTCAACCCCGCCAACCTGCTGAGCATCACGAACGTGGCGCGCGTGGCGCCGGTGGAGGCTGAGTCGTCAATGAGCCAGGATGTGGAGTTGAGTGAAGCAAGCGAGACGAATCGACCCATCACCGGGCAGGTAGTGGCGATCGGGCGGGATGACGTCGTAACGCAAGAGAAGCGGGATACGCCGGTGATGAATACTGCCGACTCCCAGTTTCAGGGCATAGCGGTTGACGGCAGCCAGGATAAGCTTCAGATGACCATCGAGGCGCTGAAAGCAAACCCACGCCTGACAGATGAGGAGCTGGCGGAATATCTTAGCTTAAAACGTCCGGCCAGCGCGCGCTTCTGGAGGTTGAAGGCGATTGAGATACTCAGCGCGCCTGGCCGCGAACAGACGGGTTCGACGCCGGTAGTTCATGCCGGCGGCCCCTGGACAACCCCAACAGGTTTAACGTCTGGCCCCGTCAGGCGCTAAGCGGAAGTTGGGAAGTTCAGAAACCTTGACGTTCGCTGAAACGATATGGTAAACTTGTTACGGTGTAATACACACTTTACACGAGCATGTGCCGTAAGTACTGTATTTCCAAGCGACAGTGCAGTCAAATTCAAAGTACAATGGTTGTCTAACTCCAAATTTATGGGAGGGTTCAATGCGGGCCACTTTTAGTTACGCGAGCATTCTGCATGCCATAGGCCAGGTGCTGGATCAAGTCGGCGTCAAGAGTATCGCCATCCACGAGGAAGAGGATGGTCTCTTCGTCGAGGGATTCAACAGCGATGGGCGTCTTGCGGTACAGTTGCGCTACGACATAGCGAGCCTCTACGACCTGGTGAGTCGGTCGGGAGATGCAGTTGAGACGCAGGACGAACACGTTGTGAGCGAGGTAGAAGGCACGCTTCATCGTTTCCTGGCTGAACATAAGCGCGAACTTGTAGGAGCCTTGCGTTAAAAGTGAGCGTCAGGGGTATGATGCTTGCTTACGCCGCAGGGAAGTTCTAAGCTAGCTAGTAAGGAACCGGGGGCTACCCCGGTTTTTCTTTCTTTGTATTGCGAGGTGAGGAGGCACGCGGTCCAGTCCAGGGGAAGAGGAGACGAAACGTATTTAGTCGGCAGCGTCGCACAGCCAATGATTACCGTAACAGCGCATACACTCGACTACCTCAACCAGGTCACGACCCTTGGCGGTTAACGAATATTCGACGCGTGGAGGAACTTCAGCGAAAGTCTGGCGAACGATAACTCCTTGATCTTCCAACGAGCGCAGGCGCTCGGAAAGGGTTTTAGGACTGATACCCTGGAGGGAGCGTTCGAGCTGGTTGAAGCGTTTGACACCTGAGGCTAAATCGCGGATAATAAGCAGGGTCCACTTGCCGCTGATGATTTTTGCGGTTCGAGCAACAGGGCAGACTGTATTGTCGATCTCAGTATTGAGGAGGTGCGATGCTGTTGGTAGCTCCATAGTATTACTCTATCGCAATGACCAAGATGTATCCACTTATCTTAAGGAAGACTATATCACAGTAGAAACCTAAAGTAAAGCGCAGGTCCCACTCGACTTTACCGGGAAAGTATGATATGCTCATAGCTAATAGGAAAGCAGGAGAGGCACAAAGCCACGATCGCCTGAATGCACATGAACAATTATATCTATCCTGGCTGCGCGGTTTCTCCCTATTGAGAGGAGAAGAAAGTGCCCGAAGAAATAGCTCTATTCATCGATTTTGAGAACATCCGATATAGTATGCTGAATATTCAGAGGCGAGAGCCGGATCCTCAGGAATTGATTGCCGTGGCGCGGCGCTACGGAACAGTGATGGTGGCACGCGCTTATGCGGACTGGTCTCGTCAACCAGAGCCCTTCAAGGGAAGTCTGACGGCGGCAATGATCGACCGGGTTGATTGCCCCGCCAAGCAGCGAGATCGTATCCGAATGGGAACGGTGCATTACCCGCCTGGTGGTTCGCCAACGGGTTCGCTGGGCTCTCCCGGCCTGGTAACGGAGCAAGGCTCAGGCCCACTCGCGTCGGTCCCCGGCCGCCAGTGGCCATCCGGTCCCCTCGGCAATTCTGGACCGTTACCGGCAATTACGCCGCAGGGAGGCAGCGATTGGGCTGGCTACTCCGATGAGGCAAGAGCGCCTGGTACAGATGAAGATGTACTCGAAGAAGATGAGTCGATAACGGGCGAAAGCTACCTGCCAGACTACTCGCAGCGCGAACCGTCCCGCCAATTTCAGAGCTTGCCCAATCAGTACGCTCAGTATACACAGCCCGCCCCTACCAGTAACACCGGTCCCTTAAACTATCCCGGTGCGCCTGGAGTGCATACTGGAAATACCGGCCATTTACCGGCCGTGAGCGCAGGGAACGCAGGGGGATCAAGCACCATCGTACAAAGTACAGTAGTGCAAAGCACCGTCGACCTGAATATGCTGATGGATATTATTGAAACTGTTTTTGATCGTCCTAGTATTTCTACGTTCGTTTTGATGACCGGCGATAAAGACTTCACCCGAATCAGCGCCCGTTTGAAACTACGTTTGAACAAAACCGTTATTGTTGTTGGAATTCCAGGAACCGTCAGCCGGGACCTTATAAGCAGCGCGAACCAGTTTGTGCCATTGATACCGGGGGGAGGGTCTGCATCTGAGGCAGGCTATAGCGCGTATTCACCGTCAGGGCCGCTCTCGATGTCTGGTAACACAGGCAGTATGCCCGCTATAAATCCGAATATGGTGGGAGTGCCGGCATCACCCTATCCGCCATCTGGCGCCTACCCGATGGACGTGTTAGACCCACAATTCTTGCAATTTCTGGACTACATTGATCGCAACTGGTCCTGGCGTACAATCATCGGGGTATCCAATTTCATCGGTGATCCCCTGAATCCGAAGAATCGTTTCCGCGGCCGCCTGACGCGCGAATCGGCGCGCGAACTGCTGAATCTGTGCGTCCAGCAGGGCATCCTGCTTTTACAGACCGACTCTTCGGGGGCTGAAGATCTGCGCCTCAACCGCACGCATCCTGGCGTTGACGAGGTGTTGAAACAATTTGTGCGCTAATGGCACCCTTGCGGATGCCATCGAAGAAACTGATCAGAGTTTAGGGCGACTGGCAGGGGTAGCAACCCTTGTGGTCGCCCTTCGTATTTTTACTAAAGACATACGCGGGAAAGGTGCATGAAATAAAGGAGCGAAGTATGAGTACGGCAACGAAGCTGCTATTACAACGCCTGATAGATAGCCCAAGCCCATCAGGTTTCGAGTTGGCCATCCAGAAAGTGGTGCGCGATGAGCTAGGGCAGTACGCGGACGAAGTAAGCACCGATATACATGGGAATGTGATTGCTGCCCTTAACCCGGCGGGCAGGCCGCGCGTGATGCTCACCGCACATTGCGACGAGATCGGCTTCATCATTCGCTACATCGACGAGCAGGGCTTTCTCTCCTTCGCGCCAATAGGGGGCTTCGATACGAGCACACTGCCTGGCAGCCGCGTCGTGCTGCACACACCCGCGGGACCCATCCCGGGCGTTATCGGCTGCCAGCCGGTTCATCTGACCGATCCTGATGAGCGCGGACGGGCGCCTAAATACTACGATTTGTGGATTGATATTGGAGCGACAAGCGGCGAGGAGGCCGCGCGGCTCGTGCCGCTCGGTACGCCCGCGACACGAGCCGCGGGCCTCGAGGTACTGCGCGATGACCTTGTCGTATCGCGCGCGCTGGATGATAAGGCAGGGCTCTGCTCGATTATCGGAGCGATGCAGCGCATCCACAGCCAGCGCGAGCGCCTGAAGGCGGCCGTGTACTGCGTCTCAGCGGTGCAGGAGGAAGTCGGCACGCGTGGGGCACATACCAGCGCGTATACCGTTCACCCAGATATCGCCCTCACTGTTGATGTCACATTCGCATCAGATAATCCGCACACTTCCAGGCAGCGGTTGGGGGATGTCAAATTGGGCGGTGGCCCTGCCATTACACTGGGCGGATTTGTGAACGGGCGTATTGCCCAGCGCCTGCTGTCCATAGCGCAGGAAAGCAGTATAGCGTTCCAGTACGATGTGCAGGGAGGTTATACAGGCACTGATAACGACGAAATTCAAGTCGTTCACGGAGGAGTCGCAACCGGCCTGCTGAACATCCCCAGCCGGTATATGCACAGCGAGTCGGAGGTCGTCTCACTCGCCGACATCGACGCAACGGCGGAGTTGATGGCTCGACTTGTCCTCTCTCTAAATGAAGACACACCTGAATTGCTGTAAACATAAAGGCCGTTGTGAAGCAAAATGACGTATAATGAGCTACTACAAGAAGGAGGGAGATTTTATGCAAAACGTTCCTAATCTCCTAAGTTTTAGCCGCATAGCAGCCACAGTGGTCATCTTTATACTGATTCTCGTGAACCAGCCCTGGGCCTTCCTGGTGGCTACCGTTCTGTTCTTTTTCGCTTCAATTACCGACCTGTTCGACGGCTACTTAGCGCGCAAGTACTCGCTGGTATCCCCGCTCGGCATCTTTCTAGACCTGACGGCTGACAAAATCTTCGTCTCCGCCATCCTGGTCGCGCTCGTACAGCTCGGTCTCGTGCCCGCCTGGATAGTATTTATCATCATTGCCCGTGAATTTCTCGTAACCGGCCTGCGTACGGTTGCGTCGGCGAGGGGTACGATCATTCCAGCCGGTAAACTTGGCAAGCAGAAAACGTTTATCACTCTGGTGGGTACAGGCGGGATCTTGCTGGCGAAAGGATTCGGGGGACAGCATCTCTCGCTCTTCCCTCCCCTGCTGAACTTCTCGGCCCAGGGGATCAACGTGAGTGATTATCTCCTGCTCACGGCCGATGCCTTGCTGGTCCTGGCAGTCATCTGGACGGTCCTCTCTGGAACTGAGTACGTGCTGGGCGCGTTGCCGGTCTTCTCGAATAAACCGAGCACGACCGCGTGAAACCGCAATGTGCATCGATCCCTACGTACGACGCGATGCACATTAAACGAGCCAGCGGCCATCTCGTAAGAGGACATTATCGGTGAAACGCATCTTGCCCACGCTGGCGGTAATCACAAGCAACAGGTTAGTTAACACGTCGGGGAGCATGCCACTTGTTCCGCCAGGTGACTCGAAGGTATCAGGATCGCAGACAGTTGCATATTCCAGGGTGAGCAAGGGAGATGCTGCTACCTGGTCCGCCATAGCCTTTTCGATAATGGCCATGCGTCGCTCGCCCTGCTCGACGAGTGCCTTCGCCGCCAGCAGGGAAGGATAGAGCAGAGTAATCGCCTGTCGTTCCGCTGGAGCCAGCAGGGGTAAGCGGCTGCCATACGCCAGCCCATCAGCGTCACGGACTGTTGTCAACATCTGCAATTTGATATCGATATTGAGATCGCGCACGATCTGTTGCAACAGGGCAAAATGCTGAAAGTTCTTCTGCCCAAAGTAGGCGACATCAGGTCTTACAAGTTCAAACAGTTTCGTCATGATCGTGGCGTAGCCGTGTAAAGAACCGCTATTGTATGCTCCCTCCAGCCGCTCTGCTACGGGGCCAGTGGGACGAACGAAGGTCGCGAAACCTGGCGGGAACAGTTCCGCGGAGTCGGGAGTGAATACAACATCTACCTGCTCGCTCTTCAATAAGAGGAAATCTCGCCCCAGATCGCGTGGATAGCGCGCAAATTCATCGGGAGAAGCAAACTGAAGGGGGCTCAATACAATGCCTACCAGGCAATACTCAGATACCCGGCGAGCCTCGCGGATAAGCGCGAGATTCCCGGCATGCAGGTACCCCCTGGTTGGCACAAAGCTAACGGAGCCGCCGGCGAGCCAGCCCCGCGCCGTTTCAGTCATCTCATCCAGGCTTTGAATAATGCGCATGTTGTGATCCATGTACGTTTTGCATCCACCTACTAAGTTTGATGTATGTAGTGTACATAACGAGTAGGGCGAATGCCAGTAACCTTTCTATGCTATACTACGTAAATGAGGAGTTTCCTTTGTTTATGAAAAACGTTGTAAATCGTCCTTCAGGGGTATTTCAGACAATCATCCGTCTGCTGGGTTTGAGCTCTCTTGGAGCACTCGCGCTCGCAGGAATTGTCGCGCTGCGACACATGCTGAATACACCACAGGCGTTAGAAAGCCAGCTTCCCGGAGAAGCGCACCTCTACCGCTGGAAAAATGGGCATATTTACTATAAATTGCTGGGCGCGCCCGATGCGCCCCCGCTCGTCCTCTTACACTCGCCGGGGATAGCCGCGTCTGGCTATGAAATGCGCGGCATAATGCAGGCGCTTGCAAAGGACTTTCGCGTCTACGCGCCCGATTTGCCCGGCTTCGGGCTTTCAGATCGTCCCACACTTCAGTATACGGCTGAACTATATATTCAACTATGCCGCGATTTCCTGGCAAATGAAGTCAGGCGGCCTGCATTACTTGTGGCGAGCCGCCTCAGTTGTAACTATGCTATCGCGGTCGCAGCCCGCTCGCCAGAGATGTGCAGCGGGCTGGTTCTTATTTCACCGATTGCCCTGCGCGGAGAGTGGACGGCCCGAACACTCCTACCGGCCTTCCTTGAGTCGAGGGTGGCGAAAACGCTGCTCTACCCCTTGCTGGTATTGGCCTCACGCTATGGTACACGTGATACCTACTACTATGCGACGACTCACCGTTTTGGGGCAGAACACGCGGTAATGGCTTTGCTCGCGGGCAGGCTGAATCAGGACGTATCACGCGAAATAGAAGAGGTACGGCAGCCAACACTGGTCATCTGGGGAGCTGATGCTCTGGGCAAACTGCAGCGTGTTCGCTTCACCAGGGACGAGCAGCAGCGCGCATGGGGACCGGCGCAGGCACAAATTGAACTATTGCCCGAAGGTGGGCTATTCGCTCACGTAGAGCAACCGCAGCGTGTCGCCGAGATGGTGCTGCAATGGAGCGCGGGTCACGTACTTGCTACACTCCGTTCATCGACATCGGGCAATACAAGCAAAATCAAGCAGAGCACGAGTGCTGCCTCGACGAGCGAGAACGCTCCGTCACCCCAGGAGCAAACGGCGCCGGCGCAGGTAGAAGCGTACTGCATTAAATGCAAAACGAAGCGGCAAATGCTCAATGCGCATGAAGTCACATTGAAGAATGGACGCATCGCTGTGCAGGGCTCCTGTAGCGTGTGCGGTACTCAATTGATGCGTATGGGAAAGCTGGTTCCCGGCTATCCAAATACACCTGTGTGAATGCCAGTTGCACCGGTTGCAGAAATTTGGCAGAAAAAAAGGTGCGTAATCCCTTGACGTCTGCAACTCCAGCACGTATAATCTGCTTCATGTCTAAAACAGGTTTCATGGGGCTGCATCCCCATCTGTGACCCCTGAGAACAGGGAGGAGTTGAACTATGACTATTGGTGGACAGAGTGATACAAGCGCAAAATCGGAGCAAAAGGTTTACCGGCTGACGCCCGATGGCTACGCGAAGATGCAAGAGAAGCTGGAATACCTGCGCACGGTGAAGCGAAAAGAGATCGCCGACTACATTCACGAAGCCAAAGAGGCGGGTGATATCAGCGAAAGCAGCGCTTACGAAGACGCAAAGAACGAGCAGGCGAAACTTGAGGGCCAGATACTCGAGCTGGAGCGCCTTCTCTCGGCGGCTCAGATTATGACCTCCGACATGCATGATGATGTCGAAGGGCCTGCCGTCGTGCGCGTTGGCATGCAGGTCGATGTCACGAGCAGCGCTGGCCCGGCGCGTACCTTCAAGATCGTCACCACGTTTGAGGCCGACCCGAAGTCTGGCCTGATCTCCAACGAATCGCCCGTCGGCAAGGCGCTCATGGGGCATAAAGAAGGCGACCAGGTGACAGTGTCAACCCCCGGTGGGGTTACGACCTATACGATCCAATCTATCAAACCCATGATATAGAAACGAGCAGAAAAACCGTGCATGGCTGCACGGTTTTTCTGCTCGTTTCTATATCATGAACTGCCCATCCTTGCAAAACAGTTCGTTATCAACGCGAATTTCGCTGCCGCTGCGCAGGTCGCAGACCATATCCCAATGCAAGGCGGATTCGTTCACGCCTCCGGTCTGCGGGATGCTCGCTCCGAGCGCAAGATGCACGGTACCCCCCATTTTCTCATCGAAGAGCGTGTTTTTCGTGCAGCGATCCACATTGCGATTGTTGCCGAAGGCAAATTCGCCGAGTCGGCGCGCGCCCTCGTCAAGTGAAAGCATCTTATCCAGGTAATCCTGGCCCTGTCCGGCACTCGCCTCTACCACGACGCCGTTCTCGAAACGCAAGCGCACATCCTCCACGGAACGCCCCTGGAACGAGGCGGGAAAGCTGTAGCGGATGTAGCCGTTGGCGCTATACTCGACGGGGCCGGTGAAAAATTCCCCACCGGGCATGTTGTAGTGGCCATCATCGTTGATGAACGAGCGGCCCTCAATGGAGAAGGTCAGGTCGGTATCCTGCCCGCGCAGGTGCACGGTGCGCCTGCCCTTGAGCCACTGCACCATCCGCTCCTGCTGCCTGCTCAGTTCCTGCCAGCGTGCGACGGGGTCTTCGTCGTCGAGGAAACAAGCGCGGTAGACAAAGTCCTCGAAATCGGCCAGCGACATCCCGGCATCCTGCGCGTAGGCATTTGTGGGGAAGAGTATCCTGTTCCAGCGTAAAGAACCGGGCGCGTAGGGATCTTGCGGGTTGGTGCGGCGCATAGATGTGGCGCTCAAATCTTCACTGGCTTTCTGGGCGACGGCAAAGCGCGATGGGTCGATGCCGTTCAGGGATTTCGTGTTCTCCTGGGCATCAATCTGGACGAAGGCCTCGTACTGCTCTACCATGAGACGCTGGACGGCAGGAATATAGCTTAACTGCTCATCGGAGGCTTCCAGAAAGTAGATTTCAGCCTGGCCTGGCAGCGACAGGAACAATTCTGGATGCGCGCCGGCGCGTAGAGCCTCGCGGTAGGCTTCCAATAGCAAAGCATGCGCGGCAGGTTCTGATCGGATCGCCAGGCGATCACCTTTTCTGGCGCCGATACAGTAATGCACCAGCACCCTTGCCATGCGTTGAATGCGAACGTCGACCATATCAATAGCTCCTTCTTTGTACTTTCGTAGTCAACTCACTCGTAGGAGTGAGTTACATGCGTTTGCGTCGTTTCCCTGGGCAGTGCAAACCAGCCAAAAGCGCCGGCTACCGCAATCAACCCTCCACAGATCGCAAAAAGGACGAACACGGGGAAAAACTGGCCGAAATAGCCAGCCAGTGCGATTGAAACGAGGCTTACGCCATAGATAGCCGTCTCCAGAACTGACTGCACACGCCCCATCATTTCGCGCGGCGTCGAGTTTAGCAGCAGGGGAGCGAAGCCAACATCGAGGCCGCCCTGCGGGATCGCGCTGAAAAAGATGACGATGATCGCGGCGAGATACCAGGTCTGGAAAGCATAGATCACCAGCCCGATACCGAGCAACAGCACGCTGCCAGAGAGAATCACCCTCGGTTTTAGCCGCGACGCGACCAGACCCGCCAGGATCGCGCCGATCAGCGTCCCCAAACCCGAAAATGCCGTTAACGGCCCGTAGAGGCTGGTACTGACGTGCAGGCGCTGGCTTACGAAGATGATATCCAGCGCGTTGAGCGCACCGCCGCCCAACATCGCGATCAACACCAGGATGACTACTACTAATAACACGCGCGTTGTGGCAACCAGCCGCAGGCCAGCGTAAAGCTCATAGCCGACTGCTTTGACGCCGCTTCTCTCGGATTGAGTGTAGGGACGCAATTCCATTCGCGATGCGCGCAGCCCAAGCAGGAAGAAAGCCGAAACGAGAAACGATGCGGCATTAATCAGAACCGCGACGATCGGGCCAACCGCGAAGAAGAGCGGCGAGGCAATGGCCGGCCCAATGATAATCGCTATAGCGAAGGTGGCCTGGCCAATTGCGGCGGCCTGCGTCTGCTGCTCCGGCGTGACGATGACCTGCATCGCGCCCGCCCTGGCCGGTGTAAAGAAGCGCGAGAAGGCCGAAAGCAAGAACACGCTGCCATAGATGGCCGTCAGGCGCGCTTCTCCTGGGATGAACAGGGGCAGCAGCGCTGCCGCCATCTGCGCCAGGTCGGTCACGATCATCGTTGTACGGCGATTCCAGCGATCGACAAAGACCCCCGCGATCGGCCCGAGCAGGAAAATCGGCACGTATTGCGCGATCAAGACGCCACTGACCGCCACCGCGGAATGCGTCAGCACGAAGACCCATACCAGCAGGGTCGTACTGTAGACAAAATCGCCAATGATCGAGATAGCCTGCGCGATGGCAAGCAGAGTAAAGTTACGATTCTTGAACAGGCTTTTTCGAGAAGCCCCTGGCACTTCTGGGACAAGCTGGGCGGGCGTTCCGAGAGACATGGCTTCAATCCTTTGCGATACTGGTAAGGTTGATAGGCTAGTCGCTACGTTTCTTCAGCAACACTTCGCGCACCGCAGCAGGGGCGAAAAGTTTTCCGATAACGTTAAGATGTTCAATCGCTTGATCAGCCAGTTCCACGCTCACATCGTCTGCGAACTGGCACACGCCTACCACTGTAATATTGAGGCGCTTCCCCTCTGCCAGCGTCTTTTCCAGGTCAGCGCGACTGTAACGCGCCGCGCCGACAACCCAATCTGCATCCGACTGCACGACTGGCAAAGGTGGCGAAGAAGCCGTCGAGAAGCTCGCTGACGTATCTTCGGGATAGGTCAGCGTCGTCACCAGAATTTCCTGCTCCCCTTCGACATTTCGAGATGTTTCGTAGGGCTTGAACAGCTCCTCCATCTGCTTATAAAGCCCTTTCATTTCGTCAACTGTGATAAATAGGCGCGTAAAACCGAGGCCAAGCACGGTCTTTCCCTCGTGCTTCTCACTTCTCTGTTCAAGCTCCTGGCGAAACGCGCGGAGAAAGTTATTACTCACCTGTCCCAGCAACTGGCTGAGCATCGCCATTGCTTCGTCCGGCGGCGTGGAAAGCAGGGTTTGCTCCACGCCAATATAGTGGGCGACGGGCTGGTAATATTTCTCCAGGATGCCGCCCTTTTCGCGCGTTTCCACCAGGCGCAGCAGACCGACGCGCTCTAATTCACGTACGTGATAATGCACCTTAGCCGGAGCCAGGCCCAGCACCTCGCCCAACTGTGTCACCGTCATCGGCTGCTTTTGCAAGATATCGATGATGCGCAGGCGCAGCACATCGGCGATTGCGCGCAATTGTTCGATATTCTCGATCTCGTACCGTTCGATCATAGGATTTATTCTATCGTTCAAATTTTTTTGATCATGTAAGAATAGTAAACAATGAGGAAGGGATTTGTCAAGCTTTTTGCAGCCCACTAAAAATTCACGCAGCTACGACAATCGGCAAATGCATCCCAGCGGCATAGTGGCCGCGCATCAGGCAGGCGATCTCCGATTTGCCGACCAGGGAAGGTGAGAAGGTGAAATTCATGCGCAAGGTTGTTCCGGGGAACACTTGCTCAATATGAATGAACATGGTGCTGGAGTCTTCGTCGAAGGAGACCGGTGCGCCATCCGGCTTTTCGCGCATCATCATGAACTCATGCACGACGTGTCCCCGGTTAGTTACGATGAAGTAGTAATGAACGCCGGCATGAAATTCCCGCAGCGAGGAGGTAATGAAATATTCCTGGAGGGTGACATTGACGCGCACGGCTCCCGGGACGGCGGCCTCCTCCGGCACGGGCGTGCTGACGATAGGGATAGAAGGATAAGTTTGGGAGGATTGAGAGCCCGGTGTGCTTGTTGAGCCAGTAGAGCCGCTCGTTGCCGAACTTGCTGTGCTCGAGCAGGCGATGATGAGCATTGTAAGCGCGGCCAGTAACAGGATGCTCAAAGGCCGAGAGATAGTAGTAACGCCGTACTTCTTCATAAATACACCAGGAACTCCTGTCTATGCCGGACAACTGCAAGCAAGGTCATTATAGAGAACGAGCGCGGATGCGTCAAGCTGCCAGGGCGAAAGGCTGGTTAGCGGCTGTAATATGCTATAATACACTGGCACATCGAGGGAGGTAACCTATGGATCTGCACACCAGCGAGGACGCCCAGCAATGGCGCGAGACGACCGCCCGGCAAGCAAAACAGCGCGCCCCGGACCGGCAAGCCGCATTTACCACCAGTTCCAATATCGAAATACCCGACTTATTAACGGAAGAAGATCTACACGACTTCAATGCCCACGAGCAACTCGGCTACCCTGGCGAATTTCCGTTTACGCGCGGGGTGCAGCCGGGCATGTACCGGGCACGACTGTGGACGATGCGCCAGTACGCGGGCTTTGCAACGGCGGAAGAGTCGAATAAACGCTATCACTACCTGCTCGCGCAGGGGACGACGGGCCTCTCGGTCGCATTCGACCTGCCGACGCAGATGGGCTATGACGCGGATCACCCTCTTTCGGAGGGAGAAGTCGGGAAAGTGGGTGTCTCTATCTCCAGCCTGGAAGATATGGAGACGCTGCTGGCCGGGCTGCCATTGGAACGCATCAGCACCTCGATGACGATCAACGCAACGGCGAGCATCCTGCTGGCATTGTATATCGCGGTGGCGAAGAAACAGGGCGCGGACATTCGCAAGCTTTCCGGCACGGTGCAGAACGATGTGCTGAAGGAGTATATCGCGCGCGGCACGTATATCTACCCGCCGCAGCATTCCATGCGCATCATCACGGATATGTTCCGCTACTGTGCGGAGAACCTGCCGCGCTGGAACACGATCAGCATCAGCGGCTACCATGTGCGCGAGGCAGGTTCCACCGCCGTGCAGGAGGTAGCCTTCACGCTCTCCAACGCGATTGCCTACGTGCAGGCGGCGCTGGATGCGAGCCTGAACGTGGATACCTTCGCCGGGCAGCTCTCCTTCTTCTTCAACAGCCACAATAACCTGTTCGAAGAGGTTGCCAAGTTCCGAGCGGCACGGCGCATGTGGGCGCACATCATGCGCGAGCGCTTCCATGCCCAGGACCCGCGTTCGATGATGCTGCGCTTCCACACGCAGACCGCCGGGTCTACCCTGACGGCGCAGCAGCCCGACAACAATATCGTGCGCACGGCATACCAGGCCCTGGCGGCAGTGCTGGGCGGCACGCAATCGCTGCATACCAACTCGAAGGACGAGGCGCTGTCGCTGCCGACTGAGGATGCAGTGCGGGTAGCGCTGCGCACGCAGCAAATCCTGGCTTATGAAAGCGGGGTGGCCGATGTGGTCGACCCGCTGGCCGGCTCGTATTACATCGAGTACCTGACCGACGCCATCGAGGAACAGGCCTGGGACTACATCCGGCGTATCGATGAACTGGGAGGCAGCGTTCACGCCATCGAGCGCGGCTTCATGCAGGCCGAGATCGAACAGGCCGCCTATGAATACCAGCACGCATTAGAGGAAGAACGCGCCATCGTCGTCGGGGTGAACCGCTTCACCGTCAAAGATGAAGAGCGCCCTTCGCTGCTGCATGTTGACCCTGAAGTTGGCAGGCGACAGGCAGCAAAGCTGGCTTCCCTACGCGAGCGCCGGAATAATAAGCGCGTCGAGCAAGCCCTCAGCGCGCTGGAGCGAGGCGCGGAAGGCAATCAAAATCTAATGCCGCTGATCATCGAGGCGGTGGAGTCCTACGCGACGCTGGGCGAGATCAGCGATACGATGCGCCGGGTTTTCGGCGAACAACGTGAGTTTCGATACGTTTCGTAGTTTGAAATAGAGTAGAATCTGTCTATGGACGAGTTGCATATGGAGGAGTCGGGACGCGGCGTGCCGGAATCGAATGGGGGACAGTCTCAGATGCAGCCTGCACGCGACGCTGAACGCAGCATGCGTGCGCTCGACCGCGAAACGGCGGCATCTATCGCGCAAGCTGAGGCACCAATAGGGGTATTCGATTCGGGCGCCGGGGGACTGACGATCCTTTCAGCGTTACGGCAGGAACTGCCAGGCGAGCGCTACATTTACTTTGCCGACACGGCGCACTGCCCTTACGGGGCGCGCACGGAAGCAGATATCGCCGCATTATCCGTACAGATCAGCCGTTTTCTCATCGACCAGGGTGTAAAGATTATCGTGGTGGCCTGCAATACAGCTTCGCAGGCAGCGCTGGCGACACTACGCGCCACCTATCCCTTCATCCAGTTTGTAGGGGTGGTGCCTGCCGTGAAACCTGCCGCACGCGCTACCAGAAATGGCCGCATCGCCATAGCAGCTACGAACCAGGCGGCAAGGGCAACCTATCTTCACCAACTGATCGATGAATTCGCGGGCGGCATTCAGGCTTTTGCTATCGGCTGTCCCGAACTGGTCACACTGGTAGAAGATGGCCAGTTCGATGGCCCACAGGTGGAGGAAGCGGTGCGCACCGCATTAGAGCCCGTGTTGCGCAAGGAAGTGGACGTAATCGTGCTGGGCTGTACGCATTTCCCGGCGCTGCGTCCGCTCATCGAGCGGGTGTCCGGCCCACATGTGCAGATCATCGACAGCGGCGTGGCCATCGCGCGCCGCACGCACTATGTTCTCGATACCGAAGGATTGATCGCGCCCGAAACGGAGCAAAGGCCGCGTGAGGATCAGCTCGCCGTATGGTGCAGCGGCAACCCTGATAAATTCAGTTATGTTGCAAGCAAGCTGCTGGGTTACCCCGTGTCAGCCCGGCAAGCCGGGATCATCACAAAAGACCCCTAAGGAGAAAACTCACAATCATGAACGCTGGCCGCCGCTCGCCTGCCGGGCCCAAGGCTGCGAGCAAGCCCACATGCCAGGGCGCATTCGCTCATCGCAAGCACGAAGAAGGCGGAGGTCATCAGAAAACCAAAAGGACCGACGGCGTAGTTGCTCACAGCATGGGTGATAGGATTCAAATCAGGCCGAAGCAGATGCAAAATAACCACAGCCATGATAAAATATAGCACACCGCCAATGGCTAAGAGTGCAAACCAGGCCGCCCCTCGATCCTGCCAGGTTCCAGGCGAGCGGCGTGCATCCTGCTTGGAGGGCGCCTGGATCATCCGCGTCTCTTTCTGCTACAGTGGCTTTGCTTGTTTGACAACCTGATCTATTGTATCATACCTCAGTCCTTCATGAAGAGCAAAACCGTACAAACGAACACGAACATCTGGCCAGCCGTGCGCATAATCGAGCTGCTCACAGCTCTAACAACCGGCATTCCCATCTGGCGCACGTATGGTCTGTGGGCGGCGATACGCTATCTTGCAAGCCTCACTCTGGCGATGAAGGTTCAGCGCATCTTTCTAGCGGCTATGATACGCAAAATCGGCCCAGAACAGGTCTCACCGGCCGACGTGGTGACATTGAGCCGGGGAGCAGCGAGTGGGGTGCTGGCCGGGCTGGTGGCATCGGGCATCCGCGACCGCACCGGGCTGGCCGGTCGGCTGAGCTGGTCGCTGATCCTGCTGGAAGCCTCAGCCGTAGACTGGCTGGATGGGCCGCTTGCCCGCCAATTCGGTCCCACGCGCTTAGGCAGCGTAATGGATATCGAGTCGGATTCCTGGCTGACGCTCTGGTCCGCCGTCAGCGCCACCGCGTGGGGCGACCTGCCGCGCTCGTGCCTGCTGCCGCCCATCATCCGCTATCTTGACCCCATCCTCGACCTGAGCCGGGGCAGACTCCCACACGGCGGCGGTCCCTGGTGGAGTCGCCTGGCCGGAACAGCCCAGATGGCTCTGTACCTGGCCGCGCTCGCTCCCCTCAAGGGTCACTGGCGAGAGCGGATGATGCGCGCGGTGAGAATAGTGGCATTGCCGGTAAGCGGCGGACAGGGCATGGCGATAGTGGTGCTGCTGGCGAGAAAATGGATTCGCTGTGGGTCGGGTATGCGTTAGCAGCGAAAGTGATGATTGATGATCTACAATGGCTGAGGATGATAAGCGAAACTGAACAGATCATCTACCATGTGCAGCAGGAGTAACGGTGCCGCCCTTATAGGGACGGCACCAGCCATTTATACCCCTAATTCCTGCGCAGCGTCAGCACCATTGGCAGGCGGTTGAGCATCAGCAGGCCAGCCGGGATTAAGATACCGGTCAGGCAACAGAAATATCCAAGCAGCGCCCAGAGATATCCTGCCCACCAGCCTATAAAAATGAAATAGAGGGCGCGATCAATCGCGCCCCTACGATGTCCGGCTAGCCGCTATTGCTGCGTACTTCCCGCGGTACTCGCGCTGGCACGCTCCGGTAGCTGCCCGGCGGCAGCCGTGGGAGCGGGAATAGCCTGCGCCCGGCGGCGGGCACGAATGGCCGGGGCCTGCGCCCGGCGCGTGGTAGCAACGGTAGCGCGCCTGACGATGAGGACGAAGACGACAAGCATAGCCCAGTTGACAACGCCCAGCACGATCTCGAAGAGCCAGTTGGGTGAGCCCAGGCTGTTCATCACCAGGAAGATCAGGGCGGTGATGATGATATTGAGCAGGGTGGTCGGGATCAGGATCAGCCAGGCGAACTGCATCAACTGGTCGGCTCGCAGGCGCGGCAGCGTGCTGCGCACCCAGATGAAGACCAGGCAGAGCAGGTAGACCTTGATGGTGAAGTAGGCGATGGCGAGCAGGTTGCCCAGCAAGCCCCAGCCAAAGTTGCCAAGACCGGTCAGGAAGGTCACGCCAGGGCCGGAGAAGCCCCCCAGGAAAAGGTACGAAGCGATGGCAGAGACAATCGTCATATTGCCGTATTCGCCCAGGTAGAACAAGCCCCAGCGCATTCCGCTGTATTCCGTGAGATAGCCCGCGACCAGCTCGGATTCTGCCTCGGGCAGATCGAACGGGGAGCGGTTGGTCTCGGCCAGACCGCAGGTGTAGTAGATGACAATCATGAGCGGCTGTACCAGGAAGAACCATGCCCAGGGAGTGAATCCCTGGAAGACGAAGTTGAAGAAGCCGATGCCCTTGCCGGGCCAGAGACCGGCGGACTGGTAGTTCTGGATATCATGGATAGAAATCGTGCCAAGCCCAGTATTAGAGAGGACGCTGGTCAACATCACAATGCTCACCAGGGACAGCACGAGCGGCAGCTCGTAGGAGATCATCTGCGCAGCCGCACGCAGACCACCGATCAGCGAATATTTGTTATTGGAACTCCAACCAGCCATTACAGCGCCCACAACGTCGATGGAACTCATAGCGACGTAGTAGACGATGCCGGTGGCAAGCGCGGTGCCGGGAAGACTCACATAAGGCGAGAGCGGTATGACGGCAAAGGCAGCGATGACCGGGGCAAGGAAGACCGATGGAGCCAGGATGAAGAGAGTTTTATCGGCCAGCCCGGCGTGGATATCCTCTTTCAAGAGCAGCTTGCCCACGTCTGCTACGGTCTGCAGCAGGCCCCATGGGCCTGTATGAATTGGGCCGACGCGATCCTGCATCCAGGCCATAACCTTGCGCTCTACCAGGATCAGTATCACCGCGCTTGTCAGCACAAAGCCGAAGAAGGAGAGGAAGGCCACCACAAACTGCAAAATTTGCAGCCAGAAATTCGCATCGAATTGGAACGTGGCCGCGCTCCTCGCTACAATACTTGCTAGATACATATGATAACTCCGCGATATACCGGGACGCGATCAATCGCGCCTCTACGAACATCCGCTTTAGCGATCGACTTCGCCCAGCACGAGGTCAATGCTGCCCATGATAGCAACAACATCGCTCATTTTGTGCCCACGCAGGATTTCGGGAAGAATTTGCAGGTTGACGAAGGACGGGCCGCGAATTTTCGCCCGCCAGGGATACTCGCTGCCATCGCTGATAAAGTAGATGCCGAGCTCGCCCTTGCTGCTTTCGATGGCGAAGTAAGTTTCGCCACGCGGTGGACGTAGAGCGATAGGCGTGCGTGTGGAGATGGGACCGCCGGGCATCTTATCGAGAGCTACGCGGCAGAGACGAGAGCTCTCGGTGATTTCCTGCATGCGCACCATGTACCGCGCGAAGCAGTCGCCTTCCTGGCGCACCTGCACATTGACCGGCACTTCGCGATAGGCCATATACGGGCGATGCACGCGCAGATCCCAGTTGACGCCGCTGGCGCGCAGAATCGGGCCGGTCATGCCCCAGGCGATAGCCTGCTGCTGATCGATATAGCCTACGCCCTGGGTACGCGCCTCAAAGATCTCGTTGCCGGTCAGCAGCGTATCCAGTTCCTGCATATTCTTGTCGAAGCGATCGAGGAAGTCCTCGCAATTCTTGAGCCAGCCCTTCGGAAAATCGTGCAGCACCCCGCCGACGCGCAAGTAGTTCACATTGAAGCGGCTGCCTCCCAGGGCCTCGAAGAGGTCCATAATCCCTTCGCGGTCGCGCATCGTCCACATGACGGGGGTGAAGGCGCCGAGGTCCAGGCCGTAGGTGCCGATGGCGACGAGGTGGCTGGCGATACGCTGCAACTCTCCAACGAGCAGGCGGATATACTGCGCCCGGCGCGGTGGCTCCAGGCTCATCAACTGCTCCACGGCACCAGCATAGGCTATCTCGTTGAGCATCGGCGAGAGGTAGTCCGCGTTATCCATGTAGCGGATGCCCCCCATGACAGGGCGATTCTCCAGGATTTTCTCGATGCCGCGATGCAGGTAGCCGATAACGGGCGTGCTATCTACTACGGTTTCGCCTTCCAGCGTCATCACCATACGCAGCACGCCATGCGTGCTGGGATGCTGTGGCCCCATATTGAGGAGCATCTCCTGGGTTTTAATCTCCTCTGCGCCTTCGATGTCATCAGAAAGAATGCTGCCATTCGATTGATTAGTTACCATGAATATACCTCTTCATGTCAAAGCTACTGAGTTTTACGCATCTTGCGCATACGCGTATAGCGTGCATACACGTTATATGTCCAGAACAGGCCCATTAAGGCTGCCATTCCAGCGAAGAGGAGGCGATTAGGATCGGCATAGAAATAGGCCAGGGTGAAAGCCATGCCCCAGCAACCAAGCGCGACCATAGCTGGAAATAAGAGGCTTTGCGGCCCAGCTAATCTTGATGGAGCAACACGACGGCCCGCCTGGCTCCCTTGCGCTGTCGTCGCCAATGTGCCGGATGCCTGCGACGCCTGTTGCGATGCAGGCTGGGAGGCGCGCTGTCGAGCCGTTCCGTCCTTGGATGTTTTTTTTCTTATCCTGCTGGCTTTTGGCATTCGCTTATTCCGTTGAGCTTGATTCATTGTTTGAGTTTGATTCCTTGTTGCCCTCGAAGGCATGGCCAAAGGTGGGCGTACCTGGATGCAGGCGCTCCTCGAGACCCTGCCCGAGTTTTTTCTGCACCACGTGTTCCACGCCGCGCTGCTGGTATTGCCCTGCCACGGCCATGTTTGGATCAACCTGAGTGGTGGCCGGTGGCTTCGGGGTATGAGGAACCTGGTGGAAGCTCTTGAGCAGCGGGTAGCCCTCAAAATCATCGTCGAGCAGCATGCGCCGCAGGTCAGGATGGCCGGTAAAACGAATGCCATACATATCGTAGGTTTCGCGCTCTAACCAGTTGGCCGTCGGCCAGACGGAGACGACGCTGCCCACCTCCGGTTTCTCGTGATCGAGACGCACTTTGATCTGGAGCAACTGCCCGCGCGTAAGCGAGCGCAGGTGGTAGACGGTTTCGAGATGATCGAGCATATCGACGCCCGATATGCAGCTCAACATGTCAAAGCCGAGCTGGTCGCGCAGGAAACGGCAGACGGCGAGCAGGTTCGTGGCATCAACCTCGATACCGAGATAATCGCCTTGCAACGTGCGAGCCCCTACTTCCTTGCCGGTAATCTGCGCGATGGGCGCCAGATCACGGGCAAGCGCAGCATTCTGATCCCGATAGCCGGTAGTTGCGCTGGGCAGGCTCTTCGCGCGCGGTACTAAATCCATCGTACAACTCCCTTGCGCCATGCATAGGCCAGACCAAGCGCGAGAATGATGATAAAGATCAGGATTTCAAAGAAGCCGAAGAAGCTTAATTGCTTGAAAATAACCGCCCAGGAGATGATAAAGACGATATCGACATCGAAAGCCACGAAGAGCAGAGCAAAAATATAGAAGCCGAGTGGGTACTGAACCCAGGCGGAACCGATAGGGGTCTCGCCCAATTCGTACGTTTGCAGCTTTTCCTTTGTTCTTCTATGCGGGGCAAGTATATTCACCACGGTCATCGTGAGAATGACGAAGCCGAAGCCCGCGGCAAGCATAATGGCTGCATATAAATAACCGACGTTGGTAGTCACGTGCCTTCCTCCAACTCCAAATGTGCCTGACGCACGCCGAATTCACCTGTGCGTACAGGTAGAATGCTGTTTTGATTATAGCACAGGGTTGAAGATGGCGACAAAGGACGAAACCCGGCTGCCGGGACGGGTGAGTTACATCGCCGGCAAGTCTGGCACGGTCACAGTTTCCGGCTTGGCCAGAAATTGTATCCCGGTCATGCCGGTATGGCCGGCGGCCTCGGAGATCGAGACGACAATTACGCTGACGTTATCGTCCCCACCCCCTTTGAGGGCCGCCTGGATCAGCTCTTCACCGGTCCTGGTGGGGTCTGGCTCCGGCGCAGCAATAATGCGCTGAATTTCGGGGTCGCGCACCATATCCCACAGGCCATCCGTACAGAGCAACAACTTATCGCCGGGCTGCAGCTCCACGGAGAATGAATCGACCTCTACGACCGGCTTTTCACCCAGGCTCCGGTAAATCTGGTTGCGCTTGGGATGCGTATAAATATCGTCCGGCTGGATAATGCCGGCATCGACCAGGCTGGCAACGACGGAGTGGTCGCGCGTGACCTTCGTCAATCCTGTTGACTGCCGGTAGAGATACGTGCGGCTATCACCTACATTCGCGATATAGGCCATCGAGCCGATAATCAGGGCCGTTGTCATAGTCGTTCCCATATCCGCCCGATCCTGTATGTTGCGCTGGTGGACGGCGTAGTTGGCTTGCTGCACCCCTTCTTCAAGCAATTTGAGATAGCTCTGGTCGTCCATGCCACCATTAGTGACAGAGATTTTCGGCAACATGAAATCGATCATGGTTTGAATGGCAGTGCGGCTGGCATCCTGCCCATTGGCGTGACCGCCCATGCCATCTGCAATGATGAACAGGCCGAACTGCATCGGCTGTGCATTATGCGATTTCGCCGCCTGAAAGGCGAAGAAGCTGTCTTCATTCGGCTTATGCTGGCGCTTTAATCCAACGTTGGTGACAGACCCGACAGCCAGGCTGACGTTGCGCAATTCGCGTACGACATGGCCACCTGCATCGGCATTATTGTGCCCATTTCTCGCCATTATCGGCACCGTCGGCGCGTCCATGGCATCCGTTGATGCCTCGTAATCCGATCTCGCCTGTTCGGGGAGCCAGGGCTGCTCCGGCTGTGCTTGTGAAACTGGCGCGGGCGGGGGAGCTGCGGGAACAGTGGGCGCGGGAGGAGACACCTGCGGCAGCGGCTGTGAGGGAACCTTATTCAATTGCTGCGCGGGACTGTGGTTGTTGCGCTGCGACTCTTCGGCGATGCGCCTGGCTTCCAGTGGGGCACTGCGACGCGCGGCGGCCTCGTCTGCCTTGAAACGTTCCAATTCCTCCCGATTACTCCTGCGCTGCGTGCGCCGGCGCCCAAAGACCAGGCTGACCAGCACGAGCAGCAGCACCAGAAAGATCACTCCCGCGACCAGCCCGACGACCAGGATCACTCCGGTGGGGATACCGAGGAAATTACCGGAACCACCCGCGTTGTTCTGCCCGCCCGCACCACCCGCCGTCGTGGGCGTGCCGCCTGAGCCGTTCCGTTCCTTCGCGGCGGCCTGCTGCGCGAAGCTCCTGGCGGCCTGGAAATTGGGGTTGTTGACCTTGCTCGGCTCCTGGGTGATGACCTCCAATTTCTGCTGTGCCAGCACATAGTTGCCCTGGTCAAAGGCCTGGACGCCGGCCTCCCACTGCTGCTTCAAAATATTCACGCCATGCGCTTGCTGCACGAGCGAGCCCTGCTGCTCCAGGGTTTGCAGATTCGCTGCCGTAAAGGGCGCTGCATTCGTCCCGGAGACCTGCATGCCGATAAAATGCCCCTGGGTATCCACGAAAGGCATCCCCGGCTCGAACTTCGGTGACGATGCTGCCGGAACCGGCGTTGTCCCCGGTGCACTCGCCGGCGGGGTGGAGGGGTTGATGGGCGTCAAAAACGCTTGTGCTTGAGTCACCGAAGTGGTTGGCACGATCGGCCACGGCACCACAGCACTTGGATCGGCCAGTTCGATCCCTACACCGGTGGACGGGTTGACCATGCCAGGGTCCAGATAGGGCTGCATATCCAGGTTGGAGGTATGGAACGAGATGAGTACCCCCCCGCCGACGGGGGTTTTCGAGAGGAATTCGCGCGGCCCGACGCTGGTGCCCTGCTGATCCTGGCAGACGGCATTGGCGCACTGCAGGGTATGCAGTAGCGTCAGGCTGGGAGTAGTATTGGTGTACGTGTTGTTGGCCAGGATTTGAATCTGGCTCAGACGGCTGCCTTTGACGCAGGTGCCTCCCTGGGGGGAGAGCAGCGCTCCATCTGTGACGATCCAGTTGTTCTGGTCGGTCGCTGAGGCGGCGGGCCAGCTCGCGATGAGCGTACCCAGCGCCGTGCACGTTACTTGCGTCTTTTGTGGCGTGGTGTAGGTGATCGCCAGGCGCACCACCGACACGCCTGCCTGCTCGAGCACGCCGGTGGGCGAGAGCGACGGGCCGGCCACGCGAGCGGCAGCGGCAGAGGCAACCGAGGGGAGCAGCAGGGACAGCAACATCAGTAGCCCGCCAAGCATCGACAACGCGACCCTTCCCATTCCCCCGTACGCCGCAGGTGTAAATCGATACGTATTCATCTTTCGCTGTAACTCCCTTATTTCGGGTTGTATGCGATCCGGGAATGCCTCTCCGATTAATCTTAGTATTGCTACTGTATTTCTATTTTATCGCATTACTGTGTCACTGTATCAATGTTTCAGTGTACTAGCGCGCCAGACCTCGCAGACGCTGCAACATTACCTGTGCCGCCTGGTTGGTGGGCGTGGCCTGCACGACATAGCCGCATTCACGCTGGGCATCGGCCAGCTTCCCCTCCTGTTCATATACCTGGCTCAGAAGGAAGCGCGTGGCATGGTCCGCGGAATTGATGGTCAGAACCTGCACAAAGGCGCGTTCGGCCACCGGCCACTGCCTCATACGGTACGCCAGTTGCCCGAGTGCGTAGTGCAATTCGGGCCGCTTCAGCGCGGGTGGCAGCAGGCGAACTGCTTCCAGGTATTCACGCAGCGCCGCGTCCAGTTGACCGGTCTCTTCGTAACACTTCGCCAGGCGCTGATGCGTTTCAAAATCGTTCGTATTCAGGCGTATGGATTGGGTATACGGTTGGATGGCCTGCGTGGGTTGTTTACGCAGGAAATAAAACACGTCACCGACGAGCTTGTGCGTCTCAGCATCGTTCGGGTTCGACTGTAGCGAACGGTTATAGGCCTGGATAGCGAGTTCGGCATTTGGAGGCTGGCGCCGCGCAAAGACCTGCCCATAGATTTTATGCACGACGGCGTTGTTCGGATCGAACTGGTAAGCCTGCTGCACCGCCATGAATGCCGGCTCGATGCGCCCTGCCGCCAGGTGATCCTGCGCAGCGCGAATAAAACCCACCGCCTGGCCTGACATGACGGTACCCGGCGGTCTGACGCCCGCAGGAGTCGCACGGTCGCTCCCCACTCCCGCTGGGAAGAAGCCGAATGATGGACCGGCAGGAGGGGGAGAAAGGTTGATGATCGCCTGCTCCATTTCGGCGGCGCTACCCCAGCGCTGCTCGACAGCCGGACTGAGCGCTTTCATGACGATCCTCTCGAAGGCCGGGGTGATATCTGGCCGCAGCGCGCGTACCGGCGGAAAGGTAAAGATGGTCGGCTTGTTATTGGCGGCGTCGTGCTGAGTCAGCACGCGGTGGATGGTCGAGCCGAGCGCGAAAATGTCGCTGCGCGGCTCAGGATTGCCCTGCATCTGCTCCGGCGGAGCGTAGCCGATGGTCATGATGATAGTGGCCTGGCGCTGCGATTGGACCGTGCGCGCGATCCCAAAGTCGATGAGCTTGATCTCATCGCGATTGGTGACCATAATATTCGAAGGCTTGAGGTCTCGGAAAATAACGGGCGGGTTCTGATTGTGCAGATAGGTAAGTACGCTGCACACCTGCCGAGCCCAACTGCGCGCGCGCGCTTCGGAGACGCCCCGCGCGCCATTGACGCCAGGGATTGTGCCTTCTTTAGCGAAGACTTCCGCAAGAGTGCGGCCCTCGATAAAGTCCATCACCAGGTAGTGCCTACCACCCTCAGCGAAGAAGTCACGAACGCGTGGGATGCAGGAATGATTGAGCTTGAGCAAAAACTTGGCCTCGCGCTTGAACCAGTCTACCGCCTGGGTGCGCTCGGCTTCATCATGGAAATCGTCGAGCATCTCTTTGATGGCGCATGGCTCGTCATCAAAACGCGCATCGATAGCAAGATAGACGGCTCCCATCCCGCCCGATGCCAAAGCGCGCTCGATACGATACCGGCCGGCCTGCAACTCGGTTCCCGGCTGCAAGCGCCGACTGCTGCCACCGCCTCCACCACTTCCACTGCCTCCATTCACAGCGCTGCCGCCTCTCTCCGATGCGAGAGAGCTAGGCGCCTGCGAGGCCAATGGGCCCGATAAGGGCTGCGCAACTGGAGGCGAACCGGGAGGCATAAGATAATCCGGCACTGTGCCTCCCGGGCCGCTCTGCGGCGTGACGGGTTTATTGAGCGACGCGGCATTATTCGGATCAGATGGATAATTACTCGCCATAACTTTTTATCACCATTACATAGCCGATCTTATTCCGGTCGGAAACCCATCGCAAGCTACTGCTTCGCAGTCATCCGACCGGAGAGGTCGTATTAAGTACCCGGTTCATCGTTCATCACGCCGATTATAACACATTCGCACTCTATTCACAGTAAGAAATGCTACTGAATATTTGCGATCTGAGCCACATATCCGCTCACCACCCCCGGCGCGTCCATCACGCGGTCGCGGTTTCTCGGGCCAGGCGGTCGGCTTCCTCCGCGGATGCGACATCGGTCTTCATCCAGCGCGCACCGAAGATACCCACCAGCCCGGCGATGACCAGGGCAGGCGTGCAGGTAATCAGCAGGGCCTGGCTGAGGTACTGCCCGGTCAGGAAGAGTTTCGAATCCAGAACAGGATGCGGGTCGAAATGCGCGGCAAGTAAGCCGACGATGGAAGGCGATAGAGCATCACCGAGCAGGTGCGCTATCAGCAGGGAGATCGCGATAGACGAAGCGCGCAGGGCCGAAGGTACGACATCCTGCGTCGCGGCAGTGCTGGGACCCGTGTAGATAGTGACCAGGATAGTGGTCATCACGAACAGCGCGCTGAACACTATGAAGCTGCGGCTTGTGACGGCGTAGGCAAAGGCGGGCGCGCTCAGCAGGAAGCCAATGCCGCAGGCAAGCACGCGCGCCCCCTGGTAGCGCCGGTTGAGCCAATCGGCCAGGTAGCCACCGAAGACAGTACCGATCAGACCCGCCAGCACGATCACGCCGCCCGAAAAGATACCGGCCGTTCCCGGACTCAAGCCAAAGATATCTTTCTGCTGCAGATATGTCGGGAGAAACGTGACATTGACGCCAAGCACGAAGAAGGCGAAAATCTGCATAACGATCAAGACAACCAGCGTCTTGATTCTGAGCAATGCGCCAAGCTGCGAGAATATTACTTTCAACTGAGCCGCAATACCCCGTCCGACGTTCTCCTCCGATCTGGCAGCCGCAGAAACCGCGGTGGTATGGGGCGGCTCTTCGATTTCGGCCACCTCGCCTACCGTGAAGGGATAGAGCGCGAGTTCCTCTTCGTCGGCTTCGTTGCGCCTGGGTTCGCGCAGCTTCCAGGCAAGGAAAGCCAGGATAAGGCCCGGAATGCCTGTGAACACAAATGCCAGTCGCCAGCTCCCGGTAAACAGGCCAGCCAGTTCGCCGCCGATCACAAAGCCAACCAGGATCCCGACCAGTTGCCCGACGCTCCACCAGCTCATGATGCGCGAGCGTCTCCGGCGGCTGAAGTAATCGCTCATGAGCGCGGTGCCCGCCGGGAAGTAGCCGGCCTCGCCGACGCCCAGCACCATACGCGAGAGGAACAGCGTCGTAAAATTCGTAGCCAGCGCGGTCAGCGCCGTCGCCACGCTCCAGATCGCAACGCAGATGGCAACCACGTTCTTGCGTTTCGCCCGGTCAGCCCAGATACCTAACGGGATGGTGGTAATGGCATAAACGAAGATAAAAGCCGTCGCCAGGTAGCCAATTCCATCATTGCCGAAGCCAAGTTCTTTCGCGACGGTAGCGGCGGCTCCGGCCAGCACGTTGCGATCCATATAATTCAGGAAACTGATGAGGAACATGATCCAGAAGACGTACATGGCATAGCCGCGGCTCTTTGGCCTGGACGCCTCCAGGTTCGGGTTGGAAGACGATGAAATATCACTCACAAGCGCCTCCAATACGGGGATAAATTCGACATCTCAACTGTACCATAGAATGCAGGTTGTGTGAAGGGGTGTTAGGGATGCAACATCTCCAGAAAGCTCCACGATTTCAGGTCTCGCTCTAAATGGTAGCGCAGCAGGTCGTGCATGACGGCCTCCAGTTCGGCGTGCAGCCGCGCATCCGGGCGCAGGCGTGAGACTTCTTTCCACGTGCTGCGCTGCATGTAGCGCAGGACTTTGAGAGCCTCGAGCGAGAGGCGGCGCTCCCAGTAGCGCGAGCATTGGGGGCAGAGGATGCCACCCAGCGAGGCGCGAAAGCCGTTCTCCTCCGGGAGGATCTCGGAGGCGCAGTGCGAGCAGTTTTGCAAGGCGGGTTCGTAGCCAATGGCGGTGAGCAGGCGCAGCTCGAAGTAGCGCAGCAGCAGGCGTGTTTTCCCCTCCTCCTGCTCGGGCGTGAGTGGAGGTGAGGACGGGCCGTCGCCATTACCCAGGCTTTTTTCTCGCTGCTGCTGCAAGGCATTGGCATCGGCATCCAGGTAGCGCAGCGTGTCGAGCAGGAGGGCGTAGATGTCGTAGTGCTGCGTGCGGTCTTCGACGAAGCGATCCACCAGCTCGGCCAGATAGAAGCCGCAGGTCATATGCCAGAGGTCGTTGCGCAGGTGCAGGAAGTTCTCGCGCCCCTCGGCCTGTGTGACGATATCAAGGTTGCGGCCCAGCGCCAGTTGCAACTGGCTGCGGCACAGCAGATCGACGTGTCCGGCCATCTTGCTGATGGGCCTGCGTGTGCCTTTGGCGATGGCATGATACTTACCTTTGGATGGGGTAAACAACGTCAGGATACGGTCGGCTTCTCCCAGGTCGCTGCGCTTGAGGACAATGGCTTCGGTGGAATAGCTGTGCTGCTGTCGCATGGGGATAAACCTCGTATGATGCTCGAAGGCATCATAAAAAAAGACGTGACCGCAAGCTATCACGTCAATCAGGGAGGCGACGAGCGGATTCGAACCGCTGGTGCAGCTTTTGCAGAGCCGTGCCTTACCACTTGGCGACGTCGCCCTACCAGGATAAGCAATGGAGCGGGAGACGGGGATCGAACCCGCGACTTTCTCCTTGGCAAGGAGATGCTCTACCACTGAGCCACTCCCGCATTACACTTGCGTTTGCACAAGTAAGATATCACACGCGCTGCGATTTGTCAACTGGTTTCCTACGCTTCTGGCAATGTGAACTTGCGAGCCTGCAAGCGCTTGATGAGGGCGGGACGGTGCATGAGAGGCCGAACCCAGGCGCGGAAACGCTCCTCAAATTCCCGGCTCTGCTTGAATTGATCGGCGGCCTCACGCAGTTCTACCAGCAACCGGACGGCTTCGTCGTAGCCTGTCCCCGAAGCGCGCACCACTGCCTGCTCGACTTGACGCCAGTAATCTTCGCGGTGATCGTGGACATCTTGCAGGTGACGCTGACGGGCCGCTCGCTCCTGCTCGCGCCTCTCGCGTTCAAGTTGAGCTCTGATCGTCTTGCTTTCGGCAAGCAGCGTGGCATAGGTGACATGCTCACCCGTTGGCGGATTCGCTTCGCTCTTGTCCCGGCTCAGTTCGCGCAGCTCCCTGATGAGCAGGCGGCTCAGCCCTGGCTCGTTGCGTACTAAGCGATCAGGTACTCGTTCTGGCGTTCAGGTGGCAGCAGATTGATCAGCGCCTCAACATTATCACCGGTCGATGGCTCGGCCGCCTCGCTATGTCGAGCTGCCGCCAGGAGCAGTTCTTCCGGCACCCGCAACAATTCAGCCAGCGCCTCCTGTGCCGCCGTCAGCGTACCAAGTGGCTGGAAAGGGTATTGACAGCTTCGAGTTGCTCGCGTGTCAGAGGTCGATCAATGGTCATGAATTCGTAATGTTGGTATTCGCTCATCTTTGTAATCCTCCTTGTAATAGCAAAATCAATCTACTAGTCCTCCACGGTGAAGCCGCGCTCGCGCAGCAGTTCTAGCACGCGCTCGAGGGAGTGCGGGGCTACCCGTACCAGGCGGCTATCGACGGGAACTTCCGAATCGAGCAGACCGCCAAGCTCTTCGTCGGCCTGGATATCGCGCAGGGCGCTGGCCGAGAGGCGCAGCAGCGGAGCCGGTTCGACCTGGACGATATCTTGCTGCTGGTAGCCGCCGCCCCACAGTTTCAGGCGGATGAGGAACGAGGCGGGCAATCCTCCTTCACAATAGCGCTGGAGGAAGCGCACGATTGAGTCAAGCGAAATAGCGTTGTGAGCCGCCTTCTGGATAGAGGCAGGAGTAATTCGCCGCCAGCCGGTCTGCTCGTCCAGAACGGTAAAGCGTTCGAGTTCGGTGGTCAGGTACAGGTTGAGGACAGGGTAGCAGGGCTGTAAGACGCCGTGCTCCAGCAACCGCCACTGGGCCTCGTGCGCTGGAACGCGCCCACCGTTTTCCAGCAGGTTCGCAGAAGCGGGGGCGGCTGCCACCGCCGGCAGGAACTCACGCTGCCAAAACAACTCCTGGACGGTCTCCAGTTGATCGGTCGTCACCTCGGCTAAGATCGGGGACAGGCGCCGTCCAAAGAGCGGGCGCAGTTCGTCATCGTTATAGAAGGTGTCGAGAAGGGCTTCGTCCGCCACTTCGATGAGCGTCATGCTCGGCCACAATTCTACGCGGCGCGCGTGCCGCTCCCATTCCTTCAGAGAATAGTAGACGTTCTGGGGGATGGTATCCCCTGCGGACTCTTCCAGCACGTGCAGGATATCCTGCATGGGCATCCCCATCTGTACGGCCCGCGTCACACTGGCTCGCGTCAGGCGGTACTGCGCGACCTGTTCGAGTCGCACACGCTCGGCAAAGCGGTCCAGCCGCAGCAGCAGGGCTTCGGAGACCGGTGCCAACGCGACCAGTTCGAAGTTTGGCTGCACAATCAGCCTGCCCCAGGTCTGATCTCCAGCACCCGGTGCATCCTCGCCTTCTTCGGCTGCGGCATCCACCAGGGGCGCTACTTCATTACTGGCAATCTGCTTGAACGCGGGCAAGAGCGCGAAGGTATCTGCCTCTTCATCGAACTCGATCATCCCCAACCAGCGTAGGGGACCGGCGAAGACAGCACGAATGAATCCGCCCTCGACAAGATACCATCCCTCGCGGTGTGTAAGCCAGCCGTGCTTGAGGCGAAAATCCAGGCCGTAGGGATTGCTGCCAATTGAGTAGCGCTCGGCGCGCGCACCATAATCACGGGGGAACAGCAGGTAGGGGATATGCAGCTTGGAACGCGCGATAAACGTGGAGAGCGAGTGCCGGGAACCGGACTGCAACTGCAACACGCGCTGCATCAGCATGGAGCGCGCCCGCACAACCTCTGCATTAGCCGCGTCGACCGGGCCGAGAGCAGGACGCAGGATCACGCCGGGCAAGTAGTTCAGTTCATTCCAGAAGGGGGTTTCCAGCCACAGATCATAACAGCGGCGCGCCCGAACCACGAGCGGCAGGGAGAAATATGCTTCGGCCGACGCCGGTGCTGCGGCATAGATAGAGCCGTTGCGCTCGTAGAGCAGGCTCAGGCGTGTCATGAGGAGGCGCAGAAAAAGGAGGCGCGGCACATCGGCTTCGATGCGTATCTGCTCCACATTCAGCGCAGTTAACTGCTCGACGACCTGGCGCAGAGCTGGTCGCGAGAGCATTTTGCTGCTCACCAGTGGCAGGCCATCGCGCTGCGCGGAGACCAGTGACCAGTAGAGATACAGCGTACGCTGCAACTCATAGATGTCCTCGCTGAAGAGAGCGTTGGCGCCGATGGCACCCGCAAGGGGCGCCACTACATTTCCGGGGGCGTTGCGTTCCGCTTCGACGAACTGCACGGCGTTCATGACGGCCTGCGGCACGATTAGCACGCCGTCGTAGACGCCGTTGGCGTAGTCACGCCCCGAGAAGCTGGTCTGCCTGCCCCAAAAGAGCAGGCCCAGAGCCAGCAGGCGATGCACAGCCTGCTCAAATGCGCCGTGCGGGTGCGGCGCGGGATACTGCGGAGCATGGATGCGAGCAGGATCGCTGGAAGTGGATGATGCGGTATGAGCAATAGGAGTGATGCCATCCTGCCTGGCTTTTCCGGCGCTTAGTACGTTCGCGCTGCTTAGATACAGGGCGAGGTCGCGGCTGTTAGCGCGGCCACCGCAAGAAGTTAGTTCTTGAAGAATGGCAAAGTCGGCCTCGTCCAGCCCACGAACGACCTCGCGGCAGACGGCGGGATCGAAGAGCCGCTCGCCCAGCTCACCCAGCGAAGGATCGCCGCTGGATGCTACACCCGGCGCAGAGGATTGGGTAGCGGAAGGCAGCAGGATATGCCGCGCCTTGCTCAACGCTTGCAGGTGATACTGCGGCACGTGCTGCAACAGGTAGAGGTCGCTCTGCTCCATCTCACTCGTCCCCATGTATAAGCGGCGCCTGGCCACGCCGCTTGAGCTCATCGATCAATTGCTCCCCGCCCGGCTTTCTGAGCACCAGCATTGTAGGATGAATTGCCTGGATCGTCTGCTGCTCGACGCTGGTGGTCGCGGCAAGTTCGCGCAAGGTCAGAGTATCCGCCACTTCAAGTAGTGTAACGCCCGTATAGATCCGCACGCGCCCGTAATTGGCGATACTTCGTTCGAGGCGACGCAGCATCTCCTCGATCGGGCCGTCGTTCTTTCCGGCGTCGAGCGCGCAGCGCAGCAGTTCGAGAAAGGTCGCCAGGTCTTCTCCGCGCCGCAGCGCCTCGCTCAACGAGGCGGGTGTGATCTGATAGCTGAGCCGCCCGGCCTGCACCCCGTTCACGCGCGTAAAACGCTCAACCAGGTCGATCAGCGGCCAGTTTCCGGCGGAGGAAACGATCAAAACCTCGGGGCGATCACCAGGGCCCTGCCCTTCTCGCTCCACCTCCCTCGTTCCCACCGATAGCTCGATACCGCTCATATCGTACATTGCTACCTCGACCGGCTCGAGATGCCCTACGGCCGCGGTGGAAACTGCTCGCTCCTCTAACCCTTCATACGCATTCAATGCACTCGCTCCATCAAATAGGGCAGATACTCTGGCGGCGGGAGTGGCAGGCGACTCGGCGGTCCGCGAGGTTAACGGGGCAGGGGCGCCGGTGAAAGCGGGGGCGCTGGCGGAGCCCCGAAATAAGAGTTCTGCCAGCGATGTCAGGCGAAATGCCTGCAGTTGTCCATCGGCGGAGAATGCCAGGTCGCTGGCTCCCCACCAGTGAAGCGGCCCTTGCAGTAGTTGTGCGAGATAGCGCCCCTCGGCGCGCGACCAGTCGCTCCACTGTGTGGGGTGCAGGGGATGGCCCTCATCCTGCTCGATCCACCAGTGAGGTGTAGGGAAGAGGCGCTGGCGGCGCTGTAAAAACGTGGGATACAGACGGTAGATGAAGCGGGTGAAGGATGAGAAACTGATCCACTGATGGAGCGGGGCCTGAGCCAACAAGGAGATGAGCCACTGCCGCGCCTCCCTGTTTTCGGCCTCCAACTCGCCCACGCGCAGCGCGGGCTGATTCGGCGCGATAGTCCGGCAGCGCAGGCGCAGGGCTGCTTCTGTCAAATCGAATAATTCAATATAGGTTGCCTGGCGCTGCCAGTGCGCAAAAAGCTCAACTGTGACGTCGCCGCGCGTCGGGCCGAGCAATAATTCGGCGGCATTGGGCAACATACGCAGCATCATAGTTGCGACGGCGGGGCTGCCTGTACTCGTCGCATTTGCCCTTGGAGATGATTCCGCGTCGGTATAGAGGATCTCGCCCAGGCGCAGGATGCGATAGGCAAAACGCAGGAAGGAGGGAGTAAGCGGCACGACATCCTGCAGCGTTTCGAGCAGGTCAGCAGGGAGCAGGCCGGCAGGCGGTGGAATGGCAACCGAGCCTTCTGACGACGGCGTGCTGGATGGTGAAGCGACTGCGCGCATGAGGCTGCCCGTGATGCCCCTGCGCTCGGCTCGCTTCTCCTCGCGCGGCACCGCGCACCCTTCCAGCGCGCGCGCCACAAGCAACAGATCGGCCAGCAAACGGTAGGGTTCAGCGTGCTGGATGATCGGCGGCTCCTGCTGCTCCTCCACCCGAAATGGCGTAACGGGTAATGTAATGGATAAAGCAGCGCACACCTGCGGCGGCACAAACCAGGTAACTTCGAGCGGGTTAAGGCCGCCCAGGGCGCTCAGATTCCCTGGATTGTTGCGCAACTGCTGCGAGGTATTGAAGCTGGTCCGCAGCACCAGCCCCTTGCTCTGTAGTTTCGCCAGCGCCTGCTGGAAGTGCTCCGGCCTGCCCAGCCCGAAGCGCTCAAACAAGCCGCGCAGTTCTTCGTCGCTCATGAACCCACCTGCCAGGGTGAAGGTTGCCAGGAACTGGCGCTGTATCTTCTCCAGCGTACTCACTACTCTGCGCACGGCCGCCGGCTGCCTGAACGCGTCCATGATCGCCTCGATCAACTCCTGCTTGCCCAGCCCGTTTACAGTAAGTTCGTACTCCTTCGCAATCGCTCGCAGGTCACCAAGGGCCAGGAGCGCGAGCGAATCGGTGGTGTTGACCGGAGAAATGACGGGCATGGGATACGTTGTTAATGCCGTTGAGCCACGAGCAACCGGCGCGGGCGGCAAGGGCTGGCCAATCTGCCCGCGTGCGGATAGCGGTCGGGCAGGGCCGGCGCTCTCATCCACGCGCATCTCGAACATGCCGCCCGGAGTCGCGGTTGACAGGGCGAAGGCAGCCGGTCGGGCCAGCCAGCAATAGAGCAGGGCCGAGGCATGCGCGCACAGGCGCATGGAGGGATGGATCATAGAGGCCGGAGTGCAGGTGCAAGTGAAGTGCCAGGCCTGAGCATCGCGTATTTCTACAGTCACGAGGAAGCGTTGGAGAGCAGCCGATGAGGACTCCATAGCTTTTGCCCCATTTGGGCCTGGTGTCTCTTCTTGTGGGGAGTCGTTGCCAACCTCAATAATGCCATTGAGACGGGCTCCCTGGCGATAAGTAGATCGAACGGCGCCGGTACGGCAATACTCTTGACCCTGTGATGCTACAGCCAGGCCCGCTTTACTGACAATGTCGGCTTCGCGCAAGTGCTGTAACACGCCAGGCACAATATCATACATGGTCCCTGCCTGCAAAATGCTTCAATGCTTGAAAATTTGCGTTTCACTATGATAGCATGTAAGGCAGGCGCGGTCAATTCTTTTACGCGCTCAGCAATTCCTCTTCGCTCAGCGGGCCAAGCGCCGTCAGGACCTGCTTCTCGCGCACCGGGAAACGGCGCAGAGAACGCAGCACATCTTCGGTGGTCACTTTTTCGACGCGCTCGACCTCTTCGTCTACGGTGAGCAGGCGACCCTCTGTAACCCAGTCGTTGGCGATCGAGCGCATGCGGACGAAGGTGGATTCGCTGCTGAGCACCATGTTGCTGATCCACTTGTCCTTAGCGCGGCGCAGTTCATCCTCGTAGACACCGTCGTCGAGCAGGCTGTTCAGTTCAGTGCGCAGCATTTGCAATACGCGCGGGGCCTGCTCCGGCGTGGAGTTGGCCTCCATCATCAGCATGCCTGTGCCTTCCATAGCCCAGATGCCCGCGCTGGCCGACTCCGCCAGGCCCTTCTGATAGATGTTCCAGTAGAGGCGTGAGCCATCGCTATCGCCCAGTATACTCCCGCCCAGCATGGCCGCGTAATAGTCGGGGTCCTTCACATCGACGCTTGGCATGGTGAGGAACATGATCTGCTGCTTGAGTTTCTTATCCACCATGATCTCATTAAGCGAGTGCGCAGGTTCATACGGTGTGATGTCGCGCCCCGCATCGCCCGTGCGCCAGCCCGCGGCGTGCTTTTCGGCGAGGTGCAGCACGTGCTCCCAGTCGAAATTGCCCGCGACCGCCAGGATCAGGTTATTTGCGGCATAACGGCGCTGCCAGTAATCGCGCATCTGCTCGATACGCATGTTACGAATGCTCTCGCGCGAGCCAAGCACGTCATGAGCAAGCGGATGGCCATCGAAATAGACCTGCATCATGCGGCGCGAAGCCAGGCCATAAGGCTGGTCTTCCGAGCGCGCGATTTCATTGACGATGACCTCTTTTTCCGTGTTGAATTCGTGCTCATCCAGCCTCGGGTACATCATATCGCTGAGTAGTTCCAGGGCGCGCTCCAGGTATTCACCCAGCACACGGGCGAAGTACACGGTAGATTCGTGAGAGGTAAAGGCGTTGAGTTCCGCGCCGATCTTGTTGAATTCGAGTGTGATCTGCTGCCAGTCAAGCGTCTGCGTCCCCTTGAAGACCATGTGCTCCAGGAAATGGGAGACGCCCGCGATAGACGGGTCGGGCTCATCACGCGAACCGGTATTGACATAGTAAGACACGGCCACCGATTCAAAATCGGGCATCGGTTGGGCCACGATTTGCAAGCCGTTCGATAGGCGATGTGTATGAAAGATCATTCCGTTCTCTTCCGGCATGAATAAGCTCCTCTAGTGTGCGCCTTGCAAGGCGCCTTGTTTCACACTAGCATGATAGCCCTGCCGGGGGAATAATGTCAAATTGCTGTCTCTCGTAGTGACCGCTATGCTGTGGTGCCTCCTCTTCTAACTCCCTTTGCTCGCTTTCGCTAGTAAACTCAAACACTGTTGTGATATACTAAGCACCAAAAGTAGAGGCATGGATAGATGACACGGCTACCACGTATCACTGCAGTTGAACTATTACGAGCATTACGGCGTGATGGATGGCAACCAGTCAGACAAAGTGGAAGTCACGTAAGTTTAAAGCATCCAACAAAGTTGGGCACTGTTACAGTTCCAAAACACGCAAGTATGATAATCAAGCCGAAAACGCTTGAAACAATATTGAAACAAGCAGACCTGACGGCTGAGGATTTGAGAGAATTGCTGTAACATTCCCAAGAGGTAGAACATGAGCGGATACCATTACACGATCATCTTACATCCCGATCCAGAGGAGGGAGGGTACACTGTTACCGTACCAGCCTTACCTGGTTGTGTCACACAAGGAGAGACCCTGGAAGAAGCGATTGCAATGGCGAAGGATGCTATCCGCCTGCACATCGAAACGCTCATTGAAGAGGGCGAGCCGGTACCTGAAGAACAGGAACACCCGCAGGCAATCATTATCAGCGTTGCCGCCTGAGACACGAGGTTAGAGGAACGGATGCCTACAGCTATCTGGGGAGAGTCGGAGCCGCTGTCCGACGACAACTATCCCCTGTCGCTGCTCAAACAACTGCTGGCGCAGATAATGGAGCGATTTTCGGCCCAGGGCGCCTGCCTGGCCCTGTACGATGAGCATATCCGCCAGATGGTCATACGCCTGCACCTGCGCACGCCCTCCGTGCCTGCCACGCCTGCATCGCCGGGCGAAAACGGCGGCGATATCGAGCAGATTGATACCATTCCGCTACTTCGAAGGAAAACATCCGGACTGAGCAGCCCTGTGACGCCGACCTCTTCAACCGGGAGCTTCCGGCGGCTGACGCGACCATTGTACAGCCTCGAGCGCCTCGCGGACTCATCCCCAGCGGCGCTGTTTCCGCTTGGCGAGGCCTATAGTTCCGGGCAGGGGCTGATCGGCATTACCTGGCGCAAAGGCGAACCGTTGTTCTTCCGCAGGGATGAACTTGCACAACCCGCCGAGAACCAGCCGTCTGCGCCTGCCCAATCTCATCCACCTTATATGGCTGCACCGGCCGCGCAGATCGCCGAAGCAGGGCAGAGCGAAACGCTCCCAGGCTGCTACCTTTCGCTGCCCATCCTGGGCCCGCCGCTGCCCGCGAACCAGCCGGTCAGAAGGGACAGCCCGCGTTTCAGTCGCTCGGTGTGATCGTACTCTACCAGTATGCGCCCGCGCCCGGTTTTTACCAGAAGCAGATCGAGGAAGCCATGCAGTTTGCCGAGCGCATCGGCTTGTATATCCAGAACGATGCCCTGCGGCGCGCCCAGACCGCCATGCACGGCTACATCCAGCGTTTGCAGCAGTTCAGCACGACCTTTCCTTCGCACGTGATCCTCTCCCGGCTGGTGGAGGAGATGTACAGCTTCGTGCTGGCCGTTGTACCGGCATCTTCTGTCCTGCTCACTCTCTACGATCGCGACAACGAGAAACTGTACGATGTCTTTGCCGTCGATCATGGCAAGCGTATAGAAGGTCTGGCGGAGCAGCCGGTAATTGTCGATCCGGCCGAGCGCAAACGGTGGTGGCAGGTGGCGCAGGAAGAAAAACGCACGCTCGTGCTCTCGATCAGCGACGAGGACGCCGATACCTTTGAACGCTACAACGAGCTGCTGCACGGCATGTGGGGCGATCAAAGCGGTTCGGCGAGCTTTGTACTACTTCCCATGAAAATGTTTACGCGCGTCATCGGTTCGCTCTCTATCGCCAGCAAGCTGCCGGGCGCCTTCACGCCTGAAAAGATACTTGTGCTTGAAACGATGGTACAGTACATCACAGTCAGCATCGAGAATAGCAGGCTATATGATCGCAACCACCGCTCGCTGCAGAAAGCACACCAGCGCGAGGAGTCGCTGGCGGCTATGAACAGCGCGCTGTTGACAATCAGCACCGTTCTGAACCTGGAAGAATTGCTGCAAAGGTTCGTAGAGACTACAGCCAGGCTGGTTCAGGCTGAGCTGTGTACGTTTTTCCAGCTTTCGCCTGATAAGGAGGAACTGGTAGCGCAGGCGGTCTATGACCGGACGGGCAAACGACGCAAGTCCAAAGAGAACGGCGGGTCGGCACCTAACGAGGAACAGCACAGCGACTTGATCGAGATGATCCGCCTGCCTTACCACCAATCGCCTCTGGAAAAAATGGTGAAGCAAGAGTCGTTCTTCTATCTCGACTCGGCGATGATAGACGAACTGGTAGCCCTGAGCAGTGAGGGTGGGGCGCTATTTTTGCGCGAAATGCTCACGCACAGGCTGCTGATGATCCCCGTCCTCTACCAGAACGAGCTGATCGGCATCCTGGCGGCGCATACCACTTCGCGGGATCGCAACTTCAGTCCGGGGGACGTCAGCTCGCTGCTGGCGATTGCCTCGCAGACGGCGGGCGCCATCCGCAACGCGCAACTCTTCGAACAGGTCAGTCTGGCCAACGCGGAACTGCGGCGCATGGACAAGCTCAAGGATGAGTTCATCGTGACAGCCTCGCACGAACTGCGCACGCCCCTCAGCGCCATCAGCGGCTACGCTTCGCTGCTCAAACGTCAGAGTTCGCGCATCACTCCCCAAAATGCGCTGCGTTACGCCACGAAGATCGGAGAAGCGACCCAGCAGCTCGTCGCCCTGGTACAGAGCATGACGGAGGCTTCGAAGATCGGAGCGATTGACAGCAAGCTGGAACTGCGGCCAGGGCCGGTCCAGGTAATTGCCGCGACGGAGATCGCTATGGCGATGGTGAGCGTCAACATCGAGCAAAAGATCAACATGCAGGTCAACCCCGACCTGTGGGTCTTCTGCGACGCCATGTACCTGCGGCAGGTGCTGACCAACCTGCTCGACAACGCGGCCAAATACTCGCCGCCCACCGGCCAGATCATCGTCAGCGCCGTGGCCACCCGGCTGTCGCAACTGACCGAAAAGCAGATCGACTACCAGAAACTGCTCAGCGAGGGCGACCAGGATGTAGTGATGGTGCATGTCTGCGACGAAGGTGACGGCATTCCGCTCGCAGACCAGGAGAAAATCTTCGATAAGTTTGTGCGCGCCCCAAGCACGCTGACAACCCCGGTACGCGGGTCTGGACTAGGCCTGTTCGTCTGTCGCCGCTACATCGAAGCCATGGGGGGCAAGCTCTGGCTGGAGATGAGCATTCCGGGCGAGGGTTCGATTTTTAGCTTCTACCTGCCGCGGATCGAAGCGCCCATACTCATGAAAGAAACGAATGAGCCAGAATTTGAATCTGAACACGAACGCGAGCCTGCATAAGGTGCTGGTCGTCGATGACGACCCCATCATTCGCGAGATGATGAGCGATATTCTGGAAAGCGAGGGCTACGCCGTCACCACCGCGCGCAACGGTTTCGAAGCCCTCGAACTGCTCCACGGCGACGAGCCCTACCTGGTCTTCCTCGACGTCATGATGCCCAACGTAGACGGCAGGGAAGTCTGCGAGCGCCTGGACGCCGACCCGCACACGCGCCGGCGCCACGCCATCATCCTCATGTCCGCCCTCGACCGCCTGAGCGAGGTGACATCCTGTAAAGTAGAAGGCATCATCCCCAAGCCCTTCGTAGTAGAGGACGTGCTGGACGTGGTGGAGAGGTATATGGCGTGAGGATTGGAGATAGGAAAGCACAAAGCGACGAGGGCCAGGGCGACCGCCAGGGTTTCGAGGGCGACCACGAACCAGGGCAACAAGCTCCTCTGGAAGTTGCTGCCAGGTGAGCAGCACGACTTCGACATGCGCGAGTAGTGTTCTACGCATCGCTCGCTCCGAGCTGTACGCTGCTAAGAGCGTGGCTTCGGTGGCTCGCTTGCCTCTTCAATACACAACCGGATGGATGACCTAGATCAGCAGCACCAAAGTCCTCGCTGCATCTCCAAAATTAAGCGATCCCCTCCGACATGCGCTTATCATGCAGGTAGATATACCGTCACTCTCTACTGATATGACGCATCACCAGGGGGAAGATAACGTAGCCCTTGTCGTAGGCGAGCGTGGAAAAGCGAGTTTGCAGTCTTTTGCCGCCAATAGTGTGGAGGAAGACACCAAAAATAGGGGCCGTCCAGAAGAAAAAAATGTACCCTCGTCAACCCAGATGAGAAGGGGCTTGAGGCCTACCTCACTGATCATTTACCGATCAAAATGATCGGTAAATTTCTGGAGATTATGTTTTGGTAGGCTGTTCTCGTGTCAATTGAACCTTGACGGTCCGCTAGATAAAGGCGAGGAGATCATTTTTGACGATGATGATGAGGACGATAATGAGTAATTCTCCTTACATCTTGATTGTTTTTCCCGAAAGGTCGGAGTTGCTCACTCTTTATCTTCTTTTGCACGCTGCATGTTGAGTAATCTTAACCTGTTTTTCTCGTTCTTCATGCCTTCTTTACTCATCCACCACTAATCTGAGCACTTCTTTTATCTAGAATCAAAAATGCCTTCTGCACTCCTTAGAGAGGAGTACACTGGCCATTTGTAGTATTTTATAGAAGCATTCTATAACCGGACGCTTGCTTATTGTTTCCCAACTGGAAATGAGGAGAGTCGATGTCACAATACCAACCACCAAGAAATCCTTGGCCGCCTCAACCCGGTCAACAAACTCAATCTGGGACTGACCAACAATATCAGCAATGGCCACAGGCTCAACAGCCTTATCCACCGTCACAGCAACAATGGCCACAGCAACCAATGCCGCCACAGCAACAATGGCTACAGCAACCTCTACCACAACCACCGAAGAAAAAATCCCGAAAAGGTCTCTGGATCGCTTTGAGCATAATTGTGCTCATCGTCGTTATCGTTGTTGCGGCTGCAAGTCGTGGTGGTTCGCAGCCATCAACATCCTCGTCTTCCAACAATCAACAACAATCAACACAGGCAGCAAATCAGCCAACTTCTCCGCCGACATCACAGTCAACAGCCAATGTAGTTGGAAAACCGGTTGTTGTAGATAGCACCTGGACAGTGACTGTTAACAGCGTCAAAACGAGCCAAGGCGATCAGATAACTGCGCCAAAAAGCGGTAACATCTACGTGATTGTAGATGTTACTATAAAAAATACGTCGGCTACAAATCAAGCAGTATCGAGTCTCATCCTGTTCAATTTCAAGGACAGCACAGGCCAGCAATATACCGAGGCAATTACTGATTTCACCAAACCACCCGATGGACCATTGACCCCAGGAGGAATCCTACGCGGGCAATTAGCCTATGAAGTACCCTCTTCACAACATTCGTTCACCTTTCAGTTCCAACCAGATATTACTAGCGCGAATGTTGCGGAGTGGGCACTGAAGATCTAAGTAGCTCGACAAGAGCAATAAAAAGCGGGCACCCTGATTGGGTACCCGCTCCCGCCGCTATTCAACTTACTACTGGGCGTCCTTACGCTTACGCCACCAGTCTCGCGCCATCTGCCCCAGGGATCAGTAGCGATCGGCGCGAGATCCTTCGCTGCGCTCAGGATGACAGGATTGAACCTTTCCGTTGAATGAGGAACTGTCAAGTTCAGTTGACCCTTGCCTTAACAGACTTTTTCTTCAGAAAAAGGCTTGACAAGAAACGGCTTAAGCGCTATTATTGCCTCGTCAATCAGGCCAAGGTAGCTCAGTTGGTAGAGCACAGCACTGAAAATGCTGGTGTCGTCGGTTCGATTCCGTCCCTTGGCACTTTTCGTTTTTGGGAGAAGCCTCAAGCCCCATTAGAAGCGGCTTGAGGCTTTTATTATGAGCCCCTCGTTATCCCAGTCAAAATCGCCAGCACAGAAATTTTAATGCATCCTTCGTTGACAACTCATCCTGGGGGTGCTATCCTTTTGAAGGAAAAGCCTCTTTAGCATTTAAATGCAGGAATAGAGGGCAGGGGGAAAGGAAATGGACGCACCCGACTGGCGCACACTCTTAGAAAACGTCATCGCCGACGCACAGGAGAGGCAGCGCGTTGCCAATGTGTTGGGCGTCAATCCCGTCACGCTGGCCCGCTGGGTCAGGGGAGAGTCGATCCCCCGGCGCGATAACCTGCAGCGCCTCGTGAAAGCTCTTCCAGCGCAGCAGCAGACTCTTACACGCCTGCTCGCAAATGAATTTCCGGCTTTCGACCTGTCACGGGATGAGGATGTATCTGAACAGATTCCGGCCGAAATCTATAGCCGCATCCTCAACACCTACGTCACCACGCAGGACGCGCAGCGCACCTGGTATCTGAGCGACCTGATCATGCAACTGGCGCTCGGACAGCTTGACCCGAACAACCTCGGGGCGGCGATTACCATTGCTCACTGCATGCCACCGTCAGGGATTGATCACAAGGTACGTAGTCTCCGCCAGATGGCCGGGCGCGGCACTTTCCCCTGGAATACCTTCCTTGACCAGGAACCGCTGTTCCTCGGGATCGAAGCCCTGGCCGGTTACGCTGCTACCGTAGGACACCTTGTCGCCGTACAGAGTCGTACCGAAATGACGCAGGTATCGGTCCGCTGGGAGAAGTGGGAGGAGAGCGCCGTAGCCAGTCCTATCCTGCTGGGAGGACGTATAGCAGGCTGTTTGATTGTCTCCAGCACACAACCCGGCTATTTCCTCGAGTTCCGGCAGAAACTCATCAGGCAATACACCGAGTTATTGACATTGGCATTCAGACCGGAGGAGTTCTATGCGCACCAGCAGATTGAACTCAGCCAGATGCCTTCCGACGAAGTACAAAACATGCGTATCTCCCGCTTCCGCCAACGTGTCTCGGAGGTACTGCAAGGTACCTTTCGAGAGAACCGCCCGATCACGGTGATGGAAGCAGAACAATTCGTCTGGGCGGACCTCGAAGCAGAGCTGCTCGATCTGCCCGATCCTTACGTTAGTTGAACTATGATGAGCGCAAACAATACATTACCAGAACAGAAGGAGCTAGTGAATGTCTACATCATCATCTGACACTTCAGGTGGACCTATCCGCTTCGTCGCCGATACCGAGAGTGGAGGGACGATGACGTGGCTGCTCAATTTCGATAAGATCATTAATAATGGGATGGGGGGCACACTTTCAGAGCGCCCCGACCTCTCCGGGATCGAGGCCATCCTCGACCTCGCCTGCGGCCCTGGTGGTTGGGTGCTCGAAGTAGCGCGTGAGCATCCCGACATCAAAGTAACCGGCGTTGACATCAGTAAATCTATGATAGAGTTCGCGCAGGCACAGGCCAGCTCACGTGGTTATGGCAATGCCGCTTTTATGGTCGCGGACATCAAGCAGCCACTGCCTTTTGAGGCTGAATCCTTCGATCTGGTCAATGAACGCACCATCTATGGAGTCATGGCGCCCGGCGAATGGCCGCAGTTGCTCGCCGAATGCAAACGCGTCCTGCGCCCCGGCGGCATCATCCGTCTTACCGAACTGGAAATGCCCGTGTCTACCTCCCCGGCGCTCAATGAGCTGTGTTACATCACTACAATGGCAATATACAAAACAAGACGCACCTTCTCTGTAGACGGATGGCATGTCGGGATTACTCCCGTGCTCCAACGCCTGCTGCGCGATGCCGGCTTCCAGAATGTCAAATACCGTGGGTACGTCATGGACATCTCAGCAGGCACGCCCGATTTCGAAGGCTTCTGGCGGAATTTCGTGTATGTCATTGAACTGGTGAAACCATTTATGCTCAAAGTCGAAGGGCTCACTACCGAACAAGAATACGACCGGCTTTACCAGAAAATGCAGGCAGAAATGCTCGCAAGCGATTTCTGCGGGCTCTGGACGTATGTGACCGCCTGGGGAGAAAAACCACGGTGACGCGCTGATACGGGCCATCAACCCGCTGGGCTGGGGCGCAAGCAACCTCCGGCAGGACACCCGCAAGGGGCCGCTCACCGCTTCCACCCTACCCCTGTCCCTACAGACCTTCCACGATTGAATAGGCAATGAGCATTAGCGTCCCGTGAAGCGGGGAACGCACAGCTTAGCGTTCCCCCTCTTTTGCCGCCAGGATAATGCGCTCGATCTCCTCGACGGAGAGCGTCGCGATATCCACGCGGTCTCCTTCTATCGTCAGGAGCAAGAGCTGTTTCTGCCCGGTGGAGCCCGCCTCATCCTGCATAAAGTTGTACAGAACCTGGGCTACTTGATGTGACGCCTGCGCCGCCCGGTCGCCGCCTTTCGTTATCCCGATGGCAATCAGCGTGGGAGCCGTCGCATCCTTTGGCACAAGCAGGCCCACGTCCGTATCGTGTACCTGCTTCAACTGGTGCTCCAACAACTGCAGATGCTCCTTCGACTCTGTAAAGAATTCAAGATTAATCTCTGTATCCATGTTCGTATCCTACCTTCCTGCGCGGCAGCCGCTTTCATCGCGCGTTCAGCGATTTTTCCGTATCTTACTTGAAGTAGCACCGGAAAGCAAGCTCTCTCAAGAAAAGCGATCCAGCCAGATCAGCCCCCCGGCGCAATCCTCATACTGCATCTGCCCGCTTCCCCATTGCGCGATGCACCACCGCCCGGCAGCCTCGAGCTTTTCGCGCGTAAAGAGTTGTTCGTGACCGTAGGCTGCTTCCGGCTCACCCTCCTCAAATGGTACGGCGATAACCAGGCGGCGCTTCGTGATCCGCAACAGGTTCGCCAGCACCCGGTACATCTCCGTTTCGCTGAAATGCTCCAGCACGTGCAGGAGCGTCACCGTATCGAACGGAGCAAACGAAGCTATCTCGTACGAGAGCAAATCCGCCTGTGTAAACTCCACATTCGCCAGGTGGCGTTCCCCGGCTATCGCCCTGGCGATGGGGAAAGGCTCAGCGCGAATATCGATCCCCACTACCCTCGCCAGCGCGGGCAGCCGTTCGGCCAAAATCAGCGGCAAAAAGCCGGAGGAGCAGCCGGCATCCAGCAGGCTCGCGCCGGCGCAGAGACCATGCACGCGGCGATATAGGGCGGCAAACACCTCGATAGGATAGGTACAGTCGGGGGCAGGCGCCTCTGTCTCCATTTGCGATGCCAACAAGCGATGGTAGTGCCGCAGGGTATTTGCCGCGAAGAGGCGCCAGGCGCGCTCGTTGTCACGGGGGAATATTGAGCCGACGACGGCTCCGAAGATATCGCCGTAGCGCTGCTGGTTCGCCAGCATGCCCAGCGGCCGTAGCTCTTCCATCAAATAGTGGCCCAGGTTGCCGTCGATGGCAACCTGGGGGAACCAGTGGACCAGCAGCGTCGGGCTAGTGGGCCGCTGGCACACCAGGAAATGCGGCGTTTCGCGAATCTGATAGCCTCCCTCGCTGAGTCGCTGCTTCAGCGCAGCGAGCTTGATGCGATAGGCGTTCACAGCGGTGATATCGCCCGCTGAAAATGCTCGCTCGTGAATGGGTACCTTGTTGGAGGGCATCCGATCCTCGCTGGCCGTATCAGGAGAAGTTTTTGTTTTCGTCGCGGATGTAGGCCCAACCGGCCAGCACCGCGAAGACGGCGGCGTAGGCCGCCAGGACGAGCAGGTGCACCCACAGGGGCTGATCGTCTCTGCTGTAAGTGCTGCCGACGGTGATCCAGGCAAGCTGGCCCAGGTGATAGGAAGGCAGGAACGGGGCGATCTTGCGTACCACGTCCGGCAGGAGCGACAGCGGTACCCACAGGCCCGAGGCGAAGGAGAGCACCAGCATCAGGACCGTGGAGAGCGCCGTCGTCAGATTTGCCGAGCCAACCAGACCCACGAAGAGTCCCATCAGGCTCAAAGGAACCATGCCGATGACCATCATTCCAAGCAGTTCCGCCCAGACCGCCAGGTCCATGTGGACCTTTCCAGTGAGAGATGCCACGGCGAAGAGCAGGAGCATGGAGATGATGCCCGTCAGGATGATGACCAGGAACTTGCTGCCCAGGTACAGCGCCGAACTCATGGGCGTCGTGCGCAGCAGCTTATTCCAGCCAAGCCCGCGTTCGGTGGCAAGTGAGATGCTGAACGACTGGAATGCGACGATGAACGCGCCATAAGCGGCATACGAGGCCAGGATGGTCGGCGCATAGGCCTCGGAGAAGGTATTGCCGAAAATCAGAAAAAAGAACGTCGGAAAACCGATGCCGAAGACAACCGCGGGCGGGCTGCGGAAGATTTTCAACAGTTCGCAGTAGAAGAAGTAGCCCCAGGGCGCTGCCTTGCGTTGCGTGGTAAGGGCCTCTGGTAGTTGTTCCTGAAAGTGTTCGCTTGATAGAGTAGCCATGTTTTTGCTCCTTGGGCGGTATGCGTTATTAATTCTATGCGCGTTTCGTATTATGCTGCATGCCTGCCGTTGCCGGTCAACGACAGGAAGGCCTCTTCCAGTCCAGCGCCGACGACTTCGAGATCGCTCAACTCGGCTCCATCCCTGAAGAGGGCCGCCAGGATATCCTCCGGCTGCTTCGTGTAGATTTCAAACTTGTTGCCCACTAGCCGTACGGTCTGGCCGTCCGCGAGCGCACGCAAATCCTCGAGCGCGACGTTCGGGGCACGAAAGCGGATATATTTGCCCCCAACGTGGCTCTTGATCTGCTCGGGCGTCCCGTCGGCGATAACCTGCCCCTGGTTGATAACGACGATGCGCCTGGCCAGGGCATCCGCTTCTTCCAGGTTATGGGTCGTCAGGATGATTGTTTTGCCCCATGCCACCTGTTTATCGATCTGGTCCCAGAAATTGCGGCGCGACTCCACATCCAGGCCGGTGGTGGGTTCGTCGAGAAAGAGCACGTCCGGGTTGCCGACAAGGGCCAGGGCGAAGTAGACGCGCTGCTTCTGGCCGCCGGAGAGCCGGCCCAGGCGTGCATTGGCCTTATCTTCCAGGCCGGCCATCTTAATAGCTTCCTGTGTCAGCATAGGATTATCATGGAAGCGTCCGAACAGCTCGACCAGCTCGCGCACCTTGAGCGTTTCAGGGATACCCGACTCTTGAAGCATGACGCCGATGCGCTTGCGGTGGTTGGCGAGCCGGGGGTTCTCGCCAAAAAGCGCGACACTGCCGCTGCTGGGCCGTCGCATGCCAAGCATCAGCGCGATAGAGGTGGATTTGCCCGCGCCGTTGGGGCCCAGGATAGCCACAACTTCGCCCGGCTCGACCGCGAGGCTGACGCCTTTCAGAGCCTGGACATTGCCATAGTTTTTAGTGACATTATCGAGTTCGACCGCAGGGGTTGCTGTTGCCATCAGTTTTATACTCCTTTGTTGCATGAGCCAGACTATGTATGCCTGCTGCCTCTGATCCATGGTTTTGATATTAGATCATTTTACGTAGCTTGCCGGCGACCGGCGTTGAGTAAAGTATACGGGATATGCGTGTTGTAATGGAGTGCAGATCGGCCTGTTTTGGGCATATGACGTAAGTCATAGACTTAGACAAAGACCCTGCCATTCCGCACAATCAGCAGACCGGTACCTTTGGCAAATAAAAAGGGCGATGGCAAGCATCGCCCCGGACGTGGTGAAGGTATCGGATGTTCTTTAGATCGCGCCATTGACCAACACCTTTTGCATGACGGCACCGGCAATCGATCCATTGGCGTTGCTGTGGGCATACAACACCAGCATCCCCTCCTGGATTCCGGCAGGGAAGGTGGACTGGAAGTGCAGACTGGTCGAGAACGAGGTGGGACCATTACCGAGCACTCCTGTGGCGCTCGCTTTTCCAAGGGAGTTGTAGAGGTGATCCAGCACCATGACCTGGCCTATCTGCCCCTCAAAGGCATTACCCGTTCCCGTTACCTTAACCGGCGTCACGAACGGAGAAAGCGGAGTCGGGCCGGTTATCGACATACCGTCGCTGATAACGGAGACTACTTCCCAAATGCCCCCATTGGTGTTGCCCTCCAGCCTGGAGAGCGTCACCGTGATGCTTCCGGCGACGATATCAGTGCTCCTGACTCGCGCGACCGCACTGACATCATGTGGTCCACCACCGCTGAGCAGGGTAGTCGCAGAATTTGGAGACCAGTTGAGCAGGCCCGCGGCAAGCGCCGCGGCGACCATAGTCGCGCTGAGCTTCCAGGGTTGATGTCCCTGATTGACCTGAAGCTGGTCGGCTTCAGCCTGGTAGCGCGTCAGGTCAGGGAAGAGGCCGGGAAAGACGGTTTGCACCAGCGTAGCGGCTTTGGCAGACCACTTGAACTCGCGGAAGAGGTCTGCAGTCATGGCGGAGACGGGTTTGCCCGCGTTGAGGGCGGAGAGTTCGTCCGCCTGGGCCGTCAGCACAGTGTTATAGCCGCTGATCTTCGCCTCACCCTGGACAAGCCCGAACAACTGAAAGACACGCGAGGGCGTGGCATTGGTGATGTTGTTGAACACGTAGACATCGAGCGTGTGACCATCATTGACATGGCGGACCGTTACCAGGGCCTGGAGAGCAGAAGTACCAACGATGTTGGCACAGCTCACGCTTTCCACCTTGTAAGCGCCGCTCTGCGGGATGATGAAGGCATTCCAGTAGGCGGGATTTTTGGTGGCGCCAGGACAGGGCTGCACACCCAGGAGTGCGCCCGGTGATACTGACGGGGTTGCGCCACCTGCTCCAGAGTTCCCGGAAGCAGTGCTCTGCGGGGTTGGTGTTCTGCCGGTGCTACTGTTACCTGAGCTACAAGCTGCAAGTGTAGGCATAAGAAAGAGCAATACGAGGAAACTGATGCCGAGGAACAGACGCTTAGGATAGAATGAAGTCGTTTGCATAATCATGACCCTTTGATCGATCAAGTCAGACCTGCTAGAACGGACAATAGAGATTGTATAAGGGACATTATTATTTTGAGATCGCCCGCGCAACTGTAGCAGAGAAACCCTGCAAGAAATATGAACTGGCTCACATTTTTCTAGTTGAAGACCTCACTGTTCTTGGGTGACTTTGTCTCTTTAGCTCACCCTCATCCATAAATCAGACTTCACTCAACTCCCTTTAGCCTTTTTCTCCTATGTTTCATCGTGTTTCAACATGAGCCATTCCAGGCGTACGCTAATATTCAGAACTGTAGCGATTTATTTGGTTGCGGGGAGACGTTGAATAAAGCTACCAGGCACCCGATAGTTTAAGTGAGGGGTACGCAAGATGGAAGGGGGAACTATCCAGTGTCGTAAGTAAGTGTGAGAGTGAGTGGCCTGCCGAACTTGAGCAATCAAGCAGACGAACAGGCGCAGAGAAAGGTGTATTTGCGTATGCAGACAAAGCTACGTGACGTACAGCCGGTACACTGGCCTACTGTGGAGCAACATCCCGCAGATGGTAGTGATATGGAAAAGGGTATCTGGCGCGTTCTTGCGCGGCATCGCGTGGCGAGCGTTGTTGTGGCGCATATTGGTGTGCTGGCGATGGTCGGGATACTGTTATTTGGGAGCGGGTTGGGCACCCAGGTAATTGGCGCGTTTGCGCATTCCCCCTGCTCGGGCGGCGACCAGGCGTACGTGGTTGTAAGGGGAGATACGCTGAGCGGCATCGCCGCGCGCTACCGTACGTCCTGGCAGAAGCTGGCCTCGTACAACCACATCAGGAACCCCAATTTGATCTACGTTCGGCAGACAGTATGCATTCCCGGTCATTCCGTCGCTCAACACGGACCTCCTCCGGTCAAGGGCTACGGGAATTACTTCCCCTATGGACAATGCACCTGGTGGGCGGCCCAGCGTTACTTCCAGATGAACCATATCTATGTCCCCTGGACAACGCAGTCCAACGCCTGGCAGTGGTCGGCACGCGCCCATGATTTCCACTGGAAAGTATCGACAAGGCCATCGGTAGGTGCCATCATCGACCTGCAGCCCTGGGTTGAGGGCGCTTATGGTCTGGGACATGTGGCGGTGGTCGAGCGGGTATTGAGCAATGGGCGCGTCATCGCCAGCAATATGAACTGGGGCCTCTACTACTGGCGCGTGGTGGATGTGCAGTTTACGCCCGGCCCCGGAGTGACGTTCCTGTCGTTCTAACAATCCGGGGGCCGGCAATCGGTAAGTGGAGTTACGCTCCCGACGGGAACGCGCTCATCATCGGGCTCCTGGGTTCTGGGTCAGAGCCGGAGAGCGGGTGGGTGATAAACCAGGACTGGCAATCGAAGGGCTGCTCGCCCGGCTCAGGAGCGACTCGCGTGTAGGTGCCATCGGAATGTAACTCGCGAGCGTTGACAGTATCGGCGAGCTCGGGTTGTAGGATGCGTTCCAGAATCGCGACGCGCAGCGTGGGATCTTCGATGGGGAAGAGCGTCTCGACGCGCCCGTCCAGGTTGCGCTGCATCATATCGGCGCTGCCCAGGTATAGTTCTTCCTTGCCGCCATTGGCGAAGTAGAAGATGCGGCTGTGCTCCAGGAAGCGACCCACGAGGCTGCGCACGCGGATAGTCTCGCTGACGCCGGGCAGGCCGGGGCGCAGACAGCAGATGCCGCGCACCAGCAGGTCAATACGCACGCCCACCTGCGACGCGCAGTAGAGTGCGCGGATAATTTCGGGATCGACAAGCGCGTTGATCTTAAAGGCGAGATAGCCATTACCGTGTTCGCGGTGCGCGTCAACTTCGCGTGCGATGCGTTGCAGTATGCCCTTGCGCAGGTGCAGGGGAGCCACAAGCAGGCGCTTGTACTCACTGTTGCGGGAGTAACCGGTCAGGGTGTTGAAGAGCAGCGAGACATCGGCGGCGATGTCGGAGCGGCAGGTCATCAGGAACAGGTCTTCGTAGATGCGCGCGGTCGTGGCGTTATAGTTGCCGGTGCCCAGATGCACGTAGCGGCACAGTCCGTCGGCTTCGCGGCGCACCACCAGGGCAACCTTCGCGTGCGTCTTGAGGCCGACCAGCCCGTATACCACGTGGACGCCCGCCTGCTCCAGGGCCCTGGCCCACTCGATGTTGTTCTCCTCGTCGAAGCGCGCCTTGAGTTCCACCAGCACCGCCACCTGTTTGCCGAGCTCTACCGCATCCAGCAGCGCCGCTACGACGGGGGAGTTGCTTCCCACGCGGTAGAGGGTTTGCTTGATGGCCAGCACCTGCGGGTCGTGCGCGGCGGCGTGGATAAACTCGACGACGGTATCGAAGGTATCGTAAGGTTGATGCATCAGCAGATCATGTTCCTGGATGGCGGCGTACAGGTCGCTTGCTTTTCTCAGCGAGGGAGGCCGGCGCGGCGTGAAGGGCGGGTCTTTCAGCTCAGGGCGATCAAGGCGGTAGAGTTCCATCACATCGCCAATGCCGAGCGGGCCATCGATGACCGTCAGGTCCTCCTCGGTGATCTCCAGGTTCTCGATCAGCAGTTCGCGGATGCGCTGCGGCATGGAGGGATTGACCGCCAGGTCAACCACCGCGCCGAAGCGGCGCTCGCGCAGGCCCTTCTCGATGCTTTCCAGCAGGTCGGCCGATTCGTCTTCGCGAATCTCGATATCGGCATCGCGCAGCACGCGGAAGGCATACGATTCCCAGACATCGAAGCCGGGGAAAAGTGAGCCGAGGTGCGCGCGCATTACCTGTTCGAGCCAGACAAAGGCAACTGCCCCGGGCGCGCTGCCCTCGATTGGTACAGGCACCAGGCGCGGCAGACTGGGCGGGACTTTGACGCGCGCGAAACGATCCTCGGAGAGGGCTACGGCCAGGTTGAGGCTGCGGCTGGAGATATGCGGGAAGGGATGCCCGGGGTCAACGGCCAGGGGTGTCAGCACGGGGAAAACCTCGTGCTCGTAATAAACGCGCATATGCTCACGCTGCCGGGCATCGAGCTGCTCGTAGTCGAGGACGTAGATATGCTGCGCCGTCAGCAATGGCAGCAGTTCGTTACGCCAGTACTGGCGCGTCTCCTGCACAAGCGGGGCCAGCGCCTCTCGCACCTCCGCTATCGTCTGCGCCGGCGTCCGGCCGTCGGGACTCAATGAGGGGACGTGCGCCGCCAGCAGATCATCCAGCCCGGCCAGGCGCACCATAATAAATTCATCCAGGTTAGTATCGAAGATGGAGAGGAACTTGACGCGCTCCAGCAGTGGGTGACGCGCATCCTGCGTCTCCTCGAAGACGCGCCGGTTGAACTCGATCCAGCTTAGCTCGCGATTCAAATACAGTTCGGGATTATCTAAGTCGGTTGTATGTGAAGGTGATTTTCTCTGGCCCATTGGCTCCCCTTGTCCTGACACTCGTTACGATTAATGTATTCTAGCATCGAAGTTGAAGGAAGCGCAAACGTGCCTTGTGCAATGCAGCAAGCCTCACGACCTCGCAAATTCAAGGGCGAAAATTTCGCGTAGCCCAAACGGGCGAACGAGCGCATTTGCCTTGACAGTAGCCGGCGCGCTATTGTATCATCCTCTGGTGAGGTTTTTCAGCTTTCTTGAGGTATTTTTACTAGCGGGCGGTTGCTGAAATTGGTAGACAGGGCGGACTTAGGATCCGTTGGCGCGAGCCATGAGAGTTCGAGTCTCTCACCGCCCATTTTCGCCTCGTAGCTCAAATTTGAATTGCTTGTACTGGATTCCTTATAATATAGAGTATTACGCCCTTTGGAGGAAATGTGAAGGTCACGGTAGAAAAATTGCCGGGGAGCGAAGCGCGCTTTGATGTAGACTACACCTGGGACGAACTGGAAAAAGCTTCGGATAAGGCTTTTCGCAAGCTTGTGCAGAAGATCGACATTCGCGGGTTTCGCCGGGGTAAGGCACCCCGCTCGCTGGTTGAAAGGCAGCTCGGCAAAGAGTATATATACCAGGAGGGTCTCGATGATTTGATGAACGAGACCTACCGCAACGCACTCAAGGAAAACGATATCACCCCTCTGGACAAGCCGGAGATCGATGCCCCGGAACTGCAGCTCGGCCAACCCTATCACTTCAGCGTCACCGTCCCGGTCCTCACTCCCGTCGAACTGGGCGACTATCGCTCCCTGCATTTTGAGCGAGAAGATGCTACTGTGACCTCGGAAGAAGTGGAGCAGCAGATCGAGGCGCTGCGCAACAGCAAGGCCACCTGGGAAGAAGTAGAGCGCCCCGTCGAGATGGGGGACCGCGTGACCGTCGATTTGAAACTGACCGTCGAGGGCGAGAAGATCTCCGACCTGACGAACAATCCCTTCGAACTGACATCCGAACGGCACGGCCTCTTTAGCGGGATGGATGAACACCTGCTCGGCATGAGGCCCGGCGAGAGCAAGACCTTCACGACCACTATCCCGGAAGATTACACCAATACAAAGCTGGCCGGGAAAGAGGGGCACTACGAGGTCACGCTGCACAAAATCGAAGTAAAAAACGTGCCTGAACTCGATGATGCGCTGGCACAACAGGTCAGCAATGGCCAGGTCGCCAGTGTAGAGGATCTGCGCAAGGCCGTCAGCGATGAACTGCTCGCGGATAAAAAGAATCGCAACACAGAGGCGCTGCGCGAGAAAGTCTTGCAGGCGGTGATCGACCAGTCAAGCTTCTCCTTGCACCCACTTCTGATCGAGCAAGAGCAGGAAGAGATGCTGCACCAGTTGTCACACACGCTCGAAGATCAGCACATGTCGGTAGAGCAGTACCTGATGCTGATCCGCAAGAGTCGCGATGAATATAGGAGGGAGATCGAGCCGGCAGCGGAGGAACGGGTGAAGCGCCAACTGGTGCTGGACGCGGTCAGAAAGCAGGAAGAGATAGAGGTATCACCCGAGGAACTCGACCTGCTGGCGCGTATCTACGCTCAGGCTGGCCAGCCCGTCGGGGGCAACGAAGAGCAATTGCGCGCGCTGGCATCGATGCTGCTGCGCGATAAGACCCTGGCGCGCCTGGTAGAACTGACCGCCGGCCCTGAACCGGATGTAGAGGGTGAGAGCGAGGAAGAAGAGCAGGTGGCTGAAGATAAAGCCGTGGCCGCTGCTGAAGTGGGCGAAGAGATCGCGGCAGGCAGGCGGAAGAAGCCAGTGAAGGAGCGAACGAGGCGGAAACACCGGTAGTGGGTACCAGCGAAACAACCGCCGATACTGGTGATGAGACACAGGCGGGACAGCAGGAAGAGCAAGCGCAGCAGGCGCATTAATCACGAACGATATTGACGACCGCGAGGGGTCGCCATACATTGAAACTATTCCGAGAGGGAAAGGCGGCAGACGTGGCAAACTCGAAAAATTTACGCACAACGTATCGCTGTTCGTTCTGCGGCAAAAGCCAGGATCAGGTCCAACGGCTGATCGCGGGCCCGGGCGGCGTCTATATTTGCGATGAATGCATCGACCTGTGCCGGGAGATCATCGAAGAAGAGCAGGCCACCATCGCCCGGCCGCGCCTGCAGGCGGGCAAAATTCCGGCCCCCAAGAAGATTTACGAGCAGCTCAGCCAGTATGTGATCGGCCAGGAACGCGCCAAGAAATCGCTGGCGGTGGCCGTCTACAACCACTACAAGCGCATCGGCGTGGGGATGCAGATCGACGATGTGGAGCTGGGAAAGAGCAACATCCTGCTGATCGGCCCGACGGGCTGCGGCAAAACCCTGCTGGCGCAGACATTGGCGAAGATTCTGGACGTGCCGTTCTGCATCGCAGACGCGACAGCCCTCACGGAGGCGGGATACGTCGGTGAGGATGTCGAAAACATCCTGCTGCGCCTGATCCAGACCGCCGATTTCGACGTGGCACGCGCCGAACGCGGCATCGTCTACATCGACGAGATCGACAAAATCGCGCGCAAATCGGATAATCCCTCGATCACACGCGATGTTTCGGGCGAGGGCGTGCAGCAGGCCCTGCTCAAGATCATCGAGGGCACGGTAGCCAACGTGCCCCCCCAGGGCGGTCGCAAGCATCCCCACCAGGATTTCATCCAGATCAATACTTCCAACATCCTCTTCATCTGCGGCGGAGCGTTCGAGGGCCTCGATAAGATCGTGGAGCAGCGCCTGGGCAGCAATAAGACGATGGGATTCAAGGCGCACGAGCTGCCGGAGCAGAAACGGGAAGATTCGGTGCTCTCACACCTCATCCCCGATGATCTGCTGAAATATGGCCTTATTCCAGAGTTTGTCGGTCGCCTGCCCGTAGCGGTCTCGCTCGATGCCCTGGACAGGGACGCCCTGATACGTATTCTGACCGAGCCAAAGAACGCCATCATCAAGCAATATCAAAAGTTCTTGCAGCTCGACCGCGTCGAACTGGTCTTCACCGGGGATGCGCTCGATGCGGCAGCCGAGGGCGCGCTGAAACAGCGCACCGGCGCGCGCGGCCTGCGCAGCATCATCGAGGATGTACTGCTCGACGTGATGTACGAAATCCCATCGCGCGCTGACGTGAAAAAAGTCATCATCAACGCCGATGTGATTACGACACGCACTAAACCGCTGCTGGTTACTCGCAGCGAGCGCCCAACGACCTATGCCGAAGATGAGTCTGCGTAAGCAGGCTCATTCGTCTTTATCAATGGTATCTTATGTAGAGTAAGGGATATACTGAAGGCGGGGGAACTTATGAACGAACTCGAACGCCAGGAGGACGCCATGAATCGCGTCCCTACGAACGATCACACGCCATATCCACTCGTGGCATTGAAAGACCTGGTCGTGTTTCCCCGCACGCGCGCTACCCTCTCCATGTCGCGCGAGAAGTCGATTCGCGCCGCCGAAGAGGCCATGATGCAGCCTGAACACCTGCTGGTCGTTGCCGCCCAGCACGAGGCCGACATCGACGACCCGCAGCCCAAAGATATCCACTCGGCCGGTACCCTGGTTGAGATAACGACCATGCACCACCAGCAGGATGGCAGCTTTCAGGTGCTGCTCAACGGCCTGCGGCGTGTGCAGATCGAGGAATTTGTCGAGCTGGAGCCGTTCCTGCGCGTGAGCGTGGAGACGCTGACAGAAGAGCAGCCGCATGGCTCGATGGCAGACGCGGTGGTGCGCCACGCCACGAACTTATTTGAACACTACGCGCAGTTGAACCGGCACTTTACGGTAGAGGACATCACATCGATTGTCTCCCTCAAGTCAGCCTCGCGGCTCTCAGATATGCTGGCTACCTACGTGGTGAGCGACTTCAAGCAGCAGCAGGAATTGCTGGAGATACTCGATCCCCTGGCGCGCCTGGAAAAAATCTGCGTGCTGATGGGCAATGAAATTGAAATTCTCGAGCTCGAATCGACGATCCGCGGCCGCGTGCGCTCGCAGGTTGATCGCACACAGAAAGAGTTTTACCTGCGCGAGCACCTGCGAGCCATCCAGGAAGAGCTGGGAATCGAGGGAGCCAGTGAAGCGAACGACCTGCGCGACCGGTTGAACGAGCTGGCCGCCCAGGGCATGCCGGCTGAGGTAGTGTCGAAGACGCGCAAGGAGATCGACCGGCTGGAACGCACGCCGCCGCAGTCCGCCGACATCGCCGCCATTCGCTCTTACATCGATTGGGTATTGGCGCTACCCTGGACTGAGCGAACTGAGGATCATTTCGACATCGAAATGACGCGCCGCGTCCTCGATGAAGACCACTATGGGTTGGAAGGCATCAAAGAGCGCATCATCGAGTTCCTGGCCGTGCGCCAGCTTCGCCAGCGTAGGGCCAACCGCGACGGGGTGACCCGCCGGGAGAGCCAGGGGCAGATACTCTGCTTCATCGGCCCGCCGGGCGTGGGCAAAACGTCGCTGGGTCAGTCCATCGCGCGCGCGCTGGGGCGCAAATTCGCGCGTATCTCGCTGGGCGGCGTGAGCGACGAAGCCGAGATACGCGGCCATCGCCGCACCTACGTAGGTGCGCTGCCCGGGCGCATCATCCAATCGATGAAAACCGTCGGTGTGCGCAACCCGGTATTCCTACTCGACGAAATCGATAAACTCTCCTCCGAATACCGGGGCGATCCGTCGGCAGCCCTGCTGGAGGTGCTCGACCCGGAACAGAATAAGGTCTTCGTTGACCACTACCTGGAAGTGTCCTTCGACCTCTCGGAAGTCTTCTTCATCTGCACCGGCAACGTGCGCTACCAGGTTCCTCGCCCGCTCGCCGACCGCATGGATATCATCGACCTGCCGGGCTATATACTCGAAGAAAAGGTCAATATCGGGCAGCGTTATCTGATGCCGAAGGTGCTGGCCGAGCATGGTATCGGGCCGGAGCAGTTGAAAATCCCCCAGGCGGTCATGCAGCACGTCGTCACCGACTATACGCGCGAAGCCGGTGTGCGCAGCCTCGAACGGCAACTCGCGACGATCTGCCGCAAATCGGCGCGGCGTATCTTCGAGAAGCCTGATACGCACATCCGCATTACCACGCATAACCTGGAAAACTATCTCGGTACGCCACGCTACACAGAATCACCCATCAGCAACAAGGTGCAGGTAGGGGTGGCGTTGGGGCTGGCCGTCACCGAGGCCGGCGGCATGATCCTGCCGGTCGAGGTCGCCACCCTGCCGGGCAAAGGCGAAGTGCTCATAACGGGGCAGCTTGGGGATGTTATGCGCGAATCGGCCTATGCCGCGCTCTCGTATGTTCGCTCGCGGGCAAGTGAGTTCGAGCTTGACCCGAACTTTCAGGACAGCACCGACCTGCACATCCACATGCCGGAAAATGCCCTGCCCAAAGACGGCCCATCTGCCGGCATCACCATCGCAACCGCGCTGATCTCCGCGCTGACCCAGCGGCCCGTGCGCGCAGGCATGGCCATGACCGGCGAGATCACCCTGCGAGGGCGCGTGCTGGCCGTCGGTGGCCTCAAAGAAAAAGTGCTGGCGGCGCATTCCGCCAATATCTATCATCTGGTGATCCCGGCAGAAAACAAAAAGGAACTGGTCGAGATCCCCGCGAAAATTCGCCAGCAGATGACTTTCATCATTGTTGATAACATGGACCGCGTCGTCGAATTGGCCCTGCTGGCTGCTCCCCTTTCCGAGGAGGCTCAACAAGCAGAGAAGGTTTCCCAGGATGAATCGGCGAAGCGTGATACACGAGACGCACGCGAGCAACAGGAGACACACGAGGGCTCTCAGCCGCCCCCACTGCACCTGGACGAACACAGCAGGGGATCACGCAAGAAGAAGGCGCGTCCTCCAGCTATCCCCACCGACGTACAGGATGGCGAGGACGGTTCGCACGACAATAGACCCTTTATTATCCCAAAAAACGATCCGAACATAAAAGGCGAATTATATCCGTAGGAAAAATATGTGACAGAAGATACATCTTACCTGCAAAATCCGTTTCTGATTGGAGAGCGCCTGTACCTGCGCCCGCTTGAGCCAGCGCAGGACAACCACCTCTACTCGACCTGGATGAACGACGAGGAGATCCGTAAGTACTTTTCAATCTACCCTACCAGCGATTCGCGTGGAAAAGATCGGCTGGAACAGTTATATAGAGATGGCAAGCACATCATCTTCGGCGTGGCGCTCAAGAGCGATAACCGGCTGATCGGACTGGTCGGGCTGAAGGACATCAACAACATGAACCAGAGCGCGGAATTCTACGTGATCATCGGCGACCGTTCGGCCTGGTTCAAGGGCTATGGCACCGAGGCGACTAAGCTGATGTTCCGCTACGGCTTCATGGAACTCAACCTCAACCGCATCCAGACGCAGGACATTGAGGAGAACATAGGCGGATGGCGCGCCGACGAGAAGGCCGGGATGAAGTACGAGGGCAGCTTGCGCCAGGTGATCCTGCGCTTCGGTAAATATCACGATGTGCGCATCTATAGCATCCTGCGCAGCGAATACTTAGAGAGTCTAAATCACTGATGTCGATCACCATCCAGGAAATTACCGACCGCGAACAGTGGAACGGGTTCCTCACCTGCCAGCCGGCTACGCATCCCGGCCATCTCCTGCAATCGTACGAATGGGGCGAACTGAATAAATACCTGGGCGCGCGCATCCACTGCCTGGGTGCACTGGAAGATGGGCGCATCACCGGCGCGATGTTACTGACCGTATCGCAGGTGCCGCTGCCTGTGCCGGGACTCCGCTGGAACTGGCTCTACAGCGCGCGCGGCCCCACCGTCATCTCACCCGATTCGCCCGCATTGCCCGCCCTGATCGAATACGCGCAGCGGCACATCGCGAAGAACGAACACGCTGTTTTGCTGCGCCTGGAACCGAATATCGCCAACGATGCACCCGACCTGGACGCATGGATCGCCGCCTATGCGAAGCTCGGTTTTCAGACCAATCCCAACGCTGTGCACGGCCGCAGAAGCTGGGTGCTCGATATCCGGCCCGATGCAGAAACGCTGCTCGCCAACTTCAAGATGACCTGGCGGCAAAATGTGCGTGTTGCCGAACGCAAGGGCGTCGTCATCCGCGAAGCCGCAGGCGATGCCGACTTCGACGCCTACTATGACCTGCTCAAAGTCACCAGCGAGCGCGATGCCTTCTTTATTCACCAGAAGGACTACCACAAGGAAATCCTGTGCCACTTCGCAAGCAGAGGCGACGCTGTACTCTACCTGGCCGAACACGAGGGCGAGGCCATCGCGGCCAAAATGCTGATCCGTTTTGGCGACTGGTGCTGGGATATGTTTGGAGCTTCGTCCAACAGTAAGCGCAATCTTAAAGCGACCTATCTGTTACAGTTTCGCTGTATTCAATGGGCGCAAGCGAAGGGCTGCTCGTTTTTCGACTTCCGTACCATCCCTGAAATCCTCGAGCCAGGCGAAGAGATGTGGGGCGTCTACGAATATAAGAAAGGCTTCGGTGGCTTCTCGCGCCTGAACATGCCCACCCAGGACTACGTCTATCGCCCGCTCATTTACGGCGCCTGGCGCCGCTACGTCGAAATGAAACGCGCGCGCCGCCACGAGGAGCGCAAAAAGGTGGAACTGGAACGAGCCGCGCGGGGCGCACAACAAGATTGACCTGGATGGTGAGGGATGGCACCCGCGAGGGGTGCCACTACATTTCATGCCCGTAGCGTCCGATATGTATGTGGCGCCCCTCGCGGGTGCCATCCCAGCAAAGGAAGTGGAGTTATATCAATGAAAGCAGCCATCATCACCGACCGCCAGCAGTGGAACGACTTCGTCGCCTCCTCGCCCTGCTGCAACATCACACAATCCTACGAATGGGGCGAGCTCGCGCCGCACCTCGGCGCGGAAGCGATGCGCGTTGGCGTGGTCGATGATGACGGGCGGATGTGCGCTGCCATGCTGATCCTGGTGACGCGCGCGCCCCTCCTGCGCCGCAACTACTTCTACGCCCCACGCGGACCAGTGCTAGATGATCCGTCATCGCCGGCGCTGCCGGTGCTGCTCGATTTCGTCAAGGTCGCCGCGCGCAAGTATGGCGCCTTCATGCTCAAAGTCGAGCCGAGCGTCGCGGACGGCGACCCGGCATGGCTCACGGCCCTGCACAGGCTCGATTTTCGCCCCAATCCCTACGCTACCCATGTTCGCCACGAATGGATTCTCGACCTGCGGCCTGACGAGCAGGATATTCTGGCAGGCATGAAGGAAAAGTGGCGCTACAACATCCGCCTGGCCGCGCGCAAAGGCGTGACTATACGAAAGGGGAGCGGGCAGGCCGACCTCGATACGTTCTACCGCATCTACGAGACGACCAGCGAGCGCGACCAGTTCTTCATCCATGACAAACATCACTACGAAGACGTAATGCGCCTCTACGCCGCGAGTGACGCGGGCGCTGAAGACGGGGAAGAAGGGCGAATCGAGGGAGGAGTACTGCTGCTGGCCGAGTACGAGGGCCAGGCCATCGCCGGCACCATCGTGCTGCGCTTTGGCCGCTGGAGCTGGTATATGTACGGGGCATCCTCCAACGAACATCGCAACCTGATGCCCAACCACCTGCTGCAATGGACCGGCATGCAATGGGCGAAGTCCCACGGCTGCTGGTACTACAACTTCCGCGGCATCCCCGATATCTTAGAGGAAGGTCAGGAATTGTGGGGCGTGTACGTCTTCAAACGCGGCTTCGGCGGCTATCCAATGCGCTTCCTGGAGACACACGACCTGGTCTATTCACCGCTGGTGTATGGAGCTTACGCGCGGCTGTTGGAGGTGAAGAGGAAACGCGACGAGAAGGAGCGGAAGAAGATCGAGGAGCAGAGGAGGCGAGTAAATGAAACAACCAGAGTTTAGCGAAGCTCTCTGGATCTGACGCGCGGGCCACCGAGGATCCTTCGCTGCGCTCAGGATGACAGGGCCGACTTTGATCGGTCATGTTCATCATCGACTCCAGCCGTTCAGATCGACGAAGAGTTGTAATGCTTCCCAATCCAGCTCCACTCCCAGGCCAGGACCGTCTGGAACCGCTAGCATGCCTGCCCTGACAGACAGATCATTCACCAACAGGTCGTCCATCAACAAGGGAAGTGTGGCGAGGCCGCACTCCAGCGTGACGACGGGTGATGCTGCGGCAAGGTGCAGTGCAGCCGCCACGCCAATACCCGCTTCGAGCGTGCTGGTAATGACGCTGCGTGCACCCCGCTGCGCCGCCTCCTGGATCATCTGTTGTCCCGCTCGTAGTCCCCCGGCAAGCTGGGGCTTGATGACGAGAATGTCGGCCGCCTGCTGATCGAGCACCAGCCGGGCGCTCTCCAGGCCGTGCAGTGCCTCGTCAACCGCGACCGGGATGGGCAATGCTCGCCGCAGAGCGCGCATACCTGCCAGGTCGTGCGCTTTCAAGGGCTGTTCAACATACTGTATATCGTATGGGATACAGTGAGAGAGGAAAGCGATGGCCTCCTCGAAGTTCCAGGCCTCATTCGCATCCAGGCGGAGATGCATATGCGGTCCAATTGACTCGCGCACGGCCGCGACACGCTCGACCTCTTCCCTGACACTGGCCGCCTGACCGACCTTCAGTTTCACGCAGCGAAAACCGCTTCTGCTGGCTTCCCGAGCGGCTGCAACCGCTGCCTCGGTTGTGCTCGCACCGATCACGGCATTGACCGCTATGCCTGCTCGCGGCACGCTCCCGCCTGGAGCAAGCAGCGCACAGACGGTCTGTCCGGCAGCCTTGCCAATCGCATCAAGCAGCGCGATTTCCAGCCCACAGCACACCGCATCCCGTAGGGGCCGATTTATCGCGCCTACCGCCGATTGATCGTCCCCAGCGTTTAGCATTTCCAGCGCTTCATCAAGCTCCTTGCCGCGAAGACGCGCCTGCAGGGCCAGGAGGAGCGAGCGGGCTACGGCAAGGTCTACATCACCCTGCGCGGGAAGCGGCGCTATCTCCCCGATACCGCGCATCCCGCGTTCTGTTTTTACCTCTACGATGATGCCTTCACGCGCCGTGATGACGCCATGAGCAGTCGCGAAGGGGTTGAGGAACGGTAAGCGATAGCGATGCCACTGAACCTCGGTGATTTTCATAAGATGACGGCCGCCCAATTGCCTAAGGTAAGCGTGGAAACCTGGAAAAATCAGGCTTGCGCTTCTCCAGGAAGGCATTTCTCCCCTCCTGGCCCTCTTCGGTCATATAATAGAGCATTGTCGCATTGCCGGCGAGCTCCTGAATGCCCGCGAGCCCGTCCGTATCAGCGTTGAAAGCCGATTTCAGGAAACGCAGCGCAACCGGGCTTTTCTCAAGGATCTCCCTCGCCCATTGGATGGTTTCTTCTTCCAGGCGCTCCAGGGGAACCACCGTGTTGACCAGCCCCATATCGAGGGCCTCCTGGGCCGTGTACTGCCGGCAGAGATACCAGATCTCCCGAGCTTTTTTGTGACCAACGACGCGCGCCATGTAGGTGGCGCCCCAACCGGCGTCAAAGCTGCCGACCCTGGGACCCGTCTGCCCAAACCTGGCGTTGTCGGCGGCAATCGTCAGGTCGCAGAGCAGGTGCAGTACGTGACCACCGCCTATGGCGTAGCCCGCGACCATCGCAATGACCGGTTTGGGAAGGTATTTTATGACTTTCTGCAGCTCGAGCGCGTTCAAACGTGGCACACCGTCACTGCCGACATAACCGCCGTGACCCCGCACGCGCTGATCCCCTCCCGAGCAGAAGGCCTTGTCACCCGCGCCCGTCAGGATAACCACGCCAATCTGCGGGTCCTCGCGAGCAAGGTTGAAGGCATCTATCAGCTCTGACAGAGTTTCTGGCCGGAAGGCGTTACGCACTTCGGCTCGATTGATTGTAATCTTCCCCATCCCTTCGGCTTTTTCGAAGATAATGTCGCTGTAATCGCGGACGTTCTGCCATTCTACTGGCATGGACTTCTCCTTTTCTAGCAGGGCGTGATGTTCGCACCCTTCCTTACCATTTGACGAAATAACATGGCCCCCGTCGTAGGGACGCGAGACAAAATTCTCCCACCAGCGACGCGAACTCCACTGGCCGTTCCAGGTGAACCGCGTGGCCGGCGTTAGCAACGATACACAGTTGTGATTGCGGCAATGCCTGGGACATAGACCGCGCGATAGCGGCGAATTTTGTGTCTAGCCCACCGGCAATCAGCAGCACAGGCATTCGCAATGCCGGAAGTCGATCCTGCAAGGGCGGCTGTACGCCTGCGCCAACACCCCGCAGGCTCTGCGCCAACCCGCCGGCGCGGTTATTCAAGCGCTGCCGGCGCAACGCCTCCCGCGTCTCGGGCGGCAGACTGCCCTGGCTGGCAAACAGCGGCAGTTGCTCCCAGCGATCCACAAACGCCGGTACGCCGTCGCGCTCTATACTTGCCGCCAGCGCCTCGTCAGCGGCGCGCCGCTGCTCGCGCTCGACGGGGTCTTCCAATCCGGGCGAAGCGCTCTCCAGGATCAGCGCGCGAAAGAATCCGGAAAATGCCGCGTAAAGCGCGATGCGCCCCCCCATCGAATAGCCGAGCAGCAGTGATGCGCCCCGCTTCACTCCAAGCTTCTGGAGCGCTGCTACGATATCTCGCTCGCAGCGCTCGACCGCATAGCGCCGAGGGTCACGCGGAGCATCGGATTGACCGTGGCCCGGCAAATCAAAGGCGATAACCCGCAATCCATACACGGCAAGCATATCCAGAAGGCTCCCCCAGCCCGCTGCGCTCCCGGTAAAGCCGTGCAGCATCACCAGCGTCAGGCCATCCTTGCTCGCCGCTCCACGCTGTTCAACGCCAAGCCGCATACCATTTACCTGAACAAGCATTTTATACACCCTGTGCATCAAGCATTCTATGTCACCTTGAGCGCAGCGAAGGGTCTGTCTCGTTATCGAGCGCTTCACCGACTACCTTCCAGAGGTAGCGATGCATTTTGACATTGCTCACCCGATCGGTCGATACCTCGATAACCTGCAAACCGTCGCCGCTGAGTCCTTCGCTCACCAGCTTGCGAAACTGCTCCCAGCCTTCCGCCTTTTCATACCGGCCACCATACATCTGCACGGCATGGCTGAAATCGAGTCCTATTGGCGTCCCAAAAAGCTGTTCAAAATGTTCCTGGTAGGCGGCCTGTGGAAGAAAGGAGAAGATACCTCCTCCGTCGTTGTTGATCAACACGATGGTCAGGCGAAGCCCATGTAAACGGGCGGCAAGCAAGCCGTTGAGGTCGTGAAAGAACGAGAGATCGCCGAGTACCAGGACGACAGGATTCTCCCGCCCGGCCCCCGCGCTGGCGCCCAGGGCGCTTGAAACAACCCCGTCTATGCCGTTTGCACCACGATTCCCCATGATGCGTACACGCTCTCTTGTGCAGGAGAAAAAGGTATCCAGGTCGCGCACCGGCATGCTGTTGCCCACGTAGAGCATTGCCCCGCCAGGGAGGAGGTGAGCCAGTTCGGTAAACACTCGCCCCTCGAAGAGTTCGTCGAAATCCTGCATTGCGGCGTTGATCGCATCCCGCGTCATCCTGTCAGCGTCCTGCCACGCAGTTGCCCACTCGTACTCGACCGGGCGAGGAGGGGAGGCGGGCCGATCAATCGGCGGTGGGCGCGGTAAACCGGCCCCTACGTCGAGGATCGAGGCGGGCGATGATGAGGGCCGATCAATCGGCGGTGGGTACGGTGAACCGGCCCCAGCATCAAGGGCGGCCAGGAGATTCTGGCAGAGAGCGGACGGATCGGCATGAATCAGGTCGCTGGCGAGCTGCGTCGGTTCCTCCCAGCCATCCTGTCCATCGACCACGACCAGCGGACAATGTGCGTAGCGTTGCAGGTAGAGCAGCAGAGGCTTGGAAGTTGGCATGCCGCCGAAGCGCAGCACAAGCTCTGGCTGCGCGTGCTCGACAAAAGCGGCATGCCGCAGGAACGCATCGTAACTGGAAAGTATCATGCGCTGATCGTGATCTCCACAGCGCAGTTGCGAGAGTGGATCAGCCAGCACAGGATAACCAAGTCGCTGCGCCAACCGCAGCAGCGGCTCCGCCAGCGAAGGCGCATCAAGCGGGCCGGCAACGATAAGCCCGCGTCGCGCGCCGCGTACCATATGCGCAAGGCGCGCGATCGTTGTTTCCGATGGCGCGCCGGCCGGGGTATCGCGAACTTCGACATACGGCCTGTTATGCGGTCTGCCCTGCCAGGCGAGAAGGTCGCGTTGCGAGGCTTGAGGCCACGATTGGGCGGCGATTGGTTCAGGCGCGAGCGGCTCGCGGAAAGGGAAATTGAGGTGAACCGGGCCGGCGGGGCTGGCCAGCGTTAAAGCGCTCGCCCTGGCCGCAAGCGTACGGATATAGCGCAGGGCCGCATCTGTCGCTTCGGACAACGCCACCTCGACGAACCACTTCGCGTACGTTCCAAAGAGTCGATTCTGATCGATGCTCTGCGGCGCGCCATTATCGCGGAGTTCGTGCGGGCGGTCCGCCGTCAGAACCAGCAAAGGGACACGTGTTAACGTCGCTTCGACGAGCGCGGGCAGGAAATTTGCTGCCGCCGTCCCCGATGTGCAGAGCAGCGCCACCGGCTGGCGCAACTGCTTCGCCATCCCCAAGCCGAAATAGGCAGCAGAACGTTCGTCCACATGCATCCAGACGCGAACGGCCGCTTGCGCGGCAAACTCCATCGCCAGAGGGGTTGAACGAGACCCCGGACAGATTACCACGTTTCGCACACCGGAGCGTTGCAACTCGTCTACAAAAGCGCCGACGTAGGCGTAGGTAGGGTTGACCGGATCAGGTGACACTTGAGGCGCTTCCAGCATACTTCACCCTCACTTCCGGTTGCCCAACGCCCGCAACATCACCTGAAATTTCAGCCAGGATTCGGCAAACTCAACCTGGGGATCGGAATCAGCAACGATGCCGCACCCGGCAAATAGCCTTGCCTCACTGCCATCGATCAACGCGGAGCGCAGCGCTACCGCGAACTCGCCGTGGCCGCTCGCGCCGATCCAGCCCAGCGGGGCAGCATACCAGCCCCGATCGAGCTTCTCGGTGTGTCGTATCGCTTCAAGCGCGGCCTGGCGGGGAAAGCCGCCGACGGCGGGGGTAGGATGAAGCTCGGCTACAATATCAAGTATAGATTGCCCTGGGAGAAGCTCGCCGGCGATGGAGGTCTTCAGGTGCTGCACATTCTTCAGCTTGAGCAGTTCCGGCACACTGGAAACCTGCACATGCGTACAATGACGTTCCAGCGCCTCTCGCATCATCGCTACGACAATGGCATGCTCTCCATTGTTCTTCTTGCTCCGCAGCAGTTCCATGCCGATAGCCGCATCTTCCTGCGGGGTTTCGCCTCGCCGCGCCGACCCCGCCAGCGCCATCGTTTGTATGCGTCCGTCCTGGGCCTGGACAAGCCGCTCAGGGGTCGCCCCGGCAAAGAAGCGCTCCCCTCGCTGTATGGCAAAAACGAAGGCGCCTGGATAGCTTTCACGCAAACGCTGGAGAATGGTATCGATATCAAACGCTTCCTTATCGCCAGGTAGCCTCGCGCTGATCTCGCGCGCCAGCACTACTTTCTCGAAAGCGCCTTGCCGGATCAGTCCTACCATGCCGTCTACCATTGCCATCCACTCGCTGGCTTGCAGCATTTCATGAAAGGTGATCTCACGTTCTGCATCCTGTACCGCTGTGGGTTGCGTGCGCTCTACAGCAGATTGAAGCCGCTCGACATCGGCCTCGATCTCCCGCGCGCCGCGCTCGACATCCTCAGACGCCTGCACGACCCTGTTTAGCGTGAGTGTGACGGCATCGGCGCTGTAGCTCAAGAGCATGCGCGGCAAAATGAGCAGGCCATCTGGAAAGTCTGCCCAGAGCCGGGTGCGCGCGGCGAGCGGATCAAACGCAAAGCCTCCGAAGAACACGGGTCCGGCAGGGCAGGCATGCGAGGCGGCGGTGCTGACAACAAGGCCCTGCATGAGAGTACGCCAGGCCGCTGCCGCGCCGGTGAGGTGCGCGGCTCCACCGCTTTCGATGGTCGTCGCCACGCCAACTCCTACGATCGCATGTTGCTCTACGGGCCGTTCCCAGAAAAAGCACTCCCCCAGCCCTGAACGCCGGGCGCCGCTGAAGGCGCGAAGCGCGTCTTGGCGCTCAAGTGGGCAGGTAAAGCTTGCAAGCACAGATTGACCGGCTGCCTGCTCGTCTGCGCGCCCGGCTGCCTGGCGTAATGTTCTTAACAACGCTTCGTGGTACTCTCTTACAAACCACGGCCTGCTTCCGGTTGTGTGGTATTCTCCAGGCCGGTTGGAGATGGCTGCTTTCATACTGTTTTTAACCTCGAGATGGGCGGATAGACTTGAAAGCGGTTCGCAATGTCCGCTTATGCATGCATGTCGTTTTTCTCTTCTATCAACATATTGTAGCTGCGATGGCCAACGGACTGCCAACGCTGCGTATCACAGACCATGGAAGACAACACGAAGAAGAGCGCTGAGAGCCGCCGGCGGCTCTCAGCGCTCTTCTTCGTGTTGTCTAGACCGTCTTCGCCCGCAGTTCCTGCAGGTCGGCCAGGCGCTCCCTGGCAATGGTGCCATGCGGATCGACCTTGGCGAGGTTCTTGTAGACGCGGTTGGCCTGCTCGTACTCGCCGACGGACTGGTAGATCTGACCGAGCATGTCGTAGGCCTCGACGTTGCCGCGGTCGAGCGCGATGAGCTGCTGGAGGGCGGCCACGGACTCTTTGACCTGCCGGGTCTCGAAGTAGTGGTGGGCGATGATCTCCTGGTAATGCACGGCCTCTTTGTTGCGGCCTACCGGCAGGCAGAAGCCGACGACCTCGCGCAGCAGATCCATGTCGCCGGGGAGCATTTCGGCCGCACGGCGATAATACAGGTAGGCATCCTCTGTATTGCCAAGCTCGCCGTAGATGTTGGCGACCTGGCGCAGAGTCTCGCCGGCCCGCTCCATGTCATTCTCTCGCAGGTAAAGGTCGGCCAGCAGGCGCAATTCAGCTATGCCGTCCTCGAGCTGTCCGCGCGAGATGAAGAGGTCGGCCAGCTCGGCGTGGGCACGCGGGTCCTGCGGGGCGATACGCACCATCTCGCGCAGCACCCTCAGCGCGTTATCCGCCTGGCGCTTGCTGCGATACTGTTTGGCCAGGTCGGCGTACTCTTGCAGCGCGCCGTTCAGATCACCCTGGCGCGCGGAAATCTCCACCAGCGTAGAGGTGACCTCGTCGCGATAAGTAGTATGCTGTTTGAGCTGCCGCAGGATCTCCTGCATCTGCTCCTGTTTGCCGACACGACCATAGGCTTTGGCCAGCAGGAGCGATATCTCGACTTCCGGTGCCTGGTGCTCTTCGCCATCCTCACGCGGGCGTGCCGCCCACTCGGCCGGGTCGATCGAGCCGCGCGCGTTGTTACGCACGCTCTGCAAGGCCTGCTCGAGCTGTTGTATCGCCGCTTCGGGCTTGCCCTGCGCCAGCAGGCACTGGGCGGCGCTGGCGCGAGCCATGACCTCGTACGAGCTATCGCGCGTGGCGAACTGGTAGGCGTCGATGGCGCGGTTATAGTCGCCGGACTGCTGGTGCAGTTGCCCCTGCGCGAAACGCACGTCGAAGTTATTGGGATAGGTCTCAGCCGCCGTGTTGTATTCGCGAATCACGGCATCGTAGTGCTTCTGGCCCTCGCCGCGCAATTGCCAGCGAATGCGGCTGAGGATCTCGAGCGCGTTGGCGCGATTCGCGCTCGCGCCGGTAATCATGGCAATGTGCCAGCGTATCAGCGCGGTGATGTTGCGCGGGTCTACCTGCAGGACGCGCTGGTACTCAGCAACGGCCTGAGGCGCTCGTCCCAGCTTTTGCAGGGCCAGAGCGTAGTTCAGGCGCGTAGGAACGCTGGTGGGCGATTCCTGTAAGGCCTGCTCGAGTTCGGTCAGGGCCTGGTCCATATAGCCGAGGCGCAGGTACGACTCAGCCGCCAGGGTGCGCTCGCGCAGCAAATCCTCTTTTTTGCCATGGGTCGCCAGCAGGTTGATGAGGCGCACGCGGTACGTCAGGTTATTCGGCTCCAGTTGCAAGATGCGGCGATAGGTGGCGATGGCGTCATCGATGCGCCCATTCACGACGTAGGTATCGATGAGGATGCCATACTTGGTGACCGCCTGTTCCACCCTGCCCTGCCGCACGTAGATTTCGCACAGCACCTGGTGGATATCCAGGTACTGTGGGGCGATGTTGATAATCTTCAGGCACTCTTCCGTCGCAGGGGTCAACAGGCCGTGGTCGATATCGCGCTGGATATCCTGCATCGACTGCAATACCTGCACGCGTACCGGCTCCGGCAGGTTCGAGGTGCTGGCCAGCAGGGAGTCCGCGACATTTTTGAGAACGCCATCCTTGCTCGACAGGCCCGCCATTTCCTGGAGCATCTCTTCCGCGCTCGGCGTCAGCGGCGGCTGCATGATCGGCGATATAACCGGCAACGGCTGCGGCGCAGGGGCAGGGACAGGAGCAGGCACTTGAGCGGGTATCGAGGCCTGCTGCTCCGCTGCAACCTGGGCGACCGGAACCGGCGCGGGAGGCACAGGCTGGACAGGCTGGACGGCAGGTGGAACCACGGCAGGATCCGGCTGCGCTTGTGGAGCTACCTGCGCTTGAGGGGCAGGTAGCGCCGGCTCAGACTTTTGCTCGAGCGGCAATGCCTGCGTCGTGCTGGCAGCCAGCGCCGGCCGGCCTGACGACGCGGGCGCGCTATCAATCAACCAGGTGGCGGAGGCGTCGCCTCCATTCGCGTTCTGCGTCGCAGCGAGCGGCTGTGCCATGGTCGGCTGGTTCGCAAGCGGAGACTGAGCCGGTGGCTCGGTTGGGACAGGAGGAGCAGGCGGTCCCGCCTGCTTGTTCCCGATCTGTGTCTTGTCCGCCTCGTTTAGAATGCCCGTCAGCCAGCTCGGCAACTCACCGAGAGAGCTGGACGAGGGGGGCGGCAGTGGCGCCGATGGCGCTGGTGGCACCGATGACGCGGTTCCTCTGGGGAAGACGGCTGTTGCGTCGTCCTGCCCATTCGGTATGCCCGCGGGGCTCTGCATGGCGCCTGGCTGCTGCGCTGGCTGTCCCATTTGCCCCATCGTCACCTGCTCCGGCGGCAGCACGCGTGTCGTATTGCCCTGCGGCAAGGGGGTCGAGGCCGGTCGCGGCGCAGGTGTGTTCTGGGCCTGCTTGAGCATAAACTCAACCTGCGCCACCTTGTCGTTCCAGCCGCGGTTGCGCAGGAAACCGAGCAGCGCGTTATAGATGGTGAGGGCCTGTTCCTGCTCGCCCAACATGCGATGCGCCTCGGCTGCCTCCTGGCACAACTGCACCAGTTGATCGGATTCTTCAGCCGTCAGGGCATCCAGGTTGACGCGATCCACCGCCTCGTCGAAATTGACGGTCGCGGTGCGCAGATCGCCCTTGGCCCGGTAGCACTGACCAAGCGCATAGAAGCACGAGAGCGCGTAATCGGGATCGTTGAGCAGCGCCTGGAACTGGCGAATCGCGTCATCCCAGCGCCGTTGTTCTTGATAAAGCCAGCCCAGGAAGTAGCGGGCATCCGGTCGATCGAAGCCGCTTTCGATGATCTGCTCGCAGAGGTCGATAGCATCGGTGAAACGCCCCTGGCTCTGAAAGGTTTGTGCCTGGCGCAGAACGCCCGCGACCTGGCTGGCCGTAATACGTTTACGAGGGGTTGGCTGTGTCCCGCCTCCAGATGTACCTGCTGCCGCAAGAGCCGGGCCTGGATTGCCTCCCCCATGAGATTTGCCCGTGCTACTCATATTACCCATCATGCCAGTAGTACCTCCGCTTATATTGCTTAAAGAGACCATATCCGCCGCGCCGCCATCCGCTGTCGAAGCTGAAGCCTGCATCGCCGCGGTATTGCCCGGCACCTGTCCGTTCAGTTGTGACAGCAGTTGTTTCGCCTGCGCGTTGGCTGCATCGACGCGCAGCACTTCTTCACACTGCAAGCGCGCCGATACTCTATCATTGTGTAAAAGATAGCCCTGAGCGGCAGCCAGTCGCTCCTGGACCACAAGAGAATTTTCTTTTTTATCCGTATAGTAGGTCGCCAGGCGTTCGTGCGGCTCAGGCGAGGTCGCGGACAACTGTGCGGCCTTCTGCCACATCGCCTCCGCACGCGAACCCTTGCCCGCCTGGGAATACAGGTCGGCAAGGTGCAGGTAGGCCCTGTACGCATCGTCCCGCCTGTCAAGGATAACGTAGAGCTCGGCCGTCTTACTCAACGGGATGATATCGCTCGGGTCGTGCTTGAGCACCTGCTCATACTCGTCAAGCGCCTGCTTCCACTGCTTGGTCTGCATGTAGCAAAACCCCAGGCCGCTCCGTGCTCCCGTATCGTCTGGGAACTCCGTAAGCGCTCGCTGGTACTCCTTCGCCGCCTCTGCCCACTGACTATCCCAACGCAAGCGGTCCGCAGCATTCATTGCCGCGCTGAAAACTTGTCTGTTCCCAGGCATGAAAGATTCTCTTCCTCGACAGGCCAAAGGTCAAAGGCGCTCACGCGTCCAATTATCATCAGCGTACTATACATACGATTATCCTGAGCATCGATCACGATATCCTGGTACTAAAGTACCCTGAATTCGTGGGCCAGCATCACCCGCGATAGTTGATGAATTGCAGCGCTACCGGAAAATCTCTGGCCTTCAGGAAGGCGATCACGGCCTGCAGATCGTCGCGGTTCTTGGCTATGACGCGAATGGCGTCGCCCTGAATCTGCGGTCGCACCTTCGGGAAGGCATCGCGGATCTGCTTGTTGATGTCCTTCGCCAGCTCCTGTGAGATGCCCTGTTGCAAGGCGATTACCTGGCGCACCTTGCCGCCCGCCGCGTTCTCCTCGTTGCCCGGCTTAAAGATTTTTAACGGCAACTGGCGGCGCACCGCCTTCGTCTCGAGGATATCGCGCACGCTCTTGAGCGTCATACTGCTATCGGTTACGATAGTGATGCTGTCCTTCGCATGCACGATCTCCGTCTTCGTATCCTTCAGATCAAAGCGCGTATGCACCTCGCGCCGCGTCTGATCGAGCGCGTTGACCAGTTCTTGCTCATCGAACTGCGATACTATATCAAATGAACAATCACCCGCCATGAAATTCCTCTCTGTTCACTCCTGAATGGTACCGAATGGCTAGTTGCAACTCTTCTACCGGGTCGCACCCGGTGGTATATTTCAATACATGTCATTCTGCTGGCTAACGTCGCAATTTTAACGCATTCTTTATACACCTGGCAAATGTATCCCCCAAATGGGGGGATGTGGTATGATTGTGCTATGTCTGCCATTATCTTTGATAGCAAGCCGCTTGTTGCGCGCATGACGGCTGAATTACAGGAAGAGGCTGCGCTGTTCCGCAAGCAGCAGCACCGTTCGGCGCGATTGACGCAGATTATCGCGGGACGCGATGGGGCAGCCGAGGTATACAGCAGGCAACTGGTGAAGGCCTGCCAGAAGATCGGCCTGGGCTGCTCGACGCTGGCGTATCCCTTCGAGATCGAGGAGCAAGAGCTGCGCGAGGAGGTCTCGCGCTTGAGCGATGACCCGCTCACCGATGGCGTGCTGCTGCTCCTGCCGCTGCCCGCGCATATTCGCCAGCAGGTGGTGACGGAAGTGCTGCGCCCGGAGAAGGATGTCGATGGACTGGGGCCGCGCAACGCAGGTAATCTGCTGCTGGGCTTTCCCAGCTTCATCCCCTCGACGGCGGATGTGATCCGCCTGGTACTGCGCGACGCTGGCCTCCCGGTTGCCGGGCGCAACGCGGTCGTGGTTGGCCGCAGCAACATCGGCGGTAAGCCCGCCGCTCTGGTTCTGATTCGCGATGATGCCACGGTGACGATCTGTCACTCGCACACGCGCAACCTGGCAGAATTGACGCGCAGCGCGGATATCCTGGTGGTCAGCACCGGGCGGCCCGCCAGCATCACTGCCGAGATGGTCAAGCCCGGCGCGGTCGTGCTGGACGCCGGTATCAACCCCATCAACGGAAGCGTGGTTGGGGATGTCGATTTCGAGCGTGTCCGCGAAGTCGCATCGTTTCTCACGCCCGTTCCCGGCGGTCTCGGCCCCCTGACGCACCTGACGCTGATACGCCATACCCTGATGGGGCCACAATAACGGGTGCGTTACAAAACAGCAACGATGCTTGCTTGATTCTCAACCATAATCCTACCCGATCTCCACTTCATTCCACTAGCCAGCAGGTAGAATTACGCCAGGGAATAGTGAACGCGCATGGATGCCCCATTGTATGAACCAGAGGAGTATCAAATGACCAGCGGTCCGGGTAGAGAACTGGCACAAACGGCACAAAGGAGTTCCGACGCGAAGATGCGGCCCTATTTATCGTCGTTCCCTATGACGAGCGCGTTAGAAAACGACGATCAAATCCGGCGCTTTGAACTCCTGCGGCTGGCCTTTTTTGTCTTGAAATTGCGTAAACTGGAACAGCGCCTGAGCAGCATCTCCCAGGAAGAATACCTGGAGAACGACCTGAAAGAGCAGAACGAGCAGTTGACCTATCGCTGTAACCTGATGCATCACGTTATTTTTCAGCAAGTGCTGGCGCTTATCAAGCTCGATGCGCGCGACCAGGCGCTGCAGATCATCACTACCTGCCATAAATGATTTTCGGCGCGGGTCATCACTGTTCAGCGCCAACTGCCGCTATAGTAGGTAGAGGTGCTTGTTTGACGCGTACTTTGCGTTGTGATATCGCCATGCACACGTGCAACGATGCCTTCCTTCTCCAGAGCGCGCCTCAGCTCCTGGATATTGGTATCGTTGCTCGTGACAAAGGCGCTCGGCCCTAGGCGGCGCAGGCCATAATTCTGCAGATTCTCCCTCGTCGCCAGATCGTCCCCCATGCTTTCGCTGGGCGTCTCCACCAGGAAGACCTGCGAAATGTTGACTTCCTTATAAGTGCGCGCCCAATCATGCAGCGTGTAGACAACGTTCTGGGGCAGTTCCTTCTGGCTGCTCTCCGCCAGCGTCTTCATTATTTGCTCTATATTGCGCCCCTGTTCCAGGCCCCGCAGCAGGCTTGTCTTCGTCAGGGTCAGGCGGCTGACCATGCCTACCTGCATGATCTGGGCAAAGGGCAGCAGGCGGTAGAGCATGGGCATATCCGGCTGGAGCAGCATCAGCTCGAAGTTGGGCTGCACGATCAGAGGGCGCTTCGGCTCGTGTCCATTAGCGGATGGCGTATAAGCAGCCGTTGATTCAGCCGCCACGCGTTTCGCCTCGCTTTTTGTGGCGAGCGCGGCGGCGCCGAGTTCCGTCACCATGAATGCGACCGGGTTACTGGGGTGACTTCCGTCCTGCGATTGCAGGTGCTGGTCGTAGCCCAGCGCCACGACGCCCATCTCATACAGCGACGAAGACAGCATGCCCACCAGGATTTCCCCGTCTACCGAGAACCATTTCGTCAGGATCGTTTTCGCGTTGCGATAGCCCGCGACGCCGGTTTGATACATTTTGTTGCGCAGCAGGTATGGATTTTCCTGTTTGATAGTCCTGAGCAGCGAGGAGATGGTGTACCAATTGCCCGGCGTACACGAGCGCAGGTAGGAAAGCAGTTCTTTGCGGCCAGTTTGAAAATTCATATAGTAGAACGAGTCGTAGGTATCCTTCGTATCGTAGTTCAACCCGGCGATATCGATCCACTGCCTGCTCTCCGTCCAGTGGTCCAGCAGATCGCGCACCATCTCCTGCTCGCTTTTCTGCGACCACTGCCGCAGGTGTGAGCCTTCGATATAACGCGGCTTCATCCCATCCCCGGAAGAGCGGCTGAGCTTGAGCAGTTTGAGCTGCGAGGCAATATTGAAGAGCATATCGACGCTCAGGTTAGTATGGTCGTACGACTGCAGGCGGGGCTTCATTTGCAGCAGCGGCACCAGTTTGTTGACCAGGCGCTTCGGAATATAGCCACCCTGGGTCGGCTCCATATTTTGCTGGAACGAGGCACCGACGATGGTAGTCAGATCATACAGCGCCGGCGTGCCGCCCTGGTGAATCGATACGGGCGGCTCCTCGAGCGGCACGATGCCGGCCGGGCCGGAGTCTTCGCCCATATCCCCCTGCTCGATGACTTTTTTCAGATTTTTGATCAACTCACGCGGGATAAAGAGCCTGCGCTCGTGTTCCACGAAGGTATCGAAGGCGATGGCGTAGTCCTCCAAGGTGTTGATGCAGTTCGCCAGGGTAGCATTATCAAAGCGCGTGTATTCACGCGCGTTCTTCATGCTGGCAGATCCGTTGGCGTCCACCAGCCACTTGCACAGCTTGCGTGTTGGCGCATCGAACTGGTCCCAGGCATAGTATGGCACATCAGGCTGCACGAGCTGTTCCGCAAGCCGGGCGCGCGGATCGGAGCGCGAGAAGTAATCGTTCAGCATAAAGCCGTAGCGCTGGCCGATCTGGTAGATTCTGTTGACATCGATGCTGGACAGGATTTGCTCGAGCCGCCAGTTCGAGCGGTCCTGTTTGGGGGTGTAGATTTCGCGCTCGACCTGGGTCAGCGCCGCCGTGATCTCATTTGGCACCACCAGCTTGATGGATAATTCCGAGGGAGCCTTCTTCGAGGCCATTACGCCTGATACGGCTCTGCCGGTTTTCACCAGTACCTGCTCCTCGATCATCAGCAGGTGCTGTTGCAGCACGGCTAAAGCCGAAGAAAATTCCTTCTCGCCCAGGTGTGAGAGCTTGAAGAGCAGATCGCGCATCACGCCATTGGTCGTAGCAAGCGTCAGCGCGTGGTGCAGCACCTTGCGCTCGACGAGCGAGAGCTGCTCCCAGGCGAAGCGCGCCGCCACCGGGTTCGCCATGTCCTGCGCCAGGGCGGACTGATTTTGCAGCCAACCCTCTTTAGGCTTGTTGCCAATACCCCACCACCGTGCTATCTGATCGAGTTCTGCTTCGCTGTATTTTCCAAAAACTTGTCGTAATGTCTTCATAGAACCATAAGTCCCTTTTACCTATTCACGCTCACCGGGGCGGGGCTGCTATTCTCCTGGCTGGTATTGTTCGAGGAAGCGAATGACTTCGCGCGTCAACTGGCTGGGGGTAGAGGCGCCGGCAGTGACGGCCACGCGCTGCTTGCCCTTCAACCATTCCTTCTTCAATTGAGAGAGGTCTTCGATACGCACGGCAGGAACGCCGGCCAGTTCCTCCGAGACCTGCACGAGCCGATTGGTATTATTGCTGCGCGGGTCGCCCACCACGACGGTGAGGTCTGCGCCCCTGGCCTGCTCGACGACAGCCTCCTGGCGCGTCTGCGTCGCATGGCAGATGTCGATATGCACCTCGGCCTGCGGATAGCGCTGCTTGATGTAGTCGATGACGCGTCGCGTATCCCACTGCGACAGCGTGGTCTGCGTGGAGATGGCCAGCTTTTGCTCCTGCCGCGGCGTCAGAGCGAGGGCATCGACATCGGCCTCATCCTCGACCAGGCTGATATGACCGGGGATTTCGCCCAGCACGCCTTCCGGTTCGGGATGACCCCTTTTGCCGATGTAGAGGACGTAGTAGCCCTGATCCACCAGCTTGCGCACGAGGTCATGCGTGATGCTGACATCGGGGCAGGTGGCATCGATGCAGTGCAGGCCGCGTTCGCGCGCGCACTGCTTCACCAGGGGTGAGACGCCGTGCGCGGTGAAGATGACCGTGCCGCTTGAAACCTGCTCCAGGATGCTCGCGCGGTCAGCGCCATCCAGTGTCACAACGCCAAGCGCCGTCAATTCTTCGATTGCGTGACGGTTATGCACAATCTGGCCGATAATATAGATTGGGTGCGGAAGCGAAGGGTCCTTCGCCGCCTGCCGCACAATTTGTAATGCATCAACCACCCCGTAACAATAGCCACGTGGGGATATCTTAATAACGTCCATCAAAGCCTCAAGCGTGTGTTAGAACAAATCCACTCTATTCTATCACTTTTTCATCGAGATTTCTACCTGTATGGGCGGCGGGAGGATGGTTCGCAGGTCATCCGGCGTGTAGAGGCAGACGGCAGGTAACAGCCCCGCCAGCTCTTCGATAGAAGTCGTCTCAGCGAGGTCAAAAATGACGAGAGGCGCGCGCCGACCGGCGCATCCCAGCGCGATCGCGGCGGCCGGCAGGTACGACGCGCACGCCCGCGAGGGTTGAGTGGGCTGCGGTGAAAGCACAGGGCCGGGCAGGTGCATCACGAGTTGCACGCGGGGCAACAACGCGGCGAGGTTTTGCGCGCTATCTTCCTCGTGTACATGCAGAATACCTGCCCGTTGCAACTGCGCCAGGTAAGGCTGCCTCCGCTCCTGCGGCCCGATCAACAGCCCCGAACGCCCGCGCAATCCTCCCAGGCAGGCCTCTGCGATGGACACGATGGAGGAGGCCTGCGCCTCAAGCTGCTGCATGAATGATGATGCCCCCTCTATACACAAAGTTGTCTCTATTAACTATAGCAAACCGTGTACAGGGTACAAGAAAACATCCAAAAAGCGTGAAATATTGTGCGCCAGGTGCGACATAATGGTAGTGAGCGTTATCGATACAGAGAAAAGGCCTATGGAACAGCAAATCATCGAGGGAACGGAGACATCTCGTGAAGAATATAGAAGAAGCTGCTGAGCCGCGAGAAACACAGGGGTCAACCTCTCAAAAAAGGCTGCCGATTTACGCGTTCTTCACGGGAAGCGCCATCTCCTACGTCGGTGATATGCTCACCTTGCTCGCCATTCCCTGGTTCGTGCTCCAGACGACGGGCAGCGTCACGCAAACCGGCATCACGGCCTTCTTCTCGACCCTGCCCGCTGTCTTCTCCGCCTTCTTCGGCACCACCATCATCGATCGCCTCGGCTACAAACTCACCAGTGTTACCGGCGATATCCTGAACGGTGTAACCGTCATGCTTATTCCCCTGCTGTATCTCACCGTCGGGCTGGCGTTCTGGCAACTCCTGGCGCTGGTCTTCCTCGGCGGATTGCTCAGGTCTCCGGGACTTACAGCGCGTGCTTCCCTGGTTCCCGACCTCGCGGGATTGGCAAGCATGCGCCTTGAACGGGCCAACGCGCTCTGGGATGGCATCAACCGCGTGTCAGGACTGATCGGGGCGCCGCTGGCAGGCGTGCTGATCGCGGTCATCGGCACCAGCAACCTGCTCTGGCTTGACGCCATTTCTTTTGCCATCTCCGCCGTACTGATCGGTTTAGCAGTGCCCTCAACGCTCTTGAGGCCGGCCGCAAAAGAAGAAGAGGAAAGCTACCTGGCGAGATTGTGGGAGGGAGTGCGCTTCATCTGGCGCAATTCGTTCATACTGACCATTGTAGTCACAGCCATGATTACGAACCTGCTGGATAGCGCCTTCTTCTCCGTCATCGAACCGGCGTATATCCGGCAGATTTTCCACAGCGCGGTTCCGCTCGGATTTATCGTCGCCGCGCTCGGCGGGGCGGCATTCGTGGGAACGCTGATCTACGCCGCTATAGGGCATCGACTGCCGCGCCGCCTGACCCTGGGCCTCTGCTACACCATTGGAGGCGCGACACGCTACTTCGTCTTCCTGTTCCCGCTGCTGCCGCTGCTCATCGCCTGGCATGTTATTGCCGGGCTGTTCATCGGGCCGATCAATCCGCTCATCGATACCGTGATGCAGGAAAGGCTTCCGGCAGCCATGCGCGCAAGGGTGTTCGGCACGGTGAGCGCGGGCGTGCTCGCCGGTATTCCGCTCGGCACCTTCGCCGGAGGCTTCGTAGCCGCCTGGATCGGGCTGCGCACGACCATCCTGATTATCGGCATCATCTACCTGCTCACCACGCTTTCACTGCTGGTTAATCCCGCGACGAAGAAGATGTAACTTCCTACGGCCGCATAGGTTTCTTTAGTCCAGTTGAGCTTGCTGTTCAACAACTCTTCTGCTATAGTTGAGGAAGCTCAACTAGCCATTATGAGACGAAAGGCCACGATATTTGAGGTGCCTATGGATGTACAGGAATTAAATCAGCAGACCCAGTTTCGATCTACCGACCCGATCCAGGTTCAACCCGGCAAACAGGTTAAGAAGCGCAAACGCAATCCGGCCAGGCTGCCCTGGTGGCGTGAACCTCCAGTTGGCTATATCTTGACCTTCCCGCTCGTGGCTCTGGGGCTCTCCGTTCCATATGGCTTCCAACTCTTAGGCATAACCAACGCTTTCCTAGATACTCCTCTTGTATTGATAACATTGATTATCGCGCTGATCTGGGGAACCGAACCGGCTGTATTATCTATTCTTATCGGAACGCTGGCTTTTGATCTCTATTTTCTTCCCGCATCTACAACCGGCTCGCTTCTGCATAACTGGGAAGAACTACTTCAGCTCATTCCATTCGTGCTTGCCTCTATTATCATGGTCGTACTCGCCGCTCAACGCGAGCGAGGTCGCCGGCAGATCCAATTGGCCCGGCAAGAGCTAGAAAGCAATGCCGCTGAACTCAATCGCGTCAACCAGGAGCTGGTTCACGCCAACCAGGAGCTTGAGAAAGCCAACCAGCTCAAAGATCAATTTCTTTCGATGGCATCTCACGAGCTCAAAACCCCTATCACCACCATTCGCGGCCAGGCGCAGTTGGGATTGCGCCGCCTCAAAATGCATGCCGATGCCCCCGAACTCGCGCAACTCAACACTTCCCTTGAGCGCATTGACCAACAGACCGTTCGCCTGACCAGCCTGGTTGATCACCTCTTAGATCTGAGCATCCTGCGCGCAGGTAGAATGCAGATACGGCTTATAGCCTGTGACCTGACGGAAATGTGCCGCGAGGTCATAACGGAACAGCGCTCCATTACGAAGCGCGATGTCGTGCTAGAGGCTCCCGCGTCGCCCATCGTGATCCAGGCCGATTGCGAGCGGCTCAGTCAGGTGGTCATAAATTTAGTTACGAACGCCGTCAAGTATTCAGCCGAGGACAGCCCGGTACAGGTGCGCGTCAGCCAATCCAATCAACTGGCAAGGATCCAGGTGCACAATCAGGGGCAACCTATCCCTCCTGAACACCAGGCAAACATCTTCGAGCCGTTCTACCGCGCCCCATCTGCCCAATCCTCCACAAAGAAAGGCTGGGGCCTTGGCCTGGCCATCAGCAAACAAATCGTCGAGCGCCACCAAGGTCGCATCTGGGTAGAGTCATCGGAAGGGCAGGGCACAACATTCAATATAGAACTGCCTTTTACGGTAGACGATGAAGGGTAACGACATACCTCGGATATTATGAACGGGAACAACCCTCGGTAGGCGCCGGTTATGCCTTTGGAACTCGATGTCGTTGATTTCGATATAAAGCACGCCTATCGAGCCGGAATGCTGCGACCTCTCACCAGGCACGCCGGTCTTTCCCTGGGGGACCGCACCTGCCTGGCTCTGGCACTGCAACTCAACCTGCCGGCGCTGACGACTGATCGAGCATGGGAGGACATACTGTTGAATGTCACAGTTCAGGTGATCCGTTAGCAACGATTTTAACCCACTTGTGACACCCGCCGCGTTAAACGTGATAAACTTGTGATGTTCATGACCGATACATGCAGAGTCACAAATCAATGCGGACAAGGCTGCGCTCAAAATGGCTGCCTTATTTTGTTAATGTGCTTCTATTGATGAGAGCGGGATAATAAGGCAAGTTGTATGCTCTGAATGCGAAAGCTCTTGAGAGGGCGAGCGAAAGCGGAGGTGCTTATGGACGGCAGCGGCAACGTGTTTCATGATGACAGCGACATTCTGTACCACGTCAAAAATCTTGTAGACGAAGAACAGCAACTGGTGCTTCTCACCGAGAAAGGTAGCCTGACAGAGGAGCAGCGCGCTACCCTGCGGCAGATCCAGGTCTACCTGGACCAGTGCTGGGACCTCCTGCGTCAACGCCGCGCCCGGCGCGTGGCCGGCCTCGATCCGGCAGACGCAAGGCTGCGCGATGAAGAGGGCCCCGAGCAATTCGCGCAATAGCGACCACTTATAACTTGCTGATGCGATCAAGGTCTACGAGCAAATCGAGATGACCCGGCCCCCTGGCTTTACGGCTTCGGTTCGGGCGTAGGCAGCGGCGGTTCCACGGGCTCAGGCAACGGCGGCTCTACCGGTGCCGGCAGCGGCGGTTCCACGGGCCTGGGCAGTGGCGGCGTCTGTGGCGCGGGTAATGGCGGCTCCACCGGCGTTGGCAACGGCGGCTCTTGTGGCGTTATTTGTGGCGCTGGCTTAGGCGCCGGCAATGGCGGCTCTACGGGGGTAGGCAGCGGCGGTTCCACCGGCCCCGGCAGTGGCGGCTCTACTGGCGTCGGCAGCGGCTGCACCGGCTGAATCTTTGGCATCGTGGCCTCAAACCGAAGCGCCAGAGGCGTCGGTGGAGTTCCTTCTTGCAATAGCGCCTGTTTATTCTCCGTTACCATATCTATACTCATTTCGGTAAAGTGATTGCCAGGGCTGTGTGGAGATCATCGATTTCGCCCCTATAATCTGCGGCGTCTCACTCTACGGCCTCCTGTGACGGCTCGCAGCAGGAAAATCAGAATACAGGCGCCAATAAAAGCGACGATGATACTTCCAAGCAGACCCCCTCCGGAACTGACACCAACGAGGCTGAAGAGCCACCCACCGATGAAAGCGCCAATGAGACCAACGATAATATCACCGACCATCCCATAACCACCACCACGCATCACCACGCTCGCGAGGAAGCCTGCGATCAAACCGACAATCAGCCACCATACGAGGCTTTCAACGCTAATGTCCGCCAGTACTATAGTTGCGAATATCATGAGCAATGCGCTCCTTTCTTCTCCTTAGTCAAAGTTCAATTGTGAGGAAGAGTCCTTGATCATTTGACAAGTCGTACGATGCCACCCCCTCACCTCGTTCAGGGCAGGCTCTGAGCGAGTGAGCCAAAGCCCTGAACAAAGCGAAGAGGGAGGGTCTGTCGCGCTCGGCAACGAGATCCTTCGCTTCGCTCAGGATGACATAGTGAGCAAAGGATGACATGGTGAGCGAAGCGATGATAGGGCAGAGCCTATCTGTTAGGGATTGGGCTGATTGGGATCGAGGGCGGCATCGGCTTTCCGTTCTACCTTCCCCGCCGTCTCCTGTACCTTGCCTCCCACCTGCTTGGCGTCGCCTTTAGCCTTGAGCTTTTCGTTTCCGGTCGCCTGACCGGCCTTGCTCTGGACCTTACCGGCCGCTTTATTGAGCTTCCCCTTGAGCGTATCCTCTTGTCCCTGGGTCCCTAAATCTTTATTCTGCTCGGTCATAGTTTAATCCTCCTGACTGTAGGAAAGAAACTTCAATACGAAATGATTGTCAACTTGTGTGCTGTGTGCTTAACTCAGCACACGCATTATCACGTCCAGGTGACAACAACGGTTTCACGCTTCAAAGGAAATGTTATAATCAGCTCTGAACACTCGTTCTTACGTATAGGAAGTATCGCCTGGTTCGGAGTGTATTACTATGCCCATACATCAACTCGCGCCCGACGTCGCCGCCAAGATTGCCGCGGGCGAAGTCGTCGAGCGGCCTGCCTCAGTTGTCAAGGAACTGATCGAGAATAGCATCGATGCCGGGGCGACGCAGATTCGCGTCGAACTGGTGGGCGGCGGGCTATCGCTCATCCATATTACTGACAACGGCATCGGCATCGGGGCAGGGGAATTGCCACTGGCGCTGTCACGGCACGCCACCAGCAAAGTCACCAGCATCGATGATCTGGAGCACATCCGCTCGCTCGGCTTTCGCGGCGAGGCCCTCGCCAGCATCGCTGCCGTCGCGGATGTCACGCTGGTCAGCAGGCATCGCGAAGCGGCACAGGGGGCGCAGGTCTCTGCCAGCAACGGGCAGATCGGTGACGTCACGGCGGCGGCCTCGCCGGTCGGCACCACGCTGACCGTGCGCAACCTCTTCAGCGCCGTGCCCGCTCGCCTGAAATTCCTCAAGAGCCGCTACACCGAGGTCAGCCATTGCCACCACCTGCTGGAGCAGTACGCGCTGGCCTATCCCGAGATCCGCTTCAGCGTCTACAGCGAGGGGCGGCAAATTTTCGCCACGCCCGGTGACGGCAAGCTCAGCAGCGTCATGATCGAAATCTACGGGCTGGAGGTGGCCGAGCAGATGATCCAGATCAGCAGCCTCGATGGGCACGATGAAGATCCGCTGCGGCCGGTCGTCACGGGCTACACCAGCCGGCCCACCTGCTACAAAAGCACGCGCCAGCACATGTCGTTCTTCGTCAACCGCCGCTGGGTGATGAGCCGCATGCTCAGCGCCGCCGTCGAGGAAGCCTATCACTCGCTGCTGCTGGCGGGCAGGCACCCCATCGCCGTCGTCAACATCGCCCTCGACCCGAGCCAGATCGATGTCAACGTCCATCCCGCCAAAACGGAGATCCGCTTCCTGAGAGAGCGCCGCATCTACGCCGCCATCCAGCGCGCCATTCGCGGCGCCATCCTCGAAGGCGCCGACATGCCCCAATGGGGCAACGTAGGGACGCGATTCATCGCGTCCTCTTCGCCATCCGCGGCGCCCACCAATACGCCCGAACCGGCAGATGATGCGCCGGCTGCGAACGGCAATGCGGCGACGGGCCAGGCCGATATGGATTTTGATGACGAGGATTTTCCGATGCCCGATGGGGAGGAGGACGCGATAAATCGCGTCCCTACGGATTATCCTGCGGATAATCCGTGGCTCACGGTTACTGAGGAAGAAAGCGGTACGAAACCACCGCTCCTTTCACGCCTGTGGCAAAGCCATATACGCGGCCAGGATGTTTCACCGAAGGACTCATCCGGCGCTTCCGCTGCATCCGGCACAAGCGATACACTCGATGCGGCCGTGGCAAACCCGGCGCAGAGAGGCAGCCTGCCGAATATCTCCGTTACAGGCGATACCTCGTACCAGATACCTTGGATACTTCTGATACCTCGGATACCTTCGATACGACAGGCCACGACCGGGCACAGGTCAAGGTGAGCCGATTGCCGCAACTGCGTGTGATCGGGCAGCTTTCGCAGAGCTATATCGTGACCGAGGGGCCGGACGGCATGTACCTGATCGACCAGCACGCCGCGCACGAGCGCATTCTGCTGGAACGCATGGTGGCGGCGCTGCAGGCGCGCGCGTCGCTCTCGCAGATGCTGCTGGCGCCTATACAGTTGGAGCTTGCGCCGCTCGAACTGGGCGCGATCGAGGAGCATCTTGAGCAGTTGCGTGAGATTGGTTTCGCGCTGGAAATGCTGGAGAATGGTGCGCTTGAGGTGCGCGCCGTGCCGCAGGCGCTGCTGAAGCAGATCAACGCGCGTTCCCTGCGCGAACTGCTGGTGGAAATGACCGCGCCGGGCTTCGATGGCGGCGAGCAGCGCGCGAACGGCGGGCATAGCCAGACGTGGGAGGAGCACGCACTGGCGAACGTGGCCTGCAAAGCGGCCATCAAAGCCAACTATTTCCTGACGGTAAGCGAAATGCGCGAACTGATCGAACAGCTTGCGCAGACCAGCGCGCCTTATAGCTGCTGTCATGGCCGCCCCACGATGGTGCATTTCGGCCTGTCCGCCCTGGAACGCGAATTTGGGAGACGCTAAGTGTTTGCCGAAGTGCTGACCTCCGCCGCGAGCTGGAACAGCGAACAGCCGCTGCTGACTTATATCGTGCCGGACTCAATCGAGCGGGAAGTGCGCCCAGGGCAACTGGTGGCAATTCCATACGGCGAGCGGCTGGTCGAGGGCATCATCTGGCAACTGACGGACGACCGCGACACTGAGGGCGATGCGCGCGCCAGGGACGCTGACAGGATAGCCCTGCGCCCCATTTCCGAGATCCTCGACCTCGAGCCGGCGCTCCTGCCCCACCAGCGCGCCCTGGCCGAGTGGATGTCGGCCTATTATGTGACGCCGCTCTGGTGGGTCGCGCAGAGCATGCTGCCGCCAGGACTGGTGCAGCGTTCGAAGGTCGTGCTGCGCCTCATCACCGATGATGTCCGGCCGGTTGAAGAGCGGCTGGAGACAGGCACACCACAGGAGCAGCAGCCTATAACCACGACGCGCGCCCTGATCGGCCTGCTGCTGGCCGATGGCGAACTGGACATCGCGCGCCTGAAGGAGATGCTGGGACCAAAGCGCGCCGCTGTAGTCTTGAAAGAGGCCCTGGCGAGCGGGCTGATCGAGCGCGAGGCGCAGCTAGAAAAGCCTCGCACACACGCGCGCCGCAAGCGACTCGTGCGGCTGCTCGTGCGCGGTGAGCAACTGGAGGCGTGGAAGGAACGCGCCAGGACGAGAATCCAGGAAAGCCTGCCCGATCCGACAAGCGTGCCCATCGCGCCCGATAACGTACGCCGGCGTCCCACGAAGCATGCGCCCGATCCCTGGGCCATCCCGGGCGCGGCATCGGTCTTCACCCTCACACGCGAGAACCGGGCCGGCCTGCTCGCCCAGCAACAACTGGCCGCCATCGACCTGCTGGAGCACGACCGCGCCGATGCCAGCGCCGAGATACACTGGACTCCCAATATGCTCTGCAAAGCCAGCGGCCTGTCCTCCACGCAGCTATCCGCCCTGGCGCGCGAGGGCATCATCGCCATCGAAGAGATGGAGGTGCAGCGCGACCCGCTCTCCGGTCGCAACATCCCCCCCAGCACGCCCTTGCCGCTCACCGCGCAGCAAGCCGAGGCGCTGCGGCAAATCATCGGGGAACGATATCCCGGCGTCCAGCCCCCGGATGCCCACGAGGGGCATCCCGAGGGGGCGGCGGGCCGCCCGGCGAATACGATAGGCGCGCGGGCGGCTGGAAGCCATGCTCCGGATGCCCACCAGTGGGCATCCCGACATTTCGGTGGACCACCCCCCAAGGGGTTATGGGCCGATCCCCCAATCCTCCTGCACGGGGTGACGGGCAGTGGCAAAACAGAGGTGTATTTGCAGGCGCTGGCTGCCATTATTGCTCAGGGGAAGCGTGGCATCGTGCTGGTGCCGGAGATTGCCCTGACGCCGCAGGCCGTCTACCGCTTCGCCGGGAGGTTCCAGGGACGTGTAGCGGTCATCCACAGCGCGCTGAGCGATGGAGAGCGCTATGACGAATGGCGGCGCATCCGGGCCGGGAAGGTAGACGTGGTGATCGGGTCGCGTTCCGCGCTCTTTGCGCCCCTGCCGGATCTGGGCCTGATTATCCTCGACGAAGAACACGAACCGGCCTATAAGCAGAGCGAACGCCCGCCGACATATGCCGCACGTGACACAGCCATCGTGTTGGGCCGGGTGCTGCGTATCCCCGTTGTACTGGGCAGCGCGACGCCGTCCGTCGAATCGTTCTATCGCGCCCGGTGCGGCGAGTACCGGCTGGTGGAGATGCGCAGCCGCATCGGGGGCGATCTGCCTCCGGTGGAGATCATCGACCTGCGCAACGAACTCCACGCAGGCAACACCAGCATCATCAGCCGCCGCTTGCAGGGTGAGATCGAGCAGGTGTTGAGCCGCCGGCAGCAGGCTATCCTCTATCTCAACCGGCGCGGCGCGGCAAGCTGCGTGCTGTGCCGGGAATGCGGCTTCGTCGCCATGTGCGACAAGTGCGATGTGCCGCTGACCTACCACTCGACCGAGCGCATCCTGCTCTGCCACTACTGCAACAGCCAGAGCAAGGCGCTGCGCACCTGCCCGCAGTGCGCCAGCAGCAGCATTCGCTATTTCGGGTTAGGGACCGAGAAGGTCGTCGATACCATCGAGCGCGCCTTTCCCACTGCTCGCCTGCTGCGCTGGGACAGGGACACGGCCAGGAACCGCCGCGCCCACGAGCAACTGCTGGATCGCTTCGCCAATCGCGAGGCGGATATCCTGGTGGGAACGCAGATGATCGCCAAGGGGCTCGACCTGCCCGGAGTGACGCTCGTGGGGGTGATCTCCGCCGACATCGCGCTGATGCTGCCCGACTTCTCGGCCTCGGAACGCGCCTTCACGCTGCTGACCCAGGTAGCGGGCCGCGCCGGGCGAGGCGAAGAGGCCGGCCAGGTCATCATCCAGACCTTCAACCCGCAGCATTTTTGCATCGATGCCGCCTCGCGTCACGATTACCACGAGTTCTACGCCGCCGAAATCGAGGTGCGCAGCCGCTACGGCTACCCCCCATTTCGCCGGTTCGTCAAATTCACCTACAGCCACGAGAACCGCCGCCGCTCTCAAAACGAGGCGCTGCTGCTGCGCGAGAAGCTGGACGAGTGGATCGCGCGTCTCGGCCTGGAGCAGACCGACATCGTCGGCCCGGCGCCCGCCCTGCTGGAGCGGCTGCATGGCAAGTATCGCTGGCAGATGATCGCGCGCGGCCCCGACATCCATCCCCTGCTGCGCGTGATCGACACCCCTGGATGGGAGGTGGATATAGACCCGGTCAGTACAATGTGAGATATCAACCTGGCGACCGCCAGGGTCGCCACCACGATATCCGATGGAACCATCCTATGAAAATAGGTTATCGTAGTGGCGACCCTGGCGATCGCCAGGTGGGACTATGATACAATGGGGCGAAGGGATCAATACCCCTTCGTATAAGCAACTTTTGTATGACTAAGAGGAGTGACTGAATGCACGTTAAGCTGGATATCTTGCAGGACAAAGGATTTGTCGTCCTGAAAGATTATGATGGGCCGCCGATTCCGCCGCAGGAGTGGGAAAGCCTGGAATATATGGACTGGAAGAGCGGTGGCGACACCAACTTCGCCCCGATTGCCTCGGCGCTGGGTGAGATGGAATGCGCCGGCTTCTGGGATCATGGCAAGCCCGACAAGGGCGGCATCTGGACAAAGAACGCGGATGTCTGCCCGACGCTGGTAGAGTGGACAAAGCGCGTAGGAGCCGATTATGGGCGCGTGCGCATCATCAAGCTGAACCCCAATACCGAGGCGGAAGGCATACATAACCTGCACCTCGACGACAATAACCGCCTGAACCCCGAGGGCGAGGGCTGGGTCGTGCGCACCTGGCTGCAGCTCACCGACGACCCCGATTCCTACATGATCCTGCGCGAGGACAAAGACGACCCCTCCACCGAGTCGCGTATTTCGATGCCGCGCAACCGCCAGATGGTCATCGACTCCCAGCGCATGTGGCACGCCGCCTGGCACCCCGGCCCACAGCCCCGCTACGCGCTGATCGTCTCCTTCGAGAGCGGCCCGGCACTGCAGCGCTGGATCGAAAGCCAGTTGCCATAGGGGTAAGGTGACTACGATGTAATTCCGCTATTACAATCAGGATAAACATATCAGAGCGACCCTTTGAGGTCGCTCTGGTGTTGAACAATAATTAAACTGGCCCATCACCAAAATAAGTGAGCCTGCTTGCTAAGCAGAACAGAAGGAGAATTGTGTTGATTGACAAATACAACTTCGTATTTCGTGGCGGAAGAGCATGATGCATCCCAAATTTTTCAGCACCGGGAGAGAGCGCTGATGCGGCGAGTAGGACTTTTCGCTCTGTTTGGCGTGTCAGAATGACTCTCGGATAAGGTTCGAGAAGTCAGGTGATAGACTGTGGAAGACAACCGTAATCGCGCTCGTCAGGCGTGACATGATCGAAGGAGAGAGCAGAAACCCATGCACTTAGGAAATTTTTCACTCAGTCTGAACGTGAAAGACATACATGCCTCCCGGGTTTTTTACGAAACGCTGGGCTTTTCAGTGATGGCCGGGAATGAGGCACAGCAGTGGCTCGTGATGAAAAATGGAGAGGCCAACCTCGGCTTGTTTCAAGGCCTGTTTGAGAAGAACATGCTCACCTTCAATCCCGGGTGGGACCACAACGGCCAGGAATTGCCAACGTTTACTGACATCCGCGTCATTCAAAAACAGCTCAAAGAAGCCGGTATTACCTTTGAACAAGACGCAAAGGAGGGGACTGGACCGGCCAGTTTTCTCATTCGTGACCCGGATGGCAATCCGATTCTCGTCGACCAACACGTCGCAAGCTCCCAATAAGGCTCACCTCCCCCAAAATAAATGAGCCTGCTTGCTACGGACGACACATGTGGGATAGAGCTGGCTTGATCAGCTTCTAAAAGAAAAGCTTGTGATAAATGCAAGAAGGGTCGGCGCCGGTGACTGCGCCAACCCTTCTTGCCAGGGGGGAGGAAGAAAAGGAGAAGGATATTCTGTTTGCTCCTCCTCTCAAGACTTCCCCTTACTTCTTACCGGTTACATGCCCAGTGAGGATGCGGTTCACGACATTGGGATGCTTCTGCAGGTACTGCGTTAAGCTGGTGGCCTGTGCCTGCGTCAGGTTTCCGTCATGGAGGGCCTGATTCTCCGCGCTCTGGATGGCGTTCTGCACGATTGTCTTCAACTGAGCGGCCGTGATATTCTGCTGCTTCGCGATCTGGGCGAGGCTCATACCACTCTTCAGGTCGGACTGCAACTGTGAGGTGCTCAGGTGCAGGCCCTGGGCCACCTGGCTCTCCATCTGCGGGAGGTACTTCCGCAGCGAGCTCACAATGATGCGCAGGTCCAGCGCGCCTTTGTTGCCGGTGCAGGCCTGGTGGGATTCGAGCTGCTTAATGATGGCATTGGCCTGATTCTGCGTCAGTTTGCCATCTTTCACCATTTGGGCAACCACATCCTCCCTGGCCGACAGTTTATCTTGCTGCAAGGTTGTAACGGAGACGTTCAAACGCCCCGCCAGGTCCTGCAGGTACTGCTCACAATATTGATTGGTCTGCGCGGTAGGCGTACCCGCCGTGCTTGCCTGGGACTGTGTGCTTTGCGCCGAGGCGAACAGCGGCCCGGCGAAAAACGCGCCAAACAGAATCGCGCTTAACAGCAGGACTGCTCCCACAGCGATCATCAGAACTTTTTTCATAAGAGTGTCACTTCCTTTGCCATGCAGTTTTTTTATGATTGTTGTTTCGTATCAATGGCCACACTACTTCGTGTGACACCTCTATCGTAGCGCATAGATGTGAACAAATACTCTGCGAAAGTTCAAGATTTGCTCAAGATTGGCCGGCGGAACGCGCGAGGCCTACTTTCGCGGTAGCAGTTGTGGTACTATACGAAAGAAGAGCGTGTTTGTTGAGGAGTTCTGACGATGGCTCAGAAAATACTTCTTATCGAAGATGAAGACGGGATTATTCACTTATTAAACCTGTATCTCAGAGATGCAGGTTACGAGGTGGTCGCGGCGAAAGATGGCGCGGACGGCCTGGCGCTGCACGCGCGCGTCCACCCCGACCTGGTGATCCTGGATATCATGCTGCCGGCGCTGGATGGCTTCGAGGTCTGCCGCCGCATTCGCGCCTGGTCTAAAACGCCCATCCTGATGCTCACGGCGCGAGGCGACGAAGATGACCGCATTCAGGGGCTGGATTCGGGCGCGGACGACTACCTCGTCAAGCCCTTCAGCCCGCGCGAGCTCGTGAGCCGGGTGCGCGCCATCCTGCGGCGCGTCGATAGCAACGATAAACGCGAAGGGCAGCCGGGCGAGGGAGGAAACGCGAACACGCCGGGCACAAATGGCCGCTCGCTGCTGCGCTTCCCTGACATGACCGTTGACCTGCCGGCGCGCCGCGTCGAGGTCAATCATGCTGAGGTGATGCTGACGCCCACCGAGTTCGACCTGCTGGCACTCCTCGCGCAATCGCCCGACCGGGTCTACACACGTGAGATGCTGATGAATAAAATCTGGGGCTATGATTATTATGGCGACGGGCACATCATCGATGTCCATATTAGCGCGCTGCGTAAGAAGATAGAGGCAAATTCGGAGTATCGTTACATCAAGACGGTCTGGCGCGTCGGCTATAAATTCGAAGTTGGGACGCGAGCAGTATCAACATAAACGGGCATTCTATCTCGCCTGTACGGGAGGGGGTGTGGTAGAGCAGGGTGGGGACGCTTGCGTCGCCCTCGGTCCGTACGGAAAGGGCTTCCATGCAACAGGGTCTCAAGCGGGTTCGCTGGTGGCAAAGCATTCGCTGGCGACTGGCGATCGGGTCTATTCTAGTCTCGCTGCTGGCAACAACACTGCTGGCAATCGGCGTCATCATCGCCGTCAACTACTACTATGGCGTTGACCAGCGCCAGCAGTTAACGCAGATTGCCTCGATCACCGCTCAGCGTATAGGCATCAGCTACGATGAGAGCGGCAGTATTACGAAGGCGACCAACAGTGTATTGCCGAACACGCCCACTCAGAATGCTCAAAACCCAGAGAACCTGCTGCTGGTTCTCACGTACGCCCGCAATGCTACGACCGGGAAGCGCTCGCTCGTCCTGCTCTATCCCCACTTTAATGCCGGTCCGAACGCGCAGAGCGGGCAGCCGGGTCTGAGGCTCGCAGAAATCCTGCTGGCCGGAAACGATCCGTCGCTGCAACAGGGCGACTACGCGAAACTGGCCAGTTCGATCACCAGCGCGTTTCGCGGCACCTCGACGGTCGGAGACATCGGCAAGACGGGCCCGGGCGCGTCTCCGCGCACGTTCGTCACACAGCCCATCTTCGCCGGGGGACAGCCCGGCGGTCCGGTTGTTGGTGTGACGGTCGTCATACCGCGCTACGCCGCGGATAATAGCGTGCCGCCCTTCCTGGGGACCGTAACATGGGTTGTGTTGCTGGCGGCCCTGGTCGTCACCATTATCGCCACGCTGGTGGCGCTGCTCTTCTCGCGCACCATCACTCGTCCCCTGGCGCGCCTGACAAAGACCGCGCACGTGCTGGCCTCCGGCGATTACAGCGCGCGCGTGGAGACCAGGTCGCGCAGCGAATTGGGAGAACTGGCGGATACCGTCAACAAGATGGCGAGCCGCCTGGAAAGCGACGTGGAGGAACTGCACAGGCAGGAGCAGGAGCGGCGCGCACTCATTATGAATATCACGCATGACCTGGCGACTCCTCTGACGGCTATCGCCGGCCTGGGCGAGTCGCTGGTGGATGGCGTCAACCAGGACCGCGAGGATTACGAACAGACGGGCCGCGTCATCGTGCGCGAAACGCTGCGCTTGCGCCGCCTGGTCAAAGACCTGCACATTATGGCGAAGGTGGAGGCCGGGGCGATGCAGCCACAGCGCAAACCGCTGAGACTGGCCGCGCTGGTTGACGAGGCCCTGGCGGTGCTCATCCCCGAGTTCGAGCGCGCCAACGTCGAGCCCCGCAACAACATTCCCTACAGCATGCCCGTCATCTCGGCTGACCCCGACCTGCTGGCACGCGTTTTCACCAACCTGTGCGATAACGCGCTGCGCCACACCCCATCCGGCGGCAGCGTGACCATCGAGGCGAGGCAGGCAGGCAATATGCTCGAAGTGGCCGTTACCGACACGGGCAAGGGCATTCCGACCGCCGCCTTGCCGCGCGTCTTCGACCGCTTCTTCAAGGCGGACAACTCGCGTCAATCTTCGACCGGTGGAAGCGGGCTGGGGCTCGCCATCGTGCGTGCCATCATCGAGGCGCACGGCGGCACCATTCGCGCTGAAAATACGCCCCAGGGGGGAGCGCGCTTCATCTTCACCCTGCCTGTCCCCTCGTACAGCCCGGAGCAAATGGCCGGCATGAATACCATCCCCATGAAACCGCTATAGCCAATATTGCTTATCCGCTCGTAACCGGCGTTGCAGCAATGGTATACTTAGATCAACCGTATTTCCCCTACGGAATAACACAATTATGCCGATACTATCCTATAACTTACCCTGCGAAAATGATCTTATGCAGCCTGCCAACGAGGGGCTTATTGCGAGTGAAGGAATTTCTAATGACCACGAATACTTCGCCTACGCCGTCCACTTATGAGCCACAATCCATGCCCGCCATATCACCCATTGAAAGTGTGTCGCAGGAGCTGGTCAATGTACTGCAAAAAATCGTTGAGAATGCCGGGGCGCTTCTCGATGTCACAAACTGTTCGGTGGCTTTATTAGATACAAAAACGGGTATGCTTGTTACCCTGGCGACGCTGCATAAGACAGGCTACGTGCAACGCAATACGCGCTTTCAGATGAACGAGGGGGTGGCGGGCTGGGTCGCGGAACATCGCGAGCCGCTCATTATCGATGATGTCAGCCTGGATCCGCGTTTTAAGAAGCTGGGCCGCTCGCCGGTCGGCTCGATAGCCTGCGTGCCTCTGATGGACAAGGGCATATTCATCGGGACGTTGACGCTCAGCAGCCCCAGACGCGATGCCTTCGACGAGCGCAAGCAGCGCATGCTGGCTATTTTCGCGGAGCAGGCGGTGCTGGCCATCACGAACGCGCGGCAGGCTGAAATCGCGCAGCGCCAGGCGGACCAGCTCGGGATGTTACTGCGGCTCTCACAGGGCATCACCACCAGTCACGAAGCCGAAGACCTGTACCTGGCCATCCTGGTACACGTCCAGCGTCTTGTCCCTTCCCGGCGCGCTGTCATCTACTTGTACGAGGATCTGACGAAGGAGCTGTATCCTACTGCCGAAGCGATAGCTGTGAGTGAACACGGGCCTACCAGCGAGCACTTCAACGGGAGCGCCGCGCTGCCCCGGCACAAATACGCTGTGGTCAAGTTAGGGGATGTGGCAGGCGAGACGATATTGCTGAATCACTCCACGTCGCTGATCGCGTGGGCCGCGGCCCACCGTCACCCGATGATCCATACACCGGTGAGATTTCAGGATGAACCAATACAATCTGCCGCCCCCGCGGTAAATCGGGGTCCCACGATAAATCGGGGACCTACAGAGTTCGGGCAAGAAGCAAGAGATGAAAGTCATGGAGCGGGCGAGGAGTCGCAGCCGGCAGAGATGGCCGTCCCGCTCGTTTCGAAAGATGTGCTTTACGGAGTGCTGGTGCTGCAGCGCACGGAGGCGTACCTGAGCGAGGAACTGCGCTTGATACGCAATCTGAGCGATATGGCGGCTGCCGCGCTGGAAAACATCGCCCTTTTTCATCGCGTCCGCACCGATCAGGAGCAGTGGCGCGCGATCTGGGACGCCAGCTCGGATGGTATTGCCCTGCTCGGCGCCGATACCTGCTTCATTGAAGCGAACCCGGCCTTTGTGCAAATGTTCGGCCATAGCCCGCAGCAGATCACCGGCATGGAACTCCTGGAATTGTTCGGCTGCTCCGAAGAGGAGCCACAGGCAGAGTGCCAGGGATTGAGCCAAATTCAAGCCGCTCTGCAAACCCAGCGCCCGCTGCCCTATATCGAGGTCGATCTGCCGATCAAGGGTACCGTGCGCTCGATCGGCCTGAGCATCACTCCCGTCCCACTGGCCGAGGAGGAAAGGCAAGCGCAAGGACTCACTCCCGCCCTCACAATGACTACGAGCACACGGTTCTCGTTGATGATTGCGCGTGACATCACCTCTATCCGCGACGCGACGCGCATGAAGGCCAACTTCCTTTCGATGATAACGCACGAATTGCGCTCGCCCATCAACGCCATCAATGGCTACCTTGATCTCGCGCTGACGGGTATCGCCGGTGATCTGAACGATCAGCAGCGTGAGTTCGTCCAGCGCGCGCGAAGTGGCAGCGAGCATCTCTATGCGCTGGTCGAAGACTTGCTGCTCGTCTCGCGCGCAGATGCCGGCCAACTGCGCCTGACGCGCAGCGTGGTGCGCCTGGCAGAGATTGTCGCTAACTCCGTCGAAGAGATGGAACTGACGGCTAAAGATAGCAGCATCGCTATAGAGGTTGACATCCCCGACGATTTCCCGCGCTTCTACGCCGATGCAGTGCGTCTCCAGCAGGTGATGCGCAACTTGTTGAGCAACGCGCTTCACTATACGCCTGCAGGTGGTCGCGTGACCATTACCGCGCGAATTGTAGACATCCCCCACGAATTGGAACAGGCCGATACTTCCGGTGAACTAGAGCCGCCGCCGCAGGCCATCGCCATCGAGGTAGCCGACACCGGCATTGGCATCGCCCCTGAACATCACGAGCGCATCTTTGAGCGTTTCTTCCAGGTGCCTCTCGATCAATCCGGACGAGCCAGTGGCCAGGGTCTCGGGCTGGCCATCGTCAAGATGATCGTCGAACTGCACGGCGGCCACGTGACAGTACGCAGCGAGCCGGGCGCTGGCAGCGCGTTCACCTTCACAATCCCGGGAATATTATCGTAACCACGCAAATTCTCAAATTCTTCGTTGCCCTTGACTAGAGAGCAAAAACCATGCTATGCTGATTCTATGCTTGAAGGGAGGAGTGTTCCACGACACACTGGCAAAAGTACGAGACACAGGGTCATGCAGGCTTGAGCCTGCACAGCAAAGGAGACAGACCATGGGAATGTTGCGGATTATGTCCCGCAAGGGCGACGAGCGAGTTGCATGGGATCTGAAAAAAATCGAGAGCAATGATCCCGAAGCTACTGCCGCAATCCGCGAAGCCGAGCGTATCTTCAACCAGGAACGTGCGCGAGGCGCAACGGCATTTAAAGTAGAGTCTGGTAAACCTGTAGAGCGTATTGAGACCTTTGACCGCACAGCCGAGCAGATTGTGATGGTTCCCCGCGTCGTCGGCGGATGAGCGGCAAAGGAGCATAAGAGGCGATGTGGGAAACCCTCAGCCTGTTTCTTGGTATCTGGCTGCTGTTCTTGCTTCTAGCAATCTATTACCTGTCGCAGGCTCCTGATGGGCGCGTTGGACGCTTCCGCGAATCGGTCAGCGAGCATCTCTCTGCTGAGAGTCGCGCCAAAGTCCTGCTGCGGGAGATGTTGACGGAAAACCAGTTCCAACAACTGATAAAGTTTGGATACCTGGAAGTTGCCAGCCCAACTATAGATAATCGTGTCTACCGCATACCCGGTTCAGGCGGCCTGGTCAAGGTCTACGAGCGTGGCTGTGCGGTGATGGAGCTATGCTTACAGCCGGCAGAGCCGCTTCCCGATGGTGATGTGGTGGTGATGCATAAATTGATGATCGAGGCGAATGAACAGGAATACCTGCAAAAGGCTAATCATTTCGCTCCTGGCATCATTTCCCTACGCTGCCAACACCTGTAAAACGCCGACGAATAGTGCAACGCCGTCGTAGGAACGTGATATATTGCGTTCCTACGACGGCGTTTTTCCTCCGCTGAACTTTCTTCCCCAGATTACGTATATATTTCTTGAGAGATCCGAAAACAAACACTCGACTGAATACACGAATCCAGGTATAATCAGCGATAAGTGGTAGTGATAATCAATGCCAGATCCAGGTAAAAGATTGGAATAATTAAAGAAGGTAAGTGCGCTATGATATGCCCCTACTGCCATACAGAAAATCGCGACGGCGTTAGCTATTGCAGCAACTGCGGCAAATATATTGGCGCCGGGCCGGCTCCCTCCCAGACAACGACCGGCGGCAGCACCGTGCATTCCCGCACGCTGACGGTGGGAACGGCCCTGCAAGGTGGCCGCTACATGATCAAAAAGGTGCTGGGCGAGGGAGGTATGGGCGCGGCCCTGCTGGCAACGGACAAGCGCCTGGATAACAAGCCGGTGGTCATAAAAGAGCTGATCTCCGACAACAGCGATCCGGGGAAGTTCAAAGAGGATGAGAGAAACTTCAAGCAGGAAGTGGTGACGCTGGCCCACCTGGACCACCCGCTCATACCGAACGTTACCGACAATTTCGAGGAAAACTCGCGCTACTTCATGGTGCAGGAGTATGTGGAGGGCGAGAACCTGGAAGATCGCCTCGATCATCTCCAGGCGCCGATGAAAGAACGCGAAGTGCTGAGCTACGCTTCCCAGGTGCTCGACGTGCTGGAATACCTGGCGCAGCAGACCCCGCCGATCGTGCACCGCGACATCAAGCCTGCCAATATCATCATCAGCGACAAGGACAAGCGCGCGCACCTGGTCGACTTTGGCATCGCGCGCGCCGAAGTGGCCAAGAACGCCAGGCGCAAACAAACCTCGGCGCTCGGCACGCCCGGCTACGCGCCGCCCGAGCAGTACCAGGGCAATGCCGATCCGCGCTCAGACCTGTACGCGCTGGGAGCGTCGCTGCACCACCTGCTCAGCAATCGCGACCCGCGCAATTTCCCGCCATTCTCGTATCCTCCGTTACGCACCGTCAACCCGCTGATCTCCGCGGACACCGAACGGGTAATCGCGAAGGCGGTCAACAACGATGTCACCCAGCGATACCAGAGCGCCACGGCTATGAAACGTGACATCGATGACATCTTGCTCAAACGCTTCGGCGTCTCAGGGACGATGAGCACTTATACGCTGGGTAATTCAGTGCCGGTGCCCGCGGTTCCACCCGCCGGTACGGGCAGCTTATGCCGCTAATGCTCCGACGCTGCCCAACCAGCCCGCGCGCCAACAACAGAGACAGGCGCCCATTACTCCGCTGCCGCCCCTCGGCCCGGCGTTCCAGCCAGGCGCCTATGGCCAGCAGCAGATCCAGAAGCCCAGGCGAGGCAGCAATGTAGGACTCAACTTCGTCCTTCTTATCCTGGTGATTGTGTTGCTCTTCGCCTTCGGTTTCGGCGCCTACTTTTACTTCCAGCATCAGGGCTCCCCTTCAGGCAGCGGCACCAGCACCTCGACGCCTGTAGTAGCCAGCAGTCCGATTCCGGCCAGCGGCATTGGCGTCATAAAGCAGGGAGGCGAGACCATTGGCATCAGCGACGGCTCTTACGCTCTTGATACAGCGGCCGGTCGCCCTAGCAGCAGCGATATGACGGCGGCAGCGGCAATGCTCCAGAGCGGCAATACGAGCGGAGCTGAAGCCTTATGGAGCAAAGCCATCGGAGAAGATTCAAATAATGCGGAAGCGCTCATCTACCAGGAGGATCAGAGTGTCCTGGCCTCTGGCAATCCCTATATTGACATCGTGGTTGCCACGATGCTTTCCGGCGATTCAGGCACGGTAGGTGTCGGGCGCGACGACTTGCAAGGTGCCTATGTCGCACAGAAAGCCTATAACGACGGTCATCTACTGCCCAACGGGGTACAGGTGCGCCTGCTGGTTGCCAGTTCCGGCAGCCAGGCAGCCTATGCCACCATCATCGCACAGCAGATAGTACAACTCGCCAAAGCCGATAATCAACACTTTGTTGGCGTGATGGGCTGGCCATTTAGCGGGCAAGCTACTAATGCCATCAAAGTCCTGGCCCAGGCGCATATCCCGATGGTCTCACAAACGGCCTCCAGTGACGCATTGACGAAGATCTCGCCCTACTTCTTACGCGTGGCTCCAGCCAATTTGAGCCAGGGTATTGCAGGTGCGAAATACGCCGAACAGACGCTGCACGCGCATAATGTTGTTCTGTTTGTCGACAATCTTAACTCGTACACTCAGAGCCTGGCAAAGGCCTTTAGCCAGCAGTTTACCAGCGATGGGAACAAAATTGTTGCCACCGAGCAATACACCGTTGGCAAACCGAACAATTTCAGCCAGTTGCTGTCCGACGCCGAGTCGCATAACCCCGATCTGATCTACTTCTCAGGTTATGCCAGCGATGCCAGCGTTCTCCTGACCCAGCTTCCCACCAGCGGTCCATACGCCAACCTGAACATTCTGGGCGGAGACGCACTCTATGAAGTGCAGGGCTACCCGAGCAGCGCGCATTTCGCAATCTCGCGCATGCGTTTCACCACTTTCGCCTATCCCGACGAATGGCAGGTGTTATGCGGCAGCGGGCAAAAATTTGCCTGCTCTCCTCCGCCTTTCTTCCAGCAGTACATTTCCGCGTTTGATCCAAACCACCAGCACACCGGGAATCCCTACGGCTTCACCCGTGCCGATGGCGACGCCATCCTCTCTTACGATGCGACGGTCGCCATGCTGACCGCCAGTCAGAACGCTTTGACCGGCTCCCAAACGAGCATCACGCCGGCAGACCTGCTGCACGGGCTGCAACAAATCAAGGGCGCGCAGGCCATCCAGGGTGTCAGCGGGCAGATCGCCTTCGACAGCAGTACAGGCAACCCGGTCAATAAGGCCTTCGTCATTCTGAAGGTGGCGCCGGGCGGCTTCTTCCAGATGGATTCGGTCATCGGCTGCTTCCAAAAAGGCGCATGTTAGGCATACCCGGGCTTACCAGCCGGTAGGCAGCGCCTGCAGCATCAGAAGTTCGATGGTACTGAGGAAGAAGAAGGCGATCAGGAAGGACAGGTCCATCACGCCCGCCGGGCGCACAATACGACGGATGGGGACGATGAAGGGATCGGTGATGCGCGCCAGGAAGCGGATAAATGCAAAGCGTTCGTCTGCTCCGAACCACGAGGCAAAGACGCGCACGAGCAGTGCGATGATGAGCAGCCCGATGCCATATTTGATGACGCCGTAGAGAATCCCATGATCCGGCGGGATACCCATATTACTTACTCCTTGCTGGAGGCTCTACTCCTGCACAGTGCGTACTTCAACGAAGGTCATGCCAAAGAATTTGCGGCGGAAGATTTCGGTGACGCGCACTCCTTGCAGATCGGGCAGCGTGGTGAAGTGTTTCTGCACGTATTCTCCCACCGGCCGGGCCGCCATGACGCCCGCAAAAGAGGAGGCCGCCGCCGATGCGACGCGCGTGCTCGTGCGGCTGGAAGTCATGCCTAACAGCGTGCCTAAAGCCCCCAGCGAGAAGCCGACAACCAGGTTGGTGCCGCAGTTGGGATGAATAGCCAGCTCTGCCTCGCCAGCCTGCAAACGACTCAGCGCTTCATCCAGAGCCCGGCGCAACTGGCCGAGGTCCACGTCGCCAAAGATGGTGAACCCTTTTGAATTGGAGCGTGCGCTGATACGCAGGTTGGGAATATAACCGCTCAATATGGTAATGGTGGCGTGTTCGAGCGCGTGATTCTGGCGAATACGACGTCCAAACAACAAATCCTCTGTCTTCATATGTATTATACTTTCTAGCATGCGATGATGAAATTTACCGATCAAGTCCGGCAATATCATCCTGTGCACAGCGAAGGATCTGATTTCGCCGGGCACCGAGATCCTTCGCTGCGCTCAGGATGACATGACCGATGTTGGTTGTTAAAAATCATAATCGCGCCTCTACGATACGCGTTCACCAAAGATTGCTCGCCCAATGCGCACAATGGTCGCGCCCTCCTCGATAGCGACGCGGTAATCGTCCGTCATGCCCATCGAAAGATGCTGCCACGCACTGTGTGGCGCCTCATCCCGCAGGTGGTCCCGCAGCAGGCGCAGGCTGCGAAACACGGGCCGCACATCCTCCGGGTTTTCTACTAGCGGCGCAATCGTCATCAATCCTTCAACTTGAAGCGACGGCAGCGTGATAATGCGTCGCGCAAGGTCCGGCGCCTCATCAGGCGACATACCCTCCTTGCTGGTCTCGCCCGCAACGTTGACCTGCAGTAAGACGGGCAGCCGCATGCCCTGCTCGCCTGCATGGCGGTTGAGGGCCTCAGCAAGGCGCAGGCTATCCACGCTATGCACCAGGGCAAATGGCCCGACGACCTTCTTCGCCTTGTTGCTCTGTACGTGTCCGATCATATGCCAGCGCACATCCTGCGGGTGAAACGCCTCGATTTTGGGAAGCGCGTCCTGCACGCGATTCTCACCGAACTGCGTGACCCCCAAATTATACGCCATACGCACAAGATCAAGCGGCATAGTCTTCGAGACAGCTACCAGCGTGATATCCTGCGGGTCACGTCCGGCTCGCCCGGCTGCCTGCGCGATGGCGGTGCGTACATACTCAATATTCTCGGCTAATTGTTCCGCTGAAATCACCTGTACAATTGCCCTCATACTCAAACGACCGTCTGGCCCGATTATGCTGATTAACAAATTAAGCGGGCAACCATCTGTAGAGGGGGATGGAAGCCGCCGCCCACAGGACACCGCAAGGGGCCCCGCACCGCGTCTACAAGTGCACTCGCAGGACACCCGCAAGGGGCCCCGCACCACGTCTCCCCCACTCCTGTCCCTACAGACCTTCACGCTTTCATAAGAAATGAGCATTATCATGGCCAGAACTTACGGCCTTAGCGCCAGCAGCGATGGGAAGCGCCCGGTTTTGCCGTGTTCGCCGCGATACGAATAGAATAGCTCTTTTTCGCAGCAGGTGCAGACGCCCGATACCTCGATGTGTTCAGGGAGCAGACCGCACATCAACAACTGGTTGCGGTTCGTCGCCCATAGGTCGAGCCGTAGGCTTTCTTCTTCCGCCTGCTTCTCCGCTTCCTTTTGCTCATCAGGTGATCGTACTGTATGCACTGTAAATACGGCTGAATCACGTACCAGGTTGCGATAGCGTTCGGCGGTGGGCATGATCTCGAACTGCATGTCGCCACGGAAAAGGCCGCGCACGTTCTCCGATACTTCATAGCAGCAGGGGCCGATGGATGGGCCGATACCCGCGTAGATGTGTTCGGACTGAGAGCCGAACTGCTCGCGCATACCATCGACGGCGGCGGCAGCAACGCCTCGTGCGGTACCGCGCCACCCGGCATGAATAAGGCCAATGGCCTGCTGCGTTGGATCGTAGAGCATCAGGGGCACGCAATCGGCCGAGGACATCGCCAGCGCGACACCCCGCTTCTTCGTCAGGACAGCATCGGCTTTGTGCCGTGGCCGCATCGTCCAGACCAGCTCATGCCCATCAACCGTGTAGGAGCGATGGGACCAGTCGGCATTCCAATCGTCCCACTCTTCGCCATCCAGCGCCAGCACGTCCGCGCTGTGGATCATCCAGGCCGTCGCGCAGTGATAGCCATCCAGATCGAGGCTGCGCAGCGCCTGCAAACGATTACGTATCACATTGTCGAGTTCATCGCCCACGCCGACCGAGACGTTCAAGCTTTGAAACGGGGACCCGCTTCGCCCGCCGAGGCGCGTAAAGCTGCCATGAACAAGTTCGGGAAATTGCTGAAAAAGGGCGAATTGCACATAACGCGCCTCGCCCCGGTGTCGTTCGATCAAGCTGTCTCCTGGTCAAGTCTATTTATGCCGGTGATTGGCTATATTTGAAACCATTGTAGCATATACGAGGGGCGTTAAGAAAAAGTAGGGGCCGATTGATCGTGCCCACCGCCGATTATGCATATTAACGAATACATGCGGATCGTGGCCGGGAAACTACATCATCGGCGGTACCAGCGATCAATCAGGCCCGACGGATTTTTCAGCAATGCTAGCCAAGACAGATCAGCCGACGAAGAGCCAAACGCGTTCAACTCCAGGACGATCCTGCTGCCGGCTGTGTGGCTGCCGGGAGAGGACTTGTAAAAAAAGTGTTACGTTCCAACGAGAATATTTTGGGCCCGATAAAGCCCCCTGAGAAGCGGCTTCAGGCAGGTATCGATGATCATTTACCGCTCAAAATGAGCGGTAAATTTCCAGGAACTTCGCCGCGTCATGTAGTTTCCCGACCAAGAGCGCTCTTGGTCGGGAAAGTTCCTAATAGGTGGGCATCGGTGGCCCATTCGGTGGCGGTGCCGCCCGGGATAAAGGACAACAGACTGGCCGATAAATCGGCGGTGGGCGCGGTAAACCGGCCCCTACTTTGGCTTGGCATGTGGTTGCTCATATCTTTTTCATGCATCTATAGTATGATTTTGGTATTGACACCGCCGATATGATCATTGTTATATAAACATTTCTCATCGAGGTAGACCCATGCAGATCGTGAAATTACGCAAGATCGGCAATTTAATAATGATTGCTCTCCCGACTTCGGTAGTTGAGGCGCTTAATTTGCATGAAAACGATCAAATCGCTGTCGAAGTGGCCGGAGATCGTATTGTTCTCACACGTGCAACACCAGACTTTGAGGATGCATGGGCAGCTTACCAGACTATTGAGCCGCGCTATCGCAAGGCGAATCGCAAATTGGCTCGCTAACCGGATCCGTTCACATTGCAGCTCTGTACGTCACCCAGGGCAAAGATGCGGTTGATGACGGGCTGGATGTTGGCGCAGTTTGGGATCACCACGCTCTGGCTCGCGCCGACCGAGGGATCATACACATCGGCGAGGTCGCCGTAATCCTTGCTGCCAGGGCCCGGGCCGAGCGTCAGGCCCTGGACGGCGTTGTTTGAGAGGGAGCGGCCAAAGTTGGCGAAGGCCAGCATCTCCTGCTCGCTCATATCCGTGTAGACTTTGCCTTGCAGGTCGCCAATGATGCTGCTCAGATGCGTAAAGATATTCGTCACCGTCAGCTTCTTCTTGAGCGCGGACAGCACCTGCTGCTGGCGTTCGGTGCGCCCGATATCGCCGATCAGGTCAGCATGGCGCGAACGCACGTATTCCAGCGCCTGCTCTCCCGTCAGGTGCTGCGGCCCCGGCGCGAGGTAGAGGCGCCGATAGGCGTAGGGGTCGCCCGCATTGGACCCCGTGTCGTCGGGATAGGCGTCATCCACGACGGGATGCGTCACATCGATATCCACGCCGCCCAGCGTGTCGATGACGCTGGCAAAGCCGCTCAATCCCACCCAGGCATAACGGTCGATGGTGACGCCATAGTCGTTCTCCACCGTTGTACGCGCCTCGCGTACGCCATCATCGAAGTTGTTATGCTGGACGGCGCCAAGGAAGAAGGCCTGGTCGATCTTATGCATGCCGCCGATATTGGGCACGTATACCCACGAGTCGCGCGGGATGGAAACCATCCAGACCTGGTTGTTGTCAGGATCGATATGAATCAGCATCATCACCTGCGTGAGCAGCGCGGGATAACTATATTTCCCGTCGTTGTCGCTGCCCATCAACAGGATGTTCCAGGCATGGCCGGTAATGGAGCTTTCATCGTAGGCCGGAACAGGCGGCTCGTTCGCCCCGCGGCTGACCTGGTGGATGAAATGCGAAACGGGCACAAGCACATTGTTATTGACATAGTACGCGCCATAGGCAATGCCGCCGCCCAGCAACAGCACGAAGAGCAGCACAGACCACAGTACAATTCTCCCTGTTCTCGGCCTGCGCCGGCGCGGCCTCACAGGCGGAGGAACCTGCATAAAAGAGGCCGGTGGAGAGCTGTATGCGAATTGTCGGTTCGGTTGATCGTCCATTGCTTTATTTTTGCCTGCATTGAACTTTGATAGTCCACCAGAAGCATAGTTTAAACGAGACGGGCAAAGATGTCTACTCCTGGCCCGCCTGCCATACCTGCACATCGTCGGCTGCTGAAGCGATACGCTGACCATCGGGCGACCAGGCCACGGCGCCAACGATATCCTGGTGGCCGCGATAGGTCAGGAGGCGTAGCCCTGTGTCCGCCTGCCATATCTGCACGGTCGTATCCCACGAGCCAGAAGCGATCTGCTGGCCATCGGGAGACCAGGCGACCGCTTGTATCCCATTTCTATGCCCGCGATAGGTCAGGAGGCGCTTGCCTGTCAAGGCATCCCAGACCTGCACCGTTCCATCTGTACTCCCGGAGGCGATGCGCGTGCCATGCGGGGACCAGGCCACCGTCCACACGTAGTTGGTATGACCACGATACGTGATAACATGCTTCCCTGTCAAGGCATCCCAGACCTGAACGGTGTGATCGAAGCTCGCCGAGGCCAGGCGCCTGCCATCGGGCGACCAGGCCAGCGCTGAAACTGTTGCATGCTGGCCACGATAGGTGAAGATGCGTTGCCCACTGATCGCATCCCAGACCTGCGTCGTACCATCGCTGCCGGCCGAGGCGAGGAGCTTCCCATCTGGCGACCAGGCAACCGCCAGCACCTCACCTGTATGACCGCGATAGATCAGGAGCAGGCGACCGGTGGCAACATCCCAGACCCGCACGGTCAAATCCCAGGAGGCCGAGGCAAGGCGCCTGCTGTCAGGCGACCAGGCCAGCCCCCATACAGCCTGGGTATGACCGTTCAGGCTCAAAGCGAGGGTTCCCGTCAACGCATTGCGCACCTGCACCGTTCCATCAGCATCACCTATCGCCAGCGAACGTCCATCAGGTGACCAGGCATCCGTAAACGCGCTCGAAGCGCCCTGGTAGCCCCATACCCTGGCTCCGACCGGGAGCATCGCAGCTCGAACAGCAGCGCCCGTCGCTATCGGATGGGGAGCGCAAGCTCCTAATATCAGAATAAGCACCCCGGCAAAAATCAGCCACGCACCCCCACCAATATTTCTACGTAAAGTCTTCATCAGTCTTCTCCTTCCTCAAGCCGTTCGCTGCCGGAATCCCCGCTGCAAGCGAATGCATAGAGCGCCCCAGAACATCTTTAACTGCATAGGGAAGCGCCAAACATGGCGTTCAGGCTGGGGCAACTGCGCCAGCAGCCGCTCATGCTCCGCCTCGCGCAGCAAATCCTGACGGTACGCCTGAACCAGTCGATCGCGATCATAACTATTCGGCATCATGATAGTTCTCCTTCCAGCACCTCTACCAGAGGCGCCTGCGATGTATACCCGTCACTCCGTTCACCGGAGTGCTCTTCATGCCGCAAGTGTAGCCGCGAACACGTCCAGGCACATCTGTTGAAGAACTCATTGTGACTACTCATTTATCGGCAGGAACAGATGGAGACAAACGAAGCATAGGGAGGAGGTCCTGAGTAGAATCACCTATCTTCCCTGGCGACCGTAAGGGATACCAAACAGGCCATAAAGCTCATCATTTCCGTAGGGGCGAGGGTGGAGGAAGGGAGGCGGGGAGGGCCCTTGTGGTCGCCCGCCGTCACCTGTTGGATGGGCGATGGTCGTGCTCCACCAGGACGCGGGCGACCACAAGGCTCACCCAGCCCCACATCATCCACCCTCGCCCCTACAGTTCAGACGGCCTCCCACCCGGATTCCCGAGCCTGGATTATGCCTATTTGGCAGATTAAAAGAGTCGATCAGGAAAACATGACGCTGAAACCGGACAGGAGGTAGAGGGCTACTAGACGAGTTGATGCTCCATGGCGTAGCGGGTGGCGGCGGCCCTGGAAGAAACCTGAATTTTGCTGTAGATGGAGGTCAGGTGGTTGTTGACGGTACGGGGACTGATGACGAGTTGCTCGGCGATGTGCGCATCGGTCAATCCCTGCGCAACAAGACGCAGCACCTCCACCTCGCGGGCGGTCAGGCCATCGGGATAGGTGGGGGAGGGCTTCACCGGCGTAGTCGATGAAGGTTCTACAGTAATCGAAGCAGGTATTGTAACAGGTTCCTGTGCTGCCAGGACCTGTTCCGGCGTCATGCCGCGTCCCTCGGCCCACGCGGCAGCAAAAGCCTTCTCCCCACACTGGGCACGCGCAGTAGCGACCGAATGATCATAGTCAACACGTTCGACAGGAGGGATGGGCGCACCAATAACTTCCCGCAGGGCTTCCGCTGCTCCCCAGAGTCGTGCCGCCCGCAAGGGCTCTCCCTGTGCTACAGCCACAACCGCCAACCCTTCCAGATTAGAGGCGAGATACAGCTTATCACCTAACTTTTTCGTTACCTCGAAGCTCTCTTCAAAGAGTGTATGCGCTGCTGCATAATCGCCCTGGCTAGCAGCCACTCTTCCTAAGAGGGTGAGCGATTGGGCTGTACCCTGCCTGTGCCCTATTTCCCTCGAGAGCGCCACATTCTCTTCCAGTAGCGCGCGTGCTTCGATAGCATCGCCTTGCTGGAGGAACACTTCTCCCAAGAGATTAAGCGCCCAGACGAGGCCATCTTTGTGTCCCACCTTCCTGCAGAGAGCAAGACTCTCCTCGAGCAGCGTGTGTACTCTGGCCGAATCGCCCTTGGAAATGAAGAGCACGCGTGCCAATCCACAGAGCAAGAGGGCGATGCCCTCGATATTCCCCAATGCTTTGAAGAGAACCAGGGCATCTTCTTGGAGCGAGATGGCTCTGGCATACTCCCCTTGCAGGCTGGCTATATTCGCTAAGTTAGCGAGTGACCAGGCAATACCCTCATTGTCCCCCGCCTCTTTGAAAAGCTCCAGGCTCTCCTCTGTCCGCGCGGATGCCACTACAAAGCTGCTCCTCCACTCAGCTATCATCCCCAGCAGACGGAGGGAAAGAGCAATGCCTACCCGGTCTCCCAGTTCCCTGCAGCGTGCCAGGCACTCCTCGGACAGCGCTTCGGCTCGATCAACGTCGCCCTGCACATAAGCCAGATGTGCAGCAGCCTTGAGTGCTTTCAACTGCACAGGCGCTGCAACCATTTTGCTCACCGCTAACCCTCGTTCCAGAAAATTCCGCCCATCATTCCAGTGAGCACGAACTTCCCAGAACCGCCGCAGCGCTGCTGCCAACCGCAACGTCACCTCGGGCTCCGACGCTCCTCGTTCAAAGGACCACTCCATCACTGCTCGCAGGTTATCATACTCTCGCTCCAAGCGCTCCAGCCACACGGCTTGCTGCGGACCTGCGAGTTCCGGCTCCGCTCTCTCCGCCAATGTCAGGTAATACTCCGCATGCGCCTCTCGGATAGCCTCCATCTCCCCATTCGCGGCCAGGCGCTCCATGCCATACTCGCGGATCGTCTCGAGCATCACGAAGCGCGGCTCTTCCCCCTCCTGCTCCGCCTGTTGCAGCAGGCTCTTGTCGATGAGCGAAGCGATTGTATCCAATACCTGACCTGCTCCATCTCCATTGCCGGGAGCAGCCCAGACTGCCTCTGCTGCTTCAAGGGTACAGCCGCCGACAAAAACGGAGAGCCTTCGGAAGAGCCTCTGTTCTGCCGCATCTAACAGGTTATAGCTCCACGCGATGGTATTGCGCAGCGCCTGCTGGCGGGCCGGCACATCACGCGAGACGCCTGTCAGCACCGCCAGCCGTTGATCCAGCCGTGAGAGCAGCGCCTGGGGTGGGAGCAGCTTGACGCGAGCTGCGGCCAGTTCTATCGCCAGCGGCAGCCCATCCAGGCGCACACAGATCTCCGCGATGGCCCTGGCGTTGGCGTTGGTCAGTTCAAAATCGGGCTTGACGGCCTGGGCGCGCTGGAGGAAAAGCGTTACCGCCGCATTATGTGACAGGGTCGCCAGGTCAGGCAGATTTTTCAGATCGGGCAGGGTCATAGGAGGCACAGAAAATTCGCGCTCGGCCCGTACATGCAGCACCTCGCGGCTCGTTACCAGCGCCTTGAGCCTGGGGCAGGCAGCCAGCAACTCTGCGACTTCTCCACTTGCGCTCATCACCTGCTCGAAGTTATCCAGCAGCAGCAACATCTGCTTCTGCTGCAACACTTCCCGCAGGCGCTCAAGCGAGGGCTGGCCGGTTCCCTCGCGGATATCGAGCGTCTGGGCTATGGTGGGTATGACGAGCGCGCCATCGCTGACGGGGGCCAGGTTCACGAAAAATACACCGTCCGCGAAGCGCTCGCTCACCTCGGCTGCCACCTGCAAGCTCAGGCGCGTCTTGCCCGCGCCCCCCGGACCCGTCAGGGTGAGCAGGCGCACATCCTCGCGGTCCAGCAGGCGTTGAACGCCGCTCAGTTCCTGCTCGCGCCCGATGAAGGGTGTGAGTTGAACGGGCAAATTGTTCTGGAAGGTGTCGAGCGTCCTCAGGCGCGGAAAGTCGGCGGGGAGGTCGGCGATCACCAACTGGAAAAGGCGCCTGGCGCGTCCCAGGTCCTTGAGACGATGTTCTCCCAGGTCGCGCAGGATCACGTCGTCCGGCAGGTCCTGCTCCACGAGGGTAGCGGTCGCCTGGGAGAGCAGCACCTGTCCACCGTGCGCGGCGCTCATGATGCGCGCGGCACGGTGCAGGTCCAGTCCAACATAGCCTTCGGATGTGCGCGATGGCTCGCCGGTATGTATGCCCATACGCACACGCACTACCGTCCCTTCCGGCCAGGCATGCGCGGCCAGCGCGCGCTGCGCGTCCGCCGCTGCCAGCACTGCATCGGTCGCGCGAGCAAATACGATGAAGAAAGCGTCCCCCTGGGTATCGACCTCGTGGCCATTCCACTCCTGAAAGACGCCGCGCAGCACCTGCCGGCACTCGGCCAGCACGCCGGGGTAGCGCTCGCCCAACTGCTGAAGCAAGCGCGTGGAGCCCTCGATGTCGGTGAAGAGCAGCGTAACGGTTCCGCTTGGGAGATCGGACGCGGCGAATTTGTTTCGTTGACCCGCGATTGCATATTCAGATGCTGGAGCAAGGCGTTCTGGCGACGTCGCATGATAGGCCTCCTCCATCGCTAGGGCGAAGGCTCGCACGTTCGGGAAACGCAGCTCAGGTTCCTTAGCGAGGGCCTTCAATACGGCCTGTTCCATCGCGGGTGAGATGGCAGGCACCTTTGCGCGCAATGGCTGTGGGGGCGCCGACAGGTGCTGCATGGCCACCTGCTGAATCTGCCCGGAATACGGTGGGCCTCCGGTCAACCACTCGTAGGCTACCACGCCCAGGGCATACTGATCGCTGGCGGGGCGTGGTTTGCCCTTGAGTTGCTCCGGCGCCATATAAGTGACGGACCCCAGCGCCTCCTGGGTTTGCTGTGAACGCGAGCTCTGGCTGATGATGGCGATGTCGAATTCAGTGAGCAAGACCTCGTTCTGGGGCCCAAGCAACAAATTCTCCGGTTTGACATCGCGATGAATCAGCTTTTGCGCATGGATATAGTCCAGGGCTTCGGCCACCTGCCTGACGTAAGAGACAACGAAATTCGGCGGTACGGTTGTGCCCTTCGGGTGGCGCTGGCGCAGAGAGCCATTTGGAGCATACTCCATGACAAGAAACGGCAGGCCGTCTTCTACCTGAAAGTCCAGCACGCGCACGATATGGGGATGGATGAGGCGCGCCATCGTGCGCGCCTCGCTGCGCAGTTTTTCCCTGCCCTCATCGCTGAGGTTGGCGTACAGCACCTTAATGGCCGCCTGCGTGCCAAGATGCAGGTGTTCTCCCAGGTAGACCTCAGCAAAGTTCCCTCGCCCGATCAGGTGAAGCAGGCGATAGTTGCCAAGCTGCTGTCCAACACGGTCAATCATCCTCGCACCTCCTGGAAGTGTCTCATGGCCACCTGGCACCCGCAAGGGGCGCCACTACATGTCTTGGGTCTGCATCCTTTGGGGTGACGGGGCGACCCAAGGGTCCCCGCACCACTCCTCTCCACTCCCGCCCCTACAGCAATTTCCCCGCAAGGATCGAGTACCATGTCTTTCACAGCCTCTTAACAGTCACCTATGACTTTCGACACACTTACTATACTCTAGTGTATGAAGAACTTCAATATTGGTATTTTTATTTGAACGCTTGCTTGACGAGTATGCGTATTTCCTCTACAATACGCATGGCCTTCCTCAGAGAATCGATCAATTTGAGCGCGTATGCTTGCCTCTCACCGGGTGTTAGGAGGCCGAAAATGGCAGATCGCACCGGACAGCAATTCGGCAACTACCGGCTGGTACGCCTGTTGGGACAGGGCGGCTTCGCCGAAGTCTACCTGGGCCAGCACGTGCGGTTCAAGCAGCAAGCGGCCATCAAGGTGCTGCATACGCACTTGAGCGACCAGGAGGTCGAGCACTTCCAGCGCGAAGCCGAGACCATCGCTCAGCTTTCGCACCCCTCGATTGTGCGCGTGTTCGATTTTGACGTGCAGGACGGCGTGCCGTTCCTGGTGATGGATTACGCTCCCAATGGCTCGCTGCGCCAGCGCTATCCCCGGGGCAATGCGGTGCCCTTGTCTCAGATCATCTCCTCCGTCAAGCAAGTGGCTGATGCCTTGCAGTACGCCCACGAGCAGAAGTTCATCCACCGCGATGTCAAGCCGGAAAACATGCTGCTGGGCCGGCGCGAGGAGGTGCTGCTCTCCGACTTCGGCATCGCCACGATTGCCCACAACAGCGGCTCGCTCAGCACAAAAGAGGCGATTGGCACGCTGGCCTACATGGCGCCCGAGCAGATCGAGGGCCACCCGCGCGCCGCCAGCGATCAGTACGCCCTGGCCTGCGTGGTCTACGAGTGGCTCTGTGGGGCGCGTCCCTTCGAAGGCTCGCCCACCGAGGTGATGGTGCAGCAGTTGAGCATGCCGCCACCACCCTTGCATGAGAAAGTGACGGCGGTTCCTCTCGATGTCGAGCAGGTGGTGTTGCGCGCGCTGGCCAAGGACCCAAAGGAGCGCTTCGCCTCGGTGCGAGATTTTGCAGCGGCATTGGAGGACGCGAGCCAGCTTGCCTACTCCCCCACAGCACTCGTCTCCGAGCAGCCTTCCTCAAATGCGCCTGCTGCCGCTGCCTTTGCCACGGTCGCGGCCCCCAGCGAGGCATCCCCTGCACTGATCGGGTCGTCGGCATCGCCCGAGACGCCAGCAGAGCCAGACAGACCTCCCGGTCTGGCTAGCAAGGTGGCTCTTACAGCAACTACACCAACCGCACCGTTCGCGGCGACGACACCAGCACCTGCGGAGGTGCCATCTCTGCCAGTGCCAGCTCAGCCCCAGCGGCGGAGAACTATTGCCGGCCTGCCAGCAGCTCTGTTGATTGGGCTGGCAGTCCTGGTCGTCGCCGGGGGTATCCTGGGTAGCCTCAGCCTGCTCGCGCACTTTGGCGTACTGGGCACACACAGCAGTACCAATGCACCAACGGCGGTACGGGGAGGCACCTGGACTGAGGACATCTTCATCGAACCCAATTCGCTCCTCCCCAATGCCTCAGGGACTCCTTTCGCCCCTATGGTCGACAATGCGCTCTACCTGCCGCTTTTCTACGGGGATGCGCAAGGGGTGATACACCCTGGGGCGGCGAGCGAAGTCCCTACCCTGGGGAATGGGGGCATCAGCGCCGATGCTACCACCTGGATCTTTCATCTGCGGCCCCATCTGGTATGGTCCGATGGAGCGCCCTATGATGCGCGCGACGTGGACTACACCTGGCAGCTCTGGCGCAATCCCACCTTCGGGGCCAGTAATACCCCTGGTCTGAACCTGATCACCTCGGCAGACGTCTCGGCCGACCACCTCTCGATCACGTTTCACCTCAAACAACCATTCGCGCCCTTCCTCTCGTACTGGGTAGATGGCTTCCTGGCCCCGCTACCGGCGCACCATTTCCGTGGGTTGGCCCCCCAGGCCATCAAGAAGTCGCCGGACAACCTGATCCCCGCGGTCACCAGTGGTCCGTTCCTGCTGAGTGAGTACCTGCCAGGGGATCACTTCACACTGGTACGCAACCCCCACTACTACCTGGCCCGCCAGGGGCTGCCCTACCTGGACAAGATCGTGTTCCGCTTCGCCGATGAGGACACCATCCTCCAGGATCTCCAGGCGGGGACCATCACATCGGCCTGGTTCCTGGATCCGAGCAAGGCGCAGGACTACCAGCGCCTCACCCACTATACGCTCGTCACCCCTCCCGACAGCGCCGCCTTCGAGGGGATGTATTTCAACTTTCATAATGTAGTGCTGGCCACCCATCCAGAAGTGCGCCTGGCGATGGCGATGGCCATCGATCACCAGGCTTTGATTCAGCAGGTGTACCATGGCCTGGCCACACCGCTGTGTACCGACCATGGCTCGTTCTACCACCCGGGGTATGAGACGAATGCGCCCTGTCCGGAGTTTGATCAGACAGCGGCAAATAAGCTGCTCTCTGACAACGGCTGGGTAAAAGGCGAGGATGGAGTGCGTGCCAGGGGCGGACAGCGCCTGGATTTCGAGTACGCGACGACAGCAAATAATGCATGGCGCAGCGAGGACGAAGCGATCCTGCAACGCAACTTCCAGGCGATCGGCATCAAGCTCGACATCCAGAACTATCCCGCAGAAACCTTCTTTGACCCGTTCTTGACCGGGGGGAAGGCGTCGCCGCCCACAGGAGCAGTGGCGGGCAGGTATGACATTGCCGAGTTTATGAACGTCTGGTATTATGACCCCGACAATTCCTCCTTGCTCTCCTGCGACCAGATCCCACCCCTGGGATTCAATGTGACTTTCTACTGCAACCCGGCCCTGGATGCTCTTTACAGGCAGGAAGTGGCGACAGCCGATCCTGGGCTGCGCCAGCAGCTCTTCGGTCAGATCCATCAGATCTACCTGACCGACTTTCCGTTCATCACGCTCTTTGGCGCGCCAAACATCGCCATGCTGCGCAAGGGCACGCACAACTATCAGATTAGCGATGTCGAGGGAGGCACGGTCAACATCGCGGAGTGGTGGTGCGATAACGGGAAGTGTTAGACATACTCACGGATAGCTTTGTTGGACAAAAGACATGTGCTGGTAGGGGCGGGGGTGGCGGTGAAGGCCTAGAGCGGTGTTCAAAACTATCGAGCCTGGTGAAAAATTGACCTGGCTCCGTTTCTTGTCGTCAATTCTGTTCCATAGCTCAATACTTGCGTACACCGCTCTAAAGGCGACCGCAAGGGTCCCCGCCCCACTCAACCCCGCCCCCGCCTCTACTATGACTACAGGGGAGTTTCCCAGATTCGGATTACATTCCCCAAGAGGTGATATGGCCCAATGATGCCAGACAATATACCTATTGCCCAGTTGTGAGATCAAAGAGTATGATACGGGCATTCATTCATCAGCAAAAAGAGAAAAGCAATATGGCCTTAAAAAAGGATGGTGAGGGTTCGAGAAAATTCTATCGAGGCAAATCATTACGCCTGCCCAAGCATGATTATACCTGGACACGGGCCTATTTTGTCACCCTGTGTGCCACGACTCGCGATCCGATTTTTGATATCCCTGCACTGCACGCCATTTTGCAGGAGACATGGAACGCCTTGCCCGGGAGATTTCCAGGGGTCACGCTAGACGAATTCGTCATCATGCCCGATCATATTCATGGCCTTCTGTGGTTAGATGGACTGGTACCAAATCCTCCAACCCTGGGCAAGGTCATCGGAGCCTATAAATCAATCACTGCCATAGCATGGTTTAACCACTGTAAATCGATTGGCATTGATGGCGGCGGTTCTTTCTGGCTCAGTCGTTTTCACGAACGAGTAATGCGCGATAACCACGAGGTGACTATTTACCGGCGTTACATTCGCCATAACCCCGAAAAACTGGAAAGACGTGAATACTAATGGAATCCGAGAACCACTCAACACCTCGTCATCATAGTAGAGGCGGGGGCGGAGTTGAGTGGGGCAGGGACCCTTGCGGTCGCCTTTCGCCCCTTACCTTCCAGAGATCGCACTACTCCTCTCCCTCGTCGTCATAGTAGAGGCGGGGGCGGATGTGGGGACGGGTGGGGACCCTTGCGGTCAATACCGTTCAAATAAGAAGAACGGGTGAACCTCTTGTAGAAGAGGGAGCCTTTCTGACATATTCAGAGCGAACAAACTCTCGGAGAGTCAGAAAGGACCAACGCATGCCGTATAGACTACGCCAGATCGCACTGGATGACAAGATGTGCCAGCAGGTGAGCCTGGACGTCTTGGAGCCGATTTACCCGCGCTCGGTCATCTGTGAGCAACTGAGCGTGCATCAGGCCTGGGAAGAGCGCGAACGCTGTCTGAATATGCTGGTCATGATCTACCTGTTGTTGGCGGCCGCCCTCTGGACGCGGCTGTCTTTCCCGCGCGTGCTGGAGAAGCTGGCGCGCCCCTTGCACGTGCTGGGTCTGCCGCTGTCGGCGGTGCGCGTGGTCGCCTCGGCCATCACTTACCGCCGTCAGCAATTGGGCAGCGCGCCATTGCAGGGCCTGTTTGCCCACTGTTGTCGGCCGCTGTGCAGCACAGAGACGCCGGGAGCGTACCGCTTTAGGCGACGGCTGGTGGCCATCGATGGCACGCGGCAGGATGTGGCCGATACGCCCGCCAATGCCGCCGCCTTCCAGCGTCCCAGCAATCAATACGGCCCCGGGCCGTTTCCGCAAATCCGGCTGCTCGTGCTGACGGAGTGTGGCAGTCATGCCAGCTTTGGCGCCTGCGTGCAGAGCAGCCAGCAGGCCGAGGTGACCATGGCCTATGAGTTGCTGCCTCTGCTGGAGCCGGATATGCTGGTGCTACATGATGCCCAGTTCACCGGCCTGCAATTCTGGCAAGCCATTCGAGCGCGGCGAGCGCATGTGCTAGGGCCGCTGCCCGCGCATCATCTCTCCCGCTACCTGCGGCAACTGCGTGATGGCAGCTATCTGGCGCTCTACACGCCCACGGTCCAACAGCAGCGTGCGGGCATCAAGCCCTTGTTGGTGCGCGTGATTGAATACCAGATCACTGATGACCGGCTGGGAGAGCCGGGCAAGGTCTATCGGCTGGCCACGACCCTGCTCAATCCGCGCACGGCTCCGGCCCTCGAGCTGATCGACTGCTACCATGAGCGCTGGGAGGTGGAGAGTGAGCTGGATGAGATCAAAACGCATCAACGCTTGCAACAGCCCGTGCTGCGCTCGCTGACTCCACCGGGGGTGGTACAAGAGGTCTATGCGCTGCTGCTGGCCCACTATGCCGTGCGTGCCCTGATGGTTCAGGCCGCCCAACAGGCGCAGACTGGATCCGGATCGCCTCAGTTTTACCGAGGCGGTCTTTCAGGTCAGTGAGACCACCCGCGAACTGGCTCAGGTGCTTCCGGCTGAGCAAGAGGCCCTTCGCCAGGAACTGCTGGAGCGCTTGCTCGCCAACCCCTTGCCTCCCCGGCGCTTGCGCAGCAATCCTCGCGTGCTCAAAAAGCTCTATCGCAAGTACAAGCGCAAGCCTCACGAGGCCGTCCCTGTTCCTCCTTTCGCTCCCGAGGAGCACTTTCTCGATTTTGTTATTCTCCTTATTTGAACGGTATTGACCCTTGCGGTCGCCTTTCCCCAAACAATGAGACCCACTCGTCAGAGTGATTTACTCAGGACCTCCTATGCCACTTCCACTGTGGCCACTCGCTCCTGCCCACAAATAAGTAATCACAATGAGTTCTTCAACAGATGTGCCTGGACGTGTACGCGGCTACACTTTGGTCAGAAGATCACTCCCGTGAATGGATTGCAACCCAGCCCATTTGAGGCGGGGAAACGCTCATACCCACTCACCGGGAACCACACCAATGCATCCATAAACAACTCTACCTAAAACACACTAAAGAAGGAGCTATTTTTATGAGCATCGCTTTTACACACCGGCCGCACTTTGCGCAGGCCCTGCATTCGCGTCCATTTGCCCTGCTGTGGGCTGGCCAGACGGTCTCAGCCCTCGGCGACGGCGCATTTGTCACTGCTCTGTCCTGGCAGGCGCTGCAACTGACCGGCTCCGCTATGGCGATGGGCATCGTTGTGCTTGCACAGACGCTGCCCATGATCTTCCTGCTGCTGCTCGGGGGAGTGGTCGCCGACCGCTTCCCACGCCAGCAGGTGATGCTCTGGTCGGATGCCAGCCGCACCGTCGCCGTCCTGGTTATTGCCGCTCTCGGCATGGCGCACTTGCTGCAGCTCTGGCATCTCGTGCTGCTGGCGCTCTTCTTCGGCACCGTGCGCGGCTTCTTCTCCCCGGCCTACCAGTCGATCATCCCGCAACTGGTGGAAAAGCGGGACCAGCCCTCAGCCAACTCGCTCACGGAACTCAGCTACCAGCTCTACTGCTCCATAGGTCCGATGTTCGGCGCGACCTGCGTTGCCCTGGCAGGCCCGGCGTCGGCGTTCGCCTTCGACGGCCTCACCTTCATCGTCTCGGCGCTGTGCCTGGCCACGCTGCGCCTCCCCGCCGCGCTAGCATACTTGCGCGCCAGCGTCAATGGCGCCATCCTCGACACGCTACGGAGATCCTCGCACCCAAAGGAGATGCCTTTGCCCGACGCGGATGAATCCCACGAAGCAGGAGCCACATATCAGGAAGAGGAGGAAGGTGAGGTCTGGGAAGCCATCAGCACCCTCCTGCCCGGCGAGCGCGAGTGCCGCGTGGCCTACTTGCTGTACCACTGTGGCCTCAAACCGAGGGAAATCATGCGCTACTGTTCGCAGGAGTTCAGCGAAATACAGGAGGTCTACCGCCTGCGCCGCCAGATCATCGAGCGCCTGATGCGCAACGCCGACCGCATTCGCTGGCGGCTCAGTATGGAGGGGTAGCATCATTGCCTTCTGGCCGATGAACTAGCCATCAGACAAGCGTAGGGGCCGATTGATCGCGCCCACCGCCGATAATGCACATCAACTATTCGATGTAGGGATGCGCTTCATCGCGTCCTCGTCCCGGTCGCGCCTGACCACCCGCTGTGACCATGAGCTTCTCCCCAAAAAATTACCGCTCAAAATGAGCGGTAATTGAGCGGTAAATTTGTGTAAAGCCGCTTCTCATCTGGCTTGGCGAGCACCAAAATTATTGTCTGGAACGCCCCTATTTTTCAAGACGTTGCGGGAGGCACGCTTTATTGCATCTGAACACATTCAATTTGAACGCTCGCTTGACGTGCATGCGTATTTCCTCTACAATAAAGTTGGACTTCCTCAGATAGTCGATCAACTTTAGGACGTGTCCCTGCCTGCAATCATGAGTTCAGGAGGCCGCAGATGGCAGACCGGGTAGGACAACACTTTGGCAATTACCGGTTGGTCGCCCTGCTGGGTCAGGGCGGCTTCGCCGAGGTATATCTAGGGCAGCATGTGCGACTCAACCTGCAGGCTGCCATCAAGGTGCTGCATGCTCACCTGACCGGCCAGGAGGCCGAGCACTTCCAGCAGGAAGCTGAGACGATTGCCACACTGATGCACCCCTCCATAGTGCGCATCCTGGATTACGATGTGCAGGAAGGTGTGCCCTTTCTGATCATGGATTACGCCGCGGGTGGCTCCCTGCGCCAGCGCTATCCTAAAGGCAGCCTCGTCTCCCTCCCGGTAGTCATCTCCTCTGTAAAGCAGGTGGCCACCGCCTTGCAATACGCTCACGACCGCAAGTTTATCCACCGCGATGTCAAGCCCGAAAATATGCTGATCGGCCGGCACGAGGAGCTCTTGCTGAGTGATTTTGGTCTGGCAGCGCTCTCGCACAGCAGCGGCTCGCTGAGCACCAAGGAGGCGATCGGCACGCTGTCCTACATGGCCCCCGAGCAGATCGAGGGTCACCCCCGCCCGGCCAGCGATCAATATGCGCTCGCAGTAGTAGTCTACGAGTGGCTGTGCGGAAGCCGCCCCTTTGATGGCTCAGCGACCGAGGTGATGGTGCAGCACCTCAGCGTCCCGCCTCCTCCACTGCATGAGAAAGTGGCGACCATCCCCCTTGAGATCGAGCAGGTGGTGCTGCGCGCGCTGGCCAAGGACCCGAAAGGGCGTTTCACCTCGGTCCAGGAGTTTGCTGTGGCCTTGGAGCAAGCGAGTCAGCCTGCCTATTCCCCCACAGCCCTCATTCCTGGGGAGCACCCGCTCCCAGGCAGTCCTGCCGCCGCCTTTGCCACCGTTGCGGCGCCGAGCGAGACACCGCTTGCAGAGGTCGCTGCTTCGCTCTCGCCTGAGACACCGGTAGAGCCTGACACCGCTGCCTCTGTGGCCGGCAACGCGGCGCTTGCCGCCACCACGCCTGCCGCCCCTTTTCTGGCAACCATGCCTGCGCCAGCGGACGTGCCTGCGGTAGCAGTGCCGGGCCGCTCCCGGCGCCGGACGCTTGCGGGCCTGCCGGCTGCGCTGCTGATCGGCCTGGCCGTCCTGGTCGTCGCAGCAGGCATCCTGGGCAGCCTCAGCCTGCTCGCCCACTTTGGGGTAATAGGCGCACGCAGCGGCGCCACCACGATCACACCGATACGCGGAGGCACCTGGACGGATGACTTCTCTCTTGACCCAGCTACGCTCATTCCCAATGGGAGTAAGTTAAATGGGTACTCGGCTCAGGTCGACCAGGCGCTCTACCTGCCGCTCTTCTACGGGGATGCGCAAGGCCGCGTGCATCCTGGCGCAGCGAGCGAAATCCCCAGCTTGCAGAATGGGGGCATCAGCGCCGACGCGAAAACCTGGACGTTCCATCTGCGCCCGCACCTGGTCTGGTCGGATGGGCAACCCTACGATGCCCGCGACGTGGACTTCACCTGGCGACTCTGGCTCGACCCTAAGTTTGGGGCCGCCTCTACCTATGGCTTCAACTTGATCAACTCGGCGGACGTCTCGGAGGACCACCTCTCGATCACCTTCCATCTCAAGCAAGCCTTTGCTCCTTTCCTCTCAGTCTGGGTGGATGGCCCCGTTGCCCCACTGCCTGTGCATCATTTCAGCACAATGGCGCCTGAGCAGATTCTCAAGTCACCCGACAACCTGAACCCGCAGGTGGTGAGCGGCCCGTTCATGATGGCCGAGAGGGTGCCGGGCGATCATTACACGCTGGTGCGCAACCCCAGATACTACCTTGCTGGCGAAGGTCTGCCCTACCTGGACAAGCTCGTCTTCCGCATCGTCAATCCAGACGCTATTGTCAAGGATCTGCAAGCCGGTTCTATCGATTCGGCCTGGTTCCTGGATCTGGAGGAGTGGCAGGCGTACCAGCGTCTCAAGAACTATATACTCACTCCTACTCCCACCAGTGCCAGCTTTGAGGCGATGTACTTCAACTTTCACAACACCATTCTGGCCAGCCACCTGGAAGTGCGCCAGGCGATGGCGATGGCGATTGATCAGCAGGCCTTGATTACGCAAGCACGCCATGGGTTTGCCACCCCGCTATGCACCGACCATCCCTCGGCCCTGCATCCAGGCTATGATCCTAACGCCAGTGTCGGCAGTTACGGCTGTCCGGTGGTGTTTGATCCGGCACTCGCCAATCAACTGTTGCAGGACCATGGCTGGGTGAAGGGAGCTGATGGGGTGCGCACAAAGGGAGGGCAGCGCCTGGAGTTCGAGTACTCGACAGCGGCCGGCATCACCTGGCGCAGTGCTGATGAAGCGATTCTGCAACGCGACTTCATGGCGATCGGCATCAAACTCGATATCCAGAACTATCCTGGTGACACATTCTTTAATTCCTTCCTGCCCCAGGGGAAGGCATCACCGCCCACGGGAGCCGTGACGGGCAGGTTCGACATCGCCGAGTGGGAGAACGGCTATGGCTATGACCCCGACGACTCCACCTATTTCGCCTGCGACCAGTTTCCCTCGGCGGCCAATAATTTTAACGGACTCAATCTTGGCTTCTACTGCAATCCTGCCCTGGATAAGCTCTTTACCCAGGAACTGGCGACACCGGATCCCGGAGTGCGGCAGCAGCTCTTCGAGCAGATCCATCACATCTACTTGACGGACTTTCCTTTCATCACGCTCTACAGCCCGCTAACCCTGGCGATGGTGCGCAAGGGGACACACAACTACCAGCCCAGCCCGATTGCGGGAGAGACCGTCAACATCTGGGAGTGGTGGTGCGATAACGGGAAGTGCTAGGCCGGGCGCTCCTTCACACGAGCTTATGCTCAATAGCGTAGCGCGTCGCTGCACTGCGCGAGGTAACTTCCAATTTGCTATAGATCGAACGCACGTGTGTATTGACCGTGAGAGGGCTGATGACGAGTTGCACTGCTATCTGCGTGTTGGTCATGCCCTCCGCTATCAGCCGCAGCACCTCGACCTCCCGCGCCGATAGCCCGGCCGGGTAGAGAGGAGTGGTGGGAGCCGAAAGTGGCCCCGTGCGAAGGCGATTGAGGGTAAGGGGCATCGTCGCTCTTCCCTGGGCTACGAGAGCCTGTTCCGGTGTCATCTTCCTTCCCGCGGCCCACGTAGCAGCGAAGACCTTCTCACCGAGTTGGGCACGTACGACGGTTATCGTACGATCATAGCCGGGGCGATCGGCAGGTGGAACAGGCGCACCCACCACTTCGCGTAAGGACTCGACGGCACTCCATAGCAGAACTGCGCGTACCGGCTCTCCCTGCGCCGCCATCACTCCCGCCAATCCCTCCAGGCAGGAGGCGATGTGCGCCCTGTCATCCACCTCTTGCAACAGGGCCAGGCTCTCCTCGAACAGCGCGCGAGCCGCCTCGCCGTCGCCCTGGAAAGCGACCACGCTCGCCAGCCGCAGGAGAGACCTGGCAACTTCCCCCTTGTCATCAGCCTCCCTGAAGATTGCCACGCTCTGCTCAAGGAGCGGGCGCGCCGTTGTATCGTCGCTCTGCTGGAAGACGAGCTGTCCCATCAAGCGGAGCGCGTAGGCGATGCCCTCCTCGTAGTCTAACTCTCGATGGATCGCCAGGCTCTCCTCCAGCAGGCTATGCGCTCGCCGCAGGTCGCCCTGGGCGAAAGTTGCGCGCGCCAGGTGGAAGAGCGCCATGACAAGGCCCCATTTATCGCCCATCTCACGCGAAAGCAGCAGGCCCTCATCGAGCAGAGAACTCGCCCGGCTGTACTCGCCCTGGTTGATGGCCACACGCGCTAAAAGAAGCAGGACATCGGCGATGCTCTCCTTATCACCTACTTGCTTGCTGAGCGCCAGGCTCTCCTCCAGCAGGGCGCGTGCCAGCGCGTAATTGCGCTGCGCCCTGGCTACCTGCCCCAGCCGCAGGAGTGCATTCGCCGTACCTCGTTTAAACGTCGGGTCCTCTGGCGAGCGGGCTCTGACCTCCCGGTAAAGCGCCAGGCTCTCCCTGCACAGCGCCTCCGACCGTTCATAATCGTCCTGCAAATAAGCCAGCATCCCGGCGGCGTTGAGCGCCTTCGCCCGCACCACTTCCGCGACTCCCTGGCCCACAGCCAGCGCCCGCTCCAGCCAGCGCAGGCCCTCGCTCCAATGACCAAGCACGGCCCAGAACCCCCACAGTGCTCCGCCCAGGCGCAAAGCCATCTCCGCCTGCTCCGTCCCTGCTCCCAACTCAGCTCGCTCAATCAACCAGCCCAGCGCCGCACGCAGGTTCTCGCGCTCCCACTCTAAACGATGCAGCCACTTTCCCTGTTCTGCACCTATCAGGTGCGGCTCGGCTTCCTCGGAGAGCCGCAGGTAGTACGCAGCGTGAGCGTGGCGGGTCGCCTCCATCTCACCATGCGCTGCCAGCAGCTCCAGGCCAAATTCGCGGGTCGTTTCCAGCATCAGCAGGCGCGGTTCATCGTCAACCTGTGCGATGCGCTGCAACAGGCTCTTGTCAAGCAGCGAGGCCACGCCATCCAGCACAGGCAGCATCGCATCCCCTGAAGCGGCACAGACAGCCTCGACCGCCTCCAGCGTGCAGCCACCGGCAAAGATGGAGAGCAGCCGGAAGAGCTGCTGCTCATGCTTATCCAGCGGGTCGTAGCTCCACTTGATCGTGTTCCGCAGGGTTTGTTGTCGAGCGGGGAGATCCTGTGCTCCGCCGGTCAACAGCGGCAGCCGATGTTCCAGTCGCGCCAGCAGTCCCTGCGGCGAGAGCAATTTGATGCGTGCGGCTGCCAGCTCGATAGCCAAGGGTAATCCATCCAGCCGGGTACAGATTTCAGCGATGATAGGGGCATTTGCATCGGTGACCTGGAAGTCAGGCTGAATGGCCAGCGCCCGTTGCACAAAAAGGGCAGTTGCCGCGTATTGTGAGAGGGAATTAGCATCTGGGAGACGCCTGGGGTCGGGCAGTAGCAGTGGGGATACCGGAAACTCGTGTTCACCGCGTACATGCAAAGCGGCGCGAGCGGTCACCAGCAGCTTCACTTCCGGGCAACCTGCCAGCAGTTCCACGAGTAGCGGTGCCGCTGCTGCCACCTGCTCGAAGTTGTCGATGAGGAGCAGCAGGCGCTTGTCTTGCAGGTACGCTTTCAACTGCTCGTCAGGTGAGCCGCCTGCGCTTCCCCCCAGACCGAGTACGCGGGCAATAGCAGGAATGACCAGCGCCGGGTCACTGATCGAAGCCAGTGAGACGAAGTAGACGCCCTCCGCAAAATCATCCAGGAGTTCCGTCGCGACCTGCAGCGCCAGGCGCGTTTTCCCGACTCCTCCCGGACCGATCAGGGTCAGCAAGCGTGTATCCAAACGACGCAGAACAGCACATGCCGCCGCTGACTCTCGCTCCCGATTGATCAGAGGCGTAAGTAGCGCAGGCGCATTACTTATCGCTGCTCGCCTACGTTCGCCAGCATATCCCGTTGGGGCAGCCGAAAGGTTTGTCTGCATAGTCCACCTCTTCCGCCGCTCCTAATTGCTCAGGAGTCACCGGACAGGAAAGCCGGGGGACACGTAAAAAAGAACGCCCTCTTCAGAGTAAAATTGGTACTACTTACCTTCGCATTACTATACACTACTGCATGCAGAATTACAATTGCACAAGAACAATAATTTAAGGTCGCCTGCAAGGAGCGCCTCGTCTGTTTTAACTATCCACCCATCTCCTGATTACTTCTGAAAATACCCTGTTCTAACGATGAGTTCCCGAGTCGAGGCAGGGTATACTGGAGGCAAGAGACTTGAGGATTACAGGATGACCGCATTCTACATACAAGAAGAGAGGACCGATTATGGCGGATCAGCCAACAGATCCTTTTTCAGAGACCGATGTTCAGTCGCTAGGGCAAAAACTGGCTGACTTCAGCCAGGCCCTCACACCAGGTGAACAGGCAGTTCTTAGCGAGATACTTCAGCAGGCCATGCCCCATGGAGACGACGTGCGGGGGTTTAGCTATGATCCGCATGGCAACACAATTGAGCGAAAACTGCTTATTGTCGGATTACTGGATATCCTCTACCCGGACGACTTCGACTCCATGAACGAGGAGCGTCAGACAGAAGGGCAGAGTGGAGGTACCTGGCAGGCAGAATAGAAAGGAGTTGCAATCATGGCAGACATTCAGGCACCCACTGAAAACGATGTTCAATCGTTAGCAGTCAAACTGGTCGAGTTTAGCAAGGCCCTTACGCCGGCAGAGCGCACCATTCTCATGGAGCAGTTGGGGCAAGGCGCGGCGGATGAAGATGTCCAGGGGTTTCAGCAGAGGTACTTCACAGAGAAGTTCGCCGATGCGCATCGTGCCGAGTTGCTACGCCAGGCGCAACAGGAGCGCCTGTTGGAGGGAACGCCCTCGCATCGGCCCAATGTGGTTCGGCTCGCCGTCGGCAAAGTAGGCGCGTTCCTCGTGGGGGTTGGCACGCGCATGAAACAGGTGGAGATGGGCAGGAGCGGGAGGCCCGCAACGGGGCCCTTATAAGCACTCGATAGGGCGGCTAGCAGTAGAAGATTGAGGGTACGATGCAATCTTCTAGTTCATTCTAAGTAGGCGCCTTTGACATGCAGTGCTCTTGCTCTTCACCGAAATACCCTGTTCTAACGATGTGTTTATCGTATCCAGCAGACTATACTGGAACAAGTAGTTCAAACGTTTGGACTCACAAACGTACACACCTCGACAGGGCTGCGCTGAACGCAGCCAGAAAGGAAGTTCTCTCATGGCAGATCAGCAGACACCTCAAATTTCGGATGCCGACATCGAGTCATTGGCGCAGAAGCTGGAGCACTTCAACCAGAGCTTGACGCCGGGCGAGCAGGCAGCACTCGCGGAAGTGTTCGAGCGCGCCATGCCCGAGGGAGAAGACGACGTTCAGGGTTTCGGCCGCATGCAGGTCCGTACCGCGGACACAGCCAGGGGGAAAGAAACCGCCAGGGGAGCCAGAGGAAAAGAACTCTTCAAGCATGTGTACACGGCTCAGGTACTACGCCAGATCGTGGGAGCGCATCTCGGGGTGCGCTAGTTTGATGCAGGTGCATCTGATTTCTTATCCGGCCTTTGCCTGGAAAGGAGACGATGGTGCAGGGTAGTGATCACCGTATCCAGGAGACCCCGCACTTCCGCATCCACTACACGGCCGGGTCGTTTGCCGAACAACATCTGGCGAGCATCGACCAGCGACTAGAGCAGGCTTACCGCATTTTTGTCAGCTTGCTGAATAGTGAGAGAGACGACGCAGGCAGGATCGATGTCTACCTGTCGGAGTTGCCGGTGGACGCGCAGCCAGGTGCAGCGCCCACAAGTCCTGGTTCCGCTGTTGCCAGCGTCTGGGAGATCCACGAGGTCTACCGGGCCGATGCACCGGGTAATGACCTGGAGCGATTACTGCTCCAGGTCCTGCTAGGGAATCCATCGGGTAGCAACGCGTCGCTGCCACCTCTACTCGTAGATGGCCTGTTAGCATACGTCTTGCTGCCCTCTGCAGCGCCACTTTTATGGCCACCACTGCGCGCTCAACAGAGCGGCGCAGGGGATGTCATGCAGTACCAGGATGATGCTTCTCCCGGCGAGCAGGTGCTGACAGAACTTGCACAGGCGAGGGTACAACGCAAGCTGCCCTCGCTGACCAGCCTGCTCGCCGGTCCAACGCCGGAGACCGAGACAATCTACTACTCCGCCGGAGCTAGCTTCGTCGACTTCCTGATCAGCACCTATGGTGAGAAGCGATTCCAGGAGTTTGTGCGCCAATTGCAAACGGACACAGTGGAAGGGGCAGCACGGGCCGCCTACGGGTCCACCCTCTCTCAACTGGAAAAGGTGTGGCGCAAAACGCTTAAGATTGCCCGGCCGGGCAGGATTGCGCGCTTCATCAAGCTATTAGCCCCCTATTTACGGCCTTACCGGCTGCAGGTGATCGAGATTATGATCTACCTGGTATGTTCGGTAGTCTTCAGCGTTGGCATGGCGAGGTTGCAAGGCATCCTGCTGGACGCGGCGCTCCTTCCGCGAGACCTGCACGCCTTTCTTGTCATCATGGGCATACTGGTCGGCGCATTCATCTTCATCTCCCTGGTGCTGCTGCGCCAGAGCTACCTGTCGGCGTACGTCTCGGAGAGTGTTCTACGAGAAATGCGCCTGCGCCTGTTTGCGCTCATCCAACGCCTGCATCCTGGCTTCTTTCAGACGATGTCAAGCGGAGACATCCTCTCGCGTATCACCAATGACCTGGATGAGATCGAATACGCCTTCAGCGGAGCACTGACACGCGGTATTGTGATGATCCTGACGCTCGTCGCCGCCACCGCGCTGATCTTCATCATCGATTGGAAGCTGGCAATCGTGGCCTTGGCAGGCACCCCCTTGTTCTTCCTCACGAATCACTATTTCGGCCCCGCGACTGCTCGCGCCAGCCTGGAACGCCAACAGCACCTCGCTGAAGCAACCAGCACGGTGCAGGAGAACCTGGGCATGCAGTTCCTGGTGAAGGCCTTTGGCTTGCAGGAGCGCGTGATCAGCGACTACTCCCGCAACCTGAACATGCTCTTCCGTTCCTCCATCCGCCTGGCGTTCCTCTCTGGCCTCTTCGGGCTATCCGCAAGCTCCATCGTCTCCGCAATCCAGCTCGCAATCCTGGGCGTGGGTGGCTGGCTGGTTATCGGGAATAGCCTGACCGTGGGCGCATTGTTCGCCTTTCTTTTGTTGATGGCCCAGATTATTGAGCCAATGCAGAGTATTTCCGGCATTGTCCAATCCCTCCAGGAGGCATCCGGGGCATTGGACCGCGTGGAAGAATTGCTGAAGGCGGAACCGGCGATTCGCGACGTTCCCAACGCGCGGGAATTGGAGCCACTGTCAGAGGCCATTCGGTTTGACCACGTCGCGTTCAGCTACATCGATGGTCAGCCCACGCTGCACGACCTCAACCTGCATATTCCGGCAGGAGCCAATGTCGCGCTGGTGGGTCCGAGTGGCTGCGGCAAGTCCACGATCCTCAACCTGCTGCTGCGCTTCTACGATCCTGAACAAGGGCGCGTGACCTTTGATGGTGTGGACCTGCGCGAGGCGGCGCTCGACAGTGCGCGCAGGCAGATGGGCGTTGTGTTCCAGGAAAACGTGCTCTTCAATATTTCCATCCGAGAGAACATCCGCCTGGGCAACCTGGACGCGACCGACGGCGAAGTGGAGGAGGTTGCCAGGGCTGCTGAGATGCACGAACTGATTGCAGGCATGCCTGAGGGCTATGACACCCTTGTGGGCGAGCGCGGTAGCCGCTTATCCGGTGGGCAGCGCCAGCGCATCGCCATTGCCCGCGCTCTTCTGCGCAACCCGGCCATCCTGCTGCTGGATGAGGCGACCTCCGCCCTCGACTCGCGCACCGAAGCGGCCATCGCCGGCACCCTGGAACGCATCGCACGCGGGCGCACCACCATCAGCGTCACCCATCGACTCTCCAGCGTCGTCAACGCAGACCGCATCTACGTCATTGACCGGGGAGCACTGGTAGAACAGGGGTCGCACGACGAACTGCTGCAGCGGGAAGGGCTATATGCGCAGCTCTGGCGCGAACAGAGCGGAACCGGTGTCCAACAGGGCGTGGAGGCAGCGCGCCTGCAAGGGGTAGCGCTTTTCGCCCACCTGGATCATGACCTGCTGGCCACCTTCGCGCAGCGCCTCTTTATCGAGCGCTACGCCGCAGGCGAGGTCATTATCACACAGGGCGATATCGGTGATAAACTCTACATTATCGCCAGAGGGCAGGTTGACGTGCTGAGCTCCAACCACGCCGGCGGCCAGCGATCGCTGGCGATACTACGCGCGGGCGACCATTTCGGCGAGATGGCACTGCTGTACGATATGGCACGCACCGCCACAATCCGCGCACGCACCTCCGTCCTGCTTTACAGCTTGAGCAAGGACGATTTCAACGAGCTGCTCGCAGCGGTGCCCGGCCTGCGTGACCGGTTGGAGCAGATTATGACTGAACGCGCGCAGTTGGCCGAGGGGCGCGAAGCTCAGAGCATTCCACTCTCCGTCAGAGACGAATAATAAATTGTTACAACCAGAGGGTTGTCCTGGAGGCGATCCATGACCGCGAAAGAAGATTTGGAAGCCGCCCGGCGACGGGTAATCGCGTTAGAGTATGAGGTAGAGCAGTTGCGTACACGAAATGAACATGATGGAGCCGCGGCGGATTTACGTGCGAGGCTGGCGCAACTAGGAGCCGCGAGCGTGCTCGGCGCTCCGACCGAGCACGCCCAGCTGTTGGAGCAGATCGTGCAGACGGCAAAGCACGTCCTGCGGGCCGATGGTGGCACCCTTTACCTGATGGACGAGGGCAGCGGGGAGCTGGTATTCGAGGTGGCGCTGGGTGAAGGCGGCAAGCTGTTGCGCGGAACGCGCTTCCCGATTGGCCAGGGCATTGCCGGTTGGGTGGCGGCATCAGGCCAGGCGCTCGCCATAGCCGACGTACAGCAGGATCCACAATGGACAACCGGCATCGGGCAGAAACTGGGGTACACCCCCAGGACGATGCTGGCGATGCCGCTGCTGCTGCGTGATAGCGTTATCGGTGTGCTGCAACTGATGGATAAAGATGGCGGCGCCCCGTTTTCTGCAGGCGACATGACAACGCTGGGCCTGTTCGCCCAGCAGGCGGCTGTGGCCATCGCACAATCACGCTCAATATTAAGTCTATCGTCGCTCCTGCGCGCGCTGCTTACAGACCAGGATCAGCAGAGCGACCAGGCTGCGCAGATGGCGGCATTCGCCGCCGATACGGAGAACAGCGCTGAGTACCAGGATGTTCTGAAGCTCGCGCGGCTGCTGGGTGAGATTGGCCGCCACAGCGATGCCGGTCGTCGTTTGAGCCTGCAAGTGGCCGAGGCCATCGTGACCTACCTGCGGGCGCAGCCGGACTCTGGCGAGTGAATGGATGAGAAAGGAGCGCGCGACTGATGCCCGAAATGCTTCCGGCATGGAGCCAGCAGTTTGCCCCTGACCTGATCCAGCCACTTTCCCCTATTCAGGAACTGGAAGGCATCACGCCGGAATGGGCCTGGGAGGGCAGCAGCGGTGCGGGAGTGAAGGTGGCAGTCATCGATTCCGGCATCGACAACGACCACCCGGCTATTGCAGGACAGGTGAAGGGCTACATTTCCTTCTTTGAGGACCGCAGCGGTCAGGTCCATAGCAGCGAGGAGCCGCACAAGGATGCCTTTGGTCACGGCAGCGCCTGCGCGGATATTATACGCCGCCTGGCCCCCGAGTGTGAGCTATACAGCGTGAAGGTGCTGGGGCCAATGCTGAGCGGCAAAGGCTCCGCCTTCGCGGCCGGCCTGCGCTGGGCAATTGAGCAAGATATGCACGTCATCAACCTGTCGCTAGGCAGTACGAAGAAGGAGTACAGCATCGTGTTTTATGAGCTGGCCGATGCAGCATATTTCAAGAACATCATGCTCGTTACCGCCGCCAATAATATGCCGGTGGCGAGCTTCCCCTCTCTGTTCGCGGCAGTCGTGTCGGTGGCCTGCCACGAAGGACAGAACCCCTACGAGTTCTACTACAATCCCGCGCCACCTGTGGAGTTCGGCGCGCCAGGAGTCAATCTAACTGTAGCCTGGTTGGGTGGTCAGCAAAGGACAGTGACAGGCAATAGCTTTTCAGCCCCACACATCTCAGGTCTGATAGCCAAAATCCTGGGCAAGCACCCTGGGCTCACCCCATTCCAGATCAAGACCATCCTGCGCGCTACCGCATGTAACGTCCGCCGCTAAGCAAGAGTATACTTATTCAATTACCTTCACTTGACATGTCCTGTTGTATTCTCTACAATACCCACAGGCTTACTGCTCAATGAGGGATCGACTTGTAGTTCTATCCTTACCTCAAAGCGCATGCCAGGAGGCCGCAGATGGCGGACCGCGTAGGACAACAATTTGGCAACTACCGGCTGGTACGCCTGTTGGGACAGGGCGGCTTCGCCGAAGTCTACCTGGGCCAGCATGTGCGGCTCACCTTGCAGGCGGCTATCAAGGTATTGCACACGCACCTGACCGGCCAGGAGGCCGAGCACTTCCAGCAGGAAGCCGAAACGATCGCCACGCTGATGCACCCCTCCATCGTCCGCATCCTGGATTACGATGTGCAGGACGGCGCGCCTTTTCTGGTAATGGATTACGCCCCGGGTGGCTCCCTGCGCCAGCGCTACCCCAAAGGCAGCCTCGTCCCGCTCCCGCTAGTCATTTCGTACCTGAAGCAGGTGTCCGCCGCCTTGCAGTACGCCCACGAGCGCAAGTTCATCCACCGTGATGTCAAGCCGGAGAATATGCTCGTCGGCCGTCAAGAGGAACTGTTACTAAGTGATTTCGGCCTGGCAGCCCTGGCGCACGGCAGTGGCTCGCTCAGCACCAAAGAGGCGATTGGTACGCTGGCCTACATGGCGCCCGAGCAGATCGAGGGCCACCCGCGTGCCGCCAGCGACCAGTACGCGCTCGGCTGCGTGGTCTACGAATGGCTGTGCGGCAGCCGTCCCTTCGAGGGCTCGCCCACCGAGGTGATGGTGCAGCAATTGAGTATGCCGCCGCAAGCCCTGCGCGAGCGCCTGCCCGCCATTCCAGCGCCAGTCGAGCAGGTCGTGCTTAGGGCCCTGGCCAAAGACCCCAAAGCACGCTTCGCCTCGGTGGCCACGTTTGCGGCCGCCCTGGAAGAGGCGAGCCAGCACGCCGCCTCCCCCGCAGCACTCGTTCCCGGTGAGCAGCCAGCGCCAGGTTCACCTGCTGCCGCCTTGGCCACCGTTGCGGTGCCGGGCGAGGCACCTGCTGCCCTGGGCGCGTTGCCAGTCTCATCTGAGATGCCTGCGGACCTCACCACTCCTGCCGAAATGGCTGGTAACCAGGCGCTGACCGCAACGACACCGGCCGCACCCTTTCTGGCGACGACTCCCGCACCCGCGCAGGTGCCAGCTCTGCCCGTGCCAGCCCAGCCCAGGCGGCGGAGAACCCTGGCTGGTCTGCCCGCCGTGCTGCTGATCGGGCTCGTGGTGCTGGTCATCGCAGCAGGTGTGCTCGGCAGCCTCAGCCTGCTCACGCATTTCGGTGTGCTGGGTGCACACAGCAGCCCTTCTACCATCCCGGTAACCCGAGGAGGCACCTGGACCTATCCCGTGGTTGGAGATACCGGTTCGCTCATTCCCAATGGCCCCGGAACTTACGGGGCGATGATGGATGCACTGTACCTGCCACTCTTCTCCGGGGACGCCCAGAGCGTGATTCACGCCGTGGCGGCCACCCAGGTGCCTACCGTACAGAATGGGGGCGTGAGCGCCGACGCCATGACCTGGACGTTCCACCTGCGACCCGGCCTGATCTGGTCGGATGGGCAGCCCTACGATGCCCGCGACGTGGACTTCACCTGGCGGATCTGGAAGAGTCCCCAGTTCGGGGCCGCCAATACGCTGGGCCTCAACCTGATCAGCAGTGCCGCGGTCTCGGCGGACCACCTCTCGATCACCTTCCACCTCACGCGCCCCTTCGCACCCTTCCTGGCGGACCTGTGGGTGGATGGCCCACAGGCTCCCCTCCCGGCGCACCATTTCAGCAGTATGGCGCCCGCACAGATCCTCAAGTCAGCCGAGAATCTGAACCCCAGGGTGACGAGTGGTCCGTTCATGATGGCGCAGAGCGCGCCGGGAGACCACTACACGCTGGTGCGCAACCCCCGGTACTACCGCGCCCGCCAAGGGCTGCCGTACCTGGACAAGCTCGTCTTCACCGTCTTCCCCGACTTCACCGTCTGGGATCACTTTGTCAAAGAGCTGCAGGCGGGCTCCTTCGATGCCACCGGCTTGTTGATCCCAAGTCCCGGGGGTTTTCAGGCGCTGCAGGGCCTCAAGGACTATACGCTCATCTATCCACCCAGCCAGAACGGCTTCGAAGCGCTGTACTTCAACTTTCACAATACGGTGCTGGCCAGCCACCCGGAAGTGCGCCAGACTATGGCCATGGCGGTGGATCAGCCGACCATCATCGCTCAAGCACTCAAAGGGCTGGTGGGCACAGAGCTGTGCACCGACCATCCCTCGGCCTACCATCCGGGCTTCGATCCGGGGGCGCCCTGCCCGGTGTTTGAGCCTGGCGGCCGCCAATCACGTGCTCGATGACGCTGGCTGGGTGCGCGGTGCGGATGGGGTGCGCGCCAAGGATGGGCAGCGCCTGGAGTTCGAGTACTCGACGTCGGTCAGCGGCCACGACGAGCGCGCCGCCGTGCAAAGCATCATCCAGCGCGACTTTGGGCAGATCGGCATCAAGCTCGACATCCAGAACTATCCTAGTAACATCTTCTTTGGCTCAATCCTGCCCCATGGCAAGGCCTCGCCGCCGACGGGGGCGCTGGCGGGCCGGTATGACATCGCCGAGTTTGCGACCGGCTTTAGCTACGACCCCGATGACTCCGGCTTGTTCGCCTGTAACCAGTTCCCATCGGCGGCCAATAACTTTCTTGCACAAAACCTGGCCTTCTACTGCAACCCGGCCCTGGACAAGCTGTTTGTCCAGGAACAGGCCACGGCAGACCCCGGCGTGCGGCAGCAGCTCTTCGAGCAGATCCACCAGATCTACCTGACGCAGTACCCCTTCATCGTGCTCTACGGTCTGACCAACTACGCGGTGGTACGCAAGGGCACGCACAACTACCTGCCCGGACCCTTTACCGATAGCTACAACATCGCGCAGTGGTGGTGCGATCACGCCAAGTGCTAGGCATACCTATCTTATGAAGAGGCAACGTGCCTTCGTAATCGTTTGACACGAGTAAGTCTCGGCATCTTGTGAACACGTTAGTCCACTCTTTAAGAGGAGGGTACAGGATGAGCAACCGTATCGGCCAGCAGCTTGGCAACTACCGGCTGGTCAGCCTGTTGGGCACAGGCGGCTTTGCCGAAGTGTACCTGGGCCAGCACCTGCGGCTCAATCAACAGGCCGCCATCAAGGTGCTGCATGCCCATCTCACCGAAACCGAGGCTGAGCATTTCCAGCAGGAAGCGCAGACCCATCTCCTCCGTCAAGCAAGTCGCTGACGCCTTGCAGTACGCCCACGAGCAGAAGTTCATCCACCGCGATGTCAAGCCGGAAAACATGCTGCTGGGCCGGCGCGAGGAGGTGCTGCTCTCCGACTTCGGCATCGCCACGATCGCACACAGCAGCGGCTCACTCAGCACCAAAGAAGCCGTCGGCACGCTGGCCTACATGGCCCCCGAACAGATCGAAGGTCATCCGCGTGCCGCCAGTGATCAGTACGCGCTCGGCTGCGTGGTCTACGAGTGGCTCTGTGGGGCAGCGTCCCTTCGAGGGCTCGCCGACCGAAGTGATGGTGCAGCAGTTGAGCATGCCCCCTCCCCCGCTCCATGAGAAAGTGACAACGATCCCCCTCGGCGTCGAGCAAGTAGTGCTGCGCGCGCTGGCCAAGCATCCCAAAGCGCGTTTCGCCTCGGTGGCTGCCTTAGCTGCGGCCCTGGAGGAGGCGAGCCAGTTCGCCTACTCTCCTACCTCGCAAATTCCGGGTGAACAGTCCGCACCGGGTTCAGCCGCTGTGCCGCCTTTGCCACCGTGGCAGTGCCGACGAGTCAACCAGCCTTACCCAACGAGGCTTCTTCCGAGCCGGCGCTAGCAGCAGAAACGCCTCAGACGCCACCGGATGGGGCCATCCTCCTGGATCCCGCATCAACCCCACCGGCCGTACCACTTGCTGCGACAACGCCTGTGCGGGCAGAGATGTTACTACCTCTGGCACCGGCTCTCCCCGTCCGACGCAAAGGTTTGGCTCGACTGCCCGCCGCACTGCTCATCGGACTGGTGGTCGTGGTCGTTGCAGGAGGGGTTCTTGGCAGCACAAGTCTGCTCGCTCACTTTGGGGTGATAGGTACACATAGCAGTGCTACAGTGCCCATCGTGGCACGAGGAGGAACCTGGATAGACGATTTCTTTTACGATCCACTTAGCTTGATCCCCCCTGCGAATTATCCGTGGGAAAATATGGCTGAACAGGCCCTGTACCTGCCCCTCTTTTATGGTGACGCGCAAGGCGTGATTCATCCTGGGGCGGCAACCGATATTCCCACCGTCCAGAATGGCGGAGTCAACGCCGACTCCACGACCTGGACGTTCCACCTGCGACCGCATCTCGTCTGGTCGGATGGGCAACCCTACGATGCGCGTGATGTGGACTTCACCTGGAAGCTCTGGGCCAATCCCAAGTTTGCTGGTGGCAATGTTCTAGATCTGATCAGCTCGGCAGAGGTCTCGGCCGACCACCTGTCGATCACCTTCCACCTCAAGCAGCCCTATGCACCCTTTCTCGCGCTCTGGGTAGATGGCGGAAGTAGCCCCTTGCCCGCGCACCATTTCAGTTCGATGGCTCCAGAGGCGATCTTGAAATCGCCTGATAACCTGGACCCCAAGGTCACGAGCGGCCCGTTCATGATGGCTGAGAGCGTGCCGGGCGATCACTACACGCTGGTGCGCAATCCCAAATACTACCGAGCCAGCGAAGGACTGCCCTACCTGAACAAGATCATCATCCACATTGCCCCCAACACAGAAACCGTCCTCAAGGATCTGCAAGCCGGTTCCATTGATTCTTACGATGGCCTCAACTCCCTAGACGTGAGCAATGTGCAGGCGTTCCAGCGTTTCAACCACTATACGCTCATCAGTGCTCACACGAGTTCTTACTTCATAGGACTGTTCTTCAATTTCCAAAACACAGTGCTAGCCACCCATCAGGAAGTGCGTGCGGCTATGGCCATGGCCATTGATCGCCAGGCCCTGATCGCTACGGTACTCCATGGTTTCGGCAAGCCACTGTGCACCGATCATGGCTCGGCCTACCATCCGGGCTATGATCCGAATGCCGACTGTCCGCCATTCGATCTGACAGCAGCCAATAAACTGCTCGATGATAACGGTTGGGTGAAAGGCTCCGATGGCGTGCGTATGAAAGGCAGGCAGCGTCTGGAATTCGAGATCTCTACGAATGACAACCAACCAGTACGCAAAGATACTGAAGTGATTGTTCAGCACGACTTGAGCATGATCGGGATCAAGCTCGACATCCAAAACTATGGACCTGCAACGTTCTTTGGTGGCTCTTTTTTCGGAAGGCAAGCATCACCGCCCACGGGAGCAGTAGCGGGCAGAAATGACATTGCCGAATTTTCCACTGGCCCGGGTAACTATGATCCCGACGACTCTTCGTTACTCTCATGTGATCAGTACCCCAGATATTGCAACCCTGCCCTGGATGCGCTCTACAAACAGGAACTGGAAACAGCCGATCCTGGGCTGCGGCAGCAGATCTTCAGTCAAATTCATCACATCTACCTGACGGATTTTCCTTTCATTACGCTCTACTTCCCGCTCGATGTAGCGGTTGTACGCAAAGGGACACATAACTACCAGCTCAGTCCCTTTGCGGGAGAGACCGTCAATATCTGGCAGTGGTGGTGCGATAACGGGAAGTGTTAGGGCCTCTACCAGAGCATGATACAATACCCCCATCAAGATATTGCAACGAAGTGAGGGCACGCATCATGAACCTGGCACTTATCCAGCAAGCATTACAAAACGAGCAGCTTGATGGCTGGCTCTTCTATGACTTTCGCAAATCCAACCCCATCGCGTACCAGGTGCTTTCCCTGCCGCTGGACAGCTTCTACTCACGTCGCTGGTTCTACTACATCCCCGCGCGGGGCGAGCCGATGAAGCTGGTCAGCTCGGTGGAGTCGCACGTGCTCGGCGAGCAGCCGGGGAAGCGGCTGGTATTCCGCACCTGGCAGGAGATGCAGGCCCACCTGGGCAGCCTGCTCCCCCAGGGCGGTCGCATCGCCATGGAATATTCGCCTATGAACGCCATCCCCTACATGTCGCGCGTCGATGCCGGCACGCTCGAGCTGGTGCGCACCTGCGGCGTGGAGGTGGTCAGTTCGGCGAACCTGGCGCAGCGCTTCGTCGCGGTATTGAGCGAGGCGCAGATGGAAAGCCACCGCGAGGCCGGAAGGCGCCTGATCGACGCCAAAGATGCGCTCTTTTCGGCTCTGGGTAGCGATCTCTACGAGGGAGTCGAGATCGATGAGTACAGCGTCCTGCGGCGTTTCGCCGCGTTGATCGAACACGCCGGGCTGGTGGTGGCGCAGGGCTCGCCGCACGTGGCCGTCAACGCCAACGCCAGCAACCCGCATTACGAGCCGACGAGCGCCAGCCACAGCCCCATCCGGCGCGGCGACCTGGTGCTGTTCGACTTCTGGGCCTACCTGCCTGAGCCCGGACTCGATCATCGCCGACTATACCTGGATGGCCTTCGCCGGGACCCGCGAGGAGATCCCGCAGCGCCAGCGCGAGGTATTCGCGATTGTGCGGCAGGCGCGCGACACGGCCATCGCCTTCGCGCGCGAACGTATGGCGGCCGGCGAGCGCGTCGAGGGACGTGAAGTTGACGATGCAGCGCGCCGCGTCATCACCGGCGCGGGCTATGGCGACTACTTCATCCACCGCACCGGGCACAGCATAGGCCACGTGGTTCACGCCGATGGCGCGAATATGGACAACTACGAGACGCGCGACGAACGAATCCTGCTGCCCTCAACCTGCTGCTCCATCGAGCCCGGCATCTACCTGCCCGAGTTCGGCATTCGCAGCGAGGTGAACATCCTTGTACACGAGCACGACGTCGAGGTCACCGGTGTGCCCGCGCAAGAAGAGATCGTGCCGCTGTTGTAATTCTCCTACAACCCCTCCATAAGTTTCAACGTATATGTGTGTGAGAACACATTGTTGAACAGGCGTTACGCCCTACCCCGGCAACGCCCACCAGGGAGGTATACATAAATGGGTGATGAATGGAAGGAGGGCCCCGATTCAGGCTGGCCCCCGCAGGATGATCTAGATAAGCGCTTAGATGAGATCAAGCGCAAAGTAATGGAAGGCACTGCTGAAGCCCAGCAGCGCATCAAGCGCGTCGTCGATAGGGCGGGTACATACTGGCAGCAGTCGAATGCCCCGTTGCAGCCACGACAGGCGACCAGCGCGGAAGAAGAGCGCATTCGGCGCCTGGCGAATTCGTGGAGCCTGGGCAACTGGCAGCTCGCGCGCGAGCTTGGCACGTACATGGAGCCTGTCTCCTGGACGGACGATGAAGTGTGGCAAGTCACCACGCAGACACGCTGGGAGACACGCAGCATGGAAGTCGTCGCGGAACCATATGGCGGGCGACAGGTCGGCAAGGTTGATCCATTATTGCCCGTCTGGGATTACGAGCTGCCCTCCGTCACCGGCCTGCAAGCGCCGGAAACCCGCACGCGCCTGAACGGCCAGGACGAGGTGTTCGCCTGCACCGCCTGCAATGGCACCGGGCGCCTGCTGTGTGCGACCTGCACCGGGCGCGGCTGGATTGTTTGCCCGGACTGCAAGGGACGCACGCGCCTGCGCTGTCCAACCTGCCGTGGTCGCGGCTACATCGCCGACTGGCAGGGCGCGAAGAAGAAATCATTTTTCCAGAAACAGGCTGAGAACCTGACAAGGCCCGTCAACGAGCGAGTCTCCGATCTGTTCGAGGGTATGCGCGAGCAGGGCGTGCCGATCAGCAACCCGGTAAACGCCGACCCGGCCGGCAAAGGGCCAACCGTTCCCTGCCCGGATTGCGTCAACGGCGAGGTCGATTGCACCTGCGGCACCGGCAAGCGCGTCTGCCCAACCTGTCAGGGTTCCAAGACGGAACTCTGCTCGCACTGCAACGGCACCGGCAAGGTGGTGCGCCACCGCGAAGTCGTGCGGCGCTTCACGTTCAACACGCAGACCCAGGTGATCGGCACGTCAACCATCCCCGAGCAAAGCCTGGAGAAGGCCGCCGGGGATGTCGTCTATAACGCTGAGATCACCGAACCCCTCTACGCGGATGCCGCGCCCGAAGGTGTGCCGATGGATGTGTGGCGCTCCGCTGTGCAATTAGTGCAGCAGGCAAGCACCAATCCCGAGGGCGGCGCTGCCACTCCGCGCGAGGAAACCAGGGCCAGCCTGCAGGTATTGGAACTCGTTCGCATCCCCTACACCAAAGTGGACTATCGTTACTCCGACCAGGATTACGTCTTCTACATCTACGACGTGGAGGGCCAGGAGAAATTCTACGCCGACCGCTATCCGGCGCGCTGGGACCGCATCGAGCGGCTGGTGCGCTCGATCACCACCGACCTCATGCAGCCCGCACAGGGCACGGCCCAGGCCAACGCAGCGGGCGACCAGGTTCGCGGCTACCGCGTGCCCGTCGAGAAACCTCCATACTCGATCACCGAGGAAGAGGAATAAATTCAAAAAGAAAAGGCCGCCGCGCACCGATCGGTGCGCGGCGGCCTTTTCTTTTGTATACTATACCTATCGAAGAGATGCCGCTGAAGAAAGGAAGCCGGGCGATGAACGACGAGCAGTTGAAACGCTACCTCCGCGAGGTGCCAAAGGCCGAACTACACGTCCACCTGGAAGGCTCGATCCAGCCTGCCACGCTGCTGGCGCTGGCGAAGCGTAACGGCGTAGAGCTGCCGGTGCGCACCGTCGAAGAGATGCAGCAGTGGTTCAAGTACCGCAATTTCAACCACTTCATCGAAATCTATTTCGCCATATCGAGCTGCTTGAAAACGAGTGCTGATTATGAGCTGATCGCCTATGAATTCGGGGCAAATATGGCGCGGCAGCATGTGCGCTACGCCGAGATCACCTTCTCACCGAGTACGCACGCCTTCGCGCTCGGCGTGCCCTTCGAGACCTACTTCAGCGGATTGACGCGCGGGCGCCTGCGGGCACGTGACGAATTCGGCGTAGAGATGCGCTGGATCTTCGACATTGTGCGCAACATAGAAGATGAAGCGCGCAACTCCAGGCTGGCCGATTACACCACCTCGGTCGCTATCGAGGGCAGGCAAGATGGCGTCGTGGCGTTAGGGCTCGCCGGCGCGGAGGTAGGTTACCCGCCGGAGCGCTTCGAGCGCTGGTTCGAGCGGGCGCGGGGCGCGGGACTGCACTGCATACCGCACGCGGGCGAAATCGACGGTCCCGCCAGCGTGTGGGGCGCGTTGAAAGCATTAGGGGCCGAGCGCATAGGGCACGGCGTGCGCTCGATTGAAGACCCCACGCTCGTCTCCTACCTGGCCGAACAGCGCGTCCCGCTGGAGGTCTGCCCGACGAGCAATATCCGCCTGGGAGTCTACGCGAGCATAGCCGACCATCCACTGCCGCGCTTGTACGCCGCCGGCGTACCCGTCACGATCAACTCCGATGATCCGCCGCTGTTCAACACTACGCTCAACGACGAGGTGCAATTGCTGGCTGATCCCTTCTACTTCGACCTTGATACCATCAACGAGATCATCCTGAATGGAGTGCGCTATAGCTTTATGCCACCCGGGGAGAAGCAGGCTACGGAAGAGGCATTCCGGGCAGAAATGGTAGGCCTGCACCAAACCACTTCCTGAAACGTGTCCTAAAAAGGAGGTATCGACAACAGACATTTCATCACAAAGGGGGTCTTCAACACGGCAACAAAACACAACATATACTCAACAGAATTAGGAATTGACCTGTCCTCGAAGCGAGAGGCGGAATATTTTAAATGGTTTCTTGCTTGCCTGTTATTTGGTAAACCCATCCAGCAGGATGTGGCAAAGCGCACATACTTTGAATTTGTCAACGAAGGCCTTACTTCCCCGGATGCAATCCTGAAAGCTGGATGGGATAAGCTGGTGGAGGTGTTGGATCGCGGTCATTATGTCCGCTACGATTTCTCAACGGCAACGAAACTATTGGATGTTTCAAAAGCACTCAAAGAAAAGTACGGAACGATGACCAATCTCATCAAGCAGTCTCAGACACCAGGCGAATTATCCTCCCACCTGGAGGAGTTCAAAGGAGTCGGCCCCAAGACAGCCGAAATTTTTCTGCGGGATATCGCCCCGGTAGTGTATCGTAAAAAAGTGCGATGAAAAGTAATTTGACGCTCAAGACGCCGGTTGACGACGAATGCCGACAAGCAGGAAAACTCCCCTGCTCGCCCATAGCGCGCCCAGAAGGATGAGGGCCACACCAAAATCGAGACCGACATTACTGAGAGGCGATGCATGCAGACTATTCGTATATTCGGTCGTCGTATATTTCGTGGTTGGATGGCCGGCGAGATCGTACATTTGAAGCGCAACGATGCGTTTTGGCGTATCATTGTCATTATAATAGGCATCGACTCTAGCGTTTTTGAGAAACTGGTCGGTCCAGTAAGGGTGTAGCGCGGTTGTATCAATATAGTAGAGGTCATTCGGATCGGTGCTGAATTGCATATAAGGGCCAGTATTCGTAGCAGTAATGCTCAGGATATTTCCGGTTATTTCTTTGTAAGGATTGCCCAAACTCAACACGAGAAAAACAATGCCGATGCCAATGATAAACACGCCTTGTAGAATGCGCCAGCCAGGGGTTGACCCTTTTCCTGGTTCCCGTTTTTCGGGTCCAAGTTCTGTTCGCATAAGCATTGCCCTTATGAGGGCTGTTCGTCCATCAGATACTGACAGCATCGTCTTTTCCCTTTCCCTGGAAACAATCTTGTTCGTTTTCAGGGTAGCTCAACCCTGGTTATGGTCCATCGGGTTGAAAACACATGTCTTCTATTAGGATAGACGTAAGCATGCTCGTTTTCTCCCATATGGATCTCTAATGTTATTGCAAATTGCGATGTGAAAGGAAACACACCATTGCAAACGTTCAGTACGTATGGAAATCCTCCTTACCAGGTCGCCGTCATCCACGGTGGGCCAGGCGCCGCGGGTGATGTAGCCCCTGTAGCGCGCAAACTTGGCGAGTCAAGAGGCATCCTGGAACCGTTCCAGGCCGCCACAACGCTGGACGGGCAGATCGAGGAACTACGGCAGGTGCTGGAGCAAAACGCCAAGCCGCCGCTGGTACTCATCGGACACTCCTGGGGGGCCTGGCTGTGCGTGTTTGTCACCGCCAAATATCCGGCTCTGGTGCGCAAACTTATTCTGGTGGGAAGCGGTCCCTTTGAAGAAAGATACGTGCCGTCGATTGCGGAAAACCGCCTGAAGCGCCTCACCCCGGAAGAACAGAAAGAATTTCTTCACCTTGCAGAGATGTTGAATACAGCAACAACTAGCGACAAGAGCGTTTCCCTGTCACGTCTCGGCGAGCTTGGTGACAAGAGCGATTCTTACGATCTCATCGACACGCAGGAAGCCCTCCCGCCACCGGACCTCGCCGGTATAGATGCAGGTCAGATTTACCAGGGCGTCTGGCCTGAAGCCGCCAGGCTGCGAGCAACAGGAGAACTGCTGAAGCTCACCGCGACGATCGCCTGCCCGGTGGTGGCCATTCATGGCGATAGCGACCCGCACCCGGCTGCCGGCGTCCAGGAACCACTTGCCGCCAATCTGAAAGATTTCCGCATGATTATACTGGAGCAATGCGGGCATACTCCCTGGCAGGAGCGATATGCCCGAGAAAGCTTCTTCGAACTACTTGAGAATGAGCTTCAATCCATGTAGTCGTGACTCGGATACCAGCCGCCGCGCTGCTGGGGCAGGAGATCGAACAGGTTTGTTTTAGCCAGACACTACCTCAAACCTTCCATGTATGCTACAATAGCCGCGAATTTTCACGCTGATAAACATCAATATCAAGGAACTTCCATACATGAACTACGCGATACTCGGCGGCGGAGCGTTGGGACTTGGCGCGGCCTATCGCCTGGCCAGGGCCGGCCAGGAAGTAATGGTTTTTGAGCAGGAGGAGATGGCGGGCGGTCTGGCATCAGGCTTCCGCGTCGGCGACACCTGGCTTGAGAAATTCTACCATCATCTCTTCAAAACCGATACGACTGCTATCCGCCTGATCGAGGAGCTCGGGCTGGGAGACCGCCTGGAATGGTCGCACCCACGCACGGTCTGCCTGGTCAACGGCAAGTTCCAGCAACTGGACTCACCTATGACGCTGCTGCGCTTCTCTCCCCTGCGCTTCGATGAACGCCTGCGCGTGGCATCTGTCGGCGCACTGCTCAAGCTGACCGGCTCACGACTCTACGAGGGCAAGACCGCCGAGCCCTGGCTGCGCCGTTGGATGGGCAAACGCGCCTATGGCCTGGTCTTCGAGCCACTGTTCGCCGCCAAATTCGGGGCGATGCACGACCAGATCGCGCTGCCCTGGTTCTGGGCGCGTTTCCATGACCGCACCACCTACCTCGGCTACCTGCGCGGCGGCTTCCAACTCCTCTACGAGCGACTGGTCGAACGCATTAGCCATTCCGGTGGGAAAGTCTTGCTGGGGACGCGCGTCGAGTCCGCACAGCCGCTCGATGACGGCCGCTGGGAGGTGCGCACCGGCAAGGGGACCTGGACGTTCGACCGCGTTATCTCCACGCTGCCGACGCGCCTTACCTGCCGCCTCATTCCCGCCCTGCCGCCAGACTATCGCGCGCGCTACGATTGGGGCCAGGCCTACGGCGCGCAATGCCTGATACTCTCGCTTGATCGCCAGGTGACGGATAGCTACTGGATCAACCCATGCGACCCCGGTTATGCCTTCACCAGCCTGGTCGAGCACACCAACTATCGTCCACCCACTGAGTACGGCGGGCGCCACCTGCTCTACCTTGGCAACTACCGGCCAATGGACGACCCGCTCTTCAAGATGAGCAAGGAGGAGGTCATCCAGGCCTTCCTGCCCGATCTCAAGCGCATCAACCCGGCCTTCAGCCCGCACTGGATTCAGGAAAGCTGGCTCTTCTCCGCCCCCTTCGCCCAGCCGATTGTAACCACCGAGTATCGCGAGCATATCCCACCCCTGCGCACGCCCCTGCCCGGCCTGTGGGTCGCGAACATGTTCCAGGTCTACCCGCACGATCGCGGTCAAAATTACTCATTCGAACTGGCCGAAAGGCTTGTGGGGGAAATGGAGTAGATAGGGCGACCAGGGCGACCGCAAGCTTGAACCTCCCGTTAGATGGGACCAGGGCGACCGCGAGGGTCGCCCGTACAATATACGTGGGGCGGGCAAAACATTCATCCGTATATTGTACGGGCGACCCTCGCGGTCGCCCTGGCTCCTCGCCCTGGCTCGCCCCACCTACCCCTCAAGCTCATATATCACATTCGCCACGGCCGCCAGGGCTGCCGTCTCCGCTCGCAAAATACGCGACCCCAGCGAGACTATCCGCGCACCGTGCCGCCGCGCCAGCGCCACCTCTTCGGACGTCAAGCCGCCCTCGGGCCCAATGAAAAGCATGACGGTGATGGGTTGGGATTGGGGATGAGGGTGGAACGTGGTTAGCGCTTCGCGCAGGCTGGTCGCCTGTTCCTCTTCCCAGGGCATCAATGCAAGCGCACCGTGTGGGATATCGTTGAGCGCATGCATCAGGGGACGAATCGGCAGTAGTTCCGGCAGGCGCGAGCGCCCACACTGCTCGGCGGCTTCCTGGAGAATGCGCCGCCAACGTTGGATTTTCGACCCGCCGGCGTCTTCCAGGCCAGGCATCGAGCGGCGGGTGAGGATAGGCGCAAAGACTGCCACGCCCAGTTCTGTGCCTTTTTCCAGAATCCACTCAAACCTGGCCGATTTGAGCAGGCCCTGGCAGAGCATAATGCGCACCGGCGATTCGCTCTTCCCGGCGCGTCGCTCAAGAAGCTGCACCGTCACACCCGCCTTGCTGACCTGCGCAACGGCTGCCAGCGTCTCATCGCCGCTATTATCGAGGAGCGTCAACTGCTCCCCCACGTTAAGATGCAGCACATCCCGCACCTGGTGCGCGATATCCTTGGGGAGGGTGACGAGGCGTGGGGATGTGCCGCCCGGTACGATGGTCATCGCCAATAGTGCTGGATCGACGAAAAAGCGGTGCATCTTATTTGCTCAAGATCAGCGTGACCCAATCATCAATCGTTACCTGGTCAACCAGTTTGAGGCCGACCACCAGCAGCGGCTGCTCAGCTTCGTGGCGGCGATCTTCGATGATGCCGCTGGTTACGAGCAGGCCGCCGGGAGCCAGCGTTTGCGCAAGTTGGGGCGCGATTGCGCCGATGACGCGCGCGATGATGTTCGCCAGCACCAGGTCAAACTGTCCCGCCAGCCTTGTCGCCTCGGTCTCATCCAGCGTCCCCAGCGCTACCGTGACGCGCTCACTCAGGTCATTGGCGGCCGCATTGGCGGCGGCGCTTTCGACGGCCACGCTGCTGTTATCGATGCAATAGACGCTTGCGGCGCCCAGTTTCGCGGCTGCCAGGGCCAGGATGCCCGAACCGGTGCCGACATCGAGGACGCGCATGCCGGGACGCACCAGGCGTTCGACCTGCTCGAGGCACATGCGCGTCGTGGGGTGCAGGCCGGTGCCGAACGCCATGCCGGGATCGAGTTCCAGCACGACTTCGTGCGCCTTCGGAGTATATTCCCGCCAGGATGGGCGAATGACGAGCCGTTCTCCGATGTGCGTCACGTGGTAATAGTCCTTCCAGGCGTTGGCCCAGTCTTCCTCATTGACGGTGCGCGTCTCGAGCTCACCGACATACTGCGGCCCCAGGCTGGAAAGATGCCAGAGACCCTCGGCTATGCGCCGGCGCGCCTGCTCCTCGCTGCCATCCACCGGGACATAGGCATGCACTCTCACCGGCTGACCCGCCAGGACGCGATACTCCTGGCCCTCTTCAATCAATTCGATGGGTTCCTCTATCGCCACGCCGCCCGACGTATAGCGGTTCAGCAGTTCGCTGACCGACTCGATGGCCTCCGGGTGGGCCTGCACTGTAAGCTCTAACCAGCGCATAATTTCCCCTACGACAACTTCAACTCATAATAATCATACGTCGTTTTGATTTCGAAGCCGGCGGATTTGTACAATCCGATGGCGTTCGTATTCGTTGTCTCAACATCCAGTAGGATGGGATACGAATTTTCGGCACGCGCGATGTGGATGGCGCGTTCGAGCATCTGGCGGCCATAGCCCAGACCTCGGTACCCCAGGCGCACCTCGAAGGCGTAAATCCAGACCTCGCGTTCCTCATTCAGGAAATCCAGCCGCAGGGTGCCAAGCGGCTGTCCCTGCAATGTAGCGAGGAAGAAGTGGTACTGGGGCTGCGACATCAGGAACGACACCCAGGCGAACGCATCGGCTGTATTGCCGGTATCGGTCGCCAGGAGGGAGACGATGGCATCGATATCGTCTTCGCCGGCATGCCGCATCTGCAAGCCCTCGATCACGTGCCCGCGCTCGTGAAAGGTCACGAGCTCCATCTCATGCTCCGCGAAGCTAAAGTGCGCGCCTGTGGTTGCCAGAAACGCGCGCCCGGATGGCGAGGAGTGTTCGCAGATCAATATCAACTGCTCCACGCCGCTCTGCCGGTACTCTTCTTTCTGAGCCGTAAACAAAGCCGTACCGATCCCCCTACGGCGATGGTCAGGATGAACCATGCCGGTACATTCCTTTTCTTTCTTCCCCCAGCTCTCTCCTTCAAAATACCCCACGAGTTGCCCGTCCTCATAATAGAGGAAATCATTGATCGTATCCTCCGGGCGGGTGCGCAGCATCTCCAGGCCGATGCGCATGTGAAGGCCATCGTACGCATTGCAGGTGGCGATGAGCTGCTCGATCTCGGCGACTTCGGGTGCGGTCAGCGTGGCTCGTTTGCGCAGGCCCTGTCTGCTAGTATCTGGCATGATTTAGCTCTACTCCCTCGCCAGCCTCATCTTAGAACACCGCCGGTTCCATATACTCGCCGAACACTTCGCGGAAAACCTGCATAATCTCACCCAGCGTGGCGTAGGCGCGCACGGCCTCGATGATGGCGGGCATGGTGTTCGGCGTCCCCTCGGCGGCACGGCGCAGGTTGGCCAGGGACTGCTTCACGGTGGACTGGTCGCGTTCGCGGCGCACACGGTTGAGACGGTCGAGATGGGCGCGCTCGGCCACACGATCGATATAGAGGGTGGGAACCTTGATGTCCTCTTCTATGATGTAATCGTTGACACCCACAATGGTGCGGCTGTGCGCATCGATCTCCTGCTGGTAGCGATAGGCCGATTCTGCGATCTCGCGCTGGAAGAAGCCGTTCTGGATGCAGGCCAGCACGCCGCCCAGCGCGTCAATACGGTCGATATACTCCTTCGTGGCCCGCTCGGTCTGGTCGGTCAGGGCTTCGATGAAGTAGGAGCCGCCCAGGGGATCGACGGTGTTGACGACGCCGCTTTCGCCGGCGATAATCTGCTGCGTACGCAGGGCGATCAGGACGGCCTTCTCGGTGGGAAGCGCGAGCGCCTCATCGAGTGAGTTGGTGTGCAGCGAGTTCGTGCCGCCCAGCACAGCGGCCAGGGCTTGAATGGCGGTGCGCACGATGTTGTTGTCGGGCTGCTGCGCGGTGAGCGAGACGCCCGCTGTTTGCGCGTGGCAGCGCATCAGCCACGAGCGCGGGTCTTTCGCGCCGTAGCGCTCACGCATGAGCTTGGCCCACAGCCGCCGCCCGGCGCGGAACTTTGCGATCTCTTCGAAGAAGTCGTTGTGGACATCGAAGAAGAAGGAGAGACGCGGAGCGAACTCGTCGATCTTCAGGCCGCGTTTGAGCGCGGCATCAACATAGGCCAGGCCATCGGCGATGGTAAAGGCCAGTTCCTGCACAGCGGTCGCGCCCGCCTCGCGAATATGATAGCCGCTGATGCTGATGGTGTTCCAGCGCGGCATGTGGCGCGTGCCGAACTCGATGGTATCGACCACGAGGCGCATCGAAGGCTCCGGCGGGAAGAGGAATTCCTTCTGCGCGCTGTACTCCTTGAGGATATCGTTTTGCAGCGTGCCGCCGAGCGAGGCTATGGGGAAGCCGCGCTTCTCGGCGTTGACGATGTACATGGCCCAGATGACCGCCGCCGGGCTATTGATGGTCATCGAGGTTGTCACCCTGTCGAGCGGCAGTCCATCGAACAGCACCTCCATGTCGGCCAGCGAAGAGATGGCCACGCCGCACTTGCCGAACTCGCCGGCAGCCAGAGGATGGTCGGTGTCGTACCCGTACAGCGTTGGCATGTCGAAAGCCGTCGAGAGGCCGGTTTGCCCCAGGGTGAGCAGGTATTTGAAGCGCCTGTTGGTGTCTTCCGCTGTGCCGAACCCGGCGAACATGCGCATCGTCCACGGCCTGGCGCGATACATCGTCGGCTGCACGCCGCGCGTATAGGGATATTCTCCGGGCAGGCCGATGTCACGCGTATAGTCGATGTTGGCGTTATCCTGCGGCGTATAGATGCGATTGACCGGCACGCTGGACGTAGTGACCAGGTTTTCTCGTTCGGGCAGCCGTTTCAGCGACTGGCTGACGGTAGTGTCCTCCCAGCGTTTGCGCTCAACTTCCAGGCGTTCAAGTTCTTCTTTATCAAACAATGTGCCTTGTTCAAGGCCTGTATAAGTTTCTGGTTCTTTTTGCTCAAGCATGGTAAAAGGTTCCTCCTCGTTGAGGCTCTTTCCTGAAAATGTGGATACGACTGCCGATACCGCTTTACTGTATGGGTATTGTACCATATACACGTTTGTATGCTGAAAGCCCCTTGCTCCAGGCATACCTGGCCGATACTGCCAGCCCCGCCATGCGCGACGCCGCTTTTGGCCTGTATTTCTCACTGGCCTTCGGCGTCGGCTCGATCTGGAGCGCGATTTTAGGCTGGGAGATTGACCGCTTCGGCTTCGGCGCGGCCTTCTGGACGATGGCACTGTCGTTTCTCGCGGCTGGAGGGCTTTTGCTATTGATACGCGATGGGAAAGAAGAAGCGCAAAGACGAGGCTCAACTGCGTAATGAGGAACCTGCTCTGGGACGCAATTGATTGCGTCTCTAAGCAGGTTCCTCCCTGGTGCCAGATAATAGAAGCTTCTAGTCTTCCAGGAGGGCCCGCATGTCAGGCACGTTGCTGGTATCACAACTGAAACCCAGGCAGCCGAGGTTCCAGCTATCCTCAATCGTATCCAGCATCGAATAGTGGTTATAGTTGATGTTGGAGACGATATGGTCATCCTGCCCGTGCTGGATGACGAGTGTCAGGACGTGACCACCGCCGGGAACGGCATCGCAGCAGCCACTGGTATCGCTAAACGGAAAGTCGCTTTCATCCCAGGTGATGAAAATCACGGAATTCCCGGTCCACGCCCTGGATTCCCTGATCTCGTTTACAGTGTTGTGCAAGAAGGTGTCACCTGCGGTGATCAGGCCTTGCACGTGGGAGAAATCGCAGGGATCAGATCCGGGATTAGAAGTTGGCCCGGCACGCCCGTGCATATCGTGGCACTGGTCAGGGGTGATCCACGAGAAATCTGGCACGGTGTTGTCCTCCAAATCATCCAGGAACCTGCTGAAGCCGACGACATTCTTCATGCGTTCCGGATTGGTCTGCACATCGAGGTAGGAGACAAATGGGTCGTGCTTGCGTTCGTAGAGCTCGATTGCCCGCCGAATCTGCCAGCTTATTCGTGTTGCCTCCGGCAAAGATGGACTGCATGTACGCTTTCCAGGTCTTGCCATGGGCCTCAAGCTGGTCAACGATATTGACGACATTCAGGTTCACATCGCTGTCACTGGTAACACCCTGTGTCGAGCCCGAGGTAGCAGCAATGTAGTTGGGCTGACTGGGATGCGTGACCCCGAAATAGCTGGTCGCCAAACCATACTTCTGCGCCGCCGCGTTAATCCAGGGCGCGTTGGGGTTGCCGATCAGGCTCGTGTAGCTGGTGTTTTCCATCATGATGAGGAAGACGTGCTTGAACGAATTGTCTCGATCGCTGCTCTGACGGCTGGTGCTGGCGGCAGCCTGGGGAACCATCAGCGCCATCAACGCTACAATCATCAAGCCTGAAATGCCAAGCCGGGTCGCGAGGAAGGTAAGCAGGTTACGTCTGTGGTTGTTCATGATATAGATCCCCCTTCTTTGGAAGAACTCTTTGCCTGAACGTCCTAAGAGCCTACGCTATTGAGATGCGCTACGAAGCCGCACTGCAAGACCACGCAACGCGAGGAAAAGATGTTGTATTGTATCACATGCACTTCTCTCTATGGATATGTGTACTGGATGCGGAGTTGTTCGATCCTGAGAGGTTTGTGAGTTATAGCGTCACCCGATTCCCTCCGGACGGCATTGTGAAGCGCAAGAATCCACCCTGCGCCAGCCGCGTACAGACGACCGTCAGCGTGAAGAAGGCCAGCAGCAGCGCGATGCTTCGCGTTTCGTAGACGCCGAAATCGAGCGGGCTGAGGTGGTCCGCGCCGCCGGCGAAGAAGCGCCAGAGAGCGGGACCGCGCTGTATGTCGGTGAAAGTGAAGATGGCCAGGCCCATCGTGAGGGAGATAACGAGGTCAACGGCGATGCAGATTGCGGCCAGGAGCGGGCCGAGCAACAGGAACCGTTTACTTAATCGCTCGCGTCTGGTAGACTGTATACGTCGCGTGGCCCACAGGGGTGCGAGCAAGAATTGCAGGAGCAGGAAGAGCAGGGGAGCGGCTACCAGAAGCCAGCCTGGGAAGAATGCCGGCGTAATCAACGCACCCAGGCGGCCCAGCGTGTAGAGGATAGCGCCCTCGATCACGCCGCGCCGGTAACTGACTTTGTTGAACATGGGCTAATTGCAGCCGCACGCGCCGCCGCAGCCACAACTGCCGCCCATTGCGGGCATATCGTCGTAGTCGCCTTCCTCGCCGTTCATACTGGCAGGACGGGCAAAAACGGACAGCAGGCGACGCACCTTTTCGCCGTGGCACTTCATGCACACGACGTCATCGGCATGCTGGTGGCTGACGAGCATTTCAAATTTCGATTTGCAGTCCGAGCAATAGTACTCGTACAATGGCATAAGAGCTACCCTCCGGTTGATGAAACACACGCTTGCAACATAAAGCAACACATTTAGAACAATCATATTGTATCGGTTTGTTGAGGTATCGTCAAGAAGGATACATAGAGGTTTGTATGGCACTCACAATAGGAATCATCGGTCTCCCGCAGAGTGGGAAGACATCATTGTTCAACGCGCTGACGAAGGCGGGCGCGCCGGTCAGCAACTACGCCACCAGCACGGTGCAGGCCAATTTCGCCGTCGTGCAGGTGCCGGATGCGCGCCTGCAGCCACTGGCGGACATCTTCCATCCGAAGAAGGTCACGCCCACCACGGTCGAATTTGTGGATGTGGCCGGCATGGGGCAGACCTCACACCAGGCCGGCGAGAAAGGTGAGGGATTGAGTGCCGAATTCATCGGCCATATTCGCAATGCTGACGCGCTGGCCATCGTGCTGCGTACCTTCGAGAACAGCAACGTCCCGCATATCTACGACACGATTGACCCGAACCGCGACCTGGATAGCCTGAACGCGGAACTGGCTCTGACCGATCTTTCTACCGTCGAAAAGCGCATCGAGCGCACCAGAAAGGCCGCCAAGTCGGGCGACAAAAAGTACCAGCAGGAACTGGAGATACTCTCCCTGTTGCAGGATGCACTCAACGAGCTAAAGCCGGTCAGCCAGCTTGAACTGCTCCCCCAGGATCGCGCCGTGCTGAACGAGCTGTTCCTGCTCACTCTCAAACCGCGCATGTACGTGTTGAACGTCAGCGAAGATGTGCTGGGGGCAGCCAACGACGTGCTGGAACGTAGCGCTGCCGGGGAAGAGATCGACCTGCAGCAGCAGGAGGGTGAGCTGCGAGGCATCGCCACCATCGCCATGCGCGCGAAAGCCGAGGGCGCGGAAGTAGTGGCCGTTTCGGCGCGCCTAGAGGCCGAGCTGGCCGAACTGCCGGAAGAGGACGCGCGAGAATACCTCGAAGCCCTCGGCCTGCCGGAACTCGGCGCGGAGCGCGTCATCCAGGTCGGCTACCGCCTGCTCAACCTGATAACCTTCCTGACGGCTGGCGAGGACGAGGTGCGCGCCTGGACTGTCACCAGGGGCGCAAAGGCACCCGAGGCGGCCGGCAAAATCCACTCGGACATTGAACGCGGCTTCATCCGCGCCGAAGTGACGCGCTACGAGGATTTCATGGCCAGCGGCGGCTCTTTTGCTGCCGCGGCGAAGAAGGGCCTGCAACGGCTGGAGGGGAAGGATTATGTCATCCAGGATGGGGATATCGCGCATTTCCGCTTCAACGTCGGGAAGTCTTAATGTCTCACCCGCGCCGCTCGCGCCCGAACGACACCAGCACAACGCCCGACAGGATCGTAAGCATGGCGAGCACTTCGACCAGGTTGATCTGTTCTCCAGCTACAGCAACGCCGAGGCCGACCGCCACGAGCGGGTTGGCGTAAGCGTAGCTGGTCGCCAGGGCGGGACGCACATGGCTCAGCAGGTAGCCGTAGGCGCTGAAGGCGATAAGCGAACCGCCAACGATGAGGTAGATCATAGCGAACAGCGGGCGCGGGCCGGGAAAGGCTGTCATGCGCTCGCCGGTACTCAGGCCAACGATGAAGAGCAGCGCGCCACCCATCAGCATCTGCGCCGCGCTCGCCATCAGGCCCTTCGGAGAAGGCAGGCGCTGGCTAAGAATGGAGCCGAGCGCCCAGCACATAGGCGCGATAAGCAGGAGAATCGCCCCCAGCACACTGGCATGAAAGCCGTTCCCCAGGTTCAACACTACAAGGCCGGCAAAGCCGATGCCCAGCCCGCACCATTCGATGGGCCTTGGCCAGCGCCCGAACAGGCCCGAGAAGAGAGATGCCCACAGGGGGATCGCCCCCAGAGCCAGTGCCGCCAGGCCACTTGCAACGTACTGTTCGGCGTAGACGACGAAGCCGTTGCCGAACACCAGCAGCAGCCCACCCACGACCAGCGACCCCAACCACTGTGCGCGAGTAGGTGAAGGTGAACCGCGCAAGCGCAAGAAAAGATAGAGAATCACACCCGCTATAAACTGGCGGAAGGCTGCCACGAAGAAGGGCGGGAAGCCTTCCAGCGCGATACGCATCCCCAGGTACGTGCCGCCCCATAGCGTATACAGCGCCAGCAGCGACAGAATAATCAAGAGCCGGTTCTTCGCGGGGGATGAAACCGGCTCTGATGAGTGGGATGATTGCTGGCCAGCCTGGCTTATCGCGCCCTGCGCGGGTTGAGCCAGGCTGGCCCCGACCGTTTGTTCAAATTGACGTTTTTCCATGAGACTGCTTAGTGAAAACCATACCAGTGCTGGCGCCTGAGCCATTCCGGGCTGTCGGGGCCATCAATGCTCGAGACACCCCAACGCAAGGCGCTCAGATCCAGCATTATAAACAGGACGATAAGCACAATGAGGTATGTCATTGTATTCTCTCCTGGCTTAGCGGTAAGCCATTACATGATATTCAATACAATTTTTGACAATATACAATACTTCACTATGTATAGTATCAGGAGGGTGGCGCTTTCGCTACGGCCAAATCGGTGGAAATTCAAGAGTCAATTGGCCCTGCTCTTCTCCTGCTTCAACAATTGCTGCTTGCGTTCGATGCCCCAGCGATAGCCGCCCATGTGACCGTTTTCACGCACGACGCGGTGACAGGGGACGACGATGGCGACAGGATTGGTGGCACATGCGCGCGCCACCGCCCGCGTCGCTTTCGGCTGGCCAATAGCCTGCGCCACCTGACTATAGGAGCGAGTGGCGCCGTAGGGGATGGCCTGCAATTCCTGCCAGACGCGCCATTGGAAGGCCGTCGCCTGCACATCCACCGGCAGATCGAAATGCGGCTGCTGGCCGTCGAGATGCCGCACCAGCGTCTCGACCCAGGCATGCAGCCCTGCGTCCTTCCCATCGCGCTGGATCTCAGCCCTCGGGTATTCCTGCCACAGGGCGTCCTCCAGCTTCGCGTCATCGTCCCCGATGCAGACTGAACAGATGCCCTTATCGGTTGCCGCCACGAGCAGGCGGCCCAGGGCTGAATCGACGATGGTATAGGTGATATTCATTCCAGGGCCGCCGCGCCGGTACGTCGTGGGAGTCATGCCTAACTGTTCGGGCGCGCGCTCGTAGAGACGGCTGCTGGAACTGAAACCTACTTCGTATAATGCCTGTGTCACTGTTTCTCCCTCCTTCAATTGCTCTTTGAACTGATCCAGGCGGCGGGCCTCCGCGTACTGGCGTGGGGAAATGCCCATGACGCGCTTGAAGACGCGCTGCAGGTGAAACGGACTGACACTGACCTGCGCGCCGAGTTCCGCCAGGCCTGGCATATCGTCCAGGTGCTGCTCTATATAGCGGCAGGCGCGTTGCACCAGTTCCACCTGTGGATCGGCTACCGCGCTCTCACGCGGGCGGCAGCGCTTGCAGGCGCGAAACCCGGCCTCCTCAGCCGCCGATGGCAGTGGGAAGAAGAGCACCTCTTCGCGCCTTGGCCGCCGCGATGGGCAGGATGGATTGCAGTAGATGCCGGTGGAACGCACGGCATACACAAACCTGCCATTCGCATGGCTATCTCTTTCCATTACGGCTTGCCAGTATTGATCTTCGTACATTGTGAATAGCTCCTGATTTTTCCAAACCTCACACGTATATGATAGGATAAGATCAGATGATAGTCTATCCGTTTCTTGCTATTAAATGTTTCCAGGAGGAACCATGCCCGAACTCGACCGCTTGAAATCTGATATCGACGAACTGGTGCCGGATATGGTGGCGACCCGCCGCGACCTGCACGAACACCCGGAGCTGGCCTTCGAGGAGGTACGCACCTCGAATATCGTGGCTCAGCGCCTGCGCGCACTTGGGCTGGAAGTCCAGACCGGCGTGGCGAAGACGGGTGTGGTTGGTCTGCTGCGAGGTGGGACGGGCAAAGATGGCGGGAAAACGATAGCGATCCGTGCCGATATGGACGCGCTGCCTATCCATGAACTGACCGAGATCGAGTATCGCTCGCAGGTGGACGGTAAGATGCACGCCTGCGGCCATGACGGGCATACTACGATCCTGCTGGCGGTCGCCGATATATTGACGAAGCGCAAAGAGCAACTGTCGGGCAACGTCAAGTTCGTCTTTCAGCCCGCCGAAGAGGTAGTCGGCGGGGCCGCCCCGATGGTCAGGGAAGGCGCGATGGAAGGGGTGGACGGTGTAATCGGCCTGCACCTCATCAGCGATTACGCGTTCGGGCGGGTGGGCGTACGCTCCGGCCCCATCTTTGCCAGCGCGGACAGGCTTATCCTGACCGTCAGGGGCAAGGGAGGTCATGCCGCCATGCCGGAGACGACGGTTGACCCAATCGTGATCGCCTCCTACATCGTCACAGCGCTGCAAACGCTCATCAGCCGCGAGACCTCCCCGTTCAGCCCGGCGGTAATTACGATTGCCAGGATTACAGCCGGCACAGCCTTTAACATCATCCCCGAAACGGCGGAGATGCACGGCACGATGCGCTCCTTCACAGTGGAGCATCGCGAGAAATTGCTGCGCCGCATTCGCGAGGTAGCGACCGGCATCGCAGGCGCTATGGGCGGCTCCTGCGAAGTGGAGATAACTGCCGGCTGCCCACCCTGCGTCAACGACGTTGCGATGACCGAACTGGTACACAATGCCGCAGTCGCGGCAGTCGGCGAGCAGCGTGTAGATAGCGGTGAAGAGGTTTTGAGTACCGGCAGCGACGATATGGCCGAATTCCTCAACGCCGTCCCGGGCTGCTACTTCATCGTTGGAGTGAACAACCCGGAGAAGGGCGCGAAGTACCCGCACCATCACCCGCGCTTCAACATCGACGAGGACGCCCTGCCCGTCGGCGTCGAGGTGCTCACAAGGGCAGCGCTGGACTTTTTGAAGTAATGTGTGAGTGTACAACTTGAGTCATTCCGATTTTGGAGTGGCTCAAGTTTTCTCTAATGCGGATGTACCATCCGAGCATTCAGGATCGATTCGAGAGTATCGATATAGAACTCCCCGGACCCTTCCAACTGTTTCTCGAGACTTTTCTGCTGCAATCGCCTGTACCGCGCGGAGAGGTTGTTGCCCGACGCAATCAGGCGCACTGTATGGCCCTGCTCAAGCAAGGACATAATCTTCTCATAGTAATCGCTATCCCCACTGACAATGATGTATATCTCAGGCTTGCTGTTATACATCTCTAAACTGATACACTCGAGTAGGACAAAATCCGCAAGGTTAGTGATCCGTTGCAGGATGACGGTTTGTCCATGCGGGTACTGCACGCTAAATCCCACCGCGCGAAAGGCTTCGATAGCCTTTCGCATCTCGGGTTCATTGATTGGCGAGACGCTCAACCACCGGCAGACGACCTCACCAAACTGCTGTGCGTGTTTGGTGAGAGCTTCAACAATCGTCTCTGGTTGTGCCAACTGTTCTCTCGGTAAGAGAACGGGTAAGATACGCCAGAGATTCTCAATATCAACGAACAGGCCCACTCGAGCAGGCAAGCGCTGAGGAACATGGAGAGAAGTGGCGAACATCTTGCTTTTGATGCCAATGGTTTCTTGCTCAGACTCCAACGTATACTGGCTTTCCAGACGTTGAATAAGCGCAAGGAGTTCCACGAGATCCCGCTCAAAGTCCTCAATCGTCACTTCGTCAGCGTTGTTCATCGGCAAAATAATCGTGATTGGCCGGTTCAGTAGCTCCTGGAGGTCACTGACCACCTCCAATTGCCGGTGATACCCAATGCCAGGCGTCTCCCCGGCCAGCAGCAGCCAGGTGAGATGACCTTCGACCAGCGGGAGTTTCGTCAGATGCTCTAGCAGAAACGATAGCGCCAGGTTTCGTGCGGCTGTGCCCTCCCCGAACCGAAGCACATCGAGCGCGCAGGTCAGGGCAAAGCGTAGGTGAGGATAGGGCGCTTTGCGGGTATCGACCCCTGGTTTGAGTACCTCCAGCGCCTGGAAGACGTTATTGTTGCTCACAGATGCGACAGCCAAGTTCCAGCGTTTCTCCCAGACGGCCCCCCCTTTCTCGCGTATTGCTGGTCGCGCCACTTGCTTAAACGAGGGATGAGCCAGCAGTTTATAAAGTGCTTCCAGCAACGGCTGGCGTGACTGCTGGAGGATCATATTCACCCGCTCGATCTGGTAACTATGTAGGTATTCTACCAGCATATGGTATTGATCTTCTAACAACATGTTCAGGAAACCGGGAGGTACACTTTCAGGCAGAGAGAATGGTTTTGGGTACGAGTCTTTCTTCTGTTCCTGTCCATTCTCCCCAGGCGTTTCTTCTTTCTGAAGTTCTGGTTTAGGCAAGCGGGCATTTTGATTGTCTCCAGGCTCGGGCTGACCAACTGGAGAAGGTGAATCAATCCGTAACTTCTCTTTATGTCCCACGAGCAACCGTTCCAATTCGACGATGGCTGCGGAAGGTATGAGTTTTGCTAGCACCTTTTTCGCATCCTGCACGCGCTCCTCGTCAAAACTGGAGAGTAAGACTTCGATACTGCGGCGCACACTGCTCATAAATGCGCTATCATCAGCACTTCTGCCATACACTTCGACAAGTCGTTGAAAACGATAGGCAAATTGCTGCGGACGAAAATAATGTTCGTACTGAACTGCCCAGGTTAAGGCTTGCCACAACGCTAGCTTCTGTTCCAAAGTGTAAGGCTTGTCCCACATGTACTTCTCATAGATGCCTGCTATAAATGATACCCTTCCCCAGAGCAGATCTTTTATAGGCGACTGGGCCGTGATTGCTCCAGTGAGCAGGGCAGTATTTTTTGCGCGTTCTTCCTCCAGAGCAAACTGAACCAGGCTCTGCAACATCTCGGCAATAGCCATACGTTGCTGCTCGACATCATTCTGCCCAGCAATCAGTACAAGATTTATCTGTCTGTGACCACATTTGCCACAAAAACGCGCTTGGGCCGGTAATTTATATCCACAAAAGGGGCAGTTTTGCATAGGCATCTCTCCCAAATAAATCTCTTGCTTGAGTGATTATATGCTATTCGTATTTTAGTGTAAAGATAGGGAAGAGATAGCAGCGCGCGTATCACAATCGTGTTACAATGTTTTCTGCAAGAAGACAAAGGGATACAATCAAAACATTTGATTCGTTTTGATACTAGGAGGGGTCGTCTCTGTATCCCCTCAATGGTTTACGGACATAATTGAAGGAGATTGCCTGGTGAAAATAACCTTCCTCGGACATATTGGCATGTTTATCGAAACCCGCCATGGCAGTATCCTGTGCGATCCCTGGTTCAACCCCGCTTACTTTGCATCCTGGTTCCCATTCCCAAGCAATGAAGAGATAGACCGCGAACTACTGGCCAATCCGACCTACCTGTACGTCTCGCACATGCACCATGACCACTTCGACCCGCAGTTCCTGCGAGAATACGTGTCGAAAGAGGCAACGGTGATCCTGCCCGATTACCCCTTGGACCTGCTGGAGCGCAGCCTGCGCGACCTCGGCTTCACGAAATTTCTGCGGACGAAGAATGCCCAGGCGGTCGAGGTCGACGGGCTGCGCTTCATGGTGATGGCGATGACCGCGCCCATCGACGGCCCGCTCGGCGACTCCAGCCTGATGATCGACGACGGCGAGACGCGCATCCTCAATCAGAACGACTCACGCCCCATTGACCTGGACCTGCTCAATAGCTTCGGCCCCTTCGATGTGCATTTCGTGCAGTTCTCCGGCGCGATATGGTACCCGATGGTCTACCAGTTCCCTGAGAAGATGATGCAGGCGCTTGGGCGCAAGAAGCGTGAGAACGAGATGGCGCGCGCCCTGCGCTACATCCGCGAAATCGGCGCGAGCTACGTCGTCCCCGCGGCGGGCCCGCCCTGCTTTCTGGACGATCACCTCTTCAGCTTCAACGATTTCGACCGCGACCCGGCCAACACCTTTCCAGACCAGACGGTATTCATCGACTATATGAAGGAGAACGGCAAGGATAATGGCCGCTTGATGATCCCTGGAAGCGTGGGTATCCTGACGAAGGAGAGCTTCGCGATAGAGCATCCCATGCCGGACGCGCAGGTGCAGGCCATCTTCAGCGACAAACGCGCTTACCTTGAGCAGTACAGGGCCTGCCAGCAGCCGATCATCGAGGCGCAGAAAGCCTCATGGCCGCGCGGGCAGGTCGATATCCTGTCCGCGCTGCAGGAGTGGTTCGAGCCGCTGATGGAGATAGCAGACCTGACGGCGGTGGGCATCAACGGGCGCGTGCTGATCGATTGCGAAGTGCAGCAGATCGTGCTGGACTTCCACACGCGCAAGGTCTACGCCTGGCATGACGAAGAGTGGGATTACCGATTCCACATCGACCGCGCCCTGCTCGAGTACTGTATCATCCACCATGAAGAGGACTGGATCAACCAGATTTTCCTCTCCTGCCGCTTCGAGGCGCAGCGCAAGGGCGCCTACAACGAGTACGTCTACAACTTCTTCAAGTGCCTGACGCCCGAACGCCTGCAGTACGCCGAGGGCTACTACTCCGAGAAGACCGCCGTGCAGCAGCTCTGGGAGAGTAACGGCTACCGCATCCAGCGGCGCTGCCCGCACTTGAAGGCCGACCTGCCGCGCTTCGCCAGGATCGAAAACGGCGTCCTGACCTGCACCATGCACGGCTGGCAATTCGAGCTGGCCACCGGTCGCTGCCTGACCTCCGAGGGGCACCCACTCTACACCCAGCCCATCGAGCAGGCCCCCGTAGATACGGTGGAAGCGGCGGGAGCCAACGGGCTAAATGGACACGAGCAAAGCGATGAAGCTGCAGAAGCTGCAATAAACGAGAAGGCGGGGCAGTTCGTGAGGACGAAGTGCGACCACTGCTGGTACAAAGAGACGGACGTGAAATCATCCAGAGCCGAGGTGCAATAACAATCATAAGAGGGGTAAAACATCAAGCGATGACCGGCGCGAGTACCGTGTCAACCTGCTCGAGCAGGCGCTGTGTATTGGCCAGGCCGTAGTTGACAGCCTGCACCCGCCCGGCTGCATCCAGCACCACCGTCGTTGGCAAGGTCAACACCTGGTAACGCTTTGCCAGTTCGGGACGAAGCAGGCGCGTCGATCTCTTCTACACTCACCTGATTCTTACGCGCCTCGGTTACACGCTGCAGGGCCGGGATCTGGTACCTGTGGCACTGGTGACAATCGGCGCTGCTGAACACCAGGATATGCACCGGCGTCGAGCCAGCCTGCTGATTGAATTGCCCGGCATATTGGAATTGGCGGCCTCAAAAACAGGCTGAGCGGCCAGAGCGATGCGGCGCCGGCGTTCGACGTAGCGCCGGCCCGACCAGGCGATACCCCAGGTCAGCAGGCCGACCAGCACAAGAATAGCGCTTCGTAGGATGAGCGTGAACATCGCCTACACTCCTCGCCAGTGGAAGCCGCCCTCGTAGCGCACGCGCGGCAGCACCCCTAGCCGTCCCAGGTGATAGTAGACGAAGCAGCCCGCGCAGAATCCGACCGTCAGGTTGATGCCTGCCAGCACGAAGACGATCAGGTCGAGCGTCCAGCCCAGCACCGCCGCCTTCGTCAGGAAGAGTACGAGCGTCGCCGCGATCAGGAACACGGCGCCGACGCCCTGCGCAAAGCGATGCGGCGCGGGATCATCCTCGACGATGCGCGGCTTCCAGAGCTTGAGCGGAAGCACGATGCCGCGATAGACCAGCCGGTACGGGCTGTACTCAGGCACCAGAGTGGCCAGGGTCATGACTACTGCGGCAATCAGTACTACGATGGGCTGATTTATGAGAAAGGCAAGTCCGGCCAACAAGACCGTGCCAGCCTGGGAGAACTTCGCGAGATGGGTATCGACGCGTGGCGTCGCAGTAGAAGAAGCAGATGCAATCCCCATAAAAGTCAACTCCTTCAAAAATGGTGGTGATAGCGCTATTACGGAACATTGAAACTATAGTTTCGTTAGTTGATCTACTTACTCAACTTATGAGTAAGTGTAGCGCATAGGAGCGGGGTGTGTCAAGGAAAGTTGGAGAAGCATTCAGGCAATTGCAAGGCAATCAGCCGGGATTGCAAGCAGCCTATCAGGAATCTCCGCAACAATACGGTAGGAATAATCTAAGCAAGGATGAGACATACATATGAACTGGCGCCTGGCTTCTCGTCTTTCGGTCGTTACACTGGCTCTGCTCGTGGTTCTGGTCGTAGCAGTCTTTAGCCTGCACAACGTTACCGGGCAGTCGTTGCCGCCTAATCCTGCCACCGATGTTGCCGGACAGCAAGGCACCGATCTTGAGAACGTTCCAGCGCCCGGCTTTCGTCTGACAGATCAGTTCGGCAAGCAGGTCTCCCTGTCGCAGTTCAGGGGCAAGCCGGTCGTCCTCACATTTCTTTATACGCACTGCCCCACTGTCTGCCCATTGATCGCGGAACAGATCCACAGTGTTATGCTCAACCTGGGCAAAGATGCGCAGCGTGTCGGTGTGCTCGCCGTCAGCGTCGATCCACAGCGCGACACGATCGCCTCCGCGCTGGCCTTCTCGAACACGCACAAAATGACCGGCTACTGGCATTTCCTGGTTGGCACGGAGGCCCAGCTTTCCCCGGTCTGGACAGCCTACTCCATCGGCGCTCAGCAAGAGTCGGCCACCGTCAGCATGCATACCGCCGTGCTGTACGTCATCGATAAGCAAGGACGCGAACGCACGCTATTGGATCAGACCTTTACGCCAGTGCAGTTGACGGGGATATTGCAAACGCTGCTTAAGCAATAGCCACGACTACGCGAAGCTTCCAGATACCAGGGCGATACGTAGGGCGACCCTCGCGGTCGCCCTGGAAATTATGCGCTTCCGTGTGGCGTCATCTATGCCCCCAACAGCTCCACGCGCTTCTCGCGCAAAAAGCGAGCGATCTCAGCCGGGTCGTCCTCGTCCAGGGCCATGCGTTTCAGGTCGGCCAGCACATGGCTCCATTGCTCGTGGTGAACGAGAAAGCGGTTGTCGCGGCTGACCAGGTCTTCGAAGATGTGGCGTTCAAGCTCGTGCCAGGTGGCGCGGTCCCGGCCATCGATCTCGCCGTTTTCCGGGATGTAGTCCTGGTCGTTGGTATTGTTCTCGACATCCGCGTAGAGCGGATCGAGAAGGTCATAGACCATCTTCTGCATATAGGGGATATCGAGCGAACCGGCATCGAAGGTCAGCGTGCCGACCAGGTGAATCTTTATGAGAGGACGCAGCGTATTGCCTTCGAAGTTCGGGCGTTCAAAGCGGCAGCGCCTGTCGAGCATGTCGTATAACTCCTGGGGCTCGTTGGCGCCATTGACATGCACATCATAACGCATGAATGGACGGCGCCGGCTGACCAGGTGCGTGGCGCGATGGCGACTTACGAGCGCATCTTCATCGCTTTCAAGCTCGTTCGCCGCCCCCACGGAATCCGTATCGATCTCGACGAAGTAGTAGCCGCGATCTTCCCAGGCAGCTTCATCGGCGCCGACCGTCTCGGTTGAGCCGGGGTTGTAAATCCAGCCATCGAACTCGAAGGGCTTATGCACATGGCCAAGTGCCAGGTAATCGAGCGAGCGGCGCAGCGCCTGGAACTGGGACATGGTAGGCAGCCCCTGGATGCGCGGGACCACGCCATCGACGCCGGTGTGCATCATCAGCAGTCGATACTCGACGCCTGCCGCCTCTTCTGCAGCACGTGCCTCTTCCAGCGCATGGGCCATGCCCTCGATGCTGCGCGCCGTCGCCGCACCTTGCCAGGGCAGACCATAGACGCGCAGGCGCCCATCCAGCAGATCGATGTACGAACCCGTCATCGTCCCCTCATCCCAGGCGGCGATAACCGGTGCGCCATTATGCATCCGCGGGTTGAGCAGCGTCAAATAACCCTGGTGGCAGAGGAATTGCAGCCAGGAGATGCCCTCACGATAATAGCTGCGATCATGATTGCCTTCGATGGCGATGACCGGAAGCCCGCGATCCTTGAGCTTCTTCAGTCCCTCGATGGCATGAATGAGCGTCAGCGCGTCGATGGCGCGTTTGTGAAACAGGTCTCCGGCGATGACCATGAAGTCGATGTCGCGCGCCAGCGCATCATCGATGATATCCCAGAAAGCGCGGCTAAAATCGTTGAAGCGCTCGCGCACACCATATTGTTCGTAGCCGAGGTGCGTATCGGCGATGTGTACAAAAGAAGCCCTCATAAGATCACCTACTCTAGCCTGGTCCGGTCATCAACGCCCGCACGGCAGCCGCAACCAGTACCAGCGAGACCAGGCTATAAATCAGGATGTCGCGCCGGGGCTGCTTGCCGCCTGTCGCATAGGTCACGGCGACGGGGATCGCCAGGGCGACGATGCCGCCATAGACAAAGTGCAAATAATAGAGACTATCGCCCGCTGGTCCAGGCCTCTGGCCCATCAGCAACAGAATAATGCCGAGCAACGCCTGTAACAGGCTCACCACTGCTGTGAAAATAAGCGAGAATCTCCAGGGGCGAATGATGGTCTGCTTTTTCATAAAAAAGAGGATCAGGCCCCAGATGCCGGTAATGGTGCCTGACGCCAGCACCAGCACCATGTTATAAAAATGCAAATTACTTACAAAGTCTGTCATACCATTTTCCCAAAAAGGCGCAAACATTTATGCGCGTTATAAATACTATTCTTCTTCAAAGCCGGCATGGCGGTTATCGCCTCATGGCATCCGCGCAGGTGTTGTTTCACTATGCTAGCCCTACTATAACGCTTCTCTTCAATTCAGGCAAGTAGACCTGGACTTCATCCATAAAAATCCTTCAGGCGAACCATTTACCCGTTGATTGAGATAGAGATGTTTAGGGAACCTTTCACGCGCTCCCATCGTTTACCGATGTAGATACGACGTCACCCACTTATCTACATAAGGAGCGACATTATGAGACGAACGCGACACTACCTGGCAGATCGAAGCATCTGGATGGTAGGTGCCATGTTGGGTTCGCTACTCGTCATGCTTATGCTGACGGCTTGCGGCAGCAATACGAGTACAGGCGGCCAGGGAAACCAGCCCGGCCCAACCGCAACAACGCCTTTACAAGCGCAGAACTGCGGCTCGTTACATAGCAACCTGTCGGGACTGATACAGTCAGATAAGGCCAGCGCGATGCAAGTCGAAAACTGCTTCTTCAATGCTTACAAGCAATGCCACCCTGCGACACTGACTTACCAGGCAGTCAGCGTGGATACCGAAGTAGTCAATCATCTCGCCGTAAAAAATAATAGTGGCTCATGCTCCCTGACCGATGCGGTTCAGCATTCTATCGCACCCAAACCCCTCGGAGGGGCAATTACCTATACTTGCGCATCGGCAAGCATGGAGACCGACGGCTTGCACATCGCCTCCTGCGGAGACGTAGGCGATGTAGTGATACCGCTAATAAGGGCGACCCTCGCGGTCGCCCTGGCAACCCCTCCACCTTGCCCTGGTTACACCAGCCGCCTCACCTCAATTTCGGGTGGGAATGTCATACTATCCAGGTCGCCTGCCCAAAAGAGCTGCTTCATCATCTCGGCTGCCGCGTATAGCAGATGCTGTAACGACGCTTCGCGGCCTCGCTCGAAGGCCGAACTGCCGTGATACGCAACAATGCTGGCAAAGGGGGTGTGCAGTGCGGCCTGGGGGCTCAAACGCACAAGGTACATCTCCATTTTCAATGCTCCATTATCAACGGGCAGCATAATACGCAACTGTGGCATCGTATCGATAATATCAAGACGATAAAAGACGCCATAATGATCGCGCGAGGATTGAAAAATGGAAATCTCAGGCTCAGCGCTGGCTGAGGCGTCCAGGTCGTCCCCATCGTTCGCGCCGCGCTTGCCACGTGGATTGTGCATATCGCCCATGTCATCACGCTGCTCATGTTCTGAATATTCCATTTGCACCCCTAAATTCGCCAATAAATGCTCAAGCTGCTCATTGATATTCATGCGTGCACCTCTTTCAACCTCGCCCTCGTCTGGGGCAAACCTTGCGCGTCACTGCTGCCCGCGCCTTAAAGTGTAGAGAGGGGAGAGTGCCTCTCTGCTTGATTATTCTCAAGGGATGTGATGAAAGCGGTAAACCTGGAGTTTCTTCCTCTTGCCGCCGCAAGCCTACGCACGCTACAATCAGTCATACTATACCAACATCATTTCGAGGATAGGATCGACCGATGGAACTGAACGATACGACGGATTATCAACGCTGTTTCGTGTGCGGGCAGCGCAATCCCTACGGCCTGCACCTGGTTTTTCGCGTAGAGGGCGACAGCGTCGTGGCCGATATCCAGCCGCGCGAGGAACATCAGGGGTTTCCGGGCATCATTCACGGCGGCATCGTGGCGGCGGTGCTGGACGAAGCGCTCGGGCGCACCTCGCTGCTGGGCCAGAATCCGGAATGGACGATGACGGGGCGGCTGGAAGTGCGCTACCGGCGCTACGTACCGTACGGCTCGTTACTGCGCGTGCGCGCCAGGCTGGCAACCGAACGCCGGCGCATGTTACAGGCTCTCGGGCGTGCTTACATTGAGCGCAGATGAAAACGTGGTGCTGGCGGAGGCGCAGGGAACCTTCCTGCCACTTGCTCCTCAGGTCGTCGACTCTATTATGCAAGATTATCCAGAGCTGCGCCTGTTCATGGAGCGATTTGACAAATAAGCACTACTGCATAGAAACGGCCTGGAGAGGCAGCGCGCCGCCTCTCCAGGCCGTTTCTATGCAAAAGCGTTTCTACCTGTTCTCCTCCGGCAAAACTGGCTCAGTTGGCGGTGGAGGTACAACCTCAATCGGCACGCCCTGCGGCAGCTCCGCGTCGGGCGCAGGTTCCGTGCCGGTTTCGGCCAGGATGTCGCGCAAATGTCGCGCGTCAATCGTCTCGTTCTTGCGCAGTTCCTGGGCGATACGATTGAGTGTGAAGCGATGCTCGGTCATAATCGAGACGGCACGTGCGTAACACTGGCGCACGATGCGGTCAACCTCCTCGTCGATCAACTCCGCGGTTGTCTCGCTATAATCGCTTGGCGAGTTTGTCTCGCCTCCGCTCAGGAATGGGCTGCCCCGCTCGCTGAAGGAGATGGTGCCCATGCGCTCGCTCATGCCCCAGCGCGTCACCATCTGGCGCGCGATGGCCGTCACACGCTGCAAATCGTTCTCCGCGCCTGTGGTAATGTGGCCGATCGCCACCTGCTCAGCGGCGCGCCCACCCAGAGCATAGACTATCTGTGCCAGCAGGTATTCTTTCGAATAGTTGTAGCGGTCATCCAGCGGTGTCGCCATCGTCACACCGAGGGCCTGGCCGCGCGGGACGATCGTGACTTTTGTGATAGGGTCAGAGTCCGGCGTTAGCAGACCGGCCAGGGCATGGCCGCCTTCATGATAGGCTACCACGTTCAGATCTTCCTCTGTCAGCACCAGCGGGCGTTCCGCTCCGAGGAGGATTTTATCCAGCGCTTCCTCGAAGCAGTGCTGAGTGACATAATCCTGGTTGCGGCGGGCTGCCAGCAGGGCCGCCTCGTTGACCAGGTTCGCCAGGTCCGCTCCCACCATGCCCGGTGTGGCGCGCGCCATCGCAACCAGGTCTACATCCGGCCCAAGTGGGACATCGCGCGAATGGATCTTGAGAATGGCCAGCCGCCCGTTCCAGTCGGGACGGTCCACCGTGACGCGGCGGTCAAAGCGGCCAGGACGCAGCAGCGCGATATCAAGTCCATCGGGACGGTTGGTAGCACCTATGACGACGACGGCCTGGTGAGTATCGAAGCCGTCCATCTCGACGAGCAACTGGTTGAGGGTCTGTTCGCGTTCATCGTTGCTGTTGATGCTGGAGCCACGCTGGCGACCGACCGCGTCGATTTCATCGATGAAGATGATGCTGGGCGCGGCTTTCTTGGCCTGGTCGAACAGGTCGCGCACGCGGCTGGCGCCCACGCCCACCAGCACTTCCACGAATTCGGAGCCGCTCATCGAGAAGAAGGGCACCCCCGCTTCCCCGGCCACGGCACGCGCCAACAGCGTTTTGCCCGTTCCCGGAGGTCCCACCAGCAGCACCCCGCGCGGAATCCTACCGCCCAGGCGCTGGTATTTCGCGGGCGTCTTGAGAAACTCCACCACTTCCTGCAAATCGTACTTTGCCTCGTCCACGCCGGCCACATCCGCGAAGGTCGTGCTTGGGCGATCTTCAAGGATGAGCTTGGCCCGACTCTTGCCGAAGCTGAAAATGCCCTGCTGGCCCTGCGTCGCACGGCGCGTCAGGAAGATGAAAATGGCGATCAGGAAGACCCAGGGCAGGAAAGCGATCAGTATATTCAGCCAGAAGCTATTATCCTGGGCCGGCTGCGAAACCACTGTAATCGATTTGGCGCAGACCGGCGTCACATAATTTGGGTTGCCTGGCGTCAGCGTGGGGAGGAGGTTCGGGTCCCCATTGGGCAACTGCACAACATGAAATGTCGTGTTCCCCTGCACCGCGTTGCAAAACGTGCCGGTAATGTCGGTGGAACCAATGATCGTGATAGACTTGATATTACCCTGGGCGATCTGGTTATATAAGTCGCTGTACTGCAGTTCGGTGCGCGGCGGCGTATTACTGTTGTTCGAGCTAAAAAACTGGTAGAGGTAGATGCCCAGCATCGCCACCACGATTACCAGCAGCCAACGATTGAGCGATGACATGCCGCGCTGCGGTGGCTGCCCGTTGGGATTCGTACGACCTCTAGGGCGTAGTTGATTGGATTGTCGCTGAGGCGAGTTATTGTTATTTTGAAGCCAGTAACTCCTGGCTGGTTCATACTCCATGAAATGTACACCTGACTTTCTCCCCACATTGTTGGCGCTAGTTTGCCGCTTGACAAATATACGAGCGCGACCATATATGGGTTGTTGAGTACGGCTGAGTACGGTGTGCTACGTCTTTAATTATAGCCTATAGAATAGCGAATTGCACGCTTTAAACTCCTAAACGATCTCATTCCGACCGGCAACGAGGGGCTCATTCCGCCTGACAACGCCGCTTCGCTGCTAGACTTCGTCTCAGTCAGGCGGAAAGGAAGACTGCGTTCTAGCTGCGCTCAGCCGGTCGGAAAGGTAGTACCCGCAATTCCAGGAAGATGATATGCGAGCCACCCGGCTCTATTTCCAGGCGGTCCGCCGGACGGTTGAGCGCGTCTTCGCTGCCCACTGTAGGCTCGAAGCAGACGAAATCGTGATCGGGTTTGTCGGGTGGTTCTGACCAGACCTGCATATTGCGCAGGGAATATTGCTCCGATTGGGACTGCTGCGGCAACTCCTCGATATGTAACGTTCCCTGGTTGGGAAACGTGACAGAGACGGCGTGTGGGAACGGGTACGGATTGTCGGGGATATGCTCTACCCAATCGAAGTCCTGCACGGCGAAGCCGGGTGGGCCATCCGTCATCAGCCTGGCTTTATCTTCTTGCGCTACTTTGAAATACGGGTGAAAGCCAGGGGCAATCGGCATAGACTCGTCGCCGCGGTTCTGCATGGTGAGTGTGTAGGTGAGCGAGTCTTCGCCGGCTTCTATTTTCGCGATGAAGCTAAATTCATATGGATACATGGGACGTGTTACATCGCTGCTCTGCAATTGCATCGCCAGGGCTGTATCACTCGACTCCGTCACTGTCCAGGGGAGATTGCGCCCGAAGCCGTGGATTGGCAGAGAAGTGTCCTTCTCCAAAAACACTCCGTCCTTCAAACGTGAGAAGTTGGGGATCATGAGCGGCAGACCCCAGCGTTTCACGTTGCCCGTCTCATCAGGGCGATAAAGCACCCGCCAGTCGCCCACCTGGAAATGCGAAACCAGGCAGATTTCCGGGATGATGCCGATGACAGTGCTGCCCCGCGTCAGAACATGCTCGCGCGCAGTCGGGAAATTCATGAATTGGGCCATTTCTCTGCTTTCCTCTTTTCAGGATATGGTGCTGGTAACTATTCTACCTTACCTGCAAGAATTTGCGCCAGAACTCTGCAACATGATATATTACCCTTCGGGCCTGATTCAGCCACTATCGAAAACACGCGCAAAGTGCGGATTTGGTGATACTGGTTAGGATAATGATGAATAAGTAGCACACCTACGTGCAATCAGACATCACAACAAGGAGACGAAACTGTGAAATTTGGGAAACTTTTGACGACTGCCGCGGTAGCTGGTGGTACGCTTGGAGCATTGACCCTGCTGAATAAAATGACCGAGTCGCAGGCGGGCGAGCTCGATACGGTTTTGAAGGGCGAAGAGCGCCGCTACCCCTGGAAGTATGGGGATGTATTTTACGTGGTGAAAGGCAACCGCGAATCGAAGCCGATGCTGCTGGTGCATGGCTTTGGCCCCGGCGCGTCCTCGTACGAGTGGCGCAAGAATATCGATGCGCTGGCCGAGCAATTTCGCGTCTACGCGCTCGATCTGATGGGATTTGGTCTCTCGGACCGTCCCCCCATTGACTACACGCCGGAGACCTACGCCGACCTGATTAACGATTTCCTGAAGGAAGTCATCAACAAGCCAACTGTAGTGGTGGCACATGGCGATACCGGCGCGTGCGTCATCGCGAACGCTTATCGCCGCCCGCAGCTCTATGAGCGCCTGGTGCTGGTCGCTCCCTCCCCAGCGATCATCGAGGAAACCGTGCCGGGCCCAGTAAATACAGCTCTCAAATTCCTGCTGCGCACGCCCATCGTTGGGCAGTTCTTCTACAATATGATGACCACGCGGCGCGCCATCCAGAACTACTACGACCGCGAGGGCTACCACAACCCCGGCCTGATTACCGACGAGCTGGTCGAGTACATCTTCAGCAGCGCGCACCAGCCTAACGCGCGTTACACGGCGGCCTCGGCCTTCACAAAGGGCCTCTCACTGGACGCGCACGAGCCACTGGCACGCCTGCAGATGCCCATCGTGATCGTCTTTGGCCGCGAGGCCATTCCGACCCCGGCCGAGTCCGGTGCAGCCTTCAAGCGCATCAACCCGCGCATCGAGACGCGCACCCTCGACAACTGCTCAGGACAGCCACAGGATGAGCAATTTACGAAGTTCAACGCGCTGGTACGTGAGCTCGCAGCAGCGCCTGTAGCATAGCAGCAAAGTAAAACTAGCGGCGAATGCTCCCAAGCAGCGCACGCGCTATGACAACGCGCTGGATCTGGTTGGTCCCTTCGAAAATCTGGGCCACCTTTACATCGCGCATATAGCGCTCGACGGGGTAGTCGCGTACATAGCCCGCGCCGCCGAGAACCTGCACGGCGTTGGTCGTTACCTCCATCGCCGTGTCGGTGGCGAAGCATTTTGCCATCGACGCATACATGCCGGCGTTCTGTCCCATATCGAGCTTGTAGGCTGCTTCGTAGACCAGCAGGCGTGCCGCCTCGATTTTCATGGCCATGTCGGCCAGCATGAACTGGATACCCTGGAACGTGCCGATGGACTGGCCGAACTGCTTGCGCTCGCGAGCGTAGCTGCTGGCGGCCTCGAAGGCTGCCTGCGCCACGCCAACGGCTATCGCCCCGATGTTGACACGCCCGCCATCCAGCGAAGATAGGGCAATCTTGAAGCCCTGGCCCTCTTCGCCTACACGATTGCTGAAGGGAATAGCGCAATTCTCAAAGAGTAATTCGCGCGTAGGCGAGGAATGCAGACCCATCTTGCGCTCCTGCTTGCCAAAGGAGAAGCCAGGTGTGCCTTTTTCTACAACGAAGCAGGAAATGCCTGACGAGCTGTTGCCCGCGCTGGTGCGAGCCATCAGCAGGTAAATATCGGCTTCGCCGCCGTTCGTCACCCACATCTTGGAGCCGTTCAGGATATAAGTCCCTGATGTATCCCCGGGGCCATCCTGCCGTTCCGCCCGGCATTGCAGGCTGGCCGCGTCGGAACCTGACGCAGCCTCGCTCAAAGAGAATGCGCCGAGCAACCGTCCCCCGGCCAGCTTGACAACCCACCTGCCGCGCTGCTCAGCATTGCCATAGCGCGCCAGCGAGCCTGTCACCATGTTGTGCACGGAGAGGCCCACCGCCGTAGCCATCTCGCCCTTCGCCAGTTCCTCGTACACCAGTGCGTTCGTCAGCCGGTTGAGCGCGCTACCGCCGTATTCTTCGGGCGTAGTCATGCCCATCAACCCCAGCTCTGCCATTTTCGTATAGACTTCACGCGGAAAAATGCCCTGCTCGTCCCAGGCGTCCGCGTATGGCTTGATTTCTTGCTCTGCAAAGCGACGTACCATGTCGCGAATATCGATTTGCTCTTCGTCGAGATCGAACTTCATGGAGTGTACCTCGTTTTCTGTCCCCCGTTGATCAACGAATTATCGGGGCATGTATGCTATAGTGTTAGCACACGTAGAATGAGAACACAAGGGAAAGATCCATGAGCAGCATCACCCTCCTTGGCACCGGTACGTGCCAGATCGAACATGAGCGGCGCGCCTCGAGCGTCCTGCTGGACCTGGATGGCCTGCCCATTCTCTTCGACTGCGGGCACGGCGTCGTCCAGCGCCTGCTCGAAGCAGGCATCCGTCACAATCAGCTCAACCATGTCATTCTCTCGCATTTTCATCCCGACCACGTCTCCGACCTCATCCCGCTGATGCAGGCAGGCGCCTGGTCACGGCGCGACCCGCGTTCCTCCGACCTGCACATCTACGGTCCGCCTGGCACGCAGCATCTCGTCGATGGCCTGATGCGTATTTTCAACGCAGAAAGCTTTTCGCAGCCGTCATACCAGGTGCGCGTGCATGAGATCACAGCAGGCTCGTTTTCGATAGAGCAGCATCACTTCGACTTCATCAGCCTGCCGCCCGCCAACAATCACGGCCTGCGCTTCACCTGGAACGGCAGGCGCTACGCCATCACGGGCGATTCGCATTTCCACCGGCAAGAGATCGACTTCCTGCGCGGCGTTGATCTCGCCATCATCGACGCGGGCCATCCAGAGGACGCCGAGATCGTGCAACTCGCCGCCCAATCCCAGGCGAAGGTGATTGTCTGCTCACATTTGTATAGGGAACTGCACGCAGGAGACTTGCAAAAGCAGGCCAGTGATGCGGGATATACAGGGACTCTCGTAGTAGGAAGGGATTTGATGTCGTTTGTGCTGTAGATTTACGCTAATCTACGTATATAGTCTTGTGAAATGATTTATCAAGGAGGTTTCCCATGCGAAGTTGCAATCGTGGATACATCATCAACCTTGGAAATGCACCTGGCCTGCTCTCTGCTGGTAGTCATGCTCCCACACCAAAGGCGCGCTCATTTGAATTGGCGGAGGATACCGTTCACTATGCTCCTGACCGTCCGGCGGACGTCAAACACGTGAAGCTGGACATCGCACTCGACTTTGAGCAGGAGACTGTCACCGGCACCGTCTACACCACGTTCTCTGCTCTCTACGACGACCTCAAAGCCGTCAACTTCGATGCTATAGAGCTATCCATCGAGCGCGTGACCCTGGAGGATGGCCTGGAGCTGGCCTATACTGTCAAGCCCAGGAAACTCATCGTGACGCTCGACCGGCCCTACCAGTACGGCGAGGAATTCACGATTGCCATCCAGTATCACGCTAAACCCCGCACCGGTTTGCACTTCATCAAACCCGCCCCCGAAGACCCCTCACGTCCTGTGCAGGCATGGACCTTTGGGCAGACTCACTATCAGAGCTACTGGTTCCCTTGCCACGACTCGCCAAACGATCGTGCTACCAGCGAGATTCTCGTCACGGTCCCGGCCCACTTCATCACCATCTCCAACGGCAAACTTTTGGGCGTCGAAAATCACGGCGCGACCAAAACCCATCATTGGCGCCACGATATCCCGCACGCTGCCTACCTGATCTCACTGGTAGTGGGAGAGTTCGCGGTAATCGAAGATCACTACAAACACATTCCAGTTACGTACTACGTTCGGCCAGACCGCAGGGACGATGCACGTCTCTACATGGGCAAGACCCCTGAGATGATACGCTTCTTCTCGGACTACACCGGCGTCGAATACCCTTACAGCAAGTACGCTCAGACCGTCGTCGAACTGTTTATTGCAGCAATGGAAAATACGAGCTGCACCACACACAGCTTCAGCCTCCTGCTTGACAGGCGCGCTTCGCTCGATATCGACCTCGTGCCCGTGGTCGCACACGAGCTCGCCCATCAATGGTTCGGCGACCTGCTGACCTGCCGCGACTGGGCCAACGGTTGGCTCAACGAGGGCTTCGCCACCTATTTCGAGGAGTTGTGGGGCGAACACGATCAGGGCAGCGATTACTTCAAGCAGACCATGTTGGACCTTAAACAGGGCTATCTGGAAGAGGATAGCCATTACCGCCGTCCTATCGTCTATCACGTCTATTACGACGATGGCTTCGAGTTGTTCGATGGGCACCTGTACAATAAAGGAGCATGGGTACTACACATGCTGCGTCACCAGCTCGGTGAAGCTGCCTTCAAACGAGCCATGCATGCCTATATCTTGCGCTATCGGGAACGCCAGGTTATCACCACTGACATGGAACGCACCTTTGAGGAGGTGACTGGCCATAGCCTGGCGCAGTTCTTCCAGCAGTGGGTCTATCAGGGCGGCTATCCTGAATTCGAGGTAGACTATAACTGGGACGACGAGCACAAGATGGCAAAGGTCAAGATCAGACAGGCGCAGAAGATCGACGATCTGACTCCTTGTTTCGTCACTCCGGTGGATCTCGCCTTCATCATCCCGGCCACTGACGAAGCGGCCAGGGAAGGCGAGACCGTAGATACACGCACTATCCCCCTTCGTGTGCTGGTTGGAGAGGATGGACAGGTGGAGCAAACCTTCTACTTCCCTCTGGAACGGCAACCTATTATGCTCCGTTTCGATCCCGATGGCTGGCTGCTCAAAACGCTCAAGTGGGAACGGCCCGCCAGAATGCTGCGCTACCAGCTCGTTCATGACCCTGATGTGCTGGGGCGCATCGAAGCTGCTGAGGCTCTGGGCGAAGAAGGAGGCGATGAGAACATCGAGTCGCTCAAGCAGGCCTTGCTCACCGATACCTTCTGGGGTGTACGCAATGCTGCCGCAAGCGCCCTGGGAGCTATCGGTAGTGGCAAAGCCCAGGATGTGCTCCTGCAAGCTCTGCAGGAACTGGACCCTACGTCATTCTCTCGTGTGCGTGCGGCTATTGCCACCGCCCTTGGCAAGTTCCAGGCTCCACAACAAGGTGAGTTTGCTGAGCGGTCTGCCCAGGCATTGAATGCTCTCCTGGACAAGGGCGATGTCAGCTACCTGGTTGAGGCAGCATCCGCAAATGCTTTGGGTATGACCCGCACTGCCGGCAGCGTCGATCACCTGGTGAACATGATTGACCGTCCATCCTGGATGGACTTTGTGCAGCGCGGCGTTTTCCGGGGCCTGGCAGCTAGTGGTGAAGATCGTGTAATCGATACTATCGCTGCTTATCTTGGCGGAGCGCATCCTGTCCATGCGCACAGAGCGCCCAACTCACTGAATAGACGGCTGACAGCCGTCTTAGGCATGGTGGCGCTAGGGGATAACCGTTACCTCTATAGCGAGGAGGCACGCCAGCGCGCTGTCACCGCCCTCACCAATGCCCTCGAGCATGACGACTGGGAGCCGATACGTGGTCTCGCGGCTTTAGCGCTCATGCAACTTGGCGAAAAACGGGCCATTGGAGCCCTGGAGCATGTTGCCGCTCGCGAAATAGAATCGTGGTCGAAGCGTTTAATGCGCGTCGCCGCTTATACACTGAGCACCGGCGACAAAACCGACGATCAGCTCAAGCAACTGCGCAAAGACCTCGACCAGGTGCGCGAGGAGAACCGCAAACTTAAAGAACAACTTGGAGCTATTGAGGCTAGAGCGAAGTAACTTACGGCTTCTCCCACACGTGCACGGTATGATCCACGCTGGCCGTAGCTATTAGCTTTCCGCCGGGCGACCATGCCACGGCCGTCACATAGCCCGTGTGAGCGCCATAAATGTAGACCGAGTGGCGCGTAACGCTGTCCCAGATCTGCACCATTTTGTCGTTGCCACAGAAAGCAATGAAGCGGTTATCGGGCGACCATGCCGCCGCATTCAGCGCGGCATTGCCCCCGTGATAGTTGAAGTACTTCTTGCCGATTGTCGCATCCCAGATTTGCAGTGTCCTGTCCGCGCTGGCCGAGGCGATGCGCAGGCCGTTGGGCGACCACGCCAGTCCCTGCACCTTTGCTCTGTGGCCGCGATAGGTGAATTCGCTGCGCACGCCTTGAAGCAGGATGGTGAAAAAGCCGCTTTTCGCTTTGCCGGGCATCCAGACCTGCGCCGTTTTGTCTTCGCTGCCGGAGGCGATACGCTTGCCATCGGGCGACCAGGTGACGGCCAGCACGCTGCCGCGGTGCCCGCGATGGGTGAAGACTGCCGCGCCATTCGCGGCCTCCCACACCTGCACGATCTTATCTGCCCCGCCAGAAGCTACGCGCGCCCCGTCAGGCGACCAGGCCAGCGCGTCGACGGGCAGGTTATGGCCGCGATAGGTGAAGATGTGGCTGCCGGTAGCGGCCTCCCAGATTTGCACGGTGCCGTCGTCGCCACCTGAGGCTATGCGCCTGCCATCGGGCGACCACGCCACGGCCTGCACGCGATCCCAGTGGCCGCGATAGGTTATCACGCTGAAACCATGCGCGGTATCCCAGACACGCACCGTCTTATCATAGCTGGCCGAGGCGATCTTCGAGCCGTCCGGCGACCATACGACCGACGTGACGCGGCTGCTATGCCCCTTGCAGATGAAGCGTGTATTCTTCTGCAACTGCTGCTGCGCTTTAGGCGCTTTCGCGTTCTTGCCCGGCCCAACTGTGCTCCGGGCACCAGGCTGCTGCGGCATTGATGGCGGCTGATATGCCGGCGGCAAGCCGGCCGGCAGGGGATTTGTTTTTCCAATCAACAACTGCGTAGCGATGGTCTGGAGTTCTTGCCGGATCGCTGCAGCACTGGCGGGACGTTTGCTGGCGTCCATCGCCACCATCTGCATGACGAGCTGCTCCAGGCGCGCCAGAATCGGATGACCGGCCAGGCGCAGCGGCGCGAACTGGAACGGCGTCTCCGATGGATCGAGGCCGGACAGGAGCTGGTGCAGCGTCGCGCCAAGGGCGTAGATATCGGCGCGCGGCGTGGTCTGCGCCTTGCCGTATTGCTCAGGTGCCGCGTATCCCGTCGAGCCCAGCGCGGTGGTGTCCCTGGCCTGCCCCGGCTTGAAGTGGCGCGCGATGCCGAAATCGATCAGGTAGCAGTGCCCGTGCGGGGTCATCATGACGTTGGCGGGCTTGAGGTCGCGGAAGATAATGGGCGGCTGGCGCATATGCAGGTAGTCAAGCACCCGGCAGAGTTGGCCCGCTACCTCGATCGCCTCATCGACCGGCAGTTTGTTTCCCGGAAGCTTCCCCAGGTGCTCTTCCAGCGTGATACCCTCGATGTAGTCCATGACCAGGTACCAGCGCCCCATATCCATGAACTGCTCGTAGATGCGCGGCAGATTGGGATGCGTCAGCCCGGCCAGCAGCATGGCCTCGCGCTTGAAGGACTCGGTCGCCTCGACCAGCTCCTGTGGGCTGAGGCTGCCCTGGCTCATCTCCTTGATGGCCACCAGCCGGCTGCCAAACTGGCTATCGCTCGCTTTGTAGACGGCGCCAAAGCCGCCCTTGCCGACCTGTTGTAGGATGCGGTAGCGCTGCTTGAGCAGGTGTTGAGGAGCCAGCAGCCCCGTCGTCTGCGTGCGGGATGTCCCACCCTGCGCGGACAGCGGCTGCCCGCAGGCATAGCAGTAGAGCGCTTGCTGGCGATTGGCCGCGCCGCATGTGTCACAAAATATGGGGGAAGCAACAGACATAACGCCTACAACTCCATACTGTCAGCACGATTCCGCAGCATGGTAGCATAGGTTAGAACGGATGTCAAATCCCCATAATGACGTAGATATAGTGCCGCGTCTCATACGGCAGGCAGTTCATCCAGTTGGCCGTGCCACAGGCATTGACGGAGTAAGCAACCGTCCCGCTGCCACCGTTGTAAGCCGCCAGCGCCATGGCATAATTGCCGCCGTAGTTGCGATTGTAGTTCGCCATTAACCTGGCAGATGCCTGTAGCGCCTGCACAGGATTCCAGGGATTGATGCCAAGCCCGGCCGCCGTGCCCGGCTCAAACTGCGCGATGCCTTCCGCACCGGCCGGGGAATACGCGTTGGGGTTGAAGCCGCTCTCCTGGTTGATCTGGCGCACGAAGTAGTCGGGCGAGATACCGGCATTCACGGCGTCCTGCTGCGCGATGGCGATATACTGGCTCTTAGGCAGGTTCATCGTAGGAGGTACGGGATTATTGCTGTTCTCAGTAACGGGGCTGCTGCCCGGGCATGACGTGTGATTGAATCTGCCAGTTGGTGGCCTGCTGGCTCACCCAGTGCCCAAAGGCGCCGAACACCTGGAAGCCACCCTGGCCGCTCGCCAGGGGAGTAAGGGAGAGCAGCGTCGTCACCATCACCAGGAAAATAACCGTTGCTACCAGGCCGTGCCGCAGGCGCAGACTCATGCGGTGTCGAGGAGCTGCGAGCGGCTCGGTCGTCCTAACGCGCTTTTTCTCCGCCGGGATGACGACGATGCGCTCCCCCGTATCGACGCTCATCGTGGACTGGAGCGCCGCTATCAGCGAAAGCGAGCCTGTTTCTGGCTGGTCAGGGGCAGAAGCGACCAGTTCGTCGGTGCGCCTCTCTCGCACTCTACCCGCGAGGAACAAAATAGGCATGGTTGGAGGGGATTGTGGAGCGAGGGACTCTTCACTCTGGCGCTCGTACATCAATGCATCGACATCTGCCGCGTCATCTTCTGGGGAATACGACGGAAGCGGACGGAATTGCTGCATCTACTGATCCTTCATTCTCAGGGACACGTCTCCATGTGTCCAAATATGCGAAATGGGTGGGACGAACTACCGCGTCCCCGGTGGCTGCTTGATCTCTTCTGTTTGCGAGTCTACAAGAATAGACCGGATTCCGTCAATTTTTTGGGCAGAATGGCAGAGAAATAGGAGGATTATCCCAGGAGTCTCGTAATATCTTAACCTCACATTATGATGATCGGCTCAATCGTCTCACAGCCTCCACGATCAGGCGGTGTTCAACCACCTTGAGCCGTTCGTGCAGGCTCTCCTCGGTTTCGCCTTCCCGGATCGCCACTTCTTCGCAGCAAATGACCGGCCCGGCATCCACCTCCGGCGTGACGTAATGCACGCTGCTGCCGGTGACCTGTACGCCGGCGTCGAGGGCCTGTTTGACGGCGTGCAGGCCGCGAAAGACGGGGATAAGCGAACCATCACGTGTGATATAGGTGCTGCCTATGCCGTCATTGGGCAGTAGCGCGGGATGAATGTTGATGACGTTGTTGGGGAAATGGGCCAGGAAGGTCGCACTGAGAATGCGCATCCAGCCGGCCAGCACCACCAGTTCTACCTGGAAGAGGTTCAGCCAGGTGATGAGCGTCGTTTCGCTCTCTTCGCGGTTCTTCCAGTGGAGATAGAGCGTTTGCAGGTTGTGCTTATGGGCGCGTTCAAGGCCATAAGCGTCGATATTGTTGCTCACGACCAGGGCAATCTCCACGCCGGGCAACTCGTCCCCCTCGATGGCGTCGATCAGCGCCTGCAAGTTTGTGCCGGATCCGGAGATCAGCACGCCGAGGCGCAGTGGCTTTCCTGGCTCCCCGGCACGTCGCTGTTGCCTCGGGCGCTGGCGCTGTGAAATCTTCCACTCAAATGTTTCATATGGATTGCTGCTCACAATAACCGATCCTCTTATGAACATTAAACAATTGTCCGCGGGTCAGTAGGAGCGCAATTCATTGCGCCCACCTCTGCGGCCAATGGACGGGATCGAGGGCGCAATGAATTGCGCCCCTACAGCGTCCTATACAGCGTTCTACCTGCGATCATCAGCGCTGAGATGAATTACCTCGTCGTCCGCCTGCGATAGTTCAGCCGCGAGGCGTTGTTTGTAGTCCAGCACGCGCCGCTCCAGCGCCTTGTCGGAGAGCGCGAGCATCTTCGCCGCCAGCAGCGCGGCCCCATCCGGCTCCAGAATCAAAGGCGAGGCGATGCCAGAGGGCAGGCGCAGCGAGGAGAGGATGTCCATGCCGCCGAAACGATCGCTGTAGGGTGGGCAGGCAATCACCGGATAGCGCGTATTGGCGTCCACAACCGCCGAAAGCGCGTTCGAGCGGCCCGCGATGGTGATGTAGACGCGCGGGCCATCGGCAGTTTCGTACTCCTGCAACATCTCTAAGAGGCGCCGCGTGGCCTTATGCGCGGAACAGACACGCATCGTATGGCTGATCTCCAGCGCCTTGAGCGTCTTAGCGACGGCCTGGGCGTGTGACAGGTCGCCCTTGCTACCCATGATGATGATGACTTGGTCTGACATGTCGTTCCATCCTCTGCTTCTCTATATTCATTGTACAGTTGATCGTAATCCGCGCCGCGCGATATCCCTGCGGTAATGCATGCCCTCGAAAGAAATGCGCGCCGCCGCGTCGTATGCGCGCGCCACGGCCTCCTGCAAAGTGGGGCCATAGGCAGCGACGCTGAGCACGCGCCCGCCCGCCGTGACCAGTTGCCCATCCTTCAAGGCCGTTCCGGCGTGGAAGACCTGCACGTTTTCGAGGCGGTTAGCCTGCTCGATGCCGCGAATAGGCAGGCCGCTGCGATACGCACCGGGATAGCCTCCCGAGGCCAGCGAGATGCTCACGGCATAGCCCGGCTTCCAGAGCGTATCGAGCTTGACCGGCAACGTCTGCGCGAATTCCAGCACATTTAGCAGGTCTTCGCGCAGGAGCATCATGAAGGCCTGGGTTTCGGGGTCGCCGAAACGCGTGTTATGTTCCAGCACAACCGGCCCGCGCTCGGTCAGCATAATATTGGAATACAGCACACCCGAAAAATCGATGCCTCTGGCTTTGAGCGCTTGCAGCGTCGCGGCCACGATATTGCGATAAATATCCTGCTCGGTCGCTTTATCAACAAAAGGCAGGGGCGCGAAGACGCCCATTCCGCCGGTATTCAAGCCCTCATCCTGGTCGAGGGCGCGCTTATGGTCCTGGCTGAGCGTCATCGGCAGGTAGTGCGTGCCCTTACAGATCGCAGTCGAGCCGATTTCATCGCCCTGCATGTAGTCTTCGATGACGGCGACATCCCCGGCCTCGCTGAAGACGCGCTCGATCATCATGGAACGCACCGCCTCGCGCGCCGTTTCCATATCGAGCGCGACGATGGCGCCCTTGCCCGCCGCGTTGCCATCTGCCTTGACGACGACGGGCGCGCCATGCTCTTCCAGGTATGCGAGGGCGGATCTGGCCTCGGTAAAGGTGCGATGCCGGGCAGTCGGGATGCCATACTCGGTCATCAACTGCTTGGCGAAGGCCTTACTGCCCTCGAGGGCCGCGCCGGCAGAGCCGGGACCGAAGACGTGCAGCCCACGCTGGCGAAAGAGGTCGGCCACGCCGGCAATCAGCGGCGCCTCCGGGCCGATGACGGTCAGATCAATGCGCTGACGCTCGGCAAACTCGGCCAGCCGCGTACCCTCTTTCACCGCGATGGGTACGCATTCCGCGACGGCGGCCATCCCAGGATTGCCCGACGCGGCGTAAACCTTTTCGACGCCATGGCTGTGCGCCAGTTTCCACGCCAGCGCATGTTCGCGCGCGCCCGCACCGATCACCATCACTCGCATAGCGCTACCTCCCTGCATCGGGTTGAAGCATAAAAATAAGCTTTACATTGTCCGCAGGGATGTTTCCTGCGAATTTGCTCGACATGATCTTTACACCTGCGTTGCTTGTCGTTGAATGGTGATGGGCACGAAAGACTGCGCCTCAGCCGGGTTGAAGGGCCAGCCCTGCCGCTCCATGCAGCCATAGCAGAACTCGCAATGCAGCAGGGCATGGGCTTGATCGTCGGAGAGGTCGTCCACATTGCCGGCGGCGGCGATGGAGCGTCCCAGGCCGCTGATGCTGAGATAGCCCAGGCTGTCTACCCCGATGTAGTCTGCTACTTCCTGTATCGTGCGGCCTGCCGCGATCAGCTCGCTTTCCTGCGGGATATCGATGCCAAAATAGCAAGGGTGCCGCAGCGGAGGCGAGCTGGAGCGCAGGTGAATCTCCCTCGCACCCTGGTGCCGCAGCGCCGCGACCAGGCGCTTCATGGTGTTGCCGCGCACGATCGAGTCATCGACGACGACCAGACGTTTTCCGGCGATCTTGGGCTTGACTATGTTGAATTTCAGGTCCACCTCCAACTGGCGCAGGCGCTGATCAGGCTTGATAAAGGTTCGGTCGGTGTAGCGATTCTTGATGATGGCCTGGCCGTAGGGAATACCCGATTGTGTGGCGTAACCAAGCGCGGCGGGAATAGATGAGTCCGGTACGGGGATGACCAGGTCGGCTTCGACGGGATGCTCTTTCGCGAGTTCGTGGCCAAGGGACTCGCGCACCTCGTAGGTATACCTGCCGTTCAACTGGGTGGTGGCATCGGAGAAGTAGATGTATTCGAAGACGCACAGCGCCTTACGCGGCAGCGAGATCAGCAGTTCGGAATGCATGCCTTGCTCATCGATGGTGATAAATTCACCCGGCTCGACTTTGCGCACAAAGTCCGCGCCGATGCGATCAAACGCGCACGACTCGGATGCGACGATCCAGTTCTCGCCGATGCGCCCGATGCACAGCGGTCGCATGCCCCACGGATCGCGCATGGCGTATAGCCTGCCTTCCGCCAGGATCACCAGGCTGTACGCGCCGCGCAGCAGCGGTAGGGTGGCGATCATACGCTCGCGCAGCGTGGGGCCTTCCGAGTGCAGCAGGAGCAGCGCGATGGCCTCACTATCGGTAGTTGATTGCAGATAGTCGGATGGAAGCGCCTCACGTAGGGCCGGGCCGTTGACCAGGTTGCCGTTGTGGGCGATGGCGATGGTTTCATACTGACCACGCCACTCGCCCACGATGAAGGGTCCGGCGTTTTCGACGCAGCTCGAGCCCGTGGTGGAATAGCGAACATGCCCGATTCCGCAGCGCGTCTCAGGCAGGCCCTTACCGGTATCCGAAAAGACTTCCCGCACCTTCCCCATGCTCACCCTGCTGACTATCCTGCCCTGGCGGTCATACACCGCCATGCCCGCGCTCTCCTGCCCGCGATGTTGCAGGGCCGTCAGCGCGAGCGTGAGGTAGCGGCGCACATCAATTCCCTCACCATTCTCTTTTGCCAGGATGCCGACAACGCCACAGGCATCATGCAGTCGCTCCATCCTCATCCTCCTCTCTGTTACGAAAGACGTAATTTCCCCGTCAAATCGGCCACAAGCGCATAGCGGTCGGCCACATCTTGCAACTCCTCCGGGGTGACTTCGCGCAGGTTGCGATAGACCTGCTTGTCAAGCATGCGGGTCTTATCGCCGCCGGGCCACAGCCGCCAGCTATCGTTGTCGATCACGTCGGCCACCATCAACTTCCCCCGCGGGTCGCGCCCGAATTCGATCTTGAGATCGACCAGCGTCACATCGATAGCAGCCCACGCGCGCTCGAGCGTTTCAAAGACGCGCCGGCCTTCGTCCGCCATCCGGGCAATCTCCTGCGGCGTCGCCAGGCCCATTAGCGCAATATCCTCTTCCCAGATTTGTGGATCATGTCGCGCATCGTCCTTAAGGAAAGTCTCGACCAGCAGCGGCTGGAAGCGCGTCCCTTCGCTGACCTCTGGATGTCGTTTGAGATACGAGCCGGTGGCTATACGCCGCATCACCTGCTCAACCGGCAGCATCGTACAGCGCCGCACCAGCAGCGTTGTGTCGCTCACCTGCTCGACAAAATGGGTAGCGATGCCCTCTTCATTGAGCAGGCGAAACACGTTGGCGGTGGTAATAGTGCTCCAGCGCGACTTGCCGACCAGCTCATTCCGCCGCGCGCCATCCCCCGCTGTGATCTGGTCCTTGCTAACCATGTACGCCAGCGCATCATCCTCGGGATGCGCATAGATTAGCTTGGTTTTGCCTTCCGCCAGCAGAGAGCCATATCTCGAATCAATCATGTGTTAGTTTCCCTTTCTCATTGTCACGTGATAATGCATTTCCTTACGATAATTCAACCCCCGCACCCTCGCTAAGGCAACCAACAGGGAGCAATTCAGGTAAAAGACGACACGCCTCTTTTGCCTCATCCGCCGAGAAGACCATTACCATACCTACTCCCATATTAAACGTGCGGTACATCTCGTTCCGTGAGATATCCCCCAGGCGCTGCATCAAAGTGAACAGGGGCGGGGCTTCCCAGGCGCTCGTATCGATAATAGCCCGAACGCCTTCCGGCAGGATACGCGAAACGTTCCCCTCGAATCCCCCACCGGTAATATGAGCCGCGCCCTTGAAGCCCGTACCGAGATGCTCGCGCAGCACGTCATCTCGCGCTGGTAGCACCTGTGCGGGCGCAACAATGCATCCACCAGCGGCTCCCCCAGTTCAGGGAAAACGGTCTCCAGCACGTAAGGAGCGAAGACGCGCCGCGCCAGTGAATAGCCATTGGTGTGCAGGCCGCTCGATGGCAGGCCCAGCAGCACATCACCAGGCTGCATCGCTGCCGGACGCGCCAGGACATCCCAATCGAGAAAGCCCACGATCGTACCGGCCAGGTCGAACGCGCCGGGCAGGTAGACATCGGGCATCTCCGCCGTCTCACCGCCCAGCAAAGCGCAGCCGACCTCGCGACACGCATTTGCCACGCCCCGCACAATTGCGGCCGCCTGCTCCGCCTCAAGCCTGCCCATCGCCAGGTAATCCATAAAGAAAAGCGGCCTGGCCCTCTGCGTCAAGAGATCATTCACCGAGTGATTGACGAGATCGTAGCCAACCGTATCGTATCGACCCGCCTGCGCCGCGATTAGCGTCTTCGTTCCGACCCCGTCGGTCGACGCAACCAGCGCCGGCCTGCCCATACCTTTCATCCCGCTAATCTCGAAGACCCCCGCGAACGCCCCCATCCCCGCCAGCACCTCCGGCCCCTGCGTTGCCCCTACCGCCGCGCGCATCAACGACTTCGCCGCATCCGCCGCCGCGATATCTACCCCACTCGACGCATAATCCCGCTCCTGAATACCCCCCGGCGTGGGGTGGCGGCCGGCATCACGCACATACGCGTAGGCATTCTGAAATATCAGCAGACCATCACCCTCCCCATCGCGACCGTGCCGCTGCGGATGTTGCAGAGCCTGCACGTAGCGTTCAGGATGGGGCATTAAGCCAAAGACGTTGCCGCGCTCGTTACAGATTCCAGCAATATTGCCGATCGAGCCGTTGGGGTTATCGGGATAGGAGACGTTTGCCGTATCTGAGAAAGATGGGGTGGCAGGCGAGGGTGACATTCGTGATGCCTGCCACGCAGTAATAGTATACACTATCGGAATTTGCTTGCTCGCTTGCAACTGTGAAAGCAGCACAGCATCCGCCAGCACGAACTGCCCTTCTCCGTGCGCAACAGGTAATTCGATAGGATGATCGATGCCCCGTGTGAAAATGCAGGGACTGTCATGTACCGCCAGCGTGACCCAGCGGCATTCGAACTGCGCCGAGGCGTTGTTGGTAAGGCTGGCAACCGCCGTTACATCGGGCAACAACCCCGCGCGCACTAGCACCTGGAATCCATTACAGATACCCAGCACGAGCCGGCCATCGTCGATGAAGCGGCGAAGCTGCTCACCGAGGTGGATCGTCAGGTTCTTCGCCAGCAGCGTACCCGCTCCCAGATCATCACCATAGGAGAAACCGCCGGGAATGACCAGCAGGTCATAGTCATCCAGGCTCCGCGGTTCCTGGATGAGCCGGTTGATATGTACCAGGTCGGCTTCGAACCCGGCCAGCCGGCAGGCGTGAGCAGTTTCGCGGTCGCAATTGATGCCAGGCGCGCGCAGCACCAGGGCATGCGGCGTTAAGCGTCTCGTCATGCGCCTTCCCCCTTCCATGCAGCCTGCAATGCTTCAACAGGCATATCGATCAACACCGGCTCTCCATCGCTGACAACAAAGCGCCCTGTATCGCTCACACGCCCTATGCGCGCCAGGTCTTGCACACCATACGTGTGCATATGCCGTTCAAACGCGGCCCGCTGCTCATGCGCAACTTCGAGCAGGAAGCGTGAGGCCAATTCGCTGAAGAGCAAGATGACATGCATTAGCCCCTGCTCCATCTCTACAGCATCGCGCGGCACCGGCGACAGGTCGAGCGATACCCCGAGCATCCCGGCCAGCGCCATCTCCGCCGCGGCTACAGCCAACCCACCTTCTGAGAGATCGTGGCAGGCCATCACCAACCCGCGCTGGATGGCACTGCCGACTGCCTGCATGGTGGTGCGGGCCGTAGGGATATCGACGCGCGGGACGCTTGTATGGGGGATAGAGGCATCGTACTGCATAGAGCCTGCCGAGGGCGACCGCAAGGGTGGTAGAGGACGAGAGGGCGACCGCAAGGGTCCCCACTCCTCATCCACTCCACCCCCGCCCCTACCATGACTACGGAGGCTGTCTCTATCGATGACCTCGTAATAATGCGATCCTGCCAGTTCATTGTGTGTCATGCCAACGAGGTAGAGCAGGTTGCCGGGGGATTTCAGCGACATATCCACCGTCTGTGCGGCATCATCGATGGTGCCGACCGCCGAAATGAGCAGGGTTGGAATGACAGGCATGCGCTCGCCCCCGTGGCGATATTCATTGTTCAGACTGTCCTTACCCGAGATGAAAGGCACACCAAAGCCCATAGCGGCATCGCAGCAGCCCTTGACCGCGCGCACCAGCATCCCCAGTTGCGCCGGATCGGTCGGGTTGCCCCAGCAGAAATTATCGAGGATGGCCGCGCGCTCGATATCTCCCCCCACGGCGGTCAGGTTGCGCAAGGCTTCATCAACCGCGTTCATCGCCATCCAATACGGGTCGACCAGCCCATACAGCGGATTGATGCCATTCGAGAGCAAGATACCCGCTGGCGTTCCCTCCTCGAGAATAGGCTGCAACACAGCCGCGTCAGCCGGCCCGTTGCCCGCTCGCCCTACCAGCGGCTTCAGCACAGTCGCCCCCTGCACCTCGTGATCATAGCGCCTCACAACCGCTTCTTTCGAGCCGATAGTCGGGTGACATAGGAGTTCGATAAGCGTACGGGCAAAGTCGAAGGGCGACCGCAAGGGTCCCTCTACCGCCCTTTCGTCTTCACCGCGTCGTGTATCCCCCTCCTCCCTCACCCAAACAGCCTCCAACCTGCGTTCTGGCCTGCCGTCATGCAGGAAGGCCATATCCAGGTCGGCGACGGTTTGCCCGGCATAGGTGACGACCAGGCGACGTGTGTCTGTGAAAGCGCCGAGGATGCTGGCTTCGACTTCTTCGATGGCGCACATGGCCAGCAGTTCGTCGAGATGCTGCGGCGGGATGGCCAGCACCATGCGTTCCTGCGCCTCGGATAACCAGATTTCCCAGGGAGCCAGGCCCTGGTACTTGAGGGGGGCTTTCTCCAACTCGACGAATGCACCCATTTCGGCGGCCATTTCGCCGATGGCCGAGGAGAAACCGCCCGCGCCGCAGTCGGTGATGGCGTGGTAGAGCTGTTTATCGCGCGCCTGGAGGATCACCTCCGTGAGCTTCTTTTCGGTGATCGGTGCGCCGATCTGCACCGCGCTCCCGGCCTGCGCGCTTATTTCGCTGCTCATCTCGCCGGACGAGAAGGTTGCCCCGTGGATGCCGTCGCGCCCGGTGCGTCCCCCCAGCACGACAATGGCATCGCCCGGCTGAACCGCGCGTGGGTGGCTGCCGTGCGGCAGTATCCCCAGGCAGCCGCAGAAGACCAGCGGGTTGTAAATATAGCCAGGATGATAGAGGATCGCGCCGTTCACGGTAGGAATGCCCATTTTATTGCCGTAGTCCCGCACGCCGTTGACCACGCCGCCTGCTATGCGGTGCGGCGACAGCACGCCGGGAGGCAGCTCCGTCGCGGCCGTCTGCGGCGGCCCGAAGCAGAGGATATCGGTGCAGGCGATGGGCTGCGCCGAAACGCCCAGCACGTCGCGAATGACGCCGCCCATGCCGGTATTCGCGCCCCCGAACGGTTCGATAGCCGAAGGATGATTGTGCGTCTCGACCTTGAAAGCGATATCCTGCGTCTCCGTGAAACGCACGATGCCCGCGTTATCACTGAAGGCCGACACCACCCAGGGCCGTGCCACCTGCTGCGTCGCTCGCATGATATACTGCCTGAGCAACCCCGCGATGGTCTCCTGCTCGATCACATTGCCCTCACCATCTACCTCACGATAGTCGATGATGGCCTTGAAGGTCTTGTGCGAACAATGCTCCGACCACGTCTGCGCCAGCGTCTCCAGCTCCACATCGCTCGGCTCGCGCCCCTGCTTCCGGTAATAGCGCTGAATCGTACGCATCTCATCCAGGTTGAGCGCCAGCATCCCCCGCCGGCTCGTCTCCATCAACTCTCCGTCGCTCATGGTTGTTAACGGAACCACCCTCCGCAGGGGCCGATTTATCGTGCCCACCGCCGATTTATCGGCCTCTCCGCTCTCCGTATCGGTGGTTGTACCAACGCGGGCCAATTTATCGCCTTCTTCATCTCCCATATCATCGGTGGTTGTATTGGTGCTGGCCGATAAATCGGCGGTGGGCGCGGTGAACCGGCCCCTACGTGAGTTATGGGGGGTACCGGTGTGTAGGGTATAATCTTGTATCACCGGGTTGTACAACAGCGCTTCGGTGATGAGCCGCACTTCATCTTCGTTCAAACGCCCATCGAGAAAATAGCGATGTCCAGTCTCAACGCGCTCCAGCCCATCTATCCCCAGCAGAGCCGCGCCGCTGAGAATGCTTTCGGCCAGCGTGTCGGTCACGCCAGGATGAAAAAAAACATCGACGATAGTCGAAGTATCGTCGATGCTGGAAGTGCTCGGTGAGTCCGAGAATGGGCCGCACCGGGGGGATTGATAAAGTAGAGATGGTCGCTTGCTGAGTAACGGGGTCGATGAAGAGGTCTTGAGTGAGTCGGTCAACGTCTGTAGGGGAAAGGGAGCCTGCCAGGTGATAGATCTGCGCCGTCCGAATGGGATAAGCTGCCCGCCCCCTGTCCAGGGATGGTAGCAGTAATAATTCGCGAGCGACCTGCTGAGCCAGTATGTCGTACCGCTCCGCGATTGCTCGCACCTCTATGGTGTATGTGGTCACGTACCCGTTCCTACCATAAACCATGCACTGCGACAATCAGGAATGTGTCCATATGGAACAGTTGCATTGTATCACGTGGAGGAGTAGGGTGGCAAATTTACCTTTATGTTAGTGAGCATCTCTTTCATAGCACATTGTATTAGATGGAGAGATTATCTGCAAACTTTGAATAGGCTTGACTTTAGAATGTTTGTTTGAGTACCTTAGTAAAGATGATCTCTCGATAATAATTTGCCCATGAACCTTGCCAACATCTTAATTCGATGTCGTAGTTTCCTTCCAATTCTATGCTGAGCTTAAAATTCTTTGCAATCCTCCCGGCTTGAGCGGCTGCAGGAGAGGTCGTCTGGCTCGGTCGGAGAACGGGGCTCCACTGCTGATAGACATAAAAAAAGAGACACATCTTTACGCGTCTGGAGGATGAGTAACACCCCGGGCGGTTAGCGCTAGATCGCCGTGCGACCGCCATCGGCGGCGATGATCGCACCGGTGACGTAGCTTGCACGTGGCGAGGCGAGGAAGCCCACGACCTCGGCGATCTCCTCGACGGTGGCGGCGCGCTTGAGCAGAGTCGTGGACCCTAGCCCTGCGGTGCGTTCAGGGGCCGCCCCCTCGGTGTAGACCGGGCCAGGAGCGATGGCGTTGACCCGCACGCCGCTGGGGCTGAACTCCGCGGCCCAGGCACGCGTCAGCGACGAGAGGGCACCCTTTGTCGCCCCGTAGGCCGCACCACCCGCGAGTCCGATCTGACCAGCCATGCTGCTGACGTTGATAATGCTGCCCTTGCTCCTGGCTGCCATGCCGGGCGCGAACGCAGCGACGAGGAAGAACGCTGCGCGGACATTGCTGGCGAATAAGGCGTCAAACGTGTCGATTTCCAGGTCCGCAGTCGCGCCGAACCAGGAAAACCCGGCGTTGTTGACCAGAATGTCAATGTCGCCGACGTCTTCGATCAGGCGGCGGAGGTCGGCTGGATTGCTGAGGTCTGCGGCGACGAAGCGCGCCCGGCCGTCCGCCTCGATGATGGCATCGACGGTCTCTGCGCCGCGCGCAGCGTCACGACCGTGGACGATGACTTCGGCTCCATCGCGGGCCAGTTGAAGGGCGATGGCGCGGCCGAGGCCGGACGTCGCGCCGGTTACGAGGGCTTTTTGGTCCCGAAGGTCATGTTGTTGCGTAGTAGACATTTTACTCCTCTGGTAGATTGAACAAAGAGACCTCTGTTATATGTGTTCATCAGAAACAGACGCTCTCTTTCTTGTGGGTGGATCTGCTCAACTCATGGCCGTGAGATGCGCAAGGGATGTTTTGGCACAGCTCACGGCCCAAGAGGCTGCTCAGGCGGTCACTGCTGCGTGTGCCGCCGTCTTGATGAGCTGCACCACGTCATCGGGGTGGGAGACCATCGCTACGTGACTCGACGGGACTTCGACGGTGGTGGCGCCCATGCGCCTGGCGAACAGACGCTCGGCGTCGGGCGGAATCGCCTGGTCGTCCGCGGCGACCAGGTACCAGGTCGGCAGCGCTTTCCAGGCCGGGATACCCATCACATCCTGGAAGGCCGACGCGGCCAGAGCCTGCTGCACCGCGTACATGACCCTGGCCTTCACCGGGTCCACGTCAGCCGCGAAGTGGTTCACGAAGTCGTCCTCTGACAGCCAGGCGAAGCCCTGCTGGTCGGTGACGAGGTGCACCAGCGCCGGGGTCACCGGTCCCTGCGACAGCAGCGCGCCGAGCAATTCACCCTGGTCAAGTCCGAAGGCAGCGATGTAGACCAGGCCGACGACGTTGGGCGCCTCCGTGCCCAGCGCGGTCATGATCTGCCCGCCGTAAGAGTGGCCGGCGACGATGGTCGGGCCGTTCTGGCGCGCCAGCACCTGGCGCAGCCGGGCGACGTCGGCGGCCAGCGCGGTCAATGGAAACTGGGGTGCGGTGACGTTGTAGCCGTCGGCTTGCAGGCGCTCGATGACGGCGCTCCAACTGGAGCCGTCGGCCCAGGCGCCATGCACCAACACAATATTCGGTAGCGTATTCACTTCTTCACTTCCTTTCGCTCGTAGAACGAGCACTGCTTCCCAAAGATGGAAGCGCCTATTTTTACATTTTCTGAGCAGAAACGCTGCTCTTTCTTTCCTGAAGTATCTTCACTACATTTGACGACGTTCTTCGTTGCTGTCCTGAGCAACAGCCGCACAAGGGCAGTGGGAGCTCGTTTATTGCTGTCTTACTAACGGGATTTGCAAATTGGTGGGCCTGTTCTCAGGCTTATCAAAAGCACGACCGTCCACGTTTTTGCTCCCGTTAAACAGCATGTCGTTGTAGATAAAGATGAGGTCGTAGTCGACATAGGTTTGCCCTTCGACCAGGCTAAACAAAGGAAAGGCTTTTCCTTTGAGATCCTGCATGACATTGACCTCCCACTTGTTGAGACCATTTGCTGGAAATCTGTTCACGACATCGGCAAATCCTTGATGCAGTGGAGTCACCTCATACGCTTCATCAGCGATGTAGTCCAGGTTGTACGCGCCCTCCGCAATCGAGTGCGCTCCCTGCCAGGTGTTATGCCCCTTAATCACAATTTTCACCAGAGGAATCTTGCCATTGGGATCGGCATAGTTCATGACGGTACAGGCAAATCGGTCATCGGGGGAATATGTAAAAGCGCGTGAACAATAAAACGGTTGGATTTCCCCGGAGGCCGATTTATTGGTGCTTGGGCGCAGCTCGGTGGTGATGCTCACCCACCGGCTGCTCTGGATAACCGTTTGATCTGTTCGGGTGTCATTGCTTGTCATACCTCCTTACGGTGTTTGTAGAGTAAAGCGCCTATGTGAGTTGGGTCGGGAACCCCTCACGCAGCCAGGCCGTGGCAAGGGCGATCGCCCCCCGCGTCGGCGCGCTGTGCGCCAGGGCGTTCAACATGACGAAGTCGTGAATAGTGCCCTGGAACCGCACTGATGTGAGGCGCACCCCCGCCTCCCGCAGCTTGTTGGCATAGGCTTCCCCCTCATCGCGAAGCACGTCGGCCTCAGCGGTGATGATGAGCGCCGGGGGGAGCCCTTGCAACTGCCGGGTGCTGGCCCGCAGCGGGGAGGCAGTAATCTCGTTGCGCTCGCCCGGGTGGCGCGTGTATTGCTCCCAGCACCACATCATCGTGTCGCGTCGCAGGTGGTAGCCCTCGGCGAACTGGTGGTAGGACGCCGTGTCGAAGGCCGCATCGGTGACCGGGTAGAACAGCACCTGCAGCCGGATCTCCGGTTCCCCGCGCTCTCGGGACAAGAGCGTGAGCACCGTGGCCAGATTTCCCCCCACGCAATCGCCTGCCACCGCGAGGCGCTCGGCATCCAGGCCATGTTCCCGTCCGAATCTCCCGACCCACCGTGCCGCCGTGTAGCACTCCTCGAGGGCGGTCGGGTATCTCACCTCCGGACAGAGCCGGTACACGGGGAAGACGACGGCGGCCCCGGCTCCGACCGCCAGTTCGCGCACCAGCCGGTCATGCGTCTGCGGACTGCCGAAGACCCACCCGGCGCCATGAATATACACGATGACTGGCAGCGGAACCTGCGCATTTTGAGGTCGCAGAATGCGCAACGCCACCTGCGCGCTGGGACCATCGGTAATAGTCAGGTCTTGCATGTCGACCGCGGGCTTGCGAATCGTGCCAGATTGCACTTGATCGAGAGCGAGCCGTCCCTGCTCTGGGCCAAGCGCGAACAGCAAAGGTGATCGAGCAGCCGCCTCTGCGAAGGCGTGCGCCTCGGGTTCAAGCTGAATCTGGTTGGTCATGGATCTGGCTCCTCAATGACATCTGACAGCGCACAGCATGTCTGCTGCACAAGAATGTTCCTTTATCGCTCCTCATTCAGTACAGCCTGATCTACTTTCCGCCATAGGGCCGTTCAGACCGAAGCGTCAAGCGTCGCATTCGGAGCAAAAGCCCTCCCGAATGCGACGGTGCCATGTTTTCTGACGAGTGCAATCCAGTCGTGTCCTGATGCAGGCTGATCCATGATGGCGTACCCTTCGGATGAGCAAGCGGTCTGCCCTAACAAGGTGCTCGGGTGTTCTTTCGCTCTCCCATGACGATGTTAACTTGACGCAGACCTCAGCTTCGCGATTTCATCGCGTGCCGCGGCCACTAATTCCGCATTCGTGTGAGCATGGCCCCAGAGGCCCCAGCCCCCTTCTTTCGCTTCTGTTAAGAGCACCCACGTGCGGTCTTTCAGTGTTTCGTCAACGGCAGCAGTGCTCACGAGCTGTGTCAACTGTGCTACCACGGCGAGCTGTTTTTCGCGGTCCAGGGCACCCTCGTTGGTCAGAACCTGTACGCGGACATAGGTTTCGTCACCGTCCACATTGGCGAGTGTGCCTGCTGGCAACTCGTGCACGAAGGCGGCGGTGTTTTTGCGGAACATCGGGATATCCGGCACTCCCTCGATCGTTTTCACCGTCGTGGCCGCATCAATGGCCAGTTGCTTCGGATCGGCAAATGTCCCAGCAACGGCGTAGATATCGATCATTGGCATAGCGTTCCCCTCTCTGTCAGCCTGAGTTTTTGATGTGAAGACATACAGGATCCCTCTGAACAGGTCCAAGCCGTTCAGTTCAAGGATGCTTCTGTTTTGTAGTATACTAAGCAGCGTAATCGAAGTCACCGGACATCACGACACTTTCGCACCGCACATTACGTCACATTACTGCGTCTGGGCGAGGGAGACAAAAAGGGAAGGTCTATGAAGGTTTCCTCGTACCGCGAGCGAGACTACGCCTTTGGGCGGGTGATGCTAACCTTGCGCACCAGGCTTGGTTTGACGCAAATCGAACTGGCTGATGCGCTTGGCGTCAGGCGCCGCGCCGTGATCGATTGGGAGGGAGGCCTTACCTATCCCAAGGCCGACCACCTTAAACAGTTCGTGGTCCTCGCTATCCAGCGCCATATCTGGCCTTTCGGGCGTGAGGCAGAGGAGGCTCGTGCGCTCTGGCAAGCGGCCCGCCAGAAGATGCTCCTCGATGAAATCTGGCTTGGCACGCTGCTGTCCCACATACAGGCTCCTCCGGCATCCCAGCCCGGAGAGGAGATCAGTGCTACTGCCCCACCACCCGACGCCCTCGCTTCTCCTTCCAGGGGCGGGCCACGCGTCGATTGGGGAGACGCGCCGGATGTGGCAAGCTTCTATGGGCGCGAGTGGGAACTGGACCTGCTCTATGAGTGGGTGATCGAGGAACGCTGCCGGGTGGTAAGCGTGCTGGGATTGGGTGGCATCGGCAAGTCGGCACTGGCGACGCAGGTGATGCACCGGGTAGCCGAGCGCTTCGAGGTGATCATCTGGCGCTCGCTGCGCGATGTCCCGACCTGCGAAGCGCTGCTTGATGATTGCCTCCAGGTGCTTGCCCCCCAGGGGATGCGCGAGGCGTCGCGTAGCCTCGAAAGTCGCCAGGACCTCCTGCTGGACTGCTTGCGCAGCCGGCGGGTCCTGCTGGTCTATGACAACCTGGAGTCGTTACTGGAGGAAGGGGAGGACAGCGGTCGCATGCGTGCAGGTTATGAGGGATTCTCCCGCGTACTGAGCCGGATAGCGGAAACCGAGCATCAAAGTTGCCTGCTGCTGACCAGCCGGGAGAAACCGGGCGACCTCGTGCCACTGGAAGGCACCCGAGCTCGCGTGCGTGCCTTGCGCCTCGCCCGGCTGGAGGCCGAGGCGTGCCAACACTTGTTGGCAGAAAAGGGGATCTTGGGCGACACGTCTGAGCAACTCCAGTTGATCGAGGCCTACGCGGGCAATCCCCTGGCCCTCAAAATTGTGGCGCGGACCATCGTGGAACTCTTCGATGGCCAGGTCGCCCCCTTCCTGGAGCAAGGTGAGGTGGTCTTCGGCGGGGTGCGCGCGCTGCTCGATGAGCAGTACGCGCGCCTCTCAGCAGCCGAGCAGAGTGTGCTGCTATGGCTGGCGATCCTGCGCGAGCCTGTGACCCTGCAGGAGCTGCTGGCGATGCTCGGCGTACCCTTGCCGCGACCTCAGGTACTGGAAGCAATTGATGGCTTACGTGGCCGCTCGCTTATTGAGCTGGACCGGCGACAGGGAAGCTTCACGCTGCAATCGGTCGTGATGGAATATGCGACGGCACGGCTGATTGTGGAGGTGATCGGCGAGATCAAGCAGAGCCGATGCTCGTGCCTGATTGAGCATGGTTTAGAGCTGGCTCCCTGCAAGGAACATGTGCGGCAGACCCAACAGCGCCTCATTGTGGCCCCCATTCTGGCTGCCCTGCGCAACTCCTACCCTTTGCGAACCGAGCTCGAGGAGCAACTGCTCGCGTTGCTGGACCGCCTGCGCGAACGGGCTGACGACGCTCAGGGATATGGACCGGCGAATCTGCTTGCGCTGCTGCGAGAGCTTCGTGGACACCTGCGTGGCCTGAACCTGTCAAAGCTCTCACTGCGAGGCGTCTATCTTCAAGGGATCGAGATGCAAGATACGACGCTTTCTGGGGCTGCTCTGCAAGAGACGGTCTTTACCGAGTCCTTTGACCCTCCCTGGTCGGTAGCTACAAGCCCCAATGGCGAGTACTGGGCTATTGGCAGCAGGCGCGGGGGAGCACGCGCGTGGCGTGACGACGGGGAAACGCTGAACCTGGCCTGGCAGGCGCATACCGCTGCGGTACAGGCACTCGCCTTCAGTCCAGATGAGCAGACGCTCGCTACCGGAAGTTGGGATGGCACCATCAAACTGTGGAACCTGGAGAACGGCGCCTTGCTCTGGTTGGGACAGCATGCCGGCAGCATCCATCGTCTCGTCTTTACTCCTGATGGCCGCACACTCGCCAGTGCTGGAGATGATGCCGCCATCCGACTCTGGGATGTCTCTACGGGGAAACACCTCCAGACGCTCTCAGACCAGAGCAGCGCGGTCTATGCCCTGGCCTGCAGTCCGGATGGAGGACTGCTGGCCAGTGGCAGCGTCGATGGAAGTATTCGACTGTGGAAGATGCGGGGGGCACAGGTAGTTCACCCAGGTGCCGCCACGCGTCTCCTCATGGGGCACAGCGACCGTGTGTGGTCGCTGTCCTTTGCCCCCGATGGACGTACCCTGGCCAGCGGGAGCTTTGATCGAACCGTCAAACTGTGGGACGTGGAAAGTTTAAAGGTACGTGAGACGCTCGCAGGACACACCGCCCCGGTGAATGCGCTGGCCTGGAGCCCGGATGGGAACCTGCTGGCCAGTGGCAGCCGTGACCAGATGATCTGGCTCTGGGACGTTGAACGGGGCAGCTATCGCACAGCGCTCCATGGGCATACTGCCGTTGTACATGATCTCGCCTTCACACCAGATGGCCGCAGCCTGCTCAGCGGGAGTGAAGATGGCTCCTTACGCGTATGGGATGTGGAGCGCGGACAATGTACACGTGTTATCCAGGGCTACGCGGTCACCCTCTACGACGTGGCCTGGAGCCCCTCTGGCACCCGGCTCGCCAGCGCGGGCTCCGATACACTCGTGACCATCTGGGAGCGTGATGGCAGGACTCCGCCCAGGCTGCTGCGCGGCCATAGTTGGATGGCGTATGGGGTAGCGTGGAGTTCGGATGGGCTGCTGCTGGCCAGCAGTGGGCTGGACAATGCCGTCCAGGTGTGGGACGCGACCACAGAAGCCGGTGTGCGAACCTTGCGCGACCCCGACCACTTCGACACCTCCTTCTTCGGCATAGAGTGGAGTCCAGATGGCAGGTTTGTGGCCGGTGGAAGCTATCAGCAGGAGGTGCAGGTGTGGGAGGTGAGCACAGGCACCCGCCGGTGGGTTGGTCATGGGCAGCCAACCACGGTCCGTCGTGTGGCGTGGAGCCCGGACGGGACGCGCCTGGCCAGTTGCGGCTACGATGGCAGCGTCATCTTGTGGGAGGCCTTCACCGGAATGCAGCAGGTCCGTCTGCAAGGGCATCGTGGTATGGTCATGAGTGTGGCATGGAGCCCTGATGGGACGCGCCTGGCCAGTGGTGGCGGAAGTCAAGGCAGTGGAGAGCTCTTCGTCTGGTGTGCCCGCGGCGGAGCCCACAGTGGAGAGCTCCTGCACAGGTTGAGCGAACTGAGCGAGATCGTGTATGCGCTGGCGTGGAGCCCGACCGGCACGATGATGGTCAGCGGAGGCAGTGACGGCATGCTCAGATGGTGGGACATCGAGCGCGAAGAGTGCGTGCGGGTGCGAGAAGCGCACCACGGTACGGTTCAATCGCTCAAGGTGAGTCCCGATGGCCGGAGGCTTTCCAGTTGCGGGGACGACGGCGCTATCAACATCTGGGAGTTGGAGAGCGGTGAGCATCTGCGCACACTGCGGCGAGACCGGCCTTACGAGCGGCTTGATATCAGTGGGGCAAAGGGATTGACACCGGCGCAGAGGGCATCGTTGTCAGCGTTAGGGGCCATTGACCACCCTCCTGTCTCAGGCATCTAGCATACTCTCGGATTCTGGCTGCCACGGCTGCACAGCACAAATACATGCGATCCCCAAAATCGTGGGCTCTGAGAAGAGAGGACGTGAGGAAATCCGATAGAGCAGTCAGTGGGCAATGATACCCCCGCTCGCCGCCGTCTAGAAACCGTCCATTTTTTCTACTCTTCCATTCAAGCTCTTTTAGCCCCACCCGGTAATTTGACTTCATCAAAAAGCTTCGGAGAAAAATCCTGTGTAGCGTATTGCAGTGCTACTCCCCAACTACCGTGTTGCTCCTTCAAAGAGGCTAAATGAACCGGAATCTTGTGGTATTGTCCATTACGAAGTAGGATTTTGCACGTTGTATTAGATGGAGATATTCCCCACAAACAGACTTGACACTAGAATATCTGTCCAAGTATCCTTATCTATAGAACATATTTTTGTAATGGAGGGCTGGCCATGAGCGCCGATTTCGCGCATCTGCACGTCCATACCGAATACTCCCTGCTGGATGGGTTTAGTCGCACTCAGAAGCTGGTGCAGCAGGCCAGAGCCCTGGGCATGAAGCACCTGGCGATCACCGATCATGGCGCGATGTACGGCGCGATCGAGTTCTACAAAGCATGCAAGGCGGGTGGCATCAACCCCATCATCGGCATCGAGGCGTACCTGACCGAGGATATGCAGGACCACTCCAGGCGCTACAGCGACGACTATCACCACCTGCTGCTGCTGGCGAAGAACAACACCGGCTACTATAACCTGCTCAAGCTGACCACCATCGCCCATACCGAGGGCTATCACCTGCGCCCGCGCATCGATAAGAAGGTTTTAGAAAAATATGCCGAGGGGTTAATCGTCACATCGTCCTGTCTCTCAGGTGAGATCCCCAAGATGCTGCTCAAGGAGCAGGAGGAAGAAGCGTACCGGATGGCGCGCTGGTACCAGGACGTCTTCGGGCCGGAGAACTTCTACCTGGAAGTCCAGGAGCATCACGGCATCTTTGAGGAGGGGCAGCCCTCGCCGCAGGCCCAGCTCAACCAGTTGCTCTACCGCATGCACAAGGACTTGCAGATCGAAATGGTCGCCACCAACGATCTGCACTACGTCGATGCCCACGACGCTTCCTCGCACGACGTGCTGCTGTGCGTGCAGACGGGCAAGCAGTTGAGCACGCCCAAGCGCATGAAGTTCGACAGCGAGGAATACTATCTCAAAAGCCCGGAAGAAATGGCGCGGCTCTTCCCCGACCTGCCAGAGGCGCTGCTGAACAGCGTGCGTATCGCCGAGCAGTGCAGCGTCGATCCCCTGGCGTACAAGGCGCGCCTGCCCGACTACGCCATCCCGCCCGACTATGCCTCGCAGAAGGACTACCTGCGCGCGCTCTGTCACATGGGCGTCCAGGAACGTTTTGGCGAGATGACCGGGGCAATAGAGAAGCAGATCGACTACGAGATCGACATGATCGCGGCAAAAGGCTTCGTACCTTACTTCCTGATCGAGTGGGACTTCGTCAACTACGCGCGCTCGCACGGCATTCGCTGCTCGGCGCGCGGATCGGCAGCAGGCAGCCTGATGGCCTACACGCTGGGCATCACCAACATCGACCCGCTGCGCTACCAGTTACCCTTCGAGCGCTTCTTCAATCCCGAGCGCGCCGACATGCCCGATATCGACATGGACTTCCCCGACGACCGGCGCGAGGAAGTCATCGATTATGTCATGCGCAAGTACGGCGAGGACTGCGTGGCCCAGATGGTCACGTTCAACACCATGGCGGCCAAAGCATCCGTCAAGGACGTGGCGCGTGTCATGGGCGAGCAGAGCGTGGGAGACAGCATCACGCGCCTGATCCCATTCGGCCCAAAGGTGACGCTACAGGGATCGCTCGACAGCGTCAAAGAACTGGCCGATATGTACAAGGACAGCCGCGTGGCGCAGCAGATCATCGACCAGGCCCTGAAGCTGGAAGGCTCGGTGCGCACCACCGGTGTCCACGCGGCAGGCGTGATTATCGCCAACGAGCCGCTCGAACACTTCGTGCCCCTGCAGATGCGCGACCCCAAGGACCCATCGAAGGGGCGTATCACGCAGTACGAGCAGGCGCACCTGGAAGAACTGGGCCTGATTAAGTTCGACTTCCTGGGCCTCTCCAACCTGACCATCCTTGAGAACACCCTCAAGTTCATCAAGCAGTCGCGCGGCGAAGAAGTTATCCTGGAAAAAATCTCGCTCGACCAAGTAGAGGGCGACGACGAGCAGAATGCATGGCGGCAGAAGGCCTTCGATCTGCTGGCGAGCGGCGAAACGACGGGCATCTTCCAGCTCGAGGGCGCGAAGATGACGGAATATATCAAGCAGCTCAAGCCAACCTGCATCGAAGATATCATGGCCATGATCGCGCTCTACCGCCCCGGCCCGATGGATAGCATCCCCGACTTCATCGACGCCAAACACGGGCGCAAAAAGGTGCAGTACCTCGATCCACGCCTGGAGGAATGGCTGAACGAGTCCTACGGCGTGATCGTGTACCAGGACCAGGTGTTGTTCATCACCGTCGGGCTGGCCAACTTCTCCTGGGGGAAAGCCAATAAATTTCGCAAGGCCCTCAGCAAGAAACACATGCAGGAGGTCGAGGGCTACAAAGGCGATTTCATCGAGGGCTGCGTTAAGAATGGCGTCAAGCGCGAGGTGGCCGAGCAGCTCTTCACCCTGATCCTGCCCTTCGGCGGCTACGGCTTCAACAAGGCGCACGCCGCCAGCTATGCCGTAGTCGCATTCTACACCGCTTACCTCAAGGCCAACTACACAGCGGAGTTCATGGCCGCGACGATGACTACCGAGGCATCCGATGCCAGAAAGATCGCGAACGCTATCGCCGAGTGCAAGCGCATGGGCGTCGAGGTGCTGGGGCCTGATGTGAACCGCAGCGAGCGTGGCTTTGCCGTCGAGGACGGCGGCGTGCGCTTCGGCCTGCTCGCCATCAAGGGCATCGGCGAAGGTCCCATCGGCGAGATCGTGCGGGCGCGCGGCAATAGCGGCCAGTTCAGATCGCTGGCGGACTTCTGCACGCGCGTTGACCCCAAATTCGTCGGGAAGGGCGCCATTGAAACGCTTATCAAGTCCGGGGCCATGGACTCGCTCGCCGATGGCAAACGTCACCTGCTGCTGGCTTCGGTCGATACTGCCATGAAGTGGGGTAAAACGCAACGCGCCTCGCAGGAACAGGGCCTCATGAGCCTCTTCGGTGGATTGGACGATGCTGACGGAGCGATTGAATTCAAGTTGAAAACCGACGCCCAGGAACTCGACCGCAACCAGTTATTGCAATGGGAAAAAGAATTGATCGGTGTGTACATCTCGAAACATCCATTGTCCTACCTTGGAGGATTATTGCAAAAGCAGACGACACACACAACAGCGCAAATCACCGAGGAGCTTGATCGCCAGAAAGTAGTGCTGGGCGGCACGATCACCGAGGCGCGCCGTATCACCACCAAAAAGGGCGATACGATGTGCGTGGTGCAGCTCGAGGATATGTACGGCTCCATCGGCGTGACGATTTTCCCCCGCCTCTACGAAGAAACATCCGAACTGTGGGTGGAGAACAGCGTGGTGATCGTGCGCGGCGAGGTACAGGTGCGCCGCGACGAACCCGGCATCCTCTGCAATAGCGTGGAAGTCGTGGAGGGCATCCACGAGGAGATGAACCGCAAGCAATATCGCGTCAGCATCCGCCTGCAATTGCGCGGCTCCGATGAAAAGTCGATCTCAGACGACGTGATACGCGTTCAGGATATCTGGAACTGCATCCGCGAGCAGCCTGGCCGCGATCACTACGATATCGTGGTGGCCAATGGCGAGTGGGAAGCCATCCTCTCCCCCGGCATCGATACGCTGCATTACGAGCGCGTCTGCGACAAGCTCGCGGAGATCGTCGGCGACCAGGGAACCGTGCGAGCTGAGTTGATAGAGCGATAATATGACTGACGCAGGCCAGCGACATACCGGTTTCATAGAGACGAACGGAGCCCGGCTGTACTACGAAATGATGGGCGAGGGCCACCCGCTCGTCCTCCTGCATGGCGGATACATGGATACCAAGATGTGGGAAGATCAGTTCGCCATCTTCGCTAAAGACTACAAGGTCATACTCTACGATATCCGCGGACATGGAAAATCGGAATTCCCACAGGTACCCTACGCCGACTACCAGGACCTCTACGCGCTTCTGACCTCGCTCGACATTGAAAAAACATATCTGCTCGGCCTATCATTGGGCGGAATGATTGCGGTAGATTTCACACTCGAACACCCCGATATGGTAGATGCACTCATACTCGTTGGAGCGCCTGTCAGCGGTTTTCCGGTGGAGTTGATCTATCCAACCGAGGAAATGCTACAGCAAGAGATCCAACGGCGCACTCACTTTGCCGAAGCGATGCGCGCCCGAAATATCCCGGCGATGGTGGATGCACTAATGGACGATACCACGCTGGTTCCCTCTCCACAGTACGCCGCTGCCAGGGAGCGTGTGCGAGCACATCTGTCCGGCTATTCGTTTGCCTATTTTCTGGAACCCGCTCCCAAGCAAGAACTCGTTCCCAGCGCCTATGAACGACTGGCAGACATTCATATCCCAACATTGTTAATCGTTGGCGCCGACGACCACTTTCACCTGCATCGCATCGCGGAGACGCTTGAAAAAAGTATCGCCGGCGCCAGACGCGTCATGATCCCCGAAACCCATCACATGCCCAATATGGAGAAACCGGAAGTATTCAACCAGATCGTTCTTGATTTCCTGAGGACGTTATAACAAGCCGGATCATTATCGATGTCAGTTCTACTATCTAACGACCGGGTACGTTTCCTGCGCCAATACGCGCAGCACCTCATCCCCAATCAGCCGGGTACACACATCAGCGTCACCCAGGTCGTGCAGGAAGTATGCGGCATCCAGGCGCAGGATACCAACGCTGCCGCCCTGGCCATACGCGTGCGTGGCTCAGGGCTTGTGGCAACCGACGTGGAGCAGGCCCGCATACAACAGCGCTCGATCGTTCGCACCTGGGGACCGCGTGGCACCCTGCACCTGCTGGCGACGGAAGACCTGCGCTGGCTGCTCACGCTGTTTGGCCCGGTCTTTATTGCCGGGAACCGCTCGCGGCGCATAGAACTTGGGCTGGACGACGAGACCTCCATCCGGGGAGTGCAGCTCATTCGCGATATCCTTGCCGGCCAGGGGCCGCTGACGCGAGATGAGCTTGTGGCGCAACTGGCTACACGCGGCATTCGTCTCGAGGGTCAGGCCAGGCCGCACTTGATCTCCTTCGCCGCCTTGCAGGGCATCATCTGCCTCGGGCCGGATCGCGGCACAAAGCCAACCTATGTCCTGCTCGACGATTGGATAGATCGAGCCAGCCTCATCTCTCTATCGCGGGAAGCCGCGTGCGAAGAGCTTGCGCAGCGCTACCTTGCCGCCTACGGCCCGGCAAGTCCAGACGACATGGCAGCCTGGTCCGGCCTGCCGGTGGGCGAAATAAGGGCCGCGTGGAAACGCATCGCAGGCTCTTTCGTCGAAGTGGAAGTTGCCGGGCAGCCAGGCTGGCTGCCCAAAGCCCATCTCGTTAGACTGGATGAGTTTTCCGATCACCTCCTGATAGTACGGCTGCTGTCCGGCTTCGATACATACCTTCTTGGCTACCGTAGCCGCGATATAGCCGTGGCTCTCCAGTTTGCGAAGCGCATCAACGCTGGCGGCGGTATGATTCGCCCGGCGCTGGTGGTCAACGGTCAGGCGGTCGGCACCTGGAAGAGTACGCAGAGAAAGAAGCAACTGGACGTAGTAGTAGAGCCGTTCGAGCAGCTTTATCCCGGCGTACAGCCAGCGCTCGAGGCCGAGGCCAGGGACATCGCCCGCTTTTTGGGAATACCGGCTGCTGAATTATCATACTTGATATGAAATGTGAGAAATGTAGTGGCGCCCCTCGCGGGTTACAATGTCCCTTCAGATGGCACCCGCGAGGGGCGCCACTACATTTCTTGTAATATGTCAATGAGAAAAGGAGCAATCAACCGTGAACTCACAAACATCCCTCTCCCATGAATCACCATCTCCCGATGAGATCGAGGTCCGTACGGTCTATCGCGATTTGCTGGATGGCTGGAACAGTCACAACGCCACTGCCTTTGCTGCCGCGTTCACCGAGGACGCCCAGGTTATCGGCTTCGATGGAAGCCAGATGTCGGGCCGGGCGGAAATCGCCTCGACGCTTCAGCAAATCTTTGCCGATCATCTCACGGCCCCCTACGTGAGCAAAGTCCGAGAAGTGCGCCTGCTGAGTCCCGACGTCGCCCTCCTTCGCGCCGTCGTCGGTATGGTGCCGCCCGGTCAATCGGACCTCAACCCGCAGCTCAACGCGCTTCAGACGCTGGTAGCCGTCAAGCGCGACGACAGGTGGCGCATCGCGCTCTTCCAGAATACCCCGGCACAGTTTCACGGGAGACCGGAACTGGTCGAACAACTGACGGAGGAGCTGCGGCAGTTGCTATAATCAGCGTACCTTTCACTGAATTGCCGCGGTCTCTTCCTGTTTTGCTTTGCGACCCCGTTGCATAAGCAAGAAGACCAGCAGTCCATAGAGCGGGATACCGTCGATAGCCCATCCAAGCCATGTGGGAATGGCAAAATGGTTACAATTTATAGGATTAATTGCTCGTCACAATCACCCCATCCTGTATCTGTCCCACTCGATCAGCCGCGCTATACACCAGCGCATCATGCGTTGCCACAAGCAGGCCGATCCCTGTTTTGCGCACGATGGCCCCTAGAAGCGTGACGATGGCCCCACCCGTCTGCAAGTCCAGGTTGCCCGTCGGCTCGTCGGCGATCACGAAGCGCGGATTGTGTACGAGCGCGCGTGCCAGGGCGACGCGCTGCTGCTCACCCGCCTGGTAGTCGATTTGCAGGAACTCAGCCTGGCGGAGGCCGGGCAACTGGGCCTGGCTCGTGCTCTCCTGTCCTTAGATGAAGTCATCGCCAGGGCCGTCTCCGCTTTGCAACTGCAGGCTGAGAAAAAGCAGCTCACGCTGCGCGTCGAAATACCCTCCTGCCTGCCCAAAGTCGAGGCCGACGCGGAAGGTATCGGACAGGTGCTTCGTAACCTGCTCAGTAACACCATCACGCATACGCCGCCCGGCGGAGAGATCACGATCAGCGCTCAAGCTAGCGATGGCGAAGTGCTGGTCAGCGTGCGGAACAGCGGTGAAGGTATCGAAGCGCGTCACCTCCCTTACCTATTCGAGCGTTTCTACCGTGCCGACGCCTCTCGTTCCCGCGCGACCGGCGGTAGTGGCCTGGGGCTGGCTATCGTAAAACAGGTTGTGGAGGCTCACGGCGGACAGGTAGACGTAGAGAGTTCGCTCGGACGCGGCTCTGCTTTTACGTTTAGTTTGCCTGTTGCCTGCCTGTAGGGACGCGATTTATCGCGTCCTGGGGCTTGTAGCCCTATACTCATCCCTTGCTCTCCCCTCGTTCGTTATATTTATAAATCCTTGATAGACAGCACTGCAACGCGGCTGCGCCGCAGGGGCTTATTCCGACCGACAACGATGCCGCGCATCTACACTGCGTGTCAGTCAGTCGGAACGGAAGACACTTCGTGTCAGCAGTGCTGCTAGGTAGTATAATAAAGAAGGTCGCTTTCAAATACATAACCCTTTAAGGCGGCCGTCGTAGGGAGGCGATTCATCGCGTCCTCTGGGAGAGCAGTATCGTGAGCGCACAATATCCCGGTTCGCAATCGGAAGATGCCGAAAAAGCCGAGCAGCATAAACCCACGTCCGAATTGTGGGGTCCATGGTATGTGCCCTCACGTGATGGCCAGGATAATCTCCCTGCCTCTGCCGGGCAATTCAAGAAACCGGGCGAGATGAAAGAACCGCCTCAACCTCCTGCTTCAGAGAATGCCGGGATTGATCCCCAGGCCGCCTATCGCGAGCATGTATCGGGATCGTTATCCACCCCCGCTCCCTTTCCCGGCGCACAGCCCGAATCCGGTCATCCGCATTCCGCCTATTCACTGCCAGGCGTAACTGGTTATCCTCCTATCCAGAGCTATCCCCCACCCGGCCAGGGCTACCCGCCAGCGCCAGTGTATCCCGGCGTAGCCGCTCCCGGTATGCCGTCGAATCCATCCTACCAGGGCTATACTTCGGGCCCTCCGTTGCCACAAGGCTACCCTCCCTATGGCGCGTACAACGGCTACGTGCCCGCGCCGTATGGCATGTCATATCCGCCATACGCGCCCTATCAGCCGTACCCACCATACCTGCCATACCAGCCTCAGCCGAGGCGCGACGGCTATCTGTACGGCATTGGCATCACCTCTCTGATCGGCTCGATCCTCGTGCTGCTCGGCGGGCTGGCCGCGCTGCTTTTTCTCTCACTATTGACTGCTATTCCGAACAGCCAGTTGAAGGCCGACCAGCAATTCATGCTGATCGTCAGCCTGCTGGCCTTCGCGCTGATCGGCGTCATCGGTGGCAGCTTTGGCCTGTATCACAGCATTCGTTCGGTCTTCCTGCGCAAACCTTCAGCCGCGTTCGCCCTGCCCACCTTCTGGCTCTTCGTCGTACTCTACCTGGGCGTAATCGCCGTCGGCTTCGTGCTGCACTCTCAGGGACAGGACGTAACGAATGTGCCATTGACCATTCTTCTGATCCTGCTGGCGGGACTCTTGCCCGCCCTCGCGGTGCTGGCCCTGGGGGACCGGCGACTGCGTTTTCCGAAAGGCGGGGCATGGCCCACTACCTGGCGCAGGTTCACGCTCGCGATTTTGAGCGGCGCGACGCTGGGCGTGCTGGTAGCCGCCATACTGGAATTCGTCTTCTCGGCTGCGCTGGCTCGTGGCCAGGGCGTTGATCCCTACCTGTGTCTCACCAACCCGAACGCCGCTCAGTGCCAGAATCCACAAATCTACAACCTGCTCCTCATCGCCGTCGCCGTCGTTGCCCCGCTCGTCGAAGAGGCGGTGAAACCCCTCGCGGCCATTATCCTCATCGGGCGTATTCGCAGCGCCGCGGAAGCATTCATACTCGGCCTGGCCTGCGGCGTCGGTTTTGACCTGATTGAAACGAGTGGCTACATTAGCTCCAGTTACAACGACTGGCTCAGTACCGCGCTGATCCGCTCCGGCGCGAGTCTGCTGCATGGCTTTGGAGCAGCGATGGTCGTGCTTGGCTGGTATTACCTGACGCACCCTGGCAAAAATCGCGTGCCGAAGGCCCTTGGCTGCTGGCTTTATGCAGTGGTCCAGCACGCCATCTGGAATGGTTCGTGGGGTGTCGCCTTGCTGCCAGGTTCTATAGGCCAGTTCTTTAACAATACGCTGACTATCGGTTCCGTCGGCCTCCCATATTACACCTTCATCAATATCGGCGAAGCCATCATCATGCTGGCCTTTTTCCTCTACATGACGGGCAGGCTGCGCAGGATATCATTACCCGCAAAGGACCTTCAACAGGCGCCCGCAACGGTGCCACAACAGGCATCAACCTAAGAAAAGCTCATCACTGCTCGAAAATGCTACGTAATTTTTGATGCTAACGTTTCGTATACCGGAAAAAACAGACATTTGGAGAAAAGGGACTTGACATTCCCAATCATTTTAACTATCATACAATTAGGCGATTTCCTAATTGCTAAATCACAAGAGGAGGTGAGAACAGATGGAAGACAAACCTATCGAAGAAAGTCCTGAAAACACAACCGCGCTTTCCTCGGATGATATGAAGCAGTTGGTCATGCTGGGACGAGCGCTTTCAGACCTGACGCGTATTCGCATCCTGGGTCTGCTTGGGCAGCGCCCTATGTACGGGCAGGAATTGGCGCAGGCGCTGGATGTGACGCCTCCGACCATTTCGCATCACCTGCAGTCTCTGGTCATGGCCGGTCTGGTGAAGGTCAGGCGCGAAGACAACTTTCGCTATTATGAGCTGGATAGCGAGGGTTTGCAGCGACTGGCTGAGAGTACCCAGCACATCGCGAAGTCGCTCTTCGCCAGCGAGCCTCTGCCGCCGAAAAGTGACGAGCGCGCCCGCGTAGTGGCGACCTTCATGAAGGATGGGCGCCTGCTCAGCATCCCGGCGCAGTACAAAAAGCGGCGGTACGTCATGGAGGAGATCGCGCGTTCGTTCGAGTGGGGTCGGCTCTACGAGGAGAAGGAGGTCAACGCTATCCTGCGAGCCTTCCACGACGACTTCGCCAGCCTGCGCCGCGAGATGATCGATCAGCGTATCATGATGCGAGAGAGCGGGCGATACTGGCTCGTGCGCCCGCACCACGATGCATCGTAGAGGAGCGCGGGAAACCCGCACTCCTCATCAAAACACGGGCAAATAACGTTCCAGCTCCCATGCATGCACCTGCTTGCGGTACTCCACCCACTCGATGGTTTTGGCCTCGATAAAGCCTTCATAGATCGAATCGCCCAACGTATCGCGGATGAGCGCATCTTCGCGCAGGGCTTCCAGGGCCTCGCCCAATGTGGCGGGGAGCAGGCGGGAACGGTGACGCTGGCGTTCGCTTTCATCCCGCAGGAACAGGCTTTCGTCCATGGCCGGCGGCAGGGTCAGCTTGCGTGCGATACCGTCCAGCCCGGCGCGCAGCATCACCGCCAGCGCCAGGTAGGGGTTGCAGCTCGGATCGCAAGCGCGCAGTTCGATGCGCGTGGTCGCGTGGCGATCTTCACCGGGACGAGGGACACGGATGAGGGCCTCGCGGTTGACGCGCCCCCAGTTGATGACTACCGGCGCCTCGAAGCCCGAGACCAGTCGCTTATAGGAGTTGACCAGCGGCGAGAGAATGGCGCACATGGCGGAGGCATGGGCCAGTTGCCCGGCAATGAAGTAGCGACCAATATCCGACAGGCCAAACTCGCCATGCTCATCAACGAAGGCATTCTTGCCGGTCACGCGCTGGAGCAACTGCTGATGGGTATGCATACCGGAGCCATTCACGCCAAAAAACGGCTTGGGAAGGAAGGTGGCATACAAGCCGTGCTGCCCGGCAATCGCTTTCAGAACATATTTTGCCGTCACCAGGCTATCGGCGATATGTAGCGCCTCGCCCATCTCAAAATCAAGTTCATGCTGGCCGGCAGCTACTTCGTGATGACTGGTATCGATGCGAATATCCATCTGTTGCAGCGCCTGCACCATCTGACGGCGTATCTTTGCTGCCAGATCGGTAGAGAGATCGAAGTAGCCGCCGCGATCACGGGGCAGAGGTGAGGGTGTCGTATCATCCAGGCGCAGCAGGAAAAATTCCAGTTCGGGGGCAGCTAGAAACGAGTATCCCATCTCCCGCGCGACATCGAGCGCGCGCAGTAATGTGGCGCGCGGATCCCCATCGAATGGCTCACCGGATGGCGCGCGCACATGGCAGATGATGCGCGCAACAACATCTGCGTCGCGTTGTGTATCATTCGACTGGGTGTGCCGCTCTGATTGGGGATTCACAGCATAAGGCAGAATGGCAAAGGTACTTACATCGGGAAACAGGTACATATCGCTTTCAGCCACGCGCGCGAACCCCTCGAGCGCGGAACCGTCGAACCATTTGCCACGTGCCAGGCAGTCTGGAAGCTGGTCAACGGGAATAGTGACACTTTTCGCCATCCCGACCACGTCGGTAAATTCCAGGTTGACAAAGCGAACCCCTGCGGTTTCCACCGCTACCATGATCTCATCGTGCCTGGCCGAATCCTGTGTCATGCCTATGGCTCCTCTCCGCACGCTGCGCGTATTCTAAGTCTCCCCTCCCTGAGGGTGCTTCCTATTATAACATCAACCAGGTCCTGCGCAAACCTTGACCCGTTTGCTAGAATATCAATAGCGAGATGGCACCCGCCAGGGATGCCACTACATATCTGGCGCTTGGGAAAGGTATTTTCTATTTATGGATGCTGCCGCTGGAGAAAGAGCGGATAGGTCCCTGCATTCCTTCGCAGTTCTCGAAGGTGTAGCGACCAATATGCGCAGCGGCCTTATTTTGCTGGACGCAGAAGAGCAGGTCGCCTTCTCTAACCAGAGCGCGGAACGCTTGCTGGGCATCAGCCTGCGCGCGATGCTGGAACAGCCTGTCTTCGACGTTCGCCAGCAACTGCTCTCGCTGGCTGCGCAGCCCCTCGATGCTCAGATGGAACTTGATCGTCTCTGGCTTCATCCCGATGAAGAGCAGACGACCGATCTCGCCCTGGCGGACGCGGCCGTGCGCTGGCTGCGCGTGCATTGCTTTCCCGTGCGCGACGAACCTGGTAATATCCTTGGGCGCGGGGTCCTGCTCGACGATAGCACACTGGAACACGAAGCGATGCAGGCGAGCAGTGAGACTTTCGCGCTGGCCGTCCACGAACTCAAGACTCCGCTCGCTGTCATCAAGGGCTGTGCGACGACACTGCTGGGAAATGCCCCACGCTGGGACCTGGTCTTGATGCGTGAAATGTTGCAGATGATCGACACCCAGGCAGAGCGCCTGCACGATGTGCTCAATACGCTGCTGGATGTCTGGCGGCTCGATGCGGGCATCCAGCCATTGCGCTTCGCGGAAGTACGTCTCTCCGAATTGCTGGCTTCGCTGGTCGAGCGCTGGCGAAAAAACGCGCCCCGCCATACTTTCATCCTGCACCTGCCGCAGCAACCAGTGACAGCTCACTGTGACGCGCTGCGCATCGAACAGGTCATCATTCACTTGCTGAGCAACGCCGTGGGCTATTCCTCGCCGGGCAGCACGATTACCATCAGCCTGGAACTGAACGACACAGACACCACGGAAGCCACGGAACTGCGCCTGAGCATCGCCGACCAGGGCGTCGGCATCGCACCTGAGCATCTCGAGCGCATCTTCACGCGCTTCTACCGTGTTCCGCTGAGTAATGAGCGCCCGGCAGGCAGTGGGCTGGGGCTGGCAGTCGCGCGTGCCACGATTGAGGCGCACGGTGGCAGTATCTGGGCTGAATCGCCTGGTATCGGACGTGGCACAACGTTCTATTGCAGAATACCGCTTGTTGCAACCTGGGACGTGATGAATCAAGCCCCTACAACGACGGTGCTTCCCGGCGCATCTGGTCCCATCGCTTCAACCGACGCGATCGGCTCGACAAGCACCCTTTCGCTGCCGCGCACCGGGCCGTTGCGCGTACAGCAACAGGCCTCGATCGCGGTGGTCGAGCGTGACCCACGCATGGCCCGCTACATCAGAGCTAACCTGGAAGAACAGCGCTACCAGGTCTATACCGCCAGTAACGGCCTGCAATTCCTGCGTCAGCTCGACCTGAAAGAACCTGACCTGGCACTCCTGGCAAGCGACGTGGGCGATATGTCGGGAGCCGAGTTGCTTGAACATATGCGAGAATTTTCGCGCATCCCAGTCTTGATGCTCTGTGACGATACCGAGGACGAAGACGCACGCGTACGCTACCTCGACATGGGCGCGGACGATTTTGTCGTCAAGCCGTTGAGCATAAAGGAACTGCTTGCGCGCGTACGCGTGCTGCTGAGGCGTCATACCGCCCGCGACCAGGCGTCGAGCGAAGCCATCTTCACAACCGGCGACCTGGTAATCGACTTCGCACAGCATCAGGTGCTTGTGCAGGACCGCGCGGTACAACTCAGCCGCACCGAATACAAACTCCTCAGTGTGCTGGCGCAGAACGCCGGTCGAGTGATGACGCACGAACTACTGCTTGAGCGCGTCTGGGGGGCAGAGTATTCCCGCGAGATCGATTTCATCTGGGTCTACATCAGCCGTTTGCGCCGCAAGATTGAAGCCGACCCGCGCCATCCGCAATACATCCTGACCATACCAGATGTTGGCTACAAGCTGGCAAAACTGTAGTTTATCCAGACATACCATTCAGGCGCTTGTAAGGAATTCCCTCACACAATCAAAGTCTTCGTAATGTCCACTGCCTATCTTTTCAGTATCTGCGATATTAGCTCTCGGAGGCTCCAGCGAGCTCATCGAAAAAAAGTGAGGAAACTATGCACAGCGCCGCACAGCACTCCCGGCACACTATCCTGCTCGTGGAAGCAAATCCTTCGCTCCGCCGCATGATTGCCCTGGGCTTGAGATATCGCGGCCTGGATGTCATAGAGGCCACTTCACCGCATGAGATCTACGACATGAGCAAGCGCCGGCCAGACCTGATGCTGCTCGACATCGATGGAGAAGTGGGAAACGGCGCAGCGCTACTGGCAGAGATACAGGCATATCCGCTGCTGACATCTCTCCCCACCGTGCTACTGACCTGGGACGCATCCATGCTCCTCAGGGCCAGCGAGGAGAATAGGCTGGTGCAATATACCAGCCTGGCAAAGCCATTTGACGCCCGTGCGCTTCATGCCGTCATTGAAGCGCGGCTTTCCCCGGAAAACATGCCTGGCCTGCAAGAGCAGAGCCGTACATCCATCCAACCCGGACGCGATGATTCGAGTCCCAACAACATGCGGGCACCTTCACCCGCCGCACCCAGCTTATGTCCAATGCTCACCGCAGCCGGTCTGATGCTGGCTTTCATCGGACTGATGCTGCAAATCGCCATCACCGCGATTGGACTGTTGATCGTCATCGCGGCCCTGCTCTGGTGGACGCTCGGCACAAAGCAGGAGAACATCGCTGTCGCAAGATAATGGAGCATTCAGGCACCTGTAAGGTACATTCCACGGCCTGCAAGCTCTCTATCAGTCCCACGCCCAATAATCACACTGGTATCTTATCTTTTCACATCGTATTGCCGTAGGGAACTTATGGAAGACGAACAGATGCCGGCTGAACCGGGCGATTCTCCGGTGGCGCAGGAGCCTGCGCCCGCGAAGAAAAGCAAGCGCAAGCGCAGCATTATTATTTTCGTCGTGGTCAGCCTGATCAATGTCGGACTACTGGCGTTGCTCTGGACTCAGTTGCTGACACCCGCGCAAAGCGGGGCGCAGGCGGATCCACTGGTTGGTCACGCCGCGCCCAATTTCACGCTTGCCGCGCTCGGTACCCATGAACCATCTACCATTTCCCTATCTAATTACATAGGGCATCCCGTTGTGCTGAACGTGTGGAGTTCGACGTGCGCCCCATGTATCGCCGAGGCACCGCTCTTGCAGGCGCAATGGCAGAAGGCGCATGCACAGGGCGTGGTATTTCTCGGCATCGATTTTCAGGATGCACAGAGCGATGGGCAGCATTTTTTGCAGCAGTACGGCATTACCTACCCGAATGTGCTGGATGCCACGGGCTCGGTTGCAATCAACTATGGTGTAACCGGCACGCCGGAAACGCTCTTTATCAACCGGCAGGGTGTGATTGTGACGCGCATCATCGGCGAATTGACCGCGCAGTCGATCCAGAGCAACCTGCAACTGATTACGCGCTAGAAGGTGATCTCATTCCGACCGGCGCAGCCAGGCAAGATTATGGCGGAAATACGTTTGATTGTTCGAGCGGCGCATATCCTGGCCGCGACCGCCTGGGTTGGCGGCAGCCTGTTCTACATGCTGGTAGCCCTGCCCGCGTTGCGTAGCGGCGGCCCTGCTCCAGGCGTGACCGCGCAGATGGCGGCGCTGTTCAAGCGCATGGTCAACTTCTGTATGGGTGTGTTGCTACTGACGGGTGCGTACCTGGCCTTTGATCGCCTGACCACCACCGCGCTGGGCTGGCCCTACCTGGTGGTGCTGGGCATTAAGATCATAGCCGCGCTCTGTATGTTTACCCTGTCAATCTATCTTGGTCAAAGCAATATACGACGGCTGGCCAAGCGCACCACACGGCTCTCGAAGGTCGCGCCGCAGTTGACACTGGCCCTGGGCATCTTTATATTTGCACTCGGCGCATTGCTAAACGCCCTGTACGAAGCCGCCATCGCGCCCAATTGAAAGGATTAGATTTCGTGCAAACCGCTCTTGATCCATCGATGCAGGAGGAACAGCCGCGCAAGCGCCGCAAGCGCCGCCTGCCAATCAGCTTCATCCTGGGCGGCGCTGCCATTCTCGGCGCGGTGATCTACCTGATCTTCGCTAACACACAGGCCAGCGCTGTGTATTATATGACCGTTTCCGAGTTGAAGAGCTGCAAGGTCTGTACCACGGAGTCGGTGCGTGTGGCGGGTGATGTGCAGAAGGGCACCATCCTGTACAACAATGGCCATTCGCAGGTGCGTTTCGTCATCAACGACGGCAGCCACTCCCTGCCGGTAGTTTACAGCGGCATCATACCGGATATCTTCCAGGCCGGCGTGACCGTCGTCGTCGAGGGGCACTACACCGGACAGGGGCCATTCCAGGCGCAAACGCTGCTCACGAAATGCCCATCGAAGTTTCAGTCCGCCACGCCCGGCGCGCAGTGAGGATAGGGACAACTGTGCATTTTTCTGATCTTGGTGTTATTTCGTTAATCCTCGCAACAGGTTTTGCTATCTTTGCCATCATTGCGGCTGTCGCGGGGGCCATACGTGGAAGCGCCGCGCTGGTTGCCAGCGCGAAACGCGCCGTGCTGACCGTCACGTTCTTTTTGCTGCTCGCCTCGGCCTCGCTCATCATCTCATTCCTGGTCCACGATTTCGGCGTCGCCTACGTAGCAAACCAGTCAAGCCTCTCCATGCCCTGGTACTACACGCTGTCGGCCTTTTATGGTGGCCAGGAGGGCTCGCTGCTCTACTGGGCTTTGATGCTCTCGGTCTTCTCCGCCATATTCATCTTCACCTCGAAACGATCTCCCGCCGCGCTGGTGCCGTACGTCGCGGCTACGCTGATGTGTATCGAACTCTTCTTTTTGTTGATGCTAATCACTGTCTCAAGTCCCTTCGTACGCCTGCCCACGCCGCCGTCAGATGGCGTAGGACTTAACCCGCTTCTGATGGACCCCGGGATGCTGATACATCCACCCATGCTTTTGATGGGCTATATGAGCTTCTCCGTTCCCTTCGCCTTCGCCGTCGCTGCCATGATATCCGGCAAGCTCGGCAGCGACTGGCTGCGCGCTATCCGGCGCTGGACGCTGGCAGCCTGGGCCATCCAGACAACGGGGCTGATGCTCGGTATGTGGTGGGCCTACCACGTGCTTGGCTGGGGCGGATACTGGGGCTGGGACCCGGTAGAGAATGCTGCGCTGCTGCCCTGGTTGACCGCCACGGCCTTCCTGCACTCCACGATGGTACAGGAACGGCGCGGGATGCTCAAGGTCTGGAATCTTGGGCTGGTAATCGCCTCGTTTGCCCTCGCCATCTTCGGCACGTTCGAGGTGCGCAGCGGCATCATCAGTTCTGTCCACTCCTTCGCCTATTCATCCATCGGCGGCTATTTCCTGGCATTCCTGGCGATTATCATCGTCTTCAGCATTGGCCTCTTCATTTTCCGCCTTCCCAGGCTGCGCCCGGAGCATGAATTCGATTTCGGCGCTCTCGCGCGAGGGCAGCTTCCTGCTCAATAATCTCCTGCTGATCGGCATTACCTTCGCCACGCTGTGGGGAACGCTTTTCCCACTCATTTCGCAGGCCGTCAGCCACGAGACGCTTTCGGTCGGGCCGCCGTTCTACGAACGCGTCAACGGGCCGATCCTGCTGGTATTGATCCTGGCTATGGGCATTGGCCCGCTGCTGGCATGGCGGCGCACCTCACCGCGCTCATTATGGCGCAATCTGGCCATACCCGCGCTGGCAGCCGCGCTGTGCGCCGCCGTCCTTCCGCTGGCCGGCGTGCGCGACGTCTGGGCCAACGTGGCCTTCTCCACCTGCGCCTTCACCTGCGGCGCCATCCTCTACGAGTTATGGCGCGGTGTGCGCGTGCGCCATCGCCACGGCGAAAATTACCTCGTCGCGCTTTTCACGCTGGTCGATCGCTACCGCCAGCGCTACGGCGGCTACATCGTCCACCTGGGTTTCATTCTGCTGGCGCTAGGCGTCATCGGCTCCAACTTTTTCCAGACGCAGCAGGACGCCGTACTCACGCCGGGACAGGAAATCAACCTGTCAGGCTTCAAACTGGTCTATTTCGGCAACATAGATCTGAAATACCCGGATGTCGAAACCATCACATCGCAGCTCCAGGTCTGGCAAGACGGACAACTACAAGGTTATATCTACCCGGGCCGCTCATTTTACCCGAACTACAATAACCAGCCCGCCAGTAGCATCTCGATCACCACACACGGCCTGACCGACCTGTACGTTTTCCTCGCCAACTGGAACGGCCCGGCGCAGGCCACCATCCGTGTCTTCATCAACCCGCTCGTGCCCTTAGTCTGGCTTGGTGGTCTCGTCATGCTCTGCGGCGGCATTATCTGCTGGTGGCCCGGCCGTCGCAAGCGAAAGAGGGTCCCCACCATCGAAAACGAAATAGTCGTCGCTACCGAACCGCTCGAAAGAGCGACCGCGGAGGAGGCTGCTCTATGAAGAAACGGCGCACGCTCCTTGCCGGTATCGCGGCGGCTCTCGCAGTTGCCACGCTCGTAACCATCTGGTCATTCATGCTCTTTGCGACGCCCCCGCAGGAAACGCTTGACCAGCGCGTGATTGATGTGGCATCGCAGTTGAAATGTCCCGTGTGCCAGGGCGAGTCGGTGGCGAATTCGCCTGCCGAGATCTCCCAGCAGATGCGCGCGCTCATTCGCCAGCAGTTGCAATCGGGTATGACGGAGCAGCAGAGCATCCAGTATTTCCGCTCGCGTTATGGCGACCGCATCCTGTGGTCGCCGCCGCAGCAAGGCTTTACACTGCTCGCCTGGCTTGTGCCGCCCGCCGTCCTCCTGCTGGGGGCGCTGGCCGTCTTCTTCGTCCTGCGCGGCTGGGGAAGAACGAAGAAAAAAGCAGATGTCCCGGAAAATGCGGCTGGCGAAACCTGGGACGAAGGTGAGCTAGCGAGCTTCGAAACACAACTTGCCCAGGAGCTAGCCGCCGAAGATGCGCTTTTCACGCACCAGATCAAGGAGGCGAGCTGATGCTCCAGCTATCATTGCTTCCCTGGCTGGTCGCATTAATCCTGTGTGTACCGGCGCTGTTATTCGTACTCTATCCGGTCTACCGGCCATATCAGCGCATCGCTGGCGGGATGCCGAACGCACTCGACGATCTGGACAGGTCGGCAGACCAGGCTACACTGCCATCCCAGGTCGAAAACGAGCAAGCCGCTAGAAGAGCGCTCAAAGAAGTCGAGCTGGATTACCAACTCGGCAACCTCAGCGGGCCGGACTACCGCTCCCTGCGCGAACGCTACATGCGCCGCGCCTTTACCGCCCATAAATCCATCCTGGCGCACGAACAACAACTCGACGAATTGATCGAGGAACGCCTGCGCCAAATGCGAAATGGGCGCGAGAAGCGAGCGGAGGAATCGCACAACGAAACGACGGGAAACGATGATGCATCGTAACTATACACGCACAATGATAATCGCGCTCATCCTCGCCATCTTCGCCTTCCCATTCACCGCTTCGGCCGCCCCGTTGCCGGCATTGGTGACCAATGCCGGCAACGGGCATATCTACGGGCAGTTGCGCGATGGTACGAAGCACAATGCGCCTGTCGCCGGGCAGAGCGTGACGCTGCAGGTGGCACAGGGCAATAACACGGGTGACCTGGCCAGCATGACCACGGATGCGCACGGGATGTTCTCGTTCGACGGACTCGCCACCGATAAAACCTACAGTTATGCCGTGTACACGCTCTACCAGAAGGCACAATATGTTACCGACCTGATCGATTTGAGCAGTAAGCCGGCGCAGCAGATCAATCTGACGGTATACGATGCCACAAGCAGCACCTCCAAAATCGCCGTTGCGCAGGCCAATATTCTGATCGCCGATGCCGATGCGCATCATGGCCTGCTCACTATCACCGAAAGTTACTTTTTCGAAAACCTGGGCCTGACTACCTACGTGGGTACGCTCGCCGCCAATGGGCAAAAACCCAACGCGCTGCTGTTTTCACTGCCCGCAGGCGCGCAGCATCTCTCGCTCAAAACCGGCTTCGATGGCTATAACCAGGCGCAGGTCGATAGCGGCTTCGCATCCGACGCGGCTCTCCCGCCCGGCATATCGCAGTTTGCCTTTTCGTTTCAGGTGCCATATAGCACGTCCCACTACGACTTTGGCTACACGATCCTTTACCCGACAGTAGCCCTTGCGGTGCTTCTGCCGCTGAACTACCACGCCAGTTCAGCGGCGCTGGTTGCTCAGGGAACAGTCAATACCGACAACCAGACCTACCAGGAGTTATCTGCCCAGAAGTTGCTGGCGAACGCGCAGGTTCACGTTGAACTGGATGGCTTGCCGGCTCCCGTCAGCGCGAGCAATAGCGCGGCGCCTGGACTGAATCTCTCCTGGTTGATCCTGATAGCGCTCGCTATGTTCGCTATTCTGGGCATAACCTGGTATGTGGCGGCTCGCGTGCGGCGCAGGTCGGCCAGGATGCGCCTGTCCATGCAGAAAGCACGAGCAGGTGCGGCGCAAACAAATGCTCGTACACCCACCCGGGCAACGGCCAGGAACAAGGCAAAAGTAGAGCGGGAAACGCACGACGCGCATATACAACAGGAGTCGGAAGAGACGCAGCAAGAAAAGCTGCTCGCAGAACTGCTGGCCCTGGATAAAGCCTTCGAAGCTGGTACAATAAAGAAAGCGGCATACGAGGAACGCCGCGCGAAACTGAAAACACAACTGCGAACCTTGATGAACACGGAATCTAAAGCAAAGTGAGCGCACCCTACCTGGAAGTGACAGGCTTAAAAAAGAACTATGGGCTGAAACCCGCCCTGCGCGGCATCGATCTGCGCGTGGATCAGGGCCAGCGTATGGCCTTGCTTGGAGCGAACGGCGCCGGCAAGACGACGCTGCTGCGCATCCTGGCGGGTCTGGCAAAGCCGGGAGCAGGGAGTGCTCGTCATAGGAGGGCTGGATATCCAGCGCGATGCGCAGGCGGTGCGTTCCCTGGTAGGCTTTGTGGCGCACCAGCCTTATCTCTATGATGAACTGACAGCCCTGGAAAACCTGGTCTTTTTTGGACGAATGTACGCCGTGAAGCAGAGCAAGGAGCGCGCCGCCACGCTGCTGGCGCGCGTCGGGCTGGCCAAACGCGCCAACGAGCGAGCCAGCGCGCTCTCACGCGGCCAGTTACAGCGATTGGCCCTGGCGCGCGCCCTGCTGCACGAGCCGCGCCTGCTCCTGCTCGACGAGCCGGATACAGGTCTTGACGAGGAAGGCATCGCGCTGCTGGAAGCATTGCTGCGCGAACACAACGAAGCGGGCGGCACGCTGCTCCTGACAACGCATTCCCTGGAACGCGCCCTGCAGTGGAGCGACCGCGTCGGCCTGCTCAGCAACGGGCGCATGATCTATTCGCACGAATCACATGGGCTGGCGGCGCAGAGTATGCGTGCTATCTACGCCGAAGCGCTGAAATGATGAAATGTGAACGAGGTAATAACAGTGATCTTTTTTGAGCAAGTGCTGGCGATCCTCTGGAAAGACATCCGCTGCGAGCTGCGCAGCAAACAGACATGGACGAGTATGGGCCTGTTCGCGCTGCTCGTGCTGGTGATCTTCAATTTCGCCTTCGATCTGCGCGTCGATAACAAGGCCGCCATCGCGCCGGGCGCGCTGTGGGTCGCCTTCATCTTCGCCAGCCTGCTCGGACTTGGCCGCACCATCGCCGTCGAGCGCGAGAAGGGCCTGATGGATCGCCTGCTGCTCTGCCCGGTGGACCGCAAGGCGGTCTACCTGGCGAAACTGCTCGGCAACTTGCTCTTTATCGGCGTCGTGGAACTGGTCGCGCTGCCCATCTTCGCGGCACTGTTCAATATCCCGTTGTTCGGTGAGCTGCTGCCCATCGTCCTGCTTGGCACACTGGGAATCGCCGCCATCGGCACGTTGTTTTCGGCTATAGCGGCCGCCACCCAGGCGCGTGAACTGCTGTTGCCCATCCTGGTCTTTCCGTTAATTGTACCCGTCGTCATCGGCGCTGTCCGCGCGACCAGCAGCCTGATGGCGCCCGCCATCAACGAACCGCCCTGGCTGGGACTGATGACGGCCTTCGATGTCATATTTCTGAGTGTCGCTATGCTCACCTTTGAATTTGTTGTAGAGGAATGATGTTAAATCCGTCGCGGTAGGATGGGGACGCTCACGTCCCCACGGATGGATTGTCAGGAGTAATAATTATGGCATTAGTCAAACGGGACAGGGATGTCCGGCAGCCTGCCATCAGGACCGGGGCGGCACGGCGACAGGTAGATCGTTTCCCGTACTTATCCCTGCTGCTGGGCGCGCTCGCATTCGCGGGAATGCTCATCTCGATCTGGATGATTTTCCTGTACGCGCCGATGGACGCCGTGCAGGGCGAGCCGCAGCGCATCTTCTATTTCCATGTGCCGATGGCCTGGCTTGCTATGCTCGGCTTCGGTATAGTGGCCGCTGGTGGCATTGGCTATCTCATCACAAGGGATGAGAGGTGGGACTGGGTGGCGCGCGCCGCGGCTGAACTGGGCGCGCTCTTTACGACTTTGACGCTCATCACCGGCTCGATCTGGGGCAAGACCATCTGGGGGACGTGGTGGACATGGGATGCCCGCCTGACGACGACGCTGATCCTGTGGTTCATCTACATCGGCTACCTGATGCTGCGCAGCTACATGGGCCGCACGCCGGAGAGCGCACGCGCGGGTACCGTGCTGGCGATCATCGGCGTCATCGACGTTCCCATCATCTACAAATCGGTGAACTGGTGGCGTACGCTGCATCCAGGACCGCAAATCGGCGTAGCGGGAGCGCTGCCGCCCTCGGTCGTCCTGACCCTGATGGTGTCGCTGACATCGTTTACCTTATTATTCGCCTTTTTGATGATTCAACTCTACCAGTTACAGCGTCTGCAAACCCTGGCTCAGCGTTTGCGCGCCGATCTATTGTGAGGATATACTTATGCAGGGAACAGATTATCTCGTCGCGGCTTACATCATTGCCTGGGTGGGACTCTTCGCCTATCTTGCCTTCGTCATGCTGCGCGTCCGCGCTGTGCGCACCGAACTGACCGCCGTCGAAGAACTCGTGCACGAGCACACCGAAAAACAAAAGGAATGACCGCCGAATCAACAAAATTGGAGCAAAAATCATGTCCGCCAACAACGGAACAAAGCAGCCCGCCCCTTCAAAAAAGAGGGTCTACCCCGCGGAGCGGCCCTATCGCCAATCGGTTATCCTTCTGCTGATCGGCGATATTCTGTGCTTCCTGATCTTCGCGCTGCTCGGTGATACCTCGCATGGCGAATTTACGGGGCTGGCTGCTATTCTCCACATCATCGTGATCTCGCTCCCCTTCCTGGCAGGCTGGTTCCTCGTCGCGCCCTTCCTCGGCCTCTTCCGCAAAGAGCTGATGGCCGAGCCGCGCGCGATGGCCTATCGCACGGCCATCGCCTGGATCCCCGCCTGGATCATTGCCATGATTCTGCGTGGCGTCTTCATCGACCACGCCGTCCCTGGGACAGCCTTCATGCTGATCGCGCTCGTGTTCAACCTGGCACTTCTGGAAATCTGGCGCTGGCCCTTCGCCCTGAATAACCTGGCCAGAAAACGAGGAGCGTAGGGACCATCCGCTACTTCGCAACTCCCTTGATGTAGCGCACCGTCACCGTGCCGATCACGCAGTACGCGATGGCGAGAGCGAAGAGCAGTTGATAGCCCAGCACAGGATCTCCCGCGCGCGTGAAGCTATCGATCAACGGGCCGCCGATCACCGGCGCGATGACCTGCGGCAGCGAAAGCGCGATGTTCCACACACCCATGTCGCGCGCGTAGCTGCGATGCGAGGGCAACACGTCGGCCACCAGCGCCCAGTCCACGCTGATGTATGCGCCGTAGCCCAGGCCGAAGATCGCGCCGGCCGCCAGCACGACAGGCAGCGACTGTGTGAGGATGAAGATCAGCCCCACCAGCGCCATCAGTCCGCCGGAGAAGTACACCATACGCTTGCGTCCGAAGCGATCCGAAAGCCAGCCGACGATGAAGGCGCTGAACAGGCTGGTCAGCGAGAGGATGATGATGAAGTTCGTCGTCTGCTGTTCTGGATTGGGCACGCGCACGGCGTCGCGCATGTAGAACTGCAGGAAGTCCTGCACAGTGTAGATGCCCAGCATCATCACGAGACGCGTCACGAAGACCCAGGCAAAATCGCGGTCGCGACGCGGATTGAAGTCGAAGAGGCGCAGGATGCCGATGGTGGCGATCACTTCCAGGATGACCTGCTGTACATCCCCGTTGATCTGGATATTGGCGGCATTGAAGCAATTCCACACGGCCATGATGCCCCACGCAACGCCGATGACGGCCAGCGTGCTGACGACGGTGACGATGGTGCGCTGAGAGAGCCACGCGGGTCGCTTGCGAGAACCAGAGCTCCTGGCGGCATCGGTGGCCGTCAGCCTGTGCTGCTGATCCTCACGCGCGATCATCTGCGCCGAGAGGCCGCGTCGCTCGCGCACAACGACAATCGTGATCAGCATGAGCGCGGCCAGCACGGCGATAACGATGCCGTAGGTGAGCCACAATCCCTGGTAGTAGGCGGCGGCGGGCAGCGCGGAGTTGACGAAGATGCCCGCCACGACCACGCCGCCGATGTTTCCGGCGATAGAGAGCAGGCCCATCACGCCGGATGTGAGGCCGCGCTGCTCGGCAGGGACAATGTCGGGCAGCAGGGCATGAAACGGCGCTGCGGCGGCGTTGTTGGAGAACTGTACGATGACGTAGGCGATTGCCAGTGTCGGGATGTCGCGAGCCGCCGCCATCCAGAGCAGTCCGCCGATATTGACCAGCGTGCCTAAGAGGATGAACGGGCGACGCCGTCCCCAGATCGCCAGTTTCCCATGCGTGCGGTCGCTGAGAAAGCCGAACAATGGATTAGAGAAGAGCGAGACGAAGGCACCGGGAACCAGCACGAAAGCCAGCGCGTCGCCCTTGTTGAACGTCCCCGCGATCTTGAAGACCTCGCTGGGCAGGATGATGAGCCCGAGCGCGGCCCAGTGGAAGTTGAGGGCCAGCCAGAAGATACTGATCGCCAGAATCTGCGTCCAGCGCACCCTGGGCAACTTAATCGCCGCTTGCTGTGAGAGCGTCGCGGACGGTTCTTCGCTTCCCTGCTCCAACGTCGCCATGCTCGCCTCCTTCTCAGCATTGTGTTAGTCTGTGCCGGCACATCTTCATCGGAGGGAAAGAACTGCTTCTATTATCCGCTAAACCACTTGCTCGTGCAAGAGCCAGGGTCCCTGGATTTCAGAATGCGATGTACTGCGGGCTGCCCGTGAGTTGCAGCGCCACGTGACCATCCGTAGTTGGAAGCGTGTGTTTTTCGCCGGTCATGCTGGTGATCGTTACCGAAGTCGCGTTAACGGGAAGCGTCACTGTGTGGGGATTGCCTGATGTCCATACTACCTGTTTCCTGGCCCCTCCATTTGTGAAGAGCGAGGCGTAATCAGCCGCAGAAGGCAAAGATACCTGCTGAGCGAAGTGAAAATCTTTGAGTTCACTGGTCAGGGTTTGCGCTGCGAAATACACCATTTTAGGCTGGCCGGTCCATGTTATCATGCCAAAGTTATCGTTTATTTGTTTCGGGTCTGGCCCATCCTGCCAGTCATACCAGATGCTCACCGGTACATTGTTCGCCAGGTTGATGATGAAGAGGCGCACGAAGTACTCCGCTTGCTGAACCTGCGAAACCCACGTCAAGGAGTAGCCCCACTCGCTGCTGATGATTGGCAGGTTTACCTTCTGACCCGCCGCGTACCTGGCTATGAGGGTGCGCAAACGCTGGTAATCTGACGCCGCGGTTTCCGGTGGCCCGAGTCGATAGGGATGGACGCTGATCGCATCCACGAGATCCACCAGACCTAGCGCAAAGCAGCGCTCAAGGAAATTCCAGGCAGACTGGTACTTTGGCTCAAGTCCTGTCAGGGCAGGCGCTACAATCGTCGCGACGGGATCAGCCTGGCGCATGGCTGTAATAGCCACTTTCGCCAGCGCCATATAATCATCGGGGTTGGGTTTGGGGTACCAGAAGGGCGGGTTGTCGGGCTCATTCCAGATCTCCCAGATGACGCCCTGTCCTTTAAACTTTGCAACCGCGGCGGCCGCGAAGCGCCCAAATGCCTGGCGCGCTGCGTCCGTATGCGGCCCGGTCTCGGTAGATGGCGGTGATTTGGTATCATCGTAGAGCGCATTGTTGTAGTCCAGGATGAAAAGCGGGCGGATACCGAGGCCGGCAAGAGTGCTAACGATACCTTCGAAGTCAGAAAAATCGTACTGGCCCTTGCTGCGCTCGACCAGACTCCACAGCAGGTCAAGGCGCATAAAACCGAACCCGATGGCAGCAAGTTTTTCCACCTGCGCCTCCAGATCGGAGGCAGTAGTAAAGTGGCCATTCACGCCCAGGCTCAGTGGGCCGGGTGCCTCGGGAAGACCCTGCGAGATTGCATGAGCAGGCGTGCTTTTCGGTAGCCCGGCACTCCCACCGGAGCTAGATGTCCCGCCGTTACAGCCTGCAAGAAAAGCGCCGCCGAGGCCCGCCGCTAAGCTGGCCTTCAAAAATTCCCGCCTTTTAAGCTGGTAGCGCGAGGACATCTGTAAAAGAAAATCGTTACTGTCTACGCTGTCACTCATCAGCGCCAATACCCTTTGTGTCAGGCGCGCAAGAATCGGGCGCACCACGTGATCAAGCGCGGCAGCAGCGCCACGCCCAGCACGGCAATCCAGAGCGCGGTCGCCGTAGCAAAAAGTGCGCCGAGCACCCACGTGCCGAGCCACCCACCGATCACGGCGACCAGGGCGCCCAGCCCGAGCATGCGCAGCCATCCACCACGATCCCAGGACGCCGGTCGCAACTTAGCCGCGTTCGCCAGCGCCCCGACGAGCAGGCCCAGCACTGCCCAGAGCAGGGAAAGGATCAGCATGGTCGTTCTCCTCGCTTTCTGCTGCGCTCCTATGCTCACGAACCGGCCAGCAGTATACTGGTCAGCGTCTCGAGCAGCTTGCTGCCGTCACCCAGCAACTGTCCCAGGCCGAGGTTCGACTCCACCTGAACATGCGAAAAGATGCTGTAAGCGGCAAAGTCGTAGGGATGATGCATGCGCGCCAGCGCCGCGGCAAATTCCAGAGCCTGGCTGTAGGGAATGGATGGATCGTTGCGGTCATGCAGCAAGTGAATCGGCGCGCGAATCTGGGCGAGCACCGACAGGGGAGAAAGCCGGGTGAGCAGCGCTTTCATCGCGGGCGAGAGCGCAGCGAGATTCTGGTCGACGATGTCGGGTTCATCACCTTCCAGCAGGTGATAATATGCCGTGCCGTCCGGCGAGAGCTGCGCCAGTTGCTGCGAGCTCAGTGGGGGCGCCAGGTTCGCTGTTAGTGGGAAGGCCTGCTGTAAAAGCTCCTGATCCGTAGGCGTGAGCAGGCTGCTCACGGTACGGGACAATGTGTAGAGGTCGGTCTCGATTGGCTGCCAGGGCTGTGTCTGGCCATTCACGATCTGGGAACGCCTGCCCACCGTCTCAAGCAGAGTCGTCACGTCCACATAGCCGCCCAGGAAGGCCAGGAAGGCCACCTGGTCGCGAATGCGCGCGTCGGCCGCCCCAACGCAGGCCAGCAAATCTCCGACGCTGAAAGCCATGATGCCGATGTGCTGGGGGTTCACACCTGGCCAGCGCTCCATGAGCTTGAATGCCTGCACAACGGCCTCGCCGTCCTGCGCCGAGACCCGGTAGTCGAAGAGCGTGGGCGTCCCGACATTGACGACAACCACACCCTCGCGCGCAAGCGATTGCGACAGGTTGACGAGCTGCGTGACCGTGCGGTTATCGCCGGCGCCCGGCACATCGATGATGGCCTCGCGCCCGCCAGGGATTGGCGGCGGCGGCGTGGCCGGCTCGTAGATATCCAGATAGACGGGGCCGATGGACGAGGAGAGCGTGAGGCGCTCGTAGTGCACAGGGTCGCCGGCCAGCACCAGCGGCGCGGGTTCAGAGGCGCTGATCAACGCCGGCAGCAGCAGGGCGCTGCGGGTGAAGGCGCGCCCTGACGGAAACAGCGAGAGAAAACCCCCGATACACAGCAAGAGGACGAGGGCTGCCTGCGCTGCTCGCTGGCCCAACCGCCAGGTGCGCCGTGGCCTGAGTGCCTGCGTCTGCGCACCCGGCTCGGTTTCCAGCGGTAGAGATGGCTGACGACCGTCCTTCTTCACGGTATCGCCTCGTGCTTCCCGCGCCATTTGACGCTATCACTTCTACGCCTGGACGCCGGCAGCCGCCTTCTCTGCCCGGCGCCTGCGCACGCGCTCGTGGCCGTTTTCGTGGACGCCGATCTGCGGGAATCCCTCGATGGCGGTTTCGAGTACCTGCCGGATTTCACTGGCGAAGACGAAATGCATCTGGTCGCGCAGCTCTTTGGGCAGGTCTTCCATCAGGTCGGATTCGTTCTTTTTGGGCAGGATCACCGTGCGAATGCCTGAGCGATAGGCCGCCAGTACCTTCTCCTTAACGCCACCGATCGGCATAACCTTGCCGCGCAGCGTGATTTCGCCCGTCATGGCAACGTCGGAACGCACCTTGCGCCCGCTCGCGAGTGAGACCAGCACCGTCACCATCGTGACGCCCGCCGAAGGCCCATCTTTGGGAATGGAGCCGGCAGGTACATGGATATGCACATGTTGATGTTCAAACACGTTGACAGGCAGGCCCAGCAGCTCGGCGTTGGAACGCACGTAGCTCAGCGCGGTCATGGCCGATTCCTTCATCACGTCGCCAAGTTGCCCGGTCAGCGTCAACTGGTCTTCCTTCCCCGCAATGGATGCCGCTTCGATGAAGAGGATCTCGCCTCCAACAGGCGTGACGCTCAGGCCTGTGGCGATGCCCGGCCGGTCAATGCGCTCGGCCACTTCTTCGAAGAAGCGCTGCCGGCCCAGGTAGTCGGGCACCGACTCGGCTGTGACCGCGATGGGCGTAGGTTTGCCCTCGGCGATCTGTTTGGCGACTTTGCGGCACAACGATCCGATCTCGCGTTCCAGGTTGCGCACGCCGGCCTCGCGCGTGTAGTCGCGCGCGATACGCCGCAGCGAGCCGTCATCGACGGAGAGTTCGTCCGGCTTCAGACCGTTGGCCTCGAGTTGCTTGGGCAGCAGGTAGTTGCGCGCGATGTGCAGCTTCTGCTCCTCGGTGTAGCCCGATAACTCCAGGACTTCCATGCGATCTCGCAGCGCGGGCGGGATCGGCTCGAGCGAGTTGGCAGTCGCGATGAACATGACCCTCGACAGGTCGAAGGGTAGATCGAGGTAGTTATCGCGGAAGTTGTAGTTCTGCTCAGGGTCTAGCACCTCCAGCAGCGCCGACGAGGGGTCACCGCGCCAGTCGGCCCCCACCTTATCGACCTCGTCCAGCATGACAACGGGGTCGTTGGTCTCAACGCGCCGCAGCGTCTGGATGATGCGGCCGGGCATAGCCCCGATGTAGGTGCGGCGGTGGCCGCGAATCTCGGCCTCGTCGCGAATACCGCCCAGCGACATGCGCGCGAACTTGCGTCCGAGCGCGCGCGCGATGGATTGACCGAGCGACGTTTTGCCGACGCCCGGCGGTCCAACGAAGCACAGGATCGGCTCGCGATTGATCCGCCGCCTATCCAGCGAGGTGAGCGGCTGGGTCGGGCGGCGCTCCTCGTCCTCTCCTTCAAGCCCCTCCTGCTCTACCCGCTGCTGTTCCGCCAGGCGCTCTTCCTTCAAGCGCCGCACCGCCAGGTATTCCAGGATGCGATCTTTGATTTTCTCCAGGTCGTAGTGATCCTGCTCGAGCACCTGGCGGGCATGCGGCACGTCGATCTGCTCACCGGTGCTCTTGCTCCACGGCAGGCTTGCCAGCAGTTCGATATAGGTGCGGATGATGCTGTATTCGGGCGAGGCAGTCGGCAGCTTTTCCAGGCGCGACAGTTCGCGGTTAGCCTCTTTCAGCGCCTCTTCAGGCATGCGCGCCTCGTCGATCTTGCGGCGCAGCTCGTTGATGGTGGCCTGCTCCTCGCTCTCCTCGCCCAGTTCGCGCTGGATGGCCTTAAGCTGCTCGCGCAGCAGGTATTCCCGCTGCACCTTGCTCATCTCTTCCTGGGCGCTGGTCTGAATCTTGCGGCCAAGTTCGAAGATGTCAAGTTCGTGCGCGAGGTAGGCGCTGAGTTGTTCCAGCTTGGCGCGCACCGAGTCGAGTTCCAGCACCTTCTGGCGCAGTTCCAGGTCCATTTGCACGAAGGTGGCCACCAGGTAAGCCACCTGGCGTGCCTCTTCCATATTCAAGGCGGTAGCAGCGATCTCTTCGCGCACGTTCTGCACCAGCGTAACCAGGCGCTGGAAGTAGCCGACGACGTTGCGTTTGATGGCCTCGGTTTCGTCGTCCGACTCCTGAACCTCCGGTTTGGCGCTGATATGGGCGGTCAGGTAAGGCTTCTCCTGGACAAATTCGCCAATCTCTACGCGTTCCAGGCCCTGCACAATGATCTGCAGGGTACCGTCGGGCATGCGTATCATACGCGCGATGCGCGATACGGTGCCGATCTTGAAGATGTCGTCGGGACCTGCCGAGTCGATATCGGCGGATTTCTGCGCCACCATCACCACCAGGCGATTCGTGCGCATAATGTCTTCGATCAGGCGGATGGAGCGCGCCTGGCCCACGCCCAGCGGCTGCATGGCGAAGGGGTAAACGACGACATCCTTGAGCGGCAGCACGGGCATGATGCCCGGGATACGCAGTTCGTCCTCATCACTGCGCCGGCTGCGTCTTCGGCGGGGTTTTTTCTGCGGCGATGCGGTATCGTCGGGAGATGGCAGCGGAGCATCGGCAGCCTGCTTTTTTGTACGAGTGCGAGTGCGCAGAGAGGACGCCTGCTTCTCCTCATCGCCGCCGGTCTTCGCCAGCCGCCGCATCTGCCTGAAGCTGTTGTTCGCTTTCGCTCTCTTGATTTTCCTGTTTTTTACGTACCATAGCTATTTCACGATCTTTATGTATCTTATTTTTCTATTACGGATCACGTTCGATGCACCGACCTTGCCACGTATTCCTGGCAAATGATAAAGCGGATTAATGTGAAAAATTGGCAAAAGGTACAAGAGAAAGCTTCCCGCGCCTTTTGCCATGGAAATCAAAGAACTCCGTATTATCGCACTCAGAGCGGAAGGTCTTTTTCTCCTTCATCCAGCGCCTTCTGGCACTCCGGGCAGAGGTATTCATACTCGGAATGGCTATCCGAAAGCGTGTCGCTCTGCACGAGACGGGCAAATCGCAAACGAGTGACTTTATTACAACGGGAACAGATGACGAGCGGGTCAGAGATGGCGGTTCGCCGGGTTCCAAGTACATCTTCCTGCATAACCGACACCTGCCTTTCTTTTCTGTTTCAGAACTGACAATCTTCTAATACAGCCTGTCAACGAAGTTCGCTCAGCAAGTTGCAAGGAACTACTCCAACAGAACCCTCTAGATTATGGCACGCGCACGCGAAAATTGCAAGTGCGTTTGAGGGTGATCTCTCGCCTGTCGTCAATTTTATCAGCCGACGAAAAGCCAAACGGGTTCCACTCCATGACAGTGCTGCTGCCAGTTTTGTGGCTGCCGGGAAAGGACTTGTAAAAAATATGCACGTTCCAGAAAGAATTTTTTTGTGCCGATAAATCCGCCTGAGAAGGGGTTTCAGGCAGGCCTCGATGATCATTTACCGCTCAAAATGAGCGGTAAATTTCCAGGAGGTTCGCCGCGGCAGGCTTACGACGATTGAGGCGACGATCGAGGAGGGCCTGGAGGCGTGGTCGCGACGACAAGGCTGAACGCCCCGCGTGTTTACCCACAAAACTTGCTTCAACTGACAAAATTCCGCCGAATCCCTCTAAAAGTTGCACGAGCAAATCACTTGCAGCAGAGCACGGCATGTGCTACTATGTTTCTATAGTATTCAAAAATACTCATGCTTGTTGTGTTGCTCTCGTAGCGCGTGATTGCTAACCACAAACTGAAAGCAAGGACACGATGATCACGCAACAATTCAGGCTCTGGCTCCGCCGCGTATTCGCCTGGTGGCCCTGGCGGCAGACTCCCCCTGTCGACTTTCGCCATGACAGCGGCGCGTTAAGTGTGGTCGCGCCATCGGAGGGAGTTTCGCACTCGACACAAGGCACAACGACACAGGCAAACACTACCTATTTCTCAACGCTCGATGACCGCCCAACATATACAACTCGTACCCCTCCACCCGCGAACGATGACCCGGCAGTTCCTCCGAATTCCCCGGTCGATATTTCTCGAGTGGCCGGCGAAACAGCTCCCACGCCACAGCAGCGCCTGGAATTCTTACGCTACCTTGTGCGCCAGGGTATTGTGAACGAAGGACGAGAAGAAAAATAATGTCCGTATGGGTGCGGTAAATCAACCCATACAGACATGCATCATACTTACTCCTGCTGGCTGCCTTCTTCTTCAGAGCTGAAGAACACCAGGTCAACCTCCTCGATCTGCATATCGGGTGCTCCCGCCTGCTCTGCCAGATCGGCCGGTATGCCGTTCATGGACGCGCTTGCCGGGATCTCAAACGACTCATCCTCGTCCTGTCTGCGAGCCGCGCGCCCTCGCACCAGCCGGTAGGTAATCGCGCCCGCCACGACCATGCCCACGCCGAAGCCGACGAAAGTCCAGGCCCGGCTCTGTTTGCGACGCGACCCAAGCAATTCCCCGCCGCGATCGGCCAGGTCCTGGGTTACTTTGCGGCTGCGCTTTGCCAGGTCACGCGACAACTTCTTACTGCGCTTCGTCAGATCATGCGATAGCTCCTGTCCGCGATCGACAAGGTCCTGCGAGACCTTGCTGCCGCGTTCGATCACCTCGCCGGTGAATTCCTCACCGAGCTTCAACATCTCCTGGCTCCAGTCAACGCCGGCATCGCGCGCGAGCTTCAGGAGCTTCTGGCGTTGACGGGCCTCCGCGCGCAGCGACTTACGCAACTGGCGCGACTGCTTCTGCATCTGCTGCGCCTGGGCGCGTAAATACTGCATCTGCAGCGCTACCCGCTCGCGACTCTCCCGCGTGAGTTCGTCGAGGCGCTCGCGCAAGTCTTGCAAATCCACCTGACGCGTTTGCGCTTTCTCAACCTGAGCCGTTTGAGTTGTCTCGGCACGCCCGCGTAGTCGATCAAGCGTTGCGCCGATGGTGGGGCCGACCAGCGTGAAAGTGAGCATAGCCAGCCTCGGCCAGCGCCGACTCTGCTGTTCTGTCGTTGTCTTCGTCGTTGTTTTTGTACTCAATGTGGTTTTACCCCTTCCATAACACCCCAGAGGGGGAATTTTCGTCCTACGTCACTCTCGAGGGTGCAAAATACGCCCATCTTTTCCGTTTTATCTGATTTCGCACGCGCAACTTGTAGTATGTCAGCTTGAAGAAGTTCATGTCAAGACAAAAATCAAAGCCTGCTGAGGTTCGACAAGGCGCGCCATCAGTGTGTATAATGCCAAAGACACAGCACCACCGAGGGTGGTAATGAAGGAGCTTAATGCAGCAATACACATCCTACATCAACCTCTCAGAAGAAGTACGCGCCGCACTCGAAGCGCAGCGCCCCATCGTCGCACTCGAATCGACGGTGATCGCCCATGGCCTGCCCTACCCCAGCAATATCGAGGTCGCGCAGGCAATGGAAACGGCCATTCGCGCCGAGGGAGTAGTTCCGGCCACCGTAGGCATCCAGGATGGCAGGATCGTGATCGGGCTGTCAGGCAGCGAGATCGAGCGGCTGGGAACAGCCGGTACCGATCGGCACGTCTTGAAGGTCAGCAGGCGAGACCTGGCCATCGCGCTGGCAACAAGGCAACTGGGAGCAACAACGGTGGCGGGGACGATGCTCTGTGCGCACATGGCCGGCATTCGCTTTTTCGCCACCGGCGGCATCGGGGGTGTACATCGCGGCGCGGAGACCAGCATGGACATTTCAGCCGACCTGAACGAACTGGGGCGCACGCCCGTAATGGTGGTCTGCGCCGGTGCGAAGTCGATTCTCGATCTCGACCTGACGCTGGAATACCTCGAGACACAGGGCGTGCCCGTGCTGGGCTGGCAGACCGGCGAATTCCCGGCCTTCTACGTCCGCTCCAGCGGCAGGCGCCTGCCCCACCGCGTTGACGACGCGGCCACGCTTGCCGCCATCGCGCGCGCTCAGTGGGAGTGCGGCCTGCAAGGGCTGGTCGTCGGCTGTCCCATCCCGGCGGAATACGCTATGGACCCCGGCCCGCTGGAAACCGCGACTGAGGAGGCCCTGCGCCTGGCTCAGCAAGAGGGCATTCGCGGCTCAGCTACCACGCCCTACCTGCTGGCCCACGTCGCCAGGGTCACACATGGCGAAAGCGTCGAGGCGAATAAGGCGCTGCTGGTCAACAATGCGACAATGGCGGCGCGCTTCGCGCGGGCGTATTATTCCTGATCCGCGCCCCGCTCCTCTTTCCATTCTGCGACGCGTTCCTGTTTGACCTGCTCCTGTTCCTGCTTGTGCTGCTGCGCCGACAGCTCACCCACGCGGGCGATGGCTTGCTGCCACTCGGACTTACGCTCCTCCTGGTATTTTTCAACGGCTTCGCGGTCGATGACGTGGAACTCGCTTCGCGGCCGCAGCCAGTGTTTCAGTTCGTCGCTTTGCGAAACACGCTGCATGACCTCGTTCGCGACATAGATGGGGCATTTGACCAGTACGGCCAGGGTTAGCGCGTCGCTTGGCCGCGCGTCCACTTCTTGCTCGCCGTTCGCTCCGCGAATTTTCAGTGTGGCGTAAAAAACCTCGTCCTTGAGGGAATCGATGCGCACCTCTTCAAGCTGCGATTCGCTCGCCTGCAGGAGATTCACCGTGAGCTGCGCCGTCATAGGGCGCGGTGACGCAACTTCGTTCAGCCCGGCAGCGATAGCCCAGGCTTCGGCTTTGCCGATCCAGATCACCAGTTCCCGCTTGCTGTCATCTTTCAAGACGACTATATGCTGATGCGTTTCGGGATGTTCCCTGACGCTTTCTACGCTGACACGTTCCATCTGCTTACTCCTTCGTCTTTCTCGCGGCAGTACCTCGTATAGCGACGCGAGTTGCCCCCGCAACTGTTTTCTCGCGCGGTGCAGCCGCCCCTTGACCGCTGTGACGGAGAGGGCCAGTTTCGTGGCAATCTCCTGCAGCGTGTATTGCTCGTAGTAGAAGAGCAGCGTTACCGCCCGCTCTTTCGGTGAGAGACACAGCACAGCCTGTAAGACATAAGTCCGTAGCTCGCGCTCCTCCGCCACAACCTGCGGATCAATGGCGCCATCGAGCAGGGCGGCATGTTCGAAACCGCCGGCATGCACACCACCCAGAAGGCTCTCCAACGAGAGCACATCCGCATGTCGCTCGCGCAGGTAGCCGTGGCAGACGTTGAGCGTGATGCCGTAGAGCCAGCTCTTGAAACGCGCGGCATCACGCAGGTGATCAAGCGACAAATACGCCTCTATCATCGCCTCCTGCGCCAGCTCGCGCGCAATGGCGTCATCGGCGATCATCCCCGCCACCAATCGTTTGACCATCAGCGAATAGCGCTCTATCAGGATTCCAAAGGCGTCCCTGCTGCCCACGCGCGCCAGGGCAACCAGCTCGGCATCTGTCTTCTCCATTATGCACCGCGTGAATTTATCTCTCTACATGATTAGTAGCAAAAACCGACGCAAAGGTTATGGTTTTGAGCAGTTGATTTCTTTGCGCCTAAGGACTACAATACATACAACAGACCGGCTACCCGCCAGGGGCGCTGCCCCGATGGTCACTATCGCAAGTACTCCTTGAAAGGAGCCTCTTCTCGTGAATAGAGGACTGCGCAAGATTATAGGAAGCGCTATCCTGACCGTGCTCTGGATAATGTGTTTCCTCTATATTAAGCCAACGCTCATTATTGATTGGGGAGCGGGAATACACACCAACTTCAAGTTCACCGTTATTTTGCTGGGCCTGCTCATCATCATCCTGTATCATGCCTTCTATCGTTCCAGCGCCGAAGCCACCAAGCTGGGCCTGACCGTTGCAATGACCATCGCCTGGATCGCCGTGATCTTTTTCTACCCATTTCAACCATTGCAGGGCACGGAAGTGGAAGCTGCCGCAGGAGTTGAATATGACGGCGCGGTCGGCTTTTTCCTGCTGGTCGGCGGCCTGGCGCTCTGTATTCTCTGGATACGCTACTTCTCGGACGAAATCACCATACAGGATCAATAATGATCAGTGCCGGAAATGGCGCTGCCCGGTAAAGATCATGGCAATCGCGTAGCGGTTCGCCATGCGTATGCTTTCTTCGTCGCGAATGGAGCCGCCCGGCTGGATGATCGCTGTTACACCGGCTTTCGCCGCCGCCTCTACGCTGTCAGAGAAGGGGAAGAAGGCATCCGAGGCCAGCACCGAGCCACGCGCACGCTCCTCAGCTTTTTCCAGGGCCAGTTGCACGCTCGCCACCCGGTTCATTTGTCCGGCCCCGACTCCTTGTACGGCCAGTTTATGCGCCAGCACGATGGCGTTCGACTTGACGTGTTTCACCACTTTCCAGGCAAACATCAGGTCGGTGACCTCTTCTAGAGTTGGCTCGCGCTCCGTCACCACGCGATAGGAGACATCCTGTTCTCCCAGCGTATCCGGCGTCTGCACCAGCAGGCCGCCGCTCAGGCTGCGCACGTCCAGGTGCTGACCCGCCTGCTTCGAGGCGGTATTCGGCATAAACGGGCTATGCGTCGCCAGCAGTCGGAGATTCTTCTTCTTGCTCAGGATCGCCAGGGCCTCGGGCGTATACTCAGGGGCGATGACGGCTTCATAGAAGAGCTGGCTGATCTCGTTGGCGGTGTCCACGTCCAGGGGGCGATTGCTGCCAATAATGCCGCCAAAGGCCGAGATGGGATCGCCTGCGTGCGCTTTATTGTAGGCTTCCACCAGCGTGTCATCGCAGGCCAGCCCGCATGGGTTGGTGTGCTTGACGATCACGACGGTAGGCGCGCTGAAACTGCTCACGGCCGCCAGCGCCGCATCGAGGTCGAGCAGGTTATTGAAGGAGAGTTCTTTGCCTTGCAAGACCTCTGCACCCGTAATAGTAGCCATTGTCGCCAGTTTACCTGAGCGAGATGGGTCGTTCCAGTTGTACAGCGCGGCCTGCTGGTGTGGATTCTCACCGTAGCGCAGGGACTGGATGCGATGCAAAGAAAGGGTCAGATCTTCAGGGAAGATGTCCGGTTCGGCGCTCTCTGCGCGCAGATAACCGGCAATTGCGGTATCATAGCTGGCAACGTGCTGGAATGCGATAGCGGCGAGGCGGCGGCGCGTATTAAAGCTCACCTGCCCGCTTTCCTGCCATTCTTGCAGCACCGGGGCATAATCCTGCGGCCGCACCAGCACCAGCACGTGCTCAAAATTCTTAGCTGCCGCCCTGATCAGCGAGACGCCCCCTATATCGATCTGCTCCAGGGCCTCATTCAATGTCGTGTCCTGGCGCGCAATCGTCTCCACAAAAGGATACAGGTTCACTGCCACAACATCAATCAGTTCCAGATGATGCTCTTGCAACTCTTGCAGATGGCGCTCATTGTCGCGCCGCGCCAGTATACCGCCGAAGACTGCCGGGTGCAGGGTCTTGACACGCCCATCCAGTATCTCCGGAAAGCTCGTCAATGCGCTGATCGGCTCGGCGCTCACACCGGCCTCACGCAGCGTATGGGCGGTTCCGCTGGTTGAGAAAATAGCAACATCTCTTGCTTGCAGCGCGCGCCCTAATTCGACAAGCCCCGCGCGGTTGTCAACGCTGATGATCGCTCGCATGGTGATGATATCCTTTCCCTGGTCCTTCAACTAACCTAGTATACAACGAGAAGAAGGCATCCCGGGAAAGGAAATCTCACCATGGAGGGAAATACTCCTATGGCTCGACTGCAGCGCAGTTGAGCGTGACTGTGTTGTTCGCGAACGAGAGTGGGCAGGTCTGCCCACCAATTTTCACAGTGCCCGCGCAACCATGCACCAACTGTCCATTGATGTTACAGTCAGGAGCTGGATCCATGCCGGTACCCTTAATATTGAATGTAGCGGAAATCACGACACCGTTGGCATCGGTTTTGGTGTGGACCGGGTTCGGAATACCGGTCAGTTGCGAGCAGTTGAGATTGGTGTACGACGCTTGAAAGCGCTGCGCCAGGAAGGTAAAAAGGTTGTTGGCCGCAGCGGCATCCGGCGTCGCCCCTCCCACCGTCATCGTCTTATCCAGCACCAGGCGCGGCATTCCTGTTCGCAGCAGATTCATGCAATAGGTAGTGCCGCTGGCCTGCTGATTATTGGCGGCGGGGATCTGGTCAACGCCCAGGCGATAGAGATTGGTTTTTTCCAGGCTTGGAGCGTTATTGTTGCCGTCTGCAACTGTTGTCATGGGGTCATTGAGGGGAACCAGGGCAATGGGCGCGCGCTGATCAACAGCGGCCTGTATTTCGTCGAGCGCCAGTGCCCCGGCCCCGCTCCCATTATTGGCCAGATCCGGTGCTTCCCAGCTCTGACATCCCAGCGTCGGATCAACGAAATCGGTGAGCAGCCGGTTATCGCTTGGATTGGCGATGAGGGTTGAATTCTGCAACTGGGCCTGATTAGCGGCGGAGAACTGCGCGGTCCGACCATCCGGCAGGGCCAGGTATTCTGTTTGCACGTTGTCGCTCTGATCCTGGTCCACAACGCTGAAATCCCGCACGGTCGGGCAAGGTAGACCATCCCTGGCTGTACCTAATGCTGGGACATGGATGCGGTGTGCAACCAACCCCTGGTTGACTGCCGAGAAGAACGCTCTAGCGTTACAGTAAGCGAATTGGGTAAACAGAGACTGGCCCAGCCCATTCAGGCAGTGAGCCGGCGTCAGCGTATTCGTCCCGGCCCCTTGCAGCAGCAGGTTATTGGCGTTAAAGCCGAACCAGATTCCCACGACCGCCCCTGCCGGCAGCGTTGGTACAGTCGGCTTGATGGCAGGCCGCGTTCCCTTATCGATGACCAGGGGATTGTAGATGCTGAATGTACCTTTGCCAGGGTCGTAAATCACTCCCTGAACAAAAGCGCTCTGAGCGGTATTGGATTCGTTACACGGCCCGGCCCCTGGGTCGGTAGCCGTCAGCCGATAGGGGGTAGCGAGTCCCTGAGCGCTGAGGGGCTGATCTGGCACAATCAAAGAGCAGTTCTGGTTGGGGGTGTCACCTGCCGCGCGTGTTATCATACGTGGCAGAAGGATCACACCCGTTACAACCAGCCCTGCCACAACTACTATCGAAGCCAGCATACCAACAACCACGACCAGTGTCCTCTTGCGCCGTCTCATACGCGCGGTTTTTCCAATGGGATTGTGTCTTACCTTTCGCATGATGTACTTTTTCCTCCTGGATTCCATTGCGAGTATGCTATCTACCTACATTCAACAGGACATAAGGATGCCCGGCTGACTATACGATTAGAAGCCTGTGCGATAGGAACCCGTTACTATGGTCCTAACTATTCCGGCGCATCACACCCTGGAAGCGATTGGCTTCCAACGCGCCTGTCATTTTTGATCGAGTAGCGCGGTTGTAAGTATACGCTGTGAAAATAAGAGAAACATCCTGATGTTTCTTGAAATGCGCGAATACGGTTGTGATAGTACCACAGCTTTATCGACTTTTTTATATATCAAGCTTGTAATTGGTAGGAAAGTACCGGATAGTGGTTAAGGGAATCATGCTTTGCAAAAGGAATGAGTGAGAACGAGAAGGACCCCAGCACGGTCTGTTGTGCCAGGATCCTTCTCGTTCTCACTCATTCCGCGTGTAAGCTTATGCTTCCGCGAGTTCAGCTTCCAGTGCCGCGATTAACTCCGGTACCGATGGGCGGCCCGGGAATTCAGGGTAAACGTTGACATTGCGGTTTGTGCGCGAATGATGGCCGAACTTGACGTAGCCATCGATCAGCGCGAAGAGGGTATGGTCGCGGCCAACACCCACGTTATCGCCGGGCTTGATTTTGGTGCCCCGCTGGCGCACGATGATGCTGCCGGCAGAGATGAGCTGGCCATCATAACGCTTGACGCCAAGCATTTTCGGCTTGCTATCGCGACCATTGCGCGAGCTGCCTACGCCTTTCTTATGTGCCATGTCTTATTCCTCTCCCTCGCCTTCAGTCTCCTCGGCCCTGCGTGTGCGGCGGCGGCGAGTAGTCCTCTTCTCGGGCTCATCCTGGGTCTCGGTTCCGGTTGTTTCGCCAGCCTCCCCGTCCTCTTCGGCCTCACCTGCTTCCTCGAGCGGGCTTTCGACCACAGGAGTTTCTTCTGCTGCTACGGCCTCGGGAGCCTGCTCCTCTTCCTGGAAGCCAGGAGCTTCGCCCGTCAGCAAGCTTTTACCGTTGGCGACGATATCGTCGATGGTAAAGACGGTCAGTTCCTGGCGGTGGCCCCGTTTGTGCCGGTAGCGTTTCTTGGACTTGTACTTGAAAACAATCAATTTTTTGCCGCGAGCATGCGCGGTTGCCGTCGCCAGCACCATCGCGTTTTCTACGAGTGGCGAGCCAACCATCGTCGTATCGGCATCCGAAATAAGCAGCACTTCGCCGAACTGCACTTGCTTGCCTATTTCGACCGCCATGCGGTTGACTTCGAGCCTGTCGCCCGCGGACACCTTGTATTGTCTTCCACCATTTTTGATGACTGCAAACATTGTGTTGCCTTTCTCCTTGTTTCTCTCCGCATTCGACTCCCCTGGATACGTGGAAGGCATGGGTGGAGCGCCTTCTGCACAGTTCCATACTTGCTCATATCAGCTTGATGAGCGTTTCAATTCGAAACGGTGGTAAGCGGGACACGCGGAGGAATCCTCTACTTATCGTATGGGGAGCCGTCCACGAGCGGCTGCTATGCACGCTCATGGGCATACTGTAGCAGCGATATCATAGCAATGATCGGCGAGATTGTCAACCCTGGTTCTGCTGCAACTTCCACTGGGCCTGAGCCTGTTGCAACGAGAGCAACTGCTGTTCCAACTGCATAATATGCTGCTGCAACTGCTGTTTCTGCTGCTGCGGCCCCAGGAGTCGGAAATCCTCCATGCCTTTATAGCCCCACCTGAGCAGACCTCTCGGTACGAAGGCGGCGGTCTCATAGTACTGCGAACGCGTATTCGCCATCTGGGTCGTGATCTGCTTGAGGTCTAGCTTCAACTCGCGAATTTGCAGCTTCAACTGCGCGATTTGATTTTTATAAGGGTACTGCGCCTTACTCGCCCCGGAGCGACGAGAAGCCGCCTGTGTAGCAGGGCGCGGCGCTGGAGCAGGCGGCTGCTGTGAGACTCCACCAGACGCCTGCAAGGGTGCCCCGCATTTATTACAAAAGTGGTCGCCGTCGTTGACATGCGAACCGCAATTCGAGCAGAACATGCCAGTATCGCTCCTTGCAATGACTACAATAGAATAATATGCCTTTACACTTGTGCCATATTCTATAGTAGCGAAAGGGAGTTAGCAAGGAGCATGAGGCAAGTGGAGACATGTAAAGATAAAGCATGTCATCCTGAGCGCAGCGAAGGATCTCTCCGTCGCTCGCGCTAGATCCTTCGCTGCGCTCAGGATGACATACAGGACCTCTCAGCGATCTACATTTTCTCGCGAATCACCTGGTGGCCTTCATGCCCTTTGCGTACACCGTGAACGAGGTAGTCGAAGCTGCCGCTCTTGCCCTGCGCCTCGCGCACAACACACTGCGACGTGTTCAACTCCACGGCATAGAGCTGCAACCACTCGCCGCGCGGCGTGAGATGGATGGTGAGCCCCTCGTCGCCTGTCACCAGGCGGAAATGCTCAGGGAGATCGATCACCGCTTTCCCATTAACCAGTGCCGCCGTGCCGCGCGTATACGTGCCTGCCTCGCCGCTTTCCAGGGCGACGTAGACAATCTCCCTGTTCGGGTCGGTAGGATGCTCCTGCACGAAGTTTTTCTGGCCGCTCACCGAGAGATTACCCTTGATACTGGCGCCACCCGTCGTCAGGCTCAGAATATTGCCCGCGCCCTGGGCGTAAAAGTTGAGTTGGCTGTTGTCACCCGGGCCCGCCGCGATATCCCAGAACGACACCGACCCGCTGGGAGCCGTGGAGTTATTAAGGCGTAAGCGAGCATAATCACCCGGCGTGACCTGAGTCACTTTGACCTGGGGCGTATCGATCGAACTAGGAGTAACAACCTCTAATCCGGCGCCAGGATTGATAGTATTGATCCCGACCTCCCCATAGGGAAGCGCGGGCGTTGCATACAGTGTCATCATATTGCCCGATGCTACTGATGGCTTGCCGGTCGCCGCAAAAAAATTGAGCCTGTCGTTACCCGCGGCCCCCACCGCGATATCCCACGACGACACTCCCTCCCCCATAAAATCGTTCTGCATGCGTATACGAGCGTAATCGGTTGGAGTGACCTGCTCAACCAACACCTGTGGAGTGTTGAAATTCCCGCTCGAAGAGATCGTCACCCCTCCGGCAAGGGTAGACGTTGTACCAATACCCACATTGCCAGTCTGGTCAATGCGCATGCGTTCGGTGCCGGCGGTCTTGATAACCAGCGGCTCGGCATCGGTCGTCCCCAGGAAATCGGCCGGCGGATTGGTTCCGGTATTGCCCGCCAGCACCCAGCTCGTCGAGGACACATCAGGCTTTTCGCTCAGGGCAAGCGCCTTTGGCGTCGCATCCGCTTCCGGGGACACGAGTCTGCTGCCCGTAACAATGCCGGCCAGCCCGAGGCCCATCATTCCTAGCCGGCGAAAAAGCCTGCGCCTGGGTGTTTGAAACTGCTGTTCTGTTTGTGGCTGATCTGCCATGGTTAAATTCCTCCTGCGAAGCAAAGCATTTCTCTTTGCGATCGAACTCAATGGCTCATACTACAAGGACTAACGTTACCGAGGATGGTCGCTAACGATCAGTGTGACACGCCTGGATAAGTCTGCTCAATTGAACAAGAGTGTACTACCACTATCGAGGTATAGTCTCCAACGGGATTCAACGTTAAGCAATATAGTTTTTATCTGTGATATAGTGAACAAAATCGCATGTCACACTAACAGGAGGCCTTCTATGCAAGCTGTCCTTTCGGATGTCGTCGTCGTCGACCTGTCGCGCGTGCTCGCCGGCCCATATTGCACGATGATCCTGGGCGACCTGGGCGCGACCGTCATCAAGGTGGAGCAGCCGGGGAAGGGAGACGATACGCGCGCCTTTGGCCCGCCCTATATCGCCGGCGAAAGCGCTTATTACCTGGGGCTGAACCGCAACAAATACAGCATCCTGGTCGATTTCGCGAATCCGGAGGGCATAGAACGCCTGCTGAACCTGGTCCGCACGGCGACGGTGCTGGTTGAGAATTTCCGGCCTGGAACATTGGACAAGTGGGGACTGGGCTATGAGGCGCTGAAAACCATAAACCCCGGCCTGATCTACTGCTCGATCAGCGGCTACGGGCAAAGCGGCCCCTACGCCCAGCGTCCCGGCTACGATTTCGTGGCGCAGGCCGAGTCGGGCATCATGGCGGTGACGGGCGAGATCGACGGCGAGCCGCAGCGTGTTGGCTCGCCCATCGGCGATGTCTCGGCGGGCATGTTCGCCGCCATGTCGATCCTGGCGGCGCTGCGCGTGCGCGACCGCACCGGCAAGGGGCAATACATCGATATCGCCCTGCTAGAATCGACCATGTCGATGCTGAGCAACGTGGCCTCCAACCACCTCATCTCCGGCGAAGAGGCGCCGCGCTTCGGCAACGGGCATCCCAACATCGTGCCGTATCAGGCCTTCCGCACAAGCGACGGGCATGTCGTCGTCTCGTGCGGCAACGACCGCCTCTACCTGGCGCTCTGCCGCCTGCTGGGACGCGAAGACCTGGCGAGCGACCCGCGCTTCGCCACCAATCCCCAGCGAGTCCGCAACCGCTATGAACTGGTACCTATCCTCCAGAAAGCCTTCCTGGAGCGCACTACCGGCGAATGGCTGCCAGAACTGCGCGCCGCCGGCATCCCCTGCGGTCCCATCAACAGCGTCGCCCAGATTTTCAGCGACCCGCACGTCCAGGCCCGCGGCTACGTCTGGGAATGCGAACACCCCACAGCCGGCAAGATCAAGCTGGCCGGCTCACCCATTCACCTCTCAGAAACTCCCACGCGCCTGTATAAAGCCCCCCCGCTGTTGGGAGAGGATGATGAGAAGGTATAAGCTAACCTATCACATTGAGCATCGGCTCTCCACGAAGATAGCGCGCCACATTGGCGATCGCCATCTGTACAGCCCGCTCCACACCTGCGCGAGAAGCCCCGGCTATGTGCGGTGTGACAATCACCTGGGACAGATCCGCGAAAGGATTGCCCCCCGGTGACTCATTAACCAGCACGTCGAGGGCCGCCCCGCCGAGTTTGCCGCTCACAAGCGCACGACGCAGAGCCGTTTCGTCTAGTAACTCGCCGCGCGATGTATTGACCAGAAACGCTCCCTGCTGCATTTTTGCCAGTTCGGCCTCACCGATCAGCTCGCGGCTCGCATCGCTCAGTGGAAGATGCAGGCTGACAATCGCGCATGACCCCAGCAGATCATCGAGCGAGGCATAATGCACGCCGTAGCGCTGCTCGACCGCCGGGTCGACGGCATGCCGCGCGGTGTAGAGCACACGCGACCCGAAAGGCGCCAGTCGCTCGGCCACGGCACGACCGATATAGCCGAACCCGATCAGGCCGACCGCCGTGTTTGCCAGGTCACCCAGCCCGGCCTGGACAAGCTCCGCACTCGGCCAACCGCCCTGGCGCGTAGCCGACTCCGCGGCCCCGAAGCGCTTGAGCAATGCCAGCATCAACAAAATTGTATGCTCTGCCACCGCCGCAGCATTGGCGCCCGGAGTGTATGCCGCCACAATCCCGGCAGCCTTCAGAGCGCCGAGATCTAGGTTGTCGTAGCCCACGCCCACCCGCTGGATGAAGCGCACGTGCGGCAAGAGGGAGAGCAGGCGAGCATCCACTCTGCGGTGGATCACAAGCAAAATCTCGGCCTCTGCTGCATACCGCGCAAGGTCCTCCTCACTGTAAGAAGACACAATATTAAAGGGAACAGTAGCAGGAAAGGCCGGTCGCAGGCGCTCGACAAGAGGCGCCGGAAGCGGATCAATCAGCAATACCCCAGGCATAAAATACCTCCTTGCGCCTGTCCGTCCTTGCCCCTTACTGCGGCGTCGCGTAACTATGCAGGCTCGGCACGAAGAAGCTCACACCGTAGTAGGTGAAAAGCGTGGCAGCGAATCCGAGCGTCAGCAGCCACGCGACCCGATTGCCGCGCCAGCCGCGAATGCCGCGCGCATGCAGGTAGACGGCGTAGATCAGCCATGTCACGAGGGCGGAGGTCTCTTTGGGGTCCCAACTCCAATAGTGGCCCCAGGCATAGTTGGCCCAGTACGCGCCCAGGATGAGCGTCAGCGCGAGCAGCGGGAAGCCAACGATGACGGCCTTGTATGCCAGTTCATCTGCCGCCTCAGCCGAAGGCAGCCAGCTAATACGCTGGCCTTCACCACCCTGCACCAGCATGATGAGTCCCGCGCCGAAGGCCACGCTGAACAGCGCGTAGGCGAAGATGGCCATCGAGACGTGAATGGTCAGGATAGGCTGATCCTGCAGAGCCGGGATCAACTGCGAGGAGCCGTTGATGAGGTTGTAGGCAAATCCGATATAGAGCGCGATGCCGACAATCACAATCGACAACACGCATACATACAGACCCCAGGCGCGCACGCGCTCGTGGAAACGCGCCTCGAAGATCAGATAGCACAGCAGCAGCGCCGTCGTAAAGCTCAAGCTGAACTCGTACAGGTTGCTCCAGGGCGCGTGCTGCTCGACAATCGTGCGGAACAGCAGCGACAGGAAGAACATGAAGACGGTGAACCAGCCAACTGTAGTGCCTACGCGCCCAATGGCGATAAGGCTGCGGTTCAGCGCAATCGGCCGCTCGCCATCAACCTGCTCGTGTAGCACCACATCGCTCTCGACCAACGTGCTCACACTGCCGCCATCTCCCCCGACGGCAGCGGCGGTCTGCGCGACCTTCCCCGCTTTATTCACGCGGTTACTCTGAACCCCCTGCGCCTGGGAGCCCTCCAGAGCCACCTGCTTCGCCAGCCGCGCAGAGCCAATCGTGTACCACAGGTAGACGAGCGTCATGACCACCAGCATGACCCCCGCCGTCGAAAACAAATAATTCGACATAACCGCCAGGCCCGACAATGCAGGCGACGCCGTTGACGCAGTGAGAGATAAAATCTGCATGATGAACCTCTATGACCTTAAAATAACTTCGCCTAGAATAGTATAACGCTCACGCCGACAGGTTGACTTCTTTCTAATAGATAGTAGCACGGCTTGTCCACCGTAACAAGATACCGGCTCGTGCGTGGTGAATGCCTACCGCATCTCAGCAAATTCTTCTTGCAGCTCATGCAGCCAGCTCAACAGCGCGCGCGTCTGATGGATGCGGCTGCGCAGCACGACGCGTTCGAGAAAAGCAGTATCGCCGGATGTTGACGTGGGCAGGCGCTGCGCCTCCAGGTGATCGAGGAATTTCTGGCAAGCCACCACTTCCTGCTCGATCAACTGGCCCATCTGCTGCGGCATCATCGATTGCGCGAAGTAGAGCTTGAGCAAGAAGAGCAGGCGAATCTCGCGCGGCCGTTCAACAGGCGTCGCCAGCCATTCTTGAAAGACAGCCCGCCCCCCGGCCGTAAGATGAAAGGTCTTGCGTGGAGGACGCGTCCCCTGCGCCTCCAGTTCAGCTTCAATAAAATTGAGGCGCTCCAGTTTCTTCAAGTAGGCATACATCTGGCTCATCTCCAGGTGAACAATCTGACCCAGGATACCCTCCTGAAACTGCTGGAACATCTCATAACCATGCATCGGCTCTCGTTCAAGCAACCCCAATATGGCGTACTCTGCCGGCTCGCTGATATGCATATAATCGACCATCCCCTTCTTCTGGCAATGCGCAGTGCCATTATAGCAAGTGCCATGATCACCTGCAAGCGACGCCTGGCTCCTTGCTCCCTTGACTTCTCCCCCATTTCTAAGGTAGTGTAATTAATACCCGCTCATGCAGCGCAGGCAGTAAATCATAAATCACAGCAGAAAAGCAGAGAGGAGGGAGATCAATGCCGGCGTATCGATATCGCTCGCGGCCCATATTCCCGTCGCGGCCCGCGAGCAACAGCGCGCATATCACCTCGGCCGTCGGTCTAGAGGAGACGCAGGGACACGTGCGGGCTAGACGCAGCACACTTTTTACACGCACAATCATCTGGGTCACCGGCCTGGTCTGCCTCGCTTTTCTACTCGGCTCCCTGGCGCAGGCCTGGACCAATAGCCAGTTGATGCAGACTCTGACAGTCACTCAACTGCAGGCACAACAGGCACAGGCCTATCACGACACGCTACAACAGCAGGCCAACCACTACCAGGACCCCGCAGTCGTTGAACAGGAGGCGCGCGAACAGTTCAACTACATTCGCCCCGGAGAACACCTGGTAGTGATTGTAGGCGCCAAAAGCCAGGGACAAACCTCAACAACCCACCCGGCGAAACAATCTCCGCCCGAAAGCTTCTGGCAAGAATGGTGGAACATCTTTTTTGGCTAGTTCATACATTGATTCGCCAGAATCTTGACACTCAGGCGTATATTACATGTAGAAACACCTGTGACTCAATTGTGATACTGTCACACCTGTGGGGGATAGAACGTGAGAGAACGCCTGGCACCCGTACGCTTTGTAGCTCCTACCCTTATTACGCGGCTCCAGTTATGGCTGGAGCTTCCAGGGCTTGTGCTTTTACGCGGGTCGATGCGTTTCACGGGTTAAACGAGACATCTTTTCAGTGGAACGCATTCACGGCGTTCCACTTTTTTTTATTGAGAAGCTATTCGTCGTAATAATTAGTAAGGTAGAGAGGGTAGCAAGCAACTAACCTGTCATATCATATACATCTTTATTGGAGGAGAATTTGTAATGCGTCCATTGATCGGCATACCATGTCACGCGGATTTTCTCGAAGGTTCGCGACGGCCCGTTTATTGCAACAACCGTGCCTATATACAAGCGGTGGAAAGGGCCGGCGGCGTTCCTATACTCATCCCATTGTACGAAGACCTCTCGCTGCTGGATACCTTGCTTCCTCGCATGGATGGACTGCTGCTCTCCGGCGGCGCAGATATCGAGCCGGCCCACTACGGAGAAGACCCGCATCCACTGGCGGACAAGCCGGATAAAATCCTGGACGAAATCGAACTCTTCCTGGCGACCTGGGCCGTGCAGGAGGATATCCCCACGCTGGGCGTCTGCCGCGGCATGCAGGTATTGAACGTGGCGCTCGGCGGGACACTCTACCAGGACATCGAAGATACCCGGCCCGGCAGCCAGCCACATTCCTGGCGACAGCATCCTCGCGACTACCTGGCACACACAGTAGAGGTGCTGCCCGGCAGCCGTATGGAGGCCGTACTTGGCACGCGCACATTGACGGTCAATAGCCTGCACCACCAGGCCGTCAATAAACCTGGCAGGGGTGTTGTGATCAGCGGGCGAGCCGAAGATGGCATCGCGGAACTGCTCGAGCTGCCCGACAAACGCTTTGTAATGGCCGTCCAGTACCACCCGGAAGAAATCTACATGAAAGAAGCGACCGCCGCCCGCCTCTTCAAAGCCTTCGTCAGAGCTTGCGCCAATCTGCCAGACGACGAAGTCGATGAGGCAGTGCCCGCCGGGATTAAAGAACATCTACTGGCGAAATAGTCATTGTTCGCCCCACCAACCTTTGACAACGCTGAGAAAGCCAACCGCCCGTTCTAGCACAGTCAGGGCCTGTTCAAGTTGCCTTTCCCCAACAAAATAGGCAAACACGCTTTCGTGAAACGAAAAAATAGCGCTGCGCATCTGCGAGGGCGGCAACAGGGACATCGCTTCATCTTTCGGTAATTGCCAGACATGGATGGGGTCAGAGTGTTGTACTGTCAGGACGTGATAGAGCATAGGCCACACATCCGTGCATATCAGGCGAACCTGGCGCTCGAGCCGGCCCCCTCCATGTTCCAGGAGATGGTGTGAGAGTTCACCAGGCAATGTGACGATACGCTCCAACGCTCTTCGCGCAGACTCTTTCAACTGTGTATAGGTTGCCTCCGGGACGGGAAGTATGCCCGTCAACAGTGCATAGGCTCCCGGAATAGGACCAACCCATTCCGGAAGCGTTTGAGGCCGCAGAGGATAGGCCTGAAGATACTGAAATGGGGCAATGTTAATTGGAGCCAGCTCGCGCTGAATAGCCAGCGATAATGGGAGCGGTAACTGGCCTTCCTGTGAAAACGCAGAGTCATCTAAATAGATCTGGAAATCAACATCACTACAGCCTGGAATAATCCCGCCTTTGAAGGCCGAGCCATGCAGCAGCATACCAATCAGCCAGGGCTGCAGGTGCCGGACATAGACCTCGGCGGCCTGCGCGACTATGGGACGGGCAATCGGCTGCGCTTTTGAAACATCAATCGATGGCATAACTACATCTCTCTATTGCCTGTAGAGTAGCACTCCATAAGGAACAGGCGCTTTCTTGACGATACCTCTTCCCTGCTAGTATGATTTAAACACGATTCAAACCAACACCTTGATTGTATCCTTAGCGGAATATCGAGCAAGCCTGGCTTGTCTATACTAGTATGGAAACACAATCCGAACCGAACACCGCTGACACCGCCTCCATGCTGCCGGCCGAACAGCAAAGCGAGGGATCGCTGCTGCGCAGGAACCGCGACGTGGCCGTGCTCTCTGCCATCGCGGGGCATCTGAACCGCAAGATCGACGTGCACGAGGCTCTTCAAGAAGTGCTCTTGCAGGTCACGCGGCTGCTTGGACTGCGCACGGGCTGGGTCTGGCTGCTCAATGAGCGCGACGAACCCTACCTGGCGGCGGCCCAGTCGCTGCCGCCCTATCTCGGCGAACACCGCGAGCGCATGACGGGTAGCTGCCTGTGCCTGGATACCTTTTTGCAGGGCGACCTCGAAGGGGGCAAGAATATCAATGTGCTGCGCTGCAGCCGCCTGAAGAATGCTGAACGCGACAACGACCCTTCGTCGCTCGGCCTGCGCTTCCACGCCAGCATCCCCATCTACGCGGGCGAGACCCCCATCGGCGTGTTGAATGTCGCCAGCGAGGATTGGCGCGAACTGGAAGAGGAAGAGCTACAGTTGCTGCACATCATCGGCGATCAGATCGGCCTTGCCATCCAGCGCGCGCGCCTCTCAGCGGAGCATACGCGCGCCGCCGCGCGCCTGGCCACCATCGAGGAACGCAACCGCCTGGCGCGCGAAATCCACGATACGCTGGCCCAGGGGCTGACCGCCATCACCCTGCAGCTCGAAACGGCTGACGCGCTCGCCCAGGCACGCCCCGACCGCGCGCAGGAGGCCATCAGGCGCGCCCTCGCGCTGGCTCGCTCCAATCTCGAAGAAACGCGCCGCTCCATGATCGACCTGCGCGCCGCCCCTTTGCAGGATCACTCCCTGCCTGAAGCGCTCGAAGCCCTGATCAAGGAGACAGCCCAGGAAGGCATCGAGGTTGAAGGCCACTGCTCGCTGCCGCACGATTACCCCATCCTGCCCCAGCGCGTCGAAACCGCCCTCTACCGCATCGCGCAGGAAGCGCTCTCGAACGCCTACAGGCACGCGCAGCCCCGCCACATCGCCCTGCGCCTGGAGATCGACGACGGCGAACTCTGCCTCACTGTGCAGGACGATGGACAAGGTTTCTCGCCGGACGAGGTTATCGCCGCACAGCAGGGAAGCGCCTCATCCGCCAGCCACTTCGGGCTGACCGGCATCAACGAGCGCGTGAAGCTGCTCGGCGGAGTCCTCTGCATTCAGAGCGAGCCGGGCGCGGGAACCTGCCTCTCGGCCTGCGTCCCGCTCGCGGAAGAGTGAGAAGGGGAAAGTGAAGGGCGCATGACGATACGCATTCTGCTGGCCGACGATCATCCCATCGTGCGCGAAGGACTGCGGGCCGTGCTGGAGACGCAGATCGATTTCGAGGTGGTTGGCGCTCCCGAGCAGGCCGCCTCTGGCGAAGAGGCGCTGCGCCTGGCGACCGAGTTGCAGCCCGATATTCTGCTGCTCGATCTCGAGATGCCCGGCATAGACGGCGTCGAGACGATTCGCCGCCTGCGCGCCAATTCGCGCCGGATCCCGCCAGGCGCGGCAGCCACAGCCCCGGAGATGGCGCAGCGCCCGCGCATCATCGTCTTCACCGCCTTCGACAACGACGAACGCATTATAGCCGCCCTTGAAGCCGGAGCAAATGGCTACCTGCTCAAGGGCGCACCCCGCGAGGAAATCTTCAACGCCATTCGCGTCACGATGCAGGGCGGCTCGCTGCTCCAGCCCGTCATCGCCTCCAAGCTCCTGCGCCACATGGGGCAGCACCCCCTGGCGCGCTCTACTGCCTCTGACCTCTCGCAGCCGCTCTATGAAGCGCTGACCGAACGCGAAATCGAGGTGCTATCCCTGCTTGCGCAGGGCATGCCCAACAAGGAGATCGCCGCACACCTCACCATCAGCGAACGCACCGCCAAATTCCATGTCAGTTCCATCATGGGCAAGCTCGGCGCGACCAACCGCACCGAGGCTGTCTCCCTCGCCGCCCAACGGGGCCTGATTACCCTGCGGTCGTGATGCGACCTTCACCTCAGCCTGGGACATTCTGGCTAATTTCCGCAAAGTTACGCTTGAAGCCATAGATATGGATATACAATGCTTAAAGCATCAGGCTGTTTCATACTGTTTCAGCAACTTAAGCAGGTGGGTTATTAATCAGTGACATAGATAAGGAACAGAGTGGAAGACGTTTCAAGGGTATATGTACCGTCTATTTTACCCCGCATAGCTGCCGCGCTCGTCGTTGTGGCTTTGATCGGCAGTGTGGCGCTGGTCATCATCGGCGGAGTGGCGGAGCTTGGGCCTATCCTGGCGCATGGCGACGCTGTGGAACACGAGGCCGGCACGATTGTCGCTATCGGGCCCGGCAAGGATTTCGAACTGCTCACAGCGGGCGGGCAGCGCCTGGCGTTTCTGTGCGCGGCGCAGTGCCGAGCGTCACTCGCGCACATGCAGCGTCACATGCGCGAGCGCGCCCATACCGATGTCTATTACCTGTCAGGGCCGGACAAGAGCCTGATGGCGCTGGATGTGGATTGACGAAATGACCGCAATTACCAGGTCTGAAAACATAAACCAGGTTGAGCGCGGGGACATTGTGATCGTCGGCAATGGCATCGCGGGCCTGACGGCTGCTGTCGAAGCGCGGCGGCTCGCGCCCGGCAAGCGCATCGTGATGATTACGGACCAGAGTCACCCCACCGTCAATACGCCTGCCCTGAAGCAGTACGCAATCGGCAAACTCTCGCGCGAGCAGTTGCTGGCCTACCCTGCCGGTACCGAGCGCGCCCAGCTCATACATGTCGTCAACGCGCGCGTCGATGAGATTCACGCGCAGGAGCGCTATATCACTATGCGCGGTGGGCGCGGACTGGGCTACGAAGCGCTGCTCATCGCCACGGGCAGCGTGGCGACAGGGCTGCCCGCGAACCTGCCGGGGCGTGACTTCGACGGTGTACTGACCCTGCACCGCCTGCAAGACTATCTTGACCTGCGCAGGCGGCTGAGCGAGGTCGAAGAGGCGGTGGTCATCGGCGGGGGCGCGCACGCCATCGAGACCGTGATGAGCCTGCTCTACTGGGGCATTCGCGTTCACTGGCTGATTCGCGGCGAGACGTTTCTCTCGAAAATGCTGGATCGGCCGGCCTCCAACATGGTGCTTGAGTCTACCCAGCGCGCGGGCGCGCTGGTTTACACCGCAACGGAGGCGGTGGGTATCGTCGGTAGGGTAGGGGCGGTGGCCGGTGTGGTAACGAACCACCAGCAACTGCTGCCCTGCCAGCTTGTGCTGGTTTGCACCGGCACATCCCCGCTCACATCGCTGGCGCGCCACTGCGACCTCCCCATCAAGCACCAGCAGCAGGGCATTATCGTGGATGATCAACTGCGCACCAGCGCCCAGGATATTTACGCGGCCGGCGATGTGGCCGCCATCAGGAACCCGCAGACGGGCCAGTTTGCCCCCAGGGCGCAGTGGTACGCGGCTGTGCAGCAAGGACATATCGCGGCGACGGCCATGACAGGCGCGCCGCTTGGAGAAGATTTTGGCGTCCCCTGGCACGCGACACGGCTGGGCGAGCTCTCAATGCTCTCCGTCGGCAACGTGCTGCAATGGCAGGACGAGATCACCACCCTCACGGATAGCAGCCGGGGCAGCTACCGGCGCATATGTGTGGTCGATGATCGCCTGGTCGGCTACCTCTCGATCGGATCCGTGCAGCCCGACAGTCTCGCCATCAAACGTATCATCGATGAAGGGCTCTCGATCCGCGACATCAAAAAAGAGCTGCTGCGCGGCACATTCGACGCGCGCAAGTACTTTTCGCGCCAGCGCACCTTCGCGGCGCAGCGCATGCTATCGACCGGTAAAATCCCGTTCGAACTCGCACCGCGTCCTTTGACTACAAGAAAGCTGGAGGCTCCTACAACTGCGGCACCCGCACTACCACCGCTATCTCCCGGACTACCGGCAGCGCCGCCGTACGTGGTATCGACACCCAGGCCGGCGGCCTTTGAGCAGAGTGAGCCGTTGATCGAGTCGGAACCGCGACTTGTGCGCGTGCTGCCATCGACCGGCCCGCTGGCTACACCTGCCACCGATGCGTTCGCCGGGTTGACCGGGCCGACCATCCCCCACAAGCTTCGCAATACGGGCGAAGATACAGAGTTGTTCGCCATACCCTTCGCGCCTGCTCCCGTCGTAGGGGCATCCGCGTCAACCGCGCCGCGCGCACCAAAACGCCAGTTCAAGGCGCCTCCAACAAAGCCGAAGAAGCGCCAGGGCGGCCAGTTCTGTAGCCCCCCGATTTATCGTGGGGGACTGATCGAGCAAGAACGCGCGCGGAATGGGAAGGATGATCAGAGCGGGCAGGAGGAGCTAACCGCGAGATACCCATCGAGCAGCCTGTGGTCGTATAGTAGCCCCCCGATTTACTGTGGAGGCAAGATGCCTATAGCGAAGAAAGGGCGTTAGATGTTGAGAAGAGTGATGCCGGGGCAAGCGGAAGTGCTGCTGCACAAACCTGCCTCGCAGGTGGCACAGGAGCTACAGGCCTGCATCGGCTGCAACGAATGCCTGCTGGCCTGTCCCGCGCTGGCCGAACCGATTACGATAGACGTTCTCAATCGCGAGACGTTTTCCGGACCGATCTCGGCTGCCTCCGCCCGTTTCGCGCGCGCCTGCTACCAGTGCGGGGCGTGCGTTGCCCCTTGTCCGGTAGGGCTTCACCGCGACGCCATGATGATGTGGCTGAAAGTGCGCATGATGCGCTCCGGCTGGGAAGAGTGACAGGTATGGCCAGGTTTTTGCGCATCGTTATCACTCTCCTGCTGCTGGTTGGCGGCGCCGCGTTCTACGCCTGGTACTCGCGCAACGGTCAGGATGCCTCACCCGACAGCCTGCCCGGGTTTGGCTTCGCCATCGCCGGCACACTCTTCATAATCCTCGCGGCCGTGCTCTACAGCAGGCGCCGCAGGCTGCGTAAAAACCGGGTCGTCGGCCAGTTGCACGCCTCGCTGCAATGGCATGTCTGCTTCGCCATCGTCGGCCTGGAATTCCTGTTCCTGCACTCGTTCGGCAATTTCAACCCGCGCAGCGGCACCTACGCGCTCTACGGTATGATTGCGCTGGCCATCAGTGGGTTCATCGGGCGCCTGCTGGATCGCCTGCTGCCGCGTAAGATCGCCGGAGAGGCGCACAAGGCGCTGACGGCGCAGGGAGAGGACCGCGTCGAGTCGATCTCGCAGCAATTGCAGGCGATTGTGATGCACAACACGACGAACATCCAGGGCTTTGCGCCCTCGTCTCCCACGGGCGCTGAGCACGCGTCCCAACGCTCGGCGTCGCTGGTCTCTCTCTCTGGCGGTCCGCTCTCGAACCACTTCCCATTCGAGTACAAAAACCAGCCGCTGCATACCCCCTGGGACTTAGCCTATATCTCGCTGGAAGCGACTCCGCAGGAACTGAGCCGCGAGGCTGGACAATACCGCTTCGTACCGGACCGCAAGAGCGAACTGGTGCGGCCAGGCGCACTTATGCCCGGCGCGCAGGAGCATATCTCCGAGCTGCGCGAAGTCGAGCGCGCCATGCAGCGCGAGCAATTCTACCGTTATATGATCCGCTACTGGCGCAGGTTCCACGTCCTGCTGGTGTTCGTGACGCTTGGCCTGACACTCTGGCATCTGATTTACGCGGCGGAGCTGCTGCTGCCCGTGCTGCTGCACAGGTAACAGCACTATACTACTTGCGCCCCCACACCTACAGAAGTTGATCCCGGGCTCTCCGTGTGGCGGGCGATGATGCGTCTGTATATCTCGGCAGAGGGAGTCGGCTGGCGTTTCAGTGTGGCGTCAGTATCCAGGTCGATGTGGTAGAGGCCGAAGTCGTTGCCGGGACCAAAAAGCAGGCCCCATTCGCGATTAGAGGTGATGCTCCAGCAGATGTAGATGGGTATCTTGATGCCCTTGCGGCGCGCGCGTTCTACCTCGTTCACGTGGCGTTCGATGTAGGTGGCGCGGTCGATGCCGCTGGCGCTCACGACGCTGCCGTTTTCAATGATCATCAGTTCCTTGTTAGGGAACATCTTCGCGTAGTACTTGAGCATGCTGTATAACGCGCCCGGCCAGACCGGGGCACGGTCGTATTGACCGACCGAGGCCGAGAGCAACTGCTGGAAGCGGCTCAGACCCACCGATGAGATGCCCCAGTAGTAGTCGAAGCCGACGAAATCCTGCTGGCCAACGCATTCCGGCGGGCAGAGGAAAGATGGCAGCCGCCCGGCCATGCCCAGGTGCCACCAGTTGCTGCACAGCACGGTGGAAAAGACGCTGTACATTTTGAAGAACGCATCGAAGCGGCGCACCGCGGAGCGCACCAGCGAGATACTTTCGCCCGAACGCAGTGGGCGGAATATCACCCTGTCCGGATCCCCGAACAGCTCCTGGGAGATGGCGTGCGCGAGGTCAACCTCCAGCCCGCGCAGTTCGCCGCTCTGCGGGTCGCGATAACTCATACCAGGTGCGTCTTCTTTGATGGCTATCACGATGTTTCCGCGCCGCTTCCCATGCTTCATGATCGACCTGCGGCCGAAATGCCTGACCTGCGGCCGAACAACCTCTCGTGATGGCTGCCATTTATTGATGTCGGAGAGCGTCGCGGACATGCCCTCCTCGGTCAGGGGCTGTGCAGCCAGGCCCGGCATGTTCTTATCGACACTGGCCGCCCAGTCGCCCGATTCGATGAACTTCTGGATGGCACGGTTGATGGACTCCAGCAGCCCCTTGTGGCCTTTGGCAACGGCGGCGGCGTAGTGTTCGCTCGTTCCCAGTATATCGAGTACGCGATAGCGGCCGGGCTGCTGGTTTATCAGACCATGCAGGATAATGTCGTCGGAGAGAAACGCGTCGGCTCGCCCGCTGTCGAGCGCCTGTAGCGCCTCGGCAAGGCTTCCCACCAGCAGCTTGTGGGTCTCAGGCAGCAGTCTGTGCAGCAACTGGTGGGATGTGGAATACCTGAGGATGGCGACCCGCTGGCCATGCAGGTCTTTCAGTGACTGAGCCTGGCTCTCTGCAAGGACGAGCAGCGCCTGGCTCGCGACGAAGTAGCTTTCAGAGAAATCGACCTGTTCGGTGCGCTCGCGAGTAGCCGTGAGCGTCGCGAGAATGACATCGACCTGACCGTGCTCGAAGCCCCTGCGGCGGCTATAGCGTTCGCCCTTGCGCAGCCAGTCGTTCCAGTTGCGCAGGCGGGTGACGTTCCAGTCGATAAAGCTCTGCACCCAGCCGGGCAGGCCGAGCAGCATCGGATTGACGCCGACCATCGCGTCCGGGTTGCTCTGCTTGATGATTTTGCGCGCGGCGGTATGCGCCAGGAAGAGGTTGCGCATCAACTGCCCCGTAGCCTCCAGTTCGTCGGCTAAGCTCGCGTTCTGTGGCAGTCCGGGGGGCGCGAAGTAGTACTGCTCCCACCAGGGCTTGATATAGCCGTAGATCAACTGGGACGGTTCATTGAAGGTGATCCAGTAACGCACCAGCGGCCCCAGGCGGTTGGCAACTTCCGCGGCATAGCTGGCGAAGATCTCCGGAAAGTCCTTTCCAGTGAGCCCACCGCGCTCCTCGACATGCACCGGCCACGTGAAATGGTGCAGCGTCATGACCGGCTCCATGCCCGCCGCATGGATCGTGTCGATAACCTGCCGGTAATGCTCGAAGGCGGCTTCATCGAACTGCCCGGGGGACGGCTCGAGCCGCGACCACGCCAGCGAGAAGCGGAAGACCTTGCAGCCCAGGTCACGCGCCAGTTGTATATCTTCAGGATAGCGATTCCAGAAGTCGGTCGCCATGCCGCGCTTCGTCAGCCCGCGCCTGCGCTCCCACACATCGCGAATATCTTCGTGCTGCGGGTCATACGCTTCGCACTGGTGATCAGCCGTAGCCACGCCGAAGAGCAGCGGCTCCTCCGACTGCGCAGAGCGCGATGATCGCGATAAACGAAGGCGAGGGAAATGTGGCATAAAGCAACCTCCTTCAACGATATAATACGAATTTACGCTGAATTATAGGGCATACTCTATCATGCCGACTGCCCATCTGCAAGCGCATACCCCTCACGAGCCCACCGCAACATTCCACACCCCGCTCTCCCCGGTCTTTTCTCCCTGCTGATTCTGGACAACAAAACTCCCCGCTATATCCCCTCCTACTTTGATATCACCATCAAACGCGAGCATCTCCCGATTCGACTTGATATCCACTGTAAATTGAACATGGCCGGAACGCGCCACCGTCCCTGTAAATGTGCCCACCAGTCCAAGGCCCTGGAACCGACCGCTCAGCTTGTCCTGGTTTTGTTGCACACCACTAAGGTACATCGCTGTTTTTTCATTGTTGAGCACATCAACTACCGTACCGGCATACGACGCGGCGAGTCTGGGATAAATGGACGACAGGTGATCAACGGTGGGGGAAGGATCGGTGAGAGAGGGGTGAGTCGTGTGTGTAACGGGACTATGACCCTCAGAGCGCGCGAAAAAGATGAAGATACTGATGCCAATGATCGCACCAATCAGGAGGGTGAGGGCGAGCAGGAGAAGCATTTCACGTCTTTTAGAGGCTGCGTTTCGGCGAAACGGCACGGCAATAGGCGACGCCTCGAAGCCAGGCTCAGTGGAAGGAGGCCTGTCTATGAATCCGCTAGTAGTAAGGAACGAATGCACCCTTCGTAAGTCAGCCAGGCCCTGTCCCGGGACATAATCCATGAGTATATAAACCCGCCCATGTTCCGCGTTTTCGAAAACGCCATAGATACGCGGCGAGGCTCTACGACTGATTTGCAGCAAACGTTCGCCTTCTCGGATCAGGCGAGCCCGCTCACGTGCCTCCGGCACAATGAACTCTCTAAGAACGAACAGGCGCTGCTTGAAATAACGGTCCCTGACCAGGTACGCAGCTTCCAACTGCTCTTTGCCGAGCAGCTCTTCGACCAGGTACACCCCCCCAAAGGGGTCACGTACGACCTCTCCTGGCGCGAGCGTCACGAGTTGCTGTTCCATACCACATTCTCTCCCCAGTGCTTCTTCGCCATGCCTATCTGCTGTCTCTCCGCGCATCGAATTGCATCATTATATGCCTGAGTGACTCATCCGTCAATTTGATGAGAAGAAATGCACCCGATAAGTAGTACCCAAATGCTGTTGTGCTTGCTCAAACTGAGCAAAGCCGCTATACTTACGACGTACTAATCCTGGTGGTCGCTACTACTCAATCCCCCTCATCGTTCGAGGAAGACCTGTAGGAGGCAGAAAATAAGCACCTCTCCACTTTTTTCCGATGAGGCCAGACCCAAATCTACCGGGCAGGTTCCAGAGCGCCAACACAGCGCGGAGGAACCACGGTGGCACGAACCCTTCGTGCAGGTACAGGCGCACCTCATCGAACTTGCCCACGATGCCATCATCGTACGCGATTCTTCAAGCACCATCCTCTACTGGAACCGGGGCGCGGAGGAACTGTATGGTTGGAGCGCTCAGGAGGCCATCGGACAGGTCACCCACGTGTTGCTCCAGTCGCGCTTTCCGGTGAGCCGCGAGACCGTTGACGCGCTTCTCGCGTCAGGCCAACGATGGGAAGGAGAGCTGCTGCACACCTGCAAGGATGGCAGACAGGTGGTTGTGGAAAGCCGCCAGGTGCTCACCCGTATTGCTCATAATCAGCCTGCCCTCATCCTGGAGATTAATCGGGACATCACTTTTACCCATTTGAGCGAGCGCAGGCGGGCAGAAGTAGATCAACTCAGGCTGGCAGCGATTGTCGAATCCTCCGATGATGCCATTATCAGCAAAACACTCGACGGGATCATCACCAGTTGGAACCTTGCGGCAGAACGCACTTTTGGCTATTCTAGCCAGGAGGCGGTCGGCAAGTCTATCACGCTTATTATCCCCGAGGAGTTACGAAAAGAAGAAGAGATGATTCTCTCCAGGCTTCGAAAAGGGGAGCACATTGACCATTTCGAAACTGTGCGCATGCGCAAAGACGGCTCAAGGCTCGATATCTCACTTACTATTTCCCCTATAAAAAATAGCGTGGGGCAAATTATCGGCGCATCAAAAATTGCACGTGATATCACTGAAAGCAAACGACTGCAGCGGAACTTACAATTCCTCTCCGATGCAAGTAAAGTCCTTTCCTCTTCTCTTGACTACAAGACCACGTTACAAACCATCGCCAGGCTTGCAGTTCCGCACATTGCCGACTGGTGCACGATTGATATACTCGCCGAAGATGGTTCAATTGAGCCACTGGTCGTTGCTCACGTCGATCCGCAAAAAGTACAATGGGCCAGGGAATTGAGAAAAAAGTATCCAATTAAAATGGACGCGCCTTATGGCATCCCACAGGTTCTTCGCACCGGCGTCTCCGAATTGGTCCCGTTTATCAGCGACGACATGCTGGTCGCAGCAGCGCTGGATGATGAGCAACTGGCGTTATTGCGCAACATCGGCTTTACTTCCGGCATGACTATTCCGCTTGTCATCGATGGAAAAGCAAGGGGGACACTTACATTCGCTTTGGCGGAATCAATCCGGCACTACACACACGCGGATCTTGTCATGGCAGAAGAGCTGGCCTCACGCGCCTCACTCGCCATACAAAATGCGCAACTTTATCGAGAAATTCACCAATCGCGCGATCAACTGGATATTATCCTGCATGGGGTGGCCGATGGCATTGTTGTCAACGATATACATCACCGCATCATCTATGCAAATGAAGCCGCGGCCCGCATGACCGGCTTTGCTTCAATACAGGAGCTGATGGAGACTCCAGCTCCTGCCGCGGCCGCCAGATTTGAAATTATTGATGAGCAGAGGCGACCCTTTCCACCTTCCCAATTCACCTACCTACGCGTGCTCGCCGGAGAGCGCGAGGCCGAGGCCGTCATGGGCTACATGAATAGAGCAGAGGGCAAGGCTGAACGCTGGTCATTCCTGAAATCGCTCCCTATATTGAATGAGCTTGGAGAGGTGATCATGGTCGTCACTATCATGCACGATATCACAGAGCGCGTCCTGGCCGAACAGCGCAAGGACGTGTTCATTAGTATGGCCAGCCATGAACTCAAAACCCCTGTCACAAGTTTAAAGGGCTTTACGCACGTACTGCAACTCCGCCTGGCAAAGCATGAGGATCAACAAGGGCTGCATTATCTCTCCCGTATGGACGCCCAGCTCAATAAACTCACCAAGCTCATCACCGACTTACTCGACATCTCTCGCATGCAAGTCGGGGAGCTTGCCTTTCAAAGAGAACCGTTCAACCTGGACAGCCTGCTTGACGAAATTGTCGAAAACGTCCAGGCCGGCACAACCACGCACGCGATCATCGTCGAAGGGAAAACGGACGCGCAGATCTTGGGAGATAAAGACCGGCTTGGGCAGGTGTTCATAAACCTTCTCACCAACGCGATCAAGTATTCTCCCCACGCGGATAAAGTGATGCTACGTCTCCGCCGGGAGCAAAATCAGGCCATCGTGAGCGTTCAAGATTTTGGCATTGGCGTTGACGAAGCCTATCATCAGAAAATCTTTGAGCGCTTCTATCAGGTGAGCGATCCGGAAGAACGCACTTTCCCGGGGCTTGGTATTGGATTATATATTTCAAAGGAAATTCTCGATCGCCATGCTGGCCACATCACCCTGAAGAGCCGCAGAGGCAAGGGAGCCACCTTTTCTGTTACTTTGCCTATCCTCGAGAAATAAAATTCCCTCGCTGTGAGATACACAGCGAGGGAACCCACACCTCATCAGCCACCCCTATTACTGCTGCCTCGGCGCCTCTGTCGCCTCAAGCCGCTCGCGCATCTGCTCGAAGGTAGTGGCGTCAATCTCGCCCCGCGCATATCTCTGGCGGAGTATGTCTAAGGCTGAGGGCTGGCCATACTGCGTTGGCGGGAAACCAAAGCGGTACGGATAGACTGGCGCATGCCAGCGCCGGTAGCCGAACCCGCGTACCAGGCCCATGATCAGGAGCACCAGCAAAAAGATCCAGAAGAAATGGCCCAGGAACAACAGCGGGAGCAGGAACAAGAAACCAAGTCCAAATCCCATAGTAATTCTCTCTTTCTTTGCATATTTTCCCACGATTGTGACACTTCGCGCTATTCCATTCCAGGCGATGCTCTTACACAATGCCCGGTCTGGTGTACGCTATTATCCCAACCGGTTTTTTGTTTAGTGAACGAGTGTTGTTATTCGTTTCACCTGTTATAACAATGCGTTATAACTTTCTATTCCTATATACGATATATCGCCTCGGCGGTTGCATAGAATCGAGTCTCTTGTTTCAAAGGATTGTTTTTGCAAGAAGGATATGCTATCTTTTTAGGTAGAAGAGCTTCATATTTAATGTTCACCAAAACGCCCTCGTTGCGGATAGTCACGAAAGGCACATGGAGGTGACGCATGACTACAACCCAGACGCGTTGGCAAATCGCAGGAGACTATTTCGAGAACTGCAACTGTAAGGTAGTGTGTCCCTGTCTACTTTCGCCGAACCCGCCTTTGACCTCCAGCCCGACAGAGGGAGCGTGTGAGGTCGCTTTTGCTTTCCATATCAACAATGGCAGCTATGGCAACGTCCCGCTCGATGGCTTGAATGTCGCGATGATTGCACGTACACCGGGACCCATGGCCGAAGGAAACTGGTCTGTCGCGCTGTACCTGGACGAGCGAGCTAATGAGCAGCAGCTTCAGTCTCTTCAGGCCATCTTCACCGGGTCTGTCGGCGGCCCATTAGGTGCCCTTGCACCCTTCATCTCTACCGTACTCGGTGCGAAAACAGTCCCGATCACCTTTAACATAGCAGGCAAACGCCGCTCGGTCGAGATTCCCAACATCATGCACCTGGCTGTCCAACCCCTGCCAAGCCTGGACCCCAACAACGAGATCTGGGCACTCAATGCCCACCCCTTTTCGTCCCAGCTAGCAATGGCCGTTGGCGAGCAGAATAGCACCTGGGCGGACTACGGCATGAGTTGGGATAACTCTGGCAGGAACGGCCACTACGCATCGATCAACTGGTCCAACGCATAGAAGCAACCTGGCATTTCCTCCAGGAGGAGAGTGCACATGTCTGGTACCACTCCCCAGTTGTTGCAACGCGAGCGTTACCTGATCCTGGGCGTGCTATTTGTTCTGGCTGCCCTTGCCTGGGTTCTGCTCATCTGGCAGGCGCCCATGATGAACAACCAGTCAATGGGCCTGACCATGGGAATGAGCGCAGTGCTGTTCATCGCGATCTGGGGGGTGATGATGGTCGCCATGATGTTCCCTGCTGCTGCTCCAATGATCCTCATGTTTGGGGCTGTTTACGCTAGCAAGCGTCGGCAGGAGCAGCCTTACGTGCCAACCTGGATCTTTGTCAGCGCCTACCTCCTCGTCTGGGTCTTTTCCGGAGTTCTGGCATACTTTCTCGCCCTGGGAGTCGAGAATCTGGCGGGACAGTCAATGTGGCTCATGAACAACGCTTCCCGCATTAGCGGTATCATCCTGGTGATAGCGGGTCTCTATCAACTCTCGCCGCTCAAAAACGTCTGCCTCTCGAAATGCCGGACGCCTTTACAATTTCTCCTCACCTCCTGGCACGATGGATATGTGGGTGCCTTCCGTATGGGGATTGAGCACGGCGCCTTCTGCCTCGGTTGCTGCTGGCTGCTCTTTGTAATCCTCTTTCCGCTCGGCATCATGAATATCGCCGTAATGGCGCTGGTGACGGCCCTGATCTTCGCTGAGAAAGCGCTGCCCGTTGGTCGGCAGATCAGCCTGCTTGCGGGCGCGGGATTGATCGTCTACGGCGCGCTGGTCATGTTCTTGCCCGCCGCTCTCCCAATGGGGATGTGATGGTACGACAGCTAACTTGCAAACTTGATCTTGCATTGATGGGGTAGACAGGCTATGATAATCTGGTAGATATTCATGCATGTGATTAGCGCCAGTTTGGAGTAGTTTTATGGGACACATCCTTTTATCATATATCCCCATCAATATCGACCCGGTCATTTTCTATATAGGACCCCTCGCGCTGCGCTGGTATGGCCTGATGTACGTGGTCGGCATCGTGATGGGATTATGGGCGATTCGCCGTTATACCATGCGCAAGGGCATCAGCCAGGACACCGTGTACAGGATACTTTGGTGGTGCGTCGTTGCCGGGCTGGTCGGCGGTCGCCTGTACTTTGTCATTCAGCAGCCTAACTTTGTCTCGTTCTATCTCGCGCAGCCCTGGCATATCCTGGCCACCTGGGAGGGCGGCATGGCTTTCTTTGGCGCGCTCTTCCTGGGCATTCCGGTGCTGTTCTGGCGCGCGCGGGCTGAGCGCATCAACCCCCTGGTCGCGCTTGACGCCGGGGCGCTCTTCGCTGCCACCGGCCAGATTTTCGGGCGCATCGGCAACATCATCAACGGCGATATCGTGGGCTATCGCAGCAACCTGCCCTGGGCGACACTCTACACGAACCCGCACAGCTTCTTCTGCATGGGTCTCCCGAACCCGGCGCAGTGCGGCAACCCCGTTACCGCCGTGCAGCCCGCCGCCGTATACGAGCTGCTGTTGAACATCGTCCTGCTGGCTGTGCTCTTCTCGCTGGCCTATCGCCTGCGCCGCCCCGGACTTCTGATGGCGATCTACCTCTTCGGCTATGTAATAACGCAGTTCTTCATCTTCTTCGTGCGCGACAACCTGGTCGTCAGCTTCCTGGGCCTCAACTTGGGACTGAAACAGGCCCAGTGGACCTCGATAGTGGTGTTCATTCTGCTCATTCCCGCCACCCTCCTGCTCCTCCGCTTCTCGAAGCCGGTGCCCGCAGGCGAAGTACCCGCGACGTACGGCATCCCCCAGAAGCCGGAGAAGAAGCAGGCTTTGCCAGAGGAAGAGACGGTTGAGGCCGAGACAGAAGAAAAAAATGAAGCTGCCCCGCAGGTAGAAGATGAGCAGCCTGAGCAGCCGATAGCGAAGACGGCTGATACCGAGTGAGGTTTAATGCAGCATTCGCTAAATTCATGGACCCGGTAGGGCCCGATTGATCGGCCCTGCTCCTCCTCCACGAATATCCCGAATGCCCCATATAGCATAACGAAGAGGGACCTGCTATGTCAAAAAGCTTTCGAGTCTTCTGGCTTGCACCGCTATTGATGATCCTGGCGGCCTGCCAACAAGCAGGACCCTCTACCGCTCCGATTCGATCCACTGCGGTGCCCCATACGCCTACAGCGATACCCGCTATCTCTTCGCAGTTGATCGGGTTGTATACTACAACAATTACATCGCGAGATGTTGCCGGCCATCCTGAACTGGACACGGCTGGCATGAAGGAAAACGCCGGGGGTATGGCCTTACCTGGAACGTGGACATTGAGCTATCGCAGCGATGGCATCTGGCTTGCACAGGATAGCATCGAATGGGGACGACAGTATATCGGGACAGGCCCCTTCAGTGTTTCGAAGAACCAGGTCACACTTGTTAACGACTCCAAGTGCCTTGAGTATTACGGGCTGCAGGCGCAATCTGCCACGTATTCCTGGCGGCTGAGCGGAGATAAGCTGGTGTTGCAAACGGCAAGCGACTTCTGCCTGCCTCGTAAAATCGTGCTGGTCAGCCATCCCTGGACACGTCTGAACTAAACAGTTATTTAGGTATGAGCTAAACCCCTAGTATTACCCCATCACCGCCTTCACTAATCCCCTCTTCTCGGATCTGCGCACCAGCAGGCCGCCAATCAGGATGCCCACGAAGAAAACTACGCCGATGGTTGGCAGGGGCAGGCGGAAGTTGATGGCGTAGAGCATGGTGGAAGCGGCAGAGCCGACAAATCCGCCCACCATTCCGAAGGCGGAATAGAGCCCCTGGATGCGAGCCCGCGCATCGGGTGTAGAGGAACTGGCGAGGTGCGCGTCGATGGCAGGGACCGTGAAGGAATAGACAATGCCGTGAATGGCGAAGGCGATGATCACGGTGATGACGACGCTGGCCAGTCCATAGACGAAGTAGAGCGGCACCTGGGCTATGCCGAAGATGAGAATGAGCGTCGAACGGCGGCGGCGGTCGGCCAGTCTGCCTCCGAATGGCGCGGAGATGATGCTGGTGATGCTGAACGCGATGTAGGCAACTCCTATCATGGTGACTGATGCGCCCAGGTTATTGTGCAGCCAGAGCGGCGTGAGCGAGATATCGAAGCCCACGAAGAGATAATCGACGAAGGCTATGATGTAGGCCGCGAGGAGGGGCAGCGCGAAGAGCTCGCGCAGCGGGACCTGCCTGGCTTGTTCTTGTTCACTTGCGCGCTTGCGAGGGGGCGTCTTCACCAGCACGATGATAATGACAATGGCGACGAGGCGGAAAATGACCGCGCCGATGAAGGCGCTGGCATACCCGGTTGCCGCCAGGAAGCCGCCGAGAGCCGGGCCCAGCAGAAATCCGGTATTGAAAAACGCGCTGTAGATGCCGAAGGCCTCACCCCGCCGCTCTGCCGGAATGGCATCGGTAATCAGAGCGCGCGCCGAGGGCAGGTAGGCGGCGGCCACCGCGCCTTCACCGAAGCGTACCACCACGAACAGAAAGGGATTGGTAATCAGCAGGTACGAGGCCGACACAACCGCCTGCAAGAGGAGGCTGAGAATCATCATCGGCTTGCGGCCCCAACGATCGGCCAGCCACCCGCTCGGATACTGGAAGAGGAAGTTGGAGATCAGGTAAGATGACCCCATCGCCCCGATGATCGCCAGCGACGCGCCCCGCGATTCCGCGTAAAGGACACGCACCGGCACGACCATGCCGATCCCCGTATACGTGGCGCAGACGGCAAACGACACGGCCAGCAATATGCGATTTCGGAGCACTCGGGCACAAACCTTTCTAGAAGACCAGTTCAATTATACCTTCCCCCTTCATGTCCCACAATCGGCAATTTAACCCGCATGGCTGCTGCATTGTAGGTAAAGTGTCTACCGGGTGTGATATACTGGACGTGTTTTCATCGCAATGCCATGCAAGCCATGCGCTCCACGCGCAACCTGCACGCTATAGACACCATGCACATCCCGTTCAGAAAGGAACGTTTGCATACATGAGTAACACGGGGAGCTTACCGCCGAATTATTTTTACCATCGTCTTCCAAACGGCGTCGAGTTGATCGGGCAGTATATGCCAAGCCTGAGTTCGATAACTTTTGGCTTCCAGCTTGACGCTGCCGTCATCAACGAGCCCGAGGACCGCCTGGGACTGGCACACCTCTTCGAGTACATGCTTTTCCAGGGGACAAAGAAGAAGGACGCGCGCTCGTTGAACGAGGCCTTCGAGTCGCTGGGTGCGCGCAAAGGGGCCAGCACCGGCCTGGAGACAGCCCAGGTCTACTCGCAGATCGTCAACACGAAGTTTGACGCGACGTTAGAGCTGATCGCGGAGGTAATGCGCATGCCCACCTTCCCACAGGACGAGCTGGAGCAGATGCGCAGCCTGGTGCTTCAAGAGATTCGCCGCCGCGATGATGAGCCCATGAGCCGCATCTTCGAGCTGATACGCTCCAATTTCTACCATGGAACGGCCTTGAGCCGCCCAGTGCTCGGCACATCCGAGAGCGTGGCGAGCTTGCGGCGCGCGGATTTACAGGACTTCTGGCAGGCGCGCTACCGGCCCAACATCACACTGTTCGCCATCGCCGGCAAGTTCGATTGGGATCACGTCGTCAGCCAGGTAGAGGCGCTGTACGGAGACTGGCAGGGCAGCGCGCCGCCCTCGCCCGAGCAGCATCCGGCGCCGCAGGCGCGCATTACGCTCGAACACCAGGAGGGGAAGCAGGAGCACCTGGCGTTGATGTTCCCATTCCCCAATTACACCGACGAGGATTACTACGCGGCAATGGTCCTCAGCGAGGTGCTGGGCGGCAACATGGCCTCGCGCCTCTTTGTCGAGGTGCGCGAGAAACGCGGGCTGGTCTATGGCATCTCAGCCGGGCTGACCAGCAACAAGTACTCCGGGGCTATGCGCGTTTACGCGGGAACCACACCCGAGCAGGGCCACGAATGCCTGCAGGTGATCGTCAACGAGCTGCGCAAACTGGAGCAGGATGGCATCACCGCCGATGAACTGGAACGCGCCAAAGTGCAGCTCAAGAGCGAGAACGTGATGCGCAGCGAGGGCTCAGGCGCGCGTATGGGCGCGATTGCGCGCTCGTGGTGGTACGAGCGCAAGCTGCGCACTATCCAGGAGGTCAAGGAATCCATCGACGCCGTAACGCAGGAACAGGTCTTGCAGGTGCTGCAGCGCTTCTCGCCGCTACATCCACTCGCCGTGGCAGCCATCGGACCGCTTACGCAAGACGAGCTGGTAGGAGATACACTCCAATAACGCCTGCCACCCTCCCGCCCAGGCCTACGGATAAAGGCTTGCTGCGCGCCTTTACCTCGTTACGCCATCGCAATTATCGCCTGTTCTGGTGCGGCCAGATCATCTCGCTCATGGGCACCTATATGCAAGGCATCGGGCAGGCCTGGCTGGTGCTGGAGCTGACGCATAGCGGCTGGCAGCTTGGCCTGGTGGGCGCGCTGCAAACGCTGCCGGTGCTATTCTTCTCAATCTTCGGTGGCGTCTTTGCCGATCGCTGGCCCAAACGGCGCGTCTTGCTCGCGACCCAGACGGCGGCCATGATTCAGGCGCTTCTCCTCTGGGCACTGATCGTCACCGGCACCGTCCAGCTCTGGCATATCTATCTCCTGGCGCCGCTACTGGGGCTCACGAACAGCCTGTACCTGCCGGCTAACCGGGCGTTTGTTGTCGAGTTGGTCGGGCGCGAGGACCTGCCCAATGCCGTTGCCCTGAGCTTCTCGCTCTCTACCCTGGCGCGCATCGTGGGTCCTGGCCTTGCAGGCATCATCATCGCCGCGAGCTCAGTCACCATGCTCTTTCTGATCAACGCGCTCAGCTTTCTCCCGGTGATCGTGGCCCTGGCGCTGATCAAGGGGAGCGCTCTATACTCCCAGACGCTTCGACCCGCAGGCGCGGACGGACGTCAGAACACCTGGCAGAGCCTGCGCGAGGGCCTGGATTATGTCTGGAAAACGCCCGCGGTGATATTGATGGTTGTGGTGGTTGGCCTGGTCTTGCTCTTCGGCTCGAACTTCAGCGTCCTCCTCCCACTCTTCGCCACAGACCTGCTGCATGTAGGGGCAAAAGGCTTTGGCTTTCTTTCTTCCGCGCTCAGTGTTGGGGCATTGCTCTCAACGCTGTGGCTGGCATGGAGCAACCGGCCACCAACGATCCGCCACGTTCTGATCGGTATGCTGGTTTTCGCAGTGTTGGAGGCGCTGTTTGCGATCGCACGCATCTATCCTCTGTCGTTGCTCCTCATCGCGAGTGTCGGCTTTACGGAGAACGCCTTTGCCGCGCGAGCTTTGACAACGCTCCAAACGATTGCCCCCGACCACCTGACCGGGCGCGTGATGAGCGTGCAGGTGCTCTTTTTCGACGGCAGCCTCCCGCTGGGATATCTGCTGATGGGCTGGCTATCAAGCCTTTACGGCCCTTCCATCGCCCTGCTCATCGGCGCCTTTCTCAGCCTGCTGGTCGCGGGAGCCGGATGGATGTGGCACAAACAGGTCGAGAAGGATACGGCGGAACCTGAAGCGCTATAAGGGTACTATCCATTGCGCCAGCCGGCGACGGGCGCGGTGATCGCGGGCGGCGATGACGGCGTGGCGGCGATAGATACGCACGGCGAAGGAGGCCAGCACGTCGGGGTCGTCGGGACGATATTCGAGGGTCAGGTGGTCGGGACTCAGGCGCGGGCCGCGATGCCTGCCGGTGTACCAGGGCGACATCAGGTTCAGGTAGGTTACGGGATGCGCGGGATGCTCCCCAAGCATCTCCGTACAGACCAGGTTGGGCGAGCCCCAGCCTGAATGTGCGTGGCCGCTGATATAAAGCGCGGCCCCGGCATAGCGTGCCAGGATCGCGCGCACCTCGTCGGAGTTCTCTACGTGAAAGAAAGGGTCGAGCGAGTCATCGTCAAGGTTGCGTTCGGGGTCGCGGTCCAGGACGGTGTTGTGCAGGGGACAGTGCGCGAAGATGATGGCGATGCCGCCGCTATGTCTCGCAAGCGTGTCGTCGAGGAAGTCCAGTATCTCGCGCGAGAAGATGACCCTGGGATTTTCGCGCGAAGGGTCAGGCACATATGGATCGGGCTGGTCGAGCATGATGCAGGTCACCTCGCCCGCAGGCCCGGCCTGCCAGTTGTAGCGCAGCGGCCTCTCCCATGCCGCGCTGTATTCCTCGCCCGAATGGATAACGTCGTCGCGGCTCTCGCGATGAAATTCGTGGTTGCCGATGCCGGGATAGAACGGGATGCTGCCCAGTTGCGCCGCGAGGTCTTTCCGGGCGAGCCTGTAGTTCTCCTGCGCACCTGTATCGACGATATCACCCGGCGAGACGCAGAAGTCCGGCACCCCTTCATCCAACCATAGCTCGCGCACATCCTGGAACATAGGAGCCATCCGCCGTGCATGCATCGTATGCCACTGCTCCCGCGCCCGGTAATGCAGATCGCCAAAAGCCCAGAAGTACAAAAGCGGAGTATTATCAGGATTGCTCAAACCTGCCAGGTCGGGCGATGAAAAATCTTCCATACGTGCGTGTTTACTCCTCTACGATGTTGATTAGCTCATAGAGTAATTGTAACGCACCTTGGTTAAGGGCATGTAAACAGGCTTTGAGCTTGCATTAAATGAATATTGTCATGCCTAATTGAGCCAACTTATAGATTTCATCCTCATCGTCCCAATCATCCTCGTAATCTTCCTCATCTTTATTATCCTCGTTATCTTCAACATATTCGTACTCCACATCTGCCAGATGCATTTCAATAGTTATCCAGTGTTCATTTTCGTTGCGGCTGCTATAACGTACAAGTTTTATGAGGTCGATGCTGCCATCAGGACTACAAAAGTTGATGAGAAACTCATGAGTGAATCTGTTCAGTGTATTGGCTTGCTCCTCTCTAAAATCTTTATAGACTGGTATTTCCCACTCGATATCATTTATCATCGTAATTGCCTGACAAGCAATATCCACCTCTGAAACGCCCGTTAATGCAATGACTATTTGATATGGTTTTCTTCATAGACAGATGAAAAGTGGTAAAGGTCAGAGGCAATCCGAAGCAGGGAGTACCCGGTACCCAGGATGACTCACATACTTGCCGGCTCCGACACTGTTTCCCCGGATGACGGCCACTCTTTCCTGCCATCGGAATCTATCGATGCACCCCTGGCCAAGGGCCTCGCCCGCACCGACCCGCGGCCCTCGCTTCTGATCGGAAGCTCATCCCAAAAAATTACCGCTCAAAATGAGCGGTATTTGAGCGGTAAATTTGCGTAAAGCCGCTTCTCATCTGGGTCGGCTGGGCGCGTTTTTATTTTCTGGCGAGAGGGTATTTTCGGACTGACTGGCTGTCCTACCTTTCGCCGTCTCACTCTCCTTTGAGGGAGAAATGTAGTGGTAAAAAGAAGAACGATATGGTAGAGTAAGAGCATTGAGCTGAGCACTCTACCATCGCTCGAGCTTGAAGAGGAGAATGGGAGCCGATCATGACGATGCCAACCCTTCGCATCCGATTGCTGGGCGACTTCAGCCTGATCTACGCTGATCTGCCGGTAACCGGCCTCAACAGCATGCGCCTGCAATCCTTGCTCGCTTACCTCGTCTTGCATCGCGATGTCCCTCAACAGCGCCAGCACCTTGCTTTTCTCTTCTGGCCCGACACAACCGAGGCGCAAGCTCGCAATAACTTGCGCCAACTGCTTCACCAGTTACGCCAGGTTTTTCCCGCAGTTGATGACTTCCTCTCAGCCGATATGCACATCTTGCACTGGCATTCCGTCGCGCCCTTCTACCTTGATGTCGCTGAGTTCGAACAGGCGCTCACGCTTGCGGATGAAGCCAGACGACGGAGTGATCAACACGCGCTGCAAGCCGCCCTCGAGCAGGCAGACAGCCTGTATCGCGGTGAATTACTGCCTGGCTGCTACGATGAATGGATCTTGCCCGAGCGGGAGCGGCTTCGCCAGCGACGCTTGCAGGCGCTCGAACAACTGCTGCGCCTGCTTGAAGCGCAGGACGACACCATCAACGCCATCCGCTCTGCCCAGCGCTTGCTTGCACTCGACCCCCTTTCCGAAGATCTCTATCGCCGCCTGATGCGCTTGTTTGCGCTCAACAACGATCGTGCCAGCGCCCTACGCGTGTACCACACCTGTGTCACCACCTTACAGCGCGAAATGGGCGTTGACCCGGCTCCGGCGACCCGCGAAGCCTACGAGCGCCTCATGCAGCAAAAGACGACGAGCATCCAACCCATCGTTCATCAACCACTGCCCGCGGCTCCCCCGGCACTCATCGGACGAGAGCGCGAGTGGGAGCAGTTATACGCTGCCTGGCAGCGAGCTACGGAGGGAGGACCACACTTCGTGCTGGTGAGCGGGGAAGCGGGCGTGGGCAAATCACGCTTGACCGAGGAATTCCTGTTATGGGCAAGCCAGCAAGGTGCTGTCACCGCCAGGGCACGCTCCTACGCAGCCGAGGGCCAGCTCTCGCTCGCACCGGTGACGGATTGGCTCAGGAGCGAGAGTCTGCGAGCGCCCCTCAGACAACTCGACGATGTGTGGCTCACCGAGCTTGTGCGCCTCCTGCCGGAGCTGGTAGCGGAGCGGCCAGAGTTACCGCGCTACGAGCCTGTCACCGAGTACGGCCAGCGCCAGCGCTTTTTTGAGGCCCTGGCACGCGCCATCCTGCTTGCGCCACAGCCGTTAGTCTTGTTGCTTGATGACTTGCAGTGGTGCGATCAGGAAACGCTGGCCTGGTTACATTTTCTGTTGCGCTTCGATCCCATGGCACACCTGCTTGTCGTCGGGTGTGCCCGCGAGGAAGAACTGCCACCGCAGCATCCGTTGCGCACCTTTCTGCTGCATCTGCGCGGCACCCTGCCTGTCACAGAAATGATGCTCGAGCCGTTGGACGCAGCGGAAACCGCGAAACTGGCCAGTACCGTGACAAAGCGTGAGATGGAGATAGACGAGGGGCTGCGCTTATTTCATGACACCGGGGGCTATCCGCTGTTCGTGGTCGAAATGGTGCGGGCCGACATGGAACGGGCAGCAGCCAGCACACTTGTAGGACCCGATTTATCGCGGTCCGAGCGAAGCGAGGCCGACCGCACCCACAGGCAAGCGCCGCTCGATGATGCGCGAACGCTTCCGCCACGGGTATATGCGGTGCTCGTCGGTCGCCTCCTGCAGCTCTCGGACTCCGCTCGCGAGTTTGTGGAACTGGCTGCGATCATGGGCCGTGAATTTACGCTCGATCTTTTGAGCACTGCCGGCAATGTCGACGCTGATAGTGCTGTGCGTGCACTGGATGAACTCTGGCACAAACGCATCGTGCGCGAACAGGGCGCCTACAGCTATGACTTCACCCACGATAAACTGCGCGAGGTGGCCTATGCAGAGATCAGTGCGCCACAGCGCCGCCTGCTGCACCGCCGCGTCGCGCAGGCGTTGGAAGCCATGCATGCCGAGGACCTCGACCCGGTTAGTGGCCAGATCGCCTGGCATTACGAGCGTGCAGGCATGATCGAGCAGTCGATAACATATAACCAGCGCGCGGCAGCCGTGGCGCAGCGCGTGTACGCGAACGAGGATGCCATCAGCCTGCTCTCGCGCAGCCTGGCGTTGCTTGCGCTCCTGCCTGCCGGCGCGAAACGTGACAAACAGGAACTCAGCCTGCAGCTCGCACTGGCGCCTATCTACCGGGTAACGAAAGGCTGGGCAGCGCCGGAGCTGGAGCGCATACTCGATCGCGCCCTGGCGTTATGCGACACGGTCGGTGACGATGCGCAGAGGGGACAGACGCTCTATGGATTGCAGTCTGTCTATGTTGTACAGGCCAGGCTCGAACGGGTGCAAATGGTCTCCGATGAGCTGCATAGCCTCTTTAAGCGCTCTCTTAGTACAGCGCCGCCATTTGCTGACATGATGTTGGCGGGGGCACGGCTGCACCTGGGCAAGATCACTGAGGCAAACGCGCAATTTGCGGAAATCATCGCCACGCACGACCCCGATCAACTCCTCCATCTGCAAGAATCGCAAGGATCGAACTATGCAGCGCACGCGCGGGCGTGGCAAGCACACGCGCTCTGGTGCCTGGGCTATCCGCAGCAGGCGCTCAATCGAGGCCTTGACGCGGTCAAACTGGTGCAGGACCTGGATCAGCCTTTCAACCAGGCGCTGGTGTCAGCCTACCTGGCCTTGCTGCAGCAGTTGCGTGCCGACGAGGCCATCTCCCGAGAGCATGCCGAGCAAGCGCTCGCGCTCACGAGCAAGTACCAGGCGCCCTACTATCGCACCTGGGCCGGCATCTTAGTCAGCTATGCGCTGGCCCTGGAGCAACCCGATGAGGAGCGCATCGCACATCTGCGCGCCTCGATTACCGAGTTTAAGACGCCGGGCGCCAGGTTGCGTTTGCCATATTACCTCTCGCTGCTCGCACATACCTACGAGAAAGCTGGACGAGCTGAGGACGGACTCGCCTGCATCGATGAGGCCTTAGCGGAAGCGCGCACCCACAACGAACGTTGGTGGGATGCGGAGTTACACCGGATGCGAGGCGAGTTACTGCTCATGCATGGCGCGGATGCCTCGGATGTCGAAGCGGCGCACCTGCGCGCGCTTGAGATCGCACGAGCACAGCAGGCCATGTCATTGGAACTGCGTGCAACCATGAGCCTGGCGCGGTTGTGGATTGCGCAAAATCGACCGGCCGACGCGAGAGACCGGCTTGGAAATATGTACGCCTGGTTCACGGAAGGTTTTGATACGCCGGACTTGCGGGCCGCTCGGCTGCTCCTTGCGCAACTCTAGCCTGCGTAGGCAGACAGTGGGTCTGTACTAACGCTTTGCTAACGCTAATCGACCCTTCGAACGCCAACATCTCTCTTGAAAATGCCTCCGCATCGGTGGTTTCCAAACGCTTTACTAACACTACCTCTGCTATTCTAGCAATGTGACCTGCGAATGCATCTGTCGTGCGAGTGTTGTCACACGATCATTGCGAGAGCTTGCGGTCAGGTACGTGGTCCACTGCATGGGCAACTTCTGAGGCGCGCTTCGCGAACAGAGAGACCGTCCCGGCCTGGTGGATGTGTCTTGTGCGTACCGAAGAAAAGGAGGCAAAAGATGTACTATCGTGTAGCAACTCAGGTGGATGGAACGCCTGGCTGGCAGTGGAAATCGACGGTCCTCAGTTCACTGGATACCCTGTTTCAATTCCTGCGGCTCTTTCGTACACTGCCGCACGATCAGTTGCGGGTCTTCTCTTCCTCCTTGCGGGGGAACCTGGCAGAGCAGCTCGAGCAGGAGAACCGAGGACTCGTATCCCATTCGGTGACAGCAGCACACTTTCTCCAGGAGCGTATGATCCATACGCCCACCGTGGTGCGGCGTGCATCGGCACGTGAGGAAGGAACATCGCTAGAGAGAGGATCCATTGCGGTGATCAGCCAACAAGCAGCGAACGAGCGGGACGGCCAATGTAGTGCCCCGATTTATCGTGGGCATCTAGAGAGGCGGCGCGAAGAGCTAGAAAGCGGGTCTGGCGGCGATCATGATCTCCCCTACAGCTTCAGCTTGCCACGCGCTCTGCCGCAAGTCCTCGCCTGGACGACCCTCCTGGTGCGGGTGCAGCAGGGCGAATTGCGCCCTTAATGCCATACTCGCGAGCGGCAGCGCAAGCCACGTAAAGATGTATCGTAGTGCGCAATTTCGTTTGAAACAGCACAGACAAGACTACTGATCCGCACTGCTGAGCCGTAGGCTAGACGCGCCAGCGGCGTTGCAGAGCGGAATTAAGAAGAGGAAAGGTATGATTGAACAACAACACACCCCGGTCACTTTGGAGGAGACAGCAGTTCAGGAGCTGGCCTCTCACCTGCGCGGCACACTGCTTCGTCCCGGCGATGCCGGCTACGAGCAGGCGCGCCAGGTCTACAACGGCATGATCAACAAACATCCCGCGCTGATCGCCCGCTGTGTGGATGTCGCCGATGTAATCGCCGCTGTCAACTTTGCACGCGACCAGCAGTTGACGCTGGCCGTGCGGGGTGGCGGACACAACGGCCCCGGCCTGGGCACCTGTGACGACGGCCTGGTGGTGGATCTCTCGGAGATGAAGGGCATCCGCGTCGATCCGGTGGCACGCACGGCTCGTGTGGAAGGCGGCTGCACCTGGGGCGAGGTGGACCATGCTACGTATGCCTTCGGGCTGGCCACGCCGAGTGGCTTCATTTCGACCACCGGCGTCGGTGGGCTCACATTGGGCGGGGGCATCGGCTATCTCTCGCGTACCCTGGGCCTGACGATCGATAACCTGCTAGGCGTGGATATGGTGCTCGCCGATGGCAGCTTTATCACGGCCAGCGCCGACGAACATGCCGACCTGTTCTGGGCGGTGCGCGGTGGGGGCGGCAACTTCGGCGTCGTCACCTCGTTCCTGTTCCAACTGCATCCCATCAGCACCGTCTATGGCGGGCCGATGCTCTGGCCATTTGAGCAGGCGGCGGATGTCATGAAGTTCTGGCGCGACTTCATCTTGAACGCTCCCGAGGAGATCAACGGCTGGTTCGCCTTTATCACGGTACCACCCGCACCACCGTTCCCCGAGCAGTTCCACCTGAAGAAGATGTGCGCCATCGTGTGGTGCTACAGCGGCGCGCTGGAGCAGGCCGATGCTGCCTTCCAACCCATTCGTGCCAACATCCCGCCGGCGGTGGATTTCGCCGGGCCGATTCCCTGGCCGGTGCTTCAGAGTCTCTTTGACGCGCTCTACCCAAAGGGTTTGCAGTGGTACTGGAAGACCGACTTCTTCAACGAGCTGAGTGATAAGGCCATCGAGCTGCACCTGAAGTATGGCGCGCAACTGCCGACGATGCACTCTACCATGCACATCTACCCGATCAACGGGGCCGCCCATCACGTCGGCGCGAGCGACACCGCCTTCAGCTTCCGTGACGCCAACTTCGCCGAGGTGATCGTCGGCGTCGACCCCGACCCGGCCAATAACGAGCGCATGATCGGCTGGGCCAGGGACTACTGGATGGCGCTGCATCCCTACTCGGCCGGTGGCGGCTATGTCAACATGATGATGGATGAGGGCACGGACTCCGTGCAGGCGGCCTACCGCGACAACTACGCCCGACTGGCCCAGATCAAAGCAACGTATGATCCAGGCAATCTGTTCCGCGTGAATCAGAATATCACGCCGACCAACGGAGTGAAATGAAGATTTCTATCGCGCTCATCGCCGAAGCCTGGCTTTTCGGCACTTCACAACTTGTCGAAGCCAACTCAATGGGGCGATGAAAGTATCATACGGAGGAAAATCATGGGCAGCAAACAACCGACGCGGGACACGTTCGAACGGCACCACGCTGTTGTAATCGGCGCAAGTATGGCCGGATTGTTGGCTGCCCGTGCCCTCTCGGACCATTTTGAACAGGTCACAATCATCGAACGCGATCTATTGATCAGAGATGCCGAGCCGCGCAAAGGGGTACCGCAAGGAAGACACGTGCATGTGTTGTTAGCGCGTGGAGCAGTCGTCATGGGGAAGTACTTTCCTGACCTCGTCGTGGAGGCCGGTGGACGCGGTTCGCGTGCGCCACAATGGCTCGACTCGTTAGGGTATGGAAATGTGCAGGAAACCAGCGTCAAAATCGATGTTGGATATGCCACGCGCATCTATCGCTGTCCCGCCCAACTTCCCGCTGGTTGGAAGGCGCTGCTCATCTATGGAAGACCACCCGGTGACAAACGCGGGGGAATCGTCTTCCCCATCCAGGATGGCTACTGGATGGTCACGCTGCAAGGCTCGCTGCGCGATTATCCCCCGGACGACGAGGCCGGTTTCCTGGAATTTGCTCGCAGCCTGGCTCAGCCGGACCTCTACGAAGCCATTAAGGACGCGGAACCGGTCACACCTATCGCGATGTACAAGTATTCCGCGGATCGCTGGCGACATTACGAGCGCATGAAGCGCCTCCCGGAGGGCTTCATCATCATGGGTGATGCCGTGTGCAGCTTCAATCCGGTCTATGGCCAGGGCATGTCAGTCGCAGCCATCGAAGCGCAGACCCTCGATGAGTGCCTGCGCGAGGAGAAGTTCGCCGGGAGCAACAGCGTGGCTGGTTTCACGCAGCGCTTCCAGCGAGCGATCGCCAGGGACATCAAAACCCCCTGGCTGCTCTCAACGGGGGAAGATTTGCGCTATCCAGGCGCCGAGGGGAACAGATCGCTCAGCATACGCCTGCTCAAACCCCTGTCAACGCTGTTCCGGCCACGCATCATCCTGGCTGTGCTTCGACGGGAACTGGCTTCATTCAGGCAGCAGTCTGCTGTGACAGCGCCAGCGAGCGAGGTTCTATGGCAGTCATGAGCCGCTGCACAGCAACGTGTAAGCAGGAGACACAACAGCCGGTGGGTGGACGGAAAGCATGATTGTTCTTGCAGGCTGTCAATGGAGAGAACATGTGGCAGAATATACCAGAGAAAGGGGGAAGTGCTATGACCGCACCTTTCCGAGCATTTGTCGTCGATCAAACCGCTGAGGGGTTTCAGATGGGCGTCCGGTGGATAGAACAGCGCGATTTACCGCCGGGTGACGTGCTGATCCAGGTGGCGTACGCGGCGCTGAACTACAAAGATGCCCTCGTCTGCATCCCCAAGGGCAACGTGGCACGCACCTATCCGCTGGTGCCCGGCCTCGAACTGACAGGAGTGGTGGTCGAGTCGAGCGATGCGCGTTTCCAGCCGGGCGATCGCGTGCTGGCCTTTGATTTTGGCAGTACGCAAGGGATTTCCCGCCATGGCGGCTACAGCGAGTATGCCCGTGTGCCAGGTGACTTCATCTTTCCTCTTCCTGCTGGGCTTGGCTTCAAGCAGGCCCTCGTGCTTTCAGCAGGGATGACCACAGCAAAGGGATTGCGCCAGCTCGAGAAGAATGATCTGGCACCCGAGAGAGGCCCGGTCCTCGTCACAGGCGCAACGGGAGGGGTTGGCAGCCTGGCAGTCGGCCTGCTGTCGAGGCGAGGCTACACGGTGGCGGCCAGCACGGGCAAGCCGGAAGCCCGAGACTATCTGAGGCGACTTGGGGCGAGCGAGATCCTGAGTCGAGAGGAGACCTCAGTCGAAAGCACGCGCCCACTCGAAGCGGAGCGCTGGGCCGGGAGCGTCGACACAGTGGGCGGTGCAACTCTGGCCTACCTGATGCGCACGACGAAAAAAGGCGGGGCGATTGCGGCTATCGGAGTTTCCGGAGGGGCAGCGTTTCGTGCCACCGTCTATCCCCTCATCCTGCGCGGCATAAAAGTGCTGGGCGTCGATATGCCATCGACCCCGCTCGAAATGCGCCGGGAGCTGTGGGAAGAGGTAGTCCGTGAAACAACGCTGCTGAGCCTGGTGGACTCGATTGTCTCCGAAGTCACGCTGGAGGACATCCCGAGCGTGACTAAGGCCATGCTTGGCGGACAGACACGCGGGCGCATCCTGGTCAGGCCGAGCGAACAGTGATAGGAGGTCCTTATGCGTCAACTGCTCATCGCCGCTGCGGAGCGGGCGATTCGGTATCTTGAAGGCCTGAACGGGCGGGGTGTTGCCCCTGATCCCACCGTCGTTGCCCATCTTGCAGAGCTTGATATTCCGCTGCCCGATCTTCCATCTCCCGCAGAAGAAACCCTTGCGCTGCTCGATTCCTACGGGGCGGCGACAATGGCGATGGCCGGGCCGCGCTTCTTCGGCTTCGTGATCGGTGGGGTATTGCCGGCAACCCTGGCAGCGAATTGGCTGGCGGGCGCATGGGATCAAAATTCCGCTCTGGCACAGGCCACACCGCTTACTGCCAGGCTGGAGGACGTTGCGCTGCGCTGGCTCTGCGATGTGCTCGACTTGCCGCAAGAAACAGGGGTGGGGTTCGTCAGCGGCGCGACGATGGCGAATTTCACCTGCCTGGCTGCGGCGCGCCATGCTGTCCTGAAGCAAACTGGGTGGGATGTAGAAGCCGATGGCATGTTTGGCGCGCCAGAAGTCTCCGTGGTCGTTGGCGAGGAAGCCCATCCCACGCTGTTCAAGTCTCTGGGGCTGGCGGGGTTTGGTCGCAACCGTGTGGTGCGCGTCCCCGTGGACAGGCAGGGCCGTATGCGTGCTGATGTGTTTCCCAATCTCTCCGGTCCCACCATCGTCTGCCTGCAGGCCGGGAATGTGAATACCGGGGCTTTCGATCCCGCGCCCGAGATCATCCCTAAAGCGAAAACAGCCAACGCCTGGGTGCATGTCGATGGTGCTTTTGGGTTGTGGGCAGCGGTTGCCCCTTCCAAAGCGCATCTGATGGCGGGCTATGCCGGGGCCGATTCCTGGGCGACGGATGCGCATAAGTACCTGAACACGCCCTATGATAGTGGCCTGGCCTTTGTCCGCTATCCGCATGTGCTACAGGCCGCAATGGCGGTTTCCGCTGCCTACCTGCCCTCAAGCTCAACACGCGACCCGTCCAACTTCACGCCAGAACTCTCGCGCCGGGCGCGCGGGATCGAAGTGTGGGCGGCGTTGCACACGCTGGGGCGGTCAGGCCTCGCCGATCTCGTGGAGCGTACCTGCCGCCATGCGGTGCGCTTTGCGGGGGGTTTACGCGCCGCGGGGTACACCATTCTGAACGAAGTCGTGCTTAACCAGGTGCTGGTGACGTTCGGGGATGCTGAGAGGACACGGCGTGTCATTGCAGGCATTCAGCAGGATGGCACCTGTTGGTGTGGCGGGACCGTCTGGCAGGGGCAAACGGCTATGCGCATCAGCGTGTCGTCATGGGCCACGACCGATGCCGACGTTGAGCGCAGCCTGGAAGCCATGATCCGCGTTGCACGCAAACTGGCGTAGCAGGAAACTTTCGTTGTTCTCGAGCGAGGGACCATCAGGGCTCTTCGCAGTTTTCCGGAGTATCGCAATGCCTTCTTTCCGCGGCTCTCGCTTCTGACCGGCAGCTCATCTCCAGAAATTTACCGCTCATTTTGAGCGATAAATGAGCAGTGAGATAGGCCTCAGGCCGCTTCTCACCTGGGTTGACGGAGGCACATTTTTTCTTTCTGGCGAGAGGGTATTTTTTTTGACTGTCGAAAGATTCGCGGTCTGTACTCTACTACGATGCCAGCACCAGCCCCGCCATGTATTGCCCATGAACATACGCGATGGTCGCGCCTGCCTCGCCTGGAACGTAGTCGATGGAGCCGTCGTGGTTCAGGTCTACACCATGCAGGTCATGGTCGGCCAGGGTGACGATGGCCGGGATGCCGGACGTCGCGCCGGGGTTGTTCAGCAGGTGGAGCACATCCTGGTCGAGGGTGGTGAGCCAGCCGTGCATGTCATCCAGGGCGTAGCCGACGTGGCGGCGGTGTACCTGGATGTTGACGCTGGCGTCGGACTGGTCGGCCGCCAGCGCTATCTGGGATGAAGCAACCGAGATGTAGCCATTGTTGCCAAGCAGGCCGTAGCCGTCGCCCGCATTGCTGATATGCAGGCCGCCGCAAGTGGTGGAGAGCGGGCTGTAGTGCGTTCCCTTATTGCCCTCGATGATATCGAGCATGCTTTGCGCCAGGCACTCGATCGCGGGAGCATTGTGCTGCGCGGCGAAGCCGGGAAGCTGCTGGGCAACGCTATTCAAGGCCTGTGCCTGGCCGTACAGCCCCACCAGCAGGCCCGTGTTGTGGGGCGTGCCGGAATAGCTGACCAGCAAGTGCCGGATGTAGACGAAGGCGTGCGGGGGGAAAGCGCCCGCTAGCAAGACCGTGCCCGAGGGGGAGTTGGTCGAACCGTGTTCCAGTGTAATCTCGACCTGGTTGCCCTCGCCGAGCAGGTTGGTATTGTCTCCGCTATAGTCGAGGGTGTAGGTCTGTCCCTGCGCCGAGAGCGTGCCGAGCGCGATGCTCTGGTTATTGGCGGTATTGACGAGCCAGGCATCGAAGCGGGAACCGGAGGGTGGGGCCTGCAATCCGTTGATGGCCAGCTTAAGTGCGTCGCTATGACCGCTACCACCGGGTTGATCGATGAAGCTGGCGGTTCCGTTGGCGTTCGCGGCCAGCGCGCCGCCAGAAGCATTGCCCGCGGTAGTTGTGGGCAAGTTCGTGACAGGAGAGTTGTTATTTTTCACGATAAGGGACGCGCCGATTGTCACGCCCGCGATAACCAGCAGCACCAGCGCGATAACCAGGGCGATGCGCGTCGCCGGGATGCCGCTACGACGTGCTAGAGCCGGCTGTGGCGAAGAGGAAGCTGGCTGCTGTTCGCGCTCTTGCTCGACTGGCTCGTTCCGATTGGGCATGATTGAAATCTCGCTTTCCGATGTTGCTCACGACTCACAAGGGAAAGTATATCATGCTCGTGAATAGGCATCGGCGCGTCGCACTATACCTGGCGGCGCGCTGCGTACGTCGAACATGTAGGTGAGCAGCGTGCCGATGCGCACCTTGTCGCGAGCTTGCAGGACGCGCACGGCGTGCGGTTCGAGTCGTTCACCGTTGACGAATGTGCCGTTTTTGCTGCCAAGGTCGCGCAGCAGGCAACTGCCGTTGTCGTAGGTGATCTCCGCGTGCCGGCGCGAAACGGTGCCGTGATCGAGCACGAGCGTTGCTGCGGGGTCGCGCCCGATCGTCACCGTTTCGCCGGGGGTGAGGCGTGTATGCGACCATTCCGGCGCAAGCGAGGATGTCTCCGCCGGCAAGGCGGCCCTCCCTTTCGCCGTCTCGTTCTCCAACGAGAGGCGATATGGGTGCGTGCCCTCACCTTCAGGCATGGCTTTATACAACGCCCTGACGGTTTCCAGCGGGAGCACAGGGGCGAGGAAAGCGATCACCTCCCCCTCAAGCGCCTGGCCGCCAAGGCCATTCCCTGCGGTCGGCTGGCCGATACGTCCCGCCTCCGTGTCCCCTTGATGTCGTGGTGCGCCATGAGCGGCGACTGCTGTCACGATGGGCATGGTGTACGGGTCGCCATTCGAGCGCAGGCGCGTCATTCCCGGCGGTAGAGCGAACTGGCTTCTGCTGCCCGGCATGGGTCCTTGTATGATGTCTGGACCGCTGGCACGCGCCTTTCGAACGGCCAGGATGGGCGTTGGGACTCTTTGTGCGTCGAGCCATGTCGCCAGCTTGAAATCTCTGGCGAACAGGCATGATGCTACAGGAGCCAGTGAAACGGCGTGATCGATGGCGCGTTTGAAGGCCAGCATATCACGGCGACCATCGAAAGAGAGTACCCCGATGGCGATGCCGTCCTTGAGCAGCGCCTTGCCATAGAGATGCATGCCGCGATCAGCGAACACCTCCTGGTAATCGGGCGAGAGCGCGCCGGGCAGGGCAGGAGCAGCCGCAGTAGCAAGAGCTGCAGGGCTGGTGATGCCGACCGCGGCGATGTCGAAGCCGAAAAGATATGCCGTCGTGATCGAGCGTAGATAGGCGTTGTTGTGCTTCAACGGATGCAACAGGTGATTCGTGCCGAGCAGGCCCAGCATGGCATAGGCCGCTGTCCTGCCCTGTTGAATGGCCGGATACCACTGCCCGATGCAACGCGGCTGGCCCGTGATTGTGTCGATGACCTCCGCTACGTCGCCCGCCGCGAATATAGCGGGGGCGCTGGTGTGCATGGCTTGATCGACCTTTACTCCGCGCGCGCAAGCGATGCCGCTGGTCGAGATGAAATCGATGGCGGGCTCTGCTCCAAGCGCTGTTATCAAGAGATCGCAGGGGATACGCGCACCGCTGTTCGTGATCACGCCTGCTACGTGCCCCTGTTTCCCCGCGATCTCCACGATCTCTTCTTCGAGGCGCACATCGACTCCCGCGCGCCGCTCCTGGTTCAACAGCAGGCCCGAGGCCGTCATATCCAGAACATTGGGCCAGGCGCAGCGACCGCGCAGCAGGTGCGTCACCTGGAGGCCACGCTGATGGAGTATCTCGACGGTCTCAAGGGCAACGGGACCTGAGCCGGCAACCACGACGCGGCGCGCCGCAGCGAGTTGCTGAATCGCTACCTGGAAATCGGTGAGGGTGCGCAGCGCAACTACCCCGGCCAGTTCGCTGCCGGGACAGTTCAGGCGGCGTGCGCGGGCGCCCGTCGCAAGCAGCAGGCGCTCGTAGCTCAAACGCCGCCCGCTGCGCAGGTGGACGACGCGAGAATCGACCTCGATACCCGCGGCACGATCAAAGACGAAATGGATGTTGTGATCGGCGTAAAAACTCCGGCGGCGCGCGTAGAGATCTTGCTCGCTTACCCTGCCGGCCAGGTAATCTTTTAGCGCGGGCCGCATATAAACAGGCAGGGGATGGTCCGCGACGACGGTGATATGCGCCGACGCATCTTCGTTGCGCAGCGTTTCAGCCGCCGTGATGCCGGCGATCCCATTGCCGATGATGGTGTACGAGCAGCGCTCAATCATATGACACCCCTGTTCCCCTTAACTTTTCGAGAATGTATCATTGCATATTTCTCTATGCCAGTGTAGTACGTCCCATATTAAAAAAGCATGAAAATGGGCAAAAAGAGTACAGATTTCTCATGGGGCGGTGAAGCCGCGCCTGGCGACCGTGTAGAGTGCCGATTGATCGAGCACGTGGTCGCCAGGCCAATGCTTGTCCGCTGCTTCTTGATATTCTTGTACGCCGCTTCTTTGATATGATAGTATGCATCTATCACTCGAAAAGTAGGATCGCCGGGCGGGAAGGTGACGGGAAGTTCCGGACTGTCGGAGGAAGACCAAATGGACACTGCTGTCGAAAGTAAACAGCCACCGCAGCCGGTAGCGGAGCGGCCTCGCCATGTACATACGATTACCGACCGCTTCTCGATGGCCAATACGTATCTGATCGATGATGGGGGGCTGGTAGTCGTTGATCCTGGCTCTGAACTGAATGTGCAGCAGTTGCTGACCTACCTGCGCGATTTCATGCATCGCGAGCCCACTGATATCGACCTGGTAGTATTGACGCACCTGCATCCCGACCACACCGCCGGAGTTAGAATGCTGCGCCAGGTCTCGCACGCGCCGGTGGCCGCATCGATTGTGGCGAAATGGCTCGCGCAGGAGCAATCGACGCAATCCGTGCAAGCTGGAGCGGGCGAGACGCAATCTGGCGAGGACGAAACACGGCATGACGAGCGCGAGGACCGCGCGCGTGTTCTTACAGAAACGATGGGAGGCAGCGGGGTTTCTGTGTTCGTTGGTCACATGTTCAGCCAGGTGCGCCTGCCGGGAGTGCTGCATCACCTCGATTACTTCCCGCCCTATTACCAGCGCCAGGCACAGCAGGTGGATACCTGGATCGAAGACGTGCATGGCCTGCCGGGTCATCCCGATTGGCGTGTGATCGCCAGCCCAGGCCATACGCCCGAAAGCCTGTGCCTCTACAACCCGTTCAGCTACGAATTGATCTGCGGCGATACCCTCATCACGCTGGATGGCGGAACGATCCTGGTGCGGGGGGGCACCAACCGCCGCCAGCTTCAGCAGACACTGCAAACCTTGCAGGCCCTGAAAGTCTACTATCTCTACCCTGGACACGGCAGGCCAATCCTTGCCATGCGCGCCCTGGCGCACATCGAATGGTGAAAACTGGCCTACTTCGGCTTGCTGGGCAGCCGCAAATGCATGGGACTGCTGGTCGGACGCGACGGCAGGTGCATGAGGGGTGGCGGGAGCGGCGTCGATTTTATCTCGGATACAGGCGCGTATTCCAGGTGGACGGAGCCGAGGCGGATCATATCTCCTGGCTGGAGCAGGCGCGGAGCGGGCAGTGGTGTTTCGTTCACGAAGATACCTGTTCCGTAGACAACATCGCCGTCGCTTGAACGCGTGAATTGAGCCTGCTCTATCGAAAGGGAGGCATCTTCAATACACACATCGCAGCCGGCCACACGGCCAACGGTCAGATACGGGCGGTCGAGCGGGAAGCTGGCGCCGGCCAGGGCGCCAGAGCGAATGATGCACATCCCAGGCTGCCAAGGAGGCTGGTATGCCCCTTGCAATGGCGACTGCTGTTGAGGCGCAGAGGATTGCAGGCTTTGCTGCGGCTGCTGCGATTGCTGGGAGGCAAATATAGGCGGTGGCGTCACCGGGTCGGCCAGGGGCCTGGTCGGGAAGGCGGGAGAGCCGGCAAGCCGGCGGGCAGGGAGCGGCTCGCTGTCGGATGAAGGGGCGGCCATCAAGGGACGATGCAGGTGAGGCAGCAGAGGATCATCCAGGTCGTTCAAAGATTCGGGCTGAGGCGCAAGCTCGAAGAGGAAACGGTGCGAGCCGATTTCCACGAAATCCCCGTTCGCCAGCAGCAGCGTGCCGCGCATGCGCCGGCCATTCAAGAGGACGCCGTTCATGCTGTTGCAGTCCGTTATGTAAGGTTGACCGTCTTGCCAGGCCAGTTCGGCGTGGTAGCGCGACGAGGTTTCGTCATCGAGCCAGATATCGTTATCCTCCTCTCGCCCTATTGTGACGACGGTGCGTTTGAGGGCCAATCGCTGCCCCTGGAAACGCCCATTGCGATGCACGAGCCAGCCCCAGGGGGCATCAACGCCGAAGACGAAAGGCGCTACCTGGCCCGGCTGGCGAGTCGGCAGGTTCAGGGACAAGGCGGAGGAGGATGCAGCGATGCTGGCGGCGTTGCCGACGGTCGTGCGCTTCGAGCGGTGACGCGGGATGCGAAACGAGGTGTTTGAGTCGCGCGGCTGCGTGAAGAGGCAGTAGGTAGCGGTTGTGCTGAAAGGCACCACACATCCCCACAGGCTGACATAGAACAGCATGAGCATGATTTCGAGCGAGCTGGTGCCGGCCTGCAGTGCGCCGAAGCGTACGTTGAGCCAGAGGATGGCTGGCAGCAAGAGCAGCGCGGCGACGACGCAGCAGATGATAGCGGTCGCAAGCTGCCGTGTCGTGCCGCGTTTGCGCCACGAGGTGTACAGCATATTGACCGTGATGGCGACCATACAGCAGGCCAGCCCACCGTAGCAGCCATAGCTAAACCAGCTCGGAAAATCAAAAGCGCTCGTCGTCGAATCCCTTTCTACTCATCACTTTCTTAAACCATCGGGTCGACGCCCGCCTGCCGGGCGTCACTGATTAGAATTGTATCCACAATCTGGTGCGCATTCACATAGCCCGTGTAATTCTGGTCGGTGGCGATGTTGGCGGAATCGCCCGCGACGTTGGCATTGACTTCGACAGCATCCCAGTATTCGTACTGCGTATTGCGCGCCAGGTCGGGCGTGGTGGCGACGCCAAGAAAGGCGTGACCGGGAATAATTACAATTTCGGCGTGCAGCCCGATCTGTTCGACAGCCGAGGCCAGCAGCACCGTCAGCTCGATACACATGCCGCTGCGCTGCTGCAGCGTCTCCGCCGGTAAATCGATGTTTTCTAGAGAGACGCTGGTAGCGCCAGGGCCACTATACGGGACGCTCTCCTGGAGGTAGTGCATGTGGTAAGAGAGGCGCATGGCATCGAAAAGCGCGTCAACCTGGTCGCGCACGGCCCGCGCGCTGGCATGGTCAGCGTATCCGATCATGGCGCCCGGCGCAGGCATCGGCTCGCTGGCCAGGTAGCTGGCGGCTTTTGAAACCATCAATTTTACAGCGGGATCTTCGGGCGTGACCCAGGCAGCGATCCTCAGGCGGTTGGCGGCAACCCACTGCATCAATTTGTGCGAGTGGAGCAGGAGTGGGCTGTCGTTGGAATAGTACAGGTTGCCGCTCGTATCGGTGACACGCACACTGAGTGAGGTATGAGTATCCATCACCTGCTTGCGCACGGCAGAGTCGAGCGGCACGGGAATAAAGCCCTGCGACTGCGTGAAGCCGGTCGCGCTGACGGTATGCGTCTCAAGCTGGGTGAAGCCGACCACGCTAGCGTTGATGAGAAGCGTAAGCGGGCTGGCGCTGCTATATTTGACGAAGAACTGATACGTGTGGGTCGCCAGGTAGAATGGATAATAGGCGCTGAAGATTTCGAGCGGAGCCTGCACACAGATATGCACTGGCGCCTGGCCGCCACACTGCTCCTGGCTGGCGAGGCTGCTCTGCTGGAAACGGGAATAGGCCTGGATGCCGCCAACGACGAAACCGCCCGAAATTGCCGTGACGACGACAAGTGTCACCAGCAGTATCGCCATCTTTTTGCCCATGATTCCTTATCGCCTCTTGTCCTGGCCCGACAGATTTTGAAGGGTGTGCTCAGGAACGATTATATCATCCTGTTTCACGGGCGGACAATGCAATGGGACTTGTGGGTATACTGACCCGCCTCCTCTCCTACTACGCGAGAGAGCGCTCCGCCTGCTCCAGGGCGAATCCTTGCAAAGTTTGCTCCATCAGGAAGCGGGTGACAGCCTGGATGCTGCCGGTCTGCTCGAAGACGGCGATCTGGCGGTCGGCGCCGGTGCCGCGCGGGTCCGCAAGGAGGGCGCGCAGGTAGTCGATCTCGCGGCGGCTGCCCAGGTCGTCCAGCACGTCATCGACGAAGTCGAGCAGGTCGCTGATGTCGTCACGCATACGCAGCTTGCGGCCATGCACGAAGTCGAAGATATCGGCATCCAGGCCGTAACGCATAGCTCGCCACTTGTTCTCGTCGATGAAGTGACGCGGCAAGATATGGGTGGCCATGCCCCGCGCGTGCAGCCAGGTAAGCCTGGCGACGAGGGCCTGGCAGAGCGCGGCGATGGCGATGGTGTCGTCGAGGGTGGCGGGCATGTCGAAGACCCGGAACTCCACCGTTTTGAAGAAGGGATGCGGGCGAATATCCCACCAGATGCTCTTGGCGTTGTCGATCAGGCCGGCCTGGGCCAGGGAGTGCACGTAAGCTTCAAACTCCCTCCACGAGGCGACCGGCTCGGAGATGCCGCTGCGTGGAAAGGGGCGCCAGATGACCGGGCGGTAGGCTTTCAGGCCGGTATAGCGCCCGTGCCAGAAGGGAGAGTTGGAGGAGAGCGCCAGCAGATGCGGTATCCAGGTGCGCAACTGGTTCATGATTGTGATGGCCAGCTCGAAGCTATCCACGCCAACGTGGATGTGCAGCCCGAAAATCAGCAGCGATCGCACGACATCTTGCAGCTCTTCTTCGATCTCCAGGTAGCGCGGGTTCGGGGTCGATTGCTGCTCGAGCCAGGAGCCGGCAGGATGCGTACCAGCGCTGATGAGCGTCAGCCCCTCCTGCTCGACCAGGCGCAGTAGAGCGGTGTGCAGGTGCAGCAGTTCGAGGCGCGCGGCGGTGATGTTTGGGCAGACATCTGTGATAAGCTCGATTGTCGATTGCAGCATCTCCGGCTTGATCTTCTCGCCGAATTGGGCCGCGCCCTTTTCCAGAAGCGTGAGTACATGCTGGGACAATTCACCCGTTTGACGATCCACCAGTTGAAATTCTTCTTCGATGCCAAGAGTAAAACGCGGCGAAGGCGTTGACATGCCGTGGCTCCTTTACCAGTAATAGGATTGTCATAGAAACGCGATAAGCAGTAGCGGAGAGGAAAGAGAAAGGACAACAGAAGTAAAGCGAGTTTCGAGGAAATAACACGGCACTACCAGAACACACGAAGAAACATCTGCGTAAGTGGTCATCGTCGTCTACGTTGGCCCGAGACCTCATGCAAGCTCCTTAGAGGAAAAGCCCTGCTTCCTGCGTCTCTGGAGGCGATATCAAAGCGCCTTTGCTTTTTTGCCATGCAAGGGGTGGGTGACGCTACACAAAATATACCCTGGGAATCATAGCGTACACAAGAAGGATGCGATTTGTCAAGTGGCATGAGCCTCCTTCGAAAAGACCCCACGGCGCAAAAAAAGTGATAGAATCGGACAGGCTGAGCTGTCTCTCCCATACCGGCGAGCAGGCGATTGGATAGCTTGAAAGTTCTTCCGTTTCTTTCTATGGAGCTATATCCTCAGGAGTATAGATCGGAGTTAGTATCATGGGATTGGTTGTTGAGCATATCAACAAGTCGTTTGGCCAGTTACAGGTCATCACAGACCTTTCGATGGAAGTCAGAGAAGGCTCGATCTTCGGATTTCTCGGTGCGAACGGCGCCGGCAAAACTACCACGATGCGCATGATCCTCGATATCATTCGACCCGATAGTGGGCGCATTACCTGGAATGGCACCGAGGTGCACGAGGTGCCGCGCCACTACTGGGGCTACCTGCCGGAAGAGCGTGGGCTATACCCGAAGGTGAGCGTCGAAGATCAATTGATCTTCCTGGCGCGCCTACAAGGATTATCGAAGTCAGCAGCCCAGCACAACCTGGACGAGTGGCTCGAGCGCTTCCAGATCACGGAGTATCGCAAAAGGAAGGTGGAAGAGCTCTCCAAGGGCAACCAGCAGAAGATCCAGTTTCTGGCTGCCATTTTGCACGACCCGCTGATCTTGATTATGGACGAGCCGTTCAGCGGGCTGGACCCGGTTAACGCCATCGTGCTCAAAGAGGCATTCCTTGAGATGCGCGAGCGCGGCAAGACGATGATCTTCTCGACGCACCAGTTGGAGCAGGTCGAGGAGTTGTGCGAAGACGTGCTGATCATCAACAAGGGCCAGACCGTCATCGCGGGCAGCGTGCGCGATATCAAACGCCAGCACGGGCGAAACGTGGCCCGGCTGAAACTCGATAACGATGCGGAAGCGCCCTGGCTGGATACGCTCGAAGGCGTGCAGGTCACGAAACGCCGGCAAGACTACATCGAGATGCAGATTCAGGCCAATCTTAACCCCAATCTGATCGTGGAGGCGGCGCTGCGCCACGGAGGCATCATCAGTCTGTTTGAACTGGTCGAGCCGTCGCTGACCGATATCTTCATCGAAGCCGTCGGCAAGATTTCGCTGCCGGACGCCCAATCCATACTTTCCGCGTAAGAGGGAGAGACAAAACAATGCTGAAACGAACAATAGCCAGGCCAGAACAGAGCGCCCCGGAACAGCAAAGCACCCCGCTAGTGGTCAGCGCGGGTGGAGCGGCTCAACAAAATACTTTACGTAATATCGGCCTGATCATCCCACATGAGTATAAGAGGCGCGTGACGCAGCGCAGCTTCATCATCACCACGATCGTGCTCCTGGTTCTGATCGTGATCGCCTCGTTCGTGCCAACTGTCGTCCGGTTGATCGGCGCGCACACCAGCTCACAAACGAAGATCGCCGTTGTGAACAGCGCTAATACCATTGCCGGATTGAACGGCGCAGCGCTGACCGGCTACATCAATACGGCGCTCAACGGGACAGGCGGGACAACAGGCACGACAGCCGGGCAGAATTCGTCCGGAAATGCTCATTTTGTCATCCAGACGATATCCAATGCAAGCCAGGGCACGAGCGACAGCTTGAAAAACCAGGTGAAAAATGGCTCGTTGGACATCCTGCTGGTAATCGGACGCGCATCGAACGGGGATCTAAGCTTTACCTACTATACGACCTCCAATCCAACGAGCGATTCGAACGTCACGCAGGTGCAGTCGCTTGCGAGCCAGCTCGCTGTACTCGATAAGTCTTCCCGCCTGGGCCTCACCCCCGCCCAGACAGGCAGCCTGTTCGCGCCGCCGCAGTTCTCGGATGTGAACCTGGGCCAGGCGCAAAGCACCCGTTCGACAAGCGACATCATTACAGGATATATCCTCGCCTACGTTGGCTTTATCCTGATATACATAGCCGTGACCATGTACGGCTCTTTCGTGGCGACAGGCGTCGCGGAAGAGAAAGGCAGCCGCATCATGGAGATTCTGGTAAACGCGGCCACACCGTTCCAGTTGATGGTGGGAAAAGTCATCGGTGTCGGTGCGGCAGGGCTGACACAGATGGCTTTGCTTGTCATCGTGGGAATCGCTGCGCTGCTGCTGCAAATTCCGCTCGGAACCCAGTTGTTAGGCAGCAGCGCCGCAGGGCTAAACATCAGTATTACCGGCGCTTCCATTACGACGCTGGGCCTGGTGCTGGTCTACTTCATCCTGGGCTTTTCGCTGTACGCCACGCTGTTTGCTGCGATGGGGGCGCTGGTGAAACGGCAGGACGAGGTACAAAATGCGGTACAGCCCATCACCATACTGCTCGTGGCCGGATACCTCGTAAACTTCTTTGGCATCTACGCCCCCGACTCGGCATGGATGCGCGTGCTATCGTACATACCTTTCTGGACGCCTATGGCGATGCTCGTGCGCGTTGGCGTCGGCACCGTAGCATGGTGGGAAATCCCGCTCACGATTGTGCTTATGATTGCCGCCATCTTCGCCTGCACGTTCATCGCCGGGCGCATCTACCGCTTCGGCGTGCTAATGTATGGCCAGCGCCCAGGTCTGCGCCAGTTGTTCAGGATCGTAAGAACAGGGTAGGTTGGAGCTGAGTCATGATACCTGGCGCCGTGTCAAGCATGTTCAAGGATGCGAGCGAACGCCTGGAGATAGCTTGAGTCAGCGCATTGCTTGCGCAGCATCCAATACTCTGCTCCCCAAAAGAGGTACGCATAGAGTGGGGCTTCTTCTCGAGACCAGCGCATGCAGGTGTTATAGTTGGTTATCACGTGTTCTGGTAGACAACTATACATGCCCTGCGCGAAGGGATTTGGTGGGGTCGTTACCGTCTCCCATGGTTCTGCCTGTCCTTCAGCGATCATCAGCTTTTGCCCATGCGCATGGGTCCATGCGAACAATTGCCTCCGTCTCTGTTGCTGCCAGGGACTCCTACTTCCATCTAGGTACAGGGTTCTTGTCCCAACGCTCATCAGCGCGTGACGCGGGTAGTAGTCAATCCCGACAATATCTGCCATACGCCCGGCTACTACGAGTGAGTCACCCTGATCGCGCGTCCGCCACCATTGGGAGAGACGCACAGGCAATGAGGTCGGCAAAAAGCCGTTCATCATAACCGGCCTGGTAGGATCGGCTTTTCTGACTGCTTCCGCTTCTTTTTCGACGAAGGAAGCATCCAACCGCCAGGTGTGTTCTATCCCAAGCGGATCCACAGCTTCGTGTTCCAATTGCCAGGCGACAATCCCTTCCCGGTGTTTATAGCGCTCCACAAGACGAGTGATGAATCCGGTCGCAGACGTCAGGAGTGATGGGTAAGCGGACGGCTTGATGAGCGTATGTTCTGGGAAGGGGCGCCTGAGATGGTGTGCCGGTACAAAGAACTCTGGGTAGCCAAAGGTTTTCAGAGGGCCAACACACAGAATAATGCGCTTTCCTGCTCGTTCGGCGGCATCGACCTGCCAATCAAGCTCATCAAAATAAAATTGTCCCGGCTCTGGTTCCAGGCGATTCCAGTAGGCCCCTAACCGAATGAGTTGAAACGGATAGGTGAGCAAGGCTTGCAGGGTAGTTCGCGCGTCTAACCCAAGCGCTGCCACTTGCGGTGAGCGAAAGCTAATTCCGAGCAGTGTGGAACGACGAGGTTCGATAGGCAGATACTGCCATGCATCTGTGAGGGGTTGTGTTGCCTGCTTCAACCGAACTTCTAATGCTATCGGTACCGCAAGGAAGCTGGCAGCACCAACGCCAAGGGCAACGCTTCGCAAGGTTTTCCGTGAAGCTTTTTCTGTGTTCTGCATGCTATCCTTCTGTTCTGAACTAACGCACCTCGGCAAAGTATTCAAAAAGCATCATGGTAAGGAAAAACCAGATGGGAAGAAGCTTCCTGACGCCTTCCTTCATAGAGGCTCGTTGGCTTTTATACGTATACCAGGATTTGATCTTTGGAAACACGCTGGCTCCAATGAATAATTTATGCGAGGGGAAGGCCCGTTTCCCTTGAACAAGTGAGTCAGCGGCCAGATCTTCAGGTGGCTTGACTCTTGCCAGCACTCTTTTGGAGAACGTCACATACCATAAAGGGACCTCTTGAAATCTGGTTTTTTTCAGCTCGGTGATGACCTCAGAACAGGTGATATGATCTGCGTGCCCGTAGAGCCCGGCAAGATCGTAGGTGATAAGAAGATCAGGTTTTTCCTGTTCGATGAGAGTTTCAATGAACATTCTCAGATCCTGCTTTTTATCGCGCAATTCTCCATCACCAAAGTCTTCCTGGATGAGCCTGGAGATACCGAGGATTACAGCCACTGTCCGGGCTTCTCTTGTTCGAATATCCTTGAGGCTTCCGCTGCGTGCTGCGTTCGAGATTCCTCTTTCTCCCCTGGTCAGAAGCACCAACGTCACGATACTTCCTGTTGCCGAGAAATGATGCAGTGAGCCCCCGCACGTGATGGCCTCATCGTCTGCATGAGGGAAAATAACGAGTACATGGTGAAACTGCCTCGCTTCCTTCAGCGGTACAGAAAAATCCGTGACAACAAGAAAGCCTGTCACCCACAGGAGAGGAATGAAGAGGATAATAATTAAGAGGATCACCATCGTTTTCTACCTGCTCTCTATACGAGTCATCGTCTGACGCGGAAATGGCTCCCCGGCACGGCCGCGCCGCTAGAACACCAGGGGAATGAAGCGCCTGGTGCGATGCATATACTCAACGTACGGTCGGCCGATGGCGTGGATGAGCGCCTTCTCCTCAACGCGTACCCGGTACATATGGCCAAGGAGTACGCACGTTAGCAAGGCGACCAGGCTGGCCCAGTTCGTCATCGCAAGACCTACGCCCACCATGGTCAAGAACGTACCGCTGTAGGCAGGATGGCGAATATAGCGGTATGGGCCATTTTGCACCACCGCCTGGTCGGTGGACACCGCGACATCGCGGGTAAAGTAGTTTCCCAGCGTCCAGATAGCGTACCAGCGCAAGGCGACACCAAGGAGGATCAAGGTTACACCGAGAAGAAAGAGCGTTGTTCGATACCAGGGTATCGCTGCTGTAAGAAACAACCAGCCGAGCAAGAAATTCAACGCGAGGCCGGCCCACTGGAGTCCGATCAGGATGCCCATGGAACCACGATCCCGGACTGAAGCTTCTTTTCTGGATACCTTCGCCGTTTGCTTGATTGCCCCTATCATTTCTGGAACATTCCAGATCAGGCATGCAGTCAGGAATATCACGGCTGCTCCCGCGTTGGTATAGATCAATGGAAGCAAAGGTATCCTCTCCTCTGATTATAAATTGTCATCGAAAGTCCAGTTTTTAGCCCAGCGCGGGTCGATCGCGTCATTAGCACGCTGGTAGCGAATGTCGGTGGAGAGCCTTCCCCTGTTCAAAGGGTCGCGGTTCAGAGTGGCGGCATGGATCATATAGGGACTATGGATCACCATGTCCCCGGCCTCATAGTCAGCCATCAACCAGCGGCTCTTGAAGCGATCGGCCATATCTACAAGGTTGGTGCTGATCCAGCCGTTCTCGCGCATATTGCGGTTAAAGGCACTGATACGTTCTTCGGGAGGGAGATCAGCGTTCTTCACGCGAAACTCGGCCTCCATCTGGCGTCCTACTGTATCTGAATGCTCCAGGTAGATCAAGCCTCCCATCTCGACGGGAGTATCACCAAGCGGTATCCAACTGGTACAGAACATGTCGGTCCCCGCGCGCAGATAGATCAGGTCGTAGTGCCCACCTGTGCAGTGGTCCTCCCCAGGTTGAGTGAAGCGAATGATCTTGCGCTTATGCAAGTAGGGCTGTCCCTCCAGAAACTCCTGGTAGAAGTTCCAGAGGCGTGGCATGCTGCAAAAATCCTCGTACTCTTGCGAACCGACGATCTCCATGAATGTTTTCGCACCAGAAAAGATGGTCTCGAAGAAGTAACGATGGAAGTCCAGAATGACATCTCGATCAAAGAACCCCTTCAGCCAGAGGTAGCCGTTCTGTCTAAACTTTTCCCTCAACTGCTCCAGTGGAAGGTCTGCGCCGGTCGGCTCAAGCCAGCCCAGCCTCTCCGGTGTCATCTCCAAGGTATAGCCGTTGCTGACCAATGGCTCGATGAGAGATCTCAAGCTATCATGTTCCTTTCTAGATACAGGTAGATTCTCTCTCTTAACTCTCTGTTATTTTTGTTCCACCGCCCTTTTCAACAGCGTCAGTCGTCCAGTTTTATAGGGCTGTTGGCGACGTAACAGGGCGCGCAGGCGCGCCAACAATTCGCGTATGGCAAACGGCTTCACCAGGTAATCATCGGCGCCATAATCCAGGCCCCGGACGCGGTCATCGATGCTTTCTCGCGCGGTCAGCAGCAAAATCGGAGTATGAATGCGACGCCTGCGCAGGTCACGGCAGACCTCCAGCCCATCTTTCCCGGGCAACAGGATATCCAGGATAATCAGGTCATAAGCGGTCATCTCGGCGAGGTCCTGTCCCTCCTGCCCATCGTAGGCGCTATCGACGCTATAGCCTTCGTGGGCGAGGCTCGCGGCCAGCGAGCTATTAAGACGATGGTTATCTTCTATCATAAGAATGCGCACGGATAAGCTTCCTCATAATGTACATACCAAGCAAGCATAGCTAGAAGGGTACAAACTATCTTTCGGCCTTCTCGTTCCATTATGGCATATCCAGATGACAAATCGATGACAAAATTTGGCAGGAATGTTCATGCTCCTGTTACCTCCGAGAACTATACTCGTGCCAGAGAGGTATTGACCAATCTCAAGTCGGGAGATCGTAGGAGTAGTTACCATGGTTGAAACCACTATTCATCGCTGGACCACCGTCGTCATACTGATTAGCATTCTGAACGTTGCAGAAGTCATTACCTTCCTAATTGCGGCTCTGATACACGTAGGTATACCGATTCCATTGGGATTCTCGGAACCCCGTAACATTGTTGCCGCGATTGTTGAAGGCCTCTGCTGGCTCTTTCTATCGGTGAGTGCTTACGCCTTGTTTACTCGTAAGACATGGGCATGGAGGATAGCCGTCGCTGCTCATACCTTCGCGGCGGCGGGCGTCATTCTTGGGATCATTGCAACGATTCGTGGCAACGGCACCGAGGCAAATTTCATCTATCACCGGGTAATACTGGTGGTACTCATAATAGTCCTCGCCCTTCTGATGACGCCTGGCGCAAGAGCCGTACTCGGTCGCGGCAAGCATACCTTACAATGAGGATGGCGAAATGAACCTTTGCCACGGCGAACGGCCATAAAGGCCCACTCTGCCGCCACTACGAATGTTTAGACTTTACGGCTTGTAAAGCGAATACGCGGTCGGCCGCCAGGTTGCCCTGGAAATTATAGGGTTTGACGCCCTTGAGCTGGCTGGTGTCGATGCTGATCTGCACCGTTGGCACGTAGCCGCCCTGCTTCTCCACAAAAACGGAGTAGATGGGCTGACCGGCGACGTGTTTCACCACGTTCGGCACGTACCATGAGAGCGTGATGGTCGAGGTGCAGTTCTTGGGTGTGACCGTCAGTCCGCCCCACATGGCGCGATCGGGCAGGTCGCTGGTCATCTCGGTGGGTGGACCGAGGGAATCGACTGGCCAGGGCATGAAGCCTTTGCCGGGTACGAAGCTGTTCGGCCCACTCAGACTGTAGTTTCCGTCCGGGCAGTAGCGTTCGTTGCCGGGGAAGTATGACGCGAACTGCGTGCAGGAGGGCAAGCCAGGGTGCCACGACGGTGGTGAGGCCGGCGGCTTTCCTCCTTTTCCACCACTCCCCGGGGCCGGCGGCCCATTGCAGAGAGGCTTGCCGGTGTCGAAGCCATCACCCCCCTGGAATACAGCATTAGCGGGGGCATACACGCGGATATAATCGGCGTAGGTATTCTGGCCGTAGACAGGACCTTTTTGCTGGTAGTCGAGCGTAATGGTGAGGGTATGCGTGGCGCCGCCCTGAGCATCCAGCGAGATGTTGTCCTGGTAGGTTGTATGGACATACTGGCTGGCCTTACTGATGCTGATATTGGCCTGCACTACCATGAAGCCATCCTGCTTGCTAAAGGTACTCATCCCGCCGCTATAGCCGTGTGCTGCCAGCCAGGCCTCAGCCTGGGGATTGGTGAAGTAGATCTCCAGGTCCCGTGATTGGATATCTTTTGTGGCATTTTGAGCGATCTTCAGCAACGTTGGAATCGGCAGATGGCGCACTTTGTCGAGCAGCAGTTTGCCGAGCAGCGTGGTGAAGGCTTTACGCGTGGCGGCATTATGTGTGCCTGTCTTTTGCTGTTGCAAGGCGATAGCTACAGGGTCCTGCTGGTAGTAGTGCAGCCGGTCTTCGAGGTTCTGCGCGGTGATGGTCTCATTGTATTCGGGCACTTTAATCGGCCCGATAACGCTCAAAATATGCGAGATCACCACGGGCGTGAACGAAATATCGCCGTCAACCGGGCCACCGCCTTCGTCCTGGTAGACCTGCATAGCCAACTGCGCGGTCGTCGGAAAATCGCCTGACAGGTTGGAGTCGCGCAATCCCCAGTTGCCGAAGTTCATCCAGTTTCTGTATTGCGGCGGTGCCTGTCGCCCCAGCTCGGCGCCGTTACTGTTGTAGTCCAGCTCGGTGACATCTTGTAAGCTAAAGGGAGCCATACGCCCATTTTGAATCTGGAGGATGCCGTATTGACCGGTGAAGCCGCCGCCGGGGCGCAGCTCTGCGCTGTCCATCGTCTGCACGAGGAAGCGGCGCGTCTGTCCGACGCCCAGCAGCCATGAAATGAGGTCGACCAATCCCTGGCCCTGTTGCACATAGCTCTGTACTTTCGGGAGCAGCGATAATACTGAGGTGAGTTCGTTCTTCTGTGAGGCGCTGATGGGCAGATCGTTCAGCGACACCTGGCTCATCTGCGCGCGAATGTCGTTGATGTAGTAGAGTGTATGCGCCATGGCAGCATCGATATTCGAAACATCAGCGACGGTAATCAGCGGCTTCGTCGAGCCGGACGCGAGCGGTGAGCCGTGCAGGATGTTGGCACCCAGCAGCGCGACGCCGATGAGTTCGTTGCCCATCTGAGTCACATCGATGCCCACCTGCACAAGACGTTGCGCCATGCCAAGCTTGCCAACAAATTGCGGCGCATACTGCTGGAGGGTCGCCTGGATGTCGGGCTGGTCGACCATTTGCTGCAATTGCAAGAAATCGCTCTGCGCCTGCGCGATCTGCACGCGCGCCTGCTGCAATTTCGGAGCGTTCAGCGCGGCGGTCGGGTCGCTTTTCGAGACCGGCAGCAGCGCCTTCACCGCCATGAGGTGGCCCACGCCATCCAGAGTAACGCCTCGAATGGAGCTATAGGTGTTGTATGCGGCAAGACCTGCCGCTACAGGCAAAAGCAACGAGAACAGCATGACGGCTAGCACAGCCCCGCCCAGGAAGATGTGCGTCCGTTTGCGCTTCGCATGCATCTGCTTGCGTACCCAGCCCCTGCGTATTATGCGGCGGGCCAGCAACATCTGCCTGCTCGTGCTGGCCATGGGACGCTTGTTGACGCGTGCAATCCTGACAGGCAGCATCTCTTCGCGCACGATCAGGCTGCGGGTTGCCGCATCCCGCGCCATCCTCGCAGGAGCATTTACTATTACTCTCTCCAACATCTCACCGGACGGCGCATCCACTACCTTCCTGACAACCAGCCCTTCCACTTCGACCTCTGTGCCTGCATCAGCAAGGTCGTGATAAATCGCTCCCTCTTCCCAAACCGGCGCAACATCGGCTATAGCTCTTGCGATGACACCCCCAAAGGGCTTGTCGGTCATGGCACCCGCGAGGGGTGCCACTACATTTCTTTCGTCACTTGAATCTCGATGGAGCGCTTCGCTCTCATTCGAGAGGGGGGTTTCGTCTGCTTCGGGAAGCGCTGCGCCCTGGGCAGGCAACACCTGATCTTCGACGATAGCGGGCACTTCGTAGATATCCGAAACCTGTAAAGTGTCATCTTCAAGCGGCTGCTCAGGCTGCTCAGACCACTCAGGCCGCTTAGACTGCTCAGGCGGTGCGTTCTGCTGGGTGAATTCGTCGACGCGATGGCTCAGGTGAACTGATTCGCGCTCGGCGGTATCATCTATATTCATCTCAGCAGAGCTCGGTGCCAGTTCAGTTGGAATGGTCTCGGTATGATTGCCTGATGTTTTTGTCTCATCGCGGCTTAATGTTTCTGTGGGAATTTCATTTTCGCTCGCGGATATTTCTTCAAATGGCGTCGTTGGCACACTGGGCAGTGGTGTATGATCGATGACCTCCACGCCGGGCAGGAGGGCGCGGAAACCCCAGGGGGTGCCATCTTCGTGCAGCATGAGGCAGTGCCTCGCCAGCTTCTCAATGACCTCTGACGAGAGGTGATAATGCAGTGAAATTTCTTCGAGCGAGCCTTCTGTCGTCAAATAAGCTCGAACGGCGGATCTGCGTTTAAAATAACGTTTCTTCTCTTTTGAGGAGAGTTGAGATATCTTCCCACTCTTCCACGAGGTGATTTCCTGGCTTCTTGCAGTCTGCCTGAACGAAGGGGGCTCCGTCGGTCCCCGATTTATCGTGGGGGCGGCCGGACGCATAAGATCGTCTTTGCGTGCTGTTTCTGCCGGAGAAGCATCTATGTTAGCGCCGGACAAAGCACACCTCCATCATTGGTACATATCAATTCTGATTTATTATATCCCATGCTACATTTTTCAGGGCGAGCGCACTACCCTATACAGGCTGGATTAGCATAGAAAATTTGCGTAGGGTAAAGGTGATCCGCGCGCGGCGGCCGACCTAGCAGCCGTGTAAACTTCCCCTAATGTTTCCTTATCTCTAGAATAAATGACGCATGCAAGCAGTGGTTTGTTTCATACCAATAGAAATACGCCAATCTATCCCAGTGCCCTATCAAAGCCATCCCGCGAGTCTAAGTACACCCCATACTATGACCACGATACAGGCAGAGAAATCGACATAAGGCAACCCGTCTGGCTGGTGGAACGTAGAAGATGATAAGCTATTACGGGAACACAACACAACAGCACCCAGGCGGGAGTTGATGGAGTTGTTCCCCGACAGGCCAGACAACAGCGATTTACCGCCGCACCTCAACGCTGCGGCTATAAAAGGTTCAAGAAGATAGATTTGACGGCAAAGTGGACTTTGCAGAAGATGCATCCCTGCACGACCACGCCGTTATGGAGCAATACGGTTTATGCTGGAGATCAGAACAAATAAACGATACCCCAGGCTTCACTGGTGGCAGACCTGGTGGCGAGCATGGTGTGTATTTCGTTTGCTCATCTGGACGATATGGGTAATCTACCGTGAGCGCCGGCGCGTCATTCGCGCTCACGAGCGAGGCAACTACGAGGTGCAGCCCAACATCGCTGTACTGATTCATGTACTGGAAGCTTTCCGACAGACAGCCATAAAGCTCGGCGTGCTGATGATTAAGCTGGGGCAGTTCCTCAGCTCACGCGCCGACCTGCTGCCGGAAGAGGCGCTGGCCGTCATCGGCTCCTTGCAAGACGAGGTGCCGGCCGCGTCATTCAGCCATGTCGTTTCGGTGATCGAAACGGAACTGGGCAAGCCGGTTGAGGAAGTATTCAGCGTGCTGGAACGCAAGGCGACGGCGGCCGCATCACTGGGCCAGGTACATAAAGCTGTGCTTGCCAAAACGGGGGAAACGGTGGCGGTGAAGGTGCAGCGCCCGAACATCGATCAGCTTGTGAACAGCGATCTGAGTACCATCCGCTTCGTGATCTGGGTGATCAATCGCTTTGTGGATACAAGCAAGTTCATCGATCTACGGGCCGTCTATCGTGAATTCAAGCGCACCGTCTACGAAGAAATCGATTATGTGAGCGAAGCGGCCAATGCTAAACGCTTCAAAGAGATGTTCAAGGACGACCCGACCATCTATATCCCCGGCGTCTACGATGAGTTTACGACGCGCCGTGTGCTGGTGCTGGAATGGATCGAGGGCATCAAGATCAATGATTACGAACGCCTGGATGCGGAAGGCATCAGCCGGTTAGAGGTCGCTAAACGAACCGTGCAGACCTATTTCTACCAGTTTTTCGATGCCGGCTTCTTTCACGCCGATCCGCACCCCGGCAACATCTTTGTGAAAAAAGGCGCACCGGGCGAGGGGCCGATTATCGAGTTTGTCGATTTCGGCATGGTCGGAACGCTCACCAAAAGCATGAAGAAGGCGCTGAAGGACCTCTTCCTGGGCTTCCTGATGCGCGATTCTCACGCGCTGGTCGACGCATTATCACGTCTCGGCTTCATCGGCGAGGGTGCCAATATGGCGGCTATCGAGCGCGGCATGGGAATGATGTTGGAGCAGTACTTCGGCATGACTCTGGGCGAGGCACGCAACCTCGACATCCCGGATGTAACCCAGGACGCGGGGAGGCTGCTCTATGGACAGCCATTCCAGATTCCCGCGCAGTTCGCCTTCATAGGCCGCGCCATCGGCACGCTGGTAGGCGTCTCAACAGGTCTCGCGCCTGACTTCAACTTCGTGGATGTCGCCACTCCCTACGCGCGCAGGTTCCTGGGCCTGGATTCCGAGGGCGCACGCCAGACCATCCAGAGCGTCCTGAACCAGTTGCTTGAAGCGGGACGAATTCTACTGAAGCTGCCCGCCGATCTCGAACGAGTCATAACCAGGCTCGAAACAGGCCAGATCGAAGTCAAGACCGACTCCAGCGTGCATGCAGCTCGTTCGCGTCGCGGTCGCAACGGGAATCAAGCCACCAGCAGGGGCGAGGGCCCCGGCGCGCTGGCCTCCGTCGTGACCTTCATGGCCTCCCTTGGCGGCGGTATCCTGCTGACTAACGCGCACCAGGTGATCCCGGGGTGGATCTTTTTGGGGCTGGCGGGATTGATGGGGCTGAGGTTGCTGCTCCGGCGATAGGAAGCTATTGCCTCCTGGCAGCTCATACTCATAAGATTATGGTAACGGGGCCAGGTTACTCATCCCACCGAATGCTATGCTCCAGAATAATTGCCAGCAAAATCCCCATCACCAGTCCGTTCTGCAACAGCGGGCGCACGAGGGCCGGGACGCTGCTGAACGCGATAGAAGGGATCGTCATGAGGGCCAGGCCGAGCAGGACAGGGATGGCAAGGCGGTAAATGGTCTTGTAAGAGAAGGTCAGGCCCTGGATATTGGTCAGGGCCGAGCCGAAGAGCTGGAAGTAGGCCACAAGCAGCACAGCATCACCGACACTGAGCGGCAGCGAGGCGAACAACTGACCGAGGATGGGGATGGCACCGAGCAGGATGAAGAGCGCGGCTCCAAGAATAAAGGGTTTGCGGTCGAGAATGCGCGTAGATTGTAACAGGCCGATGGACGAGGTGTAGGGCGCGTATGGCACGATGCCGAGCAGCCCGGCGATGATTGTGATGAAGCCAGAGACGATCATCGAACGACCATATTGTGGTGGCTCGGCAGGTTTCCCATATAGCGGCCCGGTGGCGGCGAGGGTCGCATAGGTATTGCTCAGGTTAATCAAGCCCGTCACGATAACCGCTGCGATTACGCCAAAGTTGATGAAGGGATTGCCCCACGGGAAGAGCATGAACAGGGCGCCGCCGGCCGGGGTCAGCGACGCGGAACTGGCGGGGAACAGCAGGCGAAAAGCGATCCAACCGGTTATGATGCCGATGAGCAGTGCGAAGTTGCTAAGCCGCCCCGGCCCCCAGAGCGTAAGTGCGAAGACAAGCAGCGCGATGGCGAAGGAGAGCAGCGCGATGCCGGGCTGTATCAACGCGCTTGTGCTCAAGCCGAGCATGCCCTTGAAGAAGATGCCGACTAGCTGCGCCGCGAGCAGGAAGTAGAAGGTAGCCGTTACGATGGGTGTGAAGATGCGGCGCATACGCCAGCCGAGGCCAACCGCCCCAATTATACTTATCAGTACGCCTGAGATGATGATGCCGATTGCGATACTCCCCCCCAGTTCGGTCAGCGATTGACCAAGCCCTGCTGCACTCACGGCAAGACTGAGGATCACGCCCCACCACAATCCTGACGAGCCTTCCATGAATGGGTAGCGATGGCCTACCAGGGCCTGGAGGATACATGCGATACCCGTCAGGATGAAGGCGCGTTCCAGGGAAGCGGTCGTGGCGGCGGGTGAAAGGTGGAAAGCCTGCCCAATCGAGATGGGGATGACGACGATGTTGGCGAACATGAAGAAGAGCCATTGCAGCCCTGCCAGGGTCGTTGTCACAGGCGATGCAGCCACAGGATGCGCTTTCACTCCTCACCTCGATAGCGGTTCGTAATTGGCAGCCTGCGGTCCCTGCCGAAGGCGCGTGTGGTGATTTTTACGCCCGGAGGAGCCTGGCGGCGCTTGTACTCGCTTAGATTTACCAGGCGCATGACGCGCTCAACCGTCTGGCGCTCGAAGCCCATCGCCACTATTTCGGCGAGGGAACGATCATCCTCGGCATAGGCTTGCAGGATGGGGTCGAGGATGTCATACGGCGGCAGGCTATCGGTATCCTTCTGACCGGGACGCAGTTCGGCGGAGGGCGGCTTTTCGATGACCGACTGTGGGATCACCGGCTTATCACCGAGGGTATTACGATAGGCAGCGAGTTCGTACACCAGGGTCTTCAAGACATCTTTGAGTACGGCGAAACCGCCCGCCATGTCGCCATAGAGCGTGCTGTAGCCGGTGGCCAGCTCTGATTTATTGCCGGTCGTGAGCACCAGGGAACCGAATTTGTTGGAGAGAGCCATCAGGATGTTGCCGCGAATGCGGGCCTGCAGGTTCTCCGCCGCCAGGCCGGGATCGCCCTCGCCGAAGGCGGGCGAGAGCATCTTGAGCGAGGCGCGGAACGTCTCCTCGATGGGGATGGTCAGCATGGTGATGCCCAGGTTGTCGGCCAGCTCCTTCGCATCGCTGCGGCTGCCCTCGGAGGAATAGCCGGAGGGCATCGAGACGCCCAGCACGTTCTCTGCCCCCAGCGCATCAACGGCAATCGCGGCGGTCAGCGAGGAATCGATGCCACCGGAAAGCCCGATGATAACCTGCCTGAAATTATTTTTGCGCACATAGTCGCCCGTGCAGAGGACAAGCGCGGAGTAGATTTCCTGCAAGCGCTCCATCTTGGGCTCGATGCGCTGCGGGGCGCCAAGCAAAATCTTCTTCTTCGCCATAGGGGGAGTTAAGGATGGTTCTTCGTAGATAGTTATTTTAGGAACCTGGTCCTTTTCTAATAGTAAGCGTTCCTGGCGGCGGCGCGGGTCATGCAGCCGCGTGCGGAAGACCGAGGCGGTATCGAGGTCAACGACCAGCATATCCTCTTCAAATTCTTTGGCGCGTGCGATCAGCGTTCCCGCTTCGTCGAAGACCATGCTGCCGCCATCGAAGACGAGTTCATCCTGGCCGCCGACCATATTGAGATAGACCACGATCACGCTGTTATCAGCCGCTCGCGTTGCCAGCATCTCGGCTGCGGAAATGACCCTTCCCGGAGTAGTAGGGGGAGCCATTGATATTGATAATCACCTCGGCTCCCGCGAGCGCTTGCCTCGTCATCGGGCCGGTCGGATACCACACATCCTCGCAGATGTTGACGCCGACATGCACGCCATTGACGAGGAAAAGCGGTGCTGTGCGACCGGCCTGGAAGTAGCGATTCTCGTCAAAGACGCCATAGTTGGGCAGGAAATGCTTATGATACGTTCCGTATAGCCTGCCCTCAGAGATCACGGCGGCAGCGTTATAGATATCGTGGTCGCGGTCCACAAAGCCGATGACCGAGGTCAAGCCGGGGAAATCGCGGCTGGCTACAATCAGTTCATCCAGGGCGCGCAGGTTGGCATCGACAAAACCAGGGTTAAGCAACAAATCTTCGGGCGGATAGCCGGTCAGGGCTAGCTCGGGCATGCAGACGATATGCGCGCCCTGTGCTGCCGCCTGCTGCATGGCATGTTTAATTTTCAGCGAATTGCCTTGAAGATCGCCAACCGTCACATTGATCTGTGCAAGCGCGACTCGAAGCGGTAGAATAGATTGCATGGGTATCTCAATGCCTCCAGGAGGTTAAATCATGGATATACAACTCTATGCTATACATGTTGTGCCTTTTATCTTGATCGTGTACTTCGCCTGTGTGCTGTTCATGCACCCGCCCAAAGAGGTAATACTGGCCTCGCTTGCGGGCGGGCTGGTCATGGCCATTCTTAATGCGCTGGGAGACCTGCTAGCTTATTATGCCTCATGGTGGCACTATGCCGCCAGTGGGTTAGTCCTGCACCTGCCCCTGCCGTTCTACCTGACCCCGCTGTTCATCTTCGGCGGACTGGCATACCTGCTGATCTGGCGCTTCTCGGAAGGACAGCAACAGAAGCTAGTGCTGCTTATCGGCGTGCCCCTGCTGGGTTTCGCGCGTGACCTTCTTAACGCCGAGATCACGCATTCGAGCTTTCTGGTGTGGGACAGCGGGCTGGCCGGGCCAATCGATTTTGTGCTGTGGCTGCTGATGTTCTACGCGGGGTACGTTGTATTTCGGCGCATGCTTGCTCCGGGTCGGAATGTCCAGCCTGCACAAGAAGAAGAGGAAAATGCTGAGGTTAAGTTGTAGAGGCGCGCCTCTTTCCTGAAAATATCTTCATTCAAAAGACGCGCCAGACGCACGTTATATTGCAGCCTTACTTCTCTACAAAGGCTACCAGGCGGCAGAAGGCGGCCTCGCCCATGTTGAACTTCCAGGGGAAGCAGCCGATCCAGAGGCGCTGGTCGAGCACTTCGTCGATCATGCCACCGGCGTTTTCGACGTGGAAGACGCCGTGCGGGAAGAGCTGGTAGTGCATGAGCTGCAGATCATCTTCAGGCCAGATTTCCTCGAGCGGCTTGCCGTGCTTTTTAGCGCACCTGGCAGCGAGGTCGGAGCGGACGATGCGCAGGACGGTGTTCATGGGATGGTCCATCGAGCTGGCGTCGATGGCGTACCAGGAAATCTGGCGTTTCAGCGTCCAGTCTACGAATTCGTGCGTCGGTCCCGGGTGCATGTTGAAATAGCGAATCTCGTTTGGCTGGCACTCGCCGTACCAGTTGCTCTGGTAATACTTGTGGTAGCCAGTATGCACCACCACGATATCGCCAGGCTCGATGCGAATGCCCGTTTTGCGCTCCCACTCCTCGAAGTGCTGCGAGGTATAAATATCGTAGTCGCCCAGGCCCATGGCTTCCAGGTCCACCACCACACCGGGACCGACCAGCTTGCTCAGCGGGATGCTGCCGATATCCTGGCCGTTGGTGATGAAGTGCAGCGGGGCATCCAGGTGTGTACCAACGTGCAGCGTGGACGAAATAAACTGGCCGCCCACCTTTTCGAAGGCAGGCCGCTTGATCCACTTGACTGTTGGCCCCTCATAGGTCGCAAAGGATGGGGTGTTGACATCCCAGTTCTGCGACAGGTCAATGACGCGCATGTTGCTCAGGTCTAGCATCGGGTTCCTCCTAAAAATAGTAGCTATGGCAACCGGGAAGGTCGCCCTCAAGAGATTATTTCCCTTGATTTACCACATCATCGAAGATGATCTGGTCTATAAGCTGTTCGACGGGAGCGCGATCATCGGTGAAATATACCGTGCTGCCATGCTCCTCGCGAATATTGCCGAGCGTGAGACTGTTCTCAGCTACGTGTATCAGGTCCTGGTTCGTGAGGGAAGCGGCATTGATATGGAAGTTGGCGAGCGACGTATGGGCATTGGTGCCGACAATCACGCTGTTAGTGAAGCGCGCTGTATCGATGATGTAGACGTTGGGGAAGACGGAGTGCATAGTCTGAGCCAGCGCTTCGACCAGCCGGAAATCGGTGGCTGTGCGGCCAGCATTGATGGCGACCACACCCGTCGGCGTCAGGTGATCGCGCACAGTCTGGAAAAATTCGCGCGTGGTCAATTGAAAGGGCACGTAGGGCTGCTGGTAGGCATCGATGGCAATATCGTCGTACTTCTGGTTAGTTGAGTCCAGCCAGTAGCGCCCATCCTGGAGTATGACGTGCAGGTTTGGCTCGTTCATATGAAAGTACTGGTGTGCAAGATCGACGATTGTGCCATCGATCTCCACGCCATCGATGGGAATAGGGCCGTAGGCGGCAGTAAACTCACGCACTGCGGTTCCCGCGCCCAGGCCGATAATAGCGACTCTATGTACCTGGTCCGACCTAAAGGGTGGATTATTGAAGTACGGAGCGATCATGAAATAATCCCAGGGGCCACCCGTGATGATGTTGTTAGGATCATAAATAGAATGAATGCCTACCCCTTCGTTCAAGATCAACTGGGTCTCGCTGCCCACCTGCACTACCTGGATATAATTATAGATCGACTCACGTTCAGCGATGAGCGTTCCCCCGCCGTTGCTGCCAAAGGCCGGTTTGATGGGCCCTCGTATAGTAAAGACGGAGAGCGTCATCGGGATGAGCAGGAGGATCGCCAGCGTATTTTTATTGAAGCCCTTCTTTTTGGAAAGGGTTGAAGGGCCTGAGGAGGATGAGGAAAAAGAGCCAGGCGGAGTGCCGGCGGGTCGCGAGGCGACGAGGCCGATGACGGAGACGAGCAGGAGGACGACGGCGAAGCTAAAGAAGGTGCGATAGGTGCCTATCGAAGGAATGAGCCAGAGGACGGGCAGGAATGTCCCCAGGATACTGCCGGCCGTGGAGATGGCGTAGAGCTGCCCCGCAGTTCGCCCCGACTTGCCGAGTTGCTCGATCCGCAGGCGGATGGCGAAGGGCGAGACACAGCCCAGCAGGATCATTGGTGCTGCGAAGAGCAGGATAACCGAGATCATCGAGCCGTAAAAGACCCCGATGGAATAGGTCGCGAAAGAACTCTGCGACCAGCCCAGGATGGGCTTCGAGAGAAACGGGATCAGGCTGATGAGAAAGGCGGCGATGGTGGTCAGCGTATACAGCACCCCTGGGCGTGGGAAGCGGTCGGCAATGCGCCCGCCAAGGTAGTAGCCTACGGTGAGATAGAGCAGGATCAGGCCGATGAGGTTCGCCCAGACGAAGAGTGAGGTGCCAAAGTAAGGCGCCAGCAGGCGCGAGGCCGAAAGTTCCACGGCCAGCGAACACGCGCCCGCGACAAAAACTAACAGGATGAGTAGCCAGCCCTGTAGGTTACGGCCCGCCGTTGGCGCAATAGCCGCCTCTTCAGCCCGGGTCTCCTGTGGATGAGAACGAGTGGTGGACATAAGGAAAACTCGCTTTCTACGCCTGCGAAGGTTGATATGCATTGCAGTATAGCATTTTCAGGGATGCCTGTGCTAGCAATGTTTGCGCAACCTCTTGCTGTGGATTATAATTACCGTACAACGTCATCAACGCGAAACAGGTACACGCCTCTCTGATGGTGTTTATGTTTGTGTGCCTGTACCCCGCGTCATCCATGGCGTTGAAGCTAGAGAGAGTATCGTTATGATGCCAGTAGGCTCTCTTATTCCGACCGGCAACGCTGCTGCGCAGCTACACTGCGTGTCAGCCGGTCGGAATGGTAGGAGGTTGCTTCACCGGTGCGCCGGAAGCGTCAACCCTCCCTCGTAGCTCAGCATAGCCGGTAAGGGTAAGAAAGATGCCCAAGTCGCCTGGTTCAAATGTTGTTCGGGCGAGAGCAGCGGTCAGTAAGATCGATAGTCCGGTGATGCCTGGGTACCAGAAGGGCTATCCCTCTTTATTACCCCCGTTTCCCGCTCCAAGTAATGATTTCGAGGGCAGTATGTACAAAGGTCAATCGGGAATGTGGTCCTGGCTGTTCCACCGCATCTCAGGACTGGGTGTTATCTTATTTCTCCTGCTCCATATCGTGGATATTTCCTTGTTGGGGTTTGGCCCCAAGGTCTATAACGAAGGCATTGCGCTTTTCGGCACAGGAATTGTGCGACTGCTCTCCCTGGCGCTGATCGGCGGCTTGCTTTATCACGCCTTCAACGGCGTGCGCATTATCCTGATCGACTTCTGGCCAGGCGGAGCGCGCTACCAGCGGTCGATGTTCGCGATCGTGATGGTACTGACGCTTGCCGGTTTCCTGTCTATGGCCTATTTCGTGATCGCGCCAATTTTTGGGATAAATCCTGGCAACATCTCTTCAGGAATGTAAAATGTAATAGGAGTAATTCGTATGCGTATTTCGAGCGGATATGGCCCACGCCCAGCGAGCGGCGGCTTTGAAACCTTTTCGTGGTATTTTTTCCGTGTCTCCGGCATCGCGCTTATCTTTCTTGCGATTATTCACCTGTTTATCAACCATGTTTCGACCGATGTATCCTGCACTAGCTACCAGCTTGTCGCCATTCGCTACAGCAACCCGTTCTGGCGTGTGTATGACTGGCTGCTGCTGACGCTAGCGCTGCTGCATGGCATGAACGGCCTGCGTATCATTATCGATGACTATGTACAAAATCGTGGAATGCGTCTCACGTTGCAATCGACCCTCGGACTGTTGACGCTGGTGTTCTTCCTGCTCGGCACGATCACGCTCATTACCTTCCAGCCGGTACCAGGAAGCCTTGGCCCCAGTTGCGTTCCTTCGTAAGGACTTAATAATGGACTTTCACAAATGAATGGAGTATCGCCATTTTAATTTTGAAGGTTCATCATCGCGGCCCTGCGAAATTGAATAGAGAAACGAGGAAACGCTATGTACTCTAAATTTGATGTGGTAATTGTCGGCTCAGGCGGGGCTGGCCTGATGGCCGCCATGCAGATTCCCAACGCTAGCGTTGCTGTGCTGTCGAAGGTCTACCCGACGCGCTCGCACACCGGCGCGGCGCAGGGCGGCGTGGCTGCCGCGCTCGGCAACGTGGAAGAAGATCATTGGAAATGGCATATGTACGACACCGTCAAGGGTGGCGACTACCTTGTCGACCAGACTGCGGCGGAAATTCTGACGCGCGATGCCATCGACGCAATTTACGAGCTTGAGCATCGCGGCCTGCCCTTTAACCGAACCCCGGATGGACGTATCGACCAGCGGCGCTTCGGCGGCCACACGCGCAACTATGGCGAGGGCCCCGTGCGGCGGGCCTGCTATGCTGCCGACCGTACGGGCCACATGCTGCTCCAGACTATGTACCAGCAAGCCGTCAAGAACCAGGTGCGCTTCTTCAATGAATACCTGGCGCTCGACCTGCTGATTAACGATGGGCAGGCCTGCGGCGTGGTAGCGATGGAGATTCGCACCGGCGAGATTCACACCTTCCACGCGAAGGCCATCCTGTTCGCCACCGGCGGCTATGGGCGAGCCTGGCGGGTGACCAGCAACGCCTTCGCCTGCACGGGCGACGGCATGGCAATTGCCTACCGGAGGGGCATCCCGCTCGAAGATATGGAAATGTACCAGTTCCATCCCACCGGACTGTACAAGGTCGGTGTGCTGCTCTCCGAGGGCGCCCGTGGGGAGGGTGCCAAGCTGCTCAACGGCAAGGGCGAATACTTCATGGAGCGCTATATGCCGACCTTGAAGGACCTGGCACCGCGCGATATCGTCTCGCGAGTCATTCTCCAGGAGATCCATGCCGGGAATGGCATCGATGGCAAAGACTATGTATACCTGGATCTGCGACACCTGGGAGCCAAAGTCATCAACGAAAAACTGCCGGATATCACCGATTTCGCTCGCAACTACCTGGGCGTCGAGCCGATCACCGAGCCAGTCCCCATCCAGCCAACGGCGCACTACGCCATGGGTGGCCTCCCAACGGATCTTGACGCGCGCGTCGTGATCGACCCGCAGTGGACGCCGCTGCCCGGCTTCTATGCAGCCGGCGAGGCTGCCTGCGTCTCTGTGCATGGCGCGAACCGCCTCGGCACAAACTCGCTGGTCGACCTGATCGTCTTCGGGCGGCGCGCCGGTAAGCACATGGCGAGCTTCATTGCCGAGAACGACCTGGCGCCCCTGCCTGCCGAGCCGGAAGCTTACGCTCGCGAGCTTGTCAGCCGCCTCTACAACTCTAGCGGCGGCCAATCGGCGGCCACCATCCGTGCCGCGCTGCAAAACGAGATGGACGTCAATGTCTTTGTGGAACGCGAAGATAAAGGCTTGCGACACGCCCTGGATACGCTCGACGGCATGCAGGATGCTTACAAGAACGTGCAATTGCAGGATAAGGGCAAGGTATTCAATACAGAGCTGGTCGAGGCAATCGAACTGGGCTTCTTGCTCGACTGTTCCGAGGCCACTATTCATGGCGCCCTGGCTCGTACAGAGAGTCGCGGCGCGCATTACCGCACGGACTACACCAGCCGTGACGACGAGAACTGGCTCAAGCACACCCTGGCTTATAAAGGCACAAGAGCTCACGATGTGCGGCTGGATTACAAGCCCGTTATACTGATCGACGACCCGATCTTCAAACCCAAAGAGCGGAAGTATTAACGAAAATATTAGGGTTCGGTATCGAGGAGAATGATTATGGATGTATTGATGCGTATCAAGCGGTTCAATCCCGAGAAGGACAGAAAACCGTACTGGGATGAGTTTCGCGTTACGATGGACCCCATCGAGCGCCTGCTCGATGCATTGAACGTGGTCAAGTGGACAATGGACGGCACGCTGACCTATCGGCGCTCATGCGCGCACGGGGTCTGCGGCTCCGACGCGATGCGCATCAACGGGCGTAACCGGCTGGCCTGCAAGGTGCTGATACGCGACGTTGGCGAGCGCGTCACGATTGAGCCGATGCTCGGCTACCCGGTCATCAAAGACCTGGTGGTCGATATGGACCCGTTCTTTGAGAAGTACAGGTCGGTCAAGCCCTACCTCGTCACATACGATAGCGAGCCGGGGACAGAGCGCCTGCAAAGCCCGGAGGAACGCGCGCGCTACGACGAAGGCACGAAGTGCATCCTATGCGGGGCCTGCACCGGCTCGTGTCCGTCGGTCTGGGGCAATCCCAACTGGGTTGGGCCGGCCACAATCGTGAATGCGCACCGCTTCATCTTCGACAGCCGCGACCAGGGCGGCGCGGAACGTCTCGCCATCCTGGGCCAGCGCGATGGGGTGTGGCGCTGCCGCACGATCTTCAACTGCGCCGATGCCTGTCCACGCGGCATCCCCGTGACGGACTTGATCGAGCAAGTGAAAAGGGCGATTGTGTATAACGACACGAGAGGGGAATGACACTCACCACCGCAACGTGGCAGCACCACGACATCATCACCAACGGCATCCGCATGCACTATGTGACGCAGGGTGAGGGACGGCTCGTTATCCTGCTGCATGGTTTCCCCGAATTCTGGTATTCCTGGCGGTACCAAATTCCGTTCCTGGCCGAGCATGGGTTCACGGCAGTTGCGCCCGACTTACGCGGGTATAACGAGACGGATAAGCCACGCAAAGGCTATGATGTTCCGACGCTGCTGAGCGACATCAAGGGGCTTATCACAGGGCTTGGGCGGGAAAAGTCAGTCATCGTCGGACATGACTGGGGTGGCGCGCTGGCATGGAGCTTCGCCAGCAACTATCCCGCGATGACGGAGCGGCTGATCGTGATGAATGCGCCACACCCCGGCGCGTTCCTGCGCGAGATGCGCACATTCAGACAACTGCGCAAAAGCTGGTATATATTTGCCTTCCAGCTCCCCTGGCTGCCGGAATATCTGCTGCTGCGCGATCACGCGAACAATGTCGGCAGGATTCTCCTGGAAGCCGCCGTTCACAAAGAGGTCTTTTCGCATGAAGACATCGACCTGTACCGGCATGTCATGAGTAAACCCGGCGCGATGACAGCCGCGCTGAACTACTACCGTCAGACTCTTTCGAAGGACGACGGGCAGAACACTCAGGGGCGACTTCAACGTAAACGTACCCACACTGCTGATCTGGGGAGAACAGGATATCGCCCTGGGGATCGAACTCACGACGGGACTCGAGCGCTGGGTCAAAGACTTGACCATACGGCGCATCGCCGACAGCGGCCACTGGGTGCAACAGGAACAGGCGGAACTGGTCAATCGGTATATGTTGGAGTTTCTCCAGCCTACGGGAGGCTTATAGCAGGTAGAAGCCCGGCTGATCGCATCCGGCATCCCTTTGGATGCCGGTGGGGGGTAGCGACGGACCGGGCTCACCCTGCGAACGGAAGGCCGGGCCGCTTGCTGCACTCTGGGGGGGAGTCGAGCACAGCGCGCTCAATTCACAAACGTGAAGAGCACGGCCCACCTTCCGGCGGTCAGAGACCGCCTGCCGAGAGGGGAATTCTGCTTAACAGCGATAGTTGATCTCTTTTACCAGAAAAACGGGGACGAGCGCTGGCTGCTCTCCGGTATCATGCAGCACCTGCTCCAGCCAGGTCATTCCGCAGACACGGCACATGCCGTGCGTTGCCTCATATATTTTTGGTACCGGCTGCAGCGAGACCCGCTCCCCCTGCTGGTTCATGAGCCGCAGGCACCATGCACATTGTCTCGTCATAGTAAGACACACTTCCTTCCCCGCCGAATAGATGAGACCTTTTGTGAATAAAACAACGCGACAAATGCTGTACTTCTCTCATTGTCCCCACGGGCTGGGCCTCGTCCTCGGCATCAATCCAGAAAGTCCACAGCCCACACCAGAAACTTTGTTCAAGGTATTGGAAATAGCAAATGGATAGCTTTTTTCATCTGCCGCATAAATATAAATCGACGTAAATAAGCACCAATAAACACTCAACCTCACCGTAAATTTCCCAAGATCATTGACCCGGTAAGCCGGGGTCAGTTGCAACGGCTGTTTTCGATAATAGGTTTGTAAGTAAAGTGATACACGGTCTCCTGGAGTGAAATCAGAGCCACAAATGTCCAGAAGATAATTTTTCAGATCTCGCTGTTCCGGACATGCCATGATAGTCGGTCTAGCCAGCACAGTGCTGGTTGGCGAGGGCAGTCACAGAGAGACATCAGTGGCAGTCAGGGCTATCTCCTCGGCTTCACCGTCGGAGATGGTTGATGGCCCTGCACCTCGTTAATCAGCGCCGGATTGGTGGCTATCGGGCTCCCACCGCGGGGCAGATGCCACGGAGCCGGGAGTTTGCCAACTTGTACCAGCGCCAGGGCAATCACAATGGCAATGGCCATGATGACCAGGATTACCGCAGCCGGCAAGCTTACTCCACGCATGGGTAGCCTGTACTGGCTGGAACGCTGCTGAAAGGCACTTTGCCGGGACTTCACCAGCACCTGGACCGGTGATAGTTCAGGATAGCGCTGGTAGCGAGCCATGGGTTCGAGTACTTCGAGCATTCTGCTCGTCTGCATTAACTCGGCATAGTCCTGCCTGCAGCGCTCACAGTCAGTGAGGTGCTGGCGCACAAACGCTTCATTGTCAAGGTGCTGGCCGCGAATGATGGCAAGCAGGTGACCGGCATCTACCGGATGGTTCCTCTTAGAACCGGGAGATTCATCTTTTTTTCCCAACATGCTACTCGCCATAGCTCATCCACCATCCCTTTTATGAGCTACGAACTGCGTACTCCCGCTGCTCATTTGCGCGGCAGGCGCTTCTTCATACAAGGTACGAAACTTTTCGGCGCATCGCCCTACGCGCTTGCGCACGGCCTCGGAACTGATCTGAAAGATCTGGCTAATCTCTTCGTAGGTAAAGCCATTGCCAAAGTGCAACTGCACAATGGCGGCATCCTTCGGATTCATGCGGCTCAGGGCCTGCTGCACCAGCACACGCGTCATGGTTTGATCTTCCGGGCCAGCAGTAGCAAGTGTCGGATCGACCCCGTCCTGGCTCTCAAGATGGATAAATTGCCGCAGACGCTTACGGTTCAGGTAGCGAAGACCGTAGTTAGTAGCAATACGGTAGACCCAGGCCTCTAGTTTGAGTTCGCCTGAGGTTCTCCCTATTTCTTTATACACTTGCAAAAAAGTATCCTGCGCAAGGTCAAGAGCTACTTCTCGATCCCCAACGAGACGGTGCAGGTATCCTGTGAGTGGGTGTTGCAACCGTTCAACTAACGCCTGAAAGGTTGGTCCATCCTGCCTGCGTAGTCGCTCTACCACCTGAACATCCGTCACCATATCGGCCATTCCCCCAGCGGCCTTCCCGATAGGCGTCCTCGTCAGCATGGAAAAGGCGCCTTCATACTATTACAATCAATGAGGTCAGCAAAAGCGGACAGATTTTTCCGTTATTTTGCGCTTTGTTTGGATGTGTAGATGCAGCCCCTACCTATGCAACGAGGATGCTAATGCTATGGTAGCCTGATGACCCTTTTGGCAAGGGTGGATTTTCTGTGGGGTCCTGGACATTTCCTTCCAGGTCGATGGCGCGCACTGTGATGATAACGTTGCCAGCAGCCTTTGGCTGCCATGTATATTCCCAGATGACCCATGTCAGGTCTGATGAGGGCTGCTTTAAGACCGCGCGCTGCCAGCTCTGGCCGGAATCGAGGCTGACATCGACTTCGCTGATGCCCTTGTCTCCCGAAAAGGCCACTCCGGCAATGTATGTGGTACGATTGGCCTTCACGGTACCTCCATCCAGGGGAGTGTCGATCCGTGAAGTCATGCGGACCGGCGCGGCATCATCCCAGCCGCGTTGCTGCCAGTAGCCCTGGAAATCGTAGTTCACGACTTCGATGCGCGTCAGCCATTTGCAGTGTTTCATGCCATAAATTCCAGGCACCAGCATGCGCACGGGGAAGCCATGCTCCTGCGGCAGTGTCGCACCGTTCATGCGTACCGCCAGCAGCGTCGTCGGCTCCAGCGCCTTGGACAGGTGAATGCTGTCGGCGTAATCATCGACCGCATGAAACACGACTTTAGTCGCGCCCGTTTTGACCCCGGCGCGCTGCAAGAAATCGCTCAGTGGGATGCCCTCCCACATAGCATTGCTCATATATGGTCCGCCGACATCGTTACTGATGCACATGAGCGACTCGGTCTGCGACTTACGCGGCATGGCCATCAATTCGGCATAGTTCATGCTAAAGGGTCGTTCAACATCGCCGTCAACGGTCAACTGCCACGTTGCACCATCGACGACCGGGTCAGCCTGGAGGTTCTTAGAGACGACGTAAAACTGGTCATTGGAGGTGATATCGGACGAAAGGTATGGAGCGGGCTGGATTGTGCCATAATTCGGCGTGGGCGGCGGTACTATCTTACTTTTGTAATTCTGCAATAACTGGGAAACCGGTACCTTTGACGTGCTGCCGCCGCTCGTAATAAAATCCCAGATGCCCACACCCACGACAACGATGCCCGCGATCACCAGACCGCGCGTCAGCAGGGCACGGCGGGGCATGACATCTTCTGTCTCATCATCGAGCAGATTGTCGCGTTTGCGATCAGGCTCGCTGGCAGCGGATTGGGCGGGTTGGATAGATACCAGCCAGTTGGTAAGGAGGACAAACAACAGGCCAAAAACGAGGCCGACAATCGCAAGGCTGAGCATACCATTGACGAAGCCAACCTCGAGGTTCGCGCCAAAAACGCCTGCCTGCGACAGTGGCAGCAAGAGCACCCCGGCAAATAGCCAGAGAAGCACGGCCAGGATCAGCCCATGATGCCAGCGCAGGCGATCGCCATCACCTCGATCACGAACACGCCTATAGTAAATCGCGCCGCTAAGTGCAAAGACGAGGCATTGCCCCACCAGTACTATGTAAAACAGGATCTGCTTGGCATCCGCTCCGATAGCCTGGTGCAGGTATTCAAAGAGGTTCGGAGGCATGATCGCTGTCAGTTCGGAACCGAATTCTTCAGGCAGCGACACGCCATAGCCAGCCAGGCTGAGAACCAACATGACCGCAGAAGCAACGATACCCGCTGCAAGGCCGGCCAGAAAGCCCAGCGTAAAGGGGCTTTTCCTTCGTGAAAACGCGATTTTCATAAGAGAAACCTTTATAGCATAGTGTAGATGACTTCTTAAAAATATACTACATATCACGGTTGCTGCGCACGAGTTTTACAGACATCTTGTCGCTACTATGGAAATGCAGTATCATCTAGCGGGAACGCAGATCATATAGAGTAAGGATAACATATGGCCAGCATGTTTTCGACAGGTCCAGCGCAATTGCCTCTGGTCATCGGCATAGATATCGGGGGGACGCAGATGCGCGTTGCCGTGTTGCAGGGCACGACGATGCGCTCGCGTGTGCGCATGCTTACCGGCACGCAGACCCTGCCTGAGCAGTTGTTGCCACGCATCTTCGTCGCCGTCGAGCAGGCGCTGCGCGAAGCCCAGGCAACGCTTGAGCAGATCGCGGGTATCGGTATTGCCACGCCCGGGCCAATCAATCATAGCACCGGTATCATTTATGATCCGCCTAACCTGCCGGGCTGGAAAGAGGTGCCATTACGCGATATTTTCCAGCAACGCTACGCGCTTCCAATTTATGTTGAAAATGACGCGAACACGGCTGCCCTGGGGGAATACGTATTCGGCGCCGGTGGGCCGCCGGGAAGTTGCCGGAATATGGTCTACCTGACGGTCAGCACTGGCATTGGCGGTGGCATAATTATCGATGGCAAGATCGTCGAAGGAGCCAACGGCACAGCCGGGGAACTGGGGCACATGTCGATCGACTGGCGCGGCCCTGCCTGCCCCTGCGGTAATCGCGGCTGCCTGGAATATCTCGCGTCGGGGACGGCCATCGCCCGCGCGGCTAATGAGGCCATCGAAGCGGGCCAGGGTACTGAACTGCTCGCCTTTGCCAGCGCGATGCTCGCTCATCCGAACAGCGTACCAGATCAGAAGGCGCTGCCCGTGCTGCCAGACGTGGAAACACAGCCACTGGATATGCTGGACGAAGCAGACGCGTTGGTTGAGGCAGGCACAGCAATAAAGCAGGGCGAACTCCTGCGTGTGAATGCTCAGACGGTGGCGCGCGCAGCGGAAGCCGGCATCCCGCTGGCGCGCTCTATCGTCGCTGAAGCGGGCGAGGCGCTCGGCGTAGGTCTGGTGAACATCCTGCACATCTTCAACCCCGAAAAGGTCATCCTGGGCGGAGGCGTCACCCGTATGGGCGACATGATTATGGAGCCCGCCCTGCGCATCGTGCAGGAGCGCACTCTGGCCGCCCCGCGAAAGGTAGCGCAGATATCACTGGCGCAGTTGGGCGATAACGCGGGTCTGATAGGAGCAGGAGCCCTGATCCAGTATTACACAGCGTCGTAGGGACGCGATAATGAGTTTTATCAACCGACACTGGGAATACGGATGTGTCACCCTGAGCGAAGCGCACCGAGATCCTTCGCTGTGCTCAGGATGACATGACCGCTGCTGCAAGTTGCTCGATGGGTCAACGGGAGCAGACTTGGAAGGGACTTGTAAAAAATACCGGCGTTCCAGAAAGATTTTTTGTGACCAGTTAAACCCGCATGAGAGGCGACTTCAGGCAGGCACCGATGATCATTTACCGCTCATTTTGAGCGGTAAATTTCCAGGAGCTTCGCCGCGTCAGGCTGGCGGCGATGGGAGCGACGGCGGGAAGCGGGCGGCGCAAGCGCCCTCACCACTCGCTGTACTGCTCAACAGGCGCATTAGCCGGGACGCGTACGAGGCGCAGGGCGGCGCAAGCGCCCCCACCACTCGTCCACGCCACTCCCGCCCGTACAAGGTGCGATGACCGGATGAATTTGTCAAGTTGCATCATCGGCCATGACGGGCGTGAATGGAGATCCTTCGCTGCGCTCAGGATGACAGGACCGGACTTGATCGGGAAATTTCATTATCGCGTCCTGGTGAGAGGTTATTACTATCATGGCAGCGAATAAAGAGCGCCTGGACGTGGCGCTTGTGAGGCGGGGCCTGGCGCCCAGCCGGGAACGCGCCCGCGCGCTTATCATGGCGGGGCAGGTCTACGTGGGCGAGACACTGGTCGATAAGCCTGGAACGATGATCGCGCTGGACGCCCCGTGCCGGATGGCCGAGGCGCCAGATGAGCTGAAATACGCCAGTCGCGGGGGCCTCAAGCTAGAAAAGGCGCTCGAGACCTTCGCGCTGAACCCGGCAGAGTTGGTCGCTCTGGATATTGGCGCGTCGACGGGCGGCTTTACCGACTGCCTGCTCCGGCATGGCGCCCGGCGGGTCTACGCACTGGATGTCGGGCGCGGGCAACTGGCCTGGACGCTGCGTAACGACCCGCGCGTAGTCGTGATGGAATCGACCAACATTCGCCACGTCACCTCACTGCCCGAACCCATGCAGTGCGCTGTCATCGACGTTTCCTTCATCTCGCTGCGGCTAGTGCTGCCGCCGCTCGCGCCGCTGCTCGCTCCAGATGCCTGGGTAGTTGCCCTTGTGAAGCCACAGTTCGAGGCGGGTAAGGCCGAAGTCGATCGCGGCGAGGGTGTCATTCGTGACCCGGCAGTACACGAGCGTATCCTGGCTGAATTGCAGGCATGGATTCCGCAGCATACGCCGTTTCAGGTGCGAGGGGTGACGGATTCGCCGATTTACGGCAGGGACGGAAATAAAGAGTTTCTTCTGTACCTGAGTTTGGGGTAAAATAGCAAATAGAGCGCTCATCCGTAATTGAAAAGAGGTGTGACTTATGACTATCCCAGCAGTATCGCTGCCGGACCAGTTCAACGCTGCGACAGCTTTTCTCGACCGCAATCTCCAGGAGGGTCGCGGGAGCAAGACGGCTATTTATTATGAAGGACAGGACTACACCTACGCGCAAGTTGCTGAGATGGCGAACCGCGTCGGCAACGGCCTGCTCAACCTCGGGCTGGACATGGAGCAACGCGTGGCACTGTTGCTGCTCGATTCGCCGCAGTTCGCCGCTGGCTTCTTTGGCGCGATCAAGATAGGCGCGGTTCCTATTCCGATCAATACCTCGCTGCGACCTGCCGATTACGTGTATATGCTCAATGACAGCCGGGCGCACGTCTTGCTCGTGCATGCGGTAGTCTGGCAGACGATGGCGCAGATTTTGCCCGAGCTCAAGTACCTGCGGCATATCGTGGTGGTCGGGTTAGAGGCAAGTGGCGGGCACGAAATGGCCACGATGCATGACTTTGAGCGATGGACACAATCGGCCTCGTCCAGCCTTCAGGCGGCGGAGACCAGCAAAGACGACAGCGCGTTCTGGCTCTACAGTTCGGGCAGCACAGGCTTCCCCAAGGGCTGCGTACATTTACAGCATGACATGACGTTCTGCACCGAATACTACGCCAAACCGGTGCTGGGCATCTACGAAGACGATATCACCTTTTCTGCAGCGAAGCTCTATTTCGCGTATGGCCTGGGCAATAACCTCTACTTCCCATTCGGGGTGGGCGCAAGCGCGGTGCATTACGCGGGTCGCCCGTTAGCAGAGGATATGTTCAAGGTAGTGCAGCAGTATCGCCCAACCATCTTCTTTGGCGTGCCGACGCTCTACGCCGGAATGCTGGCCCTGCCGGATGCCGAGAAACGCTTCGACTTCTCCTCGGTGCGCATCTGCGTCTCCGCCGGGGAATCGCTTCCCGCCGATATCCTGCGACGCTGGCAAGACAAATTCAATGTGAGTATCCTGGATGGCATCGGCAGCACCGAAATTCTGCACATCTTCATCAGCAACCGTGCGGGCGAAATCAGGCCGGGCAGTACGGGCAAGCTCGTGCCAGGCTACGAGGCGCTCATCAGTGACGAGAGCGGCCACGCCGTCAAGCAGGGCGATGTCGGCAACCTGCTGATTCGTGGCGACAGCATCGCGGCCTACTATTGGAACAAGCACGAGAAGACCAAAGATACCATCAATGGCCACTGGATTCATACCGGTGACAAGTATTACCAGGACGAGGATGGCTACTTCTGGTATTACGGCCGATCCGATGACATGCTCAAGGTCAGCGGCCAGTGGGTCTCGCCCGTCGAGGTAGAGGCCGCGCTGATCGCGCACCCCGCCGTGCTGGAGTGCGCGGTGGTCGGCGACAGGGACGCCGATGATTTAGTCAAGCCGCGCGCCTATGTGGTGCTCAACCAGGGCTACCTGCCATCTCTCGAACTGGCGGAGGAGCTGAAAGCCTTCATCAAGCGAAGCCTGCTCCCCTTCAAGTACCCGCGTTGGATCGACTTCGTGGCCGAGCTGCCCAAGACGGCTACCGGGAAAATCCAGCGCTTCAAATTGAGGGAGCACTAAACATCCATGCAGCAAGCCTACTCGGCCATACGCATCATCTCTGAGGCGCAGACGATCCGCATCGTGCTCTCCACGCAGCCTGGCGACCTGATGCTAAAGGAGTTGGCGGCAGCCTGCGCCTCGTTCGGCAGCCCAGGCAGCGAGGGCATCAAGGCAATCGTGCTTGATTTCACGCAGACAAAACACGATGACGCGGCGAGTCATACTAGCTCACCATCGCATGCTGAACGAGCCTATCATGCTGTCCAAGCAGTGGCGCAGCCGGTGCTGGCGGTTGTGCGCGATACACTCTCGCCCGTCGCGAGTGGGCTGCTGGCCGCCGCCGACTTCACGCTCGTCAACGAGAACGCGATGCTGCCTATCACCGGCGCGAAGGCAGGAGAGGACAAAGAAGCGAGTGAAGCCGGCGAAGAAAGCAAGCAGAACGAGGAGGCAGAGATGCTACAAGGCGCGCTGGCAGCACGTATGGGTTATGTGACATGGGCGGCCGGGGCGGGCGATCTCAATCACGAGATGGAGCGCATCCTGAACATGCTGCGTGAGAAGAGCGCGGTGGCCCTGCGCCTGGCCAAAGCGGGAGCGCGCCTGGGTCAGGCTGAGCAGGCGAAACAGGCGACTTCGCTTGAAGCGCTGCAGCGCATCAACAGGCTCTATCTCGCGGAGGTGATGCAGAGCCAGGATGCTAGCGAGGGACTGCACGCCTTCCTGGAGAAACGCAAACCGGCCTGGAAGAATAGATAAGGAACCATCATAGCATCATGCCAGAACAACAACCCTGGAAAGTCCTCTCTACCCGTCAGGTGCTCGACACGCCCTACCTCAAAGTACGCTGCGAAGAGGTAGCCGTTCCTGGCGGCTCGGTCATTCCCGACTATTACATCATCGAGAATCGCGGCTGGGTTGGCGTCGTGCCGGTCACCGAGGATGGGCGCTTTCTGATCAACAAGCAGTACAAGCACGGTATTGGCCTCGAAGTGATCGAATTCCCGGCGGGCGCCATCGACCCCGGCGAGGATGACCCGCTTGAGACGGCTCGCCGCGAACTGATGGAGGAGACGGGCTACAGCTTCCAGGATGGCGAGGTAGAACGACTGGCGCATTTTTACGCCAACCCGACGGGCGCGCGTACGCTGGTGTGGTGGTACCTCGCCCGAAACGTGCGCAAAACCGGCACCCCCAAACCCGATCCGTTTGAGGTAATCGAAAACGAGCTGGTGACGGCCGCCGAACTGCTCGCCTTGATCCACGACGGCACCTTCTGCGTGCAAGGCCAGGTAGGAGCCGCCTACATGGCTCTGGAACGGCTGGGATATCTCACGCTTTCCGAACCACCTGTATGAAAAAAATGACACTCACACATAGGGAAAAGGAGCAGCTTACATGCCAATTGATAGCAGCCTGGTCGGTACAACCTCGTCGCCCGAAACGTTCGAGGTGACGCGCGAAGCGGTCGAGCGCTTCATGGCCGCGACTGAAGACCCGGCCCTGCAAGGTGATAAGCCGGTCGAATACGCGCCGCCGACCTTCCCAACGACGTTTCGCGTACGCGTACCCGGCCTTGAGCTTGACGGCTCGAAGATGCAGTTGATCCATGGGGAGCAGCGCTACAGCTATACGCGCCAGTTGCGCATCGGCGAGAAGATTACCTGCCAGGTGCGTGTGGCCGACATTCGCGAACGCACCGGGAAAAGCGGCTCGATGACCTTCGTGGTACTCGAGACAACAGGTGAGGACAGCCAGAAACGGCCGGTCTTCACCGCGCGCAGCACGGTGATCGTGCGGCAAAAATAGCTCGCAAAATTATTGACAAAGCATAGGGACCGGTATACAATAGGCGGCGTAATCCGTCAGGAACGATGCGACTTGCCCTCGTGGCGGAATGGTATACGCAGCAGGTTGAGGGCCTGTGCCTGTAAAGGCGTGGTGGTTCGAGTCCACTCGAGGGCACCCCTACATCAATACAAAGAAATCTCCCCTTCAGGCGGGCGACTAGCTCAGTTGGTTAGAGCGGCTGCTTTACACGCAGTAGGTCTGGGGTTCGAGTCCCTAGTCGCCCACTTCTCCCTGCTAATCTCCTGCCTTCATAGGCCGACTCAAAGCAGTCGAGCGATATTATCAAAGTCGAGCTAATCAGTGGATTTTGTGCCCGTTTCGACGGTTGTCAAGCCTACTGTCTGTTTTTGGGGATTTCGTCCCGCTCGCTTGCTAGTTCTGCCGTTCTATTTGGCCTATCCTGTTTGAGGTATACGATGGCAGGTTAACCCATTGGGCAGGCCTGCACTCTCACATGAGTAGACTTGGTCAAGTTGTTGCTGGGTAATACGGGCACCACCCAAGTCGGTACCTGTGAGGATGGCGCCTCTCAGGTCGGCATCTCTCAGGTCGGCGTCACTGAGGTAAGCCCCTTCCAGGTGAGCTCCCTCCAGGTCGGCCCTCTCCAGGTCGGCGCCCTCAAGGCTGGCAGAGATCAGGGTAGCCCCCCTGAAGATGGTATCACTGAGGGTGGCACCACTCAGGTCGGCATTGATCATGGTGGCACCACTCAGGTCGGCACAATTGAGGACGTTACGAACATAATGGGCACAACTAAGGTTGGCATCGTGGAGGTGAGCAAAGTTGAGGTTGGTGCCTTTGAGGTAGGCATCGCTCAGGTCAGCCCCGCTCAGTTCAGCACTACTTAGGTTGGCACCACTCAGGTTGGCTCCTATGAGAATGGCACTACTCAGGTCGGCTAGGGTGAGGATGATGATTGGAACCTGTGGTTTATCCTTGTTATCCAGGAAACCGATTAACCCAGCATCATAGAGAAATTGCGCTAAAACACCTTTACGCTTTGGATCCAACCCTCTAAGTGCGGTAAGTGTTCGCGCTCGTGCAAGCTCTCGGACCTCAACGCTTGGCTTAGCGGACAGCTGATGATTAAGAAGCAAGTCTTGTATGTTATCCATGTACGTTTGTAGTATGACCGCTTGCTGTTGATCGATTGCACGCTGCTGGTCGGCGTCATGTTGCTTCTGAGCAAGATTAGCTTGCTGCATGCTAAGCAGGACCGTTGCGAGGGCTATCACGAGTGGAACAGCAAGTGTTGTAAGAAAATTTAGCCAATCCCAAAGCGTTTTACCACCAGCCCTTGGCCGATTGAAAAATCGTGGCTCCCTTTGGTCTTCGTCTTTTGATAATGGCCGGATTTCCTTGAGTTTATCTTCAGTCGCCATCGATTAAGTTCCTCCTCTCCTGCAACTGCTTGCTCTCCAGCCAGTTCTCCAACTCAGGGTCGTAATGGAACTTCAACCTTATAATTGCACCTTACAATGGGAAAAATTTCCTGCATCGAATTTAACTTCAGCTATAAGAGAGCCGACTTATGTTCTAAATTGGCTTCTATAGCCAGTGTTCACATGTTTTCGTGGACGCAATCTATTTTAAAGGCAGTGTGCCGTCATAGCTGTGGCAAGCTATGAAACTCAGTAATTACGCGTGCGGCTGCCGCTTGAGTTGGAGGATATGCACCGTCACCTGCTGGGTATCGAAACGATCGGCACCTATGTGATCGATGAGACAGGCTGCTGCCGCTTCGCGTTTTTCGATGCTGATAGCCTGGATGGGCTGGTGCAGTTGCTTGGCGTCCAGCGTCGTTTAGCTTCGGATGGCGTCTGGTCTGCGCTGGAAGGCTCGCGGCGCGGTAGGCATCTGTGGGTCTTCTTCACCTCGCCCGTTGAGGCCTCCCTAGTGCGGCACTGGCTGGTGCCGTACTGCCTTGCTGGTGTGGAGTTCTACCCCAAACAGGATACAGTCAGCTATGAGCATCCGGGGTCGTTGGTGCGTGTGCCGCTTGGAGTGCATCGGCGCTCCGGTCGGCGCTATCCCTTTCTGATACCTGAAGGTGAAGGTGATCGGCTGGTGCCGGTGGCGCGCTCGGTGGCGGAGTCGCTGACCTGGCTCGCGACCGTTCAGCGAGTGCCGGTGCTGGACCGTCCCCGCCTGGGGTACACGAACGCGCTCGCCTGCCTGCCACACCCACATACGTAGCAGGGGGGCGATTGGGTCTGGCATCCCGCAATGAATTCAGCAGCATTCACGCCTGGTGCGACGCGCAGGATGCTGTCGCGGTGATCGGTCGCTATGTCAACCTGGATGTGCGTGGCCTGGGCTGCTGTCCGTTTGGTTGGCATCTTGATGATGGCATGGATTCGCAACCCTCGCTGTGGGTACATCCGCCGCGCTCGTCAGGTGGACCGTGCTGGTATTGCCATGCCTGGCGGCGTGGTGGCAATCTCTATGATTTCTTGTGTCTGTTGCACGGCGTCACGCCTCGCGAGCTGTGGCGGCGTATTCGCGCGGGTGAGCAGTTCTAACGAAGGAGGTTTGTATGAGAATTGAATGTCACAGGTGTGGCAGCGTCTACTATCCGCTCACGCCGGTGGGCTATTGCTATCTCTGTCTAAGCCAATTCGGCCTGACGACGTAGGTGGCGGCCTTGCTCCTGGCGTATAACCCCTCGCTCTCGGTTGAGGAGTTGGAGCGCTGTCTCCGGTTGGACAATCGCGCCACGGCGGAGTACGTCTGGCAGATGATACGGGCCTGGTTGGGAGAAGAGGCGCCTCCCAGGTAAACCGCGCCTCTCTAAATACATTTTCTTTATGAATAGATGGTTTGAAGGTTCCTACTCTTCATCTTCCGAAGCAATATCATCCCAACAATCATCGCAAATTGTTCTCAGCTCGTATGCTTTTTCACTCATTGGTTTGCCACAGCGATCACAGGCATACTCTATATCGTCGTCTAAATTGTTGTCCGGCGTATCAAATCTGTTGCTACTATTAAGCGTATCTTCGACTTGTCTGAGAGTATCTATAATAGGTGCTGATGTGTATCCTGCCTTTTCCAAGGCCTTTTTGAAATCAGCTATATACCTCACGGTTGCCGGGTCGATGTTGGGTCTTAAGCTTGCTATAAACCTCACAAATGCCGGATCGATGGTAGGTCTTGAGCCTGCCAATAGTTTCACAATAGTCGGGTCAATTAAAGGGGATGTAGTTCCAGTTGCAGCTAGGCGCTCTGCTGTTTCTTGAAAATGCCGAGCAATTGCATTTATTCGGGCAGTTCTTGCTTCGGTTTCGGCTTGTTCTCCCACATCTTTTATGTCTTTAATGACCTCCTTATTATACTCGAGTGCAAGGATTTCTTGAGCTTTTTTAACGAATTTATAACCTTGGTACATATAAAATGGAACCCCGGCCCTCAAGACCATTTCTTGTACTAGCTCAGGCCTAGGGCCAAGGGGTTGTGGATGATCTTGATTAGCTTGATCTTTGTGTAGTAGCCACCAATCTTCTTTAGCATCATCTGTTACGAAGATAATTGGCTTCTTTTGAGAACAGGCGTATTCGATTAATTGAAGCCAGAGGATGACGTCTCCATATTTTCTTAGGCCTTTCTTGTACTCATCTTCGTTGCCAGGAGGTATCTTTCTTTCGAAACGCCGCTCTGCTTCTTTATACTTTTCCTCCAGTTCTTCCTCTGAATAGCGCCTTCCAATTTTCCCATTAAAAAGAGTATCAATTGTCTCTCGAAGTTGGTCGTTGACCTTGAGATTGGGGTGTGCTTTCTTAGCTTTTATTACTTCGGCTACAGCCTCTTGAAAAGCTTCTGTTAGAGGTAACATAAGTTGTGAGGGGTCAATAAAGGAATGCCTCTCCTTATATGCATTCAATCCCTTTCTTATTTCCGATAAAGTGCTATCCAATAATGCTTTTACTCTATCATAAGCATTAATCTGATCTGATATCACATTTAATCGACGTTCTTGGTATTCTTTAGCCACTTGATAGGGTATCCATATCCGATTATTTAATTTTCTCAGTACTTCAAAGAAGCTTTCTCGTGTCTCTTCTTGATAACGATAGATGTGAAGAAGCATGTTTGTATCAAATACAAATATGCCTTCCTCCCACCATTGGTTAAGTTCTTCCTCTCTTGGAACATAATAACCGGGAAATAGCTCACGCATGTTCATCTTCCAACCTCAAGTTTTTTACGATGACAAAACCAGAATCTCAAGTACTGTAATCCTAGCAAAGTTATTATAAGTTATCAACAAATTAGGACTTTCGATCGAAACGACTTATAGAAAATTGAAAAGTATTGTCTTGAGGATAGTTCGACTAGAGCTATCCTCTCTTCATTGAAAGGAGGATGCTATGGCAAAACAGAAAATTGTGGGGCGAGGAGTAGATACCCTGGTGCTGAATGTCTGCTATGTAGATGATGCGGTAAGACGTTCAAGCAAGAACTTATGCTGATCTTCAAGCACACCTCTCGGACTTGCAAGATGAAGCACGTACAATGGAGGTACCAGTCATAACCCCTGGGCATTCAAGGGCTTCACCTCTTCATGCAACCAAAGGGTCTCGTGGGCAATGGCGCTGGATACTCAATTGTCCACTGGTCAGCTGGCGGTCTCACGTGGTCTGCTCAGTCCCATCATTGCACAAGTACGTCTATCCTCTGAGTACCTGTGGTCATGCGAGACGGTCTGCGATGCGATTGTCGAAAGGCTACTCTTGCTGTATGACCTGTTGGGGAATACCTGTGGGTACAGGTTTCCGAGGTTGACCTGTGTGCTGATTGGTCGGGTGGGATGTCTCACGCTCAACTGGCAAGATTGTTTTCGTCTCGCGGGCAGTCGGCCAGAACGGGCGACCTGCTGATGTTCCTCTTGAAGGGCCAGACGTGGTGCGGCTGCGCTGGAAGCAAGTAGCGACCTTAGATTTCGGTAAGCATACCTCACCCATTTCCTGCTGCATCTATCACAAGTCGGCAGAGATTCGGCAGAAGTCACCCACAAAAGCTTGGTTCCATGATCTCTGGAAACGTAACGGGTGGGATGGTGACTCTGAGGTGTGGCGTGTAGAGTTCCGCTTAACGCGTGAATTTCTGCATAGCGTCCACATTGAAGATGTGCATGATCTGCCTGAGCGTCTACCTTCACTGTGGGAATACTGCGCGGGTCGTCCCGGCGGCGCTGCCGATGGGCTCCCTAATGGCTGGCTGCGCTATGTCATTCCGACCGATGATACCAACCGTTCTCGCTGGCCGGTTCATCCTGCCTGGTCGGTTATGCAACACGCTTTCTCGCAAGAGGATGAAGGGCTTGGGCCGCTCGTGCGGGAACGCATCCGAGAAAAGAATATCTGGCAGGGGCTCGCCTCGGTGATCGGCTATCTCTCAACGCTGTCGGCCTGGGTCGGTGGCGACCTGGCCAGTCGGGAAGTAGAAATCTCGCATATCCTGCACTGGCTCTATGAAGCCGGTGCTGGATTACCTGGATAAAAAGGCTGCTCTTTGCTGCCTGGTGCGGCGAAAACGCTTGTTGTACCGTTCGGACGATGAGGTAGCCTCGTAAAACTCGTCGTTTAAACGCTGACTTTGGAGGTGAGCTATGGGTGAAGACGAACTTACGCTACAGAAAGCCATAGAGGACTTCATTACTGATCGTGAATTAAATAACCACACGGAAAGACTATCAGGACGTATAAGCAACGGTTACGCTACTTCACATCATGGCTTGAGTCTGCTCATAGCGTGGTGCTGGTAGGGGATTTGCAGCTTGCTCATCTGCGCGGCTGGATAAGCTATCTTCAGAAGACTCCGACCTATCGAGGGAAGAAGCTAAGCGATGACTCTATTCATAGCTATGGTCAATCTCTGCTGGCCTTCTGCCACTGGCTAGAGCGTGAAGAGTTGATCGAGAAGCCGATAACGACGCGCTTTCGGCTGCCTCGCGTTGAAGAGAAGTTCATCCCGACATTCACCTCTGAGGATGTTCAGAAATTGCTTGATGCCTGTGAAGAGGGCGACCCTGAGAGACCGCAATTAGTGAAGGCGTTGACTGCTCGTAACCGTGCTATTGTGTCTCTGTTCATCGATACCGGCATACGCTTAAATGAGTTGGTCGGGCTGCGCCTGGGTGACATAGATCGGAGTATGCGGGTGCTGCTGGTACATCGCAAGGGGAATAAATGGCAGCAAGTGCCGGTTTCGCGTGATGGTTTCAAGCCATTGCATGACTACCTGACGAAATTTCGGCCTTACCTGGCTAAGTTGGGCGGCGTTGATACGGCTCGTAAAGAGGATGCGGTGTTTCTCAACAGCGATGGCGAGCCATTAGCATACTGGGGCGTTGCTGCGCTCTGGCGGCGGTTGAAGAAACGAACGGGGATAGGTGGTAAGCGGGTGTCTGCTCATAATGCGCGGCGGTATATGGCGACGACTCAATTAGCGATGGGGCGTAGTCCGTTAGATGTTCAGCGTCAGATGGGGCATACGACGCTGCATATGACGAACAAGTATGCTTCTCTGACAATCGATCATTTGAAGAAGTCGCATGAGAGGCATTCGCCTTTGCGGGCTGACACTGGCAGGTCTGGCGATGTGCTGGGTAGGGGTTATTGGGATGAGTAGTGGCAACGGGGGTTGGCAGGTGCTCCGATTTATGGTACCTTTGTGATACAGGGATACTCTTAACTGCATCATGCTTCTGGCATGTTTCCTTCCTGAGAAAGGCAGGGTCGAGATGACAACCGTTGAGCGAGCATCAATGGCTCTTCCCGCTGATTGGGTGCCAGGGCCGGAACAAGGCTGCTGGACGTATGATGAGTATGCATCGTTGCCTGACGATGGGCAGTGCTACGAAGTTGTGAATGGAGTGCTGGTGATGTCTCCTGCACCTGATGGCCCCCATCAAGATGCCGTATTACGTATTGCTCATTTCCTGCTAATGCATGTCGAGTTTGCCGGCTAGGTAAGGTGCGTGTTGCCCCATTTGATGTGCAACTGTCATCGAAGGACGTGTTTCAGCCGGATGTATTCGTCGTATTCAATGCCCACCTGAGCAGGATGCAAAAGAAAAAGATGATAGGCGCGCCTGATCTCGTCGTCGAGGTAGCCTCGCCCAGCACAGCTCTGTTAGATCGGGTGAGCAAGTACGAAAGGTATGCCGAAGCCGGTGTTCAGGAATACTGGATCGTCAACGTTGAGGCCGCTACTGTTCAGGTCTCAGTGTTAGAGGCCGATGGGTACCGTTCGCTCGGTACCTTTCGTGGGCAGCAAACCCTACCCTCTCGGGTCGTACCAAACCTCCCCGTGCGTGTGGAGCAATTTTTCTCCTGAATTATCTGCACCGGTCGAAACATCCAGCAGCCATTTTTGCTATTCGCATTGATGCCTAGAGCGCCGGTCGAGTAATCAGGCGGCATGGGAAAGCGCCTGGAAGCGAGCGAGGACATGTAGATTGTGAACGACGGCACAGCGGCGCAGGTCGAAGAAATTCTTGCGATCCCCCGTAGCGAGCTCGCCGCCCTTGCCAGCGTCCCAGATGCGCCAGGTGTGTTCAACCGCCACGCGCTCGCGCAGCTTGAGCGCGCCCGGCTGGCGTCAGTTGCCGCTGACGCGGAACTCCCCAGCAAGCGCTCATCGGGATGGATGCTGACGCTGCGCCCACGCGCACTGCTCGTGCAGCGTTCCCGCAGAGGGCAAGCCGCACACGACCTCCGCCGGGAAATGCACGGTTTCACCTGGCTCAACGGCATGTCCTGCTGATTGGGCAGCGGATGCGCTGTCGCTCCCAATCCAGCTTGAAAGCCGTCTTGACAAAGCCGGGCCATTGCGCACGGGCCACGCCTTGCAGTACATCACCAGGTCTGCGGAACGCTCGCGCACCAGCGGGCTACTGAGATAAGCCCGATCGATGTGCAGTTCGGTCAGCTGCGCCTGCTGGTGCAAGATCGGATACGATCGCCTCAGTCACGCTGGCTTCTGGCCATTGGCGGGCGTAATCCCCACTGCCCGCACCAACCCACTATCCAGATCGTGGACCACATGGCGTTTGTAGCCATCCACCCGCACGCTGCGGCTCTTGCGCCCATGCCGCATCGGGGCATCTTCGATGCTGATGCGCCGCTCTTTCGCCACACCTTTGCGCAGCGTGGCGGTGCCGGTCTGGCTCACCTCCACATCCTGCGCTTGATCTGCTGCGCGGTCTGCAGGGTGGCCTGCACCGCCGGGTCGGCCTTGCTCTCCGGCTGCGTCTCCAGCCACGCTCGACGCGGTGAGCGCGGCCAGCACGACCGCGAGCGCCTCTTGTCGCGCCTGCGGGTCATCCCAGTTGCGGTCCAGGGCCGCTTTGAGACTCGATCCACTCCACGACCGGGGCTTCGCCGCAGTTGCCACCTCGGCCAGCTCCCACCCCTGCTGGCCCGCAATCACGCCCACCGCCTTCCGTAAGGCGTGACCCAATAGGTTATACGTGTCCTCGACGCGACCCGCTCCCCACAAGGGGCTGCTATCCAGGGCCGCGCGTAACGTCGGCTCGCTCCGAACACCCCCGCTTGCTCAGCCACTTCAATCGTCCGCTCGATCAGCCGCCGATCCAGATTGGCCTCGATCAGCCGTTGGCGAAAGGCGATCAGGGTGCCTTTGCTGAAGGGCGCCTGTTCGGTGTCCAGGCAGTCCAACACCAACTGCCAGCGGCGATCCATCAGGCTCGCCTCGATCACCTCATCGTCAGAGGCTCCCGTATACGCTTGCAGGATGGTGGCCAGCGCCAAGAGCGCCGGGGCGACTGGCGGCTGCCCGCGCGGGCTGTCTTGATACAGGTTCGCCAATCCTCCTGAAAGGCGGCATCGAACAGCTCGTGCCGATGCTCTCGCAGGAAAATGAACAGTTTCGCTCGGCGAATCCGCTTGATGATCGCTTGCTCGGAGGCTTCCAACTCGATGGGCGGTTCCCATTGGACTGGTCGCATGGTCTGCTCCCTCCTGATCTCGACTTTTTCCTCTAGCTGACCATGCTTTTGAGGCTCTGTCAAGCACTCGCACAATGAGGCTCTCTATCCTTCCGGGGGAAACAGAAGTACAAGAGGTCAAGGAAAAATGGGAAATGTGACATGACCAATTCCCTGTAAGGATGGAGACTGCGATATTCCCTGGGCTTCTCTCTAATTGGAACCTTGCCCACTGATGATCTTCCTGGTATGTCGTACTTCCTTCACCAGGAGATCATCAGTGGGCAAGAGGTACAAGGGATACTTTGGAACCTAAATGAGCGAGCCACCAAGAAGACGGAAATCGCGCCTTGTTTCCCAGATGGTTTGGAGCTCGCGAAAATTTTCATCGGGCTGTTGCATGAGGTGTGCGAAGGCATCAAGCTCTTGCAGCTTCTGTTTATTGGTTTCGTCGAAATCCGAGGCGACGAAAACTGAATAGTGTGTGTAGGGGATTTCGTTATTCATCAGGCAATGAAAGTCACAGAGAACCTGGGCACCGAGTTCGTCGAGAGCGGTTGGGCCGTGGATGCGGTAGGCATCCGGGTTCTGGCGTCCAGCGCGTATGGAGAGCCAGGCGTCGGCGGCGAAAGTGAAGGTAGTAGGCGGCAGATCGAAAGGATCAAAGGAGTGTTGTTCGAGGGAAGAATTAGCGTTGATGGTGATCCAGCGTTCTGAAGTGGTTTCCCAGTATTGGGTCACCCAGTGATCTTCAATGCGGTCAGAAGGAATGTAGGCAGCATAGCCGCTACGGACACGGGCAGGTATACTCCTGGATTTGAGGATCGAAGCCATGAGAAGAGCGACAAAACGACAGGTGAGAATGAGTTTGTGTTCCTGGGCACGATCTGGAACGAAACCACGTGGATCACGATGATAGAGTTCGGCGAGGATGGCGGCTGCGGTTGGAAAGTAATCGTCCTCGGATTGGCGATACCAGGGGACTCTGCTGATTTCACCGTAGGCGGGATTGGTGAGGGCACCTTCACGGCCAAAGGAGAGAGTCATTTTGTGAATGATCTGCTGTTTGACCAGACGACCCGTTTCTGCGATATCGTTGGGAAGATCTCGTTGCAGCAGTTCCTGATACAGACGAGGGTAGGTAAAGCGGCTGAACGAGCGAAAGTGGTTGAGTGAAGACTCCTGCATGAGAGATTTCCTTTCTTTATTCCGGCAATCAGCAAAAATACGGTCTAGTATTTCATCTGTAAGAGTATCATAGTGAAAATTTCAATTCAAGCATGGAATGCATAATTTTCAGAGAGGTTTTTCTCAATACATACGTCTCCTGATGCGCAGAACCCTGATAAATGGCACTCTGTTCTTCCAGGAGATTTTGTGAGAACACCTCGTGCTTTGACAAGGGCTGCTGGCCCTGCGCCCTGCCTTCCCCCTAAAGGACGGAGAACCCACGATTACTCGACCGGCGCTCTAGGCTTGTTTTCGACTAGCGAGGTATTGGCGAACATTTTCGATATTGTCGAGATTTATATGCGGATATAAGTATACTAGTTGACTATAATCATTGGGATCATGCTTAAATTTATTCCTGTTACATCTACTGCAAATTGGTACACAATTGTCCCAGGTTGTTCCTCCCTCATAATTGATAGGGATAAAATGATCTAACTCCTCAGCAGGCGCACTTAAGCAATAAGCGCATCGTCCTTTGAAATGTCTGAGGGTTTCCTTATACTGATCTACTGTAAGGGTTGCTGGCAGCTTATGTTTTCTGGCACGTGCGCGTTGTGTTTTGACTTGCGTGGCAATATATTCTTCATCCTTCCAGCAACATATTCGACAGATTTTTGGGAATTGTTCGCGACAAATTCTTTGCCACAAACTCTGCAACTGCTGACGCATAGCTTAAGTATAATTTCTCTACATTCTGCGAGCAAAGTTTATTATAGCGCTTTGGTAATTCACGTTGATAACCTTTCACTTTGAGGTTCGGTCGTGCTAAAAGTCGCCTGGGAAAGATTTTAAAACAGCGGCGACAGCGTAGTGGATCATTTTTATGTACCTCCCAATATGCTGCCCTGATTCTTCTCTCGACTTCCTCCTCCTCCTGTAGTATTTTTGCTCTCGCTTGCAGATAATCTTGGTGTTTGGTTATTAATGGCATCCATTCTGTTTCAGCTAGAATTTGCAATAATGCGTATGCCTCCTCCTCTGTTGTTATTTTTTCTGCGATGCTATGGCGTACGCTTTCAATTAGGTCTTGGTTAATCATGTTTCTCCTAATCCTATCTATTCTGTAGTTGCAATGATTTTAACATTCTTATTTTCTTCGTCAACTACGGAAGAGCTACCTGAAATTTTTCTTGGAGAAACTCTTTCATATATTTGCAGCACTGGCTAGCAAAGTGTTGTATTAGAACTGGCATAGCGAACGTGAGCCTACTGCCTCCCTTCTTGAAGCAGTTGGTTTTGGGGGCGTAAACAGGCTCTAGAGGCCGATTGGAGGTCGTCGCTAAGTGCGAGGCTTTACACGCAGTAGGTCTGGGGTTCGAGTCCCTAGTCGCCCACTTCTCTTTCGTTCGCGCTGGCTTTGCCGGCCGTTTCTTACTGGTCCTCTTATGCGAGATGTTTCCTTATCACCGTTAATAGCTCTTCTATATCAAAGGGCTTGACTAGAAAATCATCAGCGTGTGACCCGTTGAGAGCATTCTCCTTTTTCACTTGGGCTGAGAAGAGAATTATAGGAATATCTTTGGTCAGTTCATTCACCTTCAACTGGAGACAGAGCACCCGCCCGTCTTTTTCATTCAGTAAGACATCGAGCAGAATGAGGTCTGGAAGGGCGCGCTGCACGTGTTGGAAAATCGACCCACTGGAGCTGGTCTGGACAAGATATCCTTCATAATCGAGGATGGCCTGGACAAGGTTCAAGATATCTGTGTCATCGTCCACCACCAAGATGCGTTTGTTCATCCTGATGATTTCCTTTCTAAGGGCTGGCGTATTGTGCCTTTAAACACAACACGATTTGAAAGAGGAAGAGGTGACAAGCCCACACCACGGCGCTTTTTCAGTCACACCTTATGAGTATCTACTCCTCTCTCTTCCTCTTTTTCCTTTTCTCTTCTTCCTCATCCGCTACCAGCGCAACATGCTCGTGTGATTCCAGGAGTTGCTTGACGTTGGTCAGCAGGTGGTCGATGTCGAAGGGTTTAAAGATGATGTGGACGCCCTGAGAGACAAGGTAGCCTTCCTGCTCGCGCACCATGTCGAGAGCGGCTGTGCAGACGATGACGGGGATGGTGGCTGTGTCTCGATCCATTTTGAGCATCTGGAGCATCTGCCAGCCGGTTTTCTGGTCGCCAAAGACAAAGTCCAGGATGATGAGATCGGCATTGATTAACTTCACATCGTTGATCTGCTGGATGGGGAAGCCGGAAAGGATAACTTCGTATCCCTCTCCTTCCAGGAGCATGCGAAAGAGTTCTAGGATTTCCTGGGTATCGTTAATCACCAGAATGCGCGCCATTGGCTTTCTCCAATCTAATCTACTGCTTCTATTTTCAAAACGTATATTCTTTGTATTTACACGCACATTGTACCAAAGCCATTATCGCGGGCTCACACAGGCGGAAATAACGAAATCCGTATCTCGCATTCGATTATACACCTTCGTGCCTTGTATAGAACGGGTAGCACATTTTTGACATCTCCTCCTCGCATTACTATACTGAAGCGCAGTAGACGAGAAAGCAGCTCAACGATGAATATTGTAGTTATCCGCCCCGGCGCGATAGGCGATACACTTCTCACATTTCCTATCCTGCGCACATTGCGCGACAAATTCACCGATCCGCACATGACGCTCGTCGGCAATGCGGCCGTCCTGCCACTGGCGCTAGCAACAGGTCTTGTCGATGAGGTCTCAGATTATCAATTGCCACTGTGGAGCGAGCTTTTCTCTTCTGCCGGCATTCATGCGCTTGCCCTGCGTAGTCTCCTGCAAGCTACCGACCTCGCGATCTGCTGGCTGCGTGATCCTGACCACCTCGTCGAACACAATTTGCGGCAGGCAGGTGTGCAGCAACTTTTCATTGCGCAGGGGAGGCCGCCCGAGGGTGAACGTATGCACGTCGTAGAGTACCTGGCGAGAACTGTAGGAGTGAGTGCGCAATGGGCATTTGCACTGGATGTTGGGCCGGGTGCTGAACGGATTGCCGGGCAGGATAGCGCAGCGCCCATCGCTATTCATCCCGGGAGTGGAGCCACACGCAAATGCTGGCCTATCGAGAAATTCGCGGCTGTGATCGAATGCTTGTGGCAGAGGCGCTGGCCGGTACTGGTAGTGATTGGACCGGCCGATGGTGAGAGATTGGCCTATCTCCGGCAGCATCTTGACCCGCCTGAGCCGGAGCTGCTCACTCTGCTGGCGAATGCACCGCTGATCGAGGTGGCGCGGCATTTGGAGGGGTGCCGATGCTACCTGGGCAACGACTCTGGCGTGACACATCTCGCAGCTCTGCTGGGCTTGCCGGCCGTGGCGTTATTTGGGCCGAGCGACCCGGTGGTCTGGAGACCGGTGGGCAGGCTGGTCAAAGTGATATATGAGCCGGACTTGTCAAACCTGGCAGTAGATAACGTTGTAGCACAAATAGAGATGCTGATATCACACTAATTACCCATGCAATTGAACACAAGAATGGGAGTTTAGTATAATAGCGAATGTAAACATGAGCAGATGATGCTTCTGGTTGGAAGAAGCTGGCGTACAGTATGAATGCGGCATTGATCAGGAGGAAGAAACTATGCTGAATCATCCAGACATGGAGGAGCAGGCGCCGGTACCAGCGTCAGGGAAGCTGGTGCTGCCTGCACTGTCCGACGCGCCCGGTTCACAACACACGCCCGGTGGGCTGCGCACAGTGCGCGCTCCTCGACCTTCTACCGATGCGTTCAATGCGCAGATTACACCCGGACAGCTCATACGACCGAAGGCGGAACTTTCGCCAAAGGGAGCGATGCCAAAACTTGCCTATTACTGGCGAAAAGACCCGGCTTACAAAGTATTCATACTCGCGGTTGTAATGGTTGTGCTGGCCGGCGTCGTCTTTGTATCGATGGCGGGTGCGGCATGGCTGGGCCAGCCATTCTTCAGCGGTTCATATTCGCGAACTCCACCTGCCAGCGTGGTGCCTGGAGGCACAGTTGATCTGCGGCCTACCTTCTCCCCTCCCGGTGGTGGCAAAGGCAGCAGTCAATCGAGCCAGCCGCCTGTGCAAAGCACGCCCGTGCTGAAATCCACGCCGTCCGGCGGCGGCAGCCCTACCCCGCAGCCATCCCCGACGCAGCCAGGGCAGGGCGGAAACCTGACAGCGCAGATCACCGATTTCTCTCGTGTAGTAGCCGATGGCTCGCGTGCGTTCGTCAGCGTTTCGACGAATGAGCCGGGCGTCACAGTCACCTTGTATATCAGCAGCAATGCTTCACCGCGTTTCAGAACGGCGGGGCCACAGGTCACCGATGGCAATGGCAATGTCACCATATCCTGGTTCGCCTACTACACGGGCTTTGGGCGGAAGAATGCCAACCTCTCAGTCACTGCAATCGCAACCGACCAAAATGGGCAGCGTACCAGTTCGTCGCCGGTGACAATACAAGTTCTCTTGCAGGGGCTGCCGTAGAGCGCTATAATGTGTCAAAGCGAGGATACGCAATGACACAAACCGATGAAATTCGCCAGGTGCAGGAAGCCGCGCGGGCCGTTCGTCAGAACGCCAGCAAGATCATCGTCGGCAAGGAAGAAGTGATCGACCTGCTGATGGTCGCGCTGCTGTGCGAAGGGCATATCCTGTTCGAGGATGTGCCCGGCATCGGGAAAACCACCTTAGCAAAAACTCTGGCGAAATCACTGGGCTGTTCGTTTCAACGCATTCAGTTCACACCCGACCTGCTCCCCTCGGATATTACCGGCATCACGTTCTACAACCAGAAAAGTGGTGAGTTCGAGTTCCGCCCGGGGCCACTGATCGCCCAGGTAGTCCTGGCTGACGAAATCAACCGCGCTACGCCGCGCACGCAGTCCGCACTGCTGGAGGCGATGGAGGAGCGGCAGATCAGCGTTGAGCGCGAGACCATAAGGCTGCCCCGTCCATTTATTGTGATTGCCACGCAGAATCCGGTAGAACTGGAGGGCACCTTCCCGCTGCCTGAGGCACAAATCGACCGCTTTCTGATGCGCCTGCGCCTTGATTATCCCAACCAGACCGAGGAACGACTGATCTTGCAGCGCTTCCGCGAAGAGCAGCCACTCGAGGATTTGCAGCCGGTACTGGCGGGGCAGGCGTTGCAGGCACTGCAAAAGATCATCCGCCGCGTGCGCGTCGAACCGGTGCTGGAGACGTACATTGTGCAATTAGTGCAGGCCACCCGCAATCACAGCGGCGTCGAGTTGGGAGTCAGCCCACGCGGCACGCTCGCGCTCTATCGCGCATCCCAGGCATATGCGGCAATTCACGGGCGAGCGTATATCACCCCCGATGACGTCAAACGGGTGGCACGCCCTGTCCTGGCTCATCGCATGATCGCCACGAGCCAGACGCGCCTGCACGGGCGGGTGATGGAAGGCATCATAGACGAAGTCCTGCACAGCGTAGCGGTTCCGGTCGAACTATGAATCGAAAATGGTACTACAGCACACTTGCCATCATCTTGCTCAGCCTGGTTATCCGGCAGCCAGTGCTGCTGCTGCTCGGCATTCTCGCCTCGCTCGTGCTGGCCTCGACGGATATGTGGGCGAACTATTGCATGCGAAACCTGCGCTACACTCGTGTGTTGAGCGAGCGGCGTGTCCTGTTCGGCGAAGAATTCACCTTCTCCATTACACTTGAGAATGCGAAGCTGCTGCCACTCCCCTGGCTAGAAATCGAAGAAGCTATTGCTCGCTCGCTGGTCTTCGTTGGCCGCAATGCGCGCGTACACCAGGGTAGCGAGTCCTTCGTGATGGAGAGCCTTTTCAGCCTGCGCTGGTATGAACGAGTGACGAGGCGCTATGCTGTCGCCTGTATGCAGCGCGGTGTACACGCCATCGGACCTACGACGCTGCGAAGCGGGGACGTGTTCGGCTTCCTGAGCCGCCAGGAGACGCTGGCAAACCGGGAATACCTGCTCGTCTACCCGATGGTTGTGCCACTTACGCGTTTCAGCCTTCCAGCGCGCCATCCTTTCGGTGACTACAAAGCTCCGCGCCGACTGCTGGAAGACCCCTCGCGCGTGGTCGGCGTGCGGGACTACCAGTATGGCGACGAACTGCGACGCGTTCACTGGAAGGCAACAGCGCGCGCCATGCAATTGCAGAGCAAGGTCTACCAGCCTACCACCACGTATACGATGGTGATCTTCCTCAATGTGATGCAGCAGCTTGATGTCTGGTACGGCATTCACCCTGAATTGCAGGAATTGTCGATCTGCGCCGCCGCCTCGGTCGCGAACTGGGCGCTCGATGAGGGGCTGGCAGTCGGGCTCTACGCGAATGCCATGATGTACATACCCGAAATCGGCATGAAGCTGCCGGCTCCCGGTGAAGCCGGCGAGGAGGCGGTTTCGCTGGCAACGATCGTGGCCGAGGAATTGAAACGCAGGCGCATTCACCTGCCGCCCGCCAGCAACGAGGATCAGCGCCAACGTATCATGGAGACACTGGCGCGCGTGCAGACCTATTTCGGCAGCCCCCTGGAGGATTTGATCCAGGCAGAACGTACACGTCTGCCGGCAGGGGCGACCATCGTGGTCATCACCAGCGCCATCAGCGAGCCACTGATCAATTCTCTGGCACGTACACAAAGCGCTGGTCATTCCGTGACGATCTTATTTGTCGGTGATACGCCCATTTCAAAGCATTTAGCAGGCATTTCGGTGTATCATATTGGAGGAGAGGCAACCTGGAAGCAGTTTATGGCACAAGCCGAGGACGTGGCGAATCACATCCCTACAGACAATGGTAGACTCAAAGACCAGATAGCCAGCGCACTGCAATTGTAAGGGGTACAATGGACGAGCCAACAACAGAGAATAAGTGGCTGGAATCCGATCTAGAAATTAGCGACCTTCCTGGCCTGGGAGAAAAGTGGCGGACGCCACGCGCCCTTGCTTTTGTACGCGCGCTGGCTGCGCGGCCACGACTGCGTTTGCGCCTGTGGCGAACGGTGACGTTAGGATTGATCCTGGCTCTGCTCTTTCTCTCGCTTTCCGGCAGTTTCCCACAACTGAGCGAGAACTTACTGAGCTTCTTCGCGCATCCCAAGCCGGCCACAGCACAGCCACAGCATAGCGAAGTCATCGATGTAGGGATGATTTCCTTGCTTAATCATAAAAAGGTGGTGCAGCAAGATGACGTCTCGCCCCGCCTCGTTTCGGTTACCGCGACGCTCGATGCCCTACCACAATACTGCCTGCGATATACACCGACCCAGAACTTCAATTCACCATCCTTCCCGGGGGGCGTGGGAAGTTCGCCCCTGTGGGTGACGGGCTTTTCCGGCAGGGCGGGCCAGCCTGCTGTATTGAACCACCTGAAACGCGCGCAGCCGCCACAGTTGGGCTGGTACGAGCTGCTGCAACTTGTGTCTGAAACGAATTACCACGGCGCGATCACTCTGAGTGGCGGCTTCGATGGCAGCGATATGCCGCTCTGGTTCGGTGCCTATCCGCCCGGCATTACCCTTAATGATGCGGGCCTTATCCTCACCATCATAGTGAATCCACTGGATATAAGCGTCTCCAACCATACGACCAGTGACCAGCAGTGGAGCATTCTCCCCTTTAATGTGTACGTTCCCGAGGCCGGGTGCTACTACCTCAAAGCCTCCTGGACCGGAGGAAGCTGGACGGCGTATTTCATGGCGGGGAGATAGAGGTGCTAAGCAAACACGATATCCTGCTTGCGGCCCAGGAACTCCAGCTTGCTCACTAAATTCTCTATCACCTGGTCCCACAAGAATTGTTCCGCCGTTCGACAGCCGGCCTTGCGAATGCGTTCCTGCTCCTCCGGGTGGCGGCGCAGGTAGAGCAGGTAGCCGACGATCTCGTCGGGGTCGTCGGTCTCGGTGACGATGGCGTTCTCAAGCGAGATGGCGTAATCTTCACCGGTTGAACCCGTGACCGCCAGGCCTTCGGCGGCCATTACTTCGAGTCCCACCAGGCCGAACGGCTCGTGGCCGCTGTTGGCAAGGGTGGCATCGGCGGCGCGATAGGTGGTGCGCACGAATTCTTCTGGGAGGAAGAAGCGCAGATTGTAGATATCGGCCGGGCCTGCCTGCGCGATCAGCTCGGTGCATTGCTCCAGGCTGGGGCGTCTCTCTCCTCGCGCCTCCACGTCCTTGATGTGCAGGCCCATATTGTAGGCGTGGCGCAGCACGTCAGCGCCGTGTGGCTCGATGCCACCCCGCACGAAGAGCGTGACGGGGTGGCCGCTGTATTTGAGGCGCGCCACTGCCTCTATAGCCATGATCCAGCGTTTGTCGGGGTCGAAGCGACCAATCTTGAAAAGGAACATACGGCGTGGGTCCCCCAGGCGGGCCACTTCGCGCAGCTTTGTCGTCGAGTTCGTGTCGATGGGGTCGAGGTGTCGCCTTGGGATGCCGTTGGGGATCACCAGCGGGTTGACGCCATAAGCCCACATGCGGTGCTTCATATATTTGCTGACGGTGCAGATAGTGGTGACGAAGCTCAGTCGCCCCCAGTTGATGCGATGCAGCGACATGAGACTGTTGAGGTTCCACATCATGAGCACCTTCTGGCGCAGCCCGAACCAATGCAGCAGGTCAGAGGTGCGGCACATCGCCTCGGCGGTCTGCCAGTCTTCGCCCATAATTACGACCGTCTTGCCGGTGGCAACGGCGGGGCGCACAATTTCATTGTAAATGTGAAAGGGGACGCTTTCGTTATAATCATAGAGCTTGCGCTCTTCGCCATCATACACGCCGTTGGGATGATACCTGCTGATCCACTGCGACCAGCGTTCGAGGATCAGGCGGCCGTCAAGTCGCATTTCAACACCCGGTTTGGTCGGGTCGCCAATGAAAATAAGGTGCGTGGTGTAGCCCTGGGTCGCCAGCGCCTCGCTGAGTTCGCTCACGCGCGTTCCCAGACCGCCCGCCGTCGAATAGACATCCGGGCCTTCAAAGCTGAGTATCACAAACAGCGTGTTCTGAGGCGTAATGGCTCCATCATGTTCAATCATGCAATTATCCTTCTACCTCTCCGGCCGGCTGACAGCGTTGTAGTAGGACGCAGTCCGTTGCCGGTCGGAACGAGATCACCTGGTGGAAAGTTGTTGTGGGGATTACCATCCCTGGTGAATTATCTACATTCTAGTATATCACGCAGAGAGGAATAGAAAAGGACATGGACCCCTTTGTCGATCTCCATAACCGGCGTCTACTCTTACTTTTACATTATGCTGCAGTCACCACCACGTCATCCACGAAGAAATCCGTCGGCTGATACTGGTTCGCCACGTTTGTTCCCTCGAAGAAGAGCGTCACCTGCTTGCCCTTGTAATTCGCGAGCTGGGTCGATACGTTGAAAGTTTCCTGCACCCAGTTGTTGGTTACGCCGGTATTCCAGCTCTGCTGCATAGTGAAGATGACCGTGCCAGAGGTAGTTTGCAGGCGACTAGTGAAGGCATCTAGCTTCTGCTTGGAGGTCTTGTTTGTGTCGGAATACCACCAGTAGGTGACGGTGAGCGTCGAATAGTTCGCCGGGACGGTGAAGGTCTGCCAGATGCGGTCATCGCAGCCAGTGTAGCCGCACAGGTAGGCGCTGTACTGGCCGCTGTGCGCGTTGAGGTTCTGGATAATCTCGTATCCGCCCGTCGAGGACTCCTGCCAGGGAGCGCGGCCCTTTTCGAAGGCGCCGTTCTGAATCAGCGGCGGGAGAGGCGTCGGTGAAGGTGAAGGTGTATTCGTCGGCGAAGGTGACGGACTCGGTGATGGTGAAGGCGGCGGTGACGGCGAGGGTTGGGGTGTTGGCGTTGTTGTGCCGCTTCCACTACCGGTAGAGACCAGGTCTTGCGCGATATTGTTCACATCAGGTGAGCCGATACCGCTGGCCATATCATAGCCGGGGCCTGCCGGGTAGTACAGGTTGGTGCCGGTAGTAACGTCGTGGAAAGGCGACAGCGACGGCAACGCGTTGAAGACGGTATACAGCGCGGGATTGGCATAGCCGAGGACAGTTTTGCCTTTCGAGAGCAGATACTGGTTGATCAAGGCTGTGCTGCCTGCCCAGAGCGGCGCGGCGGCGCTCGTGCCTCCCACGTTTATCCACCCTGTCGAGGGGCAGCCGGCGTTGTTAACGGTGCAGTACATGGCATAGCCGCTGTTGGGATCGGCATCCGCCGAGACATCGGGCACCTCGCGACAGAACTTGCCGGTGGGCGCGTTGCAGGGCGCGCCGCTACTATTCGAGTTCATGACGCCCTGCCCGGTCTGCCAGGTTGGCAGTGTAAAGACGCTGCTGAGGCCACCGCCACCACCGGCACCCTTTGGCGAGCGCTGCGTTGCATTCGGATCAGCCCAGGCCGACTCGCTGCCATAAGCCCCAGCATTGAGTTGTAAGTTTGTGCCGCCGACACCTGTGACATAGGGGTCATCGGCGGGCGAGTCAACGGCGAGGTTGCTATCGTTGCAGTCATATGCGCCAGAGTCACCAGAGGCTGCGAAGAAACTCATACCCTGTGCCGCACCTTGCTTGAAGATGTTATCGAGCGTTTGCAGCTCCGCCGAGCCGGTGCTGGACTCGCACAACCCCCAGCTTATACTGACGACCTGGGCCTTGTGGTCATGCACGATCTGATTATATGTATCGTTCAGCCCCTGGGTGGTATTCGGCCCTTCGTAGACGACCTGGCTGGCATGGGGAGCAATACCACCGAGTACCTCGATATCCAGTTCAACCTCGATCGCTCCCTGGCCCGCCGCGCCATTATAGTTATCGACCAGCACATTGCTGATATTCGGCATGGCGATGCCATAATTCGCAAAATATTGCGCCACGTCTGCTGTCTGGTAGCCATCCAGTTCAAACAGCGCGACGGTCTGGTTATCGCCCAGGATACCTGAGTTCTGGAGCGGCGCAGCATCGTATGCCCCGGACAGGTCTTTGGGTCCAAAACCGGCGGTTGGCCCTTGCATATGCGTATCTGCCGAGCTATGGAGACGTGCATAGAGCGGCTGGTACTGCGTGCTGTCATCAAGGCCGCCGATAGATGTGATAAGCTGGCTGATCGAGCCGGGGACGACCGGCGGCGTAGCATTGGCGTAAAAGGTCTGACTGCCCAACTGGTAATTATTGATCTGAGTGCTGAAGGCCTGGTCCGCCTGCGCAACGGTAGCACTGGCGTCGATGAGCATACGATTGGGGGCGATATTCGTGATAGTCATGCCCTGGCTTTGCAGATAAGAGACGACTTGCTGCACCTGGTCCGGGGTTGGCGCGAAAAGCAATTCAAACTGGTCGGGTGTCAAATATTGTTGATATTGCGGAGATTGAGGAGTGTAGAGCGCGCTGAGCAGGCTTGCAAGCTGCGCCTGGTTGTTCATTTGCATACCAATGGATAGGTTCAGTTGCTGGGTTGCGTCCGCCGCCTGCAACAACTGTGCGTGCTGGATGAGCGGCGCCACCTGCGAGTTGAGTGGAGTGGGTACAGAGGATGTATTTTGATCGGCGTGAACGGATGCGCGTATCGCCAGCAAGCTGGCCGTAATTAGTAAGAGCGAGGTGGCTAGAAAAAGGACATTCCGTACAAGATGACGTTGCATACTACACTCCGCCTGGGTGACTTTTGGGCCACCCGTACGACCCCCAGGGATCGTATATACGACAACACTCTACAAAAACAGTTCGAACCGGGCAATATTCCCCTATTCCATTGCCCGTAATACATGTATTGTTGTTTTTTATCCTTCAGAAAAGAGGCGCTAAAAACCTGCAAGAATAAACGAGGATTGTCGAAGAGTTTGCGGAGATTTGGGGTTCAGTTGCGTGAGCAGCCTAGCGCCCGCGAGTGGCAACAGGCTGCTCATGCAATTATCCTTTGATAGCGGCGATCAAATCTGGTATCAGATTTTCGGCGTTGGGCGAACCCAGGCCGGTGATGGGGTCCCAGCCCGGCGTGGCATCCTGACCGGGGACGACTGTCCCGTTCACGTTCGTACTGTTGTTTCCGGCAGTGATGTCATGAAAATCGCGCGCATAGGTTGACGATGTTGCCAGCTTGTAGAGCGCGGGATTGATAAAGCCGAGGGGATGACCGGCCACCTGGTTCGTGATCGCCATTATGGCGGCCCATAGAGGTGCGCTTGCGCTGGTGCCGCCGCCAAGCTGCCAGCCGCCTGAGTAGATGGCCAGGCCGGTATCCGGGTTGGCGTCCGCTGCGACATCAGGCACGCCGCGCCGGTGGTTTAAGAGCTGCTGGTCGGAAGCCGGCAGGGACTGCTGGAAGGAAGGCGTCGGGAAGAAGGAACTGAAGCCGCCGCCGCTCTGATCCCAGGCCGTTTCAGAGAAGCTGCTGCCGGTTTGCGCGCGCTGCAGTGATGTCCCACCGGTACTCGTCACCCAGGGCTCGTCGGTGGGAAAGCTGGTCGTCGGCGAGGTCGAGAGCTGCGTGGCTTTCAGATCGGTATAGTCGGTCGCGCCATTATCGCCGGATGAGCCGAAGAACGTGATGCCCTGCTGAGTCGTCGCCTGCTTGTAGAAGGCATCCCACGTCTGAATCTCCTGCTGCCCGGCGCTATCTTTGAGCGTCACCTCGGAGGCGCCCCAGCTCTGCGAGATGATGTTACCCAGGTGATGGCTGATGGTATACTGTTCCAGCTCGAGAAATTGCGGCAGGCCAATTGTACCCTCGGTTTCTGAGACGGGACTGGTCAGCACGACGATGTTTGCGCCCGGGGCAATGGCGTGGATGATCTGCACATCCAGCTCGGTTTCGCTTGCCCAGCCGGTCATATCCTTGTTGCTCGGATCGAACGGGACGGTGCCAATCGGCGAAATTACCTGGATAGTGATAGGCGGCAAGCCGAATTTTTGATCGAAGATGTCCATATCTTGCTGCAAGGTGGGACTGCCGAATGAAACGATATCGACGACCGTCTGACCCTTGCCGGTATAGCCACGCTGCATCAGCGACTCGACGCCATACGCCATGCGCAGCGAGCGGGGTGTCTGGCAGTTCGGGTTGTCCGTGATATCAGCCGGGCAGTCCAGAGGGGATGTATCGGCAACAGGCGTCAGCCCGCCGCTGGGAGTGACTGCCTGAGCCGGCTTGCCAGTCGAAGTAGGCGTCGGTGGATTGTTTGCGTCGCCGCCAGTGCTGAATGGCGTGCAGGCAGCGATCAGAAGGGCGAGAATGACTATACAGGAGAGCCGTCGAATTGCTTGCATGAAGGTTCGCTTTCCTTATATTTGAGATAGCCTGTCGATACGGGCACGATGGCAACCACATCTCCGGCACTTTCGAAATCGTTCACATACCGTATTTATTTTAACACTTCCACTTGTGCTTTTCGTAGAGATGATGTAAGGTACCCTGGAGAAATACCCGATGAAAGTGCATTTTTGTCGCAAAACATACGGAGTAGAGATGCATGATACAACAGCAAACCCAGCCGATAGAACATGATCCCACTATACAGATTAGCGATATGGCGCTTGTCGAAAAGCTGGGCGAGAGCGCGCTGGTGGGCAAATGGTTCGTCTTCCTGCGCTCGGACTGGCTACACCGCTCGGGGATAGATCGCTTGCTGACTTTGACCGGTCTGACGAATGCAACAGTCGCGGCTCCCCGCTCAGCCATCCTCTTCCGGGGCAAGGAAGAATTAGCGCTTCCCGGTGCAACTATCACTCCAACACCGCTTCCCGCTGCGCAGCTCGTCTCGCTGACCAGTGATAAAGCGCTCTACCGCACCCACCATGATACGGTGCGTATACTCATCGCTTCACCACGGCAGCCGGGCGCGACTTTGAACGTGCGCCTGCGCCTGGGTAGCAACATCTATGGAGAATACCCTCTCACACTGGATGAATTCGGCCTTTACCTCTGGTCGCTTTCAGACCTGCCAGAGGGAACCTACGAGGCCACGATCCAGGATATAGAGGAGTCGCTCTGCCGGTTTGAGGTCGCGGAATATCGCCTGGCGCCGCTCAACGCTGAACTGGTTGATCAGCAACTGAGCGGCGAGACGCTGCGCTATACGCTGGCCGTCAGCGCGTTTGGGCAGCCCTATACAGGCCTTCTCGAGGTTGAACTGCAGGAGCGAGACCAGCGCGCCGGCAAGCGCGAACGTCTGACCTGTAACCGCGAGGGGCAGTGCCGGGGCGTTGTCAAGCTGACGGGAGCCGGGCCGTACTCGCTCAACATCTTCGCGGGAGAACGCACGGCGACGGTTGTGCTGAAGGGATCGGAACAGCAGCGGCGCGAGGCGCTGGTTATCAGCGAACTGGGAGAAATCCGCTCGATCAGCCTGCTGCCTATGCCGCAGTCGAATGTATGCCGGGGCATCTACGTCGCCCGCGGCGGCAGCAATGATGAGCCACTCGTAATGCAGCGCGTTATCGGCAGCGAGGCGGAGATCACGCCGCGTGTCGAGGTCGAACAACTCAAGGTCATCCTCGTTGACCCGGCAAGCGGCTCGTACCAGGAGCACGAATGGACGGGGCTGGCCGCCGGGCATACCTTTCGACTGCCGGTACCGGCTCCATATGGGATCATCCTGCTCGGCGCGTTCATCGATGGCAAAGCGTGGGAGGGCTGGTGCGCCGTCCTGCGTCCGCCGGAGCTGCAGGTGCAATGCGAGGCTCCGTCCCAGGCTAAGCCAGGCGAGCGCATTACTATTCGCGTCAAGACCAACCAGCCGGACCGCGTAGTGCCGGTGCAGGTAATCGTCAAGGATCAGCGCCTCGTCGCCCCGGGCGACCCGCAGACCGAACTGGCGGCGAGCATCAAGCGCAACCTGTCGGAGTGGCGGGAGCAATCATCCACCGGCACGGTTGAGCGGCAACTGGCGGACTATCGCTTCTATTACCGGCCTGGGCCTTTTATGATGCGCGCAATGGCAACACCTGTGGCATTTCCCATGCCTCCGCAGGTCATGGCCGCCCCCACAGGAATGCCGGTCATGCAGGCGGCCAATGGTGGTCCATCAAGGACGAGACTGGCCAGCGATACAGCAGCGGGAGCCGGACAGCAAGATGTGGTGGGTACTACAGGGGCAGCGGCAACAACCAGACCAACAGGGGCGGTGCTGGCGAACATTCGTATGGCGTTTCCAGAGGTAATCTATAATGGTATTATGCACGTGCGGGGCGAAGCAGCCATCGAGGTCAGGCTGGGTGATGCACTGACGCGCTACAGCATCGAAGCCTTCGCGCTCTCCTCTGAGACCCTGGATTGGCAGCGCGTGGAAACGGCGGTGAACGCCGTCCAGCCGGTCTACGGCGAACTAAGCGTGTCGCCCTTCGTTGCTCGCGGCGACGCCGTGTTGGGTCGCATTGCGGTCGGAGCCGCATCGGGTGGGGCCATCGTCGAAGTGCGCCATGATAACGAGCAATTGCCGCTGTTCTACGAAAATGGCGAGGAGGTGACGCCAGGACTTCCGGTCCCATCGGGATCGGTCTTGCGCTTTCCCGTACGGCCCGGCGCGATAACCTCGTTTGTGCGAGACGCGCGTAAGGGCGGCGTCGATGTCAGCGAGCGCTATGTGACGGAGCCCGGCAAGCTGCGACACATCACGCGGCACCTGCGCTTGCTGACGCCCGGCGAGCAAGTGACGCTCGAACATCCGCCAATGCTGGAACTAAAGCCAATGCCTGGCCTGGAGCGGCCCTTCCAGTTTTTTCTGGAGGGTGCGATCTACTACCCCTTTGGTTGCATCGAGCAAACCTCGATGAAAATCCTGGCAATGTTTACCGGCTACATTGTCAACCTGGAACAGACCAGCGTTGCAAGCACTTATGCAGCAGCTATTCCCGCCTGGCACAGGCGACTGCGCAGCATGGCCCTGCCGGGCGGCGGCTTCTGCATGTATCCACCCGACGAAGGCACCTCGGGCCAGGTTGATACGCACTATGCGCCGCGCGGCGTGCAGCATCTCCTGCATCTGCCCGCGCCCGAACGGTCGGGCATCCGCGAGCAGGGTCTGCTCGATATCCTGGAGGATATAGCAACGCTGGCGAAGAACGCCGCCGCTTACTATAAGCTGGCTGTTCCACCACAAAAGATCGCCAGTTGTCACGATGCCTACCTGGTGATGCAGTTGAGCGATTCCCAGCATCTGCGAGACGCGGCGCTGGCCTTTGTACGCGAGCAACTGCGCGAAGCAAACGGACAAACCCACGTCACGCTGGCGGCGAAGGATGCCGGGCATAACCTGTACGGGGCGCAGGTAGCCCAGCGCCAGGAGACGGCTTTCGCGGCGGCCTCGTTGCTGGCCGGACGCCAGGCGGCGGATGTTCCGCAGGCTATCGCAGCCACAAACTACCTGACGAGCCAGTTGAACGAAGAGGGGCGACTATATAGCACGGTTGACACAGCAGCCTGTCTCTCGCTGCTGCTGGGACTGCGCGAATCGGGCATCGTCACGAGCGGCGGCGGTGGGCGCGTGGAGATCAACGGGCAGCCCATGTCGCTGGCGGATGCGCTGGCCTACGGCGAAAAGGTGGAGACGCTTCGTTGTATAGAAGGAGTGATCGCGGTACAGGTGACCTCGGAGGCGGTAGAGGATTGGAACGCCTTCAACGGCACTATCCCGGTCGAGGTGCGCCTGGAACGTGATGGACGCTCACAGAAACACTTGCGCGTGGGCGATGCGCTCGAGCTGGTAATCAGCGTGCCGCGCTACGAACCCGGGTTGATCGCGCATGTCTGCCTGCCCGACGCGCTGGCGCGCATCACGGGTGGAGGCCAGGTCAAACGCTTCAGCCTCGATTTCAGCGAGAAGAAGACGCTGCGCGTCCCACTGGCCGCCATCAGCGCAACCACTACACCGGAACTCAAATCGTCAGTCTCAGAGGCAGCGCTCAGACACTGGTTCGGTGGAAAAGATCGGAAAACGGTGGGTGTGCAGCACTGGGCGGTGATCGTGCGCAATATGTACAAGGAAGAGCAGATTGGCAATCCGGGCCGTCTGACGGTTGAGGTAGAAGAATAACTCAGTACCTTCTTCCTATACCTGTTCTTCCTCAGGTTGACGCACCTGCTTCAAATAATTAGACTTAACGTAGGCGCACTATGCGCGGCGTGGTGTAACCCGTTGTTAACGAGTTGCCCGCGTATATCTAACGGATTGGGGTCATTGTATGTCGTCATCTGAGCAGGGTCGGCCCGCGAGTGCGGGCTTACAGATTCCAGGGTTGGTCAACGAGCTTTCGCCGGTAGAACAGATGCCTTTCCCTGAAAGCAATGCCTACTCTCAAGTTACCTTCCAGCGTTTCGAGCCAACCGGTAGGCCAGCGACGTCCACACCATTACCAGAATTATTGCCCATCACGCAGCCGCTCGACGACCTGGATACCGCGCCGCGTCCGACGCAAGTACTGACCTTCAACGACTCCCCACGCGTGACGCGCCTGCTCACCGATCTGCGCACTCAGACCGGCGCATTGAATCAAACCACCACAACGACAACTTCGCTCCGGCAGCCGGTAGTTATTCGCGGTAACGGCAGAAAATCGGCCGGCACGATGCAAGCCCTTAAAGGCCGCAAGTGGGTTATTAAGTGTGCCATTGTTGCGGTGATGGCAACGCTGACACTGGTAGCAGGTCTGGCGGTCGCTCCACTGGCAACAGGCAATGGCGGCGCTTTCAGCGTGTTTTTTTCTACCGGCAATGTGCACAATAACAATGATGCTACTAGTAACCAGGACCTGGTTGCTCAGGCCGCGACGGCTACAGCCATCGTTCGCCAGGACGGATATGACGCCAACTCCGGTTCCAACAATGGCGTACCACCCGTCTATAGCGGTTCTGGCGTGACGGCCGACCGTTTCGCTTTCGGGAACTGCACCTACTGGGCGGACCTGGAATACCACAATAGAACAGGATACTGGGTGGACTGGATTGGCAACGCCTACCAATGGGCCGCAGGCGCGAGCTCCGCCGGCTGGATCGTCTCCTCTAAGCCGCAAGTCTACTCGATCATCGTCCTCCAACCCTACGTGCAGGGCGCCGGCTACTACGGCCATGTAGCCGTCGTCGAAAAAATCAACTCCGACGGCAGCGTGCTCACCAGCGATATGAACTGGTACGCCAACGGCGGCTGGAATATCGTATCTTATGTGACCTTCTACCCTGGGCCGGGCGTGTCGTTTGTGTGGCACCCATAGCTTCATAGGCTATATTTGGTTCGCTCTGCTACATTTTATGTATGCAGAGCGTTTTTTCACTTCAAGAACTAAAACATAATAAAGCATAATATATCTATAAGGCTGAAAGATAAACCTTATAAAGCTTTCTCTTTAATAAAAGAGAATGAACGTAATTCACTTTTACCTCTAGTACTTCTCTCACAACATAGTTACTAGTACATTTTAATTCGTCCAAATCTTTTGGGGTTACCAAATAAATAGTGGAGTGTTGTGATGACTTACTGTCAGTTACGCTTGTTGCCCCTTTGTATATTCAAAAAAATTCTGCTAGTCTTGCAATGGTTTCTATTCATTCTTGTGTATGCTTGCTCACCTTTGATCAAACGCTTCCCTTTTACTCTCTCATATCATATCGATCAACCAACTAATCACACGAACGATCATATTTCACCCGTAACAGAAATTATTTTTACTAAGAGCGGCCGAACTAATCAAAAATATTGTTTAAAGACCTGGCAAGTCTGGCGCGATGAACTCTACGATACAGCTGATCCTCAAAAGCGTTTAGAATATTTGTTAGAAGGTCTACAGTTTAATCGACAATTCGCCCCTAAGGTCTACCTGGGAATTGCGGAGATTAAAAGAACCCTTCTGGATAGTTCACGGCAAGGTCAAAAATTAATTCAACGTAGCCAACCAATTAAACACCCTGAAAGGCATAAAGAGCGGCTGAAAAAGGATGCGGAGTATGTGCTTGTTATGCGACAACTTTCTGCTCGTAAACGACTGGATCAACAACTAATCTCTGGTAAGCTGTGCACCCTACTAGAAATGGATTTTCTTGCCAATGAAATTGTGAGTATGCATCACAGATTGGCAATAAGTAATATTGGGCTATTTACTCAAGTCGAGTCCAAGCTCAATTTAAATATCAAATTATTCGAACTAGCTCTGCATCAATTGCATATCAGTTTGCCTGAACAATCCCAAAATCAGAATCAGGAGACTAAAGACTTGCAAGAACTTGTTGAAGATTGTAGAAAAGTTCCTGACCTGCTAAGGCAGTTTTATATCAGAAATCAATCAGCTATTGAAAAGCGGTATACAGAGGGAAGCATTAGACGTTGTCATGGAGACCTTAAAGCTACAAACTTGTGGCTATCTTCTTATAATTTTTTTGGCCTTCAACTGAGGAGGCGATTATTAGCGCTTGATTGTATCGACTTTCGACCTGAATTTTGTCATATCGACACTTTGAGTGATGTTGCTATGCTAGCTATTGATATTGAGATGCGCTTATCAAATGGGTCTATACTCGCTGAACGGTTCTTACAATCATATCGACGGGCATTTGGTGAAAGCGATGAAGTGATACCTATCCTGGAGTATTATCTGATTGAAAAAGCAATTGTTTACGTGTGCATGAGTATTCTATACGATAAACAAGATGATTTAGGGATAAAATATTTGCACATACTTATGGCGCACATTCAAAAATTAGAAGGATACTTAAAGTCCTCTACAGAAGCACAGTCTGAAGAAATTGAAATGGCTACACTTTCATCGTAAACTCTCTACGAGAAATTTAGCCACTCAGGCTGGCTCAGCAAGTATTTCCCACCATAGCGGTTCTCGATGATGTCCTCGTCACCCGTGTATTTGCGTAGCTTTTTACGCAGATGGTGCATGCGCTGCGTGAATACAGAGCGATCAATCGGCCTCCCCCATCCTGCCTGCATCAACTGTGTCCTCATTACACCGCTTTGGATTGTCCAGCAATATCTTTACGAGTCGGTATTCTATATCGGATAGCGCAATAGAGGTCGGCGACTGACCAGGGAGTGTAACGAGCAGTTCTTTCTGATTAGAGGGCATCGACGGCCTGACTGCCGGTGGTCCTTCCTGCTCACGCACCCTTTGCTCAAGATAGAGCCTTATTAATGTGCCAGGATACTCAACTGGCATTAATGGGTCTGAACGTACAATGCCCTCACTTCGAAGAATATAGTGTAACTCTTCGTCGAACTGTTCCCACAATTCCTGTTCGCTTCCATTAAAGCTTCGCCATTTATCACTCGCTCGTATAAACTCGTAAAATTGATCTTTTGCTTCCTGGCCGCTGTCCTGCAAAGCCTGGTCGATGCGTCTCCAGGTTCGACCAAAATAGGCGCTGACGTGCTCATTCATCAATTCGATCAGTTGCTGCTTCTCAAGGCTTTCGAGCTCTATCCAGGAGCCTCGCTTGATAGCATTCTGTTGTTTTATTTGAAATGCCAAGAAACAAAGTTGCTTGAGCAGGTAAGGATGTGTCCCAGCCTGCTCGATATAACCAGCTTTGCTCCGCATCGGAAAACAGGCAGGAAACACCGGCATCCGCTAAACACCCGCGATCCCTGGGTCCCTAAAATCTCTGGCTTCTGCGCCAGGTACAGGCGAGTATCATCCCTGGTAATAAGCTTGCAGCAGCATTGTGGTAAAACGGGCAAGGTCCGCAGAAACATTTATATACATATTTCCAACGCCCGGCGAGGGCTCGCTTACGAGGAAGAAGATTACCCCAAATTGGGGAAACTCATCGAGCAGGTCAACCAGGAGGCGTAATACTCCAGAAGTCCTCGAGCAATGTCAGGCTGCGCTCCTGCGTCGTGCGAGGCTTGCTAGAGGGATCGAATTGGATCAGACTCGGCTCCTGTAGCCGCTCAATGCCGTCGAGCATGAAGTAACAGCGCATATCAGGCTGTTCTTTGAGTATTTCTCGCAACAAGACTCGTAATCCTTTGCTCCCATCATATTCCGCAGACTTTGTCAGGTCTTAGCGAAGTTAATGCGATGATACATTGTTCAATAAACAAGCGCCGTACATCGCTCGTATTTTCAATACCCTCCAGAGGTGTCAGATCAATTTGTAAGAAGTGGATGTGGTCCAGATTCAGCAGCTCATCCAGGTCAGGCAATTCGTCTCGCCATGTCCACCCGGCTTCTGGCGGCTGCCGCAGGAAGCGTACCAGCGATGTTTTTCCGATATTTGGAGCGCCGGTCATAATAATGGCGCCCTGCCCTCCGATAATAATGTTGCGTATGTCCGCACTTCTCCCCGACACCCGCCCGGTTGTTCCTTCTGAGGGTTCTGCATTAATCTGAAACGGATTACGCAATGTTTTCCAGGGAAACGTACTGGATGACTCTGCCATGCTATTTTCCTTACAATGTTAAACTGTAAAAAACGAACGATTCCGGCTAAGCCAGCGCCGGACAAGGTCGATCTTAAAAGAATAAAAGGGATTCGACGATGGGCCATGCTCGTCCAGGATTAATCCGGCTCTGAGTCGATCAAGATGCCGCCTGGCATGCGGAACGTGCATATGTGCCAGTGAAGCAATTTTGGTAAGCTGCATTTCTACTTGATTTGAGTGATGCATACTCTCGATCATAGTTTCGAGGATCGTAAACTCCTCTTTATTCTGGAGTTCCGTCTCTGAGAAAATTAAAGTTCTGGATAGCGTCTTTTTCGACAAAGCGGTCTATTACATCTTTCAGCGCCTTATCACTCACCATCTGTCTCCGTACATCTCGATTAAGCTGTTCAATCAGTTGCTGCCCGATCAGCGTCAGGTAATAGGGGCTGCCGCCTGTCAACGTGACTGCCAGCGCGACCGTATTGGGATGGATCGCGATATGCAATTCATGTAGGGGATCGGCCAGTAATCGTTTTGCGCTCTCGGTATCAAGAAAAGACATCGGCAACGGTTGCGCGAAGCTAAAGGCATGCGCAAATTGTTCAGAACAGAGCCGATAATGCGAGCTGGTCGGCAATGCTATAATCAGGCTCAATTGAGGGACTTCAGCTATAAGTTCTTTCCAGTAAGTGAAAAAGCGGAACTCAAGTGTTGCGGCGTCGAAGGCATCGATTGCTCCACCAAACTCATCGAGCGCAAGCACCAGCCTGGAACCCGGGTACTTGCTCCAGGCAGGTCTGCAACACGCGCCTGAAGCGTTTTTGTGGGTCGCTCTCCTGAAAATCGTCCCATAGCGGCGCACTCTGCTGCAGCCGCTCAGAAAATGCACTGCTCACACAATCCGCCAGGTCCCTGAGTAGCATTGCTTCTGTTTCGCCTATCGCGTTTTGCAGCGAGAAAAGGACGCCCCAATAAGGAGGATGAACCTGGCTTCCGAGGAAGTTATGGCAGATCGATGATTTTCCCGACCGGCGCGGGCCATAGAGTACCAGCGCGCGTCCCTGTTCTCCCTCACACAATTCTCTCCGCATGAACCTGGTTTCTTCAGATCTGCCAAAAAACATCATTGGCGCGGGTGGCCGGGAAATATCAAACGGGCTGAGCAGCGTCTGGCCGCGCCGGGGGAGAGTATTGACGGATTCTTCCCAGGTAAATTCAATTAACGTTTTTGCGGCGAGCTTATCGCGGTTCTGATATAACGTATTCAAGCGTTCATAGACCGGTGCGGGTGTACCGATAGGATCAATCATGACTTCAACAATATTATCGATCTTGTACACATCCTCCCAGATGTCCATCACTTCATTCTCGGAATGTGCTTCAACGGTAAAATTCATATGACCGATACCAGTCTTTGGATTAATCAATTCGGCATTAATCGCCATCAAATCACAATTATGGTGGCGTAACTGGCGTGTCAGATCAAAAATTAATCCCCGGCGGTCCTGCACCATCACACGAAATGCTACGCGTAGGGCTGGTGCCTGAGGCTGCCAGGTCATCGGCACCAGCATCGAATGCCGGCCGAGCGGGCGATCAATCAGATGTGAGCAAGTTTCATTATGTACGATAAGTTCACCGCTTCGCCTGCGAAGACGGCCCATGATCTTTTCATCGCGCGGATAAGTAGGGCGGCACAAACCACAGATCCGTTGTGCATGATAGATGATCTTCTTCGACATATGCCCTTCGATGACTGGCACCCAGATAGATCTATCTGATCCCTGCGCCATTACCTGATGATTTCGTTCGGCAATTTGCTTCATAATTTCTTGCGCTGCCCAGTTTGGGGTATATGAACCTTTTCACTCCAGCACTCAGGACCCGCCAGAAATGCCTGTTGAGTTCCCAAATGTCCCTTCTCTTTCAGAAGCAGGCGCAGTTCCTCATCGAGTTCTCGCGGCGTTAGCTCATGGTGATACTTTCTCAGTTCCTGATTGTAACAGTTCATAACCTTCATGCTCGGCAGCGCGTCTGCGAACAGCTTCCCTGATATCTTGTTTCGCGCCAGGTGTCTTCGCATAATCCAACCAGGCATCAGTTGCCTGGGACTGGCGAGCTGTGCGAATTTCAACAACGTCTCCAGCCTCTAGTGACCGGTAGAGGGGAGCTTTGCGATTATTCACAAACGCTTCGACAGCCAGGTCTCCAACATCCTCACCAAGTGTATAGGCAAAATCAATCGCGGTAGCATTTACGGGCAGTGCGAAAGGTTTACGGCTTTTATCGTAGACGATAATAGTAGCATATTTCTCGGCGGGATAGGCATCCGCAGTGAGCTCATTTTGAGCAATCTGGAAAATCTTACCCTCCTCACTATTCCAGTAGTGTTTAACTGGCAGCGATTGAGCCTTTTGGGATTGTGACTCTGCTCAAGATACATTCTATAATCGGGATAAAGGCACCCGTGGTAGCCAACCGCTTGCATTATCCGTGTACCAATCTGCAACTGGCATACGTATGAATTTTTCGGATCCAGAATCAACACCAGACCAAACGCGATATGACTATTTCCGTTGGGCTTGGGATTTGCGATTTGATCTGTCACCCTGTCCTGGAGAATTCCAAGCTGGCTAAAAATGCCAAAGGCAGTGTAGCAATCTTTGACTGTTGGAACAATCACTACAAATGTTACCAGGTCAAAACCTGTCAATTGCGCTTTCTGCGAGGTAACCGTGTTGTGCGTCCTGCTGACGGCGTTTAAGCCGGCCACACTACAGGGATAATAGAGAATTGTGACAGGTTGCCGCGTTGATTACCTGCTGATAGCTCTGGATCAATAGCTGTCGTACATGTATCTAATTCGCTATCATCTTTTCGCAAGATTTCCAGGTATTCCTTGTGGTCTTCGGCGAACATGACTGGATCGCGTAATTGTTCAGTGATATCCTCAACCTGGCGCTTGAAATGCCACATCCCCAGGCGCTTTGAGATGTTCAGCAGCGTACGACCTATACTCTCTACATGTATGAGCATATTTCCTGAAAGGGGGGTGCCGTTACTCTGCTTCTGCAATCGTTTGAGGGCCTGGTAATAGGTCGCAACAGCCAGCAGCAGCGCACCCAGGTTGCGATAAGGCGGGTTCAAGAGCGGGTGGAGATGTTCGTCTTCGATATCGTGCGCGTAGCGTGAGGCCTCCTGGATGTGACGCAGGATTTCATCGCTCTGAGGCAATCCCGAGCTCTGGATGAGCTTGCTATCGTATTCCATAAGATAGCCGGCCAGAACGACGGTCAACGGCAACCCCCACGTTCGCAGGAGATCACCGACGCTTTTCGCATCATACGGTGTGTTCAAAACATATTGATGTGGAGTTACTGCTGGCTGGTTCGCCAGGTCTCGCATGAAGCGCTGCCATCCCGCCGGAATAGCTGTCGGCTCAGGCTGCCAGGGTGCCAATCCGGGCAGCATTTGAATAGTCGTCATCATTATTACTCCATTTCCCGGGAAACATAATATTTGTTACGATGACAACATCTCTATGCCCTAGCATACTATGCTGTAAATACCTCGTCAAGTGCAACATACCCGAATATTGTCCGCTTTCTGCAAGAGAATAAAAATTTCCTCCGGTTTTCATTGAAGATTCGAAATAGTTATACGTCTTAATAACATATATACGGTAACCTGTACATTTTCTCACCACAGGAGGATAACCAACGAGAATAGGGATAATACTGTCCCTATATAGAAGTAATAATGAGGAAAAAGTGGCATAAATAACCATTGAAAATAATCATTATTACGTCATATAATTATCACACAGGGCGGTTGACCCCCATGAGAGATCGCCCGAGGAAGGAGAGCATCATGGAAACAGTGCATCTTCACGGGGTTTCTGAGCAAGATAGCGACGCTCCCCCCGAGGACATCCTCGTACAGCATGATCGGTACATCGTTGCTCTCGTAACACAGTTAGCTCGTGGTAGTTCCAATGTAGGTCATCCAGATGTGCTCGATCTGGAAATCGATGAAATCGTACAACAAGTTCGCATTAAGTTCTATCATGCCCTGCTGAGCAGGCGTATTGCCCATCCGAAGGCATATATTCGCAAGATCGCCCTTAATGAACTCCGCGATCTCTATCGCAAGCGCAAACCGCCTCTGCCTTTGCAGTTCGATGACGATGGCGAACTCTACATGGGCGACATGATCGTGATGGAAAGCGAGGAGATGGCCGGCCCGGAGGAGATATGTATCGACGACGAGGGAGTGAGCGAGTTGATGGCATTGGCTGCCCCGGCTATCTCGCATCTACCGGCTCGCCAGCGACTGGCCATGATCTGCAAGATCAAGGACGAGATCGGTGAGCGACTCGACGTGATCGAGGCATTCGCTCTCTGCTTCATCGAGGTCGAAGATTACCAATGGCCGGAAGGAGAGGCAGAGAAGAATTTGCTCAAAGCCTCGCTTCCGGCCGCACGTCAGAACCTGCTGAAGGCTATTGGAGAGCAGTTAGAGGCATACAAACGCAGAAGGATGCTGGTGAATACCCGGTAGCCCGGGTCAGTTGTCGTACTGTACGATACCCGGCCTGATCAGGCTCATACCATCGGGATATGCTCCAGGTGCTGACGTTGCGCCTCTTCGCGCAGGCTGCGACGCGCCAGAAGGCGCCGCATGGCGGTACCGATACGATTGATGCCCTCTTCGATATGTTTTTCTTCGGGGTAGGCATAGCTCAGGCGAAAATGCTGCTGGCCGCCACCATCGACGTGGAACGGCTCACCGATGGTGAAGGCGACATGCTCGTTGGCGGCCTCGCGCAAGAGCGTACGTGCGCGCACATCGCCGGGCAGGCGGCACCACAGGTGAAATCCACCTGCCGGGTGATTGACGCGCACGTCACCCGGCCAATGAGTCGCAATGGCCTGCAGCGTCAGGTCGCGCTTGTGACGGTAGGCCTGGCGGATGTGTTCCAGGTGCGCATCGAGCAGGTCGCGCTGCATGACCTCGGAGACGACCCACTGCCCGATGGCGTTGGTATTCAGATCGAAGACCTGCTTGTGCAGGGTTAGCCGCTCGATCATTGGCTCCGGCGCTACCAGCCACGCGACACGCAGGCCCGGCGCCAGGGTCTTAGAAAAGGTACTCAGGTAGATGACCTGCCCGTGCGTATCCAGGGCCTTCAACGGCTGGGGTGGATTTCCCTCGAAGTAGATTTCGCCGTAAGGGTCGTCCTCCAGGATGGGCGTCTGGTAGCGTTTCGCCAGCAGCAACAATCGGCGCCTGCGCTCTTGTGACATGACGGCCCCGGTGGGGTTCTGAAAGGTGGGCAGGGTATAAATCAGGCGGGGCCGGCGGCGCACCAGAATCGATTCGAGCAGGTCGATGCGCATGCCATCGCTATCCGTCGGTACGCCGATCACGCGAGCATTTAGGGCGCGAAAGGCCTGGATAGCTCCCAGGTAGGTCGGAACTTCTACCACTACCTCGTCGCCGGGATTGAGCAAGAAGCGACCGACCAGGCCGATACCCTGCGTTGAGCCGGAAAGGATCAGGATCTGCGGCGCATTGACGACCACGCCACGCCTGCGCATATGCGCCGCGATGTTTCGACGCAAGCTGAGCAGGCCCTCGATGGGGCTATAGCCGAGGGCGGCCTGCCGGTTAGAGAGCAGGCCATCCGCGAAGATGGTGTTGAGCATTTCGGCGGGTAGCAGATTTGTGGCAGGATTGCCGGGCGCGAGTGAAATTATTTCCTTGCGATCACCCGCCGAGGCCAGTTCGCTCAACAAGAGCGCGTCGGGTCCAAGCGCTTCTCGCTCGCCTGCAGGCAGCCCAAGCAGCCACGAAGCAGTCTCGTGCTCATCATCCTCATCGACGCCGTACCCATAATGATTGCGGCGCACAAGCGTGCCGCGCCCCACATGCCCTTCGATCAACCCCTCGCTTGCCAGCTCGTTATACGCATTCATAACTGTCGTACGGTTGACTTCCAGTTCATTCGCGAGTGCCCGCTCGGTTGGCAGGCGCACGCCCTCGGCAAGTTCCCCGGAGAGAATGGCTTCTCGCAACCCCTGGCAAATTTGCCGGTAGAGCGGCAGTCCACTACTGCGATCCAGATGGATCATGGCTGAAATGGGAGTTGTAAAGATTGGCCGGGCGGCTCTCAGCCCATGATGTCCGTCCTGCTGGTCGTGTTTGTCCTGTCTATCTTCCTGCCTCATATTTATCTCCTGATTGGCTCATACCAATACTAGTATAAACGACCTTTTTCAAGAGAACAAGGGGGTATTGGTTGGTACTCCTTTCAGCCAATTTTATATTCGCCAGAGATGTATATGATATGCTGGTACAGAACCAATTATCAATTACAAACGAAGGACAACCGTACATGGCATCAATCGAACAACGCATCGCACAGGTGCGAGATGACCGCGAGCATGGATCGCGCTGGCTTGTACGCGAAACTATCACCATCCTGCATGACATTGCAGTCGACTCTGAGCAGCCAGGTGATGAGCGCCTGCGCCGGTTGAAGTCCGCCGGGCAAGAGCTGGTGCGGTCGCGGCCGGCGATGGCAGCCATAGCTGGCGCGGTATGGCGTATCCTCGGCGCCCCAGGCGCATCGGGCGATATAGACGCCATGGCGCGGGCCGCAGAGCAGTTGCAACAGACCTACGATCATGCCGTTGAGCACATTACAGAATACGCTCGCCCGTTGCTCAGGGGTACGCTCATGACGCATAGCCTCTCAGGGACTGTTGTCGATGTCCTGGGGACATGCGCTCAACAGCTTGACGGCATAATCGTGCTTGAGGGAAGGCCACGTTACGAGGGCCGTGCCATGGCGGAGGCTCTGAGTAGGGCGGGATTGGCCATCACGCTGATTACCGATGCCCAGGCCGCCCTTTTCCTGCCCCAATGTACTGCGGCGGTTGTCGGAGCAGATAGCGTGCTGGCGGACGGCAGCATCTTCAACAAAGCTGGAACCGCGCTCATCGGTTGGGCTGCACACGGATTAAAGAAGCCCCTGTATGTGCTAAGTGAGACGCTCAAAATCGCTCCCTACCAATGGAGGGGAGACCTGGCGCAGTTGGAGGAGAAAGAGCCTGGCGAGGTGCTTGAAAGGCCTATACCCGGCGTGACCGCCCGCAACTTCTACTTCGATCATACTCCAGCTTCGCTTGTAACAAAACTCGTCACCGAGCAAGGTATCCTGACAAGGAACGAGGTCGAACGCATCGCGAAAGAGATTCAAGAGGCTATGAAGCGCGCCGGTAATCTTTAACATTTGGTGTTCGGGCAGATTCTCAGTATCATATTAGAGAGGATATTTGTTGATTACGTGGAAAAGTGAGGGGTACATTGGAAAAGCATGCCACGAACGACCATGAGACACCGGAGCTCATTCATGAGAATGATGGCGGGCAAAGCTTGCAGCCCGCAGAAGAGCTTGTTGCGCCAGGGATTCCTATTGTGCGCGCCAGCACGCCGCGCACGCTTTCACATCCGTCGGCCACCACTGATGCTTCGTCAGGGCAGGGACAGGCAGAGGCTGTTTTCGACGCGAATTTTCCGGCCCGGGCACCTGTCGCTCCGCCTTTGCCAGAAGAGCCTGAGAAGGAGCAGGAGCCAATCTCCAACGCTGCTCCTACCATCGTATCAAGACCTGAGGTTGAGAAGGATGAGGATAGCGAGTTTGTCTGGCTCTTCGAGTACGGCCTGGAGATGGAGCCGGATTATTTAAATAGCCCAGAACGACTGAACGGATTGGCGATTCGCTATGGGCCTGGGAAGCTGAGAGGATATGAGCTGCGCAGCATTGAATTACCGAATGGGCGTATCGCTCCAACGCTGCTGAAAGGCGCGAATCTGGATAACGAGGTCTGGGGCATGCTCTATCGAGTACCTCGCAGGCTGCTCAGGCGTGAAGGGACGGCGCCTTCCATACTTGATATGGCCCATCCCGCCCCGGCTTTTGCACCGGTTCAGGTTCGCGTGCAGGAGACCTATCACAAACGCTCCATCGAATGTATCACGTACCTCGCCTCTGACCAGGTAACACAGGCATTCGCCATCTCTCCTGCAGAGCAGCGCCGCCTTGATAGCTTCTATGCCCGGCAACTGCTGCGTATTGGCAAGCAACAAGGTCTACCGGCCAGCTATCTTGAAGAACTTGCTGCATTCGATGTTATGACTGCGAACGACACGACCCCGCCTGAGCAGTCGCCTGGACAGCAGCCGCAACGAGCGCAGGGCGAGCAGGATACTGAACCGCTGCCCGCGCTTGCACATGGCAGCATGAGAAAAGCAGTTTTAAGCGATACTAAACCAGGGGCGCAGGCTATCCAACCGGCGCGATGGCTCTTCGCGCTGGCGCTCTACCTTGTTCTGCTGCTGCTGGCGACGCTCGTACTGGCGGTGATGCAATCGCTCGGCTTCTGGAGGCAAATCTTCGTTGCCAGCTTTACGCCATTAGGCGTACCCTGGTATATCTTGCTATACGGGCTGTTGGGCGGGTGCATCAGTTGTATGACCGCGCTTGGCCGGCTACCTGATTCCCGTCGATCCAGGAATTCCAGGGGGCGCAGACGTCTATCACGCAACGCGAAGCCTCTGCATAGTTTCGTCGCTATGACATGGTTCGCGCGTCCTTATCTCGGCGCAATCCTGGCGGCTATGGCATATTTTATCCTCAATAGCGGCCTTTTCTTGCTGAGCATTGAGCCATCACAACGCTACGCGACATATGCCGTAGTCGGAGTGATCGCGGGCCTCAGTGAGGGGCGTATCTTTTTCCGCCAGTAAACCAAGCTATAGGAGCCGGTAAATCAGCTTCTACTGGCTTCTTTCGCATTCCTGTCGGCCGCTTGCAAGCTGCAAGATCGTACAGGCGCATATATTGTTGTGTTTGTGAGAGTTGCAGGGCGCGTGTACAATGAGTATACTGATATTGAAGCTGAATGAACTGAGTCACTACATCGTCTCCATCCAGGTATCTTCGCGGATACCAACGTGCAGGAGGAATGCAGATGCCTACCTACATTAGCCTGGTCAACCTCACTGAGCAAGGAATCAGAGAAGTCAAGAACGCCCCGGAACGCCTGCGATTTTTCGACGAAGCCGCAAAGGAGGCTGGCGCACGACTGATCGGTTTCTACCTCGTTATGGGACAATACGATTACGTGATTATCACGGAAGCTCCCGACGACCAGACGGCGGCGCGCCTGATCCTCGGAACGATTGCACAGGGGAGCGTCCGCACACAAACTATGCGAGCCTTCCCACGCGAGGAATTCGAGAGTATCGCGCGCGGCATGCGCTGAGAATGCCAGCATGAGCCAGGGTAGATATCCCGAAGGTCATGCCCGCGTCACTCTTAATACTCGTCCGATGGGAAAATTGCATGCACCAGGCGTTCGGGGTCATGGCGCGCCAGGCTGTCCCCTTCCATGTTTATGTGTTCAATCACGACATTTGGAACCAGGCGGTTGAGCTGCGCGCGGTCGGCGAAAACCGGCTCGCTCCTCTTCTCAGCGTACTTCTGTAGCAAATCTGATGGGAAAGGACCATCATTGACGATCACCCGGTCAACGCGCCCACCCAGGTACCTATGAATCTGCCTGACAAAATCGGACGCCTTGTAACCATCCGTCTCACCGTGCTTGGTCATGAGGTTGCAGACATAGACCTTCTCAGCTTCGGATTCAAGCACGGCACGCGCGACATCACACACCAGCAGGTTGGGAATCAGACTGGTGAACAGGTCGCCTGGGCCAATGATGATGGTATCCGCGCGCCGGATGGCTCTCACGGCCTGGGCGCTGGCTGGAGCGTCAGGCGGTTGCATGCGCAGTTGCGCTATCGGCGCAAGCTCGCTCAGGTTTTTCTCGCCACGCGTATCGATATCCGTTTCGCCGCAGATGGTCGAGCCATCCTCTAGATCGGCACAGATCATTGTGCTGGTCAGTGTGACGGGGATTACACGCCCAGCGATATTGAGCATTTCCTGGGCATCTTCCAGGGCAAGCAGCAGATCGCCATTGTTGAGGTCTTGCAAGCCTTTGATAATTAGATTCCCCAGGCTATGACCTCCCACACCTCCCTTTGACTCAGCATCTTCCGACTGCTCAAAACGGTGCATAAATACTTCGCGCCACAACGCGCCGTTACGCGCCAGCGCCACCAGGGACATGCGTAAATCTCCCAGAGGAAGCTGGCGACGAAACTCATCCATCAAGCGTCTCGAACTTCCTCCACTATCCGACATGTTAACGATTGCGCTGATATTGAAGGGATATTTCTTCAAATGCGAGAGGAGGGCAAACGTTCCGGTTCCTCCACCAATGGTGACTATGCGGCGTCCTGCAAATCGGTCTCCTGTGCGATAGCTGGCTGGCACAGAGCTTCTCCTGTAGCTTATTTCAGACTCATCACTCACACTACAATTCCTTTCCTCAAAAGACAGCTAATTTCAAACAGTCTATCATGGTCTCTCTTCACACGCAAGTAAACAAACTCACAAGAGCATGGCTTATTTCGAAAATGTTGCTGCTTCCCCTTGACTTTTGGCGATATATCGTTATAATTAATAGCAGAATACGATATATCGTTAATGATGCAGAAAGGAGCATCTTAAAGACAATGTTTGGAAACAGATTTGCTTATGAATACCAGGGAGGCGGGGACGAAGGTTGGACTCCCCCCTGGATGCGCGGCCAGCAGCGCTGGCAGCAGGAGCATCAACACGGACATGGCCATCATCATCACGGGCATGGGCCATTTGGTCGCGGGCAGAATGCCTGGGGCAACGAGTGGACTCCCCCCTGGATGCGTGGAGAATGGCGCGGTCCCATGTTCTTCGGGATGAGGCGTGGCCGCGGCCCATTTGGACCGGGAGGTCCATTCGGTCCTGGCGGGCCCTTTGGTCCTGGCGCTGAGGGCCGAGTCTTCGGACGCGGTGACATGAAATATGTCCTGCTTGAACTGCTGCAAGAGCGGCCAATGCACGGGTACGAAATGATAAAGGCGCTTGAGGAGAAATCCGGCGGGTTCTACACCCCCAGCCCAGGCTCAATCTATCCCACCTTGCAAATGCTGGAGGAGGGCGGCTACGTCACCGTCAGCGAAGTCGAGGGGAAAAAGGTATATACCATCACCGAAAGCGGGCGAGGTTTGCTCGCGGAGCGGCAGGGTGGTGAAGAGCGCTGGGGGGGCCCACCCTGGATGCGCGGGCCCCGGCACGGTGGGTTTGGTGGTCGCGGTGCGCGCCCAGAGGTGCAGGCGCTAAGAAGCGAGGCGATGGAGGTTGCACGACTGTTCGCCATCGCGGGACGCAAGGCGATTCAGGACCCGGAACAGGTGGCACGCCTGCGAGCCGTCATCGAACGCACGCGCACTGATCTGCAGGCCCTCATCTACGGCGAAGGCTCTGCGACCCAGCAGCCCTCCGCGTCACAGACTGGAACACAGTCCGACCAGCCACAAGCGCCCACAGTCGAAGAAGCCTAGAGCAACACAACAAAAACCTGGCATCGGAGGCCTCCGATGCCAGGTTTTTGTTGTGTTGCTCTAGATCGTTATCTCATTGCGACCAGGTCTGCGGCGATATTCGCCGCGTTGAAAGATCCCCAACCGGTGGCCATGTCGTAGTCCTGCGTGACGGGATAGGCTCCGCCGTTGAAGCCGGTCTCGTCGTTGTTCGAGGGCAGGCTTGAATTGCTTGGGGGGGTGATGTCGTGAAAATCGCTGCCATAGTGCGAGCCACTGGCGATCTTGTACAGGGCAGGATTGAGGAAGCCGAGAACCCCTTTGCCCTGTTTCGCCGCCTGCTCATTGGCGAGCGCGACCATCGCGGCCCACATGGGAGAGGCCGCTGAGGTGCCTCCAACAGTGATCCAGCCGCCACTCGTACCGCCCAGGATGCCCCCGCTGCCGCTGCAGTTTGAGCCAGCCGTACAGTAGACGGGATAGCCGGTAGACGGATCGGCATCGAGCGAAACATCGGGCGTCTCGCGCATGCCGTTCGAGTACGAGTTCTTGACGCCAGGACCGGTCTGCCAGGAAGGCTGCTTCCAGAACTGGCTGATGCCGCCGCCGCCCGCGCCGCCGAGGAAGCCGCCATTCCAGACAGTCTCAGAGGCATAGCTGTTATCGGCGTTGATCGTCAGGTTCGTGCCGCCCACGCCGGTGACGTAGGGCTGCGCGGCAGGATCATCGGCATTGAGCGCAGTATTGAAACTGCCACCCGACAGCCCCTGGAAGCAGCTCGAACTCCCGCTGTCACCCGCTGCAACGAGAATAGTCTGGCCCTGCGCTGCGGCCTGCTGGAAGAACTGGTTTTCCTGGGTCGCCTCCTGCTGGCCGATGTTCGACTCGCAATCGCCCCAACTGACACTGACCACGGGAGTGCGATCTTTGACGATGCGCGCGAACTCGTCGTTGTAGCCCTGTGTGGTGTTCGGGGCTTCGTAGACGATCAGCCTGGAAAGATGAGGCGCCTGGCTGATAATCATTTCGATGTCTAGCTCCACCTCGATCGCGCCCGCGCCTGGCTGCCCGTTGAAGCCATCCAGAATCACGTTCTGCAAAGGCACACTGCCACCGCCGAAGCACTGTGCATATGCCTGGATATCGCTCTGCGAGTAGCCATCCAGTTCAAAGACGCCGACCGTCTGGCCCTGGCCCTGCAGCCCGGCGCTGTGCAGGCCATCGTAGTTGTACGCCTTCGAGAACTGGCTTGGGATATAGGCCGTGCCACTACCTCCGAAGATGCCGCCACCGCCGCTGCCACCGCTTGTTCCAGGAGCCGGGCAGTTGCTGGCCGCGTTAGAGCCGAGCGAAGGCTGGCTGTGAGAAAGAATGGGAGGATGGTAGTACTGATTGGCGCTGTCCAGGCCGCTGATGGAAACCACGTCAGAAGCAAGATAGGCGGGGAGCTTCGGCTGCGTGGAGTTGGAAAAGAAGCTGAAACCATTAGAAGCCCGGTAATCGTTGATGGTGACGCCAAAGGTTTGCTCCGCGAGCGACTCCGGCCCACTGAAATCGATGAGCGCGGGAAAGACCTGCGTGACCGTAAAACCCCGCTGGGTCAAATAGTCGATGACCGCCTGTCGCTGCTCAGGCGCTGGCCCAAATTGCTGGGCGAACTGATCAGGAGTCAAATACTGGTGATAGTTTGGTGAAGAGGGATCATACAAACCCGCCAGCAGCGTGTTCAATTGATCCTGGTTGCGCAGCGCCAGGCCAATGTTCATGCTCAGGGTACGATTGGACGTATCGATACCCAGAAGCTGACTGACCTGTAAGAGGGGAGGAAGGCTGCCGACATCCGTCGGCTGAAAACGTGCTTCCGCGTGTGCGGATTGGAAGTAACGGATGGACATGAACAGGCCACCCAGGACGAAAATAAACAAGAGACCGAGGATTACGCCTACTTTTTTGCGCACGATGACCTCCTTCTACGACAGACAATTCCGTCTGCTTGAAAGAACGCTAGAGCAGGAACAAATGGGAGACGCTAGCGGGGATTTTAGGTCATCTCATAGATGAAAATAGAATGTCACTGCCATCTCCGGATGCCCACGTGGGGGCATCCGGGGGTCGGATGGCTTACACCGTCGCTTCCCTGGCCTGTTGTGTAACTGCCTCGTCCTTCTTGAGAATATAGCGGTCAGCATGGCCGAGCGCCGTAAAGGAGAAGGAGAATGGTATCAGGAAGACCAGCGCGCCGATGACGCCATAGACCAGGGCAACGTTGCCGGTCCGGATGATGGCAAAGCCGCCCAGCAGGCTGCCGAGGGGAATGGCGGACCAGGCAAGCACACTGGCGATGCTCATCACGCGCCCCAGCATGTGATTAGGCACGATGGCCTGGCGCAGGCTGCTCGTGTTGATGTTGAAGAGGATGCCCAGACCCCCTATCAGCGTCCAGAGAGCCAGCGCGACCCAGTACCAGTGCATCAGCGAGAAGACGACCGTGAGTAGCCCTTCCGACATTAGCGCACCCAGCGCAACCTTGCTGAACGACCAGCGCTTGCGCAGCCTACCTGCTAACAGGCCCGTGATAACGATACCCAGGCTGGCCGCCGAGAAGAGCAAACTGACCTGTGTATCGCTAGCGGCAAGTCGCACCTTGGCGAAGAGGACTAACTGCGCGCCGGTTGTCGTACCGACAAAGTTGACCATCGCCATCATCATAGAGATGTTACGCAGTACGGGATGGCCCAGCACATAGCGCAGCCCCTCTGCCACGTCGTGGCGGATGCTGGTCCTCACCTGTGGCTCATCTTGCTTCACGTTGAAACTGGTGCGCACGAGCAGGAGAGAAAACGACGAGACGAGGAACGAGAGCGCATCGATCAGCATGAGCGATGTGAGCGGAACCAACGCAACCAATGCGCCAGCCAGCAGCGGCCCCAATATTTGCGCGCCCGAATAGCTGGCCTGGATGCGCCCGTTAGCGGTGACGAGGTCGTCCTGGTCGACCAGGCTGGGGATGGCCGCGAACTGCCCAGCCTCGAAGCAGATGGTGAACGTCGAGTGCACAAAGCCGACCAGGTATATCCACCAGATGGGTAAGATACCTAAAAAAGCCAGCAGAGGAATACTGGCGATGACCACCGCGCGCCCTACATCGACGAAAATCATCATACGCTTGCGGTCAACTCGATCCGTCCACGCGCCCAGCACCAGCCCGAAGAGCAGGTAGGGCAAAAAGTTCGCCGCGCTGGAGATGCCTAAATTGAGCGCGGATCCGGTCAGCTTGTAGACGAGCAGCGGCAGAGCGAACAGGGTGATGGAACTGCCGAGATTGGAGATGGTCTGCCCCGTCCAGTATTTCCAGAAATCGCTGTTGAGCCTGCGAGGAGATGTCTTAGCGGTAGACATAGGATGCTCCTTCCAGATATCCTTACGGCTTCTCCGTTGTTGATTCTGACTCTGATGGTGGCGCTGTAGCCGGACCTTGCATGTATTGTGGCGACTTGAACATTGCCATGAAAATGCCATAGACCTCGCCATCAATGTCCGGTGGCTCGTTCAATACCTCTTCGATGAGCTCCCCTATGCGCGTGTAATAGTACGTGGCGCGCTCGGGCGAGAGACGAGCGTGCGGAAAGCCATCCCGTTTATAAGGATCATCTTTGATGGTGGCTTGCGCTTCGGCCATTTCGTCATACGCCTTCGACATGATGTGCAGCGCAGCCAATTCGGTGCCCCTGATCTCTTCAGGCAATTCATACATGTAGATTTTCGCAGTGCGCGTATAGTAGCTGGCGACGATGCCACGCACTAACCGCCGGGCAACTACCTGGGCCAGTCCGGCCTCTTCCAGCACGTGCATGTGATGCCCGATGGCTCCCGGGGTGGCGCCGAGGCGATCTGCTATCTGCTTGGCGGTGGCCGGCTGGCTCTGGATGATGCTCAAGATGCGCGAACGCGTCGGGTCGCTGATGGCCTTGAATCCCTCAAGCGTATTGACGACGCGCCTTATTGGAAGAGCGGGCATGGTGACCGGCACATCTTCGGGCAGCAATGGAATGGTATCGGACTCTGTTTTGCTGCTCGCGCTATTCATAGCTGTTCCTCCTCTTTAATATGCGAGAAAGGTAGAATAAATCATCACTTTATTACGTGCTGGAATTCCAGCACGTAATAAAAACATAACACGAGTTTGAGAAAAATGTCAAGATGTGACTTTCTTGTGATTTTAACGAGCTCATTTTGTGCTATACTTGAGCCATGGGAGGCTTAAGCTGTAAAGAGGGCATCTTGAGTAAAAAATGTACTTGCGGCTATGGGAGCATATGTTCAGTAGCATGAGCCAGTACACCCTGTGGACAGTAGAAGACAGGAGATGAAAATGGATAGTATTTCCCCGCTTCCCATCGATCGGCCGTACACAAAAATGGCGCTGGTGATCGAAGATGACCCGGACATGCGTGAATTGCTGGAATTCTACCTCAAAAATGCCGGGTACTATCCGCTCGTCTTCACAAATGCCGAGGACGTATTGACCATCCTGCGTTCGCTTGTAATGGAGATCATCATTATTGACCTGATGTTACCCGGCATGGACGGCGTAGAGTTCGTGCGCGAAATAGAGCGGCACAAGCGGCGCAACGCTCCTATTCTCGTGATTAGCGCCAGCGAACAGGGTCAACGCCGCGCTCGGGAAATCAATGCCGAGGGCTATATGCAGAAACCGCTTTCCTTCCCAAAGCTCATACAACTGGTGAACAGGCTGGTCGAAGAGCACGTCGCACTGCGGCGCTATGAGGCGTTACTGTGAGCCTGGATAGCCCACAACATAGTATTCGACCGGTGTCCCATAGCACCCGATTTGACACCCAAAACCACTGGCGCTCATCTACATTGACGTACATCGGTGGATGCTCAAGCCTAGTCCCAGACGCCTAGCTTCACATACCCCTTGAGCAAATCCCTCGCGATGATGAAGTGCTGGATCTCATCCGTGCCCTCGTAAATGCGTGTCACACGCAAGTCACGGTACCAGCGTTCGATAGGCATCTCTTTGGTGTAGCCCATGCCGCCGTGTATCTGCATGACGCGATCAACCACGCGGTTCGCCATGCCTGCGCCGAAGAGCTTGGCCATGCTGGCCTCGTGGCGGTTGTCCTGGCCCTGGTCAACCTTCCAGGCCGCATTCAACGCCAGCCACTTCGTCGCCTGGATTTCGACGGCGGAGTCTGCGATCATCCACTGGATGGCCTGGCGATCAGCGATTGGCTCGCCAAAGGTCACGCGCTGCTTCGAGTAGTCGATGGCCATTTGCAGCAGGCGTTCAGCAGTGCCAACACAGCGCGAGGCGATCAGCCAGCGGCCCTGGCCGATCCATTGCATACCGAGCGAAAAGCCTTTGCCTACTTCGCCCAGCACGTGGTCCTCCGGCACGCGTACATTCTCGAAGAACAGCTCGGCCGGCGACCAGCCGCCCATCGTGTAGACGGGGCGCGAAGTCCAACCCATCTCGCGGTCTACCAGAAAGCAGGTCACTCCGCCGTTCTGGGGCGGCTTCTCGCGATCGGTCACGGCGAAGACCATGGCGAAATCGGCCTCGTTGCCGCCCGTTATAAATACCTTCTGCCCGTTGAGCACCCAGTACTTGCCATCCTTCACTGCGCTCGTACGAATGGCGGAGGGATCGGAACCCGCCCCCGGCTCCGTCAGAGCGAAGCAGGAGTGGCGCTTGCCCTCGATGGTGGGGATGAGATATTCCTGCTTCTGCCACTCGTTGCCATAATACAGGATGTTGTCTGCACCGCCACCGAAGGTGAACGAGACGAGCGTACGCCCCATCTCCATCGCGATAAGGGCCGACATGACCGCGCCGAGGTTCGCGCCGCCGTACTCTTCCGGCGTATTGATACCCCAGAAGCCCAGCTCTTTGGCCTTCATCTGCAATTCGCGATACTTGGAAGGCTCGATGCCCACAGGATACTTGCCTTCGTTCTCCATAACCTCCTTCTCAAGAGGCATCAGTTCGCGCTCCACAAAACGCCGTACCGTCTCCTGAACCATTTTCTGTTCATCGGTGAGGGAAAAATCCACGGTGACCTCCTTCTGGGGTTAAGAACACTTCCTTCATGGCAGACCTCGTGAGAATAAGTATACCATGCAGCGTGAGAAAATAGCTCAGCTACACCCGACCCATCATCCTGCGGTGCATTACCGAGATCAGCGTATCCGTCAGTGTCAATATCGCTTCGTATTGTTCCGCCTGCTGCTCTGGCGTGAGCTTCTCTTCGCGCCAGCGGGATTGGGCGTACTGCTCGATGGCAGCGGCCTCACTGCGAGTGAGCTGGCGCATTTGAAAGCGAATGAGCGCGGGTAGCGAAATAGGGAGGCCAAGGTATTCAAGCCGCTCGTAGAGTTCGATGAGCAGCACGTCATCACCTGAATAGATCACATCCGCATCACTCTGAGTGGGGAAGAGCAGGCCCTGCTGCATCAAATCGTCGATGCGTTCTTCGCTTGCTCCCGACTGGCGCAGCAGGGCCGCTTTCGTGAGGCGCATCTCCTGCCCGCCTGGTGTTAGCGGGCGCAGCAAGCGCTGCTTGAGCGCGAGATTCATCTGCACCTCGCCCTGTTTGGCCCGGATCTCCAGCATCTGCCGGATGGTCTCAAGGGGTAGATTCTGTTGTTCCTTCAGTTCTTTAATAAGATTCAGCACGACAATGTGTTCGTCGTCGTAGTAAGCCACGCGACCCTGCATAATTGCGGGTGGAAGTAGACCCTGCGTGTTGTAGAAGCGGATGGTCCTGCTAGGCATTCCCACAATATGCGCCAGTTCATCGATGGTATGCATCGCTACATCGTCCTTGTATCATAGCTGTTGTGCTGATAGAGGTGTGCCGATGTTATCGTAACACATGAACTGTAACGATGCCAGAAGATAGTTCTAGCGGTCAGGCAGCCTGACCATTACTGTATCGACTTCTCTTAATTATCAAGACGAATTGATCTTCCATGGTCATTAACCCCAGCGTGCAGTTTGTGGATGTAATCTCGTCCGAGATGAATTGTACAACAATGCTACGGTTTTACAAGCGTCATTTCAGCACCCTCATTATACTGGACTCACGACCACTTATTATTTCGTGGAGGAGCCCACAATGCTTCTTGCACCTGATACCGGCACCTGGCAGATCAATGTATATAGACAGCATCTCGCATATACCCTTGAGAATATTTGGGAGGTATGCTTTTCTGATACCCGGCGCGTCAACCTGGTCGAGATTGCTTATGGGCAACCATGGAAGCGTAGATTAGGGCTAATCCGTCTTTCAATAGACAATACGAGAACGTTTATCGGCGTCAACGCCCTGCTGCAACACCCAGAAGTACCAGAGTTTGTCCTGATCACCACCATCGCCCATGAACTGGTACACTACACGCACGGCTTCGGCTCTCCCCTGCCACGTCTCTACGAGCATCCACATGCGAACGGGGTGGTTGAGCGCGAACTGGCACGGCGCGGATTAGGTGAAATGGTACAAAAGTGTGATGAATGGATTGACAACGCCTGGTTTGCATTCTATGATATGCAACAGAAAGCCCGGTCAATTCGATCATCTGATCGCCGAAATCTTGACACAAACTGATACGTGTGGTATAGTGATGCTAGCTCCTAAGGTATAGACCGCACCATGTTACAGGTTCCGCAGGTTTCTGTGTATGTTGTTTGTTGCGTCGTAACTGTCTTAGGTATGTTGGCCGATGCCTCTTTCACCCATCAAGCACAACGCGATGCCACCTGTTTTTCAGGCATTTTCCGATGAACTTTAATTTTTTCTTTGCTTACTTACCAGACTCCAGCTTAACCACAGAAAGGAGAAAGGGCGTGTTCCTTCCCACGGAGTTGTTCCGCCCTAGAACAACGTGAACATAGCTGAACTAGAAACCAAAACACTCACGGAGTTACGCGACATCGCTCGCGACCTCGAACTCTCCGGCTACACAATCCTCAGAAAGCAAGACCTCGTTTTCCGACTACTCCAGGCTCACACAGAACAGCAAGGCAACATTTTCAGCGCGGGGGTGCTGGAAATCGTCGAAGATGGCTTTGGCTTCCTGCGACAGGAGCGCTTCCTGCCGGGCAATATGGACGTCTACGTCTCGCAATCGCAAATTCGCCGTTTCGGCCTGCGCACTGGAGATATGGTATCCGGACAGGTGCGCCCGCCAAAGGATAATGAGAAATATTATGGCCTGTTGCGTGTCGAGGCCATCAACGGCATGGACCCCGAGGTGGCCAAGCGCCGCCCCCACTTCGACTACCTGACCCCCATTTTCCCGCGCGAGATGTTCAACCTGGAGACAGGCGCTGCGAACATCTCTGGCCGCATTATCAACCTGGTCGCTCCCATCGGGCGCGGACAGCGCGGGCTGATCGTCTCGCCGCCGAAAGCCGGCAAAACCATGCTCCTCAAATCCATCGCCAACTCGATCACTGAAAACTATGACGACGTACACCTGATGATCGCGCTGATCGGCGAGCGGCCAGAAGAAGTGACGGATATGAAACGCTCGGTCAAGGCCGAGGTCATCAGCTCCACCTTCGATGAGCCGACTGAGGCGCATACCCGCGTGGCCGAGATGGTGCTGGAACGCGCCAAGCGTCTCGTTGAAGGCGGACGCGACGTGGTGGTACTGCTCGATAGCATCACGCGCCTGAGCCGCGCCTACAACCTTGCCGTGCAGCCCAGCGGTCGTACGCTCTCCGGCGGCCTCGATCCGAGCGCGCTCTTCCCACCCAAGCGCTTCTTCGGCGCGGCCCGTAAAATCGAAGAGGGCGGCAGCCTGACCGTCATCGCTACAGCCCTGGTGGATACTGGCAGCCGCATGGATGATGTGATCTACGAAGAATTCAAAGGAACCGGCAATATGGAGCTGCTGCTCAACCGCAAGCTGGCCGAGCGCCGCGTCTTCCCTGCCATCGATATCGGCCTGTCCAGCACGCGCCGCGAAGAACTGCTGCTCGACGACAAGACCCTGCGCGCCGTTGTGGTGATGCGCCGCATGTTCTCCACGCTGGCCGACCAGCGCGGCATGGAGGCAATGGAGGCGCTGCTCCAGCACATGTCGAAGACCAGCAACAACATCGAGTTCCTGGCCACTCTGAACAAGAGCATTCTATAAGACTTCTGAAGCAGCATGACGAGAAGACCGGCAGCCGCGTGGCTGCCGGTCTTCTTCATTAATACTACCCGGTTGCCCATTGACGAATCAGACCAACAAGATCAGCCTGCCCGACCGTCTGCTGCTCTTTTCGCAGCAGATCCCGCACCGTCACCTGACCCGCCGCCAGTTCGTCGGGTCCCAGGATGACTACAAAAGGGATGCCCTTCTTGCTGGCATAGCGAATCTGGGTGCCCAAAGGCTCCTGATCAGAGTACATCTCTGTCTTCACGTCACTTTTGCGTAGCGAGTCAGCCAGCTCGAGGGAAGCGTTGACCAGGCTTTGATCAAAGATCGTGACCAGCACCTGTGCGACGGTCTTGCCGACATTCGGCGGGAACATGTTCAGTTCCTCCATAGCGTCGATAATGCGCTCTATGCCGATTGTCGTTCCGGTGGCCGGATAACTGCGATCCGAGAACATCCTCACCAGTTCATCGTATCGCCCGCCTCCAGTTATGCTGGGCATCTTTGGCTCTTCGATGGTCGTCTCATAGATGGGGCCGGTATAGTATTCTAAGCCTCTCACCATAGCGAACTTGACCTGATAAAATTCTTGCGGGATGTCAAGCACCTGTAAGTAGCGAATGATCTCCTCAAGTTCAGCAATACCTTCTATTGCACTTGGATAACTCCCCAATTTGCTGCGCAGAGAGGCCAGCACTTCCTCGTTCCCCCCTTCGATCTGGAGCAGATCGAGCATCTTTTCGATGACATCATCCGGGATTGCGTTTCTCCTTAGCTCGTCCCTGACTCCTCCGAGGCCGATCTTCTCCAGCTTGTCGATGGAGCGATACAGCCCGCCAAGCAGTTCACCGGGCACACCTGCGAACTGGCCTATGCCCGTAAGGATCTTCCGATCGTTGATGTTGATGGTAAACTTCTTGAAACCCAGTCGCGTTAGCACCTCGTAGATTACGTTGAGTATCTCGGCGTCGGCCAACATGCTTGCACTGCCGACGGTGTCCACGTCACACTGGTAGAATTCACGGTACCGCCCCCTCTGGGGGCGCTCTGCACGCCAGACCGGGGCTATTTGATAGCGCTTGAAGGGCTTGGGCAGATCGGGGTACATGGCGACGACTCGACTAAGTGGCACCGAGAGGTCATAGCGGAGCGCAAGCTTATCCTTCCCATCTCCGTAGCTGGCATAATAGATGAGTCGCTCCGCGTCTGGACCGTACTTGCCCATAAGCGTTTCGGCTAATTCAATTGCCGGCGTTTGCAACGGTTCAAAACCAAATTCCTCAAAAACGCCACGAATCACGTCGATGACATATTGGCGTCGAATCATCTGCTCAGGTAAGATGTCTCGCATACCTCGAGGGACGGATACCTCTATCTTTTTTGCCATTGGTTTTACTCTCTTCTTGCCGTCAGCGGCAGCGTAGAAAAACAAAAAGCGTGGATTTTTCTGTTCCACGCTCAAGGATGTCAGACCGTTTAGAATACAATATCTTCAGGGCGCTCCTTGAGCGGAGCGATGGTGAGCATGGTAATGGACATGATAAGGATGGTGGATATGTAGATTAACGTGTCGATGCTCATCATGTTCACTTTTCTTCAAAAAAGAAGGGCGAGATGTAATACATCTTTTCGTGCATTATACAGAGTCAACTAGGTACCGTCAAGCAAATTACAAATTTTTGGACGGAATATCTTCGAGCGCTTCCTGCGTAATCTACCGGAGAGTGCGCTCGCGAATGAGCGCATACACCTCTGGCTGCGCATTGACGCCATCGATCACTATGAGGATCATCGGCTGCCGAATGCGCCAAGCCTGCGAGAAGCGTGAGATCTGGATGTTGCTATACCTCTATGCTCATTGCCACCGCGCCGCCGCCGCCGAGACACAGGGTTGCCAGGCCGCGACCACCGCCGCGCCTGCGCAGTTCGTAAATCAGCGTAGTCAGCACGCGCGAGCCGCTGGAGCCGATGGGGTGGCCGAGGGCGACCGCACCGCCATTGACGTTGACGCGCGACCAGTCCCAGTCGAGCTCTTTGCCGTTGGCCAGCGCCTGCGCCGCGAAGGCTTCGTTAACCTCGATCAGGTCGAAGTCGCCGATCTTGAGGCCGGTGCGTTCGAGCAAGCGATGTACCGCGCGCGTGGGAGCCGCGAAGATGTAGCGCGGCTCGATGGCGGCGGAGGCGTAGCCGGTGATGCGCGCCAGCACCGGCAGGTGGCGAGACTGCGCGAAAGCCTGATCGGCGACTACGGTGGCAGAAGCGCCATCGCTCAGGCCCGGGGCGTTGCCAGCCGTGACGGTTCCGCCTTCCAGGAAGGCCGGCTTAAGCTTTGCCAGCGCCTCTAACGAGCTATCGGCGCGAATAGGTTCATCTTTGTCGATGACCACAACGCTGCTTTTCTGCTTGATTTCGATGGGAACGATCTCTTCCTTGAAGCGTCCCGCGGCGGTCGCGGCTGCCGCACGCTGGTGGCTTTGCAGCGAGAAGCGGTCCTGCTCGTCGCGCGTGACACAGAACTTCTCGGCGATAATCTCAGCCTCGCCGCCCATATGGATATCTTCAAAGGCGCACCATAGGCCGTCATGCACAACAGCATCGATGATTTCTCCGTTGCCCATGCGGTAGCCCGTGCGCGCTTTCGGCAGCAGGTAAGGCGCGTTGCTCATACTCTCCATGCCGCCCGCCACAAACGCCTGAGCATCGCCTGCGCGAATGGCCTGGGCAGCCAGCATGACCGCCTTCAGGCCGGAGCCACACACTTTATTGACCGTGAAGGCCGGGATATCGACGGGCAGACCGGCATAGACTGCCGCCTGGCGTGCGGGAGCCTGGCCGATGCCGGCAGACACGACGTTGCCCATAATCACTTCATCTATAGTATCCGGCTCGATACCGGCGCGCTTCACTGCTTCCTTAATGACGATGGCGCCGAGCCGCGGCGCGCTAAAACTGGAGAGGCCCCCCAGAAATTTGCCGGTCGGCGTACGCACCGCCGCGGCGATAACGGGTGTATGCTTGTTGGTATTCTCGGACATTGATCGATGCTCCTTTGAGGCTGCTGGTTGCCTCCGCTCCACTTCATCGTGGGAATGCGCATATAAAAACCCTGCCTCCATTGTATCCCGTCGCGGAGCGCAGGGTCAAATTAAGTCAGCCGGAGCGTCCTCTGCAACCTTTGCATCGTCCTGGCTACTGTCCATTTTTACGGCTGAGGTGGCAGCGTCCCCATCTGATATCCCGGTGGAACGCTCATATCCCACATGGAGCCGGAGACCTGTGAGGCAGGCATCATTTCGAGGTTGGTGTAGACAGGAGCGCCTGTGCCGGGGCCAACCGCTCCGCGCAGCACGTTCACCGGCATGTAGTGCATGTCGAGGAGGATCACGAGGCCGTTCTGGCCACGAATGCGGTAGACCGACTGGCCTCGAAAAGTATCTATACCGAGATAGCTTGCCTCGTGCGATTGCAATTCATTACGCAGTTCGTTGATGTTGAAGATCGAGTCATCAACGGACCACTGATTGGCTCCCATCTGGGCAATATGATGGATCGTATCCATACCGAGCATTTCCTTGTCGTTGCCCACCGCGACGACATCGAGCCGTCCATCCATTTTCGTCTCGACGTGCATATTTCCGGTCGCCATCTCATGATAGCTCTCCACCTGGTAGAGCGTGCCATCCGCAGAGGTCCTGGTTTGGCTATGGTACAAGACATATTGGTTCCACGAGAGCGTCGATGGCAAAGCGAACGCCGATTGCGGGCCACCACCTATGCCGGGGATACCGAAAAAGTGGACGGAGGCGAAGAGCGCCAGGATAATTGCCGCCGCAGCGACCAGCTCGCCCACTATCCAGGTGAGCTTGCGACGATGTGCCACACGCCGGCTACGCCGCGCTGCTAGCGGCATGGGCATCTGTCCGGTACTGCGTTTGTGCTCCATGAGAGCGAATAAGGCGGCATCTACGTGGGGAGAAGGTGCGCTGGCCGCGAGACTGCCGAACAGGTGAGTAGCACGCTCGAGCGATTCGAATTCTCGACTGCACGCTGCGCAGGTAACGACATGCTCGGAGAGTTGCTCGACTTGCTGCGGCGTCAGGTCGTCGATGATAGCCAGATACAGGCGAACGGTTGCACAGACATCTGGACCGATCTGACCCGCATTTGGTATCGGCGGTAAATCGTTCTGCATACTGCTAGCATTATCGGCGATGTTAGCGTCGTCGGTGCCGCTCATTTCTCCTGCTCCCATACTTAAGAATCCTCACTGATACGCTGGTACAACTCGGCAAAGATGCGCTTGGCACGAGAGATACGCGTAGCAGCAGCGTTCGGTGAAATCCCTATGATCCCTGCTATTTCCTGGTATGGTATGCCCTGTGCCGCGCTTAACACGAGTGCAACGGCATACTCGTGCGGCATGCGAGCAAGGGTCTTTTGAATATGCTCGCGTTCGCCAACTTCCGGGATACCCCCATCATCGGAGGGCAGATAAATCGCCTCCTGATCGTATCGAGCGTCGCTAGCATCGTCATTCCATCTGCTGTGTGACAGCGGCCACCAGGAGATGCGTTTGCGCCGGCGCAACTGGTCAACGCACAAATTAGTGGCAATGCGATACAGCCAGGGCGACAGATTGCCCCGGTCGTACAGGTCATCCCAGGATAGATAGGCCCGCGTGAATACCTCTTGCGTGATATCGTCGGCATCTTCCTGGCTGCTTAGCAAACGATAGACATAAGAGTGAATCGGCCGCTTGAATTTTTCGTAGAGCGCCCCAAAATCACTAATCCCGACTTCATCAAAACACGATGCAGCGTCAGGATGTGGCGATTCACTTGTTTTCTTTCTGTTCATAGCGGCACGTGATCTCTCCGTTTGCCGGGGGAGCTGCTCGGCGGTAGGCGCAGCTTTTTGCATGAATTCCCCGGCGGGCCATGCTGGTAGTATACCAGGAATGGCAACGGAAAAGCACGTGTCGATCTCGATTGATCCTGCCATAGTTTTCTATTGGCCTGGCACGTATTACGAGCCAGGAGACACCGGTACGAAACGAAGAGAAGCCAGCTCATCAGCTTGTTCATTATCCATACACGCTCATGAAGACGGAGTTTTACAAGAATGCTTTTGTTAAAATTTGCCGCAAAAACCTATTGACAAAGCATAGAGGCTATGGCATAATACAAAAGTCGTCACGTATGACAGGGAACTACGTCTGGTCAGCAAACCCCAAAAAGGTTTTCTCCCAACAATTTAAGAACCCAGGATTCGTATGCACCTTTTCGGGAAAAGAACTCCTGGCTTCTCTCTCTGTCTCTTTATGATGATACAGAAGCAGGTTAACATCTGTTTCGTCGAGGACCTTGACAACTGAAGAGTGGAATGCAGAACAGTGACTGGGAGGTCTGCGTACAACGCGTGCGGGCCCCAGGTCCTGTCAATTCACGAACAACATGAGACATCTGCGAGCATGCCACGAGTTCCCAACAGGAGCGCGTGGCCTGGATCGCGACAGACATCACACACGACGCGCACTGCCTGGCAGTGCGCATCACGATAGCGATGGATGGCGAGTTTGATCCTGGCTCAGGATAAACGCTGGCGGCGTGCCTAACACATGCAAGTCGAACGCCCTCGCTTCGCAAGGAGAGAGGGAGTGGCGCACGGGTGAGTAACACATGGGTACCTGCCCCGCAGTGCGGGATACCGGCGCGAAAGCGCCGACAAACCCGCATGCGCTCCCCCTCTCCACAGGAGGAGGAGGAAAGCTCGCAAGAGCGCTGCGGGAGGGGCCTGTGGCCGATTAGCTAGCTGGTGGGGTAACGGCTCACCAGGGCTCCGATCGGTCGCTGGTCTGAGAGGACGATCAGCCACACTGGGATTGAGAACGGCCCAGACTCCTACGGGGGGCAGCAGTGAGGAATTTTCGGCAATGGGCGCAAGCCTGACCGAGCAACGCCGCGTGCAGGAGGACGCTTTTCGGAGTGTAAACTGCTTTTCCCAGGGACGAGAGACGGACGGTACCTGGGGAAGAAGCCCCGGCTAACTACGTGCCAGCAGCCGCGGTAAGACGTAGGGGGCGAGCGTTGTCCGGAGTTACTGGGCGTAAAGCGCCCGCAGGCGGTCTGGCGCGTTGGGAGGGACAGTCGGCGGCTTAACCGCCGAAGGCCTCACAAGACGGCGAGACTGGAGGGCCTCAGAGGGACATGGAAGTCCGGGTGGAGCGGTGAAATGCGTAGAGATCCGGAGGAACACCAAAGGCGAAGGCAGTGTCCTGGGAGGCACCTGACGCTCGGGGGCGAAGGCCAGGGGAGCGAACGGGATTAGATACCCCGGTAGTCCTGGCGGTAAACGATGACCACTAGGTGTGCGGCGTATCGACCCGCTGCGTGCCGACGCAAACGCAATAAGTGGTCCGCCTGGGGAGTACGGTCGCAAGATTAAAACTCAAAGGAATTGACGGGGACCCGCACAAGCAGCGGAGCGTGTGGTTTAATTCGATGCGACGCGAAGAACCTTACCAGGGTTGGACATGCCGGCAAAACCTCGTGAAAGCGAGGGTCCTTCGGGGTGCCGGCACAGGTGCTGCATGGCTGTCGTCAGCTCGTGCCGTGAGGTGTTGGGTTAAGTCCCGCAACGAGCGCAACCCCTGTGCTCGGTTGTATGTATCCGAGCAGACTGCCACGAGTAACGTGGAGGAAGGTGGGGATGACGTCAAGTCAGCACGGCCCTGACATCCTGGGCGACACACACGCTACAATGGTCGCGACAGCGGGAGGCCAACCCGCGAGGGGGAGCTAATCCTACAAAGGCGACCACAGTTCGGATGGTAGGCTGCAACTCGCCTGCCTGAAGTCGGAGTTGCTAGTAACCGGGGGTCAGCACACCCCGGTGAATACGTTCCCGGGTCTTGTACACACCGCCCGTCACACCACGAAAGTCGGCAACACCTGAAGCCGCTGGGCTAACCCCCTTCTCGGGGGAGGCAGGCGTCGAGGGTGGGGTTGGTGATTGGGGTGAAGTCGTAACAAGGTAGCCGTACCGGAAGGTGCGGCTGGATCACCTCCTTTCTAGGGACGCTGGCCGCTTCCCAAAGCGGGCCTATCCCAGGTCGGTCGGTCTTGCCTCGCCAAGAGGCAGGGCCGCACGAGGACGTGAAGACACAGGACGAGGGACCGCCAGCGTGTGCGCGGACCAAGCCCAGCACTGCGCTGCTTCCACTTTCCAGTTGCCGGGGTTCCCGGCTTGGACCTTAAGAACCGAATAAACATTATTACTTCAATTTTGCCGAGGGCAGAAAGAACGAATGAAGACGCGGCTCGTCCGCCTTAGTGCGAGACGAGCCCACGAGGCAAGTCGCCTGGCGGTTCGCCGCTGCTACACCGTGTAGACACACTACCAAGCAGCAGCTAGTGGAGCCGACAAGCGAGAGAGAGTACGAGGAGGATGCCCAGGCGCTGAAGGCCGAGGAAGGACGCGGAGACCGGCGAAACGTGCAAGGGGAGCTGCATACGAGCGAGGAGCCTTGCGAATCCGAATGGGGCAACCCGCCTGGGGTGATGCCCAGGCATCCCGTGCTGAATATATAGGTACGGGAGGGGCCGGCGGTGAACTGAAACATCTCAGTAGCCGCACGACAAGAAATCAACACGAGATTCCCCAAGTAGTGGCGAGCGAACGGGGAGCAGCCCAAACCAGCCCGTCTTCGGACGGGTTGGGGTTGTAGGACCAACCGTAGGGGGCCGAGGCGTGCAAGCCGAAGGGACTGGAACGTCCCGTCAGAGCGGGTGAGAACCCCGTAGGCAGAGCCAGACGCCGCGACTCCGGTTGGCACCTGAGTACCACGAACCCCGGTGAGTTTGTGGGAAGCGGGGGGGACCACCCTCCAAGGCTCAAGACCTTCAGCGACCGCTAGTGGACCAGTACCGTGAGGGAAAGGTGAAAAGCACCCCGCAAGGGGGATGAAACAGACCCTGAAACCACGTACTCCCCAGCCGCCAGAGGCCACTCCTGCACAGCGCAGGCAAGGGTTGATGGCGTGCCTTTTGTAGAATGATCCGGCGAGTGCATCGGTGTTGCCTGGTTAACCCCTGGAGAGAGGGGGGGAGCCGCAGGGAAACCGAGTGTCAAGAGCGCGTCCGAAAAGAGTAGCGCCGATGCGACCCGAAACCACGTGAGCTATCCATGGCCAGAGTGAAGCGCCTGTGACAGGGCGTCGAGGCTCGCACCCACCTGTGTTGCAAAACAGGGGGAGGAGCTGTGGATAGGGGTGAAATGCCAACCGAACGTGGAGATAGCTGGTTCTCCCCGAAATGTATTGAGGTACAGCCACCCGCAAGACGGCCTGCTGGAGGTAGAGCGCTGCATGGGCAAGGGGCCAAGCGCTGGTTACCGCGTTCACGCAAACTTCCAATGCCAGCAGCGCAGCGCGGGTGAGTGAGACGGCGGGGGCTAACCTTCGTCGTCGAGAGGGAAACAACCCAGACCACCAGCTAAGGCCTCCAAGTTCCTGCTTAGTGTTCAAGGGGGTGCGTGTGCCCAAACAGCCAGGATGTTGGCTTAGAAGCAGCCATCATTGAAAGAGTGCGTAATAGCTCACTGGTCGAGTGCGCGTGCACCGACAACGTAGCGAGGCTCAAGCAGGACGCCGAAGCTGTGGATCCCGTCGCTTGCCTACTGCAAGCGGGGGATGGTAGGGGAGCGTTGTGAGCAGCCGTGAAGCCGGACCGCAAGGACCGGTGGAGCGCTCACAAGTGCGAATGCCGGAATGAGTAGCGTCATGGGGGTGCGAACCCCCCACACCGAATGCCTGAGGGTTCCTGGGCACCGTCAGTCGTCCCAGGGTAAGGCGGGACCTAAGCCGAGGACGTCATAGTCGTAGGCGATGGCAAGCAGGTCGGAGATTCCTGCGCCAGAGCCGGTCGTGATCGAGCGAAGCGGGGACGCGGTAGGGAACATGGACCCCTCGAATGGACAGGAGGGGCTGCCAGCCGGAAGCGCGTCACAGAGGTAAAGCCCTGTGACACGAGGCGTGACCGCTGGCACGAGTCTGCGCAAGCAGGCGGAAGCCATGCGCCCCCAAGCCGCCCAGAAAAGCCGCTAGCCAGACCGCGCTCTGCCCGTACCGCATACCGACACTGGTAGGCAGGGAGAACGCTCCCAAGGTGGACGAGCCCACCTCTGTTAAGGAACTCGGCAAATTGACCCCGTACCTTTGGAAGAAGGGGGGCCCTGGTAGCTGCTCTCTGCGCGAGTAGAGCGGGGTGAGAGGGCGGCACACAATCGGCTCAAGCGACTGTTTACCAAAAACACAGGTCTCTGCCAACGCGCAAGCGGACGTATAGGGGCTGACTCCTGCCCAGTGCCGGAAGGTCAAGCGGACTTGTGAGCGTAGCGAGGAAGCGAAGCCCCGGTGAACGGCGGCCGTAACTATAACGGTCCTAAGGTAGCGAAATTCCTTGTCGGGTAAGTTCCGACCCGCACGAAGGGAGTAACGACTTGAGCACTGTCTCAACAGAGGGCTCGGCGAAATTGAAGTACCCGTGAAGATACGGGTTTCCCACGACAGGACAAAAAGACCCCGTGGAGCTTTACTACAGCCTGGTCTGGCGGTTAGGCGCGGCATGCGTAGCATAGGTGGGAGCCACAGAACGCTCGGTTGTGGCCGGGCGGGAGGCGCAAGCTGAAATACCACTCTTGCCGTGTTTGGCAGCTCAGGTCGCACCGTCTATCCGGTCGACCGAGAGGGCCAGGTGGGTAGTTTGACTGGGGCGGTCGCCTCCCAAAGCGTAACGGAGGCGCCCAAGGGTTCCCTCCGGGTGGATGGACATCACCCTCGAAGAGTGTAAAGGCACAAGGGAGCTTGACTGCGAGGCAAACGAGCCGAGCAGGGACGAAAGTCGGGCTTAGTGATCCCACCGTACCGAGTGGAAGGGCGGTGGCGCAACGGATAAAAGCTACCCCGGGGATAACAGGCTGATCTTGCCCAAGAGTTCACATCGACGGCAAGGTTTGGCACCTCGATGTCGGCTCGGCGCATCCTGGGGCTGGAGTAGGTCCCAAGGGTTGGGCTGTTCGCCCATGAAAGCGTCACGCGAGCTGGGTTCAGAACGTCGCGAGACAGTTCGGTCTCTATCCGTCGTGGGCGTGGGAAGATGGAGGGGAGTCAGCTCCAGTACGAGAGGACCGAGCTGGCTGGACCGCTGGTGCACCAGTTGGCCTGCCTGGGCCACCGCTGGGTAGCTACGTCCAGAAGGGAGAAGCGCTGAAAGCATCTAAGCGCGAAGCCGCCCCCAGGATGAGTCTTCCCATCCTGCTTTCGAGAGGATGAAGATCCCAAGTAGACCACTTGGTTGATAGAGCGCGGGTGCTCCCCGGGTAACCGGTGCAGCCCAGCGCCCCTAATGATCCAACGGCTTGTTTGCTCTGTATGGCTGTGGCTGCGGCATATGTTGTCGCGATGTTTAGCCGGCGGGCCGCCAGGTAACTTTCCTCGGAGAGCTTCAGGAGTCCTGGTCTCGGCAAAATTGAGGTAATAATGTTTTTCGGTTGGGCGCAATATCATCTATTGCGCCCATTTTTGTTATGGCGGATAATACATACATTGAGCGAGGTACGTCACCGGACAGGGCGCAGCTATGCTGATTGACTTTCACACACACATTTTCCCTCCCGACATCCAGAAACGCCGCGAAGTATATTGCGCGCGCGATCACTGGTTTGGCGAGCTCTATAGTAATCCGCGAGCTACGATAGCTACCGCCGACGATCTTGTTGCCGAGATGGACGAATCAGGGGTTGATGTTACCGTGACTTTCTCCTTTGGCTGGACCGATGCGGCTTTGATCGCTGAGACGAACAGTTACGTGATCGAGGCGATGCGCCGCTATCCGGGGCGCATCAAGGGTATGGCAGTCTCGCTGCCTACCAGCAGCGACGCGGCGATTTATGAACTCGAACGCTGTGCTCAGGCAGGCATGATCGGCCTGGGTGAGTTGATGCCGCATGGTCAGGGTTACAAGCTGAGCGACATTGCCCTGCTCGCGCCTTTGATAGAGGTGGTTCGACGCTACCGGCTACTCGTGCTGGCGCATTGCAGCGAGCCGGTCGGCCATCTTTATCCCGGCAAAGGCAACGTATCGCTTCCTGATATCGTAGCCTTTCTCAATGCCTTTCCCGACATTCGCTTCATCGCGTCGCACTGGGGTGGAGGGCTGCCTTTTTATACATTAATGCCGGAGATACAGACCATTACCTCCAATGTATGGTATGATACTGCTGCTACGATGTACCTATATCGCTCTAACATATTTCCTGCAGCGGCAACGCTGGTTGGCGCCGAGCGCATCCTGTTCGCCAGCGACTATGGCCTGCTGCGTCAGAAGCGCGTTATCGACCATATTGCGCAATCGGGCCTGGATGAAGAGTCGCTCAGGCGAATTCTGGGGGAGAACGCGCGGCAATTATTAGGGTTATAATCTATGCGGGTCGTGTCATTAGGAAGTGGAAGCAGCGGCAATGCCCTGCTGATTGAGGCAGGGCCACAGGGCCGCACCAGCATATTGATCGATGCCGGCTTTCAGGGCCGTGTGCTTGCTGAACGCCTTCGGCGGGCAGGCATAGCGCCTGGAGGACTTGCGGGTATACTTGTTACGCACGAGCACATCGACCACGTTCTCGGCCTCTCATACTTTATGAAGCGCTACGCAGTGCCTGCTATCGCAGACCCGCGCACGCTCTCCGCCATTAAGCAAGCTTTTGCCAACGAGCCTGGCCTGGACGCGCCGGATGTCATCGAACATGATTCCAGTGCGCTGCCCGTTGGCTCGCACATGACGATCGGCGATATCGAGGTGCGCTCCTTCCCCGTCTCGCACGATGCGGTCGCTCCCTGCGGCTACCTATTGAGCGCGGGAGGATGCCGTGTGTGCATAGTGATCGATACCGGCGAGGTAACGGATGTGATGCTGGAAGCGATCAGCCAGGCCGACCTGCTGGTACTGGAGTCAAATCATGACCGTGAGCGCCTGCTGCGCGGCCCGTATCCCTATCATCTCAAGCAACGCATCCTTAGTCCATCTGGGCATCTTTCCAATGACCAAGCGGCCGGGGCTGTGTTGCGTACCTGGCGCAGTGATGGCGTGCGCTGGCTCTGGCTTTCCCACCTGAGCCGCACGAACAATACGCCCCGCCTGGCGCTGGAGACGATGCGTATGCGCCTGGCGGAGGCGAAGGCCAACGCTGCCCAGGTGCATCTCTCCGTCCTGCCACCCGGCATGGGCGGCGAGTGGGATTCGAGACAACTTTGGCAGCAGGATGCTCTATGGGAGATGCAAGGATGAAGGAAAATGTTCTATGAGGACATCAACAACATCACGATCGAGAAAACTCTTACTCTATATTGTTCTTCCGCCACTACTGTTCGCGGTGGCAATCGTGCTGGTAGTATTTTTGTACCTGCGCTTTCACTCACCGGTGGAACTGGATGTGACGGCGAGGGGCTTCACGCATAGCACCGTTGAAATTACCGAAGGCGAGATTGTTCACATCGTCAACCAATCAAACGCCGTGCAGGTATTATGCCTGGGCCAGGACAGGGTCTGCGATGTGAGCGCCCTGGCTCCCACAGTGCTGAAGTCCCCTGGCGCGCGGCTGGCTCCTGGCGCATCCGTCGATGTAGCTTTTCAACTATATGGAACCTACAATGTGACCAGCACAAGCGTGTCGGGGGTGAATCTGGAGATTACTGTAGATGCCGGGGGATAGCGGTTACGCTCTTCCCTTCAAATGTACCGCCTGCCGTTCCGCGAAGGTGGCTTCCTGGCGGCGGCGCAGGCCCTTGAGGGCATCGGCCTTGCGCAGCCAGTGATCAGGATCGTCTGGGCGCAGATGGATGGCTTCGTCGGCGGAACGCAGAGCCTCGTCGTAGCGACCCAGGCGATGCAAGACGAGCGATTTATTGTGCCAGGCGGTGGCCAGACGTGGGTTGTATTGGAGAGCTCGTTCGTAAGAGAGCAGGGATTCGCCGTAGTTTTTGAGGTTATAGAGGGTGTTGCCCCTGCCATTCCAGGCCAGGGCGAACTTGGGATCGATATCGAGTGCGTAATTATAGGCTGTGAAGGCATCGTAGAGGCGTCCCATTTTGCGCAGCACGCCTGCTTTGCCGTTCCAGGCGGCAACCAGGCGCGGGTTGAGCTGAAGGGCGCGTTCGTACGATTGGAGCGCTCCATTAAAATCGCCGAGTTCGTCCAGCACGTTGCCGCGCCTGTTCCAGGCATCGGCAAAGGTATCATCGATGCCGATCGCCTGCTCATAGAGGGTGAGAGCCTGCTTGAGCTTGCGCTGGCCATAGAGCGCCTGCCCCTTGCCGAAAAGGGCATGTGCGTTATTGTTGTCGAGATCGAGCGCCTCTTGAAAGGCCTTTTGCGCTTCTTTGAAACGCCCCAATTCGTAGAGCACCAGCCCTTTGTTGTTCCATGCCTGGATGAGCAGCGGGTCCTGGCGCAAAGACATATCGAAGGCATCGAGGGCCAAGGCCGTGCGTCCCAGGGCGTTGAGCGTGGCGCCTTTGCCGTTCCACGCGGCGGCGTTGTTGGGATCGAGTTCGATAGCGCGTTCGAAGGCGACCAGGGCCTCCTGCTGACGCCGCAGCCTGCTGAGAGCTGTGCCTTTGCCATTCCAGGAGGTGACAAGCATCGGGTTGAGTTGCAAGGCACGTTCAAAGGAAGTGAGTGCATCCTGGTGCTGAGCACGTAGGCCCTGTGTCAGCCCATAACCTTGCCAGGCAAAGGCGTTGGTGTTATCATTCTGCAGCGCCCGGTTATAGAGCGTCATAGCCTCGTCCAGGCGCTTCTGCGAATACGCGTGGTATGCCTGCTCCAGCAGGGGATCGGTCGCGTTCTGCATCGCCCCCACGAGCATAGCAGGCGTCATTTTTGTAGTGGCGCGTTCCAGCGCCTGCAAGACTTCCTGCGCGCTGGCGGGTCTGCGCTCGCTATCCATCTCCAGCATGCGCTTCAGCAAGGTTTCGAGGGCAGGATTAACGGCTGAATTTACCTGAGAGGCCGGACGGAAGAAGAACGGTTGCTCGCTCGGATCCAGGCCGGTTAGCAGGTGATGCAGCAAGGCCCCCAGGCTGTAAATATCCGAGCGCGGACTGCTCTGCGCCTTGCCATACTGCTCGGGCGCGGCGTAGCCGGGTGAGCCGAGGGCGACGGTGTCGTGCTGCTTACCGGGTTTGAAGATGCGCGCAATGCCGAAATCGATCAGGTAAATATGCCCGTTATCGCCGATCATGACATTGGCCGGCTTAAGGTCGCGGAAGATGATAGGTGGCTGGTGGGTGTGCAGGTAGCTCAGCACGTCACACAGCTCTGCCGCCCATCTGACCACCTGCTCCACGGGAAGTGGTCCACCGCCGACTTTCTCCAGATAGTCTTCCAGAGTCTGCCCTTCGATAAAGTCCATAACGAGATACGAGCGTTCATTTTCCGTGAAATGCTCGTAAATGCGCGGCAGGTTGGGATGCAGCAAGTCGGCCAGCAGGTGCGCTTCGTGTTCAAAGGCAGCTTCAGCCTCCTTGAGGCGAGCCGGTGGCAGGCCCGCCCGGCTCATCTCTTTCAATGCGACTGGACGATTGTTCAGCTTTGTATCGGCGGCCTTATAGACCGCTCCCATGCCACCCTGGCCAATGCGGCTGAGCAACTGATAGCGGCCGGCCAGCATGATGTGCTCGGCCAGAGTACCCGTGCCGCGCTGGAAGGGGAGCAGCGAGGAGCAATGCTGGCAGAAACGCGCCCCGGGTGGATTTGCCGCGCCGCAGTCATCACAAAAGAGCGCTTCGGTTGTCACTCCATTCGCCGCAGTCGGTTGTGTCACCGGCGTGCCGGGCTCATCTTGCTCAGCGGCATCCTTTGGCGCTGTTGGTGATGTATCGGGAGTCGCCGCCTCATCATGGTTTGTCATATCTATAGGAACGGCCGCACCTGCCTGATCTGGCGCCTCGTCTATCTGTTGTTCATGGTCGTCTACTTCTTCCATACGAATTTCTATCCATCATATGTGATCTTTTGTCTTTTGTATTATACGCTATCAGGCTACCCTACTTTCCCGTCTCCGCTGTTGATTTTGGTCGCTGCAACACTGCCCACAGCCGTAGCCACTCTTCTATAGAGAGCGTTTCGGCGCGGCGGCTGGGGTCGATGTTCGCGGTGGCAAGGCAGGCGCGTATCTCTTCGTTTTTGCGATGCAAGTGATGGGTCAGCGCGTTGTGCAACTGTTTGCGTTTTTCGGCGAAACCGGCCTGGACGACGCGAAAAAAGCTGTCGCGTTCCTTACGGGTCAGAGGGGGCCGATCGTTTACCTCTACGCGCAGGATGGCGGAATCGACCTTCGGTGCGGGGTAAAAGGCGCGAGCCGGCACTCTGGCGACAATTTCTGGTTTACCGTAGAACTGGATGCTGACGCCCAACAGGCTCAGATCACCCGGCCCAGCCACAATGCGCTGAGCTACTTCGAACTGCACCATCACAACCAGCAAGTGCGGCGGATTTTCGCTCTCCAGGAAGTGGCGAAAGGTCGGAGCGGTAATGTAAAACGGGAGGTTAGCCACCAGCTTATAGTGTTCCTGGCCGAAAACCTCACACGGGTCGAGGTCGAGCAGGCTGCGCGTCACCAGTTCAACATTTTGATAATGGCCCGTGGTTTTGCGCAGCAAGGCGATCATGTCGCGTTCGATCTCGACAGCAACAACACGACGCGCCTGCTTTGCCAGTTCGCGCGTCAGGACACCCGTTCCCGCGCCAACCTCTAACACCTCGTCGCCAGGATCGAGACGCGCGGCATCAACTATCTGCCGCAGGATCGCACGATCCACCAGAAAATTTTGCCCAAACGATTTGTTTGGGCGCATGTTATGGGCATAGAGCAGGTTGCGCAGTTCGTGTAAGTCGGTCAGGTCTATATCTTCAAACGCCGCGAGGACGTTGTGGTCAATCTCTGTCAATGAACTACTCTTTGCAGCTATACAAATTCCGTAGGGACGCGATGAATCGCGTCCCTACGTTGATTTACCATCCCCACGGACCACGCCGGTAACGACCACGCCCACCTCTACGAAACGCGCTGAAAATCATCAACAGGATGAAGAGAGGGAAAAACAATGACCCAAAAACCAATCCTAACAGGTGTCCCGCGCCGTAGAATAGGTAGCCATGACTGAACATGGTCAACGAACTTATCAAGATCAGCAAAAGCAGGATGCCGCCAAAGCGGAATGGCTTGCGGGCCTGGATCTGCGGGCGCGCCCAGGGCGGAACCCCCTGCTGGTTCATATTGTTCTGCGCGGAAGAATTGTAAGGATTGTACCCCTGCTCGTAAGCATCACCGTCGTAGGGATTATACTGGTACTGCGGTGTCTGCATCTGCTGCTGCGCCGGCTGCGTATATTCGCTGGCCGAATCGAACGGCTGCTGATTGGCATATGCATCCTGCGCCTGGTAGCCGGCCTCATATTCGTAACTGGAAGGGGGCTCATCTCTCGGCGCCGCCTCGTCGCCGCTATTACCCGCCCAGTGATACGGATACACCGATATTTCCTCTTCGTTCTCAGGCTGGTGTTGGCCTTGTTGATCCTGCGGCCCGGGAACAAATTCTTGCTGGCTCATCATCGTCTCCTTTGCCCAGCACATCAAAGCAATGACACGTTCTAATGCTTCTAGATATATTATCTCTAAAAGAACATACGAAATGCAGGTACAAGAGTTGCAACATGCATGACGGGGAGCCGCTTTTGCCAGGCGAAACCTGCAGGCAAGGCAGAGCGTTATACCCTTATGACACACTACGCTACTCACATCTCCTATACCAAATGTACCGATATATTGCGAACAAGTCAAGCGTTTGAGCATGGTGTGTTATGATACACATTGGACAGCTATATCATAGAGGGAGCCTGTACAATATAGTATGAGCGAGTCACATGATATTTCTAATGACGGACCAAAGACACAACCTGCGGCGCTGGTGAAGAAAGCTGCCGATTCCGGGGTGCTTGACATGCTGGAGCATGATCAGCAGCACGACCTGGCGATCAGCTCCGAACCGAGACTGCCCGCTTTGAGTCCACGCCCGGTAAGTGGGCCGCTCACTCTGCACCCTACACCAGGATTGGCATACCGGCGTGCGCGGGTTAATCATATACTTTTTATCAAGCGGCGACATATCCGCCAGGGACGCATCGAGAAAGCTGGCCCGCGCTTAATGGTTGCGTTGCTTGTCATATGCGCCGTATTCATGGCGCTCTTTTCCGGGGCAGCCGGTGTCGCATTTGCCTACTACCAGCAGCAGCTTCCGCTGCTCAACGGCATTGCCAGCCATGCGCTCTTTCAGACTACGCATATCTACGACCGCAATGGGAAACTGCTCTACGAATTGAATGACCCTCGTTACGGGCGCCGCACCTACGTGAATTATAACGACATCTCGCCTAACATCGTCAACGCCACCATTGCCGCCGAAGATCACAGCTTCTGGACGAATAGTGGCGTTGACGTACAGGGTACCCTGCGTGCTGCTATTACGGATCTACAAAGCAAGACGGTGGTGGAAGGTGGCAGCACCATCACCCAGCAGCTTATTAAAAACCAGCTCTTCCTGAACCAGCCTAGAACAGTGCAAGTCAAGGGCGAGGAAGCAATCCTGGCCTATGGGATGACGCAGCAGTATCCGAAGTGGAAGATCATGGAGATGTATCTCAACACCGTCTATTACGGCGATCTTGACTATGGTATCGAGGCTGCTGCACAAGATTACTTCAACATTCAGCCGAAATGCACTCAGAAAACGTGTAGATCTGCGGCCTCTCAGCTTGATCTGGCCCAGGCCTCTCTGCTGGCCGGGCTGCCCCAGATTCCCACGTACTATAATCCCATCGAGAACAAAGGCGCCGCGCTCGACCGCCAAAAATACGTCTTGCAATCCATGGTCGACCTCAAAATGATTACCGATAAGCAGGCGAATCAGGCCGAGGCGGAGACGGCGAAGTTCAATTTTAAGTCTTATAGCTCCTTGCAGGGCATGCAGGCTCCTCATTTTGTGCAGTACGTTATTGACGACGTGCTGGCACCGATGATTGGCGCGCAGAACCTCTACGATGGCGGCTATAACATCTACACCACGCTCGATTTGACGCTTGAGAAGAAAGTTGAGCAGATCACTTACAGCCACCTCTACCAGGTGACGTGCGATAACTACCTTGGCTGCTACGGGCCGCTGGACACAGTGAACAACGTCAATAACGCCGCGGTGGTGGTCGAGAATCCGTTCAATGGGGAAATCCTGGCGATGAATGGCAGCGCAATCTATAACGATAGTAACACGAAAGTGAGCGGCCATTTCAACGCGGCGACAGCGTCACGCCAGCCAGGTTCGTCCTTCAAGCCGATTGTCTACGCGACGGCCTTCGAAATGGGCTGGTACCCGGCTATGATTCTGCCAAACCACAAGACGACCTACCCCACGTTGATTTCGCAGAATCCACTGAAATACTACTCACCGAATAACTACGGCAATGTCTATCTCTCCGGTTTTCCGATGACTATACGAAACGCGATTGCCAATTCGATCAACATCCCGGCGGTTGACGCCATCGAATTTGCCGGCATCCAGAACGTTGCCAATCTCGCAGGCCGCCTGGGCCTGACAGAGATCTCTAGCAAGCCACTCAGCGAGCTGGGGCCATCAATGGCTATCGGCGCGAGCGAAGTCTCGCTGCTGCACCTGACGGGCGCGTATGCCGCCTTCGCCGATAAAGGCGTGCGCGTGCCGCAGACGAGCGTACTGGAAATTACGAACAGCCAGGGCCAGGTCCTGTACAAGTATAACCAGTCCCATCCCTACGGTGTGCAGGCCGTGCGACCGGATGTGGCTTTCCTGATGAGCAGCATCCTGTCAGATAAGACCTCGCGCTATCACGAATTTGGCCCCGGCAACCCGCTTGAACTCGACCGCCCGGCTGCGGCGAAGACCGGTACCACCGACAGCTTCCGTGATAACTGGACAATGGGTTATACACCTTACCTGGCCGTCGGCGTCTGGGCCGGCAACAGCGATAATAGTCTCATGAACAATGTTATTGGTATCACCGGCGCCGGACCGATCTGGCACGATGTAATGGAGTACGCCTCGCACTACTATAACCTTCCACCTGACGACTTCGCCCGGCCAGACGACGTGCAACTGGGAACCGTCTCGGCTTACACCGGCCTGCTGCCGCACCCTGGCGAGCCAACGGTGACGGACTGGTTCATCAATGGCACTATGCCGACCATCCAGGGCCCCTACACACCGCCGGCACCTCCACGGAGGTGTGGCGGCGACGGCGGCGATAGGTGCCCGCCGCAGCCACAGCCACCCATTCCACCCTGTGGCCCAATAATCTGCATTCCGCCCCCTCAAGGATAGGGTCAATGATAGTGCTACAATAGATATACTGTCATAAACACGAAGCGACAACTACGACGTTGGAGGAGTGCCGCTACATGGATGAGATAACGGAACAGGCCAATGGGGCCGCGGGCGAGACCATAGAGAACGCGCACGAGCAGGTAGGCGCAAAGGCGGAAACTGCTTTTCGCCCCTTGACGCGCATCGAGCGGCGCAACAGTTGGCTGGAGGAATACAGCAAGCAGGATTTCGCCCTGCAAATGTGGACACGGCTGGTCGAGCAGCAGGACCTGGAGATCGAGATGCTGCTGCAGGTACATGGCCTGCTGGTCTTCGGCGTAATGGTCAGTACCTTACGCTACGCTCAGTTTTACATTGATCTGAACGAGGAACTGCACCGGGAACACGAGCCCGAAACGGCAGACGCGCTACGAGAATATTATTACGCGCTGGTACCGTCGAGCGATCAGCCTGAAATCGGCCCCGAGGGGCTGCCGGTCGTCTACCGCACCGTCCACATGCGCGATGTTACGATCATGAGCGCGGGCCACAAGATCAAGGTTCCCTACTGGCGCGGCAAGATTAGCGAGGTGGATGCCTTCGTCGTCGGCGCGACGGCCTCAGAATAAAAGAGAGAGAAACAGACCCGCTGCTCACCGACGGCGAGCAGCGGGTCTGTTTCTCTCTACGATGCACATCACGGATTGACCTGCACAGTGGTGCCGATAGGCGCCCAGTTATAGAGCCACGCGGCTGATGAGAGCGGCATGGCGACGCAGCCGTGCGTACCCCACTGCCATCCAAATTTCGGGTCGTAGTGCCACCCATTAGTTCCCGGCCCATAGACGCTATGCCACCAGGAGTCGTGCAGGAAGAACCCACCAGCGTGCCACTCGAGAGCATAGTTGATGTAGGTCGGGGGATACCAGTAGGGCGAGCCGTACGGCCAGGGCGAGTAGAACCAGGTGGGGTGCAGTTTCAAGAAGACGTGGTAGGTGCCCGTTGGCGTCGGTAGTGTTGGACGCCCGGTCATCACAGCCGAGTTGAACACCTCCTGGCCGTTCTGATAAGCCCACATCCATTGCCGCGAGAGGCTGACGACGATCTCCTTGCCCTGCGCCGATGCCGAGGGCGGGCTGCCTCCACCGGACGCGGACTGGCTGGTCGGCACGATCAAAGCACTGTAGATATACAAGGGACTGCTGTTCAGCGGCGAGATGCGATCCCAGTTGGAGATCCCTCCCCAGACAACCTGGCCGGAGACCGTTGCATAGACTGTCACAAGCGTGTCGGGGGCATCGACAGTCACGATGCTGTAGCCGGTACTCGGCCCGGTGCGCACATTCGACCAGGAAGTCGTCGCTCCCGTCCAGGTCGATGCGGCAGATGAAGAAGGCGCAAAGAACGTACTGAAGGCGAAGGCCATCGCCAGCGCTAAGGCAAGCACTCCGAGGACGCAAAGACGTGTTGTGAACCCGCGCATAGATCCCTCCTGAATGAAGAAACAAGCCCCCTTAAAGTAGAGTATAAATAACTATTCCAAAAGAAACAAGGGAGCCGTTTCTCCAATTAGCCTGATTTCCAGAACAGGTTCAGTTCCCTTCCTTGTCTCCCACGTATCCGCATGCTATGATTCCATAACAGGAAAGTATCCTTATCAAGAGGACCACGCGGAGCATGAGACCCATACCGATACAACCATTGCAGACTCCACCGGAGGATCGTGAGCAGAGCAGCAGGCGAGGCGGCGCGCTTTCGCCGGCGCAGTGGCTCAAGCAGCGTATTTTGAACCGGCCGGAGGAGCCCATTAGCAGCCTCGGCGAACTGCTGCTGCCCTCACTGCTGGCAGCGATGGAGGCGTGCTGGGTTGATGCTGCGCTGATCGGCCTGGCAAGCGCGGGGCTGCTCAATTTCTCTATGCCGCTGCTGCCACTCTGGGCTCCGTTTGTCTATATCATCGGCTTTCAGTGGTTGCTGTTCCTGCGAGAACGGCGCGCTGCCGGAACGCTGGCGACTCCGGAAGGCGCGCATGACAAGGATAGTACGGACGCTAAGGCATCCGTTGCAATACCCGACGCGCCGCTGCTTTTCCTGCTGCTGGCGGGTCTGTCCCTCTTCATTATCTGGCTGCAAATCTATGCGCCGGCCAGGCCGCTCTACGATCTTACCTGGCTAGCAACCCTGGGAAGTGACATCCTCTTCCTCAATATCCATTTTTACCAGGCATTTTTCATTGTCGCGTTTTCGTGCTACCTGAGCTGGCGGGGGCTGCGCCTCCTCAACCGCTCCGTTGAGCCCTCCCAGGTCATTCGAGGACTCCTGCTTGGACTCGGCGTGATAATCGCAGTGATCCTGCTGCGTGCGGCACTGGAGAGCGCTGGCTCGACCTCTCGTGATACCGTCACCCTGTTTCTGCTGATCCCCTTGTTTCTTTTCTTCTCTCTCGCGGCGCATGCCCTGTCGCGTATCGTGTTTGTACGCAAGTCACACTTTAGTGGATTGCAGGGCAGTGTGGTTACGCAGGAGCGGGCCGTCATCGCGATGATTGGCTCGCTTGGTATACTGCTGCTGCTGGTGACGGTCCTGGTCGGGCTATTTGCCAATCCTACATTCTTCACCGGCGCGCTGCATGTGCTCACTCCCGTTGGAATTGCGATTGCTAATGCTTACAACTGGCTCGTCGGCATCTTCACAGCTTTGCTGGTGATCGTGGTCACGCCGATTTTCTGGCTCATCAGCCTGCTGACCTCGCTATTGCCACACAGGGCACCCAATGCTAAGAGCCAGCCCAACAACCTACCCAGGCAAAGACCATCAGCTCATCCGGCCGCGGATATTGTTGTCCCCTGGCTGCCATATCTGCGCGTGGCCGTTCTGATTTTACTGCTACTTGCTTGCTTTAGCCTGGTCTGGTGGGGACTGCGGCACCGGCGTAAGGCGGCTGTACGCATCCTGCGGAAGGACGAGGATATCCATGAAAGTCTGTGGTCGTGGCTGCTGCTCTGGAGCCAGTTGAAGGGCATGCTGCGCGGGCTGTTCGGGCGTTTCTTCCGGCGCGCTGCCCAGGCAGAAGAGCAGGCCCAGACCACGCTAGAAATGATGGCTCCCGACCCGGCGGCGCGCGATATTCGCGAAATCTATCGGGCCCTATTGAAAAAAGCGGCATCGCGCGGCTACTCGCGCAAGAAGCATGAAACGCCTCTTGAGCTTCGCCAGCGCCTGGACGAAGGCGTCCCGCTTGTCGAGCCGCAACTGGAAACGATCACGGAGGCGTACTCGTCGGTACGCTACGGCGGTACTCTGCCAGGCGCGGATGATGTGCTAGCCGTACAGAGCCAGTGGCGCGAACTCGATCAGAAGTGGGTGTGAGCGATTTCCCCCGCGACAACTGAGAAGCGGTGGATGCGCGAGAGCATCTCCTCTGGAATGCCAGCCATGTCGGTGGCTGTCACCAGCGCCTGTTCATGCTCGAGCGCCAGGCGCAGCAGGTATGCGCGCCGCGCGGCATCCAGCTCGCTGAAGACATCATCCAGCAGCAGGATGGGCTCCTCTCCGGTGGCCGCGCGCATGAACTCCAGCTCCGCGAGCTTGGCAGAGAGAGCCGCCGTGCGCTGCTGCCCGCGCGAACCATACGTCAGCAAATTGACCTCGTTCGCCACAAAGTCCAGGTCGTCGCGATGCGGCCCGAGCAGGCACACCCCCTGCTGGATTTCCCTGCGGCGCGCGGCCTGCAATTGGCGGCGGTACTGCTCCATGGCCTCGAGTGTGTTCCAGGCGGGATCGAGCTGAAAGGCCGGGCGGTAGGCAATCTGGAGACCCTCGCGGCCGCCGCTGATAAGGGTTTGCAGGCCATCGACGTGCGTGTTGAGGGCATTGACCATGCGCTGGCGCTCGTGGATGATCAGGCTTGCAAGTTCGACCAGCTTTTCGTCGAGAAATTCGAGCATACGCGGGTCTTCCTGGTTCTCGCGAATGCGCTTGAGCAGGGCCGAACGCTGAGTAATGACTTTGCGATAACGCGCTAACGCCGCGCAGTAACGCGGTTGCGCCTGGCAGAGGGCACGGTCGAGGAAGCGGCGCCGGTCTTCGGGCGAACCATCCACCAGACGCAGGTCGGTCGGCGCAAAGAGGACGACCGTGACCTGCCCGATCAGGTCGGTGGCCTTCTTCACCGCGCCGTTGACCTTGATACGCTTGCGCTGGCGATCGGGAGCGGCAGCATACGCCGATTCCGTATCGACATCGACTGGCGAGGCATCGACGATGACGATCTCCACCTTCACCTCGTCTTCGCGGCGTTCCACCTCTGCCCTGATGCGCGCGACCCGGTCGGGCGCGTACCAGTTGACCACCTCGCGGTCAGAGGTAGCGTGAAACGAGTTGGAGGTGGCAAGCATGGAGACGGACTCCAGCAGGTTGGTCTTGCCCTGGGCATTCTCGCCGTAGAAGAGTGAGAGGCCGCACCCCAGCGGCAGGTCAAGATCCTTGAAGTTGCGAAAATCATGTAAGGCGAGATGGGAAAGGTGCATTTACTCCATTCCGCCGGGGCCCATTATTAGTAGGGGTGAGAGATGTAGTGGCACCCCTCGCGGGTGCCATCTTCGTCGATCTTTCACCATCACCCTCGATCTTGTGCCATATCCCACCCCTACCGATGTTTATGGGTGTCTATCCCCGGTTAGCGATTGATATGCATGGGCATTATTACATAGGTATAATCGTTGGAGCCGACGGGGCGGATGACGCCTGGCTTGGTAGGCGAGGTGGCTTCCAGCGCCACCTCCTGCGTGCCGATCACCGAGAGTACATCGGCAAGGTACTTGACGTTGAAGATGATCTGCATCTCTGCGCCATCAACGGCGGCGGCTACTGTGCTGGTGTTATCGCCCAGGTCCTCAGCAGTGGCCTCGATGGTCACGGCGCCCGGTTCCAGTCCATCGTTCCCACCCGGATTGATCTTGATACGCGTGATATTGGAGCTATCACGCGCGAACAACTCGGCGCATTTGACCTTTTCCGTGAAGTCCCTGGTTTCAACAACGGCGCGCGTTGAATGATCCTGCGGGATGATCTGGCGGAAGTTGGGGAATGTGCCCTCGATGAGACGTGAAACCAGGTCGAGGTTGGGTGAGTGGAAGAGCACCTGGCTGCGGTTCGGTGTGACGACCATCTCGACGGTTCCCTCGGACGGCAGGATACGCGCCAGTTCCGTCAGGGTGCGCGCCGGGATGAGGATGTCGCCGCGCGGGTGGCCATCGCCGGGCAGCGGAGCCACTCGCACCGCCAGCCTGAATGCATCGGCGGCAGCGAAGGTGAGCTTCTCGTCGCTGACTTGCACGAGGACGCCCGTCAGGACGGGACGCGAGTCATCATCGGCAGCGGCGAATGCGACCTCCTCAATCATCTCTTTCAGCAGCGTGGCATCCAGCAAGACCGGTGGCTCGCCTCCCTCGGCGCTGGGGATCAGCGGGAACTCGGAAGCATCCATACCCTTGATGTTGGCGTTGCTGCCCTGGCTCTTCACGTTGAGTGTGTGCGACTCCTCATTGACCGAGAGATCGACGGGCGCCTGGGGCAGACGGTTCACCAGGTCGGTCAAAAGTTTGGCGGGAACGGTAGTCGCACCCTCTTCCTGAACCTGCCCATCAACCCAGCAATTGATGCCGATCTCCAGATTGGTGGCGGAAAGCTTCAAGCGGCCATGATCGGTCGCGAGCAAAATATTGGAAAGAATAGGCAGCGTAGTACGGCTTGAGACAGCGTGACTGACGGCAGAGAGTCCACGGCTCAGGTCTTGTTGCTTACAGGTAATCTTCATGGAATAGCTTCCTCCGTAAATAGCCCACTAAATAGCCCGCTTAGTATACAGGATTTTGGCGATGGTGTAAACCAGAATGGGTGCCTTTGTTTATAGTATAAAACTGCGCAAAGTCGATGATTGGCCTATGGCTGGCTTGCATTGCTCTTGCTATTGTATTCTTCGCTGCACTACAAAATCCGGTGGGTAATGCCTACCCGTTGATCCCCAGGCGCCGGTAGGTTGCCCTTGCGCTTTCGATCATGGCCTGGCCGCGTTCCTCGTCGCCTTCATAGCAGCGGACGAGAAGGTAGAGGCCATACGCTTCCTGGGTGCGAGCATATTCGACGGTGTCGTTGAGGGCCTGGAAGTCTGCGAGCAAGTGCTCGAAGCAAGCATGCGCATCTTCGAAGCGGCCCTGGGCCTGCCAGATGCGTCCTTGCAGGCGTTGGGCGATGGCGGGAAGCTGGCGATAGTGGCGATTTTGCGCAAGCTCCACAGCGGTATTGAGGTAGGTCTGAGCCTGGATGAGATCGCCAGCGTAGAAGTAGGCCCTGGCAGTCTGGGTGAGCAGGTGAGGGTAGATCAGCGACATCTCACCACCTTTGCGGGCTAGCTCAAGGGATGCCAGGGCATCAGCTATGGCCTGCTGCCAGTTGTCCTGCCAGCCCGCGCAGACGCTGCGGCTCCACTGTGCTCGCGCCTGCAGGTCGGCATCTTGCAGCATCTCCGCGATGGCGTAGGACTTACCGGCATATTCTCTGGCATCGTCCCAGTGACCGGCCTGGATTGCGACAAATGCCATCACGAGGTATGCCCAGCTCTGCGCGGCCACCACGCCGAATTGCTGCGCGCGCAGCAGAGCATTCTGTGCGGTCTGCTGCGCCTCCGGCAGTTTCCCAAGCAGCATGTAGGCCCACGCGGCCGAATAGGTCATCATCGGTTCCCATTCGGGTTTGTTTGAGCTGCGGCAAACGTCCGCGCCCTTTAACGCAACCTCCAGCATCTCCTGGGGAGACGCGGTGAGGTAGTGGCACCACGCCAGCGACCATAAAGAGACGACGGAGACGAAGGGATCGCTGCCCCCGATTTGAGAGTGGTAAGTTTCGGCCAGGCGCAGCTTTTCCAGCGCTTGCGGCGCTTCGCCCATGACGGTCAGGGCCAGCCCCCATTGGGCATAGGCTTTGGCGTATAGCAGTGCGGCCTGTGGGAGATCGTCGATGCCAGCGATACAGTCCAGGGCATTGTGGACATATTTTACAGCCTCGCTTTCGCGTCCCTGCCAGTGTGAGCAGAAGGCCGCATCCAGGTAGGCCTCAGCCTGCTGCCCTACGTTCCCGATGTCACGCCACAGGGCAGCCGAGGCCAGGTCAACCTGAATTGCCTCGTCCAGGCGGCCCGTGAAGAGGTAGATGCTGCCCAACTGGCGGAGCAGCGCGGCGCGATGCAGGCGTTCCGTATCACCGATGAGCAAATCAAGAGCCGTTCTCACATACTCGGCGGCATCGACAAAGGCATAGACGCTGCTGGCCTGTTCCGCCGCTTTTAACAGGTATTCGACCGCTTTGGCATAGTTATCCGCCATCTGGTGATGATAGGCAAGCTGGCTGTAGTAGGGTTGCAGATGGGCAGCATAGCGCGTTTCGATGGCCTCCGCTACCTGGCGATGCAGGGTGCGTCTGCGCAGGGGGTTCAGCCACTGGTAGAGCACTTCGCGAATATTATCATGCGTGAAGGTCAGGTCAAGGTCGTGCCAGTGCTGGGGCAGCGCGACGTGCTGGGCCTGCGAGATATCCCTCGCATGAGCCAGGGATGCCATATAGGGGGTCATCTCGCCGCTCTTGCCTTTCAACAGATCGGCGGGCGATGCGAGAACCTGCGCCTGGATAGCGCTCTCAACATGTTCCGCGAGCGTCTCTTCGGAGATGCCGCGCGCCTGGACGAGCAGGGCCGAACTGAACTGGCGCCCTATCACAGCCGCCAGTGTGAGCGTGGCGCGGCATTCTGGCGAGAAGTTGGCCAGGCGGCGCTCGATCAACAGCCGCACACTGGGTGGCAGGTCCAGTTCAGAGAGCTTGACGGTGCTCTGCCAGTGCTGTCCTGTCCAGACGAGTTTGCCGTTAAGCACCAGAGAACGGATCGCTTCACCGACGAAGAACGGGTTGCCCTCCGTCTGCCGGTGAATCTCCGCCGCGAAAGATGGCTGGACGGCGTGGCCGGCCATATTCATGAGCAACTGATGCACCTCTTCTTCGTCCAGGCGCTGCAGGCGCAGTTCTTCAGCGATGCCCATGCGCATCAGCGTGACGATAAGGCCGCGTAAAGGGTGGGTTTCGTTTACTTCCCCGCTGCGATAGAGCAGCACGAAAAGTGGTGCGGGAGACTTTAACGCGCCCGATTGGTCCGGCTGGCCGCTGGTCTGCAAGGTGAGATGGTTGAGCAGGTGAATGGTTGCGGCGTCAGCCCATTGCAGGTCGTCCAGAATGAAAATCGATGGTCGTTCGGCTGCCAGGACGGTCAGATAGTGGGCGACGGCGTTGTATATTTGCTGTCGCTCTATCTCGGGGCCGGGCGATTCCGGCTGGGGGAGTTCCGGCAGCTTGAGCCGTATCTCCGGCACAATTTTCGCGAGATAGGGGGCGCTCTCGCCCAGCATAGCGCGCAGTTGTTCGGGCGTGCGCGTGCGAGCGTGCGCCGCGATGGCCTCCGTCACCGGCTGGTAGGGCAGCAGCCCGCTCATTTCGTAGCAATAGCCCCACAGCACGGTCGCCTGCTGCGTATCTTCTCCCCAGCGAGTGAAATCGCGCGCCAGGCGCGACTTGCCAATGCCCGGCTCGCCACTGGCGAAAATGACACGCTGCTGCCCGGCGCGAGCCTGCGCGAAGGCGTGCTGCATACGCGCGAGTTCATTCTCTCTTCCCACCAGGCCTGCCTTCAAAATCCTATCGGGATCAAGCGCAGGTGGAGCAGCTTGCACGGCAACCTGGTCGCTTTGCGCCTGCTGTATCCGTGCTGGAGTACTATCTAGAAGCTGGGAATCAGCATGTCCTGCAGAAGCACCGCTTCCCGCATATTCTCCGCCTGCGGGGGGCGCTGCCGGAGTGGATGCGCTTTCGCGTCTGGACTCGCGCAGGTCAACCGGCATCTGTCCTGTTTGGATGCGCTTCAAGAGATCGTTGGTTTCGGGCAGAGGGAGCGCGCGCAATTCTTCTTTCAGCGCCTTACGCAGCGCCAGGTACTGGTTGATCGCGTCACTGCGCCGTCCCATCCTGGCGTATACCAGCATCAACTGGCGGTGCGTCTGCTCGTCTGCCGGGTTCTGCTCGAGCAATGCCAGCAGGTATTCGCAAGCCCTCTGCCCCGCCCCGCTCGCAATCGCCAGCTCCGATGCGCTTTCCAGCAGCCAGCTATAAGCGCGGTGCAGGCGATCGCGCCGCTTCTGCGTCCAGTCATCGTAGAAATTTTCCGGTAAATAGTCTCCCTTGTACAGTGCTAGAACCCGGTCGAAAGCGTCCAGCAGTTCGGCATTCTGGCTTGCGCCCTCCTGTTCAGTGCGATTGCGCAGGCGAGCCTGTAACTGCCTGGTGGAACTCTCAAAAATATCCGCGTCAATGGTCAAAGCATCAGGAATGAGCATCAAAATATCGTGGTCGAGCGAAATATACTGCGATGCGCTGCCCTTGCCGGCAGCCAGGTCAGGCTCAAGAGCACGGCGTAGGAGATAAAGCGTTTTGCCGAAAGAGTTGGCGGCCTGCTCGAACGAAGAGTCGGGCCAGAGGATATCCTGAACCTGCTCGCGATGCAGGCGGTGTTGCTCTGCAGAAAGCAGCAGTTTGAAGAGATCAACTACTTTACGACGACCCCAGCCGCCACCACTCAAAAACTCCTGGTCGCGTCGCACTGCGAAGCGCCCCAGAGTTTCGACTTCAAGGGCCGTGATGCGGTCTATCATCTTCAACACCTCACAATCCACAGAGGGCGCTAGCTATGTAAAAAATAAGTAACCCCCATATTATTATTTGTCGTGGTTTTAATGTCAATAGGAAATCTTACCGAATCGAGTCAATAGGCGCGGCGACCATGATAGAGTGTCCCAATTATATATGCAATGCAGGCAACAAGGACATAAATGTACTATAGGGACACTTCCTCGAGGCTTATGCGGGTAGCTTTTTTGAAACGCACCGGTTAAGGATGACACTCCCTCTGGAAGCTCCCTAGACTTCGCTTTTAGCAAATGCGTGGTAATCAGCCGGTAATCGACAGGAAATAGCAGATCAGTACACTTGCAACTAATGAATGCGAAGGTACAAACATATCTGCTAGTGGAGGAACCAGCTAATGACAACGCTCACACTTGATGCTCCCGCAACCCTCGAAACGCAATCGCCCGCCCCGTCTTTCTCTACCTTAGACCTTGCCGGCGCGATGGCCCAGGTGAAGAACTGGAGCGTGGCTGTACGGGCTACGTCACACAAATCAAGAGAAGGCGAGGCAGCGTATAAATCGCTCGCGCAGTCGAGCGACGCCGAGTTGCTGGCCGCCATCGCCCAGGGTGAGGAAGAGGCATTGGAACGCCTATACGAACGCTATGCTCGCCTGTCCTATGCCCTGGCATACCGTTTGCTGCGCGACAGTCTGGCAGCCGAAGATCTCGTACAGGAAGCGTTTCTGGCTATATGGCGCAAAGCCGGTACATATCAGCCACAACAGGGCAGCGTCTATAGCTGGCTCCAGGCAATTGTCCACCACCGCGCCATCGATAGGCTGCGCTCTGCCGCAAACCGCGACCAGTTGTGCGCTCCGTTGGAGTCTGACATGGAACAGCAAACGCTGAGCGCAGAGCCGGATGCCTGCGATCAGGTATGGCACGGAGAGCAGCGCCGCATGGTTCTCGCCGCCCTGGCCCAGATTCCACTGGAGCAGCGCCAGGTAATTGATATGGCCTATTTTGGGGGGTATACCCACGTGGAGATCTCAGAGATGCTGCATATCCCGCTCGGCACGGTCAAGGGGCGCATGCGCCTGGGTTTGCAGAAGATGAAATCCCTGCTGGACGAGAGCGGCATAAATGAAGAATGATACATTTTGATACATCTGTGATACAATTGCTACGAGCGTTGGTACACGTAAACAATCGTTCTTGCATTTCCAGGGCGAGCGTAGTACCATTTCTTTGCGCGGCAGTTCGCAACACGAGAAAGGGAGCGCAATGGCGAGTAGCAACAGGCGAACTTCACAGAAACGGCCCGGTGAATCTAAACGGGCCGAATCGGTTCCGTTGACCTTTTCACCTGAGCTGGACAGGCACCAGGAGGCCTGGGACGATGACGATGTGTACGTGAATGACGACCAGGTCTCTTCCATTCCCACTCGTGCGCCGAACAGTTCTATCCGCTACCAACCGCCTCCGGCATCCCAGCAGTCCCCGCGGTCCGCGTCAGGATCGCTGCCATCGACCGGGCAGCGCCGTGGCGACACGCGCGATATGCGCGCAGATAGAGATACCACCGGCCAGCAGGTACCGGCCGGACAGCGCGGACATCCTGGGCTACCCGCTACCTCTCCCCGCCGCACTGGCCAGGTACCGGGCGCTGCACCTGGAGCAATCCCTATGCGCGCCGGTCGCAGCACCGCCAGCGGTGCGGTACCCGGCAAAGCCGCGGCTTTGCCGTCACCTGCGAGTCGGTCGCACAAGCACTCACTGCACTGGCTGGTCTACGTAGGCGTAGGTATGATCGCGGCGCTCGCGCTGTGGGTATCGTTATCCGCAATCCTGGCGTGGGGCACAACCCAGTACAACAACATCGTCTATGGCTATCCCCGCTTTTACCAGACCGATGCAGTCGTGGGCCATAGCGATAGCGCGGCCCACCCCAGCCACTTTATCGCCCAGAACCTGCACGGGCAGGTGATCGTGATCGAATTACCGGCTGGCAACCCCGCGAAGTCCTACGAATATGTCGGCCCCGACCTGATTGGGAGCGGCGATGACCAGATACCTATCACCCTCACGTTCAGCGATGCCAACCACGACGGCAAGCCCGATATGATTATCCATATCGAAAATCGCGAGGTCATCTTCTGCAACACCGGCACGAAATTCGCACAATGTAGCTCATAGATCGCCATGCTCGAATTCGAGTCCCACCTCTTTGAATGGTCTCCTACTTAAGGGAGCTCACCTCACGTATCTATGAGATAGGCATAGCGGGACCTATGTACATTCATCGACTTTGGTGTGTCTGCCACCACTGTAGTCTGAGTTGGCGATGGTGATGGGGCAGGTGATGGCGTCGGTGACGGTGTGGGTGACGGCGTCGGCGATGGGCTCGGTGATGGAGTAGGCGATGGTGTGGGTGATGGAGTAGGTGATGGCGTTGGCGATGGGCTCGGTGACGGCGTCGGCGATGGTGTCGGTGACGGTGGAGGTGTTACTGAACAAGTCCATGTCACAGCAACGGGAACTGTCCCACCCGACCCTGAGAAGGTAAAGGTCCCATTCTGGCAGGGGATAGAAGTGATGGTTACCGGGATCGATTGCCCTGGAGACAATGTACCACTTTGGGGGTTGAAAGCGGCATTTATATCACTGGTTGCAGACCAGGCCACATTGCCTTGAGAATCTGAGGTTTCTCCCAGTGTCACAGTACACTGGTAGCCGCTTGTTACGGACTGACAATTTGAATTCGTTGGATCTAAATCGACCGGGCCAACCGTCAATACTGGCGGTGGTGTACTGGTCGGTGATGGCGTAACTGTAGGAGTCGGAGGCACCGGCGTATTCGTTGGAGTTGGCGTTGGCGTAGGGGTGGACGTTATACAGGTGAACGTCAGCTCAACAGCACTTCCAATTGCTGAGAAGATAGAGGTAGCACTCGGGCAGTCACTGGCTGGAATGGTAATCATCTCGGTTTGTGACTGGTTTGGAAACAGCGTTCCACCCGTCAGACTGAATGTAATGCCTGCTGTGCTGCTGGATGCAGACCAGTTCAGACCACCTTCTGAATCTGGGGCAAGCGCCAGTAAGACAGTACATACAAAATTGCCACTCGTATCAGCAGGACAGATATTGTTTGGATCCCCTGAAGTGCCGGTCAGCTCTGGCGCGACACAATTCCAGGGTACAGCTACGGAGCTTGCCTGGTCCGAGAACGTAAAGGTGGCGCTGGCAGGGCAGACGGTATCTGGTATAGCGATAGTCTCTGGCACTATTTGACCCTGGGACAACGTTCCGTTTTGTGGATTGAAAGTAATGCCGTTGATCCCACTGCTGGATGTAGTCCAGTTCAGGTCGCCCTGATAATTCGGATTGCTCACCGTTGCAGCACAAGTCCAGCCTTGACCAGCGCCATACGAACAACTGCCCAGGTCGACTGTCGGAGGCGGTGGTGGTGGTACGCAGTACCAGTCCGCACTAGCAGTATTTATTTGTCCCGAAAAGCTGAACCTACCATCCATGCAGGCTCCGCTAGGTACAAAGATAGTCACCTTCACGCTCGAATTCTGGCTAGCAGACAATGTCCCGCCCGAGGGACTGAAAATCACTCCGGGTAAGCCGCTGCTGGCGGACCAGGCGGTAGTGCCTTGTGAACCAGGATCGACTGATAGGGTGGTAGTGCAGGTCCAGCCGCCATCGACGGCAGGACAATCGCTCTCCGCTTGCAACTGGTCAGGCCTGACTGTCAGATTCGGTAGCGCCGTACAACTCCATGACACATGGGCCATATTGGCTGGCCCTGCAAAGACGAGATCAGCACTGGCTGGACAGTCTGTGTTCGTGAAAATGACATCGACCTCCACCGGCTGACCTGGAAACGCGGTTCCACTCGAGGGACTGAAGTACACTCCCGGAGCACTGCTAGATGCAGTCCAGTTCAAGCCCGACGGATTATTTCCCTCACTGCTCAACATAACATCACAGTCCCAATCCAGACCCTCACTCCCCTGACTGCCGACGCAATCGGTATTTGCATTGATTCTGGTTGGGTCGGCTTTTATTATCGAACAACTCCACGTAGCATTGGCAGTGTTCTTCGGTCCTGCGAAACTGAAAGAACCACTCTGGCAATCGCTGCTGGGTATAAAGATGGTCACCGGGACAGTCTGCCCTGGAGATAACGTACCACTTGAGGGATTGAAGGTCACTCCAGATAAGTTGCTGCTGGCGGACCAGGCCAAATTGCCTTGAGAATCCGAGCTAGGTGTGAGATTCGCAGTGCATACCCAGCCATTATCAGCATTGGGACAGGTAGTGCCGGCAATGAAATAATTCGGAGCAAGTGTCATCTGTCCCGGTGTACAAGTCCACGGAACTGAGACCTGATTGGCCGGCCCCATGAATGTGAAGGTAGCCTTGGCCGGGCAGATTGTATTTGGTACTGAGACCGTCACTTGCACCGGCTGTCCTGATGAGAGCGTACCGCTTGCCGGATTGAAGCTGATGCCATTTATCCCAGCACCGGATGTACTCCAGCGCAGATTCCCTTGTGAACCCGGAGCAGTAGACAATGTCACCGTACATACTAGACATCCATTGCTGAAACCATCGCTGAACTTGCTGCTGAAACTATCTGCGCTGGCTATTATCTGCGGCGCTGAGCAGCTCCACGGGACATCGACGGTATTGGCTTGTCCTTTGAAAGTGAAGGAGGCGGTAGCCGGGCAGGTTGGAGCTGGTACTATAACTGTTATCGGCATTGAATACCCTGGAGGCAGCGTTCCCTTTGCCGGATAGAAAGCTATGCCAGAAATCCCACTGCTGCTTGCAGACCAGTTCAGATCGTTCTGGACGCCCAGGCTGATGAGCGTGGCGGGACAGATCCAGCCATTCCTTTGTGTAAAGGTGCAGTCCGTGTTGGCATTAAAACTGAATGGGGCCACCAGCAGTTGGGCCGGGACGGGTGTACAGTGCCACGGCACCCGAACGGTATTGGCTGGTCCTGTGAAGGTGAAGGTAGCCGTGGTAGGACAGATCGTATCAGGTAGAAGAATATTCACCAGCTCCGTCTGACCTGGGGGCAGGCTGCCCTTTGCTGGATAGAAAGCTATGCCAGAAACTCCACTGCCGGATGCCATCCAGTCCAGGGAGCGCTGAGCACGCTGCCCATTGCTCAACGCTGCCAGGCAAATCCATCCCTGACCTTGAGCATAGGAACAGTCATTATTCCCATTGAAGCTGGTTGGGCTAACAGTCAACGAAGGCGCGAGAACTTTTGTTGGTGGCTGTGGCGGTATTGACCCTGGTGGACTGGAGATCACTACTAAATTTGCTGACGATCTGGCATTCCCTCCATTTGAATTGGACTGAAGTGTCGCCGAGTAGGTGCCCGGTGTAAGTTTAGTCGCATCTGCTGTGATATAGATTGTTTGCGGAAGACCTCCGGGCCGAATCGTTCCTGCACTTCTGCTTAACGTCAACCAATGTGTATTTCCAGTACCCATCTTCCAACTAAGATTCTGTGTGCCCAAATTGCTGACAACCACTTGTAGCGTCGCCGTGGCCCCCACTATTTGTGAACCAAAATCAAGACGACTAGGGTTGAGACTAAGTCTCGCTTGCTTTTGCGACCCCGCTGGGATCACAATCAGCTTGACGCCTTCCAGCATTTCACCGCCGTTAGAACTGATGCGTAAGGTTGCAAAGTAGATGCCTGTTTTCAGATGAGTTGTATCAGCAGCGACGTAGATACTCTGCCTTAAACTGCCTGGCTCAATCGCCCCGGTAGGCGTCAGCAATTTGAGCCACATGGTTCCCTTCGTATCCGCTACCCAGGTAAGTCGTTGCCCACCGCTGTTCCCCACCAACACCGACAGGAACACTTTCCTCCCCATTTCCACCTTGCCAAAGTCGATGGAAGAAGAACTTACAACGAGCTTCGGCTGTTTCGCCACCACTATGAACTTCAGGTTCGCGCTTCGCGAGCCAAATCCTTCTGTTGCATGAATCGTATGCACTCCCGGCAACCAGCCCTCACTCACCTGGACAGCCGCATCAAATATTCCTATAGTGCCCACCGGGATGCCGGGATTCGATGCTGCCTGATGAGTCGCTTGCCCTGCACTCAGCATCTGCAGAATACTTGCCTCTGAACTTGAAGGTTGCGCAGTTGTTTGTGGTTGACTCTGACCACCTACGGAGACTGCTAAGCCTTTATCGAGGGTAAGCGTGACACTCCCTCCTGGAAAGAATCCGCTGCCATGCAGGCGCAATATTCCCCCGGTGGATACAATGCTACTACCAGTCAAGGAAAGGGAAGGCTGGTTCGCCAATACCAGACCAATCCCACTAGCAACGATGACGACAATTGCTGTTAGCACCAGAATGACCCATTTTGCCGTCGTGTCGGCGATTAACTTTGAGGCAGCGCCGCGCAATCGTCGTGCATGATGTGGTACATGAATGCGTATCGTGTGATGATGATGTTGATGATGTTGATGATGACGCTCTTCAAGGGGTGGGCGTAGCGGTGGTTGGGGATGGTGGTGCAATGGAGGCGTCGGTTGCTGGGGGTGCTGCACCGGGGGCCGAAGGTGATGCTGCGATGGAGGTGCCGGTTGGGTGGAATGCTGTACCGGGGTTTGCGTGTGATACATACCCCCGGTTTCTGTTAAATGATGTGGTGGCATCTGTGGCGCAGACGATGGAGCTTGTGGAGATCGCAGTCGACCCGGCTCCGTGAGGAGAGGCACTTGCAGCAGAAGGGGCGCCGGGTGACGATGGGGTTCCCTGGACACTTGGTACTCCACCTACCTGAGGGGTTCCTTGCACCGTTGGCACCTGGCTAAGTGGGGTCTGTTCATTTCCTAACGGATTTCCAGGTAACATGAAATCTGGCAGGACAGGATAGCTTTCATTGCCCTGCTGCCCAGGTGAAGACCACACCTTTTGAGATTGTCCCACATCGGGCCATCTACCTCTGATCGTCACCTCCCCATCTTCCTCTTCCCTTTGCACATTTAGCCCTTGAGGCGATTGACTGTTCGGCAGCGCTGGCGAATCAAAAATCAACTGGTCCCGTTGCAACCCACCACTGACCGTGTTTGCTCCACGCGTCCTATCACTGATTAACTGTCCACAAATGCCACAAAAGTGTGCAGATTCTGGCAAGGGCGCACCACAAAATTCGCAGCGCTGCATACTGTCCCCGTTCTAGGAGCTATTGCATAGGAACTTCTTTTTGACGTCGCTACAGCTACAATACAAAAATGACGTTTCAGCAGCACTAACAATTGGAGGAGTTTTCCCACCTGAAGAGTATACTATATTTTTGGAGAAATTACAGCATCTATTTTCACTTCTGATATTTTTTTCTAAAGTTTCGACAAAATCCACCTCAGATCTTAAGTGCCGTCATAATAAGAAGCAGGTGTTACAACCCGCTAAAAGCAAGATAACAACGCTTGCTGCATAAACGAATTGAGAAATGTGCTACAATAGGCCCATGCTCGAATTCGACATCCTGGCATGCGGCCTTTACCAGCCCTACCAGCTATATATCACTTATGACCCTTCATTCCGCATGCCCATTACTCCATCCATCCAGGCCTGGATGGACGCCCTCTGGCAGCAAAAGCTAGCTTCAGCGCGAGAACAGGGCATCCCCCTATTCGATGCTCCTCTCTATCGCTTCGTCAGCGCCGAGTCGCGAACGGACGGCACGCTTTACCTCGCTATGGGTGAAACCAGCTACAAGGAATACGTCACCACGCGCGTGCCGGAATTTTACGAGGGTCGCAGGCGCGAGGAGCTGGGTAACGCGCTTGCCGTCTGCTCAGTCGTGGAGACGAGCAACGGCTTTATCCTGCTCGACAAACGGCGCGGCGTCGATGTCTACGTGGGTCGCTATCATGTGATCGGCGGCTTCTTCGAGCGCGGCCGCGACAGCACCCCCAATGCGCAGCCCGACCCGTTCGCCGCGATCCGCCGCGAAATACGCGAGGAGACAGGTGTAACACCCGAAGACATTCGAGAACAATTCTGCCTGGGCCTGGTCTACGACAAAACAACGCCACACGCCGAACTCTGCTTCCTCACTTGCCTGGGCATTACGCTCGAAGAAGTGCGCACGCGCGTGCCGGAGGAGGACGAAATTAAGCAGCTAGAGGCATTGCAGGTGACGTGCGGAGAGCCTGCGATCCTTCATCCTCACCTATCACGGTCAAATATCCGCGACGGGTGAACCAAATCTACTGCTGTACGGAGGGATTACATATGGAGAGAAGTGGATGGAGGAAGTGATGAACTTGCTCACATAAGCGGGTATTTCTCGAAGCGAAAATGTGGAAGGGTGGAATGAAGATCTGATAGCGTATAATAGAGAGGTATCGTTTGCTTCACGAAAGGCACGACTGATATGACGACAACTTCAGATAAACTTCCTATGGTTAGACGCGCTGACTGGGTTTCAGGTCCTCAACAAGGTCGCTGGACCTACAAAGAATACGCTGCCCTGCCCGATGATAACAATCGATACGAAGTTGTGAATGGAGTGCTTTATATGTCACCAGCGCCCAGTGGATCACATCAAGATGCAGCGCTTGAAATTGCTTCTTATCTACGCGCCCACATCAAACTGACCGGTCTTGGACTGGTACGTATCGCTCCGTTTGATGTCGAACTGGCGCCAAATGTCATTGTTCAACCTGATGTGCTTGTTGTCTTAAAGGAAAATTTTGATAAAGTTGCTGACAACCGCATCATTGGCGCTCCTGACCTGGTTGTTGAAGTGGCCTCTCCCAGTACGGCTATCTATGATCGGCATGACAAACTGGTAGCCTACGCTCGCGCCGGCGTCCCAGAGTATTGGATTGTTGATCCTGACGCCCGTACCGTTGAAGTGCTTCTTCTAGAAGCTCCAGGGATGTATCTATCGCAGGGTATATTTCGTGGAAAGGCTATACTGCCTTCGCGAACTGTGCCGGAATTTCTGGTACATGCCGAGCAATTCTTCGGGTAGTCTATAGAAGTCGCAACTACACCACAAAGCTTCCAGCACCCAGTATCCCCGCCGGGTCCCAGCGCGCCTTCAACCCTCGCATCAGATCCAACGTATCAGGCCGGTAGCCCCAGCGATCCAGCGTTCCGCGCCATCCCTCCGGTGCATGCGTTACAACGGCGTAGCCCCCGACTTGCAAGGCTGGCGCTCGCAGTTGCTCTATCGTCTTAGCTAGATCACTATTATCCTGTGCTGGCAGAAGGCAGTAGACAAAGCCGCTGGCGAAATCCACCAGGAACTCACCGGCGGTGAGCAGCGCGGATTGGTCCTGGGCGTAGGCTGGCAGGTCTCGAACGGGTACGCCGACCCGCACTTGCACGGCATCGCCGCCCTGTTCCAGGAAATGTGTCCAGACGTCGGTACCCGAAACGCCATCGATTTCGACCGGCTCCTTCGCCTGCACCCTGGCGACCTCTGAAATGCGCAATACCTCGCGCACCTGCCGCAGTTCGGCCTGCACATCCTCTGCCAGCCCTTCGGCCGTATACATCAGTACGTAGGGATGGTTCTTGAGAATATCCTGATTGCCTTGAAGGTTTAGACTATCAGAGCCCTCGTCGTTGTCCTGCATATTACGAGTAAAGCGAATGATACTATCGCTCCTACCAAGCAAGATCGCGGAGGCCACCAGCGAGATGGGATAAAGCTGTCTCGCCCACATGAGGCCGTGGCGCAGGTCATCGACGGGGATGATGAGCGAGCGCCGCTGGCGGGGCCGCGCGGTTACTTTGAGTGTAATGTCGGCTAGCAGACCCAGGGTGCCATACGAACCAATGAAGAGTTTTACAAGGTCGAAGCCGGCCACGTTCTTTATCACCGGTCGCCCGGCGCGGATAATATGGCCGTCAGCCAGGACGACGATGGCACACAGCACCAGGTCGCGAATGGCACCGTAGCGCATGCGCAGTGGCGCGTTCAGATTGGTTGCTACCAACCCACCAACCGTAGTGCCAGGCCACGGACTCGCCAGAGGGATCTGCTGGCCGTGTTCCGCCAGGAAGCTTTGTACCTCGGCAAGAGAGGTACCTGCGCCGACGGTGATGTACATATCCTCCGGCGCGTACGTGAGGATACCGCCCATAGAGGCTGTGCTGAGGATGCTGTGCCCGTCCGGTCGCCCGGCATCACGCGCTTCCTCACCGGTATCGCCCGTGATGTATACGCGCCTGCCAGCTTTCGTACAATCCTTCAAGAAGCGGGCGGCTTCCTCTACGTTTCTGGGTGCGCACTTCATCACGCCCTCGTTCGTTGATGATGACAACGAGGATGGTATCATTCGTGTATCATTTTTGGACGAAGGGAATATCTTGCCGGGATTCAGCAGGTTCTGTGGATCGAAGACCTGTTTGATGTCCCGCATAACAGATAGCTCATCTTCGTTGAACATGATCGGCATGAAGGCGCGTTTTTCGATGCCGATGCCGTGTTCCCCGCTCAGGCTGCCATTCTTGCGCACGGCGACCTCAACAGTTTCGCGTCCGGCCTCATGGACCCGCTGCATGAGCGCTTTGTCCTGCGGGTCGGGGATGAGGATCAGGGGGTGCAGGTTGCCGTCGCCAGCATGGAAGACGTAGCCGACGCGCAGGTGATGTCGATCACAGATGGCGTTCACCTCGACAAGCGCCTCCGCGAGCCGGCTGCGCGGAACGGTGATATCGATGGTGTACTGCGCGGGCGCGAGGCGCGCCAGTGCCCCGGCGGCGCTCTTGCGTGCGAACCAGATCTGGTTGCGTTCGTCCGCGCTCCTGGCCGTGCGCAGGTTGTAGCCGCCGTGCGCCCGCAGGATGTGCGATATTTCTTCGCTCTGCGCGTCCAGGCTCGCCGGGTAGCCATCGACATCGATAATCAGGAGCGCCTCGGCATCCACCGGCAGCCCGGCATGGACGTATTCCTCCACGATGCGGATGATCTTCTGGTCCATCATCTCCATCGTGGCCGGGACAAGACCCGCCGCGATGACTGCCGAGACGGCGACGCCTGCCTGCTCAACCGAGTCGAAGACGGCCAGCATGGTCTGTACCGCCGGAGGGTCGCGCACCAGCCGCGCGGCGATGGCGGTCATGAGGGCCAGCGTACCTTCGCTGCCCGTCAGCAGGCCGCAGAAATCGTAGGCAGGGTAGTCGTAGGCGCGTCCACCCACCTGCACGATGCGCCCATCGGCCAGTACGACCTGCATGCCCATGATGTAGTTCGTCGTGACGCCATACTTGAAGCAGTGCGGGCCGCCGGAATTCTCGGAAACGTTGCCGCCGATGGTCGAGGCGCGCTGGCTGGCGGGATCGGGTGGGAAATACAGCCCTTGCTCCCTGGCCTGCTCGTCCAGCCGCAGATTAATCAGCCCGGGTTCCACCAGCGCGGTGCGTCCCCGCACGTCGATCTCCAGCACGCGGTTCATACGCGAGAATTCGAGGATCAGCCCACCGTGCTCGGCAACCGCGCCGCCCGATAGCCCCGTTCCCGCGCCGCGCCCGATCAGAGGCATAGCATGTTCAGCCGCCCAGCGCGCAACCAGCGCCACATTCTCCACCGATTGCGGCAAAACGACGCCGTCTGGCATGCCGCGATCAAGCCCGGCATCAACCTCGTAGGCGAACAGGGAAGCCATATCGGTGAAGACCTGGTCTTTACCAAGCAAAGCTTTGAGTGACTGTTGGGCATAACCGTTTAGCATCTTTCGCCCCTACCGGATTATTGGCGCAGGTTTCGCCAGGATGATCTGCCGTTTATAGCGCTCTGCCGCCTGTCACCTCCAGCACAATGCCGGAGACGTAGTTCGAGAGCGGCGAGGCGAGGAATAGCACCGGGCCTGCCGCCTCCTGCGGCGTGCCGGGGCGCCCGAGCGAAATGGTCAGCGCGGCCATCTGGCGCATCTGGTCGGGGACCCCCAGGGCAATCTCTTCGCCGTCACGCTGGATCTTCTCGGCGGTCTCTTTGGCCGCGGTCAGGCGCGTATCGATGAAGCCGTAGCAGACGCAGTTGGCCTGCACGTTGAAGCGGCCCCATTCCTTCGCTATCGTCTTCGTCAGGCCGGTAATGCCTGCCTTCGCTGTCGAATAGTTGACCTGGCCCGCGTTTCCGTAGACACCCGAAACGGAACTGACGTTGATAATTTTGCGTGGATTGGCCCGGCCATTAGCGGCAGCCTCTTTTTTCGCCGTCTCGCGAATGAAATGCGAGGCCTCGCGTAATATACGGAAAGGTGCGGTGGTATGCACATCGATGATGGCGTACCACTGCTTGTCGGTCATGTTCTGGATGACAGCATCCCAGGTGTAGCCGGCATTATTGACGATGATGTCGATGCCCCCGAATGCATCCAGCGTACCTTGAATGAACTGTTTGGGGAAGGCCGGGTCGGTGACATCTCCGGCGATAACAGCGGCCTGCCCACCGGCAGCGCGGATCGCGGCGGCGGTTTCCTCCGCCGGCGCCGGATCGAGGTCGCTCACAATCACCCGCGCGCCTTCGGAGCCAAGCAGTTGGGCGCTGGCCGCGCCGATACCGCGCCCTGAACCGGTAATGATCGCTACTTTGCCATCAAGCATACCCATAAGGAGTTCTCCAATCTAAAGCGATCCATCATGAACGGCGCGGTAAAGCCGCCACGAAGGTGCCTGTTACCTTCACGTCGCCGTTCTGATCGGCGGCCTGCACCTTTCCGGCGATCAGGTTCTCGCCGTTCTCCTCATATTTTTCCGTTATCGTGCCCGTGCAGGTAATCACGTCGTCGAGATGGGTCATGCCCTTGAAACGCACGCCGAACTTGCGCAGCGCGCCTGGCCCGACATAATCGCTCAACAACTGCCCCACAAAGCCCATTATCAACATGCCGTGCGCGATGATGCCGCCCACGCCGATCATCTCACCGACTTTCGGATCCGTGTGCAGCGGATTGAAGTCGCCCGACGCCCCCGCGTAGCGCACCAGTTGATAATGGCTTACGGGCGCTTTTTCAAGTGGCGGAATGCTATCGCCAACCTGCACGTCATCGTAATATCGTTTCGCCGGAGCCGAAGCATTGGTCGTCATTGGGTTTTCTCCTTCTATCATTCGCGCACTATCGCAACGGTGCGAGCTTTCAAGACGAGCTTGCCATGCTGGTTGGTATAGCTGGTCTCGGTGGTCACGATATCCATCGCACCGCTTTGCCCCTGGCGCGTCTTGCCGTCCACGATGGTGAAGACGCCGGTAAGCGTATCGCCGGGGTAAATGGGCGCGAGATACTCGTATTCTTCCTCGCCGTGCAGGATGCGCATGACGTTCAGACCCGTGCTCGCCAACTGCATGCCCATCTTGCGATTTCCCCAGAAGCCAAACGTGGTTGGAGAGGTCGGATAAAGCGGGATATCGTCATAGCCAGCCGCCTGCGCTGCCTCCTTGCTCTGGTAAATAGGATTATCATCGCCGATGGCCTGCGCAAGCTCGCGAATCTTACCGCGCTCGACCTCGATGGTGAAAGGGGCAAAGCTTCGCCCAATATTACTCTTGTCGAACATAAGTTTACTCCTTTAGCGCAACTTGTTTGATTGTACAGATAGTATCCGTTTTAGAGAAGCGGCTTGTCAAGGACAATGTGATACTATGGAGGCACATGACCGGGAGTCCAGACGTCTACCTCAGAAGCACAACATTCAGATTTGAAAGGGACGCACACACCTATGGAACCTTCCAGCGACGAAATTGTAGCAGTCATAAACAGCACCCGCGAGGGCTCAGTATGGGAGATACTCGACATCCACCTGGTAACGGCGGAGAAGGATAAGGTGGTAGCGACTATGCCGATTGGCCCGAACCACCGCCAGCAGGTGGGCTATTTGCACGGCGGGATCTCCGTGACGCTGGCGGAGTCCGTCGCCTCGCTTGGTACGGTGCTGAATATCGACGCGACGAAGCAGATGGCCTTTGGCCTGGAGATCAACGCCAATCACCTGCGACCGAAGCGTGACGGCCAGTTGACGGCCACCGCGACACCCTTACATCGCGGGCGCACGACGCATGTCTGGGACGTTCGCATCACCGACGAGAACGATAAGCTGGTCTGCGTCTCGCGCTGCACCGTCGCCGTCGTTGATCGCCCGCCCGACAACGGCAGCCCTCTCGGTAGGAATGTTCCCAGCTTTGGGTAATCACCAATAATCATGGCTCTTGCAACTCAGCCTCACAGCGAGTATGCTACAAGCACGGTTAGCAAGTGGAATAGCAGGCTGCTTTGTCCTTTCACATGCAAGGAGAACGACGATGGGCATAACCAACGATGGTCTGTCGTACTGGCAGGCCGAGGCTGATGGTATCGATTTGCTGGAGGTCACACCCGGCCAACTCCTGGACAGCCGTGCGCAAGAGATGCCCGAACGGGAGGCCCTCGTTTACTCGTGCTATCCCGAATTTGGCGCCGCGCTGGATATTCGCTGGACGTATCGCGAGTATCGCGACCGCGTCGATGCGGTGGCACGCGGTTTGCTGGCGCTCGGCCTGCAAAAAGGGGAGCACATCGCTGTGTGGGCCATCAATCTCCCGGAATGGCCGATGCTCGAGCTGGCGGCCTCGAAGGCAGGTCTGGTACTCGTCACCATCAACCCGGTGCTCCGCGCTCAAGAGGTCGAGTATATTTTGAAGCAGGGCGACGTGGCAGCCCTCTTCTTTATGGCTAAAATACGCGAGCACGACTGCCTGGCGACGATACGCGAGCGCATCACCGCGGGTTTGGTGCATGGTGAGGTCAGCAGCGTCACACTGCCCCGGCTGCGATACATCAGCCTGTTGGGCACGCCTCCGGCTGGGATGCTGGAGCAGGAAGGCTGGCGGCCCACACTCTTCCGCGAGATGATCGCAGCAGGCGAGCGGGTGAGTATGGAGGCGTTGCGCGAGCGGCAGGCGTCCGTGCAGCCCGGCGACCCGGCGCAGATTTTGTATACTTCGGGCACGACCGGTTTCCCAAAGGGAGCCATTCAGACGCAACGCGCCATCCTGAACAATGGCCGCATCTTCGCTCTATGCTGGGGCGTGCAGCCGGGAGAGCATATCTGCACCGCCATGCCCTTCTTCCACGTGGGTGGCTGCGTGCTGGGCATTCTCGCCGCCCTGGGTGTCGGCGCGACCCTGCATCCCCTGATTGCCTTTGACCCGCTCAAGACCTTGCAAGTGCTCAGCACGGAGCGGTGCAGCCGCTTCGGAGGCGTTCCCACCATGCTCATCGCCATAATGCAGCATCCCGACTTCGCCAGCTTCGACCTCTCCCCGCTGAAAAGCGTGGTCAGCGGGGGTTCACCCGTCCCCGTCTACCTGATGGAGCAGGTGAGCGAGCGCATGGGCGCCAACGCAACTATCGTTTTTGGGCAGACCGAGGCCAGCGCCGCTATCACGCTCACGCTCCAGGAAGACTCGTTCGAGCTGAAATCCGCGACAGTGGGCGTGCCGATGCCGCACGGCGAGGTCAAGATCATCAATCCCGCCACGGGCGAGGCTGTGCCATGCGGTGAACGCGGCGAGTTGACCTGTCGAGGCTACCTGGTGATGGCGGGATATTACAACATGCCGGAGAAAACAGCCGAGACCATCGATAGCGACGGCTGGCTGCATAGCGGCGACCTTGCTACCATGAACGAGCAGGGCTACGTCAACATCGTTGGCCGCCTGAAAGATATGGTCATTCGCGGCGGCGAGAATATCTTCCCGCGCGAGGTCGAAGAGTTCCTGATTCGCCACCCGAAAATAGCGGATGTGCAAATCGTCGGCGTCCCCGACAGATTCTTCGGCGAAGAGTTGCTGGCGGTGATTGTTCTCCAGCAGGGCGCCCAGTTGACCGAGGCGGAACTACGCGAGTTCTGTAAAGGCCAGATCAGCCACCAGAAAATCCCGCGCTACTTCCAGTTCGTCGAATCGTATCCGTTGACCGCCAGTGGCAAGGTACAGAAATTCATCCTGCGTCAGAACGCTATCAAGGTGCTTGGACTGGAAGAAGCCTCGCAAATAAAAACCGCCTGATGACGGACAATGCGCCCGGGACGCGATAAATCGCATCCCTACCATTGAGAAGGAGTCTATATCGTATGTCAGTTGAAGAAAACAAGGCCATCGTAAAGCGCTACCTGGATGAAGCATGGAATAAAGGGAATGTCAATATCCTCGACGAAGTAGCCTCGCCCAACTATGCGCGTTACGTCGCGGGCCAGGATAAACCACTTGACCGGGAAGGCCAGAAACAACGCATCACCGGTTTTCGTAAAGCCATGCCCGATCTCCACCTGTCAATCGATGACCTGTTTGGCGAGGGAGACCGTGTTGTGTTCCGGGTCACCGTGCGCGGAACGCAGCAGGAGCCCTTCATGGGAGCCGCTCCCACCGGCAAACAAATTACGGTGCCAGCAATCGATATCGTACGCATAGCCGACGGCAAGATCGCCGATCACTGGGGCCTGATGGACACCTTCGGCCTCAGGCAACAACTGGGCCTATAGCAGATCCAAATTCCACGGGGGATAGATTATGGACCTGACGAGCAGGAACGGCACCATCGAATGCCAGGGCGGTCGCGGCTCTTACACGGATAGGTTTTACTCGAGAAAGGGCCAGCGAGGCGCAGAGGCAGGCAAGGCACCCGCAAGGGGCCCCGCGCCACTCTCAGCCACCCCTGCCTCTACAATGAACCTACCTCCTACAACTAAACCTACCTGTGTAAGCCCCCACGATCGCCCTGGTCTCGCCGCGACCGCCCTGGCTCATGACGCATCGTCCTCTCTCTGCCTGGCGTTAATGCTCAGCGGCTGTGTCTCGCTTTTCTCCGGCGTGGGCAGCAGTCCCGAGCCAACGGTGATTGCTGTCTGGCCAACTCTTGCAGTAACGCCCTCACCCACAGCCACAGCGCTGACCGATGCAGCCCTGGCAAGCAACATTGTGCAGAACATGACCCTGGATGAAAAGCTCGGCCAGATGGTGATCGTCGAGTTCTACGGATCGACGATCAATGCCGACCTGCAACATATGATCCAGGACAATCACATCAGTGGCGTCTTGATCGAGAACAAGAACGGCAACGCACAAACTCGCACACAGCTCACCTCGCTCGTACAAAACATGCAGGGGCAGGCGCATATCCCTCTCTTCGTCAGCACCGATTTCGAAGGCGGCGAAGTCAACGAGCTGCGCCAGATCACCGGCGAACGCCCCTCTGAGCAGCAGATCGGCGCGACGGGCGATACGAAAGTCGCCTATAACGCCGGGCTGAACGCGGCGAAAGACCTGACCTCGCTGGGCCTGAACGTCAACTTCATGCCCATCGTGGATGTACTGACCAATCCCAACAATCCCGGCCTACCCGGGCGCACTTTCGGCTCCGACCCGCAACTGGTCACGAATATGGGCCGCGCCTACCTCCAGGGATTGACGCAAGGCGGTGTGGTCGGCTGCCTCAAGCACTTTCCCGGCCTCGGCAGCGCAACGCTTGACCCGCACTACTCACTGCCCTACATGAACCGCAGCCTGGCCACCCTCAACGCTGTTGACCTTGTGCCGTATCACACCCTCATCGATGAAGGCATCGTGCCGATGGTGATGGTGACGCACATCCTGAATCCCCAGCTCGACCCGAAGCTGCCAACCTCACTTTCACCCAATGTCGTGACTGGGCTGCTGCGCAATCAACTACACTTCAACGGCGTTATCATCAGCGATACGCTCTGGATGGGCGGCATCAGCAATACCTACAGCCTCTCGCAAGCCGCTCTGCTGGCAATCAAGGCAGGCACCGACGTGATCCTCGGCCCACGCGGCCTGCAAGATACCGTGACGATGCTCACTAACCTCAAGCAAGATGTCACAAGCGGTCAACTCTCGATGGACCAGATCAACGCCTCCGCGCTGCGCATCCTTGAGATGAAACTACACTATAGGATTCTGACCCAGGCTCAAGCGCAGAAGTTGATCGGCGGCGAGGCGCTCACCCCGCATCAAGCGGGCGCTGTAGGGGCGCAATTCATTGCGTCCTCGCATCAGGCGGGCGCGTCCAGTGGACTGGCAGTAGGAAACACAATCATCTCAAATGATGAGGACGTGAAAAGGTCTTAAATGCTCATCCGGCATTCTTCAACAACCTCTTATCCACCTTCATAAACGGCCCCACGCGATAAAAATCGTCGTAATTCCACAAAGCCTGGAAAGTCGCAGCCGTCAATGCGATGTTCAGCCAGATGAAGAGCGTTGCCAGCGACAAAGCAACCCACGTATCTTTGAGTCGGAAGATCGCGACAAAACCACTCAGAATCGTCAGAATGAACATGCTCAGAGTCAGCACAAAGGCGTTGATGGGGGAGCGCAAGCTGAAATAGGCCGCGTTGAAGAGCACGTAATTGATCCAGGACGCGCCCTGTAACGCCAGGAACGTGCTGCGCCCCGCTGTGCCTCTGGCTTTATTCAGCACGCGCCATGTGCCGATGATGACCGAGATGTTGTTAATCGTCCAGGCCGGGCCAAAGACCCAGGCAGGTGGCGCGAAGATCGATTGCTTCAACTCATGGAAATAAGACGTATCACCGAATATATCTTCTCGTAGGCTCTTCCCCCGATTGCCTTTGATGGCGCTGGTGAGACCCGATAAGCCAAACGTCAACGCCTGGATTAGCACGTAGAACGCTATAGCGTGATACCAACGCCAGCGCGGAGCGGAACCTGTCGCCTGGTCGATACGTTTCATCATCGCTTTTGTGCGTTCGGAAACCGGCATGGACATACGCTTTTCTCTCCTGGCGATCTAAACCCACCGATGCCGCGGCTATCTCTTATTGAACAATTGGATAATCGATTCCGAGATGGTTGAGCAACCCCTCTATATCGCCACCTGGCACAAGATCGACTCGAATGCTGGCGATCATACCCTCTCGAACAAGGTATTCCCAGGTCTCTTCGGGCAGCGAAATTGACTGAGCGGTCTGGGGCACAGGGCCAATTCCCAGGGGCGGCAATTCGAAGCTATCCGTTTGAGTGCCGGTGATGTGAACGGTTCCCGTTACTCTTGCTCCCTCGCTGGTATTATCAACCTCTTTTGCATTATGAAACATGTAGGACAGGTTGGGAATTCCCTCCGTTAACCCCGACATCACCGCGATAAACTGTTCTTTGGGGAGCGGCTTGGGAGTAAAGCCGCTAAAGAACATGCCATCCGCGAGGTTACTGGCTGCTCTCTCATAATCTTTCAACTCAAGCGCCTCCATAAAGGCATTCACGGTTTCGATTGCGGTGGACATGCTCTTTTTTACCCTCTCGTCGCGCAAATCTAGCTCTGTTCTCGAGCGGCACTTCTCATAAGAATGATACGTTTAAGAGCCGCACATCGTTATGTTTCATCTCACAAGGCTCCGTACAAACGTGGTGATGATTCCCTGCACCTCGTCCAGCCTGCCCTGGAAGAAGTGATCAGCGCCCTCGATAGCGATCATGCTCTTTGGGGCGGCTACCTGCTCGAACCACCGCACCGCCAGGTCGTACGGCGCGAGTTCATCGCGTGTGCCATGGATAAAGAGCTTAGGCTTGTGACTCCCCTGCAGGTGATCGTCGCCGAACAGCCTTGCCGGTGTGCCCAGACCGATCATAGCCTGCACACGATCATCCCGGGGGGCTACGCGCAGGGCCACATACGCGCCGAACGAGAAGCCGGCCAGAATCACCGGCAGTCCAGGGTAGCGATGGCTCAGAAATTCCAGGGCATAGCGCACGTCGTCCATTTCACCGCGCCCCTCATCATAGCTGCCCGTGCTGTGACCGACCCCGCGAAAGTTGAAACGCAGCGCCGGCATCCCCAGCGTTTGCAGCGTCTGCGCAACCTTGAAAACCACCTTATTATGCATAGTTCCACCCCCAAGTGGATGCGGGTGGCAGACAATCGCCCCAAAGATCGGCTCGACCCCCTCCTCCTCCGGCTTGAGAATCCCCTCCAGGTACCCCGTTGGCGTCGGGATATTGACGTGTAAAATTTGCCCCATGTACTCACTATCCTTAGCTGGTCAGTTGTTCTCCTGTTTACTAATGAAGTATTATAACACGCTTATTATTGTACACGGATTGTCGTGAGAGTTTTGGTATGTTAAGAAAATACCCTGGATGAGCGGTGAAGTTGCATGTCGATCAATTTGGCCGGTCTCAGGTGGGCACCCGAGGTATCTAAGGTATCTAAGGTATCCGAGGTATCTAAGGTATCCGAGGTATCGATTGTATTGCTGCCATTGCTCGGGGCATACAGGGGGATTGTGGGGAGATGGTTCAGGTTGGGACATTTGGGACAGGGCCCTCCATTGGGTGATGCCGTTGGAGCAAGCTGTGGACTGGTCTGGGACGATTAGGACATTTGGGACAGGGGCAATGTTGTCAGTTGATTGTTCCAGGCGAGGATGATGGGGGGTTGTTAAGGTGCGAGACGCAGGGGGAGAAGAGTCTTGTTCCCTGAGCCTATCTTGTGTTCAGTATAGCAGAGGGTGCATAATCAAGTCTCGGCGTTTGCTTCGTGTGACATGCAGTTCCCTCCTTTATGGTTTTTACGGCTAAATCGACCCCTTCGAAGATGCGCGATTCATTCTTTTTTCTGGTATTGTGCTTTTGCCTGCCTGGTCATCTCGTCCCGGTAGCGTCTCTTGAGCTCCTTCTGCTCTGCCGAGTCAGGAGGCTCTGAGTTGACGATCGCTGCAATGACGATGACTGGACTGATCAGGACCATCACGAGGAAACTGACTCCAATCCACCACGCCATATGCCATAGTGTGGCGATCATGCCGGTCAGAGTCAGTAAGCCGCTCAGCGCCAGGATACCGAGGGCGTAGCTCAGGACGACCCCTGTTCTTCTCTTGCGCTGTGTCTCGAGAGCCGTGGGAGCAGAGATTGGCTCGAAGGTGAAGCCGACCTCCTGGAAGGCCTGAGCCAGTTCTTCCTCGAGGCCAACCTGCTTCAAATCCTGAATCAGCCTCAGCACCAGGAGACCGGTCACATCGAGAGGCAGAGCAAGAGCAAAAGCAGTTGTCGCAACCAGGATGGCCGGATCAACCGGCCCGATCGTCAGGAGGGAGGCCATGACCAGCAAGGTGAACGCAATCAAGCCCCCAAAGATCCAACTGCCAAACTCAAATAACCAGGGAGTGATGTGCTCGAGCAGCTTCCCAAAAGCTTTCCAGACCTCGTCAGGGGATGCTTGCCAGATCGGTTTCTTGCTCTGTTTGGACTGTTCTTCTGGGGCAGCACGCGAGATCTCCTGCTGGGGGTCAGATGGTGGTGGATCGGTTTGCGACATCTGTCAACTCCTTTCTCTTTGCGCCTCCTTATTCTCAAATCATAAACTGCCCATCCTTGCAGAACAATTCACCATCTACCAGAATCTCGCTGCCGGTGCGCAAATCACAGACCATGTCCCAGTGCAGCGATGACTGGTTGATACCCCCTACCTCTTGAAATCCCGTTCCCAGCGCCAGGTGAATCGTTCCTCCCATTTTTTCGTCGAAGAGAATATTTTTGGTACAGCGATCGACATTGCGGTTATTTCCAAAGGCAAATTCGCCAAGGCGCCGTCTGCTATGTAGTGGCGGGATTCGACGAGCATTTACCTGCCTATAATATACTCATAATAATGAGAAAAGTTGTAAAGGGATATCCGGCATGATATTGTTAACACATCGTGCATTTGTAACGTGTTTAACTTGACAGGGACGCAAAAGAGCATAATAATCGATAGTATTAAATCTTTCCAATGCTGGTTCAGCCGAAGGAAACATGTATGGAAACGTATGGATCGCATCAATATCCGGGCCGCCTCTTCGTCGTGGAAGGGGTCGATGGCTCCGGCAAAAGCACGCAGATCGCTCTGCTGCGACAGTGGCTGATAAGTGAGGGCTACGCGGTATTCTTCAGTGAATGGAACTCGTCGCCCCTTGTGAAAAAGACCACAAGCAAGGGCAAGAAGAAGCAACTGCTCAGCCCGACGACCTTCAGCCTGATCCACGCGACTGATTTCGCGGATCGCACCGAACACGATATCATCCCTCCTCTGAAGGCGGGCGCGATTGTGCTGGCCGACCGCTACATATATACTGCCTATGCGCGCGACGCGGCGCGCGGCGTTGATCGCCGCTGGGTGCGCGAATTGTACCAGTTCGCGGTCATGCCAACCGTCGGATTCTATTATCGTGTGCCGCTCGAAGTCTCGCTCAGCCGCATTTTAACCGGGCGGAATGAACTGAAGTATTACGAATCAGGGCAAGACTTAGGGCTGAGCAGCGACCCCTATGAGAGTTTCAAGCTGTTTCAGGAACGCATCGTCGAGGAATATGAAGCGATGGTCGATGAGTTCGGGCTGACAGTCATGGATGCCACGCGACCCATACCAGATCAGCAGCGCCTGATGCGCCAGATCATCCGCCCGTATTTGCACGGGGTGCGCCGCATCCGCAAATCGGCCAGGGGATCAGCCTGGGCAGGGCTGGCGCGCGAGATGCGCCCATCAGGGATTGAAGGGCTTACTCCGACAGGTAACGTTGCCGACGCCAGAACTTCCCCAGGAGGTGGCCTGCAAGGAACTGTCAGTCAGGGCGAAAGAGTGCCGGGAAGAGGAAGAGAAGAGCGATGACCGACCTGAAGTTCTACGGCATTGATGCCATCCACTTAAAAGAGCGTGATGAACTGCTGCCCGGCCGCCTGATCGTGATCGAGGGCACCGACGGCGTAGGCCGCTCGACGCAGATCAAACTGCTGCGCCCCTGGCTGGAGAGCAGCGGCTACGCTGTGACCCATACGGAAATGACGCGCTCGGAACTGGTAGGAGCCGGGCTCAAGCAGGCCAAAGCGGGCCATACGCTCGGAACCATCACCTTGAACCTGTTCTATGCCACCGACTTTGTAGATCGCTTCGAGCGCCAGATTCTGCCCGCACTGCGCGCCGGTTTCATCGTACTGACCGACCGATATATCTATTCGTTGATCGGCCGCGCCGTCGTGCGGGGAGCCGACCCCAACTGGATACGCTCGATCTACGGCCTCGCGCTCATACCCGACGCCGTGTTTTACCTCAAGATCGGCATCGATGACCTGATCCCACGTGTGCTGCAGCGCGGCGGCTTCGATTACTGGGAGTCGGGCATGGATATGCGCCTGGGCCCTGACCTCTTCGAGAGCTTTGTCAACTATCAGACACAACTTCTCGATCAGTTCGAGTTGATGTCCGACATGTACGGCTTCCATGTAATCGATGCCAGCATGCCCGTGGAGCGACTCTCCGAGCAGCTCAAATTGATGATGATGCCGCTGTTGCCATAACAACCCACCATGTCGCCGCGCCCGCTCCTTCGACCAGCATCTTGCTGCGCTCCCTCAAGAAGAGCACCGCGCTGATGATCGACTCCAGGAGAGGCAAGGGTTGTCGCAAAAAGACTATATCAGGCCTTGACAATTAGCGAGAAACTGAAAAAACGTCACATTGTCGGCCCACCAGATCTCGCTGTTGAGGTCGTCTCGCCCGGCAGCGAAACCCATGATCGATACAGGAAGATCGCGGCCTATGCTCGCGGTGGTGTGCCAGAATATTGGATTGCTGATCCCGGTTCTCGCACAGTGGAAGTTTTAACGTTAGAGGGCGGAGAGTATCAGTCGCAAGGTGTATTTGAAGGGAAAGCGGTGCTCCCTTCGCTGACAGTACCTGGATTGCCCGTGCACGTTGAGCAATTCTTTGCGTCCGTATGGGAACGATAATCATAAGCGTGCAAGAAAAATGCCGGTGACGTCACCGGCATTTTTCTTGCACGCTTATGATTCCCTCGTCCTGAAAATCTTCACCCGGCGATTCGGCTCCTTGCCGCGGCTGCGTGAGGCCAGGTTGTAGCGCGTCGCCATCTGGTGCTGCAGGCGGCGGATGTAGGCGTTGGCGGGTGCCAGTTCCGCCGTCGTCAGACCCTTGTTCAAGACCTGGTGGATGGCGTCCTCGGTCTCCAGAAGCGCCTTGGTCGTAGGATCATCCTGGGATGCTCTGCCATTCCCCGATCCCGGCTCGCCTTCGTTGCCCTCGTCATCCAATGGATTATCCACCGGAATGTCGAAGATGCGCGCGAGGGCATGCTGCATCTGGGCGACGGTATTGTTCTTCAGGATAATGATCGTTTTACGTTCGTCCTCGGCCTGCTGCAAGCGCTCGGATTGGCGGCGGTAATAGTTTTTCGCCGTGATAACCGCGTTGGCGTCCTGCTGGTTTTTTGTAACGATAATCGGGACGTGCAACTGGCGAGCGGCTTCCTCGAGGCGGTCGCGGCTGACACCGAACGGGTAGATGCGCAGCGTCTTGCGGATGGGCAATTCCTCGGCTTCACTCTCGGCGTCGCCGGTCTCATCGATATCGCGCATGGGCCGGTAAATGCCCTCGCTCGGCGCCGGTGAATCCAGCATGACCAGGCCGGTGGTCTGCATCCTGGCCTCGCTGGGAGCCGTGCCGGTTGGCGCTAACGAGGTCAGGGCGCGCACCTGGTAGGGCTGCGCCTGGATGTGCCCGCGGCCACCGCCATTGCCATTGCCGCCGCGATTCCGCCCAGCCTGTGGCCCGCGAGACTCTTGTGGCCCCTGCTGGCCCATACGGCGCATAGTATTCCAGTCGTTCTCGGCACGATCCATGCCGCGCAGTGAGGTACCGAAGCCCTCGACTCCCCAGGTCGGCACTTCCATGCCGCCCGTGGTGATGCGGCGAGCGCTGACGCGCCCGCTTTCCTCGTCGCGCGTACGTTCCTCGGCCACCACAAGCTGGCCGCGCAGCATGCTGTCTACCGTATCGGCCACGTCGCTATGCACGATCAGCTCCTGCCAGCTTTGCTGCTCCACGACGACATCAAAGGTCGGCGGCGCTTTGCGCTCGAGAATGCTCTTTTGCGTATGGCGCCGGCGCGCCTCTTCGTCACCCAGCGTAACGGTCTGGATGCCGCCTACCAGGTCGGAGAGCGTCGGGTTGACCAGCAGGTTGCCGAGCGAGTTGCCGTGCGCGGTCGCGACGAGCTGCACGCCGCGTTCCGCGATGGTGCGCGCGGCAGCCGCTTCCAGTTCCGTGCCGATTTCGTCGATAACAATGACCTGCGGCATGTGGTTTTCAACCGCTTCGATCATTACCGCGTGCTGTTCCGCTGTGCGGGCTACCTGCATGCGGCGCGCTCGCCCGATGCCGGGATGCGGAATGTCTCCATCGCCCGCGATTTCATTGGAAGTATCCACCACAACCACACGTTTATTGGCTTCGTCCGCAAGGACGCGCGCTATTTCACGCAACAGGGTGGTTTTACCCACGCCTGGGCGGCCAAGAATCAAGATCGATTGACCCTGTTCGACAATATCCCGGATCAGCGCGATGCTGCCGAGGACCGCTCGACCAATGCGGCATGTCAGGCCAATCACTTTGCCCTTGCGATTGCGCAGGGCGCTGATACGGTGAAGTGTGCGCTCGATGCCGGCGCGGTTGTCATCGCCAAATTCACCGATGCGCTCGACCACGTACTCGAGGTCGGCGTAGGTGACAGGCGCGTCACTCAGGATCACCTCCCCATCCGGGAATCGGCCCTCGGGCAAGCGCCCAAGGTCCATTACGATCTCCAGCAGTTCGCTCCGGTTGTCGAGCCGGTTGACCGCCTCGTGGATGCGCGGCGGTAGGGCTACCAGCAGAGCTTCCAGATCGTCAGTGATCGTGTGTTGCATAGGCTATTCAATCACCTCATACCTCTAAGGAGTTACCTCTGGCGCGAGTTGACTGTCCCCAGGCCTTTCACGCCATAGACTACTCTCTGTTCCAGCGCGGGGACGGAGCGCGGATTGGTCGCAAGCAACGCGATATGCCGCACAAGCATGGCCCTGGTCGAGACATGCTCGTATCCGCCGGAACGCAGAGCATTAATAACGGAGGATTCGTACTCCCTCACCTGACAATAGATGGGGCGCACGCCTCCTTCCATGAGCCGCCGTGTACCGAAGCGCAAGAGCGGGTCGGCCAGCTCGGCATGCTCGGGATGAACCATCAAAGAGAGCTGGTGCGGGGCTGAGCCGTGACCTCGACACAACCGCAGCCAGGCCCCCAGCCGCACGCCAACGTCACAGACATACGTCTCATCGCCCCGCGAAAGGGCCGGTGGCAACGGATGCAGTGAGCCGACGTAGAGTTTCGCTAATTCGTCGCTGCTGTCAATCATCTCCGCCATCTGCACTCGCTGGGGAGTGACGGCGCGGTAGAGCTGGTGCAATCCCCACGCGAAATGGCGATTCCAACGGCGCAGCGTTGGCGGGTTGAAGTCACCCTGCGCCGAACCCGGTTCAAAGACATAGGTCAACTGGCGCGCGTAGCGTTGAAAGCCGGCTTTCTGGAATAATTCCAGCTCCGGCACCTCATCTTCAACCTTGGCGAAGATACGCAGTATGGAGTGCCCCGACGCAATCTCCAGCATATACTCGAGCAGCGCCAGCAAGACTTCGTCGCTGGAGACGCTGTTATGCGCCATCGAGGCAAGATATGAAATATCCCAGGTGATGCGCGAAGGACGTTCGCGCACCTGGGCGAAGCCCAGAATGCGCCAGTGATCCTCGCAGATCCAGGTACGAGAGGCGGGGTTGACGGGGAAGATATTTCTCAGGACAGGTGGGAGAGAGACGCGATGCTCCACCGGGTCGAGCCAGCACACAAAATTCGCGAATTCGTGCTGCCGGCTGCGGGCGCGGCGATCAATCGAGTAGATGATTCCCGGCAGGTCCACATACAGTACCGGTCGTATCATCCAGTGCTCCCGCGTCTTAGGGAATTCAGCAGGCGGGAAACGGGTCCGGCCTTTATCCCTTAACGCTCTGTACTATGCGAAGAAAGTAGTCATGGAACCGCGCGTCCCTATGGCCGTCGACCTGGGCTAACTCCGGATGAAATGCCGTGCCAAGCAGGTGCCCTTCACGGACGGCGACGATTGTTCCATCGTCGAGGCTTGCCAGCACCTCCACCTGCGGCCCTACCTCCTCGATAGAGGGGCCGCGAATGAAGACTGCGTGGAATGGCGTTTCTCCCAGTACCGGCACAGAGAGATCAGTTTCAAAACTTTCTCGCTGACTGCCAAACGTATTACGACGAACGCGAATGTGCATGGAGGCCAGCAGTGGCTGACCCGCGAGCGCGTTATCTGTCTCACTCGCCAGTAAGATCAATCCTGCGCATGTTCCCCAGACGGGGAAACCTTCCCGAATCTTCTGTTGCAGCGGTTCCCGCAACCCATACAACTTCATCAACTTGCCAATGGCGGTACTTTCACCACCTGGTAGTATTATACCATTTAAATCGGCTAAATGCTTAGGTAGGCGTACCGCAATTCCTTCGACTCCCACATCGGCCAGGGCCTTGATATGGGCCTCGAAATCACCCTGCAATGCTAAGACGCCGATGCGTATCTTTTTTGGGGTATTTGTATCCATAAGTTATCCACCGATTAGATTAACAAGCTACCCAGAAGCAATATTCCAGTATCAACAGGCGATAATTGGCAGGGCAACCCGCGCGGGTTGCCCTGCCAATTATCGCCTGTTGATAGCTATTACCACCCGCGCCGCGCCATTTGTTCCGATTCGGGGAGCTTATCGAGGTTGATGCCGACCATCGGCTCGCCGAGGTTACGCGAGACCTGCGCGATGATGTCGGGGTCCTGGAAGTGCGTCGTGGCCTGCACAATGGCCCTCGCTCGTTTGTACGGATCGCCCGACTTGAAGATGCCCGAGCCGACGAAAACGCCTTCCGCGCCCAAGCGCATCATCAGCGCGGCATCGGCGGGGGTTGCGCAGCCGCCGGCCGAGAAGTTGACGACCGGCAGTTTGCCCGTGCGCGCGACCTCCCGCACCAGCTCATACGGCGCGCCGAGGTCCTTCGCCTCCGTCATGAGTTCCTCTTCGGGCAGCACCTGCAGGCGGCGAATACCGTCCATGACGGCGCGGATGTGGCGCACCGCCTCGACGATATTGCCGGAGCCGGCCTCGCCCTTCGTGCGGATCATCGCCGCGCCCTCGCCGATGCGCCGCAGGGCCTCGCCCAGGTCGCGCGCTCCACACACGAACGGCACGTTGAAAAGGTGCTTGTTGACGTGAAAGTGCTCATCGGCCGGCGTGAGCACCTCCGACTCGTCAATGCAGTCCACCCCGATGGCCTGGAGTATCTCCGCCTCCACGAAATGGCCGATGCGGCACTTGGCCATCACAGGGATAGTCACGGCCTCTTTGATCTGAATAATCAGCTCGGGATCGCTCATACGCGCCACGCCGCCCTGCGCGCGAATATCGGCCGGCACGCGCTCCAGCGCCATAACTGCAGATGCCCCGGCATCCTCCGCGATGCGCGCCTGCTCTGCGTTCACGACATCGCAAATCACGCCGCCCTTGAGCATCTCTGGAAAATTTCGCTTAACCTGTATCGTTCCTGTCTGCTTCTGCATGACTGATTCTCTCCTGAGAAAATGGGGGTGAGCATTGAAATCCTTAGTGTCATACTTATCATATTGGATGGCCTGGCTGCTACAGCCAAGTAACAACTGGCATGCCAGCCATCCGACATGTTATTATGAACTTCACGGAGATACTTCGGATACCGTCCCGTAGGGGCCGATTATGCATATTGACGAATTCTTGCGGACATCCTACCCCCCACCCCGGGCCGATAAATCGGCGGTGCGCACGATAAATCGGCGCCTACCGAGGGCCGGATGAATGTTTCGAAGTTCATCGCTGGAAGATGTAGCAGGCCGGATGATTTTTTCGAGGTTTATCGCTGGAAGATGTAGCGGGCCGGATGCCTGGGATCAAGACGAATGCCTACCAACTGGCCTGGCTGATAGCCCATATCGAGACGAAAGCCCTTAAACGTCAACCGGCGTCCGGTTCGTGGGTCGGTCCAACTGGCGATGAGCTGGCAGGTTTGATGCTCGATATTGTCCCTTATCACCTGGGTAATGAGCGCACTCACATCAATCCCGTATGCCTTGAGCCGCTTGTGCGTTAAGATACGAAACCCGACGTAGCCAACGATCAGCACCAGGAGCGCTCCTGTCAAAGTTAAATCGAGAATGACGATCGGAGCCATGGGCCTTTCCTTTCCAGACCAACGAACAGTCTCACGTTCCGGAACCAAAACCCACGACTCTCTGCGTTGAAGACGCACCAGTTCGCGATACTGGTTGTCCGGACATTCCTGTTTCTCTGCGACTGCCCAAAACGAGATATGTTGCAAGGATAAGCAGAAGAAATCACAAACGGGTCACAAAGCGCCCACGAAGCATCACAGTGCGATCACAAAATTACTCCGCCACGTGTTCAGGAAGGATTGTTATGTCAGCAGGTTCAAACTCAGCCTCAGCGCCAGGTCAACCTTGCCCAATTCCTCGCTCGTGATCGCTCCCCTCCGGCGCAGCAAGCGCGACTTCTCGATGGTCATCACCTGCTCGCACTTCACGTCCGTGTAGTCGGTCAGACCGTTTTCGCTCGTGGGGGCGATGCGCACGTGCAAGGACAGTACGCGCTCCGTGCGGCTCATCGAGGCAACCACCGTCAGAGGATAAGTTGGAGAGGCATTGCCGTTGTCGTTCTGGATAATCAAAGCGGGGCGTGTTCCCTGCTGTTCGGCGCCTCGACCGGGTGACCAGTTCACATCCCAGATTTCACCTCTCCTGGGACTCGGGGGAACGGACGGCGCGGGTGACGGAGAAATACCCGGCACGGTGGCTGCCGGCGACGCCTGTGCGGGTTGTCGTGCATCGTTCTGCTGGGGGCTTGGCGTCGTGGATGGTGATGATGCCTTCGCCTCACTATTCATGTATACTTATCCTACGCAAACATACCTTCTTGAGCGGCAACAAAAAAGAAGCGCGCGTCTTGCAGAGTTTCTGGCAGGGAACCGAGATAGGCGTAGGCTTCATCGAGAGAGGAACTGAGAGAAGAGAGATCACGTTCGCGTTTTTGAATGAGGGCTGCTCGCAACTGTTCGTAGTTATCCTGGCGCATCAGGTCCATAATTGTTTCAACTACATCGCCCAGCGGGAATTCCATCTCGGCGGCCAGGGTCTTGAGTTCTTTATGCTGGGTTGAGGGGATCTGTATCGACTTGCGGACGAGGTTCTCGTGACGGTAAAAGTCAGGCTGCGCAACTGCCATAAATCTGCCTCCTGTAGCTTGCACAGAGCTTGCACATTTTTGTCATATTGGTGTCTTCTCCTATTGTAAACGGTGACCGCTCAAAAGTCAATGAAAATAGGATTGTATAAAATTCCAAAATTCCAAAAAGGTAAAAAAGCCTTACTTGCGCGCCAGTGACAATACCTCGATCACCACCACGATTGCCAGGCTCACGAGGGCCGTGAAGATGCTCCAGCTTTGCAGGGCGCGCAGCAGCAGATTGAAGACGATCAGCAGGGCCAGCAGCACGCCCTGGCGCAGCGCATGACGCACGGTGGTGCGATAGAGCCGCGGTGAAATAAAGCGCAGGCCGATGACGTAAGCCAGGGGGGTAAAAGTGCTGGTGAGGGCCACATCGAGCAGGATAAAGAAGGCTGCGAAGGCTATCACACCCTGCGGTGGCACGAAGCGCGCGTAGAGCAACAGCGCGGCCCATGCAAGCGGGGCGACCAGCGCCAGAATGGAGAGCGCGGTGCGGCCGGTGATGCGCGACCGGCGCCTGGGCTGCGGAATAGAGGGCGTGCTTTGTATGTTCTGTGAATTCCGTATGTTCATTTCATTAGCTTAAAGCTGCGATCTCCATTCAAGGGCGCTTCGTGGCGGCGGCGGCTCTCCTCGGCCTCCGGGCTGAAGTGCTTCTGCCAGATTTCCGGCGCGTCCTTGCTCTCGCCGCCGTGCTGCGTGATGCGCGGGCGTACGCGGCAGATCACCGGTGTGTTGACGGCCGCCCCTGCGATAATGACCTGGCCCTTGGACAGCGCGGGCAGATTGTCCAGCAGGTCACGCCCTACGCCTTCGATGGCGGCCGCCACGCTCTTCTGGTCGATTTCGTTGACGATACGCATGATGCACTGCGTCTGGCACTGGCTCAGCACGTCCGCGTCCAGCTTGCCCGGTCGCTGACTGATTAAACCGACGCCTATGCCGAATTTGCGCCCCTCGGCCAGCACCTGCTTGAGGATGGCCGTCGAGACCACCTCGGCCCCGCCGGGGGCAAAGTGATGCGCCTCCTCGATCAGGACGAAGGCGGGATACGGCAGGTACGACTCGCCGGAATGCACCTTGCCGCGCTCGGTATCCATACGCGCCTTGTTCAGGCGGCGCAGCAGCGTGGCAACCACCACCTGCTGGTCGCGCTCATCGATCTCGTTGAGCGGGAGGACGGTGCACTGCCCCGGCTTGAAGATCTCCGGCAGGTCGAGGTGCTGGATATCGTCGAAGGTGAAGTTATCGACGAAGCGCTGCTCGATGCGCCACGTCAGCGCGTGCACCGTGCTGGAGTCGTCGGCGCCCTCACTATCCTCGTCGCCCTTCTGCTTTGAGACGGCTTTGACCGCATTGATAAGGTCCTGCGCACCCCAGGGCGTTCCGCGCTTCTGCTCCCTCACGCGCCGCAGGGCGCGGCTGAGCAGGTGCTGCTGCTTCTCGGTCATCTCCGGCAGCAGGTGGCGCATATCGCCCATATCCAGCGAGGAGATGCGCACCTTGACCTGCTCTGGCTTGTAGACGCGCACGACGGGCTGGTAGGCCGGGCGGCGGCCCTCCGCCGCCTCGCGGAACTGTGGGAAGTTGGGAAGCTGGTCGAGCGTGCCGTATTCGCCGTGCGGGTCGATAATCAGCACGCAGGCCTTGTTGTATGGCTGCATCAGCTCTTCGATGAGGACGCTGGCTAGATAGCTTTTGCCCGCGCCGGTGCTGGCGATGATGGCGAGGTGCGTGCTGACCACATCTTTGACGGAGAGTACTACCGGCACGGCATCCGGCTTGCGAGTCAGTAGCGAGCCGACGGTGGCCGACCCCGGCTCGTGCGCGTGCCTACGGCTGAGGATATTTTCCAGCATCAGGTCATCGGCGAGGAAGATCTGTTTGCCCGACTGCGGCGGTATCCAGGGATTGATGAACGAGGCCGAGGGCGCGTCGTAGTAGCCCATAATGGCGACGTGCAGCTCGAAAAGCTCGTTGGCGTGCGCGTCAAAGCCGACCATGGCCGCGACCTGCGACGGCGAAATCTCCGGCTCGGCCAGGAAGGTGTCAGGGTAGAGCTGCAGCGGCACGCGCTTGAGAATACGTCCCAGCACTCGCCGGGTGGCCGCCGTGGTTGCCATACCGGTGCCATTCGCCGCCGCTAGCGTGCCATCAGGGTCATCCAGTTCATAGTAGACATATTCGCCGTTCTTCAATTCCTGCGCGTCATCACGCGAGACGAAGGTGTATTCATGCGTGCTTTCGCCTGGCCCTTTTGTGATGCCCACTGCCTGGGGGCGCTGGCTTACACCGGTGATATCGAGCATCGTCGCGGGCCTCCTTACCCTGTGGTTTCCACTTTGAGCCGCCAGGCAAAGTTACGTTTGACAATCGAGAGCACTTTGAGGTTTTCGGGAAAGAGCAGCTCCAACTGTTCGATGATACGCAGCGTCACCAACGGCAGAAGGCTGTTGGGCTGAGCGATGATGTGCGGGATGTAGCCCATGTGCAGGTATGGCCCTCGTGGCTGAATCTCCTGCTGCGCTGCCCTGCCGTTCTGCCCTTCCTTCCCTTCACGCTCTTCCCGCGCCCGGTCGCTGAAATAGTGAAAAGCCCGTACCTCCTCGTCGGTCATGATCTCGACATCGCTGCCAAGTTCCAGCGAGGGCAATGGGACGCCGTGCATGACCGAGAGAATTTCCGGCTTCCCCGCCGGGACGATACGCTGCTCGATCATACCCAGCACCATAATATAGATCAGGATGGCCCGCTCGGAAATATAGTCTGGCGAGAACAGCTCCACCTGGGTCTCATTCGAGAGGCGCGGCCCCAGCGAACCAAACTCTGGATTGACCAGGATCGTATCGTAAATCACGCCCACCGCGTATGTCTGCGGCTCCGTGCTTTTCCCCAGAGCGGCCATGATCCTCGCGTCGTGGTCATCGCCCTTCTCGGAACGCAGCGCGATGCGCACGAAGCGCCCGAAGGCGTAGTCCGCCGGGGCAGGCTCTTGCTCTACCTCGCGTGGGCCATAAATATGACAGACGTAATTGATGTGCGAGTACGATTTGACAATTTTGCCGATCTCCATCGCGTACCCCTCTACGATTGCTACAGGTGATACAAGTCCCCGCCGCTCATAATAGACGTAAGGGCGACCGCAAGGGTCCCCACCACTCATCCTCTTCACCCCCGCCCCTACAATGAACGGGCAGGAGAGGATGTTCTGTAGTCAACAAAATTAGAACAGGTTTCTGTTGCAGGCATTATAGCATAGGTTGTCCCATGCCTTGAATACCCTGTAGTATGGCTCTCTCACCTTCATATTCTTTAAACCTGTTTTCAAACGGAAATAGAAGGGCGGCCAGGATAAGGAACAACCTATCCTGACCGCCCTTTACGCAGGTTTCTGTATTATCTTTTGCTTCCCCCCATCCACAATAGAGCACCCATCCATATGTACCACAGCGGGCTGGCGATAAAGCCGGCCAAACCGCCATCCACCGTGATCAACGGACTCTTTGGATCGAGGACGATCAGGCGGCCAAGGTAGAGCACGACCAGCATGATCCCCAGCAAATAGCCCAGGTAGCTCAGCCAGCGCGACATGCCGCTGCGCCCGATCAGCCAGGCGAAGCCGAAGGAGCCGAGCCCGGCGATGCCGAAGGTCAGCAGACCGCGCGGATCGATGGAACTTGGCAGGCCGGCAATCGCATTCACCACGCTGCTGCTCGCGGGAGGGTTGATGTAGTTCGCCAGGTCGTAGCCGCCATGAATGAGCGCCCCCAGGCCACCTACGATGCCCAGTATCCAGGCCAGGCTCGCGATGGTGGCATCGGCCTCTTTTACGCGGTTGTACAGGCCGGTCAGCGCGACGGTAGTCAACAGTCCGCCCAACATCAGGAACAGGTCGATGAGCAGATTATTTTTTATAACGATAAACGAGACCGAGTAGAGCAGGCCGGCGATCCCGGCCAACATCGCGCATAGGCCGGCAAAACGCTCGCTCGCCTGCGCCGTGCTTACGCTTTGGACACCTGTAGTCGAATGGGTTGATTGAGTTGCCATAGAAAAGACCCTCCTTTGAATAAGCAATATATGCCTCTTTTATCCTCCTGTACGGAGACAAGAGGAAAGCAGATCATTCGCTTCTTCCCTGGACCAGTAGGGGCGCGATTCATCGCGTCCGGGGAGCCAGACGCGCGGCATGAGGGCGCGATGAATCGCGCCCCTACAAAGGGGTACGCATGTATTCGTTAATGGGCATTATCGCGGCCACCGGTGATTATGCAGATTACGAATAAAAGCGGATAACATTTCATCCAGCGGACGGGCCGATAAATCGGCGGTGGCCGCGATAAATCGGGCCCTACTTGGGTGATACATGGGGTCTTACCGATGGCCGGATCAAATTGTTAATAGGCATTATCGGCCAGATCATCCTCCACAAATCCTATGCACCATTTAGTACGCACCCATCCGGGCATACATAAAGAGAGCGTATGCTATACTATGCGATAAATAGCCGCTACTTACAGAAAAAAACACTGCAGGAGTCTTTATGTCCGATACTCGCCCGGCCATGCCGGCATTGGATGATATGTTGCAATCGTTGTTGTTGATCGAAGAGGGGGAGCACGAGTTTGCGGGCGAGGAAGAGGGCGCGCAGGAGCTGCGCCAACTCTTCTTCCCGGTCACTCGTCATGCCGTTTATCTGGACCACGCCGCCGATGGACCGATCTCTCGTCCCACGGCGCGCACGCTGCACGAGTACATTGACGATAGCAGCAACTATGGCAACATTTCATCAGAGCGTTGGGAGATGCACATGGAGGGGGCGCATCGCCGCATGGCGAACATGATCAACGTGCGGCCAGAGCAGGTCGCCATGACCGCCAGCATGGGCGACGGCATGATGACGATTGCGCTGGGGCTGCGCTGGCAGCCCGGAGATAACATCGTCACCGCCGAGTGTGAATTCCCCAGCAATGTCTACCCCTGGCTCAACCTGGCCGAGCAGGGAGTCGAGGTGCGCTTCGCCAAGATGCATGAAAACCGCGTTCGCATCGAGGATGTACTGGCGCAGATCAACGACCGGACGCGGCTGGTCAGCCTCAGCCTGGTCGAGTTCTCAACGGGGTTTCGCAACGACATCGCTGCTATCGCACGGCATTGCCACGAACGCGGCATCCTGTGCGGCATTGATGCGATCCAGGGCCTCGGTGCGCTGGATATTGACGCGCAGGCGTTTGATGTCGATTTTTTGTCGGCGGCCTCGCACAAATGGCTGCTCAGCCCGCATACGACGGGCATCCTCTACGTTGCTGACAGATTGCTCGACCGGTTACATCTCGTGCGCAGGGGCTGGATAAGCGTGGAGTCGCCCTTTGATTTCTTCAACTACAGCCAGCAGCCCAGAAAGGGCGCGGCACGCTTTGAGTACAGTACCCCCAACGGAATGGCCATTCTGGGCCTGGATGCCTCGCTCGGCATGTTCGAGAGTATCGACGGCGGCATGCAGGCAGTCGAGGCGCGCATCCTGGGATTGACCGGCCAGGCCCTCGCCGGCCTGGAACGGCTGGGCTACCCCGTCGTCTCCCCGCAGGGCCGCGGCGAGCGTTCCGGCATCGTCTGCTTTTCGCCCCACCCAGCGTGCCCAGAAATGACGCCGCAGCGCATCGTCGACGAACTGGCAGCCCGCCGTATCTACGCGGCAGCTCGCGGCACAGTCGCACGCATCTCACCGCACTTCTACAACACGGTGGAAGAGATCGATACGCTGCTTAACGCATTAGAGGAAATACTACACCTGACTGCATAACAATTCCCAGGGCGGCGCAAGCGCCCCCACCCGTACAGGCGGAAGCATGGCAGGGCGGCGCAAGCGCCCGGCACTCGTTGAGGCAACAATGCCAATGATGAGGAAGCATGGCAGGGCGGCGCAAGCGCCCCCGCCGCTCTTCCACACCACTCCCGCCCCTACAGGGACGATGGCCGGATGAATTTGTCAGGATGGATTATCGGTTAGAGATCAGCAGGGGTCGGGCATGTTGGACCAGCCGACAATGAACTTTACAACCAGGATTTATAATACTCTGTAGGGGCCGGTTCACCGAGCGCACTGTCGATTATGATTTTTAATAACCAATAGCGGCAATGTCACCCTGAGCGCAGCGAAGGGTCTGATTTCGGGAACTGAGAGAGACTGTGTGGAAAGTTGGTGTGAGACCGCTTAACAAGGGCACTGCACACAAAATGATAGGAACACAGTCAAGCCCCTCGTGAAGCGGATCGAGCCGACCTTTTCACACAGTCTCAGATTCTTCGCTGCGCTCAGAATGACATGGCCGGGATTGGTCGGTAATGTGCATAATCGGCGGTGCGCGGTAAACCGGCGTCTACGAGTGAATTAGCAATCGTTTGTGAGGACCTTTATGTCACAGACAAGCGAAACGGGTGGACCACAGCGTTCTCGCCCAAAGCGGCCGCTCAGCATCGGCGCGGGCGCGATTATTGTGCATGATCAGCGTGTTTTGCTGGTGCGCAGCATCTACGGCGTTACGAAGGGGCGCTACCTGCTGCCCGCCGGGCGCGTCAACGCCGATGAATTGCCGGACCAGGCGGCGGCGCGCGAAACCTTCGAGGAAACGTCGCTGCGAGTGGAGATCGATGGTCTGATAGGGGTGCGCCTGTGGGTCATGGATGATGGCGAGCACAACTACTTCTTCATGTTCCGCGCCAGGCTGCTCTCGCCCGTCACCGACCTGCGCCCCAACCTGGATGAGATCGACGACGCGCGCTTCTTCACGAAGGAGGAGCTTGAGGCGCTGAGCGTAGACGAAACCTGGGCGGGCGCCGTCGCTATCGCCATCAAAGCCCTGGAGCCGGACGCGATCGTCTGGCCCAATTATGCTGATCTATCGAGCAATTCGGGCGTTGATTCGCCTGAACGGTGGAGGATATGGATGTAGCAAGGCTGCCAGGGCGACTGCGAGGCGGAAATGCGAATCCCGCGCGAGTTGCCAGCAGTTGATGGAGATTAACGAAGAAATTCGGACAACGTACCGTCATCGGACTGGCCGATCATGCAGATTGAAGATTTGCTGTTGACAAATTCCCAGGGCGGCGCAAGCGCCCCCACCTCATTCTCGGCAGCAGTAGCAGCCTTGCCGCGCCGCGTTGACAAATTCCCAGGGCGGCGCAAGCGCCCCCACCGCCCGTCCGCTCCACTCCCGCCCCTACAAAGCTGTCCGCATGTATTTGTGAATGGGCATTAAGAAGCAAGCAATGGCTCGCGGTCGCTCTATCTGATTATATTAGCCGCCGGCCGGGCCACCCTCCAGGCCTGGCCTGGTCATGCTGGCGGGGTCGAGGATGCGGTGGAGTTCCTCGTCTGTCAGGGTGGTGCGCTCGCGGGCTACTTCGCGGATGGTTTTGCCGGTTTTATAGGCCTCTTTCGAGATGTTGGCGGCGGCATCGTAGCCGATGACGGGGGCGAGCGCGGTGCAGATGGCCAGGCCACGCTCGACCATCTCGGGGCCACGCGTCGTGGCCTGAATGCCTTTGACGCATTGCTCGGTGAAGTTGCGCGCGGCAGCCGCCAGCAGGCTGATCGATTGCAGCAGATTATAGGCTGTGACGGGCATCATCACGTTAATCTCGAAATTCCCCGACTGGCCGGCGATAGTGACGGTGGTATGGTTGCCGATGACCTGGGCGCAGACCATGCAGAGCGACTCGGCGATGACCGGGTTGACCTTGCCGGGCATGATCGAACTGCCAGGCTGCACCGCCGGTATGTCGATTTCACCGATGCCCGCGCGCGGGCCGGAGCCGAGCCAGCGAATGTCGTTGGCGATCTTCACCAGGCTGACCGCCAGGGTATTCAGCGAGCCACTGGCCTCGACGACGCTGTCCAGCGTGCTCTGCGCCTGGAAGTGGTTGCTGGTTTCGCGCAGCGGCACGTCGTTCATGGCCGAGAGGCGCTCGCAGACGAGCTGCGCGAACTCCGGGTGGGTGTTGACGCCCGTGCCGACGGCTGTGCCGCCGAGGGCCACTTCTGAGAGCTCGTTCTCGGCGTGACCCAGGCGCGTGATGCCGCGTTCGACCTGCCCGGCATAGCCCTGGAACTCCTGCCCCAGGCGTATGGGAGTGGCGTCCTGCAAATGCGTACGGCCTGTTTTGACGACCGGCATGAACTCCTGAGCCTTCTGCTCCAGGGCCCGCTGCAAGCCCTGCAGCGCGGGGATCAGCTCATGCTCGATCCCCACCAGCGCGGAGAGGTGGATGGCGGTCGGGATCACGTCGTTCGAGGATTGGCCGAAGTTCACGTGGTCGTTGGGGTGAACCTTGCGCGAGCCGCGCGAGCCGCCCAGCAACTCGCCGGCACGGTTGGCGATGACCTCGTTGGCATTCATATTAGTCGAGGTGCCGGAGCCGGTCTGAAAAATATCCAGCACGAAATGGCTGTCGAGCTTGCCATCGATGACCTCCTGCGCGGCGCGCACGATGGCCTCCGCGATCTGCGGGTCCAGCAGCCCCAGGCTCTCGTTGACCTGTGCCGCCGCCTGTTTGATCTGCCCAAGCGCACGGATAAACTGGCGCGGGAAGCGCAGATCGCTGATGGGAAAATTCAGAACGGCGCGCTGCGTGCTGGCGCCGTAGTAGGCATCTATAGGGACGTGCATCTCGCCCATCGAATCACGTTCGACACGCGTTTCTCCCGTAGTAGTCATGCTATTGCTCCTCGTCTAGTCTGGGATAGTTCACGAAGTCATTATATCGCAAATAATCACTCGCGCAACGTTACCCAGAATGACGATTCTGCTGCCAGCTTTGTGGCTGCCGGGAGAGGACTTGTAAAAAATAGATGCGTTCCAAAAAGAATTTTTTGGGCCCTTTAAAGCCCGCCTGAGAAGCGGATTCAGGCAGGTATTACCGCTCATTTACCGCTCAAAATGAGCGGTAAATTTCCAGGAGGTTCGCTGCGGCATGCTTGCGGTGATGGAGGCGACGGCTGGAAGAGGGCGGCGAGCAGCGGGGTTTGCAGGGCCAGGATAGGGCCGAATGATGCAGATTGAAGATTTGCTGTTGACAAATTCCCAGGGCGGCGCAAGAGTTGACAAATGCCCAGGGCGGCGCAAGCGCCCCCACCACCCGTCCACACCGCCCCCGCCCCTACAGGTGTGATGGACCGGAGGTATTTGTCAAGTGGCATCATCGGCATCTACGAAATGGCTGGTCCTGGTTGGGAAATTTTATCACCGGTTATGATGGGCGTGATTGGCAGGCAGGTGGGCCGAGCAAGAAGAACCTTTCGCCCCTTTTTCCAGGAAGGCGGTCTTGCACGTGGTGCAGAAGCATGCGTATCAGGATATCGACCATAAAGCCCCTGTTCCGCGATACCTTCACGCTTGCGCGTAGCACAGTAGCGTGCGCATCAGGATAGGGCGAAACGCTGCGAACTGGCGCGGCGTTTTGTGATCAGCAAGCTTATCAATCATTACACGATGTTACTATGCTATCGGCGTCGCCAATCCAATGCTGAGATGAAGCAGGCCAGTGAGCAGATGGCTGGGCTGCTGCGTGACCTGGCAGCGCTGCCCTTGGATCCGGCACTTGTCCCCGCAAGCTGGTAAGTAGAGACCATCGTATTGCGGGCATTTCCCTGATAGCACCTGATCCTTTTACGCTCTTAACTGAAGGAGCACCTTGTGCCCAGGCAGGGCAGCGTACGGTTCTATCTCCTGTGTGCGAACTGCGTTAGCAAGGTGGAAACGGCCGGCGAGCCCCACCAGCCGATACAGCCTGTTTATCGTCTAAGCTGATCAATTGTTCCGAGAGGCTCAGTGAGTGATGTTCCACGCAGAGCGTCTCGGAAAAGGCTGGAAGCGGCGTGGAGCATATAATAGGGCGAAAGATGCCCGCATTTCCCCCTCCAAAAATCCCCTTAAAAAAGAGGCTCTCGGAAAGCATTGCCTTTTTTGGCTTCTCATGCTATATTACAAGCACAGCCGGCTAAAGAGGCGGCTTCCCGCTTGCGGGATTGAGACATTAGCTTGCTTCGTTGTCAGATTTTGCAAGCGTAGGCGCAGGCTAAAGAGGCGGCTTCCCGCTTGCGGGATTGAGACAACAACTCTGTAGATTGACCCTGGTGTCGTATCAGTGGCTAAAGAGGCGGCTTCCCGCTTGCGGGATTGAGACCTAATCCAGCATGATATAGAAGACTTCCTGGCGGTAAGGCTAAAGAGGCGGCTTCCCGCTTGCGGGATTGAGACTGACGAAGGCATCCAGCATAATTGGCGGTATTCCCGGCTAAAGAGGCGGCTTCCCGCTTGCGGGATTGAGACCAAAGCCAGTACCGAAGCAGTGAGAAGGTCAATCAGCCGGCTAAAGAGGCGGCTTCCCGCTTGCGGGATTGAGACGATAAGCGGCAAAAACCAGCACCACGATGAATAATACAGGCTAAAGAGGCGGCTTCCCGCTTGCGGGATTGAGACCGCCAAGTCGGCAAGCGTGACAGCAGTCATTATTCAGGGGCTAAAGAGGCGGCTTCCCGCTTGCGGGATTGAGACTCCGACTGTACGGGCTAAGAGCGACTTCCCGCTGCGGGATTGAGACTCAGTTGCTACAGAGGCTAAAGAGGCGGCTTCCCGCTTGCGGGATTGAGACTTTTTCGCCTGGAAGATCCAAGTCTTGGAGTTCAAAGGCTAAAGAGGCGGCTTCCCGCTTGCGGGATTGAGACCATTGCAGCCGAGTTGCCGACAACGATCTCCAATTGTTGGCTAAAGAGGCGGCTTCCCGCTTGCGGTCGACTGCACGACGATCCCAGTGTTGGCTAAAGAGGCGGCTTCCCGCTTGCGGGATTGAGACTACCTCGATCAACTTTTGTGGTCAGTGGACTCGCCCGTGGCTAAAGAGGCGGCTTCCCGCTTGCGGGATTGAGACGACGCTGTGATCGGACAATCCGAATGACATCCTGTCGGCTAAAGAGGCGGCTTCCCGCTTGCGGGATTGAGACACGTGGTGGCCGATGTGGCGCTTTATTGCGCTGGGGCTAAAGAGGCGGCTTCCCGCTTGCGGGATTGAGCCGCATTGTCGTTCAGACAGTTGGGCATGTTCCAGGACCAATAGCTCGGCTAAAGAGGCGGCTTCCCGCTTGCGGGATTGCTTGCATCGCAAAAAGATGCCCGGAACATTTGCTTATTAAGCAAGTGTTCCGGGCATCTTTTTGTAAGGCAAGGTTCAATTGAACTTGACAGATCCTTCGCTACGCTCAGGATGACATCGTGCGCCTGTTCAAATAGTCATGGACTTATAGCAACATGCTCTTTACTCCTTCATGTATCGCTATAGCTCCCCTATATATTGTGCGAGCGTGCAGGCCGGCTCGTATTCCCTGTTTGCTACGTATTGGTATAGCGTGATAGGGCAGAGCGCGTTGAACTGGTGGCCAATCATCACGGCCAGGGCTGCCGGGACGGCGGCGAATAGATGGATGTGCGTTACCCCCCGGCCATTAAGGAGCCGCAACTCTCTGCCAATGTATCGTGCCATTGTGAGGGCATGGGTAGCATTTTTTACGCCATCATGATTGTCTATCCCGCCTGGTAGCTCATAACGAATGCGGTGTTTATAGGAGAGCGCGGACTTGTCCAGGTATTGTGTCGTGGCAAGAGCCGTCGGGCCGGTTACTTCAATCTCTATGACCGCTACCTGGGGGTCGCCATCTTCCGTGTAGGGTGTACGAATGAATGGTGGCGATTCATCTGTCGTTCCTTCTGTACTCCATATACCTTTGTTGCTGTCCAGTAGCAGAGTATATCTTGCCGGTGCAGGGAAGGCATAGCCAAGCGCGAAGGCTGTTGGTAGGATAGCGTTCAGCGACATATGCAGCTTGCGACTGACCGGTAACTCGACGAGAGCATTCTTCACATCCTGCAGTGCGGGGAAGAGGATGTCTCGCCATTCTTCGACAGGTGGCAGCCTGCTTCTATCATGGAATAAATCCCACCAGTTTAGATCGAGATCAAGGATGGTAATTTGCGGTAGATCTTTGAAGGTCCTCAACACGATGTGGGGTTCATAGCTCAGATCTGCCTGAGCCCGGCGCAGCCGTAATGTCAGGGTAGCTTTTAACACACGATTAGCAATGCCGCGCAGTTTTTCTTTTAATGGCTCATCCATTTCACCGATAGGACTATCTGGCAAACGTACCGCGTTAAAATCTGTCAAGGAGCGATAGCCGCGAGCGGCGCACCGCTGCTGCAATTGCTGGTAGGTAACATCTTTCAAGATGGGAACGATGTTGAAAAGCGGGTCACGCGCTCGTCGTTTTAAGGCAGTTGGTATTTCAGTATCCCAAACGAAGTCAGATGCGAGTGAATGCGGGGTGACATATAGCACAAGGGCATCAGCCACATTTTCGATGGCATGCATGATTTCGTCTTCTGTTGCGCCTCCAAGTGGCAGGTCAGTCACATCTCGCCAGGCTCGCACGCCTCGTACTTTGAGTTGCAGTTGCAGATATTTGACCTCTTCCGCGTCTTCCCGCGCATAGCTGAGCAAGGTAGTGGCGGGGCGCTCTAATCCCTGCACAGGATCATGGCTGGATGATGAATGTGGTGTCGATGGCATGGCTGAACTCCTTCTGACAGAGGTATACTACGGCACATTGCGCGTATCTGCTATTCGCTTCCCCCGGCTTGCTGACGTATCGAACCAGTCGCGCTTGCTGGGATAGTAGTAATCGACATCGGGATCTGGTGGCCAGCGCCAGATACGGCGTAGATCGTCCATTGCCACAGTCACCAGTCGCGAGCGCGAAAAGTCGTCGATGTGTTCATAAAGGACGTTCCACATCTCATTGCCTTGCAGCTCGGTCTTGCCTCGCGCTGATCCAGGCTGTGTGTAGCGGGCGGCGTAATCGACGAGTGTCAGAGCGGTCGGTGCGAGTTGAACGGAGCCAAGCCCCAGGGGTTTGCCATAGCCTATCTTGTGGCGCATGTTCTCGTCCAGCGCGATGGCCAGCATTAACGCGCCAAATTCATCGGCTTCAAGATTGGTAAAGTCCACGCGGACATGGAAGGCGGTATTGTAATCGAGCGGCTGAATATAGCGATTGGCCGGTTTGCCGCTAAATGAGACCGGGCCGGGCGCGGTAAGCGGCTTCATATCGGGCGAATGGTGGAAGTAGAACTTGCGTCCCGCAATATGCCTCCTGTCCGCATCCAGGTAGAAGGCCTCGTGATGGGGTTTAGGCTCTACCAGCACCGCTGTATACATCGGTTCGTATTTGTAGACCTTATGCGCATATGAGCAGGCATCGCCAATGTTGACCTTGCCGAGAAAGACACCGCCCATACGTTCTTTGAGCATACCGAAAGTGCGGCAGGCGATGCAGAGGTTCGTATTCCGGTCGCAATGCTGGAACTCACGTGGCACATCGCGCCGGTAGTTCACCCTGCCGCGTTCATAGTCGCCATCGAAAAGCGTGAGGCAACCGTTACCAAGCGTTTCTACTACTGTACGCAGCATACCTTTGAGCGAGCTGCCCGGAATGATGTAATCTCCGCGCTTTATTCTGCATGAACTGCGCGGGCTTTTTAGGATCGGGCGGAACATTGCGCGGATCGGAGACGAAGATGGGCGTCTCGGCGAAGATGTCAACGTCTATATAGCCGGAATAGAGTCGCTGCGGGCCCTGCCCGACCAGTTGATGATGCCAGATGGGTTTGCGGCGCTCCGGTGGCCTGTTCCAATCAATACGCGCGAAATCATACGGGTTCATACTTTTTACTCCGCAGCTTTGAGGCCCTAAAAACGAAACAACTGCACCCGGCCCGTCTTTTCATCGGTATATTCCCGCACGGCGAGCTGCACGCGCCGGGGCTTTTCAGTTAGTTCAGGATAGCGCAACAGGCGAGGAATACGCACTTCGGCATAATAGTCCTTGTCCGGTTCCGGCGGTATTCCCATATCGTGGAGCTTTCCTTCGTCAAGATAATCCCCGAAGAGATAATAATGCCTGGGGTTCTGCGTGGCGTCCTCCGGCGGCTTCAGCTTACTTAACGTATGCTGTCCTGGTGCAAATCCTCATGCTGCTGCATGGGCGGTGAACTTCGTTATCCCAAGAAACACCACCTTGTAGTGATCCCCGTCTTTTCCCAGCGCAGTTCAAAATCATCGTCGAAAACGCGGCCGGAGGTGATAGTTGTCAATCATAAATCCCGATACGAGGCGGGCAAAGCGCAGCAAGTTCTGGCGCTCTTCAGGTCCGACAAGCCGGGATGGAAATTCGACCAGCAGATAGGTCTTGATGGAAAATTGCACGTGCGACCAGCGCTGCAATATCGTCCACGGAGCCCGTGTAAAGGACCTCCTCCGACATGAGATGCTCCCTCCTGTGCCGCTAGCGCTTGCCTGCCGGAGCAAATTCCCTTGCCAGATTTTCCGGCCACGCTTGCATACGCTGACGAATTGATCAATGGCGGCGTCGCGTAGAGTGTTGAGCGCGTCCGCCTGAAAAACGCGCCGGCTGCGAATACCGCGGTCGGTGCGCTCAGGCGAACGCCAGTTCCAGGTAATCATCCTCCCAGGTACCATAGCTGCCGTCGTGCAGCCAGCGTCCCAGACCCCAGAGCTGGTCTGGCTGGCTCCTCGCTCTGCCGGATAGCGCCGGTGACAAACCCTCCGGGACGCCCCTCGCTGCCCTGCTCATTGATAGTCGCCGTCACTTTGCCCAGTCCGCGCGAACGACCGGAACCGATGCGCACCAGTTCATCCTCCATATCCTGTAAGACCACAAAGAGCATACCGAGCTGCCAGATTTCAAAGTTGCGCAGGTGAATATCGGTTTCAAAGACCACGCCGGTGCTGACAACCTCTAATTCAAATTTAGCTCCGTGGCTGGCGCCCCCCGTCAGGCGGTCAATGCCGACGCCATCACGCTGCTCCTTTAGTTCGTCCGGGTCAAGGTAAGCATCGCTAATGGCGAGGCGACCGATGAAGCCGGTTGAGCCAAAGAGCCGGCAGGTAGGGCATGATGCCGCATAGACGAGATCGGTATGCTCCTCCAGGCGGCGGCGGTTCTCTTCGCTGCGCCGGGCGTACTGGTTAAACATCCCGCCACAGGAGTCGCGATAGTATTGCTGGCGCTGGCTCATATCGGCCTGCCTCTCTTCGTTGCCCTCGAAAGGGTAACAGACGACGCGCGGCTTCAGGCTGCACACGATCTTTTCGAGGTGGCTGCGAAAGACACCTTTGAGCGAACTGCCGGGTAGAAAGACTTCCTGCCTGTTATTGCGCAAGGTCAGCACGGGCGTCATATCGGGGCCGCTGACGCTGGCGTGCCCGGACTTGACGAGCAGCGGACCCGTCGTAGTAATGCGCAATGTGCAAAATGCCTCGTTCACCAGTTTCTTCAACATCCAGCCGACTCCTTCCCTACTTCAAAGATGCTCTCGATATATGCTTCAAGAAATTCGGAGCCGGCACATCACTTTTGAAAACTTCTTACTGACCAGGTAGGCGCGCAAGCGCCTTCTGCTCTCTCCCTCATCCACATCTTTCTCATCTACTCCTTCATGAACTAGTTCGAGCGCGGAAACATGCAGATCTTGCAGTTCAGCCACACCCAGGCCGCGCGAGCGCTTGCCGCCGATCACGCCGAAGCCATGCACAAACTCGCTCAGACCGACACATACAGTTGCACGTCTTTCTTTGTGGCGTTTTCCAGCACAATCTCCAGATTGAACGTGGCGGTGGCCGGGACAACCTCGAAGTCGTATTTGAGGCGGTCCCTGGCCTTTTCAGTGTCGCGGTCGATCGCCACCCCATCGCGAATTTGCAGGACACCACTCCATTCTTCCTTCGGCATGTAGAGGTCATTCACATTCAGGCGCGCGGCTGCAAATGGCGAACCAAACAGGAGGCAGGTATCGCAGAGTTCTTCGATGGTCTCCTTCTGAATTTCCTCCACCTGACCTGGTTCATCGCGTCTCCTGTGCGCGATATCGCCCTGCCGGATGGTCGGGCAAATGGTCCTTCTGCTGCTCGCGGTCTGCTGATAACGCTTTTTGCTCTTCCGGGCTCAGATGCAGCTCAATAAGCGCGCAGGAAGAGAGGCCGGGCAGGCCGGGAACGATTTTCTCGACGGTGCTGCGCAGCGCGCCTTTGAAACTGGAGCCAGGAATATATGGCTTTTGCTCGGGTGTAAGCACAACGGGACTATCACTGTTGCTCAGCGTGACTTACCCCCGCCAATATGCAACGCGGTCTGCATGACCAGTTGGCCGGTGAACACATAACGGTTGCGCAGCGTATAGCGATTCAGAGCTACATCGTATCTGTTTGCGCGTTGTTACCATATCTATCTCCTGTTCATTTTCTGTCTCATACGCTCTTCCGCCTTTTCTGCCGCGAGCACACCATTTTCCGCGGCCAGGTGTTGAATAAATTCGCGCGCCAGGCTCGGCCATCAACTCGTCCACTTCCTGCCTTATCTCATTCGCCGCGTCCCTGCTCGCTGTCATCAGGTGAAATTCGTCTCTGAGCCGCTTCCTCTGCATGAGCGAGAACATTTCTTCGAGCGCGGTATAAAAGGTCTTGATGTCACGCTTCGAGGGTGGCCAGTTGCGGTCGCGCTGGTGGATGATAAAGCGGCGCAGTTCATCGTATTTTGCGGCCCCCGCGATATTCAACAGGCCGGCTACCTGGCTCGCTGGCAACGGGTCGCAATGCTGTTCTCGTACCAGTTTGCGCATGAAGCAAACCGCATCCGCATAGAGAACCGTATCGCTCAGAAGTTGAATAGACTGCAATTGTTCCGCTGAGAGCATCGAGCTTATGATTCCCTCTTTTTAAGACTTAAAAAGCCAGACTGAATCTCGTACTCGGCCACCATTTTGTGTATAAACTGTCGGATCAGCATCAGATAGATTCTTCTACGCTCCTGTTTCTCATCAATACTGCCATCTCCAATACCTAATCGATCACAGACAGTTTTCAGGCGGTTCATCAAATTATGTTCTAAATAGTCCATCAGACGAATGCCAAAGCCTTGATTTGTCTCCTTATCTTCAGGAAAAGGTTGTCGCCAGTAGGAAAAACGGGCCGTTTGCTTCTTGATAAAATCGAAGATATCGGAGCTTTTAAACGAGTTTTCCGCGACATTTTCCAGATCCGTCATTTGCGCGCGATGTACTGCCTTCAGAGCATATGCAGCGTGATCTCCCAATTTCACAGCATCGCCATAGAAATTATCGACTTGAACATTTACTTCGCGGATGATTTTCATTTCGGGATTCATCGTAAATCTACCTCCAGGTGAAATGGATCGGATACGCGCACTCGTCCAAAGCCCTCGGCGCTCCGCTCGACCTATGCCCTGTTCCTCGAGCTTGAATAATGCTCGCACAAGTCAATGTTCAGCGCAACGGCCGATGAGAAGAGGAATACCGAGCCGGTATCTATGGCAAACTCGTTCATTCTTGGCGTTCCCCACAATTCGTTCCAGCCCGTCACGCGCTTCGTGCTGGCTGCCTGGTAGATCAATGTAAAGACATAAGCGCTGTCGTCAGGCAGGCCAAGTAGCTTTACCAGAGTTTCCGTATCGATGGTCCCACGATAGCGCAGCAGGTCATCGCGCAGGATAGCGGGCGAATGCAGCGTCAGCGCAAAGTAGAACGGCTTGAGCTGCGCTGTGAAGCTTTCCGAGAATGCATCTTTCGCGCGTTTGCACAAGGCATCATTAAACTCTTGCAGGTTCTTCCTGAAAGCATCCATGCTGTACTGATGATCGCGCCAAGGCTCTATACTTAGACGAACCTTGCCCAGACCGCGAGTGCGCCCAGTGCCGACGCGCACCAGCCCGGTTTGCCCAACATCATTAATGAAGTTCTGCAAGGTCGAAGCCAGTTCTTTTGGAACATCGAGGTCTTCAGAAACTTTGATCATACCCCAGAAACGGGTATGTTCATTGAAGACGCGGCGATTATAAAGAATGCCCTCCTGCACCGTGCCGGTGTCGCGGTTGATGCCGGTATGCGTTCGCAGCCGCGTGTCTACACTGGCTCTCTCTACAGGCCGTCTATCTGCGCTGCAATAATAGCCCGTGAAACGCTCCATGGGTTTGCCACAATGCTGGCATTGTTTTTGTGGCTTCAACGCCTCAAGCAAAGCTGTCGTCTGCATGCCGGCCAGGCGTCCCAATTCAAATGCAGCCCAGTCGAGCAGCGAATCACGCACGCCATGAGGCCGTTCATCCTCCTGGTCGCGGTAAAATCCGGGGAAGCGCTTACAACTCTGGGCCGTCATCGGCAGTGGATAGACAGGTGAATGATCGGGTACTCCTTTACTTTTGAAGCTGGCCGGGTAGAGATCGGATACTGCACCTGACCACTCAGGAATAATGGATCGAATTGCTCGCTGTTTTCCTTGTAGAAGAGCCGGTACACGTTCGCCAGGCTGCCGATCAGCGCCAGTCCCGAGATGTACCCGGCGCTGTCCGCTCCCGTCGGAGCATGATCGGCGCGGATAGCCAGTGGTGACATGGTTTCCAGGGTCAGGGAAAAGTGTTTCACGCGCTATCCCTCCCTCTCGTAGTGTGCCAGCGCGTCGAGGTGCTGCAGCCAGGTGAGCCACTCATTAGCGCTGTAGGTATGCTCATTGATCCCCGCACTGGTGATCGTACACTCGCAATTCCCTTTGCCCGTCGATTTGTTGCCGCCGAGCCGTTCGAGCATGCGCAGTCCCGCAACCAGGAGCAGTAACGAATATGAAGGGGCAGCGCCGGGATGTTGCGCCTGTCCAAGATCCGCGATGGCGGGATCGATGGTGGTGCATTCCAACCATCCCAGGATGGTGCCCTGAAACGCGATATCGTTGGCGCCGAATTCGCTGGTATACAGCGCACCCGGTACTGCGGTGCGTGTAGGTCGATCCAGCCGCACCTGAGTAGAGACACTCACCTGCAGACTCTTATACCTGCCTTTGCTCTCTTCTTGCTCACCTTCTTCTGACTGCTGCTCTTGCTCGTCGTCTCCTCGCCGGCTATCGTACTCCTCAAGTGTAGCGCTGGCCTGGCGCGCATCATCAAAGAACAGGCGGCCCGGCGCATTCTGGGATCCAAAGATGCGCGTAACCATTGTCGGTTTGCTGTTGCCCAGCCCTAGCAAGGCCGCCTGCGCATTGTGAGGGCTATGCACGAACTGCCTGCCTCTTCCATCCGCTCTCTTTTCCGTCTCACCCGGCTCGTATAAACGCGCCAACTGCTCGCAGCGTTCGCGCAGCACTCCTTTGATGGTAGACCCGGCACATAGAGGTATCCTCCATCATCGCGCACGATGGTACGGTCAACCAGCCCCTCACGAATGCCGGTGCCGAAATGAAAGGATGTGGCGAACGCGAGTGTATACTCAATGCGAATTCGATCAATCGGCATCGTCTACCCCTTCCTGCGCCACAAAGTCATAGAGCTCAACAAAGTCGAGCAGCGATGTGCGGTAAGTGTCAGGGCCATCGGCGAACCAGGGAAATGTGACACGCGGGAACAATGTCCCCGGTTGCTCATCATCACGATGCGCTTCCTGGTAATTATTCGCCATCCCATAGACAGCGCGCGTCACTATCCCGCGCTGGGGAGCGCTCAAGTTGCGCAGTACCGCCACCCCTTCATAGACTGAGGTGGTCAGATTCATATCCATTACAGCCTCGCGTATCTGATGCAGCTTGGTACGTCCCAGCCTCTCTTTCTTCCCCTCGCGAATCGCACCCAGCAGTGATTGCAGGCCCTCAACCGTATAGGGCCGCAGCGTGGCGTAAAAGGTGGTCTTTTGCCCATCAACTTTGCCTTTTTTATTGACCAGTGATTGATAAACTTTCTTGAAATCGAGGCTGGTGCTGCCAGTTACAGTCATAAAATTGATGAAGGTCTCATCGCGGGTCTCTCGTTTTGCGCCTTCCTTCTTGGCGGCTTTGAGTGTGCTTTCAGCCAGGTCTTGCAGCAGGCCAAAGGGGTAATTGACAGGGGCCAGGACGACACCGACGGAGAGAGTATAACCTTTCCCATCAGGGCCATTTCCTGCAGTCTGCTCGGAGAAGGTCCTAGCGATCGTGCAGGCGATATCGAGAGCACGAGCAGCGGGCGTCACAATCATAATATCATCGCCGCCAATGAGTAGAATATCAAAGGGAAACATCGGTGTCGTAGCTTCATCGATCACCTGGAGATGTTCGCGAAGGACAGTACGCATTGCTATATACACGGCATTATCGATTAGCGAAGCTGCGCTTTTAACCGCTGTTAGAGTCTTTAACTCGCTCAACAATTGCCCCATACCGTTGCCATCAGCATAGATCAGGCCAAGATAATCTTTCCCACCCGAGATGCCGCGCAATTCGTTAAAATCGGGAGGACGGTCTGTATATTTAGGGATAGGGTATTCTCCTGGTTTAAGAAGACGTATAACTTTTTCCCAGGCAAATGGACGTGTTTCACTCTCCTTGACTTCACCTGTACGATTGCGCTCGGCAATGATGTCATCAATACTATCTTTCACATCGCCGTCTTCGATGCGCTTCGTCATGCAAACAATGCAATAGCGTCTATCTCGACTTGCTGCGTCCCCTGCTTCGTCGGGATCCATCTTCTCGGCGTAGCGCGTACCGCAGGCGTCACAGAGGCGCAGGAAAGGATGCGATGGAAGTGCAATGGAATCAGGCGAGGAGCTTTTCTTTTCTGCCAGACTGTAGCGTAATAATTCCAACGTATCCCAGATATCTTCGTTCCAGGCATCCTGCACTCTATCGGGAATTTCCTGTACTGCAAAAGTGAGTGACGCGCCGCCCTTTGTTCTCTGCAGATATTCTTGCTGAAGGCGCTGCCCAAATTTCTCGGCTACCTCCTTATCCCCATCTACCAGAAACAGCCCTGAGCCGCCGTTCGCATACACTATTTCCGCATGGAATTCATTCTGAGCGACCCTCTTCATTACTCTACGATTCAGATGATCGAGTATCGAGCTAGCTCCGCGAATTTCCTTTAGCCTATCGGTGGCGAATACATACTGTTTGATGTGTTCCGTATCCAATGCCACGAGTGACTGTTTCCCCACGAGTGTCTTACCTCCAGCCTCTTACAGTTGCAGTTGAGGTATAAATCGAACATCGGCAGTATAGCACAGTTGATGCGAATTGAACATCATACATACCTTTAGTTTTTTTCAGAAGTGCCTCTGGCCGTTTCATCTCATCAACTCATTTCAAAGGTCTGGTCTGCCCCAATCCCATCGCCGTCTTATACCCGACGCCGCAGTAGAATGCCCACAGGCCTAATAGCGCGATTTGCTGCCTCACCGTCAATGGAGCTTCATCCGTCGTTGGCTCGTTGGGGCCGCGCAGGTGATACGTGCAGGTGCCGACGAAGCCCAGTTGCCAGTGCGTCGTGAACTTGACGGTGTGGGGTTTGAGATCGTAATCGATGATGAAGATGTCTTCGTCCAGGATATATTGCTCGATGCGCTCTTTCTGCACGATCCCCGCCAGTTCCGGGGGCGCCAACTCTTGCCAGCGTCTCGCCAGGTTAGGAAAGATGTAATGAGGCAGGGGGAGACGCGCATAGTGGTTGTCGCCGGTGCGCTGTTTCCCGCCGCCCCGGTTCATGGTCGTGAGCGAGGCGAATTCCAGCTTCACCGTATCGACCGTCCTCCTTGCCTTTGCCGCTTCAACCAGATCAGCAAAGGAGGCAAAGCCCGTCCAGCCGGTCGTGTCATGGTTCTCAAGCACGACTTCTTCGAGCAGCAGCGATTGTTTGCCGAGTCGCATAAATGGCGGTCTGCTGCCGGTAACTTGCGATTGCTGAAAATCGGTCAGAGCCTTGTAGAAGAGCGGGAAAAGCTCTCCGAGCAGCAGGGTGACACGGATGGCGTACGTCTTTTCAGGGCTGAGCGGCCAATGCACGTTTCGGCGCTCTACTTCGAGCATTTTATCCTGGGGAAGGGCAAATTGCAGGCTGGAACAGGTGAAAAGCCGGCGCTTATTGCCCTCGTGAAGCCAATTTGCTACATCGGGCGCCACTGAACGCAGCCAGTCCAGCCAGGCGGCATGCACAAGTTCACCATTGAAAGGCATCAGCGTTCCCTCTTGCAATGGTCGCAATTTCACAAGAAAAGCATAGAGCTTCGCGGGAGGCCTCACAGAATCCACTAAATCACCCATAATGTATGTCCTTTCTTGTAGCAATTATAAAATATACAATTGTTATTCGAATATTTCAATAGTATTTTTTACCTATATTAACTTTGCTACGTAAATGTACGCCGCTTATCATGAAGTGTTCCTTGTGGCGAGATGTTCGAAGTGCTATACTAGCGGAGAGGTTCGCCGCTCCTCTCCCGTTAAAAGCTATATAGGTATATTTCTCCTCCTTCATTACTAATTTACCCGGTGAAGTTGGGAAATAGGTTACTATTCTGGGAAATTTGGGAAATTTCCTGATATCGAAGCATCAGCTTCATATGGGCAAGCGTCAAGGCGAGGCAGATGAATAATGAAGCCGTTTGGAGAATTCCTTTCCAATCTGCGCAATAGCGCTGAACTATCTCTTGAGGAACTGGCCTTACTCGCCGGCAGTAGCAAAAGCACCCTCTCACGCCTGGAAAACGATGAGGTTCCACGCCCGTTCAAGGGAACCGCGCGTAAATTGATTATCACGCTTGCTGAGATTTTATGCACTTCACCGAAAGAAGCTGAGCGTTATCTTGCATTAGCAGATATTAGCAGAGCCTTACTTACCGAAGTAGAAGAGATTCAGACCGGTGTCATTTCTGCGGCTTCTATTAATCCCCAGACAGAGGTAAGTAGTCTTGAAAAACTCCGGCATTTCTATGAGCAGCGCATCCTGGAATTTCAAGTGCGCAAAGTGTTGATCAGCCGTCTACCTGCGACTTTAGAGATAAAGCTTCAAAGCTACGAAAGAACGCTGCATGAAATCATGGAACAACTGGATAGGCTGCAGAGCAGGAAAAAACTGCCAAACAAGTCTGGCACTTCCCCGGCAGGAGATTCAGGAGACCCGATCGAAGACAAAGTACTTATATTAAACTTTGCGGCCCATCCTTTAACGCCTCAGCAACTGGCTAAAATTGAAGAGCTGACAGGCACAGCTATTGGAGAAGTCATCACTATAGCAACCGATATCAATGAGGCAGAACCACTAGAGCAGCAAATCGCAAGGCTGGTTGATGCCGCGGATTTATCCACCGATGATTGGCATAAACGGCATATACTCATTAACCCGCCTGGTTATGCACCTGCAGCAGTCATTTTGTCCGCGGAAATACATGGGCGAATGGGACACTTCCCCAGTTACATCCGCTTAAGCCCTAAATATGGCTATGTAACCAGTTATGAAGTTACTGAAATCATCAACCTGCAAACTATTCGCGATAAAGCAAGGGCTACTGACAACCCTCCAATTAGAAGTGAAGATCGCCTGGTTAAGGCTGCTGCAACTTTACATCACCCAAAATGATAGAAGGAAACACAAGGATCATTGTATGTTACAACAAGCGAATATCTATAAGATGCTGGTCAATGGGGATGAATGGGGGGAGTGGCAGGGCTACCAGTTGCCTGTGAGCGACGAGTACGTTGTGATCTGGTCGCCGCGGGGCACGAAGAGGCACTGGAAGCCGCATAAATGGAAACCGGATTTTTTCCTCTCGGAGCGTCACTCGCTTTCGTACTTCTGGCCGGGAGCATGGTATACCATCCATTGTGGCTATCTCGAAGACGGGTCGTTCTCCGATGGCTATTGCGATATTATCCTGCCCACGCCCGACTACACCAGCGCATCGCGCGAACTGATCTACACCGACCTGTATATCGATGTCGTTATTCGCCAGGACGGCAGCGTCTTCACCAAAGATCAGGAAGTTTTCGACCGCGCTGCCCAGCGCTATCCGATCGTAGAAGAGTCTCGCCAGCAAGCATTCGCTACCCTCGACTGGCTTGAAGAACACGCCAGGCGCTGGAGCGGCCCATTTGCAGTCATCCCACACCACCTCCCACGCACCGACTGGGACACATTAAGCGTCGAAGAGATTCGCGCCGAGATGCGTTCCGCCCTGCAACAGCAACAATAACCATGACAATCCCAGCAGCTATCCAGGTTCAACTCGCTCAGCACGGCATCAACGCCAGCGGCGAAGTCGCCCTACGCGAGGCCCTGGAGGCCCGCGTCGAAACCTACACCCTCATCAAACTCGCTCCGTGGCCCGCGCGCCGCTGGAAGTGCCACTACCGGCTGCTGATCGGCGATGCTATTTTCGATGCTCAGAGTGCGGCAGAGGCCTATGCGCTGGGGGTGCTATCGCTTCTTAAAACCCTAGGAGCCAGGGCATTTCCAGCCGACCGAAGCGCATGATTTGACGCGTAGGCGGCCGAGGGCGGCAGAGTGAAGGTGGAGTGGGAGACCGTTTAACAAGGGGCCCGCGTCCCTACGGAAATGATAGGCTTATTGTCAGGCCCCTCGTGATGCCTATCGGGCCGATCTTTTCACACAGTCTCGGACGCTTCGCTGCGCAGGGTGACAGATCAGTTTCGCCGTACTGGTTGGGTCGGTTGCGGACTGGCCGATAAATCGGCGGTGCGCGCGATAAATCGGCGCCTACTCTGGCTTATAGCTAAAGGACAGTGCTGTGTTCCGATTATGCCACGTGGGCCGTTATAATATAGAGAGGGGGTTTGCTACAGGCATCCTCTCAGGGCGTATGTAACCGTACACCCATGCACCTTGAACAGTTTGAAAGGAAGAGTGATTATGCAGCGCACTATGTGCAAAGGCAAGATTCACCGCGCCACTGTGACGCAGGCCAACCTTAATTACGTGGGGAGCATCACTATCGACGCCGACTTGATGGAAGCCGCCGATATCTACCCTTACGAAAAGGTACAGGTCGTCAACTGCAACAATGGTGCGCGCCTGGAGACCTACACCATCGCGGGGGCACATGGCTCCGGGGTGATCTGCCTGAATGGGGCTGCTGCTCGCCTGGCGGCTGAAGGCGATGTCGTTATCATCATCAGCTATGCCCAGTATAGCGAGCAAGAGATTCGCGCACTGGAGCCGCACATTGTCTTCGTCGATGCCGAAAACCACATCACCGAGACCAAACATGTGCCGCTCATCGAAATGCTCCCCGAACCAGCTTTAGCCGGGGTCGCATCCTAGCGACTTCACAGTAATCCTCGTTCAACCGCAACGGTTGAATGAATTACTGGACCTCCTCTTCCTACCAAACGTTCGTAAGACACCGCAACTCTTCTCATCTTCACTACTACCCGAAATGTAGCGGTTCCCCACGCAGGTGCTTACATGGGGAGGTTATTCTCGAGAAAAGGCCAGTGAGGGGGAGGCAGGCAAGGCACCCGCAAGGGGCTTACAGGGGAGGTTGTTCTTGAGATAGGGCCAGCACGGCGGGGAGTAACGGAAGGCACCCGCAAGGGGCCCCGCACCGCTCCCCGCCGCCCCTGCCTCTACAATGAAACGACATCCGACAAATCCACCTACCCGGGTAAGACTTCGAGGGTGCCATCCCAGTTAACCCAATAACTCCTCGGCGCTTGTCATCCAATCATCCAGGGCCCCGTCGCCGGGTATCCATGGGGGCAAATCCATCACGAGTTGTTCAGCGAGGGCGTTCACGTAAGGTTCGTACATCTCGCGATATTTTAACAGCTTCGCATCGGCCTTCGGGCTGACGTTGCACACCAGCCCGGCATCGCCCAGGATCGCGCGTAACCTCGCCAGGACAGGCGGGGGCAGGCGGTCGTTGTGGCATTGGCGTGGCCTGGCGCGAATGATCAGCGCCAGGTCAACGGCCGCGTGGCGCGCCATGGCGAAGGTGAGCCGCGCCCTTTTCTCAGGGATGCCATCGATGCCGGCCATAATGAGCGAACAGGCATCCAGGATCATCGTCATGGCGGCCAGCCATGACTGGTTTTCGTGCTGCGAGCGGAAATAAGCCAGCGAAGGGTAGGAGAGGTGACTTTCCAGCAGCTCAGCCGACCAGCGCTCCCATTCATTGAGGAACTGGCCCAAGGCATCCGCGTTTTGATGCTGCCCATAGCGCCGCAGCAGTTCTCCCGCGCTGGGCGGCGAACCGGCGCGCGCGTCGAGCAGCGAGATATTCACCTCGCGCCTCGAAAAGGACTGGTAGAGCACGGGGAGATAGCCGATCACGACCGCCAGGATGCCGAAACCAAAACCTGCTTCCACTACCGTCAGGAAGCGCGCAATACCAGTGAGCGGCACTACGTCGCCCAGGCCGAGCGTGAAAAAGGTCGTGCCGCTGACATATAGATCGGTCGCAAAGCCAGGAGCCTTTACCAACGAACTGTAGGCAGAACCGCAGGACCATTGCAGCAGCGCGAAGCCGGCGATGAGTCCCACGGCCCAGATGAAGAGCAGGAAGAGCAGCCCGATTGGCCCGTAGACGCCCAGGAAATTTTCGCGGCGGTTCCTGTTCTTGATGTGTCGCCCGATGGCTATCCAGGGCGCCCACGTCAGGCGACCACTAATCGAGGACAGGCGCAGTGGCCGCGTGACCCTGCGCGGCAGGATCATCACCTCGAAGACATCCAGCAGCACCACGAAAATGAGCGCCAGCGCCAGGAGATCGATCAGTATAGACATACCGAATGTTTGCATAAAGGCCATGTTTATTCCTTGAGAGTACCCTTTCCGATTTGAGACAGGCTAATCAGATAAGCTTATTATAGACTATCTTGCCGGGGGTGTTATAGTAACTTCATGCGTATTACTGCCCTTGAACCACAGGCGAATAACCCTGAGCGCGTCAACCTCTTTGTTGATGGCCGCTTCATGCTGGGCGCCAGCGCGGCTATCGTCCTGCAGATGGGTCTGCACGTTGAAGAGGACATATCGCAAGAGCAGCTCGAACAGCTTCGCAATGAAGAGGCCGAGCAGCAGGCGGTTGACCGCGCCTTCAACTTTCTCTCGTACCGCCCGCGCAGCCGCGAGGAGGTGCGGCGCTACCTGCTGCGCAAGCAGACGGCGCCGGAGATCATCGAGGCGGCCCTGGCACGCCTGGACCGGCTGGATTTCGTGAATGATCGCGCCTTCGCGGGCTTCTGGATCGAGAATCGCGAGCAGTTCAGCCCGCGCGGCTCGCGTGCCCTCAAGAACGAACTACGTTTGAAGGGCGTCGATCGCGAGGTGGTCGATGAACTGGTGGACGAAGAGCAGGACGAGCAGCGCGCCCTGCTGGCCGGTCGCAAGAAGGCCATCTCGCTGGCCCGTCTCCCCAATATAGACTACGCCACGTTCCGCACGCGCCTCGGCTCGTTCTTGCTGCGGCGTGGCTTCGGCTACGAGGTGGCGACGCGCACGGTGAAGGCTCTGTGGCAGGAGATCAAGGATTTGTGAGGTAAAAACCTTTCAAATTATTGCATCGTGATATATAATATATGAAGAAGTGATTTTCCACAAAGACCTCGTTCAGGGCGAGCTATGCTTCGCCCCTGCAAAGGCAGACCTGACCGGTATTTGCAGGGGTGTGTAAGTGTGGCTCGCCCTTTTTGCATGGCGTCAGTTATTATCGCCGGAGGTCGGCGTAGCGCTGATAGCAGGCGTCGGAGTCAGTGCCGGCGTTCCCTCGCTCGTTGAGGGCGTTGACGATGACTGCGTAGCAGTGACGTGCGGCGTGGCTGCCGCCAGGTGGACGGGGGGATAACTGCTGGCGTTGATGGGTACCACCGTGATCTTCTGGATGTCGCCCGGCAGTGTATTGCTATGCCCTTTGGTGAAATTGATGCTGATGGTGGCCGGGTCTATGCCCGCCTGGCCTTTCAGGAAGGTGCGCGCCGCGCTCACCGTTTTGCCTACCAGGGCATCCTGGATGGCCCTGAGCTGGGATGCCGGGAACTGGTAGACGACATCGCCCCCCGCGGCGATGCTGAGCTTAATCTTACCCGTTGTGGCATCGATGCTCTGCACCACCGGCTGCCCGATTACTTCCGTCCCATTGACAAGGATATAGTTTGCTCCCAACTGCTGCACCTGGCCCGCCAGCATTTGCCGGGCCACGCTCTGCGCATCCGCTCTTACGTAGTAGACCGTGCTGGCCTGCTCGTTCAGTGCCACCGTGACTGTTTTTGACGGCTGGTCAACCTCAGGATTGGACGTAATGGAGACATCGGTGAACTTTATATCCCCGATCTTCGTCCCGTGAGCGCCGGCAACCTGCTGCTGTAGTTTCTGCGCCAGGCTCTCCTGCAAGCCCGGTCGTTCCTGGTTCGCCAGTCGATCTACATCCGCCTGGCTCACCCCGGTCTGGCACCCGAAGATGAAGACGCAATTCACCTGTCCCGTTGCCTGCCCGCTCATAGAGGCTGTTTGATTCGCCGTAATGCCGTGTTCCGGAATGACCTGGTTGGCCACATCAACGTTCTGAGCCGAAAGGGTAGCGGTAATCGTGTATTGCCCTTTCAGCGCCATCACCTTCGGACCAAAATTGACCGTGACTGCCGTGGCGGTGGCTATCTGAATGCCGTAGTACGCGAGATAGCCGATTGCCAGCAGCAATACCAGCATGAACGCGGATAGCAGTGGCAACAATGTTCTTTTCCTATGCTTGCGTTGAGGGCGAACCGGTTGCGCGGGGCCTGCCGTCTGCGGCGTTGGCCCTGCCGGCGGCAGCGAGGACGAGGGCAGCGGCGATAGTGGCGATGCAAATTGAGATGTCGGGCGCATGGACTGCCTCAAGGACATAGTCGGAGCGCCATAATCAGCGGGACCAAACACGGATGGAGCAACCGGCGCAACTGCTTGCGGCGGCGAGGCCGGTTGGAGAGAGGGGAAAGGGGAACAGGCGATTCCGCGGGAAGCTGGGCGGAGGATTCCAGGGAGACCTCTTCCAGTTGGGATGAGCCCTGCGCGGATTTCGCGTTCGGACCCGAAGCGGAGAAACCTGTGGTATTGAGCGGCTGAGAAAGCAGCGTCAGGCCGGGCCGCGTCGGCGACATGATAATCTGGTACGCACGCTCAAATTGCTTCAGCACTTCATCGGCAGTGGCAAAGCGATCCTCCGGGCGCAGCATGATACAGCGTGAAACGACGTACTTCAAGGGGTCGGGCATGTCGTCGATCTCGTCGCCCATGGGCAGGTTGCCGGTCAGCATCTGGTGCAGGATGACGCCCAGCGAAAAGATGTCGTTGCTGGGAGCCGCGACACCGTTCGCGCGCTCGGGCGCCATGTAGGCGAATGTGCCGACCTCGTGGCCCGCCGTCGTCAGGGGCGGGCTGGCCTCATTGCCCTGCACCGTGGCGATGCCGAAGTCGATCAGGCGGACATAGACCTGCCCATCCTGTTCATCGAGCAGGATATTGGTGGGCTTGAGATCGCGGTGAATGACGCCTCGCCTGTGGATGTAGGCAACAGCCTGCACCAGCGGCACAAACAACTGGCGCACCTCCGGCAGCGACAGGCTTCCGCTTTTCAGGCGGCGGGCCAGCGTGCCGCCCTCGATATAGGGTGTGACGAGGAAGAGGCGGCCCTGGTCCTCTCCAAACTCGAACAGTGGCAGGATATGCTCGTGCTTGAGATGCGAGCTCACCTGGGCCTCGCGCAGGAAGCGCGCCCGCGCGGTCAAATCGTGCATCAATTCTGAACGGATGATCTTGAGCGCGACGAGCCGGCCAAAGGCGGAACGCTGCTGCGCAAGGTAAACCTCGCCCATTCCGCCGGTGTCTATTGGACGGATGATGTCGTAATTCCCAAACCGTTCAGGCCGCTCTTCTTTTATGACCGGCCCATATTGCTCTCTCATGCGACAAAGTGCTTTCGGTAGCGCAGATCGATATAATACCTCTATCTACAATAGACGTATACTATCACAAATTCGTCATGTATTGCGGTCGCCCTTGAGATCCTTTACTAGCGCGGCGATGTCGTCGTAGATGTGATCGGGCTGCACCTGGGAGGAGGGGAGATCGGCGCGCGAGGAGCTGCCGGACAGCACGAGCAGGGTATGTGTGCCCGCGTTTTTCCCGGCCAGGATATCGACGCTCAGGGTGTCGCCGATCATGACCGTTTCGCCAGGCTGGCTATCAAGCAGGCGCATGGCTTCCTGTAGAAGCATTGGCTGCGGCTTCCCCACCACTTCGGGCGAGATGCCGCAGGCGGCTTCGATGGCCGCCACCATCGCGCCGCAGCCCGGGATGAGGCCTCCCTTCACGGGCAGTACGGGGTCGCGGTTGATGGCCACGAAGAGCGCACCGGCGCGCACGGCATTCGTGGCGCAGTTGAGCTTCATATAATCGAAGTCGCGGTCGAGCCCCACCAGCACGGCATCAGCCCTGGAGGAGTCCACGGGCGCGACCGTCATTCCCTGGGATTCGACAAGCTCGATGAGGGGCATTTCCCCAACTACGTAGATGGTACCTTTAGGACTCCTCCGCGCAATATATTGCACGGCAGCCTGGCCCGCCGTGAGCATATGCCCATCGTTGGCTTCGATGCCGAGTCGCTTGAGTTTGGCCAGCACCTGCGCCGCGGTAGCAAAGGAGTTATTGGTGAGGTACAGGTATTTTTTGTGCTGCGACTCGAGCCACCCAACGAACTCCTGGGCGCCCGGCAGCAGCTCGTTGCCCCGGTAAATAACCCCATCAAGATCGATAAGATACGTGGTATACGGTAACATAGTGACTTTCTTCGGCCATAAAAGGCGACCGGTGATTTCCTGGTTATCGTAGGGGCGCACCCTTGCGGCTTACACAGGAAGTTTTATCTCGAGAAAGGGCCAACGAGGCGGAGAGGCACGAAGGCACCCGCAAGGGGCCCCACACCACTCGCCGCCGCCCCTGCCTCTACAATGAACCAACCTCCGACAAGCAACCTACCTGGGTAAGCGCCCTTCCTCTCGCCACTCCTTTATTCTCGTTGCAACTGCTCGCGGATCGCAATGATTTCGCGGCGCAGCGCAGGATCGAGGTTGACGGCGCGGTCGATCTTTTCGCAGGCATGCAAAACGGTGCTGTGATCGCGCCCGCCAAACATGGCGCCAATCTCGAGCAGGGACGACTGGGTCTCCTGGCGCATCAGGTACATGGCCACCTGGCGCGGCATGACGATGTGCTTGTCGCGCTGTTTGCCGCACATATCATCCATCGAGATATGGTAATATTCCGCGACGACCTGGGCGATCTGCTTGATGTCCAGGCGTGACTCGCGGGTGTCGTTGCCCAGCGAAGACATGGCTGCGCGCGCGACCTCCAGCGTTAGTTCGGTCTGGTGCAGGTGCTGGAAAGCCATCAAGCGGTTCAGGTAGCCCTCGAGTTCGCGGATGTTGGTCTGCACGCGCCCGGCGATGTAGGCGATGATGTCATCGGGGATGGGATAATGCAGCGCGTCAGCCTTGACGCGCAAAATCGCCATGCGCGTCTCCAGGTCGGGCGCCTGGATATCGGCGATCAGGCCCCACTCGAAGCGCGAGCGCAGGCGTTCCTCCAGGCTAATGATGGCCTTGGGCGGGCGGTCGCTGCAGATCACGATCTGCTTGCTCATCTCGTACAGGCTGTTGAAGGTGTGGAAGAACTCTTCCTCGGTTGACTCTTTGCCGGCGATAAACTGGATATCGTCCACCAGCAGGATATCGACCGAGCGATATTTGGCGCGAAACTCTTCCGTGGCGCGAAAGCGAATGGCGTTGACAATTTCGTTGGTGAATTGTTCGGATGATACATACAATACCGCCAGCCCTGCCTGGATACCCTGGTGGCCGATGGCGTGCAGCAGGTGCGTCTTGCCCAGTCCCACGCCGCCATACAGGAAGAGTGGATTGTATGACTCGCCGGGCGCCTCTGCCACCGCCAGCGATGCGGCGTGGGCCAGGCGATTGCTGTTGCCCACGATGAAGGCATCGAAGGTGTAGCGAGGGTTCAGGCGGTTTTGCATCAGGATAGTGGCGCGCTGCTCGTTGTTCCACTCGTCGACCTGCGCGTAGTACGAAGCGACATTGTCGGAGCCATAGTGGCTGCCATTCCCTGAGTCGGACATTTCCTGGGACATCGGCGAGCGGCTGGGAGAGTCATAGGAGGCGTAGTCGTTCGCCTGCGCGTAGCGCGGCGCCGGCAGGTGCGCGCTGCTATCGCGCCCGTAATAGCCGCCCCTGGCCCCGCCGTCCATCGTACCGGACGAGCCGTAGCGTCCACCATAAGAGTCCGGCATGCCATACGACGCGCCATCCTCGTAGTGATCGCTCACGACGATAGTGACCGGCTGGCCGGTCAGATCCGTCAGGATATCTTCGATCATACGCCGCCAGCGTGTATTGATGACATCGCGCGCCAGCGGGCTCGGCACCTGCAGCGTGAAGTAGATCGGCTCTTCCTTCCCCACCAGGTCATCGGCGTCGATATCGTCGGCCCAGAAGTTGGACGCGCTCGCCAGGTTGGCGGATTGCAGCCAGGCTTTGCAGACGGCGTCCATTTGCGGCGCATCTTCCAGACGGTCGAGCGTGGCTTGCCAGATAATGCTATTATTGGCCATCTTCTTCCCCTATCCTTCTACATAGGCTATACATTCGATCTCGACCAGGGCATTGCGCGGCAATTCGGCAACAGCGACGGTAGAGCGGGCGGGAGCCGGTGCTCCGGTCGAGGCGAAATAGCTGGCGTACACGGCGTTCATTGCCTGAAAATCGCTCATGCGAGTGAGAAAGACAGTCGTTTTCACGACATGCGCCAGCGAGCTATTAGCGCTGGCCAGCACTGCCTGGATATTCTGAAAAACGCGGTGCGTCTGCGCTTCGACGTCGGCCCCGACCAGTTCACCGCTGGCGGGGTCGAGCGCAATCTGGCCGGAAGCATAGAGAAGCTGGCCGCAGCGAATGGCCTGGCTATACGGCCCGATGGCGGCGGGCGCATGAGGTGTGCTGATATGCGTATGTTCCATGTGCTACTTCCTGATAGCTAATCGTACATAAGCAAACATTGGCCGATAAATCGGCGATGGGCGCGATAAATCGGCCCCTACGGTCGATAGATCGGCTCCTACGGTCGATAGATCGGTGGCTGATTTGGCGCGTATCCACCCGCGCCGGGGGCCGGGTTGGGTATCGGCGTCGTGGCATAGTTGGCCTGCCCGCGCAGTTCTCGCGCGCACTGGCGCAGCGCATACTGCATCTCTGCCGCGGAAAGGAAGCGTTCCTCCGGCTCTTTCTCTAACGCCTTGTTGACGATTTGCTCCAGCGTCGGAGGAATATTGGCATTGAACTGGCGCAGCGGAGGCGGGTTTGTCGATGCATGCTGCATAGCGATAGAAACGGCGGTCGGGCCGACAAAGGGCGGTCTACCCGCGAGCATCTCGTACATCACCACACCCAGTGAATAGAGATCGGAGGATGGGCCAAGCTTCTCACCCCGCGCCTGTTCAGGCGAGAGATAGTCGGCGGTGCCGAGCACAATACCGCTGTTCGTCAGGCCAGCGTCTTCCGCGACGCGCACGATACCGAAATCGGTCAGCTTGACGAGCAGGCTGGTCGATGGAGCGATCGTGCTGGCGATCAACGGGCTGGTCGCGCCGCTGGATGCCAGCATGATATTCTGCGGCTTGATGTCGCGATGAATGAAGCCGCGCGCGTGCGCCACCTGAAGCACGGCGCATACCTGGGCAGCGATCTCCAGCGTTTCATAAGCGTGCAGGTGGCGTCGCTGCGCAATTAACTGCTTGAGCGTTGGGCCATGAATATACTCCATCACGAGGAAGTATTGCCCGAACTCTTCGATAAAGTCGTAGATAGTAACGGCGTTGGGATGCGCCAGGGCCGCGGCGGCGCGCGCCTCACGGCGAAAGCGCTCAACCGCCTTGAGATCGTTCTTATCCAGAGAACGCAGCACCTTGATGGCAACCAGACGTTCTACGCGGTGATCCCAGGTCTTGAATACACTCGCCATACCGCCCGTAGCGATATGCTCGCGAACTTCATACCTTCCGCCAATCAATGTGCCTTCAAATTGTGTCAATGTCCTACCTCGAAAGCCTGGGATATCGCGTAGGGACGCGATGCATCCATCCGCCATTAAGAGCGCCCGCATAGTATATCATGTACGAGTTGATACGTCTACGAAATCAGGGCGACCGCGAGAAACCAGGGCGACCGCGAGGGTCGCCCCTACAATACCCGCCGAGGCAACCGTCGAGGGTCGCCCTGGCAAATTTTATGCCATCCACACCGGTCGCGAAACTCCATCGACGCCGCCTGTGGTGAGCTGCGTAGGGCTGCCCTGGATTTTATATTGGCCTGTTTTCGCATTGTAGCTGAGATTGACAAGCCAGAGATCAAATTCGCTGTTGGCATACTCCAGGAAGGCAATCTGCTTTCCGTCGGGCGACCAGACGGGCTGGCTGACATACTGGCTGCTCAGCAGGTGCGAGGAAGACTTGTAGGGCACCAGCGCTTTATTCTCGCTGTTCTGGTCGTTCGGGTTAGCCGTCACGCCCTCCGGCGTTGACATGATATATAAGCCCATCGAAGAGGCAGATTCGCGCCTGACATAGGCGATGAAGTTGCCATCGGGCGAGAAAGCGGGCTGGATATTCTGCGTATCCGGCGGCGTCACGGGAATGCCCGAATCAAAGATCGGCGTATAGGTACCGGGATGATCGGCTATAGCGTTGGCGTCCGCCATGAAAATCTGGATAACCTGTTGCGTTCCGGTTTTGGTGTCGTAGGCGTAATGGGTATAGACGATCTGGCTGCTGCCGGTATGCCCCGGTTGAAAAGCGGCGTCCCGGTCTCCGCCATCGCCAAAGCTGGCATAGGCCAGCGCCTGTGGAGTCGCGGCAGGGTTATTGAACGGGATCGAAAATACCTGCAGATCCAGGAAGTACCCATTGCTGAAAAGCCCGTTCAAATTAGCCCAGACGAAGTTTTTTTGCAGATCGCTCAAGAAGAGTATATGCGAACCATCGGGCGACCAGGATGGCTGTACAAACCAGAAATACGTATTCTTTGGAAAGCCGCTGTCGATATAAAAATGCCCGTTGCCGTCCAGAAGTTTGCGCTGCGGCCCGCCATTGGACGGTATCACCATCAGGTCAGAATAGTCCTTGTACATCGCCACATACGCGATCCACTTGCCATCAGGCGAGAGCGCAGGGTCGTAGATATTGCCGTTCTTGAGTAGCTCGGTCGCTTTGCTGTCTCCGTTAATGACCCACAGGTTGTGATCGATGGTCAGGTAAATTTTGCCCTTGAACAGGTTTTGCGTCACGCTGACCTGTTTCCCACTGGAATTTTGCGTAATCGACGTGCTATTTGGAGGAGTGCTGCTATCACCAATACCCAGGCATCCCTGCAAGCTCAGCGCAAGCATGAACACAGAACAAGGTAACGCCACCAATGAGACCTGCGATATCCCGCACTCTGAAAATGTAGTGGGGTCAGCATATTTTGGGGTGACGGGGCGACCCAAGGGTCCCCGCACCACTCCTCTCCACTCCCGCCCCTACAGCAATTTCCCCCGCAAGCATGGAGTACCTGTAGTAGCACCCCTCGCAGGCGCCATCTTAATCGGAATATATTGTTTCTTTTGCTTATCATCGTGATTGGTCCTACTGCTCCGACCGGATGAGTCCACTGCGGTCAGAATAAGACTAGCGCTCTGTGTCAAACCTGCATCGCCTGGGGCGACTCAAAAACGACCGCGAATAGCAGATCGAGTATGCTATGGAACCCGAGCATATTATCGCCCTGGCTTCCGGCAAACAAACTCAACGAGCCGGCATCGGCAAGCTGGACGCCCGGCGCGGCGCTTTGCTGGATATCCGCGCTGGCCTTCATATTCGCTACGCCCGGAGACGACGATGCGAGCAGCGAATTATTGCTGCTGGCGGTAATATTACAACGGGCCTGGTTTCCTAACTGGAAGACCTGGGCAATCTCCGGAACAATAGCGCTGCAGTTCGGCTCGACGATCGACTCCCCACTCGGCAGCGTGGTAACTGCCGAATACGGCGGGTCCAGAACGACGCGCTGGACTTTATTCGGATCGAGCCCGCGTGCGAAATTCATCAGCTTCAGAATATCAGGCAACTGCATATCTGTTTTAACATAGCCGTCAAGGTCATTGGCAATTTGGGAGAGCTTGCCGATGATGTCAGGATTAGCTAGCTTCGTCTTCAGCGCGCTCAGTACCTGCTGCTGGCGGGCCGAGCGGCCAAAGTCTCCTACAAGATCGGCATGGCGCGAGCGCACATATTCAAGCGCCTCTCCCCCTGAAAGATGCTGCGGCCCAGGCGCGATGTACAGGCGCTTATATGCATAAATATCGCTGGTTTTGTTGCCTACATCATCCGGGTAGGTATCATCGGTAATGGGGTGGAGCACATCGACATCCACGCCACCAACAGTATCGATGACCTTGATGAACCCATCAAGGCCGACCCAGGCGTAGTAGTTGATGGGAATGCCGAAGTCCTGGAAGATCGTCAGGCGGCTGAGCGCGACCGCGCCGGGGAAGCCGCCTGGCCCGAGGCTATAGCCATGCGCGAAGGCTTCGTCCAGTTTACCCATGCCATAGCCGGGAATATTGATATAAAAGTCGCGCGGGATCGATAGCATCGCCACCTCTTTGGTAGCGGGATCAATCGATACGACAATATCGGTCTGCGCAAGATAGACGGTCGAACCACCCGAGGTCGTTCCGAACTTCTGATCGGTATCGCTGCCCAGCAGGAGAATATTGATGCGCTGGCCGCTCAGGATACCGCCGTTCAGGTTCTGGTTGGGATTATCATCCCCCTTCAAATAGGGCGCCGCCTGGTTGGTGATATCGTTGATCGGTTTGGAGAAGTTGATAAGATAATAGGCATAGCCGCCGCCGCCTATCAGTGTCAGAAATAGCAGCACACCAACAATGACGCGCGCCCAGATGGGGAAGTGGCGATTCTTTCCGCGCCTCCCGCCGGGCGCCATGGGGGACATCGGTGACATCGGCGGTGGCATATAAGGCGCGTAACGCTGCGGGCCATGCGGACCATCCATAACTTGCTGAGGGCGCTGGTATTGCTGGTACCCTTGAGCGGCGGGAATCGCGGGCATGGGCATCAGGGGCGCATTGGCAACACGCGCCGGTGAGGGTAAGGGCTGCGATTGCGGCGCGAAGAAGCAGGCTGCGTAAACCGAAGCTGGTGTGAATGGCTGTATGGACTGCAACTTCGGCCCATTCGCGTAGAGTAGAGACTGATGTGTCAGGCCAGACTCGTTTGGCGAGACCGGGCCTTGCATCAAGGCCTGCATCGAAAGGCCGGCGGGATGAATTCCTGCTCCATTTCCCACATTTGATCCCTGAAACCGCCTTTGGTATTGCTGAGCAAACTGAGGTTGGTACACCGCGCGCTGCTCTACTGTATCCTGATCCACGATCAAGGTCGAATAGTGGCCTTCGTTGCTGCTGCCGTTTCCGCCGTCAGAGTTAGCAGGCGCGGGCAACCAGCCGCTCATAGCAGCAATATGGCCTGGCACATGATCCTTCCCCCGAAAATCATGTATCTTAATAAATTGGTTTTTCACAATCCCTGCTTCCTGATCGCTTGCATTAAATAACGTCTATCTTTCGTAAGGCTACCCATGATTGTCACACTTCTACCTCCGCTCCTCCTCAAACATTTACCCACTCTCCACCACACAATATTGAACGATCTTATACAGCCTGATATGGGATGTTAAACTCTATTACGTAATAACGAGCCGCATCGGGAAAACTTCACTCTCCACCCTTTAACATACCAGATTCGATCATAACGTATGAGTCAGGCTGGTACTCTCTTCCTATCCGATGCCAGTTGCAGGGAGAAAATCTCTCCGACCAAGGTTCCACGGCACAAAAGGGAGGCGGGGTGTGGCATTTATTGCCGGCGCAAGCGCCTGGCACCCGCGAGGGGTGCCACTACATTTCATCATGTGCATCATCCGAAATGTGGGGGCGTCCCTCGCGGGTGTCATCGGGGTTTGGGGCGTCTGTTTATTTATTGTGCTCTTGCTGCCATGCCTGGATGAAGCCCAGGATAAGCGAGCCGACCGTCGTGATCAACAGCACGATCTCCATTGTGCTGAAGGTTTTCTTCTTTTGCATATACTACCTCCTAATAGATCTTTGTATCTCTGTCAAACAGGTTCTTGAGCGGCGCGGCGTCTTTTCGCCTCTCGCCGTTTTGTCCGTTGTTTTCCGCCGCCTTTGCTACCAGGTTTGCCGTCAATCAAAGAGAGCTATTTGCGATTTGAGACGGCCTGATACGCGGGTTTGTGGATTCACTTCAAGTAATTATACCACGAGAAGCGTTGCTGAACGGTATTGTGATTACTTTTAATACGATTTCGTAGCACGTTAAGTGGATGTCGGCCTGATGCGCGGTCAACACATCAAGCCGAGTTGAGCCTTGTTCCGGTGTTAAGCCTTGTAGGGCTCATTAATAATATGCCTGTAGTGGCCGCCTTACGTCAAGCACAATAAGAGGTTCCATCTCTCATGCGATAGAGAAAATCGAATCGTATCAAAGGGGCTGTTACTTAATATGATGGGTCTCTAGTGGCTCTTCTAGAGGGCATTAAGGGGAATTGTTTCTTTAAACAAACCGTTCAAATGTTCAAATTGACAAGTAGCATCTCGGTGCTTTATATGCTATTATAAAATTAGAGAAAATTAGGAAGGTTTGAAGTTCATTTATCAAGTATGTACAATATTCCGTTAACGAACAATTCTTTAGGGTCAGGACGACCTGATGCTCCAATTTTTCCGTTGGGGCGTAGGTATTGATGGACTCCCGCTACTTTTCGTCTTTTGTTATCGATATATATTAAGTACTGACTTCGGGTACAGAATGGCTCTTTAGCCCGAGGCGAACTGGGATGATTGTTGGCCACTAATTTAGATCGAAGTTTTCCATCCCGGACTTGTTCCCAGTACTTACCATCATTAAACATCTTACGCAGTTCCGTTTCGGAAACACGCTTCATGGGAGGTTTAGACATGTCCTATTCCCTTGATTTCAAAATTCGTGATCGGTTAGCCGCGTATCTGGCCAAGGAAATTACCCTTCACGAGTTCGAGGACTGGTTCTTCCCAGAAACATGGGATGTGGATCAACGTGGTGACCTAGCCCTGACGAACCTAGTTTATGGGATTAAGCTCCGCTTGGCCGAGTTCTCTAATGGAGACTGGACGGAAAGTGAGTTACAGGATTTGCTACGTCCGTTCATCGAGAGATATGATATAGATAGTTCTCCTAACCGAATAGCAGTCCAATTTGGAACGTCGAGTATCAGTTCTCAAGTGCCAGCTACGACTATATACTCTGGCCAATCCGTTGATATAAAATCCTCAACGGTACCCGTGTGAGGAATTGATCTTCCAAGTGTACCTCGAACCAGTAGACACCCTCTTGGTCAACTATCATATTTACGTTTAGAATCAAGTTAACTCCTCGGTCATTGTCTCCTTCAAATAGGACTGGCAGAAGTTGCTCAGGTAACCTGATGCCCGAAGGGGTTTCCGTAACCCATTTCACTGTATGCCTTCCTCTGGCGCTGCCAGATTTGAAAGAGATCAGTGCAAATAGATTAATAGGCAGAGGTGGTAAAGTTTCTGGTGAGAGAGAGGCATTGACTGTCAGTGTTATACGGTCTATCATCCTTATGACGCTTATTATTCCATCCTTCTCCTGTAGAACTTTCTCACAGAGTAGGGCAGCGTTGAGATGAGGGCCATTAGGGGTACTTTGGGTAGACATAATTCTTACCTCACGAACAGAGAGCAAGGAGTATTTCCTTACCCTCATTACATTTCTATTGTGAGCGTTGGTTAGGTATTCAGTGTGCCTCGTTGCATCGAATATCTCAAGTTGCCGCCAAGTATAGCACATCTTTTGCTACCTGTCAGCAATTGCTAAATGCGTTTGGCTTTTGCTGTCAACCGCGCTGTAAAAAAGGGGGATACTTTTAGCGGTGGGTATCCAGTGGCTTTTCTAGAGGGGGTCGAGGCGATTTGTTTCTTTGGCTAGCCGCTCAATCTCCATCATGCTGAAAGTCTTCTTCTTCTGCATTTCACTACCTCCTACTAGGTCTTCTTACCTCTCTCGAGCCCCTTCTTGAGCGGCTCGGCATCTTTTCGCTCCACTCCATTATCGGCCTGGGCTCATCTACACCGTATTTGCCGAACGGGGCACAAGCAATAATATCGCGGCAAACATGAAACCCGTTGAGCTTCTAACTCGTGAGGCTAATAGAGGATGAACTCTCTCTTCCTCCAAGGGAATATTTTCCCGCGTGTTATTATTCTATCCGGAAAGGAACATGTGCGATGTTAACGAGTCTTCTTTGGGCAGTTGTTGTCATTCTCGTCATCTTGTGGTTGCTCGGCTGGTTGGTAGTCCACATCGGAGGCGGCTTCATACATATCCTACTCATTATAGCAGTTATTGTACTGCTTTATAACCTCTTTGTCGGAATGCGCAGCCGGGTGTAAACCTTATCTCACCCACAATTCTTTACCGCCGCCGTAATTGTGCAGCAGGTGGAAATGCTGCGTGACCCAGGCGTGAAAGGCGCCAACGGCGGGCAGGTGAAAACGACCCGTGAAGAAGAGCACGCTATGTACCTGGGGTTGAGAGGCAATCGACTCGAGGCGGGTCAGGGTGAGATAGCCGGAATTGATGCGCACCATCGAGGTATCGACGAGAGCAGGGGGCGTGTCGCGACCGGCCAGGGCCGCGACGAACTGGCCGTCGGTGACGACCTGCTGGCCCGGCGAGATGGCAGAGCGCAGATCGGCGGCGACGCGCGCCTCTAATTGCGCCTGTCCATCGACGCCGCGCGCCTGGGCCATGCGATAATACATAGTATCCTGCGACAGGCTGGAAACCGCCGCCAGCAGCACCAGCACAACGGCTACTCCGGCCAGAATGCTTTGCAGCGTCTGTCATCTGGAGCCTGGCTGCGCTCGATGAGGCTGGCTGCTTTTCTGGGGAGGGCAGCGCGACGCCCATTGCCGCGAGCGCGACGAGGGGAGGAACGAGCGAGACCAGGTGATGCGGGAAAAGCGGCACCTGCCGCAGCAGCAGGAAGGCCGATGCCAGGAACCAGGCCAGCAGGGGCAGCACGCGCCAGTCCTGCCGCAGGAGCGCCGCTAAGCTGCCATAGAGCGCTGCCAGCGTGAGCAGCGATTCCAGCGCCGATGTGATGAGCGAGCTATTAGCCGATTGGATGAACTGCGCGGACGCGCCTGTATGGAAGGTAATCACGCTCGACACAAACGCCTGGAAATCGCCCGCGAACGGCAGCAACAACACCGCCGTGGTTATGATGAACGCCGCGATACCGGCCAGCGCCGCGGCATATAGTCGCCCTTTTTGGATGTTCCGGTCACCGGATGGTACGCCTATCCATAAGCGAGCCGCCATCAACAGACCGACCGGCACGAGCAGCGACACGCCCAGCAGTTTGCACAGGATGCTCAAAGCGACCGTCACTCCTGTGAGAATAGCCAGGACGATGCCCCGCCTTCCCGTGGGATATTTCCACCAGTACAAAGCCAGCCCGATCGCCAGCAGTTCGAAGGCGGCGGACGACACCTCGGCCTGGATAGTCTGCGATTGCGCCAGGTAAAGCGGATTGACGATCACCAGCGCCATTGCCGCTAATGCGCCAACGCGCCCGCTCAAGGCCTTGCCGAGCAGGAAGGCTCCCAGCAGGCCAAACAGCGATACGAGCGCTATACCAAGCCGCGCGGACCAGAGCGTCCCACCGAACAGCGCGAAGGTGGGAAAGGTCGAAAGCAGGAAGAAAGGCGGCTGCGAATAAAAAATATCGCTGTAGAGCGCGTGCCCGGCACTCATGGCGAGCAGCGATTGCCAGTAGACGCCCTCGTCGTACCCATCCCGGTCGAACGGCAGCCCAAGCCCATACAGGCGCATTACCACAGCGATAACCAGCAGGGCGAGGACACCGAGCCAGAAGACAGTCGTAAGCCAGTTTATGTGCCGGTTTCGTTCTGTTTTGCTGGAAGCAACCTCATCTAACGACGTACTGGTTGACATGCTATTCTCCAAAGGGCGGCGAGAAGAAGGGCGACCGCAAGGGTGCGCCCTTCTTCTCGCCATGCCTTCATGGTTATTGTAGGGGCGATTCCTTGCGGTTGCCCTGGCAACTGACTCACCCACCCATAAACAACATCGGGTCGTCGTCGTTGGAGTACGTAGCGCTGCTGCTCATGATATTCCCCAGGGCAGTCGGGCCGTCGGGTGGAATCAGGGTTGATTCGACCACCTTAGGCGCATCGCTCTCCTGGCCGCCGTTGCTGCCGACGCCAATGAGCGAGTGACCATCTTTCCCGTTTTTGCCATTCTTGTGGCCGTTGCCATTAGAGGTGCCCAGCACCTCTTCAAACTCGGACATGACCATGCGGGTGACGCGGTGGGCATCGGCCTCGTCGATGATGCTTTTGATTTCTTCGGCGATCAGCTCGTCGCGTTCGACCAGGGCTTCCGCGACGGCGATCAGTGCCTCGCGGTGGTCTCGCAGCAGGCGCTTGACGGCCTTGAGCTGGGACTGGAGGACTGCTTCGACGCGCTCAGACATGTCCTTCACCCCGCCTGGACTCGCACTACCGGTGAAACTCGCGTAGCCGAGGACTGACGAGATCGTCCCATCCATGCCATACATGCCGACATATCTCAGGGCGGTGGCCGTCGCGCCGGCAAAGTCGCCGGTGACGCCGTTCAGGTTGGTATCGAGGAATAGCTCTTCGGCGGCACGCGAGGCCAGGGCTATTTGCATACGGGCGAGAATCTCTTCCTTCGAGCGGGTTTTGATCGTTTCCTTTGGCCGCCACGCGGCAAAGGCTTCCGCGCCTTCCACATCGCCGCGGCGATGTAGCGTTACATAGGCCGGGAACTCACGCTCGAGCAAGTAGTAAGCGGCTACGGCATGGCCGGCTTCATGATAGGCGAGACGCCGGCGCTCCAGGGGCGTCAAATCGCTTTCCTGGCGCAGACCGAACTCGTGAACGTCCTGCGCTTCTATCAGGTCCTGGTAGGTCACTACATCACGCCCATCGAAGTGCGCGATAATGACGGCCTCGTTGATGACGTGTTTAATAGCCACAGGAGTATATTCCACCATGCGCGCTACCAGCGTCGGGACGGAGATATCCGGAACGTGTTTGATCTTATTCAGGTAGTAGGTGATGACTTCTCCACGATACCGGTCGGTCGGGGCTGCCACGTGAATCCTGCGGTCGAAACGCCCTGGGCGCAGCAGCGCCGGGTCGAGCATATCTGGAAGGTTCGTCGCGCCTACCGTCAGTACCGGCTCGGCTTGAACGCGACTATGATGCAGTCCAACCACACGCAGGATTTTCTTGAACCAGCCGGTTTCGATGTTGGGAGGGTCCATCTCCATGAGCAACTGGTTCAGGCCACCGGTACCCATCATACCGCCGAAGATACCGCCGCCGAGCCCCATTGTGCCACCGCCGCGCGCGGAGCGCGAAGCGCCGATGGCATCGATTTCATCCATGAAGACCACGCAGCCGCCATACTCACGGGCCATGCGGCGCGCCTTCGTGTACAAACGGCGAATCATCAGGATATCCATGCCGATAAACATGGCACGGAAACTGGCGGCGCTGGCATAAGCAAAAGGTACCTGCGCCTCGGTACTCATACACTGGGCGAGATAGCTTTTGCCAACGCCAGGAGGGCCGGAGAGCAGCAGACCGCGCACCGGTTGACCGCCCATTTCCTGGAACTCTTTAATGCCTTGCAGGAGAATCACGATGCGGCGCGCCAATTCCAGGACCTCCGGGTTTCCTTTATAGTCATCAAAGCTGACACCCGTCTCTCCCGGCATTACCCAGTAGAGCCGCGGACGACCCAGGAACCAGAAGATGGCCACGAACTGCATAATGCCAAAGAGCACCGCGAACACGATCTGGAAGACATACAGCAATACCGTCCCCGGCGATGGCGCGGACAACTGCGGAACGATGAAGAAGATAAAATACCAGACAATAATGCTCACAAGGACTAACCAGAACCAGCGCAGTTTGGCGAAGCGCCCGAACTGATCCAGCCCTCGATCGATTGATTTGTTCAGATCTTCCGACTTGCCGGCTTTTTCTGCCATAACCGTGTTCCTTCTACTCAGGAATGCCCGCTGGACACTCCCTGCCGTCGCAATTACAATCTACTGAGTGGCACCACTACGTTTGAGATGAGCGTAAAGGCTCAACATTAAGGCCGATGATACCGGGGCCGCTCTGCAATGTCGCCGTCACAAAATGGAAAAAGGCGTAAGCGTTGACGCTGCCACCAGGCCCACTTGTTGAGAGGTCCACTTGAACATAGCTGTCGACCGTCGTATCAGATTCCCCGCGATAGCCCAGCACGTTGATACTTTTCCAGGTCAGGTTTGCTTTCGCCTGGCTAAAAGTCGTGACAAGCGATTGGGGGTCGGGGGGTTGAGATAAATAGCGGTCCAGGATAGAGATAGTGGTTGCGTTGCCTTCGCGCAGCGCGTAGAGCCAGTCTCGTACCTGGTCGCCTCCTACGTTCGCGCCATGCACCTGAAAGTTGAACTGGTCATAGCCAATGCCTAACGGCCCATATCCTGTTTCATAATAGTTGACCGCCGTCGCGCTGCCCAGAATAAGCACTATGGCGAGCAAGGAGATGAGCTTATGGCTGCGAAAAAAAGTGAGGAAATAGTATATTCCCTTGAAAATAGGGCGAAAAATGGCTTTGACAAACAGGGCGGCCGGGGTCTGGCCTGCCCTTCTGCGTGCCAAAGTATTGCGAACGATTTTCTTTTGCTCGTCCGATTGTTCCGGCGGCTGTTGAGTGGGTGAGGGACTCGTTATCATCAGGATAAGCTCTTCTTTCTCAGGCTACTTCCGGTATATGTACGTATCGTAAGCTACCTTGCTCACTAGTACCATACACCACAACATCCAATTTAGCAAGAGTGGGAGGAACACCACCATGAAGCTTTACAGAAGATTTACAAATCTCGCGTTTCCTCACTCACCACAAAATCCCACGCGTTTGATATAATACTACGGACAGTTGTTACAGCAGGCAGTGGAGCAATATTATGGATGTGAATAGAGCAAGGCCGGTAGGCAGGTACGACGGGGGCGATTCGGGAGGCGCAGCAGGCGCTGGCGGCGAAGGCGATGCGCCGTACATCTGGCTGCGCTACAGTACGCAATTTACGACGGGTGGGCGCACGCACACGATCGAGATGGAGGTGCCGGTGCCGGTGGGTGCGAGCGCGGAACTACGTGAACAACTGATCCGAGAGGCTGAGGCCAACATGGAGCAGCTCTACCGGCGCGTCGAGGCGCGCGCCCGCGGGCAGCGGCCGGGCGAAAGCGTCCAGCGCAGCGGCGCAACGCAGCCCTCCGTCCAGCAAGCGCCTCAAGCGTCGCAACCTGTACAGGCAGTTCGACCGGTTCAGCGGCTGCAACCACTGCCATCTGCTCCAACGGCATCTCCGCAGCCGGCGCGGCATCGACGTCTTCACGCACCGGTCTAGGGGAGGGCCCGCAGGCCATCTCATTGCATGACAGGCGCGCAGCAGGGACCTCGCCTGGCGCGCCGGCAGAGGCTCAAGCAACGCAGGCTTCACAGGCCCAGCCTCGTCCAACTATTCCGGGGGAACTGCCCGTGACGCCCGGCCTCGCCAGCGCAGGCAGCGGCACGATGAAGCTCAGCGAATTCATTCAGATCATCCGGGATAACTGGGGACTGTCCGCCAAGCAGGCTATGGATCTGCTACAGGTGAAGTCGCTCAATAATATGAATTATCGCGACCTGCTGCGGCAACTGGAACCGCTCGTGGAACAACCATCTACGAGCAACGCCGGCTTATCCGGCCGCTCGGCGACTTCTGCCGGCCCATCCAGCGCGCCTGCCTCATCCGGCCCGGCGCGCCCTTCCATACCTTCGCCCGCATCGTCTCCGTCGATACCGCGCACACCTCCACCCGCAGCTCCACAGCGCGAAACAGGCCAGCCGGCCAGACCGGCCGCGCCACAGGCAGCGAGCCAGGCGCAGCCGGCCGGAACAACGCAGCGCCCTCCCGCGTCGCCGCCCATTCCAGCTTCACGCGCGCCATCTTCGTCGTCTCAATCATCACAATCGCCGCAGATGGAAGGCCCCCCGAATATCCCCGTCTATCCTCTGCGCGAGGATAGAGTGCGAGAATCGCCGCGCGTCTATAAATTTGACGAGGAGGATGAAGATCAGGAGGACCTGGAAAGCGAGGACGCGAAGGGTGATACGCGCCGCGAAAGAAGAGGGCAGCATGTCGGAGGCGATGGCGCGTATCAAGATCGACGAACTGCGCGATATGCGCGGCACGATCGGCGCGAACCCTGGCCGCCTGGTCGTCCTGCACAACCTGCTCGACTCGCAGATCAGCGACGACCAATTCCTGCAACTCATCGAAGGATTATGGAACGCCGTATCCGACAAGAAGCTCAAGCAGGACCAGGTAGAAGCCCTGATCTCCTGGGCCAAGGAAGACTATTTCGAGGACGAGGTGCGAGCAGTGCTGGCCGTGCTAAACGAGTAAGGGGGAGAAGAGCTCACATATGCGTGTAGTCACAGGTGAGGCCAAAGGACGCCGGCTCAAAGCGCCCAAAACGGCAGGGACGCGCCCCATTATCGACCGCGTCAAGACCGCCCTGTTCGATATCCTCTCGACGCGCGTCGAGGAGGCGCGCTTCCTCGACCTCTTCGCCGGAACCGGCAGCGTCGGCATCGAGGCCCTCAGCCGTGGCGCCGCGCACGCCACCTTCATCGAGATGAGCTACACCGTACTGAAGCTGGTGCGCGAAAACCTGAAAATCACCGGCCTTGGCGACCGCGCCGAGACGCTGCACGCCGACGCCTTCAAATTTTTACAGGCCAACGCGGTGCCCCTCCGGGCGCCAGTATGATATTATCTACGTAGCGCCGCCGCAGTATCACGAACTGGCCGCGCGCGCCCTCGCCATGCTGGACACCTCCCCGCTGGTCGCACCCGGCGGCCTGGTAATCATCCAGGTCCACCCGAAGGAGCGCCCGGTCGTGGCCGCCGTCCCGCTCACCCGCCTGGCCCTGAGCGATGAGCGGAAGTATGGAAGTACATTGTTGATGTTTTACGAGACAACAAAAAAGGAGTACAAACAATTAATGTCAGATCAAATTTGAGAAGCCTGACTATATCATCGTCTACGTCAGCGATATGCAGCGATCCGTCGCCTTTTATCGCGATGTACTGGGCCTGCCCCTGAAATTTACCTCACCCGGCTGGACTGAATTTATCACCGGCACCACAACCCTGGCGCTGCACAGAACGGGCGAGGAAAAACTCCCGGCGCACCAGGGGAGACCGCCCGCGGGCCAGGCGCACATCGGCTTCGTCGTGGACGATATCCAGGCGGCTTACGAGGAATTGAAAGCGCGCGATGCCTTCTTTTCGCTGCCGCCGCAGAAGCAGGTCACCGGCAACACCCTGGCCGTGCTGCACGATCCCGACGGCCTGGGCATCACGATACAGCAGCGCCCCGAGGAGAAGTAGGAGAAACTATGCTGAACAGACCCGGCCCTGGCGGCGCCCGTTTCGCCTTCGTCGACGCGGGCGAGGCCGCGCGCATGCTGGGCATCGACCGCCTCACGCTGGAGCAGTGGGTGCGCGAAGGCCGCATCAAGCCACATCGAGGCGTGGGACGCGATTCATTCTATCGCACCGCCGACCTCCAGGCCCTCTACAACGAGCTGCACCCCGCTACGGAACTCGCGGAAGCCATAGCAGCCGACGAACGCGACAGCGCCGGCGAGCAGGAGACGGGAGCCGAAGCGAAGGGCCTGGCGCGCAGGAAGCAAGACCCCCAGATGCGCGTCTACCTGCGCCTGCAAGCCGACGCCAAATGGTTCGACATCTCCGAAGAAGATATCCGCGCCTGGTTCAACCAGCTCGCCCCCGATGGCTACGAGCGCAATAAAAGGAACGCCGAACACACCCTCCAAAAGTTACAATTTCTAGTAGGTCTGATTGAAGAGGCCCAGGAACGCAAATAACTGATCTTCTCTACAATCTCACTCTAAATTGAGCAGACCTAGACGCATGAGCCTCTTTGCTAGTTCATATGCGTCCTTCTTGTCTCCTTCTTTGCGTATTCCGACTGTGACAACCAGCACCGTTACCTTTTCCCCATCAACCTTATAAATAATGCGATATCTCTGACCGACGGCTCGGATGCTACGAAAGCCTGTAAGCTCGTCCTTCATAGGCTTTCCTTGCTTCCAGGTTCGTTTTCAAGGCCATCTATACGTCTGGCAATGCCCTCTCTCACTCGCCTATCACTGATTTCTGCTAAGTGCTTTTCCGCAACAGGAAGAACAATAACCTGCCACTTCATTCTAACCCGAGCTCCCTCTTCACCTCTTCCCAGGGTCTGCCCTTGCCTTCGGCCAGTTCTTTGACCCCCTGTCGAAAGGATGCCATTAACTCTTCATCGCTCATTACTTCCAATGTCTCGAGTAGCGAATCCACGGCTTCCTTGAGCGTATCTATGGACTCCTTGAGCGTCTCGTAAGTGCTGGTCGGCAGAATAGTCATTACCGGCTTGCCATGCCGGGTGACGGTTACAAGATCAGTATCTTCCTCAAATGCTTCAGGTAAATGACTGATCGCTTCGCGAATTTCTGAGATCGAGTAGATGTTCTCGCGCATATTGCTCCCTCCTTTTTGTACATACTATTGTACGTATCATTGTACAATAATATGTCTGATTATTCAATAAGCTCTGGTTTTCCTCACACGTTTGGGCTTTATGTTTAGGGATAGGTGTATGAAAAAGTGGTAAGCAAGCAAGAACAGCAAAAGCAAGGAGCCGATGAAGCGGCCAGAGAAGCGCAGACGACCAACAGGCTAGCCGATATGCAGAGTAACGAAGAAATGCGAACAGCATATCATCCATCGGACTGGCCGATAAATCGGCGGTGGCCACGATAAATCGGGCCCTACTCTTGCTGGGCGATCGTTTTCCTACAGCTTTTTCATTCTCCCTATTTAGAGGCTCAATGGCTTGACAGATTCGATTTTGGACATTATACATTGATTGTGGGTCTGCAGGTCTAGACGAACGCGAGTGCCAGTGAGAATAGTCCGCGACAACTGTTGAAATACGTTGATCGCGGGCGCGGCAAATCTAGACATACTGTAGAGATTGTGGGGTGGCAAGATGAGAGAATCCCCGACCAGCTTCTGATGTTCTTACCGAGTCATGAAAGGGAGAGATTGAATCATGGGGCTACTGAAGAGAAGTCTTTTATTTGCTGTGCTGCTCGTCATAAGCATCTTGATTCTTTTGCAAGCACAGCTAGCGCACGCGGCAGAACGTTCATCAACGCCGACCACCTCCATACTTGGCATACAAAGTGATGCGCAGACCGCTTACCCGGGTATTGGTTGGGTGCGCCTGCCTTATACAACCTGCGGCAACAGTGACCTGTCTGGCCAGACCCTGCGCAACACAATAAAGACCTATCATAGCCAGGGCATCCGCGTGCTCCTGACGCTTTGCCAACCCTCTCTTTCCGGCCTGCTTGATCCGGCCTATCTCACCGATGCCGCGCAAGGCAGACCTGATGCCGAACAGTGCGGCAATGAACAAATAAAGAACGATCCTCCCTGGACGAGATATGTTCCTCCGGACCTGTATGCCAGCTTCTACGATCTGTGCGTAAGCACCATGCACGCGGTACGACCTGCTGCCCCGGTATTGCTTGGCTCGCTCGATCCGCAAGTCGTTGGACCCGACAACCAGGCACTCGCCAATCAGGTAGCCTATCTGAATGCAGTACAGAGCGCGATGAACACGGTCGTCCATCCAGGTGGAAATTGGAGCTGGCAAGCGCAGCAGATCGGCCTGATCGATAGCTGGCATAATGGCTATCCCCTGAGTACGGACAACAATCTCTACCAGCTTTTTGTCTACTGGGCACAACAGTTTCAGGTAAGTCTGACGAACGGCCAGTTGGCACAACACCTCTGGGTTGTGGAGGGAACAGCTTGCATCGGTGGATGCGGTCTCAACGGGAACACCCAGGTGGCCATCTCCCACGTCATCACGCTGATTACCGACGTTTTGACGACCCTGCAGTACGGCATTGCTTTCTTCTATTTCACCGGGAAAGATTTCCCCCTTAACAATGTACTTTTACCAATGGGGGTGCTTGATGTGAACGGACATCCCAAAGCGCTGCGCCAGGACCTTCCAATGGGAGCGCGCACGCTCGCTATGAGCTGCTCCAGCGGCACTGTGAACGTGACTCAACAGGAGCAACTACTCGCATTACTGTACAGTGGATGCCAGGTGCCCAGCAACTACGTCAGCATTTTGGAGAGTTGAGTGCGTCTGGCAAACACTCCACCACATCCGACACGGCGCGGATAATAAAATCCGCGCCGCGCTGCCGGTATAGCTCAACCTCGCGCTCATACACCAGCATCGCCGCCAGAATCTGCGGGTCGCCCTCACGCCTGACGGCCCGGTAATGCTTCACCACGTCCAGGTCGTCGCCCGTATCGCCCACATATAGACCCCCGCCGATACCGCCGGGGATGCCCGCGATGGCCTCTTGCAGCGCCCGCGGGTCCGGCTTGGGCGCCGTATCAGCCGAGACGACCACGTCCCACCAGCGCTCGCCCGCGTGCCTCTCGATCATCTCCAGCGCCATATCCACCTCCGGCCCCACTCGCCCCGTAATCATGCCGAGATGCGCTATACCCATCCCGCGCAGCCGGCGAAAGAGATCCGGCGGGAACATCATCTCCTCGTTATGCACGAAGCCGTAGAAGTCCGGCAGGTAGCGCGGCTCGCGTCCAAGCCGTTTGCGCAGCTCGTCCGCGCCCCAGTAAAATTCATGGTAAATCTCGCCGATGACCTCATAATCAAGCTGCGCCGAGGCAGGCATCGTGGCGCGCACCCACTCCATGCCGCCATGCCCTTCGAGCGTGGCCTGGTAAGCCAGGTCCGCCCACTCCGCGAAGGTGCGTTCCGCCAGCGGCGTCCCCTTCCACTCGCGCAGCCGCGCCGTGCACAGCGTCGCCAGCAAATAGCACATATCCCAATCGTTGTTGTAGCCCCCCGCCTGCTTGAAGGCGATAACATCATCATGCGTCAGCAAATGCCTCCCCTCACGCTGCCCCCAATCCAGCCCATGTATGACCCCCGCCACATACTCCGCCACCGCGATATCCGTGGCATGAAACGAATCAATCGTCTTGATAAGCACCCCATCAATATCAAAAAAAATCGTATCGAAGCGCGGAGGAAAATGCAGCCCAGGACGTTTCCAGACAACCGAAGAATCCATGAATATAAGAAAGGCCTTTCATCTACACACTATAAACAAGGCGCACTGAACTGCGCCTCTGCATGATATGATACCTCTTCTGTCGGCGGTCAGTCCAGCGAGGGCTGCCTGGTGATTACGCATAAGTCGGCAAGGCTACGGAAATCACGTCTACTGGACGAATGGCCGCCCGGGCCCCACCCCCGGATGCTACATATCAAAACGCCCGTCCCACCACCCCACCGGGCGGGGATACCACACATGTAGGGATGCCCTGGTGGGCATCCGGGGGTGGGGTGGACTTATGCGTAATCACCAGAGGTTGCATCGTCTCACCCGAAATGCAAAAATTCCGAACGGGTCTCGGCCGCCCCACCCCCGGATGCCCCTGGTGGGCATCCGGGGGTGGGGCCGGGGTGGACTGCATCGTCTATCTCCCCTCGTCTCGCTTCCTCAGAAAATCCGCATAATTCTCTCGAACGGTGATCGTATTTGGATGCTCTGGCCCAAATACATTCTCGATAAATTGCGAGGCTCGCTGATACAACGGTTCGGCTTGCTCATATTTCCCTTGATCCCTGTAAAGCATCGCCAGGTTGTGGAGCCAGACTGCCAAGTTCGGATGCTCTGGCCCTAACGCCTTCTCTCCTATAGCAATAGCCCGCTGGTACAATGGCTCGGCTTGCTCATACTTGGCCTTGATTTATGTAGAGGTTCGCCAGGTTGTTGAGCCGGATTGCCAGTTCGGGATGCTCCGGCCCTAACGTCTTCTCCCCGATGGCAATGGCTCGCTGATACAACGGTTCCGCTTGCTCATACTGGCCTTGCTTTGCATAGAGGTTCGCCAGATTGTTGAGTCAGATTGCCAAGCTGGATGCTCTGGCCCTAAAGTCTTCTCGCCGATGGCGATGGCACGCTGATACAACGGCTCGGCTTGCTCATACTGGCCTTGCTTCATATAGGTCTGCGCCAGGTTATTGAGGCAGGCTGCCAATCAGGATGCTCTGGCCCTAACATCTTCTCATAGATTGCCGACGGCGCGCTTCTTGAATTCCTCAGCCTCTACATATCGAGCATGGTCATCTAAATAAACCCCAACCTCATTGCATAATCTCCCCGCCTCATTGAACACCAACTCCCATCTATCGATCATCTCTGCACAGGTCTGCGCATGCGGCAAAAACAGCCGGATAAGCGGCCAGTTGCGGTAATCCCCCACATCCGGGAAGGCCTTATTCACCGCTTGCACCGTCCGTTCAGCCCACTCCCGCTGCGCTGCCTCATCCATGCTCGTCTTCAGGATGGTCTGCACCAGCCGATGCACCGATAGGGTTCCCTCTTCCCGCTTGCGCTTCACCAACGAGTAGCGCAGCAGCGTGGCAATTGCTTCATCCAGCAGCGAGGAGTCATCGGCAATTGGAGCTAAAACTCTCTCCTAGTCGGGGCGCACCATCCACTAATCAATTGTTCAGGAATGGCATCAGGCGCGAGGAAAGCACAGAAGCGCAGCAACTCGGCGGCGATAGGGTCGAGCTCTTCGACTTTCTGGAAGGACATATCCCAGGTCCTGGCGACGGGTTCGTGGCGCTGCTTGCCTATGCCGCCGCGCCTCTGCAAGAAGTGGGTCTGGCGCTTGCGGTATTGTTCCAGGTAGGAGGCGACGCTGCATTGCGTCTCTTCGATGTAGGCTCCGGCCTGGTCGAGCGCGAGCGGGAGGCCGTCCAGTTCGCGCATGACGGCTTCGGCGGCTTCGCGGTCGGCGGGCGAGGCCTGCTCGAGCGGGGCATCGGGAGCAAGCACCCTCGCGCGGCGCAGCAGCAGCAGCATGCCCTCCTGCGCGTCCATCTTCTCGACTTCGAGGCCGTTTGCGAGGTCGCCGGGAGCCTGAGCACGCGTGGTGATCAGCAAGTGTCCCTTGCCACCTGGGGGCAGGTAGTCTTCGACCAGGGCGAGGTCATCGGCGTTGTCGAAGATGGCGAGCCAGCCGTCGTGGGTGGCGAACCAGTTCCGGACGGCGGCCACAACGATACGCTGATCTTTTTCATCGCGTTCGGGCAGCTTCAGCAGGCCGGCCAGTTCGATGAAGCTGCTGATGAGGGTATCCAGCGTGGCGGCGTTGATCCACAGGATGTAGCGATAGTTGTCATGGTGGCGATAGGCGTATTCGATGGCGGTCTGGGTTTTGCCGATGCCGCCGAGACCACTAATCGCTTGCGCTTGCTGTGATGATTGTTGTGATTGAGGCTGTCGCGGCTGCGTGAGAGCGGCGGCTTTATTGCGGGTGAGGTTGTCGCGCAGTTGGCGCAGCAGGTCTTCGCGCCCGGTGAAGAAGGGGTTGCGGCGGTAAGGGAGGTTCGCTATGGCCATCCCAGGTATCGCCGTTTTAGCCGGAGAGGAGGACGAGGAAGAGGCAGCGCGAGAATACTTCTCTTCGAGGACGCTGCGCAGGCTCTTCGCGATATCGAGAAAAGCGGCATCATACGGTGGAGATGCTGCCCAGGTCGTTACCGCCTTGCCACCACTCGGAAGCGCGTTGAGCCCGGCAAACGGGGCCTGCTCCCAGTCTACCGGGCGCAGGATGATGGGGATCACGCGCGCCTCTCCTGCTCTATGACGCTGCATCGCGCATTCCATTTCCATGTCATAGTATGCGGAGTTCATGTAGTCGGCGCTGACGAGCAGGAGGATGATCTGGGCGGCAGCGAAATGGGCATCGATTTCCTTCCTGGATTCGCTGCCGGCGGAAAGCGAGCGGCGCTGCCAGCCGCGGATGAAGCCCTGTTTCTTCAAAAGAGCCAGGTGCTTTTCAAGTTCGATACAGAACGCTTCGTCTTCCTGGGCATAGGAATAGAAGACCTCAATCGCGTGTTCCGCCGCTTGACCTGCTGCTGCATCGCTTGCATCGCTCATCGCCCTTGCTCCTTCATGGCCTGCGATTGTGCATCGCTGTGGTTGTATTCGTAGTGTATCTTATGGATAGGTTTAGCACAATAGCCCGCAGCGCTGAATAAGAGGCACATCGTTATGCACGACAGGGAAGAGCTCGTTCGAAGCATCCTTCAGTACCACTTCCAGACCCCCGATTGGCTCATCACCAGGCCAGAGGATGGGCAGCAGAAAGCCTGTTTTATCGCCCGTCATGCTGAGCAGCGCGTGTTTATCAAGCTCGACGCACCCATAGCCGCGCTTAAGCGGCTGGGCGAAATCGGAGCGGCCCCGCGAGTGCTGGCGAGCGGCATCGCTGATGGTCTGCCATACGTCGTGCAGGAATATATCGTGGGAAGCTATCCTGATTGGCGCTGGTTCGCGAAGCATTTGCCGCTGCTCGCGGAATTCTTGCGGCGTTATCATACCGATGAGTCGCTTACCGCCCTCTTATCCGTTAATACTATTACAGGGTATGCCGAACATATCGCGTTTGACCTGGAGGCATTGGAGGAGCAATTTCGATCACTGCAAGCAGCCGAACTACATACTACTGAGATCGAGCTGGCTTTCGAACGGCTAAAAGAGTGCTCGAAACATCTTCAGTCTGCCGCCCTGGCGCCAATCCATCCTGACCCGAATACGAAGAATATGCTCTTGTCCGGGGATGGGGACGCGCTGGTGATGGTGGATTGGGATGATGTGCAATTGTCCGATCCCATGCGCGACGCGGGCCTGCTGCTGTGGTGGTATGTGCGCGCGGCGCCAGTGGGACGAGTTTTTTCAAGCGTATGGCGTGGCAATCGATGAGTCTGTCATCGAAAGGATCTTCTGGTGGGCCGCCAGAACATCTTTTGCTATCGCCCTATGGCATGCCGAACACGGACATGCTTGCCAGGCATTCTTGCAAGATTTCCTGGCGGCCTTGAATAAGGAAAGCAACCCCCACGCCGTATTAATGGAGGTTAACAAATAATGTGCATAAATAATTGCCTGGCAATGAAAGGATAGCTAACAGGTTGGAAGAAGCCACGTTCACTTTTCCGGCAGATGAGTCGCTCGATGGTGGTAGCGAAATTACCTTTTCAACACTGGAGCTACCGGATGCACCACCCCAACCGTATCACGAGCGCTGTCCGGGCGTGCCGAAGGGCGAGATCGAGATGTTTCACCTGCGCAGCACGATCCTGGACAACGAGCGGCGCGTCTGGGTGTATACGCCGCCGGGATATACGCGTGAAGGCGCCGCATACGGGCTGCTGGTGCTGTTCGATGGGCTGGCGTATATCGACCTGGTACCGACGCCCGTCATTCTCGAGAATTTGCTGGCCGGGGACAAAATCCCGCCACTCGTGTGCGTGCTGATCGATAGCCTGTCGCACGAGGTACGCTGTCGCGAATTACCGTGCTATTCGCCTTTCGTCGATTTCCTGACGAAGGAACTGCTTCCCTGGGTACGCTATGGCTTCCACGTGACGAGTGACCCGGCCCGCGTTATTGTGAGCGGTTCCAGCTACGGCGGGCTGGCCGCGACCTTCGCAGGGCTGCGCGCACCTGAGACGTTCGGCAATGTGCTTTCGCAGTCGGGCTCATTCTGGTGGAAACCAGGAGGCGATGCAGAACACGAATGGCTGGCGCGCCAATTTGTCGCCAGCCCGGCACTGCCCCTGCGCTTTTACCTTGACGTCGGGTTGAACGAACGGGGCGCTACTCCAGGTGATGGCCCAAGCCAGGTCGTGGTCAACCGGCACATGCGAGATGTGCTGCGAGCCAGAGGATACGAGGTACATTACGCCGAGTTTCAGGGCGGTCATAACTATATGTGTTGGCGGGAAACTATCGTGGATGGGCTGCTTGCTCTCGTTGGGAAAGAATCAGTCGATTAAACGTTGACAAAGCGGCTTCATGTCCGTTATAGTTACAATGGGAAGGTTATGCACTCTTTTATTAAGAAGGGAATCTGTGCAAGTGATACGCTGCCCACAATGCGGAAAATCTCTTCCCTGGATTGCCCATTACTGCGCGAACTGTGGCCATGCTCTGACTTCGTGTGATGATGGTTATGACGCTACAATCAAGTTCAGGAAGCCGGCCAGGAAAGAACTGCAAGCGAGCTATAAAATACCTGCTTTTTATGCCATCAAAGATGGACAGCTTCAGCAGGTCGCCGCTGCTGCCGACATTGAACCGCGCTCGCTGGGCAATGGACATTCGCCTCGAGTATCCGTGCAGACGCTCGATAATGATAATGATCTTATCGCGCAGCAGCGTATCGATGAGTGGCTGAGCGACAACGAAGATGAGGACGAGCTGGAACGCCGGGCAACCTGGCAGAAAATTGTGACGCATAAGACCCCTACACTAACTTTTGTTGCTCCTCGCGTCTTTGCCGTCGTCGATACAGGCGTTCCCAGGCCAGCTTCATCATTGTCGCCCAATACACCCACGGCATCTGCTCACGTGCCCCCTCTCCTGCCGGTGACACCTCTCATCAATCTCGAGCCTCCTCGGAACAAACGGCGAATGCCCTCGTTTCCGCGCCTGTCCTCCTGGATCACAGTCCTGGTGCTCCTGGCGCTGCTGCTCGGTGGGGCATTCGGCATATATGTATCGCTGGGAAAATACAACACGCCGCCGAAGTCCTCCCCAAACGTAATGTCGCTGCAGGTTTCGCCGTCCATTCATCGCATTTGGCGGGACCATTACCCTGCGCGGATCGCATTTCAGCCCGAACGGGCTGGTCGGCCTGTCTCGTGATAACACCACTCCCATGTTGGATACAGACTTCAAGACGGTCATTCGTACCGATGCCAGCGGCTCATTTGAAGACACCGTCGCCGTCACCATCGATGACAATTGGACGGCTGCAGGCTCGCACACTATTCACGCTGAAGATGCCCGCCTCCATAAAACCGCCAGTGCTGGCATCCAGGTAACCGGACACGGCGGCTCATCCCTCCCCGCGCACCTGCTGCTCTCACAGAACAGCATTGATCTTGGTTCAGGCGATCAGGCCACCGATGCAGCAGAGACTATTACCCTACAGAATGGCGGCGGCGGGCAGATCACCTGGCAGGCGAAGACGACCCAACCCTCCTGGCTGCTGCTCTCGCCGCAGAGTGGCACGCTTACCGGCGGGCAGAAGATGCCGGTAACGGTGGCCGGTGACCGGTCCAACTTGAAGGTCGGGGCATATAAAGCCAATGTAATATTTACGTGGGACTCGGTTCCGATTAACCTGCCGGTACAGATGAAGGTAACACCCCTTGAAAAAGGACACGAGGCCATTCTGCAAGCAACACCTGCCGTACTGTCCTTTAACGCCGTCGATGGAGGCCTCAGCCCAACGGCCCAGGTTGTGACCATCAGCAACCCTGGCGTGCTACCCCTGAACTGGAGCGCATCAAGCGCGACTACCGATGGCACCAACTGGCTCTCGGCCTCACCTCAATCCGGCTCTGTCGATAAGGGCGCTAGCCAGCCTGTGACCATCTCCGTGAATAGCAGCGCGCTGTTACCGGGAGTCTACTATGGCTCGATCACGTTTAATAACCAGAGCAGCGAAGCGGCCCAGAATAGCTCGCAAACAATTTACGTCAGCGTGACGATTGAGCCGCAGTGTTCCATCCAGGTCTCACCGGGCGCGCTCACGTTCACGGCGGTGTACTTGCAGGCGGGTCCCGTTTCAAAGGCCATCGGAATTGACACGAGTCAGAGTTGTTCGGCCCCGCTCTCGTGGAGCGTCTCGGCCTCCACGAACAGCGGCGGCTCCTGGCTTGCGGTCAGCACGACCGGAGGCAGCACGCCGTCCTCGCCATCAGTTGGCATCAACGTTACCGGTGTACAGCCGGGCACCTATAGCGGGCAGCTCCTGTTCAGTTCATCAGCCGGAACCCAGACGGTGCCCGTGACGCTGGTTATGGCCAATCCCACCACGCCGATTTTGAGCGCCTCGGCCGCCTTGCTCAAAGTTAGAGGCACCAGCGGCCAATCCACTCCCTCGCCTCAATCGATCGTGCTCACCAACACGGGCGGCGGAACGCTCTCATGGACGGCCTCGGCAACAACGACATCCGGCGGCGCGTGGTTGAGCGTCGATCCTCCACAGGGCAACCTCGGCCCGCAGCAGCCGTTTAACGTGTCTATTTCGGCGACCACCCTGTCAGGCATGATTCCCGGTGTTTACAGCGGTACGATCACGATTACCGGCAGCGATGGCCAGGGGAATACGGCGGCAGGCAGCCCGCAGTCGATCGCCGTGACCTTCACGGTGCAGGCCCCCTGCACTATCGCGGCATCTGTTCCTGGTCTGACCTTCCAGGGCGTGGTTGGTCAAGCCGCGCCCGCGACCCAGGCGGTGGCGATTAGCGCGAGCGGGAACTGCGCCAATCCGCTGAACTGGACGGCGGCGACGGCAACGACTCCCGCAGGCGGCACGTGGCTGACAACCACGCAGTCCACCGGCACGGTCTCGCTTACCTCGCCGTCGAGTACAGCCGTCGGTGTGTCCCTGACAGGACTGGCCGCCAACACGTATACCGGCAGCGTGACGATTAGCGCAATCGATAGCGTTACACACGTGCCCGCCGGCAAGCCGCTGGTGGTGGGGATTACCCTGAATATGCTGCCGCCATGTACCCTGCAGGCCCCCTCTGCCGCGACAGAAACCTTCGCGAGCGAGGCGGGTCTCAATCCCGCGACGCAGACCTTCACCATCGGAGTCATCGGTACCTGCGCGGGCAAGGTGACCGTGACGCCAACGGCCACCACGACGGGTGGCGGCACATGGCTCTCGGTATCCCCTGCCTCGGCAACGGCCACCAGCAAAGCTCCCGCCAAATTTACGGTGACGGTGACTTCGGCTGCGCTGGCGGCAGGAACGTACAGCGGCGCGATCTCGCTGGCAGGCGTGGATAGCAGCGGCGTAACAATTACCGGCGGTCCGCAGTCGGTCGCGGTGAACCTCACCGTCGCCGCGCCGCCCGTACTTGCCGTCAGCCCACCCACTTTGAACTTTACCCAGTCTACAGGTGCCGTCACGCAATCGATTACGGTCAGTAACACCGGCGGCGAAACGCTTAACTGGACGGCAACCCTCGCCCCGGGTGCGCCCTCGTACGTTACGATCGCCTCTACCGCCTCTGGAACCCTGACGGCGGGCACCAAAACCAGCGTGTCGGTCACAGTCGACACGACCAACGTGCCGGGCGGGACAAACGCCTCAGCCAGCGTGACGATCAAAGCGGTCGACCCGATCACGAACGCGGCGGTATCCGGCAGCCCGGCTTCGGTCAATATTGCTATCTCGACTCCCCCGCCTTCCATGCAGCTCAGCACGAATACACTGACCTTTACCACCACCGCCGGCACCAATCCAACGCCACAAACCATCACACTCAGCAATAGCGGCGGCAATGGACTCACCTGGACGGCCGGCGCTCCAACATCGACCTGGCTGAGTGTCAGCCCCACATCAGGGAGCGATGCCGCCACGCTGACGTTCAGCATCGATGTCACCAACCTGTCGGCCGGCCCCTACACGGCGACGGTGACGATCACGCCTTCCACAGGCTCGCCGGTGACAGTGACGGTGAATCTGACCGTGAACTAACCTTCTGAGGTCAGTTATTCTTCTGGGGGTAAATCAATCGCTCTCGAAGGGCGCATCCTTTTCCTCAAATTCCTGGCCCTCTGTTGAGGATCCTAGCAAGGAGCCGAACTGGCTGATACGATCTAATTCAGAATCAATACGAGCATTCGCAGCAGGGGTGTTCACCCCATAAAGCTCGCGAACTAATTGTTCAACTTTCTCGTCTAAAACAGGGCTGGGTGGCCACCCGCTTGAAATGACTTCGTCAACCATTTCAGCAATCTGATTGTGAAAATAGGTTTGTCGAACATCGGTAAAGTCGATATCTCGAATTGGCAGGTCCATAATGGTCTTCTGAGTTATATAGGGAAAACTCTTCCACTCAATATCACCCAGCGCTTTGTAGTAACGATAAAGCATCATGCGCGAGTTGAGCACGCCCAGAATATAGCTTAAACGCAACTTTTCATAACGCTCAGGCCGATCAGGACGCAACTTAAAAATAAAAACTACCTGGTTTGTATAAGCGCCTGTCCGATCAATCGTAGCGTAGATGCCTCTCCCTGTTTTGCGCACTAACAGTTTCTCACCGTCATATAAGTCAGGTGACTTATAATTAATGCCGAGGTTAATCCAATCCTCTACATCCTCCTCTGTATATTTCTGGCCACATTGCTTACAAAGACGAACTTCACCTGGCACAAATGGAGGCGCCATAAAATCACAAAATGAGCAACGCAGTTTAGGATTACGCATGCTTGGGTTGGGGCAGCGAGGGAATGCCCTAACCTTAGAGGTATCGATGAAGCGGGTCTCTACGACTTGATAACGATTGATGCCTTCTCCTACTATGATTGGTTGTGCATAATGCGATGTAGGAACGGATGCTATAATTTTTGCGCTTGGAGCATTCTCATAGCGAATAACTTGCCCACAGGCCGGATTAATGCATTTGACTTCTTTGTACGTACTGTTCTTCTGTTTATGAGGGATGGGTCGCCAGATACCACAGTAAGGACACGCCATCACTAATCCACTTTTAGACAATTCAACCCCGCGACCTGTTAAGGTAACATCCTCCCAGATCATTGCATTAGCATCAATAGCTCGAATAATCTCCACATCATCATCACTCGCAAAAATATCAAACACTTTCTCCTTATTGTTGTTAAAGCGCGCCTGGGTTATTGATATACCATCTCTACTTAGTAACTCCTGAATAGAGTTCTCACGTGAAATCTTGAGTAAGGAATCGCGCTCTGCCTTCACAATAATACGGCTGCGTATTTTATGATTCTCGCTTACGCCGCTGCGGCGCGTAAAAATAAATGCGACTGCAGCGCGAAAGACATCTTCGAATACACCCTCACCAAGCTTGACCAGACTATCTATTTGGTAGTTTTTCAAAATCACTTCCCGTAAGGGTGTATGCTGAGAAAGCTGGAGTATACTGTCAGGCACAATATATCCAAACAGATCGCCTTGATGAAGACACTGAGTAACACGCTCTATAAACAGATCATAGGAATCATATTGACCTTTCGCCAGGGTAAACGCATCCAAAGAAGCCTTTTTCAGCAAAATATCCGCTCCCCAGGGCGGATTCCCCAAAGCGATACGTATTTGAGGCTTTGTACCTAAAAGAGCGTCTATGTCAAAAGAGGAGTCTAAAGAATCAGCCACAATAAAGTTCTTTGAAAGATCTGGCAACTTTCTTTCTGGCGCCTCATCATCCACCCGCATAAATTCATCCGGTTGAGTACGAAGGAGTAAATGCCACATATTCAACTCTGCTTCTCTCACCGCCTGAGCATCACGATCAACGCCAAAAATATTATGGAGGAGTATAGAGTCACCTGGACTTATTTCCTTTTGCAGTCCAGACTCAAAAAACATGAGCATGTTGCTTTTGAATACCTTTTCAAATTCAATATCCAGTAACCTATTCCATTCCCTGTATAGCCTCAAAAGCAAGTTATAAGCGGTTATAAGAAATGGGCCGCTACCGCAAGCCAGATCAACAACCTTTATAGACTTTAAGTAACTAACTAGGAGTACTAGAGGCTTGCACAAAGGCGAGCGAGCCAGTAGAGTAGAGGCATGACCCAAGACGAAGAACTGGAGCAACTGCGACAAGAGAATGGAGCCCTGCGAGCACAAGTAGCGTGGTTGAGTGAACGCGTCAGCGTGCTGGAAGCCAAGCTGGCCAAAGATAGCCACAACAGTCACCTGCCGCCCTCCTCGGATCGCTTTCATCGGCAGCCCAAGAGCCTGCGCAAGAAAAGTGGCAAGAAGCCTGGCGGACAGGCTGGTCATGCCGGAAACACGCTGAAGCTGTCGGAGACACCCGATGTGGTGATTGTGCACGCAGTCGAGCACTGCCAGCACTGTCAGACCGACCTGCGCCAGGTACAGAGCCTGGCCGTGGAACGCCGTCAGGTGCTGGATCTGCCGCCCAAGCGTGTGGTGGTGATCGAACACCAGGCCCAAGCCAAGTGCTGCCCGGCCTGTCAGCAGATCAGCAGCGCCCCATTCCCAGCAGACGTGCGAGCGCCGGTGCAGTATGGGGCGGCTCTGGCAGCAGTAGGCGTCTACCTGGTGCAACAGCAATTGTTGCCCTATGAACGCGCCAGTGAAGTGATTGAGGACCTGTTGGGACCCAGCATGAGCGCGGGGACGTTGCAAGGGATGGTGCAGCGCTGTGCTGTGCAGTTGGAACCGATCGAGCAGCAGATCAAGGCCGCCCTCTCGCAGGCGCCGGTGCTGCATCAGGATGAAACGGGCCTCTACGTCGCAGGCCAGCGGCAGTGGATGCATGTCAGTGCCACTGAGCAACTGACGCACTATGCGGTGCATCCCAAACGCGGCAAAGCGGCGCTGGATGCCATCGGCATTCTGGCGACCTTGCGGGGGTGAGTGTGCATGATAGCTGGTGTTCGTATTGGCAGTTTGTGTGCCAGCATGCCCTGTGTAACGTACACCTGTTGCGCGAGCTGACCTACCTTTCCGAAGAGCTGGGGCAAGCCTGGGCCGGGGAGATGATCGAGCTGCTGCTGGATATCAAAGTTGCGGTCTCGCAAGCCCGTGCCCAGGGTCGCACTCAGCTGCATCCGGTGGAGGTGGCTGACTGGAAAGCTCGCTATCAAGCCTTGCTCAGCCAAGGCTATCTGGCCAATCCGCCCGATCCCCCACCCGAGATCGCCAAGAAAGGCCGGCGCAAACAATCGACGGCGCGCAACCTGCTTGACCGTCTTTCCAAGCATCAGCAGGCCGTGCTGCTGTTCCTGGACAACTTCGCGGTGCCTTTCGACAATAGCCTCGCCGAGCGCGATTTGCGCATGGTCAAGGTGCAGCAAAAGATCTCCGGCTGTTTCCGCTCCCCTGCTGGCGCCGTGGCTTTCTGCCGCATCCGAGGCTATCTCTCGACCTTGCGCAAGCAAGGCATGGCGGTGCTGACTGCCCTGGAACAAGCCTTGGTCGGCCATCCGGTTTCCCCTGCTTTCTAGTCCACCAGAATAGTTACGACTTTAATTTATTGATGACTAGCTGTGCTTCATTGTATCTTCCACCTTCCAAATGGTTTCTGGCCGTCTCAAATATCTGGTCGGCCAGATGGCCTAGCGTACCTTCAACGAGAAAAGTTACAACATAGGTAGGGGTATAATAGGCGCCTTCTTGTTGCCTGAGAGTCTGATCAGTACGGATAACTATATGATTTCCTTCTTGAACCAAGTTATGAGCTAAAAACTGCTCGTAGACCTTACCGATAATATCTTGATTCAATGTATGGAAATCATAGTTGTAAGGAGTGCTGAGAGCAAAGCGCTGTTGTCCAGTCTGAAGACCCACAAGCTGGCGCAATTCCTGATCCTTATCAGGCCAGTATACATCGGGGTCAACCAGAGGGCGGATATACTTATTCGGTATTGTAATTGTAGTAACGGTATGACCTAGTACTTCGCTTAATTGATTACAAACCTCTTCTATAAGTGCATTTTTGAACAAATCGGTGTTGAGATCAAGCTCGATATCCATAAAAGTGCGCATAAGCTGATGATCGAAGAAGCGAAATCTATCGGAGTTGCGGACATCACGCTTCCAGTTTTCGTACTGCCGAACCAGAGAATAGTATGGATGAAGCCCATATGTTTCTAGCACACGAATGAAGATAATCCTATTGAGTATCTGCTGAGAAAGAGCTTTGATATGCTCTATCGTTAAATTAGGTTGAGATTGCTTGAGGCCATTGGCCAGTAATAACCGCCACAATTTAAGGTCGTTTAAGAATGACTTCCCTAGAGGAACATGGCGTTTCTCATAGTAGACGCTGGTAATTTGATCGTTGCTCAATTGCTCGCGATTAAGCAATCGATAAAGTAGAGAGGCGTTATCGACATAACGGTCATAGGTTAGTTGAAAAAAAGGTTCGTAATCGGCAATGTTGAGGATATACATTTCACGAAAGTTTGTGAGAACTATCCATCGGACGGGGTCTTCTGTTCTTAAAGACAATTGATAATCATGTAAATAACCCCGTATCTGCTTCTGGTATTTCTTCCATAACCCTTCTTCGAGTAGTGATTTCGCTTCAAATAACGCAAGGCCTTTACGATCATCCGGACTTTTCTTCAGAGCGTAGTCGACCCATATAAGCTGACCAGTACCAGAACGACGCATTGAAGCTTCTGGTGTGCGGTGATCCTCATCATAGCCGAGGGCATCAAGTAGAGGAGCTACCAATTTTGCCTTTGTCGTATCCTCCGGCTTACCGCGACCTGCTTTACCTGGTGGAAAGCGCCTTAGCTCTCCCTCTACTTCTGGCAGCTTTTTTACCAGTCTCTCTAACTCTACTTTGAACTCATCAAGACTTGACATTGAACTCTTCTTTACCAGTGCGCTGGTATCTGATCACACCTGTTCCTGAATACATTGTACTATTCCAGACTTCCACTACCAAAAGGAAGATGTGATGTTTATCTTAAAGGCTGATTTAGTATACTACCCTAGTTTCGCCATCTTAACAAGAACATCACAATAAGTCAACAACTTAACGACATGCGCCGAGCCACATCAAAAGCCGCTCGACGAGAACACGTGCCAACTCATATAAAAATGTTACCGAACTATGTCCCAACAACTCGGACACCACCTTTAAGTCGATCTTCGCCGCAAGCAAAAAATTGTAGCTAGACTGTAGTGCAGATCGTGAAATCGTACATCCGGCAACTCCGCCTCTTTCAGCAGCTTCGGTTACAACACGAAGAATTCCCACTCGATCCCTCCACAGGCGCAGTAAGGCACTCCACACCGAGAGATAACACCCGCTTTTACAGCGAAGTTGACAGCGATAGCCTAATCAAAAGACTCATCAGCGAGAGGAAGCCAATTCTCATACTCTTTGATAAGCCGTTTATCGCCGCCAGAAACAAACTTTAAGCGCAAGTCACCACATAAGCCTTGATCTAGGAAAGCCTTGACCTCTACTTCGTTTGCCAACTTTGCCTGAAAAGTATATTTAACTGGTCCCAGGGGATATTCACCACCAAATATATTGAGCTGCTCTTCCTGCCAAGAGATAAAAGTACCAATACTACTACCTTCAAACGGCCGCAGTACTTGAAAGACTTCTTCCCTATTGTCATCGGTAACAGTAATAGAGCAACTCGACTCTTCACAATGAAGAGTAAGCTTGCCAGTGCGGAACAAGACGCGCAACATATCGACATTTTGATATTCTTCAGCTGTCAGTTCCCGATCAGGGAAAAAGACAAGCCGACCCGACTTGATCTGCAATGCTTCCAGGGCTTCAAGCGACGCCATAGCAACTCTATCCGGCACATCGCACGCTCCAATATCACTTCTGCTTGAACCACAAGGGAACCCTGCACTCAAATTCGTGAAGCGAACAGTATGAGGCTTACTCAAACACCGTAAGAGCCGCATCTGCATGAGTAACTCGTGGACGTTAAGGGACCACCCCTGCACCAAGGACAAATGGAAGCTGCCAACAGTGCTATCACTACGAAGCACCATCTCAATTTCAACTTGAATCGGTTGACCCTGGTTAGTCAGCATAGCCTCCTTCGTACCAGCTCGAATGCAAGTGAGATGGATATAAGGGAGTTCAAAGCGATCCCCATCATTACAGAAAATCTCGCACCTCAGCAAAAGCGGCTGCGAATTAGGGATTGAACCGAGTTCGAGATAGCCATCCTTCATAACAGCAGGATAAACATGCTGGAGAAAATCTGAGTATTCCAGACTTTTAATATAAGCAGATGGGATTTTCACGGGAGATCCGGTTCGGAAAAAACGCTCCACCGCATCTTGAAGTTCTCGTCCGTCTGGTGTATCAACAGGGATAGAGAAAACAGATTTAATTTCAAGAGGCTTCTCCAGAGATGCGCCGGGGAACTTCTCTGCAAGCGTGTGCCGTATCACATTACCGCTAATCAGAGCATCGAGGCGATAGTGCGAATCCAAGGTGTTATAATCTTGCTGTACCTCTTCCAGTTTCTGAAGGGTAGCCTGAAATCGAAGATGTTTCTCAACGAGTTCCCAAAGTGTATCTATGCCAACAAACAGGACATTTCCTTTGTAAACGCTGAGACCCAAAGCCGACTTAAGAGCATCGACAGCATTCTTCTCAATCTTCTTATTGGAAACAACCCAACATTCATGCACATCTTGATCGTCCCCAGTGATAGGGTCTACAAATGGTCTGGCAAAGCATTGCTGAACTTGTCCACGCACCTCACCAGCCGTTCCCTTATCAACATTAATTCTACCTGAGAGAGGCTTCGCTTTCACAACTAGGGCTAAATTAGCGCGGTTATTCAGCTTTCCCAACTCCCAGCAGACGATATCTTTACCCTTCTCATTATCACCTCCGTGATACTTATACACATCTCGATAACCCATTACTCGCAAAAGAGGAATAAGAACCGAGTCTCTTAGTTCATCCTCTTTCATCTGCCCTACTTGTTTTTTCGTAAACATAAGATATTTCCTTCGCAGTTCTATCCTTCAAATGCAGGAAGGCGCTTCTCGTAGCGCCTTCTAGCAATCGTGCAGGCATTATATCATAAATTTCATGTTTATAAAGAGCAAAGACAAAATTAAGAGCAAAAAAGTACCGCTCGAGATTTCAAAATAATATCAATCACGAGCTTCCAATTATGAACGTTTGAAGAGATCATCCATCTTGCGAACATTCTCTTGTTGCTGCTCTGCTAGGACATGTGCATAGATATCCGCTGTAATCGCAACCGAGCTATGCCCGAGTAGTTCCGATACCACCTTTAAGTCTATCTTTGCCGCGCGCAAATTCGTAGCTGTGCTATGCCGAAGATCATGAAACCGCACTTCTGGCAAGATTGCCTCTTTCAGCAGCTTCTTAAATAAATGATGCACATGGTCAGGATTGAAGAAACCACCATAAACACTAGAGAAGATAAGCCCCTGCTCGTGCCATTTATCACATGCGTTACGACGAGAGCATAGAAAAGCGTGTAGATAATATGATATAATCCTACTTACAGGGTAGGATATATGCAATGTAACGACAGCCGTCCGAGTAGTGCCACAATCCCCAGAAAGGACAGCGAGACGTGACAGATATTCGCAGAGATGAAGATGACCAGGCTGGCGGCAACCTGGCCGTCAGCGAGCGGCGGGAAGGCCTATCTGGGGCCAGCAAGCGCACGATCATGCGCTGCTCCATCTGCCGCAGGCGCGCGTGGATGAATGCTACCCACATAGAAGAGCCGCCCGGCGTGCCCGAACCGCGCATGAACTGGACGCTGTGCAAACGCTGCCACGCTGCTCTGCTCGTAGAAATGGAGCGCTCGCCCGTGCTCTCACCCCTGCGACTGCGCATCGCCATGGGCATCGTGGCGGCTGACCGCTCACCCGACGCGTACGCGCCAACGCGGGCGACCATGACGGATCGCTCCTGGATTGTGATAATGGGCTGGGGCTTTGCTATCGCGATGGTGCTGCACCTGATCCTGATCGTCGCGCTGGCCTATAGCGCCGGGCATTAGAAACGTTGACTGGCCGATAAATCGGCGATGGGCGCGGTAAACCGGCCCCTACTTTTGCCGGATGGGCTGCTGTGGCCGATAAATCGGCGATGGGCGCGGTAAACCGGCCCCTACGGCACTTTCGTCTCTTCTACCTCCTCCGGCGTCAATTGTTCGAGCGGACCCGACTCGGATTGATACATGGCGCGAATCTCGTTTTCAAAGAGGCGGCGCAGAATGGCGACGGTGCAGGCGTAGGTTGAGTCCATACCGAAGTAGGAGAGGCTGCCGGCGCCCAGGTTTTTGCCGCGCGTGTAGGGTGTATCCGAGCCGTAGTGCAGAATGCCCAGTTCGTAGGGCAAGCGCGCGAAGTTGATGTTTTCGCCGACCGGGTAGCGCGTCAGGTATTGATCCTCGTAAATGGCGTTCAGGTATGGGCCGCTCTCCATCTCGATGACGGTGTAGTTGGCGCGGTAGTAGAAATCGTAGTACTGGCGATTTTGCAGGTAGGTGCCTTTGCCCGAAACGGCCTTCTGGTTGTCCAGCACCGATCCATAGATCAGGTAGGGCTGCACATCCTGGGCGGTGAAGCAGTTGTCGAGCCAGTAGGCATTCTGGCTGTGTTCGTCGAGAACCACGTTGGAGATCATCACATCGCCGATGCTGCCGTTCAGCGTGGCGGCTTTGCCCAGGATAAAGATGCCCCGGACATTGGTAAGGTTCTCCATGATTTCGCGCATCATGCGGTAGGCGGCCATGCCGAGCGGGTAGTCGATGTTGAGGATGATGGCCTCGCTTCTGGCAAGTTTGTCCATACCTGGCATGCGGCAGCGTGGATCAATCTCCATCTGGCGCAATTTGGCCAGCTCGATAATCTGCGCGTCGATCTCCAGGCCGTGCCGCGCGGTGACGTGCCAGATGCCGTGATCCTCTTCCTCCTGGCTGCGCACCTTCGCAAACGCTTTGCCCGCGGGCGTATGCATCCAGGAACGGGCCGCGAAGTACAGGAAATTTTGCCAGTTGCCGGGGACGGTGCCCTGCTGCAACTTACGGCATTCGTCGGCCAGGTACGGATCTTCGCCGCTCAGTGCAAACCTGGTCAGTTCGGCGTCGCGGCGCAGGATCGAACCCGACATCAGATTCACCATGCTATGCGTATTGCTCGAGACGAAGTAGACGGGCCGGTCTTGCAGGCCGAGCGTGTTCAACAGTTGCTCGACCGGCGCCCACCATTGACGCGTGGCGCGCACATATCCGACGTGCGAGCCGCCCAGGAAGCGCAGCCCGAAGCTCTTGCGCTGCTTGCCGATGCGCAGCAGGTTTTCCCATAAGCGATCTCCCCAGATCACTTCCAGGCGCTCCCAGTCATCGACGGCGATTTGCACGCGCTCGCGCAGCACTTTGCTGATCTCGGTGAAGACTGGAGATGTACGATCCATGCGCGTTTCCAGCAACTGCATGGTGGTCGGATCAGCATTGAGCAGGTAGTAGATCTTGTTCCATTCGATCTGGAAGGCGACCAGGATAGGCACGATATCATCGGTATCGCTGACGCTGGCAACGTAGACGGCCAGGGTCTGCTTGCCGTCATAAAACCATTTGCGCCGCCGCGCCGAGGCCGTCACCGCTTCCCAACTATCTACCTGGTATCCCTGTTGCAGGAAGACGTTTTCGGATTGGCCCAGCAGCACCAGGTCACACGCGATAATCGCAGAGGGCAGGCGCAGCACGCTGTAGATGAACGCGGACATATCGGGATAAGGCGAGCGCGCGTCGGGATGCAGGCTTGAATCGATGTTATAATGCGCCTGCACCAGCGCTTTCAGACTGATTTCACCCGAACTGCGCAGCAACGTGTTGTAGGTGCGTATGTACAGCTCAACATCGCGCTTGCCCGCCTCATGGGTCTGCGCGCCTTCGGTGAATGGGCTGCTCAAATGCTGCGACGGCGATCCTTGCATAAACTCTTCCTGCGCGCTGTTGTACTCGCCGTCGTTGAGCCGGCCTGGCTGGTACATATCATCCAGGGGGTCAGGGGTATGGTTTTCTGGTTGTTTGTTCTTACGTGGCATCTTGCTCGTTCCTCTTCTTCGAGTATCAGGAATGCTGGTGTATGGTACCCTCGAGGGGCGTCACTACATTTCTTGGTTTTGACTTCATTATTTTTGATTATTATACTCGCTCGTTAGACGTTATGGTAGGGGCATTTTCGCGCTTTCTGCCCGCCGGCAATTTCATGCAAACACTTTTTGCGACCGGCCTTCCAAATGCCACCAATCATCCAGGTTAAACGTTCCTACTTTAAGAGGTATTACTATAACGTTGGGCATCCCCATACCTGGCGTTTCCCCCTAGTAATGCCTCTCCCTTTGCGCGGATTGGCCGCTGATGCGGATTGAAGGACACTTCCCAGGGCGGCGCAAGCGCCCCCGCCGCCCGTCCACTCCACTCCCGCCCCTACAAAGCGGTCCGCATGTATTCGTTAATGTGCATAAGCATGTCATCGCGCGCGGCGTGCTTGCTTCTCACTCCATATCAACACATCGTCATTCCCCGGTATGCGCCGCTCATCTTGCTCTGCAGCGGGTGTTTGCGCTCCTCGCTGCCGCCACTCGCAGCGCACCTCTCCAGCCTCCAACAGCTTGCCGATAATCTCATCATATTCGTTCAACAAGGCGCTACCGAAGCTGGAGAGCAGCAGTTGCTGGCGCAGATCGGGCCAGCGGCGTGGAGTCTGGGTACGCCCCAGACGCAGTATTCGCTCTGTCAATGCCTGTACCTCACCGTCAAGCCGCGCATGGTGTCTTGCGCGGAACCAGGCTTCGTTGAGTAATCCCTGGTAGCTCTGCTCATCCAGGCGGCGCCGGTAGCTACATATCGCATCATTCATGCAGAACAGGCTATCCAGCCTGCGCGTGGCGAAGAGCAGCGTAAAAGGCGCGTCTTCTATCAACGACGGGCCGGCGCATACAGGGAACGCGATACGCTGGGAGGCGAGAAAATGCGGCCGGATGGCGGACAGGAGCAGATCGATCACGACATTATAGGGAGGCGATTTATGGAGTTCTGGCGATGGATGCTCTTGCGCCAGCAGCGCTTTCCAGCGGTCGCTGCGCTAAGATTGAGGTGAAGGCTGCCGCCCCCGCCGGGGTGAGCAAGGCCGGCAGCAGGCGTTGCTCTACCTGGGCATGGGAAAGGAACAGGCAGAGTTCGGTTGGTGCTGTGCGCGTATAAAGTGGCGCGAGCTCGCTGCTCGTGAAAAAGGGCACATCGCGCTTCTCTTGCTGCGCCTCCGGCGTGTGCGTAGAGAGAGGATTCAACAGGAAGACCCCGGCTGCCTGGTCCAGCGCGTCGAGCAGGGCAGGTGCTATGGCCGGCCAGCCGGCATTAATGATGCCGTTCTCTTTCGGCAGGACGAGCTGCGTGGCCGGCGACTCCAGCCCGTCCGGCGCCTGCTTTGTTTTCCTGCTTGCCGCCCGCGGCCGGTCTATAGTGCGCTTGCTCCTGCCGGGTTGGAGTACCAGCCACTGCATCGCCATTGGCCTGCTCGCGGCGGCCAGTTCCTGCGCGGCCGTGCTCACTTCCTGAAAGGCGGGCAGCGCTTTGCGGGTATCGCTGAGGCCGCCCAGGTCATCGATCCAGTAGCAGCGACGGAAAATGCGTGTAGCGGCCAGCAGGCCGGCAGTAGGGGACAATATAATCGTGAAGCAGCCAGGAGCGCAGGGCCGATACATCAGCGCCGGGCGCGGTAAACCGGCCTCTACGCTTTGCCGGCCGTTTATTGACTTCGCTGGTATGATCTTCTTCCCACAGATTCTGCATGGTGGGGATATTTTATCATATCCCCGGTAGCCTGCCGGCAAAGCGCCTGAAGCCTTCCTGTTCCTCGAACTACAGTATCAATACCCCAGGCTCATAAACGCCCAGCTTATCATGCCGCGCGGGTAATAATGGCCGGGCCAGTCGGTGTCATTGCTGCGCAGGCCGTCGCCGTAATTTTGGAGAAGCAGCGTGTTGTGGGCGAAAATGGCCCCGGTCACATTCATTCGCCGGCAGGCCGAACAGCCGTACTGCGTGTAGACCATATCAGCAACCAGGCTGGAGAGCATGATTTTGCTGAACCATTCGTAGCGCAGGCAGACGCCGCCGAGAGAGCACTGCGAGCCGGTGGCGTGGGTCGACTCCAGCGAGATCATGAGGGGCGAGGTGATGGTATTGGCTGCCAGGTCTGCCGGGTATTGCTGCGCCAGGTCGCGCAGCAGCGCCTGGTTCATGGTAGTGTCGAGGCCGATCAGGTGCAGGTAGAAGAGGCCCTCGCCGGTGACCGGCGTGCGCCCATTGCAGTTGTTGTAGGCGGCGTTAGACTCGGCCAGGGGAATGTAGCCGACGGCATTGTATTCACGCACCAGCGCGGCTTCGATCTTGCCGGCGTCGCTCTGCCAGCTTGCGCCATGCACGTCCCCCAGCACGAAGTTGTCGAGGTAGGCAGTGGCGCGATAAGCGGCTGCTTCTTTCAGACCCTGGTAATAGAGGTTGCCGGCATTGGGCGTGGAGTTGTGCAGACAGTCCTTCTGATCATCGTAGGTGGTGGCTGTATCCTGGTTGTTGTAGGCAATGCCGGTGGCGGGGTCGCCCACACGCTCGTTATGCAGCATCCCGGCGTCGATCAACTGCATATCGGCGTTGTTGTTGTCGGTGAGCAGCTCGATATCGCCGGTAATGTAGACATAGTAGGCCGCGAGCAAGGCCACATTTGAGTCTTCCTCGGTGGGCATTGGCGTTCCGAAAGAGAAGCGCGGGGGCGCGTAGCAGGTGTTCTGAATAGTCGGTATGCCTTTGCCCGGGTTGGTACAGACGCCCTTGCTGTTCACATCGCCGCCCTGGTCATGCTGAAAATATGTGCCGAACCGATCGCTCTGTACATTCTTGAAGACGGTGAGCAGGGCGCTTTTGAAGAACCAGGGGACGCGGTTGATCTCGAAGTAGCCATATTCGTGCATGACATCGACCGTCGTCAGGAAGCCGAACGAGCCTTCATAGACCGCCGCGTCGTAGCCGTCATTCGCGCCCGCGCAGGTGCGTCCAACCAGCCAGCTTGCGGACTTGTAGCTGTGCAGGGCATCGGCCAGCACCCAGCGCTGCTGCGGCGACAGGTCGTTGTTGCTGATGAGCATGTTCTCCATCGCCTGGGCGCGCCCGAGCAGGTTATCGCCCGACGAGAGGTTATCGATGGCAAAATCGACGACGGCGTTCTCCGATGACCATTCCAGGGCGGGATAGAGCAGCTCCTGCCGGCAGCTCGCGGGCAACTGCGTGTTGATGAAAAGATTCCGGTTCGCATTCCAGCCGCCGATGAGCATGTAGGTTGTCTGGCTCTGGCCGGCACCGACGCTGTAATGCCATGCCAGCCCCGCGCGGTCGCCGACGGCGGTATTACATCTCCAAAGCTGCCTTTCACCCGCCAGGAAAAGCGTCCCACCGGTCACATCGGCGTCTGGACTATACGAAAGCACGTTGACATTCGCTCCGCCGGCGGTTGTATGCTGCGCGCAGGCATTGCCGGGAGCCAGCACACGATCGCTGCCAAAGACAAAATCGCCCGTTTGCGGCGCAACGCCGTTATTGCGCAGGGTCACTCCCACCAGGAAAACCGGAACGGTATCGTCCTGCACCTCCCTGGCGCAATCGGCGATGGCGATGCAGCCCGGTTCTCCGAAGAAAGTATCGATGATATCGAGCGCGACATGCATACCGGTCGTACCGGCATCGCCTTCCCAGCGCGTCGTATCAAGTCCCTGCGTCCATTGCTCGTTGGTCAGGTATGTATCCCCACGTGCGCTGTCTGGCGTCCCCATATGGAAGATGTAGGTCTGGTGGGCCCCCTGCGGCGCTACTCCAACGATATAACTGGCTGTGTTGTCGTGATAGACGCCGTCGGTGCCGCTGTAAACCGCACTGAGACTGGGGGCAACGACGAAATCGAAGCGCGAGCCAAATTTGGCGTTGACGTTGTTGGAGCTGCTATTGACGGAGACAGTCTGCGCGGGCAAGCGGCTATCCAGGCGCAGTTGAGCGGGCGCAGGGGAAGCGGCGGCGCCACTTTTTACGTGATTGTATGCGGATGCATCAATTGCGTACAGTGAAAAAAAAAGGCCGGAAAAAATCATAACGCCAAGCAGAGTCAAAAAGCCGTAGGGGCGCCAGACGCTCTTATGCAGCCTGCCGACGAAATGCGTTCTACCCGCAGCCAGGCAGGCTGCAAAGAATGTATTTCGCACGTACAGTACCTCTTCCTTGATCGGTTTTCTATTGAGTTCTAACGGTTCGCATCCCGGCAGGCAGGTGTTAAGAGGACTTTTGGCGGATTCAACAAAAGCGCCTGTGTGGGCGGGAGAAACGGCGACGTCCTATTTTCCCGGAGGGCTGCCCCTCAAGTATCATCGGAGCTGAAGAGCTTAACTGCCGTGTTCGGGATGGGAACGGGTGTACCCTCTTCGCTATTGTCACCGGTTCACCTGCGCATACAGGCGCTTCGTTTTGACAGAAGCAATGATACTACAGCTCAGGAGGGATTGTCAATACTTTTATGCTGCGAGAAAAGCCAGGGGAAAAAGTTGGTGACGACCAGGGACGCTGGTGTTCAACCCATAGACATACCCCCAGACGCCATGCCCCTGGCCAGAAAATTCCGTGTAGCGTGGGTGACCACCCGCGGCCTCGATAGCCGCGATCATGTCGCGAGACCCCGATACCGGAACTGTAGTATCGGCGGAGCCGTGAAAAGCCCAGATGGGCAGGTTTTTCAGCAGGCCTGCTTTGGATGGGTCGCCCGCTCCGGCAATCGGGGCTGCCGCCGCGAAATAGGTGGGCCAGCGCTCGATGGCATCCCACGTCCCGTAGCCTCCAAGCGAGAGGCCGGTGACATACAGGCGATTCGCGTCGATGCCAGCGTACTCCCGTTGGAGCGCGTCCAGTATCTCCCTGGCAACGAGCAGCCCGGCGCTCGGCTGCGCCGGCTGGCTGTACGAGCCGCCATTTACAGGAACATTGACCCAGTTCTGGCCTGTGCTGAGCTGTGGGATCACCACGAAACAGGGCCAGCGCTGCTGAATATGCGGGTTGCCGGGCGCGTTATAGTCCGCGCTCCAGACCTGGGCATACGGGTCGTTCAAGAGCACCTGCTCGTTCTGCTCAGCCGTTTTGGATGGATTCCATCGCTCGCCGCCGCCGTGCAGCAGCAGCACAAGCGGATATTTTTGGGCGGGATTGTAATTCGCAGGGACATAGAGATAGTAGTGCAAAGAGTTCCCATGCGCGTCGGTGAATACATGCGCGGTGTAGCCGTAATAGGAAGGCGTCGAAGTGCCCGTCGGCGAGGGTTCCGGCCTCAGTTCTGGTACATCGGTTGCCGGGTATTTGACATGGTTGACCGAGGGATGGGGAGCAGCCGAAGCCGATTTGTCCATGTCTGCTATGACGCTATAAAGCACGATAGCTCCGCAGATTGCTATTATTATGACACTGAGAAACGTAAGTACACCGCGCCTCTTCATCGTTCGCTCGCTATAGTAGGCATCAACATATCCTATCTATTTAATGCAGATTGAAGATTTAATGCGGACAGTTACTATCCAGCGGACTGGCCGATAATGCAGATTAACGAAATAATGTGGACAGTATAGCATGCAGCGGACTGGCCGATAAATCGGCGGTGCGCACGATAAATCGGCGCCTACTCTTGCTTGGCGGCGTGGGCGCGCTCACACACATTCACGGATAGATGCAGATAAGGATGGGCTCAAAATGGCTGCTTTAATTTGTTAATCTGCATATAATGACGCGTCAGCGCTGAATGTGCCGGTACTAGCGTGCGTGGCTCTGGCTTCTCTGCTCTATGCTCCTCCTGAGAGGTTGATCGAGCAATTGCACCCGTCCTGGCGCGCTCTGCTTCCTTTGTGGACCAGTGCGGCCCACAAGGCGGCTCGCGATAGGAACGTTCATCAGGAGCAGGCTTAATGCCGTAGACCCGGCAACCGTTAAGAGCCAGGTAAGCACGACCCGCATCGCCGTAAACCATGTTGCGGGCATCACGGGAACAACCCATTTGAGCAGACAGGTTAAAACTAGTGCGTGTACCAGGTAGACACCGAACGATGCATCTGATAGTTTTCCCCAGATGCGGCGACTTAGAGGGCGTTCTACCCTCTCCGCTCTCACAGCCCAGCGGCTGGCCAGCCAGAACGCGAAGAGGACGATTGCTGCGCTATAGAAAACCATGATCGGCTGTAAAACGGATGTGGCGTAAGCCAGCGGCTCTCTGTAGAAGCGCACCTGGAGGAAGAAGTGCAGCCACAGTGCCGCGAGCAGAATCATGAACACGCCCACTACAAGTTTTCCATGATCCAGCAAGAATGAACGCACTTGCTGGAAGTAGAGTGCGGTGATCCCACCCAGCACGAAATAGAATTGATAGATCAGGACAAAACGGTCTTGATATTGCGCGAAGACCTGCCAGAAAGCGGGCAGGGCCGAGGTATCGCTTTGCAGCGTGTGGAAATCGACGTAAAACAGGAGAACCTGCAGCGCAAAGCTGACGCCGAGCACTATCCAGGGATGGTGGGCCACGCGCCGCAGGAAGATCAGGAAGAGCGGGAAGATCAGGTAAAATTGCAGCGTGAGCAGGATATAGTACAGTTGATAGGATGCATTTCCTGTCAGGATATCAAGTAGCGTCGTTTGAACAAACGACGCCGCCGACTGTGCGGGTGTGTTCACCCAGACATACACGATGCTCCAGACTACGTATGGAAGCAGGACACCAATACCGCGTTTTTTCCAGAACTGGATGAAGGGAAACCTCCTGCCGTCGTACACGTATACCAGGGCAAAGGCCGTTACAAAGAGGAACACCTCCCGTGTGAAGTGGAATGTAACGACAACAGCGTTCTGAATCTGCACGCCGAGCCCGGTCTGGTTAAGAAACATCGTAAAGGCAAGCACATGCACGGCGACTACACTGAAGGCCGTGCACGCGCGCAGTGGGTCTAATTCATATATGTGTGGGCGCTTTAACTGCTCTTTCATTGTTCGCAGATACGCAGCAAGCGTCGTGCAATCTTCCCGGTCGCGTTTCTCGGCAGCGCATCCAGGATGATGAAGTCAATTGGGACCTTGTGCGAACTCATATGCCTGGCCGCATAGCGGCGCAGTTCCCCGGCACTTTGCGAGTTCCAGCGCCCGCGCACCGTGAGATAAGCGACCGGTTGCTCGCCATAGACGGGATCGGGGCGGCCCACTACGGCGACCTCGTGCACCGCCGGGTAGCTCTGGAGTACCTCTTCGATTTCGCGTGGCGCGATATTTTCGCCCCCTCGATTGATGACCTCGCGCAGGCGGCCCTTGATGAACAGGTATCCATCCTCGTCGAGGTATCCCAGATCGCCGGTCCTGAACCAGCCGTCTTGAAACGACTCCTCTCCCCTGCTATCCTCGTAGGCATCGATCACGCCGGGTCCCGCGACACAGATTTCACCGATTTCTCGCGGAGCGACATCCCGCAGCGCGCGCGCTTCACCGGGAGCAAGCGGGTAGCAGATACGCAGTTCGACGCCAACTGGAAGACCCGCCGAGCCTGGTTTGTGGATGCCGGGGGGAATTGGGTTTGCCACCACCATGCTCGCCGCCTCCGATAGCCCATAGGTTTCGATGACGGGTACGCCGAAACGGGTCTCGAACTCATACAGGTGTGCCGGGGACAGCGAAGCCGAGCCGGTACGCACGAAGCGCAGCGAATCAGGGAGAAATGCCGGCCCACCTGTGTCCAGTAAGATGGCGACGATCGTGGGCACAATGCTTGCCCACGTAATCTCGTACTGCTCGATCCACGACCAGAAACGCCGCTTGCTAAAGCGCTCAGCGATGACGACCGTGCTGCCCGCCAGCAGCGAGGCGCAAAGACTGACGACCGGGGCGTTGACGTGGAAAAACGGCAGCACGGTCAGACCGCGGTCCTCGAGAGTCAGGCCATGGCTGATACGTACCTGCTCTGCCGCCCAGGCGATCTTCCGCTCGGTCAACGCCACCCACTTCGGTTCGCCCGTTGTGCCTGAGGTCGCCAGGTGAACCCGCCCTTCTAGCGGTTCCGGCGTTATCGGCGCGGAGGCCTGCTGCGTGACAGCTTCGCATTTGCGACGAGTCCAGGTCACCGCGGGAGGGTACTCAAAACCGCGCGCATCCTCCTCGTGTTCTACACAGAGGATATCTGGTCGATACCGTTTCGCGATTAGCGCTTTCTCTCGCCCGGTGGCGCCGGGTGATACGGGAACCAGGGAATGACCACCGCTTAAGGCGCTCAGCCAGAGCACTGCGTTAGCTATGCTGCCGGGGAGTGAAAGAACAAGTGAGCGCGGCTTATCCCCAAGCGCCAGGCGCGTCAAATTTACAGCCGCCAGCGCCTGCGCGTAAGTAAGTTCGCGCCCGGTCTCTGCCTCTATGATATATACCTTGTCTGGTTGAGTGCCGGCCCATTTCGCCAGGCCCTCGTATAAAGAACCATATTGTATCTCGCTCTGTTTTCGGATCTGTTCCTTTAGACCGATCATTTGCCTTACTCCATGATTGTTTTCTCATATCTTGCTATACCTGCCTGAAAAAAGGCCTGAGGATTACTGAAAACTTGCTGAAGAGAGGGTTCGGTCAAAAGTGGTATGATTACTGGGAGAGCGACTGGCATTCAGCGAATTTTCAGCCAGTTTTGTTATATTCAGGTTACAGCAATGTGCAGTATATCTTTTTTGTGATGAATCAAAAGAAACAATGGAACGATGGTAGCATTGAATGAAACAAACAATTTGAGCAAACGACCCAGTGTATTGATCGTAGACGATGAACCACAAATTGTAGATTTTCTGCAAATGGGTTTTTCATATGAGGGATTCCAGGTATATACAGCCATGACCGGGACAGAGGCGGTACAGTCCGCCATCTCCCATCAGCCCGATCTGATCATTCTCGATATCATGTTGCCGGGGTACGATGGCCTGGAGGTGACGCGCCAGATCAGGCGCGTGCACGATACAGCCATCATCATGCTCACAGCGAAGAGCGAAATCGATGATCGCGTTACGGGCCTTGACAGCGGGGCGGACGACTACCTCACCAAGCCATTTGCGTTCAAAGAGCTGATGGCTCGCACGCGGTCCGTCTTGCGGCGGCATGGCAAGGCCGATGTTTTGTCGTTCCGTGACATCGTACTCGACCGCGGGACGCACCTTGTCACCCATCAAGACCAGTCGATCGAGTTGACCCCCCGTGAATTTGATCTCCTGGAACTCCTCCTGATGCACCCGCGGCAGGTTCTCTCCCGCGACATCATCTTAGCGCGTGTCTGGGGCTACGACTATGAAGGCGACGATAATATCATCGAGGTCTACATCCGCCACCTGCGCGAAAAGCTCCAGGATAATCCGCCGCGCTTAATCCAGACAGTGCGTGGAGTAGGTTACTCGCTTCGAGGATGAAAGAGGCCTATGTGGAAGAAGAAACGCTTTTACCGCTTCATTAACCGCATCCCGGTGCGCTGGCGATTAGTGCTGCTTTCACTGGGCCTGCTCGCGATCCTGTTTAGCGCGACGAGCGTGATTATCTCAATAATCGCGGAACACAGCCTCTTGACGAACGAGGTCGACGTGCTGCACAACGAGTCGCTGCTGGCCATGAGAGGGATAAAGAACCGCCCGTTTATGCCGTCCACTATCTTCTATCCGCCGGGCACACCCTCACCCGACTTCGGGACAGCGGCGACCGAACTGGCTCACCGGCTCATCAGTCCCACCACCAACGCCACGATTCTCGCGGATGATGGCACTGTCCTGGTGCCCGGTAGCTCGCTGGCGTTTTCCTCCCTGCCTGTGACGCTCACACCGGACAAAGTGCGGCAGATGCTGAACGGGAATGACCTGAATACAAGTTACCTGCTGGTCAAAGACTCTCAGGGGAATCGCCAGATGGTTGTCCTCATCCCACTGGTGAGCGATTTCCATACGATGGGGGTGCTGCAAATCAGCACTCCTACAGCTCCCATCGACAATTTTCTTGCAACGCTGCGCCTGTTACTGTTGCTGGGCGTTGTTGGCGCGCTTGGTCTCGCCTCCGCTTTAACATTCCCCCTCGTGAGCGTTGCCCTGCAACCGCTCGTCGAGATAGAACGCACCAGCCGCCAGATCGCGCAGGGAGCGCTCTCGATGCGCATCGATCCCCCTCCAACAGATGACGAGATCGGGCGGCTGGCCCTCTCTTTTAATCGCATGGTTGCCCAGCTCGAGACTGCCTTTCAGCGTCAAAAACGCTTTGTCTCTGATGTCTCTCACGAGTTACGGACGCCTTTAACCGCGTTGAGTGGCAGTTTAGAGATGCTGCTCATGGGGGCCGATGGGGGTGATATCGAGGCGTCTCGTCGCCTTGCGCATGGCATGTACGCCGAGATACAGCGCATGCATCGGCTCGTCGAAGATCTGCTTGCGCTCACGCAACTGGATACGGGGAAAATTATGCTGCGAGAGGATGTCGTTCATCTCGAGGGTGTCATCCACAAGGTCTATGAGCAGGCGCAGCATCTCTCGCACGGCCAGAATTTGCGCTGTGATGTCGCCCCGGACCTTCCGCCTGTCCGAGTAGACGAGGACCGCTTGCAGCAGGTTCTGCTCAACATTGTCGACAATGCTCTGAAGTTTACCTCGCCGGGCGGGCGGGTTGAAATCCTGGCCAGCAGCGATGGCCAGAACACTGTTCTTATCCAGGTACGCGATACCGGCCAGGGCATTCCACCTGACGCATTACCACATATCTTTGACCGCTTTTACCGGGCAGACCCATCCCGCAGCCGCTCTCCCCAGCATGTCGGCGGAAACGGCCTTGGTCTTGCGATCGCCAAGGAGTTAGTCGAGGCGCAAGGCGGTTCCATTACCGTCGAGAGCAAGCCGGGCGAGGGCACCACCGTCACGCTGCGTTTTCAGGCGGCCAGGCAGTTGGAACAATCGAGGCGCCTGGCCAGGAAGAAATGAGCGAGCAGCAAAGTCTTGATAGAGTTGATCTTACTGCATAACTTTATTTCAACGTTGCTTCAAACGGAGGTTGTGAGTGGCGCTGCCGCGTAAACCGCCTGCGGGCCTACCGTTGTCCAATGCTGCTCGCTCATGTACTTCCAGCCACCGTCTGCCAGGATGATGACGATCTTCCCTCTTTCCATAGTGTCTGCAACGCGCAAAGCAACGTCCAGTACCGCGCCGCTGGAAGGGCCCGCGAAGATACCCTCCTGCTCTTTGAGCTGAAGCGTGCGCCTCCATGCCTGCTGGCTGGATACCTGTAGCTTGCTATCGAGCAGCGCCTGGTCGAGGACAGGCGGCACGAAACCATCCGCCAGGTTGCGCAACCCCTGGATGCTATCACCCTGTACCGGCTCGGCAGCCACGACGCGAATAGCTTTATTGTGCCGCTTCAAGCGGCGCCCGATGCCGGTGAGCGTTCCCCCCGAGCCGAGTCCCGCGACCAGCACGTTCAGGTCGGGCATGTCCCGCACAATCTCCACGCCAGTTGTCTGGTAGTGGGCGGCAGGGTTCGCCTCGTTGCCATATTGAAAGAGCATGACGTAGCGTTTGTCCTGCTGCGCCAGCTCCTGGGCCAGCCGGATAGCCCCGTTGCTACCGGCCGACCCGGGAGAGGTGATCACCCTCGCTCCGTAGAGTTCGAGCATCCTGCGTTTCTCCTGCGTCCCCTTTTCAGACACGACGGCGGTGAACGGGTAGCCCCTCATGTTCGCCACCAGCGCCAGCGCTACGCCCGTGTTGCCGCTGGTGGGCTCCAATAATATCGAACCCGCCGACAGCCTCCCTTGAACCTCGGCCTGCTCGATCATTGTTCTCGCGATGCGGTCCTTAAGGCTTCCCGAAGGATTAGCGCCCTCCATCTTCGCGAATATCCGTACGCCGGGGCGCGGGCTGAAACTTTCGAGTTCAACCAGTGGGGTATTCCCAATTGTCTCTAAAAGATTGTGATAGTACATGCTGTATTGCTCCTTAATTCCTTATCTGTGAAAGAAGTGAAGCGCCGGCGTCAATCACTTCCTCAACGATTGTGAGGATATCGCCCGCGCCGGTCATATAGTTGACGATGCAGGCCCGCAGCGTCTCTTTTCCCTGAAAGCGCGTACTCGTCAGCAGCGCTTTTCCACGCCTCTGCACCTCGAGGGCGAGTTCCTTGTTCAGCCAGTCAAGCGCGCGCGGATCATCGTAGAGCGCGGGCGGTGCATAGCGAAAACGAACGATGCTGAGCGGACCCGCCGAGACGAGTTCCAGGTCAGGTTCCGCTTTAACGATACATGCGAGGAGACGGGCCATGTCGTTATTGCCGGCAATAGCCCTGGTCAGTCCCGCGCGTCCTGCCGTGCGCACAACCGCCCAGACATCCAGCGCGCGGAAGCGGCGCGTGCGCTGCAAGGTATACTCTGACATCCAGACCTCGTGCTCGTCTTGCCCCTCCGGCGTCAGGCGAAACGTATCACGCAGCAGCGAAGAGTGCCTGACAAGGGCGCAGCCGCAGTCGATGGGGACAGAGAGCCACTTGTGCTGGTCGGTTGCCAGCGAGTCCACCCGGTCCATTCCTTCGTAGAGCGGGGCCACCCGCTCATCCAGCACGCCAAATGCGCCGTAGGCCCCATCAACGTGCAGCCAGATGTCCTGTTCTTCGCACAGGTCGGCCAGTTCTTCCAGCGCATCAATGGCCCCGGTTTCAACCGTCCCCGCCGTCGCAGCAACACAAAATGGGCGCTGTCCGGCATCGAGGTCCTGCCTGATACGATGATAGAGTCGATCCACATCCATCTGATACGTCGGGGTAGAGGGAACGATGTGGATGGCATCGCTGCCCAGTCCCATCGCCTCGACCGACCTGCGAATGCTGAAATGCCCCTGGTCCGATTGATAGAGCACGTAAGGCGGGTGCGAGCCCTGCATTCCCTCTTTGCGGACATCCCACCCGTCTGCCTGGGCGGCCCAGTAGCGGGCGGCTTGCAGACAGGTGAAATTCGCCTCGGATCCCCCGCTGACAAACACGCCGACGCTTCCGGCGATGGGGAACCCGCACAACTCCATTACCCACTCTGCGGTGCGGCGTTCCAGCGCCTGCCCGGCGTGATCTCCGATGCCGCAGTTGGGGTTCATCGCTGCGGCAAGCGGCTTTATCAAGACCCCGGCGTGAGCGGGAGCCGAGTTGATCCAGCCGGCGAAGGCGGGATGGCCATTCCCCTGCGGGTAGGGCAGAATCGTCTCCCGCAGAAATGCAAGCGTATCCTCAAAAGGGTATCCCTGCTCGGGGAGTTGTTGTACGCGAATCGTCTCACGCACCTCGTCGGGCATCGGCTTCCAGACCGGGCGTTCGCGTACCGCAGATAGATACTCGGTGACCTCGTCGATCACCTGATACCCGAATCGTTTCAGAGATGCCTCCTCGAAAGAGAGCCCGGACTCGTACCCGGCATCTTCATGCAAAGCAGGCAGCACATCTACGCTATCTTTATAAATCATCTCTTCACCTTTTACCTGGTATTCATCGTTGATTTGAAACATGCATTCACGAGCGCTCCTTTTATTAAAGAAGCGTGCCATGCTTGGCTGAATTTTCGGCAGAGGTTCGCTAAAAATTCGCTGAATGACCTCCTGGCGGCGAGGCGCAGAACTTTGCGCAGGCAATCCCGGCGTACGCTAAAACGGGAAGGATGAAATCGGGCGAGTTTCGCCCGAAATTGTAGGCAAACTATCCGTGCAAGGTTGCTTGACGCTGCCTGAAACAACATGTATGCTCATGTGTAAGAGGCGGTCATTGCCAATGCATGGCGACCACGTGCTCGATAAATCGGCACTCTACACGGTCGCCATACACAGCTTGCCTGGAGAAGATCATGCATACACCTGCATCTGTCGAGCGCATCATCAACCAGGTTCCAGGATGGAGCCTGTCCGACGCTGAAATTGCCGCGTTGGAGGGCGGCATTACCAACCAGAATTATCGTGTGGATATTCATGGCGAGTCTTTTGTGCTGCGCATCGGCGGCAAAGGCACGCACCTGCTGGGCATCGACCGGGCGCGCGAGAGCATCTGCACCACTATCGCCGCCCAGGTCGGCGTTGGCGCGCAGGTCGTGCATTTCCTTGCCGCGGAAGATGCCCTGGTGACGCGTTTCATCGAGGGGACGCCCATCTCGCCGGAGAGCGCTGCGCAGCCGGAGACGCTGCGGCGTATCGTCTCCGCCATGCAGCGCTACCACAGCGGCCCGGCCTTCCCGGGCGTCTTCTCCCCTTTCGAGACCGTGCGCAGCTATCATCACCTGGCATTGGAACGCGGCGTCCCATTCCCTGATACGCTCCCACAGGTCTTCGCGCTGATGGCCCGTATCGAAGAGACGCTGCGAAGTGTGCAGCGACAACAACCCTGCCACAACGATCTGCTGGCCAGCAACTTCATCGACGATGGCCGCGCTGTTCGCATCCTGGACTGGGAATACGCGGGTATGGGCGACCTCTTCTTCGACCTGGGCAACTTCGCCGTCAATCAATCCCTGGATAGCGAGCGCTGCGACCTCCTGCTCACCTACTATTTCGGGGAAGCGCGCCCGGCGGATATCGCGCACCTGCACCTGATGCGCCTGGCCTCCGACCTGCGCGAATCGTTCTGGGGCTTCTTGCAGATGGGTGTCTCGGAACTTGATTTCGATTATAAAGAATACGCACACCACCACCTGAACCGGTTCCTGGGCAACGTAGAATCGTCAGCCTTTGAAAAGTGGATACAAGATGTGAAAACCAATGCTCCGCAAAAGTAGGGGCCGGTTATGGAGAATGAAGATTTCATGTTGACAAAATTCCCAGGGCGGCGCAAGCGCCCCCACCACTCGTCCACTCCACTCCCGCCCGTACAGGCGCGATGGCCGGATGAATTTGTTATTCTCCATTATCGGCCAATGTTAAGGAGAACCCACCCATGCAAGACCAGGCCAGAGTTGTTATCATCGGCAGCGGCATCGCCGGTTCCAGCATCGCCTATCACCTGACGGAGCGAGGATGGCGCGATATCGTTGTGCTCGAACAGGGGCCGCTATTCGAGGGAACAACCTCGCACGCGCCCGGGCTGGTCGGACAACTGCGCTCATCGATCAGCCTGACGAAGATGCTGGTCTACAGCGTCGCGCTCTACAAAACGCTGTCTATCGATGGCCAGCCCGGCTACACGGGCGGAGGCAGCCTGCGCATCGCCTCCTCGAAGGAGCGCATGGAAGAACTCAAGCGGCAGGTGGGATTCTCGAAAAGCGTGGGGTTGGAGGCCGAACTCATCAGCGCAAGCGAGGCACGGCGCATGTTCCCTTTGATGAGCCTGAAAGGGGTCGAGGGCGCACTCTGGCTGCCCACCGACGGCTCCGCGAAGGCGCCTATTCTGGCGCAGGCTATGGCAAACCTGGCTCGCGAACGCGGGGCAGCGTTCTACCCTTACACCCGCGTCACCGGCATCGAAGTCCTCAATGGTCGCGTGCGGGCCGTCAACACCTCGCGGGGACGCATTCGTACCGAGACGCTTGTGGTCGCGGCAGGTATATGGTCGCCGCGCATCGGCCGCATGGTGGACGGCCCGCCCATTAGCATCCCACTCATCCCCATGCAGCACCAGTATGTCCAGACCGCGCCGCTGGCCGAACTGGCCGGCGGAGTGCGCATCCCGAATCTGCGCGACCCCGATAACCTGGTCTACTTCCGGCAGGATGGCGATACACTGGTACTCGGCGGCTACGAACGCGACCCCCAGCCGCTCGAAGTGGATGCTATCCCCGATGGCGACAATCCGACCGTCCTGCCGTTTGACCCGCCGCGCTTCGAGAGCCTGATGCGCGGGTGCATCGAGCGCGTCCCGGCATTGCGCGGCGTCGAGCTGGTCAGGCGCGTCAACGGGCTCGAGTCGTTCACGCCCGACGGCGAGTTCATCCTGGGCGAAGCGCCCGAGGTGCAGGGCTTCTGGGCCGCCTGCGGCTTCTGCGCGCACGGCGTCTCAGGCTCCGGCGCGGTCGGCAAGATGATGGCGGAGTGGATCATCGACGGGGAGCCGAGCCTCGATCTCTGGCACATGGACATTCGCCGCTTCGGGGCCTATACCGCCAGCCGGCGCTACATCGCCACGCGTGTCAACGAGGTCTACAGCACCTACTACGATATCAGCTACCCCATGCAGGAACGCAGCAGCGCGCGCAAACTGCGCCTCAGCCCGGTCTACAATCGCCTGGAAGAACTGGGGGCGGTCTTCGGCGAAAAGGCGGGCTGGGAACGTCCCAACTGGTTCACCCGCAATGAAGCACTCGCGGAGGGTCAGGGCTGGCCCGCGCCGTACGGCTGGGCCAGCCGCTACTGGTCGCCCGCCATCGGCGCTGAACACCAGGCTACCCGCGAGCGAGTCGCCATGTTCGACGAGACCTCGTTCAGCAAGATCGAGATACTCGGCCCCGGCTCGCTGGCTTTCTTGCAGCGCATTACCGACAACCAGATGGATCAGCCAGCCGGCAGCATCACCTATACACAGATGCCCAATCCGCGCGGCGGCATCGAATGCGATCTGACCGTCACACGCCTGGCCGCCGACCGTTTCCAGATCGTGACCGGCACAGCCTTCGGCAACCACGACCTGGCCTGGATTCGCAGCCACGCGCCGGCAGACGGCTCTGTCTACTTGAACGACATAACATCCAGCCGCTGCTGCATCGGCGTGTGGGGACCGCGCACGCGCGACCTGTTGCAGTCAGTAAGCGAGGACGATTTCTCGAACGAGGCTTTTCCCTACCTCACGGCGCAGTACGTCACGCTCGGCGATATCCCGGCGCTGGCCCTGCGCGTCACCTACGTCGGCGAGCCTGGCTGGGAGATCTACGCCCCGATGGAGTACGGCCTCAAGCTGTGGGACACGCTCTGGCAGGCCGGCCAGCCGCTGGGCATCGTCGCGGCCGGCTACCGCGCCATCGAATCGCTGCGCCTGGAAAAGGGCTACCGCTACTGGAGCGCGGACATCCACTCCGAATACAACCCCTACGAAGCCGGCCTGGGCTTCGCCGTCAAGCTGCAAAAGGGCGACTTCATCGGCAGGGACGCGCTCGAACGCATCAAAGCCGAGGGGGTGAAACGCAAGCTGTGCTGCCTTGTACTGGATGACCCGGCGGCAGTCGGCCTGGGCGGCGAGCCATTGCTGGATGGAGAGCGCGTGCTAGGCCACGTCACCAGCGCCGGTTACGGCTACACAGTGCGCCAGAGCATCGCCTACGGCTACCTCCCTAAAGAATACGCTGCACCTGGAACGCGCGTGGAGGTGCAGCTCTTCGGCGTGCGATACGGGGCAACGGTGATGAAGGAGCCATTGTATGACCCGAAGAACGAGAAGATCAAATCGTGAAGGGAACATACGAGGGCGTCTCTGCTCATCATTCATTGAAACATGTGAATATTTATCGAATTATTTATGCTTTTCGATAAATGGTTAAGGATTTCGCTATGGAGAAAGCTCTTTTCTTAACACAACCTCCATGGGTTCGTAACCATGAACCTGCTAGCGCGCCTCTACAATAATTATGTGACGACGACAGGTCGCACAGGTGAATGGGAAAGGCGTCCTTGGCGGGCGCTGGATGGTAGTAAACGTGGTGAGGAGGTTTTCTCCAGCAAGAGCAGAGCGATCAAGTGTTTTTTCGGAGCAGCAAACGAGTTATATCCCCGTCGCGATAGTGAAGTGCCGGTGTGGGTACACAGGCAGGATAGGTTGTATGCCAGGCAACGTATCCTGAAGGGTGGTTGATGTGGGGTGGTTGTGGAGGTGGAGTGGCTGGCAATCGCGTATAGAAGGCATCAGGGACGTGGAGATGTTGGGTGGTGGAAACCGGCTGCGTGTGTACGCGCGGGAGCCGGCGCCTTCTATACATGATGAGTGTTGGGATGCGGGCTGTGGGCCAAAGCTGGCGTTGAAGCGCCGCCAGTAACACGCCGGCACTTCAGTGTCGCGACGGGTGATGTTTGTTGCATCCAGGAGAGAGGAAAATGGCCAGAGAGACGCGGCAACAATTGCGGCAAAAGAGCCGGCAAAGCCAACGGAGGCAGCGGCAAGAGGATAAGCTAAAGGAGCAATTGGAGCGTCCGCAGGCGATTGAGAAAGTGGACATGCGAACGGTCAGGGTCAGTAAGGCGCTCTGGCCGATCGGGGCGCGTCGAGCGCTGGCGCTCAACCGCGAGCTCCTGGTATATAAGCGGCTGGGAGGTTTGAGCCGCTGCCGGGCCTGGCTGTCGAGCCTGCTGGGACGGGCTCATGTGTGGATCGCTCATTCGTACCACGCGCCCGAAACGCCGCTGCCGGTAGAGTCGCCGCTGGTGCGCGTATTGGAGACCGTCGATCTTTCCCGTACCGATGTCGAGGATTTCTTCGACACGCCGGCAGAACGAGATACAGCAGAGCTTTCACTCGATTGGATGAAATCGGAACCTATGTATTCTGCTTCTCACTCTCGGCGGGAGCAGCAGTAGCGCTTACATCGCCTGTTGCCTGCGGCTGGACGAAAGGGTCCACCAGGTGACTTGTCGTGGTGCCCTCGGTCTGCAGTTGTTGCAGCGAGATACCATTTTTCTCCAGCAAATGTATGAGCATCTTGGTCTGGTGCAGCAGTTCCGAGTCCTGGGCCGAGAGATGCTTCATAATCTCTTCGATGTCATGGTACGTACTCATCGTGGTCTTGAACTGCTCTTCCGCCAACAATTCGGACTTGCGTCCAAGCACGTTTTGCCCGACCATAATCACCGGTAATAAAACAAGCTGTATGAGCGTCTGCGAAGTCCAGGCAACAAGCAAGGCAACTGTGGGACTGAGATACCCCAGAATGGCGAGTAATCCGATCACGGCAAGTATTACAAAGGTATATGCCGTCCACATTGAGCCGACGTGTTGAGTTAACCAGACAGCGAGCAAGGTGTTGAAGCCTCCTTCTTTCTGCTCCTCTTTCTGGACGGCATTGACATTGACAGGGACATGCGGATGTGGTTCGTGATGAAACAGCACCCCGAAACGGTGCTGCAGCATTTGCGTCACCTGCACCGGTGTTTTTTGCTCTTGCATAGTTGTCCTCCGTGTAGTTATGAGTGCGATTGTCTTTAATTCCACTATAGCACGGTCCGGCTTTGTTGGGTAGAGGCTTAAATATGACCTTCGGGTAGCTTCGTTGACCCCTGCGTTCTCAGCCGGTATGATACACGTTATTTCAGTTTTATGAGACGCTCAAGTGGCCTCTCAAGCCGATTGAGGCGTTAAGATGGCCGAGGATGACAGCCCGGTTGACAGCCGATCTCTTCAAAGTGAACGAGCCTGGCAGCCTGCTTGTGCTTTGTCCGTTAATGCCTGTTCATCTGCTCCAGCCACCCGGCCTATGCTACAATGGTTAGAGTGGAATTGCTCGTGGCACGAGTGAACGTTAGCTAGTTTCCTATAGCATTATTCTCGATCCTGGCAGGAAAGGTTGCTATGCTGCAAAGTGAACTACCCCAGCCCAAAGGAGGGATCGCTCACGCCACAAGGGGAGTCACCTCCGCCCGTGAGGAGCGACTCTCCCGCGCGTGCGAACGCGCGCCATTCCGATCGAGCGCCCGCCGTTCCGTCGATTGCGCGCCTACGCCTTTGATCCGAGCCTCTCGAGACAAATGGAAAACGCGCTGGTCAACGCCGTGACGATGAAGGTCCCCTGGGAGTTTGACCCCGATACAGGGAAGGATATTTTACAGCCCGGCCCCGTCGGCGAGTACCTCGAGGTGGTCGACGTCGACCCGGCCAGCGACTGCTTCTACGCGCCGGTTGATCTCAACCAGCCCTACCTGCTGGCCCAGGACGGGTTGGCGCCATCGGAGGGCAACCCGCAGTTTCACCAGCAGATGGTCTACGCGGTCGCCATGACGACCATTCGCAATTTCGAGCGAGCATTGGGACGCATTGCTTTCTGGGCGCCGCGCATTGCTGGTGGGAGTGACGGGCAGGCGGCAGCAACCTCCACCGAAAGCTACGTGCAGCGCCTACGCATCTATCCTCATGCCCTGCGTGAGGCCAACGCCTATTACAGTCCGCAGAAAAAGGCGCTGCTCTTTGGCTACTTTCCCGCCTCCTCGACCGATGCGAGCGACCACCTCCCCGGTGGCACGGTCTTCACCTGCCTCTCGCACGATGTCGTCGCGCATGAAACGACGCACGCCCTGCTCGATAGCATGCACCGCCGTTTCGAGGAGGCCAGCAACCCCGATGTGCTAGCCTTTCACGAGGCCTTCGCCGATATCGTCGCGCTCTTTCAACATTTTTCGTTCCCCGACGTGCTGCGTCAGCAAATCGCCAGGACCCGGGGCGACCTGGCCAGCGAGAACCTGCTCGCGCAGCTCGCGCAGGAGTTTGGACAGGCGACCGGGTCGCACGGAGCGCTGCGTGACGCGCTCGGCACCTTCGCCGACGGCGCGTGGCGGCGCAAGGAACCTGACCCCATGGAGATCGACCGCACGTTCGAGCCCCACGCCCGCGGATCCCTGCTCGTCGCAGCCGTCTTCGACGCCTTCGTGTCGATCTACAAGTCCCGCGTCGCCGATCTCCTACGCATCGCCACGAGCGCCACCGGCGTTCTGCCCGCCGGGCAATTGCCCTCGGATCTCGTCAACAGGCTGGCGAGCGAGGCCGCTAAATCCGCGCAGCACGTCCTCAACATGTGCATTCGCGCCCTGGACTACTGCCCACCCGTCGACCTGACCTTCGGCGACTACCTGCGGGCGCTGATTACCGCCGACTACGACCTCGTGCGCGATGACGACCTGGGCTACCGGCTCGCCGTCGTCGAGGCGTTCCGCCAGCATGGCATTTATCCACTCGATGTGCGCAGCCTGTCGATCGACAACCTGCGCTGGCAGGAGCCAACCGACCCGAATTTCCACCCGCGCGTCCTACCCATGGTTCAAAAGTTGCGCGACATGCTACCCGAATGGCACCTCTCCGGCAAGCGCGAGGAGGTATACGAACGATTCCGCCGGGCGCGAGCGGAACTGCACGAGTGGCTCAAAGGGACAGCCCGAGACCTCCAGGACGTGCTCGGGCTGGATCTGAGCCAACCCGATGCGAAGTTCGAGGTGCACTCGCTGCGCCCGGCGCGGCGTGTGGGTCCTGACGGCGAGCTCCTGGTCGACCTGGTGATCGAGATCACGCAGCAAAAAGCCGGCTACGTTGATTCGGACATCCAGAACCAGGTCGAGAGCGGGTCCCTCAGTCCGGCTCCAGTGGCTGACTTCGCCTTTCGCGGTGGGTGCAGCCTGCTGGTCGATCCCCTGACCTCAAGGGTACGCTACTGCGTCGTCAAGAACATCCTCAGCGCGCATCGGCTGGCACGACAACGCCAGTTCATGACGGCTGGCGCCGAACCCTCGCTGCGCGCCATGTATTTCGGGAGCGTGATCCAGAGCGGGCTGAAAGAGCCGTTCGCATTCCTGCATCGTTCGATAGAGTAGGAGGGCATAGTATGGGCACACTGATTCCTCCCGCCTCCGGCGCGACCGTCCGCATGTACCGACAGGGGCTGGGCGACTGCTTCTTGCTGGCGTTTCCCACCGGACAGGCCGGGCAGGCCTTTTACATGCTGATTGATTGCGGAGTTATTTTAGGCACTCAGAACCCCTCACAGATCATGCAGGCAGTCGCAACTGATATTGAGGCGGCGACCGGTGGGGATATTCATTTGTTGGTAGCCACGCATGAGCACTGGGATCACCTGTCCGGGTTCATTCAGGCCGGCGAGATCTTCGGGCGCATGCGGATTCACAACCTCTGGCTGGCCTGGACGGAAGACTCCTCAGACAAGCTAGCACAGCAGTTGCGGACAGAATTCGGGCAGGATCGCCAGGCCCTGCGCCTGGCGGTGAACCGCGCCTCGGATGCCGAGCTCGTGGAACCCATCACCAATCTGCTGCACTTTTTTGGCGATCCTTCAGTCAATGCCCTGGGTAGTGCCAGTACAGCCAATACCGGGGCCGCCCTCAGCGCTATCCGCGATTTCGCCAGCAAGATGAACGCTGCGCCGGAATATCGCCATCCTGGCGAGGGACCGCTGTCCTTGCCGCAGGTCAGCGGCCTGCCGGGAGTACCAGGCGTGCGCATTTATGTCCTCGGACCCCCACACGACGAGCAGGTGCTGAAAGACATCAACCCTACTGTGAAAGGACAGGAGGTCTACACACACGACTCCACACTGACCGCTCGCACGGCTTTTTACATGGCGGTGCAAGACCAGGCGCAGTTGTCTCCAGAAGACCGGGAACTACGCGAACTCAGCTTTCCCTTCGACCAGATCGTGCGTATCCCGAGCGCAGATGCAAGGCAGGATGAGTTCTTCAGAACCCACTACGGCTTCGACGAGCCTGTGCCAGAGGATGGTGCGGCGCACGATGGGCAGCCGCAGAACGCACGGCAGGATGACCAGGGATGGCGGCGCATTGATGAGGACTGGTTAGGAGCGGCTGGAACCCTTGCGCTCCAACTCGACAGCTATACCAACAACACCAGTCTGGCCCTCGCCATTGAACTTGTCTGGACGAAAAAGGTGCTGCTGTTTGTTGCCGATGCCCAGATAGGCAACTGGCTTTCCTGGGACAATCTCTCGTGGGCGGTCCCTGATGCCACCGGGGTTATGCAAACAATCCGCATTGGAGACCTGTTAGCGCGCGCGGTGCTGTATAAGGTGGGCCATCACGGGAGCTTCAACGCAACCGTGCGCGGCCTGGGCGCTGTCCCGAAGGGCCTGGAACTGATGACCAGCCCGGACCTGGTCGCCATGGTTCCGGTGAATCACGAGATGGCGGTGAAGAAGCGCTGGGACATGCCGTTCGATCCACTCTTACAGCGGCTGGAGGAAAAGACAGGCCAGCGGGTCATGCGCGTTGACGATGCCTATCCCAAACCACAGCCGGTCGGCATGAACAACGCCGCATGGCAGGCTTTTCGGGCCAGTTTCGAGGAGACAGCGCTCTACATGCAGTACACCGTGACCGATTGAAAGGGCGATGGAGGGCAGATCGCGCAAGCGGTGCGCGCCTGCTCTGCCGCCGGGGATCCCCCAACCTCCGCCGAGTCGTCTTACCGCACGCCCGTGAGCAGGTGCAGCAGGTCGTAGATGGCCAGGCCCAGGACGATGCACGAGGGAATGGTGAGCACCCAAGCAGCAACGATACGCCCGGCAACTCCCCAGCGCACGGCCGAGACCCGCTTGGTGGCGCCCACACCCAGGATGGCCGAGGAGATGACGTGGGTCGTGGAGACCGGGATGCCGAGACGGCTGGCCGTCTCGATGATTGCGGCGGATGCCGTCTCTACCGCGAAGCCGTTGATCGGGCGCAGGTCGACGACTTTTAATCCCACTGTCTTCACGATACGCCAACCGCCGATGGCCGTCCCCAGGCCCATCGAAGTTGCGGCTGCCAGGATCACCCAGAGCGGCACCTGCCACTGGCTGCCCGTCCAGCCGAAGTAGCTCGCCAGAGCCATCGTGATGACGCCCATGGTCTTCTGCGCGTCGTTGCCACCATGACTAAAGGCCACCCAGGCAGCCGAGAGAATCTGCAGCCGACCAAAGATGCGGGTCACCAGCCGGGGACGTGCCCGGGCGAAGATCCAGAGGAGCAGGAGCATGATCAGGAAAGCGCCCAGGAAACCGAGCAACGGTGAGAAGGCAAGCCCCTGGAACGTCTTGGTCAGGCCTGCGAATTGGATGGATTGCCAGCCTGCCGAGGCAATCCCCGCTCCGACGATGGAAAAGATCAGCGCGTGACTGGAGCTGGAGGGGATACCGAACCACCAGGTAATCAGGTCCCAACTGATGGCCGCCAGCAAGGCCGCCGCGACCAGCAGTTGGGTAGCGTCCGTGGGAGGCACAATCCCTTTGCCGACGGTGGAGGCGACGGCGGTGCCGGTCAGGGCGCCTGCCACATTGAGGACGCCCGCCATCAGCACTGCCGTGCCCGGTGCTAAGACCCGCGTCGCGACTGAGGTCGCGATGGCGTTGGCTGTATCGTGGAAGCCATTGATAAAGTCGAAGACGAGCGCGATGGCGACGATCAGGACGAGCCCCATGAGCGCCGGGCTAGGCATTTTTCACCACGATCCTTTCCAACGCGTTGGCGACATCCTCGCCCCGGTCGGTGGCATCCTCCAGGTCCTGGTAGATCTCTCCCCAGCGGATGCCCTTGATGAGGCCTCGGATATCATTGACACCGTCAAACTGCTCCATAAGTGCCCGGTCGAGCGCATCGTCGGCCTCATTCTCGAGCCGTTGGATTTCAATCGTGCAGCTTAGCAGGTGGTCCCATTGCCGTCGGTCTCTCAGATGGGGCACGGTGCTGGCGATGAGCGCCGCCTGGTCACCGATAATGCGGGCCAAAAGTTGGGCGTGCTCGGTTGGCTCATCGATGCGGTACAGCCAGATGCGCCTGACAGCCTGTTCGATGGTATCGACGAAATCATCGAGCCGGCCTGCCAGGTCGGTGATGTCTTCGCGGTCAAGCGGCGTAACGAAGGTGCGATTGAGCGCGTCGAAGATCTGGTGCGTGATCTCATCACCCCTATGTTCGAGGTCACGTATCCGCCGGGCCTTGCGCTCGACCTCGCGGTAGTCCTCGAGCAGGTCACGCAACGCCTGTGCGGTCTCCGCGGCATTCTCGACAGCCTTCTGGAAGTAGTCGAAAAAACGCTCGTCCTGAGGGAGGAAGCGCGCTAGTACCATGAAATTTCTCCTTGTAGCACGTCTTCTCGCCATAGCTCCTTTCTTGTCCTACTATCTATACGCGTCACCTACCCGCTTTTGTCGCTGCTGGCTGACTAGAGGTGATATACCGGTTCAATCGAAAAGAACATCGCTGGGCCGGGCCGAAGTTAATGCCTTCTTTGCCGAGGGAATACGCGTCCCCAAAAATGATCTCATTACGCAGGCCAGCAGGGATGAGTATCGATAGCAGTCTTGAATAGCTGCGTTACTGTCCCATAGAGCTCCTCTCGTTTCTTGCTTTCCACCCTGGTGCTGGCATACGGCACACAAGTGGTTCATTTGTCAACTTTCGTGGTATGGCTCTATAGGGTGACTTCAGCGCCTCATTGCATCCAAATGCCAGAGCCTCAGTCCCCAGCACTCAGGTGCCCACGTACACGACTTCAAAACATGGCAGTAGATAGAAAGCTCTATTACACTACTAGCTACAAGCCTGCCTGCCTTCGTTTTGGAACGGGGTGGAGCAAGCAGAAAGAAGGAACGTATGTATCTTTTTATCATGCTTGTTGCTATTGTATTCGCCATCGAATTTGCCAGCTACACGCTTTTGATACCAGACCCGTCGCAGAAGCCCTCGGCAGTCCACTCGTTAGATAAGCGTCTTGGAAAAGCCGCCTACATTATTGCCTATATCTTCTCGTTATTGAGAGCACCACTCGGTCTGCTGCCATACCTGGTAAAGTTGTTCATCTTCTTTGTGCTGAAAGTCCGCTATGAGTCTTCAGAGAGTACCTATTTTCGTGAAGTCATCAATATGGTTGGTGACTTTCTGAACCTTGGCTTCACTACAGTATTTGTCCTTTATATAGCCGGGCCACCAGGAGTTCAGTCGCCAACGTTCATCCTCTTCATCCCTCTGGCCGCCGAACTCGTTCGACTGCTCGCAGAACGTATTCCCCTTATATTCAGTGCAGCATGGCAGCTCATCCCACACAGAAAAATCTCCCAGGCCGTACTGGCTCGTCAGGATTTCCACGAATTCTGGAGCTGGGTAGTGCGGTGCTTCCCTCGCTACTGCCGTTATTATTCCCTCGGTGATGCAGAGAGAACTCAATTTGTGCTGGGTGCCCTCAAGCATCGCGCTCAATTTGACAAGGACTTGTTCAACCGGCTTGCATACATTCAAGCATTCCGCATCATCCCGCAGCGCTATGGACTTCGCGGTGGAAAGGTCCGGGACGTTGCTCGAGGCGAGATTTATATTCACCGTACCTGGACAAACGACCCCTGGTTACTTGTAGGAATGGCTCTGCGGCGCGCACCCTGGACGTTTGATCCAAGATACCTGCGCAGGCCATTCTATTACATGACCGAAGCCAATCGCCTTGCGACCCTCTGCGTGCTCGAACACGCTCGCTATTCCCCCCCATATGCTGTTTTCCAGTTTGGTCACGAAATTCGTGTTGCTCGCCTACATTTCTTCTATAGGCTTCTCCGCTGGCTAAGCATTGACATCGAGGAAAAAGTGCTGGAGGACGGTACCTTTCAGTTTGACCAGTTCATCTTCTGGCTGCAAAAGCGTTTCGCACATGGCCCTACTCTCCCCAAGCAACGCTATCTGTATACGGATGACGAGGTAATTGCTGAATTTCTGTGTAATCACGATGGCGATGAGCGGATTACAGTGATCGATGTTGCAACACGCTACACCTATCCGGTGAAGTATATCGAGGAAGTATTATTGGATAAGATCACTGCCGCTTTGGATAGACACACAGCGGTCACAAGTGATGGCTGCGCTACGCAATCTGGTGATCACCTACACCGCATGCACCTGAGCGTAGAGGATCTGTCGCTGTTCCCGTCTCCGCCTCCACAGTGCTCGGAGCTTCCGTAAATAACCTGACGGTTTTTATTGGTGAGAGCGTCTTTGCAAGACGCTCGATGGAGTATTCCATTCTCAAGGTATTCACGGAAGCGTCCTTAGTCTGGGGGTACGCTCACGGCAGCAACACTGTCGGCGGTCCAGTCGACGATTGGCGGGTAGGTCTCGCGTCGCCACCGATAGGGAAGCTCGATCACCAGCCCAGGCCGTGACGCGGCTCTGGCCATGGACAGCATGTCGTGTAGAATGGTGCGTTGCTGGGCAACGTTTCCCGGCTCGCCCAGGGCGTGCCCAAAGGGCCAGTGCAGATAGAGCATGCGCGGCGCTCTCGCGGCCTCGGCGACCTCCTTCACGAGTGCAAGCGCGACCGTCGTCACGCCCGCAGCCTCGATCTCTCTTGCGAGCAGTCCCACGGACCGTGTGCAGATTGGTCAGGCAGGAACGAGGAGTACCAGATCAACATGCGCGTGGGCCAAGCGGCGCGCGACCTCTCGTCCGGGGGCGATCAGCGCTTTCGCACTTCCGCTCAGGCCGAATCCAAAGTGCTCGTCTGCCACCCGACCGATGACGCCCTCTGCCTCTAGTTCACGCAGGCGCTCCAATGGGAAGACGAGATTGATATCGCGTAAAGCGTCCGTCCGGTCGTAGGCCTGATGCGTAATCGTGAGATCGGCGGCCTTCGTCTCACGTGGAATGACACGAAATGAGGAGTCGCTGTGCAAATGAAAGGGCTTGTCCCGACGAAGATGAACACCGCTCGTCGTGACGATGGCGACCGTAGCTTCGGAGATTGGTCGCGAAAGCGGAGTCCAGGGGATCTCGCTTGCGGAGAGGCGCTTGAGCTGAGGGAGCGCGATCAACCTGCTGAGCAGGTGACCGAACGCTTGCCCGCGCCCGCTTTCGCTGATCCAGCGCAGGATGCGTTCGCTGAGCGGGTTTATTGGTGTGCGTGTTGGAGCGTCGTGTTCGTCCATGATGGTTCCTCCTACTAATGATTACGTAAGAGCACGCAGGGAGGTTGCCTGCACCATATCTTCTTTTCCATCGCCCGACCGAGCATGTGGTAGACGATAGAAAGATGAGCATCACAAGCGATGCTACTAGAGAGAGGGTTGAGGGGTCCTTTTGGGACAACCGCCAGTTCGTCTGAGACGCGCGTACACCATTTACAACGCTAGGAAAAGTATACCAGATGGGGAGCGGTTTGCCCAGGTATTTTCCTCTCGGTGCTCATGATTGGGGGCAAGTGCTCATGTTTCAGGGCAATTGCTCACATGGTAGGGCATTTACATACGAAACGTGACTACGGGAAATGGTGTCTGCTCTTGCCCTCTACAGCACTTTTTCTCCTCTCTGCCAAAGATCGTGCGCGTCCTCGCCAAGAGCCTGCTTACTAGCTTGCGGCTCTCTTGCCTCCCTAGTGCAGCATGACATGCATTTCAGACATTTGCGTCTGACCTTCCATACGCATTACCAACATACTCGTAGTAGAGCCTGACCACCCCGGAGGGCAACACTTTGTTCTTGATCAGCTTCAAGTTCGCGCGCCGCTGGATGTCTCCGAAGAGGGCCTTGCCACTGCCCAGAGCGACGGGATGGACCGTCAACTGATATTCGTCGATCAGGCCGAGATCGGTCAGCGCACGCACGATGCTGGCACTCCCATAGATCGCGATATCCTTCCCCGGCTCCTGCTTTAGCTTCATTATCTCAGCCGGATCAATCTCGCGCAGCAGCGTCGAATTCTCCCACTCGACCGTTGGCAGCGATTTAGAGATCACGACCTTGCGCATGTCGCAGAAGCGCTGGGCAAAGGCGCGCTCGCCCGGATCGGTGTTGGGGTCTTTCGCTCGCTGCGGCCAGGCGCCCGCGAAGCTTTCGTAGGTTGTGCGCCCCAGCAGCAGGGTATCGGCCTGCGTTACCACCTCGTTCTGATATTCACCATTATCTTCTCCGGCGGTAATCCAGTCCATCTCTCCGTTCGCTCCAGCAGTAAAGCCGTCGAGCGACACCCACTCGGTGACCAAAATCTTTCTCATGCGTCCTTCCTTCTCTCTTTCGTCTTCGTGTGTCATCAAAAACGCGAGCTATACACACCAGATATTATACAGCAGAGACCTCTCCACGGAGGGTTGACAGATCCTGACAGTGACGCTGACCGATGCTCAATTCACCACAATGGAAGGAGAATCTTCCTATTGTCAGAGCAGATCATTGTCGTGAGAGTACTCTCAAACACCTAAACTCTCTGGGCTCTTGCCTATCTCAGTCCCGGTATGCTATAGTGTTTCCAGCTCTCGTCGCTGCTCTTTTCAGGAAAGGAGGTAGTGCAGATGATGCAAGCTTTCAGAATCATGGATGCGCGATGCGCGACCTCCAGGAGTGGGGGACGCAGATTGGGACAGATGCCTGGCCCATGACCAGCTGTGAGCAACAACGCTCCGATTGTGTGGCTCCCTCATGCTTCTCCTTCTTCCTCTCGGTCTGCTCTTCGCGTTCATCATGACCTTCCCACCCTTCTCTGAGTGCGCCATCCAACAGGCAATGCCACGTCTTTTCGCCATGTGCATGCACCCAGATCTCTGCTTGTGCGCATCCCAAATCGCACGTGCAACCGTCTTCGAGTACGAGAGGAAAGAGAGATGGATCTTCAGTTCAGACGTGCCTTCCGACAGCTCGCCCGCTCTCTGCGGCAGAGCGGTGATCTGCTCCGCCAACGTGGCCTGCAGAGGCGCGCTGTGGTGACGATATTCTTTCGCTGGTTGTTTCTGCGCGGGGCGTTTAACCGGGGCTATGTGCTGACCTCTGGCCTCTATTTCGTGGTCAATGCGCATCTGTCCGCCTCCCAGAACGTCATCCTCGGCACGGTCATGTCGGCCACCCTGGTGCTGACGGACATCCCGACCGGCGTCTGGGCCGACGCGCTCGGACGCAAGCGGCCGCTGGTGATCGGCCACCTGTTGCTGGCGGCTGGCATGGTGATGACCGGAGTGGTGACGGCGTTCCCCTTGCTGGTGGTGACGCAAGTCTTGTGGGGAGTGGGGTGGGCCTTTATAATTGGCGCCGATGTGGCCTGGATCACCGACGAACTCGCTCAACCCCAGCGGATCGCCCGCGTGTTGACGGCGGGTACGAGCTTCGGCCTGGTCGGAGGAGCAACGGGGATGGTTGCGTTCGGGGTGCTGGGCTGGGCCACCCGCCTGGCGAGAGCGATGGTGGTGTCAGGCGTCGGCATGGCACTGCTCGGACTCTTCGTCGCGGCGCAGTTCACCGAGCGCACCTTCATGCCCACGCGCGGGAAACGAGGGCACGTCTCGCTCTCGGTCGTCCGGCTCGTCATCAGCCTGCTGCGCCGCGACCACGAGATTCTGCTAGTCTGCGTCGCCACGATGCTCCTCAACGCTGCGTCGATGGCCGCCTGGCTCTTTCCCAGGCAACTCATCCATCTGGGGTTCCCTTCAGATCCTGTATTATGGTATATGGCGGTCGGGATCTGCTCCCTGGCGGCTGGCTTCATCGCGCTGCGTCTCGTCCAGGCGCGCATCGATGGCGTGGGCGTTGCCCGGCGCATATATACGCTCGCCTGCTTCATCGGGGTGTTCGGCCTGCTCGTGCTCGCTTCGGCCCCCGATGCTCTGATCGGCGGCGCTGGAGTGCTGCTGGTGAGCGGCATCACGGTCAACGTCACACGGACGGTCAGCGTGATCTGGGTCAACGAGCGCACGACGAGCGAGGTGCGGGCGACCGTGCATTCATTGCTCGACCAGGCCGAGGCCTTAGGGGAGATCTGCGGCGGGTTCATACTCGCCGTCATTGCAGGAGCCGCAGGCCTGTCGATCACGCTCCTCACCTCGGCTGCGCTCATGGTGTTTACTGGAGCGATGGTGGCTCTCTGGCGCGCTGACTGAGCGAGTCCCGGCTCAGGATGAGTGGCAGCGACGATGACCAAGAGGCGGAAGCGTATCACAGTGGAGGAAAATCGTCCTCTGGTCAGCAGGAGAGTCTTGTCGTGATCGGGCATTTCCCGTAGCAGAATTTGGAGATCATCGAGAGGGCTATGGATGCCCCCTGTCTTGTCTCCTTTGCTGATCAAGAACGGAAGGGCATCGATGCTACAGGCGCGCGAGAGAATGCCAGGAACGAACAGACACCTCTCCTCTGCTCCAACAAGGGTGTCGAACACCAGAACAACGCTTCTATGAAGGGATTCGTCCGGTCGGGCCTTTTGACATTCCATCGCTAGAACGGGCATAAGAAACGGGTTGGGCAGAAAGGTGCCTGGGTTGGGCTGCCACCTCACCGCATCGTGGTTCTGCTGAGCAGAGCCAACCGCGAACCAGTTCGGTCCGCAACACTCCCTGCTGTGCGTCAGGCGTGATAGGTATCGTGGAGACGCACCCACCCCATTGCCGGGCTATTACTGCGACCGGGAGGTTCTTCCCAATTCTCCTGGCGTCCGAGCGGGGTCAGGTCGAGATAGTTGTATGTCCCGTGGAGGATATCGTTCCCGCGGTCGGTCGTCATGTACGTGTGAAAGATATCCTCTCCCTCGCGTAGGAAGACATTCACTCCACCATACTCGCCGTCGTCGTCCGCGGTGGCATAGAGATCAGCGTTGAAGTCGCTGCCATGCGAGGAAACCCACGGCACGCTCCAGCCCATGCGTGTCTTGAACGGCTCGATCTTCGCCGATGGCGCACGCGAGACGAGGACCAGCGAAGTGTCGCGGGCATGCAGGTGAGCCAGGTGACCAATATTGTCGACCAGGAACGAGCAGACCTGGCAGCCCTCATCCCACTCTGGACCAAACATGAAATGGTAGATAATCAACTGGCGGCGTCCCTCGAAGAGATCAAGCAAGCTGACTCTGCCGTTGGGACCCTCGAAGAAATAGTCCTTCTCGATGCGGACCATCGGTAATCGGCGCCGTTCAGCATGGAGCCGGTCGCGTGCGCGAGTGGCTTCCTTTTCCTTGATGAGCAGCGCCTTTCGAGCCACAAGCCACTCCTCTCGTGAGACGACTGGTGGATAGTTCATACTCCCCTCCTTCTTTTTGATCAACAGAGGATTCTGTTTCTGCCCTGGCCATGACGCGCTCTTCAGGCGCGTTGGTCATCCTCGCTGCCAGGATGTCTAAACCATCCGTGACGAGGTTTCACACAGATCCGCTACCCTTGGGGTAGCGGATCCGGTAGACGACGGCGCTGTCGCTGAGGGAGTAATTACTCCGGTGAGGTCGCAGACAGCTTCTTTGCTTCGCTAATCCACTCGGTCACCTGGGCAAGCGCGGGGACGCGATACCCAATCTTTTTGTCGGTATGGATAGCTTCGAGCGAAGTGTACAGCTTCTCAGGAACCCGGTGTTGCAGTTCCTTGCAGCTATTGACTCCGACTTCCTCCAACATATTGGAGAAGTCTCCACCGACCCCAGCTAAGCGCATCAAATCAGCGCGGTTGGCCAACTCTTTGAGAGCACCAGGGGTCGTCCCTACCTTGTGGGCAAGTTCTGTACGCTGTTGCGGTGTCCGGGTGTGCTCCAAGAACTGCTGAGTGTTCTTGATCCCTTCAAACTCAAGTTTCGTCTTCACCTCGGGTTGTAAGCCTTTGAGGTCGCTAATGGTAGCATTCATGATGTGATCTCCTTGTGTGCTGGTTGCCCAGGCACCTCTTTGTCTGGTAAGTCAGGTGTTCTCGTGCGGGCGCTGGAATGTCAGAGCACCGTGGTCGTATTCCTGACTCCTCGTCCAATCGACAGAGGGGATGTACAGTGGCCTTACTGGGGGAGCACAGAAGAAGGGAAGTGCCGAAGCCGCTTCTGTTGGAAGAAAGAGTGGTGTGGTTACTCTTAAGTCCTATTTATAGTATATCATAATAAATGAAATAAGTCAAGTATATTTGAAATTATGTCATCATAAATAGTAAAAAAGGACAAGGCCCCACCAAGTACCTCGCTCTATTGGGCAGAAGCTCGGCGGTGCGTGGAGCGCTTGCCGTGATACCCCTGCGCTCCAATGAGCCGGTTCAGTGATCAACATCGCTCTCTCTGCTGTTCGCCTGGCGCCGGTGCATCCCCATCCGATCGATTGGAACAAGGCACCCGGCCTGCTCTGCTCTCGGTCATTGTGGCGACGTTGCTACGGGGTAAACGCTCTGGCCCCGCTACCTGATTTCATCCTTGTACTCTTCCTCAAGTGTGTGCAGCAAGCGCAATGCCGTAGCGAGCGCTAACTCAAGCTTGAGTGGGCCACCGCGACGAATTGTCACCTGTTTGATACCGTTTTCAACCGTGTAGTCCAGCTGTAAGCGGTCATCCTCTTTTTCGTGGCGTGCAGGATGCTCATGCCTTGCACTCACCCCACGTAAAAACGCAATCACCGTCAGTACATCATGGTCGCTCAATTCAAGTGAGGTTACTTCTGCAAGCGTGATACCTCTTTGCTCATTGACATTCAATGTGAGCGTGTGTCCCTTTGCGGTCCCTGATAGTACGTGTTCTTTCATGTCCTGTCTCTTCCTGCGTCTTACCGCGCCTGTGCCGCCTCTCTCATCTCATCTCTGTGCTGATAGAGCAGTTCAAGCAGTGCAAGCGTCGTCTCTGCTGAAAGCACGAGCTGTTCTAGACATGTGATGAGAAGCAGGGCCGTACGTTGCGCGTGCCACTATAGTGTAGCATACTCGTTGGTGACGGTCTTACTCTGCTCTCCCCTGTTCGGGTTCAAGGGGCATTGCTCACTTGTGCCCGTCCGATGCGTTGTAGGGCATCCAGCGCCATTCAGATGCTGACATCCTATTCCATCGGCCACGCGCACCTTCGCCTGGTCCGTCTCATAGATCGCCTGCAGGTACTGCTGTTGTCGCTCGTTCAGATCGGCCCGGCTGAGCATCGTTGATTACTCCTGCTTTGTCCCGTTCAGTGCCTCATAAAATCGCGCCAGGGCAATAGTGTGCTGATTGGCTGCAAGGCTCTCGTAAATGTCTCTCGGCATCACGCCAGCCGCATGGATCGCCGCGTCTACCTACTCATAGGTCTGTTGCCCTGGCAGCAGCACGACAAGGAGACCTCCTCATATCATACCTACGTATTCGGGCACTCACACTTGGCTAACCTTCGAGCGAAAAAGAGCCTGCTTCGTGCTCAGAGGTTTGCCAGTTTGGACTTCCCAACGGCGTGAAGTATGTTGTGATGTGGCCTCCTGCACCTGTTTTTTCCAGGACTATCAGCCTGGTGGAAGAAGATTATCGTGCAGCATAAATTACCGTCGAGGGGCACTCGATCCTCGTACCCGCAACTGCCCTTTAAGTATAACCTGGCGCGTGGGTCGGTGGGGGTCAGTAATGCGTTGTAAGAGGAGTTCTGCCGCCGTTTTGCCTATTTCGTAGGTTGGTTGGGCAATCAGGGTAATCGCTGGCTGCACCAGCGAAGCCCAGGTCGTCTCGTCAAATGTAACGAGAGCGATATCATCGGGAATCGAGAGATTGCGCTCTCGAATGGCTTGCAGTGCGCCCACCGCTAGAAGACTATTCACAGTAAAGAGCGCATCAGGGGGCTCTTCTAAATCAATCATTTTCAACGCCGCTGCAAACCCTGCCTCAACCTTTGGTGTAACGTATTTCATGTACTCCGCTTTTACAGGCATTCCGTACGTTCGCAATGCCTTTTCGTAGCCTATCTGCCGTTCTAACCCGGTACTCATTTCACTACAGAGGGCGCCGATCCGCCTGTAGCCGTGCTCGATGAGGTGCGTGATAAGGCGATACGCCGCATCAACATTATCAAGCAATACGGCATCGATATCCCCATTAGAAATGGAACGATCAATGACAACTAGAGGAAATGGAATATTTGAGTCTGAGAAGTTCGCGATTGTCTGGCGCGTCGGCGATATGATTGCTCCCGCCACACTCGTATCCCGCATCAAATTGAGATAAATCGCTTCTTTTTCAGGATTCTCATCGGTGTTGCATAGCAACACACTAAAGCCATGCTCATAGGCAATATCCTCGACTGCCCGGCTGATGGCAGTAAAGAACGGGTTGCTGATATCTGAAACGATGAGACCAATGGTACTCGACTGCTGGGAACGTAAGCTTCTCGCTACCAGATTTGGCCGGTACCCTAACCGTTCCACGGTTGCCAAAACGTGCTCGCGCACTTCAGGCCGAACATGTAAACCATTGGAGAGCACGCGCGAAACCGTAGCGGTTGATACTCCGGCCGCTTCCGCGACATCTTTAATGCTGACCATACGGGCGCTCATAACCTACTCCTTAACTCTCGATTTCAAAGGCGAGTCCCTTCAAATTACGGAATAGAGAGTAAAACCTTGTAAACGATTTAAAAGAATTATAACATATTTGGGCAATTTATGCCAGATTTTTGCAAACGATTTCCATAAAAACGCATCTATCTCCTGAAATCAAGCATGATCCGGTCAAATTTTCCGCCAGTTTCGCAAGAACTGTCTTATTCGTCTCACTTTCCCTTGACAAATATATTGTAATCGTTTACAATATAAACATCAACGTTGTCTCGTTCATCGAAGTAGTTGAAACGCTCCGGTAAAAAGCTGGCAAGGATGCAGCAGAATGAGCCGGGTCGGCGAGGTCGCACCGTGAAACACATCATTACCCTCGGTGAAGTGCTCATCGATATCATTCCGAATAAGCAGATCCGGCTGGGGGCGGACTGCTACGCTCCTCACCCGGGTGGGGCAATCGCGAATGTGGCGGTAGCTATCGCGCGACTAGGAGGGTCTGCGCGCTTTATTGGTGGAGTATCGGAAGATGAATTTGGGCGGCTTCTTGTGCTGGCGCTCACTGAGAATCGGGTGGACACTCGCTACATTCACGTAGTCAGGCAGGCTCCAACCGCGGTGGCGCTTGTATCGTTACAACCTGATGGACAAAGACACTTTACCTTTTTTCGCCAGGGTACCGCCGATAGCCAGTTTCAGGTTGTAGACTTGAATTGGAGTGCCTGGCACGATGCTGCCATCTGCCATGTAGGAGGCGTCTCACTTTCCAGCGAGCCAGCCCGGTCAGCAACATTCGCGGCGATGGACTACACCCGCCAGGCCGGGTCTATTGTGTCACTCGACGTGAATGTGCGTCCCACGTTATGGGCATCCCCTGACACAATCCGCGACACCCTTGCACAGGGGGTAAAACGCGCCGACATTCTCAAGCTCAGTATCGATGAGTCTGAGTTCCTCAGCGAACCGGGACGCCTATCTACCGGGTTGGACGGATTAGCGGAATCTCTCCTGGAGAGGGGACCTTGCCTCGTCATCGTCACCATGGGAGCCAGAGGGGCGCTGTTACTGACAGCCACGCAACGGGTAGAGGTCCCTCAACTGCCGATTCGTCCTGTTGACACGACTGGCGCGGGCGATGCATTTATCGGAGCCGTGCTCTACAAGCTGGCACAGCAAGGATGCGCTGCGCCTTCCGACCTGCAAAAGCTCACGAAGCGCGATTTGAGTGACCTGGGTAACTTCGCGAACCAGGTGGCTGGCTTTAGTGTTACGCGGTACGGTGGCATCTCATCGTTCCCTTTCATGCATGAAATCAGTAGGGTATCGGCTACGTGATAGCTATGTCATTGTAACAACGAGCCCACCAGTATCGTTCCCCTGTATTTCGTTTGCATAGCGCTTCCCCTTTTATTACGAGTCCCCTGATGATGACTCGTTCGCGTGCAGCCACTGTCTTTTCATGTGCATCATGCTTGATGCACGGGCGTTAGCTGCCTGCATCAAGGCGGCTGACAAAAAAAGGAGTAAGGTATGTCCAGATTCTTCAAAACACCCTTTACGCTCTCTACCGTCGCGGCGTTCGCCCTCGTCACCTTCATTATTGGTGTCCTGGTCGCACGCCTGTTCATTCCAACCGCGACCCGCGCGAATGCCAACGCGCCCGCGGCCAGCAAACGCGTCGATGTTATCGTCAAGGCGACCGATTCCCAGTTCTGGCAGGCCATGCTGGCGGGGGCGCAGGCAGCAGGGAAAGACTGGGGAGTCCAGGTTGGCCTCTTCGGGGCTACATCGGAGGCAGACGTTTCCGACCAGGTGGGACTGGTCGAAAATTCTATCTCTCGCAATGTCGATGCTATCGTGCTTGCCGCCTCCTCCTCGCAGGCGCTCAACGGGGTCATCGAGCGTGCTCGTGCCCAGGGCATCAAAGTGATTACCGTCGATACACGAGTCACGACCTCGAGTGATGGCTTCATCGGAACCGACAACGCCAAAGCGGGTGCGCAAGATGCCGACAAGCTCGGGCAAATGCTGCAACAGAAAGGTGTCACATCCGGGCAGATCCTCATTGAATCTTCCGTGGCGGGCGTCCAGACCATCGTCGACCGGGACAGCGGGTTTCAGACCGAGTTGAACACGCGTTTCCCCAACCTGCGAATTATCGCCCACCGCTACAACAACAACGACACGCCGACCGCGCTCTCTCAAACCAACGATGCCATCTCCGCCAATCCCGGCCTCGTGGGTATCTACGCCGATAACAATGTGTCAGCCGATGGCGTCGCCCAGGCCATTCAGGAGAACAAGGCCCAGAATCGCATTGTCGCGGTCGGCTTCGACTCCGATCCGCAGGAGATCAGCGCCTTAAAGAATGGCACGTTGCAGGGCATCGTGGTGCAGAACCCCTACTTCTTCGGCTACCAGGGTGTGGTTGCCGCCGCTATGAGCGCCCAGGGGAGATTTGCTCCGCCGAGCCTTGATCCGGGGGCGGTCATGGTGGACCTGGGCAACATGAACACCCCCGCCGTCCAGAAGTTGTTGAATCCTCCGACCACCAAGGGAGGGGCATAACATGGATACATCGACATCCGCTGCCCCCCTTGTGCGGTTGAGTCACGTCTCGAAATCCTTTGGTCCGGTTCAGGTGCTCAAAGATGTTACGCTCGAGATGTATCGCGGAGAGGTGCTGTGCCTGGCGGGAGAAAATGGCGCGGGCAAATCCACGCTCATTAAGATACTGACGGGAGCTATCCCCCGCGATGCTGGCGAGTACCTGATTGATGGAAAGGATGCGGGCTCTCCCAGTCCTTCCCAGGCACGAGCGCTGGGCGTGGGGGTTGTCTACCAGGAGTTGAGCTTATTGCCCGAGGTCTCCGTGGAGGAAAATCTGCTCATGGGGCATCTGCCATCCGCCGGTGGAGTCGTCAACAAACGCGAGTTGCGCGCGCTTGCGACAAAGATGTTGGAGCGCGTTGGCCTGGAAAGGGTCAACCCGGCTCTGCTCGTCTCAGACCTGCCCGTCGCCACCCGTCAGATGGTTGAGATTGCCAAGGTGCTGGGGGCCAATGCGCGCATCGTGATTTTCGATGAGCCGACGACTGCCCTTTCTGAGGAGGACGCGCAGCACCTCCTGCGCCTCATCAATCGACTCAAGGCGGAGGAGGGCGTCGCCGTTCTGTACGTCACCCACCGCCTTGAAGAGATCTTCGAAATCGGGGACCGCATCACGGTCTTGCGCGACGGCCAGTTTATCACGACGGCCCCGACCGGCGAGTTCACGCATGATAGCCTGATTCGCTCGATGGTAGGGCGGCAGATCGAGGCGCTTTACCCCAAGCGAGAGGAGAAACAATTCGGCAAGACCGTGTTATCCGTCCAGGGACTGCGCCTGCAAGGCAGTCCCTATCTCATCAACCTGGAGGTACGAGCTGGCGAGATCGTTGGACTCGGTGGGCTCGTAGGCGCGGGACGCACCGAGACGGTACGCGCCATCTTTGGAGCCGATCCGCATGGGACAGGGAAGGTGCTCGTCGATGGGAGGCCCCTGCGTTCCGGGTCTCCGGCGGATGCCGTGCATGCCGGACTCGGGCTGCTCACGGAGGACCGCAAAGAGTTAGGCATCCTGGCAGCCCTTTCAATTCGGGAGAATGTCACCATCGCGGATTTGTCCGAGGTCACGCGCGCAGGAGTCATCTCGCGCAAGCAAGAGGTCGCCCTGGTCACTCGTCTCGTACCCCGCCTGCGCCTCAAGTATCACTCGACCGAGCAGCCCATCTCCTCGCTCTCAGGCGGCAACCAGCAGAAAGTCTTGTTGAGCCGCTGGCTGGCCACGAAGGCGAAGGTCTTACTGCTCGACGAACCGACCAAGGGCGTCGATGTGGGGGCCAAGGCCGATATCTACACGATCATCGGCGACCTGGCGACGCGCGGGCTTGGGCATCGTCGTGGTCTCGTCGTACCTGCCGGAGTTACTCGGCATTTGTGACCGCGTCATTGTCCTGCATGACTTCGGAGTGACCGGCGAACTCCCGATTGAAGAAGCAACAGAGGAAGCGGTGCTGCGCCTGGCGAGCAGCGCCCCCGTTTCTACCACTGCATAGCAATACAGAGAGGAGATTTCTCATGGCAACTACATCTAGTGCGCCGCAGCCTTCCCAACAACCCGTGGCAACAGCACAGGCGGCAGCAGTTGAGCAGCGCACCCCCATCGGGCTGGGGCGTGAAAGCGGCGGTATTCTGGTCCTGCTGATCTTTATCGCCGTGCTGATCCTGACGACCAACGACTTCCTGACCCTCACGAATCTCGACAACCTCGTCCGGCAAGTGGCGGTGTTCGCGATCCTCTCGGTCGGACAGTTATTCGTCATTCTCACCGGCGGCATCGACCTATCAGTGGGTTCCACTCTGGGTTTGAGCGGAGGGGTGACCGCGCTCCTCCTGGCGTCCGGTGTGCCTATCCCAATTACCATTCTGGCCGGACTGGGGGCCGGGTTGGCCGTTGGCCTGGTCAACGGGTTACTCGTGACACGCCTCAAACTGCCCCCATTCATCGCTACGCTGGGTATGCTGGGGGTCGCGCGCGGACTGGTTCTCCTGCTGACCGGTGCCAAAACCATCGCGCCATTGCCCGATGCCTTCAACAACATCGCCAACGGGTTCATCCTGGGGCTGCCAAGCCTCTTCTGGATACTCATCCTGGTGGCGATCATAGCAGCCTTTGTGCTGGGGCGCACGGTCTTTGGCCGCTACGTCTACGCGGTGGGCTCCAACGCGGAATCGGCGCGTCTCTCAGGCGTCCCGGTCAACCTGGTGCTGCTGGCGGTGTACAGCATCAGCGGCTTGCTGGCGGGTTTCGCGGGGGTCCTGACCACTTCGCGGCTGGGCGCGGGCATTCCCACCGCTGGAACCGGCTACGAGTTACAGGCCATCGCGGGCGCGGTCATCGGCGGGGCCAGCCTGTCCGGCGCGAAGGGGCGCACTATCGGAGCCGTTCTGGGCGCCTTAATCATGGGCCTGCTGGCCAACGGAGGCAACCTGCTGGCCATCGATCCGTTCTACCTGCAAATCGCCATCGGCTTGCTGATTATCCTGGCGGTGTACTTTGACCATTTACAGGGGCTGAGTTTCAAGTTTATGAGCCGGGCCGCGTAGCCAAGAGCGCAAAAGCGCCGTCAACCCGGATGGAAAGCCAACCATGTAGCGTATAATGAACCGTACCCTCGGACACTGCGAAGAGGGTACGGATTTCCTTAGAAAGGATGAGCCGTGTCATGAGCAAGGTGCTGGCCATTATTCTGGCCGGGGGCCAGGGCGAGCGTTTGAGCCTCCTATCACATAAACGCGCCAAGCCCGCGGTCCCGTTCGCCGGGAAGTACCGCATTATTGATTTCGCTTTGAGCAACTGCGTTAACTCAGGCCTTTCTGATGTTGCCGTGCTGACACAGTACCGACCCCACTCGCTGCACGACCATATCGGCATAGGCAAACCGTGGGATCTGGACCGGCAGAAGGGCGGCATACACCTGCTCCAACCCTATATGGGGCGCAAAGAATCGGACTGGTATCAAGGCACCGCAGACGCGGTCTACCAGAATCTGGGCTTCATCATGGAATCGCGCTGCGACTATGTGCTCATCCTGGCCGGGGACCATGTGTATCGCATGGACTATGGACCGATGATCGCGTTCCACCAGCAGCGCCGCGCCGCAGCGACGCTTGGAGCTGTAGTTGTGCCGATCGAGGAGGGGCACCGCTTTGGCATTCTGGAAACGGATGCGGAGGGGCGGGTCAACTCGTTTGAGGAGAAGCCCAAAGAGCCACGCGGCACGCTGGGTTCGATGGGCATCTACGTCTTCGATCGCGACACGCTGACCCGCGTGCTCCTCGAAGATGCCCGGCCTGTTGAAGCGGGCGGCACCCTCACACAGCACGACTTCGGTCGCAATATTGTTCCGGCCATGGTGGAGCGCGGCGAGGGTGTTTTCGCCTATCCCTTCACCGGGTACTGGCAGGATGTGGGTACCGTGCACTCCTTCTGGGAAGCCCACATGAAGCTGCTTGGCGACCATCCCTCCTTCGACCTCTATGATCCGTCCTGGGTGATTCACACGCGCAGCGAGGAGCGGCCGCCCGCGCATATTCGCAGCGGGGCGCAGGTCGTCGAGAGCCTGGTCTCGCATGGCTGTATCATCGAGGGGCAGGTCGAGCGCAGCGTGCTCTCGCCGGGTGTGGTTGTCGAGAAGGGCGCGGTTGTCCGGGACTCCATCGTGCTCTTTGACAGCGTTATCGGTGCCGGCAGCGTGGTCGACCATGCCATCCTGGACAAAGAGATCGTCATCGGCAAGCACTGCCAGATTGGCTACGGGGAAGACATGACGCCGAACAAACTGGAACCCGGCCTGCTGAACAGCGGCATCACACTCATCGGCAAACGCACGCGCCTGCCCGATAATCTCAAGGTTGGCCGCAACTGCAAAATTGGCACCGACCTGGAACCGGAGGACTTTCCCTCCGGCTCGTGGTTGGCCAGTGGAGAGACGGTCGAGGACCGCACTTTCGCGCATGGCTGGGAGCGCGACCTGGTGCGGCGAAGGTCAATTCCGCCTCTGACGTCCTGAGCAGTAGCTGGCACGAGTTGCTTGCTTACATAGGCGGGAGGCGTAATACGCGCTGGTACAACTGGCTATAGGCAAGGGCGCTTGCCGACCAGCGCGAATCGTATGCCATGACTCGCTCGACGAGGGCGGGCCAGCGGTCGCGTTGCACGTAGAGCCGCAAGGCGCGCCGCAAAGCATCGAGCAGGGCAGAAGGCGCGTAGGGCGCGAAAGCCACGCCATTCCCGGCGTCGGGGTCGGCATCCAGGTCGGTAATGGTATCTGCTAAGCCACCGGTGGCATGGACGATGGGCAACGTTCCGTAGCGCAGCGCGATCAACTGTCCCAATCCACCCGGCTCGAAGGCGCTGGGCATCAGAAAGAAATCCGCGCCCGCGTAGATGCGGCGCGAGAGCGCGCCATCGAAGCCGATGCGCGCGCGGACATTAGGCGTGCTCGCGGCAAGTTCTCGAAACAACTGCTCATAGTGGGACTGCCCGCTGCCCAGTACGACGAACTGCAACGGCAGGTTGCCCAACTCGGCGGCAATTGCAGCAACGAGATCGAATCCTTTTTGATCTACGAGGCGGCTGACAATGCCCACTAAGGGAAGCTGTGGATCATCCGGCAGCCCGAACTCTGCCCGCAGCACACTACGGTTGCGCACCTTCGCTGCCGGAGCCGCCGCCGCTGTATACTGAACCGCCACATCGCTATCCGTTGCGGGATTCCAGGCGTTCCAGTCAAGCCCGTTGGGAATTCCGAAGATGCGCGAATGGCGCTGGAAGAGCGCCTCGTCAAGGCCCCAGCCGTAATCCAGCGTCTGGATCTCCTCAGCATAGCGGCGCGAGACGGTCGTCACCACGTCAGCATACACGATACCTGCCTTCATCCAGTTCACGTCGCCCCAGAACTCCAGCCCGCTCCGTGTGAAAACCTGCGCAGCGTTCAGCCCCACCTCTTCCAGAATGGACATGTCCCAGCGCCCCTGGTATTGCAGGTTATGCACGGTATAGACGATACGGGCCGCTCCACGACGCAGCAGGTGGCCGTAGGCAGTGCGCAGGTAGGCCGCGCAGGGAGCGGTCTGCCAATCGTTCAGGTGGATGATATCCGGCACAAAACCGAGCGCGGGCAGCGCCTCGAGTAGAGCGCGGCAAAAAAAGATGAAGCGCCGCTGCTCGTCGCGCTGGTCCAGGCCGAGGTAGATTTGCCGGTGCCGACCAAAGAACTCATCCTGCTCGAGCAGGTAGATCACCACAGGTGAATCGGGGAGCGTAGTCCGCATTACCGTCACCGGGCGGCCTTGCAACGTCCCTACGAAATGTGTGGGTTTGAGATCCCAGCGCAACGGATCAACGATGCCATAGCGTGGCATAAAGACGCAAACCTCGTGGCCCAGCTTTGCCAATTCGGCAGGCAGGCTCCCTATGACATCGGCCACGCCCCCCTCTTTAGCAAAAGGAACCGCTTCCGTGGCGACCATGAGAATCTTGAAATGCATATCACTTATCATGCTTCCCTCTCACTATGATGAAAGAAGACCCACAGGTAAGTGCAGGAGTTACCATTCGCTATCATACCATCTACTGAGCCTGGGATGTGTCTCTTTGTTCTGTTAGTTGTACTGCGCTTTATTCTGTCGCGCGTCTTGCTTGCACTTGTTGATGGTCTATTCGGATCGTCTATTTTTACACGCACGGACACGCGGCTCGCACTCGGGCAATAAACTCATCCATGAAAAAATTACCGCACAAAATGATCGGTAAATAATCAGTGAGGTATGCCTGAAGCCCCTTCTCACCTGGGTTGACAAGGGCACAAAAATTCTTTCTGGCAGCCCTCCTATTTTTTCTAGACCCGCCGGTTGATGCCAACCGTTCGAGCCATGGCGCGCAAACTCCCTCCCAGCATATTCACCGCATGCACCTGAGCGTAGAGGCTCTGTCGCTGTTCTCGTCTCAACCTGCCCAGAACTCAAATGACCTCTCCACATGACCTTCGGGTAGCTTCGTTGACCCCTGCGTTCTCAGCCGGTATGATACACGTTAATACATGCAGGTTAGAGGATATCGTATCTACCAGGAGGTCATCATGAGCGAGCAGCAAATACAGAAGGTACGCGTCACGCGACTGGCGCACGTGGGATTGTGGGCGAACGATGTAGCGGCGCAGACGCGCTTCTACCGGCAGATGCTGGGCTTCAACCTGCGGGCGACGGAAATTCACCCGGCCGACGAAGATGTTGAGTTTGAGGACGCCAACACCTTTCTCTCGCTCGGCGATGAACATCACTGCCTGGGTTTGTTCAACGATACACGCGGCGGCGGGAACAATGGACACGCGCCCTTGCAAAGCTCGCGCCTGCATCATATGGCCTTCGAGGTGGACTCTGACGCGGAACTGGCGGCGCTGGCAGCGCGCCTCAATCGGTCCGGCGTCGAAATGACGCTGAAGCCGCGCGACGGGAACCCTGACATGGGCGACACGCTGTGGTTCTACGATCCCGATGGCAACTCGATAGAGATATCGGTCGCTGCCGACGATTCGCTCTCGCTGGCGCCGACGAGTAACGAGGGCCGCAGGGCGCGCCTGCGTCCGTATGCCTTGCAGCACCTGGCCATTCGCACGACGCACATGGAGACGATGGTCGATTTCTACACCGAGGCGCTGGGCTTCGACATCTCCGACTGGCTGCTGCGCGAGTGCGTCTGGATGCGCTGCAATACCGACCATCACACGCTGATGCTTATGCAGGGCAAGCCGGACATCGATCATATCGGCTTCAGCATCTCCGCGGGGGCGGAACTGCTTGCCTGGGCCGATTATATGAGCCGCCAGCAGCGTCCCATCCTATGGGGGCCAGGCCGACACGGCGCCGGCAACGACCTTTTCCTGCGCTTCGCCGATGCCGAGAGCGTGCATATCGAGCTGTCTGCTGAGCTGCAACAGTACTTCGACCGCGACGTCACCACGCCGCCGCGCCTGTGGCATGCGCGTTCAACGGCGCTCAACCTGTGGGGCGTGATGCCCTCGTGGGTGCGCGAAGAGGCGCGAGTATAATCATTTGGGCGCGTTCGTATATTCGGCAGGCGCGAATACGACCAGCAGCCGCAATTCGTTGATAATCGAGTGAAAGTTGTGCTCGACGTTGGCGGGCACGTAGATCACCGATCCTGTCGATACCTCGCGATTCTCATCACCAACCAGGATGGTGGCGCTGCCGCCCAGGACGTAGTAGATTTCGTCCTCGGTGTGTGGCGTCTGTTTGTCGACGCCCCCAGCAGGCAGCGTATAGAGCCCTACGCTGAGACTGAGTACTTTGAGAAATTCGAGATAGTCCTGGCTGCTCTGGTCCTGCCTGGTGATGAGGTCGGCGATCTCAAAGGCTTGCATATTTGCTCTGCTCCTGTACTTCTATACGCCTACAATTTCATTGCGCAGTGTGCCGATGCCCTCGACCTCGGTCTCCATCACGTCGCCGGGCTGGAGAAATTCGGGCGGGTTGCGCGCGAAACCGACGCCGCTGGGTGTGCCGGTGGCGATGATGTCGCCTGCCTCGAGCGTCATACCCAGTGATAGGATGGCGATGATGCTGCGCACGCCGAAGAGCATGTTGCTCGTGCTATCCTGCTGCCTGGTCACGCCGTTGACGCGCAGGCGCACCGTCAATTGCTGTGGATCGGGTATCTCGTCGGCGGTGACGATCCAGGGGCCTATCGGGCAATAGCCGTCGATGCTCTTGCCCTTGAAGAACTGTTTGTGCCGGCTCTGGATATCGCGCGCTGAAACATCGTTCAGGACCGTGTAGCCGAAGACGTGCGAAAGCGCATCCGCTTCGCGAATATTTTTACCGGCTTTGCCAATGATGACGGCCAGCTCGACTTCCCAGTCGATTTCCGTTGAAACCGCCGGGTCGATGACAATCTTGCTGTGAGGGCCATTGATGGTCGTGGTTGCTTTGGTAAAAAATAAGCGGGTCTTGCATGGTCGATGCCTCTCGCCCACGCGCCCTGGCCGACTCTCTCGCGTGTTCCGCGTAGTTGAGGCCCAGGCAAACGATATTCTTGCGCGGCCTAGGTATGGGCGCGAAGAGTCGCACCTCCGAGAGCGCATGGGCCGCACCGATCTCGGTGAATGTGCGCACGTCCAGGAAGCTGCGATTCGCGGCCTTCTGCGTGATCGCCCGCAAGGTCTGCATCCCCTGCTCGTAGCGCTCGATCAGGTCGAGCATCTGCTCAAAGGGCGTGACGTTGAGCGCGCGCGCCGCAAGATCGACATCAACTATGGCATTGTCCCGCACGATGCCCAGACGTACATGCGGCAGATCGCGCGTAGCAAAGCTGGCAAGTTTCATACTGCAAATACTCCTAACTCTCGTCTTTACCGGCGGAAGGGCGCAGGTCGGCGGGCTGCTCGGCGTAGCGTTCGAGCCCGGCAACAGGTCCCAGTTCGCCGGTCGACACGCTCAACCTGCGAGCTTTGCGTTCGAGCGCCAGCAGCGCAAGATCGACGGCGCTGTCCAGGTCAATCACGCCTGTATTGATTACCAGGTCGTAGAGCATCGGATCGTTGACATCGCGGCCATGCTGCGTCTGGATATAGCGCGCCCGGTCGCGGTCCTTGAATTGGATACGTGCCTGCGCTGCCGGCTCGTCCAGCCCTTCGCGACGCGCGACGTAGCTGATGCGCTGCTGAAGGGGCGAGATGATGCGCACATGCAGCACGTCGCGCCACTTAGCCAGGAAGACCTGCCCCGTACGCCCGACGATCACGACGTGTCCCGTGTTCGCCGCCGTCTCGACCACCTGCTTCACCGCCTCGGCGTACACCTGTTCGTACTGCGCGGGCGATGTCGGGGTAGGCGGCAGCACAGGCATGGCTATCTGCAGTGCATTCAGCGCGCGCTCGATGAAGCCCTCGACATGCTCGTCGTAGACCACAGCCTCTTCTTCCGTGATGCCTAACTGGTGAGCCACCTGCGCCACAATTTCATGATCGATCAACTGCCAGCCTAGCCGGCGGGCCAGGCGCGCCGCCACTTCTCCTCCTCCGCTGCCGTACTGGCGCGAAATAGTTATAGCGCGCATCGCTTGAGAGGGTTGTTGCTGTTCATTCATGGTGTTCTACCTTTCGGTACATTTTCCCGATTCGTTTGCAAGGGTATATACTCCTGTCCCAACTATCCCACCCCTGCCTCTACAACACGTGATAAAGGTAGTATACAATAGCCGCCAGGCTAAAAACAAAGACAGCAGGCGGGCTCCAGGCGTTTGGAGATAAAACTTATCATGAGCGAACTATTCTGCTGTCTTAACTGTCATCCTGAGCGAAGCAAAGGATCTCGCTCGTCGGACGTAGCGAGATCCTTCGCTTCGCTCAGGATGACACTTAACCCTATCTCCAAATGTCTTGGCCGGCTCTACGTGAGATACAATAGGAATATACTTTCATCGTGAGCCTAGAGAATGGAGACCCACCCTATGATCGTACAACCCCGGCTGGCTTCAGCCGTGATGTTATTGCAGGACAGGCCCTCCGGAGGGGGCATCGAAGTATTTATGGTGCGGCGCGTCATCCAGAGCGATTTCATGCCGGACGTGTACGTCTTCCCCGGTGGCTCCGTCTCCAAAGACGATAACGCCGCTGAACTCACCGACGGGATATGCGCGCCGGTCGCCGAAACAGCGGCCGACCCGGAAGGGCGTACCGCGCTGGGCAGCGGGATGCGAGCCGCCGCCATTCGCGAACTCTTCGAAGAGGCCGGCATCCTGCTGGCCTACCGCGATGGGGAAATTCTGCCCATTCCCGAGGAACGCGTGGCGCACTTCGATACCTACCGGCACGCCTTCCAGCAGCGCGCCGGGTCGCTCGTGGAGATGACGCGCGCAGAAGGGCTGGTGCTGGCGACCGACATGCTGGGCTACTTCGCGCACTGGATCACGCCTGAGGGCATGCCCAAGCGCTTCGATACGCATTTCTTCATCACCAGCGCACCATCCGAGCAGAAGGCCGCGCACGACCGCCTGGAGACCAGCGAGGGTATCTGGATCGAGCCGTCCGTGGCGCTGGCAGGCTACGAACGTGGCACGTTCCCGCTCGTCTTCGCCACGATCTACCAGTTGCGCGAACTCTCTGCTTTCGACAGCGTGCAGGCCGCGTTTGCTCATACGGCGACGCAGCACGTGCCAACACGCATCCCCATCCTCGAAATGGAAGGCGAGACCGCACGAGTGCACCTGGCGGAGGATGCCGGCGATCGTTGGGACGTGCCCGAGCATATGCGCAGATCAAAATCGTAGGAGGAGGACATCATGCAACAACCCTACACCATCATCCTGGCACCCAATCCTTCAATCTTGACCGGGCCGGGAACCAACTCGGTTATCCTGGGCGGAGGGACAGAAGGCGCCATCGTAATTGACCCTGCCGACGATAACAACAAGCACCTTGATGCGCTGGTGCGCGCGGGCGAGGAGCGCGGCGGCATCAGGCGCATCCTGGTGACGCATGGGCATCCCGACCATATGGGGGGCGCCGAGGCCCTGCGCGAACGGCTGCAGGCGCCGATATTCGCCTACAATCGCCAGGGCGTCCCCATCGCAGACGTGGAACTGGCCGACGGCGCGACGCTCGCGCTTGGAGATGATACCCTGCGCGCTATTCACACGCCCGGACACCGCTTCGATCACCTGTGCTTCTACCTGGAGCGGCAGCGTATCCTCTTCGCCGGCGATCTTATCTCCGGTATCACGACCAATGTTATTGCACCGCCCGACGGTGATATGTTCGACTACATGAACTCGTTGCAGCGCCTGCAAGAACTGGATATCGCGGAGATCGTCCCCGGCCATGGCCCCAACATCGCGGACGCGCAGGCGAAAATAGCGGAATACATCGCCCATCGCCGCCTGCGCGAGCAGCAGATTCTCGACGCGCTGGAGACGCTGCCGCGCGGCGTGACCATTCCGGAGATGGTGCCGGTGGTCTATAGCGATGTTGACCCCGCACTGTACTCAATCGCCGCCTGGACGGTAGAGGCGCACCTGCTCAAGCTGGAGAAAGAGGGATTGGTAGAACGCATAGGCGAGAAGGGCTGGGCGCTGGCCGACCCGACAGCGTAAACATATCCCTTTACTCCTTTACGTCCCTCTTCAATGTCAGCCAGATGGCAGTCGCCGCGAAGATCAGCGCGTAAACAGCGGCGACAACCAGCGTATGTGTCGCATCTACCTGGATGCCATGCGTTGCTCCCATATAGAGCGGGCCAAAGCCGATCGTAGCGGCCCGGCTATTAGTCAACGCCACGGGCATCTGGTTCAGATTTGGCCCCAGGAAGTAGGCCGTGATGTTAAGCCAGAAGTCGCTGTTCGTCACGCGGAAAGCGAGCACCATAATGACAGTGGCAAAGTTGTCGAGCGGGAAGAACGCCAGCGACGCGGCTAACCCGAAAGCTGAAGCGCGGCCAATGACCGCCGCTGCCGCTGCCAGCAGGATGCTGACGCCCATGTTCAGCAAGATGTAGAGGACATACAGCCCCGCATCTGACCAGAACTGCGAGGTCAACGCGCTGTAGGCATTCAGATTGCCCGACACACCGGCCACCAGGGCAAGTGTCAGCAGGTAGTTGAGCGCCAGGCCGACGATCAACAGGATCACGCCGATAATCGCCATCGTCAGCAGCTTGGCGAAGAGCAGTTGCAGGCGCCCGACGCCGCGCCCCAGCAAGACGCGAATGGTGCCGAGTTGATACTCCTGGCCGATCAAGCGCGCAGTTATAATCAGCAGGAAAAAGCCGGTGAAGACGCGCAAGACCGAGAGGCCTATACCCAACTGGTCATAGAAGAAAGTCAGCGGCGCGCTGGTGATATCTGCCTGGAGCCTTGGTCTGAGCGTCTCAATAATGTAGGGCAAGACGATTGCCGCCACCACCATAGCCAGCAGTATCCAGGTGGCCCACTGGCGCATCACCTTGAAGAACTCGCCGCGCACCAGTCCGAAAAAGCTGGGCCTGGCCTCGCGCAGTTTTGTATAGTCTACCGCCGAAGCGGTTGTCGTTGTCATAGTTGTACTCATTACTGCACCCCTCCGTGTCCATTACCTGTCAGGCGCAGGAAGACTTCTTCCAGATCCTGGGTGGCCTGCATGATGGTATCGGGCACGAAGCCTGCCTGCACGAGGAAGAGGTTGAGGTCGCGACCACGATTACCCGGCGCGGGCGAAATCAATGCGCCGTTATTGTCCAGCCGCGCGCTCTTGCCCCAGGTCTGTGCCTGCACGAGCGCGAGCGCCTCCTGGGCACGGTCCAATGTGACAGCGAACTCGCCGCGTCCATTGGTCAGATCCTCGATGGTTGACTCTGTGATGAGCTTGCCCAGGTGAATGATGCCGACGCGCGTGCAGATTTGCTGCACTTCAGGCAACTGGTGGCTGGAGATGAAGACGGTCTTACTCTCGCCGGAGAGACGGTGCATCAGGTCGCGCATCTCGACAATACCGGCGGGGTCGAGGCCGTTGGCCGGTTCGTCCAGCACCAGCACGTCGGGGTCCTGCAGCAGGGCCATCGCCACACCCAGGCGCTGCTTCATACCAAGCGAGTAGGTGCGCACGCGATCCTTCTGGCGGTTTTGCAGGCCGACCAGTTCCAGTACCTCCTCGATGCGCGTTTTCGGCACGCCGCCCAGCGCATCGCCAATGGCGACCAGGTTGTTGCGGCCCGACAGGTAGAGGTAGAGCGCGGGCATTTCTACCAGCGCGCCGACACGCGGGAGAATCTCCGCCCGGTGCGTCGCGATATCCTTGCCGAGAATCTCGACGCTGCCCCCGTTGGGGCGATCAGGCCGAGCATCATGCGGATAGTGGTTGTTTTACCGGCGCCGTTCGGCCCAAGGAAGCCGAAAATTTCTCCGCGGCGCACATCCAGGTTCAACTCGTCCACCGCCAGCCTTTTGCCATACTGTTTCGAGAGATTGCGCGTTCGTAACACGATATCGCCAGAACGCTGAACAGTAGAATCAGCTCCTGGCATCGTCATAACTCTTTCTGCCATACGCTTACATTCCGATCCTTTCGTGCATAAGATAGGTATTTCAAAGTGATAAATGGTTCTCCACTTCTATCCATCAAGTGAGTAGCGCGAGCAAACAAAAAGGTTCACCCTGTGAGTGTAGCAGGGATTGATAGAGCTTGCAATACCGTGAAGCGGCGGAGAAATGCACCTGAGTAACAAATGCTGGCTATTATTCAGCAGGTAGCGGATCTTATGTTGGGAGTTCCTATTTTCGCACGAGAAAGACCAGTTCCGTTGGAAAGACGAAGCGTTCAACCGACCAGGGTTTGTCCCCTACCATATCTACGAAGTGAGCCTCGTAGTTCATCACCATGCCTTTGCTTCTGCCTCCCAGACTGGCGGCCGGAAACGAGACGACGAGGTGATCGGCGCGAATCGTTTCCAGGAGCCGCCTTCCGGCCAGGGGATCGAGCTGCTCGAGACAGGGAATGGCTTTGAGGAGGAAGGCAACCTCGGCCCGCTGCGTTGGGCTGGCGTGGATCACATCGCACACCTGCGCCTCCCCCTGTACACCCAGGTAGGGGAGGCCGGCATTCAAGAAATCCATCATGTCCTGGTAGATATCGCAGGCGTAATAGCGCGCGTTCGCGGCCAGGGGCATCCAGGGTATGGCGAGTGGATGCAGCCCGCAGGCAACGTCGATGATCGAATGCACCGGCGCAATATCTGACAGGATGGTGTTGTAGAAGCGATCGAGCACAGGCAATCGCTCGCGCGTCGAGGCGTGATGGCGCATGATGTCTCTACAGCCCGTACGCACCAGTTCATCCCGTTCGTCCGACCTCGATTCGGCGGCCTGGCGCAGTTCATCCAACCAGCGCGTGTACTGCGGAACTGCCTGTTGATAGGCTCCGCCAACCTGGTGCAGCTTATTCCTGGTCGCTTTAATGGCCTCTTTGAGGTTGCGCCGCTTGCGCAGTTCGCTCGCGCCAATAGAGAGGATGAAGTCCTTATCGACGTGCCGGTATTTCGAACCGGCAAGCACCCCCTCAAGGAGCTGGTTCAACTGCTGTTGCGAAGTCGAGGACGAAGGACACCCGCCAGGGGCCCCCATCCCTGCCTCACCTCCCCTGTCCCTACGCTGTTGTGTGGACTGTTTGTTCATGTTGTTCTATCCTCAGACGGTCCGCCAGTTGCGCCATAAAACGCAGGTTGTGGATGGTCGCCAGGCGCAGGAACAGGCTGTCATCGATTTTGAAAAGATGGTGCAAGTAGCCCACGGAGTAGCGCGTGCAGCACAGGCAATCGCAATAGGGAGAGACCGGGCCATTGTCCTTGATGGTCTTATCGTCGTTCACGTACAGGTATCGAAACCATTGTTCCTGCGAACCAGGAACAGGAAGCCCTGCCTCGCCCGTAAAAACGTACAGACGAGCGTGCCGGGCATCGCGTGTGGGCATCGCGCTATCGAAAATATCGTAGCCCATGCGGGCGCATTCGACAATGTTGGCAGGATGCCCGACTCCCAGCGCGTGCACGGGCAGTTCTGACGGGACAAGCTCCCGCGTGTAACGCACGATATCAACCAGCAAATTGCCCTTGCCATCCAGGGGCCAGCCGCCGAATCCGAAGCCATCGAAACCTATCTCCAACAGCGCATCGGCACACCTTTTGCGCAGGTCATGGAAGCCACCGCCCTGGATGACGCCGAACAGCAGCGGCCGCTTTTCGGGCGGCAAGCGTTTCTGTTGCATAAGGCGGTCAAACTCGGCCCTGCAGCGCTTCGCCCATGCAATGGTGCGTGCCACCGATTCTTGCTGTACGTCAAAGGGATCATCCACATGCGTACAGTCATCCAGGCAGACCACGATATCGGCGCCGGAAGCAACCTGGAGCTGGACACTCTTTTCTGGTGTCAGGTGAAATTCGCGGTCCGAGCCCTCAGGCCGAAACGTAATGCCCTTCTCATTCATATACCCATGCTTTGCGTTTTGTCGGATGAGTGAGTATGCCTGGAAGCCGCCGGAGTCGGTGATAATCGGGTGCGGCCAGCCCGCCATGCGGTGCAGGCCGCCCAGGGCCGCGATGGTAGAGGAGCCGGGGCGCTGCATGAGGTGAAAGGTATTCATCACGACGGCCTGTACGCCGCACTGCTCCAGGTCGCTGCTATCGAGGTTGCGCACGACCCCCAGCGTGGCGTCCGGCAAGAACGCCGGTAGCAAGAGTGTGCCATGTGGCAAATATAATGTTGTTCTCCGGCTCATGCTTTCGTACCAATCTCCCGCCGGTGCCAGTCCGTCAACTGCTGGTAAGCATGTGCAATGCGCAGGATCATGGCCTCCTCGAAGGGTTTACCGGCGAGCTGCAGGCCAATCGGCAGGCCATTGGTCGTAAAGCCGCAGGGGAGCGAGATGGCCGGCAAGCCGGACAGGTTGAAGGCCCTCGTCAGCCGCAGGAGGGCCGCCGTAGACTCCTCGGGAACGCCATCGATACTGATCTGCCGGTCAATCTGCTCGACCGTGATGGCGGGTATAGGCATAGTGGGCAGCACCAGGGCATTCACCCGCTGCATGGCTGTGCGCACTGTGCTGGAGAAGATGCGGCGTTCGTATTGCGCCTGGAGATAGTCGACGGCCGGAATCTGCTGCCCTTTCAACAGGACTTCGCGGACCCCTTCCGTATAGTCAGCGGCGCGCGCGTGGAACCAGCCCTGCTGTATGTGCGCGAGCGTGGCTTCGGGGCGCTGGATGTTGCGATACATGCTCAAAGATGGAAGTGGGACATCAACATCAACAACCTCCGCGCCCTCTTCCTGTAATACCAGTAGCGCGGCACGCCACGCGGCACGCACTTCTGGATCGAGTGGCGCCACGAACGACTCAGGCGGTACGCCCAGTGTGATGCCTTGCAATGAAAGCAGACTGCGTCCCTCCGCACCGCCGATGAGCGAGGCGCTGGCCTTCGCGGGCGGGCCGGAGACGCTGTTGGGGTCGCGCGGGTCGTATTGAGCGATGGCATCGAAGATCAGCGCGCAATCTTCCGCGCTGCGGGCAAGCGGCCCGACGTGATCGAGCGACCAGCTCAGCGGAATGACGCCGTAGCAACTTACGCGCCCGTAGGTTGCCTTGAGTCCGGTGACGCCGCAGCACGCGGCAGGGATGCGGATCGAGCCGCCCGTATCGCTGCCGATCGCACCCAGGCACATGCCTGCCGCGACGGCTGCCGCCGAACCGCCGCTCGAGCCGCCCGGAATGCGCGATGTATCCCAGGGGTTGCGCGTCGGCGGCGTATACGTGCCATAAGCGAACTCGTGCGTGTTGGTCTTGCCGACGATGATCGCCCCGTGCTTGCGCAGCAGTTCGACGACTGCCGCGTCCTCATTTGCAACATAATCCGCCAGCACCTTAGAACCGGCGGTAAGGCGCACGCCTTTCACGGCAATAATATCTTTGATGGCGATGGGGATGCCGTGTAAGCGGCTGCGGTAAAGGCCGGTGCGCATCTCGCGCTCCGCCTGCTCAGCATCGCGCAAGGCCTCGTCGCGCATAACCGTGACGAAGGCTTTGATGTCGCTATCAAGCTGGTCGATGCGCTCAAATGACTCATCAACTAGTTCGGTAGGCGTGGTGAGGCCGGAATGGATATCGTTAGCGGCCTCGTGGATGGAGATATATGGCATGTATTATTTGTCCTGGTCTTCTTAAGCTTGTTATCTGCTTGATGGAAGTTGTCACTATCGATATACTTTCGTACCATGTCAATAGTATAAATTTCCATGGCTTTATCTTTCTCAGTATGTTCTGCATATTGAGATCGTGTTTTAGATGTAGCAACACATTCCATTCTGGTCACTCGTATTGGCGCCTCACTTCGGCCTGAACCACCAATTGTCACCAAGTGGGCGAAAACAAGAGAGTCTATTATTTCAGGTAGACTAATAAACGCTGGAGAATGCGTTGTAATCAATACTTGCCGTAATGGTTCACCTAGTTGTTCAGGATCATTGAAGTCTGTGGCTATTCTTACGTAGCACCATGCTAATTTCATTAGACGCTGAAGGGGTGCAACACCGTTTTCTGGTTCTTCTAAACAAAGTGTGCCATAAAACTGAGTTGATCGTTATTAATAGCCGCTAAGCGCAAGTAAGCGAAGCGTTCCATCTGAAAGTACTCGTGACGAGAAGGAGCGTCCATCGGAGGTTTCAGCAAAGATTCATATTCATCACTCGGTTTATTTGTTCCACTTTTATTTTGAGAATACCAGGCACTAAATTTGCCATATCACAACGAGACGTCAGCCAAAGCAAATTTGTCCTCAGCTTGCATCCGAGCTAGCATTCTCGGCAGTCCTTTCCCATCAGACGAAATAAAGCGAGACCCAATTGTCGAGCCTGGTTCGCGTAATACTTCTACGTTAAGATGAAGAAATCTCAATAATCGAAGTTCGTCCTGAGCTGCCAGAATGTGTGGGTGTTCTACATCGGTTACTCTACTTAATACCGTCTGTTCAATCTCATTAGCATAGAAACGCCTGATTCTTTCTTGCATATCACTGTCAGGATAAAGAAAGATCATACGTCCCTCTACAACCTCCGATTGACCGGTTCTTGTTTCAATAGTAGCGATAGGAGCTGGTCTGGTATCGATTAAGGTTTTTGGACCATTCGTTGGTTCAGGCAACCAGCCATTAAGTGATGAAAGTCCATATTTCTGGCTCCAACGGTCTTCATCTTGTGGAATAGATTTCAGTGACTCATATGCGAGAAACAGACGATCCAGGCCGTAAGTATCTGTACCAATAGTTATTTCTAGTTCATAACGTAACCGTGTGTATTGAAGCTTAATATCTCGAACTGGTATATCCTGCTTTGCCACTTCGACATTCTCAACTTGTGGAGCTTCGCCACCTCCCTGTACTTTTCGATTAACTAGCATTTCTATAGCCAGCCGCATTCGATCTGTACGTTGTCCACCAGGAAAAGCAGTGAATAACTCAGTAGCTTCACCACGAACTTGTTGAAAGGCAACTTGTAAGGTGAGGTCTGATAGTAATGATAATAGCTTTAGTGCATCGAACAGGTTGCTCTTCCCTGACCCGTTTGGCCCAACGATGACCTGGAAAGGAGCCAGTTCGACTTTGAAGTTTTTGAACGTTTTGAAGCCGTCTATCTCGATCTGCGTTATCATGTCTTGTGCTTGCTGCTCCCTTTCTTCGTCCTGTTGCGGCATCATTGCAAGTATATCATAATCGTGCTAGAGAGCGGCTCTCGGTGTCCATCTCCACCCTTCCTACAGTTTTTCAGAAAGCAGCGTGAGCTCTCTCCAATTGTTTATGTGCTTCCTTGAAGTCTTCGATATCCAGGTATCACGGTTCTCCTATCTTTCTCTCACGGCTATCCCCAATCCGCCCGTCCTGTGGTACAATAGCCTGGACTTTACAGACGATAGTATGAAGACAGGGAAGTTGACGAGAGCATGTTGGAACAGCAAGATTTACTGGCGGGGCTGAATGAGCCGCAGCGGCAGGCCGTCACGACGACTGACGGGCCACTGCTGGTGCTGGCAGGACCGGGCAGCGGCAAGACGCGTGTGATTACCCATCGCATCGCTTATCTCGTGCGGCACGAGCAGGTCTCGCCCTGGCATATCCTGGCTGTCACGTTCACCAACAAGGCGGCGAAGGAGATGCGCGAGCGGCTGGAGAAGCTGGTGGGCATCAACGAGTCGAAGGAGATGATGATCGGCACCTTCCACGCCATCTGCGCGCGCGTGCTGCGCATCGAGGCCGACTATCTCGCGCCGCTGGGCCTCAACCGTTCGTTCGTGATCCTGGATACAGGCGATCAGACCACGCTCATCAAGCAGGCCATCAAGGATCTGAACCTGGATGAGAAGCAGTATAAGCCGGCCACCATGCAGGCGTTGATCTCGCGCGCCAAGAACGACATGCAGAATCCCGACCAGATGGCCGAGAAGGCCGCTAAATATTTAGAAGAGGTGGCGGCGCGTGTCTATAAGCGCTATCAGAAGCTGATGCGCGCCAACAACAGCGTTGATTTCGATGATCTGCTGCTGCTCACTGAGCAATTGTGGCGACACGAGCCGGACGTGCTGCGACGCTATCAGAGGCGCTGGCAGTATATTCACGTGGATGAGTTCCAGGATTGCAACCTGCCGCAGTATAAGCTGATTCGCCTGCTGGGCTTCGGTACTGATGATTACCACGAGGGACTGGGCAATGTCTGCGTGGTGGGCGATGATGACCAGATGATCTACACCTGGCGCGGCGCCAGCGCGGAGAACGTGCTGCGCTTCGAGCGCGACTTCCCGCGCACGAAGGTGATCCTGCTCGAGCAGAACTACCGCTCGACGCAGACCATCCTGGACGCAGCGCAGAACGTCGTGCAGCGCAACCGGCTGCGCAAGGACAAACGGCTGTGGACGGAGCTGGGTAAGGGCGAGAAGGTCATCGTGCACGAGGCCTACGACGAGGAGCGCGAGGCGGAGTTCGTCGGCCACGAGACGCAGCGCCTGCTGATGCGCGGCGAGATCGAGCGGCGTGGCGACATCGCCGTGATGTATCGCACCAACGCGCAGTCCCGCGCCCTGGAAGAGCAGTTCATGCGTCTGAACATCCCCTACAAGGTCATAGGCAGCCGCAAATTCTACGAGCGCAAGGAAATCAAGGACATGGTGGCCTACCTGCGCCTGCTGCTCAACCCCTACGATGATCTGAGCCTGCGACGTATCATCAATGTCCCCAACCGCAAGATCGGTCCAAAGACGCTGGGCGAGCTGCAGCAGTGGGCCACCGACCAGCACATCGCGCCCTACGACGCCATCCAGCGCATTGAGGGGCATCCCACGCTCGGCAAGGCGGCGAAGCAGGCCCTGGCCTCGTTTGGCGCCTTGATGAAGGATTTCCAGGAGGCGATGGAAGAACTGCAACTGCCGGAGTTGATCGACAGGATCGCCGAGCGCAGTGGGCTGGGGCCCGAACTGCGCGAGCAGACTGACGGCGATGAACGCTGGAGCAACGTGCTGGAACTGCGGCGTGTGGCCGATGACTACTCGGAGATCGAGACGCATACCGCGCTGGAGCTTTTCCTGGAAAACGTGGCGCTGGTGGGCGGAGCCGATACGACCCAAACGGGCGAAGATGGCACGCTGATCACCGAGGAGAACCGCGACGCCGTAACCTTCATCACGCTGCACGCCGCCAAGGGGCTGGAGTACCCGGTGGTCTTCATCGTGGGCATGGACGAGGGCTCCCTACCGCACGCGCGCTCGGTCGACAAGCCCGAGCAGTTGGAAGAGGAGCGCCGCCTGGCCTACGTCGGCTTCACGCGGGCTATGCGCCGTCTCTACCTGTTGCGCGCCAGGCGCCGCTCGTACTTCGGCGATGTCGTGCCGACCGAGCCTTCACGTTTCCTCGAAGACATTCCCACGAATCTCCTGACAAAATCCGGCGCCGCCGGTTCATTCACGCCTGCCCGCACGAACGCTGGCCGCCGTTCCTCCTGGGATGATGACTACAACCAGGACACCTCTGAATCGAGCGACACCGGCCGAGTCTTCGGCTCCGGCAGGCCCCAGGCGACCAGCAGCAGGACAACGCAATCCCCTGCCTGGGTGCCTTCGCAGCCCACCATATCGCCCACACCAAAGGCATCATCACCTCTAAGCCCGCCCGCGAAACCGGCTCGGGTACCACCACCATTACCCACACCAACTCCGGCGCCCAGGCCGCAAAGCCAGCAATTCAAACCGGGCGACAGGGTACGTCATGCCACCTTCGGGGAAGGCATCATCCTCAAAAGCGAAATGGAGCAGCACACCGAGTTCGTTGAAGTGCAGTTTCGCGGCAAACACGGCAAGAAGCGCCTGAGCATGGATTTCGCCAGACTGGAGAAGTTATAACAAAAGAGCAGCATCCCATCCCGTACCACAAGTACCACCCCTAACGCGTCCCTTCTGCATCGTTGCCCCGAAAGGTGAGCAGGTAGCGTTGATTTGTTTCAGCAAGGCATTTCTATACATTGCTTATCTCTTCTCAAGCGCTTATTCTGACCGACACGCCTCGTTGTCGGTCAGAATAAGCGGAAGGTTGTATTCAAGCAAGAGGGTAGGCAGATTTTCGGGAAGGATATTTCATATGGGTTCTTTTCAGCGGTCGTTGGGCCGTACTCTGGCTTTTATCGTGCTCTGCGTAGCAGGTACAATCCTCATAACAAGTTGTAAGCTTCCCTGGCAGCAGACGACCGTGTCGGCCAGCAACCTGGGCGCGAAGCCGACTGCCCAGCAGATCATCAGCACGATGCAGAAGAATTTTCGCTCGGTGACAGCGTTTCATGTAACTATGAAGGTCGATAACCTGGGGAAGGCGCCGGATGGGAGCATCCAGATTCGCAGCGCGGATGGCGATGTCTTGATGCCGGACAAGGTGAAGGCACAGGCCAACGTGTTGCTCTCCGGCCAGGTCGTCACGATCAACCTGGTGAGCATTGGCAGCACGCAGTACATCACCGATCCCATCACCGGCCAGTGGCGCGTCGTGAAGGGCGTGCTGAACGCCAGCACACTGACCAACCCTGATACGGGCATCCTGTCACTCGCGGGCAAGCTCACCAATTTGTCCACACCGCAGCAAGATACAGTGAATGGCGTAGCATGCTGGCGTGTGACCGGCCAGCTTCCAGCCTCTGCCCTGACGTTCCTGACGGGTGGTGGTGTGCCGGCCGGGACGATGCTCGCCACCAGTCTCTGCGCCGGAAATGCTGATGGGCTGCCCTACCAGTTGTCCGTGACAGGCCAGGCCGCCAAAAGCGATACCGCCCAAACCGTACGCACCTTCAACATCTCGAACTACAACGAGAATGTGACGATCACTGCGCCTCAGATTCAATAATTCTTTATTGGCCTTTTTATTCCTTATTATCGGGGGTCAGATGTACATTTTAGAAGATGACCACGAGACATCGGAGAGCCTGCGTAAGAAGGACTTTCTCAATACGTCCTATACGCAGTCCGTGCCTGATGAGTTGGTCGAGCCGGGCACGATGGGCGCCTCTGAGGAGTTGGGAGGGGCGCCTCTGACGCCGCCGTCGCCCTCAACGAGACCGACTCAGCCTCTAGCGCAGGCGGCTTCGTTTACGCGGCTGTTCTCTCCAAAGCAGATTACCAGTTCTTTTAAGGCGCTCACGACGCCGGGTAAGAACGCCGGAAGCACAAGCGGTAGTCGCTCAGCGCTGTTGGCGATGATTGTTGCCTGCGTAGCAGTCTTTCTTACCGCGCTCGACCAGACGGTGGTGGTGACGGTGCTGCCCAAGATCATCGCCGATCCGGGCATCAACATTTCGTTCGTGCATCTCGATCATGCCGCCTGGATCGTCAGCGCGTACCTGCTGGGCTTCATCATCGCCATGCCGCTGATGGGGCGCGTCTCCGATATTTACGGCCGGCGGCGCATCCTGCTGCTGTGCCTGCTGATCTTTGCTACCGGCTCGCTCCTGTGCGGCTTCGCGCCCTTCTTCGGCGAGAATATCGATCTCAGCTTCCTGAACGTTCTGGGCATCGATACCTCATCTCCCGGTCTAATCTTTCTCATCTCGGCGCGTTTCTTGCAGGCTATCGGCGGCGGTGCAGTCGTGCCGGTGGCAATGGGGATTGTGAGCGATTTTTATGGTCAGGAGCGACGCGGGCTGGCGCTCGGCATCATCGGCGCTGTGACGGAGGCGGGCGGCGTCGTTGGCCCGTTATACGGCGCGCTGGTGGCGCAGAACCTCGATTGGACCTACATTTTCTACTTCAACGTGCCTATCGTGCTGGCGCTGATGGCTGCCGCGTGGTTTATCATTCCCAAAGGGAAACGCCTGAGCGACAGCATCGACTGGATCGGCGCGGCTCTGCTTGGCGCGGCGCTCACCTGCCTCAGCCTGGGGCTGGCCCAGCAGGGAACCGATCTTGGGCCGACAACGGTGAACGGCGGGGCCCCGCAGAACAATCCCATTTCGTTGGCCCTGGCGGTCATCTTCCTGGTCGTCTTCGTGATTGTTGAGCGCAAAGTCCGCCACCCGGTCATCGATCTATCGGTCTTCAAGCGCTTCACCTTCAGCGCCAGCGCGCTGGTCAGCCTGCTGGTCGGAGCGGCGCTGATTATCGCGATGGCGGATATCCCACTCTTTGTGGATACCGTGCTGAGCAAGCAGATTCCCTCTGATCAGATCGCGCTGTTCAGCGGCCTGGCGCTGCTGCGCATGACGGCCATGATCCCCATCGGCGCGTTTCTGGGCGGCTGGCTGTCGGGGCGTTTGACCTCACGCGTCACGGGCGTAATCGGGCTGCTCTTCACCGCCGTAGGCTTCTACTTGATGAGCCGCTGGTCTATGAATGTGGACTGGAACCAGATCACGGTCAGCACTATCACGACCGGCCTGGGCTTTGGATTGGTAATCGCGCCGATCAGCACGACGGCGATCAACTCGGTGCGGGCGACGCAGGCCGGGATGGGATCGGCCATTGTCACATCACTGCGCATGGCGGGCATGATCTTTGGCCTGGCCGCGCTGACATCGTGGGCGCTGGCCTACTTCAAGCAACTGGCCTCGCAGTTCCCCTCGCTGCCGACGACAGCGACCGCCGACCAGTTCGCGAAGTGGTCGGAGGACTACGCCAATCACCTTATCGCCGCGGCGCACCAGGTCTACAGCGCGGTCTTCTTCACCACGATGTTCCTCTGCCTGCTGGCGATTGTACCCGCCATCTTCCTATGGGGCAACAAGCCAGCCGTCGCTGTGAGCGGAGACGAAGGCCAGGCCGGGGCCGAGCCAGATACAGTCCCACCCACTGTTTCGCCTTCCGAGCCAACCGAAGCCGCGCCTGCTTTACTTGCGGGCACATTCCTGGCCGGCGCTGAACTGTTCGATACAGTTGATCCAGTAGTGGGGCCTCCGCTTCCTCCCATCGCTGATACGACGAGGAACGGGAATAATGGGCGAGGCCGGCGCAAGGTGCTGCTGCTGGCGGCCTGCCTCTTGTTGCTGATCCTGCTCGTCGGTGGCGGTGTCTTCGCCATCTTATCGAACCAGCCTGGCAACGGTACAGCGCTGACAGGCGGGGGCAGCACGCCGAGGCCCGGCGCGACCACGACGCCCACGCCAATTTCCGGCCCACGCATGATCGAGCTGGCCCTGAATGATAGCGCGCTGACGTCCATTTTCACGCAGCAGCTTGGACTGAACTCGGGGGCGCTGTCCGATATCCGTGTCGCCCCGCAGGCGCACGATGGCATCATCATCAGCCTGAACCTGCACATCGATGCGAGCGGCATTCACCGAGTGCTTCCGGTCGAACTCGATGGCGTGATCGGCATGGACAAGCAGGCGAATATCCAGTTACAAGTGACGCATCTCAAGCGCGATGGTTTGGACGCGGGCCAGGCCGCCGCGCAGAATATGCAAAGCGCCCTGAATCAACTGCTTATCAGTTCGGTCATGCCGGCCCTGCGCGCCACGCTGAAAACGGCCAAACTTATCGCGGTTCATACCAGCTCCACGCTAGTATGCGGCGCCGGCATGGAGATGCTGACGTTGCTCATCATGGCTCCGCCCATTCAAGGCATCGCTGCGCAGCCAACGCCGACCGCGCTCTGCTTCAAGGGGCCGATTGATTTCAACAAGCTGTTGCCGAGCTAAGAGGAGAAAATGATGAAAAACTTACGCTATATTCGAGGCGCGTGGGTGCTGGCGCTGACCGCGCTGGTGCTGGGTGTATCCGTCATATCCCCGGCTCTGGCCGCCAGCAATAGCGCCTGGCACTCGTCGCATTCATCGGTGACGGCGGCCAAAAAGCTCGCGGCCGCCAGCACTTCGATCTCAGCTACGATCTATGTGACGACCGGTACCATTGAACCAAAGTTCCAGGCCCGCATCGACCAGGATGTCCCCCAGTCGTTCAACAATGCCATCAACGCGCTGGTCGGTAAGCTGCCGAGGCAGGATCAGGGATGGGCGCAGGAGATGGCCACAACGCTTATCCAGCCATCCGGCACGGTGCTGAGCCTGGTGACGCAGCACAACGGGCTGGCGATGACGATCCAGATCGCGCTCTATCCAGGCGATCCCAAGCCGATTACAGCCACTATGCTCGTCAGCTTCAGCATTCTGGATTCGTCTACCATTCAGGTCAGCGGGTCAGCGTTGAGTGGCCCTACGCTGGCCAGCGGCCCATTGGAGACGATTTCGATCCCGCTTGGTAGGCTCAACGCTGTGAACACTACGCCGGGCTGCGGCGACTCTGCCCTGGCGTTCAACCTGCAAATCCCAGTTTCTTTATCGTCTTCATCCTCGACCTCAGCACTGACTTCAACACAGGTACAGCAGCCTATGGCAGCTACATCGAACATTGCCGGACATGGCAACCCGATGGCAACGCTGGCGCGCGCGGGTACAAGTGACAGCACCAATACCTTTATCGAGATTCCAGCCTCGTCGCTCGCCGCACTGGGCAGCAGCCTGGGTAGTTTTCCCTTTGGCAGCGGACTCACGGCTCAGAATATCCGCATCGTCGTCCAGGGCAGCGCCATCCACATTCTCTCGGACGTTTCCTGGAATGGCCTGGGTGTGGGCACGGCAGATTCAACGCTCACGCCTGCCGCAAGCGGAGGCAGGCTGGTTATGCATGTCACCAGCACAACTTTCAGCCTTTTCGGGCTATTCTCGATTAATGAAAGCAGCTACGACCAGCAGATTCAGCAAATGATCAACTCGAAGCTGGGCAATGCCTTTGCCAGTGATTTCACTGTGACGCAGGCGCAGATCGGCCCGAACAGCCATCTTCCCTGCGCGAAAAGCGACAGCCTGGTGCTGGCGGGAGCATCGAATATCGGCGGATAGGATACAACAGCAAAAGCCGAAGATGGCCCGGTCAATCGATCGGTTGACCGGGCCATCTTCGGCTTTTGCTGTGTACATTCCCTCTTCCCTGTGATACACTTTGTACAATAATAATATGGCAGAGGGTAAGAGGAAAGCGTATGACAGAGCAAATCGACATCATCGGACAAGAAGCACAACAATACTTCGCGTTAAAGCATGCGGCACGGGAGCGAGCGCTGCCGAAATCGCGCGCGGCTATTCGGGCGTGCGCGAACAGCATTCGCGCATCGCACCGGCAGGAATTCGCGGCAGCAGGAGAGCTACTGCGGCAGGCGGAGGATTTGCTGGCTGAGATGGCGATGGATTTGCGCGATCACCAGGATATCTTTTACGCTGGCTTCGTGCAGGATGCGCAAAAGGAGTTTGCTGAAGCGGCTACGTTTAGCGCGCTCGCCCAGAATCGTGCTATGCCCCTTGCGCCTGATCTGTCGGTCGATTGGGCACCTTACTTGAATGGACTGGGCGAGGCCGTCGGGGAGATGCGCCGCTATGTGCTGGACCAGATGCGACAGGGCAATTATGACCGGTGCGAGTTGATCTTGCGGCACATGGACGATATCTATTCCCTGCTCACCACCATCGACTATCCCGACGCGATAACGGGAGGCTTGCGCCGCACGACGGATGCGACACGCGGCATCCTGGAGAAGACACGCGGCGACCTGACCGTGGCGGTGGGCCAGGCGCAGTTGCAGCGCGCCATGCTCGCGCTGCAGCGTGATCTCAAGGAACGATAGGGCAGGGCAACGCTTTTCAAGGTTCATACGTTTCTTATATAGTATAGACTTACCGGGGCGACCGCACTTCATCAACAAGGCATAAGGGGGCATATGCAGGGAAACGATACGCATGATGCGACAGGGGGCGCAGACTGGTCAGACGGGTCAAGGTCTTCACCGCGCAATAAGGCAAAGACTTCCGCGCTAGGTGCTCTTATTCCGACCGGAAAGGTGGAAATTGTAACGGCTGAAGCGGTGCAGGCTGAAGAGGTACCAACGATTCCTATCGGATCCATGCAGACGGTGAGCGCCTTGCAGCCCGAGATTGCTGTGCATGATGTTTCTTCCACAGCGGGTATGCGTTTCCCAGCTCCTTTGATTGTGCACCCGGAGGAATACCGGCGCAGCGCGGGCGAATGGCTGCGCATCTGGTGGAATGGCATCCGTCCCTCCTATCTTCTCCTCTCACTTTTGCCAGTGCTGCTCGGCAGCGTGCTGGGCTGGATGCAGACTATTACGCCGGCGGCGATGCGCGGGAGCTTTCATCCGCAGCGCTTCATTGCCATGCTCCTGGCAGTAATTTTCCTGCAAATTGGCGCGCACCTGGTCAATGACTATTATGATTATGTGGGCGGAGTTGACACGACCAACGCGCTCGGTCCCGGCGGTCTGATCCAGCAGGGCTTTATCAAGCCTGTGCGTGTGCTGGCACTGGGGCTGTCGATGCTGGGCCTGGGCATTGTATGCGGCATGCTCGTGCTGGTTTCAAGCGGCAGCCTGCTGCTCTTCTTGATCGGCGTGTTCGGGCTGTTCAGCGCCTATTTCTACAGCGCCACCTCGCACTCGCTCTCTTCGATGGCACTGGGAGAACTGATCAGTTTCTTGATCTTCGGCCCGATGCTTACCATCAGCGCTTTCCTGATCCAGGGCGAGCAGTTGAACCGGGTGGTGTTCCTCTACAGCCTGTCGCCGGGTCTGCTGGCAGCGGCATGCGTCTACCTGAATAATATGCGTGACGTGGAGGGCGATGCGCAGGCCGGTAAGTCTACGCTGGCTGCCCTATTAGATCTGCGCCTGAGCCGCGCGATCTACCTGCTGCTGTTGCTGGGAGCATACGTACCTATATTGGTGCTGGGGCTGCCACATGGCGCGCCGCACCTGATCTTGATCACGTTGTGGACGCTGCCCGGGCTGGTGGTGCTGATCAGCGGGGTGATACGCACCGATTTGCCGGCATCGCTGCACCTGCATATGCGAAAGACGCTGGCGCTGGAGACCCAATTTATATTGTTATTGATGGTGGCACTGATTGTGACGACGTATGCGGGGCTGGTGCATCTGCCTACGTTTACGCTGCCGTTTTAAGCTGGCAAATGACACATAGAGCAATTCAACAGGGCGACCGCAAGGGTCCCCTCCACTCATCCTCATCCACCCACGCCCTTACAATGACACAGGGTCATTCGACGAGCTTATTTAGCATTCCCCTGACGATCAGAACGGCCAGCAGGGCTGCAAGCATTGTGGCGAGAGTAGGCAGGTCGATCGTGTAACGCACGACGTTGAGAGTAGGCAAGAAAGGCGCCAGAGGGGCAACCAGGGGTGCGCTGTAGCGCAGAATCAGCGAGGAGTAGGGGAAGGTGAGGTGGGCGCAGTCCACCAGGAAGCGTGCGAAGAGCAGCAAGAGCGTGAGAGCCAGAGCCAGAGCCAGCAGGGTATTGATGAAGGAAACAATCGCAGCAAAGAATGCACGTATGCCGCGCCTGGTCTTCTGTCCTCGAGATTCGCGCGGGAGCATGTAGCGCGGAATAGGGGTGGTAGTAAACATGGGCAGCATTGGCTCGGTCATTTCTTGATAAAAAGTGTATCGTTTGGTTTTTCGCCGGCGCATGATGGTCGCTCGCTTTCCATGCTTAAGAGGATAGCCGAATACACACTCACCCTGTGGTAATAAACGAATGACAGCAGAGATATTTACGCATTACTATTCCAAAACCTCAAGTTCTGTATCCTCCATTGTCACTTCATCCAGCACATAGAGCATATCCCAACCCTCCTGTGGAGCGCTGATCAAGGCCTGTTGCAGCAGATCGGCGTGGAATAGCACTACCTGCTCACCGACTGAGCGCTGGCGCACGCTGTCTCGGGCAAGACAGGTTGCCACAGAGACGTTGAAGAGGAGCAGGCAGGCAGCGTAGCCGGAGCGGTGGGCATGATCCAGCAGCCTGCGACGTGCGAAGGCTTGCAGAGCAGTGCTGTCGGCTACGGTGAAGCGACTCAGGCGCATGCGCCTGTCGATGATGAAGTGGAAGAGGTCGAAGGCTTCGCGGTTGACGGCCTGATTTGTGTCGTCGTCGCAGACCATGGCACGGCAGATGTCGGATGAAACGATCTGAGTGAGCAGAAAGCGCCGGGCGGCGAAGGTACTTTTGCCGCAGGCGGCCGGCCCGCTCAGGACGAGTAGGGTTCGACGGGGGACGGTGATCTGCATGCCTGCCATTGCGGGACGTTCCTTCCTTTGATATAATGGCCCTGCATTTATCATACAACACCTGTCACACAGTTGAGACATATCGATCCAGCCAGCAACGCTGTGCAGTCAGGCTGGACTTGAGGAGAGGGAGACTAGCGTGTCCGTTTCGTTGAAACTGACCGGCACTGAGATCCGCCAGAGGTATCTCGATTTCTTTGTGAGCAAGGGGCACATGCTGGTGCCCAGTTCGTCGCTGGTGCCGCGCAATGATCCGACGGTGCTGCTGACGACGGCGGGGATGCAGCAGATGATTCCATATTTCCTGGGACGCGAGACACCGCCAGCCCGGCGACTGACTTCCGCACAGAAGTGTTTCCGCACGACGGATATCGATAAAGTTGGCAACGAGCGCTCGCTGACGTTCTTCGAGATGATGGGCAACTTCTCGGTGGGCGACTACTTCAAGCGCGAGGCGATTGCCTATGCCTGGGAATTGCTGACGCGAATCTTCATGATCCCCGCCGATAAGCTGCACCCGACGGTGCATCCGTCGGATGACGAGGCGCCGCGCTGGTGGAGCGAGGTGGCAGGATACCCTGACGAGGCGATTGTGCGGCTGGAGGATAACTGGTGGGGACCCCCAGGCGCCTCGGGGCCGTGCGGTCCCGATTCGGAGATTTACTACGATCGCGGGGTGGAGCATGGCTGCGGGCGGGCGGATTGCGCCCCAGGCTGCGACTGCGAACGCTTCCTGGAGATCTGGAACCTGGTGTTTATGCAGTTCTACCAGGACCTGGATGGGACGCGCACGCCGCTGCCGAAAAAGAATATCGATACGGGCCTGGGGTTGGAGCGAGTGAGTATGGTGCTGCAAGGGAAGGATGCGGTGTTCGATACTGATCTGTTCCGACCTATCATCGACAAATTTGCATCGCTGGCGAACACTACTTACGGCAGCAATCCCAGGGCAGATACGTCGCTGCGCGTAATAGCGGATCACGGGCGGGCGCTGGTGTTCCTGGCGGCGGACGGCGTGCTGCCGAGCAACGAGGGGCGCGGCTATATTTTCCGCCGCATCCTGCGCCGCGCGGTACGGCATGGCAAGCTGCTCGGCCTGGATAAGCCCTTTCTCTCAGAGGCAGCGGATACAGTGATTGACCTGATGAAGAGTCACTACGTGGAACTGGGCTTGCAGCGCGATCGCATTGTGGAGATTTTGAGCCTGGAGGAGAAGAAATTCAGCCAGACGCTCAACGCGGGGTTGACGCTGCTGACTGCGCTGCTCGACGACTTGAAGCGGCGAGGCGAGCACGTGGTGCCGGGCGCGGAAGCATTCAAGCTGTACGATACACACGGTTTCCCGCTGGAATTGACGCAAGAGGTGGCGGGTGAGTATGGATTCACGATTGATATGCCCGGCTTCGAGAAGGCATTGGAGCAGCAGCAGGAGCGCAGCCGGGCGACGGCCGCTTTCGAGCAGAGCAAGGACGTGGGGGTACTGACGGAACTGCTGCAGCGCGTTGGACCGAGCGAGTTTACGGGCTACGAGGGTGTTACCGGTAGCGGCACAGTGGTCGGGCTGGTAGTAGATGGCATCGAGGTTGAGGAGATCAGCGCACAAGCGAACCAGCAATCAGCCATGGTGATCCTGGACGTGACGCCGTTCTACGCGGAAAGCGGGGGACAGATCGGAGATCGAGGCGACATCACCGGCTCGATGGGAGTATTCCAGGTGCAAGATACGCAGAAGCCGTTGAAGGGGCTGATTGTACATTATGGGCGCATGGTTGAGGGCTATCTGCGCGTGGGCGAAAGCGTTCAGGCCAGCGTGACTGTACAGAGGCGCGAGGATACGATGCGTAACCACAGCGCGACACACTTGCTGCACAAAGCACTGCGCGATATGCTTGGTCTGCAGGTGGAGCAGCGCGGCTCGCTGGTTGAGCCGGAGCGCCTGCGCTTCGACTTCGCGAGCCCGCGTGGGCTCACGGCCGCCGAGCTGGCGCGTCTCGACGAGCAGATCAACGAGTGGATTCGCGCCGACTATCCCATAATAACGCGCATTATGTCGCTTCAAGATGCGCTGCTGACGGGGGCGATGGCGCTCTTCGGCGAGAAGTACGACGAGAATGTGCGCGTGGTGTCGATGGGCGGCAGCACTGAACTGTGCGGCGGCACGCACTGTGCGGCAACAGGACAGATCGGAGAGTATATTACAACGCAGGAGACGAGCATCTCCGCCGGTATCCGCCGCATAGAGGCCCTGACGGGGCGCGGTGCGGATGCTTACCTGCGCCGCCGGTCCGCGCTGGTTGAAGCTGCCAGCGCGAGGTTGCAGGCGCAGCCGGAGCAACTTGAGAGCCGCGTAGAGCAGTTGGCGCAAGAGCTGGCCGGGGCCCGCAAGTTGATCGCACAATACCAGCGCGAAGCCGCCCAACAGCAGACGGAGACGCTGGCTCATGCGGCGAAGGAGGTTGAGGGCGTGCCGGTGGTGGCTACGACTGCCAGCGTGCCGGACGAGAAGCTGCTGCGTGAGATGGGCGATCTGGTGCTGCGCAGGCTTGGACGACCTGGGGTCGTCGTGCTGGCAGGCAACTTTGACGAGCGGATAGGATTGCAGGTGAGCGTCTCACCCGAGCTGGTGAAGCGCGGGCTGCACGCGGGCAAGATAGCAGGAGCGGTCGGTGAGCGCCTGGGAGGGCGCGGCGGTGGTCGGCCAGAGTCCGCCCAGGGCGGTGGGAAGAACAAGGCCGAGCTTGGAGCGGCCCTCGATATAGCGGCGAAGCTGGTGAAGGAAAGTTTGCAAGCGTGAAACTTTTGTGCTATAACGTAGTAACGTAACAGCGTACTAGACATGCAAAAGCAGAAAGCTTGAAATCATCACTGCAACAAGGCTGTAGGCGATGCGGGAGCGTCAGCAGTGATGCAAAGAAGTACCCTTAACATGAATAATCCATTACAGCGCATTCGCAACTTCATAACGAGCCGATATACTGCGGATGGACTCGATGAGCAGGATAGATATGCCTATCCTGACGGGGATAACCAGCGGCAATTGTTTACCGCGCTCGACATCGGTACGGCCTATGCGAAGGCGCTCATTATAGAGGTGCAGGACGAGAGCGCGGTCGTCCTGGGGGCGGGACGCAACGCCCAGAGTTATAAGCACATGTCCGATGGCATTGTGATCGATATTCACAGTGTGATCGAGAATTGTAACCAGGCGTTGCTGAAGGCAGAGGAGTCGGCAGGTGGTCTGGTCGCTCCAGCGACGATAATTGGGATCGCGGGCGAGCTGGTCAAAGGGAGTTCTACCACAGTGACGAAGCAGCGCCAGGACCCGATGAAGCCGATTTCGCCGGAAGAGTTGGAAGGGATGATTTCCAACGCGCAGCAGAAATTGCATAAGGCAGCCAGGGAGCGCATCGCTGCCGAGACGGGCTATTCGAACGTAGAAGTGCGCCTGACCAACGCGGCAGTTATTTCGGTGCGCATTGATGGTCAGACGGTACTTAACCCGATTGATTTTCGCGGGCGGCACCTGGAATTGACGGTCTTCAGTTCGTTCGCGCCGCTGATGCAGTTGGGCGCGCTGGAAACAGTGGCGCGCGGGCTCGACCTGACGCTGATCTCGATCGTGGCCGAGCCATATGCGCTGGCGCGCTGCCTGAGCGCGAATGCAGGGCCGGATAGCGGGGCGATCTTTATCGACATCGGCGGCGGCACGACCGATATCGCGCTGGTGCGCCAGGGGGGCATAGAAGAGACACGCATGTTCGCGCTGGGTGGACGCACCTTCACGCGCCGCCTGGCATCGAGCAAGGGATTGTCGATGAGGGAAGCGGAGAAGCTCAAGCTGTATTACAGCGGCGGGGCCATTAAAGGGGCGGAGCGCGAAGAGGTACGCTCGATCCTGGCTCCGGAGGCGCAGACCTGGATGGAGAGCGTCGAGCTGCTGATCGATGAGCTGGCGAAAAATGAACTGCTTCCCCCGGCGATTTACCTGGTCGGCGGAGGATCAGCACTGCCGGATCTGCGCGACAAGCTGGAGCATTTCCCCTGGAAGGATCGCCTGCCCTTCTCACGCGACCCCGTGATTGAGACGATTCAGCCGGGGATGGTCACCAACATCGCTGATCCAAACGATTTACTGAAGAATGCCCAGGATATTACACCAATGGCTCTGGCCTACCAGGCAGTGGAATTGCAAGACGAAAATAGTGCGCTAGAACGCGCATTGACCAGGGTCATCCAGCGCATGCATATTTAACTCGTTAGAGAGAGAGCAAGGGGAAGAGCAGGGCTATGTCTGATGAGCAGCCGATCTTTTTAGACCCGCATGACGACCTGAACAGGGTGACAGAGCGCTTAGCTGCGACGACTACGCAGCGAGTTGTGATGATTGTGCCGCAGCAGACGGAGATGCGCAGCAATGTGTTCTGGCGTTTGCTGTATGCGCGCGCGCACGGCATGGGGAAGGAAGTGACGGTCATCAGCGCAGATCGCCAGATGCGCTCAATCGCCAAGGTTGCCGGCTTTCGTGTCGCAGATGCCCTGGATTCCTCTTCACCAGGCAAAGCTCGCCCCAGCCGTTTTGCTCGCTCTCCGTTCGAGAGTCGCCAGGCACGCCAATCGCGCTCTCAGGGTTCTCGTGCTTCGACCGGGCTGACCAACAACGAAGCGCGTTCTCGCTCCGTACAGTCAATCGGACCGGGAGAGTCTGAGCGCCGTTCCGGGGAGATCCGCGCCAATCGAAAGAGCGGTACACTTCGTGATCGTAGAGGTATGCTGGCGGGCAACCGGCCTTCTGTCCCGCTCGAAACGGCGCAGGAGCCAGCGTCACAGCACACCTGGAGTGAAGCCGAAAGCAGCACCTCGCAAGCGGAAGAGATGTTAAGCGGGCAGGGGCCGGAGATAGATGATGATGATCGTCTCTACGAGTATAGAATCGGAGCCTCTCAGGCTGTCCCGCTTCAACCACAGCCGCAGCGCAAGAGCAGCGATGAACAGGATCAGGATCCCTACTCGCCTGATTACAAATTCTCGAAGGAGATTCAAAATTCGTGGCGAAGCGGCCTGGCCCCTCAGTCCCCCCCCGACGAAATGGGTCATCAATACGATAACGAGGAGCTCTCTCAAGCCGGTCAGGGATACCAAGATGACGAGGCTGATAGTACGTATCACGAGGATAGGGTAAGCGAATTCACTGTACCGCCCTCGGCATTTGATCCGGCCAGCAGCGTTCCGGGTCCAGGCATGTATCCTGAACAAGGCACGACGCACCAGGACCCATTCGCGGCCCTGGAGGATAGGTCTTCCGTTTCCCTGCCGGAACAGCACGCGGCTGCTCGTGTAGAGGACATTGACGAGGGCATTCCCGATATCGCACAGAAGCCTGATGAGATTCCAAATGTCCATAAAATTGAAGACCTGGGTGAGGATATAGGCTCCGTCCCCACGCAGAAAATCCCGCCCGAGATGTACGCCGGCGATCCGGAAGAGGAGCAGGAGCGACGCCATTTCGGATCGCGGCCGCGCGGCAGCCGCTCAGGAGGATTGGCGTACAGGCCGCCGATCGATTTCGATGATCAAGACCGACTCGCTCCTGGCGGAGATAGACCGGCCGGCCAGCACATTGTACCGGTACAACCGGTGACACCTGGTCCTGCGCCGCGGCCGACCCGCCAGTCGGGAGGATTGACAGCGGCGCGCGAGAGCAGAGGTGCGCTTCCGCCGCAGCAGAGGACGCAGCGCAATGGGACGCCGCCTGCCTACCCGCCAATTTACCAGCAGCCCGGGCAGATTAACAGGATGGGTGCGCCTTCCGGACCGGTGGCTGGATCGACGGGCGTCCAGCCTGCTCAACAGAGCAAGGCAATGGCTCAACCGGCACACCACGGCAGCCGCGTTGCTATCATCGCGCTGCTCATACTGGTGTTGCTCTTCCTGGCAGGCGCGGGGCTATTCTATTTTGGCACGTCGGCGACCGTAACACTGACTGTGCCATCGCAATCAATTTCTCTCAGCGGTATCAAGCTGACCGCCTCGACCAACCCACAGGAAAAGACACAGAATTCGGTTGCCTCGCAGGTGTTGTCTTTTACTGCCAGCCAGACGGGGAGCGGTACGGCGACGGGGACCACTCCGCACGGTGGCGCAGCAGCGAGCGGGATCGCAACCTTCAGCAATAATGGCTCGAAGCCCGTCCATCTTCCCACATACACCACTATCTCAACGACAGCGGGCCCGGGATCAGTGGGCATCTCGTTCCTCACGACAGCAGATGCCGTCATTCCCGCTGGTTACAACGGCTATCCGATACAGATCCAGGCGAAGTATGCGGGCCCAAGCGGCGATGTCGGCGCGGGGAAGATCACTGTTATCCCGGCTGAAAGCCTGAAAGCCATTGCAGCGGTCAACGGCGTCTCCGTCACTTCGCTCAATTTAAGTGTGAACAACTCTGATGCTATTAGCGGCGGCGCGGTCACGAATGCGCCGGCCGCAACGCAAAACGACATCGACGCGCTGAAAATCAAGCTGCACCAGCAAATCCAGACCGAGGTGAAGAGCTGGCTGCATGACCAGTTGCACGCTCAAGATCAACATGGCACACCGATGCCTGATGTACTGGGCAGCGCCAAACCCCTGTCGCAGGAAGTCCTCACCCAGGCGCCAGCCGTGGGGCACGCCCTCAGCAGCAGGACAATTACGGGCACGCTGAGCGTCCAGATAAAGGTGCTGGTTGTGCGCACCGCCGATCTGCAGGCCGCCGCGCAACAGCAGTTGAACGCCAAGGCTATGAAAGCGAATCCACAATATACTGTTACGACAGCAAAAGCGCCTGCGCAGATCGAAAAAGTCGCCCCCAGCAGCTCCAAGGATGGAACATTGCTGACGATTACCCTCAATGCAAAAGCCCAGACTGAGTTGTACATCGAAACTAATAAGTTGAGCGATTACCTGGCGGGTAAAACGATAGGCCAGGCCACGAGCGACATCTCCAGTGGCGATGCCGTCCCCCAGGGTGTTCAGAACGTTGATATCGCTGTAACCCCTTCCTTCGGCCTCATGCCACTGCGCCCGGAGCATATCCAGATTATCGTGCTGCCTGGACTCCCGGCACCGACTCCAAATGGAACGCCGAACGGGTAGTATCGTAGACAAACCGCTCCCTCCTTCGTTAAAATGCTATAGATGGAATGCGATATGACGATGAGATACGCCGCCACCGGATACGTTCCGGCGGCGGGCGCTGCATGGAGAGAGCAATATGGCACGGCTGATGGCTCTGGATGTGGGCCAGGCAAGAATAGGCGTTGCGCTAAGCGATGCCTCGGGGTTCTTAGCTTCGCCGTATACCACGCTGCGTGCATCCCATGACGAAGCTCAGACGTTGGGGGCAATTCAACGCCTGCTTGATGAGACCGGGGCGGAAGGGCTGATCCTAGGGCTGCCGATAAGCCTGGATGGGCAGATTCACGCCCAGGGTGAGCGAGTGCGCAACTTTGCCGGACGCCTGCAGGAGTATATCCACGTACCGCTGATCTTCTGGGATGAACGTTATTCGACCGTTGAGGCAGAACGATTGCTGGCCGAGCGCTACCAGATAGGCATAGAACCCGGCAGGCGCGGCGCTGGAAAGCAAGAGCACAACCGGCGTAAGGCACGGGGTACGCAGCAAGGAATCGATGCTCTCGCGGCAGCGGTGATTTTGCAGGAATACCTGGATCATCTAGCGGGTAACGCGAAAGAGAACAAGGATAAAAGTGTATGAAGAAGAAACGACGCGGTTCGCGCGTGGCTATCTTCGCAGTACTGCTGCTGGGCCTACTCATTTTTGGGGGCGTTTACTTTGCCTGGACGACGGTCGCAGATGTATTTCAACCGGCTAACACAAATGCAACGGACAAGATCCCGTTTCAAATACAGGACGGAGAGACGGGCACACAGATTGCCGATCAACTCCAGGCAAAGGGCCTGATACGCAACTCGCTGGCCTTTCGCGTCTGGGTGAAAATCAAAGGCGTGGACACCACCCAGTTCAAGGCCGGGGCCTATAACATCAGCCCCAGCATGTCGATCGACCAGATCATAACTCTGCTGCTACTCGGCCAGCCCGACGAGGTTCCGGTCACCATCCTGGAAGGATGGCGCCTGGAGCAGATCGCCAGCCAGTTTGCCCACAACAACCCGGTATACCAGCCACTTGTCAAGTTCAGTGCGCAGGATTTCCTGAAATATGCGAAAAATCCGCGCCAGTTCCCGGATGCGAACAAGTATCCTTTCCTGAAATCAATTCCGGCCGGCAACAGCATGGAAGGCTTCCTCTTTCCGGATACCTACCTGATACCTGTTGACGCGACGGCCAGGGATGTCGTCAATATCTTGCTGACCAACTTCGCCGATAAGCTCCAGGCGAACCACCTGGATACCCTGGCGAAGCAGAATAAGATGAGCCTCTACCAGATGGTCACGCTCGCCTCGATCGTGCAGCGCGAGGCGCTCTTCGACGCGGATCGCCCGCTCGTCGCAAGCGTGTACTGGAACCGCATCTACCGGCCCAACGCCGAAACGGTGAGCGAACTGGATGCCGACCCAACGGTGCAGTACGCACGCGACTCGCAGTCCGGCACGACGAAGTACTGGACACCGCTGCAAGGTACCGCGCGTACCATCCTCCCAGACAGCCCGTACAATACATACACCCACCAGGGTTTTCCGCCAGCGCCAATCTGCAGCCCTGGCCTGACCAGCCTTCTGGCGGCGGCCAATCCCGCGAAAACCGATAATTACTACTTCCTATCGAAATCAGATGGGCATAATGTATATGCGAAGACGCTGGCAGAATTTCAGGCGGACGAGCAGAAATACTTAGGACATTAAGAGAGAGCCAACCATGAATGTAACAATTGGGCAGATAGCTTTACTGGCCTGGCATGCATCCTCTACACCTGGCAACACGCCGACCTTGACGATCTGGCAGACGATTGTTCTGGCCCTGCTCCAGGGGGTGACCGAGCTGTTCCCGATCAGCAGCCTGGGCCACACGGTTATCCTCCCCGGACTACTGGGCTGGGCCAACATCGAAACAGATACGAGCTGCGGCGGACAGAGCTGCTTCCTGCCGCTCGTGACCGCGCTGCACCTGGGTACCAGCATCGCGTTGCTCATCTACTTCTGGCGCGACTGGTTTCAGATCATCCTCACACTCGTCAAAAACGTCAAAGAAGGCGAAGTGCACAGCGGTACCGAGGATTGGGTAAGCTGGCTGATCATCATCGGGGTGATTCCGACCGGGCTGATCGGACTTCTTCTGAAGGATCCGTTGACGAAATTATTCTCGTCGCCGATGATCGCTGCTGCTTTCCTGATAGTGAATGGCTCGATCCTGTTCGCCGCCGAACGGTGGCGGCAGCATAGAGAGGCCAGGATGAAGTTTGCTAATGCGAAGGAGCGCGAAGCCAGCTTTCGGCCTCTTTCCTCGCTGAACTGGAAAGAGGCCGTCATAGTGGGGCTGGCGCAGTCGCTAGCGCTGATCCCTGGCATATCGCGCTCGGGCACGAGCATGGTGGCCGGCCTGGGCGTGCGACTCAACCACGAGGACGCGGCGCGCTTCTCCTTCCTGCTGGGGACGCCTATCATTTTCGCGGCTGCAGCGCTGGAGATCCCTCAGTTGATCGGTCAGTCGGCGTTTCCCTGGACGTTTATCATCCTCGGCACCATCCTCTCAGGGATCGCGGCCTACCTGAGCACTAAATTTCTCATGAAGTACTTTGAGACCGGCCGCCTCACTCCTTTCGCCTATTACTGCTGGGGGGCAGGTCTGCTCTCGCTGGTTCTGCTGTTCGTGCTGCATAAGACCGCTTAAATCAAAAGTGACCAAAAAGTGCTACTCTATGCATCGGTATGCAGCTTGAGGTAGTTGATACGTTTGGTACAATAGATGCGCTCTGGAAAGGCCAGGGCAAGGGTACTCATATTTATTGGACGTTTTTGCATATCGTCCTAGTAGAGGTAGGAACAACGAGATGAAAAATCCCATCATTTTCTATGCTGTGATCGCTATCGGCATCATCGGTCTGGCCGCTGGTGTTTACTATGAGTTCATCGATCACATTCATCATGCTCTGCGAGGCCCTGTTGGCCTGGGCGTCGGCGTAGTCTTGCTCATCATCGGCGTCGTGGGCCTGTTTATGGCACGTTCGAGGGCAGCCGTCGCGAAGTAGACAAGTAATTTTTTGTTCGATTAAGAAAGGTATCAAAACGAAATGAAGAACCCGGCACTCTTCTTTGGCGCGATAGTGGTAGCGGTGATTGCTCTTGCACTCGGCGTTTACTATCTTATTCCTGGCATCTATCATCCCTTAACATTTAGTGGGACGCCAACCAGTTCGCATTACACGCACGCCGTTGCCTTCTTTGTGCTCTGCGTGCTGCTAGTAGCTGTTGCCCTGGTCAATCGTCCAAAATCGGCTGTGCGGTAGCGCAATTATCCTCACCCGAATCCTGGGACAACCTGGGAAGGGTGCAAGGTGCCAGAGCGACCGCAAGGGTGCGCCCCTACAATACACGAACCGCAAAAACCGAGTCCTCCGTCTATTTTAGGGGCGCACCCTTGCGGTCACGCTGGTCAGACCTAAAACCGTTTTTCATCCCAATATCCCCGACAATATGTGGGTACCCTCGTACAAACTCTTCCGCGCTCATGGCTTTCTTTCCTTCCAACTGCAGGCGCTCCACTGCCAGCATACCTTCGCCGGTGGTTACTAATAGCGTGGATTGCCCAGCTTCTTTGCTCAGCGTGACCAGGCCGACTCGCTTCTCCTGCCCGGCTTCAGGCTTGGGCGCGGGAGCTATGGGATGAGCGGCGAGGATCTTGAGGAGCTTACCGCGCCAGTGGGTATAGGCGCCGGGCCAGGGGTGATAGGCGCGCACCTGCCTGGCCAGCAAGTCGGCTGAGAGGTGCCAGTCGATCAGGCCGTCCGTCTTGCGCACCATACGTGTGTAGGACGCCTGCTGCTCATCCTGCGGCTGTGGCGTCAGTTTTCCCTCGATCCAGAGCGGCAGGGCCTCCATCAAAGCTTCCGCCCCTACCTGTGCAAGTTTTTCGCTCAGGCTGCCGGTCGTCTCATCGGGCGAGATGGGAACGCGGCGTTTTAGCAGTATATGGCCGGTATCGATACCGGCATCTATCAGCATAATGGTGATACCCGTTTCGCTCTCGCCCTGTAGAATCGCTTCGGAGATGGGAGAGACGCCGCGATAGCGCGGCAGCAGAGAGGCGTGGATATTGAGCGTGCCATAGCGCGGCAGATCGAGCACGGCCTGCGGCAAAATCTGGCCAAATGCAGCCACGATAAACAGGTCAGCGCGGTAGGCCGCCAGGGCCTCGATGGTTTCGGGCCGTTTCAGCGACCCCGGCTGCCACACCGGAATGCCATGGGCCAGCGCGACCTGCTTCACCGGCGAAAAAACGATTTCTTTTCCACGCCCGACCGGCTTATCAGGCCTGGTAATCACCGTCACGATCTCATAGCCGCCGGGCAGGATCACGCCAGGTGCGCGATTGGCGATCAGGCTTTCCAGCGCGGGGACAGCAAAGCGGGGCGTTCCCATAAAAATGATGCGCAACATCGGGTCATTTCCTCCTCAATTGTTTCTCTCAACACCATCATTCCAACTATCATCAAGTCAAACATTTGGAGATAAAGTCTGTCATCCTGAGCGCAGCGAAGGATCTGGCCCGCCGCAAGAGATCCTTCGCTGCGCTCAGGATGACAGCCAGAATAGCACGCAAGTCCGACCACAGGAAGTCTTATCTCCAAATGTCTGTCATCAAGTGCCTCTGGGGCACCCAGGCGGTTCCTATATTAGCACATTCAGGCTACGTTTCTTACCACAGGCAGATAGTTCGCTTAGCTGTAGAGTTGCGTATGCTATACTCCCATTACAAACCAGGGGGATATATTATTTTCTGTCGAGCGAAGGGATGTACTTGTTTTTCGCGTAAGTGGTGATCGGGGAAGCAATTCAAGATGCAGGATATAGAGCACGGACAACAAGGGACGCAGGGGCAGGAAGGACCACGCGGGCAGCAGGGACAGCATGTGGGTCCCGCATACGACCAGACGACACCGCCGCCGCTGCCCGTCCCGCGGCGATCGACGCCGCCCGCGCTGCAATCGCAGCGAGTGGGAGCCGGACCCAGGTTTGGCATTACCACGTTCGCGCCGCCGGTGACGGATGGACGCGTTATCTTGCCGCGCGCCGATGACGTCAGTACGGTACTGCGCATGCTGGGGAACGCGCAGATCAGCTCAGTTGTGCTCACGGGTGAAGCGGGAGCGGGAAAATCGACGCTGGCAGCGCTGGCCTTTCGACAACTCCAGGCAGCAGCGCAGGCTGGCTCATCCCCCTTTCGCCATTTTATCTGGCTGGGTCTCGGCGCGCATTCCAGCGTAGCGGATTGTCTCGCGGCCATGCTTGGCAGCCTGCACCCTGATAGTACCGCGAATGCCTTGCCGGCAGATTTTATGCACCTGAGACCCGAGCAGCAACTGGAGTATGCTATGCAGGTGCTGCGTCAACCACAGGTTAGCGCGCTGGTGGTAATCGACCAGTTCGAGGAGTTGCTGGATTTCGAGACGGGTCAGGCGCTGCCCGGACGCGGCGCGACTGCGCTGCTCTTCGAGATGCTCAAGCTGAATCTGGGGGCCAGCCGCGTACTGTTGACCTGCTATCGCTCCCCCTTTGGAGCGCAGAACAACGAGCAATCGCGGGCCAAGGCCTTCATGATCTCGCGCGTGAGCCTACCAGAGGGCACGGCCCTGCTCCAGCAGCGCGGCGTAGTGGGATCAACGCAGGAGCTATCACTTGTCTGGCAGCGCTGCGCGGGAAACATCTATGGTCTGACGCTGTTTGCCGCGCTGTTCAATCTCAGCGGTTTCTCCCTCAGCTACCTGCTCAATGCGCCAGACTACCAGTACATCTGGAACGACAATGTCTCCCTGAACCTGATTGGCATGGTATATAACTTCCTCAATCCCATTCAACGCACGCTGCTGCGCGCGCTCTGCCTATTCAGCGAGCCCACCGCAATGGCAGGCATGCTCAGCGCCATAGCGGGCGCTGGCCAGGCGATGGATACACTGGCTTTTGAGCGCGAACTCGCCGCCCTGAAGCGCCTCGCGCTTGTTGATTCCATCGCGAGCGAACGAAGGGAGCGCAGGGATTCCGCTGCGGGGCATCCTCGCTATTTTCTGCACGCGCGCATCCGCCAGTACACAACAGAGCATTTCCTGGAAGGACACGACCGGCGTCACAGTGGCGCTATATTTTCCTCCGTGGGGGTGGCAGATGAACCCAATGCAATGATGGCCAATCCAGAGGCGCGCGAGATCGCGCTGGCGGCAGGCCACATGCGCGTGGCAACCTACTACGTCCACCAGGCCCAGGTATATTGTCCGCCGCAGGAGCAGTTCAGCGGTCCGCAGGATGTCGCGCCGCTGCTGTCCGCCGTGGAGCACCTATGCCTGGGCTGGCACTGGCAGCAGGCCTGTGATCTCTTGTTGCAGGAAAGGCTTCACGAGCATCTCGCCCGCTGGGGCGCGTGGAATACCCTGATCCGCCTCTACGTGGCCATAATTCCACCTGCCGGGATTGTAGCGCGCTCGGACGAAGCCTTCATCTGCGGTCACCTGGGCCTGCTCTACGGCCGCATGGGCGACTATCACGCAGGCGAATTCTATTTCCAGCAAGCCCTCAGCTCCCAGCGCGCGATACACGATATACGCGGCGAGGCAACGACGCTGATCAACCAGGGCGAACTGCTGCGCAGCGCAGGTCAAACCAGACAGGCACGCGCCGTATTGGAACAGGCCAGGCAGTTGATAGAGCGGTTCAAGACCCGCCCCGCTACGCAAGCGAACACGCCATCCGATGTTCGGCCAGATATACCCACAACGAGGCTACCGGACGCCGGCCTGGAAAGCGCGCTGCTGCACAACATGGGCCTGCTCGCGCAGGAAGAGAAGGACTACGGCCAGGCCCTGCAATACTACCTGGAAGCGCTGAAGCTGGCACGCAGCCTCCCGGATGCCTACAACCTCGGCATGATCCTGACAAACACAGGCATGTTGTTCTTCCAGCAGGGCCGCCTCCCCGAGTCGCTCTCTCTGCTCATGCAGGCCCGGCAGGTGCGCCAGGCCGCGCACGATCCTACCATCAATGCGCTCACGCTCTTCCTCCAGACACTTGAGCAGAAGATGGGACCGGCAGCCTTCGCGCAACTGCGCCAGGAGGCGCAGAGATTGCAGGCATAGGACAATGTGTATATAATAGTCAAGGCATGTGTAACCAGCCTGCGTATGTTCCTTTAGAGAGGCAATTTTATTTCCTGCCGACGCCCGGGAACGCGCTTTGTCGCTTGAATAGAAACAAGCAGCGAGTTCAGCGCGGTTCAGGATGAGCAGAGGGGCATGACAGGCCTGAGCAGGAGCAGCTTGTGGGTACACTGCGCGGAAAACAGGTGAGAACGAATCACAACGCGATGGGAGAGCCGGAGGGGGAACAAAGGGAACAGCCTAGTTCTCAGGTGGCCAGGGACGTGGGCATCTCTGGAGGGGCGAACGTGCAGGAGTTTCAGGCGTTTTACCAGGAACATATCGGCCTGATTTATCGCTTTGTCTTCAGTAAAGTGGGAAATCGCGAAGAGGCCGAGGACCTGACGTCACAAATATTCATGAAGGCCGTGCGGGGCATGGATACCGAGCGCGGTACGCTCAGCATGCAAAAATGGTTATTCCAGGTTGCACGCACGACTATCGCTGACTATTGGCGCACCTACTATCGCATCGCGAGCAGTTCGCTTGATGAATTGCTCGACGCGGGCTGGGAGGGTCCGGCGTTGGCTGAGCCGGTCGCAACGAATGGCGCCAGCATGCAGCCGGGCGAGCAGGTTCGTCGAATTCTTCAGGCATTGCCTGAGCATTATCGCGAAGTCCTGACCTGCCGTTTCTTGCTCAATCTCTCAATTCGAGAAACGGCCGATCGGATGGGTTTGACGGAGGCAAACGTCAAGGTTTTACAGTTCCGCGCGCTCAAACGCGCGGCTGATCTCGAAAACTTCGTCGTCGGCTCAATGTAACTCGTGATGAGTTGGGGACGAACATCGAGAGATAATATCAGGAGACAGCACAGTGGGACCAGGGGACGACCAGGAACGATTTGAAGACTACCTGGAGCTAGAACAATACATAGAAGAGCTGCAGGCCGGGCGAGTCGCACATCCTCCAAAGGATTTGACTCCCGAACAGGCGCGCATTTATCGCATGGCAGCGCTCTTCCGTTCGGTTTCTCCCGAGGAGGTCGCCCCACGTCCTGAATTTGTGGCCAACCTGCAAACCAGGCTCGAAGAGGAGCTGCAACAGCCCAGGAAGAGACGTTTCCCTTTCACACGCAAACAGCCGCCCAGGATACCGCGTGTCTCGCGGCGCGCCCTGCTTGCCGGTGGGGCATCCGCCGCCGCTGCGATAGCCGCCTCTATGGCTATCGGGGCAGGCATTGACCACGCCATCGAAGAGCAAAGAATACAGGCTTTTTCGGGTCCACCGACCACCTGGACCCCACTAGTGCCGCCTGATATCGCGGCAGTGTGGCACCCCGTCACCACTCTTGACAAACTGGGCGATAAGCCCATACGCTTCGAGACTCCCACGGCAGTCGGTTATCTCATTCGTAACGATGGCGATGACCCTAATAAGGACGGCCCGGTTGTAGCCGTGTCGGCAGCCTGCACGCACATGGGCTGCATCGTGCAATGGAATACGGGCGACAACAAGTTCCACTGCCCGTGTCACGGAGGCGTCTTTACCGAATATGGGCATATCGATAACGCATCGGCGCCCATCCCCTACTTCTCCCCGCTGCCGCGTTACGAGGTTCAAATTGACCCGAACGGCACCATCAGCGTGCGCGTCCCGGCGCCCCCGGCGGCGAATACTACTACGGTGTGAGGCGCCAATCTCGCACAGCTACATGGGGACGGTGTGAGTGGGAGAGCGACTGCGAGAGTCGCTCTCCCATTCACATTTGTGGTTATGCATAAGTGAGGAACCCACAAAAGGCGACCGCAAGGGTGCGCCCCTACAATACACGAGCCGGGAAAGTCGGGCCATCCATCTATGGTAGGGGCACATCATTGCGGTATACGCGGGGAGGGTTTTCGAGAAAGGGCCAGCGAAGCGCAGAGGTAGGCAAGGCACCCGCGCAAGGGATTACATGGTTAGGTGATTTAGGAAAGGAACCAGCGAGGCGGGGGGTACGGAAGGCACCCGCAAGGGGCCCAGCCTCCCATCCCAACCACCCCTGCCTCTACAAAGATTACGAGGGGGGTGGGACAATGCGATGGCTATAGGAATTATCGAGGGGCATTCTTGTCGAGGAGGGCGACCCAAGGGTCTGACTTTTTATCACAAGTTTAATCGAGAAAAGTGAGAAGCAAGATGCACGCCCTCCAGGACCGCCTGGATATGCAGCCAGCCGCGCCACAGGGTCTTCCAGCCCGGCGGGCCATCGCCTTTGCGGCCCAGGTAGCCGCCATAGCGAGCAATGGCATACCAACACTGCTGGCTCGTCATGGTCTGGACGGCTCGCGCCTGATCCAGATAGGCGACCACCTCCACCAGGTCAGCAGGCAGGACCTGGCTGGGCGGGCTGTTCTGGCTCCTGCCTGGCAGCGGCGCGCAGTTGCAACAAGCGCACGGACGACGGGAGCCAGCAAGCCCAGCAGGGTGCGCAGAGCTGTCATAGTCCTGCAACTGCCGCCCCTCGATGCGACAGCCGGTTTTGAGACCCTGATGACAGATCTTCGACCAGCCAGCGGGCGCCGATACCAGTCCACGCGCTCCCAGGCCTGCTCCACCGGCAGTGCACGGGCACCGAGGTCAGCAACAGCCAGCGCAGCGGTTCCACGCCCTCGGGTGGCTCCGGCTCCCACACGCGCACGACGTCCACCACGATGGGACGCCGGTCGTCTCGCCTGCGGGCGCAAGGCGGCAGCAGACGCGACCACTCCATAGCTGATCGCCAGGTGAGCTGTGCGCGCCTTGCTCGTCTTGGTGGCCTCCAGTGCCAGGTCGCGCGCTCCTTGCAGCGGCCAGCTGCCCGCCACTTCAAACAGATGCCGCGCCCCTGGGTGCGTCGCGTGACTTTGTGATGGGAGCGTGGTGCCGACCGGGGTGTCGGCTTGCTCGACCACCAGATCCACGCAGCGATCTGGAGGAGGCCCGCACGACAAAGTCGCACACCGTATGCCACACAGGCCCGACAGGAACGGAAACATGTCGCTGGCGCGGTCGCCCACGTGGATCCACTGGATCCCCTCGGGCGGGGAGCCGAGGGCGCGCACGCTGCGTTCCCACACCTGCGACTCGCGCGCGGCGCGCTGCTCCCGCTGCCACTTGGTTTCGTCTTTGGGGACCGGCTGACGCAGGAACGGCTCCTGGTGGGCCATGCCCCAGCACCTGCCGGCTCTCGGGCTCGACGGCCAGCACCGTTTGCAGCAGGTAGCCGTGGTGGCTGCCGTTACCAATCGGACCCAGGCCCGCTGCTGCTGGGATGCTGCTGGTAGTCCACTTCCGTCGTATCCTGGATCAGCAAGACCCGGGCAGTCTGGCCCATCTCCTGGCGGGTGTGCTGCAGGTGGGGACGCAGCAACTCGTCGTAGCTGACCGCTCCCGAGTGCAGAAAGCGATAGGTGGCTTCCAAAGCCGCCGCGTCATGCAGTTGCCTGGGCAACGAGGCGTCCGGCTCACTGGCCAACGCCTCCGCAATGGCCACCGCACGACGGGTGCGGCGCGGATCACCCAACTGCACGCTCCCAAAGGTCGCCTCCGCCCATCGCCCAGGCTCCAACAAGATCTCCGGTGCGATCATCATGACCGATCCTCCTTGCCTAGCCGCTTCCTTCATCGCTGTGGCTGGCTCTTGGATTCTACCACCTTCTCAACTAAACTTGTGATAAAAAGTCACCCCAAGGGTCCCACCACCTCACCCTTCCACACCCGCCCTTACAAAGATTACGAGGACTATGGGCATTATACACTCCTATCCCATCATGCTATAATTCCATGCAGGTACGCGAATACACTACTGTACAGAGGGACATGTTGCATGGATGCACAAAAGCTGGGACAACAATCTGAACAGAGACATAGAGGCCTTACGAGAAAATTGGCGCGCCGTATCATTTATATCCTCATTGCTATATCTCTCCTCCTCTTCATAGTCGGCATCTTTATCTACGTATTAATTGGGCTGGGCACCATTCATGGCGATTGGGCCAATAAACTGTTTACTATCCTTCCAGGGCTTGGCGACGGCGCTATTGCCATTATTGCATTTCTTGGCATCTTTCAGTTTATCCTTTCACTGATCCCAGACGAACCCAAAATCGTTACACCTCCTCTTTCTAATCAATTACCCGCAACCAACTCGCAGACAATTTCACCACCTCTCTCGACGAATGCTGCACCTGACCCTACATCTGTCCCCGCTGCATCACCTCCCGCCTCGCGCGGCATCGTAGGCTTCCCGCCGCCAACCGACCCGCGCACTATCCAGCAGCGTGAGCAGGCCGTCCGGGATATCTATGGTAAACTCATCCAGCCCAGCATCAGCGCGGTTGTCCTGACCGGCATCGGTGGGCAGGGAAAATCGACGCTGGCCGCGCTGGTCTATCGCTATCGCCGAAACGCAGCAGCGCAGCGGCCACGGTTACTTTACTGCCCCGCCACTCTGGTTGCGTGTTGATCCGGCCGTCACGCTGGGCGACATCCTCACGAACGTATGCGACGCGCTCCAGGTCCGAACACCTGATATTGCCTCGCTCTCGCCCGAAAACCAGACTTTCGCGCTCTTCAACGTCCTCAACAGCCTCGATAAGCCGCGCCTGGTCGTCCTGGATCAGTTTGAAAACGTGCTGGATGACGAGGGCCGCGCCAGGGCTGACCGTCCTGGCATTGGAGAATGGCTCGACGCGCTGAACAGCAGTGCCTGCACCTGCCGCGTGCTGCTCACCAGCCGGCCCGATCCGCAGGGGACGCACGACTATCCTGCCACCTGCCTGCTCATCTATCCGGTCGAGGGCTTGAGCGAGATGGAAGGCATTGAACTGCTGCGCAAGTGGAATGTGAACGCGACAGAGGCAGAGATGCGCACCGCCGTAAAACGCTGCAACGGCCACGCGCTCTCCCTGACGCTGCTGGCCTCGCTCCTGCAAAAACGCCACCTTACGCTCGCCACTCTGCTCAACAACTCGCAACTCTGGAAGGGCAATCTCGCGAAAAAGCTCCTTGATGACATCTACCAGGAACTAAGCGACCTACAACGTAAGCTCCTGGCGGCCTTCTCTGTCTATCGCGAGCCGGTACCCGTCGAAGCGGCGCTGGCTGTTGTATCTGATGCTGCAATTACAAGAAACCAGGCAGACGCGGCCATTGATACATTGCTGGCTCAGCACCTGGTCGATGCTAAAGGCGAAGGCAGCTACCTGCCGCATGCTATCGTCGCCGAATACGCCAGAGACCATCTCGTCGCAGGAGACGAGCAGGCAAATCGCCAGGTATTGCTGGCGGCACATGTCAGGGCCGCGCGATATTATCTGGAACGAGCGAAAACGACATGTCCCCCACGCGAGCAAAGGCGGAAAATAAGCGATGTGGAAAATCTGATCGAGGCGATATGGGCAATATTGCATGGCGGAGCAGTGGCAGGATGCATATGAACTGATGGAGGAAGAGGGTATCTTCGAGGATGTTAATCGATGGGGAGGTAATACCATTTTGTTGGGATTGTATTTGCAACTCTTACCAGATAAATGGCATCCAGAACCTTCGCGAGCTGCAGATATCTATAATTATCTGGGCTGGATTTATGATGCACTAGGACAAAAGCAACACTCAATTAAATACTATGAACAGGCACTCAAATCAGGAAGGAGATCGGCAATCGTGGATTGGAGGGCAGTACGCTGGCCAATTTGGGTAATGTTTATAATGCCCTGGGACGGAAACAGGAGGCATTATCCTATCTAGAACAAGCACTGCATATTCACAAAGAGATCGGGAATAGAGTGAGGAAAGCAGGACCCTCAACAGCCTAGGCAGCGTCTACAATGCCCTGGGACAGAAGCAAGAAGCCCTGCACTACTACGAGCAAGCCCTAGTTATCTAGCGTGAAGTCGGCGACCGGCGTGGCGAAGGCGTCACCCTCAATAACCTGGGCGGCGTCTACGATGCTCTGGGGCAAAAGCAGGAGGCCCTGCGCTACTACGAGCAAGCTCTGGCCATCCGCCGCGAAGTCGGCGACCGGCGTGGCGAAGGCATAACTTTGCATAATATCGGCACAATTTATTATGGACAAAGCAGTTATGAGGTGGCTCTTGCCTGTTTTCTGCTCGCCTGGGATATCTTCGAGGAGGTACAGAGCCCGAACCGTGACGAAGTGCAGAGATGGATAGATGACCTGCGCGGCAAGATCGGGGAGAAACAGTACAAGGTGTTGTTGGCACAGGTTGAGCCGCGTGCGGGGGAGATTGTGGATGAGGCGTTGAGGGAAGGTGGGATGTTGTAGAATGTGGATGAATTTAGAAGCCAATCACCGATATGATGCGCTATTGAGGAGCAATCCATGTTTATAGATCGTGCGACAAACATTGACCATGTAGGCGATTCCAAGAGTGAGCAGGACCGCCAGGGCGACCGCCAGGGTGCGCCCCTACAATATACGGCATGCATCCATTCCAATGCCTCGTATATTGTACGGGCGCACCCTGGCGGTCGCCCTTTTCGCCCTGATCGCCCTGGCGCCTCTGGTGCCCTTCTCGTGGTGCTTCCTGTTTTGTTGCTCGCGCTGCTGTTGGCGGCTTGCGGCGGCACGGCCTCATCGCAACAGCACATACGCGACGCCGACGCCGACTCCGGAGCGGGGGCCGCAGTTGCTGGCGAAGGCGGGACTGGCTTTGAACGGGGCGAAGACGCTGCATGGGCTGCTTAATATCAGCGTGACGGGGTCGGGGGTCAATGGGATGGTCAATACGGAGGTGTGGAACGAGTCGCCCAATAAGAATCGCACGGTTGTGCTGCAATCGACGCTGGCGCAGTTGCCGGCGGGGGAGATTACGGTGAGCGATGGGAAGCAGGTGTGGCAATATGATCCGGCGAAGAAGGTAGTGTACCACGCGTCGCTGAGTGGGACGAACGCGAATACGAACGTGAGACAGGATACGAGCCAGTTCCTGCTTGGCGTGGTACGCTCCATTTTTACCAACAGCGATGCCACGCTGGTTTCGTCGACGGCAAGCGTCAAGGGGCATGCCGTTTACGACGTGCACGTGCAGAATAAGTCTGCGGCTGCTTCAGGCGGCACGGGCGGAGCGAATGGCGAGCAATTCAACTATACGGGTGATGTTTACCTGGACAAGACGAGCTACCTGCCGGTGGAGGTCGTGCTGGCGATCCAGGGCTTCGGGCAGGCCACGATAGACCTGCCGACGCTGGTGCTCAATAAGCCGGTGGACGAGAAGCTCTTCACCTTTGTGCCTCCCGCGGGCGTCAAGGTGGTGCCCTTCCCCACGAATACGGGCGAGACCGGGTCGCTGACACTGACACAGGCGCAGCAGCAGGCGGGCTATCACCTGCTCAGCATTCCCGCGTCCCAGACGGCGTATGCCTTGCAGTCGGTCGATGCCCTGGGCGCACCGGGCAATCAGATCTATGCGCTGAACTATGTGTACAACGGCAGCACGAAGTTCGCCATTTCCGAGGGGAAGGCACTGGCGAATCTGCCGGCTTCCGGACAGGCGGTCACGGTGCGCGGCACGAGCGGCAGCATCACGATGGTCGGGGGTACAACAACGCTTTCGTGGACAGAGCATGGCGTGGGGGTGCAGATCGCCGGGGCTTTGAGCAGCACGCAGTTGATGGCGATTGCGACATTGTTGGCATAGTGCCGTTGCCCTACCCCCCTGGATGCCCACCAGGGGCATCCCTACATTTGTGCAGGCCACCCCATCCCCATATCGTGGAGATGCGAACAATCGGGAGGGCGGATTGGGGGCGTGTGGATATGTAGGGATGCCCCTGGTGGGCATCCGGGGGTGGGGCCGGGTCATCAATGAAACCATGACCAACCCTGGCGGTGTTCAGGATGTCCCTCATAGGCATCCAAGGTATGGTATCCAGCAGTGCACAACTCGGGTAGACATTTAGACAAAAAGACTTCCCGTGAGCGGACTTGAGAGAGGTCCCCACATGTCATCCTGAGCGCAGCGAAGGATCTATGCATGGCTCAGCGAGAGATCCTTCGCTGCGCTCAGGATGACATGCAGGGGGCAGTCCTCAAGTTAACGCCTGTGGGCTTGACTCTCCCGTTACGGGAGATAGTACACTATCCTCAGAAGCAATTGCTACGCTTACGTGCTGACCCCGCGGAGTTCGCTGTTTGATGAAAATTGGAGATTTCTCGAAGTTGAGCCGGGTTTCGATCAAGACCCTGCGCTACTACGATGAGATGGGATTGCTCAAGCCAATCGAGATCGATCGCTTTACCGGCTATCGTTACTACTCGGTGGGCCAGCTTTCCAGGCTCAATCGTATCATCGCGCTCAAGGATATGGGGTTCTCGCTGGAGCAGATCGCACAGGTGTTGAATGAAGGCGTTTCGCCGGAGCAACTGCGCGGGATGCTGCGCCTCAAGCGCGCCGAATTGCAGCAGCATATCGCTGACGAGCAGGCGCGATTGACACGCATCGAGGCCAGGCTCAACGATATTGAAATGGAGGGTACTATGCCAGACTATGATGTTGTTATCAAACAGGTTGAGTCACAACTGGTCGCCAGCGTGCGCGAGACATTGCCCAGCTATCCGTCGGTGGGGCGCCTTTTCGATGAAGTATATGGGTACCTGTCCCGCTTTGGCATCGAAGGACCCGCAACGGTCGCAGCGGCGATCTGGCACGGCGATGAGTATAAGACCAGCGATATCGACAGCGAAGCTGTCGTCTTCTTGAAGCAGCCCGTCCCAGAAGGAGATCGCATCAAGGTCTATGAGCTTCCTGGCGCTACCATGGCCAGCGTGGTCCACAAAGGCGCTTACAACACCTTCAGCCGCGCATACGAAGCCATCGGGCGCTGGATCGAGGATAACGGTTACAGGATCACCGGTTCCAACCGCGAAGTCTACCTGTACTGCACCCAGCCTGTGCGCCAGGACGATGAATCGTATGTGACGGAGATCCAGTTCCCTGTCGAGAAGATGTAGACATAGCGAGAAAGGGCGACCCAAGGGTCCCCACACCACCCTTCTCCACTCCCGCCCCTACGGGGTCTTTCCCGCAAGGACGGAGAGCCGGACCGGTGCTATGTTCATCGCCATCTGTCCACGGTCCTTCAAGACGATTGATTCCATTGCTCGACGAAGGCTCTTCCGACCTCCAGGCCGTGGTCGTATCCTGCTACCAGTCCTTCGTCGGTGACGTCGGTATAATCGGCGCCGAGCGTGGCCGGGTCGATTGCGGGGCGGATGATGTAGATTGGTACGCCGTTCCAGGCGGCGGGGATGACTTCGCTCTGGAAGATATCGCGGTAGAGCGGGCCGGGCTCGTTGGCGATGGCGATGATTTCGCGGTAGCCCAACTGCGCAAGCTCGATGGCTGGACAGTTGCAGGTATAGCAGCCATCGATGTAGGGACGGCCCGCTACCCAGGCCGGGGTGGTCCAGGCGTGCAGCATGCGCGTGGAGGCGTAGATGACGGCGTCTATGTTCTCAGGTGTGAGGCGATGCTGTTCGTGGGCGGCCGCGGTGTCGAAGAGGTAGGGCCGCAGGTGCTGCGCCGACCAGTTGTTGTCGCCACGCGCGGCCTGGATCAAGAGGCGGCGGCCCAGGCGTCTCGCGCCGTCGCCCTGCGTCAGCTCCGCGCCCTCGGGTGTGATGACGGCGCTAGTGGCGATGATGGAGCGCGGCATTCCTGGCCGGAAGGGGTAGCTGCGCAGGATATGGCCGGAGGCGGCGATGCTGGCCAGCACCGACTCGCTCATGCCGCTGCCCGGCTGCTCGAGCGTGTGGAGGGCGACGCGCCAGTATTTCAGCGCGATCTCGTTGGCCTGTCCGATGGCGGCAGAGATGGATGGAAAGACAGACGAGGAGGTCGCGGCATAGGCGCCGGCGCGTATCCCGGCTGCTTCGAGCGCGCTCAGCACGCCATGCACGAAAACGCCCTTGAAGCCCCCGGCAGCGCTCGCAATCGCCAGTGAATGTTCTGGTGTGTCTGGCATTATCTAGCTCATAAATATCGCATGGCGATGGCCGCCATGCACAGTTGCATCATGTATATGGCACCCAATCTTCGGCGAGTGGGATGTCGTTCTGTCCTTTATTGGAGCGGCTGTCGTCGTCCTTCGCCGCTTGCGTTGGGGTGGCGGGTGAAGGCGCATCGCCGGGACGCAGGCGCAGGAGGGCCTCGATCTCGGATTGTTTGTAGAGGCGCTGGCGCTTGATGCCCTGCTTGTAGCTGTGCAGGATGCCGCGACTGACATAGGCGTAGAGGGTGGCCAGCTTTACGCCGAGCAGGGCGCTGGCCTCGTCCCCGTCAAGATAGTGTTCGCCTTCCAGTTCGATCATGCCTGCTGCCTCCGGGTGTTGTTTCCCGTGGATTGTGGGCTTGCGTCCTTTAGTGGGCATTCGGGTTATTCGTGGAGAGCACCGGGGCCGATAAATCGGCGGTGGCCGCGATAAATCGGGCCCTACGGAGGCCACAGGATTAGCGAATGCTCCAATCTCTATAGGGGTAATGATAGGGGGTTGTGTCTATTTTGTCAATATTTTTCGGTGTTCTTATGAGCTAATCAAGTAAAATCAAGTATCATGAATTATTATCAATGTCCATTGACTTTTATCGAGTTATCTATTACAACTAATAGAGGGGAATATGATAGCGATAGGGGATGGCGACCGCAAGGGTCGCCATTACATCTCGGACGGTGGCGGATATGAAATGTAGTGGCGACCCTTGCGGTCGCCATCTAACCGGTCGCCATCCCCCGGTTGCCGGGTAAAACAATTTGATATCCCAAAGAGGAGATAGCATATGCAGCCGATTCCTGAGCCTTTTGAGCCTGAGTACTTTTTAGATAGTTTTCCACGCGATGCGTTCCCTGTGTATAAATGGACGGAGCGGCCTGCCAGTATGCCTGCTGAGGCGTGGACGACCGAGACGACGCACCGTGATGGGCAGCAGGGCGGGCTGCCGCTCTCAACGGAGAGGAGCCTGGCCATTTATGATATCCTGTGCCGTTACACCTCAGATTCGGGGGCAATCAGGCAGGCCGAGTTTTTTGTGTACCGGCCTTCCGACCGGGCCGCGCTGCAAGGGGCGCTGGAACGCTACCATGATGGCGCGCCGATTGAGCCGACTACCTGGATACGCGCGACGGCGAAAGATGTCGTGCTTATTCGCAGCCTGGGCGTGCGGGAGACCGGCATGCTGGCTTCGGCCTCGGATTACCATACGTTCCACAAATTCAAGCCAGGCGGCAGGAACCAGGCGGCGCAGACCTACCTGGACGCGGTGAAGATGGCGCTCGATGAAGGTATCCGGCCACGGCTGCACCTGGAAGACGCGACGCGCGCCCCAATGGACTTCATGCGCCCGTTTATCGAGAACGTGCAGGAGCTCAGCGCGGGATATGGCCCTGAGCTGCGCCCGAAATTCCGCGTCTGCGATACGATGGGTTTGGGCCTGCCGTACGAGGATGTGGCGCTGCCCCGCAGCATCCCGCGCATCTTCCAGGAGATGAGTAAGCTGGGCCTGCAGCCCGCCGACCTGGAGTTTCACCCGCACAACGATACCTGGCTGATCGTGGCGAACTGCCTTGCGGCGGTCCGTTCCGGCTGCGCCGTCATCAACGGCACCTCGCTCGGCAAGGGCGAACGCAGCGGCAATGCTCCGCTCGAGGCCGTGCTGCTGCACCTGATCGGCATGGGTTACTTCCGCGAGAAGCAGCCCGATTTCACCGTCCTGAACGAGCTGGTCGATCTCTACGCCGGGATGGGTGAGCCGGTTCCGCCCAGGTACCCGCTTTATGGGCGTGACGCGCACCGAACACGAGCGGGCATCCACGCCGATGGCCTGAACAAATTCTGGTGGATGTACGCACCTTTCAACGTACCACAGTTGCTCGGCAGGCCGCTTGAAGTATCCCTGACCAAAGAGAGCGGGCTGGCCGGCCTGATCTTCGTCATTCGCCAGCACACGGGCCTGGAACTCGCCAAAGACGATGCTCGCCTGCAACAAACGTATGCCTGGCTGATGCAGGAATTCGACAACGGGCGGCAGACCAGCGTAGAATGGGAAGAACTGGCGCCTGTATTCGCAGGGGAATCATCGTAGATGTGAGCGAGCAGGGCGACGCAAGCGTCCCCGCCACTGGCGATAGCTGGCGTATTAGCAAGCAAGGGGATGCATGTGAGCGAGCAGGGCGACGCAAGCGTCCCCGCCACTCATCCACTCCTCTCCCGCCCGTACAGGGATGTTCGCATCCACATGTGGTGACACCTCGCCATATGATGCTTGAAAGGGGGTGTGCGGTCGAATCAGGCAAAAAACGTCACTCTGGAAGATGAAGCCGTCGATATGAGGGGAGGTTCTGACCGCTTTTGATGGTAACATGTTGAGAAAAGAAGCAGAAAGGCAAAGGGGCAAAAACTTGACCTCTTGACCGTAAGGAGAGCAGAGATGGCTAATCAACTTCGGGTGACGCTCGAAATCGGACCGAAAGGCAAGCAGGTGGCGGCCGTGGCGCCGGATTGGCCCGGTCTGGAGCGTGGTGCGAAGACTGGGGAGGCCGCGATTGAACGGTTGCAATCCTATCTTCCACGCTATGCCCAGGTGGCGAAGCTGGCTGGGATGGATGGAGAGTTTGCAGCTATCACCACGGTTGACATGGTCGAGCAATATCCAGGCACGGGCTCAACCGACTTCTGGGGCATCTCGTTCGCGTTCTCGAGCATCGATCGGCAAGACCTCTCGAGCGGAGAATTGGAACGTGAACTGACCCTGATGCAGGCGTGCTGGGCGTTTTTCGACGACGTGCGTGTGCGCGTGTCGGATGAGATGCAGAAGGGTGCGCGAGGGGGAGGGCGTGATCGGGATCAAATCGTCGGTCATACGCTTCGCGTGGAGCAAGAGTGGGCAAAGAAGGTCGGGGTGCCCACTCCCCAAGGTGCGATGCTGATCGACGAAGGTCTGCAAGCGCACCGCGACGCCTATCGCAACGCCATTCGGGTGTTCCATGCTGAGGGCAAAATGGCCCGAACCTGGCCGCTGCGATATCTGATTCGGCACACCGCATATCACACGCTGGATCACGCCTGGGAAATGGAAGACAAAGACCTGACCGTCGGAGTCAGGTAGGGTGTACATCCTATGCGATCTCAGCGGTATAGGAAATAGCCGATCAATCCTGCGAAGGCGAGGATGAGCAGTAAGTTGACTTTGCGGCTCAGAGCCAGGCCGAACGCGCCCGCGGCGATCAGCAGCCCTCGCCAGTCTACGCCGGGCTGGCGCAGGATGGTCCAGACGACCGTGAGCAGCAGGCCGACGACGGCGAGCGAGACGCTGTACATGGCGCCCTGTACCGAGGCGCGGTGTTCGATACGCGAGTAACCGGCGGAGACGGCGAGTACGAGCAGCGCGGGAAGGGTGATGGCGATAAGAGCGAGAACTGCGCCAAGGATGCCGTAGGTGAGGTAGCCCATGCTGATGACCCACAGGCCATTGGGGCCGGGGCTGATCTGACCGATAGCGATAGATTGGCCGAAGTCGGCTTCGGTGGCCCAGCCGTTGGCGATCAAATCCTGGTGCAGGCTGGGCAGGTTGCTGAAGCCGCCGGTTGAAAAGAGTGAGGCTTTGAGGAACAGCAGGAAGTAGATGAGGGGATTAATCATTGCTGCCCTCCCCTTCTTTCAGCGGGAGAGCCGTGGAACGCGATGAGAAGAAGATAACGCCCAGCAGCACGGCGGCAAGTATAACCACGATCACCGAGAGCTTCAGCAGGATGACGCCCAGCGCACAGGCCACGATGATTACGCCACTCGCCAGCATAAAGAGAACGCCTTCCTTGAGACCTCTACGGATGAGCGGGCGCAGGTAATTCACGCCGACCAGCAGCATAATGCCGCCCGTGGCCGGGATGATGCCTCGCAATACAGCCTGAACCGCCGCGATATGCTCGATGCGCTGGAAGGTGGCTGCCAAGGCGCAGGTGATGGCCGCGCTCGGCAGGAGCAAGCCGGCGAGCGAGATGACGATGCCCCAGGCGCCTCCCAGCTTCTTGCCGATCAGGACGGTCAGCGCGACGAGGTTGATGCCGGGCGTCAGCACACATAAATTCCAGAGATGGGTATACTCCTCCATCGTCATCCAGCGATGCCTGTCAATAAAGGTGTGCTGGATCAAGAACTGGGTGGATGCTCCGCCGCCAAAGGATTGCAACCCGATGCCAACCCAGATGCGAAAAAGCAGCCATTTGCCGGGTCGTGGATCTTGTAAGCTCGTAGAACTCATGCTTCGCTTATCGCTTTCTTCTCTGCTTGACCTTGACATTTGCCTTCACATCTACTACAACTAGATACGGAATACCTGTACGTATCGCCTCTAATTGCCGGATCAGCTTGAGACGGTACCACATGATAACCTGATTTTCTATTTCAGTACAGTAAGGAGATTCGTTATGGCTTTTGAAGTTCCGCCTCTTCCGTATGACTACAATGCGTTGGAGCCATACATCGACACCCAGACGATGCAGTTGCATCACGACAAACACCATGCCGCCTATGTCAACAATCTGAACAACGCGGTGGCAAACACTGAATTCGCCAACATGAATGTCGAAGACATCGTGAAGCAGATCAACAGGGTGCCGGATAATATCCGCACGGCTGTACAGAACAACGCTGGAGGTCATGCCAACCACTCGATGTTCTGGCTGATTATGAAGCAGAACGGCGGTGGACAGCCGAGCGGCGAACTCGCCAACGCCATTAATCAGGCGTTCGGCTCCTTCGACCAGTTCAAGGCGGCCTTTAACGACGCGGGCACCAAGCGCTTCGGCTCCGGCTGGGCCTGGCTGGTGCTCGACCAGAGCGGCAAGCTTTCGGTCATTTCCACGGCCAACCAGGATAGCCCGCTGATGAATGGCCTCTATCCTGTCATGGGCAACGATGTGTGGGAGCATGCCTACTACCTCAAGTACCAGAACCGCCGCCCCGACTATCTGGCCGCGTGGTGGAACGTGGTCAACTGGGACGAGGTGGCGCGGCGCTATCAACAGGGTCGCAGCGGTCGGTAGGTCGTTGACGTTTCATTGACACTCTTCTGGGGCTATGGTATAGTCCTTGTACAGTAGAAAAAGTAGCTATGATGGGGAAGGTGTGGGAAGTTTACCGGCGCATAGAGAGCGACGCGCATGCTGGGAGCGCCGCCGCCGGTTTTTCCACAGGACACCCCTGAGCCAGCCGGTGAACCTCCGGGTCTTTGGAAGCGGGACAACGTAGCCGGCTGCGGGACGCGCCCGTTGCAGCGCGGCGGTTCACTCCCTCGTTTTTCGCGGCGAGTTGAACCGGTCGAGGCCCCGTTTTGGGGCGAATGGTGGTGGTACCACGACAGGCTTTTGCAGACATGAGCCCTCGTCCTCCAATTGGACGAGGGTTTTTTGCTGCGCCGAAAGCCCAAATGGAGAGAAAGGAGTTTTTCAGTTGCAGCGTATTCTTACTACCGAAGTACGAGCGCATGTTGGCGAACGCGTACGTATAGAGGGCTGGCTGCATTCGATGCGTGTGATGGGGGGTATCAGTTTCTTGCTCGTGCGCGATGGTTGGGGATTCATACAGGCCGTTGCCGAGAGCGAGACCGAATGCGCGCCGCTCGTAAAAAGCCAGGCTGGAGTGGAAAGCGTCATCGTCGTCGAGGGTGACGTGGTCGCCATGCCACAGGCGCCAGGCGGCGTCGAACTGCATAACCTGCGCCTGGCGGTACTGGCGCCCGTCATTGAAGCACCGATCGTGCCCTTGAACAAGCCTAAACTGACGGCTAACATCACCACACTGCTCGATCACGCTGCCGTCATCAACCGCCACCCGGCACGGCGGGCCATCCTGCGGCTGGCGAGCGGCGTGATGGCAGGCTTTCGCGCGACATTGACAGCGCGAGGGTTCACAGAAATCCAGACGCCTAAGATTGTCGCGGCGGCCACTGAAAGCGGTGCCACCGTTTTCAAACTGGACTACTTTGGCCGCCCGGGGTTTCTGGCGCAAAGCCCGCAGTTCTACAAGCAGATGATGGTGGGCGTGTTCGAGCGTGTCTTCGAGGTTGGCCCTGTCTTTCGCGCTGAGCCGCACGACACGACGCGCCACATCAACGAGTACGTCAGCCTGGATGTCGAGTTCGGCTTTATCGAGAACCATTTTACAGTGATGGCGCTGCTGCGCGATGTGATCGCCGGCATACTCCACACCCTCGAGGAGCACTATGCAGAGGAGCTTCAATTACTACGTGTCCAGTTGCCGACGGTAGCAGAGGAGATCCCGCACATCCACTTTGCCGACGCTCAGGAGCTGATCCTGCGGCTTCACGGTGTAGATGTGCGCGGCGAACCGGACCTATCGCCGCAGGACGAACGCTGGCTGGGCGAGTGGGCACAGCAGGAGTACGGCAGCGATTTCCTGTTCGTGACGGGCTATCCGATGAGCAAGCGGCCATTCTACACCCATCCCGACCTGGAGCACGCGGAGTTTTCCAACTCCTTCGACCTGATCTTCCGCGGAACCGAGCTTGTGACGGGAGGACAGCGCCTGCACCGCTACGAGGACTACCTGGCAGCGCTTGAAAAGGCGCACCTGCCGCTGGAGCCGTTCGAGACGTACCTGGAAGCATTCCGCTACGGCATGCCGCCGGAGGGAGGCTTCGCCATCGGCCTGGAACGCCTGCTCATGCAATTGACCGGCGCACCCAACATCCGCCTGACGACAACCTTTCCACGCGACCTGACGCGCCTGACGCCTTAATGAGGGATGACAGTTGCCCTACAGCAGGCAGGGAAAAAGGGCGACCGCAAGGTTTGACACGGGTAGGTTTTTCTCGAGAAAGGGCCAGCAGGGCAGAGAGGCACGCAAGGCACCCGCAAGGGGCCCCACACCACTCCCAGCCGCCCCTGCCTCTACAATGAACCATCATCCTACAAAAAACCTACCTGTGTAAGCCCTTGCGGTCGCCTTCGTCCGATCGTTTGGGGCGTCCGATTGTGTTGGGACGAATTCAGCTTATTTCTGGAGCGCTTCGAGGTCGATCTCGATGTTGACATCCTCGCTGACCAGTACGCCGCCGCTCTCAAGGGCAGCATTCCAGTTGAGGCCCCAGTCCTTGCGGTTCACTTTGGTCTTCGCGCTCAAGCCCGCAACTTGCAGGCCCCAGGGATTTTTGCCCTGACCATTATATTGCGCGTTGAAGACAACCGGCTTTGTCATGCCGTGCATTGTCAGGTCACCAAGTACTCTGTACGCGTTGCCGCCTACCTTCTCAACCTTCGTGCTCTTGAAGGTCAGTGTTGGGTAATGCTCTGCATCGAAGAAATCTGGAGAGCGCAGGTGGCCATCGCGCTTCTCATCACGCGTATCAACGCTGCTGGCATCCACCTGAGCGTCTACCCAGGAATTTTCTGGATGCTCTTCATCGATGTGCAGATGGCCGCTCAAGACGTTGAAATGCCCGCGGACGGTGGAGAACATCATGTGTTTGACGCTAAACGTAGCTTCTGAATGTGCTGGATCAATTTCCCATGCCATGGGTGTTATTCCTCCTGATATATGTAACCTGTGTATTTACTAACAAATAGTTAGTATCTAATCTAACTATAGATAATATAGCACATGGTACTTCACTTTGTCAAGTACCTTTGAAAAGGTAAGTGAATATGTCCGTATGATATAATTTGCACGTTAATGCAGATTCACGAAGAAATGCGGACAGCATCTCATCCAATGGACTGGTCGATAATGCATGCTGACGAAATAAGGCGGACATTATAGCATCCATAGGACGGGCCGATAAATCGGCGATGGCCGCGATAAATCGGGCCCTACTCTTGCTTCGATACATGGGGATCGACCGCTGGCCGGATCTATTTGTTACCAGGCATTAACCAGCGAGAGAATCGGAGGCCATAGGTACATGTTTACCCTCGACGATCTATTACAGGGCAACGAAGGCAAGCTGCGATTACACTGCGCGAACAGGCTAGAGGGTGGGCATGTATTTCACGCTGCACAACACGATAGCCGTTTGTTGGAGCCGGGAGACCTGTTCGTGGCCATCAGGGGCGCGCGCGTCGATGGGCATAGCTTTATCCCGGCAGCGGCACGGGCCGGTGCGGGCGGGGCACTCTGCACGGAGCCATCGAGCGAGGTACCGCCGGATTTTCTGCAAATCGTGGCGCCGGATGTGATCCAGGCCGTGCATGGCGCGGCTCGTGTGCGTGCAAGCAGGCAGCGAGAGGAACATCACACCACCTTCATCGGCATCACGGGCAGCAACGGCAAAACCAGCACCAAAGAGGCCACCGCCGCCGTGCTGGGCCGTTACGCGCCGACGCTCAAGACCTATGCTTCTTACAATAACGAAATTGGCTACCCCCTGACGCTTCTGCGCCTGGAGCCGCAGCATCGTTTCGCTGTACTCGAGATGGGCGCACAGTGGGTCGGCGAGCTGACGTGGTTGTGCGAGACCATCGCGCGGCCCGACTGGTCGATCATCACCAACGTGGGAGCCGCGCACCTGGAATATTTTGGCTCACAGGAACGGGTAGTGATCGCAAAAAGCGAACTGGTGCAGGTGTTAGCACCAGACGGCATTGCCATCCTGAATATTGACGACCCCAATGTGCGCGGCATGCATGAGAAAACGGCGGCGCGCGTTCTTTTCTATGGACTGAACGAAGCGGCTGAGGTGCGCGGCAGTGATGTGCAGGGCGAAGAATTGCGCGGCTTTAGCTTTACGCTTAGCTATCATGGGCGGCGAGAGCGCGTGCAATTGCGCTTGCCCGGGGAGCACGGAGTCGTGATCGCGCTGGCCGCGGCCGCGGCGGGCTGCGCCGCCGGGATGCCGCTCGATGAGATTTGCGCAGGACTGGGGACGCTTGCTCCGGCAAAGGGGCGAGGCGAGATCAAGTTCGGCCCGAACGGCAGCACCCTGATCGATGATAGCTACAACGCCAACCGGCAATCGATCATCACCATCGCACACGCCATGCGTTCAACACCGCTTGCTCCTGGTGGAAAACGCTGGGCCGTGCTGGGCGATATTTTCGAACTGGGGCCATACGCACGCGACGAGCATTTCCAGAGCGGCGAATACCTGGCAGAAACAATAGACTACCTGGTGGCACTCGGCAACGAGGCGCGCTCCTACATCGAGGGCGCAATACACGCGGGACTGCCGGCCGAGCAGACCTGGTATTTCCCGGCGAACGTCGAAAGCCCTGAAGAGCTGCAAGCGGCCAAACAAGCCGCCGCCGACCTGCTCAAGCAGCGGGTACGCGGCGACGACCTTGTGCTGGTCAAAGGCTCACGCGGCATGCAGATGGAAACGATGTTACCAATGTTGTAGAGACACGATGATGAACCCCACGAAAGGAAAATCAGGATGGCGCAGCATAGGAAAATTCGCGTTGGCATCGTATTTGGCGGGCGATCGGGCGAACACGAAGTCTCGCTGGCCTCGGCCGCTTCGGTTATGGCGAACCTGGATAGCGAGAAATACGAGGCGGTGCCGATCGGCATAACCAAGGAGGGTTCCTGGCTGCTTGGCACGAATCCACAGAACCTGCTGTTAGCCGAACAGCACGTGGGCAGCGGCGGTACAAGTGATGAGAGTAGCGAAAATTCGCCGGAAGCACAGACAAAGGCCGTGACGCTGACGGGCGATCCGCGCCTGCGCCGCCTGATCCCTGTGCAGGAGGGCGTACACCTGGGCAGCCAGGGCACGATTGATGTGATCTTTCCGGTGATGCACGGCACCTACGGCGAAGATGGCGCGCTGCAGGGGCTACTTGAGATGGCGAATGTGCCGTACGTGGGCTGCGGCGTACTGGGTTCGGCGCTTGGCATGGATAAAGAGAAAATGAAGATGCTCTTCGCCTCTGCCGGCCTGCCCGTCGTCGATTACCTGGCCTATCGACGCAGCGAGTGGGAACGGATGCCGGGGGATATCCTGGATACCGTTGAGCAGCGCCTGGGCTATCCCTGCTTCGTCAAGCCCGTTAACCTGGGTTCGAGCGTAGGCGTAAACAAGGCGCACGACCGCGAGGAGCTGGTACACGCCATCAACGAGGCAGCGGAATATGATCGCAAGGTCATCATCGAGCGTGGGATCAACTGCCGCGAGCTCGAATGCGCCGTGCTGGGCAACGACGAGCCGTTGGCCTCGGTCGTTGGCGAAGTCATTTCCAGCAACGAATTCTACGATTACCGCGCCAAGTACATCGATGGCAAATCGCAGGTCGTCATTCCCGCCGACATCCCGCAGTCCACCGCTGAAGAGGTGCGGCGCCAATCCGTGCAGGCCTTTGCCGCGCTCGACCTGAGCGGGCTGGCGCGCGTCGATTTCTTCCTGGAACGCGAGACGGGACAGGTCTACCTCAACGAAGTCAACACCATGCCCGGCTTTACCTCCATCAGCATGTATCCCAAGCTGTGGGAAGCCAGCGGATTGCCTTATAACCAGTTGATCGACCGGTTGATCGACCTGGCCATCGAACGCCATGCCGACCTCCAGCGCAATAGAACAAGTCTGTAGGGACAGGGGCCGGGTATATGTGGGGAGTGGCTCCATTCGGGACACGAAGGACACCCGCAAGGGGCCACCCATCAGCATCCACCCGGCCCCTGTCCCTACGCACAAGAGGAGAATACACTAATGTCCCATTCCACCAATACCACCATCCGTTCCATCTTCGTCGAGCCGCTCAATATTCCCCTGCTGGAGGCTTTTACTATTGCGACGGGCAGTGTCTCAGATGCGCGCAACGTGCTTATCAGCGTGACGCTGGAAGACGGCAGCGTAGGTTATGGGGAATGCGCGCCGTTCCCGCCCAGCACGGGCGAATCGCAGGAGACAGCGCTGGCTGCCGCAAAGGGCTGCGCAGCGCTGATCGAGGGTCAGGACGCGGCCAATTGGCGCGTGCTCTCAAGGCTGATGCACAGCGTGTATTTCAGCCAGCATACAGCCCTGGCCGGGATAGAGATGGCCCTGCTCGACGCGCTCACGCATTCGTACGGCATGCCGCTGTACGTCTTCTTTGGCGGCGCGAGCAGTACGGTCGAGACCGATTACAGCATTCCGATGGTGGCGCCCGAACATGGCTACGAACTGGCGCAGGAGGTAGTAAGGCGGGGCATTACGACGATCAAGATAAAGGTCGGCGGCGATATTCGCGAGGACGTGGCGCGCGTCGAGGCCATTCGCGAGGGCGCGCCCGGTCTGGGCCTGACGCTCGATGCTAACCAGGGCTATACCGCGAACGAGGCGCTGCTCTGCCTGGAAGCGCTGGATGACCGCGACATTCGTCCTTTGATGATGGAGCAGCCAGTACATAAGGATGATTACGACGGGATGCGCTACGTCACGCAGCATACGGCGGTGCCGATTGCCGCCGATGAAAGCGTCTCCAGTGCCGCCGATGCCGCGCGTCTCATCGCGATGGGCGCGTGCAACGTCATCAATATCAAGCTGATGAAGTGCGGCTTTGTGGAGGCGCTGGATATCGCCGCCGTGTGCCGCGCGAACCACGTTGAATTAATGATCGGCGCCATGATGGAGTCGCGTCTGGCGATCAGCGCCGCCGCGCACTTTGTGGCCGGCCTGGGCGGTTTCCACTACATCGACCTGGATACGCCGATGCTGCTGGCCGAGGATCCCTTCACGGGTGGGTACGAGCAGCGCGGCGGTGTGTATGATGTGTCGGTTGTGCAGAGCGGATTGGGGGTAGAGAGAAGGTAGTGGCAAGGCTAGATGCTGGTATCCCCGGATTCGTTGAGGCGGGTGATATCTTCGGTGCCCAGCCTCGGTAAAATGGGTAGCTCGGTGCCTATTTGCTGCAATAGCCCGGGCAGGCCGCTTCCTGGCACGGACTCGAACCGAATCTCTGCGATTTTGCCATCGCTCACGCGATACTGTGTATGCACTTGAGGGAGATCAATAGCCAGGCCGGTAGCGGGGATAAGCGGCAGGCCGAACATTGCTAGCTCAAGGTCTCTATTATGGGTGCCGGTAATCTGAATGAGCGCCTCTGTCCCATTATCGTGCTCTTGTATATCACTGAAGTGAAAGTCGTAATCTGGCATAGCGTCATGCAGTTCGCTCTGCATCGCTAGAAATTCCCCTTTATCGAGTGGATCTGGCGTGAAGCCGCCGGCGATGAAGTCATCAGACATCAAGGTAGCAGCCAGATCAAAGTCGCCTGATTGCAACGCCGTTATAAAAGACTTTACTAGCTCTTCATTAGTCATAGTATGCAGGTACTCCTTACATGCTCATAAGATGTGATCGGATGAGCATCAGAGAAGCTTCATGTAAAAAATTGCTCAACATGCACCAGGAAATCCGGCACAATCTTCGATGGAAGCACTGCCTGTCTCTCGAAGACGCCGAGTGAACGATAGCTGCCTGCCTCCAATGTGAGTACTTCAACGGTGCGCGACCAGGGATCAGCGATCCAGTATTCAGACACACCGGCACGAGCATAGGCATTTTGTTTTTTTGTACGGTCATGCCCGACAGTGCCAGGGGAAGAGACTTCTACAACCAGGTCGGGCGCGCCGATGATGCGCGATTCCGTAACCCTCTCAAGGTGTGGATTCAGCACAACGATCACATCTGGCTGTACAACTGTGCGAAAGTCAAGCTGAACATCGAAAGGCGCAATATAAACCTGCCCTAGCCCGGCCAGTTTAATATGCGTTCGCAGGTAGGTCGCAATCTCTAGTGCAGCACTTTGATGTCCTCTGTTGGGTGCGGGCGCCATATACAATACTCCATCCACAATTTCGTAGCGATGCCCGTCGTCGGGAAGAGCCGCATAGTCGTTATAGGTCCACAAACCCTGCGCGGGACCGGGGATATGGTCAGCGGGGATTACCATTGGCACTCTCCCAGATGCTGTCATGGTCATTGTTGCTGCGCCTCTCCTGCAAACTATGTGTGTTATCCATCCCTACACTTGCATAGTAACATAGTAGAAGGACGCCCGCAAGGGGCGTCCTTCCTGGGGAGAAGAGAGAGGGAGTCATGCGACTCTCTAGTTGAGAATATTCAGCGTATTGGTACAGTCATCGACGAAGTAGACACCGGAGTCATCTGGGACAATTGTCAGTCCGAAGAGACAACCGGCTCCGGGAGGCGCGGGAGGCGCCATGGTCGTATCGATGAACTTATGCGCAACCTGTGTGCCGCCGGGTGTCGTTTCGACGATCCTGCCGTCGTTGCCGTTGACCGTCAGGATATCGCCGTTGGGGGCGATGGTCAGGCCGAGCGGATCGTTCAGCGAGCCGTTGGCGGTCACGTCCGTGCCGGCGAGGGCGGAGTTTTCGCGCTCAATGGCATTGGGGATAGCGGCGATGCGGTTGTTCAGGCTATCAGCGACGTAGAGCGTGCTGCCGCTCAGGCCTTCGCCGGTCGGGCCGATCACCAGCGCGGCCGGATCGGTTCGCTCAGAGAAGCCTGAGCCGATAATGGTGGTATCATCCACCTGGGGAATGCCCTGCCCCTGTGAGGGAACATCCAGGTCGATGCGAACCACCGTGCCCTTATTCACGACCTTACCGTTGGCGGCAACCGTGCCATTGAGGACATTGCTCACGAACAGGCTGGCTTCGCTCCCCTGATCGAAGGCGGTCATATCCCAGGGACCGTTGATAGGGGAGCCGGAGATAGTTTCGACGGGATGGCCGTTATTGTCTATTACGATCAGACACCCGGCTTTCGCGGTGGCTGAGGTGCCATCGCTAGTCGGCAGGCTACCTACGATGACCCAACCGCGTTTCAGTGCGACAAGCGCCGTTGTCAGGCCCACGCCACCGGGGCAGGCGCCGTTGAGTGCCCCCGCACTGAGTTGCGCAAATACGCTCAGCGAGCCGCCAGGTGTCAGTTGTACGATGGTTGTACCAGTTCCCTGTAAATTAGACTTCGCGTTAAAGTTGCTTACGAGGATGTTGCCGCGTGTCAGCTTGCCGGTAGTGGTAGGAGCGACGACAATGCCATATGGGTTGACATCACCATTGCCCGGAACCGTGGAACCTACTACACTCACATTTTTGAGCGGCCCGATAAACGAGCCGCCGGATGCCTGCACCGCCATAGGCATGATCGCCATGATGGCTGCTACCACCCCGACCAGCATACCCGGCGCAAGCAAATAGATTGAACGCCGTTTCTTCATGAAGTGCCTCCTGAGTTTTAATCAACAACATACTTTGAAAAGATTGAAAGATATCTTCCCCCATTACGGTAATACGGAGCAGGTTACAGTGCTTAAAGAAGAGCCGGAATAAAAAAACTCGGCAGCAAATCGGCTGCGGAGTTTTAGAGCTATCAGATAAACCTTTATGCTTTGTTCCACAGTGTATAGCCTACCCCTAGCCAGAAGAGCGGGCCAATGATGGCTGAACCCGGCACACCGGGTGCCAGGATGAGCGATGAGGTATTGGTGACATCACCGATGAACAGCAGAATTACACCGATGCCCGCCACGATGGTGAGATAACCCAGCAGGCGAGGAAAATAGAGGGCGAGTCAAATATTACACAGCCGTTTTGATATACTGCGCAGATCTGTGCGCCAGCCCCATTATTGACAGCATCGGATTGACGCCCGACGCGGAGGGGAACACGCTCCCATCGCATACGAACAGGCCTTTCACGCCGTAGACCTCGTGGTTGCCATCCACTACCGCATCTTTCGGGTCGGCGCCCATGCGACAGGTACTCATCTGGTGAGCGGAGAAGGCTATGATGCGATTGGGGTTCATGCCATGGCGCTCGATCTGCCGGTCGTAGGCGCGATACTGCTGCTCACTCACCTCGCCGCTCGCCGGGCGATCCAGGCGGGTCTTCCTGTTGTGCAGGGTGATGATCGAGCTGGCACCGGCGGCGAAGTGGAGACGGGCTGCCTGGCGCAGGCCATGCTTAAGATGCTGGCGGTCGTAAACGGAGATGACGTAATCGATGACGGGCTCGCCGAAGCGGTCAAGGGTGATGGCGCCTTCGCCCTTGTCGCGGGCCAGGATAATGAAGGTGGCGACGTTCGGGGTTTGCAACATCTGCTCACGGTACTCGCGCGGCGAAAACCAGGGGGTGGACATGCCGATCAAGCCAGGATGAGCCGGGGGGACTTCGAGCTTGTAGCCATAGTTGCCGTCGAGGTAGCCGAACTCGTTCGAGTAGCCCGATTGCATCACACCCTTCCAGCTATAGACCTTGTCGGGATAGATGCCGGTGACGGACACAACCGGGTGCAGGCGCAGGTGGCGCCCGATGTGCGGGTTCTCCAGTCCCGAGCGCAGCAGCAATGCTGGCGAATGGATTGAGCCAGCCGCGACGATGACCGCCTTCGCACGTACCGTGACTCTGTAGCTCTGGCCTGTCTCTGTATCCGTCGCGGTCGCCTCTACGCCGACGGCTTTGCCGCGCTCGATCAGCACCCGCTCTGCGCTGCAGCGCACGATAATGCGAGCGCCGTGATCATAGGCATCCTGCAAGTAGGTCTTCATAGTGGATTGCTTGCTGCCGTAGCGACAGCCATAGCCGCAGAAGCCGCAGCGCTGCTCGCAGCCGATGGCGTTGTTGCGCAGCACACCGGCGTGATAGCCCGACTTCACACAGGCCTCGTAGAGCAATTGATTCTGTTTGTTGTGGGAAGCGACCGGCGCGACGCTGATGCGCTGCTCGACGGCTGCAAAGCTAGCCTGCAGGCCGGGGCCGGCCAGGTCGGAGATGCCGGAGGAGCGGGCCCACTCGTCGAGGATTTCCGGTGGGGTCCTGAAGGAGGTCATCCAATTTATTGTAGTGCCGCCACCCAGGGTGCTGCCGGCCAGCACCACCACGCCCAGGTCTTTCGAGGTAAGCGTGCCGCGTTTCAAATAGAGTTCGGGCATGGCCTGCGCCTCCTGGTAGGTGAAGTTGGCCTCGTTGTTGTAGCCGCCCTTTTCCAGTACGACGACGCTCTTGCCGGCCAGCGCCAGTTCGCCCGCGACGAGTCCACCGCCTGCGCCGGAACCGATAACTACTACTTCGGCCTCCAGGATGGTGTCCTGCGAAATCTTGAGGGGCGAGATGGGCTGTGGCACGTCTAGCGGAGGTGGCGCGGGTGCGTCGTAGTCGAGCGCGGGCCAGTTGGGATTGACCCCACTTGCATCGGGCGCGGCAAAGTAGATGAAGCCGGCCAGGCGTTTGATGGCCTGAAAGCCCTGGCGCAGTTGTCCCAGCGGGCTGTTTGCCATGGCCGCCAGGTATTTATCGCGCTTCTCCTGCGAGAGCGCCTTGAACGGGCGCGGGCTGCCGATCAGCAGCAGGCCACCGAGCGGACCGGCCAGCAGGCCGAACAACCGGTGCAGTTTCTTGCGCTCATCCTCGTTCTCCAGCGCGAGGGTTTCCGCGACGAGCAGAGCGACATGCAGGTCACGCGCACTGCGGCGATAGTAGGCCATGATGCTTGCGGAGCTTCCCGTGGGCGGTTCAAGCGAGGGTAGGAGGGTATCGCAGACGGCTTTGAGGATGCTGAATTCACCGGGTGTGAGCCAGCCAGCTACCTGATTGTTATTGGCGGTTGCGGTGTCGGATGTAACGGCCATGTTAGCCTCCTGGGGAGAATGAAGAAAGCGCCTGTGGAATAACGGTAACTCAAGTATATCACATCTGCAAGTATACCCTGATTTGATCCTTTTGCTTGCTATGATTACAGCGATGATCATCCGTGATGAGGTGGCGGAGAGTCTCTTGCCAGGTGCACAAGGGGATGCAGAGCGTGCAGCTCTCAATCTTGATCTGTTACGATCGGATCTTTGAACTTGAAAGGTCAACCCAGTCTGTTAAACGCGGTCAAGCATACGGTCGCCCCCGTAAATATTCCGCATCTTGAAAGGGGCGGGCGTCGCTACCAACTGCCAGGCACGCAAACTCTGGCCTTTGTAAAGAAACCAGGGGTCAGACAGAATGTAATCCTGCTGTCCTGTCCACTCAGGAAATGGTATATCATCTTGCCAGCACAACCACTCCACCATCGCCGCGATAAAGGCGGCCCATTTGTGCTGCTCCGGCGTGGAAGCATGAGCAATTGGCGTTTTGACCAGCTCGAATCGGTCTTCAATAGCAGACCTCCTCCAATCATCCAAAAAGTCGCCGATAGCGACCCAGGGCGTAGTGCCATTTCGAATACGGTCAAATGTTTCCGAAGCGGTTTGTCGATGCCACCAGTAAGGAGATGCGGCCATAAGATGCCTCCAATGCTCTACTCTTCAAAAAGCTCCTCAACAATATACTGCACTCTGGCTTCCACTTTCTGCTGCTTCGTATATCTACCGATAAGCTCAAATACCTCTTCTGGAGTCGCAATCTGAAGCTTTCGCACCAGCGCTTTTGCGTCATCAATATCTTGCGGGCGTCCGGCCATGAGTTTCATGACCAGGAGATAATCAAGTGTTTAGAAAAATACATCTTGCTGTACATTATAACTATTTGAGTATAGCTCATAGGCAGGCTGCTAGCAATGGATCGCATCCATCTCAAGCCGGAAGTGCTGGCGTTCTCAAACATCCTGGCCTACCTGCTCCCCTTCTGGCTCTCTCCCAAGGAGGCAACGCACGTAACATAGTACAGTAAAGTGTGGCAGCCTTGTAAGCCATCGCAGTTAGACACACCTCTCTCTGGATGCTATACTTTCATACAAGATTTCTTATTCGTTGTAGGTATGGAGCGAGAACACTTATGACCACGAGCGAACGCAGCCCACAGGATACACCTTCCTTGAAGGGGACGCAGGAGAAGCTGGAAGAACTGCGTCATTTGAAAGAAGCTGCCATGCTGGGCGGCGGAGTCAAACGCATCGAGACGCAGCATAAAAAGGGCAAATTGACGGCGCGCGAGCGCATCGACTTGCTGCTCGATGCGGGCAGCTTCAACGAGTTGGATATGTTTGTGACGCACCGCTCGACGGACTTTGGGCTTGAGGAGCAGAAGATACCGGGCGACGGCGTTGTGACGGGTTATGGGCAGATCGATGGGCGGCTGGTGTATGTCTTCTCGCAGGACTTCACCGTCTTTGGTGGGTCGCTGTCGGAGGCGCACTCCGAGAAGATCTGCAAGGTTATGGATCATGCCATGAAGAACGGCGCGCCGGTGATCGGGCTGAACGACTCCGGCGGGGCACGCATCCAGGAGGGCGTCGTCAGCCTTGGCGCGTATGCCGATATTTTCCTGCGTAATACGCTGGCGTCGGGCGTGGTGCCGCAGATCTCCGCCATCATGGGACCGTGCGCGGGTGGCGCGGTGTATTCGCCGGCCATCACCGACTTTATTTTCATGGTAGAGCAGACCAGCTACATGTTCGTGACGGGGCCGAATGTCGTCAAGACGGTCACGCACGAGGACGTCACGTTTGAAGACCTGGGCGGCTCGATGGTGCATAACAGCAAGAGCGGCGTGGCGCATTTCTCCTGCCCGACCGAACCCGACTGCATCCGCATGATCCGCCACTTGATAAGCTACATTCCATCCAACAATCTCGACGACCCGCCGCGCATTATGCCCAAAGATTCGCCCACGCGCGCGGACGAGGCTCTGAACAGCATCATCCCGGACAACCCGAACAAGCCCTATGACATGAAGACCGTGATCCAGCATATCGTGGATGACGCCGAGTTCTTCGAGGTGCAGGAATATTTCGCCACCAACATCGTTGTCGGCTTCGCGCGTCTGAATGGCCGCTCCGTCGGTATTGTGGCGCAGCAGCCCGGCTCGCTGGCGGGCGTGCTGGACATCGACTCAGCCGACAAGGGGGCGCGTTTCGTGCGTTTCTGCGACTGCTTCAACATACCGATCATCACCTTCGTGGATGTGCCGGGCTTCTTGCCGGGCGTCGGCCAGGAACACGGCGGCATCATCCGGCACGGCGCGAAGCTGCTCTACGCCTATTGTGAGGCGACAGTGCCGAAGATCACGGTGATTACGCGCAAAGCCTACGGCGGGGCCTACGACGTGATGAACAGCAAGCACGTGCGCGGCGACCTGAACTACGCATGGCCGACGGCTGAGATCGCCGTGATGGGCGCGGAGGGCGCGGTCAACATTCTTTTCAAAGACGAGATCGAGCGGGCCGCCAACCCGGAGCTGCGGCGCAAAGAGCTGATCGCCGAGTATACCGAGAAGTTCAACAACCCCTACATCGCCGCCGCGCGCGGCTACATCGACGAGGTGATCGAGCCGCGCTTGACGCGCACCAGGCTGATTTCGGGGTTGGAGATGTTGAAGAACAAGCGGGATAGTAACCCACCGAAGAAGCATGGGAATATTCCGTTGTAAGGAGCGAAGAATGTCCGAGCAATGGTTCCGCGATTACGTCCTCCTGCAATTCCGCATTGACAAAGCTTTACGAAAATTCAGCGAGAGCCGCTTTGTGGATTACTACTATGGCCCGCCGGAATGGAGGGCTGCTGTCGAGAACGAGCCGGAGACGCCCGCGTTAGATCTCGTGCGAGCGGCGGCGGCGCTGCTCGATGCGCTGCCGGCGCAGGGATTTGAGGCGCGGCGCGCGATGTACCTATCGAAGCAGGTGATTGCGTTGGAGACGGTGTGCCGAAAGCTGAACGGCGAGAGTTTCGCGCTGGAAGACGAGGTGCAGCGCTGCTTCGATATTCGCCCGACGATGGTACCTGAGACGCAATTCGAGGAGGCTCAGGCACTCTACGACGAAGTGATTCCCGGTCATGGAGATATCTTCGAGCGTTTAAAGGCTTTGAGGGAACACTATGATCTTCCTCGCGAAAAATCGGGGCGGGTCGTCGATTTCATGCGCCTGGCGATTGCTGAAGCGCGCCGGCGCACACAGGCATTCGTTGAGCTGCCGCAGGGCGAGGACGTGGAACTGGCCACGATTTCTGATAGGGTCTATGGAGGACAAAACTGGTACCAGGGGAACTATCGCTCACATGTTGAGTTGAATACCGACCTGCCCACCAGTATGCTCTGGCTCATGGATCTCGTCTGCCACGAGGGCTATCCCGGTCATCACACCGAATTCGTGTTGAAAGAACAGCATCTTTACCGGGAGTCTGGCTATATGGAGGAGGCCATTGCGCCGATCATCTGCCCGCAGAGCGTCATCAGCGAAGGCATTGCTACCTCGGCTTTTGAGACGATCTTCACGCCGGATGAAGCACAGCAGTGGGCAAGGCAGCATCTTTACCCGGCGGCAGGTATCGAGCCGATCGAGATGGATTTCGCGAAATATTATAAGGCGCATGACCTGTTGAGTGGTGTGGATGGCAATGCCAGGTTCATGCTGAGCAACGGCTACTCAGACGAAGAAGTGAAGCAGTATCTTATCAAGTACAAGCTATTGCCGGAAGAATACGCGCAAAAAGGCATAGATTTTCTCAAAGAACCCTTTCAGGAAGGATACATCTTTACTTACTTCTATGGATATGAGTTGATGAAGCCCTGGCTTGCAGGGCCAGACCGGCAGCAGGTGTTCAAGCGCTTCTTGACAGAGCAGTTTTGCCCATCAGACCTTGTGAAATAGTGGATTGGTCTATTTATCTCTCTCGAGGAGCTCTAAGAGGACGCCGTTCGCGGCCTTTGGATGAATAAAGATCGCGCGTCCCTCAGCGGCGAGGCGTGGGACGCTATCGAGGGCGGGCGCGCCTTTCATTTGCACGTCGGTGAGGGCGGCGTCGATGTTGTCTACTTCCAGGCAGATGTGGTGCAGGCCCTCGCCGCGTTTCTCCAGGTAGCGCGCCAGGCTGGAGGTGGGTGAGGTGGGCTGCACCAGCTCGATTTCGCTGCCAGCGGGGCCGCCCATGGGCAGGAAGGCGATGCGCACCTCCTCGGTCGGCACGTCCTTGATTTCAGCGGGAATGATGCCGAGCGTGTCGCGATAGAAGACGAGGGCTTGCTCGATGTCCCGCACGATGATTGCGACGTGATCGATACGCTTTGGCATGGATAACCCCCTACGAATGGCAACTGATAAGGTGAAAGCTGGTCTGGCGCAGGGTATGCGGGATGGCAGCGAACAGGTCGGTCGCCAGGCGGGTGGCGTTAGACAGCATTTGCAGGGCGAGCAACGCGCCAATACGAGTCTCTTCGCTATAGTTCAGCGTTTCGGAAAGCTGGTCGAACTCTGCCTGGGTGAGAATTTCGTAGCTGAAATCTGGTTTTATGAGCAGGCTGAGATCGAGATCAACATAGGTGAGCCTGTCGCGCTGGATGACGGCGGGTTGGATAATTGAGGCATACGTATGGATGAGGGAGCGATCCTGGTAAAATGCGCTGAACGTGTACCATCGCTCCGGCCAGTAGAGCTGCAGGCAGTTATCGCGCAGCGGACGTGTGCGGGTTGCCCAGTGCATAGGGGTGCCGGATGGCAGCCAGAGCAACAGGCAATCACCGGTCAGCCCGGTCGTCTTCTCATTGCTTAGCTGTAACGATGGATCCAGTCGATACCCGCGCCACGACCCGCGATACTGTTGATCATAGGCGCGGCTCTCTACCTGAAAATCAGGATGCATGATGAAACTCCTTCCGTTCATGCACATAGTACGCAAAATAGCCGATATCGTCAAGCTCAGAAGCTAATAATTCCTAAGAACAGTATAGTATTGCGGCTGCAAGGAATGGCATTACCGCATGTTGTACAATATAAGAGAGCCGCAGCCCGAAGCTGAAGCGAATAGCAGGAACACCGGAATCACGATGCGCTGCCCGAACTGTCAGACCCTCAATCCACCCAATGCAAAATATTGCCTCGAATGCGGCAATCGGCTGGTTGTGTGTCCAAATTGCGGGACAGTAAACCTGCCGTTTGCGAAATTTTGTATCGAGTGCGGAACATTATTGCCATCCCAGCCCGAAACAGCCTCGCACGGCATCAACCAGGAGCAAGCCGCACGGCAGGTGCCACTTGCACCATCCCCGCAATCTACTACGCCTATAGTTTCCGCAACCTCTCAAGCAGCCCCCGCAGCTCCTGCTAATGGGAATAAACGTGCAGCAGGGGCATCAGATGGGAAAAGGAGTACTTTGATCGCCCCGGAAGAGCGCCGGGTGGTGACGGTTATGTTTGCCGATATCACAGGCTCAACGCCGCTGGCTGATCGGCTGGACCCGGAGGATTTGCGGGCGATCCTGGCGGGGTATTTCAATTTGATGACAGAACAGATACGGCGGCATGGGGGGACGGTGGAGAAGTATATTGGAGACGCGGTGATGGCGGTGTTCGGATCGCCGATGGCGCACGAGGATGACCCGGACCGGGCGATACGGGCCGCGCTGGATATGCAGGCGGCCCTGAACCGCTTCAATGTGCGGCGCATGGAGCGCGATGCGAACGCGACGCGGCTGCAGATGCGCATTGGGATCAATACGGGCGAGGTAGCAGCGCCCGGGAACGGGTTTGATCGGCAGGATTTTCTGATTACAGGGGACGCGGTGAACGTGGCGGCGCGGTTGCAGGCAGCGGCCAGCCCGGATACGATCCTGGTAGGAGAGCGCACGTACCTGGTGACGCGCAATGTGTTCGAGATGCGACCAATCGCGCCTCTGCACCTGAGAGGGAAGCAGGAGCCGGTAGCGGCATGGGTCGTGCTGGGGGAGCCCAGGCGCTCGGCGACGATTACGCAGCACCCGCGTGGGATCGAGGGTTTGCAGGCACCACTGGTGGGACGGACGCTGGAGTTGACACTGATGCACGCGACGTATGCGCGAGTGCAGGCGGAGCAACGCCCGCATTTGATAACTATTCTGGGAGTGCCGGGCATCGGGAAGTCACGGTTGGTGCGGGACTTCATCCAGCGCGAGGAAGAGTCGGCGAAAAGCGCGTCGAGCGATTCTCGCCTGCAGGCGCCGCGCGTGCTTGAGGGACACTGCCCGCCTTATGGCGAGGGTATTACATACTGGCCGCTGATCGAAATACTGCGCTCGCTATTGCAGGTGAGAGAAGGCGAGAATCGAGAGCAGTTGCAGGCGCGCCTGGTCGATTTCGCGCTGGGCACATTGACGGCAGCGCGGCGCAGTGAAGACACGGAAGAGGTGGTGGCGGCGCTCAGCCGCAGCATCGGGGCGGGTGTTCCCACGGCTGCGGTAGGTATGGTGTCTGCGGCGCAGGGCGTGTCGGAGCGGCGCGATATCCAGCGCAGCACACGCAGCAAGGCGCCGGAGCAGGTTGGGCCACAGGTGGAGTTGATGCGGGCCTGGCGTATCTTTCTGGAGGCGATCGCGGAGCAGGGGCCGCTGATACTGATCATCGATGATTTGCAGTGGGCGGATGAGGCCCTGCTCGATCTGCTCGAGTATCTGACGGACCGCATCACGGCGGCGCCGATCCTCTTTCTCTGCCCGGCGCGTCCAGATTTTATCGAACGACGGCGCGATTGGGGCGGTGGGAGGCGCAACTTCACGACAATCGTACTTGAGGCGCTGAGTGGGGAGGAGAGCGGCGAGTTGATCAGCGGACTGCTGAATAGCGTCGAGGTGCCGGAGGTGCTGTATCACACGATTCAAAGCCGCGCCGAGGGCAATCCTTTTTTTGTGGAGGAGATCGTGCGGATGCTGATCGACCAGGGGTCGCTGGTGCGGGAAGATGGGTTCTGGCGCGTCAGCGAAGATTACGAGGTAGCGCTGAGCGAGCTGGCGAGCCCGGCAGCGCCGCCCGATGACACGCTGATCGACCTGCATTACGTGCTGCCGCTGCCGCGCCTGCCCGATACGGTGCAGGGTGTGCTGGCGGCGCGCATTGATCTGCTGAGCCCGGTCGAAAAGCAGGTAATCCAGTATGCAGCGATCATCGGGCGAACGTTCTGGCTCTCAGCGCTGATGGAACTGGCGAATGACCTCGACCGCGAGACGGTGCTTGCCACGATTGATGCCCTGGCGCGACGGGATTTCATTTCAGAGGCAGATAAGCCGATCCGCACGCCTGTTGCGCAGGATCGTGTCTATATCTTCAAGCATATTCTGATTCGAGACGTGGTGTACAACACTATCCCACGTCTGCGCCGTTCGCAAAAGCACGCGCAGTTAGCGGTATGGTTGGAAGAGCAAGTGGGTGATGCAGTGGACCAATATGCGGAGCTGCTGGCCTATCACTACCAGCAGGCGCTGGCGACCTGGTCGGCGGGTGCGCTGGCGCTGGCGATCAGCGACGAAGAGGGCGAGGAAGGGCAGAATACGTCGGAGCAAATACTCACGCGCCAGGAGTTGATTAGCCGGACGCTTACTTATCAGACAATGGCGGGGGACCAGGCGTATGAAAGTTACTATACGATTCGTGCTATTCAGGCCTATTGTGAGGCGCTCGATCTACTCTACGAGAGCAAAGCGGCGCCGCTGACAATTGCGCGGATGCATCAGAAGCTGGGCGATGCGTATATGCAGCGCGCGAATGCTGATGAAGCCTGGCACGAGTATAAACACGCGCTGGAACTGCTGAAGCAAGAGACGCAAGAAGATGAGGCACTCAGGGATGAGTTGCTGTGCCTGTATATGCGCCTGGCGGAGTTGTCGACGCGCTGGCTGGGGTGGTTTGATTCGCCACCGGATATGCAAGAGATGCGCGCGTATATCGATGCGGGTTTGCTGATGCTGGAGGGGCGACCGCAAAGCCGGGAGCGGGCGGCATTTCTGACGTACCTGGCGATGTGGTCTATCAGGCAAATAAAGTCCGTCAGCCCGGATGAGCGGCCGGCTATTGCTGAAGAGGCGCTGGCAGATAGCCATGAGGCGCTGCGCATCGCGGAGGAGGTGAACGATACGGGGACGCTGTGGGTGACGCTGGACGCGCTGGGCTTTATCTACGAGAGGCAGCACCTGTACCTGGATGCGCATAAGGTGCATCACCGGCGGCAGGAGCTGGCATCTTTCATTAATGGGCGCGAGGAACTGTATGATTTGTATTCCTCGCTGGGCTGGTCGCACCTGCACATTGCCGATTATCCTGCGGCGGCCAAATGGTTTGGTTCAGCGTGGCGCATTGCCCAGACTATGGAAAGCCCGTCTATGCTGCTGCTGAGCATGCTCGGTCGCATGTACGTATGGTACGAATGGAATCGCTGGAGCGAGGTGCGCGAGGTGGCATACATCGCGATGCAGATGGCCGAGCAATACCAGTTGGATGAGCAGTGGCTGTTGGATTCGCTGGAGACGCTGGCCGACATCGCCTACCGCACAGGAGACAGGGAAGAGAGCGATTCGCTGATGCGCCAGTATCGCCGCCTGGCAGAGCAGCGCGCTTTTGAACCTGAACCCTCGCGCAGCATTTACCTTGCGCGCGAAGACTGGGCACGCGCTTACAGCGATTTCAAGGAGGCATTGCAGCGCTCGGAGCCATTCCCCAGGCCAGAAGTGCTGGCGTATACGGCTGAACTGGCGGTGACGGTGCATGAAGATGTTGAGACGCAGGAGCAATTGTGTGAGCGCGCTGTGCTGATTACGGAACGAGCGGGGGCGCGTAAGTACCAGGTGGTGGCACTGCGAGCAAGGGGACGAATGCACCTGGAACGGGCTCAATTCGCAGAGGCTGAACAAGACATCAAACAGGCACTGGCTTTGTGCGAGTTGCTGGACCTGCCCTGGGAGCAAGGCCAGACGCTGATCTGCCTGGGCCTGTTTTACCGGGCACGTGCAATGGCACCCGCAAGGGGTGCGGATACAAATCGGGAAGATTTGGGATTGGCGCGGCGGGCTTTGGAGCGGGCGCTGGGCTTCTTCGAGTCGCTAAAGGCAGTTCATGATGCGGAGCACACACGCGTGGCGCTGGCTGAGGTGGAGGCGGAGGCGATCAGGTGATCTAAACAGCTTGCTAGTGGTAGGTGATAGGGCGCAGGTCCTCTATCATAGAGACCATTGTGGAGACGGGCAGGTAGCTGACGAGGTCACAGAGTAAGCCTTGCTCGTACCATTCGATGCGGTTTTGGCCGTCACCGGCCTGCAGCAGGATGCCGTTAAGGGCGCCAAGCTGTATGGAGGTATACGCGGAATTCAGGTAGGCGCTGCTGGGCAGTGGCTGCACAGGTGATTCGTAGAGATGGGCGTTCAGCGTAAAGACCAGGTAGGTGGCGGTGGGGGAGTTGCTGCCGTATTTGCCAGTGTTGAGAGAAATGAGGTAGGCATTGGAGGGCAGGTTTAATGGTAGCAGGAGGGTTAAGCCATGTGGGATGTCTTTAGGCGGAGCGATAGCGAAGGAATAGTCGGGGGGCAGGTTGGCAGCCTGCCAGCTGTGAGTAGTCTTGTTGTGATGGGTGCCAGAATTGCTTCCGGCAGGCTTGAGCTCGAAGATGAGGCCAGGACCAAGCAGTAGAAAGAGTAAGACGGCGACGGCGGCTACTAGCGGGCGAAGGAGCCATTTTTTCCATGCGTGAGCACCGTGAGGAAGGCTTGCGACCTGGGCGCGAAGCTGCATTGCGAGGCGTTGGCGGCGGGCGCGGGCGGGCGCGTCGAGTTCGCGCAGCGGTGAGAAGGCGGCGGTGAGACGCCCGGCGAGGTGAAGCAGTTCGTCATCCTCGGGCGAAGGTTCGTCTATGCCTGAGGTGATGCCATCCAGGCGGTCGAGCCATACATCATCGAAGCGTTCGTATTTGTCACGCATGCTTTTCACCTCCCCCCTTCGCTGCGCAGCTCGTCGCGCAGGCGAGCGAGGGTGCGGTAGAGTATCGAGCCAACGGTGCCTTCAGGCATATTCAGGATACGCGCGATTTCGCGATTCTGAAGGCACGCGACAAACTTCAAGCCAATCACTTCGCGCTCGCGTTCCGGCAGGCGATTGAGCAGCGCAAAGAGACGCAAGCGCTCCTCCTGGGCCAGCAGTACCTCCTCTGGGGAAGAGTCCCTGGGATGGCTGCTATCTACGAGCGTATCGAGCGAGGCGGCCAGAGCGGTAGGGCGCTGCCGCCGGAAATAGTCGGTTGCGCAATTGCGGGCGATGCGAAAGAGCCACGCGCCAAATGCGCCGGGCGCTTGCAAGCCGTCCAGGTGCGTGAGGGCCCGTTCGAAGACCTGCGATACCAGGTCTTCAGCGATCTCAGTTGACCCGACGCGAAAGCGCAGATAAGCCAGCACACGTGTGTAGTACTCGGCATACAGGTCATCGAAGGCAATCTTCTGCCGGTGTTGTTCCTGCCTGGCGGGCAGTGGCCATATCGAGAGACGGGTCCTCGCCAGAGGGACGCCGACGTTGCTCCCTATGTCCATAAATTCTTTACCCTGCACCGGCTTTTACTTTCGCTACTGGCATAGACGTAAGAGGATGGGTTGTATTGCAAGACTATATTGAATTACGTCAAAATGCGAGAGAGTATCACGCCGGCAACCGTATCATTCCTGATCCTTTTGTATATGCCCGCCGGTCATGAGGATACCCAGTTCCTCTTCGGTTGCGTCGGGGGAGACGATGCCGACGATGTTGCCTTCGTACATCACGGCGATGCTGTCGGAGAGCGAGCGAATCTCGTCGAGTTCGGCGGAGATCAGCAGGACGGCTTTGCCTGCGTCACGCTGCTCGATGATGCGACGGTGGATGAACTCGATGGCGCCGATATCGACGCCGCGTGTGGGCTGGGAGGCGATAAGGGCCATGGGGTTGGCAGAAAACTCGCGTGCGATGATGACCTTTTGCTGATTTCCGCCGGAGAGCGAACGAGCCGGAGCCTCAACAGAGGAGGTGCGCACATCGTACTCCCTGACAAGGCGCCTGGCCCAGTTGACGATGTTGCGCAGCAGGAGGACGAAGCCGTTCCAGGAGAAAAGCGGCCAGCGCTCCCGGCCCAGGATGAGATTATCCTCGATGGTGTTGGTAAGGACGAGACCGCTTCCCCGGCGATCCTCAGGGATGTGGGCCAGCCCGAAACGGCGTTCCTCGCGCGCGTTGAGGGTGGTCAGGTCCCTGGTTTTGCCCGCAACACCATTTTCCACCTGGGTAATGGTGATGCGACCGGCAGTGATCCTGCGCATGCCCGTGAGGGCCTCGACCAGTTCGGACTGGCCGTTGCCCTCGACGCCGGCGATACCCAGGATTTCTCCTGCGCGCACATCAAAACTGACGCCGTGCAGGGCTTCCAGGCCGCGATCTGATTGGGTATGCATATCCTCCACATGCAGCACGACGGGGCCAGGATGGGCAGGAGTTTTATTGACGCGCAGCAGGACTTCACGGCCCACCATCAGGCGCGCAATCTCGGCCTGGTTGGTTTCGCGCGTGACAAGCTCACCGGCGTTTTTGCCGCGCCTAAGGACAGTGATTGTGTCGGTCAGTTCCAATACCTCGCGCAGCTTGTGAGTGATGAAGATAATAGTTTTGCCCTTATCGACGAGCTGGCGCAGCACGCGAAACAATTCGTCGGTTTCCTGCGGAGTAAGCACGCCGGTTGGCTCGTCCATAATGAGAATGTCGGCGGCGCGGTAGAGCGTCTTCAGGATTTCGACACGCTGCTGAAGCCCGACGGAGAGTTTTTCGATACGCGCATCCGGGTCGATGGGCAGGCCGTATTGCTTACTCAGCTGCTGGATGAGCTCACGTGACTGGCGTACGTTATAGACGGCATTGGTTCCACCCGGCTCGTGCCCGAGCACAATGTTTTCGGCAACGGTCAAGGGGGGAATCAACATGAAATGCTGGTGAACCATGCCAATGTGCAGGCGAATGGCATCGCGGGGACCGCTGATGTGGACGCGTTGTCCATTGATGTAGATTTCGCCGCTATCGGGATGGATCAGGCCATAAAGGATATTCATGAGAGTGGTTTTGCCGGCGCCGTTTTCGCCGACGAGGGCATGAATCTCGCCTTTGCGTACCTTCAAATTGACATGGTCGTTCGCTACGACGCCGGGCCAGGTTTTGGTGATATCTCGCATTTCCACCGCGAGGGGAACTGAAGTTTCCTCAGTAGTTGCCAGTGCTGTATGTTCCTGCATTGTTTTACGCTCCTTATTTATCGGCCTCCAAAGTTCAGCAGAATGCAAGGAATCATTCCGAGCCCGGGTCGTAGGGAATGCCGTCGGCGGCTGGCGGAGTGGTTCGTCCGACCAGGCCAACGAGAGCGATCAAGGTCAGGATATACGGGAGCGCATTGAGCAGGTTTGAGAGGTTCGACGACTGGGGGTTTAAATCCTGCAAGGGGATGGCCAGGCCATCCCCTAGCCCGAAAATCAGGCAGCCGAGAGCGGCGCCAAGAGGAATATATCTTCCGAAGATCATGGCAGCCAGGGCGATGTAGCCGCGGCCGTTGGTCATACCTGGATTGAAGATGCCCGCTACCCCCAGAGCCAGGTATGCTCCGGCGAGGCCTGAAAGCAGGCCGCTGGTGAAGACGCACAGGTAACGCACCAGGCGCACGTTGATGCCCGCGGTATCAGCAGCCTGGGGATGCTCGCCGACGGCGCGAACACGCAGGCCCGGGTTGGTGCGGAAGAGGAAGAATTGGGTCACAATCAGGATTAGTATAGCGATATAGAAGACGAGGTTTTGCTGAAAGAGCACCGGCCCAATCCAGGGGATCGAGGCGAGCGGTCCAAAGTTCGGCGTGGGCAGGCGTAAATTGCCCGGTAGCGACGGCACACCCTGACCGGCAGGCGTCAGGACGTAGACCAGATAACTTGTGATGCCAAGCCCGATAATGTTGATGGCGATGCCACTGACGATCTGGTTGGCCTTAAAGTTGATCGAGACCAGGGCATGAATGAGTGACAACAACCCTCCGGCAAGAATGGCGGCTATAGTCCCGATCAGGACGCTCAGGAAGTCATTCACGCCTAGATTATGCATGGCCAGCGTTATGATAACGCTGGTGAAAGCCCCCGCGAGCATCATACCTTCCATCGCGATATTGACGACGCCGCTGCGCTCAGAGATCACGCCACCCAGAGCCGGTAGAAGGATCAGCGCAGCAAATTCCAGCGTGGTTTGCCAGGTATTTGTTGAGATCAGGGAGCGTAAGATGATTTGCCAGAACATGATTATTGCTCCTTTCCAGCATCGCCGTTTTGTGCGGCGTCCGAGTCGTCCCCATTTTCTGCAGCATCCCCACCGCTATCTTCATCCAAGACGGGAACGGGTAGTCCACTAGTAGCAGAAGCCACCGTTGTGGCGATGGGGCGCCTCGAGCGCATCCACGCGGGCATGTGGCGGCTGATGACGGGAATGAACTCGGCAGCAATGAAGAAGAGTACAAGGGCCTCGAGGATGTACACCAGGTTTGGATCGATGTGCGCGACTGCCTGCATTTCTGTGCTGCCGGAGCGCAGCCCGCCCAGAAAGAGCGAACTGATTACCACGCCGATAGCGGAGGTGTTGCCGAGCAAGGCAACGGCGATAGCGTCAAACCCGGTGGGGAGCTGGCTATAGGCCGTCGCCGAGAGGTTGTAACCGGGCTGTCCCATCAGGTTAACGGCGCCCGCCAGGCCGGAGAAGGCCCCGGATATCAGCATTACAGACAGAATGGTGCGCTTGATGGGAATGCCTGCATAGCGGGCGGCCTGCGGGTTCTGCCCGACGACACGCAATTCGTACCCGAAGGTGGTGCGCCCGATAAGGAACCAGTAGATGATAACGGCCAGAATTACCATGAAAATACTGACATCCAACGTGTAATTAAACGTGCTGAAGTTCGTATGAAACCACTGGTTCGAGAGCGCGGCGAGCGAGGGCAACTGAGCGTTGGCAGGCAATGGCAAGGTTTCGGGTGAACCGAAAAGATTGACAAACGGGTGGCTGTTGATAATGTAGTCGCTGATCCAGAAGACGATCCAGTTGAGCATAATAGTGGTGACGACCTCGTGCGCGCCGCGCCAGGCCTTGAGAAAGCCGACAATGCCGCCCAGGGCAGCGCCCGCAGCGATTCCCGCCAGAAGCATGGTGGGGACCAGCAGCCAGGCCGGCCAGGATTGGTGCGTGAGGCCGATCATATCCGCGACCGTTCCACCCGCGGCAAGCTGGCCCGCGGCACCAATATTAAAGAGACCGGCGCGAAAGGCAAGGGCGACCGATAGGCTGGCCAGGGTAAGTGGGATGACCTCTACCAGTGTATTTGAAATGTTGGTCAGGTTCCCATACGAGCCGTGCAGGAGCGTCGTGTAGGCGTTTATGACATTGGTGAAGGGATCGACCGTTTTATCCGGCCAGGTAATCAGGATGACGATTGCTCCGGCAATGAAGGCGAAGATAATAGCAACGACAGGACGCGCCAGCGATGCGACAAGGGCGCGCAACCCCCTCCTGAGCCTGGCTGCAGCAGGAGGACGCTGCTCAGACGTTTCAGGTTGCATGAGTGGTACAGCCATACATCTACCTCCTGGCGGGAGGCGGCGATGCCGCCCGAATTAAATATAGGCATAAGTACGCTAAATAAAAAACTGTGCTTTTATGATAACATTAGAAGCCAGAAGAAACAAGCGGTGCATGAACCTGTCCGATACAAACGTGAATGGGCGCAGGGCCAGGCCCTGCGCCCATTCACGTTTGTATAAGTTGAACGCTACGGGATCGCCGTCGGCGGGGTGAGCGTCCCGGCCTTGATCTGATTCTCGAAGTCCGTCGCCTTCATTACAGCATCCTGGGGGACAGCGCTGCTCGGAGTGGCAAAACCGACGCCGTCGTTGCTCAGGTCAAACTCGAACGGCTTCTGGACGAAGCTAGTGTACGGTCCGGTTGAGGCAGTTCCCTGCTGCTCTGCCATGTTGATGATGTCGTATGCAGCCGTATCGACGCGTTTGATAGCGCTGGTAATTACGCTTGGGCGGACCGCGCCGGTTGAGTCTTTGCTCTGGTCAGCGTCGACGCCGATGCTGTAGACATTGTGCTTTGTCGCGGAATCCAGAACGCCAACGCCGCAACCACCGGCGACCTGGAAGAGAATGTCGGCGGAGTTGATACTGGTCTGCTTATCGGCAATGGCGCTGCACTTGGTGGGATCGGTGAAGTTGTTGGAGTAGCCGATGACCACCTTCACACCTGGATCAACCTTTTGCGCGCAATACTTGTACCCGGCGATATAGCGGATCACCGGCGGGATGGCCTGGCCACCGACCGCGCTAATGGTGTTCTTGCCGAGCAGCTTGGGAGCTTTTGCTTTGCCGTCGACTTCCATCTGACCGGCAATCGCGCCGACCAGGCAGCCCGCCTGCTGCTCTCTGAAGAAGAGCGACGCAACGTTGGGAGCCTGGGCAGGAGTGAGACAGTTGAAGCTGGCATCGACCGCGCATCCATCGATAATAGCAAACTTCTTGTTCGGGTATTGCTTGGCGACGGCAGTGATGGCTGTTTCCATATTGAAGCCGATACCGATCACCATGTCGGCCTGCTGCGCAGCCGCAGTCAGCTTATTCTTGTACTCGGTATCACTGATTTGCGTGGATTGGAGGACAACATCTGGAAAGCCATACTGTGCCCTGGCTTTTTCATATCCATTGTGTGAAAACTGGTTGAAGCCACCATCATTCAATCCGCCGATGTCTGTGACAATGCCGACGGTAACGGGCGCTTTGGCCGGTCCTGAAGTGGGTGTTGTTCCACCGCCACCGGAGGTGCCGCCACATGCCGCAAATAGCAGGGCAATAAGGGTGAGGAATGCCGCGAGGCGGGCGTGGCCGCTAACTCTTCGCATGTCCGCTTCCTTTCTTTTCTAAGAAAATATACAACGAGAGTGCACGCACTTAGAAAAGGCTCTTCCACACAGTTAAGGTAAGCATGGAAAAACTCTTCTTAATATGCATATTACGTCACGTTGCGGGGGATTCTCACAGGTGTCGCGGGGATAGATTGCACGATGTGCGAATGACGGCCAGGCCATCATTCGCACACCATGCAAGAGGTTTTATGCCCGTATCTCTTCGAGCATGGCGAGGTTGATGAAGAGGTCGCAGCTCTGGCGGAGCGTGGCCGACATCGACTCGTCGAAGGCGGCGATCTCGACGCGCACACCATGATCGGAGCAGTAGTCGAGCATGGGCATGAAGTCACTATCACCGCTCACCAGCACGATGCAGTCAACGGCTTTTCCGTCCACCAGGCGCACCACGTCCATGCACAGGTCCAGATCCAGATCGGCTTTTCTCGCACCGCTGGCGAAGGTCTTGTAGTTCTTGGTTGTGATACGATAGCCGAGGCCCTTCACCGCCTGCAGGAACATCTGGTCTTCACCCGGCTGTGGGCTGGTCGGGGCGTAGGCATGGGCGCGCACAAGGCGGCGATTGCCACGCAGGAAGTCGAGCAGCTTACCAAAATCGATGGCGACACGCATATTGCGCGCCGAATAGAGCAGGTTGGCAACATCGACGAAGACACCGACGCGCTCAGTCGAAGGGAACTGTGGCATCGAGACCGACACATTGGTTGGCCCCTGGGTTGTCCGGCGCAGTTCGGCCACCGTGCGGTCGGTCTGCGTTTGTATAGCCTGCGTGATCACGTTCGCCAGGTGATTGATGCCGCTATTTGAGATGATCCCCTCACCCGGGCGTACCGGTTGCGTGGGCGTGATGCCGCGTTGCCCATCAACGCCGGTGCCATTGCGCCCGCCGCGTAGTGGCCGTATCGACGACTGAATAAGGCTGCCGCGCGCGACTGACGGCTCCGGCCCCATAAATGGCCCTTTCACATCGCCGCCCTGATTCATCTGGCTTAAGGTGACCCCGGATTGTATAGAGTAAGGCGCCCCCGGTGCCGAGGCAGATGGCGCGTTGGATGTCGGAGGAGCGACCTGACCCTGTGGAGCTGCGGATGGCGAAGCAGGAACAACGGGCGCGCCCGGTACTCCTAGAGTTGAACCACCAGCACGGCGGCGACGGCGGCGACGCGATGTAGCGGCCTGCAGTTCGGAATATTCCAATGGTGGCAGATCTTCCAGCGCTATCTCGGCTGTGGTTGCTCCCTGGGTGGCCTCTGACTCGACGGTAACAGTGACTTCCGTCACCGGGGTACTGGCTACCTGAGCAGCAGGCGTCTCCTGTGACTTCTGTGTTTTCTGCGGATGCTGTGGATGCTGCCTTTGCTGACCCTGCTGGTGTCGCGAGCGATGGTCCGTCGGTTTTGAAAGTTCACCCTCGGCAGCCGATTGTGCCGGCAGGATGTCCGGCGCTTCGCCTTCCGTTCCATTCTGGGGCTGCATGGCACCTCTGGCTACAGGCATCTCCCTTCCTTCTCGCTCTTCTCGCCCACCATTCTGACCATTCTCAACGCGGGTATGGCCGGCCTGGGCTGGTTTGCCCGTTTGAGGAACTGCATTTGCAGCAGTAACGGGAGCAGCAGAAGTGGCCGAGGGCCGATCAAAACGATAGCGACGTGGCGGGCGTGGCGTTTCCTGATCCCCTGAACCGGGAACTGACTCTGCCGGCTGAGTTTTCTGCGCTGCGCGGCCAGGCTCTGCCCTCTCGTGAGGAGTTTGAACTGTTATATCTGCGGCAGTATTAGCCGTAGATTCTTCCGCTTTACTCGCAGCGCCTTCCTGGCGATGCCGTCCGCCATGTCGCGGTACACGAATGCGTGTGGCGGGGCGAAGCAGCGGCGATACCGGGCGCTCAGCGGGAATGCCCGGAGTATGGATTGGCGATGCTTCCTCATCTTGTCTGGCTTCTGCCGGGGACTGCGAGGCATTAACGTTGTCGCTCCCCTCTGGCGCGGCGGATGGCACCGGCGATGGCACGGAGGCTATTGGATGCTCTTCGCTCAACCGGAACTCCTCGATATAAGAGGAGAAGGGCCGTGCCGCTGTTTCTTCTGAAGGTTGAGCTGACGACGCAGGCGTTTGCTGCGTGTGCGTTGGCGAGGAGGTCCCATCGCCGCTTTGCCTTGCTTCTGCATCAGGTGGAGGAGAAGCATGAGATTCTTCTACGACGTTCTCACGAGCGTCGCCATGTTCTGATTGTGTGTTTTCTGTTGTCACTAAGATCTCCAGTCTCAATTGGCACGACCGGAGCGCAGGCGCTAGAAAGCGCTCTTAACTTAGCTATGAAGCCAGTGAGAATATGTGTTACTTTCACTCATACAATACGCATCAGATGTCGCCGCGAACCCATACTTATTGATGCGAGATCGCGGGCGCTATGCGCGGATGATTGAGACGAGTCTCGTTACACGCCAAATTGCCTGAATTTGTTGGATGGTCTCACTCGAAGGTAGACCGGCTGTTCCTGGCGCTTTTCTCGGACAGGCTATTCTCTGCTACTTCTGCTATGCCGCTCGTCCGGTTCGGCCTTTTCTATATTTGTTGCCGTTTCCCTTACTCTTGCTGCACACTCCCGCTAAACGGCGGAATGCTGGTGTGTACAGGGTGAATCGAAGGCTCTACTCCTTCGTTCGAGCCAACCGGCCCTTGCCGGCTGGGGGCATTGTCCTCTCTCGCTTCCTGCGTGCCGGCGCGTCCATCGACTGAGTCGACATGGACAGCGCCCGCGGGGAGCGCCCCCTCGACAAAGCGGGGGGCTACTGCATTTCTATCTGCGGCGGGTGCAATGTAGTGGCGCCCCTCACCGGGGCCATCTACACCTATACTTACCGTCGCCTGGCCATGTACAGTTTGTTGTGTGACCTGCCGCGTAACTCGCCTGATATAGACGATTCTTTCAACGGCAGTCACATTTGAAAAGATGGCCAGGAGCATTACTGCCCAGATTCCAGTACCCGTGATGAGTCCAATGGCCAGGATCACGACACGTTCTGGACGAGCTAGCAGCCCAGTTTTAAGCTCTAACCCGAGTCCCTCAGCACGCGCTTTTGTGTAACTTACCATCAACGAACCGACTACAGCGATGTAAATCATGCTAATCATCCAGGATTGCTCGTTCCCAAGCGGCCAGCGGATTAAGAAGCTATTGTGAAGCTCCGCGGCCGATGGTACGTGTAAAACGTACCATAACAACCCGAACAGAATGATGCTCTCTGAATAGCGGTCTAACGTTAAATCGAAGAATGCGCCAAAGGTACTGGCAGCATTCTGAGCACGCGCTAATGCTCCATCGAACATGTCAAAAATTCCAGCAAACAACACCAGCAGGCCGCCGATGAAGATTGACCCTTGCGCAATGATTGCTGCGGTAATACAACTGAGCAGCAGTCCCAGCAGGGTCAAGGTATTTGGCGTAATACCCAGACGAGCCAGCGGTTCTATGATCGATGTAACAAACTGCCGCACTCGTTGCTGTATGCGTCTGCTAACCATAGCCTTATTGTACCATACTTCCTATAATTGGGCTAGTAGGGACGCGCTTGATCGTGTCCCTACGCGACGTGCTGACGACGTTTTTGCAGGTGATGGCTGGCCAGGTGGACATAATCGTTCACATGCCAGAGTCTACCGCCAGGCGCGGTCAGCCCAGCTTCAATACATTCGCGAATATCCCGCGCCGTAGTCCCTTCGAACCAGGTGCAGCCACTGCCGATGGCGGTCAGCGTGTGGGCATCGCTATTGCCCAGCTCGGACCAGCCGTAGACTCGCCGGTTCGTTGACATGGCGACGCGATTTGCATAGATACCGCAGAAACTGGCATTCCACGTCTCTATGCCATCCAGCCAGGTGTCCTTCGAACGGGCGATACGATCAAGCACCTCGCGCTGGCAACTATGGCGAAAAACTCGATTGAGCGGATGTGCTACGATTGCCAGGCCGCCCTGCTCATGCACGAGATCAATGCTGCGTTCCATGCTCAGGCCGGGACGAATACGCTTCTCGATGAAGAGCGCCAGCAGGTGGCCTTGCTGCGTGCTGATCTCTTCGCCAACGATAAAATCAAAGCGGTAGTTACCCATAGCCCATAGGTCGCGCGCGCGCAACGCTCCCTCGATGACGTCGTGGTCGGTGATTGCGATAACAGCCAGATTGGTTCGATACTGGGCATGGAACAAAATCTGCTCGATACTGCCGATACCATCACTATAGGTGCTGTGCATGTGCAGATCTGCCCGGCCGAGCTTACCAGAGGCATGAGCCTGGCGCAAGGACATCCTGCGCCGGTTCCTCAACATGGCCGTTCCCACGCTCGTGTGAACTATGTTTACCATATCTCCCAATTTCTCTTGCGTCATGGCTTCCTGCTTGTGACAACTTTCTAGATAGTTACTCCTCCAGTCCGATTTCAGCCTCAAGCAAGGCTGCTCCGGTAGGAAAAGTTTTGGGCGCGAATGACGGGTCAACCAACTGCTCCAACAACTGCATCCCATGTTCAATGCTGCCAATATTCAAAGAGCAATACGATTGTCGCCCGGCACGGCGTGTCGAGATGATGCCCGCGCGGCGCAGCTTGCGCAGATGCCACGACACGAGCGGCTGGCTAATGCCTAGCAATTCGGCCAGATCCGTAACAGTGACTTCCTGGACGTGTGCCAGGTGATAGACTATTGTGAGGCGCGCCATATCCCCGAGCGCCTTCAGTGTAGTTTTCAACTCACGCCATTCTTCCATGTGGTCTACCATTCAGATGATCTTATCAAAGCGTCTGTTCTATAAATGAACATTTATATAAAGGGATATTTATATATTACCTGCCCACAGATAAAAAAGCAAGGTGAGCAGGAGAGGGATAGGAAAAGAGGATGAGAAACATTGCAGAATATTAGAACGTGTTCATAATCTGGACGGGTTCTCTCAGAAAGAGAAGAGCCGAAGCGACAGATACGAGTTTGGCGCCGCCTGCTTTGACTCCCGCAACCCCAGAACCCCCTCCTGTTGGCCCTCCCGTTCCAGGCGGGTCAGAGGTGCAAGGACCTCCTCCAGGCGACACCGCAAGCATCCGCCGCTGCCTCGAGGGATGCTTCGAATAACCAAGCGTAGCGTGATTCATAGCTAGATTTCCTGGCGTTGAAACACAAGACACGCAACAACGATGAGCGCAAGAGTCAGAGCGAGACCAAAGCCCAGCGGCGGCAGGATATTCCCCGACGAGGCTGTACCTGCGAGTAACTGTGTGACGCGTTCAGAACTGAAGAGCGCCGATGGGAGCGCTTGCGCGATGGTGGAGTTCAATCCGGTCAAAATGCTCACCGCCAGAAAGCCGGCAAAGGCCAGTCCTCCTGCCGCGACAGCGTTGCGGACAAGCACACTTGCGAGCAGTGTTAGAGCCAGCGCCAGCAGGAAGAAGATGAACAACGCCAGGTTCAGCAGTAGAAATGGCCCGACGGGCAGCGCGTTGAAAAGCTGGTAGGTGTACAGATAATCCCCGGCGGCAGTCAGAATGGTGCCGGCAAAAAGCAGGAAGGTATAGGCGATAAACTTGGCGAGCACAAAAACAGCGCGAGGCACAGGTTTTGTCAGAACTGTCACCGCCGTTCCATGACTCCGTTCATCAGCAATACTCCCCATCGCCAACAGGATAATCATCAGCAATGGAAGCTGAGACATATTCTTGAGGTAGGAATTCAATGCATCCGTAGCCGTCTGGGGTGGCAAGACAACTTTGATTCCCCCTCCCAAACTCTTAAGCAAGTCGGGGGTGAGTTTGGTCAGAAGAGGAGCAGAGAGACCTAGCAACAACAGGATGACAAGGGCGATCAGTGTGCGATACGTACGGTATTGTTCAGTGAACTCTTTCTTCAGCATAGGCCAGGCCGCGTGTGGAATCATTGGTCAGTTCCCTCCTACACAGACTTCTCATCGATTAGATGGACAAACACATCTTCGAGCGTGGGGAGCGTCACTTCATAGCGCAACAGCGGGAGTTTCGCTTCCACCAGGAGCGCGGGCAGGCGCTGTTTCGCGAGGGCCAGGTCACTGACAAGCACGCTAGCCAGGTTTTGCTCAATTTCTACCCGCCGGACGTATGGTTCCTGGCGCAGGAGCCCGGAGAGCATGCTGGCCTCGCTTTCCAGCTCAATCGAGATGACTGGCTGCGCATACTGCTCTTTTAGCGCCTGGGTCGGCGCCTGAACAAGCAGGCGGCCGTGATGAAGCACGGCTATCTCATCGCAGATGCGATCTACATCGGTGAGGATATGGGATGAAAAGAAAACCGTGCTCTTGCCTTTGAGCCCGGCGAGCAGCTCCAGAACCTCTTTGCGTCCAAGTGGATCAAGCGCCGATACCGGCTCGTCCAGGAACAGCACCTCCGGCCGGTTTACCAGGGCCTGCGCGATGCCCAGGCGCTGGTGCATGCCATGGGAAAACGAACCGATCTTTTTCTTTGCCGCGCCTGACAGGCCGACTAATTCCAGCAGTTCGCCGCATCGTTCGCGGCGGACCTTTGGAGCCAGCCCAAACAATTCACCGACGAAGTTGAGGAATTCAGAGCCAGTCATCCAGGGATAGAAGGCAGGCTGTTCACTGAGGTAGCCGATGCGGTCTCGTACATCGGCTGCTCGCCCGGTGATCGGGACGCCGGCCACCCAGGCCTGCCCGCTGGTAGGGGCGATCTGGCGAGTCAAGAGTTTCATCGTCGTGCTTTTGCCCGCGCCGTTGGGGCCAAGCAGGCCAAAAACACTATTGGTGGGCACGGCGAGATCGAGGCCTTTCAGCGCTTCCGCTTGGCCATAGCGCTTGTGCAGGCCGGCGCAGCGAATGGCGAAGTGCTCAGGAACGGACATCTTGCTGCTCCTTGCGTCCCACGATAAAGTACAGAATGGGCCCGAGCGTCCCAATGAAAACGATGACGAGGCCCCATAGCAGCTTGCTGCCATTGACACGTTCGGGCTCCCTGCGCACGAGATCGACGAGTGCGACGACGACGAGTATCAGCTCAAGGGCAGCCAGAGGTAGGACCAGGCTGAGTATGGTCCCGATAGGGAGGTCTAAAAGAAGTGGATGCATGGTTCAGTCTCCTCGTATACCCCGCGAGCGGGGTGAACTCTCCGCCAGCATGCCAGCATGCCAGCCGTCCAGCGCTGTACTGAGAACTTTTCAGTATTTCAATATCTACTGAAATATTAACGTACTATCCGGCAATTTGTCAAGCGGGTAGCTCTGCACCGCCGACCTGACGATTTTTGGTATCGCGCTCGCGAAATTTAGATGGAGATAGAAGTTTGTAAGGAGAAAATATGGAAAAGTGGGCTGCCAGGGGCTCGAACCCTGAACCTTGAAATTAAGAGTTTCCTGCTCTACCATTGAGCTAGCAGCCCATCATGAATGTGCGGTCAGAATAGCATATGAAAGGGTCTTCGTCAAGCACAGGTGCAAATATTTATAGCTCATAATCTTGTACCCAAGATCATAGCGATGGTTCTGGCCATAAGGTGTGAGGACGATATAGCCGCATTGGAGCAGGCGGGTGACAACTGCCGATTCGCTGATATCCCCCATCTTTTGCGTGTGACGCTTCGGGCCGGGTATTCCCATGACCTGTTCCCCCTCCTAAAAATTGGTGAACACAGTATAACATGATCGTTGTTTATTGAACTGGGCGGTAGTAAGTTGATTGCTCGACTCGTTGAAGTCTCCTCTACAAGCTTGAGCCGGGCGTATGAAGGTGAAGTAGGACTTTAGGCACATCGCCGCGCCGGTTCCCAAAGATGCCACGCGATTGCTCGTTTAATTACGATAGCAAAGCGCGCTACAGTGCAGGCATTCGTAGTTTCGCGGCATGGGGCGTAGGCGTTTTCACGGATCACACAGGCTAGCCGACCGGGAGGGAATAGTCACTATGCGAAGTTTACGGAAAGAGCCGGTAGGGCGTACTAGCCGGCGGACGAAGCTATATGCGAGGGCCGCGGCATGCGCCTTTGTCTGCCTTGCCTTTATGATTCTGACATCTTCGCCCTCACCTGTGGCCCACGCCGCACGCAATGGTGATGGCATGCCGGTAATTCACTGGGATGGGAGCATGATCTACGCGGGGCAGAATAACGGCAATCCGTGGGGACCGGTTGGCGAAAATGCGATTGTGCATGGGGCGAATTTCAGTCCAAAGACGCAACTGCGCCTGGTTGTCTCACCTGGCGATAGCAATAGCAATGCGTCGGTTTGCCAGCAGTCTGTGGTGACGGTCGCGACTATCACCACAGATAACGCGGGCGGCTTTACACAGAATTTTCCCTGGCCTGCCACAGCCAACAAGGTGAACCAGGGCTACAGCATCTGTAGTGTGCTGGTGTCCAATAACAGCCTTGCCAGCATTCAGGACGATGGCCCGTTCACAGTGCTGGCGTCCAGCCCACCGGTTATAAATATTTCGGCCACGAGCGTTGCGGCCGGTGGAACGGTGACGGTAACGGGACAGAACTGGGTACCGCCGCAGCCGGTCTCGGCGGTCATTGCCGGGTGCGCAGCCTGTGATCCGGGCAATACCTATGTGACGAACGCCAGCGCCACTTCCGCCGGGCTGAATAGCGGCTCATTCAGCGTGGCAATCCCTATCCCATCTAAAACGAAACCGGGCAACTACGTTGTGGATGCTCTGACAAAGACGGGCCTGGAGGCGTTTTACACTACCGGGGTCAAGCACCTGACCATTACGGCTGCCCCCGTGACGCCCACACCAACACCCTCGCCATCACCCACGGCCCAGCCCTCGCCGACTCCCAGCCCTACGGCGCTGGCGACCGTTGCTCCCTCGCCAACACCCGCAGCATCGGCAACCAGCGCTGGGGCAAGCGATACAAGCGGCACGGTAACAACTACAAACGATAGCTCCGGCGGCTCAAGCACGGCAGGAAGTTCGGGCGGCAGCAAAAGCGGGATCGTGGTCGCCCTGATCGGCATGGCAGTCGCGCTGTTTTTCATCGCAGGCTTGATTCTGCTTGCGCTGCGCCGGAAACGCCGTGGAGGCATTTCTATAGCGCAAAACTCGCCGCCTGGGCTACTGTACGGGCAACAAAGAAATTATCCTTCCCAGTTTGCCGGCTCCGGCATTAGCCCGATGCCGCAAGGGAACTTTACGCCAGGTTCTGTGGGCGACTATAAAGACCTGAATGCCGCTACCTACATCTATCCTGCCCCTCTGCATCCAACAAATGCCGGTAGACAAGCCCAACCGGCTGGCGTAACCTCCACATATGGAGATGGACAGCATGTCAACGGGTCTCAACCGTTATACGCCCAGCCAACGGAGGTGTATAACGCTTACGCGCAGCAGGCGCCACAGGGCTTTAATCAGCAGGCGCCAATTCTGCCAACCTGTCCCAATTGCGGCAGGCCCCTGGTACCTAACCTGCCGGCCTGCGGCGTGTGCGGGATGCCGCTTGAGATGATGCAGGGGTAATTGGGTCTGGCACGCGTGAGATGACATCTATGTTGATGCCATCTCACGCTGCTCTCATTTAAAGATGCTCAAAGGGAGATACGCGGAGACAATCCAGTTGGGCGCGTCCACTATTTCGCTGATCTTCAGATCAACGGCTGCTCCGCACAGGCAGAAGGCCTGCTCGCGAGTCATTTGATAGTTGGCGACCAGGTGATCGATCATGTAGCGAATGGCCTGCTGGGCGTCTTTGTAGAGATCGGGGCCATGCGCCGTTGTAACGTAGTAGCCCCCTTCGTCAGCAACGGTGAGCTTTTTGCCGGGCGGCGTGATAAAGCGCAACTCGGGGATATTCGCCCCCTTTTGCAACGAGAAGGTCAGCGTGACCGTCATCTTTGTTTCGATGCCGGTGCCGTTGACCTCGCCATCGCCCTGCGCTGAATGGCAGTCGCCGCAGGAGAAGAGCGCGCCCGGGACGAGGACGGGGAAGAAGACGCGCGTGCCGGGCGTGAGGTTGCGGATATCGATATTGCCAGCGTTCTCGCGCGGCGGGATGGTGGTAAATCGTCCGGCCTCGCGCGGGCCGACACCCATGACGCCGCAGAAGGGCTCGTACGGGATGCGAATGTCGGATCGGAACTCGCAATCCTCACCGAGTTTGTAATGGTGTACGTAGGGCGCTGAAAAGTCCTCGGCCAGCAGGCCAAAGCCGGGTATTACGGCATTCCAGCCCCAGCCCTTGTGCCTGATACTCACGATATCGACCACCAGGGCATCGCCTGGTTCGGCGCCCTCCACATAGACCGGGCCGGTCAAGGGGTGAATGAGATCAAAATTCAGCCGTGCCGCCACCTCCGAGGGAGAACCTGGAACGATCTGTCCAGCCGAGGCTTCGAGGGTTTCGAAGCTGACGGTGTCTCCCGGCTGGATGCGGATACGCGGCGGCAGCGTATTGTCCCAGAAGGCATGGGGTTGGGTATCGTCGAGATGATGGGTTGCCATTGCTCACTCCTTTTCAGATTCACTCCTCAATATACACTTTGTCGCTTCTTGCCAGGGCTTGAGGAAGCCGCACATTCAAGAAGACTACGACGATCAGACCAAGCACGAACCAGGCGGCGCAGATCGGGCCGGCCAGGTTTAACGGGGCAGATGGGGCCGGGTAAAACTGCGCCACGATAGGGAAGATCAGCACGATGAACGGGATGGCGGGCAAGATGACATGGCGCAGAACATTGAACTCATCGCGGTGCTCGCGCAGGTAGAAGAACGGTACGGCAAGGCAGGTCGCCATGTAGACCACCAGGATCAGGACGGTAATGATGATGCCCTCTAGCGAGAAGGCGACCAGAGGGCTATAGACAAAGCCCGGCCACAGCGTGAGCACAACCCCCACGATCATCGTCAGGATGATGGCTATGTCGGGCGTGCGGAAGCGAGAGGCGATATGCGCCAGCGGTCTCGGGTAGGTGCCCGCGCGGCTCATGGCGTACAGCACGCGTGAGGCGGCGTTGACACCGGCGTTTGCATTTGCCAGCGCGCTATTGAGGATGGCGAGAATGGCGATGAAGGCGAATCCACCCCATACTTTGCTAGCCAGCACCGCCCAGGGGTTGGAGTTGGAGGTGTAGGTTCCGAGGTTGCCGATGCCCCAGCCGACGACGCCAGCGTAGGAGCAGAGCACATAGAAGAGGCCGATGACGATGGCAGCAGTGACGATGGCACGCGGCACCGTGCGGCGTGGGTTATGCGCCTCTTCCGCCAGAGGCGCGGACGACTCGAAGCCGGCGAAAGCCAGGAAGGCGAAGATCATGCCGTGCAGGATGCCCTGAAATGGTCCCAGCAGAGGACCGCTCTCAAGGCTTGAAGAGGGGTTGAAGGTCGCGGCGGTATTATTGCTGCCAGAGGAGACGATCAGCCAGATGGCGAGTACGACGAACACGCCTATTTCGATCGTACCCAGGATGACCCCTGCATCTGCCGATATCTTAATGCCGGTGTAGGTGAGGATAAAGATGACTGCCGCGAAGATCATGGACCAGATGGCCCAGCCGTTCGGCCCAAGAGAAAGGTGCAGGTACTGGTTGGCGAAGCCGTCGGCCACGGGCCCCAGCACTAGCAATTGCAGGGGGACGATCAGCAGGTAGGTGAGGCTGAATAGCCAGCCCGTCATCCACCCGGCCTGCACACCGAGGCCGCGGCTCACAAAGGTGAAAAAGCCGCCCGCCGAGGGCAGATACTTTGCCAGCGTGCCGATGTTGAGCGCGATCAGGGAGCAGACGACCAGCGCTACAACGACAGCCAGCGGCAGCGCGCCTCCGGCGAAGGGGATAGCAGCTCCCAGGCTGAACGCTACAGCAGAAGCGGGCGCCATCGTAGTAATCGATTGGAATAAGACCCCTGGTAGTCCGATGGCGTTGCGACGCAGTGTTGCATGCTCAGTCGAGGAGGACGAGGATTCGGTTGCCATGCAGATGCTCCTTCTCTACCGGAGAGGTAGAAATAGCAGATAAAGGGACGCCCACAGGGACGATATAAATGGTATACGCCTACGGGTTACGGTGGATGGGGTTTTGTGGCCGCCAGGAAATCCTTATTGATAATAATACTGACTTGCCAGGAAAAAGCAAGGTAACTGTGCTCTATAAAAGCATATCATTGCTGTTGGCTTTGACCATAGCGGGCAAGCAGACCGGTAGGCCTTCTTCCGATATCTCCGATGGCTCCGGCCCTTTCTCCCGGCGCTTCATCATCTTGTTTCGCTGGCAAAAGGACGGTGCGGCGAATTTTTCCCGTTCCCGGGGTATCCGGCAGGTGGGTGAACAGGCTTGCGTAGTTCGCGGCAGGCACAGATATAGGGTGCGAGGGCAGGCACAGCGTGGGGATAGGAGGGTTCCCCTCGTGGCCGACAGAGATGGCAACAGGGGCGGTGCGAGACCAGGCATACAACCCAGGAGCAGGCATACCGGGCAGGAATTTCACGGCGGAAAGCGCGATGGCCAGGGCCAGCAGCAGCGCAAAGAGGACAATCATCCACGTCATGGAGAAAGGGAGTCCGATTGATGCCGGTTGCGCAGAATTTGGCAGCGCGTCTTGTTGCGCATATGGCTGTGATGGATGTGTAGCGCCTGGCTGGGCGGCAGCGGACGCTGGCTGCGTGTCGGAACCGAAGGTGAAAGGGCGGTGATGCGGCAAGTTTGGTGAAAAGGTGGGACTCGGCATAAGTGTAGGTACGGGAGTTGGTGGGGGCGCTTCGCCACGGTAGCGGAGCATCAGGGCTATGACTTTTCCGGCCCAGAGCGGCGAGCTAGAGGTGCCGACATAGGGGTACGAGATGGCGTAAACTGTGGACAGGCCACGGTTCACGTACAGATTTTTCAGCATATGAAACCAGTAGACGATAGCGTCCGTATAGTTTGGATAGATAGTGTAGCCATCGTAGGCCGAGGGATACCCGACGCTGCCGCGTACGCTGCCCGGATTGCGGTCGGCCAATCCGACGCCAGCCGCGCCATCGTTTGTCTCGGTCCACCACACGCCAAGAGCGAAAGCGTCATCAATGCCGGTTTGCTGTGACATCTGCTCGACAATTTTACCCGTTCCGCTCATCGGGCTGTCCAGGCGCGCGAAAATGGCGTTGACAGTATCAGCGGGCAGCGAAGGCGGGCCGACGACGCTCATGTCATCGAAATGGGCCTGTGCTGCTCTGGCAGGATAGGAAAACGACTCGGGCCGAGAGAACGGCGAACCGGAGTTAAGCAGCAGCGCGTAGAAGCCACCGAGCAGGATGATTACCGTACAAAGCGAGGTTGTATAGAATAGGTATCGTGTGCGCAGCGCGTTAAAGATAGTGCGCTCTGACGTTTTTTTGCTCATTGTACTCGCAGCATTGTAAAATATAGAGAGCGTGAGTGCGAAAAGGGCGACCGCAGATGCGGTTTCTCTGGTTTTTCGCTAAATTTCCCAAAATGATGGCGACAAACGTCATATATAAGTAGAACGAATGAAATAGCAGGGTCGGGGTGGAACAGTACATGTGTCGTACCGGCAATATGCTATACTGAGGCGCAATGGATTTACTGAGGGAAATGGGAGATCAGGATCATCGGCGTGCAGAACGGGAATAGCAAATTCAATACACAGACGGGGCAACTTGACCCGCATACCCTGCTGCATAAACGTTATATCGTCGAGCAAACCATCGGGCATGGCGGAATGGCGGCAGTCTACAAGGCCAGGGATACAAAGCGGGGAAGCGTCTGTGCCATCAAGGAAATGAGCCTCTCGGCTGTGTCGCCAGGTGAGGAACAGCAGGCGATTCAGAATTTCCTGGCAGAGGCTACTATACTTTCGCGCCTCAATCATGCCAATCTCCCAGAATACACCGATTTTTTCACCGAAGATAAGCGCAAATACCTGGTCATGGAATATATTGACGGCAGCACGCTGGAGGATTTGCTCGAAGAGCATGGCCGTCCCTTCTCCGAGCGTCGAGTGCTGAGCTGGGCCAGGCAATTGTGTGATGCATTGGAGTATTTGCACAGCCAGCAGCCTCCGGTCATCTTCCGAGATATGAAGCCTGGCAACATCATGCTGTCGCGCACCGGGCGCATCAAGTTGATCGATTTCGGGATTGCGCGCCTGTTCCGCGACAGCGGCTCGCACGATACGCAGCTCCTCGGTACGCCAGGCTTTGCCCCGCCAGAGCAGTATGGGGGGGCGCAGACGGACGAACGCTCCGACATCTATTCGCTGGCAATGACGCTCTTCCAGTTGATGACCCTGTCTATCTCCGAAAAAGGCTTTGGCCTCACCAATGTGCACGCCAGTTTTCCCTTTATTTCGCCGCCCGTTGCGCGTGCGCTGGAGAAAGCGACCTCGCTGCGGCCAGAGGATCGCTACGAGAGCATCGTCGTCTTTCGACGCGCGTTACTGGGCATTGACACGTTCCGCTTTGAAAATGGCGGTGAGGCGACCACGCCACAGGAACTCGCCGACCTTTGCTCGCGCTATCCCGAAGAGGCCAGCGATTACCTGTACTCCGGCGAAATCGAGTCCTGGCTGCGAGAAATTGGCGCAAGTGACTTCGCGCGCGCGACCGGGCGCATCCGTCAGACGGTTGGCGATCCCACGCTGGGCGTCAATAAATTCTTACAGGCCATCATGGGACCGAATGCACACACGCGCGCCACAAATGTATCAGGTGCGACGGGATCGAGGCCGAGTGTTCCGCCAACGCGCGGAGGCCTGAGCGGGCGAGTCGGGAGCGGACGCGATCCAGACACAGCGGTAGTCGTGCGCCCCAGGACAATCGATTTCGGCCAGGTCTACCCCGGTCTGTCGGCACCCATACTACTCACCATCACAGGCGCTAAGGGCGCGCTGGTCAGCGGTACAATTCACCCGGTGGAATCCTGGATTGTGCTCGATACGACCAGCTTTGATGGGATGAATACTCCCGTACGCATTCGCGCCGATAGCACACGCCTGGATGGAGCAAGCCATTATACAGGCACGATCATCATTCAGCCCGACGATAGCTCCCGCGAGATACCGGTCACGGTCGAACTGGATGTGCTGGAATATTCAACAGCGACGATGCCGGGGCGAGCAGCAGGGAGTCAAACGATAAGACCAGCGAGTGGGCAGAATTCGCAAACTATGCAGTCCTCGCAGGTGATGAAGGCCGTACAGGGTACAACTCGCTCGGGTAACGCTGCATCGGCTCCAGGGACCAGGCAGGGGACGGCACCTGGTGCGGCGGCCGGTGGGGCAACAGGCGCGAGAACGGCTTCCCAGGCAGCAATTTCGGCGGATCAGCCGTTCACCAACGCACGCTATGACGAATATAAAGCCAAGTATGGCGCGCCGGGCAGCGGCTGGCAGATGCTCAGCATCACACCGCGCCAGCGTACCTGGATGCGTCACACGACGACTTTCGCCGCCTCTCTGATGTCAGGCGCTTTGTTCTACCTGCTGCTCTCGCATTTCCCGCCAATCGTGAATGCACACATTTCCGTACTGCCGCCCAATCCCTGGTTTCTGGCCGTGCTGGTTGGCATCCTGATCTTCTCCACGCTGGGCGCGATGTTGATGAACCTACGCGCTATGTGGGCCAGTCGCACAACGCTGACGCGCGGCGGCACAGGGTTGGTGATCGCGCTGACTTTTCTGGGTCTTGGCGAGGCAACCTGGCAGAGTCTCTCGCTTCCCGGCTCACCGGCGCAGTTGCTAGTGATGCTGCTCTTGACGGCGGCGGGTGCCACACTTGGAACAGCCCCGCGTGTCAGTGACCAGATCATCAGAAGCGGCACGTGGCTGATGACACGCGCGGTTTGGGTGATGTACGCCGTTGCAATTATCGCCGGCGGCATATTAGGCTACGGGCTGACGAGCGGCATCTCCTTCGGCTGCTTCGCCCCGTTCGGCGCGCTCTTTGGGGCCGGCATCGGCGTAGCGCTTGTACTGCGCATCCGTCGCTTGATCCGGCAAAGGAGCGCCTCGACTCCCACTCCATGATGAGCAGCACAGGGCGACCGCAAGGGTCCCCACCCCACATCCACCCCACACCCGCCCCTACAATGATTCGTGGGGTGAATGGCCCACGGGAGGTACTTCCATCCCTGGTCGTCGTACTTGGGCCGACGGCTTCGGGCAAGAGCGCGCTTGGCATCGAGCTGGCTCGGCGCTTCGATGGCGAGATCGTCTCCGCCGATTCGCGCCAGGTTTATCGCAGACTGGACATCGGCACAGCCAAGGTGACGCCCGAAGAACGGGCACTGGTGCCCCATCACCTGCTGGATGTGGCTGACCCATGCGAAGTCTATACGGTGTCACGTTTCCAGGAGGATGCCATCGCTGCCATCGACGATATTATGGGGAGGGGCAAACTGCCCTTCCTGGTGGGAGGCTCACCGCATTACATCCAGGCCGTCGTCGATCACCTGGACATTCCACATATCCCGCCACAGCCGGACCTGCGCGCGCAATTGGAAGCCCGCCCGCTCGCCGATCTGCTCGCGCAGCTCGCAGAGCTTGACCCGCAGAGCGCCTCCCGCATTGACCGCAGCAATCCGCGCCGCGTCATTCGCGCGCTGGAGGTCTGCCTGGTCTCTGGCAAGCCATTCTCCGAGCAGCGTGGCGTCGCCCACCCGCTCTACCGCTCCTTGCTGCTCGGCATCACCTGGCCGCGCGAGGTATTGTATGCCCGCATCGATGCGCGTGTCGATGAACGCATGCGCCAGGGCATGGTGCAGGAGGTGCGCAACTTGCTGGCAGATGGTGTGAGCCACGAGCGCATGGAGAGCCTGGGCCTCGAATATCGCTACATCAGCCGCCTGCTGCGCGGCGAGTTCGCCAGCGAAGCCGAGATGACGCAGCGCTTGAAATACGCCATCCACGATTTCACTCGCAGGCAACTAAGCTGGTTTCGCCGCGACCTGCGCATTGTGTGGCTGGATGGCATGGATAGCGAGCGGGCGGAGAGCAAAGTGCGGCGGTTTCTCACTACAGCTTAAAGCACTTAAGATGTTGTATATTCAATAAGACTTACCGCAAGGGAAAGGAAGAGATCGCGACAAAGGAGCATAGCGCCATGCATATCATTCGCCGGCAAAATCGATGACCCCTCAAGAACATGATTTACGTAGTCACATGCAGCAGCAGGGGCTATCCCCCTACTCCTGGTCGAATGGGCCGTATGACACCTATGCCACGCATAGCCACAGCTACGAGAAAGTCTTGTATTGCGTGCGGGGCTCCATCCGCTTCACCTTGCCCGATCAGCCGGAGGGCATCCCCTACATCGATCTCGCGCCCGGCGACGGCATGATCCTGCCCGCGGGGACTCGGCACAGCGCGCAGGTCGGACCGCAGGGGGTGATGTGCCTGGAGGCGACGCGATAGTCCGTACCTTCGTCAGCATACACATATGATATACTCTAGCAAAATTTGTTTAGTAAGGAGCGTATCGCATGGGAAGACTAGATGGGCGCGTTGCATTTGTGACGGGCGCGGGGCGCGGGATTGGTGCGGCTACGGCGCTGCGGATGGCCGAGGAGGGAGCACGTGTAGCTCTCGCCGATCTTGACCTGGCGGGCTGCGAACAGGTAGCTGCCGAGATAAACAAGCTTGGCTCGGAGGCCATCGCACTAGAATGCAATGTGGCTGACGCTGCAATGGTGCAGAGTGCCATCGATACGACCGCCGGCCGCTTCGGACGACTGGATATCCTGGTCAATAACGCTGGTGTGACGCGCGATAACCTGCTGTTCAAGATGAGCGACGATGACTGGGAGACCGTCATGAACGTGCATCTCAAGGGCGCGTTCCTGTGCAGCCGCGCGGCGCAGAAGTACATGGTAGAGCAGAAGTATGGGCGCATCGTCTCGCTTTCCTCGACATCCGCGCTCGGCAATCGGGGCCAGGTCAACTATTCCACCGCTAAAGCGGGCTTGCAGGGCTTCACACGCACGCTGGCCATCGAGCTGGGACAATTCGGCATCACGGCCAACGCAGTCGCGCCCGGTTTTATCGATACCGAGATGACGCGCGCCACCGCGCGTCGCCAGGGATTCGATCCCGACGAGGTAATTGCCCAGGCATCGAAAACCATCCCGGTGCGCCGTGTCGGGCAGCCGCGCGATATCGCCAATGTGATCTGTTTCCTCTGCTCAGACGAGGCCAGCTACATCAGCGGCCAGATTATTTATGTAGCAGGTGGGCCGCGCGGGTAATATATTCATTCGCGGGGCTTGTACCGGTACAGGCACAAAACAAGGAGTAGCATGCCAACCCAGGAACGCCGGCAGGCCATTATTGTGCTGGATTTCGGTTCACAGTACAGTCGCCTCATCACGAGACGCGTACGTGAATTGCACGTCTATAGCGAACTGGTGTCCGCGCATACCACTCTGGCGCAGTTGCAGGCACAGCCGCACCTTGACATTCGCGGCTTCATCCTTTCCGGCGGCCCCGCGAGCGTATATGATGAGAATGCACCCTTATGCGACCCGGATATTTTGACGAGCGGCCTGCCCGTGTTGGGGATTTGTTACGGTATGCAATTGCTGGCGCACCAGCTCGGTGGACATGTTGCGCCGGCCAGTGGACGCCGCGAATATGGCCCTGCTACACTCGAAACGCTCTCTGAAGCAGCGCTTGATGAGCAGTGCTTCCGCATCTTCGAAGGCATCGGGGCAACACCGGCGCAGACCAACCCGCTTGATCAGCCGCGCTCGCACAATACCCTGCGCATCCCTGTGTGGATGAGCCACGGGGATAGCGTGGATGCACTGCCCGCAGGATTTCGTGTGCTGGCCCGTACCGAGGGCAATCCCATCACGGCCATAGCTAATGCGCACGGCATGGTTGGTCTGCAATTTCACCCCGAGGTGACGCACACGCCGCAGGGCAGAGACATACTGCGCAATTTTGTCTATCGCCTGTGTGGCTGCGAGCCTACCTGGACGACCAGTTCGGTGATCGAAGAGGCTGTTGCGTCTATCCAGCAGTGTACCGGCGGCGAGCGCGTGCTCTGTGGGCTCTCCGGGGGGGTTGATTCGGCAGTGGCTGCCCTGCTCGTGCATCGCGCCGTGGGCGAGCAGCTCACCTGCGTCTTCGTTGATACCGGCTGCCTGCGCGCGGGCGAGCGAGAGCAGGTTGTGGAAACCTTCGGCCGCCACCTGCAAATTCCCCTGACCGTGGTGGATGCGCGGCAGCGTTTCCTGGCGAAGCTGGCCGGTGTTGTTGACCCCGAAGCGAAGCGCAAGATCATCGGCGAGGAATTCATTCGCGTCTTCGAGGAAGAGGCCGAGCGCCTGGAAGCAGAGGGCGGGCCGATCAGATTTCTCGTGCAGGGAACGCTGTATCCTGATGTGATCGAAAGCACCAGCCATGATACCGCCGCCACGGCGACACGCATCAAGACGCATCATAACGTCGGCGGCCTGCCCCAGGACATGGCTTTCCAACTGATCGAGCCACTGCGTATGCTCTTCAAGGACGAGGTGCGCGAGATCGGCAGCGCGCTCGGCCTCCCACAGGAGTGGGTCTGGCGGCATCCGTTTCCAGGCCCCGGACTGGCGATCCGCGTCATCGGGGCGGTAGACGAGCAGCGGCTGGAGATTCTGCGCGCCGCCGACGCTATCGTCGTCGACGAGATACGACGCGCAGGTATCTATCGTCAATTAGGCCAGGCCTTCGCGGTGCTGACACCCCTGCAGAGCGTGGGCGTAATGGGTGATGGCAGAACCTATGCCAACGTGGTGGCAGTGCGGGCGGTCACGACCGGCGACTTCATGACCGCCGACTGGGCGCGCCTCTCGCCCGACCTGCTGGCCCGCATTTCTCACCGCGTCGTCAACGAGGTTCCTGGCGTGAACCGCGTGGTCTATGATATTACCTCGAAGCCTCCCGCTACGATTGAGTGGGAATAGCACTCATGGAACTCACCCCACGGAAACGATCCGTTGTTGTCATCGTCAATTATGTACTGATGGTGTTGCTATGGGGATCGTTCCCTGTCGCGGCGAAAATTGGCGTCGAGCATGCACCGCCTCTCTTGATATCCGGTCTGCGTTTCAGCATCGCCTTTCTCATCATGGCCCCACTCGCATACTGGCAGAACAAAAAAGGGCTTATTCAGAAAGGAGAAGGGCTTATTCCGACCGGTAACGCTGCTGCGCATCTACACTGCGTGTCAGCCGGTCGGAGAAGCAGGCTGTGGATTTCCAGGCGGCAGCACCTGCGCGTACTGGTTATCTCTCTACTGATGGTCGGCATTCCCGGCTGTGTCTTCTTTGCCGCCACTCCCCTCGCACCGGTCAGCGTACTGACGATCATGTGGTCGACCACGCCCATCTTTACCGCGCTGTTCGCTATGCGCGACAGCGGCGAGGCGCGTGGCTGGAAGCTGCTTATCAGCCTGGCAATTGGACTGGTGGGCGTGCTGACGGTATTGCTGGGCCGGTTGCCATTTTTGCCAGACCCAAATGGCGGTCCGCCCTTCGCAGGTGGGAGCCTGGCGGTACTCTCCGAACTGGCGGTGCTGGCTTCAGCCAGTATCTACGGTCTGGGCATTCGTACGGCGCGCCGGCACAGCCCTGATATTCCCGTGATGGTCTTCACGACCTGGCAGATCTTCTACTGCGCGCTCTTCCTGCTGGCGATGAGCCTGCTCTTCGAGCGCGGCGAAGCCTTTCAACCCACCTGGACAACGCTCGGCGCGATCCTGTATCTCGCCATCTTTTGTAGCTGCATCACCTTTTTCCTGACATTCTGGTTGATCCGGCGCATCGGCGCAATCCGCACAGCATATGGCGATTACATGATACCTGGCGTGACGCTCATTCTTTCCTATTTGCTGGTGGGGGAAAGCCTGACAATCGCGAAGATCATTGGGCTAGGACTGGTGATTATGAGCGTAGTTATTATGCAACTATCGTAATACTTTCTAGTATTACGTCTTGCCAGCTTCTATGATATGCTTTTGTTATTAGGAACAACGTCGTTTCCCGGGTCTATTGCACACCACCCAATACTACCCGGTACTATCACACGTCATCCAATGAAGGAGGATGTTTTCTATGGCCAAACACATAACTTCGCCACATAGGGCGAGACACTTACCTGGAGAAAGCACATACGAGCGCTATCTGCATGTGCCGGAGCTGCTGACCTTGCAAAAACCGGAGGAGGAGCTGGCACACCATGATGAGATGCAGTTCCAGGTCGTTCATCAGGTCTTCGAACTGTGGTGGAAAGAGACTGCCTTTGAATTGCGCACCATTCGTTCGCTGTTGCAACAAACCAATATACCCCTGGCGCTGAAGCTAATGCAGCGCGTCATCGCCACCCAGCACGTGCTGCTCGCCAATATGCGCATGCTCGAGACCATGACTCCCTGGGATTTTCACGCATTTCGCCTGTTGCTCGGAGACGGCGCCGGCGTCGACTCGCCCGGCTTCCATGCCCTGATGACGCTTTCACCACCACTATGGGATGATTTTACCGACCTGCTCGATCGCGAGCAAGTGACGCTGGCTGATGTCTACATGCATGCCGACCGCTATCCCCTTCTGGTAGCATTTGCCGAGGCCCTGATCGACTACGACGAAGTCTTCCAGCTCTTCCGCACGCAGCACTTCAAGCTCGCGCAGCGCATGATCGGCCCTGGCTCCATTGGCACCGGCGGGACGCCCATGGAACTCCTGGAACGCACCCTCAAGGATGTCTTCTACCCTGAGCTCTGGGAGATACGTAATCAGTTGACAAAGATCGCCGACGAGCGAGGGTTGAAATAATCACTACTCTCCCATCATTTCCAAGAAGCGCGTTACGGTGCGAATGCCCTTGAAGTATTGCGAGAGGGAATACTTCTCGTTGGGGGCATGCAGGTTGTCGTCCGGCAGGCCGAAACCCATCATCACGACAGGCACACCCAGCAAGTTGTAGAAGAGAGCCGCGACGGGGATGGAGCCGCCCTCACGAATGAAGATCGGGTCTTTTCCGTAGGTCTCTTTGAGGGCCGCTGCCGCCGCCTGCATGGAAGGGGCATCGACTGGCACGATGACCGAGTCGCCGCCATGCACCTTGTGGACGATAACCTCGACGCCTCTGGGAGCCAATTCTTTGACGCGCCGCTCGAAGAGGGCGAAGACCTCGTCCGGGTTCAGGTCCGCCGGCAGGCGCAAGCTGATCTTGGCCTTGCCGACGGCTGGGATGACTGTCTTCGCGCCTTCGCCCGTGAAGCCGCCAGCGATGCCATGCACCTCAAGCGTCGGACGGCCCCAGATGCGCTCCAGCGGCGGGTATTGCTCCTCGCCGGTGAACTCGCTGACGCCCATCTCTTCCAGCAGCATCTCGTTCATACGCAGCGGGTCTTCGCGCCAGAAGGTTTTTTCTACATCGGGAGCCAGGCGAATCCTGTCGTAGAGTCCGGGGATGTGGATGTGTCCCTGCGCGTCCTTCAACCCCGCTATAATGATAGCCAGCGTGTGTAAGGGATTGGGCGCGACACCGCCGTAGGAACCGGAATGCAGGTCCCGTTTCGCACCTCGCACCTCGACCTCGGTATAGATGATACCGCGCAGGCCTGTTATCAGCGCGGGCAGTTCCTTCGAAGGCATGTGGGTATCGCAGATGAAGGCCGCGTCGCACGCCAGGCGTTCGGGATAGGCCCTGACGTAGCGCTCGATCGACTCGCCGCCGGCCTCTTCCTCGCCCTCGATAAGCACGCGCACGTTGACCGGCAGCTTGCCGTTGACCGCCATGAGCGACTCCAGAGCCTTGAAGACGAGCATAGTCTGCCCCTTGTCGTCGGCCGCTCCCCGGCAATACAGGTTATCGCCGCGCAGCGTTGGCTCGAACGGCGGCGACTTCCACAACTCGATGGGATCGACCGGCTGGACATCGTAATGCCCGTAGACGAGCACGGTTGGCTTTCCCGGCGCCTTGAGCCATTCGCCGTAGACGAGCGGGTGCCCTTTCGTCGCAATGATCTGCACCTTATCGAAGCCGATGCCGCGCAGTTGTTCCGCCGCGTACTCAGCCGCGCGCCGGATATCGCCCGCGTGTTCCGGCAGCGTGCTGATGCTGGGAATGCGCAGCCAGCCCTTCAGGTCTTCCAGGAAGCGCTCCTCATGCTGCGAAATATAGCTCTCGACGGCTGTCTGTGTCATGTATGTGATGCATCCTTTCCGCATGATTACGTTTGTATTTGCTTTATCCTAGCAGGGTTGAGAGGGATTGTCCAGCGATGCGCCCGTGATAATGTCGATGAGGAGATGGGAAGTTTTCCACAATTAGAACATTTGTCCACATAGTTATCCACAATAACCTGTCACCTTCCGAAAACCGCCTCTCCAAAAAGAATAGGTTATAATGAGAGAGTATCGAGCAGTCAACCTGAAAAAGGAGCATTCACATGTGTGGTCGATTCGCGCTTACAATTGATCTGGCGGATGTTTCGAAAAAATTTGGCGTCGAGCCAACAATGCATACAGCGCCTCGTTATAATATTGCGCCGACGCAGCCGGTTGCCTCTATCGTACGCAACGGCGAGGCGCACCTCGTCGAGTTGCGCTGGGGGTTGATCCCATCGTGGGCGAAGGATGAGTCCATCGGTGCGCGTATGATTAACGCCAGGGCCGAGACGCTGGCCGAGAAGGCGAGTTTCAAGGGGCTGCTGCGTTCGAAACGCTGCATGATTATCGCTGATGGCTTCTTCGAGTGGAAGCAGGAGAACGGTCATAAGACGCCCATGTATATCACCATGAAGGATCACGAGCCATTCGCATTCGCGGGTCTATGGGATAGCTGGAAAAGCCCGGCAGGGGAGCCGCTGCGCTCCTGCACGATAATCACCACGCAGCCGAACGATGTGGTCGCCCCCATCCATGACCGCATGCCTGCTATTCTGCTGCCCGAAGCGTATGAGAGCTGGCTCGATCCATCCATCAAGGACGAGCAGTTTCTATCGCACTGGCTCGCACCCTATCCCGCGCAAGCGATGACGGCGCGCCCGGTTTCCCGCCTGGTCAACGACCCCCGGCATGACAGCCCGGATGTGCTCGCGTAATCAAGAGACAGGATACACATTCAGGTTAGCGAAGCTCGCGTCGGCATTTGTGGCAGTCGTGAGCGTACCGGCGACAAGGGAGAGCTGCCCGCTGCTAAAGGTGGAGTCGCGCACTTCTTTCACGAAGATGCCGTTGATGAACAGGAGAAAATCGTCGCCATTAGCGATTACCATGAGCGTGTTCGGCGAAGAACCGCTGTGAATGGCGCTGCTGGAGGTGCTTGAAACGAGCGGGACATAATTGCCACCGGCATTAGCATCGTGGCGGCGGAAGTAATACTGGCCCTGGTCATTGATCTCGAAGTCATAGAACTGGTCGCCATTTTTACGGAAGATGAAGCCCGCGTCGTTGCCCTGCAAGAGGGTCACATCAACCATGATGGCGCAATTATCGAAAGTGTAACCCTGGGGCGAGCACGGCTGGAGGTAATTTGGCCTGTTGACCAGTACGTGATAGGCACCGTTGCGAAAGGTACAGGCAACGCCATCATCGGGCCAGCGATTACTGGAGTTGCCGGTCAAGGGGTCGCTCAGCAGTGGCGAGCCGCTGGTGACAGTAGTGGCCTGGTTGTAGATAGCCTGCTGAGTTGATTGGGCCTGCGCGGTCAGACTCGCGCCAGGTGAGGGCTGAGCAGTTGGTGAGGTCTGAGCGGGCGACGGGGTTACGTCATCGCCAACAGTGGTTTGCGTCTGAGTGAGATTCGACGATGCCCCGTTGTTTTGAGCGCTATAAGCGGAAATTCCGATGCCGAGAATGAGAACGATGAGCGCCAGGAATATTAAAGCAATCACGAGCGTCGGATTTACGCGCGACCGGCGAGCTGAACGAGCCGGAACACGCCGGTAAGACACGGGTGGCCCGGGCGAGACCTGCGCGGCGCCTGAGCCGGAAGCACAAGCCTTTCCGGCTGCGAAGGGGTCTGTACAGGCTGTGGCGAGGTCTGCGATGGCGGCAACGGCAAATGAGGTGTCACCGGGGCGGACGGTATGATAGGCTCGGGCGGCGGGGGATGCCTGGGTGAACGAATGACTTCCTGGCGCAGGAGATCGCTGCCCATCGGTGTTGTTTCATAGAGCGAGGGCATCTGTGGTGAGGAAGTATCCGGCTCAGGTTGCTGGCTCTGCATGTGCAGCGCCTGCATATACGCTCTTGCTAGAGACATCGGCGAGTCGTAGCGCCGGCGTGGATCTTTCTCAAGCGCGCGCAGGACGACCAGTTCAACGGAGCGCGGGATGCCTGGCCGGATACGAGACGGTGGGACGGGCGGCTCGCGCATCTGTTTCAGATAAACAGCCAGGGGATTGTCGCCACTGAAAGGCATTTTGCCCGTGATCATCTGGTAGAGGAGAATACCTAGCGCGTAGACATCACTGCTTCTACCGGGCGGGCCGTCCGCCAGTTCGGGCGCCATGTATTCGGGTGTTCCCAGCAGCACGCCCGTCTGCGTCACCTTGTCCGCACCCTCCACAGACCTCGCCAGGCCGAAATCCGCCAGGTAGATGAAATGATCGTCACGCATAAGGATATTAGACGGCTTGATATCACGGTGGATGACGCCGTGATCGTGCGCGTATTGCAGACCACTGGCTATTTGCATGAGCAACTCGCCCGCATAGTCAGGCGAGAGCGGACCTTGCTCGATTTTATCATACAGGGTGCAATAGTCGATATAGGGCATCACCAGGTAATACCAGGGCGGCTGCTCACCGAAATCGTAAGCGGGAAGAATATGATCATGCTGCAGCCTCCCGATAGCCTCCGCCTCACGCTGGAAGCGCTGGACATAATCGGTGTATGCGCTGCTCACGACCTTAATGGCCACGTCGCGATGCATGGCTTCGTCGGTGGCAAGATATACCTCCGACATACCGCCGCGCCCCAGCCGTTGTCGGAGTAGATAGCGGCCTAACCTGGTTCCTTCCAGCCCGCGCATAAGCTCTTTTATTTCCTCACCATGATGTATTTCGTTTGCAGTATATGCATGGTGATAACTTTACGTCAACCTTTGCGACTGCCAGGCGACCCTCGCGGTTGCCCCGGCAATGGCGCTAATCTCCTCCGCCTCCGCCGTCACCATGGCCATGCTTATGATGTTTGTGAGGGGTAGGATGAGGTGCTGGAGGGGTGGGGGATCGAGCAGGCGGCTTTCGTGGATGCTCAACCGGCGCGTGAGTTGGAGCCGGGGTAGGAGAAGGTTCCGGTCGCGCTTGCGATCCTGGTTGATTTGTTGGGTCAACCCTTGTTGGAGTGAGAGGCTGCAAGGATTTTCCAATGCTATGTACGCTGACACTTGCGACTGCAGCCGCCTGGTAGTTCCCATGCCCAACGATAAAACCAAGAGAAATTGAGGTAGCTATCCATACGAGCGCGGCAAGGCCCAGCAGGCCCCTATGGCTTGCAGGCAAGGCACGCAGACGCTGTGGCCCTCGCTTATCAATCCGCGTGCGGGCAACCGGCATAGTAGGGCGCTGCGCCATTTTGTACAATGTAACCTGCACAGGCGGTAAGGTCCGTGAAGCGACGAGAGAAGATGATTGTTGTACTCGTTGCAACGCTTGCCTGTACTCCTCGGCCATGCTGCGAGGGTTTGGGAAGCGGCGGTCAGGGTCCTTGTCGATAGCGCGTAGGATGACCGCTTCCACCTCCGGAGCAATCGTGGGATTCAGCGAGGATGGGAGTGGGGGCGTTTCCTGGACATGCTTCCAACAAATGGCGAGGGGAGTGGTACCGCTGAAGGGCAGTCGTCCTGTCAGCATTTGATACAGCAGAATCCCCAACGCGTAAATATCGCTGCTGGTACTCTCCGGCATGGTGACCAGCTCCGGGGCCATATACTCCGGTGTGCCGATCAGGCAGCCGGTCTGAGTGATATCGCTGCCTTCCCCCGGCGCTTTCGCCAGGCCAAAATCAGCAAGGTAGACCGCGTCATGCTGCGCGCTGTCGAGTAAAATGTTGGATGCCTTGATATCCCGGTGAAGAATGCCATGTTCATGCGCGCTTTGTAGAGCGCTTGCGACCTGCGATAGGATGCTACCTGCTACTTCCTGGGTCAAGGGGCCTTCCACCAGTCGATCGCGCAGATTGCCGTGTTTCATATAAGGCATGACAAGATAAGCATACCCCTCCCATTCACCGTAATCCAGGATGGGTAGAATATGTTCGTGAGAAAGCTTTCGCAGCACACGTACCTCGCGTTTGAGCCGCTTAAAACAATCGGGCTTATTATTGCTGACCAGCTTCAGGGCAACCTGTTCTTGCTGCTGTTCGTCAAACGCGAGGAATACTTCCGACATACCGCCGCGCCGCAGGCAATGCAAAAGGCGATAACGCCCATCAATGAGAGGCCCGCGTATTTCTAGCATGGGGAATCCTGCCATTTCAGCTTACTGTTCGGCCTATTTGGCCACGGTCGCAACGTCTAAGTATAACACGTTTGCAGGCTACAATAGGTGACTCAACTTTATTGACAGGTATAAAACCCCAACATACAATGAAAAAGCTGAATAACTAGCCGGTACGAAGGAGAACTCTCATGAGTCCATGGCAATATACGCGCGGCCTGCACGATCTCGGCAACTCTGTCTATGCCTATTTACAGCCGGACGGCACCTGGGGATGGAGCAATGCTGGCCTTATTACTGACGGCGAGGCATCGCTGCTGGTCGATACGCTTTTCGACTTGAAGCTGACGAGCGACATGCTTGATAGCATGCGCCGATCGGTGCCTGCCTCGTCGCATATCGACATGGTTGTCAACACGCACGCCAATGGCGATCACTGTTACGGCAACCAGCTTGTAGCCGATGCGCGCATCATCGCTTCCCGCCGTACAGCGGAGGAAATGGCGACGAGCATCACCCCCGAGCAATTTGCCATGCTGCTCAAGCAGGCCCCAGATATGGGACAGGTTGGCCAGTTCCTGCTGCATGCTTTCGGCAAATTCGACTTCGAGAACATTACCTTTACTTTACCGCAGCAGACTTTCGACGGCGAGATGACGCTGCACGTAGGTAACAAAGAAGTACGCTTGATCGAAGTGGGTCCGGCGCATACCCGGGGCGATACGCTGGTATACATTCCAGGTAATAGGGTTATCTTTACAGCCGACATCCTTTTCATCGGCGGTCATCCCATTATATGGGCCGGGCCAACGAGCAACTGGCTGCGGGCCTGCGATCGCATTCTGGCGATGGACGTAGATCTGATTGTTCCCGGTCACGGCCCTATTACCGACAAGCAGGGCGTAATTCAGATTAAAGAGTACTTGCAATACATCTATGACGAGGCGCGCAAACGCTACGAAGCCGGGATGCCCGCGCTTGAAGCCGCCCAGGATATCCCACTTGATCGCTATGCGACCTGGACCGAGGGCGAGCGTATCGTCGTCAATGTGGCCAGCATCTATCGAGAATTGAGTGGCGATACCTCGCATCCCAATGCCACTGCTCAGCTCGCCCAGATGGCGACATTCTACAGCATCCTTCAGGGAGAGGAAGCTTAAGTATGCCGGAACGTCTTGTTTACTCCAGCGATGGTGGCAGGATAGACATCTGTTGAGAACTCTTACCCACCAGCACGCTTGACCTTGTATCCCAGAGCGGTCAATTTCGCCATCACTTTATCACAATGGTCTCCCTGGATTTCGATATTTCCGTCCTTGACGGTTCCGCCTGAGCCGCATAATTTCTTGAGTTGTTGCGCCAGCGTAGTCAGCTCTGCCTCGCTTCCCATTACCCCATCTATAACTGTGACGGTTTTCCCTCCGCGCCCTTTACGGTCACGCATCACACGCACAATGCTATCGCTTTTACGAGTTGGTTGTGTGGGTTGCACGCAACGACAGTTTTTATATGGCAATCCGCACGTGGGGCAAGTCGTCACGCGCCCGCCATCGGTTGAATACACGAGACGGTCTTGCGGCATGTGGTCTTCCTCTCATCGTAACTGTATCCAATGGATTTCCGCTTTCTCACAGCATCAATCCTCTTCTGAAATGATATACTATCTGAAAAGTAATCGTAAGCGTTTAAGCATAGTGTCTATGGTACTGGCGCGTGGTTAGATGGGCTTATGGCGCAATCGCGATTTCATAAAATTATGGGCCGGTCAAACAATTTCCAACATTGGCAGTGGCATCACCGGTGTGGCGCTGCCGCTCACGGCCGTGCTTATTCTTTCGGCAAGTCCCGTGCAAATGGGCATCTTGAGCGCTCTTAACGGTATAGCCGTGCTGGTGTTCGGGTTGTTCGCAGGCGTGTGGGTAGACCGGCTGCGCCGCCGTCCCATTATGATCGCTGCCGACCTCGGCCGGGCAGTACTGCTCGGCTCTATCCCGCTTGCCGCGCTCCTGGGTGTCTTAAACCTCGCGCAATTATATGTGGTGGCTGCGCTCTCGGCGATCCTCACTATCTTTTTCAATGTCGCCGATCAATCATTTCTACCTACCCTCATACCGCAAAAGCAGCTTGTCGAGGCCAATAGCAAGCGTGGGACGAGCGATTCGCTGGCGGAAATTGTCGGTCCTGCCAGCGCCGGTCCGCTTGTGCAGTTGATCGGCGCACCCTTCGCTATCCTGCTGGATGCCTGCTCGTTTCTCGTATCGGCGTTCAGCCTCGGGCTTATCCACGCCGCCGAGCCCCGGCCAGTATCGGAGGAGCAGAGACAGAGGCAGAGCGCGTGGCGAGAGAGCATCGACGGGCTGCGCATGGTCAGGGACAATGCACTGCTGCGCGCGCTAGTCACCAGCGCGGCCCTCTTCGAGTTCTTCGGCAACTTCGTCGGAACGCTATATATCCTCTATATCGTGCGCGAATTACACGCAAGCGGGCTCATCCTGGGCTTTCTCATCGCAACAGGAGGAGTCAGCGCGCTATTCGGGACGTTGATCGCCCGCAGAGTGATCCAACGGCTCGGCCCCGGACTGTCGATAGGGGCTATGCTGACCTTTTATGGTGTATCCGGCCTGGTTATCCCCTTTGCTCATGGACCTGTCGCGCTGGCAGTCGCTTTCCTCTTTGCCGGACAACTGTTCGGAGACGCTTCAGTGGCGATCTACTTCATCGCGGAGGTGAGCCTGCGCCAGGCTATCATCCCGAACGCCTTCCTGGGGCGCATCAGCGCTACCATGCAGTTCTTGACCCAGGGTCCCGCGCCTGTCGCGGCCATCACCGCCGGAATTCTGGGCACCATCATCGGGTTGAGGTTGACGATATTGATAGGGGTACTGGGAGTTATCCTGGCAGGGGTGCTGCTGATTCTTTCGCCTGTGCATAAAGTGCGTTCTCTATGACAGCCAGGGTAAATATGCTTGCAACTGCGTCAGCGACTGTTCCACTGCTTCGCGGCCAGCCGCGACGAACTTACGACCCTCGGAGAACTGGCGCAGCGAAATGCGGTACAGTTTGGGACGAATGACAATATCGGCTTCGCGAATACTGTGCATGCCGATAGTCGCCATCGCCAGGTCATAGGTGCGCAGCAGCAAATCTCCAATGAGTGGCGGATGCTGGCGCCGCTGTACTTTTGGCCAACGGGCGCTGTCTGCCGCCTTCTCCAGCCAGGGTGTGGCGCTGGTGAGGGCGGGCGGTTCCTGGCCACCGAGTTCCGAGGCAATCAGAATATCCGCACCCATCTTCCGCACCAGGCGCACGGGCACAGGATCATGCATACCGGCGTCCATCAGGATGTGATCACCGACCAGCACAGGTGGGAAGATGCCCGGCAGCGCGGTGCTGGCCAGCCCTGCCTGCCAGAGCAGGCCGCGATCCAGTACGACGCCGGAGCGCGTGCTGAGATCAATGGCGACCATGGCGAAGGGGGTGGTCAAATCCTCGAAACGCGCCTCGCCGCACAACTCGCGCAGCATGCGTTTCAGGCCGGCGTTGGAGAAAATCGAGGTGCGCGGGATGCGCCAGCGCACGATATTGCGCTGGATTTGCAGGAAAATCTCTTCGCTCTCGGCGAACGATTTACCGAGCAGGTACATGCCCGGAGTAATGATGCCGCTGCTGCATGCCGCAATGTAATCCAGCGGCACGCGATGCGATAGGAGCTGTTCCAGCACGCCCAGGTGTGCAAAGCCGCGTGCGCCGCCGCCGCCGAAAGCGATCCCGACCGTCTGATGCGCGATGTATCGCGCCACAAAATCGACTGCCTGCGCCAGTTTTGTACCGGCTGTTCCCACCGTTTTCAGGTCGAGCGTTTGCCGTCGTTCCCAGCAAGATGCGAGCAGAACATCATTAGCTGGAAGCAGGTGCGTTACCGGCAGGCCAAGCTGCGCCGCATAGCGGTCTTGCACTCCAACGGTGGGCTGTTCTGGAATGTGCGTCACGAATATAGCGGGCGGCGCCTGTTTCCCGGCCAGTTCCGTGAGCTGCTTCGCCTGATCTTGCATAGCGGCGGGAAGCAGCAGCAGGGCGCGTGAGGATTGTTCCGCAATAGCTCTGGCAAGGGCTACAGGTGTGACCTGCGTTGTGACGAGCAGCAGGTAGTCGTAAAGTGCGGAGAGATCGGCAATATGGGCCAGAAGACCATGCGCATCATCCAGCGCGTCAAGCGATTGATGTTCAGGAGCCAGGGAGGCCAGCGCGGCGAAATGCTGGTCCCCGCTTGCGACGGTTGGGGCTCGATGGGCCGCGAGCAGGCTGTGATCCTGCGCGCACTCCAGCAATGTAGGACGAAGCTGGCCCGCATGCCTGGCGAAGCGGGGGCCGATGGCTGTATCCTGCCGGCAAATTTCAAGAAGGAGGACACGCTTGCGGCTGCGAGCAGCGAGTGCATCTGCGATATGTGGCAGCAGCGAGAGTTCCGGGCGTGTGCCTCGCTGCTCGTCATCAAGACAGGCCAGCCAGACACGCTCGGCGGAACGGTTCAGCAGGATCTGCTGGTTGGCGCGCACCAGACGCAGGGAGAGGATAGCGTTGATGTTGCGCGTGAGGGTGGGACAAGTGCCGAGGAGCGCCAGGAAATCGGCCTGGGGCAGCGCCCAGAGCAGTGTCTCCTGTTCGGCGCGCACCGTGGCCGAGGGTGGCTCGCCTGTGAGCAGTGACATCTCGCCGAAGCATTCACCCGGCCCCAGCCGCGCGACCACGATCGCATTTGAGCCGGTCGGAGCGCCTTGCTTATCGCGCTCTTCGTGCAACAAAACGCTCACCTGGCCAGCGGCAATGATGTAGAGCTGCCCGTGCCAGACATCGCGCTCCAGGATATGTGCCCCGCCCTGTACGCTCACCGGCTGTAGGCGTGCGAGTATACTCGCTGATTCGTGGGGCTGCAGGTTGCGAAACAGCGGGCTGGACTCGATTAGTTTGTGTGGCTCCAGGGTTTCCATACGTTCATTATTTTAGCATAACTGCCCGGTTGATCACTCAGCCAGGGAAAACGCATTATCAGCGACTATGATTACCGCTCGCTTTTCCTTTGCATGATATGATAGTATCATAGAGTAATGTTCCTACGACCTGGGATAGGCCCCATTTTGCACAAATAAAGAGGAGAAATTCATGGCGAAGAAGCAAGGCACACTGGACCCGTCTGCTGATCTGGCCAGGCAGCAAGAGAAACGGGACAAAAAACTGGCAAAACGGGAAGCAAAGGCAATGCTGGAAGTAGACGTGGCCAGGGAGAAGCTCGCGGCAGCAGAGAAAAAACTGGCAAGGGCTCAACTACGTCTGGAAGCACGCAGGACCAGCCTGCAGGCAGCGGAGGCTCATCTAACCGAGTTGCGCAACTCGCACCAGCCGGCGGGCGCCTCTGGAGCGGTAGAGAACGCCCAGGCAGCAGATGAAACGGCTAGTGTGGGCACAAGTACTGGTTATGCAGACATGCCAGCAACCACGACTGAGGAGAGCGAGAATGAACCCTTGTCAACCTCCTCCAGTGATGGAGCAAGCCAGGCCGATGTTACCGTCACTCAGGATTCAGCGGGAGAAGCAGCGACTGATGAAGGCGCCTCATCGGCGTCAGACGAAGCATCCGGCGCGAGCGAGCCGAACGCTGACGAGGACCTCTTGCCAGAAGATACGTTACCCACCTCGGAAGCGCAGGTTGACACGATAGCAGCAGGTCAAACAAGCGAGTCAGAGCAGACGCAGCAGGACCCATGGTGGAGGCGCGTGACCGGTAACCATGGCCAGCATGACGAATAACTGAAGACTGGAGGTTACTTACGATAATGGGAACGTGGTTGCCGGTACCAGGAATACTCTCTGCGTGGTGCCAGCACACCGCGTTCCTTGAGGAACAGGTAGAGCCAGAGGGCGATGACGAGCAGAACTCCGCCGATTAAATAGGCGCCAAGCACATCGCTGGCCCAGTGGTCGCCCAGGTAGATACGCGATGGGCCAACGAGAATAAACATGAGCGCGGACACAACCATGAGGGCGATACGCCACCAGCGCCACCCTCGAAACAGGATGATGCCGAAGGAGAAGAGCAGACCCCAGAAAGCCACGTAGGACATGACATGCCCGCTGGGGAAGCTGGGCCCTCCGGCGCCCTGGATGATATCGACCAGGCGGGCGGTCGGGCGCGGGCGGTCGATCAGCGCCTTAATGGCCACATTAACCACCGAGTTGACACTGCTGAGCAGCACGAGAGTTATAGCTTCCAGGCGCAGATCGACTAGCCAGAGGATGAGCGCCGCGAGGATAATCAGACCAAGGGCCAGCGGCCAGGTATTGCCCTGATAGCTGACAGCGACCATTAGAAATTTTAGCCAGGGAGTCTGATTCTCTTGAAATTCTTTTGTGATTGTCACATCGATACTCAGCACCGGGTGAACAGCGACCCACCATGCCAGCAGCGCGAAGAGGACTAGCATCACGATATCCACCGCCAGTAGAATGCGCCCACCGCGCACAACGCGGTGCCAGGGCAGCCGGACGGTTTCGACCTCTTTACGTGCCCCTGCTACTACTTCCTGCGCCTCCCCTTTCACTTTATTCTCGATTGATGAAGTACCTGAATCGACTCGTGATTTGAGTTCATCAATTCTCGGATGTTCTTGAGAATCAGTATTTTGTGGTTGATGTGGCATTGGCGACGTCTCTCCCTAACTTATCTTTACGGATATTATACATACGATTGGGAACTCAAGAGTGTTTCGTGTAAACGTACGTGTTGACGAATGAAACTTTACCAAGTAGATTCTGTACATGAAGTTACAAAAAGGAGAGTAATTGCATGCCAGGCCTGGAAGTTCGACCGGCGCGAGAAGAGGACCGCGAGGCGGTGCTGGCGTTTTGCCGTCAGACGTGGGATTGGGGCGATTATATCGACAGGGTTTGGGACGAATGGTTGCACGCTGAGAATGGCGTCCTGCTGGTCGCGACAATCGACGGCCAGCCGGTAGGCGTCGCCAATATACGGATGCTGAACGCCCAGGAGGCCTGGATGGAGGGGATGCGCGTCGACCCGGCCTTTCGCGAACGGGGTATCGCCAGCGCGCTCTTCGATGCGCAAATTGCCGAGGCGAGGCGGCGAGATGCCTCAACCGCGCGTCTGATAACCGAAGCCACCAACAATGCCGCCATCCGCCTGATCGAGCGTTCGTCTATGCGGCGGGTCAGTGCCTACGCTCCCTACCAGGCCCGGCCGATAGCAGACGGCTCGAAAAGAACCTACGGCCTCGAAACACCCATCCTTGCTACAGAGAGCGATATCAACGAGATTATCGATTACCTCAACGTCTCCAATATCTTTCCTGCTGTAGGAGGACTGTATAATGCTGGCTTTACGGCCTATTCTATCACGGCGGACTTGATCGGGCAAAAGGTGAAGGCTCAGCAAGTTTATCTCCTGCGCCGTTGGGAACGCCTGGATGGGCTTATGATCTGCGAAGCGCGCGAACGGCGTGAGGAGAAGCAGCTTTTCATCGGCTACATCGATGGCACTACCGAGTCTATCAGCCTGCTTGCGTATGCCATGCGCATCATGCTTCCGCAATTCGGCGTAGAAGCAGTGCAGGCCAACGTCCCCGATCTGATAATGGTGCGTGACGCATTTACCGGAGCAGAGTACGAGTGGGACGGGCACGTGTTTTATATATATGAGCGAGAACTTACGTAGATATATTATTCTCCCATCACAGCAGATGGATTCCTCAGATCATGAAAGCGCAGCAGCCAGCAGCCGTAGTTCATGCCGCCGCCCACGGCGGGCAGGGCCAGCCAGTCACCTTCTTGCAAGCGGCCCTGTCGCAAGAGTTCGGCCATTGCTGTGGCGATACTCGCGTTTGAGAGATTGCCGTAGTAGCGGAAGTTATCGACCAGCTTGTCCATCGTCGATGGCGGCCAGCCGTAATCGTGGATCAGCAGTTCGCCCATGCGGCGAGTGATGCGCGAATTGGCCTGGTGAGGGATGATGTACCTGAGTTCGTCGTGGTCTAACGCGGCGTGACGGCAGAGGGCATCGACCGACTCGGCCATAGCCCTGGGAGCCTCGCGAAAGACCTCTTTGCCGTTCATCTTGGTATAGCCAACGTGGTATTGCGCCAGGATCGCGTTCAATTCTTCGCCGTTGCCTGCGGCATAGTGCTGGCGCATTTTTAGATCGACTTCGGCCATCTCCAGCACATCCTTGCGCAGGGGTGTCTGGTAGTAGAGCGCCGGTGCCTGGGCCGCATCGGAACCGTTGATGACGTAGGTATCCTCATCGCCGACTTCGAGCAAATAGGCCGAAGCACCCTCACCGAAGAGCGAACTGGTTTTCCAGTCCAGCACATTCATGATATTAGGCAGCAGACCCTCCGCCGTCACCATCAACACCAGTTTCGCCGAACTGGCGGCCAGCACCTCCGCGCACACCTGGAATCCCTCTGTCTGACAGGCGCAGGCGCCCTTGAGCATGGTGGCACGGATAGGGCCGAGTCCCAGGCGATACTGAACCTGTCCGGCTATAGTGGGGAAGGCATCGTTGTCGGATGACGAGGCCCCTATTACGGTATCAATTTCGGAGGCATCCCGCCCCGCGCTGGCCAGGGCGCGCCGGGCAGCGACGACCGCCATATCAACCAGCGTTTCCTCTTTATTGCTGTCAGGGACATCGATCAAGCCGGGAGCGTCTGCCCCTGCCATTGTGCGACAGAGTTCCAGCGTACTGGCGCGGACGTGCCGCGTTGAAAGGCCCGTAACCCGTTCCAGGTCATCGGCGCTGCGCGGGTCCCCCAGGCGTGTAGAAATGTAGGCAAAGAACTCGTTGGTGATCGTACCCGACGGGGCATATGTCCCCAGCCCAATCAGCCGTACCTTCGCCTTCGTATAGATCTGCGGAACGATGTAGACGTAATGCGGCCATTGCTCCGCAGGATTGTTGCTCTGTGAATTCTGTGCATCCCGCGAACTTTGTAAGCCTTCTGACATTGGACTTGACCCTCCCTGACGAGGAAATATGCTAAGTAATTGTAGGTAGTATAACACACCAGGAGCGCTATCGTAGGAGGGCTGGCATCTCCTTAGAAAGATAAGTTATAGTAGAGTTGCTTCATTAAAATGAAATAATAATGTCTATTGTTCACTTGTAATGTATTTGCTGCTCGCCTATACTTTGTATACTAGCTGGTACCAGGTTTCTCAAGAAAATGGCCGGCTAATTGAGAAGAGAAGACGAAAGGAGTCAACAGATATGATACAAGATTGGGGAACAGCAATCTACAATTCCCTCACGAACGCGGTCAACCTCATTCTTACTTTTATACCCCGGCTAATCGGATTTCTGGTCATTTTGATCGTTGGTCTGATTATAGCCGCGCTGGTTTCCAAGGCGGTGACGTTTCTTTTACGCAAGATCGGCTTTGACCGCCTGTCCAATCGCATTGGATTGACGCGCCTGGAGCAGCGCATGGATGTCAAGCTGGACCCGGCAGGTGTGCTGGGCACGATTGTGTACTGGTTTATCCTGCTGATCTTCCTGGTACCGGCGGCTGATGCGCTGGGGTTACCGGCCGTCAGTAACATCCTGAACACGCTTGTTGCCTACATTCCTAACGTGTTTGTCGCCATCCTGGTACTCTTCCTGGGTACGCTGGCGGCCACGTTTGTCGCTGATATCGTGCGGGGTGCGACGGCCTCGACGAACATTGGCAGCCCGCGCGTGTTCGCCGCGATTGCCCGGTGGTCTATAATCGGCTTCGCTGCCTTGATCGCGCTCGAGCAGTTGCAGATCGCTCCCGCGCTGATCGCAGAGTTGTTTGGAGCGGTTGTCCTGGCGTTAGCAATTGCCTTCGGCCTGTCGTTCGGCCTGGGTGGCCAGGATACGGCGCGGCGCTGGCTGGCACGCGGCGAAAGCACGGTAACGGTGGCCGCGGGGCAGATTAGCGCACAGCAGAGCCGGAACGAGGCGATGGCCGCTCAAACTCGAGCGCAACAGCAGATAGATCAGGCCCGCGCTTATGAACAGAACCAGGGGACCTACGGGCAGAACCAGCCGGTTTATCAGAATCAGGCCGGCCCGGCTTACCCGGCAAACCAGGCGGGATATCAAAATCAACCCGCGAGCTACCCACCTGATGATACAGTTCAAATAGATCGCAACGCTCCCCGTCCTTAAGCGAATGAGCCAGGGCGACCGCAAGGGTGCGCCCCTACCATATACGCAGGCGTGGCTTCCCAGGCGCGTGTATGGTAGGGGCGCACCCTTGCGGTCGCCCTGCTGGATTGCACTCCGTGTGTCATTCGCCAGCAGGGTCCTTCTTCATTGTGGTGTTTGCTGCGACAGGTTTAGTAGCGATCGTAGTCCCGGTCGCGGCGAGGGCCACGGTCGTTGCGTCCGTGTCCGCCGCCATAGCCACCGCCGCTGTAGCCACGCGTCTCGTCGCGGTGTCCGGTGCGGGCTGGCCGGTGGTTCTGGAAGCAGTCGCTGCAATAGACCGGGCGATCTTCGCGAGGGATGAACGGGACGGAGGTAACGCGCCCACAATCGGCGCAGGTTGTCTCGTAGCGCTCGCTGCTCTCGGTGCGCTGGCGGAATCCCCCCCGCCCTGGCCGCTGCGACGGGCCGCGCGGCAGTCCGGACATCGGCTGGGGTCGTTGGTCAGGTTGCGGCTGGCATAGAACTCCTGCTCGCCCGCGGTAAAGGTGAATGTCTGCCCGCACTCGCGGCAGGTGAGGATACGATCGGTGTATCCTGCATTGTAGTTCATGATAAGGTAAATCCTTCCTTATGTTCGCTCCGCCTGAATTGTTGCTAGTTTGTATGGTTGGGTCGCCAACTGGAATAACAGGAGAAATAAAATACCGCGCTCGGCGCGAGTATTCCATCTCGAGGTGGTTGGGGAAGTCACTCGACTTCCTCTCAGGCAGCTTACCCAGATACCAGGTGACGGAGCGAAACCAGGGCCTCGATAGAATCTACCTATGCTGAACCACGTGGTCATTGTAGCATATCTGTTTTCAAAAGAAAATAGGGAAAATAAAGCTAGGTTTGCCCCGCCGCCGTCTTGATATCCGCCAGTTGCTGCGCATGCAAGCGGTCGTGCTGGGGTAGGACGTTGACCAGTTGATAGAACTTGAGCTGGCCCCAGTTGGGTTGCTGGAAAGGGCGCTCCCACGCGTGATCGGGTAGCTGGGAGAGGTACTCGAATATCTCTTCACGGCGCGCGGCCATCCCTGCCAGCACGGAGTCGAGAGAGCTGGGCGGCTCGGCTTCGCGCGTGAGGCGCGGCGTTTCCTCGTCGAGCACAGGTACCAGGGGGTTATCCTCTTCCTGGACGCGCTGCATTTGCTCCAATGCCAGGCCATCGGCGATGTAGAGGTGAAAGGCGATTTGCAGCGGCGTCCACTCGTTGCTATCGGCAGGCGGGCGGGTCAATTCATCACTGGTGAACCTGGCAAGCTGGGACATGAATTCTACGCGGGCCGCGACCATTTTGCGGCGCACCTTGTCAAAGGGATTCTCGACAGAAGCCATTCCTTGTTCTCCCTCTCGCTGAAGCGTTATTCTGCGTGGTGTATCAGTCGAGTGTATAAACGATCAAGCTCTTCTTCGTTATTAAAGTGTAGTACCAGGGTACCTCTGCCTTTAGCGTTGCGTTTGAGATCCACCTTGACCATCAGCGCGTGACGAAATTGCGTTTCCAGGTCTTCGATATCGGGTGAGCGACGCGTGGCAGCGAGGGGCGCGTGATTGGCCGCCGCATCTGCTCGCTCAGCCGCCTTGATGCGCGCTGCCAGTTCTTCCGTCTGCCGTACGTTCAGCTTCAGCGTGATGATTTTGCCCATAGCAGCAAGCTGATCTTCTTCGCGCGTGATGCCCACGAGCGCGCGCGCGTGTCCCTCGGTAAAATTCTCCAGTTGATTGATAAGAGCCTCGCGCACTTTGGGTGAGAGCTGCAGCAGGCGCAGGGCATTGGTGATGGTGGAGCGATCCTTGCTGACCTGACGCGCCACCTGCTCCTGCGTCAAGCCATATTCCTCAATGAGCGATTGATAGGCCAGCGCCTCTTCGATGGGATTGAGGTCGGCGCGCTGGATATTTTCGATCAGCGCCAGTTCGAGCATCTTCTGCGGTGTGGCTTCTTTGACGACCACCGGCACGCTCGTTAGGCCCGCCAGGCGTGCGGCACGCCAGCGTCGCTCGCCCGCGATGATCTGGTAATGGATAGCGGTAGAGGAAGAGGGTGAGGCATTTGAGGGTGCCGGGGTGTTTGGCGCGAAGAATTGAGGTACCGCGTGTGAAGTTTCGGCCGGATTACTTTCCCCCTCGGAGAACCAGCCAGAAGAAGCAACTTCACTGCTATCCAGGCGCGCTACAACAAGGGGTTGAAGCATGCCATGCTGCTTTATCGACAAACTCAGTTCCAGCAGTTTGGGATCGTCCTCGCGGAAGGCGCGGCGCGGCTGGCGCGGATTAGGTATGATGCTATCGATGGAAACCAGCGCAATGCTTTCTTCGCTGACACGCGTGGCGCGCTGGGCCGACATTACATCGGATGCTCCGGAGAGCAATGCATCCAGACCGCGCCCCAATCCCGGTTTTGGTTTAGCCACGAGCCATCACCTCCTCCGCCAGGGAGCGAAATGCGGCCGCGCCAGGTGAGCCCGGATCGTAGTCGAGAATAGCCTGGCCGAAGCTAGGAGCCTCGCTCAGGCGAACATTACGGTTGATAATGGTTTGAAAGACTTCCCGGGGAAAGTGATTGCGCACCTCGCGCACTATCTCACCGGCCAGGCGCGTGCGCGGATCGAACATGTTCAGCACGACTCCGGCAATATACAAGTCAGGATTTAGCTTGCTTTTGACGATCTGGATGGTATTCAGGAGATGCGTTAACCCTTCCAGCGCCAGGTATTCGCACTGTATAGGGATAATCAGGCCGTCAGCCGCGACCAGCGCATTGACGGTGAGCAGCCCCAGAGAGGGTGGGCAATCGATGATGATATAATCGCAGCGCGTGCGAATCGGCTCCAATACCTGCCGCAGGCGATTTTCGCGAGCCAGGGCCCCCACCAGTTCGATCTCTGCTGCCGCCAGATCAACGGTGCACGGGGCAACGACCAGTTCCTGCCGTTTCGTAGGGACGATCACATCGAAAATACTCAGTTCGTCATCCTCTTGTACCAGCAGGTCGTAGATCGTATGTGGACGGATATGTCTGGCTATACCAATCCCACTGGTCGTATTCGATTGGGGATCCATATCGACCAGCAGCACCCGGCGACCGGCTGATGCAAGATAGGTTGCCAGGTTGATGGCTGTTGTTGTTTTACCAACCCCGCCTTTCTGATTGGTAATAGCGTATACTTTGGACACCAGTTGACCTTATACCTTTCGAGTTCTGCATCGCACTCGATGCGAGATACCTGCGCAACAGGTACCCTCATTGTAACAAAAGCGTACAGGAGAAGCAACTTTTAGCGGTCATAATAAAGGATGCGGCCGCAATTGCTGCATGACTGCAACTCCTGGCTGGCACGCACACGCTGTAGCTCGCTCGGCGTGAGGATGACACGGCACCACTGGCAGGAACTCTGCTCAACGCGGGAGATGGCACGACCTTGCTTGGAGCGTTTGAGCGTCTCATAGCGTTTGAGCAGTTCGACATCGATAGTGCCGGCGTACTTCGCTCGCTTCTCCTGTAACTCCTCTCGCTTGCTCTCCAACCGATCGCGGCGCGCTAGCTGCGCGGCGTTGTTCTCCTGCCATTCCTGCTCGATGTGCTGCAAGGTTTCGCTTTTCTGCTGCGTGATCACGCTGAGTGAGTCTGCCACATCCATCATTTCCAGGGTCATTTCTTCCTGGCGGTTTTGCTGCGCGCGCAAATGCTGTGCTTCCTGCTGCACGGCATTGAGTTCTTTGGGGTTAGTAATCAGGCCACTGTAGAGCCGTTCATCGAGGGCGCGCAGACGATTATTGAGTTCATCAAGCGCCCACTCAGCCTCTTTTTGTGCCTGTAGTCCGGCCTTGAGCTGCTGCTGCGCCGACTGGTACTCTGCACGGGCTTTGTTGAGTACTTTATCTTCCTGAAGTGAGCGGATCAAGGCCTGTTGCTCGGCGGTGAGTCTTTCCAATTCGAGGTCTAGTTGCTGTATTTGATAGAGAGCCGCAGCGATCTGAGTCGTACTCATCGGCAGTCCTTTCCGTTTCCGGGTGAAAGACTCGCAAGGCGACCACGTGCTCGATCAATCGGCACTCTACACGGCCGCCCTGGCATTAACGCTCCTGGAGTTGGAACTTCATTGTACAATCAGCCAGGAGCGACCGCAAGAGAAAAATAGACATACCATCGAAAGCTGGCCTACCGGCGGCGCCGGTAGGCCAGCTTTCGATGGTATGTAACTATTCCTTACTTAACCGCCGTCGTAGCCGATGACATCGCTGCCGCCCTGAGTACCAGCGGTATTCCAGTACATAGGGCGTTCCGCGACGAAGGGCGATGAGGACTGCGCGACCATCGCCACTTCGTACCCGTAAAAGCCGTCGCCGGAATGGTAGAGGTGCTGGATAACCGTAGCGGTAATATCCACCGTTGAGCGAGTCTGGCCGCCGACGCTGAGCGTGAAGACGTACACGGTACCCTTAGCGTTGACGAGGCCGATGGTGATAGTCTCCGTACTGGCGGTCGGGTTCTGGATGGTCAGCCACTCGTCATAGCCGACGTTGACATAGCCCTCGGCGAAGCTGTAGTTGCTCATTGCAGCAGGCCCGAGCTGGCCTATCACATCGGTGCCGCCGGTCGCGTTGAGGACGCGTCCATTGGCATTGTGGTTGTACTTGAAGAACATCTCGCGTTCCGCGATGATCTTCGCGCCGCTGGACTTGACCTCCGCCGAGACTGACTGGCCGGGAAGCTGGCCATTGACATTCAAGACATACTGGCTGTTGGGCGGGATGTTGAATTGTACGGTTTTGGTCGAGCTATTTGAGGGTTCCAGGGTCACAGTAACGCTCGCCGTTAGATTGGCGGGGTCGACGTTGGCGATGACGAGATTCTCCTGGAACTGGCCGCCGGTATAGCCTTCGGCGAAGAGCCAGTCGTTCGACAGGCTTTGCACGCCGATGACATCCGCAGCACCGGAGACGGTACCTGCGCTGCCAGCAGAGATGTTGCTGAAGTAGGCCGGCCGCTCAACGGCAACCTGCTGGTCGGAAGTCACCACCACTGCCACGTGTGAGGGTAAGGCAGGGCTGGCGACATTGGGGTTGATGGTGCCGCGCGTCCCGCCGGCAACGCTGACCTGTTGTTGGCCAACCTTTAGCCCGTTGGCGTAGTAGGTGGCCGTGACAGCAGCGGTCGAACCGCCCGGCGGGTTCAGAATGGCGATGAAGGAGGCATAGTGCCCGCCGGACTGGGCACCTACGGCCAGATCTCCGAAGTAGAAGCTCGTCCCCAGTCTGGTTATGCCGACGACATCGCTGCCACTATTGGAAACCGTTGAGTTATAGTTGAAGTTGAAGTACATGGGGCGTTCGGCGACGATGCCCGTGCAGCTCGGCGTCGAACCGGTATTGACCGTGACGATGGCCGAGTCGGAGATACCCGGCCCGCTGCCGTTGTTGGAGAGGCCGAGATCGGTATTGACCATCTCTTCTACACGAGTATTGGCAGGAACATTGACCGAGACGTTCTTTGTGTACGGACTGGCCTGACCATCGGGTGTGGCCAGGTAGGTGATATTGACTGCGCAGGCATTGGTAGTGGGATTTTCCAGGGAGAGGAATTCTTTGAAATTGGCGCCCACGCGCCCTTCTGCGAAGTACCAGGTTTTATTGACGGGGCCGACGGGTGGAGGCGTGATCTTTTGGCCGGTGTAGCCGAGGAAGTGCTGGTAGATGTACGTTCCCATGCTGGCCAGCGGCGTTCCTTGATAGTCGGAGACAATCTGCGGATATCCGCAGCCCGCATTGCCAGAAACGTACCAGGACCAGGCGACCCAGCCCATCGAGTGCGCGTCGAAATAGGCGATGAGAGGATTCATCAAAGAAGTGCCACAATCATATTCGCCGCTTTCCGTCGACATGACCGGGACGGTTGAGGTCAGGTACCCGAAGGCAGCATTCCAATTAGCCGAAGTATTTTTGCCCGCGTAGGAATAAGGATGGGTATCGTAGACAATATTTGAGCCGGTGATAGGAACGGTATTGAGCTTGCTGAGATCAAAGCCCCAGTTGATGCCCGCGACCAGCACCAGATTATTGGCTGTGGCGCGCACGGCATTGACGAGCGCCTGGAGACCGACAGCGGTGTAGTTGTAGGCGGGTCCAGAGATGGACTGGTCGCCGGTGACCTGGCAGCCACTCTGCCAGCACTGCCAGGGGTTAGCGACGGATGGTGAGGCAGGATGCGGCTCGTTGTAAAGCTCGAAAAGGACATTGCTGTAGGTAGAGTAAATTGGTGCGACCTGCTGCCAGAAGGTGACGCTCCTGGCATCCGGCATTTCCCAGCCAGCGCTGGGGGACTGCCCGTCAGCGTCCGACCACATCAAGTTGATGATGACATTCAGGTTCATCTGAGTCAGCGTGTCAACGGTGGCTTTGACATATGCCTGATACTGCGCAGCAGTACACTGATTGGTAATACCATTGAGCCAGATCGACTGGGAAAGATTCAGGCGGACGGTGTTGGCAAACCAGTAGGTGCCGCTCGATGAGGTATTGCCCGGCCCCATAAAGGCCAGGTGGGCAGCGTCCATGTTCCCCCCACCGATACAGGAGAACTCATAGCCATCACGACCAATGCCGTGAAAAATATATGGCTGGCCATCCGCGCCGATGATCTGATTGCCCTGGACTTTATAGGGGCCATCGGCGTTCTGATGGAATGTCAGGTGCGGGGCTGCTGCCGCCTGAGCGGCGCTTGTAGTTGACTTGCCGGCGTGGGCGAAGAAGGCGCCGACAGGTTGCAGCCAGAAAATACTGGTGCAAATCATCAGCAGCCCGAGCAAACCCGCCGCACGGAAAAGATGAGAACGCGACATAAGCATATTCCTTTTGTTCGCTAACATTGCGCATGCTCTTTAGCAAGCACATGCAAATCCTGAAGAACATTTACATGTATTGGTGCTATATATTACGGCCCAGGCGTAACAGAACATACATTCATCTGAATATTTCGGGAGTTTAGTCCTATTTGCCTAGCTACTTGCTGCGTACCGGTTAAGGCTTCTTAACCACTCACCCCTTTGCAGCTACTTATGTATATCGTCCGTAATGGAGAGCAGTTTAGGGCTCGAAGGGTGCCGCAGGATCTCCGCCCCACCTCTACCCAGCCCCCACCCCTACGGAGGGAGGCAATGTTAGGGAAGCGTCGGCCTGGCTATGCCCATTCGCCTCATCCTTCGCCGGCGCCACCACCATCGATTCCAAAACTGTCGCATCGGGGAGGTTGCTTTCGATGACCTGGCCGTTATCAATGGAGAGATGGTAAGGGAAACCAGTGGTATCGAAAGAGGTGTCGTGTGAGACGAAGAGGATTTGCTCGAAGTGCTGGCCGAGCAGATCGCCGGATACGAGGTCAACGAGGCTTTGCAAGCGGTCGCGGTTAGCGAGGTGCAGTGGCTCATCCAGGAGCAGGAAGCCGGGGGCGGCGTTTAATTCGCGTGGGAGTGCCGCGATAGCAAAGGCAAGGCGCAACGCCAGCGAGACCTGATCTGAGACGCCGCCGGAGAGTGAGGTGAACGGGATATATGCTTGCGCAGCAGATTCCCACAGGCCTACGTGGAGCCGGCCGCCGCTTGAGATGCCCTCTTCAGGCTCAGTAGTAAGGCTGACGTCGTGATAGCGACCGCGTGTGAGAATGGGGAGCAGTTGCTGCATGTAGTATTCGATGCGCGGCAGCATTTTGCGCATGAGGCGGTCGAAAGTGGCAGCGATGAGCAGCCCGGCGCGCTCCTTTGTAGCATAGATGCGCTCCTGCTGTGCCATGCGTTTTTGCGCTTGCTCAAGATCCAGGGTGGTCTTGCCAATGCCCAGCTTCTCACTGAGGGTAAGGTCGATCTGTTCGAGCTTGCGCAGTTCGGAGCCTACGCTAGCGATCTCCACCTCGAGACGAACGCGGTCCTGGGGGAAATGTTCGCCAGCGAGCGGCCAGACAGCGGCGATCTCAGCACGCGTGAAGCCTCTGGCGGGTGGGCGACCCTGCGCAGAGAGCACGGTGGCGATACGCTCGCGCGCGCCTTCGATCTCGTGCTGGCACAATTCAATTTTGACTTCACATGCTCGTTTCTGGACATCCAGGCGCTGCTGCTCGCCGAGGATAGCAGGCTCGTTGGCCTGCTCGATCTCGCCATCACAACGAGTGCGCAAGGCTCGCAGAGCATCGGCGAACGGGTTCGGCGGGACGATCCAACTGCCCAGCGAGATACTGTACCTGGACAGCTTGCGGTAGTGTTCGGAAAGAGCTTCCTGGCTCTCTTGTAACAGGGCCGTCTGCGAGGTGTAGCGATTTTGTAGCGCTTGCTTCTGGCCGAGGGCAATTTGCAGAGCATTGAGCTGCTTACGTGCGATGATTTCGGCTGCGCTGATGGTGGTTTGTCCGAAGGTTACGCCCAGCGGCACGACACGCTGCCGCAGCGAATCCTGCAAGGCACGCAGAGCCTTGCGCAGGTCAAGCTGCTGCTCGCGCGCGCGTTCGACCTGGTACATGGGATCGGCCGCCTGTAGCTGCTCATACCTCTCGATGAGGGACTGCTTGCGAGCTAGCAGCGCGTCCAGCGCATACTTATGGCGGGCAACCTGTGCAGCGCTATCCGGCAAACTGTCCATCTTGCTATCGATGGCAGCGATCTGATCTTCTGTAGCTCGGATGGTCTCCTGCAGCTTGCTCTTTAGTTCGGACGCTGGCGACTCAGTAGATACTGGCCAGGGAGTTGATTCGCCTTTTGTAGGATCCGCCGGGGATCCCGCAAAAGGTTGGGGCTGGGTATCCAGGGAGGGCAAGGATGGCTCCGTGAAGTTGGGGATAGGCAGGCCTAGCTGCCCGGCTTCGGCGATGATTTCATTCTGGAGCGAGACGATAGCCACTTCGTCCGCGCGTAGTAGTACATCGAGATCGTCCCAGGCCTGCTGCTGGCGGATTTCTTGCAGGTGAGCCTTTTCTTTACGCAGCGCGGCGACGGCTTCCATGGTGACATTGACCTGGTTGCGAGCGGCTGTGACGGCTTCGCGACTTTCTGTGAAGCGCTGCTGCGCCTCAGCAATGCTTTCATTCTGCGCAGGTGATTGTTGCAACATCTGCTCGGCCTCTTCGAGGGACCGAGGGACGGCAGCGCCGAGTGAGCGAAGTTCATGCTCGATGGGGGTAAGCTGCTCGTGGTTGCCGCTGAGCTTGATGGCGGCTTCGCGTGCGGCGACCATTATGCCCACGCGGTTGTTAGCTTCTTGCAACTGCTGATCGAGCGCACGCTCCTCTTCACGAGTTTTGCCGTAGGTTTGCAGGTTGACCCCACCGATTGCGCCCAATACCAGCGCGGCCATGCCAGCGATGGTGGCGAAGACGGCTGAGCCATAGGACTGCCGGAGCGCTTCAACCAGGGCAGCCCCGCCGCAGAGGACAGCCAGGGCAATACAGACGATGAAGATACCGAGCTGCGTTGTGGCGGTGCGACGCGTGGCGAGTAGGGCAGAGTTCAACCGCTCGCGCTGACGATCGGCGGCCTCGACGTGCTGTTGCGCATCTGAGAGCCCTTGCGAGAGGCTTTTGAGGCGATGCCATTCCTCAAGCTGCCGGCGAGTGCTAAGCTGCCGCCAGCGTTTCTCATGCGCATCGGCGAATTCCTGCACCTGCCGCGCTTCTTTTTCAACGAGGGCTAATTCCTGTTCGCTCGCTCGCAGTTCTTCGCGCGACCTATCGATCTGCGCGGCATTGTCTTCTGCGAGACCTTGCTGGGCGACATGGCGAGCGTATTCCTGTCGGGTGCTATTGAGCACGTCCAACCTTTCAGTCAGCGCCTGCAAGCGTTTCAGCCGGGTTTCCAACAGGGGGCGTGTGCCACGGTGCTGCTCTTCCAGTTCGTGTTGGGATTGCTGCGCCTCGAAGATTTGCTGAACATTGGCAATCTGCTCATCAAGGTCTTGCAGGCTCGCCTGGAGATGTTCCTGCCGTTTGATGCTCTGTTCAAGCTCTTTAGTAGTATTAACGGCATTCAATAAATCGGAGGCCATACGTTCGAGCGTACCGAAGGAGCGGGTGAGGTCGGCAAGCTCACGAACGCGTTGTTCCAGGGCGGGTAACTCTTCACGTTCGCGGCGTTCAAGTTCTGTGATCTGGTATTCAAGTTCCGGCAGCTCGCGCTGCGCCTCCGCGATGGTATCATAGGCTACGATAATGTCATCGATGATGGTCCCGGTCTTTTTAAGTTGCGTGATACGACTCTGGCTATGCTTGAGCTCGACGCGCCGGGCATCGATGTGCTCCAGTTCCTGCTGCTGTTCTTCAATTTCGATCTCTTGCTGGCGAATGTTGTCGAGGTTCTCGGAGACAATGACTGCATCCAGGGCGGCTTCGAGTTCGCCCAGCCTGTTGCTCAGTTCTGGGATGCGGGCTTGAACTTCAGCGAGGCGCAGGCGCAGGGTCGTCTCGGCCAGGCGGCGCTCGTCGTCCGCGCTCAGGGAAAATTGCTCAGCGAGGCGCGTTAGCTTTTCAAGACCTAACAGGCGATGAAGGGAGGCTTCGCGCTCGCGGCCGCTCAGTTGCTCAAGGCGATCCAGTCCTCTCTGCTCGATATAGCAGGAGTTGCGCAGGGTCTTGCCATCGATGCGACCCACTTCGGTGATGATGCGGGCGTTGGCTTTGTTCAGATCGACAATGGGCTTTTCGTCCGGCATGCCTAACTTGCGAACCTGTGCGATGACGCTCTGGCCTTTTTCGCGCTCTATTTCGCGGGTGATGCTTATCTCGGTAGCGCCGATGGAAAGGGTTAGCGTCACGACTGCGCGCGTCTCGCCGTAGAACACCAGATCATCGAGCGAGACGTCGAAGGAGGAGGCAGTCGAAGCTGGGGGCCATTTGCCATGCGGAAAGGAATGCTGCTGTGCAAGAGGCTCACCGTAGAGCGCGAAATAGATACTTTCCAGCAACGTTGATTTGCCGGCTTCGTTTGGGCCGGTAATGAGCATGCTGCCGCGCTGCGGAAAATGTAAATCTATGTCGCGCAACGAGCGGAACTGTTCAACCTTTAGATGTTTCAGGATTATCATATATTAGTCCTCTTGAAAGCCATCCTGCCAATGGACTGCGTCCCGGTGGGTAGCCAGCGCTCAGGCAGGATGCCAGCTAGTACTCCAGAGGGCTGCCAGCAGTTCCTCTTTGGTAGCCAGTAACGCTTTCTGTTCTTGCTCATCCTGGGCCGCAGCGATCCACTCATCTGCCAGGGCAATAAGTTCTTCGCGAGGAGAAAGGCGCTCCTCGAAGGCGGTGGCCTGGGAAGAAGCGAGCGGTGCGGTTCCATCGCCAGGAAGGAATGTTAAGGCACTGTCATCGATGCTAAATGCAAAAGCGTGCGCTTCACCATAGCGGCGTATCGAGCTGAGTTCAAGCTGATGGTACCGCTGGCGCGAAATTTCTCCTGTGAGGCGCAATTGTACCATGGCATCTTGCGTGCAGAGCGGGCGTAGTTCTTCGAGGAGGCGCGCCGTAGGCTCAATAGACCCGCTAGATCCATCGGACTCGACAGACTCTGTATTTTCTGACCACCATTGCGCAAGCGGTATATCGAGGCGGCGCAGGTGAATGCTCTCGACCGCTATGTGGCGACACCAGCGCACACCATCGACGGCGATCCCGAGAAATACAAAGCCTGCGTCATCGACCGGTCCCTGGAAATCGACGCGCTGAGTCGCACCGGCAATGATTACATCGGCCTGGCCAAGTGTGAAGCGCCGATAGGCATGATCGTTGCCGGCCAGCACCGCGCGAAACGGTGTCTGCCCCAGCAGCGATGAAAGTGGTGATGCCGTCGATTCTTCTTCAACAGGTGTAGAGAGCAGCAGCAGCGGGATAGCCGCACGCTCGATCTCACTATCAATACGCACCTGCCCTAACGAGTCTCCGGCTTGCCCATGTTGCCCAAATTGTGCCGCGTTCGCGCTAAATCCGCACAGGCCGATCAGTGTGCCGCGTATCTCAATGAAGACGGGACGAAGCGCCTGGCCGGGATCAGAGGCCAGTGGAAGAAAATAATGCATAGCGCCCAGCCGCGCGAAGCTCAATTGCGGTGTTGGAGCAGGGAGAATAGCACTGGCCAGATCTATGGGATCGGAGGACTCAATGAGACGAGTCCCCACGGCGGGGGTATCATGCATCCCACTCAGGGCGAATGTGCGGATGCCGGCTTGTTTCAGCTCGGCCAGTCTTTCGGCCACAAAGGCGCGATCTTGCTCATCTGGGTGCGTTGAATCAAAAAGATCACCGGCCTGTATGAAGAGGTCGACACCCTGGCCAACGGCAAAATCGGTGGCCTGCTGAAAGGCGCGTCGAAGGCGTTGGCGCAGCTCTTCGCGCTTGCGCGCGGGCTGGCCTGGGATGGTATATCCAAGATGATTATCGGCAGTCAGCACAATCGTGATGACGTTCTGTTCTTGCTCTTGACCTTGCTGATCCATTGCAACCTATTCCATTTTACACAAGTCAGAGAATTCCACGCGCATAGAAGGAGTCTATCACAATCTACGTTAATCCAAAACCTGTTCAGTGGAAAGAGGGACTATCTTGCTAGTCATAACCAGAAGTCCCTATCATTTGACCGGTCTAGTGAGAATCCGTATACTCAGATGTAGATTTTAAGAATTGCCGGGGCGACCGCATGTTACCAGGCACCAGGGTGAAGGGTCGTCCTACTCTATGCGTTAAACGGGTAGAACATATTCGTATAGTATAGGGTAGGGGCGACCCTTCACCCTGGAATCACCGGTTTTTGCGAAGTTCTGGCTCATCAATCCTTCACCTGGCACCGGGCGAGTGTGTAGGGGTATGTGTAGTGAGATGTATAAGGTGTGGCATCAATGCGGCATGTAGCCGCAATTTGAGTATTACGGCACGGTGAAATTGTGCGGAACGATAAAGAACAGAGGCAGGTACTGCTTTCATTAGCGAAAAGCATCCAGGAACGCGATGTCGTGACTTACGATCACTCACGGCGCGTAGCAACGTATGCGCAGCGGCTCGCGCGTTACCTCGGCTGGAACAGGCGGGACGCTCGCGACCTGGCGCTGGCGGCGCTGGTGCATGATCTAGGGAAAACCTGGATAGGCAATGACATTCTGCTCAAATCAGAGAAATTGTCCGAGGAAGAGCGCCGCCAGATGGAGAAGCATCCGATCACGGGCGCACGCATCCTCATCGGGTGCGATGTGCATCCCTTTTTCGTGGAGACGGTGCTGTACCATCACGAGGCGTGGGACGGGAGTGGCTATCCGAACGGGATGAAGGGCGAGGAAATACCGCTTAGCGCCCGTATCCTGACGATAGCGGATGTCTTCGACGTGATTACATCGCAGCGTCCCTACAAGGCTGCGCTATCCCTGGATGCCGCACACGAACGGCTCTTGCAGGGGTCAGCCACAAGTTTTGACCCGATTGTCGTGCAGGCTTTTCTGCATCTGCTCGATGGCTCCCCCAACTTCATTATCCCGCAGCGTTTCTGCGCCATCCCTTCAGCACAGAAAAAAGCGATCGGCGCGCCACCGGCCGTGAGTACGCTTCTGGTGCGATAAAGCCCTATTCCTCAACTGATTATACTTCCCGGATCATGCCTAAAAATGTGCGGGTGCGTTCATTTTCGGGATGGTCAAAAACCTGTTCAGGCATGCCTTGTTCAACGACGACAGCGTTATCCATGAAAATAACATGGTCCGCGACGTCACGTGCAAAGCCCATTTCGTGAGTCACGACGGCCATCGTCATACCTTCCTCGGCTAGCTGGCGCATGACTTTGAGCACCTCGCCAACCAGTTCCGGGTCGAGCGCGGAGGTAGCCTCGTCAAAGAGCATTAGTTTGGGGTTCATGGCGAGGGCACGGGCAATGGCTACGCGCTGTTGCTGACCGCCAGAGAGTTTATGAGGGTAGACATTGGCTTTTTCTTCCAGCCCCACCTTGGCGAGCAGAGCCCTGGCGCGCTGCGTTACTTCCTCTCTCGGCTCGTGCAGGACGTAGATGGGCGCCTCGATCACATTTTCAAGGGCAGTTTTATGTGGGAAGAGATTAAAGCGCTGAAAGACGAAGCCAATCTGCGAGCGCATACGAGCGATGGCCGCCTCCCTGTCCTCTACTATTTTCCCGTTCACCTCGCGGTAGCCAACGAGCTGGCCATCGATATAAATGCGTCCGCTATCGATTTTCTCAAGATGGTTGATGCAGCGCAAGAGCGTGGTTTTGCCTGAGCCGCTCGGCCCGATGATCACGACCACGTGTCCGCGCCTGACGCTGAGATCAACGCCGTTCAGCACTGTCAGGCTGCCAAAACGTTTCACTATCTGCTCAGCGCGCACCATTTCTACGCCGTTTCCATTGAGTCGTTGCATATTGCAGTTCTCCACTCCATGATCTTTGGGGCCTACCGGACGCCGCTCCTCGGGGCACCCATTCCTACCAGACGCATACCGAACGACCTGGTTTCTATTTGCTCAGATTTACCGCCCCGATCGGGATCCAGGCGCCTCTCGATCCAGTTCTGAATGTAACCCCACGCTGTGGTCATTAACAGGTAGTAGAAGGTAGCAACGATCAGTAGCTCGAAGTAGGTGAAAGATTGCGAACCGTTGACCTGGGCCGTATAGGTCAGTTCAAAAAGGCCGATCACAGAGGCGAGCGATGTCGTCTTTAGCATGTTGTTAAACTCGTTGCCCAGAGGTGGAATGATGACTCGCGCTGCCTGGGGTAAAATGATACGGCGCATGGCAAGCGAGTAGCGCATCCCCAGCGATTTTGCGGCTTCCAGTTGTCCAGCGTCTACCGAGGTGATACCGGCTCGGATGATCTCAGACATATAGGCGCCCTCATTCAAGGAGAAAGCAATCAATGCCGCGGAGTAGACGGTAATATAAGGTACCAGGCCGGGAAAGACTTCGGGCACACCAAAATAGAGGATCAATAGCTGAACCAACAGTGGGCTTCCACGAAATAACCAGACGTAGAAACGTGCCGGCCAGGAGAATAATGGAAAGCGTGACTGGCGCATCAGCGCAAGAAACAGGCCGATGACAACCCCGCAGGCTTGAGAGACAACCGCAATCCAAAGTGTTGTCCATGCTGCGGTGAAGAAAATCTGCGCAAAGAGATTTTGCCAGACGACATTCCAAAGAAACATGGCATCTCCTTACCCCACAATAAATCGACCCCTACAAATGTAGACCCCGATTTATCGAAATAATGATTTGTGGGGCCGCTCTACCGCGCCCACCGCCGATAATGCCCATTAACAAATTAAGGCGGACATCAAAACATCCACCGAGGGCCGATAAATCGGCGATGGGCGCGATAAATCGGCCCCTACAGAACGTCCGTCAGACGATATTTGTGCGGCGGTCGATGACGGAAGTGATCTCCTCGTCGGTCAGACCCCAGTTGAGAATCAACTTATGGTAGGTGCCATCAGCCTTCAACTGATTAAAGGCCGTTTGAACGGCCGTGAGCATAGAGGTATCGCCTTTACGAATAACAATCCCTTCTGGACCCGCGCCGATCACGGAGCCACCCACGGCGAACTGACCCGGATGCAGTTTGATATAGTAATCGGTAACAGGTGAGTCCTGGTAGGTTGCGACAACGCGATTAGTCGCCAGCAACTGGATAACATCCGTCTGATTGGTCAGAGCAGTAATCATTATAGCAGGTTTACCTGCCTTTGTGCAGTTGGTGCTGGCGGTCTGCAAATCAGATTGCTCGATGGTCCCATTCTGCACGCCGGCGGGTTGCCCACACAGATCGGATGGCTTTGTAATGTGCTTGGGGTTGCCGATTTGCACCAGCAGTGATTCACCGGCGTTGAAATAGGGCACAAAATCGACTTTCTTTTCACGTTCAGGTGTGACGCTTACCGCGGACATGACGACATCAAAGCGCTTGGCCACCAGGCTATTGATGATGGTATCGAAGCTTGTTGTCACCACATCCGTTTTCAGACCCATACGAGCCGCGACAGCCTTGATCAGATCGATATCGAAACCGGCTGCCTGGTGGGTAGTCGTATCGATATATTCCTGTGGCGGATATGTTGTATCACTTCCTACAGTCAGTGTCCCCGGGGTCAGCAAATCGTTGGGAGGAGTAACGGTTGGCGTTTGTGCATTCGTCGTTGGGCCAGGGGTAGTCCCTCCCGAACCACCTGTATTGCTTCCACACGCAGCTAGCAACATAACGAGTGCGATGCAGACGCAAGCGACCATTGCAGCGAGTGGAACTTGCTGCCTTCCCTTTTGCTGGAGATGATTTTGCATGATGCTCTCCCTTCTACAGATAACAAGTTTCTAGATTTGATAAACTGTAACACAGTCTATTATACAGGCATAAGTAAATTGCTTGTACTTCTTTGCCTGTACTCGCTTGTATTACGTTGCGTCTCTGCAAATGTATCACAAAGGCAGCTAAATGGGGGAGAATTTTATCTCACAAGTTTGAGGTTGTGTAACAAAAATGCTGGCAAATGAGACAATATCGAGAGTATTTATGATACACTAGGTAGGTGGGAGTGAAGGACTACATATAAAGAACCGACACAGTAGAGAGCCGAAATACTGCTCGCTTTTGCACGACCTTTTGAGGGCCGGAGGGTAGCGCATGCCCATTACTTTTGATAGAAGCATCTGCTGCGATTTAAATGAAACCATCTCACGCGAGTGGCTTATTACAAACGGCCGGGGCGGATACGCAGCAGGAACAATCGCCGGAACGCTGACACGCGTGCAACACGGCTGGCTTGTAGCATCGCTAAATGGGGGAAATGCGCCGCAACTGCTGCTGGCAAAGCTGGACGAGGAGATCGTTTTTGATCAGCGCACCTACTATCTCGGCACGAACGAATATAAAGATGGCTCGTTGAACCCTGCCGGGTTTGTTCACCTGGAAAGCTTTCACCTGGAAGAGGGTTTTCCGGTCTTTATCTACCACCTGGGCGGGATCGATGGCATTGTGTTGGAGAAGCGCATCTGGATGCCGCGCGGACTGAATACGACGTACATTCACTATCGCGTCGTGCGAACAGCCTCACCTCAGCAGAATGACTGGCATAATCAGCAGGAACAACGACGGGAGTCATCAGACCCCCCGGCCCGTTCTTCGCGCTTTCTCGAAGACGCCCATGCTTCCCAGCGCGTGTTATCGTTGACGCTGCTGCCCCTCGTCTCCTATCGCTCAATCGACGAGCCGCTGCATGGCAAGCTTGACTGGCAATTCGAGGTTGAGCCGCAGTCTATTGAACAAGACGCCAATTCCGGGGAGCCCTCACAGAGTATCGCAGGATGCACGATCCGCGCTCGCGAAGGGGCGCGTCCTTACCATATCTTCGCGGTAGGGCATCCCGATAGTCAGACCACGTTTCTGCCAACGGGCGTGTGGTACTGGAATTTTTTGCACCGACAGGATCAGGCCGCCGGGCATTCAGGGCAACCAGCAACTGATGACCTATACTTGCCGGGAGTGTTTCGCACCAAATTGTGGCCGGGGGATGATGTTGAACTGACGATCATCGTGACCGCCGAGGAGTTGTCCTGGCAATCCTTCAATGCGAGGCGATTGAAACGGGCTTATGCCGAAGCGGTAGAGTTCCAGCGCGACTTCTCGCAGGAGCAGCGCTATTTTGGCGAAGGCGGGGCTACAACGCATATGCACCCGGTACTTCCCTGCGAAGAACAGCCGGGGTCGCTTTCGGCGGAAGAGTTCCTGCGGACGCTTTTACAGGCAGGCAATCGCTTCCTGGTTCAGCGCACGCTTCCGTTCGATGAAGCTGGTGACCGACCATCCATGATCTTCTCGAATACGGAGACGATTCCGACGATCCTATCCGGCTTTTATGATTTGAGAGAGCAGACACGCGATATACTGATCGCGCTCCCCGGCCTGACCCTCACGATGCGTCGCTTTAGCGAAGCCCGGCGCATGCTGATAACGCTCAGCCATTACTTCAAAGAAGGGCTGCTGCCAGAGCGATTGCCCACGGCTGAGCAACCTCTGTGCGATAAAGACTACAGCAGCATCGATACAACGCTCTGGTATTTCTATGCGCTGGATGCTTACCTGCTCGCCACCGATGACGAAAGCATTCTGGACGACCTTTACCATCACCTTGACAGCAGCATAGCAAGCCTGATCCACGGGACGCGCAATGGCATTCGCGTCGATATGCAGGATGGATTGCTGCTAGCCCAGCATGCCGGCAAGGCCCTTACATGGATGAATGCCTATATTGGGGAAAAAGGCGACGAGCCACTGACCCCCCGTTCTGGCAAGCCTGTCGAAGTGAACGCCCTGTGGTATAACGCGCTATCGCTGATGCAGGAATGGGCAGAGCGCCTGCATCAGCGCGGCAGAAGCGCGCGCATTGCCGACACTTACGAAGAGCTACGGGGAAAGTGCAAGGCCAGTTTTAACGAGCGTTTCTGGTACAGCGAAGGCGGCTACCTGTACGATGTGATCGATGGCCCGCAGGGCAACGATGCCGGCCTGCGCCCTAACCAGCTCTTCTCCTTGTCGCTGCGGCATGCGGTGCTAGATGTTCCCTACTGGCGGCCCGTGCTGAATATCGTCACCGAGCGTCTACTTACTCCCTACGGTCTACGTTCTTTGGCACCCCCTGGCGAGTCCCACGATAAATCGGGGAGCTACAACGGGCGCATTGAAAGGCATAATTACGCTTGCGGCATGTATAACGGAGGCGCATGGCCATGGCTTGTAGGATGCTATGTTGACGCGCTTTTGCGGGTAGAAGACATGGGAGAAGGGCACGAGCCGCACGATAAATCTGAGATATACAGGGATGAACTGGCACGTAAGAACGCCGCCTGGCTCAAAGGCGTCGAACTCCTCGAGCCTTATCGAACTCAGTCTGGTCCTGGCATACTCGGCATGCCGGCCAGCGTGTACGCCGGCGATGAGCCGCAAACGCCCCACTCACAGATGGCCTCCGCGCGGAGCGTCGGCGAATTGCTGCGCGTCTACAAGCTCCTGGCGCAACTGGGCGTACGTTACTCAGATCGAATGCTGCCGGCCTGAAGCTTCCACTTCTGCACATTTGTCCACTATGTTATCCACAGAAGATGTGGACAACTCATCCAGGTCTATGTTCTCGATTGTCTCAGCCTTTTGCCGAGATTTCCACATTCATAGTGGATAAGTTTTCCATACTGTCCACATAGCATCATCAGGTGCGCCCACTTATTAACAGTGGTGGTGGATAAGTTTTCTACTTTATGCACAAAGCCATATTTAGCAAGGTTTTTCCACAGGAACGATTCATTTAATATACCGAAGATAGTCAATCGAGCAATGTAAATGTTTTCGGGAACCTGGAGACGCGAAAAAGGTCTGTCGAGTCGAGAATCGTGGATAAATCGGGCAATATTGTGGACAACCTTCCTCGAATGTGCAAAAGTGCTTTTTTTCCTTGCTACGCTATTTTCATTTTTATCCGCTATCCGCTCCTAAAAAGTATACTCCAATGGAGAAAGTCCTATTGAAAACTGATTGGTCGATAGTACAATTCAAACCCACATACGAGTGACAGTTATCCACAAAACATGTGTAAAACTTTTCCACACATTACCATCCCTGGGGATAGCAGATAAAATACAAACGCTTCTCTGGGGATAAGTTTTCCCAATATGCATAGCTCGCTCAAAGCGGACAGAAACCTATCCCCATAAACGATTTTCTTATCCACTAACCATCCCGACTACTTGCCAAATTATACACCGGCTTATTGGACGTGGATAACTTATCCACTGTGCGTAAATCGGCCTGGGAAGGGGGAATAAAGTGAGCAGGCTCGGTGTTATCATGAGCGCTACAGATGATTATCCACCTATCCACAACCCCTACTACTGCTACGACTTTTTTATTATGTTATGAAATAAAGAATCTAGTATATTAGGGGCCGTGGATAAGTGGAAAAGCTGAGCGCAGCCGATCCGAAAAGCAGGAGAATAGGACATTCGGCTCATCATTTTAGCAACTTTGCATAATAATGTATAATGACGCAACTTTCTCAAACATTGCTCGTTATATTTGTTGTGAGAGAGACATCCAGGCTTCTTGAAAGACGCATTTGCAACGCTGCTTCGCAGTCTAGCCGCGTATCAGCAAATGCGCAAGGAGTACCAAGCTCTAGCGACCCACGTGGATTGGCCTATGACATCGCAGATTGAGACGATTAAATCCAGGATCGACGTGGTCGAAGAGATTGGCCTGGTCGTAGTTTTACAAAAGTCGGGGAAATCGTACAAGGGCCTGTGTCCGTTCCATAACGAGCGCACTCCCTCCTTTCATGTGTTTCCTGAATCGCAGACATGGCAGTGTTTTGGGTGCCATGAAGGCGGTGATGTCTTCACCTTCGTCGAGAAGCAGCAAGGCCTGGATTTCCGCGAAGCGCTGCAATATCTGGCCGAAAAAGCCGGGGTCTCGATAGAGGAGCAGCACAGCAGTCGCAGCCCGGAGGAGGAACGTGAGTTTCGCGCTGCGAAAGAGCGGCTGCTCAGGCTCAACGAGGATGCGCTGCTCTGGTTTCACCAGGCGCTGCTCCGGTCCAGGGAGGCAACAGACGCGCGGGCTTATCTGAAGGAGCGAGGCATCTCACCGGAGTCGGTAGTAACGTTCAGTCTGGGTTACGCGCCCGATAGCTGGGATGGCTTGAGCCGTTACCTGCTCGGACGCGGCTACAGCGAACGCGAGCTGGTCAGCGGGGGATTGGCGAGGGAGCGCGAAAGTGGCAGAGCCGCAACGTTCTTATCAGGTGGTGAAGGCGCCGGAGATGGGGAGAACGTCGCTGGCAGGGGCGATGAGAAGGATGTGCGCGCATCGCGAGGCGTGTACGATTACTTTCGCAACCGTATCATCTTTCCTATCCGTGATATGCGTGGACAGGTGATCGGCTTTGGTGGGCGGGCGATGGGAGATGGGCAGCCGAAGTACTTGAACTCGCCGCAGACGCTGCTGTTCGAGAAGAACAACGTGCTGTATGCCCTGGATCAGGCGAGGGATGCGATCAAGCTGGCGAAGCAGGTCATCATTGTAGAAGGCTATGTGGATGCGGTAATTGCTCACCAGTACGGGACGAAACAGACGGTAGCGTGCATTGGCAGCGCTATCACTGAAAAGCACATTGCACAAATTAAGAAGCTGACGAAACAGGTAACGCTGGCGTTAGACCCGGACACAGCCGGAGAGGCTGCCACCGAACGCGGGATCGAAGAGGTTCTAAAGTCATTTGATCGCACGATTGTACCCGTGCCGGTGGCTCCAGAACGCTTCCGTGCTCCAATCAGCGGCAAAAGGCGAAGCGAACCGCGCGGCATGATTCGCCTGGAAGAGCAGGTCGACGCGGAGATCAATGTGCTGCAACTGCCTGCAGGTGAAGACCCGGATGAATTTATTCGCCGCGATTTTGCGGCCTGGTCTCGTGCGGTGACACATCCACTGCCCCTGATCGATTATTACTTTGTCGCGAGGACCGCGGGTCTCGATCTCAAACAGCCATCCGGGAAATCGGAGGCGGCCAAACGTCTATTACCTGTGATAGGAGCAATCTCTGACCGCATCAGACGTGATGCTTACATTCAGAAGCTGTCGGCCATGATTAACATCGATGAACGCAGCCTGAACGAGGAGCTACAGCGTATGCTGCGCGGGCAGAGAACGCCGGGAGTAACAGCCGCGTTTTCTGAGCGAGGGGGGCAACGCGGAACGTATATGCGGCGTGCAGAGGAACCATCGAGCTCTGTGCAGGTGCTGCCCGACAGCCAGGCGAATGGCCGCGAAAACCGGCGCGATGCCGGCAATGGGCCGCAGCCGGGCGAAGTGGCGGAGGGCACAGAAGGCCTGGACCAGGCGAACCGGCAAGATGGGTTTGGGGTTGGAACAAATGGACTTGACAGGTATGCCAGGAATAGGATACAATGGGAGGACTACCTAATTGGGCTACTCTTGGCGAATCCTGAGCTAAGTTCCGAAGTTTGTGCTATAATAACCGATGGTGACTTTGCTGGGACAGACACGCGAGAGTTGTACCGCTTTTTCAACTCGGTGAATCAACGTGGTGCCTCCCCTTTATTTCAATCCTTAGAGCAGGCTGTGCCTTCTGTGCTGCTGGCATCGCTCGAGCGAGCGCGGAAGAGCGTTGAGTCGCGGTCTCCATTAGAGGGAGCAGGACTGGTTAAAGCAGCAGTCCAGTGTGCGACGCGGCTCAAGCGAGTGCGCCTGAAACAACGGAATACGGAATTGCAGTACCTGATGAAAGAGGCAGGTGAGGCTGGGGATGCCGAGGCGGAGCGGCAGTACCGGCAGGAACTGGTGGTTGTGCATCAGCAATTGCGAACAATCGATTCCGCAACGCATTTGCAGGGATAGGAGTGAGCAGGCGAGGGAATATGTGGAAGAGAAGAGATTCGAGCTATCATTTTTATGATCGTATGTCGTATGTTTGTATAGTTCTGAGCGAAACCGGGAATCCGCGCCGGGGCCGAGCAGGAAAAAATCGTAGGAGACCAGAGTCAGAAAACAGGAGCTATCATTGTTCGTTTATCCGTGAACCTGTTTGCTGAAGGGGGATGCCAAAATGGTGAATGAAGAAGTGCTTAAGTTAGTAGACACCGAACCATTGCATGGTGAACTGTTAGTAGTGGGTCCATTTGATGATGCCTTGCTGGGTGGAAATGCAGAGTTTGATATGGAGACACTCAGGGGTCATACTCATGCCGCAACGGGAGGCAACTTCGTAACTCCTGTCGATACGACTGAGTCGTTTGACCTGTTCAAGTTACAGGACGATGAACCTATGGATACCCTGGATCCGAGCAAGGAGCCACCCGTTGATTGGGAGCCGGGGCCGGAGGATGAGGTCGATGCGGAGGTGATGGCTCAAGAGAAGTGGGATGACCTGCATGATGGCCTTGGCATTGTGATGGCCGACCTGGAGAGCACGCTGGACGACCCGGTGCGCATGTACCTGCGCGAGATCGGACGCGTTCCCCTGCTCACCGCTGAAGAAGAGGTGCGCCTGGCGCGCCGCATGGAGCGCGGGAGAAACGAGCAGCGCAAATCCGCGCTGATGCGCGACTACCGCATTATCGAAGACGGCGAGGAGGCGCAGCGCTGCCTGACCGAGGCCAATCTGCGCCTGGTGGTGAGCGTTGCCAAGAAGTATATTGGCCGGGGCATGAGCCTGCTGGATCTGATCCAGGAGGGCAACATCGGCCTTATTCGTGCCGTCGAGAAGTTCGATTACACGAAGGGCTACAAGTTCAGCACGTATGCGACGTGGTGGATTCGCCAGGCCATTACTCGTGCCATCGCTGACCAGGCCCGCACGATCCGTATTCCCGTCCACATGGTGGAGACGATCAACCGTCTGATCCGCATCAGCCGCCGATTGCTGCAAGACCTGGGCCGCGAGCCTACGTCCGAGGAGATCGCCGAGCAGATGGAGATCAGTCCGGAGAAGGTGCGTGAGATCATCAAGGTCAGCCAGGAGCCGGTAAGCCTGGAGACGCCGATTGGCGAGGAAGAGGATAGCCACCTGGGTGACTTCATCGAGGATCACACCGCGCTGGCTCCGGCCGACGCCGCCAGCCATCAACTGCTCAAGGAGCAGGTCGAGGATGTGCTGGCCAGCTTGACCGACCGCGAGCGCAAAGTATTGCAATTGCGCTTCGGCCTGGACGATGGCCGCAGCCGCACGCTGGAAGAGGTGGGCAAGGAGTTCCACGTCACCCGCGAGCGCATCCGGCAAATCGAAGCGAAGGCTCTGCGCAAGCTGCGCCATCCAAGCCGCAGCCGCAAGCTGAAAGACTACCTTGATTAGGGCCACTGCGTAGTATCGTTTTCGTAGAGTAAAGGCTGTACGTAACATCACGGGTTACGTACAGCCTTTACTAGTCTTACAGATCAAAGCAGGCTTACCAGCGCGACAATCCCAAAGGCCGCAATGATGCAACCAGAAATGCGATTTAACCATGCCATCCATGTGCGACTGAACCTGGCGCGCAGCAGGCTGATGCTCCCCGTCAGGATGCACCACCACAGGGCGGAGCCGCAAAACACGCCGGCCACTACCAGTGTGGCGGTCAGATAGCTCCTGCCCGTGCCTATCGCGCTGGCGACGCCCAGGCCGGCGAAAATGGCCGCGAAGGAGAGGATCGTCAGCGGGTTGGTGAGGGTGAGCAGATAGGTAGAGGTGTAGGCCCCCAGCAATGTACCTGTCCTGGCTTTCGTGCTGACACGGCCGGCAGGATCGTCAGCGGGTCGTTCCGGTGGAGAGCTCAGTAGCGTCCTGGTGCCGAGGTAGACCAGGAACATGCCTCCAATCAGACGAATCCAGGTCTGCTGGTTGATCAGGAAAGTCGAAATGATCGTCAGGCCAAAGGCTGCAATGCTGCCGTAGGTGCCATCTGCCGTCGCAATGCCCATGCCCGATACCAGGCCATAGAGGTAGCCCTTTTGCAGAGTACGTTGTATACAGAGAATGCTCATAGGGCCGATCGTCGCGGCGATCGATAGCCCGATCAACATGCTACGGAAGAAGAAACCAATCTCCATCTTTTTGTCCTTTCCCATGATTGGAACGAATAGGAAATCATAGTAAGAGCGCAAACCTGCTCGCCCTCGTCGCTCACGTGCATAAAAAAATCGCCAGACCCCTTTGAGAGGTCTGGCGACGTATTTCGCTTATTCGCCCGCCTGTTAGCTGCTGAAAACCGAGAAGGCTAAGAATGACATGCCAGGCGAACCAGACCTCAAAAGTGGCTGGTTTGCCTGCTGCTGGATGATGCTATGCAGTTGATGAATGTGACGGGCAAGCAAATCCTTCATCGCTGATCCCGGCTTTCTCGATTTGATGAGCTACGAAACTGTGTGGAGTATAGCAAATTCCGGCGAGAAACGCAAATTACGCTCAGGTCGCTATACTGGAAGTGATGAAGTACCGCGAGTTTCTTATCGAGGGATAGTATGCTGGCATATTCTACTACTGAGGAATCACTTTCGTCTCAAGACTTAGCCGATAAGATACCGCAGACGCGCATGGATGTGCGCCTGGCGATACGAGCCAGCCTGCGATATAATGCGCCGCCGGCCCAAGAAGCGGGAGCGTTTGCGCCGGATGAAGTGGCTGAAGTGATAGCGGAAATAGAAGATGATGCGTGGTTAAATGATGTGGCGCAGCCTAAACACAGCCCTGTTCTGCGAACGCCTATCGCCAGGAAACAGTTGGCGGGCGACCATACATTGACGTGCTGGCTTTAACGATTCACGACTGGCATCGAGCGATTCTACTCGATTGCCAGCTCTCTCCTGAACTCGTCCAGGTAGACGCGCATAAAGGCTGTGCGCTCTTCGGCCAGTCGGCGGCCGGTCGCGGTTGACATCCCATCGACCAGATTCAGCAATTTACTGAAAAAGTGGTCGAGCATGTAGCGCCGGTCATCGAGTTCATGGTGTTCCCCGAAAGGATCGCGTGGGTTATACGTGCGCGTCTGGGGTGTACGCAGGATAGTGCCAGTGATGGCCCAGCGCAGGATGCCGATGGCTCCCAGGCCTTCGAGGCGGTCGGCGTCTCGCACGACGCGTGCCTCTAGCGTGAGCGGCTCAATTCCCCGGCTGAAGCTGTGTGCTGCGATGGCATGCATAATAGCCTCCTGTACCGGAGTGGAAAGCTGATAAGGCGCCAGTACTTCAGCAGCCTGCTCTACCGAAAGATCGGCGTGATGCCGCGTAACATCATGCAATTGCGATGCGCGACCCAGGTCATGCAGAAGAGCAGCCATTCCGGCGATGAAGGCGTCCGCGCCTTCCTTATCTGCAAGGTATATGGCCAGAGTATAAACGCGCTCGATATGTTCCCAGCCGTGTGCGGGATCATTGAATGCAGCAAAACGCTGCTGTACATCATTGTACACAGCCGATAAGACCCGCGATTCGTCTATCGTCATGTGCATACCTGAAAATTAACTCCTTTCGAAAGAAGAGAGCATTAATACAAGAAATCCCCCAGGTGAGTGATGCATTAGCTTGCCTGGTTGTTCATACTAAACGGTGAGACATGTCTCATTAAATCACAACAATAGCTGGTTTGTCACCGGTCGGACAGGAAGAAGGAGCCATTTGTGCAGCGCGATCAAACAGGAATAGCACGGCACACACAACATGGAGCTGTTGCTATTGATACATATACTACCCAAACTACACCCGGGCAGGCAGGCCCACTGTTGACCGGCGCCCAGGTAGGTATCGAGGAAGGCCACCAGGTCACCGGGGACGCCAGAGGAAACGTGGCGACTATTCGCCTCTTGCTCGTAGATGATCATGTTTTAGTACGCGAGGGCATGCGCCGCCTGCTCGAACTCGAAGAGAATATACAGGTGGTAGCGGGAGCAATGAATGCCCAGGAGGCCTTGCAAGCGGTGCGAAGCCTCCACCCGGACGTGGTGTTGATGGATATCAGCATGCCCTCCACCGATGGTATCGCCGTGACACGCCAGGTTGTCGAGGAGTTTCCCTCGGTAGCCGTAATTATGCTCACGGTCTTTCGCCAGCAGCAGCACATCCTGAGGGCCATGCGCGGCGGCGCCAGGGGCTACCTGCTCAAAAGCGCCTCGTTGTCGGAAGTGGCGCAGGCTATTCGCAAGGTGTACGAAGGAGGAACCTTCATCTCATCGGAGCTTACCGGCGAAATTGTCAGCGAATACCGCCGCCTGTCGGATACTGCAGCGCCCGGCCGTCCCTCCATCCATGCCCTGACCGACAAAGAGATCGAGATTATCCGGCGCGTCGCGACCGGCATGAGCAATAAGGAAATCGCTGAACAGCTCGCCTATTCAGAGAAGACCGTCAAGAACTATCTCTCGATCATCTTCCAGAAGCTGGGTATTCGCGACCGTACGCAAGCTGCCATCTTTGCCCTGCGGCAGGGGTTGATCCCGCTCGAAGAGTGGTGAAGCCTGTAGGAAGCTCGCTTCACGGTACGATTTTTGCCATCTGGCCGCAGGACCAGGCGCATTTACGGCAGGCATTCGCGGTGTCCGTGTCGCCCTTGAGATCGCATTCTCCCGCACAGTGGGTGCTTACCTGGGCGCACGCCTGGCAGATGTACCCATAAAGGGGAGAATTGTGCTGCATAAAGTGCGCTGTAGTCAAGCACATTTCCGCGCAGTCGAGCAGCATCGTTATATGTTGCATCTGCGCCTGGTCATTTCCCGCCTGCCTGTAGCTTTCAGCAGTATCCATGCAGACCCTGTGACAATCCAGGCAGTCCTGAATACACTCCTGCATCTCCACCTGGATCATCGAATCCCCTGTATCTTGCATGATGTCTCCTTCACTCTATAGAGGAAATACAAACGAAGCTAGTGCCCTGAAAAGTATCCACTTAAGTATACGATGAGAAGCAGGCATAAGTGACTGTCTTAGCCCGGGTAAAAGTTGAACAGGCAGAATATAATGGCAGAGTAAAAATGTCAGATGGGCACGAGATTATGAGCTATAGGAAGTGACCGCGGTGGGACTCGAACCCACGACCACACGCGTGAAGGAGATTGACTCTTCCTTCCCGAACCGGACGTGCGACTTTCACCGCATCCGGCTCTCCAGCGGCTACTCTCTGTGACTGTTTACAATCACCGATTTCACTCACCTGCGCCCCTTCCCCGTGTACCAGGCATTACCCTGATCGTTTGAGTACTATGGGCGCTCCGTCACCATGCATCTTACGATGTGTAGGTGATCCCTAAGTTCTCCTCATACCCCGGTCCAGACGTAGGTCCTTCGTTCGCCGCTTAATGGTGAGAGGGGGAACGTTTAACGGCCCTCTTAATCACCGTTAACCCTCGCTCCGCGACTAAAGTTCAAGCAATCTAGCTTTGACCCTATCTGGCCTAGCTGCCCGGCTCGTTAAAAGCCGGACTTTTAACGACCATGCTATTGTCCCCTGACCTTTTCAGGATCGGGTAAGGCCGCGCTTTAACCACATTCGTTCCAGTGGTGCTGGACTCTTCCAGCAGGGATACGAGAAACACATAGGCGCACTTTAAAAGGCGCGTGCTCTACCTACTGAGCTACGCGGTCACGTTTACGAGCGTAGTATATCATTAGAGTCAAGAGCTTGACGCAATGGACGGGATTTTGATCTTGCTAGTTCTCAACGTACATGATACACTACCATAAAATATTCCTGAATCGGAAGGAAAGCCGGGCATTTGTGAGCAAGCAAATACTGATTGTTGACGATAAAAGCGAGTTATTGCACCTGATGCGGCGCATTCTGGAGGATGAGCAGTACCAGGTCTCGATTTTGCAGAACGGGAAAGACGCTTACGCTACGACGAAAGCCAGGCTGCCCGATTTGCTGATTCTTGACCTGAAGCTGGGAGATATCTCAGGTAAAGATATTTTGAGTCAACTGAAGGGGGATCCGATCACGGCTGAAATCCCCGTGATTGTTTACACGGCCGCGGTAATCGAGGCCGAAGAGGTCAACCGACTGGTCTCCAGCGACCCCGAATATTATCAAAGGGTCTATCTTATTCAGAAGCCCTTTGAGCTTCCACAATTGCTGACTATGGTCGAGCAGGTGGTCAACGAGCCTGTAGGCTAGCATAATTAGCGGAACTGGTGGGCCGCAAGCAGGCTTTTTTCTTCCAGTATTGGCCGGAAAGCGTTCTGGTCAATTTTTTTGGCATCGTCGTTTTCCAGGTAAGCAACCTTGAAAGGTGTTCAAACGTATTGTAGAGTGTACTCAAGCACACTGCTGGCTGCATCCAGTAGGCGGCGTACAATAGTTATAGTAGCGACGTTACTGGAGCGTAGTGGGCATAGTATTTGAAAGGAGAAGGAGAGATATGAAGTTCCTCATTGGCTTACTTGTTGGCTTTGCATTAGGTGTGCAGCCGGTCTGCTGCTGGCGCCCCAGACGGGC
>CAVYFA010000010.1:0-119888 GCA_963767715.1 uncultured Chloroflexia bacterium
GATTCGAACCCGCGATCTTCTGCGTGACAGGCAGACATGTTAGGCCACTACACCACGGCTCCTGGTACTCGCAACCCACAGTGATAGCGGGTTGCGAGTAGGATGATACCAGACATCCGCCCTCATGTCAAGCTTTTTGCGCCTCTAGTTTTTCATGCGGCCCGGTTTCACTGTTTCAGCGGGCTGTCCGGCGGCCGTAGGCCCACACGGCTATCGGGATGAACACCACCAGGATAGCGACGCACCAGATCAGCGCTTTCAGGATGGTGGCGGCATCGGGCTGATCGAGCAATAGCCCGCGCACCGCGGTGACGATCAGCGAAACGGGCTGGTTTTCTGCGAAGACGCGCAGCCAGGAGGGCATGCTGCTGGTTGGCACGAAGGCACTGCTGGCAAAGGTCAGTGGGAAGAGCCAGATGAAGCCGGCCGATTGCGCCGCCTCGACGCTTCTCACCACCAGCCCGATCGTCGCGGAGATCCACGAAAAGGCGAAGCTGGTCAGGATCAGGATACCCGCGCCGGCGAACCATGCGAGCACATTGCCTTGTGGTCGAAAGCCCACCAGCAGGCCCACCGACCACATCACGATTACCACGAAGGTGTTGCGCACCAGGTCTGAGATGGTACGGCCGGTCAGTACGGCTGATCTCGACATCGGCAGTGAGCGGAAACGATCGACCAGTCCTTTCTGCAGATCGTTGGCGAGTCCGATACCCGTCGACGTTGCCCCGAAGATCACCGTCTGCGCGAAGATGCCGGGCATCAGGAAGTTGACATAGCTACTGCCGGGCACAGCGATTGCCCCACCGAACACGTAGCGGAAGAGCAGCACGAACATGATCGGCTGGATCGTCGCGAAGATCAGTTCCTCCGGGATGCGTGGTATTTGAACCAGGTGGCGCTTCGCCAGGACCAGCGCGTCGGCGAATGTCCAGTATAACCGGATGCGTTTCTCCGGCTTCAACGACCCGGTCGTGCGAATATTGATACTGCTCATCAAGAACTCCTTACCATATCGCGCGTTTCAGCCTTCTCCTCAGGCTGATCCTCCTCGCTGGCGGCTCGCCCGGTCAGCGTGAGGAAGACATCATCCAGGGTTGGTTTGCGCAGCGCCAGGTCGTCCAGGGGCACCTGCGCGGCGTCCAGGTCGCGCACGACCGCCGTGAGGATTTGCGCCCCGTGCGTTACCGGCACGAGCAGATGGCTGCGCATCTCTTCTATTTGAATCTCACCCGAGCTATAAGGACGCAGGGCCCGCGCAGCGGCGGCCATGTCGCCTCCCTGGGCGACTGTGACTTCAATGCGCTCTCCGCCAATCTGAGCTTTCAATTCGTCGGAGGTTCCTCGCGCGATGATACGCCCGTGATCGACGACCGCGATCTGGTGAGCGAGCTGGTCAGCCTCTTCCAGGTATTGGGTGGTGAGTAACACCGTTGTCCCATCCGAGACAAGGCCGCTGATGATCTCCCACATAGCAAGGCGACCTCGCGGGTCAAGACCGGTCGTCGGCTCGTCCAGGAAGAGAACGGGCGGCGACACAATCAAACTGGCCGCGAGATCGAGACGCCTGCGCATCCCTCCTGAGTAAGTCTTAACAATGCGACCTGCGGCATCGACCAGGTCGAAGCGTTCGAGCAGTTCATCCGCCCGCTGCTTCGCAAGCCTGCCCGATAGATGATAGAGCCGCCCGAACATCTTCAGGTTTTCGTAGCCCGTCAGGTATTCATCAACCGCCGCGTACTGGCCCGCAAGACCAATACGTGCGCGCAGTGCATTGGCGTCTTTGACGACATCAAGCCCCATGACCTCGGCTCGCCCGGCATCGGGCTGCAGCAGCGTCGTCAGAATGCGCACGGCCGTCGTCTTGCCCGCCCCATTGGGACCGAGCAAGCCAAGCACGCTGCCTTCCTCCGCGGCCAGGTCGAGTCCCACCAGGGCCTGCGTCTTTCCATAACTTTTTTTGAGACCTTCAGCTAGAATAGCCGGTCTATTCGACATACTGTATTTCCTCTCTGGTAGCTACGCCGTCTGTCCTCATAATTGAAAGATGGCTGATAAACTATCTCTAATACGAATTGTACATGCATGAGTTGCTTCTCTTTTTTCTTCGTAAACATACGGACGTAATTACTTATTCCTAAAATGGAGCACGGATCAGGTAAAATGCCTGGCAGACCGCATTTCCGCGTGGATTAGCTTACGCCCTGTTTCGTACCGGCGGCATGAGCGCTGGCTATCTTTATGACGCGCGAAACTGTAGAAAATGGTAAGCGATCAGTGTCCAGGTTAAAGTGAAAGCCAGTTGCCAGCGCTGACAACTGGCTTTTCACAAAACACTCAAGTGTGAGGTGAATATTGTAGCGTGCGAGTATTGGCCGGAAAGGAAAGGCAATCCCGTCCTAATCGTCTGGTCGAACGATAAGCAGCGGCAGGCGCGCCGCGATTGGCAGAGCCCGCTCCGCTCTTCCGGAACCATCGAGGGGAACAACGATTCGCTTAAACATATATCGGCTCCTTAGATTAGCAACATCAGGGGGATAGCGTGCTGTTGTATGAACAAGACCAGCTGACCTGCGTCAACTGGTCTCGTCTCTAGCAAACTATGCCGATGCCGATGCCGCCTCTACCTCTTCTTCCTCCACAAATGAGAGTGGCCGGGCAATACTCTCCAGTGATTTGCGTTCTGCATTGACGCCAAAGAAGATCTCGATGACGCCTGCGGCTGCCATCAACAAGGCACCGAACAGATCACCATAGAAGACATTCAGTGGCTTCCCGGACTGGATAAGCGCGCCAAACACAAGTGGTGCCAGCGCTCCACCGGCACCGGTGCCTATCGCATAGAAGAAAGCGATAGCCAGGGCGCGTGTCTCCAGTGGAAACACCTCGCTGACGGTCAGGTAGGCCGCACTCGCGCCTGCGGAGGCGAAGAAGAAGATGATCGACCAGCAGACGGTCTGCGTCACTGCGTTCAGCACACCCTGCATGAACAGCCAGCCTGTGATCGTGAGCAGAACACCCGAGATGATATACGTGAAACTGATCATCTTGCGCCGGCCGATTGTATCAAACAAACGCCCAATCGTCAGTGGCCCCAGGATGTTGCCGATGGCGAACGGGATCAGGTACAAGCCTGTGGTGCTGGCTGGAATGTGGTAGAAGGTAGTGAGGACCAGGCTATAAGTGAAGAAGATCGCGTTGTAGAGGAAAGCCTGGCCGACCATGAGCGAGAACCCCAGCAGCGAGCGCGTGGGATAGTCTTTAAACATAGTTTTAGCGATCTGAAGGAAGCTTACCGTGCCCTGCGGCCGGATCAGAATTGATCCTTGCGGCTCAGGCAATGAGGTGATTTTATCTTCTTTCATCACCTCGGTCTCGATCATGGTGACGACCTGGTCTGCCTCGTCGAAGCGCCCATGCATCATCAGCCAGCGCGGACTCTCCGGGACGTAACGGCGCACAAGCAAGATCGCCAGCCCAAGAATTGCGCCCAGGCCAAAGCAAAGTCGCCAGCCTACGTTAATGGGCAGCAAGTTTGGGTTGAGCAGAACGACGGTCAAAGCCGCGCCAACTGCTGTGCCTACCCACCACGTGCCATTGATCGCCAGGTCCGTCCAACCACGCGCGCGTGCCGGGATGAGCTCATCAATGGCAGAGTTAATCGCAGCATACTCACCACCGATACCGGTGCCCGTCAGGAAGCGACAGGCAACAAACCAGATCAGGTTGAAGGAAAACGCAGTCAATATGGTGGCGACCAGGTAGACCCCCAGCGTAATCATATTGACATTGCTGAAAAGTTCGCCTATCTTCTATGCATAGGTTGAAGAATCTTTGATAGGGCGAGGGGAGGCGCGATATGGGACGCGACATTCTGGTCGATGGCTATAACGTGATAAGGCGCAATGCTTCCTTCCAGGCGTTGGAAAAAAAGAGTATGGAGGCCGCTCGCGATGTCCTGCTCGCGCAACTGGCGCAGCGCTATCGCCATACGCCGCACCGTGTTACCGTGGTCTTCGATGGTGCGTCTGCTGTGGAGCAGGTGACGCACGAGCGGCGGGTGCGCATCATCTACTCGCGAGGTGGGGAAAAGGCCGACCAGGTCATTGCGCGGCTGGCGGCCCAGGCGCGCGAGGAAGGACACGAGGTGGAGATGTTTAGCGATGATCTCGAAGTCCGGTCCTCCGTGACAAAAGAGGGAGGAATGGCGCGCTCAACTGGCCAGCTTACCTCACAGTTGAACGCTCCCCCGGCTTTTCAGCAGCGGCTTGTTCGCCATCGTCAGTCCGCGCGAGCTCGCTATGGGCTGAATCCATCGATGGGTAAGGATGACGATCGCTGGGAACCTCCGCGCCGCTCGAAGAAAAAGAAGTAGGAGCGACGGAAGCCTTTCCCAGCTTGCTGAAGCGCGCGCGCGCCACCCAGGTGAACCCTTCGATGAAGATTTTGCGCGACATCTTGGATTTCCCAACACGCCTATCCTGGAAGATGATGGGCGTCTCGACAATCCTGAAGCCGTGCTGGTAGACGCGATAAGCCAGTTCAACCTGGAAGGCGTACCCCTGCGATTCGATGCTATTCAGGTCGATGCTCTCTAAGACCTCCCGGCGATAGCAACGGTATCCGGCGGTGCAGTCGTGAATGGGGAGGCGCAGCATGAAACGCGCGAAGGTATTGCCGCCGCCGCTGATAAAACGCCTGAATAGTGACCAGTTGGGCGTACCTCCGCCTTCAACATAGCGCGACCCGATTACAAGATCGGCCTGCTTGATTGCTTCCAGAAATGCTGGGAGATAGCGTGGGTCGTGCGAAAAATCGGCATCCATCTCAAAAGCCACATCATAGCCATGCTCGACAGCGAATTGAAATCCCGCGATGTAGGCTGTACCAAGGCCGAGCTTACCCTCGCGATGCTTAACGTGAATTTGTGGACTCGTCGCTGCCAGCTCATCGGCAAGTTTGCCAGTACCGTCGGGGGAGTTGTCGTCAACGATGAGCAGGTCGGTATCGGGCGCGAAGGAAAATATCTGCTCTTGCAACGGACCTAAATTCTCGTATTCATTGTATGTGGGAATGATGATGAGCGACCTCATACGCTTCTTTCTCCAGTGCTTGTTGTTGTGGCCGCAGTATGTAATGCTGGCCGAGGTTCCTGGTTGAGCGGGTGATCAAGGCTGGTACCGTCCGGCGACCTGTCCTGTTCTGCCTGCTCATTTAAGATATCGGTATGTTGGGTCGATCGGTAAAGAAGCAGGGCAATCGCGCCAATCGCCAGGCCGAACCAGAGGGTGCTCAGGCGAATGAGCAGCACTGCCGCGCTGCCGAGGGTGGCCGATGGCGTCACAAGTAGACGAGTCAGCCCTAACATACTGCCGTCGGCTGTTCCGAGACCCCCAGGCAGCCCGGAAAGCGAACCGATCAATGAGGAGACGGCCAGGATAAACATGGACTTGATGAAGACATCCAGCCCGAATCCCAGTCCCAGTCCTCCGAATACGCAATATAAGGCGGCGCATTCTCCTGTCCAGGAAACGACTCCGATGACGATGGCCAGCAGGAATGGCCGCCATTGCAGCAGGATGTAGGCGCTTTCGTAAAACGCTCGTATCAAGTGCGCGAAGCGCGATATAATAGGCAGCCGCTCACCAAGACCCAGCAGGGCCAGGGAGAGACGCCGGTTCTGTATGACGGCGATGCCGACCAGTACGCAGGCGAGAACTGCCAGCAGAAACTCCATGCCGAAACGATAAAGCACCAGCCCGAATCCCGCCAGCACGATCATAGCGATGCCGTCGGTCAGGCGCTCCGACATGATGATCGGCGATGTCCGGCTAATCGGCTCGCCCGTCGAGCGTTTCAGCAGGTACGATTTGAGCAGTTCTCCGACCTTCCCGGGTGTGATGGCCATCGAGAGGCCCGAAAGGAAGATCAGCAGGCTGGGACGCCAGGCGAGATCTATCTTGAGCCGCTTCAGGTAATATTGCCATTTAACGAAACGCCAGGCGTAGTTATAGAGCGTTAAACCCAGGATGACCGGCAACAGAATCCACCTGAAATGCGCCAGCGCCGCAACCATCCTGGGGAGATCGCCATACAGGGCGACGGCGGTCATCACGATGATGGCGAGCGCTAATGATAGCAGTATGCCTGTCCGTAACTTCTTTTGCACTGCCTACCTTCCCTTACTGCGGTAATAGATAGAGAACGACAATGACCAGCACAATGCACAACACCACCGTTACCAGCATATGCCGGTCGCGCAAGAGAATCTCTTCGGGGCTGCCGCCTTCCATGCGCATGTGTACCAGGTAGAGATAGCGGAACATTCCATACAACACCAGCGGGATAGTGATCATCAGATGATGGTCGCCTGTTGGCCCCTGAAAGGTGTAGAGGCTATACGCCATGAGCGTCGCGGCTGTGACAATCGTGATCATCTGGTCGAGTAGGGGCAGGCTGTACTCTTTCAGGATCTGACGGTGCGCGCTGGCACGCTGTTCCAGCAGGATCATCTCATTGCGGCGCTTGTTCAAAGCCAGGAAGAGCGAGAGCAGGATTGTGACGAGATAGAGCCAGGGCGAGATGACTGCGGGGATCACGACCACGCCCGCCAGGATACGCAGCACAAATCCGCTCGCGATGATAAAGACATCCAGCAGGACGACGTGTTTGAGGCGTGTGCTATAGAGTACCATCAACACGAGATAGGTCGCGATCGTCGCGGCAAACGCCAGGCTCGCACCGCCGAAGCGCGCGAAGATGTCTGCCTGCGGCTTGATCGGGATGAAAAAGATCAGCGATGTCACGAGGGCGCAGAGCGCTAGCAGGACGATGATTGTCGCGATGGCCCAGGAAACGGGCAGCGCGCCCGATGCGAGCGGCCGTTTCGATTTGGTGGGATGCTGGCGGTCATTTTCGAGATCGAGCAGGTCGTTCAAGAGATAAATGCTGCTGGAAGCCAGGCAGAAGGCGATAAAGGCCAGCAATGTGCGCTCGAACAGCGAGGGTGAGAATAGTTGTTGGGCAAAGACAATACCGACGAAGAGCGCCAGGTTTTTCGTCCACTGTTTCGGTCGCAGTTCGCGCAGCAGGGCGCGAACCCTTCCGCCAGCGCTCAACGTGGGCGAAGCGCCGGGCGATGTAACAGTTATCGTTTGTTGCTCGGTTTTTTGTTCTTGCTGAACGACGGTTCTTTCCAAAGAAAAAGATCCCCTTATAAACAAAAAGACGGTATGCTTCCTCTCCCTAATGAGACGTTCAGCGATGAAAAGGAGTAACAACAACAGCCAAAAAGCCGGCCGCCTGCCCTGGCACCTGCAATAAACACGTATAGCAACAGGCAGTCAACAAGGTAGTGTAGGAGGCATATTACCTGTCTCCCAGACAGGGTGCGGGCGGTCGACCTTTTGGCTCTGAACGCTTGCGCTTAGTAAATGCGTCGTTTCAGGTCGGCGATGCGGTGCAGTGTGATGCGGTGCTTATCCGTGCTGATGAAGTCCTTCTCGGTGAAGTACCCCATAACCTTGTTGACGCTTTCGCGCGAGGCGCCGACCAGCGAGGCGAGTTCCTGCTGCGTGAGCCGCACGTCGATGCGCACCCCCTGCTCGGTTTTCACTCCATGCGCGTCAGCCAGTTCCAGCAGCTTCTTGGCGACGCGTCCATACACATCCAGGAAGATCAGGTCTTCGACCATCTCGTCGGTATTGCGCAGCCGTCTGGTGAGGGATTCCATCACTTTGATGGCGATCTTGGGGTTTTTCATAATGGCGTTGTGGAAATCACTGCGCTGCAAGGTGTAGCACTCCACCTTCTCCAGGGCAATGGCATCTGCTGAACGAGGCAGGCTATCGAGCAAAGAAAATTCGCCGAAATATTCTCCCCTACCAAGCACCGCCAGCGAGATTTCCTGTCCATCGGGGCTGATGATACAGATTTTGACTTTGCCCTCCTTAAGCATGTAGAGCACCTGTCCCGGATCATCCCTGTGGAAAATCACTTCGCCCGAGCGGAACATGCGCCTCTTGGCGGACGCCATGAGCTGCGCAGCATCCTCGTCAGCGAGATCCGCGAAGAAGGTCACCTGCCGTAAATAGGAGCTTTCTTTTTCCGTATCCATAGCTTGTCGCATCCTTTATAAAGAGTTCTCATACGCCATCGTCTTATCTGGATGCCTTATACTATCGTACTTTGGGCTATCATGCAAGAGCTATATTTGCGAGGCTGTTGCCCGGAAGTATGGCTCCCTCAACGCCTTTCCACAATCTCCGGGCGAAGTGGCTTCGTTGGCCTGCTTGCTACGCTTTCGTCGTTCCCTCCCCTGCTAGCTCCTCCCTGTTGCTGGATGAGCATCGCTACGAGGCTGGTCCAGCCGGTCTGGTGACTCGCGCCTAGACCGGCGCCGCTCTCGCCATCGAAGTATTCGTGGAAGAGAAGGTACTCGTCCCGGCCTGGCCGGTCGCCCTGGCCGTCACATGGGCGCCGGCCCGCCGCATCACGCAGAAACAGACTGATCAGGCGGCGCGAGAGCTCATCGGCCGCCTGCCACAGGGTCAGGTACTGGCCCGATGCCGTCGGGCACTCGACCGTCCACTCGTCTCCGAAGTAGCGGTGAAACTCCCGGAGTGCCTCGATCAGCAGGTAGTTAATGGGAAACCAGACCGGGCCGCGCCAGTTGGAGTTGCCGCCGAAGAGCCCCGTGCGCGCCTCCGCCGGTTCGTAGGCGACCGTGTGGGCGATTCCATCGAGGCTGAGCACGTAGGGATGCTCGGCGTGGTATTTGCTGAGCGAGCGGATGCCGTAGTCGCTCAAGAATTCATCTGGAGCGAGCATTCTCCTGAGCAGACGCTGCATGCGCTGCCCGCCGACCAGGGCCAGCAGGAGGCGCTCGCCGGAGCCAGGCTGGCGCCCATCTGAGACCAGATTCGTCAACTCCGGCCGGTGGGTCAGAAACCAGTTCACGTGAGCGCTGAAGCGTGGCAGCGCCTGGAACACCTCCGGCTCAAGGATGGCCACCGCGCACAGCGGGATTAACCCGACGAGCGAGCGAATTTTCAGCGGCAGGGGCCCTCCATCCGGCCGGTTGAGCACGTCGTAGAAAAATTCGTCCTGCTCGTCCCATAGAGCGATGCCCTCACCTGCTATATTGTTCATCGCGACGGCGATCGCCAGGAAGTGCTCGAAGAACTTGAGGGCGATATCCTCGTACACGGGGTTGCTGCGGGCCAGCTCGAGCGCGATCGTCAACATGTTCAGGCAAAACATGCCCATCCAGCTCGTGCTGTCGCTCTGCTCCAGGTGGCTCCCGTTGAGAAGTGGCGCGCTGCGGTCGAAGACTCCTATGTTGTCCAGGCCCAGAAACCCGCCCTGGAAGACGTTCTTGCCCTCCGAGTCCTTGCGATTGACCCACCATGTAAAGTTGAGCAGCAGTTTGTGGAAGACGCTTTCCAGGAACATGCGGTCCGCATGGCCGGTCTGCCCCTGGTCGATCTGGTAGACCCGCCATGCTGCCCAGGCGATGACCGGCGGGTTGGCATCGTCGAACGACCATTCGAAGGCTGGGAGCTGGCCGTTGGGATGCATGTACCACTCGCGCAGGAGCAGATCGATCTGGCTTTTCGCGAAGGTGCTATCGAGCAGGGCGAGCGGCAGGCAGTGGAAAGCCAGGTCCCAGGAAGCGTACCAGGGGTATTCCCACTTGTCCGGCATGGACATGACGCGCTCATTGTAGAGGTGTCGCCACCCGGCATTGCGCCCGGAGCGGCGCTGCGGAGGCGGCATGGGCTGAGCCGGGTCGCCCTCGAGCCACTGCTCAACCACGAAGTGGTAGAACTGCTTATTCCAGAGCATTCCCGCCAGGGCCTGCCGCTGCGTTTGGCGTGTCTGCTCGTCCAGGCCACGCGGCTGCAAGTCGGCGTAGTACTCGTCGGCCTCCCGTTTACGCAAGTCGAAGAGCGCGTCAAAGTCTTCGAATGGCTCGCCTGATCCTGGCAATGTACCTCCGCGCGGGGAAGCAGGTGCCCGCAGGTCGTCGTCTTCTCTTACGTCACCACTTGCTAGACTCGCCAGGCGCAAACGGAGGGTGAGCCTGGCCCCGGCGGCGATTGTGCGCGTGTAGAGGGCTGCCGCCTTCGTGCCGGTGCGCATGGGGTTCACGGCTCCGTTGTTGCCAGAAATGAGATAGTCATGGAAGGCATCCTTCACATACGGCGTGGCATTCTGTGTCCCGAAGAGCCGCTGCGCATTCGTCTCGTTCTCGGTGAACAGGAGCTCGTCGGCTGCCTCGCAACTGAGCAGGTAGCGCCCCAGCAGATGATGCGCCGCCTCGATCTCGGCCCACGATTGAGTGTCTCCCTCGTGCAGAGCCCTCCGGGCTTGCTGGAGCGCCGGCCTGCGGTCGTCCCGGCCCCACGACCAGGTATTGCGAAACCAGAGCGTGGGCAAGAAGTGCAGCAAGGCTGCCTCCGGGCCGCGGTTGATGGCGCTGATGCGGATCAGGATGTCTTCGGGGGCGCATTTGGCGTACTCCACGTATACATCGAAAAAGCGGTCGCCGGCAAAAATGCCCGTGTCCGGCAGTTCAAACTCCGGGTCCAGCTTGCTGCGCCGGGTGTTCTCCTCCACCAGTGCCAGGTAGGGGAACGCCGCCTGTGGATACTGGTAGAGCAGGCTCATGTAGCTGTGGCTCGGCGTGTTGTCGAGGTAGAAGTACACTTCCTTGACATCTTCGCCGTGGTTGCCCTGGTTCCCCGTCAAGCCAAACAACCGTTCCTTGAGGATGGGGTCCCGGCCATTCCAGAGCGCGAGGGCAAAACATAAGGTGCCCTTCTCGTCGCTGATCCCCGCCAGTCCGTCTTCGTTCCACCGGTAGGCGCGCGAGCGAGCCATGTCGTGGGGGAAATACTCCCAGGCTGAGCCGTCAGCGCTGTAATCCTCGCGCACCGACCCCCACGCTCGCTCACTGAGATACGGCCCCCAGCGCTGCCAGGGATCGCCAGAGAAGGGCATACCTTGCTGTCGCTTGCGTTCGTAATCTTTCGCGATACGTGCAAATTCCATGACGCACTCCCTGCTTATACAGTGAGCGAGCAATACTCATCGGTAACCGGTACTAATATAGACGGCCGCAGCGCTACTTTGTTGTGGATGTGTCGCCTTCCTGTCTACTTCTGCGCTTTGCCCGGAACTCTCACGCTTGCAAGTGCAACTGCTGCGTCACAAACGCTGTCAATGCGGCATCATAGGCCTGCGGGTTGGCATTCCAGGAGGCGGTATGGCCCGCGTTGGGAACGCGGATATACGTGACGATACCAGGATGGGCACGCGCGAACGCATCGCTAACCGCAATCGGAGCAGTCATATCGCTTGTGCCCTGAAAGAGCAAGACGGGGATGGCCGGCTGTGGCAGGTCCAACTGGTCGAGCGCATCAAAATTGAGGCCGCTGCGGATGGTAGCGATACGCTCGGCAATAGTGGCGATAAATCCGGGCACCGACCGTTGCTGGGCCTGGAACGCGAGCACCGAGCGCAAATCAAGCAGGGGTGCATCGAGCACAAGCGCCTGGACGTACCGTGCATCGGAGGAGCGATGCTCGAAGGCTTCGACAATGGCCCCGCCTTTCGACCAGCCGTAGAGCACCAGGTGCTGCGCTCCGTGCGCGAGTGCGTACTTGACGCCCGCGTCCAGGTCCTGCCACTCGGTATCACCAAAGTGTTCGAAGCCGTCAGGGCTGGCCGGGGAGCCGAGATCATTTCGATAGGAAATGGCGAGCAGGGGCAGGCCAAGGTGGGCAAGTGGCTCAAAGGCGCGCAGCGTTTCTTCGCGTGTCATGCCAAGCCCATGTACCAGGATAGCCCAGGTGGTTAGCGTGCCGGGGACATACCATGCCGGCATCACTCCCAGCGCATCAGGCACCTGCACATCGCTGATCTTCAGCCCCAGGCGGACTTTGATCGTGCCTGAATAGACGTTCCTGGTCCAAAAGGTCAACGTACCACTCGAGAGCGCTCCGGTTGACTGAAGGAGCTGACGCGTCACCGTACTGGCATTCGAGGAGAGAATCGCGCCAATGGTCGCCTGTCCTGCGGGCCATTCGATTTCAAACACCCCGGGAGTCAGCGTATCAGCGGTGCGTTGAAGTGTCACTGTCTCGGCCCCGACACCGGTCACGGCAAGCGTATAGGTGGGGGTGTAGTGGGTTACCGCGAGAATGGCATTCGAGAAATAGAAACTGACGCCGCCGATTGCTGCGGCAGAAAGAAGGAGAAGCAGCAGAAGCAGCGCCAGCATGATCCTGAGCAGGAGCCGCTGCGGCCGCTTCCGCAATGGTGAAGTGGGATCCGATTTGCCGCTTGTGTGCAGGTCTATGTCTTTCACTGGCGACGCCTTTGCTTTCTCTTGCTAGTCTATTCACCACAACGTTTCTGTGAATGGCTGAGTAACGCATTTAGATCATGAATTATAGCACAGACAGTTGAGCAAGATTACAAGCTTCCGTTTGTCCTTGCGCAAATACGTACTCTTGACAGAGAAGGCCACGCGGACACATACTGCTACTGAGAAGCGCTGATGGACTTTCCAGGAGAGATCGAACCGAGGTTAGATTAGCCCAAAAAGCGGAGGAGGCAGCCCATGCCAGAGCCAACAGATTTCCAACCTATCCCAGTTAATTTCTATCGCACGCACGACCATCTGACAATTGCCGCTCCAATGCCAGGACTCGAACCCGAGGATATCCTGGTCGAGGTGACCGAGCAAAATGAATTAATCCTGCATGCCGATCTGCGCGCGACGTTGAAAGAGGCCAAAGAGGTGCTCCTGCACGAATGGGATGCCGGTGGCTACCATCGTGAGCTGAAGCTGCCCGGGCCCGTCGACGGGGAACATGCCAACGTGACCTACGGCAATGGCGTGCTGGTCGTCGCGCTCCTGGCGAGCCAGCAGACGCTGCCTGCGCGCATCACCCTGGTGAAGACCGGGACAACGCATGGGGAATACCGGGGCAACATGGGTGGTCGACCCGAGGAGTGAGTGAATACGGGACGTTGCAAACACAGCGGTTCATAGTGTAGTATAGATGTGTGTGATTCGTCCTCTGGCAGGGCGCTCAGTTACTACCCCACTCAATTTGCCTGAAGGGAATAAGGTAAGATATGGATATCCAGGAACTCCAGGATGGTCGCTACCACCTTTTGCGCCTGCTCGGGAGCGGCGGCATGGGTCAGGTGTACTTGATGCAGGATACGCGCGTGAGCCGGCAAGTAGCAATCAAGGTCATCCGCTCTGAGGGTGTATCGTATCCTGGTAGCTCTACGGCTGCCGATGCGACGCGCCTCTTCCAACGTGAGGCGAGGGCGGTAGCCGCGCTCGATCACCCAAATATCTTGCACCTCTATGACTTTGGTGAAGAAAGGCGCGAGGAGGCCACTATCACCTACATGGTGATGCCCTACTGCCCTGATGGTTCGCTGGAGGGCTGGCTGAGCCAGCGCACCAATCACATACTCCCGCCACACGATGTCGCTCATCTGCTTGAGCAAGCCGCGGAAGCCCTTCAGTTCGCGCACGATCATGAGGTGATCCACCTGGATGTCAAACCCTCCAACTTCTTGCTGCGCAGTAATAAAAGAAACCCGGATCAACCCATGTTGCTGCTTGCCGACTTCGGCATATCGCGCAACTTTACCACGGTTGCCAGTTCCAGTCACACGATCCGCGGCACACCCACCTCGATGGCTCCTGAACAATGGAGCAGCAGTCCCGTTTTCGCCACCGACCAGTATGCGCTGGCGGTCATGGCCTACGAAATGCTGGCGGGCCGCCCACCATTTGTGGGGAGCATGGAACAATTGATGTACCAGCATTTCAATGCACCGCCACCGCCGCCCAGCACGTTCAATCCGCGCTTACCCGCCGTAATCGATGCTGTAATCCTGCGAGCGCTTGCGAAAAAACCCCAGGACCGCTACCCCTCGATTGCCGAGTTTGCCGGCGCTTTTGTCGAGGCCGTCAAGCAGGTGCCAATTGAAACATCCCTTGAGCAGCGTCCCGGCGGAAGCAGATCTCTTGAGCAGTATGCCACGTTATTCGTCAGTAAATCGGAGGCCGATGCGGGTATTAGCCGCATGGTTACCCTTCCTGGTGGCCAGCAGGTGACCATACTCGTCCCCTCGGGGGCTCAAGATGGCCAGGTTATCCGCCTGCCGGGATCAACCGATCAGCCCGCAGAGGTGCTGGTGACCGTTGCTATCCAACAGTCGAAAACATCCCCACCGGCGCGCGATACAGGAAGCGCCGGGCAGTCACCCGGCACCCCTCAAATCAGTTTGCAATCGCCTGCTGGTGCTGCCGTCAACCCGAATAGCCCGACAGTCTCTGCTGCTGTGCCTGATACTTCGTTGCCCGTGGTGCCGCCATCTCCTCCAGCTCGCAGGGCCGCCTCGCGCTTCAGGCTCCTCACCCTGGTTTCAGTGGTTGTAGTGCTGCTCCTGCTCTCCACCGGCGCATTCTATTTCTATGCCAGCCACCGCACGGGTACGAATCAGCCCGTCAATGCGAACACGCTCGACCACCCGCAGTCCCCGACGGCTGCGAAACACACCGCGACGCCAACGCCGCAACCCGGCCTCTATATCGCCGGGACCTACAACGGGTCGATGTTTAACGAGACGACGCAGCAGACCACGCAAATTTCGGTCCTTCTCGCACAGACCAGGGGATACGCTCCCTTGCAAGGCAAGGTGACGTTCCAGGGGCCCTCCCAGGGAGTGTACTCGCTCAGTGGTACCGTCGATACGCAGGGGAATTTCTCTTTTACGGTCCAGCAGCCCGCGGGTCAGACACCGCTCTTCCTTTACGGGACGATCCAGAATAACTCACAGGGTACGTTCCTACATGGGAATTATTGTAGTGCGAGTGTGGGCCCCTGCGTGTCGAATACAGGGTATTTCACTGCTGGTCCGGGGTATTAGGCTGGATTGGTAGAGCCCCACTAACTGGTGAACCAGTTCAGGCGACCCTGCGGGGCCGTCCCCGTGGTCGTTTGGGCTCAGATGGTTCAGGCAACGGTTTGGTACGAGGTCGGCCTCATGGACAGAGATGTTCCCGCCAGTAGTGATGGGTCTTGGCAACCACCGTGATGACATTCTTGATTTCCTTTTCGAGGCGAAAGGCTGGCCCAGCGGGCAGAAACAGAGTGGTGCCCTCGCGCCGTACACACACATTTTCCACCACAATAGCTCGCAGCAACCAGAGTGCCATTTCCTCGTTTGCACATTGCACGCCCACCCATCCCAGACATTTACTGCGCACCGTTGGCAGTCCCGTGACCAGGCGCAGCCCACGCTCAATCTCGGCAATCGCGCGCTCGTAGGCGTCCAGGTCAGCTTGTATCTCCTCGAGTGCGACGGGTTCAAGGAGTGTCCCACGATGTGAAGGACCGCCCGCGAGCGCCAGATCACAGAAGTCAGTCCACATTTCGTCCCACGCAATCTGACCGTCATCTGCATAGCGCAAAGGAGCCGTGCCCATCGGTGCGGCGCTGACCACCCTTCCATCTTGATACCGTGGCGGAAGCAGGTCTCGCATTGCATCACCAGGCGCAATTGCGCAAACACCAACTGCATTCTGGTGATAACCATGGGCATGACCTGGGTCGGGAACATATATATCATTGCTGTCGCGCAAATCTACCTCGGCCACACTACCGCCGAAGATCGTGACCTCGCGACTGGGATGCGTCCAGATGATGTAGTCTCCTCTGGGCAGGGCGGAATAGATGCCAGCAAACAGGGTTCGCCCGTTGAACCTGCGTTCCCAGATCGCGGTATGCACCAGTTTGGCTGCGCGCGACCCTTTGAGACTGACCTGGATTTCCTTGCCGCGCCACTCCTCTCGGGTGTAGATGACCAGCGCCCCGATGTCCTCTCCAATGTCCAGCAATGCATGTTCGGTGTGAACCCGCTCGACGTATGTCTCTCCCATCATCTTGTCTTCTCCTCGCAGAGGGAAGCCCGGCAGTTCCAAACTACCGGGCTTCCCTGCATTGGCTCAGGAATAGCCGCTGCTTATGAGTCTGAGTCTACCGGGTGGGGGCGGCTTTGAAAACCGCCAAATGGGATGCCGAGATACGGGAAGTCGTCTTCATAACGCACCCCCGGCGGGATCTGTGGGGGATTGAAATCGCTGATCAGTCCCGCAGCGCTGTCCGGCGTGAAGCTCTTGTCCACCAACGGAATGGTGACGCCCGCTATGGCGCGAAGCTCGATGGTGACCGTGTCGTCGAAGACGCGGCGTCCGTTCGGGAATCCCGCCAGATCGCCTCCCAGGATTCCGAGAATGTTGGGCTTCTTCGCTGGGGGAATGGCCATGTTCAGGCGGATCAAATCGGCAGGCGTTTTCCCCGTGAAATTCTGGAAGCCGGGAATGATCCCAGCGGGGATGCCGGTGAGCAAAATGGCCTCCAGGTCCACACGCGGTTTGCTATAAGCAGCCAGGTGGGGGAAGACCCCTGGATAGAGCACGGGAAGCAGGGTCTGTAACTCCGGGTGGGCGTAGTACTGGACGAACTGGCTGTCCTTCACGGGCTGTTGCGAGTTCCAATAGTCCTTCTTGCCCATAGGGATGATGACTTCATTAATCAATGGCTCAGCCAGCCGCGAGACCTGCATCCAGGGTCCGGTTTCATCGAAGTCCCCGCTGCCTTCAATCACGATGGCCTTGCGCCGACTTGCTCTAGCCCAGACGCCGATGACGGAGCGGGAATCATTCGGATTGGTGGGATCAGAGCCATCGCTCGTTAAGAGCTTCTTGGGTACCTGTATCGCGATGCTATGCACATTGAGTCCCTGCGTCCCATTCACTCCCTGGGTCGCAGGCAGAGGGATCAGATGCAGATTCTGGAACGGTCGCAGGGCTCCCAGGTCGAAGATGGACCCTAAGTCCACGTAGAATCCCTCGGCGCGTTGCCCGGCGAACACCTTAATACCACCGGGAAGACTGTGTACGGCTTGCTCGGCCAGCTCTTGATAGTTGGGCGTGGAGCGTACGCCGACGTTGCAGGGAGGACACGCCAATCCACTCCCCAAGATGGTCGAGTGGCCATTCGCGTCCACAACGGTCACCGAATAGAACTGCTTCCGATTCCAATTCGGACTCGTGATCGAAGTGATTGATCCAGTGTTATACAGGAAGGTATCGGGATTGCCGACTTTCGTCTGAAAGCGGAACTGGTACGTGACTTCGGCAAGCCCATCCCCATCATTGTCAACCAGGATCTCGTAGAGGACTTCCTCGCCGAACTCAAAGAAGTTGGGGCCGCCCGGTGGTTCTTCCAACGGGACATAATTGCTGATCAGGGTAACCGTGTCTGGTCGGTTGGGGCTGACAAACGCGTACGTATCGGTATTATCAGCCACCGGATCTTTGGAAATTTCAGGCGCTTCGCGATGGGATGACATACATTTACCTCACAAATACTTCCCTTGAAACGATGCGAAAGCGAGAGGCTCACTTTGCAAGATTCAAGAGGCTTCTTACCAGGTCGGGATTATGGAATGGGAATTCCTGCTCACCAACCAGAACACTGCCCTCCCCTGTGGAGGGGTTATGCACGTGGACCACCAGCGGCCCGGTGGCTGTGACCGTGGACGACCTCGCCGCTGTCTGGGCGGTTGGCGCGTCGGCCATCGCGGCCAGGTGGGGTGCGGCAGCTACTACACCAGCCGCTACACCAGCAGTCGCCACTCCTACGGCGGTTTGCTTGAGTAGTCCACGTCGTGTGAGTTTTGCCATAGAACTCTCCTCTCATTGGGACCGATGCGATCCCTCCGTTTTTATGCGAACACGCTTCGACTGCTCTTTGAGTCAACTTCCTACAGACCGTTGACTTGCTGATAGCTATAGAGCATGTGGAACGTATCCGCATCGTCGAGGTCAGCACCCGACCCCCAGAGGTTGTGAGTGACGTTGGGGGAATTCAGGCGTGATGCTCGCCCTCCACTGGAATCTTCGCTAGACGCATCGACGACTACTATTCGTTACCATATACGCCTGCGAGCCGCAGCTAGAGACCACGCGGCTGCTAACATATACAGCGCTTTGAATATAGTCCGGGCGAGTGTGTCCAGGGTGTTGTTTCGGTTATAACCGGGTTAACATTTCTCATAGAAACGTCGAGTTTGGTTAAGATTTCGATTACAGTACCCCTCAACAGATGTGATATACTAGCACCATATTTCGGGTCTCCTGGTTTGCAGCGCCTGCTGCAAGCGCTCATAGTATTTACCCTGCATGGAAGGAAACTTGCTATGGCCGAAGATGGTGTGTCCCCCGTTGACCTGTCCCTCTATGGCGATGTCGTCGTGCTTGACCTGACGAGCAGCATTCGCGGCATGCACTGCGCCAAGCTGTTTGCCGACTACGGCGCGGAAGTTATCCTGGTCGAGCCGCTTGATGGAAGCCGCGCGCGTGGGATCGGTCCCTTTGCCAACGGCAGGCAGGATCGCGAGACCAGCCTGCACTTTATTCATCATAATCGCAACAAGAGCAGCGTGACGCTGAACCTGCATAGCGAGCGCGGCCAGCAGGTGCTGCGCGACCTGGCGCGGAACGCTGATCTCCTGATCGAGGACTGGCCGGTTGGCGCCCTGGAGGCGCTCGGCCTGGGGTATGAGCAACTGCAAGCCGTCAATCCCCGCCTGGTCTACTGCTCCATTACCGGCTTCGGGCAGACGGGACCCTACGCGCACTACAAGAGCAGCAACATCATCGAAGACGCCATGGGTGCGCTGATGGGTATAACCGGGCCACCAGATAAGCCGCCGACCATGACCGGTGCCCAGCAGGCCGAGCACATTACCGCCCTGCACGCGGCCTTCGCCAGCGCCACCGCCCTGCTCTATCGCGACCTGCACGGTGTTGGCCAGCATATCGATGTCTCTGCGCAGGAGTGTACCGCATCCGTGCTGGAAAATGCCATCGAGCAGTATACTTATACCGGCGTTGTACGCAAGCGCGCGGGCAGCCGGCATGGCACCGCCTGGCCATGCACCGTTTTCCCCTGTAAGGACGGCTATATCGGTATGTGCTGCACGCAGCCGAAGGAAGTGAAAGCGGCGGTGTTGTTGGCGGAGGATTACGAACTGGCGGAAGACCCGGTGCTGGCGAACCAGTTCGAGCGCAGAGCGCGTGCCGACGAACTGGAGCCGCGCCTGGTCGCGGGATATATGAAGTATGGCAAGGCTCAACTCTTTCACAAGGGGCAAGAACTTGGCTGCCCCATCGGCATGACCAGCGACGCGCGCGACCTCGCCACCGACCCACACCTGAATGAAGTGGGCTTCTTCGCCGAGTTTCAACACCCCGTCATCGGCAACTATAAGGACATTGCTGCGCCTGTCAATATGTCTGAGACGCCTGGAGTGATGCGCAGCGCGGCCCCAACGCTAGGGCAGCATACCGAAGAGGTGCTGCAGAAGCTGGGGCTGGGCGATGCCGAACTGTCTGCCCTACGCGCGGACGGCGTTATTCTTTAATAGAAGAGGAGAGCAAGCATGTTGAAAGATGCTCTAGCAGGATTTCGCTGCACCGACTTTTCCTGGGTCTTCGCCGGGCCCTACTGCGGGCAGTTGCTCGGCGATCTCGGTATGGAGATGATTAAGATCGAGAGCCGCAAGCGCATGGACGTGGTGCGCATGTATCCCCCCTTCGCCTTCGAGGACCGCCGCCTCAACTCCAGCGGCTACTGGAATACGCACAATCGCAGCAAATACAGCGTCAATCTGGATATGAAGAGCGAGAAGGCGCGCGAAATTGTCACTCGCCTGATAGCGATGAGCGATGTCGTGCTCGAAAACTTCAGCGCGCGCGGCATGAAGGCCATAGGCTTCGACTACGACCGACTGCGCGAGATCAACCCGCGCATCGTCTACTGCTCGATGGCGGGCTTTGGGCATCGTGGCCCCTACAAAAACTACGTCGCCTATGGTCCTATGCAGGAGTCGCAGGCCGGCATCGTCCACCTGACCGGCTGGCCCGATGGCGAGCCGTCGCGCGTCGGCACCAGCTATCCCGACGCCGCCGGGGGTGTCAGCGCGGCCTTTGCTATCGTCTCGTCACTGCGCCGTGCCAGGCGCACCGGGCAGGGCCAGTGGATCGACCTTGGGCAAACCCTGACGGCCGCCGCGCTGACCGATACCGCCGTGATCGAATACACTGTCAACGGCCATATCCAGCAGCGTAATGGCGACTCCAGCCGCTACTTCGCGCCCCACAACGTCTATCCGTGCAGTGGTGAGGATCAATGGGTGGCCATCTCCGTCGAAAACGACCAGGACTTCGCGGCGCTCGCCGGCGTGATGGAGCAGCCGGCCCTGGCTCAGGACGCGCGCTTCGCCACCAACGCCGCGCGCATCCAGAACCGCGTGGCCCTGGACGAACTGATCGGTGCGTGGACGGAGCGGTACGATCACTACGAGGCGATGCGCCTTTTGCAGGCAGGCGGAGTGGGGGCAGGCGCCGTCCTCAGCACAGGCGAATTTGTCGAGGACGAACACGTCAAAGCGCGCGGCTTCATGGAGAGCTTCGATCACCCCGTCGTCGGCGAGAAGCTCTACCCCGGCGTGCCGTACAAGCTGTCGGAGACGCCCGGCTATATTCACCGCGCCGCCCCGGTCCTGGGCGCCGATACCGAGTACGTGTTCAAGTCCTTGCTCGGCATGAGCGATGAAGAGATCAAGCAACTCGACGAGGAGGGGATATTAGTGTAAATGTGTGCTATAATATATCAGAGTTGGCAGGTCGGATTTATTTATAACAACCCGGCGAAACAACACTGGAAATACAACGGCGCGTTCGATCGCGCTCATGACGAGGATAAGGGACATGGCGGAAACAATTACTGCCGAAATGATTATACATGATGTGGTAACGAAGCATCCACAGACGGTCAAGGTTTTTCATGGGCATGGGCTGCCCTGCACGGCGTGCGCCGTTGGGGCGCGCGAGAGCATCGCGGGAGGCTCACACACGCATCGCTTTACGCCCGAGAAACAGGCGCTCCTACTGCAAGATTTGAACGCGGCCATCCGTGGCGAGCCGATCTCAGTTGCGCCGAAGAAGGCGCCGGTTGGGCGAGGTGTGCCGCTGACAATGGCCCCGGCCGGCAAGGATGGCAGCATCAAGCAGGTGATTGCTGTGATGAGCGGCAAGGGTGGCGTCGGCAAATCGCTGGTGACGGGCCTGCTGGCCGTTTCGCTGCGGCGGCAGGGACTGAAGGTCGGCATCCTGGATGGCGATATCACCGGCCCCAGCATCGCACGCATGTTTGGCACGAAGGGCACGCCGAACAAGTCCGCTAGCGGCGGCATCGACCCGCTGAAGAGTATGGGCGGCATCAAGGTGATGTCTATGAACATGTTCCTGGAGGAAGAGAGCCAGCCGGTCATCTGGCGCGGCCCGATGGTTTCCAGCGCCATCAAGCAGTTCTATAGCGACGTGGATTGGGGCCAGCTCGACTATCTGCTGGTCGACCTGCCGCCTGGGACCTCTGATGCGCCCATGACCGTCTTGCAGTCGCTGCCGGTCGATGGCATCATCATCGTGTCATCGCCGCAGTTGCTGGCGACGATGGTGGTGAAGAAGTGCATCAACATGGTGCACCAGCTTAAGGGCATTATCGTGGGCGTGGTCGAGAATATGTCGTACTTCGAGACGCCTGACGGTGAGCGCTACGAGATTTTCGGCCCGAGCAACGGCCCCGAACTGGTCGATCTGACCGGCGCGCCCCTGCTGGCGCAGTTGCCAATCGATCCCGGCCTGACCACGCTGTGCGATGCTGGTCGCGTCGAGGAATATACCGGCGCGGCTTACGAGATGTTAGCGGCGAATTTCGTTAACACGCTGAAGATCAAGCGATAAGACAAAAAGCAGGAGGCCGACCCGCGCGGGTCGGCCTCCTGCTTTTTGTCTTATCGCCTTACTGCATATTGTAGTGGGTTTTGTGGTAAAAGACCATGCCCTTGCCCAGCACCTTTACGGGCTGGAGTTCTTTCAGCATGATCGGCTCGCCACATTTCGCGCAGACGCGGCCGGTCATGTGGTTAATCTCTTCGCGGTTGGCCAACGAGGCGCGCGCCGTCTTTGAAAGTTCACCCTTCTTTGCCATTGATTCAAGACCCCTTTCGCCTATCTATCTTTAATTGCCTTCTGCCAGGTACAATGCGCAAACACTCGGCTAGCACCAGCGCGCATCGTGTCGAAACGTAGTATAGCATACGGTCCGTTGTTCTGTCCATCTTTGATAACAAGGTACCGGGCGGCATTATTCCTCACGACGATGGCAGAATCGGCTGGTAGACGACGTAACCGCCGAACTCGTAACGGTGGTAGTGCTTACTCGAGTGCGAGATCTTTCTGGCGAAGGCCAGCGCGTCGGTCGAACCTGCCTGGAAGACGTAGGCGGCGCGTGCATCGCTTGCGACAATCGGGACGTAGGACGCGATGCGGTTGCCGCCCGGCACTGTGAGACCACTAGGCACGGCACTGATGATGTGTTCATCGCTCTGGAACACCAGGCGATACCCGGCCGTCCAGTAGCCACTGTAGACGCGTGTGGCGCCGATGCTCAGCAGGCCCTGCACCAGGGCTTCCTGCTGCTGGTTATCGGACTCAACGCCCGGGAGCGCGACGAACATAGCGGCGGTGCCGGCCAGTATCGCGACGGCAATGGCCGCCAGGATGCCCCGGCCGAATAGCGCCCGCATTTTGGCACGCGACGGCAACTTGAAGTGTTCAAAATCGGCGAGATGCCATACGGGCCAGAGGATGGCGGGGGTAGCTACCAGCAGGCCGACAAGGTAGCGCGTGCTCCAGGGCTTCAAGCCCGAAAGCGGGCTTCTCACATAGAGGTACAGGGTGATTGCCGCACTCATCAGGAGCATGAGTCGCGAGAAATGGATGATGATAGCTTCTCGCTCCTCCTGCGTCCAGGTGGATCTGCGTGCTATGAGTACCTGGAAGAGCTTCCCCAGGGCTACTACCGCGAGCAGGACGGCCAAAGCCATGAGCGCGAGGTAACCTGCGCTCCATCCTCCCTGTACCACGACACAGGGCAGCGTTGCGGAAGTGGTGGGTCCGTACGTGGGCAGGTCGGTCAGCGAGCAGATGGGGGCCAGGCCTGTAGCCACCGGAAGGCTCCAGAGCATTGTTCCCAGCACGTCTTTTCTGAACAGGTGGGGCGTGGTACTGGCTCCCGGTATATTGGCAGCGCTCTGAATCTTTTGTATAACATAGAGTGTCCTGTGATCTGGCACGGCGTGAATATTGTAGTTGATGAAAGGATAGAAGCCGGCGAAGAAGCCAAGCAAGAGCAGCACGGGTGCCGGCGAAAGGAGGTCGCGGTAGCAGAAGAAGACCAGGATCAGGCCGCCCGCCAGCACGAAGGGCGCGACCAGAAAGTGCGTCCACAGGCCAAGCCCGGCCGATAGCCCCCACCCGGCATAAGCGACCATGCGTGCGACTTTGAGGCGTATCGATTGCTCACGCTTAGCAGTCAGCGCCAGCCAGACGGCCAGTGTCAGAACCAGCGAGCCGAAGAGCAGCGTCTCGATAGCGCCGCCCACCGCGCGCAGTTGCTGGATCAGGACGTCGCTGGCAGCGCCGAATCCCAGCAGGGCAAGAATGACCAGCGCCAGCTTTTTTGAGTAGAGCAGGCCGGTCAGGAAGTACATGCTGGCCATGAAAAGCGCGAACATGACGACCATGCCGAGGCGCAGTGTGAAGGAAGAGACGCCGAAGAGGTGAAAGAAAAAGGCGGCAACATAGGCTTCGAGCACGCCCATGTAATCCTGCCCATACAGGAAGACGGGGCGCTGCCCCTGGAAGGCGATGTGCAGGGCCTCTACGCCCATCGTGCCCTCGTCGCCGTTGACCTCCGGCATCCCAATCGCGATCAGGAAAAGGCGCAGCACGACGGCCAGCAAAATTAGCACAAAAGCGGTTGTGCCATACGAACGCATATGAAAGAGTAAGGCGCGTGCACGTTCCCAACGACTCATCATACATTTCTCACAAGACGAAGCGATCTATAAAATTCTCACGAGTAAGCCATTCGTAATGTACATGCATTCATAGAGGTTATGCAAGCTTGAACGAGGGTATGGTTCACAGAGTAACAGCGAAAAGGGAGCCAGCCTGCCAAAATGCTGCTGGCTCCCTTTGCATAAATGCATTAGATTGAACTGCTCTACAAGTACCGCACTACAAGAACGCCCTACGAATATGCACGTCCTACGAGAACGATAGGTATGTAGACCGGAGCTTTATGTGCTCCTCACTTAATATGAACGTAACATCGGGTCACTTGTAACGGAAAGAGAATCAGTATCACCCTGGCAACCAACGTTGCCAGATTCCAAGCGTTTGCCCCTAAAACTGGACATTTGCTTCCTCCTTTCTTACACTAGTAGGAAGAGAACAACACCCAACGACAACGTAGAGTGGAAACAAGCATGACCAAGTACGCCTTCGTCATCGACCAGCGTAAATGCATCGGGTGTCACGCCTGCACGGTAGCGTGCAAGGCCGAGCACGATGTGCCCATCGGGGTCTATAGAACGTGGGTGAAATACGTCGAAAAGGGCGAGTTCCCCAATGCACGCCGCTATTTCCTGGTCAACCGCTGCAATCACTGCGACGATGCGCCGTGCGTCGCTATCTGTCCCACCAAAGCTCTTTTCAAGCGCGCCGATGGCATCGTCGATTTCGATTCGCAGCGCTGCATCGGGTGCAAATCGTGCATGCAGGCCTGCCCTTACGACGCGTTGTACATCGACCCGAACACCCACACGGCCGCCAAGTGCAACTACTGCGCGCACCGCGTCGAGGTCGGCCTCGAACCCGCCTGCGTCGTAGTCTGCCCGGAACGCGCCATCATTGCCGGAGACCTGCACGACCCCTCGAGCGAGATTGCCAGGATTGTCGGGCGCGAAGCGGTACGCACGCGCAAGCCGGAGCAGGGAACCGGCCCCAACGTCTACTACCTTGGCGCGGACGAAGCGGCCATCAACCCCGAAATCGCCGTCGAAGAGTTGCCGCATATGACTATGTGGAGTACCCTGCTCAAGCCAGGCTACGAGGATGAACAGGCCGTCGATCGCGGCAAGTCGCTGCGCGTTTTCCAGGGCGACCGCGAGGGTCGCCCGTACAATACCCCGTTGCAAGTATCGTCCGTATATGGTAGGGGCGACCCTCGCGGTCGCCCTGATCGGGAGGCGCACGTCGTCTACGATACGCCTAAAAATGCTGCGCCCTGGGGATGGAAGGTCTCTACCTACCTTGGCACCAAATCGATCGGCGCGGGGGCCATGATCGTTGCCGCGCTGTGCTTGCTGATCCTCAGCGGCGTGAGCGGCCCGCAGAGCGGTGCGGTAAATGCGCTGCTGGGCATCGCCGCGCCTGTTGTGGGTGGCTTCTTTGTCGCGTTTACACTCATTCTGCTGATCGCCGACCTGAAACGGCCTGACCGCGCCTTGTTTATCATGCTCAAATCCAACCCAAGCTCCTGGCTGGTGTGGGGCGCCTATATTCTCGGATTTTTGGGACTGGTCGAGGCAGCCTGGTTTATCGCGGCCCTGCTGGGCCTGGCAGGCGTCATCGGAGCGCTGCTCATCCCTGCCATCCTTTTCGGAGCGGCAGGTGCAGGCTATACGGCCTTCCTCTTCGGGCAGGCCGAGGGGCGCGATTTCTGGCAGAGTCCGTTGCTGCTGCCCATGCTGCTGATCCAGGCGCATCATCGGAGGCTCTGCCGCGCTCGGCCTGCTCGCGTGGGCGCTGAATGCCGGCGGTACCATTATGACACTACTCGCCATTATATTGCTTGCCGCGCTGGCAATACACGTCCTGCTCGCGCTGGTAGAGGTGCTCGGAGCGCACACCAACCGCCACGTGGCAAGCGCCGCGCGCTACCTGAGCCGGGGTGCGCTGAGAGAAATGTTCTGGGGGCAGTTCCTGGTGATCGGCTCGCTAATTCCTATAGCTATGTTGACTATCGCGCTGGCTGTTCCTGCCGCTCAACCCGTGTTGCTGGCCCTGGCCGGCGTTTTAGCCATAGTAGGCCTGTTCGTGTATGAGCATTGCTTCGTGCAAGCGGGGCAGAGCGTGCCATTGAGCTAGGAGTATCAATGACCGAGATACCATTAAAAGAGCATATCGCTCCCAGCGGCGAAGCGATGACGGTGCGCGACCTGGCCTCGTGCCCGCCACCTGAGCGCTGGCACGACTGGGTGGAGTACGACGCGAAGGCCTGGCCGCGCAAAGTCGAGCGGCGCTACGAGATCATCCCCACGATCTGCTTCAACTGCGAGGCGGCCTGCGGGCTGTTGGCCTACCTTGATAAGGAGACAGGGCAGGTCAAGCGCTTCGAGGGCAACCCCTACCATCCGGGCAGCCGTGGACGCAATTGCGCCAAAGGGCCGGCCACCATCAACCAGGTCAACGACCCGGAGCGCATCCTGTATCCCTTGAAGCGCGCGGGCAAACGCGGCGAGGGCAAATGGGAGCGCGTGAGCTGGGATGAAGTGCTCGACACCTTCGCCGCGAAGATTCGCAGCGCGCTTGTCGAGGGAAGGCGCGACGAGGTCATGTACCACGTTGGGCGACCGGGCCATGATGGCTACATGGAGCGCGTTTTGGGCGCGTGGGGCGTGGATGGCCACAACAGCCACACCAACGTCTGCTCATCCTCGGCGCGTTTCGGCTATCACATCTGGTGCGGCATGGACCGTCCCTCACCCGACCACGCCAATGCGCGCTTCATCTTGCTCATCAGCTCGCACCTGGAGACCGGCCACTATTTCAACCCGCAGGCGCAGCGCATCATCGAGGGCAAGATGAAGGGGGCGAAGCTGGCCGTCATGGACCCGCGCCTCTCCAATACCGCCAGCATGGCCGATTACTGGCTGCCCACCTGGCCCGGCTCCGAGGCGGCGGTGCTGCTGGCCATGGCGCGCGTGATCTTATGCGAGGGGCTGTACAACCGCGAGTACATGCGGCGCTGGGTCAACTGGCAGGAATTTTTAGCTGCGGAGTATCCCAACGTCGAGCAGACCTTCGAAGGCTTCATCCGACTCCTGCTCGACCTGTACGACGAGTATACTCCCGCCTTTGCCGCGCAGGAGAGCGGCGTCTCCGAGGAGGTCATCGTCGATCTTGCCCGGCAGATCGGGCAGGCGGGTACGGCCTTCGCCGCGCATACCTGGCGCGCTGCCACCGCCGGCAATCTGGGCGGCTGGCAGGTCTCGCGCGCGCTCTGGCTGCTCTCGGTGCTGACCGGCAGCATCGGCACACCGGGAGGTACCGCGCCCAACGCCTGGAACAAGTTCGTGCCCGCGCCGTTCCTCAAGCCCCCGCCGTCGCAGGTCTGGAATGAACTGCTCTTCCCGCCGGAGTATCCCCTGGCGAACTATGAAATGAGCATCCTGCTGCCCTACTTTTTGCGCGAGGGCCGCGGCAAGCTGGCCGCTTACTTCACGCGTGTCTACAACCCCGTCTGGACCAACCCCGACGGCACCGCCTGGATCGAGGCCCTGACCAACGAGCAGCAGATCGAGTTGCACGCGGCCCTGACGCCCGTCTGGAGCGAGACGGCCTGGTATGCCGACTACATCCTGCCGATGGGCGTGGCAAGCGAGCGCCACGACCTGATGAGCCAGGAGACGCACGCCGCGCGCTGGATCGGCTTTCGCCAGCCGGTGCTGCGCGTCTACAAAGAGCGGCGCGGGGAGCACGTAGAATTCACCTACCAGGCCAATCCAGGTGAGGTGTGGGAAGAGGACGAGTTCTGGATCGAGCTGTCCTGGCGCATCGACCCCGACGGCAGCCTGGGCATCCGCAAGTACTTCGAGTCGCCCTATCGCCCCGGCGAGAAGCTCAAGATCGACGAGTACTATCGCTGGATCTTCGAAAACAGCGTCCCCGGCCTGCCGGAGGCCGCCGCGCGGGAGAACCTCTCGCCGCTCGAATACATGCGCACGTATGGCTCCTACGCTATCCCGCCCGAGAAAGCGCCGGTCTATACGCTCAACGAGCGCGAGTTGAAACCCGCCGACCTGGAGGGTGCGCGGGTGGACGAGCACACGGGCAAGATCACGCGCGGCGGCGCGGCCATTGGCGTGATGGTCGATGGCAAAGCCTGCGAGGGCTTCCCGACGCCATCACGCAAGCTGGAGTTCTACTCGGCGACGATGAAGGACTGGGGCTGGCCCGAGTACAGCACGCCCGGATATACGCGCAGCCACGTGCATCGTTCAGCCATCGATCACGCGCGCGGCGAATACCTGCTCGTGCCGACCTTCCGCCTGCCGACGCTCATCCACACGCGCTCCGGCAATGCCAAGTGGCTGTACGAGATCTCCAACGCCAACCCGGTCTGGGTCCACCCGTTCGATGCCGCCCGCATCGGCGTGCGGACGGGCGATCTGCTGCGCGTCACGACCGAGATCGGGTACTACGTCAACCGGGCGTGGGTCACCGAAGGCATCAGCCCCGGCGTGGTGGCCTGCTCGCACCACCTGGGCCGCTGGCGGCTGGCAAACGGCCAGGGAACGGATCGCTGGTCCTCGGCGCTGGTCTCGCTTGGAAAAGACGAAAAGGGCGCCTGGCGCATGCGCCACCGCGAGGGCGTCCAGCCGTTCGAAAGCGACGACCCCGACTCATCACGCATCTTCTGGCGCGAGGGCGGCGTGCACCAGAACCTGACCTTCGGCGTGCATCCCGACCCCGTGAGCGGCATGCACTGCTGGCACCAGAAGGTGCGCGTCGAGCCGGCGCACCCCGAAGACCGCTATGGCGACGTCTATGTCGATACCCGTAAAGCGTACGAGGTCTATACTCAATGGCTGGCGATGACACGCCCGCAGCAAGAACGACCCGACGGCCTGCGCCGCCCATTATGGATGATTCGTCCCTATCGTCCCTCGCCAGAGGCTTTCAAACTGTAAGAGGAGATACACCGATGTACTTCAAACAAATCGTCAAAGAAGACCTGGGCTGCGCGAGCTATATCGTGGGCTGCACCAGCGAAGGTGTGTGCGCGATCATCGATCCTCGCCTGGATATGGTTGATGACATCCTGTCTCTGGTGAACGCGAAGGACATGGAGGTAAAGGCTGTCATCGAGACGCACAACCACGCCGACCATATCGCCGGGCATGGGGAGATCGCGCGGCACACGGGCGCGGATATCTACGTGCATGAGATGGCGGGCGTCGAGTATCCGCATAAGAACCTCAAGGATGGCGATGAACTGCGTTTTGGTGTGGCGAAGCTGCGCGTCATGCATACGCCCGGACATCGCCCGGAGCATATCGCGCTGGCCGTGGCGGATACCAGCCGCGGCGACGAACCCTGGCTTGTGCTGACCGGCGATTCGCTCTTCATCGGTGACGTGGCGCGGCCAGACCTGGCCGTTCCCGGCGAGCAGGGCGCCAGCACCTTGTACGACAGTATCTTCGAGCGCCTGATGAAGCTCGACGACGGCGTGGAGGTCTATCCCGCGCACGTGGCGGGCTCGCTCTGTGGGCGCGGCATGAGCGCCAAGACCAGCTCCACGATTGGCTACGAGCGCAAATATAATCCGGCGGCGGCGCCTCGTTCTCGAGAGCAGTTTGTGCGGGATATGAACGAGAACCTGCCGCAGCGCCCGCCCAACATGTACAATATCGTGGAGCGCAACCGCCAGAATTACGCGCATGCGGAAGCACCGCTGAGCCCCAGGCCGCTCGATGCGCACTCGTTCCAGCGCGAGATGGAGCATGGCGCGCTGGTGATCGATACGCGCTTGCCGCATGCCTTCGCGGAGGGGCATATTCACGGCGCGCTGCACGTCGCCCTGCATGGCTCGGCCTTTCCCACGCGTGTCGGCTTTGTCGCGTCCCCCGCAAGCAGGCTGCTGCTGGTCGTGAAGGACGAGCACGATCTGCACGATGCCGTGACACAACTGGCGGTCGTCGGCTTCGAACAAGTTGTCGGCTTCCTGGATGGCGGCATGGCAACATGGCAGGAAGAAGAGTTACCGGTGCAGACCATCACCCTGTTGACTGTCGATCAATTGCATGCACTCAGGCATGACCTGCACGTGCTGGACGTGCGCGACGCGGGCGAGTGGGAGGAAGGCCACATCAAAGGCGCGCTGCACGAGCCGTACTACTTTATTGAAGAGCGGCTGAAGGATGGGCAGGGGCACAATGCCTTGCGTCCCTACGAAAATGCTCCACTGGCGGTGATCTGCGGCAGCGGGCAGCGCAGCATGATCGCCTGCTCGATCCTGCAAGCTCACGGGTTTGCGCAATTGTTCAATGTGGTCGGCGGGATGGAGGCGTGGAATGAGGAGGGATTGCCGGTCGTCTAGCCTGCATTGCGCAACTGCTCGAGCCGTTTGTACAGCATGCGGTCGAGATCAACAGGGTAGGTTATGCCGTGCGCCTGGGCCAGGGGAGGAGCCAGTTCCTGGTAGAATCGCGCGATGACAAGCGCGGCCTCCAGCATAGCGCCTCGCTCCATGCGCACAAAAGGTCGCCTGTAAAGGCGCCAACTGCTCGACCGGTACGGCCTGCTCAATCTTTTCGTAGCCCTCGGCCACCGCCTGGAAGTTTTGTCGCAGGCGGGCCAGGTTCACACATCTGAGCCGCAAATCCTCCAAAGCGCCATAGGCCGACCAGAGCTGTCCGCGTGCGATCGGCGTCATGAAGTGGTGTAGGAGATCATGCCAGAACCAGCAGATCATGTCGCGTAACGTCTCGACCTGCTCGGCCTGATCCGGCGCGTACGAGGGGAATAGAGCTCCCGCCAGGATACCCTTCTTATCGAGCAGGATCTTGTAGGGCCCTCCGTGAATGTGAGTGAAGTGGCTCTCGCGGCCAAGTCCAAGTTCGCCCTCCGTGCCATCGGCATAGATAAAGAGAATCAAGTCGAAGCCGTAATCATGAGAGTCTTTCAGGAATACCGGCTCACCCAGCAGGTGCATAAAATCCGCATACCCAGCGAAGAAGTCGTCGTAGGCCTCATCGGTCGTGATCAGGTAGAGATCGAGGTCTGAGTAGGCATCAGTCGCGCCCCTGGCATAAGAGCCGCCTAGAAAAGCGGCTACCACGCGTTCATCTGCCTGGCAAGCCGCGACAAAGCGGTTCACAACCACCTGGTGGTTCTGGGGCATCTGTAGTTCTTGCATGGCGCTGATCCTCCCTGTTAAGAATAGCTATCGTGGTGTGGGCCTTTGCGTTACACGGGTAGGGTTTTCTGGAGAAAGAGTCTGCGAGGCGGAGCGGCAGGCAAGGCACCCGCAAGGGGCCCCGCACCACTCCCAGCCGCCCCTGCCTCTACAATGAACCAACCTCCTACTAAAAACCTACCTGGGTAAGTGCCCTTGCGGGTACCCGCATCCTGTTGGCGCACGAGCATCGCCAATCCAACAGGCAACGGCAAGCAACCACAAGGGCCCTACAGAAAATGGTGACAGTTCAGGTGCTCACATATCTATCCCTGTGTTTCCGACTCATCCAGTCGTGCCGGGTTACTCACCTCGTTGAGGCGATTCCAGAGCACATAATCGGTATGCTTCTTCGGGACATAGTAGTGATCCTCGTCGGAAACCATATCGGCCGTGGCGACGAACTCGCCCTGCTCCAGGTGCATCAGATCGATGTACCTGGCCCCCTGCTCCAGGCGCTCACCGAGTGGCATGATCACGATATCGCGCATTTCGTCCTTTGTCAGATCGGCCAACTTCCCGTACAGCTCCTTGATGTCGCTGGCCCGCAGCCCTGTATCGAGCGGTTCAGAACGCAGGCCATAGTTCGCTCCCGCGAAATCATCCGGTCTCAGATCCTCTTCATAGTCGTCTACCCGCGTGGGATGAGGTTCCGGCTGCCTCTCTGCCGGCTCGTGCAACCTCTTGCGAGGGTTGCGCGCATTCGAGTCGCTGCCGGTGCGTTTCTCTCCCTCTTCCATCATGGCCAGCGAGTCCTGTTTCTTTGTCGTCACATCGGGGGGAATCACCCTTTTTGGAGGAACCCTGGCCTTCTGCGCCAATTTATAGGGGTCCTTGTGCTCTCGCGCCTGCTTTTTATAGGTCGCTTTCTTCTTATAGGGCCCCGTCGTAATAACAGTGCTCTGCTCTGGATTGTTGCGGCCGTGTAGCTCCCTGGCGGGTCGCTGTTGATGTCTCTTCGGCATGGTTCTTCTCCTCTCGTTGTGTAGCGGCTGCACGCCTTTTGCGCACGCTCTGCGAGGCTTGACCTACTTCCCCTCAAAGAATTCGTATTAAAACTCGACATAGAAAGGCAATTCCAGTATACATAATGGATACGTCCGGCGCAGGAAAAAGTGACATCTCGAATGACGATCCTGCTGCCAGTTTTGTGGCTGCCGGGAGAGAACTTGTAAAAAAAGTGTTGCGAGCCAACGAGAATATTTTGGGCCCGATAAAGCCGCCTGAGAAGCGGCTTCAGCAAGAATTACCGCTCATTTACCGCTCATTTTGAGCGGTAAATTTCCAGGATGTTCGCCAAGAGCATGAGGAAGGCATTGGCCAACGCGCCCCAGAATGGAGAGCACGCAAGGCACCCGCAAGGGGCTCCACACCACTCCCCGCCGCCCCTGCCTCTACAATGAACCAACTTCCTACGATAAACCTACCTGTGTGAGGGATCTGGGTGCTCCTCAGAGACGCTTTGCGCATGTTAAACTGGATGCATCTGTCTTGATGCCTGATGGAGGGCAGAGGTCAATAGACTGGTCGATAATGTAGATTCACGAATTAATGCGGACAGTATGCCAACCACCCCGGGCCGATAAATCGGCGATGCGCGCGATAAATCGGCGCCTACTCTTGTTTGGCGGTCGTGGGTTCGATCAATGGGATCCTACAGATGGCCGGATCAATTGGTTAATCGGCATAACCGGCCCTTACTCTTGCGTGGGTTTGCTCATGCCAGCGCAGAGTGGAGGCCTGACGTTGTTTTAGCTCGCAGGCTACGCGCTGTGCTTCCCGATAATATATACCGCTCCATATCCGAGCATCCCGACGGCGAGCCAGGCGAGGCCGCCCAGGATTCCTGTCGTCCCGCTTGTGATGAGCAGCGCTAAGCAACCGGCAAACGCCAGCGGCAAGACAGCCCGGGGAGCGGGTACGCGAAACGCCGGAACCGGGCCACCCCGGCGTCGTACCTGCACCAGCGCTACCAGCGTGAACAGGAAGTGCAGCACGTACAGAAAGCCTCCCACTGCTGCCGCCAGCCCCACCGAGCCGGTCAGGGCGACGAGCGCCAGCAGAATCCCGTTGAGCAGCACAGACACCCACGGCGCGCCCGTCCTGGCCTGCACGCGGGCAATAGCGCCGGGGAGCAGGCCATCGCGCGCCATCGCGAAGGAGACGCGCGACGTGACGACCAGCACCGCGTTAGCCGTTGCCGCCGTCGTCAATATAGCGACAATGGCTGTGAAGCGCTGGCCGGCGGAACCGAGAAACTGAGTTGCCGCCACCGCCAGAGGTGCGCTAGACGCGCCCAGTATGTTCCAGGGCAGCACTCCAAGCGCAACGAATGTGACCAGTAGATAGAGACCCAGCACGATCAAAAGCGTCAGCAGGATGGCCCTCGGCAGGTTGCGCTCGGGTGCGGCAATTTCTTCTCCTGCCGCCGCCACCATGTCAAATCCGCCAAACGCCAGGAAAGCCAGCAGCGTCGCCGCCGCTACGCCGCCAAGCCCATAGGGCAGCAGCGGAGTGAACTGCGCGGCGTGGACATGCGGCAGCCCCAGGATGCTGAAGCCGAGCAGCGCAACGGTGGCCGCGCCGATCACCAGGCTCTGGACGAGGCCGGAGAGCCGCACACCCGCGAGGTTGATCGCCGTGCAGATACCCACCAGCACGAGCGCGCCGGGGACGGCAGGCAGACCCGTCAAAGCGTGCAGGTATCCTCCGAAATCCAAGCGTGACGTATCCGCTGATGAAGATGTACGCGCCCCAGTAGCCCCAGCCCATCAGGAAGCCCCAATGCGGGCCGAGCAGGGCGCGCGCGAAGGCGTATCCGCCGCCGGCCAGTGGGTAGCGGCAGGCGAGTTCGGCGTAGGGCAGCGCGATGAGCAGCGAGAGGCCGAAGGCGAAGACGAAGGCCAGCAGCGCGCCAGGGCCGGCCCGCTCCGCCGCCGAACCGACCAGCACGAAAATGCCGCCGCCAATCGTGCCGCCGATGCCGAGGGCGACCGCTTCGCGCAGCGTGAGGACGCGGCGGAGCCGGCGCACATCCCGCTCAGAAGAAACGCTCGTGCTGTTGTGTTCCACGTCAGGCATCCTTCCGGCCTCCGCGCCACTGGCCTGCCGGGGATGCCGTGCCCGCAACTTCTCGCTCGCTCACCTGCCCGACCAGCAGAAAATTCGTGAAGTCCGCCGTTTTGCCGATGAAGTTGCCCGAGTGGGAGACGCCCGCGTCCTCGACCTCCAACATTTTGATCTCGAGGGCGGACATGTGCTGCCGCACTTTCCTGATGATCGGTTCCATAGTGCAGGTCGCCGAAGGCTTCGGGCGTCCAGCGCATGGCGTGCCGGTGAGCGTCGATGATGACCAGGTAGCCGCCGGGGCGCACTACGCGGCGCAGTTCCGCCAGCACGGTACGCGGGCTGACGACATGATGCAGCAGCATATGGCACATGGCGATATCCACGGAAGCGCTCGCCAGCGGCAGTTGCTCGACCATGCCCTGCTGGAAGGTGACATGCTCGTATCCGGCCTGCGCCATCTTCTCCCCTGCCCGCGCCAGCATACCGGGCGAGCAATCCACGCCGATCACCCTGCCAACCAGCGATGCCATCATGCCTGCCAGGTAGCCCGTGCCGGTGCCCGCGTCGAGCACCGTCATGTCGCGGTGCCATGGCAGCAGCCGCGTGAGGCGTTCCTGGAGATCGACCTCGTAGGCGCTCGCTACATAGGCGTCCCAGGTCGGGGCGACCTGGTCGAAATAGTCGCGCTCGCGCGTCTCGAGACGCTGCAACTGCGTCTCCGGCGAAGCGGTCAGGTTGAAGCGCATCAAGGCATCGAGGTGCTCGAAAATTTCTTCGTCTGCGGGCAGGAAATCTTTGAAGCGCCGCCGCTGGTATTCCTTCTGGAGCAGCCTGCGCGCCCGCCACAGCTCGGTGGACAGGACGGCCTCCGTTGTTCCCGTGCGCAGCGCGATCTCCTGCAGCGGCAGGCGCTCGATCTCGCGCCAGAAGAGCAGGCGCTGGTACTTCTCCGGCAAGGTGTGGAAGCTCTCCACGATGATGTGCAGCATGTCTTTGCGTTCGAGCAGCGTCTTGAAGGCCGTGGCATCGCTGGCAAACATGGCCATCTCTTGTGAATCGACGGGCACATTCGCCGCCGCCTCTGTCTGCCTGTGCCGGTACGTATCGATCAGCAGGTTCCTGGCGACGCGCATCAACCAGCGCTGCGGCTGTTGCAGTTGCGCGCCCGAAGCGAGCGTGATAAGCAGGCGCACAAACACCTCGTGGCACAGGTCCCAGGCGGCTTCCCGGTCGGCCAGGTGCTCCGCGAAGAACCGCACGATATCCCGGTGGTAGAGGCTATATAGCTCTTCGACAGTATTAGTAAGCGTATCTATCAATCCAGTTCACCTCCTTCTTGTTGACGCAGTAATAGACGGATTGGTCGTGAAATCTCAACATGCGTTTGGGTGGGTGTATGGAAAAAGTTGTAAGCAAGTTTTTCATACACCACATTTGGGCGGGCATGTATTGAAGCCAATCAGCAGGATGATATAATCATTGAAAGCGAGGTCTAATGCGTATTGTCTCCTGGAACTGCAATATGGGATTTGAAAAAAAGCGGGAGGCGCTTCTGAGCTTCCAGCCGGATATCGTGGTCCTCCAGGAATGTTCAGCGATCTCAGGAAGCCCTATCATCTCGATTTTGCCTTCGTTTCACAAGAGCTACTGAGTACGTGTGAACTGATCATCGGCAACCCGGGCGAATGGCTGGCGAAAAGCGACCATATGCCGCTTCTGCTGACACTTGCTCTCTAATGGTCAGTCCAGATTGAATGTTGTGGTGAGGCCTGTAAGTATTGTCTATCGCTTCTAAAAAAGCAAGTGGCGCACCGGCAAGGATAAAGCTTGCCAGTGCGCCAGCGGTAAAAGCAAGTAACGATGGCCGCCTGGAACTGTTCGTGGTAGGGGCAGATGGGGCGCTCTACCATATATGGCAAGTTACCCCTAACAATGGTTGGTGGAATTGGGTCTCGCATGGCAGTCCATAGGTCGCCTTCCAGGTATCAGCGTAGTGATTGAGCCAACTCATCAGGAATAACGAGCACATCTTGCCCGTAGTTGAGCACCTGTGAAGTGGCAAAGGTCGGAAATTTCCCACTGAGATGTTCGCGCAGACCACCCGACATCTCAAAAGCCGCGACCCGTAGGGCACCGGGTGTGCTGGTATCCAGCAAGGCATCGCTCAGGGTACCAACCAGAGTGCCACCAACACTCATCACACGATAATTACGCAGGCCCTCTCCTGAGAGCAGCGTTGCCATACGAGTATCATCTAACTCATCGCGCAGCACCTCCTCGTTCGGTACCGTAATGGCATCCTGCCCGACCGTGTTGATGCTGGCAGCCGGTACTACTTTATGACTGAGCAAACCGGTTTTGACTTGCAGCGCGAAAATGCCCCGGGTCTGTGGCTCGAAATAGAAATCATCACAGGAACCGATTTTCTTTCCACCTGAGAGCGCCACCACGGCGATACCGCGCAGCGCTGACCATTTTCTCGTGGCTTGAAGGTTTTCCATAGGTCTCTCCTTGGGAGTAATGGGGGTATAAAAATGACACATTTGTTACCAGAGACGTTGCATCATCCCAAAGCAGATACTCATTGCGTCTCTTGTGGCACAAGTAAAAAGCAGATGGTATTCACTTACACACGGTATACGCATTACTCGGCTGATTGGTCTCAAGAGAGGACTGCGATGCCATGCCTTCTTGATTTCATAGAATGTACTATGATCCGTCTACTCTTACGTATGTTCCAATGAAGGTATGTTCTTCGCACACTCTCACAAAGGATGTTGCTTATGAGAACGGGAAAAGGGGAAAACTCGCTATAAATTTTTTAAGCCAGGCAGGCGTCGTTTCAGCAGAAATCCAGACGTTACTGTGGTTTAGCGTGACAATCGTAGGTGTAGCCGTGATAAGTGGAAAATTTCTGCATTGGCATTTGCTCGATCAACTGGTCGGTCTTCTCGTTTTATGCGGGGTTGCGTGGCTGCTGTTTCGAACGGGAGGATAAGATCAATAGTATTGTCAGCATAGGATAAACATGGTAACGTGTAGAAACGAATTCAGATGACAAAGAAAGGACCAAAAGAATGCCAACCATCACACCGCATTTATGGTTTGACAAAGAGGCGAAAGAGGCTGCCGAGTTTTACACGTCTATACTGCCGGATTCAAAAGTAACGAGTATAATAACGCTGCATGATACCCCTTCGGGAGATTGTGATGTTGTTTCGTTCGAACTTTCCGGACAGCCGTTTATGGCCATCAGCGCCGGACCGCTTTTCACCTTCAATCCTTCGGTTTCCTTTCTCCTCAACTTTGACCCATCAAGAGACAACAATGCGCGAGTGAATTTAGATCGGCTGTGGGAGAAGTTGTCGGAAGGCGGTACAGCTCTTATGCCTCTTGATCAATACCCGTTCAGCCAACGCTATGGCTGGATACAAGACAGATATGGACTTTCCTGGCAGCTCATGCTCACTAATCCCGCGGGCGAAGAGCGGCCCTTCATCATTCCGTCGCTGATGTTTACCGGGAAGATCGCTGGTCATGCCGAGGAAGCAATCGATTTTTATTGTGCGGTCTTCAAGGGTTCCAGGCGAGGAATGACGGCTCGGTACCCGAAGGGGATGGAGCCGGATCAGGAAGGAACGCTTATGTTCGCCGACTTCTCGCTCCAGGGAAGCTGGTTTGCCGCGATGGACAGCGCGCAAGAACATCATTTTACGTTCAATGAAGCCATCTCTTTGCTGGTGCCCTGCGAAACGCAAGCAGAAATCGATTACTACTGGGAAAAGCTGTCTGCTGATCCACAAGCCGAACAATGCGGCTGGCTGAAAGACAAGTTTGGTCTTTCCTGGCAGGTCTGGCCAACGGCGATTGGTGAGATGATGAAAAACGGCACGCGTGAGCAGATTGATCGCATCACGCAGGCGTTCTTGCCGATGAAGAAATTTGATCTCGCCACCTTACAGAGAGCCTATGAAGGAAAATAGCTATGACTACCAGGTTGCTCAAATGAATTCAGGAAATGGTTGATCTGATCTAGAATGGCATTTATCTGGGCAGGGGAAAGCCCTTTGTATTCGTGGCCTCCATCATAGGAAAGATATTGAGCAGAAAGTTGGCCCTGGAGGAATGCCTGGTAAAGTTCCTCGGATTGATCCGGCAGCACCGTTTGATCCTGCGTTCCTTGAATAATGAGCGCCGGTCCTGTCTGTCCAGTCAGGTTGTCGAGGGGAGAGGCTTCTATATAGATCGGAGCTGGCGGGGTTTGATAATCCAGAAGCTCATAGATGTATTGCTGAACACCCGGATTTTCTTGATACAACTGCGCGAGATCGGTCGGCCCAAACTGATCGACGACACATTGAACAGCCGGGGAGAGGGTGGAATAGAGGGAGGCCACATCGGAAGGATGAATGGTCTGTAATACATCAAGCAGCAATGCCAGGTGGGCTCCGGCTGAATCTCCCAAGGCACAAATCGTCCTGGGATCAAGACCAAGACTCGAAGCGTTAGCTCGCAGGTAACGAACCGCAAGCTGGACATCTCCAATCTGGTCGGGCCACTGATATTGTGGAGCTAAGCGATAGTTGATCGTCGCAACCACGTAGCCCTGCTGAGCATACTCCTGACACATGGCATCGTACATGGATTTATCTCCTTCAACCCAGCTCCCTCCATGAATCATGATAATGCCAGGCCGTGAGACAGGCGCTCCATCGGGCAGACAGAGGTCCAGGACTTCATCGGGCTGAGGTCCATACACAATATTCTTTGAAATCTGTGCCCTGGGAGATGAAGACGAAGCGGCACGAACAGGTGCCGTGAGTTGAAAACCGGAAAACGACAGCAACATCAAGCAAAGGATAGTGATGGAGCTGGTGATGAAAATAGTCCTGGTCCGAAATACCATTGATCTCTCTCCTTGTTGAGCACTACCTTACACAAACATCCTGTGCGGTCACTTGCTCAACCTTACTTACGTGATACAGATGGTACTCCTGTGCCGCCGTGGGTGCATCGGGAAAAATTTGTATTTCTCGGCAGTACTACCTAAGGGATGATACGTGGGAGGTTTTCCGTATACCACCATGGGAGGGTTCTCTGGGTTACATGTGATCGGGACGCGTGCGCTTGCTGGCTGGGGCGCGCAACCAGAGCGAGATAGACTTCGGCTGCATTGTCTCCTCGACTACGGAGACGAGATGCTCGCTCACCTTGACCATGTTGACGCCGCCACGTCTGATCACTCTGGATCTGTCGTACCTCTCTTTGACGAAGGCATTACCAGTAGCCGCAGTGTTGCTTCCCCTGGAAGGACAGATTCTGGCGTTAGTCAAACCACTGTTCGAGGTGGAAAACAGCGAAGCAAGACGAACTGGCCGGATTAACGATCCTCTGGTAGTGGTAGCGGCCCTTGAGCGGGTGATAGATGCTGGAAGAGTCTGTGGTTTAGCTCTGCAAGGGGTAGTAAAGCTCGCGCTTCACCCACGTCATGGGGTCCATGAGTTTTTTGTCTCATTCGTTCGGTGCCCAGGTGCGCTTTCCCGCTCTTACGATGCTCAGACTCTGCTGGCTCGCAACCTCTTTCACTGTGCGCATGAGAATGGAACGGAACCCTGTCTCCCTGGCTGGGGGAGCAAGTCCCGTTCCGCTCAGTTCATATGTTCGCTGTGGTTAGCGCTAGGTCAATGTTATGAGTGCTTCCATGTGACTGAGAAGGCTGTACCGCCCGAGAGCGCGGAGGGTTGAGCCTTGACCGTTCCATTTGAAGTCACCATCACGATTTCCACCGGGTTAAAGTTGCCAATGGCCTGGCCGTTAGCCATGGAGTTACTGAAATTCACAGTGCCAAAATCTGCCAGCGGGAGTACACCACTGGAGCTAGACGGGGCTTCCGCGATCACTTCTGCGGAGGATCGCTTCGCTCTCGTCGACGATTTTGTCACCTGGAATGTCCAATTCTGGGTGCTATCAGAGATGACTAACGTGAAGGAGTGATTGCTGCCAGCAGTGACGCTCGCCGACATGGAGTCGCCGGGCCTGACGGTTTTGTTGAGGTTGACAGGGAAGGCGGGATACATTTCATACCAGGCGTAGTAGGTGGGGGTCGAGCCGCTGCAATCGCTGTCAGTCCCCGTCTGCTCGACAGTGTTACTGTTATATCCGTCCAGGCCAACCCAGAAGGATGAGTAGGCCGTCTGGCTACAGGTGACGGTAGGCTCGGTCCAACTAGCGGAGACACTGGTGTAAGCGCCGCTGGCACCAGTTGCTGCATATCCCGACCAGTTGGTGCTCTGTGTCGTTGAGCCCTTGATGAACTTCGGTGGCGCGTTGAAATGTGCTGTGGCAGATGCATGCCCTGAACTGGCTACACTGGCTGCACTGGCATGAAGTGGCCCTACCAGGGTAAGCAGCAGTAAAGTCAGTACCAACGGGGGAAGAAGCATTAATGCTTTTCCTTTGTGCTTCACGATAGACTCCTTCCTTCAAATACTCCAGATCAACATCTTCGGTACAACAATTAAGAGGCTTCCTCTGAAAGTATAGCCGGTCAAACTTCACCTGGACTTTCGCAACCCTGTTCTTGAGCAGAGAGAGACGTGTCTATGTGCATTATTGCAGCTATTTCATCCCATTTGTCTTATGTAAGAGTCTATCCAGTCTTATAGAAGACATTTACTACTACTACTATTTCTACTGATGCTGGCTGGTTGCCAAATCAATCGGGCGATAATAGATTTGGCTCTGTTGCACTTTTAGTGATTTAAAGGTCATGTGCGAAAGATCGTAAAGCCGAGCGGACGGGGATTCTTCCAAAATCAAGGAGAGCAGCCCTGGTAATGCTTACCATTGTGCTCCTCCTCACTCTAGCAGTCATTGCTCTATTCGTGACCGCCGGCCATTAAAAGCTCTCTCGTCTTTCCAAGAAGCCCTCTCCTCTGTTTGGTCTCACCTTCAAGGCCAGGCCTCTCTGCTCATCTGGTGCAGTTGGTTACTTTATGAAAAAGCATGCACAGCGGGTTAACTAAGTATAGTCCTGCTGTTCAGCCAACCGTTATCTGCTCATTCCTGTATGGATGAGAGCCTTTCACGGAAAATGCAACAGAGCCCCATTTGGTACTTTTTGTGCATTTTGATTCCCTAAACCTTGCCATCTACTCGGCTGGCTAGTATTGTTGAGGTAGATAGTTGTCTGATCTTGAAAATATTACAGAAGCAAGAAAACTGACTTTCCCTGCAAGAATGGCGCTTCGCGTTGCAATCTCCATAGCAGTTGTATCTACTGTACTGTAGGCGGGGACGAGGAACTATGCAGATGAACACAGAGGTAAAAGAGAAGGAGCGAGATTGATGGCTACCGACAACAAGACAGTGAAAGTAACGGAAGAGTATGCACCTAATAATAGCCTTATTAAACAGAGCATTGAGTATCCTCCAAAGAAAACCAAATCAGAATGGGTTGCCTGGGGTGCTCAAGTACTTGCGGCAGGAGCGGTGATAGTGGCGATTGCAGGTCTGTATTTAGGGTATAACCAGTTCAATGCACAGCAGCAGTCTGCTAATGAGAATGCGTTGCAGGATCAACAGTTGACACGGGAGCAAGAAAAGGCAGCCCAACTTCAGGCACTCGACCAGCAACAACAGACAACACTCCAGAACTATGTGAGTACAATGTCCGACTTGCTGCTCAAAGAGAATTTGCGTGGGTCACATTCGGGAGACGTAGTAAGACAGGTCGCAGAAGCACAAACGCTGACGGCACTAGAAAACTTGAACCCATCTCGCAAAGGTATACTAGTAAAATTCCTGTATGACTCAGGTCTTATCTTCAATCACTCTTTCCCCGCCGATTATTCTGGACATTATGCAGGTGAACCACACTATGTCCCTGACAATGAACCGCCTCTAATTATCTCCTTGAAGTCGGCTGACCTAAGCGGTGCCGACTTGAGTTATGCCAACCTGGAGGGAGCCGATTTTTTTGGTGCTAATCTGAGCGGTGCCAACTTTAGCTATGCCGACCTGGGCGGTGCCGACTTGAGTTGTTTACCTTACGGCCTTGGCTGTACAGAACTTCGTGGAAACAACTTTCAGGGTGCCAACCTCTTGGGTGCCAACCTCGGTGCAGTCAATCTCAGCGATGCCATCAATCTCACTCAAGACCAACTCAATCAAACCTGGGCTTGTACGAATTCCCTACCCAAGGGATTAACATGCAATCAAACTCAATGAGCAATCTCACCCGAACAGGATTTGCCAAGCAGGATAACAGCAAGTAAGCAATGAATAACCACCAAGACCACTAAACATATATTCTTGCACGTCAAACTATCACTGCGAATACAGGGGAGTTCGCTAGAAAACACTAATAAGCCGTCTCAGAAATGCGGTGGTTGCTGTGGCTGTGGAGTTTTGCTATGGGCTACAATCTCGGCGAATATTTGGTGGATTTGGAGCGATTTGAGGCTGGCGTCGCGATTTGTGCGGTCGAGTCTCGATATGTCGTACCAGGCATAACTTTCTAAAGTCCCATAATGTCGTACCGGATAGCGGCAACTGGTTGTGACTCATCAGTATGACTTCCTGTCCCTTTCACTGAGAAGGGGAGTATGACCTGTCGTGACGCAACAAAAGTGGAGACACCGGAAGGCTTCGGTTACAAAGCACGAGAAGAGGGAGCGAGCAGCTCCTGAAATGCAAACGAGGGGCAACACGAAGCGGGTATCCTTTCAGGAGAAGCATACCCGCCTCTGTTCCATTGCAAAGGAAGATCGACCTGCTAACAATAGAACTCGATCAACGTCTGGGTGGCATTGGTGCTGGTTTGGTTGTATCCCACCGCCCAGACGTCGCTCGCGGAGACTGCCGCCACACCGTAAAGATGGTTGTCAAATGAGCCAACACTGGGGCTGGACACCACACTCCAACTCGCGCCGTTCCAGTTCAGGGTCGCGGTCGAGTTGTGCCCGGTGGTGCTGTTGTAGTAGGCTCCCACCGCCCAGGCATCACTCGTGGAGACCGCCGCCACACCGTCAAGGAAGTTGTAACCCGGGCCGGGGTTGGGGTTGGGACTGGGCACTACACTCCAACTCGTGCCGTTCCAGTGCAAGGTCAAGGTCATCCAGGTATGGGCGCTGTTGTTGTAGTAGTATCCCACCGACCACACGTCGCTCGCTGAGTCCGCCGCTACGCTGAAAAGTTCGTTACTCGTGTCGACATTGGGGCTAGGTACGATACTCCACTTCGTGCCGTTCCAGTTTATGGTCGCGGTCCCGTTGGTCTTGTAAGTTGTGTTGTAGTAGTATCCCGCCCCCCAGATGTCGTTGGTGGAGACTGCCGCTACTGCCGAAAGATTGGCGGCATTGGGACTGGGCACCCTACTCCAGCTCGTGCCATTCCAATTCAGGGTCAAGGCCTTGACAACGCCGGTGCTGGTGTTGTAGGAGTATCCCACCGCCCAGACATCGTTGGTCGAGGCCGCCGCTACGCCTAAAAGGTAGTTCTGGCTTGAAACATTGGGGCTGGCCACCACACTCCAGCTCGTGCCGTCCCAATGCTCAATCAAAGTCTTGATAGCGCCGGTTGTGGTGTTGGAGGAGTCTCCCACGGCCCACACGTCGCTGGCCGAAACCGCCGCCACAGCCAATAGTTTATTGTTAGATGAACCAACATTGGGACTGGCCACCACACTCCAGCTTGTGCCGTTCCACTGCTCGATGAGCGTCTGATAGACACCGGTGCTGCTGTAGGAGTATCCTACTGCCCAGACATCGTTGGCCGAGACCGCCGCTACACCATAAAGGTCGTTGCCATACAAGTTCGGGTTGGGGCTGGGTACCACACTCCATGCTCCGCAGGTCTGCGAGGCGCCCTTCTGAGGGGAAGCGAGCCGGGCATGACTTTGAGCAAATACGACGCCTGTCCCTGACAGGCCCAGGAGCAGGGCAGCCAGAGAGCAAAACAGGAACAGATACCGCTTGTACTGGTTTCGCATCGCCATTGCCTCTCTAGTGAAAAAGGACGAGGTACCGAGGAGCAAACATCTCCTCCTGGGAAAGAAAGGTCTCGGTTCGAGACCGTGACCGGCTTTGTGTCGTCGTAGCTAGCTCCCCGCAGGGAGAGCATCCATCAAGAGAGCGTGGTCAAACAAAGTGACACGGGTGTTATCAGTGCAGCTACCTACTATTTTACTTGGCAATGGAACAGAAGTCAAGCTATTATCACACAACAAATGCACGCTCTGTCTAGTTTTTATTCATTCAGCCGAAGGTGGCCCCGACGGGGTACGCGAATGGAAGCCCGCTGGAGAGGGACGACGTGCTCCTCCACGCCAGCTCACCGCCAACATGCTCACGCGTTCCTTGAGGAAGCTGGAGCCTAGCGTGCAGCATGAGTAGACGTTCGCCTTGACCGGTACAACTTTGCGAGACTTTCACTAAAAAGGGGGTATGACATATCGAGACTCAACAAGTTCGTTTGCGGCGTGGAGAGTGTAAAAGACCGAACAAAGCAATGGTAACTAAGAAACAGCCTGATTAATTCTCATTAAGTCATTAAAAAAACTGGCTGGAAGTTTGTTGTAAGGGTTGGGATGCTCTTCAAGATGAGTATTTACAACAAACGAGCCGGTAGCAATATCCAAATATCGATGAACCAGGAGAACTGCGCTGAACCGACGATTTCTCTCTGGTTGAAGCCTTCTTCGTACTAGAGCAGGCCAATTTTTCAATCCATATGGAATACGGGTTAAATCAATCACGAAAAGATTTGCTTCCTCTTTTGAGAACTGTGGACTTTTATCATTCAGCATGCGTTGTAACCGCTCATCTGCCGACGAGAACCTGAGTACCACACTATTTCCTTTTTGATTTACTGCGGCAACTCCCATTACCAGGAGTGGGTCAGGTTCAACCTGAATAAGTTGACCGATATCAACTTGAGCATTCCCATCATAAAATTTTAGCAAGGCAATTTCTGGTAGTTTGTATAATTTATCATCTGCACGGTTTATCGGCTCATCTATGAAATTATCAATATGTTCTCGGATAGACAGCAGATCAGGGGCAAGCGCAAATATTTCAAGCCGTGTATTCGTAAACGTGGTAGACAACTTTTCAAGGAAATGATTGACAAGTGTATTTCCCATAGCGCTAAGATGTTCCATATGATCTGATCGTTCTGGTGAGATGACATCGATAAAAACCTCCTGGTTGTCAGATACAAGAAGCGCATCAGGATGTTTCCCATTCTTGTGCGGAAGATCAAGCACAGGATAATACCTTAAATTGACTAGAGCTGACGCAAATCGAGCTTCTGCCAATGCACCTTGTTCATTATCTCGTATCCGATAGAGAACACGGTCAAAGCCTTCAAGATTTTGACAGGCGAGCAGTGTTAACCCGTCATCAATGACATGAGCCATGACAAAGGTTCCTCTTTGGTTCCTCGTAAGAACTTCTCCAAGATACTCAGGCCAAAGATGCTCCAACGCTCCAAGTGCTTCCCAAGCTTTTTCAGCGGGCACAGGAAGGGAAGAACCTAAACACCAATTAGCCACAACCTCATTCCAATCCCTGCCAAAATCATGGCGGGTTCCTATGGTCATTGCCGACTCTCCCTCCGTTCACCATTCTGCAAGAAATAGCTTGATCTGCTTGTTAGTTCCTCCATCTCACATTAACGCTTCTGGAACAGCAGTAGTACAAGCTATTAGGAAAAAAGTTGTACTTAGATGCAGAGTTTGAAAATGTTCAATTTATGATTTCTGCTGTAGAACATTTAGCTAGATCAATAATCTCCAATGTTACTGTAAATAGGGCATCTCGTCTCTATTCATGAGATTTAATATGCTCTTAATTAATGGCCAGAAGGGGGCATCTACGCTGACTCCAAATCTTCGAGCTACAAGGAAATTTTCCTCTCGTATTGTGAGTGAATTGTCCAGGTAGAATCTCCTTCTTTCACTACGCAAAGACCACGTGGATTTATCCACCTCTCATATTTGTTGTGGCATATGTTTTTGGGGGATGCAATGCCTACAGATGTAGTTCCGAAAAGAATAAGTGTATTGGCAACAAAAAGCGGTAATATACAGGCCGCCTCGGAAAGTCGGTTAGTGAAGTGGCAGTTGCACCGCACAGCACAAGCCCTGCTTCCCCACGAGCGGGTCGCGTTTTGTATGCGGCGTCTTCAGGCTTCTACTGTCGAGGTGTACTATTCGCCTGACCAGCAGTCAGCCCATTATCGAGGCTTAATGGCGTGTGGTTCGGTGTGGGTCTGTCCCATTTGCGCTGCAAAAATTTCCGAGCATCGACGGATTGAGCTAGAGCAAGCAATCGCGCAGTGTATCGCCAATGGCGGGGCTGTCTATCTGGTGACGTATACTATTGCCCATCAACGCTATGATCGCCTCTCCACACTCCTCCAAGCATTTTTAGCCGCACGAAAACGCTTGAGGCAAGGACGTGCTGCGCAAGCAGTGCGGAAACAGTTTGGCATTCTTGGAACGATTAGTGTGCGAGAAGTCACCTGGTCGAAACAGAATGGGTGGCATCCGCATTGCCATGAGTTAGTATTCTGCTCAACTGACATTGATCTTGATGCCTATGATAAGGCTGCTCGTGAGCAATGGCAACATTGTGTCGAGCTAGAAGGGTTGAGCATCAATGAACATGGTTTCCAAGTGAGTGGCACTTACGGCTCGGTCGCTGATTATGTGGCGAAATTTGGAAGAGAACCGGTAGGCACGCCGTGGAGTGCTGCAACAGAGATGACGAAGGGACATCTAAAGCGCGGCCATAATGACGAGCATTTGACGCCGTTTGCTATGCTTTGGCAAATTTCGCAAGGATGTAATGAATTCATCCCTATTTTCAAAGAGTACGCACAATGGTTCAAGGGGAAGCACCAACTGGGTAATCACCACGAGTAAGGTTTCCCAGCACTCTCCTGACCAGCCTCTTTTGGAGGAGCCAGGAGATAACGATGGTCTGCACAAGCTGGCCTACGAAGCTTTGAGCAAACGACGTTACTGTTGGCCAGACCGCTTGAAGGGTAACCGATAGCTGATGGACTAGATGGTGGATTGTGGTCATGTTGATCTCCTTTGCTAATAGAACATGCTGTGTTTAAGAAGGGTTGACACGCGAAATGGAGCCGGTGGCCGTGCGTGGGCTTTTAGTGGGATGGCGAGTAGCTAGACTGTTGCACCACCTACTCTTCATTTCCTGAGAGCCCGCCTGGGCTTGCCTTCCGTTTTTGGTGGAGTGCTGTAACGTTGGGTTAACCGTACGATGGTGGGGTGCTCTCTTAACAAGCTATTTGCGTCGGAGGTCGCGTTTATGGTGACGTGGCTGGTGGATCGAACGTGCATGTGGTCGTTTACGCTTGACTTGGTACTGATGCGAAAAAAGTTTCAAAAAGCGCTTGGATTTGCAACTAACCGGCAGTAGACACTGGCGCAGAATAGTTTGTTGGCCGCCGTCAGCATATCAACGTAGGGGATTATAACTTTCACAGACTCATGAAATCATACGCCGCATCTTTGCAATAATAACCAGTTCCATAAGTGCAACAAGTGTAACAACAATTAGAGCAGAAAAAATAAACATATTGACCGATGGGTCACTGTTTCCGTTGGTAGGAGGGTTGCTTTGAGAAACAGATGAAATTGCCACCTGGGGCGTTACCGTTGGTGTTGGCTTAGCTATCATTGTTGTTACAGGTGTAGGGGAAGGTATGATTGTTTTAGGGGTTATACTCGGGTGTGGGCTAGGAACAGGAGATGATTGACGGGTAGGAAAGGGCGTCGGCTGCTGAGATGGGATGGGCGTTGGTTTGGGCGAGCAACTCCAAGGTACTGTGGTAGGAATTACTCCCACCTCCGCCGTAAATTTGACCAGAGAAAAGAAAAGAGGTATCCGAGCAGGGGATATTAGAAATTGTTATACGCACAATAGACACAAGTTGTACCAGATTTCCATGGTTTGGGCTAATAGAAATGCTCGAATTGGAATTATATGCATTCCATAGTACTAAATTCTGTCCCAAATTTTCACCATACATGGTTATTGTGCATGTCCATGTTTGATGGTTACTCGTCTGACAAATTTCTTCATTTATTGGGTTAGGGGTAACAATTAAAGATGGTGTCGAGTCTGTGAGCCCAATTTCTTGATGAGTTATTGCTAGAGCAGGCAACACTGGTATGCTGGAAAATACAAAAGTGGTAATCGTTATAGGTATATAGAGGATAAGGGCTAAGACGCAGCATTTTATGTGTCGAGAGTACTTCACGTATGCTCCTTTGTATAACCGCTATCAGTCAAGGCTTGTGCCCTTTCATATTAAGCAGAGAAAGATTTAACGCTAATCCTCTTGATTGTCTTATAGATGCCGAGGAATGAGGAGAGCAAAAAGGTTGTAGTTCAGTTAAGGAATGGTTGAGATTTTATAATAGTACCCATTTTTATCTTTTGGAGCATTTATCAAAAAGGTAATAGTCCTGTTCGCACAATTTATGGTTTCTGACATAGAGGATGGCGAGAGGTTATTTCTTGTGTGATTGGGGTCTTTGTATTTTCCTCTAAATTCTCAATCCGCCTTTGCTGCATAGACAAGATCGGCTTTTTTCTTGTACACCTGCTTTTATCGCTACTTTCATGCTCAAGCTTTTTACTGGTTCTCGTAAATCTTGTTGACAGACTGCTAATGCCTCTAGCACAGTATTAATCTGTGCTTGTACCTGCTTAAGTCGCCTGCGGAAACGCCGCAGAAATTGGTTTGTGGAGTGACCTGGAGATTTTTGGATTGGAGACGGAGCTACCAATTCAGACTAGCCGTTCCTTATTCTTGATATAGAAGGAGCCATGCCCCCTCGCCTTCATTTCCTATAGTCCATTGATATTTAGAACAACCCCACACCCGCGCCATGCAGCACCATCTCCAGCGCCGCCAGGATAATCAGCGGCAGGAAGATCAGGCGCAGCGTCTTGTTGCTCAGGTGCACCAGCAGGCGCGCGCCGAGCAGCGCACCGAGCAGCACGCCCAGGGCCACCGGCGCCGCCACCAGGGGAGCGATGTCGCCGCGCGAGAAGTAGATGCCCGCGCTGGCAGCCGCCGTGACGCCGATCATGAAATTGCTCGTCGTCGTAGAAACCTTCATCGGCAGGCGCATCAGCGTGTCCATGGCGATCACCTTGAACGTACCGCTGCCGATGCCCAGCAGGCCGGAGATCAGTCCTGCCACATACATCATGCCCATCCCCAGGGGCGTGCGCGTGACCTCGTAGGAGACCTCGCGCCCCAGGTACTGATCGGGATAGGAGCCGGAGAGCCGCAGCCACTTTGCCCACCTGTCGTTTTTGACTCCGCTGGGCAGTTCCTCGCCTATTTTGAAGATCAGGGGCGCGGCAGAGATCAGCAGGATTACGCCGAAGATGATGAAGAGCAGTTGTGGGGCCAGCAGGCCGGCCAGGAAGGCGCCGGTGATCGCGCCGGTGGTGGTCGCGATTTCCAGGAACATGCCCACGCGCAGGTTCGTCAGGTGGTCACGCACATAGGCCGCCGCGGCGCCGCTCGATGTGGCGATTACTGAGATAATGCTGGCCCCGATTGCCAGGGAGATCGGGAAGCCGAAGGCCAGCGTCAGCAGCGGCACGATCAATACGCCCCCGCCGAGCCCGACCAGCGAACCAAGCAGGCCCGCGATGATGGATGCCCCGAAGATGAGCGCGAGTACGGCGAAGGAAAAGTGTGCAGGTACGGCGGTGTTGGTCGCGCTTCCGGCTTCCAGTCTGCCTACGATGAACATGCTGGCGAGCAGGATGCCCAGCACAAGCAGCGTGATAACCACGTAGCGGCGGTCCTTCTCGATGGCGAAGGCTACGACCGAAACCGCTACGCGCATTACCGGTGTCGCGATCAGCAGCAGCAATCCCAGCGTGATTACCGCCTGCGGTTGCATGGCTAGCACTCCGGACCAGACCTGGCTCAGTGTCTGCGGAAAGGCCTGCAATGCCTGCGCGTTCAGGCTTTCATGCCGCAGAAATAGTAGCGTGAGACCACAGAGGATCACGACTGCGCTCAGTATCACGCCGCCCAGCAGAATCCAGCCAATGATGGTATTCGTGAGATTCGACCTGGCGGAGCGAGGCTGCTGCGGAGCAGCCAGGAGAGCCGGTATGTTGTTGTGTTGAAAGTGGCTTGTCAGCCGCGTCGTTATCAGTAGTAGTTGCCTTGTGAATGTTTGTCGCCATAGCTGTTGTTGTTTTTCCTATTATTGAGCATTCGCTAATTCCTGGGGGAGCACCGAGGCCGATAAATCGGCGGTGGCCGCGATAATGACTCTGTTGGGAAAATCGGTACGGACAAGCGGACGAACCCCTCTGCTATACTTAGGGAAAACCTGGTAGCCCATGGGAGGCAGCTGGCTCCCTCTGTTGAAACACGAAACGAGGTAAGCTATGTCGATGAAACCGCAGGGCCTGGAGCCATCCCGAGGAGAGCGTGCGTGGTGCAGCGCTGATCCCAAAGGCACGCTGGTGACGCAGTTGCGTGATGCGCTGGGCCATCGATGGTGATGAAGCCTTTGCCCATCTGTTTGCCAAACGCGGCCGACCGGCCGAAGCCCCCTGGCGACTGGCGCTGGTGACGGTGTGCAAGCCTGGAAGGGCTGACCGATCGGCAAGCCGCCGAGTGTGTACGCACGCGCATTGACTGGTTGTATGCCGGCTTGCCGTTGGATGAGCCCGGCTTTGATTACTCGCTGCTCTCCGACTCCGCAGCGCGTGCTTCAGGCGCAGGCGCAAGACTTGCTGCTGGAACCGATCCTGCGCTTGTGTCGCGAGCGGGGCTGGCTCAAAGCCACGGCAAACAACGTACCGATGCCACGGCCGTGCTGGCGCGCGTGCGGGCGCTCAGCAGCCTGGAAAGTGTCGGGGAGGGGATGCGAGCGGCGCTCAATGCCTGGCTGAGCAGCAGCGGCCTGGTTGAGTGCCGACCGGAACCGCAGTGGTTTGAGCGCTATGTGCATCGTTCGACGGCGCGCTTTCCAAAGCCGAGACGCAGCGCACGCGGCTGCGCGAGCAAGTGGGCAGCGAGTGGCCGAGTTGTGGCGGCCGTCGAGCAGCGCCCCAGGCGGGCGCGAGGTGGCGGAGGTGGCGCTGTGCGGCACCTCTTCGCCGAGCATTACGAGCAGCAGGGCTCGCACGGCACTGGCGCGATGGCCGGCGGTCCGCATGACGAGCGCGTCGTTCGCCTATGATCAGGAGGCGCGCAGTAGTGCAAACGCGACACGGTCTGGCTGGGCTACAAAGTGCACCTGACCGAGACCTGTGACCAGGATCCCGACTGCCCGCATCTGATCACCCACGTCGAAACGACCTTGGCGACCGTGCAAGAAGCGAGGTGCTGGCCCCCATCCAGGAACAGTTGCGCGCCCAAGACCTGGCGCCGGCTGAGCACTACGTCGATCAAGCCTACCCCAGTGGGGCGCACCTGGTGGAGCAAGCCCGCCTGGGCACGCGCATCATTGGGCCGGTGAGCCAGGATACCAGTTGGAACAGCGCCAGCAGAACGGCTATGCCTTGGAGGACTTTACCATCAATTGGCAGGAGCAGGTGGCCACCTGTCGCAAGGAGCAGAGTGTGGGCTGGACCGTTCCCCTGGATGGCCGTGGGCAGCCGCGCGTCGTGATCCGCTTTGCGACGGCCACTTGCCTGGCCTGTCCGGTGCGGGCCTGCTGCACCCACGCACAAGCGGGTCGCACCCTCACCCTGGCGCCCCAGGAGGAGCAGGCCGCCTTGCAGCAGCGACGCGCGAGCAAGCCACGCCGGCCTTCGTGCAGCAGTACGCCCGGCGTGCCGGCATCGAAGGCACGCTCTCGCAAGCGCTGCGCACCACGCGCCGGCGCCGTACGCCCTATCAGGGGTTGCCCAAAACGCATCTGCATCACCTGGCCATTGCCGCTGGCCTCAATCTCAAACGTATCGCTAGTCATCTGCGTGCACACTCCCTGGGGAAGCCTGCCCGTCCGGTGCGCCCGAAATCTGCGCTCGCGCGCTTGCAAGACGAGGAGGCCTCCTGATGAGTAGTCCTTAGACCGATTTTAACAGAGTATAAATCGGGCCCTACGGGGTCCATGGATTTAGCGAATGCATCACCTGATAAATGCGTATGAATTTCGTTTCTGGTTAGATTGCAGGAGCCGGAAGGGAGGACTCTTGTAATTGCCCTTCAAGCCCACCATCATCTCTAACAATATTGTAACTCTGGTTTCGTTATAATTCCAATACATGTTTCTTATGCTGTCCATAACTTGGGGGAATGAATAAGCGAAATGATAAACATTGTTGGGCTTCCAACGTAATATAAGTAATAGGCATAAATTGCATAGCTCTCGCGTTATAGATGTTATAGAGCATGGTTGATTAGTGTGCCGTTCTCGCACTAGAAAGGATGGCGTTTTCAATGTCGCAAATGCCAAACTTCAAATTGTCTCATCATTCCTTGAAGCGGCTCCTGTTCGGTGGGTTGAGTGGAGGTATCGGCGTTGTCGGCGTGCTTTTTGCTGTCTCCTTATATATTGTCGAATCCCTGATACGACCCAAAAAATATAAAAATCGTATAGAAACGTATAAGTTCAGCCCCTTCGAGCTGGAACTGCCGGCCGAGGAAGTTGTCTTCCCGCCCACGACTGGCGATTACCAGGTCGAATGGCTGGTTTTTCCAGCAGCCGGGCGCGACGACCACGATTGTGATCTGTCCGGGCTATCGCTCCGACAAGGCTGATGTGCTGGGCATCTCAGCGCATTTGTGGAAGGCGGGGCATAATATCCTGGCGTTCGAGTATCATGGGCATGGCCAGGAAGTCGGCAAGCCGATCACGCTGGGCTACCAGGAGATCCACGATTTTCTCGGCGCGATTGCTTATGCCAAAGAGCGCACGCCCGGCACGCGTATCGGCGTGGTAGCTTACTCGATGGGTGCGGCAATCGCCATCATGGCGGCGGCGCGCTGTGAAGATATCGAAGCGTTGGTAGCGGACAGCGCCTTCGCGACCCACGCGAGTGTGGTCGATTATAACTTTCGCCGCATTTTTCGCGTGCCATCCCCGCCGGTCTACTGGATGACGGATAATTTGCTCTGGCTGCGTGCCGGCTACCATTTCAACCAGGTCGAGCCGCTGCGCGAAATCCCCAAAATCGCTCCCCGTCCCACGCTGATTATTCACGGCGGCAAGGACACCATCGTAAATCCCCTGGATGCCACGCTGCTCTTCAACGCCGCGCAGGAACCCAAGGAACTGTGGTTTTTGCCCAACGCCGACCACTGCGGTGCGTACTTCGATGATCGCCCGGCCTACGTCAAAAAACTCACGGACTTCTTCGATCTACATTTGAAGCATGTTCCCCGCTTACAGCTCGTCGATAGGGGCGACCAGGATCCCCTACAGGAAGCCTCATAATCCTATCGATGCCCGCCGTTGATACCGAAAATGTACACGATAATCAGGGGATCCATGTAGGGGCGCAATTCATTGTGCCCATCTGCGGCCATTGTACAGGAAAGAGGTGCGCGATTTATCGCGCACACCGCCGATTTATCGGCCAGTATTTACCTATCAATAATGGCGTGTCATCTGGCCGATAATGGATGATTAACAAAATTATTGCGGGCAGTCATCCCGAGCGCAGCAAGACCCCGGGCCGATAAATCGGCGGTGGCCGCGGAAAACCGGGCCTACTCTTGCTCGGAAACATGAGGATCGACCGATGGTCGGATCATCATGGCGCTTATCTGGCTGGTGCATAACCGGCACGCGATAATCGCATCTTTACCTACTTCTTCATCCCGGAATCCCAGCGATATTACCATGCCATCGTGGGCGGCCCGCGTAGCGGCAAAGATGCGCCGGGCCGCTTTTTCTGCCCGTGAGGGATCGTTGATCTTGGGGCTGAAATGTGTCAACACCAGCGCATGCGCGCCGGCTGCCGACGCGATGGCCGCCGCTTCCTCGGCCAGCATGTGCGCGTGCGCTTTTGCCAGCGGCAAATCCTCGGGGTCGTCGTACATGCTCTCGCACACGAGCAGATCGACATCGCGCGCGAACTCGCTCAACGCTCGCGTGGGCCTGGTATCGGTAATGAAGGCGAGCGAGATACCGCGCCTGGGCGGGCCAAGCACGCGCTCTGGCGTGATGCTCTGCCCGTCGTACTCGACGGTTTCGCCGTGTTGCAGGCGCGACCACAGTTGTACGGGCAGCCCCAGCGCCCGCGCTTGTTCCGGCAGGAAGGCGGGAGCGCGCTCGAGCTCGAGGCGATAGGCCAGGCATGGGATGTTATGCGAGGCGGCTCCGCAGGAGCCGCGCAGGCCGCCGGGCAGCTCGAATTGTTCGCCGCCGCGCAGCTCATGGATGCGCACCGCAAAGGGCAGTTCCGGTACGACGCGCCTCAACCCTTCGACGATGTAGCCGGTTCCCTGTGGGCCGTAGATATCGAGCGGCTCGGTGCGGCCGGCGTGCGCGACCATGAAGAGCACGCCCGGTAATCCCAGCACGTGGTCGGCGTGCATGTGCGTGAAGCAGATCGTTCCCAATTGCCGGAAGCCCCACCCCAGCGCCTTCCAGGGAACCTGCGTCCCTTCGCCGCAGTCCAGCAGTGTCAGCGATGGCCCGCAACGCACCAGGGCGCACGAGAGCCAGCGTCCCGGCATCGGCATCATGCCGCACGTCCCTAACAGGCAAAGATCAATCACAACAGTTGTTCATCCTCTTTACAGCTAGTCTTGATAATGAATCGTGCCGCCCAATCGTAGGCGCCGGTTTACCGTGCGCACGGCTGTCAAGCAAAAGTAGGTGCCGATTTATCGCGCACACCGCCGATTTATCGGCCAGGATCGTCCGTCAACAGCCTCCAGAGGGCGATGAACTGTGCTGCCCAATCGTAGGCTACGGTTTACCGTGCGCACCGCCGATGATGCACCTACATAAAATAATTGGGTATCCATCTGTCGTGGGCGCAATTCATTGCGCCCGCGATCCCGTCGATTGGCCGCAGAGGTGGGCGCAATGCGATGTGCGCTCCCTACCAGACCCTCGGACAATTTTTTAATGTCCATTATCGTCCAGGAGCGTTCGTCAACAGGCTCCAGAGGCCGATCAATCGGCGGTGCGCACGGTAAACCGGCGCCTGCGGGGTATGACCGATCCCCGTTGCTCAAATTCCTCATCACAAAATACGCTTCCCGCTCCGGTGCCATCAGTATAGCATATGCTGATATTCTCGTAGATGACCGCCTGCTTTTGACCGAGCATGTTTTTACGCGCGCTATCGACAGCACAACCATGATTGCGAATGCGGATGACTGCCTGCTTTTGATGGCGCGTGTTTTTATGTGACGGTGTGATACACTGGGGAGCATAGGAGTACATGTCATATGCCACTCACCATCGTCGATCGCTTCCATCCTCGCCTGCGCGCAAAACAGCAGGCCGCCATTGATGCCGGACAGATTCACAAGATCGACGAGGTGGCGCTGCTTGAGCAGGAACAACTGCTGCCACTGGCGAGGCTGAGCCTGCGCTTATTGCTGATCGGCGCGCTTTGCTTCGGCGCCTTGAACTATGCCGTCTATGCCTGGCGAGAGCACACGTTCGATTTGCATCTCACCTTCCCAGGCGTGCTGCTCTGGCTGGTCATCAACATCGTGGCATACTTCCCGATGCTGCTGCTTCACGAACTGCTGCACGGCGCTGCATTCCTGCTGTGGGGCGGCAAGCCATACCTCGGCGTGAAGTGGCCCTACGCGCTCTACTGCGGAGCAAAGAACCAGCTCTTCCGCCGCGATCAATACCTCGTGGTCGGGCTGGTCCCGCTGGTGTTCATCACGCTGGCCGGCATCGTCCTCACCCTGCTCTCGCCCGTGCTGGCCTCGTATACCCTCTCTGTGACTGTAGGCAACATTTCAGGCGCGGCGGGCGATGTCTGGTCCGCGCGGCGCCTGATGCATCTACCCTCGACGGCGCTTGTGGAGGATACCGAGTCAGGATATCGCGCGTGGGAGGTGACGACGGAGGGAGAGTATAATATGATCGATGCCGGCGAACTTTGAATTGAAAGGAAGCTATGCCCGAACTACCCGAAGTAGAATACACCGCGCGCCAGCTACGCGAAACGCTGGTAGGCGCGACCATCACCGATGCCCAGGTCTTCTGGGAACGCACCATCGGCCATCCCGACCTGCCCGAATTCCTGGCCGAGATTGCCGGACGCAGTATCCGCGCCATTCGCAGGCGCGGGAAGTTGCTCGTCCTCGATCTGAGCGGCGACTCTCATCCTGACCTTTCACCGTCGTATGTCGGGGAATTTGCTGCTGCTCCCTCCCGGCTGGCAGATTGACACGAGCCTGCGCGAACAGGATCCCGCGGCATGGAACACGCGTGGGCCAACGTTCTATCCAGCGAATGAAGCTTTGTTGAATGGCCACCCCCTGGATTCCTATGACGAAAAACTTCTGCGCTATTGCCGCGTCTGCATCAACCTCGCGGACGGCCGGCGTTTGCTCTACACCGACCCTCGCAAGTTCGGGCGCATCGCCTTGTGGCGGCGCGAGCGCGAGGCGGAGGCCTTCGAGGGCTTCGGCATCGAGCCGCTGGGAGATGAATTTACGCCTGAGGAGCTGGCCCGCAGCCTGGCGGGCCGCGCGGGGGCAATCAAGCCGCTGTTGTTGAACCAGTCGTTAATTGCCGGGATTGGCAATATCTACGCCGACGAGGCCCTCTATTATGCCTCAATCCATCCTCTGCGCCCGGCTTCGTCGCTCTCCCAGAATGAGGTGCGTTTGTTGCACGAGGGCATAGTCGCGGTCTTGACGCTGGGCATCGAGCATGGCGGGACTTCGTTTAACGAGTATCGCGACCTGTGGGGCGAGTCGGGCGAAAACTACGATCATGTCAGCGTGTACCAGCGAGAGGGCAAGCCGTGTCCGCGCTGTGGCACGCAAATAGAGCGCATCGTCGTGGCTCAGCGCGGGACACACTTTTGCCCGAATTGCCAGAGGCTTACTGTGGTGTGAAGAATGCCTGCGTGCAGTGCAGCGTTCCACCGGAGAAGTCGGTGAAGGTCACATCGACGGTCGCCGGGATATTCGCGGGCTGGCGGCCTTGCAGCGAAAGCGTGAACATCACGTAGCCCCCGCTGTCGCTGACCGGGTGTGCATCGAGCGTGGTATCCCCGCCCTGGAAATGCACGACGGCTGTTGCCTTCGCGCCGCTCACCCCCGCAAGGTTCTTCGTTAGCCGGGCATAGATGCTAATCGTAGCGTATGTGTTTGGCGCGTTGTTCGATGACCAGGCCCCACACAGATACCTCGGAACGGTTGGCACCGGCGAGATCGACGATTGAAACGTTTTGCTGATCGTGACGGTCGGCTGCGGCGCTGCCTGGTCAACGGTAACGCCACCGCAAGCGCCTAACAGGAACACAAGTGGTAAGAATACTCCGATTAGAATGGTGTGTTTTTTCTGCATTGCTGTGTCTATACCAGGAAAACCCTACGACGGGTTCTCGCGTTAACGAAATGCCGGCGTTTGGCGATACGTGTAGATTATATCATAGATGGACAATGCACCTGACGTAATCGTCGCGATAGCACTGACTGATGGACAACTTTGCTACCTTGCTGTTTCACTACGTGTATGGTACACTGAAACTTGTTAGAAAACTGCCAAACGAGATATATGTACAAAGCTCTAGTAAGGATGTAGCTTATTTTGAGTCAAGATGCCGATGAGTCCTGGAAACTGCACCTGCCCGGCGAGGAGGGCTTTATCGAGATACGGCCAGATCACGGGCGCGAACAACGCAAGGGGGCGCCCGAGGTGGTCTTCGGCGAGACCAAGGACGCGGCGCAGATAGTGGCGATGGCGCGCGCGCTGCTGGCGAGTTCGGGCCGCGTGATTATCAGCAGGATCAAGCCTGAAGCGGTCGGCGTCGTGCGAGAAGCCTTCACTGGCTACCGCGTGCAGGTGCGCGAGGCGGCTCGCGCGATCAGCATCTACGGGCCCGATTACCAGCCGCGCAGCACAGGCGGTCAGGTAGCGGTCATCAGCGCGGGCACCTCAGATATTCCGGTGGCGGAGGAGGCGGCGCTGATCGCGAGGGAGATGGGCTGCGAGGTAACGTGTATTTACGATGTCGGCGTTGCAGGCCTGCATCGCCTCTTTGGTCCGTTGAACGAGCTGCTTTCGCGTGGTGTGGATGCCATCATTGTCGCCGCCGGCATGGATGGCGCGTTACCATCGGTTGTGGCCGGGTTGGCTCCAGTTCCGGTAATTGGCCTGCCGACCTCGGTTGGCTATGGAATGGGCGGCAAGGGTGTTGCCGCGCTGCTGGCGATGTTACAAACGTGCGCGCCCGGCCTCGTTGTCGTCAACATCGATAATGGAGTAGGGGCCGGGGTGACGGCCGCTCTGATTGCTAACCGTGTCGCCGAGGCCCGGAAACAATCGCGCGGGTAGTCGCCGGAGCATCAATCGCAGTAAGGAAGCAGCGAGATGTTCTGTTTATTAGGAATGTCTCACCGTTTCGCAAGTTGGACACGTGGTAGTACGAGTTTTCAAGAAGGGCGGGACTTTCTATGGCAAACAACAAACGAGGACCGGAACCGGGATCGCAGCAGGCCAAGCGCGGCGGCCAGGCTGTACGCGCCAAATATGGGCCTGAATTTTACGCGAAGATCGGCAAGAAGGGCGGCGAAACCGTCAAGGAGAAGCGGGGGCCGCAGTTCTATGCCGAAATCGGCAAGAAGGGCGGCGAATTGACCAAACGCCAGCAGGGGTCTGAGTTCTATTCGAAGATCGGTAAAAAGGGCGGCGAACATGGCCACGCAGTCGCCTCCGAGAAGGAATAGGCTTCCGAATCACTCATATCGCTTCATGAACGGCGGCACGTCTATGCCTTCATCTTCATCGCCCGTGTTGGCATGAGTAGCGCGCCGCCCTCTAAGCATCTCCTGGCGGCGGCCCATGCTGCGTAGTCCGCGCAGATCGTCGAGGCTGCGCTGGGGCCTCCCCTGCGGTGCCTGCGGTGCCTGCGGTGCCTGTAGTCGAGCCTGTTGCTGGGTAGGTTGCCCGGTATCTAAGGCGTCCTGCGCCGGTGTTTGCGAGATGGGCGGAAGCGTCGCGGGTTGCTCTGCATAATGGGCGTCTGTATAGTTAAGCGGCTGCCCTGGCCTTGCAGGGGCCTGCGAAGAATACGGCGGAAGCGTCTGCTCCAGTTGCCCGGCGGGAAGCTGCGTGCCGCGCATCTCATGTATTCCAGCGGCGATCAGCGTGACGCGGATCACGTCGTCCAGAGCCGGATCGATCACCGCTCCGAAGGTGATATCCGCGGCGGTATCGATGGCGCTGCCGATCAATTCGGCTACCTCGTTGACCTCGAAAAGCGTCATGTCTTCTCCGCCACTGATGTTGAAGAGGACGCGCTGCGCGCCGCGAATCGCCACGTTGAGAAATCCTCCGGCGATGGCTGCTTCAGCCGCCTGCTGCGCGCGATTGCTGCCCTGTCCCTGGCCGATGCTCATCAGAGCTGTTCCGGCCTTGCTCAGCACACTGCGTACGTCGGCGAAATCGACATTCACCAACCCTGGCACGTTAATGACCTCGGCAATGCCCTGCACACCCTGGCGCAGCACATCGTCGGCTATCTTGAAAGCGTCGGCCAGGCCGCGATCTCGCCCGGTGACGGCTAGCAGGCGATCGTTGGGGATGATGATGAGCGCGTCAACCTCGCTGCCGAGGGCGGCCAGTCCTTCTTCCGCGATCTTCTTGCGGTGATAGCCCTCGAAGGTAAAGGGCAGGGTGACGATACCGATGGTGAGCGCGCCGAGCTTCTTCGCGAGCGAGGCCACCACAGGAGCGCCACCGGTGCCGGTGCCTCCGCCCATGCCTGCCGCGATAAAGACCAGGTCAGCATTGCTCAGCATGGCCTGAATCTCTTCCGCGCTCTCCGCCGCGGCGCGCGCGCCGACGTTAGCGTTTCCGCCGGAGCCGAGCCCTTTGCTATAGCGCTGCCCCAGGCAGATGCGGCTCTGCGCCTGTGCGAGGTTGAGAACCTGCGCGTCGGTATTCATGGCGACGAAGCGCACGCCGCGCACGCGTGTGGAAATCATGCGATTGACGGCGTTCATCCCGGCGCCTCCTATACCGGCCACGACGATATCTACCTGGTTGGGTGCCTGGTCGTAGTAATCATAGGAGGATTGCGATGCATCGTCCTCCGTATCGCGCTGATGCCGGTCAGCCTGCCTCGACCCCCGTTCCTGCCGCTCGCTCCTCTCGTTCCTCTCGCTCACCTCACGTCCTCCGCGCTGCTCTTCCTCCATCTCGTGTCGAAGCACGGCCCATTGATCTTCCTGGTTCGGTTGTTGCTTTGGGGTATTCGCTGCGTGGTGCGACATAGGGGGATTGTGGTCCTGGTTCGCATCCTCATGAAATTGTGGCTGCATAAAACCCCCTCTTCTTGCTTTCTGTGGTGCACCGGCGTTGTACCGTTGTTACAAGCAAGTATAGCACACACTGAAATAGTGTTCTACGCGCATTGTAACAACGGCGTCAATAATCAGGAAGACTTGTTCTGCTTGGCAGCCTTCTTCTCTTTCAACATCTCCTTTTTCTGCTTGTTGGACTTCGGGGGACTTTTCTGTACTTTTTTCTGCTCCTTATTGGCCATGACGATATCCTCCTTTGTTTCCAAATTACGAGTCAGCGTCTCCGGTACGCTGCTATCACTATTGTAACAAATTCACTTCCCAACTGGAAGCTCTCTATTACCACGTTGGAAATTTAGAGATCGTCCTTCGGGTATACTTTACCTTTCAGGCGGCGGCTCGACCCATTTGTTGGTGTTTGTAAGCGGCGTATATGTCGCGAAGCGGTCGAGCAGCGCGGCAGGCGTGGCTTCGCGCATCACGATGCCGGCGTGAACCGGCATGATGAAGCCCTCCTCCGTAGCGTAGCGGATGAGCGCGAGAAGCGGCGTAAAGAAGCCGGTTTCATCGAGCAGCCCGATAGGCTTCGTGTGCAATCCCAATTGCGACCACGAGATGATCTCGAACAACTCGTCGAAGGTCCCCAGGCCGCCGGGAAGCGCGATAAAGCCATCGGCCAGGTCAGCCATCATGGCCTTACGTTCGTGCATACTGCCCACCTCGTGCAACTGCGTAAGGCCGCGATGCGCCACCTCGCGCTTGAACAGGCCGCGTGGGATCACTCCAATGGCTTCGCCGCCATTCGCAAGCGCCGCGTCGGCCACAACGCCCATCAAACCCACGCTGGCCCCGCCGTAAACCAGCCCCAATCCACGCTTTGCCAGTTCCTCGCCAAGCGTACGAGCAGAATCCGGTATTCGGGTCGATTCCCGAAGTTGGAGCCGGTGAAAACGCAGATACGATGCATAAATATCTTCCTCCCGATTTGGATTTTCAATAGTTGTGCTGCGATCAGCTTGACCTGTGGGGCCCGATTATGCTGATGAACAAATTAATAGGGCAAGCAGGTGTAGGGGCTGGAATGGAAGCAGCCGCCGGCAGGACACCCGCAAGGGGCCCCGCACCGCTTCCACCCCACTCCTGTCCCTACAGACCTTCCACGCTTTCATAAGAAATGAGCATTATCGCGGCCACAACCGATTATCGGCCCCGGCACTCCTTACACAGATTCCCCGAATGCATCATTAAGTACTGAACCATATCATAATCTATGGCGCAATGGTAATGGACCTGGTAGGGCCCGATAATGCAGATTGAAGATTTAATGCGGACAGTATACTCTCCATCGGACTGGCCGATCAATCGGCGCCTACTCTTGTTGGGCGGTCATTTTCCTACAACTTTTTCATACACCCCGTTCGCCAGCGGGATCAGGCTCGCTGATCGGAAAGGTGATATACTGCAAGAACGAGTGTCTATGCCCGCTAACGACGAGGGAGCTAGCTCGATGCCTGGCGATGTTGAGTTCCATCCTACCTCCTATCCTGAGGTCAATGCTGTCTTAGCTCTTCTGCTCTCAGAAGTGCGAGCGCTTTTCGGTGAAGAACTGCTTGGGATGTATCTCAACGGCTCGCTCTCGCTGGGAGCGTTCGAACCGGGCAGCAGCGATATCGATTTCCTGGTGGTCACTGTCGAGGCCCTGGCCGGCGAGCAGGTCAGAGCACTAAGCGACATGCATGCGCGTCTGCTCACGAGTAGCCTGAGCTATGCAACGAGGCTGGAAGGGTTCTATCTCCCCCAGGCTGCTTTGCGAGGTTCTGCTCCGACCAATACCCGCTACCCCTTCAGTGCTCAGGTGGAGGGCTTGCTGATGGTTGAACTCGGCAGCGACTGGGTCATCCAGCGGCACCTGGTGCGAGAGACGGCCATCGTGCTGTGGGGACCATCTCCGCAGACGCTGCTTGATGCGGTACTGCCCGGCGAGCTGCGGGCGGCGGTGCTTGAGCGGGTGACCGGCTACTGGAAACAGCAGCTCGAGCATCCTGAGTGGCTGCGTACCCGCGAAGAACAAGCCTTTGCAATCCTGACCATGTGTCGCGCCCTCTACACGCTTGCCTGCGGAGAGGTCGTCTCCAAACCGCGGGCAGCGGCCTGGGCACGGGAGGCGCTTGGAGCACCCTGGAGGCAGTTGATCGATCGAGCGTTGCTCTGGCGGCACGATAGCCGTTCGGATGACATGACGGACATGCTGGACTTCGTGCGCTATACGATTGCCCGCTGCCAAGAGGAGGCTCCAGCTTGACCCAGGCTGTTGCAAAGTTGCCGTGAGGCCTGGCGACCGCAAGGGTCGCCACTACAATAGACGAGAGCAAGCCAGCCGGTGAAGCCTCGTTCTCGTAGTGGCGACCCTTGCGGTCGCCAGGCCTCACATGATGGTTTCCCGGCCTTGCAACAGCTCTGCCAGCTTGACTCAGGAGCATACCTTTCCTTTCTTTGAGCTCTCGTTGGAGCTTCCGCATCGGCACAGACTTGCGAAATTGTGATAATGTAATAGCAAATGTGCGTACATTATTCAGTCCGGGAGCGTGGGTAATGCACGACAACCAGGAAACAACGCAAGAACGCAGGAAGCCGTCTCGCAGGCGCAGAACCATCATATTTCTCGTCGTGAGTCTGATCAATGCCGGGCTGCTGACGGTCATCGTCATAGCGCTGCTCATACCGGCGCGCAACGCGGGTCAGGCGAACGATCCTTTAATAGGCCATGCCGCCCCGAACTTTTCGCTCGCGGCATTAAATCCCGGCCAAAGCGGCAACATTTCTCTCTCGGATTTCAAAGGGAAACCCGTTGTGCTGAATGTCTGGAGTTCCACGTGCGCGCCCTGCGGTCTGGAGGCTCCACTCCTCGAGCAGCAGTGGCAGCGGGTGCGCGGCCAGGGCGTGGTCTTCCTTGGCATCGATTTCCAGGATTCGCAGAGTGGCGCCCAGAAATTTTTACAGCAGTACGCCGTGACCTACCCGAATGTCATGGATGCCAGCGGCACGACCACCTTAGATTACGGCGTGGTAGGGTTGCCGGAAACCCTCTTCATCAATCGCCAGGGAATAGTCGTCAGCAGGGTGATCGGCCAGTTGACTCAGCAGGCGCTGCAAACCAACCTGCAGGCGATCCTGCACTAAGAGGAGATGCACATGCCCACAACCAACAACACAGCCGGTGACTCGCCGGCGTCAAGCAGCCCAATGCCTAAGCCAGCTCGGAAGTCCGCGCGCCTGCCATCGACTGAGGAGCAGATCCAGGCTGCGCGTATCGGAGGGGTAACGCCGCTGGTCGGGCGTATCCAGATCGTCGATTATGACCCTGAGTGGCCCCGGCTCTTCGCGCGCGAAGTTGAGCGCATCCGCGCTGTGTTGGGCGAGCGGGCCCTGTCGATCGAGCATGCCGGCTCGACCTCCGTACCCGGGCTGGCGGCCAAACCAATCATCGACATAGTGCTCGTCGTAGCGAACTCGGCGGACGAGCCGGCCTACGTTCCGGCCCTGGAGGCCGCCGGCTATGTGCTGCGCATCCGGGAGCCGGACTGGTTCGAGCACCGCTTGTTCAAGGGGCCGGACACTGACATCAACCTGCACGTCTTCTCGGCGGGCTGCTCGGAGATCGAGCGCATGCTGCTCTTCCGCGACTGGCTGCGCAGCAACCCATCGGATCGCCAGCTCTATGAGCGCACCAAACGGGAGCTTGCTCGTAAGGACTGGAAGTACACGCAGAACTACGCCGATGCCAAGAATGACGTAGTCGACGAGATTCTCGCCCGACGCCCGTATCAACGCTTCGAAGGCTTGTTGAGACGGAGAACCAGCATAACCAGTAGCGCGCTGATGCCCGCGAGTAACAGAAAAGCGGGCACGACGACGAGCAGAGGGTTAATGTTTGTAGTTGAGCTTTGCGGCGGAGGTGGCGACGTTGTCGTGATTGTTGTCGGCTGGGGCACCGCCTGGGTTGGCGGGTAAAGGCCGGTAATCACGAAATGCGGCGTGCCACCAACGCTGACGGTATAAACCGGGTCACGGTCGATCAAGTCGAATACCTCGACTCTTCCCCCTTGCAGCGCGAAAAAGCCGAAGAGGCCATCGTTCGTGATGGCGACCGAGGTCGGTGGCGCTTCGATGTGATAGACGCGCTCAGGTTCCTTCGTGCTTGATCCATTGCCTCCGGCCGGAGGAACCAGCACATCGATGGCGTTGTGCCGGGTATCCGGGACGTAGACGGCGAGCGTGAGCGCGTCGTAGTCCATCGAACCGTAAGTGCCTCCAGAAAGTATCTGCCGTACTGCCCAGCTCTTGATATCGATGGTATCGACGCTTCCCTGTCGCGTTGTTACATACGCGGTAGACCCGATGGGCGGAATACAGAGGAATTGCGGCCCGCCCGCGATGGGTATGGTCTTGAGCAGCGGCCCATGTATATCGAAGATGGAGATCGAGGTTGGGCCCGTTGCCCAGAGCTGACCGTTCTTCGAGCCCAACGTTGCGCCCGGTGTCACCCATATCCCGTAGACAGAACCGCCGGTATTGTAGGTCTGCCGCACCTGGCAGTTGGCAGTGTTGAGTGCTGCCACGCTGGTCGCGCCGTTTCCCGCCGCGTACAACGTGCTGCTATCCTGGCTGAGGGCCAGCAGCGAGGGATTCCCGGGGAGGCTGGCGCTGCAAACGACCTTTCCCGTTCCGGCGGCGATGGCTGCCACTCGCCCAAGCGCCGGCTGCGTGACAAAGAGCAACCGGCCATCGAGGCTGAGCAGGATCATGTGAGGATCACCGCCGATGGCGATCGTTTTCGTCACTTTGCCCTGACCGACATCGAGGACGCTCACGCCGCTTGTGGTTCCAGAAATATAAGCCAGGTTGGGCGCTCCCCCGTCCGCGTGAACCGGAGCCCATTCACACAGCGCTACAAGGAAAAGCGCGAGCAGTAACGCTATCCGCCGGCCAAATTTTCGAGTGCCGCCTCTCAACGTTCTCATCCTTACTCCTTACAGCCTGCCTGAACGAAGTTAGCTGCTTAGCGGCGTTGGCAGGCTGTATAAGATCAACTCGTACCGAATTCATCCGGTACTATATACCAGGGTGAGGGGTTTGTCTACTATTTCCTCCTGAAACTTTTCCTCGATAACCTGAGTATGGTAAACTATTGTAGTTGACGGCGATATGTAAAGCGAACATCGAGACCTTTTTGCTAGTAACCCTGCAATGCGACCGAAAAGCCCGATGAGAGCGAATGATGATACCAGGTGAAGATGAAGCGGTCGCCGCCAGGCGCGTGACAAGGCGAGGATGGCAGCGGTTCAAACCCGTGCGCTGCGCGATCTGCGCAGACTATATCTGGCGTCCCATTGTGCTTAACGAGCCGCTTGACGCGCCAGAACCGCGTCATGAATGGATACTCTGCTCATACTGCCTCAAAGCGCTGCTCAACCAGATGCGCCGTACCCGCCTGTCTTCGGCGGTGCGCATGCGCGTAGCTATTGGTCTTATAGCTGCCGAACGCTCTCCTTCTGCCTATTATATGTCTGAACAACGAGCCTTCCAGCGTGAATTTAGCTGGTTCATGTGGGCACTGGTCCTTTTTACCCTCTTTCACGTGGTCATCTTTGTCGTTCTGTTCGCGGTACCCAGATAAAGCCCTTCCTGACCCGTCTTTTAGGGGGAGGTAGTATGAAAATTGGCATCGATGGATTCGGAGGCATCGACCGCCTGGTCCTGCGCTCCGCGCTGGCCCGCGACGTCGACCTGGATATCGTCGCGATCAACGATCGCGGCGATGCCCAGATCAACGCCTTGCTCTTCCAGTTCGACTCCACCTACGGACCGTTCGGGGGGCATATAAAGGCCGAGGACCATCGAATCATTTGAGTGAGCGCCAGTTTTTACTGTTTAAAAGCTTCATATTCTTACCATTTTGTGGTATGCTAAAAATAGCTGATACTCTGTAAGGAAGGAGGAACATGCATCATAGCATAGCTTAATCTTATTCTTGCTCCTGATCTTATCCTGCACGCAGTGAGCGGTTATTTCAGGTGATCGGGGGAGAAACTGAATACAGTGGATGTCTATGTTTTGAGCATGAAACAACAAGACATCCAACCGCTGCAAAGCATCGGGCCGCACACTTAGCTGTCAGAAGAGAGCGAGAACTTCTTCTTTCTGGTTTTCAACTTCAACTGGTGAGCCGCAACAACTGGTTTTTCACGTTAAAACCGCAGACTAAGGAGGATGCAAATGAGGCCGCGTTCACCTGGCTTTTATATCGGTATTGTAGCTACCATTATTTTAGGTTTCGGCGTAGTAGCGGGGGTCGTGTTTGGCTTGCGCTCCGCACAGGGACTAGGTTACGAACCCCCTGTGCTGCAAGCAACCAAAACGGGCCCGAACACCGCCGAACTCGATATTTCGACGTTCCCCGACAGCATGGTCTGTCACCCCGACGCGCCCAACCCGGAAATCGGGTGGGTTACCTACTGCCCAACTACCACCTGGGAACTGCCCGCGAACAGCCTCATCACCGTTGTCATCAAGCAATACGATAGCGCAACAGGCCTGTACAACAATTTCTTCCAGACGGTGCAGGGAACTATTGGGGGGATGGCGCAGTACAATGGTAAGACGAATGCGGCGACATACAACGGCCTGAAGGGCCAGATCCCTATGGATGAGATTGCCCACACGTTTACCATTCAATCGCAACCCGACGAGACAAACCCCATATTCGTCAGCGTCCCACTCATCGGGGTCCCGGACAATGCTCCCTCAAATGTTACCATCAACGGCAACCAGTATCCGACGCCCAACGTCATCTCGTTCCAGTTCCATACAGGGCCCGCCGGTCACACCTACATCTGGCACTGCTATGTCCCCTGTGGCAACGACCGCGAAAGTCCCTATGGCTTTAGCGGGCCGATGTCCACCACCGGGTACATGGCCGGATCAATTACCGTAGCGAGTTATTAAGGGGGCAACATGTCTGAAGCTAACATCGAGGGAAGCGCCGCCGGCGCTTCTCCGCCACCGGCGCCAGCGGAACCGCGCCATCTGCGCCGTGCCCTGATCATCTGGGCAGTGCTCTCTGTAGTTGGGATCGCGTTCTGGTTAGTCGTGCTCCAGTTTATTCTCCCGCAGGCTGTGAGCAATCTTGCCGACGCCCAAAACGCCACGTTTATCGTGCTTACTGTTTTGTCTGTGCCGGTGGGCCTGTTCGTCTGGGTCTTTCTCGGCTACAGCCTGGTCGTCTTCAGATCGCGAGGGAGGCCCACGGAGGATGGAGCGCCCTTACAGCCCAGGCCATCACTGCAAATCGGCTGGTTATCCATCACTTCTGCCCTGTGCCTATTCCTGCTCATTTGGGGCATGGTTGCCTTTTACCAGGAAACTTCCGCGGCCTCCACTAACACCATGGTCGTCAATGTGACCGCGCAGCAGTGGCAGTGGACGTTTAGCTATCCGCAGTATAGCACGAACAGCGCGGGAGCCCAGGTCATCGAACTGCCGGTGAATCGCCCGGTGCAGTTCTACGTCACCTCGAACGATGTGCTGCACGGCTTTTCCATCCTCGCCCTTGGAGTGCGCGTCGATGCAAACCCGGGGCAGGTGACCACGACAGCAGTCGTAACCCCCACGCAGGTCGGCTCGTACACGGTGCGCTGCGTGGAAATATGCGGACTTTTGCATTCCTACATGTGGGAGGCGGTGAAGGTGGTCAGTGCTGATGCGTTCAGTTCCTGGATAGTAAGCCAAGGAGGACACCCATGAGCAGTACAACTGATACGACAACCGTAGCCGCGGTCAAACGCCCCAATCTCATGAACCTCCTGTTCCCGAGCGTGGTATCCGGGATAGTGCTGGGCGTAGTGGGAGCTGTTATTGTAGGCCTGCTGATAAACAGGATTACGACCGCCTACAGCCCCGACAGCGTCCCCAACGACGACGCGGTCACCGCGTCCGTCTACATCGCCTGGGTGCTCTTCTTCATGATAGGCATTGGCGCCTTCAACGGCATCTTCAAATGGGCGTTTAGTCGCAACGAGCCCACGCCCGCCGAAGAAATGCAACTGGCGGGCAAAGATCAGGGCCTTTGGCGCTACTTCCGCTATACCACCGATCACAAAGTGGTCGGCATGCAATACCTGGCCACCGCGCTCATCCTCTTTTTCGTCGGCTCGCTGGGGGCCTTCTCGATCCGGCTGGAGCAATCACAGCCAGGGGCGCTCTTCTTCAATCCCCAGACGTACAATACCATTGTGGGCATGCACGGCATCATCATGATTGTGTCCACCATCATCATGATCAGCGGCCCTATCGGTAACTTCATTCTGCCCATCATGATCGGCGCGCGTGACATGGCCTTTCCCCGGCTCAACGCGCTGAGCTACTGGCTGCTTTTTGTCGACGTTCCTGTAATCCTTTCCACGCTGTTCCTGGGCGGCTTCCCGACGGGATGGACCGGCTACGCGCCGCTGGCGGTTCAAGAGCTAACGCCGGGCATGGATGCGTACAGCTTCTTCATCATCATCTTTGCCATCTCAACAACCATCGCGGCCATGAATATCATCACGACAGTGATGGTGATGCGCACGAAGGGCATGACCTGGGGACGACTCCCCATAACCGTCTGGGGAGTGCTGCTCTCGGTCGTACTGAGTTTGATGGCCTTCCCTATGTTCCTGACGGCTCAGACGATGGTCGTGCTGGACCGCGTCTTTAATACCTCCTTCTTCCTTGCCGCCTCCGGCGGGAGTAACTGGGTGTACGAGCAACTGTTCTGGTTTTTTGGACACCCCGAGGTGTACGTGATTGTTCTGCCGGCACTGGCGGTAGTGGCTGAAGTAGCCGCGGTTTTTACCCGCAAGTCGCTGTTTGGCTATCAATTCATGCTCGGTGGCCTGATCGGCATCAGCGTGCTGAGCGTGATCGTCTGGGGGCATCACCTCTATACGAGCGGGGCAAATAATGCCCTGGATCCCGCTTTCATGCTCGATACAGAATTGATTTCCATACCCACCGGCGTTTTCTTCCTGGTGCTGGTGGGTACCGTCTGGCGTGGGAGGATCTGGATCACGGTCCCGATGCTGTTTGTGGTAGCCGTGCTGGTCAACTTCGTCATTGGAGGCATCACCGGCATCTACCTGGCCGACCTGCCGACCGATGAGCTTTTGCACGGCGGCATGTTTGTCACCGCGCATTTCCATTTCACGCTCGTGGGGGCCGGGGTCTTCGGGTTTTTCTCCGGCGTCTACTACTGGTTCCCCAAAATGGTGGGGAAACGCCTCGATCCGACGCTGGGCGCGCTCCATTTCTGGCTGTTTGAAATCGGCTTCCTTGGGACATTCCTGTCTCTGTTCTACGCGGGCCTGCAGGGTGAACCGCGCTGGTCGGCGAACGTTGCGCCCCCGTTTGCCACCCCCAATTTGATCGCCAGCCTGTTTGCCATCCTGATCGCGGCCTCGGTGTTTACGTTCGTCTACAACGTGATTATCACGCTCGCGCGCGGCGAGCGCGCCGCTGCCAACGAGTGGGGAGGCAAAACGCTGGAGTGGACGCTGCCGACCCCGGTCCCACTGGAGAATTTTGAGGAGCTGCCCGTGGTGACCTCCTTGCCCTATGACTACGGGTCGCCTTTGCCGGAAGCGGTTGCTCCGGCAGCAGATATTGCCGGTGCTATCGCACAAGCACCTATGCAACAACAGGCAGAGGAATAAGAGCAAGAGAGGAAGAGTACCATGCATACATTCGTTGAGCAAATGCACGAATTGGAGCCAGAGCACGGACACGAATTGGAGCATCATGTTAAGGTGGCGCGAGCGCGAGCAGGCGTCTTGATGCTCATCATTTCGGATGCTCTGGCTGTCCTCGCCATCATGGCCGCGGGCGGTTACCTGCGCGCCCTCAATACGGAGGGACAGTACAAGATTTCCGGAAACTATGGTCCTCCCTTCGTGCCGGGACTCCTGATCGTCATCGGCCTGGTGCTGAGCGGGCTCTCCTTCTACTTGTGGGAGCGTCAAGCGCGCAGGTCTGGGGAAAGGGGCCAGGCGCTTTTCGTCCTGCTGGCCATAGTGCTTATGCTCGCGGCGGGTGTGGGAGAAATCTGGATCGGCGAGACGCTGAGGTACGGCCTTCCTATCCAGGCCTACGAAAGTATGCAACTGCTGATCACCTGGTTTACGGCGATCCACCTCCTGCTGGCCGCGATTATCGGCGTGCTGGTCGGCGGGCGCATCCTGCGCGGCAGGCTGGCCGGGCACGAGTTCATCGTCGAGGTTACTGGCTACTGGTGGTACTATACTGTGGTCGCGAGCGTCCTCCTGTGGCTGTTCGGCATGGCCCTGTTGTAAGTAAAGCAAACTGCCGCTGGATGGAGACGCCGCGATGAACTTCTGGGCTTATCCAAATGGGTGGCCAATTTCACCCACTGTGCTGCTCGGGTGTCTTGTCGTTGAAATCCTGTACTTCCGTGGATGGTGTGTGCTTTTCAAGGAGGAGCAGGCGAAGGACGCTGCCGGTGGCAGAACTGCCAGAACTTCCCCCGAACAGGCCGGTTCTTATACCGGCCTGTACCGGTGGGATAGCTGGTTCTGGCGGGGTATCTACTTTCTGATTGCGATCTTGATAGCCATTGCTGGGGATTCTGCCCCGGTAGACATACTCTCAGGCAGGTACTTCTGGGTTCACATGGTCCAGCATCTACTCTTGCTGGTCATTATAGCCCCGCTGCTCGTGCTTGCGGCCCCACTGAAGCCATTCTGGCTGGGTCTGCCGGGCTGGATGCGCAGGATCCTCGAAGCATCAGCAAAGATGAAGGCAGGGCGTGTCGTCTACCAGCTTGGGCATTGGCTGCGGCAGCCCGCCGTCTCGTGCGTGCTCCTGATCGCCGGCATCTGGGTGTGGCACTGGCCCGCACTCTACGACCTCGCCCTGACAAACGAGGCCATCCATGATTGGTGTGAGCACCTGACCTTTCTGGCGGTGAGCGTCCTTTTCTGGACGCAGGTGATACCATCGCCCCCGCTGCGTCCTCGCCCGGGCTACCTTGGACAGGCGACGTGCATAGGAGTCGCGATAGTGCAAAATGTCGTGCTGGCGGTGCTGCTTGGCTTTGCCCAGGTACCGCTCTATGCCCCGTATGCCCACCTTGCTGCTGCATCAGGCGGGGTATTCTCGGCCTTGCAGGATCAGCAACTTGGAGCGGGCATCATGTGGACATTCGGCGACCTCCCTTTCGGGATTGCCCTCAGTGTCGTATTATATCGGTGGCTCGTCTCGCAATCGGACGATGCAGACATCGCAATAAAATCGCAGCCCATCACGGAAAGGAAATAATCATGCAGCATCCAGATAGTTTTCAGAAACTGGCCTGGGCTGCCTTGCTTATTACCTCGGCGCTGCTGGTCATCGCCGGGGCCATCTGGGGTATCAGGCTGCTCACCTCGCTGCACAGCCAGGCGCCCACGCAGTCGGTTGACAATACCGTTATCGGCGGTTTCCCGATCTCGGGCGACCTCGCGCCAGACTTCACCCTCACCGACCAGTTCGGCCACAGCGTCACGCTCTCTTCTCAGCGCGGGCACGAGGTCGTGCTGGCGTTCATCGACTCGCAGTGTATTTCGCTCTGCCCACTGACTGCCCAGATTATGTACGACGCCAAGTCCCGGCTGAGTCCTTCCCAGGCCAGCCAGGTGGAGCTAGTAGCCGTCAACGCCAATCCCGCCGCCACCAGCCGGGCCGCTGTGCTGGCCTGGTCCTACGAGCACGGCATGTTGAACCGCTGGTCATTCCTCACCGGGCCGGCGCAGCAACTCCAGTCCATCTACCGCCTGTATAAGGTGTATGACCAGGTGAGCACGAACGGGATCGTGGTGCATGATCCAATAACGTATGTTATAGATGCCCAGGGGCACGAGCGGCTCTATTTCGAGACGCTCGACTCAAATAACAAGTCCGATCTTCTCAGTCAGGAAATCGGGTTGGAGGATGGGATGAAGCAGTGGCTACCGCAGCCATAAAAATCAAACGGGCATCTTCTTGATAGATTCCCGCCGCTAATATTTTGCCAGTCAGGAGTCCTTATTATGACGTTCATTCGCCGCGTGGCCTGGGTAGCCGTCGCTGCTACCTATTTTCTGATCGCGCTCGGTGGCACCGTACTCGCTACCGGCTCCGGCCTGAGCTGCCCGGATTGGCCGCTGTGCAACGGCCAGGCCTTTTCCTCCGGAAAATATAATATATTACTCGAGCAATTCCATCGCTTTGGCGCCGCGACCGTGAGCGTCTTGATCGTGCTGCTGGTGATCAGCATCATCGTATGGGCGCGCAAAGACCGTGCGCTGCTTGCGCTGGCGATAGCCGCTCCCGTGCTCCTGGCAGTGCAGATTGTGCTGGGGGGGCTGACGGTGCTCTGGCAGTTGCCGCCACAGATCATCATGGCGCACCTGGGCACCGCGCTGGCCATCTTCGCCGTCGTCATCACGCTGGCCGTACTGAGCCGCAAGCCTGCGACGAGCAAAGAGCTTCCCACCAGAACGCGCAGGTTCGCGCAGCTCGCCATCGTGAACGCGCTGCTGGTCTACATCCTGATGCTGCTCGGCTCCTATGTGACCGGCAGTCAGGCCGCGTTGGCCTGTTCTGGCTGGCCGTTCTGCACGCCGGCCTCCGGGGCTGTTGGCGCCCATCTAGCGAGCATCAATATCCTGCACCGCGTCTACGCGGTCTTCGTCGGCCTCGTCACGCTCTGGACCTTAATTGCGGCCCTGCGACGCTGGCGCGTGGCGCGCGGGCAGGCCATCGTGGGGCTCGTGGGTGCCATTCTCTTCGTCTGGCAGGCCATCGTCGGCGGACTGATCGTGCTGCTTGCTGAGCCGGCGTTTGTGGCGGGCTTACACCTGGCCCTCGCCACCGCCGTCTGGGGCTCGCTGGTGCTGCTGGCCGCGCTCGCCTCCAATCAACTGCGCGCAGCACCGGTAGCTCCCCGATTTATCGTGGGAGAGATCGAGCGCATGGATCTGGCAGAAGTTGAGGCGCGCAAAGAGGTCGGCGTGGTGCGCCAGACCATCGGCAGTTATGTCGATCTGATGAAGCCGCACGTGACGGTGCTGCTGCTCGGCGTGACGGCGGCGGCGATGTCGATCGCCAAACAGGGTCTGCCACCGCTTTCATTGCTGGTTCCGACGCTGCTCGGTGGCGCGCTGGCGGCGGGCAGTGCCAACTGCATCAACTGCTACATCGATCGCGACATCGACCAGATCATGGGGCGCACGCAGCGCCGCTCGCTGCCTTCTGGTCGCGTTGAGCCCCGTCAGGCGCTGGTATTTGGCATCGTCCTGGGCGTCGCCTCGTTTATCGTGCTCTACGTTTTCGTCAATTTGCTTAGCGCGGTGCTGGCCTTTTCCGCCATCCTCTTCTACGTCTTCGTATACACAATCGGCCTCAAGCGCACCACGACGCAAAATATCGTGATCGGCGGCGCTGCCGGAGCTGTGCCCGTGCTGGTCGGCTGGGCGGCCATCACGAACAGCCTGGCCATGCCCGCCATCTGGATGTTCGCCATCATCTTCTTCTGGACGCCCCCGCACTTCTGGGCGCTCTCCCTGCTCATACAGAAAGACTACGAGAAGGCCGGCATCCCCATGCTTCCCGTCGTCAAGGGCGAGGCGGAGACCCGCAAGCAAATCCTGCTCTACTCGGTGTTTCTTATGGCACTGACGCTCGTGCTCTTCGTGACGGGTGTGATGGGCTACCTGTACCTGAGCGGGGCAGTGCTGCTGGGCGGCGGCCTGGTCTACCTGGCGGTTCGCCTGTGGCGCGATCAATCCAAGAAATGGGCGCGCACGCTGTTCTGGTACTCGAACATGTACCTGGCGGCCATCTTCGCCATCATGGTGATCGACCGGGTGATTCGTTAAATGGAACTATTCGGTGATCGCTATCAGATACAAGGTAACGAAGGTCGTGATCTGATAGCCATGTTCTATCGTGCTCGGGACTTGCTGTTGGATCGCATCGTGTTGGTTAAGGTCCTGCGCGATATCTACAGAAACAACGCGAGATTTGTGATGTGCTTTGAGCGTGAGGCGAAGATGTTGTCCTCATTGCGGCATCCCAACGTTGTGCAGGTCTTCGACCATGGGCAAAGCCAGGGGAATTGTTTCATTGTGATGGAAATAGTCGAGGGAACCGATCTACGCCGCTACCTGCGCCCGCGCGGCATCCTCGATGTGGAAAAGGCCACCATCATCGCTCACGAAGTAGCGCTCGGCCTGGCCGCGGCGCACATTCGAGGTATCGTGCATCGGGATGTGAAACCCCAGAACATTCTTATCGGTCGTAGTGGTTACATCAAATTGACCGGTTTTAGCAACGCCATTGTCGATAAAAATATTAATTCTGATCCCCTGTTGGCTACAGAAATGACGCTGGGGACGGTCCAGTACATGTCTCCGGAGCAGGCGCAGGGAGAAATCGTGAGCCCGACCGCCGATGTGTACGCGCTGGGTATCGTGACGTACGAGATGCTCACCGGTCATACGCCCTTCGACGGCGACACGCCTGTGGCCGTCGCTATGCAGCATATCCAGGACGCACCCACACCGCTCAGCCAGTTCAATCCCAATATTCCGCCCGCCCTGGAGAAGATTATCCTGCGCTGCCTCGAGAAGGTGCCGGAAATGCGTTACCGCGATGGTTTGCAACTGGCACGCGCCCTGGAGAAGCTCGGGGATGCCTGACTAGAGAATCCGCTCCAGCTCTTTCTATCTCAACGCCACTCTGCTATACTCATAACCAATCAATTTACCCTGCCTATCGCCCGGAAAGGATGCCAACATGCCCACGCTGGCCGTACGGAGTATGCTCTTCATCAGTTCATACTTCCCACTGGCGCTCATCTTTTTCGTGCTGTTTCTGAGGGAGCAGCCGGTCTGGGCAATCGCGGCCCTGGCGCTCGGATCGCTGGGTCTGATTATCTTGCTGCTGTTTTTCCTCCGCTTCGCTCCCAGGTTGGGCGCGTTCCAGGAAAAAGTGACCGGCATGCAGCGCCGTGACGGGGACGTGATGAGCTACATCGCCAGCTACCTGATCCCGTTTGTAGCCCTGCCGTTCGGCGGGTGGCAGCAGGGCGTGGCATTGCTGCTTTTTTTCATCGTCCTGGGAATAGTATATGTGAACTCGAATATGATCCACGTGAACCCTATGCTCAATCTGATGGGGTATCACCTCTACGAAATAACTGTAGAGAATAGCCAGGTACCCCACGCGCTCATCACCCATCACCGCGTCGCGCTCGGTGAAACATTGCACCTGATCGATATTGGCGACGGAATTTTTCTTGAGAAGAAGGTACAAAGATGACAACTGCGAGGACCATCTTTGAACGCATCCTTGAGCTTGACCTGACCGCCTGTGAGGTGACGGTCTGCCTGGCATCAGCACTAAAGGACGAAGCGATGCCGCGCTTCGAGCGCCTGCTGCTCAGCGACCGGTTGACGGACACGTTCCGCAGCGTGGCCACGTATAACCAGGCGCGCTACAAGAAAGAGTATGCGCAGGGCAACCTGCTGCTGCGCAGCTATGCTGTCGAAAGCAAACCCGATCCCCATGAAGTCGAATACATGGATGTCTCGGCCTACGAGACGATCATGCAGCAGATCAGTCCCCTGTCGGCTCTGGCGGATGTCGAAGCATTCCAGGCGGAGCAGCAATTCGTTGCGGGTATGCGCTTCTACGTCATCGCAGTGCAGCCCCCCGAGGGCGACCCTGTCTACTTTTTCCGCTTCTATTCGTCGAGAAAAATGCTTGGCCGTTCGCGCTACTTTGCCATGATCTATGGCAACGGTGTCTATGATCGCGTCACGCAGCCGGCATTCCTGTTTGACCACAATATCGACTGCATCTGCCAGGGCAGGATGATGTACATTTTCCGTAAAGATCATTTCCAGGACATCTTCCAATTCTTCGAGCAAATGCGCCTGGCCGCCAGGGAGACGCTGGAAACGATCCGGGCAACGGTCCCCATCCAGAACTTCGAAGCGTTCGCCAGGGATTGCGAAGGGCAGCTCTCCAAACTGGCGAAATTGAGAAGCATTGCCTCCAAGCCATACCTGGGGAAGATCAGTATCGAGGATATCAAAAGGGTCATTCACCGAAATAAGCTCTCCGTACAGATCGTGAAGACGGAAGCAGGCGAGATGCTGGTCTACAATCCCGCCGATAAGTGGACGCTGCTCAAACTGTTGAACGACGACTACCTCTGGTCGCTGATGACCGAGCAGACATACGAGGTGTCGGGGAAGCGTGAACTGCAAGAACACGGAAGCCAGGAAAAATGATCATCTCGGCCAGCTATAAAACCGACATCCCGACCTTCTACGGCGACTGGTTCATGAACCGCCTGCATGCCGGATATTGCAAGATGGTCAACCCCTACAACCAGCAGGTCTACCATGTTGATCTTACGCCTGAGCAGGTGGACGGCTTTGTCTTCTGGACGAAGAATATCGGCCCATTCCTGAAGCATCTGCCGGAAGTGCGGCGAAGAGGCTATCCCTTCATCGTGCAGCATACCATCACCGGCTATCCTCGCGAGCTGGAGTTCCGCGTCATCGACTACAGCCACACCATAGACTATATGCGCACCCTGGCCGAGGTCTACGGCCCTGGCGTGCCCGTCTGGCGCTATGACCCGATAATAGTGTCGTCGCTGACCCCGCTGGATTGGCACCGCCGCAACTTCGAGACGCTGGCCAGGGCGCTGGAAGGCACGACTGACGAAGTGATTATCTCCTTCGGGCAAATCTATAAGAAGAGCAGGCGCAACATGGCCTGGGCCGCGAGTGAGTTTGGCTTTGATTGGAGTGAACACGAAAGTCTATCGATGACGACCGTGCGGGCCCTGGTCAGTGACCTGGCACAGGTCGCTCGCTCGCGTGGGATACGTATGAAAGTCTGCTCGCAGAAGGCCTTGATTATCCTGGGGCAGACGGAAGAGGCGCGCTGCATCGATGCTGAGCGGCTCGAGAGGGCCTCAGGCCGCTCAATCGTCGAAAACGTGGCGCTGCGGGGCAATCGCAAAGAATGCGCCTGCTTCGCCTCGCGCGACATCGGCGAGTACGACACCTGCCCGCACGGCTGCGTGTACTGCTACGCCGTCCAGCACCGCGACCTCGCGCTTGAGCGCTATAAAGCGCACGATCCAGCAGGTGAGTTCTTGTTTCCACCCAAACGTAACCCACTCATACATATCAACTATTAAATGCGGGCACTCGATGATGAACATTACCGATCAAGGTTGGCAAGGTCATCCTGAGCGCAGCGAAGGATCTCCAGGCTCGACGACGGATCTCGATGCCCACCCAAATCAGATCCTTCGCTGCGCTCAGGATGACCTGCTTGCTTGCTTTCAGACCGCTTACCGATCTTGGTTGTCAAAGTTCATCATCGCGTCCGCGTCGCGCCTGACCACCCGGATGTGATTATAAGCAAATCCCAGAAAAATACCGCTCATTTTGGGCGGTAAATGAGCAGTGAGGTATGCCTAAGGCCGCTTCTCATCTGGTCTGGCGAGCACCACTTTTTTCTTCTGGAACGCCCCTATTTTTCTGGACGTTGCGGGAGGTGCACTTAATAACAGTAAACAGCCCCCTCCTCTTTGATAATGCAGCGCCAGAGAGCCATTAACGAGAAATACCTTCATTGGCTGGTGCGTTGATGCGTAGTGGATGCTATAGTTGATCTAAGTCCATCCTACTATTGGCCAGGATCCTTGAGATCGCCCAGAGTCATCAACCGAAGCCAGGAAACCAGGAATGACAATCAATTGCTCGCTTTTAATAAAGTGTTCAATCTCGCCTACCAATATCGCGTCAAGGAGCAAGCCAGTTATCGCATCAAGGAGCAAGCTAATGACCCAGACTCTTTACCAGGTCGATTCCTTCACCGACGCGCCCTTCTCGGGCAATCCCGCCGGAGTCTGCATACTGCCAGAGCCACGAGATGACCGATGGATGCAGAACGTAGCGAAAGAGATGAACCTCTCCGAGACGGCCTTTCTGCTCAAACAGGATGAAGGCTATAGCCTGCGCTGGTTCACGCCCGCTGTCGAGGTCGATTTGTGCGGCCACGCCACGCTCGCCAGCGCGCATATCCTTTGGGAAACGGGCGCGCTTGCTGCGGACCGGCAGGCTCGCTTCCACACGCGCAGCGGCCTGCTTACATCTGATAAGCGCCTGGATGGTTGGATCGAGATGGATTTTCCCGCCAAGACGGAAGAGCGAACCAATGCGCCGGCCGGTCTGTCCGAAGCGCTCGGCGTCGAGCCACTCTACGTTGGGCAGAGCCAGTTCGATCTGCTGGTGGAAGTAGAGTCGGAAGAGGCCGTGCGCGCCATGCAGCCGAACATTACACTGCTGGAGAAGATTCCGGCGCGGGGCGTGATCGTCACCAGCCACGCCGCATCGGACGGCTTCGATTTCGTCTCGCGCTTCTTCGCCCCGCGCGTGGGCGTCAACGAAGACCCGGTAACAGGCTCGGCGCACTGCTGCCTCAGCCCCTTCTGGAGCAAGCGACTCGGCAGGAATGAGCTGGTGGGATACCAGGCCTCGGCTCGCGGCGGCGTGGTGCGCGTGCGGCTGGATGGCGAGCGCGTGCATATCGGCGGGCAGGCCGTAACCGTCTTAACAGGCGAATTACTCTCTTGATTACACATAAGCCGGCAAGAGATCCTTCGCTGCGCTCAGGATGACAAAATCCCTGGCTGTCATCCTGAGCGCAGCGAATAACAAGCTTGACCATTCCCACATATCCATGTTACCATTGGCTTATGAACACACCACTACCATTTTATGTACAAATGGAAGTCTTAGCCGCGTAGGCGCATACGCCGGGCTTACGCGGCGGGAAAGGCTCGATACGGGTGCTTGCACGGCTTATCTTTCAGCAAGAGAAGTAACAGCGCCGGCTAACCAGGATTCACCCTCTCTTCCCGCTACTCTCTCCTCGGCGTATGTCGCCGGGTACGTCTCCTACGTACTGATCGACTTGCGCCTTGCTTTCCACATGTCGCATCAACTCAGTCGCATTGCTGCTCAAGAACGTACCCGCCGCATTTTATCAGGATACCTTACGCAAAATGTTGTGTTTGTAAACTCGAATGGATATCAGGGGGTACGAAGCATGTCACAAGTAAAGATTACACCGGGCAGTCCCGGGAAGGCAGAACAGGAGCGCCCGCCTGCCTTCCCCAAAAAGTCACTCCCGTTGTGGCGCAACCGCGATTATATGCTGCTGTGGAGCGGGCAGATCGTCTCGAGTACAGGGACGCGCGTCTCGCAACTTGCTCTCCCACTGCTGGTGCTCGCACTGACACATTCTCCCGCACAGGCCGGGTTGGTCGGCGCCATGCGCGGTATCCCGTATGCGCTCTTCATCCTGCCGGCCGGGGCGCTGGTGGATCGCTGGAACCGCAAGCTCGTGATGATTTTGTGCGATGCTGGCCGCGCGCTGGCTCTGGGAAGCATTCCACTCGCGCTGCTGCTCGGCCACCTGGCGCTCGCACAGCTCTACATCGTTTCGCTCGTTGAAGGGACACTGTTCACTTTCTTTAACCTCTCGGAGACAGCCTGCCTGCCGCAGGTCGTAGAAAAGGACCAGCTCACGGCCGCTGCGGCGCAGAACTCGATCATCGACTCAGTGTCGGGCATGGCCGGTCCATCGCTTGGTGGCATCCTCTATAGCCTCGCACGAGCCGTCCCATTTTTAACGGATGCGATCACCTATTGCGCCTCCGTGCTTTCACTCTTCTTCATCAAGAAGGATTTTCAGGAGGAGCGCGAGGTGAAGCCCCTGCGCCTGTGGGCCGAGATCGGCGAAGGCTTGACATGGCTGTGGCACGCGCCGCTCATTCGCTTTATCGCGCTGCTCACCGGCGGCCTGATCCTGCCGGTGGCCGGCTATAGCCTGATCCTGATCGTCCTGGCACAGAGCCAGCACGCCTCGTCGTTCGCCATAGGGCTGATCCTCGCGGCGGGCGGCATCGGCAGCATCGTGGGCGCAATGCTCGTCGCGCCCCTCCAGCGGCGTTTCCGCTTCGGCCAGCTCATGATCGGCGGAACCTGGCTGTGGGGATTGACCTGGCTGCTCTTCGCCATCGCTCCCAACCCATTCATACTCGGCATCGCGGTCGCGGCAAGCTTCATCGTCGTGCCGATCTACATGTCGGTGCAGTTCGGCTACCGCCTCTCAGTGATTCCCGACCAGTTGCAGGGCCGCGTCAACAGTGTCTTCCGCCTGATCGCCTTCGGCAGCGAACCGGTCAGCATGGCCATCACCGGCTTCCTGCTGCAAGCCATCGGGCCAATCCCCACAGTACTGGTCATGTTCGTACCGCAGGGGATTTTGCGGTAATGGCCACGTTCAGCCGGCACTTCAGGGGATGAATAGCGTTTTGGGGAATGTATCCAGGCAAGATATTAGATCTGTGTACTTTCCTCTGCAGCCGTATTATTGATAATTATTTGGATTCTCTACAGCCAGGCCTTCTTTGAGAGCAATATTGATGAGGCTGTTGTCTGAACTGACAAAAATAGGTGGCGGAGCTTGGTTTGATAATGCTTTGTCGCGCAATCGTAACGCACCAGCCAGTTGCACTGCATCGTAAGCTCGCAATCTATGCAAGCGGCATAGGTTTCCAGCGGAGATAAGAAGGGTGTTAGTGATAAGTTGTAGGCCATAAGCTTTACGACTGTCACGAATAAACAGTTCTATGAATCTTTCACGATCTGCTACAGTAACATCATTTTCGCGTGTTCGTCGGCACATGCTTGCGACAACTTCTATAATAGCAATTTGTGAGATGTAAAGATCGTGCCGGTTATTCGGGTCGCAAATTGATAATATGAAAGCTTGTCCTTGTTCAGTTACGTAACGCTTAACGATTGCCGAACTATCTAGAAAGTACGTACCCATTAGTAAGGTCCTCGATCCTCAATAACCATTTCTGACATAGGTTTACCTCCTGTGAATAACCGCCCTAGCCGTTCACGTTCTGCTTGTTCTTCAAGACTTAAAGCTTCGCGCGTAGGTAAATTATCAATTTCACCTTCAAGGAAGAGATTTTCCATGAAATCTCTTCCAGACATTGATTGTTTCGGAAGTGATGCTTGTAAAATCTCGCGCATCATCTCATGAAGTAGCGCTTCAGGTTTCTTACCACTTTTCGCTGCTTCCTCGGCAAGGGCCGTATATTCTTGTTCAGTTAATGTTAAGGTCATCTGGTATGCCATTGAGATACTCCCCAACTGTGTTCAGGTATGTCCTCTTTCACCATAGTATAACATTTCTGTACAGCCATTCTTGCTGTTTTCTGTAAAAGATTCGGGCTGAATTCTCATGGTATCATAATAGTATTCAAGATCGTGCAAAGTCAGCATCACAGGAGAACGCGCTATGACCGACACCCAGCACATCATCAAAAACAATACTTTGCCTTTGCAGCTATGAGAAGGGGCAGGAATTTCTACGCGAGGCGAAGCGGCAGGGGTGGAATGTTATTTTGCTGACGGTAACGGCGCTGGAACACGCCGACTGGCCACGCGAGAGCATCGACGAGCTATATCTCATGCCTGACCTGTCTAAAGTGGATGATGTGATCAATGGCGTCAGCTTCCTCGCGCGCACAAGGGTGATAAATCGTATCGTGGCCCTGGACGACTATGACGTGTGGACCGCTGCTGCCCTACGCGAACACCTGCGCGTAGCGGGTATGGGCGAGACGACCCTGCGCTATTTTCGCGACAAGCTGGCCATGCGTCTCAAAGCACAGGAATATGAAATTCCCGTCCCTGACTTCGTACATGTGCTGAACTATGACCGCATTCGTAGCTTTATGGAGCGCGTGCCCTCTCCCTGGATGCTGAAGCCGCGCGCAGAGGCTTCTACAATTGGCATCACGAAGATTTCCTCGCCGGATGAGTTCTGGCAGCGCCTGGATACGCTGGGGGATCGCCAGTCGTACTACGTGCTGGAGCGCTACCTGCCAGGCGAAGTCTTTCACGTCAATTCGCTGGTTTACGATCGGCAGGTGGTTTTCTCCGAGGCACATCAGTACGGGCACCCACCACTGGATGTCTTTCACGGCGGCGGCATCCCCACGACTCGCACCATCCCGCGTAAATCATCTGAGGCGCAGACCCTGCGCGAGTTGAATCGCAAAGTTATCCAATCGTTCGGCCTGCTGCAAGGGGCGACGCACCTGGAATTCATCCAGGCCAGAGAGGATGGCCAGTTTTACTTCCTCGAGGCCGCCGCGCGCGTGGGCGGCGCCAATATCGCGGAACTGGTCGAGCACTCAACGGGTATCAACCTGTGGCGCGAGTGGGCCAGGATCGAAACGGCCAGCGAGGATAACCCGTACAAACTGCCGTATTGCAAGCAGGACTATGGCGGGGTCATCATAACGCTGGCGCGGCAGGAACACCCGGATACGTCCGCCTATACCGACCCCGAGATCGTCTACCACGTAACCAGGCGCCATCACGTTGGCTTCGTCGTGGTCGCGAAAGATGCGGAGCGCGTCAGAGCATTGCTAGAAGACTACAGCCGCCGTTTCAACGATGATTTCCACGCGAGCATGCCTCCATTTGAGAGTAAGCCGCCCAGCAGCAGCGAGTAAACCAGCCGCAAAAAAGTGGCACGCCCTCGTTTTTTGTTATATAATTAGAACACATATTCTAAAAATTTACGAGCTTGTTCTGAAGAGCAGAAGCCGGATAACTAGCAGAAACGCATATGATTACCATCTATACTCACCAGGGCAAACGGGTCGAGATCGTATTGGAGAGTGAGTTACGCTCTCCTGTGGATATGGGCGAGCGTGTTCGTGCCTATTGCCATATTCACGGCAGCGACCACCAGCGCTCCCTCTCGATCACGAAGGCGACCGGGTGGGGACACTGTTTTAACGCGGCATGTGGGGCTACGGTGCTGGTTGCCGAGTGGAATCGCCCTGTAGCAAAACGCCTGCTCCACTTTTATTACCGGGGCCTGACTTCAGCCTCGCTCCCTTCTTACCAGCCGCCTGCGATGGAGTCCAGGCGCAGGCTCTATGTCGTCCAGCCGATGCTGCTGCCGCCTCCTAAATCGATCCCGCAGTGGCAGCGAGATGAGCTTGATGCTCTGCGCGCACTGGACGTTCAGATGCGCCATGTGCTGGCCTATTCGAAGCGAGCGCGGCTGTACCTGCATGAGCGCGGTATCCCACTTAAGATCGCTTTGGCGACGGGCGTGGGATATCTGCCCTCGTTCCTGCTGAACGAGCCGGGGATGCGCAAGCAGCGCGGATTGCTACGCAGGTGGGCCGATCGTATGATCTTTCCGCTGCACTCGCCGGATGGGACTGGATATATCGGTCGTTCGCTCTGGCACTGGCAGCCAGGAATGGATGAAACGGCTCATAAGGCACTGCTCGAGCGGCCAGGAAGTCCAAAGCGCTGGATCAAGACCAACCCGGCAGGCTGGTTTGGCGTAGATTACGAGTGTTTATCAAACACCGTCATGTTAGTTGAGGGCGCGTTTGACCGCCTGACCCTCCTTACGGCCGGCCTGCCGGCGGCCGATATCGTCGCGCTGGTCGGCACCGCTGTACAGGTCGATTGGCTCCCCGCCCAGGTGAAAACCGTAGTGCTGGCCCTCGATGGAGATGAGGGCGGCAAAGAGGCCAGTATCCGCCTTGCCGATCAACTCGCGCTGGCCGGGCTGCATGTCCAGGTCTGTCCACCATTGCAGGACAGGTGGGGCAAAGATTGGAACGAACGCTGGCAGCGCCTTGGCCGGCGCAGCCTCGCGCCAGTGTTGGAGGCATTTTCCGAGGCGCGAGAGCAGCAGTCTGCATAATTGTGGTGGGTGATTATAAAGGTATGTTTGTCTCACAAAAAGTAACTTCATGCGTATTTAGCTTTAGATCGTAGAAAAGCAATACGATTGAAGATTAGCCCAAGTTGTGAGGCGCACAATGGCTCTCCCCGTTAACGCAGAAAAGAAAGAGAAGATAGAAGAGAAGATAACACCTTCCCAGCAGAAAGCTGCTGAAAAGGCGATCGAAGCAGGTAGACAAATGCAGCAGGCGCGCAAAGAGGGGGATGCCAAAAAGCAACGGAAAAGGCCGCAGAAGTGGTCGAAGAATCGGAGAAGTATTTAAAAGAAAAGCTCAAGGAAAAGTAAGGTCAATAGGGCTCTGGCGCTTCGAGCAGGGAAAACGGCGTTGACAAAGATGCTATAATCTGGGTGCGGCACCCGTAGCTCAATGGATAGAGCGGCTGCTCGCACCCATAGCTCAGCGGATAGAGCATCTGTCTTCGGAACAGAGGTTGCGGGTTCAAGTCCTGCCGGGTGCGCCTAATTGCCTTCATAGCCGCCTGAATGATAGGCGGCTATATTGTTTGTGTTATTGCTCCGAGCCATCATAGAGAAGGCGACTTTTCTGGGTAAATGAGACCTTGATAATACTAATCCTTCCGTAGCCTCGCCTGCTCCGCCTCTGTGAGCAATGACAGGTATTCTGGATGGCGTCGAATGTAGGACGCGACGAAAGGGCACATGGGGACTACGCTGAGTTCCTGCGCGCGAGCATCCTCCAGAGCTGCATGTGCTAGCTTACTCGCTATGCCGTGACCCTCCAGGGCCGGTGGCACTTCAGTATGCAAGAAGGTAATGCTGTCCCCTTCCCGCTCGTAAACTAGCATCGCAGTGTGCCCCTCGATCTTCGCCTCGTACTGCTGTTCGTCTTCGTTATTCTTTACGTCGATATGCTCGAAATCGGTACTCATTTTTACTCCCAAGAATTAGCATTGAATGCAAGGTACTTCCTGCCATATAAAAGATGGTCTTAATGGACTATAGCATATATTCCTCGAATGCGGCATGCTCTACTGTGGTCGATGGCAGTCACCCCGTCGGCGTCACCCGCTGCGCGTTCCAGATTCCGTAGCCCTGTGCGGCGCGTGTGCAGGTTGCTCTTGGGGTAGAAGTTGCGGCGCACCTATAATAAGTCCCGCTGAGGCTTGTAGCGGTTTGAATGTCGCCCTCGACGAAGATGGTAGGGTGACCTGCGGCGTCTTGCACTGTGAACTGGAAGTGTTTAGTATAGTCTATTTTCCCCATAAAAGGGCCACTTATGTTAATTGGGGGTCCCACGGTGAAATAGCCAGTGATCGTTCCTCCAACCTGGTGAATCCCCTGGAGAATGATGGTCGGGCTCGATTTCGTTGATAGATCCACTAAGGTCCCGGTGTACGTGCCAACCACGCTGGGGTAGTTACCCGGTGACGAGGTGGGAGTCACTATGGTTATAGTGCTGCCAGCTCCAGGTGTAGAAAGTGCGGCAGGAGCCGTAGCAAAGCGCCTTGTAGTCGTCAAGGCAGCATTGCGACTTTGCGCAAGTGCCCAGAAACCCGCGCCTGCGGCTACCAGTAAGAGGAGAATGAGGAGAACTAGAGTAAGAGCGCGTCCCTTTGATAAAGAAAAACGAAGGGCGGTCCATATCGGTTGTGTAAATCGTACGGGCGTCTGGATATCCGCAGGCGACTGCGCCAGTTCGGTCGCGTCGGGTGTGGAAGCGCTAGTCTGTGACACATTAACTCCCGCTGGCGGTTCCAGTTCTTGTGAAGGAATCCGCAGCGCCTGCCAGAACTCCTCAACTGAGGAGAAACGTTCGCGTGGCTGGATAGACATAGATCGATGTATTGCTCGTGAGATGTGCGCAGGGATTGCTGGCACAAGCGTATCCAGGGACTTCAGAGGGTCGGTCTGCTCCTGTTCCAAGCGCGTTACGCGGGCAAGCGCGTTAGGTGGTACTACGTCGGTCAACAACGTATAGCAGGTTGCCCCAAGCCCGTACACATCTACGCGCACATCTCGAATATTACCGCCTCTCTCATATTGCTCGGGAGCCTTATAGCCGTGTCTATCTAGCAGATTGCTTGAAGGAGGAACGCACTCCCTGGCGCTCCCAATATCGACGAGCATATAACTATCTTCAGGCTGCGCCATAATGATGTTAATCGGTTTAATATCACTATGCACGATGGGAGGTTCCTGCCGGTGCAAATATATGACAGCATCAAAAATGGGCGTCATAATCAGTGATATTTCGGGCCAGGTAAATTGATACTCTCGTTGTTGCCACAATGTTTCCAGGTCTGACCCATCCACATAATCCATCACGATATAAACCCGGCTACGTTTGTCATCGTTAAACACGTGATAAATACGCGGCAATCTCAAGTGATGTAAATGCCTGAGCGGTATACTTTCAAAGGGAAATTGATCTCGCTCTTGCTTGCTAAGACCGATGATTTCTTTGAGTGCGTAGAGTTGTTGCTCGGTTTGCTTCGCGCGTTGATCATTCACGAGGTAGACAGCGCCGCCATGACCAATACCTATCAGGCTCTTGACTTTGTAGCGATCACGAACGAGCGTTCCAGCAGGAAGCGTAACTTGCACGTCTTGCATGTGTTCCTCGCAAAAGTAACTTCTGGATTATTTGCGACTATTATATAAAAAGTCTCAATCACCGATTAACTTCATATTGCTTATTAATTTCACAAACTTTCGCAGTTACTATTATAAAGTAAAACGAGTTAATATAAAAGGGGTATCAATTTTAGTTATCGATGGACACCTTGACCGCCCCGGTGGCTACCCGGCGATCTTCTGGCGCCTGCGAGATATGAAGGTGGACGAGGACGTGCAGGTAACGAATACCGCCGGGAAGAAGCTGCATTTCCGGGTAACGCGCGTTGCATACTACGCGCCTGGCCAGGCGCCTCTGCAAGATATCTTTGGTAATCAAGAGGGCGCATTTTTGAATTTAATCACCTGCGCGGGAGACAGGATTCCAAGTCAGCATCAGACAGCCTTGCGCCTGGTTGTGTACACATCGCTTGTTTAATACCCAAACGCTCTATTGGGCTGCCGCCAAGCGGGAGGTTAGAAAGCCTGGCCTACCCCGTTGAGGGGCAAGTCCACGTAATATTGGCGGTATTACCTCCGGTACCCTTGTAGTAGAAGTTTCCATTCGTACAGTCGTTGCCCGGTACAGAAACTGTCACTGTGACGGTTTGACCCATTGACAGTGTTCCTGATGGCGGGCTGAAGGTCACGCCGGAGAGGTCACTCGATGTCGTCCATGCTAGCTGACCCTGGGAGCCAGGAGCCAGCGATATAGTATCTGTGCATGTCCAGCCATTGTTGGAGTCTCCAGGGCAGTTGGACGGATTGACCATCGCTTGTATCGTTGGGGCCGAGCAGCTCCAGTTCAGTGGAATGTTGCTCGCTCCACCGGAGACGGTGATCGTCGCGCTGGCAGGGCAGACCATATCCGGAATGGCGACGGCGGCTGTGGTCGATTGTCCTGGAGGCAGGGAACCGTTTGGAGGAGAGATGTTGATGCCGCTCACTCCGCTGCTCGATGTGCTCCAGGGCCAGTCGATCTGGTTGTTCCCATTGGCAGTGCTAGTGGGAGGGCAGTTCCACAAGCACTGGTGGAGTAGGGGCGTGAGCCAGGACTGGCCATTTCTACTGTTGATAGGGAAGAACTACATGTCCACGACACACTAAGAGAACTGGCCACTCCTGCATCGTCGGTGAAGGTGAACGTATCACTCTTGCACAGAATGGACGAGATAGTGACTTGCACTGATCCGCCCGGCTTGAGAGTTCCATTAGGTGGGGAGAAGCTCGCGCTCCCGAGACTATCGCTCGCGCGCCAGTTGATATTGCCTGGAGAACTGGAATCCTCCATCAGGGTAACAAAACACATATAGGTTGGTCCGCTTCCACCGGTACAATTGCTTGGACCCAGCGAAGTCGGATTTACTGACCACGTCGTAGGTGGTGTCGGCGTCGGTGACGGCGTCGGTGACGGCGGTGGAGGCGCCGTCGGCGTCGGCGATGGCGTCGGTGACGGGGTTGGCGACGGAGTCGGCGATGGTGTTGGCGATGGAGAAGGCGTCGGTGACAGGGTTGGCGATGGTGTTGGCGACGGAGAAGGCGTGGGTGACAGGGTTGGCGATGGTGTTGGCGATGGTGAGAGCGTTGGCGACGATGACTGGGTTGGTGATGGAGAAGGCGTTGGCGTTGTGCCGATCACAGCAAGCGTTATCGTTACTTGAACATTTCCGCCGTTCGAGCTGATATCAAGCGTAGCAGAGTAACTTCCGGGCGCCAGGCTGCTTGTATCCACTGATACCTGGATTATCTGCGGTACGGCTCCCGTTTGTACGGTGCCACTCGTCGTGTCGAGCGTCAACCAGCTCGCATTCCCTGTGCTGGCGTTCCAATGTAGGTCGGCGGAGCCGAGGTTACTAACCGAGAAAGGCCGTGTTACCTGTTGCTTTGTCATAAGCTGGCCGAAATCGAGCGTAGTCGGATTAACATTCAATTGCGCTTGCTTCTTAACTGCCGATGAAAGTACTATCAGCGTTACTGCTACCTGGGCACTACCGGCGTTCGAATTCACCCGGATGATGGCTGTATAGGTTCCTACTTTGAGATGACTGGCGTCGGCGGTCACATCGATGAATTCGCCCGAACCATTGAGTCCGATGTTGCCGGAACTTCCTTGCAGCTTCAGCCAGCTCGACCCATCGGTGGTCGCGCTCCAGTTCAAGCTCGTCTGCCCCACATTGCTGACCTCCAGTGCCTGAATCGCTTTAGCGCCCGCCTGCACTTTATAAGTAAGCGATGTGGGTTTTACAACCAGCTTTGCAGCCGTTGGAAGTACTGTAAACTGCAGGTCTGCCCTGCGCGAGCCGAGATTTTCCCTGGCATGGACCGTATGTGACCCTGGAGACCAGAAGGTTTGCACCACAACATCCGCGTCAAACGAACCGGTCACACTTACGGAGACGGTGGAAGTAGAGGCAACCTGGCCTGCTGAATGCTCCATGGCGAATAGAACATCGGCGCTCAGGACCGACTGGCGCCCGGCGTTGTTTGCCATTTCATTGGATTCGAAGGCGACGGGCAGGCCGTTATCGAGGGTGAGGGAGACGCTGCCACCTGGCAAGAAACCCTTGCCATGAATGTGCAAGGTTCCACCGGCGGAGACGGCGCTGCCGCCGCTGAGGGAGAGACCCGGGGCGTTGGCAAGCACAAAGACGACGCTACTGGTGGCTACCACGACCACCGCTGCCACAGCCACAACGAGCCATTTCGTAGCGGTGCCGACTGCCACCTTAGAGGCAGTGGCAAGATGGGTTGTATGCCTGTGAGAGGAGCGTAGACGCAGTCGATGAGGGCGCTGGACCCTGGAAGGCTCTTCCCGGTGATGTACTTGTTCATGCTCATGCCGATGGTGCCGGGTGGGATGCTCATGCGCCGGCTCTTCCTGGCGGTGCGGGGGAGCAGTTGGGTGTTGAGGAGGATGAAGCGGGCTGATCGGCTGAGGATGGTACGCCGGTGGGTGATGCGCCTGTTGATGCACAGTTGAGTACGGTTGCCATGATTGGGCTGCTGATCCCGCGTGAGGGGGAGCGGATGGTACTGCATTGTGTATCCCGGCATGCCCAGGCGGATGGCCTGCCGGGGGTGACGGGGTACCCTGGACGGTGGGAACCTGACCGACCTGCGGTGTACCATGCGTCATGGGTATCTGGCCAGGTTGATGTTGCCCCAACTCGGTTGCTGATAATGGAAGAATGAGTTCAAGGGGTAACGCCCGGCTCTCCTCTGTTTGACGTTCATCTGGGGGAGGCGAGTTCTGAGGTATAGGTAACAAATAAGACCAGTTGCCACTGACTGTAGCATCGGCATCCTGTTGTTCGGTTGGTTTAGGTTCTATGGTCGGCAGCGACGGATTGCTGAAGACAGCAGGAGTATCGGTTGCAGTTCCCACCAGCTCTGAGAGAGTTGTGATTTGTGTAACTCCCTGCGTGTCCTCACCTTGGGGTTGTCCGCAAATGCCACAAAAATGAGCATTGGGAGTTAGCTCGGAGCCACAAAATTTGCATCTGTGCATACCATCCCCCTGTCCCGGGAATGTCTTCCCATGTGTGTAATGGCTGATGAAACAGTAATGCTCTAAGTACAGGTTTCTGTGGTCGTTGTTTAAGAAAGTAGTCTACCCCAGCAGTAGTATACTATATTTCTTGAGAATTTACAGTAGCAATTTCACTAGTCTTTCGTCAATGGGCGTCCCTTGGATCTCATTCCGTTCGCAATTTGACATTCCCCCAGGCTGGGTGATACCATCTTGTCGAGTACAATGGTGCCCGGCCATTGGCTCATCGTGTAATTGTCACCATTTTCTCCGATCACCCAGGGTCGCGTGATCTGGTTAGTGCGCGGCCTGTGCCCCGTATTCTTTACGAGTGCGGTGTATCTCAGGGCCGCGCAGGTAAAGCTGGCTCGCACAGAATTGAGCCGGATGTGAGTGTGTAGTCGTATGAACCGTGAGTATCATCGTTGGTATAGTCATTCCCTTGATCGAGACATGGAGTTGCTGGTCTTTGGCCATGCAGGGGCCAGGGTGCTGGTCTTCCCAACCTCGATGGGGCGTTTCTTCCAGTGGGAAGATATGGGCATGATGGCCACGCTCGGCCGTCGCCTGGAACAGGGCCATATCCAGTTGTACTGCGTCGATAGCGTCGATGGCGAGAGTTGGTACGCCAGGTATAAGCACCCGGCTCAGCGCGCGGTGCGGCATATGCAATACGATCGCTATATTCTGAACGAGGTCGTCCCGTTCAGCCAGCAGCGCAACAACAATCCTTTCTTCATGGTAACGGGCGCGAGCTTTGGCGCGTACCACGCCGTCGATTTCGCTTTTCGCTATCCCCAACTCGTTGACCGCGTCATCGGGCTCAGCGGTTTTTACAACATCACGCGTTTTACCGAAGGCTATTCGAACGACGATATCTATTTCAACAATCCGGTAGCCTTCATCGGCAATGAACACGAATCCGCGCGGCTAGAGGCGCTGCGTCACATGGATATTATTCTCGCCATTGGCCGGGATGATTCCTCCTGCTCGAGCAATGAGGAACTATCGAGCGCGCTGTGGAGTAAGAACATCTGGAATGCGCTGCGCATCTGGGATGGTTGGGCGCATGACTGGCCCTGGTGGAGGCAGATGATCGACCTGTACATCGATGGCCATGATTGAGTGATCCAGCGAGGAGAAGAGAACGATGACCTTAAAAGTTGGAGTAATTGTCGGGCGGGAGTGGTCATTCCCACCCGCCTTCATCGATGAAGTCAACCGGCGAGGCGAAGGCGTGGAGGCCGAATTTGTGAAGCTCGGCGGCACGCGCATGGACGAACCGGTCCCATACGCGGTGATCGTCGATCGCATTTCGCACGAAGTCCCCTATTACCGCATGTATTTGAAGTATGCTGTGCTGCAAGGGGTGACGGTCATCAATAACCCATTCATGTGGACATCCGATGACAAGTTCTTCGAGGCGGCCCTGGCAACGAAGCTGGGCGTCGCCAGCCCGAAAACGATTGTGCTGCCCAACAAAGAGTACATACCCGGCATCATCCACGATGAAAGCCTGCGCAACCTCATCTATCCGCTTGATTGGCAGGGCATCGTCGACTACGTGGGGATGCCTTGCGTGCTGAAAGATGCCCTCGGCGGCGGCTGGAAGGACGTGTATATCTGCCATTCGCTGGATGAGTTGCTCTTCAACTACAACCGCTTTGGCCTGCGCACCGCCATCGTGCAGGAATTCATTAAGTGGGAGCAGTACGTGCGCTGCATCTGCCTGGGCCAGGACGAGATCATGCCCATCAAGTACGATCCGGGCGAGCGCAAATACTATGTCGAACACGAGTTTCTGACGCCAGAGCTGGGCCTGCGCATCGTGGAGGATTCTCGTAAACTGATGCGCGCGCTGGGCTACGATATGAATTCCTTCGAGTGGGCCATTCGTGATGGTATCCCCTACGCCATTGACTTCATGAATCCAGCGCCCGATATGGATATCTACTCGCTCACACCTCACTATTTCGAGTGGGTGGTCAAGCATATGGCCGACATGGTTATTCGCCTGGCGAAGAACCCCCGCCCGCAAAACCGCTCCCTGGGCTGGGATACCATGATGAGCGCCAGCCGGGATATGCAGAATAATGGGGAGGAAGCACCCAAAACCGTACGCGTGCGCAAAACCGTTGGCCTGGAAAAGGCGAATGAAGAATAACCGCCGGAGGTGCGAATATGTCACTGCGTGAAGCTGTTCAAAACTACAATGATCTATTGACGGATGTTCTGGCTGCCGAGTCGCAGGAGCAGCTCGAGGCGCAACAACAGCAGCGCGGCCTGATCTTCGGCGGACGCCCCCTGTGCACCGTGCTGCGCCCGCGCCTGATGACGCCGGAGCAGTACCGCTTTCTCCAGACGCGTATGGCCGTGCTGCTGCGGGCTTTCGATAAAGCCTATGCCGCCGCCATGGAGCAGGAGCAAATCCTCAAACAGTTCGGGCTGTTGGACTGGGAAGAGGAACTCATCAAGCACAATCCCGGCTTCAGCAATGCCAGCCCTACCTCACGTGTCGATACCTTTTTCGTCACAGAGCGCGGCGGCCTGCGCCTGACTGAATACAACGCCGAAACGCCGGCCAGTCCCGCCTATAATGACGCACTGGCGGAGGTCTTCTACGGCCTGCCGGTCATGCGCGAATATTTGCGAGAGTATGAAGTGCGGCCGTTGCCCTCGCGGCACAGCGTGATGCACGCGCTGATAGATGCCTACCAGCAGTGGGCGGGCCACCGTGAGGCGCCGCGCATCGCTATCCTCGACTGGCGAGAGGTGCCCAGCTACAGCGAATTTGTGCTGTTCGCCGAATATTTCCGTTCGCAGGGGCTGGAATGCATCATCGCCGATCCGCGCGAGGTCGAATACCGCGATGGGCGTCTTATGGCCGGTGATTTTCACATCACGCTCATTTACAAGCGCGTACTCATCAGTGAACTTGTGGCGCGTGGCGGCTTCGATCACCCCGTCATGCGCGCCGTGCTGGATGGCGCAGTCTGCATGGTCAACCCGTTCCGCTGCAAAATCCTGCACAAAAAGGCCAGCCTTGCCGTGCTGAGCGATGAACGCAACGCCGACCTGTTCAATATGAATGAACTGGCTGCTATCGATGCTCACATCCCCTGGACCTATCGCGTTGAAGACAGGCGCGCGCGCTATCGCGGCCAGGCCATCGACCTGCTGCCTTATATCTTTGAGCACCGTGAGAACTTTGTGCTCAAGCCAAATGATGAATATGGCGGCAAGGGTATTGTGCTGGGATGGGAGGTCAGCGCCGAGGAGTGGAGCCAGGGCATCCAGGCCGCTCTGCAAGAGCCATATATCGTGCAGGAGCGCGTTGCCATTCCCAGTGAGTCGTATCCTAGCATGGTCGATGGGCATGTGACCTTCATCGACCGCATGTTGGATACCAACCCCTTGATCTTTTATGGCAGCTACATGGATGGCTGCCTCTCGCGCCTCTCGACAGAGGCACTGTTGAATGTGACGGCCGGCTCCGGCTCGGCTGTGGCAACGTTTATCGTCGAAAAACGTTAGTCGAACGTGAGTCGAGAGAGGAACAGGGCGATGAAAGCACCAACACTAACACTCGGCATCGAAGAAGAGTATCAGATCGTTGACCCGCATACGCGGGAACTGCGTTCTTACATCACGCAGATCCTGGAAGAAGGGAAGTTGATCCTGCGAGAGCAGGTCAAACCTGAACTGCACCAGTCCATCGTCGAGGTCGGCTCAAATGTCTGCCAAACGCCCGCCGAACTACGCGAGGAACTGGTACGCCTGCGCCGGACGATTATGGATCTGGCCGCCAAGAATGGCCTGCGTATCGCCGCAGCCGGCACCCACCCCATCTCGTCGTGGATGCAGCAGGATATTACGCCGATGGATCGCTATGCCGGCGTAAAGCAGGACATGCAGGAACTGGCGCAGCGCCTGCTCATCTTCGGCACGCACGTCCATGTCGGCATCGAGGATCGCGAATTTCTGATCGACGCCATGAACGTCATACGCTACCTGCTGCCGCATATGCTCTGCCTTACCGCCAGCTCGCCCTTCTGGATGGGACGCAACACCGGTCTCAAGTCCTACCGTAGCATCATTTTCCGCAACTTCCCGCGCAGTGGCATCCCGCGCACCTTTACTTCCTGGTCGGATTACCAGTATTTTGTGGATACGCTGGTGGCCACCAATACCATTCCTGACGGCACGAAAATCTGGTGGGATGTGCGCCCGAACTGGTCGTACCCGACGCTCGAGTTCCGCATCTGCGATGTCTGCACGCGCGTGGAAGAAGCAGTGTGTATCGCTGCGATTTTCCAGGCCATTATCGCAAAGCTCTGGAAATTGCGACGCGACAATCTGACCTTCCGCGTCTATCCCTTCGATTTGATTGAGGAAAACAAGTGGCGCGCCGTACGCTACGGTCTGGATGGCAAATTAATCGACTTCGGCAAGCAGACGGAGCTGCCTGCTCGCGAACTGATACGCGAGATGATCGAATGGTTCATTGGCGATGTTGTTGACGAGCTTGGCAGCCGCCAAGAAGTAGAATACGCCTATCGCATCATGGAAGAAGGTTCAAGCGCAGACCGCCAGCTTGCCACCTTCGCGCGTACAGGTGACTTAAACACGGTGGTCGATCAGTTGATCGCGGAGACAGCGGAGGGAGTGTTGCCTTGAGTCTCCAACCTCAGCCCCTCGCGGATGCCAGGGGCCATCAAGCATAAGGAATAATCATGACCCGTACAATCACCGTCGAAGATCTCTATCAATTTCAAATCCTGAGCAGGCCACGCATGTCGCCGGATGGTCAGCGCGTGGCCTATGTAAATACGACCATCGATGGAGCCAGACATGCTTACCGGTCGTCGATCTGGGTGATCCCGGCGTCGGGCGGCGAGGCGCGCTGCTTTACCAGCACGGTCGCTAATGCGCACAGCCCGGCATGGTCGCCTGATGGGCGGTGGCTCGCCTTCCTCTCCGACCGCGAGGGCGAGGCGCTGCCGAAGGATGCGCCCCGCGAGAAGCGCGCGAGCAAGGGTAAGTCGCAGCTCTGGATCATGCCTGCCGACGGCGGCGAGGCGCACCAGCTCACGTGGATGCCGCACGGCGTGTCGGCGCCCTTATGGTCGCCTGATAGCCGCTCCATCCTCTTCAACGCCACTGTAGCTCCGCTGGATGAAGAGACGGAAGAAGGCAAAGCGCTGCCGAGGGTGCGCGTAATTGACCGGCTTTTCTACCGGCTCGACGGCGCCGGCTTCATCTATGACCGGCGACATCACTTCTTCCTGGTATCTGCCCAGGGGAGCGAGGCGCAGCAGCTTACCGACGGCGACTGGGACAACCGCGACGCCGCCTGGGCACCTGATGGTTCGCGCATCGCCTTCGTCTCCAGTCGGGGCGAAGATCGCTGGCGGCTGCCCTGCTTTGACCTCTACACGCTGGCGATTGAACATGAGAAGCAAGGCCAGCCCGGAAAACCTGGAGAACTGCGCCGCCTCACCGATGGCACGCTCACATGCAGCGCGCCGTCCTGGTCGCCGGATGGCGAAACCATCGCCTTCCTTGGCGCGTTGAAGCTGCGTTCGGTCAGTCATAACGAACTGTACATCATTCCAGCAAACGCGCAGCGCGAAAAGGCTCAGGCCCTCACGCACGAATTCGAGGGGAGTTGTGGAAGTTGGACGAATAGCGATACTTCGGATGAACAGTTGATGCCGCCGCCCGCCTGGTCACGCGATGGCAAGACGCTCTATGTAATGGCGTCGCAGCGAGGCGCGACGCGCGTGTACGCCATTCCGCGCGAGGGTTCCGGCAGCGCTCCTCAGACGATCACGCCGGGCGGCGTACATGTGCAGGATGTCGCGATAGATGCGGCAAGGGACGCACTGGTGATGCTAATAGAAGACCCCACTCACCTGCCGGAAGTCTATGTCTACCCTCCAGGTGGGTCGGGAGAGCTGCGCCGCCTTACCTCCGTCAATGATGCGCTGCTCGCTCAACTGAACCTGTCCACGCCGGAATATCTGCCCTATACCGGCTATGAGGGGTGGCCGATGGATGGCTGGGTCGTCAAGCCTCCTGACTTCGATGCCGCGAAGAAGTACCCGCTCGTCGTCGAAATTCACGGTGGGCCGAATACGCAGTACGGTTACGGCTTCATGCACGAGTTCCAGTTGCTGGCCGCTCAGGGATACGTGGTGCTTTACACGAACCCGCGCGGTAGCCTCGGCTACGGCCATGACTTCGCACTGGCGGTGCGCGGCGCGTGGGCCGAAAAAGACTCATTCGATATCCTCGCCGGGGTTGATGCCGTTATCCAGGGTGGCTACATCGACGAGCAGCGTCTTGGGGTAATCGGCGGCAGCTACGGCGGCTTCATGACCAACTGGCTCATCGCCCATTCAGACCGTTTCAAGGCAGCAGTGACGGACCGCAGCGTTACCGATCGATCTTCCTTCTTTGGCAGCAGCGATATTGGCTGGAAATTCGCCGCCGACGACCTGGAATCGACGCCCTACGACGACTTCGAGCGCCACGTGCGCATGTCGCCCATCACGTATGTCAAGAACATACATACGCCGCTGCTGATAATCCACAGCGAAAGCGATCTGCGCTGCAATATCGAGCAGGCCGAGCAGCTTTTCGCCGCGCTCAAATATATGGGCCGCGAGGTGCTGTTCGTGCGCTTCGAGGACCAGAGCCACGGCCTCTCACGGGGCGGCCACCCGCATTCAAGACTGGAGCGCCTGCGCCATATCAGTCGATGGTTCGAGGGACATCTGTAGTAGTAGGGGCGCCTGGTGTTGCTGCGTCCCTGCTCTCTTTCACCTCATCCACCATCTTATCAAAAACGCCCGCAAGTTCCTGCGCTAGCGTTGCCAGCCCGCGCGTGAATTCGCGACCGGCGGTCACAAAATGTTCCCGCGGTTCTTCCGGCAGCATTGTCACAGGCGTCATAGCCAGGTGTACTCCGGTTCGTAATAGAGTGCGGAAGAATTGCTGAGAGACCTCCATGAGTTCATCGCGATCAGATTTCTGGTCAGAAGCAGATGTATCAGTGCCGGGCATCTGCGCTGATTGTGTCTGCTCAGCCGGATTTTTCGTTGTATCTGCCATAAATTCGCCTCCATACTGGTGATGTAAACAATTACCTTGAGCCTGATCTAATGGTATTATAAACGATGTACCGAGTTATTGCTGCCTCCAGAAAGGAACGGCGCCTGAATGCCGCAAACGTATCCAACCGACCGTGAATCGCTGGAACGAGACAGTGACATCGATTACTTCATCGCCAGCGGTCCCGGCGGGCAGCATCGAAACAAGGTCGAGACGGGAGTGCGTCTCGTACACCGACCCACGGGTATTGTCGTGACTGCCACCGAGCGCAGATCGCAGCGCGACAACCGCGAAGCTGCCTTTGAGCGTATGCGGACCCGCCTGGAGGAGATCCAGCGTGTGGAGACGCCCCGCGTTCCGACGCGTCCGACGAAAGCCAGTCGCGAGCGTAGAGTCAGCGAGAAACGCCTGTCAGGGGTGCGGAAAAGGCTGCGCTCTGCACCCATTGAGGAGTGAACGCGAAGCGATTCAACCCGAAACGTTCTATCGGGATGACCGGCTCCGTTTCACAGACCATACTGCTCAAGACCTCACCGAGCAGCAATCCGAACTTGAAGCCGTGACCGCTCAGGCCGGTGGCGACGACTATGCGAGGGTCATCGAGTAGGCGGTCGAGAATGAAATCGCCGTCGGGCGACATGTCATACATGCACGAATCGACGCGGGCTACCTGGGCAGCGCGTAGTTCTGGCAGCAGCTCATAGAGTTGACTGCCGAATGCGCGTGAGCACGTTCTGGTCTTGTGGTGTAGCGTCGTTAGGGGAGATGATAGCGCCGGGATCGTGCGAGGCGACCTTCACCCAGCCGTTGCAGCCCCTGTGAATGGGGAAGCCGTACAACGTATCGGCCAGAAATGCCGGGAATCGCCCCGCGGCAAAGAGGCTGGGAGAGAGCCCGGCGAAGTAGAGAAGATACTGGCGTGTCACCCGCACGGGCAGCTTCAAATCGGCGAGCAGGTGATGCACCCAGGGACCGGACGCGACAATGACGCGATCAGCTTCTAGCGCTTCTCCAGAAGCGAGGCGAAGCTGCACCGGGCGGTTCATGCGGTCATGCTCCAGGTTTGTAACGCGGCTATTTTCCCGTATTTCTCCTCCCAGATCCCGTATCCGGTCGCTCAACACTCGTAGGCATGACGATGCATGCAAAATGCCGCCCTCAGCGTTGTAGATGAATGTATCAAAAGTGGTCGTGGCGAATTGCGGGAAGCGCTGGCGGAATTCGCCCTCTTGCATCTGCTCGACCGGCAGCCCGATGCTGCGCATCAACCGGTAGCTCGTGAGTGTAGATCGATCATCTTGCTTGCCAAGCGTCACAACACCGCAGCGAGTATACAACTCGCGTCCGGTTGCTCGCTCAAGTTGACGCCAGCGAGCCAGACTCAAGCGCACCATGTTTGTGTAGAAGAGATCGGAGCCATATTCAAAGCGCAGCAGCCGCGAAAAACCATGCGAGGTGCCGCGCTCATGATCGACGGTAGCCTGTTCGAGCAGTGTCACGCGCGGCAGTCCTTCAGGCTGTGAGAGAAGCGCATATGCCGCCGAAAGGCCAGTGATTCCTGCTCCAATTACGACGATGTGAAGAGGCTTACCCATACGTTGTACTCCCCAAGATAACTGAATGATGACAGGGATGAGTATACCAGAAAGTAAACTAATTGTCAATAAATGTGTGGTAATTACATATCTTATCACGTATAATTACAATGTATTCTAATTACATCATTAATTGTAAAACATATGTAAGTTGCTTCCGTGCAACAAGGGCGGAAATGTGGGTAACAGGGCAGCGTAAGATCGTTTCAGGTTGTCTGGAAAAATGCGCGCGATAATGATACAATAGTCCGTACATTTGAAAGGATAATGTGAACTGAAGCATACCGTGACGTATGAAGAGCGCTTCTTGGTAGAGTCGAAAGGAAACGCGCGTGTACAGGTTCAAAGGCTTTGACAGCGCGCAGTACGGGGATAGTATGCCCGCACTGGAGGCGATGGTCAATGACTGGATGGAAGCGGAGCGACCGCGCATCCGGCATGTATGTCAGAGCATGCGCGGGGATCACATTTTGCTGAGTTTCGTCTACGAAGAGACACATGAACTGGAACAGCGTGTGGCAGCGCAGACATCAACTGCTCTGCCGCGCTTTTTCGATGACGACTTTGTAGACGAGCGGCCGACGGGGGCGCGTATTCCAGCGACTCCCCCTCCGTCACATTAGTACAGGATATCATGACCAATCCGTATCTGATTTATTGCACGCCCGGCGGCGAAATCCGCGAAGAGCGGCGCTGGCGACCTCTTGCTTTTGGAAACCGGCCGCTTTCATCCCGGGACTTGCTGCCCCTGCCCGATGGTGTAACGCTGTCGATGATGCCCGATCGCCTGGCTGTTGGCATGGATACTTCGGGCGACGTACGAAGCATTCCGCAGTCGCACGGCTGGGCTGCCGCTGCCTTGCTGCCAATCGGCTATACACGCACACACCTGCCCGCCTATGAAAAAGTACCCGGCACGGAGCCGCTGCCCTTCTTCGGCTACAGTGCGGTTGCCGGCATGCAAGGCCGGCTATACGTGGCCGCCGTGCAGACGGACGACCCGCGTAAGTGGCATCCGCGCTCCTTCCCCAGACGCAGGCTCGCTCGCCTCGTTCGTGAGAAGCAGGCTGCGTTTCCATCGAATCGCGTTGTGGCGCAGCATGCCCACTGCGCGCTCGACTACGCCTGTCCGACAGCCAGCAACCTCTTCTTCGAACGTTGGGAAATGGCCATCGCGGTCTCACCCGGCTGCAATGCCCGCTGCATTGGCTGCATCTCTAAGCAGGAAGAGGAGGATCTGATCTCGCCGCAGGATCGCCTGACCTTCATCCCGACGGTTGACGAGATCGTCGAGGTGGCGGTGCCGCACCTGGAGCAGGCGGAAGAGGCTATCGTCAGCTTTGGCCAGGGCTGCGAAGGCGAGCCGCTGCTGCAATATCGTCGCATCGAGCAGGCCATCCGTGCCATCCGTGCGCGCACAGGCAGGGGGGTCATCAACATCAACACCAACGCCAGCAATCCGCGCTGGCTGCAGCGCCTCTACGACGCGGGTCTGGATTCCCTGCGAGCCAGCACGATCTCCGGCCACTCTGAAACCTATGCTGCCTACTATCGCCCCATCGGCTACTGCTTCGAAGATGTCAAAGAATCGCTCAAACGCGCGCGCGACGCCGGGGTTTATAGCTCGATCAACCTGCTCTGCTTCCCAGGCATGATCGACCGTGAGCGTGAAGTCGAAGCCCTGCTCGACTTCGTCAAAGAGACGGGTCTGCGCCTGATCCAACTGCGCAATCTGAACATCGATCCCGATGTGCTGCTGCCCCGCATGCCGCCGCTTGAGTCAATGGGCCGGGCACTTGGGATACGCTCGCTAATCGAGATACTCCGCGAAGAGGCGCCGGAAGTGGAGCTCGGCAACTTCTCCAGGCCGGTGCAGCGAGTACAAAAGGGCGTTCTCGCATAGTAGCTACCTTTTCTTCCCTCGCTTCGCTTTCTTCTTCTGGCCGACCTTCTTGCCAGAAAATTTGGTGGGGGCACCTATACCGGGTGTCCTCGGCGGTGAATTGAATAGATTAGCCGGAGCTTGTGGTTCGGCTGGCAATCGTGAAAAGAAATCATCAAGCGACACCGCTTGCTTTTCACGTTCCTTCAAACCCATAAAGACCTGTACGTCGTCCATAGTGACGACCATTTCATCAACGCTGCCGGCTTTGAATGCCTGTTCAATGAGCGGTAGCGTTTCAGTGGCTTTTAGCTCTGCAAGGTTGCCGATGAGAAATGCATTGAATTCAGGCTGGTTTTCTGAATACTTTTCAAGGACTCGAACCATAGCGCCGATACTCTCATCCCGGCTCTCAGGATAATTTTTAGCTATAGCCACCAGTCCGTCTGCCGCGTAGCTTCGCCCGTACATTGGGCGAGAAGCGTCCTCCAGGTATGCGGTTAGCGACGCTATGGCCGCCGGGCCGATCATTCCGAAAATCTCCGGCAGTTCTTCTTGTATCCATTCATGATCTGCCTGCGTTGTCAGCAGTTCGACGAGCGGCTCAATGGTGGACTCGTCGCGCAGTTGTCCTAGCGCGCGTACAGCATGAATGGATGCCCAGTCCTCCGGCCCCTCGACCTTGCCGATCTGATTTAACGATTCGTCGTTCGCCATACGGAGGAGTTCTGGAATATGCTGCGGGCCGATGCCAAGCGCCAGGTAGTCGGGCCATCTGTCGTGCGGGACAGGGTCGGTGTCACCAAGAGTGAGCAACTGATCAACGGGTGGGTTATAACGCTGCGCTATTCGTGTTCATTTTCGCCTCTTTTTCCTCTTGAGTCTGAAGCGTTGTGCCTGTTTCTTTTCGTTTGCATCGAATCCCTTTACCAATCGCTTACGACCTTTCCACTTTACTCCATTTCCCCGATTCCCGCAACAACTTTCTCGCCGCGGCAGCTACCGGGTCGACGCCCAGCATGCCCAGGCAGTCGCGCGTCATACAGCCCTCCGGCGTGCCGAGCAGATGGCCGCTGTAGAAGCACGGGATGCAAGGTAAGTCCAGCTTGACGACGATGGCCCGTCGTTCAGGCGCATTCCCGGTATATGGCCCCCAGGCCTGTGAATTCGACAGGCCGAAGATCGCCACGGTGGGTGTGCCAACGGCTGCGGCCAGGTGCATTGGGCCGGCATCGTTGCCGATGAAGAGGTCGGCCAGTTCCAGAACTGCTGCCGTCACCTTGATAGTGCTCTTTCCGGCAAGGCTTCGTACAGGCATGTTCGATCGCATCATGTCTGTGATCTGTTGATGCAATCTCGCCTCCTCTGGGCCCCCTACCAGTAGAAGCTGGCCGCCGAAATCGCGGTACAGTGTGTCGGCCAGTTGCGCGAACCTCTCTTGCCCCCAACGCCTTGCGGTGCTGTAGCCACCGCTGCCAGGGTGCATAGCGATGATAGGACGGGCGAAGGGTGTGTTTGGTTTGCCCGCCAAGACTTCCGGTTCTAGCTCGAAAGTCATTGGCTCATCTCCCCCATAGACCAGCAGGCGCGCCTGCCGGCGTTCCTCGTGGCTTAAAGGTATCGTCAGCCGTTTATCGCCGGTCGAAGCCCCGACGGCGTTCGCCAACGCGAGGCAGTAATCCGCTTCGTGCATGGCACCGAAGCCGTCATCCTTGACGCGCACGTTGAGGAACCAGCCATGCCCGTTATCCAGACCAACGCGCCATTTCGCCCCCGTGCCGCGCATCAAGAGCTGGTGCTTCAAGCGGCCAAAGAAGAGCGTCAGGTGATGCATCAGGATCACTGCGTCGTATTGGCCGCCGCGCAGGTCGTGCCAGAGCGGACCCAGCTTCAACAGGTTAAGAGGGTTTTTGAGTAATTGCTGTGGGTAGTCGAACAGGTATTTGTCCAGCACAATCACCTTGTCGATCAGTTCCCAATCGTTGAGCAGTCCCGCTGAGGCGGGCGTCACCAGCAGGTCGATGCGCGCCCGCGGGTAGGTTTCGCGCAGGGCGCGCAGGGCGGGGGTAGCGAGCAGGAGATCGCCGATGGTAGCCAGCTTGACGACGAGGATGCGCGCATCTTGCGGCAGTGTGACCTTCGATGTGTGCATGGTGCCTGCCTTATTCTCCCAACGACCATTCGTAATGCAGGAGCGTGCAGCAGGCCTGGAAACCCATCCGGCGATAGATGGCTTCGCTCATATCCGTGGACGACAGGATGGCGACCTTGTAGCCCGTGTCACACGCCTGGCGCAGGGCATGTAATGTGATGCTTGCCGCGACTCCCCGGCGACGTGCCTGTGGAATGGTCGAGACCCCGTAGATACCGGCGACACCCGCGTGATAGAGCAGGGAGGCAGATGCGACAGGCGTGTCGTGCAGCCAAGCGACGTAGTGATGCCAGGGCAAACCGATGCCAAATCCCGCGTTCGCATAGGTATCGTAATAACGCTGCGCCCCTTCTTCTGATGTCCCGAAACCTCGCATTTCGATGCTACACAAAGTTCTAAGGGCATCAAGGTCCTCAACTTCATTGATGACCAGGCTCGTATTCACCTGGATTTGCTCATGAAGCGCGTGCAGATCGACAGCCATGCCGGTTGTCCTGTGTACCTGAACGAACCCGCGCGCTTCGAGTACGGTTGCCAGGTGTGCTGGATGGGTTGAGGGGCCGATAGTCCAGATAAACGATGTCTGACGTGACATGTAGGAGTCCAGTATTTCATCAATTTTTGAATTGACATAGTCGGCGTCTTCGCTGCTAAAGCTGGAAAGAAACACGCCGTTGAGTGCCACCCGCACCGCTATATATCCAGTATAATTCTGGCGTTTTATGGAGTTCCCATTGCTTATTCGCGCGACCGATCCAGAGCGCTTCCTCGTTAAAGTTGGCTTCGATGGCAATCGCCAGCGCTGGCATAGTCATATCTTGCAGAATCATGGCTTATTCCTCTGCCTCCCGTTTGACGTACTGGGGAGTGGTTTCCTGCAGCTTTTGACGCACTACTTCATGTAGCTGTGCTGGCGTAATATTTTTCATGCACTGCGTTGTAAAATAGCGGCAATCTGCGGTATCTTTTGCATTATAGCACGGGCTGCACCAGATGCCGCTTTTCAGAATGGTCGCGCGTGGGCTGACAGGACCTGAATGCGCGGGGTCGGTCGGGCCGTGAATCGCGATAAGGGGCGTGCCAACGGCTCCCGCAATATGCATCGGGCCGCTATCGCCTGTGATAAGCAGGTCAGCGCGCTGCAAGAGCGCTGCCAGTTGCCCAAGGCTGGTTTTTCCCGCGAGGTTGATCACGCGGCTGGCGGCCCGCTCGCTCATGCGCTGCGTCACGCGCTCAATCAGGGGCAGGTCGTTGGGCGTGCCGGTCAGCACGACCTGTGCGCCATCTTCTCCGATCAACCGGTCGATGAGCCTCGCCCAGTAGGGAATAGGCCAGCGTTTGGATTGCCCGTTGTTAGAGCTGACATGGCAGGCGATCAGGGGCCTGCCCGGTTGTATTCCTTCGCGCGTAAATAGTGCGTCGATCTCCCGCGCAGCCTGTTCCGTCACATAGAGCCTCGGTATGCGGTCTTCCGGCGTTGGAGCGGCCGCCGCCGCCTGCGCAAGTTGCAGGCAGTAATCGACCTCGTGCAGGCGCTCGCCGGGCTGCCAGTGTCGTCCGGGTACGCCGTCGGTCATAAAGCCTGGATAGCTCTCGCCTTTGAAGCCCACCGTGCGCTTTGCCCCGCTCATCACAGCCAGGATGGCGGCCCACCTGCCGAAGACGCTCACAGCCAGGTCGTAGCGCTGTCCGCGCAGGCGATGAATCAGGCGCAGGGCCTCGCGCCAGTTGCCGGGCGACAACAGCGCTTTAGGGCGGCGCCACACGTTCGGGTCGTAGGTGATGATACTTGACAGGTCTGGGTCGCCCTGCACGATCTTCGCGCTGGAAGGCAGGGCGAGCAGGTCGATCTCCGCCGCCGGGTAAACTCGTTTGAGCGCGCGCACCGCCACCGTCGAAAGTACCAGGTCCCCGATCAGGTCAAGCCGGATCACCAGTATGCGTTGTATCTCTGTATACCTCGGCGACAGCGCAGGATAGCGCCTTCCCACTCTTCCCAGGCGGAGCAGGCCACCGGCGATGCTCATGCACAGGTAAATGCAGGCAAGCAGCAAGCGCTTGCTCGAACGAATGCCGGTTTTACGCAGTGCGCGCCTTGAATCCGGCTGATAAGGGTAGCCATAGTCGTCGAGGTCGTCCGGGTCCGGCGACCGTCCGGGCTGGTTGAGTGACGATGCCATTGATTCTTAAGCTCTATTTTGTAGGGTGATCGCGTGAGGGTATTTGATGTTTGCCTCTATCCCAACGCACGTTTCATTGCACTTATCTTAATCCGATTGTTCCCGTGGAAGCAATGGCTGAATGACCTCCATCACTTCCTGCTCTCGGAGCAGACGCACGCAGGGATGGGCGGGCAGTTCTTCCGGCGTAAAGTCCAGGCGACCACATGGAATGGTGGGGCAGCTCGCGCAGCGCGTCGTCGCAGACAACGCGCGGTGGCGCTGTGGGTTGCCCCAGGGACCGAAGATGCGCGCGTCGGTTGGCCCGAATAGCTGGAGGGTTGGCGTCCCCTGAGCGACTGCGATATGTAAGGGGCCGTTGTCAACGCCTAATGCCAGCATTCCACGACCCAGCAGCGCGGCCAGTTGGCCGATCGACAGCGAAGTCAGGAGTAGCGGCTCCTGCCGCATCTCTTGAGCAATCTGCTCGAGCAGTGGCTGTTCGCTTTTGCTTCCAGTGAGGATGATACGGGCTGACGGCGAGATTGTCAAGCACGCACGCAGTTGATCTGCGACATTTGCCCAGCCTGCGGTGCGCCAGAGCTTGACGGCAGCCCCGCTGCCAGGATGGATCACGATGATTGGCGTTGCTTCATCGATGCCCGCCTGCCGCAAGCGTTCGTTGACCTGGCGCTCTTCCTCGAGGTTGGGACGAAAATAGAGCGGGTAGCTAGCCGGCGAAAATGGTTCCGTCAGCGGCTCACTACCAAGGGCCTGCAGGCCGAGGCTGATAAGCCGCAGATTGGAGACAGTCACGGGTTCAGGTGTATGAAAAGGGAGCGTATCCGTAAGAAAAGCTGCGCCTGGATCGAGCGCATAACCGGCTCTGATCGGGATGCCTGCAAGGTAGAGCAGCGCCGCTCCCCACCAGAAGTCAGGCCGCAGGTTGACGGCAAGATCGTACTTCCCGCGCCGCAATTGTTTAGCGGCGCTTAAGAGCAGAATATAAGGCGCAAGAGGCCTATGGAGGGAGCGTGTAAAGCCGGGAAAGGGTAGAACCAGCAGTTGATCCACGTCGGGATGGCGTGCCACAATTTCGCTTGCCCAGGGGCCGACCGCCATTGTGAGATGAGCACCGGGCAGGCGCCGCCGGAGTGCCTGCAACACTGGCGTGGTCAGCACCAGGTCGCCCAGGTGATCTGGACGGATCAGCAGAATGCGTGGAGCAGCCGGAGCCGGGGTGGAGGAAGAGCGCGCTTGTCGCGCCGCCCATGCATGGGGCATCCCGTACAGGCGCACCAACATCAAGATGAGTGAGCGCAGCAGACGCCTCAAACGTTGACCTCTTTGGAAAGAGTACAACCGGGTAGGAACACATATGGTGATGCTTCCCCGCGTGTGTTCCCACCCGGCTGTACCTTATTTTTTATCCGCGCTGAGGATAGTGTTGATAGTGGTGCCGCAGACAGCGCACTTACCCTTGAGGGCTGGTTTGCCGTTCTTCATGGTGACGCGCTCGGCGTCTTTCATTTCGCGTTTCGCTTTGCATTTCACACAATAGTACTCGGACATGCGATGTTTTTCTCCTTACATTGCTTGACATTTGTTACTTGAACAAAACGTTGATGTTTCCCATTTCGGGGTACACGGCATGCGTCAGGTAGACCTCGTACCCCCGCGCCTGCATTTGCTCCTGCACCTGCATGGCACGCGAGAGATCAGGAAATGACGCGTAGAGCGTCGGCCCACTCCCGGAGAGGCGCACCAGGGGAGCGCCTGCCGATAGCAGCTCCGCTCTCGCCTGAACCACCTCTGGATGAAGTTCCAGCACGGTGCGCTCCAGGCCGTTGTGAAGGTCCTCCACCTGCGGCTCTCGCCTGCCTTGCAGGGCAGCGGCAACCCTGCTGCTGTGGCTGCCGTCGCTGTAGTTGTGGGCTGAGAGACGCCGGAAAATAGATGCTGTGCTGATGCTGATGACCGGTTTAAGCAAGATCAGCCAGCGCATAGACATTGGCCAACCTGGCTCAAGAGGCGTCACAACCTCACCGCGTCCTTCGCACAGCGCGAGACCACCTCGCAGAAAGAACGGCACATCTGAACCAAGGACAGCCGCAATCTCCTCCAAATCTGAAAGAGTCAGCGGCAATTGCCACATCCGCTGTATAGCGAGCAGCACGGCAGCGGCATCACTGCTTCCGCCGCCCAGACCAGCAGCCACCGGGATACACTTGTGCAGTTCAATCAAGACTCCTTGCCTGATGGAGCAGCGTTCGCGCAGCAGGCGAGCGGCGCGGACTGTAAGATTGTCTTCGCCGTCCAATTCGGGACGCGTACAGATCAATTGCACCCGGTCTTCGTCGAGAGCCGACAGGCAGAGCGTATCGTACAGGTCAACTGTTTGCATCACCGTCGATAGAGCGTGATAGCCGTCTGCTCGCCGTCCCAGGACGTCCAGTGTCAGGTTGATCTTGGCATACGCTCGAATAAAGCAAGCCCCGCGCAAGGTTGATTCCGGCTGAGCAACATTCATGCAGGCATTGTGCCTGCATAAGCCGGAAATGTCAAGATTCGTGCTCCTGAGAGAGAAGCTCATAGCCCATAATTACTGTTCAGTCAGAACATTTGCTCATATTGATATGAGGCTGTGCTATACTCTCCAATGTAGACAAGAATTGCTTTTGCTCTGCTTTCTTGTTTTACCGCTTATCCTCTTTTTAAAGGGCGTCATGGATATCACAGTTGCTTATTTTCAGCCATTCTTGCATCCCGATGTGGTCAAACGCGATTTTGACCAGATACGTGCTTCTGGCGCAACCGCTATCGTGTATACCGTCCACGAGCAGGAAGAGCAGCGCTGGCCGCGCGACCTCGAACGCGGCCTGCACATGGCGCAGGATGCCGGGCTGAAGGTGCATTTGAGCCTGGGCCGCTATGGTAACCTGTTTGCCGGGCCGTCGCTCGTGCCTAGCTGGTATACCTTTCGCCATCCCCAGTCGCGAGTAATGGACCGGCACGGGCGCTACCACGAAATTTCATGCTATAATCAGCAGCCCTTTCGTCACTGGTTCTACAAAGAGATTGAATATTTCCTGCGCAACTATCCAATCAACGGCATTTTGTTCGATGAACCGCGCAGTCTGGAAGTAACCTGCTTCTGCCCGGTCTGCCGGGCCTTGTGCCCTGATGTGGCCGACCTGGAACGCTTCCGGCGGCGTTCGATGATCGATTTCCTGGGAGAAGTGTGTGCCACCGTCAAACGCATCGATACAGATATCACCACGACGGTTGCTCTGCTGCCGCATGACCTTGCGCAAGCCGAAGAACTTGCCCAGCTCTCCGCGCTGGATACGATCGGCTGTCACCTCTTCTGGGACCTGCTGCACGAAGACGTCAGCATGGTCCGGCCATGGGGAAGCGCGGTAGTCGAGGCGACGCGCCAGTTCCACAAGCGCAGCCAGCTCTGGCTCCAGAACTTCAACCTGGATGAAAGCATGGAGCGCCTTATGGAAGCGGCTTTTTACGATATGGTCGCGGTTGAACCCGACGGAGTGGGGTGTTATTATTACTGGCGAAATAATACCAACCCCGTGCGTGTGTGGGAGATGACTCGCAGCCTGCTGCAGCATGTCCCGCGCCGCCAACTGCGTTGGCACGTCATCCACTCTGATCCTATGGAAGAAAAGCAGGTATCATGACAAGCGATTCGACGACATCTTCTGTGCTGCTCCCACCCGGTGGACAGCGCATCCTGGTAATTATGGCTCATCCCGACGATGCCGAGTTCATCTGTGGTGGCACCATCGCCCGTCTCGCGGCGGAGGGCTGCGATATCTCGTATGTGCTGGTGACGAGCGGTAACCGCGGCAGTCATGAACCTGGCATGACGATGGAGCGGCTAGGGGAGATTCGCGAGGAGGAGCAGCGCCGCGCCGCCGATGTGCTTGGCGTACGCGATATCACCTTCCTGGGGCACAACGATGGGGAGGTAGAAGTCACGATGGCCCTGCGCAGCGAGCTGGTGTATGCCATCCGGCGCGCCCAGCCCGACGTATTGTTCACCTTCGATCCCTGGCGGCCCTACGAGATTCATCCCGATCATCGCAACGTCGGCACCTGCGCACTTGATGCCCTGGCAGCCGCCCGTATGCCCATGTACTACCCCGAACAGTTGACGGGCGACATGACTCAGCACCGCCTGAAACAGGTCTACCTCTTTTCAACGCAGCAGCCGAACCACTGGGTCGATGTCAGCGATTACATGCAGAAGAAGCTAGAAGCGCTGCACTGCCACACCAGCCAGGTGAGTGATAGCGTGGATGAGATCGTGCGCCAGCGCGCCAGCATCATCGGCGTGGAACACGGCTACAAATATGGTGAGTCGTTCCACCACCTTGCTCTGAGATAAGAACAGTTATAGGGCCAATCCAACATAGGCATCGTTGGATTGGCCCTATAACTGTTCTTTGCGCTTATCGAGATGGCGTCAGCCCGAAGCTCTCCTTAGAGTCCTTCTCTTCATGGTAGACCTGCTCCAGCAGTTCGCGTACCTGCTGGATATTCTGCTTTGTCTCGTCGCTCGTCTTGCCCGCATCGATAATCAAGGCCTGTACGCCCAGTGTCAGGAGCGTGTAGGCATCGGCCTCGCTGATGTCGCTTTCGATATTCAGCATCGAGGGGAAGCGCACGGCTTCACGAATCGCCCGGTACTGCAGGACATCCTCGATCGAGAGGCCGCTGATATCGTGCTGCATGTCGAACTCCAGGCGTACGGCGGCGAGTCCCTCGAATGCCGTCAGGTTGCGAATGAAGATCGGGTACATGTCACCCTTGCGCATTGGCACTGAGACGACCAGTTCGAGGTCCTTGACCTGCAAAGCCAGCAGGCGGGCGGGAGCATTCAGCGGCAAAATGACGTAGTCAACATCCTGCTCTTTCAAGCTCTCAAAGGTCTCGCGTGACAGAGCATCAAAGCCGCCAGTGATATCCAGGCCGCAGGTGACCTTCTGTTCGCCGCTGCGCGCTGCTGCGATGGCCTGCTTAATCAATTCCAGGGCGGCATCCTTGCCATTCCAGGCGAAGAGCAGGCCTTCGGCCCCGGCCTTGACGGCCGCTTCGGCTATCGCTGAATCGGGTGCCGCGAATTCTACTACCACCGCCGCCGCGCGTGGTTTGGTCGACGGTTTATTCTTCCCAATAAAGCCGATGCCGCTTCCGCTTTTGGCTCGAAGCGGCTGTGTAAACATTTCTTGCAACTTACCCATACCGAAAATGTATCTCCTTATCGTTTCATGGACAGCCGGTAGTTAGCGTGGATGTCCATGCATTGGATCGCTATGCGAGGCGGAGGGATTTCCCCGAGGGAATCCGTTGCTGTGTATTATACCACTTTTGTAGGTACCAGTACGTCCTATTTTGTGTGCTTTTTCTTGTCTGTTCGCTCCCACATCCGCTATAATAGCGAAGTCGTATCGAATCGCTTCAAAGAAACGAGGATGTACGCGGTGAAACCCCCACCGCGCAGATATAGAAGCTAGATGGAAGTGCTGAATGTTGCAAGAAGGCGTTGATGAGTATCTTGCCTCGCTCTCCGGCAAAAAGCAAGGGGAGAGCAACCCCAATACGCTTGTGGCCTATCGGAACGACCTCAACCAGTTGTGTACCTATCTCTCCCGTTTCAATTTAGAGCGCTGGCGACAGGTGACACGCAAGCATATCAATAGCTACTTGATGGAAATGCGCGAGGTCCAGGAGTACCGCCCCACCACTATCGCGCGTAAGCTGGCGTCTCTGAAAATGTTTTTCCGCTACCTGCAAAGTGCTGGCGCCATTGAAGCCGACCCGGTCGAGGACCTGAACATCCCGCGTATTGAAAAAGAACCACCACAGGTACTGAGCCAGGAGCAGGTTGCGAGCCTCTTTCGCCAGGTGGCCGTCGATAGTCCCGTAGGGAAACGCGACATTGCGATGATAAACCTGCTGTATGCGACGGGTATGCGTGTGAGCGAGCTGGTGGCGCTGAACCTGGCCGACGTTGATGTCGAAGCGGCTACCATCGTGTGCGCGCGAGGCAGTGGCAAGCACCGTCACGAACGAGTGTTGTCGCTCTCGCGCAGCGCGCTGGAGGCGATAGAATGGTATGTGCGGTCAGCGCGGCAGCAATTGACCCTGCATCATCCCAACGAACAGGCGCTGTTCGTCAACCACCACGGCGAGCGTCTAACCCGCCAGGGCTTCTGGCTGATCGTCAAAGGCTACGCGCGGCAGGCCGGCATCACCGCCATTACCCCGCAGATGCTGCGCCATTCCTTTGCCACGCTCATGCTGCAAAAGGGCATGGAACTGCGTTCCGTGCAGGAGATGCTGGGCCATGCCCATCTCACCACCACGCAGGTTTACAGCCAGCTCGCCTGCGAAGAGGTAAAATCGAAGGTATAATATCGATATACAATATTGCAAGAGGCAACCGAAGCCAAGGGCCAGGGCGACCGCGAGGGTCGCCCTAGTTGCGGCATTGGTCGCCTCTCGGTTTCTCCGCTGAAAAGGACCACGATATGACGCTCTACGACCAGGTGCAGGAAGCTGCGGCCTCCATTCGCGCTCGCGCCGCGCTGCAACCCGCTATCGCCATCATTCTCGGCTCCGGGCTGGGTGACCTGGCGAGCGACGTGCGGGACGCCACTGCGTTGCCTTACTCCGAAATTCCCCATTTCCTGCGCTCCACCGTCTCCGGCCATGCCGGTCGTTTACTCGTAGGTAGGCTGGATACTGTGCCGGTGGTGATGATGCAGGGCCGCTTCCATTCCTATGAAGGCTACACTTTGCCCGAATTGACCCTGCCCGTGCGGGTCATGCACGCGCTGGGAGCGCGGACGCTCATCGTCACTAATGCAGCGGGCGGCATCAATCCCTCCTATCGTCCTGGCGATTTCATGCTGATCCGCGATCACATCTATCTGCCGGGCATGACGGGCGCGAATCCTCTTATGGGGCCGAACGATGAGCGCCTGGGCGAACGCTTCCCACCCATCGCTAAAGCCTACGATGCTGGACTTCGCAAGCTGGCGCGTGAGGTGGCAGCAGGGCAGCAGGGCACAACGCTCTATGAAGGTGTGTACGTGATGCTGAGCGGCCCATTCTTCGAGACCGGCGCGGAACTGCGCTTCCTCCGCAGCATCGGAGCCGACGCTGTGGGCATGTCTACCGCGCCGGAGGTCGTCGTAGCTCGCCACGAGGGAATGCGCGTGCTGGGGATCAGCCTGATTACCAACACGGCCACCGGCGACGAAAGCGAGGAGGTCGATCACGCCGGTGTGCTGGCCACAGCGGATGCTGCCCGGCCGCGCTTTGCCGCGCTGGTACGCGGGATTGTCAGGGGGATGACTGTTTAGTCTCCTCCGCTCTTGATTCTAATGGCTTGCGCCCACCAGTTAAAATGCTTGCCTTTCCAATCATCAACCACGAAAAGATAATACGAGCCTGGTTTGACTGATGAGGAGATTGTATAGGTCCAGCTCGTGTTCCCTTGAGGCGTGCATGCCCTGGTCTGCTGTGAGGGAGCGATGAAGTGGAGCGCATTTTGCTCCTCGGTGGAAAAGGTCTGCTGCAAATCGGCTACATTGGTGAGGATGGCGTAGTTATTCGCCTTCAACAGATCGTCGCTGCGTTCGAAGTCTTTTGCTAACCATATCTTGCAAGTAACGTCGGTGTTTTGAATGGGCTTGCCGGTGTTCTCATCCCGTATTATGGTGGAGGCTGTATATTGAGTTGCACCATCAGCGATCTCGATATACGTAAAGGTAGTTAGTTTTGGCTCTGCCACAGATAGATTTTTAGAGCCAGGCGATGTTGTCGTCGAAGTACTCTGCGACAGCGGTGGCGTTATCGTGTTCCCGTTGCTCGATGTGACGCCCGGTATTTTTGGGCGAATGAAAGCGCCCATCGCGAAGCCGCTGATCAGCCCGGAGAGGCCGAAGAGCAGTATGGCGAAGATGGCGATGCGCCGAGATTGTGTGCTTAATCCGCTTGAAGGTGGGCGAGACGCCGCTTGCATGCTTCGATCTTCTCTCTAGCTTCTCATACCGTTTCCTGTCCCCCATCATAGCATAATAAACGCGGCGTCTCCCTGAAACAAGCCGGATATAGCCCGATTTGGCCCCCGACCCCATGAGCTAGTCGGTCAGCACCTTGAATGCCAGGTGGCGTCCCTTGTGTTGGCCAAGAGCCAGTGCGAACCACAGTGTAGCAACCGAGTCTACCAGGCTCACTTGCTCGACGCCACCAAGATATGCCGGCCGCAGCCCGACATCACCGATCAACTGTTCAACCGAGTCGCGCGCGTCTCCGTCGCTGCCGCAGAAGAAAAGATCGGCAGTACCTTCCGGGAACAGCGGGTCAGCAAAGTTCTCCCATCCATACGAGTTGAAGGCGCGGTAAATGCGGGCGCGCGGCGCATATTTTTGCAGAGAAGCAAAGCTGTTCATCGTGGGCGCGCCCATCTTATTCGCTGTGTCGATGATAATGCGGCCGTCGAGCTGATTGGCGTACTGCTCGATCGTGGCATCCATGGCGCCGCCTGGCAGCGCCATGGCTACCACGTCCGGGTTGCCACTCAGCGCTTCGGCAACCGAGCCAATTGTCACCCTGTCGCCAAACTCACTTCGTAACGCCTGAGCGTTTTTGCCATTTGGATTGCTTACACCAAAGGTCACTCGATGCCCGGCGGAGACCCACTTGCGCCCAAGCGTACCTCCAATATTGCCGGCGCCGAGAACCGCAATGCTGAATGTTTCTGTCGCCATGTTTTCTTCTCCTGTTATTCGTCATCGTGCAGGAAGTAGAAGTACCTGCTTTCCTTTGTAAAACGCTTGAGTTTGAACAGAGGATACAGAGGCTGCCTATTCCGCAGGATGTCGATACCGTTTGCATCCTGCAGTAGTTTATCACCTGGGGAGCCGCAGCCAAAGACAAAGGATTTTTCCAGAGAAAAAAAGAGACCGGTCATTGTCCTGGGGGAAACATGACCGGTGTACCCAGATAAGGGGTGTGTGGGGGAAGTCCTGGGTCCAGAATACCGCCAGCGCTTCCGGCGAGGATGGCTCAATGGAGCTGATGACATCATCTGCCACGAGACATTGAGCCATCCTGCCTTCGTACACTTTTTTGTATACTCTCTGAAAAGATAAACGCCCCATCTTCTCTGTTTGGGATATGAAATGCGCGGATTTTCTCGATGCATCGGAATGATTACATCCCTGCGTACCTATCCATCGTATGGTATTATGATAGAGTGATTCAATCGAGCGAAACATGCATAGAGCAAAAAAGGCGAAAGGAGGCCTGGCAGCATGGGCTTTCATGGAATAGACCTGATAATTATTCTCGCCATCGGCCTGTTAATCATGGGGCCGAAAACCATACAATCCATATCACGCCATGCCGGAAAAACAGTCGGTCAGGCCAAAACCGCCAAAGATAAGCTGCTGTCAGAGCTACCAATGGAAGAGCTTGAGAAGGTGCGTAATACTGTTTCACACATCCCGCTGAGCCCCCAGCAAGCCGTCCAGATGCTCTTGACCCCCGAGCAGGAAAAGCGTCAGGCAGAAAAAGGCAAAAGCGATACCGCGCAGCAAGCACAGGATGAGACGCCAGTCTCTCAAAGGATCCAGGACGCGCCGGCAGAGAAGCAAGATAACGAACGCAGTAAAATAGGCTAATAAAGCTTTTGGTCAAAAGCTCGCGTCGATTGATCTCGCACGCATCGAATATGGAGATTGACTAATAAATGCGGACAGAATACCATCCGTCGGACTGGCCGATCAATCGGCGGTGGCCGCGGTAAACCGGGCCCTACTCTTGTCTGGTGCGATAAATGGGGTCCTACAGATGGCCGGATCAATTGGTTAATAGGCATCATCGGTCAGAATGAAATTCCAGACACCTTCGTCAAATTTTCCTCTTGACATTTCCTCATCAATGCGGTAATCTATGGTAGTACAGATGATTGCTAGTGACAATCATTGATGGTAGCAACAGATTACTTAAAATAAGTGAAAGGCGCAATGATAGATACACCATTGACTTCACAGGAAAAAGCTGGGATAGATGAGCAGGCAGAACGCTTTATAGCCTCGTTTTCAGACCTGCGCAAAGTCCTGGGAGCAGGATTTAAGCATGCTCACCAGCACGGATTTAGCACGACGCAATTTATGGTGCTTGGGCTGCTCGAGAGGGCGCAGGAGAGCGGTCCCTGTACAATCAGCTTGATCGCAGGGAAAATCGGCATTGATCCGGCAACGGTGGTACGCACGGTAGATAGCCTTGAAAAACGCGGGCTGGTGGAACGCCGGCGCGATAAACAGGACCGCCGCCAGGTCTTCGTCGAGTTTACCGAGGCTGGCCACGTCGCCTTGATGGAGGCGCACCAGCAATTCATCACGCGCATTCGGGCTGTATTTCTCGCCATGAGCGCGGAGGGGCGCGCTTCTCTGCTCAATGGCCTGGAGGAATTTGTGCGGGTGGGGCAGGATGTCGCGATCGATCAGGAACAGGAAGCCGAACTGCATACAATCCATCCATAAAATCAGAGACCTTTTCCACTTGACAGAATACGATATATCGTTATACTTAGGAAGAGAATACGATATATCGGTAATGAAATGGAGTTGAAAAAAGCATGATCAAATTGCTGCGGTTTATCAAACCGTATCGCGCGGTACTCGTGCTTGTGGTAGTGCTGGCCGCCGTGCAAGCGTTATCAAACCTGTATCTGCCAAACCTCTTCGCGGATATCGTAGATAACGGTATTGTGAAGGGCGATACCGGCTACATCTGGCGGTTCGGTGGCCTCATGCTGCTCGTGACGCTGGTCGGTACGATTGCCGCGGTCGTCGGCATTTTCTATTCTTCGAAAGTAGCGACCGGCTTTGGCAAAATCATCCGTGCCAAACTTTTTACGCACGTGCAGCAATTTTCGCTGCACGAATTCGATACCGTGAGCACCGCCTCACTGATTACGCGCACGACCAACGACACGACCCAGGTGCAGCAGGTGATGATCGTTATACTGAACATGATGATCACCGCGCCGATCACGCTGGTTGCGGGCATTATTCTGGCGGTCAACCAGGATGCCGGACTCTCCTGGATTCTAGTCGTGGTCATTCCTATCCTGGTGGCCTCCATCCTTATCCTGATGAGCAAGGCTATCCCGCTCTTCCGCTCTATGCAGAAGAAGCTGGATAGGCTCAATCTCGTCCTGGATGAAGGCCTGACCGGCGTGCGCGTGGTGCGGGCCTTTGATCGCCAGGGCTACGAAGAGCGTCGCTTTGACGAGGCCAACCTGGATTTGACCAATGTTGCCATCAGGGTGAACAGGCTCATCGCATCGCTCATGCCGATTATGATGCTGTGCCTGAACGTGTCCAGCGTGGCTATTATCTGGTTCGGCGCTATGCGTGTCAATAATGGACAGACGCAATTGGGAGCGGTAATCGCCTTCCTGCAATACGCCATGCAGATTCTCTTCGCGCTGCTGATGGTCTCCATGATGTTCATCATGCTGCCGCGCGCCGCAGCTTCCGCGGACAGAATTAACGAAGTGCTGGACATCGAGCCCGAAATCAATGATCCCGAACAGGCGCAGCTGGCCGACAGGCAGCGGGGGTATGTAGAGTTCCAGAATGTAACCTTCTGCTATCCAGGCGCGGAAGAGCCCGCCCTTTCCAACATTTCCTTTAGCGCGACACCGGGCGAAGTCACGGCCATCATCGGTGGAACCGGCTCGGGTAAATCGACCCTGGTGAGCCTGATCCCGCGCTTTTACGATATCGATAGCGGCCACATCCTGGTGGATGGAGTCGATGTACGCGAGATGACACAGGAGCATTTACGCTCGAAAATCGGTTTTGTGCCACAAAAAGCTGTGCTGTTTACCGGCACGGTTGCCGAGAATATCCGCTATGGCAAAGATGATGCCACGGACGAGGAGGTCTATCACGCGGCTGAGGTGGCACAGGCCACCGAATTCATCCTGAGCATGAAAGACGGCTTTAATTCGCTGATTGCTCAGGGCGGGACGAACGTTTCGGGCGGCCAGAAGCAGCGCCTCTCCATCGCGCGCGCGCTGGTGAGAAACCCCGAGGTTTACGTGTTTGACGACAGCTTCTCGGCGCTGGACTTTAAAACCGACGCCAGGCTGCGAGCCGCGCTCAGAAAGGAAACACAGGAATCCACGGTGCTGATCATCTCCCAGCGCGTCAGCACAGTCATGGACGCGGACCAGATTATTGTTCTAGACGAGGGACATATCGCCGGAATAGGCACCCATCGCGAGTTGATGAGGACCAGTGAGGTCTATCGCGAAATCGTGTCCTCGCAGCTTTCGACAGAAGAAATCGCGGAGGAAATCGCATGAGTGAAGAGCGTAGAGAACAGAGACCGGCCTCCATGCAGCAGGGGCGCGGCCCGATGGGCGGAGGCGGCGCATGGGGCGCGATGGGCAGGCCGGTTGAGAAACCCAAAAATTTCAAAGGGACGGCCTTGCGTTTACTTGGCTACTTCCTGCCGCAGAAGTTTCTCCTGATGATCGTGCTTGCTACAGCCATCATCGGCACTGTGTTCAACATCATCGGCCCGAAAATCCTGGGGTTAGCGATCACCAAGCTCGGCGATGGCCTGATCGCAAAATTCCGGGCGTTTCAACTGCATCAGCCAGCGCCCGGGATTGATTTCCACTATATCGGGATGGTCTTGCTGATTTTGCTCGGTCTGTACTTCATCAGCTCCATCTTCATCTACATTCAGCAGTATGTGATGGCAGGGGTGTCCCAAAGAACAATGTACCGGCTGCGCAGGGAGGTGGACGAAAAGCTTGCGCGCCTGCCGCTGAAGTACTTTGACACGCGCACACACGGCGAAATTATGAGCCGCGCCGTCAACGATATGGATAATCTCAGCACCACGCTCCAGCAGAGCGTGACGCAGTTGATCAGCTCGGTAGTGACACTGCTGGGCGTGATTATCTTGATGCTGACGATCAGCCCGCTCCTCAGCCTGATTGTCCTGCTGACCCTCCCGCTGAGCCTGGTTGTCACCATGGGGATTGCCAAACGTTCACAGAACTACTTCAGACGGCAGCAGCGGTCGCTTGGCGAACTGAACGGCCACGTCGAAGAGATGTACACGGGCCACAAGATCGTCAAGGCCTTCGGGCGCGAAAGACAATCCGTCGCGGAATTCGAGGAGCGCAACGAGAAACTGTATAGCGCCGCCTGGCGGGCTCAGTTCGTGTCCGGCATTATCATGCCGCTCATGCGCTTTATCGGCAACCTGGGCTACGTCTTCGTGGCGGTGGTTGGTGGCATCATGGTCACGAGAAATGCGATTGCCATCGGGGACGTGACGGCCTTCATTCAATACGCCCAGCAGTTCACCCAGCCGATCACCATGCTGGCCAACATTGCCAACGTGATCCAGTCGGCGATGGCGTCGGCGGAGCGCATCTTCGAGCTGCTCGATGAGCAGGAGGAGGTACCGGACGCCACCGATGCAGTAGTCATCGAGCACCCGGAAGGCGCTGTGCAGTTCGACCACGTCCGCTTCGGCTATAGCGAAGACAATATCCTGATGGAGGACATGAATATCGATGTCGAGCCGGGGCAGATGATCGCCATTGTTGGCCCGACCGGCGCCGGCAAGACGACCCTGGTCAACCTGCTGATGCGCTTCTACGATGTCAACAGCGGGGAAATCCGGGTTGATGGCGTGAACATCACGCATATCAAGCGCGGGAACCTGCGCCGCATGTTCGGTATGGTGCTCCAGGACACCTGGCTCTTCCAGGGAACTATTCGCGAGAATATCGCGTATGGACGCGAGAACGCCACCGAAGAACAGATTGTCCGGGCGGCGAAAGCAGCGTTCGCAGACCACTTCATCAGAACGCTGCCGGGCGGCTATAACACGGTTCTGAATGAAGATGCGACCAACATCTCGCAGGGCCAGAAGCAGTTGCTGACGATTGCCCGCGCGTTCCTGGCCGATCCGGAGATCCTGATCCTCGACGAAGCGACCAGCAGCGTGGATACCCGCACGGAGGTGCA
>CAVYFA010000011.1:0-263347 GCA_963767715.1 uncultured Chloroflexia bacterium
CGCCGTTGGCCGACCTCGCCATATGAAATACATTGCCGCTACCATTGTCATCCCACTCGGCGTAGCAATGGCCGTAGCCTCGACTCGTCGATGTGTGGTCACAGACTATCCAATCCTTGTCGAAACTTTGCCCGCCCGATGCCGAGGCTACCACGACCGGATTGGTCCACGTCGTTCCACCGTTGGTGGAGCGATTCACGATAACGGCTACGCCGGTGAGGCCGCTGTTCAGGGCCAGTGTAGAGATCATCCAGACGTTGTGTTTGGCATCGAAGGCGACGGCAGGATCACTCACGCGTGCGTAGGGACCCGGCGGGGTGGCAAAGGTGGTTGTGCCGGGCAGAAAGCCGTGCGTCCACGTGCTCCCGCTGTTGCTGGACGTGGCCCAACCCACGTTCGAGGCGCCCCCATCCTCGAACCGGCCCGACTGGAAGGTGCTGACGATTGTTGAACCGGACGAGTAGGTATCCGGCTCTACTTGCGTCGCATGGTAGCTCGAGGTGTTCGTGTACGGGTCACTGCTGATCTGGGTAAGGGCGACATTCGCAAATACGAAGCCGACTGATACGAGGGTCAATAAAAGGGCAAGGCCGAAGGCGCCGATGAAGCGGCGCAACCATCGAGAATGGAGAAGCGAAGGCACCATGAATCCTCCTCTAGGAGTATGTATACAGTACCAGATACAACGCTGCGCTTGGCAGGTGCAGCGTCCAAAGGAAAGGAGGGGAACTACCTGAAAAAAAGGTACCATGGAATTGCTGAGAAGTCAAGATATAGACGCTGCTCTCTGTCCTTAAACGTAGAAAAAGGGATAAAATCAAATGAAGCGCATCCAGCAAGAGGCTGGATACGCTTCATCAGGTAGTTCCCTCACGTTATACTGCTAGCGGGCAGTTAAGAGGAGCGAGGACGAGTCGGAGTGGTGAAGACAGGAACATCATGCGATGTCCGGGTACCGCCTACGATAGCAGCCCACCAGTCGGCGTATACATCGCCTCATTGCAGGACGTAATATTCCCAAGCGTACAGGCTGTGCCGGTAGAAAACGCGACGGCAATCACCGGATAAGCCTTTCCCCCTGACGTAAGAGGTAGAGATGTAATCACCAACCATGTACCCCTGGGTCGTATTCGGCAGCCAGGTCAGGGTCATCGGCCCTGCGAGCTGCGTGGCCGTGCTCCAACTGCTGCCGCCATTGGTGGACGAGATGAAGCCCACATCAAGCTTGCAGGTGGAAGTGCTGCAATTGGAGACGGGATAGTAGTAGTAGGCCAGGCCAAGATGCGCGCTGCTGCCTGACGTCCCTTTGTCTACCGCCAGTCCCGGGATAAAGTGATCGACTCCACTGCCCACTGCGTCAATGGGAATTCGTGTCACCGCTGACCAGGAGGTTCCGTTGGTGGACGTACTCATCACGAGATCGTTAGCAGTACAGCCACTCTCGAAGCGGCAATCGGCCCAGACCACGTAGACCTTCCCGGAACCATCGATCTCCGCCGTGGGTAGTGGCCCGGAACGTAGTTCCGCCCGCCTGAGTATGGGACGAGATACTCGAGATAGTGAAGGGGCCGCTATAGCTCGACCCGCCATTGGTGGAGACAAACGACTCGATGGCCGACTCGAAGCCATTGTCAATCGGGACGACAACAGTGCCATTGGGCTGCACCAGCGGCTGGCCTCCGATAACACTGGAGCTCGGAACCGTTGAACTCGTCCAGGTCTGTCCGCCATCGGTCGACCTTGCCATATGTAACGGTTGCTGTGGCCGTTGTCGTCCCATTCGGCATAGCAGTGGCCGTAGTCTGGACTCGTCGCAGTGTCGTCACAGACGATCCAATCCTTGTCCAGATTCTGCCTGCTGGCCGCCGAGGCGACCACGACCGGGTTGGTCCAGGTCGTTCCACCGTTGGTGGAGCGATTCACGATGACCGCTACACCGAGTACACTGCTGTTGATGGCCAGGGTCGAGATCATCCAGATGCTATGTGCAGCATCATAGGCGACGACGGGATCACTCACGCGAGCATAAGGGCCCGCCGGGGTTGCGAAGCTGGTCGTGCCGGGGAGAAAGCCGTTCGTCCAGGTGCTCCCACTGTTGCTGGATGTGGCCCAGCCGACGTTTGAAGCGCCGCCATCCTGGAAACGGCCGGATTGGAAGGCGCTCACGATTGTAGAACCGGACGAGTAGGTATCCGGCTCTACCTGTGTTGCATGGTAGCTGGAGGTGTTCGTGTACGGGTCACTGCTGATCTGGGTAAGGCTGACATTCGCAAATACAAGGCCGACGGATACAAGGGTTGCTAAGAGGGCGAGGCCGAAAGCGCCGCTGATGCGGAGCAGCCAGCGAGAACGGAGAAACGAAGGCACCATCAATCCTCCTCTAGGGGTATGTAACCGGTACTAAATACAACGCTGCATTTGGCAGGTGCAGCGCTCAAAAAGGAAAGGAGGGGAACTACCTGAAAAAAAGGTACCATGGAATTGCTGAGAAGTCAAGTTGTTGAGTTTGATGAGTTGTCCTATCCGCCCTGCTTCGTCCTGTCTCTACGAAGCTATCAACCCCTTCCTCACGCACAATTCCGCATTCAGTATCGACCCACCCGCCGCGCCGCGTATCGTATTATGCCCCAGCAGCGCGAACTTATACCCCAGGATCGGGCAGCGCTGCAATCGGCCGATCGTCACGCTCATGCCGCGTCCCTCATCCCTATCGAGCAGGGTTTGCGGCCTATCGACCTCGTGGCGATAGACCAGGGCACGTGCGGGCGCGCTCGGCAATTCTAGCTTCTGCGCTTCCGAGGTGTAGTTCTCCCAGGCCGCTATGATCTCCTGCGGGTCGGCCTCGCGCGCGAGTTCGACGCTGGCGCGTTCGAGGTGGCCTTCACGTGTGGCGACGCGGTTGCAGTGCGCGCTGACGATGATCGCCGCGTCGATAAAACCGCTGCCTTCCGACCATGTCCCCAGCATCTTGCGCGTCTCGGTCTCGACCTTTTCCTCTTCGCCGCCGATGAAGGGGATGGCGTTATCGAGGATATCGTAGGAGGGCAGGCCGGGATAGCCCGCGCCGGAGATGGCTTGCAGCGTTGTCACCATCACTTTGCGCACGCCGAAGGCGCTGCAGTGGCTTGAGGGCCATTACCAGGGGCGTCGCGGAACAATTCGCGTTCGTGACGATGCTGCCGGGCCAGCCGCGCCGTTTGCGCTGTTCCAGGATGGCCTGCGCGTGATCGGCGTTGACCTCGGGAATGAGCAGCGGCACGTCCGGCTCCATGCGGTACGATTTCGCGTTGCTGAAGACGGCCTTGCCCGCGCGCGCGAAGTCTGCCTCGATCTCCTGAGCCGCTTCTGCCGGCAGGGCGGAGAAGACGATGCGCACTTCGTCCGGCAGAGCGCCGGGGCGGCACGCGCTCACCGGCATGGCGGCTACCGCGGCGGGCATGCTGCTTCCGGCCAGCCGCCATTTCGCGACTTCTCCATAGGGTCGTCCTGCCCGGCCCTCGGATACTCCAAGCGCGGCCAATTCAAACCAGGGATGTCCTTGCAGCAGCTCGATGAAGCGCTGCCCGACCATACCTGTCGCGCCGAGAACGGCGACGGGAATGCGTGAGTGTACCTGCGAAAACATCGGATGATCCTTCATCTATGGCAAGCAGTCAGTAGTTGCGCGCAATACTCTTCTTCGTGTTCAACAAACATTGGTCATCCTCCTCTAACGCGCCCCACGCTTTTCTCCTGGCGTTCATGTCTCACCAGCGGGATTACCGGCGCGATCAAGTCGCGGTGCAGGCAGCGCAGCGCCTGTTCGCCGTCTTCGGCTTCGACGATCAGGATGATGCCGGTATCCGATGCGCCCTGGCTGATGACAGGGATGCGTTCGTGTGCCAGGGCTGTGATGGCACGTGCTGCGCTCTTCGGGTCAGCCGTGAAGCCTGAGCCGATGCAGGCGCAGGCCGCCAGTCCCCGCCGGGAGCGTACGCGCCAGCTACCCATGTCGTGTTGCAGCAGCGCGACTGCGGGCTCAACTGCCTGCTCCTCGACGACGAAGGAGAGGTGATGCGGAATGAGCAATGGCGACCGGCGCGGCCCCCGCCCTCCGCCGAACAGGTCGCTGTTCTCCACCGTTATTAGCGCGAGATTGCGGCGCACGGTGATGGCGGCTGCCCCGCTGCGCGCCTGCCGTTCAGGGCCAACGACGGTTCCGCGCGTGTGCGGGTGAAAGGTGTTGCGCACGCGCACGGGTATGTTGCGGTGCGCCACCGGGATGAGCGTGCGCGGGTGCAGCACCTTCGCGCCGAACCACGACAGCCGCGCAGCCTCTGCATACGAAAGGCGAGGCAGCAGGCGCGCGTTGGCTACTATACGCGGGTCGGCGCTCAGCACGCCATCTACGTCGGTATAGATCGTCACTTCCACACAGTCCAGCGCCTCGCCGATGACCGTCGCGGAATAGTCCGATCCGTTGCGGCCAAGCGTGGTCACATCACCTCGTAAGGTGCGCCCGATGAAGCCGGGGGAAACCGGCACAATTCCCTGCTCAACGTAAGGAAGAAGCAGTCGCTGCGCGTTGCTCCTCGTCTCGGCCGGCAACGGATCGGCTCCTGTCACAGTCCCGCTGGAAGACAGCATTTCATGCTGAATTTCGGCGGTAATGATAACTTCTTCACGTACCGGCACACTCTGCAAACCGCTATCACGGCAAGCCGCGGCGAGCAACAGCACGGCGAATCGCTCGCCCCACGCGCTAATCGCCGCCGCCCGCAACGCCCATCCCACCCCGTCGTGGGGACGCGATGAATCGCGTCCTGGGCGCCCCGGGTGAACGCCAGCGCGCATTGCGTCGATGATATCCTGCTCCAGCCCGGTGAACGCGTCTTCCAGGTCAGCGAGCAGCGCCTGTCTCGCATGGTCGTCGTAGACAGCCTCTTCGGCTGCCTGGCGGTGTCTCTGCTTGAGATCAGCCAGCTCTGCGCGCTGTGTCTCCTCATCGCCGGAGCAGGCTGCCCGGGCGATGCGTAAAAGCTGGTCGGTGATGCCCGACATGGCCGAGACGACCACGACCGGGAACCCCTCCTGCGGGTGCCGACGGTGATCCGCGATCACACCTGCCACGTGCCGGATACGTTCACCGTTCCCGACCGAGGTGCCCCCGAATTTCAATATCTGAACGCTGCGTTCCATGTGACCTGCTCCAATAACGGCTGGTTCGCTTTGTCTGTACGGGCGAAGATGACTCTGTAGAGCGGGGCGGGGAGGCAGGCAAGGCACCCGCAAGGGGCCCCGCCCCACTCCCCGCCGCCCCTGCCTCTACAAAGAACCGACCTGTGTAAAGCCATCCTCGCCTCTATGAATACCTGTTACTTATACTGACGCCGGTTCGCCGGTTTTTACAGTAGCAGCTTTTAATGCCTGGTCGAGGTCGTCGATCAGGTCATCGACCGTTTCGAGGCCAACCGAGAGGCGCACGAAGTCGGGCGTGACGCCCGTATCAAACTGCTCATCCGGCGAGAGCTGCGAATGTGTCGTGCTGGCCGGGTGGATGATGAGCGACTTGGCATCGCCCACGTTGGCCAGGTGCGAGAAGAGTTCGACGTGGCGAATCAACTGCTTACCCGCCTCGAGGCCGCCCTTGATGCCGAAGCCGAGGATGGCGCCGAAGCCGTGCGTATGGTACTTCACCGCCAGGTCGTGCTGCGGATGGCTCTTCAGGCCAGGGTAGAGCACCCAGCTCACAGAGGGATGCCCTTCCAGGAATTCGGCGATACGCTGGGCGTTCTGGCTGTGGCGCTCCATACGCAGCGGCAGCGTCTCCAGGCCTTGCAGGAAGAGCCAGTCGTTGAAGGGCGAAGCGGCCGGGCCCATGTCGCGCAGCAATTGTACGCGCGCCTTGATGATGTAGGCCAGCGGGCCGAGCGCCTCGACGAAACGCAGGCCGTGATACGATGGATCAGGCTCGACGAAGCCCGGGAAGCGCCCGTTTGTCCAATCGAATTTGCCGCTGTCCACAATCACACCGCCGATTGATGTGCCGTGGCCGCCGATGAACTTGGTGGTGGAGTGGACGATGATATCCGCGCCGTACTTGAAGGGCTGTATCAGGTACGGCGTGGGCAGCGTGTTGTCTATTATTAGCGGCACGCCGTATTCGTGTGCGATGTTGGCGGTGGTGGTTATATCGAGCGTGTCCAGGCGGGGATTGCCAAGTGTCTCGGCGAAGACCGCTTTGGTTTTCTCATTAATAACAGAACGCAGGCTCTCCGGCTCGCGGCTATCGTAGAAGCGCACGGTGATGCCAAGCTTTGGCAGTGTATAGTGGAAGAGGTTATAAGTTCCACCGTACAGGCTCTCGGAAGAAACGATTTCGTCGCCCGCTCCGGCAACGTTGAGGAGGGCCAGCGTCTCCGCTGCCTGCCCCGACGCGGTTGCCAGCGCGCCCACTCCCCCTTCCAGCGCGGCGATACGGCGCTCGAAGGCATCCTGGGTAGGATTCATGATGCGCGAATAGATGTTGCCGAATTGCCTCAGTCCGAAGAGGTCGGCAGCGTGTTCCGGGTTGTTGAAGACAAACGAGGTTGTCTGGTAGATCGGTACGGCGCGTGCGTTGGTCGCGCTGTCCGCCGTTTCCTGTCCTGCGTGAAGTGAGAGCGTTTCAAAGCCATACTGTTTGTTGCTGTTGAGTGCCATTATGTGTTACTCCTTCTACTTCTCCGACCGGCTGACTCGCCGAGTAGGACGCAGTCCGTTGCCGATCGGAATAAGATCACCGGATTGTGTTCAGTGCATCGGTCATTTGCTTCCACTCCTTCAGAAAGGCATCATGACCGTGCGGTAAATCCAGTTCTACATAGGTCGCATCTACCCCGGCGCTCTGTGCCTGCTCTGCGAGCCAACGCACGCGCGCAGCCGGGAAGAGAAAATCCGACCGGATACCGATAAACAATACTTTGTTGCGGATACGCTGCAGCGCAGCCTCGAGCGAGCCGTAGTCCTCGCTCACGTCGTACAGGTCCATAGCCCGGCTGATGTACAGGTAGCTATTGGCGTCAAAACGCTTGATCAGGGCATGACCCTGGTAGTAGAGATAGTTCTCCACGTCGAAGCGCTTGCCGAAATCGCCATAGCCGCTCGGTGCGACCGGCGCGGGACCGAATGATTGCCGCGCCGGCTGCCGGGCAAAACGTTGTTCCATGCCTTCTTCGCTCTGGTAGGTAATCATCGCCAGCATGCGCGCGATAGCGAGTCCGGCATCAGGTCCCTGGTCGAGTGGGTAATCCCCACCCTGCCAGCGCGGATCGATGAGAATGGCCTGACGCTGCACCTCGCTGAAGGCGACGGCCTGCGCGGTCAACGCCGCGGTCGCCGCAACGACGATGGCATTTCGTACCAGTTCCGGGTAGGTAACCGCCCATTCGAGCGCTTGCTGGCCGCCGATAGAGCCACCGGCCACCATCGCCAACTGGCGCACGCCCAGGTGATCGATCAAGCTGCGCTGCGCCCGCACCATATCCTGGATTGTGATGACAGGGAAGCGCATTCCGTATGCATGCCCTGTCTGAGGGTTTAGCGACGATGGCCCCGTGCTGCCGTAACAGCCGCCCAGAATATTCGAGCAGATCACGTAGTAGCGCGATGTATCGAAAAAGCGTCCGGGGCCGATCAACGGATTCCACCAGGCGATTTTTGTGTCATCGGGCCGTTCCGCGTCATGCGCATGCGTATTTCCGGTCAGCGCGTGCGTGATGAGGACCGCGTTATCGCCGGCCGCGTTCAGCCTCCCCCACGTTTCGTATGCAAGCGTTACCGGGCCGAAAGTGCCGCCCTGGCGCAGCGGCAGTCCATCAAACGTGAAGGTCTTCAGCGGGAGAGCAGACGCTGCCAACGCCAAAACCTCCACAGGCGGCCGCCTGCAAGGAACGTCGTGTCTGATGTGTGTCACCGTTGCCACTCCCTTCGTTCATTTCTATCCGGCTCCGTGCTCGATAAATCGGCTCCGTGCTCGATAAATCGGCACTCTACACCGGCCGGAAAATGACTACAAAAAAACCCTCTCCCGAACAGGGGCGAGGGGTTCATGGGTTCGCGGTACCACCCTGGTTTGTTGACGCCTCACGACGCCAACCTTTGTGAGTATCTAGCAAGCGACTGTGCGCCAGGGCGACCCTCGTGGTCCTCTCAGGTAGGTTTTACTCAAGGAAGGCCAGGGAGGCGGAGAGGCACGCAAGGCACCCGCAAGGGGCCCCGCCCCACTCCCCGCCACCCCTGCCTCTACAATGAACCAAAAAACCTACCTGGGTAAGCCCTCGCGGTCGTCCTGGCACACGTTCGTTCTTGCCTGATACTCTGGCCGATATCGGGGCCGCCCGGCGCTATCTACTGGCCGGAAACCGGCGTTCAACGCGCAACTCAGAGGTCATATTCAACGCTGGTGCGGCGCCGGCATCTCATCGTCGCCGACTCTCTGTAGCCATCCGTGGCGCTTACTCGTCCTCTTCACTGTTGGTCATATTCGTTTGCTGAAATGTACATGATGTGGGTGATTTGTGGGCAACAAAAAACCCCTGCATCTCAGGGGTTAAGCTACATCGCTTCCCCTCATCTCGCGGAATAGTCCGCCGGAATTGGCACCCTTCCTGCGACATTGCAGGTGGGTTGCCGGGCTTCATCGGGCCGTTTCCCTCCACCTCTCTTGATGAGAGCAGTCATTTCTGCGCATATTCACTTGTACAAGTTCTGCGTTTGTGATATTAAGTATACCCAAGCGTCTTGAAGAATGTCAAGGGGAATTTTTATGCTCCGCCTCGTTCTCGTCGGTTTCGGCGTCGTCGGCCAGGGCTTCGCGCAGTTGCTGGAAACGAAACAAGCCTATCTAGAACAACAATACGGTGTAGAGTTACGCCTGGTAGGTGTTGCCAATGCGCGGCATGGGTTCATCTATCGTGAAGAGGGTTTGCAAGTCCCTACGCTTTTAGAGTTTGCCGCGGCGAAACGCTCGCTGGCCGAATATCCTGGCGTTGCTCACAGGCAGACGGCGCTACACGGCATACAGGCGTTTGAGGCCGATATCCTGGTGGAGGCCTCACCGACGAACCTGCGCGACGCCCAACCGGCCTTGAGCCATATAAGCGCCGCGCTCTCGAAGCACATGCATGTCGTCACCGCCAACAAGGGACCTGGAGCGCTGGCGGCTGGAGAACTCTTCGCCCTGGTTCGCCAGAACGGTGTGCAACTGCGCATGGAATCCGCGGTGATGGCAGGCACGCCCGTACTTAGCACGATCCGCGAGGGTATGGCCGGGGCAAAAGTCACCGCCATGCGCGGCATCCTCAACGGCACCACCAACTATATCCTCACTGCCATGTCTTCCGGCCAGAGCTATGCCGACGCGCTTGCCGAGGCCCAGGCAAAGGGCTATGCCGAAAGCGATCCCACCGCCGACGTCGAGGGCTTCGACGCCGTCGCCAAAACCATGATCCTGGCCGCCCTGGTCTTCGATCACCCACTTACCGTGCAACAGGTGCAGCGGCAGGGCATCACGCACATCACCCCTCTAGAAATGCGAGATGCCGCGAGTTCGGGCCACCGTATCAAGCTGGTTGCCTCGCTGCAAATGCATCCCGGCGAGAATGGGCAGCCCGATACCCTCGAAGCCAGCGTGCAGCCAGCGGCATTACCACTGTCAGATCCACTGGCGCACGTGAACGGGGTGATGAACGCCATCACGATTCACGCCGATACCCTCTCCGCCGTCACAATCATCGGGCCTGGCGCGGGTGCTATCGAGACATCTCAGGGGCTGCTGGCGGACGTGCTGGCGTGCGTGCGATAAGCCCGCCCCGGATGCCCCACCCCCGGATGCCCCTGGTGGGCATCCGGGGTGGGGTGTGGGTCTTGTCGCAGCCATATAGCCGTGCTATGCTTCTTGTGAGAAAATGCTCGTTATCCAGAATCCACACAAGGAGGCTTAACATGGACATGCAGCCCCGGCTCGATTATGGCAAAGTTGTTCAAGGTGTAGGCAAGGCGATGGCTGGCCTGGATCATTTCGTGCGCTCATCCACCCTGGCCAGCCAGGAACCTCTAATCATCGAACTCGTCAAAGTTCGTTCATCGCAGATCAACGGGTGCGCGTATTGAATCAACCTGCATACGAAATCCGCGCGGTCGCGCGGCGAAACCGAACAGCGTCTTTATGCGCTCGTTGCCTGGCGAGAAGCCCCTTATTTCAACGAGCGCGAGCGGGCCGCGCTGGCCTGGGCGGAGGCCGTGACGCTCGTGTCCGTTGACCATGTACCCGACGATGTCTATGAAGAGACGTGCAAGCAATTCAGCGAAGAAGAGCTGGTCTACCTGACGCTGGCTGTTATTTCGATCAATGGCTGGAACCGCCTGGCGATTAGCTTCCGCACTGTGCCTGAATAAGGTTTACATCTGCAAAAGGCATTCCCAAGCTGATGAGTATTGGCTTTGTCCCACATAACAGACTCTAAATATGAGTAATCCAATGACACCGTACATTAAGGATATAATCTACGATTATTGCAATAAGCTTCTTCCGTACAAACTAGCTTATCAAGGAAGTAGCCGATTCATTGTTAATGCAGTAGCAACACGCCTTGCAAATACGCGTAACACAACTTGACTCTCTATTGTATCAAAAATTCTGCTGTCCATGCTATCGAAGATAACTACTCCGAGACAGACAGTAGTACTTAAACGAGGTGAATCTAAATCAGGCCCGATAACCGGAACACAAACAAATGATCGGTATGGCGGGAGGTGCTTTCCATCACCGAATCGTATAAAGCTGTCCTCGCAATCGGTCCTCCAAGTGTTCTCTTCTTGAATTACGTGCCCCACTCGCAACTTTCTTTCAAGATATGCATATCCGGCGACTCCTTGGAGAGGCTTCTTATCGTGATCGCTGCCTATGTAGAACTTTTTACGATCTATAATATCTTGAGGAATTCCCAAGTGTGCCCAAATTGTCAGATACTCTTTTTTATCGTCTGGTATCAGTATAAATGCTCTATGGACATGCCCCGCAAACTCGGCGCTTGCATCCCGCAGTAATTCGGCAAGGAGCTGCTTCATCTCATTATCATGGTTCTTCGAAGGTATCCAGCTAGCTAAAAGCCTTAACATAAATCATCTAAATCGATGATATGATTCGCCGTGAAAAGCGCATGGTTGAGAACTCGATTGTGGTGCATCAAATAGAAGATCACGCCCAAGGAAACCAACAGAATTAGCAATGTGATAATCCAAGGCCACAAGCTTAGTTCGACAGAACTTCCGATCTGACTAACAATCCATACGTAAAGATTATTTGACTGGTTGCCAATGATACCACTAACAGCAGCACCTAAAATGAACGTGATAATCGCAAGGAAACTAGCGAAGAACCAAAACCTTTGTACAATACGCATACTAAACTCCAAACAAGTTATTCGTACTGTGAGGAGTAAATTGTTTATTATTATAACATATGTGCCTCGTCAAGTAAATTCAAAATCCAGAGCTAATTTAAACAAGAATATGTTAAATACTGAGATCGTCGATGGAAATCGGCAACGTAAAACGGATTTCTTGTTTCAAACTCAATGTATTTCTAAGATCCTATTAACTTAAACGTATCGTTGCTGTGAAAATCAAAATAATTTCAAGCTTAGCCTTCTATATCAGAAAAAAAGCCGTTTTGAGCGAATTAGGTAAATATATTTTTCATCCCTCTTCTACTCCATGAATTGACAAATCCAACTAGTAAAATTGATTTTATTGATTTTATAGGTTATTATACAATTATATCGTTACGAATAACATTGTTTGAACGATTGATTGGATAGAAAAGAATGAGATACGTCTTAGTATAAAGGCGACCATTGTTTTGCTTGGTTAATAATCCCAAGCTTGTCATTTACTTAAGAGGAGATACAGCAAAATGAAGCCCGAGACTTCCTCTCAATATGCCGACGAGCAGGAGAATCGTCTTTGGATAGCATCCCAACGTTACATGCTAGGAGAGATTAGCATGGAAGAGCTAGAGGAGGAAGAACGGCCTCATGCCCTGAATCTCAGAAAAGCCGAAATCGCTCTTGCCAAAATGAAACCAGAGTCAACTTACCGAACAGCGGACGAGCAAGAAGAGCGTCTCTGGATAGCATCCCGACTATACATGCTCGGGGAAATCAGCATCGCCGAGCTGGAGGACATCGAGCGTCCCCATGCCTTCAGTTTCTACAAATCACTTCTATCACTCGCTCGCTGGCGCGTAAGGTGGCATCTCCATCTAAAATGGGGGTTTCTTAACATTTTGAGGAGGGACAAGGAATACATGTAGTCTAGTACTGGCCTGTTAGAGTCTGTCTGAAAGGGTCAGATATCAGTGAGCCAATGGCCATCAAATAGGCTATCCCGATGTAAATCATGGCTTCACTACTCTCAGCTAGCACTTCATGAGCCAAGGATCATCAATATAATGGTGTGTTGCACCGTCCGAGGTCACAGACGACGCATAAAGATGGGATGGTTCAATCTAAAAACTCACCTCATTCTTTGCCCTTCTTTACTATGCTTGCTTCCGCCTGAGCAAGAGGACCCTCAAGCGCCTTCGCGCGTAGTTGCTCGAGGCGCTCAGGCCCCTTCGACTGCACATCCGACCATTCGCGCGCGAACGCGCCGGAGAGAATATCGTCGTGCAGCACGTGCGTGAAGCGCTCGCGCAATGCGGCCCCGTCCTCGGCGAGCAGGTTGCGCAGTTGCCCATACTGGCTGGTGTGCGAATGCAGCGTAAGCTGGCCGAAGATGCCCTGATCGGCGAAGCGCTCGAAGACCTCAGCGGGTTCTTTTGACAGGTACATCTCGTAAAGGATGGCCTCGTCGCTGAAACCTGCCGCGTGCAGAACTTCGTAGGCGGTTTGCATGGTGAGCAGGATGGTCGGCCAGACGGCCTGCTCGCTGAACAGGTCGAGCGCCGCCTCCTCCATCGTCGAGGATGCGACCGCGCCGCCGCGTGTCGCTCCGATGCCGCGCGCAATCGAGAGCGCCAGGGCGAGCGCATTCCCGCTCGCGTCGCGCTCCACCGAGACGAAGCAGGGATAGGGTTCGCCTCGAAGGAAGCGGTCGCGCACGCCCGCGCCGATCATGCGCGGGGCAACCATCACGATATCCACTGAGTCAGGCACAGCCAGCAGGTTGAAGGCGATATTATAACCGGAAGCCACGACCAGTGTCGTGCCCGGCCGCAAATTCGGCCCGATCTGCTCGCGGAAGACCCGCGGCTGCTCTTCATCAGGAATGAGTAGGAAGACCACCTCACCCCACGCGGCTGCCTCAGGGATGGAGACGACACGAAAGCCTGCATCTAGCGCTGCCTGTTCGTATGCATCGTCCCGGTTGCCGATCACGATCTCCTTCACGCCGCTCTCACGCAGGTTCTGTGATTGCGCCGCCCCCTGGTTGCCGAAGCCGATGAAGGCGAGCCGTTTACCCTGTATGATAGAGAGATCGGCGTCGTTGTCGTAATAAATCGGTGCGCTCATGGTCATGGCTCCTTTCCTGAATTTACCATCCTCTCGCTTGATATGCTAAGCTACTTCCGCGTTACCTCTTCCAACAAATTCCCCTCGAAACCGATCGAGGGCAATAACTGTGCCTGGGCCTGTGTTGTGAGCGGCAGGCCCCACAGCTTGATAAAGCCTAGCGCGGCGTTGTGATCGAACTGGTCGCCGCTGTCGTAGGTGGCCAGGCTGTGATCGTAGAGCGAATGCTCCGACTTGCGGCCTACCACCGCGCAGTGGCCGGGCGAGAGCTTCATGCGCACTGTGCCGCTGACGAAGCGCTGCGTGCTTTGCACATAGGCTGCCAGGTCCTGGTGCAGCGCGCTGTACCACTGACCATTATATACCAATCGAGCGTATTCGCTCGCTACGATTTCCTTGAAGCGCGACTGGTCGCGGCTCAACGTCAGGCTTTCCAGCGCGCGGTGCGCGGCGAGCAGCACAGTGGCGGCGGGCGCCTCGTAGACCTCGCGCGATTTGATGCCCACCAGGCGATTTTCGATGGAGTCGATGCGCCCGATGCCGTACTTTCCGGCCTGGTGATTGAGGTATTCGATCAGCTCCACGCCTTCGATTTCTTCGCCGTTGAGCGCGGTTGGTATGCCCTGCTCAAATGTGATCTCCAAATAGCTCGCCTCGGATGGCGCGCTGGCAGGGTCGCGGGTCCAGCCGAAGACATCGGCGGGTGGCTCGGCCCACGGGTCTTCCAGGATGCCGCACTCGACGCTGCGGCCCCACAGGTTTTGATCGACCGAGTAAGGACTGGCGTTCGTAACCTTGATGGGGATGGCATGCTCGGCTGCGTAGGCCATCTCGTTGTCGCGCGTCATGCTCCATTCGCGTACGGGCGCGATGATTTTCAGGTCGGGCGCGAGCGTGTTGATCGAGACATCGAAGCGCACCTGGTCATTGCCCTTGCCTGTACAGCCGTGCGCCACCGCGCCGGCTCCCTCGGCACGCGCCACCTCCACAAGCAGGCGCGCGATCAACGGGCGGGCCAGCGCGGTCGCCAGGGGATAATGGCCCTCGTAGACAGCTCCCGCCTGCAGAGCGGGCCAGATGAAGTAGCGCACGAAGTCCGCGCGTGCGTCCACAACAAGCGTCTTCACCGCGCCAATCTTCTCTGCTCGCGCGGCAATGGCCGGGAGATCGCGGTCGTTGCCAACATCAATCGTGACGGTAATCACATCCAGCCCATAGTGTTCTTTAATCCAGCGAATGGCGATGGACGTATCCAGTCCACCCGAATAAGCAAGTACCACGGTTCCCATATGTGTAAGTCCTTCCTGTGTAATGTTACTCTGTAGGGGCCGATCATGCATGTTGACGAATTCTTTACGCCGATTTGCTAGAGATCGGTCAGAGAGGAGCTGGGGACAAAAGGTACCCGCCAATATCCGCGCGACCTAGGACGAAAGGCACCCGCAAGGGGCCCCGCACCACTCGCCGCCGCCCCTGCCTCTACAAAGACACGTGGACGGGGGAATCCTACCAATGGCCATCGGAATTATTCGATCAGTATTATCGCCTTCACGGCCGATTATGCAGATTGAAGATTTGATGCGGACCATGCCCAGGGCGGCGCAAGCGCCCCCGCCGCCCGTCCACGCCACTCCCGCCCCTACAAAGCTGTTCGCATTTATTCGTTAATGTGCATTATCGGCCTTTACAGGCTTACGAGCGCCGCTATTGCTGCCTCGAACTGCTCCGTTTTCTCGTTCCATTTCTCTTCAACGATGTCTAAATTTTCGTATAGCCGATCCAGCCCCAGGTTCCCTGCGCCGCCGCTGTGACTGCGTGCCTTCAAGCGTTCGATCAGTTGCTCCTGGCTCTCTGTCTTGAAAGGCAGCTTGCGCTCAAGCTGGGCACTGACCTCCGCGGCGACGATGCGGTAGGCGTCGCGGAAGGGCAGCCTGGCGGTCGAGGTCAGCTCATAGGCGCGGTCGGCGGCAAAGAGTTCGTAGGTGCAGGCGTTCAGCAGGCGCCCGGTGTTGACGTCGAGCGAGGAGACGACCAGGGCGCAGATGTCCAGGCTTTCCTGCACGAGGTCGAGCGCTTCCATGAAGGGGCGCTTGGTCTCCTGGTAGTCCATGTTGTAGCCGGAGGGCAGTCCGGTCACGATGCCGAGAATCTGTTGCTGCAGCGCCAGCATGGTCTGGGTGCGCGCGCGCACCAGTTCCATCACACCCAGGTTGCGTTTCTGCGGCATGATGCTGCTGCCGGTGCAGAGTTCTTGCGGCACCTGGAAAAAACCGTATTCAACGGTGGTGAAGAGCAGGATATCCTGCGCCATCTTGCTCAGGTCGAGCATGATCTGCGCAAGCGCCTGCACAATGGCGGCCTCGATCTTGCCCCGGCTGTTCTGCACGTAGATGACGTTGCCCTGCACGCGCTCGAAACCCATCAATTGCGAGGAGTACTCGCGGTCGATGTTGACGGGAACGCCGTAGCCGGCAGCCGAGCCGAGCGGGGACTGGTCATTCAGATTGTAGACCGCCGAGATCAACTGTTCGTCGTCCAGAAGCGCCTCGGCGAAGCTGGATGCCCACAGGCCGACCGAGGAGAGCATGGCGCGCTGCATGTGTGTGTAACCGGGCATGGGCACATGCTCGTTTTTGCCGGCGAAATCGAGCAGGTCATGGCAGAGGTTCCCGAGCTTGCCGGCTACCTGGTGCAACTGCTCTTTAGCGTAGAGCCGCATATCAACCAGCACCTGGTCGTTGCGCGAGCGGGCCATATGGATTTTCTTGCCTGCCGGCCCGGCCACGGCTGCCAGGTAGTTTTCTATGCCGGTATGCACATCTTCGTCGGTCAGCGCTATAGTGAATTCGTGCGTGGCCTCCATGTCGAGTACCTGGCACAGCGCCTCTTTCAAAACCCTGTGCTCGGACTCCGTCAGGACTCCAATTTTTGCCAGCATCGCAATATGGGCGAGCGATCCCCACACGTCGTGGCGGATCAGGCGCTCGTCCAGCTTGCTGTTCTGGGCCGCCTCGTAGCGCTCCACCAGTTCGTGCAATTGATAGCTCTTTTGCCAGAGTTTAGTCATGTGTAATTTCCTTCTCCAGGGCGGCGACCAAGGCGACCGTTTTCCAGGGCGACCGCGAGGGTCGCCCCTACCATATACGAAGGCGTATCCTACCCTGTCGTTCGTTATAGGGTAGGGGCGACCCTCGCGGTCGCCCGGGACAATTGCCGGTGGTTTGCTACCCGCTGTACTCGCTTGCTGCGATGCTATCGCGCCGGGCGATCAACTCGTACGGGATGCCGCGCAGGTGGGCGGCGGGCGCGGATTCCTTCTGGTTGAAGCTGGCGGTCTTGATCGAGCGCACGTCGGGGAAGAACAGCCCGCTCTTCGACTCGCGCGAGACGATGTCGACGTTTCCTTTGTATAGCTCGAGCGTGTACTCGCCGTTCACGACGCCTTGAGTGGCCGCTATGAAGGCATCGATGGCGTTCTTGAGTGGGTGGAACCATTCGCCGTGATAGACCATCCTGGCCCAGTGCGCGTCCATCTGGCGCTTCAGTTGGATCTCGTCTTTTGTCAGGCAAAACTGCTCCAGGTCGCGATGGACTTTCAGCAAGATCGTCGCGGAGGGCGCCTCGTAGATCTCGCGCGACTTGAGACCCATGATGCCGTCCTCGAAGAGGTCGATCTTGCCGATGCCGTTGGCGCCGCCGCTGATGTTCAACTGCTCGATGACCTGGTCGAGCGGCAGCGCTTCGCCATTCAGGGCGACGGGTAGACCATGATGCCAGCTCAGTGTGACGGTAGTGGGTTTGTCGGGCGCTTTGGCCGATGGGACGAGCCACATCCAGATGCTATCGGGCAGTACCGTCGTGAGATCGATGCCGCCGCTGGCAATGGAGCGGCACCACATGGTCTTGTCATCTCCGCCCACAATCAATTCTTCGACCGGCACACCGAAGTATTCCATGAGCAGTTGCTCTTCACCGCGCGTCAGGTCGAAGTCGCGCACCGGGACGAAGATGGGCACGCCCGGCGCGAAGAGGCTGAAGACGTTGTGCATGCGATACTGGTCATTGCCCTTGCCAGTCGAACCCTCCATCAGCGCGTCGCAGCCAAGCTCCAGGGCCTTCTTCGCGACTTTGCCCGCGATCAACTGGCGCGTCATGGAGGTGGAGACCGGGTAGCCGTTGTAGTCCGAGTTGGCCAGGATGGCCTTGCTGAGCCACTGTTGTGTAAATTCGGCCTTCGCGTCGATCACGATCGGCGTGATGCCCAGTTGTTCGGCGCGCGTGATGCTCTGCTGCATCTCCTCGTCGCCCTGTCCGACATCGACGGTAATAGCTGTGATTTGCCGCGCGTGATACTTCTCCTGCGAGAGCTTGACGCACAGCGACGAGTCGAGCCCGCCCGAAAAGGCCAGCGCGATATGCTTGCCCTGCGGGACATCCACCGAGGCGAGTTTTTGCAATGCGAGTTCGAGCGCGCTACTGGTGACGGCGGTCTGCTGTGGGGTTGACTGCGTGTCGATTGCCATGTGTTTTTTCTCCTTCACTGCTCCCTGGCCCCTTTCTGTAGGGGCGGGGATGGTGTAGGGAAGGGAGGGGACGCTTGCGTCGCCCCGTTGTAGGAGCTTGCGTCGCCCCGTCGCGAGGGTTGTGGCTGCCCATTGCGGCCAATAAAAAACTCCCGCCCCTTCCTGAACATTGAAGAAGGGACGAGAGCTAACTGGTTACTCCCGTGGTGCCACCCTGTTTGCCTTTCGCTCATTCCTGGGAGATCACGCCTGCTTGTGATGACCCTGTACTACAACGTCGTAGCGAAAGCTGGAAAGACCACTTTTTTCCGGTTATTGCCTGCGTGGGAACCGCCCACCTGTTCCTACTTGCCACGCTTGCGCGTGACTTTCTTCGGTCAGCCGCTCACGAATTCGTTCTGATGGTGGCATATCCATTCCGACCTTCCACTCTGTATCGGATCGCTGTCGGCTGCCTGCCTCGTACTCTCTTCGCTCAACGCGGGCCAGTTGTGTCAATGTGTACTAGTTTGTGCTAGAAATGATAACATATTTACGCGCGGTCAACAAGGGGAATTATCATTTACGCGGCTATATATCGCCGTACATCTACCTGTACGCCTTCGTTTACCGCTGCCTCCGCGATTTGAGAAAGTCGTTTGCCTGTGGCTGCATCCACATATTCCTCACCGCAGGTTGTGCAGATTTGAGCGGGAACATCACGAATAACAATAGTTGTTTCATCTCTGGTAAGGGTGACTGTTGTGGTTCCTGGTTCAGTTTCTCCAAATTGGCAGATGACGCATTTCACGGATGTTTCCTCCTGGTCTTCAAATCCGATTCCCATTTATCGAGAGTTGGTTCATATGCTGTTATGACGATCACCTGCTGCTTGCTGTGATTGCTTGCTGCTACTACATGAATCGCGCGTCCGGTACACCAACCGTGCAGCAGCTTTGCTGGAAACGGAAACGCATGTGGATAGTCTTCTATCACTTCGCCACTCTGTAAGATATACTCTACGCACTCATCAGAAATCAAGCGTGTAAACATAGATTGACGTGCATGAATACGGTATATGAGGTCCCGATATTGCACTTGTACTTTCCTCAACACGTTTCCTTGTACTATACCATAGAACAAGGAAGTATTATAGGGGTAATATGAAGACGTGGTGAAGGAAATATCCGATCTGCTACTTCATCTCATCCAGCCACGCGCTGATCGCCTCGCTTACCCGCGGGTCCGTCTCCCCGTCCAGCGCCATCGATTGTTGCGAGTTCATGCCGGGCCGTGCATGCTTGTAGAAGTGCTGCAGTTCGGGGAAGAAGGCCAGCCGCGTCGTCTCAGGGTACAGGGCGTGCCGCGCCTGGTAGAGGCGCTCGCCGTTGTCAGCATGCACCCCCGACTCGTCCAGGCCTCCCTGCACTACCAGCACGGGACAGGGCACCTGCGCGATCTCGATGCACGGGTCTACCGCGTCGTAGTCGCGCATGTATTGCCGTCCCTCCTGTGCCTGTGGGCTGTCGCTGCCCCAGTTCTTGACGAAGAACTCCATCGTCGGGTCGGCCTTGATCTCTTCCGTAAACGGCTCCCCTGCGCGCGTCAGCTCGAAGACGCGGATGTAGTTCGCGGCATTGACCTTGAAGGCTCCAAAGTCGATGATCTCCCCCTGTTCCTCAGCCATCTGGCGCGCTTTATGAATGAACAGGTCCATAAAGCGGAACGAAGGCCCCGAGAGGCTGATGAATGCCTCCACACCCTGGTCGCGCTGCTGCGAGAGCAGTAGCCCATGCACGCTCCCCTCGCTGTGTCCCGCGATTGCCAGTCCACTCGCCTGTGGCACCAACTCGCGCAGCTTCTTGATCGCCGCCGCTCCGATATATTGCTGCCGTGGGAAGATGCGATGCGCCTTCGCCAGCCCCTCATCCACGATCACCGAGCCAGTCCCCGGCCCATGCTTTGCGTAGCGCAGCACCGCGTGTCCTTGCCCTGCCAGTTGCCGCGCCAGGTCCGCATACATATGCGGATTCATATGCATTTCAGGGTAGTTCCCATCCACGTCGCTGCCCATCGAGCCGGGGATGAGCACGATGCTCCACCTCACTTCCTGTCCCTCCGGCATTGTCAGCGCTGCTGGAAGCTGGTATCCCTCCGCCTCGAGCACAAAGCGCTCTTCTCGAAACTGCTGTTCCATATGTTGGTCTGGCCCTTTCCAGGTGATGTTACCGGTATTTATTCTTCAGGATAATCTATTGTCTGACCTCCAGGTTAGTTTACACCCTGACGTAACGTCAGAGTCATGGGCTCTTTCTTGCTCTTACTGTTCGGCTAGGACCAACTTCTCCTGTGTACCCACATTACCGATCCCGGTGTAGACATCAAAACTTTCATAATCAGCGATGCGGCTTGTAAAGCTGCATTAGACCGGCTTACTAGACCAAGTGTTTAGCAATTTATGCCGAGATCAGTAATCTTTGCCTCCGCAATTTGGGAAAGTCTTTTGCCTGTGGCTGCATCCATATATTCCTCAACCCTAGATTGTGCAGATCTGAGCAAAGACATCGCGGATAACAATGGTCGGCTCATCCCTAATCAGGGTAACTGTCGTAGTTCCTGGATCATCTCACACTTGAGAGTCCTAAGTAGTTTCCTCAATCGGGACAGGGACCTATTAGCAGATGATACACTTCATGACTACATTCATACTTTCCCTCAATACATTTTTATGTTCTATACTATAGAACAAAGCAGATTATTAGGGAAATTCTTTGTGTCCGCTCTGGCTGTTCCTTTATTCTTCCATATCGAGGAACTCTGCTGTGCTTGCTACTGAACTTACGAACTTGTCATAAGCACTTTCAACATTTAGGATATCTTTTCCACGTATGGCTTGCACCAAGCCAATAATCAAGCCAATAATAGATCCAAGGATAGCAGCACCTAACACGATTACGATATTAACGGCAATCGCTTCTTTAAATGAAGCAAAGGATAATCCACCTGGAACAGCAATACCAACTATTAATAAAGTAATGAGAGGAAAGGCGCTTACTCCCACTCCTATCCATCCAAGAATGGTAAATATTTTGTTGGGGATTAAGAACGAAAGGACTATGATTACGAAACCAATGACAATCAATATGTAGCCGATATACCAGTTATTTTGATAAAAGCCATGGGGGTTTTGGTGTATTGAGATGTAATGTATGTCTTAGGTTCATTAGTAGAATCAGCGATTTCTACAACTTTGTAGGCCTTTCCAATCAGATGGGTTCCCATTAGAGAAGTAACGTTAATATCGGTGGTGTCATCGGCTTTATAGACAAGAGAAATAGTACTGTTTGATAGAATATTGTTATTAAATTTTGGGGTAAAGTCTGCTTCAGTCAGTATAAAAAGTGAAGGGCGCGTATTTAACTCTAGGTAATCTATCCCATCGCCTAATATGTAATTGTCAATATTTCCTTGTCTTATAAGTTGATATTCAACTTGATGCGAACTAAGTCCGATAATAATTCCTGTTAGAGCCACGACTACTCCTATACCTACATCAAGGATAATTAAGCCCCAAGGTTTGGAAGTTCGCTGCCTGTTAACTGTATTATAGTTCAAATATGTCTCCTTTATCAGACCATGGGAATAATTTATTCCAAACATGAAAATAAAGGTAGCTAGTTTTACAGCGGGATGATATTCGCAATTAATCGAATGAAGGTAATATTATAAAAGGCATCGAAGTAGGAATGTTGCCTATGACAACGACATATGCTTTCTCTGACTGTGGTGTTATGTTGCTTGAGATTGAATAAACCTTAGATTTTTTTAACCGCTCAAGAGGAAAACCACTTCGGAGTAATCCACTAATTGCTATCTGAGCTACTTCATCTGCATTTGCAGGGCCTGGTTGAAGATAAAATGACATATGCAACTTGCCTTCCTTTGCCCAGCGCCTTAACTCAGATTCGCTAAGTACATCACTTACATGATTAAACAGTTTTAAAATCGCAGACACTGGATTGATTTGTATTCTTCCATCGGGGAATTGTGTGAGTGCTGTAGGCGCATATTGATTTATACCTTCGCTTGGTATAACCAATGTGAGAGCGTCAATACGTTTTGATCCCTTAACAAATCGATTTACGAGAAAGATCAAACCATTAATCAGTAATAGTATAATGATCAAGAATACAAAGCCCACAACCCAAATGATGACATTATGGAAGATATCTGCCATTTTAGTAATCCTCGCTATGTCTAATGTAGGACGATTTAGGACTATCTACCTAATTAAAATGCCTGGTTTCCAGGGCTATCCAATGCTTAAAGTAGATAAAATCAAATCAATCAATTTATTAGGCCTCTCCTAGATCGGGACTCTTTATTCGATACAATCGATTATTAAGAAGTATAATTGAATAATTATTCAATGTCAATTTATTAGGCAATTTATCCTAATTGATATCTTCATAAATCCAAAGATGCGTGCCAAGTTGGTTAAAAAATCAGAAGCAGGGGAGGAGAAGGTTTAGCATTTTGTTCTTGAATTTACGAAAGAGTAATAAGGGATGTTTCTGCTCCTGAAATCCAATCATAAATCTGAGAAGTAGTCTCGCTGGCTATTGGTAAGAACTTGAGTGACGAGCCGGGAGTACTTCTTGTCTCCCTCCGGTTTTGTGAGAAACGAGTTATGAGTAGATTTCAGTTCGGCTCACCTTGACAATCCTGGTATTGCGCAATATAATACGAATAAATCCGAGTAGGTAGCTAAGGATTAAGCGCGGGCCAGCTTGTCCGTGAAAACTATCAGGCAGGTGCCTGCAAGATGGAGTAGATGCAATGAGTCAAGTATTCGATATGGAGCAACAGACGTATAGTCCTGGCTTTTTTATGCCGGAGAACTACGCGTTTAAGTCCGCAAAGGGGTTGAACCGGAAGATAGTCGAGCAGATTTCGGAGATGAAGGGCGAGCCGGAGTGGATGCGCAAGTTCCGCTTGCGGAGCCTTGATCTCTTCGAGAAGCGGCCTATGCCTACATGGGGCGCGGACCTTTCCGGCATCAACTTTGACGATATCTACTATTATATCAAGCCGGTAGCGGAGCAGGGCAAGACCTGGGACGATGTGCCGAGCGAAATTAAAGATACATTCGACCGCCTGGGCATTCCCGAGGCCGAGCGCAAGTTCCTGGCCGGCGTGACCGCCCAGTACGAGAGCGAGGCCGTCTATCATAAAGTGCGCGAGGACCTGGAGAAGATCGGCGTGATCTTCACCGACATGGATACCGCGCTGCGCCTGTATCCCGACATCGTGAAAGAACATTTCGGCACGGTTATCCCGCCCTCGGACAATAAGTTCGCCTCGCTGAACAGCGCGGTGTGGAGCGGCGGCAGCTTCGTGTACGTGCCGGAAGGCGTGCGCGTCGAGATCCCGCTGCAAGCCTACTTCCGCATCAACGCGCAGAATATGGGCCAGTTCGAGCGCACGCTGATTATCGCCGCTCCTGGCTCGTACGTCCACTACGTGGAAGGCTGCACAGCGCCGAGCTACACCAGCGACAGCCTGCACAGCGCCGTCGTCGAGATCAAGGTGATGCGCGGGGCGCGCGTGCGCTACACGACCATCCAGAACTGGTCGAAGAACGTCTATAACCTGGTGACGAAGCGCGCTGCCGCTTATGGCGACGCCACGATGGAATGGGTCGATGGCAATCTCGGCTCCAAAGTCACTATGAAGTATCCCGCCGTCCTGCTGATGGAGCCGGGCGCGCGCGGCGATGTCCTCTCGGTGGCCTTTGCTTCCGATGGCATGCACCAGGATGCCGGCGCAAAGATCACCCATCTCGCGCCGCACACAACCTCGCAAATTCTGTCGAAGTCTGTGTCGAAGGGCACCGGGCGTGCCTCGTATCGCGGCCTCGTGCGTGTCAACACCGGCGCGCACCATACTAAATCCAGCGTGCGCTGCGACGCGCTGCTGCTCGATGAGAATGCCCGCACCGACACCTACCCGACCATTCGCGTTGAAGAGAACCAGACCGAGATCGGCCACGAGGCCACCGTCTCGAAGGTCGGCGAAGATCAGCTCTTCTACCTGATGAGCCGCGGCCTCGACGAGTCCGAGGCTTACTCCTTGATCGTGAACGGCTTCATCGAGCCGATCACGAAGGAACTGCCTATGGAGTACGCCGTCGAACTCAACCGCCTGATCCAGTTGGAGATGTCGGGCAGCGTCGGCTAGATCATACGACACATGATGATGCGCGACCATGCGACCATACTGGTTACATGGTCGCGCATCATCATGTGTCGTGAAATGATATTGACACCGGTCGCCGGCGCAAGTAATATAGAGACACGCCGTAGAGCCAGGATGCCATCAATGTTTTGGAGCAGATGGGCGGCGCGGAGATATGTATTATGTTAACCTATGAAGATGTGACGGCCTATATCCTCAAAGCGGCGGCGGGCCTCGGCCTGGTGACACACCCCGAATACTGGACGAACGGGCGTACCCTCGAACGCGAATTTGCCTGCGTCTGTCATACTGGCCCTTGTGACGAGGCTGAAAACGCTAACGCCTGTACTCTCTCCTTCACGTGGAGTACCCTCGATACCGCCCTCTCGCTGGAAGGACCTGTGGGCATCTGCGACTTTTTTCACGAGCCTGACGAGCATTGCCCGCACCTGCATACCAGCGATATCCCACCGCTAGTGCTTGACCTGTCCTACGTTTCGCCTCTGAATGGGTCGAGCGCAACCATCTCCGAGGCGACGCTGCTATCGCTGGTGCAGATGCTCAAACTGCGTGCCAGCGAGTTGAGCAGCCGCACGATCGAAACGCGCCCCGGCGTGAACATGGCCTTGCAGGATAGTCGCTTGCAGCCGGAGGCGCTGACGCTGCAGCAGCGCGTGGAACTGCCGATCTGGCATCCCAACGGCATGCGCGGGCTCCACGACGAGCCGCACTCCCGCTCCAGCCGCTTTGTCCAGCGCCACCGCCCCGCCGAGGATGAGGGCGACGAGGAAGAAATCGAGGTGGTAGCCGATAACCCGCGCCCGGAGGACTGGCTGCCGCAGGTGATGGTGGATGTCTGCCAGGATATCGTGCAGGTGCTGGATGCCCTCGACGCGGTGCGGGCGCATAAGAATCTTTAGTACATCCTGGTTGGTTTGCGCCGTCTATCATTCGGCAAAAGCACGTCCAGCGCGTCATCTACCGTCACAACGCCTTCGAGAACGTTCCCCTCGCTGACGACGGGCACGTCCAGCAGGTTGTATTTGGCCATGATCTCGGCCACATCCTGCGGGTCGGCGTCGGGCTGAACGGTGACCAGGTCGGTTTCCATGATCTCTTGCAGGGATCGGGTTGGATCGACAACCAGCAAATCCCATACTGAGACTTTGCCGAGCAGGTGATAATCTTCCTTTGCCTCGTCGACGATGCAGTAGACGTAGGGGGCTCGCATATCGTGTTCGCGGATGCTCATGCGCAACTCGTCCAGAGCCTCGCCTGCCGTCTTTGTCGAGGTGACCGCTACGCAGGAGTTAGTCATCAAGCCGCCTGCGCTATCCTCTTCATATTCGAGCAGCTCCTGCACCTCCTCGGAATCTTCCGGCTTCATGCGGTGTAGTAGTTCCTGGGCGCGCTCCTGAGGCAGGCGAGCCAGCAGGTCGGCGGCCTCGTCCGGCTCCATGGCGTTTAGAATAGCGGCGGCGCGCTCTACGTCGAGGTTCTCAAGGATGTGGCTCTGGCGCTCGGTATCGATCTCCTCCAGCGTATCGGCAGCCGTTTTATCATCCAGGCCTTCGATGAGGCGCGCGCCCTGCCCCGGCGTGAGCTGGTGCACGATGTCGGCGATGTCGGCGGGACGCAGTTCGGCGAGTTGCCCGCTCTGCTGGCGTGGGAGTCTGGCTTGCGCGGGGAGCCGCGGCTCCGTGGGCGCTTCGTCAGGGCCTTCATCTTCGACCTCTTGCTCCCCGATCAATTCGATGCGCTCCCACGGTATGAGCGCTGCAGGTGTGCGCTTGCTCCTCGCACCGAGCAGCCAGGCCGGGGCAAGGCGGCGCACCAGTCCCAGGGTGCTGTTGTCCACCCCGAGAATGCGCCAGTCGTCGCCAAAGCAGACATCGTTCACGCGCACCGCTTTCTTATGCTCGATGTCGATGACCTGCTTATCAAGCACCTCGCGCGCCAGGCTCACTTGCTGAGGGGCCGGCTCCTCGGGCTGCGGGGTAAGCTGATCGAGCGGGACGCGCAGGCGCAGGACTCCCGAGTGCCATTCCACCACCTCGACGGGCGCGAGCCAGCGCTGATCGTCCTGCCCTTCTATGAGCAGGTGTGGCCTGGAGGATATGGAAGTTGATGAAGAAGCGTTACTTGTGGCTGTTGAGGATAGCGGGGTAGAGGACGCAGTTGAACGCGCCCTCTCGATGATCACGTCAATTATTTTACCCACCCTGGCGCCCTGTGCATCTTCGACCGGGGTGCCGAGCAGTTGACTCAGGTACAACATCTTCTTATTCTATTCGACCATCCGATCTGTCGGTTGTGTGCTGCATGTGGTGCGAGGAATGATGTACGGACAGATGCTCGGCCAGTTCTACCGAGGCTCCGACGGCTGCATGTTGAAAAGCCTCGTAATCCTCCTCCTCTTGCTCATTCTGCTTGTTCAGGCACGCGCCGATAAAATCGCGGAACAATGGGTGAGGGCGGGTCGGGCGGCTCTTGAATTCTGGATGAAACTGTGTGGCGACATACCAGGGATGGTCTGCCAGTTCGATGATCTCCACCAGGTTATTGTCGGCCGAACGGCCGCTGATCTTCACACCGTGAGCTTCGAAACGTTTGCGGTACTCATTGTTGAATTCGTAGCGGTGGCGATGGCGCTCGAACACGATGGCCTCGCCATAGGCCTGCTGCGCCTTCGTTCCGGGCGTCAGACAGCAGACCCAGTTACCCAGGCGCATTGTACCACCCTTGTCGGCGATCTGGCGCTGTGTCGGCATCAGGTCGATAACAGGGTAAGGCGTCTGCGGGTCGAATTCGGTGCTGTTGGCGCCTTCCAGTCCCAGCACGTTGCGGGCGAATTCAACTACCGCGACCTGCATTCCCAGGCACAGGCCCAGGTAGGGCGTGCCGGTACGGCGCGCGAAGTAGGCAGCTTTGACCTTGCCTTCGATGCCGCGATGCCCGAAGCCACCTGGCACAACGATGCCGGCCACGCCTTCCAGCAGCTCGGCGTATCCCTCGCCCGTTTTCTCGAGGGCCTCCGAGTTGATCCACTTGATGCGCACATCGATATCGTGATACCAGCCCGCATGACGCAGCGATTCGGCGACCGAAAGGTAGGCGTCGTGCAGTTCGACGTATTTGCCGACCAGCCCGATCACCAGTTCCGGGCGGTTGCGTTTGATGCGCGCCACCAGCTCGCGCCACTCCTCCATCTCCGCTTCGTGCTTGGGCAGACCCAGCTCATCGACCAGGAACTCTCCCAAACCGGCCTCCTCCAGGATCAGCGGCACCTCGTAGATGGTGTCGGTGGTGAGCAGCGGCACGACGGCGCGCTCCTCGATGTTGCAGAAGAGGGCGATTTTCTCGCGCAGGTCGTTGCTCAGTGGATAGTCCGAGCGGCACAGAATCACATCCGGTTGAATGCCGACGCGCAGGAGCTCTTTCACGCTGTGCTGGGTCGGCTTGGTCTTCAGTTCCCTGGTGGCCATCAGGTAGGGCAGCAGGGTGACGTGCAGGTAGAGTACGTCGCGGCGGCCCACGTCCTTGCGCATCTGGCGGATGGCCTCCAGGAAGGGCTCGCCCTCGATGTCGCCGACCGTGCCGCCTACCTCTACGATCACTACATCGGCATCTGAGTGACGTGCCACGCTGAAAATGCGCTCCTTGATCTCGTTGGTAATGTGCGGGATGACCTGGATGGTGCCGCCCAGGTATTCGCCGCGCCGCTCCTTGCCAATCACGGCATGGTAAACCTGACCCGTCGTGACGTTATTTGCCTGGAAGGCGGGTTCATCGGTAAAGCGCTCGTAGTGCCCAAGATCGAGATCGGTCTCCGCCCCATCCTCGGTCACGAACACCTCTCCGTGCTGGTATGGGGACATGGTGCCCGGGTCAACGTTGATGTATGGGTCGAGTTTCATGAGGGAGATTGAGACACCACGATTCTTGAGCAGGCGGCCCAGGGAGGCGACGGTGATGCCTTTCCCTACCGATGATGCTACACCGCCAGTAACAAAAATGAATTTTGACATAAGACCTCCTAGGCGCGCGTTGAAAGGACCACGATCTGCATTTCAGCAGGTAAGGTACCACGATTGACAACGAGTTTTGGTTGTGGATGAATCGCCTCTACGCCCATTTCGCGACAGAATTTGTCCAGCGGCTCAGATGTCTCGTCGGTCGAGGGGCGATAGTGCATCGGGATGACGATACGCGGTTCAACCTGGCTAATCACCTCGGCGGCCTGGGCCGCGTTGAGCGTGTGTTGCCCGCTTATAGGGATCAGCAGGATATCGGCGTCGGCCACTTCTTCGAGCTGCTCTTCTTGAAGCGAGTGGCCGAGGTCGCCCAGGTGACAGATCACCAGGTCATCCATATGAATGACATAGATGGTATTGCGCCCCTGTTCCACTCCATGCTTGTTATCGTGATAGGACGGGACGCCGGTAATCAGGACATCACTGATCTCGTACTCGCCAGGCCCATGCAAAACACGAGGGTTGCCCCCCACTCCCTCGGCATAGTTATGCCCGGGATGGTTGTGGCTGATAGTGACGATGGGGGCATTGATCTTGCCCAGCTTGTGGTCTAGCTGAGGAGAAAACGGATCGGTGATTAAAGTAACGTTTTTGCCACGCAGCGCGAAGCATGAGTGGCCAAGCCAGGACACTTCCATGCAGTTGTAAATTCGCTTTTCTCATAAAAGTCGGGCGGGGACTGCTGTCCTCGCCCGAATGCTATTATACCACACGGATAGGTGAACTACAAGAGGGATTCTGGAGAGGATCCGCTTTCACTCGGCTGTATTCGCGAGAAACGAGACCGTCGCCTCTTCCAGCAGAGGGCCACTGACCTTCATCTCGCCGCCGGCACCATGCGCGGAAAAGGTCAGCGTACTGAAAGCGACCGTCACGCTGACCTCGCGGCCGCGTGCCCCCACGCGCACGGGAGTGGCTTCCACGGCCTGTTTGATCTGCTCGGCCACCAGCGCGGCGCCTTGTTGATCGGCGCGAATGACGGCGGTCATGACGCCGGGGCCGTTGATCGACAGCGCATCCTCTTTGTGCAATGTTGAGCGCATGATGGGCAGTAGCTTGCGAGCAGCCTCGGTGGCCTCGGCCTCTTCGCGCTCGCGATGCGCGTCCGAGCGCATCGCGCCTTTGAGTACCAGGCGGAAGACGATCACGCTCTGCTCGTTACAGATGCGCTGCATCCTGAGCTGGCCTGCCTCCAACTCTTTGGTGGAGGCGACCGCCGACCAGATGTGATGCTCGCGTTTGCGCATATAATCATACTGCCCCTGCATGCGCGCGTAGCCTTCCAGCGCCATCGCGCTGAATGTCCACAGGGCCTTTTTGGGCGTATTCAAGGCGAAATGGCGCGCGGCGATCAACTGCCGGAATATGGGGCTGACCTTCATGGTCGAGGCTTCGTAGTTTTGTTGCTTCAACACCTTGAGGTGACCTGCGTAGATGCGGCGGCGCTGCTTGAGGAAATCGCGTATGGTGACGGGCCCTTTGTTGTATACAACGCATTGCGGACTATATATGAGCTTGTAGCCGAGCTGTGAAATGAGCGCCTGGATGGAAATTTCATCGACAGCGCTATCCGTAGGAATGCCAGAGATGACGTTGCGGAAGGCGATTACTTCACCGAGCTTGGGACGGATACGCGCAAGCTGATCGTGCAGCCGCCAGAGCAGATGCACAGCGTGACCCATAAAGGTGTTCGGATCGTTGATCGGCACTGGTCGCCCGCCAACCATGCCAATGGATGGATCTTTGAAGGGGGCGCACAACTGCTCGATGGCCGCCGCTTCGGGAATGACATCCGCGCCGATCAGCACCACAACCGGGCTGGTCGCCTGCTTGAGGAAGAGATTGATAGCGCTGGCTTTTCCCTCGCGCTTTTCCTGTACGCACAGGCGGATACGCTGCTCTCTCAACGCTATCTCAGAGACGATGGGAACGGTGCGGTCGGTACAACCACTGGCGACGACGATTACTTCTTTCACGCTGATCGATGGACCACTTTGCCCGAGGACGGCTTCCAGCGTCTGGGCAATATTTGCCTCTTCATTGTAGGCCATTATTCCTATACTGCACTTTATGCTATCTTCCTCTGTAGATATATGTTCATTCGCCACTTCTACCTGGATATCGCCGACGACATTCATTGTCATGAGGGGTCTCCCTTGTGTGGGGTATTAAATTGTCTAATTATGTAGACAAGGATATCATCACGGCAGTATAGGCGAGATAAATATCTGGTTGAGATACGGTTATAAATATTCAAATGCAGTTATGAATTTGGCGAAGTTCCGAAGGGCGCTTGCAAAGGCCCTTCGGAACCCCTGCTATCGTTCGTATTGACTGCGTAACCCCTACCATTTATACTTCCCTGTGCGGCTATCGCTGACACGGTAGCCATATATTTGCCTATATCAAGAATGAACGTACTATTTCATTGTTTTCTAGAAGAGGTGCGTGATGCGTGTACAAGAACACTTGAAGCTCTCTGTTGTCGCCGCGGTTGCGACTTTGCCCTGGTTGAAACAGGATGTACTTGTTCCGCTGGTGGCCAGCATCGGCATCGATGTCGATCATTATCTCTGGCACGCGATCAAATACCGCACCTTGAGTTTGCGGGCAGCCGGGCGCTACTTTGGGCAGGCCGACCCGCCGCAGTTGGCTCAGCAGCGCCTGCTGCATCATCCACTGCTGCTGGGGGTGCTGCTCGTGCTGGCAGTACGTCTGCGCTCGCGCCTGCTTTTGCTGATCCTGGGCGGTCTGCTCTTTCACGTCAGCCTGGATGTCATTCACAGCACGCAGATGAAGCATCTCAAAGCCTCGCTTTCCGCACAGGCGCAGGGGAAGTGTTCCGCGTGTGGCAAACAGGAGGAGGCGCTGCAGTTGCATACAGTGCACGTCGCGCGCAACCTGCTCGATCGCTATAACGCGGGCAACTTCGTTGTGCTTTGCCCGGCGTGTCACGAGCAGGCACACATGCCGCCGGCGGTGAGCGCGACGGGCGGGCGCGTTTGATCCGCCCGATCCCGCCTTATCGATGTATTGGCTATCGACGGGCCGGTTATTCTATGGTATAATCCCTGTCTGAAAAGACATCCATTTATCCCTGGTTTGCCCGTAAATTGCTGGGTAAAGCGCCAGGCAATATATGCTATGGAGGAAGATTGTGTCTCAATGGATTCCGGCAATTCGCATCATCCAGATCATTCTCAGTATCTCGGTGATTTTCTTCATCCTGCTCCAGGCACGAGGGGCTGGACTGGGCAGCGCATTTGGCGGCACTTCGGGCGCCGTGTTTAAGACCCGGCGGGGCGTGGAGCGACTGATATTCAACATCACCATCGTCTTCATCATTCTCTTCGCCGCCATCTCGCTGCTTATCTCGCTGATTCACTAAAAATAGCGATCAACATGAAAAATCTGGCTTCCCGCTCTCTGTCCCGTTTTATGGGGGGTACAGGCCTGCTGATGATCCTCGCGTTGCTACTCGCGGCCTGCGGGGGAAGCGGTAACTCGGGCGGTGCGGGAAGTGGGACGCCTGCTACCACTGTAGGAGGCAGCAGCGGGAATGCCACACCTACGCTCTCCGTGACACCCGCCATCCAACCTGGCCCGCAGCCGTGCCCTGTCTCGGTGAAGGTTTCCGCCTATTGGGATGCGATCATTCCTACGCAGCCCAACGTGACGCAGGTGGGCAGGGTTACCTGTGGCTACCTGGCCGGCAAGCAAGCGCTGCAGGCGCTTATCAACGTGTACCACTCGGGCACTGGCCAGATACTGGATGTCTACGTCTATGATAATATCACCGCGCCGGCCCCCAGGCAGCTTTTCAAACTGACCGGACTTTACAAGGGCGATGCGAGGATCAGCAATTATAACACAATCATCACCGCCGAGGTTGACCAGGATTCCAGCCTTAACAAGGGCAAGCCGAATGCCGCTTTAATACCTGACCTCTTCCGCGAGTTCAACACCGGCACGTTTGCCCGCGTCTCCTTCCCCGCTATCTACCCCGACCTGACACGCTACCAGGCTGAGCAAGACCAGGCGCAGGTCAACCAGGGGCAGGACGCCTGGAAACTCGATGCTGCGCAGGTTGCCACCCACTTTGCCGCTAATCCGCAATTGCTGAAATGGACGAATACCACGCCTACGCTGGTGAGCGGTGGTGGCTCCCATGACGCAGAGGCGGTCGTCAGAGTGAAAGAGAACAGCCCGGCCGGAGCCGGCGTCACGCTCACCATGCAGCGCCTCGAGGGGAATACGAACGGTGGTATCTGGGAGATCGTTACGGTGACCTCCGATGGCATGTCGATCACCTCGCCGAAGAACCGGGATGCGCTGACCAGTCCCGTTACGGTGAGCGGCACCGGCAATGCCTTCGAGGGTGTGATCGGTCCGGTCATGGTTCTCGATCACACCTATACCAGTATCGGTCACGCGACGGCGATGGGGACGGGAAATGGCCCGGCGTCTTTCTCGGTGAACGTTCCGTTTACCCCGACCTTTAAGAACGGCGCGGAGGATGGTATCGTGGTGCTCTATGCCACAAACAACGCGAACGGCTCGTATGCGGCGGCTGTGATGGTCAAAGAACTGTTAGGTTACTGCTACGACGATATCGCGTTTCTTAATTACACGGTCAACAGTATGTTGAAACTGCAAGTAGGGCGGCTCCGAGCGGGGGCGTAGGGTAGTATGCTCTTCGATGCACTGCACCAGCTCGGCTCGCTCGATGTGTGTGGCGTTCCAGGACAGCGCCAGCGAGCCTCCCGGTAAGAGCATCCGCTCCCAGGTGGGCAGCGCCTTCTCCAGCAGCGCGGAAACCTCGCCGAAATGCTGGATGCCGTAGGGGAGATCGGCGACGATGGCGTGCATTCGCGGGCCGCCCGGCACCTCGCGCAGGTGGGCGTCTGCCTGGATGGTGTCGCCATGCGCCAGCACCAGGTGGCGCGTTTCTCCCTTTTCGCCCTTTTTCCCGATCTCGAACTGATAGCGGCGGCCTGCCCGTCGCCCGCGTTCGTCTCGCTCTTTATAGGGGATATGTTCGCTGTTCAGATATTGCCGCACGAAGAGCGCGGTTGTTTCCACGTCCCGCCGATCTTGCTCGATGCCGAAGGCATCCCAACCGCCCGCGAGTGCGAGAAAAAGCGTCGTTCCACCGCCTGCAAGCGGGTCAAGGATGCGCAGCCGCTCCGCCGCTTGCGAGCTAAACGCCCCTGCGTAGAGCGCGACATTTAAGAGCACGCGCGTGAAGATTTCGTTGGTCTTGCCCTTATAGCGCCGCGCTTCAGCCATCTCGATGGGTACAAACGGCTCGAAAGGGCGCTCCAGGGGTCGCAAGAAAGGACCTGCCAGCGAGCCGATCTGCTCGAAGTATTCGTAGGCCTCGCTGGTTGCGCCCATCCGCGAGAGTATCGCGAGCAGGTCGGCAGGATAAGCGTTTTCCGCGCGATCTCCGCCGGGATCGCCATCATCGAGCGTTACCAGCAGGTAGGGCTGCCCTGCGAAAGTTGCGTGCAGGATGTCGAGAATTGAGGGGGCGAGCGGGCTGGCGAGTAGTTCAGGAGCGGCGAGCTTCTCCGTCATGTTGGCGTACTGAGTGCTTCGCTGGGGTGTAATTTTAAGTGCGAGTTTCATGGCTACTGTAAACGGCCCTAAAGATACGAGCGTTGAATGATGGCTTCCTCGATTTCCTGGAGGGCTATCGACTCCGCCTCCGCTTTCGATTTATTCCCATTGCCAGGCCGGTTCAGGGCTTCTATCACACGGGCGCTGAATCTTTCAAAGATAGGCTGCTGCTCCCGGAGGGGCGGCATGACGACCAGGGCAATATTCGAATGATCGTAGAAATCTTCCTGTTGCAGCGCCAGGACCAGCAAATTCGTATAATCTTGCACCAGTTGCTGTCGCCGCGCGGTAAAATAATTCAACTGGGTGCTGGAAACGAGCAAGCACCCTGCGATGCGACCCTCGAATGTGAGCGGGCAGGCCATGGCGCTTTCCTCGAATTCGGTTCGCAGGGCGGGCCGATAACTGTCCTCCTTGAGATTCTGGTTGATTTGCTTTGAAAATTGCATGATGGCTGCCCCTGCCAGCAATTCAATGCCCAGAAACATCGGCTGCATCTCCTGATAAAGTTTGAAGGGGGAAGTGCCTCGCCCGATAATCTCTTGCAGGCTGCGCACCGCTCGACCCGGCGCCGGCCGGGTGCAGCGGATGACCGAGGTGAACAGCCCTTCCTTGTCAGCGTCGAGGTGTGCGAGCATTTGTTGCAAAATAATCGTAAAGACCGATGAGGAGCGCAACGAATGGGGGGTAGAGGTATAGGCGCTGAAGGTTCGCGCGTAGAATGCCGAGGGAATGTCCGGTATTAGTTCGTCTTCACCTGCGGTAGCGGGCTGCATGTCCTCGGGAAACTCTTTCGCCAGAGATGCTGCGAACTCCTGGCGTATCTGCGCGGGTACCGCATCGATCAGCTTCTGCCGGTAATGCAAGCGAGGGCGCGCCTGCCTATCGGCCCAGCGCACCAGCGTAATGGGATTTACACCCAGCGCGCTCGCGATGCGCTGGCGTTCTCCGATATTCTCAATCACTTCTTTTAACAGGTCGCGCCATGAGCGTGGTTGTTGCATGCCTGTTACTTCTTGGCCGCTCGAAAATAAGATCAAAGTAGTACCGATAGAGCCGCGAACGAGGGATAGATAGTCAGAAGAGCTTCGTGTACTGCATGTAATCATACAGTACCTCAAGCGGTTAGTCAATATAAATTTGGCGATTTTTTATCAAAACTGAAAATCCGTGCTAATCAGGATAAATTTAAAATAGCCTGTTAGAGCGCCTCTGTCATACTATATAATTACGGCCAGGGGTTACACCGCGTCTATCTTTACCTCGTCCTCCACTTCGACCCCTTCTTCGGCAGTTAAGCTAACCAGTGGTTCGCCGATCTCGATCGCCAGCTTGCCATCCACCGCGCTGACGTGCACGACTCCGTGTTCGGGTATGTTGCCGAGCAGAATGCGCAGGCTGAGCGGGACGGTAAGCATCTTTTCGATGACGCGCCGCAGGGGACGGGCGCCCTGTGTCTGGCTAAAGCCTTCTTTGCAGAGCAGATCGACGGCGCTGTCGTCGGCGTCGAGCGTCAGGCCCTGCTCTAGCAGGCGCGTGGCCAGTTCGTTCATTTGCAGGCGGGTAATGGCGCGCGCCTGTTCCTGGCCGAGAGGCTGGAAGATGACGACTTCATCGACGCGGTTGAGGAACTCCGGGCGGAAGGTCTGGCGCAGGCGCTCCAGCAGGCGCTCGCGCTGCATCTCCTCTGCGGCGTTTTTGCCGGCATGGAAGCCGCTGGGCATAGAGCGGCCCAGCATGTCGGTGCCGACGTTGGAGGTCATAATCCAGATGGCGTGCTGCGCATCAACGGTGTGGCCCTGCGCGTCGGTCAGGCGGCCGGCGTCAAAAACCTGCAGGAACAGGTCGAAGACCTCTGGATGGGCTTTTTCGACTTCGTCGAGCAGCACGACGCAGTGCGGACGTCGGCGCAGTTTGCCCGTAAGCTGGCCTTCCTGGTCGTGGCCGATATAGCCGGGAGGGGCGCCGATCATGCGCGAGACGGCGTGCTTCTCCATGTATTCCGACATGTCGACGCGGATCAGGTGCTCGTCCGAGCCGAAGACCTCCGCCGCCAGGGCGCGGGCCAGTTCGGTTTTGCCGACGCCGGTCGGGCCTAAGAAGAGGAAGACACCGGATGGGCGGTTGCGCGGCTTCAGGCCGGCGCGCGAGACCTGGATGGCCTGAGTGACGCGTGCGATGGCGGCATCCTGGCCGATGACGCGCCGCTTGAGCAGGGCCTCGAGATTGAGCAGGCGGTCGCGTTCCTCCCGGCCCGGTGCCCGTACAGGAATACCCGTGCGATGCGAGATGACCTCGGCGATCATGCTGGGGATGATTAGCGGCGGATCGATGAATTCCTCGTCCAGCTCCTCCTGGTTGGCGCTATCATCCTCGGCAAGGTCGACGCGCGCCTGCGAACAGGCTTCGTCCAGCACACTGCACGCTTTATCGGGCAGGCGCAGGTTGGGCAGGTATTGGACGGAAAGACGCACGGCGGCTGAGAGTGTGTCTTTCGCGATCTCGACGCGGTGGTGCTGCTCATAGAGGTCGCGCATACCCGTCAGAATCGCCAGAGCCTCTTCTTCGCCTGGCTCTTCGATCTGGATGGGGCGCAGGCGCCGCTCCATCGCGGCATCCTTTTCTATGGAGCGGTACTCCTGCGGGGTGGTTGCGCCGATGCAGCGCAGCCGCCCCCCGGCCAGCGCGGGCTTGAGGATGCCGGCCGCGTCGATGCTGCCGTCGGCAGCCCGTCCTGTGCCGATCAGCAGGTGCATCTCGTCGATGAAGAGGATGATGTCACCGCTGCCCTCGGCCTCCTCCAGCACCTTGAGCAGCCGCTCCTCGAATTCGCCCCGGTACTTGGTGCCCGCCACGAGTGAGCTGGCGGAGAGTTCGATCAGCCGTTTGCCGCGCAGTTCGAGTGGGACCTTGCCATCGACGATGCGCTGGGCCAGGCCGGTGATGATGGTTGTCTTACCGACGCCGGAGTCACCGATCAGGATGGGGTTGTTGCGGTCCTTGAGCATCAGCGTCTGAATTAGCAGGCGCATCTCGTTTTCGCGCCCGATCAGTGGCGGCAGTTGTTTCATTACTGCCTGCCTGGTCAGGTCGCGCCCCAGGCGTTCGAGGGTGGAGTTGCCACTCTTCATGCCGCCATCGGGGCCGATGCCCACCGGCAGTTCGATGGGCGCGGCGGCAGGGTTGGCGCTGACGGATGGGACGAGTTCCAGGATGGCGCGTGCATTGCTGGCCAGGATCATCTCGATCAGGTGCGACGGGTTGATGCCCATTTTTGTGAGCAATTCGTAGGTGACGCCGTCGCGCTCACTCAACACGGCCTGGGCGATGGCGCGTTCGTCGATCGAGCTGGAGCCGGCGTTGAGGGCGTTGCGCTCGGCCGTTTGCAGGATTTCTTTGCAGCGGCGCGTCGGTAGGATGGGCGTGTCGCTGGTGGCTTTGCCGTTGCCCAGCGCGATGCGAATGACATCGCGCACCTGTTTGGGCGAGAAGTTGAGGTTGCGCAGGGCATCCTGGGTGCAGCCACCGTCGAGTTTGGTCAGGGCAATGAAGAGATGGGGGGTGCCGAGATAATCCTTGTGCATGCGCCGCGCCTCGGTCAGAGCGATGCCGAGCACTTCCTGCAAGAAGCGCCGGTCGAGCGAATTCGATGACAGTACCGAGGGTAGCAGGTGATCGTCGTCCAGCGCGTCCAGCGGCAGTTCCAGGTTGCGATCCCGCCCGCCTGCGGGCGTTGTCACCAGTGTACTGTTGAGGTCGCCATACAGCACGTAGCAAAGCCAGGAAGGATCATCGGGATGGCGCTGGGCCATCGTGGAACGCGCGCGACGCAGGGCCTCGCCCAGCGAGTTACCGTCGGCCAGTTCCTGGTAGAAAAGCACGGCAAATTCACGCGAACGCTGGGGGTTGACCGGCCAGCGCATGGCAATCACCGCTCCCGCGCCCGCCGCGAGCAGGTTGGTAACCGCCAGGGCTTCGATCTCGTACGGCGGCAGGGAACCAACCTGGGCGCCGTCATAGTAGCTCAACATCACCAGGGGGCGTTTTGGCAAGGACTGGAAAAGCTGTGTTGCCGTGCCTATGTCCAGGCGCGTATTGCCCGAAAGCGCGAGCGCGGGTTCTCCGGTCGGCGTGGCAGCCGGTATCGGCCCGGCGTAGTGGACCACTTGTGGAAAGTCGGCATTGAAGCGCATTCGCATCTCAAGCTGGTTCGCCTGCTGGCGGTAGAGGATGATGCGCGCGATGGATTCGGGCAGCGTCGTGCAGAGCGTGGCAACTTCTTCCTCGGCGATCGGGCTGGTAGCGCTGGGGTTCACCAGGAATAATACGGTCAGACCCTGGGACTCGCGTCGTCCGCCCGAGAGCTGCTTCAAGCTCCGGCTTTTCATCAGCGACGTTTCGACGCTCAAACGCTCCGAGATCGATGACCGGGTGCCTGCTGTGTTGCCGCTGTGGCCGGCGTTTGCCTGGCGCGCCATGCTGAGGTGCTGGCAGAGGAAATGCCCCGGCCCTGGCTTGCCGTCATAGAGCAGTTCCCAGGGGATATCCGGTGTGTTAGTATCGAGTAGCAGAGGGCTATCGAGCTGGCGTAGGCCCTCCTGAATGGGCGATGGGAGCAGCGTATCGAACAGGAAGCGCCCCAGCGAGACGAGCGAGTCGCTGTTAGCAGCGCGCCGGCCCTGATTTTTTGCGTTCTGCATCTGCTGTGAGGCGTTTTGAAGCACGCGGCGCAGGCGCTCCTGCTGCTCCGGCGACAGCTCGGTAGTGGCTTCTATAGCATCCTGCGTGGGGGTATTGGACGATTCGAGTCGAAAACGAAACGTTGTATCTACGCGCGTGATATGTATGAAGGAAGGCTGCTCCATCGTCATGTTAAATCCTTAAAGGTGTACAATCACAATCTTCTATCACCACCATATGAAACGCTCTTCGCTCTACACTTCCTCTCCAACCGGTCGGAATAGGATCACTTCAAACACTCATGAAGAGCTAATGGCAGAAGAAGTATACGTTTCTTGATGCACAGGTGTCAATAGCTTTGGTCACAATCGTCATTTGCCATACAATCGCGCTAGGCTGGCGGCAAAGTCGGCCAGGCTCGCGCGCAGTTCCTGAGGCTCCAATACCTCCGCCATTGTGCCGACGCTGAACAGGTGATGACGAGCCTGGGACAGCGATTCGAAATAGAACGTGAATTTGATCCTGCCCTGGGTGTCGGGAGGTCCGGCTTGCGCGGCAAGCCCGTACACGCTGCTGCCCAGAGCATCGGCGAGTTCGTCGATTGCTTCCGGCTTGACGCTGAGCGTGACGAGATAAGGATAGCGACTTTTTTCAAAGGCGGCCGTCCACCGGGCCCAGAACGCGGGTAGGTCGAATGTTTCCGGCCTCTCGAAATGCTCGTCGGTCAATTCTGCTGCCTTGATGCGCCCAACGCGGTAGACGCGCAACTCACCGCCCAATTCGGCGGTCGCGCACACGAGATACCAGATGCTAGCCTTGGCCACCAGCCCATACGGATTGACCCGTCGTTCGACGATGGTATTGTCATAGTGCCGGTAGGTAAGCTGCACGCGGCGATCATGCCAAATGGCTTCATGCATCATGGTCAGGTATGGCACCGGCTCGTCCTGGTGGAACCAGCCCGCCGCGTCCAGGTGGATACGCTGGCTGGCTATCTCGGCGTTGCGGCGATAGACGGAGGGCAGGGCCGCCAGAAGCTTGAGCAGGGCATCCTCGCGCGCTTTGCCGAGCCCCAGGTCTTCGAGCGGTCCGGCGGCGCCGGAGAGGAAGAGCGTGTGCACCTCTAAGTCGGTCAGCCGCGAAAGATTGGTGCGGTAATCTTCCAGCAGGCACCAGCCGCCGCCCGGACCACGCTCAGCGTAGACCGGCACGCCCGCCATACTCAACGCCTCCAGGTCGCGGTAAATCGTGCGCTCCGACACCTCCAGTCGCTTCGCCAGTGTCTGCGCCGTCACGCGCCCCCTGGTCTGCAAGAGCAGGAGCAATACCAGCAATCGATCCGCGCGCATGCCAAGACCCTCCTTTGTATATCTCCTCAAAGATCATACCATATTATATGACAGGAGTTGTCATATACCGGAAAGCACGTGAGATAGAGAAGGTGTCGTCACGCTGATAATTCGGTAGTATGCAACTAAACTACGTCGTCAAATAGATTGACGGTATCGTAGTAATATGTTATACTTTCATCGTGACCGGATGGGTAAGCCGAGCGAAAATGGAGGAAAACCATGCAAGAACAAATACACGATGAGCTTGTAGTAGAGGTTATGGCGCAGTATCAAGCTATGTTCCACGGCATTAAAGCGCAGGTGGGAACAGTCTTGAAGAATATCGATCTCACCCTGGCTCAACTTCGCACGCTTGCCATCCTTGCCGAAGAAGGGCCGCTGGTCATCGGACAGATCGCCCAGCGCCTGGGTATCGGTCTTTCGACAGGTGGACACCTTGTTGACCGGTTGGTACAGGCCGGCCTGGCAGAGCGCGCTGAAGATGCGGAGGACCGCCGGCGCACCGTAGCGCGCCTGACCCCTGCGGGTGAAGATGTCTACACGCAACTGCGCATCGGCCCGCAGCGTATGCAGGCGCTCCTTCGAGAGATGGATGAGGATGACCTGAAAGCGCTGCTGCAAGGACTCAGCGCAATCAACCGCGTAATAGAAAACAAAACGCTGGAGCAATCAGTCAGTTCTTAAATAGAGAGGTATCATTCAATGGCACAAGCACAAAGCGGGTCTGTTATGCCCATCACCTCCGAGGAGCCTCAATCGCTGGGCGCAACCGTCAGCAAGCAGCGACTCATCTCGATTCTGATCGGCGTGTTGCTAGGTATGCTGCTGGCTGCGCTCGACCAGACGATTGTCGGCACTGCGCTTCCCCGCATCGTCTCCGAACTGGGTGGCTTCGATCAATATGCCTGGGTCGTCACGGCTTACCTGCTCACTTCGACGGTCTCTGTGCCGATCTACGGCAAGCTCTCCGACATCTACGGACGCCGGCTTTTCTTCATAACGGGCATGGTCATTTTCCTGGCTGGCTCGGCCCTGGCCGGTACCAGCCAGAACATGACCGAGTTAATCATCTATCGCGGCATTCAGGGCCTGGGGGCCGGAGGGATGATGCCTATCGCTCTGGCCATCATCGGCGATCTCTTTCCCCCATCCGAGCGCGGTAAGTGGCAGGGCCTGTTTGTGGCGACCTTCGGCCTTGCCTCGATTATCGGGCCGTCGCTTGGCGGCTGGATCACGGACAACTGGAGCTGGCGCTGGGTCTTCTATGTGAACATGCCGGTGGGCGCCATCGCCATCCTGACGGCCGGGCTGGTGCTGCCGAAGGCCGTGCGCCGTGTGCAGCATTCGATTGATTACCTGGGCGCCATTCTCCTGGTGGCTGGTGCGGTACCCCTGCTGCTCGGGTTCTCATGGGCCGGCACGCAGTACGCCTGGGACTCGTGGCAGGTCATTCTCATGTTCGTCATTGCTGTGGTGATGCTCACTGCCTTCTTCTGGCTGGAGATGCGCATCGCTGAGCCCATTATCAGCCCACGCCTGTTCAAAAACAGCATTTTCCTGATCTCGGTCATAGCGACCTTCCTGGTCAGCGCTGGCATGTTCGGTGCCATCCTGTACCTTCCGCTCTTCGTGCAGGCCGTGCTTGGCAATAGCGCTACCAATTCTGGCTTCGTGCTGACTCCGTTGATGATCGGCTTCATGGTCAGCAGTATCGTGGGGGGACAGCTCCTCTCACGTACCGGCCGCTACAAAGCTCTGGCGCTCATTGGGTTCGCCGTCGCCGCCCTCGGCATGTTCCTGCTTTCGCGTATGTCGGTGACAACGAGTGAGGGCGAGGTTGTGCGCGACATGATCGTGACCGGCCTGGGCATCGGCGTGATGATGAGCCTCTTCACCATCGTCGTCCAGAACGCGTTCCCATACAGGCAGCTTGGTGAGGTCACAGCCACCTTGACCTTCTTCCGCTCCATCGGCTCGACGATCGGTGTGGCGGTAATGGGCTCACTCATGATCAACGCTTATCAGAATACGCTGCAGACCAGCTTGCCGCAGGTGCTCGTTCGGCTGGCTGCGGCAAGGCACCTGCCCCTGACCACGCTGCTGAATCCGAATGCCCTTCTGTCGCCGGGCACACTGGTTCTGATTCAACATCAATTTGCAACATTCGGCGCGCAGGGCACACTGCTTTTCCACCAGCTCATATTCGCCATCCAGACGAGCCTGTCTTCGGCTATTACCGAGGTCTTCTTCCTGGGCTTCATCATCATGCTGATCGGTCTGTTCGCGACACTCTTCCTGCGTGAAATCCCTCTGCGGAAGGCTCATAACGCGCCAGCAGTGCAGCCGGCGGAGAGCCCCGACCCGCGTCGCAGCCGGGCTCTGCTCGGCCTGGTGCTGGCCCTGATGGCCCGCGAGGCGCAGAAGCCTGGCGCCGATCCCGCTGTCGTGGCGACGCTCTCGAATACCGTCGATGGACGCTATCCTCATACCTGGAGCGATGAAGAGCGCGCCAGGGCCGTGGCCCAGGATATCATCGAGCCGCTGTCGATTTCGCTGCTGGCCTCTTCGGTCGGTAACGGCAATGAACAAAGCGACGAAGCACTGTCTTCAACACCAGCCGAAGCTGAGGCGAGCGATACGCTCCCAGCAGGCGGCTTTCTCGGATAACGTGCATGCACGTATGTTGCTGAAGGAAACATAAAAACAGGGAGGTTTCGCACATGCGAACAACACAGCTCACGCTGAGCAAGTACATTTGTGGCATGGTGGCAAGTCTCATCATCTTCCTGGCCGGGGGATGGTTGATCCTGGCGCCGTTCGCCCTGGGCTACCAGCACTACGGCGCAGATTGGACGAGCCAGACCACCAACGACTTCGCGACGGGCATACCCGTGGCAGTCGTCGCCCTGGTCAGTTTTGCCTTCTTTTTCCTCTCGCTACTCGGTGCCTTGCGTGCAGCCGGAATCCTCGCTGCCCGCCAGCGCCGGCAGGCACCGTCTCCCGTTCTGACCGAGGCGCCGGCCTCGATGCCGCATCCATCTGCGGCGCAGCAAAGCGACCTTGATAAGACCCTGGCAACGCTCGCTGCGGCGCTCGCCGCGGACCTGTCCGCGCGTCGCCAGCCGGGCAGTAACCAGCAAAGCGACCAGCCGGTTGATGAGTTAACCACGAGGAGGGATATGTAATGCGTCCTGGAGATGCAATGAGGCGGCTGATCCCGCCGGGAAGCTATATTCTGTTCCTGTTCTTCCTGACAGGCATCTGGGTTGCCATCTCGCCCTTTGTGATGACAACACAGCCATCCGGGCAGCACTGGATTGCTTCGACGGTCAATAACGTCGTGATCGGAACCATTTTGATAGTCGTTTCGCTGTTCGGAATCCTGAGCTACTTGCTATTCGCACTGCGCGATCTACTTCGCGAGGCGCGGGCAAGCCAGGAGGTGACAGTCGGGCAGCCTGTAGAGTAATGATCTTCTGATGCGTCCTGAAAGCCTTCCGGTCACGCATGTAGGCAGTCTCCAGGTCTTGAGAAACATGTACGAGGCCGGTTCGCAGAAAGACCCGCAGCGCAAAAGCAATTGCGCCATCATCCTTCCAGGCGGCGGTCAGCAAGGAGCTTTTGAGGCCGCCGTCCTGGTGAGGTTGCTCGAGGCGGGGCTCCTGCGTGGGGTAGAGAGGATAGCGGGCGTTTCATCGGGGGCAATCGTTGGCGCATATGCCGCGACTGGAGATATTCACGCCGCGAGTATCTTCCATAGGAATATTAAAAATAGCCTGTTCAGCTACACACCCTTGCGGCTCAGGAAGGGCATTGTCGATTTAACCAGTGTGGAACACGAACTGCGTATCCATACACCCCTTAACCTGGAGGCCTTGCGGCTCTCGCCTATTCGGCTGGTGGTCGGCCTTACCGAATTCGAAACGGCTGAAGGGAGATTTGTTGAGATCAATGATGTGGACGACCCGGTGACTTTTTTATTGGCGTCGGCCTGCATTCCGCGGATATCAGACCGCAAGAAAATAGCCATTGATGGAAAATATTACCTCGATGGAGCGATCGCGGCAGAATTTCCCATAGACTTGCATGATGGAATCACCGATTTTCTGATTATCATGCCCTGGAATCCGGATTACACCAACCCCTTCAAAGAATCGGTTACTCATCTCGGAGAACACCTGTTTGCGCTGGGGCTGCACGAGCCCTTGAAGGCTGAAATCGTTACGCACCGCAGAAAAAACCGTATCATTTACGAGCAGTTGTTTAGGAGTGGTTACCTGGCCAGCGCCTACGGAGTGAATGTGTTGATTATTCACCCGACCAGAACGCTGATTGGTGTCACGTCAATGAACCATTTCCAGATAGAGGAAGGCATGAAGCACGCTTATCATTACACAGGCCTGCTCATAGATGCGATGATGGCATCCGACACCTCTTGAGGAGTAATGTGATTAAAAAAATCAAGGCCTTTCGGATTGCATGAAAATCTTCGCAGGGACGCGGTCCACGGCATCCCTGCGAATTTAGAAGCTCCACGCTACCTACACAAATGAAGACGCTATAATAATCAGTTTTGTTCCCAGCCAGATAATCTACAATCGTAGAAACTCTTCTCCATCACGCGCCAGCAGTTCGCGATAGCTGCCGGGTGGGTAATCTCCCGTTAACTGATCGAGGCAATTTTCGCAGCGTGCGGAGTAGGCGATCTTCTATAATGATAATATATCCAAAGATTATTAAGGACAACCCTATGCGCGCCCGCCGCCTCATTCTCTGGACAGTCCTTGCGGCATTTCTGCTGGCAACCATCCTGGTAGCTGTTCGCCTCTGGCCTGCGGCTAATTCAGGTTCGGCCGGGCAGGATGTGCGCTGCCCGGCTGCCTTACTGTCCTCTCGTGCCGCCCCTGTCGCCCCTGCTGGCGTCAATGCAACGGGTGGCCTGGCTGCGCCGCCGCTTTATCTGGGTCTGGATGCTTACCGCCACCTGGATAAGCTCGCGTACCTTGAACTTGGCGACCGCGTGGAAGGAGGATCGACGGCGGACACGGGTGGGAGCAACTCGGATAGTGTGCATACCCTGCGTAGCTTGCCAGGCGGCGGCAATGTGCTGTTCGATCAGCTCGGGCCGGGCATCGTGACGTTTATGCGCATGCAAGAAAACTACGGCAACCCCTGGCAACTCTCGCTAGATGGCCAGGCGATTCCCGCGATCCAGCCGGGCGATTTAGGCCAGGTGAATCCCTCGAGCGCTCCGGCAAGCGCCTGGCCCTACCCGCTTTCGCTCGATCCGCAGGAGAGCCAGGGCAGCAGCATCGTTGCGACGGGGCTGCCTTTCCAGCAGCGTTTAGTATGGTCTTCGCAGCGCCCCAACGGCAATTTCTACGCGCTCTACCGCAAGTTACCCTACGGCTCGCCGCTTCCCTCCTGGAACTCCGGCTCGCCCGCTGGCGATGTCGTTGCGCTTCTGCGCTGCGCGGGAAGCGATATAGCCCCTCAAGGGCTTTCACAGCGGCAGGGAACGTTAACGCTGGCGACCGGGCGAGAGACCTCCGTCGTCACGCTGGCAGGCCCGGCTCAGCTACGCGCGTTGAGCTTCCAGGTGCCCGCGTCTGAGATGGTGTCGCTGGGCGATAGCCGGCTGCGCATCTACTGGGATGGTAAGTCGCAGCCCGATGTAGACGCGCCGCTCAAGTTCCTGGCGGGCGATGGCGCGGGTGTCTACGCGCCGCAGGGCCGCCCGCTCGTGCAGGGCTTGATGGCAGGCGCGCAGCAGTTGAGCAATGGCGCAATGCGTTTCAACCTCTACTGGCCCATGCCGTTTTCCTCGCGAGCGCGCATCACCCTCGTCTCAGGCGCTCCTCTCAGCAACATCTCCTGGAGCGCGAGCTACGAGCCATTCCCCGATCCCCCGCAGTGGTGGGGAACGTTTCACGCGACGTATACGAATATTCCCCGGCCCCAGCCCGGGCAGGACATGACCTTTCTGGATGTGCGCGGCAGTGGCAAGCTCGTGGGCACGGTCATCAACTTCACCGCGCCGGACGGCACGCTCGAAGGCGATCCGCACATCTACCTCGATGACAGCCAGACGCCGCAGATCGCCGGGACGGGCACGGAGGAATGGGGACTCGGCGGCGACTACTGGAACGGCGGCAGGCAGGTTTCGCTGCCTCTGGGCGGCCTGCCGAGCAGCGTCAACAACCGACAGGGCACAGATATCGATGGGGCGGCCCTCTACCGTTTCTTGATCGCGGATAGCATCCCCTTCAATCGTCACTTGCTGGTGCGCTGGGAGCATGGCGGCAGCGATCAGAGTACGCATCCCTATCGCGCCGTGATGCTGTGGTACGGCAATCCGGTCCAGACCGCCCAACCGAGCGACGAGCTGCTGCCCGCCTCCAGCGCCAGCCGGCTTGCGCATGACTATAGCGCTACCGGCGAATCCGCCTACCGTCTCACCGCCGCGTACGAATACACCGCGCAGAGTCCGCTCATCAGCGCAGATGGCACAAGGACGAGCGGCTCGGCCAGTTTTACCATGAAGCTCGACCCGCGCAACCTCGGCGCCTACCTGCGGCGCACCTTCGATGATTGCATCGCCAACCAGCGCGCCAACGTTTACCTGGATGGCGTCTTCGCCGGGACATGGTACGACGCCGGCATCTCCACCACCAACGGCGCGGGCATCGATGGACACCGCCGCTGCTGGCGCGACGAAGATTTCCCCTTGCCCGCCTCGCTGACCGCCGGTAAATCGTCGGTCCATGTGCATATTGCCTTTGTCCCGACGAACGATCCACCGGATAGCAGTTGGACGGCGTTTCGTTATGAGATGTATAGCTTTGTGTTGGTGTAAGTTGAAAGAAGAACTGTTTGAGCAGTACCAGGCTCACCTCGAACCTCAAGAGGATCAGGAAGTGGATGAGTAAAGAAGACATGATGAATGAGAAAAACAGGTTAAGATAGCTCAACATGCATTTTGCCATAGAAGATAAAGTATTGATCGGCTCCGACCTTTCGAGTAAAACAAGCAAGCACTCAGATTTTCTAAAGAACTTCCGTTCTATATAGTTGAGGACCTTACTTTCTCTTTTTAGAACGGGGTGCAAAATGAACGATGGTATTTCAAACGTGTGCTTTCTTGGTTCAGTAAGCGCGGGCTTTCCGTCGCCGGGGGACGACTGGCAGGAGCAAACACTGAATCTGCATGACCTGGTGGTGGAGCACTCATTCTCCACCTATTTCATGCGTGTCGCTGGCGACTCCATGACTGGGGCCTGTATTTTTGAAAACGACCTAGTCGTAGTGGACCGCGCGCTGACGGCGACGCATAAGAAGATCGTGGTGGCGCGACTAGGGGACGACTTCACGCTCAAGCGGTTGTGGATCATGCGCCCAAAGATGTATTTGCGACCAGAGAACTCGAAGTACCTGCCCATCGAGGTCTCCAGTCGTCAGGACTTTGAAATTTTTGGGGTTGTGACCTACATCGTGCATAAGGCTCAATGAGAAGGCATGTTTTTGCTCTCATCGATTGCGCCTCCTTCTACGCCTCCTGCGAACGCGTATTTGAAGCAGCATTGCACAATAAGCCTACTATCGTGCTTTCCAATAATGACGGCTGCATCGTGGCACTCGATAGCCGTGCCAAAAAGCTCGGCTTGAAGCGAGGGCAGCCGGTTTTCAAGAACCAGGAGATCATTCGCAAGCACGACGTGCAGGTGTTCTCTTCCAACTATTCTCTCTATCAAGAGATGTCGGCGCGGATCATGGCGGTCCTATCCGAGTTTTCATCCCTGCTCGAGGTCTACTCCATCGACGAGGCCTTCTTAGACCTCTCGTACCTGGAGATTGATGATCTTACTGAATTCGGCCGTACGATCAAGGATCATGTCCTGCAATATACCGGCATTCCGGTACGAGTCGCTCTTGCTCCGACCAAATGCCTGACCAAAATAGGCTGTGAACTTATCAAAGGCAACCCTCAGTATGGGGATGTGCTGGACCTGACCGCCTGGACGCCCCAACAGTTGGATGAAGCGCTCAGCCAGGTATCGATAGAGGATGCCTGGGGAATAGGGCCGAAGTACGCGCGCTTCCTGAGCAACTATGGCGTGGATACCGCCAAAGACTTGCGTGACGCTGATGAGCGCTGGATCCGCAAGTATCTCACAGTCGTGGGAGCTAGAATCCAGATGGAGCTGCGAGGTACCTCGTGCATCCCACTGGAGATCAAGCGGCCGCCCAAACAACAAATCATCTGTTCGAAGTCCTTTGGGAAAGAGATCATAAATGAGGAAGAGATGAGAGAAGCTGTCAGCACCTATACAGCACGCGCCGCGGAGAAATTGCGCGAGCAGGACTCGCTGGCTGCACGTATTACCGTCTTTCTGCGCACGAATGCCTTCCGCGAGGATGCGCCGCAGTACTCCAACTCCTTTACCATCGATCTGCCACATCCGACGGCCTTTACGCCTGAACTGTTCAGATATGCGCTCAAGGCCTTGCATGCCATCTACAAGGAGGGATACAGCTATAAAAAGGCAGGCATTGAACTGAGTAAGATCACACCGATGCCAGTGGTGCAACCTGACCTCTTTGGGGAAGTGTCGCTCACTGAACACGAGCGGCAAGGCCGCTTCATGTACATCGTGGATGCCCTTAATCGCATCTATGGGCGAGATACGCTCTTCTTCGCTGTGCAGGGGATCGCGCGCAATTGGAAGATGCGGCAATCCATGCTCTCCGGCCGTTATACAACGCACTGGGACGAGTTAGTGCTGGTGACATGATCACAAAAGCGAGCATGAGCTTCGCCCTAACCTCAAGATCGATGGGTAAAGTAGCTATGCCGCATAGACGATTATCGTTACTTTAGCCATTGACGCCCATCTCCGCCGGTGGTATGGTTAATCCAGCCTCAAGCTGAACCAATAGATCGCCCGAATGTCATCCAATCGACAACGAGGTGGAAAAACCATGAATGCACCGGCGGCGCAAGCCTCTTTCATGCAGTACCGGGTCGCTGCAATCCAGTACGAACCGGTGCTGGGCGAGAAAGAGCGCAACGTCGGCGACCTGCTGCGCCTGACCGAAGAGGCCGCCCAACATGGCGCGCGGCTCATCGTTCACCCTGAGATGGCTACCACCGGCTATTGCTGGCTTTCTCGCGAAGAAATCGCCCCTTTTGTTGAAGCGCTGCCCGGCCCTACCATCGACCGTTTTTCACAACTCGCCGCCCGCTACGATTGCTACATCGCCACCAGTCTGCCCGAAGTTGACCCCGCCACCAACGTCTACTACAACAGCCTGGCGCTTATCGGTCCCGCCGGGCTGATGGGAGTCTACCGCAAGGTACATTCGTTCATCTCAGAGCCGCGCTGGGCGCGCGATGGCGACCTGGGCTTCCCGGTCTGGGACACGCCGCTTGGCCGCCTCGGAGGAGTAATCTGCCAGGATGCCTCGTTCTTCGAGGCAACACGCCTGCTGGCCCTACGCGGCGCCGACGTCTTGCTCTTTCCCACCAACTGGCTCGACGAAAAATGCCCGAATAGCTGGTGGATGGCGCGCGCCTTCGAGAACGGCTGCTACTTCATCGCCGCCGACCGCTACGGCATCGAACGCGGCGTGCAGTTCAGCGGCGGGAGCTGCATCATCGACCCCGACGGCGCTGTTCAAGCCTACCTCGATGCCGGCGAAGGCATCGTCTACGGCGATGTTGATCTGCGGCGCAGCCGCGACAAACGCTGGGGACCAGTCCTCCAGGACAGCAGCGGCGAGGCCCGCCTGGCGCCGGTCGGCAATCGTATCGAGGATCGCTGCCCGGCCGAGTATATCACGCTCGCGCAAAACACCTACCTCTGGGAGCCCCTCAAATATCATAGCCTGTACGACCTGGGAGAACTACCTCCCGGCCAACTCTCATGCGTCGGCATCATCCAGACCGACCTGCAAGAACTTCAGCAGCTTCACCTGCGACCCACTACCCCATCGGCACATTCCGCCGGCACGCCTGTCGAGTTGCTGAGCGAGATGTTGCGCGCCACGCTGCGCGATCACGCGCCCACACTGCCCGATGTCCTGGTGCTGCCCGAGCTGATGCTGCCGGGGCCGTTTCCGGACGACGACGAATCCGCTGAAGCCGTCGCCGCGATACGGGCAGGCGCCATCGAGGTTCCAGGGCCCGCGACAGAGGCGTTGATCGCGCTGGCCGCCGAATTTCAACTGACCCTCGTCGTGGGCGTGGCGGAACGAGCCTACGATAATGAGGCGGCGACGGGCGTATTTTATAACAGCGTCCTACTTATCGACCCCGAAGGCGTCTATGGCAAGTATCGCAAGCTGCACCTCACCGGCAGTGACCGGCGCTGGGCCAGCCCCGGCAACCTTGGCCTGCCCACCTTCGATACGCCTGCCGGCCGCATCGGCCTGGCTACCGGCTACGATGTGCTGTATCCTGAGACGCTGCGCGTACTCGCGGGTAAGGGCGCAGACCTGGTGTGCGCCCCGGCCTACCTGAACTTTCCCGAACCGGCCGGCATGCCACCCTCGGCCATCCGCTTTGCTGTGCCGATGCAGCCGGAGGAGTACGACCCGTATCACTATATCTTGTGGCGCGTGCGTGCCGACGAACACGAGGTTTACCTGGCGGTAGCCAACTGGAGCGGCAGCGTCAACGGCCTGCGAGCCAACGGCTACAGCGGCATCTTCTCGCCGTCATGCCCCCGCTATCCCTGGAACGAAGTCATCGCCGACGCGGAACCAGACGTTGACTATCCCGCTTCACCAGCGCTGACCATGATGACCATCGACACGCGCGAGCAGCGCACGGGCCGCCGCTCGACATCTACCCTGCGCTATGCCCCAGGCGAAGTGGCCGGCTCACTGACCGGCGAACTCGCTTACGATATTCGCGAATCCATCCCCGGCAACGCCGTACGCAGCAAACCGCTCCTGCGCAAACGCATACCGCACTGGTACCTCGATATCGTCAAAGTAAATCTCTGACTCATAACGGACCAATTTATCTAAAGGAGTAATTCGAGCAAATGAGACTCAAGGACAAAGTCGCGCTGATTACCGGTTCCGCGAGCGGCATGGGACAGGCCGCCGCCGAACTCTTCGCGCGCGAAGGGGCTTGCGTGATCGTGACCGACATCGCCGCCGATGCCGGTGAGCAGACCGCGCAGGAGATACGGGACGCCGGGGGAAAAGCCATTTTCGTCAAAGCTGACGTCGCCAACGAAGACGACGTCAAACGACTGGTGGCGGAAAGCATCAGCACCTTCGGACATGTCGATGTCCTGTACAACAACGCCGGCATCATGCCCGACGAAGACGGCGGCGTCACCGACCTGGACGAGGCTACCTGGGATCGCATCATGGACGTGAACCTGAAGAGCGCCTTCCTCTGTACCAAGCACGTGGTTCCCCACATGATACGGCGGGGCCGGGGCGGTTCGATCATCAACGTGGCATCCTTCGTGGCCTTCATGGGCTGTTCTGTCCCGCAGGACGCCTATACCGCCTCGAAGGGCGGCATGCTCTCGCTCACCAAATCCTTCGCCATCCAGTATGGTCCGCACGGTATTCGCTGCAATGCCATCTGTCCGGGTCCCATCGAGACGCCAATGCTGCGCGTTCTCTGGACCAGCGAGGAGGCCCGCAACCTGCGCCTCAACCGCATCCCGCTCGGTCGTTTCGGAGCAATCGACGACATCATCTACATGGCCTTATACCTCGCCTCGGACGAATCATCGTGGACAACCGGCGCCTGGCTCGTCGTCGACGGTGGCATCTCATCGAACTACTTTTAATAGCAGACATTGTCGCCACAGGCTTCATCAACTGGGGCGACAATGCAGTTCTCTCCCTTTCCACCTTTACGAACTATCACTCTCCTGCTTTAATCAGTCAACGCTCTGCTGCGGAGACGATCATGGCCGCCTCGGCCTCGGTCATTGGAGGGCCGATCACCGGCTGCCCGGTATCCGCCGCCATTTTGAACAATGCGTCGAAGTCGAGTGGCTGGTCGGGTGGCTGGGTGCGGTTCGTGGCCGGCACGCCAGCCAGGCGGATGAAGTTGAGGAAGTCTTCGTTGGCGTGAGCCTGGAGCAGGACGGCCGGCTTCTCGTCGAGCGCGAAGAAGGTCTGCGGCACGCCGGCCGGCTGTGACACGTAGTCGCCTGCCTGCGCAACGAAGGTCTCGTCCCCGGAACGAACCGCCATTCGGCCCGACAACAGGTAGAAATTGTCGTCCAGATTGGTGTGTACGTGGAGTGGAGTGTGCCCCCCTGGGGGGACGCTCATCTCGATGATGATGGGCAGGGCGCCCTCCGGACTCCTGATTACCGCCAGAGCACCGAAGAACCAGTACGCCGTTCCTTCGCCCGGGCCCATCCTGGTGGCATGCTGCTGTGGGGTAGTCACGCTGCTCTCAGTTGTAGTCGCTGTTGTTTCGCTCATGGTTTTCTCCTTTGAGGTCTTCTGTCGTCCCTTCGCGGTGAGGACGAGTACGAGAATTCTGGTCGCGGTCTCCAGACTGAGACCGCGATAGTGAATGATCCTGTTGCCATACGCCCGTCGCGCAGCCCCGCCAGCAGCGCTCGGATGGCAAGATCGATAGCGTCGGCTGCCTGGGTGGCGTCCATCCCCCAAAAGGATCGGAGGAACTCCCAGGCCGCCGCCGAGTACAGGACTTGCAGAGCCGCCGCCGCGCGAGTACGGATCAGGGGTGGCGCTTCCGGCACGACGTCCTCGATGCAGGCTTCGAACATCACGCGCCGCCTGTCCTGCTGGCGAAGTCTGATCTCCAGCCCCTGGCGAGAGTGCAGCATGGCCTGGATGAGCGGCGCACCTTCGTCGAAGCCAGTGAAGGAGGTGCGCATGGCCGCCAGCAGCTCCTCCTCGTTCCTGGCTCGGAAGTCAGCGTGGGTGAGGTGCTCGATGATCCAATCCCACAGCCCTGCTTCCAGGTCGGCCTTGGTCGGGAAGTGCCGGTAGACCGTCCGTTGCTGGACGCCTGCTGCTTCCGCCACATTGCTGTATGTGAGATCGGCCCCGGTTTCCATCACCGAGGCGCACGCCTCCAGGATCCGTGTTCGCGTCGCCGCCATCTGAGCCTGGCGTAGCGGCGAGTGATACTTGGAATTAGATTTCATGTCAGTTAGTATAACATGAAGTCATATGAACTGTCAAGAGTTCCTCGAAGTTTTCGAATTTCGATCAGGGCCGTTGCAAGGTCGGGGAAACCATTGTGTGAGGCCTGGCGACCCTCGCGGTCGCCAGGCCTCAGCCTATATTCCGATACGATACCATTGCGTTTCCTTATTTTCCTTGGTATACTTTGAATGGTTTAGAAACGATGCCGTATCGTATCAAATATATGAAAGGTATAGAAGGAGCAACAGCCATGAACACCTTTCGCATAGATATTACCCGCCTGACCAACACTCGTCGCTGGCTGGCCCTCGCTACGCTCAGCTTGAGTATCCTTGTCATCTCCCTGGATCTCACTGTGCTCAATGTCGCGCTGCCCACGCTGGTACGCGATCTGGGAGCCTCCACCAGCCAGCTCCAGTGGATGGTCGATGCGTACACGCTCATCTATGCGGGAGCGCTGTTGACCGGGGGGAGTCTGGGAGATCGCTTTGGGCGCAAACGGGCGCTGCTGCTGGGTATGACCATTTTCGGGGCCGGTTCGCTCTGGTCGGCCTTTTCCGGTTCCGCCAACGTCTTGATTGCGGCGCGCGCGCTCATGGGACTGGGCGGCGCTTTGATTATGCCTTCAACGCTCTCTATCACGGCAAACTTATTCGCCGACGGCCAGCGGGAAACGGCCATCGGGGTTTTGACCGGCGTAGGCGGCATCGGCATCGTCGTCGGTCCCTTGCTGGGCGGCTGGCTGCTCGAGCATTTCTCCTGGGGTGTAATTTTTCTGATAAATGTGCCTGTCATTGTCCTCACACTGCTGGTGAGTCTCTGGCTGGTGCCCGAATCGAAAGACCCGCAGGCTTCACGGCTCGACCTTGCCGGCGCGCTGCTTTCAATTACCGGCTTGATGGCCTTGCTCTATGGCATCATCGAGGCCCCTACATACGGCATCGGCGACCCAAAAATCATCGTGGCGTTCATTGCCGCCCTGGTCTTACTGCTCGCGTTCGTCTTGTGGGAACTGCGTTCGCGCGCGCCCATGCTCGATTTATCGGTCTTTGCAAATCCGCGTTTCTCGGCGGCCAGCATGGCCCTGACGCTGACTTCGTTCGCATTGGCGGGAACGATGTTTTTCCTGACGCAGTACCTGCAATTCGTCCTCGGCTATACGCCGCTCGAAGCCGGCATTCGCTTCATTCCCCTGGTGCTCGGATTTCTCGCCTCTGCGGGGCTCAGTCCCCAGATTTCTCGCAGAGTGGGAGTGAGGATGATTGTCTCTACCGGTCTTGCCCTGGTAGCCTGCGGCATCGCGCTGTTTGCCTTCCTGAATGCCGGCAGCGGCTATGGCCAGGTCGCGTTAACGCTGATTGTGCTCAGCACCGGCATGGGCATGGCAATGGTTCCGGCGACTAACGCCATCATGAGCGCGCTACCATTAGGCAAGGCAGGCGTCGGCTCTGCTGTCAACGATAGCTCGCAGGAGATAGGGAACGCGCTGGGCGTGGCCATTCTCGGCAGCGTCCTGGCGGCCGGCTACCACGCCGCCATAGATCGCTCGGGTATTCTCGCGTCCTTGCCGGCATCGATCAAGACCCTGGTACATGATTCGATTGGCGGCGCGTCCGTCGTCGCCTCCCATACCGGAGGCGCGCCAGGGCAGGCGATTGCGAACGCTGCGAAGAGCGCTTTTATCAACGGCATGATCTTTACGGCGCTAATAGCTGCCGGGATATCGCTGTGTGGCGCGCTAGTTGCCATGATCTTTCTACCATCGAAGCGCCAAGCTGCCCGGGCGGGCGACTTGACGGAACCGGCCGGCCCCACTACAATGAAAAACGAGAAGGAGGAAACGCTCATTCAATGACCACGCAGGTAAAGAAGGCCGGCCGGCCGCGCAGTGACCGGTCTCACCAGGCGATCCTGAAAGCCACGCTCGAATTGCTCGCTACGGAAGGCTACGAGGCTATGAGCATCGAGGGCGTAGCGGAGCGCGCCGGGGTAGGCAAAACGACGATCTACCGGCGCTGGCCCTCCAAATCCGAACTGGTGATCGAGGCTATCGGGGGCCTGCACGCCGAAACGCCCGTCATTGATACAGGCAACCTGCGCAACGACCTGGTCACCATGTTCCGCAATGCCTGGCAACTGGAAGGCACTTCGATCTTTCAGAGCCTCGGTTTCAATATGGTTGGCATATTGAAAACTAACCCGGAAATCTTCCAGGCATTCGCCAACCGCCTGTTTATGCCTCGTCTCCAACAATTTACCCGTATGATCGACCATGCGAAGCAGCGCGGTGAGCTACAACCGGATATCGATCCGGTCATGCTGGTAGACCTCTTCGCGGGACCGCTCATCGCCCGCATGTTATTCACCAGCCTGATCTCTCCAACCCCCGCCGATTGGCCCGAACGCATTGTCGATGCGATCCTGCATGGTATTGCGGAAAAGTAATGATTTGTTCCGATTTATCAGAACATTGTATTGACATCCCATAACAAATTTGCTATAGTAGGCATGTAAGCAATTATTCTAGAGGAGTAATGATCGTGACCATTTCTTGCCGGCTGCGCCTGCTGCTCGCCAGGGCCAATGTAGAGCGGGCCACGCAGGGTGCGCCACCACTGAGCCTGCGCCGTCTCTCGGAGGAGAGTGGCGTCTCCTTGAGCGTGCTGGCCTCGCTCAATACTGGCCGCAGCCAGCGTATCGACTACAATACGATTGATCACCTTCTCGACTATTTCAATCGCTACTTCCATGTCACCACCGGCGATTTATTGGCCTGGGAAGAGCCAACTGAGGGCGATTCACGTATAACCGGAATTCCAGGGAGTGCATAAAGGATACTATTATGGCTGTTATGCTTAAATCACGCAATGAAATAGCGCAATTACGTGAAGCCGGCCGGCTCGTTGCGCAGACATATGAGGAACTGCGTCCGCACGTCAAGCCAGGGGTCTCTACGGCGGAACTCGATAAAATCGCCGAGGATTACATCCGCGGCAGGGGTGCGAAGCCGATTTATAAAGGCTACGGCGCGCGTCCCGCCTATAATGGGATGCCGGCCGTTCCGCCTTTTCCCGCCACGATCTGCGTGGCGGTAAACGATGTCATCTGCCATGGAATCCCCAGTCCAAAACAGATTTTGCGCGACGGAGATATTATCGGCATCGACATCGGCGTGCTCTACAAGGGCTGGGTGGGCGATTCCTGCGTCACCTTTGCCGTCGGAGAGCTGGACGAGGAGTCAAAGCGCCTGATGGAGGTGGCGCAGCGCTGCATGGAGCTGGGCATTGAGCAGGCGCGTCCGAACAACCGCCTGGGCGACATTGGCGCGGCCATCCAGAGCTATGCCGAGGCCAACGGCTTCTCCACCGTGCGCGAGTTCGTGGGTCACGGCGTCGGCCATTCACTGCACGAGGACCCGCAGGTGCCGCACTTTGGCCGTCCCCACACGGGGCTGCGCCTGCAGCGCGGCATGATCTTCACCGTCGAGCCGATGATTAACGCCGGCGGCCACGCCGCGAAGGTGCTCCCCGACCGCTGGACGGTCGCCACCGCCGACGGTAAGCGCTCGGCTCAGTTCGAGCATACCCTCGCCATCACCGATGGCGCGCCGGAACTATTGACGCTGCCGTGACATTATTGCCAACGTACGGATGCGATGCATTCGCCTCTCTACGATCCTTTGTAACGGTCCAGTTGCAATATCTCCCTGGCCTGGGCGGGGGTGGCGACGGGGCGGTCGAGCTCGCGCGCGACGCGCGCGATGCGTGCCACCAGTTCCGCGTTGCTGGTCGCCAGTTGTCCTTTGCGGTAATAAATATTGTCTTCGAAGCCAACGCGCACGTTTCCGCCCATTGCCAGCGCTATTGTCCCCAGGGTGAGCTGGTGCCGTCCCATTCCGGCCACGCTCCACGTGCTGCCCGGCGGCAGGCTGCGCACCATGTGGACGAGATGTGCTGGTTCGGCGCCCAGGCCGCCGGGAACGCCCATCACGAAATCGAAATGGATAGGCTCGCTTATCAGGCCCATGCCGCGCAGGCGCATGGCCTCGTCCAGCATCCCCACGTCGAAAATCTCGATCTCAGGCACAATGCTATACTCGCGCAGGCGGCGGGCGAACGTTTCGACCAGCCCCCGGTCGTTCTTAAAAACGCTATCACCAAAGTTGACCGTCCCCGTCGTGAGCGTCGCCATATCCGGCCGGCACTCGATGCTCTGCAAGCGCTCCTCCGCGCTCATCCAGACGGCTCCGCCTGTCGAGACCTGCGTAATCACTTCACAGCGCGCGCGAATGCCTTCGACGACCTCGCGGAACAGCCCGGCATCCTGAGTAGCGCTGCCGGCGGCGTCGCGCACGTGGATGTGGATGATCGCGGCTCCCGCTTCATAACACTCGACTGCCGCCGAAATTATCTCTATAGGGGTTATCGGCAGGTGGGGTTGCTGCTCTCTCGTAACTTCCGCCCCCACCATAGCTGCCGTAATCATCACCGGCTGCATGACTGTAACTCCTTTACAAATGAAAGTGACAAATAGCAAAGCTTCGAGTATACTAGCAATGATACTACACAAAGCGATCTTAGAACCATGCATGCCAGGCCACTGCCAGTTGGGGAGCATCATGACGGTTGACGGGCCAATGCCGCAGGTCAAGACGACCATCTCCACTACGCTTTCACAGGCGTATCTACGAAAGCTGAGCAAAGGCACATACCTTGCCACGGCCGGCACTATTTTCCTTGTTACGTTCAGTCTGCTCTGGATGGTACTCGCGCTCGGTAGTCGTGTCCCCGTTGGCAAGACATCCCTGCTGGCCTTTTTCGCCAACACAATGTATGCGCTTAGCTCCAGCTTAGGGGCTATATGGTGCTTCCAGGTCGCCTACCGGGCGCGGCGCGGCCCGGTTCGCCTGGAAGCACGCCATCAGCTCTCCTGGCTCTTGATCGGCCTGGGGTTGTTCTCCAATGCCATAGGCGGCGCGATCTACACTTATTTAGAAGACTACGTCATGAAAAATCCGGTACCCTCCCCGGCTGATGTCTTCTTCACCCTCACCTATCTTTTCATATTCGCCGGACTATTACTCATGCCCGCCGCGATCAATGCGCGGCAATCGCGTATCCGCATTGGACTGGATGCCGCGATCACAACGCTGTGCATCCTTGAGTTTAGCTGGTATTTTAGCATCAAATATATTTTTGCAACGGTCAGCGGTCCCTGGCAAATGTATCTCTCCGCGTCCTATCCATTCTGGGATATCTTGCTAATCCTCGCCATCGTTTTCGTGCTGTACCAGCGCATCGAGCCTCAGCTCCATCCATCGCTCGCACTCTGCGCCATTGGCATCGCATCCCAAATCTGGGCCGACACGATCTATGCCATCGATATCCCCCATAACACCTACAGCACCGGCACCTGGTACGTCGATACCTTCTGGTTCATTGGCTTCCTGCTCATCGGCCTCTCTGGTCTCTACCAGTACGCCAGCATCGCCCGCAGTACCTTTCGCGACCATCTCTACTCGCAGCCGGAGATCAGGAGCGCGGATTCTCCGGTGCCGAATGGAACTCGCAGTTCACGCCGGCGGCTCTTGAGCCTTCAAATCAGCGCGACATATGTTCCGTTGTTCCTGCTGCTGGGCCTGTTCCTCTACAGCGATGTCACTCACACCGATGACGTCTTTTCCACGGTGGTATTTGCAATGACCGGTGTCCTGGTTGTGCTGCGCTGGCTAATCTCGAACAACGAAAACGCTCTCCTGCTGAAAGAACGTGATGATCTGCGAGCCGAGGCCGACCTGCTGCGCTGGCTGACCGCCAGCCTCTCGGAAGAATTGCGCCTCGATAGACTGCTCACCCACGTTGTCACCATCGCCACGACAGAACTCGGCTTCGACGCCGCCACGCTTGTGCTGATGGAAGACTATGAGCAACCGGTAGATGCGCAATCCAGCCTGCTTATTCGCGCCGCGCACATCAACGCACCCGAACTTGCTTCATGGCAATTGCAGGGGGAAAAATTGCCGTCGTACACAATCCTGCAAGGGAGGCCGGTCGAGATTCTCTGGACTGAGCAGGTCGTCGAGATGCCTGAAGAGGTATCCAGGTGGCATAGAGACCAGCACCTGCTCTTCAGCCTGTTCATCCCGCTCGCTCACCAGGGGAAAATTCAAGGCAGCCTGGGATTTTCCAGCCGCAGCATGACGCGCTTCAATCCACGCCAGGCGTATCTTGCCTCCTCCTTCGCGGAACAGGTTGCCAAAGCCATCGAACACGCGCATCTCTACGAAGAAGCGCAAGAGCAAGAACTCTTCGCGCAGGCTTTGACGGCTGTCGCGGCGCGTCTGAATATAGCCGTCATGTCGGAGGCGGGCGTCGGGGACGAAATATACCGGATGATCTGCGTGGAAGGCGCCAGGGCGCTGCAAGCCGACTACACCATTTTATATATGCCCGGCGGAAGTATCGACAGAGTTCAGTTGCAGGCCATCACCTCGTATATCGACGAGCGGCAAGCAGGCAGACCCGCACCGGCGTGGCCTCCTATCGCGAGCTATGAGCGAGAGGCCCGCGCGCTGAGCGCGCTGCAGCCCATCCTGATCGAGATAGATCCAAAGGAGTCGAGCGGATACTTCCCGACCGTCAGCGGGCCACTGCCGGTAGTCTCCGCCCCCACGGTGCAGCGCCGGTCGGATACCGCCCCATCGCGTGCGCTGTCGGGCGGTTTGCGCGGGAATCGACGCCTGACACTGCGCGCAGCTCTTGCCAGACGCGATGTACGGACAGCCATCCTCGCCCCGCTCATCTCTGGCAATGCAGCGGTCGCGCTGCTCGTGCTTGCCCGGGCTGCCCGGCAGGCACCGGGCCAACGGCGCTCGTTCACCCCGTCGGACCGGCAGCACGCACAGGATTTCGCGGAACAGGCGGCCATCGCCTTTACCAATGCGCGCCTCTACCAGCAACTGCGCGAGACACACTACCAGCTTCAGAAACTCGACCAGCTCAAAGACCAGTTCATAGTAACAGCCTCGCACGAATTGCGTACGCCCCTGACGGCTGTGCAGGGCTACCTCGAACTCCTGGCGCAATTCGGCTCAGATCTGCCGCGGGCACAACAGCAAGAGTTTCTGCAAAAAGCGCGGCGGGGATGCGATGAGCTTGTGCTGCTCCTCAGCAACGTGATGGACGCGAGCCGCCTGGAAATCGAGGCCGGTATTCGCCCGGCGCACCTGCAGCGCGTCCCGGTTCAGGAAGTGATCTCCGATGTCATCACGCTTATCGAGCCGCAGGTGACTCAAGACCAGCGCACAATTCAGACATTCGTTCCCGATCAACTGTACATCAGAGCGGATGCCGGGCGCCTGCGCCAGGTACTGCTCAATCTGAGCAGCAACGCGCTCAAATATTCGCCGCCAGGAACGCCCATCACCTACCGCGCGCCTGGCGCCCGATCGCTCAAGCGCTATCATCAGCATCTCGGACAAAGGGCCTGGCATCCCGCCAGAAGCGCGGGCGCAGATCTTCCAGCGCTTCAGCCGCCTGGAACGCGACCTCAACAGCTCAGCGCGTGGCTCCGGTCTGGGCCTCTACATCTCGCGCCGCCTGATCGAGGCCATGAACGGCAACATCTGGGTCGAAAGCAGCGGCATTCCCGGCGCAGGCTCGACGTTCAACATCCAGCTTCCTCTAGCCTGAATTTCCTACTAGCTCCGTCAATACCGGGAAGCCGCGCTCCACTTCGTTGAATTGAGTATGAGCATCCAGGAACCCGTCGTACCAACACCCAATACTGCCGGTCGCTTCGCAGGCGAACTACCTGTGCTTGCTTCATCACAGCAAGAAGTATCCAGGCTCATAAGCCGGCGCGCAAACCGGAAAGACGACTTCATCTCAAAGCCCTCCATCAAGCCGCTCCTGCTCTGCCTGGCCATCTCGGTCGTGCTGCGCATGTGGCTGACTATTCACACCCAGGGCTTCATTGACGGCGACGAGGCGCTCGTCGGCATACAGGCGCAGAATATTCTCCATGGGCAATTCCCCATTTATTTCTACCACCAGCCCTATATGGGCAGCCTGGAAGCCTATATCATGGCGCTCATCTTCGCCATAGCCGGCTCTTCCGTCTGGACGCTGCGGGCCGAGCCCATTCTGCTCACGCTCTTCGTCGTCTGGCTCACCTGGAGACTCGCCGGCGAACTCGCCGATACCGCGAAACTGCCACTGCACGCGAAGCAGTGGTTTATGAACATTGCCGCGCTGATAGCAGCTATGCCGCCGCTCTACGATACCGTTATGGAGATGCGCATGCTTGGCGGCTATATCGAATCGTTTATCCTGATGCTGCTCCTGCTGCTTTCGGCGCTGCGGCTGACGAACCGGCGCAAAGCAGGCGCATCCAGGCGCGAACTGGCGTGGCGCTGGGCAGGTATCGGCTTCCTGGCCGGGCTAGGCTTCTGGGTCAACCCGCTTACCAGCTACGCGCTGCTGGCCGTTGCCCTGTGGCTGCTCTGGGACGCCTTCAGGGTCTTCCGGCAGGCACGTGAACGTCGGATACGGCGTCTGGCAAGGCAGGTGCTTATGCCTGCCATCGCTGCACTGCCGGCCTGCGTCGCCGGTATGGCACCCGCGATTGTGTGGGGAGCCGCGAACCAGTGGCAAAACTTCACCTACCTGTTCCAGATCAACTCTTCGCTGCGGCCCGAAATCACGACGCAGTATCCCACGCGGCTCTCGATTGTCTTCGGCCTGGCGAAACTCTACACCACCTGTGTCGACCCGCGCATCGTCGGCGGCGCTCTTCCCAGCACGAGCGCGCTCGACCGCCTGCTGTATCTGCCTATGCTCGTACTCGGCGTGCTCAGCATCGTCACAACCGTCGCCCTGGTCTCGCTCTCGTTCGTGCGGCGTTCAACCTTGCAGCGCACCGTGCTGGCGCCCTACAGGCCCCTGCTGTCGCGGGCGCGCCAGCTCGCCGGCCTGCCGCTGCTCTTCTCCCTGGCCGTCACCATGATCTTCTGCGGCACCTCCACCGCCGCCATCGGTCTGTGGAATTGCCAGTACGACCTCGCCGGCCGCTACGCCACGCCCCTGATGCTCGTTCTCCCCTTCTTCTACGCCACCTTCTTCACCACGCTTATTATGCTGGAAGGAGCATTCCATGGTGTGAAGATGCCGGACCAACAAAGGATCCAGGGCGACCGGGCACCAAACCAGGGCGACCGGGCACCAAACCAGGGCGACCGCGAGGGCGAATGGAGCCGGGGCGACCAGGCAAAACCAGGGCGACCGCGAGGGTCGCCTTCGTATATTGTACGGGCGACCCTCGCGGTCGCCCTGGTCGCCCTGGATCCGGTCGCCCTGGCCCTCGTCGCCCCGATTCATCCGCTACCGCTCCGCGCAACGGGCCTGGACTTGTACAGCAGATTTATCCGGCCGTACTGGGACTGATGATTAGCTTCCTGCTGCTCTCGGCGCTCTTTCAGGTTGGGCTTTACGGCGTGACCGACTCTGGCAGCACCTTCCAATCGCCGTATTGCACCTTTCCGCCGGTCAACAACGATGCCATCATCTCGTATATGCAGCAAAAGAATATCCGCTACGCCTGGGCAAGTAACTGGTTGGCCTTCCCCATCGATTTCAAAACGCATGGGAGCATCATCGCAACCGACCCCATGACGATCATCCGCAATAACGCGACGCTCAATCGCATTCCGGCTTATACCGACGCCGTGCTTTCCGCCGATCGACCCAGCTTTGTGGTCATGGTAAAGCACAACGACCCCTACCCACTCGTATTACAGGTGTTTGATGTGCAGTTAGTGAAGTACCAGGTGGCGCGTTTCCCCGCGCAACAGGGGCGAGATGTACTGGTGGTCACGCCTTTGAATAAGACCGTCAACCCAACCGACCCGTCTCTTGCGAACGCATATTTTGGCGTGTTTATATGCAGCCTCGATAGCTGAGTGGCAGAGCCAAGTGAAGGGGATATGGCCGGCAGAGCCAGGGCGACCCTCGCGGTCGCCCTGGAACGAGTCCCCTACTTTTTTTCCTTATTAGCGGCTTCGGCAGCCTCGGCCTGCTTTTTGATCAGCAGCGGAACGTGCTGCTCGCAGAAGCGAAATGTGCGGCCGCCGGAGAGCAACTGGGCATAAACGGCCGGCTCTCCACATCTATCACAACGCCCGACATGGGCTTTTACAGCTTTCATCGCTAGCAATAACCTCCTCTAAGTCAATTCACCTGTATCGTACCACATTTTGACGATTATAACATTTCTCATAGGATCATTGCGAATTTTCACCAGATCAGTGATTTTTATTGCCATAACACTTGACATATTCAATTCCACATGCTAATATTTCCATGTGATTAGTAAATATCACCAAACTGAAAGTAAAAAGTATTGAAGGAGTCGCACAATATGCATCCACTTATCACCAGAGACCCGGTGAGTGGGAGTGAATTGATCGTTACCCGGCTGGAAAGCCCGCAGAGCGGCATCGTCATCGAAGGCCAGTTCAGCCTGGGGTGGATCGGTCGGCTCTCGCGCGAGCAGCTTGACTTCGTCGAGTTGCTGGTGAAGAACCGGGGCAATATCCAGAAGCTGGCCGCCGACCTGGATATCGCCTACAATACCGCGCGCAGCCGCCTGGACGAAATCGTTACGGCGCTGGGTGGTACGCCCGAATCCAATGGCCGCGTTGATCGCCGCCTGATCCTTGACCGGCTGGCCGCCAAAGAGATCAGCATCGAAGATGCCCTGCGCCAGCTCAAGGGATAAGTTGATGGCCCCGTCAATCGATGAGCGCAACCGCATCCTATCCCTGATCGAGGAAGGACAGATCTCAGCATCCGAAGCAGCCCGGCTGCTCGATGCGCTGGTCATCGAACAGGTACAGCAGGTCGAACGAGCCGCGCGTGTCCAGAATCGCACTATCCGGATCTGGCTGACCGACGAGAGCGACGCAGCGACCCGCCAGCAAAAGATCAAGATGACCGCCACGCTGCCGACTCCCCTGGTGGGCACAAGCCTGCGCCTGCTCTCCCACCTGATGCCACAGTTGAACCAGGCCACTATCCGACATCTTATCGACACCATCGAACGAGGTTCGACGGGTCGCCTGTTAGACTTACAGGACCTGGAAGAAGGGAAACGGCTAGAGATTTTTATTGAACGTTAAGCGAAGGAGAAGATCATGCAACAAACATTTCTGGTGAATGCAGAACCACGTATACTGATTGAAAACGTGAGCGGCGATCTTAGTATCACTCCCTGGGATGCGGGATCAATCAATCTCACAACTGAAGATCTCAATGAGGTTCATCAAGAAGGCAACACTATCATAATACGTGGCTGTGAAGATGACCTTATCCTGCAAGTTCCATATGATACCGAGGTCCATGCGAACAATGTCGACGGGGACGTTGCCATCAAGCAGGTACGCCGTGTTGAACTCCGTAATGTGGCCGGCGATGTGCTGCTGGAACGCATAGGCCAGGAGGTGGATGTCGAGGCCGTTACCGTTTCAAACATCGCTGGCGACCTGGTGGTACGCGATGCTACGACGCTGCGCGCACGCGAAGTGATTGAAGGTGATGCATCTATCAGCAACGTGGCTCTTGTCGAGATCGAGCATGTCGAAGGTGATGTGTCTCTCCAAAATCCCGAAAGCGCGGTGATCGGCACGGTCGGCGGCGATTTTAGCGCGTCAGGAGTCGTAGAGACGCTGAACTGTGGCAACGCCGGCGGCGACTGCTCGATCAGCGGCAGTGGGCGCGGTGAATGCACCATAGGCAATGTTGGCAGCGACCTCTCAGTTACGGGTATGACCTCCATACACATTGGCAGCGTGGGCGGCGATTGCGTCTTGCGCGATGCGCCCGGCGGAGTGGAGGTTGGCAACATCGGCAGCGATGCCAGCTTCAACAACATTGGCGAGTATGCGCATGTGGGCAATATCGGTGGAGATGCCAGCTTGAAAGGGCTGCAAGGGGCGATTGATGCCGGAAATATCGGCGGAGACCTGCTGCTCGAGGCCACCTTCCCGGCCGGAAGCACGACGCGCCTGCGCGTCGGAGGCGATGCGGTCGTACGCCTGCCCACGCCATCCGACCTGGCTCTGCACGCCTATGTCGGCGGCGACGTCTCCGGCGTATCGGCGGCCTCCGGCGGAAGCGGCAACCAGGTCAACCTGGTCTACGGCAGCGGCGCGGCCCAACTAGAACTCTACGTCGGCGGTGACCTCAGCCTGCGTGGGGGCGGTCAGCCAGGCAGCAGCAGCAGCTTCGGTGGCCGCGGCAGCCAGGGCAATTGGGGCAACTGGCAAGGCGAATTTGAGCGCGACATGGCGGAACTGGGCCGCGAAATGAGCAAACTGGGCCAGGAACTCAGCCGCGAGATCACCGGCGCTTTCAAGGATGCCGGCTGGCAAAAGGGATCAGAGTGGGCCAACCAGTTTACCGGCAAAATGGAGGAGCAGATCCGCCGCGCCCAGCGCAAAGCCGAGGAACAGGCACGCAAGGCTGAGGAGCGCGCGCGTAAATCCCACGAGCAGGCAGCCCGTATGCGCGTGCGCTTCAACGACCGCGAGTGGCAGCTCGACCCGGAGCGCCTCGAGCGCCTCAAAGAGCAGGCCACGCGCGCGGCCAACGAAGGCATCGCCGGCGCGCTGGATGCCGTAGAACGCTCCATCCGGAACCTGCGTGTCCCGACACCGCCGCGTCCGCCAAGGCCACCGGTGCCTCCTGTGGGCTCGGTATCACCGGTACCACCCGGTTCTCCTATGCCCCCGGTGCCTCCGGCACCACCCGCATATGGACAGGCACCATCGACGGCCCAGAGCGTGTCACAAGAGCCCGCGGCTCAGGGCCAACCCTCGAATACAACTGCGGCTGGAGATACTGAGGAACCCAACCTGGAACAGGAACGCGAGGCCATCCTGCGCATGATCGCCGAGGGTCGCATCTCACCCGAAGAGGGCGATATGCTGCTCGAAGGATTGGGATAATAAGAAATACTACGGCCCCCTGTGAAGGGCCAGCGCGAGCGCGCCGTTGTTCGAGTGGCTTCTCTCCTCCACGAGACCGGTGCGCTACTGCTGGCCCTTTCGGTGTGCATAATTACCTGTCATGGGTGTATGAAAAAACACATGCCAAGCCAAAGTAGGGGCCGGTTTATCGCGCCCAGCGCCGATAATGCTGATTGAAGAATTCATGCGGACACCTCCCAGGGCGGCGCAAGCGCCCCCACCACCCGTCCACACCACTCCCGCCCCTACAAAGCTGTCCGCATTTATTTGTTAATGTGCATTATCGGCCAGTCTGTTGACTTCTGCCCTCTATCTGGCCAATCCTTCAACCCCCTCCGTCCGGCTCGCCAATGACTACCCCCTCTACAATTTGCCCTGAGTCCAGTGCTCTGGATTCTCGCTACAGCGGCTTGCGGAAGGATTTAGCTAGAAGATAAACTGGAGAAAGGAGTGTGAAACAAACTGGGAGTTAATGAGAGATAGGAACGTGAATGTTTTGAAAATAGGTGAGATTGCCACCCTGCCGAAGTGGCAGTACTTCCCACCCGGCCTGGGGCTGGTGAGTCATGGCAACAGGATACCAGAGGGCATTCCGCACTTCAAGATGGCAATCCTGGCCGTTGGTGTCGTGAGCAACAGACTGGCCGATCAATCGGCGGTGGGCGCGGTAAACCGGCCCCTACTCTGGCTTGACAGTTATTGACTCACAACTTTTCCATACACTGCCGAGCCAGGCGAAACGGAGGCCGACCCAGACCACTTGACAGTTTCTGGCCCACAACTTTTTCATACACTCCCCTGTCATGCTGAGCGCAGCGAAGCATCTCTCTGTCCATCGAGGTAGACCCTTCGCTGCGCTCAGGGTGACAAGGAGGAGGCAGCAATAGATGAAGCACCAGAATGCACTACTGCTCTGCAAAACTAAAACAGCCTGCTTCTCTATTTGACAAGTGGCTCCCAGGCATGTATAATGAAGCAGTTATGACTGTTTGCATGGTATGGAACAGGTTGCCAACATCTCCTGTTCCCCGGTAAAGACGCTAAAGAGCGCCGAGCAATCCTCTCTAGACCACTCTCTCCCTGCATGCACGTTCGTATCAGCTATCAGATGGCAGCATTGCTTCCGTATCCTTACGGCCTGCTCCTGGTACTCGCCGCCGGCACAGTGCCGAGAGGCGAGATATACCGCGCTCGCAGAGGGCGCATTGGCCGAAAGGATTTTTTTAGCATGTCATCATTTAACGACTTCTCGCTGCAACCCGCGACGCGCGCGGTGCTGGCAGAGATGGAGATTACTGAGCCAACGCCTATTCAGGCCGAGGCAATTCCGGTGCTGATGGCCGGGCATGACCTGGTGGGGCAATCAGCCACAGGCTCGGGCAAAACGCTTGCCTATGGCATCCCCCTGGTGGAAAGGTTAGCTCGGAACGCGCGTGTCGTACAGGCGCTGGTACTCGTGCCAACGCGCGAACTGGCCATTCAGGTATACGCAGTGCTGGGTACGCTGGCTGCCAGCCGGCGGCTTTCGATGGCGCTGCTCGTAGGTGGCCGCCCCTATGGTGGCCAGATGGGCGCGCTGCGCTATGGCGCGCAAATTGTCGTGGGCACACCTGGACGGGTGAAGGACCATCTTGATCGAGGCACCCTGGTGCTGAGCGACGTACGCATGTGCGTGCTGGACGAGGCAGACCAGATGCTGGACAGCGGCTTCGCGCCGGCCATCGAGGAGATCCTGGCAACCACGCCAGATACGCGACAAACAGCGCTCTTTTCCGCGACCATTCCGGACTGGGTTGCGAAGCTCCAGCAAAAATTCCTCGACAACCCGGTCAAAGTGAGTATTACACGAGCCGATGATGTGCAAAGCGCCGTCGAACAGATCGCGTACCAGGTTCCGCAGGACCAGAAAATGGCGGCGCTCTGTACGCTCCTGCATGCTACGCAGGGAGAAAGCAGCCTGATCTTTGGCCGGACGAAGCACGGCGTCGAGAAGTTAGGGAAACATCTCAGCAAGCTCGGGTTTACGGTGGGAACATTGCACGGCAACAAAAGCCAGAATGCGCGTGAAGCTGCGCTGAGCGCGTTCCGCCTCGGGCAGGTACAGACACTGCTTGCCACCAACGTCGCCGCGCGCGGGCTGGACATCACGGGCATCGACCAGGTCATCAATTATGAGCTTCCAGAATCGAGCGAGCTGTTCACACACCGCGTTGGCCGCACGGGCAGAATGGGCCGACCGGGCAAGGCGATCACCCTGCTGGCGCCATCCGAGATACCCCAATGGCGGCGCATGACGCGCGGTTTAGGGCAGCCCGTCTCGCTACAGAAGTTCGCTCTTGACGAGGAAACCACAGTGACACGACCGACCGCTCTGCCAGAGTCTGTGGTGGCGCAAAAGCACGAGCAGAACGACGAACAGCGGCAGGCACGTGGCCGCGTACATGTTTCACCGGATCAGGCGCACAAGAGACAAACCCCGTCAAAACATGATAGCCAGCCAGCATCCGACAAGAGAGGGCCACGGCAAGAGCGCTCCACCGTCAGTACTACAGGGCGTATGCCGGCATGGCAGACAGAAGACTTTCGCCTGGCAGAACGCCCCTATTCCGGCAAGGCAGCGAAAGGCAGGGCAGGAGCAGGAAGGCAGTCTGGCACCGTGAGAAACGTGGGGAAGCGCAAACCACGTACTTTTGCAGCTAGCCAGTCCCGGTCCGGCATACGAAAGCAAACGGGTCAGGGTCGAAGGGTCGCGGCGCCGGGCGCAGGCAGGAGAAATCGAGTTTCTTGAGATCGAGATAACTAGATCATGCAAATCCCACAGGAGCAGGATGTTAGAGTAGGCAATGTTTGCAGCACAACCTAGGCGTATGCTATACTTGACCTGAGAGTTCTCAGGATGGGTTTCTTATCGAGAAAGCATGGACACGATCATGTTCAACGAGTATATCGACAAAGCGATGCAACATGCTCACTATGAGCAAATTGAAGACGGTACTTACTTTGGCCGGATTCCTGGCTTTAAGGGTGTCTGGGCAAACAAACCAACTGAACAGGAATGCCGCCAGGAATTGCGTGATGTTCTGGAAGGCTGGATACTCCTCAACATTGCTGATCACACCCCTTTACCCAAAGTTGATGGGATGACGTTGGAAGTAGGAAAATTAGTCTAATGGCTAAACTTCGACCAATCAAACGCAAGGATCTGATTAGCGCCTTACACCAACTTGATTTTACTGGTCCTTATGCTGGTGGTAAACATGAGTATATGCAACGTGGTCGACTCAAAGTACGGATCCCTAATCCTCATCAGAGTGATATTAGCATCGCATTGCTCAAACGAATTCTTGAAGAAGCAGATGTGTCCTTGCAGGAATGGGAACGACTATGAGTTAGCCTGACTCCTCCTACACTTCAAGGCTGATGTCTCAAAATGTTCGCTCCCTCATGCTGCACCTGTTTTATTTGCTTTTAGTTTCCTGATAGAGCTTGCAACTTAGCTCATACTCGATGCCAGTCTTATCTCCAAATATCTGCCTGGACTGACTACTAGTTGGGCCTAAACGAATTTATGATATTATTGTTTTCGATCACCAGTGGTATTATCGGCTATTGGACAACAAAAGACACGCGATACCTTTTCTTCATTTCTCCTGCGGCCCTAACGCCATTCATCACTCACTTGGTTCCAATGGACAAGAGAAGATATGAGCTTTCGAAGGCGAAGATTGAGGCTAAAAAACTGGCAGCCCTCCGAACTGTTGTGATACAATGCAGCAATACGCTAGCCCCCAAAACTCTAGCTTTGTCTTAACGAATCAATCAAGAATGGAAATGTGCCGGCGCATCTCGTCTCCGTCATGGCGACTATTAAGGAGTTCATAATGCCGTCCCAGGGGTACGTTCGTTATCCAACTATACATGAAGATCAAATCGCATTCGTGTCCGAAGATGATCTGTGGCTCGTCTCGAGCGAAGGTGGGCGAGCCTCGCGTTTGACCGCCGGCGTCGGCGAAGTCAGCTATCCTCGCTTTTCGCCGGATGGCTCACTGCTGGCCTTCGTCGGGCGCGAAGAGGGACCCGGCGAGGTCTACGTCATGCCCGCCGAAGGAGGCGTCGCCCGCCGCCTGACCTACCAGGGCGCGTCCTGCCGTGTCGTGGGATGGACGCCCAGCGGCGACGCCATCCTCTATGCCAGCAACTCCGGGCAGTTCACAAATCGTTTCGAGGCGCTCTACGCCATCTCACCCGATGGCGGCGAGCCGCGCGAGTTGTCCTACGGCCTGGCAAACGCCATCTCTTATGGGCCAGGTGGCGGCGTAGTCCTCGGACGCAACATCAACACGCGCGACTTCTCCCACTGGAAACGCTATCGCGGCGGCACCGTCGGCCACCTCTGGCTCGATAGCGACGGCAGCGGCACCTTCCAGCGCCTGCTGCGGCTCGATGGCAACGTTGCCGACCCGTGCTGGATCGGCGACCGCATCTACTTCCTCTCCGATCACGAGGGCGTCGGCAACATCTATTCCTGCACCCCGCGGGGCGATGATGTGCGCCGCCATACCTATCACAACGACTTCTACGCGCGCCACCTGTCGAGCGATGGGCAGCGGCTGGTCTACCACGCCGGGGCAGACCTCTACCTGTTCGACCCCGACGCCGATGCCAGCCAGCGGCTTGAAGTAGATTTGCCCAGCATTCGCACACAGCGCCAGCGTAAATTCTCACCCGCGAGCCAGTACCTCGACAGCTACCGGCTGAACCCGCAGGGATACGCGGTTGCCCTGACCTCGCGCGGCAAGGCCTTCACCCTGGGCAACTGGGAAGGACCCGTCCTCCAGCATGGAGAGCTGGACGGAGTGCGCTACCGCAAACTGGACTGGCTCAACGACGGCAAACGCCTGGTAGCAGTGCACGACGCGACGCGGCCGCGAAAGCCTGATCGTCTTCAACCCCGACGAGGCCGGCGAGCCGCAGACCTTCCCCGACATCGAGTTTGGTCGCGTCCTGGGAATGGATGTCTCGCCAACCGACGACAGGCTGGCCATCACCAACCATCGCAACGAACTCGTGCTGGTCGATCTCGAAAAGAGCGAGGCGCGCGTCCTCGACCGCAGTGACTACGGGCGCATCTACGGCTTCGACTGGTCCCCCGATGGCCGCTGGATTGCCTATGGCTTTCGCATGAGCAACCAGAAAACGGCCATCAAGCTCTGCGAAATTGAGACAGGCGATACGCATTTCGTGACCGATCCCGTCCTGGAAGATACGAGTCCGGCCTTCGATCCCGAGGGCAAATACCTCTACTTCCTGGGGCATCGCATCTTCAATCCTGTCTACGATAGCCTGCAGTTCGACCTGAGCTTCCCGAGCGGTATCAAACCTTACGTCATCACGCTGCAGCGCGACCTGCGCTCGCCCTTCATGCCGGAGCCGAAAGCTCCAAACGACAAGGATAAAGATAAAGAGAAGGAGAACGGCAAAAAGGAGAAAGAGGAAGCCAGCAAGGAAGGGGAAGAGAAAAAGGACGAAAACGAGGACACCGCCGAGAAGCCGGAGGGTGAGGGCGAGAAGGAGAAGGAGAATGGTGACGGCAAGCCGCCGGCCATCACCATCGACCTGGATGGCATCACGCGGCGTGCCCTGCCGTTCCCCGTATCCGAGGGCCGCTACCGCGCCGTCAGCGGTATCAAGGGTAAGGCGCTCTTCCTGGTCTACCCAACTCGCGGCTCCATGCTTGACGACAATGATGACCACGATGTCCAGGGGCGCCTCGAAAGCTTCGATTTCGAGAAGCAAAAAAGCGAAACGCTGATTGACCGCATCAGCGGTTATAACCTCTCGCGCGATTATAAAAGCATGCTTTACCGCAGCGGCCAGCGCCTGCGCGTAGTGAAAGCCGGCGAGAAACCGAAGAATGACAACGACCGCGCGGGCCGCGAAAGTGGCTGGCTCGACCTGTCGCGCGTCAAAGTCTCGGTGCAGCCCGCCGCCGAGTGGAAGCAGATGTTCGCGGAGGCGTGGCGCTTGCAGCGGGAGCATTTCTGGGCGGAGGATATGTCGGGCATCGATTGGGATGCCATCTACGCCCAGTACGCCCCGCTGGTCGAGCGCGTCTCCTCGCGCTCCGAGCTTTCCGACCTCTTCTGGGAGTTACAGGGTGAACTGGGCACCTCGCACGCTTATGAGGGAGGGGGCGACTATCGCTCGCAGCCCTACTACCGCCAGGGCTACCTGGGCGTGGACTGGCGCTACGATAGCGAGACGCAGCGCTACCGCATCGCGCGCATCATCGAGGGCGATCCCGCCAATGCCAGAGAGACCTCGCCGCTCAACAGCCCGGGCCTCAATGTGATCGAGGGTGATGCTGTGCTGGCCATCAACGGGCAGCGTGTCGGGCCGGACCGCAGCCCGCAGGAATTGCTGGTCAACCAGGCCGGTAACGAGGTGCAGCTTACCATCGAGGACGGCAAGACACAGGAGACGCGCGTCGTCACCGTGAAGGCCAGTTCCGACGAGATGTCCGCGCGCTACCGCGAATGGGTCGAACATAACCGCCGCGTCGTGCATGAGAAATCGGACGGCAAGGTTGGCTACGTGCATATTCCCGATATGTCTCCGCGTGGCTTCGCGGAATTTCATCGCAGCTACCTGGCCGAGTACGATTACCCCGCCCTGCTCGTTGATGTGCGCTTTAACGGCGGCGGCCACGTCTCCGGCCTTCTGCTGGAGAAGCTGGCGCGCAAGCGGATCGGCTACGACTTCCCGCGCTGGGGTCAACCTCAACCCTATCCCGATGAATCGCCGCGCGGCCCGATGGTTGCGCTCACCAACGAACATGCCGGTTCGGATGGCGACATCTTCAGCCACAGCTTCAAGCTCATGGGCCTTGGCCCTCTGATCGGCAAACGCACCTGGGGCGGCGTCATAGGCATCAGCCCCAGCCACACGCTCGTCGATGGCACGCGCACCACGCAGCCCGAATACGCCTTCTGGTTCAAGGATGTCGGCTGGAACGTGGAAAACTACGGCACGGACCCCGATATCGAGGTCGATATCGCTCCCCAGGACTACGCCGCCGGCGCCGACCCGCAGCTCGATCGCGCCATCGCCGAAGCCCTGCGCATGATCGAGGAAAAGCCCGCGCTGGAGCCGAAGCCGGGGGAGCGACCGAGGAAGGTGCGGCGCTAACATAAATACTTGTCTGTCTCCTATCCCTATGTTACACTTGCAACAGGAACATGTGGATAGGAGAAAACCGAATATGGGCGATTGGGATGATAGCGTCAAGATTTACATCCGTGAGAATGCCCAGGACTTGATAACATGGCTATGGAAAGGAGCGCAAGTCAGGCGACATCTGCAAACGGAGTTTAAGGTACGCACCATTGATGCAGATTCCATGCTGGAGATCGAGCTAGAGAATGATGGAAGAGGTATGCTTTTCCATATCGAAGTCCAGTCTACCAGGGATCCCACCATGCCGCAGCGACTGCTGCAATACAGCGTTGCGGCTAATCACCAGCACGGTCTGCCGGTCTATTCGTGCGTGATCTATTTGAGAGATATCGGAGAAGTGCCTAAATCGCCGCTGCGATGGCATCGTCTCGATGGGCAAGAAATCCTGCGATTCGATTATCTGAGTATCGAGCTAGCAAAGATACCAATCGAGGATCTGAGAGCAACTGGATTAGTCGGACTGAAGCCGCTATTTGTACTGGCGAAGGGTGGAGCAACACATTCCGTTATGGAAGAGGTTGCGACAGAGTTAGGAGAAGCACAGCAGTTTGGCTTGCTCTCGATGTCGAAAATGTTTGCAGATCTGGTCTTTAGCGATGAAGATCAGGATTGGATAGAAAGGATCTTTGCGATGTATAGTGATCCGCTTGCTGAAACGAGAACTTATAGGAAACTGGTAAACCAAGGAGTACAGCAAGGGCTGCAGCAGGCGCTTCTGCAGTTTGTTGAGGTGCGTTTCCCATCTTTGATAGACTTAGCACACCAGAATGTACCGAAGGTTAATAAGCCAGACGCGCTTGATTTGCTCGTGAAAGCGGTTTATGCTGCTCCCGATGAATCGGTAGTCCGTATGCTGCTTGAGACGGCCGCTGCAGCGTAACTGTCAGCTAGTAAAACCGAGAATATGGGGAAAATGTTATTGACTCCACTCGCATTCCCATGTACAATAATCGTAACCAATCGAATACGTATCGCCTCCGGGAAGAGTAGACTGTCGGCAAACTGATAGAGAAGGTGTGGCCAGCGGCTGGAAGCCCCCACAGTACCCATGGTCGAACGTCGCCCGGCATGGCTGCTGAAGAAATGTGCCGCGCTCACAAACGGTGCAAAGTAGATCGACACGGGTATGCCCGTTATAGCGAGACCCGATAGAACTCTCCACGTAAATTGTTACAAGAGAACTGTCAGGGTGACAAGTGCGCCGTGCGGCAACGCGCGGCGAAATGAGGTGGTACCGCGAAATGTATGCCCTTTCGTCCTCAGTGGGGATGAATGGGCTTTTTTATTGGCCGTTATCGCCATCAATCGCCGCGCCATGCAGGCGCACAACGGAGACCATTATGAGTTTAGCCAGACGCTACGACGCGCGTGCCACCGAGCCTGCGCTCTACCAATCCTGGCAGGCATCCGGCACGTATGCCTTCTCACGAGATTCGGAAAAGCCGGTCTATTCCATCGACACGCCGCCCGCCACGGTGTCCGGGCAAGCTGCATCTCGGCCATGTCTATTCCTATAGCCAGGCGGATTTCCTGGCGCGCTTCTGGCGCATGAACGGCTACAACGTCTTTTACCCCATGGGCTTCGATGATAACGGCCTGCCCACCGACCGCTACATCGAAAAGCTGCTGGGCATCAGGGCCGCGCAGGTCGGACGCAGCGCTTTCATCAAGCTATGCCTGGAGGTGAGCGAAGAGGCCGAGCGCGACTACAAGGCCCTGTGGCAGCGCCTCGGGCTGTCGGTCGACTGGGATTATACCTATCGCACCATCGACGACCTATCGCGGCGCACGTCGCAGCTCTCCTTCATCGACCTGTACAAAAAGGGGCTGGTCTATCGCCGGGAAGCACCAACGATCTGGTGCTCCGAGTGCCGCACCGCCATCGCGCAGGCCGAGTTGAACGATCTCGAGCGCGAAAGCGAGTTCGTCACGCTGCCCTTCCGCCTGGAAAACGGCGATATCCTGCCCATCGCTACGACTCGCCCGGAACTGCTGCCGGCCTGCGTGGCAGTCTTCGTGCATCCCGCCGATGCCCGTTATGCGAAGCTCGTCGGCCAGCGCGTCAGCGTGCCGCTGCTCGGCTTCGACGTGCCACTGCTGGCGGACGCGAAGGCCGACCCGCAGAAGGGCACAGGCGCGGTGATGTGCTGCACCTTCGGCGACGCGACCGACGTGGAATGGTGGTATACGCATCATCTCCCGCTCAAGTTGATAATCGGGCGCGACGGCAAGATGACCGCGGCGGCCGGAGAGTTGGCCGGTTTGAGCGTCCCGGAGGCGCGGCAGCGCATGATAGCGTTGCTGGAAGAGCATGGCTTGCTGCTTGCCCGCCAGGCGGTGATGCAGACGATTCGCGTGCACGAGCGCTGCGACACGCCGGCAGAATACCTGGTGACGCAACAGTGGTTCATTCGCGTGCTCGACTTCAAAGCGGATTTGCTGGCGGCGGGCGAGCGTATCAACTGGCATCCGGCACATATGCAGGCGCGCTACCGGGCCTGGGTCGAAAACCTGGGGTGGGACTGGTGCATCTCGCGCCAGCGCTACTTCGGCGTGTCCTTCCCGATGTGGTACTGCGACGCCTGCGGCGAGATCTTGCTGGCTGACGAAGACCAGCTCCCGGTCGACCCGGCCGAGCAGCAGCCACCGCGCGCCTGCACCTGCGGCAGCGCCTCGTTCACGCCGGAAGAAGACGTGATGGACACCTGGGCCACCTCGTCGATGTCGCCACAGATAGCAGGGCGCTGGCTGACCGACCCTGGGCTCTATGAGCGCGTCTTCCCGATGAGCCTGCGCACGCAGGCGCACGAGATCATCCGCACATGGGCCTTCGACACCATCGTGAAGTCCTACCATCACTTTGGCGAGCTGCCCTGGAAGAACATCGCCATCTCCGGCTGGGGCGTGGCCGCCGCGGGCGGAGGCAAGATCAGCAAGAGCCGCGGAGGCGGCCCCATGCCGCCCATGGCGATGATCGAGAAGTATTCCGCCGATGCTGTGCGCTACTGGTCCGCCAGCACCGCGCCGGGCAAAGACTCGATCATCAGCGAGGAGAAAATCGCGCTCGGCAGCAAGCTCACCACCAAGCTCTGGAACGTGGCCAACTTCAGCCAGCGCTTCCTGCAAGGCTACGAGCCGCCGCGCGAGCCGGCAATGCGCCCGGCTTTCACGCCCACGGATCGCTGGCTGCTCTCCGCCTTGCAGCGCCTCATCCAGCGCGTGACGGAGCATTTCCGACAGTACGATTACGCGGCGGCCAAAAGCGAGGTCGAGAGCTTCTTCTGGCGCAACCTGGCCGACAACTACCTGGAATTCGCGAAAGAGCGGCTCTACGATGAGGCGCATCCCATGCGGGAGGGTGCGCGCTACACGCTGTACAGCGTGCTACTCGCCACGCTCAAGCTCTTCGCGCCCTTTTTACCGTACATCACGGAAGCCATCTACCACGAGCTTTTCGCCTCGACTGATGGCAGCGGGTCGATCCACACCGGCCGCTGGCCCATCGCGGACGAGACGCTCATCGATGACGACGCGGAATCGGCAGGTGAGCTGCTGATCGAGATCGCCACGGCAGTGCGCCGCTACAAAAGCGAGGCCAGCCTCTCGCTCGGAGCCGAACTGCAGCGCCTGCGCCTGGTGACGGCTGAGCCCGCCATCGCGGACATGCTACGCGCGGCCAGCTCCGATATAACCAGCGTGACACGGGCGATGGCGATTGAGGTGAGAGAGCAAGATGAGGAGAGCGATGGAGATGGATGGGAGATGATCAAGGGCGAGGGAAGAGTGAAGGTAGAACTGACGCGGTAAAGGCAATGCCAGGATGAGCAGGAGCGCTTCTGCTCATCCTGGCATTACTTTTACCGTGTCTTAAAACAAATATGGCTGTAAGCGCTCCGCTATCTTCAAATCCCTGGCCTTACTCCATCAGTATCGATGCCCAGTATAAGAACCGGGATATCAATATCCGACACACCCCTGTGCTCTAAATCCCATACAAATTGCTCAAAATAGGATACCCCTGAAGACATATCATCTACCAGCCCTTTCACCGGTACAATCTCTATCCCGCAATCTATGACGCCCATTTTGGCGAAAATAGTCATCTTAGCGCAAACGTTATACACCATAAATGAGTACTTTCCAAATTGCACCTCTACTCCGAGCTTATTCTTCACGAAATCCATATCTCTAAAGGGTGCTGCTTCCCTGCCAGTTCGTTCTGGTGGGGAGTAACCGGGCACATAATACTCTTTAGAATATTCCGCAATGACTTTATGATTTATCCAATCTCGTTCAAGAAAAAGAGCCTTGAAAGCTTTATTCAACGCAGGCGGGCTATACAGTACCCTGTCCCTCATTGTCTTCTCTTTGCTGATCTTCAATTTATGCTGCTCGGCATCAACCACTTCGATAACTTGTAATACTTCGTCTAACTCATGGCGATGTTGCTGTGTGATTACTTCTTTCCCATGATTAAAGGAATATACCCCCGCAATACGCATACTTATTCTTCCTCATTACGTTGACGTTTCCATTCAAGAGGTACCTGCGAAACTTTCTCACGACCTGAAGGCTTATGAACCGGTCGGCCTAGTGGACGAGTTTTGAGCGTGCCATTATAAAGCTGATAAATACGCTCTCGGCTAGTATCAATGTAATCCTGTTCTTTATCGACTCCAATAGCTCTACGTTCATGCATAAGGGCGGCTAACAGTGTTGAGCCTACGCCACAATAGGGATCTAAAACTCGATCATTCTCATTGGTAAGCGCCAGCACACAGCGCTCCACTAATTCAACTGGAAACTGGCAAGGGTGAACAGTCTTCTCAATATGGTTCGCTTTAACATTCGGTATATCCCAGAGGCAGCTTTCCCATTCTTCAGAAAGAAATTCCCAGATATCCGATGGATTCTTTCCTAGGGGATTGCCGGAAGGCTGTCCTCTATTTGGTCCTTTGAAATGCCGTTTGCCAGGATATTTGGCAGGGACACGTACTGGATCAAGGTTAAAGGTATACTCGTCAGTTTTTGTGAACCACAAAATTGTTTCGTAACGTCCCGAGAACCGCTTCGACGCGTGCAGACCATGCTCGAAGTGCCAGATAATTCTGTTACGCAGCTTGAGTCCTAACTTCTTGAAGAGATGATAGTAATAAGCATCGAGTGGAAATACTTCTCCATCATCGACAAAATTGCCCGTTTGCCAGCAAATACTGCCTTCCTTCGTCAATATACGCACAAGTTCACGAATAACCACCTCTTGTTCAGCAAGATAGGAGGTAATATCCTGCTTCCGCTCATAGACCTTGCCTATGTTGTATGGAGGAGAAGTAACGACAAGGGCAACGCTTTCGTTGGGAATTGTCTGCAAAAATGTTCGAGAGTCTCCATGATGAAGGGTGACTGTATTGGTCTCGTCATAGTCATCCATGATTTCGAAGGAGTAAACATCGGTGGTGGATTGGAATAACGGTGAGAACATCATACTGCTACAACCTCTTTACGCTAACCAGCTATCATGCTGCACAGTATACATGACAGGACGCGGTTGAGCAAGATCAGATTTTCTACGGCTCTCTAACCCTCCGGGAGAAATTCAAGTAGGGACGGGAGTGGAGTGGTATCGGGACCTTTGGGTCGCCCTCCTTCACCCCAAAGGACGTATCTTCTGGCATAGTGATCGCATTAAGCAGCAAAAATTCGCCTACTCCGTCACAATCGCGTGGTTCAATACACCGTCGAGCGTAGATTGGCGGACGCGGTAAATCTCGCGTTTGCCGCGATGGGGCAATTTTACTGCCGCGAGCGAACCATTCTTTATCCAGCGGCGCACGGTGGCCTCATTTACTCGCAGCCTCCTGGCCACTTCCTGCACGGTCAATAACTCGTTCGTTTGCTGTTCCAGCAAGGTAAAACCTCCAGATATCTCCAAAGAACCCGTTTGTAAATTATTCGCGCGCTACCTGGGTGAGAAGCACGGGTGGACGAAAGCCCCAAAAAAGTCACAAAGGATTTTTTCAGCTTTTTGCTACTCTAATGACGTTTGAAGTCGCCAATTTGAGTACATCCGGAGCGGTGACTTTTCAAAAAGAACGAGTCCCTGTAGAAGTTCTGGAGTTCTTAGCGTTAGTCCTTCGGGATCGCGCGTCCATTGCGCTTGAACAATTCGCGCCAATCCTGCTCTTGCAGATCGATATCAAACTTATGCGCGGCTTGCACTATGCGCTTCCAGGCTTCGTCACGCTCTTTGTTCGTGACGCCTTCAACCTGGTCGAAGCGCGCGATAGCATCCCGTACATGGCGCGCATCACTGAGTGGTTCCTTGCGTTCCTTTGGAAAGGCATACTCGCTATCCGGGAGTTTCTCCCGGTCTTTATCTGAGAGTTTCGACATGATTTTGCTCCTATGTTATTGTCGTTCCAGGGTGTTCGACATTATAACGCTCCTGTAAAAATCGTGAGACCGCCATCGATGGTATACGTCGAACCCGTGACGTAGGCCGAGTCATCCGAGGCCAGGTACAGCGCCAGCTTTGCTACCTCCTCCGGCTGCCCCATGCGATGCAACGGTATTTCCTTGAGCAGCGCCTCCATCTTCTCAGGGTCCGCTTTCACGTCGGCATCAATCGGCGTATCAACGGCGCCCGGCGCGATATTGTTGACCGTTATATTGTAGGGCGCCAGTTCAAGCGCGATGGTGCGCGTCAACATGCGCAGGCCGCCCTTCGCGCAGCAATACGGCACGTTCTGCGGCATCGGCAAATCTTCATGCACCGACGAGATGTTGACGATACGGCCGGGGGTCTTGCGCCGGATCATCTCGCGCGCCGCCGCCTGCGCGCAGAAAAACGCGCCCTTCAGATCTGTACTGACAACGCGGTCGAACTGCTCTTCCGTGACATCCACGAAGGGGCTGTGTATCTCCATACCTGCATTGTTGACTATGATATCCAGGCGGTTGAAGTGTTCGACGGCCTGATGAATCAGCCCCATGGCCTGCTGGTACTGCCCGACATCAGCCTGTATCACCAGCGCTTTGCCGTTATTCTGCTGGATGATCTGCTGCACCTCTTCAGCTTTTTGCTGGTTATGTGCGTAGTTCACCACCACGGTTGCCCCTTCTTTCGCGAACTGAATGGCGATCGCGCGGCCAATACCGCTGTCCGACCCTGTAACGATCGCGACTTTGTTATCAAGTACGCCCATTATTTCCCATCCTTTCTTGCTCTACCCTTTGTAGGGACGCGATTGATCGCGTCCGGTCAAGCGCGATCACCCGGACGCGATCAATCGCGTCCCTACGACGATCCTTTATCCTTTAACAACCAGCCAGTCAAGATCGCGCGGGATCATCGACGACAATACCTCGTTGCCGTTCTGGCGCACCAGGACGTTATCGTTCAGTCGAATTCCGCCTTTGCCTTCGAGGTAGACCGCCGGTTCCATGTTGTGCACCATGCCGCTGCGCAGCGCCTCTTTCGAGGCGGGATGCAAGACGGGAGAGGCGGTGTGATTGATGGCCTGGAATCCGAAGCCGTGCCCGAGCCCATGCTTGAAGGCTGCGCCAAAGCCCGCCTGCTCCATTACCAGGCGCGCGGCTGCGTCGGCCTTGCGCGCGGGGATACCATCTGCTATCTGTAGTAACGCGGCATCCTGCGCCCGCATACAGGCCTCGTGCGCTCTGCGCCACTCGTCTCCGATCGACCCGGCGAAGAAGGTGCGCGTCAGCTCGGCCCAGTAGCCGTTGATACCGACCTCCATCTGTACCGTGACCGTATCTCCCTCGTCGATGGCCTCGTTAGAGGTCAGGTTGAAGGCGCGATAGGCCAGCGCTGCTCGTTTTCCCGCCATCACGTGCACATGCGGCGTCACGTGCCGCGCGCCTTCTGCCGCGTAACCCGCGCGCAGCAATGCCGCGCAGGTTTGGGCCGCCACCTCTGACTCCAGACCATCTACGACGATCGCCTCGCGCGCCGCTATGAAGCCCAGGTACGCCACCTGTTCGGCCCGCCGGATCATCTCGATTTCAGGCTCAGTCTTGACGGCTGCCAGTTCATCGAGCATGGGCGTGACATCGCGCAGGTAGCCGCCGAGGAAGAGCTGGTGGAACAGGGACAGCGTAGCCGGTCCTGGCACGCCCACCTGTGTATAAGCGGTCGCGATGGGCGAATAGACCCCTTCGTAGCCGATCACCGCGTTTTCGTTGACATCCGCCGAACGCAGCAACTCGGCCAGGGGTTCGCGCACCGACTGGATCGTGTTGCCGATGTAGTCCATCGTCTCTTCCGTGTACGTTCTCAGCTCGACCGCCACCCCTGGGGGCACCAGGTCCCGCTCGTCCTCCGGCACCAGCAGGCGAAACTCCACATCCCTGCCATTCCTGAGCGAAACGATGCAGAAGGAATTGCCCAGAATAGGCTGGTAGCCCGTGAGCATCACCACGTTCTGCGGCAGGCGGCAGATGATGGCGTGGAAGTCCGCGCCGCGCTGGATAAACATATCCCGTATCAAATTTATGCGTGTAGAATCCATGTAGTTTTCCTTGCTCTTCCTTTCGCGTACCGGCGGACCGGGCTGCGACTATATAAGATCTTATGTTTTGCTCCTCGTTTTGAACCTGGGTACGCCGCGTCCCGAGACGCCCCGCGGTGCGAGGTTCTTGCGCACGGGCGGGTCATCGACGAGCGTGCGGTGGCCCTGGCGGCTCAAGATATCCGGCCCGTTGGAAATCAAGAAATCGGCGGTGCGCGCGGCCAGCGCCTGGATGGTCAGGCCGGGATTGGCCGAACCTTGCGTGGGGAGCAGGCTTCCGTCGCAGACGAACAGGTTAGAGATGTCGTGCGTGCGCCCCCACTTGTCGGTGACGGATGTGGCCGGGTCGCTACCCATACGCGCTCCCCCCACAAGATGGGCGTAGCGCGCTTCCTCCACAACCTCTTCCGCCCCGGCGGCATACAGCACCTCCGTCGTCTTTGCCGTCCCCGCTTTTGAAATCTTCTTGTCGTTATCGTGCAGGCGGAAGGTCACTTTCGCCACGCGCAGACCATAGCGGTCGGTCTCGTCGGCCAGTTCAACCCGGTTGTCCTCCCAGGGCAGGATTTCGCCCAGCACGCCCAGCGCGGTCCAGTGGTTGTAATCCATCATGACACGCCGCATGCCCCAGCCCCAGGCGCCCTTCGCCACCATCATCTGCTTCGCAAAGGCGATGGGCAGCGGCCCGACGGTCTGGATGGCAAAGCCACGCGCGAAATCATTCTGCGGGTCGGTTTCGTAGAATTCTTCGGTCAGGGCGTGCGCGGGCGGCGCCTTGTACATGCGCACCAGGTCGGGGAAGCGCCCCAGCACTACGTTGCCGATCTGCACCATCAGATACTTGCCGACTGTGCCGCTTGAATTTGCCAGCCCGTGCTCGAAGCCGGGACAGGCTGAGTTGAGCAGCAGGCGCGGCGTCTCGATAGCGTAGCCGGAGACGATGACGACCCGGGCGCGCTGTTCTCGTTCGACTCCCTCCCGGTCAAAGTAGGTCACGCCCGTCACAAGGCCATCTTTCCCTATGTTGATGCGCGACACCATGCAGTTGTCGCGAATCTCTGCCGCGTGATGGATGGCGTCCGGCACGTGGCTGACGAGCGTGCTCTGCTTGGCCCCTACCTTGCAGCCCTGGATGCAGAAGCCGCGGTAGATGCAGTGCGGGCGGTCCGCGTGCGATCCCGATGTGATTGCCACCGGGCCGCCTGCGCTCACGGGGATGCCCAGCTTCGTGCAGCCCTTAATGAGGATGTCGCCAACGCCTCCCATCGGATGCGGCCCGTATGGATAGCCGTGCGGGTCGCCCCAGGGATAGTAGGCCGGGCCGGCCACGGGGATTTCACGTTCGAGCAATTCATAGTAGGGCTTGAGTTCTTCGTAGGGCATCGGCCAGTCTACACCCACGCCATCCTGGGAATAGACGCGAAAGTCAGAGGGATGAAAGCGTGGCGTAAATCCAGCCCAGTGTACGGAACCGCCTCCGACGCCCTTCCCGCTGTTGTTCGCCCCCAGCGTAATTGGGTCAGCGCCACCGGTGATACGCAGGTCATTCCAGTAAAGGTTGTGCGAGCCAGCTTCGTCGCTGACCCAATCGCGCTCAGTGTCCCAGAACGGCCCGGCATCGAAACCCACCACGCGGAACCCGGCGCGCGCCAGGCGTTGCAGCAGCACGCCGCCGGCAGAGCCAACGCCCACGATACAGAAATCGACCTCTTCACCCGGCGCGAAGCGGCGCATCGGCACATCGATCTTCTGAATTGGCCCCAGCATGTGCTCGTCGCTGTGAGCGCCATTGAACTCGCCAAATAGCGGCTGCTTCATCGTCTCTGCTCTCCGTCCTAGTGCGTGCCTTCCTGGCCCGGTGTTTGCTGCTTGTGCCCGGATTCTCCACCCACTTTGCTATACGTATCAGAAAGCGAGCTGTCGGGCGCTTCCCACTGGTAGCGCTGTTCGTGAACCTCCCAGGGTTCTGGCTTACCGTTCTCGAGCCGCATGTAGCCGCGTGGATACGCAGGGCCGCCGAAACCGATCTCGTCCCATGCATACGGGTGCGCGTAATAAGCGTCCACCACGTCCTGCACGATAAGTAGCCAGTAGCGCGTGACCGACATTCTTTGCCAGACTTCATGCCCGGCCGGAGGGTCGCCATCGTGGATGGTCTTGAGCACCTGGTCCTGCTGCAACGGCTCCAGGTCGAGGAAGGAGCGATTGAACATATGCCAGGCTATCGTCTCGATTGCCCGCAGGCCCAGCGAGTGCGCCTCGTGGTCTTCCGGCATATCCTCGAAGCGATAGCCATCGATCACACGCCGGTAGAGGCGGTCATCGATGTAGTTGACCACCGGGATTTTATGCGCCTCGTCGCGGTCATCCTGCGGCAGCAGGCGATCGCATACAGCCTGCATCAGGCGCGCCTCGTCCGCCGAAAAGTAGCGAATCGGCGGCACGTTTTCAACGCGGTCCAGCACAACGCGGCGTGTCGCTTCATCCCAGAAGGCCTGCTGGCTCAGCGTCGAAAAGCCTGGATAATAGCCCGGCTGCGCGCGAGGCGGGATCAACTGCTTCGTTTTGGGATCAACCGGCAGGCGCCTCTCATCGGCGCTTCCCGCCGCCCCGCTCTCCTGTCGCTCCTGCAATGCTCGCCCATTTCTTCTTAACAGTTTCATCTAGTCAGCCCTCCTTAGCAGGCTCGCAAGCAGCCCGAGAAATCCGGTTGCAGCAAACAACAATGGCGCGAAAATCGGCGGCCCATAGAGTATGTTGTACCAGGGCGTCTTCAGGCCTCCCGGGCGGCGCAGCAGGCCTCGCGCGTGGTAGAAGAAGCCCAGCATGCCATTCAGCACCGCCAGCGCCGAAGTTACCGGCAAGAGAGTACGCGCAATCGTGCGGCTCCAGAGCGTGCCAATTCCGGCGGCCATGAGCGCGGGCGTCAGCAAGATCGGCGTCCACTCGATGCGGTAGGTAAACTCGTTTTTGTAGTGCGAATACAGCGACTCAACACCGCTGAACAGGGCGGCCAGCGCGGTTGCCACTCCCATGGCGCGCTGGAAGCGTCCCTCGCGCACATCCTGCTCAACCAGAATGCCCTCGCGCGAAATCTTGCGGGGGAGCCAGCCGAGCCACGCCGGACGGGGACGCAGGAAACGCGGCACGACCGGCAAAACGCTGTGCGCGGGATCGTCCTCGCGCCGCAGCATGGAGGCGATCAGGCCCAGAAAGCCGCTCACCGCGAAGAGCAGCGGGGCGAAAATTGGCGGCCCCATGATAATATTGGTGACGGGAATGCGCCATCCTCCCGGTTTGCGCTGGATGCCGCGCACGTGAAAAATGAAGCCGACGACGCCATCGATGACCGTCACGAGCGAGATGATCGGCAGCGCCACGCGCGCCACGCGCCGACTGAAGGTTCCCCACACGCCCGCGATAAACAGTCCGAGGCTCAGGAACACCGGAGTATACATGATGCGCTGGCTATAACTGCCGATATAGTGTTCATATGTCACTTCCAACCCGCTCAGCAGACTGGAGAACGCGGTAATCAGCGAGAGGCTGCGCTGGAAACGCCCCTCTCGGACATGGTGTTCCACCACGATCCCTTCCCGCGTGATCTTCCTGGGTAGCGAATCCAGCAACGATGTTTTCTTCGCTCGCCAGGGGTTGCGCCGGTCCTGGTTGATCTCACGCCACAGGCGCATAAGCATCAGCCCGGCGTTGACCATCATTCGCAGGGACACAGCGTTATTTGGATGCGGGCGGTCCGACCGGACCGTCCTGCTCCTTGCCGCTTCTCGCCGCGCCAATTGTGTATTACCATTGCTGGCCAGTGTATCTGGTGATGTAACTGCCATGTCAGCCTCTTACACCGCGTACTGTGCGGCGTCCGCGCGTTTGAACTCCAGTCCCATGCCCGGCCGCGACAGATCGGGCCACAACGCGCCATCGACCGGCGTCAACGCGCCGTCGAAGAGCATGTGCTCGATGCGCACGTGGTCGTGGAAGTATTCCATGTGGCGGAAGTTCGGGACGGAGCAGCATACGTGAACGTGCAGCGAAGGCCCACAGTGCGACGAGAGCTGCATCGAGTGCGACTCGACCAGCGCGGCCACGCGCATAAAGCCGGTGATACCCGCGCAGCGCGTGGCATCGGCCTGCAGGACGTCCACGGCCCCCGCCTCGAGCATACGGCGGAAGTACCACAGGTCATAGCCGTACTCGCCCGCCGCGATATCAACTCCCGCCGGGCCGCGGTCGCGTATGAGCCGCAGCCCTTCGAGGTCATCGGACGACACCGGTTCCTCGAACCACGTCACGCCGTAATCCGTAACGAAGATTTCCGCCAGCACCAGGGCATCCTTGCGGCTGTAGGCGCCGTTGGCATCCACGAACAAATCCCGTATCGGGTCCAATCGCGTCACGCGCCTGGGCAACACGCCGGGGGTCGTCTTCGGGGTCGCGCCCGATTTTCATCTTGACGCGCGGAATACCCTCGGCTACCCAGCCGGCCAGTTGTTCGCGTAGTTGCGCGTCCGAGTACGAGGTGAAGCCGCCGCTGCCGTAAACCGGCGCACTCTCGCGCGCCGCCCCCAGAAGCGTGACCAGCGGCACATCCAGCAGGCGCGCTTTCAGGTCCCACAGCGCGGCGTCAACCGCTGAAATCGCCATCGAGGCGATGCCGGGGCGTCCAAGGTTGCGAATCGATTCGACCATCGCCATCCAGCAGGCGGGCACCGACATGACATCACGCCCCTTTACGACGTTTGCCAGCATCTCCTGGATGAGGCGTGCGGTGGCGACATCGGCGTAGGTATAGCCCAGGCCGCACTTGCCTCCCGCCCTGGCCTCGACCAGCACGAGCGTGGTCTTGTCCCAGGCGTAGGTTCCATCCGACTCTGGGAAGTCGGTTGGAACCGTGTACGCCGAAACTTCAATCGATTCGATGGGCAGCCTGCTCTCTCCAAATCTGGTGGTTCCCATAGCTGCTGCCCGTCACTCCTCGTCTTTGTGATGGAAGATGCCGCCGGCCAGATCTTTCACCGATTGCTTGATGATGCCGCCCTCGTCGGGATCGCCCTTCACCAGTGCGGACATGTAGGCTTTGGCCTGCTCCATCGAGATGTGCGGCGGAATGGTCGGGACATCGCCGGTAGTATACGCTTCGAGCACCACCGGGCTATCGGCGTTCAATGCCTCGTCCCAGGCCTGCCCGACGTTGTCCGGGTTATCGACGCGAATGCCGCGCAAGCCAATCGAGGTGGCGTAGCGCGCGTATGGGAAATCGGGCAGGTCCTGCGTCGTCGGCAGCTTGGGATTGCCCTCCTCGATACGCATCTCCCAGGTGACCTGGTTGAGGTCGCGGTTATTCAGCACCAGGAAGATCAGGCGCGGGTCGTGCCAGCGCTTCCAGTACTTGGCAACGGTAATCAGCTCGTTGAGGCCGTTCATCTGCATCGCGCCGTCGCCCGTGCAGCAGATGGGCACCCGGTCGGGATAGGCGAATTTGGCCGCGATCGCATAGGGGACCGCCGCGCCCATCGTGGCAAGGCCGCCAGAGAGCGAACCCATCATACCCGGCTTCATCCTGACGATGCGCCCGTACCAGTTCGCGGTCGTGCCGGCGTCCGCCGTCATAATGGCGGTCTCAGGCACGCGCTTCGACAACTCCAGGAAGACGCGCTCCGGATTGAGTGGGTTCGCGCTTTCCATGGCGCGCGAATCGACATCTTCCCACCACTCGCGAATGTTCGACTCGATCTTCTCGCGCCACGAGCGGTCTTCTTTGCGCTCCAGGTACGGGATCAACGCGCGCAGCGTCGATGCGCTATCGCCGACCAGGTTCAATTCGGTGGGGTAGCGCAGGCCGAGCATGCGGCCATCGATGTCGATCTGGATGCCGCGCGCCTGGCCCTCCTTCGGCAGGAATTCGCTGTAGGGGAAACTGGTGCCGACCATCAGCAGGGTGTCGCAGCCCATCATCATATCCCAGCTCGGTTTGGTGCCGAGCAGGCCGATGCAGCCGGTGACGAAGGGCAGGGTATCCGGCAGCACCTGCTTGCCGAGTAGGGCTTTCGCCACGCCCGCGCCCAGCAGTTCCGCCACCTCCGCGACCTCTTTAGCCGCGTCCTTTGCGCCCGCGCCAACCAGCATGGCGACCTTCTTGCCACTGTTCAGGATATCGGCGGCGCGCTTGAGATCGACTTCTTTGGGGACGATATAGGGGTTCGTATAGTCAATGCTGCTGTGGATCGTATTGTGCGCGTGAGGCGGCTTCTCAACGGCGTCCAGGTCCTGCACATCTTTCGGCAGGATCACGCAGGTGACGGATCGCTCCGCCTTGGCGATACGCACGGCGCGGTCGATCAGGTGGCGAATGCCAATCGCGTCGGTCGCGGTCTGCACGTATTCACTAGCTACGTCCTTGAAGAGCGACTGGAGATCGACCTCCTGCTGGTAATTGCCGCCGAGCGCGGAGCGCGCCGACTGCCCGACAATTGCCACAACCGGCGTGTGATCCATTTTGGCGTCATACAGGCCGTTCAAGAGGTGAATGGCCCCGGGGCCGGAGGTCGCCATGCAGACGCCGACCTCGCCCGTAAACTTGGCGTGGGCGGTCGCCATGAAGGCCGCCATCTCTTCGTGGCGCACCTGGATGAAATCGAACAGATCCTTGTGGCGCTCCAGGGCGCCCAGCATGCCGTTGATGCCGTCGCCCGGATAGCCATAAATGCGCTTCACGCCCCATTCCGAAAGCCGTTTCAATATAAAATCACTGACTTTATCACCCATGATATTTTCCTTTTTCTAGGGCGCTATATTTCCGCGCCTTTGCCATAAAACTGGTAATCTTCCCGAAAACCACCCTGACCCAATCCAACCTTGCTGTAGTCGTCCACCAGCTCGATTGAGCGCAGGTACTTCACCATTTTGTAGCCGAGCAGCGTCTCGACGCGCAGCCTGAGCGGCGCGCCATGATTGATCGGCAAGGGTTCGTCGTTCATCTCGTAGGCCAGGATCGTCTCTGGATGCCGCGCCAGCTCCATGTCGATCACCTCGTAGAAGACTGCCTCGTGGGCCTCCTTTTGCTCAGGCTTTACCGCGCCCTTGCCTTTCTGAAAGGAGGTGAAGACAAGGTATTTTGCTTCAGGCAGCGGCCGGCATAGCTTCAGCACATCCGTCAAAGCGACGCCTCCCCATTCGGCGATGCCTGACCAGCCCTGAATGCAGTTATGCTTGGTAATCTGCGTCTGCTTGCACATCTGGCGTAGGTCGGCCAGCGAAAGCAAGAGCGGTTGTTCCACCAGGCCGAAGACGTGCAGGTTCCACTCGGCGAAGTTGTCCCGCGCCAGCCGCTGGTACTCCTCGCTCTCGGGCGGGCGGCCATTCACCCAGAAGTACGAGGTGATGTCCTTCGGCTTGTAGCGCTGCTTCGACTTTTCGCGGTGCAGCAGCGCCCCTCGCACCGGGGCTACCACGCTATCGAGCACCCGCTGCATGCGCCGCCTGTGCCGCAGAGTATACCAGGAAGCCCAGATGAAGATGCCCGCAACGAGCAGCAGGGCGGCCACCGCGATGCCGATAGCCAGGCCCAGGTTCGCGCTCGTATCGCCGAAGACGATATTGCGAATATTGTCCGGGAAATGCACGATGAGCACGAGCGCCGTGTGTATCACGACGAAAATGGTAAAGGCCAGCATGACGATGAAATGCAGGCTGCGCGCCGCCTGCTTACCGCCGAACATGTTGACGTACCAGGGAAAGCGCCCCTCGATGGAGGGCGACATGGCCGCGCCCGTCAGGATCATCAGCGGCCCCAGGATGAAGACTACGCCGGCGTAGGCCAGTTGTTGTAGTGGATCATAGGGCTTAAAATCGCTTGCGGGCGGGATATGGAACGTGATGTAGGTCACGAAGGTTTGCCAGGCATCGGGAAAAATCGACCACGAGGTGGGGATCAACCGCGACCATTCACCCGTGGCGAAGAGCAGCACAACGTAGACAATGCCGTTCAGCACCCAGAAGATGACTGAGAAGAAATGCCAGTTGCGCCCATGCCCGAGATTATCCTCGCCCGGCAAGGCCAGCAGCGGCGAGACCGGTATCTCGTCATCCATCGAAGTGTAGAGTTTATTCTCCGGCACCTTCTGCCGCGTGAACTTGATCCACTCGCTGCCTGGCTTGCTGGCCTCGTTCCAGTATAACCGGGGATGCGCGCCCAGAATCTGAATGCCGCTGCGGATCAGCAGTCCGATAAATAACAGGTTGATATAGTGGCTGATGCGTAACCATAGCGGAAAGCCCAGCGACGCAAGTATGATATGCATGGGGATCGGCTCGTATCACGATATTTTAACTATCTCTGTTAAGTGACACGATTTAGGGAAAGAAAAGGATACTCAGCGATTGTGAAAAACAATCGCATCAACTACCTAAAATATTGACTGCGCGGGCCGCGAGCAAAACGATGATTGTCATCGAGAGGACCGCCTCCATCATCATCAAGGCTTTGGCGAGCGGCGTCAAGGGGTAAGTGTCGGCAGGGCTGAGCGCGGTCGCGCCCGTGAATGCAAGAAAAAGATAGTCGAAAAAGTGTGAGACCCACCCGGTTTTATTCCCGTCAGCCTGCTGTGGGAACATGAAATCTGTTGCCTGGTGCCCGGCCAGGTGGCGTTTGTACGGCCCACCGCCATCTATCTCCCAGTACCACAGCGCGAAGACCAGGATATTGAAGCCCCACAGCAGCGCGGCCGAGCGCAGCAGGATCACGAGCAGTAACATCTCTGGGCTCTGTGGTGATCAGAACGATCAGGAGAAAGACCCCGATGGCCAGGGCCAGCGTGAGAATACCGAGCAATACCAGCACCAGGGTGCGAATTGTAGCGTGAGAAAGCTGCCGCCCCGAGAGCATGTAAATTGAGAGCGGAATGATAAACACCGCCTCGATTACCAGCAGCAGCCAGCTCGGGCCGATGATGAGCCTCGACGGAAGGATGGCATACGATGATGCCTCCTACCAGCATGCCACCCAGCGCCGCCCAGCGCGAAGCCATCTCTCTACGGGCATGCAGTGCCGTCGTCTGCCCCGGTTTTTCAGACGTTTCCTGCGTCTCCTGTTTCATCTCTCTGTCTCTCCCTTTTCCCCATTATACCCTACGTCGCATCTCCAGGAAATCTCTATCTCCTGCCGCGTTATGCTGGACATAGATGCCCGCGCGTTCAAAGCCGGCACGTTCATATACGCGGATGGCACGTTCATTGAAGGTTAACACGTACAGGCGGAAGCGCTCCGGCGCGAAATGCTGCCTGGCAAAGTCCAGCCCTGCCTCGACAAACGCCAGTCCCAGCCCGCGGCCCGTCAGGTCCGGCCGCATCCCCAGGCCAATCGTGATCGTTTTCCCCTCACTGTACAGGTGCGGCTCGCCGCTATCCCACACATACGCCGACGAGCCATACGCGAAAAAGCCGATCAGCTCCCCCTGCTCGTCCCGCACCGCGTACTGCGGGCTGCGCCTGTCGAGCATCTGCGCCGGGTCATCCTCTTCTTCCCAGTTGTAGACGCTGTACGGCTCCTCGTAACGCCACGTCATGATCTCGCGCGCATCCTTGGCTGCCATGGGGGTGAATGTGAATTGCATAGCCGGTTGTCCCTTTACCCGATTTTCTTATACTCCTTGAAAATATAGTAACACTCTTCTGCCAGTGCCTTGTACGACTCTACTGGCCAATGAAAGAAATGCGCGAAGGTGCATAGGTTAGCTGCCAGGGCGACCGCAAGGGTGCGCCCTGCGGGATTGCTGGTCACGTCACCAGCGCTAATTCGTCCCAGTGCGTTGTATAGCGGCCGGAGAGCATCGCTTGCCTCATCTTCCAGTTGCGCGCGATGCCCTGCACGGCGAAGAAGAGCGTATCCCGCCCATAGATGCGATTGAGGGCATCCACGATGAACATCAATCGCGACTGCCGGTTATGCTCGGTGAGCGAGACCTCCCCGAAGAGGTCAGGCTGCACCACCGGCATGGGCGTGATCCTGCTCAGTTCAACGCCGGCCTTCTTGTAGCTGTATCCCTCCTTGTAGATGGCTTGCAAGCCGGAGAGCGCGTACTCGAACAATTCGGGCGTAAAAGCCGTCGGGTGGGGAAGATCGATGGTAAACGAGTTGGAGTACTGCGGTGCATCCTCGTGAAAGGCATTCGTGCGCAGGAAGACGGTGATGCGCGCGGCCAGCGAGTCCTGTTCGCGCAGCTTCTCTGCGCGCGCGCCGTGTAGGTGCTGACGGCTTCTTTCATCTCTGCCTCATTCACGATCTCTTTGCCAAAGGACCTGGAGCAGATGATCTGCCTATTCCTCGTTCGCCACCAGTTTGCGCAGCGCGCGTGCTGCCTCCTCGCTCATGTGGTAGCTTTCGGCGTCCGAGGGGAATGCGCCGGATTGCACATCGTCGAAGAAGTGTTGCAGGGCCTCGGTCGCGGTATCTGCCAGGTGGGCGTACTGGCGCACGAACTTGGCGAGGTGGTCGTGGTGCATGCCCAGCACGTCGTGGTAGACGAGTACCTGGCCGTCGCAATGGGGTCCCGCCCCGATGCCGATGGTCGGGATGGGGATCGACGCGGTAATCATTTCTGCCAGCACATTGGGAACGCCTTCCAGCACGAGCGCGAAGATGCCGGCTGCCGCCAGCTCGCGCGCGTCCTCCAGCAGTTCGCGCGCCGCCTCGAGCTGCTTGCCCTGCACGCGATAACCGCCCATGGCATGGATAGACTGCGGCGTCAGTCCCAGGTGGCCCATCACGGGGATTTCGGCGGCAAGAATGGCCTCGACTACCGGCAAGCGTTTGCGCCCGCCCTCCAGTTTGACACATTCGGCGCGCCCCTCGCGGATGAGCCGACCGGCGTTGCGCACGGCCTCTTCGATGGAGATGTGGTAACTCAGCCAGGGCATGTCGCCCACAACCAGCGCGCCCGGCCTGGCCCGCGCGACGGCTGCCGTGTGGTGAATCATGATATCGACGGTGGCCGGCAGCGTATCTTCGTGGCCCAGCACGACATGCGCCAGCGTATCTCCCACCAGGATGATATCGGCGCCGGCGTCATCGGCTATGCGAGCGGTTGGCGCATCGTATGCCGTGACGACCTTGAGCTTTGGCCCACCTTTTCTGGCCCGGATGGCCGGTACGGTCACTTTTTCACGCATAGTCGCTCGGTTCCTTTCTTGCCTGCTGGTGCCCTTTCAAATCAAAGCGTGATAGCTCCTGGTTATAATCCGGATGATACAGGCACACCGGTATCCCAGGTGTCGTCGGCGCGTAACAGAAAATTATCGATCAGGCGCGCCGGTCCCACGCGAGCGGCGATGAGCAGCACAGCGGGAGCCAGCAGCGCCTCCCGCTCGAAGAAGCTGGCAGGCTCGCGCACCTCGGCGTAGTCCAGGTGTGCGCGTGGCTCGCTGGCGACAACAGCCTTCATCATGTCACCGGCCAGGGATGCGGGTTCGCCGGGGCGCTCCTCGAAGACGCCGCGCCCGGCCTGCAGGGCTTTATAGAGGATGCGCGCGGCGATGCGATCTTCACCGTTTAGATAAGCGTTGCGGCTGCTCATCGCCAGGCCATCGGCTTCGCGCACGGTCGGCAGGATGCGCAGTTGCACTGGGAGGTTCAGATCGCTCACCATGCATGCAACCACTGCCACCTGCTGGGCATCTTTCTGCCCGAAATAGGCCCGGCGCGGGCGTACGATGGAGAAAAGTTTGAGTACGACCGTCGCAACGCCCCGGAAATGGCCGGGACGGCTGGCTCCCTCGGCCTCGGTGACCAGCGGCCCGGTGGGATCGACGTAGGTCACGAAGCCCGGAGGATAGATCGCTTCGGGTGTGGGTGTGAAGACGATGTCCACCCCCGCCTCTTCGAGCAGGCCCAGGTCGCGAGGCAGGTCGCGTGGGTAAGCGCTCAGGTCCTCGTTCGGCCCGAATTGCGCCGGGTTCACGAAGATGCTTGCGACCAGCACATTGTTCTCCCTGCGCGCCTGCCTCACGAGCGTGAGGTGTCCCTCGTGCAGGTAACCCATCGTTGCAACAAAGCCCACGCCTTCGGAGCTTGCCCATGCCGGGTGCGCATTGACCATCTCTTCTACGCTGCTGATGACTCGCATAGGCTGTATACTCTCGACATTGTTATCGGCACGGAAATCATGCCGTAGTATATCATCTCTGCAACATTACCTGTATGCCATTTGCGCCGCCAATGATGGCGCGTTCAGCCATGCGCAAGAATAGCCCGCTTTCTACGACGCCGACGATAGCGCGAATCAGCAAATCCAGTATCGTTGGGTCGTCGATGCCGTTGGCGAAGTAGCAGTCCAGGATCATGTTGCCATTATCCGTTAAAAACGTCTCACCGTCACGCTGGCGAAGCTGAACGCGCGCTCCCAGTTTTTCCAGGCTGCGATGTACCGCTGCGGCTCCGAATGGTATGGTTTCGACGGGCACGGGAGCAGTGCTGCCGAGCTTTGAAACAAGCTTGGTCGAGTCGCCGATAACGATGAAGCGCCGCGAGGCGGTGGCGACGATTTTCTCGCGCAGCAGCGCACCACCGCCGCCTTTGATGAGGAATAAACGCGGGTCTATCTCGTCGGCTCCATCGATAGCAAGGTCGAGTTCGGGGTGGTCGTCCAGGCTGGTGAGCGGGATGTCCAGGCTCGCAGCAAGCTGGCTGGTGGCCTGCGAGGTTGGAACGGCTCCGGTGATGGTGAGGCCGTCGCGCATTCGTTGGGCCAATGCGCGTACCATGTAGGCAGCCGTCGAGCCCGTGCCGATGCCGATGACCATGCCGGGTTCGATATAATTGACGGCCTCTTCACCCGCCATGCGTTTCCAGGCGTCCTGTTCAGATTCTTGCTGCATATCGTTTGCTCCGTTTATATTACACTTGCACACATTTTATCACTTTGTGCTGTGGCCGGATTTTTCACCCTCTCGGGACGGCTGAAAATACTTGTCAATGGGGCCGTCTCATGTTACACTCTGCTGGTACGAAGAAAAACAATTCCTCGCTATTCTATTTTTGGTGGTGTCAACCATGGCGCAGCAATGGCGTATTCTTGTCGTTGAAGGGGACGAGGCGCTGAATCGCAGCATCGTCAGCACCCTGGCTCAGGATGGGTACAGCGTACGGAGCGTTGCGACGGGCTCTGAGGCTATACGCGTCCTCTGGACGGAGGAATATCATCTTGTGATCGCAGACCGGGCATTGCCGGATGTCGATGGCTTTGATTTATTGCGCTGGATGCGCACCCATTGCCCCACCAGCCGCATGATGATGCTGGCCACGCCCGGCACGCCCGGTAAACGTATGCGAGCGCTTGAAAGTGGCGCGGTTGCCTATTTTGAGAAGCCGATCGATCTGCTACTGCTCAAGCTGGAGGTGCGCCGCTTGCTGCAACAGACAGGATTTTCGGCCAATCTGGACTCGTTCGATCTGCTGGATGTTATTCAGATTATCAACATGAGCCGCAAGAGCATCGCCCTGGTGGTGCATACCGGGTTGGAGGAACAGGGTATGCTGGGTTTCCGGGAGGGTGAGCTGGTCTGGGCGGAATATGGCGCGCTGCGCGGCGAGGAAGCATTTTTCGCGCTGGCTGCGTATAAGAACGGCATGGTGACACAACAGCCCTGGAACGGCACGGCGATACCCAATGTTACCCAGCCGTTATCGCGCTTGATCCTGCAGGCCCTCCAGTACCGCTCGAAGTATGAAGCCCAGCAGCAACTCAGCGGGGAATATCGCGCCTTAAGCGATCAGTTGACTATGCATGGCGAACAGGAGCCGGCATCTCCCTTCGATGCGTTGTTGACGGAAGCCGTCGATGATCGACCGTTCGTCTTCGTGCCTGAGACGGCGGAACACACCGGGCGAAGCGTCTCGAATGCGCGGAATGCGCAGCAGCCGGATAAGCAGGAAGAACCAAAACAGTGGTGGCAGGAATCGGCTAAGCTGTACCGCGCCGAACGTTCGAGCCAGGCGCAGCAGCAGGGTCAAGGCGCTTCACAGGACGCGTCACCCTCTGGCGCTCAGAAACTGGCCGGTGGAACAGGTGGAGCTAACGGGGCGAGCGGCGCAAGCGGCACGAGCATCACCCCTTCAACGGTACGCAAGACGCCTGTGGGCCAGCGTACCGATCTGCCGACATGGTTGATGGATCAACCGACGCAGTTTGAGGTACCTGCGCTGCAGCTTTCTTCGATGAGCAGTTCCGGTAAATCCCCCGCCACGCCGGCACCCGGGCACTCGCCTGCCGAATGGCGGCCCGCTCGGCCCACTTCACAGCCCAGGACAACCGAGGATCTCTCAAGTGGGCAGTCGCAGCCCTCTGCTGAAGCATCAGTTAGCGTCCTAGTAGATGTACCCGCCGGCCAGAATGTGAAGCAGCCCGAAACGCCCCTGCCGGCTCAACCGCATAAGCGGAATTATCAGGCGCTGGCGTCTGCCCTGCAAACAGTAGGGTATTCGCTGCCCGGCTTTATCGCATCTGCGGTAGTCGACCTGGATGGTCAGCCGATTGCGCAGGTCGCCATCGATGATCTGGATATCTCTGGAATGTGCGCCAATTTCGGCGCATTGCTGCGAGGCGCATTACAGGCGTTGGACGGCGGCGGGTGGGGGCAGCATGAGGATACCATTATCACCAGCGCCACGCACCATATCCTGCTGCGAAGGCCCGCCAATGCGACGGATGTATTTCAGGTGCTGGTCACAACTCGTGAGATCGACCCTGTAGAGAGTCTTGATATGCTGGCCTCTGTCGAAGGAGCAATCATTTCCGCGCTATGAGTGAAGAGAAAAAGCCACGGACCGAAGAAGAAAAGAAGAATAATCGCTTCTCTTTTATCGTGGGTATTCTGATCGGCCTGGCGATCATCATTATCTTTGTGCTACTTTTCCATTAGTCGCTTGAGTTCCTCGATGTCAAGCTTCTGAGGCGCAGCCCCCTGTTGTACTTGCTCCGCGGCCTGCGACTGCTGCGACTGCGCGCGTTTGCGCGACGGTTCGCTGCCCTGCGGTATGGGTGAGAGCAGGAGTGAGTCGTGTTCGCTGCCAGGGGCGAGCAGCGGCGGCTGGTTGGATTTACGCCTGTTATTTTTGAGTTCGTTCAACTGCTGCTCTACCAGTTCCTCCTCAGAAATCTGGTTGAGCTGCACGTCCAGGTCGCGGCTGTAGAGATCGGCCATGGCGCGGGCGCGGGCTTCAGCATCCATGACCGCATCCTGGGCGCGACTGGCTCGCTCTTTATCGGAGGGATTGCTGGTTTTGCCCAGCGCATCGAATACGCGCTGCTGCAGCATTGCGCTTCGTTTGCGCGCGACCAGCAGATCGATCGTTGTCTCGACCTCGGCGATTTTCGTTTCGAGCTGGCTGAGCGCGCGGCGCATTGTCATCAGCAGTTGTTCCTGCTCCTTCTGCTGCTGCAAATAGCGCTGCGCGAGCCGCATGTAGTCATTGTAACGGGCCAGCGCCTCGCGTGCCGCTGGCTCATTGTTATGTTGGAGCGCTTCTTCTGCTTTTTTATACCAGTCCTGCGCCTCTTTCTGCTTCTCCAGGGTGCGGCTTTGCATCTTGCGGCTCTCGGTAATAGCGGTTGCCACCTGCGTCTTGACCTGCACAAGCTGATTGCGCATGTCGAGTTGCAACTGCCTCAAAGCCTTTTCGGGGTCGTCAGACTTCTCAACCACACTGTTGAGGTTGGCGCGCAGCAACGTAAAAACACGTTCCAACAAATTCATCAAACCATTCCCCCCTGAATTTCCCTGATACCTATACTACGCTTAAAATACACGAATCGCCCATCCCCACCTGTAGGGACAAGATGGAGGCGGAGGGGGCCGCAAGGGGCGGGAAAGGGTTGAACGAAGGACACCCGCAAGGGGCCCCCACAGCTCTTCCCCGCCCCTGTCCCTACAGAACTGTTATTTTTGTTCGGTGGTAGCCGTGCCCTCCACAGTCGCGCTGGTGCCGTTGGCGCTGGCTTTGTTGGCGCTGTTCTGACTTTCCTTCTCCTCCGGGGCGAGCGCGGGGACGCGGTTCATCAGATCACCGATGCGAGTGCCGCTGAGCAGCTCGAAGAGCGCCGGCACCTGGGCCACCATGTTCATGATGTCGCCGGTGATGCGGCTGGCGCCCATACCACCTTTGCCGTCGCTGCCGGTGGAGACGATCGTCACCTTATCGACCTTGCTCAACGGCTCGGCGATGGCGCGCACGATCTCAGGCATACCCGTCAGCAGTTTATCGAGGACAGCCGCCTGGTTGTACTCGTGGAAGGCTGCCGCTTTGACTTTCATGGCCTCCGCTTCCGCTTCACCCTTGGCACGGATAATCTCCGCCTCCGCCAGACCTTTCGCGCGGATGACCTCGGCTTCCGCCAGGCCGCGTGCGCGGTTTGCGTCGGCTTCACCGAAACCACGAGCTTTGGCGGCATCAGCCTGACCTTGCGCTTCAAGGATGAGTCGCTGGCGTTCCGCTTCGGCGGCGGTCTCAACACGCCTGCGATCCGCTTCGGCGGCTTTCTGAATGGTCGCCTGCAGTTCGAGTTCGCGGCGCTGGATTTCGGCCTGCTGCACTTTGATCTGGGCCTGCTTCTCCACCTCGGTGACTTTGACCGCTTCGGTGACGACCTGCTGCTGCATCAGGTTGGCCTGGATATCGTAGGTCTTGTCGGCGGTAGCCTGCTGCTTTTTCACCTCGGCGTCGAAGGCAGCTTTTTTCAATGACAGGTTACGCTGCGACTCCGCCTGCAGCGCCAGCGATTCGGTCTCAGCCTTGACACGCTCCTGGTCCGCGGCCGACTTGGCAACGGCGGCTTCGCGGGAGGCGTTGGCCTGCTGGATCTGCGTATCACGCTGGGCCAGGGCGGAGGCGATGTCGGCCTGCTTGCGGATCTCGACGATCTGTGGGCGGCCCATATTGGAGATGTAGTCGCTCTTATCGCGCACGTCCTTGATAGTGAAGGAGATGACTTCCAGGCCCATCTTCTCCATATCAGGCGTGACAGTCTTGAGCATCTTCGAGCCGACGTTCTCCGGGTCCTTCACCAGGTCTTCGACGGTCAACTGGCCGACGATGCCGCGCAGGTGGCCTTCCATCACCAGGCGGATCAGTGCTTCACGTTGTTGCTGCGTCTTGCTGAGGAATTGCTCGGCAGCGGTCTTGACGCTCTCATCGTCGGAGCGCACTTTGATCTGTGTGACGGCTTCGACGTTGACGGCGACGCCCTGCGAGGTATAGAGGTCTTGCGAGGGGGCCACGTCGAAGGACATCAGCTCGAGCGAGAACTCCTGGGCTCGCTGGTACAGGGGGATGACGAAATGCGAGCCGCCGGTAATGACGCGTGTGCCGCCCGCGCCAAACACGATCAGCGCCTGGTTGGGGCCGACTTTACGCAGCAGGCGCCCGACCGTTTGAATGAGCAGAATCACCACGACGACGATGGCGACAACGCCGATAATCAGCAGGATCAATGGGTCCATAAATTCCTACTCCTTTTGTGCTTCATTGCGTATAACTAGTGATTGTGAGTCTGTTTTACCAGCCTCGTCTAGCAGGGTGCGCAACTGCTCGAGGCTGTCGGTAATAGTTGCTCCCGGCGCCTCCCAATCGGCTCCCTCCTCGTGAATAAAGTGATCCCAGGTGTCGACCTCGGCAACACCGTTCTGGTAGTTGACGACTACAACCTCCTGGTCGCGTTCCAGGCGCCGGCCATCGATGCTGCGCGCGGGGACGCTCTTGCGCATCCCGCCGGGAGAGACATACAGTACTTCTCCGATGCCGTTTTCCTGAATGGTGATGCTGACTTTCCCCAGCAGCCCCGTTCGATCTGAGACGTCCTGCACCGTCGCCGATTCGCTGTTGCCGAAGAGCCGCGCAATGGCCATCAGCAGCACAGCGGCGATGACGATACCGCCGATGGCGGCAGCGATCAACGTTAAGATTGGCGCTTCGAGGCCGACGATGTTGTGGAAAAGGTAACCAAAAAAGCCAAAGCCGAGCAGGAAGAGCATGACCGAAGTCGGGTTCAGGTACGCCAGCCCGGATGAATGCTGATTGGCCGCGCTGGCTTTTGCTGCCTGGTGAGCCTGGGTGCCAGGCGCCGCCGGGTGAGCGTTTGTGTGGATACCGGCATGATAGCTGGTTTGGCCAACGCCTGCCTGAATGTGGTGCCCAACTGCGTGGGTTGCGTGAGTAGCAGCGTGTCCGAGGTTCCCCAGCAGGGCAGTGGCGATGAAGTACACCAGGCCAACCAGGAAACAGGCCAAGAATACAAGCGAGAGAGCATCAGTCATAGCACGTATTCCTCCTTCGAGTGTGTGCCGTTTGCCGGCAATAGAGAACCGTTATTTGCTCTTCTATTATAGACGTTAGCGTATCATCGATTTACAACACAGGCTACTACCGGTTGACATCATTATGATTTGAATGGGAACTACCGACAAGCTCTTCAACCAATTCTGCCGGCATTGCCAGCAATTCGCGGAAAAGTGTAAGATAGAGCCGCGGATTCTCTCTAGCGGCGAGGCGTTCGAAAAAATCGGCCACGAGCGGTTCGATGCGCCATTCTTCCGCGCTGGCCTCCAGCCACGTATTTAGGCGATCAGTATCGGACGCGAGGTCAGTCAGCAGATCAGTACTGAAATCTTCGAGGTCGCTCACCAGGTAGCCCGGCTGGACTTTGAAGAAACGCGCCAGCAGATCGCGCGTGCTGGCGGTGAGGTGCACTCGCTTGCCGTTCTCGAGCTGCGACAGGTAGGCCTGGCTGATCGTTTCGGTCAGCTCGTCTTGCATGGCCTTGACGACTTCGGTCTGGGTCATGGCCCGCCCTAACCCTCGCAGATCGCCTTCAACCTCGCGCAGGTGTTTGATTTTATCTGAAAGCTCCATCGCATCCCTCGCATAGCTATTTGCTATATTGAGTATAGCGTTTCGCTATGCCTTTGTCAAGGGGTAAGCTCGTTTTGTAGACATAAGTAGTAAAGAGAGTTCCTTTCTCTGTGACTCAACAATCGCATGGTATAATTACGTTGATATACAATGATGTATAAAAGTTAAGGAATATCAGCTTTGAAAGACAGCATTGTCCATCTGCCGCGCAGCCTCTCGGTTGTGTTGCCCGCGTACAACGAGGAAGAGGCTATCGCTCATACGGTGCATCATGTCCTCGATACGCTGGCGGCATGGGGCCTGGACTTTGAAGTGATTGTTGTGGATGATGGCAGCCAGGACCGCACCGACGTAATCCTTGATACTATAGCCAGGGCTAATCCATGCGTGCACGTCATCCATCACGAGGTCAATCAAGGCTATGGCGCGGCGCTTGTGAGCGGCCTCGAGGCTGTCACGAAAGAGCTGGCTTTCTTTATGGACTCGGATGGGCAATTCGATATTCGCGACCTGGAGCGTTTCTTTCCCCTGATTGATACATATGACGCGGTCTTTGGATTTCGCGTGAAGCGGCAGGATACATGGATGCGCAAGGTCAACGCCTGGGGCTGGAAGATGCTGGTAGGGATGGTGTTCGGGGTGTATGTACGCGACGTGGACTGCGCCTTCAAGCTGTACCCCGCTAAATTTTTCCACGAGAACACGCTTGAGACGCACGGAGCTATGATAAATACGGAGCTTCTCTACAAATTTACCCGCGCCGGCTATACTTATACCCAACTTGGCGTGCATCACCTGCCCCGGCGCGGCGGCAAAGCCTCCGGCGCGAAACCATCCGTGATCCTGCGCGCCTTCCGCGAGCTGGCTGTCTTCGCCATGAAGTGGCATCGCGAAGAGAAGCAGGCAGAGTGCCAGAGACTGCGTCTTGAACATGCCAAGTCAAAGCAGTCCCGGCGACTGCAGAGCTCCCAGAAGAAGCCGGCCAGCGTGCAGAAGTAGGGACGCGATGAATCGCGTCCCTACCTCGGTCTCAGGGTCAGCGTGCCTGCCGCGTTCTCCTCGATCATGGCGCGCTCGAAGAGCATGGGGTGATACTCCACGTTGAGCCAGGGTTTGATGAAATCGTCGTAGTGCTTGCTGGCCGGATGGCCGGATTGCCCCGGATGGTGTATCGACAACGAGGCCTTGGGGTCGGCCAGGTTGACGATCTGACGGTACGATGGCACGGTGATGACGGTTTCGGGCTGCCTGACGAGCGCTGCGCCCATATTGATCGTATCGATATCGCCGCCGACAGGGTAGGGGCCGCGATTGAAGATGCGGTTGAGCGGTTTGAGCATACCCAGCGGGTGATTATAGGTCATCTTGTGAATGGCGCCGTATCTCCATTTGGGGACGTTGTCTCCCAGCTTGCCGCACAGGTCTTCGATGGCGGCATGGAAGGCGCTGTTTAAAGCGGCATCCCAGGTTTTGGGGCCGTTGCTGACGGCGGAATCGGCAAACCAGCTATTGTCGCGCTCGTTGAGCATGCGGATGAGCAGCGGCTTGTTTCGGCTGGCGTAGCCGTTTTGCGGGGCCAGGATCGTCGTCCCGATTCCCAGGTAGCTATGCAGCAGCGTCTCTTCATCGCCCAGCATGGCCGAGAAGACGATGCGCTCCAGCCTCCACAGGAAGGCGCTGTAGATTGCCGCTCCCGCGCTGTCAGGAGCAAGGACGTAGTTCCAGGTGCGCAGGGTATCGAGGGCAGCCTGTTCGGTCGGCGTGCTTGCTGCGAGTTCGAGTATGTGCGGTACGATCTCCACCGCGGGCAGCGCGTACTGGTCGGCCTGGATGCTGGCCATGTCGGAGAGCGAGAGCTTGCCCTTGCTCGTCAGCAGGTCGCGGATACGCTGAGCGCGGTAGCCGTTCAGCCATTCGTTGGTGATGTAGTAGGGATAAGAGTCGTCCACAACGCGGTTATTGGCGGTGACGATGAAGTGCTGTACAGGATTGAGCGTCTGCGGTAATTCCTCGAATGGAATATAGCCCGTCCACTCGTATTCATCGGTCCAGCCGGGCGAGGGCAGCAGCGCCTGCCCCTGCTTGCGGATGGGGATGGCCCCGGCCATGACGTAGCCGATGTTGCCCTGCGTGTCGGCGAAGACGACGTTCTGCGGCGGCAGATCCCAGTCGCGCAGTCCATCACGGAACTCTTCCCAGTTCCTGGCGCGATTCATCTTCTGCACGGCGGAGAGGATATCGTGTTTTTCCTGGCCGCTCCAGCGCAAGGCCAGAGGCAACTCGCGCTGCACCGCGGGCGAGTGTCCGTTGTCGCCGGCGCTGGTGGTCGACGATGACTGACTTGATGGCGTGTAGGTGGCGATGATCGGGCCATGACGCGTGATGCGTACTTCTTCGATCACGGGTGTCTCGGAACCTTTCACGTTGATTTCTTCGCGAATGACCTCGGCCTCTTCCCATTTTCCCATGTACTCGTACTGCCTGGGATTGTGCGGGTTGAATTTCTCGATATACAGGTCCTCGATGTCGGAGACGGCATTGGTGAGTCCCCACGCAACGTACTGGTTATGGCCGATCACGATGCCCGGCGTGCCCGGGAAGCTAACTCCGGCGACATCGATATCTCCGGCGACAAGGTGGCATTCGAACCAGATGGAGGGCGCGACCTGCCCAAGGTGCGGGTCGTTGCAGAGGATAGGAGAGCCGGTGGTGGTCATCGTTCCATCGACAACCCAGTTGTTGCTGCCACCCAACGGCCCAAAACCACTGAGTTGCTTCAACTGTTCGTACTCTTCCAGCATGCCAAGGTTGATGCCCTGGTATTCTACGCCCGGGGGAACGATCAAGGGATGTTTCGGATCGTAGCCTGCCTCAAGCCTGGCGGCTCGTTTGGACCCCAGTTTGGCGACGAGGCGCGCGCGGATAATCTCGGTCTCCCAGTTGCCACCGAGATTCCAGCCCATCATCTTCGACCACAGCATGCTATCGGCCATTTTCCAGGGACCCGGCTGGAAGCGCAGCAGGACGAACTCAATGGGGAGATTGTGGCGATGGCCCTCGATGAAGGCGTTGACGCCCCGCGTGTAGGCGTCGAGGATGCGGTGGGTGTGCGCGGGCATCTGCTCGACGGCGGCAGCGGCGGCGCGGTGCATCCCCAGGCGACGCGAGAAACGGTCCGCCTCGAGCGTGAGTTCGCCGAAAAGCTCGGAGAGCCGGCCTGCGGCAATGCGCCGGTTCAGCTCCATCTGCCACATCCGCTGCTGCGCGTGGACATAGCCCTGCGCGAAGTACAGGTCATCCTCGTTCTGCGCGTAGATATGCGGCACACTGTAGCGGTCGGTGATGATCTCCACCGCCTCATACAGCCCTTGCAGGGAAACGTTCCCCTTTGCCCTTGGTAATGGACGGCGCGTCAGTACAAAATATGCGCCGCCCGCCAGTCCCACTACACCGGCCGCCGCTGTCGCAGCCTTTTTCCACCAGGATGCCATGCCGTTTGCTCCTTAATAGAAAAGGTTGAGAGCGCGATGAGTCGTGCTCTCAAAGGATTTCGATTCAGCAATAAAGAGGGCACAATAAGCCATGCCCCACCAATAACCTGTCTAGTAGTATAGCATGGCATTCCCAAAGAGAAAATGCCCTATCGGCCAGCTAAGTCGCGACGCGCACGGCCGGGTCGAAAATGACATATCCGTCTACAAGCGAACGGGTGTAGGGAATGTGCTGTGCCGCCGCGGCCTGCTCGAACAGGATCGATTGTGGTGAGCCTTGCCGGAAAACATAGAACGGATGGGGGGCGCCGGCAACGATTGCCCGGTAGGGGAAGTAGCGGTCCAGGCCCGGCTGCAGGCCATTATCCAGCACGGCGCAGACAATGCGTTCGTTGCTGAGGAAGGCGAGCCGCGTGCAATCTTCATAGTCTGTATAGACCTTGTTCGCATGCAGTTGCAGGAGACGCGCGATCAAGTCTTTCTGTATCTGATCGCCTGCATGCGCGGATGAAATTTGCTGTGTAAAGGTGTTGACGGTGCCGAGCAGGCAGGATGCCAGGATGATAAGCAGCAGGCAGCGCGTCACCAGGCGTGCCGCCCAGGAGTGCGAAGCAGCCGCGCTTGTTGCGCCCTCCCAGAGCGGCGCGAGCAGAGCAGGTGTGGCAATCAGCAGCCCGATAAGATAGCGGGCGGATATCCAGGGGGAAACGGAGGAAGCCTGCGGGTAGAGCACAAAGGCGAGCGTGGTCAATCCCGCTCCTACAAGAATCATAAGCCGGCCCGCCTGCCGCTTTGCCTCGCGCTGGCGGTCGCCATTCGAGGTTTCCGAAAGGGGTTTACGCCAACGTTGCCATAACCCTCTCCAGGCCGTGATAACAGCTATACACCACAGGGCTACCAGCATGATACCCCAGGCTCCATGCGTCGCCGAACACGAGATGGTATACGCGCCCGGCCGGGTCAGCGGCCAGGCTTGCTGCGAGTCGAGAGGACACAGCGCGATGCCATTGGTGATCACCGGAATGCCGACCAGCAGCGTTCCCTCCACCTGCAGGAGGGGGCGCGGCGGAATCGGCTCGGGTGCGACGGCTGACACGATGTGCTGTGGAGCTTTTTTTGAGCTCGGGGTGCTTTGCGGCACAGGGTAGGAAGGCTCGCGGTACCCACCGCCGAATGCCCCTGTAAAGAGCGAAAGTTCGTTGGGCGTGATTGACGTTGTGATGTTATAGATGATGAGCGGCGACGCGCCAAGCAGGAGGGCAGCGAGCAGCAGCGCAAGCGCGGGCAGGCGCAGTTCCCTGCGGCAGAAAAACAGCAGCAACCCTCCCGCACACAGGACGAACGGGAGACACAGCAGGTGGCTCCACAAGTCGAGCCCCGCGACAACCCCCCACGCGCCGAAAGCGACGAGGCGATTCCTGGGCGAGCTCAGGATGAGCCAGGCAGTCAACAGGAGCAGCAGGGCTGTGAAGAACAGCATTTCCGGCGTTCCGCCCGCGGCCATTAACTGCCGCAGGAAGATATCCGGCGAACCCAGGGCGAGCACAATGAGCGAGATCAGCGCCAGCGATTTCGTATAGAGCAGGCTGGCCAGCAGGTACATACAGGTCAGGAAGAGCGCGAAGAGCGGAAGCAGGCCGAGCCTGAGCGCAAACGTCGAAGGACCCAGCAACTGAAAGAAGCCGGCTCCTATATAGGCTTCCAACGATCCCAGGTAGTTCTGGCCATAGTAGAGCAGGGGATGCGCGCCCTGGTATGCCACGTGTAGCGCCATCAGGCCGAGCGTCCCCTCGTCGTTGTAGGCGGCAGGCCAGCCCTGCGCAATCAGTGAGTAGCGCAGCAGCGTGCCTGCCACTATGATGATCCCTGCCCATACATCATATCTATCGGGACGGAGTTTCCCCAAACATCAACCCTCCCGTTAAACGAGTTCTGTTCCCCTCGCCGTGTCGCGCACCTCGTAGCCCAGCGCAATGAGCCGGTCGCGCAACTGGTCGGAGCGCTTCCAGTCGCGTGCGGCGCGGGCCGCGTCGCGCTCGCGCACGAGAGCCAGCGCTTCCTCGCTGACAGCTTTGGGTCGTGCGACCTGGACGGTATCCAGGCGCAGGCCCAGCACGCGGTCGAAGTCGAGGATCAGGCGGCGGCGTTCGCCGGGGGCGATCTTACCGTCGCGCGCGACCTCGCGAGTGATGCTGAGCGCGACGGGCAGGTCGAGGTCGTCGTTGATGGCCGTGTGGAACGCTTCGCGCGCTCGCAATGCCTCGTCTGACCAGTAGCCCGCGCCTCCATCCTCCTCGGGTAGCGCAGCGAGATCGGCGCGCAGGTTGTTGAGTCCGTTCTGCGCCGCCTCGATGGACTCGTTGGTGAAATTGAGCTTCGAGCGGTAGTGCGCCGTCAGCAGCAGGTAGCGGAAGGCCATCGGCTCGATGCCCCATGCCTTCAGGTCGCTCAGCAGCACAACGTTCCCCTTGGAACGGGACATTTTGATGACTTCGTCTTCGCTTTCCCCGTTTTCAGAAAGGCGGCGATAGTTGAAGCTCAAAAATTCGCCGTGAACCCAGTAGCGCACCGGCTCTTTGCCGCTGACGCCCTCACTCTGTGCGATCTCGTCCTCGTGATGCGGGAAAATGAGGTCGACGGCCCCGGTATGGATGTCGAACTGCACGCCGAGGTATTTGGTCGACATCGCTGAGCACTCGATATGCCAGCCGGGGAAGCCGATACCCCAGGGACTTTCCCAGTTCATCTGCCGCGAGGTTTCGCCGCGTTTCCACAGGGCGAAATCCTCCGGCGCATGCTTCCCCTCGCCCGCCTCGAGGTCCACGCGCCCGCTCGCCCCGGCGTGCAGTTTCGCGACGGTGTTGCCCGACAGCTCACCGTAGAGCGGAAAGCGGCTGACGTCGTAGTAGACGTTGCCGTGGGCTACATAGGCCAGCCCATTATCGATGAGCTGCTGCGTCATAGCCAGCATCTCCGGGATGTGATCGGTGGCCCGCGGGTTGACCTGCGGCGGCAGGATGTTCATCTCCGCCGAATCCTGCTCGTACTGCTTCGTGTAGTGCGCGGCGATCTCGTAGGCGGAACGCCCCGTTGTGCGCGCCTCGTACTCGATCTTGTCCTCGCCGCTCTCCTCGATATCGTTCTGCAGGTGTCCCACGTCGGTGATGTTGCGCACCAGGTAGACATCGTAGCCGTTGTACTCGAGCATACGGCGCAGCCAGTCGGTCATAATAAAGGTGCGCAGGTTGCCGATGTGGATATCCTTGTAGACGGTCGGACCGCAGGCATAAATGCCCACGTGTGGTGGATTGAGCGGCGTGAAGAGCTCTTTCCTTCGTGTCAGTGTGTTATGCAGGTACACCGGCTTCGCTGCTGTATCCGGTGTGTTATCAGTGCTGCTCATGAGCATGTATCTCCTCTGAATCTGGTATCGTCAAACGCGCGTAGGGAATGGTTGTAGCCCAGGCAGAGAGGACATGCAAGAAGGGGAAGAGAATGTTCGCCCGGGAAGAATCAAATGCACGCCTTACGTTCACAGAGGTCTGAGCTACCTACTTTCCTCTGCGAACGCCAGGACAGGAGCAATACTGCATTTGATAGGCTTGATACATGGCTACAATCTCCAGGTATGTGTCTTTTTCCTGCAAGAATTATAACATATGTTGCAAGGCCCGTACAGTATCAAATATAAGTGATGCAAAAAGCGAACCTGGCGCGCCAGGTTCGCTTTTTGCATCACTTATATTCTTCTTACCCCTTCACCGATCCGGCCAGGATGCCGCGCACGAAGTAGCGCTGCAAGGAGAAGAACACTATCAGCGGCAGGGCCATGCCGAGGAAAGCAGCCGCGGTCAGCACCTGGTAGTTTTCGCCATAGGCACCGACCAGGTCGGCCACGACCAGGGTCACCGGTGCGACCTGCTGGCTGCCGCCCAGGAAGATCAGGGCGGTGAGCAGATCGTTCCAGACCCACATGAACTGGAAGATCGCCAGCGATGCCAGGGCCGGCACCGACAATGGGATGATGATCGTCCAGAAGGTGCGGAAATTCGAGGCCCCGTCGATGTAGGCCGATTCGATCAGGTCTCGGGGCAGCGCGGCGAAAAAGTTGCGCAGCAGGAAGATCGCGAAGGGCAAGCCAAAAGCCGTGTGGGCAATCCAGACGGCGGCGTACGTGCCGGTCAGGCCGACCGAGGTGAAGATGCTCAGGATGGGCGCATACGCCAGTTGTGACGGAAACACCAGCAGCGCGACGATGCCGAAAAAGAGCGTATTGCGAAATGGGAATTTCATCCAGGCGAAGGCGAAGGCCGCGAAAGCTGCTAACAGGATCGGCAAGATCGTCGCCGGAATAGAGATGATTAGACTGTTAAGGAATGCCTGGCCCACTCCCTGCGCCTGGATGACCTGTTCATAGTTCGTAATGGTAAAATGCCAGGGCGGGAGCAGCCCCTGCCACCAGCCAGACGTCGCGAGGTCTTGCGGTTGGCGAAACGAACTCACGAACAGGCCAAAGGTCGGGATCGACCAGAGGATGGCGATCACTACGACGAGGATGGTGATCAGCCAGTTATTGAACAAGCGCAGGATCGACCCCCGCTCGCGAGTCTCAGCCAGGGCGGTTCCCCGTGCTGCTTGCACTGCACTTTGCTCTGTTGCGCTCATCGTCCCCGCTCCTCTCTTCGCATGCGGCGAATATTGATAACCATCACCGGTATGACACACACCGTCAGCAGGATGGCCAGCGCGCTGGCCAGGCCGTAGTTATTGAAATTGAATAGCTCGTAGTAAAACCGGTTGGCAACCACATCTGTACCATAATTGCCCCCGGTCTCGACGTAGATGACATCAAAGATTTTGAGGATGTTGATGATCATCGTGGTGGTGACGACGCCCAGGGTGGGAGCGATCATGGGAATCGTGATGCGCCAGAACATGGTTAAGCGGCCCGCACCATCCATTTTCGCCGCCTCGATCACATCGTCGGGGATGCCTTTGAGGGCAGCCGAGATAATCACCATGCTAAAGCCGGTCCACATCCAGGTATAGATCACGATCAGCGCGAAGGTACTGATGGTTGGATTCTGGATCCAGGTCTGGGGTGGGAAATGGAACGCGCCCAGGAAGGCGTTGAGCAGGCCGATCTGCGGTTGACCAGCCGGGGCATAGTCGTAGACCAATTTCCAGATGACGCTGGCGGCCACCATCGAAATCGCCATGGGGATGAAAAGCGCGGACTTGATGATGCCCTCGATCTTCACCCGGTCGACCAGCACCGCGACGATCAGTCCCAGCCCGACTGTCAGGATCGTTCCGAATACCAACCAGATCAGGTTATTCTTCAGCACATCCAGCAGGCTCGAATCGGTGAAGATCTGCTGAAAATTCTTCAGTCCGACGAACTGCGTCGAATCAGCATTTTGAAGGCTCCACAGAATGGTGTTGATCATCGGGTAGATGAAAAAGAACAGGAGTAGGATCACAGCGGGCGCGATCCATATCAAGGACGCCCAGGAAATACCTCGCCCCTCTTTAGCGGGGGGAGCAGTCGCAACAACGGGTTCTCTCACTGCCGTTGCCATAGCATGCCTCCTTTGTCAAAATAAGCGACGTTCAGGTAACTAATATACCTGGAAGACAACACCTTAATCATCAGGAAGGCGAAGCAGAATGTACGAACAATTATACCATTACATGTTGGAAATTTCCTCCCTGGAAAGGTTGAGTGTATGACATATTTGACCGTAGGCGCCGGTTTACCGGCGCCTACGAAATGACTGGCCAACATTCATAATCGGCGCTCGTCGCGGTAAACCGCCCCTACGCTCGCCTGGCAGAAGGGCCAGCTATGGAGAGAATGATCTCTCCATAGCTGGCCCTCCCCTTCATCGCTCAGGACCCGTATACCGACGAAGCAGTGCTTTCAAGACTGCTGAGGATGCTATCCAGTGAGGATGGGCTCTGGATGTAACTGAGCGTAGCCTTCCAGTAGGCGCTCTCCATCGCGGTCGGCATCGAGTCGTCCTGGCTCAACCTGATGGTCGTCGCGTTGGTCAACTGCATGGCAGTATTGCGTGCCACATCATCGGGATAGGCGCTCAGAGGTACCATTTTATTTGGAGCGCTCTTGCCACCGCGCTTCACCCAGATCTCCTGCGCTTGGGGCATTGACAGAAATTGCATGTACTGGCGCGTGCCATCGTTATCCTTAAACGCCATTAACATATCCGCGCCACCGATGATCGCGCTTGCGTACTGCGGGTTGCTGGCGGGGAAGTTGAAGAAGTTGAAATCCGTGCCCGGCTTGATGTTTGGAAACTGAGCCTTAATGAAGCCCGCTGTAAAGTCACCCAGGTAGTACATGTAGGCCTTCGGGGGCGTGTCAAAGGGCAGGAAGGAGGCAGGCTGGAAGTTGGTGGCCAGAACGGCCTGTGCCCCGCCGTTGACGAAGCGATTCCCATGCACAATCTGACCGAACTTCTGGAATGCATCCTTGATGGTGGGGTGCGTCCAGGGAATTTTGTGCGCGACCCACTGGTCAGACAGGTCAGGGCCATTCGTGGTGAGATAGATATTGTCTATCCAGTCGGCAGCGGGCCAGCCGCTGGCCGCCCCACTTTCCACGCCTATCGACCAGGGATATTTGCCACTGCTGGCGATCTTGTTCGACAGCGTAATCAGGCCATTCCAGTCCGTGGGAGTGGTATAGCCGTTGGCCTGGAACGCCTTCGGGCTATACCAGACGGTGCCCTTGGTGTTGGCTGTCGGCGTCACGGCGTACAGGTGGCCGTTGTTCGAGGCCAGGTTAATAAAGAACTGGTTGTAGTTCTGCTGCATGTAACTCATGTCGAAGAACTTGTCCAGTTGCAGCAGCTTCCCCTGAGACGCCAGTTTCTGGAACGTGGGCACATCAGGCACGCCGCTGACGTCGGGCAGGTTGTTGCCCCTGATGCGCGTGTTCAGCACGGTTGGCAGGTCTCGCGTTGCCTCCACGTTGACCTTGATGCCGGTTTTCTGCGTGAACGCCGTGTTGATGGCGTTGAAGGAATCCAGTTCTTCGCCGCTCCAGACGCCCAGCGCGTCAATGGATGTGACTTTGGTGGGGGTGCCACCGGTATTCACACCGCCGCTGCTGCCCCCGCAGGCCTCCAGTAACGATGTGGCAGCGCCCGCGGAGAGGCCAACGGCCATCGCGCGCTGTAAAAACTGCCTACGATTGACCTTGTAATCGGCAAAATCTTGTACTAACTGGTCCAACTTGGTGCGATTCTGACGATCAAATACAGGCATTGTACCCTCCTTTGTGGTGGTAGGAGACTAAAAGAACATGGCGGTCGTAGGGCGCCGTGCCGGGTCGTGATCGCTGGATCGAGAGAGCGGGAAATGTGAATGAGCAATGTATAGTTGCAAACACTCTCGCCAGAGATTCGACCTTATACATAGTGTACGCATGTGCGGCCTTGGGAAAGAACGTCTTTTAGGGGGCTAACAAGGGGCGTTTTGAAAAGCCTATCATTAGCTCCCTGGCTCCTTTTCCGTCTTACCTCTCATTGGTAGCTTGCCACACCTGAACGGTATAATCCCAACTGCCGGAGGCAACGTAGCGGCCATCGGGCGACCAGGCTACCGCATCCACGTTATCTGTATGCCCGCGATAGATGACGAGGGGAGATCCTGTCTTGACATTCCAGACGCGCACGGTGTGATCCCAACTGCCCGAAGCGATGTAGCGCCCATCGGGCGACCAGGCCAGTGATCTCACCTCATTAGTATGTATTTTATAAGCATAGAGAAGGGCGCCTGTCGTCGCGTTCCATATCTGGACCGTACCATCTCTGTACCCGGCAGCGATATAGGAGCCTTTGGGCGACCACGCCACCGTATTTACAACGCTATTTTCGCCGGTAAAGGTAAATTTTATCGCTCCTGTCCAGGCATCCAGGACATAGACTACCTCGTCTCTTCCTCCTACAGCCATGTAGCGGCCATCGGGCGACCAGGCCACCGCGTCAACGAAATCTTGAATCTGGGTCTTGTATACGAGTGCGCCCGTGTAGACGTTCCAGACGCGCACGGTGTGATCCCAACTGCCCGAAGCGATGTAGCGCCCATCGGGTGACCACGCCAACGAACTCACGACATCGCTATGGCCCTGGTAGGTCATAAGCAGGGTGCCTGTGTTAACATCCCATATCTGGACGGTGTGATCCCAACCGCCCGAGGCAATGTAGCGGCTATTGGGCGACCAGGCCACCGCGTCAACTATATCGGTTTGTGAATAGGTCAAAAGGAGCGTTCTCGACTTCGCATCCCAGACGCGCACGGTGTGATCCCAACTGCCCGAAGCGATGTAGCGCCCATCGGGCGACCAGGCCACCGCGTCAACGAAGTCGGTGTGACCCTGGTAGGCATAGAGTGTTGTTCCTGGCGCATGGCTGACCGATGTATCGATATAGCGTGTTTCGAAAAGGGCGAACAGGCACAGTACCAGTATGGCAACGAAGGCGACCGGCATCAGTTTCTTCACAGGGTGAAATGAAAATCTCCTGCGCCCCGTTGCTCGTGTCCTTCCCGCTTGGCGTCTCGCTTGTTTATTCGGCAGTGGCTTTTCTTCCACCTCTATGCGTTGTTCTGCTCTTTCCACTCCGGCAGTCAATGAGGAGAAAAGTCGGGGCAATGGCTGCATAGATGGGGGTGGCAGCGCGCGCAGGCGGGCATCGAGCAGGCGATAATCAGCCTGGGTTGCCTCGCACGCCGGGCATCCGCGCACGTGAGCTTCGAGCGCATCACGATCGCCTGGCGAGAGGTCTTCATGTCTGAGCGCAAGTCTTTCCGCCCAGGTCACGCATGGAGGCTGGTTGCTCACGCGGCTATCTCCTTCCCCTGGCCGGGGCGTCCTGGTCTTTTACGAGCCGGTAATAGACCTGGCGCAGCTCTTCTTTTCCCCGGCTGACGTACTTGCTCACGCTCGACTCCTTCATTTTCAGCAGGTCAGCAATTTGGCGCTGCGGAAGCTCTTCGATGACATATAAAATGAGGCATGGACGGTAGGTCGGAGAGACACGCGCGAGGGCAAGTTTCAACAGCTCTGTCTCCTCGATATGCTCTTCCGGCCCCAGCACGCCTTGCTCCTCATGTTCTTCACTGTAAACATCCCACGGTACCATCTGCAGGTGCCTGTGGTGGTGTTGATATGTATAGGCGCAGTTGGTGGCAATTCGGTAGAGCCAGCCGGCAAAACGAGATGGCTCCCGCAGCCCTGGCAGGGCTTCCCATGCTTTCAAAAATGTCTCCTGTGCCAGTTCGCAGCCAACTCCATCGTTGCCAGTCATGCGGCTCAGGTAGCGACAGATGCGCGTGTTATAGCGTTCAAAGAGTACCTCGAAAGCCAACTGGTCGCCCGCGTGGGCGCGCTTTACCAGTTGGCTTTCGTCGGGAGAATCACTCGCATTGGATGTTGAGCTATCCCGCGTCCAGTAGGACATTGACCGGCTACTCCACTCTCTTTGTGTCAGAAATACTGCTTTGTCTTGTCGTTCTTTACAGGGCCTTCCATTCTATGATAACCGAAAAAAGGACGAGAATCCATCACCCGAGCGCACCAGGGATCGCTCCGCACTGGTTTCAACGGCATCCATGGCTGGCGAAAGGCTACTTGAGGCGGTATTGCTATTGAGTTCGCGCATCAACATGGCGCGGTCATTGGCAAAGTCAAGCGCCACAGAGGCAACACGGGTGGTGAGAACGTAGGCACAATGGGGACCTCCTAGTTTGAGGGAGAGCGCATCCTCACTCCGCCTTGCATCATCGATGACCAGCAGCATTCGGCGCATCCCGATGTTTGCGCGGAGGAGGCTGGCCAGGTCTGCTGTGCTGTTCAGACTCGCGATTTCGATGGGCGTAAAACCAAGCAAGATACCCCACCTTCGCAGTAATTCGGGAATGTCTGGCCTCGGACCAAGCTCTGCCCAGAGGATACCATCGTGAAAATATCGTTGGATCTCGTGGTCATGAACAAGGTCAATGGCTAGCGTAGTTTTCCCTACACCTGTCAGGCCGTACAGCGCGGACGAGGTTGGAGAATCCCCTGCGCAGAGCCCCTGTTTCATCTGGTTGAGTAGTTCATCTTGCCCGTATACCCAGCCGATTTCAACGGTCGGCGCTGGAATGGTGGGATCGTACAGTGGTAGCCTGGAGCACGCGTGAAGCACATCGACAGTGGATGGTTGTCCGTTCGTCCTCGGGAGTTGCTGCGCTTCTGCTTCTTGGACATCTTCCTGGTAGAAGCCCAGGTCCACAGCAAACATCTCGAATAGCTCGCACAACTTCTGAAGATAATAGGCTCTGGGGAAGGCCACACCTCGTTCCCAACGGCCAATGGTTTTGGTATCCGCGATACCGATCTGTTCGGCGACGTATTCCCGCGACCAGCCCCTACGCTGTCGCTCACGTCGAAATCGCTCGTTAGGGAGCTTACCGGCAGCACTGCTCATAGGCCACTCCTGTCCAACGAAATTTATGGAAATATTCTCTCTATCTAATAGAGACAAGTGTAATGTCGCAAAACTGACAGGAACCTGGATTAGCTCTGATTATAGCACGTAAGGTTCTTTCTTTTCGACTTTCGCTTGTCATATTTTTATATTCTTCTTTAATCTCCGTCTAATATTACACAAGAAAGATGTTTAAACAAAGCATCAATTTGAGAGTCTCACTATGACAAGCCGATGCTTATATAATCTCGAATTTATATATGAACGCCGAATATTTTAATATATTTGTCCTTGCTCTTTGTCCTTCACATTTGAAGCTTGTCTGAGAAAAAGGAGGTAGAATAGTGTCTCATAGATCAACTGCAGGAGATGATAAGCCTCCTGAAAAAGAGCGTCAGTGTGTGACGCCGGAAGACGATGATGAGGATGAGGATGACAGATATTCTCTCCACATGTCTGACAATGTAATGCGTCCCGTTACGTGCGAGGGAGAGCCGCCTCTTCTCGCACGGCAAAGTAGATTGCCTGGGGGTGATGTACGACGATGGCGGCGGTGGTTTGTTCGGGATCGAACTGGTAGGCTTCGGTCAGGTGAACTCCGATAACATCGCTTGCAGGCAAAAGTTCCAGGACTTTCGTGTGATCTTCAAGCTCTGGTATGGCCTGGTAGCCCCAACTGTAGCGGCGACCGCGCTGCTCTCCAAGGCCCAGTTCCTGCTGGATGAGCCGATTGGTATACTCCGCCAGCCCCTCGGCCATTTCCACTGAAAGTCCATGCACGAAGTAGGCCTCGGAGTAGTTGCCGGCCTGCTGGAGCCGTTGGACAGCTTCACTGGCTGCCTGGCCCATCGTGACGATCTGGAAGGCCACAACATCGATACTGCCGCTCTCGACCGGAGCAAAGTAGTCGGCCAGGCAGAGCTGGTCGCGTTCGCGCTGGCGCGGGAAGGTGAAGCGCGTGATTTCCTGCCGCTTGCGTTGATCTGCTTGATAAGCGTGTGGGTCATAGATGATAAGGTTGTTGCCGCTCGACTGGCACGGAAAGTAGCCGTAGATCGCCTTCGGCTGCAGGTAGCGCTGCTGGCGGGCCTCGCGCAGCATGTGTTCCAGGCGCGGTCGGAAGTCCTGTTCGACCAGGCGCTGGAACTCCGCGCCGTGCGCCTTGCCACCCCAGTGCAGTCGATAGAGTGTATTGAGGTCCATGCAGGTGGCCACATCTTCAAGGCCAATGCGCTCCAGCAGGCGCGGTCCCCAGAACGGCGGTGTGGGAATGGGAATATCTCGCTGTATGCTTGCCGATGGCCGGCTGCTTTCCTGTGCTGCGCCAGGCCCCCGGCGAAGCCCTTCAGCAGATTTTTTCAAGCGTTCACTCAGGGCTTCCTCTTTGATCTGTGCGACAAAACACGCGCGCTGTTCCGGCGTGCTGGTCAGCTTATCGATAATCTCCAGCCCCTCGAAGGCATCGCGCGCGTAGAAGACACCTGCCTCGTAGGGAAGCGGCTGAGATTCCGGCGTCTGCTCATCGACGAAGAGGATGCGTCGCCCGTAGGAGCGGTTGATGGCCGCGCCGCCGACAATGACTGGATAGCTCAGGCGGCGTTTGTGTAGCTCTTGCACACAGAGCGGCATCTGCTTCGATGTGCTGACGAGCAGGGCGGAGAGGCCGATAGCATCGGCATTGACTTCGATGGCCTTATCAAGAATAGTGTTCAAAGGAACCTGCTTGCCGAGGTCATAGACGGTGTAGCCGTTATTGCTGAGGATCGTGTTGACCAGGTTCTTGCCGATATCATGTACATCGCCGAAGACCGTTGCCAGCACCACTTTGCCCTTCGTATAGCCTTCTTTCTTTTCCAGGAAACGTTCCAGGCAGGCGACGGCACGTTTCATCACTTCGGCGGATTGCAGCACGAACGGCAGGATCAGTTCACCCGCGCCGAAGCGGTCGCCGACATCTTTCATGGCAGGCAGCAGGACGGTATTGAGGACGTTGACCGCCGCTTCGCTGCTGGAGATGCTCGAATTCAGCGGCGCGTTCCGCGATGATCTGCTCGATCAACGCCTCGATGCCTTCTTTGCGGCGGTGCAGCACCTGCCAGTGGATGCGCTGCGCTGTGTTCATGCCTTCCGTCGGGTCTACCCTGGCGCTACTTTCGTCCGCCTGCTCTTCATGGGCCTCGAAGTAGGCGATGTAGCGCGGCAGAGCGTCCGGCCGGTTGTAGAGCAGGTCTTCGGCGATCTGCCGCTGCTCCTCGTCGATCTCAGCGTAGGGCGTGATGTGCGTAGGGTTGACAATCGCCATATCCAGCCCGGCCTTGACCGCGTGGTACAGGAAGACGCTGTTGAGGACGGCGCGCGCGTGCGGCTTGAGGCCGAATGAGACGTTGCTGACGCCCAGGATGGTGAAGACGCCTGGTAGTTCGGCCTTGACCTGCCTGATGGCCTCCAGCGTCTCGATGGCCGCCGTTTGCAGCTCTTCCTGCCCGGTCGTGACGGGAAAGGTCAGCGTATCGAAGATCAGCGCGTCGGGCGGCAGGCCGTATTCGTTGACGCAGATATCATAGATCTTGTGGGCGATTTCGGCTTTGCGCGCGGTGGTCTTGCCCATGCCGATCTCGTCGATGGTGAGCGCCACGACCACCGAGCCGTGTTCCAGCGCCATGGGCAACACGCTCTCGATGCGCTGGCGGCCGTTCTCCATATTAATCGAGTTGATGATGGCACGGCCAGGATAGGTTTCCAGGGCGGCTTTGATGACGTCGGGCTCGGTCGAGTCGATGACCAGGGGAGCCTCGACGCCCATCGAGAGCTTCTTGATGGTATTCGCCATTTGCTGCGCTTCGTCGGTGCGTTCCGTCAGCGCGACGCAGACATCCAGCACGTGTGCGCCGCCTTCGACCTGTTCGCGCCCGATGGCAAGCAGTGTATCGTAGTCGTCGGCGAGCAGCGCCTTTTTCGCTTTGCGGCTGCCCTGACTGTTGACGCGCTCGCCCACCAGCAGCGGCGCGGGGTCCTGCTGCATGGCGGTGGCGCGAATGCCGCTGGAAACGAAGGGGAGCGCAATGTCCGGCTGCCTTCGCCCATCCTGCTCGCCCAGTGCGGACAGGTGAGCGTCGGCGACGGGTCGCGCTCGTCGCGGCACCTCGCGACAGGCCCGCACAATAGCCTGCAGGTGTTCGTGACTGCTGCCGCAGCAACCGCCGACGACGTTAACGCCAAACTCGGTGATGAACTCGCGCAGGGCCGCTGCCATCGGCTCCGGCTCCATCGGGTAGACGGCCAGCCCGTTGACGTTCAGCGGAATCCCGGCGTTGGGGATAGTTGATATCGGCAATGGGCAGTTTTCGCTGAGGAAGCGCACGGGTTCGCGCATGTGTTCCGGCCCGGTCGAGCAGTTCAGCCCGATGATATCGACGCGCAGGCCAACCAGCGTGGTCATGACGGCGGCGATGTCGGTGCCGAGCAGCATGCGTCCGCTGGTATCGAGCGAGACTTGCGCCTGGATGGGGACACTGCGCCCGGCCTGCTGCATGGCACGGCGCAGGCCGGTGATGGTGGCGCGCACCTCCAGGATATCCTGGCTGGTCTCGATCAAGAGCAGGTCAACGCCGCCTTCCAGCAGCGCCGCCGCCTGCTCGCGGAAAATCTCGACAAGCTGCGCGTAGGTGATGTTGCTCAGCAGCGGATCATTGGAAGAGGGCAGCATACCGGTCGGGCCGATCGAACCGGCCACGAAGCGCGGCTGTGCGTCCGTGCTGTAGCGATCTGCTGCGCGCCGCGCCAGCCGAGCGGCCGCCAGGTTGATCTCACGCGTGCGCGCCCCCTGCCCATATTCGTCCAGCTTGAGACGGCTGCCGGTAAACAAATCGGTTTCCAGCACATCGCACCCGGCCTCCATAAAGCCTGCATGGATCTCCTCGATGACAGACGGACTGCTGAGCACCAGGAATTCGTTGCATCCCTCGGTCGCCTGCCCGCCATAGTCCTGCGCCGTAAGCTGATACCGTTGTATATTGGTGCCCATCGCCCCATCAAAGATGAGGATGCGTTGGGCAAGCGCTTCGAGATAAGTAGTCATGTGTTCCCCTGTTCCCCAATCGTATAAAGCTCAAGCTGCTGGATTGGGAATAGTGATGTCAATATATCGAGCAGATGAATGCGGAGTAGGAATAGATTCCTGATCTTCAATCATGCCCTGTATATGCATCTTGATCGCAGCCTGCATATTACGCTCAACCTCCTCAAGCGTATCACCTACTGCTACACAGCCAGGAAGGTCAGGAGAATAAGCGCCGTAGTTCTGGTCTCCCTTTTCAATAATAACAAGAAAACGATACATTTTATCTCCTCACTAATCCAACTTCTTACTTTATTTCAATGAGTGAGTAAAACTCACTCAGCCAGTGCATTCACCAATTCCCGGCAAAAATCCGGAATATCCTCCACGACGCGGCCCCACACCATGTGGCCCTCGCGGAAAGCGGCCACATTTGTCCAGATGCCGCCGGCGTTGGTAATGTCGTCCTTGATGCCCGTCGAGCCTACCGCTTTGCGCCCGCGCATAATGCCCGCGGATATGGGGACCCAGCCGCCATGACAGATGGTGCCGATGATCTTACCCTGCGCGTCCATGTCGCGCACCAGTTGCAGCAGCTTCTGGTTGCGCCGCAGCTTGTCGGGCGCCCATCCTCCTGGGATAACGATACCGTCGAGTTCGTCCGCCGAAGGAGCTTCGTCGATGCCGACATCAGGCGTCATTTCAAGGCCATGCTTGCCATGCACCGTCTGGTTCGTGAGTCCGATAGAAATGACTTTCGCCCCCTCTTCGCGCAGGCGCATGAGCGGCACCCAGTACTCCAGATCCTCAACTTCCTGCGCTACGAAATAACCAATAGTTTTGCCTTTCAGTCGCATGGTGCTCATGGCATGGCTCCTTCCCTTATGTCGATAGATGTTGCGTTGATGCCATTATACCATGCGTTTTCTGGAATAATTTATAGCCTCTGCCGATATCGCCGAACCCTACAGTGATATGAGGCATCCATTGGGCGGGACTGTAATATTCCTGGATGCCGCTGCCTGCTTCGGAGAGTTCGTTCCAGATCTCCTCGTGCAACTGCGATAGTTCAAGACTGCGCACCACAGGAATATAGATGACAGGCGATGCGCCTGTAAAGATACCTACGCCACTGGTTCTCACCTGGAAAGTAGAGATGTTCTCTGCAATACGTTCAAGGACTGACGCGACTTTGTCCAGGTCGTAATACAGGGCGACCTGGTAGGAAAAATGAGGATAGGGCGTGACATAGACGCCGCGAACTGAGAATTCTTGTTGCAGCTCGGCCCAGAGGCGTTCGACATGATGGTAGTATTGTTCAGGCAGGAGGGAGACGATGCCGTGCAATTGATAAGCACCTTTCTATTCTTTGTGAGAATAATCAGCTAGTAAATGCACCCAGGGATATTGATCTTTTACAGCGCGCCACATGCGTATATCGGCTGTCCATAGTTCGCATTTCTCTCGCTCTGCTAACGCCAGGTAATGAGTATCATATGTCGCCGATAGGCCAAAGTGGTGGGTTAATTCCAATGCTCGTATACTCAAGGACAAATCTGATAAAAAAACAAAGCTCATACCTTTCAGCAACGTATCTTTAAGATTTTGCTTCGCAGAATCTATGGTGGATTTACCACTGCGGACTTGCTGATAAAGGGAGTTGGTTATTTCATAAGCAAGTAGTGAAGGGACTTTTATTCTCATTCGCTTTCCTGTCCAATCAGCTAACAGCGAAAGAGCTATGGATGAATCTGGCTCATCATAAATCCATTTCAAGGCTAAGCTTGTATCTACAACGACAACTTTTTTCATTGCTGCTCCCGCAAATCCTCCAGATATTTTGTACGCTCCTCGCGCATTCGACGAACCGCCTCGGCTGAGTCTTCAAAACCCTGTCCTTTGCTCTCTTTAATTATTCTTTCGCGCACCCGATGTATCTGCTCTAGATATTCAGATGTGAGTGGACGATCTTCCTCCATCTGTGTGATCATGCTTTTCTCTTCAGGCACTACTTCTTCCAGAATATTTACCAGATATTCGCTGATCGAAAGGTTGTTCTGAAGCGCTGCTGCCTTGATCCGCTTTCGTAATTCTGGACTGACATCGATTGTAATGCGAGGACGTTTCACAGGCTGGCCCTCCTGGCCATATCTGGCGTATAGATCATCTTTATGTAAGGTCATAGATGCATAGCCGCCCTTTCTATCGTTCTTATTGAAATTACAACATAAGAGTGTCTCTTTGTCAATATGGTGACATGGTGACTACAAGAGCCCATCTATCGCAGAGCAGAACCGCTGCACTTCTTCCTCGCTGTTGTAATAATGCACCGATGCCCTCACCATGCTCTTCAGCCCGCGTGCATCCATGTCGAGCAGCGTGCCGCTGCGTTCCGAGACCGACACGTTGATGTGCTGTTGGGCCAGCGCGTGCTGGATCTCCTCCGGGTCATGTCCCTCGACGGTGAAGGTGACGATACCGCACTGGAGGACGCCGCGATCATGCACGATAACACCAGGTAGTGGGCTGAGCTGCGAGCGAAGCTGGTAGGCGAGGGAACGAACGCGCCGCCAGGTGTCGTCCAGTCCCCACTGCAGGGCGTAGTCGATGGCGACGCCCAGGCCAACCTTCCCGGCGTAGTTGGTCTCCCAGTTCTCGAAGCGCCGCGCGTCGGGGCGCATCTCGTAACGGTCGGGCGCGATCCAGGTGGCGGCGTGCATGTCGAGCAAGGGCGGTTCGAGTCGATCGAGGATATCGCGCCGCACATAGAGGAAGCCGGTGCCGCGCGGGCCGCGCAGGTATTTGCGCCCGGTGGCCGAGAGCATGTCGCAGCCAATCTCGTTGACATCGAGAGGCATCTGGCCGATGGACTGGCAGGCATCGACAAGGTAGAGGATACTGTGCTCGCGCGCCAGCTTGCCAATGGCCGCGACCGGGTTGACCAGGCCGCCGTTGGTCGGGACGTGTGTAATGGCGATGAGCCTGGTGTGATTATCCCGCTCACCGAGCATCCGGCGCAGGGCATCGACCGAGACCTGCCCGTGTTCATCGTTGGGGATAGCCTCGACGACCGCACCGGTCTTGCGCGCGATTTGCAGGTAGGCGATGTAGTTGCTGGCATATTCCGACATGGCCGTCAGAATGCGGTCGCCTGGCTTGAAGGGGATGGAGTAGAAGGCCATGTCCCAGGCGCGCGTGGCGTTTTCGACGATGGCCACCTCGTCTCGCGCGCAGCCGACCAGAGCCGCTACAGCATCGTAGGTATGCTCGATGGCAGCGTGGGCAGCTTCAACGGCTTCGTAGCCGCCTATCTGCGCCTCAAGTTGCAGGTGCGCAATCGTGGCTTCGAGAACCGGTTGCGGCATCAGAGATGAACCGGCGTTATTGAAGTGCAGGACATGCCGGCAGCCAGGTGTATCGTTCCGTGCGCGCTCAAGGTCAAATTGCATTGTATTCCTCCACGAATTCCCCGGATGCTCCATTTAATTAGCCGGAATTGTCACGCGTCCCTGGCCGGTCGGGGGCATATTGGGGCCGCTGCCGACCCAACGCACAGCGGTGCCGATGGCCGTGACCTCCATCCATTCGTTATTGTGCATAAATTCGACTTTGATCTCGACACCGATCACCCCATCGGCGCCAAGCTGGTCGGCCTCGAATTGCATGCGGCTCAGCGCCAGTTCGCGCGCCTGGTACATGATCTCTGAGTATTCCTTGATTTCGCCCTGAAAATTGCTTTTGATGCCGGCCAGCCAGTTGCGCATGGCGCCCATGGAGTAGATGCAGTTGCCGATCACCAGCCCCATCGGCTGAAATCCTTTGTCGACGACCAGCCAGAACTCCTGGCCGCTCAGGTCGGAGGTAAAAGCGCGCCCGCGATAGCCGGGCCGGATATCCATTGCATTGCGTGGTTCACCCATTTGTGTCGATTGCCTCGCTTTCTAAAGCTTGAAGCCGGGATATTTCCCGATGGCTGTTAGCATATGGCAAGCAAGTCGTAAAGTCAATGTCAGATGCCGACTTTTGACAAGATGCGCGGAATAGTATAAAGTACAGATGTTTCGTGCGACCCGTTCGGTCGAAACCGCTTGTAGCGGGGGATGAACGGCAAGGTGGGAACCTTGACAACTGAGTCATCGACGTAAGGTGCAATCCCTTACCGATGAGGTGAGCGTCGATAGCAATCGCCCTACAGTAGCGACTGGACATCAATCTGTAAAGCGGGCGGTAATGTCGGTACGCTGCTAGTCCCAAGCGGCAACTCCGGCTAGCTGGCTGTTATGGCTACGAAAGAAAGGCATGTTTGAAGCGTCGTTAGTACTAACAGGCCAAAGGACTGAGAGGCCTGGCCCGAAATATGGGCATGGTGAAAGGGTGAGCGGTTGAAACATCCGCTTGCATGGCGAGTCGGCTCGTCAGCATCGACTCGTTCTCACACAGAGAGTAACCCGGCGTATAGTGCCAGCCTAAAGCAGCGACAAACGATGACTCGGAACGGAGTAACCTCACGCATGGCTCTTGCGGAAAGGTCGATGGAGCAAGTAGGCTATCCAGGCCAATGCAGCGTGAGTGGCGATGGTCTAAGAAGCAAAGGCCGACGGGAAAGCCGTTGGATAGGCAGACGTAGACCCTGCTGTACGGAAGATGGAGTGCAAGTCAGATGGCAGACAGGAAAACGTCGTCCCAGGAGGAAACTCCTGAGATGAGCGGGGCTTGGCGCGAGCTACCCTGGCGCAAGCTAGAAAAGCACGTGTACCGCATCCAAAAGCGCATCTATCGAGCCAGTCAGCGTGGCAATCACCGACAAGTAGAGAAACTACAAAAGCTGCTCCTGAAATCGGAGGCGGCACGGCTGCTGGCAGTGAGGCGGGTGACGCAGGACAACCAGGGGAAGAAGACGGCGGGTGTGGATGGCGTGAAGTCCGTCCCGCCCAAAGAACGCTTCCTCATGGTGAGTCAGCTTCACACCGAACGCTGGAAGAACCGCAAGAAGCCATCCCCTGTTCGCAGGGTGTGGATACCCAAGCCAGGGAAGGCCGAGAAGCGACCATTAGGCATACCAACCATGATGGAGCGCGCCAAGCAAGCCCTGGTCAAGATGGCCCTCGAGCCGGCATGGGAAGCGGTCTTTGAACCGAACAGCTACGGCTTCCGACCAGGGAGATCGGCCCATGACGCCATCGGGGCAATCTTCAATGGCATCCGCTACAAACCAAAATTTGTGTTCGATGCTGACATCAAGGGTTGTTTCGACAACATTGACCACGAAGCGTTGCTCAGAAAGCTCAACACCTACCCCAAACTCACCCGTCTCATACGTGGGTGGCTCAAGGCGGGTGTCCTGGAAGGGCAAGACTTCACCCCCACCAACGAGGGAACTCCCCAGGGCGGAGTGATCTCCCCCTTACTCGCTAATGTCGCCCTGCACGGAATGGAAGAGATAGCAAGAGAAGGCTTTGCAAAAAGCGGTTCGGTAGAAAAACCCATCGTGGTTCGGTATGCCGACGACTTCGTTATCCTCCATTCAGACCAAGCAGAGCTGCAAAGGGTGGCAGAAAGGGTGACGACGTGGTTAGCGGAGATGGGCCTACAACTGAGTCCAGAGAAAACGCGCACAACTCACACGCTCGATAGGTGTGAGGGAAACGTGGGGTTCGACTTCCTAGGATAAACGGTGCGGCAGTTCCGAGTGGGGAAGACCCACACGGGAAAGAATACGCACCGAAAACCCCTAGGATTTAAGACCATCATTCGCCCAAGCAAGGAAGCCATCAAGCGGCATACTCAGGAAATCGGACGAAAACTGAGGGAACTGAGGAACGCCCCGCAAGAGGGAGTCATCAGCGAACTTAACCCCATCATACGGGGATGGTGTAACTACCATCGGTGGGTGGTATGCAGCAAGGCATTTAAGCTATGCCAATACCGCGTCCATAAACAACTCGCCAGATGGGAACAAGCCCGACACCCTGGGAAAACCAAGGCGTGGGTGAGCAAGAAATACCGGAAACGAATTGATGGACAAACCAGATTTGGCATGTTCATCAAGGATAAAGAAGGGAACCCGACACCCATCTCTGTCAGAAGCCATGAGGAAACCCAGGCAGAAGACTGGGAGAAAGTGCGGGGAGAAGCAAGCCCCTATGATGGAAACCTGCTGTACTGGGCAAAGCGGCTCAAACAGCACCCGCTCGCGAGTAATGACAAAGCAAAGTTGTTGAAAATACAACGATGGCAATGCCCGCGATGTGGACTCTACTTTAAAGATGGAGACGTGCTCGAAATCGACCACAGTATCCCAACCGCTTTGGGCGGAAAGGACACGCTGAACAATAAGTTCGTCTACCATCGGCACTGCCACGATGAGAAAACCGCCGAAGATTTGGCGCTGATCGCCAGAAGCAAAGCGGGTGGTATCACTCACAACTGACCGTACACTGAGGAGCCGGATGCGGTGAAAGTCGCACGTCCGGTTCTGGATTGGCGGTGGGGGAGGCGACTCCCTCGCCGACCATACGAATAGCAGCAACAGGTGTAAATGTAAACCGGCCATTTAGAGGGCAAATCCCATGACCAGTCCCGCTCGCAGACAATACCTGCAGATGAAAAGCCAGTACCCTGATGCTATCCTGTTTTACCAGGTCGGGGATTTCTACGAAACCTTCGATGAAGATGCCCATATTGCTTCTCGCGTGCTGCAAATTGTGCTGACGAAGCGCTCCTACGATAAAGGAGAGGAGAAGGTTCCTTTAGCGGGCATACCTCTGCACGCCCTCGATAACTATGTAGGGAAGCTGATCCAGCAGGGTTATAAGGTAGCGATCTGTGACCAGGTCGGCGAAGTTGGCAGGGGATTGGTTGAGCGTGCGGTAACGCGCATCCTCACGGCTGGCACGCTTTCCGAACCGAACCTGTTGCCTGTGCGCCGCAACAACTTTCTCATAGCTATAGCTACCGGCGGCGCGCAGACGGCGTTGTCATCAGTGGATGTGAGTACGGGCGAGTTCAGCGTCACCTGGTTTGCGCCTGAGGAAATGCCCGGCGCGCTGGAGGCAGAGCTGCAGCGCCTCGCGCCCACAGAATGCCTGCTGGTGGAAGGAAACCGTGCCACGGCGTTTGCTCTCCCGCCGGAGACGATGACGATCACCCACTGTCCGCCGTATTTCTTCGGGGTAGAGGCGGCGCGTGCGCGTCTGTGCCGGCTGTTCGGCGTGCAATCGCTCGATGCCTATGGCTGTGCGCAGGCTCCCCAGGCTATCGCGGCAGCGGGGGCGATTGTGGCGTACCTTGAAAAGATGAACGCGAAACTGCTTTCGCTTTTGACCGGGCTGAAGACCTATCACACCACCGGATATATGACGCTCGATGCGCATACGCAGCGCAACCTGGAACTGTTGCAGAGCGCGCGCGGCGGCTCGACTCAGGGCAGCCTGCTTGGCGTACTGGACCGCACGATTACGCCCATGGGGGCGCGGCATTTGCGGCGCGCTATTTGCCAGCCCCTGCTCGACCTGGCGCAGCTCCAGGCCCGCCTGGACAGCGTCGAGGAACTATACGAGAGTCCTGCTCTGCGCAGCCGTTTCACCATGCACCTGCAGCGCCTGGGCGATATCGAGCGCGTCGCCGGGCGTGTGCGGCAGGGAACGGCTGTGCCGCGCGAGGCGCTGGCCCTGCGCGAATACTTGCTGGTCGTGCCGCAGTTGCAAAGCCTGCTGCGTGGCTGCAACGCCTCACTGCTACTGGAACTCGCCGGTGAACTGGACGATTGTCCGGCCGTCACGGACCTGGTCGAACGCGCGCTCGCCCGCGTTGACGAAGAAGACGAGCATGGAGATGCTGGCCGGCTGATTCGCGCCGGCTACCACGCCGAACTGGATAACCTGGTCGCATCCATTCGCGATTCGCGGCGCTGGGTTGCCTCGTTGGAGGCGCGCGAGCGCGAGCGCACCGGCATCAAATCGCTGCGCGTCAGCTACAACAAGGTTTTCGGCTACTCCATCGAGGTCAGCAACAGCAAACGCGACATGGTGCCGCCCGACTATATGCGCAAGCAGACGCTGGTCAATGCTGAGCGCTATATTACGCCCGAGCTGAAAGAACACGAGGCGCGCATCGCCAGCGCGGAGGCTCGCATCGAAGAACTGGAGCGCAGCATCTACGCCGATGTGCTGCGCCAGGTGGCCGTCTACTACCCGCAGATGATCGCCACGGCCCGCGTGCTGGCCCAGGTGGATATGCTGCTGAGCCTGGCCGAGGTCGCGGCACGCTGTGGCTATGCCCGCCCGGTGCTGGAGCAGAGCGGTGTGATCGAAATAACGGGCGGGCGGCACCCCGTCGTTGAACAGGCGCTGGATGGCGAGACCTTCATCCCCAACGATACGCGCATGGATGCCGGGCAAGACGCGCGTATCGTGCTGCTGACCGGGCCAAATATGGCGGGGAAATCCACCTATCTGCGGCAGGTGGCGCTGATTACGCTGCTGGCGCAGATGGGCAGTTTCGTGCCCGCTCGCAGCGCCCGTATCGGGCTGGTTGACCGCATCTTCACCCGTGTCGGCGCGGAAGATGATATCGCGTCGGGCAAAAGCACCTTCATGGTGGAGATGGAGGAGACGGCAGCCATTTTGCACCATGCCACGCGCCACAGCCTGGTAATCCTGGACGAGATTGGCCGCGGCACCAGCACCTACGACGGCCTGGCCATCGCGCGCGCCGTCGTCGAACACCTGCACAATAGCACGATGGCGCGCACGCTCTTCGCGACGCATTACCACGAGCTGGCTGCCATGGCTGATGAGCTGTCATCCCTGCGTGTGCATACCATGGCCATCAGCGAGGATGAGCAGGGCGAAGTGATCTTCCTGCATCGCGTCATAGCCGGCAGCATCGGGCGCAGCTACGGCGTGCACGTGGCGAAAATGGCCGGGATGCCGGCGAGCATCGTGCAGAGGGCGAGCGCTGTACTCCAGCAGCTCGAGGCTATGAAAACGCCATCGCTTGTCATAAATGGCAATGGCGCGGCCTATCACGGCAATAATGGCTATGCGCGGCCGCTGGTCGCTGAAGGAAATGGGACATATAGCGCTGGAACAAGTTCGGGGATGCGCATCGCGACCATGAGAACCACGTATACCTGGCAGAGCGAAGAGGCCCGTATCGCTGCGAACGCTTTAGAACAGGCCGGTGACGAAAATGTTGAGCTGGACGCGATTGATGTGAGCGCGATCACCCCTCTCGACGCGCTGAATCTCCTGTTCCTCCTACAAAAGAAGCGAAAGCAGCTATGACCACGATACCTACGACCCAACAATCGCGCACTCCACGCCTGCCAATACGCCCACTGCCCCAGGACGTCGCCGAACGTATCGCCGCCGGTGAGGTAATCGAGCGGCCTGTCTCCGTCGTCAAAGAGCTGATCGAGAACGCGCTGGACGCCGGCGCGCGCGATATTCGCGTGGAGATTCGCGGCGGCGGCCTGCGACTCATTCGCGTGACCGACGACGGCATCGGCATACCGCAAGAGGAGCTCACACAGGCCCTCGCGCGCCATTCGACGAATAAGATACAACGCGTGGAAGACCTGCACTCCCTGCAGACGCTGGGCTTTCGCGGCGAGGCCCTGGCCAGTATCGCGGCCGTATCGGAGATTACACTGGTAAGCCGCGCTATAGAAAGCGAGGGTGTAGGCGATGAAGCGCCCGCCGTCTCGCTGACGATGCGTGGAGGCGAGGTGACTCAGCGCGGCCACAAGGCGCGCCTGCACGGCACGACTGTGACGGTGCGTGACCTGTTCTATAACGTCCCGGCGCGCCTCAAATTTATGCGCTCCGAGCGCACCGAGACCGGCCATATTAGCCTACTCGTGCGGCGCTACGCCGAGGGCTACCCGGGCGTGCGCTTTACGCTCGCGCAGGATGAGCATGTAGTGGTGCAGACGAGCGGTTCGGGCGAGCTGGCGACGGCTCTGGCAGAACTGTATCAGTTGCCCCTGACGGAAATGCTTCACCCCATATCGCTTGAAGAGGGCGGCCAGGGTTTCCGGCTGCATGGGTATGTCGGCAATCGCGTGCTGGCGCAGGTCAGCCGCCAGCACGTAACGCTGTTCGTGAATGGGCGCTGGGTGCAGTCGCGCGCGCTGTACGAGGCGCTCGAAGCCGGGTACCGCAGCCTGCTGCCGAGGGGCAAGCATCCGCTCGTGGTGCTGCACCTCACACTCTCGCCGCAAGAACTGGATGCCAATGTTCACCCGGCTAAAACCGAGGTGAAGCTGTTGCACGAGACCGAGGTGAAGAAGGCTGTCACCGAGGCCGTGCGGTTAGCGCTTGGGCATAGCCCGGCCCTACCCGAACATATCGATTTCCCCGGCCCTGAACTGGTCTACCAGCGTCACCTGCCCGGCCCGCACCGCAGAGGGCTGCGCGTCGCGGAGAGCGCCGGAGAATATCAGGCGACCGAGGCGGCCCGCGCCAATCCGGTCTCGGCTGAAATCCTGGCCCAACTGCGGCCCCTGGCGCAATTGCAGCAGGCGGTAATCCTCGCGGAGGCGCCCGACGGCAGCCTCTACCTCATCGACCAGCACCGCGCCCACGAACGAGTAATCTACGAACACTTGCGAAAAACCTATACCGGCAGGCCGGCACAGCAGGAGGAACCCGCCGCGCACGGAGAGCACGCTGAGCATGGAGAGTATAGGGAGCAGCCAGAGCCGGACGAAGAATGGACAGAGGCGCATCTCCTGCTCGAACCGGTTGTTGTGGAGTTGAAGCCGCACGAGGCCGACCTGCTGGAACTGCGCTTGCCCATGTTGCGCGGGATGGGGCTGGAATGCGAGCGCTTTGGCGGTCGCAGTTTCCTCATCCGTTCTGTGCCGGGCAGCGCCGGCCTCGGTCAGGAGCAAGGAGAGCAACTGTTACAACTGGCGGCCCACCTGCCCGAGCTGGCCCGTCTCGCCGCCGAAGATAGCAGCGAATGGCAGGATCGCCTGCTGGTCGGCCTGGCATGCCGCTCGGCCATGCGCAGGGGAAGAGTTCTGGGCAGCGACGAGCAGCGTTCGCTCATTAACGCCCTCGCCAACGCCTCCGCCCCGGCGGTCTGCCCACACGGCAGCCCGATCGTGCTGCATTACAGCCGGAAATTCTTAATCGATAAGTTCGATTGGTGAGGTTTATTCCACTACCGCCGCAACAATTGCACGATCCCTTCGGCAATAAAAAGGAAGATCAGGTCCAGGAGCAGCAGGGCGGCAAGGGCCACGTCTACATAAAGGGCGACGTGGGCCAGGGAATGGAGCAGGGCGTTATTCAGCACCAGGAGTCTGAAGTAAAGCGTCATGCCTAAGGTGATGAGAGCCAGGATGATTAGCGCGAGAACCAGGTTGCGCGCGCCGCGCCAGTCCGTGCGGCTGGGCCACAGTTCCGAGGTGATGGTGAGGATCAGGTAGGGAGCGAAGAGCAGCGTCCACCATGGCCAGCCGGGTCGGAATAATTGCAGTTGTGAGTTCTGCTGGGTAAAATAGTCCCACAGCGTGTGGCCAGTGGCGACCCAGTAGAGGAAGAGGAACATGATTGTACCGCCGAAGAGCGGGGCGATGCCGCTCAAGCCGTCGCCGATAATGGTCGTCAAACGGCCTGGTGGGCGACGATATTGCACCTCGCCCAGTTGCAGCGTGATACCGTTGGTCTGCCGCATGGCGCGGCTCTGTGCCCTGGTCGGCTGCTTCGTTTTGATGTGGAAGAGTGACACACTGGTGATGCGAAAGCCGAAGGGATAGAAGAGCAGGATGGCGCCGGCGTGGCTTAGTTCGTGCAGCATCACGCCGGGAGCATTTAGCCAGAACCACAGCAGCAAGCCGCGTTGACCCATTGAACGATAGCCGATCTCATCTACGCGACGCCGCAGACCCTGGCGGGTGAAGCGCAGCAGGAGGAAGAGTGCCGGGACGCCGATGAGCTGAAACCAGGGAAAGTATACTGCCATCTGCTGGCCGGGATCAGGATTCATGACGCTCCTCTAATGTCCAGTCTTTCATTCCATATAACCCTGACATCATTTCTTAATTGATTGTACGTTGTTATCTTCCATTTGTTGCGCATTCGAGTCCTTTATGCCCGCCGTCCCTTCAGGCTGGTTACCCCAGCGATGCCGTTTGTGCTCGTAGTATTTGCCCCAGAAGCCGAAGCTGGCGATGATTACAGCGACAATGTAAATCACTTTGTTGATGCCAAGGATATCAGCAATGACGCCGATACCGAAGATAATGGGGATCGAAAGGGCGTTATAAAGGACAAGCTGCAGCGCCAGAACGCGCCCCTTGATCCATTCGGGTGTTTGCTCCTGAATGGCCGTCTGAGCGGGCACGTTAATGAAGTCGATCTCAACGCCTGCCGCGAACATAATGAATGGCGCGATAATGAATTCCGCCGGGCGGAAATTGATGCCGTGCGCGACAAGCGTGTCGGTCAGCAGGGAGAGCAGTGGCAACAGGATAACGGTAATGGCGAGGCTGATGCTGCCGATAAAAATAGTGCGCGACTTCCCAAGGAGCCGGGTGATACGCGGCATAAAGATCGAGCCGATTATCAGCCCGATACCCGCCGGCGCGAAGATAACCGCCATTGAACTGGCCGGCAGGTGGAAGAGCTTCGTGACAAGCGGTGTAGCAAGCTCGCCGATCACCAGCAGCAGGGTGCCCGCGAACGAGAGCTGGATGACAGGTAAGAACAGCGCGGGCCTGCGGCGGATAAATTGCCAGCCCTGCCCCATTTCGCTCATCAGGCTGCTGAAGGCGCCCAGTGATTGCGTGCCGATATTTTCCCGGTCCTTTGGCGCGCGCGCGTTTTCCTGGAAGCTGCCCGATGGGATGAGCGTAATCAGGATTGCGCAGACCAGGTAGAGCACGCCGAATATGAAATAGAGAAGAGGAAACGGGCCGACGCTGATGCTAAAAAGTGAGAAGGTCGGCAGGATGTTCAGCAGGACGGGCGCGAAGATGATGAAGCCGAGCGCCTGTGAAAGCATGAAGGTGATATTGAAGAGGGAGAGCGCGGGCATGAGCTCTTCCTCGCTGACCACCATGGGGATGCTCGCTCCCTCAGCGGGCGAGAAGAATTGCCCGATGCCCGAAATGAGGAAGGTGAGTAGATAGACCGGGATGAGCTGGTGGCTATTGAGCAGCAGCGAGACGACGAAGCCAAAGGTGGCGATGGCGCGCAGGCAGTTGCTGTACCACAGTACGCGGCGCTTGTTGCGGTGATCGACGAACACCCCGGCAGGCGCGCCGAAGAGCACGGCCGGCAGGCTGAAACAAACGATGGCCAGCCCGATCAGCGTAGTTGAACCGGTGATGATTTCGATCAGCACGATCAGCGCATAGTTCGAAGCATTCAGCACCGTCATAGAGATGAGCTGCGCCAGCCACAGCAACAAGAAGTTGCGCTTCTTGAGCAGCGTCAAGAAGCCTCCTTGTGGATTGGCAAGCGACATAACTCGATCTCCTAAAGTATTGTCGTATTCGTGTCCGTATCCATTGCCCGCGACAACACCTGTTTGGTGCGCCGCTCAACCTCGGCACGAGGCAATAATACACGACGCCCGCATTTTTCGCAACGTAGGCCGATATCGGCTCCCAGGCGAACAACCAGCCAGTCGTAGCCGCCGCAGGGGTGCGGCTTGCGCAGGCGTAATCGATCGCCCAGGTCAATCTGCATTGGAGCCCTGGACTTATCTGGCATGTCTATATAATCCATATTGTACAATGTACTGCTCGACGCTTTCGGGCAACTGGTATTTGATCGGGCGGCCCTGCGCGACTCGCTCGCGCAGGTCTGTCGAAGAAATATCCAGTTGCGGAGCCGGTACTACCAGCAATCGTTGTTTGAGACCCGGCAGGCGCGCTTCTATTGCATCAAGATACGCCTTATCCTCATTGTAGCGCGGCCTTTTGACCGCGACAAGGTGGTCCAACTGCTCAAGGATACCTGCCGGGTCGTACCAGCTCAGCAAATATTCCAGGCCGTCCCAACCAATCACGAAGTAGATCGCGACACGCTCCCCAGGCAATGCCTCAGCCTCCCATTGCCGGCGCAGTAACCGCAGCGTCTCGACGGTGTACGATGGCCCGGCGCGATCGACATCCACCCTCGACAGCGAGAAGTGCGCGTTGTTTTCTATAGCACGATCGAGCATAGCGAGACGGTGTTCCGCGGCCGTCACCACGCGGTCGGGTTTGTGCGGCGGCAGCCCCGTCGGCACAAAGACCATCTTTTCCAGCTCGAGCGCGTCGCAAACTTCCTCGGCGATCACCAGGTGCCCATAATGCACCGGGTCAAAAGTGCCGCCGATCACACCAATTCGCCGGATGATTGGTTTATATCTGTTCAACGAATTAATGCTCCTGAAAGGAACAGCCGCGCTTAAACATTTCCGCCCGAATCCTCGACCTGCAAATCTATATCCGGCATAGCCTTATGCAGCAAGCTCATCACCTCCGTCACTGTATCATACCGCCCCTCGGGTATCCAGAACCGCAGCGTCAGCACAACGACCTGGGAGGTGTAGCCCGTGTTCGCACCCGTCGCGCCGGCGAAGGCGCCCGAGTAATGGGTGACGTAAATATGCGGCTCCGGCTTGACGAGCACGTTCTCCGTCTCGCGCACAACCTTGAGGATCGCTGCCGGCATCTCATCCTTATTAAAATCCTCCTGCGGCATCGTAATCGTGATGGCGGCACGCCGTTCCTCGAAGCGGGAATTATTGACCGCTATGCCGCCGAATATCATCGCGTTCGGAACAGTGATTTCTTCCCCGGAAGTCAGGCGTATTTTGGTTGCACGCAGCTCGACGTTCTCCACCTTGCCGGTGTAGGTTGCGATGGTAATCAGGTCGCCGATATGGAAGGGTCGCTCGAACAGGATATAAAGGCCGGCCACCAGGTCCATCAGGATATTCTGAATTGAAAAGGTAAAAGCTACGCTGATCGCACTAATCACCGCGATAGGGACAGCTATCGAAACTTGCCAGAGCGAGAGAATCCAGAAGACCGACACCATGATGATCAGACCATAAAAAATGCGGCCGATCAGCGTGCGAATATTGATATCAATCCGCTCTGCTCCCAGCCGCCCTACGATGACTTTCATCAGAGTACGCCCAAGGCCGACGCCCAGGATGAGGATGAGGACGGTGATGATGAGATCCTTGAGAACCGTGCGGATGCTGTCTGCTATATCCTTCTGCTGCAATCCCGCCGTCAAAGTGTTCCACAGCGTCGTGATGAAATCGACGCTCATTGTAATAGAAAATGACAGCAGGACTAAACCCAGGATTATCACGGGAATAGTGACCAGAACGCCTATGGTCTGAATTAGCCAGTTATCGAGAACGGTTTTCTTCAGGCGCTGCACTACCAGGTTGCGCAGCCACAGCGCGATCCCCAGCGCAAAACCGACAACCAGTATTGAGAGAACGATACTTAAAATGGTATTCGACATTGTTCCACCGTAATGTATTTCGGCGTGAGGGTATGGCCAGGGCGACCGCGAGGGTCCTTACATGGGTAGGTTTTACTCGAGAAAGGGCCAGCGAGGCGCAGAGGCAGGCAAGGCACCCGCAAGGGGCCCCGCCCAACTCCCCGCCGCCCCTGCCTCTACAATGAACCGACATCCGACAAAAAAACCTACCCGGGTAAGCCCTCGCGGTCGCTCTGGTCACACCCTCACTGCGTTATCCTTGACCGGATTGCGAATATATAATTGCAGCCCGCATTATATCATATCCTTTGCCCATATATTGCTCAGCTAGCGCCCGTGCGCTGACCCGCGCCCCCTGCTCAACCAGCCCGCAGCTCGCGGCGAGCTGGCCTACGACATCCTCGGGCGTGGCTCCTGCTGAGCGCAAGGGTGCCAGGCCCGCGCTCTGACTGCGCTTGGCGAGGCGCTGTCCTTCTGCATCCAGCACGAGCGGGACGTGCGCGAAGGCGGGAACGGGGAAGCCTAGCGCCTCGTAGAGCAAGATTTGCCGCGCGGTGGAGGAGAGCAGGTCCGCGCCGCGCACGACCTGGTTGATGCGCATCAGCGCGTCATCGACGACGACGGCGAACTGATAGGAGAAGATGCCGTCGGCGCGCTGCACAACGAAGTCACCCACGGCACGCTGAACCTGCTGTTCCTGGCGCCCCAGCAGCAGGTCGTCGAAGGCGACCGTACGTTCGTCGTCCACGCGGAAGCGCAGCGACGCACGTCGCTGGTTGGCTTCATGCTGCCTGCGCTGCTGCTCCGTCAGGTGGCGGCAGGTGCCGGGATAGCGCGGACCCTCGTCGTTTTGCGGCGCGCTGGCGGCGCGGGCGATATCGGCGCGGCTGCAGTAACAGGGGTAGAGCAGCCCGGCCTCTCGCAATCTGCGCAGTTGCTGCTCGTAGATGGCCTGCCGCTCGCTCTGGGTGTAGGGCGCGTACGGGCCTCCGCGATCCGGCCCTTCGTCCCAGTCAAGCCCCAGCCAGCGCAGGTCGCGCAGCATGCCTTCGAGCGCCCCGGGACGCACGCGCGGCCGGTCCAGGTCCTCGATGCGCAGGACGAACTGGCCCCCGGCGCAGCGCGCGAAGAGCCAGGCCAGCAATGCCGTGCGCAGGTTGCCCAGGTGCAGGTCGCCGCTGGGACTGGGCGCGTAGCGGCCTCGTGTAGCGCTCCCGGCCGTATACGAGGGCGGCGCCGCGAGCGGGAGGTCGCTTACATCTGACATCGTTCCGACCAGGGGCACGGACCCTGCTCCGCGTTCGGCCCGCGCCGTGCCGGATAGATGCCGAACTCGGCCAGCAGATCGACCAGCACGCAGACGGGCAGTCCCATGACGTTGAAATAGCAGCCATCGATGCGCTCGGTTGGCTGAAAATCGGGATTCTGGATGCCGTACGCGCCCGCCTTGTCCAGCGGGTCGCCGCTGGCAATATATGCTGTGATCTCGGCGTGACTATAGGGGCGCATCAGCACAGGCGTAATGCAACTCTCGCTGAGCATGCGCCGCTTGCCGTCGATAAAACCGCTCACAGCCACGCCCGTTATGACGTGGTGCAGGCGCCCGCGCAGCGCCAGCAGCAATTCGCGCGCATGCGCTTTGTCGCGCGGCTTGCCCAGGATCTCCTCACCCATCAGCACGGTGGTGTCCGCTGCGATGACGGTCCGTTCAGCCGCCTCCGGCAGGCGCAGCGCGGTCGCGGCTTTGTGCTTCGCGAGCCACTGCGCCAGCTCTTCAATAGGGCCGCGATAGTTGCCCTCGAGTATTTCTTCATCATCCGAGGCGACGGCAGTAGTGAAATCCAGCCCGAGCAACTGTATGATCTGCCTGCGCCGCGGCGAAGCGGATGCCAGCAAGAGTGGATGCCTCGCTTGAGGCAGGTTTGAAGAATTAGATATATCGGATGTGGTCATACGCTATGTCTTTCAAGGATACTCCTTTCAGCCTGCCTGACCGGAGGTAGAACGCAGTCTTCCGCTCCGACCGGCTGACTGCGAAGCAGTAGCGGCGCCAGCCGCGTTGCCGGTCGGAATAAGCCCCTCGTTGGCAGGCTGTTTTTCAAGGAATGCGATGCATTCGATGTGGGCCGTGTGTGGAAACATATCCAGCGGCTGCACCGAACGCAGGTGATAGGCAGCATGCACATGGCACAGGATATGCAGGTCGCGCGCCAGCGTAGACGGATCGCAGGAAACATAAACGATGCGCCGCACCCCGTGGCGCACCATGGCATCGAGCACCGCCGGCTGACAGCCCGCGCGCGGCGGGTCGATCACCAGCCCATCGATGCTTTCCGCCAGCGACGGCAGCAGCTCTTCGACCTTCCCCTGGAGTATCTCGACGTTGTTGACCTCGCGCAGGTTCCACCGCGCATCGCGAATAGCGCTGGCCGACTCCTCTATAGCGATAACCTTGCCCGCGTAAGGAGCCAGCAAACGCGCAAATGTCCCCACCCCACAATACGCATCGACTATTGTCATATGCCCATGGGCCGGCGGTGAGGGATGGTGGAGTCCATCCACGACCATGCGCATCATCTGTTCGGCCTGGACGGTGTTGGTCTGGAAGAAGGAGCTTGGACGAATGCGGAAGGTCGCCCCCGCCAGTTCTTCCTCCATCGTCTCGCCGCGCGGGTCCAGTCCTGCCTCCACTAACTGCTGCGCGACGTCCGCTTCGGGCTGCGGCTGAACGAGCAACTGCCCCGTCGCTGCGCCGCAGCGTATCAGCACCTGCGGCGGCGCGTTTGGGACTGCGCTCAGCACGCGCAGCGCGCGATTGATCTGCTCGTGCGCGATGGGGCAGGATGCGAGGGGCAGCACGCGGTGGCTTCCCCTGGCCGTCAGTCCTGGCCGGCCGGCGCGATTGACGGAGAAGCGCATGTGGTTGCGGTAGTTCCAGGGATTGGCGCATGCCACGGGCTCGAGCACGGGTGGGTCATCGAAGTCGCCCGTGTCCCTCAGCAACTGCGCCACGACCGCGCGTTTCCACGCGAGCTGCGCGGCGTAGTCCATGTGCTGGAGCTGGCAGCCGCCGCATTCGCCGAAGACGGGACAGCGAGCCGCCACGCGCTGGAGTGATGGCCGGTGTACCTCAGTTATCCAGGTACGCGGCGGCCAGGCCTTCCAGCGCCGCCTGCGCCGTTTGGGAGCCACGCGTGCGCGAGTCTCGACAGCGATTGTTACCTCTTCCCCCGGCAGGCCGGCCGGGACCGCCAGCCTGCGCACCGACTGCTGCCCATTGTCGCCGTTTTCTACGATTTCCGCCAGCGCGTTCCCCTCGCGTGTGAGCGGGCCGAGTGTGACGCGGTGATATGTGATGACCGCCGGAATGCGCGACTTCTTGTTGCCATTCGCGACTGCCGAGTCGTTGATCTCTTGCTGCGTCATCGCTCCCTCGTCGCCCGCCGTTGCGCCTCGTTGAATATGCGCCGCACCGTCTTCACAAACGTGTGATCGGCATCGATGCGCTCTGCCTCTTTTAGCGCGGCCTCCGCGCGCCTGCCATCCCCCTGCTGCATGTAAATACTCGCGAGCAGGGCGCGCAGGTGAGCGCTTTTGGGATGCAGCCGAATGCCCTCTTCTGTCACCTCGATGGCCCTGGCGTAGTCATGCTTGTTCGCGTAGAGCGCGGCAAGCTCAACGAAGGCCTCGCCGTATTCTGGCTCCTCTTCGATAGAGCGCTTCAGGTACTTCTCGGCTTCATCATTATTTTTGAGCGTGCGGTAGACAAGACCCATATTGAACCACAGACCATTTGTTCCAGAGGTAAGCTCTTCGACGCGCCGGTAGTGACGCAGCGCCTCCTCAGGCTGATCTCGCTCCATGCTGACGCCTGCCAGGTCGTTCTCGATCTGCGCCTCTTCTTCGCGTGTCGGGTTGGCCGCCAGCGCCTGCTGGAAGTAGTTCTGGGCTGCATCGAGCTCGCCCCGCGAAATCTTCATCTCGCCTAACAGCATGTAGCTCATAGCTTCAGATCTGATGTTCAGCGCATCGAGAAGGGCCTGCTCCGCGAGCTCGTTGAAGCGCTGCGCGCGCCGCTCGAGGCCGGTAGCTGCGTAGTCTGCCGCGAGCATAGCTTCCATCGCGCCGAGTCGCTGCAAGACTGCGGTGTTCTGTGCATCATGTGGGAAATGCTCGGCCCATCTTTGAAGATAGACAACTGCTCGTTCGCGCAGCCCGATAGCGGTGGCACGCCCGGCAGCCTCTTGATAAAGGTTGGAATCGAGTGGATTTTTAATGAGCAGCGCATCCAGGTAGTACAGGGCATAGATCGTGCGCCAGAGCAGCTCTTCGAGGATTTTCTGGCCATCCGGGCCGCTCGGGTCCTTGTTGTCCAGGATATCCTGGATGGCGTCGCTCTGCTCTTTGTAGCGTTGTTCCAGGCTGGCCAGCGGCAGTCCCTGCGCGTTTGCGCCCTCGTCGCTGAAGCGCTGCATGCGCCATATTCCCTCCTGCGAGACGAGCGTATAGCCTGTCCAGAACCAAAGCCTGCCTGTTTCACGCAGCACAGCGGTTCCCAGCGGCATTTCCGGCAGCGTACCGCTGAGAGGGGTATCGGCCAGTTCCAGCGACCAGCAGGCATCGATCTCGCGGCGTGTGGAGGAGCGATCGCTCTGGAACGAGCCGGGCAGCCAGATTGCGCTCTGCGCCTGTTCCCGCTCGCGTATGACTGTAGGTTCATAGCCCTGGGGGTGCGCCTCGTCTGCCCAGGCGCGCCGGCGGGTAACCCACTCGTCGCGCTCCAGCCCTTCACGCATTGGGCTATTACCGTCCAGCAAATCGTAACAGAGCCCGAAATCACCAAACGTCCAGGCGCCGAGAAAATCCGCTACCACCTCGTCGGGTTCGAGGTTGGGATTTATAAAGGTAAGCCCCCTGTCCGTGTCAGCCTCAGGCGCGTTCAGGATTAATTGCTGTATGGTTGGTAAGTAGTGGCGATAGTCTTTGTGCGGGGCAGTGTTGCGCCATGTATTGACGTCCAGCGCCTCCAGCAGCAGGCGTCTGGCCTCCGCCAGCGTGCACTCCACCGACTGCAAACCGTTGTCTTTATCGTTTTCCATGACGCTGATTTGCTCTTGATAGAGTGTCTCGATATGGCGCCGCGTGCCCACCCTCATATAGAAGTCTTTCACGCCCTCCTGCGAGAAGTCTAGCAGGAAACTCATCAGGCGCGCCTCGCCATATTCGAAGCCATACTCCCAGCAAAGCGTCGCTCGCACCTGCCCGCTCTCGCGTCCCAGCGTCACCACGCCCTTCCAGAAGCGTGGAGGATAATTGCTGCTAATGGCAGCAGGCTGCTCAGAGCCCGGCGCCCAGCTCGGGTAGATTTTGCCGCCCGCCAACTGGATCAGCGCGCGCCGCGCCTCCTTACGCACTTCCTTCTGCGGCGCCAGCTCGTGCATAGCCAGCAAGACATCGGCTGCATCGACATCTTGTTGCCTCGCGAGCGCCTTGATCAGCCCCAACTGCGTACCGGCCGCCTCCTGGAAGATCTCCCCTAACACCTGGCTCGCCTGCCCCCGGCTGGTGCTCTGCCGCAGCCCCTCCGCGATCTCCCGTCGCTTCTCCAAAACATGTTGTATAAAAACCTCATCCCCCACGGGGGCCTGGGATTGTTTCGCCTTCTTCGCCGCCATACAAAATATTCTCTCTCATCGATATACACACGCCCGCGCTCATTCCTACCCTCGATTGTATCACGCCCGACAATAGGAAAAAACTCCGTAATGGCCGGCTCATCGCGCCCACCGCCGATTATGCTGATTGAAGATTTGCTGCGGACACTTCCCGGGGCGGCGCAAGCGCCCTCACCACCCGTCCACACCACTCCCGCCCCTACAAAGCTGTCCGCATGTATTAGTTAATGTGCTTTATCAGCTTTGTGGCTGCCGGGAGAGGACTTGTAAAAAATACCGGCGTTACAGAAAGAATTTTTTGGGGCTGCTAAAGCCGCCTGAGAAGCGGCTTCAGGTGGGTACCGATGATCATTTACCGCTCATTTTGAGCGGTAAATTTTCCAGGATATTCGCTGCGTCAGGCTTGCGGCGATGGAAGCGACGGTCGACGATGGCCGGGAACAAATTATTGGGAACATCATACCCCCCACCCCGGGCCGATAAATCGGCGGTGGCCGCGATAAATCGGGCCCTACGGGGTTTTCCGGGGAATTGTACAATTCCACTCAAAAGCACAACATCCGCATTGCAGCCCTCGTGCTTACCCCGTGTGGCAAGCCGCGTCCGCGATAGACCTCTTCACTATCCCCATTGGGGTCACGCTCGGCGGACGGCGCTACCCTGTGTGAAGGATTGTCTCTGTTGGGCAGCTTGCGCGCCATCTGCAAGATGAGGAGCGGCAGAGCCGAGCAGTAGAAGTACGATGCCAGGCTGCGCCACGCGAAGAACAGCGGCAGGAAGGCTAACAGCATGGCCGCTTCCGGGCGCGATTTGCAGATGCGCCAGTACCAGCCCAGGCACAGCAGCATAGCGATGGCCTCTAATGAGGTATAGAAAACAGTAGGCAGGTACGAGAAGATTGGCGTCGTGCTCAGTCCAACCAGTCCCACCCCCATCGGGAACATGGGGTCCACGACCGGGGCCAGAACGCCCGCGAGCCAGGCCTGCGGGTCCGAGAGCATGAAGGGCAGGTTAAATGCCAGGAAGATAATGCCGGTGATACCCAGGCGCCGACAGGTCTCACCCAGGCCATAACGGCGATAGACGAGAATGGCATAAAACGGTATGAGCAGCCACGCCGGCTGTTTGCTCGCCGCCGCCAGCCCAAGGAAGATGGCGGACCACCAGCCCTGCTCCAGCACGAGCCATGCCAGCAGGACAAACGGGATGTACAGCAAATCCACATTGCCGCCGACCACAGAACTCCACATCCCGACGTTGGCCAGCGAGATCAGCAGCACCAGCGGCCGCATCTCCGGACGCGCGATTTTCCAGCCGATAGCCACGATCAACAGGTAGCAGAACAGGTAAAGCGGCAGCACGTTGTAGATGTTGAGCCAGACGAAAGGCACAAGCGACAGGAATGAAAGCGCGGGGTAGCTGACCTTCGACTCGAACTCCGGCGCGCTCCCCGATTTAAGGTCGGTGTCAAGAATCGCGCGCAGTTCCCACGTGGAAGGATACTGCAGCGTGTCCGCCAGTTGTCCCTGGCGCAGCGGCGTCGTCCAGTAAGGCTCAATTGGGAAGCGCCGCACCAGCGAGAGGATGTTGGAGTCGGAATAAGGGTTGTGCCCCTGCAGCAGCAGCGAAGCCGCGTTCGTATCCAGTGAAGTGCCATCGTTGGTGAACTGCGGCGGCATGAAGAACCCTTCTACGACAGTTCTTCCAAGCTGGACCGTTCCGCCAATGGCGGTAAGCAGCGTCAAGATAATCACGATGCGCTGCCATCTCCGCGGCCGTTGCTGTCCCGCCTCATCCGTCCACTCACGAGTCTTTGGCCGCCGGAAAGCCATGTACATTGCCGTGAAGCTGCACAGGAACAAGAAAAACGGGATGAGCGCCCCCCAGGATAACAGCAATGGGACATACGAAAGATACCAGTGGTAATCAACCTCATTCAGCGCCTGGAAAATGATAGCAACACAGATCCAGCACGCGCTGCGCTGCATCTCGGCCACCGAGCGGTGCAGCGGCGAGGTCGCCTCCACCAGAAAGCATTGCGTCAATCGGTACAACCTATCGAGCACCCAGCTCTTCTGCGGCACACCCTGCTGCCTGAATACCATTTCCGTTGTCTGTTTCCCCAGCTCACCTGTCTCCGAACGCATAACTCCTACCCTTAGCTCTTATTTCGTGTCATACTTCCCCCTTCGGCCTGACTTTTATGACGAAGACTATCTCCAACGAGTCACAAATCAAATTCCAAGAACGTAGGGGGCCGGTTCACCGCGCCCACCGCCGATTATGCACAATGACAAATTAAGGGTGACATCATACCAACCACCCTGGGCCGATAATGCTGATTGAAGATTTGATGCGGACACTTCGCAGGGCGGCGCAAGCGCCCCCACCACCCGTCCACACCACTCCCGCCCCTACAAAGCTGTCCGCCTTTATTTGTTAATGTGCATAATCGGCGCCTACAGAGGGTGGGATGAATGTGTTACGATGCAATAAAGCGATGAATCGCGTCCCTACTTCTAATATTGTGGTCGCCCGCCGTAGCCGTTTGGATGGACGATGTCTGTGCGCCACCAGGACGCGGGCGACCACAAGGGCCTACCCCGCCTCTCTTCATCCGCCCTCGCCCCTACGGTAGGAAATGATGGGCTTTTCTTAGGTTGATGGCTATTTGGCGACCCTCGCGGTTGCCAGGGGTGCCCTCACAGCCCCAGCCGAAAGTACAATTCCCGGTGCTGTAGCTCAAATCCTAGCGACTCGTACAGGCGGATGGCGGCTACGTTGCCCTCCCACACGTGCAGGTCAATCGTGGTTAGATGCAGTTCCGATCGGGCGTAAGCGATGACGTGCAGCATCAAGGCGCGCGCCAGGCCAAGCTTGCGGAAACCTGGATCGACGATCACGCGCCTGACGTAGCCTACACGCGGATAAGCCGGCCCATCCTGGTATGCCAGCTCGCCTGCAGTGAGAAGCGGCGGGGTCAGAAGCTCCGCTTTGGCGGCGGCCTGCTCGCCCACCTGGGCCAGGAAGATGAAGTTGCGCTCGTGCGTCGTCGGGTCAACCGAGCCGAAATATTTCTCCATGTCGCGGTGGATATCGCGCGTCGGAGAACTGCTGAGTCTGTCCAGGTCTGCGATGACCTGAATGTCCTGCGGGGTGGCAAGACGAATGAGCGGCTGTGGGTAGCCGCCTGCGGTCGCCATTGACGCATCATCTGACGTAGTGGCCATAGGTTGTACGCTCTCGAATTAACGCGGCCGCTTGCGAGGCAGCATCAGGATGCAGATGAAGGCGTACGCGGCGCAGCCGAGCAAGAGCACACCGAACAAAATGCCCTCCCCCGTGTCGGTCGGATCGGGATGGAGGATTTGCACCAATCCCCACCAGGTGAAACCGATAAAGACCACGAAGAGCAGAATGGTACTCGTCAGTTTCTTGTTCATTTAGACTTCCTTTCCCTGGCCCTGCATGGCGCGCGTCCAATTCTCTTTCCACACATACGAGTTGGCGAGGATTTCTTCCGCGCTTTTCATCGAGTAATCACTGGTGTTCCCGCCCATAATCTGCGCGATTTCTCGCACTCGTTGTTCAGGACGAAGTTCGCGGACAAGTGTAACAGTGCGCTCATCAAAAATCTGCTTGTTCACATTATAATGGGTATCGGCGAAGGCTGCAATCTGCGGAAGGTGCGTGACGACGATCACCTGGTGATTGCGCGTGAGCTGCCATAGTTTTTGCCCGACAATCGTCCCGCTCCTGCCGCTGATGCCGGCGTCGATTTCGTCGAAGATGAGCGTGGGCGTGGCATCCGCCGCCGAAAGGATCGTCTTCAGCGCCAGCATCAGGCGCGAAGTCTCGCCGCCCGAGGCGATCCTGGTCAGCGGTTTGAACGGCTCGCCCGGGTTCGGCGCGATCAAAAATTGCACGCGGTCGATGCCGGTAGTATCGCAGGCGTAATATTGCTCGGGCTGGCCGCCCACGCCGGCCGGTACGCCGTGTTCATCGGGCGTTTGCACGATTTCGACGGAGAAACGCGCGCGCTGCATGTTCAGGTCGTTCAACTGCTCTTCCATCAACGCTGAGAGTCGCCCGGCTGCCTCGCGCCGGCGTTCCGACAACTGCCCGGCAAGCTGCCCGATCTCGCGCCGGTGCATCTCGTCCTTTTGCTGCAAGGCTATGATCAATTCATCACGGTGCACGATGGTTTCCATCTCGGCTCTGTCATCGTCCGCCCGCTTGAGTATCTCTTCGATGGTGGCGCCGTATTTGCGTTTCAGCCGCGAGATAACGTCGAGCCGCTCTTCGATTGCCCCCAGGCGCTGCGGGTCGTCTTCGATATCGCTTTCGTACCTGCTGATCTCTGAGGCAACGTCCTCGAGCTGGTAGATGGCCTCCGAGAGCGTACTTTCGTTCTCCTTTAAATCCGCGTCGAGCCGCGCCAGTTCGTTCATGGCGCGCAGCGCGGGCCGCAGCAAGTCCAGCGCGGGCTGGAAATCGTCGCCGCTGCCTTCGCCGCCGCTGATGGCCGCGTAGATCGAAACGCACAGTTCGCGCAGGCGCTCCGCGTTGTTCAACACCTTGCGCTCGGCTTCCAGTTCTTCGATCTCGCCCGGCTGCAGTTCGGCCTTGTCGATCTCCTCGATCTCGTAGCGCAGGAAATCGGCGCGGCGCTGCTGATCCTTCTCGTTCATTTGCAGTTCCGCCAGCGCCTTGCGGTCGGCGCGCCAGGCCGTGACGCGTTCGGCGAGCTGGCTGCGCAGCGGCAGCAGATCGGCGTAGCGGTCGAGGAAGTTGACGTGCTGTTCGGGCCGCAGCAGGCTCATATGCTCGCTCTGCCCGTGAATGTCCACCAGCCAGCTAGCGACCTGCTGGAGTACCTGCTGCGAAACCGTACGCGAGTTGATGCGCGCCACGGTGCGGCCTGAACGGAAAATATCGCGCGAGAGGATCAACTGCCCATCCTCCGGCGTGATGCCATATTCGTACAGCAGCGTCGCCAGCGCCACGCCTGCATCCGCGCTTTCCACGTCCGCGGTCGAGGCCGCCTGCCCTGCCTCGCCGTCGTTACGCGCAAAGGCCCCCGTAGAGCCGTTCGCGTGGGACGGCAGCGCGCTGTTGAGCGAAGCCAGCATGGCGCCCCGCGAAGCGTCGGAAGAAGTCAGCGATGCCTCGAACGGCGCCCAGTCTGACTGCACCGGTGGCAGCGCGCCGATAGAGAAAATCCCCTCCACCGAGGCCCGCTCGCAGCCCGCCCGCACAAAATCCGCCCCAATCTTGCCCCCGAGCAGCGCTCCCACGGCATCAATAATAATAGACTTGCCCGCGCCCGTCTCGCCCGTAAAAACATTGAACAGCCGGTGCAGACTCAAATGCAGATTATCAATAATAGCAAAATCTTTGATATTAAGCTCAAGTAACATCTTATTTACCCAGCAAAGATCCCTCTAACTATCATCAATATCCAATTTCGCGTGAATAATCTCGTAAAAATACGTCGGCGGCCTGCGCCGCAGGAACTGCGTAACGTGTTCGCTTTTGCGCACAACCACCGTCGCCCCATTCACAACCTCACGATTCATCTGCCCATCCGCCGAGAAAACGCCGTTCTGCGAGCCCGTAGAAATCGTCAGCTTGATACACGCCTCCGGCGGCACGATCAACGAGCGATCCGATTCCAGGTGAGGCGCGATGGGCGTAATCAAACTGTTCTGCACCTGCGGATGCAGCAGTGGCCCATCAACCGCCATATTATAAGCGGTCGAACCCGTCGCCGTCGAGATAATGATGCCGTCCGCGTGCGTCGTGCTGTAATGATTCTCGTCGATGTTGATCTCGATCTGGACCACGCGCGGCCACATACCCCGCGCGATCACGATATCGTTCAACGCCAGAAATTCTTCCTGCCGTCCATCCTGCTCAAGCACCGCGTGCAGCATAGCACGTTTATCGACCCACACTGAAGGATCATTGTCGAGATAATAGTGCAGGTGAGTCTCCAACTCATTCGGCTCCAGCTCCGTCAGAAAGCCGACGCGCCCAAAATCGACTCCCAGAATGGGTATCTTCAGATAGGAGCACAGCCGCGCCGCGTGCAAAATAGTCCCATCACCCCCCAGCACGATCACCAGGTCGCACCCTCGCAAAGACTGATCAGGCTCCTCTTCCGCCTCTTTGCGAATATCAATAGTCCGAACGGCATACTGCTGCTGCTGTAACATACGTGTGAGGCGAAAGGCAACATCCGAGGTATTCTGTTTGCGGCCTTGAAAAAAAATGCCGATAGTTTTCTGCACTACTCACTCCACTGGGCAGAGGGGCGGCTCCATTTCATTTACCCGGTCGATCACGCTCAAACTCTCTCGTTCTCGCAATACCCCCGTAATGGTACGATATGCGCTATCCCTTGTCAACCAACGCCTTCTCCCCCGTCCTCATGTGACTCAACCGTAGGGGCGCAATTCATTGCGCCCTCGCTCCCGTCGATTGGCCGCAGAGGTGGGCGCAATGAATTGCGCCCCTACAGACGGATACCCCCATTATTTTAGGTAGGTTCATTATCATGCCCCTTGCCGATAATGCACATTCACGAAAGAATGCGGCCACGAGAGAGAAGGAGGGCCGATGCTTGTGCTCCACCAGGACGCGGGCGACCATAAAGGCCCACCCCACGTCCACTCCACCACCCTCGCCCCTACAGATCAGATGGCCTCAAGGGTAGGTTTTTCGGGAGAACGGGCCAGCGAGGCGCAGAGGCAGGCAAGGCACCCGCAAGGGGCCCCGCGCCACTCCCCGCCGCCCCTGCCTCTACAATGAACCGAGATCCCACAATAAATCTACCTGGGTAAGCCCTCCTCTACCCTCTTCCCAGCCTTTCCTCTGCCAGCCAGAAGGCTTCTTCCCTGGAACGCACACGGCCTTCCGCCTGGGCCTCGGCGATTTCATCCAGCAACTGGCCTACCAGCGGGCCAGGGTCGAGCTTCAACCTGCGCATCAACTCATCGGCCGTCAAGAGGCGCGGCGGCAAAATACTTTCGCGCTCGCGCACGTAGCTGGACAGCAGCTGCCGCACCACGTCAAGATGCCGCTCCCACGCAGCCGTCAGGGGCTGCGGCCCGAACGTAGACAGGTGATCGGCCAACGAAAAAAGCGCCACCAGGATGCCTGTTGGCCCAAGATCCATGAAGTAGCGGCGAATGGCGCGCGGCGTGATCGGCCCATCCTGCCCAAGCTGCCCGGGACGCATATGGTGCGCCGCCACCTGCTGCGCCAGCCGCCGGTCCTGCGTGCTCGCGCTCAGCCGCCGCAGAATCCGCTCCACAAGCACCGCTCCCACCCTCGGATGATTATAAAAATGAATACCCGCTCGGAACCGGCACCCCCATCCCCTTCGACCGAATACGTCTCCGGCTTGCCAATATCATGCAGCAGAGCTGCCAGCTTCATACGCGGAGCCGTCAAGGCCGCAAACGAAAAAATACCCTGCTGCTCCCCCTCCCGTAATATATTCCGAATCTCGATAATGTTCTCGGAATCTACGCCCTGCTCGTCACCCCGCATGTCCACCCCCCGGATGCCCACAAGGGGCATCCCTACATGTTCGGACGCCCCCCCATCCCCAATTGTGTCCTCACCCTCGGGCCGGGTCGTGGGGTATGCCGAGATGTAGGGATGCCCCTTGTGGGCATTCGGGGATGAGACGAGCGCTGCTATGCGTTCAAGCGCCCCCACGGTCTCAATGGAATGTTCCAGTACGTCCCAATAATGCGGATGGGGCTGCGGCATCTCTCTGGCCGGCGCGAATTCAGGGATCAGCATCGTGAGGAGTCCGAGCGAATCGAGCAAATGCAGTTGACTGACTGCCCCCTGCGGCTCCAGGATAGCGTAAAGCTCATCGTGAATACGTTCGGCGGCGACCGTTGGCAGGAGGGCAGCATCGCGCAGCATCAGCCCCTGCGTATGCCCGTCGAGAGAGAGCCCATAACGCGTCATGAAGCGCACCGCCCGCAGCATACGTAGGGGATCCTGCCGGAAAACACCCTCACCAACAACCCTCAATCGCCGCGCCTGTATGTCCTGCAACCCCCGCACCGGATCGATAATACTCCCGCTCATCGATATGTAGGGGCGACCCTCGCGGTCGCCCGGCTGGACCTCGCGGTCGCTCTCCTGGCCCACACCCTCGCGGTCGCCCGCCTGCGCTACCGCCTCCAAATATTGCACCACCGCGTCCAGCGGCGCGGCCAGCGCATTAATGGTGAAATCCCGCTCGCGCAGGTCATCTTCAATCGATGCCCCCCGCAAAGGAGCAATGTCAAACGTGATCGAGCGCGCGCCCGCAGCTTCCGACGTGCCGGCCTTTACAATGACGCGGCTGGCTTTGTCATGCATGCGCACATAAAAGCCGCCCAACCTGTCAGCCAGACGGCGTGCCAGCACATGCGCATCACCCCCGCTGACAATATCCCAATCGCTGCACGCCTCGCCGAACAGCAGATCGCGCATCGAGCCCCCCACCACATAAGCCACCTGCCCCTGCTCCCGGAAATATTCGTTTGTACGCCTCAATAAAGACAGTGTCTCGATATCCATATACCATCAAATCGCAAAAAAGAGCGCTCCATCGCTCACCTTACACGGGTAGGTTGTTCTCGAGAAAGGGCCAGCAAGCGGAGAGACAGGCAAGGCCCGCACCACTCCCAACGGAGAGAACACAAGGCACCCGCAAGGCGGAGAGACAGGCAGAGGCATCCCGCAAGGCGGAGGCACACAAGGTACCCGCAAGGCGGAGAGACAGGCAAGGCACCCGCAAGGGGCCCCGCCCCACTCCTCGCCTCCCCTGCCTCTACAATGAACCGACATCCGACAATAAACCCTACCTGTGTAAGCCCTCGCTCGCCCCTCCGGAGGGGCGAGGATGGTAGGGAGTGGCTGGGAGGGCCTTTATGGTCGCCCGCGTCCCCTTCCTCGCCGCAATTCCCCGTGCTTGATATACAAGCATAGCATAAAACGTCAATATGAGAACTTTCTCATACGTTTCCAATAATAAACCAACCTCAATACCCTATCCTATACATGTAGGGAAACAGAACCCACACACAATGATCAACAAGTATTAAAGGAGTATAAAATGGACCCCACCAATCCATATGAAAATAAGAAGATGTCGAAGGCGCGCGCGCTGGCCCTGGCCGGTACCCTCAAGCGCTGGCTCGTGGTGGCATCTTTCGTGGGCTTCGGCACCTTCAGCGGCCTGGCGGCATTCCACCAGGTCAGCTCTACCAGCACATCAACCCATTCGTCATCATCGTCTCAGAATAGCAGCAGTTCAAGCAGCAGCTCTAACAGCAGCACCAATAGCAGTAGTAGCAGCGGCAGCTCCCTCAATCAATCAGGAAGCAACAACTTTGGGATCGAGCAGTTCCTCGTCTACATCGAGCGGAACAAGCGTCTCTTAGAGCATACGGAGGAATAAAAAATGAGTACTATCTGGCAAGAAGTAACGTGGAATGTGGCGCGCGCGGGCGGCTTCACCTCATATATACTACTGACCCTCGCGGTCGCGGCAGGCCTGGCCCTATCGTTGCAGATCCAATCACCCAGCAAATGGCCGCGCCTGCTCAATAACGAATTACATAACTTTCTAACCCTGCTCAGCAGTATCTTCATCGTCGTGCACGTCGCGGCCGTCTGGGTTGATCCCTTCACGCGTTTCGGCTGGAACGAAATCTTCATTCCCTTCGCCAGCACCTATCGCACGGCGTGGATGGCGCTCGGCATCGTTGCCCTGTACCTCGGCATCGCGATCGGCATCAGCACCTGGCTGCGCCCGCACATCGGCTACAAATGGTGGCGCCGCCTGCACGTCGTCACGCTCGGTATCTACGTACTCGCGACTCTGCACGGCATCGGCACCGGCAGCGACACACAGACCTGGTGGGGCCTGGCTATCTACATCGCCAGTATTGCGCTCGTCGGCCCATTGCTCTTCCGGCGCATCTTTGCCTCCAAAAACAAAAAGAAGCAGGCCCACGTAGCCCGACCTGCCCCCTACAATCCGCGCCCGCTGAACAGCGCGAATGCCGGCGCCGGCGCTACGAGTGCAGCCAGAATGCCACGGCAAGAGCGGCCGGAAGAGGTGCCAGGGCGACCGCGAGGGTACGCCCGTCATCGTCACTCATTCTACTGAAATGATGAGCTTAACCTCCCCGCCAGAAAGAACGTGCAGGATTAGTCTTTCTTTTCAGGAGCCGCTTGAGCCTGAGTACTTTCCTGGAGCGCGTGCAGGGCTTCCCGGATGCCATAGTAGATGATGACGAGCGAAGCGAGCGGATCGGCCCACCACCAACCAAAGAGCGCATTGAAGAGTAACCCCAGCAGGACCGCTCCAGCCAGATAGGCATCCACCAGGGTTACGCGGCCTTCCGTCAGCAAGACCTCATTTTTGAGTTTTTGTCCGGTGAGTCGCTTGCCAAGGGCAAGCAGGAGCATGGTGATGAACGTGGCCGCGATCCAGATGATCCCGCCAACTGAAGGGGCTGGATGTGTGCCGGTGAGGAGTGTCACAAGCAGTTGTGCCAGGATGTAGATGACGAGCGCGATAAAGGCGATTCCAATGAGACGAAGCGCAAGAGCCTCACGCTTGAGATTGACTCCCGTGAGCTGCCAGACGACTACCACGGACGCGAAGATTTCGATGAGCGAGTCCAGGCCAAAGCCGGCAAGAGCCACGGAACGAGCAGTATACGCTGCCAGGACGACAATGATGACCCCCACCACATTCCATCCTAGCGTCAGGTATTCCAGCAACAATCCTCGTTTGAGAAGGGCGGTTTGACTCACAAGAACCTCCAGTTCGTCACTATTCCTCTCCATTGTACCTCACATGACCTTGGAGGCTTCATCCCAGCTACTACATATATTCACATTTCCTTGACACATACCCCCCTGGGTATGTATACTTATTCTGGAATGATACCCCAGGGGGTATATAGACGGAGGCAGAGCGCTCATGGACGAGCGTAAGCGAGGAGTTTTCGATATGGACGACACACAGCAACGTGACCTGAGCCAGCGACTCAGCCGCATCGGCGGGCAGGTCCACGGCATCAAAAAGATGGTCGATGAGAGCCAGGATGCCGCCGCTATTCTGGTGCAGCTCATGGCCTTGCAGAAGGCCACGAAAGCGGCGGCGGCTTTCCTGGTGAAGGCGCAGGCCACTGAGCGCATCCGCGAACAGATCCGCGCCGCCATCACGTCCTGCCCAGGCGACTGCGATCATTGCGACGAGTTAGTCGCCATTGATCGCGCCCTGGACGCGTTGGACTTTGAGAGCCTGCTGCAGGTCCATCTCAAAGTGAGCGAGTAGGCAGGAAGGGGGCCGAAGATGGCAGATGCCTACACACCTTGAATTAGTCGTTCCTGACCTGTGCTGCCTGGAATGCAGCCAGGGCGTGGTGACGGCCCTGCGGCAGGCGAAAGGGGTCTGCGAGTTGCAGGTGCTTGGGCTGTCGGAAAAGGTGCGCATTACCTACGATGAGACGGTTCAGCCAGAGCAACTGGTGCAGGCCGTTGAGCAGGCAGGACATGCTGTCACCAGTTGGCGCGCGGAGGGGCAGCGTGCGTCCACAGAAGCGTCCTCCTCTCAAGCAAGACCACAGGGCCGACGTGTGCAAACCTTTGCTCTGTTGCGGCTGCTGTTTGTGGGGTTCGTCTCGCTCATTGCCCTGATCGAGATTGCGGGAGAGTCGCTTGGCCTGCTGCGTGGCGTCGAGGAGCTGGTTCCCTGGCCGCTCGCCCTGACCGTCGTGGTTATCGGTGGCTACCCCATCTTTCGGGGGGCGTTCCTGGGACTGAGACAACGCCGGATCAACACCGATGCCGTGATGAGTGTGGGCATTCTTGCGGCGACGGCTATTGGCGAATTTATCGGGGCAGCGCTGATCGTCTTCTTTGTGATGGCTGCCCACTTCCTGGAGGACAAGACCACTGGGCGCGCGCGTCGTGCCATCGCGGAACTGGCCGCCTTGCAGCCCAGGACGGCGCGGGTGAGGCGCGAGGCAGGCGAGGAAGAAGTTGCGGTCGCCCAGCTTTCAGTAGGGGAGGTCGTGCTGGTGCGCGAAGGCGAACAGATCCCCGTTGATGGTCGTGTGGTGACAGGCCAGGCCTCCGTCAACCAGGCTCCCATCACCGGCGAGTCGCTGCCGGTTGAGAAGAATCCCGGCGACGAAGTGTTTGCGTCGACGGTGAGCGAACGCGGGTACCTGGAAGTCGCCGTCCAGCGCGTAGGCGAGGCAACAACCCTGGGTCGCATCATTCACCTGGTCGAAGAAGCCGAAGCGCAGAAGTCACCTGTGCAGCGCTTTGCCGATCGCTTTTCGGCGGCCTTCCTGCCGCTGGTGCTCACCCTCTCAGCCCTTACCCTACTCTTCAGTCATCACCTGGTCGCTGCCATTGCGGTGCTGGTCGCCGCCTGCCCGTGTGCGGTGGGACTGGCCACCCCGCTGTCGGTGGTCGCGGCGGTGGGAGCGGGAGCACGGCGTGGGCTGCTCATCAAGGGAGGCCTCGCCCTGGAAACTCTGGCGAAGGTGGATACACTCGTCGTAGATAAAACGGGCACGCTCACCTCTGGACATCCAGAGGTCACAGAGGTCATCTCCTTTGACGAAAGCGACCGAAACGAGATACTGGCGATGGCCGCCGCGCTGGAACAGCGAGCTGCCCACCCCCTGGCGTCCGCAGTGCTCGCAGAAGCAGAGCGACGAGGGCTCGTCATTCCAGAGCTTGAGGCTATCGAGGTGCTGCCCAGTCGCGGCATCGTCGGACACCTTGCCGGGCATCGCTGGGTGCTCGGCTCACGCCGCCTGCTCATCGAACAAGGCCTCACCCTTTCAGAGGACCAGGAGCAACAGATGGCCCAGCTCGAACAGGAGGGTAAGACCGTCCTGACCCTGGCGCGTTCAGGTTGTGTGGTCGGTGTGCTCGCAGTGGCCGATACCATCCGTGCGGAGGTGGCTTCCGCGCTGGCCGAGGTACGTCACCTGGGCATCCGGCGCATTGTGCTCCTCACCGGTGACAACGAGCGCGTGGCCATGGCCATTGCCCGAGCCGCCGGCATCAGCGAGGTCGAGGCCAATCTGCTTCCCGAAGACAAGATCGCCACGGTGAAGCGGTTGCAAGTCGAAGGCCGCTGTGTCCTCATGGTCGGCGATGGCATCAATGATGCGCCGGCGCTGACGCAAGCCAACGTCGGGATGGCGATGGGTGGGATCGGCACCTCCGTGGCCCAGGAGGCGGCAGAGGTGGCACTCTTACGCGATGACTGGAGGACGGTGCCCGAAGCGCTCCGGCTCGGACGGCGCACCTACCGGACCATTCGCCAGAACATTTTCTTTGGGATCGGCTTCACGATGCTCGTCATGGGCCTGGCAGCTACTGGACTCATCGGCCCGATCCTGGCCGCAGCATCCCAGTCGGTACCTGATGTGGTCGTGGCCCTCAATGCCTCCCGCCTGCTGGGTGGAGGCGTTCCATTACGCAGGAGGCATTCGCGGGCGCAGTAGCACGGGAGGTTGAGTGCGTTTAGCAAAGATTAGCTAAAAACTGCAAGTTATTCTTTGGGCTCTACCTATACAACGAAGGAATGCGACCCAAACCGCCTGGAGAAGACTCTTCTGATGCCTCGCGCCAATACTCCACAGCAGCGTGCCATCGCTGCCTCGCAGCGCAATCATACTCCCATCGGCAGCGCCAAGATACACCACATCCTGGTCGACCCTCAGCAACTGAAAAGATGGCGCCACGCGCTGTTGCCAAAGCAAATATACATACTTATGCCTCGACCACCGCGCTGTCAGCACCCCATCCTGATCGAGCGAATAGACGAAGCGGCCTGCAATCACCACCTGATCAGCCTGCAGCGAAGCCTGGTATACAGCCCCTGATGTAGAGGAAGTTTTCCCAACTTGCGAAGCCCCCACCAGGTGCCAGGGACTCACGACAAGCAGCCCTAACAGCGCAGCTCCCAGCAGCGTACCCAATCCCATCCACATCCGTCTCCGCGGCAAGAACCCACGACCATCTGCTTGTTGCACGAAGGGTCGGCCCCTCCGCGGCCGCGGATCGAGGTCCGTAATCTCAACATCGCCCGCAAGCGCCGCCTCATATTCCGGCTCAGACAAAGCGCACCCCGCTGACTGCCATCGGTTGTGTTCGTTAATCGAAAAGTGAGTTTATTAACTCAAAAGTAGACGACTACACTCGTGTTTTTTCAAAAAGACAGTCGAGAAGTAGACCACTTGATTCCCCAAACAACCGGTATTCTCAAATCTGCATCAAGTTAGTCGATCTGCTACGCTTTTTTCTCTCCCCTGAAAATCCACTGAACACCGTATTTATCATAAAACTGCCCATACGTTCCAAATGGCATATCATGTAATTCTTGAAACCTGTCCTTTTCTGCTCCTTCTGCAAGTTTGTCGAAGACTGCTTTTAGCTCATCATACGTCCCGCCAATAACAAAGATTGCGTAAGTATTACCCTGTTTTGGTTCAAATGCAGGAGAAGCCATCCAGTCTGTGGCAGATATTTCAATAGCGCCGCTTTTAAGATGGGCATTGATCATCCTATTGTGTTTCTCTGGCGGGAACTGGGCTTTCATAGGAGTATCACCTAGTTTTGTCAGGGTTAATTCTCCGCCAAGACACCGGTGGTAAAAGGTCATGGCTTCAGCACAATTTCCGTCAAATAGAAGAAAGGGCGTACAATGTAACATATCTTTTCACCTCCTGGTTGAACTATGCCATGCTCTTGCTATTATAGCAAAAAATGATGGGGGCTAGCTGGTTTTTGGAAGAGACTGATTACCTCAACGAAAAACAGATTTTGTCGCGGCCTTTCTGTTATGCTTTTCCTCGGATAGTACTTATGGAACAGATAACTGCACTATCGTTCAGGGTTTCTGTATCAATCGTCTTATAGATAGTGCATCGCTGATATAGTTACTTGAGGGAAATACACAAGAACGCTTCAAGGAGGATGCATGGACGGGAAAGCCCCGGCGCGAAGGCTCTATGACGCGAAACGCAGCAGCACGCAGAAATCATTACGGACGGTGCTGCTCGCTATTCTCTTTCAAACGTACTGGCCGCATAGACTCTCACGGCAAGAAATAACCGGCCACCTGGGGTATTTTTACGGCGAGACCTCTACCCCGGCGCTCTATCGAGATCTGCAAACGCTGACGGGCGTGCCGGTGGAAGAACTGCCTGAGCCCGGTGCGCAAAACCTGGCGGAATGGTGCGAGGCGCAGAAACGCAGCCGGCGGCTGGCCATTACCTATGATCGCCATAACGGAACCTTTGGCCTGGCGCAGTCCTTTTTTGAACTCGAGATCAGCGAAGATGAAGCGCGCGCGTTCGTGGCGCTGCAAGATGGTTTTGCGCCCGGTACGCCCTACGCGGAAGCCGTGCAAAGCTTGCTGGAACGCTGGGAATGGCAGTTCAGCGAAAAGAGCCGTCGCCTGGTGCGCCAGAAACGCAAGCGCCATGCCCGGCCCGTGCTCTTGCCACTCTCGCCGGTGGTGGACTACAGCCAGCATGGAGAGACGATCCTGCTGCTCGACCAGGCGCTGGAAGAAGGCGCATATGTTTCATTCGCCTATTCACCGCTGGCGCAAAGTTGGGATGCTGAGCCGGCCTGGCACGAGCATATCGAACCTTACGAATTAGAGTACCGCGACGGACACTGGTACTTCACCGGGTTTGCCGCTGATCTCAGTGCATTTCTCGACTACCGCGTTGATCGCATGCGCCCCGGCACACTGCGCAAAACGCATGACCACTTTACGCCGGGCCTGCGTCATCGCCCAGGCGTGAAGATACGCTACTGGGTCTCGCCCATGCTCGCGCGGCACGGCAGCCTGAGCGCCCGCCTGCACGACCAGCAGGTGACACTGCTTGAAAACGACCAGGGCGCAATTGTAGAAGGATATGCCAGGTCGCTCTGGTGGGCCAGGCGCCTGCTGCTGGGCTACGGCGAGCAGGTGAAGGCGCTGGCCCCGGCAAGAACTCGTAGCGGCGATGCGCGAGACGGTGCAGGCGATGGCGAAGCTGTACGAGGAGGAAGAATGATGCATCTCAAGATTCTCCCGGTTTATTCTAAATAGCTATCCGATCCGAATTATCACATTGGTTCCACGCAATTGCTCAAGCACCAGGTAGCAACGTGGGAAGCTATTCTTGATCCTGGGATTGATGTCATCTTCAACACGGCGATGAGGCCGCCCAGTTAGGGCGGCGAGGTGAGCCAATTCCAGATGGACAGTGGAGGATACTCTTGTCTGCTATATACAGGCTTATTTTTCAATCTCAGATGAGAGGTGAGAGGTTATTGCACTGATACAGATTATATCACATTTTGTGACAGTTTTTGTATATTTATAACTGTTGCCTTATCGTAATCGCATCTAATTTTTAGAACCTGCTCAACAAGGTGCATCTTAAAGGCCGATCCGTAAAGCTTTGTTGCATAGATTTATCAACAAGTTGCTTGAAAATTTAGGTGCGATGTTCTTGTTTATAACATTGACTTTTGGCCAGTGAATATGTATCCCAGAGATAGGAATGCTTATCTACAGCTTATAACATTGACTTTTGGCCAGTGAATATGTATTCTTGAATTATGGAAAGTGCAGTGCTTTCTTTTATAGCTATCTGCCGCCTTAAGGAGGAATTGCAATGAGAAAGAGACTTTCTGACGCGGAGAAAGTAGAGCTTGTTCTTTCGGGTATCAAGGAGGGCGTGATAATCAAGGACTTTTGTACCAAACATGGCATTTCGCGGAGCGCTTTCTACTCATGGAAGCAAAAGGTATTAAACCAGCTTTCGAGGGATATGTCTCCAAAGAGATTATCTCATCGATCAGCGATGTAGTTTCAAAGGCGAAATTCGGATAGGTGGATAATGCAATAGTTATCCACCTATTACGGATGCTGCATATTTATCACCGTGATTTTCGAGGTGGCAAGTCATGACTAACACAAGTCTTTACAATGCGATTTTAGAAGAATACTTTGATCAAGAGCAATCGATTGCAGCAAAGATGTTGAATTCGAGGATATCTAACTAAGCCAGCTAAGACTGCTGGTTATGAGGGAAGGCGCGGTAAAGAGTACCATATCGACCAATCTTTATACATTCATATTGTGAATGGTGTATTTGCTATAACACGGCTATTGAGTTATCTGGCGCAAGCAGGGATATATCAACTCGCTGAAGCTGAGTTTCGTACCATGCTTGCCATTTACACAGTTCACGACTTGCATAAAGACCCTGATGCTGAACGCGGAGATCGTGGAGAATTTGATGTTGCCCTTAACGAATTTCGTGAAGAAGCGGAAGCTTTAGGACTTTTCGATTTTGCTGATGTTACAGTGGAGCAGATGCGTCTCGGTATGATGCACCTGAATAAAAAAATGGTAGGTGACTATTTAGCAGCGCCATCCAACACCAGCAAATTAATCAGCATTGTCCGGCTAGCAGACACACTTGCAAGTATTCAGGAACCATCCGATTACCAATCACTGGCCGTTCGTTTGAATGAACTTTCTCCGCGCCTGATAGGTCGCTATAAGTTTTATCATCATGAATTGAATGAATTTCGTGGGCTAACAACACAGTTATTACATCTTAGTATCAGTGACATATTGGAAAAGCAATATGACTGTTTTCCTTTACTATTCTTCGCAAATGGAGTGATGTATATAGGCCCTGCGAGCGCTCCGAATGGTACTTCTTCACAACAAGACAATTTCATCACAGCAATAAATAAGGATTTTTTTACAGCGCTACAACGTAAAATGCAAGCCATAGGTGGCACAGTAGCTGGGGAGGCACTCAATCCGCAGCAAACAGTGAAGTTTGAGCAATATGCTTACCTCTTCTCCGACGCTGCTCAAATGTTAACGAGTCTAACTACTTATGCGAGCAAGAAAGCTCCAAAACTCTTTATTTCAGAATTGGTGGCGAAGCGTGCAGAGGCAAAGCGTGAAGGGAAGCGCCCCTCTTTTGCTACTAAATTTCCTTCTAAGCTCCATTTTTGTCAGCGTTATGAGATCAATCCCGAGGCCGAAAGCGACGATGATTTTGCTACAAAATGGTGGGCTGTGAGCCAAGTTATCAAGGGTGTAGAAAGTATTGCAAGGGATATGTTGGGTGATAAAGTAGCTTTAACCTGGATATTAGAGACATTGGGAACGCCAGAATCTGTAAAGATGGCTGTGATTTCTGACATTGCAGAACTTAGGGCTGGGGGAGTTGCAGATCATGCCTTGATTATTAGTTATCACTATTTAGAGCAACAGACCTATTTAGAAGATGGCCGATCTGTACGAGCGGTGGATATTAGTGATGTTCTTCTAAAGCTGAATGAGTATCTCATCCCTCACATTGAGCATATCGTGACTACGGAAGCAAGACAGGCGGTAGTCGATAGCGAACTCGCTCTCAAACAAGACCTGGATGCCTATCTTATAGAAGGACTGCAGTGTTCTAATCCTGCTTTCTCAAGTTTGATATCGACTCCAGCGAATGTCTTTGTAGAGTACCAGGAACGTAGAAAAGGTAGTTCATATCAACACCTTTGTGTTTTGTGCAGTAGGGTAATTCCCGATGGGATGAAAAACCCGGTTATTAAGACTGGTATTCTTGAGGATCAGGCTCTTGTTTTCTCAAATAAGCTGGTTCCACGTGAAAAAGTTGGTGCGCAGATGGTATGGTGTCCTATGTGCTACCTGGAATTTATGCTTCGTAGACTGAGTGGGCTAAACTATCCCAGGGCGGCTAATTCAGGCTTATCAGATCGGCTCTACATTTATCTCTTCCCGGACTACTTCTTTACGCCAGAGTATGTTGCTCACATGGAGAGAATGTTACGGCCTTTTAAAGAAGGAACAGCCTTGAAGCTGCGCCAATATGGGAAAGAGGATACTGAGAGTTTGCCAGTAATGTGGATACGAGAGCGGCGATTTAGCGCCAAAATGCAGCGGGATGCAATAAAGACACTCAGGAAAGAGGCGATACGCCTGGGCAAGGATATTCTCGATAAAAAAGGAAATCCTATCGGGAAAAAGAGGAGAGATTTAACGGGAGATAAACAGCATAGTAGCCAGTTAACAGTGCTAAACTACCTGATGATTCTCTGTGAGAAGTCCGCTGTTAAGGCATCCCCGGAACTTGCTCCAACACGTTCTGAGTTATGGTCAAAAGCAATTTATATGGCGCTCGTTGCTTATCAGCTTTTAGGGGTACGAGTTTACATTACCGATAAGCCTTATCTCACGGTTAGTAGCCCCACAGAGTTAAAAAGCATTATCACTCTCGATGCTCCTCATGCTTTGCTGAGAGGGTTGTTGAATCAAAGCGCCAATGATGCAGTTATTCGCCTCGTAAAAGGGAAAGGAGAACAAGAAGGTATTAGTGTGCAGGATGCTATGGACGCTATGTCTGCACTTTGGCTTGTAAATGAGTTCCTGACTGGCCATAGTACATCGGGCAGGCGACGAAATCTTGATAAAGGGATTGCATCGCTGCTTGAGCAGATAAACAGTAATCCTCTGGCGGGTGCTGCTTTCTACAAGGAGCGCCAGCGCGACGACCTACCTACTACCCGTGAATTCACAATGGCTTGTATGTATTTACTTGAACTTATAGGAGGCTGGAAATTGGATCTTGCTAAAAGATTAGCACATCAATCGCTTGCTATCTTTTTGCCGCCATGGTCAAAAGATGGCAAAGGAAAGGCTAACCAGTATGAGCGTCTTTTCCGTTTAGCTCTGGAAGCCTTGAAGAAGATGCCGAGGGTCGAGGACCCAGACGAAATGAAGTCTCGTATTGCTGGTGCATTGGAAAAAGCGGTATTACGTCAAAGGGAACTCGGCAAAGGTGCCTCCTCCACAGGGTTAATGAACTGTCGTGATGAAGAACTCAAGGATCGTTCATATGAATTCGCCTCCACAATTGTGGATGAGCTTTTTATTAGACGATGTGGCCGCAATATCAGCAAGCTGCTGACAGAGGAGAATTCTTTAGCAGATGGTATTTATCACATAACTGACTGCGAGTTAAGTAAATACCGGGAAGAGTTCTTTCAGCGGTTGGCTCGTCGAAAAGCTGCTGCTTCCGGAGGACAGGATAGTTCATCTGAAGTAGTTGTCGCGTTGAATGAAGGTTATCAAGATTAAGAAAGGCGTATTCAAGTGACTACAAGGTATGTACCACAGGCTACAATGAATCAGGAAAGATTGCTCAACGACTATGTTCCCGTATTGCAAGCCATCAAGCGGTGGTTTCAACCAGAGATACCTCGTCTGAAGCAGGGCAAGATGATCCAAATCGTTCTTCTCAGGGAGACAAGATCATATGCGATCTTTACTACTGAGGGAGGCGTTTTGGATACTGAACGCTTGCAGGCTGGTATGAAAACAAGAACGCCTGAACCGTTGAGCCGCGTTGTCATGTTCAAGCGTAAGCAGATCGCAGCCGAACGTCGGCGGGGGAAAGAACTGCTTCGTGAGTATAGTGTTGTACCCATAGAAGAAGTATCCTCGGATCAGAAAAAAGGAAAGAGCAAAGAAGCGATACCTACAGCTTGCCGCCTCATGGATGGTGTGTGTGGACGTTGCCCCGATTGTGTACTCTACGGCTTTGCGGCTGTAAAAGGAGAAGGTTCACAACGTTCCCGTATTATGACCGATAGCGCCTGGTCAGTGCGCGACTATCCCACTATTCAAAAGTATATCAAGCTCAATGCTATCGATGAAACTGTTGCGGGAGGGATCGCCGGAAGCGCTTTTAGCCAGCGAGATCACCTGTTACCGCAAGTCTTTTTACCGTGCGTTGAAACATTGGTAGATGTCACTGCCGCAGAGTTGGTCTATGTTCTGGGCAATATTTTCAGAACGACTAGATATGGAGCCGAAAGTAACCGTGAAGGCTTTGTTCGTAATCACCTGCTAGGCGTCTATTGTTCAGATGTTGAGTTATTCTCCAACCTGGATTTAACTCAACTTTTTTATGACGCCTTTGTTTCTGAGCACAAAACCAGAGAGCAGTTAGAACAACAAGGCTATCTAATGCTTACGGATTTTCAGAATCACCAGGATGCTGTGCTGAAAGCAGCATTGGAGGGCGCTATGGGATCCGTACAGGCATTCTCTAGTGAACAATGCCTAGCTCTACGGGACCAACTTAGCGGGCTGTACAGCAACGAACCAGCTCTACGAGAATTATTGGAAACGCTGTACGTTCAGTCCCAACACTATGCAGATGCCATGAAGAGTGAAGCTGAGAAGAAGGGTCAACGGCCCGCCGAGGAGGAGTAATGTGCAGTACTTTGTCTACCGTTGTGACTTGACCTTGCATGATTATCTCTTTTTTGCGAGTACAGAAAGGGGAAAAGTAGCTGAGACAAGTCCGTTTGTGCATAACTATGCTCTGACCTACGCTTTAGGTTGGGTGCAAACTGTATGGCACAATGCTCTGCAAGTAGCTCGCTATCAGGATGATCTTATACCTATTCGCAATCACTACATCACTCCCGCGCGACTTGTTCAAGGAGTAAGTGTAGTTATGCAGTACAACACGCTAAGCGAACAATTGAAAATGGAGAAGCAGCGCTCGATTGGATACCCAGATTGGGGATTTATCAAGTGCTTCAGGCCAGGTTCACATTTTCGTGCATATGTCGTCACTTCTGAACAAGAGATATTTCCACGCTATATTCGCCTGGGAAAGTTCATGGCGAAAACGAAGATCGACATTGTGATGGCAAGACATGTCTCGGAGAAGATAGGTGACTACAGGGTGGCACATCTATTGAATTGGAGTGATCTACAGTTGAAGCCAGTTGCGTTTAATGTCCAGGTCACAAGTCTTCCAACTCGCTTGATTAACCATGCCTATTTTGAAGAGTCTACATTTTTACAAGCGAGCTTTCTCGACGATGATGAAGTAAACCTGCCCTTAAAGATGGGATATCTTCTAGGGGAATAGAGAACTCTCCAAAAGAGGTGGAATTTGGGTTTCGGTTGAGAAGACGGATCCACTTCTTTGGAGTATGTAATAAGGAGATCAACGTGATTACTTCCCGTTTAGCGCCATTATACTATACAAAGGTTGACTCTCCTTTTGTATTTGGACTTACTCCGATGGAACACCAGAGTAGGACACTGGAAGTAGTTGAAAATGCCATGAGGGACAAATGCACGGTGGCTATTATTAATGCAAGTGTCACCGGAAGCGGCAAGACTTTAGCAAATTATGCATATTCACTCTTACACAAGCCTACGCCAACTGTAGGTGTATATCCTACGAACGAGCTTATCAAAGATCAGGAACGTGCCTTACGCGAGAGAGGAGTCACTGAACTAATCAGGATAGATAGTGTTGAATTAGATGACTTGCAACGACGTATAGAGGCTCATGCCCATGTGCAGGTGTTGCATGCCATCACAGGAAATTGGACGGATGAAACGCCAATTATTTTCACCAATCCCGATATTTTGTATCTATTAATGTACAACCTTTACGCCTATCATCGTCCCTTCCAAAGTTATAGAGAGCGCGTTTTGCAAAATATCATCAACAATTATCCAATCATTGTATTTGATGAGTTCCATTCTTATAATGTGAAACAGGAGGCCAATGCCGCGTTTATTGTGGCTACTATAGCACAGCTTGCTCCCGATAAACCGCATATCTTTATTTTCTCATCTGCAACTCCGCATCTTGATCGGCTTGAAGGTTATTTGCGTCGTATGCGTATAAACCCTTACTATGTGCATACATCTCCTTCTGTATCAGGAGAAGTGATCTGTGAACCTGTCAATATAGAAATAATTACGGCTGATTTGTCGCGTTGGCAAGGATACGAGACAATAGAGAAGGAATTTCCCAGAGTTTTGAATCTTCTGGAGAAATATCCGGCAAGCCGCGGAGTATTTATTCTGGATAGCGTATATGAAGCAAAATTGTTGGCTCGGAGTCTCGCGAAACGCTTCGGGTGGGACCAGGTTGGTGAGCTGCATGGCTATCTAGATGCGGATGCGAGGAGAGGATCGCTTGAACGAAGATTTACTGTGGGCACGACAACCATAGATATTGGAGTAGATTTTACCGGAAAACAAGCAAAAGACTTTATCGTCTTTGAAGCACGTACAGCAGAGCAGTTTATGCAGCGCCTGGGTCGTATTGGTCGTCAGCGCCGAAATCAACAAGAAATCCCAAATTATGCATTGGCCCTTGTCCCTGGATATGTGCATAATCTACTCGAGGAAAAGTATGCTACTCTTTTTAATTGTCAAGAATGTTCTCGACAGGATTTTTCCGCTGCAATTCGCGATGCATATACTGCACCTAATCTTTTTACGGGCTATTTGACAAAATATGCTCCTCTAGAAGCGGCAGCCGCTGCAAACCGAATTATAAAGCTCTATACAAGCGATGTTCAGCCGGAATACTCGGATCGGTTGAAGCAAACTGTTGTTGATCTTTTTCCGCGTAGAGATGGCTCTCCTTTTCTTTTCGACTCCTTGAGTAGGCAACAATGGGCTATTTGGAAGCGTTTAGGTGAAAGTAAAGTACAGTCCTGGAATATCATTGGCAAGATGGTAAAAAGGGAAACTATATATTTCCCTGAACTCGAACAGTTTCGAGGTAGTTCCAATCTTGCTTGCGCGATCTATGATCGTCTCGATGAAGAAAGGGGATTTTTCCCTTTCAAAATTTATAATTTGCCTTTTGTAGCTCGCCGCACACAATTTCAAGAAGTTGAAGAAGAGGTTTTCTTCGCACATCTGAGACGCTTCCAGGTTAGATTTCCAGAAAAAATAGGCCCATTTGAGAAGAGCTTAAAAAGAAACCTTGTTTTGAGTTATGTCATAGTCAACGATTTGGTAGATGGTACATCACAGCAGTTAAGCTTTGAACTTGATTTAGATGAGATAGAAAATCCCCCCGAACAACTTCACCGCTTCAAGAGTCTTCGTATGCATTTGAAGGCTTCACTTCCTTGTTCTGTGGAAAATGCGAATGAAGCTATTGAAGAGATAAATAATGCGAATGGTTGGTTAGGCTGGGTAAGTGAACAACGTCCTTATGACCTTCAATGGATGCATAAGCTTCCGCCGCTTTTTGAACTCTTTCCACTTCGTGTGATACCAGCAGGTGGAGGGGTAGTAGGGGGCGAGGATAAACTGTGGACTCTTGCTTTGGGTTCGTCTGCTATCTTTATGGATAGTTTGCCTCTTCGTAAAGATACACGTGATCGAGCTATATTTGCTTAGTATCGGCCTTCCTTATAAAGGAGGTTTTCTGTGAATATGAATTCTCTCGCTTCTCCATCCAAGCTCTACGCCCTGCTGCTGCGGCTGCGGCCATTGGAGGCGGGGACGATCATGCCGTTTTCGGGAGAGTTCGTGCATGGAGCCTGGCTGGAATGGGTCAGAGCGGCTGCGCCTGATGTGGCGGCTATGCTGCATGATGGCAACCGGCGCAGGCTCTTCACCTGTTCTGGACTGCTCTTTCCTCTTCCCAGGCAGAGGATGTTGCAGGCGGAGCGCGAGAATACGCATTTGCCGCTGAACCCCGAAAAGACCTGTTCCGTGCGGCTGACGCTGCTGCTTGGGGAACTCTTCCCGCTTTTTTATAGCACACTGATGTATTTCAATAGTCCTGAGCGGGGAGCGGCGAAAGAGCCGTTTATGCGCCTCGGCAAGCAGGCATTTCTGCTGGAAGAGGTGATTTCCTCGCCGGATGATGCTTCGGGCTGGACAGGCTTCACCTCGTTTGCCGCGCTGGTGGAGAAGGCGAAAGCCCTACGCTTGAGCAAGAGCCAGTTGCTCACGCTGGAATTCGATTCGTTGACGACCTTTAACCGCATCCGCCCGCGTCTGAGCCGCGACGATGAGCAGGGAAGAACCTATGGCAGCCATTTTGCGCGCTTTCCCCTGGCGGAATACGTCTTTCCGGGTCTGGCGAAGCGCTGGCAGGAACTGGCGCCGCCCGAACTGGTCGACGTGGTGCAGAAGGAGCGCATCGAGCGCTATATCGAGGATGAGGGCATCGTAATCGAGGATTACGAGTTGAAGACGCACCAGGTGCAGTTTGCCCATCATCCGCAGAGAGGCTTTGTCGGGAGGTGCTGTTATGACCTGCGCGGCCCGGACGAGGAAACGACGACTGAGGCACCTTTGACGGTACGGCAGCAACTTGTGTTGCTGGCCCGGTTCGCGTTTTACTGCGGCGTTGGCTACAAATCCCCAATGGGGATGGGGCGTGTGCGCCTGGTCTAGCACACACATTAATCGCAATGGAGGGAGAGTTCAGGATGGCGCTTGAAGAAGATGACCTGGATATGCTCTCGATCTCGTATCTGAACGCGCTGGAATATTGCCCGCGGCGCTTTTACTACGAGTGCGTGTTGAGCGAATTTCTGGACAATGCGCATGTGGTAGAGGGCATCGCCCGGCACGAGCGGAGCGATAGTGGGCGCATGACGAGCGAGGAAGGGATCGTAACGCGGCGGCGCGTGTGGATCTGGTCAGAGCGGCTGCGATTAAGCGGCTTTGCCGACGTGGTGGAAGAGCAGGAGGGAGAGCTTGTGCCGGTGGAGTACAAGAAGGGGAAGATGGGAGCGTGGCTGAATGACCATGTGCAGCTCTGCGCGCAGGCGCTGTGCCTGGAGGAGATGCGGCAGTGCGTTATACCGCGCGGGTATGTCTTTTACTTCGGTTCGGCGCATCGCGAGGAGGTGCTGTTTAGCGAGACGCTGCGCAGGCATACTGAAGAGACGGTCCGACTCGCGTTTGAGCTTATCGCGCGAGGGGAGTTACCGGCGCCATTAGAAGGTAAGCAGGCGAAGCAGGGTCAACTGCCTTCTATGCATCCGAAATGCAAGGATTGCAGCCTGGAGCCGCTCTGTTTACCGAGAGAGGTGCTGGCATTAAATAAAGCGAATAGTGATCGCGAGGCAATGTGAAGGAGGTAGGCTATGACGACGTTGTACTTGAACGAGCAGCAGTCGGTGGTGAAGAAGCGCGACGGGTACCTGATCGTGCAGTATAAAGATAAACGGACGGTTGAAGTGCCGCTTATCAAGGTATCGCAGGTGATCGTGTCGGGCGATGTGACGTTCACGACGCCAGCGCTGCATACCCTGTTGGAGTTGGGAGTGGAGGTCTGTTTTCTTTCGATGTATGGGCAGTTCCGGGGAAGGTTATCTCCACCGGTGGCGAAGAATGCCATGCTGCGGAGAGCACAATACCGCGCGCATATGGAGCCGGCCTGCGCGTTGAGTGTGGCCCAGGCGTGCGTGCGAGGGAAATTGGAGAATATGCGGACGATGCTGATGCGCGCGAACCGCACCTTGAATGACGCGGAGATCGAGACGGCAGCGACAGCGATTCACGCGATACTGCCGATGGTGTCGGGCGCGACGAAGATAGGATCTGTGCTGGGATTCGAGGGCAATGGTTCGGCGGACTACTTTGGAGTATTCGCGAAGCTCCTACGCAGTCCAATGGGTTTCACACGCAGGCGCAGGCGTCCTCCGACCGATCCGATTAACGCGATGCTGAGCCTGGGGTATACGCTCCTGCAACACCAGGCGGCGGCGGCTCTACAGGTGGTGGGATTTGATCCGTATATCGGATACTTGCATCAACCCCGCTATGGCCGTCCCGCGCTGGCGCTGGATTTGATGGAGGAATTTCGCCCGATCATCGCCGACTCCGTTGTGCTCAACGTCGTCAATCATCACATCCTGGTCGAGAAGGATTTTGTGGAGGAGCTAGGGGCGGTACAGTTGAAAGCGGATGCCCGCAAAATATTTTACGGCAAATTTGAAGAACGCTTGCAAGAAGAATTGCAGCATCCCTACTTCGGGTATCGGACCAGCTATCGTCGATGTATAGAGTTGCAGGCGCGGCTGTTGGGGAAATGGCTCCAGGGCGAAATCCCTGCCTACCTGCCTTTCAGCGTGCGTTAATCCAGCCAGTTCTGGTAGGGTAAACTTCTCACCTGAGATTGGGGAATGGAACAATGGCACGACCTGACGATAGGCACCACGACGAAAGTATGCTGTACGTAGTCAGCTACGATATCCCTGATGACCGCAGACGCTCGCGAGTACACAGCGCACTGACAGGATTTGGGACATGGGTGCAATACAGCGTCTTTGAATGCTTTCTAGATCGCAAACAGCGCATACTCTTGGAAGCGCGTCTTTTACAAGAGATTCACCAACGAGAGGATACAGTGCGCATCTACGGTCTCTGTGAAACATGCAAAACGAAAGTAGAGGTATTAGGACGAGGTGATGCTCCCCGTGAAGATTTTGTTTATCTCCTATAACCCCATCCTGGTCGCGAGGCACATAGTGGTGGCAGAGCCACGCTCGCTGCCTCGCGACAAAGCGAACATGCCTCATCCGCTGGTCAGGCAGATGCAAAGCCCGACCCCACGCGGCTTCTCACGTGAAATCGAAATGTTGCAAATCCTCCCCAATGCGAGTATAATCACCTCGGCAGCGCCTAGAGCAGCACCTGAGCACCAGAAATCGAAATTGACTCGCAAACTCGCTCAAGAGGCCTCTTGTAAAGCGCCGCGAGCCACCCGCCGTCGCACGTGAGGCGGCTTCCCACCTGGGATTGAAACACTGTCAGCTAGCAACGCAGGTCAGCGGCCATGCTGGGTCGCACGTGAGGCGGCTTCCCACCTGGGATTGAAACCTGCAAATCATGGCAACGATGTCGCAGCTTCTGACGGTCGCACGTGAGGCGGCTTCCCACCTGGGATTGAAACCGCAATCTGCCGAGCTCGTAGACGCTCATATCGTGACGTCGCACGTGAGGCGGCTTCCCACCTGGGATTGAAACGCTCAATGCTCCAGCACTGGCCGCTAGCGACCTGGCACGTCGCACGTGAGGCGGCTTCCCACCTGGGATTGAAACTGTCATGCGGCATCGACATCGCGAACATTCGGCATGGTCGCACGTGAGGCGGCTTCCCACCTGGGATTGAAACTCTGCATGACAGGCCTGCCGACATGCGCGAGTATGGCTGGTCGCACGTGAGGCGGCTTCCCACCTGGGATTGAAACCATCTGATGCACATCGAGCTACGGCATCCGATGCGTGGTCGCACGTGAGGCGGCTTCCCACCTGGGATTGAAACGTCATAGCGCGATTGCACATGCTTGCACGTCGCACGTGAGGCGGCTTCCCACCTGGGATTGAAACCGCATACAGGTCACCTGCATACGCGTCGCACGTGAGGCGGCTTCCCACCTGGGATTGAAACTCAGCGCTAGCGGTCGCTGTCACCTGACCTACGCAGCGTCGCACGTGAGGCGGCTTCCCACCTGGGATTGAAACTGCATGTCGCTATGCACGACTGGTCATGCGCATGACATGGTCGCACGTGAGGCGGCTTCCCACCTGGGATTGAAACCCGACGCTGCAACGATAGCCTGGCGCTGGTCAGCGTCGCACGTGAGGCGGCTTCCCACCTGGGATTGAAACTGCTGACCTGGCATGACTGGCATCTCGACATGGCACGGTCGCACGTGAGGCGGCTTCCCACCTGGGATTGAAACTAGCGACTGCGCTACGCGCCTGTCGAGCACGGCCACGTGTCGCACGTGAGGCGGCTTCCCACCTGGGATTGAAACGCCTGATCGGCAGTTCGCCGGCATGGATGTCATCGCGGTCGCACGTGAGGCGGCTTCCCACCTGGGATTGAAACCTGCTATGATGCGATGCCTGGTCACTGCAGCATACGTCGCACGTGAGGCGGCTTCCCACCTGGGATTGAAACCTGCATCGAGCACTATGGCACTGGCCTAGCCAATGCGTCGCACGTGAGGCGGCTTCCCACCTGGGATTGAAACTCAGTGACAGCGTTCTGCCAGTAGCGATGCTACGCTACGTCGCACGTGAGGCGGCTTCCCACCTGGGATTGAAACATCGCACGTACGCGCCACGTGGCAACTGTGCAGCCGGGTCGCACGTGAGGCGGCTTCCCACCTGGGATTGAAACCTCGATGCTGAGCGGTAGCAGGGCGTCATGCATCGTCGCACGTGAGGCGGCTTCCCACCTGGGATTGAAACTGCAGTAGGCGCGCTACCGATTGCGGACTATCCATGTCGCACGTGAGGCGGCTTCCCACCTGGGATTGAAACTACAGTGCTGTATGCAATCTGCCGATAATACGCGATCGTCGCACGTGAGGCGGCTTCCCACCTGGGATTGAAACCTGCGATGCGGCAGCGCTGTGATGCGGCAGCGCGAACGTCGCACGTGAGGCGGCTTCCCACCTGGGATTGAAACCTCCAGATCGTCGCGCTGCCAAGTTGCGCGCACGCTGTCGCACGTGAGGCGGCTTCCCACCTGGGATTGAAACTTCACTGCTAGGGCAAGTGCGATCGAAGTCGCACGTGAGGCGGCTTCCCACCTGGGATTGAAACATCGCATGTCAGTACAGCTGGCTTAGTGTCGCACGTGAGGCGGCTTCCCACCTGGGATTGAAACTTCGTGCTGCATGACGTGCCTGCATCTGCTCGACGTATGTCGCACGTGAGGCGGCTTCCCACCTGGGATTGAAACCGTCCGGATATGCGCGCATCGTGCAGTCATGCCGCATTGTCGCACGTGAGGCGGCTTCCCACCTGGGATTGAAACCATGTCGCACGTTGCGGCTACGATCAGTGCACGCAGGGTCGCACGTGAGGCGGCTTCCCACCTGGGATTGAAACCTTGCATGCATGGCGGTAGAGCTGGCATCTACGCATACGTCGCACGTGAGGCGGCTTCCCACCTGGGATTGAAACTCAGCCGTCGACTGCCTGTATCGATCGCGGTTGCGTCGCACGTGAGGCGGCTTCCCACCTGGGATTGAAACTCATGGTAATGACGCTGCTTGCAGCGTGTCGACGCTCGTCGCACGTGAGGCGGCTTCCCACCTGGGATTGAAACATGCCAGAGCAACCGCAGGTCGACGCGATGCGTGCTGCGTCGCACGTGAGGCGGCTTCCCACCTGGGATTGAAACGCGTCATCCATACGGCGTAGCGGTCATAGCACCGTTCAGTCGCACGTGAGGCGGCTTCCCACCTGGGATTGAAACCTATGGACATGCGACGTCGATACGTCAATGGCGAGACATAGTCGCACGTGAGGCGGCTTCCCACCTGGGATTGAAACCTGCGACACGGACTGCGCTACGAGATTGCTGTGATGGTCGTCGCACGTGAGGCGGCTTCCCACCTGGGATTGAAACGTACCAGGCGCGTCATCAGTGCGCCGTGAATCGCAGTGTCGCACGTGAGGCGGCTTCCCATCTGGGATTGAAACGTGCAGTCATGCTAGCGATGACTTCGATGACTGCTAGTCGCACGTGAGGCGGCTTCCCACCTGGGATTGAAACGTGCCTGGACATGCCGACATCAGCGATGCATTCGAAGTCGCACGTGAGGCGGCTTCCCATCTGGGATTGAAACCGCTATCCTGGCAGCTCACTGGCAGGCGCCGACACGGTCGCACGTGAGGCGGCTTCCCACCTGGGATTGAAACTGCATCATGCGCCGACGATCGCCGCGAATACGACGCGGTCGCACGTGAGGCGGCTTCCCACCTGGGATTGAAACCTGAACTCGCTCCTGTTACGTGACTGCGGCCGTTAGGGTCGCACGTGAGGCGGCTTCCCACCTGGGATTGAAACATCAAAGCAGTCTGCGCTGCCACGCAGCATGTCAGTCGCGTCGCACGTGAGGCGGCTTCCCACCTGGGATTGAAACCGTACATGAGAGCACTTGTGCGAGCGTCGTCGACAGCGTCGCACGTGAGGCGGCTTCCCACCTGGGATTGAAACTGATCGCGTCTGCAGCCTCTGTCATGTCACTGCGCTCGTCGCACGTGAGGCGGCTTCCCATCTGGGATTGAAACTAGTACATCCATGTGCAGTGCCCATGGATCGTGTGGCGTCGCACGTGAGGCGGCTTCCCATCTGGGATTGAAACTGCCGTACAGGCATGCTGTCCCACGCTGCTACGCCGACGTCGCACGTGAGGCGGCTTCCCATCTGGGATTGAAACCGCTGAACTGCATGCGTAGATGACTCGGCCAATGGTATGCGTCGCACGTGAGGCGGCTTCCCACCTGGGATTGAAACTCTACTATGCTAAGCGCATCGGCGCATTAGGGTTGTGAGGTCGCACGTGAGGCGGCTTCCCACCTGGGATTGAAACTGTCATAGGCGCTCATTGCTAGAAGATGACTAGTGACTGTCGCACGTGAGGCGGCTTCCCACCTGGGATTGAAACCGTCTACTACCGCTTTCATATGCGCCGTCTACCGGAATGCGTCGCACGTGAGGCGGCTTCCCATCTGGGATTGAAACGTAGCCATTGCCGACGCTAGCGCAATGCGCTCAACGTGTCGCACGTGAGGCGGCTTCCCACCTGGGATTGAAACTCTCGATAAATCGGCGAGTACCGATGCCCGCCATCTGGTCGCACGTGAGGCGGCTTCCCACCTGGGATTGAAACGATCGCTAAAGGCACGCTCTGCAGTGCATGCTACTGGTCGCACGTGAGGCGGCTTCCCACCTGGGATTGAAACTCCTGACCAAGTCTCGAGGCGGAGCCGCTAGACGTCGCACGTGAGGCGGCTTCCCACCTGGGATTGAAACGTTGAATTACCCATGACATCTCAAGTCTATGTCGGAAGTCGCACGTGAGGCGGCTTCCCACCTGGGATTGAAACGTATCAATAGCAGTTACCTGCGCCGCTAGAGCGTACGGTGTCGCACGTGAGGCGGCTTCCCACCTGGGATTGAAACTGCGCATACGACGAGTTCCTGAAAGCAGCTATTGACTTGGGTCGCACGTGAGGCGGCTTCCCATCTGGGATTGAAACCGAATACGCACGTCCGGAGTGAATGGAGCTAGGGAGTCGCACGTGAGGCGGCTTCCCACCTGGGATTGAAACACCGTGAGGCCGCAGGCTCCAGCATGCTGGGATCGTGAGCATCCATATCATGTCGCACGTGAGGCGGCTTCCCATCTGGGATTGAAACGGGTGCAACAGGGCTACGCGCCTAGCAGACGTCCGCGTCGCACGTGAGGCGGCTTCCCATCTGGGATTGAAACATGAGCCAGGCGGCATTGACCGCTAGTGCATGAGGTCGCACGTGAGGCGGCTTCCCATCTGGGATTGAAACTGACATACTCTGGTACCGCGTCCATGTCCCGAGTCGCACGTGAGGCGGCTTCCCATCTGGGATTGAAACCTGACCGAGTGGTAGATCGACGCTGCATCCACGATCGTGTCGCACGTGAGGCGGCTTCCCATCTGGGATTGAAACAAGCCGAACAGCGCCGATGTGGCTATCATACGCCTGTTCCGTCGCACGTGAGGCGGCTTCCCATCTGGGATTGAAACCTACCCGCACGTGCTGTGCCGTCGGACTCTGTGAGGTCGCACGTGAGGCGGCTTCCCATCTGGGATTGAAACACACGATACCAGTTCCTGGCATTGAATGCCTCCTAAAAATGTCGCACGTGAGGCGGCTTCCCATCTGGGATTGAAATCACGCAATCGCGAGTGCAACGTCGCTAGCAATGGAACGTCGCACGTGAGGCGGCTTCCCATCTGGGATTGAAACGTCGATGCTGATCAGCCGTCGATCCGATGCTGACGCTGTCGCACGTGAGGCGGCTTCCCATCTGGGATTGAAACTTGCAGCGATCGCGCCGAGTGACATTCGGTACAGGTGGTCGCACGTGAGGCGGCTTCCCATCTGGGATTGAAACCACGCATGGTCGCCGGTAGGCGCTCCTTGCATTAGACGTCGCACGTGAGGCGGCTTCCCATCTGGGATTGAAACTGATGCCGTTCGCGTTGCCAGTTAGCGTCAGCGCATCGTCGCACGTGAGGCGGCTTCCCATCTGGGATTGAAACTACCGATCGATGCTGAGGCTGCAAGCCTGGTACTGAAGGTCGCACGTGAGGCGGCTTCCCATCTGGGATTGAAACTCTGCTTACCTGCAGCTCGGCAGGCGCATTGACGCATGCGTCGCACGTGAGGCGGCTTCCCATCTGGGATTGAAACACGACTCATCGCTCCCTGCAGTGCCTCGCAGTGCGATGGTCGCACGTGAGGCGGCTTCCCATCTGGGATTGAAACCTGAAGTACGACTGCGCATGCTTCGGCGCTGACAACAAGGTCGCACGTGAGGCGGCTTCCCATCTGGGATTGAAACCCAATCATACGTCACCGATGGCCTGCCGTATCGTACGCGTCGCACGTGAGGCGGCTTCCCATCTGGGATTGAAACCTACTCGGGCTGCTGACACGTGCCATTCCTATTCAGTCGCACGTGAGGCGGCTTCCCATCTGGGATTGAAACACGCTTGCGACGGTGTCAAATCGACGCGGCGATCAGCAGTCGCACGTGAGGCGGCTTCCCATCTGGGATTGAAACATTCAGACGCGGCGTACCACTTGGCAATTCTAGCGGTCGCACGTGAGGCGGCTTCCCATCTGGGATTGAAACTGTCATGGCGCATGGCACTCGTGGCGAGCACTGCTCGTCGCACGTGAGGCGGCTTCCCATCTGGGATTGAAACTCTAAGCGTCATGCTCGCGATGTTCAGCTCGATGCGTCGCACGTGAGGCGGCTTCCCATCTGGGATTGAAACCGTAGCTCTGATACGGCGCCAGGCATGACCGGTGAGTCGCACGTGAGGCGGCTTCCCATCTGGGATTGAAACGCTGCAGATTGCCGCAGCGACAGTGCTGACTAACATCGATGTCGCACGTGAGGCGGCTTCCCATCTGGGATTGAAACCAGTCGATGCAGCCACTGTCCGCGACCTTGCGTCGTCGTCGCACGTGAGGCGGCTTCCCATCTGGGATTGAAACCGTCCTGGCTCATCGCATGACGGCACTTGCTGCCATGTCGCACGTGAGGCGGCTTCCCATCTGGGATTGAAACCATCTGCTGAGCATGACGCACTTGTCGACTCGTGCTGTCGCACGTGAGGCGGCTTCCCATCTGGGATTGAAACGTCCTGCCAGCTCGACGGTGCCATTCTACCTGCTGCGTCGCACGTGAGGCGGCTTCCCATCTGGGATTGAAACTCATACACGGCGCGCACACGTCAACTTCTCTCTGCAGCGTCGCACGTGAGGCGGCTTCCCATCTGGGATTGAAACCCATCATAGCACGCGATGCGCTCGAGCAACTGTACCAGCGGTCGCACGTGAGGCGGCTTCCCATCTGGGATTGAAACTTTCGTACATGCATGACGCCCAGCTGCTGATCGCGTCGCACGTGAGGCGGCTTCCCATCTGGGATTGAAACTCCAGTAACTCGCTGGCTAGCATGGCTCGTACGATCGATCGTCGCACGTGAGGCGGCTTCCCATCTGGGATTGAAACCTCATCGATAGCCGACGTGCTTAGCCCACGATTACGTCGGTCGCACGTGAGGCGGCTTCCCATCTGGGATTGAAACCGTCGATAACGCAGCGCATGTAGCCGATAGCTCAGTGCACGTCGCACGTGAGGCGGCTTCCCATCTGGGATTGAAACCATGCTCTCGACGCTACCTTGACCATCGTCGTCAGCGTGCGTCGCACGTGAGGCGGCTTCCCATCTGGGATTGAAACTTCAAACCAGCATGCCGCAGCGAGCGCTTGCTCGCGTCGCACGTGAGGCGGCTTCCCATCTGGGATTGAAACTATCTGCATGCTGCAGCCCGCTAGCAGATCGGCGTAGCGTCGCACGTGAGGCGGCTTCCCATCTGGGATTGAAACTGCAATACGCTAGGCTAGTACCGATGCCTGCAATCAGCGTCGCACGTGAGGCGGCTTCCCATCTGGGATTGAAACTTCGACATGGCCATGCGCTACCGTGCCAGGTATGACGTGTCGCACGTGAGGCGGCTTCCCATCTGGGATTGAAACCCTGAAACTGCTAAAGTACTGGCGTCGATGCCAGATGGTCGCACGTGAGGCGGCTTCCCATCTGGGATTGAAACCTGCTCTGCAGCATGCACGCGCCTGACATGCGATGTCGCACGTGAGGCGGCTTCCCATCTGGGATTGAAACTGCAGGCGCTATCGACAGCCGCATGGCTATCCGTCGTCGCACGTGAGGCGGCTTCCCATCTGGGATTGAAACACCATCGCTGGCGTCACCGATGTCGTGCAGCCTGCGGTCGCACGTGAGGCGGCTTCCCATCTGGGATTGAAACCTGCTGCCTTCACGGCGGGGTACAGCGTCTCAGTGCATCGTCGCACGTGAGGCGGCTTCCCATCTGGGATTGAAACACGGCTGACGGTCCAGCTGGACGCACGTGCACCGTCATCGTCGCACGTGAGGCGGCTTCCCATCTGGGATTGAAACCTCTGCATGCGCCGGCGGTAATGATGCCACCGCGTCGCACGTGAGGCGGCTTCCCATCTGGGATTGAAACCGTGCACGAGCGCGAGCACTCACCGCAGGTCGCACGTGAGGCGGCTTCCCATCTGGGATTGAAACTCGATGTTGCCGGCTACGCTTGGCAGTCCAGGTCGCACGTGAGGCGGCTTCCCATCTGGGATTGAAACATCGCCTGAGCGCACTGACTACGCGCATAGACGCTCGTGCGTCGCACGTGAGGCGGCTTCCCATCTGGGATTGAAACCTCAGTGGCACGCTACCAGCATCGCCTTACGCGATCAGGGTCGCACGTGAGGCGGCTTCCCATCTGGGATTGAAACCGTCAAAGCTAGCGTCTACGTCAGCGTCGACGCTAGACACGTCGCACGTGAGGCGGCTTCCCATCTGGGATTGAAACATGAACGATGTTGTAGCTGGCCACTGCTCATAGCTTGGTCGCACGTGAGGCGGCTTCCCATCTGGGATTGAAACGTCCATGCTGTCAGACCATGGCGCTCAGCATGCTCGGTGGTCGCACGTGAGGCGGCTTCCCATCTGGGATTGAAACGCTAGCAAGCTCCACGTCGATCGAGCGCATTGCCGTCGCACGTGAGGCGGCTTCCCATCTGGGATTGAAACCGTCATCGACAGGCCAGGCATGCTGACGCATCTGACGGTCGCACGTGAGGCGGCTTCCCATCTGGGATTGAAACTTCGCTAGGCCATCTGGTATGTGTAGCTCATGATCTATGTCGCACGTGAGGCGGCTTCCCATCTGGGATTGAAACTCATAGCAGGCCGACGTCCAGACGAGTAGCGCTCCATGGTCGCACGTGAGGCGGCTTCCCATCTGGGATTGAAACTCGCCTGGAGTCACCGCGATCGACCGATTGTCCAGGTCGCACGTGAGGCGGCTTCCCATCTGGGATTGAAACTTCGATCAGTGCGGAATGCGACGCCGATCATCAGCGGTCGCACGTGAGGCGGCTTCCCATCTGGGATTGAAACGGCATCGAGGCTATCGCGATGCTCAATGTTCGCGTCGCACGTGAGGCGGCTTCCCATCTGGGATTGAAACCTGCCGTTCAGACGCTTCACGACAGCTCACAGACGTCGCACGTGAGGCGGCTTCCCATCTGGGATTGAAACCAGTGCATTGGCGTCCGCAGCGCGATCATTGCACCGCGTCGCACGTGAGGCGGCTTCCCATCTGGGATTGAAACCTGTGCTCAGACCAGCACGCGCATCGATCCTTGCGCATGTCGCACGTGAGGCGGCTTCCCATCTGGGATTGAAACCTGTGCAATGACGCGCTGCAACTTACCGGCCTGGATACGTCGCACGTGAGGCGGCTTCCCATCTGGGATTGAAACGCTGCAAGCGATCGCGTGCCAGTGCCAGTCATCAGGGTCGCACGTGAGGCGGCTTCCCATCTGGGATTGAAACCACTGGCGATGCTGCCAGTGACCAGTCTCAGCGATGCGGTCGCACGTGAGGCGGCTTCCCATCTGGGATTGAAACTCTGATACATGCATCTGCGCATGGATAGCCCACGATGCGTCGCACGTGAGGCGGCTTCCCATCTGGGATTGAAACTTCAGCAATCGCGCTGTGCATCTGATCGCAGCTGCGTCGCACGTGAGGCGGCTTCCCATCTGGGATTGAAACCGGCTCCCGTCCTGGTCAACGCAGTGCTACACCGTCGCACGTGAGGCGGCTTCCCATCTGGGATTGAAACTTCGACTGTGGCTGCGGTCAGACGCGGCCATAAATCGTCGCACGTGAGGCGGCTTCCCATCTGGGATTGAAACCGTCGCTGACGTCGTCGGCATGCAAGGTACGCCGTGCGTCGCACGTGAGGCGGCTTCCCATCTGGGATTGAAACTCTGCTTAAGCGGCACCCGTGGTCGACTGATCGAGGTCGCACGTGAGGCGGCTTCCCATCTGGGATTGAAACCTCTATGTGCCAATGCGTCACGGTGCATGCGTCAGCGTCGCACGTGAGGCGGCTTCCCATCTGGGATTGAAACGCTAGTCGTCTGCACGTCGACGCACGTTCGGCACGTGCGTCGCACGTGAGGCGGCTTCCCATCTGGGATTGAAACTCATAGCTGCGCGTATACGGTGATGCGCAGCATCGCGTCGCACGTGAGGCGGCTTCCCATCTGGGATTGAAACTCAGCATCGCTACGTCACGATATGCCGCACCTGACCGTCGCACGTGAGGCGGCTTCCCATCTGGGATTGAAACATCGAGCATCTAGGTCCGGTGACGCCGAGCCCACGACGTCGCACGTGAGGCGGCTTCCCATCTGGGATTGAAACTGTACTTGGTCATCGCGGACCATGCGCTAGGTCGCACGTGAGGCGGCTTCCCACCTGGGATTGAAACATGCGCCTCTTCAGTCACTGCGCTTCCGAGTCGCACGTGAGGCGGCTTCCCATCTGGGATTGAAACCGATCAGCGCATCGCGGCTCTGACATCGACTGCCTGCGTCGCACGTGAGGCGGCTTCCCATCTGGGATTGAAACCTCCGCTGTGCTTCGACGAGCATGCAGACCTGAGCATGTCGCACGTGAGGCGGCTTCCCATCTGGGATTGAAACTCCTTACGGTCAGCGGACGTATGAGCGGCGCCATGCCGTCGCACGTGAGGCGGCTTCCCATCTGGGATTGAAACCCGTGAAGATCGCGCGTGCCATGCCGCAATGCTTGCGTCGCACGTGAGGCGGCTTCCCATCTGGGATTGAAACCGCACGAGCCGGGTCTGAATCGGCTGCGTACCGACGTCGCACGTGAGGCGGCTTCCCATCTGGGATTGAAACCCGTATAGCCATGTCCGGCTATACCAACGATCAGTTCGTCGCACGTGAGGCGGCTTCCCATCTGGGATTGAAACTTCGGTGCATGCTAGCCACCGGGTCAGCGAGGTCGCACGTGAGGCGGCTTCCCATCTGGGATTGAAACGCTCGAGCCGAACTTCCTGCATCTGGATGATCCCGTCGCACGTGAGGCGGCTTCCCATCTGGGATTGAAACTACGGTGGCTCATGCCAGCAGGTGACATGATTACTCTGGTCGCACGTGAGGCGGCTTCCCATCTGGGATTGAAACCGTAAATTCGATTTCAATCTGTTGACGCTAGACAGGCATTGTCGCACGTGAGGCGGCTTCCCATCTGGGATTGAAACTCGCATAAGAAAGCTACGAATGCCGCCTAAGGTCGCACGTGAGGCGGCTTCCCATCTGGGATTGAAACTCCTCATGACATGACTTTTCGAGGCTTCTGTACCATAGTCGCACGTGAGGCGGCTTCCCATCTGGGATTGAAACCTGGTTCATGCGTCCCTTTCTAGGACGATGAGTCCGTCGCACGTGAGGCGGCTTCCCATCTGGGATTGAAACTTTGCATGGGAGGGATGAACGGGAGCGGATACTGCGGTCGCACGTGAGGCGGCTTCCCATCTGGGATTGAAACAAGATGATCTACTGTCGGGAGACAGAAGGGAATCGAGTCGCACGTGAGGCGGCTTCCCATCTGGGATTGAAACTTGGCCAGCTCGTCGCGCCAGTTGGCCGGCACGACCAGTCGCACGTGAGGCGGCTTCCCACCTGGGATTGAAACTTGGCAGCCAGCCCCCAGGCCTACTACCGCCTCGACGTCGCACGTGAAGCGGCTTGAGATCGTTCTGGCAAGATTTATTTAAGCATTGACTTTATCAACTAAATGCTTTATAATAAATTCACAGAAGGATGTTCAAGACCAACAAGAAAGCCGGTAAGACGATAAACACACTGGAGTTGGTAAGCGCGAAGACGTACCCGTCCGGGGTGATGCGCGTCTGTTACCGCCCCAGCGCTGGTAGTTGAAAGAACAGTTTGGAGAAAACATCATGGGAAAAGTTCTGTTTGGCCTTTCGGTCTCACTGGATGGCTTTATCGCTGACAAAAATGATGACGTCTCAGAGGTCTTCGCCTGGATGGGAAGCGGCATGGAACGTTTCTTTATTGCTGGCGACAACTGAACGAGACCGGTGTGGTGATCATGGGGCACAGAGCTTCGATCAGATTGACAGGAGCAGGGGTGGGTCATGCCTGCATGGCACGCCTATCGCCGGCCCGGTGATTGTCCTGCAATCGCAAGCATCGAGCGCCCGTGAAGAAGGGCCAGACGCGATCATACTTCGTCACCGATGGCATCGTAAAGCGCGATTGCCAAAGCCAGGGAGCTCTGGGCGACGAGAAAATGTGGCCCAATGCATTGCGGCCAGCGCCGTCCAACAAGCCTTGCAGGCGGGTCTGCTCGACAAAATGTATATGAGCGTTGCCCATGTGCTGCTGGTGGGGGTGTGCGTCCTTCGATCACTTGTTCATCTCCATCCATCAAGAACGAGGGCACGCCGTTCAGGGGTAGGCAACGGTTCCAATGCCCGTCGTAGTTTGTTCATCTCCATCATCGCGTCTTCGTCCTGGTCGTGCAGGTCCACCCGGACGCAACTCATCGCGTCCCTACGACGCTTTCCGCATTTCTCTGGTTAATCTGCGAGATCGGCCGGCCTGTTCATCGTCTGCGTCCTCTGACCCGCTTCATCGAGCTCCTTTGCTTTCGCTGGATGACAGGTATTATCTCCAAACGTGTGACAATAGGCTATAGTTCATAATGGACGAGCACCTTCAGCGGCCGAGATCGACCCATTGCCAGCTCATCAAACAGCGAGATCAGTTCACTTTCAGCGATCTCTTTCTCAAAAAGCTGTTCCAGTGGCGTGAAGTGCTGCTGAATTTCACGAAAATACCAGGAAGCATGCTGCTGATAATCCCAGCCGTCACTCGAACCAACAATGCTCAACTCTTTTTCGTGAAAGGCCGGAGTCAGCGTGAGCGCTTCAAGATTGCCATCCGCCGTAATGCACATGCGCCCATCATGCCGCATCTGGCTTTGCAGCAAGGCGCATGCCTCATTGCGGCTCGAACATTCAAAAGCAACCGGGTAGGTCTCCCCTGGAGACGCAAGGTCGTGAGGGAAGAAAACTCTGCTTGCCCCCAGTCGAGAGGCAAGCGCATGTCTTTCCTGGAGGGGTTCGACGACATCGACACGTGCACTACCGTAGGTTTTCAGCATAAAAAGGGTGAGCAGGCCCATGGTTCCCTTGACAGCCATTTCACGCGAATGTAGACTAAAATCAGGCGGGGTCCTTCTTCAAATCAGAGGAGATGGCAATGCGAAAACAGTACAAGGCGTATCTTTTCTCGGTTTTCTCCCTGGCTGCCCTGCTCATTTGTTTGCCTGGGACAGGTGTGGTCTTTGCTCAAGCCCATACCCCGTTCGCTTTCCAACAAAAGGCTACTCCCCTGAGCTGCCCAGACTTGAGTATCGTTTCCAGTCCCAACGTCGGCTCGGATAACAACCTCCTTCTCGGCGTAGCGGCCGTCTCGGCCCGCGATGCCTGGGCGGTGGGAGACTACCTCAATGACAGCATCGGTAACACTCATACGTTGATAGAGCACTGGAACGGCCGGAACTGGAGCGTCGTGCCCAGCTCCAATGGGGGTTCGAATGGCAACACCCTTTACGGCGTAGCGGCCGTCTCGGCCGGCGATGTCTGGGCCGTAGGAGACTACCTCAACAGCACCGATAACTCCCAGACGTTGATAGAGCACTGGAACGGCTTGAGCTGGAGCGTGGTGCCCAGGCCCCAATGGCGGCTCGCTTGCCAACACCCTTTACGGCGTGGCGGTGATCTCAGCTCGCGATATCTGGGCAGTGGGAGACTACTCCAATAGCAGCGGTGTCACGCAAACATTGATAGAGTACTGGAACGGCTTGAACTGGAGCGTGGTGCCCAGCCCCAATGTTGGCTCGAGAATTAATGCCCTTTTAAATGTGGCCGCCGTATCAGCCGGCAATGTCTGGGCGGTGGGTTACTACTCCAGTATCGTCGGTAACACTCAGGCGTTGATTGAGCACTGGAACGGCACGAGCTGGAGCGTGGTGGCCGGCCCCAACGCCGGCTCGGGTTCCAACGTGCTTTACAGCCTGGCGGCCGTCTCGGCCAGCAACATCTGGAGCGTGGGATACCTCACTAATGGCATTGTAGAGACGTTGATAGAGCATTGGAACGGCACGAGCTGGAGCGTGGTGCCCAGCCCCAACTTCGGCTTCAGTGACAGTCTTCACGGCGTGGCGGCGGTCTCGTCTGGCGATATCTGGGCGGTGGGAGACTACTCCAATAGCGGCAGTGGCGGCCAGACGATGATAGATCACTCGAACGGCACGAACTGGAGCTTCGTGGGCACCCTCAACATCGGCGCTGGCTCCAACGCGCTTATCGGCATATCGGCGGTTCCAGGTTCCAGTGACGTGTGGGCAGTAGGTGACTACTACTACGGCAGCACCGGTACTGACCGGACGTTGATTGAGCAATATTGCTAGCCTGCCGTCGTTCGCTTCATCGCCGCGGGAGCCACCCACTTCGTGCTCGCTCCCCGCGCGCTACACGAAGGCATTGCCCACTGGCTCACAGATGAGCTCATCCAACCATCCCTTGAAGCCGCCGGAGATACCCTTCCGCGAACCCTCCCACCGTAGGGACGCGATGATGAACATTAACAAATTGTCCGAGGGTCTGTAGGGGCGCAATTCATTGCGCCCTCGCTCCCGTACGTGGGCCGCAGAGGTGGGCGCAATGAATTGCGCCCCTACAGACGGATCCCCCGATTATTTTAGGTAGGTTCATCCTCGCGTCCCCCTCTCTCGTGTCCGCGTGAATTCGTCAACATGCATTATCGGCCCGGGTTCTCCTCCACGACCCTCCTGAATGCATTTAGACAGCCCAAGATCCGCTATTCTCCTGGCAACTCCTCCTCCTGCGGCAATGGATTCGGAATGTCGAATTCAAACCAGCTCTCGACGATTTTGCCATTGACGACCCGGTCGGTGCTTGTACCTTTGACGGTCTGCGACTCCGCAACCTTTTGCGGATCAGCCGGAATGCTCCTGAGCGGCCCGACCGGCATACCACTTTGAGCGGTGACATGCGTGATGACTTTATCGTCTTCGACCGTTTGATCATCAACATAAAAGCGCATATCCGGGTAGCCACTCAAGAAATGAGTGACGAATTGTTTGAAGCCTTCCCGGTCTGTATCGAGGCCAGGAGGCGTATCTGCATAATGGTATACATAATCAGGTGAGAAAAGCTCATCGACGAGCTTAGGATCTCTCGCGGTCAAAACCTCTTCGTAATAGCGCCTGACTAACGCCTTGTTGTCTTCATTTGACACGACTATTTCCTTTCTGTCTCAGGACGACACCCGTTTCTCGAGGGAGATGACATTATTCATCTAAAAAGATCACGGTTTAGAGACGCAAAATGTTTTCACTTCTTTATTCACCAACCTTAATCGTTGCTTAGTACCCCTGCCGTCCTAAATCCCTGGAAATTTACCGCTCAAAATGAGCGGTATTTGAGCGGTAAATTTTTCTGAAGCCTCTTCTCAGGCGGCTTTACCTGGCCCAAAATATTCTTGATGGAAGATGCATCTATTTTTTCCAGGTCCTCTCCCGGCAGCCACAAAGCCGGCAGCAGGATAGTCATTCTTGGAGAGACAGTTGCTCTCCGCAAACAGCACTGCTATACTATGTCATAAGTTCCACACAATACAGACGAAAAAGGAGTGGCGTGGATGAGTGGAGTGGGCGCTTGCGCCGCCCTGGTCCAACGCGCGTTTCGTTGAGGAGTATCCAGAATGCAACTGCCGCCAGATCAAGTTGAACGCTTTTATAGCATCTGGATCCCACTGCTCCACTACGTCAATGAGCAGCGACACCTCGTCAAGCCTTTCCCGCCGCACCCCAAAGAAGCCATTCTCCCGGTTGAGGACATTCAAAAGCTGCGCGATGCTATGTGGGGGGATGACGCCCTGCGCGAGCGTTTCATAGAGCTGAACCCGTTTGGATTTTCGCCGGCTGATCTGGCACTGATCGAAAGCTGGCGCTATCGTCTTGCCGGTAATTTTCTCGTGATGCGCTACCTCAAAAAGTATACCGTTTTTCTGAGTACAGAAGGAACGGCGCATGCCTATGGAGTATTAGGACTGGTCAGTCCCATCGAAGAGGTCATCGGCCCTACCCTTCCTATCTATGTTCAGGCCGTCTTACTGCCGTTTGAGGATCGCATCATTTATGATAGCATCCTGGCACCCTTTCGAATTTACTTTGGTGCGGGCATGCGAAGCGGCTTTAATGATAGTTACCGGGACGCGCAGGAACGCGAGGGCATCATCACCAGCCTGCTGCCCGTTGACACATCGAGCGACCCGCAGGATGCACGCAAAGGCATCCTGGCGCGCAATGCGAAAATTTTGCAGGCTTTCCGGCGTGATATGACCAGGAGAGGCTTGAGCCACGCCATGACGGAACAGCACTCCGCGAACATCGAGGCCTTCGCTCGAGACTACCTGCTGATACAGGACCCCCCGCGTGGATTGCTCGAACTTGCACACGCTGATGTGCAGACGTACCTGCAGGAAGAGGGAACCAAAACCATCGTCACCAGCTTCAAGCGCTTCGTCCGTTTTCTGGAGGATACAGACCGCCTGGACTACGAGCAAACAAGATCCCTGCAAGAATTGCTGAAAAACCAGTAGGGCCCGCTAATGCCCATTGAATAATTACGATGGCCCTTGGTAGAGCTTACACGGATAGGATTTTCTCGAGAAAGGGCCAGCGAGGCGCAGAGCAGGCAAGGCACCCGCAAGGGCTGACACGGGTAGGTTATTCTCGAGAAAGGGCCAGCAGGGCGGAAAGACACGAAGGCACCCGCAAGGGGCCCCACACCACTCGCCGCCGCCCCTGCCTCTACAATGAACCAACCTCCGACAAAAATCCTAGTTGTGTCAGCCCTTGCGGTCGCCCTGCTTCTCTCTCGTGCGCTTTAACTCTCGAACAACGGCGTCAACAAATCCTGCCCGCTCATCCCACACGTGTTCGCCAGGCATCCCAATCCCCACAACTGCTCGATGGTGGCCAGCAGCGAATAGTGATTGTATGAGCCCTGCGCAAGTACGAGATGATGCGGGCCGCGCGATGTAACCACGAGCAAAGGTACGTTGCCGCCGCCCAGGGCCACGCCGCCTGCCCCGGTCGGTCCCTTGCAGCAGCCCGCATTGCTTGCGTCGCTCTCATCCCAGGCAATGACGATGGCCGAACCTTCGTGCCAGGCGGGGGAGGCCATGATGGCCGAGACGGTGCTGCGAATAAAGCCATCGCCCTGCGCGATGAGGGCAGCGTAGCCGCCGCAGTTGGGGGCGCCATGCATGTCGTTGCAGACATCGGGGGTGATCCAGGCGAAATTCGGGAAGTCGCTGGATGTCAGGTCTGCGCCAAATTGCGTAAATGGCACAATACGTTGGAGACGCGCCGGGTTGTTGCGGATGCCCGCGAAATACATGAAGGGATCGTGCTTCTGCCCGTACAGTCCCGCGTATCCCCCCGTGAATCCTGCCGATGGCATCGACTGCATATAAGCCTTCCACGTGAGATGGTGCGCTTCGAGTTGATCGACCAGCGTCTGACCGGTGAAAAGGTGAGCTGTGCTTGCGGCCTGCTCCGCCTCCTGGGCCGTCAACTGCGAACCAAAGGCCTGGGCTGCGCAGGTGACGCTGGCCCCCGCGGGGCAATCATCCCAGATACCCTGAAAGCTCCCCGAGATCGCCGCCAGGTAGTCAGGCAGGCTCGGATGCGTGACGCCGAAATAATGCGTCGCGATGCCGTAGCTCCCCGCGAGCTGGTTCAGATAAGGCGCGCCGGCACTATTCCCCAGAATATCATTGAGCCCATGATTCTCCATCATAATATAGAAGATGTGTTTGAGCGGCGCTGCAGCCGGCGATGGAGTGAGTGCCGGCTGCATAGTAATTGCCATCGCAGGAGCCGTCGGACCTGGCGTCTTCGCACCCGGTGTCGCTGCCGGAGTGCCGCCGCAGCCAGCTACGACCAGTCCCAGCATGAGCATAAATGCCGCAATCACTGAAGATTGCACCCGTAGCGAAAACACTCTCACCGCTGATTCCCGCCGATGATTTGATCTTTTTGATGTACTCTGTGTCACAATCGAAAGATTCTAGCTGCCAGGGCGACGCCATCCGGCGGCGCGAACGGCAGCAGGGACGATAGGGAAACATTCTAGCTGCACTCATGCTGCCAGGGCGACCGCGAGGGTCGCCCTGCGTCTCGCGTCGTCGCCCTCTCGCGCTTCCCCTGGCAACGCCCCTCTACGCCGGCCGTTTTCCTACGTACTCCAACGCACGCTCGGCCAGTGTCTCCCACTGCTCGGCGTAGGCGAATGGCACCAGCACCCATTCCTTCATCGGCCGTCCCATGTGGCCCGGGTCGAAGAGTCTTGCTCCCTCCAGCCCGAGCGCCTGCGCGTGCGTGCCACCCGTGAGCTTGAAGACCATCTCGTTCTCGTAAAAGCCCGCGAAAGCCTTGCCGTTGACCTTGAGGCACGGCATCCCGAACATCTTACTCAGGGCGACATCGCCATCCTTGAAGGCGAGTTCGTGCGCGATGGCGTCGTATTGCTCTGCCGGCGTTGCGCTCGTATCCATACTTATTAGGCCTCCGCTACGGGCATCTGAGCTACGTCTGCCAGGGCCTTATCGAGCAGTTCGGTAGCTTCGTCTATCTCTTCCTTAGAGATGTTAAGCGGCGGCACCATGCGCAGGGTGTTGGGTCCGAGCGCGTTCAGAAGGAGTCCGTGTTCGAGGGCCTGCTGCACGATTGTATGCGCCAGGTCGTGCTTGACGTTGACGGCTTGCATCAGGCCTATGCCGCGCGGGCTGTCGATGAAAGGATATTTCGCGCAGAGTTCCTTGAATTTTTGATGGCAGTAGTTGCCCATCTTCGCCGCGTTCTCGACCAGGTTTTCGCCGACAATCGTCTTGATCGTGGCCACGCCGGCCGCGCTGGCAATAGGATTGCCACCGAAGGTGGTGCCATGATCGCCGGGTGCGAAGAGGTCGGTGCGCGGCCCTGTCAGCATGGCCCCGATGGGGACGCCGCCGGCCAGTCCCTTTGCCATCGTGACGATATCCGGCACGATACCGTAGTGTTCCCAACTGAAGAAGGTACCCGTGCGCCCCATGCCGGCCTGCACCTCGTCACAGATCATCACCAGGTTCTGCTCGTCGCAAAGCCGGCGCACGCCCTTGATGTACTCCTGCTTGCCAGGCCAGATGCCGCCCTCACCCTGAACCGCCTCGAGCAGGATCGCCACGGTTTTATCGCTGATGGCCTCCTTGAGCGCCTCGAGGTCGTTGTAGGGAACCTGTTTGAAGCCGTCGGGCAGCGGTATCCAGGTGGCCTGGTAGAAAGCCTGGCCGGTGGCCGCCGTCGTCGCCAGCGTGCGCCCGTGGAAACTGCGCTCCATGCTGATGACCTCGTACGCGCCGTCTTTATGTACGCGCCCGAACTTGCGTGCCAGCTTGATGGCGCCCTCGTTGGCCTCCGCGCCGCTGTTGGAGAAGAACGAGCGCATGCCGTTGCTCAGCAGGCCAAGCTGCTCGGCCAGCTCGATCTGGCGCGTATTGTAGTAGAGGTTGGAGACGTGGACGAGCTGCGTGACCTGCTGCTGCACGGCCTCCACGATGGCGGGATGACAGTGTCCCAGCACGTTGACGGCGATGCCGGCGACCAGGTCCAGGTAACTCTTGCCATCACTATCCCAGACGCGTGTGCCCTTGCCACGCACGAAGGTCACGGGCTGGCGTTTGAACGTGCCCTGGTAATAGCGCTGCTCGAGCGCGACCCAGTCGCGGCTGGTGGTGTGTGTTGTGGTCATTAAACATTGCTCCTTTGCAAGTCTGGTCTATCGTGTGTACAGGGTGTTTTCGTCGATGTAGCCGTGCGTCAGGTCGCAGCCCCACGCGGTGGCCTGTCCCTCGCCCAGGTGCAGGTCAACCGAGACGATGACTTCCGCGCCCGCCATCGCTGCGCGCGCCTCCGCCTGGCTGTAGCCGGCGGCCATACCCTGCTTCATCACCTGTACATCGCCGAGGAAAATATCGTAGGTGTCCTGGTCGAGATGGCAGCCACTGGCTCCCAGCGCGGCCACGATACGCCCCCAGTTGGGGTCGCTACCGGCAAGCGCGCACTGCCAGAGCGGCGAAACCGTGATGGCACGGGCCGCTTTGACGGCATCGGCTTTGTCGCGTGCGCCCCGTACGTGCACGGTCATGAGCTTCGTGGCGCCCTCGCCGTCGCGGGCCATCTCGCGTGCCAGGTACTGCGTCACGCGGCGCAGCGCTTCGCGGAAGACGCCCGCCTGCGGGTGCCGCGCGTTGATGGGTGCATTGCCCGCCAGCCCGTTGGCGAAGAGGATGCAGGTGTCGTTGGTGGACATATCGCCATCCATCGCCATCATGTTGAAAGAATCGTTGACGGCATCGCGCAGCCCGGTCCGCATCCAGTCCAGCTCGATGGCGGCATCGGTCGTCAGGTAGCACAGCATGGTGGCCATGTTGGGGTAGATCATGCCCGCACCCTTAGTCACGCCGCCGAGCCGCACGCTTTTGCCATCGATCTCGAACTCCAGCGCGATGCGTTTGGGGCGCGTATCGGTCGTCAGGATCGCCTCCGAGAAGGCGTTGCCGCCCTCGGTCGTCAGCTCGATAGCCTGCGCGCCGGCCTGGACCTTTTCGATTGGCAACTGGCGCCCTATGATGCCGGTGGAAGAACACAGCACCAGTTCGTTCTCCAGGCCGAGTCGCTGCGCGGCAAACTCGCTCATACGGTAGGCGTTGAGCAGGCCGATCTCCCCCGTCGCGCAATTGGCGTTGCCGCTGTTGACGATGACAGCCTGGGCCTTGCCGCTTTTCAGCCGCTCCTTGCAGACAATGACAGGGGCCGCGCACGTGCGGCTGGTGGTGAAGGTACCCGCGGCGGTACAGGGAACATCCGATGCTAAAATACCCAGGTCTTTGATGGTGGCGTCGGATTTAATGCCGCTGGCGGTGACTCCGGCCCGGAATCCGCGCGGGGCCGTGACGCAGTTCTCAGCTTCGCGAAATAGATCAGACAAGGATAGGACCTCCTCCAGGGGAAAAGCGCCCGGTTGCCAGCCCGCCAATCCTAGAAAATGTTACCGAAAAACCGGGAAGTTGAGCTGGCAACCAGAACCGTAAGACTGTCCTCATTGTACAATCTATCGGGGAGGATACACAACCCCAGCCGTTCGGAGAAATCTCTCGACAATTGATATCTGTTATGTTACACTTCTAGAAGAATGATGGTTAGGAGGGCTTCTGGTGTGCATAAACCCTGGGATCGTAGGATGAAGCGCTTATTCAGGAGGGCTCCAGAGGACATAGTAAAATGGCTGTTTCCTGATGCCGAATATCAGCGCGTTGTTTCATCTGAATTGGAAGGCGAACCAATCTTTGCCGACCATTTATTCGAAGTGACGCTCTACGGCAAGCGATTTTTATTGCATATCGAGTTTCAACGCAATCATGATCCCGACATGGCTGGACGCCTGTGGGGGTATAATGTAAGAGCGACGTTGCAGTATGACTGTCCCGTCTGGTCGTGCGTCATCTATTTGAAGAAGGTGAAGACCATTGAGCAAGCCTTACTCGTGAAGGAATTGCCCAATGGCCAGTCGGTTCATCGCTTCGATTTCTCAATCATCAAGCTATGGGAAATACCGACAGAGGAACTGTGGGAGAAGGGGCTGCCGGGACTGTATCCGCTGCTGGTATTGACGAGGGAAGGTGCGCGGCGTGAGGTGATTGAGGGCGTTATAACGGCATTAACGCAGCCTGGGAACGAACAAGTGCCAAAGGCTGATTTGCTGATGTTGACTTACGGATTTGCGTCGCTGATCTTCGACAATGACGAAGATCAAAACTGGCTCATCGGGAGGTTTGCTATGCTAGACGACATCTTAATGGAAACCAGAGCGTTTCAAGAAATTGCAAGGAAAGCCGAAGCAATGGGAGAAGCTAGGGGAGAAGCTAGAGGAGAAGCTAGAGGAGAGGCTAAAGGAGAAGCTAAAGGAGAGGCTAAAGGAGAGGCAAGGGGTTTGGAAGAAGGATTGCGTGCAGCAATAGTTTCTCTGGTTCAGGCCCGCTTTTCCAGTCAGGAATTGACGAGATTGGCAACAGTCCAGGTTGAAAATATCCACGGCAAGTCTATTCTTCAGGATTTGGTAGCTAAGATTGGTACGGCGCAAAGTCCTGAGGAGGTTCAAAATCTGCTCTTGAATATCTCAGGTAATGGAAAAAGCCACAATTGAGAATAAACCCTATAAGCCATGACCCCTTTTCTAAATAAAAAGACGACGGACAAGCTCGCGCATGAATTACGGGGGCTTGTCTGCTATCTTTCTGCCTCAAGACTGATTACAGCCACTTGAACCCACGCCACACGACCAGCATTGCGGCTACAATCCACCCGAGCATGACCAGCACGCCCGTCTGGATGGCGCTCCAGCCTGCCCCGTTGTAGATCACCTGGCGCAGGGCCTCGTTCAGGTAGTAGAGCGGCATGACGTGGATGAGCGGCTGCAGAAAGGATGGAGCGCCGTTCACATCGAAGTAGGAGCCGCCCAGGAACATCATGGGGAAGCTGACGAGCAGCAGGATCGAGTTGGCCGCCTCGGTTTTCCTGACGAAGCTGGCAATGGCGAAACCGAGGGCCAGCAGGGTGAGCGCGCCCACTATCACGACCAGCGCGAGCAGGCCGATGTTGCCGTAGATGTGGACGTTGAAAATCCAGATCGCCAGCGCAAGCAGCAGCGCGCCCTGCACCAGCGAGAGCGCCAGCCGCGCCACGACCTGCGCGCTAATCATCGAAAGCGGCTTGAGCGGCGTGGCTGCCAGGCGTTTCGTGATGCCCAGTTCGCGCCAATTCACCAGTTGAATGCCGACCGCCAGGTTGGCCCACATCAGCAGCATGCCGAGCATACCTGGTGTGATGAAGTCGATCTCGCGCAAGTCTTTCGCCGCTACCGCCTGCTGCACGAGCGTGACCGGCCCCGGCTGGTGCGTGATCTTGCTGTTGATGCCGTCAACGATGGCTTTTACCGTAAGCTGTGTGGATGCCGCCGTGACGGGATTGCTCTGGTCGTAGGAGACCTGCAGGCGCGCGTTACCCTGCACGAGCTGCTGGCTGAAGCCGGCGGGGATGACGACGACGGCATCGCGCTGCCCATCCTTCAGCGCCTGCTGCTCCTCGCTGTTGCTGCCCGTGAAGACCTGCAGCGCATCCGACCGTTGCAACTGGCTGGTGATCTGCGCTGAGATGGAGGTGTGGTCTTGATCGACGACCCCGAGCCTGGTCTTCGCTGAGCCGCTGCCTCCAAAGAGGAAACCGAAGACCAGCATCGAAATGACCGCTAATCCCAGGCTGGAGATGATCAATCCGCGCTGCCGTGTAAGCATGATGAAGTTGGTACGTAAAAGAACGATGATTCTGTTTAACATGGGAATATCCTTTCTTACGCATCGCTGCGTAGCGCGCGGCCGGTCAATTCCAGGAATACATCTTCAAGGGTGGGTGCGCGTACCTGCAGGTCGGTGAGCGGAATGCTCATGGTAGTGGCGTAAGCCAGCAGGGCGGCGAGCGTGGGCTGCATCGTCCGGGTGTAGATCAGGTAGCGCTCGTTTGTATGCAGCACGCCCGTGACGCCTTCGAGTGCCTCGATATCCGCCGGTATTGCCCGGCCATCCAGGCGACAATCGATCGTGGCCTGCGCGCCCAGCCGGCCGATCAGCCCTGCGGAGGTATCTTGCGCGATGATCTGGCCGCCGTCCAGAATTGCGATGCGGTCGCACAGCAACTGGGCCTCGTCCATGAAATGTGTCGTCAGGATGATGGTTTTACCCTGCTCGCGCAGCCGCACTACGATATCCCACAACATGCGGCGGCTTTGTGGGTCAAGCCCCGCGGTCGGTTCGTCGAGGAAGAGCACCTGGGGATCGTTGACCAGCGCGATGGCCAGCGCGAGCCGCTGGCGCTGCCCGCCAGAGAGGTCCTGCGGGTGCGCCCTGGCCTTCTCTTCGAGCGCCACATCGCTGAGCAGCTTGCGATTATCGAGCGCGCGTGGATAGAGCGCGGCGAAGAACTGCAGCGTCTCCAGCAGCGTCAGTTCGGGGAAGAGCGCGGTGGCCTGCAATTGTACGCCGATGATGCGCTGAACGGCGCTGCGTTGCCGCCGCACATCCAGCCCGGCCAGCACTGCTGTGCCAGAGTCGGGCTTGCGAATGCCCTCGATCATTTCCAGCGTGGTCGTCTTACCTGCCCCGTTGGGTCCCAGCAGGCCAAAGATTTCCGCCTGCTTTACGGAGAACGAGACGTTATTCACGACAGTTTTGTGGTGGTAGCTTTTGACCAGGCCGCGCACATCTACCATTAGCGTACGTTCGCCTGCTGTAGTGCTCTGGCCTTGAGATTGTTCTTGCGAGATCATCATTGTTGATCCTTTCCAGAATAAGGGGCTCTCTCTTCTTGGTGTTGTATTAAGTATAGCTGCTACCTGGCGCGCTGGGGATGTGCTTATGGTCATCTTGCGCGTCACTGATGTTAGAGAGTGACTACCGTGACTCAAGTCATGGGTCATACTGCGCTTATCCCACCTTTCTCACATCCCTCGCCTGCTGCGGCTATGCTATAATTGCGAAGGAGAAACATATGTACTTGCAAGAGGAAGCGTCTCTTCTATGCCCGAGATACCCAGCCAATCCACGATCAACCGGCACGAGATGTTCATCCTGAACTCAGTCGGGCCGGGTCTAGGCTATGCCACGCTAATCGTTGGCTACCTGTACACCATCCTGTCGACGCCTCACCTGACGCCGCTCAATTTTGTGGCATTCAGCGCGCTCCAGGTCGGCTATGTTGTCGTGGTCACGTGGTTGTACCGGCTAGTCTGGCCAGACACAGAAGTCTGGCAAATCGCGCTCGGGTTGACGTTGCTGGCGATCATAACGGAAGCTGTGAGCCTGCTGTCTTTGATCGGTCTCCAATGGGATTGGCTGATGTTCCTGGTTACAGTAGTTCTATCCTTCACCATCCTACCCTTGCGGGCGGCGATAGGTGCCGGTATCTTTCTGTACGTAATGGCGGGAGTCACCCTGGGCTGGCTGGATAAATGGAACTGGTCGTCTCTCTATCCGTCGCTGCTTACCCTGCTTCCGGCTTTTGCCTTTGTTGCGGTCTTCTCGCTGATCGTGCAAGTCTTACAGAGCCAAAAATACCGCGCTGAACGGCTCCTGAGCCAGCTCGAGGAATCGAAGGGGGAATTGGAACAGGCGCACATGCGCTTACAATCCTATGCGGATGAAGTAGAAGAACTGGCGGTGGTGCGCGAACGGACGCGCCTGGCGCGCGAGATCCACGATACGCTGGGCCACTATCTGTCGATTTTGACGATCCAGCTTGAGACCATCGCTAAGTTGCAGGAACGCGACCCCGCGCGCGCCTCCGTTGAGATCGCGGAGGCACGCCGCGTCGCCGCCCAGTCGATGCAGGAGGTGCGCAACGCGGTGGCGGCCCTGCGCCCTACCAGCATCGCGACACTGGGCCTGGCCGAAGCCCTGGCGCAACTGGGCGAGGAGTTTGAGCGCAGCTCGCCCGAAACGGCCCTGACGCTTGATCTTGAGACGGAGTTGCCCGCGCTTTCTCCGGATATAGCGCTGGCGCTCTACCGCGACGGCGCAGGAGGCGCTGACTAACATTCGCAAACATGCGCGTGCCGGCAAGGTGCTGCTGCGCCTGCGCTATGAAGAGGGCGCGCTGGAACTGCTGGCGCAGGATAATGGGCGTGGAACTGTGCCAATGGGCGCCACGCTTGAAGGGGGCTTTGGCCTGGTCGGACTGCGTGAGCGTGTCGAGTTGCTGGGCGGCCATCTCTGGCATGGCCCGGCCGAACAGGGTGGCTATCGCCTGGTGGTACGCGTGCCTGTTCAGTCTGTTCCTGCCGCCCAATCAGGTGCTCAACCCTCGTCAGTTGTGACCAGGTAGCGAGTGCGAGGGCAACATCTATGCCTGTTTTAATGCGGTGAAAGGAGAATGAATTAACCATGGAACCACAGTCGGTCAACGATATGGTCGCGGATGCGCGCACGCGCATTACGGGGCTGTCGAAGGAAGAGATGGAGCGCGAACTTGCCTCGGGCGAAGTCGTCGTAGTCGATATTCGCGATGTGCGCGAGCGCTGGCGCGATGGCACCATCCCCGGCGCGAAGCATTTGCCGCGTGGGATGCTGGAATTCTGGGCTGACCCGAAGAGCGAGTACCACAAGCGCTATATGGACCCACAGAAGCGCACAATTGTCTACTGTGCGGGTGGGCTGCGCTCGTCCCTGGCGGCGGATGTGCTGCAAAAGATGGGCTATACCAACGTGGCGCACCTGGAAATGGGCTTCGATGGCTGGAAGCAGGCAGGCGGCGCGTGGGAAGAAGTGCCCATACCGGAAGAGTTTCGCAAGGGGTAATTTTCGAGATATGGCGGAGAAGACACAGCGCATCCGCGTCTTAATCGTTGATGACCAGACGCTCGTCCGGGAGGGCTTTCGCAAGCTGCTCGAAATGGAGCCGGATATCGAGGTGGTTGGTACCGCCAACGATGGCGAGGACGCGCTGGCCGCGGTGGAGAGCCTGTACGAGCGACAGACGCCGCCCGATGTGATCCTGATGGACATCCGTATGCCGCGCATGGACGGCATCGCCGCGACGAAGGCTATATGTGAGCGCTGGCCCGGCGCGCATATCGTCATTCTCACTACCTTTGATGACACTGAACTGATTTACGCCGGCCTGCGCGCTGGCGCGCTGGGCTACTCGCTCAAGGACATTACGGCAGAGGAGCTGGCGATGACGGTGCGCACCGCTGCGCGGGGCCAGGTGTTGCTCCAACCGGATATCGCGAGCAAGGTGTTTTCCGCCCTCGCTCCTGCTGTATCACCGGCGCCTCCCACGTCCTCAAAAGCGCAGGCGGCTCTACCACATGCCCCATCATCATCGCCTTACATGGATGCGACAATATACATTGAGCAACTGACCGAACGCGAACGCGAGATACTTGCGCTGGTAGCCAGGGGCGCCTCGAACCGCGAAATTGCCGAAAAGCTCTACCTCACCGAAGGAACCGTCAAGAACCACATGAGCAACATACTCAGCAAACTGGGGGTACGCGACCGCACTCAGGCTGTCATTCGCGCGAAGGAGTTGGGGCTGGCATAGACCTCTTGACCTTCTAGTAAGGGGAAGGTTTTATACTCTTCTCAGAGGAAATGAGAGGAGGTCAATCCCATGCGCGAACACCTGTACATCGGCGAGGTGGCGAAGCTGGTGGGGGTATCGGCCAAGACAATACGGTACTATCAGGAGATCGGCCTGCTGGGGGAACCGCGGCGCAGCGAGTCAGGCTACCGGCTCTACACCGCGCTGGATTTGCTGCGCCTGCAGCGCATTCGCCGGCTGCGCTCGCTGGGTCTGCCTCTGGAGCGCGTACGCGACATTCTGGGCGAGCCAGGTCACGAGCGTGAAGACATCGAGCAGACGCTGCGCGCTGCCCTGCAGGCGCTGAGCGAAGAGCTTACTGCGCAGATACACGACCTGGAGGAACGCCGTGGACGCGTGCAGCAACTGCTGGCCGCGGAATCGCTCGAGTCGGCCCGCGTTCCTGGCGAACCTGTCCCATCGCTCTACCTTGATCTTGTTAAAGAACACCTGGGCGAGTACTTCGCCAACATCAGTGGAGAGGCCTTGAAGTGGGGCGAGAAGGTCGATGCCTTGCTTGGCGAGTTCAACTGGCCCGCCGGCTATCGTACCGTCATGGAGCAGGCGGTGCGGCATATTGCGGCGCAGCCGGAGCAGTACCGGCATCTACTCGAGCTAGAGGGGCGTTTCGCGGCACTGGCCGAAGCGCCGGAAGATTCCCCGGAAATCGAGCGACTGGCTGAAGAGTACGCTCAATCCGGAGATTTAGGTCTGTTTCACTCGCAGTTCTTTGCGACCGATCCGCCAATCGACGAGCGCACAGGCCAGACCCTGGTCGATCTTGCGGCTGCGCTGGTCTCCCCTGCCCAGCGCAGTTTCTTCGAGGCATTGACGCGCCGCCTCTCCTCGTCCTCTTCTTCCTCATCTCAGGCTGTCGAACTACAAAATATCAAGACGGCGGAAGCGTCACCCGCCCAAGAAGAGTAACACTATGCAAGCAATATCATCTACCAGGAAAGTATGGACGTATAGCGCTCAACGCGGCTCATATATCAGTACCGTCTGCGCGCTGCTCTTCCTCATGAGCGGAGAAGTCTCCCTTATCGCGTTTCTTATAGTCCGATTTCTACCAATCGAGGTGGTGAAATGGCTGGTGATAGGTGGATTGGTGGGGCTCTACCTGTTGATCGCAAGCAAATTCCTGGCTCCGCTCTGGACGAAGCACCACCTGACCGGAACGTACCTGGCCCTGCGTTATGGATTGGATTTTTCGGCATCGATAGCGCTGGAGGAGATCGCCTCGGCGAAGCCAGCTCGCGAGCGAGTCGTTCTGCCACAGGCCAGGTACGAGACGGAAAAGCAGCGCCTCAACATCGCTTTTTCAGAGCGAGGCCAGGTCTTGCTGCGGCTCAATAATCCTCGTACATTCCGGCTGGGCCTTACCGGAAAGGTAATCGCCGAAGCAATACTGTTCAACGTCGATGAGCGGGATGCGTTGCTGGCCGCCATTTCGCCGGACACCCACGCCCCTATCCCGGATATCGAACTGGGTAGTGATGGGGTGGGGGCGCCCGCAAATGTAGGGATGCCCCTTGTGGGCATCCGGGGCGTTGGCACCGGGGGCGTGGATATCCAGGATACGGCGATCCGTACCGAACACCTGACACGGCGTTTTGACGATATTGTCGCGGTGAACGACCTGAACCTGGCGGTTCGGCACGGCGAAATCTATGGCTTTCTTGGTACGAATGGGGCGGGGAAGACGACCACGATGAAGATGCTGGTGGGGCTGCTGCGGCCACATACAGGACGTGCCTGGATAGAAGGCCATGATGTCTGGCAGGAGCCGCTCGATGCCAGGGCCGCGCTTGGCTACGTGGCTGACCGTGCCTGGCTGTATGAGCGGCTGACAGGACGCGAGTACCTGGCGTTCCTGGCGCAACTGCGCGGCATTCCACGACGCGAGGCAGACGCGCGCATCGAGCAACTGCTGGCGCTGCTTGACCTGCGAGAGCGTGCGGGGAGCGCGTGCGGCACTTATTCGTTCGGCATGAAGCGCAAGCTGGCGCTGGCGGGCGCGCTCGTTCACCAGCCGCCCGTGCTGATCCTGGACGAGCCGTTGAACGGGTTGGACCCGCTCAGCGCGCGTCGCTTGAAAGACCTGTTTCTTGAACTGGCCTCCGTTGGTACGACCATCTTCCTTTCAACGCATGATCTGACGACGGCTGAGTCGATCTGCCACCGCGTCGGCATTATTGCCCGCGGACGCTTGCTGGTGGAGGGCAGTGCGGCGGATCTGCGTGAGGTGGCGTCCGCGCCAGACCTGGAAGCGGTATTCCTGGCGCTCGCCGCGCAGGAGGAGGTGAGTGTATGAAGCAGGCGGCGTTGATCTGGCGCGCGCATCTCATCTCCAATCTGGGTGCGCTCCGCAGCGATACTCGCGCGCGAGTGACATGGTTGATCGCGCTGGCTGTTGATCTTGGCATCGGTTCCTGGTCGATGCACAGCCTTCTGGACAACCTGGCAAAGTGGCAAGCGGTAGGAGAGGCGAGTTTGACGTCGCATCTCTGGCTGCTCTTTGCCGGCATCTGGGCAGGTATCGCTGCATTCTCCGCGATTTCTACCCTGCAACAGGGCTTTGGCGGCGATCAACCCATGCTGCTGATGACGATGCCGCTCGCCCCGCCGCTCCGTTTCCGCGCGTTGTACGGATTGGTACTCGGAGAGGGCATTGGAAACTGGCTGCTGCTCGCGAGTATCGTTGCCGGAGTTCCAATGCTAATCGTCCTGCGATGGATGGCCCTGACCTGGCTGCTGCTGCTCGTAACCGGCATGGCTGTAACAGCGTGCATTGCTTTGCTTGTGACATTCCTCGTGATCGCCAATGCCCTGCCCAACCTGAGAAAGACACTCGATCTTCTTGATTGTCGCGCTGGTCGTAGCCGGCGCAGGTTATAAAATCATCCTGTCGCCATGGAATTCCTCAACAGTTGGAACTTGCCAGTATGGTCGGTGGAGATCGGCGGCGCATGTGCTTGCTGCTCGCGTTTGGCCCGTTGGCAGGCGCGGCTGGCAGGCTGTACCTGCAAGCGTTTCAGGTGTTGGAGGGCCGTGCGGGTTCGGGCCGGATCGTGACGCCGCCAGGAGTTCGCTTACTGAGCGGCTGGGCAGGCGGGTGGCGTACGCCGACCGGCGCGCTGCTCTATAAAGGGCTGCTCTACCAGAGTCGCAGCGTGTTCACCTGGGGGCGAATCGTCATCCTGCTGGCGCTTCTGGCGCTCTTCCCGGTATTGCGGCAGGTGATGATTGCCAATGGCTTCTCCAACATTGCGCAGGTGGTAGTGTATGCGTCATCGCTCGCCGCGCTGACCACCATTGAGTATGCTGCCTACGCCATATGCGGCGAGGGGGCGCGGCTGAGCCTGTTCCTGCTGGCCGCGTTGACGCTGTTCGCCTACCTGCGCTCCCGGCTGTTCGTTTTCCTGCTGCCTGCCTTCGCGATCGGTCTGGCTGCCGCGCCTGTTCTGGGTGTATGGGTAGGCTTGTCACCGCTTCAAGTGGGTACGGCGGCCTTGCTCACCCTGCTCTTGCTCGGCGGATATACAGTGTTTCTCGTGTGGGGCAGCGCCTCGGATGAGGACATCGAGAGCGTAGCAGAAGGGAGTATGCAGACGCTCTTGCAGGAAGAACTGCCGGCCACCCCGCGCCGCCTGCAACTGCTCGGATCGAGTATCGCCCTGTTCGGCCTGATGATTGCTCTGACCTGGAAACTGCCGGTAGCGGCAGCATTACTGGCGATGGCGGGGCTGGATAGTATGATCGTGTTGATAACATATCGATATGCATTGAAGAGGGTGCAGCACCTGCTAGACTTTCACATTGTTGATTAATCGCAGGAGTTCCTGCATTTTGAACGGCTTACGAATAATGGGCGTCTGCTGGCAATACCGACTGGGCATGGTCAAGCTCTTTCTGACCGCTGGCCGAGACGATGATAACGGGCAGGCGCTCATGAGGAATGCTCTTGCGTATGACCTGTATGGCCTCCAGGCCCGAGATATCGCCGGGCAGCAGGAGATCGACCAGGATAAGATCAAAAGGTAAAGATACCGGGGGCTGCTCGGATGGGAAGAGCGCGTCCAGCAGAGCGGCGCCGTGTGTGAAGGTCTGCACGCGGTGGCCATTCATAGTCAGCGCGGCATTCAGATAATCGAGAATGGCCGGGTTATCTTCAAGAATGGCTATGTTCACAGGACACCTCCCCTATTCCTACAACTTGATACAATTTAGTGCAAACACGCCTACTTCTTCATTATACATGGTGATCACATGAAAAGCCTATGCCCGCATGACTTTGGTCATATCCAGAAAACATGTGTTATGATCTAGACGTACTCGTAGATCACATCATGAAAGAGGATGTTACCATGATCGAACAACGGCCGAGTGAGGCCAGCCGCTCGCTGTTGGCGCTTGCCAGACGCAATGCCCAGGCCTACGCCGCTCATCCCAATGTCAGGGCCATTATCGTCACCGGTTCGGCTGCCGAGGGAGTGAGCGACTACTACTCCGACCTTGATATGATTCTCTACTATGATGCTTTGCCGTCGGAGGATGAGTTTATGGCGGCCTTGCGACAGAACGAAGGACAGGATCGCAGGCTGTTAGGGCAAGCCGGCGACGAGGAGATGATGGAGGCCTATAGCGTGGATGGAGTGGAGTGCCAGTGTGCGCACACGACCATTGCGGCCTGGGAGCGGGATATGGCGACGGTGCTAGAACATCTGGATGTGACTACGCCGCTGCAGAAAGCGCTTGCGGGAATGCTCGAAGCGCTGCCACTGTATGGTGAGCCGCTGGTTCGACTCTGGCAGGCGCGGATCGCCGATTACCCGGAGGCGCTGGCACAGGCAATGGTCGAACATTACCTGGCAGTCTTCCCTTTGTGGGGATTGCAGGATTCCCTGGCTTCGCGCGATGCGACGATCTGGGTATATGAGGTGCTGGTTGAGGCAGCGCATCATTTACTTGGTGTACTGGCCGGCCTCAATCGCAAGTATTACTCCTCGTTCCAGTTCAAGCGGCTGCATCGTTTCGTTGCCCAGTGCGACATCGCCCCTTCACGCTTCGCGGATCGCCTTGAAGCCATCTTCCACGCTGATGTGGCCTCGTCAGCGGCACAGCTAGAGGATCTGGTGCGCGAGACGGTTGCGCTGGTGGATGAGCATATGCCGCAGGTCGATACGAGCCGTCTGCAGGCCCGACTTGGCTGGCGGCATCATCCGTGGAAGGCATCTGTGGTATAAGTTATGAAAGTGTCTATGATTGGAGATCAAAGATCATGGCAATAAAAGTAATAGTTCCACTCCCCGACAATGACTTTGATACAACAGAGGTCTCAATCCCGTGGAAACATTTTGTCGAAGACGGCTTCGAGGTCACTTTCAGTACTGAAACGGGGAAGGCCGCGCAGACTGATCCCCGCCTGCTCACGGGCGTGATCTTTGGGCGGCTGGGTGCAAAGCCGGATGCCATGGCTGCCTATCGAGAGCTTCAAAAGCAGGAAGCCTTTCAGCACCCTCTCCCTTACGATGCGATAGAAACCGGGCAATACGACATGTTGCTCTTGCCAGGCGGACATGCCAGGGGAATGCGCCAATACCTGGAAAGCAAGGTTGTGCAGCAGAAGGCGCTGGAGTTCATGCGGCAGAACAGGCTCGTTGGAGCGATCTGCCACGGGGTGCTGGTCTTAGCCAGGGCGATTGATCCTGAGACGCAGAGAAGCGTCCTTTACGGAAGAAAGCTGACGGGGTTGACGAAGAGGCTGGAACGAACCGGCTACTATTTGACTGCCTGGCGATTGGGTGATTATTACAGAACCTATCCCGAGTATGTAGAGGACGAAGTGACCGGAGTCCTCAAAGAGAGAAGCGATTTTTGCCAGGGGAGCAGTATCATGAAACCATTTGTAGTGGAGGATGGCAATCTGATCACGGCACGCTACCCGGCAGATGCACATCTTTTTGCTCAGAAACTCATTGAAAAGGTGAAGCGGGAGGTGGCTCTTGGATGAGGAGGCATTCTACTTCGCCTCTCAGGAAATGGAGTTATTGCCGAGAAGCGCTCCTTTGAGATTGGCCCCCCTCAGGTCTGCTCCCTTGAGAGACGCCTTGTTGAGATTGGCGCCCCGCAGATCGGCCTCGGAGAGGTCTGCTCCCTCCAGAATAGCTCCGCTGCAGCTTGCCAGAAAAAGATCTGCCTCCCGCAGGCATGCAATGGAGAGATTAGCCCCGTTGAGATTGGCCCCCGTGAGCCTGGCTTTAGAGAGGTTGGCTCCTATGAGCCTGGCCTCGCTCAGATTAGCTTCGCGGAGATCAGCCTTAATGAACTTGGCCCACCTGCAGTCAGCCTGGCTTAGATCCGCCTGTCTGAGGTTCGCCTCGCAGAGGGCTGCACCTCTGAGGGTGGCCTGCCGGAGATCGGCCCGGCTCATATCCGCTCGCCTGAGATCGGCATTATCGAGTGTCGCCGCTCGCAGATTGGTTTCCTTGAGACTGGCTCCAAAGAGATAGGTCCAGGAAAGGTTAGCTTCCAGTAGATTGGCTTGACTCAGATCAGTTCCGCTCAGGTCGGTTCCCCAGAGTATGGCCTGGGTGAGCGTGGCCCTGCTGAAGGTGGCTCCATTTAAGGTGGCACCCGTCAGATTGATCCCTGGCAGGCTGGCTTCTCTGAGTGTGGCTCTACGAAGATTGGTCCAGGAAATGCTTGCTCCGTAAAGATCGGCTCTATCAAGCTGCGCTTCTCCCAGATCGGCTCCATTAAGCATGGCCCTCACTAAGATTGTTCCCGTCAGATTCGCGGCAGAAAGGTGCGCCCCTCCGAGGTTCGCTTCTCCCAGATTGGCTCCATTGAGCGCTGCCCTGGTGAGGTCAGCACGATAAAGGTTAGCTCCAAAGAGGTCAGCTCCGCTGAGGTTCGCTTCCTGAAGACAAGCCTGGCTGAGGTCAGGATGGGGTACAAGATGCGTTGCCCTCCACCTGTTCCATATATGTGAACCTCGTTTGAGGATTTTGAGAAGATGCCGGTTTGCCACAAGGATGACCTTGCTAGCCAGGTAACTTAATCTATAGAACAGTATAGAATCCTTTATTTATGTTGTCAAGAGAGCCGGATTTTCTACAATTTATTTACATGAAAAAGACAAAGTACGCTCAAATGTGTCCTTGAATGTGCAACTTTGTGCCTGTAACACCCTTTATCTTTCACTTTCTGTTCTTAGTCATGTCCGTATTTTTTATAGTATTAATCGTGGAAAGTGCCTGCGGAATTTTTCTTATATAGTTCACGATCGAACGCAATTCATGATGGAAGATAGCGACTTAATTACCGTCAAGCATCCGGCAGATACCCATATTTATGCGAAGAAGCTCCTTGAAAAGCGAAGACATGATGGAGTTCAGAAAAAAAACACCTGAACGATAGTTCAGGTGTTATGGCAGGGGCGAGAGGACTTGAACCCCCAACTTCCCGTTTTGGAGACGGGTGCTCTGCCAATTGAGCTACGCCCCTACAGGGCGGAGAGGGAGAGATTCGAACTCTCGGAGGGATTGCTCCCTCAGCGGTTTAGCAAACCGCCGCACTAGGCCACTATGCGACCTCTCCGCGTGACTGTGCCGTTATTATGCCATAACCGACCCGCCCTGTCAATGATTTTTCGCGTGGTCATTTATCTGAGAAACGCCGGTCAGGTTGGCGGACAAGGACGGCTTTTCTTTCTTTTCGAACAGGTACTTGAGCCCGGGTTCTAGCCCTTGCTCCCATGTCGTCCAGTTATGTCCGCCCGGTCGCTCCTGGTAGCAGTGCAGGTAGCCCTTGTCCACCAGCATCGCGGCGAAGCGACGATTGGGGGCGAGCAACCACTCGATTTGCCCAACGTCCAGGTAGAAGCGCAGGGGCAGAGGTTCGCTCGCTGCGAATTTCATAGTAAACCACTCAGGGTCGTGATAGGAATCTCCGCCACGTGGGTCGGCCGTAAAGCATCCGGACTGGCTGCCCACCCTGCTGAACAGCTCCGGATGCCGCCAGGCCAGCCAGGCAGAGACCAGGCCGCCCAGGGATGCTCCCCACAGGCCGCGTTCCGCCGTTGGGCCATAGTGCCGGTCCACCTGCGGAATGACCTCGCTCAGAAGAAACGCTTCGTAGCGCTCACTGAACCAGTACTCTTTCTCGCGCTCGTGCGGCGCGATCAGAACGAGCCGGACCGGGTGGATTTCGCCTCGTTCCACGAGTGCCTCGACGACTTCGTGGACACGGAGCGCACGATAGTATTCCTCGCCATCCTGGATATAGAGCGTGGACACAGGCGGAGATGATGGTTCGTAGACGCGGTAGAGGCGCCGGGAGCGAAAGACCCGCGAGTAGGTGCTGTGATCATAGAGATGGCCACAAAACCTGTGTGGCCGGGCAGGCGCTTGAAAGTCGTGAGCAGGGAGCGTGACGGCGCGGTCATACTCGTGCCAGGGGTGCCTGGGCTTTACCGGATTGGCTGGATCGGCGAGCGGCTGTTTGTCGGCATCGAGAAAGGCGTATTCCACGTACGCGCCACACGGAAACTCGATTGTGAGCGGGCCGGTGATGTTCAGCGGCTCCTGGTCCCAGTTGGTAAAATCCCCAATGAGATAGGCTGCCCCTTCAGGCGCATGAAACGTCACCCAGCGCTCCTGGACCTCTATCATACTTGACCTCGCTTCAACCTGCTCAGTGCCGGATGCTTGAACTGGTCCATTGCATCCATAGACCTTGCGATGTCCTTCCTGTCTTACCCACGGTTCTTATGATACCATGATATACGCGCATTGCGGGAACTTACCGGGAAGCAGCACTGCGATACGTGTACAGTGCGGTTCTAACAGTGCAGAGCTTGCCGTTTTTACCAGTTCATGACAGAATACTTTGCTATCAACGATATGGTCGGTCTCGTTTTCGCTAGATGGGAAGTGCATGATCAATACGGAACGGGCAACAACTTTACTGGATCCGGGTGCGATGACCGGCGCCTTGATGGATACCGAGGCGCTACTTATTAGCTCGGTAGAGGGCAAGCGCGTCCTGCGCCCGCTTATGCTCCCGACCAATCTGGACGAGCCGAACGAGCTGATCGAGTGCCTCTGGGAGGCCGGACTATACTCGGCCTGGGTGATGCCGGGCAGCCGGCTCTCCCAACGAGCTACCTGTGCATGGTTTGAGCAGGCGCGTGCCCGCTGGGTCGTGGTCGTCCACCCTGATCCACGCGAGCCGTCCAGGCCGGTCAGCATACTGCTCTGGCCAAAGGAAAGCAGCCAGTGGGAGGCGCGCCGCCTGGCGCTCGTCTTCCCCGAGTACGCCGGCTGGGGCTGGATGCTCAGCGATGCGCGTAGCCTGCTCGCCACCGTGAGCTACCTGCAGACGGCGCTGGCGAGGCCGCTGATCGACACTCCCGAGCTAGTGGCGCACCAGTTGCTCAGCGACCTCACGCGCGATCTGCCGCTCTCCTCGCTGCGCGCCTCTCGGGTGGACCCCCGCACCTTGACTGGCAGCGACGGAACTCCCGTCACCCTCCTTGAGCGGACACACGGACTGTCCTGGATGAGGCCGTTAACAGTGGCCGAACAGCGACAGCGCTACCTGCACAAGTACCGCCACTGTTCCTGGCACCTGCTGGCCGCGATGACGGTCCAGCTTGGGACGGGAGAACCGCAGCATTCCCCCACGGGGCGCGCCTATGATGGAATCCGTCCCGGCCTCTGGCGGATTAGCGCAGAGCCGGGAGGTTCCGTCTTCGATGGCAAGCGCTTGCCGGATTGCCTGGATGCTGAGTGGATGAGTACGCCACAGCTCAACTGCTGCCGGGACATCGGCTACCGTGTCCAGGTGCGAGAGGGCTGGTGCTGGCAGGAGTCCGTCGATCTGCTCCAACGCTGGGCCTCGACGCTGTGGCGGGCCGCCGAGCGCCTGCACACGCGCCCCCAGAGCTACCGGCATGCGCAGGGTCGCGCCAATGCCGCACATTCCGTCGGGCTGCTTGCCCGGCTTGGGGTCGATCTCCTCGCTCGGGAGGAGAAGTCCGGGGGTTGGAACAGGCCCGATTGGTGGGCCCAGGTGGTCGGCGGCGGTCGAGCCGCCCTGTTCGCGCAACTGGTGAGCCTGGCGAGGAAGGGCACAATGCCGGTCCTGGTGGACGGGGATGCCCTCTGGGTGACCTCAGATGAAGCCAGCCCGCTCGCTGCGGCGCCTGGTCTCATAACAGGTTCCCGATGGAAGGGCTATAGCGCCGGCTACGAGGTTCCCCTTCCACTTTCCAAAGAAGTCAAAGAGGCCTTCCGGAATGCAAGTCATGCAGACGAGTTGGCCACGGCACTCGATGTCCTGGCGGGTGAGGCTCTCCTTCAGGGTAACGACACGAGATCGTTGCGGGGGTAGACAAAAATGCAGTCCCATGAACCGTTTATTCCATGCTGCTGATCAACCCCAGCCCTTGTGTTGATGCTTTCCGTACGGCGAAGAGCAGGTCGGAGGCGTGGACTGGCAGTACCTCGTCGATCAGGCGGAAGGCAGGGGGGATACCGTAGTGCTGATAGCGATAATTGAGGTAGTCTTCCTCGGCGACTTCCTGGTCCGGTGGGATAATGTCTTCCAGGCAAGCGGCCAGTTGCCATACCTCGTCGGGGGTCAGATAGCCGGCGAAGGCGCCGAATGGCTCCCCTGCTTCGAAGCCGAAAGGCATGCTGCGGCGCCCACAGGCCAGGTATTCGAAGAGCCCCATCGCGCGAATCGAGATGCCGGACAGCCAGCCGCGCAGGTGCAAGAGGTTCGGCGCATGCCCGATAAAGATACCCTCTGCCGCGATCACCGTCTCATCCCCGAAGTCATCAGGAATGGCAGGGATAAGCTGCTCAATCCCTGATGTCTCGATTCCAGGCGGGGTGACGTGGTTGTCATCGCTTTCGTTGATTTCAACGCTGTCTTCGACCTTGCTTGTTCCTTCCCATTTGCGGAATTCAACGATTTCGATAGTGGCCTGTGTAGTCTGAGCAGCCTGGGTAAATTGGGCAGCTTTCGTTTCGACTTCTCGTGCGAGATCAGGCAGGCCAGCCTCGCTAAGCAGCGAGGCCAACTCTCCGTGCGAGATGGACTCACCGGTTGTCGCTAATAGCGGGGACGCATCGATAAGAGGCAGTTCTCCAGGTGCATCGTTTTGTATGCTCGCGCCGCTGCTGGGACTCCAGGGGAGGCAAAAGGATTCGACAATCGCGCCCCAGATGGAGCGCAGCGCATTCGAGTGCTGGTAGAGTTGGGGAGGATGTCGATACAGGTAGCGGTCACTTAGCGCGGTGTATTGGAGAGGGTTGCAGAGCTTCTGGTATTCGCGGCGGCTATAGGGGCCACGTGGCAGGGTTTGCATGAAGGCACGTGCGCGCGGCCAGACGCATAAACGTTGCATAGGCTCTGGCAGAAATTTCTCTTCATAGGCACAGCGTGTCTTCTCAAACAGCGTCAGAAGGGCGAGTTCATTACCCTCCAGAAACCATTGAGCGAAGGCTGGCATGACCTGCTCAGAGTATAATTCCCAATCAAAACCATGTAACTGTACAACCATAATCCCTCATTACATATATTCGGCGCCAGGCGAAAGCCGCTTGTGGTGTCGTTGTTGCCTCGTTTCTCGGCTTTGTTCTTTCAGTATAAAGGTACTCACGAGCCTCCATTGCCACCCCGTGGCACGGGCGCGACGTACAGACCTACCTGCGCCTCTCGCCGCATAGCATCCAGCGTGGGATCAAGGGGAGCCATCCCGTTCCCATCACCGTTTTGTGGCAGAGGGCCTTCGGGAGGAGGCGTCAAAGGTTTAAGTAGCGAACGGTACGGCAGAGGGGCCTGCACCGGTCCGTAGTCTGCCAGCGACTGCAGCGGTACAGGTGGCGCTGAAAAGAGACCCTCGGCCGCGTACTGGGCGGCCTGAGCGGGCATAAACCCGGCTTGCGTTCCTGGTTGTGGAAGAGGCGGAATCATGCCAGGCATCATGAACTGACCTGGAACTGGCGAAGCGCCCGGCGTGAGCTCTGCGGGGTATTGACCAGCGGTGAACAGAGCAGCAGGTGGTGTAGGGCGCAGTTTCGCGAGCTGCTGCGTTTGTTTGCGCCGGCGAAGCAGGGCAAACGCCATCAGCGCGATAAGTACGGCGAGCGAACCGATGATAGCGCCGATCAAGATAATGTTGTTCGACTGGCTGCTGATACCATTCCCGGTCGTAGCGGTAGGAGAGGCCGACCCATTCGAGGCCAATGTGGGAGTAACGCCCGCTCCCCCACTGGATTGCCTGGGCGTCCCCGTCGGCGTCGAGCCTGCCGTTGGGCTTGACCCGGCTGTAGCGCTCGCTATAACGGTCGCGGTTGCTGTTTGTGTCGGGTTCTGAGTTGGAGAGGGCGGCGGCGAAGATTTTGGGCTGGGCGTCGGTGATGGCTGCACGACCGGGGCGGTATACGTAAAGTTGGTCGAGGAAGACAACGCCGGGGGCTGTCCGCCGCCGCCAACGGCCTCCACCAGGTACTGCCCGCTTGCCAGTGTGGTAATCGGGACGGGGAAGGTGAATAAAGCCGTTCCAGAGCCATTAGAGGTAGCGCCACCGATCGTCCTTACGATCTTGCCGCCAGTCGTGGCCCAGTAAAAGCTGACGGATGTGCCGGAAGGGAGAAAATTTGTGGCGGTAATTGTCGCCTTCTGTTTTTCATGAAGCGCGCCGGGGGCGATAGATGCCTGCGGGGGAGTGGTCGAGAGTACTTTGAAGTATCCGGCAATGAATACCTGGTCGCTGCCACTGAAAATAGCGCACACTGTGTAGGTTTCCAGAAGGGTACTTGATGGCCAACGCAACCACCCATTGAACGCGCCCGCGCTAAAAGAGCCATTTTGTGCATCGCTGACGATTGTGCAACTGGATTTAAGCATGTATCCGAAGGAGACCGGCGTTCCATCTGCTTGTGACCAGCCCGAACCGCTAACCGAGACGGTCGTTCCCACCGGGCCAGATGATGGGGAACTGCTTATAGCGCCTGAATCGGCGGTCGAAGCCTGAACCTGTAGAATGATTGAGCGTGCTGAAACGACGTAGATTGCGATACAGAGAGCGATCACAAAGGCTATACTTAGCGTGAACGAAAAAGAGACAATGACGGCTTTGCGACGTGCGCCAGTCGTATTGTTGTGCATAATGACACTTCCCCAATTGTATGAAGCACACATTCCCCTTCTGCTGCGAGTTTAGGAGGTGGCATGTTTAGCTGTCAAGCAATAGGGTAAAACGTACTATTCTTTTTACACCTCAACCTGTTCTACCTCAACCTGATATGTAAGAGCACATGCACTTGCGGTAGAAAGGGCAGCTTGCCGGGTGCGCAGAGCAGCCGGCCCTTAATGATATAGAGTCTCTAGCCGATAACAAATCATGATAAATGAAACGACCTGGGCAAGGATTCCGCCCATGCTGGATACAGCAAGGACAGGCTCGTAGGATAGCTCAGGAGAAGTCGATGGCTGTAGATTTAACAGAGCAGGCCGCTTTTTTGCCAGATGGATCGCAGTTGCCTCCCGTTTCGCCTTTATCTATTTTGCAGAAGAGAGCAGGATCACAAAACAATAATAAGAGGATTCAGAATTTAAAGGTTGGCAAGAATGCGCTCCCAGCGGTACTGGGGAGGCGCGAATTGACCATCTTCATGGTTCTGACCGTCGTGTTCATCGCTAACGTCAACGGGACGCAGGCTGGCGGTCCTGCTGTCTTCCTCTACTGGGGTTTGGGTATTCTGACGTTTCTTATCCCCGGTGCCTACATCACGAAATGGCTGGCGTACCGTTATCCAGGCCAGGGCGCACCCTACATCTGGGCCACGCGCATTCTTGGGCCCTATTGGAGCTTCCTGGTTGCCTTCTGTGCATGGTGGCCGGGTGTGTTCGCCCTGGTCGCCGCAGCCGATGCTGCATTGATCCTGATCCAGAGCCTTGCTCCGGCCTGGTCCACTACGTCTACTGTACAGGGTCTGATAACAATCGCGGTAATCGCGGTTGCCACAGTCATTACCTGCATACCATTGCATCGCCTGAAATATATTCTAATGGTGCTGGCGATCATCTACCTCAGCGTCTTTGCGCTGCTTGGAGCTGAAGGTGCCTGGTGGTTAGCGAGTGGACATGCGTCGGCGACCTCGTTCACTGCACCGGGGGCCTGGCAGCTCAACGGGAGCAATTTCTCGCTCTATGGGGTAATTGTCCTGGCCCTGCTGGGCGTCGATATTCCGCTCTTCATGGGCGGTGAAGTACGCGGAGGCAAGCAGGGCGGCAGGCGAGCGCTCTCGTATGTCTGGTGGGGCACGCTCATCTCCGCTGCCGCATACCTGCTCGGAACGTTCGGCGTGATGGTAATCGTGCCATCTGCCCAGTCCGGTACATTGGGCGCGGATGCTATGGCCGTGCAAATGGTCTTCGGACCGCTGGCCGGTACCGTAACGACCATCGTTCTGATACTCGGCCATCTTGCAATTGCCACCGCGTATGTGCTGATGTTCTCGCGTTTGCTGGTGGTAGTCGCCCAGGATCGCCGCCTTCCCTCGATGCTGACAAAGCTTGACCGGCGAGGTGTACCGGTCTTCAGTATCCTGATCATGGGGGCAGTCGCTATCGCGGTAACGTTCTGTGCGTTCATCATCATTCCCGATTTCGTCAGCGGGGCGACAAGTGCCGCGAATATCTCCAACGAAGTCTATAACATCCTGCAGGCCGAGGGGTCGATCCTGTGGACGTTGTCGACCTTCTTCATATTTGTTCTGGCGCTCAGCATTGCCCTGCGGCGCCTGCGGAAAACGCACATTCAAGTCAGGCAGCGCCTGATTGTGGCGGCCGTATCGCTTGTCGGGTTAGTGTCTTCGGGCATAGGCGTCTGGGATACTATCGTTGATTCGTGGGTGCCATCTTTAATCAACAATGGAAATTGGATAACGATCATGTGTGTCGGCCTGGCGCTTTCTATCGCCGTTGGCTGGCTCGGCAGCGAGGTACCGCGCGGGCGTGCTGCACTGGCCGAACAACAGCGCCTGAACGAGCAGGAAGTGCTGCTGCGTGGCCAGTTGCAGGAGGCGTACGACCAGCAGAAGGTACTGGTTCAGGAACTGGATGGGCTCTACCGCGAGCAGGCGCGGGCGGCTGTAACCGACGCCGTCACGGGCCTGCCCAATCACCGGGCCGTAATGGGCCGCCTGGACGAAGAATTGTCGCGTAGCCTGCGGTATCAGACCTCGTTTGCAGTCGTGTTCGTAGACCTCGATCACTTCAAGAGCGTCAACGATACCTGGGGACACCGCGCCGGTGACTCTATCCTGAGTGAGGTTGCCACGCGCCTGAGTGCGCATGTGCGCCTGGAGGATTTTGTCGGGCGCTATGGCGGAGAGGAATTTGCTGTGATCCTTACCAACGTAGACGTGGTGGGTGCCAGCCAGACGGCGGAGCGGCTGCGAGAGGTCCTCAACTCTCAAGCGTGTTACTGGGAGACGGAGGACTCTCAGGTAGTTCCTATTTCGATTACCGGCAGCTTCGGTATAGCGGCCTATCAATTGCACGGGGCGACGCGCGAAGAGCTGATCGAGAGCGCTGACTACGCCATGTACCAGGCCAAACGCGGCGGAAGGAATCGAGTCTGCATTGCCGACGTGGACCGGCTTGCTCAAGAACGAAAAGAGCGGTCAGACGAGCGGGATGAGCGCTCTCCTATCCTGGAAGAGCGCGAGCGCGAGTTACAGATAGCTACCGGCATCCAGGCGCTCTCGGCTGCGGCAATCGCGCGCGACCGCTATACAGCAGTGCATGCACACCGGCTGGTCGAGCTGGCCGTCGCAACTGCCCGACAATTCGGCAGGCCCGAAGAGGACCTGCACATGCTGCGCCTCTGCGCCATCCTGCACGATATTGGCAAAATCGGCATCCCCGACGCTATCTTATATAAGCCCGGCCCACTGACCGAAGAGGAATGGATCGTTATGCGCACGCATCCCGACATCGGACAGCATATTCTCCAGCAGATCGGCGGAGTCTTCGAGCAGCTTGCCGCCGTCGTCGTGGCCCACCACGAGCGCTGGGACGGCAAGGGCTACCCCCGCCAGCTTGCCGGCGAGGCAATCCCGCTCCACGCGCGCATCCTGACTGTGGTGGATGCCTTCGACGCTATGACCTCCCGCCGCGTCTATCGAGAGCCGATGACGTCCGGGCAGGCCAAAGCAGAACTGCTGCACTGCTCTGGCACCCAGTTCGATCCGCATGTCGTGGAAGCCTTCATGCGCGTCCTGAAGGAGCACGAGGCCTTGCCGCAAGAGGCGATGCGGGTGGTCCTTGCGTAGCCCGCGTAGCCCTGGATTTCACGAAACGATGTGATAACGCCCCTATGCGAAATCGCGCAGCAGGTGCGACTGAATGGGGTGGCGCAGAGTGCGCAGAGCCTTTACCTCGATCTGGCGGATGCGTTCGCGGGTCAGCTTAAAGTAGGAGCTGAGTTCTTCGAGCGTGTGACAGTAGCCGTCGTGGAGTCCGTAGCGTAGTTCGATGACCTGGCGCTCGCGCAGGTTGAGCATGTCGAGCGCCAGGCCGATCTGAACGCGCAGGGCCTGGTGCGCCACCACATCAGCGGGCGTACTGGAACTGGTGTCCTCCAGGGTGTCGGCGAGATGGTATTGCTCGTCGTCAGCGAGGGGAGCGTCCAGCGAAATCGGAGTTTCAGACATGCCCTGTAGCTCAACGACGCGCTCTTTGCTCATGTGCGCGGCCTTAGCGATCTCTTCGGCGAGCGGGTCGCGGCCCAGATCCTGGTATAATGCGCGCGTTATGCGTTTGATCTTATAGATTAACTCGACCACATGCACGGGGACATGGATGGTGCGTGCGTATTCGGCCACGGCGCGGCTGATGGCCTGGCGGATCCACCAAGTCGCGTACGTGCTGAAGCGGAACCCGCGCGACGGATCGAATTTCTGGGCTGCGCGTATGAGTCCGAGATTGCCCTCCTGCACAAGATCGAGCAGCGAGATGCCGTGCGTGTTGTAGCGCTTGGCTATGCTGACGACCAGCCGCAGGTTCGCTTCTACCAGGCGCTGCTGGGCCTCCATATCGCCCTCGACCACGCGCCGGGCGATCGACAGTTCTTGCTCGGCCGTCAGTAGTGGGAAACGCCCTATCTCCGCGAGGTACTGGCGGATGGCGTTATCGGTGCTGTTGCCAGGTGCGTTGCCTTCCTCGTCGTCACCTTCTTCCCCCTCGCTCTCCTCGTATTCTTCGCTGAGATCCTCCTCGTTCAGTAGATCATCTTCTACCAGATAAGCCGGCGCTACACCCCGGTGTTCTCCTTGTTTCAAGGCCTTTTTCGCAATGGCCACCATAGTGATCCTACTCCTTTACCTCTCATCCACTTGACACTATTGTTTGCGGGAAATAGGCCTTACGCCAGAACATCGTGTTCCGGCTCTATCCCCCCCATTACTTTTTATTTGCAAGAAATGTGCCAATCAGCATATTCACCTGCATTTTCGCGCTTGAACGCATTGTGATGCATCTTCCCGTGCCGCTCGAACTACTTGAATTATCAGAGAGATGAATATCGATGTTTCAAGACCACCTGGAAATAATTTCCACATTGTGGGGGATATTCCCCACTTGCGAAAAGCCAGAAAGGAGCCGTTTATTTCTATGTGGCTGGGAACGACCTGATTTTACCCTGGGCGAGCTCAAAGGCCCACTCTTGTGAATCGTATACAAGTCCTGGAAGTGGTATTTGTACGAAAGAAAAGACGTATGCAGACAGATTTATGGCTGACCGAGGCCAGTGAGCAGAATCGATGTCCCCTCTGTAATGCTCCGATTAAGCCTGGCTTAGAGACGTGTTTTGCTTGCGGCTTTAACTCAAGTGCACATTCCGCTCCTGCATCTCCAGCTTCATCTGTCTGGATCGATCCCTCGGCCAAGGCGTACCAGCAGGCGATGCCGCCAACGCAAACAGGCGACGCGTTCTCGCAGCGAAGGGCGTCCTCCCGGGGTGTACCAACGGCTGTACGGCAGAGAAGAAGGTCGCCTAACCCCTCGACTCCGATACCGCCGGGCACGCCGGCGGTCACTGCTTATAACAGGCCGACGCGGAGGACAGAAGACTTGAGGGAGCAGCCGCCGGCTATCTGGCAATACGAATCGCCAAATTTCCAGATTGCCAGCACACTATCTTCGCTTTCGCTGCTGGCGACAGAGGCGCCGACGCAGCCCCAGCCTCCTATGTCGCCCAGGCAGACACGACGTTTACCGAATATTGACGAAATCGATACGGTGCCACCCAACTCTCCTACCTCGCCTACTGCCCCTCGCGTTGCCGCGCCGCTCGCTCTTCCCGCTCCACAGCACATGCTGCCTGCACCTGTGCAAAAATCCACACGCCAGGCGGTCATTCCAGCCGGGCAGGCGACCCTCGTTGAGCAGCAGGATGGCGAATCGTGGACGGCTGGCGCTGCGAGTAATTCCTCCTACGCCCAGCTCATCGCCACTTCTCCGGCGCGTGATTGGCGCAAGCAACTGGCCTTCAACCCCCTGGATCGATTGCGCTGGTGGTTACTGCGTCCCGGTCGGATCGAATTCATGTTCTGGTTGAGCGGCACACTGCTGCTGATCCTGGTGACGGGCGCGTTGCTGTTCATGCTGGCCTTTAGCTTCCAGGGGACAGGCGGCGTAGCCGGTGGGGAAGGCGGACCGGCGAAAACAGCGCAGTCGAGCGGAACAACCACCGCCCAGGCACAAAGACACGGAACGCTTTCGTCCTTGCAGGTCGCTTTTACTACGCGAGACCCCTACTACCCTGGAGGCAACGTTGGTGTGCGCGGGCAGGGCTTCAGCCATAATAACAAGGTCTCATTTACCCTCGACGGCAGCTATTCCATCCAGGGTAAGGATGGAAAAACAGCTATCGCGCGAACCGATGCGAAGGGGTCCTTCAGCGAAACGCTGTGGCTAGGCGTCGGGTCAGGCTGGTCCGTTGGCCACCACGCCATCGTCGTGCTCGATATGGCGACCGGGCGGAGTTACAATTTGTCGATTAAACTGGTGCCGACGCCGATCAATGGCACCTCTGCCTCGCCGACCGTGCCAGCGGCGGTCTCTACACCCGGAGTAATACGCACGGCGCTACCCGCTGCGCCAACGCCCACCGTCCCGGTGTCTCCTGGGAACAAGACGCCTGTGCCAGTTTCGCCGACCCCTGCGCCGACGCATACGCCAACTGCCACGCCAACAGCAGGAAAAACTCCTACTCCCACCTCAACAACTACTCCTCAGCCAACAGCAGCAACGACCCCGCCGGCCACGCCGGGTACGACTCCGACTGCCAGCTCGCATGCCAACAACACGAGCTTTGACAACGCACTCGACCAGAGCGGCGAACCTCCAATCGGCACGCCACTTTCAGCCGCTTCTCCGCTGATCTGGATAATGGCTGCCTGTTACACCCTGTCTATGATCCTGCTTGGTGTGGCGGGGATTCTCTATAAACAACGCCCCAGATCAGTAAAATCTGCCCCATCGCGCTAGCTCATTTGGGTGAGTGTAGAGAAGGTTATCGATGTAAATCGTTCATTGTTTTAGAGGTTGGTTGATGGTGAGGCAGCTACAGCAGTTTTAACGCTGAGGCGCGCTCTTCGAATCGAACCGATTGGCTCGAAAAAACGATACCTAAGTAACTTACTTCAACCAACAATAATACGATAATGTATAGTGTGGCGGTATATCCTCATGTATTTATGAGTTACGCCTGAAGCACTATGCCAAAAACGAAAGAAAGTATTATTTTTTATGAGTGATTTGTTGGGTGCTTTCCCCCTCTCGAAATTCAGGCAAATTGCGAGATATTCTATGGTCTGGCGTTTGCTGTTCCTCTTTTGTTTTCTGCTGGCAAGCATCACGGGCGCATTTGCTGCCGTATTTCATGCTCGCTCTGCCGCGCACGCCGACCCGCCGCTCATCCAGGCCAGTACCCCGGCTATCAATTCATCTCTTGGCGCCGACCCATGGAGCGTGGTAATACATGGTGGCAACGTGTGGGTAGCCGAGCCACAGTGCGATGCCAATGTGACTGCTACGCCGATTTGCGCTAATAAGAGTCCTGCCGGCTTTCTTGAATATACAGCAAGCGGGTTTAACAACGCCTCGACACCCAATATCTTGAAGGAACCGAATGGCTATACCAGCCCGTTCTTCCTGAAGTTCGATGCTTCAGGCAACATGTGGTTCGCCGAGCCCGTAAACAACTCGATTGGTGAATATACAGCAGGCGGCCAATGGAACCAGTGGACTGTGCCGACGGCGGGCGCCAATCCATTCGACCTGACAATTGACCAGTTCGGGCATATCTGGTTTACCGAGGAGTCTGTGAACAAAATCGGGGAATTTTCCCCTTCAACGCAAGCATTCAGTGAGTTTCCCACGCCAACTTCGGGGAGCAGGCCATACGGGATAACCGGCCCTGATCCTACCACGAACTCGATCTGGTTCACGGAAAATAATCAGAGCGTACATAAGATCGGGCGCTTGACACCCAATGCAAACGGCACGCTCAACGGTAGTATCCAGGAGTACGATACTAACTCTTCAGGTTCGAACGGCATCACGCCGCACTTGATTACCTACGATAATGCTGGCAATATCTGGTGGAGCGAGGGCTTTGACAGCAAGATTGGCAAGCTTGTCATCAGCCAGGCAGTCAATGGCACCAATCATGGCGTGACCGAATACACTGTCCCCGCCCCTGGTTGCCCTAATCCGCCGGGAGCCTGCGGCACCCACATTTCGGGCATCGCGGTTGATAACAATGGCGTGGTCTGGTTCGACGATTCGCTTAGTTCGCGTTATGGCTCGTTCAATCCTTCCAATCAACAATTCAATATATATGTTATCGGCGGCAGTGTCACGAATAATACGCACCCGCACGATGGGTTGACTACCGATGGTACTAATATCTGGTTCTCGGAAGAGTTCGGCAATACCTTGAACGAAGCTTTGCCGTCGAATACGAACCCGACGCCCACTCCTACGTCAACTTCGTCCCCCTCGCAGAACGCGCCGGTCAGCAAGCAGTGGTACTTCGCGGAAGGGCGCGCCGGGAAGGGCTTTACCGAATACCTGACCATCGGCAATCCGACCGGCAATGCCTGCCAGGTCAATATCGAGTACCTGTATACGCCCGATGGCCTGAGTTCGCAAGTTAAAACGATTTCAGCGCTGATCCAGTCCAACACGCGGCATACTGATAACGTTGGTCAAGACCTGGGAACGTCACCAGGAGGGGTTGGCATCGATGTCTCGACTATCGTCACCGTAGACAATAAAATCACGCCTAACTGCGCGGGGGTGGTAGCAGAGCGCCCAATGTACTTTACCAACGTCTTCGGCGTGAGTAGCGGCCATGACGCGCTGGGTGCGACCCACCTGGGTACGAACTTCTATTTCGCAGATGTCTCCAGCCTGCCCGGCTACCGCTCCTTCATCACGATTCTGAATCCACCGGGCGGCAGTACGGCGAATATCGTGGTCACCTACTACCTCAACGGCAAAGTGCAGGGGACCGATACGCTACCCGTGCCGGCCGGGACGCGCGGGACGATCACCCCGCACAACTTTGGCGAGCGAGTGGCTGCCGCGGTGTCATCCAGCCAGCCGGTCGCTGTGGAACGGCCAACCTACTACTATAACTACAATGCCGGCAACGCCTCCACGGTTTCTGGCGCCGGGGTCGTGGCCGGCGCATCCGCGCTCTCGAACGACTGGCTCTTCGCCGAAGGCTATACTGGCGGGCAGTTTCAAGAATACTTCGTCATCGCGAATATCGATACCGTGGCGAACACGGCCGCCAATGTTACCATCACACTCGAGTTCCCTAATACGACTACGAAGCAGGCGCAGCTTGTGGTGGGCGCACTCAGCCAGACTGTCTGGAACGTCAATACTGCTTGCACCCAATACGGATGTATCCGCCGAGATCACCTCGACCAATGCGAAAATTGTGGTTGAGCGCGAGATGTTCTTTCGCTATAACCATGTCGCGAATGGACGTACCCTCAACGCGATGGGCGGCTCAGATGTGATGGGCGAAGCGGGACCTGCCACAGCGACGGCGTATAGCTTTGCCGAGGGGTATACGAATACGAACTACGACGAGTGGTTGACCGTACAAAATCCGACGAATGCCGCCGAAACGCTAACGGTGCAGGTGGTCAACGGCAATGGGAAGGCCTATACCTTCACGATGCAGGTTGGCCAGCATAGCCGCGGAACGATCGATATGGTGTATATCGTTCAACATAATATGTGTGCCAATGGCGCGCCCTCAGCATGCTGGGAGGTATCAATGTCGGTACAAGCCAACGGCGCTGTCTTCGTGGCCGAGCGTCCAATGTACTTCAATGCCTCAGGAAGTCAGGGAGGGACTGACGTGCTTGGGTATATCGGCAATTGACAGGTGGATGTTATGTTACTTCTTTTCCTCACCTGGTGAGAAGTGTTGTAAGAAAAAGGTGTAGTTCTGCCGGATAGCCTTCGTATCTGGATGATCTGGACCCAGCACTTGCTCACAGGTGGCCAGTGCTCGATGGTAGAGCGGCTCCGCTTCCGCATACTTGCCCTGCACCCGATAGAGTGCAGCCAGATTGTTGAGGCTTTGAGCCGTACTATGATGGGTTGGTCCCAACTGTTGCTCGCGGATGGCCAGCGCCCGCTGGTAGAGCGGTTCCGCCTCGGCATACTTGCCCTGCACATCATAAAGCGAGGCCAGATTGTTGAGGCTGGTCGCTGTCTCGGGATGGCCAGGCCCTAGCTGTTGCTCGAGGATCGACAGCGTGCCCTGGTAGAGCTGCCTGGCCTCCGCATACTTGCCCTGTGCCTTATATAACCACGCCAGTGTTCCCAAAGCGACTGCAGTGTCCACATGCTCTTTCCCATGCTGCTGTTCATAAAGTGCGAGGGCTTGCTGGAGGAGCGGCTCCGCCTCTACATATTGCATACGTTCCTTCAGATACCACCCTGTAAGACGCAGGAGTACCGCTGCTTCAGAGGATACGAGCTGTGCTTGCTGGCGATGCGCCGCCCAGGCAAGCAAATGGGGCAGCAGGCGCTCCCACTCGGCCCAGTGAGGAAACGTGACTTTACCCTTTTCGGGAAGCGCGGCGTAGAGCAAACGGGTAGCACACGCGACCCAGGCCTGGAAGGTCTCTTGCGACATGGCATCGATGAGCACCGCCTGGACAAGTCGATGGATGGAGAGCGTCTGCGTGGCAGGATCTCGGCGCAGCAACGAATAGGCACCTAATGTCCTCATTGCTTCATGAAACGCCATGTCGTCTGTTCCAAGCACCTGGAGGGGCGGATCTAGCTGGAGCAATCCCTTGCGTAGCAGACCTTCAGGGAAGGCATCAGGGTGCAGAAACGCAAACAGCCGCAAGAGGTCGGCTGCTGCTGGATTCGCTTGCTCCACTGAGGCAAAGGCGAGCGACCAGGTAGTTGCTACCGAGGTGGGGTGATCGCTGACCAGTCCTCCACCTAGCTTGAGGAGCGCGGCACGGCGGGTGTGGTACAGTCGCAGGTACTCATCGATGCTGCACGGAGTTTCCTCGATGTAGGCGCCCGCCTGGTCTAAGGCGAGCGGCAGCCTGCCCAGTTCTCGTACCAACACGTCGGCTTGCTTACGATCTTGTGGAGAAGCCTGTTCCAGTGGGGCATCAGAGGCGAGTAAACCCGCCCTGCGCAGGAGGAAAAGGATCGCGACTTCCTGTGGCATGGTGTTCACCTCGATGCGTTGGGCGAGGCGGCCCAGTGCCTGGGCTCGCGTGGTCAGCAGCACCTGCCCGCCATATGACGGGGGAAGGAAGTCTCTGGCGAGTGCAAGGTCATCGGCATTGTCCAGGATGAGCAGCCAGCCGCCGTATGCGCGCAGCCAGGCTTGTACGGCGACGACAGTTTGTTGTAGCTCTTTGGCATCCTTTTCCGGCAGTTGAAGTTCACGTGCTATCGCGGCGAAGTCGGAAACCAGGTTTTCGTGTGTGTCGGCGCGTACCCAGAATATGGCCTGGTAGTCCTGGTGGTGCTGGTAGGCGTATTCGATGGCAAGCTGGGTTTTGCCAATCCCGCCGAGTCCAGTGATTGTTTGAGTCAAGGCTGTGGTGGTTCCGCTTTTCAAGGCGGTCACGAGTTGGGTCAGGAGGTCTTCGCGGCCTGTAAAGTATGGATTGGGCGGGTAGGGAATCATCCAGATGGGGGGAAAGGCGGGCAGCGCGGCTGGCCTGGCTCGTTCGTGGCGTACGCCCGCGAGTAAACGTGTGCGCGCTTCCTGTTCGTCGTATCCCGCCAGGTCGATGTAGAAGATCTGGCCCAGCAGCCTCTCGACGTCACATGCCCGCACGCGTACGGGCACCAGCAGGCGCTGTTCGCCTTTTGGATCGCGCCAGAAAGCAGCGTGCCACTCTGAGGGTGTAAATCCTGAGGTGAAATAGTCGGGGGAAAGGACGGCGATGGTGCGCCCGGAGGTTCTGGTGGCGCTGTCCATCTCCTGCACGAAGTCACTGCCGGGTCGGAAGTTCCAGGCCTGGATGAGTGTGGTGTAGCCTTCCTGCTCCAACTGCCGGGCGATCCATTCGGCCCAGATGCGGTCGGCGCGCGTGTAGCTTATGAAAAAGTCTGCGCGGGTGTCCTTCTCCATCATGTTGCTGGGTTTTCCTCGATTCATTGCTTTGAAGGATGCACTGTTTGTGCTGTTGTGCAAGAGTATAATGGGTTTTTTGTTCCTGTGCAACAAGCAGGCGGCGAGTGGCTTGATAGAGAGCGCTTTCGTATTGTACAGTACTCATGCACTACATACGCGCAGACAGAAAGGTAGGCCTGGTATGAGCAGTAAGGACGAGCAACTGGCGGCGGAGATTGAGCGAATTCGGAAGGGGGGCGCGGAAAAATACCACGCGCGCAACCGGGAGCAGAAGAAACTCTTTGCGCGCGACCGACTGAAGTTGCTGCTGGACAATGGGAAGATCGAGTTCGAGGAGGGCATGTTCGCCGAGTGCCGGGACCCTGACCTGCCGGCAGATGCCGTCATCACCGGCGTCGGGCGCATCGATGGGCGGCCGGTGGCATTCAGCGCGTCGGACTCGACCGTAAAAGCGGGCTCGGCGGGCGAGAAGTCGGTGCAGAAGAACCTGCGCATCCAGGAAATCGCCATGCAGATGCATATCCCCATATTCTACCTGATAGACTCCGCGGGTGCGCGCATTACCGACCAGGTACGTCTCTTCCCCGGTCGCAACCAGGGCGGGCGCACATTTTACAACCAGATCAAGATGTCGGGCGTCGTCCCGCAGATCGCTATTATGTTCGGCCCGTCGCCGGCAGGTGCGGCTTACACCCCCGCCTTCGCCGATATCGCCATCATGGTTGACGGCAATGCCAGCGCCTACCTCGGCTCGCCGCGCATGGCCGAGATGGTGACGCGCGAAAAGGTCACGCTCGAAGAGATGGGCGGCGCGCGCATGCACTGCACGGTCTCCGGCCTGGGCGATTACCTGGCGGAGAGCGAAGAGGACGCCATCCGCTTCGCGAAAGAGTACTTCCGCTACATGCCGCAGAACTACCTGGGCGCGGCCACCGAAGCCGCCAGCGTTCCTCCGGCCAGCGACCGCCCGTTGAAAGATATCGTGCCGGAGACGCAGAGCAAGCCGTTCAATATGTACGATTTCATCAACTCGCTCATCGATGGCGACAGCTTCCTCGAAATAAAAAAGCTCTTCGCGCCGGAATTGATTACCGGCTTCGCGCGCCTGGATGGTCGCCCGATTGGCATCGTCGCCAACCAGCCGCGCGTCAAAGGCGGGGTGCTCTTCACCGATTCGTCCGACAAGGGCACGCGCTTCGTCAATACCTGCAACGCCTTCAACATCCCGCTGCTCTTCCTGGCCGACGTCTCGGGCTTCATGATCGGCTCCGCCGTCGAACGTGCGGGCATCATCCGGCACGGCGCGAAGTTCATCGCGGCGGTCTCGCAAGCCGTCGTGCCGAAAATCTCGGTGATCGTGCGCAAATGCTACGGGGCGGGCCTCTATGCGATGGCCGGGCCGGCCTTCGGCACGGATGCCGTCATGGCACTGCCTACGGCGCAGGTCGCCGTGATGGGTCCGGAGGCCGCCATCAACGCCGTCTACGCCAACCAGATCGCCGCGTTGCCAGAAGAGCAGCGCGAGCCGTTCCGCAAGAAGAAGGAGGCCGAATATGCCGAGGATATCGACATCTTCCACCTGGCCTCGGAGCTGATCGTCGATACCATCACGCCCTTCGAAGGTCTGCGCTCGGATCTCATCGCGCGCTACGCGGTCTACCAGACGAAAGAGGCGCGCTTCTCTGAATGCCGCAACCCTATTTACCCGGTGTGATATGATAGGTGCGGCATTCCACCAAACGATAATACAGAGGAGATTACTTCTACTATGAACAATGTAAACGTATCGGTATTCTACGGAGCTATCGTGATTGGTATCCTGGCGCTCATCGTCGGCTTTCTCTACAATGCAAATATGGTACTTGGCTTTCACCCAACGCGCGCCTATGCCGCCTGGGCCATTGGAGCCGTACTGATCATTATCGGCATCGTCGGCATCGTTATGGCACGGCGCAGGGCGTAGAAACGCCGGGGCAGCAATGAAGCGTATCGTATCGAATATGGCGGGCGTTGTGCTGGAATTTCTGGTCAAACCGGGCGACCAGATAGTCGTTGACCAGGATGTCGTCATGCTGGAATCCATGAAAATGCAGATTCCGGTGCAGGCGACGATAGCGGGAACCGTCACCGCCATCAAGGTGAACGAGGGCGATTTCGTGGATGATGGGGATGTCCTGCTGGAGGTCGAGTAATGGCACGAAGGCTTGTTTGTGGATAATCGCCTGGTCTGTCGACAATGTGGTAAGCCGATACAGGGACGGTATATTACGGCTCTCAACGCGGTCTGGCATCCAGAGCACTTTCTCTGCGCCGCCTGCCATCAACCCATTGGGGATGAAAGCTTCAATGTCCTTGATGGCCAGCCCTATCACCCACGCTGCTATATCGAACGAGTGGCCCCACGCTGTGCCTTTTGCGGCAAGCCTCTGACGGGACGCTATATCCAGGCTGAAGGCAAGAACTACCATCCCGACTGCTACCGCGACCATGTCGCTGCGCGCTGCGCGTACTGTAATGCCCCGCTCACCGGTGAATACCTGATCGATGCATGGGGCACGAAATTTTGTAAGCGGCATAAGCAGGAGTTCCCCACCTGCGAGTTCTGCGGCCGCCTCATCCCACCGGCCCAGCAGGAGAAGGGTGATCCACGTGCACTCCAGAGCATGCGCTGCCCCGTGTGCCGCTCAAGAGCCATCGAGAGCATGTCGCAGGCGCGCCCGCTTTTCGACGAAGTAGCGCGCTGGGCGAGAACGGAGTTGCCTGATTTCAACAACGACTCCCTTAAGCTCGAACTTTGTGATCGCGCCACGCTCGCCCGCTATATGCAAGGAATGGGCGGTGTCCACGGCGGCGAGCCACATACGCTCGGCGTGACCCTGAGTACAACGCATACGCTCAATGGGCGCGAGGTACGCACGGAGGTGAACGGTATCGCTGTGCTGCAAGGGTTGCCGGTGCCGCTCTTTCAAGGTACACTCGCGCACGAGCTTGGCCATGCCTGGCTGGTGATGCAGGGCATCAAGGGTCTGCCAGCGTGGGCAGAGGAGGGCTTCTGCGAAATGCTGGCTTATCGCTACTATACGCGTCTGAACACGCCCGAAGGCCGCTACTATGCCGAAAGCATCGAGCGCAATCCTCATCCTATCTACGGTGAGGGCTTCCGGCGCGTCCGCGCTACAGCGGATCGCGTGGGATTCGTGAACTACGTGACGACGCTGCGCGCAACGAAGCGGCCACCGGCGTAACATTGGCGTACCAGTATTTGGGACGAGGGCGACCGCAAGGGTCTCCACCCTACTCCCCACCACTCCCGCCCTTACAAAGACTACGCGGGATGGAGACCTTACCAATGGCCATAGGATTTATTCAACCGGCATTATCGGCCAGTTTTTTGCCGAATCGATCATGCGGCGATTCTGGCCGATAAATCGGCGGTGGGCGCGGTAAACCGGCCCCTACTCTTGTTTGATGGTCGGTTGCCTTCAACAATTCCATACACCTAATAAGGTGAGATTGGTTGATATACCACGTATCCATCGAAGGTATAGTGATGATATGGCCTGCCTGATTGCTTGAATTTCTGCGCGATCAGTCTGATCTGCGGGGTTCCGATAGGAAAGACGTAGCTCGACATCAGGTCGGAGCGCACGATGATGCCGTTCGGTTTGTAGCGGTCGCCGACCGGCTGTAGATTATCTGTCAGGTCGCTGCAGGTGATGCGCTGAGCGCTCTGGAAGATGATCCGGTCACAGCTCATAAAGTCCGAGTAGATGTGGATGGCCCCGATGCGTTCGAGGTGCTGTACCAGGTCTTCCTGCTGTGCGTTCTGTGCCAGCGTGTTGGGGATATCACCGAAGGTGAGGATCGTGGCCAGCGCAAAGATGAGCGTCAGAGCCACTAATGCAGCCCGCGCTGCATCGACCCGCGCTATCCTCGCCCGGCGCTTGAGCGATGCCCTGCCGGCGCTCGCGCTCTTCCAGAGGGGATAGAGCAGCGCGGGTATGCCGATCAGGACGCAGAGCAAATAGCGCGCGTTGAGATAGGGCGAGAGCGCGGCGGTGGGGCTGATGGCATAGATGACGACGGTCAGCGCGATGGCCAGCAGCAGGGCCAGGCGCGCGCAGGAAAGCGCGAACTCCTGTCGATGCTCGGCCTGCTTAAGCGCCTGCGCATCTGTTCGTTCGGCAGTCGGCGGCCAAGGGTCAATATCTTTTAGGGTGAGAGAGGGCGACCCAAGGGTTCCCGGAAGGATAAAGAGACCTGGCCGATTGCTCCGCTCTCTGCTTTTCCACAAGGTTTTGATCGCCAGGAGTACGGCGCTGATCCACAAAGCAATCCAGAGCAGCGACCATGCGCCCTGCATTACGGCGCATGGCAGCGTCGTAGGTTCGCTGCCGCCCAGGAACGGCGTCGATGAAACATCGCAGACCCTGGGATAGTTGGTCATCGTGGGTATGCCGACCAGGAATGTACTCACTATACTGTGTGGCAGCAGGCGTTGTAGCGCACCACTGGCCACTCCCGCACCGCCGCGAAAGAGGAATAGTACGATGTCGAGCGAGTTCGCGTGGCTGCCCGGCTGGAAATTGTAGAGAATCAATGGCAGCCCGCCGATGAGAAAACCAACCAGCAGGCAGACAGGGGCAAGAGAGAGTATGTCGCGCCAGCAGGTGACGAGCAGCAGCAGCCCTGAACACAGCACAAAAGGCAGGATGAGCAGATCGCTCCACAATCCCAGTCCGACCACCATGCCCCAGGCTGCGAAGGCGAGCAGGCGCAACAGGCCCCGTCGCCTGTTACATGGCGTAAGTTCTTGACGTGCTGTGAGCGCCAGCCAGCTTGCCAGGACAAACAGTAAAGACCCGAAGAGCAGCGTTTCGGGATAGCCCCCGATGGCCTGAATCTCGCGGTAGTAGACTATCACCGCCGCCAGGGCGAGCAGGAGCGTCGACAGTAGCGCCAATTTGGGTGGATAGAGCAGGCGTGCCAGCAGGTACATGCTTACCAGGAAGAGCGTGTTGAGCAAGACCGTACCCAGGCGCAGCGAAAAGAGCGAAACGCCAAAGAGGTGAAAGAAGGCGGCGCCGAGGTAGGCCTGCAAGGACCCCATGTACGATTGCCCATAGAAGAAGGCCGGGTGTTCGCCGTGAAACGCGATGTTCATGGCCATCTCCCCCATGGTGCCTTCGTCGAAATTGGTGTGCGGCCATCCTAACGAGATCAACGCCAGGCGGATACCGCTCCCCAGCGCAACGACGCCCAGCACGCAGAGACCATAGCCGCTTAGCGGCAAGCGCATTTTCAGCGGGCCTGCTTTCACCGTATACGAATGCATAACATCGCGTCCCCAGGCAGAACGAACGAAGAAGACAGCATATGTGTTCGCGGAGATACTACCAGAAATGGCGTGGGTGGGCAAGTTTTGGGAAGATTGGCTCCCACTTATCCCGGCTCTGGCTTGGCATAATTCTCACTTTGTTATCCCCCCTGAAAAAGAATGTCCCCTGCCTCGTGTACCTGTGTAGGGACGCTTCCCTGTAATAAATCATCAATGTTCATCACGGGAGTTTCCCGTTAATGCAGATTAACCAATTAAGGCGGGCATTATACCCACCCCCGGGCCGATAAATCGGCGATGGCCGCGATAAATCGGGCCCTACAGGTGCATTAACAGCATGACGGATTAGCGTACCAGGAAGCCTTTTCGATGTCGTTATTAGAAGTGCCTGCACAAGAAGCGCCGCGGGGACGGAGTAGCTCGCTCGCCGGGCGGCCGTGGTGGCGATTCGCAGTGTTGAGCGGCTTGCTGCTCCTCTCCATCATTAATTATGTCTTTTTGAGCCGGGTCGCTCCCCCTAATAATCCCTTCAGTGCGCCCGGTAGCGGGATCGACACCCCGTTTTTACAGGTCTGGCTCATCGCTTTTCTGCCTTATTTTATGGCGTGCGCATATGTGCTGGCTACGCCGCCGTCGAGGGGCCGCTGGCTCAAGGCCGAACTGGGCATTATCCTGCTGGGGGCTGCCGTGATGCGTATCATGCTGCTGCCCATCCCGCCGGTTCTCTCGCGTGACTCCTGGCGCTACCTCTGGGACGCCATGGTCACGCTGCACGGCTTCAGCCCCTATGTTTTCAGGCCGGTTGATCCGGCGCTGCACTCCCTGGTGGACAACGTCCTCTTTCCGAATATGCGCTTCCGCACGGCGCCAACGATCTACCCTCCCGGCGCGCAAGCCGTCTACCTGCTCAGCTACCTCGTCGCGAAGAGCAACCTGTTCTTCCTCAAAAGCATATTTGTCGTGTTTGATATGATCACGTGCATTGCCTTGATGGTCTTGCTCAAGCGCAAGGGCATCGATCAGCGATGGGCGCTGCTCTATGCCTGGTGCCCATTGCCCATCGTCGAGTTCGCGGTCAATGGTCATGTCGATGTGATCACCCTGACCGTCACGCTGCTCGCCTGGCTTGCCGCCGACAATACCAGCCTGCGCGGAAGGGTACTGACGGGCTTTCTGATCGGCTTCTCCGCGCTCACGAAAATCTATCCCATACTCCTGCTGGCCGTTATCGTTCCTGAGCTGCTGCAGGAGGCGCGCGTGGACGGGCGCATCGTCTTTTCTCGCATACGGGGCCGCAGCTACGCGCTTGTGCTGACCTGCCTGCTGACGGTAGCACTTGGCTACTTACCCTACCTGATCCTGGGGCACGGCCAGGTCCTCGGCTATTTCTCCACCTATGCCAACGAGCAGGGTCAAAATGCGGGGGTCATCAACCTGGCGATACAATGGTTGGGATCGCAGTTGCACCTCAATCTTCCACGGGTTCTCGTCCTCGAGCATATCAGCGAAGTTCTCTCGATTTGCGCCGCCTCGCTGGTCGTGTTCGCGCTGCGCATGCGCGAGCGCATCAGCCGCGAGATGGCTTCGCTGATCATATTTGGCGTCATCCTTGCTATTTCTTCGCATGTCTTTCCCTGGTATACCCCCATCCTGCTGCTCTGGGTGCCCGCGCTCTTAACGCCGGTCTGGTCTCGCCACGGCAGCGGAGCTAAGGGAGGCAAGAGTATTTTGAAGGAGTTGAGCGGCAAGGGGCTGGCAATAGTAGCCGCCTGGTATTTCACCTGCGCCTCCCTGCTGAGTTACTTTCCGGCACCAGGTGCGAGTGGTCCGCTCGCTTCCTGGGAAGCGTACTATCAATTCGTTTATAAACCTCTCGTAGTTGTCCTATGTCTGGCCGCGATTATCGGAATCTTGAACAGGTTCTGGCTCCGGAAGGGAGTAGCAGATGCGAACAATAGATAAATCAAAGATTGTTGGCGAGCAGGAGCACGAGAAGCGCCCTACGCTCCGCCTCATTATACTGGCGGCGCTATCCGCGCTGGTCGCTGGTCTGGTCGCCAGCCTGGTCGCCGTCCTGGTGATGAGCTTCTTACGCCTTGTGGCGGGCATCCCGACGCCGGTTGAACTCTTTGGCGATCACGTCCTCAAAACTCTGACAGTGGGGCAGTTCATCCAGTTGCTGATTCGTTTTAGCCCGACTCCCAAAACCACCCCGCTTGGCCTGGCGCTGCTCGCTATGGTCGGCCTGGGAAGCGCGCTAGGCCTGTTCTACGCGCTCATCACGCGCGCGGAGCTTCCGGCAGCCAGCGCTCGCCCGGGGCGTAAAGAATGGCTCGTGGCAGCCGGACTGGCGCTGGCGATGACGCTGGTGGGGGGCATCCTTTTCTGGGGTGAGATCGCGCAGAACCTTTACGGTTTGCCCCTGGAATGGGCTATGCTGGTCACGCTGCTGGGCCTGCTGCTCGACTTCGGCTGCTACGCGCTGGTGCTGTGCCTGGCCTATCGCGTGCTCTTGCCCAGGCAGCCGGCCAGCGCGAGCAATGCAAGCGATGCGGGCGCTGCGGCGCAGCAGGCGCGGAATAACCGGCGGCAATTGCTGGCGCGCGCCGGTGTCGCCGTGCTGGGTGTTGGCGCGGCGGGAGGCTCGGTAGGGTTGATCAAGGGCTTCTTCAATAATTACGCGTCCTACGATGGCATGGAGACTTTTCCTACAAAGAATGGCTTCATTGCGCCAATCACGCCCAATAGCGAACACTACGTCGTCACCCAGAACATCGTCGATCCCTCCGTCAATGCCGGCCTCTGGCGGCTGGAGGTGACGGGCCTGGTTGCAAATCCCGGCACGTATACACTGGACGAGCTGCAAGCCCTGCCCTCGACGACGCGCGCCGTCACTCTGGAGTGTATCGCGAACGGCATCGGCGGCCATCTCATCAGTACCGCCGTCTGGCAGGGCATCACTGTGCGCGCGCTGCTGGAGAAGCATGGCGGAGCCTTGCCGAACGCGACCCACGTGGCCTTCTATGGCGTCGATGGCTACACGCTCAGCCAGCCGCTCGACGTAGTGCTGTCGGCCGATGCCCTGCTGGCGTGGCGTATGAACGGCGTGGAGCTGCCCATGCGTCACGGCTACCCCCTGCGCGCGCTCATTCCCGGCCGCTACGGTGAGGAAAACGCCAAGTGGCTTACGCGCATCGAACTGACCGATCACTTCGTCGGCGGGCTCTATGCCGACCAGGGCTGGTATAACGGGCCGCTGCATACTATCACGCGCATTGACCGGCCATTCGGGCACATCCCGCTCACGCCCACCGTCGAAATCGGCGGCCTTGCTTTCGCCGGCAACCGGGGCATCCAGAAGGTGGAGGTCAGCGTGGACGGCGGGTTCACCTGGAACAGCGCGCAGTTGCAGCCGGCGCTCTCGCAGGACTCCTGGGTGTTCTGGACCTGGCAGTGGCATCCCCTGCTGCCCGGCAAGTACACGCTGGCGGCGCGTGCTACCGATGGCACCGGCGCGCTCCAGACCGACCAGAAGCAGGGGACCGTCCCCAATGGCGCAACGGGGTATCAGGTATTCGAGGTAAGAGTAGGGTAGCTCTCTTCCCTGTTTGGGCACGCAACACACGGGAAGATATGGGAACTACTTTGCTTATGGCTATGGGGTGAGAGCCGCGGGCTGGTGTGGGGAAGCCGGAGAGGACGAGAAGGGTGGCATGGGGAAGCGAGAAGGGCGGCGCAAGCGCCCTTCTCGCTTCCCCACTTTTGAATTGGTTGATCTCAGTTATTGGCCTAGTACATTGAGGCTGAGAAACATCCATGATAGAATAGGAGGAAAAAGCAAAGGGGAAGAAAGCAACCATGCCGAAGCGAGCCACCGCAGTCCTCCTGAGCGAGAAAGAGCAGGAAGGATTGCTTCAGATCACCAAGCGCCATCGCAGTGAGCAGCAAGTGGTGCTGCGAGCCCGTATCGTCTTAGCGGCGGCCCATGGGAAATTCCAATGTACAGATTGCCCGCGAATTGCACATCAACGTGGATACCGTGCGTCTGTGGCGGGATCGCTGGGTGGGACTGCAAGGGATCGACCTGGAGACCTTGAGCCTGCTCGAACGGCTGCAAGATGCACCGCGTCCGGGGGTCAAACCGAAGTTTAGCAGCGAGCAACGCTGTCAGATGGCGGCACTGGCGTGTGAGGCTCCCGCTCAGGCGGGACGGCCCATCAGCCAATGGACGGGGCGGGAGATTGCTGACGAACTGAAAGCGCGAGGCATCGTGGAGCAGATTTCGCCTCGGCATGCCGCACGACTGCTCAAAAAGGGGGCCTCCAACCGCACCGCTTCCGCTACTGGTTAACTGAGGTTCCAGATGCGCGCCGAGACGAAAAGATCGTGCAGGGCTGTGAGGTGTATGCCCAGGCGAAAGAGCGAGCCAAGGACGGCGAGCGCAGCATCAGCATGGACGAACTGACCGGCGTGCAAGCTATCGAACGCAAGCATCCCGACCTGCCAATGCAGCCCGGGCATGTGCTGCGGCGGGAATTCGAGTACATCCGGCATGGCACGCTGTCCTGGTTCATCAATTTCGATGTCGTCACCGGCTACGTCATCGAGCCGTCTTGGGGACCCACGCGCACCGAAGAGGATGCTCTCGCGCATCTTGAGCACCTGATCGCCAGTGATCGGCAAGCGAGCAAGTGGCACATCGTGCTGGATAATCTGAACATTCATCAATCCGAGTCCCTGGTGCGCTGGGTGGCTAAACGGCGAAGGCATCCCGCCAGAAACGCTGGGTATCAAGGGCAAAAGCGGCATCCTGCAGTCGATGGAAAGCCGGGCGGCCTTTCTGCATGACCCAAGCCACCAGGTGGTGTTCTACTACACGCCCAAGCATGCCTCTTGGATGAATCAGGTGGAGATCTGGCTGAGTATTCTCGTTCGCAAGTTGCTCAAGCGCGGCAATTTCTGCTCGCTGGACGACTTGCGCGACCAAATCCTGGCGTTCATCGCCTATTACAATCGCACGATGGCTAAACCCATCAAGTGGACCTACACGGGGCTGACTTAATCATGGAGCCTTTTCTGCCTCAGTGTACTAGTTGGGCGTGAATGGCAAGCAAACGGGCCGATAAATCGGCGGTGTGCACGATAAATCGGCACCTACCGGGTCCAGGGATTTAGCGAATGCACCACTAACTGAGTGGAGGTGTTAGCCCTGCGTATTATGAAGGGTGAGCGTGCGCTCGCCGGGGTTTCCTTTGACCAGGCTATCGAATCCGCCCACCGACCACAGAGAGGTTGGGCCACTGACCGTCACACCGAACAGGACATCGAAAGCCGTGCCTGTAGGAGGGTTGTTAGGGCTGGGGACGATACTCCACTGCGTGCCGTTCCAGTGTTCGATGAGGGTGTGCAGGTTCAGGCCGTTGGGCGTGTTTGCCTGACCGACTGCCCAGACATCTCTCGTACTGATGGCGGCCACACCAAAAAGCCGGTTCGTGAATGGGCTAGGGTTAGGTACGGCAACCATGCTCCATGTCTTGCCGTTCCAGTGGATGGCGAGCGGCTGCAGGAATGAGCCTACGGTGGCAGAAGCAAAGCTCCCTACTATCCAGGCATCATTGGCGGCAGGGGCCGCGACCCCTGAAATGATTTGTTGCGAAGAGGAGAAGTCAGCGCTGGGCGTGATGCTCCACTGCGTGCCGTTGAAATGCAGGGCGATGTTCGTCGTCGTGCCGGCATCGGAGCCGACCGCCCAGATATCGGTCGCGCTGCGCGCGGTAATGGCTTCCACAATCATGCCGATGTTGGGGATATTGGGAAAAAGCGACCAGGCAGTGCCGTTCCAGTGCAAAATGATGGGTTGCAGTGCGGACTGCGCGTTGTTCTCGAACCAGCCGACGGCCCAGGCATTGGTGGCGGAAAGGGTGGCCACTCCCGTCAGGTTATCTCCTTCAATGCTGGGGTTGGGACTGGAAACGACCGACCAGGCGGTGCCGTTCCAGTGTTCGATCAAGGTGCGATTGCCGTTGACGTTGTTGCTCGTCTGGACGTTGCCGACGGCCCAGACATCGTTCGTGGAAGCGGCAGAGACTCCCAGCAGGCTGCTTCCCATGCTACCAACGTCGGGGCTGTGAACCAGCGACCAGGCGGTGCCGTTCCAGTGCTCGGTCAGCGTGTGATTGATGGCGCCGCCGTTGCTGCTATTAAAATTGCCGACGGCCCAGACATCGCTGTCCGAAAGGGCCGCCACGCCTTCGAGGGTATTGTTGGAGACGGAAGTTGTGCTGGCGTTGGGGCTTGGGACGATTTGCCAGCTAGAAGTGGTCGCGGCTAATGCCAGGATGGGCTGAGCAAGGAACAGGAGGGCGATGATGAATGTCGTGGCGACAAAAAAGGTGACGCGCGTTGTGCGCACCATGCCCGGTGTGTGCAGTATATCAAGCATGTAGTTGTTCTCCTTTATGCTACTCTCAGGTATGTGGCAGAGCGAGCAGACAGGTGATGATATGGACGCCTGCCACTGTAAAAAGATACGGAGGAGGTTACTGATTATTGCCGTCTGGTTTGCTCTCGTCAGCAAAGGAAAAGGTTTCGACTGTCACTTCAAGGTTCCCAGGGCCGATAAATCGGCAGGGCGCGATCCTACAGATGGCCGGATGAATTTGTCAACATGCATAATGTCAGGTCTAGGGCTTGAGAGTTGTATCTCTTCAGGGCTTCTGCTATACTCGCCATACATCGGGGGAAAGCATTCATTATGACCGAATTGTGAGAAGAGGTCAGCATGACCGTTTTCTGTTTTCTCACGAAGAATAAAGACGAGGGGAAATCGCTTACTTTGTCTAACCTTCATTGTGCCTGTGTTGAGTGGAGGAGCTAGAGGGCATGGATGAGGCTGAAACCTGTAGAGAATATGTGCGTCCCAGGCTCGAGGAAGCGGGCTGGGACGATGAGATTCACCCGATAATTGAGCAAAAGACGTTCACCGATGGGCGCATTGTGCCATTGAAGCGCAATAAGGTGAAGCGATTGCCTCCGAAGCGTGCCGATTATCTCCTGAACTATACGCGCGATTTCCCGCTGGCAGTGGTCGAGGCCAAAGCCGCATACAAGCTCCCCGCGGATGGGTTGCAGCAGGCGAAGAACTATGCTGAAATGCTCGGCCTCAAATTTGCTTATGCCACTAATGGGCAGGGTATCGTCGAATACGATTACTTCACGGGTCTGGAACGCGAACTCGATGCATTTCCTACGCCGGGCGAACTGTGGTATCGGCTGCGGGCCGCCCAGGGGCTTGACGATGCGGTAGCTGATAAACTCCTCACTCCATCCCATATGGGAAATAAAAAGCCGCGCTACTACCAGCAAATTGCCATCGATGAAGCGCTCAAGGCTATGCTGAAAGGGCAGAAGCGCATCTTGCTGACCATGGCGACAGGTACCGGAAAGACGATGGTAGCGTTTCAGATCTGCTGGAAGCTATGGAACGCGCGCTGGAACATTCCGGGGCAGTACCGCCGCCCGCACATTCTTTACCTCTCTGATCGCAACATCCTGGTTGACGATCCCATGTTCAAGGAGTTTGCCGCCTTCGAGAGGGATGCGGTCTATAAAATCGAGAATGGGCAGGTATTAGATAGCCGCGAGATCTACTTTGCCATCTACCAGGCCATGGCCAGGGATACAAAGCGTCCCGGCCTTTACCGGGAGCTCAGAAAAGACTTCTTTGACCTGGTGATTGTGGATGAGTGTCATCGCGGCAGCGCCAGCGATGAAAGCAACTGGCGCGAAATCCTGGAATACTTTGAACCGGCTTATCAACTCGGCATGACCGCTACACCGAAGCGCGATGATAATGTTGACACCTATCGCTACTTTGGCGATCCCATCTATACCTATAGTCTGAACCAGGGTATCGATGATGGCTTCCTGGCTCCTTACCGCGTGTATCGCATAATGACCAACGTCGACGAGGCCGGCTGGCGTCCTGGCCCTGGAGAGCTTGATCGCTACGGGCGCGTTATTCCGGATCAGGATTACACGACGACTGAGTTCGAACGCAAACTGGTGCTGCGCGAGCGGACACGAGCAATTGCCAGCCACCTGACCGAATTCCTGAAGAAAAATGGCCGCCGTGACAAAACGATTGTGTTCTGTGTTGGCCAGGAACACGCCGACGAGATGCGGCGCGAGTTAGCCAATCTGAACAGCGATCTCATGCAAGCCTACCCCGATTATGTTTGCCGCGTCACGTCTGCCGAAGGCGACATCGGGCGCGGGCACCTGAGCCATTTCCAGGATGTGGAGACAGCTTCGCCTATCATCCTCACCACCTCACAGTTGCTGACAACAGGAGTAGACGTACCCACCTGTAAGAATGTGGTGGTGGTGCGTGTCATCAACTCCATGACCGAATTTAAGCAGATTATCGGGCGGGGCACGCGCGTCCGTGACGACTACGGCAAATACTACTTCAACATCCTCGACTACACCGGCAGCGCCACCAGGTTGTTTGCCGATCCCGTCTTCGATGGCGACCCGGCGCGTACAATCGAGGAGACGATCAACGCGGATGGACGGCCCCTGGAAAGCGCCGTCACGCAGCAAGACGAATATACAGCGGAAGACGAAAGCGAAGTAGTTGAACCCGGTGATGAAGAGGATAACGGAGCCGTAAAAGAGCGCAAAAAATATTACTTCGACGGTGGGAAAGTAGAGATCGTAGCCGATGCGGTCTATGAACTCGATGCGGATGGCGGACGCCTGCGCATGGTCAAATTGACCGATTACACCGCCGAGCGCGTGCGCAGCCTCTATCCCAACGCGGCAGCGCTGCGCGTACGCTGGGCTAATCCAGAGCATCGCCGGGAAATCATCGACTTCCTGGAAGACAAAGGGATCACCTTTTCAGACCTGGCCGCCGCCATCAAGCAGCCCGATGCCGATCCGTTCGATTTACTTTGCTATATCGTGTTCAGCACGCCGCTGCGCACCCGTAGGGAGCGAGCCAGTAGCATACACCGGCAGTTGCAAGAAGCGTTCAAAGACTATCGAGCAGAAGCACGCGCTATCCTGAATGAACTGCTGGAGATGTATACCGATTATGGTGTAGCGCAGTTCACCATTCCCGATGTCTTCGAGGTTGCCTCGTTCTCACAGTATGGCAATATTATTGAGATCAGCCGCCTCTTCGGGGGTACAGACGGGCTGCGGAATGCTGTGCAGCAGTTGCAGGAGATGCTGTACGCGGCGTAGGACGCCCCAGCCATCCCCCGGATGCCCACGAGGGGCATCCCTACATGTGGGATGGCTCCACCCTCCTCCCTTATGTGTCGTTATTCCCACATGGTAAATGACTTACGAAGTGAGCAGATCTGGCCCTCAATCGTGAGCATTGGTGTGAACAGGGCAAGGAAAAGCACTCTGCACCTGGCCGGGTTGCCAACTCCATGAGCCAGGTTATCTTTCAAACCACAAGTAAAGATGGCAATGATATAATGCTGTAGCAACCATAAGAGAAAGAGATGCATATGCAAGACCAGTCTGCTGCTCAGCAAATAGATGCCATACTCAAAAAGTATGATGATTGGCGGGGTGAGATGTTGTCACGGCTGCGCGCTGTGATCATGCAAGCTGACCCTGCCTTAGTTGAAGAAGTGAAGTGGAAAAAGCCCTCAAGGCCCGAGGGAGTCCCCGTGTGGTCTCATGAGGGAATCCTCTGCGTTTGCGATACCCTCAAGAGCGCCGTAAGGTTGACCTTCCCCAGGGGTACTCAGATGAAAGATCCGCACAGACTCTTTAACACGCGCCTGGATAGCAAGACGGTTCGGGCTATCGACTTTCACGAAGGTGATACCATCAATGAAGCCGCGTTAAAGGCGCTCATTCTGGAAGCTGTGGGGCTGAACCAGTCAAAAGCACCGTGGCCCTCTTTCCAGAAAAGCCCTCAGTTATGATGACTTTTTAGAGCGTTTATTGAGCACATATTGCACTGAAGGGCTGACGGCCTTATCCGTACGGTGAATACAGCCACACCACCGGGGATGTCATTGTTGGTCATAGTCATAAGTCTATCCTACTACACAATAGCCCTCTCTCGCAAGGATTGCAGGAGCTAACGGCGTCTTCAATTACCACCACAATGGTGGGGGTTGGTCAAAACTTATATTGCTCGCATTGTAACTGGTCTGTGGTTCTGTTATACTCGTCCTGGCTCAAAGGCCCTGGATGATACGGGTATTACCTGGCTAAAAAAATGGAACGGAGTTAGTGGAGCATTCGGGAAGTTCGTGGAGGAGAACGCGGGCCGATAAATCGGCGGTGGCCGCGATAAATCGGGCCCTACAGGTTCCATGGAATAAGCGAATGCTACAGTTAGAGAGGGAGCGTTTGCTTGGATACGGCAGAGAAGATAGGGCGAACTGAGAAGGCTCGCCAGCGCCCACTATTTAACACCGTTACTACCGCGCAGCAGCTTGGCAGCATCGTTAAATCCGTGCGGGATATCATGCGCAAGGATAAGGGGCTTAATGGCGACCTGGACCGCCTGCAAGAGTCGAGCATATACGGAGGCGAGGCCAAGTCGCTCCCTTACCTGCTGGCGCAGATGAACCTGCTGCTGCACGGGCTGGAAGCGCCGCAGATCACGCTGGGCAACAGCCTGAACGTTCCCCTGCGCGAAATCGGTGATCGCCAGCGCGTCGACATCATCCTGACCAATCCGCCCTTCGGCGGCGAGGAGGAGCGCGGTATCCTCTCCAACTTTCCAGAGGACAGGCAGACGGCGGAAACGGCCCTGCTGTTCCTGCAGCTCATCATGCGCAAGCTCAAACGGCCGCCGACGCCCGGGCGCGCCGCCATCGTCGTCCCCAACGGCACGCTCTTTGGCGATGGCGTCTGCGCTCGCATCAAAGAGGAACTGCTGAAAGAGTTCAATCTGCATACCATCGTGCGGCTGCCCAAGGGCGTCTTCGCGCCCTACACAGACATTCCTACCAACCTGCTCTTCTTCGACCGTTCCGGTCCGACGAAATGGACCTGGTACTACGAACAGCCCCTGTCCAACGGGCGCAAGAACTACACCAAAACGCAGCCCATGCAGTTTGAGGAGTTTCAAGCGTGCCTGGAGTGGTGGAACAAGCGCGAAGAGAACGATTACGCCTGGCGCGTGCATGCCAGCGACGTACTGGCAAACGGCTGCAACCTGGATATCAAGAATCCCAGCAGCAGGCAGGATATCGAACACCTGCCGCCCGAGCAGATCGTGGATGATATTTTGGCGAAAGAGCGGCGCATCATGGAGATTATGCTGGAGATGAAAGAGGTGTTGAGGAGGTCGGGAGAATGAGTAGCAGGTTTGCGATGGTGCCTTTGAGAGAACTGCTTATAAGTGTCGAAGCAAATACTGGGATAGTGATCATCAGTCCAGATAAGTTGTAGAGGCAGACTAGCGTAAGGCTATTGGGGGAGGGAGTATGGTACGAACTGAAGTTAATGGCTCTGAAATAGGTTCTCCAGACAGCTTCAAGTCAAAGCAGAGCGATTCATCGTGTCAAAAATAGATGCTCGAAGATCGGAGCATCAGGTATTATTCCAGCTACTCTAGATGGAGCTGTAGTAAGTGTACTGATTTTCCAGTATTTTCAATGGAAGATCAAAGTTTTAGCTAGAAGTTTCTTGACTGCTCATTAGACGTCAACTTTTCGTGAGCATGTGCTGCAAGCGAGGGCTACGACGAATTATGCCGTATTCGTTGAAGGAATCGTTCTTAGATATGAAATCCCACTCCCCTCGCTTGAAGAGCAGCGCCGCATCGTGGCACGCATCGAGGAGCTAGCTGCGAGGATTGAGGAGGCGCGTGGGTTGAGGAGGGAGGCGGTAGAGGAGGTGGATTTGATAAAAGTGTCTGTAAGCAGGCGGCTTTTTGAGGGTAGAGAACAAAGTGATTGGCCTGTAGTTGCACTTGGTGATGTGGCGGAAATCCGTTCGGGAGTAACTCTTGGCAGAATACTGAACGGGCCGACGGTGCGTTTGCCTTATTTGCGGGTGGCTAATGTACAAGATGGTTATTTAGATTTACAGATTGTGAAGGAAATTGATATTTTAGAGTCCGAAGCCGATAAATGGCTGTTGCAGCCGGGCGATATTCTTTTGACAGAAGGAGGAGACTGGGACAAGTTAGGACGTGGAGCAGTGTGGCGTGGGGAAATTCCTAGATGCATTCATCAGAACCATATATTTCGCGTTCGTACAAAGCCTGTTGAGTTCGATCCTGATTTTTTAGTCTTTCTCATCGGTTCTCCATACGGGAAGTCTTATTTTCAGTCAGCATCGAAGCAGACGACCAATCTTGCCACTATCAATCGAAGACAGTTGAGTGATTTTAAGATATTTTGGCCTTCACTTCCTGAACAGCTTCGCATCATCACCTACCTGGATGATCTGCAAGCCAGGAGTAGATGCGGTGAAGCAATTGCAGGCGGAGACGCAGGCGGAACTGGATGCGCTGCTGCCGTCGGTACTGGATAAGGCGTTCCGGGGGGAACTGGTTGAAGCTGACTAAGGTGATGTGTGTTTCTGATGGGGGAATGCCTCTGGTGGTAGCAGGGGGTATGTTGAGCCAGTGGACTTTCAGAGAAAGGGCATTGCTCGTTGAGTCCAGTGCCTCTTCCCGGCGCTCTTTATTCTCATCCGTTCCGATGGCATATTGGCCTGGGTCCGGGTAAAATTACGTCTTTACATGAGTAAACTTGATCAAGTTGCTCTTGAGTGAGTTCACCAGTACTGCAAGGGCCGGGACGGCTGGCACTGGGACCACCGCACCAGTAGTAACTGGCGCCTTCGCCAGCAAGGTCGAGATCGGCTCCGCTGAGGTTGGCATCCGTAAAGTTACTCATACTAAATTGCGTTCCGTGATAGAATAAAGGAAGTGAGATTTCCAGAGAAAGGTGATACATCGACTGAAGGGTGGGAAAGTGATGTGATGAGTGAGAAGCATGTGTTCCATCACCTCTTCATTCCTCTCCTGTTCGGGAAGCTCCACCGCAATCTCTCTTGAAGGGAGACAAGAAAGATGACGCAATCGCAGAGCAGGCAAACCAACCGCTTGTTAGGGTATCCAGACGACGCTCGTTTATTGATCATCAACGCTGATGATTTTGGGAGGTCTCATGCGAGCAATGAGGCGACGCTTCGCACACTCAAGGAAGGCGTGGTCACTTCTACGAGCTTGATGGTTCCTTGCCCCTGGGCTTTACATGCTATGCATCTGCTCTCGGACTATCCCGATATTTCCTTCGGTGTTCACCTGACCGTCATCTGCGATGTGGTCCATTATCGGTGGGGGCCGCTCACCTCCAGAGACAAGGTGCCATCCCTGATCGATGAGACTGGCTTTTTCTACCAGGTAGAACACATCCCCGAATTTCTGACTCAGGCAAAGCTCTCTGACCTGGAAGTGGAATTTCGGATGCAGATTGAGGCCGTGCTGGCGGCTGGGCTTTCGCCGACCCATCTGGATTGGCATTGCTTGCAGAATGGTGGCCGGGCGGATATTTTCGAGCTGACCGTTGGGCTGGCGAAAGAATACGGCCTGGCTCTGCGGGTCCATGATCGACCCGTGATCGAAACGGTGCAGCGTCAGGGCTTGCCCACCAACGACTACGACCTGCTGGATAGCTATGCTCTTTCGAGCATCGAGAAATCAGCACACTATGCTCAGCTATTGCGCGACCTACCGGTTGGGCTCAGCGAGTGGGCAGTCCATCCAGGTCTCGGCAATGCTGAGTTACAAGCGCTAGAGCCTGAGAGCTGGCAGGTGCGCCAAGCGGACTTTGACTTTCTGATCTCGCGGCAAGCTCGCGAGATCATCGAGCAGGAGGGGATTGTGCTGCTCAGTTACAAGCCTCTTCAGCAGGTGTGGCAAGAGAGAGGGTCAAGCACCACGCCCCAGACATCCCCAAGCAGACCTGCAAGAGCAGGAACAGTTTAAAAAAACTTTGAAGCCCAGGCTCAGGCGGTCGTCGCAACCCGGCCAGTCGAAGATGAACGTCCGGTCCTGATCATGGCTCAAGATGAAGGCTGTTTTGGCCGCATCAGCCGTGCCAAACGGTGCTGGGCACCTCCGGGTATGCGTCCACATGCCCCAGCGCAGGTGGTCCGAGAATATATGTATGCCTATGCTGCTGTAGCTCCCACCCAAGGGCAGATGATTTCGCTGGTTTTACCAGAAGCTTCGACTGCCATGATGAATCTCTTCCTGGAACAGGTCGGCCAGACTTTCTCGAAGTATTTCATCATCATGCAAGGAGGGTCTTGCAGGCTGGCATAGCGCCGGCGAGGTCTCTTTCACGCTGGGAACACACCATTTAGAGGCACCTGATCTCTAATGAGAGCGTTTTTTCAGAGCATTTCCAAACCGAGTAGCATGAGCCCTGATTTGGAAATGCTTGCTCCTATTCTTACTCATCGGAGTGAGGTCTGCTTATCCAGAACTCACGTTGAATAGTCCACCTATCGCACTGTGAGGAAGAGCCCTGACTGCTTCAGCCTTAAGAGACAGGCGTTATCGCGCCAAAGAGCCCGTGCTGGTAACCACCGATGCCCGCGGCGAAATACAGCGTGTTCAGATTCCCACCCATGCCGCCATTACCGAAGGTCAAGGTCCACAGCCCGCTATTCTGAATCGGTTGACCAGCCGTGTTTTTGAGCGTACCCAGGAAGGCACCGGAACTAGAACTGAATGCATTGATTAACCCATTGCCTACGTTGCCGACGAGCAAGGCACTGCTGAACTGACCAAAACTGCTCGGCGCAAGGGCCAGCCCCCATGGCGCATCCAGTTTGCCATTCGAAATGAGACGCCGAATAAAATTCCCATTGCTGTCGTAGACATCCACAAACCCTTGTCCTAGCTTCGGCGGCGCGCTCGCAGGCGAATAAGTGACCAGAAGCATGCCCCCGACTTTCCGGATGTTGTAGGGAGAATACCCGGCTGGAAGGTTTGGATCGGTAAAGGAACCTTGAAGCTGGGTGGGAGCAAAATTCTGGCTGAATACGTCGATGGTCCCATTCGGATGCTGGCTGCTGATCAGAGAATTGGCCGCGTAGAGGAAGGTGCCCGAGCTGTTACTTGCCAGAGTCAGGCCGGTATAGACGGCTGAAGCCGAGTTATTCACTGCCACGATAGCGCTGGTAGGGCTGACGTTCGTATTCCAGCCGGAGATGGTGCCATCCAGCGAATCAAAAAGGAACTGGGCCGGCCCAGACTTGCTCCCCTGCTTAATCACAAAGCCGCTCGTGCTGTTGAAGACCGTGCCGGTCGGAGTCCCATGTCCGGAACCGGCAGCCGACGGGATGGTGACGATGAGGGACTGCGGCTGACCCTGACTGTTGTACAGCGTCGAGAAGCCCGTGCCATTATCGGAGACCCAGAAGGGACCAGAGGAGCTTTCTGAAATACCCCAGGGGTTGATCAGATGCGTATCGGTAAAGGCGGCCATACCAGCGGTGTCCGAAACCAGATTGGTCTGCTGGTAAGCAGGACCACTGGCCTGATGGGCGGCCGCCCATTCGATGGTCCCTTGCAGAGCCATAGGTACAAGGACAGCTAAGGTGAGGACGATAACCATAAGTCGTGGGCGTCCAAATAGAAAACGGTTAGACAAGGCGTAGCTCCTTTGTGCTGGTTTGTTCAAATAAATTTATGCTCTAAAGAGAGCAATTTCATCCCTTAACAAAGGATACGTTAGCGGGTTACGCAACCAATTCCACAAATGTGTGTCGGGAAAATGATTGGTTGACAGGCGTTTCCCCACATGCCATTTACATACCGTTCTTGAGCCAGCGTTGTTCCTCTTCGGTGAAGGGAAGCCGTTCCGCTGACGACTGGACCACCCGCAAGACCTGCTCGGCAATGGCTAGATGCTCGGGACTGCATCAATGGACGGGCGAACACGAGCGTCTCGCGATATAGATGGAGCACGGCGATGCCACGCGCTCTGAGCGGAGCAATGCCCTGGGGGCCAGCCTCCAGACCTGTGGCGATGCGATGAGCACGGGTCCAGGCCGAGTCGAGACCGGCCGCCTCCTGTACCTGCCGGTAATAGGTGCTGTCGCCGGTGATTAAGGTGCGGTGATGCAGGGCGGTCAGCAGCGTCAGTTCCGCGACCAGATGGGTGATCACCAGGGCCAATCCTGGAGGGTTCTCCTGCTGAAACTCGCGCAGTACCTTCTGGACATCCTCAGCCATCAGCATCATCCACAAACTGACCTGCGCATTCACCTCTTCCTGGAGGTCCTCCCAACGAAACGCCTCGATCTCCGCCAGTAAACGGGCCACGGAGCCATCTTTGTCCAACAAGAGCCGGTGGGTGCCGCTGACGAAGAGCATGGCGGATTGGGGGTGTTTCAGCATCTGGCGAATCTCCGTCACCGAGGTCATTTTGATGCTGATCAGCCTGTTCTGTCGATACAGGAAGCGCTTGAGGGGCGGCTTCACGCCTTCGCGCCAGAAACAGGCCAGATCGACATCGCTAAACTCGGTGGCTGTTCCACGCGCGTAGCTGCCCCCCAGCATTATCCCGACGATATCCGGGTGATCGAGTTCTTGGACCAGGTCGTGCAAAAATTCATCGGCGAGAGTGATTGCCTGCTGCTTCTGAATGTCATCCATCGATGTTCCTTTGAATTCCCTCATGGGTTTTCTCCCCGCTCTCTGTTTCTCTGAGGTGTCGTTTCTGATTTCGGAAATGACACCATCATGACTCTTGTGGGAACGAGGGCGGACGGTGGAATTGTCAAACAACCGACGAGTGAGGCTTGCTCATGCTTGCGACTCCAGCCAGCGCTGAATCATCTCGCGATGCACTTCATAGTGTCCATAGGTGTTCCCCATGGTATAGGCCCCCACAGGCACATTGTTGTCGTCCCATGGAAATGGCTCGTTCAAGGCTTCCCAACTGAGCGCCTGGGTGGCGGCCAGCACCCGCTGATACGAGACGCGAAAATCCGCGAGGACTTCCGCCAAAGGGCGGTCTTTGTGTAGTTGGTAGAAGTATTCGTTGATTTCATCCTCCGTCTGTAGCCCCGGTGCTGGATCTGGCGGCTCTGCTCCGTCCAATGTCCCCTCTTGCCTCGCTGCCTGGTAGTTCTGCCAGGCGGTCAGGTGGGCCAGGTTGTCCTTGACGGACCAGGAGCCATTGACGCCTGGGGTCGTCATCTGCTCCGCGCTCAAAGAAGCCAGCAAGGCTTCAAGCTGATCGTAGCCAGCTTGGATGTTGGCAAGCAACGCAGCTTTATCGGCAGGTCTTACGGGTTCCGACATATGTGTGTCTCCTGTGTACTGATAGTGACCAATTTTCTGCCATTGTTTCACAGAAAGCAGTGAAAATCAATCCTGATTTGCGGGGGTGTGGCAAAAATGGGGAGAGCTCGCCTATCAAGAGGGTTGGCGCATCCGAAAGGTCCTCACGGGCGAGCACAACGAGGCTTGGGTAGTGGCAAAAAGGGAATGATATGATAGAGTAAGAGCAGGAATCATTTGAGAGGATGGAAGGTCACATGATAATGATGACGTTTCATTGTCCCCACTGCGGCAGTGATGCGCTGGTGCGCAATGGTCGTGCTCCCAACGGCAAGCAGAAATATCTCTGCCGAACGTGCCAGAGGCAAAGCCGGGAATATCCAACACCCCATGCCTATCCGGAGGAACGCAGAGAAGAGATTCTGCGAGCGTATGAAGAGCGCAGCAGTTTGCGTGGGCTCGAGCGCACCTTTGGGGTCTCACGCCATACCGTGATCGCCTAGATAAAAAAAGCCGCCAAGCTGCCAGCGTTGAGCGAAACGTTGATCGAGCCTGATGTCAACGATGCGGATGCGACCGTACTGGAATTGGATGAACTGTGGTCGTTTGTACTCAAGAAGACGAATCAAGCCTGGATCTGGATCGCTCTGTGCCGCAAGACGCGTCAAGTGGTTGCTTATGCAGTAGGAGATCGAAGCGAACAGACGTGTCGTCGCTTGTGGGAGGCCATTCCACCAGCCTATCGTGGCGGGCACTGCTTCACGGATTTTTGGAAGGCCTATCAGGCGATCATTCCAGAAGAGCAGCACACCGCTGTGGGAAAGGAAACGCGGAGAAACCGCTCATGTGGAGCGTTGGAATAACACGCTGCGGCAACGACTGGCTCGTTTTGTGCGTAAAACGCTTTCTTTCTCGAAATCACTGCTTATGCACATTGCGTGCCTGAATCTCTTTCTCCATCGCTACAACCGTGAACAAACGGGCCATCAAGCTCATGTGAACTACTACCTGAGGCATGGATCAGATCACTGATGCAAGACACTGGAAAAATGCAGCTCTGCCTGAATGAAACACAATTTAACTCTAAAACTGATTGTACGTATTCATAAGTATGATGTAAAGTGTGTTCTTGTGGCGATAGGAGTTAAGATATGCTGGACAAATTTATCAATCTCATTCCGCCTCACGTTAGAAATAATATTAGAGACCACATCGTGGACACTCTAGCAGACAGCTTCTTCAGATAATCGCTGGCGCAAACTGATTAACTCCTTTCGCTCGGATGCCGAATTTCGGGACGCTTTTGACGAGGCTTTAGGGCGTGCTCTTCAGCGGTTCACTACCGAGTATCAGTGATAAGGCGCTTATTGAAGCCTTAACACATACACGCTTCTGGGATTTACCTCGTGTGCAAAACGCATTAATAGAGGTTGTTACCAGACCATCTTCTTATCTTGAGCCAGAACGTGATTACCCTTTTCCATTCCTTTGCCGATGTCGTACCTACAATAGATCCTGAAAGAGTCAATCAAGCGTTGGGTTACTTCTTGCAGTGCTTAGGAGATGAAGTGACCACTATTCCACAACTTGCCCCGATCTATCAAGTACAGCTCCACAAAATCTCGCTTGAGCAGGCACGTCAAATGGTAGCTACCTTGCAAGAACTAGAACGAGATCAGCGGCAATGGATGTCCGCGCTCTTAGAAAGCCTCTCTCAAACGCCATTACCTGCTAGCCGCACCCGCTGATCAGTCTACTACCCAGGCCCGACCGAAGGTGTATTACAACTTGCCACCACGCTACGGTGAATTTTTAGGTCGAGAGAGAGATGTTACACGGGTGCTGGAGGGTCTAGGTTCCCGCTGGCCGCTCATCTCCATCGAAGGGATGGCTGGTATTGGAAAAACAACCTTAGCGATCGAGACAGCGCGCTCCTGTCTGCCAGGGACCTCAAGCAGCCCTCGATCCACCATTTGAGGCGGTAGTCTGGGTTTCGGCAAAGGACCAACCAGAAAAGAAGCAGTGGTTGAATGAGGTGCTTGATACCACGGCCCGGGTGCTAGACTATCCTGCCATCACCCAAATGCCACCTGAGCAAAAACCAACCGAGATAGACCAGTTACTACGAAACTGCCGCACCCTCGATTATGGTAGACAACTTTGAGACCATAGAGGACCCAGGAACTCGTGGCCTGGATACAGCTTGTACCAGAGCCGAGCAAAGCGCTTATCACGACGCGCTACGGCCAACTACGCAGAGCATGGGACATTCATCTGGGAGGACTTAGAGGGAGCTGAGGCGCTAGCACTTATCCGCAAGAATGCGCGACGATTGGGATTGCAGCCGGTCGAGAACGCCGCAGAAGAAGTATTACAGCCCCTGCTACAAGTCACCGAGGGCAATCCTAAAGCTATCGAGATGGCCCTGGGTTATATCAAGCGAGGCAGATTGAGCCTGGATGAAGTGGTAGAGCATCTGTACGCGGCTAGCAAGACTGTTGAAGGGCTGTTTGATGATTTGTTTGCCCACTTCTGGAACGAAGATCATCAGCAGGGATGCTCAACAAATCCTGATGGTTTCCTCATTCTTTGTGAATTCAGCGAGCAAAGAAGCACTCGCAGCCGCATCTGGATTGGCAGGGTATCACCTGGACTCCGCGCTGGAGCAGTTGGTAGATCTCGCACTCTTAGACATCAACAAAGAATGGGTAACGTCTAGCCAGCACTACAGTATCCATCCACTCACACGGGCCTTCGCCAGTGCTAAGTTGCGCGAGGTACCGGAGTTTGAAGAGCAAGCGAGACTAGCGCTGGAGTAACTACTACGTGGATTATGCGACTCGAAGCCTGGTGCGAGAGAAGCCCCAGGGACGCTATTGGAACACACTCACGAGCTATGACGTGCTCAAGTTCATCGATCAAGAGTGGAGCAACTTTCAGCAGGTGCTAGCCTGGCTAGATCAGCATGGACAAGATCAACTTCTAGTCGAACTGATGATGCTCCTTGTCCATTACATGGGCAGACGGATAAAGTATGTAGAACGCATTTACTATGTTCAGCAGGCTACAATTGCAGCTAACAGACTAGGACAGAAGGAAGATGAGGCACTGTTTCGCATTGATGGCCTTGGATGGACTCTCATAGAAGAGTGCCGCTTCAGCGATGCAGAACAGGAAATTATGACTGGCCGACGCATCGCTGAGAACATCGACAACGGCAAACCTGAAGCTATCAACCTCATCGCTTTGGCGAATACCTTCCTTGCAAGGTTGTTTCTCGAGCAAGGAGATGTAGAAAAAGCTATCGCGTTTATGAGCCAGGTCGATCCGACTAAGTGTAAACCGGTGATACAACATAGAGCCTATACCATAGCAGGCAATATTGCAGAGGAGAAGAATGAGAATCAGGAAGCTATCAGACTGTATGAGAGAGCAAAACTTCTTAGCCAGGAATATCGCAGTGAAGGGTTAGATACCGAGATACATTATCGTATAGGCTTCGCATACCTAGCTATTGGAGATCTAAAACATGCAGAAGCTGAGTTCAACGAAGGCCCTATTAGGCATTGAGCAATATGGCGTTACTTTCGAAGCAATGTATGATAAGTATGGGCTGGCAGTGTGTTGCAAGGGCGAAAGGTGAGAGAGACAAGGCTCTTCAGTTAGCAAGGGAAACAAGGGAGGAATTATCTCGTCTGGTTAATTCTCACCGATTGCTGAATCAATTGGATGACTTCTTGAAGAGTTTTGAGGTTGAGTAAGTTCTTAGAAACTGGCGCGAACAACAAGAGGTATAACCAGGAAGGGAGATAGTTTACCTGTATCATTCTCATGGTGACCACTACCCGAGGCCTGTACTTCACGCTTGGAAAACCCCAATGCGCTCACCCACGAACTCTTCGGTAGATGGGTGAGCCGCATATCCAAACAGCATCAACGGGCCCTACGGGTTCCGTAGATAGAGGGAGATGGCCTCTTCGGCATAGGGCCGGCCGCTGGCGCGGATAATGCGGGCCAGTTCGTCGACATCAAATGGGACGTGACGGAAGGTGATGCCCAGACGGGCGTCTTCCGAGGTGACGATGGCGTAATCGGCCCAGGGGTCGATACGCATGCGCCCACGCGCGAGGTCGGAGAGCTCCCAGTTATAGGCCAGGCTCACGCTGCCCGGATTGAAGTACCAGGAGTTACCCAGGCGGCGTATCTGCTGGGTGTGAGTATGCCCACCAGTGAAGAGCGTGGCCTCGTAGCCAGCCAGGAATTGCCGGACAACGTCATCTGGTGTATCGGGGAGAATGATCTCGTCGAAGGAACGCGGCGAGCCATGAAAACAGAGCAGGGTCTTCCCGGCTTCCAACGGGATCTCGATAGTGGGGTGAAATTGCTGGACAAAGGCAAGGTCGCTTTGCGAGAGTTGGGCGAGCGACCAGGCTCGCACTTCGCGCTGTTGCTCGCTCGTCTCTTCCGCCGCAGAGGTGTCCTGGCCCGTGAGCAGCCAGGCATCGGCGTTGCCCATCACGACCGGGCAGTTCAGCTCGCGCAGCCGTGCCAGGGTCTCAGCCGGCTGTGATCCGCCTTGTAGTGCATCGCCCAGGCAGACGATCTGCTCAATGCCCTGGCGCCGGATATCTTGAAGCACCTGATCGAGCGTGAAACATTCGCCGTGAATGTCGGAAATCACCGCAAGACGCATGGGAGACATTCCTTTCGTCAAGTGCCTTAACGGCTGGTTTCGGCGCTAATGATGCAAGAGCAGTTGACCCACCAGACTCCTCTCGCCGACAAACACAGCGCCGCCGCTTTGCACCGTTTCCCGCATGAGTTGGATCATCTTCTCTCGGTCAGCCTTCATCAGGGCAATCCAGGCGGCCGGGGCAGCGGTGCCTGGATCGTACTCGGCGCTCCAGTTCGCCATCTCCACCAGGACGGGGATGAGATCGAGCCCTTTTTCCGTCAGGACATACTCCTCTTTGCGCTTATCTTTCTCAGAGGGCTTTTTCACCAGAATGCCCTGTTGTTCGAGCTGAGCGAGACGGCTGGCGAGGATATTGGTCGCCATCCCCTCTTCTGATGCTAAAAATTCCCCGTAGGTCTTCTTCCCAAAGTAGACGATATCACGGATGATCAACAGCGACCATGAATCGCCAAACGTCTCCAGGGCAAAGTTGATCGGGCAGTCCGAGCGCCTTTGCTGCGTATGCTTCATAGACTCAACCTCTTCACTTTTTCCGATTTCCCTTCTCGATATGAGAATAGTATAGCATATTTACTTGCAATTTGCAAGTAACGTCGCCTCTCTACAGACATGTGGAGATAAGGGCTGTCATCCCTTCGCTGCGCGAATTATGGTCTCGCGGCGGACTTAACGGCTGGCTTCGGCGCTAATGATGCAATCGATACATTCGTCTAGATTGGTGCAACGACAATTCAGGCCTTGCGCCAGAATCAGCTTCATTCCCTGTATCTTGCGCATCAATGCATCCACCTGGGCCAGTTTCTGGCGGGCGAGGGTGTGCCAGCGCTCAGAGAGGGGAGTGTCGTCATCCAGTTCGTTGATGAGGGTTTGAATTTCCGCAATGGTCAGGCCGGCCGCCTGGGCGACCTGAATAAATGAGAGCCGGCGCAAGACATCGGGGGTGTAGCGCCGCCGACCAGAGCTGCGCTGGGGCGGCGGCAGGAGCCGGACGCTCTCATAATACCGAATAGCCGAGGCACGCATGCCGGCACGCTTTGCTACTTCGCTGATCGTCAGTTCTTCCATAAAAGTATCCTTGAAAAGGCTTGACTTCAAGTGCACTTGAAGAAGTACACTTCCATTGTAGCCTATAATATGCGGATCGGCTAGAGGGAGAAGCGTTGGGGGGGTGTGTGAAAAAGTCAATGGACTGGCCGATAAATCGGCGGTGGGCGCGGTGAACCGGCCCCTACTTTTGTTTACATACAACGCAGGGGGTGGGTTGTATAGATATGGAAAGGATTGCGTATAAGCTATGGATGGAAATGATATGGTCGTGACTGTTACCGACCAGGATTTTGTTGAGCAGGTTGTGCGTGCGCCGCTGCCGGTGATCGTCGATTTCACGGCCGCGTGGTGCCCGCCGTGCCGCGCGCTGGCTCCCGTTTTCGAGAGACTGAGCCGGGGCTATGCCGGCAGGCTGCGTTTTGCGCGCATGGATACCGATGAGAACCTGCAGACGCCGGTGCGAGTGGGCGTCCAGGGCATGCCCACGCTGGTGCTCTTCGCTAATGGCCGGCCGGTTGGGCGCCTGGTCGGCCCGCATCCGGCACGTTTGCAAGCGGATATTGACCGCCTGCTCGCGCAGGTTGGGGCTCTGTGACTATTATGTAGTGGACGGCATGGGTGCGTCGAGAAATGCGTTGATCATCGAGGCCAGCCAATCGGCGCGGTCGACGAGTGTCACATGCGTCGTGCCGGGGAGTATGGCAAGCTGGGAACGCGGCAGGCCGACGAGATCGCCGACCACGCCGCCGCCGAGCAGGCGAAACATCTCGACCACGTGCTCCGGGCGCACGATATCGGAGTCGCCAATGATGAGCAGGGTGGGCGCTTTGACCGATTGAATGGCCTCGCGTGACCAGCCTGAGGGTCGTGCGGTCGAGATGCGCTATCTTCGCGACCAGCCGGTGCCAATGCTCCGGGTGTGGCGCGATGCTGGCGTATTCCTGCTGGAACGGGGAGCCATCCAGGTCTTCGGGTTGCATGGCCTCGCCTGCCGACAGGAGTTCGGGGTAGAGGCCGTCGCGTCTATAGCTCGTTCCCCCTGCCCAGACGAGTTTGCGCACCATGGCGGGAAAGCGAAGAGCGATCTCCAGGGCAACGGCGCCCCCCGAACTATAGCCGAAGAAGTCGGCCTGCTCGATGTTGAGATGGCGCAGGAGAGCGGTGGTATCCTCCGCCCACTGCTCGATACTGAAGGGACGATCAATGTCGGCTGTATGCCCATGTCCCTGCTGCTCGACCGCGATAATCCGCCGCGTCGAGGAAAGCTTCGGCAACACCTTGCCGAACGAGGTGCCAATAGTCGAGAGATTGCCGTGCAGCAGCACCAGCGGCCGACCGCTTCCGTGGATTTCGTAGTACATCTCCAGACCGTTCACGGGAACATAGCCACTCTCGACGGGCGTGCTGGGATGATTCTGTGTTGTCATGTCTATTTATACTCTTTCATGATAGTAGCGGATGAAATGACTGGAAGCGATGCGTGGCCCCGGTTATGGTTTATCAGGCTGGTAGGTGAGCAGCACGACACCTGAACCCAATGTCCTGGTCTCGACCAGTTTGAGCACTTTCTTCTCGTTCCCTCCCTGGAACAGACGTTTCCCGCTGCCCAGAACCACCGGAAAGATCATGAGGCGATATTCATCGATGAGGTCGCGCTCGTGAAGTGTGCGGACCAGTTCGCCACTGCCGAAAATCAGTACATCCTGACCAGCTTCCTGCTTGATTCTGGACACTTCTTCCGCCAGGTCGCCCTTGATCAGGGTGGCGTTCCATGTCACTTCAGAGAGGGTTGTCGAAGCAACGTATTTGGGCAGGGTGTTCATCCTCTCACCATAGGCCCCGGTTCCAGGCATATTTGGCCAGGCGGCAGCAAAGCCTTCATAGGTGCGGCGGCCCAGCAGAAGCGCATCGCAGGCGAAGAGTTCCTCGAATTTATACTGCTGCTGTTCCGCTCCCCCAAATCCAAAGCTCCAACCGCCGTATTTAAAGCCTTCGGCGCCGCCGGGATCTTCTATAACGCCGTCCAGCGTCACATACTCGGAAACAATGATTTTTCTCATGGTGTTCTCCTTCTTTCTTTTGTCGATATGATGGTGCTTGCAATGTGCCAGTGCGCGATGTCCATCAGGATTCTCGACGAGAGAGCCCGCGCAACCATTGCTTTAGTGAGAGTATACGTGAGAACGGACCGGAACACATCCCTTGAACAAGGTGTTATGGCTACGTATCTTCAGCTTCCAACAGGCGAATGAGGGCAAGGGGTTCTACCTGGAATCAGGTAGACGATGCTCAGGCTGTACGGATGGTGAGGAATGGCGGGTTAGACCAGGTGCCGGTCGAGCGCATAGCGTGTGGCAGCACTACGCGAGGAGACCTGGATTTTCCCATAGATCGCCTTCAGGTGGGTGTTGACAGTGCGCGGACTGATGACGAGTTGCCCGGCAATCTGGGCGTCGGTCAGGCCCTGCGCCAGCAGGCGCAACACCTCCATTTCGCGCGCCGTCAGCCCGGAAGGCGCGGTGGGTGGCGTTTTCGCCGGCGGAGTTGGGCGGATCTCTGAAGGGATCGTCAGCGGTCCTCGAGCTGACAGGGCTTGCTCCCAGGTCATGCTATGTCCCTCGGCCCACGCCAGCGCAAAGGCTTGCTCACCCATTTGGGCGCGTGCGGCAGCGAGGGAGCGCTCGTAGCCGGCACGGGAGACGGGTGGCAGGGGCGTGCCGAGCGAATCGCGCAGGGCGGCGGCCGCGGCCAGGAGCCGGACTGCCCATGTCGTCTCACCCTGCCGCGCGACCACAACGGCCAGACCTTCGAGCGTGGGAGCAATATCCACGATGGCCAGACCTAGCAGCAGGCTCTCTTCATACATCGTGCGTGCTGCTGCATGGTTCCCCTCCGCGGCGATGACCCTTGCGAGAAGAGCGCGCGTCGAGGCGAGCATTCCCTGATTCCCGGCCTTCTGCCAGAGTGCGTGGCTTTTTTCAATCAGCCGGCGAGCGGTCGTCGTCTCCCCTCGAGCGAGGGCAATCTCCCCGTGGAGAGCGAGCGCAAGAGCTTCGGCACTCGTGCTGCCCGTTTCCGAAGCTCTCGCGAGAGCCTCCTCTGCTAAGCTGTGGGCTCGCACGAGATCGCCCTGCCAATACACCACACGTGTCAGGGTCATGAGCGACATCGTCACCCCGGTGGTGTCGCCTATTTCCCTGCAGATTGCTCTCGCTTGCTCTGCCAGGGGGTGGACCCTGGCATACTCACCCTGATAGAGGACCACCAGGGCCAGGGCACCCAGCGCCCAGGCGGTGAGGGTCTTGTCGCCGATCTCAGCGAGGTACACCAGGCTCTCCTCAAATAGCTTTGCGCCGCTGCCAGATCCCAGCGCGCGAAAGCGATGTGGGCCAGATGAAAGGTGGCATTGCCCATCCCTTGTGTGTCACCGATCTCTCGGGACAGCGCCAGGCTCTCCTGACACAGTACTTCTCCGCGCTCGACGTGGCCCAGGGAAGCGGCCAGGCTTCCAGTAGCCCACAGGGCTCTGGCGCGCGGTGGCGTTGCCACTCGCTCGGATTTCTCCAGGGCTCGCTCCAGCACGTTCCACCCCTCATGCAGGTGTTCCTGCGCATACCAGAACCACCACAGAGCTGTCCCCATCTGTAGGGCCAACTCCGCTTCTCTCTGCTCAAGCAACCAGTTCATGGCTGCTCGCAGGTTGTCATGCTCCTGCTCCAGCCGCGTAAACCACATTGCCTGCTGTGGGCCGTTCCATGTCTGTTTTGCTGCTTCCGCCAGCGCCTGGTAGTAGGCCGCATGAGCCTGATGTGTGGCTTCCGCCTCTCCAGAGGCCTCGAGCGCCTCTTGCCCATATTCACGGATGGTCTCCAGCATCACGAGACGCGGCTCTGCTGCTTCCTGCTCGATCTGCCGCAGCAGGCTCTTGTCGATGAGGGAAGCCACTCCATCCAACGCCGAGACGGTGGGAGTCTGGGTATCGAGAGCAGCGCTGATCTCCTCGAGGGCCTGGAGGGTGCAGCCACCGGCAAAGACAGAGAGCCGCCGGAAGAGGCGCTGCTCACCGGCGTCGAGCAACTGATAGCTCCAGTCGATGGTCCTGCGCAGCGTCTGCTGGCGCGCGGGTGCGTCGCGTACACCGCTCGTCAACACGGCAAGGCGCCGGTCCAGCCGAGCGAGCAGCGCGGGTGGAGGCAGCAGTTTGATGCGGGTCGCGGCCAGTTCAATCGCCAGTGGCAAGCCATCCAGGCGGGTACAGATCTCGGCGACGGCAGGGGCGCTGGCATTACTCACCTGGAAATCGGGCTTGAGCGCCTGGGCGCGTGCAATGAAGAGTGCCACCGCCTCATTCTGCGACAGCGTCACGAGGTCGGTCAAGTGGTTGAGATCGGGCAGCGAGAGCGGCGGGACGGCAAACTCATACTCAGCCGCGAGGTGGAGCAGCGTACGGCTGGTAACCAATAGCTTGAGGTGTGAGCAGCGTGCCAGGAGGTCCGAAAGTCTGGGCGCGGCGCTCACCACCTGCTCGAAGTTGTCGAGCACGAGTAACAGCAGCTTCTCCTGCAGGTAGGCCTGCAGTTGCTCCAGCATCGGCCGTGTGGGGCTCTCTTTCACACCCAGCGTCTGGGCGATTGTCGGCACGACCAGTTCGGCATCACTGATGGGAGCCAGGTCCACGAAGAAGATGCCATCGATGAAGTGGTTACTGAGTCCGGCGGCTGCGTGCAGGCCCAGGCGCGTTTTGCCACTACCGCCGGGTCCGGTCAGGGTCAGCAGACGCACGTCTTCGCGCAGCAGGAGTTGCTGCACTACAGCGATTTCCCGCTCGCGCCCAATGAGCGGCGTGGGCTGAATGGGCAGGTTGTGCGGGTAGGTGTCGAGTGTCAAGAGGGGCGGAAAATCAACCACAGGAGACCTCCTCCAACCTGGAAACACACAATCCACCGGGGCCCGCAGATCGCGAGCCACAAGGATCATTTCTGAGCATTATACCCCATCGTCGAGGCAAAGAACGAGGAAGCGGAAAAGAAAAAATAGCTTCTTCTTACCTTACTTCTGACAGTTCGGCGGTTACTCTGGGCCTGGGATTGGGAGGGGGGGCGATTGTTACCTCGATGTCGTCGTATTTTCTGACTTTGTAGATGATGGTGGAGGCGAGCCAGCTTATGATGAAGATGCCGATAATGATGATGCCGAGCACGCCGAAATCGAGGTTCGACAGGTGATCCCAGAGGCCGCCGCTCAGGTTGAATTCGATGGCGATAATGCTGAACACTTCGATGGTTCCAACCACGAGCGCGACGAGTACGGAGATCAGGGTGATGTTCAGGTTGTAGTAAAGCTTGCGAATGGGCTTGAGGAAGGCCCAGCCGTAGGCGCCGAGCATCAGGATGCCGTCGGTTGTGTCCAGCAGGCACATGCCTGCCGTGAAGAGCAGTGGGAAGATGAGGATGTAGAAGATCGGCAAGCCTTTGCCGGCCTGTGCTGCGGCGATGCCGAGCAATCCCACTTCTGTCGCAGTATCAAATCCCAGGCCGAAGAGCACGCCGACGGGGTACATCTTCCAGCTTTTGTCGACGACGCGCAGCAGCGGTCGGAAGAAGCGGCCCATCAGCCCGCGCTGGTTCAGGAATTCATCGATGGTCTGGTCGTTGTATTCCTCTCCGCGCTTGACTTTGCGGAAGGCCTGGAAGATTTCCCACAGCACCAGTAAGTTGATGATGGCGATGAGATACAGAAATGCGGCTGAGACCGAGGTGCCGATAAGCCCGCCCGCATTTTTCAGGGCCGGAATGGCGCTGCCGACGAAGGTAGCTGCCAGGGCAATGGCGATGGTTAGGGTAACAACGATGGTGGAGTGGCCAAGCGAGAAGAAGAAACCTACGGCTACGGGCCGCTTGTTCTCCTGCATCAGTTTGCGCGTGACATTGTCGATGGCCGAGATATGGTCGGCGTCAACCGAGTGGCGCAGTCCGAAGGTATAGGCCAGCAGCGCAACGCCAAGCAGGGCGGGATATCGCACGGAGAAGCCGAGAAACGCGAGAACCCAGGCGATAAGATTGAAGGCGATCAGAAGAGCGTAAATACCAATCACCTTGCGGCGAATATCGCGGGAACTATCGTTAAATACGTGCTTCAACGCTGAAATGCTGAAGTTGCTGCTCATGGAACCTCCTGAGTATGCCATCGAACAAGTTGGGGGTTTTCGAAGGGCGACCGCAAGGGTGCGCCCCTACCATAACCCGACTACCGATGATGAGCGTTTTCGCCATGTAGTCATGGTAGGGGCGCACCCTTGCGGTCGCCCTCGGGAACCATGCCATCCATGCAAAATTATGACGCTACGCCACTTACTCTTTAAAGTATAAGGAAAAAAGAGGCTTATTGCAAGTCTTTTGCAATTGCGATATTTTCGTTAGTGTGCATGGTTTTCAAACTGGAAGTAACATTTTTCTGTGCGGTGGTACTATATCAGAAAAAGCGCGAATGTCTTAACAAGGAGCGAATGATGTCACATACCAATATCAAAGTGTACGGTACCGAGTGGTGCAGCGACTGCAAGCGCAGCAAAAAGTTTTTGGGGGAACAGCGCGTCCATTACGACTTCATCAACATCGAAGAAAACCTGGAGGGCCAATCTGTTGTGCGAGAACTTCAGAATGGCGGGCTTAATATTCCGACAATAGTTTTTGAGGACGGGTCGGTACTTGTCGAGCCATCGAATGCTGAGATCGCAGCCAGGCTTGGGCTGGAAACCAGGGCCAAATGTGAGTTCTACGACCTCATCACTGTTGGGGGTGGTCCCACGGCGTTGACGGCAGCAATTTACGCGGCGCGTGATGGCTATGATGTACTGGTTATAGAGCGAAGCGGCCTGGGAGGACAGGCCGGCATTACCGAGCGGCTCGATAACTATCCCGGTTTTCCTGAAGGCGTCACGGGCGCCGAGTTTGCCGAGCGAATCATCGAGCAGGCGAAGAGGTATGGGGTCGAGCTGCTATCCGCGCAGAATGTTGTGAAAGTCGGCAATGATGACGATGCCCACTTCGTCGAGACCGATGCGGGTCACAGGTACCGGAGCAACGCCGTTTTGATTGCCACAGGTTCAACTTATAAGCGGCTGGGAGCGCCCGGGGAGAATGAGTATATAGGAGCGGGGGTACATTTCTGCGCGACGTGCGATGGTCCATTCTACAAAGGCCGCGAGGTTGCCGTCATCGGCGGGGGCAACAGCGCGGTTGAGGAGGCTGCCTTTCTGACGCGCTTCAGCCCGAAAGTAACTATCCTGGCGCGCGGCTCCCAATTGAGCGCCAACAAAATCGCTGTGGATAAGGCTATGACCTCGCCACAGATAGAGGTGCGTCTCAATACAGAGGTGGTAGAGTTCAAGGGGGAAAACAACCACCTGACAACGCTTGTAATCAAAAACACGCAGAGCGGCGAGGTTCAGGAACTTCACGTGCCAGGGGTCTTCCTCTTCATCGGCTTATCGCCGAACAGCAGAAAGTTCAAGGATATTGCCAGGCTCGACGCTCAGGGCTTTATCATGACCGGCATCGACTTCCAGACGAGCACCGAGGGAATCTTCGCAGCCGGCGATGTGCGCGAGGGGAGTACGAAACAGCTTGTGAGCGCTGCCGGTGAGGGCGCGGCAGCGGCGCTGGCGATACGCGAGCACCTGCGCGGACATGACGCGCGTTCGATGGAGGCGGCGCTGGTTAGCGTTTCGTCTTCCCAATCCAGTACCTGAAATTTCGGCCGCTGGAGATGCTAGCGCTTCTGTTGAACCACTTGCTGTAGCCTTTGAATCTCCTGGTCGTAATCTAGACTGTAGACTGCGTGAACGTCCCACTTGACCAAATCCATGAACGGCTGCAGAAGCGCGGTCAATTCGCGGGGATCATTGGTCTCAACTAGTAAGAAACCTGCTCCTCCACCAGCTAAGTTATACCAGCCTTTGAGGATTTCTGGGCGGCGATTGTTTCCAGCCTGGTGCTCTTCGATCACCCGCTGGGCAACCTGTTGACGTGTGGTATGCGTATGCCATTCAAAGCGGCAATACCAGAGCATGATTGACCTCCTTGTCTTGCTCTAGGACCCATGTTCATTTTTCGTTGAGTACTACCAGAGAGGTTGAGTCTACTGAACTGATTGTATCACAATGCATCCTATTTGCATCAGGAACGGATAGGGGAGGAGCGCACGCGCTCCTCCCCTATCCGTTCCTGACAGGTTTCGCTGGTTTCTATTTGCTCTACAGCAGACCCACGCTCATGAGCCAGGATTGGGCGACCTCCTGGACCGCCTGGGTGATGGGCTCGCCGGCGGCGTGCTTGGCGGTGACCTGCATCTGTAGCATAACGTTCACGTCCGTGGTCATTTTCGGCGCCATCGCATTGAGGGCAGCCGCGATGCCGGGATCAGCCGTCAGCACGTCGTCACGCACGATAGGCGCAGGGTGAAACTCCGTGAACCCGTGCTTATCGTCGGTGAGGAACACGAGGCCCTGCGTTGTGACCGACCCATCCGTCGTGTAGCACTCGGTTACCTGGGCCGACCCGCTTTTGAGGGCAGCGAAACCGATGGCGTAGGCCACCTTCGTCACCGATTTGAAGCTGCTGGTGCTGAATCCATAGGTGCTCTTTAACGCGTCGAAGAATGGGATGCCGTCGCTCTGTGTTGCCAGCGTCAAGGTCGATACCTTAGAGGCCAATTGCGAGAGGGTGGTGACGCCGAGTTTCTGGGACTCGGTATTTGACATGCAAAGCGCGTAGCCGTCATTCAAAGGCGCTTGATCGAGCCAGGTGATGTGGAATTGCTGCTCGTAGTCGGTCTTGACCGTATTATAATCCTGGGTTGGATTGTAAGCCGACTTGACGCCCAGGATGCTCAGCGCTGTCCCGGTGAACTCAGGGTAGAGACTGACAGCGCCGCTCTTGATGGCGGAGAGCAGGGTCGCGTTATCCCCCAGAGCTAATTTAGAGGTAACGGTGTAGCCGGCCTTCTTAAGAAGTAAGACATACATCTCACCAAGTAGATGGCCATCGAGATCGAGCTTGCTCCCCACTATTATCGGTACTTTCGTGGGCGCAGGTGTGGTACCAGAACCGCCTGTAGTGGTTGAAGAACCACACGCCGACAGGATAAGCATGGAGATGAGAGCGAGAAGTAACAAGAACTTCGCTCCGGATGGACGCCTGAGAAGAGTCATTTCTTCCTCCTTGCACGTTTCGTGCAACAAGTAAATGTGCGCGCAGCATACGATACTGCGCGAAACTGTGTCATGCGGTGGCCGTTACTGCTTGTGCTGCTTGCTCCGCCTGCGCCTGTACTTTCAGGCCCGCGGGTGTCAAGGCACTCTGCAACCAGCCCATGAACACTTCTACGAGAATAGCCAGGATAGCTACCGAGACTGCACCGACAATGAGTTCGGTGTAGTTTAAGACGTTGAGCCCGTCAACGATGTAGTCGCCGTAGCCTGCCGCGCCGATGAACGCGGCCAGCGTAGCTGTCGCCACAATCTGCACCGCCGAAGTGCGAATGCCCGCCGCGACGAGCGGAGTAACAAGCGGGGCTTGAATGCGCGTGGCAATCTGCCAGGTCGTCATTCCCATCCCCCTGGCGGCCTCGATGGTGGCGGGATCGACCCCTCGAATCCCAGTATACGTATTGAGCAAGATCGGCGGGATACCCAGTAAGATCAATGAGATGATAGCGGGTAAGAAACCGATGCCCAGCGTTGGGACAAACAAGAGTAAGATGGCGATAATTGGAATAGCCCGCACCAGGCCGCTCAGGTTTACGGCTATAAACGCCAGGATTGCGTTGCGTGAGACCAGCGCGCCCAGCACGACTCCTATGACTATGGCTGCGCCGATGGCAAGGCCGCAGAGCTTGAGGTATGCGACGGTCTGCCCCGGGTAGTCGTTAGCGGGATCGAGGATAAAATTGATATATTGCATTTTGTGCTATCTCTCCTTTCTATGCGAGTGAGACGGCGCCGCGACCCCGGTTCAGGAATGCCTGCAATGCCAGCAGCAGGAGATCGGCGACAATCGCGAAGGCGGCCGTCATGATAGCGCCTGCCGCAATTCCGTCGGGGTCGAAAACCGCGATGTTCTGGAAAATCAAGTCTCCCAGCGTGGGTTGGCCAACCAGCGAGGCCAGGGCAGCGATACCTATCGTTGTCACAGTCGCGATGCGAACGCCCGCGATGATAACGGGCAGCGCCAGCGGGAGAGTAACGCGAAAGAGTTGCTGGTAGGGCTTCATGCCCATCGCACGCCCGACTTCAAAGAGCATGGGATCGATGCCATTGATGCCTGTCGCTGTGTTACGGATCAATACAAGCTGGTTATAAATCACCAGCGGGATGATAGCGGTTACCGGTGACAGCCCTGTAATGGGAATGAGTAACGCGAACGCCGCAATACTGGGGATGGTGTACAACAGGCCTGAAATGCTGATCACCGGCAGGTAGAACCTGCGGTAGCGGGCGACCACGATCCCCAGAGGAATGGCGATGACGAGAGAAATGAGCATAACGATTCCGACCAGCTCCAGGTGATCCAGCAAGAGATTCGGAATACTTTCCGGGTCTGACAGGTCCCAGGCAAAGCCTTGAAATATATAGTGCATACGCTTCCTTCCAAAGGCGTATAGCGCGCCCTTTTAGTGTGTTCCGCGATCTATATTCTCGTCTCTTCGGGCGTGGTATCGTTACTTCGCAGCATCACGATTTCCTGGTTGATGCTGGCGAGTGTGATAAAACCGAGGGGATTGTGGGTCTCTTTATCCTGTACGGTCAGGGCCGGGGCATTGGTTTCGAGGAGTTTCAACAGAGCGGAGAGGAGTGAGGCATCCGAAACGATGGGCGGAATATCCCCCCAATGCGCTGAAGAAACGGCCTCTGGTCTGCCATCCAGGGCGTCAGAGACAGGCAGGTATTCGATCTGGCGCAGGACGCTATCGGCGCCGACCAGCTTTCGTACATAGTCGTTAGCGGGCTTCGCCAGTAATTCGATGGCGTTCCCGAGCTGCTGAAGCTTTCCATCATGCATCACCGCGATCTGGTCGCCCAGCTTGAATGCTTCCTGGATATCATGCGAGACAAAGATAATGGTCTTACGCACATTGCTCTGTATACGCAGCAACTCATCCTGCAGGCGGGCGCGGGTAATAGCGTCAAGCGCGCCAAAGGGCTCATCCATGAGAAGAATGGAGGGATCGGTCGCCAGGGCGCGCGCGAGTCCCACGCGCTGCTGCTGGCCCCCGGAAAGCTGGCGAGGGTAGCGCTTGCGGTACTCACCGGGAGGCAACCCCACCAGTTCGAGCAATTCATCTACTCGTGTAGCGAGTCGCTCCTTCGACCATCCGCCAGCGATTTCGGCGGTGATGCGAACATTTTCGGCGATAGTCAGGTGAGGGAAGAGGCCAACCTGCTGGATAACGTAACCGATGCGGCGGCGGAGCTGGATGGGATCTTCATCCAGGATATTTTTTCCATCGATGAGAATCTCGCCTGAGGTGGGCTCGATCAGGCGATTGATCATACGCAGCAGCGTCGTTTTCCCGGAGCCGGAGGTTCCGACGAGCATACAGGTGCTTCCTTCAGGCACCTCGAACGATACCGCGTTGACGGCGGGGGCCGGTGTGTCGCGAAACTGTTTTGTAATTTCGCGGAAGACGATTGTCGCCATAGCTCTGTCCCCTTTCTTGAATTATATGCAGTGATGCTGGCCCATCCATGCATCAAAGGATGATCAGACCTCCGCGACGAAACATCTTCAGTCAGTATCAGTCAATTATATACTACGTTGCGAAATTGCTCAACTTAGCATGAATGGGCAGGCAATGTCTGCTTTTTTGGAAACAATGCTCTACCTTGATCTATTCCTGGTTGGGAAAAATTGTTGGCAGGCCTGCGACGGTGCAGGCCTGCCAACAACCAGGGAGGAGAGAAGTCGGTAATTATTCTTGTATGCCATTCGAATTCGAGGAAGACGGCAGGCTTTGTCCCTGTGTGGGTCTACCTCATCAGGAAGTATGCGAGCCGCTAAATGGCTGCGAGCCGCCCGACCCGAACTGGTACCCACCCCCGCCTCCGCCTTGCTGGTTGAAGAAGCCACCGTTGTCAGATGGATTCTGCTGGGGAAAAGCAGGATTCTGGAAGGCGAGGGGGACGACGTATTATTCGCCGCGCTGCCGACAACATGAGTCGCTACCAGTCCACTGATCACGCCAAATGCAATCAGAGCGGCAACCAGGATAGATTTCTTCAAGGATTCGAGCAGGTCCAAAGCCTCGCTCTTCGACATGCGGCCTTTCGTTGAAGTACCAGCCGTTGAAGCGGCAGCCAGGCCGGGCTGCCGTTGCTGCACCTGCTGCCAGGGCTGTTGTGCCTGCAAGGAGCCAGACTGCTGATAGTATTGGGGCTGCTGCCACTGTGGAACGGGCCGTGGCGGTGCAGGATAGTCGTCAACCGGATACTCGCGCGGCACCCACTCCAGAGATGCATCGTACGGGTAGTCTTCCATAAACGCTCCAAGATATTCGTAGGGACGCGGTTCGTCGCGTCCTAACAGATAATGTAGATTAACGAATAATTGTGGACACCATCTCATCCATCGCACTGGCCGATCATGCAGATTGACGAATTAATGTGGACACTGTAACCTCCACCGGACTGGCCGATAAATCGGCGATGGCCGCGATAAATCGGGCCCTACTCTGGCTTGGGCGATACGTGGGGCCCTACAGATGGCCGGATCAATTTGTTAATCTCCATTATTGAGCATAAATTACAGTCATTAGAAAAGAGGCAGAAATATGTAAATAAAGTGTAAAAATTGGATGAGAAAGCTCTGCCGTTCCAGTGAAAATCCCCCAAGCTCACCTGTTCTACCCGTTTATCAAAATATGTCATACTGTTGTTCCTTGTATATTTCAGTAAGTGGAGTGCTATATGCAGCGTACCTTCTTGCGTAAGCTGATGATTGTAGGCGTTACTCTTATCTTGCTCAGCTTCAGCATCATTAGCGTCGTATTTATCGCGCGAGCAAGACAGAATTTGCCGTACGTCATGACGAATCAGATCCCCCCCCTTGTAAGCCGCGCCCACCTGGTAGGTCCCGCAGATGCCCAACAGCAGCTTAACCTCTCGGTTGGGCTTCAATTGCGGAACCGGCAAGAGCTGACAAACCTGCTAAGTGACCTGTATAATCCTCGATCCTCGCTTTATCATCACTTTCTCACCCCGCAGGAGTTTGTCGCCGAATTCGGCCCGACGACCGACCAGGTCCAGCAGGTCGAGACATATTTGCGGCAGCAGGGCCTGGCGATCACAAACGTCGCGCCGAACGGCCTGCTGATCGATGCCAGCGCGACGGTCGCCCAGGCAGAAGCGGCCTTCCAGGTGACGATCAACAACTACACGCTGGGAGCCAACGGCTTCTACGCCAACGCCAATGCTCCCGTCATTCCGGGGGCGCTCTCCTCGCTTATCACCTCTATCGGCGGCCTGGATAACAGCGTGAAGTTGCACCCGCTCAATTTGCTGAGCGGCCATCCTGAAGGCAAAGCCAAGCCCTCCTTGAGCAATAGCCAAGAGTAGCCCGCAGGCGACGCAGAGCGGCTATGGCCCATCCGACCTGAGGGGCGCCTACGATGCGACCTCCCTGGAGCAATCCGGCTTGCAGGGCACTAATCAGACGGTGGCCGTCTTCGAGCTGGATGGCTACCCGAGCAGCGACATCACCGCGTACCTGCAAAACTATAGCCTGGGCACGCCAAACATTTCGAATGTGCTGGTGGATGGCTTCGATGGATCTGCCGGCGCGGGCGCGATCGAAGTCGACCTGGATATCGAGGTCGTCGCGGCTATGGCCCCGAAGGCAAATCAGATCGTCTATGAGGGCCCCAACTCCACACAAGGCGTCAACGATACTTACAATAAGATCGTGACCGACGATAAGGCTCAGCAGGCTACCTCTAGCTGGGGTGAGTGCGAGTCGCAGTCCGGCAACTCCGAGCTGCAGACCCTCGATGGCATTCTCAGCCAGGGATCAGCCGAGGGCATCGCCTTCTACGCGGCGGCCGGCGACTCAGGTGCCTACGACTGCAACGACAGTAACCTGGCCGTCGATAACCCTGCCGATGATCCCAACATCACCGGAGTTGGTGGCACGAACCTGCAGTTGAACAGCGGCGCGTATGGCAGCGAGTCGGTCTGGAGCAATGCGTCCGATACCTCGCGCAGCCCGAACGGGTCTGGCGGCGGCGGCGGGCTCAGCAGTTACTTCAAGCAGCCGACCTGGCAGGTCGGCCCCGGGGTGCAGAACCAGTACAGCAACGGCAACCGCCAGGTGCCCGACGTCACGGCTGATGCCGATCCGGCCAGCGGCTATGCCGTCTACTGCACGGCCAGCGCGGCGGGTTGCTCGTCGTCAGGATGGATCGAGGTAGGTGGCACGAGCGCAGCCGCACCTTTGTGGGCCGGCAGCACCGCGCTCATCAACAACTACCTGCAAAGCCAGAATAAGTCAAAGCTGGGCTTTGCCAATCCTACCCTGTATGCCCTGGCAAATTCACAGCAGCAATACCCGCCGTTCCACGATGTTACCAGCGGCACTAACCTTTACTACCCGGCGACGGCAGGATACGATGAGGCAAGCGGCCTTGGCTCACCCGATATCTACAATATCGCGCGCGACGTCGCGGGCGGTGTGACTTCTCCGCCGCCAACGCCCACACCGAATCCCAGCCCGACGGGTACGGCCACACCGAGTCCGACGGCATCCCCCAGTCCGACTGATACCTCGACGCCGTTCCCAAGCCCGACGGACACGTCCACGCCGGTTCCGCCGCCGACGATTACTTCGACGCCGCCCCCGACTCCGACACAGCCTGGGCCGTCCAACAACCTTATCCAGAACGGTGACTTCGAGCAGGGGCCGGGGGTCTGGCAGGAGTCTTCCGGGGGCGGGTATGAACTGATCGACTCTACCAACCCGCATAGCGGCAACTACAGCGCTTACCTGTGCGGCTACAGTAGCTGTGATGACAGCATCAGCCAGGACTTCACCATACCCGCGAATGCCTCCTCGCTGAGCATCTCCTACTGGTGGTATGGTGATACAAACCACACAAGTAAGAGCTGCGTGGATAAATTGACAGTGACGGTGGTGGATAGCAGTGGTAATGCCATTGGCAAAGTAAAGAGCGCCTGCAACACCAACGCGACGCGGAGCTGGCAGCAAGTCCAGGTGGATGTGAGTAGCCTGCTCTCGAGCTATGGCGGGCAGAGCGTGACGCTGGTCTTCGAGGCCAAGACCTCCTCGTCGCAGCGGACCACGGCGTTCTTCATCGATGACGCTGTGGTGGGCGCGGCATAATCGAGTTATTGACCGATGAGGCCGGGGCGGCGCTAGAGCTGCCCGGGCTATCAGGATACCACGCCATCCAA
>CAVYFA010000012.1:0-91662 GCA_963767715.1 uncultured Chloroflexia bacterium
TTGCGTTCGCTTGGTGTTGATCCAGATCAGTTAGTATAGCAGGCGCCAGCTACTACCCATTTTGTCCCTCCAAATAAATCAACAGCGCCATCGCATCCAGGCGCATCACGTTGTCCGGCGACCCCTGCACCTTGATTGCGCCCTGCATATAATTCGAGGCGGGGTTCTCGTCGCCCCAGAAGATATTGGCCAGGTCTTCGCTGTTGCCGCGCACGATCAGGTCGGGCTGCTCCGTCGAGCCATCGGCGATGCTGGCCTTGCCGCCCGCGATGGTCATGCTGAACGAGGCGTCCACGTCGCTTGCCTCGATATAAATCACGCAGTTCCAGCTCTTCAGCGAACGCTGCACGCGCTCATTGTTGCCGGCATTCGCCACGTAGTCATCAAGCGCCTCGCGCAATTCTTCTCGTGTTGCCATGCTTTTTATGCCTTCCATGAATGCTGCCCGGAGGATCCAGATTAACCAATTATTGCGGACATCCCGCAACGTCTTGAAAAATAGGGGCGTTCCAGAAAATATTTTTGGTGCTCGCCAGGCCAGATGAGAAGCGGCCTTACGCAAATTTACCGCTTATTTACCGCTCAAAATGAGCGGTAATTTTTTGGGAGAATGGCATCCTTCGCTGCGCTCAGGATCTCAGTTCCCGAAATCAGATCCTTCGCTGCGCTCAGGATGACATTTCCGATGTTGACCGGTAAAACTCATAATGGCGGTAGGTGCGATCAATCGGTCCCCAACGGTAATGCGGACAGCACCTCTGCTGCTGCGCGCTCGCCCGATTGGATCGCACCGTCCATGTAGCCGTTCCAGACTGTGGCGGTCTCCGTTCCGGCCCAGTGCAGACGGCCCAGCGGAGCACGCAGCGCCTCGCCATACTCCGTCCACGCGCCCGGCGGCATCACCCCCGCGTAGCAGCCGCGCGTATACTCTTCCTCGGCCCAGTTCTGCTCGAGGTACTCGTATGGGCTTCTCGCCTTTTCGCCGAAATAGCGCGCCAGGCATTCCAGCACGGCGGCGCGGCGTTCCTCCAGGCTCTCTGCGGCCCCAGATGCGCGCGGCGTCGCCCTCGATGAAGGTCAGCAGCACGCCCGGCCTGCCGTTCTCAGGCGAGTTGTCATAGGTAATGCGAATAATACCCTCGTCGCTCATCACCTGCCCCGACAGGCCCTCGTCGCGCCAGAAGGGCGTGTCGTAGAGGCAATGCACCTTGATGACTGTGCCCATCGGCATGCGCTGCGTAAGCTGGTCGCGATAGCCCGGCAGCGCCGGTCGATAGCGCAGTCGTCCCGCCAGCGCCGGCGGAATGGCGATGATGGCATGCCGCGCCATGACGCTCACGGTATCGCTTACTGCCCGCACGCCCATATCATCCTGTATGATAGTATGTACCGGCGCGTTGAGTATCACGCGCTCGCCCAGCGCTTCGGCGACTCTCTTCGAGACAGCCTGGGCGCCGCCCACGAAGCGGCTTTCCTGCGCGCCTCCCGTCACGCTCAGCAAGACGTTGAGGTTTCCGGCGGAATGAACGTAGAAGAGGAAGTGCAGCAAGGAGAGATCGCGAGGCTCAACCGAAAATACGGCCTCTATCGCCACGGTGAGCAGGTCGCGGGCCCCCGCGCTCTGCACATTCTGCTCCGCCCACGTTGCCATCGTCTGCGCGTCCCACTCCGCCGCCAGGGGAGCCGTCCAGGGCGCGTCGAGCGGCACCTCGCTCGCCATGATGCTCAGGTTCAGCAGCATCTCGACCACCTCCATCGTCACCAGCGGCTCGCTGGTGGGAACCGTCCCAGTATAGGTGATACGCTGCCCGCGCTTATATTCGATGTTATTGCCGCTGTTATAGGTGCGGAAGGTCTTGACGCCTACCGCCTCGGCCAGCGCCGCCAGCCGCTCCTGCGTTGGCCCGATCCACTGGCCGCCGTGATCGATCAATGTGCCATCGCTCGCCGACCGCGTATACGTGCGTCCACCCACGCGGTCGCGCGCCTCCAACACGATAACATCGACGCCGGATGCCGTGAGGACTCGCGCCGCGGATAGGCCGGCGAGACCCGCGCCAACGACGACGACATCGGCGTGACGAGTGGGGAATCCCGTGGATTGCTCACTGCTCATTACTGATTGGCTACCTCCTCTTCAATTGCCATCGCCAACCCCAATATATAGGGCCGGAACCCGAAGCGCTCGTACAACTCAATCGCTCCCACGTTCTCCGCAAACGCCCTGACAAACACGCGGCTGACTCCCATCTCCTTGCTCCATTCGATAAATGCTTTCACCAGGGCCGACCCTGCGCCCAGCCCACGAAAACCATCCTTGACGAAGACCTTCTCCAAGCGCGTGCGCCTGGATGGATGCTCAGATGGGACAGCCGATAACGCGCCGGTGAGGCAGCCGATAACTTCGCCCTCGCGCTCCGCAACAAAGCACACACCATCCTCTCCGCGAATGCGCATGCTGTATTCTTCGTCCGCAAGGGCTTCGGGATCAGTCTCGTAGAAAAGCGTGTCGTACTGGCGATCGGATAGGTACAGGCTCATCATGCATTCCTTGATGGCGGGCAGGTCCTCCAGGCGAGCTTTGCGGATGATGAGATCTGGCATGAGTTATAGAGCCTCTTCATTAGTGTGATCTGGGTGTGAAGGGCGCCCGCAAGGGGGCGCCCTTTGGAACTCCTGCCATCTCGCAGAAAATAACGCGCATCCTCTTATTGTCACTCATACTCGACTATAGTATACTGACCATACTATCACATCCCTCGATATACTTCGTAGGCGAAGGCAGGTGAGCATGGCATCGAAGACATCAGCGATCGAAGTTTTCTGCTGCTACTCGCTGAAACTACCCCGCCTTCACTACGAACGGCTGGGGTGACTTGAACTGCCGCCGGGGGGGCACCTGGACGAGCATGGTTCTGCCTTCGCTGCTGGCCCATTCGAGTTCTTCGGCAAATTCTTGCACGGTGCGAAAGCGGCGGTCGGGATCCTTCGATAGGGCTTTGAGGACCACTTTTTCGACTTCCAGGGGAATGTCCAGGTCACGGCGGCGCAGCGGGGGTGGAGGCTCGAAGAGGTGCTTGCTGGAGATTTCGGCGAAGGTGCCGTGGAAGGGCCATTCGCCGGTGAGCCATTCGTAGGTCACGACGCCAAGCGAGTACTGGTCGCTGCTGCGCTGGGGTAGGCCCTGGAGCTGTTCGGGCGCGGCGTAGACGACGGTGCCCTCGAAGTCGGGCGTACTCTCGCGGCTGCTGTCGATGCTGGTGGAAAGCATGGCGATGCCGAAATCGCTCAGCCAGATCTGTTTTTCGGGGCCGAGCAGCATGTTGTGCGGCTTGATGTCGCGGTGAATGAGCATCTGGCCGTGGACGTATTGCAGCGCGCTGGCGGCCTGTTTGACGTACTTCACGACGGTTTCGAGGGGCAGGCGCGTGTAGCGGGGGTAGTATTCGCGCAGGGTGCCGTGCGGCGCGTAGTTCATGACCATGAAGGGCGTGAGGTCTTCAATGCCCATATCGAGGATGCGCACGATATGAGGGTGTTCAAGTTGGGCCAGCGTACAGGCCTGGTCGAGAAACTTGCTGGAGCCTTCGCGAATGTAGCGCCAGTTCAGCACTTTGATGGCGACTGGTATGTCCCACTCGATATGCGTGCCATAGTAGACCTCGGCAAAGCGACTGCGCCCAAGCAGTCGCCCGAGGCGATATTCACCCAGTTGCTGCCCGATGCGTTCGCCGACAATCATACGCGACCCTTTGATGCGACACAGCGCAACATCATGAAAACCGGTCGAGGCTGCGAAATATGCCCTTCGGTGGATTGATATATTGACAATAATAGCATATATGGTTAAGAATGAGATTGATTTGGGTCGCACAGTGGCATAAAAGTACCAGGCTCATTCCGGCGTGCCGGGTAGCAGTTACCAATTCGTGTTATTAGCAGCAACTTGAGAGAAAGCGCAAGGTACGGCATAGTCCGTTGGAAAGGAAGGGATCCAATGTCTTCAGATATCGTGCAGGGAGTGGAGAAAAGTTGGGCCGAGACTCCACCCGCGAACCCACCGATCAGGCATGCCATCGGGGAGGTAGTTGAGTCACAGACGTGGCTCGATAGCCTGGCCAACCCTATTCAAAAGTGGCTTCTCACTTTTTTTGGCCAGCCGGGGCAACCTAACCGCAAGTTGAAGGATATGCTCAATGGCACCTGGCTCGGGCATTCCGTCCACCCGGTCCTGACGGACGTGCCGCTTGGCGCATGGAGCGGTACGATGTTGCTCGACATCGTCTGGATGGGGAATGAAGACGAGGGGATCGCGCGAGGCTCCGACCTGACCCTGGTGCTCGGCCTGCTGGGCGCCACCGGCGCGGTAGTGACGGGCACGACCGATTGGAGCGACCTGGACGGGACAGATCGCCGCGTTGGCCTGTTCCACGGCTTGCTCAACGGCAGCATCACGCTCATGAATATCGCTTCGTTGGTGTTGCGTCTCACCGGTAAGCGCCGCGCGGGCATAGCACTCTCGTCAGCGGGCTACATGGCGTCGCTCTTATCCGCCTACCTGGGCGGTGAACTCGTCTTCGCCAAGGGCATCAGCGTGAACCATGTGGCCTGGGAGGGCGGCTCCGACGATTTCGTCGCGGTGATGGACGAGGGGGAGCTTGTCGAGGGTAAGCTGACACGCGTCGATGCCGGCGGCATCCCCGCCGTGTTGCTCAAGCAGGGTCAGAACATTTACGCTATCGGCGCTACCTGTACGCACCTGGCCGGGCCGCTGGATGAAGGCAGCCTGGAGGGTGATGTCGTGCAGTGCCCCTGGCATGGTTCACGCTTCTGCATGCGTGACGGTAGCGTGGTGAATGGCCCCGCCGTCTACGCCGAGCCCACGTTTGCGGTGCGCAGGCGCGCTGGAAAAATCGAGCTGCGCCGCCTCGATCACGCATAACGAGCGGACAAGGGTTTACCGGGCCGTGGGTAACACGGACGGTAAGCCCTGGGTGCGCTCAAAAAGCAAGTCCGTAAGCGCGCCAACGCCGTTAAGCGGGGCGCTTCGAGGCGGAACCACCTACTTCAGATAACGCGTTACGAAGAAGTCGGCGTAATAGTTTTCCCAATGCGCGCCCGGAGCCTCGCTCATTTGCTGCTTGTCGGCCAGTACAAGCAGGTAGATCAGGTCGCTTTTCAGCAGCTTCGCATCGAGCAGTCCCTCAAAGCCATTTTCCAACAGGTGGCCGGAGTACCAGATCGACCAATCCGGGTCGACCCCATCGGTCTCTTTATAGGCCACATGATGATCTTCTGCCGTTTGATGCAGCAGGGCCGCGATCGTTTCTTTGCGCTGTCTTTTCTCTTCGTTCATCGGATGTTGTCTCCTCGCTTGCTATTTTTCTTTAGGCAAGGTTCAACTGGACTTGATAGGTCCTCTTCAACAGAAAGGTCCAGCATTGTCATCCTGAGCGAAGCGAAGGATCTATAGCGATCGGCCGCGAGATCCTTCGCTTCGCTCAGGATGACATCGTGGGACTGTTCAAATGGTCAAGGATTCTTCTTCACAATTGAACCTTGCCTTAAAAGGAAAACTACTACATTTTGTTCTCCAGATATACCGGAAGGCGTCTTCAGGCGCTTTCCTAGCGACGTCATGGCGACGTCATTACGTCTTCGTGGTAGAGTCTTTCTGCTTACCAATTCGTTACACAGCATTTTACATGGAAGCATGCCGGCATGATCGCCTGTAACGTCAGACATTTGGAGTTAAGGGCTGTCATCATTTCACCAGATCCACCCATGAGAGGGGGGGAACTGAAGACGTTCCTGTTCTTAATCCAACTCGACGACCGGCAGGCCGTGGACGCCGAGAATGGTGGAGATTTCGCTGCCGTGATGGATGTCATGTTCGAGCACACTCCAGATGATCCACTGGAGCGAAACTGCGGGTCTCACTTCTCCAGCCAGACGCGCCGCATCCAACCACATCTGAGCGAATGGCTGGAGCGCAGGCTCTACCAGTTTCGCGTGACGCACACGTTCCGCTTCATCCAAAGGCGGGAAGATCTGCTCAAGATCAGCAGGGGTCAGGCGGGCAAGCGTCTTCTGGATCATCTGCCAGGTCTTCTCAAGTCCGGCAACCAGTTCTGCCGCCGGGTGTGATGGATCCACATCCCCCTCACAAATTCCCAGATCCCATAATTCGAGGGAAGCCAGATCGGCGCTCCCCTCGCCCATCCGTGCGTGGAACCACCAGGCGCGGTTTGCGACAATATGCGTCGCGTACATGCCAATCGACCAGTTTTGCGGCGTGTTGCGCAAGGCAAGCTGCTCTCCTGTAAGGGGCGCGATGGCCGCGACAAGACGCTGCTGGTATCTACCCCAACCCGCGTAGAAGGGGAGGAGTGAAAGCTGATGTTCTGTCATGATAGGTATTCCTTGCTTTTTTCTTCGAGAAAAAACAGCACGATCGTATCAACACGCGCGAGGAAACGATGGGGCAGAAAGAGGGAGGAGAGAGAGCAGGTCATGGCTTGCACCATGATCGAATATGCGGCTGCTGCGACAGGGGAAAAGATGGCATCCATCTGCCAATGGTGTGGTGGATGGGGAACATCAGCGATGCGTTCGCCAGAGTTCCATGCCAGAGACCTCTTTGCCGCACGCTTCTCCATATCGACTTTCGCACCATCTCGCTGCTTGCGTTCTCACTATCCGCCGTCTCGTATAGGCCTCGTCAAAAGGGCCGTCGAGCAGGAATCATGCCCTGCGGCATTCCAGGCGTAGAATGGCTGAGCGCTCATGCCTGATGAGAGACACGCGATAGGTGGAAGCAAAAATGGTAACGTCTGTTTCACTGTGTGAACAGGAAACAGGATGGAGTTAGCAGCACACTGGCATAGATGTCAAAACCTCCCCAAAAAACGAGTGAATTACTACACTACTATACAGGGAGAGAGATGATCCTGTCAAGGATGGGTTGGCGAATATGTTATGTGTCAGAGAAATCGTCTTTGACTCATCCATTCAAGCTCATGGAGTTGGCGAAGACGTTATGGTAATTCCTACAATTGCGCCCTTTGACGGGACGAGAAAGGATGGCTTTCTTTGCAGGAGAGTTAGTAGAAAGTAGAACCGGCCTGAGCGCGCGCAATATCCAGACAACTTTGTAGCTTGTGGAAGATTCCCGTATTTCAACCAGGAGGGATTCATATGACCACCAATCTTCAGATAGGCGACCGGTTCCCCGATATCGAGGAGCCGGATCACCAGAACGAGCCACGGCGTCTCTCGCAGTTCACGAAAGCGGGTCTCCGCGACCAGCGCCTCGGACCGGACGGCTATCCGCTGACCCTCGTCTACCGTCGCTTCACTCCGCCGCCACAGCAGCCGCGCGAACATCCTGGAAATTTCCCGCTCAAAATGAGCGGTAAATGAGCATCGTGGCCGTGAGCGCGGACCGGCCGCTTCTCAGGCGGGTTTAAGCGGGCCTGGGGCACAATACTTTTCTTTCTGCGAACGCGGGTCGTCATCAAGCAAATCAACATTCTCGACGAGACCGAGGGGGAATATGCCTATCGTGCGCAGCCGTACACCTTTGTGCTGCACCCCGATCTGCGCAGCCACACTCTTCCATAACGGCTGGTACTTCGTCGGCCGCCCCGCAATGAGGAACTGCGGCGCGATCTGCGCGCCATCATGGAGAGGCGTTCCGATTATCGCTACGAAGCCTACGATACGCCGGAGGTCCGGCGTTTCGCATTCCACAGCAAGAGTGGGCCAACGAGCGCCTCCATTGGGCGCGAGCGGTTCGCCCGTGGTACGGGGCGTGGTACGCTGGTTCGATTTGAACGCAGGCATCGGTATGATCGCGAGAGAAGAGGGAGGCGATGCACCTATTTTTTACAAGTCACGCTCTCCCGGGCAGGGCTACCACACGATCAGGGCGGTGTCCCTGTGCAATTCGAGCTTGTCGAGAGAGAACCGGCCTGACCGCGCGCATATCCAGACAACTCTGTAGGGGCGCAATGAATTGCGCCCTCGTGCCACGCGTCTGGCTCCCCGAGCGCGATTATGAACTTTACCAACCAAGATCGGTAAAACTGGTCTGTCACCCTTCGCTTTCGCTCAGGGTCTGGCACGAGGGACACCGAGATCCTTCACTTCGTTCAGGATGACATTACCGGACTTGATCGGTAATGTTCATCACCGCGCCCGCGTGCCACGCGTCGGGCTCCCCGGGCGCGATTCCATAACGGGGACTGTCCGTCTTCATTTGTAAATCTCCATTACGGCACGTTTCTTTACGGGCGAAGCGTCCTACCTTCCCTCGGTCTGTTCGAGCAGCTTGGCCACCAGCGCCGTCCAGCCGGTCTGGTGGCCGGCGCCGACGCCGCGGCCCGTGTCGCCGTGGAAGTATTCGTAGAACAGCGGGTAGTCGCGCCAGTACGGGTCGGTCTGGAAGGTCTCGTTCGAACCGAATACAGGACGGCGGCCATGCTGGTCGCGCAGGAAGATGTGGGTCAGCCGGCACGAGAGTTGATCGGCGATCTCCCAGAGCGTCAGCTTCTGGCCGGAGCCGGTGGGACACTCCACCAGGAAATCATCGCCGTAGTAGTGATGGAATTTCTGGAGTGTCTCGATGAGCAGGTAGTTGATGGGGAACCAGATCGGCCCGCGCCAGTTGGAATTTCCACCGAAGAGGCCGCTGCTCGACTCGCCCGGATCGTATTGAACCGAGAACACCGCGCCATTGACGTAGTAGGCATAGGGGTGTTCGGCGTGATACTTGCTGATGCCGCGAATGCCGTAGTCGCCCAGGAATTCCTGCGGGTCGAGCATGCGCTTGAGCAGGCGCTTCATGCGATGCCCGCGCACCAGCGCCAGCAGACGGCGCTCTTCCATGCCCGGCTCGTGCCAGCGCGACACCAGGCTCGCCAGTTGTGGCCGGTGTTCGAGGAACCATTCCAGGCGAGCCTTGAACTCCGGCAGCATATCCAGCAGATCGGGCTCGATCGTCTCCACCGCCAGAAGGGGAATGAAGCCGACCAGCGAGCGCACCTTGAGCGGTACGTGCGAATCATCGGGCGTGTGCAGCACGTCGTAGAAGAATTGGTCCTCCTCATCCCACAGCGAGATGCCCTCGCCTCCAATGTTGTTGAGCGCCTCGGCGATGTACAGGAAGTGCTCGAAGAACTTGGTGGCCACATCCTCGTACGCACGGTTCTCGCGTGCTAATTCCAGGGCGATTGCCAGCATATTCAGGCAGTACATGCCCATCCAGGCGGTTCCATCTGATTGCTCCAGGTGCCCACCGGTCGGCAGGGGCGAGCTGCGGTCGAAGACTCCTATATTGTCTAACCCCAGGAAGCCGCCCTGGAAGACGTTGTGCCCCTCGCTGTCCTTGCGGTTCACCCACCAGGTGAAATTGAGCAGCAACTTGTGGAAGACCCGTTCCAGGAAGTCGCGGTCGGCGTGTCCGGTGGTGCGCTTCTCGATCTTGTAGACGCGCCAGGCGGCCCAGGCGTGCACGGGCGGGTTGACATCCCCGAAGGCCCATTCGTAGGCCGGCAACTGGCCGTTGGGATGCATGTACCACTCGCGCAGGAGCAGGATGAGCTGGTTCTTGGCGAAGTGCGGGTCGACCAGCGCCAGCGGAATGCAGTGAAACGCCAGGTCCCACGCCGCGAACCAGGGATACTCCCAGGTATCGGGCATCGAGATGATGTCGGCGGTGTTGAGGTGTCGCCATTCACTGTTGCGCCCGAACTTGTGCGAATCCGGCGGTGGCGGCCCGGCAGGGTCGCCGCGCAGCCACTCGTCCACATCATAGTAAAAGAACTGCTTGCTCCACAGCAGGCCGGCGAAGGCCTGGCGCTGCACGGAACGCGCATCCTCCGGCAGATCCTTCGCGCCGCACGCCAGATAAAAGCTGTCGGCTTCCGCCTGCCGCTTCTCGAAGACCTTTTCAGCATCCGCGAAGGGATCGTCGTACTGCCTGGCCGACAGGCGCAGCATGACCGTTTCGCTCGCACCGGGGGCAACGGCGAAGGTGTAGTGGACGGCGGCCTTCGTGCCAACGCCTTGCGGATTGACCGCCCCCTGCGCGCCATATACGACAGCGTCGTTGATGCCGTCTTTGACATAAGGAGCGCGGTTCGGCTCGCTCCACAGGCGCTGCACATTGCTCTCGTTCTCCGTAAAGAGCATGCGCGGCTCGCTCCCCGTAGGCTGGCCCACGAGCCAGTACTCGCCGAGCCGCGCGTGGCTGGCACGCATCAGTGGCAGTTCACGCGACCCATTCAGCCCTGCCTGAGTATTTATAGCTTTAAGTTCAGGACGCAGGTTCGCTCTGTCGTGCTCGTACCCCCAGGCCCAGGTATTGCGGAACCAGAGCGTGGGGAGCACGTGCAGTGGGGCGGCGTCGGGCCCGCGATTCTCCGCCGTGATGCGAATGAGGATGTCCTGCGGGTCGACCTTGGCGTACTCGACCGTGATGTCGAAGTAGCGGTTCTCGGAGAAGGCACCCGTATCGATCAGTTCATATTCGGGCTGGCCCTTCGCCGCGGCGGCGATTCTCCGCCAGCAGGTCAGCGTAGGGGAAGGCGCGCTGCGGGTACTTGTAAAGGGCCTTCATGTACGAGTGGGTCGGCGTGCTATCCAGGTAGTAGTAGTATTCCTTGACATCCTCACCGTGGTTGCCCTCCGGGCCGGCCAGGCCAAAGAGCCTCTCCTTGAGAATCGGGTCGGCCTCGTTCCACAGGCTGAGCGCGAAGCAGAGCAGGCCCTGCTCGTCGCTGATGCCCAGCAGTCCATCTTCGCCCCAGCGGTAGGCGCGCGAACGGGCGTGGTCGTGCGGGAACGAGTCCCAGGCAGCGCCGCCAGCGGAGTAATCCTCGCGTACTGTGCCCCATTGGCGCTCGCTGAGATATGGCCCCCAGCGATACCAGGGTCTCGTTTGTTTGCGGGCCTCCTCAAGCCTCTGGCGCTCCTCATTTAGCTCTTGAGCCGGCGTCTGATTAAGTGATGGATTGCTGACCATGGTTGTTCATCCTTTCCAATTCGCTGTATCAAACTGTCCACTTTCCCGCCAGTTCGTTACAAGCGGGTGCACAGACGTTTGGAGAGAAGACCACCCGTGAGCAGACTTGAGAGAGGCGCTGTAACGAAGAGGCACGCCTAGAGACTACTTCCAATGAAGTCATTATGCATTCGCTTGTATATCTATTTTGTAGATGAGAGGTTCACATGCCGGATGTCTCATTCGTTGGATTACTGATCGTTGCACTCGTTGCCTTCCTGGCCCCGCTCCTGCTCGGCCTCTCTCCGGCGCGGCGACTCCCTTCGGTGGTGATCGAGATTGTGGCCGGTATTGTGATCGGCCCGTCGGTGCTCGGTTGGGTCAGGGTCGATCTGCCGATTTCGATCCTCTCGGTGATTGGTCTGGCCTTCCTGCTCTTTCTCGCGGGATTGGAGGTCGAACTCGAACGCTTGAGGGGCCGCCTGCTGATCGTGCGGGGCGTCCCGGCCCTCCTCTACCGCCCACTGGTCGGCGCGCGCCGTTCACTGATCGCGGGACTGCTGCAGGCAACCTCGCTCTCCTTCATCGTGGCGGCATCACAGATCGGCCTCGCGCTCGGCCTGATCACGAAGGCGACGGGCGCGGCCCTCATCGCGGCAGGCCTGCTCTCAGTCCTGATCTTCCCGATCCTTGCCTTAACGCTGTTACGCCGTGGAGACTGCAGTCTCCACGGCGATGATACTGATATGCTGGCGGTCGAGGGCAAGGATCACGGGGCGCGGTAAGTTAGGTGCCAGGCTTCTTTTATACCCGGCTGGCAATCAGGGATTTGAGGCGCGCGGCATTCTGCGGCTGATCTTTCTTCATCTGTTGTCGCATGAAGAACTCAGCAACTTTCGGAACGTTACCGACCTCAATCGTGAAATGCACGCGGCAGGTTCCTTCGGAGAGTGGCTCGATGCGGTAGCTCTCGCGGAACGGGTTGCTCGCCTCGGCAGGAGTGGCCAGGGTCAAAAGGCGGTCCTGCTCAAACTCGGTGACGGTCATCGTCTTCTCGCTCTTGAACCCGGAGAACTTGCCCGCCTCGAAGTAGCTGGTTCCCAGGCGAGCCGGTCCGGCAGGGGTGACACGCACCTCAAGGATGCCTGCTATCCAGGTGGCCCGCGCCTCCAGGTCGGTGAGGAGCGCAAAAACGGCTGCAGGCGAATAGTCAAAGGTGTCAGTATATTCGAAGGTCGCCATGTTTCTATACCTTTCTTAATTCCATTTCTATAGAGGTTTCCATTGCTTATGCCTGGCTTCCAGGCGCTCAGCGGAAGAGGAGCGTGGAGAGGGCCCGCGTCAAGGACTGCTCCGCTTTTTGCTCGTTCTCTTCCGCAACCCGGCTCCGCCATCCGATGAATCCGTCAGGGCGGACGATAACAGCCCCGCTTGAGGTGATCCCAAATGCATCGCAGAACCTGTGGCCAACATCGATGAGCTCTCCCGCGTCCACGCCAACCTGGTAGCTGTCCAGTGGGACATGGAGGACTTCTTTTATGCTTCGGGAAGCGTCCTTCCATTGCTGTCCATCCGCGCCAACGAGCAGGACGAAGTGGGGCCCGAACAGATCCAGCGTCGAGATTGGCTGGCCCTGTTGTTCGAGCACGAGGTGTGGGGCGTGAGTCCCCGGCTGTCCCCTCCACCGGTCCGGGTGCTGAGCCAGGGGGAGATGCTCATCGCCTTCTTCCTGGACGATGGCTCCCGCGCTGTAGCGATAGCCCATATTGAGAACGAGGGGGTCCACCGTGACCCCTGCCGAGCCCTCGGTCGCGCGCTGCTGGGAAAGCAGCGCCGATTGCTCGGCAGTGTAGTCCGCCAGCGGGCGTCGCTCGGCATCGTAGGTGGCCAGCAGCGCCTCTCCGGCCTCTCCACGCAGGACAGCGGCCAGCTTCCAGGCCAGATTATGCGCCTCTACTATGCCGGTATTGCCACCCAGACCGCCGCTTGGCGGCTGAGAGCGAGCCGCATCACCAACCAGGAAGACACGGCCTTGCTGGAAGCGATCAGCCACGAGCGCGACCGCTTCGTAGGTCAGCACGGTTTTAAGCTGCACGGCGAGATCAGGGATGCCGACCGCCGCGCGAATGAGTTGGAGGCAGCGTGCCTCGGGATAGTCGGCGAGCGTCTCTTCCTCCGGGTCATAGCCCACATCCAGCCGGAAGAGGTCTGGCCGCGCAGAAGAGCCTGCGTATGGGACAAGCGCTCCACTGGTGATGAGGTCGTTTGAGAGGAAGCACATGACCGCGTGTCGCCGGCGGAACAACTCCATCAGGTCGGCCTCGAAGATCATGCTGATGACATGAAACAGGCTCGCTGCTCCATGCTGGCCGATGCCGAGACGCTTGCGAATCCCGCTCTGGCTGCCGTCAGCCGCCACCAGAAACTGGGCGCGAACGGTGCGCGTGCTCCCGCTTTCCCGCTCACGAATCGTGGCGGTGATGCCCCCCTCGTCCTGCTCGAAGGCCACCAGTTCGTTCCCGAAGCGCAGATCCCCTCCGAGCTGTTCGGCCCGTGCTCGTAGGATCGGCTCCAGCACATCCTGAGCAATGGCGCTGCCACGTGCAGGACTGGCATCGTTGTTGAACAAGGAGCTGATATCTTCCTCGAGGACATCGAACTCCTGGCCAACCAGGCTCTCCACCAGCGGGATGTTGCTGTCCTGGGGGATAGGTGGTTCGACCTGGTGAATGGCCTCCTCGATGCCCACACCGCGGAATAGCTCCATCGTGCGCGGGGAAAAGCCCAGGGCACGCGGGTGGATCGCGGTGCCGGGATGGCGCTCGACCAGCAGTGAGGAAATGCCACGGCCAGCAAGAAACAGAGACATCGAGAGGCCTACCAGGCCCCCGCCCACGATCAGCACCGGTGTGGTCTCGTCATATAATGATGTGTTTTTGAGCGCGTCGCTCATAGTCTTAACATCCTTTCTCAATGCTCGATATGAACACACGCATTTCACAAAAAAATTGTAAATCGCGGGTAATAACTGCCAGATCGATGAAACGATCTTCTCGTGACGCCAACTAATTGATGCTAACGTGGTGGATATCGCTACATTCATGGCGGATGATTACCAGCTATCGAGAAGTATAGAATGTAACCGGGTGAATTGACTTCATCCACCCGGGTGATTGAGAGGGTGATTATGAGCAAGGGTTCAGAAGGATTAGGCGGGCGTGAGAACAAAAGTTCAGAGCAGTTTCAAGCGGCGGGCGGTCTCTCCGGCTTCCCAACGGCTTTTCACGTTCAGCTTGCGGTAGATGCTCTGCACCTGCGTTTTCACCGTATTCACCGAGACGACCAGTTCCTGGGCAATCTCGGGGTTGGAGCGACCGGCGGCCAGCAGACGCAGCACGCGCTGTTCCTGGGCGCTAAGTGGTTCGATCAGCAGTTCAGAAGCGTTCTGCGGCAAGACATCTTGCCTCATTTGATGACGGGCAAAGGCCAGCAAGAGGTCCCGAATATAAGCAGCCAGCGCCGCCTCATGTACATCGAGCAGCACGGCGCGCAGCAGCGTTGCCAGCGCCTCACCCTCATCCAGGAAGAGGCGCCGGTAGCCTTCTGGGAGCGCGAGCGCGAGCGCCTCTTTCAGCTTCTCGCCGGCCTGTGGCAGGTCTTTATGTGTGAAGTGGGCCAGGGAGACCAGGATGCGGGCCTCAATTTCACTTTGTGTGCGCTTCTGCCTGTGCGCTTCTGCCTGCCAGCGCTCGAGCAGGCCCAGCGCGCGTGTCGTCTCTCCCCGAGCGATCAGCAGGCGCGCAAAGATGTAGGCTTCTCTCTCCTGCTGAACAAGGCGAAAGTCCTCGCCGAGCTGTGTTATGGTCGCCGACCAGCGCTGCGTCTCCGCCAGGTCCGCAATCGCCAGCGAGTAACGCGCCAATTCTGCCAGCGCCTCTCTGTGGAGATAGCGCCAGTTGCGCTCTTCTGTCAGTCCAAGAAGCTCTTGCAGCAACTGCCTCGCCTGAACTGTTTCGCCACGCGCGAGCATAATACGGGCCAGGACGAGCGAGCCGGGAACCACCACAAACTGCTCCACGTGGTGCTTACCAATCATACCAGCGTAGCGCTTGCCGAGTTCGAGCGCCTGGGATACCTGCTGCTGCGCCTCCAGCAATTCATCCCACTCGTAGGAAAGCGTAGCGAGACCCATCAGCGCACTGGACATGTCCAGGGGGTCTTCCGCGGCCTCAGTATATAGTTGCCGGTAAAGGCGCGCCGCCTGGTGCAGTTCTCCCTGGCGGTAAGATGCCTCTCCCAGCTCGAGTATAGCCGCGCGCACTCCGAATGGATTCCCAAACGATTCAAAGATTGCTCGTGCCTCAAGCACTACCTTGCGTCCCGCGTTAATCCTGCCCGCCAGGATTTCCTTGATTCCCACCGCGAGCATATTGGTAGCGTGCCAGAACCTCTCCTGTCCAGGCAGGAGCTCGAGCGATTGTTCGGCAGCCGCGAACGCCTGGGGGAGATCTCCCTGCCACCAGGCAAGCTGCGAGCGAAAGCCCAGCGCCTCACCGAGCCTGGACCTGTTGCCTTCGGCCTGCCAGCGGCGTTCAGCCATCTCAAGCAGCGGCTGAATACGCGCCAGCGTCGCCGGGTCGCTGCGATCCTGGGAAAACAGGAGTCCCGTCGCGTACGCCAGGCAGAGCGTCGGGTGTTCCTGGAGTACCTCCTCCGGCAGTTGCTCGATCCAGTGGAATAAGGTGAGTAGCTCACTCATGACGCCGTCTGGCCCTATGATATCTTCGATAAGCGCTGCGGCACGCACGAAGTCTCTGGCCGAGAGGGCGACCTCCACCGCTTCAGCCTGCAACCCGTGCTGCTCGAACCAGCGACTTGCTTTGTCGTATAGGGCGCGCAGGCTTGCTTCTCCCAGGCGCCGGCGTGCCTCGTGCTGCATGGCCTCGGCAAAAAGTGCGTGATAGCGATACCATTGCCCTATGTCATCGAGCGGGATCAGGAACAGGTTCGCATGTTCCAGTTGTTCGAGCAGGCGATCGCTGTCGTTCCTACCGGTAACGGCATCACAGAGGGAGGCCGTCAGGCGATTGAGGAAAGCCGTCCGCAGCAGAAACTCTTGTAGCGCTTCCGGCTGGGAAGAGAGCACATCGGCCACGAGATAATCCAGAACATGGCGGTGACTGCCGGTAAAAGTGGCAAGCATGCGTTCGAGGTCGCGCTGGTCTTTTCGGCCTTGCAGCGCCAGCGCCAGCAGGCGCAGCCCCGTGACCCAACCCTCCGTACGCGCCTCGAGGCGTGCGACTGTTTCAGCGGAGAGCGGAAACGGCAGCGCCTGCTGGAGAAAGGTGAGGGTTTCTTCCAGAGAAAAGCGCAGGTCAGCCGCGCCCAGTTCGTACAGGTCATCGTGGGCGCGCAGGCGTGCCAGGGGCAGCGGCGGATCGCTGCGCGTCAGGATCAGCAGGCGCAGCGTGGCGGGGAGATGCTCGACAAGATATGCCATCGTCTCGTGAACCTGACTCGAGGTGATGACGTGGTAATCCTCCAGGACGAGGATACCCGTGTGCTCAAGCCTGGCCAGATCGTTGATGAAGGTCGTAAGTAGGGTCTCGAAGGCAAGCCGCCGCGGCGTGCGCAGTAGTGCAAGAGCGGACTCGCCAACAGCGGCATCAAAAGCCTGGCACGCGGTGATGACATAGCGCCAGAAGCGGGCAGGGTCGTTATCACCTGTGTCGAGTGATACCCAGGCAACAGGGAGCGGCTCTTGCCGTTGCCTGCGAGCGGCAATCCATGCACTCACCAGCGTCGATTTGCCGAAGCCGGCAGGAGCAGAGAGCAGGGTCAACCTATGCTCAAGCCCTTCATCGAGCCGTACGAACAGCCGCCCACGCGACACGAGGGCCGCATGTGGGCGTGGGGGAGCAAGCTTGGTGCTCAGGAGTTCAGGCGTATCGAGAGGTTTTGTATGCCCTTGCTCGCTCATACCATCGCTGCTCCCGCCTGTAAAAAGGAAATTGCGTTCAGACTCATTGTACAAATCAGTCTATCAGAAACATGCCGGAAATAACAAGAGAAAAAACGCTGTCCAGAAGATTTACGCCTCGATCTCCCACGATGGTGGACAGACCTGGACAACCCACCTGATCAACAGTGGCAGCACACAGCAGGGCTGGTCGTTCGGGGGCGGGGCCGGCGCCTCTAGCTGATGCGGATGGTGTGGATGTCGCGCGTGAAAGTGTGATGATAGCGCAGCAACTGCTGCTCGCGATCGATTTCAATGCTGCCATCCGAGACCTTTATTGCATACCCTTGTGGATACTGGTAATTGGGCACGAATAGCTCGGTTGGCGCTGTGACCGACGCGTCGTGCCGGAACGCAAACGTAAAGACCTTGCGCTTAGGATCAAACATCATACTCAGCGGTTCCCCTGCCACTGCGCGAGCATAAGGCCGTACGACCGCCTGGAGCGCGCGCCCACCTGAATGGATGTCCTGGGGGTCCGTTTGCTGATCGCGGCTAAAGATCGAAAGATCTTCGCCATTCCACTGATCACCATGCAGGTTCGTGTTGTCGGGGGTATAGTTCCAGATTGTGCCGCTCAGCAGCGTATCATCCAGTGCCCGCAAGCTGCGATCCATCGCTCTGATCTGCTTGCCAAACTCGCCGGTGCGGTAGGCCTTCTTGCGCCCGAGATCGAGAGGAATGCCAAACTCGCCGATCAGCACCGGCGCGCCACCGAGCAACTGCATTGCTTGCTGCTTGTAGGTGGCCAGTTGTCTGGCAAAGGAGCTACGAATGCGGCGCGGACCGAAAACCAGCTTACCCGCCCAGCATATCAAAGCCGAGGAAGGGGGAGTAGCGTTTCAGGTAGAGGACAAACGCATCGTACCAGTGTGGCGCGTAGACGACCTGAGCTACATCCTCTGCCCCCCAACGGGGCGGCGTGTGACCAACTTCGGTTTCGAGAAAGATGAGCGCATCGGGATCGACCGAGCGCATCTCGCGCGCGAAGTGATTGGCAAAGGGGCGGTAATAGTCCTGGCTGAAATTGACGGGGCGACCATTCACTGTGCTGAAGTAATTGGGACGAAGCAGGCGAGGCGTCCCATCTGCTGCCACGTCCCATACACCATGCTGCCGCCACACGCAATCAGCCCCGTCGCGCCAGACACATACCCCTTTCAGGTTGACCACGCGCTGACCGGTGAGTTTCAGGCCGGTTATGCGCTGGTCCCAGACCTCGACCACCTGCGGGTATCCCGCGCCGAGCAGCATCGACTGAAAGACCGTTGGACATTCGCCGCTTTTGAGTATCCCCTTATACATGTTGGCATCTGTACATCCGATAAAGCCGCTGAGCGGCTCGTTCATCGTGCCGTAGCCAATGATGTTCGGCAAGTCGCGGACTCGCAGTGCCACCTGTTTGATCGCAGCGATGTAGTGACGTTGTAGATAGTCCTGTACCGCTTCCCCATCTATACGCAGTGCCGGCGCGAAATGATTGCCGCCAAAAAAGAGCGTGAACATCGTCGCCGCGGCCAGCTTCCCCCCATTTGTGGGCCAGCTCATGTGTGGGAGAGGACCACCGTAAAGCTGATGGACCAGCGCCGCACCAGCTTCCTGAAATTTTGTGATATCCATTCCAACGGCTTCAAATGTCCAGCCAGGCGCGCCATCACCGCCGGAGAAACGGCTCCAGACATCCTGATGCGGATCGATGAGCACCTGCATGCCATATGCATCCGCTTTCTTGATGATCGTATAGACATAGTCCAGGTATGCCTGATCGTAGATGCCTGGTCCCGCATGCTCAATGGCCTCCCATGTCACCAGGAAACGCAGGCAGGTCAGGCCCCATTCCCTCAAGCGTGCGAAATGCTCATCCGCTTCCTCTACAGATAAAGGGCGTCCAACGAAGGAAACCGTGCGGTGTTCAAAGAACCTGTCGCACACGTGGGTAGCACCGTTCGGCTCGAGCGGCACCTTCGAACTGCCACCGAGATTGATGCCGCGCAGGATACGCGTGCGCCCCTGTTCATCTTTGAAATGGGAACCCTCGATGTGAATCTTTTTATCCATTATGGATATATTTAATCGAGGCCTGGTCATAAATAGGGAGCCAAGCTGGAGACTTGCCCCAGCCAGGCGTTGCTCCTATCATTGTGGTAGTCACACGCTACAACGAAAGGAGACACCCCTATGGTATCCCAAGACTCACTGCTTGTCACGCTGGTCCAATTGGTCGATCGGTTGCCGTTGCCGATGCCGATGCCCGCACAGAAACGCGGGCGAGGGCATCCCCAAGTGTACTCAGACCGACTGTTCTTAAAAAGAACATCAGATCCTGCTGCTCGGCGGCCTCTTCGCTCAGGTAGCGATCGACTGCCCGCCGAGAGAGATTGCATCATGAAATAGGCGGTCCGGCTCTCGATTTGAAAGAGCAGCAGGCGTGCGCGCTTGGCTGAGAATCCTCCCAGCACCTCCTCAGAAGTGAACAGCTCATCATCGGTTGGCATGTATCACTTCTCTCTCCTTCAGCACTGATTGGATGCGGACCCTGGTACACGACGAAGTTCACATGAACCGATTATATTTACCTGCAATGTCATGTTGTACCAGCTCGTTCGTCGGCAAGGGCCCGGCAGACACGCTGATACTCCTGCTCGAGGCGCATGACCAACTCCGCCGCCCTTTCGACGGTCCCAAGCTTGCCCATGGTCTCCAATTGGGCACTGAGAGCCGCCATCCTATGGGCTCCCAGGTTGTTACTGCTGCCCTTGAGGTTGTGAGCCGCTCGTTTGAGCGGCTCGGGCTCCTCTTTAGCCGCGGCCTGGCGCAGGGCATCCAACAGCGGTGGCGTTTCAAACAGGTACGCCTCGGCCAGTTCCTGTAAGATATCCGGCTCCCCCTCTCCCTGGAACTGACGGAGTTCAGCCAGCACTGCCGGATCCAGAGCTGGAGCTTCCTCTTGACTGCCATTATGGGATGGTGGGGCCACAGCCTCAGATGGTTCCTGAAAGGACTGAAGAGGGGTAGTTCGCCGTTTGGCCCACAGCCCGGTTCGCTCCAGGGTCTCCTGCAGCGCTTTAATCTGAATGGGCTTGGCCAAATAATCATCCATGCCAGCCGCAAGACACTCCTCGCGGTCCCCCTGCATCGCATTGGCTGTCATGGCTGCGATACGTGGATGCTCCCCGGCGGGCCACCGCTCATGAATGATGCGAGTTGCTTCCAGGCCATCCATTTCGGGCATTTGCACGTCCATCAAGATCATGTCATAGCGCTGCCGCTGCAAGGCCTCCAGGACTTCCAGGCCATTCGCGACGACGTCGGCCCGATAGCCCATGCGCTCTAACAGCCGCAGGGCCAGTTTCTGATTGACCGTGTTGTCCTCGGCCAGCAAGATATGTAGGGGGAGTCGCTGACCTAGCTGGGCATCAAACTGTCCACCACTCGCCTCGATCGGCTTGATCTGAGAATGTGTCTGCTCCTGCTCAACAAAAATAGCGATCAGCACATTGTACAGTTGCGAAGGTTTGATCGGCTTGTGCAGGAAAGCGGCGAACTGGACGCCCCGTGTATCGACGTCGCGCCGCCCCAGGGATGTTAACATAATCATGGGCAGCGCCTGGAAGCTCTGAGAGTGACAGAGTTGCTCGGCCAGCATCAGGCCATCCATGTCGGGCATCTGCATATCCAGGACCGCCACATCGAACGGTACACCTGCCTGCACCTGTTCCAGCGCTTCCTTCCCAGAAGCATACTCATAGGGCAGCATCCCCCAGGACTGCGTCTGCAAGGTGAGAATGGAGCGGTTAGTGGCGTTGTCATCCACGATCAAGACACGCTTCCCAGCCAGTTGGGGCTGGCTGGTCTCCAGGTAGGGGCGCCAGCGAGCGGGAGCCGGCTGGGCAAGAATAGTGAAATGGAAGGTCGAGCCGGCTCCTGGCTGGCTTTCGACCCACATGCTACCGCCCATGAGTTCGACCAGACGCTTGCTGATGGCCAGACCCAGGCCGGTACCACCATAACGCCGGGTCGTTGATACATCCACCTGGCTGAAGGAGCGGAACAGGCGGGCCTTGCCCTCCTCTGAGATACCGATGCCCGTATCTCTGACTGCGAAATGCACTGTGTAGAACGTTACTTCATGACCGTCCTGCCCATGCGTCCGTCCGTCTTCCGCCTGCTCGGTATGCTTGGTTGCAACTGAAATGACGACTTCGCCCTGGTCGGTGAACTTGACGGCGTTGGAGAGCAGGTTGACCAGCACCTGGCGCAGGCGCGTCACATCCCCATATACGGCAGCAGGAACCCGGTCGTCCAGCAAGTAAGCCAGGTCAATGCTTTTTTCGGTAGCCCTGGCCGTCACGAGGTCGAGGGCTGACTCTACACATTCCCGCAAGTCAAAGGGCTGACGTTCCAGTTCGAGTTTGCCCGCTTCAATCTTAGAGAAGTCCAAAATGTCGTTGATGATTGTGAGCAGGGTATCACTACTCGCCCGCACCGTTTCGGCATAATCACGCTGTTCGGCAGAGAGGCTCGTGTCCAGCAGCAAACTGGTCATGCCAATGATAGCGTTCATGGGGGTGCGGATTTCGTGGCTCATCATGGCCAGGAAGGCGCTTTTCGCCTGGTTGGCCGCCTCGGCAGCAGCTCTGGCCTGCTCTATTGCTTCCATTGCCTGCTTGCGCTCGGTAATATCGAAGTACATTGCAAAGCCTCCAACCATCTGACCGTCTACCACTATAGGGGCACCCAGGAGTTCCACATCAACCAGGCTCTGATCCTTGCGCTGCCGCTGAGTAATGAGATGGACGACCTTTCCCTCATACATCTGGGAAGCGACCTGGCTGACCTGCCCTTGATACGCCGGGCTTCCCACCACTTCAGCTATCTTGCGGCCGAGGACTTCATCCCGGCTGTAGCCGAACAACTGCTCAAAGGCCGGGTTGATAGACACAATATTATTAGCAGTATCGATACTCACTACTGCCAGTGGGCACATGTTCATCAGAGCCTCTAAATACTGCCGTTGGCTGTGAGCCTCCAGATACAGCCGGGCATTTTCCTGCGCGCTGGCCGCCTGTTCCTGCCTGGCTCGCTCTAAGGCTTCTATGGCCTGCTTGGTCTCAGTGATATCTAGATAAAGTGCAAGAGTGCCAACGCGCCGACCTTCTACCACCACCGGAACACCCAGGGCTTCCAAATCCCGGTGACGCCGCTGGGTCACCACATGAATGACCTCTCCTTTCTTGACACGGGAAAGGTTGTGCAAGACCTCGGCACGCTGCTCTGGACCACCCACCACTTTAACTAAATTGTGCCCGACGATTTCGGTCTGAGTGCAGGCGAACAACTGCTCAAAGGCCGGGTTGCAGGCCACAATCTTATCATCAAGGTCGGAACTGACGACGGCGATTGGGCTATTGTTCATCAGGGCCTCAAAATACTGGCGCTGGCTGTTGGCTTCCAGATACAAACGGGCGTTTTCGCGCGCACTGGCCTCCGCGGTGTCCATAGCTCTGGAAAGCTCGGCGTTGGTCGTAGCGAGCTCGGCCGTGCGCTCCAGGACGCGCATTTCCAACTCATCGCGAGTCTGACGGAGTATCGCTTCGACATGAGCACGTTCGGCTAACTCTTGCTGAGCCGCCTCGTATAATTGTGCATTATCCAGAGCAATGGAGGCCAGTTGGGCGAACTGCTTTAAGGGAACGATCTCATCCTCGCTAAACGGCGGGTCCTTTTCAGTACGTGCCACGCCGATCACGCCGATGACCCGAACTCCCTTCAAGAGGGGTATTGCGGCCCAGGCGCGCAATACGTCAAGACCCAGACCTGGCAGTCCTTGATAATTGTCGACCATCACAGGTTGGCCGGTTTGCCAGACGATACCCACGACACCTTGACCTTCCCCAAAGCGAATGCCGATGTGGTCGCTAAACACACCAGAGCCGAAACGGTTCACAATCGTAGTGTTATCTCGGGCAACTAGGGCAATAAAGGCGTGCGGTGTGCCCATCAGTGCGCAAATCCGCCTGATCATGTCTGCCAGCAACTCGGTCAATTCCAGTTGGCTGGACAATTTCAAGGCTGTCTCTTGCAGAGCAGCCAGATAGTCATTTTGTCTTTGTAGTGCCTCTAGGGCGTGTTCCAGCAGCGCGCGGTCAGCATCGAATTGTACATAGGCATCGTTCACGGACTCAATGAATCGTTGCCACTCCTGAGAAACGGAATCTGGGCTACCGAGATGGCGCTCGATTTGACGTTTCAGCAAACTATGCATTGGCTCCATACGCTCTGCTCCCTGTTTACTCGTTGCCCTTAATCCTGTTGCGGAGTTCGTCTGCTCTGCCAAGCAACTGCTGGAAGTAATCGCTTTCGGTGATGTCAGCGACCTCTCGGGCGCGCCTCTCCTGATCAATTTCGATGCGTAGTTGCTGCACCTGCTGTTGCAGTTGCTGCTCGCGGGCATAGACCTGATGAGCCATCTCCTGGAAGACCAGCGCCAACTGCCCCAGTTCATCGCTACGCCTGGCCACTTCATCCAGACTTTCCGGCTGAAAGGTGTTGGCCTTGATAGCTGCCGCTGCTGCTGTCACTCGCCCCACCTGCTGTAAATAGTCAACTTCCTGATCGCGCAGCCGCTTTCTTTCCAGGCAAGAGGTAAGCCTGGCGCGCAGCAGCACCGGAAGGAAAGTGGTGGAACTTCTTCCTGACAGCGATTCTCACTCAATGTCGTACTCCAACCTCGAACATTGTACCACACGAGAATGGAATGGGTTGAGCTTTCTCTGAAAGCCGGGGCTCGTGAATTCTCGTTAGTGACCGGCTTTTATGAAGGCTCGTCAGCGGCATGCTGAAGTGCCACAAGCGTTATGTCATCCTCCTGTTCCCATTCAGCGCCCGTAAAGTGTACCAGTTCGGTAAGGATATAATGGATAAGTTCTGCGCCGCTTCTGGGATGCATTGCAATGAGCCCTTGTAGGCGTGCCTGGCCGAACATCTCGCGCTCCACATCGTGCGCCTCGACCAGCCCATCGCTGTAGAATAGCAAGGCATCGCCCGGCGCCAGCACAGTTTCTGTCTCCTCATAGTGCATGCCGGGCATCATGCCAAGTGGCATACCGGTAGCACGTAGTTCCATTACTGAGGCGGCATAGCGACGGTATGGTAGCTCGTGTCCGGCATTCGCAAAGAGCAGGCGACCTTCTTTCGGATCGAGGAGAGCATAGAGGCAGGTCACGAACATGTTCGCCGGAATATCTGGATAGAGGGTGTTGTTGACTGCTTCCAGCACCTGCCCGGGTGTGATAAGGCTCTGAGCTGACGCGCGTAAAATACTGCGGGTCGTCGCCATCACCAGTGCCGCTGGTACACCCTTGCCCGACACATCCCCGACGAAGATGCCCAGGTTGCCATCCGGTAAAGGTAAAAAGTCATAGAAGTCACCTCCAACCGCCTGGGCAGGCTGGTAATGCGCCGCAATTCGCCAGTTCGGTAAGGATGGCAGTTCCCGGGGGAGTAGCGTTTGTTGAATGAGCCGGGCCACCCGCATCTCTTGCTCGATACGCTCACGTACACGAGCCTCTTGTGTTAGACGCTGCTCACGCGCATAGATCTCGTCGACCATGTGCCGGAAGACACGCGCTAGATGCCCCAGCGCGTCCGGTCGCTTGGCCACCTCCTCCAGACTCTCGGGATCAAAGGCATTGGCCTCAACAGCAACCGCGGCATCGATGACACGGGAGACATGCTGTAAGTAGGCGACTTCCTGGTCGCGCAAGCGTTTCTTCTCCAGGCAGGCGCTAATGCGGGCGTTAAGCAGCACCGAGTTAAAGGGCTTGGGCAGGTAATCCTGTGCCCCAAGTTCAATACATTTGACGACGCTCTCTAGTTCCTCCACGGCTGAGATCATAATCACCGGAATATCGCGCAGGCGAGTGTCCGCCTTGAGCCGTTTCAGCACCTGGTAGCCATCCATTTCCGGCATCTGTACGTCCAGCAACACCAGGTCAAAGGGCTCGCCCTGGAGTTTGTCCAGCGCCTGTCGTCCATTTTCGGCGAGGCTGTACCGATAGCCGAGTTTGGCAATGTAACGGGAGAGCATAATACGGTTCACACTGTTGTCATCCACAATCAGGAGCGAGCCGGAGGGGATGTATGGAGATTGACTTGTTGTGGTTGCTTGCTCTTGCGTCTGGCCCATTTCATGCCTGCTACTTCCCAGCTACTCCATCATCGTGTCTACGGCAGTATATCAGGTCGTAAGCGATAATACAAGAAATTTGATCGTAGACATTGCGATAACCATCCCTTCCTGTTGCTGGCTTTTAGTTCTCAGCTTGACTTTGTACATTTCCAACTCAATAACAAACAGCCCACGATAATCGCTCAAGCGTGGAGCGAGGAACTAAAACTACGTCCGGATCGGCGGGTGATGTGGGAAAAGTCCCCTGACTCCACACCTGCCGTCTGACGAGAGCAAGCACGTCACCGAAGGTGGCGGTCTGCTTGCGATACCAGGCAGCTTGAGCGACAGGAACCTGTCCATCAGGATGCAAGGCCCGTCCAAAGAGCGTCACGAGGCTGAAGAGACCAAAGAGCAGAGGGGTTGAGCGCTCGATGGCGCGATCCGACCATTGGCGCTGGGTTTCGATGCCCAGATGGGCGCGTCCCTCCTCAAAGGTCACTTCCAGACTCCAGCGTTTCATAAAATCCTTGATGATCTCTTCTGCTGGCTGGGTGGGGTTAGTGGAAAAGATCGCTTTCGGAGGACGCTTGCCGAGCGGATCGCGAGTGAGCACCCACCGGATAGGCAAGGGATCAGATCCATAGCGATACCACAGGGCGGTGCCAGTGCACATCTCTAACGTTCGCTCTCCTTCGCCGTACCAGTCCACCGCGACTTCCTGCCAGACTGTTTCTGGAGCCTGTAAGACCTGTTCCAGCGCGGGCAGGCGTTGGCCCACGACGCGGGGACGACCAATGGTGTGCTGGGTACGCTCGGGAGGGAGCTCATGCAGCACCGCATCGAGGCGGCCAGTGGTGATGAGCGTGATCTGCTGAGCATTGGCATGGAGACCCAGTTCCAGCACACTGTAGGCGGTATCGCCCAGCACCTTGATTTCACGATCAGGCAGCCATCGGCGCACCAGACTGAGCACCTGGTCGGCCCACATCGCGATGGTCTTGTGTCGCTTGCCCAGGCGGGCACTGACTTCGGGAGTCGTCGCAAGGATACACAAGAACGGCAAGGCCCACCGCTGCCTGGTCCAGGGCAGGCTCACGACCACGGCGATTACGATCCAGCGCAATCCAGGGCTACTCACCGAACGTTCTTTGCTGGAGAGGGCACTGTCGCGGTAATGCCCGCGTTTGCTGATTTTGCTGTTCCACCGCCGCTCCAAGGTTTCATCGATGACTAGATCGACGCATGCCTCTGCTGGCACAAAGGTCTCGACGATGAGCAGGAGCAACTGGCGGCTCACGGCTAAAGGCGCCCAACGCGCTCGATTGAGCACCTGGTGAAACAGGCTCCAGTTGGCCGCCTGGTGGTTGCCACTGGCCCGTAGTGCGGCTGCAACCGTGCGGCGGCCTCGCGCGAGCAGCGTTCCGCTTAACAAGGTCATCAGTTTCCTCCACGTCGGGGCGGTAAACAAGGGCCGAAAGACCCTCAAAACTTCTATAATGGGGTCGGGAAGGGGCATGAACATTCTCCTGAGTGAAGATAGGGCTTTGGTCAGCTTCTATCTTACCTCACGAGTCGTTCATACTCGCTTCCTTCCCCAATTTGTACAAAGTCAAGATGAGAGGGAGCGCGTCAGCATACTGGTTTCTCCCTCTCAATAGCATTAGTTATGCTGGTTTAGGAACGATACTAGAAGATGAGGTGGAAAAGCTGTATGTCAGCGCATTCCCATGCGTAGTGCCCCATCGAAACGTCATTTATCGAACCACCATTAATCTCCCGCATCCGCGTTAGATTACGCAAGATTTGGCCAGGCTTTTTGGTCTGATGCTTCCCGTCTTGTGAGTGATTCGCCCAGTAGGATAGTCGCTGGTCCGACAAGAAACCCAAGTCTTACATGAAGCATGGCATTGAGATAGTGATCCAGACGCTGCTTTCTAACGTACTCTTGGTATCGAACCTCGTGAAAGAGCCTGGGTACAGGAGCATCTGTAGATACTATGAGCTTGCAAGCACGAAATCAGATATCGAACAAGGAGACTGCCATGGCAACAGAAGTGTTTCGCTCTACACCAGAACCGGAGAATAAACTTGCACACTTTTCGCTGCTCGAGGCCTTGTTAGCTCGGCGTTCTCGCCGTTTTGCTAAGGGTATGCGATTGAATGGTGGGCCGCTGGCCTATGAAAGTACGGATGAGCCAACTCCGTTGAGCCAGGTAGAGGAGGCCATCCTCGCCTTTGCAGCCTGCGGTATAACTGGCTATACCATGGGTGAACTGCCTTACGATACCGGCGATGTCGCTGAGGCCGGAGGCGGCAATATCATCATGAACTTTGTTGGTAGAACAGTGTTCAGCGCGGACGCTGCACACCTGGTGTCGGTCTTTGTGCTTAATGACGAGGGTGTATGGATGTTGAAGCGACCTCAGGACTATCCACATCTGGAGGTGCCTGAACTAGTCGCTTCAGCCCATCAGCAACGCTGGGTAGACTTGTACGAAAAGAGTCGTGTGCGCATTGCCGATCAACGGCTTGACGTTCCTCGCGAGCCTCCATTTGTGCCTCCCTTCAATAAGTGGTCAGCCAACGTCCGTGGCACCTCCTACTTTCTACCAATTGCCGAACTCAGCGGCCTCTTTATCAATGTTATGCTGGCAGCTTTTAGCGAAGAAGTAGCTTACTACGTTGTTGATGAGCGCCATAACTTCCAACCGGCAGGCGTCGCTAAGTTCGCACGTTCAAAGGGAGGGTATCTGCGTGACAATCTTGTAGAAGGTCACACGGCAACTGTCAGCTTACTCGACACCTGGATGTATGAGTTTGCTGCGGTCGAACAAGGGGCTATGCTCCAAAACATGGCTCTCATGACGGCGGCTCTGGGTCTTGGCGGCTTTCCTCATCTGGCTTCTCATCCGTTTGGCTGGTTTCAAGCGCTCGGCTTTCGCATGACAGATATTCCGTTCTCTCGTACTGTTGGAGCTGGACCTGTTACAAAAGGACTGCTGAAGGTGCTCAAAAAAGATATACCTATTCCGACAGCAGTCGGGCTAGAACGTGATGGTCAGGTACTCCTCAAGCCGTTCTGCCCACCGTACTATCGAAACATGGAAGAGGCGGTCCTGGCGTTCGTGGACTATAAGTTTGCCCAGGGGCGAGGCACGCTACGCGACGGTGGAGCAGCCAGCAACTGGCAGGACGGGTCGGCGGTGCAGGCAGGCATTCCTCGCTACTCAGACCAGGCCATCGCGGCGACGATCGCTTGCTGTGAGTACCTCTACTCACGCTATGGCCGTATCCCAGCCACCAATGGGCCATTCCGCACCTTGATGGCCTACCAGGCCCATCACCTGGATGCCGATTTCTACCGGAAGTTTTACCGTCCCGAGGTCGCCGGTGAAGCCGTGTGAAGAGACTAAGTGTCGTAGACCCGGCAAAGACGTCATGAGAGCGGAAAGGATCACTGCGATGACGAAGAGCAGGCCACCAGGTCCGGCCGGCCTCCCCTTGCTCGGCTCCGTCTTCCCCTGGCTGCGAAACCAACCACGCTTCCTGCTGGAGACCTATCGGCGCTATGGCGAGGTCGTGCGTTTCGAATTCCTGGGTTTTCACGGCGCAATCCTGCACGGAGCTGAAGCCAACCGCTATATCCTCATCGAAGCCGTGAACAACTTCCAGGTCGGCTCCGTCATTGATCGGGCACGCGCCCGTTGGATTGTGGGGCAGGGGATTCTGTTTATCGACGAGCCTTTGCATCGTCAGCAACGCGGGTTGATCCTGCCCTCCATGCATCGCAAACGCATCGAAGCTTACCAGCAGGTAATGCGTGAGGTGACCACACAAATTCTTGACCGTTGGCAGCCGGGCGTGGCCATTGATGTTGCCAGTGAGATGGATGATCTCGCGCTCATTATCGAGGGACGTACACTCTTCAGTCTCGACTTCAGTGGGACAGAGCACGCCTTGAGCGATGCAGTCACGGTAGTAACCCAAACTATGAATGATGCTTTTCGCATCGCCTTTGCACAGTTACCATTCGATATCCCCGGCATTGGCTATGGACGCAGTGTCCGCCGGGCAATCACGCTTATCAGAGCAACGCTCGAAGAGATCATCACACGTCACGAGCGCGAGGGGAGCGACGCGGGGGATATCGTGTCAATGCTTGTTGCCGCCCGGGATGAAGAGGGCCATCGACTGAGCGCAAGCCAGATCATGGATCACCTGCTCACGCTATTTGTAGCCGGTCATGAGACCCTGGCCAACGCCTTGACGTGGGCGTGTTATCTGCTGGCCCAGCATCCCCATGTGACATCGAAGCTGCTCAGCGAACTGGAGGCAGAGCTGGCTGGACAGTCCCCAACACCGGACGACCTGGAGCGGCTCCCCTACCTGGAACAGGTCGTTAAGGAAGTGCTGCGCATGTATCCCCCGGCTGCGAGTCTCTCGCGCATCGCGCGTGAGCCATTCGCGTGGAAAGGCTATGCTTTTCACGCTGGCGATATCATCATGTACTCCCCCTACGTTAGCCATCGCATGCCCGAACAGTTTGCCGAGCCAGACGTCTTCAAGCCCGAGCGCTTCGATCCGCTGCACGGGGAAAAGCATCCCCCCGGCGCCTATCTTCCTTTTGGCGCGGGTCCCCGCACTTGCCTGGGCGCGCCATTTGCTATGATGGAACTCAAAACGGCGCTTGCTATGCTTGTGCAGCGCTTCCGTTTGGACTTGATCCCCAACCAGCGAGTGGAGGCAACGGTGCGGACCACACTCCAACCGAAGTATGGTCTCCGAATGCGCCCTCACATCCAGGACGGCCAGGTCGAACGCTCACCCGCTCCAGTGCTGGGCAATGTCGTCGGTGCAATTCCCACATCTCACTGAATCAGAAGAAACAGGGAGGAAATACGCATGAACCGGCGACAGGCTACGGATGGGGTCTGCGCCCTCAGGCAAGATCGATGCCACGTGCCTCCATAACGCGACTGAGGGCCACGAACATCTTGTGATAGAGAGCCGAGGCAACCGCATCGGTGGTCTGATAACTCAGGTCGATGTCTGGGCCGTGGGGGAGTACTATCAAGCCGCCTCTCCGTATCAGTCTCAGACCCTCGTAGAGCAGCGAGAATGGAGCAGTAAGCATCAACACGAACATTCAGAAGGAAACTCCGTTGATCATGCTCGTCGATTAGAATGTATAGAGTTCCGCTGTGGAATATATATTACCGTTGTTATCCTGACCTCCGGCAACGAGTGCTCTGCCATCATGCAGTAAGCACTCAGTGTGAAAGTAATTGTTGTTAACGAGGCTACCAGCCGACGACCAGGTACCAGTTGCAGGATTGTAAAGTTCTGTACTGGCTATCCCCACGCCGTCGAGATCCCCTCCTGCAACGAGCACCTCGCCGTTGTGTAACAAGCTCGCTGTGTGTGTGTCTCGAGCACCGGCCATGCTGCCTGTTGCCGACCAGGTGCCTGTACTGGGATTGTAAAGTTCTGCACTTGCCAGGCTGCCGACGGTTTTGGACACCCCCCCGGCCACGAGCACCTCGCCATTCAACAGCAAGGTTGCCGTTTGTGCCCCTCGAGTGGTGGTCATATTGCCAGTTTTCGACCAGGTATTCGTGCTGGGATCATAGAGTTCCGCACTGGCAACAGCATTGAAGAAGGCGTTGAAGCCGCCAGCCACGAGCACCTTGCCATTGGGCAACAATGTCGCCGTGTGCTGATACCTGGGGGTGGACATTCTGCCAGCACTAGACCAGGTGCCAGTAGCAGGGTCATAGAGTTCCGCACTGGCCAGAACGCCATTATAGTTTTGACCACCTACCACGAGCACTTTGCCTTTGGGCAGCAGCGTCGCCGTGTGCTGATACCGGTCGGTGATCAGTCTGCCAGTCTGTGACCAGGTGCCAGTAGCAGGATTGTAGAGTTCCGCACTGGCTATCCCAGTACCGGCATCGGTCTCGCCACCTGCTACAAGCACCTTGCCATTGGAGAGTAGAGTAGCTGTATGTCCAAAGCGGGCGGTGGACATGCTTCCGGTCTTTGACCAAGTACTAGTACTGGGATTGTAAAGTTCCGCACTGGCCAGATTAACGAAATGACTATTGTACCCCCCCGCGACGAGTACCTTACCACCGGGTAATACGGTTGCCGTATGCTGTCCTCGCGGAGTGCTCATGCTGCCAGTCACCGACCAGGTACCAGTGACGGCGCTCGTACTGGCATGAGCGCCGAAGACTGGTATCCCGAGCAGTAGTGCGAACAGGCCAATGATCACGAGGAACTGAAAGCTCCTTCTCATCACTCTTTTTCCTTTCACTAGCAAGAGTTATCTTGCCAATGACGAAACTTCAATGGCTGAGCAAGAAAAACTACCACTTACTTCGGTGCCATTCGTATCGCCCCCTCCAATCGGCATGCCTGCGTAGCGCCCTTCAGGCTAACCCACCCCCACATTTCGGTTTACCGCACGAAATAACGCGGCGTAGAGGATGCCCGATTTTGCGATCAGGTCTCCCCGGGTTGACTCGTTTTGACGTGTGGTTCCAGTACCGCCGCCAGCCTACGAAAGTTTTCCCCGATAGCCTGCAAGCCTGCCTGTGGTAACGGCTGCTGGTCGCTCAACTTACCACAATACGCTGCCAACTCAAGCAGTCGCTCGTGCAAGACGATCCAGGCCGCATCATGATGCGGCAGGATGTAGCCAGTGCGATAGATCTCGAAGGTTGGCCCAGCCATCTTGCCAGGCAGGTCTGGACCGATCGGCAGGGTGGTGAGCAGTTGGCCCAGGGGCTTGATTGTCATATACATGGCATTCACCGCCGTGCTGCTGAGCGTCTGCAACTCGTCTTCGGTCTCTTTGCCATGAATAAAATAGCGCATGAGCATCTGCAGTAGGACCTGGTAGCTGGCGTTGAAGAGTTCGGAGACGCCGGCCGTGACCGGATCGGAGATGAGGAGCACCTCGCTCGTATCGCCTGGCGGTCGTACGTACGCCGCTACCACGGGTCGCGCCGGCTCAAAACCCGGATCCTGCTGCTTCAAGTCGCGGTATTCTTGCATGACCTGCATGAATTTGCCGAAGTGCGCCTGGCGCCAGTCACCGCGCGCTCCCTCCCCCTCTTCGATAATCGTCTCGATGGCCTGGCAGGCCGAAGCCAGGTCAGTGACCGCGATCAATTCGGGCCAGCCGAAGTACTCCTTGGTCGCCTGTGCGCGGGGAGGGCCGATGAAGACGCGCCGTTCGCCGTATTTCTCTACCAGGTGACGCAATCCCTGCTCAATGCCACGGTAGAGGTGGCCGATCGTCGCAAACTCCTGGGTCTGGGGGACGATCTGATCATCGTCGAGGGTGAGACTGGGTTTGGGAATGGCCAGCACCGCAAATTCCGGGGCATCCTCCAGATCCATGCCTTCGGGCCGCTCCAGGTAGAGAAAATGCTGCAAGGCATGTTCGCCAAAAGGCAGCAGGGCCAGTTGGACCCCTGGCGGATAGTACCTGGAGCGTTGGGGAAAGTTGGGATGGATAAAGAAGGGATGGGACCCTATGGCGGTCAGCAGGTTGCTCACCAGGGCCAGATGCAGCATCTCCTGGGTAGCAACCAGCGAAACAACGCGTTCCCACCCTTTAATCGCTTCGAGCTGAGCCGCCGTCACCCCCTCGCTCGCGTCACGCTTCAGGCTGAAAGCCGCGAACAGATATTCGCACATGATCATATGCTCCAACGTCGCTGCTTCGGAGAGCATGAAGATGAGCTCTTCGCGATCTTCAATCACAATTGGGAGTTCTGTGGTCATGGTGCTTGCTCCTTCTAGTGCTGTTCACTCTGAGATAGGGCGGTAATGGCATCCTCTTACAGATACCTGCTCCCAGTTTATTATACCCACATTTCGCAGTCTCAAGGAGCGTTGACACTATAAGCTCACACATGATACAGTTTGTCAGGGACAGGAAGTCGTATTCCAGCGCTATTCTCAGGTGTGCGAACCAGCAGACAAAGGAGGGATCCTCATGACGAACGGCGATCAAGCAAGCACAGGCGGAGTCCCAAGCCGCCATTTCATTCATGAGGCACTAGAGAGCGTTGAGCAGGCCCTGGTGAACTCGGGTATCTATGGACTGGTCGACCGATTTGCTAAACCGCCAGTAAGGAAGCCGCCAGCCTTTCCCTTCCTGCCTGAACAGCACCTGCTTCAGGAGGTGAAGGTCATCCTGGAGGACGCCTTAGGCAGCAGTAGCAGCGCCGGCACTATTGCCGTAGTGGTACCTCCGCTCCACCATGAAGTCGTTACGGCCAGGCTGAACGTCCCTCCCACTGCCAAAGCCCTCAAAGAGGCGCAGGCTCAACTCGAATCCGCTATCGCGAGCGTGGAACAGGTTTACCCGCAGACACCCGCTGGACTCGGCATCACCGTGGCCTGGGGGCTGCCCTATTTCCAGAACTACATTCCCAGACTGAGCAAGTCGTCGGCACATTTTCCCGCCGGGACGAGCTATCCTGATTACCTTCCTATCGACAATCGTGCCTCCCAAGCTGCCGGGCAGACGGTGCGAGCAATCCTCGATGCCATCACCTTCCCAAGTGATCAACCTCCTCCCGGTTTCCCAAGTGTGCTGCTGGAAGAGAATGATGTCGCAGTACTCTTGCGCAGCGATGCGCTGGACAATATCACAGCCGGGGCCAATGCACTCTTTGGAAGAGGGGTAGATCAGGCGGGCTCCTTGTTCACTATGACCAGCATCCGTCGTGGCTTCGCCGGTGGCGGCTTCTACGGAGGACAGAGCTTGCTCTGCCAGATGGCTCGTGCGGCCAATATTCCGGCCGCCCAGCATATCCCGCTCAACGCGGAACTCTTCATGGGCTTCACCTCCAGCCACGCGGCAGCCCTCGGCCCGACACTCATCTGCAACATAGAGAGCCTGCCCGGACTGACCGATCAGTGGCCCAACGGCTACTTCCAACACGGCACCACCATGCACCTCTCGCATCTGTTTGAGGATCTGCAAGGCTGGTATGAGGGGCACGAAGTAGCCAACTTCTCCCGGTTCTCTGATCGGCTGCGAGCGGCCTTCCGCCCGGGCCTCGATTTCCCGGAAGGCACCCAAACCGTGCCAGAAGGCATGATACAGGTCGAGAGCGAAGAGGTGGTGGCTGCCGACCTGAGCACGCATGGAGCAGTTGGTCACAGTGCGGCCATTCAGCCCGTCACACGCCTGCAGCAAGATGTGATCGACAACTACGGTAATTTCTACCCGGCCGGGACATCCATTCCCCAGCGCGCGGATTTCAACACCCTGGACAACCCGTTCTACTACAGTGCTAACCCGAGCCTGGATCGCTCCGCTACTAGCCCCGCTGCTGGTCTGCACTTCCTCGTCTTTGTGCCCACCAGCGATGCTTTCCACCGAGGGCGGCTCGCCATGGATGGCCATTATCCTGGCGGGAGGGTTCTCAACCTGCATCCACGGGCCTTTGAAATGGGCTTCAACGCGGTTCTCTTCACGACCCATCGGCAGAATTTCCTGGTTCCGCCTCGCGCGCATCGCTCCTTCCCGCTTGCTGAGTATGTGGCCTAAGGCAGCTAAGCACTAATGTCCTGAAGGAGCGCACGGTGCGATTTGAGAGGTCACATGGAGCCACGGTGAGCAAAACAGTGACCTCTCCTCGTTCTGGGCTGCTGCAGAGTTGGACATGGTTCTTTTATTGAAGAGCTATTTCGGCTGCATACGAATCCCGCCATCGAGCCTGATCACCTCGCCATTCAGCATCTCATTCTCTACAATATGCTTCGCCAGCGCCGCGTACTCGTCCGGGCGGCCCAGGCGCGGCGGGAACGGCACCTGCTGGCCGAGCGAGATGCGCGCCGGTTCGGGCAGGGCGCCCAGTAGGGGCGTATCGAAGATGCCGGGGGCGATGGTCATGACGCGAATGCCGTCGCGGGCAAGGTCGCGCGCGATGGGCAGCGTCATGCCCACGATGCCGCCCTTCGATGCGGAATAAGCCGCCTGCCCTATCTGCCCATCGAAGGCCGCGACCGAGGCCGTATTGATGATCACGCCGCGCTCGCCGCCCGCGTTCGGCTCGTTCCGCGCCATAGCCGCCGCGGCCATGCGGATGGCGTTGAAGGTGCCTATCAGATTCACCTGGATCACGCGGCTGAACGAGGCCAGGCTGGCCGGCCCGTTCTTCCCTAGCGTGCGTTCGGCGAGGCCGATACCGGCGCAGTTAATCAGCACATGCAGCGCGCCGAAGGAGTCAACCGCCGCGCGCACGGCCGCCTGCATCGATTCCTCTTCCGTGACGTTCGTCTTCACAAATATAGCCGTATTCCCCACACCGTCCAACCTGGCCGCCAGCTCCTCCCCCAGCTCGCCGTTCAGGTCGGCAATCGCCACCTTTGCCCCCTGCTGGGCCAACAACTGCGCGCACGCACCCCCCAGGCCGGAGGCGCCGCCCGTGATGAGAACACCTTTGTTCTTGATCTCCATAGAGTTTCCTTTCAATTTTCACAGACATCGAGCATGGTATACTCAAATAACAGAAGTATCCTCTATTCTACAACACAGCGAACGCTAAACCATGAAAACTCCGCGCGAAAAGCCTCACTGGCAGGGTCGTCACCGCCACGTAGCGCATGGGCGCATGGCCTGGTATGGCCAGCCGGGCGATGAACGCTACTGGTTCAACTACTGGAAGGCACGCCTCACGCCCGATTACTACGCCTCGGCTGAAACTCTGTCCTGGCAGGATGACGAATTGGGGCGCATCCTGTCCAGGTATATGCCCGCGAGCGGGCTGCACCTCGAGGCCGGCTGCGGCGCGGGTTACTGGATCGCGGCACTGAGCCAGCGAGGTATGCGCATCGAGGGCATCGAATTCGCGCGCGAACTGGTCGAGCTGGTACGCGCAGCCAACCCGCAACTGCCGGTACGCTGGGGAAACGCCCTGTCCATCGACCGGCCCGGCGAGTACTACGACACCTATCTCTCGATCGGCGTGGTCGAGCATCGCGTCGAGGGGCCCGAGCCCTTCCTGGCAGAGGCCTACCGCGTGCTGAAGCCGGGCGGCAGGATCATCATAGCCGTGCCGTTCTACGGCCCACTGCGCCGCTGCAAGATGGCGACCGCAAGGGTCGCCACGACGATAACGCATTTTCACAGGTTGATTACGTTGAAATGTAGTGGCGACCCTTGCGGTCGCCAGGCAACTCTCGATTCCGAACGACCCGCCCTGCCCTTCTTCCAGTATGGCTTCAGCAAAGCGGATTTCACGCGCCTGCTGCGCAAAGCCGGGTTTGCCGTGGAGTATGTTCAACCGTTATATGTACATCGCCTGTTGCAAGAGGAGTTGATGGGCTATGACCGGCTTGCCTCACGCGCGAATTTTATAAAAACGCTGGCCGAACGTCTCTTTACTAAGAGAGATGGGCATATGCTGGTTGTTGTCGGACAAAAACTACGAAAATAGCCTATAGACATTCTGCCCGAAATCTGGCATACTATAGCCTGTAAACAGGTCGTGGAAAAGCAGGGATGGGGAAAAGTAAGCGGAGTGCAACGCAGTAGAGAGAAAGGGTCACTGGCTGCAAGCCCTTTCGCGCAAAAGCTCCCTGAAGTTCGCCCCAGAGCTGGCTGTTGAACAATATGTTCGTTACGAACAGGGTAGACAGCCCCGGAGGCCCCCGTTAACGGGCAATCCAAGAGGAATACAGGCTTGCTGGCATTCGCCGCCGCAGCGTGGCGAGTCTATAAACAGCGTACCTGTAATCAATCATGGGTGGTACCGCGGAGTAACGCGAGTAGAGTGCATACCATGCATAGCGCGCTGGCAACTTCGTCCCTGGAGACGAATGTGTTGCCAGCTTTTTTTATTGCGAGGCGTCGGTTACATTCACTGCGGTGAAATTTCTTGTTCCGCCTGACAACGGACTTCGTCCTACTGCTTCGCAGTCAGTCAGGCGGAGAGGAGTAAGAAGGAGATCGACATGGCAAATACGGTGCAACAGGACATGTTGCAGCAGTTGGAGCAACTGCGCCGCGAGGCAGAGGCAGCCCTGGCGCAGTCCGATACTGCTGAGAAGACGCAGGCGTGGCACGGCGAATACCTGGGCCGCAAGGGCCGGCTGACGGGTATCCTGCGCAACCTGGGCAATCTGAACGCGGATGAGCGGCCGCTCGTCGGCAAGGTGGCCAACGAGGTCAAAGTCGCGCTGGAACAGGCGCTGCAGGAGCGCCAGTCGGCCATAGCCCAGGCGGAACTGGAAGCGATGCGCCGCGCCGAGCGCGTGGATGTGACCCTGCCGGGCCGCCCACAGAATCTCGGCAAACTGCATATCACCACGCGCACCCTGCGCGACATCTACAGCATCTTCACCGAGATGGGCTTCCAGATCTACAATTCCCCGGAGGTGGAGACGGACGAGTATAACTTCCAGTTGCTCAACATGCCTCCGGGTCATCCTGCCCGGGATATGTATGATACCTTTTACACGACCACACCCGGACTGCTGCTGCGCACGCATACCAGCCCCGGCCAGATTCACGCCATGCGCCAGTACGCGCCCGAGCCGATCCGCATTATCCTGCCCGGGAAGTGCTATCGCTACGAAGCTGTAGACGCCTCGCACGACACGATGTTCTACCAGGTAGAGGGGCTGGCGGTAGGAAGGCACATCACGCTTTCTGACCTGAAGGGCGTCCTGCTGAACTTCGCCAACCAGATGTACGGCGAAGGCCGCATCGCGCGTTTCCGCAAGAGCTACTTCCCGTTCACGGAGCCGAGCGTGGAAATGGACATCGACTGCGTGTTCTGCGGCGGCAAGGGCTGCCCGGTCTGCAAGTACACCGGCTGGCTCGAATTACTGGGAGCGGGCGTGGTTCACCCACGCGTGCTGGAATACGGCGGCTACGATCCAAGCGAGTTCAGCGGCTTCGCCTTCGGCATGGGTCCCGACCGCACGGCCATGCAGAAGTTCGGCATCAACGATATCCGCTACTTCTTCACGAACGACGCGCGCCTACTGGAGCGAGTCTAAGGAGAACATACATGTTAGTACCCATCTCATGGTTAAAAGAATACGTCGATCTCGACCTTCCGCTGTCCCAGATAGCGGCGCGCATCACGCTGGCGGGATTGGAGGTCGAGGCCATCGAAAACACCGGCGACTGGTGGGACCCGCAGACCATGCTGGTCGGCCGCATCGTCTCGGTAAAGCCGCACCCGAACGCGGACCGGCTCGTACTGGTCGAGGTCGATTATGGCGCGGGCCAGCCAGAGCAGGTTGTCACCGGCGCGCCCAACCTGTTCCAGTATAAGGGCGTGGAACCGCTGCCCGTGCTCAAGGTGGCCTTCGCGAGGGCGGGCGCGGTGTTGATCGATGCCTACAGCGACGAGCGGCCACGCCCAAAGAAGAAGCTGAAGCCATCGAAGATTCGCGGCATCCCGTCGAACGGCATGGTCTGCTCCGAGCGCGAACTGGGGTTGAGCGAGGAGCACGAGGGCATCCTGATCCTGCCGGAAGACGCGCCCGTCGGTATGCCCCTGCGCGACTACCTGGGCGACAAAGTGCTCTCGCTGGGCCTGACCGTCGATATGGCGCGCTGCCTGAGCATGATCGGCGTGGCGCGCGAAGTATCAGCGCTGACCGGCGGGGCGCTGCACCTGCCACCCGATCAGCAGTCCCTGACGGAGGGTCACGACGCCGAGGAATATGTGGCTGTCGAGATCGAAGACCCGCTCCTGTGCAATCGCTATACCGGTATGGTCATCCGTGATGTGCAGATCGGCCCCTCGCCGCAGTGGATGCAGGATCGCCTCAACAAGGCGGGGATGCGCCCCATCAGCAACGTTGTGGACATCTCCAACTACGTCATGCTCGAATGGGGCCAGCCGCTGCACGCCTTCGACTACGACCTGCTGGTCGAGCGGGCGCAGCGCTCGGGCGCGAGTATGCCGGTCATTATCGTGCGCAGCGCCAGAGCGGGCGAGAAATTGACCACCCTGGACGGCGTCGAGCGCGAGCTGGACGAGTCGATGCTGATGATAGCCGACACGCTTGGGCCGATCGCCATCGCCGGCGTGATGGGCGGCGCGGAGACCGAGGTGCATGACGGCACGCGCAACGTGCTGCTGGAGTCGGCTACCTTCGACAACATCAGCAACCGCCGCACCGCGCAGAAACTGCGGCTGCACAGCGAAGCCAGCCACCGCTTCACGCGCGGCATTCCTGCCACCCTGAACCCCATCGGGGCGCGCCGCGCCGCCGCCTTGATGCAGGTACATGCCGGTGGGCGGGTCGTACACGGCATTGTCGATGCTTATCCGGTGGCGCAGGAGACGCGCGTGGTCTACACAACCGCAAGCAATGTGCGCCGCCTGCTGGGCATAGATGTCAGCCTGGCCGATATCGCCGGCAGCCTCGCGCAGCTAGATTTCACCTGCGAACTATGCGAGACGCTGCCCGCTCCTCGCGCGGAGCTGGGTGATGCCGCGTTCGGCCTGCATATCGATCGAGGGCGAGCCGCTGCTGCGCTGCACCGCTCCCTGGTACCGGCTGGATATCCAGGTGCCGGCCGATCTCGCGGAAGAGGTCGCGCGTATCGTCGGCTACGAAAAAATTCCGCTGACCTTGCTGGACGATGCCCTGCCGACGCAGCACCGCAACCTGCCTCTTGAGACCGAGGAGAAGATACGCGACATCCTGGTCGGCTGCGGCCTGCAAGAAATCATCAGCTACTCGCTCACGACAGTAGAAAATCACGACCGGGTGATGCGCGTGCCGCTCGGTTCGGGCGAGCAGGCAGTGCCCTGGGTCAAACTGCTCAACCCGCTCTCGGTAAAACGGACTGTTATGCGCCGCGACATGCTGGTCAGCGCGCTGGAGAACCTGGCCTACAACTACCGCTACACGCAGCGCTATCCCGTCTTCGAGATCGGCAGGGTCTACCGGCCCGAAGACGGCGACGGCGTGCGGCCGGACGAAGACGAGCGGCTGTGCATCCTGCTGACAGGCCCGCGCCGTCCATCCAGCCTCTATCCCGACCCGGCGGGCGCGGAGAACTTCGACTTCTTCGACCTGAAGGGCATCATAGAGACGATGTTGCAGCGCCTGGGTTTCCCCGACAGCGATGTGGAGTATGTGCCCGAGAGCAACCCGGCTTATACCTCGACCTGTGCCTGGATCAAGCTGCGCGGCGCCTCTCTGGGCATCATGGGCGAAGTTGACCCGCAGGTGCTGCTCAACTTCGAGCTGCCCGCCGGGATGCGCGTCTACGCGGCGCAGATGCACATCAAGCCCCTCATCAAGCCAAGCTGGCAATTGCAGCCGATCCCGCCCATCAGCGACTATCCACCCGTCGTGGAAGACCTGGCCTTCGTCGTTCCCGAAGAGGTCACCAACGCGCAATTGCTGGATGCCATCCGCAAGGCCGGAGGCAGCCTGCTGACGCACGTCGAACTCTTCGACATCTACCGCGGCAAGCCCATCCCGGACGGCTACAAATCGATGGCCTACAAGCTGACCTACGAGAGCGTAGATGAGCCGCTCAAAGAATCCCAGGTGGTAGCAGTGCGCAACCGCATCATACGTCGTGTGGCTGAGGCGGTAGGCGGAACGCTGCGGAGTGAGGGCTAATCGACCTGCCGTACCCGACCCCACCCCGGATGCCCCACCCCCCGGCCCCATCGGTGGCATACGGGGTGGGGCGGGGTTTGTACATATGTAGAGATGCCCCTCGTGGGCATCCGGGGGGTGGTCGAGCATCCGTGGGTGGTGCATTCGCCGGGAGACAACATGAAACACAATTCGTCACGTAGACAGTGAGTCACAAAATGCAACAAAACGATATCATCCTCAGTGACAACGAAATAACCATGCTCAACGCGCTGGCAGCGATTACCGGCGAGGCAGCGCAGCCGGTGGAGAGCCTGGTCGAGGGCAGGGGATTGACCTATGCGCAGGGGCTGTCGGCCATCGGCTATCTCTGCGCCAAGGGACTGGCGGAAAGCGTGGAGATTGGCGCAGAAACGAAGCGTGTGCTGCGCAAGCTGGGGCAGGAGTACGAAGAGCAGGGATTGCCGGAGCAGCGCCTGTGGCGGCACTTGCAGGAGAAGGGCGCGCTGACGCTGCAAGAGGTCAACGCCTTTCTGCCGCAGTCGGAGGCGAAGTTTACGATTGGCATGTACCTGGGCGCATTTCAAAAGGCCGGCTCCATCGCCTTCGCGGGCGGTACGATCACGCCGCGCCAGTGCGAGATGCCCGCGGCGATTGTCGATTTGCAGCGTTATCTTTCGCATGTCAGGGAGACATCGCAGCGCGACGCGCAGAATCCGGCTGAGAGCGAGGCCGAGAAACGCAAGCTGGTCGAGGACAGGCAGACCGCCCTGCTGGGCTATCGCCTGACGGCATTGGGGAGGGAGCAGGCGCGCCTCTATGCGGCGGCAGACAAAGGCGCGATGATTGGCAGCGTCACGCGCGAGATGCTGTTGAGCGGCGACTGGCGCGGCAAGGAGTTTCGCCCGCTCAGCGTCGTCGCGCCACCGGAGAAGCGGCTGGAGCTGCAGCATCCCCTGCCACGCTTCCTGGCCTACCTGCGGCGTTCCCTGGTGGGGGCCGGTTATCGCGAGGTGGCGCGCCCTATTCTCGAGACGCAGTTCTGGAACTTGAACGTGCTGTTCATGCAGAAATGCCACCCCGTGCGCAGTCCTAAACACCTGCTGGCGATAGAGGGGGTGACGCTGCCGGATGAGGGGCCCACTTTCAGCGCCGTCGAGCGCGCCTGCCAGGAGCGTTTCGCCAGGGAATACCAGGGCGCTGGAACGTCCGGCTCGCGCGGCTGGGGCGACCTGGAGGGCTTCAAGCATGACCAGGTGGTTGTGCGCAGCCACAGCACCCCCGTCACTGTCCGCCAACTGGCGATGGCGCAGGAATACCCCGTGCGCGTTTTCGGCTTCTCACGCTGCTGCCGCGCCCGCCCGGAAAAACCGGAGTTTTTGCAGATGGACGTGCTGATTGCCGACGAAGGCCTGAACGTCTCGACGCTGCTGGGCGCGATCAGGCACGTCTGCCTGGCGATGTTTCCACGGGCCGTCGATATTCGCGTGCAGGCCAACTATTTCCCCTTTGCCGAGGTCTCGGTCGATCTCTGGGTGGTCTACGCGGACGGCAGCAGCGACGAGATCGGCTCCTGCGGGCTGCTGCGCCCGGAATCGCGTGCAATTCTCGACGTGCCGGTGCCGGTCGGGCTGATAGGCTTCAACGTCAGTCGCCTGGCGCGCTTCCTGAGCGCAAATCCCAGGGCGCTTGACCCCAACAGCATCGGCTTCGATGCCTTTGATGAAACGGAGATGCCCGTCTATGCCGAACGTTGATTTTGAGCGAGCGCGGCTCGTTCGTCGCTTCACAGCCTCGCTCAGCTCCATCGATCTCGACTCGCCCGTTTTCGCCTATCGCCTGCTCTCGCAAAAGGCCCTGATCGATACGTGGGGCGAGGAGATCATTACTATCAACTTCATGGATACCTTGCGACCCGAACTCTGGTGTGTAGAAGGCCTGGCGCGCCATCTCGCGCCGCAGACGGGCAGCACATATGACCTCCACATGATCGAGCGCCTGCCCTGGGTAGATGCGCACGTCGACAATGCTGGCGGGCTCTCCACCTGGGTGCTGTATGTCGATGTTGAAAGAGGCCAGGAGATTGTAGACGATGGCTATTTCTTTAAGAAGGTGCGCGATCAGCTCGGTTTCGGCAGCAGCCGGCAGATCGATGTGACCATCCAGCCAGGGATGCAGCGCGAATTCGCGCTATGCGCCGGCAGCGATGATGAAGGCAGCGAGGGCGACAAAAGTGATCTACCCCCGGAACTGCGGCTCTCGCAGGGCATGAATAGCGTTGTCATTGCCGCGTGTGACGCGCGTATCGCCGCGTGGCTCTTCTTTGCTTTCGCCTGCAATTACCTGGATCGAGGCTATAACCTGGCCGGTTACTCCGCATCACCCGGCGCGCGAGCTATCTTCGCGAAGTGGGATGCGTTCGCGTTCGATGATGCCTATATACAGAGGACTTTCGGTTTTGCGCCCGGTCACCAGCGTTTCCAGGACGCCCTGCGAGGACAACACTTCGGTGTGCGCTACGATGCGGCGGCGCAGATGTGGCATATCACGCCGCCCATTTTCCGCTTCGATATCATCCACCCCATCGATATCCTTGAAGAATATCTTGTCGTCACGCAGTACGAGGAGGCAAAACCGGCGCCGCTTTATGTGCCCCTCGGTACGGGGTCACAAACCAGGCGTAACGCGCTGGAGGAGCGGCTTGTAGGGTATATGCAGGCCTATGGTGCACGCCAGACGATTGGCCTGCTGCTCGATTCTCAGGAGAATGCCATCGCGCATATGCGCCACGACACTCCACAACAGCTCATGCGCCTGGAAAACGCCGTAAATAAGAAAATCGCGAATACCTGGTTGACAGCAGCCTGCCGCCCCTGCTGCGCAACGCCGTGCATCCCAGCGCACCCTTGCCGCCTACAACGTTTTACCTTTTCACCGAAACGGCTTTCCTGGATGAGCAGCACGTAGCGCATTCGCGCTGGAAAATGGGCATTCTGCTGGTAGGAAGCGACCATCCCTTCAACAACGCGCATACGCTGCTCGACGCGCTCTGTCACCACCTGCGCCTGCCCTACACGCTTAAACGCAGCGGCAGCGCGGCGCTCATACCAGGCAGGCAGGTGCACGCGTTCATAGAAGATACACAGGTAGGGCAATTCGGTGAGGTACACCCGCAGGTGCTGGCGAATTGGGAACTATTCTACCCCGCCAGCTTCATCGAGCTTGACCTGGACGCCATATCTACCCGCCCGTCGTAGGGACGCGATGATGCACATACCTAAAATAATCGGGATATTCGTCTGTAGGGGCGCAATGAATTGCGCCCTCGATCCCGTCAATTGGCCGCAGAGGTGGGCGCAATGAATTGCGCCCCTACAGACCCGCGGACAATTTGTTCATGTGCATCATCGCGTCCCTACGACGGGTGGGGCTGGAGGATATATTGACACAACGCATCGCGCTATACTGGCATAACGGGCGCAGCCTCGGGCATACAATGCGCAGTGCGACACTCGGCCAGGCGCTGCTGCGGAGCATAGCGGGCTGCGCTGTCGCCGGCATCACGGGTGCGTCGCGCGGCCTTGAATTGCTCCCAGAGGGCATGGACGTCGTGAAATTGCCGTCCTACCTGGCGTTTGACGACGAGCAGGGCGCAACCTCCGCGCCCATCTTACCGCTCGACCTGCAAGAGTTCTACCGCATCCGTGCCAGCCTGATCGATACCTTCATCAGGGAGTATCGCCCGCACGCCTTTCTGATCGATTACTATCCGCAGGGCAAGGCGGGCGAGTTGATCCAGGCTGTGACCAACGCACGCGCTACACCCAACGTGCTTGGACTGCGCGGCATCCTGGGAACGTCGCAGGAGACGAATAGCCAGGTCTTTAACAGGGACATGGAACGCTTTCTGCTGGGGCATTACGCGGCCATCCATGTCTATATGGATCAGCGCGTATTCCGCCTGGAAGACTACTATGACGTGCCGCGCTCACTGCTTGAGCTTATCCGCTACACCGGCTACGTCACACGCTCGACGGCTATGGCAAAGGAGGATGCGCGTGCGCAGCTTCAACTGGCGCCGGATGCGCGCGTTGTCGTTGCCAGCTTCGGCGGCGGCCAGGGAACCGAAGCGCTCTGGCACGCCCTCCTCAACGGCCTTGAACGCATTTCACAGCGCTTTGACCTGGGGTACTTCGCGGCAGGGCCATACCTGGAAACCGACGCCTACGAACGATTGAGGCAGCGCATCGCCCTGCACCCCGGCTGGACCTGGGCGCGCCTGCTCGATCCCTTGCCGGTCTGGATGGCGGCCAGCGACCTCTTCATCGGCTCCGGCGGCTACAATTCGCTCGCGGAAGTGATGTCGATGAACGCCAACGCCCTGATCATCCCCCGGCAGCTCAAGGAGCGCGAGCAGGCCCTGCACACCGCGCGGCTGGCGAAGCTGGGTATGGTGCGTGTAGCCGACCTCGAGACGATGGTGCAGTCGGACATCTCAGCTTTATTGGAGATGTGCCTGCGAGAACCATACCCGGTTGGCAACGTGCGCATCGCAACGGATGGTGCGGAGAGGAACGCGCAGTTAATCAAGACTCTTGTAACCGGGCATAACTACTGAAATGCCTGCCGGCAGGCATCATGACGTGAGCGTTCCGGTCCAATATTCCATAACCGGCCGGGGATAGGTGTTCTGGTCGATAGTGATTGAGCCAGTGCCATGTGCGTGCCGGAAGATACCGCTTCCTCCGGTCACACGATAGGCAAAACGCACCTGATTCACACACCAGGTGCCACTGGCCGTTAACTGAACTGTGTCTGTTCCAATTGTGACGTTTGCCTGCCTGGTCGTTGGCTCACAGTAATCCGGATGCGGGTTGCCATAGACCGTAGGCTTGCCCGGCACGCGAAAATTGATATCGAAACTGGTAAAGCTGAGCGGTCCGTATGGGATGGAGGTACCTGACCCGGCCACGTGCCAACATAAGTCGGTTGGCCTGGGAGAAGGCGGACACAACACATTATAGTTGTAAAGAGAAGAAGAATATTCGAGGACGATGGCCTGGAAGGGATCGTGATCGTGCGGCAAAGGCAGCGGAGTACCCGCAGGGGTCGGGGGAAGCGTGGGCGTTGAGAGGAATGAAGGCGCCGAAGGAGTGCTGGCGTGAGTCGAGGATGGATGTGCAGGTGCGCTGGTACACCTAGAGAGCAGGAGTAGCAGGAGAGCGCTCCACAAGCTAATCTGACTCCGAGTGACTCGCATGGCCTCCCTCCTTGCATGATACAAATCCAGTGCAAGCGCTGAACGCAACTGTTCTATCGCCGGGCCAGACGTTTGGAGATAAGATTCTCTGCGAACGAACTTGAGAGAGGTCCTGATTGTCATCCTGAGCGCAGCGAAGGATCTCTCGGTCCCTTGCGCTAGATCCTTCGCTGCGCTCAGGATGACAATCCCTATCTCCAAATGTCTGTCGCCGAGCATAGAATGGGTCGAAGGCATTACGCTCCTCACCATCATGCCTGTTCCCCTATAATACGTCAGACACGAGGATGACCTCACCCTCTTCCGCTCAGCGACTTCTTCCAGTTGACGACGATGATGAGTGAGGTCCGAAAGGAATTAAAAACATGCGTCCTTTACATGTCGCCATGACCACCACCGACAACGTCTTCGACACCGGCGGTGTCGAAAATTCCATCATGCGCATCGCACGCGGCCTTGTTGCGCGTGGCATCCAGGTGGATATCCTGATGCTGCGCTCATCGGAGCAGACCGGGTTTCAGGCGAGCGGCAAGAATGGCATTACCCGCCTGCCATCGATGGTAGACGGCCTCGCGCTCTACAGGTTGACGCCCTGGACTGGCAGCGAGCAGCACGAGCAGCGCTGGGCAGAGCTGCATTACGCCCTGCTGGAGCTGGCGCGCGAACGCCGCTATGACCTGCTGCAGGCATTCTACGCTTCGGTGGCGGGTTTCCCGACGGTGTACGCCGCTCGATTGCTGCACATGCCCTCGATCGTCAGCATTCGCGGCAGCGATCTCACCGCCGATGTCTTTCACCCGCAATGGTTCTCACCGCTAGTGTGGGCCTTGCAAAATGCTGCGCAGTTCACCGCCGTAAGCTGGGAGGGGCTAGAACACGCACGTATCCTCTGCGGCAATTCCGAGAAGGGGCGCGTCATCCTCAACAGCATTCGCCCGCAGGATTTTGAAGATGGCGTGCAGCAGCTCGGGCTGCCCCGTCCTCTCATCGGCTCGCTGGCGGTTTTCCGCGCGAAAAAGGGCATAGACGTGCTGCTTGCGGCCTTTCATATGCTGTTAGAGCGCATCCCAGGCGCGCACCTCCTCCTTGCCGGCTATGTCGTCCCCAACGAACAGCGGCACTTCGATGCGCTGGTCGCGTCGTATGGCCTGGCAGGCAAGCTCACCTTGACGGGCCGCATTCCGAGGAGCGAGTCGCTGCGCTACCTGCGCGCCATGGACGTCTTCGCCTTCACATCCCTGCACGACGGCTGCCCCAACGCCGTGCTGGAGGCGATGCTGGCCGGCGTGCCCATCGTCGCGGCCCGCTCCGGCGCGCTGCCCGACATGCTTGAACACGGCAAAGAAGGTCTGCTGGTGCAACCTGGGTCGGCGGAAGAGTTGTGCGAAGGTTTGATGAGTGTATTGAACATGGAAGAAGAGCGAAAGGCGTACGGGAACCGAGCGAGAGAGCGTGCCCAGCGTCAATTTGCACCCGAGCGAGAGGTGGAGGAGTATGTGGAGGTGTACGATTCTCTACAATTGGAATGATGGCACCCACCCCGATGGCGCCCCTCGCGGGTGCCATCGGGGTGGGTGGTATCGAAGGAGACTATCCAGCGTTGGACATCGTTTATTTATCGTGTAGCCTCGAGTAGCGCAAATTATGTGATACGTCCGAAAAACAACAACATCGCCCAGAGGGAGGATCGTATGAACCGAAGGAGCATCCGGAGCAGCTTAAGAGGAAGTCTCCTTCTCCTCCTCTGGCTGCTTACTTCGTGTGGTGGCGCAACCAACGCGCCAATCAGCCAGAGTACGCCTACGGCAAAGCCGCCACTCGCGACGCAAATCCCGACGTCGCCTGCTTCCCCTACAGCAGGCAGCGGCGCTATCCGGCATTACGAATACGTCTTCCCGGATGGGGAAATGGATGTATACGACATGGATCACGGGCAGGCGCTGGTGCAGCGCATCGCCCTGCCGACGGAGGCGGGCGTGCGAGGCGTGGTCGCGAGCCCGGTCACGCACATGCTGTACGTGAGCTACGGCAGCGATAGCGGCTCAGGCGGTTCGCTGCTCGAATACGATCTGATTGCTCAACGCATCGTCTGGCAAAAAACCTATGCGCATGGGATTGATAGTATGGCCATCACACCTGACGGCAAGACCATCTACATGCCGGACGGTGAGGCATCCAGCGACGGGAAGTGGTATATCGTCGATGCGAATAGCGGCAATGACACCGGGGTGATCATCGGGGGAACAGGGCCTCACAATACGGTAGTCAGTCTGAATGGGAAGCACGTGTACCTCGGCAGCCGCTATACTCCCTATCTCACCGTGGTTGATACAGCCACGAACCAGGTCATTCAGAAAATCGGCCCGCTCAAAGGTGATGGGGTCAGACCATTCACGATAAATGGCCGCGAAACGCTCGCCTATATGAGTACGACCGGCTTCCTGGGGTTTCAGGTCGGCGACATCCAGACGGGGAAGATTCTCTATACGGTCCCAATTCAAGGATTCAACTGGGATGGAAGCGGAGCGACCGACCCCAGCCATGGCATTTCACTCTCGCCGGATGAGAAGGAACTCTACGTCCTGGACTGGGCCAACAGTTATGTGCACGTGTTTGATGTCTCTCAGGTGCCAGCCTCGCCCCCCAGGCAGGTCGCCGATATCCCCCTGTCGCGCTCGATGCACCACAACGAAAGCCCATGCGCTTACGATTGCCTGGCGGACGGCTGGCTCCAGCACAGCGCAGATGGACGTTTTGTCTACGTGGGCGACGCCGGGGATGTGATCGATACAGCGTCACGCAAAGTGGTAGCCAACCTGGATCCCCTTTACAACTCGCGCAAAATGCTGGAAATCGACTGGCAGAACGGCGTCCCGATCTTCACCACCTCCAGGCAGGGCATGGGCTACGTGACTTAGGTCTGCCCGTGTCATGCCCGAGGCCGCAGGGGCCCACTCCACCGCCCCATATGGGAAATAGTGGCGCCCCTCGCGTCGGGGAAGGCGACCTAAGATGCGCCCCAACGTGTATAATTGAAATTAGCACGAACAAAGAGAGGTTGCATTATGGCCGACACATCACTGGCAAAAAAACTCGTCATCAAGCCTCACTACCACATCCTGTTACTCAACGCGCCGGAGGGATATCGCGAGTACATGGGCGAGTTGCCCGAAGGCGTGAGCGTTACGACACTTGGTGAGGGCCCGTTCGACATGGTGCAGGCCTTTGCCGAGCAGCGCGCCGGGCTCGAGGAGGTAGCGCCGCTGGCTATTCGATCTGTCAAGCCGGACGGGCTGCTCTGGCTCACGTACCCGAAAAAGACGGGGAAGATCGCATCCGACCTGTCGCGTGAAGTGACGTGGGAGGTGCTTGTGCCGCACCGCTGGCATCCAGTGACACAGATCTCTATCGACGAGACCTGGTCCGCGCTGCGCTTCCGCCCGGACTAAGGTACCAGGACAAGGAACCAGGCCCCACGCGACCCCGATGGCACCCGCGAGGGGCGCCACTACATTTCACAAATGGGATCGTCCGAAATGTAGTGGCGCCCCTCGCGGGTGCCATCGGGGTTGGGTCGGGGGTGTCATCCATGCCGCACATAAATCGAACCGACGTCGGTGCGCAGTTTCAGCACGGGATAAGTAGTGGTCGTGCCGATATCGCTGCGCGCCTTCGCGCCGGGGAAGTCGCGCTGGACGACAAGGGGGAAATCGCTGTTGATGCTGCCCACGTCGGTTTTGGCGTCGATGCGGAAGGCGGACTCTTCCGGCAGTGTGACTGTGACGTTGCCGGCATCGGTCGTCATGGTATAGCTACCGTAGGGGTGCAGTGAGCCGGAGAAGGTGACGGAGCCGGCATCGGTCTTGAGCCGTGAGTCGCCACGCAGCATCACCCCTGTGGCCTTGACGGAGCCGGCATCGCTGGCGCAGATCATCTGGCCGTTGACCCCGCTTACGGTGATGCCGCCCGCCTCGGTCTTCAGGTCAAGGTCAGAGGTACGCGGGACGGTGATATCGAAATCGACGCTGTTCTTGCCCATGAAATGCCAGCCGGTTCTGGCCTTGACCGTGACACGGTTCTTCTCGTTGTTCTGCTCATATTGCACGGAGGCGCTGGCGGGATTACCCAGCAGGCCAAAGCTGTGCCTCGTCGCCTGAACGATGACCTGCTGATTCTCGGTACCGGCATGGACGCGAATGGCGCCCACGTCGTCCTTCACGATGATCTTTGGCTGCGCGCCCACGCGAAAGGTATGGGTTTCGCCGCTATCCTTGTCCGTATTGGGATGGCCACGCTGGATGAAAAAGGCCACAAAGGTAATGGCGGCGCTGAAGATGATAATAAGGACGATGACGCGTGGGATGACCAGCAGCGTATCCTCGCCAATGGGGGAGACAAAAAGGATGAAAATAAGAAGCAGGACTAACACGCTCCAGAACCAGGGATGGCGCCTTCTCCGCGCCTGCCGGCCGGGTTGTCCACCTCCCTGCCGGCTCTCCTGCCAGCCTGCTGCCTGGGGCGCGTCACCGCCGGGCGGAGTGTAGGCGCGATACCCTTCCTCGTAGGATGCGTAGGCAGACTGGCCCGCGCCGACTTTATCCTGCTCAGCCTGAAAGCCAGCCCAGGCAGAACCCTGTCCGGGCGCCGCTTCGGCTGCGTCATCGACCTGCTGAGCGGACTGTGACGCTGATGATGGCGGTGCTGGCCGCCGGCGCCTGTAGCCTTGCTGGCGGGGGGGCTGCCAATCAGGGTCAGCGAAATGCATCTCCTGGTCGCTCATAAGATACTCGCTCCTTCCAGCATAATGTACAACATATTGTACGTCGAGCAAGGGAACGAGGTTGCATGACCCGCCTGTAAAGATTTACAAATCGGGTAGCTGCACGTGCAGCACGCGCGCCAGTAGACGGACCTGGTAGGGCTGTGGGTCTTCACGCCCGTTTTCTAAATGTGTGATGGTGTCTTTGCTCAGTCCGGTTATGTCGGACAGTTGCCCGAGGCTCAGGCCGTTGCGCTGCCGAAGGGCGCGAAGATGAGGCAGGCCATGGGGCTTGACACCTCGATCTTTCGAGGTTGCCGATTTCACGTGATCCTCTCCTTTGAGGCTTAGCGCCATTCATTGTTCCCGCGTCATTGCTGGATTGGCGCCGTACATGAACGATGCGTGTAATTTATACCGGGCGAGCGTTGCCGATCGCCTCCATATTGCTTTGATTACATACTATCATAGCACGAAAGCAACCGTACTGCAATGTCAGAAGTGTGACATAACTATTCTCTTGACGTTTCCAGCCAGCCCAGGCGGCGCTGAAGCAGTGAGCGCTCAGCCATGTTTGCGGTCAGCATCAGCGCCCGCAATTCGGCGGCCTGCGCCTGTTCACGTCGACCCAGTTCCACCAGCAGTTCTCCGCGAATAGCATGGAAAAGATGATATCCGGCGAGATCGCCTGCCAGCTCCTCCACTTCGGCCAGAGCTGCCTGTGGCCCGGCTACGTAGCGCAGGGCAACCGCTCTGTTCAGTCGTATAACTGGCGAGGGTACATGCACAGCAGGAGATCATAGAGGACCAGAATTTGCGTCCAATCGGTCGCCTCCCAGGACTCTGCTTCGGCGTGACAGGCAACCGAGCTGCCTGCACCTGGTACGGGCCCGGGCTTTTGAGCGCCGCCGCCCGGGCAGCGTCCTCTGCCAGATCGCGGCAAGATGATGCGCTGCCAGTAACTGGTCAGATACCCTTCGTTAAACATCAGGTAAAGGACAGAGAGGACTTCGCTCAGGCGCTCATCCAGCTCCTCATCGCGAGGGAGGCGATAGGGAATGCCCGCCTGCACGATTTTCTGCCGCGCGCGCACGATGCGCCGCGCCACCGCTGCCTCGGATGCCGGTAATGCATGCGCGATCTCAGCAGTGGTGAAACCGCAGACAGCCCGTAGCGTGAGGGCTACCTGCGATTCTTCGAGAGCGCCGGATGGCAGCATGTGAACATCAATCGCAGGCGATCGTCTTGCTCCGGCGCTTCAGCGTATCCGGCCTGCTCGAACGCGGCCAGCTTTTCACGGTAGCGCGCATCACGCCGCATCTGATCAAGCGCGCGATTGCGTGCTACCGTCATCAACCATGCACCGGGACGCTCTGGAATACCTTCGCTCGGCCAGCGTTCGAGCGCGGTGAGTAAGGCATCTTGAACAAGCTCCTCGGCGACTTCAAAGTTGCCCAGGATGCGCACGAGCGCTCCTACCAGCTTGCCCGCCTCTTCGCGGAAAACCGTGCTGAGCGTAATATGCGTCTCATCATACGTCGCTTTCTGTTGAATATGGCGCTCCTTCTCGGATTGACCTGATCTCCTAGTGTTCGATGATGGGCCGAACTTCGACTATGCCGCGACCCGGCCAGGTTTTTGCCATGTGCAGCGCCTCGTCGAGGTCAGCGACATCAATCTCGATATAGCCGCCGATGACCTCGTTGCCCTCAAGAAACGGACCGTCGGTAACAAACGGCTGCCCTTCAGGCACAAATCTCACGCTGGTCGCTGTGTGGGGCGGCTGGAGTTGCTGTGAGCCGCCAATTTTAGGGCGGTGTTCAGCAAACCAGCCACCGACCTGCGCATACTGTTGAGCGCGGGTCTCCTCCGTCATCCCCTCCCAGCGCTGCACATCTTGCGACGTTCCAAAAAGCAAAAGCACGTACTTCATCTGTTATTGATATAACCATCTTTTTCGAAAGCAAAAGCACGTACTTCATCCTGTTCACCTCCTGATTATAACCCATCTTTTTCGGCGGAGGGAAAGTACCAAAGAGTTCCCTCCTGTTGATACGACGAACAGGGAGAGCCCGAACAGGACATGTCGGGCAGGATCACCCTATGGGCAAATGCCCTATCAAGTGTGTCATTCGTGCGAAATTGGACTGCTCACCGGTTGCACTTGTCCTGTTTTGAGGATATACTAGCGGTTGGCACCCCCTCTTTGCAAGCATCGTCTTGTTTTTCTGTCACTGTACGTGCTCTCTTAGTTTCGTGTACACCCCCATCCGGGCAAGGAACCAACACCGAAAGGAGTCACTGCGATGTCCACCGAAGACAACAAGGCCATTGTTCGTCGCGGCCTTGAAACCGTCTGGCACCAGAAAAAGGTGACGAGCGCAGAGGACCATCTGGCGCCTGATTTCGTCAATCACGATCCCGCCATGACGCTCCAGGGCCTTGAGCAGTACAAGCCGTTCGTCACAGGGTATTTATCGGCCTTCCCCGATCTGCACTTCACGATTGAGGACCAGATTGCCGAAGGAGACAAGGTCGTGACGCGCTGGACGGCTCGCGGCACCCACCAGGGGCCATTTATGGGCATGCCACCGACCGGCAAACAGGGGACGGTGACAGGCATTACCATTGATCGCTTCGCCAACGGCAAGATCGTGGAGTCCTGGTACAATTTTGACGCGTTGGGTCTACTACAACAACTCGGCGTGATCCCTGCGCCTGGACAGGCCAGCTAGTCATTGCTGTAGCTCCATGCATCTGGAAAGCAAGGAACTCGGTGGCCGGATGGTACCGAGTTCTTTGTGATTGTCGTACGAGAGCTTTCCTTGAGCATACAGGTGGAGTACGGTCAATCCCTTTCTCAAGAAGGAGCGATACTGTGTCTTGGTGCCATCGATGCTGGAATGGGCACCATCGGGGAGGTGATCACGCCATCCACCAATCTCCGATATTCCAGTTATTGGTGATAACGTTGGGATTGGGGAGGAAATCCCGCACGCGATTGCTGAGGATGACCGGGTTGAGTCCGGTATAGAGGGGGATGATGTAAACCTGGGAGGCCAGGCGTTCGAGGAAAGTGTGGTAGGCCTGCAGGCGCTGAGAGAATGCGATGGTGTTGCGACCGGCAGCCAGCGCCGAGTCGATGAGCGGGTCGGCGACGCGGCCATAGTTGCCCAGGCCAGGGGCACTGGCGCTGGGGACCTGCGAAGAGTGAAAGACACCATATTCGTCGTCCGGCTCCGGGCTGTCCTGGTAGCCGAACAGGGCGAGGTCGAAGGCGCCGCGCGCCAGGATGCCGCCCTGAGTGTAGAGGCCGAAGAGATCGGATAGGCTATAGGATGAGATGACGACGCGAATGCCAACGGCCTGCAACTCTTGCTGGATAAGCCGGGCGGTCTCGTCGCGCGGCGCATTGTCCGCCGTCGTGACCAGGCGTATGCTGAAGGGCCGGCCGTTGCGTGCCAGCACGCCATACGGGCCCGGTAACCAGCCGGCCTGCTCGAGCAGCAGCTTCGCCATGGCGGGGTTGTAGGTGGCCGGCGAGATCGAGGCGTCGTTATAGAGCGAAGGCGGCGGCTCTACCTGCGATGCTACGCGCGCGCAGTCGGGTGCGTGCAGCGCGTCACGCAAGATAGCGCAGGTATCGATGGCGAGCTGGATGGCGCGCCGCACGCGCACATCCTGGAAGAATGGGTTGGACATGTTGAAGTCAAGGTGTTCGTAGGATGCGGCGGGCGTGGCCAGCAGGTGATAGTTCGCGGGCAGATGCGCCAGCGAGGGCAGCTCGTATTCCATGTACCCTTCGACAACGTCGGTCTGCTGCGCCCGCATCGCTGCCAGCGCAGCGGAGGTGCTGGCGTAGACGCGAAAGGTGAGACGGGAGAGATACGGGCCGTGAAAGGTAGTAGAGCGATAAAAGGAATTCGGCACAAAGGTATAGCTCTGCCCATCGACGAAGGCCGATAGCCTATACGGGCCGCTCGTCACGGCCGGGGCGAGCAAGATACTCCGGTCGTTTTGCAGGTTGATGGCGTGCAATGTGCTCCAGGCGTGGTAGGGCGCGGCATACGGCAGGAACGAGAGGTATGGGCCGTAGGGATGTTTCATATGCAGGGCGACGGTATAATTATCGGGAGTGCTGATGCTGGCGATCTGATCGTACCCGGCGGTGATAAGCGCGCCGGTATCAGGATTCTGGTCGAGCTGCCACCAGTACTGAAAATCGCGCGCCAGGATTGGCTGGCCATCCGACCAGCGCAAATCATGGCGCAGGCGCATGATGATAGTCATGCCACCGTCGCGCACGTCACCGTTTTCGGGCAGGGGCACCTCGCTCAGCTCATCGGGCTGAACGCGAAAATGATCGTCAAAGACGACGGGCGCGCCCCACAATGCAGCATCGACCTCCATGTCAACGGACGAACCGGCGAATAACGGGTTGACCGAGTCGGGGAACTGGCGATCGGAGAAGACCAGGCTGCCGTGCTGCCCCTGCGCTGCCGGGGGTGTATGCACGTAGGGACCAAGCAGTTGAGAGGAGTGGGGTTGCGGCGGTGAGGAAGGCGTAGAATTGCAGGCGATCAAGAGAAGTGGCAGGAAGAGCAGAAACAGCCGGCTGCCACTGCTATCGATGGCTTTGGCCATGCGGAACTGTCTTGCCCGGGGAATTATTGCTCCCGGCCATGTAGGAACTCACGTTCAGATAATACGGACCATCCACGCCATCGGTGGGGAAGACGGCCAGTACATCGTTGGCGAACGGCCCGGACGCATTGTCCGTCTGCCAGACCGTCACGTTCGGGCGGCCCTCGCCCAGCGACGGATGGATGTAGGTGACCGGCTGCAAGGACTGGGCGAGCGACCACAGCGCCTGCTCGTCGATCCCGTCACGTTCATCCCCGGCGATCCAGAACACCACGCCATTGTGCTGGTAGATCAGTTCGCGCCGCCCGGCAGAGATCCAGACCGCCCCTTTGAATTCGCCGCGCGGCTGCCAGCCTCCCTGGACGTAGATGGCCTGCGCATTGCCGCTCGGATCGAGTTTAATTGCATGGGCCGCCCCATCCTGCACCACTTGCAACACCTCTTGCTGCGGCACAAATTCGCGAATGACAATCTGGCCGGTGCCCTTGACGACCGCCGTGCCGCTCTGGCTATAGACCAGTTCCAGGATCGGGCCATCGGCCCAGCTATTGCTGGGGTCATTATACATATTAATGGCGCTCAGAGTATAATTCGCCGACATTTGATCCGGCAGCTCCATCCTAAAATGGAGCTGGTGCTGCAAGTCGAACATGCTGATCTGTGGCGGAGCGCCGGCATCTTCATCGGCTAAATACGGCAGGTGTTTGACGTGATCGGGATAATGATGTACTCGCAGAATACCGCTGCGCGCCCCTTGCAGGAGGAAAGTCATGCCGCGCTCGAAGGACGGGGCCGTAAATGCGACGGTGAAGGTCATGAGCAGCACAAAGGCAGACACCCAGGCCAGTATTACCTTGTGCGACAGCATGTCGCGCATGGCATGCGCCGATAGACCTGATAGTCGAGCGCTGGGCAGGAAAGAGGCGGCGGCGCAGCTTGAGCGAACGGAAGACACGCGCGCTGGTCTTCTGTGCGAAGCGGGGGTCGACCGGCAGATAGCGCGGATCCTCAGCAGCCATGAGTGTTTGTACAAAGTAGGGCGGGAGCTCTTCATCTTCAGGTGAGAAGAGTACACCAAGCTCCTGCGCGAATTCCAGGTCATCCTCACTGAAATCAGCAGGTAGTGGCGTCTGCATTGCACGAAGAGAAGGCTCATTCTCCCCGTCATTATTTTTTCGGTTGTCGAACTCGCTCATATTCATGTGCGTGCTCCCCGAGTGCCTCACGTAAGCTTTTCCGCGCTCGCCAGAGCCGAGTATCAACAGCATGGCGCGTCAGGCCAGTCTTTGCTGCCAGTTCCTCGGTGCTGGCGTATTTATAATAGCGCTGGTAAATGAGATAGCGGTCAAGCTCAGGCAGCGTCGCCAGGGCAAGACGCAGTTCCTCGCGTCTTTCGCTTTGTTCCAGCAATGATTCCATGCTGGCCTCTGGATATGGGGGCAGCGCTACGCGGCTCTCTTCACTGGCCCCTAAGCCAGAGACGTTTCGCCCACCCCAGTGAGTATCAGAAGCCGACCATTGGCGATACTCATCCGCCGATTGAATGTGCAACGACAGACGCCGGCGGAGCTGGCGCCGGCGATCGAGGGCGATAAACTTCGCCCGCATTGTCAGCCAGGTGCGCAGCGTCCCGCGTTCAGAATCGAAGGTATTGATCTCCTGCCAGACGGTGATGAAGAGGTCGTTTACACACTCCTCAGCGTCCTGGGCCACACCCACACCATCCAGGACGAGCCGGATAAAATAAAAGATTTCTCGAGAGTAGCGTGCGATGAGTGTCTCAAAAGCATCCAGGTCACGTTCCTGTAGCCTTCTGGCCAAATCTTCGTCGGACCAACTCTGTCGTACCATTACGACTCCTTGAAGACCTGAACAATCACTCTCTCATCTTACTACGCCGGCCACCTTCCCGGCGTTGCTTTCCGTTAAATTCTGGTTAAATATGTGTGATAAGAGGGTTGCCCACCGGTGGCGCACTCGCCTTCGCTTGAAAGATATACGCTTGTTAGAACATAAATCTCTCAAAAGAACCAACCAAAGAGCCCATCCGGGAAACTACGAAGGCTTGCACCAATTTTGCGCTATTGGCGGCGAAAAGTCAAGCGATTTGCGCCAGCGCCAGGCGCAAATGCTCCAGCGACGTGTTCCCTCCAGAGCAAACGAGCCCTACCTTTTTGTCGCGTAGTTCCTCGCGCATCCTGTAGGCGCCTGCCAGGGCTGCCGCACCCGCGCCTTCGGCCAGGGTGTGGGCGCGCTCGATCATCCAGACCATGGCACGCATGATCTCTTCTTCGCTTAATAGCAGGAAGTCGTGCAGGCGTTCGCGCATGATTTCCTGAGGCAGTTCAAAGGCGACACCGGTGGCAAGGCCTTCGGCGAAGGTGCGATTGGGGGCAGTGACGAGGCGATGCTGCTTCCACGTTTCGTAGGCGGCGGGCGCGGCCTCGGACTGCACGCCGATCACCTCGATGGCCGGATTGATGGCGTGCGCGGCAATACAGACCCCGGCCGCGCCGCTGCCGCCGCCAATGGGGACAAAGATGATGTCGAGATCGGGCTCGTCTTCGAGCATCTCCAGGGCCTCGGTCGCGACACCCGCGATGAGCAGGGGCTCGTTGCCAGAGTGAATATAGCGAGAGCCGTGATCGCTTGCCAGCGCCTCGCAGTGCAGTTTGGCTTCGTCATAGGTCGCACCATGCTTGATAACTTCCGCGCCCATGCCTTCCATGGCGGCTACCTTGCCCGGATTGGCGTTTTCGGGTACGACGATGATGGCCTGCACGCCGAAGAGCCGCGCGGCATAGGCGACCGATTGCCCGTGATTGCCGGTCGAGGCGGCGATAACACCGCGCTCGCGCTCCTCCTGACCGAGCTGAGAAATAAGGTTGATGCCGCCGCGTACCTTGAACGCCCCGACAGGTTGGTAGTTCTCGTGCTTTATAAAAAGCGTAGTCCCGACTAATTCGTCGATAGCAGGGTAGCTATGGAGAGGAGTACGCACCAAATAGGGGCGAATTCGTTTTTGTGCCTGTAGGATATCCTGAAATGTGGGAATATGGCTATGCATAGTGCTGTCTCCTTTGTAATAAATATATCGGTCTAACTTTCCCGTCCGTCCAGGCCCCGATGGCACCCGCGAGGGGCGCCACTACATTTCATGCACCACCATCCGACATGTAGTGGCGCCCCTCGCGGGTGCCATCGGGGTCGGGCGGATGTGTGCACTCTCTATATGGCATAATGGAAGAAAAACTTGCAAAAGTAAAGGGGCAATGTCATGAATATGTCACAAGCCAATCCCAACAACGCCGGCGGCGAAGATGCTGGAAATCCCAAAGTCGAAGAGATTCGTGAAGACGCGTGGCGATCCTATGAGAGGTTCAATGAGCTCGTCAACGGCGCGCTGGAACAGCTTGAGCCACAGAAGCTGTACGCCTCGCCTGGGGTCGACGAGTGGACGATCATGGAGAACCTGGCGCACGTCGTGGAGTTCATGCCCTACTGGGCCAACGAGATCGCGGCGCTGGTGGCCCAGCCCGGGAAGAGCTTCGGCCGCACGCAGCAGGACGAGGGCCGCCTGGCCGCGCTGCGCGCTCATGGGCACGATTCGTTGGAGCAGATCCGGGCTGCCATGCCGGGAAGCTACGAGCGATTGGACGAGGTGCTGGCCAGTTTGAAAGACAGCGACCTGGAAATCACGGGCAAGCACGTGCGCCTCGGCGAGAAGTCGCTGGCGTGGTTCATCGAGGATTTCGTGACGGGCCACCTGCGTGCGCACCTCGATCAAATTCGAAAGGCGGTAGGAGAGGTGAGATGACATGTAGTGGCGTCCCTCGTGGGTGCAGGGGGGAGGGTGCACGCCCATCCCCGATGGCGCCCGCGAGGGACGCCACTACATGTCCATCAAGATTGACGGGCCGCTAAAACCTGCCGATTCCACTTTTGTTACAGCAAAATACCGACCAGGTACCACTGCAAATCCTGAGCGCGGCCCGTGGCGACGCCGGGCTGCTTATCCGCGGCGTAGGTATACAGCGCGTGTCCATCGTAGAACACCTGGGCCCCATTCGGTGTCTGATGCACCGACAACTGCTTGGGCAGAGGCGCCGAACTGGAAATCGTCATCATCCCCTTGGAAGCCAGAATAGGCGGCCAGCTTTGAGCGCAGGCGCCGGTGCAGGTGGCTTTAAACATGCTATCGGCCTTGTAGTAGTACACAGCAAAGCCTTTATTCGTCATGAGGACGTTCACTTGCTGGCCGTTAATGTTAGCCTTTCCCGTGTGAATGAACGCCATCATATCCCCGCCCATGCCGGGAGTAATGGTAATCCCTCCCATCATGTTGTCGTTGTTGTTATTCATATTCGTGTTCATCGTACCGCTGGCCATGGGCGTCGCGTTCTTCATCCCGCTGTTAGTCGTGGGTGACGCGTACATCGTCCCGCCGTTATGCTGGTTATTCATGGTGTTGCCGTTGTTCATGCCCTGGTTGGCAGTGTTCGCAGAAGAACCCTGCATGGCACCTTCCCCACATGCTGCCAGCAAGACGCTGAGCAGCAAAAGTGTCGCGATCAGTCCCGAACGTCGAAGAGCTTTCATGGATCTTTACCTCCTACTGTGTCATAGTGAATTAGCAGTGCCATTTGTGTATCACCACTGACGATTACCACGCCCATTTTTTACAGGCTTGCCAGAAGAGGACTTTTTCGCTATGGATTACAGCGGGTCTTTTCCCGATAGCGATTCTGCAAGTTCAACCAGGAGGGATTTGGATCCTTCGCTGCGCTCAGGATGACAAGTGTTATCTCCACATACCTATAAACTCCGCTTGCTTCTTGCATCTGCCCCGCAACTCCTGTATACTACATCCGTACAAAGCAATACGGTTCTTCGTCCTTCTCGTTAAGGCGTGGACGCGATAAATCGCGTCCCTACGAAGGCGGGAACCAGATATAACAATCCGCCGGCGGTGATGAAGAGGAGTAGCCTGTTGGGGGTAGCAGCGAGCCGATAGAGGGTGCGAGGTCGGCAATCCAGGGCAGGTGAAGGGCGCTTCGGAGCCGGTTTGTAATGAGTGGCTTCATCCCATCGAGGGTGAAGAAGCAGGGTGGAACCGCGCATCATGCCGCTTACTGCTGTTGCCCCAGGCCAGCGTCAAGGCATGCATTCGTCCCTGGGCGTCGTTGTTGGAACGCCTGGGGAATTTTTTTGAGGAGGAATCCACTCATGACACAGACGGAAGAGAAAAGTGTATCCTCAGCGGATACGCCATTCGTCCCCATCGAGAAGATCGTGTCGCTGTGCAAGCGGCGCGGCTTCGTCTACCCAAACTCCGAAATCTACGGCGGGGTTTCCGGCATCTATGACTTCGGCCCGCTCGGCGTCGAACTGCGCAACAACATCCGCCGCTACTGGTGGTGGTCGATGGTGCAGACCAACGATAACGTCGTCGGCATCGAAGGCGCGATCATCACCCATCCGGAGGTGTGGAGGGCCAGCGGGCACGTCGACAACTTTGTCGACCGGCTGGTGGACTGCAAGAACTGCAAGCGGCGCTTCCGCGTCGATCACCTGCCACCGGAGAACCTGGCGCAGAACAAGTGCCCCGTGTGCGGCGGCGAACTGACCGAGCCGCGCGTCTTCAACCTGATGATGGAGACCTACGTCGGCGTGGTCGAGGGCGAGAAGATGAAGACCTACCTGCGCGGCGAGGCGTGCCAGAACATCTACCTGGACTACGACAACGTGCTCAAATCCTCGCGCGTGCAGATACCGTTCGGCATCTGCCAGATCGGCAAGGCCTTCCGCAACGAGGTCACGCCCGGCAACTTCCTGTTCCGCCAGCGTGAATTCGAGCAGTGGGACTTGCAGTTCTTCGTGCACCCCTCCGAGATGCAGAAGTGGTTCGATTACTGGAAGGAACGCCGCTTCGAGTGGTACAAGGGCATCGTCAACCATAGCGATCGCGTGCGCTTCCGCGCGCACGGGCCGGACGAGCTGGCGCACTACGCCAAGCAGGCCTTCGATATCGAGTACCAGAGCATCCTGGGCTGGCAGGAATGGGAAGGCATCCACTGGCGGCAGGACTGGGACCTCTCGCGTCACAGCCAGTTCAGCGGCCAGGACCTGGGCTACACCGACCCGGAGACGAAGGAGCGCTACATCCCCTGGATAGTAGAAACGTCGGGCGGCGTCGACCGCACCTTCCTGAACCTGCTGCTGGACGCCTACGAGGAAGAGGCGCCCACGGGCAACGACAAGGAGGGCCGCACGGTGCTGCGCCTCAACCCCTGGCTGGCGCCTATCAAGGTAGCGGTGCTGCCCTTGCAGAAGAACAAGGAGGAGCTGGTCTCGACGGCGCGTGGGCTGTACGACCGCCTGAAGAGGCTGATGGTGGCGCAGTACGACGACGTGGCCAACATTGGCCGCCGCTATCGCCGCCAGGACGAGATCGGCACGCCCTTCTGCGTGACGGTGGACTTCACCACGCTGGAAGATCAGACCGTGACGGTACGCGAACGCGACAGCATGACGCAGATTCGCCTGCACCTGGACGAGGTGCCCGCGTACCTGCTCAAACGCGTTAGATGGGACTACGAATAAGGCTCTCTAACGACCCGGTACATGTTCGGATGGCAACGAGGATGGCACCCTCGTTGCCATCCTTATCAGGCTCGTTGTAAAACCCATAGGTATCCGGCCGCTACTTACCTGACTCTCTTTCCGTCTGATATAGTAGAAGTAGCAATACTGTTAACACCAGATTGGAAGGTAAGTCACAGAATGACACGCATTCTTTCATATAATATCCTTGTTGGGGGAGCCCGACGTATCGATCAGATTACGCAGATGATTCGTGCAGCGCAGCCCGAGGTGGTCGGACTGGTAGAGGCTACCAACCCGCGCGTGGTGGAAACCCTGGGAGAACGGCTGGAGATGGAGTACCGCATGAGTGGCGATGCGCAGCACAAGTCTGATTACGGCATTGCGGTGCTCAGCCGCCTGCCGATTGTGTCCAGCCAGGTCCACAGGAGTCCCGTCTTTATGAATAAGCCCGTGCTGGAGGTGTGCGTGCGAGAGGAGGATGGGGGCGAATTAGCGATTTTCGTGGCGCACCTGTCGGCTTCCTTCGCCATGAACAGCAGAGGCGGTGACAACATTCGACGCGAGGAAGTGCGAGAAATACTGCGCATCATGGAAGCGAAACGCGGCATGCCTCATCTCCTGATGGGCGACTTCAACTCGATCGCACCCGGTGACGGTCTGAAGGGCAGCCGTTTGCTGCGCTACCTCATCGAGGTCGACAAGCTCCACGCTCAAAGCCCGGTGGAGGCAGTTGGGCATCCGCACCTGGATTTTGTTGTACCACCCAACTTGCGCTTCCTCGAACCGCTTTTATTGCAAATCCCGCGCAGTCGCCTGCTCAGCACACTCTTTGATGGCGCCCTTTCGCTCTATGTCGCGCGTGGCACCATTCGCTTGCTGCGCAAAGCCGGCTATGTCGATAGCTTCCGCCGCGCCAGCCTACACGCCGCGGGCTTTACCTGCCCGGCCAGGATGCCCGCCGGGCGTATCGACTACATCATGACCAGCCCGGAACTCGCCGAACGCCTCTCGACCTGCTATGTGCTGGCCGAAGGCAACGGCGTCTACGGCTACGAGGCCAGCGATCATCTGCCCGTCGTCGCAGAATTCGGGGAAGCTGTGGGGAAAAGTTGTGATACCAGCACAAACGCACTTGAATTGGTGGGGGATGTGCGGGCATAACATTAAAGTAGGGGTCGGTTCACCACTCACTGGCCGATAAATCGGCGGTGGGCGCGGTGAACCGGCCCCTACGGCTATTTTACGGCAGGTTTACTGGAACACGTCCTTCGTCTTCTCGAACATCTGGCGGAAGATGTTCTTGTCGTTTTGCTCCATCTGCTCTTTTTCGAGACGGGCGAAGTCCTCAAGCAGGCGTTTCTGCTCCGGGCTGAGGTTGGTGGGCGTGACGACCTTGACGATCACGTGCTGGTCGCCGCGCGCGCTGCTATGCACCACCGGGACGCCCATGCCCTTGAGGCGGAAGGAACGCCCGCTCTGCGTGCCGGGTGGGATCTTGAGCATGGTGGTTTTGCCGTCCACCAGCGGCACCTCGACCTCGTCGCCCAGCGCGGCCTGCGCGAAGCTGATGGGCAACTCGTATTCGATATCGTTGTTCTCGCGTTTGAAGAACGGGTGGGGCTTGACGGTCAGGATCACGTAGAGGTTGCCCGGCGTGCCGCCGCGCGAGCTGACCTCGCCCTCGCCGGTGACGCGCACGTTGATGCCGTCATCGACGCCCGCGGGAATATTGACCACCACGCGGCGGTTGTTGCGTACGCGGCCCTGGCCCCTGCATTTCTCGCAGGGCGTGGTAATCACCCGTCCCTCGCCGCGACAGCGCTCGCACATCGTCACGTTGACAAACTGGCCGAAAATGGACTGCTGCACGCGCCGGATCTCGCCCGTGCCCTGGCAGACCGAGCAGCGCGACGTGGATGTGCCGGGCTGCGCGCCTGATCCGCGGCAAGTCGAACAGGTCTCCCAGCGCGGCAGCTCGATCTCTTTCTGGCAGCCGAAGACAGCTTCCTCGAAGGTGATCGTCAGCTCATAGCGCAGGTCCGCGCCTCGCTGCGGGCCGGAGCGCCGCTGCGTGCCGGCTGCGCCCGCGAAGAAGGTCTCGAAGAGATCATTGATGGAACTGAACCCTGCGAAATCGCCGAAGCCCATGCCGCCCATACCACCCGCAGCGCCGTTCAACCCGGCATGGCCATAGCGGTCGTAGATGGTACGCCGCTGCGGGTCGCTCAGCGTTTCGTAGGCCTCGTTGACTTCGACAAAGCGGGCCTCCGCCCCCTGCTCTTTGTTGGTGTCGGGGTGATACTGCTTTGCAAGCCGGCGATAGGCCTTTTTCAGCTCATCGTCGGTTGCATTGCGAGATACCCCCAGCACCTCGTAGTAATCGCGTTTCGTACTCGCCATGCGCTGGTCCTTTATGTCAAAACCCGAACCGGGAAAACCGATGGGTTACATCTCCGTGTATTCGCCTTCAATTGTATCATCCTGGGAGCCGCCCTGGTTGGAAGGTCCCTGGTCGGCGCCAAACCCTGGCTCGCCGCCGGTCTCACCGGCACCGGCGCCGGCACCCGCGCCCGCCTGGCGATAGATGCCCTCGCTGACCTTGTAGAAGGCCTGGTCGAGCGCCTCACGAGCGGACTTGATGCGGGAAACGTCATCGGTAGAAAGCGCCGCGCGCACGTCGGCGATCTTCGATTCCAGTTCGCCCCGCTGCTCGGACGTGAGCTTGTCGCCGAGCTCGTTCATGCTCTTCTCGGCGCGATAGGCCGCGCTGTCGGCCAGGTTGCGCTCCTCGACCTCTTCTTTGCGGCGCTTGTCCTCGGCGGCGTGCGTTTCCGCGTCCCGCACCATCTTTTCGATCTGGTCTTTCGAGAGGCCGCTCGAAGGAACGATGGTGATTTTCTGCTCGCGAGCGGTACCCTTGTCCTTCGCCGAGACGTTGACGATACCGTTGGCATCGATGTCGAACGTCACCTCGACCTGCGGAATGCCGCGCGGGGCGGGCAGAATGCCGTCCAGGATGAAGGTTCCGAGCGAGCGGTTATCCTTCGCGAACTCGCGCTCACCTTGCAGGACGTTGATCTCGACGCTCGGCTGGTTATCGCTGGCGGTTGAGAAAACCTGGCTCTTCTGGGTGGGGATGGTGGTGTTGCGCTCGATCAGGCGTGTCGAGACGCCGCCCAGGGTCTCGATGCCCAGCGACAGGGGCGTGACATCGAGTAGCAGCACGTCCTTCACATCGCCCGTCAGTACACCGGCCTGGATCGCCGCGCCGACCGCCACCACTTCGTCAGGGTTCACGCCGCGGTGCGGGTCACGATCGAAGATGCGGCGCACCAGCGTCTGCACGGCCGGCATGCGCGTCTGCCCACCGACCAGTACGACTTCCTGGATCTCGCCGGGGCGAATGCCACTGTCGGAGAGGGCCTTCATGACGGGACCGCGCGACTTCTCGATCAGATCCTCAACCAACTGCTCCAGCTTCGAGCGGGTCATTGTCATGTTGAGGTGCTTGGGACCGCTGGCATCGGCGGTGATGAAGGGCAGGTTGATCTCCGTCTGCATCGAGCTGGAGAGTTCTTTCTTGGCCTTCTCTGCCGCCTCTTTCAAACGCTGCAGGGCCATGCGATCCCCACGCAGGTCGATGCCGCTCTCACGGCGGAACTCGTCGGCCAGCCAGTTGATAACGCGCTGATCGAAGTCGTCGCCACCCAGGTGCGTGTCGCCGTTCGTGCTTTTCACCTCGAAGACGCCGTCGCCGAGTTCGAGCAGGGAAATGTCGAAGGTACCGCCGCCCAGGTCATAGACGGCGATCTTCTCATCTTTCTTCTTATCCAGGCCATACGCCAGCGACGCGGCGGTCGGCTCGTTGATGATGCGCAGCACGTCCAGCCCGGCGATCTTGCCGGCGTCGCGCGTGGCCTGGCGCTGAGCATCGTTGAAGTAGGCCGGCACGGTAATCACGGCCTGCGTGACGCGCTCGCCCAGGTAGGCTTCGGCATCGGTCTTGAGCTTCTGCAAGATCATCGCCGAGATTTCCGGCGGGCTGTACTGCTTGCCCTGGATCTCCACCCAGGCATCGCCGTTGGGCGCCTTCACCACTTTATACGGCACCAGGCCGCGGTCGCGGGCAACCTCGATATCATCGTACTTGCGGCCCATAAAACGCTTGATAGAATAGACGGTATTTTCAGGGTTGGTCACAGCCTGGCGCTTGGCAACCTCACCGACCAGGCGCTCGCCGTTCTTGTTGACCGCCACGATCGACGGCGTGGTGCGGGCGCCCTCCGCGTTAGGAATAACGACGGGCTCTCCGCCCTCCATGACGGCCACGCACGAGTTGGTTGTTCCCAGATCAATTCCGATAACCTTTGGCACAGTTAGCCTCCTATTGTTGTTAAGTCTATGTTCGTAATAAATCTATTCTTCGAAACCGTACATTTCCGCCAGCAGTTCGTTCATGACCTGGGTCATGTAACGCACAACGGCGATAGCGCGCCCGTATTGCATACGCGTCGGGCCGATCACCCCCAGCAGGCCACCGATCTTGCCTTCCTGTCCGTAGCGCGACACGACAAGGCTGACGTCGCGCATCTCGTCCCACTCGTTCTCACCACCGATGATGATCTGCACGCCATCCGACGTGCGGAGTTGCGATGCCAGGACGGGCAGGAAGCGATTTTGCTCCAGCACCTCCATGACCTTGCGCACGCGTTCGCTGCGCTCCTCCTCCGGCCCAATGCGACTGTATTCCGGCTGCTCCAGGATATTGACGACGCCTTCCCGGTAGAAGACATCTCCCAGCGGGTCGCCGTGCTGTTCCAGGATACGCATGATGGTTGTGGCGATCAAGCGCTCGGCCGGCGAAAAATCATAGCGACCCAGCAGAGATTCTATCTCCCTGGCGCCCCTCTCCTGAAAAAGCTTGTTCAAACGCGTCGCAATCCCGCTTAACTCTTCCTGATCGATGGGCGTATCGAGCAGCAGGCGCTGCTGCTTGACTGTGCCATCGCGCAGAACCAGCACCAGGTGGGCCGCGAGTTCGGTTACGGATAGCACCTCGAAGTGTTTGAGATGGCCGATGTTGGCGCGCGGCGATGTCATGACGGCGGCGCTGTGCAGCAGCCGCGCCATTACCGACGCGGTCAGGCGCACCCACTGATCGAGCTGATCCTGCACCTGGTAGAACTGATGCCGTATCAGGCGCTGCTCATCCAGCGAGAGCGCCGATTCCTGCATCAGGTGTTCTACAAAATAGCGATAGCCCAGGTCGGTCGGCACACGCCCGGCCGATGTGTGCGGCTGGTAGATCAGATGAACCTCTTCCAGGCCCGCCAGCTCATGACGCACAGTAGCTGAACTGAAGTTCATCCCATACTTGCGCACCAGCGTGTCGGACGCGACAGGCGTCGCACTGTGGATATACTCTTCGACAAGCGCCCGCAGAATTTCCTGCTTGCGCTGGCTGAGTGGTATCATGAGTGACTCTATCCTCTTTACCCTGCACTTCTTCGCGACGTCCAGCCATATTGCAATGATACGTCGCCTGTCAATAATGACTGCTAGCACTCTCGTGTTGAGAGTGCAAGTACAGAATAGCACTCAGATGGTGAGATTGTCAAGAGGATTTCTCGGGGAGAGAACTGATGGGTGTAGCACAGCACCTGGGCTGCGAGCCCATCAGTTCTCTCTCCGAAAACACTCCATTATGGGGTGGGTGAAGGGGTCGGTGTGCCCTTTGACGAGGTCAGGCCGGATTGCATCGGTACATCGCTGTTGAGCATGTACGTCACATAGCCATTCCCCAACAGGCCATTGAAGGTATTGACGGATTGCTGGATTACGCCGGTTGGAGGCACGAACGCGTCTGCCGGATAGCTCATATCGTTGCAACTGCTCCAGTTGCCGGGGAAGATGCCTTTGGTGAAGCATTTGCCGCTGGCGTATTCGAGGGCGTCGTGCCAGATGGGGGCCGCGCCGCTGATGCCGACGGTATTGACCATCAGCGCGCCATTGGCGTTGCCCGACCAGGTACCAACCACGATATCGGGCGTATAGCCAAGCGTCAGGTTATCCTGGAAGCCCTCTGACGTACCCGTCTTGGCGGCCACCGGGCGGTTATCCCAGTCGCTGGTCGTCAGCACCATGTCGGGTGCGAACTCGATGGCGCGCGCGTCGTTGTTCGAGAGCATCGAGGACATCAGGAAAGCGATCTGCGGACTGATGACCTGTACGGCGGGCGGGTGCTTCGGATCATAGCTATAGATGTGGTTCCCATAATTATCCCAGATATCCAGCACGTACTGTGGTGGGATGTGCTTGCCCTGGTCGGCGAAGACCTGGTAGGCTCCGACCATCTGCAGCAGTGAGACATCGTATGAGCCGAGGGCGAAGGATGGTCCCAGGATTTGCTCGGTTGTAAAGCGCCTGTTGGTATGATACTGTGCATCATAGGCATTGCTGTAATTGACGGCGTCCTGGTCGATATCCGTGATTCCAAACCTGCGCGCCATCTGCAAGACATTTTCGATACCCGTGTACTCTAACGCCTTTATGGCCGGGATGTTAAACGAATTCGCAATATCGGTTAGGAGATTGGCATTCAGGTTATGCCAGGTTTTACCGTAGTCATACGGATGGTAGGTCGCGTCTACCCCGTTGACCGAGGCATTCACATCCTGGCTCTGTGAGCCAGTGTAGAAGTACGTCTCCTTATCAGGCAGTACAATGCCCGGATACCAGCCCATCTGGAAGCCTGTGGCGTAGACGATGGGCTTGAAAGCGGAGCCGGGCGCGCGCAGGGAGGTCGCGACATTCACTTCGCCGGCAACGAGAGGGTCGTTTGTGTCGTTGTAATCCGCGCTGCCGTCCATCGCCAGGATTTCGCCGGTTTTGGCCTCCTCAACTACGACGGCGGAGTCGTTGACGTTGTGGACGGTATTGAGCGGCCCGTCGTCACCGAGAAAGATCTGGTATTCGGGGTCGCGCAAATGGTGGCGCACATCGTTCTCGATGAAGTTCTCCAGGTTGGAGTCAATGGTTGTGCGGATATTGAACCCACCCGTCAGGAAGAGGTGCGCGCCAAGCTGCGGGTCTCCGTTGCCCAGCGCGTTCTCGATCTGGGGGATGATCCAGTCCACAAAATGCGGGTCCAGCTTGATGTACTTGAAGCCGGTGAAACGCATTTTCTGGGTTAATGCCTCTACCTGCTGGATTACAGCGGGCGTAATCACCCCGAGCCCTGAATCCTTCACCTGGTCGCCGAGGCCCAGGTTGATACCCATATTCAACCCCAGCATCTCGTTGAGGACGTAATCCTGGCGTGCCAGGGCCGCCGCCCTGTTGCCCTGCACCGTCGGGTCGTAGCCGGGCGGGTTCTGCGGCATGCCCGCCAGCAGCGAGGCACGCGCCAGGGCCAGCAGCGGATTGGATTTGCAGGTGTTGAGATCGTTCGGGTTCTTGCAGGCGCTTAGATCACGGTCGAGGAAGGCGATGCCCGGAGTGCAGTTAAAGCTGGCATTGCACTGGCGGTGCAGGCCAAAATAGTCTTCGGCGGCCGCCTCCACGCCGAGCTCCTGCGCGCCGAAGGGCGAGACGTTGAAGTACATCTCCAGAATTTTCCATTTGGGATACTGCTGGGTAAGACCAATAGCGAGCGTTGCTTCGCTAATTTTGCGCTGGAGCGTGACCTGGTCGTCATGCGTCAGGTTCTTAATGACCTGCTGGGTGATGGTGCTGCCGCCGCTTTGCACGCTACCGGAGGAGGCATATTGGCCGGCGGCGCGCAGGATACCCTGGGGATCGATGCCCGTATTACTCCAGAAGGTATGGTCCTCGGCGGCGATCATGGCGTCCTGCAGTACGCCGGGAACCTCGTAGTAGGAGACGGGCGTGCCGCGTCCAAATTTGCCATCATAGGCGGTGTAGAGCAGTTTGCCGTTGCGATCGTAGATGCGCGTGGATTGCTCGATTTGCTGGTTCGCTACCCCCTCTACGTTCGGGTACTGGCTCTGGTAATAGGAATAGCTATAGGCCACGCCGGAGGAGACCAGCACAATCAACAGGACGGCAAACACCGACAGGGAGATTGTCAGGATTTTCTTGCCTGTGGGGCGAGATTGCTGCAAGCGCGCTCGCCGACGCCGCATCTGCATGGAGACGCGCAGGGCGTGCGAGCGTTTCCAGGCGATTCGCCGCGCCTGTCTCACGGGTTGAGCAGTCCTGGAGGGCTTAGGCGCAACGGGGCGATACAACACCAGCGGGTTTGGATCGACGGCCTCAGGCACCCGCGCCGCAGCGAATTTACCCGACCAGCGCCGCATCGTCTGCATGGCGTTCGAGAAAAAGTCGGGTGGCTGCCGTGCCGGACTGCCTGGCCCGTCCTGCGGCCAGCCTGGCTGTTGCTGCGATTGCATTAATTGTCCTGGCTGCTGCGGCGCAGGCATAGGCGAAAGAGGTGAGGACTGCGACGTTGGCATAGATGGCCATCCCTGTGGCGGCGGCATTATTGGCACAGGCGCCGGATGTGATGGAGGTACCTGAGCAGCGGGGCTATACTGGCGAAGCAAACCGCCAGATCGGGGCGCGCCATGCCCATTAGGCTGAGGATTTCGCGTCTCCCCTTGCATATTCCAATATGTATCGGGATCGTTATTCATTAAGTATTTCCTTACATAGTGAGCAAAATACGCACGCTCGTTTCGTCTCTTGTTATAGAACGAAGGCCATTCAAAATTCAGGGAGCTATTACCAATCTTTGCTATGTCAACGAACAATGGAAGCCGCTTTAACGCCCCTACCCTTTTGGGGGATGTTTCGGTGTACAGAACGTCGATAATCAGGTACAATAAGAGCGTTACAGCAGGGCGTATCCTTGTAACCCTTGCGGTCGCCCTGGCAACCGACCTGGGCACATTCAAGCATTTCTTTCATTCGCCAGCACAGTCTATTAAGAGGAGCCAGTTGATGCCCTTACGCCAATGCCGCCGCATTATCCTATGCGTTTGCAGCCTCGCTGTCCTTTTTCTTCTCTCCGCGTTACCGGTTGCCACCTCACATCACGCGCAGGCTCTCTCTTCAGATAGTTCGATCACCATCACGTCCCAATCCACGTCAACGTATTTTCCCAACTCCATCACCTTTAATGTCAGCGCGAGAGACTCGAGCAGCCCGATCGTCTCTGCGGAGATTGTGGTAGATCTGCTAAACTACAATGGCCCTGAAACGCATCAAGTACCTCTTGGCACGCCACAACGCAGCGTCACGCTGAAATATAATGAAAATACCAGCGGGGACAACTTTATTCCGCCCGGCACAACCATTCACTACTTCTGGCGCTTCGCGGACAGCGCGGGCACTACCTACATTCAGCCACAGCAGCAGCTCACTACAGTCGACACCCGTTTTGCCTGGCAGCATCTGAACCGTGGGCTGCTACAGGTGAACTGGTACGCTCGCCCTGTGGAATTCGGGCAGACCATCCTCAGCCAGGCCAGCTCGAGCATTGAAGGTATCAGCGCGAACCTGGGCGGAGGTCTGCAGAACCCGATCAACCTGTGGGTCTATGAAACCGACGCCGACTTTCATGGTTCGCTTCCGCCCAACGCGTATGAATGGGTTGGCGGCATTGCCTTTCCCACGCTGAACGAGGCTTCAATTGTCGTTCAAAGCACAGCTGATTATACGCTCATTCGCGACATGCCACACGAGCTAACGCACCTGATCTTTCACCAGTTGATCGGCAGCGCGTCAAGCGTGCCAACCTGGTTCGACGAAGGCCTGGCAGTTTATAACCAGGGGTTTCACGAGTCGGAGATGACCGACCGCTTTAACCAGGCGCTCGCCAGCCACACATTGCTGAAACTAAAAAATATTACGTACGGCTTTCCGTCGAACTCCGATCAGGCGTACCTGGCTTACGCACAGAGCTGGGACCTCGTGCAATATATGTACACCACTTTCGGGCAGGCGAAGATGATTCAATTCATCAAGGACTTGAGAGGACCTACGTACGACTTCGACGAGGCTATGCAGGCCTCGCTTGGTGTAGACGTTGCCCACCTGGAATATCGGTGGCTTGTGCACAACAATCAACCCGCCACTCCACCCCCCAATCAGATCACACCCACGCCGCAAATTACTCCCAAAGCAACCGGGCAGGTAAAAAACCTCAGCGGCACAGGCGCTTCAAACAGTAATGACGGCTCGTTGGTGTTGATTTTGCTCGGCGGCATCCTGGTCGCCGGCTCCTTCGTAGGACTGATCGCGCTATTCGTGGTGATGCGCCGGGGCCGCGGGACAGCCGCTCCATCTCCCACTCCCGTGGCGGGTCAGAACGGCAACAGCATGCCCGGCCTTTACTCCAACCCGAACATTTACATGCGGGACTCGATGTACGTGCGCCCCGCCGAACCATCAGAGCCATCACAACCGCAGCCGCCTGTACAGCCGCCGGTCACGTCAGGGCAGGAGTTCTCCAGCTATCAGCAGGGCCCGAGGTATCCGCAGGCTCCCCAGGAATGAGGCTAGCTCCAGACCTCTACCTGCTTCCAGCCAACGCCACCATATCCCAATTCATACCCTGACGATTTACCTCAAAGCGCGCTGACCCTCGCACATCTTGAACCCCAACCGTCAGGCAGAAAGGAAACAGTTCTGGCAGTCGTACCAGCTCGGAAAAAGGCAGCTCCTCTGCCGGATGTGCTAGCAGTGCCGCCGACAGCAGCCAGAGTTGCAACTCCTTCTGTTCCGTCCTGAATGCCTGACGCCGTGGTGAGTATGTATATCGCTTTGCCTCTGGCGCCAGGATACTCCAATCGCGTAAGGAAAAGATCACCCGCTCTGTTGCCTTATCTAGCGAGCCCAGTTGCCCAAGCTCCGCACTCAATCGGCTCTTGATGTCTTTTGGCATAATCGTGTCCGTGTACTGGCTCATGCGTCCGATCGTTGCTACGCTCAGCCGGAAGAACGGGTATTGCGCCAGTATCATGCCGTAGTGCAGCCATAACTGCTCATCTGCTGATGTGCTTATCCGCCACAATGCCAGCGCTTCTTGCCTCAAGGGAAGGTTCGTCTCTCGGGATGTCCCCCAGACCTTCACCAGAATGTCGAGAGCTTTGCCCCGATTCTCTTTGCTGCCGATCCGCGCGGCTACTACCGGGTCAAGCCTGGCACGGAGCTGCGCAGAGTCATCTGTCTCTGTCGCGAGCATGGCCGCCGCATCTAGCCAGGAGCGGTAGATATTCCGCCGAAAGCCGATGTTCTTATTCATGTTATTCTCGACCTATCTTTGATTTTGCCGGGTAAGTGTGATGAGTGGCACGATCATCTCCTCAACGGTGAGCCCCCCGTGCGTGACAACCCGCTCGCCTTCTGTTGCGAAGGCGATCCGCCTCAGTGTTACAATGGGGAACACACCCTGCGGGCAGAGCCAATTGTTATCAATAACCATTGTATCAGGAAGTCGTGCTGCCGCATTCTGTGCCAGTTCAAGGCTGGTATACAGGCGCGTCCGTTTGCTACGCGTACTCGCCAGTACCCCTTCTCGTGGGCTGCCGGCGCCAATGGCCTCAACGTGGCCGTGGTCTCCTGTGATTGTGACAGTGTATCCCTCCGCCAGGAGCAGGTCGATCAGCCCTTCCATCCATGCTGACCCTTGCTGCACTGCCCCTGTCGTTGCTCCTGGGTCCGCTGCCCCCTCATCCTGCCGTTTGTCCGCATTGGTGTTCAACCATACCGTAAGTTCTGCATGTACACCGGCGGCACCTTGCGTTGCGCCGTGTACTATATCATCGATCACTGTACTGATCAAACAGATCGCGCGTGTCCGGTGACTGGTGATCGCCGCGGGGTAATCTGCTAGCACGACGTAAGGTAACCGCGCAAAGGAGCTTGCCTCAGGCGGCAGAGATTGTCGTTGCCAGAATGCTTTCCAGGCGTGTTCCTCGCCTGGTCGCTCGATCAGTTCTCGCGTCAACTCATTTGGCCGCATCCCGCTGATGAGTGCCTGTCGCGAGACTGCCGTGATGCTGGGCACCTGAGCCAGGATGTGCGTGTCCTTGATGCGCCAGTCAGGGTGTCGTGATTTCCATACCGGGCGGATAAGCAGCCAATCCGCTAACGAGAGCCCATCCAGTATCAGGAACGCTGTGCGTGCCTGTGGATCCCTGCGCAGGTCACGTGCAAGTTTTGCTGGTACATGGAAGAGATGGTGCGGCGTGGGTAACGCCCGCCCCGCCAGTTGCGCATACTGCGCAGCCAACCATGCCAAGAACGAGTCATCGAGCATCCGCGCTACCTGTTCGTAGCGCTCACTCATTGACAAGGGAAACGCATATTCCATCCCATAGCGCATTCCTGCAATCTCAGCCCAGCTTACCGCCAGGTGCCGCCATCCCTCCCAATCATTTATGCCCTGTACCAGCTTCGCTTCGACTGCTGTTAGTATCGTAGCAAGTTGTCTCTCCCACTCCTCTGCATCCGCTACGATTATTCCTGGCTGTGCCCAGGATTCGTACCGCATCGTATCCCGGACTCGGACCGGTACGGGATGGATTGCTCCGTAGCGCACAAGCGTTCCGAGCTCGTCCTGCAATGAAGGATCACCGGCAAAGTGTAGTTCTGCGCCCATTGCGTGTTCCCGGTCCCCCTCTGTGATCTGAGGTTGCTGATCCACCGGGCCGGTCGTTGTTGCTTCTGATTGCTGTGGGCCACCGGCGACATACGTCTCCCATCCACGTTGTGCCCAAGTTTGAAAGAACCTGGCATCGCCAATCAGTTCCTCAAGGGGCCAATCCGCGAAACTAGCCCTTGGTCGCAGTTGTGCAAGCACATGGTCTGCCAACGCCGGAGGTAGTCGCTCCTTGACGGCGTAATACTCGGCCAGCCACCGTACCAAAGCTGCGGGTGTGGAAATCTGCTCATAGTTGAAGCCAAAGACGCGCTGGAGCGCAAGTTCTCTCGTCTCACGGGCGGTCAGTTGTGCTATTGCGCTTCTATTCATACTGGCCCCAAGCAATCTTCGCTGTCTGGGAGTGAGCGCGCGCAGCACACCCAATTCTAATCCTGGCCAGCAGGTACTGAGGTTAAGCCAAATATGCCGTCCTTGCTGCCAGAGATCATAGGGCAGATTGTTAAGTTCGCCAGTTGTCACAATGACTACAGGCCACTCTGCCGTGAAAGGCCTCACCTGGCGAACCGCCAAGCGCAGCCGGATTGGATCATCGCCTTGCAGCAGTCGGAAGCCTCGTTCCCTGAGCGCCGCGATCACCTCTGCATCTGCCAGCAGTTCATCAGGGTCACTGACGAGCGTGAGTGGATGCGTGTGAGGTGGGAATAGCTCCAGGATTGCGTCGACTGCGGGCTCGCTCATGGTCTTCTCTCGCTCGCTTGTTAAGGATGTACGTGCAGGCTGGCGTTGTCATAGTACATCAGCAGGTCAGGATCCTCTTGCAGGACCGACTCGGGGAGTCGCTCGGCTATCCCTGTGATGGTCTTGTAGTCTCGCTCGCGCCATGCCTCCGCAAACCCCGCCCGAATGGCCTCCGTTCGAAAGAGTTTGAGTTTGCCGCGCCCCTCGCTGTATGTCGCGAAATCGTGTAAAGCGCCCTGATGCGCAACTTCTCCAGGTCGATCGCCTTGTTCGGGTCAGGTACATACCAGCGATCGCGTGCCTGCGCAAGCAGCCTGATCTCATGTGTCTCGAGACCGCCATCCTCCCGCAGCATTCCTGCGACTACCTGCTGCTCGATCAGTTCTCTCAGCCCTGCGCTCTTACGCATCCATCCAACGATCTGCGCGGGGAGCGGTCCATCGCCATCGGAGCGCAAGAAGTTCTGCTCCAGCAGTTCTATCATCTCCGGTAGTTTCTCGTGCCTGTCCCACGCGCCCAGCTCACGCATGAACTGCGGCGTCAGTTCAGCCTGGGTCTGTGGTTTGTTTCCTAACTGCTGGCGCAGCCACTGGATTGCTGTCGCCTCATCCTTGACGAAGATGGTCAGTTGCTGAATCTCGCGCACGGAGAGCCGCTTGCGCTCATACTCGGAGACCTGTTCCTCGAGGAAGAACATCTCATCGCGCTGCGGGAAGCGCTGGCGCAGTCCAGCGTAAAACTCCGGCGCGGAGAGCGGTACTGCCACGCCTCGCTGCACATGAAAGGCGACCATGCGGTCGAAGAGCAGGTAGTCCAGCCGCTCGGCGATTACTTCACCCTGTCCAACTTGCGCTGATACGAAGACCGGGAGTTGCCGCAAATGTGTGCGCACGAAGTCCCACACGCCCTCTTCGCATCCTGCCTCGCCCTGGAAGCGCTCCTCTAACCCACCATTTGGTTTGTACGTGGATATGACCAGATCCTGTTTCACGGCAGAGCTTGTGACCTGTCGGTAGGACCCTTGCTGTTTATCCAGCGTCCGCACATCGGCGATGACGAACCCTGCCGCCTGCATCGCCTCCTGGATCGCGTTCCAGACGCTATTGCGCGAGTTGTGGAAGATCACCGTCATCCACCGCCCCGGCTTCAGTACGCGGTAGTACTCCTCGAAACAACGGTGCATCAGGCGCTGATACTCTGGGAGCCCTTTCCGCTTAGCGTGGTCTATTATCGCTTCGGGTTCGGCATTCGTCCACACCCGGTGCCAGGACTCCACGAGATAATTCAGGTCGGCATAGTAGATGTTCTCACCGAAAGGCGGGTCCGTGAAGACATAGTCTATCGAATTATCTGGCAATCCAAGTTTTGCAGCAGTACCAGTACTTCCAAAGGAAGAATTCTGTAGCCTGATAGAGGTGAAATGCTTTCGAAAGCCGCTCTAATTTGTTTTCGAGATTGTACCGAGGTGATACCTCAGCTACCTGTGATGAGACATAATAGACGCCAGTTAATTGTCGATTAACCTGCGACCCACCCGGGCGTCCTTGTTGGATTGGCTGATATCGATTGAGAACAGATATGCCCCATACCGCTTGTTCTGCCCAAAACAGCAGCATATGGCGAAGCCGAACATCCTCCACGGCTTCTACCTGCGACCATAGCGCTCCGAGCGCCTGAATCGCGCGTGGAAGATAAAGGTGATGTACAGATGTAAAACCCTTGGGGGCCAATCGCGAACCATGCGACATTTTACTGATAGGGAACGCAGCGGTAGGAGCTAAGGCCGGATAGGGCATTGCTGCGATGCGGTCAAGAAGGAGCAAATCTTCCTCATCAACCTCCTTCTCGTACCTGGCGCTGCCAACATTGTAATTAAGAAAAATAGGAATGAAGCGTACTCGCTGAAAGGGTTCGTGGGTGACAGGATCGATCAACGTCTCCATGACGCGCTCTAATGTGTCTTTCGTAAGTAAAACGTTGCATGCGGGGCAAGGGAATGATTTGTATACTCGCTTCGTCACCGGATCAAGCGACTCCTTCAGAAAGATAATCTCCTTGCCACATGCAGGACAACTGAAGACCTGGCTCCAAACAGTATAGTTAATACGCCCAATCGTTACCCCATCTATGTGCTTCGTCGCGTACATCCAGCCGAGTTCGCTCTGAATTTCACGGAGAATACGAGTCGCCTCACGCCCAAAGGCTTCTATATCCACTGGCAGGTTGTAATTCGCAGCTATGAATGTCGCCGCCGGTCCCAGATCGTTTAGAATAGCCCGCCGCACACCCCAATGCGGCGCTGCCAGTCCCGCTGCTTTGCGTTCGCGCTCCACTTCCCCCTTCAACTCAAGATTTGGACGGAAGCACATTTGCGCCGCTACGCCTGTCATACCGGAGCCAGCAAAGCCGTCCAATACCACATCCCCTGGCTCCGTATAGTGCAGAATATAGCGCATGATGGCCTTGTGCGGCACCTTCGTGTGGTAGCTATGTGCGGTGTAGAGCGGATCTGTCTTCCCTTCGCTTGATGTCGACCGCCAGGGGTTCGCGGCGATACGGCTCGTCTGGCTCATATGGCTTCCCATGACAGTGGATGAAGTCCTCAAGGAACGGATTCGGGCAGGCCGTGTAGTACGGCGGGTCCGAGAGCGCCAGGATGTCTTCATCGCTCCCTATTGGAAAACCTTCCTGAGCGCGAAAGGTAGCATCGGCCAGCTTCTCACGCAGGCGCTCAGTGAAATAGGCCCGGCGTTCCTCATCATTAGCGAAGGAAAGGCCTAAGCATGTTACAGGCCCTCCAGGTCTCCCCACTAACTGTCAATGTCCCCTGCACGGGCGTGCATATATCGCTGTGTACCCTGATCCTGCGTTTCTTCGTCGCTCATGCCTTTCCTCCACTCGCCTGCGCTTTGACTTCCGTTGCCTGTACATCGGATTGGGTCTCACCGGTCCGCTCAATACTCAACCGCGTATTTCGTGCATCATAGCCGCGCATCTTTGCACGCAAGAACGTCTCGAAGCGCTGGCGCAGATCGTCCTCAGTGCAGGGGAATCCCCCTGTCGACAGTGCCTCCAGTAAATGGTCGACATTGAGTGAGACCTTCTGAATGCCTCGCAAGGCCCTGTTCGCGATTTGTACGAAGTCATCCGGCAATGGTGCATCCTTTGCAGTGAGGTACTGCTCAATCGGCTGCCGTTCTGCGGTCGTCATCCGGCTTAGGCTCTCGCGTGCCGTCTCACTGCGCAACGTACTCCGCAGCGCTTCTTCCCAGCGTGCCAGCATCAAATCTAGCTCTGCTTCCAACTGGCTCAGGCGGCTTGCCGCTGAGCCCTGCCTCACCGCCTGCGATGGCTGGAAGTGACAGGATGGGCAGATCGGTGAAGAATCGAGCAGTTGTGAATGGAACTCTACGCAGGCTGGCAGCGATTCCACCGCTCGTTCCCACGCACGTAGTTCTGGCGCGTTCATCTTATCTATCTGCGCGAGTGTTGCCAGCCGCATGTAGCGCGCATCACTCTTGAGTCGCTTCCGCCGCGTTGCCTCCTGCGGCCCGAGGACTGCTTGCAGGTGTAACTGAGTGTACGCTTCTATATATTGTTGGCGAAGCTGGGTCAGGCGCCGGTTCCAGCCAGTCCAGTCAAAGGCCGCCCCTTCTTTCAGAACGCGCCGCAAGTCTACGATCAGCTCATTGCGTGCGCTCTCAGCAGCCGCGTGCCATGCCTCGTTCGGCAGGACCATCAATGCCTGTCCAAGATACTCGGTCAGGGGCTGGAGTTGCGAGATTGCCTTCACCGTTTCTGATGTGTGCCTGGTGATGTTTCGGGCTTCAATGTCCCTGGCGATCTCATCCTTCGTGAGTTGGAGGTTCCGCAACCTGCCCGTCGTGTTGTATTTCGTCAGCGACTCCAAAAACTGCTTTGTCCGCCGCAGCGATGGCAAGAGATCCAGGGAACTCAGTGGTACTGTTGGCCGTTCTACATCTGCAACGAAGCCATCGCGTGCGACATGGATCGCCAGCCTATCCGTGAACAGCGGACTACCCAGTACGTTAATTCCACCCTGCACAGTACTCACGAGTTCCGCCGTCGAATTCAGCTCCACGCTCACCCGCTCCTGGAGTTGCCGCACAGCATCCTCACGTGTACTGGCATCCACGACCAGGCCTGGCGGCAGTCCCAGCGCCTCAAAAATTTGCTGCCACCGTGCCGCCGGTAGCTCCTGCGGGCGACGATAGTAGCGGAAATCCGTCAATGCATCTAAGCCAAGTAGCGCAGCACTTTCAATGTTGCCGGCATCCAGCGTCTCTCTCCCGATCGTCAGTGTGATTTCCCCGCTGTAGACCAGTGTGAGTAGGATAAGCGCCACCCATTCGGGCTCCAGTTTGAAGTGACTATCCTTATAGACCGGCACCGGTCCGTTCGCTACCAGTGTAAGTACCTCGCCATGATTTACCACCTGCTCTGCAGCGCGCTCTGCCAGCAGACCCAGGAAATACTGCGCGTAAATTGACTTTTCTGGCCGGATGCGATCCTGTTCGTTGAGCAGGCCCAGGCCCGCGAGCACTGCAAGCGCCTGCGCTGCGCGGTTATCGCGGGCGATATAGAGGAGTGCATCTCTAGCGGCAGTCTTCCTGCCGGCCTCCGTAATATTCTGGCTCATGCGCGTGAATACCGGATAGGCGGGATAACTCTCTGCGAAGTGAGGTACCAGCAATGCACTCGCAATCACGTTCACCTGCTCGCGAAAGTCTGCGCTTGCGCTCCGCGGTGCCATTGCGAGTGCCTGAGCGATCGTATATGTTCTCCCACGGGAGGCCACGCGCAGATGCGTGCGAAAGTGGGCCTGAAGCCAGTCTGTCAGCGCCCGCTGGTGTGTATCTGCCTTCGCATTGTATGTCTGCTGGTTGCTTGCGGACTCTTGCGCCAGCGCTCTCGCCCCCGCGAATCGCCGCACCAGATCCTCAAAGTCCACTCCCACGCCTCGCAGTGCGAACCGCACCTCATCTGACCCCTCTGTCGTCTCCCCCTTCTCCTGACCAAAGGGGGGCAGGAAATAGAGGTAGAAGTCTCGCGGGGGCTGGGCAGTGCTACGCTCCCTTGGCTCGCCAAGGAAAAGATACCCAGGGCGGGTAACTTTCTTCTCTGGCCACGGCAGTTGATACTCCCAGATACGGAAGTTCGTCACGTACGAGGTCTCGCGTATATCCAGAAGGCCTTGCAGTGCCGAGAAGAAGTATTTATTCAGATCGCGCTCGTCGAGGAAGTTCCCCCGCTCCTCGATATTGCTGTCGAAGTCGATATCCTTCTTCAGATCGAGGTAGTACTGCCCATTCTCCTCGTTGTACGTAATATACTGCCCATTCACCGTGCGCAGAATTTCACGCAGAGTCACCCGTACCTGGTCAGCCAGGAAATCCGCGGTTGGCTCCGGAAGGCGGACCCATAGACAGAGTTGATCGCGAAGCTCCTCTGCCGTGACCCCCAGTGGCGTGTCCAGTTCGCTTGTCAGCCGGTGTATGCTCAGTGCGTGAACGATGCGTAGCGCCATCGGTTTGAGCAGCGCCCGTTCTCTAGGGAAGGCATGCGTTACGCGGTCCAGGAGCACATCACTTTTCTGCACTACCTCCGTCACGCCTGGCAGCGTTCGAAGAGATGGATTCCCGCGTAGTACATCCCAGTAGTGATCATACGAGATCAACCCTGGCTGCTGCTCCGGCACCTCCTGGTCTAAGATAGAAACGATGGCACGGCTGAAGGTTTGTAGCACTTCACGCTTCTCCGCCACGTACACCCGCTCAAAGGTCTCGATGTAAGCAGGGTGGATCGGAAAGAGCTGTGCATATTCTGTCATCCGATCTAGCAGTTGCGGATAGAGCCCCCCGAAGCGACGCAAATGCTCGTTGATGTGCGCGAGTTGGGCATCAGTCTTGCGCAGGAGCCGCTGGGCCACAACGTAGGCAATGTCCTCTCGTGTGATGCGTATCTGCTCAAATCGATCCCGTACACGTCGCAACTGCTCAGCGACGAAGACGAAGCGTGGATTGTCGAAGAGCGTCTCTTGCACCCCGGCGATGAAGCGGAACGGCGTCACTTCCGTGACCTCGCCGAGTTCGCGAAGGAAGCCCAGATCGAGGATGAGTTCGCGTTCCTCGCGTGAGCGCAAGTAATCGAGCAATTCATCGAGCACGAAAAGGACACCTTGCTGGGGATACTTTGCGCTAAAGCCTGCCAGCGCTTCGATAAGTGGGTCCTTGTTGTTGGAGACCTGCGAGACTGGCGGAAAGGTATAGGATGTCCCAACGCGGCTGAAGAAGCGTTCGAGGTCGGTCAATACAATGTCGCGCAATGAACGCGTGACCCCACCAATCTCACCGCGAGCGACCAGGAATTTGCCCGCAATGCTCTCGGCAGCAGCGCGCACCTCGGCATTACGGACATACGGCAGTAAGTCAGCATGCTCTGCAAGCGCCGAAATCGCAGACATCAAGTGGCTTTTCCCGGTCCCATAATTGCCCACAACAAGCACGCCCTTGTGATCAATCGGGCTGTCAAGTCGAAGCTGCGGTATCACAATGTTCGCAAGCTGGTCCGCCATGCGCTGCGAGATGACATATGTTTCCACCAATCGAGCAGCAGCATTTTTCTCATTCGCCATCCGCAGTTGGATGACGCTATCAATTGGATCAAATTCAACCAGGTCTCGATATCGCATATCTCTTTCCCCTATCCGTATGGCTCGTGTGCTGTGATGCGCACCCAACCCTCGGCCATTTTAGCTATCAAGCTGTATAATACAATCGGCGCAGAGGTCAGGACGCCGCCAGAGATGGTAGTGTGCATGTTCTGGTACTGCATAGCTGAGCCGACCATGCTCAAAGCTGCCAGCCCAGGTAACAACAAGTGGTAACAGGCGACTGGCGTGTTCAAATAGCAGCAGCGGGTCGAGTTGTAGTGAGGGCTCGAATAGCTCATCCGTATCAGTTACCAGCACAGGTCCCGGCACGTACGCCTGTAGCGCCGTGTCGATCAACCCATTCACCTGCCCGGCACGCTCAGTTTCCGATAGAGGTAGTAGCGGCTCACACACCACATCGTCCATCGAGACCAGGGGCCAAGCAAACAGCCGCTGTGCCTCAAGCGCTGCCCGGGCCAGTACTGCAACGTCCCGGCTCACGAGCAAGCAGCAAGGATAATAAGGCTGCTGCTCCAGAAAGCGATCTAATGCCATCTGCAGCCATACGGAGCCCATCTCCTCCCACCTAGCGCTCATTGAATACGGCCTCATATCGGTTCTGATGCCACATCTGAGGTGCCTTCCTCTGGTATCTGTTACACTGCTTCTATGGCTTTGTAGTATAACTCATCTCTTCCAAAAGAAAAAGTCTTTGTCTGTTTGTATATTCAGCATGCTCTCGAGCAGGAGCGCCGATACCAACAAGCTGATCCAGAATAGCGCACGTCCCGCGATGGAGGTCAAGGCTATCATCAAGGCGCTCAACCTGTTCGTGATCCCGCAGCAGATCGAGATGCAGGCCATCCTGCCCGAGAACGAGGAGGAGAAACGAGCGGCTAATAATCCGTATGCTGACCGGTGCCTTGAAGGGAAACTATCCGATAGGCGAGTTGCGCGCCCACCCTCGATGCCGTACCATTGCCCTGGGCAATAACCGCAAAGGTCTCGAGAGGCTGCTTTGTCTGTCCTCCCAGCTTGACGTTTGGTAATACCAGAGTAAACGTCGTTGCTGTGGCATCAGCACTACTCTTGAGCGTAGCGGTAATCAGTGCGCCAATCGCACTCTGCTGAATATGCAGGTGGTCGCTCTGAAAGGTTTGGCTTCCCTGTGCATCCTGGTAATCAAGCTCGGAGGAATTATCTTCATTGATGTAGTACGAAACCTTCAAGTCTTCGCCAGCAAGCAGGAACATAGTCGCCAGGTCATTCTGCTGCGACATGAAAGTACCCTCCTTCTTACTTATTTGGGCATGCGATTGTACACCGCGAGCCAGTTGGTCGCGATTTGCTCTTGCGCGTCTTTCAAGGACATGGCGCCCGAACAGACTTGATCGTGCAGGTAGTTCTCCACCTGATCTTTCTGGTGAAACCCTGGCATTGGTGAGGCGGCTTCCGGCCACAGGTTGGCGATCTCATTGGCGCCCCCTAATTCCAGGGAGATCAGGTGATCGACTTCATACTGACCGGGCGAGTGATGCCTGATGCCATACTCGGCATACACTTGATCTTTTTCACTGGTCGGGACGTTGCGTACCGAACTGGAATACCCGGGTGTGCAAATTTTCTGCACCGTCGCATCCGAGAGGATTGCCCCAGGAGTACACGCCGAGTCTTGAAGCGCCCCATGAACGACACATCCCGACGTTTTCGTTCGCTGACCAATGTGAGCCGCGCCGCTTGCCGGAGACGAAGTGGTCGCGGTTCCCGCACTGCCAGAACCATTCGTTGAGATGTTGACATTGCAGCCGGTCAAAGCCACCAGCAGTGCGGCTATCAATGCCAGAGCAGAAAAGTAATTCCTCATGTCCCTTGCCTTTCGCAATCAGTCAATATATTTGGCCTTGCTCGAGGATTTGTCATGTATCTTATCATTCCTGGGTTCGCATCCGCTATAGGTCTACTTGTCATCCTTTCAACGGCTATGCTACACTAGGCCTGACTTCACCCACTTCTATGTAATTGAGAGGATGATATCTGCATGATCCCTGTATTTTTCAAGAGGCGAGAACGCTATCCTTCGGCCGCTATCTTGCTGCTGGGGAGTATGGTTGTGCTCTCTCTGCTCCTAGCTGCATGCAGTGGTGGCGGCACCACCACGCCTCCTGCTGGAAGCAATCCCGCTACCTCCACTCTCGCCCTCCCAACCGACCTTCTCACTCCTGGCGTTTTAACCGTTGGCAGCGATACCACCTATCCCCCGCAGGAGTATATCGATCCCGCGACTCACAAAGCTGCCGGGTTTGACATTGATCTGATCACAGCGATAGCAAAGCTGATGGGCTTGCAGGCAACGATTGTTCCCACCAGGTTTGATACCATCCTTGATGACCTGGCGGCCAGGCACTTCGACGTCGTTATCTCGGCAGTCAGCATTACGCCTGATCGGCAGAAGAAAGTCGACTTCGTACCTTACTTAAACGCTGGTGAATCTCTGCTGGTGCAGAAAGGCAATCCGAAGAACATCAAAAGCACGGACGACTTGTGTGGTTTGGCCGTGGGAGTGCAGTACGGCACCATAGAACAGGGCGTCTTACAGAGTTCCAGCGATAATTGCCAGGAGCAGGATAAGCCCGCAATCACTATGATCGCCCTGCAAGATCAGACGGCAGTGATACAGCTGCTGGCTACCAACCGCGTGGTCGCAACCTACCAGGATTCACCAGTCACGGACTACTACATCAAACAAAATCCCGGTCAATTTGAAGGTGCCGGCTCCGTTGTTTTCCCTGGTCCCGAGGGCATTGCCGTGCGCAAGAACGATTCCTCGATGTTCAACGCCGTACAAACGGCCTACAAGCAGTTGAAGGCCGCTGGCACCTATCACCAGCTAATCCTCAGGTGGGGGCTTACGAACGAGGAACTCAGCGCGGTTGGTCGTCGTCTCAATTAGGTCTTCTATAATTTACCGGTTATGGTATACTTGGCTGAAAATACAAGCTGCTTAAGCTGATGAGAAGGTGATAAGTACGATGACTGTGTTTGATGCGCCCATGCAATCCTCTTCATCTGACGAACTCTCACGGGAGGAACTGGCGTGCTGGATCGCGCTGAATCGCGTGGCCGGTATCGGCCCGGCTACCTTCAAGGAGCTGCTGGATTATTTCTCGAATGATGTGCAGGCCGCGTGGAACGCTGACCGCAAGACGCTGGCGCTGGCGGGGCTGAACTCGCGTGTCGTGCAAAACCTGCTGCAACTGCGTTCGACCCTCTCCCCCATTGGCGAACTGGAGAAGCTCGAGCGCCTGCACGTGCGCGTGCTGACCTGGCGCGACGCGGCCTATCCAGCGCTGCTGCTCGAAATCGCAGACCCGCCGCCGGTGCTCTACGCCTACGGCAAGCTGACCGAAGCGGATAAATTCTCGCTGGCGGTTGTAGGCACGCGCAACTCATCCACTTACGGCATGCAGGTCACGGAGCGCATGGTCACAGAACTGGCGCAGGGGCAGGTGACGATTGTGAGCGGCCTGGCGCTGGGCATCGATACGGTTGCACATACCGCCGCGCTGGATGCCGGCGGGCGCACCATCGCGGTCGTGGCAAGCGGCCTGGATATCATCTACCCGCCGCCCAACCGCGCCCTGGCCCATCGCATCGTCGAATCGGGCCGGGGCGTCATCTTGAGTGAATATCCCCTGGGCGTCCAACCCGAGGGCGGCAACTTCCCGGCGCGCAACCGCATCATCTCCGGCCTCTCGCTGGGCGTGCTGGTGATCGAGGCTCCGCCGAAAAGTGGCGCATTGATCACGGTGGAGCATGCCCTCAAGCAGGGCCGCGAGGTGTTTGCCGTTCCCGGCAGCATACTCTCGAGCAGGAGCGCCGGCGCTCATCGACGTTGGCGATCTGCGATGGGTCACCGACTTGGAGGCGTTCGTACAGCGGCATCTAAAGCAAATCGCCTAAAAAATACAGAGCAGCCATACTCGAGGCGGTATGGCTGCTCTTTGCGCTACGTTCGCGGCGTAGGCAATTTTTGGCCGCTCGGAGGCGACGCGTCTCCCTACCTCGCTTGTCCGGCGTATCGTACTCGCTTGACTCGCCAAGTCGCACAACAGCTTCTTCATTCGCAGCATGAAGTTTTCTCTTGTAGGAAAGTAGCGGTTGCGACTTGTGGACGGCCGCTGTTCGCTCGTTTTCGCTCCTCCAGCGAGCAGTGCTATAAACCCCTTCGCTAAACACAGCGGTGTTCAGAAGATCGAGCTACTTGAGGCATTGATCGCGCTGCTCTCTTGGGATCATCTTTGTTTCATGGGTCAATACCACTGAGTACCGCTATTTGATGGAGACGCTACTTTCACATCTCAAAGCAGGCTCTTGGCCTTGAACCGCCAGAGAGGCTCTTCCTTGACTCCCCGTCAGACTATCCGGTGTTCAATCGCATAGCGGGTAGCACCACTTCGCGAGGAGACGCCCAACTTGCTGTAAATCAAGGTCAGGTGCCAGTTGACGGTGCGCGGACTGATGACCAATTGTTCAGCGACCTGTGCGTCGCTCAGCCCCTGAGCGGCCAAGCGGAGCACTTCGACTTCACGGGCGGTCAGGCCGGCAGGATAGGTGGGTAGCGTCTTCGCAGTGGTTGTCGAGGGTTGCCCCGCCGAGGTTGGGGTGGACAATGCCACTCGCTCTGACGCGGCGAGCACTTGCTCGAGCGTCATGGTTCGTCCCTCTTGCCACGCGGCAGCAAAGGCCTGCTCTCCCAGGTGCAATCGGGCAGTGGCCACCGCCCGCTCATAGCTGGGACGATCAACAGGCGGTAGAGGATAGGTAGTTCTTTCGCGCAGGACTGCTGCTGCTCCCCACAGCTGTGCTGCCAATCTGAGCTCGCCTTGTGTGGCGAACACACTAGCCAGTCCTTCCAGGTCGAATGGGATCATCCACTTATCACCCATTTCCTGCGCGAGTGCCAGGCTCTCCAGGTAGCGACTGCGTGCTGCTCTCAGGTCACTCCGCTGTGCCTCCACCCGTCCTAAGGCATACAACATCATGACTATATACCATCTGTAATCTATCTCTCGATAGATGGCCAGGCTCTCCTGAGCCAGGTCGTATGCCCTGGCCGTCTCCCCCTCAGAGAGGGCAATCAGCGCTGCATGACCAGAACTGTGAGCAATCCAATTCCGGTCGCCCACCTTGCTGATGAGTGCCTGTCCTTGCTGGAGCCGCTGGCGGATCGTCGCCATATCGCCCGAAGCAGACCACCAGAGATAGAACGCCGACCGGACGAGAGTAGCTCCAACCCAAAGCTCATTGCCTGCCTTCCGAAAGAGCAGAAGTGCCTCCTCGAAGAGAGACTGCCCCCTGGCGTACTCGCCTTGAGTGCTAACCTGATCAGCTAAACTGAAGAGGGCAATGGCAATTTCTCCCGGCTCGCCGATTTGCCGCATGAGTCGCACCCACTCCTCAAGGAGCGCGAGGGCCTCGGCGGCCTTGCCCCTCGCAAAGGCGACGTCTGTGAGCAGGGAGAGGGAGTTGGCGATGCCACGTGTATCCCCCAGTTCTCGGCTTAGGGCCAGACTTTGTTGGGCCAGCACTTCTGCGCGATCGAAGTCACCCTGCTGAAATACCATATCGGCAGTCGCTTGCAGGGCCCTGACGCGTAGTGAAGCGCTCTCCTCATCGCTTACGGCGAGGACCCGCTCAAGGAAGGTGCGCGCCTCACTGTAGTGCCCATGCATCACCCAAAATGGCTTCAGTGCGGCGCTCAAGTGCAAAGCAAGCTTCCTACGGTTTCTTCCCTGCTCGCCTTTCGCCTCCTCCAGCGCCCACTCCAGTGCAGCGTGCAGGTTGCCGTGCTCCCGCTCCAGCCGTTGCAACCAGAGGGCCTGCTGCGGGCTGACGAGTTCTCGCTCCGCCTCTTGTGCCAGCCGCAGATAATACGCCGCATGGGCCTGGCGGATGGCCTCTGCCTCCCCAGACGCCTCGAGCGTCTCCAGCCCATACTCGCGGATGGTCTCCAGCATCAGGAGACGTGGTTCCTCGCCTTCCTGCTCTCTCTGTTGTAGCAAGCTCTTGTCCAGGAGCGAGGCCACATCATCCAACACTGACATGGTGGGGGTGCTCGTTTCAAGAGCAGTGCAGATTGCCTCTACCGCTTCTAGCGTACAGCCACCGACGAAGACCGAAAGTCGCCGGAAGAGCCATTGTTCCACTGCATCTAACAACTAGGTAGCTCCACTCGATGGTGTTGCGCAGGGTTTGCTGTCGAGCGGGTGCATCCCGCGCTCCGCCGGTCAACACCTGCAACCGCTGGCCGAGCCGAGCGAGGAGGGCCTGTGGTGGCAGGAGTTTGATGCGCGCCGCCGCCAACTCAATCGCCAGCGGGAGCCCATCCAGGCGGGCACAGATCGAAGCTATGGCTGGGGCATTCGCAGTGGTCACCTGGAAACCGGGCCTGGCCGCCTGGGCACGCTGGATGAAGAGGGCCACAGCTTCATACTGTGACAGCGCGACGAGATCGGGCAGGTGCTTGGGATCGGGCACGGAGAGCGGCGGGACGGGAAACTCCTGCTCCCCTCGCACATGCAGCACTTCCCGGCTGGTCACGATGACCTTGAGCCTGGGACAGGCAGGGAGCAGCTCCGCCACCTGCACGGCAGCGCTGACCACCTGCTCAAAGTTGTCGAGCACGAGCAACATGTGCTTGTCACGGAGAGAGGCTTTCAGCAGGTCCAGAAACGAGTGCGCTCCGCTCTCTTTGATCTCCAGAGTCTGAGCGATGGTGGGCAGGACGAAGCGGGCTCGCTGATGGGAGCGAGATTCACGAAATACACGCCAGCGGAGAAGACATCACTCAGTTCCGCTGCGACCTGGAGCGCCAGGCGGGTTTTGCCGCTGCCGCCAGGGCCGGTCAGGGTCAATAAACGCACGTCCTCACGTTGCAGGAGATGCTGCACGGCGGCGACTTCCTGCGCTCGCCCAATAAACGAGGTCAATTGGATGGGCAGGTTCTGGGGGTGGCTCTCGAGGGTCTTGAGCGGAGGGAAATCTGCGGGCAAGCCTGCGATCACAAGCTGGTACAGATGACTGGGCCGTTGTAAGTCCTTCAGGCGGTGCTCTCCGAGATCTCGCAAACTCACGCCCTCCGGTAAGTCATCCTCCACCAGATCGCGTGTGGTTTGGAGAGCAGCACCTGTCCTCCATGTCCGGCACTCATGATGCGAGCCGCGTGATGCACATCCAGCCCAACGTAGCCTTCAGCGGCAAGCTGCGGTTCACCTGTATGCAGGCCAATACGCACCCGCACGGTCACGTCTTCGGGCCACGCATGAGCGAAGAGCGCACGTTGAGCAGTGACTGCCGCAGCCACCGCATCGGTAGCACGCGCAAAGGCAACAAAAAAGGCGTCGCCCTGCGTATCGACCTCGTGGCCGTGGTGCTGAGCGAAGGTGCTGCGCAACAGGTGGCGACAGTCGACCAGCACGCCAGCATAGCGCTCGCCCAACTGCTGCAAGAGGCGCGTCGAGCCTTCGATATCGCTGAAGAGCAGCGTGAGCGTTCCCGTCGGTAGCTCAGGCATCGAGGGCCTCCTGGTCTCGCATCCTGGATGCGTCCTCTTGAGAGCACATGTGTACGCATCAATGTGTGTTCCAAATAGGGAGACACTTCTCTGGCTTCTTCCCCGCATTATACCTCATCGGCGTATGGACGAGGCAAAGCGTTTCTCTCCAAAGCCCTGCTTGCTCACGCTCGTGTGCTGAGACAACGCCATCCGACCGTATGTGGGCTTTTTTCAACACTCAATGAACCTTGATAAGACTGAAAATCACCCCACTTTCAAAGGCCCCATATTTGTGGTAAGTTACAGATTAACTGGAAGGTCGGCGCTCACCGGCGTTGGCGATCTGCGATGGGTCGCCGAGTTGGAGGAAGTTTGTGCAGCCGCATATCCGGCAGTTGCCTGATGAAAATTTGGCTCCACAAAGCCCTGGTTAGCAGTTCGCCTTGCACATCGAAGTGAAAAGGAAAAGGAATGCATATCACGCCTGTGATCCCTGACGGCTACAACGGGCCGATCAAGCAGCTCACGTGCCGCATTTGCAAACACCTCTTCTACCTCACCTGGGCCGATTATGAACGATTGCAGGAAGTCTCCTACTGCCATGAGTGCAGCCTCATTCTCCTGGAAGAGCTTGAGAGGAACCAGGCGGCGCCGGGTGGTACAGTGCCCAGACAGACCCCTCGTCCCGCATCTCTCCCAGTAGCGCAAGCACCGGTCCCTGTTCACCGACCCCCAGAGCCAGCATCAGCCTCTCCCCGGTCACCTATTCACGTTCCGCAGCCCCGCAGCATCGACCGCGAGAAGATGACGGTCGCCCAACTCCTCGACGAAGCAAAAATGCTCGACAAAACCTGGCGCTACAAGGAGGCCCTGGTTTCGTATGAGCAGGCGCTCCAACGTGATCCCGGGTGTTTGGAGGCCTTCTTTGGCAAAGGAGAAATGCTGAGCCAGGTAGACCGAACCAGAGAGGCGTTCGCTGTCTACAACGACATCCTGGAGCTTGACCCCACTTCGGCCAGGGCCTGGGGAGCGAAAGGGCATGTGCTAATCTCATTCCATCGCTACGCTAGGCTCAAGCCGCTTTTGGCCACGCTCTTCAGCTTGACCCATCCGACAGCGGAGCACAGAGCGGCAGCCATTTTCTCTCCTCCTACATCTTTCACACGCAAGCAGTCGAGGTAAACGCTGATGCGGTAAAAAGACAAGCGGATGAACAAGAAACGCTCACGAAACCCCGCCACTCAAGCCTGAGGATTACTACGAAGCAGGCAATGCGCTCATCACGCTCAAACGTGATGATGAAGCGTTTGCGGCTTTCGCACGGAGTATAGAGCTCGACCCACTCGATTTGGATGTCTACGAACGCGTCGCAAGCCTCAGTTATTACCGAGGGGATCATGAAAAATAGTTGGCTATGTACGACCAGGCGCTCCAGATCTTTGTTGATTGTGCGAAGCTTCATGAAAAGAGGGCTGAGGCGCTTGTCCGCCTGAAACACTATCAAGACGCACTGGATGCGGGTAACCGGGCAATTGAGCTCAATGGAAGCAGCGCAAGCGCTTACTCCGAGAAAGGCAGATTCTTCACCTGTTACGACCATTTCGGGGAAGCGCTCGATGTCTTTGATGCAGCCATCAGCCTGGATCCTGACGCCTCCACTCCTCAGAGGCGGAGGGCCGAGATGCTAGCCGACTGGGGGAAATATGATGACGCGCTCGCGCTCTATGATCATCTGATCCGCCTCGACCTGTACGACTCAGACCGAGGGAAGGCGAAATTGCTTGCCCGCATCAACCGCGAGGAAGATGCGCTCGCCGATATGACCAGTATATTGAACAGATTCCCGCAGAGCTTTAGGGGTACTGGTGGAAGCTCATGTTCCTTTGAGGGCGCAAGCGGATGCTGACGGGCTGGCCATGTGTGAGCGCTGTATTGCGCAGAATCCCCACCTCGCGCAGGCGCACGAGTGGCGGGGCGCATGTTGAGCTATTTA
>CAVYFA010000013.1:0-246709 GCA_963767715.1 uncultured Chloroflexia bacterium
ACTTTTCCTCGAGTATCAAGTTGCGCTTTGCTTCGGCCTCGACACCGGTAAGCCGGACCTGCCCATTAACGTTATAGAGCCGCAGCGTGACGCCATCCGGCACAAGCCAGCTCTCCAACTGAGAGCTCCACAACTCCCCGCGTACGCCCGGTGTCATGGGGCGCATGATGCTGTGGGCTGGGTCCAGTCGCCAGCCAAACAAGCGTTGTGACTTGCTGCGTGGCAAAGGTGGCTCATTCGGGTCGTAGGCAAAGTATTCTAGCACACCCATATGCGCATACCGCCATGGCTTCTCGTTCAAGTCCTTCGCCCAAGTCTCTTCTGAGGCGATCTCAAACACCACGTGCGGTGCCGGGCCGCTCCTGCCTATCTTCCAACTGCGGATCGATCGACGGATGATTCCTTTGAGAATAGCTACATCGGGCGCGAGTGGGTATTCGTTGCGATCAGTCGTCTCGTACATGTTGAGATTTTCGTAGATGGCGCATATCTGTCCCCGGAAGAGCCAGGTCAAGACTTCGACGAGGTAATGCACCAGATCAGCATGGAAGGCCGTCTCCCCCATCAGGTCCTCCTCGGTTGAGTGGGAGTCGTAGTAGTATTCTATCTCGTCTTCAATACGCCTGACCATCGTGTCACCGTCCCTTTCTCGATCTGGCTTGTTTGCCGACAGGAGATGCCTTCAACCCACCCATGCCTTGTTTGTAATCCGATCCGACTCTTCATATAAAGAGGTCTAGTATCGGATCAGTTTAATCATACCATATGCCGCGTTGCGCCTGTCAAGCCTTTTCGCGAATGCATAGACATGTTGAGAGAAGGCCTGTCATCCTGAGCGCAGCGAAGGATCTGATGCCACTCGTACAAAACCCTCCCCTGGCCGGTAATCCGGCGACTGGTGCCGCCAGTAGGTGTTATAGAGTTGCGCGTAGTGGCCGCCTTTGCGAATGAGCGTATCGTGGTTGCCCTCCTCGACGATGTCGCCGCGATCGAGCACGATGATGCGGTCGGCGTGGCGGATGGTGGAGAGGCGGTGGGCGATCACGATGGCGGTCCGGTGCTGCAGGACGAGGTCAAGCCCTTCCTGAATCTGGGCCTCGGTCAGCGGGTCGACGCTGGCGGTGGCCTCGTCCAGGATGACCATGGACGGGTCTTGCAGCAGCACCCGGGCCAGCGCGACGAGTTGGCGCTGGCCGAGCGAGAGCGATCTGCCGGCTTCGCCCACCAGCGTATCCAGGCCCTCTGGCAGCGCCTCCAGCCAGTCACCGCTGCCGATCTGCTGCGCGGCGAACGCGACCTCTGCGTCGCTGGCCTCGGGGCGGGCGTAGCGGATGTTCTCGGCGACGGTGCCGGAGAACAGGAACGGCGGCTGCGGCACGATGCCCAGGCGGCGGCGGTAGTCGTGCAGGTCGAAGGTGCGGATATCTTGCCCGTCGATCAGCAATTGGCCGCCCTGGAACTCGTAGAAGCGCGCCACCAGCCTGCCGAGGCTGGATTTTCCCGCGCCGGTATGCCCCACCATGGCGACAGTTTCTCCTGGCTCGATCGTGAGATTGAGGCCGGCCAGCACCGTCTGGCGGTCGTCGTAGCTGAAGAAGATATCCTTTAGCTCGATGGATCCATGCAGGCGCGGGACGGGCCGCTGGTCGATCTGGCGCACGCGCGGCTCGGCATCGATCAGGGCGAAGACGCGCTCGCTGGCGGCAAGGCCAAGCTGGAACTGGCTCCAGAACGAGGCGATGCTGGTCAGCGGGAACCAGAGCACGCGCAGGCTCTGCACGAAGAGGTACCAGTCGCCCGCTGTGATGCTGCGGTTGAGGACATCCAGCCCGCCGAAGTAGACCACGATCGCCGTGCCGACGTTCGCGACAAGCAGGAATACGGGGAAGATCCGTTATAAACCAGCCCGGACCGGAAATTGACGTGGTACGACTGCTCGTTGACCTCCTGGAACTCGTCGTACATGTTCTGTTCCTGGCGGAAGTTCTTGGCAACGGTGATGCCGCTAATGACCTCCTGGACGTTGGCGTTGACGCGCGCCAGCGAGCGCTGGGAACGCCGCGTGGCGCGCCGCGCGATGGTGCGGAAGCCAAGCGCGACCAGCACGATGAGGGGCACGATCATAAGGGTCAGCAGGGCCAGTGCAGGCTTTTGACGACGATCACGCCCGCGATGAGGAAGAAGAGCAGCACCTGGCTGAGCAGGTTGAGCGTCAGCGTCACGACGGTGGCGAAGTCCTCGGTATCCGAGGTGACGCGGGTGACGATCTTGCCGCTTTGAAATTCATCGAAGAAGGACATGTCGCGCGCCATTACCGCGTCGAAGGCATCCTGGCGCAGCCTCAGGACGACATCGCCGACGGCCCGCGCGGTGAGCCACTGGCGCAAGAAGTTGCACAGCCAGGAAATGATGCCGGAGAGCAGGATGGCGCCCACCAGCAGGGAAATGGTGCGCAGCGCCGGCGAGGCGACCACGATGTCGATGCCGCTCGAGATCAGGATGGGCGAGACCGTGTCCATCAGCGAGGTCAGAACGACCAGGCCCGCCACAATCAGCATGATGCGCGCCTTGGGCCGGAAGTAGCCGATGATGCGCGCGACCAGCTGCCGGTCGGAATAGGTGCGGTCGTAAGCCTCCGCATCCAGACCCTCCATGATAAAGCCCATCTCCCGTTCGCTCCTTCGATTATCGTTGTACTTCCGTGCCACCTTCGTCGACCTTTCTTCCTCCCCCACCGGCTCCCCTATTGAGAGCCCGTCGCCCTCGACCGTCGGGGCGGGTAACGCTATCTCGTAGTGCGAGAAGATGCGGCGATAGGTCTCGCAGCGCGCCAGCAATTCCTCGTGGGTGCCGCAGTCGATCAGTTCACCGCGTTTCAGGACAAGAATGCTGTCGGCCCAGCGTATCTGCGAGAGGCGATGCGTGATCAGCAGCGTGGTGCGGCCCTGCAAGAGGCGGCGAATGGCCTTCTGGATCTCGTCCTCGGTGGCGCTGTCGATGGCGCTGGTCGAATCGTCGAGGATCAGGATGCGCGGATCGGTGAGCAGGGCGCGGGCGATGGCGATGCGCTGGCGCTGGCCGCCCGAAAGCGTCACGCCGCGCTCGCCGATGACCGTATCGTAGCCTTCTTTGAAGTCCTGGATGAAGTCGTGCGCCTGGGCATCGCGTGCCGCCTGCTCGATACTCGCCTGGTCGGCCTTCTGGCCGAGGCCATATGCGATGTTCTCGGCGATCGAGCGCGAGAAGAGGAAGATATCCTGCTCGATCGTCGAGACCTGCGAGCGCAGGGCGTCCAGGCTCCAATCGCGCACGTCCACGCCATCGACCAGCACGCGACCCTCGCAGCGTCGTAGATGCGATTGACCAGCCTGGTCAGGGTGCTCTTGCCCGCGCCGGTCTGCCCGACGATGGCGATGGTCTGGCCTGGCGAGGCATGGAACGACACATTCTTGAGGACGGGCGTATCGCCATAGCTGAAGCTGACGTTCTCGAAGACGATGTCGCCGCGCATCTCCGCGCTGTAGCCGCCTTCGTTCTCATCCAGCTCGGTCTCCTCTTTCAGGATGTTCAGAATACGCTGCGCGCCCGCCACGCCAAGCTGCACCAGGCTAAAGGACCAGTTGGAGTTGAAGGTGGGATAGTGCAGCAGCGTCATCAGGCTCATGAAGGAGACCAGGCCGCCGACGGAAAGCTGGTGGGAGATGACGAGCAGCAGGCCATGCAGGAAGGCCGCCACCATGGCGATCGCCAGCAAGAGCGGTGGCATATACCATGCCTGCACCAGGCCGTTCTGGACGTAGAAATCGCGATAACGGCCGGCGTTGCGGGCGAACTTGCGCTTCTCCTGCTCTTCCTGCGCGGTAGCCTTGACGACCTCCACGCCCGTAACCGATTCGGTCAGCCCGGCGTTCAACTCGCCGAATTGTTCGCGCATGCTGTTAGAGACCGGATTGAGCTTGCGCGAGTAGTAGCGCAGCGTCACCAGGAACGTGGCGATGAAGAGCAGCGGCACAAGCAGGAGCTGCCAGTCGATAATCGCGATAAAGACGATCGTAACGGCGAGGCTGGTGAACGAGTCGAAGACAATATCGAAGCCGGGCACGATCATGTTGCTCAACTGCGTCATATCGTTAGCGGCGCGCGCCATGATATCGCCTACGCGCTGGCGATTGTGGAAGGTCTGGCTCTTGCCCAGCAAACTCACATAGAGTTCTTCGCGAGCATCACGCGCGAGACGTTTGCCAAGCAGCTCCGCGAAGTAGCGCGCGCTGAAATCGCAGCAGCCGGTGAACAGGACGATGCCGAGCATCGTTACAGAGATGACCACCAGGCCGTGATAGTCGCCCTGCAAAACCAGCGTGAACGCAACGCCTGTTAAAGCTGGGACAGCCGCGACGAGGATATTGGTAGCAACGCATGTCAGTATATACGAGATGATCAGATGCGTATAGCGAACGAGATGGGATAGAATCCAGTGCACCGGGCTGGCTTGATTGTAGACATATTGATTGGCAACCGTAAATTCGCGTTTGAGCAAGTAGACTCCCTTCGGTGTGAGCATTGGTGCATCCAGGCCGGTGAGTCGTTGGCCATCAGGCTGCTGGGCCAGTGGGTTAGCACAGATATTCTACCATGCCCTGGACATGATGCGCAAGGCTTTATGTGGTAGTCGAAGCATTGAGGGAGCATAGGGGAAGCCAAGAGCAAGCCCGTTTGAAAACGGGTGATCGGTGGCAGGAACATGGGCTAATCTTTTGCAATACCTATGGCGGTTACTTTAATCCTGACTACGTGTGGTACTCATTTAAGAAGTTGCTCAAGGCGGCTGGTTTGCCTGATGTGCGGTTTCACGACCTACGCCACGGTGCGGCGAAGGTGCTACTCGCCGCAAAAGTAGACTTGAAGGTGGTATCAGAATTATTGGGGCATAGCTCCGTTGCGATTACGGCGGATATATACGGGCAGGTGTTGCCAGAGATGCAGCAAGAGGTTGTGAAGAAGATAGATGACTTGTATAGACTTTCGCCATCGGACTCGGATGGTACTAGTTAACCCGATGTGCATGTTTTTTAATAAAGCGACCAACTGCATCAGATCGAGCAGAGAGGTCTGGTCTTGAAGGTGAGACAAAAGCTTCTTGGAAAGACGAGAGGGCCTTTAATGGCCTGCGGTAAAGAAAAGAGTGATGCCTGCTAATGTGACGAGAAGCACAATGGCAAGCATTATCAGTGCTGCTCTCCTGGAGAATTTTGGAAAAATCCCCTCTCGCTCGGCTTTACGATCTTTCGCAAATGTGTCTGGTGGTACCGACATCATCAGAGTATCCCTCTGCAAAAGTGTCTCTGAATTCCTCAGTGGAACCAATAAGCCACTTCCTTTCACTTATATAGACGCGAGGTGACTCCGTTTCTCCAACCCTCGGGTGCTGCGAAAAACTTGCACAGGAGGTTAGTTAAAATGCCATTAAGAAGGCAGCCCGGGATTTGTTGGCTAGGCATATGTTACAGATTGTTCACTATGCCATATATAGTCCTCTTTAAAATCATCGAATCTGGACAAACATCTTCGATACTCCACTTGAAATTTGTTTCAAGTATGCACACTTTCCAGTTTGTACCAAGCCTACCGTCATAAATGCTCAAATGTTTACGGTTAAATATATCGTGGTAGGTAAGTACAAGCCTCTGGTTATAAGTGGAGTCCTCGTTATCTGAAAAGAAAGAGTGCTCACCTATCTTTTCTATCACATCATTCATTCCGAGGGTATTAATTGAGACCAACTCCGGGTCGCTACCAGGGGTTAGAACACTGGGGATGATAAAGCCTGTCTGAAACTTTTGCCCCCATATGGATGATGTGATTGACAGAAGTTAGCTACCAGTAACGGGCGTTAGGCTTTCAGGAAGTTGTACAGAGACATATTGAACCATAGTCGTGAAGAAAATTTTGTAGTTGTGGTTATTGTGCATGAATTGCTGTCAAGTACACTCCGGTTCTCAGAGGAAAAAGAAACACAAAATTTAGGATAGACTCCGTAGTGGTAGAGTATGCACACGGGTTATTTCAGCAAGGTGATCACAGTCTTCTTCGGTTTTCACGCCTTCAATAATACAGTGTGCATGATTCTCTACTGTGGGTTGGTGATGTACTGTAAAGCCCAATTCTCTAACGTCACCCGCTTTGAGTTCACCCAGTCCGAATACTAACTTGTCTACTGCCGCTAATGTCCTCGCTGGAGTCGTTAGCCTCGCAAGGTCTACAGAGATTTCAGGGTCAGGTATGGTTGTCCTGGGTCGCATGTACGCAGCGAAGGTGATCCTTCCGTCACGTCGAACGGATTTGTAATAAAAACGCCGGTAGAGCAGGTCATCATCGCTAATCTGAACTGTGCCATTTCCTCGTGCTTCGTTCATCTTCGTGCAGTAAACACCACAATGGCAATTAGTTGAAGTATTTGGCCCCAAGAAGCGCCTTGTTTTTCTTCGTATCTGGTGACCTCACCTTGTCGATCTTTGTATAGATAACCTAGATTACCCGATGGATCGGCATGAACCGCAATTTCAACGGGGGGTGCTCCCCATTCGATTTGTACACCCCCATCGGCACGTGGTGCGACAATCTGTGGCCAGGATTGGGCAAAGGCCACCCTGCTAAGTTTCTCATCCACAAGACGGAGGAGATCGGCTGCAAGTGCGATAGCCCGAGGAGCGATGGGATCGGCACTATATGAATCCCAGCCCGACTCAAGTTCTGCCATTTCATCAAGCTGTTCGAATGCCCATGGCAACCAGCTCTTGATCGAAGAGTCGCGAGTTGAAAGGGGTTTGTAAGTTGTTACCCGTACTTCCGACGCTGCCGTTCTGATAGCAGGAATTGAGGGTTCGGTTTCCCGCGTACCGCTTGTAAAAGATTTCTCATAGACAGCCATCGTGTCACCTCACAGTTTCTACTGGTCTTGTTTCACCTGATTACTGGCATTGTTAGGATTGAGTTCCAGAACATACAACGGGTAATTCCCCACTTCTTTAGTATCAACGTAAAGGCGGAAAAGATACGTACCAGGCTCAGGGAACACAAGAATTGGCATATTCAAAACTAAATTAAGTGCAGTAGGACGATCGGGCTCTTCGGGTAAAGCTACAGAGCTAAATCCGGCAATGCCCCCAGCCGTAACATAAAAATCATTTGGGCCAGCAATATCAACACGGAAATCATGAGATTGATTAGCCTCAGAGGCCTGGCCAGAAAGTCTTACAACCAGAGCGAGTCCAGGGTGGACTGCCGGAAATGTGAGCGCGTGGATGGTCTCCACTCCTCCGCCCAGTATCGAGAACTTGCCATCAGGATTGGCTTGTGCAGCATCTGCGGCTATGACATAGATAAGTTCCATAGTAATTACACATCCACCGGTCTAAATTTGAGCATAAAACTCTGACATAAGTACAATTATCATCTGCTACTCTGCTTGTATTGTAACCCTACAAGCGCATCAGATACAAGTGATTCAATGCTTTCTGTAAGCTTTGAAGCGATAATATGCACTTGTGGCTTTGCACGCAACCGTCCTAGCTGGCTATTGTAAAGGCGCTCTCCCTTGCCCCCTCGATCGTTCCGCCTCGCGCCCGGCTTCGTGCGGGGGAATATCTTCTTGGCCATCCTCGTAATGCTCTTCGTGCTCTTCCGCGGTGGTAAGCGCCGGCTTTGCGCGTAGTCTGCGGCCGATGAAGATGATCGGCACGATCAGCAGCAGGAAGACGAAGACGTAGGCCACGATGTTGATGACCGTACCCCACACTGAGACCTGCTGTGGAGTGGTACCGAAGGTTGGCGGGTAGAGTCCGGTGATGATAAAGCGGGGGTTGCCGCCCACGAAGACGGTGTTGTAGATCGACTTGCCGGGCACATCCAGGACGGCGACGTTCCCGCCTTGCATCGCAATAAAGCCGAACTGGCCATCGCTGGTGATCGCCACCGATTGTGGCGTAGCACCCAACTGGATGATATTGCTGGGTTCGTGCGGGTAGGGCGGCGAGTCGGAGACGACCGGGTTCAGCACGTCCATCTGCTTGTGAAGCATATCCGGCACGTAGACCTGGCCAGTGTAGGCGTCGTAGTCCATCGGCCCGTATTTTCCGCCGCTCAACAGGGCCGGCAGCAGGACCTTGCGCGAAGCCAGGCTGACCGCGTAAACATGCCCATCGAGCGTCGTGACGTAGACCATCGTCCCCGCCGGGATATTTACGTAGCGTGGGCCTCCTGGGACAGGAATATCTGCGATGCGTCCGGTGTTGTCGAAGACCTCCAGCGAATTGTCCGCCACCCAGAGCTGGTTGCTGGTAGTGGATGAGCCGATATTGGCCACCGCCAGGCCGTAAACGGGCCCGTTCGTCGAGATAGTGCGCTTGATGGCGCAGGTGTTCGGGTCAAATTCTGTGACGCCCGCGGCTCCGTTGCCGGCCGTGTAGAGCACGTTCGCGCCCGGATCATAGGCCAGCAGCGATGGCTGGCCGGGTGCCGATACCGTGCAGATCGTTTGCCCGGTCTTGGCTGCCAGCATAGTGACGCGGTTCAAGGCTGGCTGCGTGACGTACAGGAAGCGCCCATCCAGGCTCAGATAAATCGTCTGGGGATTGCCCGTTAAATGGAAGGTCGTCGTTATCTTCTCCTGCTGGATATCCAGGACGCTGATGCCACTCGATGAACCCGAAATATACGCCAGGTTTGGCGCCCCGCCGTCCGCCAGGACAGGAGATAGCACAAGAAATGCCGGCAGGACAAGCAAAACCGCCCCGCAGGCCGCCAGGAGAATTCTTATTTTGTATGATTGCATATTGTATCAGTCTTTCTGTTTGGGACGAGGGTGCCGAAAGGGTCTCCACCCTGCATCTCGTCCGCTCGCTAGGCCGGCGGCGTTAGCGAGGTCCATCCCGTTCCCGTCGAATTGAGCATGTACATCTCCGTGGGATAAGAGAGCGACAGGTATACCTGGGAGGGGTGGTTCGGCACGACTGCCAGCACAGCAAGGTTGCCGCTGATGTGCGGCAGGGCGGTCCAGGTCTTACCGCCATCGGTGCTGCGATAGGTAGTAGTGCTGGCCTTGCCGTAGATGACAAGAGGCTGCTGGCTCGTAACTGCCAGCGCGGAGTATGAAGCCTGCGTGTAGACAAGCTTAAAGCTCTTGCCACCATCCGTTGAGGAATATATTCCCTGGTCACCGGAGGCGTAGATGGGCATATTGGCGCCCGCCGTTACCATATCCTGGACGCCGTAGTTGATTCCCGGCACGACGCGCCAGTGAATGCCGCCGTCTGTACTGCTGGCGATGCCGGAGCTGCCATAGACGAAGAGGTGTCCGGGCTCGCCAGGTATGACAAAGATACCAGAAATGACATCGAACGACGACGGCAGGGGTCCCGTACTGGAGAAATGCTGCCCGTCATCCAGGCTGCGCTTCAAGCCCTGGAAGCCCAGCTCGTTCAGGAAGATGTACACTTCATCCGGCGAATCGTTTCCCGCGGCCGAGGCAAAGGGGTAGCCGGAGCTAATCGTCGCGTCGGCAACTGAGAGCTTCCAGGTACGCCCCTCGTCAGCGCTGGTATACAACCCTGGCGTTCCCTTGTAGCCCAGGAGCGCCGGCAGGGCGAGTACGAACAGTCGCTGCGGGTTGAGCGGGCTGACCGTCATGGTGTATTCCATCAGCCCCTGCATCAATTGACCAGGACCGCCCGTCACCTGCTGCCAGGTTGCTCCATTATCCTGCGAGCGGAAAATGCCATAATGCGTGGCAAGGAGCAGCACCTGAGAAGGCAGGACCAGCATCGAATGCACGTGATTGGCGGCAACGCCGAAGCCGTTCACCGGTGCCGCCGCCGCTGTCGGTGTGCTTTGCTGACCGGAGGTGTCGCCGCCGCATGCCGCCAGTACGAACAACAAGGCTACAAATATCAAACATATTTTTATGTGTTTCATACTATACAGGCCTCTCTTGACCACTTACTCTGTATATAATTGCGATGCCCCTACGGACGCAAACCCGTATATAGATCGCATGACTATAATCCTACCTATTAAAACGGAGTTGTTAGCTTTACGGTAGCTTCATGGAGGATACCATCGGGGGTGCGAATCGCTATGCGTATTTGCCAGTCTCCTGCCATCGAAAGTTCGCCGCTGGCGCTGAAATGGCCCTTGCCATCGGGAACCAGGTTGATGCTTTGGGTACCCATGTCCATATCCAGCATGGTCGTGAAGAGCACAACGCCAACGTTGGTGACAGGTTTGCCAGTTGCAGTATCAACAACGCTGACGGTGAAAACGTTGGTTCCGAAGTGGTTGGGATTGACTTCGAGCGTCGCTTTGTATTTGCCATCTTGCGTGGGCACCGTCTGGCTAAAAATTTGTGGCTTGCCACCCGGGTGTTGCTGCGCTGCCGCACCGGGTATCAACGTGCCGCCAAAGGCGTCCAGCAGCCCGACACAGACGATGATGGCCAGCCCCAACAGAGGCTCCCAGCGCAGTAATGAGGTCAGCCGCCTGGTTTTACTTTCCAATCGCCTCTCGCGCAGGCGCACCTGCTGCGCCAGACGCCTGGTGGATTGGCCTGCACTCGCCGCTGTTATGTCAGTTGGCGTTGTGGTCGGCTGCCCCGGCTGCCTGCCGCTCACCTGTGATGACGCGGATTCTGTCGTGTTCTGTTGCGCCGCTACTGCCGCTGGCGCGGCTTGCTGCTCTAGCGCTTCAGCGGGAACTAGAGCGGCAAGCCGCGCGGCCGCGTAGCTGTATTTCTTGTATTCTTTTTTCACGTGAGGCCGCAGCAGACCGGCCTGGATGGCGGTGGTAACGAGCAGACCAGCCACCAGTACGATTTTCACCAACAGCGTGCGCCCATAGGCGGTGTCGGTTAACTGGCTCCACGAGCTCAACTGAAATGAGGCGCTGAACGGCCCCGTCACTGCCATTATGATAATGCCCGCTATCGCCAGTATGAACGAGTAGGGCAGCAACCGTGTCAGGGAGCGGGCCGAGATGAGTGTGCCTTGCTTTTTCAGCACAGGCAGGTAGATGGTCGCGATGTAAAACATCCCACCTACCCAGAGCGCCGATGCCAGGAGGTGGAGCCAGTCAACAATAATTGCGTAAGGGAGCAGGTTGTTGTTGCTTACCGCCGTGGCGTGGCTGGACATGGTGATGGCGATGAACAGGGCTGTGCCGAGCAGCAAATTGACGAGCGGCAGCAGCATTGTAACGGGCTTCGGGCGCGATTGATTGAGCAGCATGTAGACGGCGATGGCGATGGCCAGGAGAATAACCACTTCACGCATCAGCCAGAATGCGCCGAAACGCCCGGTGGTCGCCAGCTCTGTAAGAACGTTTGCCGAGAAAGCCTGTCCCCAGTCCCCACTGGTTGCGTAGGCCCGTCCGATCAGCACACCGATATTGGCCAGCAGCAACACGAGCAAGATTGGCAACGAAAAAAGCCGCTCGAAGCGCCGCTCCACGCGTGCGTTACTATCCTTTTCTTCCTCTTTATATCGTTCGCTTGTCGGCTGTAAGACGAAGTTGAGCCAGAGTTGTGCGCCAACCCAGAAGACGGCTCCCAGTTCGACCAGTGTGACCATCACCAGGTTAAAAAAAGTTATCATTGCTATATCCAATACCAGTTCATCAGCATCCGGTTCTTCAATGTATTATTACGTATTATGTCACACAATCATCTTGTTCTTACTCTGATTCTGTGACTTTAGTCTCTTAATTGTGTTCCTCGTGGAGCACTTGATTTCAGGGTTCGGGCGGTATCAGGCCGGCGTAAATGGCGAAACGAACCAGGTGCGTGATATTGTGCAGGCCCAGTTTTTCCATGACGTTCGCGCGGTGCGCCTGGACCGTTTTGATGCTGATGAACAGTTGATCGGCGATTTCCTGGTTCGTGCGACCTTCGGCCACCAGCTTGAGTACCTCCATTTCGCGCGGGCTGAGCAGGCGCAATTCCTGGCCGGCCGGAGGATTCTTCGGCGGTGCTGGCGATTCTTCCTGCTGGGCCACGTACGTGCGAATGAGCGCTTTTGCCAGCCCGGGATAGAGGAACGCGTCTCCCCTGGCGACGGCCTGGATCGCCATGTGCAGCTCTGTTGGCGCGGCCTTTTTTACCAGGTAGCCGGCAGCGCCCTGGCGTAGCGCCTGCAGGAAATACTCCTCGCTTTCGTGCATAGTCAACATCAATACCTGGGTATGTGGCGCTTCGCGGCGAATACGCCGGCAGGCCTCCAGCCCATCTATATCCGGCATGGTGATGTCCATGACTACCACGTCGGGATGCAGATCATGTGTCAGATCCACTGCTTCTCGCCCGGTGCGCGCTTCTCCCACTACTTCGATATCACGCTGCAGGCCCAGCAGCATTTTCAATCCCTGGCGCAGGATATCATGATCGTCCGCTAGCAGGACACGAATGGTAGCCATATTCGTATCTACGCTTGCGTTCGCGCCGGCCTCAGGCATACATAGGCTCCTCAACGCCAACCGGGGCAGGCGAGAGCGGTAGTCGCGCTTCAATGGTGGTTCCCTTACCCTGTGAGGAGGTAATGAGCAGTTTCCCACCAAGGAGTGCGGCTCGTTCGCGCATCCCGGTGATACCCAGGCCGGGCGGATGCCCGGTGGGATCATAGCCTTCGCCGTCGTCGTGTACGAAGAATGATAGCTGCCGGTTGTCCTGGCGGTAGGAAATGGAAACGTGCTGCGCACACGCGTGGCGCGCCGCGTTCGTGAGGCCCTCCTGGGCGATACGGAACAATGTCGTGGCGTAAAGCGCGGTATAAGGCTGTTCCTTCAATATTTCTTCCAACCCGTCAATGGATAGCTCAACTGAAAGGTGGAGGCGCTGCTGGATATCCGCTGCGAGCCATCGTAGAGCAGCATTCAGGCCGAGGTCGTCGAGAATACCCGGGCGCAATTGTAGCGCGAGGGTCCGTACGGATTCCAGTGTATTCTGCGTCAACTGTGTAAGCTGGCGTAGTTCTGTATCGAGCTGCGTACGGGCGTTCTTCAGACCGTCCAGGTCTGGTAATTGCTGGATGGTCTGATTCAGTATCTCGGTATGTACTAGCAGCGCGGTCAGATTCTGGCTGCTTTCATCGTGTAGTTCGCGCGCGACGCGGCGCCGTTCCTCTTCCTGCGCCTGGAGGATGAGCATGGCCTGCTGCCGCCTTGAAGCCTCGAGCCGGTCGAGCATGGCGTTAAAGGCCAGGCCTAATTCTCCAATCTCTGAATGAACGGGCATATCACTGGCGCGCCGGTTAAGATCGCCCGCCCCCACGGCGCGTATCGTGCGCAGCAGGCTGAAAAGCGGGCGAAAGCTTGCGCGCAATAGCACAAAGTTGATGAGGACGCTGAACAGCGTAGCAGCCACGATAAAGCTGGTATCAATGAGATAGTGATGCGTTTCCAGGCTATGACTGGTGATCCAGAGACCAGCCATAGCCTCTACAATCAGCATCAGCGTATTAACAAGAATAACCTTCTCAAAAAGAGAAAGCCTCCAGCGTCCTTTATTGCTCGCGGAAGCGGAGGGAAATTGCAGCATAGAGCAACTCGCTTTCTCACAACACCTGCACGTATAACGTCTGTCGTGAAGCTTCAAATCCATCGGCATGTGCAGTGATGTCTATCTCCCAGGGACCTGCCATATACAACTTTAATTGTACTATATAGGTTCCTTGACCGCGTGGTTGTACCAGGATGGTGCTGGTATTCATATTCATGTTGGTCATGCGCGCACTGGGCATCACCTGCGCCTGTTCGATAGGTAAACCCTGCGAGTCGCTCAGGTGCAATTCAATAGTCGTGAGGCTGGATGGATCTGGGGCCGTTGAATCCAGGCGCGCCTGCATGACGGCAGGCGCGTCTATATGGATGGTGGCAGCGAATACGAGCACGCCAAGGCAGGAAAGCGCAAGGATACACCAGAAAACTGGCCGAATACGCATCACTTTTCCTCCTTGTTGATTTCGTCTGTTATCTCGACCTGGCTTACAACCATAATCATACATTACACGCCAGGTCTCACTTATGCATGTTGGACTGTGTCTTGCTCCTCCCTCACCTGCTGGGCAACACGGGAGTAGCTGCTGCGCGCCGCCTGCCTGACGCGCACACCTGGCCACACTGCGAGCGCCATCACCACCAGCAGGAGCCCCGAATTGAAATCGGTTGCCATGCCGGTGAAGATCATGCCAAACGCCTGTGAGATGTACCAGATCAGCACACTGACGACGATGGAGGCGACCAGGAACGGGCGCACCTGATCTTGCCTGACCACAGCCAGACCGATGCCAATTGCCAGGAATACCACGATCAGCGCGATATTGAGTGGGATCTCGATGTTAGCGGTGGCGTTGGAGAGCTGTTGGAGCACCGGGTCCACCAGGATGCCATTGAACCCTCCCGCTCCGACCATGGCGCCAATCGCTCCCGAGATCTGACCCGACTGCCACCAGGTGGGTTGCAGCTGGAGCAGCGCCGCGAAGATCCAGAAGCCCGCGAGAATATATCGCAGAATCCCCCGTGAGAGCAACCCATCGTCGCCCGCACTTCGCGCTGCGTCTGTGGTGACAGTGGTGGACTTCCTACGCGGCCATATAGCCAGGCCCAGCAGCGGATAGAGCAGCACAGCGCCCGGCGCGCCGGTGATGACGCTGGCCGTCCCGGTGAGCAACATGCTCATGCCCTCGCCACCGAACCAGACAATCAAAGACCACACAATGGAGGCGATCACCAGTTCTTTGACCCAACGATCGGGGAGGAAGAGGAAGCCGAGGCCGAGTAGAATCTGAACGACTGCGATGAGCAGGTTGACTTCGATGAGGTGCAGCGTGGTCTGGTTGACGATAAACTGAAGACTCGGCTCGAGAAATCCGGGCTGGCCCTCCAACATCGGCCTCATGACGCCGTTGACCATATTCATAGTGAACATCTGAGGCTGCAACTGCAAGAGTCCATCGATGAGCCACAGCACTCCCAGAACTCGCTGGAGCGCTTTGCGCGAAAGTAGCATGTCGTTGTCTACACCTTTCTATTTTCAGTAGCGAGAGTAGACGCATGGAACCTGGTCGTGTGCGGCGTCTCTCCCTCAGGCAAGCTTTTTCATCTTGAAGCTGCTGCCGGCTGGTAATAGCGCAGCTTCTTTGTGACTATAGGGCAAAGCATATCTCCTGTCTATTAGGATGAATCCCTATTGTTTCACCTGATTTTTTTGCGACGCGCTCGACGGCTTCTATCTGTCTACGGTATAATATCAGCTATGGAACAAGAAGAGAAGCTGGGCGAATTAGAGAAGCTGCTGCAAGTGACGTTTCGTGATCGCTCGTTATTGCTGCGCGCCATCACGCACCATTCTTGCTGCCCCGAGACGGCGGTGTACGACTCCTACGATACGCTGGAGTTCCTGGGCGACTCAATCCTGGGCGCGCACGTCGTCGAGCATATTTTTCGCAGCTTCCCCGATGCTTCCGAGGGCGAGATGACGGCCCTGAAATCCGAGGCGGTGAGCCGGCGCGTGCTGGCGAAAATCGGGCAGGAACTGGGTCTGTTTCCCTATATCCGCGTCGATATCGCCAATTTGCGCACCTTCAACGAGCGCTCGCGCGATTCGCTGTGTGCCGATGTGATCGAAGCCATCGTGGGGGCAATCCTCATCGACCAGGGACACGAGGCGGCGCGTGCATTTGTGGCGCGCCTGATCCTGCCCGTCGTGGTGCCCTTGAGCCAGCAAACGCTCGATACCAATCCAAAGGGCCAGCTCCAAAAGCTCGTCTTGCAGCGTACCGGCAGCCTGCCGCGCTATCGCGTCCTGGAGCAGAGCGGGCGCAACAATGACCGTCTCTTTACCGTTGGCGTCTTCGAGCACGAGTTTTTGCTGGGCCTGGGCAAAGCGTCGAGTATCAAGGAAGCCGGCCGCTTGGCCGCGCGCGAGGCCCTGGAGATTTTGCGCGAGCAAGAAAAGTATCGCGAGCTGCAGTAGCGCCGGGCGCAGGCTATTTATTCGAGTGTCTGGGGGTGTCTATGTCGCGTTCAGAGGTTCTCAGCGATGAGCAAGAGCAGGCGGGCTGGCCCGGCCTGTATGGCTGGTACGAGGCCGGTTTGCCCTCGGCGGAACGCAAGAAACGCGGTCATTACTCCACACCTTTGCCGCTCGTCGAACAGATACTGGATGCCTGCAGTTATACTCCTGACGCGGATCTGACGCGCATCCGCGTCCTTGACCCGGCCTGCGGCAGCGGTAACTTCCTGGCCGGGGCAGCTCGTCGCCTGCTGACCTTGAGCAGTCGCCTGGGATTCAGTCAGAATGAGCAGGTACGGCTGTTGACGCGCAATATCTGGGGCCTCGACCCTGATCCTGTCTCTTGCTTCCTCACGAGAATGCAGCTTTCATCTCAGTACAAGGGGCGTTGGCATGTTCACCAGGCGGATAGCCTGGCCCTGCCCTGGGAGCCGTGCGTCGATCTCTTCCTCGCCAATCCGCCATACCTCGCCGCCAAGAATGCTGATTTGAGCGGGTATCGCTCGGCGCTGCAGCGCGGGCAGGCCGATAGCTACCTGCTGTTTCTCTCCCTGGCGATGCAGGTGGTGCGTCCCGGTGGGTGGATCGGGCTGGTGCTGCCCGATCCTGTGCTGGCTCGCCTCAATGCTGCTAGAGAACGCGCGCGATTGCTGAAGCAGATGACGCTGCATCATCTCTGGCACCTGTCGGATGTCTTCGCGGCGGAGGTCGGCGCGGTTGTCCTCGTCGCGCAAAATTTGCCGCCTACGCCGGTGCACCAGGTCGCATGGGTGCGGTCGCGCTGGCAGCCCTTCGTCGCTTCCTCTTCGTACCAATCGGGCCAAAAATTCTCGACGCTTCGTACGCCCGAATCCATGCCTGCGGTGAAGGCGCTTGAGGTAGGGTGGGCACCGCAGGCGCTGCTGCGGCGACAACCCGCCGCCGAACTGCGCTACCTGTTGAGCAGCGAGAACGGCGCGCTGCTCGACCAACTGCGGGCCGCCCTGGAGCATGAAGCAAAGGGCGAGCGCAAGCTGGCGCCGCTGGGAGAATTTGTGACGATCTCGCGCGGCGAAGAACTGGGCCGCGAAAGCCCGTTTATCCACCCCCGCCCCTACAGGGGATTGCTGCTGTTGCGGGGGGGGATCGATATCCGGCCATTTGCCGCTCCGCGGGCCGAATGGCGCATTGACCACGAGGCGGTGACAAAGCCAATGCAACGCTACCTGGCCCCCAAACTGCTCGTGGTGAAAAGCACTAGACCGCTTGCAGGCAACGCTGGATATGCGTGGGCATGTGGCGCTGCAGACGCTGTACTTGCTGCAAATTCGAGAGCAACGTGGCCAGCAGATGACGGAAGAGCGATTCGATTTGCTCTATTTCATCCTGGCGCTGCTCAATTCACGCCTGCTGCGCGACTATGTCTATATCCTGCATACGGCCTATAAATGGGTGCAGCCACAGATCGAGCAGCGTATTCTGGCCTCTTTACCAGTTCCGCTGGTGAGGCGAGAAGAGCAGGCGGAAATTGCCGGGCAGGCTAAGCAGCTTGAGCGTGCTTGCAGCGAGGCGGGAGCCGTTGTAGAATGGGATGAGGAGACCGGCGCTCTCTATGAAGCTTTAGAGCGTACGATACGTGCTATATATATGTCTGCATTGCATCCGACATATTGATGACGAAGGAGTCATGGGCAATGGCTGAAACGAACTTCACTCGCCCGATACGGGTTCTCGTCGCTAAGCCGGGACTGGATGGGCATGATCGTGGGGCTAAGGTGATCGCGCGCGCGCTGCGTGATGCAGGCATGGAAGTGATTTATACGGGCATTCGCCAGACACCCGAAATGATCGTGGAGGCAGCCATCCAGGAGGATGTGGATGCGATCCTGATGAGCATTCTTTCCGGCGCTCACATGGCGATCTTCCCGAAAGTGATGGAACTGTTGAAGCAAAATCAGGTGGATGATGTGCTGGTGGCGGCAGGCGGGATACTGCCTGACGAGGATGTGCCGGCTATCAAAGCCATGGGCATCAAGGGCTGCTTTGGCCCCGGCACATCGACCGAAGAGATAATAGAGTTTGTGCGTGCGAATATCCAGCCTGATCGCCTCACGGCAGACGTGTAATTTCTTATGCAAAATCTTGTTGAACGCTTGCTCGGTGGAGACCGCCGCGCGCTTGCGCGCATGGTGACGCTGATCGAGAATGATGCGCCCGTGGCCCGCAAGTACCTGGCAGAACTGCACCTGCGGGCCGGTAATGCCCATATTATCGGCATCACAGGTGCGCCGGGCGCCGGCAAGAGCACGCTCGTGACGCATCTGGTGCGCGAACTGCGCCGCCGCGAGCGCAAGATCGGTGTGGTTGCCGTCGATCCCAGCAGTCCTTTCAGCGGTGGTGCTATCCTGGGCGACCGTATCCGCATGATGGATCTGGCCGGTGATCCCAACGTCTTCATTCGCAGCATGGCCAGTCGCGGCAGCCTGGGCGGACTATCCGCCTCCACGCGTGATGTAGTGCGTGCCATGGATGCCGCGGGCTATGATCCTATCATCATTGAAACCGTCGGCACCGGGCAGGCCGAGGTGGAGGTGATGCGGGCGGCACAGACGGTGCTGGTGGTGGCCGCGCCGGGTATGGGCGACGAGGTGCAGGCCATCAAGGCGGGTATTCTGGAGATCGCTGACATTTTCGTCGTGAGCAAGGCCGACAAACCCGGCGCGGAGCAGACCGTGGCGGAACTGGCGATGCTGCTCAGCCTCGATCCAAAGCGGCGACAGCACGATAAATCGAAGCCCTACTGGCGCATTCCGGTGCTAAAAACCTCGGCTATCAAAGATCAGGGCATCGTAGAGCTGGTTGATGCGATTGAGCAACACCAGGCCTACCTTGTCGAGAGCGGTATGCTCTCGCAGCGCGCGCAGCGCCAGGTGGGCAGCGAAGTGCAGGCTCTCATAATCCACGCCATGATGAATGCTCTACACCAGCAGGTTTCTGAAGACGAATGGCGTGCTTTGATCGAGGATATCACTACGCGCGAGCGCGATCCATACAGCGTGGCGCATGAGTTACAGGAAAAGATCGGGCTTAAGCCCATACAATGAAGCGAGGGCCATCCTGCCTGCATGACCCTCGCCTGATGCATCGCACAGGTTATTCGTCCAGCAGGAGGCTCTGGAGATTGGCGCTGTGAATAGAGGAGTCCTTCCAGTAGGCCAGGGCTTTCTCTGGCCGATTCATCGCTTCGTACACTTCTGCTATGCGGCCATTGATCTCTTGCAGATTGGTGTGCGCCTGAGTCTTTTTGAACAGCTCTCTGGCTTTCTCATAATAGGCCAGGGCTTCTTCTAAGAGTGTGCATGCCTGCCGGCCTTCGTGCAGAGCTGCTTCACGCCATGCAACTTTCCCACTAATCATGTACATTACGCCGCAGATATGACGATCATTTTCAATTGCCTGGCATATGTCCCGCGCACGTTTGCAGTAGTCCCTTGCTTCCTCGAAACGGTTTTCTTCCAGGCGCAAATCGCCCATGGCAACAAAGTTAATCAACTGCATCCCGGCATGATTGTCAATGGTAGCGATCGAGAGCGAATCCATGTAGTAGTCGGCGGAGGCGCGGTAGTCTCCCAACTGGAGGGCGACGCGGCCGAGCAGGTTCAACATGCGGCATTCGTGATAGCGGTTGCCCTTTTCCTGGTACATCTTGAGGGCCATCTTCCCGTAGTGATACGCCTCGCCGAAATGACCGGCCAGACGGTGCGCATCCGCCAGGCCGTAATAGATGTGGGGCAAGTCATCCGTGAGCTTTTCCTTCATGCTGACCTGCACCGCTTTTTCGTAATTTTCTATTGCCGATGGGAAGAGACCAAGCGGAATGCAGGTCATCGCAAAGCCGAGCAAGGCCTGTATCTGTACCCCCGGTAAGTGTACTCGCCGCATGTCCAGTACTTTCAAACACGCGGAGAAATAGTGAGCAGCATCCTCGTAGTAGGAGAAATTGACGGCGGCATTGCCCAGCCAGAGTAAGTAGATGGCGCGGCGTTCCCGCTCTTTCAAGCTGGCGGCATGCCAACTGGCCTCGATCTCTTCTGGATTGTAAAAGGGTGTGAGCAACTCGACGGCCTTATCCCACTGCTCATTGTGGGCAAAATACCACGCACGGGTAAAAATAATATCGCGCTCTTCTTTTGAGGAAGTCTCCGCTGAAAGACCGTCCAGGGTCTCGAGCGCCTCTTGTTCCTGCCCTTCTTCGATTTTCAAGCGGATGCGCTTGAGATTTTGCTCAAGTAGTGATGTTCCTAGCACGGCAAAAATCCCCTCTCTGTATGCTCGTCCTTTTAGAAGTATAGCACATTTTCTCGCTCATAGATAGAATTTGTACATTGAATAGGAAAGATGGGGGTGGTTGAGCTGCAATAAATTGTGTGTAAGGAGGAACCAGGAAAGATAAAAACGGGATATCTAATCTCTTCATCACCGCGCCCACAGAGTGAAGAAGCGATTCCCGTTGATTAGAGTATACCCTACATCAATATATTACACAAGATGCTTGCTAAGATCAGGCATATGTGATACACTGTTCAATGGCATAATAGGACGTATTTTTCAATGATTTTGACTTCTGTAGATGAAGACAGAAGTGGAGATATACCCAAAAAATGAATATTGTACTGAATAGTAACGCTACATACTACTCCCGCGGCCGGCTGACATGCAGTCCGCTGGTGGTTGGGGCGGGCGGAATAAAATCACCCTGAAGGATGTAGTGAGGAGGATTGTTGTACTTTGACAACAGAAAATATTCGACTGATCCCGCTAGGAGGGCTGGGAGAAGTCGGGAAGAATATGATGGTCGTCGAATACGGGGACGACATCATTGTGATTGATTCGGGATTAATGTTTCCCGATGATGAAATGTTTGGCGTGGACCTGGTTATCCCCGACACGAGTTACTTGCACGATAAGAAGCAGCGCATACGCGGCATTTTTATTAGTCATGGACATGAAGATCATATTGGCAGCCTGCCCTACATCCTGCCAATGCTGGATTATCCTCCCATCTATGCGACTCGTCTTACCCAGGGCCTGATCCAAGTGAAGCTCAAGGAGCATAAGCTGCTCGAGAAGGCGGTCATCAACGTGGTGACGCCGGGAGACCAGGTGGAGGCGGGCGAGTGCCTGGTGGAGATTGTGCGCGTGAATCACAGCGTTCCGGATGCCGTCGCGCTGGCGATTCATACCCCTATCGGCACCGTAGTTCACACCGGGGATTATAAATTCGATCATACTCCAACCGACGGGCGACCGGCTGATTTTGGTACGCTGGCTCGCCTGGGCAACGAAGGTGTGCTGGTCATGATGGGCGATAGTACGCGCGTCGAGTCCCCCGGCTATACGCCGTCCGAGCGTGTCATCAACGATTCGTTCGACAAGCTTTTCGCCAACGCTCCCGGGCGTATCATCATCGCTACCTTTGCTTCGCTTCTCTCGCGTGTGCAGCAGGTGATAAACACCGCCGAGCGCTACGAACGGGTAGTGGCGCTGGTTGGCCGCAGTATGGTGAATAATGTGCAGATGGCGATAGAGCTGGGCTATCTGAAAATCCCTCAAGGCATGTTGATTCGTGCCGAGGATATCAACAAGTTCCCCGCGGAGCGCGTGGTCATCATCTGCACCGGCAGCCAGGGAGAGCCAACTTCGGCCCTCACGCGCATCGCCAACCAGGATCACCGTCTTGTGCACATTCAGCCGAACGATACTGTTATTCTTTCGGCGACTCCGGTGCCGGGCAACGAGAAGATGGTGAATCGCACCATCAACAACCTGTTCCGCCAGGGGGCGGAGGTCTACTATCAATCCATCGCCAACGTGCATGTCTCCGGTCATGCCGCCCAGGAAGAATTGAAGCTGATGCTGAACCTGCTGCGCCCCACCTTCTTCATGCCGATTCACGGCGAGTACCGCCAGCTTGTGCTACACGCGAAACTCGCCTACGGAGTGGGCATCCCCGAAGATCATATTGTCATCGGTGAGGACGGTGATATCGTGGAAGTGACCGAAGACTCTATCAAAGTGATCGATCATACCACCTGTGGCAATGTCTTCGTCGATGGATTGGGCGTCGGCGACATCGGGCAAGTTGTGCTGCGCGATCGCCAGGTTCTCGCCCAGGATGGCATCCTGATGGCCGTCCTGACCGTCGATAAAGAGACGGGCCAGCCGTTAGCCGGCCCTGATATCGTTTCGCGCGGCTTTGTCTATATGCGTGATGCTGAGGAACTGCTCGAAAGCGCCCGCGAGCGCATCCGCGAGTCGTTCGATGGACTGAACGGTCACGCCTCGGACTGGTCTTTTGTCAAAGACAAGATTCGCCACACGCTCAGCGAGTTCCTGTACGAGAAGACGCATCGCCGCCCGATGATCCTGCCTGTGGTGGTGGAGGTATAGCAACTCGTCTGTGTTGACTTCTCTGGAACATATGCGCTATCATGTGTGTATCTTCATCACGGTTCTACCGTTCCGACCGGTTGAGCGCCGGGTACGCGGCCAGGATACAGTCTGCTGATGGTTATGGCGGTCGGAATCAGGGAACCTAGTCGGAAGGAGGGTACCCGGTATGGCGGCCAGAGACCAGAGGAATGCGCATAATGAGCGCGCCGGGAGAGTTGATCGAGGGGTGCCTGCTGTAGAGGCGGGTTCAACGTCTCGCGTCAGCAAGGCGGCGGGGGGTGTTGGCTCTGAGAAGGTGAGCGTCGAGCAGCGTACTGGCGCTCCTTCGTCTCCAGTCAAGCAGCGTGCGAGCGCCAAAGCCGGCTCTAGTAAAAATGGTGCGTCGTCCAGTCGCTCACAGAGATCGAAGCCGGGAGGTAAGAAGGCGGAGCCTGGTCGCGCCTCTGCTCGTCCTTCGCCTGCTGGTGGCTCTGCCTCCCCTCAACCGGCGGATTCGCGCTTGATTGCCGGTTTGCATAAGAAATGGCGATCGATGCAGCCGCACCACCAGCAGCGCGTCTACAGCCTTCTGCTGCTGGCGCTGTCGGTGTTGCTGCTGGGCGGGTTGACTTTCTGGCACAATGTACCCATGCTGAAACAGACCGGCAATTTATTTCACGTCCTTTTCGGCTGGTGCGCTTATCCCCTGGCGATCGGATTAATTCTCTTTTCCCTTGCTCTTTTCTTTGAAGGTCTGCGCAATGTGCAGTTTGTGCGCTGGTCGTTGGTGGTCGGCCTGCTGATCATGGCGCTGCTCGTAACGACCGAGAGCGCGCTCCTTTCCAGGTATTCGGGCGGTGCGGTCGGCGAACTTTTCTCGCGTCCTTTGCTTGGCTGGCCTGTTCAGGTACAGCATGTCCTGGTGATCGGCTTGCTTGCTCTGGCGGCGATCTTCACCTTCCACCTTAAGCTCTCACATTTCAGATCAGTAGCCGGCTTCTTTAAGAAGCTTTTGGCCGATCCGCGGCGCCTCTCCTCGCAAGACGCGACTCGTCCCTCTCCCTTTCTTGGCCAGCGCCCGCAGTACAGCCGCTATGCCGGTCTGATAGGCGGCCAGCCAGGTGCGTCCGGGCTTGTTGATGAGGATGGCGGTGTGTCGGAAATCGATTTTGAGGCGGACTTCGATGTTGACGATGACCCGCAGAACGATATCAACCTGCACCGGAAGCACATAGGCATTGTCCCGCGCGGCGCGCCTCCGGCTGAGCCGTTGGACCCCGATGAACACGCGTCAGCGGTGCGCGGTGCGCGCCAGCAGCAACTGCCATTTGATGAGGCGGGCAACCAGGGACAGCAGGGCACTAAGAAATACCCGGCGATGGAGCCGCTTATGCCCAATCCCTTGATGGGGAAACAGCCAAAGATCGTCACGCGCGCGGCAAAACAGGAGCTTGAGTCGTCCTGGGAGTTGCCCGAAACATCGCTATTGAATAATCCAGAGGATGTCAAAGTGCATGTCCTGGGTGACGATACATCGTCGCTGGCGAAGATCATTCAGGAGACCCTGCGCAGTTTTCGCGTGGAAGCCGAGGTGCGGCCAGAGGATATCAGCATAGGTCCGACCGTCATCCGCTTTGGTATTCGCCCAACGGGAAAGCCTGCCATGAAGCCTGATGATAAGGGGCGCCTGGTGCCCGTCAAGGATGCTGCCGGCAACATTGTTTATGAGCAGCGCACGCGCGTCAGCCGCATCATGGCCTTGCAGAACGACATCGCACTGGTGCTGGAGGTCAAATCGATCCGTATGGAAGCGCCTGTGCCGGGGCGTCCTTATGTTGGAGTGGAGATTCCGAACAAGAACAGCCGTCTCGTGACCCTGCGCGAAATACTTGATAGCAAAGAATATGCTGCGGCAAAGACGAAGTCCAGGCTGGCGATGGCTCTGGGTAAAGATGTAGCAGGCGCGGTGCGCGTCGGTGACCTGGCGCGTATGCCCCACCTGCTGATCGCGGGCGCGACCGGTGCGGGCAAGTCCGTCTGCCTCAACGCCTTTATTGGCAGCTTTCTGATGCAGGCCACGCCCGATGATGTGCGCGTCTTGATGATTGATCCCAAGATGGTCGAATTGAACATGTATAACGGCATCCCTCACTTGCTCTCTCCGGTGGTAACGGAGGTCGATAAGGTAGTGGGGCTGCTCAAAATCGCTATAGCCGAGATGGAGAAGCGCTACCGGCTCTTCTCTCAACTGAGCGTACGCAACCTGGATGGCTATCGCAAGCTGCGGGCTGAACGCATGGCGCGCGGCGACAACACGTTGAAGAATCTCCCGGCCATCGTCATCATCATCGACGAACTGGCCGATCTGATGATGGCTGCGCCGGAGGAGGTGGAAGGCCTGATCTGCCGCCTGGCGCAACTGGCGCGTGCGACCGGCATCCACCTGATTATCGCCACACAGCGTCCCTCGGTCGATGTCATCACCGGACTGATTAAGGCCAACATCCCGACGCGCATCTCGTTCATGGTCAGCTCGGCAGTAGATTCTCGTACCATCATCGACATGGGCGGCGCCGAACGCTTACTTGGCCGTGGCGATATGCTCTACCTGCCGGCTGACGCCGGTAAGCCCGAACGCATCCAGGGCGCATTCGTGGCCGATGATGAGGCTGAACGGGTCGTGAACTTCTGGAAGCAGCAGGCCGCTGCGCACGCGGCGGCGTTGGTGTCCGGAAGCACTTCTCCGGCTCAAGGCCAGAACGCGCAGCCGCCGTTAGTCGAACCGGGCTGGGAGGTCAGCGAGCACCTCTCCGACGAATACGAGCTGGATGATGAACTCTTCGAGCAGGCCGAGCAGGTCGTGCAGGAGTATGAGCGCGCCTCCATCTCGCTCTTGCAGCGCCGCCTGCGTATCGGCTACTCCCGCGCTGCTCGCCTGATCGACCTGTTGGAGGAACGCGGCGTGATCGGACGCATTGAACCAGGGGGCCGCGCTCGCGAAGTCTTCGATAAGCGCGGCAGCTACGGCACCGGCGGGAATGGCGAGGGCCGCTCTATGGCCGATGAAGCCGCCGATATCATCGCGGAAGAGCGAGCCAAAGAGGAGTTTTTGAAGAAGCAGGCGAACCGCAATAACCAGCAAAATGACGATCATTAATATATTGCGAGACGAGTACATTATGGTATACTCCTGGGAGTATCGTTCCTTCGGCGAAAGGTATGGTTGACATGGCAATGGCATCCGATAGACTGCCAACAGTCGTTCCGGCTGATTGGGTTCCAGGTCCGCAACAGGGGCAGTGGACCTATCAGAGCTATGCGCATCTTCCTGACGATGGAAATCGATATGAGATTGTGAATGGGGTGCTGTTTATGTCGCCATCGCCCAATATTCCGCATCAAAGGGTTGCTGTTCGTTTCGTTCACTATCTTTCTACTTATATAGAAGATGCAGGGCTGGGAATTGTCTTAGCGGCTCCCAGCGATGTGGAACTCTCCCCTAAGAACGTGTTGCAACCGGATGTGTTTGTCGTCTTAAATGCCGGGTTGAAGAAGGTGAAGGAATCGCACGTTATAGGCGCGCCTGACCTGGTGATTGAGATTGCCTCGCCCAGCACTGCTATCCATGATCGAAATAGAAAATATCATCTCTATGCACAGGCCGGTGTGCCAGAGTATTGGATTGCCGAACCGGCCTCAAAAACCGTGGAGGTGCTGGTGTTAGAGTCCGGCGAATATCGCTCTCTTGGTATTTTTCGCGGGAAAGCGAGCCTGCCTTCACAGGTCGTGCCCGACATCAAAGCGGTGCCTGTCGAGCGCTTCTTTGTTCAGGCCTAGCCTATTCTTCTTCGTCCAACTCCCGCAGCAGCTTTATGTCCTGTTTGCTACTCAAGTCAAGTTTCGCGAACAGGTCTGGGCGCCGCTCGCGTGTCCGGCGAAGCGATTCCTTACGCCGCCACTTCGCGATTTCAGCGTGGTTGCCGGAGAGCAGCACATCGGGGACGCGCCAGCCCCGGTAGTCAGGGGGGCGCGTATAGTGGGGGTATTCGAGCAGGCCATTGCTGTGTGATTCTTCCAGAATGGATTCTTCTCCGCCCAGCACGCCAGGAAGCAGGCGGCTGACAGCATCCACTACGACCATAGCGGCCAGTTCGCCGCCGGTCAGCACGTAGTCACCTATTGAGAGTTCCTCGGTGACAAGATGTTGCCGCACGCGCTCATCGATGCCCTCGTAATGCCCGCAAATCAGTGTGAGGCGCGCCTCTTGCGAGAGTTCGCGGGCGATCTGCTGCGTGAAGAGCCGCCCCTGTGGAGAAAGCAGGATGATTGGCCCGCCCTGGTAGACAGCCTCGACCGAGGTAAAAAGAGGGTCTGGCTTCATGACCATGCCCGCGCCGCCTCCGTATGGATAATCATCGACGATGTGATGTTTATCGCTGGTGGCATCGCGAATATTGTGCAGCGCGATACTGAGCAGCCTTTGCTCTTGCGCGCGCTTGAGAATGCTTTCGCTCAGCGGCCCCTGGAACATGCCGGGGAAGAGCGTAAAAATATCGAAATGCATGGCCCCGCTTTTTCGGACAATCGACAGTGACGCCCCTATCATATGCCTGTCGTGCTCCAGGTGTCAATGCGGCGTATTTGCTCATCCCTGGATGTGCTGATCAGGGGATAGAAGAGAGCCAGGACGACAATGCTGTTGCCCTGGCTCTTTTCCATTCCTCGATCAGCATTACGTTATCAATGTTTGAAGGTTGTGTCATCCATGACCTTCACTTCAGCGGGATGGCTCGCCGGTTTTGACTTTTCAAACAGGCTGTCGGGAGAAGTGGCAATTGCCGGGCCCGTCGGAGCGTGATCGGCAATTGGTTCGTTCGTGTTGATGATGGAACCACGCACGAGCGCGGTGCCGGGGGGAAGATCGGAGTTATTCGCTCCACAACGTATTAAAACTTCTACGGCATCCTGTTCTTTCCCCATTGCCAGGACACGCACGAGGAAGCGCTGCGCGGCCTGTATCTGAGTGGAGTCATCTGATCCTTCTTCTTGCGGATGATACTCCGTCAACTGAGGTTCCTCATCGCCGATACCGGCCTGCTTGAGCGCTTCCATCGCCTGGTCGGCCTGTGCACGTTCTCTGAAGACGCCTACGATATACGAATAATCCGGGTTCTCGCTTGTTACCGCGTTCAAGGTTGTATCTGACTTCGGGGTCGTGTCCGTATTCTCAACTGTATCCACGTTCGAATTTTCGGTCGGGTCCATCGACTACTCCTTTCTCAATTGCTGATATTGCTACCACGCGTGAGCCTGCCCCTCGGTTTCATTAATTCGCGGACTCTGGGTCGTCGCCCCGGGTGGCTCTTTTGGGGATTAGACGGTGTGTGTTACAATAACACCGTTGTTTACTACACAAGTGGGTTGAGGGAATCTCCATGTCCTGGTCACAGGCGCAGCAGTCCGGGGATGGGCGCGACCGGATGACCATCCTGGTTGGAAGCGCGGTCCGATTATTATGTGGTGAAGCGGGTGTTTTTGTCATATCGAGCGAAGCTTTTGATCCGTTGAGCGGCGATCAATATATTTCATATCGCTTGAGCGAGGATGGTTGCGCGCACCTGCTGGCTTATGTGCGCGGGCAGGCTCAGCCGGAACTCGCAAACCCGCTGGTTGTGGGGACGCTGCCGCCCGTGCTTGCGCCTGAACTGGGTCTGCTGGATATTCCCCAGGAAGAGGAATGCCCGCTAGAATACTGTTCTCTGCTGGTATACGACCAGGCCGGTATTGTCGGAAAGCTGCACTACCTGCGCCTGTCCGGGAAACGATCCTGCCTTGAGCAGGGTGAGCGAGTCGAGCGGGATGACAGCCTGGGTACGCTGCCGCTCTTCATCGTGCATCTCGCGGCGGGCATTCGCTCTGCCATCAAAGCCCAGTTGCTGCTGAAGGAGCAAAATCGCCTCTCGGCTGTTGTCCAGCAGAGCGCTGAGGGTATCCTGACGGTGGATACCGCCCTGCGCATAGTGGACTTTAACCCGGCAATGGAGCGCCTGACAGGCTGGCTTGAAAGTGAAGTGCTGGGGCGTTATTATTATGAGGTGTTGCTTCCGCAGGACCGCCAGGGGAAGGCGTTGGGCGCGCAGGATTCGCTGATTTTGCGTGCCTTTGCCAGCCGTGAAAACGTGCAGCGCGAATTGACGATTGCTGCGCGCGATGGACAGCGCTTCGATGTCTTCGTGACGGCATCGAGTGTGCGCTCAAGCAAGGACGAGGCGATTGGTGGTATCCTGACGGTGCGAGATATCTCACGCGAGCGCGAGGAGGAGGAGCGCCGCTCCACCTTTATATCGGTAATCTCGCACGAGCTACAGACGCCCATAGCGATCATCAAAGGATATGCCTCAACGCTGGCTCTGTTAGCGCAGGCTAATGCTCATCTTGATCCGGAGATGCTGCGCTCGCGCCTGCAGGCAGTCGAGGAAGAGGCTGATCACCTGAACAAGCTGGTTGGCAACCTGCTCTATGCCTCGCGCATTCAGGCGGGGGGGCTGCACATGGATATTGTGCCGCTTGACATATCCAGCCTGGTACAGAAGGTGGCGCTGCGCCTGCGTGTAAAAAATCCTGACGTGACGGTCAGACTCGACCTGGCGCCGAATCTTCCGGCGGTGATGGCGGATCGAGATCGTATCGAAGAGGTGTTGCAGAATCTGCTGGATAACGCGGTGAAATATTCGCCAAAGCAGCGCGTTATCACAGTCGCGGCGCACGTAACGAGCGACGAGGTGATTGTAAGCGTCAGTGACATGGGCATGGGTATTGCACTGCGCGAGCAGGAGCAGATCTTCGAGCGTTTTCAGCGAGTAGGCGGCAACCAGGCGCGCTCGACGCAGGGAGCCGGACTCGGTTTGTATATTTGCCGCGCGATAATCGAAGCGCATGGTGGACACATCTGGGTGGACAGTGCCCTGCACCAGGGCTCGACGTTCTCGTTTAGCCTGCCGCGTGAAGAAAAAGCGCATGTGCCAATGGTGGTGTTTTAATGGAGAAGGACCCGTTCGATCAACGTGATATGACTATCCTGATTGTGGATGATGAAGCCCGCATACGCGATGTTGTGCGTATGAATCTGGAGATGGAGCATTACCGTGTCCTGGAGGCCGCGAATGGCGTCGAGGCGCTGGAGCAACTGCGCAATTATCTGCCGGATTTAGTTGTGCTGGATGTCCAGATGCCTGAAATGGACGGCTTTGAGACCCTGCGCCATATTCGCGAGGTCTCCACCGTGCCGGTCATCATGCTGACGGTCATGCAGACGGAGCAGGATAAGATACGTGGCCTTGACCTGGGCGCGGATGACTACCTGGCCAAGCCGTTCAGCCCACGCGAGCTGCTCTCGCGTATTCGCGCGCTGCTGCGCCGCTCGCTCATGCCTTCACCCACACGCAAAACGGAGATCGTGGTTGATGACAACCTGAAGATCGATTTCTCACGGCGGGAGGTGATCGTGCGCGGCCAAAAAGTCGTGTTGCGGCCGACCGAATATCGCCTGCTCTACCACCTGGTGAGCAACGCGGGCCGTCTGCTGACTCACGAGACGCTGCTATCGAAGGTATGGGGCCGCGAATACCGCGACGAGGCGCACTACCTGCGTCTCTATATCACTTACCTGCGGCAAAAGATCGAGGAAGACCCGGCGCACCCCAAATATATCCTGACCGAGCGCGGCATCGGGTATCAATTTAAGGAACTGGAAGGATAAAGAGAGGACTTACCTATGAATAAAAAAGAGCGTGTCGATGCAGCACTGCGTGGCGACCCCGTCGATCTTGTGCCCGCGAGCATGTGGGGGCACGATTTCACGCGTGAGTGGGACCCTAATACGCTGGCTGAGGCAATGGTTGAGAACTACATGCGTTATGACTGGGATTATATGAAGGTCAACCCGCGCGCGTCGTATCATGTGGAGGGATGGGGCGTCAAGGTTCGCCCTTCGGGTGAGCAGTACAAAGCGCCGGTGATCGAGGATACGCCCATCAAGAGCGCCTCGGACTGGAAGCGCATACGCGCACTCGATTCCGACCAGGGCGCGCTGGGTGAGCAATTGAAGGCGCTGCGGCTCATCAATCACTCGATAGGCTTCGATGCCTACTTTGTGCAAACCATCTTTTGCCCGCTGGGTGTAGCGAAATACCTGGCCGGGAATAAAGCTGATCCCGTGCTGCACACCATCCGAGAAGACCGCCATGCGATGCACGCCGCACTGCGCGTCATCACGGAGACCTTTACGAACTATGCTATCGCTTGCTTCGACGAGGGCGCGAGTGGCATCTTCTATGCGACCAACGGTTGGGCGGCCGAGGGAATGCTGACGCAGGACCAGTACCGGGAGTTCGGCGAGCAGTATGACCTGGAGATTCTCGAAGCCATCAAGCGCCACGGGAAGCTGAATATCTTGCACAACTGCGGCACGCACATCTACTTCGACCTGCTGTCCGAGTACCCTGTTCACGCTATTAATTGGGCTGCAACGCTGGATGGCAACCCCGACCTGGCCGAGGGCAAAAAGCGTTCCGTCAAAGCAGTGATGGGCGGCATCAGCGAGAAAACGACGCTGTTAACCGGCTCGCCCGGCCAGGTGCAGGACGAAGTGGCGAAGGCGCTGGAAGCGACGGGCGGCAGACATTTCTTGCTCGCGCCTGGTTGTTCGATCCCACCAGAGACGCCGGCAAGGAATCTGGAAGCGATCCGCCGTTCGCTCACTTGACACACCAGGACACATTGGCTATACTCCAAGCGAAGCAATTCAGAAGTGAAGGCGCGCGACGAGTCACTCGTCGCGCTACATTCTTTTTTTACTATAGTTTATAAAGGGCATTGGGAAGGCGCTTTGTGAGTGATGGAGCGATATCCAACGTACCGGGCGTATTCTGCTGGGGGAGTTGTTTTCCGGTTGAAGCCTCCGGCTGCGCTTGCCAGCTCGGTGAACGCAACATCGAGTGAGCAATTAGATGGCTCTCAGGCTGAGCACTTCCCGGCGAAAAATTCCAGTATGGAGCACCCTCTGGTCGAGGTAGTGCTGGTCGGGCGCAGCCATTCGGGCATGTGGGCGCTGCCGAAAGGCACGCCCCAGGCGGGGGAAACCATTGAGCAGGTAGCTTTGCGGGAAGTGCAGGAAGAAACGGGCTTGCAGGTGCGGTTAATTTCGTATATTGGCCTGGTCTCCTACACCTTTATTCGCGACCAGGTGCGATACTTCAAGCAGGTGCGTCATTTCCTGTTCGAGGCAATCGGGGGAGATGTTGCCCTGCACGATACCGAGTATGATCGTGTGGCGTGGTTTCCAATCCCGGAAGCTATTCGCCTGCTGACCTATCAAAACGAGGCTAATATTCTCAACCAGGCAGATGGCATTTTACAGCGCTGGCTAGTGCAGCGACAGGTGGAAGGTCAAGTATAACCGCCATGCAAACCATCCCACGTTACCGGCTGATGCGGCGCCTGCTGTTCCCCTATAGCGGGGAGGAGCCACTGACGCTCAAGCAAGGACTGCGTGTCATCCTGGCATGGATGCTGCTCTTTCCACTCATTATGTCACTGCTGGTGCTGGGAATGTCGGTAGTAGGCGGGTCTGGCGTATCGCGCACGCTCGAGGTATTCGCGTTCGCATTCATCTCGGGGGCCTGTATTTTCGGATTGCTCGGTTTATTAATTGTATGGGTCAACAATCGCTCCGCGCGTATACGGAGAGCATGGAAGGCCCCAGAATCCCGGCAAGGTCGGCATTCAGGGTAGGGCAACAACCGTTGGAGGTATTTGTATGGATCTGAGCGTTGAAGGCAAGACTGAGCGAATTCCACCCGGCTCTCACATTTGCCAGCTTTATAGCAAGGTAACCGAAATACCGGGGGTGACGGCTCGCTTGATGCGTGTCGGACTTTCCGTCTCCGAAAAATGCATGTTCGCGGCGGCTCCCGCCCAGGTGAAAGAACTGAGGGACGAACTGCAAAAATTGCAGGTGAACGTCGATGAACTCCTCGCCAGTGGCCAGCTTGTTTTACACGAGGAACGCGAACCGTTTCTAGCCAATAATGGCAAACGCTTCGATCCCTATTTCCTGCTCTCTTCCCACCAGACCTTCATCGCCCAGGCCCTGCGCGAGGGCTGGCAGGCGGTGCGTATCTCGATTGATATGACCTGGCTGACGAAGGATATCGCCACCCCTGAACTGATCTTGAAATACGAGGCGGCCTCCGATGCCGTTTTCACTTTCCAGAATGCCCCGATCATTGCATTGATGCACTATGATCACAGCAAGCTGCTCCCCAGCCTGGTCGTGGAATTGCTGAAACTGCACCCGATCGCTGTCGTCGGCAAGTATATCAAGCGCAACCCCTACTACCTGAACTCGGAGCAGTACATGCTGAAGATATTGCGTATTAATCGGGATAAAGAAAAAGGATCATCGTAGAGCGCTTGCTCTACGATGATCCAATGCTAGTTATTAAACAACTGGCCCAGCGTGCCGCCGATGTTGCTGGTGCCGCCCGCCTGGGTCGCGCCCTCCGCCACAGGCGGATGGTAGGTCATCGACTGAATGCCGATGCGACCGGGGCCGGTGAAGCGGTTGAGGATGATGGACGCGCCGGCCATCATGCCGCCGATGGCGCCCAGGATGCCGCCGCCGCGCTGCGAACCCGCGACCGTCGTAACCGTCATCTGCACCGACGGGTCTTTCCAGAGCCAGGCGCCCGGCTCAACATCAAGGGTCTCGCCGGGGGCCAGCGTCTTCTCGAAGACGTTGCCGTAGCCGTGCAGCAGTACCAGACCTTCGCCGCCGCGACAGGTGAACTGGTCGATGAAGAGGCCGGTGCGGCTGAAGAGGATGTTGGCCGCGCCCTGCATGAAGGTGAAGCCATAGTCGACGTTGCTTGTAGCAACCAGGAACTGGTGCTCGCGCACCTCGACCATCTGGCCTGGCTGCAGGCGCAACGCCACGATCTGGCCGACGGAGTCGCGGGAGAAGGAGATGTTGCCGGGCCCCTGCGCCTCACTGATGAAGATTTGCAGGCCGGCGAAGAAACGCTTGCCCGCGCCACGCAATGACTTAAAACCGATCTGCACCCCGGGATGCTTCCACAGCAGGATATGGTGCTCAAAGTAAACGGTAAGCTGATTGCCGAGCATGATATCGACGACCGGAACCAACTGGCCATCGATAGAGATGGTCATATCCGCGAGTTTGAGCGGACTTTTGGGATTATGCAGTTCGGTCTTCGGAACAGCATTGCCAAAAATGCTGTTAGTGTATTCCTCATACTGATTGGGCGGGATATATGCGCTACCCTGTTGTGCACCCGGTGGCACGCCATACTGGCTTGGCTGTCCCGGTGAATTAGGTGGTGGTGGTGGAGTCTGCCCTGTTGGCATGGGCGAGCCGCACACGCCACAGAACTTGACACCATCGGCTACCTGGCTTTGACATCGGGGACAAATCATACATTGGCCTCCTTCATCTGGCACGATGATATTTAACAGATCTTTTTCGGATGCTACTGTTACAATAAGTGAGAACGCTCAGAGACGAGCTTTAACTTAACAGTAGATATCTTGGCATGATGATACCACATCTTAGCAAATAGACAAGAGGAAATGGTCGCAGGAGCAGAGTAACCTACCGGCAGGTTACTCTGCTCCTATGATTGGTAGATTAGAGGACAAAGCTGTCGGCGAGCGGGTTGCGGTTGGTGCCGTTCTGCTTTTCGCCGACGACCTGCTGGCTGCCTGTCTGGCGGGCGCCATAGACTCCAGTAGAGGATGCAGCAGACTGCAAGCTTTGCAGACTTTGTAGCGTTCCCTGCGACTGCGAGCTTGCCGATAGGCCGCTGGCCGCTTCGGTGGCGAGTTGAATCGTCTTACCGTCGATGACAACCGCAATGCCAACGCCGCGCCTCAGATCGGAGATCTGCCTGCGGAGTTCGCGGTTCTCTGCCTCTAAAGCGTCCATCAATTTTTTTTGCTCAAGCAGCATCTGCGCGATGCCTTCAAAACCAGCGCTTGCAGCACGATCCATTTTGGATTCCTCCTGCGAATTTCGTGTACCCAATAATTCTAAAACAAGATCTCCCAACATAGCGCCACATCTCCAACTTTTCCGACCGGAATAAGCCCCTCGTTGCCGGTCGGAATAAGACGAGCCCCAACTGCTCGCTACTCAACGCAACAGGCGCACAATCCGATCCCAAATAGCCGCTGCAACTTCTGACTTCGGTAGAAGCGGCAGGTCTTCCATCGTCCCATCGGCGTGAAAGATGTACACCTTGTTACTTTCGGCTCCGAAGCCGCTATCCGAGCGACTAACATCGTTTGCTACAAGTAAATCCAGGCGTTTCGCCGCCAGTTTGGCGCGCCCATAAGCGGTGATATCGTGCGTTTCAGCGGCGAAGCCCACGCGAATGAGCCGCCTGAGTTGCCTGTAGCTGCCAGTTTGTTCTGGATGTTCAGCGCCTTCAATGCTACCGGATTGTTCCGGCGTTTCTGATGCCGGAGCGAGATCACCCAGGATATCCGGGTTGCGCACCAGGCGCAGATTGAACCCGCCTTCCGCATCCAATGCCAGCGCTTCCTCCCCCTCCTTCTTCAACTTCTGCGCCGCTGTCTCCGCCGGGCGGAAATCCGCCACAGCCGCGCTCATTACCAGCGCATCCGCCTGTTGTACCGCGTCTACCACCGCGTCTCGCATCTGTAGCGCGGTTTCCACATGGCGCACCTCCACCCCATATGGATCATCCAGAGCAACCGGGCCTGAGATCAGAATGACCTGTGAGCCGCGATCTCGCGCCTCGGTTGCCAGGGCATAGCCCATCTTGCCGGATGAGCGATTGCCCACGTAGCGTACCGGATCGATCGGTTCCTGTGTGCCGCCTGCCGTAACGACGACCCTGCGGCCCGCCAGGTCTCCCTTACTCCCCAGAGCTACAGAAATGGCTCCGAGCAGGGCACCAACATCGGGAAGTCTGCCAATGCCTACCTCTCCCGATGCCAGGCGGCCTACTTCCGGCTCGATAACGTACGCTCCACGTTCCCGCAGCATAGCAAGATTGGCCTGCGTTGCCGGGTGTGTGTACATCTGGTGATGCATCGCCGGAGCCAGCACGAGCGGGGCCCTGGTCGCCAACGCGACCGCCGTCAGCATGTTATCTGCGATGCCATGAGCCAGTTTCGCGAGTGTGTTGGCGGTTGCTGGAACGATGACCAGCACCTCCGCCTCCTCCGCCAGTGTGATGTGCGTTTCTGCGGCGCGCCCCGAAGGTTCCCACAGATCTGTATAAACCGGCCGGTGACTCATCGTAGAAAATGTCAGCGGGCGGATGAATTCTTCCGCCCGTTCCGACATAATCACGTCCACCAGCGCGCCTGCCTGCTGCAGACGACTGACCAGTTCGACCGCCTTGTACGATGCAATGCCACCACTTATACCGACGATGACACGCCTGTTGAGTAACACCGCTTGCTTGCCCGTTCCCTTTACTCGCACCCTGTTGAACAAGGTAATGCAACAATAGCATAGGTTGATAGACCTTCACAAGCATACCGCCCATAAGTACCATCTTTGGTTCAGGGCGACCGCGAGGGTCGCCCTGGTTCCTCTAGACCCGCACATCCTTGCGTTTCAGGAAGTAAGCCGTCAGGGCTCCTAGAATGACGATCATTGCCGCCAGGATAAACCAGCAGAGCAAGAGGTGGAGAGTTGCCTGACCCTGGCTATTCGTTGAAAAGAGTGTGCCCTGGTAGGTCCAGGTATCCGATCCGATCTTGTCGCCGTGGATACCGACGCTCGAACCAGAAGCTGCCATGCCCCAGCGCACGGCAAAAATGGAGCTGAAGATCTGCAAAGCCGGGCTGTTGATCTGGAACAGCAGGCCGGAGAAAATCACCTGCGGGATCAGGATGATCGGGATGAAACTCACGGCGCGATCATTGTTCGGGGCAAGCGCGGAGACCGTCAGGCCGAGCATCAGCCCGGCAAATGAGGTCAGCGCCATGGTGATGTACACCTCTATGGAGGCCGGGAGGACGATGCCCTGCTGGATCGGTGCAACGGCATTGACGACAAGCACGAGAACGGCGCTCTGGATCAGACAGAGCGCGCCCATCACGATGATCTTCGAGAACATATAAGGCGCGATGCCCAGGTTCACCGTGCGCTCGCGCCGGTAGATGGGCGCCTCTTTGACGATTTCGCGCGCCCCGTTGATGCAGCCGAACATGAGCGCCGCGAAAGCCATAATGAACAGGTATTTCTGCGCATCCCCGCCGCTGCCGGGCTCGATGAAAGCCTGCAGAGCCTGCTTCGGGTCGCCATTGCCCTGTTGATTGATGATCGCCTGCGCGCGGGGGTCGCCGCTGTTCAGAAAATCTTGAACGCTTATGCAGTCAAACCTGTTGATGGCTTCCGGCGCCTGGGGGATATGAATGCCGGTGCCGGGCGGGTTGAGGTTGCATTTCGCAATGCTCGTTGGGCCGAAGGTTCCGTGTCCGCCTCCGAGCAGCATAAAGCACAGGATTAACGCAATGATAGGAGCTTGCAACAATAAAATGAGCAGGTTGCCCCTATCATTCCTGAGCAACTCCAGATAACGCCTGGAGAGCAGGGAGAATTGTTTCCAGGGGTCGCCGCGCTTAGGCTGGACGACTTCCGCGGTTTGCGGCAGCCGGCTCATCTGCTCTACCGGGCTCTGTTTGAGCGGATCGACCACGTATTGCCTGTACTGCGGTGACGCCTTGAAACGCGCCTCGGCCTCAGCCGGAATGTTGGGGTTCTCTACGGTTGGCTCCAGCGCGCTATAAATCTCGGCGAAATCGGTTTTGCCAAAATAGGACTTTGCCTCGTCGGGTGGACCGAAGTAGGCCAGGCGGCCACCCTGCGCCAGGAAGCAGATGTAATCACATGTGTTGATGTTGTTTGTGGCGTGCGTCACCAGCACGATGGTGTGGCCCTTGTCGGCCAGCTTGCGCAGCAGGAACATCATCTTGCGGTCCAGGCCAGGATCCAGGCCCGAGGTCGGCTCATCCAGGAAGAAGATACTCGGATTCGCGAGCAGTTCAAGGGCGATGGAGACGCGCTTGCGCTGGCCGCCCGAAAGCTTGCTGACGAGCAGTTTACGGCGGAACTTCATATCCACGTCGTCCAGCACCTCGTCGATGCGCTGTTTGATCTGCTCTTCAGTAAAGTCGTCGGGCAGGCGCATCCTGGCGGTGTAGTACAGGGCGCGTTCAACCGTGAGGTCGCGGTGGATGATATCGTCCTGCGGCACATAGCCCAACTGCGTGCTGAAGGCGGCGAGGTGGTGGTAATAATCTTTGCCGTTGTAGTAAACGCCTCCTTTTTGCGCCGGTCGCAGGCCATTGAGGGCATCCATTAGCGTCGATTTCCCCGCGCCTGAGCCTCCTACCAGGGCAACGAACTTGCGGGGCGGAATAGCTAGCGAGATATCATTGATAAGGATGGTGCGATTATTGCCCTCTTTATACAGGCTGAGCGCGTCGATGCGTATGCCGGCACTCTCGTCGCTCTGTGTCAGTTGAGTACCCGTGTAGGTCAGGTTGAAGGGGCCAATGCGAATTTCGTCGCCGGGCTTCAGCAACTGCTCATGGATGCGCTGGCCATTGACATAGACGTGATTGGTGCTGCCCAGGTCAACGATGCGGTAGCCGCCTTGCATCTGCTCGAGGCGCGCGTGGTGGCCAGAGACCTGGGGATGGTTCAGCACAACCATATTGCCGGGGAGGCGACCGATTGTAATGACTGGTGCGCCAAGTGGAATGGGGCGAATCTCTGGCACGATATCCTGCGCGGCTCCGCTGCCATCGTTATAGGAAATCGTTACGAGCGTCCCGTGTTCATCGCCGACGCGGAAGAAATCGCCGCGTGCCAACGGCTTGCGGAACTGCTGGTCCCCAGGGATGTGCCGGCCTTGATAGATGATACCATTGAGGGTGCGCCCGCGCGCCGGGTGCGGATGAACGAACACGTACTGGTTGCCTTCGCGCACAATCTGGGCGTGGAAGCCAGAAACGACCGGCTCGCTGATCACCAGGTCGTTGGAGGGATCGCGGCCAATATTGATTTCCTGCTTTGTCAGCGGCATCGTCTGCCTGTTCGGATGCGTATTCGAGCTAACCTCGATCGTTGGTATACCGGCTGGCGCGCCCTTTGAAACCGCATCGGTGGCGACGGGCTGGTTGAGGTTCAGGGGTGGCATACTCGCCGGCATCACCGGCGGTGGGCCGGCGTATGCCTGGTTTCCAGCCTGCTGCACTCGCTGAAGTGGCTGTGACGGTTGGGGTACGTGATAGCCAGGAGGCGCATACTGCTGCGCCGGCTGAGGGGCTGTGTTGAGAGCTCCCGCTCCCGGCATGTCGGGCGATAGCAGGAAGAGGAACGTTGTACCTGTCCCCAGTGAGATGGTGTCCCGGTCGTTAATCGGGCTTTGCTGCACGTCGCGGGAATTAACAGATATCGTATTCTGGAGCGCAATCTTCTCAATGCTCCATTGGCCGCCATTATTGACCAGCCTGGCGTGCTGGCGCGAAACCAGCGGATCTGAAATAACAATATCGTTGGTTGGTTCGCGCCCAATCGTCAAGATCGGCTTATTGATCGGTATCGTGCGGCCGGCCAGTGGGCCGGTGATAAATCGAATAGACCCCAATCCTTGTGACCTGTTAACCACATCCATAACTGGCTCCTCGCTAGAAAATATGATTGGCGACCCGCGTGTACGGTCGATTTGTCAGAGCGCAAAGCAATTATACTGTAGTGGTAGGTTGCTGGCAATACGCGAAAATGTGGTATCACGCTTTATGCAACGTAATATCGCCGGAGACATCGACGGTCAGGATCAGCAACGCCGTCGGTTGGGGTTGAGCATTGGGGAGAAGTGGGCCGAAATAACTCGAAGTGCCGTCGGAATTCTGCTTGACGGCGATATTGAAATCACTGATGATCTTGCCCTGGTTGGCGATAGTCGCGCCAAGTAGCACATTGATTGGCTGCGTAACGGTTGAAGGCGTGATGAACGTCACATCGATGTTTCCGGTGCCGGTTTTCATGGCGTACCAGGGCTGCTGGTTCGATGCGCCGGACGGAGCGACGGGAGTGCCGGTGCAGGGATTGACGGTCGGCGGTTTGTCAGTCTCGGTCTGTAGTATCCCCGCGAAGTCCACATTTCCGATGCGAGCTTGCAGGCATGAACCGGCAGAGAGCAAGCCGCCTTTGACAGAGATGTTGCCGGTATCATCGGTCAGCGAGAGCAGGCCGTTGAAATTCTGGACAGAAATATTGCCCTTTTGCGTGGTACTGCTGAGCATGAAGGTTGCGGCTGGATTCAGTTGCGGCGGAAGCGTAATCAGCATATCCACCGAATCGCTGCCGGTGTTGGGCAGGGTCGTCGTGACCGCCAGGCATTTGGCGGAGGTACAGCCTGACTTGACGGCGACAGTGATACGCGCGAACTCGGCGGTCGCGTTGCTCTGGCTGCTGGCCTGAGTTCTTTTAATGTATGTGAGCGAGCCTGATGTCGAAGCGCTACCGGTGGTGACGCTCACATTGCCTACCGGATTCTGGATAACAAGCTGGCTAGTACTCGCCGTGATCGGCAGTGATACCGTCTGTTGCTTGTCAGAATAGATAGAGGTGCCGATATTGAAGCCCGGAATAACGTTAGGAAGGCTGTGGAACACCAGGACCGCCAGAACAATGATGATGATGGCAACTGTGACGAAGCCGCCTGCGCAGCCGATCAGCAGAGTAGACCAGGCCCTGCGTCGTGGACGAGCTTGCCCAGTCTCTTTCGTTGGAGGAGTGAGAGGCGCCGATCGGGTGCGGGTTCCCGGAGCAGGCGTATCGATAGGGTAATTGTCGTCTTCGCGCGGATAAACCGGCGGGCGCGGATATCGCCTGGGCTGTTCAGGGCGCCGGCGTTGTTGGTACTGCTCGTACTCTTCGCCATCCGAGCGTAAATCGCGTGGTTGCCGCCTGCGGGGAGGCTCCGTCTGGCGGTTTTGCTCGTACTCTTCATCAATGCGGTACCCGCGTGGTTGTCGCCTGGGATTCGATGAGCGCTGTCCAGTCGCTGGCGATGTTGGCCTCTGCTGTGATGTTTGCTGGCGTTGATAGCCGGTCGTATCGCGCGTCGGTGTAAAGCGGCGCCGGGCAGGTGGAAGCTGCCTGCTACGTTTCTGCTGCATGCCATCCTGCGAGGGACGTGGACGCGGCTGGCGAGGTCGAGCGCGATCGGGACGATACTCACCCGATTGTGGCTCATCCCAATCGTCCCGCCTTGTATCATTTTCTCTGCTCATTGTGACCTTCTTTTTAGAGCCGGAAGACCTTCTCTACTCGCCAGGATATATGGTGATGATCGTTTCCCCTCTAAAAAGAGGGCGGGTAAAACAGCCACGAGAGATATTATACCAGCAGCGAGAAAGATGGACGTGTAAACTTCGTGTCCAGCGGATGTGCTATATTGAGCGAGTGCCGCATTGTAGGCCGCGTCGAAGGGCTTTGCCCCGGCGGGCGGTTGGAAGGCGACCATAATGGCGTGGAAGCGGCCAAGCCCCCACGAGGTCAGCGCGGCGAGTCCGATAATCATACCGGTCATACGCAGGACGGTGACGATCGAAGATGCCATGCCCATCTGCGTTGATCGTACGGCATTAATGGCTGTCGTACCTATCGGAGCAATCACGAGGCCGAAGCCCAGGCCGCCGATGACCGTGCTGGTGGTAATTTGAAGCCAGTTCACATTGAGGGGCCACAGGTGCATCAGGAAAAAGCCTAGCGCTGTCAGGAACAGCCCTAGCACCGCTGTGATGCGACAGGTGATACGCGGACAGAGGTAGCCACCCAGCAACGCGCCGACGGGTATCAGGGCGGTCAGGCGCAGCAATGCCAGCCCGCTATCCAGGGCGCTGCCACCCAGCACCGTATCGACGAAGAAGGGGATATCGACCATGGCGATAATCAACGCTGCGCCCACTAGCAAGCTAACGAGGGAAGACGCCGAAAATGCCGCGCGCCGGAATGCAGACAACTCGACGATAGGCAGGATGTGGCCGGCATGGGCTTGCGACGCCCGCGCTCTGTCCTCGACTTCGGTCCAACCGGAGCTGTTTACTCGTTCTGCGCGGCCGATCCACCATTCCAGAGCGACGAAGGCCGCCAGCAGGAGCAGGGATGCCCCGATCAGCCATGGATTATTCTGAATGGGCGACGCCTTTGGGTCGGCGGTCACTGCTGTTGAGGCGGTGACGGCTTCTTGCGATAGTCCCAGGCTGAGGCAGGCCAGCGATGCACCCAACAGCAGCGCACCAACGATATCAACGCGGCCCCTACTTTGGACAGCCGGAATTGCATCCGGGGTCGCAGGTTGTAATGACAGCGACTGACGGGAGGGGATGTACCGCCAGGTGAAGAGGGCCAGAACGGCGACGATAGGCAGGTTGAGATAAAAGATGGCCTGCCAGCCCAGCGTTTGGACGACTACGGCTCCGTAGAGCGGCCCCAGTACGCCGCCCGTCTCCATAACCATGCCGATCAGCCCCAGCGCGAGGCTGCGCTGCTTCTCACCATAGAAATCGCCCGCGACAGCCATCGCAACAGGAATGAGCGCACCGCCGCCGATTGCCTGGATGAAACGCGCCGCTACCAGCCAGACCAGGCCGGGCGAGAGCGTGCCGGGTGCGCCGATGTTGTCCGGCGAGGCGACATTCAAGCCGAGATGCTGGAGAAAGCTGATATCAATCGCGTTGCCCAGGTCGAGCGAGCGAGCGCAGAGAAGCGATCCGGCGGCGAAGATGCCGAGGCAGAGCAAGAATATGCTGCGCCGCCCAAACATATCGGAGACGCGTCCCATTAGCGGCATGGCAATGATATAGCCGAGCAAGTAGCCACTGACGATCCAGGCGGCGCGGTCGAGCTGCTGTACACTGATCGAGAGGTCGGTGATTATGCGCGGAAGAGCTGTCACCACGACCGTTTGATCGAGCGCCGTGAGGAATACGGCGCAGCACGCTGCCAGCATTGCTAGCAGAGCCGTTCTATCGCGCGGCATCGCTTTCCTCTGTTGCATCTCAGCTATTCTCCGCAAAAATTGGGTTCTATCGTTCTACAAAATGGCCATTACAATAGAGGTACCGCTTGGCGGATCGATGGTAATGACTTCGTTGAATTTTGAGAGCGTGATAGTGCGTGATGTTTGAGTGGTGTCGCCCTGTGCTGCCGGGCCTTTGATGATGATCTGGTAAGGCAGGTTATCGGATTTACCGATGCAGGCGGACACATCATCGAGCGTGCCAGACGGCGCGCCACCACCGGTGATGCCGGCCAGGTAGACCGGGTCGAGTTTGCCATTGATCAGCCAGCAACTGGTACCCTTGACGCTCGAATCGCTTGGCTGGCTGGGATTCTGGATGTGCCCGAGGATGGCCGAGACGCCCGTTTGCGGATCGGAGAGCGTTCGAGGGTCTATCAGGCCGGTGGTAGCCTGCCAGCCGCCGAAGAGGTTGATATACTGCTGGTTACCGATGGCGATAATCTGTACCGAATTCCCCTGAATTGTAGCCACAGCTTTGAGGCGGTCAGGTACTTTGATATCACCATCGGCGCTGGTAATGGGCAGCTTGCCGCTCTGGCCAATCGCCTGGGCCTGCAGGTTGAAATGATAGGCCGTTACCTTCTGAATGGCCTTCTGCGCGCTTTTAATCAAGTCTTGCGGGTTGGGAGTCGTGCTGCCGCTACCTCCACACGCCGCCTGGAGAAGAACGAGGACGAAGAGCAGGGGTATGGCATAGCGAAAGATCGATGATCTACGTGATCTTCGAGAGTTGTGGAGTGTGCTGCCCATGCTTGTTGGCTCTGGTTGTGACGAATAGAGTGCAAGATCAACGTTGTGCATGTAACCCCCTTCTCCGCCCTGATCGGCGTCGCTATTACAGCATATTGTACCATAGTTCTAATCGGCTCAAAGGCATTGCGTGCATCGCCTTTTTTTGGATGTGCCAAGCCTTTTTTCCTACGTTTCTTGTATACACATGTCACGTATGTTATGCTCAAATGGTGTAAGTGTTCCAGAGAGAAACAAGAGCAAGTTGTGGCAGAGCAAAAGCAGCAACAGGTCAATCTTCCGCTCCGGGTGCGTTTTCGCCTGTCGTCTGAGCGCGCAGGGCGGGAACGGAAACGAACGGAGGCCGAATTTCCGGCTATCCCTTCGACGGATGATGATGTTCTCGTCACTGCTCCTCCGACAGGGTTTTCTAGCCAGCCAGGGCGCCAGGGAATGCCTGAGCCACGGACCATCGATGATGCGGCGGGAGCGCTAAAGCAGGTATGCGAGCGGGCGGAGAAAATAGCGGAGGTGGCATCGGAGGCTATCGAGGTGACGAGCGTCGGTCAGCAGCAGGTGGATCGTGCCAACGAGGGCATGCGCCAGGTACGCGAAGCCACCTTGCAATCGGCGCGTGCCATCAAGCGCCTGGGTGAGAGTGGACAGGAGATCAACGATACAGTGATGGAGCTAACCGGGCTGACCACGCGCATGAACCTGCTTGCGCTCAACGCCGCGATTGAAGCCGTGCGCGCGGGCGAGCAGGGCCAGGGATTCGCGGTCATCGCGCAAGAGATTCGCGCGCTGGCTGCCCATAGCGAGGAGGCGTCGCGCAAGGTCGCATCGCGCCTGCATGCTATCCAGAGCGAGGTAGCGATGGCATCACAGAGCGTTGATACAAGTATCGGGCGCGTCGTCGTACAATGCGAGCTGGTCACTCAGGCGGCTGTGGCGCTCGATGCCATCGGCATCGTGACCGGACAGATGGCCAATCTCGCCCATGGGCTGGCCGAGATCACCTCTACCTCCCGGCCGGAAGATACTTCTTCACCATATTGACCAGCTCATCAAGATGAAACGGCTTGGCCAGGAAGTCATCGGCTCCGCAGCCCGCTATCGCTCCCGCAGCCTTGAAGTGTGCCGAGAGCAGGATTACCGGGATATGCTCGGTCTGCTTGCGGTGCTTCAACTGATGACAAATGACGCGCCCGTCTTCACCCGACAGTAAGATGTCGAGCAGTATCAGATCGGGGGGATTCTCGATTGGTTGCCGGAAGCAGGTGCTATTCTGGTAGGTATTTGTCTGGTAACCTGCATCATCAAGCACAATTTTTACAACGTCTAGAATATCTTGCTGGTCGTCTACGACCCATACGCGTGACATAGTAAGCTGCCTCCCTGCTACGTTAGAACCTGCCCGATGTATAAATACTGCAAAACGCCACTTTTGCTTGTGATTTGCGAACAAAAAGTATTATATATCGTTTGTCAACTGTTCCGGTACCAGATTTTGTCCCATACCTCCCAGAAATTTTCACCCGTGGCAGAGACTGTGCGCGGCCCCTCGATAGTAACACCTGTGCGGCCCTTGAAGTCGTTGACGCGGTCGGGAGAGGCGAGATCTATGCGGAAGGTGACGGGTGCGGTGAATTTGAACGGCTGCGGCCAATGCTTCATGCTGATGGCCTGGGCCACGCGCATCTCGATCAACGAGCAGGCATCCCTGGGGGCCATGTTGCGCGAAGAGTAGCGGCCCAGCCCTGTTTTCACGGGGGCTGTCACGACATTTTCACCGAGCAGCGCCGTCACTTCCCGGCAAGTTGCTTCGTCGCCGGAGACGAAGATAGCGGGCACGTCCCAGCAGCCCGCGACGGCCGCCAGGATTCCGCTTTCGCCCACAAGGGTGTCATTGATGCGGGCGTTATACCACGCTTCCGACGAAACAGTGTGGCACAGGACGCCATCGGGCGTGCCGGCCATGGCGTGCGCGCCGAGGAAGAGGATCGCGTCGCAACCCTTTTCGAAGGCTTCGATGTAGCGCGCCCAGGGATAGCCGAATACATACTGTGCACCAGATTCGAGCCGGTCGGGCAGAAAGCTTTTGAAGCTATACGCGCCGCCCGCGCCGTGACAGTCCACTACGACAATATCTCTCGCCCCGGCAGCGCGCGCACCGCGCACCGCAGCATTCATCTCGTCGGTATAGAGCTTGCGCGACTCCTCGTAAAACGGGCTGCCGGCCGAAACCTGTTCCCACGTCTCGATGCAGGAAACGCCTTCCATATCGCAGAAAATAACAATACGCATGTTTTTCTCCTCAAATTGCTGATGGACGGGCTGAAACAGAAAGATTTTACTCGAATCTATTCAAGGCCTGTGGTCTAGCGACTCTGTCTCGCGCGCACTTTTTGTCGCTGTCGCTGCCGCTGTTCCAGTTGCGCCAGGCGCCTCTTCTGGCGCGGAGAGAGTTCGTATTCGCGGTAGGCGCGTTTTCCAATGCGCCAGCCGAGATAGCCTAAGACGATGGAAGCCAGAATGGCAACTAAAATCATGACGATTCGCACAGTGATCGAGAGCCAGCCGTGCAACACATCAAATAACGGTGTCGCATACACCCGGCTGAGAATGGCGATGCTCAAGCTGAGCACCAGTCCAATGATCACACCCAGGCAGCAGCCCAGCGGTCCCCCGTTGGTCTCGCTCCGCGCTTCCGGAGGCAATTGCGGCTGCGGCGGCGTGTCAGCGGGGCCGGGCGATTGAGCCGGCTCTGGCTCTTGTGGCTCTTCCGTATGATTGTCGTCTTCCTCAGGCTGATGCATGGGCATGAAGGGCATCGACATGCGTTATAGCCTTCCTGAGAAGGTAGGGTGTGAATTAAAAAGTTCCAAATTGACGGTCTCCGGCGTCACCCAATCCGGGCACGATATAGCCGATGTCGTTGAGGCTTTCGTCGAGCGCCGCGATGTAGATGTCGATGTCCGGGTGGGTCTGCGAGAGCTTCAGCAGCCCATAGGGAGCGGCAATGATGCCGACGTAACACAGGCGTGGTATGTTGCGGCGCTTCAAGACATTGATAGCGTCGATGGCAGAACCGCCCGTCGCCAGCATGGGGTCAACGGCGTAGCACACCTGCAGATCGACTTTGTGCGGGAGCTGGTTGTAATACTCCATGGCCTCCAGCGTATGTTCGTCGCGCCGCAGCCCCAGGTGCCAGACCTGCACATCGGGTATTACCTGGCGAAATCCCTCCGCGAGTCCGAGTCCGGCGCGCAGGATGGGCGTCACTCCAATGCCTCCGGCTAGCCGCTCGCCGATCATGGGCGCCATAGGCGTCTCGATCATGTGCTGTTCGAGAGCCAGGTCCGAGGTTGCTTCATAAGCGAGCAGCGCCCCGATCTCTTTTACAAGGTTATAAAATGCTGGCGGTGGCGTATTCTTGTCGCGCAGGGCGGTCATCTTATGCTTCATCACCGGGTGCGATGAAATATGGACCCGCGGAAGGCGCATGACCTCCTCCCTGCTGGGTTGGGGCACGCCCTGCATGGGCAGGCTGGGGCGTCCGCCGCTCGAAGTGCTGGTTTCTGCCATACGATTGCTCCTTTGCGTGTATTGTTCTGCATTGTATTGTACCAGAGATGGGTGACTATCGAAAGCCCCTGGGTACTCTCAGACTTTTGTAAAAGCGTGGAAATTTGCTATGATGAATGTATGATACTAGGAGTAAGCCAGATAACCCTGCACCTGCCGGCGTGTCACTCGTTAAAAGAGAAACGGCAGGTCATCAAATCTCTGATGGCGCGTGTGCGTAACCATTTCGAAGTAGCGATTGCTGAAGTCGATGAGCAAGACCACTGGCAAATCGCCGTGCTTGGCGTGACCTGCGTCAGCAACAGCAGCCAGCACGCGAACGAAATACTGGCACAGGTGCAGCGTTATATTGAAGAGATACGTCCCGATCTACTTGTGACGAATAACGAAACGGAGATTATGCACTGGTGAGATAGCCTGCTAACCGGCGCATACTGAAAAACGGATGTCCTTACAAATCGAGCCCATACCATCGCGTCGCACGTATGTCCTCGGCGTGCGCGTCGATATCTTGAGTCAAAGGCAGGCGCTTGACGCAATCGAGCAGATTGTAGCGCAACGGCGTGCTGGCCTGGCTAGCGGCGAAGTACCCGCCTGCCAGCAAGTAGTGACCCTGAATACCGAATTTGTGATGGAGGCGCGACGTAACGGCGCATTTCGCGAGGCTATCAATAGCGCTGCGCTGGTGGTCGCCGATGGAATCGGCGTCGTCTGGGCGACACACCTGGGCAAGACCCCCGTACCGGAACGTATTACCGGCACCGATATGGTTATGGCTCTGGCGAAACGCTGCGCCCGGTCGGGGTACCGGCTCTACCTGCTCGGTGCCGCACCCGGCGTCGCGGAACAGGCCGGCGCGCGTTTGCAGGCCATTGCGCCGGGACTGGAGATCGCGGGAACCTACGCCGGTTCGCCCGGCCCAGGAGAAGAGGATGGCATTCTGGAACGCCTGAATGAGGCGCATGCGGATGTCCTGTGCGTTGCCTATGGCGCGCCCGCGCAGGATCTCTGGATAAAGCGCAACCTGGCACGCCTACCCGTCGCCGTGGCGATAGGCGTTGGTGGCGCCCTCGACTTTCTTTCGGGTCGCCAGCGCCGCGCGCCGCGTTTGATGCAGCGCGTGGGTCTGGAATGGCTCTACCGGCTATACCGCGAACCCTGGCGCTGGAGGCGCATGCTGGCCATCCCTAGATTTATGATGATGGTTCTTACAAAACGGAAGTGAACGATGAGCAATGAATTTCGTATAGCAGGTAATAGTCTACAGGCGATTATCCGACGCTTCGCGGGTAAGCGCGTGCTGGTGATCGGGGATATGGTCGCCGACGAATACCTGGTCGGCAGACCAACCCGCATCGCCCGTGAAGCGCCCGTCCTGATCCTGGAACTGTACGAGGAGCGCACCGTTCCCGGTGGCGCGGCGAATGTGGCCGTCAACGCGCGCGCGCTGGGCGCAGAGGTCTTCCTGGCCGGCGTGGTCGGTGATGACCTGCCGGGGCAGCGCTTGCGCCAGGCTATCGAAAGCCTGGGAATGCGCCAGGAAGGGCTGGTGACGCATCCCGGGAGGCCCACTTCTACCAAGACGCGCATAATGGCCGGCAGCACGCAGATGGTGCAGCAGCACATCGTGCGCATCGACCGCGTTGATACCTCAGACCTGGATAATGGTTATAAAGCGTCGATCATCGAGTACGTGCAGTCGACGTTGCCGTCGATGGACGCCGTCGTACTGTCGGATTACGAGAACGGCGTCATCAGCCCAGAGATTCTTGAGACCTGCCTGCCAATGGCGCGGGAACTGCGTAAAGTAATCGTCGCTGACTCTCACGGGTCGTTATTTCGCTTCCAGGGTGTAACGGCCATTACACCTAACCAGCCGGAGGCCGAACTAACGCTCGGTACGACCATCACTACACGCGCGGAACTGGACGAGGCCGGTCGGCGCTTGCTGGACGGCAGCGCGGCGCAGAGCATCCTGATTACGCGCGGCGCGGAGGGTATGAGCCTTTTCGAGAAGGCGAAATCGCCCGTGCATCTGCCCGTTCACGGGCTGGATCATGCCAGCGAGATTGTCGATACCAACGGTGCGGGCGATACCGTCGCTGCCACCTTTACGCTGGCGTTGACGGCCGGCGCGAGTTTTGCCGAGGCCGCCTATCTCTCCAACGCCGCCGCCGCTCTGGTGGTGCGGCGCCTGGGCTGCGCCAGCAATACCCCGCAGGAATTGATGAGTGCTTTACATGAGTAATACCCCGTTTGATACACGTCGAAAAATACTGGGCCGCGACGAACTTGCCCACGAGGTCCACCGACGGCAGGTGAAAGGCGAACGCGGCGTATTTACCAACGGCTGCTTCGACCTGCTGCACCTGGGTCATGTACGCTATTTGCAGGAGGCGCGCGCGCTGGGCGATTTCCTGGTACTCGGCCTGAATAGCGATGAAAGCACGCGCCTGCTGAAAGGGCCGGGCCGCCCGTTTGTGTCGGAAGATGAACGCGCCGAAATTCTGGCGGCCCTGGCATGCGTTGACTATGTGACCATCTTCGGGGAAAAAACGGCTGTTCCGCTGGTCGAGTTACTCCAGCCCGCTATCTATGTCAAGGGCGGCGACTACGCCAATGACAGTGCTGGCGAAGCGATCACGCCTGATACTGGCCGCCTTCCCGAAGCGATGGTTGTACAGACCTATGGCGGCAGCGTGCGGCTGATCCCCTATGTACCCGGCCATTCCACGACGGAATTGATCGAGGCGATCAGGCGGCAGGGGCAGGTCTAGGGCACCAGCACCACTTTGCCCTGCACCTTGCGGTTCATCATATCGTAGAGCGCATCGGCTGCTCTTTCGAGTGGGTAGGTCGCTGAGATGTGCGGGCGCAGCTTACCCTCAGCGAGCCAGGTGAGCAGTTCGCGCAGGCTTTCGGCGTTATGCCGGGGTTCGCGCTCGGCGAATGCGCCCCAGAAAACCCCCACGATGGAGCAGCCCTTCAGCAGCGTCAGGTTGAGCGGGATGCGCGGGATGTCACCCGCTGCGAAGCCGATGACGAGGTAGCGACCTTTCCAGGCCATGCTGCGCAGCGCGGGTTCGGTGAAATCTCCGCCGACCGGGTCAAGGACGACATCGATGCCCTGGCCCCCGGTGATCTGCTTGATACGCTCGCGCAGATCCTGTGTTGCGTAGTTGATGAGCTCGCTCGCGCCATGCTGCCGGCAAGTCTCAAGCTTGTCATCGCTAGAGGCAGCCGCGATTACCGTCGCCCCCAACTGCTTGCCGATCTCGATTGAGGCCAGCCCGACGCCGCCTGCCGCGCCCAGCACGAGCAGCGTCTCGCCCGGCTGGAGCTGGGCCCTGTCCTTCAGGGCGTGGTGCGCCGTGCCATAGGTCAGCACGAAGGCGGAGGCAACCGTGAAATCCAGACCGGGCGGCATGGGAATCAGCTTGACTGCATCGACCACGACCTCTTCGGCGAATCCACCCCAGCCGGTGAAGGCGATCACATGATCTCCAGCCTTGTATCCCTTCACCTCCTCACCCACTTCCTTCACGATGCCGGCAACCTCGCTGCCCGGCGAAAATGGCAACTCCGGCTTGAACTGGTATTTCCCCTGGATGATGAGCGTATCGGGGAAGTTCACCCCGCAGGCCTTCACACTGACTACTACCTGCCCCTTGCCCGGGTGCAGCGGCTCAAGCTCTTCGACGACCAGCGTGTCGGGCATTCCATACGCTTTGCATAATACGGCTTTCATCAGACGGTTCCTCCTGACGTGCTTTGCTTTTGGCAACATCATATCATGCTCGTTGAGGCGTTGCCGAAAGGTATTTTTCGTCCATCTACTTTTTCCTCGGATGAATCGTGTAAGAGGCAAGATCAGCAATAATTCTGGAAAGACACATCATAATAGAAGGTCTAGTTCATAGCAGTAGGAATGACGGGTGAACATGAACCATCGGTCAGTTCCAGGGAATACCTGAAAGGAGTTTGACGATGAGGTCGAATGTAAGGGTACCTCAAGAGGCGCATGAAGTGGAACAGACGGCGCGCGGCGCGGCCACCAGTAGAGGAATGACGATGCTGGCGCGGTTGGGCTACGCGGCCAAAGGTCTGGTCTACTTGATCATCGGGGGATTGGCCGTGAAGCTGGCGATTGGTCAGGGCGGTGCGGCAACCGATCAGAAGGGGGCGCTGCAAACCATCTACGAGCAGCCGTTCGGTAAATTTCTGCTCGTAGTAGTCGGCATCGGTCTGATCGTCTTCGCTCTGTGGAGCTTCATCCAGGCCATTTTCGATACTGAGGGTAAGGGTCGAAAAGCGAAGGGGATTGTCGGGCGCATTGGCTACGCCGCGGTCGGCGTTGGTTACGCTCTTACCGGTATTGGCGCGTTTAGCCTTGTCGCGGGCAGCGGCAGCGCTGGCCAGAGTTCAACTACCTCAACGCAGGACTGGACGGCGCGCCTGCTCAAGTTGCCGTTTGGAGTGGCACTTGTGGTGATTGTAGGCCTGATCATACTGGGTGTGGCGTTCTACCTCTATTCAAAGGCCTATACCGCGAATTTCCAGCAGCGGCTCGCCATCACGGGGCTAGCGGCCAATGTGCGCAAGTACCTGATCTTCCTGGGCAGGTTAGGTTATGCCGCGCTCGGTGTAGTCTTCACCATCGTTGGCATCTTCATGATCGTGGCAGCCGTACAGTTTAATCCGCAAAAGGCCAAGGGCCTTGATAGCGCGCTGAAAGAACTGCTGCACCTGCCCTTTGGTCCGTTCCTGCTCGGCATCGTAGCGCTTGGCCTGTTTGCCTACGGCATCTATTCCTTTGTGGAGGCGCGCTATCGCCGCCTCGGTGGGCACACTATGTCCCGCTGAGGACATTAATTGTTGGGACGCGATGATGAAGTTTACCGACCAACATCGGGAAGGGTGGAGTGCCACCTGTGACGAAGCGAAGGGTCTGGCTCGAACTGTCAGCTTTGTGGCTGCCGGGAGAGGACTTGTAAAAATACCGGCGTTCCAGAAAGAATTTTTTGGGCCCACTAAAGCCGCCTGAGAAGGGGCTTCAGGCAGGTATCATCGCTCATTTACCGCTCATTTTGAGCGGTAAATTTCCAGGAGGTTCGCCGTGACAGGCTTGCGGCGATTGAGGCGACAGTCGACGATGGCCGGGAGGCGTGGTCGCGACGGCTGGAAGAAGGCGGCTGCAGCCGCGGCCCGCGCTCTTCTAACCAGGCGTGGGGACTGCCATCAATCTGCACCAGCATGCCCTCTTGCGCGTAGCGTTTGCGATAGCGCCGATGCTGGGGCCGCTTGCGCGGCGCACACTGACGCGTGAAACGACGATGCCCTCGCGTTCTTCCAATAAGTCGTGCAGATGCTGGTAATTGGCTCCCGCATAGGTACTCTGCGTCAGGGCAATGATGCGCTGACGCGTGGCCTCGTCGAGGCGATGCACCACGGCGGCGACCCCCTCCTTGCGATAGGCCGCCATCAGTCGCTGCACCTGCCGCTTCGAGCGCTTGAGGAGCGGTGCCGCTTCTGCCGTACTGAGGTGTCCCTCCAGGATGCGAGTCAACACCAGCATGCGTTTCTGTCTTGCACTTTCGCTCTTGTTTGTGCAAGAAGCGAGCGGGCTCCTAAGAATGTTCTTGGCATCCAAATCGAGTTACGTCGTCGGGCGGCGTGCAATAAAGACGAATTCGCGTCCCGGACGGTCAGGGGCTTCTCGTACCTCATCCAGGGACATTCCTACATCCCTGAGCGAGTTGGTAATCTCTTCACGACTCCTAAAGCGCAACGTTGAGTCTGACGTGATTACGGCACCATCGCTCTCGAAAATATACGTCCATCGGAAAGACACGAAGGAATTTTGAACGTCGGTAACGTCAACCCATCCCTCGACAACGCCACAATTGGGTATGTCAACGCGTTTGTAGGTGTTCTCCCGGTTCCAATTCAGCCACGCCTGCATCTTGGGGTTCCGAGTTTCAAACACCAACCGTCCGCCTAGTCGCAATACCGACCGAACCGCAAGAAGTGTCTCCTTCCACTCCTCGTCCGTCAGAAAGACTTGGGCAACGTTAGCAGTCATCGTCGCGAGGTCAATCATCAAAGGGGGAAGGTTTAACGCAGTGCCGTGAATCCATTTGACGCGGTCAGACCAAGGTTTCGTTTGAGCCACCTTGAGTGAGGCTTCGGCTGGATCGAGTCCAATCACCTCGATGCCGCGGGCAGCGAGACGGCAAGCAAATGTTCCTGTTCCACAGCCAATGTCAAGGACAGAACGAACACCAAACTCGTCGACCATAGACTCGTAAGCCTCTAGGTCAGAGCGATCAGGACCAAACGGGTCGTAGATAACAGCAAGTCTTGGATTCTCAAAAAGTTCATCAGCCATTCAGGTGCTCCCAATTCTGGTTTAGCATCTAACCCAAGATGCAATCGATACCTTTCTTGTACCAGGCCCTGCTCATCGATCGAGTAGAAGTGCGGTGACCTCGATCTCTAGAAGTTCGCCGCCGCGCAGCAGCTTCATAGGCAGCTTCTCCTGTTCCTGGCTGGATGCCAGCGTATTGAGCAGCGCCGCGTTGTTCTTAACCGGCGACCCTGCCACTTCGAGCAAGATATCGCCGAGCAGCAGGTCAGTGTGTTTTGCCTGTCGTTCCGGGCGAATACCGACCACCATCACGCCCGATTCTTGCCGCTGCCGCGATGGCGGAGCGCATGGCGAGCGGCAGTTCTACCGTCTGAATCTCGATGCCCAGCGCGACGCGGCGGCCCGGCAGCTCCGCCAGCCAGCTCTGCACAACGCTGCTGGGGATCGAGACCGAGAGGTCACCACCGAAGATCATGGCGTTGATGCCCACAACGTGCCCATCGGCGTTGAGCAAAGGGCCGCCGGAGTTACCCGGCGCGAGTCCCACGTCCGATTGAATGTAGTGCGTCGTCAGGTCATCAGCCAGCTTCACCGTGCGCATGGTGCTGACGATGCCGGCGGTAACGACCCAGCGCTGCCCCCACGGATGCCCGATGGCGAAAACCAGCTCGCCCACGCGCAGCTTTGTCGAATCGCCCAGCGCGAGCGGTTTGAGGCCGTCGCCCTGAATCTTCAGCAGGGCCAGGTCGAGCCTTGGATTGCGGTGCAGTACAGCGGCCGGGAAGGTGCGGCCATCTGAAAGCAATACTTCGACTCTGGCGTTATCACTGGCTACGACATGGTTATTGGTAAGCATGCGGCCGTCTTCGTGCAGGATAATGCCGGTGCCGCCTCCACGACCTTCCGTGCGCACCTGCACGATGCCCGGCTGCGCATCATTGAAGATGCCAACCAGCCCGGACGAGAAAATGTCGGGCAGAGTCGCAGCCGCTGCAGATGACGAGGATGTTGAATAAGGTGTTATCTGTGTCATGGTTTGTTCCTGAGTTACTCGCGTTCTGCGATGGTGACTGAGAGCGTGCGCAGCGTGTTGCCCCGAATCACGTCGATCTGCACATTCTTGCCCACACGCTCGCCCGACAGCAGCAGTTGCAGGTCTTCCGAATCCTTGATGGCGTGACCATCGAGCGTGACCAGGATGTCACCGAGCAGGATGCCGCCTTTTTGCGCCGGGCTATTCTCATCAACCTTGACGATCAGCAGCCCGTATTCCTGCGTGCTGTCGCCGCGCTGCGCTGCCGGTACCTGTACAAGCTGGCTGCTGATGCCCAGGAATCCGCGTTTGATATGGCCCTGCGTCGTCAGCGTATCCGCGATGGTCCTGGCACTGAGCGTGGGAATGGCCAGCGCGACCCCATTGAAGAGGCCGGTCGTCAGGATGCCGAGCAAGTCTCCGCGCGTATCGATCAGTGCGCCGCCCGAGAAGCCGGGATACGGGATGGCATCGGTGCGGATGTAGCGCTCGATCAGGATTCCGCCGCGTGTGCGCAGTGGCCCGCCAAGCGCACTCACCACGCCCGAACTGGCCATCAGCCCCTCTTCGTTGGTGAAGCCGGTCGCCAGGACCATCTGCCCGACGCGCGCATTCTCTTCTGAAGGCGTAGCGGCAGCCAGCCCGAGGTCGGCAACGCGCAGTACCGCCAGGTCGCTATTGCTGTCGCGCCCCGCCAGCTTCGCGGCCAGCGTGCGCTTATCGTGCGTGTAGATCGTGATACCTTCTTCACGCTGGATCACGTGGGCGGCAGTCAGCACCAGGTCCGGGGCGTAGACCACGCCGCTCGCCGGCTGCCCTTCGCGCCCATTGACGAGCACGAGCGATTGAGCGATGCGCTCAACAGCATCGGCCATCTGGTTCGAGAGCGTGCGTAACAGTGAAGTATTGTCAGGGGTAGTGCCTGTATTGATCGTGTTATTAGTGTCGTTGGTGTTGCTGGTTGTCTGTTCCATAGTCAGGTCTCTCTGGTTAAACGATGGGTTGTGGAACCTGCCATAACTGTACCCCATTGGCAAGCGCGCTGCATCGGTGATTTGAACAGTTTTTCTCCTGGAAAAATTACCAGGGTGTATTACTCCTCTGAACAGCTATCGTACCACTCACACGGGTAAGAGAATGTACCCGCCAGCTGATACCGTATCCTGAACAATAATTGCGCTTTGTGCCGATATAGTTTATAGTATGATATGCGAATTGGAGGGATGAAAGCGGACATACTTCAACTGAGAAAGATGGACATCAATGAGCGAAGAGGCAGAGCGAGAACAGCAAGAATCTGAAGAAGTAGCACTCTCTATCGATTGGGAAGTTCCAGAGGGACTTCAGAGTCGATATGCTAATAACGTTCTTGTTCAAGCTGGTCCGTATGAATTCATCATCTCTTTCTTTGAAGCACAAATTCCCATGCTTACAGGTTCCCCTGAAGAAAATCGAGCGAAGCTCACAGAACTAGGGAAAATTCGAGCAGAGTGTGTAAGTAAGATCATTGTCTCCCCTGAACTTATGCCAGGACTGATTAATACCTTGCAAATTGAGTTAGACAAGTACCAGTCTCAAAAGATGAATCAGCAAAGAAAGGACATAGAGAAATGACGACAATGACTGTCCGCGCTGATGATACATCCTATGCTTATCAACTTGTCCGCATTTCTCCCTCATCACCTCCGACGCTCTACCCGCTCAGTGGCCATCTTCCAGGGGGAAGACAACTTGCTCATTCGATAACTGTCATAATCGAGCATGATGACGATGAAGTTATTGTTACAGAACCACGCTTTCATATGCATGCATCAGGAACAACAGATGCGGAGGCGTTAGCTGCTTTCCGGCGTATTTTTTCCGGTTACCTGGACATGCTTACGCGACGTGAAAAGACTTTGGGACCCCCTTTGCGTGATCAACTCAATTATCTTCGTTCCGTCATTGTATCAGAGTAGGTTAGATGGCCAGGCTTGAATTGGATAAGGTGGATAAAGCTCTTAGGCGCAAGATGAAAGCTGACCGTGAGGATTTTGGTGATTGGTTTTACATCATCCAGGATGAGGAAGGTGTTGAAATTGCTTCGACTAGCATATCCAAAGGTGCCAAAGAGACCTTAGGGGACAAGCGGGTAAGTGAAATGGCAAAGCAGCTTCGTTTCGATAGTCATGATCAGTTTGTTCAATTCGTTCGATGTACCGTTAGCCGTGACGATGCACTCAAGACAATGAAGCGCAATTATTTACAGAGCATAAACCGTCGGATTAGATAGTTCATGTGCTTATTTTTCGTTGGGTATGTTAAGTATATAGTCGCCTTTTAGCCCAGCGACTCTACAAACTCCCCCAGCCGCTTCTGTGCCCGTTCCAGCATGGGCAACTCCAACCTTGCCCCTTGTCCGATTTCATCCTCACTCGTCCAGGTGCCTGCTTGCTCTATCATCTCCCACATCGCCTTGTCCTTCTCCCCGCTGGATTGCGCTCCCCCCGGCGCGTAGAGCATGCTCGTCGCTAATCTCAACCGCAGCGCGTTGGGCCTGTCACCAAAGGCCGTGCCAGGGAGCGTTGCGATATCCCATTCATCAAGCAGGAAGCGGGCCAGGTGCTCAGCGGTGGTGATGCCGTGCTTCTCCAAACTGGAACGCCAGGGGTCGAAGTCGGGGTAGAGGTAGAACCCTCCGGCTGGTCGTGGACACTCGACGCCCATCTGTACCAGCATTTCGTATAGCCGGGAAGTAGTGTTACCGTGTAAACGCGCGCAGGACTGTACGTACATGGCGAGATCGGCGTTAGCGCTGTAGGCTGTGATGGCGGCTTCCTGGATGGGCGTGGAGGCGGACGACCAGATTTCGCTGGCGAGCGCCTGCAAAGAAGACATCAGCCGCTTGCCCGCTTCTCCTGGTGGAATGGCCGCATAGCCGAGGCGCCAGCCACCCGCGGAGAAGGCTTTCGAGAGGCCGCCGGTCACTATGCAGCCTTCGGGGTAGAAGCGTGCGGGAGAGACGTGCTCGCGCCAGCCGTGCGCCAGTTCCGCGTAGATTTCGTCGCTGATGATGGTGATACCATGCTCCCTCGACCAGTTCGCGATGGCCTCGCTATCTTCGCGCGAGAACATGCCGCCGGTCGGGTTGCTCGGCGTATTGACGATCAGGATGCGCGAGTCGGCTCCCTCGTGTTGTGCGCGTTCAAGTGCCGCGGTCAGTGCACCGGGCGTGAGGCGGTGATGATCGCGTGGATCGGTCTCGACGAGGTAGACACGGCGACCGGCCAGGCGCGCGTGTGGGGCATAGCTCACCCAGGACGGTGTAGGGAGCAGCACATCGCCTTCCAGGAGTTGCACCAGGGCGTAGAGCAGTGGCTTGCTGCCAGGGGCGACAGCTATGCACCCGGGCGAATATGACAGGCCGCGCGTGCGTCCCAGGTAATCGGCAATGGCTGCTCGCAGCTTTGGCAGGCCGAGGACAGGGGCGTAGCCGGTGCTGCGAGCGGCGCGTGCAAGGGCTTCGGCCAGCAGGGGATGCAGCGGAAACGATGCCTCGCCAAAACCCAGGTGGATGATGTTATCATGCCCGGCAGCCCTGCGAGCCGCCACCGCCTCGTTCATGGCGAGCGTGGGAGAGCTGGCCAGTTCCTGTTTTGATTGTGCCAGTTGCAGCGGCGCGGATGATTGGGCCTGATCTGAAGAGTGGTCTGTGATGGTCATGCCAGTCTGTTCTCCGTAGGTGTCCAGGTGATCCATAGGGATATTTGTTAGATTACAGTCTACCATAGACAGGTGTCCTTGTAGCTCTTGAAATCGCTCAGCGATTTTGATACATTATAGTCCGAAGCACGCCTCATGTGCCTGTATACACGTTTCATAGTGATTTTGATGGTAAAGGAGTCGGTTCATATGACGGTGGAGACACACAAAGAAACGATGGGCTTCCAGGCGGAAGTCAAGCAGTTGCTCGATTTGATGGTACACTCCTTGTACAGCAATAAGGAGATTTTTTTACGCGAACTGATATCGAATGCCTCGGACGCCATTGACCACCTGCGCTTTGCCGCGTTATCGGATGCTTCGTTATTTGAAAACGACACGGAGCTGGCTATTCACGTGGCGTACGACACGGATGCGCGCACCATCACCGTTAGCGATAACGGCATCGGCATGTCGCGCAGCGAGGTCATCGAGGATATCGGCACGATCGCCAAGTCGGGCACACGCGAGTTCTTCCAATCGTTGACGGGCGACCAGCAGAAGGACGCCAACATCATCGGGCAGTTCGGCGTCGGCTTCTACTCCTCGTTCGTTGTGGCGGATAGGGTGACGCTGACGACGCGCCGCGCCGGGGAGCCGGCCGACCAGGGCGTGCGCTGGGAGTCCGATGGGCAGGGCGAGTACACGCTAGAGACCATCGAGCATCCTTCGCGCGGGACGGAGGTCGTCCTGCACCTGCGCCCCGAAGAGGATGAGCTGCTTAGCGGCTATCGCCTGCGCCAGATCATCAAGAAGTATTCCGACCACATCACCGTTCCGATCTTGATGAAGTCCGAGGATAAAGACAAGGACGAAGAGGAGCGGGTGAATAGCGCCTCGGCTCTGTGGACGCGCTCGAAAAGCGAGATCAGCCAGGAAGAATACAACGAATTTTACAAGCACGTGGCGCATGATTTCAGCGACCCGCTGGCATACGTCCACGCACGCATGGAAGGCACGCAGGAATATATTCTGCTGCTCTACATTCCTTCGACAGCGCCATTCGACCTGTGGAATCGCGAGCGGCGGCACGGCGTGAAGCTGTACGTGCGGCGCGTCTTCATCATGGATGATGCGGAACAACTCATGCCTGGCTACCTGCGTTTCGTGCGCGGCATCGTCGATTCCAACGACCTGCCCCTCAACGTCTCGCGCGAGATTTTGCAGCAGAACCGCCTGATCGATACCATACGCTCCAACGCCGTGAAGAAGATCCTGGGCCTGCTGGCGGATATGGCGGCAAAGGAGCCGGAAAAGTACGAGACGTTCTGGAAGGAGTTCGGACGCGTGCTGAAAGAGGGCATCGCGGAAGATCACACCAACCAGGAAGCGCTGGCGAAGCTGCTGCGTTTTGCCTCGACTGCCTCAGGCAGCGAGAAGCAGGATGTCACGCTGGAGAGCTACGTCGCGCGTATGAAAGATGGCCAGGATAAGATCTACTATATGATCGCCGATAGCTACGCGGCAGCGGCGAAAAGTCCCCTGCTCGAAATCTTCAAGAAGAAGGGCATCGAGGTATTGCTGCTCTCCGACCCGGTTGATCACCTGCTGACGGCGGAGCTGACCGAGTTTGACGGCAAACAACTGCAATCCATCTCGCGTGGCGAAGTCGATCTGAGCAAGATCGCGGACGCCGAAGAGTCCCAGGCCGAAGACAAGCAGGAAGAGCAGACTGCCAGCAATGTCGATGCCCTGCTTGGTCGCCTCAAAAGCACGCTGGACGAGAAGGTGAAGGATGTGCGCGTTACCTCTCGCCTGACCAGTTCACCGGCTTGCCTGGTGGTGGACGAATACGACATGGATCCCAGCCTGCTGCGCCTGCTAAAAGCGGCGGGTCAGAATATCCCCACGATGAAACCCATCCTGGAGATCAACCCGCACCATCCCATCATTGTCAGGATCAGCAACGAAAGCGACGAGCAGAAGTTCGCCGACTGGGCCGCTATCCTGCTCGACCAGTCCGTGCTGACCCTGGGCGAGCAATTGGAGGACCCGATCAGCTTCGTGAACCGGCTGAACGCTCTGCTGTCGCAGATGTAGGGACAGTTTCTCTCTCGACACAGCTTATCGAAAAAGCCAGAATAGGCTGTGTCGAGATCATACGAAGAGGTATCCGCTCCTCTGACACTCGAGTGCTTGACTAAGCCTTTGAAGAAAAGTATGCTAGCTGAAGAACAGCAGGTTATTTGTTAAAAGAGGAGCAGAGAGCATGAAAAAACCCTGGTTTCGAGAGTGGGGCTGGATCTATTATCCGAGTGCATGGCCAGGCATTGTGCTGGTAGGGCTCGTCATGGCCTTTTGTATCCAGGTGTTTCTCGCCGTCGATTCTCGCTCGCACTCCGTCAGCGATACACTGTATGGCATCTTTCCCTATGTTGTTCCAAGCTTGCTGGTCCTGCTTTGGATTGCCTCCAAGACAAGTAAGAGGACGCAGTAAAGCTGGTCCTTTTCTCGGGAATCTCACGTGCGGCTTGCAGGCACGCAACGTTAAGCAGATACTCTGTTATGAGATGCTGGCTAACACACCGTCTTTCACCGCCGCGATGATCCTCTCCAATTGCTCCCCGGTCAGTTCAGGGTACATCGGCAGCGAAACGATGCGCTGGCAGGCGGCCTCGGTTACGGGCAGCGTACCCTGTGTGTAGCCGTAGCGCTGGCAGGCGGCTTGCAGGTGGATGGGCACGGGATAGTGAATGCCGGTGCCGACGCCTGCCTGCTGGAGCGATCGCCGGAAGCGGTCTCGTTCGTGCACCTGAACGACGTAGACGTAGAAGACGTGTGAGGCCCAATCGCGAGTGACCGGGACCTGCTCGACGATATCGCGCAAGGCATCGTTAAAGACCCGTGCGTGCGCCTCGCGTTGTGCATTCCAGTGTTCCAGGTATGGCAGCTTCACGTTCAGAATGGCGGCCTGCACTTCGTCCATACGCGCATTAACCCCCAGCATCTCGTGCTGGTAGCGTACGCGCGAGCCATGATCGCGCAGCACGGAGAGTGTCTCAGCCAGCGCCGTATCGTTAGTGACGCAGATACCGGCCTCCCCGTATGCCCCCAGGTTCTTGCTACAGTAGAGGCTGAAGCAGGCAATATCGCCCAGGCTGCCGACGCGCCGCCCCATGTAGGTTGCTCCGTGCGCCTGCGACGCGTCTTCGATGACGCGCAGCCCGTGCTTGTGGGCGATATCGAGGATCGGCTGCATCTCGGCAGGATGACCATAGAGATGCACTGGCATAATAGCGCGCGTACGCGGGCTAATGACGGCTTCGATTTGCCGCCAGTCCATTGTATAGGTTTGCGGATCGATATCCACGAAGACTGGCGTCGCCCCAACAAGCGCAATTGCTTCCACCGTCGCGATGAAGGTATGCGAGACGGTAATTACCTCGTCGCCTGGCCCGATCTGGCATGCGCGCAGCGCGAGCGCGAGCGCGTCGGTGCCATTCGAGAGGCCGATGCCATAGTCGCAGCCGCAGTAACGCGCGAAGTCTTGCTCGAACTTCTGGCACTGCGGACCTAAAAAGAGCTGCATGCCTTCCAGGACGTGTTCAATGGCCGGCATCACTTCGTGCTTGATACTCTGGAATTGCGCTTGCAGGTCTACAAGCGGGATAGATATATCGTTCAAGATGTTATCCTTTGCTTATCTTTATAAGATGGTACTTCCATCTACAAGATAGCATCCTGAAATGGCGAAATGATGGAGAATGAGGATGGAGAACCGGTGATGTTCTTACAGATCGCGTCAAGAAACATTAACCTTTCTGCCCATCCCTGTAACTCTCCCTCTTCCTTATCCGTAGGTATTTGGGAATGGAAGTAGATCTCTCAGAGAAACAAATCATTTGAAAATAGTAGAAAGAGCGATGTCTGTGCAACACCTTGAGCATTCCCCTACCCGAAAGCAGTCGCTCACCTTCGCGACCATCACCGTTTTGGGCGTTGCGGCTTTACTGCTGGGGCTTGCCTTGATCCTCTTCGCGCATTACCACGAACGAGCGTATCTCTTTCTGAGCCTGGGCGCGGGAGGCTTCATTGGCGGGCTGGCCGCGATGGTCGGGGCAGGGCCGAAGACGAGGACAGCGCTGAGTTATGGGGCGATCGCTCTGGGCATGATGGGCATCGTCGTTGGTCTCAACTACTACGTTGCTCGCTATGGCCCACCCGCGAATCAGGCGCACGGGAACATCGTCATAGGCTTGAGCCTCGTTGCCATCCTGGCGGGAATAGCCGGGGCGCTGATCGCCCAGCGCAAAGGAGGTATGGCGGCCCTCACCAGTGTGATCATGCTAGGTGTGATCACCTCAGCAGGCATTGTGGCAGTGACCGTCGGCACGATCTACCTGGTCGTGCTGCAATCCGAGGGTCACGCCTATCTTCTTCTTGGCGTTGGGACAGTGTGCCTTCTTGGAGGGATAGCCTGTGGTATTTTCGTTCAGAGCAAATTGAGGGTCACTTTGGGTTGAGGTGTCACCTCCAATCTCAACCCTTGACCTGCGGAGGGTACATATAGACAACCGAACCTACGCGCTCCATCCTGGTTAGAAGCAGGCCCATGTCATCCTTGAAGCTATCCGTGTAGATCATGATCAGATCAATCAGCGTCCAGATGCCAAAGCCGCCGAAGGTGAGTAGTTGAAAGATGCCACTGACAATACGCCCTGTGTAGAAGCGGTGCACACCGAGGGTGCCTAGAAACTGGCACAGCAGCACGGTTGCAAGCCAGCTTTTCTGCGGCTCCATAACCATCACCGGTACCTGCCCTGCGTATTGACTATATTGTGGCGGCAAGGGTTGCGGCGGGACTTGCCATTCTGGCTGCCACTGCTGCGATTGTGGCGATGGCCATTGAGCCTGTTGTTGCTGCTGAGGCTCTCGCGGGTCGTAACGTGGAAAATTGTCCATAATTCTTGTTTCCCTTCCCTTTTCGAATTGGATATAACGTTGGTCTACGCGCGCCTGTTCCTGTGCTTGTTGCTGCCCACTTGCGCTGCTGCTGGTGTAATCCATCTGATGCCTCTTGGCGGTGATAGGTCGATTCAATAGAGCGCAGCCAGAAGTATTTTATCATGCTGCGCTACTGTAGGAGCATCCAAGTGCTCGATAAATCGGCACTCCCCCGGATGCCCGGCTAAGGGTCCTAATATGCATCAATTGAAGCCGAGAACCTAGATGGCAGGTCGTCTGATCCGTAGGGGCTTTTCTTAGGTTGAGGCCTATTGGGTGCCAATCTAAGGGTCCTGTAAGATATCCCACTAAAGTATGTTTGAGAGGTGTGTAGGAAATATGACGAATTTGTTACGAAAAAGTGGAGAGTAGGACAATTGAACCTGGGATTGACCACCTGCCTTTGAAGGGTAATCATATTACGCTGGAGAAGTATCCACTACAACCGTAATCTTGCTAGCATCTTCTGGCAGCGTCACGCTATCGCCTCCCGATAACTGTATGTTCGCCTGGACTATACCAGTTTGCGCTGATAGAATGGACTGCGCCTCTTCCTTCTTCTTACCGGCAACCATACGGGCCAGAGTCTGTTTCTGAGTATTAGTGAACCTGTACAGCCATTTGCCCTGTGCAGTGACCGTTATTGTCACGGTGCCATTCTGCTGGTCGCTAATATTCGCGCTGACAACACTAGTCGCGATATTTCCAACAAGTACGTATGTACTACCAGGCCGAGTCTTGGCCTGCTGGATAAGCAATTGGTCAGCAAATGAACGAGCGCCGTCATAGTCGTAAACCTCGCCAGTACAGGTGAATGTGACTGACACGGTGACTGATGGTGCACTGTCGCCAGCTCGATGATTCGAACTCACCTTTGGACTGCATTGCGCGGCATTTATGAAACGCTCGTTGGAGCGCTGCTGGGTCTGGAGTGCTGCTTGTGCATCAGGCTCGTTAGCATTTATCAATCCTTGAGCCGTGTTATCGATATCGCTCTGTTGGACAGCGACATAGTTCTGAGGGTCTTTTCCGTTCGTGAACTTAAGGGCTGAGTTGGTAAAAACGCTATAGGTCAATGTCCCAAACTGGTTGTTATTAAAAATATTGTTCCCTATCGTTCCCACTTCAAGAACGTGAGCAGGACCGCACGCCTGCGACCATGTGCTACTTGAAGGAGCAGGTGGAAGAGATTTTGTAGCATCTAGAACCATGTGGAAAAAAGGGGCATTGGGATAGGTGTTGCCATAGGTAGAACCCGATTGTAGAGTAATGGGGGCAGCGGTATTAAAATTATCGATACAAACGGTACCAGATGCTTGCGTACCCGGTATCGTCCCCTGGCCTGTGGCCTTCGCAGTCTGCATATATGTTGAAGTAGTGGTAGAAAGAAAGCGCACTCCTTGATATTGGTGTTTCGATGCCTCAGCAGTCCCGACCACAGCTTCAATCGAGAAGGTGTTTTGCACCGTTTTCGAAATCGGGAATAATAGATATACTCGCAGAAGTAGCTCCGCTCACGACAGGTGATCCACTTACAGTTGTGGTCCTTTGTCCCGCAGGGCTGGTGCCTCTAGCTCGAGAGTTATTGGTCAGAGCAGGCAAGGCATAAACAATCCCACCACCAATGAATGCCATCGCCAGCACTATCAAAACGGTGAGTACCAGCAACCTTTTTCTGCTCTTGTGTGGAGAGATCGTGGATGCGGCGACTCGCTCAGGAACATGAGGGGGCAAATCAGTCGGCTTATTGCTCTCATGCTGAGAAATTTCGCCAGCCTCTGCTTGTCGGGGAGGAGCCAGCTCGACCGGAACCAGAGGAGGTATGCTGCGCGGTTTGATATCCGTCTCGGATTCGTCGCTAAGCACTTGGAGGGTCGCATTAGGCACTGTTGGTTCAATCAACTCTGCCTGGTCGCCGGAGTCGGGAGTCATCGCTCCATTGACTGTTTCAACTAGAGGAACATGAGATTCGATTTGCGCTTGTGGCATCCCCGCAGCTTGCTGTAAGGCCTGTCCAAAAGCTGTGATCGAGGCAAAGCGCTCAGAAGGCCGCTTCGCTAGCGCGCGAGCCATGATCAAATCTATCTCACGTGAGAGTTCAGGATTTAGAGCGCTGGGAGGTTGCGGCTGTGTATGAATATGCTGGTACATCATCTGACTGGGGCTACCCTGGAAAGGCAGCTTTCCAGTCAGAAGTTCAAAAGCCATTACCGCCAGTGCATATTGATCTGTTGCTGGAACCGGCTCGCCTTCCCATTGTTCGGGGGCCATGTAGGAGGGGGTGCCGCGCACCGATTGGCTCACACTCGACGTGGCGCTTGATAGATGCGCGATACCGAAGTCGGAGAGCAGGAGAGTAGGTCTTGAGTGGGCTTCCTTATTGAGGCGCACAAGGAAATTCGAGGGTTTGACATCCTGGTGAATGACGCGCTGATCGTGAGCATGTTGCAGCGCATCAGCAGCCTGAGTAATGAGATGAGCGACATCTTGGGGTGGGAGCAATTTCTTTGTCTCCCGACCTCGCAGCCAATCCAAAAGCGAACCTTCGGGCCGATAAGGCATGACCAGATAAATAATCGGCATGGTACCAATTAGCTCTTCACCATAGTCGTACAGAGGCAAAATATGCGCGTGATCGAGCTTGACAATAGTCTTTGCTTCACGCTGGAAGAGGCGCACAGCGTTTTTCGGCTCATCCTCGCCGGGATAGGGTGTTCTTTCAGTTCGGATTACTTTTACTGCAACCTGCTGGCCGATACGTGGATCTTCCGCCAGATAGACATCACCCATACCACCGCTGCCAATAAGACGTAAGATATGATAACGGTCGATTTGCTTCCCTTCGAGTGACATGCTTCGTTCCCCCATAGAAACATGTAATTAGAAAATAGATTGAAAGTTTATTCATGTGTGAGAAGTATACCACAGAAATACGGATATTACTATCATTTGAGGCCTGATGATTATCCAGAGGTGAGAGAAGGGGATCAAGATGAGCTTACCCACCGCCTCACCTCTCTGCTCATTTTTCTCTTCTAGATCTTTGCCTGAAAAGGCTCACTAAAAAATCCACTATGCAGCGTACATGAGATATGGGGAAGGAACCCGCCGTATCTTTCATGGAGTACGAACATGACCAGCTATGTCGCTCAACAACTTGGAAATTATCGCGTGATGCGCCATCTTGGGCGTGGTGGCTTCGCGGATGTCTATCTCGGCGTCCACATCCACCTGAAGACCCAGGCAGCCATCAAGGTGCTGCATACCGAGCTAACGAGCAGTGACGTCGAGAAGTTCCGAGCCGAGGCTCGCACCATCGCCCGGCTGGAGCATCCACATATTGTGCGTGTGCTGGATTTTGGGATCGACGGCTCTACGCCTTTCCTGGTTATGACCTACGCCCCCAACGGCACACTGCGCCAACACCATCCAGGCGGGACAAACCTGCCGCTCGCCACCGTTGTCGGCTATGTCAGGCAGTTGGCCGAGGCCTTGCAGTACGCCCATCAGCACAAGCTGATTCACCGCGACATCAAGCCCGAGAACATGCTGCTGGGGCGGCATAACGAGGTCTTGCTCAGTGATTTTGGCTTTGCGCTGATCGCTCAGAGTTCCCACTCGCAGCAGAAAGACGCCATGGCCGGCACCATTGCCTACATGGCGCCCGAGCAACTGCGGGGCCAACCCTCGCCTGCCAGCGACCAGTACGCTCTGGGCGTCGTGGTCTACGAATGGCTCACAGGCACGCGCCCTTTCCAGGGCACGGCGCTCGAAATCGCCACACAGCACATGCTGCAACCTCCTTCATCGCTGCGCGCGAGAAATCCGGCCATTCCGGCGGAGATGGAAGAGGTCGTGCTCACAGCGCTGGCGAAAGACCCGCAGCAGCGTTTCACGAGGGTACAGGCATTCGCCACTGCCCTGGAACAGGCAAGCCAGCTCGGTGGCCTTCCCTCCTCCTCCTCGGAGATCGCATGGGAGTTGTCCGGGTTCACTTCGGCAGGCACCCAACCGCTCTCGCTGCTCATCCCTGATGCTGCTGCTCGCGACACTACCGGGATTCCTCAGGCGCAGGGCTTCGACGAAAATCCTGAAGAGGCTCTTTCAAGTACTCCCGGATATCGGTCCGACGGAGCATCTCCGCCCTCATCGGGTGGGCAGCGGCGTCTTTCGAGACGCGCCGTCGTGTTGGGGCTGGCGGGCCTCGCCGTGGGAAGCGCGGTCAGCAACGGCATCTGGTTGGCAAGGTCTGCGGGAATCTTCGCGGAGACTCCCCCACCGGCAGCACCCGGGCTCCTGCCCCTGCCTGGAACTACGCTGCTGACTTACACCGGGCATAGCGGGTCTGTCTCTAGCGTAGCCTGGTCGCCCGGTGGCGACCGCCTCGCCTCGGCCAGCACCGACAAAACGGTGCAGGTCTGGGATGGGGCCACCGGTCGGCGTGTGTTGACCTATCATGGGCATAGGGACTGGGTTCTGTGCGTCGCGTGGTCGCCTGACGGGAAATATCTCGCCTCCGGTGGAGATGACTACACAGGAGGTGGGGATCGGACCGCCCAGGTCTGGGAGGCAGCCACCGGAAATCCCGTCTACACCTTTTTCGGGCATACGGACGCAGTCAGCGCGCTGGCCTGGTCGCCCAGTGGGAAACGCCTGGCCTCCGCCAGCTACGACCACTCGGTGCAGGTGTGGGATGCCTTCTCCGGACAGCACGTAGTCATGTGCCAGGGTCATTCGAACTGGGTGAGGGCCGTGGCCTGGTCGCCCGATGTAGTACACCTGGCTTCCGCCAGCAATGACGGCACCGTGCGGGTGTGGGACGCCCGCACCGGCCACGAGGTCATGCCCGCGCTCGAGCACGGCGACTGGGTGCAGTCGGTGACCTGGTCACCGGATGGCAAATACCTCGCGTCGGCTACGGGCGATAGCGGCTCCAATGGAAACCGGGAACACCTGGTGCATGTCTGGAACGCGATCAGCGGGAAACCGGTGTATACGTATCGGGGTCACACCGACGAGGTGACGAGCGTGGCCTGGTCGCCTGACGGGCGACGTATCGCTTCGTCCTCCGGGGATGCCGAACACGCCGTGCACGTCTGGGATGCTCTGAGCGGGACCGCTGTTCTCTCCTATCACGAGCATCAGAAGAAAATATGGTGCGTGGCCTGGTCGCCCGAAGGTGCGCGTCTCGCTTCTGCTTCCAGGGATCGCCTGGTGCTGGTCTGGAAGGCGTAGGGGTGCCTTCGATATTCCTTGCCAGCACCAGGGCACGAAATGCAGTCTCGACCGATGAGGTATAAGACGGATCAGCGTAGCGATCCGAATTGCCGCATATGTTCGCGCTCCTTTTCGAGCGCGCCCGCCGGGAAGGCCTGTTCGCCGCCGAGTTTGCGGGCGTTCAGCGTGAGTTCAGCCGCCTCTTCCATCGAGATGATCAGGAAGGCCGTGGAGAAAGGGTCGCGCCCGAAGGCCAGCAGGCCGTGATTGCCGAGCAGGACGGCGGGGGCGTCGGGATAGCGCTGAAGTTGCTCCACGATGTTTGTGACCGATTCGCGCGAACCACGCGGCGCCCAGGTCGCTACCGGAATATCCACCGTCACACCGAAACGCAGCAGCGCTTCGTAGGCGCACGGCAGGGGCTGATGGGCCAGCGCGAAGCTCGTCACGTTTGGCGAGTGGGTGTGCATCACACATGAAACATTGGCACGTTCGTTGTAGACGCAGGTATGCATGCCGGTAATCTCGCGCGTCACGGGTTCTATGTCGCCCTCCACGATCTCGCCATCGAAGGTGACGATCGGGATGTCCTCTGCCGACAGGTGCGCGTGCAGACCCGTCGAGGCCAGCAGCATATGCTCGCTGCCGGGCAGACGTACGCTCATATTGCCATGCCGGCTGTGTGACATGACACCGGCCTGGAAGAGCCGCTCAATTGCCTCGACAAGCTGCATTCGCAGCGACTGTGCATCGTACGTCATATGCGTCCATCCCTTTCTTAACCTGATACCGTCGTATTTCATCTGTACGGGCGGGAGTGGAGTAGAGGGGTGGAGGGGGCGCTTGCGCCGCCCTCGTCCTTTCTCACCCTATCCCCTGTATGTGCGCTTGCGCCGCCCTCGTCCTTCCGTCAGCGTTATCCTACGCTACATCGCGGTCCAGCCGCAGTCGATGGTGAGCGTGCTGCCGGTGATGCCCCTGGCCGCATCGCCACACAGATACGTGGCGAATTGCGCGACCTCGTCCGGCTCCAGGAGCTGGTGAATGGCGGCCTTCGCCAGCATGATTTTTTCGACGACCTCCGATTCGGGCATCCCGTGCGTTCTGGCCTGGTCCGCGATCTGGTTTTCGACCAGCGGCGTACGCACATACGAGGGACAGATGGCGTTGCAGGTCACGCCATAGTCGCCCGCCTCAGCGGCCGTGGTGCGCGTCAGGCCTACCAGCCCGTGCTTGGCGGAAATATAGGCCACCTTGAAGGGAGATGCGACCAGGCCGTGGATCGAGGCGATGTTGATGATGCGGCCCCACCTGCGCTCATACATCCCGGGCAGCACGGCTTTCGTCAGCAGGAAAGGCGCCGTCAGCATCATGTCGATGATCTGCCGCCATTTCGCCTCTGGAAACTCGTGAATAGGGGCCACATGTTGAATGCCGGCATTATTGACCAGGATGTCGATCTTGCCCGCTGCATCGATGGTGTCTCGCACCAGCCGCGCGATGTCCTCCGAGCGGGTCAGGTCGGCCTGCTGGAAACGCGCCCCCGGCAGTTCGACCGCGGCGGCCAGCCCTCGCTCGCTATTGATATCGGCCAGCGTCACATGCGCGCCCTGTTTGGCGAAATCACGGGCGATGGCCAGGCCGATGCCGGAAGCCGCACCTGTCACCAGGGCGACCTTGCCTGTCAAATCCGTCATAGTGATACCTCCCTGCCTATGTTATACAACATTCCCCATTAAATCGCAGACGTTTGGAGATAAGACTTCCCGTGGGCAGACTTGCGTACGATCCTGAGTGTCATCCTGAGCGCAGCGAAGGATCTAGCTCGCAGGACATAGAGATCCTGCGCTGCGCGCAGGATGACAGCCCTTATCTCCACATGTCTGGCGGAATCGTCGCATCATTGAACCGCTAGGAGGGCAGTGAGGCACAGGGGCTTAATCCTGCGCCTCACTCACTAATCAGAACTGCGATGCCATCGCCGCTGTACCGACGAAGTCGGGGGTAAGCGGTTTCACGCCCGCCGGCTGCGACGCGTCGATCTGGAAGATCACGGAGTCGCGTGTGGGGACGCGCTGGTTCGGCGCTGACCCGTAGGTGACGTTGGGATACAACCCGCCGAGATCAACGCTCTTCAGCGAGATGAAGGCATTATACAGGCCGTCGCGCGTGACATCGTTGTTGTCAAACGCCTTTTTCAGGATGGCGTATGTTATGTGCGCCGAGGTGTAGCCGAACTCGAAGTAGCCATCAGGCTTCTGCTGCGGATAGTATTTCTGCACGTCCTGGAGCAACTGCGCCATGCCGGGTACGCTGGTATCGCCCCAGGTGGCGCCCTGCCCGACGAGCCAGGCCTTGCTGAGCAGCGCCGGCACGCCGGGGATGGTCAGCAGCACCGTCGCGAAGGCCGGGCTTTGCAGTATCCACTGCGGGTTGTAGCCCAGCTTAAAGGCCGTGGTGATGATGCCGACGGCCGCCGCCGGAACTGCCGTGAGGAAGACGTACTTGGCGCCGGCCTGTTTCATTTTCAGCACCTCTGCGGTGAAGCTGGTATCGGTTACGCCATAGGCCGCCTGAGCGACATCGTGCAGGCCATAAGCGCTGATCGATTCTTTGTAGCCGGTGAGCCCGTCCTGGCCGTACTCGTCGTCCTGGTAAATGATGCCGGTCGCGGGATCTTTACGCCGAGCTTGTTGACGACGTAGTCAAACGCGTTCTCCACCTGCAGGCGATAGGGGGTGCCGAGCAGAATGAGGTATTTTTCGCGTGCCAGGGATGAGGCGAGCGTTGCTGCCGAAACGAGCATATGATCGGCAGTTGCCAGGCTGTTGATCGCAAATGTCGGCTGCGTCCCCAGGCTGTCCGCGATCATTAATACCTGGTTGTGAATTTGGTTATACTTCTGCACCTCCGTCGGCGGGTCGTACATCGTATCCTCTTCAAGGAACTTGACCTTGTAGCCATCGATCCCCCCGTTATCGTTGACATGGTCGAAGTAGGCTTTGACGCCGTTTGCCAGCGGAATGCCGATGGGAGCGGCGACCGGGCCGGTATAAGGCGAGAGGAAGCCGAGCGTGATAGTTTTATGTGCGACATCAACGCCTGGGCCGGCTTTGAGCGTGCTGCCACCGTTGTTCGTGCTGCTGTTGCTGGCGCATCCTGAAAGTACTATCAGGGCTGCGGCGAACACGATAAAGCAGGTGGACAGGAATTTCCTGGTTGTCATGTGTGAAACTCCTTAAATAATACAATCGAACGTGTGTTGCACCAGGCAACACTACAGGTCACTACTACTCGCTTTCAGTGGATGGAAGAGCAGCGCCTTCCTGCGCGAGCCGAGCGCCGGAATCCTGCGGCAAGTCGGTGAAGTCGGTCAAATCGGTGATCTCGCCGCTTTCTCCTCCTTTCTTTTGAGAACGATTGAGCTTGCTGAACCAGGCCTGGATTCGACGGGCCAGGCCGATGATGCCCCCTGGCTCAAAGAGCAGGAACACGATGATGAGCAGGCCGTAGAGAATGGCGTTCAGATCACCGCTCGTCATACCGCCTGAGCCGGTGGGGGGCGGGATGAGCTGTAATTGATCGATCACGAGCGGCAAGCCGAAGACGAAGGCGGCCCCCAGGATCGATCCCCAGACGCTTGCCACGCCACCGACGATAATGGCCGCGACAAACTGGATGGAGAGCGTCAGGCCCCAATAAGCTGGATTGAGGTAGCTGATATACGAAGCGTAGAGCGCACCCGCGATGCCGGCCAGGAAGGACGACAGGACGAACGCACCCATCTTCGTCTGGAGCAGGTTCACGCCCATGATGGCCGCTCCCGTCTCGTTATCTCGCACCGCGCGCATGGCGCGGCCCGCGCGTGAACGCATGACGTTGCCCACGAAGAGCGCAGTCACTGCCAGGATAGGCAGCAGCAGCAAGAAATATTGTTGAGGCCCGGAAAGCGGGATGCCAAAAAGGTTGTTTTGCTGATTGATGGCGGAAGCGCCGAAGGTCGGTACGGGAAAGGTGCGGCCCGCGGGCCCGCCGCTGATGCCGGTGGCGTTCTTGAAGATGTATTGCCCGATGAAGACCAGCGCAAGCGAGACGATGCCGAGGTAAAAGCCCCTCAGTCGCAGCGCCGTCGGTCCGATCAACGCCCCTACCAGCGCCGCGACGATGCCCGCCGCCGGGAGCCAGATCAGCCATGACAGGGCCAGGCCGTTCGGATCAAGCGGGCCGGTCGGCCGGTCGCCGCCAAGCAGCGCGGCGGTGTAGGCGCCGATTGACATGAAGAAGGCAATACCCAGCGAGACCTGGCCCGTGTAGCCGGAGAGGACGTTCAGGCCCAGGGCCGCGATGGCCGCGATCATGGTGTAGTTGACGATCGTCAGCCAGTCGTCGCTGGCGACGGAAAAGAAGACGATGATGACGAGCAGCAGCGCACCCGTGACGATCCAACGCATCGGCGTCCCAAGCAGGCGAGGTGGCTGCCGTTCATCGCGCTCCTGTCGTTTCTGCTGTCCCTGCTGCTTGTGTGTTTCGTTTGCACCGCTCTTGCTGTCGCTCATATCCGTTCCACCTTCTTTGTGCCGAACAGCCCGTAGGGGCGGATAAGCAGAACAAGAATCATGATGATATAGGGGGTAATCTCATGAAAGCCGGCTCCGAGGAAACTCGCCGCACTACTTTCATAACCGGCGGTCACGACCTGGGCCAGGCCAATGATGATGCCACCCACGACAGCGCCGCTGACCGAGTCGAGGCCTCCCAGGATGATGGCGGGAAAGGCCAGCAGCGCCGTTCCGCCCAGGGTAGGGTCGATGGCGAAGGAGTCGATGGCGAGGAAGACGCCGCCGATGGTGGCGATGGCTGCCGAAAGGCCCCACGCCATGGCGTAGATAGAGCGGATATTGATGCCCATGGCCAGCGCCGTCTCCTGGTCAAGCGCGGTTGCTCGCATGGAGAGTCCATACTTCGTGAAACGAAAAAAGATGAAGAGCGCAATGCATACCACGATGGTAACGATAATCGTCCATATGTCGTTCGCGCCGAAATGGACGCCAAAGCGGTCGATGCCGCTCGTGAGATTGAAGGGCGAGGCGGCAGGAATGGGATTTCGATCCCCAGCGCACCAGTACGAGCGTGCGCAGGATGATATCCAGGCCGATCGTGATCATCAGGATCGAGAAGACCGGGCGGCCGATCATATGCTGCAGTATGAAGCGCTGGAAGAGGACGCCGATCAACACGGTGACGACGATTCCCAGCAGAAATGCTGCCAGGAACGGCAGGTGCCACTCGAATACACCTGATGAAACAACGTATGCTCCAACTAGCAGCAGTTCACCCTGGGCGAAGTTGATGACGTCGCTGGCTTTGAAAATAATTGAGAAGCCTAGCCCGATCAACGCGTAAATGCAGCCCAGCGCCACGCCGGCGAAGATGAGTTGAATAAAATAAGCCATTGCGTTGTACTTCCCTCCATTGGGCCGCCGACTTCAGCGGCTGGTGTCGGTCGGGATTGACGGCGTTGACGATTGCGACGATCCAAATTCCTCGCCCAGGTAGGCTTTGATAACGTCGGGATTGGCCTGCACCTCGGCAGGCATGCCCAATGCGATAATCCGCCCGAAGTCGAGCACCAGCACGCGGTCGGCGATACCCATCACAATGGCCATATCATGCTCGACCAGCACCTGGGTGACGCCGAGCTGCTCCTTGATATCCAGAATAGCCGCCGCGATGTCTTCGCTTTCCTCGACTCCCATGCCCGCGACTGGCTCGTCCAGCAGCAGCAGTTTTGGCTGTAGAGCGAGCGCGCGGGCCACATCGGCGCGTTTTTGCAGGCCGTAGGGCAGGCTGCCCAGCGGGTAGTTGTGCAGGTGCTTCAGGCCCAGCAGATCCAGCAGGTGCAGGCAGTAGGCGCGGTTCTGCCGCTCTTCGCGGTAGGTCATACCGAGGTAGAGGCCGCCGGGCAGGATGCCGCTGCGCATGCGTGCGTGGCGGCCCAGCAGCAGGTAATCCAGCACAGTCATAGTGGGGAATTGCCCCAGGTTCTGGAAGGTGCGGGCGATGCCGAGGCGCGCCACCTGGTGCCTCTTTACGCGCAGCAGGTCGTGCCCATCGAAGGTCACGCGGCCGGCAATGGGTTGATACACGCGCGAGAGCACGTTGAACAGCGATGTTTTGCCCGCGCCGTTGGGACCGATGATCGCGAACAGCTCGCCCGGCTGCACCTCGAATGTAACATCCGTGAGCGCCTTCACACCGGCAAAGCGCACGGAGACGTTCTCGACGGAGAGCAGCGGCGATGAGGTAGCGGCGGATGTGCTCATGCGCTCCACCTCCTGGCCGGCCGACGCTCGCGAATGGTTGCCATGCTGATGTGCTCGCTGCCTTCGTGCAGGCCCAGGTAAAATTTACGCACCTCTTCGTGCTGCAAAAGTTGCTCGGCGGGCTGCGCCAGCACCACTTTGCCCGTTTCCAGGACATAGCCGTGATGGGCCACCGAAAGCGCCATCTGCGCATTCTGCTCGACCAGCAGGACGGCTGTGCCGGCGGTGTTGATTTCGGAGATAATGCCTCGAATTTGCTGCACGATGGTGGGCGCCAGTCCCAACGATGGTTCGTCCATTAAGAGCAATTTGGGACTGGCCATCAGCGCGCGGCCAATCGCCAGCATCTGCTGTTCCCCACCCGAAAGGTAGCCAGCGTGGCTCCTGCGTCGCGAGCTCAGTAGGGGAAACATCTCCATGACGCGCTCGTAGGTCTGTTTCGTGGAGGCGGGGTCGCGCGAGGCCACTGCGCCGGTTCTCAGGTTCTCGTCAACCGTCAAATCGGCGAAGAGGCGGCGGCCCTCAAGCACCTGGGCAATGCCTCTGCGCACGATCTGTGTGGCGTTCAGGTGGTCGATGCGTTCGCCGTCGAAAAGGATGGCGCCGTGCACGAGGCTTGCCTTGTTGATGTTGAGTAAGCCGGAAATAGCACGCATAATGGTTGTTTTGCCCGCGCCGTTCGCGCCGAGCAGCGCCACCACGGCTTTATCCGGTACCTCGATCGACACACCCTGTACGGCGGGGACGATGTTGTGATAGGTCACCGAGATATCCTGGAGAACGAGCATGAAATGTCCCCCCTGATCAGAAAAATAAATATTTGGGTGGATGTCCTGGACGTTGTTATTCAGTTAATATTATATACGTTTATACGGCGCAAGTATACACAATTGTTGCTAAGGACAGGGCTGTTGCAAGGTCGGGAAACCATCGGGTGAGGCCTGGCGACCGTGTAGAGTGCCGATTGATCGAGCACGTGGTCGCCACTACCATAACGTGGCTTCACAGGCCGGTTTTCTCTCGCCTATCGTAGTGGCGACCCTTGCGGTCGCCAGGCCTCCTTTGTAACGCTCATACGCTATTTGCCCCATCCTACCCTGTGCTGATATACTGTCAGTGGTGAACAGGACATACTATGGCGACGAGCAGGCATTCACGAAGGCAGCCTGCCCCGTGCTGGTGGTGAAATAAAGCGATGGCCGTTGAATTTGGCGACTATAAACAACTCGTGCGGCGGATAGTGCTGGACGACGAGAACTTTGTGCGCGTGTCGATGAAGGGCCGCATTCGCCAGCCGGCGCTGCCCTGGCGACAGGTGATCGTGCGGCCGGTACAGGTCAAGGGCGCGCGCAGCATGCAATTCTCCTATTTCACCGAAAAACAGGACATCACAAAGAACTATCGCGGCGGCGAAGTGGCAGAGAAGCTGGACGAACTACTCGCGCTGCCTTTCACGAGTATCACGGCGCAATCGACGCTCGAGACGCTGCAGGTACAGTTTTCCAAAAAGGGCAGGCCGCTCGTGCACAGCACTCCTTCAGCGAACTCATCAGGCAAGCCCGACCTGTCCCACGACGCGCGCAAGCGGCTCTTGCTCCCCGCGGGCAGCCCCGACTCGTTTCTGATTGCTACCGGCATCATGGACGAACGCGGGCAGGTACGCCCCCGCATGCAGGCCAAGTTCGCGCAGATCAACGAGTTTCTCAAGCTGCTCGACCACACTGGCGAGCTACAGCGCTTCGAACACACGCCCGTCCATATCCTCGACTGCGGCTGCGGCTCGGCCTACCTCTCCTTCGCGACCTACCACTACCTCAACGACGTGCTGGCCATCCCGGCGGAGCTGGTCGGCATCGATGTCAACGGTACATTGATCGAAAAGGACACTATGCTGAGCGATCGGCTCGATTACAGAGACGCCTGCTTTACGACATCCTCCATTCTGGCCTACCATCCCGAGACGCCGCCGGATATCGTGCTGGCCCTGCACGCCTGCGATACCGCCACCGACGAGGCCATCTACCAGGGCATCGCGGCCAACGCGCGACTGATTCTGTGCGCGCCCTGCTGCCACCAGCACCTGCACGAGCAACTGCGCTCGGACCCGACCGGCTCGCCCCTGGCGCCCATTTTCCACGACGGCATCCTCAAGAAGCGCCTGGCTGACATTCTGACCGATACCTTCCGCGCGCTCGCCCTGCGCATCATGGGCTACAAGACCGACGTGGTCGAGTTCATCGCCCCGGAGCATACCGACAAGAACCTGATGATCCGCGCCATCAAAAAGCACGAGCCGGGAAACGCGGACTACGTTGGTGAATATCTCGCGCTGAAGCAATACTGGGGTGTCACGCCCTATATCGAGACGCTGCTGGGCGAGAAGTTTCCGACCTGGCACTCCTTTCCCCATCTGTCATCCTGAGCGCGGCGGAGGATCTCTCTTGGCTAATATCACGAGCCATCCTTCTGCTTTTACGAGAAAAACGTATGAGAGCAATGAGTGGACCGTTCTTCGAAGGAGCCAGACGAGCATGAAGCATCCCTTCTTACGAGGCGCGCATAACGCAAGCCGTTTTCAGGATCAGAGCGTGGTGGATCGCTATCACCTGCGTCCCGCCTATCCGCTAGAAACCTTGACTATCCTGGGCGAATTGATCGTAGACGAGCCGCGCGTCGTCCTCGACGTGGGCTGCGGGACAGGTAATGTCGCCCGTCCCCTGGCCGAGTATGTCGAACGCATTGATGCCGTCGATCTTTCGCTTCCGATGCTTGAGCGTGCCAAGGTGCTGCCTGGAGGCGATTCAGCGAAGATCCGCTGGTTGCATGGACGGGCTGAGGATGTGGAGCTTGAGCCGCCCTATGCCCTGGTGACGGCGGGCGAGAGCCTGCACTGGATGGAGTGGGATGTGGTTCTGCCTCGCCTCGCCCGCGTCTTGACGCCGCATGGCATGCTCGCTATTGCCTATATTGGTCATATTGAGGAGCAGCCCGTTCCCTGGGGCGAAGGCTATCGCCAGATCAGCCAACGTTTCACCAACAATCCGACCTACCAGCCGTTCGATTGGATTGGCGAACTGGAGAAGCGCCGATTGTTTCAGAAGCTGGGCGAATGTAAGACCATGCCTGTGCCTGTGCGACAAACGGTTGAGGACTACATTGCAGCCCAGCACGCGCGCAGCACTCTTTCGCTTGATACGATGACGCCCTCGCAAGCGGCACAGTTCGACATGGAGATGCAGGCGCTCCTGTTGCCCTTTGTACAGGATGGCCTGCTTACCTTCAGCGTGGTTGGCGGGATCACCTGGGGTAAACCCAAAAGCGGTGAGAGGTAAGGCTGCTGGGGAGCAAGCAGGAAGATCTCTTCAAAGGCGACCTACCATGTACGCCGTTATTCATCAGAGATCAGCCCGGCGATGCGCAGAAAGTTCTCGAACATCATACGCGTATGCTCTCGATACAGTGGGTAAAGGTGGTGGCCCTCCTCTACGACGCGGGTGGCCCCATCCTCGCCGATCCATTTCACAATCTCCTGGTGGAAAGGTGGACCCAGTATCCACGAGTCAAGCATCTCCGGCGTCAGTTCGATATGGTACTGGGTACCGTAGGCATGGCGGCCACAGCGGAAGGCCTGGTTTTGCGTGGCGGGATTGGTGGCGAGCTGCACGGCCCCCCTGGGGATGTCGAAGGTGTCCTCGTGCCAGTGAAAGACCTGCTGGTAGCCCGGCAGGCCTGCGAAGAGCGGGTCCTGCCTGCCCTCGCCGGTAAGCTGCACCTGGTAAAAGCCGATGGGCGTGCTGGTGTGCCTCCTGACTTCCGCGCCCATGGCGTAGGCCAGCAGTTGCCCGCCCAGGCATAGTCCCAGCACGGGCACCTCATCCTCAACCGCCCGGCGAATCGCCAAAGTCGCCTGATCAAGGTAGGGGTGGAGGTCGTGATGCCAGACGTGCTGCGGCCCACCCATCGCCAGCACCGCTGAAAACCGCGCCGGATCGGGAATAGCTTCTTCCTCCGCGTAGGCCTCCACGCAATCGATGCCATGTTCTCGCATGATTTCGCCCAGGTAGCCCGGCGGGTCGTCCCGGTCAAACACAAGGGCCAGCACTCGTTTCATGCAACAGTGTCCTTTCACATTGTAAGAAGAGCAGTTTTCAAGGTTCCTGCCTTGTTATTCCAAAAAGCCTATCGAAGTCAGCGTCGTACGAGTAGAGAATTTGGGATTTCTGCTGCTCCATCGAGGCAATAATGAGTGTATCGCCGAAATCCAGTCGGGTAGAACCGAATAATTCGAGTGCACGTAGCACGGCGGGTCGGTTTTGAACTTGAAAATGTGGAAGACGAACTAATGCTGACAGCAGTTCCCGGACTTCATTGCGTTCGATATGATAAAGTCGCGGAGAAGAGAGTACATAAACAGCATCAGCAATTACAGTATCCGGCGCTGCGACACTGAGGTTTCCCTGCTCGACTCGATCAAAAAGAGACGATGCTGCCGCCTGTTTTTCTGGATCGTCCCCTGTTAGGAAACGTATGATGACGTCTGTGTCAATAAATGGCTGCGTCATCACTGGTTCTCATACTTTGCGTTGAAGCGATCTTCGTAAGCGATCTTTTGTATTTCCTGCCAGGATAATGGTTTTTCGAGGCTCCCGGCAGCGCCCCTAAGTGAAGCTATACTTGGATATCGAGGAACTCGCAGCCGTACAGTCCCCTTATCATCTATCACAAAGGCAATCTTGTCATTTGTTTCGATCCCGAGATACTTACGGACCTCAGCAGGAATGGTAACTTGCCCTTTACTGGTTATGGTAGAGATAATTTCCTTCATAAAGTCCTCTTCATTCTCTTTGTATTCTACGATGTAAGGAAATTGTATCACTTTCCCTTACTTTCGTCAATTGGTTGATTCTCAATACCAAATTGGCCTGATCATTTAAGAAGCCTGTCCAGGAAGTCAAGATGCCGCTCATATCATTCTTAAGATTTAGTGCTGCAAGTTGATGCACAGTCATAAAAATTTCCCGGAGGTGGTAGAATCAAGGGAACTCGTCTGATCAGACATTACGTGAACAGAAAAAGGAGAGATCCCGTGCTTGCACTTGTGAATACACCGTCGGCCCCCATCCCGGTCGAATTTCGCGAAGTTGCCGAACCGCAACCTGCCGCCGACGAGGCTATTGTAGAAGTCCACGCGTTTTCCTTGAATCGTGGAGAACTGGCTTTGCTCGCCGGCAGGCCGGAAGGCTGGCGTCCCGGCCAGGATATTTCCGGGGTTATAGTACGAGCCGCCGCGGACGGCAGTGGGCCAGAGGAGGGGATGCGTGTCGTAGCTCTGGCCGACGGCGCGGGTTGGTCACAGCGCGTCGCCGCACCCACCGCGCGCATGGCCGCGTTACCGGACAATGTCAGCTTTGCCAGCGCCGCTACCCTTCCCGTCGCGGGATTAACCGCCCTACGTACCGTCCGTCTTGGCGGCTCTCTGCTGGGGCGGCGCGCATTGATCACCGGGGCCGCCGGGGGCGTCGGTGGCTTCGCCGTGCAACTGGCCGCTCTCGCCGGGGCAGAGGTGACGGGAGTTGTCGGGCGCCCCGAACGGGCAGCCGGCCTGGTTGAACGTGGAGCGACTGCCATTGTGACGAATATCCAGGAAGCCGAGGGCCTGTTCGACCTGATTCTGGAATCGGCCGGTGGAGCCGTCACTCGCGGGAGCCATCAGCAAAGTGGCCCGTGGGGGCACCATCGTTGTGTTTGGCAATAGCTCCAGGGAGCAGACCCCGCTCAGTTTTTCCAACTTCGCCGGTCACGCGGGAGCGCACCTGTACGCTTTCTTCATCTACGAGTCGGGCACCCCGGCTTCAATGGGAGAGGACCTGGCAAGACTCGTCTCGCTGGTTGCCGCCGGGAAGCTGACCCCCCAGATCGGCCTGGAGGATAGCTGGCGAAACCTGTACCGTGCCGCGTCAGTCCTGCGCGACCGGAACGTCAACGGGAAGGCTGTGTTTCACGTCGATTAAACATTGTTCTCGGTGGCGAAAACCTCGAATGTGTGTGAGCAGCATGCGGGGCAGACATTTGGATATAACACTTGTCATCCTGAGCGAAGCGAAGGATCTAGCTCGCCACACAGAGATCCTTCGCTTCGCTCAGGATGACAGCCCTTATCTCCAAACATCTGCATGCGGGGAATCTGGCTTGACGAATACAAGGGGACTTGTTATTATCATGGGGTCACGAGGCACGATGCCTGTGCCTTGTGCAGTGCGCCCGTAGCTCAGTGGATAGAGCAACTGACTTCTAATCTGTAGGTCGTGGGTTCGAGTCCCGCCGGGCGCGCTACAGCTCATAGTCCTTTGCCCAATTTGAGCCGCTCAAATCACGAAGCGCGTAAGGCGTAAATAAAGCCATGTGCCGTGCAGATATAGACCTGACCGTTGACGATGGTGATCGAGTAACCAATACCCGAGTTGATATCGAAGTAGTCGTGCCGCCAGAGCGGCGAGCAGGCGCTGGTGCCACACCCCCTAGCATCGAAGGCATAAGCATAGCCATAGAAATTGATGGCGTAGACGACGCCGTTCGCCACCACCGGAGCGGCGTAGAGGCTGTCGGTTTGCGCAAGCCACAGGAACTGGCCTGTCCTGGCATCAAGTGCATAAAGGTTGCCGCCGTTAAAATCCCTAAAAAGGGTAGCAAGATAGATGACGCCATAGGCCATCGCCGGTGAGGCCCATACTTTTTGTTGGGTGTCGTATTCCCAGCGCGGCGCGCAGGAAGACTGCCCACACCCGGTGGCTGAGAAGGCGAGGACCACCGCGTCGTCAGTGGCAACGACGACCATGCCGCTGCCTACGACCGGTGCGACCTCGACGGTTTTCTTCGTCCCGATGGGGCCGGTCCACAGGACGTGCCCCGTGCTGGCGCTCAGCGCGTAGAGCCGGGTGTTGGAGGCCGCGTAGACCACGCCGTTCGCGACGGCTACTCCTGTATATCCTCCCGTGAGGGTACCCCATATTACTCTTCCTGTCCTGGCGTTCAGGGCATAGACGTTTCCACCATGCGAGCCGAAGTAGATGATGCCGTTAGCAAAAGTAGGCGAATCCTCGTCAGGAGAACTCCTGGTGCCATTGATGGAGAAAGACCAGAGGTGCTTGCCCGTGCGCGCATCGAACGCTGCAAGCGCGTCAAAATCGGAGGCAAGATACAAGATACCATTCACCACGGTGGGCGAGTAGATGTAGCTGGCGTACCCAAATGGCTGGAGCGAGGTCTTCCAGATCACTGTCTCTGTCCTGGTGTCGATTGCGTAGAGCGTCGGGCCACCTCCGGTGATGTAGAGGACGCCGTTAACGATTGCAGGGGCGAAATCGATACCTCCATTGATGTGCATCACCCAGGCCGGGGCCAGATGGGGGACGTTCCTGACAGAAATCGTCTTCTCATACGGGTTGAACTGTGAATGATGCGCGTCGAAGCCGTACATCGACCAGTTGGCCGCGCCGGGAAGCGGCGCATCGAGCGTAATGGTGGGCGGCAGACTGGTGGATAGCGTGCCGGGTGTGGAGATCGATCCCTTGACGATTGGTGATCCCTGGTGGCGCGATACGGCGAACAGGCCGGCCGTACTTGCGCCTAGCATGACGACCAGCGCCAGGCTCGCCAGCAGCGCGATCCGCCCGCGCGGAGGTGGGTCTTTGCGCCTGCCGTCGTGTGCTTCGCGCTCGGCGAACAGCGTGTCATACGGGAATGACGCGGCTGGTTTCTCCGGCGCTGCCGCCATGCTTGCGGACTTCAAGCGCCTCCGCGAAGGCCATCTCATCGGGGTAGCGCTGCTGCGGGTCTTTTGCCAGCGCCTTCAACACCACCTGTTCGACGGCGGGCGGGATGTTCGGGTTTTTCTCGCGTAAGGATGGTGGCGGCTCGGTCAGATGCTGGAGCGCGACTTCGATGGGAGCGCCATCGAAGGGCAGTTCACCGCTCAGCCATTCGTAAACCATGACTCCCAGCGCGTACTGGTCGCTTGCCGGGCGAGCTTTCCTGCGCAACTGCTCCGGGGCCATATACGCAACGGTGCCAATGGCTTCCTGGGTCTGCATCGAATAGGTGTTGTGTAGCGCGACCGCGATGCCAAAATCCGAGAGCAGGATTTCGTCGTCGCGCCCGATCAGCAGGTTGTCGGGCTTAATGTCGCGGTGGATTACCCGCTTTTCGTGGGCATACTGGAGGACGGAGGCGACCTGCTTGACAAGGGAGATGACGAGCGGGAGCGGCAGGCGTGTTCCCGAGGGGTAACGTTGGCGCAGCGAGCCGTGCGGGGCGTAATTCATCACGAGATAGGGGACATGATCCTGCATGCCGAAATCCAGGACACGCACCATATGGGGATGCGCCAGGTCGATGATGGTGAGGGCCTCCTGCCGAAAACGCTCGAACTCGTCGTCAGTCAAACGGGTATGCATCACTTTGATCGCGGCTTCCGTGCCGAGCAGCACGTGTTCGCCCAGGTAGACTTCTGAGAAGCCTCCCTCACCGATCAGGCGGAGCAGGCGGTAGTTGCCAAAGTTTCTCCCTTGATAGCGACCGGCGGGTTCATCCATAGCAGCGTTCTCCCTGCGAGGCATTTCAGGCGCGTGTCTATGAATGAATACGCTGGCGAGCTTGTTTTTCTCTCAATGGGATTGGTTTCGTAACCTTTTTGCGGATGCGGCTGGTTAAGCACGTCATCGAGCGAACCTGCGTGTATTCGCGAGGCCGGGAACGCCAGGTTTACACAAAGTGCGTGGGATCGGTCGGCGACATCTGGTCCGGGTCGTTCAGTTCGGCTCCCGCGGGAGCGCGAACGGGTCCGCGCAGCAGGGGGTCGTTCGTGTCCAACATCCAGTCGTCGAGGCGGGTACGCATCTCTTCGAGGACGACGGCGACGGAGAGGTCGTTTGCCACGTTATTCGCTTCGTTCGGATCGAAGATCAGATCGTACAATTGTTCCAGGGGCCGCGGGCGCTCCTTCCAGCCATACGCTATCAGCACATCCTTGCTGGGGCTATCGTCGCAGTTCGCCAGCACCGGACCGAGGTGGTGATCGAAGTACCGGATATACTTCCAGCGATTGGTACGAACCGCGCGCATCGGCTCATAGGCGGCATGGTACGTTACCTCCGCAAAGATAGTGTCATGTATATGCTCAACCTCGCCGCGGATCAACGGCAGCATCGAGGTGCCTTGCAGCCAGTGGGGGCGTTCGATTTGCAGCAGGTCGCAAATGGTCGGGAAGACATCGATCTGCGACACCAGCGCATCGAGCGCCTGGCCGCCCTCAAATCCTCCCGGCCCGCGCATGATGAGCATGACGCCGATGCCATGGTCGGTCAGATTCTCTTTCATGTGTGGGAAAGCAATGCCATGATCGGTCGTGCATATCACGAGGGTATTCTCAGCGAGCCCACTCGCATCCAGCGCATCCAGCACAGCGCCCATCCCGCCATCCAGTTCTCTGGCGCTGGCCTTGAACGCGCCCATATCGCGGCGTATTTCAGGCGTGTCGGGCAATGGAGCCGGGGGCCTGGCATATCTGGCATCTTCAAGCGAGCTGGGCTTCATGAACTCGCGGTGCGTTTCAAAAAATCCAACGGAAAGTAAGAACGGCTCCACCAGTCCGTCCGTAAGCAATTTTATGGCGGCAGGGGCTACAACCGCCGCTTGAAATCCCTCGACCGGAGCGACATAGTCGTAGCCGATAACGTTGCGATCTTTTGCGATATGCTCCTCGCCAACCAGCGCGGAATAATACCCTTCTTTGCGCAGGGTATGCAGTAAGTGCTGCGAATAGTCGTTCAGTGAGAAGCCGCGATGAGCCAGGCCGAGCATACCGTTGCTGTGCGCGTATTGACCCGTGAGCAGGCTGGCGCGGCTCGGCGAACATGTCGGCGCCGCGCTGAAGGCCTTGCGGAACAATATACCCTGCTCGGCCAGGCGCTGGATGCTGGGCGTCGGAATGGCGTAGCCATAGGGCTGCACATAGCGGCCGGTATCGTGAGAGTGAATATAGAGAATGTTGGGACGCGGCTGGATCAACTAAAAGCTCCTTCATAGACTACGGATAAGAGATGTACTCATTTCGACTATTCAGTTCTTCGAAAGATGTATTGTTTCGTCATCGTCACCATCATCGCCGGCGCTGCCTTGCCGATCATTTCCCGCCTGACCTGTATAGGCGGGAGCGGAGTGGATTGATGGCAGGGGCGCCTGCGCCGTCCTCATCCCATAGTACGCCATGCCTGGATTTGCAGGGGCAGGTGTAGCAGGCATGCCTGGCGAGGTGACAGCGCTGGCATACGCGGCAGCAGGCTGATTTTGCTGAGCGCCAAACCAGAGGATGACCGCCGGTAACACGAAAGGCAGCACTAGCAGGTTGAGCCAATCCCATAGCGTGTTGCCATGGAAGCCCGTCCACTTCCAGTCAAATGCGTAACCGCCTATCATGGTTATGGCGAAGGCCAGCAGGATCACTACAGTCAGCGCTGTCCAGTACGGTTGCCAGGTGGGTTTGACGCTGACCCACACCATCAACGCCGTCAGCGCCAGAGGCAACAGCAGTAGATTGAGCCAGTCCCACAGCGTAGCGCCGCGAAAGCCGGTCCAGTTCCAATCGAAGGCAACACTGGCTATCAGGAGTACGACCAGCAGCAGCAGCGAGGCGATGAATATTCTGGACCAGCGCGCCTGTATTCTGGGATGGCTGCTGAACCAGGCGGGCGCGGCTACTACGACAATCGGCACGAGCAGAAGCTTCAACCATTGAAACAGGGTATTATGGTCGAAACCCGTCCAGTTCCACCGGAATACGTAACTCCCCAGGACGAGGAAAGCGAAAATGATAAGCGCGGTGACGATGATGGTTCGAGTTTTCGTTTTGAGGAGAGCGAGGGTTGCTGAATAAGAGTCGCTTTGCTTTACCTGTTGGTCCATGCTGCGCTCCTTTTGCCAGGCGATGCGAAGCAATCGCAACAACCTGTTGGATCGGATAAGATAATGAGGTAGAGGCGCTACATCACATCAGTCAACACTAACAGCATAAAGAACCGCTTTTGGTTCTGTCAAGCAGAAGAATTACAGAAGCATCCTCAATAGCCAGACCGTCACCACTCCGACGATCATGGCGACGAGGATATTTTTTGTGTAGATAGCTGCCAGAAGCGTGGCGAGCGCGGCCAGGGTCTGCGCGAGGCTGGTGAGGAAGATGGCGGGAGCGATGATGGAGATGAGTACCGCGCCGGGAATCTGGCGCAGCCAGCCCTCGACTCGTGGCGATGGCGTGATGCGGCTCATCAGCCAGAGACCGCCCGCGCGTGTTATGTAGGTGACAAGCGCCATGCCGAGTATGGTCATCACGATCACGGTTTCATTTGGCACGATAGATTGCTCCTGTGAGACTTCCCGCGAGCCCGCCCAATACGATGTACCACTCGCCTGGCAGCCAGTGATAGGCAGCCAGCGCCGTTCCTGCCGCTACTGCCCAGGGCAGGAAATGCGATCTGCCCCTCCACATGCCTGCCAGGAGCGCGATGAAGACGGCAGTGAAGGCAAAATCCAGGCCCCACTGCGCGGGATTCTGGATGGATGACCCGGCGATCTGTCCGACAACGGACGAAGCAACCCAGGCGACAAAAAGAAGGCCGCCGCTGCCGAGCAGAAATGCCGCGTCGCGCTCGCCCGCGCTAAACTCGCCCATCGTCAAGGCCCAGCTTTCATCGACCATGAAGAAAACCGAGCAGTACGCCGTGAAGCCGGGAAGCCGCGCGAACCATGGCCTCAGCGACGCGCCCATCAGCAGATGGCGCAGGTTGACAACCAGGGTTGTCAGGATGATGGCGATTACCGGAAACGGCATAATCAGCCACAACGAGAGCGCAACGAATTGCGAGGCGCCGGCGAAGACAAGCGCGCTCATCAGCGTCGCCTCGACCCCGCTAAGCCGGGCTTGCCGCGCCAGCACGCCAAAAACCAGGCCGACGGTAAAGACGCTGACGGCAAGCGGGAGGGCGCGGCGTACACCACGCTTCACCCCGGCCAGCGTGAAGGTCACTTGCTCGTCTCCGGCAACTGGTAGCTCTTTTGTTGATACTTGTTTCATCGCCACGAACCTTTATACATTCCGTATTGCTGAGAGTAGCCTGTTTCATTGAAGAATTCATGAGCCAATGCCACCCTGATCACATCAGCCAAAATGAATGTGGAAATAACCATCTATACTAATTTAGATGGTTATATTATAACCAAAAGAAGCCAGATTTGCAAGGTGATCTATTAAGAAAGCGGGAGGTTGGATATAAGACTTTCCGCGAGAGGACTGGAGAGAGGTCCTGGCTGTCATCCTGAGCGCAGCGAAGGATCTAGTTCGAGGGACGGAGATCCTTCGCTGCGCTCAGGATGACATGCATTGTTCGTACTCGTCATGCCGCGAGGCGAGGTGTTAGCTTTCGATGACCCTTTTCAACTGGGAAAAGGAAGGTCCTTTGCCGGAGCGACCCAGGCGGGAAAGCCTGCCAATCCAGAAGAGGACGAAGGCTGCCGTCGAGAACGTGGCCAGCACGATTTTGGTAAGATCGAGTACCGGCTCAACGCGGACGCCCTCCCTCGTCATGACGACCACGGCGATCGGGCGCCCTCTGCCGCCGCCGCCACCACCGCCGCCACTGCCGGTTGGTCGTCCCTGCTCGTCCATCGGGCCGCTGCCGGTGCCCATACCCAGGCCGATGGCTATCTCCGCGCAGGGAATAACGGTTGCTCCTTCGCGCTCGACGGGCTGCCCGAAGACTGCATCGACGCGTGCAGCGTTAGCGAGCCGTCCCAAAACCTGCTCTACTGAATTTGTCGCGGGGGGTTGCGTAATTTTCTCGTCTATCATGATGTTCTCCTCCTTCTTCCTAGAAACGATGCTAAAGTCGCGACGACTAACAATCCTGACAGGGCGATGGCAGCGATGATACGTGAGGTAGTGTCTCGAACAGGCAACCTGCGCAGCTCCTGCCCCTGGAAAACCTCGACGGCCACTGCCCGATTCCATGTGATTCCGCCGCCGGGCCAGCGCAGCCTCACTGCTCTTGCGATGGGGGTGAGCTGTCCATGAGGAGTAGTAACTGGGGTTCCCCCTCGTTTCGCGGACCGCAACACTGGCGTTCTTTCCGCTGGCAGCATATGGCCTCCTACACTTTCTGGAAACGCGCTACAAGAAATTACCACGCTGCAATCTTACCATATATCTCTTCTTCTGGTGACGAAATCACAGGTGGTTCCGAGGGCGACCGCAAGGGTACACCCTCGGGAATTCGCCGCCGGTATCCGAAAGGACGATCATCATGCCCGTTTTGGGCAGGTGTCTCAGCCATTTCACCTGCCCAGTACTTATGGTGCTTCAGGAGCATGCGGAAAGTCCCGCACCTTCCTCTGTCCTGCCACAGTTTGCCATTGTCAGCGATAGTACATATAGAAATGCTGTGAGAGGATACGTTCGTCTGAACATGTTTAGAATGCAACAACATAGTGAAAGCCCCGGTGAGCACCGCAAAGCCCTGCTGGAGTCACTCTATCTGCGCTACGCACCAGGTCTACTTGCGTTCTTGCTCAAACAGACCTCCGCGCGGGAGGACGCGGAAGACCTGCTGCTGGAGGTTTTTCGCGCCGCTTTGGAGCACAAGCAGCTTGAACAACTCTCAGGTGAAGAGCAGCGCCTGTGGCTCTGGCGGATCGCCAGACACAAATTGATTGATGCCTACCGGCGCACTTCTCGCCGTCCTTCGGTTTCAATGGAATTGATGCTGAATGATCTCTTCGCGCATGAGGATCAAACGCCAGAATATGCCGCCTTGCGTGGGGAAGAGTTTTCCAGACTACACGCGGCTCTCCAGACGCTCCCGCATCTCCAGCAGAAGATCTTGAAACTGCGTTTCGTCGATGGCTTGCGAAGTCCTGAAATTGCTGCTCTCGTCGGAAAAAGCGATACAGCAGTGCGCTCTCTTCTTTCGCGCACACTCAACCAATTGCGCACATTCTATCAAGAAAGAGGCTAGGAATGCACGAAGATTTCTATACTCCCGAGCGGATCGATGAGCAAATTGATGCTTTGCTCCAGGGTCACTCATTGCCCGCACGTGACCAGCGCATGGCCGATGACCTACGCGCCATCCTTGAGCAGGAGAACGAGAATGCGCGTTCGCTCCAGAAGGTCTTCCAGAAGCTGCTATTAGATGCAGACGTACAGCCAGCAGAGAACCTCATTGCTCCCACGAATCGACAACCCCGCGGAGAGTCCGTTGTTACGCAAAGTGGGACATATGCACAGGGAACTCGTAAAGCACAGCCTCAAGTTCGCGCGTGGAGTACGCTTGCGGCTATCCTACTTCTCGCGATCCTGGTCGGTAGCATGCTGCTTATCCTGAACATCGTGCGCCAGCATCCTGGAACCTCCCATGTTGCCCCTACACCGACAGAAGGGCAGATCATCTACGCATCAGGACACCTCAGTCTCTCCTCGCCAGCGGTCTGGTCGCCCGATGGCACGCGGATCGCCGCAGTCATCAATAAGACTACAGTCGAAAGCTGGGACGCACTGACCGGCAAGAACGTCTTGAAGTATCAGCCGGGTGGCTCCATAGCAGCCTCACTCGTTGGCACCACTACAGTATCCTGGTCGCCCGATGGCAGCACCCTGGCAGTCGCAACCGATTTGGGTGTCTCTCTCTTTAACGCTCGGACAACGCAACTGATCCGCACGCTTTCGCTGCCGTCTCTAGATCAGGCAACGCCATCCCTGAACGCGACCCTGAGCCCTACCTTGAGCACCCTGCTCCCGCATTCTGGCGGTGGCGGCATTTTCCCTGTAGATGTCGCCTGGTCACCGAATGGCAAGGAGATGTCAGCCTCTACGAACACCAGTGTCTATATCTGGAATGCTCAGAATGGCTCGCTGATCACACATTTGAGCAATGTGTTTCTGCTCAATAACGTGAATAGCGTCCGTGAACTCTGGCAGCCACATGGGCATCTGCTGGCTACCATCGAGTGCCAGGACGCAGCTTGTCGGACCACACAGGTGAGTCTCTGGGACACGACTACCTGGGGCGTCGTGAAGCAGTATCCAGGCATCTACACGCTCGATTGGTCGCCCGATGGCAAGCAACTCGCGCTGGTAAATGCTGCCAGAACGACCGTGCTCATCGTCAATCCCCTGACAGGCCAGCAGATAAAGCAGATTACAGATCCACGCATCCATACGATCGCTGGCATTCACTGGTCGCCCGACGGCAGCCGCCTGGCCCTGGAAACAATGGCCAGCGCTTCCAGCACCACGCTCGGCCTCAGCATCTGGAACATCACCAGTGGAAAGCAAGGCTATGTCTTCCCATACAACGGCTGCTCTGAGACTCGTTGGTCGCCCAATAGCAAGTATCTAAGCTGTATCCAGTCTGTAAAGACCGAGAGCAACAACAAGATCAGCTACTTTCAGCAAATCTTAATCTGGGAAGCTTAAACACGAAGCAAGCCGCCTTTTCCTGGGCCGGCACCTCGAACAGGACCAGTTGAGTGATCTTCGCACTTGGCTGGTATGTGTATACCATCAGATGGCCAGGTATGCTGCGTTAAGGTAGCAGCCTTCGGTACTTTGTTGACAAATGATCGGTGAAGACCTCGTTAAATATCGTCAACGCGTCCGGGCAGGCGATCTACGCCGAAAGGGCGTATCAGTTCTGGTGTGGTACCGGTTGTGATCAGTTCCGCGATAGTCCGGCCTGTGATGGCGCTGAGCATAATGCCAACACTGCCGTGACCGGTTGCCAGCGTGACGTTTTCCCAGCCGGGTGCACGTCCCAGGATGGGCTGGTTATCGGGCGTCCTCGGACGCAATCCGGTCCACATGTGATCGATGGCACACGCTTCGAGCGCGGGGACGAGGTGTATGGCCGAGCTTAGCAGCCAGGCGACGCCGCCTGCCGTGAGCTGCTTTTCAAAGCCTGCCTCTTCCTTCGTGGCCCCTACGACAATCGTGCCGTCCTGCTTGGGAGCAAGGTAGATAGCCTCACCGAAGATGATGTGGCGCAGCGGCTGTTCCGGCTGGCGCAGGGCCAGTATCTGGCCGCGCTGCGGGCTGACGGGCAGCGCGATATGCAGCCACTCGCTCCACGTGGCCGACCACGCGCCGGTCGCCACGACCAGGTGATCGCAGGCGATGGTTTCGCCCCGCTCGGTCGTGACGCCGGTAATGTTGTTGCGCAAGTGCGTGATGCCTGTCACCCGGCAGTGGCCGGTGAGGACCGCTCCAAGCCTGGCAGCGGCCTGCGCGAAAGCCGGCGCGACACGTGCAGCCCTGACCTGCGATTCTTCAGGAGCAAAAATGCCCGCGCAGACTTCCCGCGAGAGCAGTGGCTCACGCTCGCGGACCGCTTCGCCGGCAAGCCACTCCATATGCAAGCCAAGTGGCTGCCACGCCTGCATGCGCTTGCGCAGGTTTGGGACATGCTTCGCGCTGCACACAACACGCAGCGAGCCTGTCCGCTCATACTCCACGCGCACACCTCCGGCCTCCTCGAGTTGAGGCACAAGTGTCGGGAATAGAGCAAAGCTGGCGAGCAGTAAATCTGCAAATGGCCCTGGGCCCGTGATCGATCCCAGCGGCGCGAGCAGACCTGCCGCCGCGCTCGATGCCTCCGCGCCGATCTCGCCCTGGTCTAGCACCGTGACGTGTATCCCGGCCTTGCAGAGGTTATAGGCAATGGAGCAGCCGATCGCTCCACCTCCAACAATCACGGCAGTAGTGGTAGATGACATCGTCGCATCGCGCTCCTATCTCTTTTCATCTTCTCTCATTATCAAGCATGAATTCTAGCTCGATCTCGTCGCGAATGGGTATGCCATCGTTGCCGGTAAGCGGGATCTCCGGCTTCTGCTTGCGCGCCTCGTCGACTGCATTGCGGTGCACAGCAACCAGCGCGAAGCCGCGCTTCTGGTAAAAGCGCAGCGCGTTCAAATTGTCATTGGTGGTAATCAGCCAGATACGCCGGCACCCTCGCTGACGCATGGCATCTTTAACCGCGTCAATGAGAGCAGACCCGACTCCCATCTCCGGTTTAATACTGTTGATCGTGACAATCTCACATTCATCGCCTGCCACGTGATAGGTAATCAGCCCTATCTTCTCGCCCTGATGGTAGGCGATGAAGCCAGGAAGCTGCTCCGCCCTATGGGTTGTATTACGAGAGACAACGACAGGCGAGCCCCAGTGTTCTACCATGAAATGCGAGATCCACCTTGCATCATCGGCGGTAATTGGATGGATTTCAATGCCAGTCACGAACATCCTTACTCCTCTATGCGCTCATCCATGAGCTTCACGTCGCTTTCCTCTCCAGGTGACTATGGCTTCTCAAAGAAACGGTAAGTTCGGCTGAACACAGCCGTAGTATAGCAGGAGTTGAGAGGCGAGGCAATGAAATTGTCCCCTCTAGCCACGCCATGTATGTGCCCTTACGTCGCCATGGGGAGATCAAGCGACAAGGGAACTGGTATATACAGCGGCCAGGATATAATCTTCAGCCGCTTCTCATCTGGGCTGACACGGTACGGTTTTTTACGGAAGGATTGCCCTATTTTTGGGGTTCGTCTTTTTCGTGAGGAGGCTTATCGATCTGATAGGAAGGAACTTCCGTCCGTCTCGACTGGCGGACCCAGAGGGAGACGTGGGAGGGCTGCATCGTCTCCTGCACGACATTTAGCAAGTGCTCACGCAACTGGTCCAGGTCCACTTCCTGGCGCAAGGTGGTACTAAACGCTTCCAATGTCTTGGTCGCATCGTACTTGCGTCGGTAGAAGCGGCGATCAATGACCCGCTGGATGCCTTGGCGCAAGGGCTGGAAGAGGACCGCGATCACCAGCGTCGAGGCGACAATCACCAGCGGATTCTGCTGCTGGCCGAGGGAAGCACGCACCAGGGAACCAAAGACGAGCACCAGACCTACATAGAGCAGGACCAGGAGCATCGTCAGGGTACTATAGACGAGCGTGCGACGAATGATGACATCAATCTCCCATAACCGGGAGCGCAGGATCGCCATCGCCACACTCAGTGGGATAAGCAGGAAGGTCACGGTCGTAAGGGTTCCACCGGCCAGGAGATAGAGGGAGTCAGGCGCTGCCAGTCCCGGCACAAGTGCAGCGATGAGATCATACAGGATAATCACCACGAACAATCCCCCGAAGCCAAAGAGCAGCCACTTCGCTTGCTGGCGTTGCGAGGAGCTAAAGACGCGCACGTAGCGATAGATCAGCAACACGAGGGTCCCTCCATAGCTCAACACTTCGTCGACAGCGTTGAGTGCAGCAGGCCAGAACATGATATTGTAGGGTCCGGGGATCAAAAAAAAGAGGGTCCGCACCGTCCAGAGCACGACCAGCAGCCAGCCCTACCTGGGCACAAAACGGCCATCGGGAAACGTCACCAGGAAGTAGCCCAACGCCGTAAAGATGCACGTCACATAGATACTCAAGAAGAGCATCTCTGGAAGGTAGGTGGTCGAAGTTAGGAAAGGTGTCAATGCAATGCTCACCAGGAAGAACGAGGCCACCAGACCAATGGGTTCGTTCGATTTGCGCCAGAAGATAAATCCTCCCACGCTGAGAAAAACCAGGGACTGGAGCAGTGTCAGTACCAGATTGTAGGCGGCATAACTCGTGGGGGAAATCGTTAAATGCTGTAGTGCCTGAGCCGTCGCAGGGGTCACGGCGCAACTCACAATGAACGGGCAGATGGTCAGGGCCTGTCCGCGCGTTGCTACCAGCGTGAGAATGAGCACCACGAGTTCTGCCAGGATACAAGCGATCCATGCTCCTCGTGCCAGGTGCAACCAGGCCCCCTCGAGTTGAAAGTTCGTCCTGGCAAATCTGCTCGTGCTCGAGGAAACATCTCCGTGTCGATCTTGTGCTACACTCTCGTTCAGCTTCATTGAATTGCTGCCGCTCCTTGTCTGCGAGCTCCATCGAAGAGCGCACAAAGGCGCTCTTTCTGAACATTAGTATAGCATACGCCCGTTTCACAATCGTTACGAAAAGCGTGACGAACTCCCAGATTTTGGTGCCGCCCGGAAGCGATGTGTCTTCTTTGCACTGCTCGTGAACATTACTCAACAACACTTGTTCTAAATAGAAGCAGGCTCATATTCCAGGAAGACTTTCGTCTTGAAAAAGTCACTAAGTCGCTCCACTTCGGCTTCAATCCATTTTCGGATCAAGGCGCTGGGCGAGCAGAACAGGTGAAGCTTGACCATGGTTTGCGAGCGCCGGGTGGTCGAGCGCCAGACTCCTTGTACCGAACCGTTGATCAGGACGACCGCAGAGATCCATCCTTGAGGGCGAAAGACCTTACTTTTGTGGGCTTGGGAGAGCACTGGCTCGAGATCGCGCGGTATCCCGATCGTATAGGCATCAAATAAGGGGAGCAAGTGCAGTGACTCCGACACTTCCAGGCGTTGCAGTGGCTCAAGCGTCGAGCCCAGAGCGAATGCCCGCCAGCCCTCTACCTCGACTTCCTCCAATTCATGGCTCATGGATGCAAAGAGTTTTTTCGCCTTGGTGATTTGTCCTCCTCCTCCCCACCACATAGCAAAATCTTTCGGGGTAGCCGGGCCATACGTCTGCAAATACCGCCGGGCCATGTGCTTAAGCGCCTGCTCTGGCTCGCTGGATTGCCAGGTGCCAAGCCACGTTTTCGGGTTGACGAAGGTGACATTTTGCCCCTGACCTGGCCCGAAACAGAGCTCACCGCGATAGGCCGCTGGTTTCAAGGGAGACCCCCAGCTTTCCGAGAGAATGAAGTCGCGGACTTGAGCCATCCCCGTGTGCTTCGCGGCCGCGTCAGCAAGTTGTTGGCGCGTCAGTGGTCCCTGCTCCAATACGTGTGGAATAGCTGAGAGAAAGGCTTCCTGATGCGCCGCAGTCGTCAGGCCGAACGCGGCGAAATAGTTGGACCAGGCAGGAGTCACCTGCCAGTCACGCGCCGCGACATACAGAGGAAGCTCTTGAGCGGAGAGCAAGTGTATTGTGCCTCGCATCGCCCAGGTCTTGATCAGAGTGCGATCTTGCCAGAGAGCCGACCGGACATCCTGGGGGGAGAGTCCTTCCACGCGCGTACACAGCGCCAGCTCGGCCGCCGACATCACCTGTGCTTGTATCCCACCGGTGCGCCTCACCGCCTCAACGACATTGCGCGAGTTCAATCGCGGAAAAAGTCCGTGTTGCAACACATGCCAGGCATGCACCTGGGACCACTTCAATGCTTTCATCTTCCTTCCTTTACCTCGCGGGGTAACGTTTCGCCCTGCATTGTATCCCATCTCAGCATGTCTGGACAAGCGTAGTGGCCCCCCAGTCGTCTACATCTACCTTACAGCACTACCCCAAGTATCCTGGTGGACAAGCCGCTCAGGTTTCGTGATATGCTCTCACCAGAGCATGAATCAATGCGAACGATGAAAGGGGATATCCGTGACCACACAGCCTGTGAAGACCATCATCCTCGACCTTTTGCAACAGGGCCATCGAGCTTCAACAATGTTTGTGCAGGCTCTCGACGAGACTGAACGCGCTGCCATTGGGACGCCGCGACTCTGGTCGGCCAAAGATCACCTGGCGCATATGACCTTCTGTCTTCATCAGAACCTCATCGAGAAGGTGACCGCCATTCTCCAGCAGCAGGAGGTGCCGCCGCGCGAAGCGAACGTTGACCAGATGAACGCTCGGGTGTTTGCGCAACACCAACTTCGCCCCTGGTCAGAGATTCACGCCACCTTTGAGCAGGTGTACGCTGAGCTCATCCAGTTGGCTGATCGCCTCAGCGAAGCCGATCTGATGGACTCCCACCGCTTCAGCGCCATTACCGAGGGGAGACCACTGTATGTAGCCTTCTTCGGCAATGGCTATGAGCACCTTCAAGAGCATCTCATCCAGTATTATCTCGACCGCCATGACCTGCCACGGGCAATCCAGGTCCGTGAGCAGTGCACCAACCGAGTTGTTCAGACCGATGTGCCAGCCTGGGTGAAAGGATGGTTCCTCTACAAACTGGCCAGCTTTTACGCGCAGCAGAAGCAGCGAGAGAAAGCTGCCGCTCCTTTACAGGAAGCGTTGGCCCTCGCTCCTGATCTCATCAACGAGTGGTTACAGCAAAATCCTGAACTGGTTGCAGTACGCGATCAATCGGCTTGAACCCGCCTTGTCCATTCTATGCTAGACTACCTGCATGAAAACTTCCTATACCCAGGCTGAACTTGACGACATACTACAGCACGTTGAACCTCGATTAGGGTGGGATTTCTCGCGCATGAATGCTGTACGCGAGCCAGTCCCATGGGACTATGTAGAGGAAGTAAAGAAGTACCTGCATCCAGACGACGATGTACTGGATATCGGTACTGGTGGAGGCGAACGGTTTATTTCCCTTGCGCTATATTTCAGAAGCGGTGTCGGCATCGACATTGACGAGGAAATGGTAAAGGTTGCTCAACGGAATGCCGAGGGGATCGCCAATGTGACGTTTATGACTTTGGACGAAAAACTTGCTGGGTTGAACCGGCGCTTCAACGTCATTATTAACCGACATGCCCCGTTCGACTTAGAAGCTATTAAGAGTCATTTACTGCCGGGTGCATACTTTATCACCCAACAAGTTGGTGAGATGAACATGCGGAATATCAAGGAAGCGCTCGGTAAGTCAGTTGGAGGCTCTGTCATTACCAAAGCAATGGTAGAAGCAAACGGATTGCATTGTGTAGACTTCAGGGAGTACAACGTTGAATACGTCGTGCAAGATATTGAGTCACTGGTGTTCTGGCTCAACGCTCTTGATATGCTTCATGCTGATCTGGCCGGTAATGAAGCGCTTAAAAGTGCTGATGTTCTCAACCGTATTCTAGCCAACAACGTCGACGGGCGAGGCTTCGTCACAAACGAGCATCGTTATCTTGCGGTTGCCCTGCTGTAAAAGAATATGAAAGATGGCGCGTCCCAACGGCCATTTCTTTATTCGAATTATCACCCACGATTAAAGGGGTTTAGATTGGCAAGGTGTTCCTGTTGAGCGGTGACATAGGCCTGAAGCCGCTTCTCATCTGGACTGGCAGGGGTGCGTTTTTAACTTGTGGGAAGCCCCAATTTTTGGATACCTTCCAGCCAGCGCCTCAGTAGCAAAGACAAGCGGGAAAAATCATGACCAACCCACACCCTGCGTACCAGCCACTTCACAACCAGCATCAGGAAGAGACAAGGTTCAAACGATAAATGAAATGTAGTGGCGCCCCTCGCGGGTGCCAGGCCCACTCGCCCCTCGCGCCCGCAAGGTCCACTTGTATGCTTTTTACATTTTTGCTGCTTCCTGTCGCGGCGGCAGCGGCCTGCCCGGCAGCCACCAGTTCCAGCGGCCGAGCAGGCGCATCGTGGCGGGGACGAGCAGCGTGCGAATGATCGTCGCGTCCAGCAGGACGGCGATGCTCATGCCCAGCCCGATCTCCTTCGTGATCAGGAGCGAGGTGAAGGTGAAGGCGCCTGTCACGATCACGAAGAGCAGGGCCGCGTTGGTGATCACGCCGCCCGTCTTCTCGAGGCCGCGCGCGACGGCGTAGCGGTTATTGTGCGTGCGCAGCCATTCCTCGTGGATGCGGCTCAGCAGGAAGACCTCGTAGTCCATCGAGAGGCCGAACAGGATGCAGAACAGCAGGATCGGGTTGGTGCTGTCCAGGAAGCCGTTGGAGGTAAAGCCAAGGATGTTGCTGAAGTGGCCCCACTGGAAGACGAAGACCAGCAGGCCGTAGCAGGCCGCCACCGAGAGCGCATTCATCAGAATGGCCTTCAGCGGCAGGAATACCGAGCGGAACATCAGCAGCAGCAGCAGGTAGGTCGCTACCAGGATGAAGATGATGCTGCGCGGGAAATTGCCGTACAGGTAGCCATTGAAATCCAGGTCGGAAGCCTGCGAGCCTCCCACCAGCACGCTAAGGCCCTGACCTGCCTGTGTATCGCCCGCGCGCAGGTTGTTGATCAGCGCGTTCCCGTCGCTGCTGTCGAGCTTCGCATTCGTCATCACGGTGATGAGCGTCGTATTCTCGCTCGTGGTCGAAGTGACCAACTGTGCCAGGGCGGGATTTGCTCGTATGCTCCACTGCTGTAGAGCGCCGCCAGTTGCTGCTCCGATAGGGTCGGCCTGCCAGGCGTGGCGGGAAGTTGGGTCAGGCTGATCACGCCGGTCACGTGCGACTGCCTGGCGATCCACTTCGACAGGTTATCGAGCTTTGCCAGGCCGGTAGGGGAAGTCAGTATACTGGAACCGCCAGGCGCTTGCGCGATGATATAGACAGGATCGATCCTGGTATCGGGGAACTGCGCGTTCACGATATCGATGCCCTGCCGCGACTCGTCGCTTGTTGGCAGGGATGTAACGGAGGGCGTGCCCAACTCGATCGAGAAGATCGGCCAGCCCAGGCCGATCAGTATGGCTGTCACAGCCAGGATCACCAGCACAGGACGGCGCATCACCCCCTCCGCCCAGCGTTGCCAGAATCCCCTGCGTTCCGGCGCGTTGCCCTCGCTGACCTGTCTATGCGCGTGCGGGGCTGTGAAGCGCCCGATGAGCGGGATGCGCAGAGCGTTGACACGCGGGCCAAGCACGCCGAGCAGCGCGGGCAACAGGGTCAGCGCGGCCAGCACCGCGACGGCCACGACGACCGCGCCGCCTATGCCAATCGAGGTCATGAACGGGATACCGATCAGCAGCAGACCTGAGAAGCCGATCATCACGATCAAACCGCTGAACAGGATCGCCTCGCCGGATGTGGCGATAGTGTTGCCGACGGCGTCGGGAACGCTGCCGCTGCTCGCCAGTTCATCGCGGAAGCGCCGCAGCATGAAGAGGCTGTAGTCTATCGAGATGCCCAGCCCGATAATCGAGGAAGTGTTCAGCACAAAGATGCTCATACTGACATGCAGCGCGATGGCGTAGATGACCGCCAGCGCTACCGGAACGGCCAGCACCGCCAGGAGCAGCGGCATGGTAGCCGCCACCAATGTACCGAAGACGATCAGCAGCACGACCAGCGCAATCGGTAAAGCCGCGAGTTCGGCTTGTTGGACATCCGATTCGGTGATATGGCTGAAAGCGGCATCAATGGCAGGCCCGCCGCTCAGGTAGACGTGCGCGGGACTGGCCGCGCTGCCGGATGGAAGGATGGCGCGAAAATCGGCGACATGCTTCGACATGTATTCTTCCGGGGTGCTGAGCGAGACCGTGACGTAGGTCGTATGCCCGTCCAGCCCGGCGCCGCTCTGCTGGATGCCGGTGACGTGCGGATAGGCGCGCGCGCGGTTGATGAAGGCATTCACCTCCCCCCGGTAAGTTGGATCGTTGACAGGCGTTGAAGCGGATTGAAAAACCACCAGAAACTGGGACGGTGGCTGTTTCAGTGTAGTAGAGATGATAGTGTCCACCTTCGCCGATTTGCTGTTTTCATAGCTATAGCCGCCCCCGTGCAGCGCGTCGCCGACCTTCAACGTGAAAGGAATGCTCGCGCCCAGGATTACCACCCACGCAGCGATGATGAACCAGCGCAGGCGATACACCTGGCGGCCATAGGCGATACCGATGCGGTACAGCCCGTGCGCCTCGCCGAGCGAACGGCGCGCCGGCGCCTGTGTTTGCGGCTCCCGCGTTTTCTCCTTTATTTGCATGTGTTTACACCCCTTATTTTTTCAACCCGTCAAGAAACATCATTACCGCGCTATCGCTTAGCGTGTCCCACTGCACGGACTCCGGATCGATCAACCAGCGCACCACCAGGCCCTCGAACAACGAATCCAGCGCGGTGGCCGCCTCTACAGCGTTGATGGGCCGGAACTCCCCCCGGTCGATACCCTGCTGTATCAGTGCCACCAGCAATTCGTGGAAATTCTGGAAATAGCTTTTGATGAGCTGCCGCACCTCGCTCTGGTGAACGGCCGCGGCGTAGAATTCAAACAGAATTGTTACTACCTCGGACATCTCTAGCAAGCCCTGCGCCCGGCTCCTCATCAGGTGCAACAGCCGGTCGCTCACCGTTCCTTCCGCCGTGAGCATCCCTTCAAGTTGCTCGATGTCGGTGGTGAAGAGCCGCTGCGAGATGGCCATGATGATATCTTCCTTGCTCTTGAAGTACCAGTACAGCGCGCCCTTGCTCAATCCTGACGCCTGCACGATATCATCCATGCGGGCCTCGTGAAACCCCAACCGCGCGAACACGGCCATGGCAGCGTCCAGTATCTGATTTTTTCGTGTTACACTTACATCTGGACGTGGTGACATACGCTTACTTCTCACTTTTATAAACTGACCGGTCAGTCTAGTATACCGTAACACAAGAGGAAGAGGACAGTCAAGGGAGATCGGGGTCTCATTGTCTTATGTAAGATTTATCGATAGTCTTCTCTATGGAGATTACCCTTTCGTTGTGTAGCAGCCCGGTGCGCGCTTACGCAAAGTGGCGTGGGAATAGCCAACTCAAATTTCGCGTAAAGCGGCGCGTAAGGGGAAATAAAGTGGGCGGGTGTATACTCGTAGTGGTGGTGCGGGGTGGTCGTCAGGGTGCCAAGTTGCTCTGTTGAGCGCTGCTCCGGGGTTGACCTGTTGTAGCCCGGCTCCGGGTTGACCGGCTGTCGAGCGGCGTTCCGAGCAAATGACGATCATCGCCACCACTACCAGAGCCAGACCACGTTTCCTGAATGGTTCATTCTCTATCTCCTTCCCACAATGAGGCAGCGATATCCCCCTCTCGCTGCCTCATTTTTCATTCCCGGCCGAAAGTAGTTCCTGTTGTTGTCAAACCTGCTCTTCTCACGCGCCCAATTTCGCATTACAATGAAGTATGTATTCAGGCAACCAAACAGGAGAGAACGAAGCGATGCATATTGTAACAGTTGACGAAATGCGCCAGCTCGAAAGAAAAGCGGAGAGCGAGTATGGCTTAACATCTTCTATACTGATGGAACACGCCGGGATGAGTGCCGCCGAGATTCTGACGCACCACATCAGCCGCCAGCATACGCTCAAGGAGCGCGAGTTCCTGATCCTGGTCGGCCCGGGCAATAACGGGGGTGATGGTATGGTGATGGGCCGTAACCTGCAAAAGTGGGGAGGGATAGTCAGTTACTTCCACTGGAAGGAACAACATCTGACGGCCGGCGAGCAGGACGTGCCGGAGCAGGAGACGGCTGCGAAACTCGAAGAGGCCTTCTCGCACGCCGACTACATAATCGATGCCCTGCTCGGAACCGGGCGATCTCGTCCACTCCCCGACAGTATGCGTGACCTGCTCGCGCGCGCGAAGCAGGAGCGTGAGAGCCGCGATGCTGTGCGCATTGTCGCGGTTGATCTGCCTACCGGGGTGAATGCCGATACCGGGGAAGTTGACCCGGGAACGATTTCCCGCCGATCTCACGATTACACTCGCCTGCCCCAAACAAGGCTTCTTCTTCTTCCCCGCTCGCAGCTATATCGGCGAACTGTACGTCGGCGACATCGGCTTCCCGCCGGCATTGGAGCAGGGGTTACAGAGCGAGATGCTGACCGGCAAACTGGTGAAGCAATTGCTGCCTCCCCGCCCGCTCGATAGTAACAAGGGGACCTTCGGCAAGGTGATGCTCTTCTGTGGCTCTCCTCCTTTTCCCGGTTCCGCGTATCTCGCCGGCAGCGCGGCCTTGCGTGTGGGCGCTGGCCTGGTCACGCTGGCCGTCACGGAGCAGATGCTTCCCATCTATGCCGGCGCCTTGCACGAGGCTACTTTTGTCCTGCTCCCTGGGGAGCAGGCAGAGAGTTATAACCGGTCTTCTACGCTGGTCGAGAGCCTGGAGGGGTACCGTGCCTTGCTCATCGGTCCCGGCCTGGGACAATCCGCTCACACCCGTGAGGTCATTCTGCAGGTGCTGGAACAGGTGCGCTCCATGCCCGAGCAACAACGTCCCCGTCTTGTCATCGACGCGGACGGGCTCAACAATCTTTCGGCGCTGGAACGCTGGTGGACGCTGATCCCGCCGGAAACCGTCATTACACCGCACCCGGGCGAGATGGGCCGGCTCTGTGGCGGCATCAAGGTATCCGGCGGCGAGTTAGACCGCCTGCCGCTTGCTCGCGAGAAGGCCGACGAATGGCAGGTGACGCTTATTCTCAAGGGGGCCTGCACGATCATCACCGCGCCCGGCGGGCTCACGCGCATCAACTGGCAGGCCAATCCCGCGCTGGCTACCGCCGGCACAGGCGATGTGCTGGCCGGTATGGTCGCCGGGCTGCTCGCGCAAAAAGTGGCGCCATTCGACGCCGCCAGCGCCGCCGTCTACCTGCACACCGAGGCCGCCGGGCTGGTCAGCGCCGAATTAGGCCATGCGGGCTTGCTGGCGTCGGATCTCCTACCGAAGATCCCCGTCGCCGACATGAAATGCCGGTCTAAGGAATCACGGTGATGAAGAACGCTGGCGCCAGTGGTTTCAGAAGACGGGCGGACCCTGTTTGATGCGCGTCAGCGCCTGTTCTGCCTCTCCAGGGGAAGGCAGCACGAATTCGATCCACCATGTAGCGCCAGCTTCACTATATGGCTCGACGTGCGCCCGCGCCTTTGCCGGGTCGTCGCCGGGACTGTTCCCCCCGGCAGCAATATCGAAAGGGGCAGCGCTTGAACGGTGTCCTTCTATGAAGGTCTTGATCGCGCGTATATCATCCGGCTTGATGTAACCGTCTCCATGTTCATCGGGTACTTTAGCCGGGCAGAAGCCGTCCCAGCGAGCCGCGCGCAGTGCAGGAGCTTTATGGGGCCAGAAGCCGCCGAGCCAGATGGGAATTCGCGGTGCCTGGACCGGTCGCGGCGAGAAAGTGATCTCATTTACCGTGTAATGCTTGCCCTGGTAACTGAAAGGCTGCCCGCTCATCAAGCCTGCCAGGATATCCAAGCCCTCGTCGAGCATCTCGGCGCGCTGCTTGACGTTGGCTACCTCTCCGAAGTGCATGTCCTGCGCGTCACCCAGGCCGAAGCCGAGAATCAAGCGACCGTGAGAGAGATGATCCAGCGTGATGGCTTCGCGGGCGAGCTTCCAGGGGAGCCGGGATGGCAGGGGCGTTACGGTCATTCCCAGGCGCGCCCGCTGCGTGCGCAGCGCTATAGCCGTCAGCGCCAGCCAGGGATCGTAGGTCAGGCCCTGCGCGCTCCAGTAAACGATGTAATCTTCCAGGAAGATCCCTTCCCAGCCCTCCTCCTCAGCAATGCGCGCATATTCAACCAGTTGTTCGATATCACCATCGATGCCTGATAGCGGCAGCACGAGTCCGTACTTCATCACGTGATTCTCCTCTAATTTATTGCCTATAGAGGAGGATACACAGGATTTCCTGCCATCTACTGTCATATTTTTTGAGGAGAGGCGAAAAGTCTAATTACCCGGGCACGAAGAAAAAGACCACGCAGGCCATGATATAAATCGCCACGAGCTGCACTCCTGCCAGCCAGGTGGACTCCCCGTCCAGACTGATGAAGGCGAACAGCACGGTGGCCAGGGCCATCACGATCAATTCGAGTGGCTGGAAGACCAGGTTGAGCGGCGTGGCGAAGAAGAGGCTGATCAGCACCAGCAGGGGCGCGACGAAGGTCGCTACCTGTATCGACGAGCCTGCCGCGATCGCTACGCTCAGGTCGACGCGGTCACGAATGGCAATGTAGATCGCGCTGGAATGCTCGGCGGCGTTGCCGACGATGGGGATGATGACCAGGCCGATGAAAATCGGAGACCAGCCGAGCAGTCGGATGACAGGTTCGATTGCGCCGACCAGCAGCTCGCTGTTCCATGCTGTGCCGATGGTCGCCACCAGCAGCATCAGGCCAATAATCCAGGGGTTGGGCGGCTTTTCCGAGGCAATCCTGCGTGGATTTACACCCCCGGATACAGCTTCTTCCTCGCTCTCCTCTTCTTCCATGCTCACGCGGGCTGTGATAGCTGCTGCTTTGCCGGTTTGTTTCGGGTTGCGGCGCACAGACCGCACGTGAAAGATATGCAGCGCCAGGTACAACACGTAGACGATCAACAGCAGCGCAGAAATCGCTACGCTGACCGTCTGCACCCGTCCGGCGTTGCCAATCGCCAGCGATCCCGCTGTTGGAATGAGCAGGCCAGCCACCGCCAGCACCATCATGGCGGTGAATTCTCCGGCGTCATGCGCGTCGTAGTATTGCCTGCCCCAGCGCCAGCCGCCGAGCGCGAGCGCTGAGCCAAGCACCAGCAGGGCGTTGCTGATGACCGACCCCGCGATAGATGCCTTCACGACCGAGATCAGCCCGGCGCGTATGGCGAATATGCCGATAATGATTTCGGGCGCGTTGCCAAAGGTGGCGTTGAGCAGCCCACCGGCAACGGGGCCGACGTAGTACTCCAGGTCCTCGGTGGCACGACCGATAAGCCCGGCCAGTGGAATCAAAGCGATAGCTGAGGTGATAAACACGGCCAGTTCGAGCTGCGAACCCCAGACAATCTGGATGATGGGCGCAACGATGGCCATGATGAGCAGGTAGTACAGCCAGCGAGGCATAGCATCCCCTTTGAAGGGCCGGTCAGCCTGTTCCGCGCCGGGACGGGATGCGCGGCTGCCGCCCGTTAATCCTACTTGATCTCCGCGTTACTCTGTAGCCGCGCTTTCAGCCGGCACGCTGCTCTCCTCCGCAGCCTCGTCGATCACGTTCACTGTAATTTTCGGCTCGAGCTTCGATGCGACCTTTACCGGCACCTGGTACATTCCAAGCGCCCGGATAGGATCGGGCAGCACAATGGAGCGCCGGTCGATGACGATGCCCTCACCTTCGCGCAGGCCTACTGCGATATCCTGGCTGGTAATCGAGCCGTAGAGGCGACCCTGCTTGCCAACGCGCGCCTTGAATGTCAGGTTCACATTGCTCAAGCGCTCGGCCTGCTGTCGTTCAGCCTCGGCCTGCTTCTCAATCCTGCGCTTCTCTGCCGCGATACGCTGCTGGTGGTTCGCCAGCAGTGAAGGGGTTGCGCCCGCGGCCAGCCTGCGCGGCAGCAAATAGTTACGCGCATACCCATTGGCCACCTCTTTCAGGTCGCCAGCCTTCCCAAGATTATCGACATCTTGTAAAAGAATAACTTTCATGCGTCAATCACTCCTCAACATTGGGTATCAATATGTGCCTTGCCATATCATTCGCACAAGGTGTACCCACCTGTTCTTTATTTGATACGCTGCCAAGTATACACCCTGGTTGTGGCAAGCGCAAGCCAGACTATTCACCCATGAGCGAGCGGAGGCGTGCCTTCCAATCATCCGTGTCACTCGCGCCGGCCTCCTCATCCTGGGCCTCGCCAATTATCCAGCTACGCGCGCCGTCCGCGCGTCTCACCACGGCCGGCCGGCCGGTCCTCGGCTCCTTTGGCCCGTTTACTTGCAGAGCCGTCTGCGCGGCCTTGCGCACGTCATGCACCGGGTCTTGCAGGAGTGGACGGATGGCATCTTTGTAGCGCTCACCATCGAGCCGTCCAAGGGCGCGAATAGCGCCGGCGCGCTCATCAGAGGTTGGAGCTCGCAAAAGCGGCTCGATAGCCGATGCCAGTGACGTTAATCCCAGGTCGGTTATCAAACGCAGCAGGCGGTTGCGCTGCATGGGATGAATCAGGCTGGCTAAGGCCGCCTCGCAGTCGCGCAGCACCTGTTCCTGACCGGCAATCGTTCCTGCCTGAATCGCCAGGGAGACCGCTAATTCGGGCGAAACAGGAGCGTGCCCGCGCAAGTACGGCTCAATCCACGCGGCCACCGGCACCTGGAGATTCGCGCTGTCGTGCAGGCTCAGGATCGGGGCATAATGGCGCTGCAGCCAATCGTAGAGGGCCAGCGTCATTTCGGCGTCGCGTGCAGCATAGGCGATCATCGCCGAGGGCAACGGACGGCGCGTCCAGTCCGTGCGCTGCAGGCTCTTATCCAGCCGCACTCCGAAGGCGCGCATCAGCATGGCCGCCAGCGAGGATTCGTGCTGCCCGAAAAACGACCGGCTGGCAGCTTCGAGGTCGATATAATGCGCCACGGCCAGACCGCGCTCGGCCATCACGCGCAGGTCTGCCCCCGCTCCGTGCAACAGGATGGTAATCGCGGGATTCCCTACGACCATACTCATCGCGGTGAGATCGTGCACGCGCAGCGCGTCGATCACGAAGCACTGCCCGGCAATCGCCAGTTGTAGAAGCGCCAGCCGCGGCCCGCTGACAGCCGGGTCCGACTGAGCACGAGGGCGTGTCTGGGCAAATTCGGCATCGATGGCGATCACCCGCGCCCGTTGCAAAGTATCAGCCGCTCGCGCAAGCTGTTCCACTCGATCAACCCAGGTACGTTCCCCACCTGCCACACGCCCTGTATGCCCCACGCTTTCCGGCAGTTTCTCTAGCGGTGGAGTTTCTCCCAGGTAGCCTGGCAAGACTGCCAGGTTCGCGTCTTGTGAGTTGTCAGACTCGGGCCTGGCTTTACGTTCATTACTGCTCAACGGAAGTACCTTCTCAAGTTAAATTCAGGGCGCTTTCTTTGCTGCAACTATACCAGATTTTAAGGAAAACGTATATATTGTGGAGACCTGGCCTCTCTTGTACCTCCTGTCTCCCTATGCTAAACTGAGGCTGTATTTTCACGTTTTAACTCAGGTGAAATCGCTCCGAAAGGTACTGACATGGCAGACAATGTTCCAATTACAGTTGCGTACGGGGATGGCATCGGCCCAGAAATCATGGATGCTACCTTGCGTATAATCACGGCGTCGGGCGCCCGCATTGAACCCGAAGTAATCGAAGTAGGCGAAAAAGTTTACCTGCGCGGTATCAGCGCGGGCATCGAGCCGAGCGCATGGGAATCGCTGCGCCGCACAAAAGTCTTTCTCAAGGCGCCCATCACGACCCCGCAGGGTGGAGGCTATAAGAGCCTGAACGTCACCACTCGCACCACCTTCGGCCTGTACGCCAACGTGCGCCCCTGTGTCTCCTACTATCCCTTTGTTGAGACCAAGCACCCCACAATGGATGTGGTCATCATCCGCGAAAACGAGGAAGACCTGTACACGGGCATCGAGTATCGGCAGACCCACGACATGGTGGAGAGTCTCAAGCTCATCAGCCGGCCCGGCAGCGAAAAGATCGTGCGCTACGCGTTCGAGTACGCGCGCAGCCACAACCGCAAGAAAGTCACCTGCTTCATGAAGGACAACATCATGAAGATGACCGACGGCCTGTTCCACAGGGTCTTCAACGAGATCGCGAACGACTATCCCGATATCGAAAACGAAGCCTGGATCGTGGACATTGGCTCGGCGAAACTGGCCGATACGCCGGAGGCCTTCGACGTGATCGTGCTGCCCAACCTCTACGGCGACATCCTCTCCGACGTAGCGGCCCAGGTGGCAGGCTCCGTCGGCCTGGCAGGTTCGGCCAACATCGGCGAACACTTCGCTATGTTCGAGGCCATTCACGGCTCCGCTCCCCGGCGCGCGGGCCAGAATCTCGCCAACCCGTCAGGCCTGCTGCTTGCCGCCGTCATGATGCTCGTACACATCGATCAGCCAGATGTCGCCACGCTCGTCCACAATGCCTGGATGCGCACCATCGAAGACGGCATTCACACCTATGATATCTACCACCCGGAGACCAGCAAGGAGAAGGTCGGCACGCGCGAATTCTCCGATGCCGTCATCGAACGCCTGGGTATGGCCCCGGAAACGCTCAAAGCCGTCGCCTATACCGCTGCTCCCCAGCATGAATCCTACGAACTGGTCATGATTGAGCATCCCAGGGAGCAGAAAACGCTGGTAGGCGTCGATGTCTTCCTGGACTGGCACAGCGGCTCCGCCGAGCAACTCGGCGAGACCTTCAAGCAAGTGAGTAGCAACGGCCTGGAACTGATGATGATTACCAATCGTGGCGCGAAGGTCTGGCCTGGTGGCATGCCTGAAACCTTCTGCACCGACCACTGGCGCTGCCGCTTCATGGCGCGCGACAAAGGGACCATCACGCATTCCCAGATCACCAAACTGCTCGCGCGCATCGACGAAGCCGGCTTCGACTTCATCAAGATCGAAAACCTCTACAACTTCGACGGCAAGCCCGGCTATTCCGCCGGCCAGGGCGAGTAAACGGATACGAGACTTGTAGGGACAGGGGTAGGGTGGAAGCGGAGGGCGGCCCCTGGCGGGTGTCCTTCATTCCAATACGAGACTTGTAGGGACAGGGGTAGGGCGGAAGCGGAGGGCGGCCCCTGGCGGGTGTCCTTCGTCGTGCGACCATCACGATACCGGTTGAACAACCCCGCCCTGGATCAACTGAATGCCGCCTCCTCGATGGGTGATCAGGTAGCGGGAATTTTGAGCGCTCTCTCCTAAAGCCCTGCGCAGGCGCGCCAGGATGGCATCGAGGCGTTGATCGTTTCTATCGAGTGAATCTTCGCTGTAGAGCGCTTGCATCAAATCTTCGCGTTTACACACCATGCCGGCGTGCAGCGCCAGGTATTCGATCAGCTTGAATTCAAGAGGAGTCAGCGATTGGTGCAGCGGCTGGCCATCAAGCCGTACCTGCCGCAGCGGAATATCTACCACGATGCCTGAGATAGTGCCTTCGATCTTCCGGCGAACGTATGTGGCGAAAACAGGGGAAAACAGTGTAAAAGAGCTCTGGTCGTGGTGAACGAGACCTTTGAGGAGCAATTCATCCAATACTTCCTGGTCGGGAGCGTGCAAAGGCGAACCTCCGGCGATAATGCGGCAAAGCGCCTGTTCTTCGGTTGAAAGCGCAATCCAGATCTTGCGGCATTCTTCGCTAATCGCGGCAATGCGCAGCAGCGCGTTCGGGCTGAGCGACTTACGCTCAGCATCATACGATGCCCAGAAGATGGCCCGCAGCAGTCCGGAATGTCCCCCGCTTAACTCCACCATTTCATCCTCTGTATCTTCCATGTTCGCCTGCGCGCGGGCGGCAAGCCGCTCTAACATGACCAGGGCATCTTTTTGCGTGTAGGGCTTCAGACCATAGGTATGCGACGAAAATAGTTCCCAGAACGATTCAACCTCGGAAGTATCCGGTCGCATGCGCTGAAGACGGTCGCGCGTCATTACGAGGTATACCACCTGGTACTTAAACTGGTCGCGAATACTTCGCAGGCTGAGGAAAAACCGCGCATCCAGCTTTTGCCAGAGATCATCGAACTGGTCGAAGAGGAATACAAGCTGGAGATGCTCCTTCTCGCAGAGGCGCCTGCACATATCTTGAAGGGAGCGCAGCGCCAGGTGGCTGCCTGGATTGGCATCGAGGCGATTGCGTACGTCATACGCCCACGTCAAGAATTCAGAGGAGTGGTTCCGGTTCTCGGCTTCGTTAATCACCCGGTCGATCATCAGGGCGGCGGCAACATATTCAGGTTTGAGTTCATCAAAGATAAGGCCATTCGAGTCTATCCCTACCACCCAGGTCAGCTCATCATTCCAGTAGGCTTGCTGCACGTCCCGGCGCTGTAGAAAACGCGTCAGATTCGATTTCCCTGTGCCCCCTACGCCAATAACCGAACAACATTCCCCCGCACGTAAGTTCGCCAGCAGCGGTCGAACCAGTTCGGTGCGATAGGAGAGCGGCAGGGGCGGATGATTCGCTAGCACCATATACTTCTCCCTGTAGTTACAACCACCTCGCTGTTTGTGTTTTAGATGGTATCACATTGCTATCTTGTTGAAAACCTCCTCAGTTACATGCTATGATTTGATGAACGCAAAATACTATAATGCATAGGAAGGATATTCAATGGTAATAGATGAGATTCTAGCACATAACGATCAATTCTATCGTCAAAAGCGGCTGCCCATCATCGGGCATGCTCCTCGCAAGCAAATGGCTCTAGTCACCTGCATGGATTGCCGGCTGGTGCAGATGTTCGAGCAAGCCCTCGGCCTGGAACGCGGCGATGTACTGGAACTGCGCACCGCCGGCGCAACCATCTCTCAGCCGGAACGCGAGGGCGCTTCAAGCGACCTGATCCGCTCTCTCGCCGGCGGCATCTACCTGCTGGGTGTGCGCGAAGTGGCCGTCATCGGTCATACGCAGTGTGGCCTGGCGCATGCCAACCCGACCGCGCTGACCGATGCCATGCGTGAGCTAGGCATAGACCCGGAGCGACTCATCCAGCGCGAGGGCCTGGGGAACATGCAGGGCCTCATGGAATGGCTCGGGGCGTTTAGCGATGTGCATATCAATGTGCTAGAAGTGGTCAATGTTATTCGCAATAGTCCCTTTCTGCCTAAAATCCCGGTGCATGGGCTGGTTATCGATATCGAGACCGGCAAGCTGGAGATGATTACGCGGGGATAATTCGAAATCGCGTCCCTACGACCGAGGAGAAAGTTTCTTGATCCATTGCTCGATATCGATCACACGCCGTCAATTGCCGGGTATAATGGCCCTGCTTATCATATTCTTGCTTGCGAGCTGCGCAACTGCTACTGGTAATCCTCAAAAGATCATCACAGGCTCACATACGGGGTCACAGCAGACGACAACCGTTGTAATTCAGCCGACGAAAACAGCGCGGCCAGCGCAGCCGACGCAGCCGGCAGGCATCCTCACGAGGCCGGTGACTTACGTCGCGCTGGGCGCATCAGATGCGGTGGGCGTTGGCAGCGACGCTCCCGGGTCGCAGGGCTACGTACCTCTGATCGCGGCTCGTCTCTCCAAAGGGTCGCACCTGCTGAACCTCGGCGTCAGTGGCATCCGCCTGCACGAGGCGCTGGGCGAGGAGTTGCCGCTGGCGCTCTCCAGCTCGCCTGACCTGATTACTGTCTGGCTGGTCGTCAACGACTTTGTTGGCGGCGTCACCTACCAGGACTATTTGCAAGACCTGGACACATTGCTCTCGCAATTGCATTCGCGAACTCGCGCCCGTATAGTTATGGCTGACATACCGGACCTGACACGCCTGCCGGTTTTCGCTAACCAGACCAGCGCTCAGCGCTCGCAGATGCTCGCCGCTATCCAACAGTGGAATAAGGGTATCGCGCAAAAGGCAGCGCAGTATGGGGTGACGCTGCTTGACCTCTTCAGCCATGGCGGCGAGCTAACATCGCATCCAGAATATATCAGTGGCGACGGGTTCCATCCCAGTGCCGCCGGGTATGTGCAACTGGCTAATCTGTTCTGGCAAGCAATCCGGCAACAATAGCCTGTCTTCATTCGTAAATACTTAGTGATGATGCATACTGGTGTCTCTACTCATAGCGTGTGACCGTGATATGAGTAGGATGAAAAAATAGACATCTCTTTGGGAGAATATCCCTCACAAGAGACAAAGGAGTAGGAACATGGCCATCGGCCCACTTGAATTCATGGTGATCGAGAGCAAAGGTCATCAATTCTCGAAAGAGATTGTGCCGGAATTAAATGCGATCCAGCAGAGCAATCTCATGCGGGTGGTAGATCTCTTCTTCGTCAGGAAAGATGCCAGTGGCACAATTACCGTTCTGGAAGTGCATGATCTGAACGACGAAGAACTGGCGGCTTTTGACCCCTTGAAAGAAGACCTGATGGGTTTATTCACGCCGGAGGATATTGCGCTGCTGACCCAGGCGATTGCCCCAGACACCTCGGCGGTGATTGTGCTGTTGGAGCATATGTGGGTGTCAAGGTTGGCGCAGGGGATAGAAAGGGCTGGCGGAACACTCCGCGCCGGCGGATTGGTGCCGCAGGGAGCGGTGGAGAAACTAGAAGCTGAACTGGCGGCTCAGGAACATACACAGAAGAGCTAGGTGAGTAAATTCAAGAAGGAGCAATACAATGTACAGGAGAGGACCTTACTGGGGTGGGGGATATATGCGAAGGCGCGGCTTTCCGTTACTGATGGGCGGATTAGGCATGGGCATGGGCATGGGGGGATTGGGTATGGGGGGCTTTGGTGGTGGTTCATTGCTAGGAGACCTTGCGGCAGGGGGAATAGGCTACATGTTGGGAAATAGATCTGCTCAGCAACAGCAGTATCAAACACCGCAATATCAGCCACCTCAGTACCAACCACAGCCGCAGTATCAGGCGCCGCAATACCAGGCGCCACAGCCACAATACCAGGCACAGCCGGCAGCACCTTATCAGCAAGCACCGGCAGCCGGAGCGGGTAACGAAACACTTGCTCAGCTCAAACTACTCGGACATTTGCGCGATTCCGGTATGTTGACGAACGACGAATTCGAGGCGGAAAAGCAGAAAATCCTGCACGGATAGGCCAGAAAGGCGACTGCGCTCCAAAGGTTGCGCAGTCGCCTTCTCTCGCTCGCTCTACACCTCCTGAGAGTGCCTGATATTCCTCTCGCCTTCAACAATGAAGACTATACGCTCACAGATGTTGGAACAGTGATCTCCGACCCGCTCGAGTTTATGCGCGATCCATAGCAGGTAGGTGGCGCGCTGCAGGATGCGCGAGTCGATTTGCAGGGCAGGTATCGCTCGCGCACCTTCCAGCAGGGTCATCAAGTCATGGCGTACCAGGTGGTAGCGCACATCGACCACGTCGTCTTCTTCCCAGATATAGCGCGCCGCTTTTGCATCCCGGCGCGCGAAGGCATCCATCGTCCCCTGCAAGACGCGCCGTGCTTCCTTGCCAAGTTCGAGCATGCTGTGCAGGATCGAAGTCTCGCTGATCTCGTCCGTGCCGGTTGCACTCTCCCGCGCAGGCAGCTTGATCTCTTCTTGTGAGTCATTCCCGCGCAGCGGTGCCATGCGCAGTATGATCTGTGCGATGCCCTCCGCACCATCGCCTGTACGCTCCAGATCACCCGCGATAGAGAGTGCAGAAGTGAGGAATCGCAGGTCACGCCCACCCAAAGGCTGCTGCAATGTCAAAAGACGAATCGTGTGTTCTTCGACAGCCGCACGCAGGCTATCGATGATCGTATCACCCTCGATCACCATACCCGATTTCGCCAGGTCACCGGTTCCCAATGCTTCCAGGGCCATTTCTAGCGCCTCATCTACCAGCGTCCCCAGTCGCTGAATTTGCTGATCCAGCTCCTGTAATTCTTTATCTAAAACTAACCGTGCCAAACGCTTCTCCCTTCTGCGTCAACGCTTTCCTCTATTCTAACATGAGTACAAAATTTCGTAGGGACGCGATGAATCGCGTCCTGGTAGGTGCCACGAATTGGCCGGCGAGGAGGACGCGATGAATCGCGTCCCTACGACTACTGTAGCACAAATCTCGCAGAAAAGATAGAGTATTCCTCTAAAATATCAATCTATTCCTAAAGGATAAGTGTAATTACGCGCTGAGGGTCGCCCTTCGAGAAGCGCTATTTGACAGCCCATCGGCGTGGATGTTACAGTACGTCTACAGCAAGGATGCTCATCATTTGAGAGCAGTTGAGAAAGAACAGGAATACCTATGTCAACGAAACGACTTCTGGGAGTCTATGCCCATCCTGACGATGAAGGTGGCCTCACCGGCGCTATTTTGCATTATAACACGCTCGACGTCGAATCCGGACTGGTCTATGCGACGCGCGGCGAAGTCGGCGAAATTTCTGATCCGGCGCTGGCGACGCCGGAGAACCTGGGGCAGGTGCGCGAGGGCGAGATGCGCGCGGCGGCAGAAGTGATTGGCGTGAAACATCTATGGTTCCTGGGGTTCCGCGACTCCGGGATGGACGGAACCCCGGAAAATAACGATCCGCGTGCTTTTGCGCAGACCAGCGCCGCCGATGCCGTCGGGAAGCTGGTCGCCATCATTCGCGAGTTTCGCCCGCAAGTGATGGTCACATTCGATGAAACCGGTGGCTACAGGCATCCCGACCATATCGCTATTTACCGGCACACCACCAGCGCCTTCTACGCGGCGGCGGATGCCGTTCAATATCCAGAACATGGATCCGCCCACATGGTCTCAAAGCTGTACTATTCAGGTTTCTCGCGCAGCTTCCTGCGTCAAATGGGTGAGTGGATGCAGGCCGAGGACTACAAGGGGCCCTTTAGCAAGCTCGACCCCGAGAAGCTTGGCCTTGCCGACGAGCTAATCAGCGTGCGCCTCAACGTCGAACCCTGGCTTGAGACCAAAAACCGCTCGTGGAGTATGCACCGCACGCAGATAAATCCGGATAATCCTATGGCGAAGATACCCAGGGATATCCAGCGCAAGTGGCGCTCCTACGAATATTTCCAACTGGCCGCCACGCGAGTCGGCCCCGATATCGAAGGAGAAAACGACCTGTTCGCGCGAACGTGAGCCTTACAGTGAGTAGGAGGCGTCTATGGGAGACGATGAGGGACGTACAGAGAATATTAAAGCTGTGCTGAGCAATGGTGCGACCCTGCATATTGAAACTGTGATGCTGGGCGGCGAAGAAAGAGTCGCTGCGCAAGGTCTTCCGTCATTTAAAAACGTCACGGACGCTATTGAGGGTATAGCGGATTCGGTCGTCACTACGCTCAAAAAGGTAAAGCCCGGCGCCGCCAGCGTGGAGTTTGGGCTGGAGATCGGCCTCGAGTCCGGGCAATTGACCGCCCTGCTCGTCAAGGGAACGGGGACGGCCAGCTTGAAAATAACGCTGGAATGGGGCGAGATAAGCGCTGCATCCGATTCGTAGAGGAGGGGGAATCTCCTGATGGTACAATCAATCTACGAGCTGGTCACGATGTGCTCTGTGCGCGTCACGGTGGGTAATTCGCAGGGAAGTGGATTCTTCGTTGCGCCCGGTCTGGTTCTTACCTGCGCACATGTCATCCAATCCGCGCAAAAAAGTGGAGCCTCCATCCAGGTTATCTGGCAGGGTCAGCCATACCTGGGGGCAACCTATGCCTCTCGTGATGCTTTGTACCCTGACATTGCCTTGCTGAAAGTAGATATCTCCAATAATCCTTGCGTTCTGCTAGCCGGCAGCGCCGAGCCATTTAGCGATCTGTACAGTTACGGATATGCCGACACAGAACCGGGAGGTGCGTCGGCAACCTTTGCGTGTGATGGCTGGGCGGGCCCGCAAAATGAACTCGTCAAGTTCAAGGTGGGGCAGGTGCGCCCAGGCATGAGCGGATCGCCCCTTCTGAATAAAGAAACCGGCAGCGTTTGCGGGATCGTCCAGACTACCCTCGACCGTTCCAGCCTGTTGGGTGGCAAAGGATTGCTTACACGCGTGATATTCAGGGAATTTCCAGAGCTGGAAGAAGCGCAGCGGATGTTTCACACACGAGATAAACGCTGGTCTGATGCCTTGACCCAGGAACAACGGCAGAAACTGCAACTGAAATGGCTGCCTGGGCCGACTGTTCCCGACAAGCTCAAGGTGTTTGTTTCCTATTCTCTAAAAGATGAGACACTCAAGGAAGAATTTGATGATGCTGTCGTTATGCTGCGTAGAAACAATCTTATTGAAAGCTGGAGTTATAAGGACATCACAGCCGATCAAGAAAAGGATGTGGAGATTCAAAAACATCTGGACATCGCAAACATCATTATATTGCTGGTCAGCAATTCCTTCCTGGCTTCAAATGCTCTTTATGAGATGGAGATGGCACGTGCTATGGAGCGGCACAAAGCAGGAACCGCTCGCATTGTTCCGATTATCTTACGCCCTTGTGAATGGCGAGATACGCCTTTCGGCAATCTCCTGGGGCTGCCCAGAAATGGCAAACCCATCGCGACGTGGAACAATCGAGATGAGGCGTTCTATGAGGTGGCGAGAGAGCTGCGCAGGGTAGTGGAGGAATTGAAAATGCCTCGACCTTGAGCGGTGCTGTGATATAATAGTGCTAATCTAGCAAGGCACCCGGAGCAACACATCATAAATGGAATGAGAGGTACAAGAGAGGCATGGCCATGCAGCGCCAGCAAACAATGACGGTTGAAGAATATTTTCAGCTCGAAGAAAATGATCCTGACACACGCTACGAGTACATTGATGGTTCCGTTTATGCCATGGCAGGTGGAACTGCCAATCATGATACCATCAAATCAAATATCCAAAGAATCCTCTGGAACCTTCTCCGAGGGAGTAAGTGTCGCGTCTATAGTTCCGACATGAAGGTTTACATTTCTGAGACACGCTATTTCCATCCTGATGTAATCGTTACCTGTGATCCACGCGACCGGGGAACTGTTCAAGCGATTCGATCTCCACGCTTGGTCGTCGAGGTACTTTCTCCAACCACAGAGCTTACAGACAGAACCTGGAAACTCAAAAATTATCGGGCCCATCCCACTATCGAAGAATATATGTTGGTGGACTCACAATCGCTTAAAATAGAAATCTATCACAAAGAAAATAACAAATGGATTTACGAAGCTTTTGAAAATAGCGACGAAATCATGCTAAGTAGCTTAGGTCTGGACCTTTCTTTTGCGGAAATATATACCGACGTAGAATTTGAAGAAACCGCAAGAGAGGTTTGAGTACAAACCCGCTTTACTTCCTCCCCAACTTCGCCATCAGCGCGTTCCTGACCAGCGCCACCTCTTCCACGCGCAGCAGCAGCACGCCGCCGAGGTAGACCGCACTCGCGACACCACCTACGACAACGACGGTTAGCAGATCGCCCAGCAGCCTGCTGAGCGAGAAGAGCGCGACATGCCCCAGCAGCCAGAGCAAGCCGGCGGCGACTGCGGTCATGACTGCCGCGGCCAGCACGATCTTGAGGATGGTGGGGATGGTCTCGCGCACACGGATGGTGCCGATGGCCATGCGCAGCAGCACCAGCAGGATGAGGGCGTGCGAAGTGTTCTGTACGGTGTTGGCGAAGGCCAGAGCCGGCATGCCGATTGTCGTGTAAAAGGGCAGCGCTACCGCCAGGTATCCAGCGATGCTCACGATGCCCACTGCCACAGGGATGAGCGTGTTCTTGCGCGCGTAGAAGGCGGCGATCAGCAGTTGATCCATGGCCACGAACGGCAACTGGTAGGCGTAGTTTTGTAGGGCCAGCGCGGTGCGGGCAGCATCCTGCGCCGAGTAGTTGTGATGGCGGAAGAGCAGGTCGACGATCGGCTCGCGCAGCACGATCAGGCCGACAGCCGCGGGGATCATCAGCAGCAGGCCAACTCGGAAGCCGAGCAGCAGTGTCTGCTTGAAACGCTCGGTATCGCCGTTGCGAGCATGCTCTGTGAGTGTCGGCAGCACGGCGAAGGAGAGCGCGGCGGCCACCAGCCCTACCGGGAACTGGATGAGCGTCGTGGCCGCGTTGAGGGCCGTTGTGTTGGCCGCACCCGATGAGCCGGAATCGTGCGTGAGCGAGGCCAGGTGTTGGTCGAAGAAGACCAGCCCCATCGTCACCAGGAAGCTGAACGCCACCGGGCCGTACAGCTTGACGATGCGCCGCAGCGCGGGATGCTTCAGGTCGAGCACGAACATGTAGTATAGTCGCTGGTTGCGAATGCCCGGCATCAGTAGTGCGATCTCGCCAGCCGCACCGGCGAGCACGCCCACCGCGAGCCCAAGGTATCCAAAAGAGCGTGCTCCAAGCATCGCCCCTGCAATCGCGCCCAGGATGATGCCTACGTGATACGCGCCCGTCGCGAAGGCCGGCCAGCCGAACTCTTTCAGAGCGAAGAGCGCGGCGAGCAGGACGGCAAAAGGACCAAGCGCCAGCAGGGAGAAGATGACGACCTGGGAATATTCCAGCGTCAATTGCTTCTGTTGGCCCTGAAAGCCGGTTACCAGCAGATCAATGAAATGCGGCGAGATCAGCAAGTACAGGATAGCCACCGCGAACGTCACCAGCAGGATCAGATTCACGATAGTGAATACTATGCGGCGCAGATCGTCGCGCTTCTCGGGTGCGGCATAATCGTTGAAGGTGGGGATCAACGCCCCGCTGACCGAGCCGTTGACCAGGAAATCGTTGAAGGTGCGAGCCGGCAGCAGCGAGGCATTGAATGGCCCGGCTATGCCTGGGCCCAAAGCGGTGACCACGATCTGGCGCACCATTCCCAGCACACTGCTGCCCAGGTTGCCCAGCATGACCAGCGATGCCGATTTCGCGATCTGCTTGCGTTCGCTCGCTACAGGCTGTTTGCTTTGCTCCTCGCGCCCCTTTTGATCTGTAATATCCTCTTCAATTGGCAGCGTCAGTTCATTTTGCTCGATCAATCCACCGGAGACGCGCGGGATTGCTTCTACATCGCTTGTCGATTCGGGCTGGTTTTCCACAGATTCTTTTGCCATTCGCTACTGGTTCTCCTGACAAGGCCTTTTATTGCTTGATCTCTATTCTAAACGATCAGACAAGCACAATGTATCGTAGCTTGCCCCATGAAAGCTACGTACGTAAGAATCCACGGTTGACATTTCAGGCTCCTGATGGTACTGTTATTACGACAAATGCATACAGGCTGACCCGCGACGACCGAAGAAGTATGAGTGTGGCGACCAACAGCGATCCGGCGCATGGTGCAAGGCCGGAAGGAGACGCGCCCTCAGAACCGCCTCGCGAGCGGCTCCCCGAAGAAAGCTGCGCATGGTGACATGTGTGAGGCAAGTAGGGGAGGTGGATGGTTCCCATGCAGCACACGAACCGGAATTAAGAGGTCTTTTCACCTATACTACACTGTCGTAGGCCGGGTGTCACCGCCGAAGGTGCTTCTCGCCGGGCAATAAGCGGGCAGCGAGATCGAAAGACAAGCAGGGTGGTACCACGGGAGTACGTGTAGTTCTCTAACGCTGCACACAGATCGCTCTCGTCCCTTTCTCATTGGAGATTGGGATGGAGAGCGTTTTTTTATGCTTTTCCGACTGACTGAGACGAAGTCTAGCCGCGCAGCGGCGTTGTCGGTCGGAATAAGAGAACCTATGCTTTTCCGACTGACTGAGACGAAGTCTAGCCGCGCAGCGGCGTTGTCGGTCGGAATAAGAGAACCTATGCTTTTCCGACTGACTGAGACGAAGTCTAGCCGCGCAGCGGCGTTGTCGGTCGGAATAAGAGAACCTATATGCTTTTCCGATATGCCATTTGTACAGCGTAAAAGTGAGAAGATGCGAGATGGTTACGGTATCCATCGTCAATGTTACCAGCTATACCGGGTTGGAATTGCTGCGAATGCTCGCGTACCATCCCGAATTCCGCGTGACCTGCGTCACAGGGCGCAGCGCGGCCGGCAAACGCCTGGGCGAAGTCTTCCCCCAGCTACGAGGCAGCGCCCCGGCGCTCGCCTCGCTTATCCTGGCTGAAGAGGCTGTCGCTACCGATCTGGCCTTTCTTTGCCTGCCCCACGCGGCTGCGGCGGAGGCGGCGTTGAAGCTCTTACAGGTCGGCACGAAGGTAATAGACCTCTCGGCTGACTTCCGCCTGCGTGACGCTGCCGTCTACGAGGAGTGGTACAGGCATACCCATCCCGCGCCCGCGCTGCTTGAAACGGCGGTCTACGGACTGTGCGAGCGCTACCGGGAGCGGATCGAGCAAGCCGAACTGGTCGCCAATCCGGGCTGCCACGCGACGGCAGCCATCCTCGCCCTGATACCCGCGCTGTCGGCGGGCATCATTGGGCCCGATATCATCATCGACTCCAAAACTGGCATCAGTGGCGCGGGGCGCAGTCCGACGTTAGGAACGCACTTTTCCGAGGCGGACGAGGATGTCAGCGCCTATGGACTGGAGGGCCATCGCCATTTGCCCGAGATCACCCAGGAGCTGGCCGCGGTCAGTATTAGTGCCGGTGCTGGCGACAACTCCGTTGATGGCAGGCTGCGTGTAACATTTGTACCTCATCTGGTACCGATGACGCGCGGCGTCCTGGCAACCTGCTACGCAGATCTGCGCACTCAGACGATGACAGGCGGCGAGGTGCGTGCGCTGTACGAGCAATACTACGAGGGCGAGCCTTTCACGCGCATAGTGGACGAGGCGCCGCATACCAAGTGGACCTATGGAAGCAATCTCTGTCTGATTTATCCAACAATAGATAAACGCACCGGCAGGCTCATTGTCGTATCGTGCCTGGATAATCTCGTCAAAGGCGCATCCGGCCAGGCCATTCAGAACGCCAACCGCATGTTTGGGCTTCCCGAAACGGCGGGAGTTCCGAGCATGGCAGTCTTTCCCTAGTGAAGGAGAGCAAGAAAGCAATGGCAATATCGATTTCGAGAACTGCGGAGGGCAGCATTATCAACAGCCATTACCTGATCGCGGAAGTGCTGAGCGAAGCCCAGCCCTACATCGAATGCCTCAAAGGGAAAACGCTGGTTATCAAACTGGGTGGCAGCACACTGGAACACCAGCGCGGCGTGCTGCAAGACATCATCTGGCTGCGCAGCCTGGGAGCTTATCCTGTGCTGGTGCACGGGGGCGGGCCGTACATCAATGCCTGGCTGGAGAAGCTCAACGTCCCGGCGCAATTTGAAAATGGCCTGCGTGTCACCGATCAAAGTACGCTCGATATCGTGCGCATGGTGCTGCTGGGGCAGATCAACTCCGAGCTGGTTTTGATGGCTACGCAAATGGGCGGACGAGTCATCGGATTGAGTGGCACCGATGGCAGCATGATCCAGGCAAAGATCATCAATGATCGCCTGGGCTATGTAGGCGAGATCGTATCGGTTGACGCATCGCTTGTCCAGATACTGCTCGTTCAGGATTATATTCCCGTTATCGCCCCGCTTGGCCAGGGACCTGCCGGCTCGTGCCTGAATATCAACGCCGACCTGGTGGCGGCGCAACTGGCGAGCGCGCTCAAAGCTGAGAAACTCATTTTCCTGAGCAACGTCGTCGGCATCTGCCGTCAAGATGGCTCGTTGATCTCAGAACTAACCAGGGCCGAGGCCAAGCGGCTCATCGATGAAGGCATCATCAGCGGCGGCATGATCCCCAAAGTCACCGCCTGCCTGGATGCTCTGTCCGTCGTCTCGCGCGTGCATATCGTCGATGGCGGCGAGCCGCACGTGCTGCTGCGCGAATTGTTCACCGACCAGGGCGCCGGGACGATGATCGTCCCGGAGTGCCAATAGGCTTTACCACTGCGACTGCTGCGGCGGGTTCTGTGGCGGCTGCTGTTGCTGCGGCGGCTCTGTTGGCGGATATTGTTGTGGGTAGCCCTGCTGTTGCTGCGGCGGGTAGGCCTGCGGCGGTTGCTGTGACATCTCCGTCGGCGGGTATTGCTGCGGCGGAGGCGGGTAGGCCTGCTGGGGATACTGGCCCTGGTAGGGGGGATACTGGGACTGCTGCTCCGCCGGTGGATAAGGCTGCTGGTAAGGCTGTTGATAAGGCTGCTGGTAAGGCGGATACTGGGTTTGCTGCTGTGGGTACTGCTGATAGGGCTGTTGGTATGTCATAGCTCCGGCAGCCGGCATAGGGGAGCGCAGCGCCAGTACGCCACCGACGACCATGGCGATTGCTGCCAACAGGAAGACCCAGAAACCAAAGCCCAGGCTTATACCATTGAGTAATCCTGCATAATCGCCAATAACGTTGTGGAAGTCGAGGGCGAATATCAGGTGGATCAGAAGAGCAAGCACACCAGCACCAAGTATGGCATACCTGCCATAGAGCACCTGCTTCTCGAAAGGTATATTGCTTAGCCCAAAAGCGTTGTTCCTGAAAATGAGGACTGCAGAGGCAATGATCACGACAATTGCTGCTATTTCCTCGAACCAGACCCATCCTCCACTTGCTCCGCTAGCAGAGCCGCCATAACCCAGGACAGAAACGGTGACGTACGGCAGAAAGAAGGCGATGAATCCCACTATACCACCGATGCCTGCGATAACATATCCCCGGTTCCTCTCCTGTTTGAGCAAATCCATATTCATAAGATGCTATCCTTTCTTAAGAGGGCGCAAATGAGGCGGGAGCAGAGTAGAGGAGAGAGGCGTAGTATATTACACCTCTCTCTCTTCTCGACAAAGCCGACAAAGCCAGTCTTTACATTGTAGGATTGGCGTATTTCTCGGCATAGTCACCGATGACCGGCAACTTGACGTACTTGCCCTGAAAGGCATTGATCATGAGGATGATCCAGAGGACTAATGCCCCAATCCATACCAGCCAGCTCAGCAAGCTTACCAGGAGGATTAATATGCCGAGGTAAGAAAAAGCTAAAGCTGTGCCCAGCACAACGAGAACGATATAGATCACCGTCACGGCTGCGTAAAGGAGTAGCGATTGCATGGCATTGAACCGCACAAAACGGTTCTGCTTCTCACCGAAAAAGAAGATCAGCCCGGTGATCCATCCCGCGACATAGCTCAGGCCAGCTTCAACATTGGCCTGCATCCCCATAGAAGTAGGTCCAAGCGCGCCCGCCGCGGCTGCGCCACCCATGGGTGCGCCATATGGCTGCTGATAGCCGCCGTACTGTTGCTGTCCGTAGACGGGAGGCTGCTGGTAGGGGGGCTGGTAGCCGCCTTGATATCCCCCCTGCTGGCCACCGTAGGGATTGTTCGCAGGTGGCGGCGTTGGACTGCCATACTGGCTGGGTTGATTTGGGTACGAACCCGGCTGATTGGGGTCCTGACCCTGATTCGGATTCCAACTCATAACGATGTTTCCTTTCTTCATAGACGTTTAAGTGAGTCTACGCAAGACTGACTTTTTTACGGCCCGATAGTAGCCGTCGCCAAGCAATAATACAGCTTTGTCGATTTCACCGGTCAAATGCACGTAGCCGGATGATTGCTCGGATTACTATACTGCAAGTTTATCCTGATTACAAGATATCTGCTATGAGCAAATGTACGGATACATAGTTAGACCAGGCATTTGGCGGAAGTGAGTTGGATAACACCGGCATCGCGCGCCCCTACCGTTTCATGCGTGCTATGAGATACAATGAAGGCACAATGCAGTTGTAGCACACGAGGAGAGTGTAATTACATGGCAAAAACGATAGAGAGCGCGGCTGTCCGCGCACAGATACCATTCACGAATGAGCCGCTCAAGGATTTCAGCCAGGCAGAGAACCGCCAGGCGCAGCAGGCAGCGCTTGAACAGGTGAAGAGCGAACTTGGGCAAAAATATCCTCTGTTGATCGGGGGCAAGAAGATCTTTAACGATGCTACCTTTGCCTCGATCAATCCGTCTCAGCCTGACCAGGTTATCGGCTATTTTTCACGCGCTAGCGTCGAACAGGCGGACGAGGCGGTGGAAGCAGCGGCGGCAGCTTTTGAAAGCTGGAAGCGTGTCCCTGCTGAAGAGCGCGCCGCCTATGTCTTCGCGGCTGCCGACCTGCTCAAGGAGCGCCGCTTTTATTACAATGCCTGGATGATCTACGAGGTTGGGAAGAGCTGGGTGGAGGCCGATGCGGATACGGCTGAGGCCATCGATTTCCTGGAGTTCTACGCGCGCGAGATGCTGCGCCTGGCAGGAGACCAGCCGCTTACGCGCATCGAGGGCGAAGATAACCGGCTGGTCTACGTTCCTCTGGGCGTGGGCGCTGTCATCCCTCCCTGGAACTTTCCCGGCGCGATCATGATCGGCATGACCAGCGCCTCCTTCGTCGCGGGTAATACAGTCGTACTCAAACCCGCCAGCACATCCCCGATGATCGCGTGGCAGTTCGTACGCATCCTGGAAGACGTTGGACTACCGGCTGGCGTCGTGAATTTCCTGACCGGTTCTGGCGGCACCATTGGTGACGCGCTGATCGAGCACCCGCTGGTGCGTTTCATCGCCTTCACCGGCTCGCGCGATGTAGGACTGCGCATCAACGAACTGGCCGCTAAACCCCACAAAGGGCAGCGCTGGATCAAACGCACCATCCTGGAGATGGGCGGGAAAGACGCCGTGGTAGTAGATGAGACGGCAAACCTGGATGATGCCGCAGCGGCTATCGTGGCGTCGGCATTCGGCTTCCAGGGGCAGAAGTGTTCCGCCGGTTCGCGCGCCATCGTCGTCGAACAAGTCTACGACCAGGTGCTGCAAAAGGTCGTCGAGAAGACAAAGCATCTCTCGCTGGGTGATGTCACGAAGCCGGAGACCTACATGGGGCCGGTCGTTGACGAGAATGCCATGAAGAAAATCGCCGATTACATCGAGGTGGGCAAGCACGAGGGCCGCCTGGTTGCGGGCGGCGGCCATCGCGGTCCCGGCTACTTCATCGAGCCAACCGTCATCGCCGATGTAGACCCACATGCACGCGTTGCCCAGGAGGAAATCTTCGGCCCGGTGCTGGCCTTTATCAAAGCGAAGGATTTCGACGACGCGCTGCGTATCGCCAACGATACCGAATATGGCCTGACCGGATCACTCTATTCACAGGTGCCAGAGCGCATCGAACGCGCCAGCGAAGAGTATCACGTCGGTAACCTGTACTTCAATCGCAAAAGCACAGGCGCGATGGTTGGTGTCCACCCCTTCGGCGGCTTCAATATGTCCGGCACCGATTCAAAGGCCGGTGGACGCGATTACCTGCTGCTCTTCACCCAGGCAAAAGCCATCTCGGCGAAGAAAGATGTGAAAGACCCGGCGGCAAGCCGTCCCGGACCGGTATAGAGGGGAGCAAGCCTTGTCGAATGCAACGCGCCTCAGACCCGGCCTCTGGCAAATTTCGCATCCATTCCTTGGCGAAGAAGAGATTGTAGGCTCCTACCTGCTGGCGGGAAACGATGAGCTGGCAATCGTTGACCCCGGGCCTGGCAGTATGGTGGAATCGCTGCTCGCCTCCATTCGCGAGGCGGGCTTCGATCCACAGGATGTGACGCATATCCTGGCAACGCATGTTCACCTCGATCACGCGGGTAACGCCGGGACGCTGGTGCGGCTGATGCCGAAGGCGCATGTGTACGTTCATGGCCTGGGTGCCCCGCACCTGCTGGACACGACAAAGGTGGTGGCCAGCGCGTCGCGCATCTTCGGCGACCGTATGAAGCTGCTGTGGGGCGAGATCGAGCCGACACCGCAGGAGCGGCTGCGCGTGATCGAGCAAGGCGATGTGCTAAGCGTGGCAGGCCGGCGCCTGGAGGTGCATTATACGCCAGGTCATGCCATCCATCACGTGACATTCTTCGACATGCATTCCGGCGAAGCCTTCGTGGGTGACGTGGCCGGGGCGTGCCTGCCGGGCATACACTACGTGCGCCCCCCAACGCCGCCGCCCGATCTCGATCTCGAAGCCTGGTCGGCAAGCATCGAAGTGCTGAACGGCCTGCGCCCGGAGGTGCTCTACATCGGGCACTTCGGCCCGATACACGATATCGGGCCGCACCTCGCGGAGCTGCACACGCGGCTCTACGCCTGGGGCGATTTCGTACTATCAGCCATGCACGATGGCAGGCAAGAAGCTGAGATCATCCCCATGCTGATTGAACATGCTAATGGAGAACTGCTGCAAGCGGCGGGCGGGGACGAGCGCGTCCTGGATCGCTACGAAATCGCCACAAACTATCCTATGACCGTGCAGGGCTATATGCGCTACTGGAAGAAGAAGCACCCCGAACGGCTGGCATAGTACCTTCTCACGAGTCACTTTCTCCGGGGCAATCTGTTCTCAACGCGCCTTGCGAGTTCCTCGTTAGAAGGCCTATCTTCAAACAATTTTACCAGGGCTCCGTCATTGATAAAAACAGGTATCGCAAGCAAAGCAGAGATCACAAATGAGGCAACAATAAATCCAGGCCACACTTTTGTACCAGGTGCGGCCTGGCTGTTGAAAAGTGTCCCGGCTATTGAAGCGGCAAGGCTGCTCACGAAAAAGATCGCTTTTCCCGCGGAATACCTGTTTCTCAACATTTTTTCGGATTTGCTGTAATCCTCGTGTGTTTGCCAGCCAATATTGTGGAGATCACTTTGATCAACCGCGTGTTTCCCATCTGCCGTGACCTGCGTCTCGATCGCATCTCTGATGAAATCGGCCGCCTTGCGCGTGCCATACGCGTTCGCGATGTAGATATTCAACATCACGAGCGCCAGGACGGGAAAGAGAAGCGGCAGAATCGTATTTTGGATGACGAAGGCCGCACCAAATACCGTCAGCGTGATCGTGATGATCGTGTACCTGGTCGCAACGCGCTGCAATATCTCCGTTCTTAATGAGTCATATTGATGCAGCAAGAAGTCGTCTTTGTTGATCAGCTTATTGTCAGACGTATCCTGTGTAGCGGGTGTAGTTGTTGGCGTATCGATCTTTAGCGGCTTATTGCCTATTTTGAGCGTATCCTGGTTGAGATCCGATGGGTCTTGAGCCATTTCTATCCTCCTGAGGATAATTTCCGGCTATCGCCTGTTGAGTGCATCCTAACGCAAAACGTGCTGAGTTGCAATGTCGAAATGCGATTGCATACCATCAAGTGCTCTCCTTCGTTTAGTATTGATGAGAGGTGAAAGCGTGGAGATAGATAACAGAAAGGACTATATAGATAGATGAGCGACCTGACTTATGAGCAGCTCCAGCACAAACGCCTGCATTTCCTGGGCATCGGGGGGCGCGGCATGTCTGCTATGGCGCAGATAGCGCGCATTTATGGGGCGCAGGTGACCGGCTGCGATAAGGGCGAATCGTATACGACGAAGGCGCTGCAAAAGCAAGGCATCCCCGTGCAGATCGGGCACAGCGCATCCCACCTTGACGGTGTCGATGCCTTTATTTACGTGCCGGCCGTGACCACCTTCGATCCCGATACACCCGAATTTGTGGAGGCGCAGAAGCGCGGCATCCCCTGCCTGACCTGGCAGGAGCTACTGGGCAAGTGGGCAGCCGGTCGCTGCGCGCTTTCAGTGAGCGGCGTGCATGGCAAAGGGACGACTACAACGCTGCTTTCCTATATGCTGCAAGATGCCGGATTCGATCCATCGTGCTTCGTCGGCGCGGTTGTGCCGCGTTTCGACAGCAACTTCCGGCTTGGCCAGAGTCCCTATTTTGTCAACGAGGCCGACGAATACAACCACAATTTCTGGCATGTTCACGCGCGTATCGCCGTCGTCACCTCGATAGAATACGAGCATCCCGAATTCTTCGCGGACCTGGAGGCTATGCTCTACGCCTTCGAGGGGCTTATTCGCCGCATGGATATGCAAGGCAACTGGCCTTTCCCGCCTGCTGTCGTCATCAACGCGAGCAATGCCGGCTGCCGCGTGCTGCTCGAACGCCTGCATGACTGGCCTGGACGGATTGTAACGTATGCCGTCGAAAGCGCGGGGAGAGATCCATCAAACGAAGAATCGGCCGCGAACTACATCGCCTACGATGTGCGGGAAGATACCGTCCTTCGCGAGACGCATTTCCGCGCCCGCGTGCAAGGGCTGGATAACGCTGAAGCCTTTCCGGCCGGGCGTGAGTTCCGCTACTCCCTGCCCGGCATCTATAACGTGGAAAACGCCCTGGCGGCTCTCGCGGCTGCGCATGCGGCGGGTGTCTCGTATGACTCCGCGCTCGGGACGCTGGAAAACTTCGAGGGCGTCAAACGGCGTTTCGAGGTCAGGCATCAGGGGCCGCTCGAGCTTGACGGGGAAACGCTCCGGGATGTGGTGCTGATCGATGATTACGCCCATCATCCAACCGCCATCTCGCTCACGCTGGATGCGGCGCGCCAGCGTTTCCCTGGTCGCCGCCTGGTGCTGATCTACCAGCCAGATATGTTTACGCGCACGAAGATGCTCTTCGACGATTTCGTAAAGGCGTTCCAGGGCGCGGATATGGTGATCATGACCGATATCAACCCTGGCCGTGAACGCGACACCGGCCTCGTTTCCGCGCAGCAACTGGTTGCGGCCATAGCGCAAGGCCCGCGTTTCGCACAAACGCAGGGACGGGTGCTGCTCGGAGGCAGCCTGGACAACGTAGAGCGACTGCTTCGCCGGGAGGTTCGCTCCGGTGATGTGGTGATTCTCATGGGTTCAGGCACGATTTACACCGTGACGAAGCACCTGTTACACGAGTGATTGCTACACGGCCTTGGTGCCGCGCTGCGACGCCTGTTTGAACTGGTTGCGCTGCTCATCTGAAAGGGCACGCTCGAGCGACTGCCGAAGGCCCTCGTTGAACCGCTGCCACTGGTGCGCACGCGCGGCCCCGGTATACTCTTCATAATTGATGATCTCCTCTGGAAGGGCGATCGGCTCTCCCGGAAGACGCGCGGTCAGGCCCTGCGTCAATCCCTGCAAACGCGCGCGCCCTATCCCCTGCATGATGCCACGCATTTCTAAAACAGTACTAATTGGTGCGTTCGGCATTGAAGCAATCGGCCTGGGAAGCGACTCCACAAGGTGTGAAGACTTGACACAGAGCGAAACTTCTTTGTATGATGGAGAGGCGTGTTATCCCCTTACAGAGAGCCGGTGAATTATTGTGGGCCAGGTTCATTCGTACCGTACTTCGTGGCAAGGCACCCTGCGCGACCTGGCGCTGATTGTCGCGGCTATCCGCCGAGCACATGCGTTCGGGCGCCTGACGCTGCGCAATGAAGAGGCTCTCAGTGTGGCGCACCTCTATTTTTATAGCGGAAAACTCGTGCATATCATCAGCAACCGGGGCAATGCCGCTGCTACCTTGAACGATCTGCAAAAGTGGACGCGGGCCACAGTGCGCTTTGTGCGCGGGACTCCCCCTGGTGATAGAACGGTTGGAGATGAGCAGGAACGCTCTTTTGATACACTCCTCTTGGACTGGCAGCGGCGCGGTATCGTGGCGGTTCCCCAGGCTCCGCGCGTAGTAGATGGTGGAGTCGTGGCCACGCGTGGGGTGGAGCAGTTGATAACTCCCCAGGAGTGGCGTGTGCTGGTTGAAGGAACCCGGCGCATATCGATGGCCGTGGCGCATCTTGTCGGGCCAATCGAGGCCCTTTCGGTGCTGCGCGACGTGCTGGACGACTGCTCTGCTGCCTTTCCCGCCTTTGCCGCACTCCATATCGCCCCCTCCGGCTATTTGCAAATCACCGACACGACCCACTTCGACCGCATTCCGCGCGGAGAAATGCTGGATGGATTTGCCGCGCTCTTCTCCATTTGCCAGTACTTCTGCGCGCCCATCATCGGTGAGAGCGACGCGCACCGGCTTATGATTCAGGCGCTAGGCGATGTTGGCCCTTCACTGGTGAACATGGGTGTGTTCCGTATAGATCGCGCGCTACTGTCAGGAAAGCAGTCGTAAACGCTAAAACCGGCGCGTTACGACAACGGCGCTCATATCATCGGGCTTGGCGCGAATGGTCACACCACGGTCTTCTCGCGAACGCAGCAGCGATCGCTCCACCAGCACGCGAGCGACTGCGTCGCGCGAGGTGGTGCGCAGGATCGACTCGATTTCGGCATCGGTGAGGTTATCGTGGATGCCGTCGGTGCAGAGCAGGATGCGGTCGCCAATGGCAATCGGCGTCTCTGCGAGGTGAATGGTTGGAGGAAGGGGTCCGCCCAGGGCCTGGGTGATGCCCCCACGCAGGCGGAAGTAGCTAAATTCCAGCTCGGTGAGATCTTCAGCGAGCATCGCCTGGTCGATGTGGCGCGCATCTTCTTCCGTCACCATCTGATTTTCGACCAATCGACCCAGCAGACCGTCATCGGTCGTCAGGCGCTTGAGCGGCCCTTGTTCAGGAAGCAGGTAGACGCGACTATCTCCAACGTGGGCATAGATCATTGCATAGTCGTTGGCGCTCGCCTTCTGGCAGAACATGGCGATGGCGACGGTCGTGGCAAGATCATCCGTCCCGGCAACACGTGCACCCTCGGTGCGCACTCGTTCATCAGCACTCTCTACTACCCCCTGGAGGATACTACAGAAATCGGCGGAATCGCAGCTAATCAGGCGGTCTGTGGGGAGAGGCTTTCCATATTTCTTCTGCATTGCCAGGTGCCAGGCTGCGAGCGCGGCGCGTTTGGCCGTTTGCGACGCGATTTCACCCGCGGCGCTTCCTCCTACCCCATCAAAGACCCCTATCAGCCCGCCTTCTTTATTGATGAGGTAAGTGTCCTCATTGCGCTGTGGATGGCGTTCACAGGGGATAGTATATCCAACGATTTTAAATGGAAGCCGGGCATCCGAGTTGCGTTGTCTCTGTCTATTTTTCCTATGCTGCGACATCGGTGTCGATTGCTGCCTTTCGCCATAAATTAACACTTTTTGCATGATTATACAATTTAATCCCTACTTATCCTCTTCCGGCTACGCTTATTTTACTTGCTCATCGCCTGCGGCCTTCATTTCGCTGAGAAGCGCTGTAAATCCAGAGAGAAAAGAATATATGTGTGTGCAAGTATAGCAGAAAATAAGCAGAAATGCATCTCTTCTAATGGCTACATCGTGTAAAGGGGTAGGTAATAGTCAATAAAAAGGAGAGCATAATGCAACCAAACCAGTATCCGGATGAACCCGTTTACAATCAGCCAACTGAGAGAAGTCCGCAAATGGCCCCGCCCCCGCAGGACCCACCGTATTATGCGCCGGATGGCGCATATGGACAAAATGCCGGAAACGCGCCGTCGCCTTATCAGCAGAACGTAAACTCCCCGCAACAACGCGCTTCACAGGCCTATCGCGAGCAGGAAAAAGCGACTACCGTTACTTACGGGATAGCCAAGTTCATCGACTACCTCAAGTGGGTGCTACTCGTTCTAGAAGTACTCTTCGGACTGCGTTTCCTGTTGAGGCTGCTTGGAGCCGACCCGGGGAATCCCTTTGCCAGCTTCCTCTATGGATTGAGCGGCTTCTTTCTCGCGCCGTTTCGCGGTCTTGTGCACGATCCCTCGTTCGGTGCGTCAACCTTGCACGTCTTTGAGTGGACAACTCTGATTGGTATGCTGATCTATGGCCTGGTGTTCTGGATCATCTGGCTGCTCCTGCGCACCAGTGTATCCCGGCCCCGGGAACCGATCAGTTGACGCTATCCAGAGAGAAAAGAGGGAAGAGCCAATGGATGGAACGGTAATCGCTATTCTCATCATCCTCGCCGTGGCAGTCCTGAGCGTTTCGCTCTGGTTGTTCCGCGCGCGGCTCAGATATAAGGCCACCGTCGCTCAGCCACAACTTATGAAGAAATGTCCCAACTGCGGGACGATGATGGCCCCCGAGGTGGCGTTTTGCCCGAATTGCGGAACGCGCGTGCCTCGTGTAATGACGACGGTTTAACAGAGAGCATCAAATCACAATTCATTCGCATAAGTAACTCCTGCCGTAATGTAAGTAGCAGGCAGTCAAAAGGCTCATGATCCTATTGCTTTGCAAACTCTCCATCGTGTGTGACATGATGGAAAACAGTGTGGCCTGTTCCATTGCAATAAACTGGACATTTAGAAAGGCAGAAAATACTCATGTGTTATGATGATCAAGCAGTCCCGCCGTCACCGCCGGGAAATGGCGGTAGTGCGCATGGCGAAGATGTCGTGCTGGCGGCCAGCGATGGCAACCGGTTTTCAGCCTACATCGCGCATCCCGGCAGTCCAGGGAAGGCCCAGGTAATTATTTATCCCGATGTGCGCGGCCTGCACCGCTTTTATAAAGAACTGGCGCTGCGTTATGCAGAGGTGGGCATCACCGCTCTGGCCATCGACTATTTCGGGCGCTCGGCTGGCCTCACCTCGCGCGATGAGCCGTTCGAATTCTGGCCCCACGTGCAGCAGATGTCGCTGCCCACCTTCTTCGCGGACGTGGACGCGGCGCTGACCTACCTGCGCACCGGCGAAGGCGCTCAGCGAGCGACCTTTACGACGGGCTTCTGCATGGGTGGCACCCTCTCGTTCTATTCCGGCACGCAGGACTTCAGCTTCGCGGGGCTGATCGGCTTCTATTCAGGCTTCACCCGCGCCTTCGCCGGAGCGAAAGGTCCGTTGCTGGAAGAGGCTGTGCATATCAAGTATCCCGTACTCGGTCTTTATGGCGGCGACGACCAGGCCATCACACGCGAGCAGATCGAGACGTTCGATAAGGCGCTGGACAAAGCTGGCGTCGAACACGAGATCGTCATTTACCCCGGCGCGCCCCACAGTTTCTTCGACCGCCGTGCCACCGAGTACGCCGAAGCGTCTGCCGACGCGTGGAAACGCGTGCTGGGCTTCATCGCCGCGCATTCGTAGTACTCTACGGGCTGGTCGCTAAATATCTCGGTGCGTGGCGTGTTCTCGTCCCCTGTTCGAAGGCGTAGGCCAGGCAAATCAGCGTTGGTTCGCTGTAAGCGCGGCCTATGAAGGTGATGCCGATGGGCAGCTCGAAGGTATAGCCTGCCGGAACGGTGATGGCCGGGTAGCCGGCCAGCGCCGCGGCTTGCGAACTGCCTCCCGTGCCGTGATCGCCGTTGACGAGGTCAATGCACCATGCCGGGCCGGTGCTGGGCATCACCAGCGCGTCGAGCCGGTATTGCTCCATCACCGCGTCGATGCCCTCTTCGCGCGAGAGGCGGCGGTTCTCCGCCAGCGCCTCGATATAGGCAGGATCATCTAGCGAAGTCGTTGCCTGGGCCTTCAGCAGCAGCTCCTGTCCGAAATACTGGAGTTCCTGCTCGGCGTGAGCATCGTTAAAGGAGATTACATCGGCGAGCGTGCGCACCGGCAATTCGAGCAGGTCGGCGAGGTAGTCGTTCAGGTCGGCCTTGCATTCGTGGAGCAGCACGGTCAATTCTGATTTTGACTCGGACATCTGCTTCGCGGTCGGAATATCGGCGTTGTCGATGATCTCGGCGCCCAGTTCGCGCATGCGCTCGATAGCGGCTACGGCGATGGCATCAGCCTTCGCGCTGTAGCCGAAATAGACCTGGCGCGCGATGCCGATTCGCGCGCCCCGCAGCCCGTCTTTCTCTAGAAATTTCGTATAGTCTGAGTGATATCGCCCTGCGCTGGCACCGGTGGCCGGGTCGCGCTCATCAACGCCGGTAATGGCTCCGAGGAGCGCGGCAGCGTCTGCTACCGTGCGCGCCATCGGCCCTACGGTATCCTGGCTGTGCGCGATGGGGATCACACCCGCGCGGCTGGTGAGGCCGACGGTGGGTTTGATGCCGACCAGAGAGTTAATAGCCGAAGGGCAGATAATAGAGCCGTCGGTTTCAGTTCCAAGCGCGGCGGCTGCCAGGCCGGCGGCGATGGCAGCGCCAGAACCCGAACTGGAGCCGCAGGGGGTGCGATCCAGCACGTAGGGGTTGCGCGTCTGCCCACCACGACCGCTCCACCCGCTCGAAGAGGGATCCGAGCGAAAGTTGGCCCACTCGCTCAAATTGGCCTTGCCCAGGATTATCGCCCCGGCGCGGCGCAGTTGCTGCACGACGAAGGCGTCGCGCGGCACACGCGAACCAACCAGGGCCAGCGATCCCCCCGTCGTCTGCATTCTATCGTCGGTGGCGATATTGTCCTTGACGAGCATCGGGATGCCGTGCAGCGGCCCGCGTATGCCGCGCGCGGCTCGCTCTTCGTCAAGCGCTCTGGCGATGTCGTGGCAATCGGGGTTGATCTCTATGACCGAGCGGAGCATTGGCCCGGAGCGATCGATAGCTTCAATGCGCTCGAGATATCGATCGACCAGTTGCCGCGCCGTCACCTGTCCCGCTGTCATGGCAGCCTGCAACTGGCTGATCGTGGCTTCTTCGAGGGTGGTCAATGGCTCTTCTGGCGTTGTAGGCATAGGAAAGTTACTCCTTCATTGAAAATTTACCGGGGCGACCCAACCACATGTTTCCCCAACTATAGCACATTTACCCTATAGTATTACAGGTGCAGGTTGCATAAAAGGAGAACATTATGCCAGAGCTTGAAACAAATCGCCTGCTTTATCTGCCGTATTCATTGGAGCTGAAACAGGCCACGCTCCAGAACAGGTTATCGCTTGCCCGCCTGATCGGAGCCACAGTCCCTGACGACTGGCCCGGACCCGATCTCATAGAAGCCCTGCCCTTCTTTATCGAGTTGATGGAGCAAGACCCGTCAGGTAATGTCTGGGACGGGATCATTATTCACAAACAGGACAGGATCGTCATTGGCGACATGGGGTTCAAGGGCGGGCCAGATGCCGCTGGCGCCGTAGAAATCGGCTACAGTGTCATACCCGCGTACCGCAACCAGGGATACGCGACAGAAATGGCTCGCCGTCTCATCACCTGGGCTTTTCAACAGCCCGCTATACGTGCCGTTATCGCAGAATGCCTCGATGATAACGCTGGCTCGATCAAGGTACTGGAGAAACTGGGGATGCGCCGCTTAGCGCATGACGGCAACATGCTCAAGTGGGAAATTCGCAAGGAAGAATGGGAGCAGCGCGAATCGTGTGTATAATGTGGAAGATACATGAAGCTACTTACAATCGCTTGATTGGATTACATTATTGAAAGCACCGGTATTCTCAACGACAGATGGACGTATCGTGAGCGGGTGGCGCGGCGCAGTTGTATGCGCGCTGCTCGTACTGGTTGGTATCAATATCCGTTCGGTCATCCTGGCTGTGCCACCTGTCCTCCCTCTTATCCGGCGTGACCTGGACCTTTCCTATACCGCGACCGGTCTGCTGACATCCCTGCCGACGCTCATCATGGGCGGCTCGGCCTGGTCGTCGGGGCTGCTCATAGAGCGCATTGGCGCGCGTAACGCAGTAACGTGCGGTCTGGTCTTGCTGGGAGCGGGCGCGCTGTTGCGGACAGTGTGGACTGCCGCGCCGCCACTGTTCCTCTTCACCATTGTGCTCGGCTTCGGCATCGCCCTGGCGCAGACTACGGCGCCCGTGCTAATTCGCCGCTGGTATCCTGAGCGCATCGGATTCGTGACAGCCCTGTTCACGGATGGGTTGATTCTGGGCGAAACGCTGGGAGCTGGTGCGACGGTGCCGCTGATGCTCTGGCTGCTGGGAAGCGATGCCTGGCGCGCAACCTTCGTTCTGTGGGGGCTGCCTGTACTGGTGCTGGTGGCCTTCTGGTTGTGGCTCGCCCCGCCCGAGCCACACGTGGAACAGGCCCGGTTAGTGGAGATGAAGAAAGCGGCTGAAGGCATAGGACTGATCGAACAGCCAGAAGAAGGAGATCAATTTCCGCGGGCTCCAGCCTCGAGCGCGAAAACGCCGGTCAGGACGATTCACCTCGGACTCTTGCTTGGGGCGGGCAGCCTGATCTACTTTGGCATGAATAGCTGGATCGCCACCTATAACCAGGCCATTCACCGCGACAGCTTCACGCCGCTGGCATTGACCGTGCTCAACGCCCTGCAACTGCCGGCCAGCCTTGGCGTGACCTTTTTCGCGCAGAGGCTCACTGGCAAACGCTGGCCCTTTGTACTGGCGGGTATCATCTGCCTCGTTGCTATCCTCGGCTGGATATTCGGTCCGGCCGGCCTGGAATATCCCTGCGCGGCCCTGCTCGGCGCCAGTTCCGCGCTCGTCTTCACGCTTGGCCTCGCGCTCCCCGCCCTGCTGGCCGGTCCAGGCGGGGTCGCGCGTCTCGCGGGTGCGACGCTCTCAATCAGCTATAGCACGGCCTTCATCGGTCCATTCATCGGTGGCGGTCTCTGGGACCTCTTCGGCCTGCCCGCCCTGGCATTTGTGCCGGTCGCGGCAGCCAGCGCAGTACTGGTCATCGCCGGCCTGATGCTGCCCGCGCGTCATGCATAACCACCCGTCGCTGTTGACAGTCTCACTATCAGGTGCATAATGAAGGCAGTGTAACGCGCAACACGTTGGCAACACTAATCGCTGATAAGCGAGTTATACGTGATATTTTTAAAGCAGCATATCAGTACAGGAGTAAGGAAAGGAATAGAACAATGCAACTTGGACTGGTCGGACTTGGGCGCATGGGCGCGAACATGGCGAAGCGCCTGCTGCGCAACGGACATACGGTAGTAGGTTCGGCGCGCCATGATACCACTGTGAAGGCGGCCCTGGATGAAGGGGCAATTTCCAGCGGAACGACCTCGCTGCCCGATCTCGTCAAACAGCTTGACACGCCCAGGGCGATCTGGCTGATGGTCCCCGCGGCCTCGGTGGATGATACCATCGCGACGCTGGTGCCGCTGCTATCGCCCGGCGATACGATTATCGACGGCGGCAACTCTTATTATCATGATGACATCCGGCGCGCCGCCGAATTGAAGCCGAAGGGCATCCACTACCTGGACATCGGCACGAGCGGCGGCATCTGGGGCCTTGACCGCGGCTACTGCCTGATGATTGGCGGCGAAACGGAGGTCGTCGAGCGTCTCTCGCCGATTTTCGAGACACTGGCTCCCGGCGTTGGCGCTGTGACTCGCACTCCTGGCCGCGACAAGGTGGGTGGCACGGCGGAGAAGGGCTACTTGCACTGTGGGCCGACGGGAGCCGGTCACTTCGTCAAGATGGTGCATAACGGCATCGAATATGGCATTATGGCCGCCTATGCTGAGGGCTTGAACATCCTGCACAAGGCCAATATCGGCAAGCATCAGCAGGAAATTGACGCGGAAACCGCGCCGATGGACCATCCAGAGTATTACCAGTATGATCTCAACCTGGCGGATGTCGCCGAACTCTGGCGGCGTGGCAGCGTGATCGGCTCATGGCTGCTCGATCTGACGGCCAGCGCGCTGCTCCAGGACCCGCAGATGAGTAACTTCGGGGGCCGCGTCTCCGATTCGGGCGAAGGACGCTGGACGATCTCGGCAGCCATCGACGAAGGCATCCCCGTCCATGTACTCAGCTCGGCCCTGTTCGAACGTTTCTCCTCGCGCGGCCAGGCTGATTTCGCGAACAGGCTCATGTCCGCGATGCGCTACGAATTCGGTGGGCACCTCGAGAAGAAGGAATAGATCTCATGTCAGTACAGGCAACCAATCCGATACCACTTACGCAGCGCCCCGAGTGGAAGGCGCTCGAGGAGCATTACGCGCGGATGCGCGGTATCCACCTGCGTGAGCTTTTTGCCCAGGATGCCCAACGCGGCGAGCGTTTCGCGCTCGAAGCCGCCGGTCTCTACCTGGACTACTCGAAAAACCGCGTCACGGATGAGACGCTGCGCCTGCTGCTGCGACTGGCCGAGTCTTCGGGCCTGCGCCAGCGCATCGATGCCATGTTCAGCGGAGAAAAGATCAACGTCACCGAGAAGCGTGCCGTGCTGCACGTGGCCCTGCGCGCCCCGAAGGGCGAATCCATCGTCGTTGATGGCGAGAACGTCGTGCCGGAAGTTCACAGAGTGCTGGAAAAGATGGCGAACTTCTCCAATCGTGTGCGCAGTGGAGAGTGGACGGGCTATACCGGCAAGCGCATCCGCAACATTATCAATATCGGCATCGGCGGCTCCGATCTCGGCCCTTACATGGCGTACGAGGCGCTGAAATTCTACAGCGACCGTAACCAGACGGCGCGTTTCGTCTCCAACGTCGATAGCAACGAGTTTGTTGAGGCCACGCGCGACCTCGATCCGGCGGAGACGCTCTTCATAGTGTCCTCCAAGACCTTCACGACGCAGGAAACGCTCACCAACGCGCGCTCGGCCCGCCAGTGGTGCGTGCACGCGCTGGGCAGCGAAGATGCCGTGGCGAAGCACTTCGTGGCCGTCTCGACCAACACGCAGGAAGTGGAGAAATTCGGCATCGATACCGCCAATATGTTCGAGTTCTGGGACTGGGTCGGTGGCCGCTATTCCTACGATTCCGCCATCGGGCTTTCCCTGATGATCGCCATCGGTCCCCAGCACTTCTACGAAATGCTGGCTGGTTTTCACGCGATGGACGAGCATTTTCGCACGGCGCCATTCGAGCGCAATATGCCCGTGCTGCTGGGGCTGATCGGCATCTGGTACAACAACTTCTTCGGGGCGCAGACCGTCGCCATTCTGCCCTACGATCACTATCTCGGACGGCTGCCCAACTACTTGCAGCAGCTCGACATGGAGAGCAACGGCAAAAGCGTTGACCTGGAGGGCCGGCGAGTGAACTACCAGACCGGGCCGATCATCTGGGGCCAGCCGGGCACCAACGGACAGCATGCGTTCTACCAGCTCATTCACCAGGGTACCAAGCTCATCCCCTGCGACTTCATCGGTTTCAGCAAATCGTTGAACCCGCTTGGCATGCATCACGATCTGCTGATGGCCAACTTCTTTGCCCAGACCGAGGCCCTGGCCTTCGGCAAAACAGCGCAGGAGGTCGCGGCGGAGGGGGTGCCGGCCTTCCAGGTGCCGCACCGCACCTTCGAGGGCAACCACCCGACCAACACCATCCTGGCGGAACGCCTGACACCCGAAACGCTGGGCAGGCTAATCGCGCTCTACGAGCACAAGGTCTTCGTGCAGGGCACCATCTGGCACATTAACTCGTTCGACCAGTGGGGCGTCGAACTCGGCAAGGTGCTGGCCAGCCGCATCATACCCGAACTCGCGAGCGTGGCCGAGCCGGATCTGAAGCACGATAGCTCGACGAACGCGCTGATCCGGCGGTATAGGCGGCAAAGAGGGTGACATCGTAAGGAAATGCTGTGATATACTCTCTGTAGAGGAAATGCGATGTATCACTTTCTCTGAAAGAGAGCCATAATGTTACAACAACGCAGACGCGTCAACCTGCCCGTGGTTGGCACAATTCTTCTTGGCTTGCTTGCCGGTGTATACCTGTTCGCCTGGAAGCGTTTCGCGAAACCTTCGCTCAAGGTCGTGAAGCACAAGGTGGAGACTTCGCCCGATCAGGCTCTCAAGTATTGGACGGCGGACAAAATGCGCGATGCTATACCCGCTCCAATGCCGCACGTCTCTAAGCCCGGTCAAGGGAAACGCCGTCCACGACGCCCGGCGCGCCCCCCTCGCTCGGACGAGGCTTGAGGAAAGAGAGGGGCATGATGCCACAACTGCATCGATTCATCCTCCATCCTCTCACCGGCAGGATCTTTCTTTGCGTGCTTGCCTGCGTCTACCTGGTGTACCTGGTCGGGTTTGTGCATGCCCTGACCGCGCCGCAGCCGGCTCCCGCGGCATCGATCGTCGAGCACGCGGTAGAGACGAGCCCCAACGCCGTCGTCCAGCACTGGACTGCGGCAAGCATGCGCGATGCCATCAATGCTGATGAGCAGATCGGCCAGGCTTCCGCTCCGACGCAGGTAAGCACCGACACAAGTGCGGGCAAGGCCGCCCAGCAGCAGGGACAGCCCGCGCGTGATGGGAGCCTTACTTATCCCATCTCGACCGTCGGGAAAATTTTCTTTACCAACGCCTCGGGTCAAAACATGGCCTGTTCGGGTACTGCCGTCACAAGCCTCAATCATAATGTGGTAGACACGGCTGGCCACTGCCTCTACTGGCAGGGCGGCTGGGTGCAGAACCTGATCTTCTGTCCGCTGTATGAAAACGGCACAACGCCCCATGGTTGCTGGGCCGCGCGCGATTTAGAGGTCCCTTCCGATTGGATAGACGCCCGCCCTGGTGATTTGCACCATGACTTTGGCATGGCCATCATGGCACCCAATAGCGAAGGTAACTTGACCGACGTGGTGGGCGGCGCCGGTTGGGCCTATAATCAGCCGGTCGGGACACCCTTCTACGCCTATGGCTACCCGGCCGGATATCCCTTCGATGGCCAGACCAGGCAGTCCTGCGAGAATGCAACAGGTACCACCTGGCAGTTGTTTGGTGGCACGGTGCTCTCTATCCCGTGCAATTTGACCGGTGGCTCCAGCGGTGGCCCCTGGTTCATTCAGATCAACGGCAACTGGTACGTCAACGGCCATAACGACTTCACCAGCAGTCTGCGCTACGGGCATATGTTCTCCCCCTACTACGATGATACCTGGTACGCTCTTTACAACAAGGCCCAGCAGTCGTAAAGAGAGGATTACTTGCTCCCGGTCCTGTGCGTTCTTCTCGCAGAGAATGGCATGCCTTCAAATGCCTGGGCGACAAACCATCCATGTCTTTCGCGCATGGTTTTTTCGGTGACCTCGTCAAGGCCCCATTGAGCGAGTTTAGAAACCGGTCGCAAAGCGGCGCACAGGTCCCAGTACGGGAGGTTGGTGAAATCGATTGTGGTCATTGACTGATACTGCCGCGTGAAGCTCTGCATGGCGTCGATGCCGAAAGCCCACAGCATCTCGAGTCGACTATTGGCGACATCGGCGAGTGGGTCTCCTACCGCCGCGTCCTCCCAATCGATGATCGCCACGAGTTCTCCGTCCCTCCACAAGAGATTGCCCGGCCAGAAATCTCCATGCAGCAACACAGGAGTATTGGATTGAGGGATAGGCCAGGCTGTTTCCAGCGCATCCCGGATACGCCCTTCGTCAAGTGAGTCATCAACGTTTTCCGGTCGTGCTCTCAACCTGTCGGTATAGAGCTGTTCTTGTTGAGGCAGAAAGAACAGATCCAGCTTCGAGGCATCGATCTGGTGAATCCTGCATAGGTGCGTGGCGAACTGGTGAATGAAATCGGGTAAATGAGCGGGCGCGAATTCCGGCTGCCCTTCGATGTATTCAATGACGACGTAGGGCCTAGAGAAAATCTCGCCGGATTGATCGAGGTGATACGGCCTGGGCACGGCCACTCCAACGGAGTGCAGGAGCTGCAAGAGCTTGAACTCGTCTGCTGCTATCTGTGGGTTGCGTTTGAGGTCTGCCTCACCATGCTGGCGTACGATCAGTTTTTGCGTGCGGCCATCGAGTCGCTCGATTTCAAGCGCCGTTACCTGCGCTGAGACTCCTCCCTTCAACTTCCAGGTGCGAAGCAGCCTGCCATAGGGATCTATCGTGTGTACGACTTGTTCAAACTTTTTGTCTACTTGTGATGAGGTCATGTAATGGCCTTAATGGCTAAGAGGCGGATGGGTCGTTTTGTTGGCTTGCCAGCCAAAGACCTGTTGATAGAAATTTGCGGCCCGCTGGGGGTCGTCCGCGTGGATCTCAAAATGTACTACGCGTGCCATAGAAGACCCTTCCTTTCTGCGAGCGCCTGGATAAGTGTGCACGCTTCACTGTACAACTGTCGCCCGCCGTATGCCGGGATCGGTAAAAATATCGTATTCGTCGCGACTGCGCGTCGAGAATTCCGAGACAATGGCCCCGTCGTCGCCGGCCTGGAACCAGTGCAGCGTATCGGGCGGGATTGTATGCTGCTCCCCTGGATGCAGCACAATCTCGTGCCAGGCCGTGTAGGCGTGCTCGCGCCCTCGCGGCAGCCGTGCCTGCGGGTGCGCGGTTCGCTCTCCATCGACATAGAGATAAACGACACCCTGGCGACAACGGAAGGTCTCTTCCTTGCCCGGCGTTTCCCCGATGGGCGGGTGCCGGTGTTCCGGGCAGGTCTGGCGCGGGAAAAGAACGAGTTCTTTCGCGCACACGCGCTCGGTATTGACGTAAACCACCAGTTGCAGGCCGGTCGTTTCCAGTTCGCCCAGACCAAAGTCCGCTACCTCGATAGCATCGCGTTCCGCGGGGGTCAGCACGATGCCGGCGCGTTGCAGGCTATTCGTTCGCGCGCTGCTGAGCTTCGAGGAGTTTCTGCCTGGTAAGCATTGTTCGTTTCCCTCTCCTGCTATGGCCTTGTTGGAGAACGGCTATGTGGGGGATGAGACGGCCTGGCTGATCTCTAGAAGATGGCCATCCGGGTCCCGGAAGAAGCAGCGAATCTCTCCGCCCCAGTCTACCGGCGGCGTCAAGAATATAGCCCCGCGCGCCTTGAGTGTTTCATAAGCCGCCTGGCAGTCTGGCACGCGCAGGGTCAGTTCGTGGGTAACTGTATCGGGGTCGGCAGACGGCGCGAATGTGACGGTAGGTTTGTCCCTGGTAGGGCCTCCTCCCGTGACCAGCAGGAGCCAGCTTCCCTGAAAATTCAGCACACACGATGTCCCTCCGTACTCGCGGTAGACTGTAGCTCCCAGGACATCTCGATAGAAATGCCGTGATCGCTCGATATCGCTTACCACTAGCAGGAGGGTAAGGGCAACATCTTCAGTGGGAAATTCGCCTTGAGTCATGAAATGCCTCCTCTTTCCATACGGGCCTACTTTATCTACATGACAGTATACAGGATAGCGATATGAACAGGCTACGGCGTGCGGCACATCCTGCGAGCGTTAGCAGCGCTTCATCGATATTGATCCGCCGGTCCTATCCATACCTGCTCTGTGCCATCCCAGCGCCAGCCGAACCGCGTCATGTCCAGCGCGATAGGCAGGCGCGGCCACCCGGCCTTCAGGCGTTTCTGCGTCTCCGTCCAGCTTCGCACGCCGCTCACGGCATCGACGGCCTCCACGCTGCATGCTCCCACGGCGCAGGCCGACGCGAGCGTCGCCTCAGGCGACATGTCTCGCAAGATACCGAGGAGAAAGCCCGCGATCGTGGCATCACCCGCCCCTGTTGTACCTGCGACCTTCGCGACGAAGCAGGGCGCCCACATTTCGCGCTCTGCCCAGGCCGTTCTATCGCTGATCTTGCAGCGTCCCATATCCTCGAGCGTTGTTGCTTCCGACGAGCGCAGGTAGAGCCCCTGCTCGCCCATCTTGATGGCGACGATCTTCGCGCCCATTCCAAGCAATTCCTGCCCTATTTCAGAGACAAGATCGGGTGTGGGATGATCAAGCAAGCGGGGATGTTCTCCGGCGGAGAAGAGGTCGAAAAGCGGGCGGCGCAGCATGAGCAGCATTTCCTCGAAGCTGGGGAGAAAGACATCGACATACGGGAGCGTCGTGCCGAGAATAGTACGCCAATCGGCCTGGCCAGCCGCGCTGAGCGGGTCAGGCTGCGCAAGATCGAGGGATGTGGTCAGACTTAGCCTCCTTGACTCGCCGCAGCATGGTGGCCAGTTCGATGCCGTTGTTCGCGAACATACGCTTCATGAGCGGCGGATAGCCAAAGTGGAACGCACGCGCCGTTTCAAGCAGGTCGTAGCGCACATCTTCCGCGCTGAAGGTATCGTTGCAGCCGGGCGAGTGGATAAGCATACGGTCGGCACCGGGCGGGCTGAGGATGATCGAGTACGAACTGGCCTCGCCTTCTGAGATTAGCATGCCGCTCGCGAGCCCGGCGCCGTGCGCCTCAAGGATTTCGAGAATAGCCTGCCCAAACAGATCGTCGCCGACTTTACCCATCAGGCGCGTGGATGCGCCCAGTTTGTGCAGCGCCAGACCAGTGTTGGAGACCGGTCCGCCCGTTGAGAAAACAACCGGCCCGGCCTCGACCGTGCTCCCCGGCCTGAACAGCGCCGTGCCCCTTGCCAGCGTCGGGAATACGTCCAGGCAGATATGCCCGGCTACAACGACATCGATCATCCCTTCGTTCATGACTCACCCTCGTGCGCGTAGATCGATGGCGACATCGAAGCACTTGCCATCCTGCGCCAGCAGCCGGTTCAAGCGGGGGGTGACGGACATGGGCGTACTCCCGGTGTGTAAGGTAAGATACTGTGTTTTCGTGCTATCATTATGCCATACCGTTCGATGTACTGCATGATGATGGAGATGAACAAATGAAGACGGACAGGTGCGTAGGGGCGCGATGAATCGCGCCCGAGGAGCTAAACGCGCGACACGAGGGCGCGATTCATCGCGCCCCTACTGTCCGCATGTATTAGTTAATGTGCATCATCCCATGAAGGAGGCCTTCTCATGGAAAAGTACGGCTACCGCTTCTCGTGAGGAGCTGGACTGGCTGATTTTCAATTATTTGACAGGGCGCCCGTAGGGATACAGGAGAGCATCACATATGTCCATGATCGCGCACCGCGTCGAGCCGTTCAGCTCGACTATCTTCACCGAGATCAACCTGCTGGCGCAGCAGTACAACGCGCTCAACCTGGGGCAGGGCAAGCCGGATTGGGAGACGCCGCCGGATATCGTCGAGCAGCTTGCGCGGGCAGCGCAGTCGCAGCAGTATAACCAGTACGCGCCCGGCCCCGGCACGGCCTCGCTGCGGCAGGCTATCGTCGATCACACAGCGCGCTTCTATGGCATGCATATCGACGCGGCCCGCGGCGTTGTAGTCACCGCGGGGGCGACCGAGGGCGTGTTTTGCGCCGTGATGGGGCTGGTCAATCCCGGGGAAGAAGTCATCGTGATCGAGCCGTTTTACGATTCGTACCTGCCCGCGATTGTTATGGCCGGCGCGGTACCGGTGTGCGTGCCGCTGCATCCCCCTGACTGGACCTTCGATCTCGACGAACTACGGGCTGCCTTCAGCAGCAAAACGCGCGCGTTAATTCTGAACACACCGCACAATCCCACCGGGCGAGTCTTCACACGCCAGGAGCTTGGCATGCTCGCGCAATTGTGCATCGAGCATGACGTGGCGGTCATCTCCGACGAGGTGTACGAACACCTGCTGTTCGATGATGCCAGGCATATCCCCATCGCCTCGCTGCCGGGAATGTTCGAGCGCACGCTGACGGTGAGCAGCGCCGGGAAGCTATTCAGCGCTACAGGCTGGAAAATCGGCTGGATGTACGGCGCTGCCTGAGATGGTGGAAGGCCCGGCGCGTGTTCACATGTTCGTGACCTTCGCCGTGCATCATCCCACACAGGAAGCCATTGCCTACGCGCTCAACCTGCCCGATGCCTACTATGCCTCATACCAGGCTATGTACAGCAGGAAGCGCGGCCTTATGCTGTCTGCCTTAGATAATGCCGGGTTCGCTTACTCCATACCCCAGGGAGGGTACTACGTAATGGCGGACTACACGCATATCTTTGATGGGTCGCCACTCGATTGCGTGCGCTATTTGACGAAGGAGATCGGCGTGGCCTGCATCCCGCCGGAGTCATTCTATAGCCCGCAGCACGCACATATCGGGTACGGCTACATCCGTTTCGCATTCTGCAAAAGCGACGAGATGCTGCAACAGGTACACGCGCGGCTGGCGAGGCTCAAGAAATAGGGGCGCACATGCTTAAATCGGCGATACGTCTCCCGCCACATCATGCCCGGCAGGCTGCTGAAGTGTTGGGCCGGGCTTTTCATAACGATCCTATGACGAGGTACCTTGTACCCGACGATGCGAAGCGCGCGCGTTTGCTTCCCATATTTTTTAGCATTCAGGTGCATTACTGCCTGCGCTATGGCGAGGTCTATACAACCCCGGGGCTGGACGGCGTAGCTTGCTGGCTCTCTCCGGGTGATACAGGACCGAGCTTTGGCCGGCTGGCAAGGATTGGCGTGCACAGCCCTGGCATTCGCCGTGTGCCGTTCGGGCTCGGCCTGGTCGGGCTGCGACGGTATATAGATGCCGAGCGCTACACCGCTGAAATTCACAAAGGCGCTGCTCCCCGGCCGCACTGGTACCTGTGGATCATCGGCGTTGAACCCGCGTGCCAGGGCAACGGTATTGGCGGTTTACTTATGCAGCCCGTTCTGGCGCGTGCCAGCGCACAGGGCCTGCCCTGTTACCTGGAGACGAATAACGCGGGCAATCTGCCATTCTATCAGAAGCACGGCTTTCGCGTGGTCAGCGACGGTGAAATCCCCGGGACGCGGATTGCGCGTGTGGGCCATGCTGCGCGAGTAACGAGAAAGGAATACATATAAAGTGACCACTTTGCCCCTCATCCATCTCGTTCGTCAACCATCACCAGAGGCCAGCAACCCGCCGCTTTTGCTGCTTGCTGCACGGTGTAGGCAGCAACGAACACGACCTGTTTGAGCTGGCCCCACTGCTCGATAAACGCTTCCTCATTCTCAGCTCTGCGCGCCCCGAACACGCTGGCGCCAGGAAGCTACGCCTGGTTTGATGTGGCCTTCACGCCGCAAGGACCGATCATCGACCCGCAACAGGCCGAGCAAAGCCGCCAGTTGCTGATCGACTTTATCGGCCAGGCTAGTCACAACCTACAGCGCAAATCCCCGGCAGGTCTACCTGATGGGCTTCAGCCAGGGCGCCATTATGAGCGCCAGCGTAGCCCTTACACGGCCCGACCTTGTGGCGGGCGCCGTCCTGATGAGCGGGCGCATCCTGCCGGAAATCCAGCCCATGATGGCCTCGAGTGAGCAACTTAAGGGTCTGCCAGTGCTGGTTGTGCATGGCACGAGGGATGCTGTGCTGCCCATCCATAATGGCCGGGCCAGCCGCGACCTGCTCTCCGGGCTACCGGTAGACCTGACCTACCACGAATACGCGATGGGGCACGAGGTTTCGCCGGAGAGCCTGGCCGATGTGACGAGATGGCTTAGCGAAAGGCTGGATCACAATCCGGGTGTATGACGTGAGAAAATCAGACAACCCAAACACAAAAGGCTTTGGCCATCAGGGAGGTGCAGGAGTTCTGCCTAGAGAGGTTTGTACATATAGGTGACGATCTCTGATTCGGTGCCGGTGTGGCCATTGCTGTCAATGTATTGCCAGTTGATGGGAAAATCGCCGTGTCCCCAGTCGATATAGCCCAGGTGTTCGTAGAGGCGTCTGGCATCGGGATTATCGGTGCTTCCTACCTCTAATCCGATGTGGGTGCATCCTTGCTCTTTCGCTAATCGCTCAGCTTCCCAAATTAATGCTGTTGCTACCCCCTTTCTCCGAAAGGCAACTTGTGTTCCTCCCGCTCCCAAGAAGGCAGACAGAGTTACATCCACATAGTGCATGACACGCGCATCAGCAGGACCGCACCAGCGCAGTAAGAAGTGGCCAACCGGGGTGTGATCATGCCAGGCGATGAGATAAACTCCTTCGCCTCTCTCTTGTACCTCGTAACGCTTGTAATGATGTTTTGAGAGTGACCCAGGATCAAACTCGTGTTCCAACAGATCTATTTGAGACGCGTCTGCTGGTTTGATGGTGATCGTGAAGGCTTGCTCATGCATTCGTGCTTCGCTCCTCAGAATTCCAAAGGTAGCTACTCAGATCAGGTCTGCATCTCACCAAATCAGTGTGCCGTTTCGTCAGAATAAGCTACGCACATCATTCCAAAATAAGTCGGCACCTCATACGACAGCAATTCTCCCCGAAAGCCGGTTCCCTCAATAGCCCCATACAGGTTGAGAATTTGCCCATATGAATCTGTAGAAGCGCGCTTGAGCCAGTCCAGGTCGAACTCCAGGAGGCGGGCAAGATCCTGGGCCTTCACTGCGTAGGCGAGGGCGGTATCGTACTCCTGGGATGCGATATCGTAGCCGTAGGGGCCCTGCGCGTCGTGGGCATGTCCCAGGTCGGCGCTGGCGACGAAGGCGATGCGACGATTGAGCCCCTCTGCCGCTTTTCGTATAGCCTGACCAAAGCGTGGAAAGAGTTCCCAGGGCATGTTGCCGCGGTCGGGGCAGGCGATGACCACTTTGGGCCGGGGTGCCTGCATGCTGCCGAGAAACCAGAGCGGGACGAGCGCGCCCCAGTCAAGCGGCATGTAAAAGCTGGCGTCCTCTGCGACGGCGTAATAGATGCGTGCGACTGGTACGTCCAACGTTCGTGAGGCATCGACGATGGCCGAGTTGAGTTCTCTATCAACCTCGAAGGTCAGCGTGAAACTATTCCCATTGCTCTCTGGCTCTGGACCAAGTGTTCCTTGCAAGCGCTGGTTGTTGAGCAGCGAGAAGACGCCGTCAACGCGGTGGCCGTGCGGCGTTACCAGCACGATCGTCTCAGGTTGGGCGGCTGACATGCGTCGTCCAAGTTCTTCCATCGCGGCGCGCGTCGCAAGCGCTTTCTCCGCGCCCTTTTCTCCCAACAAAGGAATGATCAAGCTGCCATGCGGGGCGATACAGGCAAATACGAGGCCGCTCATAGTAGATGCTCCTTCTTGTCTAATACATCACTGTGCCGGCTGACACGTTCAGGTCTTCTCCGGTAATTGAGGCCGCGCGGTCGGAGGCCAGGAAGACTACCGCGTCGGCGATGTCGTTGGGAGATACCAGGCGATTGAGCGGGGAGCCTTCCGTAAACCTGCGCCGGGCTTCGTCAACGCTGATGCCCTCCACCTCTGCCTGGCCGCGAAAAACCCGCTCAAGGCGTTCGCCCGCGACCGCGCCCGGTGAGACGACGTTGACGCGAATGCCGTAGGGCCCCGTTTCCCACGCCAGTGTGCGCGCCAGGCCAACGAGGGCCAGCTTGCCGGCGCCGTACGTCGCGCGGCCATAGAGCGGGCGTTTGCCCGTCATTGATCCGATGAAGATGATCGAGCCCGCGCGCCGCTCGATCATAGAGGGCAGGAAGGCACGGCAGCAAAGGTAAGCTCCCGTGACGTTGACGGCGAAGGCTTCTTCCCATTCGTCGAGCGTGACCTCCCAGAGCGGTTTGACCGGGCCGGTGATGCCGCTGTTATTGACCAGGATGTCGACGCGCCCGAAGCGTTCAAGCGCGCGTTCCGCCAGGGTGCGCACACTGCTTTCCTGGGTGATGTCGGTCGGCACGACCAGCGCCTCGCGGCCCAGGCGCTCTACCTCGGCGCGGGTCTCCTGCAGCGCGCCCTCCGACCGGGAAGCCAGCACGACGTCAGCCCCCGCCGAGGCGCAGGCCAGCGCGATGGCGCGCCCGATACCCTTGCCGCCGCCGGTAATCACGGCGATTTTGTTGTCGAGCATAGCGTTCCCCTATGGGTTTTTCCACTGTGGCTGGCGCTTCTCAAGGAAGGCTTGCATGCCCTCCTGGGCATCAGGGATCTGCGACGCGGAGGCCATCACCTCCTGGGCGTAGGCGTAGGCCAGGGGCTGCGGCATCTCGATCTGCGCATAATACGCCTGCTTGCCGATGCCTTTTGAGAAGAAGCTGCCGCGCGTAGCTGCTTCGAGCAGACGCTGTGACTCCTCCACAAGCCGTTCGGGTGGGACGACGCGGTTGACCAGCCCCCAATCGTAGGCCGTCTGGGCGTCGATGGTCTCGCCCGTCAGGATCATCTCGAGTGCGCGCTTGCGCCCGATGTTGCGGCTGACGGCCACCATGGGTGTCGTGCAGAACCAGCCGCCCTTGCCGCCGGGTGTGGCGAAGCCGGCCTCGCTCGATGCGACGGCCAGGTCGCAGGTGGCGACAAGCTGGCATCCGGCGGCGGTGGCCAGGCCCTGCACGCGTGCCAGCACCGGCTGCGGGATCGACTGGATGGTGTCCATCAAGGTCGTGCAGACCGTCAAGATTTTGCGCATGAAGATCAGGTCCTGCCCCACCGTATCCGCGAAATCGTGACCAGACGAGAAAACCGGCCCATTCGCCGCCAGGATCACGCCGCGCGCCGTGCTGTCGCCAACCTCGCGGAATGCCGAGGTCAGCTCCAGCATATGCCGGAGCGAAAGGGCGTTGCGGCGCCTGGGATTATTCATGGTGATGGTGGCGTAACTTCCAGCGTATTCTAACTCGATGTATTCATATGGCATAGCGGTCCTCCTTTGCGGGTTCCACGTGCAGATTTTCTGTGAGTATCATATCATTTTGTACGTACATTGTACGTACTCATCCATCTGTGCCTATTGAAATGCGGGATTGTGTATGTTTAGGCATCCTATGCTGCTTTCCAGAAAAGCCTGTTGCCTGTCCCTCTGTATAGCCATCGCGCTTGTCTTTCTCATGCCTCCCGCACGGGTAGCGGCGCAGACGACTGCTCGCGGTGAAAAGCCGCAGCAAGCCTGTGAAAGAGCCGACCATACAGTTGTCCGTGGGGTTTGGCGGCGATGCGAAGCTGGATTACTGGACGCCGGCATGGATCACTGTGCGGAACGATGGGCCTGATTTCACCGGCATGCTTTCGGCCACGACCTACATCAGCCCGGCACGTTCCGGCACAGTCATTGGCACTGTTTCGCCCTGGCGCTACAGCCAGCCGGTGTACGTTCCGCACGGAGCGCAGCGCCAGGTCAGCATACTTGTGCCTTTCTATGAAGCTCCCAGCCAGCCTTCGGGTGTGATTGTCATGCTCAGCGATAGCGCCGGCAAAGTGATCGCGACGCAGAACTCTGCGCCGTTCACCTTAGATCTCGGCTCGCTGCTGATTGGCGTGCTCTCCGACCAGTCCGCGCAGTCGGCAGTCTTTGCGCCGCTCAATGCCGTTACGCTGCCCGATGCCGGTCGCTCGATCAACGTGGTCTCGCTTGATACCGGCACGTTTCCAGACACGGCTGAGGCGCTTAGCAGCTTTGATATACTGGTTCTGGACGAATTTAACACGCGTGCGCTCGACGCGGCGCAACTCACAGCCTTGCAGACGTGGGTCAACCAGGGCGGCTCTTTGATCGAAGCCGGCGGAACCGACTGGAGACGCACCCTGGCTTCCCTGCCGCCGTCGCTGTTGCCGGTCACCATCAACGGTACGGATGCTCTCCCCGCTGGAACCGGCCTGCTGCCTGCCGGCGGCCCCTCCATCGCGGATACCGGGCAGGCGCCTGCACCGGGCAATCTGCGGCAGGCTGTACCGATCAGCACAGCGGCGCTTCCCGCGCAAAACGATCCCCGGCGGCAGATATTTACCAGCATCGTGACCGTGCTCGCCTCCGGCCCAACGTCTTTGATCGTGCAGGCGCGCCAGGGCCAGGGAAGCATTCTCTACCTGGCCTTCGATCCCGCCGCTGCGCCCGTGGTGAGCTGGCCCGGAGCGCTTGCGCTCTGGAAGGGTTTGCTGCTGCGCGGGCTGGGCGACCAGGCCTTGCAGCCCAACGTCATGCCAAGGTACAGCAATGGCCCCGGCGCTCTGAACCTGCGCGGCGGCCTGTTCCAGGTGCTGCAGCCCGGCCCGCTGTTCCCGGTCTGGACGCTTATCTTCCTGGCGTTCGGCTACATCATCCTGCTCGGGCCGCTACGCTTCTTTCTCCTCAGATGGCTGAGACGACCCGGTTGGAGCTGGCGCATCGTGCTTGCCACCATCGTGATCTTTTCGCTGCTCACCTACGGGCTGGCTTTTTACCAGAAGGGCGCGTCCTACAACAGTATCTCGCTCATTCAGATGAACCAGAACGGTGGGCAGGCGTACGTGACCACCTTCTTCGACATCTTCAATCCCGGCCAGGGCGCAATCACAGTGCAATTTCCATCCCGTCTCCTGGCGCAGCCAATCACGATCCAGCCGTTCCAGGCTGATGAGCGTGTGAACGGCGATGATCCGCATTATCATCTCAATTTTATGCTTGGACAGAACGGAACCGCGCTGAACCTGCCGGACGCCGGATCCTGGACGCTGAACCCCCTCGTCTCCGAGGCCGAACAGCCGGTGAGCGGCGCCCTTTTCTCGCACCTGGCGATGCGCGGCGACTCCCTGGTCGGAACGGTAACGAATACGCTCCCTACCTCGCTAAGCGATGCCTACATACTCGTGGCGCATAGCTACGTTTCCCTCGGCCAGCTTCCATCCGGGCAGAGCGTGCAGGTCAACGTTCCGCTGCGCAGCGCGCCGTCAAATAGCACGCTGGCGGACCAGATCGCGAGGGATAAGCACCTGGCCGTACCCTATTTTCCCTATGGCGCGAACGCGCAGCCGCGCAACGATTTCCAGCGTCACCTGGCTATGCTCACGGCGCTGAGCGGCGAGGGCTACGCCTACCAGCCCTGCGGCGGGCCTTGCAGCACCCACGCTATCGTGAACGAGCATGTCATCAGCGCTCCCCCCTTTGGCAGCCCACCTTTCAGCCCGGTCGATGCCAGCGACCCGCTCATGGTATCCGGCGCCGCGGCCACGCTGATCGGCTGGACAACTCAGCCGAGGAGCGCCGTGAATATGAGCGATAATGCCACCATCGGCGGGATCGGCGTGCGCGGCACGCATGATAATCTCTTCCAGGTTCCCCTCACTATCGATTTTTCCGGGGTCCAGCATCTCCCGCCAGGGCTGATCTCCGGCCAGGTGATTAATGCGGAGAGCAATACGAGCGGCGGGGCGCAGAGCATCGGTCCCGGTGTCTACACCCTGTCATCGGGCAGCATCACCTTTGAATTGACCTTGCCTGGCCCTGGCACTCAGCCGGCGAATAACCTGGAAATCGTCGAACCATTGCTCAATCAGCCCGGCGGGACGAAGGGAGCTGGCGTCTCCCAGGTAAGACTGTATAATTGGAATACGCATGCATGGGACAGCATCACGCTAAATAATGCAACGTTCATCACATCGAACACAAAGGATTACCTGGGTACAGGTGCACGTATTCTGGTGCAGGTAGTCAACCAGAGCCAGGGAATACTTTTGCTGGAAAAGCCGTCATTGAATCTGAACGTTACCTAGATATTTGGAGATAAGGTCTGAGATGTATCAGTTCTGCAAGCGATACAGATCAATCAGGTTGAGGATGGCCCGTCCCCCCCGGATGCCCACAAGGGGCATCCCTACATATGTGATGCCCGTCGCACCCCACCCCATTGATACGCGGGAAACCCGGTGGGGTATGGGGGCGTCTGGAAATGTAGGGATGCCCCTCGTGGGCATCCGGGGGTGGTGGGGTATCCGACGGGTGTGTGGCATCCGACGGCTGGGGCTATCTCTTTTCGTCGCGACTTGTCTTGCTCTCATCCTGCTCTTCGCGCTCTTCCCCACGCATGCTCTCGCCATTGTAGGGACGCGATTCATCGCGTCCTCCTCCGGTGGACCAACGTTTCAGGTGGACGCCGGGTTTCAGACGCGCTACCGGGATGGGAACTGGGTGCCGGTGCGGGTGGCGTTGAACAATAATGGCCCCGATTTTAGCGGCACGCTCTCGGTCTCGGCGGTCGCGCCCACGTTCCTGGGGCAGGACAATACGCTGTCGTCCTCGTCTTACGCGACCGCCATTACGCTGCCGCAAGGGTCGCAGAAACGGGTGACGCTGTCTCTACCGCTCTATTATTCCGCCTCGAGCATTATTGTGAAGTTGCTGGATCGCGGCGGCAGCGTGGTAAATTCACAGACGGTCACGCTCAATCCGCTGCCGCCGGGCAGCGCGCTGGTTGGCGTGCTTTCCGACTCTACATCTGGCTTCGGGCCGCTCAATGCCGCTGCACTGCCGGGCCAGGGCGGCGCGGTCGCCATCCAGTTCCTGGATGCCGGCACCTTACCGGCGGCGGTAGCGATCCTCAAGAATTTTGATGTAATCGTGCTGGATAACTTTACAACCGGCACGCTGAGCGCGGCTCAGCTCGGTGCGCTGGAAAGCTGGGTGCAGGGCGGTGGAGCGCTGGTACTGGCCGGCGGCCCCGAATGGCGGCGTACGCTGGGCGGACTTCCGACTGCGCTCGTACCCGTGACGATCCAGGGAACGACGACTATAGCGGCGAAGACGATACTGCTGCCCGCTGGAACGCCGGGAACGGAACGGGCCGGGCAGAGCCAGCAAAGCCTACAGTCGCCTGTCACCGTCAGCGCGGGAGCGGTGCAGGAGGCGAGCAGCGCGGTAATCCTCGCATCTCACAGCGTACCCCTGCTGGTACAGTCGCGGCAAGGACTGGGCAGGGTGATCTACCTGGCATACGATCCGACCCTGGAACCGCTGCTCTCGTGGCCGGGTGCGCGTTCTCTCTGGCAGGGTTTGCTGCTGCGCGGCATGGGCGATCACCTGCTGACGCGTTCGAGCGGCGCAGGCAGCTTCAATGTCTCGGAGCAGCCGCTGCTGTCCTACCGCATGAGTACGTTTTTACAGTCACTGCTGCCGAACGCGCTGCCTTCACCGTGGTGGGTGCTGGCGGTAGTCTTCATCGCCTTCCTGCTGGTTATCGGTCCCCTGCGCTACCTGCTTGTTGTATGGCTGAAGCGCCGTGCCTGGAGCTGGCGCATCGTCCTGAGCAGCATCGTCATCTTCTCTCTGCTCAGCTACGGGCTGGCATACAGGCAGAAGGGCGCGTCAATCTTGAGCGATAGCATCACGCTGGTTCAGCTTGGCCAGCCCACTTCAAGCGCTTCATCTCCCTCAATAGTTACACCGGCCTCGATCACTACCTACCTGGGAGTTTTTGTGCCCAACGAGGGCAATTTCCAGGTGCACGTCTCCGGCGGCGGGCTTGCGCAGCCTTCTCCAGACGATCTCGTTGCTCTTGAAAGCGGCGCGAGCGGGCCGACCGAGACCTCACCCGCCACTATTATGTCAGGACAGAGCGGGAACGACGTGAACCTGCAAAACGCGGGTATCTGGACGCTGCATTCGCTCCTTTCGCAGCAGAACCGGCAGTTGAGCGGCGGCCTGACCTCGAAGCTGCTTTTGCAGAATGGCATGCTTGTGGGAACGATTACGAACGACCTGGGATACGCGCTGAACGATGCGCTTTTGTTGACACCCAACGACGCGCTAAAGATAGGGCATATGGCCGCGGGGGAGACGAAGCATATCAAGCTGAAACCGAACAGCGTGCCTCTGGCCGCCAACGCAACGCTGGCCGACCTGGTTGCACTGCGGACTAACTCGCCGTTCTACGACCAGTTGCCCGCCTCGAAGCTGACGACACCCTGGCTGCGTCACCTGGCGATGCTGTTTGCGCTGGATGACGAGGGATTATTTGGCTCCCCGTCATCGTCGGTCGATCAATGCAGCCTGCCCGTTCCGATCTTGCCCACGACGCTGTGTTTCGGACCCGCTCAGATCAGCAATAACGTGGCGGGTAGCATCAATATCCTCGCCACACCTGGCTGGCCCCGCACGACCACCAGGGATAGCGACCCGCTGCTTGCGCCGGGCGGCACGACTGGACTCTCGGCTACCCTGATCGGCTGGGCCGAAAGCCCTACCGGTTCGGGCGTTGATTTTTCCGTGAACAATAGTAGTCCATCCGATCTGAATGAGTCCCTGATCCAGGCGCCACTCCCGGTCAGCCTCTCCGCTTCGCTTAACCTCCCGCCGAGCATTATCCCAGGCAGCCTGGTCGATGTGACGGGCAAGAGCACGCAGGAGGTGCTGCCCGGCATCTACACCATTGCAACGGGCAGCATGACCTTTGAATACATTGTTCCCACCTCCGGCCTCAAACTCACGGGCCTGGCGATTACCGAACGTTCCGATGCCAATATTTACGCGCAGGTAGGAGCATCGATAGATCCCAGCGCGCTGCCGTTCAGCCTGTATGACTGGCACACGCACGCCTGGGACAGCATCTCGCTCTCCGAGTATAGTTATACAACGAACGATATTGCCTCTTATCTTGGTCCGGGCGGGCGCGTTCTGGTGCGGCTGGCCAACAGCGATAGCTCGCTCGGCACGTTTGCATTCGGCACGCCGTCTCTCAACCTGGCGGGCCAATCCATCGTAAACAAAGGACCAGCATAATGATTAAGGTGCAGGGTGTGACAAAACGCTACGGCGCGGTCCTGGCTTTGGATGACCTCTCTTTAGAGGTCCCACCTGGTGCGATCTACGGTCTGATCGGGCCGAATGGCGCGGGCAAAACGACCCTGCTGCGCATCCTGGCGGCTCTTCTCCCTCCAACGTCAGGCCAGGTCTGGTTCGACAATAAAGAGGTCACACACGCACCCAAAGCGATCCGCCGCAGCATTGGCTACATGCCGGACTTCTTCGGCGTCTATCCCGACCTGACCTCGGCTGAATACCTGGCCTTCTACGCCGGGATTCACGGGGTCAAACGCGGCAGCATTGCGCGCACGGTGGCCGATCTGCTCGAGCTGGTTGACCTGACAGCGAAGCGAGATGCGTTCGTGGAGACCCTCTCGCGTGGCATGAAGCAGCGCCTGTGCCTGGCGCGCGCGTTGATACACGACCCCGCCATCCTGCTGCTCGACGAGCCGGCGTCAGGGCTTGATCCCCAGGCCAGGGTGGAGTTTCGCGAACTGCTGCGCACGCTGCGCGGTATGGAGAAAACGATAGTGGTCAGCTCGCATATCCTGCTCGACCTGGCGGAAATATGCAGCCACATCGCTATCATTCGCGAGGGCCGCCTGGTAATCGAGGGCGACGTGTCGCACGTCATGAGCAGCTTGAGCAGCGCGCAGCGCATCGAGGTGCGCGTCCTTGCTCGCGCGGCAGAGACCAGAGAACTGCTTAGAGCAATGCCGGAAATCAGCCGGGTGCTGGATGCGCACAATGGCGCAGGCGTCGCGGAAGCGACAGGAGAGTCAGCCGGGATGGAAGACATAGCGGAGGCTGGAAATGGCGTCAAAGGTGATAAGCAGAGAGATGCGGACGCGGAGGTTATCAGTGAAGATGGCGGGGTGATCCAGGCTGAATGCAGCGGCGACGAGCGCGTCTTGCAGCGCGTGCTGGCCACCCTGGTGGAGCGCGGCATACCCGTGGTGTCGCTCGCACCGCGCGCCGACAGTCTCGAGGAGGTATACATGAGTATCATGGAGAAAGGTGAGTGCGCTATGACGTTTACAGCCCTGCTCATCAAAGAGTTGCGCACGCACCTGCGGCGGGAACGCGCCATCTGGGTTATCGTCGCCTACCTGTCGATCATGGGACTGCTTGGCTTCGTCTTCCTGCTGCGCGCGAACGCCTTCGGCGGTGGATACCGCGTCTACCTGCTCAGCCAGGTCGGCGCACAGCTTTTCGCCCTGCTCTCTTTCTTGCAACTCTTCTGGGTCGTTTTCACCGCCCCGGCCTTTACCGCGACGGCGGTGAACGGCGAGAAAGAGCGGCAGACCTATGATCTCCTGCTCTGTTCGCATCTCTCCGCCTTCTCGCTGCTGGCGGCCAAGCTGGTCGCCGGGCTGGCGAATGTCCTGCTGCTGATCGCCGCGTCGCTGCCGTTGTTCAGCCTGGTGTACTTCTTCGGCGGGGTAGCTCCATCGCAGGTGCTGAGCCTTTTAGTCGTGTTTGCCATGACCGCCCTGGTGGCGGGCACATTCGGCCTGTGCTGCTCGACGATCTTGAAACAGCCAACCGTTTCGACCTCGGTGGTCTATACATTCTGTGTAATCTGGATGTTCGCGTACTGGATAGTGTACTATATTCTGGGAGGCTCTTCTGCTGCCAACCTGGGCAGCATCGGCTGGGTGCAGTGGTTGAATGCCTGGAATCCCATCGCGGCTATGAATAGTGTAGTCAATATCGGGCAGATCAACGCTGCAACGTTTACAATATTTCGCCTGCACCTCACTCACTGGGTAGCATTTACCCTGCTGTCACTTGTAGTCACAATCATTCTGTTCCTTCTCAGTAGTTTGTTCGTCAAGCCCGATACGCTTCGTAGTGTGCGGACCTGGTTACCCGCGCCCGGCAGGACGCCTGCGACCGGTCTAGAAAAATAAACGGAAAGCAGATAATGGCAACACTTGCGAAGACCTCCCCAGGCGGCCGCGGGACCTCCCCAGGCGGCCGCCTGAAAGGAAGAGTGGCGACCGGACAGCAGCTCGTCGATGCCCTGCGCCCCTGGAGCGCGCGGCTGGCGATGCAGCAGGTTCTGCGCTGGGCGGCCGTCGGAGCCAGCGCGGGTTTGCTGCTGGCCTGCCTGCTCTTATTGCTCTCACGCTTCTTTCCCTGGGCGGCCGCTCTCTACTGGGCAGTTGCGGTGTTTGCCGTCTGCCTGCTCTGTGCGCTCGCATTGGCGCTGTATTACCGCCCGTCGTTTGCTCGCAGCGCGCGCCTGCTCGATATGCGCCTGGGACTGCGTGACCGCTTGAGTACGGCCTGGGAACTGCGCGATGATAGTGGGTCGCTGCCTGCCTTGCAGCGGCGCGACGCGCTGCGTAAGCTGAATGAGTTCACGCCTGCCGGCGCAATACAGCTCTGGCCTGGACGCACGCGAATGCTCACGCTCGCCCTGCTGATCGTCGCCTTTACGCTGCTGCTGCTATTACCCAATCCGCAGAGCACTGCGCTGCAGCAGCAAGCGGCTTTTCAGGCCGGCATATCCCGGCAGGTTGCGAGCATCGAGCAGTTGCGCAAGGTGATCGATAGCCAGGACGCGGTACCGCCACAACTGCGCCAGCAGATCGATAAGATTTTGCAGCAGACCATCGCGCAGCTCCAGCAATCCAGCAATAGCAGCCAGGCACAGCAGGCGCTCGCACAGGCGCAGGGCAAGCTTAACCAGTTGCGCAATCCACAGGCCAGCGCAAAGGCGCAGGCGCAGGCCGCCGCTTCTCAATCGCTGCAGAATAGCGCCAACGCCAACCTGAAGTCGACTGGCGCGGCGCTCGGCAGCAACAATCTAAAAAACCTGGGCAAATCTTTGCAAAATCTCACTTCATCGATAAGCGGCATGAGCCAGGGACAGCGTTCGCAGCTTGCTCAGCAGATCGAAGCGGCGGCGAATCAGGCCGGCGGCGACCCGCAGCTCGCTTCAGCGCTGCACCAGCTCGCCAAAGCTGTGGCCGACGGCACGCCCGGTGAAATTTCCGACGCGACGCAGGCCGTCAAGAATGCCGCGGCCCAGGATAGTGCCAGCCAGAGCGCCACCAGCAGCATTAACCAGGCCTCGCAGAGCTTGCAGCAGGTGGCCAGCTCCATGACTGCCTCAACCGACGGCAGTACTAAAAACAGCACTTCTGCCAGTGCCACGAACAGCAATGGTGGCCAGGGACAGCCTCAAGGCCAGTCGCCTGGACAGGGCCAGTCGCCGAGCCAGGGCAGCCAGAGCAGCCAGGGGACGAGCGGGCAGGGCAGTGGCGGCAGTAAGTCGGGGAAGAACGAGCAGGTCTACGTTCCAGGCCAGCAGGGTTCAGGTACCAGCACTATCACCAGCGATGGCGACAGCGGCACCATTCAGCAAGGCACCTCGGTCTCGTACTCTCAGATCATCGCTGCCTATATGCAGATGGCGCACGATGCGATTGATAACAGCGCTATCCCGCCTGACTTGAAAAGCCTCGTGCAGAATTACTATAACAGCTTAGAAGGGCAGAAATAGCAATATGGCAAAACGTCGCGAAAGCGTTTCACCCCAGTCCGCCCTGACAAACATGGCGCCACAGGAGCAGGACGCGCAAAATGGCACGCTACTTGCGGAATCCTCACCGATGCCTGCGAATGAGCATCAGGAAGATAACGGACCGGGCGAAGCGGATATCGAGGCCTTCGTGCAAACTGCCCATCGGCTCGAAAAAGAACTCTGCTCGATTGTAGTCGGGCAGGAGCGCGTCATTCGCGAACTGCTGCTGGCCCTCTTCGCCAGTGGGCATGTGCTGCTGGAGGGCGTGCCCGGCCTGGGCAAGACCCTGCTGGTGCGCACGCTCGCCGACGCGCTGGCCCTCAAGTTCGCGCGCATCCAGTTCACGCCGGATTTGATGCCCGCCGATATCGTCGGCACAACTATCGTGACCGAGCAGGCCGATGGCACTGGTGGCACGGGGAGCAGCCGCGTCTTCCGTTTCCAGCCAGGCCCAATCTTCGCCAATATTGTGCTGGCCGACGAGGTGAACCGTGCCACGCCTAAGACGCAGTCCGCGCTGCTCGAAGGCATGCAGGAGCGCACGGTCAGCGTCGGCGATACCAGCCACGCGCTGCCCGGCCCGTTTTTTGTGATGGCTACCCAGAACCCGCTTGAGATGGAGGGAACATATCCGCTTCCCGAGGCCCAGCTTGACCGCTTCCTGCTCAAAATACTCGTGCGTTTCCCCAATGCCGGCGACCTGATGCGCATTATCGACACCACCGCAGGCTCGCAGCAACTCATAGCCGGCCAGGTTGCCAGCGGCGAGCAATTACGGCGCATGATCGAGACCGCGCGCGCCGTTCCTGTGGCGACCCACATCAAGGAATATGCCGTGCAATTGCTGCTGGCCACGCACCCCGACCAGGAGGATGCCCCCGAAGCGGTACGCAAGTACGTGCGCTACGGAGCCAGCCCGCGCGGCTTGCAGGCCCTGATCCTGACGGCAAAGGCGCTGGCTCTGATGGATGGCCGCTACAACGTCTCCCTGGAAGATATCCAGGCCGTCGCGTTTCCAGCCCTGCGCCACCGCATGATCCTGAACTTTGACGGCCTGGCCGACGGGATCACGACAGATGAACTGATCGAGACAATATTGGAAGAGTCTGTGTAGGATGGCCGGGACACGGGTATCAGGCCCAGCGAGGCGGGGAGGTACACAAGGCACCCGCAAGGGGCCCCGCCCCACTCCCAGCCGCTCCTGCCTCTACAATGAACCAATACCTACCTGTGTAAGCCGCGAAGGTCGCCCTGGTAGCTGGCTAGAGGAGCATACGACGATGACCGACATTACCGGCACGGCTCGTTTTCCACTCGATGCTGCCACGCTGCAGCGCCTGGATACGCTGGCGCTGCTTGCGCGCAGGGCAGTGGCGAGCGGGCGGCCCGGAATGCGCCGCTCGCCACTGGCGGGATCGTCGATGGAGTTCGCGGATTACCGCCGCTATACGCCGGGGGACGATTTCCGGCGTATCGACTGGCGTGCCTATGCTCGCCTTGAGCGGCTCTTCCTGCGCCTGTTCGAGGCCGAGGAAAACCTGGCAGTTACAGTGCTCGTCGATTGCTCCGATTCGATGCAGCACGGCGCGAAAGCGACCCTGGCGACGAACCTGGCGGCCGCGCTGTCGTACATCGCGCTGAAAAGTGAGGACAGCGTCCTCATCGGCGCGCTCACCGATCGACTGGCGGCCTATCGCCGCGCCGGCAGTGGCGGCCACGCCGTCTGGTCGGTCGGCGCCTTTCTCGGCCAGTTGCCACGCGCGGGCGCGACCGACTTGAATCGCGCGCTGTACGATCTCGGCAGGGTCATAACGGGGCCGGGGCTGGCCATTGTCATCTCGGATTTCCTCTCGCCATCCGGCTATCAGACCGGCCTGCGCTCCCTCGCAAGGCTGCGCCAGGAAGTCGCGCTCGTGCAGGTACTCGCGCCTGACGAAATCGAGCCGGACTTGCAGGGCGATTGGCAGTTGCGCGACAGTGAAGGTAGTGGCAGTATCGATGTCAGCATCACACCCACAGTACTTGAGGCCTATCGCAGGCGACTGGAGATGTATATGCAGGAGCTTGCCTCGTTTGCTCACGACCATGCCATGACCTACGCGATGGTTCCAAGCGACACTGCCCTTCTGGATGTCGTGCAGCGCTTGCTCAAACAGGTGGGGATCGTCAAATGAGGACCTTGAAAGATAGACATTTGGAGATAAGACTTTCCGCGTGCGATCCTTCGCTGCCGCTCAGGGTGACATTACTTGAGAGAGGTCCTGCTTGTCATTCTGAGCGAAGCGAAGAATCTCGGGCGAGGGGCACGCAGATTCTTCGCTTCGCTCAGAATGACATTGCTCTTCTAGCGGTGCCGGCGTTCCTACCTTACCGGTCAGGAGATGGACAGTGAGTGTACTCCTCCCCGCGGCGCTGGCCTTTGCCATCATCATCCCGATCATATTGCTGTTCTATTTCATGCGTCCCAGGCGCCAGGAGCGCGTGGTGAGCAGCACTCTGCTCTGGCAGCAAGCGCTGCAGGACACACAGGCCAGCCGCCCCTGGCAGCGCCTGCGCATTACGCCCCTGCTGCTCCTGCAACTGCTGGCAGCAATCGTGGTCGTACTGGTTCTGATGCGGCCCGCCATCCTGCTGCCCAATCCTATCAGCGGTGATACCATCATTATCTTACAGTCCTCGGCCAGTATGCAGGCCACCGATGTTGCGCCCAGCCGTTTCGAGGCGGCCAGGAGCCGTATCGCCGATCTGATCGATGGGCTTGGGCCGGGCGATCACGTTTCGCTCATCGCAATGGCGCGTACGCCGCAGGTCGTCATCGCCGACTCATCGGATAAGAATCAACTGTCTGCCGCGCTCGCCAGCATCAAAGTTACCAACCAGGATGCCGATCTTGAGACGGCGCTCTCGCTGGCGAGCGCGCTCGCCGCCGGGCATTCGGACGCGAAGGCCCTGGTGGTAGGCGATGGACATGTGCTGCCACCGGCGCAGGAACTGGCCGTGCCGATGCCGGTGTACTACCTGGACGATTGGCGGAAACGCCCCGAATGCCGCTCTGCTCGCCCTCGCAGCGCGCTCCATTTCGGGCAGTCTCGTGGCCCTGGCCCAGGTCGCCAACTACAGCCAGCAGACGCGCTCCATACCTGTCGCGCTGTACGCGGATGGCACGCTTGTCGCCGTACAGACCGCCACTCTTGGCGCTGGCGCGAGCGGCACGATCCAGTGGGGGCCACTGCCGCCGGGAACGCACTTCCTGCATGCGCGCATCCTGGCGCAAGATGCTTTGCAGGCTGATAACGATGCCTGGGCCATCGCGGGCAATTCGGTGCACGGGCGCGTGCTGCTCGTAACGAAGGGCAATACCTTCCTCGAATCCGCCCTGCGACTCCAATCGAACCTCGACCTCTTCGAGACGACGCCTGACAGGTATAAGAGCACCGACACGTTTGACCTGACGGTCTTCGATGGCTACGTCCCACCATCCTTGCCGGGCGGCAATCTCTTCTTCGTCAACCCGCCCGCCGGCTCGTATATCTTTGGCACCTCGGGAGAGGAGATTCACGTCAGCCAGGTCAGCGCAGGCGGCGGCGAGCCGCAGTTGCTGAACGAGGTTGATCTCAGCAGCATCCATACGCTGCGTGCCAGTCACCTGCTTGCTCCCGAAGCATGGATGCAGCCGGTCATCGTGACGCCCGAAGCGCCGCTGCTGATTGCCGGGGAGCAGAATACACGCAGGGTAGCGGCCCTCAGCTTCGACCTGCACGACTCCGATCTGCCACTCCAGCCGAGTTTCCCCATCCTGATCTACAACCTGGTCAACTGGTTCCTCCCCTCTCCGGTCGCGGGCGATGGGCAGGTCTCCCCCGGCACGCCGGTAACAGTACAACCGTGGCCGGGAGCCACGCGCATCACGGTCGCCGGGCCAGGACAGCAAGCTGTTACGCTGGCCCCGCCGTTTCCAGAGGCAGTCTTCAACCAGACCGATGCAGCGGGCATCTACCAGGTCACGCAGGATACCTCCGGCCAGCAGCGCCAGTCCGCGTTCGTCGTGAACCTGTTCGACCCCCTGCAATCGCAACTGGCGCCCGCCACCCAACTGCCCGTCGTGCATAGCACCGCCTTCGACCAGGGAGGCCAGGGAGGACAATCTGTCCCACTAGAACTACAAGAATTGTGGCCCTGGATCGCCGCCCTGCTCCTGCTCGTGCTCTGCGCCGAATGGTGGCTCTTCAGCCGGGGCCACATAACGGTAATCAGACGAGGCATCGAGAGCCGTCGTCATAGTAGGGGCGGGGGTGGAGTGGATGAGGGGTGGGGACCCTTGCGGTCGCCCTTCGGAGGTCACCACCGATCGCTGCAATCGCTCTTCAGAGGTCTGCGGTCGCCCTTCGGGGGTCACCACCGATCACCGCGGTCGCCCTTTACCCACCAACGACGACCAAATACGGGGTTGAAACCCTCGCGGTCGCCCTTTGCCCGCCGCCATCAATCAGACGCGGTGAGGGGACCCTTGCGCTTGCCCTTTGCTCGCCGGGGCAGGAAGGGGGGGCGCGATGTTCACGTTTGAACAGCCCTGGCTGCTCTTACTCCTGCTGCCGGTCGGACTGCTGGTCTTGCTTACCTGGCGGCGCATGGCCCTGCCGTTTCGCAGGACGCAGCGGCGCCTGATCCTGGCCTGCAGGCTCGCCTTGTTCCTGCTGATAATCACTGCGCTGGCCGGACCGGTGCTGGCGCTGCCGACCGCGCGTCAGGCGGTGGTCTTCGTGGGGGATATCTCCGCCAGTACGCTGCCACAGCAGGATTTCATGGCGCAGTGGATCGACCAGGCCATCCTCCAGAAGCGGCCCGGCGACCAGGTAGGCATCGTCGCCGTCGGGCGCAATGCGCTGGTCGAGCAGTCCGTCTCTACATCAGTGGACTTTTCACAGTTCCAGACGACGCCGGATACGAATTATACCGACCTGGCGGCCGGTCTGCGGCTCGCGGCGGCCATCCTGCCCGAGAACAGCGAGCGGCGCATCGTCCTGCTGAGCGACGGGCAGCAGAACCTGGAGGACGCGCTGCCGGAGGCGCAGTTGCTGCGCCAGGAAGGCATCCGGCTGGATATAGTGCCGCTCCCCGAGGTGGTTGGCCCGGAGGCGCGCATCGATGGCCTCGACGCGCCCACGACCGTGCGCAGCGGCGAGCGCTTCGTGCTGCATGCCCAGGTCTATAGTTCGGTTGCGCAAAGTGCGATTCTACGCCTGTATCTTGACCAGACACTGCTCCAGCAGCGCTCAACACACCTGGTTGTAGGCGAGCAGGAGGTTTCCTTTGACTTACCCGCTCCTCCCGCCGGCTTTCATACCTATCGCCTGACACTGGATGCCAGACTCGATACGATCAGCCAGAATAACGAGGCCTCCGCCTTTGTCGATGTGCAGGGGCCACCGCAGGTGCTTGTCATCGAGGGACAGACCGGCGCGGGCCGCAATATCGCTGCAGCGCTGAAGGCCACGCATATCTCCACCACGGTTGGCACCCCGGCGGATGTGCCCGCGACGCTGGATGGCCTGGCGGGCTACGACGCGCTGGTACTGGCGGATGTTCCGGCCGATGACCTCGGCCCGACGCGTATGCAGGTGCTGCAAGCGTATGTGCGCGACCTCGGGCGTGGGCTGCTGGTGAGCGGCGGAGAGAACAGCTATGGCGTTGGGGGCTATGCAGGGACCCCGCTCGAGGAGACACTGCCGGTCAGCATGGATATCCCGCAGCACAAAGATAACCCGACGATTGCTGTCGTGCTGATCGTTGAAAGCCTGGAGACCAACATCACGGTCAATATCTCGAAGCAGGCGGCAAAGGGAGTGATTGATCTCCTGACGCCGCGCGATTACGTCGCTGTTTCAGCCGCGTACGGCAACCTGACCATCCCCATGCAGCATGTCACCGATAAAGTCGCCATCGATCAGGCTATCGACGCAATGAATCCAAACGATCCGGAGAGCTACCTGCCCGACCTGGTTGCCGCCGAAAAGGCGCTGCTGAAGACAAATGCGAAGATCAAGCACGTTATCCTGCTGGGCGATGGCGATGCGACCGATAACTACACCGCGCAGGTGGACAGGATGGCGAGCGAGCATATCTCGATATCGGTCGTGGGCACGAACATCGGCTCATTCCAGGATCTGACGATGATGCAGCAGATCGCTGAAGCTGGAAAGGGGCGCTTCTACCGCGCCGACGACCCGAACGCTATCCCGCAGATTTTACTCGATGAGACAAAGCATGCCGCGAAACGCGCCATTATCGAGCAGCCCTTCGTTCCTGCCATCGTCAGTTCGCATCCCATCCTGACGGGGTTAGGCGCGCTCCCGCGGCTCGATGGCTATGTAGCGACCACGCCCAAACCGGCCGCGCAGGTCGTGCTGACGAGCTCGCTGGACGATCCCGTGCTGGCCGCCTGGCAATACGGTCTGGGGCGCGTCGTGGCATGGACAAGCGACGCGCTCGGCCTGTGGACGGCGAACTGGCTGCGCTGGAACAACGCTGCGCGCTGGTGGGCCAACCTTGTCACCTGGACACTTCCAACGCCAGGCAGCCAGCTTATCGTGAATGGCAGCGTCAGCGGCGTGAATGGCAGCGTCAGCGTCGATCTCCCCGCCAGCGTCCTGCCCGCGAATGGCGCGAGCGGCCAGAATACCCAGCAGGTCCAGGTGAAGATCGTTGCCCCCGACCTTTCGCAGCAAGCAGTCACGCTGCAACCAACCGCGCCGGGGCACTGGCAGGGCAGCTTCCCGGCAACGCAGGTGGGCATCTACCTGCTGCATGTCACCTGGCAGGAGAGCATCGGCACGGGTAAGGCTACAACCGCTCGCCAGTTGTCCACTACGACCGGGCTGGTCGTGCCTTACTCGCCCGAATACCTCAAAACAGGCACAGACCTGAACTTCCTCGGCCAGCTCGCACAGGCGGGCGGCGGCGCGCTGCTCAGCACGGATGATGTCGCTGCCGCCTTCGCTCCCAACCTGCCGCCTGTCGATACAGAGGTATCGCTCACCTTCTGGTTCTTCGCGCTGGCGGCCCTGCTGTTGCCCATCGATATCGCGCTGCGCCGCCTCTCCAGCCTGGAATTCCTGGCCGCCGGCTACCGCTGGCTGCTCTTACGCCTGCGCCCATCCAGGGCGTCAGAGAGCGCGGATAATGTTGCGCTTGCGGCTATGCGAGCACACCGCCAGGTACGTAGGAACCGGCACGTCGAGCTGGAAGAGAAGGTTGAACCTGCCGGAAAGAAGGCCGGGGTAGTTGTACTGGAGGCTGAGTCGGTGAAGGATGAAGCGTCGCCTGCACGTGCTCAAGAGAAGGAGCAGGGGATTTCAACGACGAGGCGGCTGCTCGAGGAGAAGCAAAAGAGGTCAAAGGAGAAGAAATAAGCCTTTAACGCCTATTCAATTGCATAAAAGAGAATGAGAAATCATGCCCTATCGTATGCTCTTAGAAATTCGTCTCTTGATATACCAGCTTGCGTACAGATGGTTCTCAAGGTTGATCCTTTGATTTTACTGTGATTGGGCAATGTCAGAGGAGTTCTTGTCCCATCAGCATTTTCGCGAACCATAGCAATATGTTCGCGATCTCGGACAAGGTAGAAACCGAGTAACTCGAAAGCTTTTATTACTTTCGTCTTGGGCGCATCAACAGGAAAATGTGGCACTAGATTGTCACTCCAGCTTCAGCCACGAAAGCCTCTAGAACAGGGGAATCTGAGTCAAAAACGTCGCGGCCAAAAGTGTCGATATGAAAGCGAATGGCTGATTTTACGTCGGCGAGGGCCTCTTCGTATGTATCACCTTCACCAACCACAACTCCTTTCAAACCCAGTGGATAGGCGACATACCCGTCTGAATGCTTTTCAACGATAATTTTGATATGCTGCATGGTCTTGCTCCTCGATGATTTCTATGGTAGGCTCTCATTGCGTAAAGTGAGAATGCCAATTAACCGCTCTTGAGAAACCTTATCAGGCAACGAAAGAGATGTCAAGGGGAATCCCGTGACCGATTGAAATATCGTACAGAAAAGGGAATGACTATGGAATATCGCGCGTTAGGCCGTACCGGCTGGAATATTTCGGTGATCGGTTTCGGCTCGTGGGGCATCGGCGGCAATGAATGGGGTACCACCGACGACCGTGAATCACTTGCCGCGCTCAACAAGGCCATTGACCTGGGCGTCAACTTCATCGACACGGCAGATGTGTATGGCGATGGGCACTCTGAGCAGTTGATTGCCGAGGTGCGCAAGGCCCGCAGCGAGCAGTTGATTGTCGCCACCAAGGCAGGGCGGCGGCTCAACCCGCATGTCGCCAGCGGCTATAACCGGCAGAACCTTACCGCGTTTGTCGAGCGCAGTTTGAAAAATCTGCAAACGGACACGCTCGACCTGCTTCAACTGCACTCCCCACCCTCGCAGGTCTACGATATGCCGGAGGTCTTCGGCGTTCTGGATGAACTCGTGCGGCAGGGCAAGGTGCGCTTCTACGGTGTGAGCGTGGAGCGCGTAGACGAGGCCCTCAAGGCTATCACGTATCCGAACGTGCAGAGCGTTCAGATTATCTTCAACATGTTCCGCCTCAAGCCGTCCGAACAATTCTTCGCGGCCGCACGCGAGCGGCAGGTGGGCATCCTGGCGCGCGTGCCGCTGGCAAGTGGCCTGCTCTCGGGCAAGTTCCGGCCCGACACGCAATTCTCCGCCAACGACCACCGCAACTTCAATCGTCACGGCGAAGCCTTCGACCAGGGCGAAACCTTCTCAGGGGTTGACTACGAAACCGGGCTGCAAGCCGTCGAGCAGTTGCGCCCGCTTGTACCCCAGGGAGCAACGCTGGCGCAACTGGCGCTGCGCTGGATCTTGATGTTCCCGGAGGTCACGACCGCTATCCCTGGCGCCAAAAACCCACGGCAAGCTGAAGATAACGTGCGGGCAGCCGAACTGCCGCCGCTCAGCCCAGAGACGATGCGCCGCGTCGAAGAGATATACGGTCGGTACATCAAGGCGCAGGTACAGGATCGCTGGTAGGTGGACGCGTAAAATACCCTTCCGCCAGAACGAAAAAATGGGCCTCCGCCAGCCCAGGTGAGAAGCCGCCTCAGGCCTACCTCACTGATCATTTACCGCTCATTTTGAGCGGTAATTTTTGGGAGATGAGGTTCTGATTGACGGATGCGAATTCGACCTGCTTGATCCAGGTGCGCGGATTGACCGCCCGCACTGCTTTAGTGCGGTGCTCTCGGTAAGGTGGGATTGCCCTCCTGAAGAATATCCTCCATCCGGGTCTGAATGGCTCCTTTCAATTCCGGGTGAGTGAGGATATAAAATCGTTCCTCGCGAATGGCCCCAAAGACGAGGTCAGCGACGTGCTGAGGAGGCATCCCCTCTCGAAAGGCTTGCTGGATGCGTTGCAGCACGGCCACATTTTGAGCAGACGACTTCTGTCCATCCGGGGCGTTCTGGAGTCTGACCGGACGGTTGCGCTGCGAGTCCATAATACGTGTATTCACGAAGCCTGGGCACAGGACGGAAACCTTGATGCTGGCGCCACGGAGAGTCAGTTCATGGTATAAGGTCTCAGAAAGCGTCACTACACCAAGTTTGCTTACCTTGTAAACGCCCTGACCCGGGCCTGAGATGAGGCCCGCCATGGATGCGGTATTGACGATGTGGCCCTCGGAGTGCTGGTCGAGCATGCGTGGGACAAAGAAGTGGATGCCATGAATCACCCCCCAGAGATTGACGCCCAGGACCCATTCCCAGTCCGCCAGGGTGCTTTCCCAGGCAGTAGTACCTGCGCCTACACCCGCATTGTTGAACAACAGATGTACGGCAGAGTAGGTCTCGAAAGCTTTCCGGGCAAGCGTTTCGACATCCCCGGCTTGTGAAACGTCGGTAGGAACAGCAAGGGTCTGTGCGCCCTGGGCGGCGAGGTCTCCGCTGGCTTGCAGGAGGGCCTGTCCTTCGATGTCGGCCAGGACGATCTTCATGCCCTCCTGGGCGCAGCGTTCGGCCAGCGCGCGGCCTATGCCGCTGGCTGCTCCGGTAACGACGGCAACTTTTCCCTGGAATGCTTTCATGATAGGCCCCTCTTTCTTCCTGGCAACTGATGCATCGCATCTGTAGTTAGCGCGCTACGCGTGGGTAGAGCCGTGCGCCGATGGCGACCAGCACGATTGTGACCCCGATCATGACACCGTAGTCGATCAGCAGTCCGGAAGGGTTGATCGTGCCGTTGGCGAGCATGAGCGAGCGCAGTGCATCGACCTCGTAGCTGAGCGGGTTGCCGCGCGCGATGACCTGCAGCCAGGCGGGCATGATGGCGACCGGGTAGATGGCGTTGCTGGCGAAGAACAACGGCATGGTCAGTACCTGGCCAATGCCCATGAAGCGCTCGCGTGTGCGCACCAGGCAGGCGATCACCAGCGAGAAGGTCGAGAACGCGGACGCGCCCAGCAAAATCATCACCAGCACACCCAGCAGCGCCAGGGGATTCCAGTTCATATGCACGCCCAGCAGCAGCGCCAGCAGGTAGATGATGATGGCCTGCGAGAGGCCGCGCACGCCTGCCGCGAGCGCCTTGCCCAGCACCAGCGCCGAACGCGGCGTGGGACTTGCCAGGAACTTGTGAATGATGCCCAGGTCGCGCTCCCAGATGATAGCAATACCTGAGAAGATGGCGATGAACAGCACGCTCTGTGCCAGGATGCCCGGCGCCAGGAAGTCGATATAGCTGGTACTGCCGGATGAAAGTCCACGCACGCGCGCGAGTACCTCGCCGAAGATGAGCAGCCACAGCATGGGTTGTATCGCGCGCGTGAACAGGTCGGTCGGGTCATGGCGAATCTTGCGGATCTCCAGGCCGATGATCGTGGCGGATTTTATAAAGTAGCGCTTGAGCGCGGTAAGCGTCGATATTTCTGGAAGGGGTCTGACCGCCTCCCTGTTAGCTAAGACGTCCTGCTGCGCGACGGGTGCGTGCTGTGTCACGGAAGGTTCCTCCTGTCTCTAGTGTATTGCCGGTATAGTGCGTAAACACATCGTCCAGACTGGTTTCTGGCCCGCCAACGCTCTCCTTCAGCTCTTCGGGCGTGCCCATCGCCATGATATTGCCCAGGTGCATGATGGCCACGCGCTGGCAAAGGCTATCGGCCTCCTCCATGTAGTGCGTGGTGATGAGCATGGTCATGTTGAAGCGCTCGCGCAGTTGTGCCAGGTGTTCCCAGACAGCTTTACGCGCGACGGGGTCCAGGCCCACCGTCGGCTCGTCGAGGAAGAGCACCTCTGGCCGGTGCAGCACGGCCTGGGCCACCTCGAGGCGGCGGATCATTCCGCCGGAGTAGGTGCGCACCAGCCGATCTCCGGCCTCTTGCAGCCCCATGAACGCCAGCGCGTCGCTCACACGTTTATGCTGCTCGGCGCGCGGCACGTCGTACAACTTGGCGAAGACCATCAAATTCTCATAGCCGGTCAGTGTGCCGTCCGCCGAAATCGCCTGGGGCACGTAGCCAATCAGCCGCCGCACCTCCATGGGCTTTTTGCCAACGTCGTAGCCCGCGACCAGCCCCTGGCCGGAGGTAGGCAGCAGAAGCGTGGTGAGTATCTTGATGGTCGTGCTTTTCCCGGCCCCATTCGGCCCAAGCAGGCCAAAAATCTCGCCCTCGTCAACGTTGAAATTAATAGAGTTGACCGCGGTGTTGTCGCCGAAGCGCTTCACCAGGTCACGTACTTCAATGATGTTCTGCATGCATTTTCTCTCTTGCTAACGTATCATCCGCTGCTTGCAGCATGCGTTCGAGGATGCGATGCAGCTCGTCCCGTTCGTACCCATCCAGTGGAGCAAGCAGATGCCCCAGCAGTTCGCGCCGCTGCTGCTGCCACGCCTCCACCTTCGCGCGTCCCTCCTGCGTGAGGCTGACGCGCACCATGCGCTCGTCATCGATCTGGCGCTCGCGAATCACCAGTTCCGCTTTCTCCAACCGTTTGCAGGCCGTCGTCGCCGAACTGCCCGTGATGCCCAGCGCATCCGCCAGCTCGCCAATGCTCTGCGCCCCATAGCGATACAGCCTGAGCAGCAGCCAGTACTGCTCCTGCGTAATCTCCGCCCGCTTGACGGGGTGCGAGGCGCGCCGGATCAGGTGATACAGGCCGAGCAAATCGTCAATCAGTCGCTCCGTCTCCATCTACTCTCCTTCCTGAAGGTGATAATAGTATCTTCAATATCAATTATATTGACTGTCAAGGTAATTGTCAAGATGAGCAATATGCTCCCTTATATTTGTAGAGAAGGCCTGCCGCGTGAGTGGACTTGAGCAGCGTCCTGATTGTCATGCTGAGCGCAGCGAAGCATCTCGCCAGACCGCCGAGCGAGACCCTTCACTGCGCTCAGGGTGACAGCCCGTATCTACAAATGTCTGGCAAATTGAAATAAGGTGATGGATAACTATTCTGGTCCCCAGGCGACTGGTAAAAGTTGACCATAGGATACAGCTTTTACAGACTGCCTGGCATCTCTTTCAGGGACTCCTGGAAGGTGCTGCAGATTGCGTCATGGTTCTACTTTAGCTAGTACACGGAGGCGGAAATCCGCCCATAGTTGTAGCACAAAAGTTCTCAGGTGTCGCGTATTTACAATATGTTGCGCTGCTCGCGTGCTATAATTATTCCTATCTAGGACTTGCAGTTCTTCGTCTGGACTCATGCTCCTCTTTTACTTAGATGAGGTTCCTTTCGCAGCCTCTAAGCCCTCCCCTGAGTAGTTGCATTTGAAGAAACTATTGGAGAAAACATGAAAGGCACACTGATCGCTAAGGCACACATTACTATCAGTGCCCCCATTGCCAAAGTATGGGATGCGCTCGTGAATCCAGAAATGATCAAGCAATACATGTTCGGGACGAACGCGGTCTCGGATTGGAAAGAAGGGAGTCCGATCGTTTGGAAAGGAGAGTGGGAAGGAAAGCCATATGAGGACAAGGGCGTGATTTTGACACTAAAGCCGGAGCGTGTTCTTCAATACAGCCATTTTAGCCCTCTTTCGGGCCATTCAGACGTGCCAGAACACTACCATACCGTCACGATTGAGTTGTCCCTTAAGGGGACAGGCACGCTTCTCATGCTCTCTCAAGACAATAACTTGACCGAAGAGGATCGTGAGCATTCAGAAAAGAATTGGGGAATGATGCTCACAGGCCTCAAGAAGTTTTTGGAAAAATAAAAGTGTGGTGCGCGAGGTGCACACCTCGAGGCTATGTAATTTGTTCCTTGAAGTCATTGGCATCGGCCCGTAATCCTAGGGTGACGTATGACTTAAAATCACCCAATGACTCTCCATCCAGCAGAACGCTTTCATAGTTCTTTTAGGTGAGCGGCAGGGAAATAAGCTGCCCAATCGTTCGTGTTGCGTTTTGCGTCCTGTTCGGGCCTGCGCAGCCATAGCGAGACATGCGCCGGCTGCATCGTCTCCTGGACCACTCCTACCAACTGCTCACTCAGTTGTGCCAGGTCAGTCTCCTTCAGCAGGGTTGCGCTGAAAGCCGCCAGCGTCCGGGCCGCATCATACTTGCTGCGGTAGAAACGTCGATCGATAAAGGCCTGGATGCGGTGCCGCAGAGGTTGAAACAGCACCCTGATCCCCAGTGTCGAGCAGATAATAGCCACATCTGACGCCTGGCCGTTGAACCCGGTTAAGAGGAATCCGTTTAAGAGGAATTGCAGCACGATAATGCTGCCGGTGAAGACTAGCGCAAGTGTACCTGTCAGGATACTGTAGACCAGCGCTCGATTAATCAGGACATCGATATCCCATAAGCGGGAATGCAGTATGGCGATGCCTACGGAGAGCGGAATAGGGAGCAAGACGAGGGGATAGGCAGTATTGCTGAAAAGCTCATAAAGCGAGCCACGCTGTCTGAACAAAAGCAGGTGAGATAACTCGAGTCCAAGTACTCCTACAATGGATAGCGTGCCACCGAATACAACCCACTTCGTCTGCCGGCGCTGTACTGTATTGGATATACGCCGGTAGCGGTATATCTGGGCAAAAAGAAGACTGCCCAGAAAGCCCAACACCACTGCCGACTCGAGCAAAGGAGGCCAGTTGTCCGTATTGAGGAGCGAGCCCGGGAAGAAGATACTCGGTGCCAGCCATGCGATTGCCAGGACAATGAGCCAGCGTGTCCAACGTGGTATGAACCGTCCATCGGGAAAAAGGCAAAGGAAGAGGCCAAGCGATATCAATACGAGCAGGCCCACGAATTGACAGGCAGGCTCCAGGCCGGATGGACCACTGCGAGTGCATATGCTGGTCCACCCTGGTTACCAGGATAATACATCACGAGGAAAAGCGCGACGAATAGTGCCATCCAATCGTCGGACCTGCGCAAGAAAATCAGCAGGCCAACTATGATCCACACCAGCGCCATAACAATATAAAGAGCAACGGTGTAGGCTGCATAGCCTCGGAGGGATATTCCCATCTCATGCAGCGCATGCATACCTGCTGGACTGAGCGCTCCATTGAGGTAGCAGGCGGTATTGCCAATACAGGCAATCTGTAGTTGACTATAGTAGATAGGGAGGCCGGCGACGAAGATGCTCAGGGTAAGGACGACCAGTATCACCCAGACAGACCTGGAGAGCAGGAGCCAGGCGCCTTTCAAGTGCGTGTCTACTTCCCCCGGTAACTGAGGATCCACTCCAGTCTGCATTGAGGCATGTGGAAGACCCATGTGTATACTCCTTACGGTTCTGTTCAAGCCACACACCAGGAACAGCAACCAGCAGCAATCAAACAACCAACCAACCTACCTACGAAGTACACATTTCTTCCATATACTTTGAGAAGTTCTTTCTGCTCCATCATACCATATACCCGTTTGGAAAGCGTTACGAAAAGCGTTACAAAGTTGTGATAAAATCATGCATGCATATTGCTCAACGTTGTCTATGACGGGCAGGAGATGCCTGTTCTAAGTCTTAACACAGAAAGAGTGAACTCTCATGACAGCAAAGGACAATTCTACTCTCGTTCAGAGTATCTATGACGCGATCAACAGCCACCAGTCAGACCCCGCGTGGTTCGATAAAGCTTCCGCCTCTATTGCAGAGGATTTCGAAGGAATCAACCCTCGCGGCCTTGTCCGCCAAGGCGTAGAAGGTTTCGATAATCACATAGGAAATTGGGTTAGGGCTTTCCCAGGATTACAGGTGCAGGTTACCGATATTTTCTCAACCAGGGATCATACATGCGCTGAATTTATCGGACGTGGTGTCCATGCCGGTGCGTTGCAAAGCCCGATTGGAGATATGGAGCCAACAGGTAAGCAGGTCGAGCTGCGTTTCTGTGAGGTATACCGCTTCAAGAGAGGGAAGATTGCCAGCATCCATACTTATTACGACATGCAGGAACTGCTGCGCCAGTTGGGTGTGAGTAAATAAATACGATGAGAGCGTTGTTCTTTGTGCAGGTTGCACTAATATTTCGGTCTCTTTTTGAGCGAATTGTCTCTTGTCCCGCATCACCCGAAAGAGTAAAGTACACGGAAAGGACGGCATGATCCGTCTATTCTATAGGGACAAATATTTTTATATACGTTGCCTGAATAAAAAATAATATACTGGCAATGAAGCGCAGGAGGACGCCGATGACGATGTCCGACGTGAAACCATTGGCTATTGAGGATCAACGCATTCCGGCTGCTGAAACAGCAAAAACAGAGCAGAATCTCTTTCTCAACACTACCACCGACTCACCCACTCAACTAGACTCACTCACTACCCAGGCATCACCAACTCCCTACCGTCGCTATCATATCGAGACTGAAACGGTGCCCGATATAGCGCCTCATCCTTCGCGCTTTCGCGTGAGGGTGAAGAAGCATCGCCTGATCGGCATGGTGCTCAAGGAGATCGTAGCCTTAAAAGGGGATCTTCCGGTGGCCATGAGCCGCCCCTGCGTGTATGGCGTCTTTTCCAGGCCGGTTGGCGGCCTGGCGCCGCGTGAAGAACTGTGCGTGGGCTGCCTGCGCTGCACCGTCCAGTATCCGGGCGTGGTGCAGATTGTCCCGAACCCGGCGCGGCAGCGCCTGGGCGATTCCTCTATGAAACCTGAATATATCGATACCATCCTGTACGAGGCGCGCACGGGACGCGTGCCGGTGCGTGGAGCGGGATACCGGGGAAGCTTTGGCGGCGCAGGTTGGGATGGCCTGTGGACAGATATGTCGGAGATCGTGCGCCCGACGCGCGACGGCATTCACGGGCGCGAATTCATCTCGACCGTCGTCGAAATTGGTGAAAAACCGGCCTACCTGCGCTTCGATGAGCGCGGCGAGCTGGCCGGCCCTCTGCCGGCAACCATCATGACGCAGATGCCATTCCTGTTCGACATGCCGGTCAACCCCGGCAGGTCAGACCCACTCGCCTCGATTCTCGCCGAGGCCGCGCGGCAGGTTGAAACGCTGGCTATGCTGCCTATCGCATCGGCCATCGAGCTTACCCCGCCGGGCCAGCATAGCGAACGAATCGAGCATATCGTGCCGGTCATTACGCCTGAAACATGGCACCTGCTCGACTCTCTATCCTGGCAGCCGGGCATGCTCGTGCTGGATGGCTGGGATAATGAGCGCTTCGAGATCCTGCGGCAGCGCTTCCCCGGCACGATTGTGTGCGTGCGCGTGCAGATGGACACAAACATCCTGGAACTGGTGCAGCAGGGCGTGCGCGTGTTTCACCTCACCGCCAATTTCCACGGCTTCGTCGGCGAGCAGTTCGTCATGGATTTGATCCTGCGGGCGCATAAAGAGCTCGTAGAGGCGGGCGTGCGCGAGCAGGTCACGCTCATCGGCGGGGGCGGAATGATCCTGGCCGAGCACGTGCCGAAGGCCATCATCTGCGGGCTGGATGTCGTGACCCTGGATGTGGCGCTCGCGGTGGCCCTGCAGGCGCGCTTCAACGGCGACTGTCTCGACCGCGAAACGGCAGCCCTATCCTTCCCGCGTATGAAGCCCGATTGGGGCGTACGGCGCCTGAAGAACCTGGCGGCCTCCTGGCGCGACCAACTGCTGGAAATTCTGGGCGCCATGGGCCTGAGAGAAGTGCGGCGCCTGCGCGGCGAACTCGGACGCTGCATGTTCCAGGAAGACCTTGAACAGGAAGCCTTCGGCGAAATAATGGATCGGTAATGTAGGAGCGTATGAATTGTTCGTAAGCTATCAACCTGTAGGGGCGGGAGTGGAGCGGAGGAGTGGCGGGGGCGCTTGCGCCGCCCTCGTCCTTGTGCTCGATCTCCCAGGGCGGCGCAAGCGCCCCCGCCACTCCCCGCTCCACTCCCGCCCCTACAGGCAGGTGTCCCGATAGAAGCTATAGACTGTAGAGCGATATGCAATGAAAGTACACGGCGCAACAGTTGAAGAACGCATCATTGAAAAGCACCAGGACGGCGCTGCATCACGGCTTTCACGTGTGGCCCGGCCTGGAATTTGACCGGCCTCCGGCGCTGGGAGATGCGCGCTGGACGGCTGACCTGATCCTATCGACCTGGACGCAGGCCGAGACGGGCGAGCCGCCGCAGAACGGCCTGGAATACCGCGTGGGCAGCTCCGGCGGCGGCTTCGACGCGCTGGAATTCAAGTTCCTGCCCGCGGAGCAGTGGATTCCTGCCCGGGAACCCGTCGATACCTCGATCCCTTTGAACCGCAGGCCCTATGATCGAAAGATCGAGATCCCGGTTCCCTGGTATGGCGGCGGCATGTCGTTTGGCTCCGTCGGCGAGCAGATCATGCTGGCACGCGCGAAAGTGGCCGGGCAATGGGGAACGTACACCTCTACCGGCGAGGGCGGCTACCCCGAATCGCTGGCCCCCTATGCGGAACACGTGATTACCCAGGTCGCGACGGGCATGTTCGGCGTACGTGAAGAAACAATTTTGCGCGCTCCCATCATCGAGTTCAAGTACGCGCAGGGCGCTAAGCCCGGGCTGGGCGGGCACCTGCTGGGCGACAAGGCCACCACCACGGTGGCGAAGATGCGCGAGAGCGTGCCCTGGGTGAGCCTGTTCTCGCCCTTCCCCTTCCACAGCGTCTATTCGGTCGAGGATCACAAGAAGCACATCGACTGGATGAAGACCGTCAACCCCGGCGCGCTGATGGCCGTCAAGGTTTCGACGCCGGTTGATGTCGATATGGTGGCGATGGGCAGCTACTACGCGGGGGCGCATATCATCCAGATCGACGGCGGCTATGGCGGCACGGGCGCGGCCCCCGAAATCGCCAAGAAGAACATCGCCATGCCGGTCGAACTGGCCATCCCCAGGGTGCATCGCTTCCTGCTGGCCGAGGGTATACGCGACGAGGTTGTGCTGATGGCGAGCGGCGGCATCCGCACGGCCGACGACATCGCCAAAGCTATAGCCCTGGGCGCGGATGGCTGCATTCTGGGCACAGCTGAACTCGTCGCGCTCGGCTGTACGCGCTGCAGCAACTGCGAGCGCGGCCGCGGCTGCCCGTTCGGCCTGACTACCACCGATCCGCAGCTCTCGCAACTGGTCGATCCCGATTGGGGGGCCGAACGCCTGAGCCGCTTCTATAGCTCCCTGCAACAGGCAACTGCAAACCATCCTGCGCCGTCTGGGTCTGCACAGCGTACGCGAACTGCGCGGCCGCATAGATGTGATGCGATACCACCGGGGGGAGGGTCAACATGGATCGTGAGCAATTCATCGATGCCTTGATTGCTTCGCGGCGTACATTACGCGACGAAACCGTACTTCCACGTGGCGAAGGAGAGGCCGAGGGCGGCTGCGGCGTGATCGGCATGGCGGCCAGCGTGCCCGTGCGCGGGAACCACCTGCTGCAGGCGCTGCAACAGATGCGCAATCGAGGCAACGGCAAGGGGGGTGGTATCGCTGCCGTCGGACTGGACCCCGACTTCTTCGGATGCCGGGCCGAGACGCTCGCCAACGATTACCTGCTGGCCATCGCCTACCTGGACAGCGCGGCGCGCCCACAGGTAGAAGCGCACTTTATCGAGCCGGCCTTCGTCGTCGACGCGACCGTGCGGGTCCCTACTCTGCCCGACTTCCGCGCCATCCCCGGCCTGGAGGTGCAGCCACCTGAAGTCTGGTGCTACTTCGTGCGAGTGCGTCCCGATGCGCTGGCGCAGTTCCGGCGGGAAATCCACGGAGGGGATGATACAGCGCTGGAAGATGAGTTCGTCTACCAGAACTCCTATCGCCTGAACAGCGCCTTCTATGCCGCGACCGGTGAGAAGCGCGCCTTTGTGCTGTCACACGGCAAAAACGTACTCGTGCTCAAGATGGTCGGCTATGGCGATGATGTCGTGCGCTACTACGGCCTGGAGAACCTGCGCGCGCATGTCTGGATCGGCCATCATCGCTACCCGACGAAGGGCCGCGTATGGCATCCTGGCGGCGCGCACCCGTTCATTGGCATGCACGAGGCCCTGGTGCATAACGGCGACTTCGCCAACTACGCCTCGATCTGCTCCTACCTGGCCCAGCGCAACATCCAGCCCCAGTTCCTGACCGATACCGAGGTGGCGGTGCTGGTGTTCGACCTGCTGTACCGCGTTTACGGCTACCCGCTCGAGTACGTCATCGAGGCCATGGCGCCGACGACCGAGCGCGATTTCACGTTGCTGCCGCTGGCCAAACAGCGCCTGTACCACATCCTCCAGACCGTTCACCTGCGCAGTTCCCCGGACGGTCCCTGGTTCTTCCTGATCGCCCAGGCGGAGGCACGCAGGCGCATATACCGGCTGGTAGGCATAACAGATACCTCCATGCTGCGCCCCCAGGTCTTCGCCCTGCAGCGCGGCACGGCCAGCATCGGCTTAGCCGCTTCAGAAAAGCAGGGCATCGATGCCGCCCTGGAAAGCCTCGCGTGCGAGGACAAACGCTTCTGGTCGCGCGCCGACCTCTACTGGAACGCACGCGGGGGCAGCCACACCGACGGGGGCGCCTTCATCTTCAGTGTGCAGCCCGACCAGCACGGCCGCGCCATCTTGCAATGCGTAGACAAATTCGGGCGAGCGATTGAGCCTGACCCCAGCAAGCTAGCGCCCTTCCTTGCGCCCGATAATGAAGATTCGCCAGGTAATCGGGATATTTCGCAGTACGGGCGGGAGAGGAGTGGTAGGGAAGAGGGGGCGCTTGCGCCGCCCTGGGAAAGCGAGCGAGCGGAAGGACGAGGGCGGCGGAAGGACGAGGGCGGCGCAAGCGCCCCCGCCACCCTTCCACTCCTCTCCCGCCCCTACAGCGAGATGCCCCTTACAGATAGGGAATCTCTCTCATCGCAGGGGCTGTTCGACCGGGTCTGCAGCTCCTTACCAGCATGGGATTACGAGGATGTGCGGGCCTTCCTGGATGAACTGGTACAGTTGGCGGCGAGCGATGACGAGCGGGAGCGCGCCATGGAGGTGTTGACGCTGTTGATGGATCGCCGCTACGCCACCGGCACGCTGAAAAGAAGCTACCTGCTCAGTATGCTTGACGACGCTTTTGCCCGGCTGGTGGATAGTCTCCGCGAGGCGAACTCGCAGAAATCCGCCTGGGTTGGCTACGACGGCCCGCTTCCTGTCAATACTGGCGAGGATGTCACCGTGTTGATCGACGCGCGCGGCTATCCTATCGAGGGGCCTGACTCGCTCGAGCGATCCATCGTGACGCTGTACCAGCGCGGTTTTCGCCGCTTTATCGTCGCCCATGCGCGTGGGCACCGCTTCATCGGCTGCGGCCTGGGAGTCCTGACGGAGGGGGTGCGCATCGACGTGTACGGCTCGTCCGGCGACTACCTGGCCTCCGGTCTCGATGGGGCGCAGGTGATCGTGCATGGAAGCGGACAGGATCAGCTCGCCCAGATTATGAAGGGCGGCAAACTGGTCGTGTACGGAGACGTCGGGCAAACCTTCATGTATGGCGCGAAGGGCGGTGATGTCTTCGTGCTGGGCAATGCCGCCGGGCGGCCGCTCATCAACGCGGTGGGCAAGCCGCGCGTCGTCATCAACGGCACCTGCCTGGACTACCTGGCCGAGTCGTTTATGGCCGGCGATGCGCTGCACGGCGGTGGCTTCGTCATCGTAAACGGCGTCTCCTTCGACGAAGATGGCATCCTGCGCGAGATGGAGACGCCCTATCCCGGCGGCAACCTCTTCTCGCTCGCCTCCGGTGGGGCCATCTACATCCGCGACCCACAGCGGCGCGTGAGCGATGACCAGCTCAACGGCGGCGAGTTCGCGCCGCTCGGCGTCGATGACTGGACGCTGATCCGGCCCTATCTGGAGGAGAACGAGGCCATCTTTGGCGTTGCACTTGATGAATTGCTCACTGTCGATGGCTCTTCTCGACCACCTATGCAGGTTTACCGCAAGATTCAACCGGCCGGTCACAAGGCTCTGATGCCGGAGGAAGCCTGGGTAAGACGCGAGGCTTGATGGAACCTGGCTATCCACTGCGCAGGACGGCAATCACCACGCGCATCATCAGCGTCACGCTGCTGAACAGGCCCATGTAGCCGAGAAACTCGTCAAGACTGAAGGAGGGCGCCAGGAGGGGGCCGCCCTTGATGTTGAGCAGGAAGACGGACATCAGCCCTATCAGAGCGCCCATAAACGCGAATACTAAGCGGCCCACCTGGGTCGCGATAAAACGCTGGTCGCGCTCATCGGCCAGCATGCGCATGTTCATCGTGAACGAGCCGCGCTCCATGCTGGCCGAGATGCGATCGATGCGGCGCGGCAGGCGGTGCAGGAGCGGGGCCAGCGTCATGACCTCCTCCTGAACCATCTTGCGTAGCGAGGATAGCTTGATCGTGTCTTGTATGAGCGTGGCGGCGTAAGAACGGGCTTCTTCAATCAAATTGAAGCCGGGTGAGAGCGTCCTGAGCGTTCCCTCCAGCGTCGTTACCGCGCGGAAGACGGTCCCGATCTCTGGCGGGAAGCCCATGCCAAAGTCCAGCAGGAGCTGGAAGAGGTCGGTGAACAGCGCGGTATTGACGGGCATCCCCGTGCCGAGCCGCCGGGCCATAAAATGCGCCAGCGCGCGTTCCATGCGCTCCTCGTCGGGATCATCTGCATCTGCACCCCGCTCGGCGATATCGAACAGCGCGGCGCGCAGCCCCGTGGCATCTCGCCGCTGCACTGCTATCAGCAGGTTGCGCAGCGCCGCCTGCTGTATGGGATCCAGACGCCCTACCGAGCCCCAGTCGATCAAGGCTATCCGTCCATCGCGCAGCACCATCACGTTGCCTGGATGTGGATCCGCGTGGAAGGAGCCGTCTACGACGATCTGGTGCAACATGTAATGAAGCAGGTGTTCTGCCAGTGCCTTGCGCTCCAGGCCGCATTCAGCCAGGAGCTTTTCCGCGTTGCGCACATTGGCGCCGTCCAGCCAGTCCATTACGAGTATGCGGCTGCTGGACAGGTTGTTGTGTATGCGCGGAATGCAAATATGTGAATCTGGTTTTATGGTAGTTACCATCATAGCCGTATTGCGTGCCTCTACCTGAAAGTCCAGCTCTTCCTGCATCGATCCCGCAAAACCGGTCGCCAGTTCCACGGCGTGGAATGTTCTTCCCCAATCGGTATGCAGTTCGATCGTTTGCGAGAGCTTAAGCAAGATGTCCAGGTCGCGTTCTACGCTCGTGCGGATGTGCGGCCGCTGTACCTTCACCGCCACCGGCTGTCCCGAGTGCAGCCAAGCGCGGTGAACCTGGGCCATCGAGGCCGCAGCCAGCGGCTCCTCCTCGAATTTTGCAAAGACGGTGTGAGGCGAGTCCCCCAGTTCTTTGGTCAGCAACTCCACGATCTCCTGGCGCGGAGCCGGTGGGACGCTATCCTGGAGGTCGGACAGGCGGGCGACCATCGTGGGAGGCAGCAGGTCGGGCCGCGTTGAAAGCATCTGCCCCAGTTTTACAAAGATGCCCCCGGCCTCTTGCAGGGCATCGCGCAGGCTTACAGCCAGCCTGCTGGGACTGGCATTCATACCCGGCGCAGACACACCAATCTGCTTATCTCCTCCCAGATATCCACCCAGGCCGTGGCGGGCCGCGATCCAGGTAATCTGGGCATAGCGGCGGGTTCGCGACGCGCGCTGCCGCATGGCCCTGACCGGATGCGGTAACTGAATCAAGCGGCTCTCGACATTGACGAGGCGACCCGGCCGGGCGAGCAGTTCGAGCAGAACGGCGATGACCATTGTGGCAAACACGGTGGCTGTTATACCGACCAGGGGAATGCTCAGGCCCGGGTTCCTGTACCATAGGAGGGTGGTCAAAATGCCGCCGAAGACAGTGCCAAGAAACGAGGCGAACAGGCGCTGCCGCCATGAGAGAAGCCCACCCAGCAGGCGACTGCTCAACGACCCTAAGATAATCAGACCGATAGAGAGGAGTAAGAACTCACCAAGTGTCAGCCAGTTCATAGTCAACACTTCCTTAGCGTAGCGATGCGTTCCTCGCGAAATTCGCTCATAAGCTTCCAATCTGAATCGTCTTTGACCTCGTTTCGTAATTATATCCCGTGATTGGTTGCCTGTGTACCACCCTGTCGATTCCGCCATAACCCATTCGACGATATAATAGAGGGAAAAAATTGATGGCCCTCTACAATACAATCGTCTGAAGAAAGGAAAGCACAATGCGTTATACCCTGGCCGCAAATCGCCGCCCTCTATACCGAACTGATGAAAATGACGCCCTCTCCCGTCATCGAACTGAACCGCGCGGTCGCTCTCGCCATGGCCGATGGTCCGTTGAAGGGCCTCAAGCTGCTGGATCAGCCTGTATTGAAGAAGGAATTAAGCGACTATTACCTTTTTCATGCAGCGCGCGCCGACCTGCTGCGGCGCGTTGGCCGAGTGAACGATGCACGCGCTGCCTACGCGCTGGCGCTCAACCTGTGCCAGAACGAGCGAGAGCGCGCCTTCCTCAGGAGCCGCCTGGTGGAGGTATCGCAGGTGTAAGGAGGCGTTGATTATCCTTTGGCTCTCGTGCTATACTCAGTGGAGATTGGGGGATAAGGGGTGAAACACCCACTGAGAGAAGGAGGAGAGCCATACCCAAATCATCACCGTATGCCCTTCTGTGGTCAGAAGAACATCAGCAGTATGAAGTGCACCTCCGTGGGCAACTGCACCACCGGTTCCTTCCCGGAGAGAGCGAAGCCTTCTCTGGCTGGTTGAGCGAGCAGACCTCGTTTGCCTTTGCAGGACAGGCCGGATGGCTCTCGGTCATCAAAGAAGCACGAGCAGCGGGAGCCGGCTATTGGTACGCCTATCGCACCCAGGACCGCCGCACCCGCAAGCGTTACCTTGGGCCCAGCGCCAAAGTGACGTTCGCACGGTTAGAGGCGGCGGCGGCCGCGTTCACCCCAACGAACGCATCACCTGCGCAGGCTCCCTCCACCGCCGGCCAGCCGCCGAAGACGTTCCTCTCCATCAAGCTCTCTCCTCCTCGCGTGCCACACGTGCTCGTGGAGCGTCCTCGCCTGCTGCGCGATCTGGACGCCATCTGCACGTGTCCGCTCACCCTGGTCTCGGCCTCGGCCGGAAGCGGGAAGACGACCTTGTTGTCCACCTGGATCACTGAGTCAACGCAGCGGGTTGCACGCATCAGCCAGACAGGCGGGTCGGAGGAGGGCACAAGCGAGCGTGCGGTGGCCTGGCTCTCGCTTGATGTGATGGATAATGAACCGCTGCGGTTCTGGGCATCGTGCCTGGCCGCGTTGCAAACCTGCGAGCCTTCGCTTGGGCAAGATGCGTTTGCTCTCCTGCACGCGCAAGAGGCTCCACCGCTTTCGACGATCCTGACCATGCTGCTCAACGAATTGAGGGAGGAGCGCACAGAACTCATCCTCATCCTGGATGACTACCATGTGATCGAGCACCAGGCCATTGCGGAGTCCATGTTGTTCTTCCTCGATCATCTTCCCAGCAATCTCCACCTGGTCTTCGCGACGCGCGCCGATCCCGAACTGCCCCTTGCTCGCTGGCGCGTGCGTGGGCAGTTGCTCGAGATACGCGACCGTGATCTGCGGTTTTCCCAGGATGAAGCTGCCAGCTTTCTGCGCCAGGTCCTGGAGCATCCCCTTTCCGAAGAAGAGATCGCCCTCCTCCAGAACCACACGGAAGGGTGGATCGCCGGTCTCCAACTGGCGGCGCTCTCCCTCTCCCGGCGCGAGGACGTGAGCGCCTTCGTCAGGGACTTTGGGGGCTCTCATCGCTTTGTGCTCGATTATGTGCAACAAGAAATTCTCACACGGCTGCCCGTTGCCCTTCAGCACTTTCTGCTCCAGACCTCGATCCTCACCCGTATGAATGCTGCTGTCTGCCAGGCCGTCACTGCCGTGTCAGGCGAGCCTGCGAGCCAGGAGATGTTAGAGACGTTGGAACGAGCCAACCTCTTTGTGGTGCCCCTTGATGAGCAGCGGCAGTGGTATCGGTATCACGATCTCTTTCGTGAGGCGCTGCGTGCTCGTTTGTACGCTGCTCACCCGGAACTGGTGCCGCTCCTGCACACCAGGGCAGCGCGCTGGTATGAGTCGCAGGGCGAATGGCGCGAGGCCATTACACAGGCGCTGGCCGCGCCCGACTACCCTCTTGCCGCCTCCTTGATGGAGCAGGCTGCACCTGTCTTCTGGTTGAGTGGCGAAGCAAGCCTCGTCCAGAACTGGGTACTCACCCTGCCAGATCCCGTCCTGCGTGCGCATACACGCCTGGCCTTCAACGCTGCGCTGCGCTTCCTCAATTCCGTTCATCTCAGCACCGAAACGGTACATGCCACGATGAGAGCCCAGGTGCAGCAGACCATCGCGCGCATGGAGGGGATCCTGCACTACCAGCAGGAGCTTTTGCCTGGAGAGGCGGAGGTGGCGTTGGTCAGGCGACGTCTGCGCCTGCTGCGGGCTTTGATCGAGGTCAGAGCCTACTTCAGGCGTGGCGACAAAGAGCGCCTGCGCCTCTTGACCCAGGAGCTAGAAGCGCTGCCTCCCGATGACGAGGTGAACTGGAAGTTGATCCCGCTCACCTTCGCTTTCTGGCTGGCCCTGGCGCTGCAACAAGACAGCGCCCTCCTGGTGAAAAGGCTGCGTGCGGCTCGGCGGTGGATCAGTGAGGCGGAAGACCCCCTGGCCACGTTCCGGGTGATGACCTGGCTGGCCAGAACCTATATCGAAGCCGGCCAGTTGCACCTGGCGCAGCGGGAAGCACAGTCAGCACTTGCCCTGCTTGAGCAGATCGAGGGAGGCACGCCGGTAGCAGGCTATCTGCTGGCCTCCCTCTTTGACATCTCCTATGCCTGGAACCGGCTGGAAGAGGCAGCAGATTGGCTCCAGGGTTTGCAGCGTTTCGCACAAGATTGGCAGCAGGTGGAATTGCTGGCCATGGGGGAGAGAGCCGTAGCCTGGCTGGCGCTCGCACAAGGAGACCTGGATACCGCACAGAAGGCACTACGCGAGGCGGAGGCGCTGTTTGCACAGGAGGAATTTGTCAGCAACGCTCGCTGGGTGATAGAGACCCGCGTCCAGGTGTGGCTGGCGAGCGGCAACCTGGCGGAGGCAAGCACCTGGGCAGCGCAGACCACGCTTTCCCCACAGAACTGGGACCCCTTGCGCAAGTGGGAGGTGCTGCTGCTGGTGCGGGTCTTGTTGGCAGAACAGCAGTACGCCCGTGCAGCCGAGACGCTGGAGCGCTTCAGAGAACATCTTGACCAGCCAGCCGATATCGAGAAAACGCTCGAATGGATGGCGCTGTCTGTAGTCGCCTTGCATCACGCCGGCAAGAGCGCGCAAGCGATGCCCCTGGCGGCTCGCTTGCTAGCGCTGACTGAGCCCGAGGGCTACCTCCGTCTGTATCTGGATAGAGGAGAACCCATGCGACAGGCCCTCTCAGCGCTCCTTGAGGTGGTGGGCCAAGAGGTTGCCAACGCGCCACAAGAGGAGGGAAACACTACTGCGGCCACTTCCATTTCCGGGTCCTACGTGTCGCGCTTGCTGGCGGCTTTTGAGCAGGAGGAACGGAGATGTGCTAACCGTGCCGGCATGCCTCTCGCGGATCACCCCGAGATCCAACCTGAGCGGACTCAGACCGAAGGGCAGAAGAAAGGGGTTGAGCCGCTCTCTCGGCAGGAACTGCGAGTGTTGCGCCTGCTGGTCGCCGGGCAGACCTACGCGGAAATGGCCGAGTCACTCGTGGTCTCTCCTAATACGATTAAGAGCCAGGTCGGCAGCATCTATCGCAAGCTCAACGTGAGAAGCCGCCTGGAAGCCTATACGGCCGCTCAGCGTTTGCACCTCCTCTAATCCAACCCTATCCCAGCCCACCCACGTCCTCATTGGGAGATACAACACCCACCCAACCTGACCCGGGGGTGCGCACACAATCACCCATCTTTTCACGATCACAGGTGATGTGCGCGCATCGCTTCCAGATTATACTCTCTTCAGAAAGAGATGGGCACACCACAGAGCTAAGCGCAGGAGAATGCACACATGTATGTCTCGATCCGCATCAAGGGGCATCCTAACCCGGGTCTTTGGCAAGACTACCTGGATGGACTCCAGATCATACATGAAATCGAGGCGTCTCCCGGCTGTGCGGAACGCTTCCGGATCAGCCTGCGCTCTATGGCGTGCTCAAAAAGCTGGCTCATTTGAGCTTGACGCTGCTCTCGCTCGAAACCAGCGAACCGACGGAAAACAAGGAATGATGTATTCACGAGAGAAGGAGAACGACTATGGGCAAACTACAAGTTGCAGAGTTTTTGACCCTGGATGGGGTCATGGAAGCGCCTGACCAATGGAACGGACCATTCATGAATGAAGAAATAGGGGCCGATATCGGCGGCGGCCTCTCTCAGTGTGAGGCGCTGCTCTACGGGCGCCGGACCTATGAAGAAATGGCAGCCGCATGGCCAACGAGAGAGGGGGGAATGGCTGACTTCTTTAACAGCATCCCCAAGTTCGTGGCTTCAACGACGCTCGCTTCGACTTCGTGGAACAATTCCCGGCTGATCACGAGCAATATCGCCGAAGAAGTCTCCAGGCTCAAGCAGCAGTTTGGTCAGACCATCTTGATCCTGGGCAGTGGCGAGCTTGTCCGCCAGCTTGCGCAACATGACCTCATCGATGAGTATGTGCTCGTCGTCTGTCCACTGGTCCTGGGTAAGGGCAAGCGGCTCTTTCAAGACGCAAGCCGAACGACGCTGCGGCTGGTCACTTCTAAGACCTACACGACCGGCGTCGTGTATCTCACCTACCAACCGATGAAGGGGGAGAAATAATGTCATTCCAGGCCAACCCTTGAAATTTTTCCCAAAATTGATTATCCTGTTTACATGGAAGAACAGTTAGTTCATTACAGCGAACAGGTAGATAATCAAGAGATACCCGGTGTCTCGCCTGCCGCCGGCATCCCGGCGCCGATGGTTGAGCGTGCCTTTCGACTGCTCGATATACTGAGCGAAGCGGAGGAAGGGCTGACGCTGAGCGACCTGGCACGGGCGCTGGCGATGAGCAAAGGTAGTATGCACGGGCTGCTCAAGACACTGGAGAACAGCGGCGCGATCGAGCAAGTCGAGGAGCGCCGCTTCGTGCTGGGGCCGCGCATCTACGATCTCGCGCAGGCGTACATCCAGCGCGCCGGGCTGCGCCGCTTTGCCGTGCCCGCCATGCGCCGCCTGGCCTCCACCACTGGCGAGACCGTCTGCCTGGGCAAGGTCGAGCAGAAGGGCGTGCGCATCGTCGAATGCATCATCGACGAGGGCAATCAGAGCGCGCTGCATATTTCCGCGGAGCGTGGCCAGCGCATACCCCTGCTCGCTGCTGCCACAGGCAGCGTCGTGCTGGCCAACTGGCCCGCATCCCAGCGCGATGCTTACGTTCAGGCACACCCTCTTCCCCAATTTACGGCGAATTCGATTACCGATCCCGGGCAACTTTTAGCGCGGATAGATGAGACCGCCCGCGAGGGAATAGGCTTTGACCACGAGGAGTACCTGGTAGGCGTCAACGCCGTAGCCGCGCCTATTTACGGCGTCGGCGACGCGCTCATCGGCCTGCTCTGGATCGTGGGCTTTGCCTCGCGTTTCAACAATGAGGCTCTGGCGAACGCCGCCCACCGGTTGCGCGATGAGGCCGAAGAGGTATCGCGCGCACTGGGCGCACATAAACGTCCGTAGGGGCGAGGAACGATCACAAAAGGGAGGCGCGCGGTGCGCGAACTAATAACTTTGAATGTCAACGGCGAGCGACGCGAGGTGGCGGTTGTGCCACACCATACGCTGCTTGAAGTTTTGCGCGAAGACCTGGGCCTGGTCGGCACCAAGCACGGCTGCGAACTGGGCGAGTGCGGGGCCTGCACCGTGCTGGTGGACGGCCTGCCGGTGCTCTCGTGCCTGGCCCTGGCACTAGAGATGCAGGAGAGCGAGATAACGACCATTGAAGGGCTGGAACGGGATGGCAGGCTGCATCCTTTGCAGGAAACGTTCGCGGAACTGGGCGCGGCGCAGTGCGGCTATTGCACGCCGGGCATCATACTCTCGGGCGCTGCTCTCCTGCGCGAGCATCCCCAGCCGACGCGCGAACAGATCAAAGAGGCGCTCGCCGGCAACCTGTGCCGCTGCACGGGCTATACCAAAATCTACGAAGCGGTCGAAGCCGCCGCACAGCGCATGACCCGGCCTGGAGGATCCGTGTGAGTAAACGCGTATCAGGAAATGTAGGGACACCCCTTGCGGGTGTCCGGGGGGATGGGCGGCAAACTCGCTCTCCCTACAACATCATCGGGACACCCCGACCCAAAGTGGATGCCTACGCCAAAGTGAGCGGGCGCGCGCTGTATGCCGACGATATCATGCTGCCGCGCATGCTCTATGGCCGCCTGCTGCGCTCGCCCCACCCGCACGCGCGCATCCTCTCAATCGATGTACGGCGCGCGCTGGAACTGCCCGGGGTGCTGGCCGTCATCACCGGAGAAGACCTGCCGCGCAAGTTCGGCATCCTGCCTTCCAGCCAGGACGAGTATGCGCTGGCCATCGACAAGGTGCGCTACGTGGGCGACCCGCTGGCCGCAGTCGCCGCGCTCGATCCCGATATTCTGGATGAGGCTATCAAGCTGATCGAGGTGCAGTACGAGGTCTTGCCCGCGCTGATGAGCATCGACGAGGCGCTGGCGCATCCGGAGGTGAAGATCAACGACGAGGCGCGTGTTGGCAATATTCACAAAGCCGTCTCCTATGAATTCGGCGAAATCGAAGCCGGCTTCGCGCAGGCCGAGTATGTGCGCGAAGACTGGCTGTACTACGAGGGCAACAATCACGCGCCGATCGAGGAGCATGCCTGCGTCGCCAGTTGGGAGCCCAATCCGAGCGACCCGGTCGGCGGTAAGCTGACGCTCTGGTCTTCCACGCAGACGCCGCATTATGTCCACCGCGAGGTAAGCAAGGTGCTGGATATCCCGCCGTCGCACGTGCGCGTCATCGCGCCCAACGTCGGTGGCGGCTTCGGCGGTAAAAGCGACCCGTTCTCGCACGAGATGTGCGCCTGCGAGCTATCGCGCCGCCTGGGCAGGCCCGTCAAGATCACCTGCACGCGCGAAGAGGTCTTTTTGACGCACCGTGGGCGCCACCCGGTCAAAATGTGGATCAAAACCGGCGTCAGGCGCGACGGCACCCTCACCGCCATGCACTTCCGTTCGTTCCTGGACGGAGGCGCGTACGGCTCGTATGGCATCGCCACGACCTACTACACCGGCGCGCTGCAGACCGTGACCTACAAGCTGCCCTGCTACAAATTCGAGGGCATGCGCCTCTTCACCAATAAGCCGCCGTGCGGCCCCAAGCGCGGGCACGGCACGACGCAGCCGCGCTATGCCGTGGAGGTCCACCTGGACAAGATCGCGCACGACCTCGGCATCGATCCCGTCGAATTCCGCCGCCGCAACCTGGTCGAGCCCGATACGCGTACCATCAACGGCCTGCGCATCACGAGCTGCGCGCTCGCCGAGTGCCTCGACGCCGTCGTCGAACGCTCCGGTTGGCGCGAATTTCACGATAATAAAGGGTATAGCGCCGCGTTGCATGGCGACCGCGAGGATGGCGACCCTCGCGGTCGCCAGGTAGGGATGGGCATTGCCGCCTCGTCGTATATTTGCGGCGCGGGCAAGCCCATCTACTGGAACGATATGCCGCATTCCGCCGTGCAGATTCGCCTGGATCGCGGGGGCGGCGTCACCGTCTACTGCGGCTCGACCGACATCGGCCAGGGCTCGACCTCCGTGCTGGCCTACATCGTCGCGGAAGTACTCGGTATAGAGCCGGAGCATATCCACCTGGAAACGGCGGATACCACGCTGACTCCTGTCGATCTCGGCTCGTATTCCAGCCGCGTCACCTTTATGGCGGGCAATGCGGCCATTGCCGCCGCGCGCAAGCTGAGAGAGCAGTTGTTCGAGGTCGCTGGGGAGCGCCTGCGGGTGCCTGCCGAACGCCTCGCCGCGGCCGGTGGAAACATTTACGACGAAGATGACCCGGGCGTGGCGCTGCCCTTCGTGAAGGCCGTGCAACTGGCCGAGGCCCGCTTCGGCGCGCTGGTGGCGGCGGGTTCCTATGCCCCACCCGAGGGTATTCACGGCGACTATAAGGGCGCGGGCGTCGGCCCATCGCCCGCCTATTCCTATTCGGCCTGCGTCGCGCAGGTTGCCGTCGACGTGGAGACGGGCGAGGTCAACGTGGAAAGGCTGTGGCTGGCGCACGACGTGGGACAGTCCATCAATCCCCTGCTCGTAGCAGGCCAGGTCGAGGGCGGCGCGTATATGGGCTATGGCGAGGCCGTCATGGAGCAGCAGGTGTTTCGCAAGGGTCGCCATAAAATCCCTTCACTGCTCGACTACAAGCTGCCCACCACGCTCGATACGCCCGAAATCGAGACCATTCTGGTCGAGATTCCCGACCGGGAAGGTCCTTTTGGCGGCAAAGAGGCCGGTCAGGGGCCGCTCAATCCCGTCATTCCCGCCATCGCCAACGCTGTTTATGACGCCACAGGCATTCGCATCGACGAGACGCCCATCACGCCGGACAGGGTGCTGCGCCTGCTGCGAGCAGCGTCCGGCCAGGCACGCGCGTCCGAGCGCCCGCAGGTGACGCCGAGCGAGGCACCCTCGCCCTGGCCGACACGCCTTATCAAATGGCAACCATCGCTGGAGAACGGCTTTGATGCACAAAATGGGCACGCACAGGACGAGGGTTCAATTGTCACCCTGAGCGCAGCGAAGGGTCTCTCTGAGGAGGTGCCGTGATGCTGCGACTGCCACCCTTTCGCTACCTGGCGACCCGCGACGTAGAGCAGGCCGCGCGCTTGCTGGCCCGCGAGGGTGAGCAGGCCATGCTGGTCGCGGGAGGCACCGACCTGTACCCCAACATGAAGCGCCGCCAGTTCACGCCGCCGGTGCTGATCGGCCTGCGCGCGATTGCATCCATGCGGTGCATCGATGGCTCGCCTGAGCATGGTATGCGCATTGGCGCCGGGGTGACGCTGGCGACGCTGGCAAGCCATCCGATCATCTCACAACACTATCCGGCCCTGGCTACTGCCGCCGGTTCGGTCTCTACACCGCAACTGCGCAACGTGGGCACCATCGGCGGCAACCTGCTGCTGGATACGCGCTGCAACTACTACAACCAGACCGAGTTCTGGCGGCACTCCATCGGCTACTGCATGAAAAAAGACGGCGATGTCTGCCTCGTCGCTCCCGGCAGCCCGCGCTGCTGGGCCATCTCCTCGGCGGATACGGCCCCCGTGCTGGTCAGCCTTGACGCGCAGGCTCGCCTGGTGAGCGAACGCGGCGAACGCGTACTGCCTGTGCGCGAACTCTTTCGCGATGATGGTATAGCGCCCTATACCAGGGCCTGGGATGAAATTCTCACGGAGATCATACTGCCGCCCGCCGCCGGCTGGCGCAGTATCTACCTGAAATTGCGCAGGCGTGGTTCATTCGACTTCCCCATCCTGGGCGTGGCTGCGGCCCTGCGCCTGGCGAGCGATGGCACGGTCTCCCACGCGCGCATCACGCTGGGAGCGGTGGCCTCACACCCGGTGGAGGCAAGCGAGGCCGCGGCGCGCCTGCTCGGTCAAAAGCCCGATGCGGCCCTGCTCGAAGAGGCCGCGTCACTCGCGGCCAGGCGTGCCAAGCCGCTCGATAATGCCGATCTCACGATCAATTATCGCAAGCAGGTGACGCCCGTGTATGTCCGGCGAGCGCTCAGCGCCTTATTGGAGGTGTAGCATAAGCGTACTTGACAGTAGTGTAGAGGCCGACTATACTGTTCTTAAATTTGAACCTTTTGTTCTTCATAGTGAACCAGTACAGAAAGTGAGGCTAACGCAGCGCTATATTTTCCGGTTTAATGGGAGGAACAAACCTCCAGACATGCCTTGCAAGCATGATACGCACATCTTACAGGTATTCCATCTACACGAGTATCCGGTACCAGGTCGCCTGGCATTCATTTCCAACGTTGGAAAAGTACGCTTTGTGTCTATTAGGGAACCAACCCGGTAAGACACAGAGCGATATCGTGCTATACGCCGCTTCTCCGCTAAAGCAGGCGTAGGAAGGAGTATCTCATGGCATCCGAAACGGGTGGAATCTCCCAACCCATTTCAACGACGACTAAAAGTGGAGCCGCCGTCATTGCCCGTCAAGACCGCATCCCCATATGGTCGCTGTCCTACCTGTTCATCGGCATCATCGGTGTCGGCTTCCTCTTCACCTTCTTCGACATCTTCGACATCAACGTCTCGTTCATCCAGACCTGCACCCAGATCGTGACGGGGTGCCTGCCCGGACCACCTCCTGGATTGACGGCCGCGCCTCCGGGCCTGGTGCTGGCGGCAGACAAGCTCGGTTTACCAACTCTTATGCAGCTTGTCGGCTACGTTATCGGGGCGCTCATCCTCAGCCCGCTGGCCGACCGCTTCGGGCGGCGTGATATACTATTGATCACGCTCGTCATCACCGGACTTGGTTCTCTGATGACCGCTTTTGTGCAGGACTACACCACCTTCGTCATCGCTCGCACCATCACCGGCATCGGTGTGGGGGCTGACCTGGCGCTGGTTGCCACCTACATCAACGAGGTTGCGCCGAGCAATGGGCGCGCGAAATACACCTCGCTCATCTTTATCATGTCGTCGCTGGGCGCGTTCTTTGGTATCTGGCTGGGTCTGTGGCTGACTACGCCTCCGGCCAATTTCCCCCTGGGTCTGCCCTTTGCTCAGGCGATGGTACAGATCGTCAATAAGCTTCCGCAGTTTGCCGGCAACGGCTGGCGCTGGATGTATGGCATCGGTGCGCTGCTGGCACTCGTGGGTATTGTGCTGCGCTTCCGCTTGCCGGAGTCGCCGCGCTGGCTGATCTCTCAGGGGCGCGTCGATGAGGCCGACCGGATCGTGACAGACATGGAGCAGCGTGCCATGAGGAAACTGGTGAATCTGCCCCCGGTCGGCTCGGAACTGCATTTCCACAGCGGCGAGAAGCATGCGACCTACCTGGAGGTGCTGGGCAATCCCGTCTACCTGCGCCGCACGCTGCTGTTGTTCAGCATGTGGTTTATCGCCTTCATCACGGTCTACACGATTGGCCAGGGTCTGACGACCGTACTGTCGGGACTGGGCTACCCACCGCCCGAAGCCGGGATGGTCGCGGCAGTGGGCGTGTTTGGCTTCATAGGGGTGGCGGTGTTTGACTACTACGAAGGTGAGGCGCTGGAGCGCAAATACTGGCTGCCCATTTCGGCGGTACTCACGATTATCGGGGGGCTGATCATCGCGGTGAGTGGTTCGAGCAATTTCTGGGTTACGGCGATCGGATCGATCATCCTTTTTATCGGCTTCAACCTCTTTGTGCCGATGGCCTGGGCGTGGTCGGCCGAGAACTATCCCACCCGTGCACGCGCCACCGGCTTTGCCCTGGTGGACGGCATCGGGCATATCGGCGGGGGCGTCGGTATTATCCTGATCGCCGGCAACATTGGCGCCTTAGGCACAGTGGGTACCTTCCTGGTGATTGGCGGATGCCTGGTGGTGGCCTCGGTGATTGCCCAGTTCGGCACGGCGACAAGACAGTTGCGCCTGGACGAGGTTTCACCGTAGTATTGCCGTAATGCGACCCTCGTCAATCATTACAGACTAACACTAGACATTTGGAGAGAATGCCTGTCATCCTGAGCGCAGCGAAGGATCTCGCTCCCGGACGCAGAGATCCTTCGCTGCGCTCAGGATGACACCAAGGACCTCTCTCGAGTCCGCTCGCGGAAAGTCTTATCTCCAAACATCTGGACTAACGCGCTATGAGCCAGGGGTCAGAGTGAGGGTGGCCATTAACTGTCCCTGCTGGTAGGCAGTGATGGCGCCTGCTTCTCCGGGGACCGCTTCGATTTGCCCATCGCCATTGGCGTCCACGCCGTGGTAGGCATCGTCGGCCAGCGCTGCGATCTGCGGGAGAGAGGACAGGTCGGTGGGATGCGCACGCAGGTTCAGCAGGTCTTGCTGCACCTGTGTGACCCACCCCGTGACGTTCGTGAGCGCGATATCCATCAAAGCTCCGTGCTGGCGCATGGCGCTGGTTGCATCGGGCTGACCGAGGGCAAATGAGGCATGTTCCTCGGCGCTGGCCGCGTAACCGCTTTTGCCGAGCAGACCGTAGCCGTCTCCGGCATTCGATACATTCTGCTGGCTACATCCCACGGCGAGCTGCCTGAAGTCGGTGCCGTGTGATCCTTCGATGATATCGAGCATACTCTGCGCGATGCATTCAATCGCCGCCGTATTCTTGCTCGACCCTACACTTTGCAGTATGATGGCCTGATTATCCAGCAGGTGCGTCTGTTCCAGCAGGCCCTGCAGGAAGCCGATCTTGCCGGGCGTCTCTGGAAAACCGACCAGCAAATGCTGGATATGCGCGAAAGATTTGACCGGGAACTTGCCGGTGAGGATCACCTGGCCGGCCGGCGCGCTGGCTGCTCCCTGCTCCTGGGTGATCTCGAGCTTGTCTCCGGAAGCGAGCACATCCACGCTCGGGTTACTAAAGGTTAATGTCCAGGCCTGCCCCTTCTCTGTGAACGAGCCCAATGGCGTGACCTGCTCGGTCGCATCGTCGATGATCCAGGCATAGTACTCGGACCCCGATGGAGGGGCTGCAAGATTTTGAATAGCAATGCGCAGAGAATTCGTTTGTCCCCCGGGATCATTCTGATCAGCAAAAAAAGTCACTTGCCCGCGGGTGCTCGAAGCACCCGCGCTGCTGTGACTCAACGCCGCGATTCCGACCACGGTACTGGCAATCACCAGCAGGGCCACCAGTGCGATGATCAGGATATTGCGCTGCCTTTGCTTACTCCCCAATCGGCGCATCAGTGCCGGACGTGGAGCATCGAGCAGGCTTAGTGGTTCATCCTCTGGGAAGCCATGCAGCGAGTTCGGGTTGGTAGACCGCACCGGAGGACGCGGCGCATTGTATTCGGCTGCTCCATTGACTCCGCCTGATCCGTTAGCGTTCCGTGCACGTTCGTAATATGATACCTCGCCTGTCTCGGGAACCTGCGCGGACTGCATCTCAGAGGCGACAAACGGAACGCGCATACGATTGGTCGGCACGCCGCTGCGGTGATAGGCATTGGCAAATGCTCCGGGTTGGCTGTAGCGCTGGGCCGGGTCCTTTGCCAGCGCGCGGGCCAGCACGCCGGACAGGCTCGGCGGCAGATCGCCGCGCACCTGATTCAATGGCGGGAGCGGAGCATTCAGGTGCTGCTGGGCAAGCGCTTCGGGCTTGTCGCCCTCGAACACGGCCATGCCGGTCAGGAGGTAATAGATGACCATGCCCAGCGCGTAGACATCGGATGTAGGACTGGCCGGCTTACCGAGCAGTTGCTCCGGGGCGCACCCATCACTCCACTCGATGGGCTGATTCCTGCCCGTATCTTGTTCGAGCAGGCTCTTAACCCCGACGTCCGCTACCACAAGGTTGCCATCGAGCCGCACGAAGATACTGTCTACCGAAAGGCTGCCGTGCAACATGGCGTGCTCATGCGAGTATTCAAGCGCGGTTGCAATCTGATCGAGGTAGCGGCCGATGGTGAACGTATCCAGCGTCCCGTACTTCATGACACGCGTGCGCAGTGTCCGTAACGGGATGTGTGGCGAGACCAGGTAGGGAAGACCGCGATAGATTCCATAGTCCAGGAGGGGCAGGATATAGGGATGCTGCAACGTGGTAATCTGCCGAGCCCGGTATTGGAACTGATCCAGGTAAACGTCGCGCTCACGCGTCATCAAATACTTCGGGCTATCCAGGAAGCGCACCAGGTAAGTAGTGGCGACATCGGTACGGGCAAGAAAGGTCGGTCCGATTTTGCTCTGTCCCAGGTACCGTTCCACACGGTAATGCCCCAGTTCTACTCCGGCCAGCTTGTCGAAGGAAATAGTCTTAATCATAGACAAATGAACTTCCCCATTGTATTGACCAACATCTATTCATGTTATACGTTGGATGGTTGAGGTTAGTAAACCCACTGGTACTTTCGGTTACATTGGAAAACGAGGAAATGGGCTCGAGCGCGATTATACCTCATTATATATTCAAAGGAGTAAGTAGGATTGAATGTGTAATTCGCAGTTTTTGCTGCAATAGAAAATTTGGGATGAGAAAAAGGCATCTCCACCAGGTGGAGCAGAATTCAACACAATCGTAACCAGATTTCCATCACTTGATAGAACTCCACATTACCAGAAGGATGAACATTGCTACCGGGTGTATAATCCAGGCAACAACATCTGAAAGGTTTGCAACATCATATGTCCCAGGTAACGGATCAGGCGGTGAAAGCAGCAGAGCAGGCCGCAGCGAAGCAGCAGGCGCTCAGCGTGGCGTTCCAGGGCGAACGGGGAGCCTTTGGGGATGAGGCCGCACGAGTATATTTCGGGAAGCAGGCTGTACCGGTCCCGTGCAGGAGCTTCGTTGACGTGTTTCGCGCGGTCGCGGCGGGCGAGGTCGAGCATGGCCTGGTGCCGGTCGAAAATTCGCAGTCTGGCAGCATCAACGAGGTGTATGACCTGCTGCGCCAGTATGATCTATTCGTCATCGGGGAGATCAGCCATGCCGTCAACCAGTGCCTGAAAAAACCTTGACAGCTCAGGCGTTTCCCGGGTACAATACAGCCAGCATGAAAACGAACGATGACTTGCCAACTCAATTGAATACCACCTTCAACTGGTACTTTTATTTTAGCCCTCCGGCCTGATGGAGGGCCTGTTGAGTTGCGCAACAGGCGAAGAAGTAAGGCCGGAGAAAGCAGAGGAAAAAACCTCTGCTTTTTTGTTTCTTTCAAACTTTCAAACAGGGGAGGTGCCAGGTGCGACCAGTAGATGAAATAAAAGCGGGCGAGGCGATGGAAAGCGCCGCCGTGCTGGGGCTGGGCTTGATCGGTGGTTCGTTCGCGCTCGCTCTGCGCCGCGAAGGTCTCGCGAAATGCGTGGCGGGCTTCGACGCCGACCCGCAGGTGACGCGGCGCGCACATGAGCGCGGAGCGATCACGCAGGCGTGCTCTACGCCGGAGGAGGCTGTGCGGGAGGCCGATTTAGTGCTGCTGGCGACGCCCGTGCGGGCCATGCGCGACCTGTTCGAACGCATCGCGCCTGTTTTGAAACGGGGCGCTTTGGTGACTGATACCGCCAGCACCAAAGCGCAGGTGGTCGCCTGGGCAGAAGCTCTGCTGCCAGAGCACGTCGCCTTCGTCGGAGGCCATCCGATGGCAGGCAAAGAGTACTCCGGCATCGAGAGCGCGGAGGCGGGCTTATTCGAGGGCAGCACCTACTGCCTGGCTCGGTCGCGGCAAACGTCCCCGGCAGCCGCAGCCAGGTTTGCCGGCATTATTGAGCGCATCGGCGCGCATCCATACATGCTCGACGCGGAGCAGCACGATCGGCTGGTAGCCGGCATCAGCCACCTGCCCTTCGTGCTTTCATCGGCGATGGTGCAGGCGCTCGGCGAGGCACAGGACTGGCCGGAGATGGCGCGCCTGGCGGCAAGTGGCTACCGCGATATGTCGCGGCTGGCGGCCGGCAGCCCAACCATGTACCGCGATATTTGTTTGACCAATAAAGAAGCCATCCTCGGGTGGCTCGATGCGCTGGCAGCGCAGCTACATACCATTCGTTCACACATCGCCGTCAATGACGAGGCGCTGAAAGACTATTTCGCGCAGGCGAAACACATGCGTGACACCGCCGTCCCGCGCCAGGAATGATACGCATTCATTGTTCGGGTATCAACCATTGATTGACGGAAAGGACCAAGTAGATGATCATCACCATTCGTAGCCAGGTGAGCCACGACGAACGCCTGCAATTGACGAACCTGCTTGAGCGCGTGACAGACAGCCAGCGGCCCGCCATCTCGACCATCCTCGACGAGCGCGAGGTGATCGTGCTGGACGAAGCGCATCTCGACGCGAATGCATGCTACGCCATTCGCCAGCAGTATGCCGTTGAGCGCGTTGTGCAGGTGCATACCCCGTACCAGCTCGCCAGCACCGCGTTCAAGACCGAAAGGAGCGGCATCCGCAGCTTCGATACCAAGACCCGCAACCTGCTCGACCTGGCCTGCGTCCCGCTCCTGCGTGAATTGACCCACCTGCCCGTCATCGTTGACCCCAGTCATGGCACAGGCCGCAGCGAACTGGTGCCCATCATGTCGCGTGCCGGCATCGCGGCCGGGGCCGATGGCCTGATCCTGGAGGTACATCCCGACCCGGATAGCGCCCTATGCGATGGACGACAATCCATCACGCCGGAACAATTGCAGAGCGTCATCGCGGAAACGCGCCTGATGAAGCATCTGCTGTCAAGCGGGACGCGGCATGAGCTTCCTGCCTGGGTGGCGTAATTATCGATTCCGTTGACCACGAGGAGGATAAACATGTATTGCCGGGGCATCCGGGGCGCCACAACCGTCGAACGCAACGAACGAGAGGAGATACTGGCTGCCACCAGCGAGCTATTGATGGCCATCGTGCAGCGCAACGGCTTGCGGGTCGATGACATCGCCAGCGGCTTCTTCACCGTCACCGATGATCTGAACGCCGTTTTTCCCGCGCTGGCCGCCAGGCAGCTCGGCTGGAACGAGATCGCCTTGATGTGCATGCGCGAAATTCCCGTCCCTGGCAGCCTCGGGAAGTGCATCCGCGTGCTGCTGCACGTCAATACCACGTGCAGCCCATCAGAATTACAGCATGTTTACCTGCGTGAAGCGGCCACGCTGCGACCCGAGTTTGTGTTACACTCGGATGAGTCCGCGTTTATGGAATAAATAGGAAATGCAAGTGGAATCATCGCCCGTAATAGCTGACACGCTACGTATCCATCCATCCGGCCCCCTGCGAGGCACGCTGGTACCGCCATCGTCAAAATATCATACCCTGCGCTACACCCTCGCCGCCTGCCTTGCAGCGGGAGAGAGCATCATCCACGCCCCGGCCATCAGCGATGATACGCGAGGTATTGCTGCGGCCTGCACGCAACTGGGTGCGGAAATACGGGCGGCACAATCGCTGGATGCCCATCCCCCGGATGCCCACGAGGGGCATTCCTACATATGGGTAAGCCCCACCTCATCCGCCAATGATGTTGATGAGGGTGCGATTGGGGCGGGAATTGGGGCGTCTGGAAATGTAGGGATGCCCCTCGTGGGCATCCGGGGGTGGGGTGGCGGCGGCGGCGCGGACCTCCTCGTTCGTGGTACCGGTGGTGTGTTGCGCATGCCGGCGCAGGCTACCATTGATGTTGGCAACGCTGGGGCGGTGCTGCGCCTGCTCATGGGCATCTGCGCTACACTGCCGGAGCCGGTCACATTTGTTACGCCCTATCCAGAATCGCTTGGCCGCCGCCCTAATGCCGACCTGTTGGAGGCGCTGGCGCAACTTGGCGTATCAGTCGTAAGCCAGGATGCCGGGGGGACGCTGCCGATCACGCTGTATGGGGGTTCCAGGCGTGGCGTGCGTGGGGGAAAGGTGCAAGTTTCCGGCAAAAAGAGTTCGCAATATATCAGTGCGCTGCTCTTTCTGGCTCCACTGCTGCCTGAAGGACTGGATATAGAGATAGTGGACGGCCTGGCCTCGGCCTCCTTCGTGGACCTGACGATAGAGATTTTGCGCGAGGCGGGCATTAGCATCACCGAAGAGCTCCGTCACAGGCGTTACGTCATCCCTGGAACGCAGCCCTACCGGCCCGGTGAGTACCACATCCCCGGCGATTATCCGTCCGCCGCCGCACTGCTGGCCGCCGCTGCGGTTACACGAGGCGAAATAACGCTGGCCAACCTGCTGCCAGGCGATGCGGGCGGTGAAGCGGTTCTGAATGCCTTCGCTGAAATGGGCGTGCAAATCACCAGAACGGGCACCGGCATCCACGCTCGATGCGAAGGGCCGCTGCACGGCATCACCTTTGACGGCAATACTGCCATCGACAGCATCCCGGTAATCTCCGCCGCCACCTGCTTTGCTGAGACTCCCAGCTACATCTATAACATCGCCCACCTGCGTTTGAAGGAGAGCGACCGCATCAACGACCTGGCGGCGGAACTCAACAAGGCCAGCTGCCAGGTGATCTCCTGCGCTGATGCCATCGAAATACGCCCGGCGGGGCAGGACGGCATCGCCGGGGGAGTTACTCTAGATGCGCACGCCGACCATCGCTTGATCGAAGCATGCGCGATAGTGGGCCTGGGAAGCAGGCAGCCGGTCACTATAAACGGCGCGCTTCATATAGCCAAAAGTTATCCAGCTTTCTTTGAAGATCTCAGGGAATTAGGAGCTATTATTACTATACCGGGTTAAATAAATTTTACTATCAGGTAATATCCCGTAGGCGCCGGTTTACCGTGCGCACCGCCGATTATCGGCCTCTAGGGGTATGCTGAAAAGGAACACACACTATATGCAGCGTCTTTTTCTGGTCGGACTATCAGGCTCTGGAAAAACTACCATCGGCAGCGAGGCAGCACGCCTGCTGGGCTGGGATTTTATCGACACCGATGACCTGCTCGCCGCGCGATGCGGGATGCCGGTAGGGCAGGCGCTGATAGAGTACGGGGAAGCGCGATTTCGCCAGCTTAAATCTGAGGCGCTGGCATCCGCGGCTGAGAAAGAACGTGTAGTGGTTGCAACCGGAGGCGGCGTGGTCATCGCGGAAGCCAACCGCGCCTTCATGCGCGAACACGGCCTGGTGATCTACCTGCGGACGCCGGTCGATACAGCCTGGGAGCGCGTACAGGAGCATCTGCGCTCCAACGGCATTGCTGCGGTGCGTCCCCTGCTGGCCGGAGACGATGGCCTGCAGCGACTGCGGGCATTGTACGCTGCGCGCCGTCGATGGTATGAAGAGGCGCCAGTGCATATCGAAACCAGTGGGGTATCGTATGATCGCGTAGCCAGGCAGGTTGTTGCTGCCGCGCTCGTGAAGGGATATATCACTTCTGTATCGCCATTACAACAACCGCATGAGGAACCTGGCGACCACGAACGCGATGGCGATGGCGAACAAGATGATGACGGCGTATATCCAGGGCGAGCAGGGCGACGAGAAGCCCCCTCCCCCTCTCCAGGGCGCCCGCGAGGGGCGCCCGTACAATATACGCAGCAAGGGCAAAATGTGGATTCGGATATTGTACGGGCGCCCCTCGCGGGCGCCCTGGTATGCCCGTGGTCGCCGCGTTCCCATCGGATAATGCCCGTGCAATCTAATGTGCTTGTAGAATGGGGCGCGTTGCATCGATTGCCACAGGTGTTGCAGGAAGCCGGCTTTCGGAGGCGCGTCTTTATCGTGACGGATAGCGGCGTTGGGGGCCTGTTTGCGAAGCCGGTAGAGGAGCTGCTTGAAGAGGTGGGATTGGAGCCGCAATATTTTGACGGTTCCGGCGGGAGAGGCGAGCAAATCATTCGAGTGTTTGCAAGGGATTCTGGACTGGCTGGTGGATCTGAACGCCGAACGACAGGAGCCGGTGCTGGCCCTCGGAGGCGGCGTCGTTGGCGACCTGGCGGGTTTCGCGGCGTCATGCTATCGGCGCGGCGTGCCGCTCGTGCAGGTTCCCACCACGCTGCTGGCGCAGGTCGATTCGGCCATCGGCGGCAAGACCGGCATCAACCACCCGCGCGGGAAGAACCTGATCGGCGCGTTCTACCAGCCGCGCCTGGTACTCGTCGATCCGGCCGTGCTCCTGACGCTTCCCGAACGCATCTATCGCGTAGGCTGGGGAGAGATCGTCAAGTACGGCGTGATCCTCGACGCGGAGTTGTTTCGCTTGCTCGAAGCGCAGGTTCCCGCTCTACTGGCGCGCGATGCCGCGCTGCTTACAGAAGTGATCGCGCGCTGCGTTCAACTGAAGGTGGATGTCGTGCGGTGCGACGAGCGCGACGGCGGCCTGCGCAACATCTTGAACTATGGGCACACCTTCGGCCATGCCCTGGAAGCCCTTACCGGCTATGCGGGCGCTAATGCATGGCTGCACGGTGAGGCGGTCTCCCTCGGCATGCAGGTAGCGGCACATATCGCTCTCGCCCGGGGCCTGCTCTCGCGCGATGAGGCCCTTCGCCAGCAGGCGCTGCTGCAAGCGCTTGGCCTGCCAACGACCTGCCCGCCCGTTGATATCGACGCCATCCTGGCGACGATGCAGCGCGACAAAAAGGTGCAGGATGGACGCATGCGCTGGATCCTGCCTACCCGGATTGGACATGTGGAGATGTACAACGATGTCGATGTGGCGATGGTGCGTGATGCGATTGAGGCGGTGTGCAATGCTAAGCCAACGAATTATGAATAGGGCGCTGAGGTCCAGGGGGCAAGACATTATGAAAATACTCGTATTACATGGCCCCAATCTCAATATGCTGGGGACGCGGCAGCCGGAGATTTACGGCACGACGACGCTCGATCAGATCAACGAGCGCTTGCAGCGGTTGGCGGGCGAGCTGCGGTGTGAGGTTGTGACATTTCAGTCGAACCACGAGGGCGCGCTGATCGACACGATCCAGCAGGCGGGCGCGGAGTGCGATGGCCTGGTTATCAATCCGGGAGGGTTGACGCACTATAGTATCGCGCTGCGTGACGCCGTCGCGGGCCTGGCGAAACCGGCCATCGAGGTTCACCTCTCGAATATTTACGCGCGCGAACCGTTTCGCCACGAGTCTCTCATCGCGCCGGTATGTCGCGGGCAGGTTTGCGGCCTGGGCTGGCGCGGGTACCTGCTGGCCCTGCGTGCGCTGGTAGAGATAATCCGGGAAGAGGGAGCGGAGTCGTGACCATACAGCAGGTAGGACTGATCGGCTTCCCGGTGGCGCACTCGCTCTCGCCCGCAATGCAACAGGCCGCCTTTGATGCGCTCGGCATAACGGCACGCTACACCCTGTGGGAGACGCGTCCAGGCGATCTGGCCGAACGAATCGCCTCTTTGCGCGCCCCCGAGATGCTCGGCGCGAATGTCACCATTCCTTATAAAGAAGATGTGCTACCGCTGCTGGACGAGTGTGATCCCCTGGCAGCCCGCACCGGCGCGGTGAATACCATCGTCAACCGTGCCGGCCGCCTGGTGGGCTATAACACCGACGCGCCCGGCTTCTTGCGTGCCCTGGCCGAATGCCTGGCGCGGCATCATAGCGAGCGCTGGCCGAAAAAAGCAGTCATCCTGGGAACGGGCGGCGCCGCGCGCGGGGCCGCTGTCGCGCTGCTGGAAAACGGCGTCGAGGAATTGATGCTGCTCGGTCGTACCGCGGCGCGTGTACAGGCACTGCGAGATCACCTGTGTGCCCTGGCGAGGCAGGCGCCCGGGATGCCCGCTGTGTATGGTGGCTTGTTAGAAGATGCCTCTGCAGGCGGGCAGAGTCATCAAGTATCGTCGTATAATGGAAACCTGACAGGTGGGGATGAGACGAAGAGGTTTCTCTCCTCGACGGATGTGCTGATAAACGCCACGCCCATCGGCTTAAAAGCGCACAATACGGACAATGGGCGCCCGCTGATCGATGTCACCGCGCTCCCGGCGACAGCGCTGGTCATGGACATGGTCTTTAATCCGCCTCAGACTTCTCTATTGCGCGCCGGGCAAGCACGCGGATGTGTCACCCTCAACGGGCTATCGATGCTGTTGTACCAGGGCGCGCTCGCCTTCGAATTGTGGACAGGTCGCCCCGCTCCGCTTGAGATCATGCGCGAGGCGCTGGGCAAAATTAACACCCGTCGTAGGAGGAAGCTTTAAAAATTGTCCGGGGGGTCTGTAGGGGCGCAATTCATTGCGCCCGCGATGCCGTCGATTGCCTGGAAATGGCGCATGAATTGCGCCCCTACAGATGGATATCCCGATTATTGTATTTATTCATCATCGCGTCCCAGATGGCATCATATGTAATAAGGAATACCAGAATGTTTCGATTTCTCACATCTGGCGAATCGCACGGGCCGGGCTTGACGGCCATCATCGAGGGCATTCCTGCCGGGCTGCCGCTTTCGGCTGAGCAGGTCAACTATCACCTCCAACGCAGGCAGAAGGGCTATGGGCGCGGCGGGCGCATGAAGATCGAGAGCGACCAGGTGATATTTCGCTCGGGTATGCGGCACGGCCTGACGCTCGGCTCCCCGCTCACGCTGGAGATCGAGAACCGCGACTGGCAGAACTGGCAGGTCAAGATGAGCGCGACGCCCGTCGAAGAGGAGGTCGAGGCGGTGACGCTGGCTCGCCCTGGACATGCGGACTTCGCGGGCGCCATCAAATACGGGCACGATGATATCCGCAACGTCATCGAGCGCTCCAGCGCGCGCGAGACGGCGGCGCGCACCGCCGTAGGAGCGGTATGCCAGGTATTTCTTCAGCAATTCGGCGTCGAAATCCACAGCCACGTCCTCTCCATCGGCCCGGTCGGTGGGCGAGATGCTGCCGGCAGCGCCATTGGCAATAACTACGCGGCATCGTACTGGGAGCAGGTGGAACGATCTCCGGTGCGCTGCGGGAACGGCGAGCTTGAAGCGCGCATGATCGACTACATCCACGAGTGCAAGACGCGCGGGGAAACGTGCGGCGGCGTCTTCGAGGTTGTTGCTACCGGCGTGCCTATAGGTCTGGGCAGCTACAGCCAGTGGGACCGGCGGCTGAGTTCAAGACTGGCGATGGCCATCATGAGCATCCCCTCGATCAAGGGCGTCGAGATCGGCGGCGGCTTCGAGGCTAGTGCGCTGCCCGGCTCGCAGGTGCATGACGTCGTACAGTGGAGCGATGAGCAGGGATGGTACCACCGCTCGAACAACGCGGGCGGCATCGAGGGCGGCATCAGCAACGGCGCGCCCATCGTGGTACGCGCGGCGGTCAAGCCCATCTCCACACTGGCCCACCCTCTGCCGACGGTCGATATTCGCACCCACGAAAACGTCGGCGAGGGCCGCTACGAGCGCAGCGACGTATGTGTCGTGCCGGCCGCCGGCGTCGTAGGCGAGGCCATGATGGCCATCGCCCTGACCGAAGCCTGGCTAGAGAAATTCGGCGGCGACAGCATGGCCGAAACACAAGCGAATTATCAGGCTTACATGGACAGGATACGATGAGAAGCAACAGAAAATAGGTCGCTATGCAAACGCTTAAAGTTGCCTGTAGAGAAGCCGCGTGGGTATTCGCACTCAGTCGCTTTGTTATAGTAATTATAAGCTGTATCGCGTATTGCACGATGATGCCATGCCGAATGTTGTGAGCGAGTGGGTAGGCTTGAGGTTTTTACACTTTTCAAGTAACTGGGCTATATTGATCTTACCTCCCTCCCGACTTGTTGAAAACACTTTTGTATCATAATTTGAAAAGCTGCATACTCTACCTCTATCAAAAACCTTAACTATCGGATATAATATTTCTGAATTAACAACTTCATATACCCTCACCTGTTAGACTAAGAAGTGGAAGATACTTAAGGCAGGAGGTCAATCATGATTTGTATATATTGTAAAGAAAGTAATTCTGATGAGGCGATTTTTTGTCAGAAATGTGGCAAGCAACTTAAGACAATGAGCAATGATGAGTTTCCCACACTTTCTTCATCAGGCATAGCGCTAGCAAGCAAACGTTCCTTTTTATCAGAACTACAGGGCGAAGGTAATGCGAACCTTGGAGTTCCTGGTCAATCTCAAATTGATCCAACGAAACATGCTGAACTTCCTGAATCTCCTTATAGAAGTTCACCCTATACTGTTTATGGAAAATGAGGAACAATCTATCCTCCGCCACCCTCTAACCTACCATTTGAAAGTCCATCAAATACATTTGAGCACCGATCCCCTCTTCGAACTCAAAGTAATTCAAAATATCTTATCATCATGGTAATCCTGGTGATGTACTTGCAGGGCGCTTCTTGCGTCGGGACAGTTGGTAAAAGGTAACAATCAAGGAGTAACGAATAATACACAACAGAATTCAAATGCCTTACCTATTCCAACGCCGAGCAATACACCAACACCGACTCAAAGCATTAGCACCTTTCATCTAACTCTTGATGCTGCGCCGGGATGTACCAGGGCTGGATACAGAAGTCAATGGGTGCATTCGGGTGCCCATCTTTTTTATTACGGCATCAGGAGAGGCATTATGACTTATATGCTTATTTGGGCACGTAATGGCAATCCGTTCATCCTCAATGCGGAAGAAGCGAATCTGCAACGGTACTTTACGTTCCTCTGAGATACGGATCGGATGGCTTTTACGACGTACAATCCGGCTGGCTGTTTATCAGGCAGCACTCTTTCGCACCTCGATAATATTCAAGAATGTGATTGACCTGGTGGTCATCTAACGCTGGCTTTCCTTGGGTAACAATGGCGCTCGTAACGGTACTGTAACAGCGTAATAGAAATTGTAGATGCTATTGTTAGATCAATTGAGGCACGTTGCTGAAGGAATCGACAACGCCAAGAAGATCGCGGATGCGGTCAAGAGTGGAGAAGAGTATCTTAAAACCAAGTATCTGGGAGTCAGAGCGACTTACGAGCGATGTCTGAGGGGTAGGGAAGAGTCTTTAGCGAGTAAGATCGCATCTGCGGTTTTGACGAACTTACTTTTTCGTTTACACTGATGTCAGGGGATCGGAGTTAGCCTGGTTTAACGACTACTACATCCAATCAAAAGCCGAGGCGCAACTTCTGCAAAATCATATCAAAGATCTGCGAAATCATTGCAGCAAGAGTCGAGAGTACGCGGTGCACATCAGTACATCTGCAACCTCGATAAATTCAGAAGAATGTGATCGACCTGGTCATCACTCCCCTAAAGAGAAAAGGAGCTTGGCAAAACACTAGACCATCTGCCAAGATGCCATCCCGAATTTTGTGTAATGCTACGTAGCATAAAAGCCCCGAAGCTAGGTCTGAAGAGGGTTTAGCGCCTTCTCACTTTACGCCATTACACAAAATTCGGTATGGTTTCTCTGCCAAGCTTTGGACACCATGCCGAGTTGTGCGTAAAGCCGAGACGTGCAAAGAGGTGGAGCAGAGAGGATACTACAGAATCGCTGGTTTCCTTGTCACTTTGGATGGAGAAGACTTCCACTGCACTACAGTTTGTTCGCGCTGGCACTGGCGCTGATTTCATTGAGTTTTCCGGTATCGCTATTTGAACCACTGGCCTCGATGCCCCGCTACCTGATGATTATTTTCCCGATCACCGTCATATTTGCCTCGTGGGGAAAACAATCCGTCTTTGATCGGTGTTACCTGGCGCTGGCGCTGCCGTTATTTGCAATGAATGTTGTGCTGTTCATAAGCCACGCCTGGGTGGCGTGAGGAAGCAAATCATTATGCTGATGATAAGTAACCCCTATAGTTGGGGTGGCTCAAAGTGCAGGATGCGTAATCCGCCTATGCGCAAAAGTAGCCCACTGCTCTCAAGCTGGATCGGCCCGTTTGAGAAGGCGCTGTCTAAACTTGTGGAACCACTGACTCTTGATCCATCGACGAAGAGAGACACCTGGTTCCCACTCACCTCGACACGATAGGTACGCATCCGTTTAGTAGGGACATAGTCTATCTGCTGAATTCCTGCATTGACATTCAAGTTTTTGGCGATGACCTGGATAAACCCGGTATAAAAGCCTGGGCCTGGTTGTTCTGCTGGTTGGTAGGAGTAGAGTGATTGGAAGCCGGCATCGAATCCATCACTTTGGGCGTTCTGTGGCTCGACCAGAGAAAAATGGTTATCCGCCTGCTTTAGCACCTTTACTACCTGCACGTGCACCTCGATCGCATAATTAGAGATGGCCGGCATATAGGGAACGGTAATCGTGGCTTCAGGGATGCTGTTGACCTGCAATTGACCCTGGACGGTGCTCCATCCCTTTGAAGCGTGCCAATTTCCCAGACCGTGCGACCAGTTCGCTGAAAAAAGCACTGTTCCCGGCGCGGGTGTAGGAGTGGGCGATGGAGGTGCCGGCATAGTGGGCGAGGATCGGGGCGTTGCCGTGGTGTGTGTTGTCGAGGCGTTCTGCGAGCAGCCCACAAGCGAGACGAGTACGAAGAATGTGAGTATGAAATAGAATAGCTTCACTTCTCTTCGTGATCCTTCTTCGGACAGTTGCCTGTTCCGGGTCTACTTGCTGACGCTTACTCTGTACACGAGAAGACCTATTAAAAAGGACGTGAAGAGAACGCTTATGGCGTACAATTAAATACCAGGAGATTTATGTGAAAGATTGCGTCAGTCCTCTTCAAGCACGGGAAGAGTTGGAGGAATGAACCGATGGCAACGACCCGGCCTGAGGCAACTGGTGAAACTGGTACGCCAGCCATGAGCATCTTTGGCATCCTGGGCATCGACCTGGGGACAAGCTCGGTCAAAGTCCTCGTCCTGGATACGCGGGGACGTACCCTGGCCGTGAGCAGGGCCGGATACCGCGTTATGACTCCGCGGCCTGGCTGGGCTGAAAGCGATCCCGGCGAGTGGTGGCAGGCGGTAGTCACTGCGGTTCACATGGCTACAGAACAGGCTTCCCATGTCGAAATCAGCGCCATTGGCCTGTGCGGGCAGATGCACGGCGTTGTCCTGGTAAACGAGCAGGGACACGCGCTGCGTCCCGCTTTGCTCTGGCCGGACACGCGCGCCGAAGCCGAGCTTGCGCGCTACCGTGCGCTGCCCGCCGATGCTCTGCGTCGCCTGGCGAATCCACTCGTGCCGGGGATGGCCGGGCCACTGCTGTGCTGGCTGGCGCGACACGAAGCGGCATCCTATCAGGCGGTGCGCCGGGCTTTATCGCCGAAGGACTGGCTGCGACTCGCCCTGACCGGCGATGCCGCTAACGCTGCCACCGACCCCAGCGACGCCTCGGCCACCCTGCTTTACGACCTGCCTGCCGATTGCTGGGCAGATGACATCATCGCCGCTCTGGGCTTGAGGCGCGAGCTTTTCCCGGCGATTGTGCCGTCTGGCGCGCCTGCCGGAACACTTTCAACACAGTCAGCCGCCGCGCTTGGCCTGCCTGCCGGGTTGCCGGTGGCGACAGGCGCGGCAGATGTGGCCGCGGCGGCGCTCGGCACCGGTTTGCTGGCGCCCGGCCCCGTCCAGTTAACGCTGGGAACCGGCGCGCAGATCATCCAGCTCTGCCCGGAACCTCTTCCCGACCCTACCATGCGCACGCATCTCTACCGCGCTGCCGCTGGCGCCAACTGGTACCGCATGGCAGCCGTGCAAAATGCCGGACTCGCGCTCGACTGGGTGCGCCGCGTGCTCGGCGTCACCTGGGAAGACCTCTATGCCAGCGCGGATGCAGTTCCCCCCGGTGCAGGAGGCCTGACATTCCTTCCCTACCTGACAAATGAGCGCCCGCATGCGCCCGGCTCCGTAAACGGCGGCGCATTTCTCGGCATGCGCGCCGGTCATGGACGCCAACACCTGCTGCACGCTGCCCTGGAAGGCGTGGCGTTCGGCATGCGCGCCGCTCTGGAAGCGCTGCCGGGTGCGAGCAAGTCAGAGGCGTTACGCCTGGCCGGTGGAGGCAGCATCCATCCCGCCTGGCACCAGATGCTTGCCGATGTCCTGAGACGCGAACTGCTGATCGTCGATGCGCCCGATGCTTCCACGCGCGGCGCGGCCCTGCTCGGCGGCCTCGCCAGCGGCGTCTGGGCAGATGCGGCGGCAACCGCGCCGTTCGCGCCGCCCGTCTCGGTTGTCGTTACGCCTGATGCCGGGCGCGTGGGAATATATGATGATTTCTATAAATCGTGGGAGGATCGGGGGGAGAGCGGTTCACGCCACCAGCCATAGCGTCACGAGGCCGTCGCTTCCGCCCGCGGCGACGAGAGGACCGCGCGGCGACCAGGCGATGCAGTTGACCTGCGCCTGGGTGAGGTAGGTGACGATATGCTGGCCCAGGAAGGCGTTCCATACCTGGATCGTGCCATCGGCGCTGCCGGAGGCGATGGTTGTGCCGTCGGGCGACCATGCCAGGCCATTGACGAGATCGTTGTGGCCGAAATAGGTGAAAAGTCGTTTTCCGCTTAGAGCATTCCAGACCTGTATCGTTGTATCCAGACTCGAACTGGCGATGTCTTTACCATCGGGCGACCATGCCACGTCGCTGATCAAGCCGACGTGGCCGTCATACGTAAGGATGTGCTGGCCTGTAGCGGCATTCCAGACTTCTACTACAGTCCCGCTGCTCGATGCGATGCGCGAGCCATCGGGCGACCACGCCACGTGCAACACAGGCCTGAAAGCGGAAGTATGATAGGTGAGCAGGAGCTTGTGGGCTCGCACATTCCACACCCTGGCCATACCGTCTGCTATACCGATGCCTTCGCCGATAACGATGCGCGAGCCATCGGGCGACCACGCCACGCTCTCGATAGCTTCTGTAGGAGATGGGCTACGGTAGAGGAAGAGCAATTTCCCGCTGCGGGCATCCCACACCTGCGCGGTGGAATCGTCGCTCGCCGAGGCGATGCGAGTGCCATCGGGCGACCAGGCGAGGCCAAGTATGAAGCTGTGGTGCCCGCGGTAGGTCAGGAGCAGCCTGCCACTCCGGCCATTCCATATCTGCACGGTCCCATCTAACCCCCCGGCCGCCAGTCGTGAGCCGTCGGGCGACCATGCCACGCTTATTACCTGGTCGCTCTGACCACCATAGACCCTCAGCGGGTGCTGGTAGTAAGCGACATTAGCGAGCGAAGCGCCATTCGCCGGTGAATGTTGAGAGGCGAGTGCGCCATTTGTAGAGGAAGGCGAGAATGACGAGGAGGTAGCCTGGCTATTATTGATACTGCCCAGGATCACGGCGAGCGCAACCACCGCCATAAGAACGATGGCAGATGCGCCCAGACGCCGCCGGGCTCGTGAAGGTATTGAGCGCTGCCATGCCAGGACTTTCTGCCATATGCGCGAGCGCGCGAGAGGGCCGCGTGAGTTCTGTTCTGTTCTGGGCAGATCGACGAATTCGATGTCGAAATCTTCGTCTACCCAGGCCGTTTGTGTTTGTGCTCGCGTATGCTCTTGGCCGGCTGTGTCCATGTCACATGCTTGTTCATTCACACCAGCAGCACCACTTTCCCCATCGTCTTGCGTTCCGCGATTGTGCGGTGCGCCTCGGCTGCCTGTGCCAGGGGGAAGGTCTGGCCGACGATGATCTGTAATGAGCCGCTGGCGAGATATTGCATCAGTTCTAGGATAGCGGCGGCAATGCGATCGGGGCGGCTCAGCCAGGACGTCAGCCAGAAGCCGACTACAGCTAGGTTCTTGTACATCAACTGGACGCCGGAGAACTCGGGACGCTCGCCGCTGGCCGCGCCGATCACCACCAGGCGGCCAAACGGCGCCAGGCATTGCATGCTCTGTTGGGCGATCGTTCCTCCCGCCACTTCCAGGACGATATCGACGCCGCGCCCCCCGGTCGCCTGCTTCACCTGTTCGACCCAATCATCTTGCGTATAGTTAATGGCCGCATCGGCTCCCAGACTGCGCACCAGGTCCAGTTTCTGCTCGTTGCTGGCGGTACCGATCACCTTGCCCGCTCCCATCAAGCGCGCAAGCTGTACAGCGAGTGTGCCGACTCCGCCTGCCGCCGCGTTGACGAGCACACTCTCGCCGGCGTGGAGCTGACCCGACTCTCGCAGGGTCAGATAAGCGGTCAGCCCCTGCAGGGGAAAGGCTGCCGCGTGCGCGAAATCGAGGTTATCTGGGATTGGAACCACGTTGGTGGCGCTGGCAACGGCATATTCGGCATAGCCGCCGTCGACAAACGCTATGACGCGTGTGCCGGCTGGCGGTGAGTTGACACCAGGGCCGAGCGCCGCAATCGTGCCCGCGACCTCGAAGCCCAGCGTCATCGGGGTTCGTGTGCGTGTGAGATAGGCTCCCCGCCGCTGCGCCAGGTCGGCATAGTTGATGCCTGCCGCCGCGACTTTAATCAAAACCTCGCCCGGCCCAGGCGCAGGTGTTTCCACTTCTTCCAGGCGCATCACTTCCGGGCCGCCTGTTTCATGTATGCGAATGGCCTTCATAGGTCGCTCCTTTAGCTAAGCTTATGCGCCTTGAGATCGAGCGTGAACATATCAATGCAGCGCGCCTGCACTCCTGGCAGACTCGATATTGCCATATACTGACCCTTGAGCGTGTCGGGTGCGACCTCCATCAGCAGATAGCCGTAGCGGTTGTCGCAGTAACACTCCAGCGTCACGCCCAGGTCGGTAAACTGGTACGGGGTTGGCAAGGGGTTGCCCTGCGCGTCGTTTTGCATGCTGCTCAGCTTCCAAAAGCCGCCTGCACCCGCGACGATGAATGGCACGTCTCGCCCATTGATCGAGCGTATGAAGCGCTGGTAGTTATGCACATGGCCGCTGAGTACCGCGTCGGGTACTCGTCTCGATGACGCGATGGCCTGCTCGAGCTGCTGCAGCATGTACTGGCTGCCGCCTTCCGGCACGTTCGTGTACAGTCCAATCAACGTCACGAAGGGCGCTTCGAGCGTCCAGTAGACATTCGGCTGCGTCATCGCGTGCCGGTGGGTATCGCCCGCGTCCCTCGTCAGTTCCGGGGTCTGAGCGCAGAAGTTCGTCACGAACGAGGATAGAGAATGTGATTGTTCGTCAGGCACCTCGCCATCATGATTGCCAGGAATAGCAAAAATTGGCGCAGGATACAACTGGTAGGGTTCGTAGAACTGGCTGTAATACTCGCGCCCCTGCCCAAAGTAATAGACCACATCGCCCAAGTGATAGAAGAACGCCGGGCGCGAGGCTTCGTCTTTTCCCCGGCAGTCGGACACCATCTGATCTACCACTCCCTGCTGAAATTGCGGCGACTTAATGCCCCCGGTGTCACCCGTGGTATGAAAGATCAGTTTTCCGGCTGCCTCGACTGCTTCTAAATGATAGCCGGGCAGCACCTGGTTCAACGAGAGATGATAGGGCTGCGGCCCGATTGGCTGCGGCAGATTTTGAAAAGCCAGGTTCGGATGTTCGGCATGCATCACGCTTACCTGTACCCCAGGCGTTGTGGAGAGCGGGTTGCTAAAATTGCGCTGTGGTAGCGGATTTAAGGTTGATGAGCCGGAACTTTGACCCGCGCCCTGATTCTCATTCGTCTGAGATGTCTGATCCGGCGTATTACCCTGCATGGCATTTGCTCCTCCTGACATACATGCTTATTATATGATACAACGCAGCCACCATTAACAGGGAACTTCAGGAGATTAATCCATTCTGAAGCTGCCTGGCGCGGCGATCCAACGCGGCGCAGTCGTCGAACAGCTTCTGAGCGCTCTTGCCCAGTTGATAAACGTCAAGGCGGTGATACTTCTGCTCGCGCGCCTCCCGTTGCCAATATCCCACTTCACGCAGGATGCCGGCGATCTGCTCGAGGTGAGCGCTCACCACAACACTGCCGCGCGTCTCCAGCAGGTGGAACACGCTGCAGGGGACAAGCAGCACATCGTCCTCCTGCAACTGTTCAGCGATCAAGCCTAATTGCCATTCGACCGAGCGCCTGTACATCTCCAGGCTGCTTTGTTGGCTCAACAGCGCTTCGACCTGCCTCCCGATGCGCAGCGTCTCGGGGCTATACTTCTCCGACCGGATTGCTGATGACCCTGGATGCAATGCCACGTAATAAGACACCTGCTGCCTCCTTTGTTTTGCTACTGGTTGCCCAGAAATTTCTTCCTGGAAGTAGCATACCTGCGATACGGCGGAGAAAGAATAACACCAGGCTATCATCTAGCTATCACGTTGGGAGAAGACGGGTTCGTCCCGGCGCAGAACATGCGACGGAGAAGCCGAATTGCTGTGGCAGTTAGCAGGAGGACAGCCAGCAGAAAAGCAGACGTTTGGAGAGAAGACTTCCTTTGGGCCGACTTGGGTACGGTCCTGCCTGTCATCCTGAGCGCAGCGAAGGATCTCTGTGTGCGACGAGTTAGATCCTGAGCGCAGCGAAGGATGACAGGCCTTATCTACAATTGTCTGGCAGAAAGGAAGGCATCATTATGGTACGGGCGTCCTTCATTTTGAGCAGCGGGCCGTCTATGCCATCGCTGCGGGGAACAGGAAGTAATAGATCAGCCCGACGATGATCAACCAGGCGAGCAGTACCAGCGTCCAGCCCATATTATGGCGAATAACCTGTCCCTCATCGCGCACAAATTTGCTGGTAGAGACCCCCACGCTGGCCGTCTGTGGGGCTACCGGCTTGCCTACCTCAGCGCCCGTCGAGTTCAGGGATGGCAGTAGCAACAGGGGAAACCCCAGCAGCCTGCCAACCTGAACCTGGACCAGGCCAAACAAGCTGTTCGTGGAGGTATTGCTGCCCGAAAGGGCCACGCCGATCCATCCCAGGATAGGAGCGAGCAAGATGAAAGCCGGGCCGACTTTCGAGAAGCCATAGGCCGGTGAGGCTCCCATCCCGGAGTAGTTGAAGACGAAGGCCAGGCCAAAGATGAAGAAGCCGACCAGCAGGGCTCCCCACATCTGGCGGAAGGTATCCTTGAAGACCTGCCCCAGAATCGCGGCGCTGGGGCGGATAAACAGCAGCATCACCAGCCAGGAGGCCAGAATAGAGGTTCTACTGATGAAAGGTGCATAGGCGAAAGCCGCAGACGTCGTCTTGTGGCTGATAGAAGAGATAGCCTTGACCTGCCAGTTGGGCGCGGTGATCTTCGGTAACTGCGACCAGGGACCGGTCCACAGCACTACCACTACCACCAGGATCAAGAATGGGAGAAAGGCCGCGAAGACTGAATTCCGTGTTGGAGCGCCACCGATTCCAGCAGCGTTCTCCACCCGCAGGTCTTCCTCGCTTTGCACAATTCTCGTGCCGCTCTCCACCCGCTGGGCCTCTTCGCTCAGCTCGATTCCTCCATAGCCCAGCACCGTTTTCGGACGCCAGACCTTCAGCAACAGCAGTATTGCGCCAAATGAGACCAGCGCGCCCACGATGTCGGGGAGATAGGGACCCAGGAATTGCGAAACCGGCAACTGTCCCGCGATATAGGCCAGCGACCCTACCACCGCCAACGGCCAGCCCTCGCGAAATCCCTTGCGTCCTGTAACAAGGTAGATCAGTACCCAGGGGGGCAGCAGCGCCAGAATTGCCACAATCCTGCCCACCGATGCCGATAGCGAGAGCAGCGGCAAGCTGGTCACGGTTGCCAGCGCGATAATCGGCGCTCCCAGCGCTCCATAGGAGACCGGGGCGTTGTTGGCGATCGCCGCCACCCGCAGAGCGTCCAGCTCGACAACACCCAGCGTGACCAGGATAGGGGCGATCACGGCCCAGGGATACCCGAAGCCAACCAATCCCTCCAGCAGGGCGCCGAAGGCCCAGGCCAGCAAAATCGCCTGGACACGCACATCGGCAGTGGCCTGGTCGATCAGCCACTGTTTGAAGGTATCGAACAGGCCGGTCAGCTTCAGCGTGTTGAAGACGATCACACCCCAGAACGTGATCCAGTCCACTGCCCAGATTCCATTCACGCCGCCGATGAGATACGAGGTGAGCCCGCTGCCTACCGGCAGGTGCCAGAATGCGATAGCAACGATCAGGGTGATAACGGAACCGATTATAGTAGCAAGCCAGGCGGTGATACGGAAGACTGCCAGCATGACCAGCAGCGCCACAACCGGGATGAGCGCCGCCACTACGGTCAGGCCAAGATTCCCAAGTGGATTAAGGTCCTGAATGAACATATCGTTCCTCCTCGTTATCATGCTCGTGACAACAAAGATGCCTTCTCACCACTATTCTACCTGAAATATATGCTGTTTTCCACTATTGCTCAAGGCTCATCCATATTGAATTTGCCCATGCATCGCAATCAGATTGCCAGACTCTTCATCCGGTATGGCTGTGGCGTCGTACAAGAGAGGTTAAAAAGCCTGTCACTTACGACCTTGGAAACGCTGCATCTGAGGCTATGGTTGTAACTATATTCGTATGTATAGACAGGTCTTACGCTAACGGGGTCGCGCCAGACTGGCAAACGAGCAAGGAAGCGTTGACATCCGCTTTTTTCCAAACTATACTGTTCATATAGTGGAATATATTGTTCAGCTAATTGAACAGTATAATACGCATCACCTGACACTGTCGTCTAGCAAAGGAGGACACGTTCATGCAGTATCATCCTCTTGAACGATGCGTTCGCACACCGAAGCTATTTTTCCCTCTCGTAGTTATGCTTTGTTTTGTTACCGTCCTGGCAGCCTGTGGCGGCGGCGGCAATTCGACGACAACCAGCACATCGAAGTACGGCGGCAACATCAAGGTTGGCCTCGATGCTGACGTGACCACGCTCGATCCGTTACAATCGAGTTCGTTGTACGACCGCCAGGTCATGCTGAACATTTACGACACCCTGGTGCGGCTGGATGCCAACAATGCCATCGTGCCGGACCTGGCGACAACGTGGTCGTACACGTCACCGACGCAGCTTGTATTCACCCTGCGTACCGATGTGAAGTTTCAAGATGGCACGCCGTTCAATGCCGACGCGGTTGTCTTCAACATCGAGCGGATATTGAACACGCCGAGCTCGCCGCGCTACAGCGAGGTATCCAGCGTGAAATCGGTGACGGCGATCGATTCTTCCCATGTGCAGTTCACGTTGAAGAAGCCGTTTTCTCCCTTGTTGGCGGCGCTGACCGATCGCGCCGGTATGATGCTCTCGCCGACAGCCGTACAAAAGCTGGGGGGCGCGCTGGCAAATGGCCCCGTGAATGCCGGTTCAGGCCCATTTATGTTCAAAGAATGGGTCAAGGGCGATCACCTTACCATCGTGAAGAACCCGCACTACTGGTTGAAGGATGCCCAGGGGAACACATTGCCGTACCTGCAATCGATTCGCTATGATCCCATCACCAACGAGAGCGTGATGTACTCGAACCTTGAAACCGGCAACATCAATGTAGCCGATGATCTCGGTCCAACCGAGGTGGCTGCCGCGAAGTCGAATTCCAGCCTTGTTTACAAACAGGAACCGGGGTTGAGCTTCTTCGGGTTCATGCTCAATACGAAGGTCGCGCCATTCGACAACGTCCACGTTCGCCGGGCAATCGAATGGGGGGTGAACCGCCCGGAGATTGTCAATACCGTCTTGAAAGGGATTGGCGTTGTCGCGCAGGGGCCGCTCTCACCGGTCAGTTGGGCGTACAGCAGCAGCATCGCGCCCTACAGCTACAACATCAGCAACGCTAAATCTGAACTTGCACAGGCAGGTAAGGCAAGTGGGGTGAGCTTTACCCTGCTGATTACCAGCGGTTCCCCGCTTAATTCTCAAGAGGCGCAGTTCATTCAGTCGGAGCTGCAGCCGGCGGGTATCACCGTGAACATCAAGCAGGAAACGTTTACAGCGCTGCTGAATGACACGTCCGCCTTTAACTTCCAGGCGGCCCTGATAGGCTGGAGCGGGCGCCCCGATCCAGATGGGAACATGTATTCGTGGTTCCACACTGGCGGCGGCTTTAACGATATGCAGTATTCGAACCCGCAGGTTGATTCGCTCCTCGAGGCTGCCCGCGCCACCAGCAATCAGGCCCAGCGCACTTCGGACTACCAGCAGGCCGAGCAGTTGATCTTGCAGGATGCCTCCTACGTGTTTATCAACTATGGCGTAAACGTGCAGGCAACGGCGACGAATATTAAAAATTTCACGCTGCTGCCGACAGGCATGATGGAATTCGCCAGCGTGTACGTAAGCTCATAAGAAGAGCGGCAGGGGGCGAAGCCTCCTGCCGGAACACGGCATTAGAGGAGTGCTGCTGTGGTTCGCTATATCCTGCGTCGGATTCTTTTCATGATTCCCGTCGCGCTGCTTGTCAGCTTCCTGACATTCCTGATGATTCACCTCGTGCCGGGTGATCCCGCGCGTATCCTCCTGGGAGAATACGCGACGCCGCAATCCGTCGCGGCCCTGGATAGGCAGTTGGGGCTGGATAAGCCGCTGCCTGTCCAGTTTGTCCTCTGGCTATGGCAGGCGTTGCATGGGAACCTGGGGCAATCTATCCAGCTCCAGCAGCCGGTGGTGCAGGCGATTGGGCAGAGGCTGCCCGTCACTGTGGAATTGGGGATCGGGGCGCTGCTCTTCTCCCTGATTCCCGCCATTCCGCTGGGCATCTACTCCGCCACACACCGGAATTCGATAGGAGACTGGCTGTCGAACGTGTTCAGTCTGCTCGGCACGGCCATTCCAGTGTTCGTCCTGGGGCTTGTGCTTATTTTCTTCTTTGCCGTCGAGATCCGCCTGTTTCCTCCGGGTGGATATGTATCGCTCGGTGATGATCCGGCAGGCAACATCCGTGATCTCATCCTGCCTATGGTTACGCTCGGCACGGGCGTGGTTGCCGTCAACCTGCGGCAGATACGAGCTAATATGGTTGAAGTGCTGGGACAGGACTACGTGCGAACTGCGCGCGCCAAAGGGCTGGTGGAGCGGCGCGTAGCCTACGTTCACGCGCTCAAGAACGCGTTTCTGCCGGTTCTCACTATCGTGGGCCTGCAGATAGGTGCGATCCTGGCGGGAGCATTCATCGTTGAGACGATCTTCCTCTGGCCCGGCATCGGCCAGTTGACGATTATGAGCATCCTGTCAAAAGACTATCCGGTAGTGCAGGGGGTCGTCTTACTTTCGGCGTTTTCCTATATGGCCGCCAATTTGCTGATCGATATATGCTATGCGTTCCTTGATCCACGCATACGTTTCGAAAAGTAGCAACCCGCCCCTGGGGATCAAAGGAGAGCGGTGTGGCAACACCAACAGGATTTCAACAACCAGAGACGGTTACCATCCAACCGGAAGCAAAAGTTTCAAGGTGGATCTGGCGCGCCCTCTCCACTTTCGCGCATGATCCGCGCTTGTGGTTTGGCGTCATTTTGCTCGTGTTCGTTATCGCCGCTATCTTCGCGCCGTTCATCAGTCCCTATCCACCCCTGCTATACCATCCGGCCATCGCCGAGCAGGGGCCAACGCTGGCACATCTTCTGGGAACTGATGACCTGGGGCGGGATCAACTGAGCCGCGTGATTTACGGAACGCGCATCTCCCTGACGGTGGGCATCGCCTCTATTCTGGTTGGAGGCTTGCTTGGCACGCTGCTTGGCATTCTCGGCGCATATTTCAAAGGATGGATTGACCAGGTCATCACCATGATCATCGATGCGCTGTTATCTTTCCCTTCGCTGATCCTCGCCCTCGCGATTGTCGCGGCATTAGGGCCCAGCATCGTCAATGTCCTGATCGCGCTGGCTATCGTGCGTATCCCCATCTATGCCCGCCTCGCACGTGGCCAGACATTGCAGGCAGCGACCGAGGACTATGTGACAGCCGCCATCTCCAGCGGCACGCGCGCGCGCAAGATCATGTTCCGCCATATCCTGCCCAATATTTTCACTCCGCTGCTCGTGCAGGCGACCCTTTCCATCTCGCTCGCCATCCTCGACGAATCGACGCTCAGCTTCCTGGGCCTGGGCGTGCAGCCACCCACTCCCGAATGGGGCTCGATGATCAGCGAGGCGCAGGTCTTTCTCACCAGCGACCCGTGGATGCTCTTCGGTCCCACCCTCGCCATCGTCCTCGTCGTCCTCAGCCTCAACATCCTGGGCGATGCCCTGCGCGATCACCTCGATCCCCGCTCGAAGGATATCAGGGGAGTGGCCGCGCCATTGGAGAAATAAAGGACAGAGAAGCTTAACCTGCCTCTGTCACACGAAGCGGAGCGAAAGAGCACTACCCCGCCACGTTTGATGTGGCCGGTTCGGCCAGGAAGGCTGCGACCCGCGCCGGATCGAACCGGGCGATGCGATTCGGGCTCAGTCCATCCAGTTCCGGCGTGGGACGTCCGGCCAGGTGCTCGGCCACAGAGTACCCGATGGCCGGGGCAAGGGCAAAGCCGTACCAGGAGCCAAAGGCCAGCGTCAGCCCTTCCAGTCCTGAGATGCCGCCGATGAAGGGCAGATCATCCAGGCTCTGGGCTTGCAGCCCACCCCAGGCCCCCGCGCATCGCAGTTTGAGAAGCGGCGGGAACAGCTCGCAGGCCGTCGCCCAGTTGCCCTGCCGGCTCTCCTCGCGCAGCGTGTAGGAGCGACCGTCCGGGGTCGCATCCCCCAACCAGCCGCCGCCCAGCACCAGTGCCCCGTCTGCCTGCTGCTTGATAGAGATGGCCCGGCCCACGGCGCTCAGCACAGGCCGGAGCATACCAGGTGATGCCGGAGTGGAGCGGAGCGCTTGCAAGACCCGCGTTCTCAATGGCAACTCGAGGCTTACGGAACTGGCCAGTTCGCGACTCCAGGCCCCGGTCGCGAGCACGACCTGCTCCGCCCGCACGAGCCTACGCGCCGTCTGCGCCCCAACGACGCGGTCGGCGACGCGCTGCAGAGCCAGGCACTCGGTGCCGGTCCAGTAGACGGCTCCCTGCCGTTGCGCGGCCCTGGCGAAGGCGCGCGTGGTGAGCCGTGGATCGGCCTGACCGGAAGCCGCGCTGAAGCTGCCGGCCACGACCTGCTCCCCCAGTCCAGGCACAAGGCTGAAGACCGCCTTGCGATCCAGGAAGGACACGTCGTCCAACCCCAATTCGCGCTGCCGCTGCACAAAGCTCTGGAGGCCTTCAGCCTCGTCCTCGTTCTCGGCCAGCAGCAGGTGGCCTCCCTGCCGGTACTCGAGCTCGGCGTCCAGTTCCTCGGCCAGTGTGGGCCAACGCTCCAGGGCGGCGCGAGCGAGGGCCGCCTCAGGCGGGTCCATTCCCTGTGGGCGCACTCCTCCAGCACTGCCCCAGGAGGCCGCCGGCTCTTCAGCGACCTCGTTACGTTCCACGACCAGCACGCTGCGTCCTTGCCGGGCAACATGGTAGGCGATGGAGCTGCCGGTAACCCCGCCACCAATCACCAGCACCTCAACAGATTCTGCTGGATGAGACATCTCGTCGTTAGTTGCTTTCATGACACTCACTGCTGTTTATTTAATCGGCATGGTGAAGCGCGGCCGTCGATTCGGCCTTAGCCTCACATGCCCGACGCTTCGTTGATCATCTTACCCTGTTCTGGTTCTCTATACAAGAGGTTTTGTCGAAAGATATCCTTGACAGGTTTCTCCCTGGAACAAACTATGCTATACTATGGCTAAGGAGGAAAGGACAATGGCACAGCAGCTTGAGCCGGTTACATTTGATGAGTTTCTCTCGAATGCCGCCTCGATCTTTGCTCAGATTGAACAAGAGGGAAAAAGCGTGCTTGTTGAGCATGATGGGACTCTTTTCAGCGTGAAGGTGAAGCGACCGAAAGCAAAAAAGGGAGGCAGGGCAATTACGCCACATGACAGCCTCCTTCATATCATCGGCATTGGAGCCTCCCAGGGACCGACAGATACATCTACAAACAAACACCGTTATCTTGCTGATGCATCCGGTGATCTCCATGGCACATGAGACAACTTTTTGTTGACACCTCAGCCTACTTTGCCCTCACTGATAAAAGGGATGAGAATCACGAAGCTGCAGGCCATTTCGTCTATCAGCTTATTAGAGAAGGTGCAGAACTACTTACCACCAACTACGTGGTTGCGGAAACGCACACGCTGCTTCTCAATCGCATCGGATACGCAAGGGCGCTCCAGGTCATAGAGGAACTCTATAAAAGCCGAACACGGATCTACCGTGTCAGAGAAGCTGAAGAGAGAAGAGCACTCGATATTACCAGAACCTACACTGATAAAGAGTTTTCACTGGTAGATGCAATCAGCTTTGCGGTAATGGAACGATTCCATTTGACTCAGGCGTTTGCTTTTGACCACCACTTTGCTCAGTATGGATTTTCACTCCTGCCTGCGATGAGGAGAACATTTAAGCAGGGAGTCACGGTATTTTGCAAGGTTCCTGCGCAAGAAGAATGCAACGAGGTAGCCCGCATCAATCTTGGGGAATGAGTCACTCAACCACACATGGCTTAACGGCCTATGAGTTCCGCTAGCGAAATTTACAACGTTAAGTCACCGGAGCACTCCGTGAGCGGAACGAGCGAACAGCGCAAAACTCATTGTAGATGCCAGGTAGATGTATATCCACCTGGCATCTTGAGATGCAATCTAGCATGTATGGTGAGAGCGCAATCAGACCACGCTTCATTTCTGGGATCATGGTCCGGGTAGAAGGCCACGCTCCATCGCGACAGCGACCGCGGAGGCGCGTGAATCAACGTTCAATTTCGTGTAAATCGTGGTGAGATAGGCCCGGACCGTTCGTTCAGTGATCCCCAGGCGCTTCGCAATCTCCTTACTGCGCTCACCACGGACCACACCAGCCAGCACCTCTTGTTCGCGTTTGGTCAGCTCCGTGGAGCCAGGAAGAGCGGCGGAGGATATGGAGAGAGATGGGGATGAGGAGCCTGGAATGCCTGCCGTATGCGCGAGCACACGTGCCATGACTTCAGGCTGCATGATCACTTCCCCACGTGCCGAGGTCCTGATCGCATGAAAGAGCGTTTCCAGCGAGCTCTCTTTGAGCAGATAGCCGGACGCCCCTGCCTGCAAACCGCGCAGGATGAGTTCGTCTTCGTTGTAGGTCGTCAGAATTAAAACAGCGACCTGCCGCCAGGTGGCGCGAATCTGTTCAAGAACCTCTAGCCCGTCCATCCCCGGCATGCGCAGATCCAGAAGCACCACGTCTGGCTGCTCCTCCGCGATGAGTTGGAGTGCCGTTGTCCCCTCGGCAGCATCTCCCACCAGCAGCAGGTCGTCGCTAGTGGCCAGCATCAAGCGCAGTCCCTCGCGCACGATCGGATGATCATCGACGACCATCACGCGGATCGTTTTGCTCATGCACACCTCCTCTCTGTAACTGGCAGACAGATGTGGATGCGTGTGCCCGTGCCAGGCCGGCTTTTGATGTCGAGCACTCCCCCGATCAAATGAACCCGCTCACGCAGGCCAATCAGACCATAATGACCTGGACAGGTGGTTGCTTTTTGGGGATCAAAGCCTACTCCGTCGTCACACAGCTCGATCATCAGCTCTTCCAGGTTCGCAGTCGCGCGCACGCTGGCATGACGTGCGTGCGCATGGCGAGCAATATTGCTCAGCCCTTCGCTAATCGCACACAAGACGTGTCCACAATACGCGTCGGGAGTTTGAGCAAGCGCATCAATCTCGGTTTCGCAGGGAATGCTGGTGGAAGTGGTGAAGCGTTCAATCTCCTCTTGAACCATCTCAGGCAGATCGTCAGGACGGGGATGGTCGGCGCGCAGATCCTGGAGCACATAGCGCGTCTCGGTCAGTACCGTACGTGCGCGGGTTGTTGCGGAAATCACGATCTCCTGTGCGCGTTCTGGCTGGCTTTTGCCAAGATAGGAGTTGGCCGCTTCTAACTGCATGACCAGGCCCGCGACGCCCTGAGTCAGCGTATCATGCAATTCGCGAGCCAGCCGCTGGCGCTCGGTGAGCATGGTCAGTTCTTCCACCCGCAGCGCATAGGCGGATACCTGGGCATGAGCCGCCTGCAATTCATCGAAGAGCACGCGCGTCTGTATATGTGAGCGCCGCTGCTGGAGATACAGGAGTAACCCGGCCAGGGTAAAGAGTTCGAGGATTTCATACACAGCGTTCTCCCCTTGCCAGAAGAAGATCCAGATTGCATGCACGGCGGGTGTTTGGAGATAGAGCAACAGACTCGCAAGATACCCGAAGCTTGCTAGGAGAATAGGGATGGGCCGCTTGAGTAATTCCAGAAAAGCCACAAAGAGTGCCAGAGAGAGTGCAAGCAGCATCGGCGGGTCCGGAGAGATTTGGATGAGGACAAGTATCAGGACCGCCTGGGTGGCGAGCAGCATCCACTGCATACGCCTGCACAGTTTAAGACGAAACGCCGCGTCATAGATCCCCAGATGGACCACAGCGACGAGAGTGGTGATCACCATGCGTGTGATGACGCTCCCTGCATCAGAAACTTCTCCCCTGGGTGGTCCAAACGCAATGAGGCGATAGAAAGTGGAAGCCCAACCACCAATGAGATACAGCAGCAGCAGCCAGCAGAGCGGATGAATACCTTTGATCCATCGTTGTAGTGTATGCATCTTTCTCTTCTGGATCCCCACAAACATGGTGCATTCTCCATAAGCATTTTCAAACAAACTGAACGGTTCTCTCTCAGTCCTTAGTATACCATGTCGTTTGCTCGTCGCACATTGGCGCTTCCGCCAGTGGCGGAAAAGACAGGGTCAAGAGTGGCGAAAAAGACGTAACGATGGGGCTATGAGGGCAGCTATACTCTTCCCACAAGCATCTCGCCTGACCACGGGAAAGGCGGAGATAGCACGACAGATGAGGAGAAGGAAACATGCAGTCCATGCAGAACACACACGAACAGAACACCTCTGGAGGGAGAACTGCCCTGGTCGAAGTCGAGCACCTTTCGCGGATCATCACCACGCGCGAGAGATCAGTGCGGATTCTGGATGATCTGAGCTTTACCGTCCCGGCGCAGAGCCTCTTTGCCATCAATGGGCCATCTGGCAGTGGCAAGTCGACCATCCTTAACATGCTGACAGGCATCGATTGTCCGAATAGCGGGCGCGTGCTCTTCGCTGGCCAGGAGCTCCGAGCCATGAAAGAGGATGCTCTGGCCCGCTGGCGGGGCAAGCACGTTGGGATCGTCTTCCAGTTTTTCCAGCTTATCCCCACCCTGACGGCTCTGGAAAATGTCCAACTCGCTCTCGAATTAGGAGGCGGAGGCGGGCTCAAGCGGCGACAATGGCGCGAGCGGGCCATGGCCTGTCTTGAAATAGCGCATATTCAGGAGCATGCCACCCGCCTGCCCAGCGAACTTTCTGGCGGCGAACAGCAGCGCGTGGCTATTGCCCGCTCGCTCGCCAACGATCCTCCTGTTATTGTTGCCGATGAGCCCACTGGCAACCTGGACTCGCGCACGGCTCACCAGGTCTTCGAGACCCTGGCAGGCCTGACCCAACAAGGGAAAACGGTGATTTACGTCACCCATGACCCCGCACTGGCTGCTCAGGCCACGGCACGTATCGAGTTACTCGACGGTCGAATTGTCCGTCCTGCTGTGGAGAAAGGAACACTTTCATGGGCATGATAAGCACGCTTACGCGCAAATCCATCGCGGACGTAACCCGGCGCAAGGGACGGAGCTTGCTGATCATCCTCGGCATTTTCATCGGCGTCTTGGGTCTGACCGCAGTGAACATCGCGAACGACACTTTTGGCAGGCAGTTCCTTTCCATTGTAGCCCCCAGTGATGTACCTAACGCCACCTTTGAGGTCGTGTCTCCTTCTCCCGCAATCCTCACTGCTTTGCGGCACGTTCCCAATATAGAGACAGTGGAGATACGCACACAGCTTCAGGCAGGCTGGGAATTAGCCGATGGAAGAACCGCGAGTATCGATCTTGATGGCTACCTGAACTGGCGACCAACCGCCCTGAATATGTTTCAACTGACCAGTGGGCGCTGGCCCGGAAGTGGCGAGATCGTCCTGGCCTCGCGTGATCATTTTGTCCAACCAGTAACGCTGGGTGATACGGTGACGATTACCCTGGCCAATGGGCAGTCGATGCCTTTGCGTGTGGTTGGATTAGCCTACACGACTGAACAAACAACCGCCCAGGCCATTGGCTATATGAGTGCTGATGGGTTACAACAGATTGCTCCTGCGACGATGGGAAGCATGCCAACACAGACGCATGATACACCGCCGTCTCTTTTCTCGACAGAAATTCTGCTCAAGATGCACAATCAGAGTTTTGCCAGTGTCCAGGCAACCTATGCGACGCTCACCCAACTGCTGCGCACGTCCCATGTGTCTGTGTTTCACTCCAGCTTCTTCTCGACGGCCAACCAGCAGGATACGCAACTCGCCATCAGCGGGCTGCTGAATATCTTGTTGATCCTTGCCAGCATCGCTCTGCTGCTGGTCTGCGTGATGATTCTCAACACGGTGAACACCTTGCTGACTGAGCAGATGAAGATGATCGGCACGATGAAGGCCCTGGGTGGCCAGCGGTGGCACATTATGCGCAGCTACCTGCTCTCGATTGGGCTGTATGCCCTGCTTGGCACAGCACTAGGTCTGAGTGTGGGGCTGGTGCTTTGCTCACAGATGACCAATAGTGTCGCCGAGCAGTCCCGGCTTGACCTGCCGCCATTCCAGGTCGCACCCTGGGTCGTTCTCACCAGCATTGCCGTTGGTCTGCTCGTTCCCCTGGTCTCCGCGCTGGGTCCGCTGTGGATTGGCACAGGTATTACCGTACGCGAGGCCATGGCCTCATATGGTGTGCAGAATGGAAAGCGCGCCAAGACCGGCGCCTGGGGGCGCCAGCTGCATTGGGTGCCACAAACGATCTGGTTGGGGGTGCGCGGCGTGTTGCGCCGTCCAGGGCGGGCCGTGTTAACCGTACTGGCCCTGACCCTTGCCAGCGCGGTCTTTCTGGCGGTACAGATCACGAACCAATCCATCGCCGCAGCCATCTCTCACAACAATAATCTCTTGCCCTACGATATGTGGGTCGATCTCTCACAGAATCCGGCTCTTTTTCAGCGCCTGCGCGTGCAGATCCAGGCTCTCCCCAACGTGGAGCAGACCTCACCGTCCGCTGATCGCACCTTCGTCCTGATGGGAAGGGGCGAATTGGAGATCTTCGGTCTACCACCCTCGCCTCAGGTCTATCAACCCCAACTTGTGGCTGGTCGCTGGTTACGGAGTCAGGAGCCAGGCGGGATTGTTTTGAACGACGTCGCAGCCGGGCAGCTCCATTTGCATGTGGGTGACACGCTTGCCTTCCACCTGGAAACTCCCCAGGCACAACTGGTACGCTGGAACATCGTGGGAATCGTCCACGAACTAGCGGCGACTTCTGGAACCGCGAGCAGCAATGTGCAGCTTGGACTGGCCTTCACCACGCTTGACAATCTCCACACGCTGCCTAACTTTTCGCCCTCAAATCGTGCTGGTCTCTGGATTTTTGTCCGCGATCACTCTCCACAGGCCCTGCAGCAGTTGCGGAGCCAGGTTGTGAATATCCAGAAGCAGGCGGGGATACCGGTGGATCTGAATACACCGGCCTTGGACCTGGCTGCTCAGTCTGATCCGACCGTCATCGTTTATGTGCTCTTCGACACGGTTGCGATTCTCATTGCCCTGGTTGGCATTCTGAGCCTCACGAACACGCTCGCAGCCTCAGTGCTCGAACGGCGCGCGGAAATTGGTATTCTGCGTTCGCTCGGCGCGAGCGGATGGCGGATCGGCGTCGTCTTCTGGCTCGAAGGATTACTCCTGGCTCTCACTGCCTGGATCATAGGGCTGCTCATCGGGCCGGTGGGAGGGGCAGCAATCTTGCAGAAAGCCAGCGAATTTGCCCAACGGTTCGATCTCGTGTTCAGTCCAGTGACGATCCTGATGACCCTGCTCTTTGTGTTTGCTGTCCCCATCGTCGCGAGCTTTGGGCCAGCGCTTTTCGCATCGCGTCTGCGCCTGGGAGAGATCCTGCGTTATGAATAAACATCTCTTGCCTTTCGAGAAACACACAGACCAGGCATGGTCTGCAACAGGAAAGACAGATATGAGGAAAATGAGAGAAGTGATGACGATATCACCTGTGGTGACATTAGATCAGCGTCAAACGCGACAGAAAGCTCGGCAAGAGATTGTTCGACAGGTGGAGTTTGGGGCAACGGCCTCAGAGGCGCGGAGGCGCTGCCCCGTTCCGATGCATCGGACTACCGTGTACCGTCTCCTCAAGCGTCTCGAGCGGGAAGGTGAGCAAGCGTGCTCAGAGAGGCGTCACGGCCACCCCACGAAGCTTCGGGGAGAGGTGCTCACCTTTCTTCTGGATTACTGCCAGAGTCACACGTCGGCCGCTAGCCACGAGGTCCAACACCTGGTGGCTGAACGTTTCGGGATCACGGTGAGTGTCAGCCAACTGAACCGTGTGCGTGCTGCTCACGAACTGAGCCGAAAGAACCTGCCGCGAGAAAAAAAAGCCGAAAACGGGCCTCACCATTGCCTCGGGATTCCATGAACAGGCTGGTGGCTTGCTGCTCTTAGCGGCAGCCGCCGAAACGGGACTGCTCATGCAGTTAGAGCAGGCATTGCCGCCTCCTCCAACCCCACCAGAGCCACCACTCCTTCCCCTGGCAGCGAGTCCAGCGGTGCGCCGACACCTGCTGCTCACTCTGCTGTTTCTGGGAGCGGTCGGGCTTTCGCGCACATGGGATCTCCGCGGGTACACTGCCAATGGTCTGGCCCTGCTCACCGGACGAACGCTGGCCTATGGCTATCGGTATACCGAAACCTTTTTGTCGCAGGTGGCTCGTGCTGATGGGGCCAATCGTTTCACCGATGTCCTTGCCCGTTGGGCCACCCAGCTCTGGCATCCGACCGAGGAAATGGAGAGAACTGAACAGTCGCCACCTCCCCATGCGCTCACTGGCTATGTCGATGGACATCGTAAGCCCGTCTACAGCGATGTGTTGCTTCCGCGCGGGCTGATCGGGCGTCTAGGGGTGGTCTTGGGTTGCCGAGCGCTCCTGTTACTGCACGACGAGCAGGGCCATCCTCTCTTCATGACCACCCATCGCGGCGATCAACATTTGACCGTGGGTATCCCCACATTTCTGGAGCGGTATGAACAGCACGCGGGAAACAGTCAGATCGCACGGATGATTGTGGACCGCGAGGGCATGGCCACCGAATTTCTCGCTGGCCTGCATGAGCAGGGGCGTCGTGTGGTTACGATCCTGCAGACCAATCAGTATCGGGATCTCTCCTCCTTCTCCGAGGTGGGCACCTTTGTACCCTTGAGTACGGATGCCCATGGGCAGGTCATGCGCGAAGTGGCTCCGGCTCGCATCACCTTACCACGCGAAGACCATCCTGATGCCCCGCTGTGCTTACAGGTGGCGCTCATTCGTGACCGGCGCCGGACGGTTTCGGTTCGGCCTGATCCAAAGAAGGCAGAGGTCCCACAGCGTTGGGACAGAGACCTACCTCCTGATGAACGGACCTGGTGGCGTGAGGAATGGCAGGCCACCGCCGCTCCGGCAAAAAAAACGACACCGAAACTCATCCCCATTGTGACGACACAAGAGACTCCCACCATTGATGCAGTTGAGCTCGCTCAGACCTATATTCACCGCTGGCCTGCGCAGGAAAACATCATCAAAGATTACCTTCTGCCTCTGGGATTAGATATCAATCACGGGTTCGCGAAAGTTGCCGTGGAAAATTCGGAGGTGGCGAAACGACGAACGCATCTGGAGCAGCGGCTCGCCAGACTCAAACAATGGGCCAAGAGTGCGGGCAAACGCGAGGCCCAGGCCAGCCGACGACGGGAGCGGCTGCGAAAAACCTTCACGAGCCGTAGCAAGGAATTGTATCAGGAACTGTGGGCATATCAGCGCACCCTGGAAGAGCAAGAGGTAGCCGATCATGTGCTGCGACGGGAGATCAAGGAGCGTAAAGCCGTCGTGGATGCCGAGTTGGAACAGCTCCGCGTCAAAGAATGGCGGGCGTATGAACAATGCAATGCTGAGTTCCGGAAACAGGAACGCTATTGCAAAGAACAACGGGAGGTCCTGCGTGCGTTAGAAGATATGAAAGCCCAGGAGAAAACCATGTACGAATTGGATCCCCGGAAAGATCAGGTCATGACCGTGTGTAAAGTGGCGTTAGCCAATCTGGCGATGTGGGTGCGAGACCGGTATTTTCCGCTGTCGTATGCGCAGGCGACCTGGAAACGTCTACTTCCGTTCTTTCAGCTTCCCGGCACCATCACGCAGGACTCCACGATGGTGCAGGTCGAACTGCGCCCGTTCAACGACCGTGCGCTCAATCGAGATCTGGTCATCCTATGTGAACAGGTTAATCAGGCATCACCTCGTCTACCAGATGGGCGTCGGCTCTCCTTTACCATCCAGCCCTCATGTTGTGTTCTTGCTGCGCAGAAGGTTTCCAAAATACCGTGACTCCCTGTTAAGCTATTCCAATAGGGCTTTTCTTGAATAGCGCAAGACGACGAACATACCTCTGGGGGTGTATAACTCTTAATCAACAAACGCCAGCAAATCACAAAACTCCACCGGCTGCAGCCGATTATACTCCTTCTGCGGCACCTTCACATAGCTCCACCGCTCGCCCGTCAGCATCGAAGCGTTCTCGCACCACAACCGCGCGGCCCTATCTTTGAAGGCTACCTCAACCGACTCCTGGCCTTTTGTTTCGACCAGCCACATCTGGCCTGTCTCGGTTTTCACCACGAAGTCGGGGTAGTAGTAGCGCAGGTTGGCGTTATTGTCGGTGTATTCTATCGAGAAGCCGAATTGCTGCGGCAGCTTGGAGAAGGCCACGACATCCTTCGCGGCGTCGAGGAAACGGGCGAATTCGTTTTCGAAGTCGTTGTCGCAGGGGACGTAGTTGAAGATGCACTTCCTGGCCTCGCGAACGGTCCTGGAGTAGGCGAAGGGTTCCATGTACGAGAGCGAGCGACTCTCGCCCTCGATCGTCGGCTCCAACTGCTCGATGATTTTGTCTTTCAAGGCCCGCGCGAAGACATCGAGCACGACGTAACCGGACACGCGGTGGTTCATGGCCTGGATGATGGTGGGGCTGTACATATCGACCTGCTCGCCGAAGGCGCGGCGCTCGAAGAACGTCCAGATTTTCGGCGCGAGGGCGCTGAACTGGCTCGGCAGCTTCACATTGCTGGCGATCAGTTTGGCGTAGTAGCTCACGATCTCGTCCGGGCGCTGCGGGTCCTGGATAGCGTACTCGCGCTGGAAGAGCTTCTCCATGGTGATGACGTCGAAGGCCTCGTACTGGAATTTCTTGATATCGGCATCGCCTGGCTTGCGCGGCAGCGGGTCAGGTTGGAAGCGGAAGCTCATCACGTCCAGCGCCTCAACCTCCTCGGTGAGCGATTTCTTGCGGGCCAGCATGGGCGTCAGCCGGGGCAGGGCGAGATCGTAGTCGCCTTTTTCCGGTACCGGCGCAATCGCCAGAATCTTGAGCCGGTCTTTGCCGAGCACGAACGTGTCAAGCTTGAGCTCTTCCAGTTTCTCCAGGTCGTCGACGAACTCCAGGAATTTCTTGTTGCCGATGATATCGACGTGCTCGGCATAGTTCTGCCCCCGGAACATCAGGCGCAGCCCGCGCCCGATGGCCTGCTCCGGCAAGATGTTCGCGGCAGCCGTATAGGGGCGCAGCCCGACCACGACCGTCACGTTTTGTACATCCCAGCCTTCGCGCAGCATCAGCACGCTGACGATGGCGTTGGTCGGGCAATCCGGCCGGTCCACCTCGCGGGCCAGCTTGCGCGCGGCGTCCAGGTCCTTTTGGTAATCTCGCCCGACTTGTCGGTGTGGATGACCAGCGTTTTGCCGTCGCCGCCAAACTCGGCCGGGTAGCGTTTGCGCAGCCAGTCGCCGACATCCTCCGCCTCTTCGGTGGTATTCATCATGATGAACAGGATCGGCTTCTTTTTCATCGGCGCGAGCTGCTCGCGGTATTCGCGCCAGCGCTCGACGCCTGCCGTCAGGTAGCCCTGGTAGCGCACGCTCGCCACGTCGCTTTTCGCCTCGTCGAAGTCGGCGATACCCTTGGCGGGCCGCTTCACCACGTTGTCTATAATAGCCTGCTTGATGGGATAATCCGAGATCACCCAGGGGAACAGGGCGCCCTTGGTAAAACGCGGCGTCGCGGAAAAGTCGAGCTGGGCCGCAAGTGGCAGGCTGGCGTGCAGCCGGCGGATCACCCTGTTCCACTCGCTCTCCTCATCGTGCGTATGGTGCGCCTCGTCGTTCAGCACCAGCAATTGCCCGGTTCTTTTGCCGAGCATGTCGATGAAGCCGCTCAGCTCGCTGTTCAGGTCCTCTTTCGGCTTCGGGCCGAGCACCTCGGTCATGATGTCCGGCTCGTCGTCGCCGTTGCTGCGGCGCTCTGAGCGGTCGTACAACTGCTGGATGTTGGTGACGAACAACATGCCGTCGGCCGGGGCGCGTTCGGCGTCGCCGCGCATGACGCAATCGAACTCCCAGGAGATTTTGAGGCTGCGCGGGATGAGTGGGTCGGTAGTGAAGATGCGGCCGCCCTCGAAGTCGGTTTTCAGCCGCTCGTAGACGATCACGTTCGGCGCGACGAGCAGGAAGGTTTTGGCGTAGTCCGCTTCGCTCTCGCGCACGGCGTTGAGGTACTGCCAGGCGATGGCCAGTGACATCACTTTGGTTTTGCCGCTGCCGGTCGCCATTTTGGTGCAGTAGCGCGCGAACTCGTCGTAAGCCGGCAGGCGTACCTGGCTATTGGCCGGCGCGAAATGCTCGAGCAGGTCTTTGCGCGTGCGCACCTTCGCCACCTCGTAGACGTAGATAAGCGTTTCAATCGCCTCGCGCTGCGCATCGAGGTAGTTGAACAGTTGGCCGTTGGGCAATTTGTGGTCGCTTAAGAACCAGTAGTGCAGCAGCGCGCGGCTCGTGGGCGTGCTGCCCTGGTAGTCGCCCTCCCGCCATTCCTTGACGAGCCGGCGCAGCGCCGGAACGCACGGGGCGGTTTTGAGGTATTGCGTGACATCAAAAAGGCCAGGCTGTGTGTCAGCCACATACGTAGTGCGACTGCGCCCCATGATTGCTCCCCCTGACTATGCTACCTGCACCGTGACGGCCTTAGTGGTATCATTGCCGAGAATGTCGATGACTTTCATCACGATGGTATACGTCCCCGGCTCTTCGTACTCATGACAGGTGCTAAGCTCTATTTTCGGCTCTTTCTTCGTGCGATAAGTCTGCCACTGGTTGTGAAAGGTATCATCGCGGTAGTCCCAATCGATGGCCCAGTAATCGATCCACTGGCTCCAATGGGTAATGGCGCAGCGCACGTCCTCCGGCACATCATCGGGCGGCACGAAGAAATTTTTGAGTTCGACGGAGGCCGAGCGCCGATTTGTCTGCACCTCGGCATCCAGCGCCGCCAGTTCATAGAAAAGGATATCGCCCTGCTCGACGGCCTTTTTCTCGAGCACCTCGCGCGGGATTTTCTTGAAGGCCAGGCGAATGTTGGCGTCGGCGGCCATCTGCTTCGCGGTCTCGTTGAGGTCAAAGGCGAAGTCCCAGCCAAGCACATCGATGCCGTTGCTATGCTCGCCGACATCTCTGCCTTTGACGCGCCAGAACTCGTTGACGATGGCCTTGACCTCGCCAAGCGAGATAGGAGCATCGACCGAGCCGACATGCACGAGCCGCCCGGCCTTGATGCCATGCAGCCAGGTGTAGCCGTCGATGGGTGTGGCATGGTAGAGGTCAAGGATAAAGTCGCGATAGCGCGCCTGCACATTGGCCCGCTGCGCCGGCTCATCGAACTCGGCCGCCTGCCACGCCTGCCGTTCGTACTTGCCCAGGTTCTGCACGACGAAGGGTTTGACGTTCTGAATAGAGAGCAGACGCTTACGGGTAGTATGGATAGCGAAGCGTCCGAGATCGCAGGTGATCCAGCGCCTCCCTAGCTTTTCGGCGACGGCGGCAGTTGTGCCACTGCCGCAGAAGCAGTCGAGGACGAGGTCACCTTCATTGGAGGAAGCACAGATGATGCGTTCGAGCAGAGCTTCTGGCTTTTGAGTGGCATAGTTAAGACGTTCTTCGGCTTGTGAGTTTACTGATAGGAATATCCGTCCAGACTGCTATCAACGCAGGACACCTTTAATATCCTCGAGGTATCTTTTTAACGATATTTCCCACCTGTGATGTTACTTCATTAAAGAGCACGACCTTCTCTGCTTAAGTCGCTCAAGTGTCTCCATGCTGAGCTAAGATTCCTAGTTCAGCGTCTTTATAGTGTCCGCTTTTCATCTCGATTTCGAAAACGTTTCTAGAATTTCTTCATCAGTGATTTTCAAGGAACATATACTTGGTTAAAAGCTTAACAGGCAAATGTCCTTTTGAATAACAGCAGATTACATCGTGATCTGCTCCAAATTTTTTGCGACTGTGAACCTTTGCACTGCCTGAGATTAGCTCGTTTCCAGCAGATTTCATTTTGAAAATGATCAGCATCCGAAAACCTCATCGAGTATAGCTTTCGCATAATGATCTACATGCCAGTCCAGATGGACATAGATGCTGCCATCTTCTGCAAGTAATTCGCGTAAAAGAATGGTCGTCTCGTAAAACCATTGCATGTAGCTATCAAGTCCATGCCCCCAAGTGTCGCGATATGCTTTTTGTTCGATAATGCTCGGTTCTTTTGTAAAAATCTCATCGCTATTTGGAATCGATGCCGTGAAGGAAAAGTCCGCGCCAGTGGCAAAGGGAGGATCAATGTAGATGAGATTGACTTTGCCAGCAAATTCAGGCAGTAAGCTGGGCAGCACATATTTCTTATCGCCCCAGATGAGCCGGTTGCGCCACTCGGTCGGCTGGCCCGAGGTGAAGAGATCGAGCATCATCTGGCGCTGCTGGGCGGATTCGTTGACGGTCTCGACGGTCTGAAAGGGGAGTTGAATGCGGACAGGGCCGACTTTTTTCCCATCCTTGTACTTGCCATCCCAGATAAGCTCGGTCATGATGCATGTGTCCTGTCTTAGAAAATATCAAATTTATAGAGATAGTGCGCCTGCGGGTTCTGCGATGCGCTTAGTGTAGCGTATGGATGAGGAGGATGCAAGCGAATAGGAGATGTGTATGAATTAACAGGGTGTCATTCCCGACAATCGTCAAGGTATGACTTAACGATAGCAAAACAGCTTTTGATACTCTATATATGTTCTTTTCACTATGTGATACACTTCATCCAGCTTTCCTGTTGATGTGAATACATTACGAGCGCTACACAGTGTAATGAAGACCTTTGGAGCTGAGCAAGGATTATTCCTCTCCTGGGGAGGCTTCAAGCGCTCAGTATTAGAAGGCTCATTACCCTGGCATAGACTGCCAAAAGCGGATTTTGCCAGTTAGCTTGTTGAGCCAACCCAACTCGGAACAAGCGAAACAGAATTAGAACCCTTGACCGTATCGCACTTGTGGCGAGGAGTAAACACTACCTCCTGTAGTGAAGCTCCATACCTCGGCTCCTGTCTTGGCATTGAGTGCATATACTTTTTGATCGTAGGAGCCGATGTAGACGATGCTATGAACCACTGCAGGACAGCCACCGAATCCTGCTGAATTGAATTTCCAGACTAGAGTACTCGTCTTAGCATTGAGCGCATACAAGGCACCGGAGCCGACATAGAGGATACGTCCTACTACTGTAGGGCAACCGAAGAACGTTCCCGAATCGAAACTCCAGAGCAGGGCTCCCGTCTTAGCGTTGAGCGCATACAGGTTGCCGTTATCCGATGAGTAACCGGCATAGACGATGCCTCCTACCACCGCAAGAGAAGATGATATGCTATCCGACGCCCCAAAGCTCCAGAGCAGAGTGCCCGTTTTGGCGTTGAGTGCGTACACACCGCCATCACTGGAGCCGATGTAGACGATGCCGTCCACAACCCTTGGATCATAGACAACGTAGTCCCCGGTGGTGAAGCTCCACCCCTTTACCCCTGTCTTGGCATTGAGTGCATACACTTTTTGATCGTCGGAGCCGATGTAGACGATGCCGCTGGCCACCGCTGGCGAGGAGTCAACAGCACCTCCGGTAGTGAAGTTCCAGAGCCTGGTTCCTGTCTTGGCGTTAAGCGCATATACCTTGTGATCCTCAGAGCCGACGTAGACGATGCCGCCAACCACCGCTGGCGAGGAGAAAATAGCGCCTTTGGTGGTGAAGCTCCAGAGCCTGGTTCCCGTCCCTGCGTTGAGTGCATACACCTTATAATCATCAGAACCGACATAGACAATGCCGTCGATTACTGCGGGCGAGGAGTCAACAGCACCGCCGGTAGTGTAGCTCCAGAGTTTGGCTCCTGTCTTGGCGTCGAGCGCATATACCTTGTGATCCTCAGAGCCGATGTAGACGGTACCATCCATTTCACGCGCATATGTGGAATTGTTCGCGACACTGGAGATGGTGGAACGAGGAAGCATTTCCCTACTCACAAATTGCTGGGAAACTCCTGCTGCCTTACTGGTGTGCCGAAATAGTAGCAAACTCCCTATGAGGGTACCCAGAACCACCAGCAGGACCATCAGACCTGGTGCTGAGCGGAGTGAGAAATGAAGAGAACGGCGCATACCAAAATTCTTTCTAGTGACCAGTCACTTTCGGCCTACCATATTGACTGCTCTTGTTTGCAATCATTCCAATGCTAAGAGTTGGAGCCATCATGATGAGATGTTCAATTAGAGCATAGCAGTATGACTGTATCTGCATAAGCGCGAAAGCGTGAGGAATGGGTTGAGTAGTAGTGGAGAAATCAGACTGTCAGTGGAGATTTCTTCTCTTGTCCTTTGCTGACCTACTTTCTCATGGGAATTTCGCTCTCTTAAAAAGAGAGGAATGATAAGTGCTTGAATTTAGGGGAATCAGCCGGAGACCCATACACCTTCTGTCTCTACGAACAATACCAGCGTCCCTTTTTGGGGATCAGTCACGACCACTTGTGTGATACTCGTTACAATTTTGCCTGCTAACTTATAGCCACTCCCTGGGCTCTTCGATGCCTCTGATCTCAGCAAATCTGCTGCCATGGCCTGAGCTGCTTGCTGATCATAAACCTCAGCGGTACATAGGGCGCTGGCAGTAACCAGCACCGATGATGCTTTATCACCTGGAGAATGATCGCTTGCTTTCTTATTTGTACATTGAGGAGGATTAACCAACTGTTCATTCGAGCGTACCTGTGATAATAATGATGTCTTTGCCTGTTGTGAAAGATCTGCTACCACACCATCAATATCGCCCTGCTGTACTACCGCAAACTGTTGCTCATCTTTCCCACCTTTAAATGGAGAGAGATTTTCTACAAAGATATAATCATTAGCAACGCAGCAGGTGTAATGAATATCTAGAGCTTTAATATTCCCACTGATGCCAACATTTACAGCATGAGCAGTAACACTTACGGAACCTTCCGTCGGTGGTTTAGCACCGGGTATGATGGCTGTCTGATCATTGACTATCTGTTCTTCATCCTTGCCGGTGAAAACCGTACCTTCGGGAATTGTTTCTTGTAGAAGAGAGCCGTTGTAAAACGTCAACGTTCCTGTTGCTTGCTTCCCCGGAATAATTTTAGTACCCGACACCATTACTCTCATCACCTGCGATGGTATGCGATAGGTCAATAAACGCGCCTGTACCTGGTGCTGAGCTGCATCAGGCTTTCCGGTCACCGCAGAGATGGTGTAGGTGTTTTTCAATTCTATATTCTTCGGTACGATCCTCGTGACAACTGAAGCTGGCGCGCTCGATACAAAATTTCTAAGGGGTATTAGAACAATCACTCCAATCAAAGCAACGAGCAAAATAAGTATGGCGAACAATAGAAACCATTTCGTTCTACGAGGTAACCCTCTTCTGCCACCTATACTTTTCATAGATTGTCCAAGCATCGCAGAACTTACGAACTCTCTCGAATTGGCCTTATTCTGGCGCAGATCTACTGAGTCATTATTCTGTGTCCCCAGGACCGGGAGAGGGGCAGTCACTTTTTCGATATGCTCGTTAGGGAATGGCATGGGAAGATACAGTTTTGATTTCAGAACTGATCTCTAAAGGAGCGAAGTTCATTGTTTTCTGCTCAGCAATTACTGGTAGAACGGCATCAATTGTTTGAGCAGTATCAATTTGCTCTGCTATTGTTTCACTCCACGAATGCATAATAGTCGTTGCCTGTTCTACTACAGCATTCGTTGAAGGTCCTTGATTTGGAACGGCTGAAAAGGCTGAACTCTGCGCATGATGGTGTTCACTCTGACTGGCCTGTTGTAGAGCTGCCGCGAAGGCTTCTACACTGGAGAAACGTTGTTGTGGATACTTTGAAAGCGCGGTCAATACTACTTCTTCAACTTCAGGGGGCAAATCTGGAACCTTATCCTTTAAGGATGGAGGAGGAGCATACAACTGCTGTTTGTATAACTCTGCGAAAGATCCGTGAAAAGGGCGCTTACCACAAAGCCATTCGTACACAACGATACCAAGCGAATACTGATCACTTGCCGGGCGAGGCACCTCCAGAATCTGTTCTGGAGCCATATAAGTTAATGTCCCGGCCTGCCCTTGTGGAACAATCGATCCCGTCTCATGAGCTATTGCGGCAATACCGAGATCGCTCACCCAAATCTCCTCGTTTGCTCCAAGGAGGATATTTTCTGGTTTGATATCCCGATGTACTAACTTCTGATCATGGATATATTGTAAAGCATCAGCTATTTGATTTACATACATGACTACTGTTTCAAGCGGAACTTGGGTAACCTTTGGATGCTTTGTGCGCATCGAACCATTGAGTGCATATTCCATTACCAGGAAGGGCACATCTACTTCGATCCCAAAATCAAGAAGGCGAACAATATGTGGATGTTTTAACCAGGCCAATCGTCGGGCTTCCATAAGAAAAGGATCTCTGTGCTCGTTCAATAGCATAACTCTCAAAAGTTTGATGGCTGCCTGGCTATCTAAGAGAATATGCTCGGCCAGGTACACTTCAGCGAAGCTGCCCTCTCCTAGCAAGCGAGTGAGACGATAATTGCCATATTGCCGTCCTAATTGCCCAGTCACCTGGTCACCTCCGTTGAAAGAACAGGTTACGTTTATCGACGGGTCGATGCAAAATGAGAAGATACTGAAGCGATTGAATTATCAAGGATGCGGATAACTACCCCCTTAACATTATACCATATAGTTCAGATTTGATGAATATACTAAATATTTTGTACGCAAATCGAGATGAATTTAATATGGTTCGGAGGCACATTACTCGGATGAAGCAGTGGATAGGCCTCGATGGCGCATAGAGTTCAAATTCAAACGAGGAGCGCTATACGAGCTAGAGCAAGAATATAAAAACTGGGGGATTGAGGAAGCGTTTGATAGAGATGAAAAGGATGCAAGGAAATAGGACATGGAAACTACCTGTATCTGTCGAGTCCCACAGTAGTACTAAGCTTCTTGATCGCAGCACCTGTAGAGGTTATAATTCGTATCGCTTTTCAATCCGAATCGAAAAGCGCAATAGTTATATTTATTTGATCCCTAGATAGCGAGAGAAGTGATGCAGAATATGCCATCAAAGCCGTCTTTACTCCCTCAATCGCCCGACTCAGCAAGATCGCACTCAAAGAAACGTTCCAGAAAATTTAAATTTTGGCGCAACGTGGTTACAACATTAGGAGTGGTGGCTTCACTTGTGGCCATTCTTCAGTTTGCCGGTGTCGCAAGCGTAAAGGATTTGTTCTATCATCCTACCCCGATAATTCCAACGCCAACACCAATCAAACCCCCTCCAATTGGTACGATCAAGTATAGTCATGCCACGCCTGGATGGGGAGGGCTTCTGGTCAGGCGATGTAGTTCGATCATTTAGAATATGAGAATTTTATGCAGGTATCAATGAGACTGGCCCCTGTCCCTATTGGTGTCCTCTGATCCTCCTGTGTGGTCTGGTTGGTCCGTGCTCAATTTCGCCATCCTGAAGGATCACGCTTCCCATCTGCTCGCGCAGTGTTGCAACTTTGCCCATCATCACCTGTTCCATTGTACTCTGCCCTGGTGTGGCTATCCATTGCATCATCGATGACAGGAAGAGCTCTTTCAAGACTGTTCGTTGTGCTTTCCATCCCTGTTGAGATCGGTCATGATGCATCCGTCCTGTCTTATAGAAGAAACCAAATTTTGATCTTTTATAAAACATAGACTACAATCTTAACCTGTAGAGCCCGTTGACGGCTATCGTAGTGGCCCGGGCTCGCCAGGAGTAATTGGAGAAATCCAACCGCTCCTGGTGAGCCCGGGCCATTGGCCGGTGGATCAAGGAACGCTTACGCTCCGATGCGCGACTAAAGGTTCCTCCACGGCAGTGAGCATCTGTTATCCTTGGCCTTGTGTGGCAACTTACCTAACACTGATGTGTGCGTCAGCGGTGTATTAGTTTGCTGTAACGACTTACCTGCCGCGGGAGTGTGCGCCAGTGGCTTGCTAGATTGCTGTGACGATAACGACTTTCCCACGACAGAGGTGTGCGCCAGTGCTCTGTTAGTTTGCTGTAATGCCTTACCGACAACTGAAGTTTGCGTCAGTGTGTTACTGACCCGGTGTAGTGTCTTTCCCGCTACAGAGGTGTGTGTCAGTGGATTACTGACCTGCTGTAGCGTCTTTCCTACTACAGAGGTGTGCGTCAATGGATTACTGGCCCGGTGTAATGGCTTGCTTACTACCGGGATGTGCGTCAATGGTTGCTGATCTGGTGTAACGACTTACTGACCAGTGGAGTTTGCGCAAGTGAGCTTGCTGACCTGGTGTAACGACTTACTGACCACTGAAGTTTGCGTCAGTGTGTTACTGACCCGGTGTAACGGCTTGCTTACTACCGGGATATTTGTCAGCGAGTTGCTGACCTGGTGTCGTAACGTTCCGACCACTGGGGTGCGCATTATCGTGCTGCTGGTCGGCTGTACCAGCTTGTCTACTGCAGGGGTATTCGTCACCGGGCTGCTGTTCTGGTGTAGCAGCTTATTCAAAAGCTGTGACGCTACTCTGGTAATACTTCTTTGAGAAGCTGGGGCAGATTGAGAGAGCACCGGGCTCTGCTTTGCCTGTTTTATCGTACTCGGAACAATCCCGGGGCTTGTCGGACTTACACCTGGCAGCTTGACCGTCACCGGTGGCCTGAGCGCAGCAGGCAGTTGGGACGGGGTAGCGGTTGGTATTGAGGATACCGAGCTCGAGGAAGAGGATGGCACAACCCCTGAGGATACCGAACTCGAGGGAGATGAGGGTACAACCCTTGAGGATACCGAACTCAAGGGAGATGAGGGCACAGCCCCTGAAGGTGCCGCGTTCGAGGGAGGCGAGTGGACAGCGGTTGAAGGTGACGCCTTTGACGAAGAAGGGGGCGAGGTCAGCGCTGTGGAGGAAGAATCAGCCGAAGTATTTGCCGGCGCGGGCCCAACTGAAGTATAGACCACCAGGCGCATGTTTCTCTGGTGCTGGCTCGGGATCCAGTCCCCGCTACAGGTCGTCAAATTCAGGAAGCGGCCGTTCGTATTGCCAAAGATGGCTTGCAAGGGGGCATCTTGCACCGGATATGCTTCAATGCGCGTGACATGGAAAAGTAGGACCTTGCCGTGCGCATCGACGATCTGTATTTCGTCACCCACCTGGAGCTCACGCAGAAGCCAGAACACGGCAGGGTTTCCGCCAGGGCGATCAAGGTGTCCGGCGATCACCGCACTGCCCCGATCACCTGGGCGCGCACCTCCGGTATACAACCCGACATCACTCCAGGGACTCTGCCTGGGTGTGTCCATCGCACCACTGGGTTGAACGCCCACCGACTCGATGATGGCATTGACGCCAATGGCAGGAATGACCAGACGTGCGGACGGTGCAGGAGGAGCCGGGTGAGTCATGAAAGAAGCGAACGACAGCCCGCCTAGGCTCAGGATCAGAGCCAATAGCGCGCCCAGGGCTGCCCCGAGCACTTTACGAGGGCGAAGACGACTGCTGCTCTTTTGGCGAGAGAAGGGCCAGAAGCGGGTGAACCACGCGATGGCTATCCCGGTCAAAGCCAGCACTCCCAACGCTAATGCGATCAATGGAGCAATTTCGGAGGCATTTGCCGGCAGTGGCAACGCATTGGGATCCCCGCCAGTTCCGGCCAGTATACGCGGCAGGCCTTTGACCTGTACATGGATCACCTGCAGCGGGGGAGCCCCATACGGAATCCCAACGAGAAAGAGACTGGTCACCATGTCGGTTTTCAGCGTCACCTGATCGGCAAGGGCGAAAGAAGGCTGAGAGGATCTGAAGGTGAACGTATACGGACCGGCTGCCAATTTCTGGTAATTGCTGGCTTGCCGGTAGGCCACGGCTCCAACGAGCGGGTTTGTCCCTGCCGCGACGCTCAGCGTGCCGGAGCGCGGTGAAAGATTGTAGACACGCACAGTGGCCATGCCGTTGACCATCCGATTATCGTCGACAAAGACCTGCAGCGAGAACCCGGTGGATTTTGTGCCGACGGCGGCCACGGTATAGGCCGCACCAGCCTGGACAGAGAGCTTCTGCATCAGCACCGCCGCACTGACACCTTTCCCAATCAGTGCTAGCTCCACTTTATGCGGTCCTGAGGGCAGTTGGAGGTAGTCGGTAACGCTGGCAAAGCGGGCATTCTCCAAGAACCTGGTCCCATCGACAAACACATCCACTGTTCCCACATCTGGGGAAGCATTGATGAGGCGGATGAAGGATGGAGTGGTCGCGGCGGAGACAGGGAGCGCCTGGGTGCCAAGTAGGGTGAGCAAGGCGAACAGAGCACAAAACGCTATCAACCCTCTCCGGGCCAATCTGACGAGAACATGGTGAAGATTCATGGTCATCTCCTCTTAATTGATACCATCAGATTCCCAAATATTTACTTTATCTACACGTAGTTGCTTCTCTTACAGTTGCAGTAAAAAGCAGCAGCAGTTGATCAGATTGTAGAGAATAGCGATGCAATGGATGGCCTTGCCTGAGATAGGGGGTCTCATGCTATACTCTCTCAGTAGAGGTTCTTGCCGATCTAAACTCTACTGCTAGTGTAAGGAGGAAAGAGAGGATGAGCAAATCGCTCCATTCCGAGTCGGGCACCTGGTTCAGCCAGGCCCGGCCATTGCTTCAGCTTCTTGGCGGGGTCACGCTGGTCTTTCTGCTGGCTTTTGGAGCAGATGCCCTTCTGCAGCGAGCTGTGGAGTTCTTTTTAGCCGGGATCATAGAGCAGGATGCTTTCTTTACCAGTGTCGTCAGGCAACAGGATGCTTTTACCCAGAATATCCTCGGACTGCTCACGCTGCTCTCCTTGCTGGCCATCGCCGCCGGCTTCGCCGGGACGTTGCTCTTTTTCTCCCTGCTCTACTTTGGCAGACCCCGTTCAACATCGGTCCCTCAGTTCAATGCGGCACAATTGATCAGAACCACTCTTCTTTCCCTTAGAGGGATAGCTACCATGACCTTTATATTTCTGGTTGTGACCGCGATTTATGAATTGTTGCTGCGGATAATTGGCAACCAACCGCCTTTTTTTCTGCTTGCCGCCCTGGCGATCGCCGTGATGTACATCTTCATCCTGGCCTATTTGCTCTTTGACTACACAAAGGAGCTCAGAGCCTGGTTTGGGAGCGGGAAGAGGCAGATATAAACAATCGTGAAACCAGCGGAGTAGATCAGGATGAGCTATTTTAAGCAAACGCTTCAAGCGACCTTGACCATTATGTTGAGCGTCACAGTCGTGATTCTCGCAGCATTTGGGCTCTCTGAGAGTCTGCGGCTGGCGGGAATTGAGAGAACCGACAATGTCTTGATTACCTTCATTGTTTCACTTGGATTGCTCCTGCTGGCTTTCTGGCTCTTGCCTCGTTCGCTTATAACCCTCAAAGGAGGGGCAGAGCAGGGCTATCTCCACCACATCCTGCAGGCGCTTGCCCTGGTGTGGGTCGCTGTCTCCGTGCTCCTGATAGTGAGCATTGGCCTGTATGCCGCCCTGGGAGCGTTGGGAGTAGCGGCAAACCAGAACCTCTTGATCACCTTCCTCGTTTCACTTGTATTGCTCATTCTGGCTCTGCGTCTCTTTCCTCGCTCGCTACTGGCCCTCAAAGAGCAAGCATTCGGCATCACCATCAAACCGGCAGAAGCATTTCAATTGGATATGTTGGAACACGAGTTTTCTCCTGAAAGCCTCTCAAAAAAGCATCACAAGCGCTATGAGGTCCAGAAGCAAGGGGAAGGAGTCTACCTCATCGCCTGGCATGGCCAGACCCCTGTTGGTCATTTCTTGCTGCGGTGGAGTGGCCCTGAGGATGCGCGTGTCATGTCCTCCGTGGATGTAACGCAGCATGCCTATCTGGAAGCGGGAGCGACGCGCGTTGAATATCAGCGCAAGGGAGTAGCGACGGCAATAATTCGGGAAGCCGAACGACTCGCCAGGGATCATGGATGCACCCACATCGGATTAGAAGTAGGCAGCACCGATAATCCGGCAGCAAAACGACTGTATGAACACCTGGGATATGTCGACTGGGGACACGGGGATTTTCTCATTAGCTGGGACTACATGGATAAGTTTGGCAACACCGGAACGGAATCGGAGATCGTCACCTATATGCACAAGCCGCTCTAAGCAGAAGAGCTCCCATTCCCTACCCGAATATCTACCTCAGTCAGGTATACTTAAGAGTACCAGCCACTCCAGGCCAACACAGAGGCTGTACCGAAGGAGCTTGACCCATGCAACGCCGCTTCTGGAACGAAGACATCGAAACGCTGCCGCCTGCCGCATTGCGCCAGCTAGAAAATGCCCGCCTGCACGCTCAACTCGACTATGTCTGGGCCAGCTCTCCCTTCTACCAGGCCAAATTCGCTGCTGCCGGCGTCAAGCGCCCTGCTCTTCGTGACCTGGTCGACCTCCCACTCCTGCCGTTCACCGAGAAAGACGAGATCCGGCAGGATCAACAGCAGCATCCCCCCTTTGGCAGCTATCTCGCCACCTCACCGCAACGCTTGATCCGCGTCCATAAGACCTCCGGCACCACCGGCCGCGCGCTCTACGTCGCGCTGACCGGCAACGATCGCCGCGCCATGAATGAAGGCGCCGCCCGTTCCCTGTGGGCCGCCGGCCTGCGCCCCGGCGATACGGTTGTCCATTGTCTGAACTACCGTCTCTGGGCCGGAGGCTATTCCGACCACGAGAACCTGGAGACGACGGGCGCCACCGTGGTCCCCTACGGAGTGGGACAGACGGCCGCGCTCATCCAGACCATCCGCGAGCTGCAGATCAACGCCATCAGCGCAACGCCTTCGTACATGCTGCCGCTCGCCGAAGCGGTCCTCGCCCAGGGGCTGAGTCCGCGCGACCTGGGGCTGCGCAAAGGCTTCTTCGGGGCAGAGCCGGGCATGAGCGAGCCGGGCGTGCGGGCACGCATGGAAGAGACCTGGGGGATGCGCGCCATGGACGCCAACTTTGGCATGGCCGACGTGCTGAGCATCATGGGCGCGGAGTGCGAGCAGCGCCAGGGGCTGCACTTCCAGGCGGGCGGGATCGTCGCCGTCGAGTTGATCGACCCGGACACGGGCATGCCGCTCGCGCTGACCGACGGAGCAGAGGGAGAACTGGTCTACACGCATCTCCAGAAAGAGGCGCAGCCCCTGGTGCGCTATCGCGCTCGCGACGTGGTGCGCATCCTGGGAACCGGCCCCTGCGCGTGCGGGCGGAGCACCTTTCGCTTTCGCGTGTTGGGCCGCAGCGATGATATGCTGCACGTGCGGGGCGTCAACGTCTTTCCCGGCGGCGTTGCCAATGTGCTGGTGCATCTCACCGACCGCTTCTCCGGGGAGTTTCAGATTCTCGTCGATCATCCTCCCCCGCACCAGTACCTGCGCATTCGCGTCGAACTGATCCAGGGCATGCTGCCCGAGCAGGTGGGAGACCTGGCGCAGCAGGTCGTCCATGCGCTGCGGGAGCGACTCAGTTTCCGGGCGGAAGTCGAGCTGGTGCCGTATGGAACGCTCCCACGCACCGAGCAGAAAGCCCGCCGCGTCATCAGAACCTATGGTTAAGTTTGAAGAAGGAAGCAACTATGACGAACGAAGCACCGGTGCTCTACACCGTCTCGAGCCACGTCGCCCGCGTAATCATGAACCGGCCGGCAGCCATGAACGCAATGAGTAGGGGCATGATTACGCAACTGCGAACGACCCTGGAACGCGCCCAGCACGATCCGGGGGTAGCGCTGATTGTCCTGAGCGGCGCGGGAGCGAACTTCTGCGCCGGAGATGATCTGAAGGAGGCTGAGCAGCAGACCAGCGAAGAATTCCTGGCGCTGATCATGGATCTGCAGCGCCTCACCCGCCTGCTCATGGGTGAGAAGCCAACCATCGCGGCCATCGATGGCTACGCGGTCGGAGGTGGCTTCGAACTGGCCCTGGCCTGCGATTTTCGCATCGCCACCACGCGCGTGCACATGGGGTGCGTCGAGACGCGCGTGGGCATGGTAATCACGGGCGGCGCGAGCGTGCTGCTGCCGCACCTCGTCGGACAGGCTCTGGCGCGGGAGATTGTCTTCACGGCAGACGTCTTCGATGCCGCCACCGCTAAGCAGATGGGGCTGCTCCACCGCCTGGTCGAACCGGACGGGCTGGACGCCGAGGTTCAAAGCCTCACCGACAAGCTGCTGAGTCGCGCACCCCTGGCCGTCCGCGAGAGCAAACGCTTGCTCAACCGCCCGCTGGAGAGCGAACTTGAGCGCGCTTTCCAGAATGAGCTCGAGGCCATCATGCGTTGTTTTGGCACGGCAGACGCGCACGAGGCGGCCGTGGCCTTCCGCGAGAAACGGCCACCCGTCTTCCGGGGAGAGTGATACCCGTTCTTGTACGCTTTGGATTTTAGAAAAGACAAAAGGAGGTTCTCAATGAATATACTGGTAGAGCAGGTACAAGCGATCCTCTCCACTACCCCGGAACGCTGGCAGCGGCTGGTCAGCACGCTTCCCATTGACCTGCTGGCACGTCCGCCAGCCGAGAGGGAGTGGTCAGCGCTGAACTGCTTGCAGCATTTGCTGGACGCGGAACGCTCGGTCTTTCCTGTCCGAGTCCGCGCCTTTTTGACAGGGCAGGATTTCGTCGATTTCGATCCACAGCGTGGCGTCGCACTCCCTGGTGTACAGACCCCTGAGCAGCTCGCTGCTGCGTTCGCAAGTGCTCGTCAGGAAAGCCTTGCCCTGCTCAGCCGGGTGAAGGATGACGACCTGGGGCGGACCGTGCAGCATCCAAAGCTGGGCACCGTCACCCTGGCAGAGATGCTTCATACCTGGGCCGCTCACGATTTGAATCACACCATCCAGGCTGAACGAGCGCTCATGCAACCCTTCATGCTCGGCAGTGGTCCCTGGCGCAGCTTCTTTCGGGATCACGAGATCGGCGTTCCGAAGGAGGAGGTGTGA
>CAVYFA010000014.1:0-113331 GCA_963767715.1 uncultured Chloroflexia bacterium
TTAACAACATTCACAACTGGCATAAAAGCTCACCTGTATATTCACATGTTCAATTTTTTGATTATCATTACCAGCCTCAATTGTCCGCAATAGGGTATCATAGCTATTCATAGTGCGCAAGGTCTGTAAAGCTGTTCCCATGCCGTCCCTGGTATGATATACTATGTCAGCACTTCATCTTATTTTTTCAGAGAAAGGATGCTGAGAGGTGGCGAAAGAGCAGTCTCTTGATAATCTCTGGTTAGCGCAGGCGCTGTATGATCTTGGGGGCGTCCAGTTCGGAAATTTCACCGTCAGTAAATCGGCAGTCAGTTCCCCGGTATTTGTAAACCCCAAGATCATCATCAGTAACCCGATAGCCCTGCGCGTTGCCAGCAAGCTCATGCAGCAAGAAATCAACCTGGCGCAATCCCTGCGCCGCCCACGCGTACACCCCTTCGGCCTGGTCGCCGGCGTTCCGGTGGGCGGCTTGCTCCTGGCAACCGCCTATTCCCTCGAAACAAATATTCCGCTGATCTACGCGCGCGCCCGGCCCGAGGGCACCGGCAAACGCGGCATCGAAGGACGCTACACCCCCGGCGAAACCGTCCTCGTCATTGACGACCTGATCACACGTGGCAGTAGCATCCTCGAAACCTCTGAACTGCTCCAGGAAAACGGCCTGAAGGTCAAAGATGTCATCGTCCTGATCGACCGCGAGCACGGCGCCGTTGAACGCCTGCGCAGGCACAACTACAATCTCATCAGCATTCTGAAGCTCGACGTGATGCTGACCCACTACCTGTCACGCGGCCTCATCTCGCAAGAAACCTACCACACCTGCGCCGAATACCTGCGCAGCAAACAGGGCGAAAACCGCAACGGCATCTAAACATCGTATACGAAGAGAGAGAACGTCAGGAGCTTGTTAAAAGCTCCTGACGTTCTCTCCTTTCGCCTACAGTAGTTGCCTATCGGAGGGGAAGGGCCACCCGACATGTAGGGACAGGGGGCGGCGGAGTGGAGCGGTGGGCCTTGCGCCTGTCCGGCCTTGCTTGCGCCTGTCCGGTCTCTATCCCTGGTAAGGCGCCGGCTCCGGCACTGGCTGCTTCGGCTCGCGATAGCCCATTGACGGAAGCCGCTTCATTGAAACGGCGCGTCGCAGTCAAGAATGGCTCGATCAGGTCGAGTGGCAGCGGGAAGATGATGGTCGAGTTTTTCTCAACCGCGATCTCCGTCAGCGTCTGCAGGTAGCGCAATTGCAGCGTGCTGGGCTGCGAACCAATGATGTTGGCGGCCTGGGCCAGTTGCGCCGATGCCTGCAACTCACCTTCTGCGTGGATGATCTTTGCGCGCTTCTCACGCTCGGCCTCGGCCTGCTTCGCCATAGCGCGCTGCATCGTGCTGGGCGCTCGATATCCTTGATCTCCACCGCCGTCACCTTCACCCCCAGCGCTCCGTGTGCTCGTCGATGATCGTCTGCAGCTCCTGGTTAATCTTCGTGCGCTGCGACAGCAGTTCATCCAGCTCCGATTGACCCAGTACATTTCGCAGCGTTGTCTGGCCGATTTGCGAGGTGGCCTGCATGAAGTTCATCACATTCACCACAGCCGCGGATGGATCAACGACATAGAAGTAGACGACCGCTGAGACCTTGATCGTCACATTGTCGCGCGTGATTACCTCCTGCGGGGGCACCGGCAATGTCACGATACGCAGGTCTACCTTGATGATGCGCGTGATGAACGGCGGCACGAAGAACACGCCCGGACCTTTCGCCCCCGAAAGCTTTCCCAGGATGAAGATCACGCCGCGTTCATACTGCTGCACGACGCGAATGGTGGAGAACAGCAACATTAACAGAACAATAACTACGATAACGACGATGGTGATTGTTAGAACAGTTGGGTCCATAACATTTCTCCTTTATTACTCACCCTTATAAACTAAAGGGTTTGAGCTTGGTAATCTATCGAACGTCGGGACGACGTGCAAGCGCAGTCCTTCGACGGAAACAATACGTACCTCGCTGCCGGGATCAACGGACGTATCCGGGTCTTCCAGCACGGCCAACCAGTCTTCGCCTCCGTAATCGACTCTCCCCTCCGGCTTAAGTGGGGTCAGCGCAATCGCCCTGGCGCCGATCATCCCCTCTGTGCCCGTCGTGACCGGCTGCCTGCGCGTGCGTACCACTATCGTGACGATATAGAGCGACAGCAGGCCGACCACTCCGCCGGTGACGTAGACCAGCACCGGGTTCACCTGTGGCCCCTGGTACGGCCCTCCGCTGTTGAAGAAGAGCATCGCCCCGATCACCAGCGAGATGACCGCCCCCACCGTCAGCACCCCGTGCGTCGTCAGCCGCACATCCAGCACGAGCAGCACGAAGGCCAGCCCCATCAGGGCTAATCCGGCCCAGTTGGGCGCGATCGAGCCGGCCGCGAAGAGGAAGAGGATCAACGCGATGGCCCCCGTGACGCCTGGCAGGATGGCGCCCGGATGCGAGATCTCTACAAAGATGCCGATCATCGCCACGACGAAGAGCAGGAATACTACGTTGGGATCCAGCAGCAGCGAATAGAGCGAATCGACCGGCGACTCACCGAGCATCACGAGAGTATCACCCGACGTGTGCAGCGTAACCTGGCCCGCAGCGAGCTTCACCGTCCGGCCATCCACCTGCGCGAGTAGATTGCTGACACTCGTCGCGTCCAGGTCGATGATGTGGTTAGAAAGGGCAGCAGTGTCCGTATATGACGCCGCGTCGGTTACCATTTTCTGAGCAAGCGGTACATTGCGTCCATAAGTTTGCTGGATGTTAGCCATGTCGTTGACCAGCACGCTCTCGACTTTAGCCTTCTCCGTGCTGCCGATATCGCCGCCCGTGCTGGTGACAGGGCTGGACGCGCCTATCGTCGTTCCCGGAGCCATGGCTGCTACCTGCGCTGCCAGCTCAACGAACGCTCCGGCTGAAGCGGCCCATCCGCCCGTCGGGGTAACATACGAGATGATCGGCACCCTGCTATTCAATTCGGCGGTCTTCATCAATTCCATTGAAGCAAGATCGCCGCCAGGTGTATTGATCTGGATGACCAGAGCCTGCGCGCCGTCGCCGACGGCAGTGCTGATCGAGTCCGTCAGGTAGCGCAGCGAAGACTGGTCAATACCGGCATCCAGCGTCATCACATCAACATGCGCGGCCGCTGGCGCGGCAGACACAGGCTGCGCGAAGACCGTCAGCGAAAGCAATACAAGGACAAGTGATAAAAGTGGCACAGGCAAGAGCATCAGCGCGGCTGGCAGAGCCGACCTGGCTCCCTCACTGCGTTTGTCCGTCTGGCAACGAACCTGGCGCGAATCCATCGTATAGTTCCTCCATTGGTAAAAACGACGCGCCTATCTAAGCTGATTACGTGCGTATTGTACCATACCCGGGCCTGATACACCTCGGCCTCGAATGGTTTCTTTCACTTATCAGCCCATTCCTATTGGTAGACGTTTCAAGCACATCACGCTGTATATAATAACGATTTGCTATAGTAAATATAGCACGCTGCTATTGCTCTGTCAAGCCCTTGCCCGACTTTGCTTGTAAGAAATAGTTGTAGACAAATGGCCCTCCAGCAAGAGTAGGGCCCGGTTTACCGCGGCCAGCGCCGATTATGCAACTTGAAAAATTCATCCGGCCCTCTGTAGGCGCCGATTTATCGTGCGCACCGCCGATTATGAACTTTACCAACCAAGATCGGTCATGTCATTCTGAGCGAAGCGAAGAATCTCAGCGTCCCTCGAGCTAGACCCTTCGCTTCGCTCAGGGTGACATACCTATATTACCGGTCTTGATTGTTAAAAATCATTATCGGCCCGGGGTGGGGGTATGATGTCAGCAATAATTCGTCAACATGCATTATCGGCCAGGCGATGGATGAGAGAGAGGCTGCTCACCTTCTTTGCTAAATGTTCATTACCGGTTGATCTCGACCAGGAGCACCCAGGCGTCGTAGATGGCGACGGTAATCGAAAGCAGCGTGGACGGGACAATCCAGTAGAGGCCGTTGCTATTCCAGATCAGCACTGCGATGCCCGCGATTGCGAAGGGCAGGGTGGCGCACAGGCTGAGGGTGCCACGCAACCAGAGATAGCCATAGTAGCGAGGGTCCATCTTGCGGCGCGAATAGGCCACAAGAAATATGAGGATGGCAGTATCGGCGATTCCCGCTATCAAGAGTTCGATGCCTGCGACTGTCAGCGGCTGCGGCACCAAGAGCAGCGAGAATATAACCACGACGGCCAGCAGCAGCACCAGGGCCTCTAAAGCGCTTTCAGGCAGGCTGCCAGTACTCAGGATACGCGTCAAGTTGATCGAGTCACCGACGAAGACCAGCCCGGCTAGCCGCAGCCGAGGCCCCAACCTGCGCAACCAGGAAATTTTCCCAACCAGACAGGCTGTATCCCTCTTTGTGTCTCTGACTATCCTCGCCGTCCCTGAGCGATTTCCAGACGATACCCATCGGGATCATTGGTAAACATTTGTCGCTCCCAGGGGCGATCAACTGGAGGACTGGCGAAATGCACTCCCTGAGCTTCCAACTGCTCAAAAAGCGCATCGAGGTTCTCCGTACTCAATTCGATATGGATGGCTCCACGCGGCGCGTTCGGCCACTTCGACAAATCCATCTTGAGCAATCCGATGGTTCCTTCCCCCAGACGGAGTAAGGCAAAGTTGTCGTGCTGGACCTGGAGCTCAAAACCGAACTGTTGATAGAATGCGACGGAGCGTTCGACATCACTCACAGGCAAGCTGATTCCATCAAAACGAATGGGTTCTGTCATGGGTGTTCTTCTTTCTGTGTGAAGGCTATCTCGCGGATGACGGTTCAGTCAGTGAGATAAACAGTTTGACGAGCAGCCGATGCAACGTTTCCTGTTCTTCTATCAGTACGGTCGTTTGAACTCTTTGCCCTGTGGCCAGACCTTGACGAACTGCTCCCCACGCCCGTACTCGATCAGGCTGGCGCTCTCGATATCGAGGGAGAACAGATGAAAATGTGGCTCCTGCCACTCGGTCCTCTCTGAGCGATACCTCCTGCGCACCTCCAGGTCACGAATCTCGATGGCTCGCCCGCGCAGGCTGAACTCCACCTCGTCCCCGGTCGAGGTGCAAATAGTGTTGTGAAGCGCGAGGCGCGGGTCTTGCAGTAGATCGAGTGCCTTGCGCGACTGCCACATCATCCCCAGGTAGAGGACTCCGTCCAGGATGCAGGGTTCCACACAACTGATGCGGGGGGAACCATCCTTTCGAATGGTTCCGATGAGCGCGACCCCGCTCTGCTCGAGCTGCCTCCTGCCCACCGCTGCCAGCTCGGGCGCAGCGGCTTCGAACTGCTCCCAGATCATGTCTGCTCTCTCCTTTCCTGACGAACCCACCCGCGTCAGGTCCTTTCCCGTCCTTTGAGCGCCAGTATCATCCTACGAACGCATCTTTTCCCTACATGCACAGCTATTTAGAAAAAGTGTACGATGAAGTGCGAGGTTTGTCCAGGTTGCTCGCTCTTAGCCCATCCGCTACAATACTCATAACCGGAGGAGCATTGCTATGCAGTACGAACGCATCTATGGTGAAACCTGCTCACGGCTTCCTGGAGACATCATCAATTTTCAACACGATCCCCTGGCTGCCGTCCTCATCATCCGCTTCCTCCGCACCAACGGCCTCGCCATGCTGCGCATGATGAACCAACATGTGCAAGAAATGAGCAGTTGAGACTCTCTCTCCTTGCGAGGGAAATTCCCGTAGGGGCGGGAGTGGAGCAGGGTGGGGTGGGGACCCTTGGGTCGCCCTCTGTCACTAAAGGATGTTGACCCGCAGTTGAATGCTAATGACAGTAACCTGCTTGCGTACCTTTTCATAGTGCTTGATTAGATGCCTTAAAAGCCCCATTCTGGGGAACCGATCACGAGTGAGCCGGGCTCACCAGGGCCGACCGTTACCCACTATGAAGTGTTCGCCTCGCCTGGGGTTTAAAGCGCTTGAAATGTCATTCGTCAATATACATGATCGCGCTCACCTCCGATTAAGAACGTTAACCTTACCGGGGACAACTGTTTTGTTGTATGCTACCTTAGAAAGGCTCTGGCATGACCATACGAGCAAGTGAACCTATACTCTTGATATCTCAGGAGCACGTACCATGACGGTAGAGCTTCAAGCTGGTGAGAAGATTGATGCCCTCGCACGCCATTACTCCGATCAGGCAAATGCCGGGAGATTTATGACGGCTTTGCGAGAGAGAAAAGTCACGCTCGATGAATACAAGCGCTTCATCACCACACTCTACCCGCTCGTTGTAGCATTCAATGCCGGACTCATCCGAAGTATCTCCCGGTTAGGCGAACTGCAAACATCAGCCCAGGCCCGTGTACTCGTAGAGGAGATACTCAGTATTGACCATATACGTCACTCGCGTCGTGTACAGGCATTAGCCCTCCGGCTGCGAACTCTCGCTCGCGAGGCACGACTTCCCACGTTACGGGCCCTGGCGGCACAACTGAAAGAAGAGCAGGAGCATAATGATTACTACCGCCAGATGCTTGAGATCCATGGCATTGATCACGAAGCCGTATACAACGCATTGGAACTATACCTGAAAGAGATAGCGGTCGAAGAACGAGATCGCATGACCCGCATGGTGCTTACCGCCATACATGAAGGCCATCCTGCGAGAGCCTTTCCCAATACTTCTTTCTCTCAATACACCCTCGCTCTTTATCATTATCTCATCCGCCTCGTCAACGATCCTTCAGTAACGTTCATCAGCTATAACGCTTTACAAAGCGGGATCGAATTCTCACTGGTGAAGGTTGTCTCCGAATCAGTTTTTCCTGCAGTCGCCGGCACGCGGGATCACCCTCAACTCAATCGCATACTGGTGCCGGATGCTGATCTTTGCGAGGCTGGTACTGTCCCACTTTCCATTAAATGGTGGGATGAGCATGCCGATTACGGCCAGGGTGGGAGAATCGAATTGCAACATGTCAGGTATGGACGCGAGCATCTGAATCGCCATTTGAAGGAGAAGGCCGAGGTCAAAGAAGCTCTGCAGAGAGTTGATGATGCCCTCAGACTCCTAGCGGCAACAGTAGGAGCCTGGGAGCCATAGTGGCCTAACACCCCTCACAGGGGGAGGGCCGCTTGACATGTAGGGACAGGGGGCGGTTGGGTGGCTGGGTGGGGGCCTTGCGCCTGTCCGGCCCCCTTACCCGAGCGCCTGTCCGGTTGCTGACGAGTTGATGCGCCTGTAGGGGCGGGAGTGGAGTGGACGGGCGGTGGGGGCGCTTGCGCCGCCCTCGTCCCCATAGGTGGGGGCGCTTGCGCTGCCCTGCCATACGCCTTCGCCCCTTCTGCCTGTAGGGGCGCTTGCGCCGCCCTGCATATCGTACAGGCGATGTCTGTCTACCTTTATTCGTCAACATGCATTACTCCACTGCGTAAAGATGAAGGGGGTATGAGTCGTATTGGAACCAATAAGTGCTCAAAATCAGCACGCCGTAGTGATCGGCGCAAGCATGGCCGGTTTGCTGGCCGGCCGCGCGCTTGCGGAGCATTTCGCGCGCGTGACGATTATCGAGCGCGATTGTCTTCCACAGAGTACGAACGCGCGTAAAGGAGTACCGCAAGGGCAGCACGTCCATGCTCTCCTGAAGAGGGGAGCAACTATCCTGGAGGATTTCTTCCCGGGCCTCTCTTCGGCGCTTGCTCGAGACGGAGCCCCCTTTATAGACACCATTGCCGATGTCTGCTGGTACCACTTTGGTGTGTGGAAAGCTCGCTTCCCAAGTGCCATTACAGGGTATAGTCAAAGCCGACCTCTCCTTGAGCGACATGTACGGGATTGCCTGGCGGAGCGAGCTAATGTCACCTTCCTTGATGGATGGGAGGTCACAGGGCTATGCGCCAGTGCCGGTCATACCCGCGTAACAGGTGTGCGACTGCGACATGGCGATGCTCCGCATCGCCAGGAGGAATTAGCGGCAGATCTGGTGTTTGATGCGAGCGGTCGCGGGTCACAAGCCCATCAGTGGTTGCTATCCATGGGGTATAGCAGGGTTGAGGAATTTGTTGTCAAGGTAGATGTTGGATACGCCAGCCGTATCTATCGTCACCTTGATCAAGCATTCCTCGACGGGAAAGCGCTCATCATCTACCCAACGCCTCCCCACGGCAAACGCGCGGGGTACATCTTTCCCATCGAAGGTGGTTGCTGGATGGTGACGTTGGCCGGTTGGCTGCAAGATTATCCGCCTGTTGACGAGGGGGGCTTTCTCGACTACGCCCGCAGCCTGCCCGTGCCCAACCTCTATCAGGCCATCAAAGCTGCTGATAGCTTGACGCCCATCGTCACTCATAAGTTCCCGGCCAATCGCTGGCGGCACTACGAGCGCATGCAGGGCTTTCCAGATAGCTTCATCGTGCTTGGGGATGCGGCTTGCAGCTTCAATCCTATCTATGGTCAGGGAATGACAACTGCCGCGCTTGAGGCCAGTGCCTTGAGCAACTACCTGCCTCAATACCTGCGTACTCACGGCGATCTGCAAGGCTTTGCTCACCATTTCCAGAAAAAGGTGGCCAGAGTGGTGAAGGTGCCCTGGCTATTGGCAACCGGTGAAGATTTCCGCTACCCGCAAACGGAGGGATATCGTCCCCCCGGCATGCGCCTGTTCAACTGGTACGGGGGCCGCGTGCATGCACTGGCCTGTTCTCATCCTTTGACAACCCTGCGCTTTTATGAAGTCCTGCACATGCTCAAGTCCCCGGTGGTGCTCTTCAATCCCCGTACTCTGTTTGCCGTCCTCTTCAAAAGATGAAGGAGCAATGCATGGAATTGGTGGTACAAAACGTCAATGTGTACCTTGTAGACAAAGGCCTGGGCCAACCGATTCTGTTTTTACACGGGGTCCCTGATACTGCGCAGCTATGGTCTGCCGTGATTGCTGACTTGAGTGCCGGCTATCGTTGCCTGGCCCCTGACTTGCCCGGCTTCGGCCGGTCCATCGCTCCAACTCACTTTGATTGTTCGCTGGAAAATCGAGCAACCTTCATCGATGAGCTCGTGGGGGCCATCGGTATCACGACTCCTCTCAATCTTGTGGTTCACGATCACGGTGGCCCTTATGGATTGGCCTGGGCGGTCAAGCATCCAGAGAAGGTCAATCGCATTGTTTGTATGAACACCTTCTTCCACTCCGAGTATCGTTGGCACCCGTGGGCACGCATCTGGCGCACTCCCCTACTTGGAGAGCTGAGCATGGCGCTGATGAACTGGCCATTGTTCCTCTGGGAATTACGGCGCGGTTCTCGCAAACTCACCCGCGATCAGATCAGTCGCGCCTATGCGCGCAGAAGCCCGATGATGAAGCAGGCTATTCTGCGTCTCTACCGCTCCACAGACTCGCTAGTCTTCGTCGGGTGGGAGGATTCGCTTCTCCAATTGACGTCTCGGGTTCCAACGCTAGTGCTTTGGGGAGATCATGATCCCTATATCCCCAAACAACTTGCCGGGCGCTTCGGAGCGCAGAGCGTTCAGCACTTTCCCGATTGCGGTCACTGGCTCCCCCAGGAAGCCGGTGACGAGGTCTCAAAACGGCTGAGAGCGTTTTTTTCCACATGATCGACACGACATAGGTTGTTTCGGCTCTCCATCCTTCTGGGGAAATTCCAGTAGGGGCGGGAGTGGAGTGGAGCGGGGTGGGAACCCTTGGGTCGCCCTCTTTCACCCCAAAGGATGTAGACCAGCCGTGGCATCTGCGCATCCCATTTTACGCTGCCGTCTTGGGTCGCCCTCTTTCACCCCAAAGGATGTAGACCCATCGCTGCTCGTCACCGATTTCATCCCTGCCTGGACAGGGAGCGGTGTACCAGCATTTCTGGTGAGACGCGCTGCACATCGTGGATGAGTCGCAGCCGTTCTAATAGCCAGATCATGTAGCCTGAGATATCCACCTGCCACCAGTGCAGGCCGTGGAAGGCCGACCGTGGAAACGCATGGTGATTGTTGTGCCAGCCTTCACCCAGGCCCAGGAGTGCCACGACCCACTGGTTGCGGCTTCGATCATTCGTCTGGAAATCTCGCCTGCCAAATGTATGACAGACTGAGTTGACACTCCATGCTGCATGATTGGAGAGAAACATCCGTACCAGTCCGCCCCACAGTAGACCTGTCCAGCCACCAAGCAGCAAGGGTATAAAGAACGACAACAGAGACCAGACCCACACCGTACGGCTGACAAATACGACAACGCGGTCTTTAAACAGGTGAGGGCAGTAGATAGCAGGATCGGCATCGATATTGCCAAAGAACCAGCCCATATGTGCGTGAAAGAACCCATCGAGCGGACTATGTGGGTCGCCTTCTCGGTCGGCCCGCGCATGATGCTTGATATGAATAGCAGCCCAGTCGATCGGTGGCCCTTGAATAGCCATCGTGCCGGATACCAGCAAGAGAAACTTGACGACAGGGCGCGCCTGGAAACCACGATGCGTCAACATGCGGTGAAAGCCAACCGTCTCACCAAATCCTGCTATTATGTACATTCCTGCGAACAACGCCAGGTCCGACCAGTGAACCGCGTGCTGCCAGAGCAGCCATATAGCCACCAGCGTCCCCAGGAAAGGCAATACAACGACTATCAACAACACGATTTTGTAAAAAGCATTAGAGGGCAGTATGAAAGCCTCCCGGGATGGCCGATTGAACATATGTCTCCTCCAACTCTTACAGATATGCTTCCTTATGTAGCTCTCGAACGGGAGGTTGGAAGTCCACCTCGCGTTTGCGATCTGTGCAAATAGGCATACCAGGCTACAAGACTCAGGCCAAGCGTCAGGGGACCAACAATCCAGTGAAATGCGTTTTCCGAGGGTGCCAGGTGTAGCTCGAAGATATGTGGGTCAATGGTTCCGAAAACGGCCAGCAGGGTATAGAATATGCCAAAGATCAGTCCCAGCCACAGCCTTGCTCGAGCGAAACGCAATGTAGCAAGCACGAGTATCCCGGCCAGACCCCATACAATATGCAGGATGGCATGTGGGATATGCCCAAGCAGAACCCCGGCCACCAGAGGGGGAGTAATTGCCTCAAGCCCACTTGAAAGTCTCAATGCCAGCGAACCAAGACCCTGCAGCAAAAGGCCGGGCATGAGAATCCAGAGGTAGATATGCAGAATACCTTCCGGGGACATTGGGCGGCGGGTGGATATTAACCGGCGACTCGCTTGGCTCATGATATTGCCTCCTTTACCTGGGGCCTGATCTGGCGCACGAGCACAAGCGCACCAAAGCAAAGTGCTGTGGCGCTAAAAAAACCGAACCAGATCAACGTCTCCAACGGAGATTTAAAACGGTCGAGATGCAGCAGAGAGATGATATCGACCAATAACCCCAGGCTCATCATGACCACCGCGGAGATCCGTACAGCCTCCCAGTTGCGCTCGCGCAGAGAAAGTACGCTCAAAACCGCCAGTGCCAGGAAAAATGCCCCGTATATCTGCGCCAGTGCCTGGTTCACAGTCCATGGCCACACTTGCACAACCAGCCCTGGGAGCAGCAGCATTGGCACGCCTATCACAGTCAGGATGATCGCTTCCACAACCCACAGTGGAGCAAAGATATTGTCTCTTCGCGCTGTAGACCGGACTGATAGTGTGCCCGTTTTTTGCATGTACCAGAGACCAGTGCCTACCAATAGCGGGTCAAGAATGTAGATGCTGAACCATAAGTATGGAAAAGAAGAAAACTCATGCGGGTAGGTGAAGAGTCGAAAGAGCGAGACGATTAAGATGACCGTCGTTGCCACGCCAATACTGATATACACGACGCGCGCCTGGAGAAAATTCCGCGCCACGCCGGCTAACAAAACCCCGATGCCGGTTGCCAGGTAGAGCGAGGCGATAAAACGAGCATTTAAAGGCGTTGCCTGCCAGGGCTCCAGGCCGCTAATCATATCAGGCCAGATCAAAGCACGCACGAAGTCGAATGCCTGTAGAGCAATGAAAAGCAAGGTAGCTCGTACCCACCATGGAAATGGGCGTTTCACGCTAACACCTCTCTTCTTTTGCTTACCCTGTAGATGCATCTTGACCAATCCATCCTGTCATCTGTAGGTGCCGATTTATCGTGCACACCGCCGATTATGCAGATTAACCAATTGATCCGGACATCGGTAGGACCCCATTGATTGCGCCTACGGCCGCCAAACAAGAGTAGGCGCCGATTGATCGCGCGCACCGCCGATTTATCGGCCAGTCCCATGGATGAGAGGATGTCCGCATTATTTCGTGAATCTGCATGATCGGCCAGTCCGTTGGATAGCAGGATGTCCACCTTAATTTGTTGATGTGCATATAAGGCCTTCCGGCGAACCAACCTCAACGATTTTATTGAGCAAAGTATACACCTTGGCGTCAACGAAATCATGGGTGAGATTACACATATTTCGCAGATTTTGCTCTCCGTCCTTGCGGGGGAAATTGCAGTAGGGGCGGGAGTGGAGAAGGGTGGCGTGGGGACCCTTGGGTCGCCCTCTGTCACAAGGATGTTGACCCCCAGTTCTCGCTCGCTTGCCCCGATGTTAACGGGAATATATAATGATGTGCTTCTAATTGTGCATGTTTCGACAGAGGACAAAGTCGCATGAACCTGCAGCCTGATCTTCCTGAGCGGAGATTACGCAGAAGAGGCGCTCTCTTGATGCTCTACTTTCTTTTCCAGGCGGAGTTTGGTCTGGCCTGGGATAGAAGTTGGCACGATTACCTGGGGCGTGATCAGTTTTTGATTCCTCCTCATATCATGAGCTATACCGGTATAGGGCTAACCGGCCTTGTAGCGCTTATTCTGGTACTTATTGAGACTGTCCGCTATTACCAGAGGAAGCCGGGGGTCGATGCCAGTTCAACAATACGGGTATTGCGGGTTTTCGCAGCGCCTACAGGCTTTGTCATGGTGGGGTTTGGCACGCTGATCGATTTGATCGCTGCCCCATTGGATAATTACTGGCATAGTTTATATGGCATCGATGTCACATTGTGGTCTCCTTTTCACCTGCTGGGACTGATCGGTAGTATTTTCGCCGGGGTAGGCCTCATTTACGTCTTTGCCTCTGAGGCTGTCATAGCGCGTACATCGGTGCATGTTCCCCGCCGTTGGTTAGGTCTGAACAGTCCCGAATGGATGGCTCTTTTCTTCTTTGCTGTACTCATCGCGCTCTCTTTTATCGGTCTGACCGCCTTCAAGCCGGTGGCGCTCAACGCCGTGCCTGTCATAACCTACCCGGCCGCGCTTGCCTTTCCGGCCGCTTTCTGCTTGAGCGGGGCCGTGCAACTGACGCGTAAAGTTGGCTCCGCCTCTCTCGTGGCTTTGCTTGTCTGGGGCATAGCTCCCCTGATGCAAATCTTTGTCTGGTGGGCGCTGCATACTTCATCCACCATCGGGCATATTCCCTTTCGCCATGGCCAGGATCCGGTTTTGAATGTCGTATTCATGGTACTGCCACTCTATTTTCTACTCTGCGCGCTGCTCATTGACGGAGTATTCGCCTGGCAAAACCGTAAAAAAGCAGCGGCGAGCGCACTGCGAAATGCCTCGCTGATTGGACTTCTGATGGCAATACTGGCGGTCTTTGTTCCCACAGTCATCGCCCGGCTTCTGCATTTGCTCGTGCCAGAACTTGCTTTCCCTCCAGATGTCTATCAGGCGCTACTCATTGATACTATCTGGCCGACTCTGCTCTTGAGCCTGCCCCTCACTCTCCTCGTAGGGTGGGTATCAGCGCTGGCAGGGTCAACGCTTGGCGCTAAATGGTATTCCAACAAAAGCTAAACGATCCTTATTCGGCCTTGGCACCGGCGACGGTGATGCCGGTAGCGGCCTTGTCCGACATGCCATTGCGTTCCTGGCGCCACAGTAGCAGGGCGGTCAGCGACAGCCAGACCCATCCCATGATAATCTCGACTCTCTGGAAAAGGCCGTCCAGCACAGGGAACCCTGCCTTCTCGGCGATCGGCAGAGCAATGAAGCTAGCTATCGATATCAAAAGGATCAGCGCTCCGGTCACCCAGGAGTACGTCGCCCACCGACGATGTTGCGGGTCGGCAGCAAAACGCCGCGCCAGCACGAAGCACATGGCGGGGAGCACTACGAGAAAGAACACCCCGCCGTTGATCCCGTGAACCCAGCCGTGCCAGGTTTGCGGTTGGCCATTGACAGGAGTACCAGGCGGATACCCCCCGCCGGGGTCGGTCACAAACACACCAGCTATCAAGAGGCCCAACCCGAACAAGCCGACCAGCAGCGGCCCCCACACTGAAGCCCTACCCGTCCGCCAAATTCGCCGCAGCCCCACTGCAAAGGCGATGCACAGAGAGCCACAGACGATAAAATTAGCGATCTGCTCCCAACCCTGGTTACTCAATGCAAGGTAGCTCACATCTGTTTGCCAGGCGCTGTAGCCAGGCCGCGTCGCCCCCTCGATCAGAAACACCACGATGAACAGCAGCGGCCCGATCACACCACACAGCAACAGAAACTCGGTACTCCCTATCTTCTTCAAAACGCGCACGAAAGAGCCTCCTTCCCTGGACCCCGTAGGGCCCGATTTATCGCGGCCACCGCCGATTTATCGGCCAGGGTTCCCTCCACGACTTTCCCGAATGCCTCAGTAAGCGAGAATCTTCATGATGCGCATCCAATCTCTTGATCGATCTCACCTGAGAGGTCATCCCTCAGTGGGACACAAGCAGATGCTCGACCAGGAGCTGCGCCAGCCACGTTTCATAGCGCTCGGGCTCCCAGCGTTGTTCCACGACAAGCATGCGATAAAGATCATAGCTGGTCAGCACCCACAGCACATCAATTGCTTCCTCCAAGGACAGACCAGGGCGCAGTGCCCCCTGCTTGCCCAGTGAGGCAATCAACCGCGCCTGGTTGTGCCGCCGTCTCGCCTCGATCTGCCGCGTCACATCCGCCAGCTCGGGTGCCACAGCTCCGGCCGTCCGCAACAATTCCAGCGAGCTTACCAGCGGCTCATAAGCCTGGCGGGTAATCTGAGCCACGAGTGAGAGTTGTCTTGCCGGATCCTCTAGCGCGCGCAGTTCCTCGATGAGTTGTCGGACGCGTGGGCTGAAAACCTCAGGATTGATTGCCTCAGCCAGCAGCGCGAGCTTGGAGCCAAACACGGCCGTTATCGTTTTGGGCGAGACTTCAGCCAGTTCGGCAATAGCCTCCATGGTCGTCACGGCATACCCACGGCTCTCGAATAATTCACGAGCGGCCACCAGGATTTGTCGGCGCGTCTCTTCAGCCTGCCGCTGGCGCACCTGCGAGTGATAGGGGCGTTTTTCCTCCCCAGACTGAGATACATGTTTCATACAAAAAGCATACCATATTCGATAGGTGAAATGCCAGTCAATAGACGCTTTCCTATTGATGCTTGATCCTTTGCAAAAAATTCTAGCCTGCCGAAGAAACACTGGTGTTATGAAACAGTCGTAATCAAACGACCATCAAGAAAGAGTAGGGCCCGGTTTACCGCGGCCACCGCCGATTATGCACATTAACGAATAAATGCGGACAGCTTTGTAGGGGCGGGAGTGGCGTGGACGGGCGGCGGGGGCGCTTGCGCCGCCCTGGGCATTGTCCGCACCAAATCTTCAATCAGCATTATCGGCCAGTCTAGTGATCGTCCACACTCCTCTTGCCTGCTTACAACTTTTTCCTACACCCAGGAAACACATTCTCCTTGACAGGCAAACAAAACAAAAGGTACTGTAACCACTACAGATCTATCTATATTGAGCACAGCTATTCAAATACCACTGTTGAGCTAATACCTCTGAAAGAAGTGCAGAATGGCAATTCGAGCAATTGTTTTTGACATCGGTGGAGTCCTGGAAATCACGCCTGACCTTGGATTGACGGAAAAATGGGAACGGCTCCTCCATCTAAAACCGGGGGAACTGAACGAGCGCATGGCAAGCGTCTGGCATGATGGCTCTCTAGGGCTATGCTCGGAAGGGCAGGTGCTGCGGAGCCTGAAAGACAACCTTGGCATGCACCAGGCGCAGGTTGACGCCTTCATGCAAGACCTGTGGGAAGAGTATCTAGGTGAACTCAACATTGAACTGGCTGCCTACTTCAGCAGCCTTCGCCCGCACTATCGAACCGCCCTGCTCAGCAACAGCTTCGTCGGTGCCAGATCCAGAGAACAAGAGCGCTACCATTTCGACCAGATCACCGACCTCATTATTTACTCCCATGAGGTGGGAATAGCCAAACCCGATCGGCGCATTTATGAACTGACCTGTGAGCGCCTGGGCGTGCAGCCAGCCGAGATGATCTTCCTCGACGACAACGAGGGACATCTCAAGGCTGCTCGCGAGTTCGGCATCCACACCATCCTCTTCCAGAACACCGCCCAGGCCATCGCCGATATTGAAGCTCTCTTACACGCTCATTCCACTTGACATCCCCTTCCCTTTCATGTTATTCTGTACTAAGTAGTCCACAATCCAAAAGAGTTGCGTAGGAGAGCACCATGGGGCGACCGAGCGATGCCAGGCAGCGCCTAATTGCCGCCGCGAAAGATGTGATTTACGCTCACAGCTACGAAGCAGTCACCGTAGACGAGCTGTGCGCGGCTGCCGGCGTGACCAAAAGCAGCTTCTACCATTTTTTCACGTCCAAGCAGGATCTCGTGCTCGTAGCCCTCGTGAGCCAGTGGCAGTGGTTTCAAGACACCTTCCTGAAGCCAGGTTGCGCCGCTCACCTCCCTCCGCAGGAGCGCATTCTGCGTTTCTTCGATCTGACGCTGGAGGGACAGCAAGCTCAGAAGCAGCGGAGTGGCCACATGCGCGGCTGCCCCCTCGGCAACCTGACGCTGGAAATGAGCACGCAGGACGAATTAATCCGCGCCCAGGTGGAGCGCTTTTTCCAGGAATGGCTCGGCTACTTCGAGCGCATGCTGGATGATGCCAAACACCAGGGCATCGTCCCCCCAACTCTTGATACCGCTGTCACGGCCCAGGCCCTGCTCGCGTATTTTGAGGGGGTAGTGCTGCTCGCCAAAGGCCGCAACGACCCTGCCCTGATCGCGACCCTGCGCTCTGGCACGCTCTCTTTAATGCACTATCAGGCCGCTCCTGCCGGCTAAACGCAACTTTTATCGTTGTCATTGACTGTACAGCAAACAGGAAAGGAACAACCATGGCAAAGCTTCTCGGACCCGATTTTCTCAGCTTACAGGTGCGCGACTTCTCCACCTCGCGCGCATTCTACACAGAGGTGCTCGGCTTGACCGTCGATGAGCGCTTTGACGCTCCCGACTTTGTCCTCTTCGATACCACCACGATCCCCTTCGCTCTCACCCAGGCAAAAGTGAATCTGGATGAAACGCCCCAACCGGGGTTGGGCATAACCCTCTGGATCGACTGCGACAACGTCGATGAGTTGCAAGCCAGAATGCAAGCGGCTGGAGCCACCATCATCACGCCGCCCTTCGATGGCCCATTCGGCCGCACCTTCATCTTCGCCGACCCCGATGGGTACCGCATCACCGCCAACCAGAACCCCTGGGACCGCTTCCCTTTGGGCGGTAGGCGCTAATTGTGGAGCATCCGCTTATTCTAATGAAGAATGACATCCCGCCTGTAGGGGCGGGAGTGGAGTGGATGGGCGGTGGGGGCGCTTGCGCCGCCCTGCCAATCGAGCAAGCCACCAGTTAAGGAGAGAGACAACCATGCTTGCCCTGAGCAACTCTGTTCACCTGTACGCCCGGCCCGAAACGAAAGAGCAATTCCTGGAATTCTTCACCGGCATCCTCGGCTTGCAAGCCGTTGAGAGTTCGGATGCACAGGGTTCGCCCGAACCCATATACGGGTTCCAGTTTTCGAACGGCGCGAGCCTGAGCGTGGAATTTACGGAGGACGCCCTCTCGGATCAACAGGCACGGCGGGGAGCCTGGCTCGAGTTGAGAACCGATGACGCGCCGGAGCTCCAACAGCGGGTGCTCGCTGCTGGACTACCCAGAGTGGTTCACCCCTATACCCCGTTCTTCTACGTCCAGGCGCCAGGAGGGCAGGTGTTCAGGATCGTCTCCAGCAACAAAAACAGTAACTCCTGACAGAGCTCCTCTCTCATTCACCTGGTCAGGAATGAGACCAGAGCGCAGCGATCGGCGTAGCAAGTCCGCGCCCCTGCGTGCGACCGGCTACTGCCGAGGGTTGCCGGGTTGCCGGGTCAAGCGGGTTCAATCCGATAGCGGCCGCGGATGCAGCATCCGGCTCGATCACCAGCACCTGGCTCCCCTCCTGTTCCAGGGCCGCGGCCTCCGAAGCCGTGCCGGCTCCGAGGTAATTCGCGTTTGCTCCCAGCGGGTTCAGGATCAAAATGCGATCATAACCCCTTGCCAGGTCCGCATTCGTCGCTGATCGCATTCCGCCATCCATGTAACGACGCCCTGCAATGGTCACCGGCGGCCATATCCCGGGAACGGCACAACTGGCACCGACGGCATCAACCAGCGAGACCCCGGACTCCCGATCCATGATGTATTCCTCGCCGGTTTCAGTATCTACTGCTACAATCAGCAAGCGCTGCTGCGGCCAGGTGGGAACGGGAAGCCGCGCCTCGATGATGACACGCCGCTCGTCTTCTGGGATAGTCGGGGCTGCCAGCGCATACGCTCCGATCCGCGCCCGAATCGCTCTGAGATCAGGGCCCGCCCCTTCTACCGCTTGACGAAACGCCTCCATCATTTCAACGGAATCGAACGCCTCCATACGCTCCTTCGACTGCTCGACCGGTGTCAGTTGAGAGGCGAAGAGCCTCTCGAGATCGGTCCCACTGGTGATCTGAGCCCCAACCAATGATCCGGCAGAAGTGCCTATGATAATGTCACTCCCCCACATCCACACCGCTATCCTGCAAGCCTGTGAGGATGCCCAATTCCCAGGCCACACCGGCCACGCCTCCTCCTCCGAGAACCAGTGCTCGTGTTCTTGTCTCATTCTAATTCATCATGTGTCCTCCAAAAACGTGTCTATTACTATGAATGATTACGCGCTTCCCCTCCTCGGGGACCCACTACCCGTTTATCCAAAACTCGCGCCCATCAAGGTGCAATAATAGTATCATCAATATGGAGGCAGTTCAACGCATGACCCAGCTCTACCTTATTCGACACGCCGAGGCAATGGCCGCCATCAAAGGATTCGTAGGTGACGGCGGACTATCCCCCCTTGGCATAATACAGGCGCGGCACCTGCGCGACCGCCTGGCCGCCAGCCGCGAGATCGCCGCCGATACCCTGATCTCCAGCACTTTCCCGCGCGCCCGCCAAACGGCAGAGATCATCGCGCCGGCGCTCGACCTTCCCATCCTGTTCGATGACACCATCCAGGAATTGCGCCCCGGCGAAGCGGAAGGCATGCCCCTTGAGCAGTTCAGGCAGCGCTTTGGAGAGCCGGACTACGAAGTGGACCCCTACCGGCCGATTGCGCCCGGCGGAGAGAACTGGGGACAATTCATGCTGCGTGTCGGTTCAGCCCTTGACCGCATCGTGCGTGAATACGAAGGCAAGACTATCGTGCTCGTCTGTCATGGCGGCGTGATCGATGGCTCCTTCCTCTACTTTTTTCAGATGAGCGCCTGGACCCTCCCGCACGCCCGTTTCTACACGCGCAATACCTCCATCACCCAGTGGCTACAAATCCCCTCCGAAAAGAACGAAATGCACTGGCACCTCGTCAAATACAACGATGCCTTTCATCTCCACGATATCGGCACACTCGCGCAAATCCCCTGGGGAGACATCTTAACAAAACCCGCCTCCGACCAGGACAGGCCCTCAGTACCCATCGAGTCGGAGTCATTCACCACCAGGGAACAATCCGGTGATGCAACCCCGTAGGGACGCGATGATGAACCTTCAAGAATCAATCGGGAAGACCCAATCCATAGGTGCCGATTTATCGTGCACACCGCCGATTGATCGGCCTCGGTTGGTTGCCGTTCACGCCTATCGTCGCCGATCAAGTCCGGCCATGTCATCCTGAGCGCAGCGAAGGATCTGATTCCGCCTTCTCGCGTGTTCACGTCAATCAACCGATCTCCCCGCTGAGCATGCCGAGGTCTGCGGGAAGATGGCCCGCCGCGGCATAAGCAGCATTGATGATGCGGTTTTCCTCCGCCAGGATCACATGAAATAACTCGGCGGCGGCGGCCCTGGCTTCTTCTCCCCAATCCTCCTTGAAACACACATCCTGGGCACACTGAATCACATCTTGAATGACCCGTTCCCATAGGTAGTAGGTGAGGAGCATCCAGTCGATCTCCGTCTGTCCGTACCCTTGAAAAAACGCATCTGCTTGTAGTCCCCTGACAAAGATGAAATCGCGCTCTTTGGGTGCCAGCATCACTTCATCCCAATCGATCACAAACACGCGGCTGTCACGATCCCGCAGTAGATTGGCTGCGTGCAGGTCCGCGTGACAGATGACGTAGGGGAAGGTTCGGGACCGGAGCACTCCTGCCAGTTTTTCCAGGGAGGTCAGTCCCGCGTAAATCGTGGGCCGACGCGCCATCCAGGAGGAGCGAAGAGCGCGCTGTGCAGCAGTTCCACGATTGTGCTCATATTCGTATTGCGCTTCGAAGGTATACACCCATCGGGCATACCCCGCCACATCAAAGGCCTCCTTGCGCAGCGACTCAAAGTCTACAGGTGGCAGCGTGACCTGGTGAATCCGTTTGAAGATCGCTCCCGTCTCCTTCCACTGCTCATTCGTCATCCCCGTCAAGCTTGTATCCCCCTCGATAAAGGGGTACATGATCACCGTCCAATCCTCTACTCTCGTCCACAAGGCACCGCTTCTGGTGGGAACGGGAGCCACAACTGCTGTGATCCCCTGATCCCTCAGATAGCGTGGCACAAAAAAACCTGGTTCGTAGAGCGGTCTGGACGTTACTTTTAGCAGGTAGGCAGTGGATTGCTCGCTCACCACCCGGTACACCCCGGCGTTGTAATCCTTTCCCACAGGAAGAAACTCAAGCGTGACAGGTATCAGCTCGTACTCATCCTGTAAACATGCTCGCAACTGTTCCTCTGGAATGCGGGGTCGCTCACGCATAGCTACGCTCGTCCCCTCCTGTCTGTTCTTTCCCTCTTTTTTTATTCGCTCATGGGAGCTTTCACAGCCTCATTCTAGCAGTTTCCCTTCCCAATACACAAGGGTATCACGCCAGACTGCTTGCTGGATCGCTCCTGCGCCGCGCCCTCTTAGCACGCTGCCACTTCAATACTCCTCCCGTCCACACATACAACAGCATGAACAGCGTTAACCAGACCGCGCCGGAGAGATAACCGCCCAGGACATCGACGGCCCAGTGCTCCCCCTCGTACACGCGCGAAAAGCCGATCATGAGGATATTGAGCGCAGCGAGGGCCTGTAGGGGGACCAGCGCCCAGCGGTATCGCCACCTGCGCACCGGTCTCGTGAAACTCAGGAAGAGCAGGAAGCCGTAAAAGATCACCTCGTGGCAGACGTGCCCGGAGGGAAAGCTATTGTACTTGAGCATGACATCGACGTGAACCAGGGCGGGGGAGGGCCTGGGACGAGCAACGAAATCACCGATGAGCGTATCGATGAAATCGCCAATACCCACGGCCAGCGCCAAATAGATCGCCTGCCGGTACCAGCCCAAAAGCAGTATCACAGCGAAGACGATCCCAATCGTGATGCCCGAAGGCGTGGGGTTGCCGAACGTCCCGAAAAAGCCAATCGCCGTGTGAAGCCACGGCCAGGAGGGCAGGTGCTGAAGAGCGCGCGTGAATGTCAGCTCAAGCGGCCATGGACCGGGATGATTGCGAACGAGCACGGCAACCACATAGAGCGCTATCAAACCAATCACCCAGAGCGCCATGGCAATACTTCCGCGAACAAGAGTGTTCCACCGGTGCGCACGTCTCCCCACCGGGTTCTCTGCGTGATCATTGGGCAAAGCAGTCGGACCCGTACTCATATGCCCCATTCCTCTCTGTTTGATTGATCCTGCTGATTCTAACGACTCTGCTGGATTTTCTTTCTGGCGCCAACCCCTCTCTGGGGAAAAGTATACGGCCAGGCGCCGGAGATCGCATGCCGCTAAAGTAGCATAAGTAGTAGCTTCCCTCGAGCAGCACCACTTTCAAGTGAATACTACTTAAGTAGCATGATATCCCTCCCCTGGAACGGTATACTACCTGTACACTCATGAAAATGGGGGAAATCGTTGCCCGCTCCAACCGCCAGAGCACAGGCACAGGAGGATGATATGCAGAATAGAATTGCGCGCAAACACCCGGCTACGATCACGGCTATAGTAGTTCTTTTGAGTCTCCAGACTATACTTGGTCTTTTCTTCAGCCTATCGCTGTTGGCAAGGCTCCTGGCGCCGGGCAGTCCGATCATCATAGGCGGCTCCGCCATTTTCGCCGGGCCGGTGGGCGGAGCCTCGCTGGTAGTTGCCCTTGCCTCGCCCATTATTGCCTGGGAATTGTGGATGGTGAAGTCCCGGGCGGGCTCTCGGATCATACTCCTCGAGATTATGAGCCTGGGGATAGGCGCGTTCGAACTCGTGTTTGAACGCGCCAAACTGGATTTCACCCTGGGAGTATGCCTGATCCTCATCGGTGTAGCGGTTCTCATCTTAACTCTGCTTGTACTGGGGTTCCGGTATACATACCCCTCGCGGGCGTGATATTTAGGTGTTCAGCCAGGTTTCTATCGTAAGTACGTAGCATGCACAAGAGAAAGACTTCAGCGACCCTGTCGTTGGGTGAAGCAAGAGAGAGCAAAGGAGACAACCAACAAATATGCGCTTTCATATTAAAGAGCGGGGATGGAGCCTTCCCCAGCCGTTCGTCGTGAGCGATGATGCCGGCTCTGTTGTTTTTGAGATTCGGGGCACATTCGCCAATATCGACGATGACTTGGTGCTGATTGATTGTGCTATGCGACGGGAACTGGCCAGGGCGCGCATCAGGCAGAATCCTCTGTTGCTCACGCTGCACTACGAGATTTACTGCAACGGCAAGTTGTGGGCCAGCATGCTCGATCAAGTGCGTCTCTTCCACGAGGACTTCAAAATCGAGACTGGTGACGGTTCAGCGCTGCACGTCACCGGAGATGCCTTGCGATGGAACTTCAGCGTCACCGATAAGGCAGGCCGCCCCCTCGCTCACATTGGTCGGCAAAACTCCATCTTACCTGACTGCTACGCCATCGAGGTCGCGCAGGATGTGGACGTCATACCAATCGTGGCCCTGGTCGTTGTGATCGACATGGTGAGGGAGCGCCAGGAGCTGACGCAATCAGTGCCCTGAGTGAAATCCCCTATGTGGTCTTAGCGTCATGTACATGCCAGCAGCATCTACGCCACACGCGTGGACCGCGGTAGAGAAGCCGTTCCAGGGCAATGAGAGAGGACTATTCACACCGATGCGGCAACATTACAAGCAGGACGACTCGATGCAGCCGCGCCCTGCAGATGCTGCTGTTCGAGAACCCGTAGGGCAGCGCATCGAAGAAGACGCAGAAAACGTGGTCGAGCAAGCGCAGGAAGAGGTGGCCGCAGCGCGCAGGCCCTGGTATCAGACCCGCAAATGGGGGAGCGCGCTGCTGCTCGTCTATATTGTCCTGCTTGTCCTCTTCGGGATGCTGGCATGGGTGGTCTATTTCCACCCGGTCTTAGCCATCGACGTCACGATTACGCGCCTGTTCCAGGAGAATCAATCTGCCTGGCTACGTTCAACCATGCAGGCGGTCAGCGCCATCGGGAATGTGCAGCTCCTTTCCGCCGGGCTCGTCGCGCTAGGCACAGTCACGTTTTGGGTGCTGGACCTGCGTTTGGAGGCGCTTGTGATTGCGGCGGTCTCGGGGGTAAGCGACTTGTTAGATGCCCTCATTAAGTCTCTGGTGGCACGTCCTCGTCCCTCCGCCAGGTTGGTCGATATCATTGCGGCTGCTACCGGGAATAGTTTCCCCAGCGGTCACGTGATGTCCTACGTGGCCTTCTGGGGCCTGCTGTTCTCCTTCGGTCTCATTCTCTTTAGAGGACACTCCTGGTGGCGTATCACCCTGCTGATTCTCTCTGGACTGCTGGTGGTCCTGGTCGGTCCTTCGCGTGTCTACCTGGGCGCCCACTGGACGAGCGATGTGCTAGGCGCCTACCTGTTGAGCGGCGTGTGCCTGGGTAGCGGGCTGTGGATTTATCTCTATCTCAAAGGGAAAGGGCTGCTTGCTCCAAGGCCGGCCAGGATCAAACATCTGCGGAAGTACATGAAGTGATAGGGCCTATACTGCGAGGGCAAGTGATTAGAGGGACTAGCAGTTCGCTCAAGTATGACCTGAAGTAGCCTGAGCTTGACTTTGTACAATTTGGGGAAGGATAGGAGGCATAGAGCCATTTCCGAGGTAAGATAGAAGCTGACAAAGCATTAGCTTACTCTAGAGCGGCGGTGGGACAGCAAGATCCGCAAACGGGGGCATTCCCGCGATAGCTCCCTCTCGAGCTGTGACTCGAGCTGTGAGCGCTCCGTCAGCAGCCCGGGGCTGCGGCTTCCTCGTGATGGCGGTGGTCGTGATCCTTCCCCAAACCAAGCAGCGATGGGCGTTGCCGTTCTTGTGTGTGCTGGCGACGACCCCCGAGGTGAGTGAACGGCTGGGCAAGCGGCACAAGACGGTGGCGATGTGGGCCCAGCAGATGATCAGCCTGGTGCGCCGCTGGCTTCCCGAACGCGAATTCAAGCTGATGGGCAATACCGCCTACTGTGTGCTAGAACTGGAATGTGTCTTTTTCACAAGCTACAGTAGCGTCACAAGTTTAGCACGGACACAGAGATCAGTAATGTGTCATTTTAGGCCTATGAGGTGGTTGCCACATGCTCACCAAAGCACGGGTCTATTTCTTGCTTTGCCATATGTTGGCTGTCGTGCTTCCAAGTACAGAGCGAAGAGTACTGTTGAGCGTGCTGCTGCGGCTTATGCTATCCTGTTCGAGCCCCGATCGAGTCTTTCACGAAGAAGCCCACAACAATGGCGACTACGCCCGTTATGAGATGAAGGATGTGGTCTGCTGTATTGATGTGCGTGAGCCCTAGAAACAGCCCATTATCAGTCCCATACGTTCCTGCTGGAAAGTAAAGCGCGGGAATGAGACCAAGGAGTCCCAAGAGGAGGTAAAGGATGCCAAAGACTCGATTGAAGAGACCTGCTTGTCCAGTGAAAGCGGCGGCGATACCAAGCAGTCCTGTGATGAGGTAGAAAATATTGTGGTTACGGTCTACATCGAAGATGCCGAAAACTGCTTGTACTCCCGTACTATTTTCTTGTGGGGTGAAGAACCCAATAATACTGATGATGGTAAAGATGATACCAAGTGCTAGTGCCAGCATGCGATTTGCGGTCCAAAGTGTGGTCGTTCGCTGTACCATTTCGCCCTCCTGTGTTTAAAATTTTTACTCAGAGACCGTGTGGTTCTATGGTTAAAGATACAAACAATTGGCCGGAATTGTAGAGGATTTACTTCCCTCTGCCGAAATCAGTAAAAAGCACTCTGCGTTAGAGCCATGTAAGCGGGGACGGCCCGTGCAATGATCGTTAGAATATCTCCAGGTGACCCCTACCCACTCAGGTCGAAGCTGAGGGTCGCGGTCCCGTGACCCGATTCGACCAATTCCCCCTGCCCGCGCGCATTCCGGTAGTTGCCCGTCCCGCCTGTGACGGCCAGGAACTTCGCCGGCGGAGGGCTGTTCAGGAATTGTGTCATAATGTCCCCGCCCGGCAGGGAGAACATCACTGCGCAGTTCTCCTCGGGCTTGGCCACGTCGAAGAATACACACGAGCCCCCATCGTACCCGACCTGGGTGCGGCCATCGGGGGTGAACACCAGATCATGCAAGACCATCTCGTCTCCTTGGCTGAACCCGGACCCGGAGGCACCCTGGTCGTCAGACCCCAGGTCGAGGACGGTGTCCTGCCCAATGAACTTGACGAGGAAATGGAGGTGGGTAGTCTCCACCGAGGGGGCAGCAGCCGACCTTGAGGCTGGCATCAAGGAGACCCGTATGCCCCCAGCACCAACCCAAGAAAGGCAAGCGCCAGGACAAAGGACCCCAGTTTTGTTCGCACGGCTTTTTCTCTTTCGCTCTAGATCACAATGTGCGTTGCACGGATGACACCATACTTGCTCTTCTTGCCCTCGGCCACAATCAGCACCCCCTCTAGCAACTCCTGTACCACGGCAGGAGCAACCTGCTCACCTGAGTTCCTGAAGATTGTCACGCTATCATCTACCCGAACAGCAACAGGCACGCTATCACCTGTCACCTGGTGAGGGACCGTTCCTGCAATAATATATCTTCCTTGCCTCCCCAACTGCGAAGCAACTCCCCTCACGGTTACTATGTGTCCCTGTTTCAAAAGCGTACTGATCAGTTCGGGAGGTTCCCGCCGCATCTCCTCAACAGATGTGTCATACTGTGTAGCATCCTCGTTTTTACGCTGTAGTGGTGCAGCCTGTAGCTTCTCGAAAGCTCCCGGCTGCTCAAACAAGGTACCGTCATATGCGCTGGGAATCGCCACCGATACGGCACGTGGCATGGCGTCGAAGCGATAGGTGACCATCACCTGCTGTGCGTTTTCAGCGCTTTGGAGAGCTTTACGATCTGATTTGCTCAGGTAGTCTTTGAGCCTTACCGCGCTTCCATCCAGTTGCAAGTCAATCGAAGCCGGGACACTGATAGTTATACTGGCTCCATGGAAGCGCTCGGCTGTCGCGTTATCGGCTCTGCGCCGGAACAACAGCGAGGCGATCTCCTCCAGCGTTGTCAAGGCGTTGCCTGCTGTAATCACACACACGTCGAGCAGTCCATCATCAAGATAAGCCTCAGGCGTCATCTGTACGATATTAGCATAGCGGCGCGTGTTGCCGATGATCACCTGCATGGCCTCCCCCTTCCAGGTCGTGTCCTGCTCGTGTTTTTCGCCACGGATGCGTATCTCGATGGGGAATGGATGTTGCCTGGGGAGTTCTTCGGCTGCCGAAAGCCCCACCGCCAGGGGGCCGATCCGGTACTTGAGAGGTTTGGAGACGTGCCCCATAATGGCGGCATCGATACCCAGTCCTGCCATCAGTAAAAAATGATGCTTGCCTTTGGAGGATGTTTTCGCCATCTTCCCATCTGCCAGCTTCCCATTCTTCTGTTTCTGCTGCTTCCCGTTATCTTGAGCCGCGTCGGCAAAGGCCAGCCCTCGCACCTCGACATGCCCGATATCAATCTTGCGGGCTTCGCTGTTGAGAAGCGTCAGAGCAGCTTTGACAGGATCAACAGGCAGGCCGATTTCAGCGGCCCAGACATTGGCAGTACCACCAGGGATGACGGCTATCATGCTCGAACGCCCCCTGGCGCTCATCACACCATTGAGAACCTGGTTGATGGTTCCATCGCCCCCAAAGCCTACCACCAGGTCATAGTTCGCTTTAGCTGCTCTGGCTGCCAGTTCCATGCTGTGCCCGCCATACTCTTTAATGGCAATTTCTGTGTCCCAACCGGCCGCCGACAGCACGGCAATAAGCTCCGTGAGTCTTGCCACGTTCTGCCCTGCGTGCGGATTAATCACCAGGCAGGCTCTTTTGCCTTTCATTTTCATGTTCCTCCATCCTGCTCACTCCAAGCAGCGGCAATCCCAGGTCGCGCACTTTCATCAATACACTGTGCAGCGCAGACTGGTCGACATTAATCCCTGAAATGATGGCCTCGCCATGCTCGACATTGGTGATGGTGAAACCATCGAACCACTCATTCCACTGCTGACCGAGATGGCCCTTGACACGGATGAGATACGCTTCTTCTGCCATGTGCGTGTCATCCTTCTGGTTGTTTGCACAGCGTTGTCTCCGAAGCTCTTATTGAAGCCACACTTTTCGGCTCCTGATAAACCTGGCTTGAACGCATGTGACTGACCTGCTAACAGTGTAGCATCGCATGCGGGAAAAATCATGGCACTTGAGTCGTATTGAGAGGTGTAATGGGCGCGGGGAAGGCTACAACTTTGGTAGGAGAAGGCTCACCGTAAGAAAGGTCGGGCTGCTTTTTCTCACATTTTATTGTAGAATGGAAGAGATCAATCATGAGGTGACACCACAGGAGAAAGCGACCATGCTAGCACTCGCAGAGATTGTTCTTCCCCCCATTGCTCTTGATAGCATCTACATCACGGGGGCCCTGTTGGTGATCATCGGAGCACTCTACCTGGCCTACGATCTGCTCGGTCGCCAACATGGACCCTTGCAATGGTTGACCTTACTCGTTACCTGTGGTCTTGTCGAGCTCCCTTGTCCTTGGAGTAGCCGCTCCGATCATCCGCTTTTTCTTCGTATATCGTTTCGATCTTGCCTTTACCTTACAAGCTATGCTGATTGGAGGAGTGATGGGAGTATTCACGAGCTACCTTAATCGACTTCCCTCCCTCTCAAGCCAGGCCACCTCTCGTGTCATGGAGAGGGAGTAGCATAGGACTGGGACTGGGACTGCTGCTCTTCTTCGTCACCTTCTTTCTGCTGGGTTCCTCTTTGATGAGCGCACTGGTCATGGGCCTCACCTGTGCCACGCTCGCCAGCCTCTGGCCATACCTCATCTGGAATCCTTCTCCCTCTCAGCCCCCGGTCTTTTCACGCAAAGGGTTGGGGATTGGACTGCTGTTGGGACTGCTGTTCTGGTTCGTCTTCTTTTTCATTGCGTCCAGAGATGTGGTGGTTGCCCTGCTAGTAAGTGTTCCATTTGCGTTGGTGTGTGGAGCCCTCATCGGCCTCTGGCGCTTTATCCATTGGGAAGCCTCTTCTCCTCATCTCCACGTCTTTTCGCGCAAAGGCTGGCTGGTCGGGTTCGTCATTGGCTACATCCCCTGGCTCACCTTCCAACTGGCGGTACATTACGGGGCATTCCTCGATGTATCTGGACTTGTAGCAGGCTTCCAGCTCCTGTGGGAGACAGTCCAGACTTTAGTCTTCATCGTGGGGGGATTTGCCTTAGGGAATGCGGCTGCCGGCAGCATCTCCCGGTACATGTTATGGAAGGCAAATAGGCTGCCCATCCGTACACTGGGAGTTGTTGGACTGGTGATCCTGCTGATCGGAACCGGCCTCCAGGCTACCCCACCTCTGATCGACCTCATCAACCACTTACAACAAGCACAGTAGCAGGTTGGTGCTTTGTAGAGGCATGGGCGGCGCGCAGTGGTGCGGGGCCCCTTGCGGGTGCCTTCGTGCCTTTTCGCCCTACTGGCCCTTTCTCGAGAAACACCTCCCCGTGTAAGCACCCTTGCGGTCGCACTGCTGGATTGCACTCGCACCTGGCATTATAGCTTGCTGAAATTTGCGCTCGGTTTTGCAATTTGCCACCAATATCATTTTGGGGATGAGCCCGAAAAGCGTACCACTTGATACCCACCACTGTATTCTCAAGCAGACCGTACCTATTGCAACTCAAAAGAACTCGATAGCATCACACCACCGAGTTCCTTAGAGGTCACGAATGAGCCTATCCCATCGCAGGCTCGGACTTAGGCACGCACTTGAGAGCCTGAGAAGGGTGTGGACAGACCAGACCCTTTAGCTTGCAGACTAAAGGTGATGCTCTGGCCCACTGAGCATGTTGTGGACAGGCCAGACCTGCTGGAGCGTGGTAATACCCGAGTTATCGATGGCTTGCAACGCCGGCATCAGTTGCTCTTGAAAGAACTTGTTGAATGCTTCCTGCGACTCCCACACTTCGACGACCCGCCAACCGCCGCCCTCCATCGGACCTGCTACGTGAAAGATGCGCCCCTGAGCTGTTATGCCGGCGCGCTGGAGAGTCTCGATGACCTGATCATATCGCTCTGGAGTCGTGCCGGAAGCATCAACTAAAAACGCCACTGCCATGCTTCTTTGTCTCCTTTCGGTGTTGTTGTTGAAGGCAAGCATGTCTTGCCGGTCTCAGTGAGACAACGAAAAGACTACCGTGGATCAAGATACCACGGAGCACAAGACCCCTTCCTTTCTCGGATGGGTAGGTACATGAAACTAAGAGAGAGAACGTCGCGGGCGAAACCTTGAATGATGATAGTGAAGATGGACATGATGGATACCTCCGCCTTACTGGCTCAGCCGAAACGGCGGGTACTGGTCGGTGACCAGGATAAGCGCATAGGCAAGGACCCGGTTGTTCCAGCGGATGACGCCCTCTACGAAATCGAACAACCCTCTCGGGTAGTGCCCGGTGAACAGGATGGCGAACCAGGCGATAATCACCACCACCACCATGGCTATGTTGAGGAACACGAGCACGATGTAGTGAGGGATGGCCAGGAACCACTTCACCAGAGGAAGCCATCGGTTGAGCTCGCGCTCCACGTCGGGATAGGCGTAGTCCAGGTGCACGGACTGGTGATCGGTGGTCGACGGGTAGCGATCGTCCATCAGGGCCAGGTAGGCGCTCACCCGGGTGCTGAAGCGCTGCAGTTCCAGGTTCCAGTCGAACCACCAGCGGGGGTACTTCTGCCGGAACACGATCATCAGCAGGGGAGCGAAGAACAGCAGACCGCCAGCACCAGCGGCGACAGCCGTGGTCCTGCCATTCGATGTCCACTGCCAGACCCCTCCGTCCACGGCTCCCAGCACAATCGCGATAGGGATGACCATGAAGATGCGGAAGAACGTGGTCAGCCGGGCGAGCGGTCGATCTGGGTAGTCCACCGAGAACTGAACCGGATACATCACCTGTTGCATCGCTGTACTCCTTTCTGTGTTGCATCCTTTCTAGGATGCGTGTGTGTACGAAAAAGATAGCTTGAGGTGTTCGATCTAATTCGCCACCAATATCAAAGTAAGAATGAGCGTTACTTCTTGCCTGCCTCGTCGCCCATCTTGAGTACGTCGTCGATGACCTGCTCCAGCTTCATCGTCCGTCCCTCTTGCCAGGCAGCAGCAAAGATAGGCTCACCCAGTTGTGCTCGGGCAGTGGCCACCGCCTGCTCATGGAACGGACGATCAACAGGCGGCAGCGCAATGGCAGTTCCTTCGCGCAGCGCTTCTTCCGTTCCCCACATCTGGGCTGCCCATCTGAGCTCTCCCTGCCTGGCGAGCACCCCTGCCAGCCCTTCCAGACTTAACGAGAGGATAAGCCGCTCGCCCAGTTCCCGGCTGAGCGCAAGGCTCTCCTGGTAGTGGCTGCGGGCTGCTCTCAGGTCACCCTGCTGTGCCTCCACCCGCCCTACCACATAAAGCGCCATGGCAATATCCCATCTGGCATCCACCTCCCGAAAGAGTGCTAGACTCTCCTGGGCCAACTGAGATGCTCTGGCCGGCTCCCCCTCTGAGAGGGCGACCCAGGCTGCGGCGCTAGAACTGTGAGCACTCCAGAACCGGTCGCCCACCTTCGTGATGAGTGCCTGTCCCTCTTGCAGTCGCTGGCGAATAGTCGCCACATCGCCCGAGGCGGACAACCAGAGATAGAACGCTGACCGGACGAGGGCGTTACCGACCGCTAGCTCATTGCCTGCTTTGCGAAAGAGCACCAGCGCCTCCTCGATGAGCGCCTGCCCTCTGGCGTACTCGCCATGCATAACGACAATATCAGCCAGAGTGAAGAGGGCCTCGGCCACTTCCCATGGCTCGCCCACTTGCCGCATGAGTCTCACCCGCTCCTCAAGGAGCGCAAGGGTCTCGGCAGTCTTGCCCCTTCTCCAGGCGACCTCTGTGAGCAGGAAGAGGCCGTTGGCGATGCCGCGTGTATCCCCCAGTTCTCGGCACAGGGCTAAGCTTTGTTGGGCCAGCACTTCTGCGCGATTATAATCACCCTGCCGTTTTACAATATCGGCGGTCGCTTGCAGTACCCTGACGCGTAGTGCAGCGCTCTCCCCCTCGCTCAAAGTGAGGACTCGCTCCAGAAACGTGCGCGCCTCGCTGTAGTGCCCATGCATCGCCCAGAGTGCTTCCAGCACGGCGCTCACGCGCATGGCTAGCTCCCTGCGTGCTTTTGCCTCCTCATCTGTCACCTCCTCCAGCACCCACTCCAGGGCGGCGCGCAGATTGTCGTGTTCCTGCTCCAGCCGCTCTAGCCACGCCGCCTGCTTGGGACCCTGCAGTTCGGGCCCAGCCTGTTCAGCGAGTGCCAGGAAGTAGCGCGCATGCGCCGCATGGGTCACCTCTCGTTCCCTGGTGGCTGCCAGCAGCTCCAGCCCATACTCGTGCACGCTTTGCAACATCAAAAAACGCGGCTCCTCTGCCTCCTGTATACTCGGTTGGATCAGGCTGTTGTCCAGGAGCGCCGAGAGGGTGTTTAAGGTATCCACGTCAGCCTGGCCGACCGCCTGAGAGACCGCCTCGGCTGCCTCCAGTGTCCAACCCCCCACAAAGACCGCAAGCAGGCGGAAGAGCGCTTGCTCCTCTTTTCCTAAGAGGTCGTAGCTCCACTGGATGGTATTGCGCAGCGTCTGCTGTCGAGCAGGCGCGCTGCGTGACCCTCCGGTGAGCAATTGCAAGCGCTGTGAGAGGCGCGCCAGCAGCGTCTGGGGCGGCAGCAGCTTAACGCGGGCCGCCGCCAGTTCAATGGCGAGCGGCAGCCCTTCCAGCCTCACACTCAGCTCGGCGATCGCCTGCGCATTGGCAGCCGTCAATTGAAAGCTGGGCAGCACACTGTGTGCCCGCTGCACAAAGAGGGCAACTGCTGCCACCTGCGCGATGCGCTCGCTGGGGAGCTGCTTCGTGAGATCAGGTAGCGCCAGGGGAGGGACTGGAAAGTCCTGTTCCGCCGACAGATGCAGCACCGCCCGGCTTGTCACCAGCAGCTTCAACTGGGGGCAGGCGGCCAGGAGCTCCTCGACCTCCGCAGCGGCGGCCACCACCTGCTCAAAGTTATCGAGCACCAGCAGGAAAGCCTGTTCGCCCAGAAAACCCTGCACTTGCTTGAGGAGAGACTGGGTGGCACTTTCTTTGAGACCTAACTCTTTGGCAATGGTGGGAAGCACCAACTGCGGGTCGCTGATGCTCGCTAGACCGACGAAGCAGACGCCCTCCGCGAAGGCGTCACGCAACTGAGTCGCTACAGCGATGCCCAGGCGCGTCTTGCCGATGCCTCCTGGCCCCAGCAGGGTCACGAGGCGCACTTCTGGCTGCGTGAGTAAGCCAGCAATCTCAACGACCTCTTGCTCCCGTCCAATGAGAGGGGTGAAGGTGGTGGGCACCTTCCACATCGGCTCTGCCTTTGTAGCAGGCTGCTGCTCCTGCTGCTTTGGTGGGGACGGTGCAGCAGCAGGGGTCACAGCCGATGTAAGGCCAGGCTCGGCCTGTGCAACTCTGGGCGAGGTGCGCAGTGGAGGCAGGGTGTCGAGCAAACGATCATCCAGTGGCAACTGAGCCGCGCCCAGGAAGGCCACAGCAAAATCCTGCACCGAGGCGAAGCGGTGCCTGGGGTCTTTAGCGAGCGCCGTAAGCACCACTTGCTCTACTGAAGCAGGCAAGCCGGGCAACTGTCCCCGTAGCGGGGCAGGCGTGGCAAACATGTGTTGGGTGGACAGCTCGTCAGCCGAGCCGGCAAAGGGCGGCGCTCCGCTGAGCCATTCATAGACAAGGATGACTAAAGCGTACTGATCGCTGGAGGGTTGGATCCTGCCTTGAATTTGTTCGGGAGCCAGGTAAGTCGAGGTGCGTGTGGCTTCGGGACTGCCTTGCAGACGCAAGCGCTGCGCAATCAGAGGGGTGGCAAAGTCGCTGAGCAGGACCTGGTCGTCATGTTCCACCAGCAGGTTTTCCGGCTTGAGGTTGCCATGCACCAACTGGGAGTCGTGCAGATACTGTAAGGCTGAGGCCAACTGCTGTACATAGGCTCCGATGGTGGACAACTCCAGGCGGCTGCCGGCCGGGTGACGCTCACGCAGGGTGCCCCCGGAGATATAGGCCATGACCAGAAACGCGCTGCTGCCTTCCACGCCACAGGCCAGTACCCGCACCAGGTGAGGATGGGTCAGACGCGTCAGCAGGGCTTCGTCCTGCCGGAACAGGTTTCCCTCCTCAGCACTGAGCGGCTTATGAAAGACTTTGATAGCCACTTGCGCGGGGGAGTCAAGGGCTTCTCCCAGGTAAACGGTGGCGAAGCTGCCCTCGCCCAACACGTGCAGCAGGCGATAGTTCCCCAGCTTCTGTCCCACCAGATCACTCATCTAGAGACCTCCTCTTTATATCGGATCCGACTCTCTCTAGAATGCAGTTGAAGGTACTTTAACCATTATAGCATACCATTGAGTGAGCCTCCGGCCTTGAGCCTATTGGAGTCAGGGTAGAGGACATTTTCGAATCGACAAGCTCGCAACTGTCTTGAGTAGATGAATATCCATATATGGAATATAATTATTCATGTGTTTCACTTCAAGGAAGAGACTCTATGACACCCGAACAACCTCCATGGCGAAAGAAGCGCCTGCGACGTAAGGTGATTATAGGCACCATCATTGCCTGCGCACTTATTGCATTTGTTTTCGCGGGGTACTGGTATTGGGACTGGACTGGATTTGCTGGAAAGACCCTCTGGGATTGGCTAACTTTACTTGCCCTGCTGACTGTTCCAGCGGCAGTGGGCCTGGCGACCATCTGGTTCACTGAACGGCAAAGTCAGACGAGCGAGGCAGTAAACAAGCAGCAACATCAGACTGATATGCAAATTGCAGAAGACCAACAGCAGGAAGCTGCCTTGCAAGCGTACTTTGACAAGTTGTCAGAGCTTTTACTTGAGAAGCGCTTGCGTGAATCGGAACAAAATGCCGAGGTACGCAATATTGCACGAGCGCGCACTCTGACCGTGCTGCGTCGATTAGATGCAGAGCGCAATAGGAGCCTGCTGCAATTCTTGTCCGAGTCCGGTCTGATCAGGCAGGGCAACGGTAATGATATCATCGACTTAAAGGCAGCCACGCTCAGCGAGGCGAAACTCAGTGGAGTTGACTTGAGCCAGGCCGACCTGAGCGAGGTGAACCTGAGCGGGGCCGACTTGAGCAAAGCTGATCTGAGCAAGACTAACTTGAACAGAGCGAACCTGAGCGGAGCTCTCTTGAACGGGACGGTCTTGAGCGGAGCGGACCTGAGCGGAGCCGATCTCAGTGGAGCGAACCTGAGCGGAGCTTTTTTGCTGGGAGCTTTGCTGAGTTGGGCAAACCTGAGCGAGGCCAACCTGAGCAAAGCTAACCTCGTCGGAGCCAACCTGAGCGGCGCCACGCTGAATGGGGCTAACCCGAGCGGAGCCAACCTGAGCGGCGCCAAATTGACGACCGATCAGTTAGCGAAAGCCAGGTCACTCGAGGGTGCAACTTTGCCGGATGGATCAAAGCACACTGTAACAGAACCTTCTAGTAGACAGTCCGGATAGGTGTTCGAGGGAGAGATGTAGTGGCAACCCTTGCGTCAGCGTACTCATCAGAGCACCCCAATCGCTCGTGCGCGCGCCACGGCCTGCGTGCGGTTGGTCACCGCCAGTTTGGAAAAAATATTACTCACATGGCGTTTCACTGTGCTGACGGCCACCACAAGCTGCTCGGCGATCTCATAATTGGTAGCACCCTCGCAGATTAGACGTAGGACTTCCAGTTCCCGCTCACTCAATGGGTCTATCAATGATTGTGAAGGCTTTGAACGCCCCTGCATGGGCGCTGGATTGGTGAAGCACCATATCCAGGCCCCTGATCAACTGCTGCCAGCAATGTCTGAAGATAAGCGCTGGCATGCTGACCGCTTGCGAGCAGCTTTGAGAGCAGGGCCAGCATCGGCTCGCCTTCGTCGAGGAAGAGGCGCATATAGCCTTCCGCTTCAGCAAGTATCACAGCTCGTTCGAGTGCGGCCAAGCCACCAACGTAGTCGCCTTGTGTCTGTAAAGCCAGAGCACGCAGGGCGAGGATTTCAATAGCGCTGTTCATACGAGCTTTACCCTCGGCATCGTGCAAGAGTCGCTCCAGCAAGCGCAGGGCATCCTTGAGAAACGGCCCATTCGGGTCGTCTCGTCCCTGGGCGATACGCACCCGTGCCAGGGTCAGATACTCCACTTCGCGAAGAAAGCTCAGATCATCATCGGGAGACAGGCCACTGGCATCCGCCCAGCGAATAGCTGCCGCCAGGTTGCCCTGCGCCAGTTCTAGCCTTGCCTGCATAGCGGCTCCGCGTGCAACAAGGTGGGGGACGAAGGCACGCTGGCGAGCCATCTGCGTGAATGCATCCAGCGTTGCGAATGCCCCTTTGTAATCGCCTCGCGCCTGCCGCAGGCGGGCCAGCGCCCCATAACCCAGCATGACAATGTTGGCGTCCACCGTCAATGTTCCCTTGACCAACTGCATACCCTGCGCCAGGGAGCGTGAGGCTTCGTCCAGGTCGTTCCACTCGCGCAGCAGATCACCCAGGCCGAAGTAGTAACCGGCACTGCCGACGAGGACGTGTAGCATCTCCCGGTCTGGTACCACTTGCACCACCTGCTCGTAGGTGGCGGCCGCCTGGCGGAGTCGCCCTTGCAGCGTATGGAGCCGGGCCAGCAGGGTCATGCTTGTCAGGAGTGCAAACAGGTCACCCGTGGCACGTACAGGCGCTGACGTTGCTGCGACCAGGTCTTCATTGGGGGCCGTCACATCCCCGCTCACCAGGTAATCGTGGGCCGGACCCACCATGGCAGAGGACCGCATGAGTACCTCTGTCTCTGGCAGGAGGCCCAGTGTCTGACGCGAGAACGCCACACAGCGCGCAAGGTCGCCAGAGAAGAGAGCGAGATTCGCGCGGACGCCGGCGACCCACCCCTGAATGATCCGTGCCTGGTCTGCCGGCATATCCGACTGAGCACACGCTTCAGCATCGTGCAGGCGAACCTCGGCGGCCTCTAATTGATTGGTGAACATCAGCATGAGTGCAGAGTAGAGACTGAGTCTTGCACGTGAGCGCACCAGCGCATCAGGCAGCGCGTTCAGCCAGCCAAGTACCAGGTGAACCTGCCCCCGGATTGCGATCGATATGCCGTTCTGTTCGATCAGGCGGGCGGCTAGCTCGACATCAGGGGCGGCCAGCGCATGCTGCACTGCTTCGACAGGCATCTCGTGCTGCTCGTACCATGCGCTGGCGCGGCGATGCAGTTCGGGTACCAGTGTGGGTCGGGTCTGCTTCAGGCGGCTGCGCAGTACATCGGCAAACAGGTGGTGGTAGCGATACCACTGTTGCTCGTCATCCAGTGGGAGCAGAAACAAATTGGCCCGCACCAGGTACTCTAGCAGGAGATGAGCGCGTGTAGGGGCCCGATTTATCGCGCCCTCTATATTGGCCCGATTTATCGCGCCCTCAACCCTCCCTGGCTCCCCGCTCAACAGGGCTTCGCACAGCGATGCGCACAGCCGGTCGAGCACGGAGGTGTACAGCAGGAAGGTTTGCATCTCCTCAGCTTGCCGCCCTAATACTTCTTCGGTCAGATATTCTAGCACAAAGCGGTTGCTGCCGGTGAAGTCCTTAACGAAGTGCGCCAGTTGCTCCATCGATCGCCCCTGGGCCGAGAGCGCGGCTAAGTGCAGCCCCGCAATCCAGCCCTCGGTGTGTGCCTCCAGGGCAGTGACCTGCTCAGCAGAAAGTGGTAGGTCCATCACCTCGGTCAGAAACGCGGCGGCCTCCTCTGAATTAAAGCGTAGATCAGCGGCACGTACTTCAGCCAGGGCCCCTCGGACGCGCAGGCGTGCTAGAGGAAACGGCGGGTCGAGACGGGTTGCGATGACCAGGTGCAGCCAGGGGGGCAGATGCTCCAGCAGAAAGACGAGGGCGGCATGGATCGGCTGGGATTCGATGACGTGGTAGTCGTCCAGCACCAGCAAGCCATCCACAGGTTGAGCCGCCAGGTTATTGAGCAAAGTTGTGAGCACAGACTCCATCGGTGGTGGCCGGGGAGAGCGCAGCAACGCCAGAGGGGTCTCACCCACCCCGGCGTATATGCTGTCCAGGGCCGTGATGACATAGCTCCAGAAGCGTACCGGGTCGTTGTCGCCTGCATCGAGTGAGACCCAGGCAACCACAAAGGCACCGCTGCCTGGATCGCTTCGCCACGCGCTCAGCAGCGTGGTTTTACCCCACCCGGCTGGTGCTGTTACCAGGGTGAGCGAACGCTGCGCCCCTGCTGTGAGCCGAGCCATCAAGCGTGGACGAGCTACCAGCGTCGGAGCGGGCCGTGGAATGAACAATTTGGTGGCAAGCATCGTCTCGTCATGCCGGTGCGTTTTAGTTTTCAGAGGCGGCTCAGCCGAAATAAGTGCTGGAGGGACGATGTTTGCATTCGGCCCCTGTCGATGAGGCTGCGTATTTACAACCAGTGTGGCAGCCACTTCGTGGAGTCGCTCAGGTGTCAGTTCTTCGAGCTTGCCCAGGTAGGCTTTGTGGAGTTGGCCTTGCTGGGTGCGATAGGCATACCAGTACCAATTGCCATGGGACTGCTCCCGCCGTACTGTCAAGGCTCCCTGGGCGCTACGGAAAGCAAACGACTGTGCGGCCTCCTCTTTGAGCCAGGCATACCAGGCGCTAGAGCCGACCAGAATCGGCGACCGGAAGCCATCGGTGCCATCGAGTAACTGGAGATGGCCATCGACCACCTGCGGAATGCGTTGACGTGCCATAATAATACGCCCCACGTAGGTAACCAGAACTACCTAAAAGAATTACCTACAGAATTACCTACACACTATCTGGCACAACTCTCGCCGTGGGGACTTACATCTCTCCATCTGCCGTGCCGCTGTCGGTTCGCCCAGACCAGATCAGTCACATAACAGCAGGAGGTACTCGGTCATCGAGGCAACATATGAAAAAACTGCATATTCATCCATCCACAGTATATGGAATATTTTGTATGATGTCAAACAACCGCACTCTCTTCTCGGCACAGTCATTTCCAGATACTACTCAAGTAGCATGACATCCCTGCCAATTAATTGTAGACTGTACACTAGTAGACAGTCCAGAAAGTTATTTGAGAGAGAACTGTAGTGGCAACCCTTGCGGTTGCCAGGCTTGTGAAAACTCTCAAAGGTGAGCCTCATTGAAAGGGCTATCCAGCATGCCAGGCTTTGAAAAACGCCCATCATCCAGCGAAAAGGCAGTCGGCGGCGAGCCGAACCGCCGGTTTTATGATCTCTTAAGCATAAGAATGGACCTCACCTGGTTCATCCTTGTGACAGGCGCGAATCTTGTGTTGCTCTCTGTGATAGTGCGACAACGTTCGAAGGGGCCTCCTGTGCGGTGATAGAAATTACCAAAACGTCACAGCAAAGGAGAGCGAGTATGTCCTGGACGCCACTAGCAGAGCGATTTGCCGCATTACCGCTGATTCTCGCCGGCCCAATCCTGCGGCGTACGGAGCCTCGAGCGGTCACCGTTTGGCTCGCCTTGAAAGCGCCCCAAACGGTCACATTGCGCATCTATGCTAGAGATGGTACTGGAAATCTCGATCCGCGCATGGAGGGCATGCGCCGCACGGTACGCCTTGGTGACCACCTGCATATTGTTGCTGTTACGGCTCGCTTCGCGAACTCTGATGAACAATTAGCCTGGGGTGGACTGTACTACTACGATCTGTTCTTTCAGTCCGACTGGCCATCCGGCGATCATGAACCGGTGCCGGCCGCCCATCTTGGTTCACCGGGAATCCTCACCAACGACTCGGCTCCAACTGACCCGCTGAAGCAATTGGTGTACCCAGGACATCCCCTTCCCAGCTTCGTCCTCCCACCTGAGGATTTGAACCAGCTCAGGATCATGCACGGCTCCTGTCGCAAACCGCACGGCATTGGCAAAGAAATGCTCTCTGCGCTCGACAACATTCTCGAAGATTCTGCCCATAATCCGTTGCAACGCCCCCAACAGCTTTTTCTCACGGGCGACCAGATTTATGCTGATGATGTGGCAGAACCCCTTTTGCATGCGTTGATTGATGCCGGTAATTTTTTATTTGGAGGGAACAAAGAAGAGGTTCTTCCATCGCTCAACGCACCGGCTCGCATGTTACCACCGGGAGAACGCACGGACGCTGTACGAAACAGGGCCATGTTTAGCACCGATACGTCTGAAAATCATTTGCTGGCGCTGGCCGAATTCTCTGCTATGTATCTCTTTGCCTGGTCGGATGTCCTGTGGCCTGACAACTTCCCTCTTGCAGAGTCTAGCGACACCTACCCGGATGCCGGCCATCGGCCCATGCAACAGAAGGAGAAGCAGGAATATACCCGGAAAATGGAGCAGTTGCAAGAATTTCGCTCGACACTTCCCCAGGTGCGCCGGGCGCTGGCGAACATCGCTACCTACATGATTTGCGACGATCATGATATGACCGACGACTGGTTTCTTGATGGCGCCTGGTGTCAGCGCGTATTGGGAAACGAGCTGGGACGACGTATCGTGCGCAACGGTCTCCTCGCTTACGCACTATTCCAGGCATGGGGGAATACCCCAGATCAATTCGATGAACCGCACGGTACCGCCCTCCTCGAGGCGATGGATACCTGGCACGGAGACGAATTTGATCGGCAAACTGCTCTCATTGCGCAAAGCATTGGCCTGCCTGGTGCTTTCAATGGTAGTGGCGAACTTCAACGTTCAGAGCAGGCCCTACGCTGGCACTATACCTTTGCCGGCCCCCACTACCAGGTGATCGTGATGGACACGCGCACTCAGCGTACCTACCAGGAACCCCATGCATTTCCCGGGCTGCTCTCTCCCGCTGCACTCGCCACACAGGTCTCCGCTCATGTCCGTGAGGATATGGATGTAACGCTGATCGTCTCAGCCACCCCCGTCTTCGGTATGGGTCTCGTTGAAGCAATCCAATACTGGAGCAGGATACTCAACAAAGAGAACTACGATTGCGATCCGGAGGCCTGGGCGCTAGAGCGATCCACGTTTCAAAATTTTCTCAAGGCCATCAGCGCAATGAAGCGAGTTGTGATCCTCTCAGGAGATGTCCACTATGCTTTTGGCTCGAGTTTAACGTACTGGGATAATCATAGCGGTGAGACGGCGAAGATCATCAATTACACGTCCAGCCCGCTGCGCAACGAAGGGGCGAGTTCTCAAATAGCTGCCCTGGCCATGGGCTATCCAGAACTCTTTCGCTTCCTACGCCGGGGAGAGGCGCCATGGAGAGACCTGTTTGCCTGGGATATCCTGAATGGCAAATCCAGGGAACTGTATCAAATGCTGCAGACAATCAGGTGGCATTTCTACAAACTGTGCTGGTCGGTACCGAGTTTGCTGGATATGTGGAAATCCCCCCACGCGGTTATGCTCCCTGCCCACGGATGGCAGCGAGGAGCCTTCGCCGGTATCCCGCCCGATCGTAGCTATCGATTGTACTATCTGCCTGATATGCGATACCTCCGGGCCAAAGCTCATAAACCGGGCCTATCTCCCGAGCGGGCGCTGGGTGTTGAAACCAGGGACCCCCGGGCGAAGGACGCGATAGCATTTCAACCACCACCGGTATCCCTTGCCAGGAGGCCACACTCACTAGCTTACGGGGTGGAACACAACATACAACTACTGGAGCACAGCGTGGTAACGGATGTAGAACAAGTGGAGCACGAACTGGAGAGGGATGAAACGATCGCGGCGGAAACAGTACAACACCCTGACGAGACGCTGAGCCATTGGAAGGATGGCATGCTCATCGTTGGATATGCCAATATCGGCGAAATCAGCTTTCAATGGACACCGGAGGAAAAGAACGCCATACAGCGCTTGTGGTGGTGCCATCCCGATCACCCCGAGCAGCCTGCACTGGCGACCGAGTACCGTGATACGCTCGAACTTCCGCAGTTCGATGCAGCCCCTCGGCTCCCTTAATGGAAGCCGGCACTTTGTCTAAGCCAATTGTCAGGGGCAAACAGGAGCAATAGTTATGACAACGCAAGAACACCAGCCAGACGGAGAAACCATGCAGGAGAAAACCCTGGAGGTCGTGCAGATCGTTGAACAGAAAACCCTGGTGACGGTGCAAATTGTTGAAAAGGACGTGAAGCCCTATGAGAATCTGCTGATCAAATGCAAGGATGATTGGATTCACCACCTGGCACAGGCGCTCTCATTTAGCCTGCTCACAAATCTCGTAGCCCTTGCTATCTTGCTACTGGCTATTGTTCATGTAATCCTGGCTAATCTGGACACTCAGACACAGCATTTGCTCACCGGGCATCTCGAAAGCATCATTCCACTACCGCTCTCATCTCCAATTGGAGAGATAATCAACAAAGCTTTCGATACGCTATCCCACGCCTCACCTGTAGCGGTGCTTTTTATTATTCTACCGGCCATCCTGTTTGGTTCGTTTCTCTTCTCCCTGATGGAAGCGTGTTTTGATGTGATCTATCACCTCCCTCCACGCCCATTTATACGTCGGCATCTCGTCGCGATTGTCATGCTCTTGCTGTTTGCCGCCCTCACTCCTATCATCGTCCTGGCTTCGGCCGCACCCACGTTTATCCTTTCTCTTTTGCGTGTCGTTCCACCAGGCAGCGTTCCTGCTAGCAATCTCATATTTCGACTGGCGAGCATCGCAGGGAGCACCATCTTCTCCTTGATTTTGTTCCAGGCCATCTACGTGCTGGTCCCGCATCGCCATGTCAGGTTTCGGACACTTGGTCGTGATATTCGTAATAGCTGGCGTGGGGCACTGGTAGCAACTGTAGCCATGCAACTGGGTCTGCAGCTCTTTCCCCTCTATGCGAACAGTTTTCTGAATAGCTATATCGGGCAGGTAGGGTTTGTGGTGGTTACGCTGCTATTCTTCTATCTCTTCGCACTCATTCTGTTGTTGGGTGCCGAGGTCAATGCCTATTATGCTGAAGGGATACGTGTCCCCAAAAGCGATCTCATCACACAGGCCAGTAAGGATGGTTACGCATAAAGCGAAAGGAAATACGCATGTCTACCGTTTCTTCTCATCATCATTTCCGCTGGCTCAACCTGTTGGTACGGCACTTAGCTGCCCCTGACGGAAACTCCGCGCTGGTAGAACAACCAGGCGCGCATGGCCAGAGCAAGCCCAACGCAGGCGCGGCTCAAGCTGGCCAGGGACCGGCTATTGTCCAGGTTGAGGCAGCAGACCTGGCTACAGGGCCTGCACCCGCAGATGCACAAGCTGCGCATAAGGAAACGCTCACCGCAGACACGTATTTGAGTCGCGCAGGGAGCTATACCCAGGCCGATCAGGGCGAGAGCAGGCGCAAAGGAATCTCATGCGTTGTAGAAAGGTGCGCCTGGTAATCAATCCGCGGGCGGGGCACAACTTTACGAGGATCAGCGATGTGCTTGCCGTGTTTTCAGCGGCTGGTTGGAAAACTGATATGGCAGTCAAACTATATAGTGGGCACGCGATGGAACTGGCAAGCGAGGCTGCCGAAGAGGGCTACGACCTGGTCATCGCTTACGGCGGTGACGGCACGATTAATCAGGTGGTCAATGGTGTCATGGCTGCCAACGGTAAGAAGCGGCAACCGGTCATCGTCGGTGTTCTTCCGGGAGGAACCGCTAATCAATGGGTGACCGAGACAAGCGAGCCCATTGATCCCGTAAAGGCTGCCCTCTCGCTCATCGACAGCGACGTAGACGAGGTGGATCTCGGGCGTATCCAGGTGCAAGGGCTGAAGTTCCCCAACGCAAAGCAAGAGGGCCAGCAGCAACAGAAAAAGGGCAGGAAGACACAGAAGAGCAGAGCAAAACAACCAGCGGGCGTTGAAAACTACTTCTTGTTGACGGCGGGCCTGGGTATCGACGCCGCGGTCATCAGCCATACCTCGAAAACCCTGAAGCAGCGCGTTGGTCGCCTCGCCTTCGATCTCGCCGCTGCCGAAGTGTTGCCGGAGAAACATGCCTTCCCCCTTGAGATAGCTTCAATTGAAGCGAATGGGAAGGGTGCAACAGTCCTCTGGAGCGGAGAAGCTTTCCAGGTCATCCTGGGCAATACGCGCCTTTACGCGGATGTGGTAGAGCTGACCCCTGATGCCTACGTCGATGACGGAAAGCTCGATCTCTGTGTGATCACAGAAGGCAATGCGCTTGCCACACTTGAACAAATGGCATCATTCCTGTTCCGCCGCAGACCCGATAGCAACACCTCCCGAAACCTCCAGGCGGCGCATTTCTTGATTACGGTGCCGGCCTCCATTCACCTCCAGCTCGATGGGAGTGCTACACAACTTGAGGACTACCTGAGTAAGGCAGACCGTGAAGCGCTCCAACGCGCACCCGACAGGGCGCAGGTCATGGTGAGCTATCGCTTTGATGCCGTGCCACATGCTCTGCGGGTAGCGCTTCCAAAGACATACGACAATACGTTGTTCGAGCATTCGAGCTATGCGGGAGAGATCCACACCGCTGATGAACAGCAGCCTGCACAAGCACCCTCTGAACAACACAACAGAGAGGATGATGAGATACAACGCCAGGCTTCTGATGATCTTGTCAACGCGCTTCTTGAGGATGGATATAAGGTCACAATCAGCGCTGTCGTAACAGCCCCAGGGAAGAGGCGGAGGTATGTCATCGCCGGCCAAACCGTAAAGCAACTGACGAGTGAAACGAAGCCTGTAGCTATCCGCATTGACGATGACGCCGCCGTCCTCACGCGCACCGGCGAGCACGTCCCCCATGCGGATATCCTGAATGTGCAGGGCGGTGCGGAGGTCATCGTGGCCGGCAAGAAGAATAAGCGCGGCGTCATCAAGGCGCGGCAGGTGATGTTACCGAGTTTGTAACACTGGCACTGAGATGAAAGAGGAACACTGAACTATGTTCGTACTTGCAGAGATTGCGCTTCCCCCGGTTGCGCTTGATAGTTTAATCATTGCGAGCCTTCTCTTGGCAATTGTGGGGACGCTCTACCTGGCCTATGATCTGCTCGGACGTCAGCATGGGCCTTTGCAGTGGTTGACGTTAATCATTACCTGTGGGCTTGTCAATGCCCTTGTCCTCGGTTTCTTTGGCACCACCCTCTACTCTCTCTTAAAACAACAGTTCAATTTTAACTATACGTTGCAATCCCTGGTGATCGGTGGGTTGATGGGCATTTTCACGGTCATCTTAGTAGACTTCCCCAAACCTCAGGCAAAGCCGCGCATCGTCTCCCTCAGAGGAAGCGCTATTGGACTTACACTTGGGCTTCTCTTCTTCCTCACCACTTTGTTTATTCGCCCCGACGATGCGCATCAAGCGCTGGACGTACGCACTGCACTGACTATGGGAGTAACTAGTGCAGCCCTCGCAACCCTCTGGCCATACCTCACCTGGGTTCCATCCGCCTCTCGACCCCACGTCTTTTCGCGCAAAGGCTTTGTAATTGGAGTGCTGCTGGGACTTCTCCTATGGTCTGCCTTCTTCTTCCTCGCCAGTAAAAATATAGTCACTTCAGTGTTAGTAAGTATTCCACTTGCCTTCATCTGTGGAGTTCTCATCGGCCTCTGGCGCTTCATCCATTGGGATACATCCACTACTCAACACCACGTCTTTTCGCGCAGGGGGTTTCTGATCGGCTTCGTAATCGGATTCATCCCCTGGCTCATGTTTGAACTAACACAGCAGGATTTTAGGGGTGTATCTATAACTGGACCAGCAGATTGCTTACTGATTATAGTAACAATACTCATTATTGTCATCTTTGTAGGGGTCTTGTCGTTAGCAAGTGCGGTGGCTGGGAGCTTCTCACGCTATATCTTATGGAAGGCAAATACGTTACCTCTGCGTTTCTTAGGAGCCGTTGGACTGGTGCTCATCCTGCTCGGTTTCTGCTTACAGGCAGTGCCGCCTGTGATCGAGCTCATCAACATTTTAAGGACATGAACGGAACAGTGAAAGTTGATCCTCACACGACTTACGATTTTCTTACGAGAAGCGAGGCTTTTTAGCGAAGCACGTGATGTTACCAGGTTTGTAACACTGGCGCTGAGATGAAAGAGGAACACTGAACTATGTTCGTACTTGCAGAGATTGCGCTTCCCCCGGTTGCACTTGATAGTTTCTTCATTGCGAGCGTTCTCTTCGCAATTGTAGGAACACTCTACCTGGCCTATGATCTGCTCGGACGCCAACATGGACCCTTGCAATGGTTGACGTTAATCATTACCTGTGGGCTTGTCAGTGCTCTTGTCCTCGGCTTCGTTGGCTCGTTCGTCTTCCTTCTCACAAATCAGCATTTCGGTCTTTACTTTACGTTGCAAGCCCTGGTGATCGGAGCATTGATGGGCGTGTTCACGGTCGTCTTAGTAGACTCCCCCAAATCTCAGGCAAAGCCCCGCATCGTTTCCCGGAAAGGAAGTGCCATTGGACTGGTACTTGGGCTCCTATTCTTCTTCACCGCCTTGTTTGTCCTGCGCAGCGATGTACATAAAGCGCCGGATGTACCTGCTGCACTGGCTATGGGAGTAACCTGCGCAGTCTGCGTAAACCTCTGGCCATACCTCACCTGGAATCCGTCTACCGCTCGACCCTCTATCTTATCCGGCAAAGGGTTTATGATTGGACTATTATTGACATTTCTCTTGTGGTCTGCCTTCTTCTTCCTGGCTAGTAAAGATATAGTCTTTTCAGTATTAGCAGGTGCTCCACTTGCGTTCGCCTGTGGAGGTCTCATCGGCCTCTGGCGCTTCATCCATTGGGAAGCAGCCACTCCTCAACTCCACGTCTTTTCGCGCCAGGGGTTTCAGGTCGGCTTCGTGATCGGATTCATCCCTCTTCTCGTTTTTTTCATGATAGGGGATTACCCCTTCTTTGCGATGGTACATGGGACTGGATTGCTAGACGGCTTGCAATATATGATGCAAATACTCATTATTGTTGGCGGAATAGGAGCATTTGCGTTAGCGAGTGCGGCGGCCGGCAGCATCTCACGCTATATCTTATGGAAGGCAAATATGTTACCTCTGCGTTTCTTAGGAGCCGTTGGACTGGTGCTCATCCTGCTCGGTTTCTGCTTACAGGCAGTGCCACCCGTGATCGAACTCATCAACATTATAGGGACATAAACGGAACAGCGAAAGTTGATCCCCACTTACTATTTTCTTACGAGAAGCGAGGTTTTTATGACAACTGCCCATTCATTACACGCACACTCGTCGCTCGAACGAGCCTCCCAAATCACCCTGGTGCTGGCTCATCACGAGCTGTGGTCTCTCGTCGAGGTTCTGGACCTGGGACGCTTCGTTCCCTTTCACCTTCGCCGTCCTGCTCCTGCGCAGCGAGACAACACTGAGCTTCATACGCCGCCAGAGCAACTGCGCGCGGCGCTTGAAGAACTGGGACCTACCTTCATGAAACTGGGCCAGATGCTCTCCACACGCGACGACCTGTTGCCCACGGCGTACCAACGCGAGCTGGCCACATTACAGGATGCCGCCCCGACGATCCCCTTCGAGATTGTGCGTGAGACGATCACGGCGGAACTGGGTCAGCCGCTCGAGCAAGCCTTCGCTACCTTTGATTGCACGCCGCTGGCGGCTGCCTCCATTGGACAGGCCCACCTGGCCACCTTGCGGGATGGCACTAACGTGGTGGTCAAGGTTCGCCGGCCAGGGGCCGTCGAACAGGTGGATGAGGACCTGAAGTTACTGCACAGCCTGGCCACAGTAGCCACCCATCACTCGGAACTCGCCAGGCAGTACGATGTCGTTGGGCTTGTACAGGAGTTCGACCAGAGCCTGCGGGCTGAACTGGACTACCTGCGTGAAGGACACAATACTGAGCGCTTCGCCAGGAACTTTGCGAACGAGAAAATGGTCCAGATCCCGCGGGTGTTCTGGGAGACGACCACCTCACGTGTGCTCACGCAGGAACGGATTCATGGCATGAAGGTGACGGATCTAGCTGCCCTCGATGCAGCAGGCATCGACCGCGCGGCACTCAGCAAGCTTGGTGCCCGGCTCTTCCTCAAAATGGTCTTCGAGGATGGCTTTTTCCACGCGGATCTGCACCCGGGCAATCTCTTCATCGAGGAAGGGGGACATATTGGGCTGATTGACTTCGGCATGGTCGGGAGCGTGGATGAACAGACCCGCGCGGAACTGGGACTCCTGCTGTCCGGCCTGACCGGCCAGGATACCGACCGGTTGGTCGATGCGCTGCTCGAACTTGGGGCGTCTGAGCAGCCGATCGATCGAGCCGCGCTACGCCGTGACCTGGAGCACTTACTCTCTCAGTTTGTCGACCAACCGCTCAGCGCACTCCCCATGGGACCCTTGCTGACAGAGGTGTTCAGCATTGTGCGTCGCCACCATCTCGTCTTGCCGTCCAAGCTGACGCTGCTGCTCAAGACGACGGTCATGACGGAGGGCATGGCGGTGCAACTGGATCCCTCCTTCAACCTCGTGGAGGCGCTTACTCCCTTTGTAGAGCGCCTCATGCTCCATGAGAACTCGCCAGTCGCCTGGGCCAGGCGCTTCGGCAAAGCGATTCCAGATCTGCTCTGGCTCGCCACCGAGTTACCCCAACAAGTGCGGCATCTGCTTGGCGAACTGGATCGGGGTTCCTTGAAGATCGCTGTCCAGCCAACCGGGTTGGATTCAACGCTCAATCGTGTTGAACGTGTTGCGAACCGGATAGTGTTGGGGAGTATTGTAGCGGCGTTCATCATTGCGCTCGCCGTGCTCCTATCGGTCTCGCACCCTGGAGGCTCCCCGTTGTGGTCATGGGTCTTGACCATCGGATTTGCTGTTGCTGCCGTGCTCGGCCTCTACCTGGTCTGGAGTATCTTCCGCTCGGGTCGCCACTAATGTGACAGTCTCCTTGCATGCCGCTTTGTCAACACATCTAGCGTCCACCTGTACAGGAAGATCAGCAGGACGAGCAAGAGCGCGCCTGTCAGGTAGCCCGCCAGGACATCGATGAGCCAATGAGACCCCTCATATATGCGCGAATAGCCAATCAAGAGAATATTCAGCCCAGCATAGAGCTGGAACGGGATCAAGACCCAGCGATAGCGCCACTCCCTTACCGGCTTGGTGAAGCTCAGATAGAGCAGAAAACCATAGTAGACCACGTCATTCTCAACATGACCGGAGGGGAAACTGGGAACTGTCTCAGGCATATACACATGGATAAGCGGCGAACTTGGACGAGGACGGGCAACCGAAAAGCCGACAATCCAATTGAGGCCATCTGCTAAAGCAGTGCCAAGCGAGATGAAGCCGATTATTCTTATCTGACCTTCCTCCCATCCAGTGAAGTCAAATAATTGCGGCTGATATGCATCATTGATGAGATTTGACATATACTATGTTGTAACCGGCTATGATAGGTATTTGTGGGTTTTTCAGAGAGCATTCTCAGATAAGGACACCCAGCCATGCCAATGTCAAAGCGCTGCATCCCCTATACGCCGCGTTTTCGCGAGCTGCGCGACACCACCTTCGCGCTCGTCTCCACCGCAGGCATACACCTGCGCGGCCAGGAACCCTACAACCTCGATGGCGACAATACGTGGCGTCTCCTGCCCGGTGACGTGCAGGCCGGACAGTTGATGGTGACGCACGGCCACTACGATCACAGCGACGCCGACCAGGATATCAACTGCATCTTCCCCATCGACCGCTTGCGCGAACTGGCCGCCTCGGGAGTCATCGGCGGTGTTGGCAACCGGCACCTCGGCTTTATGGGATACACACAGCAGATGCGCGACCTCTACGAACGCGCTGCCCCCGAAATGGCGAAGATCATCGCGCGTTCCAGCGCCGACGCCGTGCTGCTCACCGCCGGCTGACCGCTCTGCCACCGGGTTGTAGTTGCAATCCAGCGCGAAATCGAGATGCAGGGCATACCCACCATCCTCATCACCGTTTTTCCCAATGAATCACGGCAGGCCGGCCCGCCGCGAGCCATCCATCCCATTGGCTTCAAACCCGGCAACTCACTCGGCGGCCCCTTCCAGCCCGACCTCCAGCGCAAAGTGCTGCGCGACGCCCTGGCCAGGTGGGAGGCACGCGAAGAGCCCGGCAACATCTGGGAGATCGACTACCCTGAATATGATAGCGGTGGCTGGACATACGCACTGGAAGATGAAGAGGCCTGCTTTACAGCTTACGCAGCGCCTCGAACAACGCCTCGTTGTCGGGCATATCAGTCGTGCTATCCATCACCTCGATATAGCGGATGATGCCCTTTTTATCGATCAGGAACACTGCGCGATTAGCGAAGCCTCCCGGGTTGCGCACCCCATACATGTCAACGACATGGCCCTGTGGATAGAAATCCGACAGGTTGGGTATTGTCGTGCCCATTGATTTCGCCCAGGCGTTCAGCGCGTGAGTGCTATCGGTGCTGATGCTGACCACCTCGGTATCGTAGTCCTTGAAGCGCTCCAGTTCCGCTTCATAGGCTGGAATTTGCGCCGAGCAAACCCTGCTGAACGCAAAGGGCACAAAGGCCAGCACGACATTTTTCTTATCGCGCCGATCTACCAGGCGCCAATCTTCTCTCTTGCCGGTCCTCAAGCTGAAATCGGGAGCGATGTCCCCAACCTGCAATGTGCTCGTTTCTGAACGGCTATTCGATGCCATGAACTCTCAATCCTTTCTCTGTCTATGCCATGCACGACGCTGTGATGCTGCGCTCTTATGCAGGCGTTACCCGCCAGACGCACAAAACGTCATGCAAGTGTTATTGTTTTTTCCCTGCGGCGATGGATTTTATTTCGCAAACAACACCCAGTTAAGGATTTTAGCATTCACAAAAAGCGCGTGTCAAACGCGCTAGAGAAGGCTCATCACCCTGCATGTTGCAAGAGGATGTCTCACAACCATCTCCAATAAATTCGGGCGAACCGGCGCGAGAACCCACGCGGGCAAGTTTGCGCGACCAACTATTGGCGCGTAAAGGCGCGCTTGTCTACGTGCCCCTCATCCTCGCAGTGTTTCTCATGTTTTGCGGCGCATCCTGGCAGCTATTCTGGCCGCATACCGATGCCGCTCGTTACCAGTGCTACGCCCTCACCTTCTGGCTGGGCGGCAGCGCTGCCCATCTCGTCCCCGCCAACCACTGCTCTTTCCTGTCCGCCTCCACCTTCGCCTTGCCTCCCTTGCACGCGCTCCCGCTCGAGTACCCTCCCCTGACGCTCCTCATATTTACGCCTGCCCTGCTCGGGCCCCTGGCTTACTATCAAGTAATCTTCGCCGTGCTGATGGTGTTCGTGGCAGCGTTCATCTACTGGCTGCTGCTGCGCTACGGCCCGCGCGGCTCCTGGCTGGCCTTCGCCTTCTTCATGCTGATGGGAGCGTATGCCACGGCTGAAGGCCGCTTTGATCTCGTGCCGGCCGCGCTCACCCTGCTGTGCGTCATCGCAGCCGAACGCAAGCACTGGACCTATGCCTATATCGCGCTCGCCCTCGGCTTCCTGCTGAAAATCTATCCCGTGCTGCTGCTGCCCGCGCTTTTCATCGCCGAGCAGCGCGACGCGCAGCGCCTCTACATGCCCGCGCAGCGTATCACTCCGGCAACTCTCCTCCGCGAAATCTGGAAGACGCTCCTTGGGGTGCGCCACTGGCGCTGGAAAAACACGCTCATTTTCTTCGGCGTGATCGTGGCCGTCACCGGCGCTTTTGCCCTGCTGGACTTCCGGGGAGCCGTCCTGAGCCAGCTCAACTACTTCACAAATCGCCCCGTGCAGGTCGAATCGACGGGCAGCACCCTGCTCTTCCTGGCAACCCGCTTCGGCTACCCCGTGCAGATTGTCTACACCTTCGGCTCGATCAATATGCTCAGCGCGCTCGGCGGACCCGTCGCGCTCCTTTTCGAGGCGCTGTTCGTGCTCGGATATCTCTACACGATCTTCTTGCAGTGGCGCGGCAAGCTGGATATGCTTCAAACCTTCATCGTTATCCTGCTTGTCTTCATCGTGACGGGCAAAGTATTCAGCCCGCAGTATCTCATCTGGCTCATCCCGCTGCTCGTCTACGGGGGTGCATATAACCGCTTCTGGCTCATCACCTGGAGCATTATCTCCTTGCTCACCACCCTCGTCTATCCGTTCCTGTACACTCTCACGCCCAACGGACTGCTAGCTCCATACATTCCCGGCTTCATCGAGAGTGTGGCCGCGCGCAATGCTCTACTGATCCTGTTGACGCTGGCATTGATGTTCGGCTGGTTCCAGGCCAGGATCAGCCGGCAGCCGGGTTGACTGGTCGCAATATCTGGACACGAGACAGGAGAGATCCGTTCTTTGTAGAGGCAGGGGCGGTGGGGAGAGGTGTGGGGCCCCTTGCGGGTGCCTTGCCTGCCTCCGCGCCTCGTCAGAAAGGCGATTATTGTGAGCAACCCCATTATCGAGCGCATCAAGCGCGAGTCAGGCGTCCCCGAACTGTTTGATGTTCTCGCCGAGCGCCTCGACCCGACGGACCTGCAATCGCTTCTCCTGGAGGTCTATCGGCGCCGCGCCCTCGCCGTCAAGCCCGCTCAGCTACTGGAACGTTATGAACGTGATAGGTTTGTTCGACCCTCCGCCCTCTCGCCAACGGTCTTGGCGGATTTCGACCGCCTGGCGATATCGCTGCTTCCCGAGCGCTATAGCGCCATCGAGTTATCGCCCCTCTGTCCGCTTGGCACCAATGCCGCCATCGCCACAGTTGATCAGAACAACGTCGTGACTACTATCCGCAACACTGAGGTACTGGCAGACGTAACCAACGTCCTCGCGCTCGAATGCGCCTCGCGCCGCCGCAGCCTCCTGCGCGCCAACCCGCGCAGCCGCGAAGGCGTGCGGCTCTGCGCGTCACATCGTGCCGTTCGTGGGCAGGCCTACCAGGATCCACACATGTTCCCGCACTTCCGACTCCTCGGGCTCTGCGCTGCCGGGCGTGATGAAGGCTCTTTCCACTTTGAGACAATCAGCCTCGTCGAACACATCGCCTTCTACCTGCGCCTGTTGCGCGAGGTCGCCCGCCTGGGCTATCATACCGACCACTTGCGCGTCGCCGTCACCGACCTTGAAAAGGGCCGTCGCGAGCAAATCCTCAAAGAGCAGGTTCTTGAGCCCCTGATGGCCAGCTACCCCGGCGTCCTCTGCGATCTTGACCCCGCCCGCCAAAGCGGCCGCGCATACTACGTCAGCGCCTGCTTCCACGTCTACGCCACAAACCCCGCCGGAACTGAATTTCAGATCATCGATGGCGGCTTCACCACCTGGACCCAGCAAATGCTCAGCAACCGCAAAGAACGCCTGCTCATCAGCGGGCTCGGCACCGAACGCCTCTGCCGCCTGTTCTAACTCTTGCCCATACTCGTCATAATCTGCATATGCAAACTTTTCTACCATACCCCTCATTTGAGCAAACAGCCAGCATTCTGGATTGGAAGCGGCTGGGAAACCAGCGCCTCGAGGGGAGGCTGATTTGTAAGATCATCACGACCCCTGACTACGTCGGAGCCTGGGCGCATCACCCGGCGGTGAAAATGTGGAGAGGCTACGAAAACGCCCTGAAGTTATATGTGAACACGATAATTACTGAATGGATTCGCCGGGGATATTTGAATACGTTGCCCCTCTATGATCTGCCAGAAGATGAGATCCTTTTTCCCGAATGGTTGGGTGATCCTCGCTTCCACGACTCGCACAAGTCAAACCTGCTTCGGAAATTTCCCGAGTACTACAGCCAGTTCCACTGGAATGTCCCGGACAACCTCCCCTATTTCTGGCCCGTGAAATGAATTCCCCCTCTCCAACTCCCGCTATATCACCTGGCCCTCGCGACTTCCCGCTCTTGCGTTGAACCCGCCTGCCCCCTCTTCGCTTCCTGATACCACTTCACCCCTTCGGACAGCCCGCGAATATAGTCATATTGCGGCTCATAGCCAAGCTCGCGCCGCGCCCGGTCAATCGAGAACTCCTGGTTCCCGCCCAGCAGCGTCACGCCATACGTCGTAACAGGCGGCGGTGCAGCGTTTCGACGGCCCATCGCGCGCCACAACAACTCACCCATACGCCCCGCGCTGTACAGTGCTGCGTAGGGATAATGTCGCGAAAGGTGCGGCACACCCAGGAAGTCAGCCATCATATTGAGGTATTCAGCCTGCGTCACCCTCCGATCATCGGCAAGCGTATAGGCGCGGCCCACCACACTCTCATCGGCGTTCGCCGCCAGGATCATCCCTTGCGCCACGTCGCGCACATAGACGATGGGCAAAATATTTTTACCGGAACCAATGATGAAGCCCTTGCCAGAATCAACCAGCGCTACGAAGCGGCCAAAACTGGCCGTATCACGCGGCCCATAAATCCAGCCCGGGCGCACGATCACCACCGGTGCGCCGCGGCCCTTCACCAAGTCGGCGATGAGCTTCTCGCCCGCGATCTTCGTGCGGCTATACGGATTATCCTCAGCGTAGTAGGGATGCTCCTCGGTCACAAGACCACGCAGGTGATGCCCATAGACTGTAATCGAGCTGGTATGGACGATTCGCTGGACACCCGCCTCCATCGCCGCCGTAATCAGATCGGCCACGCCCCACACATTGATGGCGTTATACTCGCGTTCCAGCCCCCACGGCCCCGTTTTGGCCGCGACATTATAGACGCACTGCATCCCCTGAACGGCACGTTTCAGCGATTCCGCGTCTGTCAGATCCCCATGCACAACCTCGACGCCCGGCAATTTACGCAAACGCGACACATCCTCCACGGGACGCACCATCGCCTGCACCTCGTCCCCACGCTCCACCAGCATATCAACCAGATGGCCGCCCAAAAACCCGGCAGCCCCCGTAACCAGTACTTTCACAGCTTTCTCTGCTCCTTCTTACCTCAATTCATGCTCTTCCCCCACCCATCACTTCTAAGCTGAGTATAGCAACGAGGCAAAAATCTGGCAAGCAGCTAACTTAATGGGCTACGTATCGCTCCCATTCCTGTTGAGTATGTTGTACACTAATGAAGGTTTCTCATGCGCCCCAAGAAATAAGCATTGGACACGTTAAGTTAACGTAGTACGGAAAATATCGCGGAGCTATAAAAAGCCGACTCTCGCCTGGAAACAAAACATATGCGCGGCACACCTCTTCCATCACTGCCCTGGCCTCGCCTCAAACGGCCTGGGCGCATCGGCCTTGTCCTGGCACCTGTTCTGCTGCTCATCATCCTATTGGCATCTCATATCGTTCCGCTCCTGCAGTCCTCCAAAGCAGTCATTTATGCACAGCCCGATATCCCGAACGCCTTCCGGCAGCCATTGCAATTGAGCACCGATCCCTATACTAACACCGGCAGTCAGCCTCAATCGGAAGTCGAGCCGGGCGCTTTTGCCTATGGCGATACCATCGTGACCGCGTTTCAGGCAGGCCGCTACGAGGACGGCGGCAGCGCCAACAACGGTTGGGCAACCATCAGCGACGATGGGAAGAGCTGGAAGTCGGGTTTTCTGCCAGGCACAACTCAATCCGCGGGCGGTCCCTACACGCGCCTGAGCGATCCCTCCGTCGCCTACGACGCCGCGCACAATACCTGGCTCATCTCATCCCTGGCCATTGTGGGCAGCGGGCCAACCCTCGCGACCCACACTGTCATCGTCAATCTTTCAACCGATGGCGGCTACACCTGGAGCAAGCCGTACAAAGTGGTGGATGGCGGCAGCACCTTCTATGACAAAGACTGGATCACCTGCGACTCTACGCCGACCAGCCCATACTACGGCCATTGCTACGTTGAGTGGGACAACAACGATCTGAACGGCCTCGTCCTCATGAGCACCTCTAGCGACGGCGGCCATACCTGGAGTAAGCCCCTCGCGACAGCCGACAGGATGCACGGTATCGGAGGCCAGCCGCTCGTCCAGTCGAACGGTGCCGTTGTCGTTCCCATCAGCTCCATTGACGGCACGCGCCTGCTTTCGTTCGTCTCCACCAACGGCGGGAAAAGCTGGAGCAAAACGACAATCATAGCTCCGATCAACGGCTACGTGTTGTCAACCGCCGGCATCGATGGCGCGAATACCATCTACGTCGTGTGGGTCGATTGCCGCTTCGAGAAGCAATGCGTTCCCCAGGGCGGTGAAGGAGATGCGCTGTTGCGGCCGGCCGATCAGCAAGCAGACCTGATAATGTCAACCAGCGCCGATGGCCTGCACTGGACCAAACCCCAATTTATCCCGGCTGACCCCCTGGGGAGCGGCGTCGAGCACCTCATCACCGGCCTGGCCGTAGACCCAAATACCTGGGGCAATGACGCACACCTCGCCCTGACCTTCTACTATCACCCCGTCAACTGCCCCGCTGACTGCCCCTATTCGGTCGGCTTCATCTCATCAACAGACGGCGGAAAGCACTGGACGCCCAAAATCCAGCTAGGCGATCCCATGAATCTCTCCTGGCTGCCCGCCGGCAGGAACAAAGTCGGCGACTACATCTCCACCGTCTTCTGCAACGGCAAGGCCTTCCCCATTTTCTCCATCGCCGACCAACCCCTCGCCAAAGGCCAACTGAGCGAAGCGATGTATACAATCACCGGCGGCCTGGACGTATGACCTTACCCAGATAAGTTTATTGTAGGGTGTCGGTTCTTTGTAGAGGCAGGGGCGGTAGGGAGTGGTGCGGGGCCCCTCGCGGGTGCCTTGCCTGCCGCTCCGCCTCGCTGGCCCTTTCTCCAGAAAAACCTCCCCTGGACTCCCTACAGGCGGTGATCGACGCTTTTCGTATGCGCCCAGAACTCCAGCAGATCGCTTTTCGTGACGATACCTTCAAGCGACTCGTCATGCATGACGGCCACAGCGGATTGCCCCGAGCTAAAGAGCGTAAAGGCTTCCTGCGCCAGGGCATCACCCGGTAATTGCGGGAATGGCGGGCCTTGCAGGTCGCGCACGACCATTGCGGACAGCGGTTCATCGCTGGCGAGGTGGCGCAGCAGCAGATTCTCCGTCAGGCTCCCAACCATCCTGCCCTGCTCCATTACCGGCGTCTGGCTGATCCCGTAGCGGCGCAGCAGCTCCACCGCGTCGGCGATGGAATCGCTCGGAACTACGCTCACCACCAGCGGCATCGTCCGCGCGTGCGAGCGGCGATAGGTCAGTACATCGCGTAGCGTCGGCTCCTTCGTCTCCGCCTGCACCAGCAGGTTATTCTCGCGCATCCATGTATCGTTGAACTGCTTGCTCAGGTAGCCCCGCCCGGTATCCGGCAGCAGTACCACCACCACGTCGTTTGCCGTCAGCCGCCGTGCGTAGGTCAGCGCTGCGGCCACTGCCGTCCCGGCCGAGCCACCCACCAGTATACCCTCCTCGCGAGCCAGGCGGCGCGCCCAGTAGAACGAGGTGCGATCATCAACGCGGATCACCTCGTCGATGACAGACTTATCGTAATTCTTGGGAAAAATCTCCATACCGATGCCCTCGACCTTGTACGGCCCTGGTATGTCCCCGGAATAGACCGAACCGGGCGGGTCAGCGCCAATGATTTTGACGTCCGGGTTCTGCTCCTTGAGATAGCGGCCCGTTCCTGAGATCGTGCCGCCCGTACCGATACCCGCCACGAACGCCGTCAAGCGCCCCGCCGTATCGCGCCAGATCTCCGGCCCCGTCGTGATGTAGTGCGTGTCAGGATTGGCGGGATTAGCATACTGGTCAGGGCAGCAGGCGCCGGGAATCTCGTCCGCGAGACGGTGCGCCACGTTCTTATAATGCTCGGGCGAATCATGCGTCACGCTGCTCGGGCAAATCACCACCTCTGCGCCATACGCGCGCAGCAGGCTGCGTTTCTCCTCGCTCACCTTGTCGGTCATCACGAAGATGCAATGATACCCCTTGATCGCCGCGGCAATCGCCAGCCCATGCCCGGTATTCCCGCTCGTCGGCTCGACAATCGTCCCACCTGGTCGCAGCACCCCCAGCTTCTCGCAATACTCGATCATCGCCGGCCCGATGCGGTCCTTGACGCTCCCGCCAGGATTGAACATCTCCATCTTCGCCAGCACCAGCGGCGGCACATCCTCCGCCACCCGCCTGAGCCGGATCAACGGTGTATCGCCGATCAAATCAAGCATCGACTGAAAATACCGCATATCGCCATCACGAGAGTCCGTTGTGTCCATATCCGTTCCTTTTGCAAAATGTTGCTATGGCTCATCATCGCGCTACAGCTTAACGGAGACAGTATAGCACACGCAAACATCATCCCGAAAAACTCGGGATGATGTTTGCTTTCCTGATGATTGAGGGATAATTCTCACCCCTCAGTCAGGATCAGGGGTTGGACTCGTCGATCGCGGAGATACGCGGCGTCCCGATGCCGGTTGCCATATCGTAGTTCGGGGTCGTCGGGTAGAGGCCATTGTTGTTCTCGGTCTGATTCTTCCCCGTGATGTCATGGAAGAAGCTACGGTAGGTATCAGACCGGAGCAATTCGTATAGGTTGGCATTGGCGTTCCCAAAGCGAGCTCCATGCAGGCTATCCCACAGGGCAATGACCCCCGACCACAGCGGGCTGGAGAGGCTGGTACCACCAATGCCGAACCAGCCGGGAGGTGTTAGCCCGCCGGAGAAGGTCGCGCAGGTACTGTTGGTCTTTGGATCGCCCGTGCAGTACTCCGCGTAGGGGGTGTACTCGTCGGCGTTGGCCGACACATCCGGGACCTCCCGGCAGAACTGCCCCGTCGCCGCCTGGCTGCAATACGGCGCCTGCTGGCTGAGAGAGCTGATCACTCCAGGGCCCGATTGATACGATGGCCTGGCCCAGACCGTACTTACGCCGCCGCCGCCCGCACCGGTTGTACCGCATGCGTTGAGGTTGTTGGCACTGCACGCATTGAGTACATTCCACACGGTCTCAAAGCCGCTGGGGTAAGACGGATGCAAGTTGGAGCCGGGATCGAACGAGCCGAAGGAGGTGCCGCCCACGGCTGTCACAAACGGCTGCGAAGAAGGATCATCGACCGCCGGACCGGTGAAGCCGGAACCGCGCAGGCAATCGAACGCGCCCGTGTCGCCGGCCGCGCTGAATATGCTCTGACCCTGCGCCGCCATCTGCATGAAAGCTACCAATTCTGCTTCGATCATGGAGAGGCCGGCATCCTGCTCGCACAGCCCCCAGCTCGTACTGATTGAGTCTGCCAGGTCGTCGGAGGCGATCCGGTAATACTCATTTACTTCGGTAGTCCCGTTGAAATCATTGGGGGCGTTGTAAACCAGGATGCGATCAATCTTCGGGGCAAGAGCGAGTTGCATCTCGATATCGGCTTCCACCTCGACGTCGCCCGAGTAATCGGCGGAGTCACATCCGTTAGCGCAGGGAGGAGGACCGAAAGGGCCGCACTCGTCACCGGTGGGGCACACCGGAGTGACGGGGCCACCGTCAACGTTGATATCGACGAGGGAAACATTCTCCGAGGCTCCGAAGAACTGGTTCTCATAGGTCGTAATGTCGGCAGCCGTGTAGCCCGACAATTCAAAAACCGCCAGCGTGGCGCCCTGGCCTTGCCGCTTGCGCCCTGTTGATAGACCTGCCTGGCCCCGTAGAGGCTGGCAGTCTGCGATGGTACGAGGCCGCTTCCACCTGGACCCGCTCCGTAGCTGGGCACGGCTCTTCCTGCCTCGCTGGCTGCCGCGCGCGTCGTGATGTAATGTGGGTGCAGCCGCACGGTATCGGTTAGTCCTATCACACCCGTAACCAGGCTGCCCAGGCTTGCTGGAACCTCCACGGCGCTGTCGTTCTGGAAAAAGCTCTGTCCGTCGGCCGCCGTGTAATCGTTGAGCGTGGTATGGAAGGCCGCCTCAACTTGAGCCGTGCTCCCGCTGGCCTGCACGAGGAAAGGCGTCTCGGACTTCCCCACGCTCAATCCGGCCTGCTCCAGGAAGCCACGCACCTGCGCGACCTGCGAGGCCAGAGGCGCAAAGCGTGCATCAAACTCACCTCTAGCGAGCCACTGATGATACCGCGAACTGCCTGGATCATAAAGAGCCGTCAGCAAACTATTGAGTTGAGCCGCGTGGCGTGGCTGTAGCACTACCATGACCGTAAGTGGCTTGTTCGCGTGAGAACCAAGCAGGTGCGCATCCGCCGGAGCGCCCGTGTAGCTCCCGTTGATCGAGACTAGATCAGCCGTCGGCAGATGCTCGGTTAATAAAGCTATTCAAGCTAAGAGACGCAACAAGCATAAACAACAGCACTGATGCGGAAACGAGAACGCGGCGGGAAGTAATGATCCGCTGCATATGAATACTCCAATAAATAACTGAACTGGACCTCCCACACCAGCCCGCTCTTCAATTGCGGACGCCGCGGAAGTCATTTCAACAATCATAGTAAGGCATCAAAGATAATCGCTCTGTACCCTTGATACAGACCAACTCACCAGAGCCAGCGAAACTAAATAACGCGACCTCACCTCCATCCGGCAATATGAGCATCCGCTAAATCCAAGACCCCCGTAGGGCCCGATTTATCGCGGCCAGCGCCGATTTATCGGCCCGCGTCCTCCACGACTTTCCCGAATGCACCGTTAAATAAAAAAAGAGAATGGATGATCTTAATTCGCCTACTAATGCACAAAACGAAAGAAAGAGACCCGATTAGCTTATTTTTGGAAGGAAAGAAGCCCTGTTGATTTCCCAAAAGTAGGCAAAGCTACATAAGTGAGTTCCACCGGACGGACGCATGCCAGAGATGCTTCGCTGCGCTCAGGATGACAGCCACGATTTTGTCATCCTGAGCGCAGCGAAGCATCTCTCTCGGACATATAGGCAATCATCAAAGATGTATGAAAAAGTAGTAGGCAACCAACCATCAGGCAAGAGTAGGGGCCGATTTACCGCGCCCACCGCCGATTATGCACATTAACTAATACATGCGGACAACTTTGTAGGGGCGGGAGTGGCGTGGACGGGCGGCGGGGGCGCTTGCGCCGCCCTGGGGATGGTTCGCATCAAATCTTCAATCTGCATGATCGGCCAGTCTGTTGACCTGTGCTCCTCCTAATGTTATTTACCCACAACTGCTTCAAACACCCATCAGAAAGAAACAGACGTGTCACTTCACATAAAAATGTTACCGAACGAGCCTGAACTTGAGTGAATGCGTGAGAACAGAGCCTGCCCGGTGAAGAGGAAAACACCGGCGATCCATCGCCATCACCCCTCGCTTGCAAGCGCTTCCTGTGAAGAGCAGGCGCGTCGGCGCAGCAGCGGCTCGCGAAGCGCCGTGGCATCCAGCTTGCTCGCCCCGAGAAATCTGACGAAGCGCGCCAACCCACGCGCCAGGGCCTCCGCAAAGGCCTCATCGGTGCCCAGAGCCTCCTCCTCCAGCCACAAGCCCAGGATGACGAACGTGTTGGTTGTGCGATCGAGTTTGCTGTCGAAGCGCGCGACGAGCCGGTCGCCCCATAACACCGGCAACGTGTAGTAGCCGAACCGGCGCTGGTGCTCCTGCTTGTAGACCTCCCACACGTAGTCAAAGCCGAACAACACTTTGGCTCGCCCGCGCGCGCTGACGTGATCGAGCGGGGCGAGGAAGACCGCCTCTTGCGTCGTGGTCGTCTCGAGTGGCGTCCAGGCCGGCGGCAAGCGCCCCGCGCTCAGATCGGCCAGCAGTCCGGCATCGCTGCCGAGCGCGTAGTGCACCCGTTTCCAGCCCTCCACCTGCACCTGGATGAGCTCGCCGTCGGCCAGCATCGCCTCAAGTATCTGCTTCGCTGCCCGATCCGGCTCGCCGCGCCCGTGAAACGCATCAGCCGTGCGGGGGAGGCGCGACAGGCCGTAGAAGCTGACTTCCTTGCGGATCAAGAAGCGGTCGGCCTCGGCCTCGTCGCTTTCGCGGATGAGAGAGGCGGGCGCGACCGTTTCCGTGAGGGCGTACACGCGCTCGAAGTGCTCGCGGTGGTGCGTCATCACTTCGCCGGTGCGCCAGAGATAATACAGGGCCAGCGCGCTGTCCTTGCGGCCGCGATAACTCTGGGTGCGTGTGCGGCTCTCCATCGCGAAGTCGCGGTTGCTCACGGTGCCGCGCTCGCGCAGGATGGCCCGCATTTCCTCGATGGCCTCGGCGTGCTCGACTGCCATGGCGTGAATGCGCGAGTCGCCAGAGACGCCATCGCGCTCGCGGCGCATGACCACGCGCCAGTGCGGCAGTTCGTCCATCGGCCGCACGGCCAGCCAGCCACCCCAATCGAAGAACTTGCGCTGCTGATAGGCCAGCTCTTCCCACAGGCCAGGCGTGTAAGCGAGCACGCGGCTGTGCAGCGTGATGTCCTGGCTGCGCGCGATAATTTGCAGCGGGTCGAGTTGCAGGTACTCCATGGCGCGCATAGCCTGCTCCGTACCCGCGAGGCCTCGCCAGCGCCGCCCGGGCCACAAGCCCTGCTTGCCGAGGATGAAGCGACGCACTGTCTCGATGGTGATGCTCAGCATGATGACCTCATTATATCACTCTCAGAAGTACAATACGTCCCCGGCACATTTCCCTTCGACGCGGTATACTATCATATATTCAGCTCCGGCTAAAACATTATTCTTCTTGCTGGCCAATAGCAACAGAATAGCGGAGGAAACCCATGCAATCTGGCAACGAGCAGAACGACGGCGGCACCTCCTGGCCCGTAATCGACGGCTCCTACAGCGTAGGAGACCCGGCTGCCCCCGTAGCGGTTTGTGCGCTCACCAGCGATGAGCTTATCCAGCCCCTCGTTACAGTGCCAGGGGTTGCCATCGCCGGGGAGGTGCAGACCGCCAACCTGGGCATCGAACGCATCATTCTCAATGTGACCGCCAACCCATCCATCCGCTTCCTGCTGCTGTGTGGCAAGGAATCGCGCCTATTTCAACCTGGCCAGACGCTGAGTGCTCTCCTCGACAACGGCATTGATCCCGAGGGACGCATCGTCGGAGCCCAGGGATACGAGCCGGTCTTGCGCAACCTGCCTCGTGAACAGGTCGATGCCTTTCGCCGCCAGGTCGAGCTCGCGGACTGGACAGGCGAGCAGGAGCTGGCGCTTCTCCAGGAACGTATCAGCGGCCTCGCGGCGCGCAATCCCGGACGATTCGAGCCACAATGGGGGCACGTTGGCACAACAGCGAGTGCCACCGATCCGCGTAGCAGCTTTCTCACCATCCGCCCGGGTGGGCAGCGGGAACCACTGATCTACGATCCCAAAGGCTACTTCGTGATCACGCTCGACCGTGCTGCGGGCCAGATTGTGCTGCGGCACTACCTGCCCGATCACACGCCGGCTCACGAGATGCGGGGGCGTTCGGCGGAGCCGATGCTCCTGGGCCTGCTGCGAGAAGGCCTTGTTTCACAACTGAGCCATGCGGGCTACCTTGGCGCTGAGCTGGCGAAGGCCGAAGCCGCCCTGCGCCTGGGAAGCAGTGTACGCTACGAACAGGACAGGGTTCTGCGCCAGGATGACGCGCCTGCTCCGCCACCTTCTTCATCCACGCCCGCGGCGAAGCCCGCCATTTCCCCACCTCGCACCTGGAAGCAACTGTCTGATACGCCTCTTGGCGAGGAGGTCGATGTAGTATGTGAGATAAACGCTCAGCTCACCGAAAACCTGCTCGAAGGCACCGTCGGGGAGCCGACCGAACGGGAGCCATTTAGCCTGTTTCGACGAACGGAGCACATACTGCGTGTTTATTGGAGTCCGGCGTCTACGCAGGTGATTATGGGCGAGCCCGGCCAGGTTACTCCAGGAGCCCTCCTGCGCGTGCGTGGGAGACGCCGATCCGAGAACGAGGTGGATGCCGAGCGCCTGGTCATCCTAACCGGCTCCGCCCGTATCCAGGAGGAATTCTCGTTCATGAAATGGTTGTAGGTAAACGAGCGACAAACAAAAGTAGGGGCCGATTTATCGTGCCCACCGCCGATTTATCGGCCAGTATCACCGTCATCGATCAAGCAACACTGGCCGATTATGCACATAGACGAAAACATGTGGACACCCTGTACGGGCGGGAGTGGAGTGGACGGGCGGCGGGGGCGCTTGCGCCGCCCTGGGCATGGTCCGCATCAAATCTTCAATCTCCATTATCGGCCCCTACTCTCGGTTGCTTGCAAATAAATAATTCATACACCCCATAGGGATATTTTCAACAAGGACAAACGAACATGACGACAACAGCATCTTTCGAGGATATCGATCAAGCAGTCGAGCAGGCCAGGCCCACTATTGAGCATCTGGCCGCAGAATTGTGGCAACTCGCGGAACTTTCACTGCAAGAAGTGAAATCTGCGCGACTCATCATGGATATATTGCGGGAAGAGGGCTTTACGATTACCAGCAAGGGCACTGCCGGCGTACCCACCGCGTTCGTCGCGGAATGTGGCAGCGGCGCTCCCATCCTCGGCGTGCTGGTCGAATATGACGCACTGCCTGGACTGGCCAACGCAACGGTTCCACGTAAAGAGCCGCGCAAAGACCACGTCACAAGCGGCCACGGCTGCGGCCACAATCTGCTCGGCTCCGCCGCTGTCGGGGCCGCCATCGCTCTGAAAAACCTGATGGCCGAGCACCACATCCCTGGCACGCTGCGCGTCTACGGCTGCGCCGCCGAGGAGACCGAGGGAGCCAAGATCTACATGTCGCGCGAGGGCCTCTTCAACGACCTCGACGCTGTGCTGCACTGGCATCCCGGCTCGGATGCCGCCGTCTCAAACCATAGATCCGCGGCCATCAACAGTCTGCGCATCGAATACTTTGGCAAAGCCTCACACGCCGGAGGAGCCCCCTGGCTCGGACGCAGCGCGCTCCACGCCGCTGAACTCTGCGCCCACGGCATCAACTTGATGCGCGAGCATGTCGAGCCGACCGCCCGCATCCACTACGTCCTGGAGAAGGGCGGCGAGGCCCCCAATGTTGTGCCCGACTACGCCAGGATCAGGCTCTACGTGCGCGATATCGACCGCGCCCACGTCGAGGCTTCGACAGCCTGGATCAAGCAGATCGCCGAGGGCGCGGCCCTCGCCACCCAGACGCGCTTGGTGGCCCTCGTCTACTCCGGTCTCTACGACCTGCTGCCGAATCGTCCTCTGGCCGAGCGCATGCAATCCCACCTGGATCGCATCGGCGTGCCCGATTACACGGCGGAAGAGCAGGCCTTCGCCAGGGAACTCCAGAGCAACTTCGGCGTCGAACCGCGAGGCATGGCCACAGCGACCGAACCGCTGCCTGCCGACGAACGCGCCTTTGGTTTTTCAACGGATGTGGGCGATGTAAGCTGGTGCGTGCCGACTATGGGATGCGGCATGCCCACCGTCCCATTGGAGGTCGGCCTGCACACGTGGGCCGCCACCGCCAGCCACGGCACCAGCATCGGCCTGAAAGGCGCCATCCACGCCGCCCGCGTCCTGGCTGCCACCGGCGTAGACATCCTGACCGACGCAAACCTGCGCCAGGCTGCCCGCGCTGACTTCGAACGCCGCACCAACGGTAAACCCTACGTCTCGCCTCTGGGCCCCGAGATGAAGCATCCGCTCGAGATCCCCGATTGGGTACTGCAAACCTCCTGGTAAATTGGGTCAAATCTGCACGCTCACGATGCCACATCGCTTGGTGAGTGACGATGACGCGTGAGCCTGGGGAAGAGCACCGTCGGTCCCACGGTCAAGAACGTCCCCACCGTCACAACGCCAACCGTTGTCCCGATTGCGAAGTCCGCACCAGGAATGAGATGACTGCCGACGCCATATCTGATCAAGAGGTAGAAGATGATGATATACAGCAGGCTCGAGAGCAAGCCAGGCGAATAGGTGTTGCGACGAACCGTCCAATATACGTGAACCGTCAGAACGTGGGTGACGAACCCGGCTACCAAGATCAGTGGCACAATGACCCAGTGGCCACCGAAGCTGTCAAAGAGCAGGTTGCTGACGGCGATCGCTCCAAGAAACGCGGCATTGAACCAGAAGAACATCCGTATCCGATACGTCGGCCAGAAGTTATCTGCGATCCATTTCACAAACCCGCCATTGAGAAGCGTTTCATCGAGGATGTGAATGACATAGGACGCGAAAAATCCCCAGAAGAGAAGGCTTACGAGCAACATACCTTACTCCTTACAGCGGTCAATATTCGACCTGAATTTCCACTTGGTAATCCGTTCGATTTCTGTAGAGGCAAGGGCGCATGGGTGAGAAGCGGGGCCCCTTGCGGGTGCCTTTGCCTCTCCGCTCGCTGGTTCCTTTCTTGATGCTCAGCTAAATTATCCTTCGTTCAGACCGAGTGCCGCGTGAGCGAGTTGCTGCACCACCGGCACGACTTCCTCGATGCTACGCGTGGGACCGGCGAGGGTATCGAAAAACTCGAAGCCGACCAGGGTGTAGAGCACATCGATCACCTCGTTCGGGACAAAATGATCAGGTCGTCCTTGCTGTTCAACGAGTCGCCGGACGATGACACTCAGCCCCTGCCGTCGCCTTTCGTCTCGCGCCCGTATCACCTGCTCGAAGTCCGCATCAAGTGCGGCCAGACCTCGAAGCCGCCGCAAGATAAGCCGGTCGGATTGCCAGAAACGACCGAAGACTGTGATGAACTCGTCCAGGGTCTCGAGAGGCTCCGGTCGGCGGAAGGCGGAGGCCAACTGCTCCATCCCCCCATAAATCGCCAGGGAGTCACACAGGGCTTCGAGCAGCCCTACCTTGGAACCAAACTGGTGATAGACGGTCATGCGGGCGACATCAGCCTGGCGGGCGACGGCATCAATCGAGAAACCCGAGAAGCCCGAGCTTGCTGTCAGCAGTTCCCGGGCAGCCATGATGATGCGCGTTCGCGTTTGTTCGGCGGTCGCCTGGCGCTGGCCGAGACGATAGGGGCGCGGACTCATTGAGACTTGACACCCTCCAATATTCATTGTATAGTATGCATATCCAAATAAATTGGATAGCCTGACTATATAATAGACCGGGCTGAGGCTGAGGTCAAGCAAAAACATATGGGGGCTCTCCGTCCTTGCAGGGGAATTCCCGTAGGGGCGGGAGTGGAGAAGGGTGGGGTGGGGACCCTTGGGTCGCCCTCCCTCACAATTCATCAAGCCTTGGAAAGGTGCAACTGTCATGAGCATCTATACGATCGTCCTATTCTTGCATGTATGCGGAGCCATCGGCTACTTTATCAACATCGGCATCTGGCTGTTCGGCCTGGCTGCCCTGGGTCAAGCGCAGCGCGTCGAGCAGGTGCGCGCCCTGACTCATCTCGTCGGGCGGTTAGGCCCCCTCTTCGGAGTCAGTGTGCTGTTGCTTCTCGCCACTGGGCTCTACATGGCACTTACCGCCTGGGGCCTCGAGACCGGCTGGATTCTCGTCGCGCTGATCAGCCTGATTCTCATAGCTCCACTCGGTACCATCTTCATCGAACCGCGCCGGCGCGCCATCGACCGCCTGGCACAGGAGGCACCCGATGGTCCACTGCCCCGCTCGCTTGAGCGGCGCACCCACGATCCCGTCCTCTTGACCGCGCTCGAGACTGTGACTGTGTTGCTGCTGGGCATCGTCTTCCTGATGACCAACAAGCCCTCACTCACCGGCTCCCTCATCGTGATGGCGATCGCTCTGGCGCTCGGTCTGGCTTCGGGCGTGCTCGTCTCTCGGGCGACGCCCGCCCGAGAGCAGGACATGGCCGATTCTATGCGATAGTTAACGCAGAAGGAGGATGGTCATGACCGATCATAAGCAGTCCGCAGAGACAACATCGGATAGAGTGTCGCGGAACCTGCGCCCACTCAAAATTGGCATCAACCTGCCGACCGTCGAAGGTACCATGGCTGGCAAGACCGCGAGTTGGGCAGACCTCCTCGCCTTTGCCATGCGGGCGGAGATGCTCGGCTTTGACTCGCTCTGGGTACCGGATCATCTCCTCCTCACATGGCAGGAGCAGACCCATGGGATCTGGGAGTGCTGGTCGGTGCTTTCAGCACTGGCTGCCGTGACCAGCCGGGTGGCTTTAGGCCCGCTGGTCGCTTGCACGGCTTTCCGCAGCCCGGCGCTCCTCGCCAAAATGGCCGACACGGTCGACGAGATCAGCGCTGGACGCCTGATCCTGGGGCTGGGTGCCGGCTGGAATGGACCTGAGGACCGTGCCTTCGGCACACCCCACGACCACCGTGTTGACCGCTTTGAGGAGGCGCTCAAGATCATCGTGCCGCTGCTTCGCACCGGACAGGTCGACTTCGACGGCAAGTACTACCAGGCACGAGGCTGTGAGTTGCGGCCACGAGGTCCCCGAGCTGGCGGACCGCCGATCTTGATCGGTGCGAAGGGTCCACGCATGTTACGCCTCGCTGCCACCTACGCCGACCTCTTGAATGCCGAAGGGCCGATGCGCCGGCCCGAGGACATCATCCCGCTGCATGCGTCAGCAGATGCCGCCTGCGTCGAGATCGGGCGTAATCCCGCCACGCTTGGCCGCAGCGCCTCCATCGTGATCAACCTCCCCATTGCGCAAACCCAGAGCAGGCAGCGCTCGCCGGCACAGGGTGAACAGCCGGGGGCGACTTCACCCGGCGAGATCGCCGAGATGCTCCGTGGCTACGCGCGAGAGGGTCTGGAGCATGTCCAGCTCTGGCTCACTCCGAATTCCCTTGCTGGTCTTGAGTGGTTCGCCGCCGTCCTCGACCTGTTGGATCACGGCGAAGCGTAATGCCAATTATTGCACATTAACGAATAAGTGTGGACAGCTTTGTAGGGGCGGGAGTGGCGTGGATGGGTGGTGGGGGCGCTTGCGCCGCCCTGGGAAGTGTCCGCATCAACTCTTCAATCAGTATTAGTAAGGAGAACTTGCTATATGAAATTGGGGCTGCACATCTATGATTTTACCTGGCCGGGAGGAGCAAGTCAGCTTGCCCCAACCCTGGTCAAGATCGCGCAGGCGGCCGACGCGTGGGGCTTTGATCGCATCAGCGTTAGTGACCACGTTTGGCAATCCCACTATCTCGGTGGCCCGGAGCGCGAGGTGCTCTCATGCTATCCGACGCTGGCGTACCTGGCTGCCCATACCAGCCGCATCAAGCCTATTGCCATGGCGACGGCCGCCCCCTACTGGCAGCCGGTCTTGCTGGCCAAGAGCGTGACCACCCTGGATGTGCTTTCTGGCGGTCGCGCCTGGCTCGGCATTGGAGCCGGCGACTACGAGGAGGAGGCGCGCGGGTCGGGTCTGCCTTTCCCGCCCCTGCACGAGCGCTACGAAATGCTGGAGGAAATGCTCCAGATCTGCCTGCAATTATGGCAGGGCGAACAGGGCGATGGGCGTCCGTTCGAGGGCAAGCACTACCGCGTCGAGCGCCCGCTCAACCTGCCACAGAGCCTCAGCCGGCCCCATCCGCCGATTCTAATTGCCGGCAGTGGGGAGCAAAAGACCTTGCGCCTGGTCGCGCGCTACGCCGACGCCTGCAACCTGCAACCCGGACCACAGATCCCGCAGAAACTGGAGGTTCTTCGCCGGCATTGTCAGGCTGAGAACCGCGATTACAATGCGATTGAGAAGACCTGCATGTTCGCCTTCGACGTGGGGGAGGATGGCTCCAAAGTGGGCGATCTCATCGGCCAACTGCGCTGGCTCTCCTCCATGGGGATTCAGACGGTCCTGGGTGTGGTCCCGCACGTGTACCGCATCGAGCCGCTTGAAATAATTGGTCGGGAGGTGATTCCCGCCGTGGCGGACCTCTGAGCCCCCCAAGAGTGTAAGAAAAAGTTGCAGACAGAAACCCGTCAGGCAAGAGTAGGGGCCGGTTCACCGCGCCCATCGCAGATTATGCAGATTAACCAATTGATCCGGCCATCGGTAGGACCCCATTGATTGCGCCTACGGCCGCCAAGCCAGAGTAGGCGCCGATTTATCGCGCGCACCGCCGATTTATCGGCCAGTCCCATGGATGCTCTTCTGTCCACATTATTTCGTTAATCAGCATTATCGGCCAGTCTGCCATTTCCCGTCCTGCCCAACGAAAAGTAGGGGCCGGTTCACCACGCCCACCGCCGATCATGGAGAATAACAAATAAAGACGGACATCGCGCCGGTAGGGGCGGGAGTGGCGTGGACGGGTGGTGGGGGCGCTTGCGCCGCCCTGGGAACTTGTCCGCATCAAATCTTCAATCTGAATTATCAGCCAGTCTGATAGCCCTGACAACACTATCAGGCCTGACATGTTGAAGTAAAGATTTCCTACACGTTCACCAGCACAACCAAAATCTGGTCGAGCGTTGCGGGCAGGTGATCCGTGCCAAAGGGAAGCTGAATCTTGACACTGTTAACACCCGCCTGCGAGGAGATGTAGTTCTGCGCCAGTTGCGGGGTTGCACCCAAAATCGATTTCCGCCATTGATCGACCTGTTGCTGTGCCACGTGATAGATCCACAGGCCGCTCGCCGAGACGCTGAGAAAGATCACTCCCTGCTTCTCTTGCGAGGTGATCACCGGCGTTGCAACGTTTAACGTATTCTTGAGCTGGTAAATGTTTCCTAACTGCTGTGCGGCCTGCCGGATCACGAGCTCTTCCGTGAGATGGCGAGCCGTCTCCGCGTTGTAGACCATCACCGTCGCCGTGAGACTCATCTGCACATTGACTGTATTCGCCTGCGCCCCCACGGGCACATCCGACGAAACCTGCGTAGCGATCGATGGCTGACCGGCCTCCACTTCGCCTGCCTTGAGCTGCTTCTGGAGTTGTTGCAGCGCCTGGTTCTGCAAGCCTGGACTCAGCGCGTTGCGTACGCCGTCAAGATCGGCCTGCGCCACAACATGCACAACACGCCCATCAACACCTCCGCTGAAAGCCTGCGGATTGCTGACGATTACCACCCCCTGGTTGCTGCAGCACGTCGTAGATAGGGTATTCGCGGGTATATTTCCGCTGTCACCCGGCTGCGCGGCCATGGCAGGCGCGCTAATTGTACCATCATTGCCTTCTTTCCTCGGGGGAATCGTCACCGACTGCGAGAGTATCACCATCACCCCGTTACTCGCTGTGAAGCGACTCCCCTGCTGCTCGAACAAGCTCTTACGGCTTCTGTTATCGAACAGCACCGAACCGAATGCCTGCTTTCCGGCAATGCTCTGCGTCCCCGTTGTCGTCACCCCCCTGCTGCTGCTGACTCCGACCGAGGAGAGGCGATCCGGCAAGGCGCGCGTGGTGACATCTGGCACTGCAACGGCGGGTGACGCCATCAGCAGATATTTATTGGCGATGGTCTGACTTTTCAAAGTGACCGAGATCGTAGCTACCGGCGGTCCACCAACCACGGGGAAGCCGGACGGGAAGAGGTACACCCCGAAAGCGCGCGGGAGCACAAGCAGCAGAATCAGCAGGAGAGGAACGAGCGTCGCTACTGAAACGAACAGCGGAAGCCACCGGCGCCTGCGCAGCGGGGGAGGCTTGAATGAGGCGCGAGAAGATCGAGGCGCCGGGGCCGCTATACGCCTCCGCGGTACTGCCGCCAGTTCAGGCGCGGCAGCAAGCGTCTCCTGCGGCAATTCGATTTGCGATAGCGGGACAGATGGCCGCATGGCCGGTCGAGCCGGTTGCCGTAGTCGGGGGGCAACTCTTGGACCCCGTGGTCGTTCCCGCGGAAGTTGTGGCAACTCCGGCAGTGACCTTCTTCGTCGCTGAGGCGGCTGCGCCTGCGGAGGCAGCAATGGATGAGATGCCAGCACATCTATTTCGGGGTCATCCTCGGTAATATGGGCTGCGGGACCCTCAATCGCCGCCAGGAACGCCTGCCGCATCTCAGCGACGCTGCCAAAACGCTCCTCGGGACGCTTGGCCATCGCCCTCTGTACGACTTCACCCAGTTCGGCCGGGATCGATGCATCGATCTCGCAGGGTGATGGCACGGGCGAATAGAGGTGCATCTTGACGACCTCCACGTCGTCCTGGTCATCATAGGGAAGCTCGCCTGTCAGCATCTGGTAAAGCAGTACTCCCAGGGCATAAATATCGCTCGCCTGCGTGACGATGCCGCGCGTCTGCTCTGGTGCCATATAATGCGGCGTGCCCGGCACCTGGTCAAGCGGGATCGGCTTGCCCGCCTCTTCCAGTTCCAGGTTCTGCGAGGTGCGCACCAGCCCGAAATCGGCCAGGTACGCGTACGGCTTGCCACCGCGCCGCGCATCGAGCAGCACGTTGGACGATTTTATATCGCGGTGAATCAGGCCTTCTTCGTGCGCATACTCAACCGCTTCCAGCAGTTGCAGGAAGATCGTGGAGATATCCTTCTGATCGGGCAGCTCGCGGCGCAGAAAACTGGTGAGGGTACCACCTTCGATAAAGGGCATGACCAGGTAAAGCAGCCCGCGCTCGTCGCCGAACTCAATCAAGGGCAGGATATGCGGGTGGCGAAGCTGCGCGATGGTACGAGCCTCGCGCGCGAAGCGGCGTCGCATATCGCGATCGTTGGCGTAGTTTCCAAGAATCACCTTGATTGCCACCTGGCGGCCAAAGGCGGTGCGCTGTCTACCCTCATAAACTGCCCCCATCCCGCCCATGCGAATGCGCCGTATCACATCATAATTACCAAGCTGCGTACCCTCTAAGGTCTGCATCTACAACTTTTCCCTTCCCTAACTTCCACCCTGCCCATTTTGCGGCGTTGGCGATGGGGGACCAGGACTGGTCGTTGTCGTCGGGCTGCTCGGAGTCAATGTTGGCGTGCCGGTAGGTCCTGCCACAGGATTTATTATAATCGTAATCTCCTTGCATTTGTCAGTGGGGTTAGCAGGGTCAGTTGTACACATTGGCAGTATACTACCACTGGAGAGCACGATCGTCGCGTTGAGCACTCCCGGCTGGGCCTTCACGTAGTTCAGCGCATCGCTCTCAGGCTTGCCGGCGATCGCGAGTTTCAACTCCTGCTGGATCATAGTGGTAAAATCGTACTCCCACACACCAGCGGCGTGGACCGTCACCCGCAGAGTGGTGGTGCTGCCTTTCACCTTCACGATATTCGTGATCCCGGTGATAATCCCTACCGGCACATAGCCCATCAGGTTTTTATCGCTCGCTGCCTGCATTCGCAAGGCAGCATCGGCTTGCATTTTCGCCCCGTCACGATCAAAGACCTCCTCGCTGCAGGTCGCCGTCCCCGTTACCGTCACCTTTGGCGCAACATCTCCCACTTTATGATTGGGGGTCGCATTAGCCTTGCAGTTGAGGGAATTGGGCGCCACTTCCTCGTTCGCCTTCACCTGCCCCTTCAACTTACCCGGCGCCATCGATTGAGCTGCCGCTATCAGGTTATTGAAGGCCTTATTGATGTCGTTCTGAGTGATAACCGAATTGGGCTTCGGGTCAACTCCGCCGCTAAATGCGGCCGTATTTCTTACCAGGATATTACTACTTCCGCAGCATGAACCAAAAATATCAAATGCTGGAATATCCCCGCTTACGCCTTCATTTACCGCGGTTCCTGTGACAGTTATCGAACCGATGGGGATAGTCAGTGGGCCGCCGAAAGCGATCGGCACGCCACTGTTTCCTCGTAGAGTTCCTCCCGAGATGGTCACGCTCTGCCCCCCGGTATTAATAAACAACAAAGGACCCGTTGCGTTTCGCCCTCCTAATGAGCCCGTGGCCCCTGCCGAGCCTGTTTGATTCTTGAAAGTCGTCGAGATAATGCGCGCCTGCACCTCGCGCGCGCCTGGCGTGGGCGTTGTTATAACAGCAGTGATGTAAAAATCATTAGCCAGGGGCTGGCTCTTCGGCGTAATCGTCACCTTGGCGGTCGTGGTAGAGGGATTAATATTGTTGATGATCTGTTGTCCCCCCGGCGAGGCGAAGGCAATCCCGACCAGCAGCAGGATAGTCAGCAGGATCAGCAGGAGCGCCAGCCAGCGCCGCGACCTCCGCCGGGGTGGAATGCCACCACCTGGAGCACCGGCATTCGCGCCGCCCGGCGGCGTTCCACTCGGTGCGGCCGGAGCCTGCGCTGAGGCGAATGCCGCCGCGCCGACCACTGCTCCAGCACCTGCGGCCATCGCCGCGCGCATCTTGCCCGTATTGCCATTCTTCACCTGCTGCGGGGCCGAGGCGTTATCCTCACCAGGTGGCACAGCCGGCAACTTCCCTGTAGACTTCGCGCGCGATCTCTGAGCGGGATACGTAATAATGGCAGGCTCAACGGCGCGTATCACTGGGGGTGTCTGTGTTCGGCCTGCCCCTCCCACTTCCGGCTTCTCTTCAGCGCTATCTGGAGTAGAAGATGGAGACACAGCGCCATTTGCCGCCGGCTTCAAAGGAGGAGGAGGCGCTAACAAATCCTCGTCCTGCCCGAGCAGATTCGCTTCCGAGGCCCCCGCCCAGATCGCTCCAGCGCCCCCGGCGACACCGGCAGCGGCATCCGCGGAAGCCGCCTAGCGTTGGAATATCTTCCTCATCATCGTCACCCTCCATATCTCCTCGCGCCGGCGAGAACTCAGCCGGGGAAACGGAGGTGGAGGGCAAAATAGGTAGTGGACGCCTCATATCCATTTCGTCAGTAGCAGGAGCAGCTCTCGTTCCATTGTCAGCAGCAGCAAGTGGAGCAGACCTCCGTTTTCGCCCGAGCCACCCTCTTCTGATCTCACGCTCAGGCGCCTCATCTCGCAACGAGTTGGCAAAGCTCTCGAGCGAGGGATACACAGCAAACCGGCGCTGGCGAGCAAACTCCGCCGGACCAGACCCGCTGCGAGCCACGAACACCACCTCCGCCTTCAAGCCATTCCGCCGCATATCTTTCAATCCATCAAAATCAACCGGGTGCAGGAAAGCCTTGTTTTGCTCATGCAAAACCACCGCAATCTGCCTGCGCTGCAACTCCTCCTGCGCAAGGATTGCCGTCAGGACATCTTTTCTCTGATCGGTGGGATCTACGCGGATAATACCAATAGATTCGCTGCGGGGATCATTCGCACCCAGCAGGTCAGTGCCGTCACCCTGTCTCATCGCTTTAATTCCCCTTTTATCCCTGGTTTTGGCATTGTATGGAGTATATGTGCTATTGAACCTATTTTACACGATACGGCAGAAAGCGCAAGGGGAACTGAACCTGCAAAGCGTATGAAAAGTGGTAGGAAAAGGAACATCAGCGAAGAGTAGGGGCCGGTTTACCGCGCCCACCGCCGATTTATCGGCCCGTCTGTTGACCCGTGCTCCCCCTCTGGCCAATCTATCAACCTCCACGCTGGCCCATCGATGACTCGCGTCGCTACAATTTGCCCTGGGCCCAGCGGGCCGCATCTCGCTCATAGAGCGCCGAATGTTATTTACCCACAACTGTTTCATACCCCCGAACCTGCATCCTAAATAAACGGCCTTCCGGCGTAGTTTAGACAGCACTACTCCGTTCAAATCCCACCTCACCCATTTTGCGGCGTTGGCGATGGAGGGCCAGGACTGGTCGTTGGCGTCGGGCTGCTCGGAGTCAATGTTGGCGTGCCGGTAGGCCCTGCAACACCCTTGATGACGAGCGTAATCTCCATGCATTGATCTGTAGAACACACGGGCAGTACACTCCCACTGAGGGAGCACGATCGTCGCGTTGAGTACGCCCGGCTGGGCCTTCACGTAGTTCAGCGCATCGCTCTCCAGCTTGCCGGCGATCGCGAGTTTCAACTCCTGCTGGATCGTCGGGGTAAAATCGTACTCCCACACACCATTGGCGTGCACCTCCACCTGCAAGGTGGTGGTGCTGCCTTTCACCTTCACGATATTCGTGATCCCGGCGGTGATCCCGACCGGCACATAGCCCATCAGGTTTGCATCGCTCGCTGCCTGCATTCGTAAGGCAGCATCGGCCTGACTTAATGCCCCCTTGTAATCAAAGACCTCCTCGCTGCAGGTCGCCGTCCCCGTTACCGTCACCTTTGGCGCAACATCCCCCACTTTATGATTGGGAGTCGCATTAGCCTTGCAGATGAGGGAATTGGGCGCCACTTCCTCGTTCGCCTTCACCTGCCCCTTCAACTTACCCGGCACCATCGATTGAGCTGCCGCTATCAGGTTACTGAAAGCTCTATTGATATCGTTCTGAGTGATAACCGAATTGGGCTTAGGGTCAACTCCGCCGCTAAAGGCGGCAGTATTTCTTACCAGGATATTACGACTTCCGCAGCATGAACCGAAAATATCAAATGCTGGAATATCCCCGCTTACGCCTTCATTTACAGCGGTTCCTGTGACAGTTATCGAACCGATGGGGATAGTAAGTGGGCCGCCGAAAGCGATCGGCACGCCACTGTTTCCTCGTAGAGTACCTCCCGAGATGGTCACGCTCTGCCCTCCGGTATTAACAAACAACAAAGGGCCTGCTGCCTCACGCCCTCCTAACGGGCCCGTGGCCCCTGCCGAGCCGGTTTGATTCTGGAGAGTAGTCGAGATAATGCGCACTTGCACCTCGCGCGCGCTTGCATCGGGCGTTGTTATAACAGCAGTGATGAAAAAATCGTTAGCCAGGGCTGGCTCTTCGGCGTAATCGTCACTGTGGCGGTAGTAGTGGAGGGAATAATATGATTGATGATCTGCTGTCCCCCTGGCGAGGCAAAGGCAATCCCGACCAGCAGCAGGATCGTCAGCAGGATCAGCAGGAGCGTCAGCCAGCGCCGCGACCTCCGCCTGGGCGGGACACCACCCCCTGGAGCGCCAGCATTCGCGCCACCCGGCGGCGTTCCACTCGGTGCAGCCGTCGTTTGCGCGGAGGCGAATGCCGCCGCGCCAGCCCCCGCCCCAGCACCTGCGGCCATCGCCGCGCGCATCTTGCCCGTATTGCCATTCTTCACCTGCTTCGGAACCGAGGTGGCATCCTCATCAGGTGGCACAGCCGGCAACTTCCCGGTAGACTTCGCGCGAGATCTCTGAGCTGGATATATGAGAATGGCGGACTCAACGTCACGTATCGCTGGCGGCGTCTGTGTTCGGCCCGTCCCGCCAACGTCCGGCTTTTCTTCAGCGCTATCTGGAGTAGAAGATGGAGACACAGCGCCATTTTCCGCGGGCTTTAATGTGGGCGGAGGCACCAACAAATCATCATTATGATCGATCTTAACTGCACCTCCCGTGATACCAGCTTCACCACCTAATGGAGATAAGTTTAAGCTTGTGCCTCCTTGATTGCTTACATTAGGCTCTTTCTCTAATACTTGAGCTTGATCTAGTGTTGGAGAAGCTATTAGGGAAGCACTGAAAGCTTCAGACCCCTGACTAGGTCTATACTTGCCCTCTCCAACTTCATCTCCCAACGCCGGAATTATAGGGCTGGGTAAAGCATTAGTAAGAATCTCTTGTACTTGCTTTACATCAATTAGATCATTTGCTGAAGCAGGTGTATTTTTTGAAGGAACAGGCTTTGGATCACTTTCTTTGACCAGTGCTGATAGATCAATAGGGGATACAAGTAAACAAGCTTGTTCCAAGGCATTTGCAAAAGCAACTATACTAGCGAAGCGATGCCGAGCATCCTTGGCAAGTGATGTCATAACAACTTCCTCTATGCTTGGAGACAAGGAAGGAAGTTGTTTACGTAGGGATGGGGGAGTCACATGTTTATGTTGATATTCGAGCACTTCTTCTGAGCCTATAAAAGGTCGAAAGCCACAAATCCATTCATAAACTACAATTCCTAACGAATACTGATCACTTGCAGGCAAAGCTTGCCTATCCCATTGCTCAGGAGCCATATAAGGGGGAGTTCCCCGTGCAATCTGGGGACTACGTGATGTTTCCCTATGTGCAACGACAGCTATTCCAATATCACTGAGCAGAACAGTATTGTTTAGTCCAAGTAACATATTGGCCTGCTTAATATCTCTATGGATAAGCTTATTATCATGGATATATTGTAAAGCAGATGCAATTTGATTTACATAATGGACAATCGTTCCAAGTGATAAACGGGAGCCTTTGATGTGATGATTTCGAAGTGATCCATTAGGAGCATACTCCATGACTAAAAATGGTGTACCTTCCTTGATGTCATAATCCCAGACACGAACTATATTAGGATGGATCAATTGCACAAGTCTTTGGGCTTCAGTTCGAAAAGCCTCTTTTTCATAATGAGTTTCATCTTCATCTTTCGTTTGGATTGGATCAAATATCTTAATAGCCGCGAAGTGATTTTTTAAATGTATATGTTCACCCAAATAAACATCGGCATACCCTCCCCTGCCGAGATGCCGGACCAGGGAAAAATTACCGAATTTTTGTCCTACTCGTGTATCCATACATATCCTCAGGTTTATGAATTCCACACTATATCACAGCCAATCATATTAAATTGATGTAACTCACTCAGACTAATAAACACTATCATGGAGCGGCATCAGTGCTATACCTCGAACAATATTTGCCCTATTGTACCGTATCAATTGGCAATTGAAAAGCCCTTTCGCTAAGATATTTGATGATTTTAATAGAATACACGTCGATACGAAGCATATGAAAGCGATCAAACAGGCTTCGGAAGCCTGTTTGATCGCTTTCATATGCTACGTATAAACCTATCTCGGCCCCGCGCTTCTCACGTCGTCGCCGACCAGTGTGAACTGCTTGAAGTTCTGCTTGAAGCGTTCGGCAAGTTCAGCCGCCTGCCGGTCATATGCATTCTTGTCGGCCCAGGTATTGCGGGGATTGAGCATCTTGACCGGCACATCGGGACAAATCGTCGGTATATGCAGGCCAAAGATGGGATCGGTCGTCGTCTCGACGTGATCTAGCTCCCCTGCTATCACAGTCCGTACCATCGCGCGCGTGTAGTTGATGTTGATGCGCTCGCCGGTACCGTAAGGACCGCCCGTCCAGCCGGTATTGATCAGGTAGCAGCGCACGTTGTGCTTCTCGATGCGCTCGCGCAGCAGGTTGGCATACTCACCGGGGCGCAGCGGTAGGAAGGCCGCGCCGAAGCACGAGCTGAACGTAGCCTGTGGCGTCGTCACACCCGCCTCGGTGCCTGCCAGCTTGCTCGTATAGCCGGAGAGGAAGTAGTACATCACCTGCTCGGTCGTCAGCTTCGAGATAGGTGGCAGTACGCCAAACGAATCCGCCGTGAGGAATACGACGGCTCTCGGCTGCCCACCCATGCCCGACTCGATCACATCATCGATAAACTCGACCGGGTAGGCTGCGCGCGTATTCTCCGTCAGTGAGTCATCGGCGTAATCGGGTTCGCGCGTCTTGGGATCAAGCACCACGTTCTCGTAGACCGCGCCGAAACGTATCGCGTTCCAGATCTGCGGCTCATACTTCTGCGAGAGGTTGATGCACTTGGCGTAACACCCGCCCTCGAAGTTGAAGACACCGTTATCGCCCCAACCGTGCTCGTCGTCGCCGATCAGGCGGCGGCTCGGATCGGCTGATAGGCTCGTTTTGCCCGTGCCCGACAGACCGAAGAACAGCGCCACGTCATCCTGCGGGCCGACATTGGCCGAACAGTGCATGGGCAGCACACCCTCAGCCGGCAGGATGAAGTTCAGCACCGTAAAAATCGACTTCTTCATCTCGCCTGCATACTGCGTTCCGGCGATCAACACCAGTCGCTCCTCGAAGTCGATGATGACCGCCACATCCGAACGCGTATCGTCCAGGCGCGGATCGGTGTGGAAATTGGGGACACACAGGATGGTGAAGCCAGGCCGCTCGCTGGTCAGGTCGCTTTCGTTCGCTGCGCAGGAACAGTTGATGCGCGAACAGGCTATGCCAGGCCAGCTCGGTGATGACCTGAATCGGCATGCGATAGTGTGGATCGGCCCCTGCCGCCGCATCCAGCACATACACGTCGCGCCCTTGCAAATACGCTGCCAGGCTTCGGCGTACATTCTCAAACGTCTCCGGCGACATCGGGTGATTATTCTCACCCCACCAGATTTTCGAGGCATACTCCTCGTTCGATACTATATACTTATCCTTTGGAGAACGCCCTGTGTGTGTCCCCGTCGTGGCGGCAAATGCGCCATTCGCGGCTAACATCCCTTCTTTGCGAGCCAGCGCGTGCTCCACCAGCACGGCAGGAGACAGGTTCCAGTATATATTCCCCAGGTTTGAAAGCCCATACTCCTCGAGGGCTTTGCGACTCATCATCATCGTCATAGCGCTATCACTCTCCTTATAGGGGGCAGCGGTAACATCATTGTTCACTTCTGTACCCGTTATTAAGGTACGTTCTCACGCTCGCCACTCCCTACCACTTGTTAGTCTACTCATCCGACGCCTCCTTCGTCAAGCCGGAAGCCCAATTTAACATTCAGATTCCTTTTCCTTTATATAACCTCAGACTTCTAGTCTTACGCGCCGCAAAAAACCTGGGTCTGGCCCGAGAAGCTCACACAGGAAGGGTTTGTGAAAGGCCACTTGATGAAGGTAGAGGCAGGGGTAGTTGGGATGGGAGGCGGGGCCCCTTGCGGGCAATACCGCTTAAATAAGCAAGATGTCAGCAAAGGAAGTGTGTTTGAAGGTGAGTTTGATGCTCGGGACGTTTGTGCCGGAAGCGCGTACAGATGTGTTTGACGACGCGACAATTGAAGCGCAGCCGCCGGGGAGCCACCACTTGCTCCAGGCGAGGTCAAGCGGCAGCCACGCGCTTGAGGAGCGCGGACGGCCAACTGCGGGGGAATGGAGAGGCACTCTGGAGGATGGCCTGACCCAGTACCTGGATGGCCCCGGTAAAACTGATGTGATCGGGATCCAGGCACGGTGCTCTGGGCGGCTTGCACGCATCAGCGAGCGGACGGCATAATGGGAAAGCGAGCAAGGCGTAGAATTCCTGCAAGACCAGCTTGGGCGAACGACTGCGCAGGGGCTGCTGGCTGAGGCGTTGCTGATTTCTGGTCTCGTCGATGGTCTCTTCAACTTCCCAGCGTTCGTGATAGCACAGACACAGCGCCTTGGCGGGCGCCTGCTCGGGCACGAGCAGGGTGGTGAGGAGCCGATGGACCTGGCGCACCTGCGGGATGGGTGGCCGCACGGTGGCTATGCAGGCGCGAGGGCGTGACCTGCTCCAGTTGCTCGCCACCGGAGGGTCAATGAGGTATTCAATGATGCGCACCTGCAGCGGAGCCTGACAAGCCCTGGCAGTCTGCGGGGATCCAGCGTGGTCAGGTAGCTGCCATCGGGCAGCACCTGCTCTTTGTGAGTAAAGACGCCTTGGGGCAGCCGACCCAGCACTCGGCGCCCCGTGCGCGGATGGCCTCCAACAAGGACGCCCGAGATGAAAGCCGCGATCGATCAGCACGAGCATACCCGGTTGGAGGGCAGGCAGCAAGCCGCGTGCCAGGCAAGCTTCGGAGGCCTGGCAGGGAGCGACGATGACTTTGACAATGGCATGGGTGCCGGCTTCGACCAGGTAGACGCAGCGCAGTTGCGGGTAAGGACTGCTGCGTCTGGCCCTCAGAGAGGCGCCCAAAGTAGCGCGGCATTGGCGGGGGTATCGTGACATCTTCCAGCGTGCCATCGATGGCCATCAGCCGCAAGCCAAAGGCAAAGGCGCCGGGCGTATCGGCGCTGGCCAGCGGCACACACAATTGCTCGACCGGCGTGCGCAGCAGGCGCACGCCGAGTTGTTTGCGCCGATAGGTCCAGGCCGCGCGCGTGGGCAGCGCCTCGGGCTCGTCCTCGCTCAGCCAGCGCTCAGCACTACTGAGCTTGAGAAAGACCGCGCCCAGACTGTGGCGCAGATACAGATGCCAGCAGATCAGCACGCAGACCACCAGCACCAGCGTCAGCTTGCGCACCCGCGTGACCTGGCCACAACAGCTCTCGGTGAGGTGCTCGATGCGCTGGCGGGGATAAAATCTGTTCCAAGATCGGCCACGATGAGGCGCTGACAGAGTTTGTCAGCGCTGGGCAACTGCGTTATGCTAAAGGGCATGAGGAGTCTCCTTTCGACATACCAGATGATGCTTTTTTCTTAGTATGTCAGATACGAAGCTCCTCTTCCACTTATTTAAGCGGTATTGCCCCTTGCGGGTGCCTTCCGTTCAGGTGTGGAGAGTAGTCACGAGATTGGGACGGGATTCTTCATGTACAGACCGACGAAGATGCGCAAATAGCCCCCGTCATCGTCCGGGTAGATGCTGACGTGGTTGTTGCAATTGTTGCATTCATAGCTACTGATCGGCGCTGAATTGGTAACGCCGTCATGCATGGCATCGATGTTCATTGTGCCGCCGTTGCCCGGGCCGAACAGCACGGCGATGACGCCTGCAGCCGCGAAACTGGGGACGTTGTTCAGGATGTACTCGGCGCGGTTGTCCTGGTAGTGGCCGGGGGTATCATTCATCGTTTCGAAATACTGGTTGCCTATCGGCACCTGCCACATCACGATGCGCCGGTGCGTAAACTGGCTGATGTCACCGATGAAGGTGAGGTAGCGCGCGAAGTTGGGGAAGGTGATATTGTAGCGGTCCCACCAGGAGCGGCCACCGGGCTGTCCCGAGTCGAAATCCGCCACGTCGCTAGAGACCGCATCGAAGCTTGATACACCCGCAGGATTGCCAATCAGGCCCGCGCTATTGAGGAAATTCGCCTCGCCGCGCGCCATGCCCGCCACGTCCAGGTCCGCGCTGGTGCTGGTCGCGATATCGTTCCCCGACGCCCACGTCGAGGCGTGCAGGGCCAGGATGGCGTTGCGCGCGTATTTGTCACGCATGTGCAGCAGTGCCCAGGCGAAGCCCTGCGCCGTATCGGGGAACCCGGCGGCATCGGCGAAACCGGACGAGTTGACACTGGCCGGCACACCTGCGGCACTATCCGACCCGTGCGTGGCATTTTGCAGGAAGCCCCACAGGTCCGGCTCGACGATAATCAACACCGGCTTGCCAAAGCTGCCGATCTTCTGCAACATCAACACCCAGTTCCCATAGTAGGCGTTCATAGTGGACGGATTATCCAGGTTCGCTGTGTCCTGGTCGATATTATGCCCACCGCAGTAGTTCGAAGGATGCGGCCCGCTCGACAGGCAGATTTCATAGTAGACGAAAGTGGGGATATAGCCGTGCTGCTCGCTCTCCTGCATATAATACGTTGCGAACTGTCCTCTGGGCGACTGCCACGTTTCCCAGCCGCTGTTGGTATTGACCCCGCCCGTCAAATACTGGTAGCGAAACGCGAAAGCCGCCCCATTTTCGCTGCGCATCTCATCGAGCGCAGAAGCCGTCGCCGGCGGGTTCATCAGGCCAAAGCTGAAATATCGCGGAAATGCCGCCGGAATCGAGCCGCTGCCCGAGTTATGCACACCTGGATTGTATGTTCCGCTCGTCTCAGTAGAGGTCTGCTTTGCGCCAGGCGACCGGGGCTGGTTTGTACTATGTGGCACGAGTTGGATCGGCTGTAGTTTGCCGCTTGCGCCACTCACCGATGGCCCATCCTGCAATTGCTTCGAACTCGCAGAATGGCTGGCATTGCCACAGGCAGACAAAAGAAACAACAGGCAAATGAGTGCTGTGTTCAGACAGACGAGCGCTTTGCCCCGGTGTTCCCCACGACGCAGGCTAGAAATCATACTTCCCCCTGAGTACGCAATTTATCCCGAACGTAGTATACATAATCGATGCATTCGAGCGCGATCATATAGGATTTTTGGGGGAATAGTACCGCTCGCTTGCCTTAACCAGGCGCCTCGAGGCTGCGTACGTAAGCGACGAATTTGTTTCCGCGGTCGAACTCGTTCAAGAACATGCCGAAGCTTGTGCATCCCGGCGAAAAGAGCAAGGTATCTCCAGGACGGGTGAGCGAGACGGCATAATCCATCGCGGCGGCAAAGTCATTAAACACTCCCCGCACAGGGTCCGGCACCCCCTGCGCTGCCACCTCCTCACTCAAGAGCGGCAGCAGTTCATCGGTACCCGTCCCGCGCAGCAGGATCACGTCGCGGCAGCGCTGCGCAATCAGTCTCGGCCAATCCCCCTGCGGCAGGTGCTTCGTGTTGCCGCCGGCTACCAGCACAATCGGCCCATCAAAAGAGCGCAGCGCGACCTGCCCGGCCACCGGCATCGTGCTGGCGCTATCGTTGATGTAGCGCACCCCATTGATAACCGACACCTCTTGCAGGCGATGCGCAACACCGTGAAAGCCACGCACCGTCGCGTCGATCACCTCGTCAGGGATGCCCAGCAGCCACGCGGTCGTCGCTGCCAGCAGGATGTTCTCGCGGTTATGCTCCCCGCGCAAAGGCGTTTCCATGAACTCGAATGGCACGACCTGCGATGAGCCGCGTTCGAAGCTGCCCCCCATCTCCAGGCTCGTATACCATGTACGCGAAGGCGAGCGCTCGCCCAGGCCGCGCGTGACCGAATTGTCGTAGTTGAAGACAGACAGGTCTTCCGCGCGCTGGTGCAAGAAAATATTGGCCTTCGCCTCGATGTAATCTTCCATGCTGTCATAGGTATCGAGGTGATCGGGATAGATATTGGTCATGACCGCTATCGCCGGACTCAACGCGAATGGCGCGAGCCAGTCCAACTGCCAGCAAGACAGTTCCAGCACCACCTGCGTCTCAGGTGTAATCATCGGCAGCAAGGAGAGCGTCTCGACGCCTGACACGTTGCCGCCAATCACGGCAGGTTGTCCGCTCGCGCGTATCATCTCGTAAATCAGCGTGGTCGTGGTGGTCTTCCCGCGCGTGCCGGTCACACCGATGATACGGCCGGGGCAGGCCTGGAAGAATAGCGCGATCTCCTGCACGATCGTCGCGCCATGCTCCCGCGCGATGCGCAGGTATGGGGAAGAGTTCCTGATGATCGGCACCGGCATCACCACGTCCGCCCAGCGAAAATCTTCCTCGCGGTGCTGCCCCAGCACATACTCGATGGGCAAACCGGCCAGCAGACTCCATGCTGGGCTGCAGCACCTCCGCCTTCCGCATGTCCGTCACGCGCACAATCGCGCCCTGCGAGGCCGCGTAGCGCGCCGAGGCGATCCCGGAGCCGTTCAATCCCAGCCCCATAATGAGTACCCGTTTGCCGCGTAAATCCATCTGTCTATCCCGCCTTATTCCATCAAAATGCTGAGCTATGGATTTGCTGGTGGTTTGCCACGTAAATCCACACGTCTATCCCGCCTTATGTACTCTCTGCTATACTGAAATTAAGATAGGCACAGGAAAAATGGCTCTCCACCCACCTGCGTCTCGCACCTTAAAAACACCTCCAACCATCCCTACCCGGCACAATCCACCGACGAGATTCCCCCTGTCCCAAATGTCCCAAACCCCGCTCCCGGCACAACCGAAATCCCACATCAACCAGCCCCTTCTCCATGGGATACAATAAGCCGGTGTTTCTCACCAGACCAATTCTCCCACGCCACCTCTCATCATGTCATCCTGAGCGTAGCGAAGGATCTCGGCTGGCCAACTGCCTCTCTACCATCCCCCCGGATGCACAGCTCGCAGCGATACCACGGATACAAGTGATACCTCTGATACCTTGGATACCTTGGAAACAAAAACGCAAAAATATTCTAGCAGCGTTACCACATAACCGCAAGGACTCCCGACAACAATATTTGGCAGAACGTCTCATCAGACGCGCGTCTATCATCATTCACCCCGCATGCATGAAAAAAGGATATAATAGTGGTAGACTTATGTGGCAAGGGGGGACCCAACCGGTCGATTTGACCAAAGTCTCCTTCAAGAAACTACCTAGAAATAGCAATAAAATGGAGCCAGAGCAATCTGCCCCTCATTCATTTATCCTTGGACACGTACCGCTTGGTATCGCTCTCATCGACGGTATCACGCTGCGCATATTGTACATCAATTCATACCTCACTGCGCTGCTCGATCCGGCCTGGCGTGCGCGCCGCGTGAGCGGCCACACGCTGCAAGAGGTCCTCACGCCGGACCTGCTGAAAAAAATAGAGCCACCCTTGCACGAAGCCTATCGCGACGGCACAGTGCACAACTACGACGACCTGCCCTACGAAGGTTCACTCGAGACGCGCGGGCGCACCTACTGGCACGTTGCGATTGTGCCGACCGCGCGGGAATCCATAGATAGCGCCCTCCTGAGCCAGATTTCTGATGCCTCCGGCGATTCGCCCCTGCCTGGGCGCTTGCTGCTCGTGACCATCGAAGATGTCACCGAAAAAGTGCGCGCGCGTATACATATTGACGCCATCCACTATATCTCCTCGGCCATCGCCAGGGGCGCGGCGCTTCCGCACGTGCTTGACCGTGTACTCCAGGCAGTGCAGGAACTCGTAGGCTCGACACGCTGCGCCATCCTCCTGCTGGAAAACCCGTCCCCCGCCGGCGACCCCCGTAGCCCTCCGATTGATCGTGAGGGTCCGATTGATCGTGAGGGTCCGCGCGTCTCCATCGCGGCGCAAAAGGGATTGCATCTCAGCTCGCGAGGATGGAAGCCGCAGCTCGGGGAACACCTTCTGCTCGGACGCGTCATCCAGACTCGACACTCGCTGATTATCCCGAATACGCACATGCACCCGGAGATCGAATTCCCGCTGCTTGACGACAACGGCATCGCGCGCAGACCCGGCTCGGTCCTGTGCGTACCAATCTTTGAGCCGGGACCGCAGCGGGATGCGCGTGAAGGCTTTTCACGCGGAGCCATCCTCGGAACCATCGAGGTCTACCACCGGCGCGTGCGCGGCCTGCCTGCCGAGGAGGTCGAGTTGCTGGAGCAATTCGCCCAGCAGGTCGGTCTGGCCATTCAAAACGCGCGCCTTTTCTCACACAACAACCAGCTCACCCAGGATGCGCGGCGGCAGGTACGCGAGCGCGAAAACATCATGCAGGCCATCCCCGATGGGGTGATCATCTACGATGCCCGCTGGCGCGTCGCGGATATCAATAACGCTATTCGCTGGCTGCTGGGCTGGTCGGAGGACGTCATCGGGCTGCCCATCCACGAGGCCCTGGCGCGCAGCAGCGCGATCTACCTGGATCAGTCGCCCTCCATCGAGGACATGGTCGCCGGCCTCGAACGCTTCCCCCAGGAACCGGTGGTCGATGAGTTCAAGATGCTCGCCGCGAACGGCAAACTCTATGCCATTCGCCGTTCGAAGGCGCCCATCAGAGACGACGAGGGCAATATCTTCGCCTATGTCGTGGTCTACCACGATGTGACCGACCAGGTGACGGCGCGCGAGTCGACCGAGGCGCAGGTCATCGCCCGCACCGCCGAACTGGCACAGCGCAACAAGGCCCTGGAGGAAGCGCAGGCAGAGCTGGCGCGGGAGCACGAGAAGCTCGAGCTGCTGCTGGCGCACCTGCCTTCCGGTGTCGTACTGGTCTCGGCCGGCGACCGGCGCGTCAACGTCAGCAATCCCCAGGCAATCCGCCTGCTCAAGCTGATTCGCTCACCTGGCCCAGAATTCCCCGAAAGCGCCGGTGAAGTACCCGGCCCTGAAAACATCATCGGCACGGATATCGAAGAACTCATGCGCGGCCTTGAGGCCTATGGCGAAAACGGGGTGCTGCTTCCCTACAGGGAGCAACCCCTCTACCTGGCGCTGCACGAGGGCAGGGACAGCAGCGCTGAGTTGCGCATCACACAGGGCGACGAGCAGACGCTCTACCTGCTGGTCAGCGCGGCCCCACTTCGGGCAAATGATGGCTCGCTTACCAGCGTCGTCCTCGTCTTGCAAGATATTACCACGGTGAAGGCTATGGAGAGCGCGCGTGAAGACTTCTTTACGACGATGGCCCACGAACTTAAGACGCCGCTCGCCAATATCCGCGCGCACCTGAGCGCGCTGCAGGTCCAGGACTACACCTGGTCCGCCGAAGAGCAAATGGAGTATCTACGCGCCGCCGATGAACAGGTCGAGCGCCTGGTGGATATGATTAACCACTTCCTGGATGCCTCGCGCGTCGAGGCCGGCGCGCTGCGGCTCGAGTTAGAGCCGGTTCTCCTGCCCGAACTCTTCGAGGACCTGGAGGAACGCCTGGAAGCCCTGATTGCTTCGTCCAACCGCACGCTCGAGATATCGATCGCGCCTGGCGTTCCGGCAGTGCAGGCCGACTACGAAATGATCATCAGTGTACTGACGAACCTGCTCAGCAACGCCTTCCGCTACGCGCCCGAAGGTGACGTGGTGCGGCTGGAAGCAGAGACGATCTACAGCTCCGCCGATGGGCAGCCATCGGGCGTCGAATTGCGCGTGGTCGATAGGGGATCAGGCATCACCCCCGAACGCCAGGCGGAGCTCTTCACTCGCTTCAGCACCTTCGCCGCTTCGCGCCGTCCCGCTCCGGACCGCCCCGGACAGCCCGCGCACCAACGGAGCGGCAGCGCTCGCTGGAGCCAGGCGACGGGCTTGGGTTTGTACATCAGTCGTGGTATCATTGAAGCACACGGCAGCACACTCAGATTGCACAGCATCCCCGGCGAGGGAACAACCTTCGCCTTCGAGCTGGGCGTTGCCAGCCTGGTGAAACATGAGGTGTAAAACACCACAAGGTGAGAAAGCTCAAACAGCAGGCATATAATATCTATGGCCACCACTAATCGCAAGATTCGCATACTGTGCGTCGAAGACGACCCGCAGATGCGCGCATTTCTGCTGAACCAACTGCGCGTCAGGGGACACCAGGTGCAGGCTGTACAGGACGGCGCTCAGGCCATCGATCAGGCGGCCATCTTCCAACCGGAACTGATCCTGCTCGACCTGACTCTGCCCTCGTTGGACGGCCTGGCTTTCCTGCGCCGCCTGCGCGAGTGGAGCCAGGCCTATGTGATCGTCCTCTCGGCGCACGATGAAGAGACGGTCAAAATCCGCGCGCTCGACCTCGGCGCAGACGACTACCTGACGAAGCCTTTCAATATGGAAGAACTGCTAGCCCACATGCGAGCCGCCATGCGCCGCGCCGACGAACTGGAACGCCTGCGCAGTGGCGCGGGCAGCGGTGATTCCACCCGGCCTGTCTACGTCAGCGGCGGTCCCAACGGCCTGATAGTAGACTTCGCGCATCGCCAGGTTCGCTCAGGCGGCAAGGAAATCCACCTGACGCCCATCGAATATTCCCTGCTTAGCGAATTGACGCACAACCCCGGCAAGGTTCTGACCCACCGCGAATTACTCAAGCGCGTCTGGGGATCAGAATACGTCGCCGAAAACACTTACCTGCGCACCTTCATACGCCACCTGCGCCGCAAACTCGAACCCGACCCGGCCAACCCACGTTTCTTACGCAACGAACTGGGCGTGGGCTACTACGTTCCACAGCCAGATGCGGTCGAGGCGTAAAAGTACGGCGCCAGGTGCGCTTGGCAGGCAATGGTAAACTAAATGGAGCATTCGCTAAATTCGTGGACCCGTAGGGCCCGGTTTACCGCGGCCACCGCCGATTGATCGGCCCGGGTTCTCTTTCACGAATAATATTGTCTTGCGGAGATGAAAATGGCCAGTACGTCACAAGCGACAAACCATCCTAGTAAGAAAGCTGTGATGGCTTCCACGCTTTCGCTGGCCAGACAGCGATGGGGCCAGCACTGGTTGCTTCTGCTCGTCATTACGCTGGGCATGATCGCCTCCATCACGCTGATCTGTACGCTTCCCCTGCTCTCGGAAGTATTGCAAACGGCGAGCCTGCGATCTACCTTGAGCTCCCCACAGGAGAATAGCGAGCTTGCCGCGCATCTCACCTCGACAGGACTCTCCAATCAAACGATTGAGACCTACTTTCCCACAATTGACAGGGCTTTCCAGAGCAATCTGAAGCCCTATCTCAGCGGTCCTCCCCGCCTCGAGGTGCTGACGCCGAACTTTACCTTTCTCTCCCCACCACTCGGTTCCTCGGATCAAATGACGATCGAATCGACCGACATGGCCTCCGCGCTCAGCCATGTCACTCTGCTGCAAGGTCGCTTACCGCGCGCCAGCAGCAAGGATGTCGAAATCGCCCTGACGCCGGAGGCAGCGCAACTCATCGGCGTCAAACTCAACGATACTATTTCGTTGCAACTGAATTTCGTCGCGCCCTCCGGCACGACCAGGTATGCACCTACTCATCAAGCCTTAGCGCTGCACGTCGTGGGGCTCTTTCACGTTCAACAAGACGATCTATTCTGGCACGGAGAGAGCTTCCTGCCACAGCTTCCACAGTCAGACCAGGTTCCCGTTACCCTGTTCACTGCGCTGGCTTCCAACCAGGCCTTTCTGGCAGCTTTGGATCGCATCGCGGCGCAATATAACGAGCCTCAAGCCCAGGTGGTATTCACGGGCACCTCATTCCTCAACTGGTACTACTACTTGAATCCCTCTCACGTCTCGATCAGCCAGCTCGATGACCTGGTCAGCCGCCTCAAAGCTGTACAGGTCAACATCACCGACAACTTCAGCTATTCGGGAATCGGTGTCGCGCTCTCGGGCGCCGCCTTCCATACCCCCACACAGCCAAGCCTGCTGGAACAATTCCGTAGCCAGGTCTCTACCGCCCGCATACCCGTATACATTTTCGCCGGGCTGATATTCGTCCTCCTGCTCTTCTTCGTGGGAGCGATGATCCTACTGCTGCTCGACAGGCAGGCTGAGTCTATCGTCGTACTTCGCAGCCGTGGGGCCAGTTCGCTGCAGATCTTTATCTCAATGCTCGCGCAGTGTATAGGCCTCGCTATCGTCGCGCTTTTCGTTGGCCTGCTGATAACGCCGTTCACCTTACTTCTGATCGCGCACCTGTTTCTCAGCGCCGCTGACCAGGGCGCGCTCGATGTCGTCATGAACGCGCCTGTGCAGGCCGTGTGGGGTGTTCGTTCCTATGCGCTGGTAACGGCCCTGGTAGCCTTGATCGTGATGGCTTTCGCGCTCATAGGCATCGGGCGCATGAACCTGATGACCGTCGGGCAGTCGGCTCGCTATCCCCTCTGGCGCCGCCTCAATCTCGACCTCTTCGCCGCCCTGATCGCGCTCGTAGGATACGGACTCTCCCTCTACTTCGCTTCGATCCAGCAGCAGTTCGACGCGCAGACGCAACTCCTGCTGAGCGGGCCGCTGGCCTTCATCGGACCATTCTTCCTGCTGCTCGCCGCCATCTTGCTGCTCCTGCGCGTCTTCCCCTGGCTACTCCAACTCGGCGCCGGTCTTGCCGCGCGCGGTCGTGGCGCCACGTCGCTGCTGGCCCTGGCGCAGATGAGCCGCGCTCCCCGCAAATCCCTGCGCATGATCCTGCTGCTGGCGCTGGCAATCGCTTTTGCCTTCTTCACGCTGGTCTTCTCCGCATCCGAAACGCAGCGCGCCAACGACATCGCTGCCTACGAGGTGGGGGCGGATTTCAGCGGCGCCATACCGCTTACTTCCTACGCCTACCCTCCGCGGCAAGAGATCGCCCTTTATAGCCGCATTCCCGGCGTGACATCCGTCTCCGCCGGCTTTGAAGAAGATGCGACCCTCTCGCAGATCCCACCCTATCTCCCGATCCTGCTGCGCGCGGTCGATCCGGCTTCTTATGCCAATACCGCCTACTGGTCATCCCAGGATTCCACTCGATCTCTCTCGTCGCTCATGGCCCAACTGATCTCGCTGCGCGGCAGCGCTGTCGCACATGACTACGTTCCCGCTATTATCGACAGAGCCATGGCGAACGAGATGCCGCTGCACGTGGGCTCAATATTCGCTGTGTATCCTGGAGTGTCTTTTCAATTCAACTCGCTGGTCGGCCGCGTGCATTACATGGTTGTCGCCATCGTCGACCACATTCCAGGCGTCAATGAGAGCGCCGGTGGCGGCATGCTGGCGGATTACCAGACATTTGCCACCGTCCTGACCAATGATATCGGGTCAAACGGGGTAAACCTGCTGGTCAACCATGTCTGGCTGCGCACCAGCGCGTCAGCCGCCGGCGACGTCCACAACATCCTGGCCTCTTCGAACTTGCGCCTGGCGTTTCTGTCTGATCGCTACGCGCTGGCAACCGCGCTCTACAACGACCCGACGTATTTGAACCTGATCAGCGTGCTGGCATTCGGCGTCACCGCTGCGCTCCTGCTGGCGCTTTTCGGAAACCTGCTGGCATCCTGGCTGAGCGTGCGGAGCAGGCTGACAAGCTTAGTCGTCCTGCGCGCGTTGGGAACCTCCCTGCGCGGCATCAGCGCCGTCTTCCTCTGGGAACAGGGCATCATTTACACATCGGCGCTGTTGCTCGGCACCCTCTTCGGGGTCCTGCTGGTAGTGCTGCTCGTACCCGCGCTGGTCTTTACAGGTGTCCCCCCTGGCGAAAGTGTGGTGAACGGCAATATCATCGATTTTGCCGCCCTGCAGCACATCATCCCGGTCCAGGTAGTGCTGCCCTTCGCGCTGGCTATCGCCTACCTTTTATTTATTGCCATCTGCGCCGCCGCGCTGGGCATGATGGTTTTCCTGGCACTGAGGCGCTCGATAAACCAGGAACTGCGCTTGAGCGAGGATGTCCGCCTGGATTTCGCCTCGCGCGAAGTCGTGTCCACGCCTCGCTCACGCGCGAAGCCGGATAGGGCAAGCCGCGTACGTGTCGCAAGAGGCTCATCCACCTTACGATTGACACTTTTGCAAATACGCCGGGCCAGGCTGCTGACGTTCCTGGCAGGCGTGACGATGGTCGCTGCTGTCGGCATCATGTGCCTGATCCCGCTCTACTCGGCAGTCACGGTCAACGGCGGTTTGCATAGCCTGCTCAGCACAACTCCCGCCACGTCCCAGGTGATGCTTGATACCTCGACTCAGGCCCTTTCAACGCGGGTCGTGAACGGCGTGAACCAGAACATCGATGCGCTGGTGCAGAAAGATGCCGGCGCGTATCTTGCTCATTCCACTTCTTTCACCATCCAGGAGTCTGATTTTCAGCTTGCTCGGCAGCTGTCGTCCGCTTCGCAGATAACCTCGCTCAGCCTGGTGAGCGCCTCCATGGATCAGGCTGCGTCACATCTGGCGCTCCTGCAAGGCCGCTTGCCCGGAAATACCGGCGCGGATATCGAAACATTGCTAACGCCGGAGACCGCTAGCAACCTGCATGCCACGATTGGCTCTAAGTTAGTAGTTAGCCTGAGCACCTTCGCGCCCAGGCCGCCTGATCCACCCATCCGCCGCACGATTCTCTACCACTTGCTCGTCGTCGGCCTGATGCAGGTGGTACCCGGCGACCCCTACTGGCACGGCAACACCTTCCAGCCAGCAACGCCCGGCCCGCAGGAGTTCAGCGATACATTGCTCGTTCCTAATGCGCCCTTTCTCGCCGTCCTTGACCAGGCGGCCAGCAGCCTGCAAAGCGATGGGCTTTTCACATCCCAGCCGTTTGAAATTACCTGGGATTATCCCTTGAATATCGCTCCACTTACTTCCGATCAACTCCAGCCTCTGATCGGTTCTCTTTCGCACCTGCAAAACGATGTCGCCCACGCGTCTCAAAATGCACAGAACAACATTCCATCGGATGGAATTACCCCTTTTCCCCATCTAACCCAGCTCAGCGTCTACAATTCCACGACCGATGCCTTCTCAGGCACCAATTCCTTCGACCTACCCAACACGCTCTCGCGCTATAGCAGTCGCATCAGTGTCATTTCAATACCCATTTTCATTCTCCTGGCCCTCATCATCGGGCTTCTGCTCTTTTTCGTCAGCCTGCTCGCGTACCTGCTGGTCGATCGACAGGCCGACGCCATCGCCGCCCTGGGCAGTCGCGGAGCCACCACCGGTCAGTTTTTCAGGTCTATGGTAGCGCTGAGTATCATTCTCGGCCTGGTCGCGCTCGTCATCGGCCCACTGCTGGCGCTTCTTGCGGCAGGTTTCCTCGCCGGCCAGAGCCTCGAACCGGGCGGGAGAGACGCGCTGAACTTCATTACTAACCAGCCCTGGATAGCCCTGCTCTCGGTAAGCTGGTACGCCGTGGCAACCGCGCTGGCAGCCATCATCGCCCTCATCCTGGCGCTGGGCTATGCGACAGGCATCAACATCGTGGCGTTCCGGCGCGAATCGGCGCGCTCCACCCGGCGCCCACTCTGGCAGCGCCTGCGCTTAGATGTCGCCGCCATCGTAATTGCCTTTGCCGGCTACGCCCTCACACTCTACCTCAACAGCACCGGCAACCTGCTCGATACGCGCAGCGCCGTCCTGTTTGCATCGCCCCTGGCACTCATCACACCGCTCTTTCTGGCGCTCGGATGCATTCTGCTGCTCTTACGCGTCTATCCCTTCCTGCTGAGGCTGGGCGCCTCGCTCTCCGCTCGCGGGCAGGGCGCTATCGCCATGCTGGCCTTCGCACACATGCACCGCTCTCCGCGCCAGACTGTACGCGTCACACTGCTGCTGGCCCTCACCGTCGCCTTCGCCATCTTCTCCCTGGTCTTCACCGCTTCGCAGGCGCAGCGCTCATCCGACATCGCCGCTTTCGAGTCCGGCGCCGATTTCAGCGGGAGCATCCCCATTTCCTCCACTACCGCCAACCAGCAACAGGCCTCGCTAAGCGCGGTAACGTCTCCATACATGCATCTTCCTGGCGTCACCAATGCCAGCGCGGGCTTTAACGCGGATGGCTTTATCGCACAGACGCAGAATACCTACCTTGCAGTCAGGGCCGTTGATCCTTCCACCTACACGCAGACAGCCACCTGGACAACACAGGATTCGTCACAATCGCTCGACTCGTTGATGGCCCTGCTGGTACAGCAGCGCACACGCGCCTTCCAGGAGGATAAGGTGCCCGCTATCATCGACTCATCGGCAGCAAGCAACCAGGATCTCCAGGTCGGCTCCACGTTCTCAGTACAAATGAACGGCCTACCCGACTACGCCTCTGGGGATAACTCTAGCACATTAACCTGCATCGTGGTCGCAATCGTGCAACACATCCCCACGGTGAACACAGGCGCAACAACAGGTTCCAGCGGCGATGCCATCAACGTCGCCGGGGGAGTACTGCTGGACTATACGACGTACGCAGCGCTTTATCAGCGGGACAATGCCCCCCATGGCAACGGCTCGTCTTCAGCGTCCGCAACAATCTCCAGTCAGCCCCAGGCACAAGCCCGCGAATACTCCGGAGGCGATCTTACCCATCAACTATCTCTGGCTGCGCACCCGGGACGACCCGGCGATGGTAGCCTCGCTCCGCGCCACGCTGACCACCTCCACCCTGCGCCTTACTGGCCTCTACGACCGGCGCGCGCTCGCCAACACGCTCAACAAAGAGCCGCTCTACCTCGATCTCCAGACGCTGCTGACCATTGGCGCCACGATCACGCTGGCGCTCGTGCTGATCGGCTATATTCTGGCCTGCTGGCAAAACGCCCGCCTGCGCTCCGGCAGCTTCACGACCCTGCGCTCCCTCGGCGCTACCGCCGTCCAGGTCACCGGCCTCTTCGTGCTGGAGCAGGGCGTTGTCTTCATCGCCGCCCTGTTCATCGGCCTGCTCTTCGGCGCCATCCTGGCCGCCACCGTCGTCCCCACGCTCGTCTACTCCGACATCCCTATCACCGGCATCCTGGGCAACCTGAGCGACAGCCAGTTCTACCTCATCCAACAAACCCTCCCCAAGCACATCGTGATCCCACCCGCCCTCGCCATCGCTCTCGTCGCCCTCGTCGGCATCTGTGTCATCGCGGTCTTCACGATGACCCGCACAGCCCTGCGCCCGACAATAAGCGAAGCGCTGCGCCTGAACGAGGATTAGCAGGCAAAGCAAGAGGGTGTGATTATGCGGCCATGCCGATGTTATCGGCAAAGTCCGGTAGATAGCAGATGTCCCGCACTAATAGTAGGTAAGCGCCGATTTATCGGCCAGTCCGATGGATGCTATACATGTCCGCATTTATTCGTTAATCGGCATTATCGGCCAGCCCGTTGATCGTCTGCACTCCTCTGGCCGCTTTATCGGTTCTTGCTTTCGCTGTTCTTGCTTACTTACAACTTTTTCCTACACCCGTAATATTGTCCTCACTTAATCGCCGCCCGAACCGCCGATATTCTCAGTCACCCCAACAACTTTGACCTGCACACTGGCCCAGGTCGGCTGGATCGTTGTTCCTTGAATAGCAAAGCTTTCTGTTCCGCGACCAGGCACATTATCTACGTTGAAAAAGGCGGTTGATCCAACGATTGCTCCTGAAGCATCGAGCAGCGTGACCTGCACGTAAATATCGTGCTGTTTGGAGTCGCCATTTTTGATCTTCCCAACCACCTCGAAGATATGGTGCCCTGTGACGAGTTTCGCTGAGGGTTGACCAACCAGCGTCATCATCGGCAGGAGCGCTTTTTCCGCGGCCGTCCCGGTCGCAGCAGCGGTATGAGTTGCGGCAGGAGTGGTTGACACAGATGCAGATGAGTTAGAGGTATTACTGCCGCACGCCGCCAACACGAGCAACAGCAGCAGACCGGCGAGCGAGCCGAAAAACATTGGACGGTTGATAAGTGACTTTCGCATAGTTTCCTGGATTCTCCTTAATTTTGACGATTGTCTTGCCTATTCTCAACAAACCGATATTTTGTTCATTTTTGCAGAGGTGATGTGAGAATTCATGAGAACTCTTCATCATCGCAATCCATTAAAGAGTTTTACCAACCAACACCGGTATACTGGTCTGTCACCCTGAGCGAAGTGAAGGGTCTGGCTCAAGGCGGCGGAAGAAGCGCGGCATGTACAATTGAAGCCCATGTGTCACCCTGAGCGAAGCGAAGGGTCTGCTCAAGGATCACCGAGATCCTTCGCTGCGCTCAGGATGACAGGACCAATCTTGGTCGGCAAATTCATAAATTCCAGGAAGCCAACCGTTCATTTGTGAGAAAACTAATCGTACCACAGGAGGATCACCCTACAATGGCTTCGCCCTTCTTCCGAGGAAAACCGTTCGCGCTCACCTGTCTCGCTCTTCTCCTTCTTGTAGGATTGGCTGCATGCGGTGCCAGCGGTGCGCCAGGAGCCTCCCAGAGACCAACCGCGCTCGCCCCCAATGGGGCAACGGCAACCGCCGCCGTCGAAGCGCTCATGAAGGAAATGACCCTGGTCGGAACCCCCACAGCCAGGATCGACGTTGGTACTACCTTTGAAGTGGATGGACACATCAAAAACGGAGATTCCAAACAGCACGACATCTACATCCAGGGCATCCTGCTCGACGCCTCTGGAAAGACAATCGCCACGACTCCCCCCGTCAATGTGGACGACGTACCAGGAGGAGCAACCGTCCCCTTCTCCATCCAGGGAACAACCCCCCAACCAACCTGGGCGAGTGTCCGCGTATCAATCGTGACTGTAACCGAGAACGTCAACGGCACCGGAACAGATTAACCGAGAGCAAGAGACCACATTTGGCACGAACACAACGAGGCTTGCTCACAACGACGTACCGCTTTCAATTTATAGCAATGGACTGCTTCATCAAACAATAGAAGACATGCTTGGGTAATCCTAATGCCACCGGTAGCTAGTGGTATGTGTACGCAACGTCAACCATGGGGAGCGAACGTATGCACGAGAGCAAGAACAACGCAGCGGCTAAGTTGATCACAATGTGCACATTGACGAACATCCATGAACACCCCTGTTCTAATCCGTCCTTCGACATCCTTAAGGCCATTTGGGCGATGATTATTCTAAATATAAGCAATAAAGTTATCTTGTTCCCGAAAATAGCTATAAGCTGCTATGATAGTTTTGCCCATCGAAGCTGCATCTCCAAAACGTCTATCGGGCCACCATTTTAGATAAGTGCCATCACTACAATAAACATCTAACCAATAATGGGTTTCAGAGGATACATCACCATCTATCCCAAAAATCCTTGTCTCACTTGCGAGCTCTATCCGATCTATATTCGGAAAATAAAGCCAAGCAGCATTCTTAAAATCATTTGCATCACATTGTACAACTCTTTCAGGAAGTATTACCAGGAGAGGCTGCACCCCCTGAGACAAATGGGAGGCTATTTTAGGCCAAAACACTACTATGGGCAAGCCTACGCAAAGTAAAACTAAAACTGCTAAAAACCCTGCGTACACGCTCACCAGAGTACATACAAGCCAGAGAAGGACTATACCAAAAAGATAAGAAGGATCTTTATTTTTGCCATGATAAATCCGCCAATTGGCAGGTTGACTTCCTTGCTTAACCTGATTTATTATCGATATTATGTCCACCATATACCTCTCTTTCAGCTTCAGCATTAGAAAAACCATTGAGTTAGTACAGGAATTATACAGTTTCGCATTTTAATATGCTACAAAACAGACAGGAGTAGTGACATAATTGCTATAAATTCTGAATGCTTCCAATTGACAGCTTCAATGACAGCTTACACAGGCGAACAAAGGCTATATATCATAGACAGATTTAGACAGAAATTGTACTGGCTACTTGGCTTTCTACAGCCGATCAAACCAGATAAGAACTAGCTCCAATTTACTACATGAAAATTCAACTTTCCATCATCATCGAAAGCGATATTGGAAGCAAACAACACTACTTCGACTCGACAAAAGAATGCAAAATCATATCGCGTCGAAGACATGATCGAAGAGGATAAGCTCTAGAATTCTCGTGACAGCCTATTCCCTTCGATGACCCTGAAAAGCCGCACCAGGCCCTCTATTATTCCTTCAACCACTCGGCCACCTCCGGCGCAAAATACGTAATAATCATATCCGCACCCGCACGCCGTATCCCCGTCAGCACCTCCATCGCCACGCGCCGTTCATCGATCCAGCCCTGCATCGCCGCCGCCTTGATCATCGCGTACTCGCCGCTCACGTTGTAGGCCGCGATAGGCAGGTCGCAATGCTCGCGCACGCGCCGGATCACGTCCAGGTAGGCCAGCGCGGGCTTGACCATCACGATATCCGCCCCTTCCGCGATATCCAGGTCGATTTCGCGCAGCGCCTCGCGCACATTGGCCGGGATCCATCTGGTACGAGCGGCGGTCGCCGAACTGCGGCGCGGACCCCGCGGCCTCGCGGAACGGCCCGTAAAAGCCCGACGCGTACTTGGCCGAATACGCCATGATCGGCAGCCCGCTGAAACCCTGCTCGTCCAGCGCGCGGCGAATCGCCCCGACGCGCCCATCCATCATATCCGACGGCGCCACCATATCCGCGCCCGCCTCCACGTGCGACAGCGCCATCTGCGCCAGCAACTTCAGCGACTCGTCGTTCTGCACATCACCATCGCGAATCACACCGCAGTGCCCATGACTCGTATACTCGCACAGGCACACATCGGTAATCACCACCACCTGCGGCGCCTCCGCTTTGATGCGCCGTATCGCCTGCTGGATCACCCCGTGCTCAGCATACGCCTGCGACCCCACCTCGTCCTTCTCGTCAGGAATGCCAAACAGCAGCACCGCCGGAATCCCAAGCCCGGCAACCCGTTCCACTTCCCGCCCGACAGACTCCACCGGCCATTGCACAATCCCCGGCATCGACGCCACCTCGCGCGGCTCGTCTATACCCTCCGCAATAAAAAGCGGATAAATCAACTGCTCAACGCTCAAATGCGTCTCGCGCACCAACCCACGCAGCGCCTCATTCCGCCGCGTGCGCCGCATTCGCACCGTAGGAAAACCAGCCATCGATTTACTCCTCGTCATGATTGTAGGCAAACGCTGTAGGGGCGGGACGCTTGCGCCGCCCTCTCGTCCTCTAGCGCGAACCTGGCTGCATCCTGTGGGCGCTTGCGCCGCCCTCTCGTCCCCTTGTCCCCCTTCACGACGGTTATCACCCCTCCACCTCGCGCAGTACCTCCTCGACATGCCGCACCGTCTCCTCGATCATCGTATCGTCCAGTGCCAGCGAGATGAAACACGTCTCGAACTGCGACGGTGGCAGGTACACGCCGCGTTCCAGCATCTTCCAGAAGTAGTGCGCGTAGTGGGTGGTATTCGAGGTTTTCGCGCTGGCATAATCGATCACCGGCTGCGCGGTGAAGAACAGGCCAAACAGTCGAACCCAGCCGGGCAAAATGCACTTCACCCCCCACCTCGTGTAACGCGTGCAACACTCCTTCCTCGAGCAGCCGGCCCTTGCGCTCGAGCTCTTCGTAGCTGCCCGCCCGGCGCAATTCGTGTAGCGTTGCGATACCGGCAGCCATCGCCAGTGGATTGCCGGAGAGCGTGCCGGCCTGGTAAACCGGCCCAGTCGGGGCAACCTGCTGCATAATCTCGCGGCGCCCGCCGTAGGCCCCCACCGGCAAGCCGCCGCCGACGATCTTGCCCAGGCAGGTCAGGTCAGGCAGAATACCCGCGCGCTCCTGCATCCCGCCCAATGCCACGCGAAATCCGGTAATCACCTCGTCGAAGATCAACAGCGCTCCGTAGCTATTGGCCAGTTCGCGCAGTCTCTCGAGAAAGCCTGGCAGTGGCGGCACCAGGCCCATATTGGCCGCCACCGGCTCTACGATGATGGCCGCAATCTCGCCGAGGATAGCGGCGGAAGAGCGCCTCTACTGCCTCGCTATCGTTATATGGCGCGAGCAGCGTATGCTGCGTGGCCTCCGGCGGCACGCCAGGACTATCGGGCAGTCCCATCGTCGCCATACCGGAACCCGCCTGCGCCAGCAGCATATCCGCGTGCCCGTGATAGCAGCCGCTGAATTTCACGATCTTCTGCCGCCCGGTGAAGGCGCGTGCCAGCCGCAGCGCGCTCATCGTCGCCTCGGTACCCGAATTGACGAAGCGCACCATCTCAATCGACGGCACGCTTTCGATCACCAGCCTCGCCAGCTCGCTTTCAGCCGCCGTCGGTGCCCCGAAGCTAAAGCCGCGCCTGCTCGCCTCTTGCACGGCCTGCACGACCGCGGGATGCGCGTGCCCCAGGATCATCGGCCCCCACGACTGGATATAATCAAGGTAGCGATTCCCATCAACGTCATACAGGTAGGCCCCATCTGCGTGATCGATGAAGACCGGCTCTCCACCAACGCCCCGAAACGCGCGCACCGGGCTGTTGACGCCCCCTGGCATCAGTCGCTGCGCCTCCTCGAAGAGGACATGGGAACGCGATAAATCCAGATCTACGTCAAATGCATCCTGCATAACTTATTTCCTTCCGCTCCGGCTAAACACCTATGCTACACTCCTCTACCCCTACGCCCCAATCGCCTCCAAAATCTCTTCCAGGCGCTGCGCCACGCAGGTAAACATGGGCGTATCGCGCAAGGTGTACCTGCTGGCCTCGGTCTCGCGCAAGTCCTGCACGAGATCAAGAAAGTCGGCGACCTCGTCCGTCTCGAAGGCTACGACGAACTCCTGGTCATCCAGGCCAAACGAGTAGGTCGTGTTGAGCTTCACGGAGGGGTAGGTGATGCCGATGCGTATATGCTCGTTCATCATGCGCTTGCGCTCCTCCAGGGGCAGCGCATACCACGCGCGCGTCTTCACGAAGGGATAGACGAACAGGTATTTCTTATCCTCCGGCGTGATGACCAGGCGTGGATCGTGCACGCCGCGCGCCTGCTTTCCGACATAGACGGAACGCTTTGTCATCGAGAGGAAGGCATGCGTCTCGCGCAAATACGGCCCTATCGTGCTGCGGCGAATGCGACTGCTCACGCTCTGCAAATCATCGACGTCATAAGTCGCCTGCCACAACATCAAGTCGCAATCCGAGCGCAGCCCGTACAGCCCATAGCTGCGCATCAACGAACGCTGTTCATACTCCTCGAAGATCGCTAGCAGCTCCTCTCGCCCCCTCGTGCGCGCCTCTTCACGCATCAGCGACCACTGTGCATCCAGCTTGTAGAAGGTGAAACGCACCAACTGTCGCCGCTGCTTTGCTTTAGCAGGAACGCCTTCCGGCGCTTGCTGAGTTGATATCTCATGCTCATCATGCGCAATTATCGTTTGTTCCGTCATAATCCCTCCTCGTATCTCAGCATGGCCTCGATCAGACCATCAATAGTAGACTCCTTCGCCTCTATCTGCACCCGCAAACCAAGCTCACGCGCCGTCTGCCCCGTCACCGGTCCAATGCATGCGATAACCGTATGACCCAGGGCGATGGGGCGCCCTGGGTCATCGCCCTCTGCCAGACCTTCCTCAAGCCACCGCACAAAATTGCGCACTGTAGAGGAGCTCATGAAGGTCAGCATATCGATTTGCCCCTCTTGCAGCAGGCGCAAAACCTCCCGGCCAGTCTCATCATCTCCATCAACCGGCAAAGTCCTGTACACTGCCACGTCATCCACAATTGCGCCCGCTTCCCGTAGCCCGCTTAGCAATATGCTGCGTCCTTCAGCAGCGCGCGCAAGCAGCACACGCTTCCCCGCCAATTTTTCCCCGCGCTTCTCCTCGTCCTCAACAAGCGCTGCGACCAGCCCTTCAGCCACGAATTCACCCGGCACAAGATCAGCGCTGATGCCATGACGCGTCAGCGCAGCCTCTGTAGACGTGCCAATCACCGCTACTCGCACCCCATCTACTACAGGTACACTATATCCAAGCCCATGCATCCGTTCAAAAAAGCAATTCACCCCATTCGCGCTGGTAAATACCAGCCAGGCATAATACGGCTGTTCCGGCCGCATCACCAGATGCCCCGCTACAACCTGCGCCGCCCACCCACAGAGCCGCCGCAGCGCCTCGTCAAGCGCCTGCCAGTCAGCAGGCGGAACAACACGAAATCATCGGAAATTCAATTGGAATGGCACCCAGCGCCCTCAACCTATCGCTCAACCCACTCGCCTGCTCACCCGCCCGCGTCACCAGAACGCGTTTCCCCCCAACCTCCTCCGGAGGGTGCCCGCGCATCCCCTGGGCTGTGGGGACGGCCCATCCGGAGATGTCACGGGTGCATCGAGGGCATTCCCTTGATGATCTCATCCGCACCGCGCACCAGCGCCTCCTCTGCCAGCGCTACGCCAAGTTGCTCGGCCCACTCGATGCTGGCCTGCCCGGTCCAGCGCATACTTCGGCGCACGCGTACGTAGCACCGCCCATCCAGGCTGATGACCAGTCCCCGCAGCGTCAGAGTTTCACCGCTTACCTCTCCATAAGCCGCGACGGGCAGGTAGCACCCGGCTCCCAGCCTGCGCATGAACATACGCTCCGCGGCGGTAGCAGCCTGCGCCTCCCGGTTAACCAGCGGAGCCGCCAGCGCGCGCATCTCCGCATCGTCGCGCATCTCCAATGCCAGGGCACCCTGGCCCGGCGCAGGCATCATCGTCTCGATCGGGAAATAACTGACGCGGCCCGCCAGCTTCGCCGCAAGATCAAGCCTGTGTAAACCTGCGGCCGCCAGCACGATCGCGTCATATTCACCTGCATCCAGCTTGCGCAGGCGCGTATCGACATTGCCCCGCAGCGGCAAAATCTGAGCGTCGGGACACAACCTGCGTATCTGCGCTGTGCGTCGCAGGCTGCACGTACCGATGCGCAGAGGTTCGGAGATTCGAGAAAGCTCGGCTAGAAAATCCTGCGCGCTGATCAGCCCGCCCGCGTTAGATACCATCACATCGCGCACATCCTCACGAGCACCGACAACGCTGATATAGAGGCCGTCCGGTTGAGTTGTAGGCAAATCCTTCAGACTATGCACGGCCAGATCGATCCGCCCCTCAAGCAGCGCGCGCTCGATCTCCGTCACAAAGACCCCATCGCTGCCGATCTGCGTTAAAGGCGCCTCGGTGTTCAGATCACCCCTCGTGCGGATCTGCTCAACGCTCACCTCTAGCCCGGGCCACGACTGTTGTAGCCGTTCGGCTACCGCATATGTCTGAATCATCGCCAGCTTGCTCGCTCGCGTGCCAATCGTAATACTCTTCTTCATAATGTGTTTCCAGGTCAAATAAAAATTGGAATGCATCCGCGTAGGCCTGCGCCTCCCCATCAGTCGCAGCTTCCTTGAGGCGCAACGTCGGCGTATGTAAAAGTTTGTTAACCAGGCTTTTGCTAAGTTCTTGAACAGCTTCAATCTCCCGCTCACTTAACGTGGGAGAGAGCCGCCGCAGTGTGCGCTCGAGCTCCTGTCGCCGCAGATCATCCGCGCGCTGGCGCAGTTCGCCGATAGCGCCCACTACACTCTGCGTCTTCAACCATCGCCCAAACGCTCCCACTTCCTCTTCGATAATCACCCGCACACTGTTCGATCTCGCCCGCGCGCTGCTCGATGCCCTGGCTCACCCCCGACTGCAAATCATCCAGGTTATACAGGTGAACCCCCGGCAAACGCACCCACCTCTGGCTCAACATCGCGAGGCACCGCAATGTCGATCACCAACAAGTTCGGGATACCAGCATTAATACCGCCCGTATATTGTAGGGGCGCACCCTTGCGGTCGCCCTGGTCAACTTGCGCCCGTTTGCTGTATCCATCCTCGCGGTCGCCCTGGTTATGCTTGCTCAGTTCGCTTTTTCGCCTCATAGCCTCTCGCACCAGTTCAACGGTGAGGAGCGCGTGGGGCGCGTGAGTCGAGCTGACCACGACATCCGCCTCTACCAGCGCTGCGACCAGTTCTTCTAATGGACGATACGTTGCGCCGTTACGCCGGGCGAGTTCGATGGCGTGTTCCAGAGTGCGATTGATGATTACGAGTCGCTTCGCGCCGTTATCGCGCAGGTTGCGCGCCGTCAGTTCGCTCATTTGACCCGACCCGATCAACAGTACATTGGCTTCACGCAGGTTGGGGAAAAGCTGGCGCGCCACCTGTACCGCAACGTGGCTGACTGAGACGGCGCTGCGGCTGATGCCCGTCTCGCGGCGCGCGCGCTTGCCAGCCACTATTGCGGCCCGAAACAGCGCCGACATGAGTGGCCCGCTGGAGCCGCCATCACGCGCAAGCTCGCAGGCCTCCACCACTTGACCCTGTATCTGCGGCTCCCCGAGGATCAGGGAACGTAGCCCGCAGGCCACTTCGAAAAGATGGGATACCGCCTCTTTACCGGCATAACAGTAGCTGTGCGCCTGCAATTCTGCCAGTTCCACCCGGCAGGTCTCTCCCAGCGCACGCAGCAAATGCTCCTCGATCTGCTCATCCAACCTGCCGGATCCGGCAGCATATAGCTCGACGCGATTGCATGTTGAAAGCAGGACGCACTCCCGCACGTTCTGGCATGCCGCGCTCATCGCCTCCAACGCCTGCGCGCGCGAACATGCAAGCCGCTCGCGCAAGGCGATGGGCGCGGTGGTATGGTCGACGCCTACTACAGCAATCCACATCTCAGTTCTGCTCCATCGTCTGGAGAACAACCTCCGCCAGCGCTTTAATGAACAAAGGCGAAGTGTTCAGGGACGCCGTGCGTGCAAAGTGGATGCCTGCCGCCTCCGCCTGTTCGCGCGCGCCGATCTCGATGTCGTAGAGAATCTCCAGGTGGTCCGCCAGGAACTGTACTGGGGCGATCAAGACGTGCGTATGGCCAGCCGCGCGCAGTTCAGGCATCACATCGGCGAAGTCCGGCTTCAGCCACTCCTCCGGCGTGTGACCGGCGCTCTGGTAGCAGAACATCCAGCGCTCTGCGGGCAGCCCGACCAGCCCGGCGACCGCCGCCGCCGTTTCCTTCAGGCTCTCGATATATCCTGGCTCCTGCTCAACCACCCGCTTCGGCATACTATGCGCGGTAAGCAGCACAGGCACACGCTCGCGTACCTCCCGCGGGAAACGCTCGAGCGCCTGCTGCACTCGCTCTGCCAGCGCTTGTAAGAAGTTTGGCTGGAGATGCCAGTCCCCGGCAATACTCAGTTGCAGGTCGGCGCGGCCAAGGCTTGCGACAGCGCTCTGCAACGCCTTAACGTAACCGCTCATGATGATCGGCGAGTACTGCGGGGACATGATGATGCCGATCAAGCGGCTAGCCCCGGCTGCGGCCTCCGGCGTAACATCAGCGATGTACGGGGGCGCGAAGCGCATCCCGGCCACGACGTGAAAGAGCGGCCCACCGGGATGCAGCCGGTTCAACTCGTCTTGCAGCGCCGCGGCCTGCTCGCGCGTGATGCGCAGTAGAGGTGAACCACCGATCAGGTCATAGCGGCGCCTGAACTCCGCTATCAAAGCTTCATCGGCGGGACGCCCGCCGCGCACATTGCTCAGGTAGGCGGGAACATCATCGAGGGTTGCCGGTGAGCCATAGGTCATCAGCATCACCCCCACACGCGCTATCGATGTCATGTATCTGTGCTTCCTTCTCGCTCGTTATTTTCTCGCCGTCACCTGGTGTACCGCGTCTACCAGCCGCCGCAGCATGTCGGGCTCTGTCTGCGCCAGCACGCCATGTCCAAGATTGAAGATGTGCCCTGGTCGCTGATTGGCGCGCCGCAGCACATCCAGCATGCCTCGCTCGATCACGTCCCATGGCGCCAGCAGCAGCGTCGGATCAAGGTTGCCCTGGATGCCCCGCTCGAAGCCGATGCATGCCCAGGCATCATCCAGCTCGACGCGCCAGTCCACACTGATGATATCACCCCCCGCCTCGGTCATCAATTCCAGCAGGCTGGCCGTCCCGGTGCCGAAGTGGATGGCCGGCGTACCGGTCTGCTTGACCGCCTCGAAAATGCGCCGCGTATACGGCTGAACGTAGCGCGCGTATGCAGACGGGCCGAGTGCGCCCACCCAGCTATCGAACAACTGCACCACGTCAACGCCCGCCCGAATCTGCGCCAGCAGGTAGCGCGTCACGACCTCGCTCAACTTCTCCATCAGCGCGTCCCACACCTCCGGCTGGCCGTACATCAGCGACTTCGCCAGCCCATAGTCGCGCGACGGGCGCCCCTCGATCATGTAGCAGGCCAGCGTGAAAGGCGCACCGGAGAAGCCGATCACGGCCTGCTTCCCCTCCAACTCGCGGCGCACAAGCCTGATCGCATCCATGACGAATGGCGTCGATTCTTCCGCGTCGAGAACGCGCAGCGCTTCCACATCGCGCATGCTTCGCACAGGATTGTGAATGATCGGACCGATATCCGGCTCGATCTCCAGCGAAATGCCCATTTTTTCCAGGGGCAGCATAATATCGGCATAGAGCACCGCGCCATCAACTCCGAATTGCTCTACAGGCATCAGCGTCACCTGCGCGCACAATTCAGGCGTCTTCGCCATCGTCAGGATATCATAGCGCTTGCGCAGCTCCCGGTACTGTGCCAGGCAGCGACCCGCCTGCCGCATAAACCAGATAGGCGTCGCATCGGGTTGTTCATGCCTGCACGCCGCCAGAAAGCGCGCAACGCCGGTGGACTGAATCATTCACTTTTCCCTCAATCATTTCAATATGGCTTAGATATCTCCAAATTCTCCACGCAAACACAAAGCTATAGAGATTTTAGCGTTTTTTCGGAGATAGTCAAGTGAAATCACAGCTAGATTGAAGAGCATCACAAAATACCTATCCAGATGTTCACACTATTTTCACATTGATGAAGATTTCTTCACGCGTTTCTCACTACTTATCGGTTACAATTTCCCCAAGAGAGAAGGATTCTCTCGCACCGCACCGGCGGTGATACCGCAACAAAAACATAGCTTTGCGGAAGCAGGATGTCAGCCCATGTCAACTGGGACAAACAGGGACGCTGCACAACACTCTCTGCCGGGTGGCGGTTCTCGTACATTTAGTGAGACCACCATGAGTGGTACGCATGGCGTTGCGCCGCGACCAAACTCGTCGTTTATGTACGCGGAGAGGTCTCCAATCCTGAGACAGATTCTCCTGGTTGAAGACGATACCTCTCTGGCGCGACTCGAAGCCGGTATTTTGTCGGCCCGAGGCTACGTAGTAGCGGTCGCGACAAGTGGAGAGCTGGCCATATCAGCGCTACACCAGGCGATTCCTGATCTCGTCTTGCTAGACCTTGACCTCGCCGGCCCCGTCACAGGGTGGGACGTGTTCAAGGCGCTGCGCAGGCTTGCCAGGACGCCAGTACTGCTCACCAGCGCGGAATCAGCCGCGCGTCGGCATATGCGTACGCAGGGCGAGTCCCGGTCAACCCTGGACCATCTCCCGAAGCCGTATCCGATGCAAGCATTGCTCAGACGCATTGAGCGCATGTTGGCGATGGAGCCGTAGTTACCGTACTCAGCGACAAGGACTAGAAGGAGGACCCTATGGACCGCAAGGAAGACCGTGAAATCCTGCGCAGGGGAGGTTTTGCTGAGGGCGAGATGAAGCGATTGAGCCAGCTTCGCAAAGAGATCAATGAGCGAGAAAAGCTGCGAGCGCTCGCCGATCGTCGTCGCCTGGAATTTGTACGCTTTCTTGTTGATACTGGTAAGCTCTCAGAGCAGGTTGCCTCGTAACTATTCCCAGGTATTCTGGCAATTATAAATTTTCCGCGCCTTAACCGGAAAACAGGCTATCCATCCCCGTGCATTCAAGCTGGGAATGGATAGCCTGTTTTCAACGCACTTATAACGCCGTTAGATTCGGAGAAGCAAGCAGGCGGTTCATAAAGCGGCTCACGTCGCGCTGATCCACTCGTTTACCGATGCGCGCCAGCAGCACATTGGCTGGTTCCATTCTGACGTTTGGTTCGGTCGTTGGATATTCGACGAAGCCCTCGCCGCCAAACAGGCGTGACAGCATCTCACGATAGCGGAAGACGTTCATGCCCAATCCCTCAGTATCCCAATGCCAGGCCAGCCCGATGGCGAATAAAATCATATCTTCGAGCGCATCGAGTTCAAGCGCGAAATGCAGCAACTGGCGCGCCACGCCCTGCCCGCGCCAGCCCGCGCTGACCTGGATGGCTACCTCGTAGACATTGTCCAACCCCTCCCACCATTCATCGCCGGGCGCCATCGTCACCTCTCCAACGATCACCCCCTCGGTGGTATGCGCAAGCGTCAGCGCGCAGTCGGGTCGTCTCGCAATGCTTAGCAGCAACTGGTGCTCTCGCTCCGGTAGGCGCGCGAAGGCATGCAGACCCTCATCGGGTACCAGCCTCTCGACCATGGAGAGCGGGCAGAAGTCGCGCAACAACACGGTACCAGCCTGGACTTTAATCGTCTTGCTGCGCGATGGTGTGGAGGTCCCCTGCAGGTGAAGCAAATCGAACAGCCCGGCAAATGGAGACTGCCTCTGCACCGCGGGAAACGCCTGGCGTATCGATGGCGGTAGTAGCAAGTAGCGCAGCAGCCCGACGGTGTGGCGATTGGCGTCGCTGATCGACCAGCGCCTGGGCATCGCTGGAAAATCCTCCTGGCGATCTTGAAATTGCAGCGGGAAGAGCGCTGAAGTGGCAGCTTTACCCATAACCTGCTGCTCGGCAAGTTCCCTTTCCTCCGCCTCGCTCCAGAAAGGCTTCCAGCGTTCCACCCACGCCTCCGGCAAAGCGTCCGGCAGGGACTGCTGTGACATCTCTGCCCAGAGCATACTCCATGCACGCGGCACCACGCGATAGAGATCATACCCGCCGCCCCCCAACGCTATCCAGCGTCCCTGACAATAGGTGTGGGCCAGTTCGTGCGCCATCTTGATCTGCGCCTCGATCCCACGCATCGTCAGGCTGAGGTGCGTCAACGGATCCCAGGCATGCGTATCACAGCCATGCTGCGTCACGAGCACATCCGGCGCGAACGAGATCACCAGTGGCGAGAGCAACGCCTCAATCGCCTCGATGTACAAATCGTCCTCGGTATACGGCTCCAGTGGCACATTGACGGAATAACCGCGCCCCAGGCCACGTCCCAGCTCGAGTACATCGCCCGTCCCAGGAAAGAGATAGCGCCCCGTCTCGTGCAGCGAAATCGTCATGACGCGCGGCTCGTCGTAAAAAGCGCGCTGCACCCCGTCACCGTGATGGGCATCGAAGTCGATGTAGAGAATCTTCGCTTCGCTGGCCTGCATCGCGTGAGCAATAGCAACGGCGATATCGTTATAAACGCAGAAGCCGGAGGCGCGATTGGCCCAGGCATGGTGCAGACCGCCGGCCGGGTGAAACACGTGCAGGGGATGCTCGTCTGCGCTAGCGAAGGCACCGCCTTCGGGCAATCCCATCACCGCGCTCAACGCTACCAGCGAGCCGCCCGCGATACGCGCCGTCACCTCGTGCATCCCCGGCAATACAGGAGTATCGCCATCCGCGAAACCATACTTCAACGCGAGCTTCGCCCGTTTCTGGCGTTCCTCCTCGCCGCCGTTTCCTTTGTCCCGCTCAGGTCCACTCAGTGCCAGCACCGCATCGATATAGTCCTCGTTATGTACCAGGCCCAGCTCTTCCCGCGTAGCCGGACGCAGGGGCAGCCTGTACGCCTCATCGCTGCTCTTCCACAGGCTGCACGTTTCCAGCAAATCCATCAAGGCAGCTATGCGACGTGGCTGCAAAGGATGTTCCGCGCCAAAATTATAAGCAAGTTCGCTTTGGTCAAAGACCATACGCGCGCGACACGCAGCGGCAGCCTGCGGCATACGTGCTGTTCCCCTCTTTCATATGTATGAACGTCACCTGCTTCATCCCTGTCTCTACACGTCCTCAGTGAACGAATACTGAACGTTGGCTTCCTGCAAACGCACCAGCAGGGGCGCGGGATGGATCGTTCCCAGCCGCACGGTGGCGACCAGCGGCACCGGGCCTTCCAGCGGCGCGGCCATCACGCTGCGCACCTGGATGTGCAATTCCGCGGCCAGTTGCAGGGCGGTCGCTAGCGGCGCGAGATCACCCATCGGCAGCGGGATGCTCAGTTGCATCCCTGGCTCAAACGCTCCTAATGAGCGCGCCAGCGCCATCAAGAGATCGCTGCGCGTCAGCAACCCCACCAGCAGCGCCAGCACCGGCGTTTCGTATTCCACCACCGGCAGGCAGTTCAGGCCGCGCTCCACCAACATCTGGGCAGCGGCAGCAACGCTGGTTGTCGGCGTGACGCGGATATTAGCGAGGTGCATCACCTCGACCACGCGCCTCTCCTGCCAGGGACGGTGCAAAATCTCGCTCGAGCTGGTTCCAACGGCCGCCGCCACGTCAATATCCTCCGAGGTCAGCAGTCCCTCGAACACCGGTCGTTGCCCGCGTGTCGTATCTACCATCCCGTAATAGCCCTGCCCGCTTCTGATAACCGGCAGGTGATGAAATTGATACTGCCGCAGGAGATTCGCGGCATGGCTGAGTGTGTCATCCGCCATGACCGTCACCAGCCTGGTTGTCATGACTTCGCTTACTATCATAGCGTTTTCCCGAAAATAAATTCAGTTCATCCCAGTCGTTATCATAGCACAAAACGCATGACAGAATTTAAAGGCGACCTCAAGCTACCCTCTTCTACAACCATCCTGCTCGTCTCACGTAAATCTGTTGTAATCTATGAGACAAAAGACCGATTCTCGATTGTACATCTTTGCGATTGGAGCATGGCTATGATTGAACACGACGATATGGCAACCACGCCCCGGCCTGTGAGCGACAACCACGCCGATGATACCACCACAACGTCTGGCGAAACGACACCCAACGCGCCTGCTACTATCCAGGTTCCCGCCGTATCACCTACGCCTTCGCCGGCGGCACCGGCAGCCGCCCTCCCATACATGAGTATCGACGACCTGCTCTCGTTACGCATCGCCAGCGACCCGCAGATCTCGCCCGACGGCTCAATGATCGCCTTCACGCTTCAGCAGAGTTACACGGACACAAACAAGACGAGCAGCGCGATCTGGGTCGTAGCAAGCAAAGGCGGCAAAGGAGAGACGCCGCGACAGCTTACCAACACGGACGGCATCTATCACGATATGCTGCCACGCTGGTCGCCCGATGGGCAGAACGTGGCCTTCGTGAGCGACCGAAGCGGATCGCTCCAGGTACACCTGCTCTCCCTCAACGGCGGGGAAGCGCGGCAGGTCAGCGCGCTGGCTCAGGGAGTGGTCGAGTACAACTGGCGGCCCGATGGCTCGGCGCTGCTCGTCCACAGCTTCTGGAAGCCGCAGGACGAGCAGACTATGCTCGATACCGCCGCAGCCGCGCTCGTTTACACGCGACTGGATGAACAATTGGACGGCGTCGGTTATAAGCAGCAGCGACACCTCCAGCTCTGGCTCGTGCCGCTGCACGGCGCGGCAACTCGCCTCACCTCTGAGCCGGCAGACATCGTCTCCTCCTGCTGGTCGCCGGATGGCACCGAAATCGCCTTCTGCGCCAACCGCCGCGCGGACCCCGACTTCAGTGACAGCAAGGCCCTGTGGGTCATGACCCTGGCATCGGGTCAGATGCGCCGCTTGACCGCCGAAGCAGGGCTTGCCCAGATGCCCGCGTGGTCTCCGGACGGGCAGACGCTGGCCTACTACTACACCGCCGACCAGACCGAGGCGGAAAATATCTCGCCCTGGATCGTCAACGCGCATGGCGCGGGCGCGCCCCGGCCGGCCGCTTCGACTTCAGGCAACTTCACTTGCCTGGAATTCCTGGTCGATGAACTGCACACCGAAATGCTCGACCGTCCTCAATGGTATTCTGACAATACATCGCTGCTCATCACTGCGCAGGAACGCGGGCAGGTTCACCTCTACCGCATCGACACCGAAGAAAACCAGGTGACGCCGCTCACGAGCGGCAACGGCCGCTATTTCAGTCCACGCCTTAGCCAGGACGGGCAAACCATCGCTATGATCCGCGCCGACTGGTTCACCCCCGGCGACATATGGACTATGGAAGGCGACGGGGGCAATGGGGCCGTTGGCGCCGGCCGCCGCAAGCTGACCGGGGTGAACGATGCCCTCCTGCGCAGTCGCCAGCTTATCCGCCCCAGGCGCATCACCTGGAAAAGCTTCGACGATCTTGAAATAGAAGGCTGGCTGTATCTCCCGCAAACGACCGGCAGCGACAGGGTTCCCTTGATACTGGAAGTGCATGGCGGTCCGACGCTCGCCTGGGGAGATAGCTACGTGCACGAGTTTCAAGCGCTGGCCGGCAGCGGCTACGCGGTGCTGGCGGTCAACCCACGAGGAAGCACCGGATACGGCGAGGAGTTTTGCCGCAAAGTGCTGAACGACTGGGGCGGCGGCGACTTCCGCGATCTGATGGCGGGTCTCGACCATGTGATCGCCACCGAGCCCATTGACGAACAACGTCTGGGCATCGGCGGTATGAGTTACGGTGGCTACATGACCAACTGGGCTGTCACACAGACCGGCCGCTTCAAAGCAGCCGTGAGCCGCAACGGCATCAGCTTTCTCCCCGGCATAAGTCTGCTCTCCGATCAAGCGCTCTGGTTCGACCTGGCGTTGAACGGCGGCAACCAGGATACCGATACCTTCCGCCGCGGCCGCTCACCCCTGACCTTCGCCGACCACATCACCACGCCGCTCCTGCTGCTGCACGCCGACAACGACCTGCGCTGCCCCTTCAGCGAGTCCTTGCAGCTCTTCGTCGCTCTGCGCAAACGCAAACAAACGGTCGAATTGGTGAGATATCCCGGAGTAAGCCACATGTTCGACTGGCCCGAAATAGGAACACCCCTACAGCGCCTTGACCGCCAGCGCCGTACACTAGAGTGGTTCGCAAAAT
>CAVYFA010000015.1:0-190288 GCA_963767715.1 uncultured Chloroflexia bacterium
TCGCCCTGGCAGACTGACAGTATATGGGAGATGAACTATCATGGCTTCAACTACTCACTATGACGCGATTATTATTGGCGCGGGCCAGGCGGGCGGGCCGATCGCGCTGGCGCTGGCGAAGGCAGGTCGCAAGACCGCCCTTATCGAGCGGAAGCATGTCGGCGGAAGCTGCATCAACGAGGGATGCAGCCCCACCAAAACGATGGTAGCCAGCGCGCGTGTGGCTTATTTAGCTCGCCGGAGCGCGGATTACGGCGTCCGTACCGGCCAGGTAACGGTCGATATGGCGAAAGTCCGGCAGCGCAAACAGCACATCGTCGATATGTTTCGCAACAGCAGCCAGCAAACGCTTGAGAAAACCGAGGGCCTGGACCTGCTATTTGGGGAGGCCAGCTTTACAGGCTCAAAGACCATGGAACTACGCCTGAATAGCGGCGAAACGCGCCAGCTCAGCGCGATCTCATCTTTATCAACGCCGGTGACCGGCCGTCTCAGATAAACATTCCCGGCATAGAAACCGTTCCGACTTATGATTCGACCTCGATCATGGACCTGGAGACGGTTCCTGAGCATCTCATTGTGATCGGCGGTGGCTACATCAGCCTGGAGTTTGGCCAGATGTTCCGCCGCTTCGGGAGCCGCGTCACGATTATCCAGCGCGGCTCGCACTTGCTGTCGCGCGAAGATGAGGATGTGGCCGAGGCGGTGGAGAACATCTTACGCGAGGACGGCATAGAGGTGCTGCTGGAGACGAAACCTGCGCGCGTCGCACAATCTGCACCGGGGAAGATCCAGTTGACGGTACAGGCTTCAGCAGGAGAGCGCACACTGAGCATCTCACACCTGCTGATTGCGACGGGGCGTACGCCGAATTCTGACTGGCTCAATCTGGATGCCGCCGGAATTCAGGTGGACAAACGCGGCTATATCCAGGTGAACGAGCGCTTAGGAACGAACGTGCCGGGCGTTTACGCGCTGGGCGATATCAAGGGCGGCCCAGCCTTCACCCACATCTCCTACGACGATTTCCGCGTCGTGCGCACCAACCTGCTTGATAACGGAAATGCAAGTACAAAAGGGCGCATAGTACCCTATACCATCTTCATCGATCCTCAGCTTGGACGTGTCGGCCTGAGCGAGAGAGAGGCGCGCGAGCAGGGGCATGCCATCAAAGTCGCCAGAATCAACATGAACCAGATTGACCGCGCCCTGGAAGTGGATGAGTCGCGCGGCTTCATGAAGGCAGTCGTGGATGCCGGTACCGGCCAGTTCCTGGGCGCCGCCGTGCTGGCCATCGAAGGCGGCGAAATCATGGCGATGCTGGAGGTAGCCATGATGGGCAAGCTGCCCTATACTGCTTTGCGAGATGGTATCTTCACTCACCCGACCCTGGCAGAGTCGCTGAATACCCTGTTTGAGAACATCGATTAACGGGGTTACCCCTCCGGAATCCCACGGATCAGCGCGTTCATCAGCACGCCAGCTCCGAAACGCATCACGTCGGTGGCGGGCAGTCCAGTCTCGTCTTCTGCCTGCTTGATCGCGTCTCTCGCTTGCTGGTCGCTCAGCCCAAACGTCACCAGCGCCAGCCCTGCCACCTTGCATGGGCGCTCGGGCCTCACCCAGCTCACGGTATCCTCGTTCAGCGCGATCATGCGATTGAGCGAAGGCAGTGGACAATAGGTGTATCCCTCAATCTGCGTAGCTCCGACAATGTGGCAAAAGATCATGGCGTCGGGCATGGAGCCATGAATGAGGCCGAGCGTGACGGGCGAATAGCCGGGGTGGTTGAGCGCGCCCTGCCCCTCGACAAAGACCCAGTCGTACTTGTTGCTGAAATCGATGACCATCTCTTCCACCATGCCCGCCACGAAGTCACTGATGATGCGGTCAACCGGCAGGCCGTTATCGGAGATCATGATGCCCGTCTGTCCAGTTGCGACGAAGGCGCTGCTCAATCCCCTGCGGCGCGCCTCCAGGTCTAGCTCCAGCGCCGCGGTCATTTTGCCGACGGCACAGTCCGAGCCTACAAACAGGACGGTGTGGCTGCCGGGCCGGTGCGGGAGAAATTGCGCGACGCAATTCTTGTCGGGCGGGCGGCGCACGTCCCAGATAGTCACGCCGCGCTTCTGGGCGGCTGCGCGCAGTTCCTTGTCGTCCGAGAGGAAGAAGTGCAGGCCGCTGATGAGGTTGAGTCCCGCTTCGATGGCTGCCAGTAGTTGCCAGCGCCACTCCTGCGGCAGCGCTCCGCCCATCGGGGCAATACCGATCAGCAGCGTATCGGGCCGGTAGGCCAGCACCTCGTTGATGTCGCGCACAACCGGAATATTCTGGCCGTAAGATACCTCGAGCGCCTGCGCCACGCTCTGCCCTGCTTTGGTGCTGTCGATCACCGCCACAATCGTATCCTTGCCATAGCGAATGACACCCGTGGCTGTTTTGCCGTAGTGCCTTTCAAAGGCACCCTCCGCCAGTATTGCTATGCGTCGCATAATTTACAGTCACTCCTTATCGTGTGGGAATATTGCTTGAATCATTATATAAGCCAGACGCATACGTTTACAAACAGGGATGGTCGCCGGTAGATCATTGCAAACACTGGTAAAACCAAGGGAAAGTGGCAATTCGGCCTACGTCCACTAGACGCTTTTCTTCAATCATGCTATCATATGCAACGATATCGGTACCTGTTTGATTCGCTGAAGGGGCGGGAACGCAATGCATTTCAATTTAATTAACTGGCTCTTTACAGATCCGTGTACGGCCACGAACTGCGTGGCCGCCACTTCGACCACTCCGGCCACGCCGCCGGAAACATTTCATTTCTACCTGCCCTGGCTCATCTTTTGCAGCCTGGGCCTCTTGATCGCCTTCTATTACTCGGTTGAGGGCCGCAAACGCTTCGTCAAGAATAAGCCGGTCATGAAGTACATGCTGGATCGCTACCTGGGCTGGTTCGCGATCATCTGCATCCTGGGCTACCCCTTGATCTTCTCACGCGCCTTCCTGTACGAATATTTCTTCGCCTGGCGGGTCTGGCGCTACCTCTGGCTGGTCGGCCTGTTAGTATGGGCTGTCCTCTGGGCCATCTACCTGGTGCGGAAATACCCGCAGGAGCGCGACAACTACCTGGCGTACCAGAATCGCAAGCAGTACATCCCCCGGGGCAATCGGCAAGGCAACAAGCGCAAAGCGAAAGCGGCTTCCAGCCGCTAATTAAACGTATGTTACATTTTTAAGTGGCGACGTTACCTGGCGACCGTGAAGGTATCCAAGGTATCCGAGGTATCCGAGGTATCACTTGTATCTGAGGTATCGCAGTGAATGCTCATACATACAAGGGATGTTCAAGAGAGAGTTTACTGTGGTGAATTGGTCTGGCGATGCACTCTGGCTTCGTGTCTTTGATGGGGTAGGACCTGAGTGCTGGGACTCTAGTTGTGACATTAGCATGCGGGGTTGGGACATTTAGGACAGGCCGGTTCGTTGGAGGGATGCCGTTGGGGGAAGCTGGGGACTTCCCTGAGACGATTTAGGACATGAATGGGACAGGGGTAATTTCGTTCGTGGATTGTGCCAGGTAGGGATGGGTGGAGGTATTATTAAAGTGCGAGACACAGGTGGGAGGAGAGCCCGCTTGCCTGAGCCTATCTTGTTTTCAGTATAGCAGGGAGGACATAACGGGAGCAATGGAGTGATGCCGCGAGGGTCGCCATTCAAAACATGGTCGCCCGGCAAAACGCGGGCGTCATTCAAGTGAGCATGACAGATGGACGAATCACAGATCGAGGCTTCTCGCGAAATTCCTCGCGAAGGTCGTCCTGCTGGCATCATCCTGGCCGGGGGAAGTAGCCGGCGTATGGGCAAAGATAAAGCGCTGCTGCCGTATCCCGGCCAGCCCGGCGACCCCTCCGAAACGTTTCTTGAGCATCTCGTTACCGTGCTGGGTTTCTGCTGTTCCGAGGTGTTTGTTGTCGCCCGTGATGAACTACAGGCGTCACTCTATGCCCAGGTGGACGCGCAGATCCTCCTCGACAGCATCCCAGGGGGCGGTCCCCTGGTCGGCCTCTACAGGGCCCTGCAAGCCATATCCACTCCCTATGCTATCCTGGTTGCTGTGGACATGCCCTTTGTAACCACACAATTGCTCGCCTATATGCTCTCGCGCTACCAGCAAGACACCATTCTCGTTCCCCTGGTCAACGGCTATCCACAAGTTATGCTGGCCGTCTACCCCCGCTCTATTCTTCCTCTCCTAGAAGAGCGTATCGGGCAAGGTCGTCGCGACCTGCGCTGCCTGCTCGACGATGCCCGGGTGAGGTACATCGAAGGCGAGCAGTTGCGCATTGTAGATGCTGAACTGCGGTCGTTTACCGGCATCAATACCCCGGAGGAAATGCAGCAGGCAGTATCACGTGAACGCAACTAAGAAAGTCCAGGCGACCGCGAGGATGGCGACCGCGAGGATGGCGACCGCGAGGGTCGCTGTATGACTTACCAACCTCGTGACCGCCACAGTTTCCCTCCATCGTAGCCCTAGGGCGCGGCATAGCCGCCCAAGCGAGCCTGACGCTGTTGGGCGCTGTGCAAGCGCCGCTCCGCGCGCGCCTGGCCGATCATGAGCTGCACAAACTCCTCAAAGCGCAGGGCCTGCCCGACCAGGCCTTTGAGCGGCACGGTTTTGATGACTTGGTGCTCATGGATGACCACCAAGGCGCGTTTGGCGGCCGACAGGTGCAGCGCCACGCGCTGGCCGGCCAGGGCCCGCCCCACGTAGTAGCTCTTCAGATCGACGCGCACCGTGCCATCGCGGCGCACCTGGCGCACCAGGTGCAGACCATCTTTGACCTGCAGCCAGCGGTCCGGGTCCACCACGTCCGGGACCTTGGGCAGCTCCGGCAACGTCGCAAAGGCGACGCGGGGGGGCTGGTTGTCGCAACTGCGCCCTTGATGTGGACGCTCAAAGTTGTAGTGCTGCGCAAACGTCGCGGTCACCTCGCGCACCTGCTCCAGCGTCGCGGGCTGTTCCACGGCTAAGCATTCCTGCTGATAGGTGCGATGGTAGCGCTCGACGAAGCCATTTTGCTGCGGGTGATGCGGGTCGCACAGCAGCACGCCCACTCCCACGCTCGCACAGAAGCGCACCAAGGCCGACGGAAAGTCGCTCCCGGAAGGACTACTGACAAAGCGCACATCGCGGTCCAGGCGCACCGCCTGGGGCAGGCCCTGCCGCACAAACAGCTCGGCCAGCGCTTCCAGAGTGGTCTCGGCCACAAAGTCAGCGCGCACCTGGGCCTCGACCAACACCGAGGTGCCTTCATCGATGACATTGAGCACTTCGACCACATGCTGCCGCTTGCCGTCGACCTCGGGGGCACGCTGCTGGCATCCTTAAAATCCAGCTGCCAGTGGCTCAGGGGGGCGGGCCGCTCTTGGGGCTCGTGCACGGCCGGCCGCCGCTGGGCGATGCGCCCGGCTTGCTTGAGGATCCCATAGATCGTGCGGCTCGAGCGCGGCAGCCGCTCCCCTTGCACCTGCTCATCGCGCGACAGGTAGTACAGCAGCGCCTTGGGCCCCGGCGTGCGCCGCAAGCCCTCCGGCGGCTCATCGCGCATCTGGAGCAGGCGGTCAATCACGGCCTGGCTCAGGCGCTCGGGCGGCTGCTTCCGGGCCCGCGAGCGGCTGTGCAGCACCTGCTGGTCGTCTGGCTCGGCCTCCCCCAGACGCTTCTTCCATTTCTTGACCCAGCCGCGTGACAGGCCCAGCGCCTGGGCATACTGTTGGTGCGTCCACTGCGGGTGCAGGCCCAGCAGGCGACGCAAATTGGCGCGCGCCGCGTAGTATACTGCTTCCATGACGGTACCTCCTGGCTGATCAATCTTCATCCTGCCAGCAGTGTACCGTTGCTTCTCCTTTCTTCGCAAGGCTACGATGTGACTACTCCGCTCCGGTCACGAGGTTGGTAAGCCATACAGTGACCCTCGCGGTCGCCCTGGCCACTGGCCACGCTTTCATAATTCCGCCATATACCTATACCACGCACCGGCTTGACTATTCGCTACCCTGATGTTCCATAATAAATACAGAGCTATTCAACACGATACTATTTCAACAGGAAGAACATGCTATGCACATCGACGCCAAACCCATCGACCTCAAGCTGACTACGCCGTTTCGTATTTCACGCGCTGTTACCCAGACGGCTCCTAACGCTATTGTTCAGATCAATCACAAGGACTGGACGGGCTATGGCGAGGCCGCGCCGGACGAGTTTTACGGCGAAACCCAGGAGACTGTGCTGGCCTGTGTCGCGGCCTTCGCGGGTAATCTCGGCGACGACCCCTTCGCCATTGAAGACATCATGAAACGCCTGGACGAGGTTATCCGGCTCAACCCGGCGGCGAAAGCGGCGGTGGATATGGCGCTGTACGATCTTGCCGGCAAGATGCTGAACGTGCCGGTCTACAAGCTGCTGGGGCTGAACCCGGCCCACACACCGCAGACCTCATTCACCCTCGGCATCGATACGCCCGGCAATATGGCGAAGAAAGCACTGCTGGCGCTTGAGTACCCCATTCTCAAGGTGAAGGTAGGGACGAAGCACGACCTGGAGAATATCCAGGCCATTCGTGAGGTCAGTTCGGCCACTATCCGCGTCGATGCCAATACGGCCTGGACGCCCAAGGAGGCCATCAAGATGATTAACGCGCTGGCCCCCTACAACATCGAGTTCGTCGAGCAGCCCACATCCCCACGCGACCTGGACGGGCTGCGGCTCATTCGCGAGAATGTTCCCCTGCCCATCATTGCCGACGAAAGCTGCGTGACGGTCGAGGATATCCCGCGCGTCGCCGGGTGCGTGGATGGGATAAACATCAAGCTGATGAAATGCGGAGGGATCCGCCACGCTCTGAAGATGATCCACGTCGCGCGGGCGCATCACCTGCGCATCATGATCGGGTGCATGATCGAGAGTTCGCTGGCGATCACTGCCGCCGCGCACCTGGCGCCCCTGGTGGATTACGCCGACCTGGATGGGCACTTGCTGATTGACAATGACCCGTACGAAGGAGTCAAGGTGGTCAATGGCAAGTTGATGTTACCGGATGCGCCGGGGTTGGGAGTGCGCAAGACGCAAGGCTAACTTTCTGTTATACTGTTCCCACGATCAAATATTAATTTCGATAACCGGCTCCTACATGTTCTATTGAAACGACAGGAGACAATTCTCATGCGCATCGGCATCAACATGGCATGGCACAACTGGCCGGATGTGCTGGCGATAGCCCGGGCAGCGGATCAGTACGGCTTCGACTCTATGAGCTTTCTCGACCACTATCATTCCCACGTGCTGGAGCAGGATTACCTGTGCGGCTGGGCGCTGTATGGGGCGCTGGCGATGGCAACGTCGCGCATCCACTTCGTGCCGATGGTGATCGACCGCATGAACTACCTGCCAGGGGTGCTGGCGAAGGAAACGTCCGTGCTGTCAATCATCAGCGGCGGGCGCTTCGAACTGGGCATCGGCGCGGGTGATTATTTCGAGGAAGCGCGGGCCTGGGGCGTGCCCGTTCCCGATGCTACCGCGCGCATTGCCGGGCTACGCGAGACAATCGCCGTCCTCCGTGAAATATGGACCGGCGAGCAGGTCACGTTCGAGGGAGAGTGCATACACCTTCAGGATGCTGCCTGCGTGCCGGTTCCTCCCGCGCCGCCGCGGGTTGTGGTCGGCGTGGGCAGCTCCAAACGGCTGCTGCGCGATGCCGTGCGCTACGCCGACGAGGTCAACGTCTACAGCGACGACGAGTTCATCCGGTATGCGCGGCAAGCAATTGAAGAGTGCGGGCGAGATGTGGCTCTCTCGACATTAGTGTGGGACGCGCGCGAAGACCTGGCCGAGAAGCTGCCCGAGTGGGAAGCGATGGGAGTTGCGCGCACGTTTGTGACGGTGTGGAAACTCCACGAACAGTTGGCACAACTGGCAGAGTTGCTGTAACTAACCAGGGAAACACAAATAACCCAGTCCGACCATGCAGGTCATACTGGGTTACATTGCGTTTTACCCTCTCGCTACCTCGCCCGTAGCCGCGATAGAGCCTAGCTGGGCTGGCGAGTGCGGCGCTGTTTGCGGCGCTGCGCGGCGGCCTTGCGTTTGCGGCGCGCCTGCGGGCTCTCGTAATGCGTGCGGCGGCGCGCCTCCGAGAGAACGCCATCTTGCTGAACTTTACGGTTGAAACGTTTGAGCGCCTGCTCAAACGAGTCACCAGGATTGACTTTTACTTCACTCATAAATCTTCACCAACGCAGTTTCTACTCCTGCCGGACCTCTCAATAGATAAGTACGCTCTACAACGTTCACAGAGTATAGCATACCTTCTCCGAAAATGCACTAGTCCTTCGACAAATTTCCCAGGAGGGAGGCTACAGTATCGATATCTGGCTTTCAAATGATCTATCTTCTATCAAGTGTAAACAAAGTGGGTCCTGGTTATTGTTCCCACGAGCAGACTTGAGAGAGGTCCCGCATGTTATCTAAACGCCTACTTGGACACCATGTTATAATAAGCGTCACGAATGACGTTACTTATTGATGGACTGGAGTAATCCGAAGGATGCCAAATCGAGACGACGCCTATGCCCTCATGGCCTCGCATACGCAAAACGAAAACCTGCGCAAGCATATGCTGGCGGTAGAGGCCGCCATGCGATTCTACGCGCGCAAGTATGGCGAGGATGAGGAATTATGGGCAATGACGGGGTTATTGCACGATGCTGATTATGAAGAATATCCCGACCTGAGTGTGCATACGCAGGTGCTGGCCGGGTGGCTGCGCGATGGCGGCTACGACGAGCGCATTATCTACGCTATTCTCGCGCACAACGACTTGAACGTCGCCACGCACCCGCGCAACAACCTGCTCTCCCATGCGCTGTTTGCTTGCGACGAGGTGACGGGCATGATTACCGCGACCGCGCTGGTGCGCCCGAATAAGAGCGTACGCGGGCTGGAAGTGGCCTCGGTGCGCAAGAAGATGAAGACGAAGGGGTTCGCGGCGGGCGTGCACCGCGAAGACCTTTTCAAGGGCGCGGAGGAACTCGGTTTAGACCTGGATGAGCATATCGCCAACGTGATCGAGGCCATGTCGGGCGTCGCCGATGCCCTCGGCCTGGCCGGTATAGAGGAATCAGCGGCATTGTAACTTCCTAATCAAATTTATGCAGCAACAGCCTACACAAACGATACAGCGCCTCTTTACAGCGAGCGAGGTGGCGGAATTCGAGTACTGTCCGCTGGTGTGGTGGCACGAGCAGTTTGAACCGCTGGCGCAGATGGACACGGAAGAATTGTTCGCGCGGCTTGTGGAACTGGAGCATGAGCATGGGCCGCAGGCCGTGGCGCTGCCCGAATACGAGGTGGTCGAACAGCTTCTGCTGCGCCAGGGCGCTTTCGAGGAGGGCCGGCAGCAGCACGACGAACACGCGGGCGAGGTGGAAAAGATCGAGGAGGAGGCGCGCGCGGGAGTGAGAACGGGCCAGGGCGGACGCGTGCTGACGGTGCTGATCGTGGTGCTGGTTCTGCTGGCGCTGCTCTTGATCGTCGCTGCAGTGCTGTTTAGGTAAGGCGTGGTATGTTGAACCAGATTCTGCTCGCCGTTGGAGTTGGTCTGCTGCTGGCTGCCGCCGCGCTGGGCCTGCTCCTGCTCAACGAGCGGCGTGGGCTGCGCTCGCGGCTGATCGTGGAGAAGCAGCGCGCGCTGGGTCTGCCGCAGGGTGAGCTGGTCTACGAAGACGCCGACGGGCAGGGCGAACCGCTCTCGTCGCGCGATCACCCGCTGGTGGGCAAGCCGGATTACGTCGTGCGCCTGCCCGATGGCCGCCCGGTCCCGGTTGAACTCAAGCTGAACGTGGTCGAGGCGACCGCGCCATTCCCCAACCACGTGGTACAGCTTGCAGCGTACTGCCTGATCCTGGAAGATTATTTCGAGCTGCCACCCACGTACGGCGTCGTGCGTTACGCCGATCGCGAATTCACCATCGAATATACTCCCGCGCTCAAAAGGAAGGTCATTCGTCTGCTGGCTGCCATGCAAAAATGCAGCGAACAAGAGCCGCCGCCACTGGCAAACCAGAAGACGGCGAAATGCCGCGCCTGCACCTTCAAGGAGATCTGTCCCATCGGGAAAAACAAATGATATTAAGAAGGGAAAGCTACCATGCCAAGTGAAGTAATTGAACTGAAAGGCCACATCATCGACTCGTGGATACTGCCGCGCGCCTGGGATACGATCATGGACCGGGGAGGCAACTTCGAGGTCGAAGAGATGTATGTCGGCAAAAAAAAGACGGAGCAGAGCTATGTACGGCTGAAGGTGATCGCGCCCGATGACGAGACGCTGGAATTGATCCTGTCCGAGCTCCAGCAATTTGGGGCGGGTCTGCTGCATGGCAACGATGTACAGACGGCCAGGGTCGAACAAAATGGTGTGCTGCCGGACAAATTTTACTCGACGACCAACCTGCCAACGCAAGTGCGTCTGAATGGGCAGTGGGTAGACGTGGAGCAGATCGAGATGGACGTGGCGATTGTGGTTGACCAGGAGGCGAGGCGCGCCTACGGCAAGCCGATGCACGAAGTGCTGGTAGGTGAAGAGGTCGTGATCGGCCACGATGGCCTGCGTGTGACACCCTTCGAGCGCGCCAGGGAGCGCGAGGTGTTCGCCTTTATGCAGAGCAACGTCTCCTCCGAAAAGGCGAAAGTGCAGATGATCCATGATATCGCCCGGCAGATGCAGGAGACGCGCGCTCGCGGCGGTAAGATTCTTTTCGTGCTCGGTCCGGCGGTCATCCATACGGGCGCGGGCCGCTATATCGCCGACCTGATCCGGCGCGGCTACGTGCAGGTCATCTTCGGCGGGAACGCCATCATCACACACGACATCGAAGCGGCACTCTTTGGCACCTCGCTGGGGGTCAGCCTGCAGAGCGGGGAACAAATGGAAGGCGGGCATCGTAATCACCTGCGCGCCATCAATGCCATTCGCGCGCTCGGCTCGGTGGAGAAGGCCATCGAAACGGGGCTCCTACAAGAGGGCATCACCTATGAGGCGAGCCGCCACAATGTAAAGATGGTGCTGGCAGGCTCCATTCGCGACGACGGCCCGATGCCGGGCGTGATCAACGACATGCAGCAGGCGCAACAGGCCATGCGCGCTGCCCTGCCAGGGGTCGAAATGGCGATCATCGTGGCATCCATGCTGCACGCCATCGCGACGGGCAACCTGCTCCCGGCGTCAGTGCACACTGTGGTAGTAGATATCAACCCGTCGGTGGTGACAAAGCTGGCCGACCGTGGCAGCTTCCAGGCAGCGGGGCTGATTACGGACGCGGAGTTGTTCCTGCGGGAACTGGCGGAGGCGCTGGCGTAAAGAGCCTAATCACCCTTAGCGACCTCAACCGCGTGCGGGGTCGTCCTGCCACGCAAGAGATAGGCAAAAGCCACGGCCAGTAATGCGCCTGCGAGCGGCCCGACTATGTAAATCCAGATGTTGGATAGATCACCACTGAGCAGTGCCGGTCCAAGAGAACGAGCTGTATTCATTGAAGCACCGCTGATTGGCTCTCCAAACAACCCGGCGAGCGCGATTGTCCCGCCCACAGCCAGCGCGGCATTAGGTCCTACAACTCTCAAATCGGTAGCCGTTCCAAGAATAACGGTGATAAGGAAGAAGGTAAGCACAATTTCTACGACAAGCGATATTACTGCTCCAAAATGGGGCTGATTTGCACCAACATGCCCGGCGAGGCCAAAAAGGATGCGCAAGAGCAGCGCGGCGAGTGTCGACCCGGCAAATTGCGCAAGCCAGTAAGGCACTACCCGCGTCCAGGGAAAATCGCGGCGCAGAGCAAAGGCCAGCGTGACACCCGGATTGAAATGCGCTCCCGATTGGCCACCAAAGGTGTAGGTCATTGCCATGATTACGAGCGCCGGAGCAACAGCGCGAGCCGCCTCACTCACCGCGCCATGGGTTAGTTCAGCGGCTACTGCGCTTCCCGCGGCTATGAATGTCAGCGCAAAGGTTCCAATGAGTTCAGCAAGCAACCGGCGAGCCATCTCAACTCTTGAATCTCTGTCAGTTGCGACCTTCTTCGCATCGGTTTTTTCATCGGTTTTAGTTGTTCCCATCACAACTCCTGGTAAAAAGGGAGGCCGGTTCCTTCTTCCTGGATATCCTGAAGGATATGTTTCGCGGTCTTAATATTGACCTCTAACAGGCTCAGCTTGGCGCTATTACTATACACGTTGGAGTATGCCTGAAGGATACGTTTGCCCTGGCAACTTTTGCCGGATTGGAGGATGCACATCGTGTTGCACTGGCAGAACTCTATTGATATACAATAGACGCATACCAGACGCGAGAAGAGTGAAGCTATGAGCCAGTACGGCTGGACGAATTGTCCCTCAGATATACATGAGCAAATCGATACGCTCCTCGCTCACCTGAGAACAGTGCTGAGCGGGAATCTTGTGGGCATCTACCTGCACGGTTCGCTGGCGCTGGGCTGCTTCAATCCCGAGCGCAGCGACATCGATCTGCTGATCGTCACCTCGCAGAGAATGCCTGTCGAAATCAAACGGGATATAGTGGAGTTGCTGCTACGCTCTTCGCTTGCTCCCCGGCCAATTGAAATCAGCTTCCTGGTCGAGCAAGAGATGCACCCGTTCCGGCATCTGATGCCCTTTAACCTGCACTACAGCGAAGCGTGGCGCGAACGATATACGTTGGCACTGGCCAACGGCTCGTGGCGCGCCTGGAACGACGAAACGAGATACGATAGCGATCTTGCCGCACACATCACCATTACACGAACGCGCGGCATCTGCCTGGATGGTAAACTTGCACGAGAGGTCTTACCTGCCGTTCCACCGGAATACTATGCCGCCTCCATCATCGGCGATTTCGAAGATGCTCTTCGAGAGCGAGAGCAGATGCTTGATTACTTCGTGCTAAACGCGTGCCGCGTGCTGGCCTTCCTGCGCGAAGGCTACATCCTGTCTAAAGACGAAGGCGGATCCTGGGGCTTGCAAGCGCTGCCGGAGGAGCAGCATGCAATTGTGGCCTGGGCGCTTGAGGTGTATCGAGGAGAAAGCGCGGGCACAGCGTTTGATAATGCAAAGATGGAACAATTTGCTCGATATATGGAGCGGGATATAAGTGCGATGTGCTCATTTGAGTGATTTCGTAGGAACGTTTACCCTGTTATTTGGTAGATGTGCATCATTGCAACCGCATGGCTCTATGCATCGGATACGGCTTTCTTCTTTCGGCTATAGTGGCGGCGCGCCTTGGCCTGGTTGCCGCAGGTCTGCATATCGCACCAGCGGCGGCTGTGATTCTTGCTTGTATCGAGGAAGAGCCAGCGACAATCTTCGGCGGCGCAGGCCCGCACGTCTTCCAGCTTGTCCGAGGTCAGGAGGTCGGCCGCGGAGCGAACGACCTTCCAGAGCAGCACATCAAGCTCGCCTTCTTTTTGCCAGTCTAACACATAGCCATCATCTTTGCGTATAAGGCAAGCGTGAGACAAGGCCCTGGCAAGCAGGGCATTCAGGCGAGCCATATCAGCCTCAGGCGGGCCTTCCCCTTCGGAAATGGCGTAAAAGATGCGATAGATGGCCTCGCGCGCATCGACTGCACGTGCCAGCGCGGCCACAGCCTCTCCCGGCTTTTGCTTCGCCAGGTGCAACAGGCGCTGCGCCTCCTCTTTCGTCAATAACTGCTGGTAGATGCCCCACGCCACCAGGTCGCTATAACTGCGCAGCAGCTCCTCTCGCCGGGCCGAGTAGCGTTCATCCAGCGTATGTGTAAAATCCAGGCAGAGCCAGTTGCCGGTTAGCTCGCCAAAATCCGGCATCGCAATGTCTAATTCTTCAGTTGCTTCCATCCCGGTTCCTCCTGATTCCTTCATTGATACTTTATCATACCACGCTTTAACCGGCAAAATAAACTTGACAGGTTAGTACTTCTGTGTTAAAATGTAACCATCAACAGTGATTTTACCAGTTATATAATGATCTGTCAAGGTGCAGAACCAGGATGACCGGGAAAGGGGTAAACAGCATGCATCCCATGGTCGAATACGAGACATTGCGGCGGGGACAAGAGGAGTTGCTGCGGCAGGCTGCGCAGGAGCGCCTGGCACGGCAGGTGACATACAAACGCTGGTGGCGGAAGTTATTCCACACCGAGCGACAGAGTGTAATGAAACTCAAGCACGCGAAAGGAGTCTGAGGTGATGGAGCTATTGATATTCGTAGCGCTACTGGGTATGCTCGTGGTAGCGGCTGCGCTTAGAGGCGTGGACAGCACCGAGGCCTTTGATTCACCCGAGTGGGAGAAGCGGCAGTTACGCGGTGCTGTAATTTAGCTGATCACTTCCTGTTCGCCATCTCCGTGATGCGTGCCGCGATCTTTTGCAGTTCGGTGCGCAACTCGGCCGGCTGTCGCACAGTATAGGAGAAGGGCAGCTCGGTCAGCAGATGCGCGAACCAGGCGAGATTGCCGGTGGAGCAGCGCATCACGAGGCCGGTGGGAGTCTCTTCGAGCGTTGCCATGACCGCGGGAACGTATTGACGCGCCTCCTCCAGCGAGGCCTCGACCAGGACCTCGACGGGCCAGGTGCGAGGTGTCATAGCGAGCGAGTGCGAGACATACTCCAGCGGGTCGAAGCCGGCGGGGCGCGTGTAGGTTTCGCTGCCGATTTCGGCGTGGGCGATGCGATCAAGGCGAAAGACGCGCAGGTCCTGACGCAGGTGACAATAGCCGACGGCATACCAGTATCCCGGGCGGTAGACCAGGCCGTACAGGTCAACGGCACGTTCGCTTTCTTCCGCGTTGAAGGAGGCGTAGCGCATCGAAACGCGGCGCTGCTGCTGCATAGCGGTGCAGAGCGTGACGACAACGTTCGTCCTGAGCGTGGGACCGGCGGTGGCGAAATCAAGGATCAGTGTTTCCTGCACGGCCTGCACACGCTCGCGCAGTGCCAGGGGCAGTACGCGCTCGATCTTGGCCAGCGCGCCCTCGACCGCAGGAGTCGCCGACGTCAGGCCCAGGCGGCGCGCCGCGAGCAGGCCAAGCGTCAGCGCCAGCGCCTCGTCTTCGGTGAACATCAGCGGGGGCAGCTTGAAGCCCGGTCGCAGGTGATAAGAGCCATATCGCCCGCGCTCGGCCTCGACGGGGATGCCCAGGTCTTGCAGCATGGTGATGTAGCGCCGCACAGTGCGCGTATTGACCTCCAGCCGCTCGGCCAGTTCTGGCCCGCTCATGCTTACACGCGATTGCAGCATTTCAAGGATAGTGAGTACCCTGGTGGTTGGGAAATACATAGGCTTACCATTCCGATGGCGACCCTGTAGAGTGCCGATTGATCGAGCACGTAGCCGATTGATCGAGCACGTGGTCGCCACTACATTTCGTTAGATAGCAATAGTCTATCACAAATGCGGGCGAATTATAGCCGCATTATCTAGTACACTTGTTTCAGTGACGTTAGCTTACTATCGCTGCGATGAAGTATTGGATACTATATGACGCTGCATATCTCGCTTGGGCAGGCGCGACGCTTGCTCGCGCACTATCATTTCACGTCAATGGACCTGCCTGGGGTCTTTGCGCGCCTGGGAACGGTGCAGTACGACCCGCTCAATCCCGTGGGGCGCAACCCTGACTTGGTGCTGCAGGCGCGCGTTCCGGGCTATCAAATCGATGACTGGCAAAAGGCGGCGTATACTGATCGCACCATCTATGATTCCTGGGATAAGATGGCCTGCCTTGTGCCGGTAAGCGACTGGCCGATGCGCGCCCTGATTCGTCAGAAATACAGGCCTTATCACGACCGGGAAATTTTGCAAAACGACCCCGAAGGCGCGGACTTCGTGCTGGCGGCCATCGATGAGCAGGGGCCGCTCTCATCGCTGGAATTCGAGGATCGCACCCGCGTGGGAGAAGGCTCGTGGTATGGAAACACGCGCATCAAGCGCCTGCTGCGCTCGCTGTGGGCCTGCGGACTGCTCGTCACGCACCATCGCAAAGCCGGGCGACACTACTACGACCGGCCAGAACGAGTCATCCCTCCGCAATATTTTGAACTTGAGCCTCTGATCGACGAAGAGGCCTACTATCGCTGGATCGTGATGAAGCGCTTTCAGGCCAGTGGCATCATGCGCCCCAGCAGCGACGCGTCGATCTGGATCGCCTGCGGTAATGCGGCTGAGCGCAAAGCGGCCCTGGCGCACCTTGTCGAGGTCGGCCTGCTCACACCACTGCAGATCGGCGAGCTCAAAAACCTGTACTACACTCCTACCACTGCTCTCGACCTGCTGGATAAGGCGGCGCCGCCGCCGCGCATGATCTTCCTGGGGCCGCTCGACAGCCTGCTCTGGGACCGCAAAACGCTCCAGCACATCTTCGAATTCGACTACGTCTGGGAAGTCTATAAACCGGCCGAGCAACGCAAGTGGGGCTACTATGTCTTGCCCGTCTTCTATGGCGACCGCTTCGTGGCACGCGCCGATATGCGGTTGGGGCAGGGCACACTGGTGGTGGCTCGCTGGTGGTGGGAGCCCGATACCGTGCCGGACGCCGAGCTGCTGGGTGCATTACGCGTGACTATAGCGGATTTTGGGCGATACGCACACGCCAATGGTCTGGTGGTGCAGGATGAGGTAGATAAGGTGGTGAAAGAGACGCTGTCTCAATACACAATCAAATTCGGGCATTTTTGGGCCCGCCACTCATGTTATAATGCTACAAAGGCTTTTTAAAGCCCCTGTTGCTGTTTCTCACGCTGAAAGTATGAGCGGGCCTATGGAAGTACATGATCGCCAGCATCGAATGACCGTCAGTGAGCAACTTACCCTCAGTGTTTTATGGTTCTCCCTCAATTTTCAGAATGCTGCCCTCCTGCCGATTGTCATCCCTACTGAAATTCTCCTATTCGTCAATGGCCAGGTAGGGAATGCACAGCAGGCAACGCTGCTCGGCTTCATATCTACCGGCGGCGCGGTGATGACATTGTTCGTGCCACCACTGATCGGCATGATGTCGGATCACACGCACGCCTCGTGGGGTAGGCGCCGGCCCTACATTCTGACCGGCGGGCTGTCTATGTTCATCAGTGGGCTGATATTGGGCTTCGCCGGCAATATCTGGTTCTTCCTGGTAGGACTTATCCTCTTCCAGCTTTCTATCAACGCTGGCATGGCCGGCTACCAGAGCCTCATCCCCGACCGGGTACCAGAAGGCCAACGCGGCACGGCATCCGCTTACCTGGGATTGATGACGATTTTAGGCAATGTATGCAGCCTGGCCATCGCCGCTATACTGCTCGGAAGCATCAACGTCAACGCGCCCGACCTGGGCATCATCCGCAGGGGCGCGATTATCTATTACGTTCTGAGCGGCATCATCATGTTAGCCGGCACGCTCATTACCGTCTTTGGCGTACACGAAGTGCCGCTTGCCGCACATGCATTCTCACATCAACAGAGGGAACCATCCCAGTTTCAGGCCTGGGTGCGCGAGAACTGGCTGAAACCCTGGGAAGACCTCAATTTTTCGTGGGTGTTTCTGACACGCTTCTTCGTGATAATGGGCCTGACACTCTTCATGACCTTCATCGAATTCTTCTTCGCCGATGTGGCGCACGTGCAGAATTTCGTGCAAACAACGGCAGGCGTGGCGATACTCGCACTCCTGGGGGCCGTGTTCAGTGCCTTCATCCTGGGAGTGCGCTCCGACCGGACGGGCCGCGTCAGCATCGTCTCCATCTCCACAGTTTTCATGGCAATCGCAGCGCTGGCGTTCGTGATCTTCCCGGGCGTTATCGCGCTCTGGCCGCTTGGCATTCTCTTCGGACTGGGTTACGGCGCCTATACCAGCGTGGATTGGGCTTTGACGCTCGACTCGCTGCCCTCGGCTGATAGTGTGGGAAAAGACCTGGGCATCTGGAACGCTTCGACCACGCTCCCGGCTATCATCGCGCCTCTGGTAGGCGGCATCATCATCCTTGTCTTCAGCCACTTCGGGCAGACGCAGCTTGGCTATCGCGCAGTCTTCGCGCTGGCTACATTTGTGCTGGTGCTAGGCGCGGTCTTCGTTCGAAAGGTGCGTGAAAAACGGGACGTCGCGGTCGAAGGCGGCTATGCGGCAGACGATGTGGGAAAACTAACCCATGTTGAAGGTGCAGAGGATCAATATGAACAGCACGTACAGCGGCGTTCCGTCGGACTCGGCTGGAAGCTGGCTTTCCGCACACGCGCGGGCCGCGCGCGCGGCTTCCTGCTCTTCTGGCCGTTCTGGGAATGGCTTACGCTGACCGTCTGGCGCGTCAAGTCGATACCGCAGTCCCCGCATGGCCTGTTGATGGTACATTTCACGCACTACAAGGGTAGGCCCATCGATCTGCCCGATGGTACACATGTAGGGAAGGGCGACCTGATCGGCGAGCTGCATTTCCGCAACCGCGCCCTGCTCCAGGCGGCCAGGCAGCAGCACCCATTCGGGATAGTGCGGATGGTCGCCGACGACATGCGCGCCCTGGCAAACTGGTCGCAGCAGCCCGATTTTCCCAAAGACCTGCACGCCTACTTCGGCATCACACTGATCAGTCGCGCCTCGCGCCGCCTTGGCTTCACCCTGCGCGAGCGCCCCAAAACCATCCATGCCTGGTTCGATCGCTTCTTCATGACCGGCCTGCTGGTACTCTATCACCAGCAAGGGCTGGAGCGCCTGCTGCAGGGTACCACGTATGGATCGTACCCACAGGAGGTGTGGATGTCGCGCAGCGAGATGGCAAGAAGGTATGGCAGATCCACAGTCGATTAACCAGGGCTGTTGCAAGAAGAGCAACCGCTAGGGTCGCCCTTCTTGCAACAGTACACTGCTACAATTTAGGCGTGGCAACGAACCATTTGCCGAACAGCCCCTGGCCATTGGTCTGACCAGCCGCGCTATCTCCCGCGAAGGTATACAGGAGATGTCCGTCGTATTCGACCTGTGTCCCGTTTCCCGTCGTCACGATCGTCAGTTTACCGGGAAGCGCTGTCGCGCCGGTGGGTGTGCCGGAACCCGTCATCAGCAGCGGCGGCCAGTTCTGCGCGCACGAACCGGTACACGCCGATTTCGTCGCTGAATCCGCCGTAAAGTAGTACAGCGTCAAGCCCTTCGCATTAGTCAGGATTGTCTCTGACGTGCCCTTCACGGACGCCGTCGCCGTATTGATAAGAGCAGTTGAGCCCGAACCCGCAGCGAGCGTGGGAGTGCAGACGAACCACTTGCCGAACAGCCCTTCGCCATTGGTCTGACCCGGCGCACTATCTCCCGAAAAGGTATAGAGGAGATGGCCATTATACGTCACCTGGTTGCCGTTGGCCGTCGTCACGACGCTTAACGTGCCTGGAAGCGTGGCTGTGCTGGTGGATGTGCCGGAGCCGGTCGAGAGCAGCGGTGGCCAGTTCTGCGCGCATGAGCCCGTGCAGGCCGATTTCGTCGCTGAATCAGCCGTGAAGTAGTACAGCGTCAGACCTTTCGCATCGGTCAGGATCATAGTTGACGCGCCCTTCACCGTCGCTGTGGCTGTGTTGACGAGCGAACTAGAGCTGCTGGGAGTTGTCGCGGCAGGAGCGGGAGTGTTGCCACTGGTGGGAGTGCCGCCGGTACCGGTCGTGCTGCTGCCGCAGGCCGCAACGATCATCATTACTAAAAGGACGATAGAGAAAAGCGCGCTGCGCTTAAGATAGTTCATATTATTGTTCCCTCCTGATTGGATCGGCTATTATCGTTAACCTCCACCTATCCATACGGGAGCGTGTTACAGTGGATGCCAGGCTATTTGATGGACTTTGAGATCGGGAGGAAGGACGAACTTGTTCACGCGAAATACAACCTCGATTTCGACTTGAAATAGAGATGCTTTTTTTCTCTCTTTCCTAGAGATATAATAGCGAATAGAACAGAGCAACCAACACCAGGAAGCAGTGAGGAAACGATGTATATTTACTACATATTGCGCCGAACACAAGCAGGAGAAACTGTCGAATACGAGGGAGATATCGATGCGGAAGATTTCCCAGGCGTAGACCTCGACAATGGTCCCGCCATCATCAACCACCTGGTGCAGAAATTGCACCAGGAAACGGGCGAAACCGACAACTGGGAAGAATGTGACCTTACAGATTCATTCTTCAATCGTGAGGACGCGTACGTAAAATTCAACGGTCGCTGGATGCGCCGCTCAGATACACCCTGGCGCAAAGATCGAAACAACTAGACTCGCTCCATTCAGGAAAAGGAAGCGGTCTGGATCACTTGCGACTGATGCACAATATGGGGGAAACCATCGTTGCAATCGACGATATACCTTGCTGCTACATCATTCGTATAGGCTGTCCCTGAAGCGGTATGATATCCCCGTAATGGGTATTTGCGGCCTGTGGCCATCTTGCCAGATGGGATGATGTAAATAATCTCCCCGGTATATTGACGCTCACGCTCCTTTATCGTTACCACATCACCAAGGCGATACTCCCCTTCATTGACCGGTCCGAAGAGCCTGGCGAGCTGTTGCCTGTCACGTGCATCAAACTGGTAGTGTTCATAGACGCGCCGTCCATCTCTGATGGATTTAATGATGGGGATGCGCTCATCCGTTTCAAGTGTAATGACCCAGAGGCTCAAAAACTCTTGTGGCTGCACCACATCAACCGGACTCCACATTGAGACTCTGTGGCCTGGTCGAGAGTGAAGCGTTTCGAGAGCAGCACGCGCGAACAGCTTGATCTGAACTTGACGGAGAATATCATCACTATCGCGGTGCCCGAGGTCCAGAAGAGAAGCTATCTCGATGTTGTTCACTTTCACTGGCGCCCACATTCCGAACTGCTGCCAGTCAATAGGATCAAGCGTGATATGAAATTGTGCACATATCGCTGTGATCTGATTGGCTTTCTGGCATGCCTCTTGCTGCTCACTAGCAATGTTCCGGCGTGAGTAGGTCATGACGCATAACTCCTCTCGAGGCAGTTGTTGAGCCTGCTCTCTTCCTGGTTAATCATTCCACGATAAATGTGAGATGCATTCCTCTCACCGGGGTTTCGAGAGACATGATTACTGTTTGGATTGCATCAACAGTATGTTCTTCTGTTGTCCTTGCGATACCCACCATCAGGAACAGTCAAGTTACCGAAGAAAGTGATTGAGTCCCCTGGCATAGACCTGGAAATCAATGTAGATGCTGAGAGGGGAAAGTCTGATCACATCTTTTCGCTTACTCTATTGAGTCACATTCTGTTGGGTGTTGTCAACTAGAGTGTAAACGTATGTACCTGTAGGTCATGCGAAGCAGCCTGAGAAGTGCCTGCGGGCTAACTCATGCTCTCTTTGGCAGAACATAGTACACGTGGTATAATGAATGAGATATTTTCCTGCATACAAACCTTACTTATCATAGATTTAGACACAGATGTTGACTGCCAGGAGACGATTTTCACATGCAATTGCTTGGAAAGATGCTGGGTGATCCCAACAAAAAGGAAATACGGACGATCCAGCCAATTATAGATGAAATTAATGCGCTCGAGCCGGAGATGGAGCGGCTCAGCGACGAAGAGATGGCAGCGAAGACGGAGGAGTTTCGCGAGCAACTATACCTGTACCTCAAGGGCGGCAAGGTGCTGGAGCGCGAGCTGGTCAAGATTTTCCGTGAGATGCTGGACGAGGTTGAACCGCTGGCCGGGAAGGTGACGAATGCGCAACTGCACGAGGCCATGAGCGAGCCGCGCCAGGTGATCGAGCGGCGACGCAACCCTGAGCAGATGCTGCGCGACAACCTGCAAGACACGCTTTCGGAATGCCTGGAGAGCGCGTACCAGAACCTGAACACGACCTTCAACGAACTGCGTGTCTCAGCAGCGATGGATATCGCGGAGGAGACGCAGGAGTGGCCTGAAGAGGCGAAAGACCCGCAGAAGGCTACGCTGGCGCTGCTGCAAAAGGTTGAGCCAACTATCGCGGAGATCGAGGAGGAATTCAAGGAAGATGCCTTCAAGAAGGCCTGGCCGAAATTTGAGGAGGCGCGCGACACCGCAAACAAGAGCGCCGATCCGGATGAGGGCGCGGACGAGCGCCTGGAGATGTTGCTCGGCGGCGTGCTGCGCGCGCTGCAAGACGAGCTGGTGGCGCTGAAGGCCGAGGCGTTGGACGAGCTGCTGCCTGCTATCGTGAAACGCTACCGCGCCGGCAAGTCGCTCGACGATATCCTGCCAGAGGCCTTCGCGCTCGTGCGCGAGGCCGGGCGGCGCACCATCAAGATGCGCCATTACGACGTACAGCTCATCGGCGGTGTTGTGCTGCACCAGGGGAAAATCGCCGAGATGAAGACCGGCGAAGGCAAGACGCTTGTGGCAACGTTGCCCGCCTACCTGAATGCCCTCCCTGGCAAGGGTGTGCATATTGTCACAGTGAACGATTACCTGGCTCAGCGTGACGCGGACTGGATGGGGCAGATCCACAAGTTCCTGGGCCTCTCAGTCGGCGTCATCATCAACGCCGTTGACCCGCTTTCGGCTGACCGGCGCGCGGCCTACAACGCCGACATCACCTATGGCACCAACAACGAGTTCGGCTTCGACTACCTGCGCGACAACATGGTGCAGTCGCTCGATCAGATGGCTCAGCGCGAACTGAACTACGCCATCGTCGACGAGGTGGACAATATCCTGATCGACGAGGCGCGCACGCCGCTCATCATTTCAGGTCAGGACACGGAGTCGACCGACCAGTACGCCAGGTTCGCGCGCTGGGCGCCGCGTCTGAAGGCTGAAACTGACTATACCGTTGAAGAGAAGACGCGCACGGTCATCCTGACCGAGGAAGGCATCGAGAAAATCGAGCAACTGGCGGGCGTGAAGAACATCTACGACCCGGAGAACGTCGAACTTACGCGCTACATGGAGAACGCAATCAAGGCGCAGGTGATTTTCCACCGCGACCGCGACTACATCGTCAAGGATGGCGAGGTTATCATCGTCGACGAGTTTACGGGTCGCCAGATGATCGGTAGGCGCTACAGCGAGGGCCTGCACCAGGCAATCGAAGCCAAAGAGGGCGTCAAGGTGCAGCACGAGAACCGCACGCTGGCCACAATCACCTTCCAAAACTACTTCCGCCTGTACAAGAAGCTGGCCGGTATGACTGGTACGGCGCTGACCGAGGCGGAAGAACTCTACAAAATTTATAAACTGGAAGTGATTGTCATTCCGACGCATAAACCCATGATCCGCGTCGACCAGCCCGACCTGATCTATCGCACTGAAGAGGGTAAATTCCGCGCGGTGGTACGCGAGATCGAGGAACTGCACGAGCAGGGGCAGCCGGTACTGGTCGGTACAACCTCGGTCGAGATATCTGAGCATCTCTCTGAGATGCTTGAGCGGGAGGGTATCCCACACAACGTCTTGAACGCGAAGCACCACCAGCGCGAGGCGCAGATCGTTGCGCAGGCCGGGCGCAGCGGAGCCGTCACCATCGCCACTAACATGGCCGGCCGCGGTACCGACATCGTGCTGGGCGGCAACCCCGCCGGCTACTTCGATACCATCCTGCGCAAGCACGCCGAGCAGGTTGACTTCATTCGTGAGATGCCTGTGCAGGATGACGACGACCGCCAGGAGAAAGAAGACGCTAGCCGCGACTATATCGCCAACATGAGCGAGCAGGAGAAGGAAGACCTCTTCCAGGAGAAGATTCGCGAGTGCGAAGAGGATCATGAAAGAGTCGTCTCGCTGGGCGGCCTGCGCATCATCGGCACAGAGCGCCATGAGTCGCGCCGCATCGACAACCAGTTGCGCGGTCGTGCCGGACGCCAGGGCGACCCAGGCTCATCGCGCTTCTACCTCTCGCTGGAAGACGACCTGATGCGACGTTTCGCGGCGGAGCGCGTCTCGAAGGTGATGGAATTCGCCGGCATGGACGAAGACACGCCGCTCGAAAGCGGAATGGTTTCCAGGTTCATAGAGCAGGCGCAGACGAGGGTTGAAGGCTACAACTTCGATACCCGCAAACACGTCGTCGAATACGACGACGTGATCGCCAAACAGCGCGAGGTGATTTATGCAGACCGCCGCGCCGTGCTTGAACACGCCGACCTGCACGAGCGCGTGCTGAGCATGATTCGTACAGAGGTAAAGCGCATCGTTGACATGCACATACCAGGCAACGTCATCAGCGAGGAAGAGGAGCTAGATCATCTTTTCAGCGCTATGGAGACCTGGGTGCAAATTCCCGACGAGATACTGCCCGATAACATCCACGCCGTGCGCAAGAACGACATGGAGCGTAAATTTGTTGACCTGGTCATCGAACATTACGAGGAACGGGGCGAGCAGCTCGAGGCGCTGGTCGAACAGAATCCGGGACTAGGCATCCCTACCATACGGGACCTGGAGCGCTCGTACACACTGCAGGTGATCGACCGCCTATGGATGGACCACATCCACGCCGTCGATACGCTGCGCAACAGCATCGGCTTCCGCGCGATCGCCCAGCGCGATCCCCTGGTGGAATTCAAAAACGAAGCCTTCCGCATGTTCGAGGATCTCAAGCAGTCCATCCAGCACTATATCGTGGATAGCCTGCTGAAACTGCTGCGCGACAACATCACCATTCGCGTGCAGCAGCCTGCACCGAAACGCAAGGTCGCAGCGCCGCGCAACCTGCGCACGAACGCCGACGCTATCGCCAGGGCCAGTGGCCAGGCTAAAAGCGACGGAGCGAGCGCGGGCGGGCGCAGTACCGCCACCCGCTCGAACGGGCGAGCTCCCGTGGCTACATCCGCACCGCGACCGGCGCCGGCCAAGATCGGGCGCAATGACCCCTGCCCCTGCGGTAGCGGGAAGAAATACAAGAAGTGCCACGGGGCGTAATAATGATTGCAGAACTGGCAGCCTCTACCTACCGTCGCGATCTAGGAAACGGACTGATCCTGCGCTGGTCCACACCGGAAGACACCGAGCCAATAGCGCAGCTGACCGGGACTGTCTTTCGTGACCGGGCCAGCGATCCCTTCAACGTCCCTCTCGCCAACCACATAGGCGAGTTGATGAGCGGAACGCACCCGGTCATGGGACCCGGCGATTTTGCGCTGGTCGAGGATACGCACAAATCGGGCAATCGGGTGGTTGCCTGTACCTGCCTTTGGAGACACACCTGGGAGTACGAGGGCATTCCCTTCGAGATCGGCCGCCCCGAAATTGTCGCAAGCGATCCCGGCTATCGCAACCGGCGGTTGATCCGCGCGGTCTTCGAACTGATTCACGCGCGCAGCGAGGCTGAAGGCCACCTCGTGCAGGCGATTACCGGCATCCCCTACTACTACCGCCTCTTCGGATACGAATACGCGCTAGACCTGGGTGGGCGCTGCTCTACCTATATCTCGCAGATTCCTGTGGCTCAGGAGGGCAACCCCGAACCATTCAACTTGCGCGATGCAACTGAGGCAGATATTCCTATGTTGCAGCATCTCTACAATCATCGAAGGGCGTCGAGCATCGTTTCGGGGCCGATTGACGAGGCATGGTGGCGCTACCAGTTCGCAACGTGGCGCACCTCAGAATCGGGCGAAGGTTGGCACACTCAGGTCATCACCGACGCAGATGGCCAGGCACAGGGGTATCTCATTACGCTGACTATGCGCTGGAGCAGGAACCTGCCGGTGTACGATATGGCCTTTGCCGATGGCGTCAACGTCCAGGCGATTATACCCTCGCTATTGCGCGCGCTGGCGCGGCAAGGCGCGGCGCTGCCAGTGAGAGATCCTGATCCAGAGCCCTTCAGCCGCATTATGTTTATGCTGGGACGCTCGCACCCACTGTATGATGTCCTGGGAAGGGACCTGGCCAACTCAATTGAAGCTCCTTACGCCTGGTACGTGCGCGTCGCGCATCTCCCAGACTTTCTCCGGCATATCGCTCCCGCGCTGGAGCGGCGCCTGGCTCATTCGGTAGTCGCGGGTTATAGCGGTGAGCTCACATTTGATTTCTACCGGGGCGGCTTGCGCATGGTTTTCGAGCGTGGGAAATTGACGACAGTAGAGGATTGGCGCTGCCCGATCTGGGATGCTAACCCGGACAGTAGATTTCCGCCGCTGGTCTTTTTGCAAGTGCTGTTTGGCTACCGCAGCCTGGATGCATTGCGCGTTGCCTTTCCTGATGTGCGCGTAAACGACAATGTGGAAGCGCTTATGCAAGCGCTATTTCCATGTAGACCCTCGTGGGTTTTGCCATTAGGGTAGGGATTTAAATTGAAATAACCTTTAGCTTATGCTTTAACTCGGAAATAGTTATAGAACGGCACGTAACTACTCGAAGAACTGCGGAAGTAAGTTGAGTGCCACACTCAATGGTGCATTCGGGAAATTCTTGGAGGAGTAACCGGGCCGATAAATCGGCGATGGTCGCGATAAATCAGGCCCTACTGGTTCCATTGATTTAGCGAATGCACCACTGAACAATCAACGCAGCGTATTACTTCAAATCGGCTTTGCCTACAGCAAATAACTCTCATACATAACCTCCGACTTATGATCATCTATATAACATTTGAATGAATTTTCTGGCTTTTCATACCTGTTCCATGTTACCCTTGCTGTATAAGGATGGCGAAACCAGGAAACAACGGTGATTCCCCGGGTAAAGCCATCGGGTAGCCCCGGCCAGGGAGAAAGGTCATCATTATGAGCGGACAGGAAATGCTCAATGGGCATGTAAACAGCAATGGCAAACAAACTATGAATGGGAACAGCCAGAGCAACGGGAAATATTGTTCTTCAATCGGTGGCCCGACCGCGGCGGAACTAGAAACAAGCTGGAAGGGTAATTTGCGCTGGCGTGGCTTAATCCGCCCATATAGCGGCGAAGATGTGGTAAAGCTGCGCGGCTCTATTCAAATCGAATATACGCTGGCACGCCTGGGAGCCGAGCGGCTGTGGAATCTGCTCAACTCCGAACCGTATGTGGCAGCCCTGGGTGCGCTGTCCGGCAACCAGGCCGTACAGCAGGTAAAAGCGGGTCTGCAGGCGATCTACCTGAGCGGCTGGCAGGTGGCGGCGGACGCGAATATGGCCGGGCAAATGTACCCCGACCAGAGCCTGTATCCGGTCAACAGCGTGCCGCAGGTGGTGAAGCGCATCAACCAGGCTCTGCAGCGCGCCGATCAAATACAAACCGCCGAAGGCAAGGGCGATACCTACTGGTTTGCGCCAATCGTGGCAGACGCGGAAGCCGGATTTGGCGGCCCGCTCAACGTCTTCGAACTGATGAAGGCGATGATCGAGGCAGGCGCGGCGGGCGTGCATCTTGAAGATCAGCTCTCCTCTGAAAAGAAATGCGGACACCTGGGCGGCAAAGTCTTGATCCCCACACAGTCAGCCGTCAAACACCTCGTCGCCGCTCGCCTGGCAGCCGATGTGATGGGCGTGCCAACGCTGATCGTAGCGCGCACGGACGCCAAGAGCGCCAACCTGCTCACCAGTGATATAGATCCGGCTGACCAGCGCTTCATCCTTGGCTCGCGCACACCCGAGGGATTCTACCGCGTGCGCGAAGGGCTGGACCAGGCCATTGCACGCGGCCTCTCCTACGCGCCCTATAGCGACCTGCTCTGGTTCGAAACCTCGGAGCCCGATTTGTATGAGGCCGAGCGTTTCGCCAAAGAGATTCATGAGCAGTTCCCCGGCAAGATGCTGGCCTATAACTGCTCGCCTTCCTTCAACTGGCGCAAAAAACTCGACCATGATACGATTGCCACTTTCCAGCAGCAGCTAGGCAAGCTGGACTACAAGTTCCAGTTCATCACGCTGGCCGGCTTCCATGCCCTCAACTACAGCATGTTCAAGCTGGCCATGGGCTACCGCGAACATGGCATGGCGGCCTATTCCAAACTGCAACAGGCAGAATTCGCCCTCGAGCAGTACGGCTACACGGCCACGAAGCACCAGCGCGAGGTCGGCACCGGCTACTTCGACGAGGTGGCCCAGGTAATCGCAGGCGGCATGTCCTCGACGACCGCGCTGGCCGGTTCCACCGAGGCTGAGCAGTTTCATTGATCGGCCAGGGGCACGGCCGGCAAGTCATCCCCGGATGCCCTTTGTGGGCATCCGGGGTTATTGTATAATTATGGATAGGGTTGAGATCAGCAGAGTATCTTGAAAGTCATCCTGCGAACGGACTTCGTCCTGGCTTCGCTCAAGCAGGATGCAAGGTAGTGCATCGAAAGGATCACCCACATGACAAGTATCAAACCTTCCCTGCAAGGCGTAGAGTTCGCCGGAGAAATAACTCCGGCTTTTGAAGAGATTTTGACACCGGAGGCCGTGAATTTCGTGGCGAAGCTGGCGCGCAGTTTTGGAGGAAGGCGCGAGGAGTTGTTGCAGCGGCGCGCACGGCGGCAGGCGGAGATCGATGCCGGGCAAATGCCCGATTTCCTGCCGGAGACCGAGGATATCCGCAACAGCGACTGGACGATAGCGCCGATACCGGATGACCTGCAAGACCGGCGCGTCGAGATCACCGGCCCGGTTGACCGGAAAATGGTTATCAACGCGCTGAACTCTGGCGCGAAAGTGTTCATGGCCGACTTCGAGGACTCCTTCTCGCCTGTCTGGGCTGAAGCTATCCAGGGCCATATCAACCTGCGCGACGCGATCAATCGCACGATATCCTTCAGCAGCCCGGAGGGCAAACAATACGCGCTGAACGAGAAGACCGCCGTGCTGCTGGTGCGCCCGCGCGGCTGGCACCTGTTGGAGAAGCATGTCATGATCGATGGCAAGGCGATCTCCGGCGGCATCTTCGACTTCGGGCTGTACTTCTTCCACAACGCGAAAACGCTGCTCGAAAAAGGGACCGGCCCCTACTTCTACCTGCCAAAGCTGGAGAATCACCTGGAGGCGCGGCTGTGGAACGATATCTTTATGATGGCCGAGCAGGAACTGGGTATCCCGCATGGTACAATCAAGGCCACGGTACTGATTGAGACCATCCTTGCGACTTTCGAAATGGATGAAATCCTGTACGAACTGCGCGATCACTCGGCGGGCCTGAACTGTGGGCGCTGGGACTACATTTTCAGCGCCATCAAGAAGTTCCGCAATGTACCGGATTACATCCTCCCCGACCGCGCGCAGGTGACGATGACGACGCACTTCATGCGCTCGTACTCTCTGCTGGCAATCAAGACCTGTCACCGGCGCAACGCCCACGCCATCGGCGGCATGGCGGCGCAAATCCCGATCAAGAACGATCCCAAAGCGAACGAAGAGGCGCTGGAAAAGGTGCGAGCGGACAAGCGGCGCGAGGCCACCGATGGGCACGACGGCACGTGGGTGGCACATCCCGGCCTGGTGGCTATCGCGATGGAAGAGTTCGACAAGGTCGTGAAGACGCCCAACCAGATCTATCGCAAGCGCGAGGACGTGCATGTCACGGCGGCTGACCTGCTGAAGATACCGGACGGGACGATTACCGAGGCCGGCTTGCGTCTCAATATCAGCGTGAGCCTGCAATATCTCGAATCGTGGTTGCGCGGCTCCGGCTGCGTCCCCATCAACAACCTGATGGAAGATGCTGCGACGGTCGAGATTTCGCGCGCGCAAATCTGGGAATGGATTCGCCACCCGCAGGGCGTCCTGGATGATGGCCGCAAGGTTACGATAGAACTGTTCCGCGATGTGCTAAAAGATGAGATGGAGAAGCTGCGCACCCAGCTCGGCGATGAGCAGTTCCGCAAGCGCCGCTTCGCAACAGCAGCCGAAATTCTCGACTCGATCATCACGAGCGATCAGTTCATCGAGTTCCTGACGCTGCCCGCGTATCAGTATCTGCAATAAGGGGATGGCTATAAGAATCGCTACATCAGCGGGCGCGATTATCCTGCGGGAAATCGACGGCGAACTGAAGATTGGATTGGCTCACCATAAGCGCGAGGAGAAGGCCTGGGTGCTGCCGAAAGGTCATGTTGAAACCGGCGAGACGCTTGAGCAGGCCGCTCTGCGGGAGATTTACGAGGAGACCGGCCTGGGCAGCGTGCAACTGATTACCCACCTGGGCACTATCCTACGCGAATCGCTCAAAAGCAACGGCGATATCGAGCAGAAGACTATTCATCTTTACCTGGCATACGCGCTGGAAGATGGCCAGTTTGCTCCGCCCCCCGAGGCGACGTTCACCAATGTAGGCTGGTTCGCGCCGGCAGAGGCCATTGCGCTGCTTCCCTTCGAGGCGGAGCAAGTCTTCGTGAGGGAGAAGCTGGCGCAGTTGTTCATGTGAAAGGACTGGAAGGGCATTTCAACAAGTGCTCTGTTAGCGGGGCACCTGTCTCTCCACTACTGACGATCCTGCGGCCATTTTTTGTGGCTGCCGGGAGGGGACTTGTCAAAAATACCGGCGTTCCAGAAAGAATTTTTTGGGCCCGCTAAATCCGCCTGAGAAGCGGCTTCAGGCAGGTGCCGATGATCATTTACCGCTCAAAATGAGCGGTAAATTTCCAGGATCTTCTGATATTCCATGTATCAATTACAACTCCCTGCTTCTCGACTCAACAATCCCCCTTATACGCCGGATAAACTCGGCCAGCGGCCTCGCACCCAGGTTCTCGTTCGTGCGCAGGCGCACAGAAACCGCCTCGTCGGCGACCTCCTTGTCACCAACGATGAGCATGTACGGGATTTTTTGCAACTGGGCATCGCGGATCTTCGAGTTCATGCGCTCACCATGTTTATCCATCTCGGCGCGCACACCAGCACCTTTGAGGGCATCCAGCACTTTGCCCGCGTACTCCCGGTGACGGTCAGAGATCGGGATGACCTTTACCTGCACGGGAGCCAGCCAGACAGGAAAGCTGCCCGCGTAGTGCTCGATCAGTAGAGCGACAAGGCGTTCGATCGAACCGGGGGCGCGATGGATCATAACCGGTCTGTGACGCTGACCGTCCTCTGCCATATACCATAGATCAAAGCGCTCGGGCAGGTTGTAGTCCACCTGGATCGTACCGAGTTGCCACTCGCGTCCCAGGGCATCGCGGAATACCAGGTCGAGCTTCGGGCCATAGAACCCGGCCTCGCCCTCCTCTTTCGTGAAGGGGAAATCCAATTTTTCAAGCGCATTGACAATGGCTGCTTCGGCCTTCTCCCACACCTCGTCACTCCCAATGTACCTGGAGCTGGCCGGGTCTCGTAAACCAACTCGCGCGCGATAGCCCTCGTGAATGCCCAGCGATTGAAAGACGTAGCGCAGCATTTCAACGACGGCTATAAATTCGGCATCAAGCTGGCCGGGCGCGGCGAAAATGTGCGAATCGTCGATGGCGAACGCGCGCGAACGCCACAGGCCATTCAGTTCCCCCGCCTTTTCGTAACGATAGACCATGCCAAACTCGGCCAGACGCAGGGGCAGGTCGCGATAGGAACGCAGCTCGCTCTTGTAAATCTGAATGTGATGCGGGCAGTTCATGGGCCTGAGGATGTAGACCTCGCCACGCGGCTCTTCCGCACTGCTGTCCGGCTCCGGCTTGACGACCATGGGCGGATACATTTCCTCGCGGTACTTGTCCCAGTGGCCGCTCGTTCTGTACAGATCGATCAGGCCAATCTGTGGCGTCATTACCGGCTCATAGCCGCGCCGCAGATATTCCTGGCGCAGGAAGGATTCAAGCGTCTCGTGCAGCATCACGCCCTTCGGCAACCAGAGCGGCAGGCCGGGACCGACTTCAGGTGAGAAGACAAAGAGGCCCAGTTCGCGCCCTAATTTGCGATGATCGCGCTGCTGCGCCTCTTCCAGCCGTAGCAGGTACTGATCAAGTTCTTCCTGTGAGAACCAGGCCGTGCCGAAGACGCGCTGCAACATGGGGCGCTGTTCATCGCCGCGCCAGTATGCCCCCGATACGCGTAGAATCTTGAACGGGCCTATCTGCCCCGTGTGCTCCACGTGCGGCCCGCAGCACAGGTCAAGAAAGTTGTGCTGGCGGTAGATTGCTAACCCATCAGGCCAATCGCTGCCATCCTGCGCATTGCAGAGATGCGGTGAGCGCTTCAGCCCTTCATAGACACCGGGCGTCTCCTGCGGCAACTGCTCGATAATCTCTACCTTGTAGTCCTGCCCCCGTTCGCGGAAGTACTGCAAGGCCTGTTGACGCGACCAGATAGCGCGCACAAAAGCGTATCTTCCTGCGATGATGCGTGTCATGCGCTGCTCGATTTCGGGAAAATCACCTGGCGTGAGCGCACGCGGCAGATCACAATCATAGTAAAAGCCATCTTCAACAGCCCGTCCGAGAGCGAATTTCGCGGCGGGAAACATCTCCTGCAGCGCCTCCGCCATGACGTGCGCGCCAGAATGGCGCATACGTTGAAGAGGTGAATAGCCGAGTGATTCCCGTAAGTCGTCTACAATCGACATGGGTTTATTCCTTTCCCGTTTGATAACAGCCAGAAGACGAGAGTACAAAAGAAAAAGCCTTTCCATCCCGCTCGGGATGAAAAAGCTTTTTCCCTGGCGAGAACGGTTACAACTCCCTGCTCTTAGTGCTAGTGATGGTAGTGATGCGCTCGATGAAGGCGTCGAGCGGCGTGGCGCCGAGGTTCTCGTTCGTGCGCAGGCGCACCGAGACGGCGTTGTCAGCAGCTTCCTTGTCGCCGACGACGAGCATGTACGGGATTTTTTGCAACTGCGCATCACGCACCTTGGCATTCATGCGCTCACCGCGACTGTCCACCTCTGCTCGCACTCCCACCGCCTTGAGCGCAGCCAGCACCTGGTTGGCGTACTCGATGTGGCGGTCGGCGATGGGGATAATTATGGCCTGCACAGGCGCGAGCCAGACCGGGAAGGCGCCCGCGTAATGCTCGATCAGCAGGGCCATGAAGCGCTCCGTAGAACCCGTGACGGCGCGGTGAATCATAACCGGGCGGTGCGGCTGCCCGTCCTCACCGATGTATTCGAGTTCGAAGTTAATCGGCTGCACGAAGTCAAGCTGCACCGTCGAGCACTGCCAGTCGCGGCCCAGCGCGTCCTTCACCATGAAGTCCGTCTTGGGGCCGTAAAAGGCTGCCTCGCCGATCATCTCGCGGTACTGGATGCCCTTATTATCCACAGCCTCGCGCAGCGCGCGTTCGGCCTGCTCCCACACCTCGTCGCTGCCCGCGTAATCCTGTTTGTTGTTGGGATCGCGCAGCGAGAGCGAGATCCAGTAGTCCGTCAGACCATACGTGTTGAAGACCTCCAGCGTCAGGTCGATGGCGCGGTTGAACTCCTCTTGTATCTGGTCGGGGCGCAGGAAGACGTGCGCATCGTCCTGCGTCAGACTGCGCACACGCGCCAGGCCCGTCAGCGTGCCGGCCTTCTCGTAGCGATAGAGCGTGGCGAACTCGGCATAGCGCACCGGCAGCTCGCGGTAGCTATGCATCTGCGACTTGTAGAGCGTGATGTGGTGTGGGCAGTTCATGGGCTTGAGGACGTAGGCCTCGTCCTCCGAGGCCTCCTGCTCGCCCTGCATGACCGGGAACATGTTCTCGCGATAGTTGTACCAGTGCTTCGACGTTTTATAGAGCTTGACCTTGCCCAGGTGCGAAGTCCAGACGTGCTGGTAGCCGTACTTCTCCTGCGTCTCGCGCACATAGGTCTCCATCAGGTAGCGCAGCGTCTCACCGTTTGGCAGGAACAGCGGTACCCCGGCAGGCACCTCGTCGCTGATGATGAAGAGCTTGAGTTCCCGCCCCAGCTTGCGATGATCGCGCTTCTGCGCCTCTTCCAGCCGCCAGAGGTACTGGTCGAGTTCCTCCTGCGTGGACCAGGCCGTGCCATAGATGCGCTGCAACATGGGGCGATGCTCGTCGCCGCGCCAGTATGCCCCGGCGATCTTCATCAGCTTGAACGGCCCGATCTGCCCCGTGTTTTCGACATGGGGTCCCCGGCACAAATCAAGGAAGGTATCCTGCGTGTAGATGCCCACCTCCTCGTCCGACAGGTTCTCGATCAGCTCAACCTTGTAATCCTGCCCCTTAGCGCGGAAGTACTCCAGTGCCTGCTCGCGCGGCCAGCGATCGCGAATGAAAGGATACTTGCCCGCGACAATGCGTGCCATGCGCTGCTCGATATCCGGCAAGTCCTCCGGCGTCAGGCTGCGCGGCAGGTCAAAATCATAGTAAAAGCCATCCTCGATGGCGGGGCCGATGGCAAGCTTCGCATCCGGGAAAATCTCCAGGACTGCCTCGGCCATGACGTGCGCCGCAGAATGCCGCATGCGCTGGATCGGTGTATAATTGACCGATTCCTCCAATTCTGCTACAACTGACATTGGAACTCCTCCTCATCATATTAGACATCAACCAGGTAGCAACCCTGCAAAAGGGCAATAAAAAAACCTTTTCATCCCAGCATGGGACGAAAAGGCAAGGACGCTATTCGTGGTTCCACCCACATTCCGCGCAGGCCCACACAACGCAATGGTAAGCGTTGCGCTGTAACGATGCTCTACGCGCTCATACAGCCGCTAACGGAGGCAACCCGTGCGCTTTAGAACCCATTGAAGCGAGTTCCTAACGACGCATACTGGCGAGGGGTATCGCACTCCTTGCTGGTTGGCGCGCTCTCAACCGGTGGCGCATCCTCTCTGTAAATCTCCGGGGAGGGACATATCTCGCGTGTGCGGTTATTCGATTACAGTAATGATAACATGAAGTGAGGAAGAAGTAAATAGGTTTTTTTGCAGGAAAGTAACCTGATCACGTATGAGTATATGGGACATTTTGCCCCAAACTAGATGAAATGCTTGAACGTCTTTCCCATAAGTTCTTTGCCACAACAATCGAGGGAAGAGGAGGAACAGATCATGACAGCCAGCCACTCTACAAACGTAAACGATGTGCCGCGCTCCTATTTCAAACAAAGACAATCACAGGGGTATAAACGTCGAGGATTCAGTATCTTGCCGCGCGTACCCCAGGTAATCATGGTCCTGGCCATGATTGGAGCTATGCTGTTCCTGTTGATACCGCCGGCCGCCGCTGCGCCAATGATTACCGAATTTCACGTATCGAACGTCGGAGTGCCGCAGGGCATCGCGGCGGGGCCAGACGGCAATCTCTGGTTCACCGAGTTCTACGATAACGTGGTCGGGCGCATCACCACGAGTGGCACAAGTACGCTGTTCAGGCTCAATACGGTGAACTCCGCGACGTACATCACGAAAGGTCCGGATGGCGCGATGTGGCTGACGCTGCTCAACGATGTCGGCGGATCGACCACGAACAAGATCGGGCGGCTCACCACGAGCGGCAAGTTGAGCACCTTCACGGTGCCAAAGGCCAGCTACATCTGGGATATCACGACGGGGCCGGATGGCAACCTCTATTTCACGGATGGCGCGAGCAGAGCCTGGCGTGTCACTCCGCAAGGGAGCTTCACCGCGTTTCCCTTCACGGACAGCAGTGGCGGCTACCCGTATCAAATTACAGCGGGGCCCGACGGTAACCTCTGGTTTACCGACCGCGCTAGAGAAATCGTGAAAATGACCACTTCGGGCAAGTTCACCACTTTCAAAGTCCCGACCAGCAACGCTTCAACCGACGACATTACAACTGGGCCGGACGGCAACCTCTGGTTCACCCTCGACGGCTCGAACGCAGCCAGGATCGGACGCATCACCCCGTCCGGCACGATTACCCTGTTCACTTTGCCCAACTCAAACGATTACCTCTACATGAGCGGCATCGCGACAGGGCCGGATGGCAACCTCTGGTTCACCTACCAGGACTTCACCACAAATGCAAATGCAATTGGGCGCATGACCAGGAGCGGTGTGGTCACCCTGACGCCGACGCCGACGGCCAACAGCGGTCCGACCGATATCACAGCAGGCCCGGATGGGAATATGTGGTTCACCGAGGCGGTTGGAAATATCGGGAAGATTACGACGGGGTAATTCATATCACGAATGATTTGGAGCCAGTGATGGCGTGACGACTTCCCTGGCCTCATTATAATCTGAGCGTCAATCACCACACATCGTCCATTGGGACGATGTTTTTTTACGGCCATCTGGGTATGCTTTCAACGTATCTCCGCCATCCAATCCGCATGCTTCTCAACAGAAAGGACCACCCTGATGCTCAACCTTTATCGATTGGAACAGATCATTGAAACTGGCATGAAAGAAGCTTACACACCGGGTCTGGCTATCGCTATTGTTCGAGATCAGGAAGTAGTCTATGCCAGGGGTTTCGGCGTCACCAGCGTTGAGGATGGAGGACTGCCGGTCACGCCTCAGACGCTCTTTCGTATTGGCTCAACCACCAAGCCGATGACAGGAACGGCTATCATGCGGCTGGCCGAGGCAGGCAAGCTCGACCTGGATGAGCCAATCAAAACCTACATCGACTGGTTCACTCTGCCGGATAAGAGAGCCGCCGATAGCATCACCCTGCGTATGTTATTGAGCCACACTGCCGGCTTTCCACCGGAAGCCGAACATTTCGGCTGGCGCAATCCAGAAGGACTGGAAGCGTTCGGGCGGGAGAAAATTATCCACTATCGCCTTGTCTCCCCGCCGGGTATGATCCTGAACTACAGCAACCCGGGCATTGCCCTGGCGGGATATATAGCCGAGGTGGTCAGCGGCAAACACTACACGAAATTGATGCAGAAGCTGGTTTTCGAGCCGCTTCAAATGAAGCGCACCACCTTTGACCCGGCAGTCGCGATGACCTATCCTCTCGCACAATGGCACAACTTGAGCAAAGACAAGGTGTTGAGCGTGCAGCATCGCTTCGCGGACAATACCTCCCATTATCCCGCCGGGTTTGCCATGTCAACCGTGCTCGATGTAGCCAACTTCGCCATTATGCAGCTTAACCAGGGTAATTTCCAGGGCCACCAGCTTCTTTCTCCGGAATCTATACGTTTGATGCACAGTATCCAGGCGGATCTCTATACCGTCAAAGGCACAGGATACGGGCTGACATTTTTTACGGAGCAGTATAAAGGCGCTCGCCTGGTCTGGCACGATGGGGGGATCAGCTCGTTTGTCTCCAAATTCGTGCTTGTGCCGGAGGCGAATATCGCGGTACACATGCTGTTCAATCGCGTCGGCCTGGACTATGAAACCATCACACGCTTAATCCTCGATCAACTTCTGGGATTGCCGGAGAAAGAGCCAGAGCCGCGAACGATAGAGCCAATGCGGGCATTGTGGGCCAGCTTTAAAGGGAATTACGTAGGACGATGGGTAGGACTGGCAACCATCAAGATCATGGATGAGCAACTGCTACTCGACTTGAACGGTGACCATATCCCACTGCAAGCCATGAACGAGCGCCTGTACTTTGGACACAGGGCAGAAGGCGGGTCGATAATCTCAGTAGGCTTTCCGCCCACACGAGAAGGAACAACGCGGTACATCTACATCGACTCTTACGCGCTGGCGCGCTGCACAACGCCTGTTCCTGCTCAGGTCGATCCCTCTCTATGGGCAAACTATGCCGGAACGTATACGCTCATATGGGAAAATACCTTTGTTGTGCAGGTGCGGGAAGACAAGCTCTACATCTACTCTGAGGAGGCAGACGAAGAGATGCTCTGTACACCAATCAGCAGCACGCGCTTTACGACCAAAATGGGCGTATTCGACTTCCACGTAGATGCTGATGGTGAGGCAACCGCACTCGAGTATGGCGAACTGAGAGTGTTCCCCATAAAGTTGTAACGTTTAGCGCCTTCGTGATACACTAAAGTAGTGAATGAATACAATTCAAGCATGAAATGCGAGGTAAATATATGGCTCAGCTTGAAACTGCCACTATGGCGGGCGGTTGCTTCTGGTGTACAGAGGCAATCTTCCAAAGGCTCAAAGGCGTCGTCTCGGTAATGCCTGGCTACGCGGCATCACAGGTGCCGAACCCGACCTATCGACAGGTCTGCACCGGCAAGACGGGCGCTGCAGAAGCTATCCAGATCACGTATGATCCATCCATCATCTCATTTGAGACGTTGCTGGAGATTTTCTGGCACCTGCATGACCCTACCACGTTGAACCGGCAAGGGAATGATGTCGGAACACAATATCGCTCAGGGATTTACTACAATAGTGATGAGCAAAAACGGGTTGCCCTGGCTTCGAAGGAAGCATTAGAAAAATCCGGCGCGTACAAACATCCAGTTGTGACCGAAATCGTACCGTTCACCAACTTCTATCCCGCCGAGGACTATCACCAGGATTATTACGACAATAACCGCGACCAGGGCTATTGCATGTTCGTGATAGACCCCAAGGTGCAGAAATTGCTGCGAGAGTATAGGGATGTGGTGAAGGCAGGCTAGCGTATAACCTGGCGAGCGCAAGGGTCGCCACTACGATAACGGATGGGTTCATCTGAAATGCCAGGTTATCGTAGTGGCGGTCCTCGCGGGTGCCATTTATAGCTACTCTTCCTGCGCTTTTGGCTTAAAGTTAAGCGAGAGGGAATTGATGCAATAGCGCTCGCCGGTCGTTTCGCTAGGACCGTCATCGAAGACGTGGCCGAGGTGCGCGCCGCAATTTTTACAAGTGACCTCCGTGCGCCTCATGAAGAACGAATTGTCCTCGTGCAGATCGACGTTCTCGCGGTCAACCGGTCTGTCAAAGCTTGGCCAGCCCGTCCCCAATTCAAACTTCGCGTCCGAGGAGAACAGCGCATGTCCGCACGCCACGCATTCGTACATACCGTCGTCATGATTGTAGTACAGCGCACCACTAAAAGCCCGTTCCGTACCCTTTTGACGTACCACTTTATACTGCTCAGGGGTCAGTTTTTCTTTCCAGTAAGATTCGGGAAGATTTCGCATATCGCTCATTGATGAATTCCTTTCTGGACAATGCTCTTCGCGGCCTATTCTCCTTCACGAAAGAAATGACCTGTATTTTCCTCGCATCATCCATTCATAGATGAGAACAATGCGCATCCTGCATTTGTTCCTAACTCGTCTTATTATTCTACACGCGGCGGCCCCTGCCGGATGCGCTCACGATAGGCTTCAAACGATCCGCGCGAGTCTTCAAGCTCAATCCACCACGTAGCGCCAGCTTCTTGATAAGGCTGGACAATCGCGGCTCCTTTTTGAGCATCGGCGGGCGTTTCGCCGCTGGCAGCGATATCGAAGGGATCACTAGTTTCGCGATGGGCGTTGATGTAGGCAACGATTTCCCGTATCTCACCGGGGGTAAGATACTCGTTCGTTACCTGGTTGACGGTCATCAGGTAGATACCGTCCCAGCGCGCGGCCCTGCGGAACGGTTTGCGGTTAGGCCACCCACCGGCGACCCAGATAGGAATCCTGGGATATTGTACAGGTTTCGGAAGGTAGGTGACATCTTCGACCTGGTAGTGCTTGCCGTGAAAGCTGAACGGTTCACCCCTCCATAGTCCCTTCAAGACTTCCAGGCCCTCGTCCAATTGTTCTGCCCGTTTCTTGAGATCAAAGTCCTCCCCGAACGGGGCGAAATCGCGCTCCTGATAGCCCAGCCCCGCCCCAAAGACGAGCCGCCCCTGCGACAGTAGATCCAGCGAAACTGCCTCGCGAGCCACCTGCCAGGGCCGCCGTCTGGGTAAAGGAGTGAGCATGGCACCGATCTTGATGCGTTGCGTGCGCATAGCAATGGCAGAGAGCGCAACCCACGGGTCTACTATGGGCGCATCTGATCCACCCGACATAAAGACGATATCCCAGATGAAGAAGCCGTCCCAACCAGCATCCTCGGCATCAGCCGCGAGATCGGCCAGTTTGCGAGGGTCGGCGTATTCTCCCGCTGTTGGGATATCCAGTCCGAATTTCATGGCGTTACCCTCCTTCTCCGGTATAAGCTTGTGAATTATTGCCAGGGTAGCAATAATTCATAGACCCTGGATACGAGGCGGACCTTGCTTGATACGTGTACGCATACCCTCCACGCCGCCCTGAGTCTCCGGTGTTCGCCATACAGCCTCGAGCCACCACGTTACCCCTGCCTCCGCGAGAGGTCCTACGATAGCTGCAGCCTGGGTGGGATTGTCACCGGAGGTTTCGCCCTCGTAGATGATGTCAAAAGGCGTTGACTGATCTTGCGATGAGAGTTGTGTGGACGATGGGCGATGCTCATCGATATAGGTTCGCAATGCTCCGATATCGCCCGTGGTTATGTCGGCGAAGGAGCCGTCTTCGTTCATCTTCGCGGGGAGGACACCATCGTAGCGCAGGGCGCGTGCCAGCGATTTCCTGCGTGGCCACGCCGCTACCACCCAGATGGGGATACGCGGCGATTGTAACGGTGCTGGCAGGAAGGTCATCTCCTGCACATGATAGTATTCGCCGTCGTAGCTGAAGGGCTGGCCGCTCCACAGGCCGGTGAGAATATCCAGGCATTCATCGAGCATCTTTGCGCGCGTTTTGCGCTCCGTCTCCTCGCCGACCTTGCTGAAGCCGCCATCGTTCGGCTCGCCCAGCCCAACCGGCAGGATAAGACGACCATGCGAGAGGTGATCCAGCGTGACGGTCTCGCGTGCCAGCTTCCAGGGTCGCCGGCGCGAGAGTGGCGTTATCAACGGCCCGAAACGGATGCGTGTTGTACGTGTAGCGATGGCTGATAGGATAATCCAGGGGTCATAAGTTGCATCACTACCCATATTGATGCAATCCCAGACAAACGCGCCATCCCATCCCGCTGCTTCAGCCTGGCAGGCGAGATCGACAAGGGTGAGCGGTTCATATTGCATATTGGGCAGGGTGATGGCGTATTGCATAGACTGCTCCTTCGTTCTTATTAATCAGGATAAGTATACTGGAATATTCCTGACACCCGCTGTCATGATTCTTTGATGGTTACAGGGAAGGAAGAAACATCTTGACTGAAAACAATGCTGTTACTGCCTTGTCGCTACGAGATTGCGCTTTAACGGCCCTCCCCAATTCACTCCTTCAGTTCACCAATCTCCAACTATTAGATGTGACCGGAAATCAGATTACTACTCTCTCCGAGTCACTTGAGAACTTGATTCACCTGAAAAAACTATACCTGGACGATAATCAGATTACGGTTCTTCCAATATGGCTTGGAAGCCTGGTTGATCTAGAAGAACTCCACCTGGATAGGAACGAGTTAACATTTCTCCCTGAGGGTATAAGCCAACTAATAAACCTCAGCATTTTGAACCTATACAGCAATAAACTGGCGGCTGTTCCACCAGGTCTTGGTCACTTGACAGGGCTTAAAACATTGAGTCTTGGGAAGAATCGGTTACCTTCTCTTCCCAAATCATTGTGGCAGCTAACAAACCTGCGTATACTAAATGTAGCGGAAAACCGGCTGACTTCTCTCTCCGAAGGGATAGGCAACCTCACAAACCTCCATACACTCGATTTAGGCCATAACCAGTTGACTTCTCTTCCAGACGCGCTGGGAAAGCTGACCAATTTAACGCATTTTCTTTACCTGAATAACAACCGTTTGACTTCTCTTCCTGGCTCGCTTGCGGATTTGAGGAACCTCAGATATCTCAATATCAGCGACAATCACCTGACTTCTCTTCTCGGAAATACCGAGGGCCTCGCAAGCCTGCAGGAACTGAGGGCATACAACAATGAATTAACGTCGCTGCCAGAGTCACTCGGCAACCTGTCAAATCTCCGGGAAATGCATGTGATGCACAACAAACTGGAGTCGCTTCCCGCGTCTCTCGGTCAACTGGCGCGTCTCAAAGAGTTACGTTTGTCTGATAACCGACTGACCGCTCTCCCTGAGTCACTCGGCAACCTGGCGCATCTCAGGTATCTCGATTTGAGAAACAACCGGTTGACGATTCTCCCCGAGTCACTGGGCAATCTGACCAATCTTACGCTTCTCGATTTGAGAGGGAACAGGTTGAGGACTCTTCCCGCGAGTATCGGGGAACTCTCCAATCTCGAGAAATTAGATCTGCGATGGAACAAGCTGGCGGCTTACCCGGATTGGCTTCAGCGGCTTGAAGAACGCGGGTGTGTCGTCTATACGTAAAGAAAGAGATGGCTGTTCAATGCACCAGCTCGAAGTGCCGCTGAAGCTGCTCAGCAAACTCCGCATGGCTCCATTGAGGATAGATCATCATCCTGTTGATGGCAAAGCGCCCGGCTGAAGCGCCCCAACTGCCTTCTTCAACTGAGAAGGCAATCTCGTAGTACTGCCGCACGACATCCTGCACCGCCTTGTTAAAGCGACCATAAGGATAGGCGAAGGCACGTGGCGTGATCTGTAGCTGCTCTTCCAGCAAGCGTTTGTTCAGCCGCACGGTTTCTTGCAGTTCATCAACATTCAGGCGCGTCATGCAAAGGTGATCGTGGCTATGTCCCCCTATATCACAGTCGCACGCCAGCCAGCAGCGCAGTTCGTCCCAGGTCATATGTTGAGCGTCGTAGCAGGCCCTGGGGTTCCAGCGATTGGTCTGGCCGACGTAGGCCGAGATGACGAACAGCGTAGCCCTCATGCCGTATTTCTGCAAGAGCGGAAGAGCGGTTCGTACGGTATCGGAGTAACCATCATCGAAGGTCAGTAGGACCGAGCGCGCTGGAGCTTCCTGCCTACCGTTGATATCATCGATGGCCTGCTCCAGCGAGAGGGCACGGTAAGCATGCTCGTGCAGGTAGGTGAGATGTGCCTCGAACGCCTCCTCCGATATAGCGATATTGTCGTGGATGGAGCGGTCGATGATATGATAGCCTAGAGCCAGGAACATTACGCGGCCCCCCTTTCTGACTCCTGGGACTGCTCTGAGCGCGTTGATACGGGGCACGCCAACCGCCAGGCATGTTCTGCTCCAGGTGATGACCCTGTAGCGTTACGCGTATCGACGACGAGCCGCGACTGCTTGATGACCTGCCGGTAATTGACGCAGGAGTGATCGGTCAGGATCAACACACAATCCACAGAGTGCAGCGCTTCGTCATCGATGGTTTGCGCGTGCAATTCCGTGTCCTTCAGACGCAGCCTAGGCACATATTGATCCGCATAAGAGCAGTGGGCGTGTCTCTCAAGCAGCAAGCGCATGACATCCAGCGCAGGTGACTCGCGCATATCGCCTACATCGCGCTTGTAGGCTACTCCCAGCACGAGGATGCGCGCGCCATTGAGACATTTGCCATGTTCTTTGAGGGCACGCGCCACCAGCTCCACGACGTATTCCGGCATGGCTTCGTTCACCTCGCTCGCGAGTTCGATGAAACGCGCATGGTAGTCGAGGGAGCGCAGCTTCCAGGAAAGATAGAGCGGGTCGATAGGGATGCAGTGCCCACCCAGACCCGGCCCGGGGTAGAACGGCATGAACCCGTAAGGCTTGGTGGCTGCCGCCTGGATCACCTCCCAGATATCGACCCCCAAGATATCGGCCATGCGCGCGAACTCGTTCGCCAGGCCGATATTGACCGCGCGAAAGGTATTCTCCAGCAGCTTTACCAGTTCTGCGGCTTTTGGCGAAGCGACCGGCACAACCTGCTCGGCGATTGCGCTGTACAGTGTAATTGCCAGGTGCGCGCATTGCCCGGTCGTGCCGCCGACCACTTTGGGCGTGGTGCGGAGTGAGAAGCGCTGGTTGCCCGGATCGATGCGCTCAGGCGAGTACGCTAGGAAGCAGTCTCTGCCGATGTGCAGCCCGCGGCGTTCAAATAATGGCAGCAGCAGCTCTTCTGTAGTGCCGGGGAAAGTGGTGCTTTCCAGCACGATCAATTGTCCATGATGGAGATAGCACGCCACCTGCTCCGCCGCGCTGATAACGTGTGAGATATCCGGTTCCTTGTTCTTTTTCAATGGCGTCGGCACGCATATCATCACGACATCCATGCCGGCAAGCTGTTCAAAGCGGCCTGTTGCTCGGAATGTTGTCCCGAGCGCCTCTTGAAATACCTCGTTCTCTACGTCGCTTATAGGGCAGAAACCGGCGTTGAGCGACTCTACACGCTCTTCATCGATATCGAAACCCACCACCTGGAAGCCTGCCCGCGCAAATTCGATAGCCAGCGGCAGCCCGACATAGCCCAGGCCAATCACGCCGATGGTGGCCCTGCGCCGCTCAATGCGCAGGTAAAGCTGATCTCTGATGGTTTCTCCGCTCATGCTTTCCATTTTCCTCGTTTCTTTGGGGCCGCCCTTTGGAGAATTTCGCTGCCAGGCCTATTTACAACAAAGACACGATATGCTATTATAATCCCTGCCCGGGGATGTAGCTCAGTTGGGAGAGCGCGACAATCGCACTGTCGAGGTCAGGGGTTCGAGCCCCCTCATCTCCACCATAGCGTATTCTGTGCCATTTTCCTATGTGAATAATGCCTTGCATATCGCAAAGCAGCATGGTATAGTATACGTTACCAAGAGGCGTTTCATGTCTGCGATGAGCAGGAGTAGTAGGTCGCATTTCTTACAGAGAGCTGCCGGGTGGTGCAAGGCCGCGATGATTTGACCGAACTCGCCTGCGAGCAGCAATTGCGAAAACTCCATGTGGGCGCATTCAAGCCAGCTCTTATGGAGTGAAGTAGCGATTGCCGGTGCGCCCGTTAACGCGCCTAATGAGTATAAATCGACTCATTCTCGGAAGTACAGTATGGGCCTGTAGCGCAGCTGGAAGAGCGCATCCATGGCATGGATGAGGTCAGGGGTTCGAGCCCCCTCAGGTCCACCAATCACCTATCTTGTCGATGCCGAGAGCGAGCGTTGAACAAGGGTGGTACCACGAAATGACCTTTCGTCCCGCGGGGGATGAAAGGTTTTTTTATCATGAGCATAGGGAGAAATCCGGCGATGATTACACGCACAAAGTACAATCCGAAAGAAATCGAGCACAAGTGGCAGGCACAGTGGGAAGCGGCGGGCCTCTTCCATGCTCCCGACGATTCGCCCAAGCCCAAGTTTTACAACCTGGTGATGCTGCCTTACCCTTCCGGCGATCTGCACATCGGCCACTGGTATAACTATACCGGCACGGATACGTATGGCCGCTACATCAAGATGCAGGGCTATAACGTCATGCAGCCGATGGGCTTCGACGCCTTCGGGCTGCCCGCCGAGAATGCCGCCATTTCACGCGGCGTGCAGGCGCGCACCTGGACACTGTCCAACATCGACAACATGCGCAGGCAACTGCGGCGCATGGGTGCACAGTGGGACTGGGAGCGCGAGATGGTCTCCTGCCTGCCCGATTACTACAAGTGGACGCAGTGGCTGTTCCTGCAATTCTACAAGCATGGGCTGGCCTATCGTACCAAGGCACCCGCCAACTGGTGCCCAAGCTGCAACACCACGCTGGCGAACGAGCAGGTGCTGGCAAACGGCACGTGCGAGCGCTGCGGCACCGTCGTCATTCGCAAGGAGATCGACCAGTGGCTGTTCCGCATCACGAAGTACGCCGAGGAACTGCTGGACTTCTCACAGATAGAGTGGCCCGAAAAGACCGTGACGATGCAGCGCAACTGGATCGGGCGCAGCGAGGGGGCGGAGATCCGCTTCTACGCCGAAATCGATGGAAAGCGCGAAGAGGTACCTGTCTTCACGACGCGCCCCGACACCATCTACGGCGCGACATTCTTCGTGATGGCCCCGGAGCATCCCTGGGTCGAGAAGATCACCACGCCGGAACACCGCGCCGAGGTAGAAGCCTACGTTGACCAGGCACGACACATGAGCGAGATCGAGCGCATGAGCACGGAGAAGGAGAAGACGGGCGTCTTTACCGGCGGCTACGTCACTAACCCCGTCAATGGCGAGCAAATGCCCGTCTGGATCGCCGACTACGTGCTGATGGGCTACGGCTCGGGCGCGATTATGGGCGTACCTGCGCATGACGAACGCGACTTCGAGTTCGCACGTAAGTTCGGCATAGAGATTCGCGAGGTAATCCGGCCAGAGGACGAAGAGCCGAGCGACCCCGCCACCTGGAGCGAGGCGAAATCGCACCTGGGTGTGATGGTCAACTCCGGCCCGTTCGATGGGACGCCCGCCGATCAAGCCATCGCGGCGGTGACGCGCTACCTGGAAGAGCGTGGCATCGGCAAGTTCATGGTCTCGTACCGCCTGCGCGACTGGCTGATCAGCCGCCAGCGCTACTGGGGGGCGCCCATTCCGATCATCTACTGCCCGGAGCACGGCACCGTGCCTGTGCCCGAAGATCAGTTGCCGGTGTGGCTGCCCGAAAACGTGCAGTTCAAGCCCACGGGCGAGTCACCGCTGCGCTACGAGCCGGATTTCGTCAATACTACCTGCCCGGTCTGCGGCGGCCCGGCCACACGCGAGACCGACACAATGGATACCTTCATGTGTTCCTCGTGGTACTTCCTGCGCTACGCCGACCCGCACAATGACCGGCAGGCCTGGAGCCAGGAGGCGATGGAGCGCTGGCTGCCCGTCGATCAATATATAGGAGGCGCGGAACACGCCGTGATGCACCTGCTGTACGCGCGCTTCTTCATCAAGGCCCTGCGCGATATGGGCCACCTGAAGTTCGACGAGCCGTTTACACGCCTGTACCACCAGGGTACGGTGCTCGGGCCTGATGGACAGAAGATGTCGAAGTCACGCGGCAACGTCGTCGCACCCGATGCCGTGGTCGAGAAATACGGCGCGGATACCGTGCGTGCCTACCTGATGTTCATGGGTCCGTTCGACGCGGGCGGGAGCTTCATCCCTGAGAACCTGGAAGGCGTGTGGCGTTTCCTGAACCGCTTCTGGAGCCTGGTGAACGATAGCTGGGTCGAGCGCCCCGACAGCGCGGAGACGAGTGAGAGCCACACCATCGAACGGCTGCGCCACAAGACCACCAGGCGCGTGACGGAGGAATACGCCAACTTCCGCTTCAATACGGCCCTGGCGGCGTTGATGGAATGCAACAACGCGCTGATCAAGCAGCAGCGGGAGCCGGTAGCGCGCAGCGCTGCCTTCCGCGATACACTGGCGACAATGATGCAGTTGCTGGCTCCTCTGACGCCGCACATCGCCGAGGAGCTTTGGCAGACGACCGGTCATACCGGCAGCGTCCACCAGACCTCGTGGCCCGGCTACGACGAGGCCTTGACCCAGGACGATACCTTCACACTGGTCTTACAGGTCAATGGCAGGGTGCGCGAGCGCGTCGAGGTGCCTTCCAGCATCAGCGAGGCAGAGGCGCGGCGGATCGCGCTGGAAAACCCGCGCGTATCCGCATTTGTCGGAGAGTCCACCATTCAAAAGGTGATCTACGTGCCGGGCAAACTGGTCAATATCGTGGTGCGAGGATAAATTCATAACAAACAGAGGCGACCTGTCCAGTATGTGGACAGGTCGCCTCTGTTTGTTATGAATGCAATAATTTGTAACCCGCCAGCGTCTTTATTATTAAGGGGAAGAACAACAGCCTTTACCCGATTTGCTGGCAGGATGCCTCTAAAGTGTAGCAACTGGCAGAAAATTGTCCGAAATTCATGGAACAAATCCCAGGACTCAAACGTATATCCTTGAAAGAAACAATTGTAGCGAGTCAGTCGTAACGCGGCCATCGGAGAACCTTGAGGCAATTGTGAAGCAATTCACAGTTCAGATGTATTTTTGTAGATAGAAGTTGCTGGCGTTTCCGCTTATACTAGGCTCATGAAGAATGAATAGGTGGAGAAGAGGATAGGCGTTCAAGAGTCTACGTAGTTTGTTATTTGATACTGTTGCCAGCCGGTCGTCTATTCTAATAAGAGTATCTAAATAGGCGCCCAACCAATAACAATTAAAAAAGCGGAATAAAATAGCCAGGAAAGAACTGATTCTGAAAGAAGAGAGGGCACTAACAATGAATCCACAAACTCAATCTGAAAAATCTATTGAAACTCCTATGATTCCGGCAACCACCTCAGATACCGAGGCGCTCGAGCTGAACGGCTTCACCACCGATGAAATCGTTTCTTTGCTCTATCTACGCAACTGGTACGAGACCGCTGGCAGTGACCGTGTAGAAGTGGTACGCCGCCTGGAATTCCTCAAACTGATGGTGATGAACGGGTCGATCGACCTCTAACCACACAAAGGCGAAGGCGGGCAGGGCGACCGCGAGGGTCGCCCCTACCATATACGGAAAATATACGCAATCGTATATGGTAGGGACGACCCTCGCGGTCGCCCTGATTTTGGCATCATTGCCTCGCTTGCTCCACCCATATTTTCGTCATGCGTGCGAAATCGTCGATGGCCTGCTGTCCCCCGATATGCAATCCCGCCTGGAATTTGGCCGGGTCGGTGATACGATAGCCCGCGAACTCGGCGTAGAATGGAGCCAGGCGTTCCCCCTCGCGCCGCCTGGCGCGCACGTCGACCAGGGAGTTCAGCATCATCTCGATAGTGGGAGCATCCGTCCAGTTCGAGCGGAAGAGGATTCTGCCGCTCCGCCCGATCAGATAAGTCATGTTGGGCAGTTCGCCATAGAGCCGGTGGATGGTGCCGGAGAGGTCATCGACCAGGATGGGTCGTTCGATGTGGCAATGCTCGCGAAACTCCTGGGCATAGGCCAGCTTCTGCTCCATACTCGTGTGTGCGCCGTGATGCTGGCCGGGGTGTGCTTCGCGCGTGTAGAGAAACAGGAAGGTAAAGCCTTTGTCGGCGAAAGCCTTCGCCATCGGTTCGAGCGCTGGCGCCGCCAGCGAACAGTACGGTCAGGTATAGGAGCCAAACTCGATCAACACATCCCGTTCGCGCCAGTAATCGCTCAGTCGCACCGGCTGGCCGGTGTCGAGCAGGATAGCGGTGGCATCGGGCGCCTCCGACAGGGCATGCAAGGGCGTGGGGAAGGTTTCGTAATCGCCCTGGCCCTCGAAGACGGCGTAGTTGTAGGTGGTTGGGTCGATAGAATCGGTCATGGGTTATCTCCTAGCTGCCCGAACTTAGGGATAGCGAAGGGTATAATCGGCTTCTTGTACAAACTCGAGAGCAGCTTCAACTGTTCATTATATCCGCTAAATCTTTCCGGTAAAACTGCCAGTATCTTGTCCGCCGGAATATTCCCCAGCTCATTCGGCTCCATTTTGTATAATCCACCGCCATACACCCGTCCCTCTTTCATCAATGCTTCTGGGGTAATAGTATTGAGCGACTTCCAAACATGATGAGCAAGTTGTGGGACGTCTCCCAGCGCTTTCTCCAGCGCCGGTCTTGGATAAAGTATCAAGTACACATTCGCTACTGTAGCACGCGAGTGATTTAAGATGAAGCGAAAAGGGTTGCTCTTCTGTAGGCCCTGGCGGCCCATATAGGTACAGAGAAAACGTGAAGGAGGACGTTCTTCCTGCGCATACCAGGGAGAGCGATGGGTACAGATGTAGCCCTTGTCAATACCGGCCTCTTTCCCCATTCGCAGGTACTTCCAGAGCGAAGGATACTGCTTTACCTCATCTTCTGGCAGACCACAGTTTAAAAGAAAGAGCACCTGTTCAAGCAGCGGGTTTCCCACTTGATCGGACTGGATTTCATCCTCTCTAAGAAAACGTGGACTGGGTAAGATGGGAGTCAGAAATTCCTGCGGAATCTGATATATGGCTACTTGTTCTGGAGAAAGGATAAAGTAATTATTTGCGCCCGTCACCAGACCGCGCTTTACAGAAAACAGGTCTGATAAGAGAAGTTGTCTGCGCTCGGGCCGAGTCGCAACAGTCGCAATTGTTGAAGGGAATTGCGTCCACTTAGATGCATGGCGTAACACATTGACCGGAACACATTTTGACACTTCCGGCTTCGTCATATTACCACCATAGGTGAACTCCACCATATGATTTTCTGGTGGTGTAGAATTTCTAAACCAGATTATTGCTGATGAGACTAATGCATCCTTGAATTGCACCTCTTCTGGATTAAAGCGATGGATGCGCAAAAGCGTAACTTGCTGAAGCAGATATTTTTTTATTTGCCGCCCGTAGTTCACATCCATGAACTCACTGGGAATAAGCCATCCCGCCAGCCCATTCTGAGTCATCCACCCATGCGCTATACAAAGAAAATAGCAATACAAGCCTGCGAGTTCACTCAAATGAAGACCTGTGATTTTTTCCGCGATCATCCCCAATCGCTGCTTCTCGTTACCGGACAGGTAATGATGCCTGACATATGGCGGATTGCAAATAAGGAGGTTAGCCTTTTGCTCATCAGTAGCTGGAAGAGTGGTTCTGGTATAATCAGCAATATGTAGTTCGAATGACTGTGCATTCCAGAGATCACGCGCCATATGTCCATAGTATGGGTCGATTTCATAGCCGGTAGCCGATGCAATACAAGACTCCGGGAATGTTCGTAAGAGAGCAGAGAGGAACGAGCCAGTACCAACCGCAGGGTCTAAAAAACGTACACGCTCACCAGGCATCATGAGCAACTTTGCATACTCCAGCATTTCGGTCGCTAGCTCCGTCGGCGTGGCAAACTGACCAAGCTTATTCCGCTCGACTTGACTTTTCCTGGCATCTAACTGATATTGAAGCTCTAACCGCTTAAATTCTAACATGTCGTTTGTGAGCAAGTTTCACACTCCTAGCGCAGCTAAGTCATCTATGCGATGTTCCCAGACCCAATCGATACCCTCGGCAGCCTCGTATCCTAGATATCCACTATCAAAATATCCACAGAGAAATAAGACGAAGCGTATCGAGTTGCCATAAGTGGCTCGTAACTGATTTAGCTTCGTAGCCTCCTCTTTACGCCGTTTATTAGTATTCGTAAAATCTCCCGCTGACTTTGCTTCTATCAGCAAAGGGAAATCTTCAGGTTGTGATTGAGGGGGCTTGATAACAGCATCTACAGGAATAATAACTTGTCGTCGGCTATCCTGCATAACCTGAATATTGAGCCGAAATACGAACGTCCCGGGTTCAATTTTATCAAACGTCTCTCGCTCTCCCGTTTTGACCTCAGTATACCCTCGCTGCATCAACCATTGTCTGATAAGCTCAAGCTGCCTCTGCTCCTGAGCATTTCGGATAATAGGATCAGATGCAGCACCACACAAACGGTCTGCCACAATAGTTGCCGCCCGATATAATTCTGCATCCGTCGGCACCTGTCCGGCTGGCAACCAAGGAAAAATATCATAATCGGTGAGTTGTGCAATAATGCGGCCTATTTTTTGTAGCTCCTACTCGACTTTCTCCAAACTCGTTTGTACAGGGATCTGGTCGTGAATCTCCATACTCCTCACTACATGAGGAGAAACTCCTGCTAATCCGATCAGTCGATCTCGCGCCAGAGGTGGTATGGTCGTCATACGAAGCATTGGCAAGATTGATGGATGTTGCCGCAGTATCGAAGAGGAAATATCGGTCAAATTGGCAGTCCAGGATAGCGCAGTTTCAACCAACCTGGTCGTTTCAATGCGAGTTTTCCGATACACATGAGGCGCAAACTGTAGAAACCAGTTATTGTATAGGTCTACCGATCGAGCAATATCTGCTTTCCAACGCTCCGGTTTATTCGCATTTACCGGCATACAGGGTCCCAGCTCTCTTTTATATTTGGCATACCCTACTACATCTTAATTCTTTTCACGTGATCGACCTAATGGAATAGTACTTATTAAATTTCTCTCGGAAGAGTAGCACTGCAATCTCTCGTCGTAGTTCGGAAGGGGGCATATTGGCTGCCCGCAGAATATCATCTGGAATCACAAGACTCATAACTATACACCTGCTTGCATGAACACTGCTGTCTCTTATTATAGCATGAAAACAAGATTTGCCTTTTTTGATCCGTCATGCTACATTACCTCTGTAATGTCAAAGAGACCTGATCAGTCTATATAGAACCGAAACGACAAGGGTGAAAAAGCAAGGTGGCTTCATGAAGAGAGCATCATTGCCGACGTGGCTCGACGAAGCTACATATGCTCTCACCGAGGAAACGGTTAGCATGTTGACCCAGCGCTATGCAGATATCCTGCTTGCAGTGATTCTCTTTGGTTCCGTTGCCCGGCACGAAGAGCGTCCCCTTGACGACTCCTCTCCGAGCGATGTGGACTTGCTGGCAATCTTTGACACCACTGATCGGCTCGTCAAGCCGTATCGGGAAGATATCTTTGCCTCCATTATCGACGCCTGCGCTCATCACCTCGATGCCCCGCGTGAGGTTAATGTGCTGATCTCTGACCGGACAATGCAGACATGGGACTCAATGTTTCTTGAAAATGTAGCACATGAGGGACTTCTTCTCTATGCTCGTGGTTCTCTTCCTGCTCGACTTACTACTAGACAGTCGTAACCGCACTTTGAATCCCGTATTCTGCTTCCCCCAAATACTGCTCAAACACCCGCTCGATCTCCGTCATGAAAGGTGAGATAACAGCAGCATGGATATTTTCTCCATTTATCGCGATCATACTCGTCCATGTTGGAGCCTCCTACCCCACGAGATGCGCAACGAGTTGTAATAGCTGAGCCATAAGAAGGGAACAATAAAGGAAGACCGAGGAAATGTGTCTCCTAAGAAGGAACCGGTCAAATGATTAATTTCCAGATAAGGAGGACAGCTTTCCCCAGTTCCTGACCAAGCTTCGATAACTATCCAAATTACTCCGCAATCCGTCCCCTCACTGCCTTGCGGAGGAGAAGGGGCGGAAGTCGGGCAAGTACTCTCCCATGGCGGTGTACTCAAAGCGATCCAGCAACGTGTCCGGTTGGCCCGCGCACGCTTTGGTCACTACGACGTCCTCGATTTTGTCGTCGTGCTCATTGGCTACGCCTTAAGCGGTGAACCCACCCTCCAAGCGTTTTACGAGCGACTCTCGCCCTTTGCCGAGGCCTTTATGGCACTCTTTGGACGAGATCACCTGCCGCATCGCTCGACACTCTCTCGCTTCCTTGCCGCGCTCACTCAAGTACCGGTGGAGGCGCTTCGGGCGTTGTTTCAGGAAGAACTGAGTGCGCGCCAGGCGTTCGCCGAAGCCGGTGGTCTGTGGGATCGGTCGGGCCAACAGGTGCTGGTGGTGGATGTGGAGGGCACCAGGCAAGCCGTCCGCCAACGGGCCCTGCCGCACCTGCCCTCCCTGCCTGAACCGCATCGTCGTTTCGAGCAGGTGGCGGCTCCCGGCTATTTAGGGCGCAAGAGGGGAGAGGTGGTGCGAACCCGTACGACGATCCTGCAAGCTCACACCCATCAATGGCTGGGGACCTATGCTGGCGCGGGCAATGGGGACTATCGCGGAGACTTGAAACGCTCCATCGAGGTCATCACCCAGTATGCGACCGCGCTTTCGCTTCCGCTTTCCCAGGTGCTGGTTCGTCTGGATGGACTCTATGGCAATGCCGCGCCTTTGGCCGATCTCGTGACCTCAGGCCTTGGTCTGATCGGCCGGAGCAAAGACTATGCCCTGCTGGACCTGCCAGCGGTCAAAGCGGCTCTTGCTCGTCCACCCGTTGAGCAATGCACTCACCCGGAAAGTGGAGCAGAGCGCGCCCTGTTCGATTGCCCTGAGATCCCTCTCACCACAAGCGGTCCGCGGGTGCGCCTGATCGTGGCAACGCATCCCGTCTCATTGGTGCCCCCACCCATTGGGGGAGAGCGCGAAGGTCTGGTCTACGAATTGTTTGTCACCACGCGGGCTTCCGCCGCTCTCACCGCCAAAGATGTGCTGGATCTGTATCTGCACCGAGGCTCCTTCGAAACGGTGCTGGCCGATGAAGATGTGGAGCAAGACCCGGACCGGTGGTGTTCCCATACCGCCAGCGGGCAGGAATTCTGGCAGATCCTCTCACAATGGATGTGGAATCTGCGCCTGGACCTGGGACAGCATCTGTCTCCCACGGCGATGCGTTTGACGGAATTTGCTCCAGCGCGCGAAGCTTCTCCTCCACCCGCTAGCGAGTCGGCTCCGGTCGTCGGGCAGACTGCGGTGAAGTATGGCCCTGCTCAGTGGGCACGCCCCTCGTTTACCGGGGGCTTTCCCGGAGCCGCTTTTCGCCTGCAACCGGACGGGACCCTGCGCTGTCCCGCCGATCATCCCCTCTATCCCCAAGAACGCCGGGCAGAACGGGATGGCTCGTACCGTGTGTTGTATGCGGCTCGCATCGGCCATTGTCGCTGCTGTTCGTTGCGTGCCCAGTGTCAAGAAAGCCCTTCCACCACCAAACCACGCCGGGTGAGCGCGGTGTTCTGGCCCCTCTCTTCCCCGGAAACGCTTTCCACTGCTCCTCCGGACTCGGTGCTCGAGCCTCCTCCCAAGCCGTCTGAGCCGCTTCCTCTTTGCCCAGTCTTGTGGGGAGACTGGCCGCGCTGCCAGCTCCGACGCCGATGGCTGCAGGTCGTGCGAACCGAAACGGTTTCGCTGACGATGGGAGCCACGCCCAGAGAAGAGGGCAACGGGACGCGAAGCTCGCCAGTGCTCACCCGCTCACAACGAGCGCATTGGCGGCTCAGTTGGCAGGAGCGAGTTACTCGCAATGCACGCCCCGCGACTCCCTCCGCCCTTGTTGTCACCATTCATGGTCTTCCTGCGACCTTTGCCTCTTCCTTTGGCTTCGACCTTCTCCCTGAGGCGTAAGCGAGCACCAACGCGCTTTACTCGTTCCTCCCCCGATCCGGTGCTGCCTGGCAGGCCCCTTATATCGATATGTATCAATGTATTCCGCTCTTTTCCTGCGCTTCTCTGTCATGATGCATTTATTGCTTGCTTGTTTCATCTCGTTGCGCATCTCGTGGGCCTACAGTTCATTAGCACTTGTGAGGATGATTATATAGAGTTCGCGGTCAATCCAAAACCCTGCGACAGTCGAAAGTTCCTGAAGTAGAGGCTTAATCGCGTTGATGTATCCTCGCTGCTTTGCTACAAGCAGCACACCAAGTAAACCAATCACAGTTACGCCCAGTTGTTTTGCAATGTTTCGCCCGCTTCGCTCATCCATGAGAAGCAAATCCGCTTTTAACTCAACGGCCAAGGCAATTGCCTCAGCCTCGCCTGCATCTAAATACTGTTCAAGGTGACTGAACAAGCCTCTATCCTGGACATGATAATGCTCAAACCAGTCGTAGGTTTGGATTTCAATAGCTCCCGGCTGTTCGCGGCCCTTGACCGCAACTTCATGATAAACCGCTTGGGGAATCATTATAGTTCTGTAGATGTGCTGAAGTAGCTCAAGCTGCCCAATCGCAGCGAGGTTGATAATGGGCGAGGTATTACTGACGACAATCATAGCTAACCCAACTGGCGCAGGGTATCAAGATCGTCTGAAAACTCGCGAGCATCATAATGCACAGGGATATGGCGACTTGCCAGTAGCCGCTGGAACTCCATCTGGCTCATCTCTGCATATTGGCTAGCCTGCCCCAATGTAAGCCTATCCAATTGGAAGAGCAACACCGCAATCTCTCGTCGCAGTTCAGCCGGGGACATATTGGCTGCGCGCAGAATATCATCAGGAATCACAAAACTCATGTCCAAACATCTCCTTGCAAGAACACCGCCTGCCCTTTATTATACCATGAGAGTGTGCAGCACAGGAGACCGAATACTTTCCGCGCCAGAAATTTGCTGACTCCGATCAGCATGTCAGTATCTGTTCTCCCAAAGTACTGCCCAAACAGCCGCTCGGACATCTCCAACCCCTCCTGAGTGAGCCACACCGACTTCGCCTTGTTTTTCGGGTCGCCGATTAATCCTTTCTCGTATAGCCGGTCGAGCGTGTCCCAATCAAAGCTTTTCCAGGCTCGATAGCCGTCATGCAGGGTGAGGTACATTAAGGCAAGTACAATCTCGTCTACTTTGTCGCGGTTATAGTCGTCCATGACGGAGCCTCCTATTATCTTCTAAGCCGACGGTAAGCATCCTCTCTCTCCGAGCGAAACCAATCCATGTCTGGGTCTAACCGCAACGCAAAATCAAAATCTTGCGCAGCCCGCCAGTAATCTCCAAGATAATAGTAAGCCCTTCCTCGTCCACCATATGCAACAGCATATTGGGTATCAAGCTCGATAGCTCGGTTATAGTCCTCAATTGCGGACTCGAGATCCTTGAGAGCATAGGAAGCCAGCCCTCGCCCACCATAGGCAGAAGCATATTGAGGATCAAGCTTGATGGCTTGATCAAAGTCCGCTATTGCTCGTTCATATCGGTTGAGATTAGAATAAGCCAGCCCACGATCATTGTAGGCTTCAGAGTACTGGGGATTGAGTTCGATAGCACGGCCATAGTCCTTAATTGCTCTTTTATAGTTTTCGAGATCGTCGTAAGCACTCCCTCGGCAATAATAGACATAAGCATTCCAAGGATCGAGCGCAATTGCCTGGCTATATGCGTCGATTGCCTCTTTATACCTTCCAGCCTCCTGAAGAGAGTTTCCCTCCTCAAGCCACCGCTCACTGAGACTGCGCGGCATCCGTTGGGTTTGCTCGTTGGTGCGCATATCATGATCAACTCGTGCATTAGTGATGCTGATATTTTCAGGCACCCATAGGATTGGCTCAGTCGGAACAATCAAGGTCTTATTAAGCGATTGCTCACCGGTTCCTCGTATTGTCGGTGCGATCTGCTCCACAGTCGCAGCCAATGCCTGCGCAAACTCTCGCACACTCCCATAACGCTTCTCGTAATCCTTCTCCAAAGCTTTAAATATCACCTGCTCAATGGCGGGCGAAATCGTTGGCACTCTCTCTCGTAAGGACTGGGGAGAGGCCTGGGAATGTTGAATTGCAACCTCAATTGCAGTGCCATTGAATGGGCGCTCGCCGCAAATCCATTCATAGGCGATAACACCCAGTGCATACTGGTCACTGGCAGGCCGAGGTTTACCCTGGATTTGTTCAGGGGCCATATAATGAATAGTACCTGCACTATCCTGAGTATTGAGAGAGCGCGAGCTTTGAGCTATGGTGGTGATGCCAAAGTCACTGAGCCAGACGTGAGAGTTCGGGCCCAGGAGGATATTATCGGGCTTGACATCGCGATGGATGAGTCTACGATCATGCGCGCACTGCAAGGCTTCAGCGACCTGCCGAATATAAGTAACGACAGTATCGAGTGGAAGTTGCGTTCCTCTTGGCTGGCGTAGCGTGCCATTCGGGGCATAGGTCATGATGAGAAACGGTGAGTCGCGCTCGATGCCGAAGTCGAGCAGTGGGACGATGTTGGGGTGCTGCAAGCGGAAGAGTGTGCGTATCTCGTTGATAAAATCTTTCAGATCTTCGCTATGAGTCAGCCTTGCCAGTAATACTTTGATCGCGGCTGGTGTGTTATCCTGAATATGTTCAGCGAGATAGACATCACCGAATGTGCCGCCACCCAGCTTGCGAGTCAGGCAATATTCCCCGAATTGCTCTCCCAAGCGATCGTCCATGCACATCCTCCCTTTATCACAGATCGATTACCAGTTCGATTGGTTTTCATCATTGTAGAGTATAGAGTGAAGAGCGTCAAGAAGGCATCTGTTGTTCACGATGCTCCCGTTGTCTCTGGCTTAGGACACCACCCCTGCGCTACCATATATTATTGACAGTAGCAACAAACGCAGTTAAGAAGAGGAACCAGAGGATGTTATGCAGCAGCACATACCTGCCTATCAGATTACCCGGCAAGACCTACCCACCATGTACTTTATTGGCGTCACCACCGGCCAATCGACGATGACGCGCCTCTTCCCATTCTGGGCCACGATGCTAGGTCTGAATGCCCGGCTCGTCGGAGTCGATCTCCCGCTGCAAGCCTCAAGGGAGCGCTATCGAGAGGCCATGGCGCAGATCAAATACGATCCCCTCTCGATGGGTGCGCTGATCACCACTCACAAGGTCAATCTGTTCAATGCCGCAGAAGACCTCTTTGATGTTCTGGATCCCTACGCGCAACTCTGCCAGGAGGTCGACTGCATCTCGAAGCGAGAGGGTCAACTGGTGGCGCATTCTCTGGATCCGCTTGGCTCCCGGCGAGCCTTAAGGGCAATTCTTGGCTGGCGCTACTGGGACAGCAGCGATGGTCACGTGCTGTGCCTGGGGGCTGGTGGGGCAGGGACCGCTATCACCGTCAATCTGCTCACGCAGCCCGATCGCCAGGATCGTCCGCAACGGCTTCTCGTAGTCAACGACCTCCAGGAGGGATTGGACAGGTTGCGCTCTATCGTAGCACAGATCGCTTCAAGTGTGGAGGTAGAGTATGTGCTGAATACCGATCCACGCCGCAACGATGCCTTGCTGGCGACGCTGCCTGAGGGATCGCTGATAATCAACGCGACAGGCATGGGTAAAGATCGGCCCGGATCACCCATCACCGATGAAGGGTGCTTCCCTCTACACAGCACCGCCTGGGATCTCAACTACCGGGGTGAACTCGGCTTCCTGCGACAGGCCAGAGCGCAGGCGCAGCAACGTCATCTGCAAGTCCATGATGGATGGGACTATTTTGTCGGTTCATGGGCAGAGCATATCGCCGAAATTTTCCAGCTCACCATTTCCCCCCAACAACTCACTCAACTGCGCGTGAAGGCGGACGAGGTGCGCACCTGAGAGCAGGGATGTACTTCCTAATAGGATACTTGAGCCATTCAGATTGGAGAGAAAATAACCACAGGCGGACTCACAACGTACATATAGGTAAGAAAAGCGATATAATAGCGGCAAGCGCAGCGGCCAGGGCGAGGGCCGATAATCCTGCCGCTAGAAAAAACATAGAGAAGTAAGAGTAAGTATGCGTATAATCCTTTACCTCGGCAAAGGCGGCGTTGGGAAAACGACCATTTCGGCGGCAACGGCGGTGCGCTCGGCGGCGCTGGGAAAACGCACGCTGGTCGTCAGCACCGACCTGGCGCACAGCCTGGCGGACTGCCTGAACAGACCGCTGACCTCGGAGCCGCAAGAAATGATGGCGAACCTGTGGGCGCAGGAAGTCAATGTGCTGGATGAGATGCGGCAGGGTTGGGGCAAGTTGCAGGAAAAGATGAGCCAGGTGCTGCGCAAACGCGGCCTGAACGCGGTGATGGCGGAAGAACTGGCATTGATCCCCGGTATGGACGAAATCGTCAGCCTGCTGAACATCTACCGCAATGCACGCGACGGCGACTTCGAGGTAGTGGTAATCGATGCCGCGCCCACGGGCGAGACTGTGCGCCTGCTGAGTATGCCCGATACCTTCCAGTGGTACGCCAGTCGCATCTCGGGCATCAACTTCAAAAGCACGACGCTCAGCCTGGCGCGTCCATTCATCAAAGCCTTCATCCCCAGCGGCGAAGTACTCGATGCCATACAGGCGCTGAGCGAGCGGGTCCAGGGTCTGCGCGAAGTGCTGACCAACCCGGATATCAGCTCGTATCGACCGGTCGTCAATCCCGAGCGCATGGTCATCAAAGAGGCGCTGCGGGCAGAAACCTACCTGGCGCTCTTCGGCTACCCGATCGACAGCTTGATCTGCAACCGCGTGCTCCAGCCCGGCGATTACCAGGATGCCTTCATGCAGGAGTTGTACCGCAGCCAGGAGAAGCTGCGCCAGCAGGTACACACGACTTTTGCGCCGCTGCCAATCTGGGAAGCGCCGTACCACGCGCGCGAGATCATCGGCATACCGGCGCTCGGCCAACTGGCGCTCAGCATTTACGGCGAGCAAGACCCCACGCAGGTATTCTATCGAGGCCCCATCCAGGAGATCATTCACCAGGGAGATACATACATCCTACGCCTGCCCCTGCCTCATGTGGAGATGGACAAAGTGCTCATGACGAAGAAGGGCGACGAGATGATAGTCGAAATCGGCAACTTCAAACGCGACATTACATTGCCGACTGTACTGGCAAATCAAGAGGCGAAGCTGGCGCGTTTCGTCAATAAGTCCCTGGAGATCCACTTTACCGCACCGGTCGAGGAGACTGAGAAATCTGCGTGAAGCGGCCCTATAATCGTTCCTTCAATCGCTGCTTGACCTCATTGGAGCGAAAACAGCGGGTTAGCGCGTTCAGGGTTGCGCATGAGCAATTTCTTCTCCTTCCATTTCTACCGCATTACGTGACCAAGCACCAGCACATCTAACATTTGTGGTCTTGACACCCCATCAAGACACCCACTATAGTATGGGCACTGATAAACAACCGGCAGGCAAAAGGTTACAAAGTGGCATCCCTCGTGGGTGTCAAGGGAACGGTCATGGCAAATCAAACGCAGTCGCAACTGGCCCCCTATATCGAGCGAGCGCGCAAAGTGCTGCAATACGAGCAGCGCGGCAACCACCAGGACAGGATCGTCCGGGGCGGCCTGGAACTGTTCGTAGTGCGCTGGGCGGACGAAGTCGGCGCGGCCTGTAAAAGTGCGGGAATTGATGTACGGCCGCTGTACCGCTTCACCGAACACCTGGAAGGATATCGCCGGCAGGACCCGATGCAGCGTGCTGCCAGCCTGCGCGCCGCGCTCGCTATCCTGAACGAACTCGATGACATCACAAACGATGGCGACACGCACCGTGGAGAGCGAGAGGCGGCGGCGGAGCCAGGCGAAACTGAACAACCGCCTGAGCCAGAGCAAGCAGCAAAAATAGAGCAAGCAACAATAACCGAGCAACAACAGAAGCCAGGGCGACCGCGAGGGTCGCCCCTACCCTATACGGATAATGATGCCACATATTATGGTAGGGGCGACCCTCGCGGTCGCCCTGACGTGCCCACAGCAGACGTTAATGCGCACACCAGCGGCGCTCGCACTGGCGATCGCGCGCCTGTGCCTGATAGAACGGCTGCATCGCCTGGCAAGAGCGAACCGCGCGAACGACCTCCAGTCCTTCTGGACGCGGGCATGACCGCCAATCATGCGTCTCTGACGCTGCTCAGCGCGGATGTCACGGTTGTGCCGGGCGTGGGACCGTCGGTGGCGGCTCGGCTGCGCAGCCTGGGTATTCGTACCGTGCGCGACCTGCTGTTTTATTTTCCGCGCCAGCACCGCGATTATAGCAAGCTCGAAAAAATTGCCAATATCCCGTTTGAACAGGTGGCAACGACGCTGGGCATGATCTGGGAGGTAGAAACGACACGAACGGGCAGTGGACGCACGCGCACAATCGCCACCATTTCGGACGAGTCGGGCAAGCTGCGGGTATCGTGGTTTAACCAACCCTATTTGCAGAAGCAGTTGCAGACCGCCAAGGGTGAATATATCGTCGTCACAGGCACCAAGCGGCGCTTCGGCAATAAAGTTGAATTTAACGTACAGAGCTATGAGCTGCCCGAACGCGGCGATCTGCTAAATACCGGGCGGCTCGTGCCGATTTACTCGCTGACAGAGGGGCTGCACGCGAAAACCCTGCGGCGTTTTACCAAGTGGGTAGTTGACCGCTACGCCTCGATGATCCCTGAGCATCTCCCAGCCGCGCTGCGGGCAGCCGCGAAACTGCTGCCCCTGCCTGAGGCTGTCTCGCAGATACACTACCCAGAAAACGATGAGATGTTGCAGGCCGCGCGCCGCCGCCTGGGCTTCGACGAATTTTTCCTTATCCACCTTGGGATGCAGGAGCGGCGCACGCGCTGGCAACGAGAAGCGCCGCGGGGCAATGCCTTCCACATCGATTACCAGAAAATCTTTCTTGGCACCACCGATCTTCCCGACTCGACCGGCGCGCAAGATGGCAAGGAAAGGAGTTTCGACCATGCAGACACGTTGAGTACCACCACGCTCTGGTCGACCATCGCTACCGATCAGCCCTTCGAGGCCACGCTGCCATTCCGTTTCACCGAGGCGCAACGACGCGTGATTATCGAGATTTGCGGAGACCTGGCGAAGAACCAGCCAATGAGCCGCCTGCTACAAGGTGATGTCGGCGCAGGCAAAACGGCGGTGGCGGCTGCCGCGCTGCTGCTGGCCACGTTCAACGGCTACCAGGGCGCGATCATGGCCCCAACCGAACTGTTGGCCGAACAGCACGCCCGCAGCATCGGCGACATGCTTGAACCGTTCGGCATCCGCAGTGTCCTCATGACCGGCAGCCTGCGTTCGCGTGAACGCGCCATGGGACGCGCGGCCATCGAAAACGGGGAGGCCATGATCGCCATCGGCACGCACGCGCTGATCCAGGAAGATGTCACCTTCCAGAAATTGGGGCTGGTCATCGTGGACGAGCAGCACCGCTTCGGCGTCGAGCAGCGCGATATCTTGCGGCAGAAGGGCTATCACCCACATATGCTGGTCATGACGGCTACGCCCATCCCGCGCACGCTGGCCCTCACCGTCTACGGCGACCTGGATGTCTCGGTCATCGACGAGCTTCCGCCGGGTCGCCAGAAAATCATCACACGCTGGCGCACCGGAGCGCGTCGCGATGAGGCTAATAAGCTGATCGAGCAGGAGGTGCGGGAAGGCCGGCAGGCCTTCATTATCTGTCCGTTGATCGAGGATTCTGAGTCGCTGGCCGTCAAGTCCGCGACGGCAGAGTACGAGAGGCTCAGCCGCGAGGTCTTCCCACACCTGCGGCTGGGCCTGCTGCACGGCGGCCTGAAGGCTGCAGAGAAGGACGCGACGATGCGCCGTTTCCGCGATGGTGAACTGGACATCCTTGTGGCGACATCGGTAATCGAGGTCGGCATCGACATCCCCAACGCGACCGTGATGGTGATCGAGGACGCCGACCGCTTCGGCCTCTCGCAGCTCCACCAGTTTCGCGGGCGCGTCGGACGTGGAAGTCATCAATCGTATTGCTATGTGCTCAGCGCCGATGCCGGCGTCACCGCGCAGGAACGTCTGGATATCTTCCAGAGTACCAATGACGGCTTCCGCCTGGCCGAGGCTGATCTGAAGCTGCGCGGTCCTGGCGACTTCTTTGGCGTGCGCCAGAGCGGCGTTCCCGAACTGCGAGTAGCAGACCTCGGCGATACGCAGTTGATCGAGCAGTCACGTGACCTCGCCGCACGCATGTGGGAACAGGACCCGTATTTGAAAAAGCCGGAACATATGGCCCTGCGGGAGAAAATGCATTTATTCTGGCAGGATTTTATGGCACATTAAAGGAGGAAACATACATTGGTTGTACGTATAGCACTCATGGTATTGCGCCTCGCGGTAGTAGTGAACCTGGTTTTGGGTATTCTTTTCTGGACAAGCACCATCGATAATCCGGGTATCACACTGCTGCACATCATTCTCGGCTTGCTGGCGGTCATATCGCTCTTCACTATCGGCATTGCCCAGGGATTGCGCGGGGGCAGCTTTGCCCTGGCGCTGGCGACGTTTGTGCTTGGCTTCCTGCTGGCCTTCGTCGGGCTGTTTCAGAAAAGCTGGCTGCCCGAACCCAACCCGAATCACTGGATCATCCAGGTCATTCACCTGATACTTGGCCTGGCCGCTATCGGGCTGGGCGAGATGATCGGCGGCCGGTACCGGCGAATGACGGCCAGAGCAAAGGCTGCATAAGCGATCTAGCGCATCTTTTGCGCTATTGCCTTATGCGAGCCGATATGATTTAATTGAGACAACTTTCAAGCTACCAGGCGCACCCCGTCGTAGGGATGCGCTACATCGCATCCAGATTGGACCGCCAATTCCTGGCCGGTAGCGATGTAGCGCGTCCCTACGACAAGAGAGGAAAGGCACATAGAGCGTGAGTAATCAGGACAACCCGGGTTATACGCCGCGCACCCCACGTATCGCTGTCTATCCAGGAACGTTCGATCCGCTTACCAATGGACATCTCGATATCGCGCGGCGTGCAGCGCGCCTGTTTGACACCTTGATTGTCTCGGTCTATGAGTTCCCCGCGAAGCAACTGCTCTTCACAGTCGAAGAGCGCATGCAGCTCTGGCAGGAAGTGATCGCAGCTGAAGGTTTGACGAATGTGCGTATTGATATGTTCGAAGAGCTTACGGTAAATCACGTACGCTCGATAGGTGGCCAGGCTATCATCAAAGGGCTGCGGTCGCCGAACGACTTCGAGTACGAGTTCCAGCAGGGATTGATGAATCGCAAACTGGCGCCTGAAATTGAAACCGTCTGCCTGCTGACCAATCTGGAGCAATTGTTTGTCAGTTCTTCGTTATTAAAAGAGGTAGCCCATCTGGGAGGAGACGTGACAGATATGCTTCCTCCTCCCGTAATTACCGCGTTGCGAAAAAAATTCGGAGAGTAGTGCGTCGTCTTTGTATGGTATGGTGGGATGGCGACCGCGAGCGACCACGTGCTCGATAAATCGGCACTCTACACGGTCACCATCCCTCATAGAACGGAGGAGAGGCATGGATATTCAATACCTTGTCGATCGCCTGGAGAATCTGATCGCGAGCAGCCGCAGGATGCCGTTGTTCAACCAGATCATGGTCAAGGAAGCGGATATGCTGGATATCATCGAGACAATGCGCACTGCCATCCCAGATGAAATCAAGCAGGCGCGGCGTATCCTCCAGGAGAAGGAGCGCATCCTGGCCCAGGCGCAGGCAGACGCCAGCAGCCTGCTCGCGAAGGCACGCGAGGAGTCCGAGAAGGCCATGAAACGCGACGGTTTGTTGCGCGCCGCCGAGGAGCGCTCCAGGCAGATGCTGCACAAGGCGGAAGAGAAGGCCGATCGATTGAAGATCGAGGCCGATGCCTACGTTGTAGAAACACTGCGCGCCCTGCACGAACACCTCTCGGGCATCGAAATGGAGATCGACCGCTCGCTACTCAGCATCGAGAAAGGGTTAGCAAGCATGGAAGAGCACGGGGAAGAACAAACCGGAATGGATGAAAATGACTCGCCCTATCTTGACGAGGAGATCGACGACTCCGAAGCCCTGGACCATCAGGATGCACCCGGCGCTCCCCCTCCTGACACGCCCGGCGCATATGGGCAGCAGAGTGAAGCCAGGAGGCCCCAGCAACCAAGACGGGCGTCGCTGGCAATAGATACGATGGGTGCGCCGATGTACCCGCCTTCCTAAAAGACTTGACACACCTTCATCGGTCTTCTATAATGAGCAAGAACTCGCCAGCACCAGGATAGAACTGCTTTTTATGGTTGCGCCACAACCATATTTTTTTGTGACTCGCTCGCAAGGTAATGAAGGGATTTGAGTAGGATGGATAGTTTGATTTACAATGTGGCGCAACTGTTGAAGGCTCCTGTCGGCACCTCAGTAGCATATGATTTCTCCGAAGAGGATGTTCAACTGGACGATATTCGCACGGCAGGTCCACTGAGCGGGCATGTGCGTATGCGGCGGACAAACCAGGGGCTACTGGTAGATGGCTGGGCCGATCTTGTACTGGCATTGACATGCGACCGGTGCTTGAAGGAATTCGAGCGACCGATGCATGTGACATTTGAAGAGCAATTTTATCCAACCGTTGACGTGGTGAGCGGGCTGCCGCTGGCGCCGTTCGACCAGGAAGAGATTTTCGCAATCGACGCGCACCACGAAGTTGATTTAACCGAAGCAATTCGCCAGAATGTACTGACGCAGTTGCCGATGGTTACGCTGTGCCGGGAAGATTGCCAGGGACTGTGTTCGCAGTGCGGGCATGACCTCAATCTTGGCCCGTGCGAGTGCGTACCGGAAGTCGATACGCGCTTGAGCGTACTTGAGCAGTTACTGCGAGAGAGACAGCAATCCTAATAGTTCCATAGCGTCATGGTGTTGCCTTGCGACAATTGCGGTCGCCAGGTACACACAGTAGGAGGAATATTGTTATGGGAGCGTTACCAAAGCAACGAACATCCCACGCTCGCCAGGGTAATCGGCGGGCGCACCATCGTCTGACGCTGCCACAACTGGTGGCATGCCCGAATTGCCGGAGGCCACGGCTTGCGCACCACGCTTGCCCGAACTGCGGAATGTATCGCGGTCGCCAGATTTTCTTGCCGCGTGCAAAGAAGAGCTGAGGACGTTACGAAGAGCGAGGCAGGTCAAACAAACCCGCCTCCTTTTCATAAGCGAGTGTAATGTATGACGGCACAAGTGGCCTTTCTTTTTCCTGGCCAGGGTAGCCAGCTAGTCGGTATGGGGGCTGATGTCTACAGGGCATCGCCGGCAGCGCGGCAGGTATTTGAGGCGGTAGACGAGGCGCTCGGCTTTTCGTTGAGTTCGTTGTGTTTTAACGGTCCCGAAGAAACGCTGCGTGAAACCGTCAATGCCCAGCCTGCTATTGTCACTGTAAGCCTGGCGTTGCTGGCAGCCCTGCAAGATGCTCTTTCTCCCGCACAGCCCTCATCCTGGTCTTTTCCGCTCACCCCCAGTTTCACTGCCGGACACAGCGTTGGAGAATATGCCGCGCTGGTGACAGCAGGAGCGCTCTCGCTCGAGGACGCGGCGCGGCTGGTACGCGAACGTGGGCGGTTGATGCACCACGAGGGAACCGTGTGCCCCGGTAGCATGGCCGCCGTGATCGGCATGGACGAAGAGCCACTACAGGAGCTCTGCAGGGAAGTGACCGAGCAGCAGACCGCCAACCTGCCTGGCGAGGCACATCCTGGGCAGGGGCGCGTCACGGTGGCGAACTTCAATGCCCCGGGGCAGATCGTGATTTCAGGCGAAAAGGCCGCGTTAGAAGCCGCGATGGAGCAGGCCAGGGCACGTGGGGCGAAACGAGTCATCCCTCTAGCTGTCAGCGGTGCATTCCATTCACCGGTCATGCAGCCGGCCGCGGCAGGCCTGTCGCAGGCTATCGGCGCAACGCAGATTAGCGACGCAAGCATTCCGGTCATCGGCAACATTCACGCGCTTCCGTTGAGGCAAAGCCAGGACATTCGCGAGGAGATGGCACAGCAGATAGCCACATCGGTGCAGTGGGTGCGTATAATTGAGTATATGGTTAACGCGGGTGTCACCGTTTTTCTTGAGATTGGTCCTGGCCAGGCGCTTACCGGCATGGTCAAGCGCATCACGAAGGGGGTGACGCTCCTGAATGTGAGCAACGAGGCCGATTTGCAGAAAACCGTGCAGATGCTGCGTGAAATGCACCTTATGGATGGCGTATAATCTACTTGACAAGTACTTGCACACGTGCCTATCCTTTGCAGTATGGTATTGTAGCTGAGAAAATCGATGGTGACAGAATCGTTAGGAGTAGTACGGGTAGCCCGCCAGGTATTGCTGGCAATCATCACAAACGTTACAGTAGAAATACCAGGCGTTACCCGCATGGCACAGGGCAGCGACACATGGTCTCGTTTACCGGGCCGCACGATTCCCCGCAATGGGGTTGCGCTGGCAATAAAGGAGAACACCATTTCTGCCGACCTGTACATTGTGGTTGCTCCCGGCGTCAACATTGTTGAGGTAGGCTCAACCATCCAGGAAGAGGTAGCCTCTGCCATCGAAGAGATGGTAGGGATGCGCGTCCAGGAAGTGAATGTCTACATACAGGATGTAGCAGAGTAACCTATAGAGGAAGCATGGCAACGGGGATTCGACGGCAGGCGAGGGTAATCGCTCTGCAAACACTCTATGAATATGATACGGCTCAGCACCCGCCGGCAGAAGTTCTGCAGCGGCACGTCGAGGACCGACACCTCCAGCCGAGAGTGTTCGAATACGCGAACGAACTTGTCACGGGTGTTTGTGACCACCTTGCCGAAATTGACGCCCACATTCAAAGTGCAGCCAGCGAGTGGCCTTTGCAGCAGATGGCGCGCATCGACAAAAATATCTTGAGGCTTGCAATCTACGAAATTCTGTTTAATAATACGGTACCGGCAAAGGCCGCGATAAACGAGGCGGTGGAGCTTGCCAAGCAGTTCGGCAGCAATACCTCCAGCCGATTCGTCAACGGGGTCCTCGGTACAATATTTCATCGGGCGCAACAATCGCCCACCCCTATTGCTGAAAGCGAGGTGAAATAGTGGCAACAGTTAATGAACGGCTCAAAAAGATCATTGTAGACCAGTTGGGTGTTGATGAGAGCGAGGTTGTCCCAAGCGCTTCTTTCGTTGAGGATCTCAACGCCGATTCGCTCGACCTGGTTGAACTCATTATGTCTCTGGAGGAGGAATTCAAACTGCAAATCTCCGACGAGGACGCTGAAAAAATCACGACGGTCCAGGAGGCCGAGGACTATATAGAAGAGCACCTGCGATAAGCATCATCAGGTGACGCTCAAAGGGTTGTCGTGCACAACAAAGCGGCTGCTGAAGCAGTCGAACAACTCATCCATGAATATAGCAAACTGGTGTTTCACACGATCTACGGCATGACTGGAGATTGGGAAGAAAGCCAGGATCTCACCCAGGAAACGTTTCAGCAGGCGCTGAAATCGATTGATGCCGCGCGCGCAAAGTCTGGCGGGCGTTTTCACGCGAAAGCCTGGCTGCTGCAAATCGCCGTTAATACCGTGCGGATGCAGCAGCGCCGCGGCCGGCTCTTTCGATTTATCCCCTTCTCGCGCCTGGAAAAGCAGCATCAAGCGCCGCGGCTTTCCAACGCCCCATCAGGTACAATAGAGGAAATGGCCGCGGCGGTGCAGCCCTCCGGCTACGGCGCGCCCCAACAACCCGACCTCGAAGAAATGGTGGCCGAACGCGACGCCATCCAGCGCACCTTGCAGCGTATCAGCGCCCCCCTGCGCGAATGCCTGCTGCTTTCCATCGCCGGGCAATTCTCAACGGGCGAAATCGCTGCCATAGTGGGCATCGAAGAGGCGGCAGTCCGGCAGCGCATCGCCCGCGCCCGCAAACAGTTCAAGCAGATTTATACACAGGTGGGCGGAGAAGAGCTTGCAGAGACCCTCTCTTCTCCGGGAACATCCATGTCACAAAACCTACCCGATATGCATCATAGTTATCTAGAAAGTCATTTCTCTCGCTCGCTATCCTGACCGCTTACGGAGAAGCAATGCAAAACGACTCTATTGAGACCTTGCTGCTGCGACACCTTGGCAGCACAGCCCCGGCTCCGGATGACCTGGAGGTGACACTGCTCGCCTCCGTTCGTCAGGATGCTCAGGAGCTGGAGCGCCAGGCACATCTTGCCGCCGCGTGGCGCGAACGGCCCCTCAGCCGCCGCCGTGTACTACGGCTGGTGGCGCTTGGCTCCGCCGGGCTCGGCGTCGTCGGGGTCGGCCTGGAAGGCCTGCGCAGAGTGGAAGCCAGCTTGCTTGGCCAGGACGCGAGTAAACCCGCCTATTCGTAAGGCATCTACCGTCTTCGGGGTTCATCCGAATGAGGCATCGTAACGTAGTATCGGATAGCGCACTGACAGCGTTCTGTTGTCGATAGACATGAAAGGATACCAACTACCATGATTCCAGGATTTCACGGATTTGACCTGATCGTCATTCTACTCATTGCCCTCTTGATCTTTGGCCCCAAAAAGCTGCCGGAGATGGGCTCAGCCATCGGCAAAAGCATCAAGGAGTTCCGCAAGGGTGTCAGCGAACTGACCTCGCCGAAAGAAGAGGAAGAGCCGAAACTGCCGGTTAGCTCGAAGGATATGAGCAAGCTCAGCCTCGGTGGCGTTGCCTACGAGGGCGAGACGAGCAGGGTAGCTAATAGCGAGGCGCCGGTCGCTCAGTCTCCGACCGAGACTCAGGTTGAGCGCTAGTGGTTGCTTGAAAGCAGCGGGTAGTCGTCGCACGAGCGCGCTTCTCGCTCTACAGGAGCTGATATGGCAACCAGTAACATAGATCAGCAGGATACAATGGCAACAGCCGATGACTACAGCATAGGCAGCATGGACGACGAGGAAGAAGATCTCGATGGCGCCACCATGTCGCTGGTGGAACACCTGGAAGAACTACGCAGACGTATCTTCAAATCGTTGATTGCCGTCGTTCTCGGGGCGATTGTGACCTTCATCTTCCGCGTGCAGCTCATGAATTTTCTGACATTGCCGCTACCAAAAGTCGCTGATCAGATTGGGAAAGGCAACCTTGTCGTCATCGGCATCGCAGAGGGCTTTACGGTCTTCCTCAAGCTGGCAGTTGCCGGGGGCATTCTAATATCAATACCGGTGATTCTGTACCAGGCCTGGGCCTTCATCTCCCCCGGTCTGTACCCGCGCGAGAAGAAGACGGCCCTGCCTTTCGTCTTCGTGGGTATCGTACTTTTCCTGGCAGGTATCACGCTCGGCTACGTTGTGCTGCAATACCCGGTGAACTGGCTGGTCAACTTTGCATCAACAAACTTCACCGAACTGGTTACGGCGGATAGCTACTTCACGTTTGTAGCCTTCTTTCTGCTGGCTTTCGGCATTGTCTTTGAAATACCACTTGTGCTGACCTTCATGGCAACGCTGGGTTTGATCACCTCACAGACATTGAGACGCAAGCGACCAGCGGCGCATGTCGGCATGTGGGTCGCCGCGACCTTCCTTACGCCGGGCGCGGACATCTACAGCCCGATCATCCTCGGCGTAGCGATGTCCTGCCTGTTCGAGCTGACGATTATATTCATCCGGCTGACGAAACATTAAATAAAGTATCAATGGGATAGGGCATGGGAAGAGAGGATGAGAGCAGGCGCTGCCTGCTCTCATCCTCTCTTCCCATGCCCTGCATTATTGTGGAACCAAAAAAGACTATCGTAGGGCGTCTATTGTTGACAAATGGTATATTATCAAACAGGGTAAAGCAGAACCAAAAGAGGGAGAAGGCACGCATGAACGAGTATCCATATCAAGATAGCACACAGAACGCATACCCACCCTCGGGTCCTTACAACACCAACGATGGGCCATACGCCCCTCAGCAGCCCTTCACCGGCTATCCCCCTCAGCCTGATGCAGCCTATCCCTCACCTGGATACCAGGCACAACAGCCATACTTCCCGCCTGCCAATGCGCCAGGGATGTATCCTCAAGGCGGCTTTATCGGTTACGCAGCACAACCCACGCAAGCAAACGGCCCTGGCATCGCCAGCCTTGTGCTGGGCATCATTGGCGTTGTCATGTTCTGGTTCCCATTCGTCGGCCTCGCCATCTCCATAGTTGGGCTGGTGCTGGCCACGGTAGGAATGAAGCGCATCGATGGGAAGGGCCTGGCAATTGCCGGACTGGTGCTTTCGATTATAGCGCTGGTATTATCGGGCTGTATCACAGCCGGTGTTCTAATCGGCTCTTTCCATACGCCGTATTAGAGCGACCAGAGCCATTTTATAAAGTGTTCCTCTACTACCTCCATGTCATGGAGCGTAGGCCTCGATGATCGTCCGTTCGGGAGTGAGGGCTTCGCCATAGTACCCAACCGCCCAGATGGCATTGGAATGGGGATCACGTGCCGCAGCAACAAGGAAGTTGTTATAAGGCCCTGGGCTTGGGCTGGGAACAATGCTCCACCGTGTGCCGTCCCAGTGTTCGATCAGCGTCTTCCCCTGTTGTGGGTAACGGCTGGGGATGTATCCTACGGCCCAGACATCAGTAGCTGAGAGAGCTACTACCCCGCTAAGGTAGTTGTTATCTACATCAGGAGGACCGCTAGGGCTTGGTACTACGCTCCATTTCTTGCCGTCCCAGTGCTCGACCAGCGTATGCCACTGGTCGCCGTTATTTTCGTAGGAATAGGTAAATCCGACAGCCCAAACATCACTGGACGAGAGAGATGCCAAAGATAAGAGGTTCTCGAAGGCTGCTCCCGTAGATGTACCTGGCACAATGCTCCACTGTGCGCCGTTCCAGTGTTCGATAAGAGATAGGCCGCCACTAGAAGATATAGTAGCCTTAGTAGACTTGAAGGAAGAACCTACCGCCCAGACATCGTTTGCCGAAACAACCGCCACCGCATTCAAGTAGTTCTCTGCCGTCCTGGGGTTCGGACTCGGTACGATATTCCACATTTTGCCATTCCAATGCTCGATCAGCGTCTTCGTTTCTCTATAATTGTTATTATCGATGCTGATATCGGAAGAAAGTCCTACGGCCCAGATATCATTGGCCGAGGCCACTGCAATCGCATTCAGGCTGTTGTACGTTTTCCCTGGACCTGGACTCGGTACGATATTCCACGTTTTGCCATCCCAATGCTCGACGAGCGTGTCTTCAACTGTATTGCTGATAAAAGTGCTGCCTACGGCCCAGATATCGTTGGCGGAGACCGCTGCAATACCACTCAGGACGTTGTATGTCGCCCCGGATTGCACTCCTGGGATAACGCTCCACTGAGTTCCATTCCAGTGTTCGATGAGCTCCCCTTTGTCGGAGTATCCCACCGCCCAGACATCACTGGCGGAGAGCACTGCCACTGCATTCAGGCTATTCTGAGTCGACCCAGGGCTGGGGCTGTTTATAACCTTCCAGGTCTTTGAATGAGGAAGTCCCGCCGATCCATTGTTGTGAAACGCATAAAGGACAAGAAAACTTGCAAGTAACGCGCAGATGACCAGGGCTGCCGCAAGTACTCGCAGCATCATATTGAAACGCTGAAATCGAGTAGGAGGCCGATATCTATTTTCATACCAGATTGCGCCTTCTGTTGGAGAGGAGGCGAGCAGCAGCTCGCGCGCCTGTTCAACCTCATCCTCGCTGACAACAATATCATCTTCTGCTTGATAGACCTTTTGCGTCTCTATAATCATCTGTTCGAGCGCCAGATCACCTTCAGCCTGCTGTAACAGGGCGTGTAGCGTATCGATATCTCCCTGGTCTAACGCGGTGGTATAGCGAAACAGTGCTTTTTCGCGCGCCAGGTGTTGCGTGCGGGTAGTTTGCTGTTCTTGTTGCTCTTGCTGTCCATAGAATTCAGACATTACTTGCACCTCTCTCTCCGCTCTGCGATCGCCTGATCCATGCCGCGCGGAGCCGATGGAGCGCGCGATGCAGTCGCACTCGCGCTGCCCCAGGACTAATGCCCAGCGCCTTCGCTACCGTGTTCATATCCAGGTCATGCAGCAACGCAAGGCGCAGCACCGCCTGATCGTCAGGAGAAACGAGTGCCAGCATTTCTACAGCCTGCTCGTCATTCTCCAGCGCCTGTTCAGGTCCCATACAGGTATGCTCGGCTACCTGGTCGAATATATCGTCTTCCCAGGCATGCTCAAGATGGGCCGAAATATCGCTTATGGATACTTCATGCTTAAGGCGTTTCGCCGCTTCGACTTTTCTGCGCTTGATAATATTCGCGGCAATCGCTAATATCCATGCCTTTGGAGATGTTCCAGCCTCGAATCGATCAAGATGAGCCAGCGCCTCGAAAACGGCGTCTTGCAGGACATCGGTCGCAACGGTTTGCACAACGTCGCCACGAGCCAGCCCCATACGGACAACATACGAGCGGATAATACCCAGCAAAAGTGTGAGGTTCTCCTGAAGAAACAGGTGAAAGTGTTCCTGCGCAGCGCTAGTATCAGTGCCAACGGCTCTATCTCTATCCGGCATGAGAGCATCTCCAACCTTCTTTTCTCCAAAGAGCTTCACACCCGCATACCTGCCCCTTTTGATATTGTAGAGGGAACGTTCCCACTGGATAATCAAATTCCAGGCCCGAAATGTTACAGTTGAAACCAGCTCTACGCCTATCGAGGCATATTGCAAGGGATCATCTGTGTGAATAGCGGTGTATTTTCAAGGATTGTAGATCTCTATAACCGTCTGAGTGTTGTTGTAAAAGCCCACAGTCCAGATCTGATTAGTGCCTGGAATGAGTGCGGCCCCATACAGATAGTGGTTTTCTGTCTGCCCGAGGTTCGGGCTTTTGACAATCCGCCATTGTTTCCCGTCCCAGTGTTCAATGAAGGTTGGCCCAACAAGAGGATACGAGCGAGTAGCAGCACCTACCGCCCAAACATCGTTGGCCGAGAGCGCCACTACGGCGAAAAGAGGATTTTCGTATGCGTCGGGAGCGATGGTGGTCTGTATGATGCTCCATTGCTTCCCATCCCAGTGTTCGATAAACGGCCCATTGTTGTAGCGACCACTTGAAGTAATTCCTACCGCCCAGATATCATTGGCAGAGATAGCCGCTACCCCTGTAAGACCGAGACCTCCATTTGCTGTCTGAATATTTCTCCATTGTGTTCCATCCCAATGCTCGATGAGCGGATGTACGTCAAAACCAGTATCTGAGCCTACTTCGCCCACCGCCCAGATATTGTTAGCAGAAACAACTGCCAACGCACTCAATGATGGATACTCATGCGCGCCAGGACTGGCCTGGGGAATTACACGCCATCGAGCGCCATCCCAGTGTTCGATCAACACCCCCTGGTTTTGCTCGCAGCAGCCTACCGCCCAGACATCATTCGGTGAAACGGCGGCCACAGCAGCAAGGCTAGAATTCTCTCCGGCAGGCGGATGGGGGACGATGCTCCACTGCTCTCCATTCCAGTGCTCAATCAAAGCCTGATCTGCCGCGGACTGTTGCTCAACCTGTAATGGAACAGATGAGACCTGAAATCAAGTAGTCATCCGACGAAGTTCCCACCGCCCAGACATCGCTGGCAGAGACAGCAGATACGCTATTGAGGGTATTCAGCGCGAAATGGGGTGATTTAGGAGAAGGAGGATTTGGGCTTGGAATGACGCTCCATTGCCTGCCATTCCAGTGCTCGATGAGCGTATTGGAGCCGAGAGGCGTGTACAGAGGAGCAGGGGCATCGTGACTGCTAGAAGTATCTCCTACTGCCCAGGCATCGTTGGATGAGATCGCCGCGACCGCATATAATTTATTCTCCGTGGTTCCAGGGCTGGGGCTGGTAATCAACTCCCAGGTTCCTGTTTGAGATTGCCCGGCTGGTTGTGCGCGATGCGAGGTATACAGCGTGAGTAGCCCACCAACCAGAACAGCGAGAATAAGTACCGCCGCGATTGTTGGGATTAACGCGCTGTTGCGCCGTTTCTGCCTGGGCGGGAGCGATGGCATAGATTGAGGCACTGCAGACGCCGCATCTACGTTATCTTCCTTTGGAGTTAGAGAAGCCGGTACAGCTCCGCCAGCTTGCTTATTCCACAACTTAAGCAGGCCCGCCGGTATACCAGGACGGGGCTCAACGGTTGGAAGCTGGCTGATCTTCCTTCCCATTGCTTCATACTCAGCACGGATCGCCGCGCATGCCGGGCAGCTAGCAATATGTCGCTCAAGCGCCACGCGCTCGAATGAAGATAAATCGTCAAGATGGGTCGCGGCAAGGTGCTCCGCCCAGAAAGAACATGGAGTGAGCTGTTTCATTGGAGTGATGCTCCTTTCAACTGTTGATAGACCTGGCGGAACTGTTCGCGTCCACGACTCACATAGGCGCTAACGCTCTTAGCGTTGATACCCAGGATCGTGGCGATCTCGCGCTGTGAGAAGCCGGCGACATGCTGGAGCAACAAGCACGTGCGATACTGCCTTGGTAATATCGCCAGCACCTGAAGAATGCATTCCTGCTCGCCGGCCTGTTCTTCGGGTCCCGCAACGCTCAAAACGCTCATGCTTGTTTCTGTCGCATCACCTTGCCAGGGGAGCCAGCGTGTCATCCGCTCGCGTTGAAGATAAGCGCGCGCGACATTGGTGGCAATACGATAGAGCCAGGGGCGAAATGAAATATCCCCTTGGAGCTTTGGTAGGCCCTTCCAGGCGCGGATAAATGTCTCCTGCGCGAGGTCTCGCCCCACCTCATCGTTGCTAATGAGATGCGCGAGATATGTGCAAATTGGAGCATTGAAATACTCGAACAATTGTGTGAAAGCCTTCTGATCTCCTGAACGCGCAACCTCGATAATCTCCGGCAGATGTGCCTGTACAGAGTCCGGTGGCAACGATTGCATCATTCACACTTCTCCTTGATTAAGGGAATGAAAGGAAGGAAGGTGCTGTCGGACAGGGCTTTCTCTTCTCTCTACATGTATAACTCTGAAAACCGGGTGAACCCTGTATTTGTTTCAAAACAAAGGAGAAGTTTTCTCTTCACTGCTTATTGTACTCAAGATGCCGATAGCCGAAGCTGCCCCACAGCACTCCGATAGCCAGCATATAGCACAGTGCTGTCATCAGGAAGAGCGGCGCATAGCCCAGGTGCGCGATCAGCAGGCCGCCCAGCGATGCCGTTATTGCCCATGGCACCTGAAAAGCAGCCTGGTACGCGCTGTTGGCCAGCCCACGATGGCGCTCTTCGACAACCTCCATCGAATAGACCTGCAACACGCCGTTGGACATATCCATGATCCCCTGCCGGAAAGGATAGAGTAACGCGGCAAGCGGTAAGTTTCCCGACAGCCCGATTGTCAAGAGCAGGGGGATGCTGAGCAGGCGCGTCAACGCGATCGTACGGATGCGCCCTATTCGTACAGCCAGCCAGGGCGCAAGCAGGGTCAGCAGCGCGGTAGTGGCATTGGCCCCGCCATCGATCAGCCCGAAGAGGGCCGAAGAAGCATGCAGGTGTAGCACAAAAAAAATGTTGAAATAGGGGATCACCAGACCCGCCCCCAACCCGGTGAGTATGTAGACCAGCATGAGAAAGAAGAACGGGGTATGGATCAGCCTGGCAACTACGGTCAATTGAATATGTAAGGGCACCCCTTGTGGGCGTCCGGGGGTGGGGCCATCGCCTGGGATATGTTCCCCTTGCGGGCGTCCGGGGGTGGGGCCAGCGGCCGATGGGTCTTCGGCGACCGCATATCCGGGTTGGCCTTCGACGTTGGGACGACGCGGATCTCGCAGCAGGAATAACGGCACCAGGCTTGGCGCGGCGATGAGGCCGGCAAAGAGCAGGGAAAGCTGGTAGGAACGCGGGCCGGGCTGGCTGGCAAGCAACGGGGCAGCCCACGATGGAAGCGGCCCCGTCAGCCAGCCCTGAGAGCGAAACCAGAGTGGGAGCGCGCCGCCGATGACCTCGCCGATAACCAGTGTGATGAGGCCCAGCGAGATATTCACGCTGAAGAGATACGAGCGCTCTTCAGGTGTGCTATTGCGTGTCAAAAAAGGTGCGTTGATAACAAGCGTAAAGGCAATAGCGACGCCGACGAGAAAGCTGCTGGCGAGCAACGGGACAGGCTGGCGAAAGAGTATCTGTCCTATTCCGGCCAGAGCGATGAGGAGGTTCGAGGCGATCAGAATGGTTTTCGCGCGAACGCGGTCAACAATGAAGCCTGCGGGGAATATGGCAATGCCGCCGCCAATTGTCCCGGCAAACAGCACCAGCCCGACGAAGTCCGTTCCATAGCCAAGCGAGGTAAGGTAGAGATTGTAGAGAACAAGCAAAATTCCGGTCGTCACGCCACTCAGCGCATTATTTACAAGGTACAGCTTCGCGTTACGCTGGAATTGGCTGAACTGGCGGGCAAAGTCAGCGACGAGGTTCATTGCCGATTTCGACCAGTTGCTTTTCCTCTCCGGCTGCTAACTCAGGTTCCAATGCGGTAGCAACTGCGCCATCGCTCGTGGATTTGGGCAAGTATACAGGGGGATGCTGGGCGAGCCTGCGACGGTTTGTCAGTCCCGGCAAGAAAAAGGCTTTGGCCATGCCTTTAACCATCTCGGTGCGCGCACGTATTTCGATCATTGTCTCCGCCACGCGGTCAGCACGCTTATCGACCTGCACTGAGATCGATTGCGCCTTGTGCTGCACCTCTTCGAGCCTGTGAGGCACTTCTAACGATTGAACGCGCTGAACGGCCTGCACCAGCTTTTGCTGGATATTTCCGGCGGGAAAGACGCTCTCCGGCGTTTCGATAGTCTTGTTGATGATATCGATGTTCGGGCGTATTTTCTTCACCAGCTCGGCCTTTTCTCGCACCCAGGAGAACAAAAAGGCGGAGGCGGCGGTCAACGCCAGACCAATCAGGATGTTGACGAAGAGGAAGATGGCCAAAATGATGGCGGCAGCCTGGCCCCAGGGGGCAAGCGCATCGCTTAGAACTAGATGCATAGCTATTCTCCTCCGCCCGCGGCGTTCATCATTTCCATCTGCTGCTCGCGGCGCTCCTCGTAGCGACGGCGCGTGCGGCCCTTGCCAAAGAAGATGCGCACCACCTCTCGGCTTGCCATCAGTAGAGCCGCCACACGTACGGTCGGACTCACAGCCTGGCTCGTCAAGCGGGCAGTAGCGCTAATGGTAGTCGCGGTCTGACCAGCGCTCTTTGCCGTGCCTTTGACGGACTCCAGCGTCTCCTGCACCGAACCCTTGACGTCCGTCACCGTCTGATTCACCGATTCCACAAGCGGCTTCATCTCATTACGAACTGTTGTGATAGTGCTTAGCACCGACAGTAACAGGTAGATGAGCAGTGCGGTAGAAATCAATGAAAATGCAGCAAGCACAATCAAGGCTATATACAGCACATCAATCAGGGCGCCGAAAATTCCAGCCAGAATTAACCCGACCACCAGTAATACCAGCACGCCGATCGAGACGATCAGCAGGTAGTTTCTCGCTTTTTTCATGGAATGCCTCCCTACAAAGGTTTAAAGCGTTGCTACTCGCATTATAGTACACAATTCATCACGAAACCAGAGCAGTCTTCGTTTCGTGTAAACTCATAGGTGGGTACTTTTACGCGTTTAGCTCGTTTAAGTAAGTGGGAAGACTTCTTCCCACTGTATCATATGAAGCTCTTCATGAGAGTAAGGAGAACGCAATGTTGGCACTGGCTTTTGTCCTGGCGGATGGCGTCACCATCAAAATTGGCAACAACGTCTGGTCATTTAGCACAAACTTCATCGTCTACCTGATCATCGCGGCCATTGTTGGGCTACTGGCCGAGTTTATCGTCGGGTGGCGCCTGCCATTTGGCTTCATCGGTGCGATCATCGCAGCATTGATTGGCATCTGGCTGATGACTAACGTCATCATCATTACCGGGCTTGGTGACATCAACCTCTTTGGTGTTCCGATTATCAGGGCGTTGATCGGCGCGATCATTCTCGTGGCGCTCTGGCACCTCATAACCCTCCCGCTGTATCGCAGCCGCAGGCGGTATTATTACCGCAGGGTGTGAGCCACTCACATTCAATTAGTTCAGTATCGACGATCAAGCGTGACGCGCATCTGCGCACCGCGTTCCCAGTTGAGGTCTTTGACACAGCTTTTGACTTTGGGAAACTGGGCGTGATCGCAATTCTGGCCGGTGACGGCCGGAAACAGCAGAGGGCAGAGAAAGAGTTGGGAGCAGTAGCCGTAGGTGTGGGAGAACTGGTAGGTGGGATGTATGAGATAGCGACGCTCACAAAGTGGCACGATATAAGGAGCGAGGAGGCTTTCGGGATGACTGTGGGTGTTGAGGGGGATGGTGGCTATGTCGTGCCGATGCGTCAGCACTTCTACACATACCAGGCATCGAAGGCCGCATCGGCGGCTAGATGCGTGGGAAAGAAGCACAGGGTGGCGACAGTGCGGAGTAGAGGGGAAAGAAGTAGGTGATGTCGTTTTCATTGAAGGGTAGGGTGTACGCGGCTAGCACGACATCGCCGTAGACCGGGTCGGTGGCACTCACCACCGCGGAGCCGTAGCCCCCAGGTACTCTTTCTCTTCCTTCTTCGAGCCATCGCTCTGTTCTTTATTCGTCGAGCGTTTGACCGCCACCTTGCAATCGGGGTCGCCTGTGGGTTGGTGCGCTTTATCGTAGCGGTCGGTGACGTAAGCGCGCGGGTTATTTTCCTGCACCGAGGCATAGATGTGCGTCACATCGAAGGCGATCACTTCCCCCAGGCCGGGATATACTCGCGCAAGTCGCTGACGGTGGCGGCCAGCAAGGCTTGCAGCACCGGCTGGGGCAGGCGGCGTGTTGTTCGCGCAACCAGCGTGCGCTGGGCACGGTGCGCGCCACATCAAAGCCATAGGGCTGGGTGTAATCGAGCACCGGACGAAAGCCCAGTTCCAGCACGAGCAGGGGGTGTTCGAGTAGGAAGCGGCGCAGTAGCGTGCAGGACGGCAAGCCTTCCTGGAGTTTGAGAAGCAGCGCTTTGACATAAGCACTGAGCGAGTGTGGGCGTCTGCCCGGCTGGCAGGGGCAGGGATAAACTCGGTTCAGTATCGTGAATGAAACAAAATGGCGACCCCGTGCGGGTCGCCATTTTGTTTCATCTTTTTCGCTGTGCTTTACCATAATCCCATGAAAGTAATAGCGCATAAATTGCCGCTGTTGAGATGATATAGCTACCTTCGCGCACCTGCCGGTATAATCGTAGTCACTTCTTGCTAGATACGGTATAATCACAGGAATACATGACCACGAGAAGACTATCCGGCAACCTATTGTCAACGACATCGTAATATATCATAGAGATATCAATCTTGAATTTGGCGCGCACCCCAAATGGTTCGCAAGTGGCTACGACCTTACTCGCGCTAATCGCGTTACATTTATGGGAGGGTGAAACTCTTGGAAGCACAAACTGATGTACAAACGTATATGGAACGCGGAAAACAGGCGCTGGCGCAGGGTCAGGGGCGCGAAGCCGCGATCGCCTATGCGCACGCCGCTCAGTTAGAGCCGGATAATCCGAACATTCACCTGGGACTGGCGGAGGCCAACCTCGCCCTCGGCTCCTACGGCGTGGTCTTTATGGCGTGCCGCAAAGTGCAGGAACTTCAGCCGGAAGGCGGCGCGGCCTACAGCATGGCCCAGGCTCTGCTCGATCTACTCGACCGCCGCTACGACCGCGCCCTGCAAGACCTCGAGACGGTCATCAGCGAGGATCCGGGCAACGCTTATGCTCATGCCATGCGCGCCTACCTGCTGCGCCTCACGGGGCAGGACTACGACGCCGGGTTGGCAAGGTCGCGCGCAGCCCGTCTTTCCCATGGCGGCACCTTCGAGAACGTCTTCCCGCCCGTCGATCCCGTGCGCATGCCAGGGTACAACGGGCTTGCCGGCACGCCGCCTACCGTTGATGCTGACGGCCCTACCAGGATGCGGGATGGCGCCCAGAACGGAGCCCAGGTTGAACGCGATCAGATTCCCGGCTGGACACGCGAGCGCCCCGGCGGCATGAGCCAGATGCAGCGCCAGCAGGTACGCACGCGCTTCTGGATGAGCCAGCACCCACGCTTCGTGACGAATATCCTCATCGGCATCAATGTGCTGATCTATCTGATTTCGGCGCTGCTGAGCATCACACAGGCAGGCGGACTGGGCAGTCTGGGGGACATCGACGTAAATGTTCTTGTTAACATGGGTGCGCAGGTGAACGCCCTGGTCGCGCAAGGTGAATGGTGGCGCATATTCACCGCCATGTTTCTGCACCTCAACATCTTGCATATCGGCTTGAATATGCTTTCGCTCTTCTTCATTGGCACCGCTATCGAAGTATTCTACGGCAAGTGGCGTTACCTGGCGATCTACCTGGTGTCCGGTATTATCGGCGGCATCGTCTCGTACTTCGTCGAGGGGCCAAACTTCATCGCCGTCGGCGCCTCGGGCGCGATCTTCGGCGTCTTCGGCGCGCTGGGAGCCTTCTACCTCGTTAATCGCCGTGCGCTGGGAAGGTATGGGACGGGAGCAATCACCAACTGGATCTTCTGGCTCGGCCTGAACCTGGTCATAGGCTTTTCTAATCCCGAAATTGGCATCGTCGATCATATTGGCGGTCTAATCGCGGGCATGGTTCTCGGGCTCATTCTCATTCCGCGCCTGCGAGGGCCACGCGTAGTCTAGTATGGCATACGTTGATACATACACATCTTGTTTGTTGTGCAGGCCAGTACACTGAAAAGTAGGAAGTCGAGCTTGAAATCTCGCTGTGACCCGGCTGATTGAGTCACACTGATCCTATCCATGCCCTTTACCCCCCTGCTCGACTTCTGCTTTTCCCCAACGTGACTAACACCATAATTTGGCCGCTTCGGCCACAATATGGTTTTTTTGGAGAACTCCTCAAACGTTTTAAGTGTAATGCACCCATTTGTAGGGACAGTTGCCACAATAGTAGCATCGTGGTGATAATAAGGGTCATTGTTTCGAATAAATTTCTCTAGTAGCCACCATGGTATGGTGATGAAAAAACCCAAACCAAGTGTAACAACACCGATAATCAAAGCAAGCATAAATGGCATGTGCTTTCCATGTGGATAGGTGTGATAACTCCCGCAATGCGGGCATGGTACTTGTTGGCGCATATCACTTTACTCCTTCTGATCGAAAAACACGATGTTCCTGTATCTCTTGACAAACTTCACGCAAAAGTTCCCTCACTTTGGGATCGCGCAAAATGGCAGGCTGTGCAAGATACCGAGCGATATGCCGCTGCGTCAGCGCCACCTGCTCTGCCTGAAGGTACAAGGCCATCCGCTTGATCTCCTCGCGATATCCTTGCAGTCGTTTTTCTCGAAGCTGGCGGCGATACGCTGTGTGGCGTTTAGCAATCGCGTGGCAGGCTGCTCGATTGATCTTGTATAAGGTCGTTGGCTGATAACCGAGACGCTGACTCACTTCATTGCGGCGAAGGCTGGAGAATCTTCTGGCTCTGCTTGCGACCTGCCCCAAAGGTAATCCGGGAAATGCTCATCTTGTCATTAGTGGTATCGTATTCCTGGACGCGGCAAGATCTGCAGACAGCGACAGAATCTCGGACAGAAAGAGCCTGTTTGAAGCATTTCCCAGACCATCCTTGACGCACTTCCTCCATCCCGTCAGTGTAGCAGAAAAGCGACTCAAGTGCAGAAGATTATATTGCACTAAGCGGGCTGCCACCAGCCTATGAGCGGGGCAAAGGTCGAGTACAGCAGCCAGACATTGAGGCCGAGAATGACCACACTACACGCGATGGCCGCCCAGGTGGTGACCGCTTTGTTGACCAGGGAGCCCATCAGGTCGCGGCGACGGGTAAACATGACCAGGGTGATAACAGGTAGTGGCAGGACGAAACTCAGCACGACCTGGCTGATCACCAGGGTGCTGGTCGGATTCAAGCCGATCGCGGCGACGATCACAGCCGGGATCATGGTCACGACCCGCCGCACCCAGATGGGAATGGTGAAGCCCACAAAGCCCTGCATGATGACCTGCCCGGCCATCGTGCCGACCGTGGAACTGGAGAGCCCAGAGGCCAGCAGCGAGATCGCAAAGACCAGGCTGGCGGCTCCTCCAAGCAAGGGAGTGAGCGTCCGATAGGCGCTGTTGATGTCGGCCACGTTGCTCAGTCCGTGAAGATGAAAGGTGGCCGCGGCCATGTAGAGCATCGCTATGTTGACAAGACCCGCCAGGCCCATGGCAATCACCACGTCAGGAATGGTCCAGCGGAAGATACGCCGCGCTTCCTTTTCACTGCGTGGGATGATGCGTTGTTGGGTAAGCGAGGAGTGCAGGTAGATGACATGGGGCATCACCGTCGCCCCAATGATGCCTACCGAGAAGAGGACGCTTTGCGTTCCACCCAGCCAGGGAACAATGGTGTGGAAGCCAATCTGGCCCAAATTCGGGCGGGAGAAGAAGGTCTCAATGACGTAACAGAGCGCAATCACCCCCACCAGGGCGGAGATGACCGCCTCTAAGGGACGGAACCCGCGACGCTCCAGTTGTAGGATCAGGTAGGTGGCAACGCCTGTAATGAGCGTGGCGTAGAGCAGGGGCAGGCCAAATAGAAGGTTGATGGCGATACTGGCTCCCAAAAACTCGGCCAGATCGGTAGACATCGCCATGATCTCGGAGACGATCCACATGGCGTACACCACGGGCTTGCGGAACTCCTGGCGGCACAGCTCTGCCAAATTCTGCCCGGTTGCCAGGCCCAGTTTCGCCGACATAGTTTGCAGCAGCATCGCCATCAGGTTGGCCAGGGCGATGACCCACAGCAGATTGTAGCCAAAGGCGCTGCCTCCCTGGATGTTGGTAGCAAAATTGCCGGGATCAATATATGCCACACAGGCGATAAAGGCAGGTCCCAGGAACGGCAGGAAGGCGAGCAGTCCTTTCTTGCGCCCTTCAAGCACCGCGCGTGCGGCGGCTCGCGTTCCGACTTCTTCGGACAGGTGCTCAAGAGCCTCGCCTGAGGGCATAGGCGAGGCTCCTGCGGGCTGTAAGGGAGGATAGGCTCTCATGCGTTTTCTCCCAGTGGGTTTGCGGAAGGTGAAGGACCGCTCTCCAGGTCAGGCGCGACCGGACGTACAAGGACCGCCTGCGTCACCGCGTCTCCAATAGCGTGGGCCTGTTCCCCGACGCGCACAGTAAAGACTCCACCATAGGGTGCCACGGTCTCAACCTGCACGAGGGCGCCTGGAACGAGACCAAGCTCGGCCAGATAGCGCAGCAGGTCGGGATTCTCATCACTCACGCGCTGCACAATGACATGTTGACCCGGCGTAACAGTTGAGAGCGGCTGGCTCTTTGCCACAACGACCCCACCCCCCTTGTTGGGGATAGGGTCTCCATGAGGATCTTCGTTCGGGTGCTCCAGCAGTGCATCCATGCGTTCCACGAAGGCATCCGAGATAGCGTGCTCGATTTGTTCCGCTTCCGCATCCACCTCTTCCAGAGGAAAGCCCATGATCTGCACCAGAAAAAGTTCCAGCAAACGGTGACGGCGCACGAGTTCGCTGGCCATATGCTGGCCCGTCTCAGTCAGTTCTACGCCGTGATAGGGGGTATAGCGCACATAACCGCGTTCGCCCAACCACTTGAAGAGCTGGGTAACGGTGGCATCGCTGAGTTGCCCCGTCGGTTCCAGTGACTGCAAGCGTTCTCGCATGACCGATGTGGTAATGGACTCACCCCGCTCGCGCAATTTGTAGCAGAGCTTCAAGCAGTCAATAGCGCGAATAGGCAACGTACGGAGTTCCGGTGACATATTATGGCCTCATGTGTTTCACTTATCAAAATCATTATTTTAACGTCCTAAAAATAAATTACCATATGGAAGAATATCTTGTCAAGTGAGCTGAAAATGGGATTTGGAGGGAGTGGTTAAAACATTCTTCTTAAACTAAATTCAGAGTAGAACGACAAAAAATACGGTAAAATCTCTTGACCTTGACCTATGCCCTTCGACGAGAGAGGCCGGGAGTTTCTAGAAGAGGCTCTACGGATCTATCGCGAGCAGCATAAGTCATAGCATCTTCTCCCCCTCGTCACCGGCCGACAACGGCCACGATCTGAGCATAGTTGTTGAGACGCGCGAAGGCGGCGATTGAGCCGCTCTGCATATCCAGAGCATACAGAGCGTTATCGGCGTAAATTGTCAGAACGTGATTATTGATCCAGGGTCCCAACTCGACCAGTCGATTCGAGGAAGTGGCCAGGAGCTTCGGCTTCCCAACGCTGAGGTGGGAAGCTGAGCCTGAAACCGACACCGTATAAAGCGCGCTGTGGCGATCGTAAGCCTCCTGCGCATCGCTTGAAAACTCGACATAGGCCAGGGTCCGGGCATCGGGCGAAAAAATGGGAGTTGTCACCCAGTGATACTGCGCGCTGTTGCTCAGATTGTCCTGTACGGGCAGAATAACCTGTCTCGCGGCGAGGGTCGGCGGCGTGCCGCCCAACGCGCCGATACCGAGACTATTCGCATATGAAAGCGCAGCGAGGCCGCTGGGAACGCTAAAATCCGAAGGAAAGGGCACGGCGCCCTCGCTGGTGGAATAGAGCAGCGCATTGCCGCTCGGAGACAAGGCGAGCGGGCCTTGCTGCACGCCCCCATTCATGATGAGCTGAGCCGTCGGGTTGGCCTGCGCCAGGTCGAGCGACCAGAGGCCGTACTGTACCGCCCCGCTGCTGCCGCGATCATCGGTTAGCAGCAAGGTGTGATCTGCCTGATTGGATAGCCCGTTCATGAAAGAGAAGACGCGGAAGCAGGGGCAATGCAGGGAGGATTGCGAAAGTACGATGGAAGGCGCTCCAATGGGCCCGGCGTGGATGACGACCATGCCCGACCCATTCGCCGGCTCGGTACTCCACGCCAGCATCTTTCCGTCTTCACTAAGCGCCAGCGAGGTAATCACCTGCCCACCATCAAGCGCTGCGACGCGCTGAGGAGTCCCGCCAGAGACATCGGTCAGCCAGATACCATCGCCACTGTAGAGGATTTGGCCGCCGGGCGTCAGGATAGGCTGGGCCGCGCGGTTGTTGATAAAGCCGGCCGTCGGAATAACCGTCGTCGAACCGCCGGTTAGGGAAACGAGGTATAAACTGTCGCTCTGCGAATAGATTACGGACCGCCTGCTCGGCAGTTGCAGAGGCAGAGCATTTTCATGACCGGGGACAATGATATTGGAAATGGCTGCCGCACCCGTCTGCGGGCCGCGTGCGGTTGTGGTGACTTGCCCGAAAGGCGTGGAGGCAATGTGCCCTGCCTGGACTAGCCCCTGCACAAGCTTGCCGGAGAAGAAGAGCAACGCTATGACGAGCAGTGCCAGCAGGCAGAGAATCCCCACTTTCGAAAAAAATACGTAAGGCTTACTCATAGGATTGCGTATTAAGCCGTCTGGCTCGATGGCGTTTTCACGTGTGGCTTCGCCCTTGCAGCATGGCGCAGAATGAAGGCGAGCGTTTTGTCGAACAGCTCTTCACGGTCGTGATCTTTCATCACGACGTGATAGGAACGATGGAAGGTGACCAGGTGTTTCTCCTGGGAGCCGATGCGGCGATATATTTCCCTACCATCCCGCGCGGGTACGACATGATCGTGAACCGAAGTCATGATCAGGGCGGGCGCGGTCACATGCGGCAGTTCTTCCCGCAACTGCGGCAGGAATAGGAGCAGGCTTTCGACCGGGCGCATAGGCGTCCAGCGATAGTTATCACGCCGGTAGCGAATACGCGCCTCCCGGTCATGCACATCTTCGCGTATTGTTGGCAGCAATGGAGTAATATACTTCGCGACGCTGACAGCCCCCTTCAGCCAGGGGTGCATATGCAGCGGGGCACAGATACTCACGATGCCCGCGATATCTTCCTGAGACGCCACGTGCAGCGAGAGCGCCCCACCCAACGAATGGCCAACCAGGAAGACAACATCGCATTTCTGCTTGAGGAGGTTAAGTTCATCACGCACCGCCTTCGCCCAATCATCCCAGCCAGTCGTAAGTAATTCACGAACACGGCTACCATGTCCCGGCAGGAGCATGTTGACAACAATCATTCCCCGCGCGCATAGCATTGTCTCCATCTCAGTAAAATCCGAGCGGCTGCCATTCAAACCATGCACCAGCAAAACGCCGATGACCGGTTTTGCCTGGGTATATGCGCTGGTTGACTGCGATGTCGTCATGATCCTTCTTTCCCTCGTGATAAGGTACGAAATCTCGGGAATCCTTCTCTGATTTAATACGTTTCGGCAAGGGCCGGGGTTACGATTACGCGCATTGCCCTTTCCTCACAAACATGGTATAGTCGCTTGCGAGCCATCTCTCAAATAGAAGGAGTTAGTTTATGAAATTTGCGACGAATGCGATACACGCGGGACAGCAGCCTGACCCGACCAGCGGCGCAGTGATGACGCCGATTTACCAGACAGCGACCTATGCCCAGGCAGGGTTAGGTGAGCATAAAGGATATGAGTACGCCCGCACCGGCAACCCGACGCGCACTGCGTTAGAGGGGTGCATTGCCGCGCTTGAAGAAGGGCAGTATGGGCTAGCTTTTGCCTCGGGCCTGGCTACCGAAAGCGCAATAGCGAGCCTGTTGAGCGCGGGCGACCACATTGTCTCCTGCGATGATCTCTACGGAGGCACCTATCGTCTCTTCGAACGGGTGATGCGTCGCTACAACGTAGAGGCGAGCTACGTACCGGCGGGGGACATGCGCGCCTATGAGCAGGCAATCCGGCCCAATACCAGAATGATCTGGCTGGAATCTCCTACCAACCCGCTGCTGGCGCTGGTAGACATCGAGGCGATCGCGGCGCTGGCGCATCGGCACAACCTGCTGGTAGTGGTTGATAATACGTTCGCAAGCCCGTATTTCCAGCAGCCGTTGAAGCTGGGTGCGGATATCGTGGTGCATAGCACGACGAAGTACCTGAACGGCCACAGCGATGTGATCGGAGGGGCGCTGGTCACTAGCAACGAAGAGGCGTACCAGTCGCTCAAATTCTACCAGAACGCGGCTGGCGGGGTGCCGGGTCCCTTCGATGCCTGGCTCACGCTGCGCGGCATCAAGACGCTGGCGGTGCGCATGCGGCAACACGAGGAGAACGCCATGGCAGTCGCGAAGTTCCTGCAAGAGCATCCGCTCGTCGAGAAAGTCTACTACCCCGGCCTGCCATCGCATCCAGACCACGCACTGGCCAGGCGGCAGATGAGCGGCTTCGGCGGCATGGTGTCGTTCCAATTCAAGGGAACTTATGACGACGTAGCGCGCGTAGTGCGCGGCTTCCGCGTCTTCGCGCTGGCCGAAAGCCTCGGTGGGGTCGAATCGCTGGTCTGCCACCCGGCCTCGATGACGCACGGCTCCATCCCCAGGGAACTACGCGAGGCACGCGGCCTGACCGATACTCTCTTACGCCTGTCAGTCGGCATCGAAGATATCGACGATTTGTTGGGTGATCTCGAGCAGGCGCTCAAAGAACCGTAAGATGGCACACATCGCATCCAGTTTGTTACAATTTGGGCGACCAACCGATGTAATATACATAGGCCGCGGCGTTTATATTACTGAAATACCTATGTTCTATTGTTTTGTCATATGCAATGATTTTCTCTTATTGAGCTAGGAGGCGCGTGCTACGATGGCACATTTTCCCGTACCCCGGCGTAAAGCTCGCAGAGGGGCTATAATACTTGTTTGTATGATGCTGGTAATGATTGTTCTCAGCGCCTGCAACGGCACTGCCCAGGTGCAACAACAGGCTGACGCAAATAAATCTGCCTTTCATGAAGAGATCGCCCATGCAGAAAGTATCGGCGTACCCGGTGCCATGCTCAAGCCTATCATGAACCAGGCCGTGTTGCTTGGCAGCACGTCCGCGCCGTTCGCCTTATTTAATGAGCAGCCTGTAGACACTTACAATTTGAACCTGGCCCAGCGTTATTCGATGCTCACCGTGGAGGTGCAGGGGCTGGAGGTACAGGCGACGCAGCAGCTCGACTACCAGGCCAGCCAGGATTTGCAAACGATGGAAAACGCACTGGCCCAGCGGCAGGCGCAGAAGTTTATCGAGGCCCACACGTTTGCCACGCAGTTGACCGACTACCAGGCGCAGTTGGCGAAGGCCCAGTACCCCAAAGACTACATCCAGATCAGTCAGGAGGCGAAAAATTCTACGAAGGCCCTTCACCTGATGGGACCGGCGTACAATGCCCTCTCCTCGCTGCAACAGGTGATACAGCAGCTCAAGACTTCGCACCTGGACACAACGGCGCTTAGCCAGCAGACGCAGGATGATCTCACGTCCTTCCGAAATGCCACCGGACCGGACGCTTATTCAAATCTGATCGACCTGGTTAATACGCAGTTGCAAGAAACAACCGTCTATTCTACCCAGGCTATTCCTTTTGTCGGCGCTATAAAAATACAGCAGTTACGCAACGATGTGAACCTGCTCAAGCAGTATGGCGTGAATGCCACCAGCTTCCAGCAGAAACTCACAGCCGATCAGCAGGCCCTCAGCAGCGCGAAGAACATTAACGATTATCTGAAGGTCTCGGCCCAGATCGATAACGACACGAACGCGATCCAATTCCCACTGACGCAGGGCCAGGCGAATTACCTGCTCAAAAAATTCCAGGCCGAGGTATGGAGTTGGGGAAATGGCCACCAGTATCACGATCCATATGATGGCGGCGCGTATCATCTAGATTACGAATATGATCAACAGGGTATCGGCTCTGACGCGGTTGCAGCCGTGCAGTCGGCGCAAACGCTGGATGACTACCAGTCGGCCATCGACCTGATCAACAACGACTTCCTGAACCTGCATGCCATGGAAGCCGACTACAACGATAGGACGCCCTGGAATCGTTGGCACACCGCCGATGTCAATTTGATGAAGCACTATGGGGTCTTCGGTCCCAATTCTGGTCCCGTGCTGGTGGTCTCGCTGGTCGAGCAGACGCTGCGCTACTACAACAATGGCAATATGGTCAGGGCATTCCTGGTCGTCACCGGCCAGTACTTGAGACCCTCACCTCCGGGATTCTGGAGCATCATCCTGCGCGAACATCCGACCGAATTCAAGTCGACCGAGCCGCCCGGGTCGGCGTTCTGGTACCCGCCCACGCCGATCCAGTACGCGATGGAGTACCATGCCGGAGGTTACTTCTTCCACGATAGCTGGTGGAGAGGCATCTATGGCCCAGGAACGAACTTCCCCCATAGCGACCCGTCCGGTACGACGACCTTCAACGGCAACGGCAGTCACGGCTGCATCAACATGGATCCGAACGACGTGGCCTGGCTGTATACTCAGATCCCCTGGGGAACGCCGGTGATTGTGTATTAACAGCGCGGGTTCCGGAAGGGCGGCCTTGAGGGTTGTTACCTGTCCCCCAGACAGTGCGCCTGAGATCGCCCTTTCGAAGGGTACTCGTGTTTGACAGGTTTATCGATCTTCTGCTATAATCCGTAGGCACTCAGTCCGGCAAATAGTCGGAGTCTTTTGATGTTTATAAACTCGCCCATGTGATGGGGCGGTTGTTTCGGGGAGGTTTATTACTCACATGCCCAATAATGCATCTGCGAAGAAGCGCATGCGCCAGGAAGCGAAGCGCCGCTTACACAATCGCAGTGTTAAATCACTCGTGAAAACACAGGTCACGAAGGCTCGCGTTGCAATCAGCTCCGGCGATAACGCAGAGGAAGCTGTCCGTGCAGCCGCCAGCGAGCTAGACCGCGCAGCCAAAAAAGGCGTCATCCATCGTAATAACGCTGCTCGTCGCAAGTCGCGCTTGATGAAGCAACTCAACGCGGCCAACGCAGAAAGGTGATCTTAGAGGATGGCAGAGAAAGAAGTTATTACCAAGCCAGCCGGGAGAGCGCTGATGTCCGTAGTGGAGCGCCCTCACCTGCGTAAGGATATACCGGAAATCCAGTCGGGCGACACGGTCCGCCTGCAAGTCAGAGTCGTCGAGGGCAACCGCGAGCGGCTGCAGCCGTTCGAGGGCGTAGTGATGCGCCTGCGCGGGGGCGGCATGAGCCGCAATTTTACCGTGCGCCGCATTACGCACGGAGTCGGCGTTGAACGCACATTCCTCTTGAACTCACCACGTATCGAGAAGATCGAAGTAGTACGTCACGCCAGGGTGCGCCGCAAGCAGTTGTACTATTTGCGCGGTTTGACCGGCAAGGCTGCTCGCCTGAAGGAAATTCGCCCGACAACCGCCAAAGAAGCCGCAGCGAAAGTAGCCGCCAGGGCTGCGCGCGCTGCGTCGACAGCCACCGAAACCGTCAAAACCACTGAGATCGCGGAAACTCCACCCGTTGAAAGCGCCAACGAGTAAACAACAACCGACCCTCGAGGAAGAAATGGCCCTGCTACGTCAGGGCTATTCTCTTGTCGCCGGACTGGACGAAGCGGGGCGCGGCTGCCTCGCAGGGCCGGTAGTAGCGGCGGCTGTCATCCTGCCGCTCGAACGCGACACCTGCGCGGAGCTGTTCGCCGGCGTATGCGATTCAAAGCAGTTAACTCCCCTGGCGCGCGAAAGTTTTTACGACACTATTGTGAGCAATGCCGTTGCCATCTCCGTCGGCTTCGGTTCTGTCGAGCTGATCGATGAACGCAATATTTTACAGGCAACCAGGCTTGCGATGCGTGCCGCGCTGGCCCAGCTTTCTCCAGCGCCGCATGCGCTGCTGCTCGATGCCCTGCTGCTGCCCGATGTGCCTCTGCCCCAGCGCTCCATCATCAAAGGAGACGCGTTATGCCTCTCCATCGCCGCCGCCTCCATCATCGCCAAAGTTACCCGCGACCGCCTGATGCTACAACTCCACGAACAATACCCCCTATACGGCTTCGCTCAGCACAAAGGCTACGGCACGGATGCGCACCTTGCAGCCCTGCGCGAACACGGCGCCTCCCCCATCCACCGGCAGAGCTTCGCCCCGGTACGCGAATTATACGGGTTGTTTGAAATGAACCCGAGTGATGCTTGACATCCGGTTTTTTTCATGGTATAAAATGACTGAATGTCATTCAGTCAACGAGGACAATGATGCCGGAACTAACCCTAGAAGAAACACGCGCGAAGCGCAAGGCCATTCTTGACGCTGCACGCACAATTATCGCGAAGCAGGGATACGAGGAGACGACCATCGCCCAGATTGCCTCGGCTGCCGGTGTAGCGGTCGGCACGGTCTATCTCTACTTCCACAATAAACGCGACATCTATACCGCGCTTTCCCTCGAGTGGGTGAATGCTATCGCGGAGGCGCTTCAGGACCCCCACATATTGAATTTACCGATAGAGCAGATTCCGCGCGCTATGATCGAAGCGTCATTTCGCATCTGCCATGAAAATAGCGAATTGATGTCGGTTTTTCAGGTAGATATTCAATCCGGCGAGGAATTGCAGAAGCACAAAGAAGCGGAAGAAGTCATCACAAAAGCGCTTGATAGCTTCTTTCACATAGCTATCGAGAGAGGTCAATTGTCTCCCTTTGATACTATGATGTACTCGAAGATCATCTTCGGTATGGTGCATTCCGTACTGTTTGATTGCTACTGTATCGAAAATGGAGAGAATGAGGCACAGTACCGCGAAAGTACCATCGATTTTCTCGAGCGCTTATTCTTTGGCCCACCCCTCGGGCTTATAAAGGACTGAAGGTAGCATTCCGTACAACCTTTTGAGACAGCCGTAGTATTAGGAAAAGAAGTGAATGAGCTTCATTCATAATGAAAGGAGCAACCCATGTTAAGCAAACTCGGGAGCGAGAGACCGCCAACGTGTAGTCAATTCTGTAGGGGACAATGATGGAGACTCGAGAGCGAGCCTTTTGCGCTCCCAACGGGCATATCCCCGGGCTGAAGAGGGCTGTGGTGTGGCAGGCTTCATCCACCACGCCCCTCTTCTTCCTGGGGTACAACGGGGTTGGATTCATTCTCCCTACCCATCTCAATGCGTGTTAGCGAGAGCAAGGGCAGGCCTAAATCGCGTATTTTGATCAGCACTCCATGCAAGGCGGTTTGATCGATGAGTGGGCCAGTGAGAATGGTTTCTCCATTGTCCACCAGCGTGATGGTCAACCCATCAAACCAATCCGACCAATCACTGTCAAGATGTCCCTTGACGACGATCCGGTAGACCTCTTGTCGAACGTGTTCACTTTCCATTCCCATGCTCCTTGCTCACCCTCTTGCTCTCGCGCCGTCAAGGGAACATCCTGCTCAGCATGGCAGAGAGTTGCATCATCTCGAAGCATACGACAGGTACACCAAAAAAATGGGAATATCAGTGCCTGCATGGAAAACCGCAGGCGCGAGAATGCTTCTAGATTTTTGCATCAGAAAGCCCAGGACCAATCCCTGGATCAACGCGATAGCGAGAAAAATCGGCAAACTCCGGCTATACTGGACTTGTACATGGAACGAGGCGAATATGATGGCTGCGAGCATATTCGAAGCCAAGGGGCCTAGAAACCTCCCATACTTTTTCAGGAAGAGTCCTCTGAACCACAATTCCTCTCTTAGACCGTTGCAGAGCACGAGCACGAGGAGTGCTGGTGTGAGTGCGAGAAAGCGTGAAAGGGTCACCCCATTGTTTGGAAAGAATGACTTGCTGAGCCCGAACGCGGCCAGGAGAAAGAACACCAGAAAGCCGAGTATGCCGACAACAAGCCACTTCCAACTCCTCTCCTTATTGATAAAGAGAGAATTCAAGTCGCTTCCCGATGCCTTTGTGAGAAGGATTATCGGTAGAGTCAAGCTTAGCGTGGCGAACAACTGAGCGAGAACGGTCCCCAGAACGGTGGAAGCGAGTGGATTATTCACGCTGGGAGTCTCGTGCAGAACGTCATGAATGAACCACTGTTGAAGCGGACTAATCGAAACATCCCCCACAAAACCGGCGACAGTGAAGACAAAGAAGGCGAAAGGAATCTCCCAGTATCTCTGAAGGCTTCGGCTCCTCCTTGTGAGGACTGCGACTGTTAGGAGCAGAGCAGCCAGACCCAACAGAAAGGCATCCTCAAAGATGCCTGGAGGTATCAACGAGACGCTTGCTCGATAGGCAAAGCCCGCGGCTAAACAGAATACGACGAGTACGGAACGCGAGATGAGGCTCGTAGGTTCCTTAGTGACAATCACATTGCTAGTAGTCATTAGACCTCTCCTTTTGTCTCGCCGCCATCTCGGCGGCCAAACAATTCACCAACACAGTGTTCTAAAAAGCAATGTAACCGGCGACAGGGCAGGTTTGCACCCATCAAAGGGTGGGAAAAGGGGGTGGGTTTCCTGCACTCGAAGAAAGAGAGGAATCTAGAGGTGGAGCGATGGCAAGCATCACCCTATTACACGGGTTCAGAGAGTCTTGCTACACAATGTTGAGTTCCCTTGCTCTCGCGATGGCCTTCGTGCGGCTCTCCACCTGGAGCTTGCCATAGATCGCGTTGACATACCACTTCACAGTGCTCACCGCGATCACGAGCCGGTCCGCAATCTCACGATTGGAGTAGCCAGCGGCGATCAGCCGGAGCACCTCCAGTTCGCGTTCGCTCAATGGTTCACCGAGCGGGTACATTCCAGGCCCGGGTACATCGACAGCAGAGTGCGACACGTCCTCGTCATGCGCTCTGCTTAGCAATGCCAGGAGGTGTTCTCGATATTTCGTGGAGCCTGGCTGATTACCAGGTAGACGACGGCGCATCTGCACCAGCAGCCGTGCCATCGGCGTCCCTTCATCCACAAAGAGACGGATGTAGCCCTCTGGTTCTGCAAGTGAGAGGGATCGCGAAAGATGCTCTATTGCCCGATTCACCTCACCGGAAGCGTGCAAGGCTTCGGCCTGCAGCATAAGAATCTCAATCACACTTCCCGTGCGTCCCTGCACCTCTGCCAGTTGCAGCAACTTTGCCAGCCAATGTCTGGCCTCATCGAGCCTGCTCTGTGTGATGAGGACGCGTACCAACGTCAGATACTCCCGTTCTCGTAAATGAGAGACTTCCCGGTCAAGGCTGAGACCGCAGCGTTGGAGCCAGCGCAAGAAGGCCGCCTCATCCCCTTGCATGAGGGACAACCATGCCCGGAATGCTTCCATCTGTGCGTTTCTATGCTGGGAGAGGTGCTGCCGCTCGGTGATCTGCACCACATGCTGCATGATTGCGCTAGCACCACTTGTATCTTCCTGAGCCTGTTTGATGAAGGCCAGAGTAATATATGCTTGCAGGATTGCCCGTCCATTCCCGGTTCTCTCGCAGAGCTTGATCCCCTCCTTGAGTAGGGAGGTAGCGGCGTCCAGATGGTTCCACTCGTACTCAAGATTTCCCCTGCCCACATAAGCCAGACCTCCCGCCGGGAGGTCTCCATCCCGCTCCAGCGCCTGCTGAAGCGCCTGGCGATAGGTCTGATCGGCCAGGTGCAGCCGTCCCTGGAGTTTCTGCACATGAGCAAGGTCATGGGCCACCATAAAGACAGTGTAGAAATGATCCACCTCCCAGCTGACATGAGAGGCCTCTGCAAGAGCAACGCTCGCTGCCCTCATATCTCCACTTAACCAGTAGGCCCTGCCCAGATACCAGGCGGCATACGCACGCGATATATTCTCCTTCGGGAGATACTCAAGAGCCAGTTGTGAGAGCGCGATGGTACGTGGAAGATCTCCCTGGGTAACTGCGATAGATGCACGGATGGCGGATATGCGACCCCTGACTTCGGCCCGCTTGAACGCTCCACCCGGCATCGTCTCTTGCTCCGAATGTTTATCCGACACGGCATTGATGCCAAATGTGCGCTCGATGTCCTGAAGATGCCGTTCAGCCTCATCATGTTTCCCGCTGACGAACAGGAGCCACCCCTGCAAAACAGAGAGTTCGATGCGGGAGCGTACCAGTTCAGCCGGAAGCGCGGCTGCCCAGCGTTGGAGGGTTGCAATCTCACCGCGTTTGACCAGAGCGTTAAATGCTTGCTCTACAAGGTGTGCTGCCTGCGCGAAATCGGCGGCTGCCAGAGCGTGGTACACGGCGTCATGCGTCAGGCCTTGCTGCTCATACCATGCGCTCGCTCGCCGGTGGAGTTCCGGTAAAACCGTGGGATGCGTGCGCTGCAAGCGATGGCGCAGCGCTTCGGCGAAGAGCTGGTGATAGCGATACCAGCGCCGCTCATCGTCCAGTGGAACCAGGAAGAGGTTGGCCTGCTCTACCTGCTCCAGCAACACCTGGCCGCTTGCCTCTTCGCCATGCTCGCTAATGACGGCCTCACAGAGCGATCCCTCGAGTCGCTCAAGGATTGAAGTCTGGAGCAAAAAGGTCTGGACGGATGCGGGCTGGCGGGCCAGAACCTCCTCGGTCAAGTAATCGATAATGTAGCGCTGGCTCCCAGTGAATGCTTGAAGAAAGGCTGGAATATCTTGACGCCCCCGCAACGACAGGCCGGCCAATTGCAGTCCCGCAATCCAGCCCTCTGTTCGCGCCTCCAGGGCTGCGATGTCCTCGCTTGAAAGATGCAGGCCGAGCGTACGAATCAGGAAGGAACGCGTTTCCTCAGGAGTGAAGCGGAGATCAGCCGAGCGGATTTCGGTCAAGTGACTTCGCGTGCGCAGTCGTGCCAGGGGAAGAGGAGGATCGGCTCGCGTCGCTATGACCAGGTGGAGCCGCGGCGGCAGATGATCGACGAGATAGGTGACGGACTGATGGATAGACGGCGCGGTAATCACGTGGTAGTCATCCAGGATGAGCGCCACCTCGTGAGACAGGGCAGCAAGGGCATTGATCCAGACAGTCAAAACGGTTTCTATCGGTGGAAGCTGTTGGGGGGCCGATCCTTGCAGGAGTGCCAGGGCCGACGCCTCAAGGCCCTGATGGACGTGTGAGACAGCAGCGAACACATAGGACCAGAAGCGTGTGAGATCATCATCGTCCTGCTCCAAAGAGAGCCAGGCAGATCGAAGAGAAGCGTGCTCAAGCCAGGTAGAGAGGAGGGTTGTCTTGCCAAAGCCGGCAGGGGCCGCAATGAGCGTGAGGGGGCGTTGGATGCCAAGGGTGAGCTGATTCACGAGGCGCGGACGAGCAACCAGATCGGGGCGAACCGGTGGCATGGCGAGTTTCGTGACCAGAAGCAATTGTTCGCCTGTGAGACCTTCTGTGTCCCCTGATGAGGCAGGGGTATTTTGCATCTGATCTCCTCCATGGTGACTGGAAAGCTGCGTTTTTCAAGCCCGGAGATAGGCCATTATTTGTACCAACTCACATTTTATCATAGATAAACGCTTACAAAAAGCATACCTCACGCCTCTATCTCCATCCTGAGCAACATAAAACCAACCCTCGGTAAATCCTTCCATTTACCGAGGGAAACGAGTAGAATACGAGGCATCAAGCGAAGAGAGGCAATCAGAGGTAAGGATAGTATGCCTGAGTACGTATGGGGGCGCAATCCCGTGCTGGAGACGCTGCGATCTCCCCGGCGGGTCAAGCGTATTTTGCTGGCGGATGGGCTGCGTGAGTCTCCAGCAGTCGCAGCTATCGCACAGGAGGCGGAACGGCGGCACATCCCCATCGAGACGGTGCCGCGCCATCGGCTCGACCAGATCAGCCAGGGAGCCGTCCACCAGGGCTGCATAGCGGTAGTCGAGGCGCGCAAGTATGCCGACCTCGATGACATCCTGGCTTACGCGCAGCAGAAGAACGAGGACCCGTTCTTGCTCATCCTCGATGCCATCCAGGATGTCAACAACCTGGGGTCTCTGCTGCGCAGCGCCGAGGCGGCGGGCGTGCACGGCATCGTCCTGCCCAGGCACGAGGCCGCAGAGGTCAACGCGACCGTCGTGAAAACATCAGCGGGCGCGAGCGAACACCTGCTCATCGCGCAGGAAACCAACCTGACGCGCACCATCGAGTCTCTCAAGAAGCAGAATATCTGGGTGATCGGGCTGGCCGGGGAAGCCAGCACCTTCTACGACGAGGCCGACCTGACGGGCCCACTCGCCCTCGTCGTCGGCAATGAGGGAAAGGGCATCAGCCGCCTGGTGCGGGAACACTGCGATCTGCTCGTCAAACTGCCCATGCATGGCGTCATTAACTCGCTCAACGCCGCCATCGCCGGCAGCATTGTCTTGTACGAGGTTCTGAGACAGCGTGAGAGCAAAGCGAAAAAATGACCGTTTTACACGGCAAAAGAAATCCCGGCGATAAAGTATAGCTTCTGCGGAGTTTTGTGTGTTAGAATAGTATCGATTTAAGGCATGGGGTTTAGCAAGAGAGACATGGGTAGCTACATAGAAAAGTGGAATAGGGGAGAAGCGCAGATGCTCCGATTGCACAACTGGCCGCGGTTCATACTCACATTGCCATTCATGATACGGCTTACCATTGTTGGGGGAACAACAATACTGACCCTGGCCTTCTATTTTATCAGCTTTCCCGTCCTGCACAATGGGAATGTTCTTGTTATTCCTTGCGGGCTGGCCGCCTGGATATTTAAGAGGCGAGGGCTGTTCATCTATTTAGCCGTTGCCTTTATCTTAGGCGTGATCTATCACAGCATTCGTTTGCACACTCTGCTGTGGCCACTCCCCTTTGCGCTCTCGTTCATCGGCGGATTTATACTCTTGATTATCATCGGGTATATCGTCATCACGCTGCGTAACCTGCTGGATGCCGCTGACGATGCTCGCGGGAAGGCCCAGGAGGCCGAGCGGCAGATAGCCGAGGCATATGAACAACAACGCCGGCTCAACGAACTGAAAAATCAGTTCATCCTGAACGTCAATCACGAACTGCGCTCGCCACTCACCGTCGTCACCGGCTACCTCTCTCTCCTGTTGGACAAACACGAACGCTTCGACCGGGCCGCGCAGGTAGGTTTCCTCAAAAACGCGCTGCGTAGCTGCAACGAACTGCAGACACTTACGAATGATGTGCTGGATACGATGGAGTTGAGCGGCCAGAAAGAGACACTGCACCTGGAGAATATCGCTGTTTCGGATGTTGCGCGCGAAACGGTAGCGTCTTTCGGCGCTGTCTGGGAGAGGCAGCAACAGACACGGCTCGATATCCCTGACGAAGTCGTGGTGCGGGGCAACCTGCAATGCCTGCGCCATGTCCTGCGCAACCTGCTCTCCAACGCCTACAAGTACTCGCCAGCGCATTCAAACGTAGTAGTAAGCGCAACCGTACCCACGCAACCCGCCTCGACTTCCTCACCTTCGTCACCCGTCTCTCCTGGCTCACCTGTCGCACCTCAACCTGAAGTCTGCATCAGCGTTAAAGATGATGGACCGGGCATCCCACCCGACCAGGCTCCCCTGCTCTTCGGCCAGTTTGTGCGCCTGCCTCGCGATCTCGCAAGCTCGGTGCGCGGCTCCGGTCTGGGACTCTACATCTGCAAGAACCTCGTCGAGGCCATGGGCGGGCGTATCTGGGTAGAGAGCAGCGGCATCGCCGGTGAGGGCAGCCGCTTCTGCTTCACGCTGCCACGCGCTATAACCACAGACATCTCAGCTTAACAGCACCATCCTGGTCTATCCAATCCATTTGTTCTCAAATCGAAACTTTTTTGAATACCCTTTCCGGCACGCTTTTCACCATCAGCATGATCGGACGCCAGAACCAGGGCAGGTAGACGACATCTTTGCCCTTGTTCATAGCGTCGTAGATGCCTTTGCCGATGGTGCGTGGGCTGGCGAAGAGCAGGCCCTTGCGCAGCGAGGCGGTCATGGGCGTATCGACGAAACCGGGCTTGATGGTGACGACCTTCACGCCTGACGAGGCCAGGCGACCGCGCAGGCCTTGCAGGAAGATGGAAAGCGCACCCTTCGCGGCGCCGTAGACGTAGTTGCTCTTGCGCCCGCGATCACCGGCGACGGAGGAGATGACCGCGATGCAGCCGCGTTTGCGCGGCTCGAAGTAGTTTGCCAGGATGGTCAGCAGGGAGATCACGCTGGTGCAGTTGGTGGTAAATTCCTCCAGCGCTTTCGTTACATTCTCCTCAGAGAGGCGTTGGTCGCCCAGCGTGCCATGCGCAATCAGAGCCATATCGAGTTCACCGAGCGATGCGATGGCCGCCTCGAGCATTGTCTGATGCATCTCCAGTTTATTCAGATCCAGTACAAACGTTTCCATGCGTTTCGCCCCACGCACCTGCAGATCATCCTTCACCGCTTCCAGCTTTTCAGGCGAGCGGCCAACGAGAAAGAGTTCCGCACCATCTCTGGCGTACAATTTAGCCGTTTCATGGGCAATCGCAGAGGTTGCCCCGATTACCAATATCTTCATCTTAAAATGTCACCACTTCTTGCATAGATTCAGCAGGCACATTGGCGGTCACGCGCCGCCAGAAGCTCGAGGAGAAATGCGGATCAACGTAGGCCAAAAATTCCTTCCAGCGCGGGAAGAAGGCCTGGAAGCTCTCCGCGCTCATGCGGGCATCCTTGGCCGGATAGACCGCGCCACCGCTTTGCAGCACGATACGGTCAAGTTCATCGAGAAGGCGCAGGGTCTTTGGACCGTCGTAGGCGAAATCTAGCGCGAGCGTCAGACCAGGACGCGGGAAGGACAACATGCCCGGCGATTGAATACGCCCAAATTGCTTCAGAACGGTCAGGAACGAGCCTTCGCCTGAACGCCGGATGCGGCTAAGTATCTCGCGCATGGCGGCATAACTGTTCTCGAAAGGCACGACGAACTGGTACTGTAAGAAGCCGCGCTTGCCGTACATGCGATACCAGTCGTGGATAGAATCGAGCGGGTAGAAAAATGGGTCATATGGCACGGTATGATGCACCCGTTTGGGAAGCTGCTTGCGATAAAACAGCTCGTTGAAGGCTCTGACGGTCAAGGGATTCAAGACGAACGACGGGAAATTGATGGGTACCGCCAGTGGCAGGCGCTTCTTGAAGGGCTTCGCAGCCAATTCAGGCGAGCGGTTATGGTTGCCGCGCATGAAAATGCCCCGGCACAGGTTCTCCCCACCGACAAGGAGATCGACCCATGACATCGTATATTCGAAATCCGCGTCGGACTCTTTCGATAACTCAAAAAACTCGTCGAGCGACCCGAAGCGGATGTGGTCGATGTCGATATAGGGATTGATGATGGGCTTCATGCGAATTTCGGCCCATATGATCAGGCCGGTGAGGCCCAGGCCGCCAATGGTGGCTCTGAACAGGTCGCCGTGCTGCTCCCGCGAGCAGATGAGGCGCTCGCCATCCGAGCGCAGCAGTTCGAAGCAGGTCACATGGCAGCCAAAGGTGCCACCGCGGTGGTGGTTTTTACCGTGTATATCGTTGGCGATGGCGCCGCCCACCGAGACGAATTTGGTGCCCGGGGTGACGGGCAGAAACCAGCCGCGCGGAACCATTACGTCGAGAATATTCGCCAGCGAGACCCCGGCCTCACAGCGCAGCAGACCGGTCTCTTCGTCGAACGAGATAAAGTTCTGCAAATGGCTCGCATCCAGCGCGACGCCACCAGCATTCAGGCAGCTATCGCCGTAGCTGCGGCCATAGCCAAATGGAAGCACAGGCTCTTCCAGGTGAGCAAGATCAGGTAGATCGCTGCGCCAGTAAATCGATTGTACCTGGCTGTGCCGCACTATAGGATAACGCCCCCATGAATGGGGCTGGTTCGTGTTATTTTGAGTATTCATACATAGTTCCTGGCTTTTTTTGAAACCGGGTCATTCCTTCCCTTGACAGTGTGCATATAACTATAACGTAATGAGGGCAAAGAATGCCACGCATTGGCCGAAAGGGGTAATCCATGCAGGTCGTCATTTTTGCGGGCGGAACGATTCAGCCAGGCCCGTCCGTGGATGAGGCTCTGGCCAGAGCAGACCTCGTGATCGCCGCCGATAGCGGGGCGGAGGCAGCGCTGCGCTACGGCCACTTTCCCACCTATGTGGTGGGCGATTTCGATTCGCTCGACCAGCAGGTTATAGAGAAGCTGCGCGGCAGTGGCAGCCAGATACACGCAGTCGCGGCAGAAAAGGACGAAACCGATACCGAACTGGCCGTGCAGCTCGCGGTGCAGCAGGGCGCGACGCAGATCACCCTGCTCGGCGCGCTGGGCGGCATGCGCTTTGACCATACGATGGCGAATGTGCTGCTGCTGGCCGGCTACCAGTCGGCGCCCATACGCATCGTCGATGGCACATCGTCCTGCTGGCTGTTCAGAGGGCCAGGCACGGTGCAGATCGACGGCAAGGCAGGCGAACTCCTGTCCCTCTTGCCGTTGACCGCGGATGCCGGCGGGGTATCGACAAAGGGCCTGTACTATCCCCTGCGCGGGGAGACGCTGCACTTCGGCAAGCCGCGCGGCATGAGCAATGTACTGACGCAGGATCACGCCGAGGTAACGCTGGAAAGCGGGATGTTGCTGGTGATCCATACCAGATGAAAACAGCCCGTTTCACAAGAAAACGGAGATTTGCTTCGGTAATGTATAACCATACCTTTACGGTAAGAACTGATTCGTCCACAAGGCGTCGAAGTTCATGTGATAGACGGGTTTGTTGTTGGCATTCAGGATGCCGCCGGAGTTGAGAATGAACTGCGGATAGCCATGCCAGGGCGCGGCATCCTGCCAGCCCCATTTGCGTCCGGGATCGGCGTAGTGTGCACTGAGGAAGTTCTGGCTGGCGAAGACCAGGCCGGTGTCGGGAAAGGTGCCAGGGCTGGTGGCATCTGCCACGTTGATGAGCATTTGCGCCGCCTCGTGGGGATGCGCGCGCGCGTATTCGTAGCCGCAGGCGGTTGCCAGCATGAAGCGGTGCAGCAGGTCAGGCTTCTGCTTGATCTCCGCCTGACTGGTGATGATATTGGGCGTGTAGTAATCGGCCACGCCATAGTTCGTGATGGGGAAGACGTTCAGCTTCACGCCATCGCGCTGTGCCTGGATCACCTCCCAGCCCTCGAAGACCCACACAAAATCGATGCGATGCGATTCCAGCGCCTGCATTGCATCCACACTCAGCGTCACGTTCTTGAACTGGCCTGCGCCGCCATCCTTCTTGATAATCTCGCCTACAACGGCCGATTCGTAGGGCGCGCCGAAGCCGCCGTAGGTCTTGCCGTCCAGGTCGCGCGGGCGGTTCAGGCCGGAGCTTGCCAGTGTGACCAGCGCCGAGGTGTTATGCTGGATGATGGCCGCTATCGAGACCACAGGCTGGCCCAGCGCGGCATCCGTGACAATGCCCTCGGTCGCGCTGATGCCGACATCCGCCTTGCCGGCGCTGACGAGCGCATCTGGTGAGACGCTGGCCGAATACGGCAGCAGGTGCAGGTCGATGCCCTCGGCGCGGTACCAGTTCTGCGCCAGTGCCACGTAGATGCCGGTATGGTTGGTGTTGGGCGTCCAGTCGAGCGCGAGGCTCATGCTGGTCAACTGCTGATGAGCCCCCTTGCCTATCGACGCGCACTCCGACCCCGGCGTCTGGGTTAGCGCCACTCCCTGCCCGGTTACCCCCGATCCGACGGCGCGCTGCTGCCAGAGAAATGCGCCAACCACCACTACGATTAACAATAGCGGTATGCCAATGCTTAAGAGCAGGCGATTACGGTTGTTCATGGAAACCCTCCTTTGTGGGCTATTCCGTAGGATTTATGTTATTCATTATCAGAGCGGGCGCTGCTGCGCAGCGTGGTACCAGGGCAGCGCGAGACGTTCGATCAGCGATACAAGGCCGAACAGGGCCAGGCTCAAGAGCGCCGTCACGACGATGGCGGCGAAGACTTGCGCAGTCGCGAACGAGTTGGTGGCGCGCTGCATGTAGATGCCCAGCCCTTTTTCCGCGCCGACGTACTCTCCGAAGATAGCGCCTACCACGCTGTAGGTCGCGGCGATACGCAGGCCGGAGAAGAAGGCGGGCATGGCAGCCGGCAGGCGCACCATCCACAGGATTTGCCAGCGCGAAGCCTTCATACTGCGCATCAGGCGGATCATAGCGGGTTCGACCGAGGCCAGGCCGTCGGCGCAGGCGACGGCTATAGGAAAGAAGCAATACAGGATAACAACGATGAGCTTTGACGAGATATCGGGTCCGATCCAGACGAGCAGCAGGGGGGCCAGCGCGATCATCGGGATCGTCTGCGATGTGACGAGCAGCGGATAGATGGCGCGGCGCATCCAACCCGATACATTCAACAGGACCGCCAGGATGAGGCCGAGCAGCGTGGCGATGGCAAGGCCCAGCACCGTTTCGAGTAAGGTCGGGACGGTGTTGTCGTAGATGATTGGCCAGTTAGCGATCAGCGCGCTGACGACCGCCGTTGGCGACGGCAGGAAGCGCGGGCTGATCTGGCTGATCTGCACGTAGAGCTGCCATAGCGTTAGCAGTGTGATAGCCAGCACCAGGGCCGGGCCGTAGCCGGCCAATCTGCGAAGTGTCATAGCTCTTGCTCCTTCAATAGCAGGGCGAGAAGTTCCTGTTCAAGCTGCGCCGCTTCAGCCGAGGCGAGTTGCTCGTACCTGCGGGGATAGGGCAGGTGAATGTCGACCACGCGCAGGACTCTCGCCGGGCGCGCGCTCAGCACATAGACGCGATTCGAGAGCAGCACGGCCTCTCGTACATCATGCGTGATGAAGAGGACGCTGGAATGAAACTCCTGCCAGACATCGAGCAGCCACATCTGGCTCGCCAGGCGCGTGAGGGCGTCGAGCGCGCCGAACGGCTCATCGAGCAAGAGGAAAGAATGATTGAAGAGGACGGTGCGCAGCAGGGCGACGCGCTGGCTCATGCCACCGGAGAGCGCGGAAGGATAGTACTGCGCGAACTCGGCCAGGCCAAAGCGTTTGAGCAGTTCGTATGCCTGGGCCAGGGCATGCTTGCGTGGAACGTGCAGCACATCCAGTCCCAGGATGACGTTCTCCTCGACGGTCTTCCAGGGGAGCAGAAGCGGCTGCTGGGGCATATAGCCAGCTTTTCCGGCGCGCTCAAGATCCTCCCGGCCATCGATTGCGATGATGCCGGTATCGGGTGTTTCGATGCCGGCGATAATGTTGAACAGGGTGCTTTTGCCGCAGCCACTTGGGCCAATCACGGTGACGAATTCACCGCTATCGACCGCCAGGTCGATAGCGGCCAGCGTCTCAAGCGATTGGCGGCCGCTATGAAATGTTTTTGAGACGCCCTGCACTGCGAGCTTTGGTGTCTCCATAGATATCTCCAACGGATGATAGAGGCTGCCTCATCTAGAGGAAATAAAAAGGGCCGTAACCTTATTGAGGGTTACGGCCTGGGCTGCGTCTGGTGATAACTGGCGCGCTGTGCCGCTTCCCTCCGCTGGTATTAACCAGATCAGGTTCATAGGGTCAGCAGCGCAACGCCTGCGACTGCTTCTCAGCCGGTTGGCTCCCCTAGCAGCGTTCTCTCTATTCTTTTGATGAAACAGGTGCGATATGTCTGCACATATTATAGGAGATAGGCCGGGCAACAGCAAGGTGAGTATAACGCTAACATCCAAAAACAGAGCTTTTTTTCCTTCGAGGTGTATGCTATACTAGACCAATGCTGATAGCATTTTTCACTTGCTTGCTTCATCCTATTTCTAGCTAAGGAGGCTTCGACAATGAGCCAGTATCCTCCAAATCCCTATGAGCAGAATCCGAATGTTACCCCTGATGGGACAGTTTATGCTAATCCACCTTCTGGTGGGCAGAATCCCTACAATCCATATCCTGGCAATCCCCCCTCTGGTCCAGGCAGCAATTCAGATCCTTATGGGGCGTATCCTCCTGCACCGCCACCGCCTGGAGCTACTCCTAATACTAGCTATAGCCCTTATGATCCCAATGCTCAGACCTATATTAGTCCCGGGTCCAATCCAAATTACGGTACTTATCCGCCAACCGCCTATCAGGCTCCCCCACCACTTGTGCCTCCCCAGCCCCCTGCTCCACGGCGCAGGGGACCTTCGGCCCTGGTCATCGCGCTGTTGATTGTGGCGCTGGTCATCATCGTCGGGGGTATCCTGATCGGCTTCGTCGTCGTCAATGGGCAGAGAAGCAGCGCCGATGCCACAGCGACGGCCCAGGCCAACGCGACCGCAACCGCCCACGCGAACGCCAGCGCGACCGCCAATGCCGCATTAACCGCGACGGCAATTGCCACCACCTATCCCTTCAGCTCCAACCAGGTATTGAACGATCCACTGAGTGACAACAGCAAAGGCAATAACTGGCAAACCGGCACTTCCTTTTGCCAGTTCGCGGGCAGCGCCTATCATGTCAGTGATGCACAGACAAACACATTCAGCACCTGTTTCGGCACAGGTACCAACTTCTCGAATTTCACGTTCGAGGCGGAGATGAACATCTCTAAAGGAGATGGAGGGGGACTGCTCTTCCGGGGCAATCCGCAGACAGACCAGCTCTATCGCGTTACCTTTTTTACCAACGGCCACTACGGCGTGTACGTCTATGTGGATAACACCGGCACTAATGCGCGTGTCCTCAAGTACGACACCTACCCCTCCGGAGTGGACCTGACCAATACTAACACTGTTTCGGTGGTGGCACGCGGTAGCACGCTGACGATCTACCTCAATCGCTCGGAGGTTACTTCCGTCAGCGATAGTACCTTCATGAGTGGAGCAATCGGCTTCAGCGCTTACGATTTGACGAACCCGACCGAGGTGATCTTCACCAATGCCAGGGTGTGGCAACTGTCATCTTAACGGGCCTCTACGACCTTCATTCTGGCTGCCGGTGAGTTAAGCGCCAGTAAATATGGACATCCAGCATGCCACGCAGCGCGCCGATCAGACTAAGCGTGAGCAAGCCAACAAGAAAAGCCAGGCCGGAGAGTTTGAACTGGTCAAGGAAAAGCAAGTGGCCGGCAGTCAACAGGCTCCACAGAGCGGATAGCACAAAGGCTGACGCGAACATCAGCATTCCGGCCAGGGCGCTGCTGCGGAAGAACGTGGACGCGGCCATCTTTTGCGAGAGCCACACGGCCATGATCGCACCAGGCGTCGGCGCACCGATCAGGGCAATCAGTAGCACGCCAAAGATGTGCAGGAGCGGTGGGACGCCGGTCGGCGAGGTCGCCGAAGCCGTCAGCGTCAGAACCAGGATCAAAGTGAGCGGCAGCAGCCCGGTCAGCGCGCCGATCAGCACGGAACGCCAGGGGAGCGACGTAGCCCGCACCTGCTCCGGGGCAAGGTCAACGCTGCCCAACTGGCGAAGAGCGAGGATGTTACTCGCCAGCAGCACGAGATAGGCAATGAGCGGGGTATAGACGCTGTGCGCTCGTGGACCCGCCCCGAAGTTAACGAAGAAACCGCTCACCAGGGGAGCGGCCAGCGCGATAGCCAGGCAGCGAAACACATGCTTCCAGATAGACCGGTTGCGGGTGACGCCCGTGAACTCAATGGCGGCCAGAATGAGCAGGTTAACGCACGTCCCAACGAGTACTCCTAAAATAGCAGGCGAAGCGCTGCCACGGACGTTGGCGGCAAAAAGCAGACCAAGCACCGGCAGTTGTGCCAGCACCACTACGAGAATAGCCCCGTAGAAATACCACCTGCGCTTCCATTGCCGGGTCAATGCGGGATTGGCAGACGCAGCGCCATTTGTTACGACCTGCTGCTGTTGAGCGTCCTGGGAGGGCCAGCGCCATTGCCCGCGCTGTCCCGGCATGGAGGCTACTCCTCCCGCCGGGGGGATTGGTACGGCCGGGCTGGTTGGCGGGATGGGCAAGGCAACGCCTGCGACCTGTGTCGCAAGAACGGGAGCCGGCGGACTGCCACCCTGGGCCACCTGAGCCATCGGCGGCATCCAGGGATGATCGGCTACAGTCGCATCGCTGTTGTGTGCATCGCCGCTGAGCCGCAGCATGCCGGGGGCGGCGCTGGCCGCTAATCCTGGGTAGATCGGCGAGACAGGCGAAATGGCAGCGCGTAAATCAGCCGCCATCTCGTGCGCGCTTTGATAGCGGTCGGCAGGATTTTTCGCCAGGGCTTTCTTCACCACAAATTCGATGGAAGGCGAGAGATCGGGGCGGGCGTTTCGTATGGATGGCACCGACTCTTTGAGATGTTTGGTGAGAATGGCGAATGGGTTCGGCGCGGTAAACGGGACGTGGCCGGTGAGCAGTTCGTAGAGCACGATGCCGAGCGAATAAATGTCGGAGCGGACATCCAGGTTGCCCGCGTTGGCCTGTTCGGGCGAGGCGTATTCGGCAGTGCCGAGGAATATGCCCGCGTTGGTGAGCGAGGGCATGGCGCTCAAACGCGCGATGCCGAAGTCGCTCAGCAGCAGCCGACCATCCTGGTGAAAGAGCAGGTTGGCCGGCTTCACGTCACGATGCACCACACCAAGCGTATGCGCATAGTCCAGCGCGTCCGCCACCTGGTCGATATAGTCGGCTACGACACGCAGGTCGAAGTGTTTGCCTTCGCGGTTCATCTCGTCGATACGCTCGCGCAGCGTGCCACCGCGGATATAGGGCATGACCAGGTAAGCGATCTCTTGCCCGTTCACAAGGGCTTCCGCCGACTCGTAGACAGGCAGGATGTTCTTGTGTTCCAGTTTCGCTACCGTATCAGCCTCTCGCCGGAAGCGCTCAAGGAAAATGCGCTGGTCGGCCGGGTCCGTGCCCTGCGGTAGCAATAGCGCTTTGACCGCTACAATGCGGATCGGGCGCGATTGCTGCGCCAGGAAGACCGCTCCCATGCCGCCACGCCCGATGATGCGCTCAAGCGAGCAGTTCCCTAGTGTGACTCCGATCAGTTCTTTTACATCCATTAATTTATATATCCCACAAATCCGGCTGGCTGGCTGCCGGTATGCCCTGTGTGCCCTGTGTGCCCGGCGTACCAGCAGGGCGTTTCTTATATGTCGCGCGCCGCTCGCGCACTACTTTTTTAGACGTAGATACCTGTTCCTGTATAACGTGTTCTTCGGGTAGGCGCTCAGAAGTCCCCGCCAGTTCAACCACCGCCTCAAAAATCGAACCGCGGCGAAACTGAACACCGGGGAAGAGCCCCAGCAGCGACTCGAGGGCTGTACCCTCGCACTGCGCCAGGGCAGGCCAGCGCGTTTTGCACTCCTTCAACGCTTCTGCTACGGGTGCCCGGCTATCTTCGCATTCTCCAAGCCATTCTACGAACGATGCGCTGATTTGTTCTAACCATTCCCGGTCGTAGAAGCCCACGCCTGGCGCAAAGTCAACGCCATCGCCAATAATTGTTTCAGCCGCCTGGGACACTTCCGAACGACGATAGCAATGCAGCGCCTCGAAACATGCTCTTTCAGGCAGCCAGCGCGCTTCCCGGATTCGGCGACGCACCTGATCGCGATCGACCCCGGCCAGCCGTTCCGCGAAATCATCGATATGCGCGCGTAGCGCCTGCAACAACTCTGTCGCGGATAACTGCCCATCATATTCAACTATAGGAAAGTCATTGGCGATGCTGGCGAAAGCACCCCTTGCTTCTACTGGAATAGCCAGCACGATATCCTGCCGTCCTTTGAGCTGCTGCAATTTCTGCACTTTGCGTTCGCGATATGATGGCGTCCAGAAGCCCAGGATTTCCAGGTAGAGACGATGCCGGTCGCGGGTCAGGGCAAAATCTGGAATGAAGATCGCCTGCGACGCCAGCCCATGAGCAGGCAACAGCAGCGGCTCGGGCTCACGTTCGAGCTGCCATCCATCGGCGGCATTGCTCCTGGCAAGCGAAGCAAAGGCCTCGGCAAACAATTGCTCAACCCCGCTATCATACACCTCATGTGTAGGGACGCGATGAATCGCGTCCACATATCCCACCCCATTCGTCATTGCGTCCTCGTCCCTCTCATCTTGTACCGGTAGCAATTTAAGCAAATCCGAATGCATATCGAAGCGATACGTGCGCTGCAAGAAATGGACAACCGCGCTCGCCCGCGCGATAGCGGCCGCGTAGAGGGTAGGAGCGGACCGGGCGGGTTTGCCATATCCCAGCAGAAGGCGACAGAGCCGGGCCAGGCGCACGCCATATTGTTGCGGCACGCCGGTCATATCCTGCGGGCCATAGAGCGTGAGGTGCAGGTAGGAGGAATTCGCCTCGTACGCGAGATCATAATACACGCCCAGCTTGCGCGCGAGGTAGCAGAGACGTTTGATGGCCGCCCCTACGCCTGTGGTAGGAGTTGAGGGAGATGGGGAGCCACTCGCTTTGCTGACCTCGAGGAAAGCATTGCAATCGATGGCGAAGTGAGCCTCCGACGCATTGAAGAGGGTTGCCTCAAACGCCCACTGATTGTAGCGAGCTGCGACTTCGCCGGGAGTTGGCGGCCGGTCGATCCCTTCGCGCGACATAATGGCCTCTTCATCGGTATCGAGCGCCAGGAGGTAGTCCAGGTCTGAGAGGCTGAGATCATACTGTGAAGCGAACAGTTCCAGCACTTGCGGGCGGTTGTGAGCGGCGATAAAGCCGTCATGGTGAGCATTCACATAATCGAAGAGGGCTAAACGCAACTGGGCGGCGGAAGTTATACCAGCTTCGTTTAGCCTATTCTTGCACGTGCGTTGTGTCACCTCGTCCCAATCGGGCGAGCGCCGGTTGTACCACGCGCTCAGGGTGGCGATCAGGCAGTTCGCCAGGCGATAGTCGCCTACGAGGGCGCGTGCATCGTCCATGCTGAACATACGCTGCGGCTGGCACAGCGCCTGCTCGTGATAGGCAATCAGCCGCGCTATCTCGTCACGCGATTCGCCGGGTTTCAAAAAGTGCAGCGTGACGGTCAGTTCGCCGCCGCGCCGCTGCACGTGCTTCTGGATGTCTTGCAGGCTAAAGCGCAATCGAATCTCCTTACGGACAGGTGGCTCATACTAAAGGGCGACCGCGAGGGTCCTTACAATGATACGATATTGCTGGCTACGAGTTTTATCAGAGAATGTAGAACTATCATATGGTTTATCTCCTACGATTAGCGATGTCCTCTTCGGTCGTGCCGCTCGTGACCAGTTCGTATAACAGCGCCTGTTCGGCTTTGGGGCGCAGGACGCGGCCCAGGCGCTGGATGTACTCGCGTTTCGTACTGTTGCCGCTGACGATGATTGCCACGCGGCAATCAGGGACATCCACGCCTTCGTTGAGAACGCGGCCAGTGACGAGCTTGGTATACTGGCCTGATCGGAAGCGTTCGAGGATGGCGCGGCGCTCATCAGCAGGCGTCTTGTAGGTGATGCTGGGCAGGCAGAAGCGGCGGCGAATCTCATCGACGACCTGGTTGTATTCTGAGAAGATGATGACCTGGTCGTTGGCATGGTTGCGCAGCAGGCGTTCTATCTCGGCATACTTGGCGGGGGCGTTCATGGCAATGTTGCGCGCCTCGCGCCACGCTAGCATCGCTTCGCGCGCCTGGGCGTCGCGTGCGCTCATGTAGATGATCTTCTGCTGGAACTCTTCGGGCGAGTTGATGTGAATGCGCCTGCGCTGCAAGAAAGAGCGGTAGATGCGCCGCTGCTCGTTGTAGCGCGCCTCGTCCTCGCTCGACAGGGCAATATCGATGCGCACCTCCTCATATTGGGCCAGGTAACGCTCGCCGGTCAGGTCGGAGGGTGAGCGGCGGTAGACCTCTGGCCCGATGAGGCGCTCCAGGTCGAGATGCGCCATATCGCTGCGTTCGGGCGTCGCGCTCAGGCCCAGGCGCAGCGGCGTGAAGGCGCTTTCGGCGATAAGCCGGTAGCTGGGCGCGGGCAGGTGATGGCATTCGTCGAAGACGAGCAGCCCGAAACGGCGTAGTTCGCGAGGGTAGATCGCGGCGGAGTCGTAGGTGATGATGGTAATGGGCTTCAACTCCTTCTCGCCGCCGCCATAGATGCCGATATTATCAGCGTCAATCGATAACGAGCTCGCCAGGGCCGTTCTCCACTGCTGCAACAGATCGAGCGTCGGCACCACCACCAGCGTCCACAGCCGCGTCTCATGCAGCGCCATCGCCGCCACGAAGGTCTTGCCCGCCCCCGTCGGCAGGATCACTACGCCCGCACTGCCGGCAGCCAGCCAGTGCGCCAGGGCCTCCTGCTGGTACGGGCGCGGCTCGATGCTCAACGCGGTCTCGAACGGCAGGGCGGGCCGCTCCTCAAAGGCAACGCGAAACGACGCCTGGTTCGCCTGCAACGCGCGTTTTACCAGCGCGAAGCGGATCGGCTGCGTGCGCAAAAAGGGATGGCGCCTGTCACGCTCTATGCTCGCCGCGAATACAGGCGGCAGGTAGGAGCCAAAGAGGGCGCGCAGCAATTCCTCCGTTGTGAGGTGCTGCATTGATTCGTCGGGAATGATGGCGAGGTCGCGGCCCCGGTGGTCGAGTGTAATCATTAATCCTACAATTATTCATTCGTCCCTGCAAACAAACTCAACTGGTCCGGGCGCGTCGCCTGCTCCTGCTTTTCTCGCTGCAAGGTCGCGCTTTCCTCCACGAGCGGGCGCAGTTCTGCTGCGATATCCTCTGTGGGCCACGCCAGGGGCTGGCCGCCACGCTCGATCAGGGCACGATTGCCGGGCAGGGATGTGTCATCGGCAGGCTGGCGCACGTAGAGGGGGCGATGCTGCTTGAGCGCCCCGTTCGCGCCCTCCCAGGTGCCGCCCTGCACATCGGATTGAGCCACAATCACGATATGCGCCAGGCCCGTGACGACCTTGTTGCGCTCCATGGCGCGACTGACGACCCACTGCGCGTCTGGATGGAACTGGCTGATGAGCAGCACCTCGCCCGCCTCTATTTGCGGCATCAGCATACGCATCTGCGCTCCGCTCAGTTTACGCATGCCGTGCGGCAGCACGACTGTCGTGCATCCCTGGCTGCTGGTCGCGCCCTCGTAGGCGGCGCGATCGACACCGCGTGCGTTGCCACTGATGACGTTCGCGCCCTGTTCCGCGCAGTAGCGGGCGGCGGCGCGCGTAAATTCCAGGCTCTCTTCACTGGCGTTGCGCGAGCCGATGATGGCGATGGCCTTGCGCTCCAGGATGCCCAGATCACCGGCATAGAAGAGCAGCGGGGGCGTCTGTTCGCGTTTGAGCGAGGCCTTGAGCAGCCTGGGATAGTTCTCATCGAGGACGGTCAGCAGATGTACCTGGTTATGTGCCAGTTGTTCCGCCAGAAACGCCTGTCCAACAAGCTTCTCCTTGCTCGCTTCCAATTTCTTGACGGCTTCATCGCTGAAATGGCAGACTTCACTCCACTCGGCAGGTTCGGCGGCGAAGAACTCTTGCAGAGAGCGCTTGCGCTGCTGGCACCACTCCACGAGCAGGTTATTGACTACGCGAGTCGGCAGCCCGCTCTCGAAAACGAGCAGCAGCCAGCACGCCTGCTCTTGTAAATCTCGTTCCATCGCTCTATCCTCTTTGTCCTTTATTGATCGTCGGAATGGGCCGTGCGCGTGATCGTGAATGGATACACCGCTTTCGCCCCCGCACGCATCAAGGTCAGTCCGACCTCGCGCAGCATATAGTAGGGTAGGGGGCCGGCGAGGTACCGTTGACCCCTAGACTTGCCTGGTTCTTTTCCAGGTAGTTTCACCGGACGGTCCTTTTCCGACCTCCCCCCTCCGAACCGTGCGTGCGCCTTTCAGCGCACACGGCTCTCCGGTACCGTAGTAGTGGCCCTCTTGCGGAGGGCTTTGACTTCCGCGAGACCGATGACAGCCCGTCGCAACGGACGCCCGAGATCGACGTCCGTGTGGCAGGTGCGGCAGAGGACGAGGGTCTTTCGTTTGAGGGCGATCATCCTCACCTCCCAGGGTTCCTTGCGTCGCCCTGTGCGCTTGTGGAGGTCGCTCATCTTTCGGATGTGATGCACTTCCACATCTTCTGTGTCCCCACAGAGTTCACAGAAGCTGGCCAGTAATCTCTGCACGAGTTCTGAGCGGCCTCCGTGATGCACTTTGGGGGGTTGGTCCTCGACGCTTGCCTGAATATCCCATGCCAGCGACACCCCACCCCATTGGGCTACCAGCGGCTTTTTCTCTGGCCGGGGGATGACGACTTGCAGTCCCTTGTACTGCTTGCCGTCCACCACAAGCGTGGCCCCGTATCTCCCATAGATGGTCGGCACTGACACCTGAAATTTGTGCGCCAGCGTCTTGGTCAAGGAGATTTCCATGACCTGCTTTAGCCGGTTGAGCCGGTGCAGGTTGTAGGCCAGGCGATAGTAGTTGGCGAGCCCCCGGAATTCGAGTTGGTAGGTGGAGACGATCGTGAAATCGCTCTCCATCGTCAGTTCGGCCCGGTGGACCGCTTTGCCACCCCGCAGGTAGTTGTGGCATTTCGCCTCGATCACGTCGTGTGGTACCCGCAGCCCGATGCGCCCGTTGATACTTCTGCGATCTTTTCCCCGCCGGGTGCGAGTTCGCTTGGTATCGAGGTGCTGCACCGTCACTTCGTAGCCGAGAAACCGCGCGGCTTCGCTTTTCGCATGGGTGATCAGCGTTTTCTCCTCCGAGAGTTCCAATTTGAGTTGATCGCGTAGGTACTCCCGCAGTTCCCGTTTGATCTCTTCGGCCTCTGACCGTGGGCCAACAAAGCCCAGGAGGAAGTCGTCAGCGTACCGAACGTATTTGAGGCGCCGGTAATCGGGGTCCTGTGTGTCGATGGACGGCAGCTTCTGAGCCTGTTCTCTGAGCTTGGCCGCCATCTGCGCGTTTCCTCTGCGGCGGTACTGGTGCGAGCCCGTAATGAGCTTGTGATACTCATTGTTGACCCGCTTCTTGACCCCTTTGGTATGCCGTGGGATGAGGACGGTTTCGACAAACTTGTCCAACTTGTCCAGCAGAATATTGGAGAGCAATGGGCTGAGGATGCCGCCTTGTGGGACCCCACTCAGCGTCTTGTTCCACGTCCAGTCCTCCATGTATCCCGCGTCCAGGAGTGCTCGCATCAGCCGGAGAAATCTCCCGTCGTGAATACGCTCGCTCAGCGTCTCCAGGAGCAGTTCATGACTGAGCTTGTCAAAGCAACTGGCGATATCTCCCTCGATGAACCAGATGGTTCCGGCCCAGGTGTAGTAGATTTCCCGCAGCGCCGTTGCACAACTGCGCTCGGGGCGAAACCCGTGGGAGTGCTCGCTCAACTGGGGTTCGTAGTACGCTTCCAGGATGAGGCGTACCACTTCCTGTACCAGTTTGTCCGACCACACCGGCATGCCGAGCGGGCGCTTCTTCCCGTTTTTCTTCGGGATGTGTGTCCGCCGCGCTGGGAGCCAGTGATAGCGCTCGGAGCGTAACGCTTCGATGAGCGCATCGATCTTGTCCAGCGACATGCCATCCGGGGTCTCGTCGGTCACGCCGTGCGTCATTGCACCGGCGTTCCGATAAATCTTGCCGTAGGCCCTGAGGAAGAGGTCTCGGTTGAACAGCAGTTTGTAGACCCGTTCCAGAGGCAGCCGCTTGCTGCCTCGCTCGCGGATGAGTTCCAGAATAGTGTCGGCGCTACGCATCACACGTACCTTTCTCTCTGTGACTCACCGATACCTGTTCCCCTTCGCCCTGTCCCAGGCGTTGCCCCGGGTGTTTGGCTACTACGGGAACTCCGTCGCCTTGAGGGTCTCGCGGCTTGTAGGCGATCCCGCCTTTACGCTTGCCAGACGTGTAGCACGTGTAGGTGCCCCGTTCGCTTCCTTGCCCCGTTCATTTCCGGGTACTCACCGCAGAGAGCGTTTCGGCTGACTCAGGCTACATCAGCCTATTTCCTGCGCCGATTACGCCTGGCGCAGTGTTGCGGTGTCGCCGCTTCAGGTATGCTGCGGCGGGAGTACGTTCGCTCCGTTGGAAGCTGGGGTTCAGCCAATCCAGGTTTCACCCTGCGTGCAGGACTCGCGGCGCATCGCACTACATACCTTCGTGCTTAGCCGCTTTGCCAACATGCTGCTTTCCCCTTTGGGTTTCCCCGCCAGGTCGGTTGGCCGTCCTAGAAGGTCCCTTTGCTCTCTCCCTTCTGCTCCTGTGGAGCTATCTCGCAAGCGCCGAAGCGGCGCACGCCAAAATCGTAAATATCGTCGATCACCAGAAAGGCGCGGCCAGCGACCCGTTCGGGCACAGGCACACAGAACGCGCCTTCGACATTCTTCTTCTTCTGCACCCAGTTCGATAAACTCTTCTGCTCGTTGGTCTCGCGCACTTTCTCAATGACCGGCGTATAGGCGATGCCGAGCTGCCCGGCAACCTGCCGGGCGAAGGTTTCCACTAGAGGACCGCTTCTCGTTGGCGGCACGCTTACTATACCATCGATTGCTTCAATTGGATAGCGGGCGCGAAGGGTCTCGATCGCTCGCTGGACAAGGCTGCGAGGAAACGGGCCAGCCTCCTCATACTTGCTGGCTCGCACCTGTTTGCCGGCGGGCGTACCGCCGTGATACGACAGCGACCAGCCCGCCTCGTGCTCCGGGCGTCGCTCGCCGCCGCGTTTTTCAATGCGCGGCAAATACTCCTCTTCCAGAAAATGCCCTGCTGCTTGATATATTCTTGTCGAATAGCGCATAACCGGAAAATTCGACGAGCGGCAGTTAGCGCAGCCTCTACACGTATATCCTGGTTCATCGCCCAGGTGGGTCGTCAGGTATTCCATGTAGCACGATCTTAAGCGCGTGTAATCCTGCATGCTCTGCAACTCGCGTAGTTTTTGCTCGCGTATCGCATCATATGCGCCAAGTTCGATCCTGGCGAGATGAGGCGCAGCCGAGTACGTGTGCTCCTTCGCGTTCCGCTCGATGAGATGCTGCTCCTCGAGGTCGAAAAGGATATTCTGAACGGATTTTTGTGGATAGCCTGATAACTGCATAATCTCTTGCAGGCCCAACGGCGTAACCTGCAACAACGAGAGGACGAATTCATAACACTGCGCCGCGGGTTTGGCGGACTGAATGAAATACTCTTGCACCTGCATATCGGCGAGATCAAAAAGCAAGAGACACCAGGAAACCTTGCCGTCGCGACCGGCCCGGCCAATTTCTTGATAATAATGGATAGGCGAGCCTGGCACCTGGAAATGAATGACGAAGCGGATGTCCGGCTTATCGATGCCCATGCCGAGCGCGTTCGTTGCGCATACTACCTTGTAGCCGTTCGCCATGAACTGCTGCTCGATGGAGCGGCGAGTGTCCTCCTCTCTTCCCGCGTGATAGTATTCGGCTTGCACTCCCTGCTGCTGTAAAAATGCCGCGACCATCTCAGCATCATGCTTCGTAGCGGTGTAAATAATGCCCGTGCCCGGAAGTCGCGGGAGAAATTCCGCCAGGTATGCCAGCTTTTCACGGTTGCCGCGCAGTTCGACGACATTCAAATACAGGTTCGGCCGCTGCATTGTGCCGCGCAGGACCTGTGTCCCCACGCCGATCTGCGCCAGCACATCCGCTTCGACGCGTTTGTTGGCGGTGGCGGTGAGGGCCAGCACGGGGACGCTGCCCGGCAGCGCGGAGAGCAGCCGCACGATGCGCTGGTAGTGCGGGCGGAAATCATGTCCCCACGTAGAGATACAGTGGGCCTCGTCGATCACGATCATGCTGATACGCATCTGCGTGACGCTGCGCTGCCAGTCGGTATTGTCCAGGCGTTCTGGCGCGATGAAGAGGATTTTAAGCTGTCCCTCAATGGCGCGTTCCAGCATCGCGCGATTCTCGTCCGGCGCGAACTCGGAACTGACGATGCCGGCCGGGATGCCATATTCGTTGTTGCAGCGCTGGCACTGGTCGCGCATTAAAGCCTTCAACGGCGAAAAGACGAGCGTGAGATAAGGGTAGTAGAGGCTGGCCATCTGGTAGCACAGCGATTTGCCCCAGCCCGTACGCTGGATGACGAGCAACCGCTTGCCCTGCACAAGCCGCTCGATGATGTCGCGCTGCCCGTGATGAAAACCGGTCGAAATGTGAAAGCGTTCCTTGAGGAGTTGTTCGGGTGAATTGCTCTGCCACGTGACCGCCGTTGTCATAAGATGTACCCCCTGTTCATCTTTGCGTAAAATATAGAGAAATGCATCTATGATGCTTGCTGTATTGTAGGGGGTAGATTAGGAGGGTGTCAATACAACTACGATAGCGTATTTACTTCAACGCGGCAATCAGATCAGGGATGAGCTGGCTGGCTAACGGCGAACCCCATCCTGTTACGGCGTCCCATCCCTTTGCGGCCTGAAAGCCTGCTACCTGCACGCTGCCTGTATGGACGGCATTACTGCCGCTTGTGATATCGCGGAAATCTCGTTGAGCATTGGGAGAAGCAGCGACCTTGTAGATACCCGGGTTAATAAAGCCGAGGGGGTGCCCGGCCATTTGATCGGCGATGGCGATGAGTGCGGCCCACAGCGGTGTACTGGCGCTTGTTCCCCCGACCTGCTCCCAAAGGCCATGTAGGTAGAATACCATGCCGGTCATCGGTTCCGAATCGGCGGCAACATCAGGAATGCCGCGATGCCCGGCAAGCTGAGTCTGCATTGGCTGCTGGATACTTTTCTGAAAATCCGGCTCGGAGAAGAACTTACTCACTCCGCCGCCACTGCCCGGCCACGCCGTCTCATTATAGCCATTGCCCGCCTTCCTGAGCACCGTTCCACCTACGGCAGTCACCCACGGCACATCGGCAGGAAAATTCACGATGGGAGTCGGGCTCAGCTTCGTTGCCGCAATATTCTCCCAGTCGGTCGCGCCGTTATCGCCCGAGCCCGAGAGCACGGTAAAGCCTTGTTGCGTTGTGATCTGCTGATAAAAAGCAGCGTACGATTTGACGAGTTGCTGCCCCGCGCTATCCGAGAGCGTCGGCTCAGACGCGACGTAGCTTTGCGAGAAAATATGGCCGAGGTGATGATCGACAGCATACTGCTCCAACTTCATGAATTCGGGCAGTCCAATTGTCCCCTCGGTCTCATCCACCGGACTCGTCATCACCACGATGCCCGCGCCGGGGGCAATCGCGTGAATAATCTGCACATCCAGTTCCGTCTCTAATGCCCACCCTCTCATGTCCGGCATATTGGGGTTATAAGGCACGGTCCCCAGTGGCGAGTAGACTTGAATGTGGATGGGCGGCAGGCCAAATTGCTTATCGAAGACATCCATATCCTGCTGCAGCGTCGGGCTGCCATAGGAAACGATATCGATGACCGTTACGCCCTTGCCGGTAAAGCCTCCCTCAGTCAGTGTCTCAACATCATACGCCACCCGCAGCGCATGCGGTGTAAAACAGTTCGGGTTTGCTGCTATCTCGACGGGACACGTATCGGCTGTGGAAGGCACTGATGTAACTACATTTTGAAGCGTTGGCGTGGGTTTTAACGTTGGCGTTGGCGTCGCGCTATTTCCGCCTCCAATAGGGCTACACGCGGCAAACAGGAATAACAATAGAAATAACAAGAGAAGAGTTGGCTTGAAACGCATTCATTTACTCCTACCTGTGCAGCTTATACTGGTGATATTCTATCGCATTTTATGCCATGTCGAAACCTGAAAAGGTGACAAGATTGGGGAATAACATTAGCTCTTGTCAGAGTGTAACATTTATGTTACAATACATCATGAGATGGACAGTTGTATATTTTGAACAAGCTGATACTATACAGCCGGCGTCAGTTTACGACTTGCAGAAAGCCTCTGGCTACTGGGGCGAATATTTACGTACTCGCCGTATTAGTCCTATACAGGAGGGAAAAAATGAATAGGTACGAACAACGCCGAAATAAGCGATTACAGAATCCCGAAATTTTGGCTGGCTACCTGGAAATGGCCGCTGAGATGGAGCTTATGCAAGCTCTTGATACCGCGCGCAAGCAACAGCACATGACCCAGGAGGAACTTGCCGCTCTTACCGGGAAGAAACGAGAGGCGATCTCTCGTTTGTTTTCCTCAGATGAGGCTAATCCTACACTTGAGACGATTATAGAGTTTCTTTCGGCATTGAACCTGACAGCCGATATCAAACTCCGTCCAACAAGAGAAGGTGAAGGGCCGATGAAGGTGGTATTGGAGTCTCCGGGCATATACCGGACTTCACGCGAGGAATAAGCGAAGAAGACAACTATGAAAAAGACCGGCCAGGTGCCGGCAAGAAGGTTTTCAGCCGTTGATACAGGTCGCGATAGAGCGCTAAACCGGCGCGGTATCGTTCAGATGCGGCGGCCTGCGGGTAGTAGACTGGTCCCTGTGAGATGAAGCGCGCAATCTCGTGCCAGTCTGTGAACATACCTATGCCCATCGCGCCTACAAAGGCCGTTCCCAGCGCGGAGGCCGCCTCGCCCGCTACGACCTGCACCGGCCTGCCGGTGATGTCGGCGGCAATCTGCATCCAGAGCGAACTGCGACTCCCGCCGTCAGCCGCGTAGATGCGCCGGATAGGCCGTCCGGCCTGCTGCAGCAGCGCCAGGTGGTGGGCAAAGCCGTAACACACAGCCTCCAGCACGGCGCGATAGAGATGCGCTCGCGTGTGATGGAGCATTACCCCGGCGAAGACGCCGCGCGCCGCCAGTGACGCGCCGCCCGCCAGTTCGCGCGCGAACCATTTCACCAGCGACCCGCTGGTCGCCATGCAGCCGCTGATGATCGTCAGGCCCGGGATATCATGGTAGTCAAAGTAGAAATGCTCATCCGGCTCGGCCACATCGGAGCAGTAGAGGATGTCGCCCGCGCCTCCGAATTTCAGCAGGATATCGCCATGCTGCGTCAAACCGGCTGCCAGTGCCGCCGCAATATGATCGGCGCTTCCGGCCACTACAGGCGTTCCGGCCCGCAAGCCGGTCTGCTGTACTACCTCCGCGGTGACGCTCCCGACTGTCTCCGTTGGCTGCCGGACCGGCGGCAATATGGCGGGGTTTATAGCTGCTCGTTCGAGGTAAGTATGGTGCCAGCGACGCTCTCGAATATCATACAGCCCGCTTTCGGCCGCCCAGTTCTCCTCAAGCGAAAACTGTCCCGTCAAACGATACACGATGAAATCATAGGAGCCGCACAGGTGCGCGGTACGCTCCACAATCGCCGCTTCGTGCTTGAGCAGCCAGCGCCAGCGCGGGTCGATATTCTGCTGGTTGGGGACACCGCCCGTGATGGCGAAAAATTCCGCGCCGTTCACACCGTCTTGCAGTTCCTGGACTTCTTTAATGGTGCGAGCGTCGTTGTTCCTCATCATCGGCGTGCTGCTGCTGTACCGCAGCGCGGGCGAGCCGTTCGTTGCCAGCATAAACTTCCTGTCGGGCACTCCTGGCTACGTGCTGCCGCTCGCACCATACTACAACTTGCTGGCAAGCATCGCCGCGAACAACAACTCGATCTTTGCCCTGCTGATCGCCATCAGCTTCCTCTTCTGGAATCTGCCGGCGATGTTCCCCAATACCTTCATGGCGGTGCGAACGATTTTCGCCTGGGCATTCGACCGCATCCTGCCGAGCAAGCTCTCAGATGTAAGCGAGAGAACCCATGCCCCCATTCCGGCGATCATCGTCGCCTCGGTGATCGTGCTCGGTATCCTGACCTGGTCGGTGCTCCCGATCTCGTTCTTCACCCTGCTCTCACTCGGAGTGCTGTCAGGCGTCGTCACCATCCTGACCGTCAGCGTTGCAGCGATCGCCTTCTCATTCCGCCGGCCCGACCTTTACAGGAACTCACCCGCGAACGTTTCAATCGGAGGAGTTCCCCTGCTGACAATTGCCGCGGTGCTCTCCATCGTCGTCATGGTTGGCCTGGCCTACGTTGTGCTCAGCTACTCACAGCTCGGCATAATCCCCTGGCAGGGCTTCCTCTTCATGGGATCGCTGATCGTGCTGGGTCTGCTGATCTTCTTCGTCTCTCGCACCATCCGCCGCTCTCAGGGCATCAACCTCGACCTGATTTATAGGGAATTGCCACCGGAGTGGGCCTGGCGACCCTCGCGGTCGCCAGGTCCGCTCGCTACTCCAGCCAGCTATACGGATACGCCGGGTCGTCGATGGTCTGCGCTATCGAGGTGTACTTGAGCGGGTAGAAGGTATCGACCATCACGGCAAGTTCATCGGTGCGTTCTGCGCCCAGGCTCTTTTCGACTGCGCCGGGGTGCGGGCCGTGCGGGATGCCGCGCGGGTGCAGCGTCACGGAAGAGCGCTCGATGCCACGGCGGCTGCCAAAGTTGCCGTTGACGTAGTAGAGCATCTCCTCGCTGTCGATGTTGCTGTGGTTGTAGGGAACCGGGATCGAGAGCGGGTGATAGTCGAGCTTGCGCGGGACGAAGGAGCAGACCACGAAGTTCGGTCCCTGGAAGGTCTGGTGCACGGGCGGCGGCTGGTGGACGCGTCCCGGTGATAGGCTCGAAGTCGGCGATATTGAAGATCCAGGGGTACTCGCAGCCGTCCCAGCCAACGGTGTTGATGGGATGGAAATCGTACCAGTAGCTGGAGATCAGGTTGCCGACCTTGACGCGCACCTCGAAATCGCCGCGCTCGGTGTGCGTCACCAGTTCCTCCGGGCGGCGAATGTCACGCTCGCAGTAGGGGGAATGCTCGAGCATTTGACCGTTCCTGTTCAGATAGCGGCGCGGCGGCTCGATGGTGCCATGCGCTTCGATCGTCAGGAAGCGCGACCCGGCACTGTCAGAGGCGACCTGGAAGCGGAAGGTCGTGCCACGCGGGATGACGATGTAATCGCCCTCGTGGTAGGGCAGCAGGCCGAAGTTGGATTCCAGGACGCCATGCCCATCGTGCACGAAGTAGACCAGGTCGGAGTCGCCGTCGCGGTAGAAGTAGTTCATCTCCTGCGCCGGCAGAGAGACGCCAATCGCCACGTCCTTGTTATACATCAGCACCTGCGTCCCCAGCACGGCATCGCCCCCGCGCTTGAGATCGGCCGTTTTGAGGTGGTGATGGCGCTGCACCTCCTGAGGCCATTCGTCTGAGAGGAACGGCACCACTCCGAACCTCTCCACCTTCCTCACACGCGTAGGCGGGTAGGAGTAATAAATGTTGGAGTAGTTGCCCGAGAAGCCCTCGGTGCCGAACAACTCTTCAGAGTAAAGCGTTCCGTCCGATTTACGAAACTGCGTATGCCGCTTGGGTGGTATTTCCCCTAAACGATGATATGGAGGCATAGGTTTTCTCCTTTAAACAATTCTGTTGCGTAATACGCCGATGCCTTCGATTTCTAGCTCGATGACCTCGTCTCGCTGGAACCAGGGGTGGACTTCTGTGCCGATTTCCAGCAGGCAGCCCGTGCCGACGGTGCCGGAGCCGATCACATCGCCCACGCGCAGGCGCGCATTGCGCGAGGCGTAGGCGATCATCTGTGGAAAGCTGTAGTAAATGTCCTTGAAATTGCCGCGTGAGATTTGCTTGCCGTCCACGCGCGCCAGCATGGTCATATCGTAGCGCTCGCTCGTGCCGCTGCCGGTCCTACGCGCAGCCAGCTCGTCGGGCGTGACCAGCCAGGGGCCAAGCGAGGTGGCAAAATCCTTGCCCTTGCCGGGACCCAGGTTGAGCTTCATGTCCTTGCGCTGGAAGTCGCGCGCGCTCCAGTCGTTCATGATGGTGTAGCCCGCGATGTAGCTGTCGGCCTCTTCGACCGGGATGTCCTTGCCCTCGCGCCCGATGACACAGGCGATCTCGAGCTCGATGTCCAGTTCGTTGCTGCCGGCCGGATAGGGCACGGGTTCGTCATGGCCGTAGATTTCGCTGGTATTGCTGAAGTAGAAGGTCGGGATCTCATACCATTCCGGGATCATCTCGGCGTTGCGCTTGAAGCGGGCGGCGCGCACATGCTGCTCGAAGGCGTAAAAGTCGCGCAGGGTAGGCGGATCAGGGATGGGCGACTTGAACGGCACCTCGTCGATCAGGTAGGTTTTCCCAACCGCTCTGAATGTTTCACGTGGTCTATCCGACCCATACGCTTCATAGGCGTCGCGCGCGCTGGTAAGCCCATCAGGGTCAAGCAGCAGCTCCAGCACGCTCGTGTAATCGAGCGCGACAATATGATTATCGCGAACAACGCCCGCTTGCGTCTCTCGATCTGGTGTGACAAACGTAACGAGTTTCATCTACAGATTCCCCCGCAGGTCCTGCTCGCGCTCGATGGCCTCGAATAGCGCTTTGAAGTTGCCCTCGCCGAAGCCGCGCGCACCCTTGCGTTCGATCACCTCGAAGAAGACAGTCGGGCGGGTCACAATCGGCTTGGAGAAGATTTGCAGCAGGTACCCCTCGTCGTCGTGATCGATCAGGATGCTTAGTTCATCTAACTGCTGCACGTCTTCGGCGATGCTGCCGACGCGGTCCAATACGGTCTCGTAGTAGTTGTGGGGCGTGCGCAGGAATTCGACGCCGCGCTCCTGCAGGCCGCGCACGGTGGTAATGATGTCAGTGGTGTTGAGGGCGATGTGCTGCGCGCCCGGGCTACGATAGAAATCGAGGTATTCTTCGATCTGCGATTTGCGGCGACCCTGAGCCGGTTCGTTGATGGGGAACTTGATGCGCCCGCTGCCGTTCTGCATCACTTTCGACATCAGCGCGGAATATTCGGTGCTGATGGCGCGATCATCGAAGTGGATCAACTGCGTAAAGCCCATGACGCGCTCGTAGAACGCCACCCATTCGTTCATCTTGCCAAGCTCGACGTTGCCGACGATATGGTCGATGGCCGCCAGGCCGGCCGGGCGTGCGCGGCGCGGCACATCGCTATCGAGGGCGCGATAGCCGGGCAGGAAGACGCCCTTGTAGTCGTGCCGCTCGACGAAGGTGTGGATCGTCTCGCCGTAGGTCGCGATGGCCGACATCTTCACTACGCCGTAGTCATCCTTGCGCGTAGTCGGCTCCAGCACGCCCCTGGCGCCGCGCGAGGTAGCCTCACGGTAGGCCCGCTCGGCATCATCCACGCGCAGCGCGATATCCTTCACGCCATCGCCGTGCAGCTTGACGTGATCGGCGATCTCACCCTCGGGCTCCAGCGTGGAGGTGATGACGAAACGGACGTTGCCCTGTTCAAGGACATAGCTGGCGCGGTCGCGTACGCCCGTCTCCAGCCCCGAGTAGGCAATAGGCGTAAAGCCCCAGGCGTTGATGAAGTAATAGGCGGACTGTTTCGCATCGCCTACATAAAACTCGACATAGTCATAGTTCTGGATGGGCATGAAATCTTGTTCTGGCGTTTGAGGCATATCAGGCATTCCGCGGCTCTCCTTTTGTCTTGTGGTCTATGCGTAACACTGCTATAAAAGACGCAGGAGCAGGGCATGGAGGATGTAGCAACCAACCTGAAACTCCTTTGTTTCGATACGGCGCAACGACACTACGGTCTCTTACCATTATATTTGATGATAGGGAGATGCCGCAAGGAAACGGAGCTCCCAGAATCATCCAGGCAGCATATCCACACAGTCCATTCCTCAAGATTCCCTCAACCCCTCTAAATCCGGCAGCAGCTTCGATATGAACTGATATACTGCCCGCGCCCCCTTCTACAGCCACATGAAGCACCTACACCGTTGAGCTATGCAAGTTGTACGGGCGCGGCGCGTTATGCTAGAATATGCGCGACATGCAGCGGAAAGGTAGCTCGCGGTTATCCTTGAGCACGGAGGCAGGATTATTGTGGATAGTCTCATAGGCACCAGTATCGGTGGGTATACGCTCGTCGCAGTGCTTGGCAGCGGAGGGATGGGAACGGTATACCTGGCGGAAGACCCTGCCATCGGGCAGCAGGTGGCCATCAAGGTCGCGCGCACCGATCCCGACAGCCTGGCCGACATAGGCGCGTTATCCCTGGCGGGTGAACGCTTCAAGCAGGAGGCGCGGGCCGTCGCCAGCCTGGATCACCTGCATATCCTGCCGCTGTATCGTTATGGCGAAGAGAAGACGGGCGACGAGCAGCGCGCGTATATCATCATGCAGTACCGGCCCGAAGGGTCACTGTGGGACTGGCTGCGCCGCCGGGCAGAAACAGCGTCCGGCCAACCGCACGATACGCTGCCAGCTTACGGCGCGAAAACTGTCTCGCGATCACCGGCCGGGCCGCCGCTCAACGGCGTCTGGCCGCTGCCGCTCGACGAGGCAAACGAATACCTGCGCCAGGCGGCAGCGGCCCTGCAATACGCGCATGATCGCGGCATCATCCACCGCGATGTCAAACCCGCCAACTTCCTGCTGCGCTTTGAAAGCGGCGGCCCGGTTCACCTGCTGCTCTCCGATTTCGGCCTGGCGAAGATGTTTTCCTCGAACTCCGCCACCAGCAATATACTTGGCACACCCCTCTACATGGCCCCCGAACAGTTCGAGGGTGCGGCAGTGCCGGAAAGCGACCAGTACGCGCTGGCCGTGATGATCTATTACCTGCTGGCGGGGCAGCCTCCCTTCGATGGCGAACTCATACACCTGATGCACCAGCATTTATCCGCGCCGGTTCCACCGATCAGAAACTTCAATGCGGCGCTGCCTGAAGGCGTGGGAAACGTGCTGGAGCGGGCGCTGGCGAAGCGCCCGGCCGACCGCTTTCCCTCCATAGCCGACTTCGCAACGGCCTTCGGGCAGGCGCTCCAGGGACGGCAGGACGGCGCCATCGGCTTGCGACCCTTCCTGTCGCTGCCGACTCTGGCGCAGGGCGCTCGCGTCTCACCATACGCTCCAACGGTCGCGAATCCTCTGCCGGCGCCACAAGCGACTCCGCAGACACCCGTCCAGCCCACCGTGCAACCCATACCTCAACCAGCGCCTGTCAGGACTCGCCAGCCGGTCTCCGGTGGGCAAATGCTGCCGGCCCAGACGGAAGTGGGCCTAAGCTCACCGCACAACTCTACACCTGCAGGCTCACCACAGTGGGCCTATGACGCGCCGGTCGCTGCCCATTCCGGCCCTGACCTTCTACCCACACGGCCATCAGCGCCGCCGGTCGCACCCTCGCGAAAGAGCGGCATGAGCAGGCGTAGCGCGCTCGGCTGGATACTCGGCGGCGCGGCCGTCGCGGCGCTTGCAGGCGGCGCGGGCTTCTTCTTCTATTCGAAATTCCACACGCCAGATCACGCGCTCAGTGTCCTGCAAGGGCACAGCGATGCCGTGACGAGCGTCTGCTGGTCGCCGGATGGCACGCAACTGGCATCAGGCTCGCGCGACAAGACCGCGAAGCTCTGGCAGGTTGCCAGTGGGCAGAATACCGTCACCTATCGCGGGCATTCCGCCGCTATATTGAGCGTAGCATGGCGCCCTGTCGCTACAGTTACAGGTTTGCACTACCTGGCCTCAGGCGGCGACGACGAGAGCGTGCAGGTCTGGGATACGCAGGCTGTGCGGCGGCGTATCTTCCAGCGCCTGGGCGCGCCGGTCAGCTCGGTATCGTGGAGCTTTGACGGAGGCTATATCCTGGCCGGAACCCTCGGCAACGGTGGCCACGCTCTGCCCCTCGGCAGCGGAACTACTCTGAAAAGCGTTACCCGCTCAGACCTGCATGCCCTGGCCTTCTCGCCCGATGGCAGCTACATCGCGGCCGCCACCGAAAATGGCATCGTTTCGGTCATCACCGTACAGGTACCGCACAAGGACGTGTTTTTACGCAAGCAAACGGCCGCCGCGCTCAGCCTGGCCTGGTCGCCTGACGGCACAAGACTGGCGGCAGGCTTCGCCAACAATAGCGCCGAGGTCTATGAATTCAGCCCCGGTACATCCTCGAACGGCCATATCCTTCACAGCCTTCCACACAATGGCCCCGTGCATGGTGTCGCGTGGGAACCCGCGACAGGCACAACCGGCACAGCGCAGCGCCTGGCAACGGTCGCCGATGACGGTACGCTGAACATCTGGGACATCGACAGCGGCACGCGAACAACCTACAACGGCTTCGGGCCCGCGATGCTCTCGGTAGCCTGGAGCAGTGGCGGCCTGGCCACCGGCGACGCCAATAATACAGTAATCCTATGGCAGGCATGAGTAGTACTTCCTGCCAGATTCTTGAGCTATGCATCGATCAGCATTTATAATCCTACCTATGAAGGTGAAGCGTTGAAGCTTGAAGGGCCGTTCGGGCTGTTCGAGCAAGCGCGATTATCTATAACCCCTTATATCCCATACCTGAAGAACAGAAGACATCCATATTGAGCATGGGTATGGAGACTAGAGCAAAAAGAGGATAAGCGAACAATGGAAATTTCTGGAAACCAGAAAGTGAAAGCTCCCCGCCAGAAGGTATTTCAAGCCCTATTAGACCCCGAAGTATTGAAGAGCAGCGTCCCCGGCTGCGAAAGCGCGGAATTCGTCGATTTACCGGCGGCGGGCCGCCTGCTCAAACTGGTCGTTTCAACGAACCTGCCCGGATTCAAGGGACCATACAATATATTTTTGCAGAATGGGACACAAAGCGTTACTGGTCTAGCGCCTGTAGCAGACCCGTTCTCGCGCATTGTCTACATTGCCCAGCCGTCGAGTTCCCTTGGTTCGATCAAGGCTACCTGTATTATTACCCTTGCTGACGACCCGGAGGGCACGCTGCTTTCCCACACATCGACTGCAGAAGTAACCGGCAAAATCGCGAATGTTCCTGATATGGTTATCAATGGCGCTGTGAAAATGGGCATGGGCCAGTTCTTCAAGAACTTTGAGAAACAGGTCAGTGCGGCGAGAGTGTAGGGTCTTGCTTCCCCCTCTGAGGCACGCATACCCGGGTATTGGGTATGCGTGTTTGTTGTGTCTCACTTGTGATTGTTTATTGAAGAGCAATACAAAGCAGCAGCCCGCAGGACACCCGCAAGAGGCCCCGCACCGCTTCTCCCCCACTCCTGATCCCGACAGACCTTCCACGATATAGGGGGTGAGTGAAGCATTAGCCGCGGCTCTGCAGGACTGCCGGCAAGGGGCCCCACTAACTGGTGGCGCATTCTCCCCTGCGAGCGAATCAAAGGCCAAGGGCGCGACGAAGCCTACTTTGATGCAGGACACCCGCAAGGGGCCCCTACACCGCTTCCCAGTCCGCTCAAAAACGGCGATAACGACACTTCGGGAAGATGCTTGCCGCGACTTCACTGGCGAGCGAATCTAGCAGGTTGAGCAGCGGCGTCTGTGGCGTGGCCAAAGCAGTGGTACCTCCCGTGTCGAAGTCTTGCAATGTGTTAAGGTTCATGCGAGGAATGCTCCTAGAGGGCAGATAAAAAATACCGGCGTTCCAGAAAGATTTTTTTGGGCCCGCTAAACCCGCATAAGAAGCGGCTTCAGGCAGGCACCGATGATCATTTACCGCTCAAAATGAGCGGTAAATTTCCAGGATTTAGCTTATGGTTACTCCATATGAGCCTCTCGCGTTAGAGAGCAGAGGGCAGATTTAATGCCCTTCAGGACGTGCATCGCTTCGATCGGCAGAATTGTATGGATGTATTTATGGCTTTTTTACTTGAAAGTCGAAGCTCCACCATTCTGTAACTACGCCCATATTTGAACTCCGAAGACATCAGAAACTGAAGTATAGAACTGGTTACAAAAATATCAAAATTCTATTGATGGAAAAATGATTGTATGGTATGATAAAGTTTAGCTCGATACTCGTTTTGAAAAGAGTGAGGAATTGTTTGAGCAGGGGAAACTATGATGTGGTGATGCTCGCAATCTTATCATTCTAACTATTTTCATTCTCGTAATTATCGCATCAGGAGCAGGATTGTTTTTCTGGCACAATAGGAGCGTAAGCCAACAACCAATTATCACCAGAACACAAAAAACTTTTGTTTTCCCAACGGCCATAGTCTATCCACAGGATGCTCCTCCCACACCAGCGGATGGACAAACGACCTATACTAATACCAAGTATGGATATTCCTTTGTATACCCCAGTGGGTGGAAGCTGCGAATGGTTACCAATCAAAATAATGTAGACATCGTTCAAGGAATGTATCAAGTCCGGGCAGGAGTAGACGGTTATCCGTTTGATATAAGCTGTCAGCCAAATCCTCAGGGGCTTGACGCGCAAAGCTGGTTTAACCAACAAGGCGGTGGTACCGGCATAGGATATATCACTTTGAAAAGTGGTGTAACTGCTTATCTTGATATTGAACACGGGCAGGTTGCCGTGAAAAACTTGACGTTGGGAGCACCAACAGGTTGTTTGCTCGTTGGCTAATTGTTATAGCTAATGAGTGCTAACAATACAATTACTGACGCAATTGTGAACAGTTTCAAGTGGCAATAAGCCTCTGGGTTTGTTTTGTTCCTCAGGAGGTTTTCCATGCTCATACGAAAACATTTTTCTCCTGTGTTTTTCGTTGTTCCTGTTATTTTGTTTCTTGCACTCAATAGCTCGTTCCTGCAAAATCTACCAGCCAAAGCTGTTACCTATATTTCTTCTGTGAGAAGTCAAGTAAGCCTTACACCAGATGAGATTGTTGCTCGTGCACGTGCGTGGGTAGCTGCAAAAGTTACGTATAGTCAGAACGTACAACCACAGTATCGTTTTCAGAACTATCGCGCTGACTGTTCCGGCCTAGTCACAATGGCATGGGGGATCCCAGCAACACCACCCAATTACGGTCTGTCCACGGGTTCGCTCTCAAATGCGGCAGATATTCTCGGTAAAGCACTTGATGATTCTGGACAGCCAATCATAGCTACTATGAACAAACTGCAAAAAGGGGATATCCTTTTAAACCAAGGCTCAGATGCTCATGTCATTCTCTTTGTTGGCTGGATAGATATCGCTAAAAAAATTGTAGTTGATCATCCTATTCGTTATACAGATGGAAAGTACTACTACGACGGCATCGAGGAAAATGGAGGGTATGGTTATGCGGTAGAACACACGCCGAATTATCCGGTGGACACACAGCCTTTTGATTTTCACCAGCCGTGGCCTTTTCCCTATGACCCTGGATATGATCCAGGAGGCTATTATGCGTGGAGGTTTGACCCTGTCAAAGCAGCAACACTTGGTTACACAGGTAGTGGAACACCGGGACCGGGTTCCTCAATAATCAAGCCTGGAGGTGAGTGGATGCCACCAAGTCCAAAGGACGGCGCAATACTTACTGATAACACCCTCCATCTTGCTGCAACTGCATATCCAACCAACAAGGGTGATCCTGGCATAGCTACTGTTCACTTTACTATTAAGGTAAATGGCGCATGGATAATTGTCTGTTCGCTCAACACACCATCAAAAAGCGGGAGTGAGTATACGTGTGATGTCGAGCTTGAAACAGTTCAACTTAACGCTTGGAAGATACACCCCTTTCAGGTAAGCTTTGATGTAATCGATAAGCAGGAGAATGTTAATCTCACACCCAACGGGGTACATACCATCTATTATTTTCCAATCGGTAATATGGCTGGTTTCAGTCAGTTTGTTGGGCTGTGGAAATACTATGGAACGGGCATGATCATCAGTTCTGATGGCAAAGCCCTTTATGAGGGAAGAACCCACGTATTTTGTAGTGAAGACCCTCGACCTCCATGTGATGGTGGTTCCTTAGGTCTAGCTGGTCTCTACACGACAATACTGTACTTCAATGTCGCTGGTTCTACTGCACAGGGAACCTTTATAGCAGGTACTGGTGATCGCGATATCAACAACAACATTATTCCTGTTCGTCGAAGTATAATGTCACTGTCATATCAAAAGATATTCAAGCTTGGATGGTTTCAGCTACACTTTATGTGCGGATGACCCAAACGCTATCGAATGCATTTCCAATACGTAGTGTCTGTCAAGAGGTTTGGCTCTCCGCATTTGTAGTGCTCAGCAGTAGAGGAAAGCACGAAAGAAACAGCCTGATAGCTTGTCTGAACGTTTCTCTATGTGGAGAGAGCATATTTCAGAAGGTATAGTCCCTCGGTACCCGTCTACACACACTTGCTGCTGATTCGCAATTATCAACGAGCACAAGAAATTCGAAGGGCCAACAATTGAGATGGTGTCGCGATTGATCCCATCCCAATGGCTCCTCTCTGCGGACGAACTAGCACTCCCCAATCCTCGCGCACTTAGTGTGTGGATGTGGGAGAAGGGCAAGGGGATTTAGGAGTATACGAATAGAGAGGCTGGGGGGCCAGCTCAGGCTCAGTTATCCCGATCGTTTGCACAAAGAGGTGGACAAATGGCTCAGTCAGCACACGAAGATCGCTTTCTCCTATCTGTAGTCGCCGGCATCCTTCGGGATAGACGATCATTTCTTGCTTGATGGTGTGCCCCTGCGAAAAAATCAGATGATAGTCCAGGCCGAGATCTAATGGACAATTGATGATAGAAGGGAGGCTCAGTCGAGGTAAGGCGTGCGCGGCATCATACAGCCGTTGGACGGCATGCGGATCGGTAATTGTCCGTGGCGAGAACGGGAGATAGTGATTAAGCGGGATCGTGTTCACTCGCAGAATGTGCAAGGCCGTTGGTTCTTCTCCCCAGCAGATACTGGAGTCAAGCCAGCAGTCCCCCAGCCGCTCAGCAGGAGCAACGGAAGGATGAGAGATGGGACAATGAGAGGGTTGATGCGTCGTTTCATGCTGGTCATTACACCCCTTTCCTAAAGATGTCGAGCTGCCGAACCGCTCAGCGTTGGAAAAGAAAGTCCTGCTAGAAAAGACGTCAAACGAGCATGTGGAGTTCCCGTCCACGGAGGCAGGAAGTTGTTCATTGATAGGAACTGCTAGAAGAGGCATTCCGAGTTTATGAGTTTTAGCAACCAAAACCGGTAATACTGGTGTGTCACCCCTTCACTTCGTTCAGGGCAAGCTCTGAGCGAAGCGAAGGGTATAACTCCAGGGCACCGAGATCCTTCGCTGCGCTCAGGATGACATTACCGGACTTGATTGGGAAATTTCATCAACTCGACCAGTGCACCTGGGTTATTTACAACGCCAGGGGCAAACCCCACACAACTGTACTGACAACTGACAGGTGCAGTTGACCATCTTGCAGAAAGGATGAGATTACTTTCCAGACTTCCTCGTCAAAGCGCTTTGCGGCTTCCTCTCCCATGCGTTCTCGTGAGAAACCGTTCCTAATCACACTCCCTCGTTCCCTCCAGCAGGACCATTCGGTGCCGATTGGGGAATGGTCGCGGGCACCGCACACACCATGCCTTCGCTGAAGCCAGCCGCGCCGACGCCGAGCGCCAGGTTGAAGCGACCGCGCATGTTCTCCAGCGCGATCACGTGCGTGAGCTCCACGAGTTGGGCCTCGTCGAAGTGCTCCCGCAGCCTGGCGAAGAGCGCGTCAGACACCTCCACAGGCGTGTGGCTCATGCCGACCGCGTAGTCGAGCACGAGCTTCTCAAGGTCGGTGAAGAGCGCGCTGGTCTGATAGGAAGGCAGCGCCAGCAGTTGCTCGTCGCTCAGGCCCGAGCGGCGCGCAACCTGCGAGCCAAAGTCGATGCAGTACTCACAGTGTGTGAGCGTGGCCGCCTTCAACTCGGCCAGATTCTTGAGGCGCTCGTCTAAACGATGCAGCCTGGCCGTGGCCCGTTCAAGCCTGGCGTAGCCGCGCAGCAGCCCTGGCACGTGCGCGTACAACTCGAGCGGCTCGATCATGCGCTCGGTCTCGCGCCCGGTGAGCCGCGCGATCTGGCGGCGCGTGAAGAAATAGGCGAGCTTTACGTACGGCCCGGCTTCGCGGGCGGAGACTCCTGTAATGCGTGTCATATGATGCTCCTTTTCCCATCTATGCAGTCTGGACGACATCAAGCCCTGATTGGCTCAGAACCTGACGATTTCATCCATACAAAATCTTTCATGCCGGCCCTTCGAAAGATTGGCCTGAAAAACGCGGGAAACGCTTGCATAGCTGTTCTGGCATCAATCGGCTCCGGTTTCTCGACAGCGTAGACCCTCTTATGCCAGATCACTGAACCGCCTCCGGTAGCCCGCATGTTGCGGTACCAGTCCACCTCGGGCCCATACGTCAACGCAATCACAAAACCCTCTCGCAGCGGCCACACCCAGATCACCGTCTCATAGGGCTTGCCACTCCGGCGACCAACGTGACGAATGATCGCAAACGGGCCATGGGAAAGATTCGTAAGTACTCGTAATAGCCGATTCGTGACGTACTTATTAAAGATACGTATTTGACCAGGCAACTTAAAGGTACGTTTTCGATCAGGTACAGCAGCCCCCGGCCCAATTCCGAGGAACTTCGCCGGCAGCATGCGTATTACCGGCATGCGTAACAAAAACAAAAGCAAGGGTGAAATCGTGATTGGTTTATCGCTGATTAGCACCTTCGTAAGAACCCGCTTCTGCACGAAGTTCTGGAAGCCCTGGATGATGCGCGTCGGCAACATGCGTTTGCGCTGCACCTCCGCCAGTTTGCGCGTACTGACCTTCCCGGCCTTCAGATCATCGGCCAGCACATTCGCCGCCACGACCGCGTCCTGGATGGCATAGTTGATGCCGACTCCACCGACGGGCGTCATGACGTGCGCCGCGTCGCCGATCAGCAGCAGGCCGGGACGATACCACCTGCGCAGGCGGCTCGACTCAACGGAGAGTATGGAGACCTGCTTCCATTCCTGGATGGCTCCGACGCGATCCGCCAGGTCGGGCATCGTACGCGCGATATCCTGTCGCAGATGCTCGAGGCCGGCCGCGCGCAGTTCCTGGTAACCTCCCTTTGGTATGACATAGCCCACCTGCCAGCTATCCCCACGATTGAGCACCACCAGGATATGCCCGCCTGCCAGCCGGCCGGTTGACTGCTCCGGCTCGGAGGGATCGCGCGGCAGGCGAAACCATAGTACGTCCATCGGCGGCGAGGTCTTGACCGGCTCGAAACCGGCCAACTTGCGCATGCGCGAGAAGCGGCCATCCGCGCCGACCGTCAGCAGCGCGCGCACGCTATGCCAGCCATCCATAGCGCGATACTGCACGCCATGGACGTACCCATCTTCCTCGATCAGCTTCTCTACGCGCGCACCCATCACCAGCTTGAAGTCCGGGTAGCATTTCGCCTCCTGCGTGATAAACTCCAGGAAGCGCGCCTGGGGGATCATCGCGATATAGTTGAAGCGCGTCTTCAAGGGGCGGAAGTCCGCCAGGATGAATGTACCGGCAGCCGTCTCCACCGGTATAGTCTCGACTTTAGTATGCCCAAGTTGCAGCAGGCGATCGGCCAGGCCGATCTCGTCCAGAATCTGCAACACGGAGGGATGGACCGTATCACCACGAAAGTCGCGGTCGAAATCCATATGCTCCTCGAGCAGCATGACCGGCACGCCCTTGCGCGCCAGCAGCAGAGCCAGCATAGCACCTGCGGGACCCGCGCCCGCAATGCAGCAGGTGGTCTCTTCAATCTGTCCGTCACCTGGGTTGTCGTTGTAGTTTCTTGTTCTTGCATGATATACCTCTTAACTAACCGGCCAATTAAAGCCAGCGCAAAAAAATTAATGCGCTTTAGTACCGTTCAGGATAATATCGACAAGGGTATTTGCGAATTGTTCATGTGTAAATTCTAGAGCCACAGGGTCGCGCAGTATCTGACGACGCAGGACGAATCCCACCAGGCTGCCAAAAAATGCCTGCGCGGTCAGCGATGCATCGACTTGACGCAGCTCTCCACTGGCTATCTTCGCCTCAAAATAGTCGGTGAGAAAACCGAAGACACGTTGGAAGGCAGCCAGTGGCATAGGCGCCAGGGACGGATTATGCATAAGCTCCGGTAATATCACATGTATTAGGCCGACGAAGCTTTCTCCCTCGACAATTCCCAGCACACGTTAAATCATCATGCGCAAAAAGAGTTCGGGAGGCTGAGCAAACAACTGCTGCGGTGTTGTTGACAGCAACTGAACGGGAGTCCGCGTCTCAATGATGGCATTGAGGACGGCCTCTTTGCTCTCGAAGTAGTAGTAGATCAGCCCCGGCGTAATACCGGCCTCGCGCGCGATATCTTTATTGGTGGCTTTCAAAAATCCCTTCTGCGCAAAAACGCGCATAGCGGCATCCATAATCTGCTCGCGTCGGTCTTCTACAACTTTGGGCGTGCGCGCCATCTCAAGTATACTCGCTTCCTGGGTTAGTATGGGTCAGCCGAATAATTGATTGACTGATTAATTAAATTATAAAGAGAGAAGAAGCCTTTGTCAAGTTCTTTACCTACTCGCCGTCCTGCTCTTTGATTTGCCTGGCGATCTTGGGCAGACAGCCCATCGCATCGATGCTCACGATGCAGCCCGCCAGTTCCAATTGCTCCAACTAAGCGAAGGGGAAGGATCTAGCTAGCCGGACGTAGAGATCCTTCCCCTTCGCTTCGCTCAGGGCTTCGGCTCACTCGCTAAGGATGACAAGTGTTATCTCCACATTTCTGCGCTCACCTTAGGTCCTGCCTGCTATACTGAAAACAAGATAGGCTCAGGCAAGAGGGCTCGCCTCCCACCTGCGTCTCGCACCTTAATAATACCTCCACCCATCCCTGCCTGGCACAAACGAAATTACCCCTGTCCTACATGTCCTGAATGTCCTAAATCGTCTCAGGCAAGTCCACAGCTTCCCCCAACGGCATCCCTCCAACAAACCGGCCTGTCCTAAGTGTCCCAAACCCCGCTCGCTAATGTCACAACTAGAGTCCCAGCAGCCAGGTGCTACCCCATCAGAGACACGAAGCCAAAGAGCATCACCAGACCAATTCGCCACTGCGAACGCTTTCTTGAACATCCCCTGTATGTATGAGCGTTCGCTGCGATACCTCGGATACAAGTGATACCATATGGATACCTGGATACCTTGGATACCTTGGATACCCAGACATTTGGAAATAATGGCTGTCATCCTGAGCGAAGCGAAGGGATGATAACCAGGACCGTACACAAGTCCGCCCACGGGAAGTCTTATCTCCAAATGTCTGCCTGGGTGTACGAAAAAGTTGTGAGGAAACACATGAAAAGCAGAGGTACTCCTCTCCCGGCATGGTGCTGGTGAAAGATGGGAAGAGGAGACCAGAAGACGTTCCGCACTTCAAAATGTCAGGCCTTACAATGTTGTCGGGACCATTACAGACTGGCCGATCAATCGGCGGTGGGCGCGGTAAACCGGGCCCTACTTTTGCTTGACTGGTTTTCTGTCTACAACATCAATCGTGCACTTATATATGTATGGGCGCAGTAACAGGAAGCACTATGCGCGCTGTAGATCCTCTAATGGCGGCGCGTGACGCACATGCCTGTTCATCGTCGCCATGATGGCCAATACCAGGAAGCCGGCAGACATAATCAGGACGGTAGGGATGGCCGTGATGGTCCCCAACAGGAAACCGGTGACGGCTAATCCCAACGGCTGGCCGCAGAACGCGATCAGGCGAAAGGCGCTGTTGACGCGGCCCTGTAATTCATCGGGGATGAGCGCGAGCCGGTAACTGACCGAGGTCACATTGTAGATTGGACCGCTCAGGTAGATAAACGTTGTGAGGATACCAAGCACGAAGGGATTCGGCGCGATAGCAAAGAGCGGGAATACGATGACGTTAATCCAAGTCGTGCTGATAATAGCCTGCCCAAAGCTCACGCGCTTGTAAATCGGCGGGGCGATGATTGCGCCGAGAATACCGCCAATACCGCCAATTGCCAGGATCAGGCCAATGGTGAAAGGCGAGGCATGCATATGCTGGGCCAGCACAATCAGCACAAGGAAAGAGCCGGCGCCGACGAGGTTGATCCCACCGGTGAGGATCGCCATAAAACGAATGATCGGCTGGCGCCACAACCAGGTCAGCCCCTCTTTGATCTCAACCCATAGCCTGTGCGGTGAAGCAACGCGCTCGCCCTGAAATTTGGTGCGAATGAAGAACAGCGAGACAACCGAGGCGATGTAGGAGATTGCGTCTGCCAGGAACGGCAGCGTATAGCCAACGCTGTAGAGCGCGCCGCCAATCGGTGGCCCGATGAGCGTTGTAATACCCTCTGTAGCAAAATTTTGCGCGTTAGCGGCAGGCAGTTGCTCCTTTGTGACCACACGCGGCAGGCACGCAACCTCGGCAATATTAAAGAAAACGTAGAGGGTTCCCTCGACCAGGGAGACCAGGAAGAGCTGGACGACCGTCAAATGCCCGCTGAGATACGCGACGGGAATGCTCACCATGCAGAGGCCTCGCCCGGCATCACAGAGAATCATGACGCGCTTGCGGTCCCAGCGATCGATCAGCGCCCCGGCGGGCAGGCTGAAGATGAGATACGGCAAGGCCCGCAGTGCCCCGGCGAGGCCGGCCAGCACTGGCGAACCCGTCAGGAACAATATCAGCAAGGGAAAAGCAAGCTGTGAAACCTGCGTCCCCATCGAGGAGACGACCTGTCCACTCCACAGCAGCATATAGTCGCGATTGCGCCATAGCGAATTTGGTTTGGGACTTGCAGGTGATTCTTGCTCAGCAGTGTGCAGTTCATTTTTAGACATTATAGCTCTGTTCTAGAAAAATCGTAGAAAATATTAATACATTTATGGTAAATTTCGCTAATCATGTAACAAAATATAACATATGGGATGAGAGAAATCAATAGTGTAATCCGGTGATTACCCTTGAATATGCAAAGCTGCGTAAACCCGGTTTGCTAGACGAATGCGCACGAGATCCTTCGCTGCGCTCAGGATGACATCCAAGGATTTTGTCATCCTGAGCGCAGCGAAGGATCTCGGAACTAATGGGTAATCACCAGTAAGTGTTCAGCGAAAATGTCACGATGCAGGAGACAGTGAGATTGAACACGCACGAACAGAAATGAGGGGTGGTATGAGCTTTACAGACAAAGAGCTCATCCTCATGGATGAAGAGTATCTAAAGGTGCTACGAGACACGTGTAATTAAGAGAAGTGAGTAACGGACGCGTTGAATCATCTCTCTATGGCATCTTTAAAAGTTGGAAGAAAAGCAGATGCAGGCAAAACCTTCTTCCGCTAAGCAAAGCAAAGGGGATACGCTGACAGCGCAACCTCCCTTGAAGCAAACAGACGGGCAGCAGACTATAACGGCAAATAGCACCAATATTGTGATTGGATGGATTCTGCAAGGTGGTGTTATGGTCAGCGCTGCCGTGATTCTGTTTGGACTATTTTCATGATCGGTGTGACGGCGGCTGCCAGCGCCGGCATTTACTTTTCTCGCGGCGATATTCCTCCGCTGATTGCTGCTCCTGTTGCGCTGGGCATCCTGCTCGGGGCACTTATTGGCGCGCGCTTGCTAGCTCATCTGAGCAACAGGATACTGCGCATCATTTTCCTGGTGGTGATCATGGTCGCTGCCATCGAAATGGTGCTGCACGGGATGGGGATCGCGTGAGAGGTGAGGGGAATGAAGTGTGACAGTCCTCTACCTGGTCGCAAAATGATATAGTATCTGCCATTCCTCGTGAATACCATCTGATTGCAGTTCCTGGGCAAGTCGCGCGAAGACCTCCGACCGGAACTGCTCCAGCACTTCTGGTGTCATGTGTTCAAGGGAATAGCGCGTGCCGTGCGTCCATTTCTCGTCCCACCATTCCTGGGGGCTGGCGTAGACGAAAGTCTTGTGCTCGCGCAAGACCTGCACATCCGCAAAGCCGGCCAGTGTGAGCAGCGAGGGAAGGTGGGCATAGTCCAGGCCATTTCCACCGACGTTCAGGGGTAGATGATAGCGCGCGGCATAATCGGTGATATGCTGGCCGTACCACTGCGAGAGCGCATCGGGATTGCGCGCCACCGAGATGCCCAGCTTGCCGCCAGGGCGCAGTACGCGGTGAAATCCGGCGAGCGTCTGCTCGAGGTGTGGGAAGAGGAAGATGGCAAAGCCACACAGGATATAATCGAAAGAGGCGTCATCGAAGGCCAGGCGTTCGCCATCCATCTGCATCATGACGGCATTCTGCAGATTGCGGCGCCGAATTTCGGCTGTGGTTTCCTGCACCATCCCCTCTGACAGGTCGATGCCAATCACGCGGCCGCTTGAACCAGCCTTTTCCGCCGCCGGGAAGAGATTCGCGCCCCTGCCGGCAGCAACATCGAGCACCTTCGCGCTCTTGTTGATGCCCAGTTGTTCGACCAGCCTTCGCCCCACATAGGCGAAGCGGGTCGGGCCAACCTGACCGTATTGCGGGGCGACACGGCTATAGAGCGCGGCGATGTTGGATTTCAAGGTTCCGTTATCATTAGCTTCGGCCACTGTTGATGCTCCTCGCTTAATGGCACCCGCGAGGGGCGCCACTACATGTCATATGCGGCATCATTCGAAATGTAGTGGCGCCCCTCGCGGGTGCTATCCTTCCGGCAAACATTCATGGAAGGGCTACATTCCCAGGATCTGCACCTCCATCGGCTGCAGCGTCACGGTGATATAGCGTACCGGGCCGGTTGTCGTCGTGCCATCGACCTGGTTGACGACCGTATTCGGGCCACCATCGGTTACCCGGCCGGGATCGGCAAAGCTGGTCTTGTTGCTGTAGAGCACCTTGAACACGTCGCCCGGGGTGGAGAGCGTTTCATCGACGATGACAGCCAGCGTCTCGGTCCCCTCAGTGGTGTTGGCCACGACCGTCACCTCTTCGTCGTTGAGGATGCGAGCGAAGGCCAGTACACCGGGCGCGAACGAGGAGATACCGAAGGACGCATCATCACCCGAGACGGGCCGGAAATACTGGCGGCCATAGCGCAGAGCTGGCTGGCCGGCGCGCATTTGAGCGATGCGCTGGATAGCCTGGTAAAACGGATGCGCCGGATCGAAGGCGCCCGGTTTGCCCCAAAGAGCCTCACGCACGGCTTCGGGTGCGCCGCCGCTGCCATGCAGACCTTGCTCAGTGCCGTAGTAAAGGCAGGGAATGCCTTGCAGGGAGTAGAGACAGGCCAGGGCGAGCGTCAACTGGTCGTCGAAGGCGTGCGGCACATTGGCGGGGCTGTAGTAGAAGCGCTGGAACTGATCGTGGTTATCCAGGAAGGTGACGAAAAAATTGCTGGCATCGCCGTGCGAACTCAGGATATCGCGGTCGATCTGCCTGCGCTGCTCGTACATGCTGGCAACGTCCATTGGCGAGAGCATACCCTTGCAGGCGCCAGGAAGGCGATTAAAGAGTGGAAAATCCAGCGCGGCATCGACGCCGATGGGATCGCCTGTCTCGGTATCGATAGTATCTCGCCCGATGAAGGCCACAATTTTCTGCTCGTCATCGGCGACCTCGCCAAAGGTGAAAAAGTTCTTTTTACCGATGCTCAAGGCAAACTCGCGCATAGCGTTGCCAAAGAGCCGCGCGAAGCCGCGGTCTATGAACTTCAGGGTATCGATGCGAAAAGCGTCGATGTCGTATTTGGCGATCAGGTATTGGTAGGCCCGGATCAGGACGACCTGGAGCTGCGTATTGGCCGTGAGCATCTGCTTGAGCGAGTAGAAGTCGCCGGTGGTCGGATCACCGTTGGCCTGGGGCAGACCCTGCCGCCGGAAGAAGGCATTTTGGCGCAGTTCTGTGGGCCAGACTACGGCATCGACCGGCGGATTGACGATATTTTCGCCGATGGGCCAGTCCTGCCGAGCGTTCCCATGCTCGTCGCGCCAGGCCACGGCGTAGGGCGTATCGCTGTAGGTCGCCTCCGAACCACCGCTGCCCTGGCAGGTTGCGTCACCCGCCTGGCAGTCGTAGGCGAAGATATCCCCGGTATGGTTCAGCACGATATCGAAGATAATGTAGATGCCGAGCCCGTGTGCCTCGTCCACCAGCGCGCGCAGCTCATGTTCAGCCTTGTCAGGGCTAGAGGCGAAGCGCGGCTCAATGTTGAGGAAGTCCTGGATGCCATAGCCGTGATAGCTGCCCTGGCTATACTGGCAGTTCTTCAAGACAGGCGATATCCAGATCGCGCCGACACCCAGGTCCTTGAGATAAGACAATTGCTGCCGCACCCCATTGAACGTGCCGCCCTGAAATTGGCCATAGATGCTGTCGTAGGGAAGCTGGCGCGGGGGTGCGCCGGGATTATCGAAGCGATCCAGCATGAGGAAATAGATCCACTGATCGCGCCAGTCCTGCGGTGAAGGGAACGGCGCCGGGACTTCCACGCTCGCCCCATCCAGCGTGACGGTATGCGCGGCCTGGCTCTTCGCCCCTTGCATCGCGGCTGCGGCCTCCGCGTCCGAAATGCTTGTTGCCATAGGTCTGTTTTGCTCCTCCTGAAAGTCAAATACGATGCTCATTGTAGCACACGCGTGTAAAGAAGCCGTATGCTCGCTTTTTGCCTGCGAACACTTCCCCTGCCCGTAATCACCTATCTCTGTAAAAAGTGAAGCTGCTCATCAAGAATAGGTGAATTTGGTGATAGACATAACCCCAGCATAGGTATACAATATGCTCATAAAGCTGACTATATACTTCATTGTAACAGCAAAAATAGCCTTCTACGAGGAGAAAAAAACTATGTCACAGTCACCTCGCACCTGCCCGGTATGCGGCACTCCTGTCCCCGCGGGGCAACGTTTTTGCAGCAATTGTGGAACAAATGTCGAGACCGGCCAACCTGCCGGGCAGGCCCCCAGCCAGTACGGCGGGCAAGCGCCGCAGGCACAGCAGCCCTATCAGCAGGCCCCTTATGGGCAACAGTACGGGCAGCAGGGACAACAATTTGGGCAACCGCAGTACGGCCAGCAGCCACTGCAGTCCTACCAGCAACCGCAGAAGTCCAACCCCTTCGCGGAAGCCCTGGGCGCGCTTGGCCTGCTGTTCTTCCTGCGCCGCTACCGGCCGGGCTACAGGCCGCGCCGCCAGAGCAGCGGGTGCTGCGGCTGCCTGGTAGCGCTGATCATCCTGGGCATCATCTTCGGCATCCCCGCGTATGTGTACTACAAGCAGAATCCGCACTTTGCCCAGCAAATCCAGAACCAGATTCAAAGCGGTAACAGCAGCAACAGTGGCGACAGCGGCAGCGTTCCCACGACACAGCCACCTATCACGACCATCAACACCGGACAAACGGTGAACTACACGGGTGTTAATATTACTTTCGTCGATGTCAAGCAATCAACCACCTTCCTTGACGATAATAACGGGATCACGAACGGCGTGCTCCGACTTGATTTCAAAGAGAGCGCAGGCCAACAGACCGGGATTTACCCGTATAGCGATGTTTTTCGTCTGATATTACCCGACGGCACCACAGTGTCACCGATTGAGGAAGAATATGGCGGCAACCCGCAAATGAACACTACCCGCAACAACTGGGTGGACTTCAAGGTTCCAACGAACATCAAACCCAGCCAGATTCAATTGGTAGTGGGTACTCCGCAAGATGCGCAGATCCAGTTTCCTTTGACAGGCAAAGTCGATCCTAAATACCTTCCCAGGACGTCCAGCCCGAATGTGAACTTCACGTACGCCGGCTTGCAGTGGACGATTACGAAGGCGGCCATCACCTATAGCACTGAGGGCAAACAGGCGACGATGGGGAACATGTATGTGACGATTAGCCTGCGCGTGGTGAATAACACGAATAACCCTTTTATCGAAAACACAGACAGCTACATGCGCATGCAAACGGGAAGCGCTCTCAATCCCCCCGTCGATAATGGGACGCTTACAAATTCGTTTCAACCATTGTCAACCAACAGCGGGGATGTGTCGTTCCAGGTGCCGCAGGGCAATACGTCCTTCACGCTTATAATGCTGGCGCAGCAGAATAGTAATCCGCCCATTACCCAGGTTTTGCAGAATTTTCAAGTGTGAGTAAAAGAACATGAGTCATCCCGAATTTGGGATGACTCATGTACTCATTTCCTCCCAAAAAGTACCAGGGTGATGCATCTATATGCATGTTTTTTCATCAGACATGTTAAACTATATAGCGTTGAGCAACGAAGGAGTGTCGATCTGGAAGGGATGAATACTGTTGAGAAAAGCCTGTTGGGGTTTGCTGTGTCTGTTTTCGATGGTCTTACTGGCGGCATGCGGATCCACCGTCACCACGCAAACCTTGTCGTCCAATAGCTTTTCGAGCTATTCACTGAGTCAGGGCGACCAGCACTCTCTTACTCCAGCCCCTACCTCGATGCCCCCACTATCCATCCCCAGCCAGAAGGTGACGCCCGTGCCGACGAAAGCGACGCCCGTGCCGACGCAGGCACCTCGTCCCATAACTACCAGCACCAGCACCCCGATGCCCACCTCAAACTGCGTCACGTATAGCAACGAGGCGACGCTGGTTCCCTCCGCGAACGGAACACTGGCCGCTCCCTATGGGCCGGCGCCGGTCAGCAGTGAAGCGCAGCAGCTCGCCTGGCAACTCTTCCAATTGATCAATAGCGATCGCGCCGCCTGCGGACTGCCCCCCTTTGCCTGGAACAATACTCTGGCCGGCGGCGCGCTGCTGCATAGCTGGAACATGTACCACTGCGGCTTCAGCCATACCTGCCCCGATGGGAGTACGCCCTACCAGCGCATTGCCAATGAAGGCTTTGCCGGCCTGAGCGACTGCGGGGAAAGTATCGGCCTGGCCGGACCATCCAATCCGCCCTGGAGCAACGTCTACTCCGTGCAGGAAAGCATGGCGCACGAGCCGCTCGGAGGCTGGCACCGTATCCACCTTTACAGCACGACCCTGCACCGCATTGGAATCGGTGTGTATGTTGATGCCAATGGCTGGATCTGGTTCACGGAAGATATGGCCGCCTGAGTGAGTGGGAGGGGAGGAAGGGAAGAAGGGCTATACTCCTGGCTGGGGATAACATCCCGCAGGACCGGAATGCGACACGGGTGGGGTGAACGACATATCCTCGCCCATCAGGCCATCGAAGTGGAAGGGGCTGAGCTGCAACGCGGCACAATCGCCGGGGGTCGGCAGGATGGTCAGGTCAAGTTCAGGGAACATACCGGCCTGGCGCTGCACCAGCAGCGAGTAGCGGCTATTTCCGGCCGGCGGGACATACCACGAGAGAGTGACACTCATGGTACAGTTTTTCGGGACGACGACCCAGCCGCCAAACATAGCGCGGCCCGCCTCGTCGCTCTGTAGATTGGTCGGTGGCCCAATCGTATCGAGCGGCCCCCAGGTTCCGCCATCGGGATCGCTGATGCTAGGGGCATGCGCGCCGGGCTGATACAGGCCGGTGGGGCAGGTCAACTGGCCTGCGGGATAGACGCCATCAGGCGGACAGGACGCATAAGGGCCGCCACAGAGCGGAGTGCCCGTATCGAAGCCATTACCGTAGAGCAGGTGGGCCGATGGCGGCACATAGACGCGCACATAATCCCGGTAGGTATCGTAGCCATAAACCGGGCCGATCTGATTATAGATGAGGCGCAGTTGCAGCAGGTGCGTTGCTCCGCCGCGCGCGTCGATCGTGACGGTATCCTGCATGCTGGTCTTGACGTATTGTGAGGCTTTGCTTGCGCTCAGGTTCTGCTGCACGATGTACAGGCCATCGTGTGTAGTCGAGCGATCAATCTGGGCCGCATCTCCGTATTGTTGCAGCAGCGCCTCTACCTGCGGGTTGGTGAAGTAGACCTGCAAATCCTTGGTCTTGAGATCATGCAGCATCTCGCGCGCGATGGCGATCAGTTCATCAGGCGGAGCCCGGCGCACCTGAGCCAACAGGTCGCTGGCCAGCAGGCTGGTAAAACGCTTGCGGTCAGAGGTAGAGGTATTGCCCGGCTGTATGGCTAGCTGCTTCGCGATCCCCGAGTTATCCTGCTGGTAATAATGCAGTCGATCCTCAAGATTTTGCGCGGTAATCGTCTCGTTGTAGCCGGCAATGTGGATCGGGCCGATGATCTGCAGGACGTGCTCGATCAGGAAAGGCGTAAACAGGATCACGCCGTCGACGGAGTGACCGACCTCGTCCTGGTACTGCGCAATGGCGACCTGCGCCGAGGTGGAAAAATCGGCGGAGACATTGGAATCGCGCAGGCCCCAGTTGGCGAAAGGCCACCAGGAGCGGTACTGAGGCGGAGCAAGTTGTCCCAGCGTCTTGCTGCTATCGGTATACTCCACCAGCGAAATATCCTTCAAGGTAAACGGCGCGACACGCCCACCGTTGATAGTCAACTCACCATACTGACCGGTGAAACCACCCGTCCCGCGCAGTTCGGCGCGATCCATCGTCTGCACAAGGAACGTGCGCGGCGCGTTCACACCCAGCAGCCAGCTTACCGCGCCGAGCAAGTTCAGCCCCTGTTGAAGATCACTCTGCGCCTGCGGCAGAGCCTGTAACAACTGCGCGAACTCGCTGCGCTGGGCCGCGCTGACGGGCAGGCTACTCAGGGGAAGCAGGTGCGCCTGCTGCTGTATATCTGTCAATTGCGGCATCAGTTCGGTGATTGTACTGCCCAGCAGGTCGAGCATACTCTGAGTCACCAGGGGCCGGCTCGAATTCGTCAGCAAAGGGCCGCTAAACGAGGGCGCGAGGATCATGGCCGTCGAAATCAGCTCCTGCCCTATCACGGAAACGTCGATACCAATGCGGCTGGCCACACGCGCGGCCTGTACCTGCGGGCGATACTGCGGCAAATAGGTTATGACCGTCTGGATAATAGGCGTATGGTCTATTTTATACGACAGTTGCTCGAAATCCTGGCGGGCGGCCTCGAACTCGTGCTGCGCGCTGCGCAGCTTACCGGCATCGAGGAAGCCGGTAGGATGGGCTTTCAATCCCGTGAAGACGGTTTTGACATTCAGCAAGTGCTGCACGCCATCGTTGGCCTGGTTTTTGAGATCGCTGTAGGTCGTATAGGCATTGATGCCATAGCCTACAAGCACGCCAACGGGGATCAAAATACCCAGCAGCAGGATTGCCAGGAGCGAGAGCATGATTATACGGCGGCGTTTTGAACGTGGTCCGCGATCCGGGAGCTTGATCGGTTGAGTTACCGGCTCAGGAGGGCCCCCGCGATACACCGGGGGATTACTGGCTGGAACCTTATCGGTCTCAATCTCCGTAATTGCTACCCCGGAGGATTCTGTACCGTCTACTGCGGGAACCTTACTGGTGGCGGCATCTTCAACCGCTGCCTCGGAAGATTCAATGGGATCTACTATCGGAACGCGCACCGTCTCGGCATCTTCAATCCCACGAGGAGCATCAGTCGCTTCCAATGATTGAGCAGGTTCCCCTGATACGTTCAGGCTGGTGACATTCTCGGTCGAATGATCGGATGGCGTTACCGACATGGCAATTACTCGTTTAAACCGCTATGGGATTGGATGCACTTCTCATTTCAATATATCACTAGCTACAACGGGAGAAAGCGGCTTTCCGTTTCGTTTATCACGATATTTACATTCCCTTCGCATCGACGGTCGTCATCCAGATGAGGTGTTCTTCATGCAGGCGGCGTACTACCCTTTCACCAAAGGGCGTTGTCAGATCGGGCAGTTGAAATGGCATACAGACTCCTTTTGAAGCAAATTCGGTTCACACCCCTATGTACAGCGTGTATTACAATAGCAGGATATACTTAATCAGAACATTTAAGGTAGATGCTCTTATTCCGACCGGTTAGGAGTGCGCCGCGTTCAGCGGGTCGGTGAAGGAGTAGAAGGAGAAGACGAATGAATCACGCCTGGAAGATCGACGACGGGAGCAAGATCAAGCTGAAAGACTACGATCCCAATGATACCGATAAACATACTGATCGCTCTTCCGCTGATGCAGAGATGCAAAAGCTGAGCGACGAACTGAGCGAACTGCAGGAGGTGATGGCAGCCGCACAGCATCACAGTATGCTGGTGATTCTCCAGGGGATGGACACGAGCGGCAAGGACGGTACCATCCGCCACGTGCTTTCGCATGTCAACCCGCAGGGCTGCCGGGTTGTCTCATTCAAGGAGCCGACGCAGGAGGAACTGGCCCACGATTTCCTGTGGCGGGTTCACAAGGTCGCGCCCGGACTGGGAACAATGGGCATTTTCAACCGCTCGCAGTATGAGGATGTGCTGGTCGCGCGCGTACACAATCTTGTGCCGGAAAAGGTGTGGAGCAAGCGTTACAACGAGATCAATCACTTTGAACACTTACTGGCGAATAATCACACGATCATCCTCAAGTTCTTCCTGCATATCAGCTATGACGAACAGGAGCGGCGTTTGTTGGCGCGCGAGCAGGACTTGAAGAAGGCCTGGAAGCTCTCGGCCAGCGACTGGACGGAACGCCGTTACTGGAACGATTACCAGGCAGCATATGAAGATGCTATCTCCTACTGTAACTCAAAAGAAGCTCCCTGGTACATCGTACCCGCCAATCACAAATGGTACCGCAACCTGGCTATCGCGCATGTTCTGGTCAATATCATGCGCGATTATAAAGAAGAGTGGGAAACCGACCTGATCGCACGCGGCCAGCAGGAACTGGAGCTGATACGCCGGATGCGGGAAGCGCAGAAAAGCAAGCAACCATAACCACCGAAATGTAGTGGCGTCCCTCGCGGGCGCCATCCCTCCCGCTCGCTGCTACAATTTCCGCGTGGGCCTACCACGCGAACGTGACAGCGCCGGGTAGTAGCCGGTGAAGGTTGGCAGGCCCGAGATGATATCGCCGACGCGCACCTGCACCTGCGTGTAGCGCGCGCCCGGTCGATGGTGCTGCGCAAAAAGCGTCAACAACTGGTAGGCAATCTGGTCGGCGTCATCTGTGTGGCGCGGGAGCGTCAATTGCCCCACGATTGCCTCTTCGGTGGCCGAGACGGCAATCTCCTCGCTGTCATCGGCAATCGCCAGCTTGCGAGTTTCGCGATTCGTGTAGCGGCTGGGCCAGAGCATCAGGGTTATGGCGCGGCCTTTCAAACGCTGATCGGTCAGGCGCTCGCTCAGGTAATCGGCGAGCCGGCGGATAGCCACGCAGGTCTCTTCAGCCTCGGCAGGATGCTGGAAGCGCACACGCGCATTCTGGCTCATAGGAGGAGCGTCGGGTACAACCAGGCTGATATCCGCCCCGTTCGCCAGGGAATACAGCCAGCCGCCCAGCGATCCAAGGCGGCGGCGCAGGCCTTCCTCCGTCAGCGTGGCAACCTGGGCGAAGGTGGTGATGCCAAAATCTCTCAGGTGCGCCACCATTTCCGCCACGGCAACCGAATCGGCCTGCTCGCTTTTACCCTCCAACTGCGATGGACGTGAAGCCTGGCTCTCACGACTCTCGCGCTCGATATATTCGGGTGGCGCGCCGGGAATGCCTGCTCCAGCCGAGCGCACCTGCAAGAGCAGCGAGAGGGGGAGGGTTTGAACGAACGATGCTTCGCGGCCTGGCGGAATATAGAGTACCCCCTGGCGGCCATCCTTGCGGCTCAAGAGGGCAGCAAGTTCCGCGATGGCCTTACCGTTTGCTACGCCGATCATGGCGGTGAGGCCCATCTCGGCGATTTCCGCGCAGAGGCGTTCGGCGAGCGTGACGGGCAAATCGAAAGACACATCGCAGCCGCGCAAGTCAATAAAGGCATCGGCCATCGGAATTGTTTCGATGATGCGCGAATAGGCCCGATAGCGTTCGCGCAGCCTTTGCAGTACGGGCTGGTATCGATCATATGACGCGGGCAAGAAGCGCACGCGCGGCGCAATGCGGTAGGCGCGGCGCAGCGGCATACCGGGGCTGACACCCAGGCGCAGCGCAGCCGATGAGACATCGACAACGCGCCCCGGCTCGTTGGGACGGCCGGTTCCTGTACCGATTACGAATGGAGTTCCGCGCAGCGATGGATCAAACATCTCTTCCAGCGTGGCGTAAAAATGGCGTATGCGCACGTGCATCACGCTCTGGCGCAGGCGCGCGCGTTCGACGGCGCGTGCCGCATCCAGCGCATTCCCGGCCAGGCCAACTCCCGGCAGAGCGGGGGATGCCCCATTCAGCGCCGGTGACTGCTGAGATGGTGGGGTCGCAGGAACACCAGGGATAGCGGGGGCGCTAGCAAAGTCAGGGCTGTACTGGTTCGGGATACTCGGATTGTTCGGACTGTTCGAACTACTCGGGTTGTTCGGGTTATTCGGTATGTTTAAATGGTAATGCTGCATAGTAGCCTTCCGGCATGTTTCAAAAGTTTCTTAATTATATCGCAAAATTAATAATTTTGTTCTTTTCTAGATCCAACGCTGCAAGTAGGGCAAGTTTGCGTATGAATATGAGACGAAGAACATCATCATTATGCCACACACTCATCTTCTGCGCGTAATACATTTTCTACTCTGATTGTCGGCCTGTCAAGCCCCGCACATCACGAGCAGAGAGGGTCTACATCGTTTGGGGAAGGAGGGCGACCCAAGGGTCCCCACACCACTCCACTCTACTCCCGCCCCTACTGGAATTTCCCCCGCAAGGACGGAGAGCTAGCAGAGATCAATCATAGTAACCCCGCATTTTCTAGAGTATACTACTCATGTAGCAAATGCGCGGATTCCCGCACGAAAAAGGAGGGCCAGGCAAATGAACGATCGAGTCCCATTTGAGCGATTCACAGAGCGCGCCAGGAAGGTGCTGAGCCTTGCCCAGGAGGAGGCGCAGCGCTTTCAGCATAACTACATCGGCACCGAACACCTGCTGCTGGGGCTGATACGGGAGGGCGAAGGCGTCGCAGCTCAAGTACTAACGAGCCTCGGCACGGATTTGAAGAAACTGCGCAGTAGCGTCGAATTCATTATTGGGCGAGGCGACCGCATCGTCCTGGGAGAGATCAGCCTGACGCCGCGCACGAAAAAGGTGATCGAACTGGCTGTTGACGAGGCGCGCAGCATGGGTCATCACTACATCGGCACCGAACACCTGCTACTCGGCCTCGTACGCGAAGGCGAGGGCATTGGGGCCGGCGTGCTGGAAAGCCAGGGTCTTCGCATGGAACAGGTGCGTAAAACGACGCTGGCGTTCCTGGAATCGGCGAACAAGGGGCGTGCGCAAGTAGCGGAGGCCATACCGGGGGTTCCTCAAGAGACTGAGGGCGCGGATCAAACAGATACCAACTCCGCTGAACTCGTCTTCGTGGAGGACAGGGACGAAGTCATACCCACTTCAGTTTCCTATGAAGCGGTACTGGACGAGGACGATCTTACACCCGCACCTGTCCAGGAAGGAAGTAATCTCCCTCAATCGTTCAGCATTCGCGCTAACAGGGCATTGGACGCCGCCGAGGAAGAAGCGCGGCGCCTGGGGCATGACTACGTTGGCACGGAACACCTCTTGCTTGTCTTAATGCGCGAGGAAAACGGGCCTGCTTCCTTGATATTGCAGAATCTCGGCGTAGAACGCGTGATGATTCACAGAGCCATCGAATATATCATCAACCGCAGGCCAACACACACAGTTTTAGGTAAGATTGGGCGCACCCCCCGCGCGCAAAAGGCTGTTCAGCTCGCCATTGAAGAGGCTAATACGCTCAATGATGCGCTGATTGGCACCCAACACTTGCTGTTTGGATTGTTGCGAGAAGGCGAAGGCATCGCAGCAGGCGTGCTGGTAAGTCTAGGTGTGACGGTGGAGAGGGCACGCAAAGAATGGGAGCGGATACGCGAGTCGTAGGGACGCGATTCATCGCGTCCCTACGACTTATCGGTTGATGTTCAGCATGGGAATCTTCGAGACGGTCCAGCGGTCGTTGGGGCTCGCTACCTCGAACTGCACCATCGAGATGGCATCGGTGGGGCAGCGCACGATGCAGAGGCCGCAGCGAATGCACTTCTCCTCGTCGATAATCATATCCGCGCCGCCGCGCCAGCTCTCGGTGCCCTGGTGCATAGGATCGCCCTTCACGACGCGTGAGAGGCCCTCCATGCTGATGCAGTCATACGGGCAGATATCGACGCAGCCGGAGCAGAGGATGCAGATCGACGGGTCGATCATGATATTCAACTGGCACTGCAGGCAGCGCCGCGCCTGTATAACAGCCTCTTCCGCCGTATAACCCGTCTCCGTCTCGCGGGTATTGCTGTAGCGATCCTTGAGCGGCAGGGCAGGCATCATCTGGAACGGGATGGATTCGTAGTCGTCCACCATGCCGCGCCGGTAGTCCGGCAACTCGACCTCCTCGGCGGGCTCGGCGGGCTTATCCTCGCCGCCCAGGTAGCGGTTGATAGCAATGGCGGCGTCGCGCCCATCGCCGATGGCTGAGATGAGGTTGCGCGAGCCTTCGGTGAAGTCGCCGCCCGCGAAGAGGCCGGCGTAGTTGGTCATCCAGGTCTCGCGATCAACCAGGGGAGCGCCGGAGCGCCGGTTGACATCCAGCTTCAGCTCCTTTGCCTGCACCCAGGAGGCATCGCTATACTGGCCGAAGGCGGCGATGACGGTGTCCGCTTCGATGGTGAATTCGCTGCCCGGAATGGGGATAGGACGGCGGCGCCCACTGGCATCGGGATCGCCCAGCTTGTTGCGAATGAGGCGCAGGCCACTGACATGTACGCCGTCGTCACTCAGCACTTCGAGCTGTGAGACGAGATAAATGAATTCGATATGCTCGAACTCCGCCTCATCGACTTCGTACTCGTCGGAACCCATCTCCTCCTTGGAACGGCGATAGAGGACATAGACCTTATCCGCGCCAAAGCGTACCGAGGTGCGGCAGCAGTCCATTGCGGTGAAACCGCCGCCCAGCACGATCACTTTCTTGCCGATGAAAGCCGGTTCGCCATAGTTCGTTTTCGCCAGGAGATTGATGCCGTGCTGAACGCCCTTGTAATCGGCGCCGGGGATGATCTTGTTATCCGGGCCGGTCAGTTCGTTGGAGATGTAGCAGCCCGCTGCCAGGTAGACGGCGTCGTACTGATTGAGCAGGTCGGCCACCTGGATATCTCGCCCCACACGCGTATTGTAGACAACATCCACGCCCATGTCGGCCATATACAGCGTAGTCTCTTCGTAGGTAACGCTGCGCGGCAGGCGCCAGACGGGAATGCCGTTGACCATCACGCCTCCGGCGACGGCATCGGCTTCGTAAATCGTGACGGGATAGCCCATGTCGCGCAGGTCGCGAGCGCAGGCAAGACCGGCAGAGCCGGCCCCGACGACGGCCACCCTCTTTTCTTTCGTAATGGGCGGCTTCTCGGCGCGATGCTGGAACTCGCGATGGTCGGCGGCGGCGCGTTTCAACCAGCAGATCGCGATTGGCTTGCCGTCGATCTTATTGCGGCGGCAGACCGGCTCGCACGGGCGCGCGCAGGTACGGCCAAGCACGCCCGGCACGATATTACACTTGCAATTCAATAGATAGGCTTCGTCGAAACGAGCCTGGGAAATCAGACCAATATAGGTAGATACGTCGGTATGAGCCGGGCACCCAACCTGGCACGGAATATTCGTCTGGTACCAGTCCGGGGTGGTGATAACCGATTGGTATCGCGCTTCTAGCTCTCTATCAGGATCAAACATGAGACATATCCCCTGTCCTAGTTCGTACGGCACCCGCGAGGGGCACCATTGTTCGCATGGCGCCTGCAAGGGGCGCCCTTCCCCTGGCACCCGCAAGGGGCGCCAATACATATCCCATCATGCCAGATTATAGCATAGAGGCTGAAGTGGAACAAGAATCAGTGGGCATACCTTATGGCGTGGATGTAGCGATCAGTCCGGCAAGCAGGGCCGCGCGCGGCGCAATGCTATCGAGCACCAGGTATTCGTAGGGGCTGTGGTCTCGACCGCCGATGGGACCCAGGCCATCAAGCGTCGGAATGCCATATTCACTGGTGAAGCTGCCGTCGGATGCGCCGCCGGTCAGCACGTGATTCACACTGAAGTCCAGGAGATGCGCGATATGCCGGGCCTGTTCCGCTAACTGCAAACTGGCAGGTGTGCGCACCATCGGACTTTTGACGTCGGGGGCGACCTCAAGCGTCAGTTCCACGTCGGGGATGAGCTTGCTGCTCCATTAGTTCGTGGAAGCGCCGCTCCGTCGCCTTCCGATCATCATCGGTGAGGAAACGCAGGTCGAAGCGCACCTGCGCGAAATCGGGCACGACATTGGGAACCGTACCGCCAGAAATGACCCCGGCATTGACAGTGACACCTTCGCGCCAGCCGTTGAGATTACGAAACTGTAGTACCTGGTGCGCTATCTCTACGATAGCGTTACGGCCCTTCTCCGGCTCGACGCCGGCGTGCGCGGAACGTCCCTGGGCGGTCAGAGTATACCAGGTGTGGCCCTTGCGCGCGCTGACGAGATCGCCATTATCGCGGGCGGCCTCCAGGACGAGCGCTCGCTGGCAATTCTGGCATACTCGCTGTATGACATCATGACTATGGCGGACATTGATTTCTTCATCGGAGACACAGAGGAAGCGAATTTCGCCGTAATCGCTGAAGCGCAGGGCTTGCAGCGCTTCGACGGCATACAGAGCCGCCAGGATATTGCCCTTCATATCGCAGACGCCCGGACCATAGACCGTATCCCCCTCGATGCGCAGCGGGCGCGCGGCGGCAGTGCCAACCGGGTAGACGGTATCCATATGGCCGAGCAGCAGCACGTTGCCCTGCCCCGTGCCATGCAGCACGCCCAGCAGGTCGTTACCCCACTCCTCGCGTTCGACAATAGTGACATCCATCCCCAATCCACGCATACGCGCGGCCAGCCAGGCCGCCACTATATCCAATCCCACTTTGTTATAGCTATCCGAATCAATGCCGCATAACAGGCGTAGTTCTTCAATATAGGTTGCCAGGTGTTGTTGTGTGTAGCGTTCTACATCACAAACCAGTGTTTGTAAGTCCATAGGGAAAAAGTTACCTCCATATGTATATACGAACGAAGGTCATCAGAGTAGAGCAACAATGCTGAGGGACCCGATGGAGTATAATAGATGCATCCGCGGTAAGAAGCATACTGCTACTGGCTCTATCAAGTATGCATTTCCGGCTACAAGCTGCTATGAAGAGAGAAGAGAATGATCGAAGTAGTCAGTTGGCCAAAGCTTTCTGATGAATGGGATGATGAAAATACGCCCTATTTCGAACTCTACGGAGAGACCGCGCCGCTTGTCGATCTGAATTACGCGCATGTGCTGCCCGTTGGACCCGCCGATGGTTCGCCCGAAAATACAGCGGTGGTCCCCATCTATGAATACTGGTGGACCATCGGGCATTCTGGCGCCAGGTACCTGGCGAAATACTGGTCCCAGCTTCGAGACCCCGCCGCGACTATCTCGCTCTATTTTCCCCTCGACAAGGGTTGGCGCATCCAGGAGTGTGCGGCGACAGTGAAGTATCTCTCGCCCGTACAAGAGCAGGCAAGCTGGTGGAGTAAAGCGGCGGAGGGATGGAAACGCGCCGCACCGCTTCTCAACGACATGAGTACTATCGCGAATTTCGTTCCTGTCCCCGCGTTTAAGGGAGCCGCCTCAACGCTTGCCGCGATCGCACGGCTGCAGATCAATAGCGTCCCGCAGGTGGAGGGTTTCGAGTGGTCCGTCAGCAAAATCACCCATAAGCGAGAGAAGAGTACCGGCTATCATGCAGGGGATAAAGTGGACGCTGCCCAAAAAGATGCTGTTAGAACTGGGAGACAGGCTGACAGGCAGTGTTGCCGTGAGTTTCATCCCATCACAGGTTCAGCAAGCAGGAGCCACTCCGGACGGCAACCAGAGTCCGGAGTTCGCCCCGGGAGCAATTCTCGCGCGCGTCCGAAATCCACCTGCAAAATCAGAAAGCCCCGATCTATGTGCCCTTTCTCGACGAGAATCCATCTGATAACGGGGAACATGCCGAGAAAGTATATATCAGCCTGCTAATTAAGCCGTGCGCTCCTGGCGGGTAGAGAATTCCGAGAATAGAAGAGCAACGGCAACAGGACTATGGTAATTTTGAAAGCCGTAATGGACAAATGACCTAGTTTTATGCTACTATCAGCGTAAAGTAGTTTGCGCCAACGCAAATACTAATTTTTGAGGATAGAGGCTGATTGAGATGACTGAAATCAATTCTCCTTTTCGTTATCCTGGTGGCAAATTCTATGCGCGAAAACTCATTCTGGAACACATCATACCTCATACCTATTATAAAGAGCCTTTCGCTGGCGGCGCATCTATTTTCTTCGCTAAGAGCAAAGTTGCGCATAATATTCTTAACGATGCCGATCCTGACCTTGTAAACTGCTACTTCACCATCAGAGATCACGTAGAAGACCCTATCGGTTAGCACAAGTATTACATCAGCACAGCCACCGACTGCATTTCCTGCTTACCTATGACAATCATCCAGAGGTACGCAGAATTATCATAGGAACCAAATTTTAGAAAAAAATGGAATTATACTGTCAACCGGACGGATACCAGAGTAAAAAGACCACTGCAAAGGGCAAACGTTACACGGGAAGAGAGGTCTTCATTACGAACTATGACGCGAATGCTGTCGCGCTTTTGCCCTTACAATTGCCTCTAGAACCGCGGATTTGGTTTAGCGGCTGCCAATTAGGGTCATCAACTAATAGAACAGAAGGAGTTCGTGGAATAACCTTGTAACCCTCAACGTCCTCCGCAATAGCAGAAGGAAGCACAAATCTCCAATCTTTGTTGGTCGCATCTACTAAAGATAAGTTGTCTGAAACACTATAATGTTTATAAAGTATCTCCAATAACCCCCGACTCAGAAACCAACTCAAATTCCTCACCTACTGTGCCACCTTCAAAAAGTGCGTTTGTAGGAGTTGCAACAATTATATCGAATTCAGTAGCCAGGTAACGATCATTATAGGGCAATGTCTTATTGCTACGGCTCCGATGGCACTTCACGTTGAAGTGCGGAACTTTGTGTTTCCTTGTCCGAACTCCAGCGGCCATTGAACCTCGTACAGCACTTTTCGTTTCAACAATAATCCGAATGCATTGAGTCCTGGAGTTGGTATCAGTCGAGGCTAAAATATCACATCTATAACCGGAATCACACCAACTAGCAGTTGGAATTTCGCAAGAGATTTGATTTCATCATTCTTTCTTCTATGCGATATACTCAATACAATCGAGTCAACTTACCGCAGATAGAAAAGGAGCATCGAGGCTATGTCAACTGACTCAACCGAAACGAGTGGCCCGCGCACGGTTCGCGCGCCGCGCGGCACAACCATTACGTGCAAGGGCTGGCAGCAGGAGGCCGCCATGCGCATGATAATGAACAATCTCGACCCCGACGTGGCCGAACGGCCACACGATCTCGTCGTCTATGGCGGCTCCGGCAGGGCAGCGCGCTCCTGGGAAGCCTTCGACGCGATTGTGCGCTCGCTGCAAATGCTGGAAGACAACGAGACGCTGCTGGTGCAATCGGGCAAGCCGGTGGGGATATTTCGCACGCATCCCGAGGCGCCGCGCGTGCTGATCGCCAACTCGAACCTCGTGCCGCACTGGGCGAACTGGGACGAGTTTCGGCGGCTGGAAGCGCTGGGGCTCACCATGTACGGGCAGATGACCGCCGGCTCGTGGATCTATATCGGCTCGCAGGGTATCGTGCAGGGGACGTACGAGACCTTCGCGGAGGCGGCGCGTAAGCATTACGGCGGCACGCTCAGGGGCAAGTTCGTGCTGACGGCTGGGCTGGGTGGCATGGGTGGCGCGCAGCCCCTGGCGGTGACGATGAACGAGGGCGTCTGCCTGGCGGTCGAAGTCGATCAGCTCCACATCCAGCGCCGCCTGGAGACGGGCTACTGCGACGAGATGGCCAGCACGCTCGACGAAGCGCTCGCGCAGGTGCGCGAGGCCTGCGACCAGGGACAGCCGCTCTCCATCGGATTGATCGGCAACGCCGCCGAAATTTATCCTGAACTTGTACGCAGGGGCATCATCCCTGACATGGTGACGGACCAGACCTCCGCGCACGATGCCCTGAACGGCTATATTCCCGCCGGGATGTCGCTGGAAGTGGCCGATGAGCTGCGCGCGCGCGACCCACAGGAATACATCCGGCACTCGCTGGAGTCGATGGTGACGCACGTGCGCGCCATGCTGGAGATGCAGCGGCAGGGCGCGATCGTCTTCGACTACGGCAACAACCTGCGCGGGCAGGCCCTGGCGGCGGGCGAGACCCACGCGCTGGATTTTCCGGGGTTTGTGCCGGCCTACATTCGGCCCCTCTTCTGCCGCGGTAAGGGACCATTTCGCTGGGTGGCGCTCTCAGGCGACCCGGAAGATATCTACCGCACGGACGAGGCCATCCTGGAGCTCTTCCCGGACGATGCCGGGCTGCGGCGCTGGATCACGATGGCGCGCCAGAAAATACAATTCCAGGGGCTGCCGGCGCGCATCTGCTGGCTGGGCTACGGCGAGCGCGACAGGGCCGGACTGGCCTTCAATGAGCTGGTGCGCAAGGGCATCGTCAAAGCGCCCATCGTGATCGGGCGCGATCACCTGGACAGCGGCTCGGTGGCCTCACCCTATCGCGAAACCGAGGCGATGAAGGACGGCAGCGATGCCATCGCCGACTGGCCGCTGCTCAATGCGCTGTTCAATACGGCATCGGGTGCGACGTGGGTCTCCATCCATCACGGCGGCGGAGTGGGCATCGGCTACTCGATCCACGCCGGGCAGGTAATCGTGGCCGATGGCACACCGCAGGCGGCGGAACGGCTCTCGCGCGTGCTGACGAACGACCCCGGCACAGGAGTGATGCGCCACGTCGACGCCGGGTATGAAGAAGCCAGAGAATGCGCGCAGGAGCGCGGGGTGAAGATCCCGATGTTGATGCACATTGACTAATAAATGTGGACAGTATAGCATCCATCGGACTGGCCGATAATGCATGTTGACGAATTAATGTGGACACTTCCCAGGGCGGCGCAAGGCCCCCGCCCGTCCACCACTCACCGCCCCTCAAACTGTCCGCATTTCTTCGTTAATGTGCATCATCGGCGCTGGCCGCGGTAAACCGGGCCCTACTCTTGTTGGGCGGCGGATGTGAGGTATTGTTCGTCGCTGACCTTTTCCATCCAGTCGGCGGTCTTGCCGTCGAGCCGTTCCTGAATGGCGATGTGCGCCATGGCCGTGGTGGGAGTGGCGCCGTGCCAATGTTTCTCACCGGGCTCGAACCAGATCACGTCGCCCGGCCGAATGTCCTCGATCGGACCGCCCCAGCGTTGTGCCCGGCCGCAGCCCGCCGTCACGATCAGCGTCTGGCCCAGCGGGTGGCTGTGCCAGGCGGTGCGAGACCCGGGCTCGAACGTGACACTGGCGCCGACGGCGCGCGCCGGATCGGGCGCCGTGAACAGGGGATCAATGCGTACAGCGCCGGTAAAATTCTCGGCCGATGCTTTGCCGGAAGGTTGTGAGCCACTTCTTTTAATGTCCATGTGTTGTATTCCTCCATTATGCCTGCAAAAGCAGGGCAAGACCGGACAGGCGCAAGGATGGCAACCGCGAGAACGTAGCAACCGCGAGGGTTGCCACCCCATAACGGCGAAATGTAGTGGCACCTCGGCTTGCCATCCCCGCCGCCATCTCCACCATCGACATCCACGCTAGTACACCAGTTACGGCGCTGATTGCGTGTCGCCGAGCTTCCAGGAGCCGTTTTGATTGACCAGGACGCCTGAGCTTGTCTGCGACTTGCCATTGCCAAGCGTGATCGTGACGGTACCCGTCGCGGTTTTGCCGTTATTGTTTGTCACCGGGCCAACGGTGCATTTTTTCACCCCATTGCCACCTAGCGGGCTATCGAGGAGAGCCAGCCCTGTCTTGATTTCATTCAGGTTCGTGTGCTGTTGTAAGTTCGTTGACTCGAGGTTGAAAATGCCCTGCGCGTCGCTATTCTCCAGCGCCGTGCAATAGGCCTGCAGCGCCTTTTCCGGCGTGGAGCGAGTAGAGTTGTAGTAGAGGTAGCCGCCGATGCCGCCTCCAACGAGCAGCAGGAGCAGTACCACCAAGCCGATTATCAGGCCCGCGCGGCTCCTTCTTCTGGGGGGAGCCGATGGCGGCGCGCCGAGTTGTCCCGGAGCAGCGCCCCACTGTTGCTGGTACTCGCCCTGCGCCGGGGGAAAGTTCTGTGGAGCCGTGTTATAGCGGGGTGGAGCCTGCTGGTAATCGGGCTGCTGGGGGGGATACGGCGCCGCTGGTTGGTAGGCCGGATAACTTTGCTGCCCAGCCTGCCCGTACTGGCCATACTGTCCACCCTGGCCGTAATCACCATAGGCGGGTGGCGGCTGCTGGTAGCCGGGTTGAGGCTCGGCTGCATAGTTGGAAGGCCCGGCAGACGGCGGAGGAACAGCCACCGTCGGCTGATATTGCTGGCCCGCGTAATCGTTGACGTTGGCTCGCATAGTGGAATCGTACGAACCGGCTGATCTCGTAGGTGAACGATGTCGCACCGATACGGATGACATCTCCCGGCATAAGCAAGCGGGGAGACTGTGGAGCAAGGCGCTGCTCGTTCACAAATGTCCCGTTTGTGCTGCTCAAGTCGACAATCACGTAGCCCTGCGCATCAGGCCGAAGCTCGGCATGGTGCGAGGAGGACTGGGGATCAGCCAACACCACCTGGTTATCAGGCGCTCGCCCTATGCTGAGCGCCGAGGAAGGCAGGGATATATTCCCAGAAGGACCGTTCAGACTGGCTTCCATAAACACAACTCCTTAAATAGCGACAACATCAGATAATAATAACACTCATTTGTAAAGTCTAGTGTATCATGTTCACCGGAAGTTTGTCCGGTAATCTTGCCACAGTAATTTTGCTGAATCGCTCACATCCTTAACCAGGCAACCCCTCTACAATCGCCTGCCACGTCGCGGCGTAGATGCCCTTCAGCCCCTCGCCGAGTCCCTCCGGATTCCCACCTGCATCCAGCAGCCCGAACACCGCCTCGAGCAGCGCCGCCATATTGCGGTCCCCACGCGCCGTCACCTGGCTGCGCAGATCAACCAGGTTGCTGCGCCACTCGCCGCGCTGCTTAGCAGCAGGACCGAGTACTGCCAGCGTATTGCGAGCAATTGCCTCGAACACTTGAGGATCGACGCCTCCGGCCTCGACGCTCACCGCAATCGTATCCCATGCCTGCCGGTACACGCCGAGCAGGTCGCGCCCAAGCTGCGAGAGTTCATTGCCGAACAGCGCTAACTGGATGACATTCAGCAGCGCCTTCAGTTCCGCATCGCTCGTCTGAGCCACCTGCGTCATGAGAGACTGCGCCTGCGCCATTTTCTCCTGCGGGCTGCCCAATAACGCTGCAATACTATTTGGGATCAGATTGGCATCAAAGGGCAAAGACTCTTCTTCTGTATCACCCCCTTCATCCTGCCCACCTGCGGAAATACCCGCCTGGATCGCATTGATCTGCTCGGCATAGGGGTGCTCTTCGGGAAGAGAAGGTGGCTGGTTATCCAGGATAGCCAGGATAGCAGTGAAGAACTTTGCATCTTGTACTTGACTGGTGTCCTGCGCCTGCTTCAAGGCCCCAGCTATCGTCTCGCGCCATTCATCGCGTTTTTCCGGCACATCAGTCATAACGGTAATCGTATTCGCAACAATCACCCGCAGTTGCTCTGTTGATATTTAGCTTGTGCCGACGAGGTATTTGCCTGTACATCACGCAACCAGTCGGGTTGAGCCTCGCTGATGACCTGTTGCCATAGGGCGTCAAACTGCGCAGGACCGAGGACCTGGCCCTTTATCGAGATAATATTCTGCTGCATAGTCTGAGCGTCACGGGAGAAGCCGCTCTGGTGCAGGTCAGTATAGGCCTCCCAGGCCATCACTAGAGCGCGACGATGTTCACCCTGTTGAAGTAAGAGCTGGCTGAGGTTTGCTTGTGTCACTGCAATTCCTTGAACATCTTCCAGCTCTTGATTGGTGCGTAATACCTGCTCATAGAGGGCTATGGCCTCCTGTAACTTGCCCAGTTGTCTGAGCACTTTGGCCATGGCACTTTGCGTGATTGCCACTTCGTGTACCCCACCTAACTCCTGTTTGGTGTGCAGGGACTGCTCATAGAGCGCGAGCGCCTCTTGGGGCCTACCTAGCTGACTGAGCACATCGGCCATGGCACTTTGGGTAACCGCTACGCCGCGTTCATCGCCTAACTCCTGATCTAATTCAAGAGCTTGCTCATAGAGCGTCAGCGCACGTTGATTCTGCCCTAATCGCTCATACAGTTTAGCAAGACGATACGCTAAACTACTTCGTCCTGTAGGTGGCAGATATTGCAACGCCGCCTCAAAATCCGGCAAGCTCTGGCGCACCAGGTAGCGCATCAGCGAGCTTTGGTCGTATCCTCCTTGAGTCTCGTATGATTGTTGTGCCAGTTGCCCATACACCTCCCCATAGCGTTCTTGCAGTGTTGCATCAGGTGCCGGTAGATGATGCTGGATATACCAGCGCAGCATCGGATGCAGTTCCAGGAGGAGCAGTTCGCCTTCCTGGAAGGTTCTGACGGTGGCGGTGAGCAGGCCCAGGCGCACCAGGCTTTGCAGGAGGATGGGCGTTTGTTCCTTGTCGTCCAGGATATAGGTAACGGACTGCGGAAGGAAGGGGGCAAGGAAGAGGCTGATGGCGTCGAGCACCTTGCGCTGTTCGGGGGAGAGGCGCCTGACGCTGTAGTCCATGCAGGCGTAGAGCGTGCGATGGCGGTCGGGGTCTTCCAGGCTGGAGGGGGTCTGCTGTTCGGCGGACTCCAGCTCAGCTTCGATCTGCTCTAGGAAGGTGGCCAGGTCGGTCGTGGATTCGTCGGCGAAGCGGCCGGCCAGCAGGCGGATGCTCAGGGGATGGCCCTGCACGCGCTGGCTGAGGGCCATGCGAGCATCGGGTGGGGCCAGGTGCTCGCGTTCGCTTGGGAGCAGCGCCAGGAAGAGATCGGCGCCGGCTTCGTCCGAGAGGCCGGAAACATAGATTACTTTGCAGTCGCCCCAATCGGCAGGCGGAACGATGCGCGAGGTGAGCAGGATGGCGCCGTCGCCTTCCTTGAGGCGCGCGATGAAGGAGGCCAGCGCTCTGGCGGCGGGATGGTCGCGCCTTTGCGCATCGATCAGGGTTTCGATGTTGTCCAGGACGAGCAGGGAGCGCTGGTGCGCGCGGCGCTGTAGAATGGCCGATTGCAGGTCGATGGCAGCGGGGTACTGCGCGGGATCGAGGCCGTAGTAACGGGCCAGGCGGTTGTAGAAGCGGTCGGCGAACTGCTCGTTGACCGTCAGCTCACTCGTGCCGTCCATACTGGCGAAGGTTTCGAAGGAGATGGCCAGCACGCGATCCTGGTAGGACCAGCCGACGCGCTCGGCGATGACGCGCGCGGTGGCAGTCTTGCCGATGCCGCCCAGCCCGTGCAGCAGGACGAAGCCGCGCGCGTGTGGGGCAAGCAGGGCATCCAGCACCTGGCGAATCTCCTGGCTGCGGCCGACGAAGTGCTCCGCCTTTGGCAGAGCGGTGAGGTCGGTGGTTTGCTCAAGCTGGCCGGGGTCTGGCTGGACGATGGGCTTGCCCGCCGGGAGTTCAAGCGCAGGAGCGGGCGCGCGCAGGCCAGAGTAAAAGACAGGGATGCCGGCCAGCCAGGCGGGATTGGGCAACTTTCCTGGCTCTTCCAGCGCGCGACGGACCTGCGTGACAGCCTCTTCGACGCTGGCTCCTTGCAGGAGGGCGGTATAGAGGGCCTTGCTCAGCACCAGCGCGGCATCGTCGGGCAGGAAGAACTGCGTGCTAAGCGCGTAGGGGAAGCCGCGGCGCACGAGCGAGCGGGCGATGTTGCCGAACTCCGTAGTGGCGACGTAAGCGGAAAGACAACTGTTGAGCACGACCAGCAAGACGCGCTGCGGGTTCAGCGCATCGCCGAAGTCGGCCGCATCCACCCAGTTCGAACTGGCGCGCGCGTCTTCGAAGACGAGCCAGGCTTTCCCATCGCGGCTGGCGCTGTGCCCCATGAAGTGGACGATGGAGGTCGCGCGGCGGTTGAGCGCGCCCGCCATATCGCTTTTTGTGGGCGGGCGCACACGCTTCACGGTGAGCGCCTCGGCAGGCGCGCCGGTGCTGACTGCCTCCACCAGGTCTTTCCACTCGCGTTCGACGTTCAGCACGCGCTTTTCGTCGATGGGCGAGACGGGAATGGCCACGATTTCCAGCGGGGCAGCGAAGGTGAAGCTGTCGCGCCGCTCAGCTTCGGGGATGCCACGCACGAAGTTGAGGCGCGAGGCGAGCAGCTTGCCGTCCTGGTCGCGCAGGTATTCCCAGGGGATGGCGGCAACAACCGGGTCATCAGCCACCAGCAACAGGCGTTCGTTGGCAGGCAGGCCGGAGAGCCGTACGCGCAACTGCTCATCGCGGAAGGCGTTGTCGAAGAGCGCACGACCGTAGGCTACAGCGTCCTTGTAGATGCGCTCCCATGTGTTTATTTGCAACGCAACATCGGCGAAGGGGATGGTGACGCTGTGTTCGCCGAGCGTGATGGCTAGCGTATCGCCGGTGCGGGTGAGGTGTAGTTCGGGCATGGCTTGTTCCTATCTATCGCATTGCTATGCGAAATGTAGTGGCATCCCTCGCGGGTGCCAGGCTGCCCCGCTCGGGAGTAGGCGTTCCGGCAGGATGGCATCCGCGAGGGATGCCACTACATTTCTTTACAAATTCCAGATGATGACGATCAATAGGCCTGCCAGGCCTATTGTGCCAAGGGCGAAAAGCAGATTGGCGATCCTGAGCCAGGTCACTTTATGCCGGATGATGCCCTGCAGTTGCTGGGCCGACCTGGTGACGTTGTGGGTGTAGCGCGAGTAGTAGCGCACCTGCGTGGCCCAGATGCCCGCGCCGATGGCCAGCAGGAAGCAGATCAGCGTGATGAAGATCATGGTTTTGGCGGCAAAGTTCCCTTTCAGGTACGGCGGCGGGAAGTTGTTACTCAGGATCGAGATGCCGAACAGCACGCCGAGAAAGGTCGCGATGCGTTCGATGATACTTTTCCCCGACTCGTCGAGGGTTTCGAGCTGCTTCGTCTCAAGCTCATCGAAGGCGGCATTGACGCGCATACCCTCTTCTGACGGCTCCTGCGCGTCGATAATAGGGGGGATAATTTGTTGTTGTTGATCGCTCATCAGTAACCCTCACAATCGATGAGAACGGCCATTACGTCGCCGCATGTTCCACATTTGAGATGAAGTTCGTTCAGTTGTTTGCCGGCGCGATCGCGTACTACGCCCGACCTGTCGGAACAGGCTCGCCGCTTATTAAAGTAGGTGACATGGCCATTTTTACACCTCGCGCCAAAAATGTCGTGGGGATCGCCAAGTTTCAAGTACGGCGGTTGCAGCACAGGCGCAGCCCTCTTCGAATCAGCCTCCAGCGCTTCCTGTGCCTTATCACGCCCGCCCATCATCAGGTCGTTCTTCGCCAGGTATTCCAGGATGGCCAGCACCTCGTCACGATGCTCGCTCCGCTGGAGCATCCCATCCGCCTGCTCGATGGCTTCTTTGCGAGATAGAATGCGATCGTTGGCGGCCTCCTCGGAGAGCTTGATAAGCGGCGCGATGCTGTCTAGCTGCGTGAGATGAGGCAGCAGTTGCGCAGCCGCGTCGTCGCAGGGTGGCTGGCAAGGAATGACATGCTCTACAATCAGCGTGTTGGGGAGCGGCGTGCCGTCAAGCGCAACGGGGAGAATGAGCTTGTGCAGGCGCTGAGCGAAATGGATGTGCCGCTCTACCCATGCTTCCCGCGAGGCCGCGCTGCTCCACACCAGGACGAGGGCGGCGCTGCCCAGGATGGCATTCTCGATCATGTGAGGATAGGAAGCCTCGCCTGGGCCCGGATAGCCCGGCTCGCGAAAGACGGCATAGCCTCCGGCCTCAAGGCCCCGGCAAATGGTTTCAGCGCAACTGGCATCCGCCTGCGCATGCGAAACGAAGATGGTAGTCATGATACTGTGCCTCCTGCTTGTTCAACTCCTGCAACGATGGTGTCCCATGCCTGGCGATACATACCCTCCAGATTTTGGCCAAGCCCGGCAAGCGAGCTACTGAACAGGGCAAGCTGGATAGTGTTGATAAGGGCTTTTGTTCCCTCGTCGCTTGCCTTTGCGGCCTGTGCTGACAGATACTGCATATGCTGCATTTTCTCCTGCGGGCCACCTGTCAGTGCCTCGATGCTACGAGGGATCAGTTCAACATCAAATGGCAGATCGGTGAGTTGTTCTGCCGCCTGTCGTGCTGCCTCGATTTGCTCAAATGCGGCTTCAATGCCATTAGCCTTACAGTCATTTAAAATGGAGAGGTGGAGTTCTAGCAGGTTCACAGCACGCTGATCTCCGCTAGCCTGAGCATGTGCGATGTTCTGCTCGAAGAGAGTTTCCACTTCTGGCTGGAAGAGGAGCGCCTGTTGCGTTTCTACGAAATGACGTTTGGCTTCCCAGTTTTCAGCGTTGACGAACTCGCTCACGGACTCGATGGTTTCATCAGGAATACTGGCTATCTTGGGGCCGCCTGCGTCAATGCCCTCTTGAATAGAGGCGATGGCTTGAGCATATGGATGATCGTCAGGAAGGGTAGGTGATTTTCCATCAAGGATGTCGAGAAGGGTAGAGAAAAAGTCTATATCTCGTTTGATTCCTCGTTGTTGCGCTTGCTGCAGCACTTCCTGTATATTCTCGCGCCACTCAGCACGGTGATCCTGCGCTACTGTCATGACAGCGATAGTATTAGTGATAACCTGCTGTACCTGCGCGTCGGGCATGGTTGCTGGCGCATTCGTGGCTTGACCAAACTTGACTCCCTGGCGCATAGCATTGAGATATTGCTGCAATTGTTCCTTCGTATGCCCGGCGGCATCTTGAGGTAAGCCAGTCTCAACCAGCACAGCCAGGGCCTGTTCCATGCGGGTGATCGCTTCCTGGGGGCGATCCAGATGTTGATAGAGCAACAGTGACAGACCAAATAAGCCCGCAATTTCACCGTCACGATGAGAGGTCTGCTGCTCAAGGACAATAGATTGCTCGAAAGCCTTTTCAGCCTCCGTATAGCGGTTCAAATCCTGATAGAGATAGGCCAGACCATTGAGGGTGGTGGCTTCCCCGGCGCGGTTGCCCATCTCTCTCCTGAGCGGTAAGGCTTGCTCGTAGAGCTTGAGCGCCTGCTGCGGCTGACCGGTTTGCTGATACACCAAGGCCATGTTGTTGAGGGTGGTGGCTTCCCCGGCGCGATCGCCTACCTCGCGCATGAGCGGCAAGGCTTGTTCGTAGAGCCTAAGGGACTGCTGCGGCTGACCGGTTTGCCGATATACCTCTGCCATGTTGTTGAGCGCTTCTAGCTTCAGTCTCTGGTCTTGTTCCTGTCCAACCTGCAGGGCCTGTTCTGTCAGCTCCAATCCACTTGTTCTAAAACCCAGGCGTTGCAGTATCCAGCCCCAGCGCAGCCAGTAGTAGCCTTGCTCCACACCTGTCACGTAGGAAGCTCCCTGCTCGATATCCTCACGAAGCAGGAGCGCCAGAGCGGCTGCAATGCCGCCCCGATCAAGTTCTCGATAGAGAAAGCGAACAAGCTGGTCGTATGCTGCTCCAAAACGTGCCAGCAGACTTGCACGTTCGGCAGAAGGGGCAAGGTATTGTTCAATGTATGGGCGCATAGTTGGAGGGAGGCGATAGAACAGCCATGTTCCCTCACGCACTGTGATGGTTTCACGATTCAACAGGCTGCGCCGCCAGAGAGTATGTAGGCGGTCATAGATTGGGGAGCGTTGGCCTTCATTCTCCATTCCTTCGTCAGCGTTTTCTGCCTGCGGATCGAAGATTTCTACGGCTGTCTCGGGCAAAAATGGGGCGTGGAAGAGCCAGAGGCCGCTCAGGAGATGGCGATGGTCTTCGTCGAGGTAGCGCACGCTGGTTTCGATGCTGGCGTAGAGGGTGCGCTGGCGGTGCTGCTCGCCGACGTATTTGTTTTCGGCTTTGACCAGTTGCACTTCGTATTCCTCGAGAAAGGCTGGCAGGGGAGTAGCGCTGGCGTTGAAGGCTCCACCTAAGAGGCGCAGGCTCAGGGGGTGGCCATCGATACGCTGGCTGAGCTGCTGGGCCAGGGCGAGATCGATGGCTTCGCTGACGCTGCGGAGCGCTCTGGCGGAAGAGGGCCGCGCCTTCTTCCGGGGAGAGGCCGCCCAGTTCGAGGGAGGCTTCTTCGGGCCAGCCGAGCTGGACGCGCGAGGTGACGAGCAGGCTCACGGTTGGGCCGGGCAATTGCTTGAGGAATTCGGCGAGGTGGATGGCTGAAGCATTGCGCTGCTTCTCCACCGCGTCGACCAGGGTTTCTGCGTTGTCAAGGACGATGCAGGGTGCGGCGCTGGCCGAGGTGTGAGAGCACCTGCCGTTCGAGCTGGGAGGGATCGGCGGCAGGATCGGGAGTGATGCCCAGGAAGCGGGCGAGGTCGTTCACGAAGACTTCGCGGCGTGGGCAGGTTCTCTAAGGTAGTGGCCCAGACACCTCCCGGCCAGGCGTAGGCGAAGCGCTCGACGGCTTCGCGGGCCAGCGCGGTCTTGCCCTGGCCACCGCCGCCGTGAATGGTGACGATGCGGCGGCGTGTATCGCCGGTGAGCGCGTCGCCGAGGGCTTTGAAGTCGTCGGCGCGGCCTTGAAAGATGCCTTCCGCGCGCGGCAGGGCGGTCACCTCGATACGCGGCTGGTGCTCTTCGATGCTAGGCGTGCCTTGGATGGAGGGGAAGCCGGCGGCGGGCGCGGAGAGCGCAGTATAGAGCACGGGCATGCCGACCATCCAGGGGCGATGCTGATTGCGGGCGAGGGCGAGGCGTACGCGGTAGACGGCCTCTTCGACGGAGGAGCCGCGCACCAGGTAGCTGTAGAAGGTGCGCGAGAAGGTCAGGGCATCGTCGTCGGGGATGCTGAAGCGCATGCCGAGCGCGTAGGGCGTTTTCTGGCGTACCAGGGCGGCCGCGAGATTGCTGAAGTGGGTTCTCGCCGGGGGTGGCGCTGGCACAGGCGTTGAGCGTGACCAGGAAGACGGCGCCGCGCACCTGGCGCGTGAAGTCTCTGGCCGTCACCACATCGAGGTCGCCGTTGTCCTTCTCGAAGCAGAGGATGGCGCCCTCTTTGTCGTCCTGGCCGCCGTGACCCATGAAATGCACGATGCGCTGCTGCTGGTTGGCGACCAGCAGGCCGAGGCGCTCTAAGCGTGGGTGGGCGCGTGCGTTCGAGGGTGATAGCGTAATCCTGGAGGGTTTTGTCCTGGAGAGCCTCGCGCAAGCGCAGCCATTCGCCATCGATGTTGAGCGGCTCTAAGGCCGGGCTGAGCGGATTGGAGGGAATGGCGATGATGTGCGGGCTGCTGCTCCAGCTGTGGAGGAGCGATGCGCTGTTCGGCGGGCAGGCCGCGCACGAAGTGGCATTCAAGGACGAGAAAGCCTCCTGAACCGGCAGCATTCTGATAGATCAGATGGGCCATAGGCGCCATAGGCATATTCCCAGGGGACGGCGTCGAGGTCGTTGTCGGAGGTGACGAGCAGGATGACGTTCGGGCGCGGATTCGAGCTTGTGGCGTGCCGGTGTTGCGGGCGGGAAGAGCGCGGCATAGACAGCTTTGCCGTAAGCCACGGGGTCTTCGAGCGGGTGAGGCGGCTCGTTGCTGGTCGTTGGGAAAGAGCGTGCCCACGTCGAATGTATGGGAGGGCTGGCCGTCGCAGGTGACGGCAACCTGGCTGGCGTCTGGCGGTCTGGCGGGTGAGGACTAGTTCCATGCAGGGTGTTTCCTTCCTCTTGCCACGAAATCAATTGAGCGACGTTTCAGAAAGGGAACGCGCGATGTTCCTTATACTGTAGGAAAACGTATTTCTGATAGTTTCTTCCAATAGAATTGCAGAGTGGATCAAATCCTTGCAGAGTATAACAAGTCGATGAGTATAGGTCAATATTTTTTTACATGTCCCTTCTTCAAGGGTCGCAACTGTTTCTTTCATTCGTTCATCTTCATGAATAGTGACGCTATGCCACTCTGAAGGAAGTGAAGGGTTTATAGCAAGCGGCGGTGAGATCCTTCGCTGCGCTCAGGATGACATGAGGAGAAGGATGCTCGCGATGATAGAGCCGACTATGATCGGTCACGTTCATCATTGGTTCCGGCCGCTCAGATCGATGATGAGGATTCGCGCCGATCAATCGGCGGTGGGCACGATAAATCGGCCCCTACTTTCATCCGGGCTGGACCTTTCAGTTGAACTTTGCCTGAAGGTAGGGTCGTGGGCGCAATCAGCCGCTTAACAGGCGTGATATACTTGTCACGTGCTTGAACGTATCACTAATGAAGATACAATGAACGAAGGTGGTTGATATTGGATGAATATAGAGAAGTTATGCCTGGAACTGATTGCGTGCTCAGCACCAGCAGGCTGACGAAAGCCTTTGGGAAGCTTGTCGCGGTCAATGACTTGCACCTGGAAGTGATGCGCGGTGATGTCTTCGGGTTTCTTGGACCGAACGGCTCCGGGAAAACGACGACCATTCGCATGCTGCTGGGGTTGATCCGTCCAACAGCCGGGCGCGTGGTGGTGTTCGGCATGGATACGCGCATACCAGATGCCTGCTATTCTGGCGCGCGTGGGGGCTATCGTGGAAACGCCCGTCTTTTATCCGTATCTCTCGGGAAAAGATAATCTGCTGGTGGTCGCGGCCGCCTCCGGTATGGTTTCCGGCAAGGCCAATGCGCGCCGCATCGATGAACTGCTTGAACTGGTCGATCTGCGGGCGCACCCGAAGCTGCACTATCGCAAATATTCGCTCGGCATGAAGCAGCGCCTCGGCATCGCGGCCGCGCTGCTGACCGACCCGGAGCTTGTGCTGTTGGATGAGCCAACGAACGGGCTGGACCCCGCCGGCATGGTGGATATCCGCCAGCTCATCACGCGCCTGGCAGCGCTTGGCAAAACCATCTTTCTCTCAAGCCATTTGCTGAACGAGGTGCAGCAGGTCTGCAACCGCGTCGCTATTCTACAGCGCGGCAACCTTATCAAGCAGGGCAACGTGGATGAGCTGATGCGCGGCAAAGAGCAGGTGCTGGTGCGCCTGCAGAGCCTGGAAGAGACGCAGCAGGCCATGGACGCGCTGCAAGAGGCCAGGGAGCGAGGCGCGGGCTGGATAGGCGCCATGCAAGTCGAGATGAATGGAAACGGACGACCCGCGTTGCGCATCGACGCGCCAAAAGCGCGATCGGCGGAGATCAACGCGCTGCTGGCGCGCCGGGATCTGTTCGCGGCCGAGCTGCACCCCTACGAGGGCAGCCTGGAAGAGGTGTTCCTGCAACTTACCGCGCCATCACCCGACTATGGAAAGGGCATGCGCGTATGAACATTTCACCGCCCGCGAATCCTGATGATCGATCGTCACTTTCATCGAGCAACTATACCATCGTGATGGGGCGACAGGGATATCTACCCGTCGTCCTGCGGCTGGTCGGCATGGAGCTATTCAAACTTCGCCGCCGCGCTCTCTCCAAAGCTGTGGGCAGCATCGCGGCAGCGCTGGCGATTATCCCATTCGTGCTCGTCGCCATAGGAACGGTTGTCACAATCAATACTCCCTTAGAAAGTTATCAGCCGCAATGCCAGTCGATCACAAGCGGCAATGCGCAGCCAGGCCAGCCGCCGGCAGGGTGCCCGGTACTCACCACGGCTCAGCTCGAGCAGATGCGCCGCTTAGTCGTGCAAAACACGTCGCTTCCCCTGCGCCTGCCAACGTCGCTGAATATCGCGGTGCAATTCGCGCTGATCGTCGGGACGGCGCTGCTCATCATCGTGATCGGCACAATAGTGGGAGGCGATTACAACATCGGCACGATCCGCCTGCTCTATGCACGCGGGCCGGCTCGCACGCAATTTTTGCTCGCCAGGCTGGGCGCACTCATCTTCATCGCCTTCACCGGCCTGCTGCTGATGGTGGGCCTGGGCGTGCTGATCGGGCAGGTATTCAATCCCCTCAGCGGCTTTCCCCAAACAGGTGACTTCTTCAGCGCGAGCTGGCTGGGACACGCGCTGCTCTACCTGTTGATCGCCATTTTGAACTGGTCGATGTACGGGGTAATCGCGCTCTCCTTCGGCGTCCTGGGGCGCTCGACCGTGGCCGGTGTGGTCGGGGCATTTAGCTGGTTCATCGGCGAGCCTATCCTCGGCAGCCTGCTGGCCTTGATCGGCGGCATCATTCGCGGGCCGCTTGGCGACCTCTTGAAAGCCATCCCGGATTATTTCATCATCAACAACTTTGGCGCTCTGGAGCAAGATCAGAGCTCGTACCTTTTCGGGTCTTCCAGTGCTTCTATTGGTACGGTGCATGCCATGATTGTGATTGCTGTGTACTTTGTCCTGTTCAGCGGGCTGGCTTGGTGGCTGAACAGGGTGAGGGACATTACCAATTAAGCTATGCTCAACGTTACGACGATCAAAGAATATGCTTACTCGCTCGGCTTCGACCTGGCGCGCGTCACCGGCGCAAACGCCTTCCCGGAGACTGAGCGCGTGGTTCAGGAGCGCATCGAGCGGGGCCTGATGGATGGTCTCCCCTGGTTTACCGCCGAACGGGCCAGCGTCTCCTGCCATCCCGACGCGCTGCTGCCCGAGGCGCGTTCCATCATCGCGCTGGCGATGTTCTATCTGACCGAGCAGCCCGATGAGCGAGAAGATGGCGTCCCGCGCGGCCGTATCTCGCGTTATGCCTGGGGCGACGATTACCACGAGATCATCAAGCCCAAACTGCAACAATTCGCGGCGTGGCTGCGCGAATACGCGCGCGACGAGGTGCCGGAGGTGGAGACACGCCTGTTCGTCGATACGGGTCGCATGGTTGACCGCGCGGTTGCGCAGCGCGCCGGGCTGGGCTGGTACGGGAAAAATACGAATATCCTGACGCACGGCTGGGGATCATGGGTCTTCCTGGCGGAGATCGTGACGAATCTGCCGTTGGGTGGCGAGGACGGCAGCCAGTATGACGTGCCATCAAAGGCCAGTTGCGGCCGGTGCGATATCTGCCTGCGCGCCTGCCCGACGGGTGCCCTGCCAGCGCCCTATGTGCTCGACAACACGCGCTGCATATCGTACCTCACGATCGAGCTGCGCGGCAGTATCCCACTGGAATTACGCCCCTTGATGGGCAACCTGATCTTTGGCTGCGATATTTGCCAGCAGGTCTGTCCCGTCAATATCGTGGCGGAGCGACGGCTAGGGCTGCGCCAGGATGGAAAGGTTGCCTCCGCTTCGTCGCAGCCGATCCAGTTGCAGCCGCGCGCGGCGCTGCGACCACGCGCGGGTACCGGCAGCAGCCCCGAATTGATACCTTTGCTGGCATTGACCGAAGAAGAATTCCGCGAGCGCTTCCGGCACAGCCCCATCCGGCGCACTAAGCGGCGCGGACTGCTGCGCAACGTATGCGTGGCGCTTGGCAACATCGGCGACGCGCAGGCGATACCCGCCCTGACCGGCGCGCTGCATGACGCGGAGCCGCTGGTGCGCGGCCACGCCGCCTGGGCGCTGGGCCGCATTGGAGGCGCCGAGGCAACGCGCGCGCTGGAGGATGCCTTGCCAGGTGAAGAGCATGAAGAAGTCCGGCAGGAGATACGCTGTGCGTTGAGCAGCCTTCGTCCGTAGAGACCCGCATACCTGTCCATTGCGTTAGATGATTGTTCAAGGCAAACAAAAAGGCGCAATACATGATATTGCGCCTCCAACCGCTACGAATAATTACCTCAATTTTGCCGAGACCAGTCGATCCTCCAACCAGTGAGGAAACAGAGCCAGCTTCTCGTCTTCGTGCCGTGTTTCATCCCGATGGCAAGCCATCTGCGGAAGTCACACGAGACAGAAGCAGCAAACAAGCCGTTGGATCATTAGGGGCGCTGGGCTGCACCGGTTACCCGGGGAGCACCCGCGCTCTATCAACCAAGTGGTCTACTTGGGATCTTCATCCTCTCGAAAGCAGGATGGGAAGACTCATCCTGGGGGCGGCTTCGCGCTTAGATGCTTTCAGCGCTTCTCCCTTCTGGACGTAGCTACCCAGCGGTGGCCCAGGCAGGCCAACTGGTGCACCAGCGGTCCAGCCAGCTCGGTCCTCTCGTACTGGAGCTGACTCCCCTCCATCTTCCCACGCCCACGACGGATAGAGACCGAACTGTCTCGCGACGTTCTGAACCCAGCTCGCGTGACGCTTTCATGGGCGAACAGCCCAACCCTTGGGACCTACTCCAGCCCCAGGATGCGCCGAGCCGACATCGAGGTGCCAAACCTTGCCGTCGATGTGAACTCTTGGGCAAGATCAGCCTGTTATCCCCGGGGTAGCTTTTATCCGTTGCGCCACCGCCCTTCCACTCGGTACGGTGGGATCACTAAGCCCGACTTTCGTCCCTGCTCGGCTCGTTTGCCTCGCAGTCAAGCTCCCTTGTGCCTTTACACTCTTCGAGGGTGATGTCCATCCACCCGGAGGGAACCCTTGGGCGCCTCCGTTACGCTTTGGGAGGCGACCGCCCCAGTCAAACTACCCACCTGGCCCTCTCGGTCGACCGGATAGACGGTACGACCTGAGCTGCCAAACACGGCAAGAGTGGTATTTCAGCTTGCGCCTCCCGCCCGGCCACAACCGAGCGTTCTGTGGCTCCCACCTATGCTACGCATGCCGCGCCTAACCGCCAGACCAGGCTGTAGTAAAGCTCCACGGGGTCTTTTTGTCCTGTCGTGGGAAACCCGTATCTTCACGGGTACTTCAATTTCGCCGAGCCCTCTGTTGAGACAGTGCTCAAGTCGTTACTCCCTTCGTGCGGGTCGGAACTTACCCGACAAGGAATTTCGCTACCTTAGGACCGTTATAGTTACGGCCGCCGTTCACCGGGGCTTCGCTTCCTCGCTACGCTCACAAGTCCGCTTGACCTTCCGGCACTGGGCAGGAGTCAGCCCCTATACGTCCGCTTGCGCGTTGGCAGAGACCTGTGTTTTTGGTAAACAGTCGCTTGAGCCGATTGTGTGCCGCCCTCTCACCCCGCTCTACTCGCGCAGAGAGAAGCTACCAGGGCCCCCCTTCTTCCAAAGGTACGGGGTCAATTTGCCGAGTTCCTTAACAGAGGTGGGCTCGTCCACCTTAGGAGCGTTCTCCCTGCCTACCAGTGTCGGTATGCGGTACGGGCAGAGCGCGGTCTGGCTAGCGGCTTTTCTGGGCGGCTTGGGGGCGCATGGCTTCCGCCTGCTTGCGCAGACTCGTGCCAGCGGTCACGCCTCGTGTCACAGGGCTTTACCTCTGTGACGCGCTCCCGGCTGGCAGCCCCTCCTGTCCATTCGAGGGGTCCATGTTCCCTACCGCGTCCCCGCTTCGCTCGATCACGACCAGCTCTGGCGCAGGAATCTCCGACCTGCTTGCCATCGCCTACGACTATGACGTCCTCGGCTTAGGTCCCGCCTTACCCTGGGACGACTGACGGTGCCCAGGAACCCTCAGGCATTCGGTGTGGGGGGTTCGCACCCCCATGACGCTACTCATTCCGGCATTCGCACTTGTGAGCGCTCCACCGGTCCTTGCGGTCCGGCTTCACGGCTGCTCACAACGCTCCCCTACCATCCCCCGCTTGCAGTAGGCAAGCGACGGGATCCACAGCTTCGGCGTCCTGCTTGAGCCTCGCTACGTTGTCGGTGCACGCGCACTCGACCAGTGAGCTATTACGCACTCTTTCAATGATGGCTGCTTCTAAGCCAACATCCTGGCTGTTTGGGCACACGCACCCCCTTGAACACTAAGCAGGAACTTGGAGGCCTTAGCTGGTGGTCTGGGTTGTTTCCCTCTCGACGACGAAGGTTAGCCCCCGCCGTCTCACTCACCCGCGCTTGCGCTGCTGGCATTGGAAGTTTGCGTGAACGCGGTAACCAGCGCTTGGCCCCTTGCCCATGCAGCGCTCTACCTCCAGCAGGCCGTCTTGCGGGTGGCTGTACCTCAATACATTTCGGGGAGAACCAGCTATCTCCACGTTCGGTTGGCATTTCACCCCTATCCACAGCTCCTCCCCCTGTTTTGCAACACAGGTGGGTGCGAGCCTCGACGCCCTGTCACAGGCGCTTCACTCTGGCCATGGATAGCTCACGTGGTTTCGGGTCGCATCGGCGCTACTCTTTTCGGACGCGCTCTTGACACTCGGTTTCCCTGCGGCTCCCCCCCTCTCTCCAGGGGTTAACCAGGCAACACCGATGCACTCGCCGGATCATTCTACAAAAGGCACGCCATCAACCCTTGCCTGCGCTGTGCAGGAGTGGCCTCTGGCGGCTGGGGAGTACGTGGTTTCAGGGTCTGTTTCATCCCCCTTGCGGGGTGCTTTTCACCTTTCCCTCACGGTACTGGTCCACTAGCGGTCGCTGAAGGTCTTGAGCCTTGGAGGGTGGTCCCCCCCGCTTCCCACAAACTCACCGGGGTTCGTGGTACTCAGGTGCCAACCGGAGTCGCGGCGTCTGGCTCTGCCTACGGGGTTCTCACCCGCTCTGACGGGACGTTCCAGTCCCTTCGGCTTGCACGCCTCGGCCCCCTACGGTTGGTCCTACAACCCCAACCCGTCCGAAGACGGGCTGGTTTGGGCTGCTCCCCGTTCGCTCGCCACTACTTGGGGAATCTCGTGTTGATTTCTTGTCGTGCGGCTACTGAGATGTTTCAGTTCACCGCCGGCCCCTCCCGTACCTATATATTCAGCACGGGATGCCTGGGCATCACCCCAGGCGGGTTGCCCCATTCGGATTCGCAAGGCTCCTCGCTCGTATGCAGCTCCCCTTGCACGTTTCGCCGGTCTCCGCGTCCTTCCTCGGCCTTCAGCGCCTGGGCATCCTCCTCGTACTCTCTTTCGCTTGTCTGTGCTGCTCTTGGCTCGTGCTCCGTAGCGGCCTTGCGGCCACGGGAGGAATGCCACCGGTCACAGACCGACAAGCTGCCTCTGTTTCTCTTCTACTCGTTAAATTTTCTTCTGCCCTCGGCAAAATTGAAGTAATTATTCGTTATTCGGTTGTCAATGTGCTGATTGCTGAACGCCACGGTATAATGCCATATTTTGCTAATGTTGTCAACTGATTCCGCAAGCAATTTTAGCGCGGGCGCTTCATTAGCCAGAATGTACTAACATAAAGAACAAGATTGACGAACGATTGTATCGTTCAGTATGCTTCACATGTGCGATCGCACAGGGTGTGACTTTGTTTGTAAAGAAGAGGGAAGGCCGTCAAGCTATGAAGTATTTCTTCTGGATCGCTTTCGCCGTGTTTCTCGCGGCCTCTATTCCACATGTGGCATATTTCTTTGCGTCCTTCGAGCCATCGCAGGGGCCGGAGGGTATCTGGTGGTGGACAGTGAGTTATGCAATTGCTATTAGTATCGATGTGACGGTCTATTTGCTTTCCTGGACAGCATTTCAACGATACCGGCGCTACCGCACACCCAAGGCAGTCTGGCAGCACTGGCTGCTGATAGTGATGTGTACGGTGTTCTCGTGGGCGGTGAACTGGGCATACGCGAAGCAGTTTCACAGTCCGACGATGTTGAGCTCGGCTGAAACGACGGCGCCGTGGTTGACGAGCATTTTTCCGTTCATGGCGAGCGCATTCCCCTTGCTGGGTATCGTATATACCATGATGGCGGAGACGATCTCTGAGACAGCCGCGGAGGAGAAGCAGGAGAAGGCACAGCAGTTGAACGCGCTGGCGGAGCTTGCGAAACAGACGAGCCTGCCGATCTCGACGTTACGCAAGGCGCTGATGAGCGGCGCTCGTTTCAACCCCGCCAACCTGCTGAGCATCACGAACGTGGCGCGCGTGGCGCCGGTGGAGGCCGAGTCGTCAATGAGCCAGGATGTGGAGTTGAGTGAAGCAAGCGAGACGAATCGACCCATCACCGGGCAGGTAGTGGCGATCGAGCGCGATGAGGTCGTAACGCAAGAGAAGCGGGATACGCCGGTGATAAATACTGCCGGCTCCCAGTTTCAGGGCATAGCGGTTGACGGCAGCCAGGATAAGCTTCAGATGACCATCGAGGCGCTGAAAGCAAACCCACGCCTGACAGATGAGGAGCTGGCGGAATATCTGAGCTTAAAACGTCCGGCCAGCGCGCGCTTCTGGAGGTTGAAGGCGATCGAGATACTCAGCGCGCCTGGCCGCGAACAGACGGGTTCGACGCCGGTAGTTCATGCCGGCGGCCCCTGGACAACCCCAACAGGTTTAACGTCTGGCCCCGTCAGGCGCTAAGCGGAAGTTGGGAAGTTCAGAAACCTTGACGTTCGCTGAAACGATATGGTAAACTTGTTACGGTGTAATACACACTTTACACGAGCATGTGCCGTAAGTACTGTATTTCCAAGCGACAGTGCAGTCAAATTCAAAGTACAATGGTTGTCTAACTCCAAATTTATGGGAGGGTTCAATGCGGGCCACTTTTAGTTACGCGAGCATTCTGCATGCCATAGGCCAGGTGCTGGATCAAGTCGGCGTCAAGAGTATCGCCATCCACGAGGAAGAGGATGGTCTCTTCGTCGAGGGATTCAACAGCGATGGGCGTCTTGCGGTACAGTTGCGCTACGACATAGCGAGCCTCTACGACCTGGTGAGTCGGTCGGGAGATGCAGTTGAGACGCAGGACGAGCACGTTGTGAGCGAGGTAGAAGGCACGCTTCATCGTTTCCTGGCTGAACATAAGCGCGAACTTGTAGGAGCCTTGCGTTAAAAGTGAGCGTCAGGGGTGTGATGCTTGCTTACGCCGCAGGGAAGTTCTAAGCTAGCTAGTAAGGAACCGGGGGCTACCCCGGTTTTTCTTTCTTTGTATTGCGAGGTGAGGAGGCACGCGGTCCAGTCCAGGGGAAGAGGAGACGAAACGTATTTAGTCGGCAGCGTCGCACAGCCAATGATTACCGTAACAGCGCATACACTCGACTACCTCAACCAGGTCACGACCCTTGGCGGTTAACGAATATTCGACGCGTGGAGGAACTTCAGCGAAAGTCTGGCGAACGATAACTCCTTGATCTTCCAACGAGCGCAGGCGCTCGGAAAGGGTTTTAGGACTGATACCCTGGAGGGAGCGTTCGAGCTGGTTGAAGCGTTTGACACCTGAGGCTAAATCGCGGATAATAAGCAGGGTCCACTTGCCGCTGATGATTTTTGCGGTTCGAGCAACAGGGCAGACTGTATTGTCGATCTCAGTATTGAGGAGGTGCGATGCTGTTGGTAGCTCCATAGTATTACTCTATCGCAATGACCAAGATGTATCCACTTATCTTAAGGAAGACTATATCACAGTAGAAACCTAAAGTAAAGCGCAGGTCCCACTCGACTTTACCGGGAAAGTATGATATGCTCATAGCTAATAGGAAAGCAGGAGAGGCACAAAGCCACGATCGCCTGAATGCACATGAACAATTATATCTATCCTGGCTGCGCGGTTTCTCCCTATTGAGAGGAGAAGAAAGTGCCCGAAGAAATAGCTCTATTCATCGATTTTGAGAACATCCGATATAGTATGCTGAATATTCAGAGGCGAGAGCCGGATCCCCAGGAATTGATTGCCGTGGCGCGGCGCTACGGAACAGTGATGGTGGCACGCGCTTATGCGGACTGGTCTCGTCAACCAGAGCCCTTCAAGGGAAGTCTGACGGCGGCAATGATCGACCGGGTTGATTGCCCCGCCAAGCAGCGAGATCGTATCCGAATGGGAACGGTGCATTACCCGCCTGGTGGTTCGCCAACGGGTTCGCTGGGCTCTCCCGGCCTGGTAACGGAGCAAGGCTCAGGCCCACTCGCGTCGGTCCCCGGCCGCCAGTGGCCATCCGGTCCCCTCGGCAATTCTGGACCGTTACCGGCAATTACGCCGCAGGGAGGCAGCGATTGGGCTGGCTACTCCGATGAGGCAAGAGCGCCTGGTACAGATGAAGATGTACTCGAAGAAGATGAGTCGATAACGGGCGAAAGCTACCTGCCAGACTACTCGCAGCGCGAACCGTCCCGCCAATTTCAGAGCTTGCCCAATCAGTACGCTCAGTATACACAGCCCGCCCCTACCAGTAACACCGGTCCCTTAAACTATCCCGGTGCGCCTGGAGTGCATACTGGAAATACCGGCCATTTACCGGCCGTGAGCGCAGGGAACGCAGGGGGATCAAGCACCATCGTACAAAGTACAGTAGTGCAAAGCACCGTCGACCTGAATATGCTGATGGATATTATTGAAACTGTTTTTGATCGTCCTAGTATTTCTACGTTCGTTTTGATGACCGGCGATAAAGACTTCACCCGAATCAGCGCCCGTTTGAAACTACGTTTGAACAAAACCGTTATTGTTGTTGGAATTCCAGGAACCGTCAGCCGGGACCTTATAAGCAGCGCGAACCAGTTTGTGCCATTGATACCGGGGGGAGGGTCTGCATCTGAGGCAGGCTATAGCGCGTATTCACCGTCAGGGCCGCTCTCGATGTCTGGTAACACAGGCAGTATGCCCGCTATAAATCCGAATATGGTGGGAGTGCCGGCATCACCCTATCCGCCATCTGGCGCCTACCCGATGGACGTGTTAGACCCACAATTCTTGCAATTTCTGGACTACATTGATCGCAACTGGTCCTGGCGTACAATCATCGGGGTATCCAATTTCATCGGTGATCCCTTGAATCCGAAGAATCGTTTCCGCGGCCGCCTGACGCGCGAATCGGCGCGCGAACTGCTGAATCTGTGCGTCCAGCAGGGCATCCTGCTTTTACAGACCGACTCTTCGGGGGCTGAAGATCTGCGCCTCAACCGCACGCATCCTGGCGTTGACGAGGTGTTGAAACAATTTGTGCGCTAATGGCACCCTCGCGGATGCCATCGAAGAAACTGATCAGAGTTTAGGGCGACTGGCAGGGGTAGCAACCCTTGTGGTCGCCCTTCGTATTTTTACTAAAGACATACGCGGGAAAGGTGCATGAAATAAAGGAGCGAAGTATGAGTACGGCAACGAAGCTGCTATTACAACGCCTGATAGATAGCCCAAGCCCATCAGGTTTCGAGTTGGCCATCCAGAAAGTGGTGCGCGATGAGCTAGGGCAGTACGCGGACGAAGTAAGCACCGATATACATGGGAATGTGATTGCTGCCCTTAACCCGGCGGGCAGGCCGCGCGTGATGCTCACCGCACATTGCGACGAGATCGGCTTCATCATTCGCTACATCGACGAGCAGGGCTTTCTCTCCTTCGCGCCAATAGGGGGCTTCGATACGAGCACACTGCCTGGCAGCCGCGTCGTGCTGCACACACCCGCGGGACCCATCCCGGGCGTTATCGGCTGCCAGCCGGTTCATCTGACCGATCCTGATGAGCGCGGACGGGCGCCTAAATACTACGATTTGTGGATTGATATTGGAGCGACAAGCGGCGAGGAGGCCGCGCGGCTCGTGCCGCTCGGTACGCCCGCGACACGAGCCGCGGGCCTCGAGGTACTGCGCGATGACCTTGTCGTATCGCGCGCGCTGGATGATAAGGCAGGGCTCTGCTCGATTATCGGAGCGATGCAGCGCATCCACAGCCAGCGCGAGCGCCTGAAGGCGGCCGTGTACTGCGTCTCAGCGGTGCAGGAGGAAGTCGGCACGCGTGGGGCACATACCAGCGCGTATACCGTTCACCCAGATATCGCCCTCACTGTTGATGTCACATTCGCATCAGATAATCCGCACACTTCCAGGCAGCGGTTGGGGGATGTCAAATTGGGCGGTGGCCCTGCCATTACACTGGGCGGATTTGTGAACGGGCGTATTGCCCAGCGCCTGCTGTCCATAGCGCAGGAAAGCAGTATAGCGTTCCAGTACGATGTGCAGGGAGGTTATACAGGCACTGATAACGACGAAATTCAAGTCGTTCACGGAGGAGTCGCAACCGGCTTGCGGAACGGGAAGATGGTGCGCAGCGACTTGACCGTGCTGCGCAGCGACTGCGCGCTCGTGTACGGGCCGAAGTAACGAGCACCGTCGCGGGCGATGCGGCGCGTGTAGTACGGCCGCGGGAACTCGGTGGCCAGCAGCCCGCGCTCACCACGCGGGGCGCGCAGCTGCTCGCGCGCGGTGCCCGGGGCGTGCGCCGGCCCGGAGCCCGGCTTGGGGATCTTCAGGTACAGGTAGCTCTTGTCGTCCTTGAGACGGACGTTGTAGCGCGGCCGGTACTGCTTGATGAGGCTGTTCTCGAGGATCAGCGCCTCGCGCTCGTTGAGGCATGGGATCACCTCGAAGTCGAAGACGCGCTCGACGAGCGTGCGCGTGCGCGCCGGCAGCGACTCGACGCCGGTGAAGTACGAGCGCAGGCGGTTGCGCAGGCTGGCCGCCTTGCCGACGTAGGCCACGCGCCCCTCGAGGTCGCGCATCACGTACACGCCGGCGCCGGTGGGCGCGGCGCGCAGGCGCGCGCGCAGCAGCTCGGCGTTGTCGATCAACCGGGCGCGCCGGGAGGCGGTCTGGGTGGTCACCGCCCACTGTAGTCGGCAGCCCGCCTGATTCAGCGCGGCTAGCCCCCGCGGCGGCCAGCTCTTCCAGGAAGGTCTGCTCGTCGATGACGCGCACGCCGAGCTCCTGGGCGCGCGCCAGCTTGCTCCCCGGCGCGGCGCCGGCGACCACGGTGTGGGTGCGCTTGCTGACGCTCGAGGACGGCGAGCCGCCCGAGCCCGCGGATGCGCTCCTCGGCCTCCGGGCGGGTCAGCGACTCCATGGAGCCCGTGAGCACCCAGGACTGGCCCTGCCAGGGACCGCCGGCGGCGGCGCGACCGGCTCGGCGGTGACGCCGGCTGCCTGCAGCCGGTCGCAGCAGGTCGCGCGCCCTCGTCAGTGGCGAACCAGCGGGCCACGCTCTCGCGCGACCACCGGGCCGATGCCCTCGACGGCGGTGAGCTCCTCGGCGGACGCGGCGGCGAGCGCATCGATGCTGCCGAAATGTGCGGCGAGCAGGGCGGCGGTGTGCTCACCGACGTGGGGGAGGCCGAGCGCGTTGATGAGCGCGGGAGAGCGGCACCTTGCGCGCGCCGCGATGGCGTCGTGCAGCTTCTCGGCGGAGCGCTGCGCGAAGCCCTCGAGCGTGAGCAGCTGGTCGACGGTGACGTCGAAGAGGTCGGCGGCGTCGGCGACGAAGCCGGCGTCGACCAGCTGGTCGATGATCGCCTCGCCGAGCCCCTCGATGTTCATCCCGCGCGCGCGACGCGAAGTGGCGCAGGCGCTCGCGGCGCTGGGCGGGGCACAGCGGGTTGACGCAGCGGCGCACCACCTCCCCGGGCTCGCGCACGAGCTCGCTGTCGCAGGCCGGGCAGTGGTTCGGCATCACCCAGGGCTCGGCACCCTTGGGTCGCTTCTCGAGCAGCGGGCGGACGATCTCGGGGATCACGTCGCCGGCCTTGTGGAGCAGCACGGTGTCGCCGATGCGCACGTCCTTGCGCGCCACCTCGTCCTCGTTGTGCAGCGTCGCACCGGCGCACCGTGGACCCGGCCACGAACACCGGGCGCAGGTGCGCGACCGGGGTGACCGCGCCGGTGCGGCCCACCTGCACGGCGATGTCGAGCACCTCTGTCTCCACCTCCTCGGGCGGGAACTTGTAGGCGATCGCCCAGCGCGGCGAGCGCGACACCTTGCCCAGCTCCTCCTGCTGGGCCAGCGACGACACCTTGATGACCACGCCGTCGGTCTCGTAGTCGAGGTCGTGGCGCTTCTCCGCCCAGTGCTCGATGAAGGCCAGCACCTCGTCGACCGAGCCGGCGACGTGGCGGTGCGGGTTGACGCGGAAGCCGGCGCGTGCGAGCAGGTCGAGGACCTCGGCCTGGCTGCGCGGCCGTGCCCGGCGGCTCGAGCTGGTACATGAAGGTCGACAGGCCGCGCTTGGCCGTGACCGCCGGGTCGAGCTGGCGCACCGCGCCCGCCGCGGCGTTGCGCGGGTTGGCGTACGTGGGCTTGCCGGCCTCCTCGAGCTGCGCGTTGAAGCGCGGCGAAGCGCGCCTTGGGCAGGTACACCTCGCCGCGCACCTCGAACTCGCCGGGCAGGCCGCGGCGCGTCGTGGAGGCGCATCGGGCACGCTGCGGATGGTGCGCACGTTGGCGGTGACGTCCTCGCCCTCGACACCGTTGCCGCGCGTGGCCGCGCGCACGAAGCGCGCCGTCGCGGTAGGTCAGCGAGATGGCCAGGCCGTCGATCTTCAGCTCGCAGACGTAGGCGTCGACGTGGCCGGCGCCGCGCTCGGCGCGGGCGAAGAACGCCTCGACCTCGGCGGCGCTGAAGGCGTTGCCCAGCGACAGCATCTGGCTGCGGTGGCGCACCTTGGTGAAGCTGTCCAGCGGCGCGCCGCCGACCCGCTGCGTCGGCGAGTCCGGCGTCTGCAGGCCCGGGTACTCGGTCTCCAGGTCGACGAGCTCGCGGAAGAGCGCGGTCGTACTCGGCGTCGGAGATCTCGGGGTCGTCGAGCACGTAGTAGCGGTGCGCGTGCTGGTCGAGCAGCGCGCGCAGCTCGGCGGCGCGCTCGCGGGCCGCCTCGGGGATCGTCGGCGCGTCGCTCATCGACGTGGCCATGCGCTCAGTCGATGAGCGGGTAGATCGCCGAGTCGGCGACCGCGAAGATCTTCACGCCCGCGGTGTCGAACTTGATCACCACCTCCTCGCCCGAGCGCGTCATGGTGCTCTTGAGGATGGTGCCCTCACCGAGCTTGGGATGGGCGATGCGCATGCCCTCGCGGTAGCGCTGGGGGGCGAGCTCGACCGGGTTGGGGCGGACCGCGTGCGCATGCACGGCGGCGCGCACCGCGCCCGGCGTGCGCGGCGGCGACGGGCACCGCGGCGCCCGGGCGGCGCACGATGTCGAGCAGGTCGGCGGGGAGGTCGGCGAGGAACCGTGACGCCTCGGCCAGGTGCGGCGAGCCGTAGAGGTGACGGCGGAAGGCGTGCAGCACGTAGAGGCGGCGCTGCGCGCGCGTGACGCCGACGTAGGTGAGCCGGCGCTCCTCCTCGACGCCGCTGTCGCCCTCCTCCAGCGCGCGGATGTGCGGCAGCAGGCCCTCCTCCATCCCGGCCAGGAACACCACCGGGAACTCCAGGCCCTTGACCTGGTGCAGCGTGATCAGGGTCACGCCGTTCGCCGAGTCGTCGAGCGTGTCGACGTCGGCGACCAGCGCGACGTTCTCGAGGAACTGCGTCAGCCCCTGCGGCGGGGGCACGTCGGCGTACTCGCCGGCCAGGCCGATGAGCTCGGTAACGTTGGCCCAGCGCTCCTCGTTCTCCGGGGTGCCGTCGCGCAGCGCGCGCTGGTAGCCGGTGTCGTCGAGCACGCGGTCGAGGAACTGCGGCAGCGGCATCCGCTCCGACAGGTCGCGCGAGGTCGTCGATGAGCCGGCCGAACTCGGCCAGCGCGGCGCGCGCGGCGGGCGTGATCTCGGCGCTGTCGTCCAGCGCTCGCACCGCCTCGAACGGCGAGATGCGCTTGCGCCGCGCCAGCCGCTCGAGCTCGGCGACGGTGCGGTCGCCGATCTTGCGCCGCGGGCACGTTGACGACGCGGGCGAAGGAGACGCGCGTCGCGCGGGTTGGCGATCAGGCGCAGGTAGGCGAGCACGTCCTTGACCTCGCGGCGCTCGTAGAAGCGCAGGCCGCCGACGAGCCGGTAGGGGATGCCGCGGCGCAGCAGCACGTCCTCGAAGGCGCGCGACTGCGCGTTGGTGCGGTACAGGACGGCGCAGTCGCTCAGCGAGAAGCCCTCGCGGCCGATGAGCATCTCGATCTCACCGCAGACGGCGAGCGCCTCCTCCTGCTCGTCGTACACCGAGATCAGGCGCACCGGCTCACCGCCGCTGCGCTCGGTCCAGAGCTTCTTGGCCGCGCGGTCGCTGTTGTGCCGGATGACCGCGTGCGCCGCGTCGAGGATCACCTGCGTGGAGCGGTAGTTCTGCTCCAGGGTCACCACCGTGGCGTCCGGATAGTCGCGGCGGAAGCTGAGGATGTTGCGGACATCGGCGCCCCTCCAGCCGAAGATCGACTGGTCATCGTCGCCGACGACGGTGAGGTTGCGGTGCCTCTCGGCGAGCAGCTTCACGAGCACGTACTGGGCGAGGTTGGTGTCCTGGTACTCGTCGACGAAGAGGTGGCGGAAGCGCGTCTGGTAGTCCTCGCGGACCGCGTCGCACTCGCGCAGCAGCTGCGACGGTGCGGACCAGCAGGTCGTCGAAGTCGAGCGCGTCGGCAGCGCGCATCTCCGCCTGGTAGGCGACGAAGGCGCGCGCGACCGTGGCCTCGTACGTCTCGCCGGCGTGCCTGGCCGCGTACGCGTGCGCGTCGAGCAGCTCGTTCTTGGCGGCGCTGATGAGCGTGGCCGACCTTGCTGACGGGAAGCGCTTGTCGTCGATGCCCTCGGCGGCCATCGCGCGCCGCAGCGCCGCGGCGCGGTCCGCCTCGTCGTAGATCGAGAACCCGCTGGGGATGCCGATCGCGGCGCCGTCGCGGCGCAGGATGCGCGCGCCCAGCGCGTGGAAGGTGCCGATCCACATCCCCGACGTGCTGCCGCCGAGCAGCACCTCGATGCGCCCGCGCATCTCGCGCGCCGCCTTGTTGGTGAAGGTGACCGCGCAGATCTCGTGCGGGCGGACGTCGCGGGTGGCGAGCACGTAGGCGATGCGATGGGTCAGCACCCGCGTCTTGCCGCTGCCCGCGCCGGCGAAGATCAGCAGCGGCCCGTCGGGCGCAACCACCGCCTCGCGCTGGGCGTCGTTGAGGTCGGCGAGGAGGGGCGTGGAGGGAGTGGTGGCGCTCAGGGTGCAGTGACTGTGGTGACCGCGCCGGCAGGCCGCGGAGGGGGGACGACCACAGCATTGTAGGAGTCGGGCCGCCGGTCCTCGATGAGGTCGTTGCGCGGGGTGCGGCGCCGCGCGGCGGCGGCGCGTGTCGAGGTCCACGTCGGCCACCAGCAGCGTCTCCTCGTCGGGCCCGGCCGGTCCGGCCACGCGGCCAGCCCTCGGCGCCGACGATGATCGAGCAGCCGAGGAAGCGCACGTCGCGCTCGACGCCGACCCGGTCCGCGCACGCCATGACCACGGCGTTCTGCGCCGCGGTGGCCATCGCCACGATGTCGCCGAGGCAGTACCCGGCGCCGTCGTACACCTGCCGCCGGAACGACGCCACCCAGTTGGTGGGCACGGCGATGACCTCGGCGCCGGCCAGCGCGAGCGCGCGCACCGCCTCAGGGAACCAGAGGTCGAAGCAGATCACCATGCCGACCCGCCCGAAGGGGAGGTCGACGACGGGCAGCTCGCCACCGGGCTCGAACCACGACTTCTCGTCGTTGAAGAGGTGCAGCTTGCGGTAGGTGGCGAGGTGGCCCGCGGGGCCGACCACCACCGCGCTGTTGTGGCGGACCGCGCCGGCGCGCTCGTTGATGCCGACCACGCAGTGCATGCCCGCTGCGGCGCAGACCGCGCGTCAGCGCCTCGATGAGGTCGCCCTGCGCCGCCGTGCTCGGCGCTGGCGCGCCGCCTCGGCCTCGGACTCGAAGACGTAGCCGCTGGAGGCGAGCTCGGGGAGCACCAGCGAGGTCGACCCGCTGCTGCGGCGGCCCGCCCCGCCCAGGCCACCGCTGCGGCGCGGTTGCCGTCGACATCGCCGACATGGGGCGCGTACTGCGCCACCGCGATCCGGACGATCCGGCTCATCTCACGCCTCCGCTGCGCGTTGACGACGACCCTGGGCACCCGCGCCGACACCGCGCAGAGCACCTCGTAGGAGATTGTGCCGATCGCGGCGGCGATGGCGGCCGCGTCGACCCGCAGCCCGTCCGCCTCGCCGAGCAGGACGACGGTGTCGCCCGCTGCGGACCTCCGGCGGCCTCGCTGACGTCGAGCGCCAGCTGGTCCATGCTGATGCGGCCGATCATCGGGCAGAGCGCACCGCCGGCGATGGCCGCGCCGCGGTTGCCGTTGCGGCGGTCGACCCCGTCGGCGTAGCCGGCGGCAACGGTGGCGACCCGGGTGCGCGCTCCGCCATCCACTCCTGCCGTAGCCGACGCTGTCGCCGGCGGCGACGTCCTTCACCTGGGTGACCACCGCGCAGACGCCGCAGCGCCGGGCGCAGCGTCGACGACGCCGTCACAGTGGGCGGGCGGGTAGCCGTACAGGGCGATGCCCGGCCGGACGATGTCGTGGTGCGTCTCCGCAAGCGCAGCGCCGCCGCGCTGTTGGCGCAGTGGAGCAAGCGCGTCGCCGAGCTGCTCGCGCGGGGCTCGACGACCGCGACGAAGCGCTCGTGCTGGGCCAGCGGTGGCGGCCAGCGACGCCTCGTCGGCCGAGGCGAAGTGGGTGAAGATGCCCGCGACCACGACGTCGTCCGCGCGCGTCCGGCGAGGGCGTCGCGCATGACGTCGACGTCCTCGAGCCGCGTGCCCAGCCGGCCCATCCCGGTGTCGATCTTCCAGTGCACGCGCAGCGCGGCGTCCCGCGCGCGCGCGCGCGCCGCCGGGCGGCGGCGACATCCGCCGGCGTCGAACACGGCGACGTCGATGTCGCTGCGCGAGCCGCCGCGTCCATCTCGCCGGGCATGGTCCAGCCGGTGTTGAGGATGCGCGCCGTCGACGCCCGCAGCGGCGCAGCTCCACCGCCTCGGTGATCGAGGAGACGCCGAGCCAGGTTGCACCGCCGGCGACGCGCGGCGGTGGCGGCGTTGACCGCGCCGTGCCCGTAGCCGTCCGCCTTGACCATGGCCATGACCTGCGCAACCGCGCCGGCGAAGCCGCGCAGAGCGCGCGACGTTGTCGCGCAGCGCCGCGACGTCGACCTCGGCCCACTTGGTGGTCACGGGCGACAACGCTACGCCGGCGCCGCGTGGGTCACGGCTGCCGAACGGTTACGGCGGCGCGGGCGCAGCAGCACGATCGGGGTCTGCTCCTCGCCCTGGCCGAGCGGGTTGTCGAGCACCGCGAGGCGCACGTCGGCAGCCGGCACGGGCACGCCGCGGCTGGCCCCGAGGACCTCGACGTTGACGTTGTTGGCGTCGACGATCACCACCGGCCAGCCGGTGGCATCCTCGATCGCCTGGGCGTCACGCGGCGGGTCCTCGGGACCGAGCATGGCGAACTCGTTGAAGGGGCGCACCGTGTGCGGGTTGAAGCCGTCGATCTCGGAGACGCGGTTGCCGGCGATGCGGTAGAAGTCGCCGTGGCGGCCGAACAGCCGGGTGACGCCGCCGACCGCCATGGCGACCGCCATCCGCGCCCAGCCGGCACGCATGATCGCCACCTGCATCTTGGCGGGGTCGGAGAAGCCGACGTCGTCCTTGAGCTTGGTGACCCCGCGCACGAGCAGCCTGGCGAGCAGACCGGGCCGAACCAGCGAGCGGTGGATCACCCGCCCCTGGGTGATGGCCACGAACTTCTCCGAGAGCACGAGGAAGTCGCCGGGCTCGAAGACCGGGGTCACGTAGGTGCGCAGCACGTCGATGATGGGCTCCTTGACGTGCACCAGGTGGGTGCGCACCGCGGCGCGCTCGTAGGTGCGGCCGTTCACCGTCCGCGGCTCCTGCCAGGACACCGGCTGGCGGCGACGGTCACGCGGCCACCGCGCCACCGGCTGGTCGATGTAGCGCTGCATCCACAGCTCGGTGACCATGGTGCGCCAGAAGATCAGCGGGTCGCCCGGGGCGCCGGCCAGCCAGGCGTCGAAGTCCTTGACCAGGCGGTCGTTGTCGTAGATGCCGCGGCCGCGGCAGGTGGGCGAGTCGAAGATCGCGCGGATGCGCGCCGAGCGGCCGCGGATCCAGGTCACCTCGGGGTTGGTGAAGCCGATCTTGCTGCGGCGCAGGCGGTTCTTCTCGGGGATTCGTCCGCGCATCGCGCGCCGGTAGACGGCGCGGTTCCAGCCGCCGTCGATCTTCTGGTCGATGGGCAGCTTGAAGATGAACTCGACCAGCTCGTGGTCGAGGAACGGCACGCGAGCCTCGATCGAGAAGGCCATCGAGTTCTTGTCCTCGTAGCGGAGCAGGTTCGGGGTCGAGTAGCGAGAGCACGTCCTGGGCCAGCCGGGCGTTGAGGTTGCGATCGGGCGTGAAGGTGACCTCGCCGAGCGTGCCGTTGCTGTCCGCGAGCAGCGGACGCATGCTGAGCAGGCCGCCCTGGCGCGGCAGCTTGGCGCGCAGCGCCTCGCCGAAGTAGCCGCGGTAGAGGTCGAGCCCCGCGGAACAGCTCGCGCGCACCGGCGAGCCAGTGGCGCTGGTCGCGGGCGGAGCTCAGGTAGGCGCGGAAGTAGGGGATGTAGCCGGCGAGCAGCTCGTCGCCGCCGTTGCCGGAGAGCATCACCTTCACCTCGCTGCTTGGCGATGCGGTACACGCAGTAGTACGCGTAGGGGGCGGACGCGATGGTCGGCTCCTCCTGGAACCAGATCCAGTCCTGCATCTCCATCCAGAACTCGTCGAGGTCGGGTACGCGTAGTGGGGAACGCTGCCGGTGCGCCGCTCGACCTCGTGGATGTAGTCGCTCTCGTCGATCGACTGGCCCGGGTAGAGCGCGGAGAAGGTGTGCAGGCGGCCGCCGGTGTGCAGGTCGGTGCCCTGCTCCATGAGGTGCGCCATGGTGCACACCACGCCACTGGAGTCGAGCCCACCGGAGAGCGGCACACCCACCGGCGCGTCGGAGATCAGATGACGGGCACCACCCGGTCGAAAGCGCGGCGAACTCCTCCGCGTAGTCCTCGTCGCGGCGGCCGCTGGAGAACTCGAGGTTGACCTCAGGGTTCCAGTACCGCCTGATGGTGCGAATGCCCTCGGCGCCGACCGGTCATGGTGTGCGCCGGCGGCAGCCGCTTGATGCCGTCGAAGAACGTGTTCT
>CAVYFA010000016.1:0-1414092 GCA_963767715.1 uncultured Chloroflexia bacterium
AGAAGAACAGGGCTTGATAGAAGCTATACGTGAAATTGCGCGAGAGCGGGTGGCGCCACGCGCGGCGGAAATAGATGCCACGGGCGAATTTCCGTGGGATATGAAAGAATTGCTGGCGGAAAACGGCATCCTGGGCTGCCGTTCCCGGACCAATATGGCGGCATCGGCGCCAGTGAACTGACGATCTTGAAAGTGATCGAAGAACTTTCGGCGGATGCGCAACCACGGTCTGCTGCTGGCAGTGCAACAGCTTGGGTCGCTGCCCATCATGCTGGCGGGACGCCGGAACAGAAGGAACGCTACTTCCCGAAACTGGCAACCGGCGAGTGGACGGCGGCATATGGCCTGACCGAGGCGGGATCGGGCTCGGATGCGGCCGCGATGAAGACCGCGCCGGAGCGCAGGGGCGACAAGTTATTCTCAACGGCCCGAAACACTTCATCACGAATGGCGGGCTGGCCCATGTGAACTCGTCTTCGCGAAGACCGATACGAAACGGGCACGCGTGGCATCAGCGCCTTCATCGTGGAGCACGACCTCCCCGGCTTCCGGTGGGCCGCATGGAAGACAAGATGGGCATCAAGGGCTCGCAGACGGCGGAATTGATCTTCGCAGATTGCGTCGTTCCAGCGGAAAACCTGCTGGGCCGAGAAGGCGAAGGCTTCAAGATCGCCATGATGACGCTGGACCGCACGCGGCCCGGTATTGGCGCGCAGGCGCTGGGCATCGCCCAGGGCGCGCTTGACCTCGCCGTGTCATATTCGAAGGAGCGCAAGCAGTTTGGCAAGCCCATCGCCGAAAATCAGGGCATCCAGTTCATGCTGGCGGATATGGCGACGAAGGTCGAGGCGGCGCGCCTGCTGGTCTACAACGTGGCGGAGATGATCTCGAACGGCGAGCAGCACTTCAGCAAATATTCCGCGATGGCCAAGATGTATGCCTCCGATATCGCCATGGAAGTCACCAACGACGCCATCCAGATTCTTGGCGGCTATGGGTATATGAAGGAATATCCGGCCGAGCGCATGATGCGCGACGCCAAGATCACGCAGATTTACGAGGGCACCAACCAGATCCAGCGCCTGGTCATCGCCCGCGATTTGTTGATGTAAGGTTGATTCGTATGCGCGAGATTACCATTTTCAGCGGCACCGCCCACCGCGAACTGGCGGAAGAAATATGCAGTTATCTGAAGGTCCCACTCTCTAAGAGCACCACCCGGCATTTCGGCAATGACTGCCTGTATGTGCAGCTCAACGCCAACTGCCGCAGAATCCGATGTCTTTCTGATCCAGCCGCTCGTCCCACCGGTGCAGGAGCACCTGGTGGAGCTGCTGTTCATGCTGGACGCGGCCCGCGGCGCCTCTGCCGCGCGCACAACGGCGGTCATCCCGTATTACGCCTACGCGCGTTCGGATAAGAAAGACGCGCCGCGCATCTCCATCGCTGGCCGGCTGGTCGCCGACCTGCTCGATACAGCGGGCGCGAACCGCGTCTTGACTATGACCCTGCACTCCCCGCAGGTGCATGGCTTCTTCAGCGTTCCGACCGATCATTTGAACGCGCTCAAGGTGCTGGCTGGCTATTTCCGCAGCAGTGATTTGCGCAATACCGTTGTCGTTTCGCCCGACCTCGGCAACGCCAAGTCGGCCTCGCAGTTCGCCCGCTTATTGAGGGTGCCGGTCGCGGCGGGCAGCAAGCAGCGCCTGAGCGACGAAGAGGTAGTGGTCGATACAATTGTTGGCGAGGTCGAAGGCAAGAACGCGATTGTCCTCGACGACGAGATCGCCAACGGCAGTACCGTCAGGGGCATCATCGAGCGCCTGCGCGAGCACGACGTCGCTCGCATCTCGGTTGCCTGCACGCACGGCCTCTTTACCGGCCGGTCCATCGATTGGCTCGCCGCGCAGCACGACATCGTCGAGATCGTGACGACAAACACGGTGCCCATCCCGCCGGAGAAGCGCCTGCCCAACATGACGATCCTGTCGGTCGCACCCCTTCTCGCCGAGACCATCCAGCGCATCCACAACGGAGAGTCGGTCAGCAGTTTGTTCGCGGATACGATGTAGACGCGAATGTGCCCAGGCCAGGTGCCAGGGCGACCGCAAGGGTGCGCCCTGCTGGATTGTCTACGGATAATTGACGCTATTCTTTCAGTTCCAGCAGATCCAGCACCTCAGTTAGCGAGTGGATCAGCAGGCAATCGACGTTGCCCGGCTCCAGGTGATTCTCGCGGTCGAGCAGGACTGGCGTGATGCCGACCGAGCGCGCGCCCAGTACGTCGAGGATGTAGGAATCGCCGATGTGCAGTGAATAATCGGCGATGCTGTTGGCGCGCTGCAGGGCCAGTTCATAAAGCGAAGGGGAGGGCTTGGCGTGGCGGGCGAGCGCGGAGACGATCAGGCAATCGAAGTACTGATTCAGGCGGTGTTCGTGCAGGATGTGCCCGAGTCCGATGCCCCAGTCTGAAATGACGCCTAGCGTGTAGCCGCGCGACCGCAGCGCTTCCAGCGTGGGCAGCACATCCAGTAGGTGCGCCAGCTCGTGTGCTGGTCGAATTCCAGGTAGACAGCCGCGCCATTTCGTATAGCCGCGGTTCGTCGTGTTCCTCTACGAATGGCCGCAGGTACTCCATATAATAGTCCTGCCAGAAGGCGTTGATGGCTTCATCATCCGCCCACAACTGCTGGCGTATACGGCTCTGGCGAAAGAAGAAATCGTCAGCGCTGTTCATGCGCTCCTTCAGGGCGTCCAGGTGAATGTGCAGGCCAAGCTGCTGGCAGATGCGCTGGCAGATCTCCGGGGTCGATGGATAGGGGTAAAGCAGGGTAAATCCGGCGTCAAAGAACACGGTGCGTATCGACTGCGGTTGTTCAAGCGGCATGTCTTATCCTTTGCGCGAGCCGCGGGTGGGACCTCGCAAGCGAGGCATCCACCCGCGGCTCGCTGGTTATCCTTTCGCTTTGTACACCGCGTCGGCCGCGGCGAGGGCGGCGCCCGGCTGCGGCTGCAATCCACTGGCGGGCAGCACGTGTTCCAGCGCCGAGAGGACGGTATCGACGTTCTTGCGGCAGGAGTTGTACCCCATCAGGCCGATGCGGATCAGGCGGCCCTTCAGCGCGCCAAAGCCGCCGCCGATCTCGATCTGGTACTCGTTCAGCAGCCCGTTTCTTATCGCTACTTCGTCTACGCCCTCCGGCAGGTGCACGGCGGTCAGCACGGGCAGTTCGTATCCCGGCTGGGTGAGGATGTTCAGGCCCAGCGCCTTGATGCCCGCGCGCAGCGCCTCCCCGTGAAGCGCGTGGCGTTTCCAGCGCGGCTCCAATCCCTCTTCCAGGACGATGCGCAGCGCTTCCCGCATAGTGTAGACAACGTTGCTGCACGCGGTATGGTGATAGGTGTGGTCGCCGTTCCAGTAGCGCTGCAGCTTGTGCAGGTTCAGATAATAGCTTTGCACGGACTTCTTGCGCTGCTCGATCACGCTGAGGGCGCGGCTGTTCAGTGTGACGGGGGCGAGGCCGGGGAGCGCGCCCAGGCTCTTCTGACTGCCGCCGTAGCATGCATCGATGTGCATGGCATCGACGTTGAGCGGGATACCGCCCAGGCCGCAGACGGCGTCCACGACGAAGAGCGCGCCGTGCGCGTGGGTGATGCGCTCGAGCTCTTCGAGCGGCTGCCACAGTCCAGTAGAGGTCTCCGCGATGGCCGTCGCGAATGCCTTCGCGTCCGGGTGCGCCTGGAATGCCGCCTCGAGCTGCTCCGGCATGAGCGGCTGGCCCAGTTCGGTCTCCAGGTTCACAACAGTCGCGCCGGCACGCTCGGCGATCTCGACGATCATGCCGCTGAAAAATCCCAGGCTGCCCACGATAAGCGTATCGCCCTCTTCGAGCAGGTTCGCCAGCACGGCCTCCGCGCCCGAAAAGCCGGAGCCAGAGACGCACAGCGTCATGTCGTTGTCGGTCTGGAAGACCAGCCGCAGCAGGCGCGCCGTCTCCTCCAGTATGCCGAAAAACTCGGGGTCGATGTGCCCCAACTGCGGCGCGGATGCGACGCGCAGCACGCGCGGGTCAACGTTGCACGGACCAGGTCCAAGCAGCAGGCGGTACGAAGGATTGATTTCGGGGAGCGCGTTTTCCTGAACGCTGATCGACCCCATAATCATCTGTGCCATGAGTATCCCTTCCTTTGTGAACTTTTTCCTGGTCACAGCCCGGCTTATTTGAGCGTTGCCTCTGCTTCGAACAGGTGTTGCAACTTGTCGGCCTGATCAACTGCGATCAGGTTATCGATAAACTCGTCTAACTCGCCATTGAGGACGCCCGGCAGGTTGTGGCGCGTAAAGCCGATGCGGTGATCGGTGACGCGATCCTGCGGGAAGTTGTAGGTGCGTATTTTTTCGCTGCGGTCGCCCGTCTGCACCTGCGAGCGCCGCGTCTTGCTGAGTTCTTCCTGCCTGCGCGCCTCCTCGATATCCCACAGGCGCGATTTGAGCACGGCCATGGCCTTCGCCTTGTTCTTCAACTGCGATTTCTCGTCCTGGATGGTCACGACCAGCCCGGACGGCAGGTGCGTGATGCGCACCGCCGAATTGGTGGTGTTCACGCTCTGGCCGCCATGCCCGGTGGAGCGGTAGACATCGACGCGAATGTCGGTATCCTTGATATCGATGTTGATGTCGTCGTCGGCCTCCGGCAGCACGATCACCTTGGCAGTAGAGGTATGGATGCGCCCGTTGGCCTCCGTGACCGGCACACGCTGCACGCGGTGCGTGCCGCCCTCGTACTTTAAGCGGCTGTAGGCGCCCCTGCCCCGCACGACGAAGGTGATATCCTTGATGCCGCCCTGCTCGGTCTCGTTGCTGTCCAGGATTTCGATCTTCCAGCGCTTGCTCTCGGCGTAGCGCGTATACATGCGGAACAGTTCCGCCGCGAACAGCGCCGCCTCATCGCCGCCCGCGCCGCCCTGGATCGTGACGATGGCGTTCTTCTCGTCCATGATGTCCTTCGGCAGCAGCGAGACCCTGAGCTGCTCGATCAACTGCTCCTTGCGCTCTTTCAAACGCTGCATCTCCTCATAGGCGAGGTCGCGCATCTCCTGGTCGTCGCTGGTCTCGTAGAGCTCCTGTGTGTCCGCGAGCTGCCGGTCATTTTCCTTCAGCTCGTTATATTTCGACACGACCTCCTCGATCTCTGCGTGTTCGCGGCCATAGCTCTGCAGCAGCGAGATATCCTCGAGCACCTCGGGCTGCGCCATCAAGTTATTCAATTCATCGTACCGCCGTGCCAGGCTGGCAAGTTTATCCATCAGGTCCATAATTGGTGGTTTCTCCCTCTATCTTCCTCGTCTACTCCATCCGCGGCGAAAGCCAGCGCACAAGATCAGGCTCAACTGCTGCTGCTCTACAGGCCCCTCACTAGTATCGTACCATATTCTATGGCACGTAGGAGCGGACGAAATAGTTCGATATTCCACGAGTGTATAGGTTATTTCTCTACAAATTGCCGAGAGAAGTGGCAACATCTATGAAGGCACACGCAAGCGCCGCTACCCGGTGGCGAGCAGGTAGCGTTCGGCGGTGACGCGGCGCCTGCCGCAGGAGGTATTGAATAGAATATCAAACAGGGGTCAATTCATACACCCCATTATATCACATCTTTGAGCGGGCCTGCCACGCATTTGCAGAGGGGATACAGGGCTGTTGCAAAGTGAGGCGGAGAGGCCCACAAGGCACCCGCAAGGGGCCCCGCACCACTCCCTACACAAGTATGTTTTTCACGAGAAAGGGCCAGGGAGGCGGAGTGGCAGACAAGGCACCCGCAAGGGGCCCAGCGCCACTCCCCGCCGCCCCTGCCTCTACAAAGAACCCACCTCCGACAAGAAACCTTCCTGGGTAAGCCGCAGGGCCGTCACTAGCATAACGTGGCTTGACACGATGGTTTCCCGATCTTGCAACAGCCCTGAGAGGGGACAGATGTTTGGAGATTATACTTCTCGTGAGCGGACTTACGTACGGTTCTGGCTGTCATCCCTTCGCTTCGCTCTAGGGCAGGCTCTGAGCGCAGCGAAGGATCTCGTCAGCCGACGAAGAGCCAAACGGGTTCAACTCCAGGACGATCCTGTTGCCAGCTTTGTGGCTGCAGTGAGAGGACTTGGAAAAAAAGATGCGTCTTCCATCAAGAATATTTTGGGCCCGATAAAGCCGCCTGAGAAGCGGATTCAGGCGGGTATTACCGCTCATTTACCGCTCATTTTGAGCGGTAAATTTCCAGGATGTTCGCGGCGGCAGGCTTGCGGTGTGAGAAGCGACGGTCAAGGATGGCCTGGAGGCGTGGTCGCGACGGCTGTTTCATACACCCACGGAGAGGGTCGCGGTTACACTCGAAAGTGCAACCGCTCTTTTTGCCTACAGATTACAACATCTGATTTGAAGTCATTGGATAGGGCTTCCCAGACTTGATATACAACATCGTACTCACTGCCACACCCACGACAAAGAGTACCAGCATGACGAGTAAGAATAACATCGTATACCTCCTTTCTGTCTGCACCTACCTGGTATAGACGAAAAGAGCATGATTGTATCAAATCAGGCCGAGCGATCTCAAGAGGGCTGGCTGGTTTTATGGAACTACTCGTTGGACAGCGGAAGATGTCATTTTAACCTAAAGTAATCTGAACGTTTATGGCTCCTGAGTCATCACTAATCACAGGATCATTTATGCGTAAATACAACATTCCAGACTCAGGAGCCGTTACGGTTGTACCGTCGAGGACACAGATCATGTGAGTGCTTCCAATTCGGCCAATAAGTCCTCCATGATTGCAACCAACAAGAATAAGATCGTTCGATAGGCTACATCCTTGCGTACAACCAGTCCCATCAAAATTGACACCAGGCCAGGGTCGCCAATACCCTGATACATATTCAATCTTTACGACTGTTCCCTGCGATACGAATACGCCGCTACTTTGCCAATCACTATCAGCCTGTACAGCAACTTGAGTCGCAGGAATTTGAGTAGGTGTAGGCGGTGCAATAGTTTTAGCAATACCCGGTGTATGGCCTGTATTTACTTGAGAGTTGCCTTTTCCTAATAGTATTCCCACGAAAACTCCGCCGCCTACAAGCATAACCACTAGGATTGTTATGATGATCAGATACTTTCTATTGCTAGAAGTTCTAGTTGACGGTCCTATCTCATATGGATTTAATGCGCTATAAGGGGGCTCAACAGGTGGGGGCGGTGGATAGATCGGCTCAGATGGCCCGTAAGTTGTAAATGGAGAACTTTCATAAGGAGGTGCAGATATCGGTGGAGAAGCGAGCAATGTTGGACTATCATTATTCGTTGCCTCTAATTGCTTGCCGCATTTCTGGCAGAAAAGAGCCTCTTCAGAGTTGCCTGATCCACAGTGAGTGCAAAACATCAGAAGCCTCCTACCTCAAGCATTTTCCTTTTATATATCTAACAAACTAAGAAAGATAACGTGAGCAGTATAAGAAAATTATATTCTAAGATCGAGAGAAATGATAGAGGTCTTTCATACAAGAGGTAAATGCGGGAGTTCAGAAACGGCCGATTTTGAGAATAGGCATCACTTTCCAAATAACCGTTGGGTCAATGTAGCAATGAATGTAACTTCGATGATAAGTCCCACAAAAGCTTCAAGTGCGGCAAGCACTGTCAGGGGATCATCAAGTGCAATACCGCCAGGGAAAAAGCCGCGTCCATGAAACGAGGTCATGCTGAAAACGAAAGAGCCTAATGGTGACAGAACAGGCCCGACCTTCTGACCAATGGTGAAGTAGGCTGTGGCGAATGTTATAATTACCAGGAGGTACGCAATGAAACTCCGCCAGGGCTTATAACCGTAACCCGCAAGTAAATCAAGAAAGAGCGAAAAAAGACATTGACCAAACTTACGCTGATACCAGAAAAGAACTGCCCTGCTTTTGTTGTGGTAAAATGAGCACGAAAGGTTTTCCACGCCTCCGTTACAGCCTTCTGCTGTAACTGTCAGTGCATCAATAGTTGGGATCAAGAGCGGTGTTCGTCCATCTCAGGAGGTACTATACTGTGAACGACCTGACTTTCATGACTACCCACCAATTGGCAACGGCAATCCGCGAGCGTCGGGTTTCAGCGGTCGAAGTGTTGGAGGCCTATCTCGCTCAAATTGCCCTACACAATCCCAAGCTCAATGCCATAGTGACTCTCAACGAGGAGGGTGCCAGGCAGCGGGCACAAGCAGCCGATGCTGCCCTGATGCGAAATGAAGTGTGGGGGCCGCTCCACGGTGTGCCCATCACGTTGGAAGACGCCCATGCTACAGCAGGTCTAAGGTCTACTTGGGGCGGCTATCCGTCACTAGCAACCCACGTTCCATCCGAAGATAGCACCGTATCTGCTCGGCTACAGATTGCCGGAGCTATAGTCCTGGGTAAGACCCACGGTCCGGCTGTTTGGGAGGAGAGCGTATTTGGCCGGACGAATAACCCCTGGGACTTGGCGCGCACCTCTGGAGGTTCGAGCGCTGGAGCTGCTGCTGCCCTGGCGGCAGGACTGACCGCGCTGGATATTGGCCTTGATACAGTGGGTTCCATCCAAAATCCGGCTCATTACTGCGGCATTTTCGGCATGCGACCCACCGAACACCGTGTTCCTCTAACCGGGGCCTTTTTTATCGATCCCATCCGCAAGTTCCGCATCATGTCGGTTACTGGGCCAATGGCGAGGAGTGTCGAGGATTTGCGCCTGGCGCTTGGGATCATCTCTGGTCCAGATGGATGTGATCCAGATGTGCCTCCAGTACCCCGGTACGAGCGCGAGCGAACAGCACGGCGTGAGTTACGTATCGCCTGGGCATCCACCTTTCCGGGTATGCCAATCGCGTATGATATTCGTACTCGTATCGAAAAGTTGGCGCAGGAGTTGGAGCAATCCGGCATCCAGACGGAGCAGTGCTTGCCGAAGGTAGATTTTCCCGCACAGGCACAGCTTGGCAGGCAGTTGTTTTCCCTCCTTGCGAGTGCCCTTGAGCCCCAGACGGAAGGAAAGCCATCCAGTTCGCTGGGCGATTACCTGCGTGCATTGCATCAGCGGGATGGCTTCATGGCTGCCTGGGAAGAGTTCTTCACGAAGTGGGACGCCCTGATCTGTCCCGCTGGTCCTATCACTGCCAAGCGCCACGCCGATACAATCCCAATGGTGGACGGAGTGGAGGTGCCTGACGATCAGGTAGAACTGCTCGGCATTCCCTACAGCCTCTCGCCAATAAGTGGATGTCCTATGGTGGTAATCCCGCTAGCACAAGATCACCATGGTCTGCCCTTTGGGGTACAAGTGATGGGACGGTGCTGGGAGGATGAGCGTCTGCTGACAATTTCCGAGGTCGTGTCAGAGGCGACAGGTGGATTTCAACGACCGCCAGGCTACTGAAACAGAAAACAGGTCCAACCGCACTCCAAATGCCGTTGATGCTAACTGCCAGGCTCCTTTGAAATTTGTCACCTGTCGTCTTTTGTTTGTATGTCCCACCCTCGTTTTCGTGATCGGAAAGCGAGTCAGCAAAACGAAGAGGTCCAGGCAGCAAAAAAGGGAAGGAGCAACCGACGTTGCTCCTTCCTCATCTTCTCCTCCAACTCCAACTCTACTACTTCCTCGCCCTGATAAACGCGCTGACAAACTTCCCCGCGATGTCAGCCCGCTCCCCCTCGGCAAGCGCGGCAAGCGAGCCACTCCCGCCGCTATTCGCGACATCCTCCAGTGTATAGCGCCGTGTCACCTCGACATCGATATCGCTGAACCCGGCCTCTTGCAATAAGCTTCGATAGACACCCTCTTCCAGCGCTCCGGCGATACAGCCGGCCCAGGCCTCCAGGTCGCCGCGAATGGCCGCCGGTATTGTTCCCTGGAAGACGATATCCGAGACGGCGAAGCGACCTCCTGGAACAAGCACACGATAGGCCTCGCGCAGCACCTTGCCCTTATCGGCGGAGAGGTTGATGACGCAGTTGGAGATCACCACGTCCACCGCCTGGTCGGGCAGCGGGATATCTTCGATTACGCCCTTCAAAAAGCGCACATTCTCGACCCCCGCCTCCTGGCGGTTGCGTTCGGCCAGCGCCAGCATCTCGTCGGTCATGTCCAGGCCGTAGGCGAAACCTGTCGGGCCGACCCGCCGCGCGGAGAGCAGCACGTCGATGCCGCCGCCGCTGCCCAGGTCGAGCACCTTCTCGCCGGGCCTCAGTTCCGCCAGTGCCGTCGGGTTGCCGCAGCCGAGCGAGGCCAGCGCCGCCGCGACAGGGATATCGCCCAGTTCCGCACTGCTGTACAGGTCATTAGTGATGGGGTCGCCACCTTGCATGACCTGTCCGCCACAACAGCCGATATCGCAACAGCCGCCCGAGGCGTTCGTTGACTCGTTGCTCGTCACCGCCAGCGCCCTGCGGCCATAGCGTTCGCGCACCGCCTCGCGCAGTTGCTCGTCATTCGTTGGTACAGTCGTCATATTCATGTCCTTTCTTCGTTTTGTTGAACATCACCAATATCTTAATACTCCATAGACGAACATATTCAAAAATGGACGCAACCTCCATAAGCTGTTAGCATGGTATAATCAGGGACGTTTTCGATAACCGAAAAGGCTCATCCTTGATACTGCTTTCGTGTCCGTTTCAGGTGCTCCCTGCACACTTATAGCAGAACTGAGGTCGCGGCGATCGGAGAGACATGGATAGTGCCGCAGGCATCGATTCCACTATCAGCCCCGTCACTCGTTGGCACGATGAGGATGCCGGTATCATCAGGGGGAGTCACCTGGATGTAGCTGCCAGTGGTAGCGGCAGACTGAGCACACTGGCCTGCTATCCATGAGATCACAAAGTACGCTTTGGCTCCTGGCTGCAAAGAAACTGTCTGGACCTGGACCGCGCTCGCAAAGAAGTAACTGTTGGTGTCCTGCGTCTCCTGCGTTGGGGTCTCCCAGTGAGTGGCCAGCAGCATCTGGACATTAGGATATCCTTCAAGCGTGCAGGTCGAGGCCGACGTGTTCTGCAAGGAAAACTGATCACCTCGGTTTGATACTAATGCGTCGGATTTGTCATAAGCGAGAGCCAGTTGATTTGTCTGGCAGATGGATACCCCAGTCATCTCCGTCGGAGTCGCAGGTGGTTGGGTTGGCGTTGGCGTTGATGATGGCGTCGTTGCCGTCGGAGTCGCAGGTGGTTGGGTTGGCGTTGATGGTGGCACACGAGTAGGAGTTGAGCCACTAATTGTAGTTGGAGTTGTGCCTCTGGCGTTAGTTTGTGCACTGGAATGGGAAGTAACCGTGTTATAACTGGCATGGGAAGCAACCGTGTTATAGAGGTAGGTACCTCCGATAATCATCAGCACGACAATAAGACATATCATCAAAATTCACTTGACCATGAAATGCGCTCTCTTTTTCTATCAAAATCTATAGTCTTGACTTTTTACGGGGTAGTTGACAATAACTGTGGCATATTACGCTTACAACATCAGAATATTTCCATTACTAACTTTACTTGCTCTCCAGGCGGAGATACTAGAACGCTTTCCTCAGAAGTGACATGAAGCACCTGGATGCTGATCCTGTTGCAAGATTACCCTGGAAAAGTGGGACAGGACATGCGCAAGACTACCCATTTTGAGGAAGATCCACTTTTGGATTGTCAAAAACATAGGGACAACAAAACAATTATAGGGAACAGGGAAGGAAGAAGGCAGATTTTTTTGCTCGAATTTTCCTTGACATTTTGGCGAACACTGGGTATACTTCTAGCAATTTGAGAAGGTTTCCCAAAATCTCTCGTTCCATTCGTTGGAAAAGGCTGCGTAGTATCATGATTTGGTTATACCGGGACCCGGGCAGGGTAAAAATGAAGTGGTGGGATCGCCTCTCCTTTCCCATTCAAGGGCCCGGCATCCCATTTCCGGCAAGCGATTCTTCCTCACCCCTTTTTTCAGGGGTGGGGAATTTTTTTTGCCCTGTTGTTCTGAAACACTATGAGGAGGTAGAATGACTCAAACTGCATCTCAGCTTGAACTACTTAATGCTCTTGAAGCCGCCTATCCGAAATCCGGTCAGTTTCAACAACAAGATGTGCTCTCGCTTGACCAGTTTTCCGTGCCTGATCTGCATCGACTCTTTATCCTGGCGCACGAGATGAAGCAGCTTGTTCTCAACCACGAGCCCTCATCCCTGCTGGCGGGCTACGTCGTGTCGCTGCTCTTCTTCGAGCCATCCAGCCGCACCTTCGGCTCGTTCGCCGCGGCCGTGAAACGCCTGGGCGGGCAGACGCTGGAGATACAGGACCCCGAAACGGTTTCATCGGTCAATAAGGGCGAGTCGTTTGAGGATACCATTCGCACCTTCGAGGCTTACTCCGACGCCATCGTGCTTCGTCACAGGCAGGCAGGCTCGGCACGCATCGCGGCGGAGGTCGCCAGCATCCCAATTATCAACGCCGGAGATGGCAACAACGAGCATCCCACCCAGACCCTGCTCGACCTGTTTACCATCTATGAGCGCTTCGGCCGACTGGACCACCTGACCTGCCTGCTGGCCGGCGACCCGCTCAATAGTCGCGTCATCCATTCGCTGATCCGCGGCCTGTCGCTGTTCAAGAACAATACCGTCTACCTGCTTTCGCCGCAACAACTGCGGCTGCAGCGCTCCGATCTGCGCTACTGGCAGCAGCGCAATATCCGCATCGTAGAGATCAGCAGCGAGCAGGAGATCCCGGCGCGGTGCGACCTGTGGTACTGGACGCGCATCCAGAAGGAGCGCTTCGCCTCACCGCAGGAGTATGAAGCGGCCATGCGGCAGGGCTTTATCGTGACTCCTCACCTGTTCCAGTCCCACGCGGGCGAGCATACCCTGCTGATGGATCCGCTGCCCAGGGTCGGCACGATCGATCCCGCCGTTGACGCCGATGAACGCGCGCTGTACTTCCGCTCGCAAATTCGCAATGGATTGTATATCCGCATGGCGCTGCTGGCGCTGGTGCTTGGGAGAATATAAAAACGTATGACTGGAAACGAACACATGATGGATCGCGGCCTGTTGCTGAAAGAGCAATCCCGGCTCGACATGGAGTTGAGCGCTATCTTCCCGCGCGCGGGAAAGCTGGTGCTTGAAGATGGCACGACGTTCGAGGGCAAATCCTTTGGTTATCCCGGGTCCAGGCCGGCGAAGTCGTCTTCAGCACCGGCATGGTTGGCTATCCCGAAGCGTTCACCGATCCTTCTTTCGCCGGTCAGATTCTGATCCTGACCTATCCTCTGATCGGCAACTATGGCGTTCCTGACCGGCGCTACTGGGAAGATGATCACATCCACGTCTCCGGGCTGATCGTTTCCAACTATATCGACACGCCCTCCCACGCTCAAAGCACCATGAGCTTGGGCACCTGGCTGCGGAGCGAGGCGTACCCGCCCTGGAGGTCAAAGATACACGCCTGCTCACTCAGCACATCCGTAAGCATGGCGTCATGCTGGGCAAGATCGTCTTTGACGACGACATCCCCTTTTATAATCCCAACCGTGAAAATCTGGTCGCACGCGTTTCCACCCGGCAAGTCACGCGCAGGGCAGCGGCGATCACCATCGCGCTGATTGATTGTGGCGCGAAACGCAATATCACGCGCTGCCTGCTTGCACGCGACGTGCGCGTCGTCACCGTTCCCTGGGATTGGGATCTCTTCTCGCCGGACAACGCTTTCACCTTCGATGGCATTATGATCTCAAACGGCCCCGGCAATCCCAAACTGCCGCAGCAGACCATCGACACCATCCGCACTGCCCTGGAGCAGCACGTCCCACGTCTCGGCATCTGCCTGGGCCATCAATTGCTGGCCCTGGCGGCAGGCGGCGATACCTACAAGCTGAAGTTCGGGCATCGCAGCCAGAATCAACCCTGTGTCATGCAAGAGTACGCAGCGCTGCTATATCACCACCCAAAATCATGGCTTCGCGGTTGGCAAATTGCCGCCCGATTTGAGCCCTGGTTCGTCAATGCCAACGATGGCAGCAACGAAGGCATTAAGCATATAGAGTACCCATTTTTCTCGGTGCAGTTCCATCCCGAAGCCGTGCCCGGCCCGGTCGATACCGAATGGCTTTTCGACTACTTCCTGGAAGCAAGGTGCAAGTGGACAGGAATAACCTGAAACTACGTAAAGTTCTGATTCTGGGAGCGGGCGCACTCAAGATCGGCCAATCCGGAGAGTTTGACTACTCCGGCTCGCAGGCGCTCAAGGCCTTGCAAGAAGAGGGCATCCAGACCATTCTCGTCAATCCAAATATTGCGACCATCCAGACATCGCAGCTGCTGGCGGACCGGGTCTACTTTTTGCCGGTGACGCCTTTCTTTGTCGAGAAAATTATCGCGAAGGAGCGTCCTGATGGCATCCTGCTCTCCTTCGGCGGCCAGACCGCGCTCAACTGCGGCATCGAGCTCTTTTAAAGCGGCGTGCTGCGAAGCTACAACGTACGCATACTCGGCACGCCCATCTCGGCCATCATCCTGACCGAGGACCGCCAGGAATTCGCGGAACATCTGCACGGCATCGATATACCCACGCCACGCAGCCAGAGCGCGGAGACGCTCGAAGATGCTCTGCGCATCGGAGAGAAGATTGGTTTTCCGGTGATGGTGCGCGCCGGCTTCGCGCTCGGCGGCCAGGGATCGGGCATCGCCTGACCGCGACGAACTGGAGCGCATCGTCACGGGCGCCCTGGCTTTTGCGCCTCAGGTCTTGATCGAGCAGTACTTGCACCACTATCAAAGAGGTGGAATACGAGGTGGTGCGCGACAGCTACGACAATTGCATTACCGTCTGTAATATGGAAAACATGGACCCGCTCGGGATTCACACCGGCGAATCCATCGTCATCGCGCCCAGCCAGACCCTGACCAACGGCGAATACCACCTGCTGCGCGCGGCCTCCATCGCCATCGTGCGCAGCCTGGGCATCGTCGGCGAGTGCAACGTCCAGTTCGCGCTTGACCCGCGCACCTCCGCATACTACGTCATCGAGGTCAATGCACGCCTGTCGCGCAGTTCCGCGCTGGCCAGTAAAGCCACCGGCTATCCCCTGGCCTACGTTGCCGCCAAACTTGCGCTCGGCTACGGCCTGATCGAGCTGACCAACCGCGTGACGGGCGTAACGAGAGCCTGTTTCGAGCCGAGCCTGGACTACGTGGTGGTGAAGATTCCGCGCTGGGACCTGGAGAAGTTCAAGGGCGTCGATGAGACCATCGGCACGGGCATGAAGTCGGTCGGCGAGGTCATGGGCATAGGCCGCACCTTCGAAGAGGCCTATCAGAAGGCCATCCGCATGCTCGACCTGGATTTCGAGGGCGTCACCTCCGAGAAGGCCTTCGCGAACGGCACGGGACTCGCCGATGCCGGTGAAAGCATTCGCAAGTACCTGCACACGCCGACGCCCAAACGCATATTTGCGATTGCGCTGGCGATGCGTCAGGATTGAGCGTCGAAGACATCGCCGCGATCACCGGCATTGATCCCTGGTTCCTGCACCGCATCCGTTATATTGTCGACATCGAGCAGTCCCTACTGCGCGATCAGGAGCTTTCTCCCGCGCGCCTGCTTGGCTTGAAGCAGATGGGCATCTCGGACAAACGCATCGGTGAGCTGCTCGGGAAAACCGGCCTGGAGATTCGCGCGCTGCGCAAAAAGTACGGCATCTTGCCCTCGATTTTCCAGATCGACACCCTGGCGGCTGAGTTCCCGTCCGAAACCAACTACCTCTACATGACCTACAATGCCCAGCATTCCGATATCACTCCCTTGAAGGACGATGGCGTGATCGTGCTGGGTTCCGGTCCCTACCGCATCGGCTCGTCGGTCGAGTTCGACTGGACAAGCGTCATCGCGGTCGAGGCCCTGAAAAAGCATCACAGGCGCACCGTCGTCATCAACTGTAATCCCGAAACCGTCTCGACCGACTACGATACCTCAGACCGGCTCTACTTCGAGGAGCTGACCTTCGAGCGCATCGCCGATATCTGCGAGTTCGAGTCGCCGCACGGCGTGATCGTCTCGGTCGGCGGCCAGACGCCCAATAACCGCGCCAAGGCTTTGCAGCGCTACGGCTTCAGGCTGCTGGGAAACGATGCCGACCAGATCGACCAGGCCGAAGACCGCAACAGGTTCTCGAAGCTGCTCGATACGCTGGGTATCCGCCAGCCGGAGTGGAAAAGCCTGGTGGATCAGGCCGGGCTGCGCGAGTTCGCCGAGCGCGTGGGCTATCCCGTGCTGGTGCGGCCATCCTACGTGCTGTCGGGCAGCGCCATGCGCATCTGCTATACACCGGCGGAACTGGAGCAGTATACCCGAGAGGCCGCGGCGGTTTCCCCCGAATATCCCGTGACGGTCTCCAGGTTCTTCGAGAAGGTCAAAGAGATCGAGTTCGACGCCGTCGCGCAGCACGGACAGGTTAAAGCCTTCGTCATCTCCGAGCATATCGAAAATGCCGGCGTGCATTCGGGCGATGCCACCATCGTGCTGCCGTCACAGACGCTGAACGACGAAACGCTCCACAATATCGAGGTTGCCGGCCGCGCCATCTGCGAAGCGCTCCATATCACCGGCCCCTTCAATATCCAGTTCCTGGCGAAGGAGAACCAGGTCTACGTCATCGAGGTGAACCTGCGTGCCTCGCGCACCTTCCCCTTTATCTCGAAAGTCACCGGCGTCAACTTCATCGACCTCTTCATCGACGCGCTCTTCTGCGACGATATCCCGCCCGTACCTATCCCGTCACCCGCCTTCGTCGCCGTCAAAGCGCCCCAGTTCTCCTTCTCCCGCCTGACGGGAGCAGACCCCATCCTGCGCGTGGAGATGTCCTCGACGGGCGAGGTGGCCTGTTTCGGCGACGACCTGGAGGAAGCTTACCTCAAGGCCATGCTGGCCACCGGCGCCCACATTCCCCGCAGAGGCATCTTCATCAGCCTCGGCGGCGACGAAAAGAAGCGCAAATTCCTGGAGAGCGCTCGCCTGCTCGCCACGCTCGGCATCCCTCTATATGCCACTGAGAAAACCAGCGCCTTCCTGCGTGCCAACGGCATCGAGGCCATCATGCTCTACAAAATCCACGAACAGAAGTATCCCAACGTGCTGACCTACTTCCGCGAGCACCGCATCGACCTCGCCATCAATATCGTCGACGCCTTCGTCAAAAAAGAAGTGGACGACGACTACGCCATGCGCCGCTACGCCGTTGACCACAATATTCCCCTGTTCACCAAAATCAAACAGGCCCGCCTCTTCACCCGAGCCATCGTGACAAAAGACATGGATGCACTACCCGTGAAAGGCTGGAATGAATATGTATAGTTTCACAGTCAACCCCACGCGACCGCATATCATGCCAGGGCGACCAGGGCGACCGCGAGGGTCGCCCGTACAATATACGATTACCCGTTTCGTCATTGCCCCGGATATTGTACGGGCGACCCTCGCGGTCGCCCTGGCATCGCTGGTATCGCTGGTATCGCTTGCCATGCTCAATATGTTGGGAGGCTCGTCATGTCCACAACCCTGACCGGCTCCCTGGTCCTCCCCGATCGCATCGTCGAAGGCACGCTTACAATAGCTGATGGCGCCATCCAGCATATCACCGCAGGCTACGCGCGCCACGTAGATTACGATTTTCGCGGCAAGTATGTGCTGCCGGGGTTGATCGAGGTGCATGGCCACCTGCGCGAGCCGGGACTTGAGTATAAAGAGGATATCCCGCACGGCTCGCGCGCGGCCCTGGCCGGCGGCTTCACTACAATCTTCGATATGCCCAACACTCGCCCGCCGACCACAACCGCCGCGTGTGTCCAGGAGCAGATCGCGCGCTACACGGGACGCTGCTACACCGATTTCGCCATCAACATGGGCACCTCTCTGCAGGATATCGATGAACTCAGGCGCATCGACACGGGTCTTATCACCTCGATCAAGATCTTCGCCGCCGGCCACGCCACGACGCCGACTACTATCCCACACCTGAGCGACATCGCTCGTATCTTCGAGATCGCGGGAGAACGCGGTATCATGGCGCTTGTACACGCCGAGAACCAGGAACTCATCGACTACTTCATCGCCCACTACCGTGATACGCTGGGCAGGCACGATCCCGCCGCCTGGACGGAGGCTCGCAACTCCTCCGTCGTCCTGACATCCGTGCTGGAAATGATCGCCCTCGCCCGGCAGTTTGGCGTCAGGCTCTACCTCTTGCACCTTTCGACGCCCGAGGAATTCGCCGCGGTCGACTTTGGGCGCAGTCTCGGCGTCGATGTCTACGGCGAAACAACCACAGTGCATCTCAGCTTCAACAGCGACGATTACGAGCGCCTCGGCCATCTCATCAACATCGCCCCGGCCATCCGTTCCTCGCGCGAGCAGCATGCGCTCTGGCAACTGCTGCGCCAGGGGAAGATCGATACCGTCGTCACCGACCATGCGCCGCATACGCTTGAAGAGAAGCAGCGCGACAGCGTCTGGGAAGTCGCCTCAGGCCTGCCCGGCTTTCAGGAGGCCCTGCCGAGCTTGATAACCCAATGGCTCGCCCATTTTGGTCAGGATACCCTGGAAGAAGGTTTGATGCGTATTGCCCAGGTCACTTCAACCAACCTCGCGCGCATCTTCAACTTCCCACAAAAAGGCGCGCTGTCAACCGGCAAAGACGCCGATATCGTCGTAGTAGATCCCAATCAGCCATGGCTGGTGCGCAAGGAAGACCTGTTCACAAAAAACCGCTGGTCAGCCTTCGAAGGCATGGAACTGCAAGGCCGGTCCACAGCCACCTTCCTACGCGGTGAACTAGTTTACCAGGACGGTACGATCATTGGCGATCCCAGGGGACGATGGCTCTGTAGAAACACCGGGAGGAAATGCATATGAACGATCCGGCGATCATGCGCATGTTCGCCGACGTGGGCGCAATCGTCAGCGACAGCCATTTCGTATATAGCTCTGGCCGCCATAGTTCCGTCTATATCAACAAGGACGCCCTGTACGTCCACCCAAAGACTATCTCGGCGCTGTGCCGTTTGATGGGGCTGCCCTACGACGCCGGCGCGATTGACGCGGTAGTAGGGCCGGTGCTGGGCGGTATCGTCCTCACGCAGTGGGTCGCGCACCACCTCAACGCGCGCCGCGCATCAGGCGAAACGCTGGCCATCTACGCCGAGAAGGGCAGCGATGATGCCGATAAACGCTTCTTCTTCGGGCGCGACTACGATCGCTACATCCCTGGTAAGAATATCCTCGTTGTAGAAGATGTGCTGACGACAGGCGGTTCCGCGCGCCAGGTCATCGACCTTGTGCGCAGGCACGACGGCAACATCGTCGGCCTGAGCGCGCTGTGCAATCGCGGCAGCGTGCAGCCTGGCGACGTCGGCGATGTGCCGGTGCAGGCGCTTGTCACCATCGCGCTCGAGACCTACGCTGCGGAAGAATGCCCGTTTTGCCGCGACGGTGTTCCCGTCAACACAACCCTGGGTAAAGGCAGGGCATTTTTAGCGAATAGGCAGGTTTAATAATGACCATATCAGGGCGACCGCGAGGGTCGCCCCTACAATATACGTAAGGCGGATGGAACGACATTCGTATATTGTAGGGGCGACCCTCGCGGTCGCCCTGGTATGGCTGAACGATGAGGAGATTATCAGCCATGTTACACCTGGATAAACATACCTTCCTCGAAAAACTCGAATACTGCTGGCGGCGTGACAACATGCTTTGCGTCGGCCTCGACTCAGATTATGAGCAGTTGCCGACCATCGTTAAAACCCAGCAGTCTCTCGAGGAAGCCATCTTTCGTTTCAACCGCGACATCATTGATGCCACCCACGACCTCGTCTGTGCCTACAAGCCCAACGCGGCTTTCTACGAAGCGCGGGGCGATGCCGGTTTGCGCGCCCTGGTCCGCACTGTGCGATATACTCACGAACAGTGTCCTGGCATACCTGTGATCCTGGATGCCAAGCGCGGTGATATCGGCAGCACCAACCTGGGCTATGCGCAATCTGCCTTCGACGTAATCGGCGCCGACGCCATCACGGTCCACCCCTACCTGGGCAAAGAGGCGCTCGCCCCCCTGCTCGCCCGGCGCGAAAAGGGCATTATTGTTCTCGCTAAGACCTCAAATCCTGGCTCGGGCGAGTTTCAGGACCTGCCCATCGGCCCTGCGCAGGAGCCGCTCTACCAGGTCGTGGCGCGTCACGTGGCACAAGAATGGAACGACAACGGCAACTGTGCCCTGGTGGTCGGTGCAACCTATCCCGAAGAACTGCGGCGCGTGCGTGCGCTGGTCGGTGATATGCCCATCCTCATCCCCGGCATCGGTGCGCAGGGTGGTGAGCTGGCCGCGACCGTGGCCGCCGGCAAAGATAGTCGTGGCTGGGGCATGATTATCAACTCCGCGCGCGGCATCATCTTCGCCTCGCGGGGAAACAATTTCGCAGAGGCGGCTCGGGGAGGCGGCTGAGAAGTTGAGCGGTGAAATCAATGAATACCGGCGTTAAGCACGCCATCCTCCCTGGGTGCCAGAGCGACCGCAAGGGTGCTTACACAGGGAGGTGCTTCTCGAGAAAGGGCCATTGATGATTGATCATGACAACCTTGAAGAATTTCGAGATCCACAGACCTTTGATCTGGAAGACGAGGGCTACTACGATGATTGGGCGTTGACCGAGCAGTGGGCGCGCTTGCTTGGAGGGCCTCTTCTAGATCTTGCGTGCGGAACAGGACGCATAGCCCTTCGCCTGGCCGCGCAAGGCTATCAGGTCACGGGTGTGGACATCACGCCGGAGATGATCGAATGGGCCCGCCAGAAGGCGGCGAAGCAAGACCTCTCTATTGAGTGGGTGGTGGCTGATGCGCGCACGTTCCACCTCCAGAAGCAGTTTCCCTTCATTTACATGCTGGAAAATGTCTTTCAATTCTTTCTGACGCGCCAGGACCAGGAAGCGATGCTGGCGCGCGTGCGGGAACATTTACTCCCACAGGGATGTTTTCTCTTTGAAACACGCAATCCCACCCCACGCAATCTCCTGCAAGTCCGCCATCCCGAACCGCGGACGTACACAACGCCTGATGGAGGGCAACTCGTGACCACCGAAGAGCAATACTACGATCCCATGACCCAGATCCAGCACTACACCCGCCATTTCACATTTCTCCATCCAGGAGGTCAACATGAGGAGAAGACGCTTCCCGTAGCCCTGCGCTATGTCTATCCCCAGGAGATGGAAGCCTTGCTCTTCTACAATGGGTTTCAGGTCCGTATCTGTTACGGCAGTTGGCAGCAAGAACCCCTGACCGCCACTTCTCCCGCGATGATCTACGTCTGCCAGAGACGTGTTTAGCTTGGTCCGTCTCCCCCAAACGATAGATATCCCTGTCAGCTAATGTACTGAGAAATCTGTTGACGCTCTACGACATAAACCCTGTTTATAAGTTCCTGCCTGGATAATCCATCAAGTGCATTCAGGATCACTTTCACAAGATCAGGAATTGGAGTATTTTGCGGCATCTTCACAACGATAATACCTGAATGTGGAGGCGGAAATAAATCTGCTCTCAAGAAATCCTGATCTCTGGTGAGAATAACGGAACGGCTACGAACTTGACGGAAAATAGCTGAATCGTGTTTCCCGCGTAATCCTTCATCAACTGCACGAGCGGCAGTGTATTCTGCCGCTCGTAAAGCCTTCCAGAGATTCTTTGGAAGATTTTCATCTACGAAGAAACTCAATGCATTGTCATCAGTTGGCATGTAAAGCTTCTTCTCCGATTCGTTTTGCTGCGTAAGCTAATGCGGCGAAGATATCTTCACGGGTGATGTCGTACTCGTATGTAATCTCATCCATGCTCATGCCGCTTGCGAGATGACCCAGAATGAGCGATACAGGGATACGGGTACCCTTAATGACCGCTTCTCCGCCTAGTATCTCTGGATCAGAAACGACACCTGGGTAAATCTCTTTGGATGACATTGATCACCTCCTCATTAGCTATTATGGCCCGCTGTTATATTTTACCCTACTGTGATTGGCATTATCATCTTCACCCGGCAAACTCCCGCGTCAGCGGCTCAGCCACCTCCTCCGCCAGGCGGTGCACGATGTTTTCGGGATAAGGCGCTGTCAGGTTCAGTATGATATGGGTTGCTCCTTCCGGGATATAGGGTCGTATGCCGTCGAGGGTTTCACTCAGGTTGTTATAATTCACCCTGATCTGGATGGAACGTTCAATGGTTTGCGGGTCGCGACCGATGGCGGCGCAATGTTGAGCCAGCACCTCATTCTTGTGGCGGAATGTATCAATTGAGCCCCCGACAAAATTCCAGATGTTGGCGTACTGCGCCACGATACGCAGTGTGAGTTGCTCCCCACTGCCTCCTATAACATAGGGCGGATAGGGCTTCTGTAGAGGTTTCGGTTCGCAGCGTGCATCTTTAAGCTGGTAGAACTTCCCGTCAAAATTCGCGACGGGTTCTGTCCAGAGCCTCTTAACCACTTCACATGCCTCCCCCAAGCGGCGGAGGCGCTCGCCAGGAGGATAGAGCGGAATGCCATACATATTGCACTCAATCTCATTCCATCCGGCGCCGATACCAAAATCCAATCGCCCATGTGAAATGACATCGACCGTCGCACCAATCTTCGCAAGCACGGCGGGATTGCGGTAAATATTACCTGTTACCATCAAGCCAATTCGCAGGCGTTCTGTTCGCGCAGCTAACGCGCTAAGCAGCGTCCAGCCCTCCAACTGTGGGCCAGTAATGTCTGGGCCAAGCGGGATGAAGTGATCAAAGGCCCAGGCATGTTCAATACTAGAAACACTGTCTGCTTCTTGCCAGACGCGGAGAATGTCTTCATACGTGGTGAACTGTTGTGCAGTTTTGATGCCAAAGCGTAGTTTCATAGATCGCGTATACCTTTCCTTTAGCAGGGTGACCGTGGCCAGGGCGACCGCGAGGGTCGCCCGTACAATATACGTAATACGGGTGACCCTCGCGGTCGCCCTGGTCGCTCGGGATTGCCCTCTGCTGGCGGTCGCCCTGCCCGCTAACCGCACAAAAACGCTATTTTTGTTGAGCAGCAGCCGCTTCGCGCTTGGTCTTGCGGCCCAGGTAGATGCGGCTGGGGTCGACCAGCATACGCAGGATTCTTCAGCTCGTCTTCGGTCGGTGGTTCTAGCTCCTTTGCCTTGCTCGCATCCAGCTTCCAGCCGGTGTTGTTCACGACATCATCCACGCTGATGCCGGGGAAGACGGTGTCGAGTTCCAGCAGGCCAGTTTCAGGATTGCTGCGCATAATGCACAGGTCGGTGATCACCACCAGCTCGCCGCCTCGTCCAAGCCCATAATCCCAGCGCGACTCTTTCTTCTCGTGGGGGCCGCGCCAGCCGGCTACGCTTGTTATGTACTCGACGCGCTCCGGGAAGCGGCGCGCCTCCTGCACGATGACGGCGAGGATCTTATCCGCGAAGGAGGCGATATTGTTGGCGCCACCGCTTCCGGCGAAGCGCACCTGCGGGCCTTTGCCGGATTCGGAGACCCCCGCCGGCCAGTAGCCGCCGATGATCGTCGAGTTTAGATTGCCGTACATGTCGCATTCCGCGCCGCCCAGCATCCCGACGGTACAATAGCCGCGCAGGGCGGTCGTACCGAAGGTATCGGCCATGTTCGAAACCATGCTCGAATGCAGGCAGCCGCGCGGATCGGAGACCGAGATAGGCAGGTGCTCCAGGCGCGGTCCGACGATACCCGCCTCCATAATCAGCGTCATGTTCGGCGCCGTTGTGTACTGCGCCAGCATCGAGGCCAGCAGTGGAAGGCCCGTGCCCGCGAAGACGAAGGCCCCGTCGGGCACTTCACGGGCAGAGGCTACGGCCTGCAACTCCATAGTCGTGTACTGGTCGCGCGACAGCCCGCGTTCCTTGAGGTAAGCTTCGTAGGCCGCATCGGTCATTTGTTGCATAGTATGCTCCTGTTTCTACGCTCGTCTTACATAGGCCGTTTGAGGTCGGCGCGATATCCATACGCTGGAGTAGCGCGTAGCTCGAACAGGCGACTCATTCCTACGACCCGCTGCAGGTAATCCCAGTCATCCTTCGTATCGTAGACGTGTTGCGTCCACCAGTCTTTCACTTCTTCCTTGCTCTTGCGGTTGAACCTGCCATAGCTGACAAACCAGTCCCAGTCGTAGTCGTAGTAGTTTGGCACCGCCGATGGATAGCCGCCGTAGGGCTGCTCCACAATGGCGGTGGTAATGTGAGCGGGCAGATGGTTGAGTTCTGGCGCGGCACGCAATTCATCCGAGGGCACGACCTGCTCGCACTCGACGATCAAGGTCTTTGCACACATAGCCTGCTCTGCATCCGGGCCGAGAATACCCTCCATGCGCACCGTGCCATCGATGGCCACGCGCTGCGCTCTAATGACCGTCACTTCCGGTAGAATGGGCGGCACCAGCATAACCTTCACGCCCCTGGTGCCGGTATATTTATCGGATTCGCGGATGCGGTCAACTGCCATGGTCTTATTCGCTGTTGAATCGCCGCCCTCGAAGGCGTGCGGGCGCAGGCCCCAGCCATCGAACGGGTCATCGATCACGGCGAGTTTCTTAGGTGGGATGCGTGGGTCAATCCAGCTCCCATCAGCGTTCCTGCCACGCAAGCCAGCTTTACCAAAGACATCGTACTCCGGGACGTCGCTGCCCAGTTCGGCCATCAGAGGGGCGAAAGGCCAGCCAAAACGGCCGGCTATCGTGCGTGTGGCATAGCCATAGTTGCTGTAGTCTTCGAAGAGCGGGATAGAGCCATCCTGAATGCGGCGGCGGATACTATATGCCACCGGTTGGATGCCTTCCAGGCCGATGTAGGTGGTCTCCATACGGGAGACGAGGTCGTTTGCAGCCAGCGCTTCTTCAATCGAGGCGCCGCCGTTCATCGTGCAGAAGTGGTGTTGAATGCGATCTCGCTGGCGGATCACCTCGCGGCAAATCGTGAAGGGCCGGCGTGTATAGCTAAAGCCGCCCCAGCAGACCTGCGTCCCCGTGTGAATGTAGCGTTCCACCGCCTCTTTAGCGGTCATGATCTCTGCCATACTACGCTCCTTGTACTCTCCGTAATGCCCTCAACGTCCTCCGTCTCGGTGGGCGCATCACTAGCCTGCCGGTGAAGCAGTTGCTCGATTTCGGACATACCAGCCCTGAGTTCGTCCACCACCTGCGCCAGTGACGCGTGAGCCCGGCTCAGCTCATCTTCGACCAGCAGGCGGTCTCGCTCGCTCATGTTGAGCAGGGTATCGCTCAGGTCGCGCAGAGTCGAAGGGACACGCATCAAAGGTATGCCGAGATGGCTCAACTCCACTTCGATTGTGTTAAGGAGCCAGATGGCGCGCATCGCCCGGCTCCATTCCTCGTGGCTTGACATGCTACATACCTCTTTGGAAATAAGCTTGAATGGAACGAAGCCACTCAAATGTATCGTGATACGACATACAATCCTGAAAGCCTCCAGCCACTCATGAGCAGGGTAAGAAGCCATGCATCACGCTCCGTGCGCATTCGCATAGCTCCTCATTGCATCAAACGCACCTGCTTCTAGTGACCGGAGGCCTTCAAGTGCAACTCACGTTGCGGTGAACACTAACGTTCCAATGGGATCGTTGGCAGCCTGATCGCCGAGTTGGTTGCAGTCAGCACCTGGGCCAGCGCGGTATACCAGGCCACAACAGCGGTGATAACGCCGAGCCAGCCGCCGATCTGCGTCATACTGGTTGATGATCCCAACGCCCCGATCGTGAGGAACAGGAAGGTCAGGAACAGGAAGCCAAAGACGCCAACCAGGGCGCCAGTTAGCCTGAACGTTCCCAGGAACATCAACGCAGTGAAAATCGTCCAGCCGAGCAGGTAGAGACCAACTGCGCTGCCGCCAGCTAAACCGGCCAGGCTTTTGCCTCCGAATATGGGCAAAATGGAAAAGCCGAATGACATCCAGAATGCACCATAGGAAGTGAACGCGGTTGAGCCAAAGGTGTTGTTCCTTCGGAACTCCCACATACCGGCGCAAAACTGGGCAAGCCCGCCGTAGAATAGAGCCAGACCGATAAACATGGCCCCTCCCACACCCTGGGGGACGATAAAACCGGCGTTAATGGCTTGAGAGACAAATGTAGTAAGTGCGAAGGCGCTAAGGCCAAGAGGAGCGGGATCTGCAAGTGGAAACGCTCTTGTTTCGGAGCGCTCTGTTACGATATCTGCCATAAAGGTTCCCACCTTTCATCAAAAGACTAGCAAAACATGTACAGACTTTGTGGTACACATCGGGTTACGCGGGCGCATTTGCCTGCGTAGCTGCTTTGATTCGCGGACGCCCATGTCCGCAGGATCGGTAGGACACGACATCCATGACCGCATGGATGGCTTCATGCTCGCCCTGGGAGGGCGAAAGACGCGCTACAAGACCTGTGTAGCTGTGGATGAGGAATAACTTTATTACTGCGGTGGTCGATGTTCCTCCTTTCAGGCCTTGATGGAGTCGGCTGTCTCAACGCGCACTATTGGCTGTTGAGTTCGCTTAATCGACATTATAGCATAAAATTAGCGCTTTGTAAGGGGGAGGTGAAGTTTGTCAGGGCTATTTAAAAGTCGAGCAACTGAGCTTGATTCCTTCGCATCAGCTTTTGCTGCTTGACCTCAACTCACTCGACTTTTAAATAGCCCTGGAATTGTGACGGGACTGTAAGTTGAGGAGCTTTGTTAGCTCAGCTTGCCTCTGCATCACTTGAAATGTTAGACTGGACATAAGATTGTAGCTAGTTTTTGCCACACAAAGAGGTGACTTCATGCAAGATGTATATATTATCTCCGGCGCCAGAACCCCTGTCGGAATATTGCAAGGTTCGCTTTCGGATGCCAGCGCGATCGACCTGGGCGTCGTTGCCGCGAAAGGCGCAATCGAGCGCAGCGGCATCGACCCACAGCAGATCGACCAGGTTGTATTAGGCAATGTCATTCAGTCGAGTAAGGACGCCATCTATTTCGCCCGGCATGTTGCCCTCAAGGCCGGGCTGCCCATCGAGACACCCGCCCTGACGGTCAACCGCCTCTGCGGTTCGGGCTTGCAGGCCATCGTCAGCGCCGCGCAACTGCTGATGCTCGGCGAGGGCAAGGTCGCGCTCGCCGGGGGCAGCGAAAATATGACGCAATCTCCGCATGTCATCCGCGGTGCGCGTGCCGGTTTCAAGCTGGGCCAGTCGCCCCAACTGGAGGATAGCCTGTGGGAGGCGCTCGTCGATAGTTACATCGGCTGCGGCATGGCCATCACCGCCGAGAACCTGGCGGAAAAGTACGGCATCAGCCGCGAAGAGGTCGATGCCTATGCCCTGCGCAGTCAGGAAACGGCTCGCCGCGCGCAGCAGGCCGGCTGGCTGGCGCAGGAAATTGTCCCGGTCACCGTCAAGGATCGCAAGGGCAACCCCGTTGACATCACGCAGGATGAAGGCATCCGCGAGACATCGATGGAGGCGCTGGCGAAATTGCCGGCACGCTTCCGCAAAGGCGGCGTGGTCACACCCGGCAACGCCAGCGGCATCAACGACGCCGGCGCTTGCGTGATCCTGGCCACCGGCGACGCGCTGAAGGAATATGGCCTCAAGCCGCTGGCGCGGCTGGTCTCCTGGGGCGTTGTCGGCGTCCCTCCTGAGATCATGGGCATCGGCCCGGCGCCTGCCATCCGCATGGCCCTCAAGCGCGCCGACCTGACGCTCGATGATCTTGATCGCGTGGAGGTGAACGAGGCCTTCTCGCCCCAGTACCTGGCCGTCGAGAAAGAATTGGGCCTGAACCGCGACAAAACCAACGTCAATGGCGGCGCCATCTCCATCGGCCATCCCCTGGCGGCGAGCGGCGCGCGCCTGACTATCACACTCATGTATGAGCTGCGGCGCAATCGCCTGAAATATGGCGCGGCCTCACTTTGCATCGGTGGCGGCCAGGGCATCGCGGCCATCATCGAGAATGTAGCGTCATGAGCCATCTGGCGAAGATGTGCTACACTTTACAATGAGTTCGCACCAATTCAGAAATAGGAGTAACTGGTTTCATGGCACAAACCGTTGAAGGAAAAACATCACACACCACCATCGGCCACTCGACGCGGCGGCAGGATGGTCTCGATAAAGTCGTCGGAAATACGCGCTATGCCGGAGACCTGCCGCTACCCGGCCTGCTTCATGCCCGGCTGGTTCTCAGCCCGTATGCCCACGCCCGCATCATACGCATCGATACCTCTGACGCGCTAGCCATCCCTGGCGTCGCTGCCGTTTACACGAGCGAGACGCTGGGCATGGTACATCCCGATAGCAATGATCGCATGCGTTCCCCCCTGGCGGAGAAAGAAGTCCTCTGGTGTGGACACCCGGTCGCCATCGTGCTGGCCGAGAGCGAGGAGGCGGCCAGGGATGGCGTTGATGCCGTCGATGTCGAATACGAGGACTTGCCTGTCGTGGTAGATGCCCTTGCCGCCATGCAGCCCGGCGCGCCCCTGGCGCGTATCTACGTCAAGGAGATGACCTCTGAAATTGCTGGTGGGGGCGCGCACGCGGCAGTCTCAGAAGAGCAAGCCGAGGAATCCGCCGAAGCCGATACAGAGCCGTTGTCCGAGAACGTCAGCGATAAAGCGCATCTGCACGGCGGCGATATGGCCGCCGGGTGGCGCGAGGCCGAGGTTGTAGTGGAGCGCACCTTTCGCACCAGCAGCGTGCATCAAAGCTATATAGAGCCCCAGTCCATCACGGTCGCCCCGGGCATCTCGAAGCACCACCTGACAGTCTGGCCGAGCTCACAGGGCATGTTCGGCGTGCGCTCGGGCATAGCCGGGACGCTTGATTTGCCCGAGCGCCAGGTGCGCGTGGAATCGATCCCCATCGGCGGGGCCTTCGGCGGCAAGTTTGGCCTACTTGAACCTCTGGCTGCCGCCGCCGCGCATACCTCCGGCCGGCCGGTGCGCCTTGTGCTGTCGCGCTCGGACGACCTCTACGCGGGCAATCCCGCCCCACAGACGATCTTTACACTCAAGCTCGGCGCGAAACGCGACGGTACGCTGGTAGCGATGGAGGGTAGGGTGGTCTTCAACACGGGCGCCTATGCGGGTTCAGCCGTGATCTTCGGCGGGATGTTGCTCGGCAGTACTTACCGCTGCCCCAACTTCGATTTCCGCTGCTATGAAGTCATGACCAATACCGTTGGTGTGGGTGCCTACCGCGCGCCTGCCGCGCCCCAGGCCTCCTTCGTACTCGAATCGACCGTCGATGAACTCTGCCACAGGCTCGAAATGGACCCGTTGGAGTTTCGCCTCAAAAACGGCGTAAAGGAGGGCGACCCCTCGCTTTTGGGCCGGGACTGGCCGCGCATTGGCCTGCTGGACTCCCTGGAGCAGGTTCGGGCGCACCCGTTGTGGTCAGGGCGAGCCGGGCAGCGCGGCGTGCCGGACGAGCTGAAAGGCTGGAAAATTGGCACCGGGCTGGCCGCCGGCGGCTGGCCAGGCGGCACGGAACCGGCCGTCGCCGCATGCCGCCTCGAAAAGGACGGCAGCCTCTCCGTCATCGTCGGCTCTGTCGATCTCACAGGCTCCGACACCTCGCTAGCGCTCATCGCTGCGGAGGCTCTCGGTGTCTCGGCTGATGCCGTACAGACCGTGCATGACAACACCGATACCATGCCCTACAGTGGCGGCACCGGCGGCAGCAAGACCACCTATTCGATGGGCGCGGCTGTCCTGGCGGCTGCCCGGGATGCGCGCAGCCAGATCCTCTCCATCGCCTCAGAGATGCTGGAAGCCGCGGCGGACGACCTGGACATCGAGGGCGACAAAGTGATTGTGCGTGGAGTTCCCGGCAAGAGCGTCGAGCTCAAGCAGATTGCCGGGGCTTCCATGCAATTCGCGGGCAGGTACGAGCCGGTCTACGGCCGCGGGCGCTCCGCTCTCAAGGTCACCTCGCCCATGTTCGCCGTCCACGTGGCGCGCGTCGCCGTCGATCCCGAAACAGGCATTGTGCGCGTGCTGGACTACCTCGCCGCGCAGGATGTCGGCTTCGCTATCAATCCCGCGGAAGTAGAGGGGCAGGTGTACGGCGGCGTCATGCAGGGCCTGGGCTGGGCGCTCTACGAAGGCTACGTCTACGACGAAAGCGGCCAGTTGCTCACTTCGAACTTTATGGATTACGCCCTGCCGCACAGCGAGGATGCGCCAAATATCATTCCCCTGCTGGTGCAAATCCCCTCCGAACTCGGACCCTACGGCGCAAAGGGTGTCGGCGAGCCTCCCGTCGTCCCCGTCGCCGGCGCTATAGCCAATGCCATCTATGACGCCGTTGGCGTCCGTGCAACGGAACTGCCGATCACGCCGGAACGCCTGTTTAAAGCAATTCAATAGTAATGGCACCCGCAAAGGTGGCACCCGCGCGGGGTGCCAGACCCCTTGCGGGTACCAGGACCCGCTGGACTATAATGGATTCGAACCTCACATCACGCATAGCTCTGTGTGACGTGTCCGTATTGTGTTTTTTCGTTCCATAAAAGAACACCAACGGCCACCGGTTACGCTATCTGGCGGTTACACCTCTTAACGTAGCCCCTGACCAGCCAAAGGAGCATGACTGATGAGACCGTATGAATCTTCGGCGCACGAACCGGCCACAACTGTCAATGACACCGTGCCCTCCGGGGCAGGTGCCGCCGATGTTACACCTCCTCTTGGAACTACGCCCCCGCAGGCCCTGGCGCACGACGCGGCGGCCGGTCGGCGCGGCGCGGCATGGCGCCTGATGGTCTGGATTATCGAAAACGACCCGCGCGCTGTCGAGGCCGTGTCGTCCCTCGACGATGACCGTCTCGCACAGAACCTGCTAGAGTTTATCGCGGTGGGGACCTGGGCCGGCAAGCCATTTGTCGTCCCCGTGCAACTACGCAGCGTCTATGCCAGGACCCGCCTGCGCACACTCTTCTTGCCAGAGTCCGGCATGGAGTATGAACGCGCCGAACGGGTGCTGCTCGCTCGCGTGCACGATAGCAGAGCAGCTATGCGCGAAACCACTCTTTACCTTCTTGGTATTATCGGCAATCCTGCCGCAACGAACGTTATGATCGAGGCGCTGCACGATCCCGTACCCGCTGTGCGCCTGCAGGCCGCGAAAGCATTGGGACGCGTTGGAGACCCGGCGGCGGTCCCTGCCCTCCTGGCAGCTCTGCGGGGCGCCGACGAGCAACTGAGCAGCCAGATATTCTCCTCGCTGGTCAAACTTGGCAGCCTGGCGGTGCCGGCGCTGCTCCAGAGGAGCAAGAGTAGTTCCGCCTGGATACGCTGGAATAGCATCCGCGCCCTGAGCGATATTCACGATCAGCGCGTCGTACCGGCGCTGGTTGAGGCGCTGCGGGACTCCGATCACTCGGTTGCATGGATGGGCGCGAAGGGGCTGGTGCAGTATGGCAAGCTTGCCTTGCAGCCCGTGCTGGAGCTGCTCATGGTCGCTCAGATGACTCCCTGGCTCGCTGAGACTGCTTCCTACGTACTGCGCAGCTACGCCCAGCGCAACACCGCTGCCAAGCCCATCCTGGAACCGGTCGCGCAGCGCATGCGCGACCCAGGTTTTCGCGTGGGCACAGCAGTAGCAGCCCAAAAAGCCTTGCAGCAGCTCAGTGACGCCGGCCTCTTAACCTGACGATTGTCGTCGAGACGCGATGATGAACATGAACAAATTGTCCGCGGGTCTGTAGGGGCGCAATTCATTGCGCCCTCGATCCGGTCCATTGGCCAGAGAGGTGGGCGCAATGAATTGCGCCCCTACAGACGGATCCCCCGATTATTTTAGGTAGGTTCATCATCTCGTCCCTACGGCATTATTTTGCCGCTTTGTACGGAAAATGCATCGTCTTATCCCCTTCCCAATTTTCACGCAATCCCGGCGTTGAGAGGTCCCAATCAGGGCGAATCTTGCGTGTAACCTCGCGTAGATCGTTACGAAGGTCTTCGGATGACGGCCTACCCCAGTACCAGTAGCCATTATAGATTTTGTAAATGACCAACCCCGGCTCAAGCACGAATGTATGAGGTATCATCGGGTTGTGGAAAGGGTCTGTATATTCTTGAATATCCAGGTCTTGCTGTACCTTACGCCCAGAGTCCGAAAGAAAGGGCCATTGTGCCCCTACGGCATCACGAAATTCGTTTGACTCCAGAATATTATCCGTCGAAATAGTCACAATTTTGTGTAGGCAACTGCAATTTTTGGATAGAAAGCCGCCAACTCAAGGTGTTGTTGATGATCCTTGGGACAAAAATGTCCACGCGAGAGCAACAAAATCATAGGGTCATTACCCTGTAACTCACTCAAACGACAACTTGTCCTCGTGTGATCGGTCAACTCATAATCTGGAAACTTCGCCCCCACGACAATATCAGCACGCATAATTATTCTCCTTTTGGTGACTGTTAACATGTTACGCCTACCATAACAGTTACCACCACATGCTCTATTCCAACCACTCCGAAATGCATCTTCTTTCTCATGACCTCATGCAGGTCCTCCGTCGAAGTACGGCCCCAGAACCAGTAGCCGTTGTAGATTTTATAAATCACCAGCCCGGGCTCGAGCACAAGCGTGTGCGGGATCATGGGATTGTGATGATAACATGGGCGGTTCAGGAATAAATTCCCTGACCCGCTTGTTTTTACTTCTGAACGACTAACAAAAAATTAGCTCCACTGAAGTAGCGTAACCAGCGTTGCAAAATCTCTTGACAGGCTTAAAACACGCATGGTACTCTTCTTTCAGAGCTATTTATTAAGTTGATATACAAAGTCAACAAATTGCGAGGGTAATAGATCATGGGTGATGCATCCCGCGAAATTATGCGACAGGCCCGGCGACAGGTGCCAGAATGGTCCCCTGCCCAGGTACACGAGTCCCTGGCTAACCAGCACGAGGCAGGGCCAGATCAGCAAGAAATTGTCCTTGTAGATGTGCGCGAGAAGTACGAGTGGAACGATGGGCATATTCCGGGCGCTATCCATGTGCCGCGTGGCTTCCTGGAATTGCAGATCGAGGAGGCAGTTCCCGATAAATCGAAGACCGTTGTACTCTACTGCGCGGGTGGTGTGCGTTCCCTCATGGCCGGTCAAACTCTGAAGCAAATGGGGTATGAGAACCCTATCTCTATGTCCGGCGGCTTCGGTCAGTGGAAGGGCAACGGGCTGCCGTTCGTGCAGCCGCGCGTCATGACCGATACCCAGGCGAAACGCTACAGCCGTCACTTGCTTGTTCCCGAGGTTGGCGAGGCCGGCCAGTTTAAGCTGCTCGATTCGCGCGTGCTGTTGATCGGCGCGGGTGGTCTTGGCTCCCCTGCCGCGTACTACCTGGCTGCGGCAGGCGTCGGCACTATCGGTATCATCGATGCCGATGTGGTGGAAGAGAGCAACCTGCAGCGCCAGATTATCCATAATACCAGCCGCATTGGTCAATATAAGGCCGAGTCCGCGCGTGAAAGCATCGAAGCCCTGAACCCCGATGTCAAGGTCGTCACCTACATCGAGCGTTTGGATGAAAGCAACGTGGCGCGCATCATCGCCGACTACGATGTCATCATCGACGGCACTGACAACTTCCCGACGCGCTACCTGCTGAACGATGCCGCGCTCATCGCCAACAAGCCGGTCGTGCATGGCAGCGTCTTCCGCTTCGAGGGTCAGTTGACCGTCTTCAAGCCTTACGAGGGGCCATGTTATCGCTGCCTCTATCCCGAGCCACCCCCGCCCGCGCTTGCGCCAAGCTGCGCGGAAGCCGGCGTGCTCGGCGTATTGCCCGGTATTATCGGCCTGCTCCAGGCGACCGAGACGATCAAACTGCTGCTCGGCATCGGTGATCCCCTGGTTGGCCGTCTGATGACCTACGATGCCCTCGCCGGAGAGTTCAGCGAGCTGCGCCTCTTCCGCGACCCGTACTGCCCGGCCTGCGGCGAAAACGCCCACCCGGATAACCTGCCGACCTACGCGGAGGTCTGTGCGGTACCCGTCCGTTCGTAAAAATACGAGGAGAATAGATCCATCATGGCAACAGTTCGTCTAGCGCCTGTACTGCGCGGCTCGGTAGGAGGCGCGAAGCAGGTCACGGCCCAGGGAAACACCCTGAACGAGGTCTTGAACGATCTCTACCAGCGTTTTCCGGCTCTTAAAGATCAGATTCAATCCGATGGCGCCCTGAGCCGCTTCATCAATGTCTACATTAACGACCAGGACTTGCGCTACTTGCAGGGGGGCGTCGAAACGGCGGTCGGTCCCAACGACACCGTGATACTTTTACCTGCGATGGCCGGCGGTCGCTAGCTCGCCAGGGAGATTCCATGCTTTACGGCAGCATACTTGAAACCATCGGCAATACACCCCTGGTCGAGCTGAAGAGCTTCAGCCCGCGTCCCGGTGTGCAGATCTTCGCCAAGCTTGAAGGGGCCAACCCCACTGGCAGCGTCAAAGATCGCATCGCCAAAAAGATGGTGGAAGAGGCCGAGGCCGACGGCAGACTGAAGCCCGGCGCGATCCTGCTGGAGCCGACCAGCGGCAACACCGGCATCGCCCTCGCTATGATCGCGCGCGTCAAGGGCTACCCGTTCGTGGCCGTCATGCCCGACAACGTAACGCAGGAGCGGCGGCAAATGCTCGAGTTGTATGGCGCGCAGGTCGTCTTCTCCGATGGCGCGCTTGGCAGCAACGGCGCCGTGAGGCTGGCGCAGGAACTGGCTCGCTCCGATGATCGCTATATCATGCTCTACCAGTACGGCAACGATGCCAATCCACGCGCGCACTACGAAGGCACCGCGCCCGAGATCATCCGCGACCTGCCCGACGTAGATGTGTTTGTTGCCGGCCTCGGCACGGGCGGCACGCTCACCGGCAATGCGCGCCGTTTGAAAGAGTACAACCCTGCTATCAAGATCGTTGCCGCCGAACCCCTACAGGGAGACGGCGTGCAGGGCCTGCGCAGTCTGGAAGACGGCTTCATCCCGCCGGTGCTGGATCAATCGCTGCTCGACGCGAAGATTCTCGTATCGGGCCTGGATGCCGTCCGCCGCACGCGCCAGTTGAAGGACCAGGAGGGCATCTTCGCCGGTCCATCCTGTGGCGCGGCACTTCACGCGGCCCTACGCGTCGCAGCCACGATGGAGCGCGGCAAAATCGTCGTCCTGCTCGCCGACGGCGGCTGGAAATACCTCAGTGAGGATCTGTGGACGCGCGACCTCGACACTCTGGAAGACGAGTTAGAGGAAACCCTTCTATGGTAGCGAGCGAACCGTTTGTAGTGCGTATCCCGAAAGCAATCTATGAGGCGATGACCGCGCACGTTGTGGAGGGCTATCCCAACGAAGCCTGCGGCGCACTCGGTAGCAAGGATGGTCGGGTAGTCAAGCACTACCCGACCGCCAACGCCGCCGAACAGCCCGACGACTTTTCAATCATCGCCCCTGAAGCCCTTCTTGACATCTTCGACGACATCGAAACATATGAAGGTGAGATGATCTACTACCACTCCCACCCCAAAAGCGAGGCCTATCCCTCCCGCCGCGACAAAGACTGGGCCAAAAGCAACCGGCTTCTCTACATCATCTTCTCGCACCGCTTCTACCCCGAACTCCCCTATGCCAGGATATTTCTGGTGAACGAGGATGATTCGGTTACTGAGGGACGAATCGAAGTTATCTGATTCTCTACCGCAAACTTCATCCAAGTACCGTTTATTAACATCGAGGGGAATGCAATTCTCGCGTATTTTTCATGTCAAATTCGAGGTGCCGGTTGCAACAATTACAGACCGTTCTCCCTGTGGGAAGTATTTTAGGTGAGCGCTATCTCATTGAAGGATTGCTGGGTAAAGGTGGATATGGGTCTGTCTACCTGGTAAGGGATTTGCGCGTAAAAAGAAATCTGTTCGCCCTCAAGGAAAATCATAGCCCGGAGAAGAAGGATCGCCAGCGCTTTCTCTTCGAAGGTGAGCTGCTGACTCGCCTGGATCACCGTGCGCTGCCGCGTGTCTATCGTGTCTTCGAGGATGACTCACACCAGCGCACCTTCATGCTGATGGACTATATCGAGGGATCAAACCTGGAGCGATTACGCCAGCGCCAGTTGGAGAACCGCTTTCGCCTGGTGGAGGCTCTATCCATCATGTCGCCCATCGCGGACGCGTTGCACTACCTGCATCATCAGCCATCGCCTATCCTGCACCGCGATATCAAGCCTTCCAACATCATTGTCCCCAACTCCGGTGATGATGCTGTGCTGGTGGATTTCGGCATCGCCAAAGAATACGAACCCGATGGCACCACGACCGCCTTCCGCACCGGCTCCCCCGGTTACGCCGCGCCCGAGCAGTATAGTAGGGGCACCAGCATCCGCAGTGACATCTACGGCCTCGGGGCCACATTTTATACCCTGCTGAGCGGCGCTCTGCCGGCCGACGCGCTCTACCGCATGACCGCCATAGGCAGCGGCCAGTCCGATCCACTGGAAGAGTTGAGCAAATTGAATCCTGCGATTCCGCAATTGGCGGTGCAAGCCGTCCACAAAGCCATGGCGCTGAACGCCAATGCACGTTTCGATACCATCGAACAGTTCTGGCAAGTGTTCGTCGCTCAGGAGGGATGGCAGCCGCTGCGATCGCCCGCATCGGCTCCAATAGTGGATATGCCGCCATCATCACCTGGCAAAGCCCGGAAAGAACAAACGACGCGTTCAGAATGGGCAGAAAAGGTGGAAAGCACACCGGACACACCACTGCCGCCTGTTATCACCCCCAGAAACCGGTCCAAACCGAACCGCACAAAGCGTCTTTTGCTGCTGCTCTTGCCGATCCTGCTGATAGCCTCGGGTGCATTGATCGGGCTCTTCTACTATTATTCTGCGCAATCAGGGGCTGCATCTCCAACTATCGGACACGTTACTCCTACGACTGTTGTAACGACCGGCTCTACACCAGTCTCTTTGCCGACCACGAAACCGACCAGCAAACCGACCACGAAGCCGACCAGCAAACCGCGGCCAACGCCAACGCATCCTGCGCGTTCCGGCGTGACACCTATCCCTCGTCCAACAAACCCACCTGCCCCCACTCCGCAACCTACCAGAATCATGCCGACAGCGACTCCGCCGCCGAAGCCAACACCCACGCCTTCCCCAACGCCGCCTCCTATTCCCGATATTGCCGGAAACTATAACGGCACCCTCGACAATACTACCGCAAATGTCACGACCGGTATGACGCTTTCGGTCAATCAAAAGCAGAATCAGGGTAGTATTAGCGGTTACTTTACGGTAAACCCGCCGCTCGTCGGCAATGGCAACTACAACGGCAGTGTGGCTAACACTAATTACCTGCAATTCACTGTGCAGTCATACAAAGGTAATGCCCCACTCTACTTCTGGGGCTGGGTGCAGCCTGACGGTAGCCTCAAGGGAGACTATTGCAGCATCAATGCGCATAATCAGTGCGACCCCAACGCCGGCGCCGCGGGCACCTGGGATGTGGCCAAGGTCGCATCACCGCAATATGCGAACAGCTATCTTAATTTGTTAATCCCCATTAACGCCATACCTTAATGATGTTGATGACAACCTTCATCATGCCTCCCTTCGTGTCTTAACGGCCAGTTTCTACAAGTTGACGTTATCATTTCGTATATCATATAATTAGATCATCGAAGTATATGGGAGGAAAATGGAGGATGATTAACATCGGAACCGACCTGGCGCCTGCACTGCTGGACATCGCGCCCAGACTGCTGCGCAGCCTGCGATCCGATTTGCCGCTCGATGTCGATGCTGTGAGCGACCCTACCTGGCGCGAGGTCGCCGAGCTGCGGGCGACGCCGGGGCAACTTACCCTGATGGGAGCCCTGGTCGAGCGCAAACGCTGTACAATGCAGGAACTCGCGGAGCACCTGGCGGTGGCCCCTTCGACTGCGACTGCCATGGTTAAGCGCCTCGTCGCACAGGGCTATATCGAGCGCAGTCGTGATGAAACCGACTGGCGAGCCGTGTGGGTTAAGCCAACACAGGCCGGCCAGCGAGCTGTGGAGGTTTTCCAATCAACGCAACTGAATACTCTACAGAAACGTCTCGCTCGCCTCAGCGAAGCGGAACGCGCATCAATACAGGCTGCTTTGCCTGCTCTCTATCGTCTGGTCAAGGAGTAAGCAATCTTTAAGGAGTAAGGGATCTTTAATGGATAAAAATCGATCTACAGCCACGAGTATCCCCACGAATGAACCAGTGGGGGTAATTGTTGATAAGTCTGAACAAAAACGTGGGGATGGGTATCAATGGACCGCCCTCTCGGTAACGACAGTAGGCGCGCTGCTGGCATCGATCCAGGGGTCTGCCCTGCTCATCGCGCTGCCGAATATCCTGAACGAACTGCATGCCACGTTCTTCACCATTATGTGGGTGCTGCTTGGCTACCTGCTGATCCTCACCGTGCTGACGCCCGTCATCGGGCGGCTGGCCGATATGTGGGGGCGCAAGCGGCTCTATAACAGCGGCTTCATCGTCTTTACCATCGGCTCGCTTATCTCAGGGTTGGCGCAGCCCCAGTTCCACGGCGCCGACCTTGTCTTCGGACGTGTCGTGCAGGGCGTCGGCGCGGCCCTGCTCGTGACGAATAGCACGGTCATCGTAACCGACGCGTTCCGCAGGGGTCAGATCGGGCTTGGCCTTGGCGTCAACCAGATCGCAGGCGCGGCAGGCTTTCTGATCGGCCCGATTGTGGGCGGCCTGCTCACCGAGATTTCATGGCGCTGGGTTTTCCTCTTCAATGTCCCGCTCGGCATCTTTGGCGCGTTGTGGGGCATCTGGCGGCTGCGCGAGCCCGTGCGACCCGTGGAACGGCAGCCCATGGACTGGTTCGGCGCGGTCAGCCTGAGCATTGGGCTGGGTTGTCTCCTTCTGGGCCTGAGTATGCTCGCCTTTCCCATCCTTTCGGAGCAGGTCACGTATGCGCTGCTGGCTCTCGGTATCGCCGGGCTGGTTGCCTTCGTCGTCTTCGAGCCGCGCATCCGGGTACCGCTCATTCAACTGCGCCTCTTCCGCAGCCGCCTCTTCACCCTGGCGAACCTGAGCGGCCTGCTCAACGGCATTGCGCGTGGCGCGGTATTGTTCCTGCTCATCTTCTTCCTGCAAGGTCCCTATGGGAAAGACCCGCTAACGGCGGGGCTGATGCTCACTCCCTTCGGAGCAGCGTTCATGTTGATTGGCCCTCTGAGCGGTCGGCTATCCGACCGCTTTGGATCGCGTCTGCTGACCCCCATCGGGCTGACGATCTCGGCTATCGCACTGTTCGCGCTCACCACCATTGACCAGCACATTCCTTACTGGGAGCTTGCCCTGTTCATGGCGCTCATGGGTGGTGGGTCCGGCTTCTTCGTCTCGCCCAATACGAACGCCATCATGAGTTCGGTGGAACCGCATACGCGCGGCGCGGCGGCGGGTATCCTCAATATGCTCAACAACACTGGACAGATGCTCAGCATCGCCATCGTCTTCCCCCTGGCCCTGAGCAAACTGCCTTTCGCAGCGATACAGCAGGTCTTTATCACCGGAGGCGGCATGGGCAGTTTCACCTCGGCTATCCCCGATTTCCTTGCAGGACTGCATCTCGCTTTTCTGGTCTCGTTCATCTTGAGCATAATCGCCGCCGTTGTGGCCGCTTTGCGTCCTGCCCACGGCACCAACCAGATCAAAACGGCATAGTTGTAATAAGCCTGATGTGCTGTCCCGACCGGTCGAGCATCCGTTGGTCGGGACAGCACATCAGGCTTATTTTTTGTGCCTTGCAAAAGTTTCAAATATATGGTAATATATTTTTAGCGATATAAAAGATTTCTTTTAATCTATATGTGCTCAGGAGTTTTCGTAATGGCCTTATTAACCCAATCACGCGACAAAGTAGAGTATAGCTTGCCCCGCAGTATGGGCATCCTGAAGAGAATCGAAAGTTTCCGCCGGAATCGCTGGGGCATTGGCATTCGCGAAATCCTGGGCGCGCTTGGCCCCGGATTCGTTGTCAGCGTAGGGTATATGGACCCCGGCAACTGGGGCACGAACCTGGCGGCTGGTGCGGGTTTCGGCTATCAACTCCTGTGGGTCATCCTCGTCAGCAATGTCATCGCCATCTTCTTACAGATCGCCTCCGCCAAACTGGGCATCGCTACCGGCAAGAACCTGGCGCAGCTCATTCGCGAGCAATTTTCACGCCCGGTTGTCATCTTCCTGGGCATCACCACCACCGTTGCGGTCATGGCAACCGATATGGCCGAGTTCCTGGGCGGCGCGCTTGGCTTCACGATATTGTTTCATCTTCCCTTACTGGTGTCTGCCTTGCTCACCGGCGCAATCGTCATGGGTCTGCTCGGGCTGAGCCGCTTTGGTTTCCGCAAAGTCGAATTTGCCATTATCGGCCTGGTCTCCCTGATCGGTCTGGCCTACGTCTATGAGATGGGCCTCATATCTCCTAACTGGAATCTCGCGGCATTTCATCTCGTCGTCCCGCAGGTCACGGCTGGCAGCATCCTTGTGGCTGTAGGCATCCTTGGCGCGACCGTCATGCCGCATAACGTCTTCCTGCACTCCTCGCTCGCGCTGAATCGCCTGAGCGGCCCCGATGCGTCTATACAGGAGCGGCGCAAGGTACTCAAGCTGGCAAAGATCGATACAATTGCTGCCCTGAACGTGGCATTCTTCGTCAACGCCGCCATGCTGATCGTCGCGGGCACCGTCTTCTTCCGCCACGTCAATCCCGCCAACCTCGACCTGCAAGGCGCCTATGTCACCCTGATTCCCGCGCTGGGTGTCTTCGCGGCTGTTGCTTTCGGCATCGGACTGCTGGCTTCCGGCCTCTCCTCGTCAACAACGGGCACGATGGCTGGACAGATCGTCTTTCAAGGCTTCCTCAACCGGCGCGTCGAGATGTGGGTCTGGCGCCTGCTGACCATGATCCCCGCTATCATCGTCATCGCCCTCAACGTGTCCTCGGTCGAGGTACTGGTCCTCAGCCAGGTCGTCCTCAGCCTGCAACTGCCCTTCACCATGGCCGCCGTCGCCCTTCTGAGCCGCCGCAAAGATCTGATGGGCGCTCTCGTCGATGGGCGCTGGACGCACTACTTCAATATCCTGCTGACGCTCGTAGTGACGGCGCTAAACATTGTGCTATTGTACACACTCTTCTGGTGAGAGAGTGTTTTGTGACCCGACAATATAGCATTCTCCCGCAACTTATGCTAAAATCGCCTCGAAACTCAAGACGAAAATAACCATCTTGAACAAGGAGAGCTACTTTTGGCTACGCACGATAGACGCTACGTGATCATAGGCAACGGCATCGCCGGTACTACTGCAGCGGATACGCTTCGCAAAAATGACCCGGATTGCAGCATCCATCTTCTCACCAACGAACCCTACCCGCTCTATAACCGCGTATCGCTCCCACGCTTCTTGCAGGGCGTGATTGTGGAGCAAAAGGTCATGATGCGCGACTTCGCCTGGCACGAGCAGCGCGATATCCAGCTTATTACGGAAACGATGGTGACGCATATCGACATCGAGGGAAAGACCGTCACGACGGATAGCGGACAGACACTGCCGTACGATGCGCTACTAGTGGCGACCGGCGGCTGGGCTAATCCTTTGAATGTGCCGGGAACGCAGGGCACGCAGCATATTTACAATTTCGTCACGCTCGACGACACGAAAACCATCATCGCCCGAATGCTAGAGTCACGCACCGCGCTGGCCTATGGCGGCAGCTTTATTTCCTATGAACTCTGCGACGGGTTTGCCATGCGCAAGCTGGACACGACCTGGCTGATGCGCGGCCCCTACTGGCTGCGCGTCAGCCTCGATCCCGAAGGTGGCGAAGTGGTGGACAACATCGCGAAAAAATTCGGCGTCCATGTCATTCACGGCGACGAGATCGAATCAATTGTTCCGACAAATGGTGTCCCCGGTTACGTTAAAACAAAGAAAGGGCGCGAGATACAGGCCGATGTCATCGGTGTGGGCCTGGGCATCACCCTGAACACGCAACTCCTGGCCGGTACGCCGGTCGAGGCGCGCCATGGTGGGGGCGTGGTAGTCAACGAATATCTGGAGACTACTGTTCCTGGCGTCTTCGCGGCGGGTGATGTCGCGGAATTTTACGATACGACGATAGACAGGCATCATTCTATGGGAACCTGGGATAACGCCATGGCGCATGGGCGTATCGTCGGTGTCAACATGGCCGGTGGTCACGAAGCCTATGTCGATGTCCCGACATATACCAGCCCGTTGTTCGATGTCAATATAGCTGTCGTGGGGACCGCCGAATCAAATAACCCTGAATTGACTAGCATCGCGCGCCGCGAGCCGGGCGAAAAGGGCAATGACAACTATCGCAAGTTGTTCTTCCGCGAGAACCGGCTGGTAGGCGTCCTGATGATCGGCAGCCCCAAGGGTCGGAAAAAACTCGTCGAGATCGTCAAGGGCCAGCAACCTATTGAAACGGCTGCCGAGCGCGAAGCGTTGTTAGAATTGAGGTAACCTGACCAGTCAGGCTATATTGCTTGACGAACATTATCGATTAGAGTAAGGTAGCAAGCTAGGCAGGCTCCAATATAGGAGAAGGTTCGTGGCAAGACTCTTCGCATACTGTGGTAAACCTCTGCCGAGAGATGATGCTCGGTCTTAGGAGAAGGTTCGTGGCAAAACTATGCACATACTGTGGTAAATCTCTGCCGAGAGACGATGCTCGGTTTTGTAATAATTGCGGCTCATCGCTGACGATATCCCCAGATGAACCAGGCGTTTCGCCTTTCAACGGGGCGACATCAGCAGAGCGGCGGTCCATACCAGGTGGTGGCGCGCGACCCCCGCTCAAAGAGCAGATTGCCTTTCCTGCGCAGCCGACCAACCGTCCAATCCGGCCGGGTCCGCCCGCCAATGCTGGTTCACCCCCATGGTTGAACCGGCTCGAGAACAGCGTTGCACCTGTTTCGCCGGCTTCTCAGCGAGAACTGCGCATCAAAGTGTGGGACGCGCCCGATTCGCCCGGCGGGGCGAACGGACTTTCGCGCAGCCATCAGCAAGCTGCGCCGGCCTTCTTTCCACCTGATACCGATGAACAGTATGATGCCGGCCTGGAGGACCTGCCCACTTCTCAATTGAAGGTGCCACCCGCTTCTGCTGGCGATCAGCCGAGGCGCGACCCAGCGCAGCGCGACACAGAGTCGAAACCACCCACTGCTTCAGCAAATGGGCTATACCACCAGGACTATGCAGAACGCGAACACCATATCTTCAGCGACGGGGTAGAACAACTGGAGACGCGCCCAATGCCTTCACAACTGGGAGGACTGCTACCTGTTCGGCAGCCCTGGGAGGCACAACCACCTCTACCTATGTCGTCTCTGTGGCAAGAGCCTGGTGGAGATGCTGGAACGAATAGCACGGTTATGCAGCGTCCGTTTACGCCGTCTCTGCCCATATCGCTGCCAGTATCTAAGCCCGGTATCCAGCCTGCTCAGTCTCTCCGCTCCATTCAGCCTGCTCAGTCAGCCTTTCCCGAGCCCGCTTCCAGTCCACCTATCAGGAGGAGTGGGAAAACCCGGCTTGTAGTCATTAGTGCCTTGCTCGTTCTGTTCCTGGCGGGAGGAGTAGTTACCTGGCTGGTCGTCGCCTCCCCATTTACCGTGCCGGCAGTGACGCAGACCACCGTTTCGTTTCACAACACGACCCTGGGGGTCTCGTTGCAGTATCCACAGGGGTGGACAGCCCAGCTAGATAGCCGCCATGGAGCGGCCTCATTCTTCGATCCCAACCACACCGACCAGGTTAACCTGAATACTTCTTCGCAGAGTGGTTTGAGCGTCGATCAATATATCAAGAATACGATAGGCCAGCTCGGCATGACCGGGCAGAAGAACCTCTCGCCACTCAACGTCGCCGGCCAGGCATGGCAGCAGGTGCGCGGCAGCGTTCAGGTGAGCGGCGCGACTTTTACTGAAACGCTCCTGGTCACAACACATGCCAACCGCCTGTATGCGCTGCTATTGATGGCCCCCGCCTCAACCTACGCGAATGCGGACCGCCTCTTTTTCGCTCCGATGCGCTCATCTTTCAAGTTCTCATGAGCAACCGCTATGCGGATAATGAGAAGAATGGTATAATAACGGCATCACATCTGGCATCATAGCTTTTGGGCATCCAATACGTGTCGTTGAGAAAGGAGGGCGCAGCATGTTTCGCTTGCTGCGCATCGTACATAGCAATGGATGATATTCGATTTGAGCGGCATTTCCGCACACCCTACTCGGAAAGTTACTACATACTGCACGGTACCAGCTTGCAGAGCAATAACCGGCTTGGCACCATAGATATCCACTTTACCACATCCAACGTTCATGGTACGCTCATCCTTGAGCGCGAGCTGGACGAAACCGACCTTACGAAGTTAATCGAGCAGATCGACGAAGATCTTGTACTCTCCGCCGATATGCCTCGCGATGACTTTCTCGTGAGCGTCTACGTGGGCAAGGATGTCGGCTTCTACAGCGATGATTATTTCACCGAGGAAAGTGGCCTCGGTGAGGAGTTCGAGGACGACGAAATGTAGGGAAAATTTTCAATCTTCCAACAATCCCCTACGCATCGCGTATTTGACCAGTTCCGCACGGCTGTGCAGGTTAAGCTTGTCCATCACGTGGGTACGGTGTGTATCCACCGTTTTTGGGCTGATCACCAGCCGTTCGGCTATCTGGTTATTTGTAAATCCTTCCGCGACCAGCTTCAATATCTCACGTTCGCGTTCGGTGAGACTGCTGTAGCTGTCTTTCTCTTCACCCGAATGCACGCGCTGCAGATAATCCCCCACCATCACCGATTGCGCCGTGGGCGAAAGGTAGAAATGCCCGTTTTGCACGATATGCAGAGCCGTTATCAACTCCGTGTCCGCGGCCTCTTTGAGAATATAACCTGATGCTCCCGCCCGTAAGGCCTGAAACACGTATTCCTCGTTTTCGTGCATCGTCAGCACGAGCACCTTCACATCTGTGAGCTGCTTTTTGATTTGTCGCGTGGCTTCGATCCCGTTCATATCAGGCATGGTAATATCCATCAGCACCACATCCGGGCGCAGGCGCATGGCCTCCTGGACGGCGTGGCGCCCATCCTGTGCCTCGCCGATCACCTCCATATCGGGCTGCGCGTTCAGCATCATCTTCAAGCCTGCGCGTAAGATCGTATGATCGTCAGCTAAAAGTATATGTATCGTCATTGGAATAATCTCGCGTGTCCTTCGTCGTACTTCGACAATCGCCTGTACCGTCAGACCGCCAGCTCGTCAGTCTCCGGCAACGGCGTTTCCATGCTGGTTGGTAGGGGGATATTGACCACTACTTTCGTGCCTTTTCCCGGTTCAGAATAGATTTGCAGGGTACCGTTCAGCAGCAGTGCGCGTTCCTGCATTCCCGCAACTCCCAGGCCACGTCCCTCTCCTGGATTTTTGAGCAGCGCCTCGTAATCGAAGCCGCGGCCATCGTCTATGATTGTCGCCTTGATTGCGTTATCGCTCTCTTTCAAATTGATGCGTACCTTATGTGCATTCGCGTGGCGAGCCGTGTTCGTCAAACACTCCTGCACAATGCGGTACAACGCCGTCTCCATTTCGCTTGGCAGGCGCTGTTTCAGGCCGTTCGCGTGAAACTCGACCTCGATGGAACACTTCTTCTGGTATTCCTTGACGTACCAGCGCAGCGCCGGCAGCAGTCCAAGGTCATCAAGCGCGCTCGGCCGCAGGTCGATACTGAGGTTGCGGATGGCGCGCAGAGTTGAATGGGCGAGCGTGCGTGTATCGGCGATGCGTTCGCGCCCCTCCGCCGATTGGATTGATTCCTCGAGCACCGCCAGGCTGATCAGCAGCGATGTCAGCACCTGGCTTGTCTCGTCGTGCAGTTCGCGCGCGATGCGCTGCCGCTCCTGCTCCTGCGCGTTGATAATCTGGCTGGCACGCTGGCGCGAGGCCTCGTCCAGCGCCTCGAGCACCATATTGAAGGCGCTGGCGAGCTGGTCCGCCTGTGCGTCGATGCCTGTGAGCGGGGCGCGTAGCGAGCGCTCACCCGCCTCGATGCGCCGCATCACCCTGGCCAGGTGCGTCAGCGGTCGGAAGGCGATCTGGAGCACCACGATGTTCAGCGCAATGCTGATGAGCCACCCCAGGGCGATAAAAATCACCAGGGACATAGGCGTCGCGACCGGGCTGGTGTTGAGGTGCGTCGCAAGCCACGTGCCACCGGTCGCCCCGGCAAAAATGATGAGGCTGTTCGCGAACAAGACTTTATAGAAAATGGGGATGCTCAGTATACGCCGTAGCAAACGATTTCCGGCCTGAAGCTCCTCAACCGATTGGTTATGAGATGTCGCCATTACATTGATCCTTTCAATACCTGCTTCTATTTTAGAATGAGGCGTGCGGGCTGTCAAATTGTTGAATCAGGTATTACGAGCGTAAATATCAGGTATGTACCTGATACGCGCGAGTGCAGCCTGCCTGTATAGTAAGGAGGTAAAAATGTTTTTTTCGCCTTACAAATACCAAACATTCACATAAAACTCTTCTCAATTTTCGTGGGATGCGTTACAATCACTATAATAGAAGTAGTGCTGTTTGAAAGCATTATTAGGAAGGCGGGCACGGTGAGTTCTCTTCCAAAGAAAAGCTTGCTCGACACCATCACGCAGAAGATGCTCGAGAGTCAAGTGTGGCGCTCTATATTTCGCCATGGCTATCCTGATACTCCGCTGAACCAGTCGCTGGTCATGATGGGGAACGTATTTCTGCATTTGCACCCCGTAAAACTCAGCCGCTCGGCCATGAAAGTGACCTACACCTGGTGTATGGGTGGCATCTCGTTCTTTCTCTTCCTGCTGCTGACCATCACGGGCGTGTTCCTGATGTTCTTTTACGTGCCCGACACGACCCTGGCCTATCAGAACATCAATACGTTGAGTAGCGCCATCTCGTTTGGGCATCTGGTGCGCAATATGCACCGCTGGGCCGCCCACTTGATGATCGTATCTGTAACGTGTCACATGATTCGCGTCTTCTATCATGGCGCCTACAAACCCCCCAGGGAGTTCAACTGGGTCATCGGCGTGCTGCTCTTTATAGTCACTTTATTCCTGAGTTTTACCGGCTATCTCCTGCCCTGGGACCAGATCGCCATCTGGGCTATCACCGTTGGCACCAACCTTGCCCCATACACACCTATCCTGGGTGACGCGGTCTACAAGGTTCTGCTCGGCAGTTCGGCAGTCGGACAGTCAACCCTGGTGCGCTTCTACGTGGGCCATGTGATCTTCCTGCCGTTGATCGCTGCTTTGTTGATGGCGGTTCACTTCTGGCGCATCCGTAAGGATGGCGGAGCCGCCGGCCCTCCGCCTGCGCCGCGTAGAGAGTTAGAAGCGCGAGCCGAACGGACTACCGTTGGCTCTGCCCGCTCGTAGGAACCCAATTCATCGCGTTCGGCCTGTACATGCCAGCACATTCGTCGCAAGGTACCTTGATCGGCCGCCGGCGATGGCTCTCGCGAAAGGAACAATGCTATGTCGATAGAACAACAAGAACCTAGAGTGCAGACACAGGCATCGGCTACGCAGCGCCGTTATCGAACCCTGGCAGTCGTAAAACAGGAGGCCATTACCCGTGTCGAGAAGCCGCTCGAAGATTCCGTCTTCGTGTGGCCGCATCTGCTTGTTCGCGAGTTTTTCGCCGCGACGATGGTAATGGTGATGATTACTATCCTGTCGGTTGTGATCGATGCGCCCCTGCGAGAGCCGGCCAATCCGAACGTAACGCCCAACCCGGCCAAGGCGCCCTGGTACTTCCTGGGCTTGCAGGAATTGCTGCACTACTTCGCTCCCACCACTGCCGGAATCATGGTGCCCGGGCTGACGCTGGTCGCCCTGATGGTACTTCCATACGTTGATCGCAACCCCAGCCGCGCTTATGCAGACCGCAAGGTCGCTATAATCACGTTTTCGATGTTCCTGGTCTTCTGGGCCACGGTCACGATTGCCGGTAGCTTCTTCCGAGGCCCAGGTTGGGTGTGGAGTTGGCCCTGGCAGCACATGTACTTTGACCTGTAACTGCGCACACTAGACAGAGAGGATCACTATGAGTATCAATACTCCTCCCATCACCCCGCAGCAATACGAAGTGCTGCATGGCGGCGGGGCTGAGGCTGCGGAGATTGCCGGGCAGCGCCTGTCGCGGCGCCGCTTCCTGCGCAGGTCTATGCTGGCGGTATGGGGCCTTTCGACGACTGCTGCCGTGGCCGGCGCGCTCTACATGATGTACCCGAATCTGGCCGGCCAGTTCGGCTCGGCCCTGACGGTCGGCCTTAAGTCAGCTTTTCCAGCGGCGAAGCCTTCCGAATACACGCTCGATCAAAAAGGTGTGTTCTACGTGCAGGAGGCCAAAACGTATATATCGCACCTGGCTGCTGGCTCTCCTCTGCTGTTGAGCGGCTCGAATCTCACCGATCAGTTGCAATCCGAGAGCTTCGTCAAAGATTCGGATGGCAGTTACTGGGTTGCGCTCTACCAGCGCTGCGTCCATCTCGGCTGTACGGTACCGTTCCGCAATGACTGCGTGAGCTTCAAGTGCCCGTGTCACGGCTCGCACTACAACACTGATGGTGAGTACCTGGATGGCCCTGCTCCGAGAAGCCTGGACCGCTTCGCCCTGTCCTTTAGCGGCACAAACGTAGTCGTTGATACCGGGATGCTCAATAATAAGGTATCCCGTCCCGAAGCCTCGACGCGCATCATTCCCGTGCCGGCCCAGCAATGTTCTGTGTAAGGAAGTGTAGTTATGATCAGTCCTGTACAGGCCGCCGTAGGTATTATCGTAGCGCTTCTCGCAGTGGGTGCGCTGCTCTATACCTTTTATTCTCGAACCAACGCGGTTGAGAAGACTGGGTATGGCGCACTCATGATGCTGTCGATCATCTCGCTGATGATCCCGGTATTCTGGATACTGGAATCCAACGGTGAGACCATGTCGGCTATACAACAACACACTACCGCCGTTAATCGCGGCGCTTCGCTCTACGCTCAATATTGTTTCCAGTGTCATGGTATCTTCGGTCAGGGTGGCAGCGGCCCCAAGCTCAACGGCAATCCAACCGTCAATAGTTTGAGCGATACCGACCTGATGCGTATTATCAGCGGAGGCATTCCTAACACATCCGATCCTTCTAAATTTTTGATGCCCGCCTGGAGCGATCAGTTCGGCGGCCCGCTCAGTTCGGAGCAGATCCAATATCTATTTGAACTCGTCAGGTCGGCTGATCCGGCGTATCTCTCGAAGAACGGCTATCCTACCGGCTCCGGTTCCAATGGCTTCAGTCAGGTTCCGGCCCTGGTGCAGCAGAGCCAGCCGATCCTGTATAGTACCGCCATCGCGCAGGCTACCGCCGGCTCCGGCATTGGCCAGTTCCCGGTTGTAGATATGACCAGCAAGACAAGTATTACCATTGATATCGTCGATGCGCCTTCAGGCGCTGCCTGCACTCCAGCGTGCTATGCCGTCACCGACCCGAAGTCTGGCCAGCAGGTCATCAGCGCAAACGTCAAGGTAAAGGTAGGTACGAAGATTACCTGGGTCAATAAGAGCTCGACGATCCACACCGTCACATCGATCGTGGGTGAGAATCCAGGGAGCGAGGTACCGGCAAAGGTCTTCGATTCGGGCATTGCAACAGGCATCGCTCCGAATGCAACCTTTTCTTACACGGTTGCGGCGAATGCCTATACCTTCAACAGCAACCATATTGTCGTCTACTATTGCCAGTATCACCCCGCTATGGTCGCTGCGCTTACTATTACTAAGTAACGTTATACTACCTTTCCGACCGTCTGAGCGCTGTCTACAGCAGCCAGGACGCAGCCTCCTGGCGCTTGTGCCGGTCGGAATTAAGAACATATAGTAGAAGGGATTGCGATCTATGCAACAAACGCAACAACGGGAGCCGGGTGACCGGATATCATGGGCGCGCGCGCTGATATTTGCGGTGGGCTTCTTCTTTATCGCTGCCCTCCTGATCGGACAACTCCCCACCTATATTTTTAACTTTTTGACTAATCCCCCGTTGACCGGATTTGAACAGGGCTCGCTGGCACTAGGAGCAGTCTGCTTTGCTGGATTTGTGGTCATTCAGGTATACGTGCTGCTTTTTGACCCCAAGCCGGTGATTCCTCCTTTTATTGTTGGGGGACTGGGTGGCATAGTGACGGTTGGGGGTCTCGCCCTCTTGCTTTGGGCTGCAGTAACGGGAAATCAGTATTGGCCCGCCGCGAATGTACAGTGGAACCCCGTGTTAGGTGGCAATGTCCTCTGGCTGGAACCGGATGCCGTCGATTTTATCGCGCTTGGCATAATCATCCTGGGCGTCGGCGCTGCAATGCTGCTGTATGCTTTCCTCGCCATCCAGGAACAGCGCAATCCTGATCGCCGCGACCCCGGGACAACGCCGGTTATTCGCGCTTTGATCGCGCTTGGCGCTTCAATGCTCTTTATTTTCCTGATGTTCTATACCTTCGTCAGTGACACACAACTGGCTGCCCACTTGTACCCGCAGTGCCCTGTGGCCATTGACCCGGCGCACGGCTGTCCGGGACCAATTACCGGGCTGTTCATCGCTCGCACGATTTATAACGTGTTCCTGGGGATTGCCATTTTCTGTACGCTCGCTGCCTTCGCGCTTCGCCTGCACTACCTGATGCGCCCGGTACGGAAACGCACCATATCAGTGCTATACATTATTGGAATCAACCTTGCCCAGTTCGGTGTGCTCTTCCTCCTCCTCTGGTTCCTCGCCTATCCCCTGTTAACCTGGATGCATAGCTGGTCGTTTATTGGCCTGGGCGGTTACCTAACTCTGTGCGCGAAACTAACGGCTGTTCCGCAGAGCTGCGGCCTGACTGCGCAAGGTGGCTATATCATAGATGCGCTTGTCACCACGGTCTTTTTCGGGTTGTTGGTAGCAGCTATCGCCGTCTGGAAGTCGAAGCGCAATCTCGTAGTAATCGGTGGTGTGACCATCACAGCCGTGCTTGCCCTGGCAACGCTGGTATTACATACCAATCTGGATGAAATCTTAGTCGGCGCGCTGCTGTGCGGCGGCGCTTTAGTCCTGGCAGCCGTCTGGACAAGCGTGGCGCGCCGCGAATTCGCCGTAGTCGGCGAGAAAAATCTTGGTTGCGGTGGCCAGTGGCTGGTGCTCGGCACCTGCCTGCTCATCTACATAGCCGCCTTTGCCTTCTTCTCGCTGCCGGTCTTCCCCAACGAAACTGAGCCGAACATCCCCTTCACGCCCGGCGGCGGTCTCTTCGGCACCGGCGGTTACATCAGCGCCACCGTCGTTGTGATCGTGATCGGCCTGCTCGCGGGCTTCCAGTTCTTCCTCCTGACGCGTAACCGTTATAAGCTCTAGGACAAACGGGACTTAAACTGATAGAGCGACCAATCGACAATGCTCAGGGCGATCCTCGCGGGTCGCCCTGAGCATTCATAATCCGTGCTATAATGGAGAAAATGTGTTGTGGCGAGGGTGCCTCTTCGCCCTGGGAAGTATGGATATGGATACCGATACACAACGACCTCTACGAATTTTAATCCTTGCGGCTGAAATTGTCCCATTTGCGAAGGTTGGCGGGCTGGCTGATGTCGTCGGCGCGCTGCCCAAGGCGCTGCGAGATCTCGGCCATGACGTGCGGCTGGTGATGCCTCGCTACGGGCAGGTGAATCCCGAGCGTTTCCATCTGACGACTGAACTGGATGCCGTCACGGTCGAGATGGCCCAGTACCGCGAGCAGGCGCGTATCCTGGAGGGCAGCATCGGCGGTGATATTCCTGTCTATATGGTCGATGCGCCGCGCTACTTTGATCGCGAGAACATTTACGGCTATACCGATGATGGCGAGCGCTTCATCCTCTTCTGCCGCGCCGCGATCGAAGCCATGCGCCTGCTCGACTGGTCGCCCGATATCATCCACTGCAACGACTGGCAGACCGGCATCGTGCCCAACTGGATGCACACCATCTATCACGAAGATCCATTCTTCGCGGAAACCGCCACCGTCTATACCATCCACAACCTGGCCTACCAGGGTATCTTTGGCCATCGCATCCTGGAAGTCGCGGGCGTGGCCACCGGCGGCTTCTTATACCCGCATATCGTCGAACTTGCCAACGTCGTCGACATTATGGGGCGCGGCATCCTCTTCGCCGACGCCGTCACCACAGTTAGCGAGCGTTACGCGCAGGAGATACTTACACCGACCTTCGGCGAGAAGCTCGATCCCCTGCTGCGTACCCGCCGCGAGCAGCTTTATGGCATCCTCAACGGCATCGATTACCAGGAGATGAACCCTGCGACCGACCGCCATATCCGCGCCACGTTCGATGTCTCTACGCTTGAAAGGCGCCCCGAGAATAAGCGCGCGCTGCAAGAACGCGCGCGCCTGCCCATCAACCCGGATGTGCCGCTCATCGGCATGATCTCGCGTCTTGCCGACCAGAAGGGCTTCGACCTTATCTCGCAGATCTCGCAGCCGCTGCTGGCCCAGGGAATCCAGCTCGTCGTGCTGGGCATCGGCGACCAGCACTATCACGAGATGTTCCAGAATCTCGCCGCGCGCTACCCCGACCAGGTGGCGATTTTCCTGACCTTCAATACCGAACTGGCCCAGTGCATCTATGCCGGCAGCGACATGTTCCTGATGCCGTCGCGCTTCGAGCCATGCGGTCTGGGCCAGTTGATCGCCATGCGCTACGGCAGCGTCCCCATCGTGCGCAGCGTCGGTGGTCTGGCCGATACCGTCCAGGAATACGACCCGCGCACCGGCCAGGGGAACGGCTTCACCTTCGTCGCCTACGATCCCTGGGAGCTCTTCGCGGCGGTTGTGCGCGCCATTGAACTCTTCCGCTTCAAGGACATCTGGCGCACCTTACAGCAGCGCGGTATGGCAGCAGACCACTCGTGGCAGGCCTCCGCCTTGCGCTACGTGGATGTTTATCGACACGCCAAAGCGTATCACATGAGCGGAAAATAAGGTGGGCGCATCAAGTGAAGCAGGTAATAGCCTATCTCGATTGTTCCTCCGGAATCAGTGGCGATATGTTTCTGGGCGCCATGATGGACGCGGGTTTCCCCCTGGATACGCTGCGACAGGCGCTGACCTCCCTGCCGATCACCGGTTACGAATTGAAACTCGAAGCCTGGCAGGACAGGGGCATCCGCGGCTCGCGCTTCTCCGTCCTGATGGATGATCGCGAGCAACCGGCGCGCCACCTTGCGGACATCATTGCGCTCATCGAGGCCTCAGCGCTTGAGCCGCGCGTCCGTGAGCGTGCGATCGCGGTGTTCCACTGCCTGGCGGAGGCCGAGGCTGCTGTGCATGGCACAACCCTGGAAGCCGTGCATTTCCACGAGGTGGGAGCGGTCGATGCCATTATCGATATCACGGGAGCGGCGCTTGCCGTTGAATCGCTCGGCATCACGCACCTCTACGCTTCAGCATTGCCGCTCAGCAGCGGGCATGTCGCTACGGCTCACGGGCTGCTTCCCGTTCCCGCTCCCGCCGCACTCGAAATCTTGCGGCGGGTCTCCGCGCCCTGGAAGCCCTGCCCCATCGAGGGCGAGATGGTCACACCAACCGGTGCGGCCATCCTGGCGACCCTCGCCCGCTTCGAGACGCCGGCGCTGCGCATCGAAAAGGTCGGCTACGGATTCGGCCAGAAATCCTTCCCCTGGCCCAACTGCCTGCGTCTCTGCCTGGGCGCCTCGACTTTCCAGCATAAGACAACCCAACCGGGCGAGGCAGTTCCCGATACCGATTGGGTCGCGGTCATCGAGACAAACATCGACAACATGACAGGCGAGCAGCTTGGCGGCCTGCTGGAACGCCTCCTGGCGGCAGGTGCGCTCGATGCCAGCTATACGCCCCTCCAGATGAAGAAGAACCGCCCGGCCGTGCTGCTCACCGTCATCGCGCGCGAGGTGGACGGCGAGGCGCTGGCCCGGCTGCTGCTGGCCGAGACCGCCACTCTGGGTGTGCGCGTGCAGCAGGTGCAGCGCCGTAAAGCCCGACGAGAACAGCGGGCCATCGAAACCCCACTTGGCCCCATGACCGTAAAAGTCAAGTTCCTGGGCAGCCAGGCCATCAGCGCTGCCCCCGAATACGAAGACTGCTATCGTCTCGCACAGCAACACAACCTGCCCCTGTCAGAGGTGTACGAGCTTGCGCGAGAGGTTATCAAAAGGACTATAATTGATTTGTAGAAAAGCAATACGCGGGTAAATTTCCGCGGTGATACTCAATGGATTTCAAAGACTACCGCGCATCAGACGCAGCATCTGAAAACACGGGCGAACAGGCGCCCACCTATAAAGCAGCCAGATACCGGGGCAAACGCTTCCAGGACTACATCGAGGAGATTATCCAGGAAGCAACCGAACGGGGTGAGTTCGACAACCTCGCCGGCATGGGCAAGCCCCTCAACCTGGACGATGATAACCCCTATGCCGGCGAGAAAGCCGCAGGCTACCGCCTGCTGAAAAACAACGGCTATGCGCCGCCTGAGATTGAGCTGCTCAAAGAGATTCGCCGCGAGCGCGCACGTGCAGAGCAAAAGCTGGAACGCCTGCGCGTGCGGGGAGAGGCGCTGCGCCGCCGCACCGTTCCGCCCTTCGATAGCGAGAAACGCGCCTACAACACCGCCGTCGAAAAAGCGCTTCGCGATTACGAGGAGCAATTGCGCGTACTGAACCGCAAGATACTGACGCTGAACCTGTCCGTTCCCCTCTCGATGCACCTGCCGATGATCGAGGTAGAGAAGCTTGTGCGAGATTTTCGGGAAAGCTGCCCTGTTCTGTAGGTTTTCTCCTCTTGTGGCATGCAGGTCCCTGATAGTTGGGAAGAAATAGTACCGGGAGCATAAAAAGAGCCGGAGGTCGGATTCGAACCGACGACACTCGCTTTACGAAAGCGATGCTCTACCCCTGAGCTACACCGGCCTGCCATTTGCACTTGAGGGCTTTTCCCCCCAGCACATGTGACGCTACCGATTATACTGTCTGCCAGGACTACTGTCAAGCATTGTTAAGGAAGCAACCAAAGGATCTTTCCTGGAAAATTACCGCTCAAAATGAGCGGCATTTGAGCGGTAATATTCGCTAAAGACGCTTCTTATCTGGGTTCATTCGATCAAAATTTTGTTCATGGGAAGACATATATTTTTTACATGTTCCTTCTTCGAGGTTCGCAACTCTTTCATTTACGGCCCGGCTTCCGGCGGAGGGGTGGGTGATGTATTTTCTTGAGGGCTCATATATGCCTCAGGCGACGTATAGTCATGCGGAGTGGAGGGCGGTTGGAATGGCTGATATGGCTGTGGTGGGGGTGGGATATAAGTCTGCGGCGGGTAAGGCGGCATAGGATAGGGATACTGCATCACCGGCGGCCGTGGTGCCCGCCCCTTGCCAATAGCGCCACCTATCGAGCCGACGCCCAGCCCCAGCAAGGTGGCTCCTACGACCAGCACCACCAGGAGCAGAATCACAGTAGCAATGACCAGGTTGTTTGTTAATGTGATGCCTTGATACATGCTGTTCGCTGCCATCTCCTGCTGCAACTGCACGCGAAACGCATCGATATTTGACAAATAGTAGACGAGCAAAGGGATATTCGCTATCACGGAACTGAGCATGCCGACCAGCAGACCCGCCAGTAAGCCGGTGCTGACCTTACCGGTTCGAGCGGAGGCGCGATAGCCAGCGTAACCAACGATGAACAGAAAAAGTAGAACGCTGATGATCAGGCCCGTTCCTCCCAATAAAAAGGAGAGTAGGATTTCGACGATTCCGAGGACTATGCCAAAGAGCAGTCCATTTTGAAGGGCAGGATGGCCCGAGTGCGCCTGCATATCCTTCTCCCAGCGCGTTTTATATCGACAGTATCAACTTGAAGCATGATACAGCAATTTTTGTGAAGTAACAACCCCGGTGGTCGAATCAGGTAAAAGAATCGAAGACCAGCGTTGAGTATCTTCGCCGGAGTAATCCCTTCTTTACAAAATTCCGTATCCTGCTCATAATACGTAAAATGCAACGAGAAGGGATTTGACAACCAGTTCCCCATTTAGTGTTGAGCCTGGAAGGACAATTGAGGTACATGGCGACCACGTTTACGATGAATCCTGGACAAATAGCCTATTACGAAGCGGCTGGATGGCGCGCCTACTATGATCGCAAGTGGTTGAAGATGCTGCGCCTACTCCTCCAATTCCTGCAGGAACAGTTTCGCATTCCCTTTCCCATGTCGCTGCTCGCCGCATACTACACCACCCGCGCATCACGGCTATGGGTGCCGGTGAACCACGATGAACAAAAGGTGCTGACCTACCTGACAAAGTTCTACAGTGTAGCGCGCCGCTATTCAGGCTTGCGCTTCGACGTGCGGGAAGTAGCGCGGCTGGAATTGCAGTATTTTGAAGTGCATCGGCGTCTTTCAGGCAAGCCGGACAAAGAGGAATTTTTACAGACGCTCATTGCGCTGCACAGCGCTATCTTTGCGCTTTCTCCTGAAGCAGTCCGCGAATCGGCGGAATGGAGATTAAAGGCGGCAAACATCGTTGATCTCATCACCAGCCGGACATCAACCAATATCGAGGAGGACTGGAGAGCATTGGAGGGGTATCTACGCCGCTGCTATTCGTCCATACAGCAGGCGTTAGATGCTACTAGCGGACGATGAGGAACAACCGCACCAGGCGCGGGTCAAACTGCGTGCCTGCGCAGCGAATAAGCTCTTCCATCGCCTCGTAGGGCGTGCGCTTTGCCTGGTAGACCCGCTCGGAGGTCATGGCATCGAAAGCATCTACGATGGCGATAATGCGCGCGCCCAATGGAATATCCTCACCTGCTAGGCCACAGGGATAGCCGTTGCCATCCCAGCGCTCGTGATGATGGTAGACGAATGAAAGAGCGGATGCCTGTGACGCAATATACGGGCTGAGCAAGTCAACGCCGAAGGCAGAGTGCTGTTGAATGATGCCGTACTCATCAGCAGTGAGAGCCGTTGACTTCTTGATGAGCGCGTCTTCGATGAACAGTTTTCCGATATCGTGAAAGTACGCTGCCAACGCAATGGCTATAACTTCTTCCCGTGAAAGATCAAGCGCGTGCAGGAGGTGCAGTGTCGACGTCAGCACGCGCTGCGAGTGCGTATAAAGGTCTATGTCCTTTGCTTTGATACGAGGCGTCATCTGCATGAAAACGTTTTGAAAACGCTCGTGGAGCGTGCGGCGCACGTTACGCGAAAAGTTGGCGCCAGAATCAACCCTGTGTAGCGAGCGACGAGGAATCACGGAAGGAGCACGAAGAAGCTCTCCAGGATTAGCCGGGTATGCTGTGAGCAGGCTGGCGAGGCTCACGTTAGGAGCTGCGCTCCCGACGCCTGCGCTGGATATCTCCATGCTCATGTGACTTGTCCTTTCCTATAGCCTGGTAAGCTGCTGTGTTGATTGATGCCTTCATATATCTAGACGCAATAATGCAGCGTTTTTGAAGGCTCACTTCACCACAACACTTGTGTAATATATAATACGCCACGAAGCGACGAAAAGAGCCATTTCCCAGCCAATAGTCCTATATCATCTGTGGACGAGGCTATGGCATTCAACTTTTTTCTGCAAAACTCGACAACAGAAGCTCGATATGATAAGATAGGGGTCGATATTGTGGGAGTGTACCCCTTTTTTGAAACAGGCCAGGCGCAACGCGGTGCAGGTTTTTAAAAACCAAAAGAGAGTCTATGCGGAAGTTGTTGTTGGCGACCACGAATCGCCACAAGTTGGATGAGTTGCAAGCTATTTTACAGGACGTGCCGTTTCAACTATGTTCGCTCCGTGATGTTCAGGTTGATATGGATGTTGAGGAAACAGGGCAGACCTTCGTGGAAAATGCGACAATAAAAGCGCTGGCGTATGCCAGGGTCACGGGCTTGTTTACCCTGGCCGAGGACTCTGGCCTGGAAGTAGATGCGATGGGTGGCGCGCCCGGCGTGTACTCGGCGCGCTTCGCGGGTCGGGAGACGCCCTACGGGGAGCGATTTCGTCTCATCCTGGAACAATTGCGGGGCCTGGTAGGACTGCAGCGCAGTGCGCGATACCGTTGCGCTATCGTGCTGGCCGAACCAACCGGCTATCATCGCGTTGTCGAAGGGGTGGTCGAGGGTGAAATTGCGGACCATCCGCGTGGCGAACATGGGTTTGGGTACGATCCTATTTTTCTGGTGCCAGAACTTGGGAAGACCTTTGCTGAAGTGACGCCCGAAATGAAAAATCGGCTCAGCCACCGCGGGCGCGCTGCGCGGTTGGCCCGCCTTCTGTTACAGAACTGGCCTGATTCGCTGGGGAAATAGCCGGGCGTAGCTAACTGCAACTGTCCCTAGAACGCAAGGAATGAAAGCGTGTATGGCAAAACATCCTCCGGTCCGCGTAGCGCTTGACCTCGAAACGACGGGATTGCATCCCGAACAAGACGCTATTCTTGAAGTCGCTGCCATCAAGTTTCGGGGCGAAACCGTGCTGGATAAAATGGAGGCTCTGGTTGCGCCAGGACGCCCTATTCCTTTCCGCGTGCAACGTCTCACCGGTATTTTGCCGCAGAGCGTCGCCAATGCTCCCTCGTTCAATTCCATATCCGGGCAGTTGCAGCAGTTCATCGCCGACTATCCCGTCGTTGGCCACAGTATTCCATTTGATGCCGGGTTCCTGCGCCGGCGCGGCCTGATGCGCACTAACCCCTTGATCGATACGTTCGAACTGGCTGCTGTGCTGCTTCCTTCCCTGCCGAGCTACGGACTCGACCAGGTCGCCCTCGCGCTGGGTGTGCCAGTCGCGCCGGGCCGGCACCGCGCCATGGTTGATACGGTACTGGCGATGGAGGTCTTCCTGGCGCTGCATCGCCTGCTCCATGCCGTCGATACCCCCATACTCAAAGACCTGGCCCACCTGGATGCGCCGCGTTCCTGGCCTTTGCTCGGCTTTTTCCGGTATGAATGGAACGAGCGCATGGAGGAAGATGGTCTGCAGCCAGGGTCGCTGCGCGGCAGTCTGGGAGATCGCTTCGCGGCGCAGCTCGGCATGGACCCACGCATACTCTCCTTCGCGGTTGCCCATCAATCGAAAGCCGCTCTTCAAGACGCTCCCCTGCCTGTTGAATCTACTCCGGCGCTGCTCTCAACTCCACTTATCGCGGGTGAAGTGCGTGAGGAGGCCATCACGCACTCCGAGTTGCACGAGGTTGCGAGCAAGGATATACTGCAAACCCTGGTTGAAGTCATACCCGAGGAAACGCAGGAGGCGCTACTCCAGGAAGTCGATGCAGGTACGGATATTGCTCTTCCCCAATCTGTTTCGGACCAGGCGGAGCAGCCGAAAGAGCAGCCCTCACCGCGCCAAACTGGGTATCAAACAGCATACAGCGCCGTATGGCAGGCGCTTGATCAGCGCACTCCCTTGCTCCTGGAGGTTACGGTTGGGGCCAATGACTACACCCCGGCCCTTTTACCCGCCCTGGAATGGTTGTCTTCTCAGTTCGAGGCTCCTGGCTCATCAGGGCCAGCTCGCCTGGTGATTGCCGCGGCTCATTCGCAGGGAGCGCGCCGCCTCATCGAGAGCGTGCTGCCTGGTTTGCAGGCCTCGCTGAAAACCGCATTGTCCACGGCATTTCTTGCAGAACATGACGGCTATCTTTGTCTGCACCGCTGGTTCAGCCCGGCTATACGCCGCACCAGCGGGGAACTCGGCTCGGAGCAGGCGCGGGGCATCGCTAAATTGGCCATCTGGGCGCAGCAGACCCTTACGGGAGAGCGCGGCGAACTGACACTGTTGCCGCAGGAGGTGACAGCTTGGGAGCGCATCTCTTCCGGCGTTGAGCATATTGCGCTGGTCGATGAACACGCCGGGACGCCTTATGAGCAATGCCTGTATCGTAAAAATGGCTATTGCTTTACTCATCGGGCTGAAGAGCGCGTCAAACATGCCCGTATCATCGTCACGACACACGCGGGTTTGCTGGATGATCTCACATCACCGCATTCTCGACTGAAAGATATCGCGCACCATCTCATTCTAGACGCGGATATGCTTGAAGACGAGTGCGCCCGCTGGAGCAGCGGCGAATTCAGCGCCCCGCGGCTTCACGACCTGCTGCATAGTATCGGCTCCGAATTACCGGTAGGGCGCTACCAGGGATTGCTCGCTCTTGCCGCGCCCACCCTCAGCGAGAATGGCACTGGAGGACTGGCCACAAGCGCGGTCATAGACAAATCGGCGCTGGATTCGCGCATGCTTACCTGGTTTCAAACACTGCGCCAGGCCCACACGGCCCTCGATGCCCTGTTCAACGCGCTGGGCCAGCTCCTGCAGGAAGGCACAAGCGGAGCGCGCGATAAGGGTAAGTCTGAGAATGCCGCGCGGGGCGCCGGTGGGCGTGGCATGGAGCGTCCCGATCAGCCTCTTCGCTTAAGCGCGTCCATGCGCAATCAGGCGAGCTGGATGGCCGTTGAACGTGCCTGGCAGCAGGCGGCTCACCGCTTGCAGGCGGTGATCGCTTTGCTGAAGGAGGCACAGAGGATGTTGCTGGCGGCGAAACGCGACCGCCACCGTCTCGACCTGGATGGCAGCGAAAGCGAATCGGTTGCCTGGGAACTGGCCGCGCTCGCCCGGCGGCTACACGAGCAGAAGATGATAGCGCGAGGAGCTTTCGCGATCGGCACTGAGCCTGCCTCAGGTGGAGCAGATGGGCTGCCCGACATGGTGTACTGGTTGCGCCTACCACCGGCACCAGCACAGACTCGGACATCTGAGCCTGGCACCCCGGCAAATCAACAGGTGCAGAGCGGTGAAAGCATGCCGGTGCTGCACGTGCAGAGCGCGCAGCCTGCGTCGCTTATGAAACGACACCTCTTCTCAACCGGCAAGGGTGCCATCCTGGCGGGAGTTGCCCTCTCGGTGGATCATCATTTTTCGTATTATCGTGGGCGATTTGGCCTCGACTCGGATACTTGCCCTGCTCTCTCCGTCGTGACCGAGTTCCACGAGCAAACCCTGCTTTATCTGCCCGACGACGTGCCAGAACCCAACGCGCCTCAATACCAGCGCCACCTGGACGAGGCTATTGCCGGCCTTGCGACCACGTTGGATGGGCAGTTGGTTGTCCTGTTCACCTCCTATGCCGCCTTGCGCAGTTCGTATGCCGCCGTCAAGCCACTGTTAGAGGCGCGCGGCATCCTGACGCTGGGGCATGGCATCGATGGTTCGCCGCGCCAGCTCTGGCAAATGTTCCAGCAGCAGCAGCGTATCGTGCTGTTGGGAACCGGCAGCTTCTGGGATGGCAGCGAGGAGGTCGGTCGCCCACCCACCTGCATACTTGTCGCACGTTTGCCCATGCCCGTGCTGAACGACCCCCCGGTTGCCGCGATGGCTGAACAATATTCGGATCAGCTCCACCAGGTCACTGTTCCACTGGCCTCGCTGCGCGTGCGCCGCGCTCTAAACCGGCTGGCGTGGAGTGGCACAGAGCGTAACGCCATCGTGCTCTTCGATCGACGCGTGCTGTCAAAAGAATATGGCGCAACCGTCCTGCATACGCTCCCACGCTGCTCCCAACGCCAGGGGGCTGCTTCACATATGCCGGAAATCATCCTCGATTGGCTGACGTCAACCGGCTCGCGTGATTAGCAGCAAGCGGGCCGCTAAAAATAGACGCATAGATAAGCAAGTATGTTATAATAGCCGATACTACTCTTGATAGGTGTTTCTCATAGTCGCCTATACGGTTGTGTACCTTCTCGCGAGGAAAGTGGAGTGGAAAACGTAGAAGAATCGTTGGTTGATTTCCAGCATGATTCATTAAGCTTAACTCGACAATTTGAGACAAATCCCGAACGGCTACGCGAGGTGTTTCGCTATATCCTTGCCGTCGGCTCTTCGCTGCGCCTGCAGGTAGATGTGGATATACTGCTGCGGGAAATAGCGGTTGCCGCGTGCAAGGCCCTCGAGTTTCGCTACTCAGCTCTCTATCTTGCAGACAATCAGGGCTACTACCGGGTCCGCGCCACCGCAGGGATCAGCGAGCAGGAAGAAGCTTTTCTGTATCACCATCCCATACCCGATCACATCGTCGCCATGCTCATCAACGATGATTTTCGCATCAGCGACTCGTACTTCTTTCCAGCAGAGGCCCCCATCTGGCAGGACGAGGAATTTACCAGCTATTTCCTCATCGTCAATGAAGAGGAGCATAGACTGACGCCCATCATCCCAATCCAGGAGCCGCCGACTCTTTCGTATAAATGGCTGGAGGAAGACCTGCTGGTCGTGCCGCTGGTGAGCGGGGACAATACCCTGCTTGGTTTTATGACGCCGGATGCTCCCCTGAACGGTATGCGTCCCACGGCAGAGGTCATGGTGCTCTTCGAGCTTTTTATGAACCAGGCTGCCGTTGTCATCGAAGGCGCGCGGCTCTATGCTGATTTGCGCCAGGCGCTAAAACAGGCCCAGGAGTCTGAACGCATCAAGAATCAATTCTTGATGACTGCCTCGCATGAACTGCGCACGCCACTCACCGCCGTCCAGGGCTATATCGAGCTGCTGGCAAATTTCCGATCCACTCTGGATGATGCGACGCAGGCGCGTTTCCTGCAAAATGCGCGCCGCGCCTGCGATGAACTGGTGCTGCTGCTTGGCAACGTCATGGATGCCAGCCGTATCGACCAGGACCGCGTGCTGCTCAAGCTGGCGCCGATGCAGGTGTCTCTGGCCATCCAGACGATCCTCGAAATTCTGGAGCCGATCATCGCACGCGAGAAGCGCAGGGTCAGCATTCATATCCCGGGAGAATACATTGCCTGGGTCGATGAACTCCGCCTGCGCCAGGTACTACTAAACCTGGTCGGCAATGCCTTAAAGTACACTCCTGAGGGAACGCCGCTTGAACTGCGTGCTGAGCAGATGTCGTGGGACACCCTCGTAGCTCGTACCCCCGAACATTCCTTGCAAATTCCTATCCCTGCGTCGGGCCGCTTTGTTGTCATCGCCATATGCGACTGGGGTCCGGGAATCGCGCCTGAGGATCAGCCGCAGCTTTTCAGCAAGTTTGTCCGGCTCAGCGAGGCCATCAACAGTATGCAGCGCGGCGCCGGTCTGGGGCTATATCTCTGCCGCCAGCTCAGCGAGGCCATGGGTGGCTATGTCTGGCTGGAGAGCACAGGCGTTGCGGGGGAGGGCTGCACGTTCTTCATCGCCCTTCCCCTTCACGTCGAATAAATCCAGGGAGGCCAGGATTCATACAAATTTGACGGGCCGCATAGGCTATGTTACCATAGCGGCAGGGTTATGTTGCCCACACGCGGAAGGAGAGCCAATCGCTATGAATTTGTATGAGCAACTGCTGGTGGTACGTGAGCGTCTGGAGGGTATCGGTGCGCATGATGATAGTATGGACCTGGTAGAAAAACTTTTGCGCAAAGCGGAGCCTGCCAGGAGCGATAAAACCAACATCGCACAGGTACAGGTGCTACGCCATATGCTGCGAATGCCTGAGGTCATCGATAACTATAACGTGTACAATGACTTGCAGGAGTTGTTGAGTGAGCGCGACGAAATCGAAGTGAACGCGCGTGAAGATGCGGCCCCGGAAGCCTATGTCGATACGGAGCGCCATCCCCGCCCCAAATCCTTCTATAAGGCCAAGAAGGAGAAGGAGAAAAAGAAAAGTTAGCTTCCGGGCGGGAGTTGTTGTGGCGGGTTCGGCGCTCCAAGCTGCAACTGCTGCTTCATAGCCTGCAGTTGCGCCTCGACGTTCTGTTCTGAGGCTATTTGATGCAATTCCCGCTCCAGTGGATCGCCGCCGGGGCCGAGCAGTCCTTGATCGCCCAGCGTCCCCTGTTCGATCAGCGTATCCATGGCCTCGGCGCGTGCCTGCATCGTCAGGACCTTATCCTGCGCGCGCTGCATCGCCAGGTTCATCTCGCTCATCTCCTGTGAGATGCCCGTGACCGCCTCGTTAATCTTCACCTGGGCCTGGGCCGCGCCATATTGCGCCTTGACCATCTCTTTCTGCGTGCGGAAAGCCTCGATACGAGCCGAGACCGTGCGTTCCATCGAAATCAGTTTCTCTTCTTGCGTGCGCAGTTGAGCGATCTGCTGCTCGTAGCTATTGATCTGCACCAGGAGCGCTTCTTTGCGCTGAAGGGCCATACGTGCCAGGTCTTCGCGACTGGCTTGCAGCGCCTGCAGCGCCTGCCCATCGAGCCTGTTGACCTTGTCGAGCAATTGCGATTGCAGCATCTCCAGGCGCTTCTCGTTCGTGACGACCTCAGCAATGGAACGGCGCAGTTGCTGCAGTTGCTCTAATTGCTTGCTATACGAATAATCCATCACCTGTCCGGGGTCTTCAGCTTTATCCAGCGCGGAATTGGCTTTGATCCGAAAAAACGTTGCTAATCTTGAAAAGATGCTCATAGAGACCTCCATAGACTGAGCCTTGTATCACTCACATCATATCATATTGAGTGAGCGACGAATATAGTACCGGGCGCGAAAAGCTTGACTTTTCGCCTTCCATCGACTATAATCCCCACTGTCGGTAGCCTCTCGTTTGGCTCCGCGCGGGTTTGGTGTAGTGGCAACATGCGACTTTCCCAAAGTTGAGATCACGGGTTCGAATCCCGTAACCCGCTCTTTGAATGGCTTCTCTTCAATTATACGAGGGAAGCCATTATTTATGCTTGATGATCTTCTTGGCAACCCTTGCAGTTACCGTGCCCTATTTCGCTCCTCGGAGTTGCTCTTGCATCCGCCGCATGTCGCGCGCTACCGTCCTCAGTCCAAACAAGCAGACCAGCCCTGCCAGGAAGAGGAACGTCGGCGCGGTCAATGTGAGCGCCAGGCCCAATGAGAGATTGTTGGCAATGGCGCCGATGACGGTGGGTGCTGCGGCGTCGCCGAGCAGGTGCGCCAGCAGGAGCGAAAGACCCAGAGCGGTCGCGCGTACTTCGGGCGTTATCACATCCTGAATGACAGCGTTGAGGGGACCTGTGCAGAAGTTCAGCGCGATGGCGGCCACCACGAAGAAGCCGACGAACAGCGCGAAGGTGTGCAGGAGGAACGCGATCAAGACCAGCGGAGCACCTATGAGCAGGCCCAACGTAGCAACCAACAGGCGTCCCTCTGGACGGCGGCGCTGAGCGAAGTCGGCCAGCCAGCCACCGCTAACTGTGCCGACCAGCCCGGTCGAGACCAGCACCGCTCCCGAAATGAGTCCGGCCTGCCCGACGCTGAGCTTGAAGGTGTCAACGATATAAGAAGGTAGCCAGAACGATGTGCCACCAATCGTAAAGAAGCTGAAGACCAGCGCCCATACCAGCACCCAATATGTGGGGATACTGCGCAGTGAATCGACCACCTTCCAGAAATCCTTGCTGATGACTCCTTGTCCAACTTCCGCTGGCTCAACATTGGTTTCCCCGGAAGCGTCAGCGCTTTCGTCGACCATGTCGTATGCACCCCTGATCGGTTCCAGCATTCGCCATGCCAGGAATGCTGCGATTAACCCCGGTATGCCTACCATGAGGAAGGCATAGCGCCAGCCAAGTGTGTCCGCTATCAGCCCTCCGAAGGTGAAACCAATAGCTGCCCCCAGCAGCGTTCCAGACGACCAGTACGAGAGGATTCGCCCGCGCTGCGCCCTCGGGAAGAAATCTCCCAGCAGCGAGAGCGAAGCGGGGGCATAGCCTGCTTCTCCGATACCCAGCACGGCTCGCACACTGAACAACTGGGCGAAGTTGCGCGTAACGCCTGCTATCGTTGTTGCCACGCTCCAGATGCCAACGCACAGGGCAACGATATTTTTGCGCACGCTCCTATCCGCCCAGACGCCCAGCGGAAGAGTTGCGACTCCATAGACGATCAAGAACGATGAGCCGAGCAGTCCCTGCTCGAATGGTGACAATCCCAATCCCTGCTTCGGATCGGCGATTTTTGGCAGGATGGCCGGGAGGACATAGCGGTCGGCATAGTTCAGGATATTAATAATAAACAAGATGGTGAAGGCGTAATATGCCTGACCTCGCATGGGCTTTCGAAGATTTTTTTTATCCGCCTGGACCCCTTTAGGAGTTATTGTCGACATGTATACCTGTTCTTTCTCTTTTTCCGCCATTATAACTCATGAAGATATCTACGTCAGTACGCCTAAAAAGTAGGAGGCCTATGCCGGCTGGTCCCCTATGTAACTAACTGGAAGCATTGTTCGTATGAACACAAGAAGAGACGATTATTAAAGAGAGATAAGAATGTTCTTTGGCCTACCGACCGAAGGCCGTGTCGATGTGTTGGGAGCCTGGATGTGTGTAATCGGAAGGATTGAGCGTTGAATTTGCTTATACATGCATCACATCACATAAACCCGCTGCTGCTCTGCCTGTTTATAGGGGTGATACTCCTGCTTGAGAGCTCTGGTATCCCTATCTTGAACACCAGCCTCCTGCTGTTTGCAGGAGCGGTGGCTTCCTTCGGTCATGTGAATATCGCCGTTCTCGCGCTCGTCGCCATCGTCGGCAGTACCACGGGAGCGTGCCTTGCCTACCTGGTCGGCGCGCGTGGCGGTGAGATGGCGCTCCAACGCCTCATGAGTCGCCTGCATATCGATCCGCAGAAGATCGAGAAAGCCAATCGCTGGTTTTCCAACGCCACCGGCGCGCGCATGATCTTCCTTTCGCGTATCCTGCCTTACGTTCGTCCCTTTGCCTGCTTCTTCGCCGGCATCGCGCGTATGCCTTTTCGCCGATTCTTCATCGCTGCGTTGAGCGGCTCAATCATCTGGTGTATCGCGATTCTCTCCGTCGGCTGGTCGCTTGGGCGCCGCTGGCGGGAGGCCCTGTACCTTATACAAACCTACACGCTGCCCACCCTCGGCGTCATTGTGCTCGCGGTCGCTGTCTATCTCCTGACGAGATTTGCCATCAACCGGCGCCTTAAGCAACAGCAGGCCGCACTCGAACAAGCTGAAGCTGAAAGGCAGCAAAGTGACGATTTGGTGCAGGTATAGATTGTAGGAGCATCCTACAGCTTCACCAGCGTCAAGCCAAAGATATCCCCGGCGCGCCCGATCTCCTCCAGCGCCCAGTCCGGTATCGGATCATCGACGGAAATGACCATCAGGGCCATCTCGCGCGGGCGCTCGATGCCGCGCTTCACATCCCTGTGTGGCGCGCGAGCAATTGGCCCGACATCCATGTGGCGGATATTGACGCCCGCCTTGCCTAACACCATGCCGACGCGCCCGATCATACCCGGCCGGTCGGGGTTGCGACAGAACAGGATATAGCCCTCCGGCACGAATTCCGTCCAGTAGCGGCCAACGCGCACAATGCGGGCTTCGCCGCGCATCACCGTCCCACTCAACACATCGACGTATTCATCGCCGGAGCCGGGTTTGCCCGCGAAGGACGAATTGTGACCATTCGTATTCAAGACATGTAGCGTCACCAGGTTGGTAAAAGCCGTCGGTGTGGGCGATTTCTGCTCGATAATCTCTAAACCTCGCTGCCGTGCCAGCAATTGGGCGTTAATCATGTTGACGTGCGCGTCCGAAACCGATTCGAGCAGGCCCTTGATGAGCGCTGCCTGCAAGGGTCGTAGGTCGTAGTTCGCGATTTCACCGCTGCACGAGAGTTCGACTCTGCTTAACGGTCCCGGCTGCAGTTGCGTATAGAGCCGGCCCATCTGTTCCACCAGCCGCATGTAGGGTTCCAGCACCTTGAGCGTTTCCGGCAGGATCAGCGGCGCGTTGATCGCCGCGCGCGGGAAGCCGCCGCGCAGCACGGCCACGATCTGCTCGGCTACATCGGTGGCTACCCCCACTTGAGCCTCTTCCGTCGAAGCCCCCAGGTGCGGCGTGGCGATCACTCGCTCATGCGCCAGCAGTTGCCGCAGCACGTCGTCGTCGCGCACCGGCTCCTGGCTGAACACATCCAGCGCCACGCCCGCCAGCCGCCGCTCATTCAGCGCGTGCAGCAGCGCCTCCTCGTTGATCAAGCCGCCTCGTGCGCAGTTGATCAGCCGCGCTCCAGGTTTCAGCAGGTTCAACTCGCGCGCGCCGATCAAACCGCGCGTCCCCTGCGGTCCACTGGTCAGCGAGGTGTGCAGCGTCACGAAGTCCGCCTGTTGCAGCACCTCTTCCATGCTGAGCATGGTAACGCCCAGCTTCTCGGCGTGTTCCTGCGAAACGTAGGGGTCGAAGGCGATCACCTGCATCTCAAGGCCCTGCGCGCGGCTTGCTACTTCCCTGCCGACCTTCCCCAGGCCGATGATGCCGAGCGTTTTGTGCCGCACCTCGACGCCCAGGAAGCGGCTCTTCTCCCATTTCCCGGCCTTTATGCTGCTGTTGGCGGCGGGTATATGCCGCGCCAGCGCCATCAACATCGCGATGGTGTGCTCTGCCGCCGCGACGATGTTGCCGGTGGGAGAATTGACGACCATAATGCCCTGCCGCGTGGCCGCCTCGGTATCGATGTTGTCCACGCCGACGCCTGCGCGCCCTACGATCTTCAACGTTTCCGCTGCCACCAGGATATCAGATGTCACCTGCGTCTCGCTGCGCACCATGAGCGCTGTATAGCCCGCGATGCGCGCCAGCAACTGTTCGTGCGATAGCCCCGGCTGGATATCTACCTGCGCCTCCGGCAACTCTTCCCTGAGCAGATCAACGCCCTCCCGCGCGATGCGATCGGCCACGAGAATACGAACGGATTCTCCCCCCTTGCCATGACTTGCGTCCATCACCACTCAATCCTCTCTATTGCTTCTCGAACCCGAGCATGCGCAGACGGCGCTCGATCTTATCCATCGCCTCGACCAGGTCTACCTCCTCGAAGTAACCGAGGTGCCCGACGCGGAAGATTTTCCCTTCAAACTTGCCCTGGCCGCCGCCAAGCACGACGCCATCTTCGACGCGCAGTTCCTTGAGCAGCGCTTTCGTGTCGATACTATCAGGGGTGTAAATGGCCGTGACCGTGTTCGAGGCATGTTCGTGGTCTGCCAGCAGTTGCAGCCCCATCTCTTTCGCGCGCCAGCGCACATATTCGCCGATGCTCTTGTGGCGCTCGAAGATGGCCTCGCGTCCTTCGTCCAGCATCTTCTCCAGTGCGAGATCAAGGGCATAGAACAGCGAGACAGGCGGCGTGACGGGATGCTGCCACTTCTCCAGGTTCTTGCGCGACATTGCCCAGTCAAAGTAAAAGCGCGGCAGCTTCGCGCTCTTGCTGGCCTCCCAAGCGCGTGAGCTGGCTGCGATCATCATCAGGCCGGGCGGCACCATCCAGCCCTTCTGCGAGCCGGTGAAGACGACATCCACATCCCACGGATCCATCTCCAGCGGGATGCATCCCAGCGAGCTGACCGCGTCCACCAGGATCAACGCGTCGGGGCTGTAACGGCGAATGAGGCCGGCAAGCTGCTCGACATCATTAGTGACACCAGTCGAGGTCTCGTTGTGTGTCATCAGTACGCCCTTGAACGGCGCGGCCGCCCGCAAGCGCTCTTCAACAACGGCGAGATCGGCGGCCTGCCCCCACTCGAAATCGATGCGCTCAACCTGCAGCCCAAATCCCTCGGCGATCGTGGCAAAGCGGTTGCCGAAGACGCCGATCGATATGACCAGCACGCGGTCGCCGGGCGAGAAGACATTGGCAATGGCGGATTCCTGGCCGCCTGTGCCGGAAGAGGCGTAGGTCAGCACGGGCGAAGCCGTCTGGAAGAAGTATTGCAGGCGCAACGTAACGCGTTCCAGGATAGCCGCGAACTCCGGCCCGCGATGGTTGATGACCGGGTTCGTCATCTCCTTCAGTATTTCCGGCGGCACCGGCGTGGGGCCAGGAATGCGCAGGTTTTGCACCGGAATAGGCTGGCGCGGCTTCACATCTGGAACGGGTATCGCTTTTCGCTCTTGGATAGTCATATTGAACTCCATCATAGCGGCTGAATCTGCCGGTTCACTTACTCTGAATAAACGCTTCAAATAAAAAAGCGGTGGATAACATACACGTTATCCGCCGCACCGCCGATAACTCGCTATTTAGCATATAGCAGATGCCTGATGATGTCAAACCTTTGAGATAGAAGACACCCTTTAGCCGCCATCCCCGATGCGATGCAGCTTCACGAAGTTCGTGCGCGCCTGGCTTGCAATGGGCATCCCGCCCATAATCACCGCTCGTTGCAGCGCGCGATAATGCGCTTTTGTATCAGCGGTACTTTCTCCGGAGCCATCTCAACGCCCAGGTCGCCTCGCGCAACCATCACGCCATCTGTGGCCGCGAGTATTTCATCAAGGTGCTCGACGGCTTCTGGCTTCTCTATCTTGGCGATGAGTGGGATGTCCATCTCTGCCTGCTCCCCGTACATCTCCATCACATACTGCCGGATCAGTTGTTTCGCCTCGCGCACATCTTCAGGGCTGCGCACAAAGCTCAGCGCCACATAATCAACTCCATATTCGATGCCAAAGCGCAAATCCTCCCGGTCCTTCTCCGTCAGCGCCGGGGAGCTTACCGCGACACCCGGCAAGTTGATGCCCTTATGCTCGCCGAGTTCGCCACCATGCACGACGAAGCACCGCACATCGCTTTCATTCGCGCTCACAACGCGCAGTTCCAGCAGCCCATCGTCCAGCAGAATGCGGTCGCCCGGCCTCACATCTTGCGGTAAAGCCTTGTAGGTCGTGGAGATGATCTGCCCGTTCCCTACAATATCACGAGTGGTAATTGTGATCTGGGTACTATCAACGAGCGTGACAGCCTTCCCATCCTGGAGCAGGCCGGTGCGTATCTTCGGCCCCTGCAAGTCCTGCAGGACGGCGATAGGGCACCCCAGGCGTTCGGCAATCGCTCGCACGCGCTGGAGTACCTGCAAGTGCTCCTCGTGCGTTCCGTGCGAGAAATTGAGGCGCGCCACATTCATCCCCGCCCGTATAAGTTGCTCCAGATTCTCTTCGCTGTTTGTGGCCGGCCCTATCGTGCAGACGATCTTCGTACGACGCACCGAATTGTTCCTCTTCAATAGCGCTGGTCATGGATACATTTTAATCGGTAACATTGCCCTGGGGGAGTAGCTTTGTCCAGGCGCACCGTAAGGAAGTGTACAACGCGCGAAGACTCGCCGCAAGTGCTGAAGAGTCGCTTCTCACGCCGCAAGTATGTCACGGTGAAGTTCCTGGAAAATTACCGCTCATTTTGAGCGGTAAATGATCATCGGCACCTACCTGAAGCCGCTTCTCAGGCGGCTTGATCTGGCCCAAAAATATTTTCTGGAACGCAGGTATTTTTGACAAGTCCACTCCCGGCAGCCACAAAGCTGGCAGCAGGATCGTCATTTGGACGAACTTGCGCACTGTCCTGCCTGTCATCCTGAGGGCAGCGAAGGATCCGGCTCGCCGCACACCGAGATTCTTCGCTGCCCTCAGGACGACAGGCCTTCTGGGAAGAAAGGTTGCTCGCTTGACAACGAAGCAGCCCTGATGGTAGTATTTCCTCGGAAGTTATCAACACCCGTTATAAACAGTTAGAAAATATGAAACAGATGCGCAAAATATTCATCACGGTAAACATACAAACAACCTGCTCACCCGCGTAGGCGAACACGCCGGGCTTACGCGGGAGAAAGTGGCGCTGCTTGATGCCTCTGCTCACTGCCAGTACATAGCGGGCGAGTAGCAGTTTTCCGATTTGTTTGCATCTCCAATGTTCCTCTCCTCCCTCGATGACAAAGGCGTATGTTGCCGGACATCGAGCTTCTTGTTACTACCTGTCCTGCAACATACTGTGTTTTCCATCACATCCGTTCGTGTGATTTTGTGTCCATCACATTGCGCCTTGCCCGGCGAGTTCAAATCTTCACTCGTTGTGCGGTGATAGGCAAAGAGATGGATGCCGGTATTCTGAAATACCTGGAGAGTTACAAAAGGAAAAATCAATCATGTTACAGGTCAATCATATACATCTTTCTTATGGTCCGCGCCTTGTGCTCGATGATGTCTCATTTACCGTCGCACCTGGTGAAAAAGCCGGGTTAATCGGGGTCAATGGCGCAGGCAAAAGTTCGCTTTTGAAAATCATTGCCGGGGTGCAGGAGGCCGATAGCGGTAAGGTAGTGTTGCCGCGCTCCTTCGGCTATCTATCGCAGGATGTTGCACACGAGACGCAGGTCGCCGAGGGCAGTACCGTGCGCGAATACCTCTTTAACAGTATCGGCCTGGATACGGCCATCACGGCCTTTGAGGAACTCTCCCTCAAGCTTGGGGAGAGCACCAATGGAAACCTGCCGGCGTTCTTACAGCGTTTTCAACAGGCGCAGGAGACCCTTGAACGCCTCGGTTACTACGATGCCGATGCTCGAGCCGAGCAATTAATCAGTGGACTCAACCTCGGTGGCGTTACGCTTGAGCGCCTTGTCAGCACTCTGAGCGGCGGCCAGAAGACCAAGCTGGCGCTGGCGCGGCTGCTGTTCCAATCACCGGATCTACTCTTACTCGATGAGCCGACCAATTTCCTGGACGTAGAAGCGACTGGGTGGCTGATGGATTTTCTCCAACGTTACAAGGGCGCTTTATTGCTCATTTCGCATGACCTGGATTTGCTCGATCACAGCATTAACAAAGTCCTGCGCCTCAACGAGTTCACGCACAAACTCGAGGAGTATCGCGGCACCTATTCCAACTACCTGACCATTACGGGTGACGCGCTGGCCTTGATGGAACGCACGAAAGCGCAGCAGGAGCGCGAAATCGCACGCTTGCGCAAAACGTCCGAAAAACTACGTGGCTATGGTGCCTCGCGCGTCAGTCAGAGGATCGCGGTTGATAAGCGCATTGCCTCCCTCGAAGCGAGCAAACCGAATCTGCCGCAGGCCAGCCGCCGCATCAAGATCGACTTTCCCTTGCGACATCCAGGACCGCAGATCGTGCTGCGAGCCGACAAATTGACCAAGCGCTATGGCACAAAGGAGATTTTCCGCAACATCAGTTTTCAAGTAGAGCGTGGACAACGCCTGGTGGTAATCGGATTGAACGGCGCCGGCAAAACGACGCTGCTGCGCACTCTGTTGGGCGTTACCCCGCTCACTGCTGGCAAAGTAACGATTGGTGACCGCGTGCTGATAGGCTATTACGCCCAAGAGAACGAGGGGCTGGATTATGACAATACCGTGCTCAACGAAGCGCTGGCCGTTCTACCGACCGACGCCAGGCGGGTACGTGGGGTACTTGGCCGTTTTCTCTTCAACGGCGACCGTGTTTTTCAGCAAGTGGGCACGCTGAGCGGCGGGGAAAAAACACGCCTGGCCCTGGCAAAGATGGTGCTGGCGGGTCCGAATCTCCTCATCCTCGATGAGCCGACGACCCATCTCGATGTTCTATCGCGTAATATCATTGGCGAAGCGCTTGGCAGCTACAATGGCACAATCATTGCCGTTACACACGATGTCGAGTTTGTACGCCACCTGCGCCCGGATACCCTGTTGTCGATGCCCGATGGCAGAGTGATGCTATACGATATTAAACATGATGAGCTGTTGAAACGGGCGTAGTAAGGAAACGATGACTTGCTCTCGGCCTCTCACCTGGCGGCGAGGGCAAGTCATCCACAGCATGTCCCTTCATCGATGGGCATTGTCTCAATTTGACATCTGCTGTTTTTTGGTGCTACGATACCAGGAATATATTGACGAACTACGCGCCACCAGATGACAATAGCGATGTGCAAGCTATCATCGCCAAACCCCGGTGGGAGGGTCCAGCTCACGAGACGGCGTGCGCTGGACGTTTTTATAAGTAAGGAGGATGCACCGCCATCATGTCTTCAACCTACATGCCAGACTCGGATGCACTTATATCGTTCAATGAGGATTCGTTGGATAGTAAATTCGCTCAAGCAGGTCTGACGTTTGACGATGTCTTGATCGTCCCCGCCGCTTCATCGGTACTTCCCCGCGAGGTTTCCACACAGACTCGCCTCACACGTACCATCACCATCAATATCCCCATCATCAGCGCGGCGATGGATACTGTGACCGAGGCGCGGCTCGCTATCGCCCTCGCACGCGAGGGCGGCATGGGCGTCATTCACCGCAACCTCTCCATCGACGACCAGGCGCAGGAGGTTGATAAGGTCAAGCGGTCCGAGTCGGGCATGATTACCGACCCGATCACCCTCGAACCAACTGCGCTGCTCAGCGAAGCGCTGGCCGCCATGAAACGCTTCCACATCTCCGGCATCCCGATTACCGAAAACGGCAAACTAGTCGGCATCCTGACCAACCGCGATATCCGTTTCGAGACGAGCTTTGATCGCCCCGTCGCCGACCTGATGACGCGTGACCGCCTGATTACCGTGCCTGTTGGCACCACGCTCGAGGGAGCGCGCGATAGCCTGCACCGCTACAAAATTGAGAAACTGCCGGTCGTGGACGAACATGGCATGCTCAGGGGCCTGATCACTATGAAGGATATCCAGAAGAAAATCCTCTATCCCAACGCGGCCAAGGATGAATTCGGGCGCCTGCGCGTCGGCGCTGCAGTAGGAGTCGGCCCCGATGTCGAAGCCCGCTGCGCGGCCCTGATCGACGAGGGTGTCGATGTGCTGGTGGTCGATACCTCTCATGCGCACTCGCACATGGTGCTGGAGGCGGTTGCACGCGTGAAGCAGCGCTTCGGCAAGCGGGCACAGATAATGGCCGGCAACGTCGTCACGGCTGATGCTACTGAGGCGCTGATTCAGGCCGGGGCGGATGCCGTCAAAGTGGGCATCGGCGCGGGCGCGATCTGCACCACGCGCGTTATCGCTGGTGTGGGTGTGCCACAGATCACCGCCATCTACGAGTGCGTGCGCGCTGCCCGTCGCCACAATGTACCGGTAGTCGGCGATGGCGGCATCCAGTATTCCGGCGATATCGCCAAGGCAATCGCGGCAGGCGCTGACAGCGTCATGCTTGGCAGCCTGCTCGCGGGAGTCGACGAAAGCCCGGGTGAACTCATCATCTCGCACGGCGAACGCTTCAAGGATTACCGGGGCATGGGTTCTATCGCCGCCATGAAGCAGCGCAGCTACAGCAAGGATCGCTACTTCCAGAGTGATATCACCGATGAATCCGGCCTGATCGCTGAGGGCATCGAGGCGCGCGTCCCCTACAAGGGCATGCTGGGCCCCCTGGTTTTCCAGCTCGTGGGCGGCCTGCGCCAGTCGATGGGCTACGCCGGCTGCGGTTCCATCGCCGATATGCAGGAGAAGACGCGCTTCGTGCGCATCACCAACGCCGGCCTGCGCGAGTCACACCCGCATGATGTAGTGCCAACGAGGACACAACCTAACTATCCTGGTCGAATGGGGCCACTGACCTTGTAGAGTTAGTTGAGGGAATAGAAGCTCATCCAATTCTACTAAATCGCTAATTAGTAGAATTGGATGAGCTTTTTTCTTGCGTTGTTCAGGTGGCTCAGCATGCGTCACCTCTTTCGTTAACATTCTCATTTGAGCTAAGTATATCAGCTTGTATAACATTTTATCTGACGGAATACGAGCACTTGACAAGGGGAAATACAAACACTATACTCGATTGGGGGTAGTATTTCTAATTGCGCTCCACTCCAATGGTGGACGCCCTTCAAAGACCTGATCACTATTTCACTTTTCGTAACTTCTGCCAGAAGAAAGGAACTCAAATGCCCTTCCTTATGCGCCTGGCGTCCCTGGTATTGCTCGCCACCGGACTATTTAGTTTCGGAGCCAACCCGGGCCGTCCCACCTCACCGCCAGTAAGCATGCCACGCTACCAGCACCTCTTCGTCATTGTTGAAGAGAATCACGAGTACGGCCAGATCATCGGGAATCCTGTCGCACCGATGCTCAACAGCCTGGCCCGGACGTATGGTCTGGCCACCAATTATGATGCTGTGATCCATCCGAGCGAAGGGAACTATGTTGCTCTGCTCGGTGGCAATTCCTACCGGATCGCCGACGACAACCCCTATTATACTCATACCATTGCTCAGCCAAGCCTGGCCAATCAACTTGAAGGAGCAGGGCTGACCTGGAAAGGCTATTTCCAGTCGATGCCCTCCGCCGGGTTCAAAGGTATATGCTATCCGGCTACTTGTGGAGGAAAAAGTGACATTGACCCGCTCTATGTCTCCAAACACAATGCGTTTCTCAACTTCGCCTCGATCCAGAACAATCAGGCGGAGTTACTCAAGCTCGTCCCGATTTGGCAGTTGAACTCCGATCTGCTTACCGGCCAGGTTCCGAACTTCAGCCTGATTGTGCCCGACCAGTGCTATGATATGCATGGTGCTCCGCCCCAATGCCCGGACGCTGGTCTACCTGGATCTCCCTCAGATAACTTCCTGGTCAACCAGGCGGATACCTACGCGGGCATCCTGGTGACCTGGATTACTAGTTCACCTCTGTGGATGCGAGGCAACAATGCCATCGTCATTACCTGGGATGAGGGTTCGACTGCGCTAGGCTGTTGCGCTGCTAACCCGGGCGGAGGCCACGTTGCTACGATTGTCATCACGAGTCATGGGCCGCGTGCTAAGCTGGATAGCACCAGCTACAACCACTACTCGCTGCTCCTGACTATCGAACGGGCCTTTGGCGTTGGGTGTTTGCAGTTCACCTGTCAAACCGCCAACGTTCGAACAATGACGCCCCTCTTCGCCTGAAGCTCGAGTCTGTTCGGAACCTCAAGCTGGAATGGATAAACTGATAGACCTCATTCCCGCTGAGCGGCAACGAACGACGCATACCAGCGGCCGCTGTCTTTGATGATGCGGCGCTGAGTGGGATAATCGACGTAGACCAGGCCGAAGCGCTTGCGGTAGCCTTCAGACCACTCGAAGTTGTCCAGGAAGGACCACACGATGTAGCCCTTAACGGGTACTCCCTGGCGTATGACCTGGGAGACCGTTTGAATGTGCGCCCGCAGGTAGTCTATGCGCTGCTGGTCGTGAATACTGTCGCTGCCGTCCAGGCGGTCGTCGAAGGCGGCGCCGCTTTCGGTGACGACCATTGCTTTCGGCGCGTACTCATGGTGGATGCGCGCCAGGATCGTGGCGAGACCGTCGGGGAAGATCTCCCAGCCCATTTCAGTGTAGGATGAGCCCGGGATTCGCTCGATAGCTTCAAAGCCGGTGAATGGTACTGTATGTTCCGCAATGGCCGAGGTATTTTCAGATCCCCGCACGAGCATGCGCGAATAGTAGTTGACCCCGAGAAAGTCAATCGGGGTGGAGATGATGGAGAAATCATTTTCTTGGGTTGGTGGAGGGGAAACCTCCATACCGGTGAAAAGGCCATCCGGGTAGCTCCCGAGAAAGAGCGGGTCGAGGAACCAGCGATTGCGGAAAACATCGGCATGTTCAACTGCGCGCAAGGTCTCGGTCCGATCATCGGCGGCGTAGACGGGATAGAAGTCGAGCGCAATACCTACCTGCGCCTGGGAAGAAAGATGCGCGCGCATACGTGGCACAGAGAGTCCGTGCGAGAGTAAAACATGGTGACCGGCGTTCACGGCCAACTGCTTGTCGTGCAGGCCGGGCGCATGGATGCCCAGGGCAAAACCAAGAAAGGCGCTGCACCAGGGCTCGTTATGTGTAAGCCACCACTGCACGCGGTCTCCCAGGCGGCGCGCCACCACCTCGGCATAGTCGGCGAAGGCATAGGCCGTATCGCGATTGAGCCAGCCGCCGTGATCCTGCAAAGCAATGGGCAGGTCCCAGTGATAGAGCGTGGCGAGCGGCTGGATTCCCCTCGCGAGCAGCGCATCGACCAGGCGATCGTAAAAATCTAGGCCGCGTTCATTTACGGTGCCTTTGCCCTGTGGCAGGATACGCGGCCAGGAGAGCGAGAAGCGGTAGATGCTCAAGTTAAGTTCGTCCATGAGCGCCACATCTTCTTCCATCCGGTGATAGTGATCCGCCGCGACCTCACCTGTCTCGCCGCGGTATATCGTGCCAGGTATAGTGGCGAAGCGATCCCACACGGAGAGGGCGCGCCCGTCTTCATGTACCGCTCCCTCAATCTGGTAGGCAGAGGTAGCGGCTCCCCACAGAAAATCGGGTGGGAAGGCAGCGGCCGCCGGGGCCGGCTGCGTATCTACGCTCGGACTTGATAAGGATGCAGTTTCGTTGGTAATGCTCATCGAGTCTCCTCTAAAAGGTTCTCCTGCAGCTCATAGCTCTTCGTTTTCTTTCTCAAGAACAACCTCCTGTGCAATGAGTGTGACGGGCGCTCGACGCGTAGCCGTGGATTCGCCAGCTCATCGATGCCGAAATTGATAAATGTTAATCCCGCGCAGAGTACGGCTACGCATAATCCTGCCGGGACGAATTGCCACCATTTGCCTACGATCAGCGCCGCGTTATTCTGCGCCCAGTACAAGATTACTCCCCAGCTTGCCTGGGATGTGTTTCCAAGCCCGAGAAACTCCAGGGCGACCTCGGCGCCTATGGCGTAAACGAAGGTCCCGATAAAGGTGGAAGCCACGAGCGCGATTTCGTTGGGAAGGATTTCGGCGAAGATGATCCGCAGGGAGCTTTCACCGGATGCACGCGCGGCAGATACAAACTCGCGCTCTTTCAATGAGAGTGTCTGCGCGCGTAAGACACGCGCTCCGTAGCTCCAGGAGGTAAAGAGCAGCACAAGCGCGATCACAAATTCATTTTTATTCGCGGCATCGGCGGCGCTGGCCAGGGAGGCGAGTACAATGGCAAGCGGCAGACCCGGCAAGACCAGGAATACGTTGATGATCAGGGAGAGTACGTCGTCGACTATACCGCCGAAGTAGGCGGAGGTCAGGCCGAAAAATATCTGCAACGCGGTTGAGCCGATTGCCGCCAGGAAGCCAATCACCAGCGAGACGCGCGCTCCATAAACAACCTGTGCAAACATATCCTGGCCCAGTCCCGTTGTACCCAGGATGTGCGCGGGCGATGGAGGGAGCGAGCCTATGACGACGCTCGCATTGGGATTATAGGGCGTCAGAAGCGGCGCCGCCACAGCGATCAGCACAAAAAAGACGACAACTCCTACCCCAATGGCGATTTTCGGGTTGGACGTAAGAATCGTGAGGATGCTGCTTCTACGTCCTTTCGCTCCGGTCAGGATACTGGCGGTATCGATATCTGTTAAATTTGTAACTTGCATCGTTTCCTTACCTCCCCTGCCGTACACGTGGGTCAAGGAACGTGTAGAATAGCTCGGACAGGAAATTCGCGATGAGTACTGCCAGGGCGATCACCAGGAAGCACCCCTCAACCAGGGCATAATCGTCTCCTTGCACGCCTTTGTATAAAGCGAAACCGATTCCGGGGTAGTTGAAGACGATCTCCGTGAGCAGGGCGCCGCTGACTACCAGGCCTAGTGAGATAGAGAAGCTGGTAATACTGGGTAGAATCGCGTTGCGAGCCGCGTAGTTAAATATTACGCGTCTCTCGGACAGCCCCTTGGCCTGCGCCATGGTGACATAATCTTCTGAAAGCGTCGTGATCATTGTATTGCGCATAGTCAGCACCCAGCCGGCCAGCGAACCAATCACGAGCGTGATAACCGGCAGTATGGCATGTTGAACGACGCTCCCGATGAAATCAGTATTCCAGCCGGGGGTGACGTTGAACACATCGTAGCCGCTATCGGTGGGGAACCAGTTCAGGCTCAGACCGAATATGTATATCAATCCCAGGGCCATCCAGAAATAAGGTACGGCGGAGAAGAACGTCAGGATCGGGGGCACAGCCGTATCGTACCACGAGCCGCGCCTCCAGGCGATCAACATACCAACCAGGGTGCCGATGAGAAAGCTCAAGACGAGAGCGGCCCCGACCAGCCCAATTGTCCATGGTAAACTTTGGCGCAAGATGTCCATGACCTGTGAAGGAAACTGTGAGGTCGAGATGCCCAGATTCCCGTGCAGTAAGCCGTTCATATAGTCTAAATATTGCTTCCAGATTGGCACATCCGGGTTCACGCCAAATTCCGCCCGGATGGCAGCTATTTGCGCGCGGGTGATCTGCTGGGTCTGAAGCTTCGCGATGTATGCTTCGGCTGGATCACCCGGCATCAAACGCGGGATGACGAAGTTGAACGTCACTGCAGCCCAGAGCGCTATCAGATAGAAGGCTGTACGTCTCAAAAGGTAGCGCATTCCACATCTCCTTTGTAGGGATGCGATTCATCGCGTCCTGTCCTGCCATCTCCCGGCAATACAGCAGATGGCAGGACATCCTGGAAAGACGCACTACGATTAGGAGGCTGGCGTCAGATGAAGAATGACGTTCGCTGCATCGGGCATGTTGTAAGGAGCGCCCGAGTCATATGCGTTGTTCGAGTCAGGCCAACCCGTCCAGTTCTTCGTTGTATATTCATCCCAGTAGACGTTGACAGTCAATGGCAGAACCGGCAACTGGCTCACCATGACGTTCTCTATACCGGCGATAGCCTGTTTCTGGACATTGGGATCATTGGACTCCTCGTACTGCGCAATCAGCTTATCGGTCTGGGCAGAGTACCCATTGCTGGTTGTCGCGTCCCAGCGCTCGAAGTTGGTGCCTACTACGGCCTGCCCGGGTTTGGCCGAGTTCGCGCTGCTGAGCAGCGCCTGGTAGGGGAAGTACGGGGTGGGTCCGCTGTTCGTCCAACTAATAGCGGCATCGTAATTGCCACTCGAGATGGCGTTGTAGTACGGCGTATAGCCGCTCTCCGAATTGACCGACGCTTTGATGCCTGCCGCGTTCAAGTCATTCACGATAAACTGAACATCCTGGTCCCAGTCGCTCCACCCGTTCACAACATCCACCGACATCGTGAATACTTTCCCACTGGCATCGCGGTAAAAGCCGTCGCTCCCCTTCGTGAAGCCAGCCTGCTGCAGGTAAGTATCGGCCTGGCTGACACTATACGGAAACGACATGGTCTGGTACTGCGACGTGATCCAGTCATTCAGTGTAGGCACGATGACGCCCGTCGGGTTGGCGACCTGGGCATATTTAGCCACGCCCTGCGGCAACTGGCTGCGATTAATCGCCGCGTTGATCGCTTTGCGAACCAGCAGGTTGTTGAACGGAGCCTTTTGCAGGTTCAGGTAGAGCATAACGGTGTTACTCGCAGCAAACCAGGTGAGATTGTGCTGCGGATCCTTCTGTGTGTACAGGGGATCGTAGTCGGGATTCCAACCTGTGCCCATCCAGTCGAGCTTGCCCTGGATCATGTCAGTGATGGCCGTCGTGTTGTCTTTGATCGAGGGTACCTGGATCGTTTGCACCTGTGGCTTTGTGCCCCAGTAATTCGAGTTGACCGTGTAGGTAATCAGGTCGGGACTCCAGCTCTTGAGGAGATACGGCCCTGTGCCAACAGGATTCTTGTCATTGGCGTATTTGGCCGGGTCACCACTGATATTTGCCCAGATATGCTGTGGCACGATGAACACCTGGTCACCAATACGGAAGAGCGCGGTGCTGTCCGGATGCACCAGCGTGAAGACAACGGTACTGCTATCAGGTGTGGCAACGCTCTTGATCAGAGGCAATACCCCGTTCTGGTCCAGGGCAGGATGTGCCGCCATCAAGTCAAAGGTGAATTTGACATCCGCGCTTGTCAGAGCCTGGCCGTCATTCCATTTCACCCCGGGTCGTATTGCGAATGTCAACTGTGTCAAGTCATTATTGTAGGTAGCCTGGGTGGCGAGCCAGGGCTGCGTCTGACCGGTATACAGGTTTGTGAAGTAAAGCTCTTCGTACAGCAAACCTTGTGCCCCGAAATCGCCGCCCTGGTTTGTGTTAAAGAAGGGGTTGAAGAGATCGGGGTTGGTTTGACCAGGAGCGGAGAGTACACGAAGGGTCGTAGCTCGATTTGTTGTGGTGTTGGTGGAGTTGCCACTGCCGCCGCATGCGACCAGCATCATCCCCAGCACAAGTAGTAGCGAGAACAACGTTGCTGCCCGGCGGGACCGGTGCGATGAAGACGCGAGATAAGGAGTCATGGTTTACCTCCTAACGCTGGGAAACGAAAATCATTCGACGATCACACCTATTGAGAAGCAGTATGCTTCGCAACAAGCCTTAAAAGGACAAAAGGACAACCTGACAACGGTACGGCACTTTTTGTAACAATGCCACCGTTGATCCTCGAAATCCACAACGCTAACGCCACCTACGCGGCTATCAGCATTTCTCTGTGTAGGTCAAACAAAAGTTAATTGAATAGGACAATGGCCTGCACTCACCCCTTTCTTATGCGATTGTGACACTCCGCGAGGCGCCACAAGATGCGCGCACGATCAGACTGGTCGGCATTTTGATGCGAATCGATTCAGAGGCGCTTGACGTTGACGTTGCCATGACGCGGCCGTTGTGATTCAGGCCGTTCACATGGCGGGGCTCGTCAACGAGCGCCAGAAGCATTTCGGTGGCGCGACGTCCCATCTCGTAAAATGGCTGGTGGACGGTCGTAAGCGCCGGTTCCATATGGGCAGATGAAGGATTGTCGTCGAAGCCAACCACCGCCATGTCCTCTGGCACGTGCAGCCCACGCTGCTCCGCTGCTGAAATAACCCCGTAGGCCATATAATCGCTGCCGGCGAAGATGGCCGTGGGACGTTTTTCGGCTGGGAGGTCGAAGAAGGCATTGGCGCAGGCGCGTCCTGTAAGGGGCATAAAATCGCCCTCGCGTACAAGGGTAGGGTCAAGTGCAATACCGGCCTCGTTCAGGGCATCACAGTAGCCCTGAAAACGGTCATGCGATACCTGGTACTTCAGTGGACCCTGGATATGGGCGATACGGCGATGCCCAAGACAAATCAGGTGGCGAGTGGCTTCAAGGGCTCCCACGCGGTTATCGACGCTGATCCATGGTGTCCCCTCCGGTGGTATCCCCTGGTCGTCGATCAGCACAACGGGGAAGTTGAGCGAGTTCAGTTCTGTCAGGTGTCGCGCCGAAGAACCCGGGAAAACTGCAAGGAGGCCAGCCGCCAGCCGAGTTCCAACGATGCGGTCTATGACATCACTGCGGTCCTTCTCGTGATTCGCATCGGTAATACTGTACAGGATGAGTTCGTACGAGGTACTGCCTACGACTTCGCCGATGCCTCGCATCAGCTCCGGGATGAGCGGCCAGGTGAGAGCAGGAACCAGGATGCCAAGCAGGTGACTGCGCCTTCCCGCCAGGCCGGAAGCAGCGATGTTGGGCATAAAGCCCTGCTCCTCCATGATGCGCAGGATGCGCTCGCGGGTCGCCGGGTCAACGTCCGGCTTCTGATTGAGCACGCGCGAGACCGTTGCTGTAGAAACGCCTGCCATGTGTGCGATATCCATGATCGTCTGCTTCTTGGCCATAGCGAACCTTCTCTTGTGTGGTGGAAGATCAATCGAAAATATATTGTAAACGCTCACGAAATCGTTATCGTAAACGCTTACGGGAAGTATACCTGATGAATTGCGTTATTGTCAATGGGTTTTTGGCGGAAGTCAGGGCTATTTACGTTATTTTAGTTGAGCACCTGGGAACCCTTTCCATTAGCCCAGATGTCCCATAAAATTGCGTCACTGAGCAGTACCAAAGTAGAATAAGGACAGTCTATGCAGCCCAAAGTATTATTGCCCGGAGTGTCGGAGGAACGTATGGTTGAATTAAAACAAATGCTGAGTCGCTTCTTGACTATTCCAGGGGTGCGGCTGGCCGTCCTGGTAGGGCGCGATGGCCTGATGATCGAGGGAATGGCACGCGAGGGAAATGAGGATATGGAGACTATCGGCGCGATGATGACCAGCGGGCTGAATTCTGCGGAGGCCCTCGGTCAGGAAATAGCGCGTGGCAGTGTGGTCGGGGTCTTGAATGAGTATGAACGCGGCCTCGTCAGCGTTGAACCACTGGGCGACTTCGCCCTGATGGTCACGCTCTTCGACAACGTGGCCAGTATTGGCCGTGTCCGGCACATGGTGAAAACGGCTCGCACAGAGATTCTCGACGCGCTCGATATCAAATAAAGCAGTCAAAACGCCATATTGCCATAGTACCAAAGTGTCAATATCGCCGTATCGTAAACATATGGGTTAAATTAAACGTCATTCATAGGCGGCTATAAGCATTCCGAGGCGAAGCGTCAATGGAACAACTTACCAATCTTATTATCTCAGATCAAGAGCTGGTCTATATTACTAGTGCTCTTATGAAACTCATGAATGATACCAGCGCCTCCACCGTCATGCTCCTCGACAAGAGCGGCCAGGTCATTTCGACCCAGGGCGCGACGACGAAGCGTAACGCCACCTCGCTGGGCGCGCTGCTGGCCGGCGCGTTCTCCTCCTCGCGGCACGTTGCCGAACTGCTGGGCGAAAAGGATTTCCGCACCATATTTCAGCAGGGCGTGCATGAGAATATCTATACCACCATGATTGAAGATCAATGGCTGCTGGTCATCGTCTTTGACAAACTGACTCACATTGGCCTGGTCAAGGTGCTCTCGAAGAAAGCCTGCGATGAAATGGCGCGGGCCCTTGAGCGGGTGCGGGCCGATACCACGCGCCAGAAAGCCTCCGTCCTCAACATCCAGTTCCGCTCTTCGGTTGAGGATACCATCGATCTGCTATTCCGCGATTAGGGGTACCCGCTACATGGCGCTCATCAATATAGCTACGCACGAGATACACTGCAAGATCGTTTACTATGGCATCGGCTATTGCGGCAAAACGACCAATCTGCAATACGTCTTCAAAAGCATCAATCCGTCCGTACGTGGCGAGATGCTCAGCATCGCCACCGAGACGGAGCGCACCCTCTTCTTCGACTTCCTGCCGCTGGACCTGGGCACTGTTCACGGCTTTCGCACCCGCTTCCACCTCTACACCGTGCCGGGGCAGATTCTCTACGAGCGCACGCGCAAGGCGGTCTTGAACGGTGCGGACGGCATCGTCTTCGTTGTTGACTCTCAGGCGGAAAAGTTTGAAGAGAACGTGCAGAGCATCAGCGAGCTGGAGATGAACCTGCGCCACCTGGGCAGGGATATCGCCACCTTCCCTTTCGTCGTGCAGTGGAACAAACGTGACATGCCCTCGGCCCTTCCCGTGGGCGTACTTGAACGCTATCTCAACCGGCGCTGCTTCCCCAGCTTCGAGGCCGTCGCCTCCAAAGGCACCGGCGTCTACGCTACCCTGCGCAGCATCAGCAAACGAGTCATGGCGCAGCTCTAGCAAGTTCGAGGAACTCGACATGCGTATCTACGGCCTCGACTTTACCTCCGCTCCTTCTCCGCGCAAAGCCTATCATCTGCGCCGAATGCACGCTCGCAGGAAGCATGCTTCAGCTCCATGCCTGCAAGAGCCTTCCAACCCTTGATCGACTTCAGACGCTTTCTTCGCTTCAGATGGTCCCTGGCTCGCCGCCCTCGATTTTCCCCTCGGCCTGCCGCACACGTTGATCGATCATCTCGGCTGGCCCGAAACCTGGGAAGGATATATGGCCGTCATCGCCTCAATGGACAAAGCGACCTTCGAGGCAGCACTGCAACGCTTTATGGACGCTCATCCTCCCGGTCAAAAACTGCTCCTGCGCGCTACCGACATTCTGGCAGGCGCACGCAGCCCCATGATGCTGCACCGTGTGCCCGTCGCCAAGATGTTCTTTGCCGGCGCGACACGCCTGTTTCGCTCTAATGTGAGCATCCTTCCCTGCCGCCCTACGCCCGATAACCGTATTGTAATAGAGGGCTATCCCGCCCTTGTCGCGCGCCGCCTGATCGGCAAGCGCGGCTACAAAAGCGATGAGCGCGGCAAGCAAACCGCTGAGCAGGAGACGGCGCGGCGTGAGATAGTGAATGGGCTGCGTTCAGGTGCGCTGATAGTTTCGTATGGACTGGCGGTGCAGATGTCAGACGATATGGCGGCATCGCTGGTGAAGGATGCGATGGGTGATAAGCTGGACGCGGTATTATGCGCTGTGCAGGCCGGGTGGGCATATCTGGAGCGGGGAAGAGGGTACGGGATACCGGGGAAATGTGATAGTGATGAGGGATGGATTGTTGATCCACTGTGATAGACCGTGCAAGCATGGAGCGATGCTCATTTATACCAGCACACCCGCAATCCCGATCAGCGTCACGATCACCCCGATAATCGTAATAGGTGATGGTATCTCGCCCAGCAGGAAAATGCCCAGGATGATGCCGCCCGTCACCTCCTGTGTGGCGATCAGGTTGGCGTAGGTGGCATGCACACGCCGTACCGCCGCGTTGTAGAGCGTGTGGCCCAGTCCGAGCGGGAAGACGCCAAGGGCGACGACCGCGCCGATAGCGGCCAGCGGGTAAGCATGCGTGAAGGCCAGTACGAGCGTGGCGGGCAGTAGCCATAGCGCCGCGAAGCCGTACACATTCGTCGTATAGCGGAAGAGCGGGTGTCGGTCACGTTCTCCCCTTCCTGCTATCGAGTAGATGGCGAAACAGAGGCCAGACAAGAGCGCCATACCATCACCGAGCGCCATACATTGCCCTGCGCCTGACAGCGAGCAGGCGGTGTAATTGGGCGTAAAGCCTACCATAATAGCAATGCCGATAATGGCAACCGCGATGCCGAGATATTTGCGCCTGGGTAGCGGTTCGCGCAGCACGACCGCGGAGAAGAGCGTTACGAAGATGGGGGATGTATAGACCAGGGCGAGCGCATGAGCAACGGTAGTGAAGCTGAGCGAGCCGATGTAGAAGATGAAGTGCAACGCCGTCACAAGCCCGAAGAGGGCGAAACGGAGAACTTCTTGCCGCTTGAGTAACAGGCGCTGGCGTGTGATGATGCCCATGACGGCGACGAGCAAGGTGGCAATCGCCAGGCGCCAGAAAGCGATTTCGATGGAGGTGAAGGGCTTTGACCAGCGCACGAAAATAGGACTGGTGGAGAAGAAAAACACTGCAACGCAGACATACAATAGCCCCAGTTTTGATTGCCGCACCGGCTGAGATGCTGTCAAGGTGTCGGTCGCTGTGGGCTGCCCGATCTTCGCCATAAAATAACTCTACCTACCTTTCGCTACGACCTGAGCGTAGCGATCAATCGTTTCGGGTGAAGGAGCAGGTTAATTGCGTCCAGCGGGCCATGCGCCAGCACATCAGCAGCCTGCAGCGCCGCGGTGGAAACGCCCTCACCTGACAGTACCGCGATGCCGATGGCGGCCAGACGCAGCATCGGCGCATCGTTGGAGCCATTGCCGATCGCGACGACGCTGGAGGGTCCGAGCTGCTCTATAAAATGTACCTTGTCCACTCCCGTCTCGATGTGTTGCAGAGGCATTCCGAGCTCCCACTCAAGCTCTACCAGGTTGCCATGCGTTCCGGCGGTCAGAGCGTGAATAGAAAGCAGGCCGACCAGCGTCTGTAGCCGCTCGACCACCAGCGGGAACGGTTTGCCATCGACGGCGAGCGTCCCATTGACATCAAATACGGCGTGTCGCAATTCGATGAGACCTTTGCCTGGAATGTCCAGTTGAATCATTTGATCTATCTCCCTCGGAAGCAAGATGTATCGGCCTTGATCCGACTCAGGTTGATGCATATCGAATGTTGGTAGAGCGACTCTAACTGATAGCGTACAGGCGTGGTTGCCCGCGGCTGGCTTCGATCAATACAGACGTGGCGCTCATGCCTGCCAGGGCAAGTGAGGCGGAAAGACGCACGGGTCGCGGCAGTTGCGGGTTATGCGACATGCGTGTAAGTGGCGAAATGGCTGCGGTGTCGTTCAGAAGAGTCAACAGCCAGACAAGCGATTGGCGTTCCTGGGGATCGTCACGATGGAGTGAACGCACAAGCTGTGCAGCAAGCAACTTCCCGAATGTTGCTGCACTTTGAAAAAGGTGCTCTTGAATCTGGCTGGTGGTAAGCGTAGGATCATTAACAAGTCGTACAAGCTCGTTGACCTCCAGACGTAATTGTCTGCGCAAATCAAGCTCCACAATGTTCCCGATAGGTCGATCACCCTGCCGGAACAGCCTGGCGCCTTTTTTCTCCATCAAGATTTGTCCTTCCAGAGTTATGATCTGTCAAAGTGTTGGCGCTCCAATCAACGCACTCACTGCCTTACCTCCCCGTCTCGGGTAGAGGCATAAAGACAAACGGTTCTTCTTGCGACGCAATCACCTGCAACAGGTCTCGCAGCCCCTGGCGCGCCCCATCGCGCTGCTCACCGCTCATGGTAGTATCCGCATCGAACTCGTCCTGATCTAAGACGAGCGGTGTGCCCTGCAGGTCAACCCATACATCGAGCAACAAATCGATCTGCTCGATGCGCTTATCGAAGATCATGGCCGGCTGCGCGACATTGCAGTACCAGCCCCTGCGCTGCCCACCGGTTGAGACGATATCGAAGATGTTGTACCAGCGATCGGCAAAATAGTATTCGGTAAAGTGGTCTCCTGGCTCGAAACGGGTATAGCCGAGATCTTTTGGCGGGTGCCTCCAAAATGCAGAAATGACGACGCCATTTGATAGCCGCCTGACGATCTCGCCCGTATACTGAATTTTTGGCTCGCCGTGCGGGTTTAGTTTGACTACTGTGACCATGCTCTGCCTTCCGCTCCAGGACGCCGGAGAACAGTGTACAATATACGAACCTGATATGCAAATTTAGCGTGGTGTGCCGGTGTACGGCCTGGTATTCATGCGATACTGTGTCCGCTATGCCGGGCCTGGCCGTCGGGCGCACAATGGTCGCGCTGCTCGAAGCCTGTTAAGCAGGCGGACGGCCCCGTCGTTCTCCCGATCGTTACCGGCACGCATTGGCTGCGTTTTACTACGTAGACACGTTGGATGGAGAGCGTATTGCATCACGTCGTCGGGGGGAAAGATGATGCACCGTCACCAGACCCATCTCCACACCATCCACAGCGACGATACATGACGCTTTAGAGGCGGCTCCGACGAGAACCCCCACGCCCATACAATCGTGTAGGTGACTGGCATTTCTGGAAAGGAAAGCACTATAGTGAAGGCTCAGCACTGGGTTCTAGTGACGACCGTGCTTGTGTTTGGCTTGCTCGCAGGCGCTACTGACAGTTGCGTCTCCGCTTCTCAGCCAGCAGCGCAAACGGCCCCGACGGTGACGAATAAGCTCCTTGAGCGCCCAGTACTCGGCGCGGCTGACTCGACGTTTGTCAGCACCTATGGCAAACCTGTGGCGCACACCACCACATCGGGCGGAGCCACTGAAGAAACATTCGCGATTGGGAATAAAACGGTCAAGGAGTTTGACGTCTACCTTGAGTCTACCGGCCCAAGCCTTGTCTATGGGATAACGATCACCGCTCCTGTGGAGCGGCCCTGGCATATAGCGGAGGGAATGGCGCTCTGTAATTCGTTCCTGCCGAGCGATACCATTTTTGGGAAACCGCGAATTATCACGAACTCAGATGGCGTGCAATACTACTATCGTGAGGGAACTAGCGCGGCTCTGGCTACGTCCGTTGATCCGTCAGACTTTTTTGACGGGGGAAACCACCAACTCGTCAAACCAGGGACGGTCAGCGCTTCATACTACTATGCGGATGCTCAAGGCTTTACCATTAGCCTCTGTACGCTTTCATTTGGCACCACTGCTGATGAATAGGCGAGACGCTAGCCGGGTCGTGGCCGAGATGCGTTCATCGCGTATGCGCAGGGTCAGTGCTCTAGTGCATTTGCCCTTTACGGCGTTGCTCTAAAAACTTCTCGTAGTCTTCACGCCTGATACGATATTGCCCGATTAAATCAAATGCTGGCAACTTCCCATCCCTAATCCAACGCCTGACCGTATCTTGACTTACCCTGAGTTGTTTAGCGATTTCTTCAACGGTAAGGTAAACATCGTCTTGCATCGTTCGCTCTCCAAGAGGGTTGTTTTTAAGCCAGTATAGCAGAACAGTCAAGTTAGTGGCGGCTTACACTTAATGCATGATATGCCTTGATATTTCATGCAAGATATGTTATCTTACTTATAAGCGTGTAATATGGGTGATCGTCCCCTACTCCGTTCAAGAGGGATAATCTAGCATGGCAATCTAGATGCAACCTGCTCGCATTGCGACCACGGGCAGCGTTTTTTATGCAGAGTTATCAAGATGGCGTTCCGTGGGGCTTGCATTGCGATAAACTTGCACCGGGTACTTTATTAAATGTGAGGCTGCTATGCCCTTTAAAGACCCAAATAGAGCTCGGGAATATCAGAAAGAATACCAGGCTCGTTGGCACCAGGATCACCGGACAGAGAGGCTGGCTGAAGTAGCCCGTCGAAAATCCGAAGTGTACTGGTATATTCAGGATATCAAGAATACCTGGGCCTGTGAAGACTGCGGGGTGCGGCATCCAGCAGTGCTACAGTTCCACCACAGAAATAAGGAGGAGAAGGTATTCAGCATTTCGGACGCGGCACGGAAAAAAATCAGCCTAGAGACGCTCAAAAAGGAGATCAGCAAGTGCATCGTCCTGTGCGCCAACTGCCACTTGATACGGCATTGGCGAGAGCGTCACCAGACTAGCTCGCTCGCTACGCAACTAGAGCAAGCCGAGCGGGAGTTGACCTGGACTCCACAAGAGCAGGAAACCTATGAAAAGGTGTTCGGGGCAAGCAGCGATCCGAACCAGGAGTATCATGAGTACTAGGAATACTGTGGGGTTGATCCTCGAAACCGCATATAGGGGAGGAACCGCTGTCGCCTCTCCTTTTTTGCCTTCGGCTGCCCATCATTCCTACGAATTTGACGCATGGAGCGGTGAAATGCTATACTGCTCTTGCGGCTGTGATAGGCGCTATTGCGGCTGTGCTTGTGAGTTCTCACAGGAATATAGCGAGGACTGAAGCGGCGTGAGGAGGGATGGCAGAGTGGTCGAATGCGGCTGTCTTGAAAACAGTTAGGTGAATAGCCTCGGGGGTTCGAATCCCTCTCCCTCCGCCAGGGCAAGGAAGCCCGCTATGTCGAAGCTCTTTACTGGTCATTCCTTCTGTGATTGATCGGAGAGATACTTACGGGGGTGTGTATCTCCACGTTTCGGTGGCTGTGACAACGGAGTCACACGGGAGCACGCAGGTACGGTATGTACGAGTGTCTATTTATACGTACCTTCGCCTTCCACTTGCCGCCGGGATGCTGTTACAACGTTTCGTAGTGGACTCTTGCGCGGGCATAGGATGCCGTAACGCGTTCTATCAGCAAGCGTTGAGAGCCGTTTTTGGACGGACGGTGTTGTAGTGTCATTCATAGGTACGTTAGATCAGTTTGACCTGTCTATTATTTTACAGAAGATCGAGGAATATCGGAAAACAGGATTGCTCATCGCCAAGCAGGGTGAAACAGCCGTGGAACTCTTTGTCCGGCAGGGGCAGTTGATTTGTATCGGCCCCCTCAAACCAGGAATCTCACTCGGCGAGCGGTTGGTACAGGTGGGAGAACTTTCGCGAGAGGCCTGCCAATCCGTTGAGAGTTCGCTCGGTGAACTGCGCTTTAGTGAAAATGACGCGGCTCGCGCCTTCGTCCGTGCCGGGTGCGTCAATCAGGAGGGCCTGATACGCTGGGCTTTAGCGGAGGCATCGCAGGTGCTGGATGCTGTCCTCGCCTGGGAAGACGGCGAACTCTATTTTCAGGAGGATCAATTGCCTCCCGCGCATCGTCTGCCGGTCCCGCTCTCGGTGGCATCGTTGTTACCCGCCGCGTCTGCTGCCATTTCAGAGCCTTCCGAGCTTTTCACTACGTCCGCTTTTCTTTCTACTTATCCCCTGGAGACCGATACCGGGCCCTTTGACAGGGGAGAACGCAATACGGATGAATTGTCTCACGATACAGTCTCGGCATTCCAGTCACATCAGCGGGTGACGGACCCTATTCCACCCGTTCGTGTCCGTTCATCTTATATTCAGCCGAATATGGTGCTGGTGCCCGCCGACCTCTCTGCTTACCGGGAAAGCAATCCGCAGGTAGTGCTTACACCTGAGCAATGGCAGCTCTTTACGCGCGCAAATGGTGAGACCACGCTGTTCATGGCCGCTCAGGAGCTGGGTATGGCTCCCGAGCAGGTGTGCCGGGCCGCCGCGGAATTACAGTCGCTCGGTCTTGTGGCAATTTTTGTGCAGGGCGCTCCTATCGCCGTTTTTGATTCTGTCCAGAACATGGGAGATAATGCGGGAATAGTCGGTTATTATGGTCTCAAGCGGGACGATGCCCTGGCAGCATATGCACAGAACGGCGCTGTAATTGCCTCTGCTCATAGCTATGCAATGGCCTTCAGTTCGATGAGGCAGCCTGTCGAAACCCAGTCGCAGTGGGGTAATGGCGGCAATGGGGCGAGGTTCCAGCTTGGCAGTGGCTGGGTCGTTTCACCTGCATCACCACAGTTCAACCAGCACGCCCGCAAGGATGACGAGCCGTCGGAACATAACAAGGTATTCGCCAATGCGAGCTAGCGGCTCGTCAAAATGCCAGTGATGAAAGAACAGGGGATATGTCGTGATGGGTTGGAATGCGTCTCCTTATGTGGAGTCATCAGAATCATCAGTATCCACGCTGGTCGAAGAACAACTTGCACTAACGGGCATGGTGATAGGAAGTAGCCGTGCGATGTTAGAGGTGGCCAGCCAGGTGCGACAGGTAGCAGCCTATCCTGGCACAACTGTGCTTCTGCAAGGCGAAAGCGGTACGGGCAAAGACGTGGTCGCCCACGCCATCCACGCGTTGAGCAAGCGCGCTCCCTACCCCTTCGTTGATATCAACTGCGCTGCACTGCCCGATACACTGCTCGAAACCGAACTATTTGGGGTGGAGGCTGGCGCCTTCACCGATGCCAAATATTCACGCGATGGCTATTTACTGAGAGCCGATGGCGGTACGCTGTTTCTGGATGAAATCGGTTCAATGCCGATGCACTTGCAGGCCAAACTGCTGCGCTTTCTCGAAACACGCCGTTTCCGCCGTGTGGGCAGCACAAAAGAGGTGCAGGTCGATCTGCGCATCGTCTCCGCCACCAACATCGACCTTGCACATGCCGTTGCACGCCGGACTTTTCGCGACGACCTCTACTACCGGCTCAAGGTCATCACTATTCGCCTGCCACCGCTGCGCGACCGGCCGGAAGATATCGAACCGCTGGCATCCCATTTCTTGCGCCAGTTCGCCTCAGAGGACGGCAAACCACTGCGTATCAATGATGCAGCCCTGCAACTGCTGCTGCGCTATGCCTGGCCAGGCAACGTGCGTGAGCTTCGCAGCGTCATCCAGCGTGGCCTTATTCTGTGCAATGGCGAAGAGATCGCCCCAGAGCACCTCCCACGAGAGATACGAGACGCGAGTACGGCGAGCAGCGCGGCGCGCCAGCTCGACGAGCTACAGGAACAAATCCACCTGCCGCCGGCGGGCCTCGATCTCCCGGCCTTCCTCAACGGCATCGAGCGCCGCCTGGTACGGGAGGCACTGGAGCAGAGCGGCGGCAACCAGGTGCGGGCGGCCGCTCTGCTGGGCATGACGCGCGATCAGTTGCGCTACCGGCTCAGTCATTTCAAGCATTGATGCCGGCTATCTCTTCACACTTCCGGCCATTCCAGCATCATCGCCTGCGCTGGCTCGCCAGGGCGAATCACTGTCCCACCCTCCGGCACGATGATGAAGGCGTTGGCATCCAGCAGTGAGGTCAAAATGTTGGAGCCTTGATTGCCGGTTGTGCGTGCGACGTAGCGACCATTGAGCCGTTCGACATGCGCGCGCACGTAGTGGCGGCGCTGGACCCGCTCCCCGACGCCATCCTCGACGACCACCTCGATCACGGGTCGCTGCAGCCGAGTATGCCCCAGCATCTTGCGAATCACCGGTCGCCCGAACAGTTCGAAGGTTACTGCCGCCGAGACCGGGTTGCCGGGCAGCCCCAGCAGGGGTATAGTGCCGATATGCCCGAAGGCGACAGGTTTGCCGGGCCGCATATTGATGCGCCAGAAATTGATCGCGCCCTGTTCCGCCATGATGTTCTTTACCAGGTCGAAGTCGCCCACCGAAACACCGCCGGTCGTGATAATCAGGTCGGACTGCATGGCCTCGCCGAACTTCTCGCGCAGGCTCTCCACCGTATCGCGCGCTATTCCCAGGCGGAGTGCCTGCGCGCCGCTGCGCCGCACCGCTGCTTCGAGCAGGTAGCTGTTGCTGTTGCGTATCTTCCCTGGCTGCAGGGGCTGATCGATATCGATGACTTCGTCGCCCGTTCCCAGGATGGCGACGCGGGGGCGGCGCACCACCTGCACACTCGCCCGGCCCAGTGTGGCCAGCATGCCGATTTCCCATGGGCCGATCTCCATGCCGTGTCGCAGGATAGTCTGGCCACGCCGCATGTCCTCTCCGGCGGGGCGGATATTGTTCCCCGGGGCGACCGGCTCAAGAATCTCCACCCACTCGCTCTCAGGCCCATCCGCGCGAGTGAGTTCCACCTGAATCACACTATCGGCTCCCGAGGGCACCGGCGCGCCCGTCATAATGCGCATAGCGGTGCCCTCCATAACGGCGGATTCCGCGACATAACCCGCCGCAACACTCCCCGTTATGTGCAGGCGCGCGGGCTGCCCCTGGCGCGATCGGCTATCTGAGCTTCGCAGCGCATACCCATCCATCGCGGAATTGGCGAACGGCGGCATATCCTCCTGCGCGACCACGGCCTCTGCCAGCACGAGGCCGAGCGATTCCGCCAGTGGCACCTGTGTAACCTCAAGCGGCTGTATCTCCGCAAGCATACGCGCAAGAGCCTCTTCAACACTTAGCATGTTGTATCTCCTTCGACGCTTAACAAAATTTATCTGTCCAACACTATTATCGCATCTCGTTGGATTGTTCAGACACTCTTGAAGCGTAATCGGATCTGGTGATAAGAGCAGAAAAGCCCGGCACACCAAATAATTCGGGTGTACCAGGCTTTTCTTAAATAGTACCTCGTACGGGAGTCGAACCCGTGATCTCCGCCTTGAAAGGGCGGCGTCCTGGACCACTAGACGAACGAGGCATGTCTAGAGCTACTCTAGTAGCGGCGCCATGATTGTACTCTATGACGATACGCTTTGTCAAGCAAAAAGAGTATGGTACAATACGGGCAAACAAAACGAAGAATTGCATCGACATGTGGAATTAGTAAGGACAGGGACTATGGCTAAACAAAAACAATCGACTGCCTCTGCGGCGAAGCGTCGTGAGCAGCAACGACAGCAGCGCCAGAACCGGCTGGGGGGGGCGCAGGCAAAGGCAGCGGTGACAACACCCCGTCCGGCGGCTCCGACTCGGAACCAACGCAAACGGCAACGCAGGGGCTGGAATCAGCGATATATGATCGGGATCGTGGTGGGGCTGATCGCCGTGATTATCGCGGTATTTGTGGTGATCTCGAACCTGCAATCCAACCAGAATCAGGCTGCGCAAACACCCACGCTTGCCAGCTCACAGGTATTCAACGCGGTCACGCACGTTGACGCGAGCGTACTAAATTCAGTCGGTACAGACAGCGTGCAGAATAATTTTCAGATCGTGAAAAGCTCAGGCTCTACTCCGGTAACACCGCTTGTCGGCCCAACCGGCAAGCCGGAGTTGCTGTACATTGGCGCGGAATACTGCCCGTATTGCGCGGAAGAGCGCTGGTCCATGGTAGTTGCGCTCAGCCGCTTCGGGACATTCAGCCAGTTGTACCAGACGACCTCTTCCAGTTCAGATGTCTATCCGAACTCTCCCACGTTCACCTTTCTTTCCAGCCAGTATAAAAAGCCGCTCTATACCAGCCAGTATATCGACTTTGTCCCGGTAGAAACGTTAGGGAATGTGCAGAACAGCGACGGCAGCTATCCGACGCTGCAAAAGCTCACCAGCGCGCAGCAGCAGATTTTCAGCGTGTATGACGCTCCTCCGTATACCACCAGCACTGGCAGTATCCCATTTCTCGATGTCGGGAACAAGTTTGTCTCCATCGGTCTGGGTTACTCTTCGCAGGACATTTCGGGTATGCAGTGGTCGGATATAGCGAATGACCTGTCGAGCGGAAGTTCAACTGTCAGCCAGCATATTCTCGGCGCGGCCAACTACCTCACGGCGGCTCTCTGCATCGAGACAAAACAGCAGCCGTCCAGTGTCTGTAGTACCGCTACCATCCAGAAAATCGAGGCGACGTTGAATAAGGGGGCTGCCATAAGCAGCGGAAGCCAGGGGCCGCAGGTAGCCTCCGTGGGGTCGCCGGAGGCTGTTTTGCGAAGAACCATCCTATAGTCAAATGAACCGGATGCCCTCAAAGAGGCATCCGGTTTGACGCTTACCCGCGCCGGAAGCGACGCACGACCAGGAAAGCGCATCCAGCGATCGTTGCTACAACCAGGGGAACGAGCAACCAGAATTTCCGGCCGCGCTTTTTCGAAGAGGCTTCGATCTCGTCCACCAGGTTATCCGTATTAAGCTTCTTCTCGACGTCCGCCATCAAGCTTGTCATGTAAAATAGTCCTTTCCATTGGTTACTACTACCGGCATGGAACCGGTGTTGTGTATTGTCTCAACATCAATACTCCCAATCTGTGCACAAAATGATTGGCACAAATTCAGTATAGATAGCACAGCATAATCTAGAGGCGTCAATTCATGGCTCCCCAAATGGGATTGTTATGAGATGCGGGGGTACCCCGGTATTTCTTGCTGAGGAATATGGGCAGGCCCACGGTGAAGTTCGTGAATGCAGTGTATTACCTTTGCTAAGGACTCGTCCATTGGATGAGAGGTGTCGATACAACACCCGTGATCGTCGAATTCCTCGTAGCGCTCCTTCCACCGCTCCCATTCTTCCCAGGAGGTGATCTGGAAATTGGATACCTGGCCTTTACGGCCCTCCAGCCGGCGTTTCTGCACCTCTGGTGGGCATTGGCAATGAACGACCAGTATTGGGGTGTGGAATTCCTGCGCTATTTCCAGGCACTGCTCGTAGGTCCTGCGGTAAGTTAGAGGTGTGTCCACAACGACGCTCAAACCCAGCTTCAACTGCTCGCGTGCCAGGGTGAACATCATCTCATAGGAAAAATATCCGATCTGCGGCACATTTCCAAAGATGTCTACCGCGGTCTGGCGCAGGATATCTCGGTCGATCAGCGGTGCGTGCAGCGATGCCGCCAGCAGGCGGGCGATAGTGCTTTTCCCGGTACCAGGGTATCCTCGCATAATGAGAAACGTACTTGCATTCTGCACGGTGATGAACTTTCTTTGCTACGATGTCTGGGCAGTGAATAAAAGTGACTGCTGTTACAATAGTATAGACACTTTATAGCAACCTGTCTAGATGCTAGCCCTTTTGTTTTATTGTCGTGCTTTTTCAACATGGAAACTGCTTGACGCCTTGCCTATATCACGTTATCATCCTACAGAGCAGATGATTTCTATTGGAAAAGGTAATTGATACCTATGATGAAGCGGCTGCGAGGTCGTAACCTTGCTCATCCAGGCTGCCTGGTCGGGATCACTCTTGGATTGACTGTTGGGATTATTCTCGCTGCAATTCTTGCGGTGAATAATGTGTCGTTGAATACAGTTTTACTCATCTGGCTTGGTCTTACGTTGCTGCTCGGCGCTCTCGGCTGGGTTATCGGCGACCGCCTGTCTTCGCGTTTCTCAACCCCTGATGAGCACCCATCATAGAGGCGCGATGATGTCGCGTCTCATCATCCTCTAGCAACTTATGTAAAAATGTGCTATAGTATTGTTGCAAAGGTAGCAAACGTTGCCTATATGGCATATAGCAGTTTGTTTCTCCCCAATGCCGAACTGAGGAGCAGTGGCGCTCCAGGGCAATGAGGCGCGTCCCCCGTATATGCCGTATCGTCGTGGATTCTCCAGGGTAGTTGGCCACAAGATACGGGTTTCCCCTTAGGTTTGTTCCTGAAATGAGCCAGGAAGAAGCAGATATTAGGAGGATGCCTGATGTCAAAGAATGAATTTCGCCAGCCTGTAGCTATAGATGCTGCTCCGCGGGGCAGCCTGTGTGAGTGGTGTGGTAAGCCCGCAGAGGTGCAGCTCACCGCCATCGGCGGCACCGCGCATAATGATAGTGGTCTCTTCTGCCGCCCGTGCGGTGAGGATTTCAAGCGCGCCGTGATGAATGCCAACGCCCTCAAAGGCCAGGGTGATACCCGCGTTCAAGCCGTATAAGCATATCGGACAGCCGAATAAGGCGGAATGGGCGAGTAACGCATTCGTTACTCGCCCATTCCGCCTTATTCGGCTGTCCGATAGAGAAGCGACTCAGACGTAGCGCTGCATATACTTCTCGAGATCGAACGTCTTCGCCTGCTGAACCTGCTGATGCGCCGCCTCATCCATCGTCGGGCGGTCCTCCTGGAAGAAGATACCCACGTAAGGCTTCTCCGTCTCCATCGACAACTCCAGCGCCTTACCGCGACTGTGCATGTCGTGATCGGTAGGGATTGGCGTGACCGTCGTCTTCCATACATCCATCGTATTGTAGAATGTCGGGCACGGGCTGAGCACGTGGATGAACGAGAATCCCTTGTGCTGGATGCCCTGTTCGACCAGCGTTGCCAGCTCTTTTGGCTTCGATGAAAACCCGCGCGCCACGAAGCTCACATTGAGCGAAAGCGCGGTGGCAATCGGGTTGAATTGGGAGGCGAGCAGGCCGTAGGGTGTCGATTTGGTGATGTGCCCTGTCGGCGAGGTGGGCGAGGTCTGGCCCTTGGTCAGGCCGTAGGTCTCGTTATCCATCGCCACCACCGTAATATCGATGTTGCGCAGCGCCGCGTGGATCAAGTGCCCGGCGCCGATGCTGAACATGTCGCCGTCACCGCCGACTGCCACGACAGTCAGGTCTGGGCGTGACATCTTCAAGCCCTGCGCCAAGGGCAGAGCGCGGCCATGCAGGCTGTGAATGCCAAAGGTCTGCACAAAGTGCGGCAGGCGGCTCGAACACCCTATTCCCGAAACCACCACCGTCTCATCGGGCTGGAGCTTCAAGGTAGACAGGGCATTATAGATCGAGTTCAATACGCCGAAGTCGCCACAGCCGGGACACCACGTCGGCTTGACTTCACTTTTGTAATCCTTCGGTGTCAGTGTGATCGTTGATTGCGTCACGTTTAGCTAACCTCCTCGATGGCCCGCAAAATCTCGCCGGCGGTGAAGGGAATGCCGCCGAATTTGTTCACCCGGATGGCTTGCAGGCCATATTTTGCTCCTAACAGATTGGCAAGCTGGCCGGAATAGTTGCACTCAGGCACGATGACCGTGTGTACCGAGCGGATGAAGTCGTGAATAGCGCGGTCCGGCAGCGGCGACAGGATACGTGGATGCAGCGATGCCACTTTGTAGCCCTTCTCGCGTGCACGGTCCACCGCTTCCTGGATAGCGCCCTCGGTTGATCCCCAACCGATGATGCCGACCGTCGCCTGCGGGTCGCCGTAGCGCACGGGCGGTGGCAGCTCATCGGCTGCTGTGACCAGCTTGCGATAGCGCTTCTCCATCATCGCGGTGTGGTCTTCTGGCTCGTAGTTGGGATGTCCGTAGATATCGTGTTCCAGGCCGGTCGCCACATAGGTGGGTGCGCCCGCACCCGGTTTGGATGTCGGCGAGATGCCGCTCGCGGTGTAAGCATAGCGCGCGAAAGCATACTCTTCCTCCTCGACGCCAACGGCGTGACCGTTGCTCGCCATGCCGTTAGCACTGCTATGCTCGTACGCTCCGTTTGCTCCATTGGCTCTGAATTGCAGCCGCTCCTCGACCTGCATCGGCTTGAAGGCGCTGCGGTCGACGCTTTCGACGCGGGCGGTCAGGGACTGGTCGGTCAAGAAGATGACGGGCATCTGATAATGCTCGGCCATGTTGAAGGCCTCGATCATCAACCTGTAGCAGTCCGCCACATTCGCTGGCGCGACCACGATACGCGGAGTATCGCCGTGACTGGTGCTGAGCGCGAAGCTCAGGTCTGACTGCTCCATCTTGGTCGGCATGCCCGTGCTGGGACCCGCGCGCTGGGCATCGACGATCACCACCGGCAGCTCGGCCATCGACGCGTAGCCGATCGCCTCGCTCATCAGCGAAAAGCCGGGACCGGAGGTCGCAGTCATGGCGCGAGTACCGCCAAAGGAAGCGCCGATCACGGCAGTAATGGCAGCGATCTCGTCCTCCGCCTGCAGGAAGGTGCCACTGTTCGATGGCAGCTCCTTGGCCAGTCCCTCCATGATATCGCTGGCCGGAGTAATGGGGTAGCCAGCGAAGAAGCCGCAGCGCGCTGCCAGTGCCCCGGCTACTACCGCCTGGTTGCCGTTGAGCACCACGCGGTCGGCCTTCTCGACTGGACCGAGCCGGTACGGATCGCGCTTGGCAATCTGCTCGGTGACATATCTGGAGGCAACATCCAGAGCCAGCATGTTCTTTTCCATCAAGATCGGGTTCGCTTTACGCGACTTCGAGAGCTTTGACTCGACCACCTGGGTTATCGCTTGCAAGGGTGGGCCGAACAGGCCGGAAATCGCGCCCAGCATCACCATGTTCTTGGCCTGGAACATCTGGACTTCTTTACGCGCCAGGTCGTTGAAAGGGACAGGATACGCGATGTAATCTTCGGTCTCCGGGGTAAAATCGGAGGGATCGTAAATCAGCACGCCGCCGTGCCGCAGATCGCTGGCGTTTCGATCATAGGCTTCTTTGTTCAAGCAAATCAGCACGTCGGCAAAGTCACCCATCGACTTGACGGGTGCATCGCTAATACGCACCTGAAACAAACAAGGCCCGCCTAAAATCTCGGCAGGGAACGTGCGGAAGGTATAAACGTGGTATCCCCACCGTGCGGCGGCCAGGGCCAGGATATCGCCACCTGAGATGGTTCCTTCACCCGACTCGCCGCCTATTCGTATTGTCACTTCATTCACCATTGAATGCCCCCTGGGTAAAAAATTGTAGACCGCGCCGTTTACTAGAATGTTTGGCGCGGCCCTAAAGCAACAGGTGTGGCGTATGTACATTCACTATGACACCTCGACATTATATCACACTTTCTACATAACGAAGTATCTGTTAATATGAATTTCCCGCTACCTCATGAAATTTCCTGTGAACGAGGGGAGGGACAATCACCTGGCAAGGAACATTCTTGCCGATTCTGCGTCTAAAATAAATAGCTGGACCGGGTATGGACCAAGCAAGGGCTCGATGTGTTACACTACGTATAGCGCCGTCCTCTTTTGCTCTTAGTCGTTCTGTAGGTTGCCTCAGCACTCGCTGATAGCCGAAAAAAAGGTGGACACCATGAAGAACATGCTCGTCAGGCACATCCTCGACCTGCACCCAGTTCCACTGTACGCCGTTTTCATAGCCTCGTTTGCTTCCGCCATCCTGCTGGGGCTACATTTCATGGAAATGGGCTGGCAACTGTGGCTGATCGCGATACTGATCTTGCTGGCCTGGTCGCCCATCTTCTTCTTCACGACGCGCGCGCTGTACCAGCGTTATCGCTGGGTCGCCTTCTTCTTCGTACTGCTGGTCGCCCAGAGCGCCCACTTCACCGAACATATTGCGCAGATGGTCCAGATCCACATCCTCGGTTTGAGTGGGTCGCAGGCGCACGGCATCATTGGTGTGCTCGATTTCGAGTGGACCCACTTCCTTTTCGATGCCGGCTTCGTCCCCATCTGTGCCTATACACTCTTCGTAGTTTTCCGCAAAAGCAATCCCTGGCTCTGGGTCTTGCTTCCCATAGTGACCTGGCACATGGCCGAACATATCGCTATCATGAACTTCTACCTGCGGACCGGCATCGTTGGCTCCCCCGGCCTGCTGGCTCACGGGGGCGCTATCGCCGGAGGGCTGCCGCTCACGCGCCCCGACTTGCATTTCCTCTATAACCTGGCAGAAGAGACGCTCATCGTCGTCGCCTATCTGCACCAGATCAAACGTCTGCCCGCCGTTGAAAAACAGCCCGTCTCTGCCGTTCCAACTCAGGCGCAGACGAGTTGGCCGTCGGGTCGGATAGAAATATCCTGATCCTGGCATTGCCGGCAGGCAGAAGGAAAAGCCAGGCATAAACAGGCTGGGTTTTTACGGATTACAAGGAATTTATCGCGCTATGAGGATAGATATAAGCCATGGACGAGATCGCAGAGTACAATATCAAACGCTGGAAGGCGCTCGCCGAGGCTAATGCCTTGTTTACTCGCCCGGCCCTCGACCTTACCGCGGCTTCAGCGCGTGAATCACTTGATCCTGAAGGGCGGTTGGGCCAACTGTCAGGAAAGCGGGTACTCTGCCTGGCAAGCGGTGGGGGAAAGCAATCGGCGATGTTTGCTCTTCTGGGATGCCAGGTGACTGTGCTTGACATCTCCCACGAGCAACTCCTGCGCGACCGCGAAACCGCCAGGCACTACCAGTGTTCTATCGAAACAGTGCAGGGAGACATGCGCGATCTTTCCGGCTTCCCGGAAGCAGCATTCGACATCGTCTGGCATCCCTACTCAATCAACTTTGTCCCGGATGTTCGCGTCGTGTTTCAACAGGTTGCCCGCGTCCTCCGCCAGGGAGGGCTCTATTACCTGCATTGCGCCAACCCATTTTTTAGCGGTATGACCGAGCAGGATTGGAATGGCGAGGGGTATATTCTGAGACATCCTTTCATCGATGGCGCCGAGATCACCTATGACGACCAGGACTGGATCTACACGCGCGATGCCTCGACGGTATCCGTCCCGGCGCCAAGAGAGTACCGGCATACGTTGAGCACCCTCTTGAAGGGCCTTCTAGAGCTAGGCTTCGTCATCGAGCACGTGTCCGATTCAACTGACCTGGCTCCCAACCTGAACGCCGAACCGGGAACGTGGGATCATTTCGTGGCATATGCCCCACCCTGGCTGGCTTTCTGGACGACGTACAGGCCGGGAAGCGGTTTCTCAAAGGGCAATGAAAAGTTGTGAGAAAACATATACCAAGCAAAAGACTTGTCAAAAATATCCGCGTTCCAGAAAATATTTTTTGGGCCCGCTAAATCCGCCTGAGAAGCTGCTTCAGGCAGGTACCGATGATCATTTACCGCTCAAAATGAGCGGTAAATTTCCAGGAACTTCGCCGCTACAGGCTGCTGGGGTGAGAAGCGACGGTCGACACTGGCCTGCAGGGGTGGTCGCAACGGCTGGAAGCGGGCGGCGATCAGCAGGGCCGAGGCAATGTTGGCCACGGGTTCCTGCCAGAGGCTGCCGATGTAGAAGTCCTGTATGATCGATTTGGCTCGCTGGAGAGCGCGTAGCCACAATCTCAATTATCCTCTTCCCAACGGCAGGGGAGTGTGGTACAATACGTCCCGCGAGGGCCCATAGCTCAGCGGTTAGAGCTGCCGGCTCATAACTGGTAGGTCGCTGGTTCGATCCCAGCTGGGCCCATTTTAGTTTCTTGTTCTAGTTGCTATCGTCTGTTTAGATCTACCGTCTCAGCTAGTGAAAGGAAATTGCCTATCGAGAAACCTTCACGTTATCGCTTCACTGTCTCGCTCCAGTGGTCGAATCGTCGAAGGTTGCTTGTTGTCAATTTCCAGCCTCCTGCTCATCCTTCTTCCTCTGCCACTCTACGGTAAGTGAATCCTTTGTGAGTCAGTAAAGCACAGTGTTCCCTCGACCGTAATGTTTGTGAAACACATGGGAAATCGTCTGGCGCATCGGTACACGTGGTGTCATCACCGCGCTCGATGGGGAGACGCTCACGCTCGATCTCGGCTACCGGGTCCTCACCATCCCGCTACGCGATGGCCGTCCAGATAATGATCTCAGCGCACCGCTCACTATAGGCACCGAGGTATTGCTTCATGGCAAGCTCGACGAAGCGATCGTCTCAGACACCTTCATCGACGGAGAACCCGCCCATCCCGAGTATCTCCAGGCACATCTCGCCGAGGTCATAGCGCGCCATAGCTACCAGGCGTAGCAGCTTACCTGGAGCACCCGGTCTCCAACCCTGAGCGGAGGTCCCAGAATCTGTCGGATATCCTGAAAGTACATGAAGGACTCCCAAAGGAATATCTGACAGATTCTGGGACCTTCCGCTCGATCTGGCAATTGCTTTGCACAACGTGATATTATAACAATAACCTTGTCCATGTTCGATATATCGTTAGATGGTCTACCCGGATGGCTATGCGCGAGGATCGAGCCAGCTTAGCATTAGATACAAGATCCCTCCGATCTGCAACGCCGACCCTGCATCTCGATGTGGAAGTTCTTTCATCAATGCTGGGGAGGACGATCTATTGAACACGTTCTTGATCGAAGCCTTGCAGCACTATGGATACCCCGCCGTCTGGTTGATCGTGTTCGTTGCAGCCGCTGGCGCTCCCATCTCAGGCTCCTTGCTTCTCTCCGCCGCCGGCGCGTTTGCTGCCGTTGGCGACCTCAACATCTTCATTCTGTTTCCACTTGCCGTGAGTGCCGCTGTGCTGGGCGATAACCTGACCTATTTCATTGGCCGGCGCGTTGGCTTGCCTCTGCTGGCCTGGCTCGAGCGACAGAAACGCTTCCGCTGGATTTCTCCCAAGAATATAGAGCGCGGTCGAGAGTATTTCAGGAAAAGAACGGGATGGGCGATTTTCCTCACGCGTTTTCTGATTGTCGTGCTCGGAGGCGCGATCAATCTCCTCGCGGGACTGGAGGAATACTCATACCGGAAATTTCTGTTCTGGGACATCAGCGGCCAAATACTGGGAGCGGCTATCTCGCTTGGCATAGGATACCTTTTCACGGAAAGCTGGGAGGACGTGGTGGGCTTGTTTGGAGCCTTCTCCGCCCTGGTACTCGCTATCCTGGCGGCCGGCATCATCACGCTCTTACTCGTACGCCGGGTGCGCCAGCAAAGGCGGGCCAGAGCTGCGAGAGCTAGCGCTGATATTGCCACTGCTACTAGTATTGCCAGTGTCGCCAGCGTTGTCAGTGTTGAAGCGCCGGAGGTACCTTCACTGAAAGGAACGCTTCCACCATTGGAAACTAAAGTCGCGCCAATCACCACCCCTTTGCCCCTTCCAGATTAGGAGACCGGCGATGACTCTCGCGAGGCCCACCATCTTGATCCTGACCACTCATACTGGAGGCGGCCATCTCAACCTCGCGCAGTCACTGAAGAGTATGCTTGAGCCACACTACGACGTTGATATAGTGAATCCGCAGCCGGGGCTTGTTGATGATGCCTGGTACTCGATGGTGATCCGCCATTTGCCGCTGTATCTAGAGTGGCAATATGTCCTGACCGATAATGTGCTGGCCGCGCTCTGCTTACAAAAAATGCAGGCGCTGCTGAGCCGCGAGCAGATCCTTGAGCTGCTCGACCGCTACCGACCCCAGCTCGTCATCGCCACGCACGCGCTGTTATCTTACGCCACTGCCCAGGCTATCAGGCGATCAAGAAAGCGCATTCCGCTCGTCTTCCAGCTTACCGATCTCGGGCGGCTGCACATGACGTGGTTCAGTGAGAAACAGGCCGGAGCCTACCTTGCGCCCACACGCGAAATTGCGGCCCAGGCGCTGGAACGGGGGGTCGATAGTAGTCGCCTGCATCTCACGGGAAGGCCGGTGCGCCGCCAGTTTTTTGAGGCCTCGCCTCAGGAGAGAAGTCACACGCTTGCTGCTCTGGGTTTTGACCCTGCGACCTTCACCGTGTTTCTCCAGGGCGGCGCCGATGGCTCTGCCAGCATCGACCGCGTCATCGCGAGCCTGCTGAATATGGACATGCGTGTGCAGATCATCCTGGCTGCCGGCAACAACAAGTGCCTGGCGTCGCGTTATTCAGGCATCGAGCGCGTGCGGGCCTTGCCGTTCACCGAACTACTCGCCCCCTATATGGCGGCCGCGGACGTGATAGCAGGCAAGGCGGGGGCGAGCTTCATCGCCGAAGCGTTCACGCTGGAAAAACCGTTTCTCGTCACAAGCTATATCGCCGGGCAAGAATCCGCAAACCTGCAATTCATCGAGCAGCACAACCTCGGCTGGGTCTGCCTGGAAACCGGCCGTCAGCGCGAACTGCTGGCCGGCATCGCGCGCAACCCGAGTATAATTGCTGAAAAGTTGAAGAGCATTCGAGACTATAGAGCCTGGAATAAAGAGGCGAATCAGGGCATTCGCCCGGTGATCGATGGGCTGCTCCCAGCATATCAGGCGTCGGTCTGAGAAACCTCGTTTTTGGTCATGCGCCAGCTTACCGTGGGCATGATCAGGCGCCGGTCGATGCGCTCGCGATGCTGGATGGCAAGCGTGATCAGCGATTGGAGGATAGCGCCGTTCAAGAAGTGCGGTTCGAGCCCGAGATCGATGAGCCGGGTATGCGCGGCATTGTAGTAGTGCTCCTCAGCTTCAACGCGCGGGTTGGGGAGGTGCCTGAAGCGCGCCTCGAACCCCATGCGCCCGCTTTGCTCGACGACCAATGCTGCCAGTTCGGAAAGCGAGAATTGCTCGGTGATCTGGTTGAAGACGCGGTACTCCCCCACTGCGGGCGGCGAATTGATTGCCAGCTCGATGCACCTGATGGTATCTCGCAGGTTGATGTACCCGCGAATTTGCTGCCCCTTGCCGTAGACGGTGAGGGGATAGCCGATGGCGGCCTGCACGCAGAAGCGATTCAGGGCGGTACCGTAGATCTGGTCATAGTCGAAACGGGTTGACAGTCGCGCGTCCCGCACTGTCTCGTCGGTCTCGACGCCATACACAACCCCCTGATTCAGGTCAGTGGCCCTCAGCCCCCAGATTTTGCAGCAGAACATGATGTTGTGGCTATCGTGGACTTTACTTAAATGATAGAAGGACCCTGGTTGTTTAGGGTAAGGCAAAATGTCCGAGCGGCCCTTGTGTTGAATCTTGATAAAACCTTCTTCGATATCGATGTTTGGAGTGCCGTACTCGCCCATTGTTCCCAGCTTGACGAGATGGCAGTCGGGCGCGAATTCTTTGATCGCGTACAGGATATTGAGCGTTCCGATGACGTTGTTTGTCTGCGTGAATACAGCGTGCCTGCGGTCGATCATCGAATAGGGCGCGGAGCGCTGTTCGGCAAAGTGTACCACCGCCTCCGGCTGGAACACGCGAAAAACCTCGCTCACTGCCTCGTAATCCATCGTATCCCCGATGTAAAACTGAATTTGCCGGCCGGAGACTTCCCTCCACGCGGCGATACGTTCCTGCAGGGTGGAGATCGGAAGTAAACTATCAAAGCCCTGCTCGAGGTCGAATTGCCTGCGCATGAGATTATCGAAGATGGTGATATCATGCCCCTTGCCGGAGAGATAGAACGCCTGGGGCCAGCCAAGATAGCCGTCGCCGCCGAGAACAAGAATACGCATAATTGCTGCCTCAATATAATAATTGGCCTTCATTCAGGCCAGGGTTGCTCATCGAACACGCTTGCTGCTATTTAGAGTGTTCATGATAGAGTATAGTAGAGTTCTCATGAAAAGAACAGAGATTTGTAAAATATATGTAAATTCACGGCGATACTCAAGGCTACTGGGCCTTCTACGCGCGCAATGCCTCCCGGGATGCCTCCCAGCCAATGGAGGCGATTGATTACCCTGCCGCATATACTGGCCTTGGCGTGCGTAGGATAGAGAAAGAATAAGTCGTGATGCGAACTCATATTTTTTGAACTGTCTGTGACGCTTACTCCTCAGGGCGAATCTCCACGTACTTGCGGAACCACTCCAGGGCTTTTTCCCAGTACGCAAACCATTGGCTCGGTTTTGTAGTTCCGACGTGCCAGGCAGCCGGAGCGCGCACGAACTCAACCGGAACCTTGCCCATCATCTTCAACCTCGTATAAAATTGTTCCGATTGCTCGATGGGACAGCGTAAATCACCTTCGGGGTGCAGGAACAGCGTCGGCGTGGTCACGCGAGCAGCATGCGTCAGCGGTGAACGCTCACGGTAGTAGGCTTCTCGTTCCGCATCCCACGGATAGCCTTTTGCTTGCAGTACCTGCCAGAAGCCGATATCGGACGTTCCAACAAAACTTGCCAGGTTGGAGATTCCGGCCATCGGCACCGCCGCTTTGAAGCGATCCGTTTGCCCAATGGTGTACATAGACATGTAGCCTCCATAGCTGTATCCCGTGATCACCATCCTTTCGGGGTCCGCCACACCACGTTCAACGCACTCATCGACGCCACGCATGATATCCTGGAAATCCCAGCCTCCCCAATCACCTTCTACCTCGCGCATGAAGGCCTGTCCACAGCCTGTACTTCCGTGCGGGTTACAAAAGAAGACCGCAAAGCCCTGCGCCGCGAAGTACTGGAAGAGGAGATCCATGCCCACACCAAATGCCCATTGAGGGCCGCCGTGGATGACCAGTAGTAGAGGGTAACGCACTCCTTCGCTCGCCCCTACAGGACGGATGAGCCAACCATCGATCTCGTCGTTATTCGACCCGCGATACCTCACTCGCTCAGGCTCGCTCCAGGTAAACCTGGCCAATTGGTCATCGTAGAGGTGGGTGAGGCGCGCCGGTTCATGCGTGCCATCAGCGGCCAGCGGCAGCAAGTACAGCTCCCATGGATGCAGGGGCACCTCTTGAGCAAGTAATAACCGGCGTTCGTCGGGGAGCACCGCCAGGAAGTAGATTAAGTGCTCACCAACAGCAAGGGGCTTTACGCTCTTCAGTCTAATATCCATGCGGTAGACATTGACACAACCGCGTTCCGTGAGCACGAAATAAACGCGCTCGCCATCAGGGCTCCACTGTGGGCGATAAGGACCGGGCCACCCGAAATCGCCGTCAGCTTCGGGGAAGGCCGGGTTGTCTATATCAGTCGTCAAATTCTGGATCTCACCGCCATCTCGCGAGACAAGGTAAAGGCGCTCAACACAGCCTCCTTCGATACGCTCATCTTGCGAGGCGACCAGCATCACCTGGCTGCCATCAGGAGACCAGGCATACGAGGCGACCTGTAACGTCCCATCAGTGATACGACGAGCCTCGCCCGTCTCACGGCTGATGATCCATAAATCATTGACAAACGAGCGATCACGGTCATCGGCGAGGTTGCACAGCACGCTGATCTCAGCGCTATCAGTTGTCCAGGAAGGCTGGTTACGATCAACGTCATCCTTCGTGAGACGGCGAATCGCAGCCGCATCGATTAAGCCATCATCAGAAGCAGGGGCGGGCATGACAAACAGTTGGTTGAACTTCTCGAAGAAGCCACGGCCATCGAGGCGGTACCAGACTTTAGTTGTCGAGCGCAGGCGGATACGCTCTTCTTCCTCGCGCTTTTTCTTCTCGGATTCTTCCAGGGGTTTGCGCCCGGTCAACACCTCCTCATCATCCGACGGCGAGACCATGGCGGTGAAGGCGATCCACCGCCCATCCGGCGACCACGCTGCCTCGCTGACGCCGTTGAGCATGTTCGTCAGTTTGCGCGCCTCACCACCATCAGTATCGATCAGCCAGAGTTGGTTCTTCTCTTCTTCACGATCGGAGAGGAACAACAGACGCCTGCTATCTGGTGCCCAGACAGGGCTGGTGTCGTTCTTGACGCCGCTTGTTAACTGGCGTGGTTCACCGAGGGCATGGCCCTGCTCGTCGAGTTGTAGGAGGTAAATAGCGCTGTGACGTTCATTCTTCTCCTTATTAAGGCTGTGTATGACAAAGGCCACGCGCCTTCCATCGGGCGAGAGGGCTATAGTGCCCATCTCCTTGAATGTCCAGAGATCATCGGCGGTAAGTTTGCGCGGTGTGGTCATGGAAACGTCCTCTCTAAATATAGAAACCAGGAAATGTTCCTCATTGTCCAACAATCGCCATCGCTATATCCAGCCCGAAGCGCGCCCCGCGTCCGTCGATATCCGCCGCCGGGTTGTACACCGCCAGCGATGCCACCTTCACCGGCAGCGTCCGAACCGTCGCCCTGGAAGCTTCCAGGATAGACTCACGAGGCGGCCAGTAGGGAGCAGGCGTGTAGCTGCCGGGACATTCCTCCGGCCCTCCCACGTCCAGGTCAATGTGCAGGTACCAGGCGCTTGCCTCGTTCGCTCGCAGTCGCAGCGCCGCCTGAATATGCTCTGTAACGCCCGGCTGCGTCAAAGCGGTCGCATCCACCTGCGCAATCGGATACCGTTGCAGCGCCTCCACCTCCGCCGCGTCGAGATCGCTCGCCCCAATCAGCGCAGCCGCCTCCGCTCGCACAGGTGGCTCCAATCCCGCCGACAGCCGCCAATCGTCGAGATCCCAGCCCAGCGCGACCGCGTAAGGCATTCCGCCCAAAAAGCCGCTCGTCGTCGTCTCCATCGTATTCAAATCGCCATGCGCATCGAACCATACCACGCCCGCCGTCTCTTTCGCCTGCGCCAGCCCTCCAATTGCTCCCACCGCGTGCGTGCAATCCCCTGCGAGCACAAGCGCGAAGTCATCCTCCTCCTGCAGCGCCGCACGTACCGCCTCAGCCGTGCGCCGCGCAATGCGCCCCAGATTCGTCACCGCATCGCGCGTACGTTCCTCTTTCGGCAGCTCGATCCAGACCGGCTCGGATACATCGTGGCCTTGCTCATCGAGTAAATCCATCAGGCCATGATCGAGAAATGCCTGTGGGCCGTTGGCGCATCCCCAACGGGTAACATCGACCTGGTAGGGGACGCAGATGATGTTGATGTTCATAGGAGTGAGTTCCTCTGCTTTAGTTCGCTCTCAATAGAAGACTCTCATTGTTCGACTATAGCACAAGAACGGAAATAACGGCAAGATGGCGCCCGCGAGGGGCGCCATTCCTCGCCTATGCAAGACTCGCCACAACTTGTCGCCCTCCACATCATGAGCTAAGGTATTACTGAGATAAAATTGTGACACGCCTTTATGAGGGTACCAAAATGAAAGACATACAAAACATTACACAAACTACACTTGCTACACCCACTACTCCGGCAACATATGCAGCAGACCCGACACCACTATCGACTCCTTCTAGCGATCTTCCGCGCGTCGTGATCGTCGGAGCGGGCTTCGGCGGGTTGCGGGCGGCACGTGCGCTTGGCAAGGCGCCGTTACACGTCACCGTTATCGACCGGCAGAACCACCACCTGTTCCAGCCGCTGCTGTACTGGGTCGCGACGGCTGGTCTCTCGCCCGCGGACATAACCTCGCCCATACGCTGGGTGCTCAAGCGGCAGCAGAATACCGAGGTCATCCTGGCAGAGGTCACCGGCGTGGATGTTGAGAACCGGCTAGTTCTTATTGGGGAACATTCCGTCCTATATGATTACCTCGTGCTGGCCACGGGCGCGCACGACAACTACTTTGGGCACCCTGAGTGGGAGCGAAACGCGCCTGGGTTGAAATCGATTACCGATGCCACCTCGATCAGGCGCAGGATACTGCTCTCCTTCGAAGCAGCGGAGGCCGAGGCAGCCGAGGGTGAAAACGATCCGCACAAGATCAAGGAGCTGTTGACGTTCGTGCTGGTCGGTGCCGGGCCGACCGGTGTGGAGATGGCCGGCGCCATCGCAGAGCTGGCGCATAAGTCCCTGGCCTCCGACTTCCGTCACATCGACACGAGGCATACGCGCATCGTCCTGGTCGAAGCCGCGCCGCGCATCCTGGCGGCCTTCCCTGAGTCCCTGGCGCGCAAAACGCAGCGCAAGCTAACTCGTATGGGCGTTGAGGTTCTTACGGGCAAGGCCGTCACGCAGGTGGATGAACGCGGTGTAACGCTGGATGGCGAGCATATTGCGGCGCACACTATCATCTGGAGCGCTGGCGTGTCAGCCTCACCGGCAGGCAAATGGATCGGCGCGGACGTTGATCGCGCCGGGCGCGTCAAGGTCTCCGCCGATCTCACGGTGCCGGATCACCCTGAGATATTCGTGATCGGCGATACGGCCAGCGCCATACAGGACGACAGGCCCTTGCCGGGCGTCGCACCGGTTGCAATGCAGGCGGGCCGCTACGTCGCCTCGGTCATCAAGTGTCGCACCGAGGGCATGCAGCCACCTCCTCCCTTTCACTTCCACAATAAGGGCAACCTGGCGACGGTAGGCCGCTCATATGCCATTGTCGAGCTGGGAAGGCTGCGCATGGCGGGTCTGATAGCCTGGGTAATCTGGCTGGTCGTCCACATCTACTACCTGATTGGTTTCCGCAATCGCATAGTGGCGCTCTTCCAATGGGGCTGGACCTACTTCACCTATTCACGTGGGGCGCGGCTGATCACATTTGATAGATCAGAGCAGTAATCTTATCAGTTGCCTGCACGCTGCATCGGAACCGACCTTGCAATCGTGATAAGAATGAGTCTACATTGCTTTTTCTACGAAATTATGCTGTAGTCTGGGGTGTATTGTGCAAGAAGTACGTGAGACACTTCCAATTGGGAGTATTATAGGAGGCCGTTACCAGATCGAGCGGCTGCTCGGCAAGGGGGGGTTCGGAGCGGTATACCTGGTGAGAGATCAGCGCGTCCGCAATAATTTGTTTGCCCTCAAAGAAGTCGTCGATCCCAATAAGCGTGAGCGTGAGCGTTTTACGTTTGAAGCGGAACTGCTCAAGCGAGTCGACCATGCTGCCTTGCCTCGTGTCTATCGTGTCTTCGAGGATGATGTTCATGATCGTGCCTATATGCTCATGGATTACATCGAGGGATCAAACCTCGAGAGGCTGCGCGTGCAACAGCCGAATAAACAATTTTCGGTGCGGCAAGTTCTCACGATCATGAGTCCGATTATGGATGCCGTATCATACTTGCATAAGCAGCGCCCGCCGATTATTCATCGCGATATTAAACCGGCCAATATTATTGTGCCTCCTTCGGGCTCGGAGGCGGTACTGGTTGATTTTGGGATTGCGAAGGAGTTCGACCCTGAGTCGACAACGACTGCCGTGCGCCACGCTTCGCCGGGCTATGGTGCGCCCGAACAATATGCGACGGGGACGAATACGCGCACCGACATCTACGGTCTCGGCGCAACGATGTACGCGCTGCTGACAGGCGTTGTACCGATCGACGCCTTCTATCGCATGACACAGCTTGGCAGCCGCGGAATCGACCCGCTTGAGCCAATCCAGAACTACGCGCCGGATGTTCCACAACATATCTCGGATGCTATCTATCGTGCGATGTCAGTCGACATAGAGCATCGCTTCCCAACGGTTCAAGACTTCTGGCAGGAGCTCAATGCTGGCACCCCTGAGCAGCCTGCAAAAGGACCAATTGCGGCTCCCCTGGCGGGCGCGGTATTATCGGGTCCCACCTCCAGGGTAACTCCGGCGCCGCTAGTTAACGAGAGAACAACAGCGATCCTTCCCGAGGGGAAGCGCTCTCGTCGCCGCAGAGTTGGCGCCTGGCTGCTCCTGCTGCTAGCCCTGTTGATTGGCGTTGCTGCCGCGGCCCTGTTCTTGCCGTCGCTACTCAGCCATCATCCGACAACGACCACGACCACCCCGACACCGGTGGTGAGGCATCATGCCACCCCTACTGCCGCAGTGACGCCCTCGCCGCATGCTACCACGGCACCCAGCCCTACTTCTACCCCTAATCCGCCCCCGACGTCCACCCCGCCGCCGAGTGTGCCACTGCTGGAGAAGCAGTACAGCGGGCGAGCTCACAATACCCCGGCTAATCTCAATGCGAACATGTCCCTTGTGTCGATCAATCAGAGGGGTGGAACCATTCAGGGCACTTTTAACGTCAGTTCGCCTCTCTCCGGAACTGGGCTGTTCAATGGTACGATCAATAGCGCGGGCGTCGTTCAATTCACGGTGAATAGCAACCAGGTCCCTGCGCCGCTCTTCTTTCAAGGCAAGGTGCAAAGTGATGGCAGTATATCGGGGATGTATTGTAGCCTGGATCAGACGGGGCACTGTAACCCCGCCTCCGGCGGATATGGAACCTGGCAAGTCTTCCCTGCCTCTCCGGGTTCATTTCTTGAGTCGGATTCGACTATTGCCTGACAGTTAGCATAAGTCCCCTCTAATGTGATATACTGCGATTCACCACAACACACGAGAGCGCTTCACGAGTAGAAGAGGTATACCGGGATAAATCATGTTTTACGACAATACCAAAATATTTGTTAAGGCGGGGAATGGCGGCAATGGCTCCATTCACTTCCGCCGCGAGAAGTTCGCACCCTTTGGAGGGCCGGACGGCGGCGATGGTGGCAGGGGCGGCAGTGTATATATCGAGGCCACGCCCAATCTGAATACCCTCATCGAATACCGCTACCGCCAGCACTTCAAGGCCGGAACAGGCGAGCCGGGCGCTCGTCAGAAGATGCACGGTGCCAGCGGCGACGATATCGTGCTGTCGGTCCCATGCGGCACCGTCGTGCGCGATGCAGAAACGAAGCAAATGCTCGCCGACCTGGTCGAGCCGGGCCAGCGTGTCATGGTGGCGCGCGGTGGGCGTGGCGGCCTCGGTAACGTGCATTTTGCCACGGCGACCCACCAGGCGCCCCACGAGTCGCAGAACGGCGAACCGGGCGAGGAGCGCTGGCTGCTGCTCGAATTGCGCCTCATCGCCGATGTAGGGCTGGTCGGCTACCCGAACGCCGGCAAGTCCACACTGCTCTCAGTCGTCACGGCGGCGAAGCCCAAAATCGCCGATTATCCCTTCACTACGCTCACGCCAAATCTGGGCGTTGTCGCCGTCGGCCAACCTGGCAGCGGCGACGAGTTTGGTTTCGTGCTCGCCGACATCCCTGGCTTGATCGAGGGCGCGGCCCAGGGCGTCGGGCTGGGGCTCGAATTCCTACGACATGTACAGCGCACCCGTCTGCTGCTGCACATCCTGGATGGTGCATCTCCTGAGCGCGACCCCTGGCAGGATTTCCTGAACATCAACAAGGAACTGCACGAATATGATGAGCGACTGGCAACGCGCCCCCAGATCATCGTCTTCAACAAGATGGACTTGCCCGAGGCGCAGGAACGCTGGCCGGCCGTCAAAGCGATGGCTGAAAAGCATGGCTACCCGGCTTTCGCCATCTCTGCCGCCGCCCACCAGGGCACGAGCGAGCTGATGGCATATGCCGCCAACCGGCTGCAAGAGATACAGCAAGAAGAAGCAGAACGGGCCGCGCAGGTCATACAGCCTGAGGATGGCGTTGTCCTGCGCCCGCAACCGGAGGATGCCTTCACGGTCGCTCGTGAGAATGGCGTCTATATCGTGCGCGGCAGGCGCGTGGAACGCACCGTCGGTATGACCAACCTGGACAGCGATGAAAGTATGGATCGCTTGCAGGTTACACTGGAGAAGATGGGTGTCACGAGGGCGCTTGAGGAAGCGGGCGTCAAAGTTGGAGATCGAGTGCGTTTTGGAAAGGTCGAATTGTACTGGGGTGAGTAATAGCATCTATGGGAGAGACACTCAACCTGCAATTTTATCGTCGCGAGAATGGCTCCTTTGAGATACGCGTCAAGGAAAGCTGGTCCGGGCATAGCGTTCGAGGCGACTTTGCTCCACTTTATAATGCGAAGCAACTGCGTACGCTGCTAAAAAAGCTTAATACGCAGGAGGTCGGCGAGCACGAGTTGATTGAGATTGGTCATCGTCTGTTTCTGGCCCTCTGCGGCACGCCTGCCATATCGAGTGCACCTGCCCTACCCCTTCCGCCTGTCATATCCGGTACAACCGGGAATCAGGGGCTAACTCCTGGCACGAAAGCGGATGGATCGGCGGAACACTCTGTGCAGGCGATGCTGCGTAGCGTTATTCAACGCACTCTGCGCAGGCGAGGCACCGTTGCCTTGACGCTGATCTTTTCGGAGGGCTGTGAGGAATTTATCGGCTATCCCTGGGAATTGTTGCACAACGGTGAGCACTTCCTGCTCGTATCTGGAATCTTTACGCTGACGCGCGCGTTGCTACTACCCGATTTGCCGGCGCAGGCCGAATTGCCTGTCTATCCCCCGCTGCGCTTGCTCTACATCGGAGCTTCGCCCATCGATTTACCGCCGTTGGAGCTGGAAACTAGCTTCGAAAGTCTGTGGCGCGGCCTCCTGCCACTGATTGAGGAACGCCAACTCGAAGTGGACAGGCTGGAGCCACCAACCTATGACGAACTGGTGCGCTACCTCAATTCCAATGGTGGTGCCGGCTCCTTCAATGATCGGGATAATACCCTGCCCTGCTACGCCGTGCATTTCGACGGCCATGGTGCGTTCGGTCGCCTTTGCTCGGCGGATGACTGCGACGAACTTAACGATATCGATGCTCGGGTTTGCCGCGCGTGCAAAAGGTCGTTAGGTAAGGCCCCGGCTCAAACATTTTTGTGCTTCTGTGATAAGGAAGGTCGCAACCACTATATCAGCACCGAGTCGTTGCGCGAGTTGTTTGTCAGCACCGATGTACGACTGGCCGTCTTCTGCGCCTGTGGTACCGCGCACTATGTTGAGGACCGCCAACGCCAGGAGCGCCGGGCAGCCGTAGACGCAAGCCTGGCGATGGCGCTGGTAAGGGCGCAGGTTCCGGCGGTGGTGGCGATGCCGTTTTCTATCCAGGATAACCTCAGTCCAACCTTCATGTATCATTTTTACGATGCCATCGCCGCGGGTCGCACTCTGGAAGAAGCTCTCGAGCGCTCGCGCCAGGCCATGCTGCCTATTAAAGTACCCGCCTGGTTCGTGCCAGTTCTCTATCGCCATGTGGTCGAGGGACAGATAGGCCCGGTACCGCTGCTGGCCAGCGAGAATGAGCCGCAGACGCCCGAGCATCCCCTGGCGCATATGAGAGCAACCAGCACATTTGTCGGGCGCGAGCGCGAAATTCAGGAACTTTCGGCCTTTCTTGAAGGAGCGGTGCGGGGTGATGGCAGAAGATCCCGGCCGGTCACGCATCACCTGGCGCTGACTGGCCAGACCGGCATTGGCAAGAGTGAACTGGCCTTTGAGGTAGCACGCCGCAATGCCGGGAAGTTTCCAGGCGGCATTATCGGCATTTCCTTGCAGACCGGTAAAACGCTTGGCGATGCGTTCATCGAAATGATGCATTCCTTGCATGTTCACTCCAAATCGATGAATACAGTTGATGTGTCCCAATGCGAGCGTGCTGTGCTGAATGCCTACCGGGGACTGGCAAACCGCGACCTGGCTTGCCTACTGCTGCTCGACGGCTTCGAGGAGATCGAGCAGAGCCCAGAGATAGGTCAATGGTACCGTTTCCTGTGCGCTCTGCCCGAACACGTCATTGTGCTGCTTACCTCGCGTTCCAACCCATCGTCAATTGCCACCTTGGAGGGCGCTACCTGTCGCTGGTATGAGTATGCTGTTGGCAAGATGGAGAGCGAGGACATCCTCAAACTCTTCACAGCGCTAGCTGCCAGCAGCGGCCTGGATGAGCGCATTCATCTCATCGAGCCGCACCAGCAGGGCATTTTGCGGGAGATCGCCACCCTGCTTGATGGCTATCCCCTGGGTGCGCAACTGATCTTCGGCGCGGCCCGCACAATTCACGGCAGAATCTTCACGCCAGAAGCTGCCACTCGCTCGCTCGAAGAGGTGCGCGAGGAACTACGCGAAGCGCCGCCGGAGGGCATGTCCGAACAACTGGAAATCGCCTACCATCGTCTCTCGCCTGCCGCCCAGCAGCTCCTCCCGTACCTGTCGGCCTTCAAGTTGCCTTTCAGCCATCAGCAAATTGAGACTCTCTTTTCGCCAGAAATCTCAGAGAAGGCACGTGCCTTCAAGCGCCTGGAACTGGAGCCGAATCTACAGCGCTTGCCAGAAGTGGATGCAACTGCAATGCGCATGTCCGTTGTTGATATTCCCCCGGAACTGGCGAAGAACAGGCGAACTGCACGCGACGAGCTGGTGCGCTCGTCCTTTATCCAGTTCGATGGGCGAGTTTACACCATCCATACGCAGGTGCGCCATTTTGCACTGGCGCATCTTGAGAAGGAGGAGCGCAACAAAGTTCACCGGGCCGTCGCTGCCTACTACAGCAGCCAGCCACAGCCCAGCCCGGACGAGTGGTTCGCTGCCTTTGAGCACCTGGAAGACGCGGGCGAGGCCCAGGACTTGCATATGGCTGTTCACCTGCTCGTACGTGCATCGCGGGCGCTGCGCAGCCGGGGCCACGCTGCGGCGCTGCGAACCATGCTGCGCCGGGCTGAGTCTTATACCCTCAGTTTCGGTGACGCGGCAGGTGAGGCACGTGTTCAGTTCTGCCTTGGAGTGATCCTTGGCCAGTTGGGAAAGTACGCAGAGGCGCTGGGCTGCCTGACGCGCAGTCTGAACCTGCATCGACAGTTGCATGAGCGCGACGAAGAAGCCTGGACGCTGCATGAGCTTGCTGTGCTTTTCCGTGAAGAAGGGCAGTATGGGCAGGCGAGCCAGCATGCTCAGGATGCCCTCCGCCTCTTCCGCGAAGTCGGCGATGTTAGAGGTGAAGCATCGACGCAGGTAGTGCTGGGCGATGTCAGTCGCGGACACGGGTATTATTTTGACGCCCTGGGTCACTTTGAACGTGCACTTTCCACCTTTCGCAGCCTGCAGAACGATGAAGGGTATGCAACAGCCCTGCGAGGACGCGGTACCGTGCATGAGGCGCTCGGCAAGTACGCGGAGGCGCTGGCGGATCACGAGGAGAGTCTGCGCCTCTTCAGTTCCCTTGGTGAGCGCATCGAGCAGGCATGGGTCATGGCCAATCAGGCGGCGGTCTATCTTGCTCTTGCCCGCTTTGATCGTGCGAAGACCCTCTGTGCGGAAGCGTTAGCCATCTTCCGCGGGCACGGCGACCGGCGTGGCGAAGGCTGGGCGCTGCGCTTGCTAGGCAATGTCACGCATAAGCAGGGCAGCAACGGTGATGCACGTGCATATTATAGTCAGTCGCTTGCTATCTTCAATGATCTTGGAGACAGAGTCGACTCAGCGCGAGTGATGAACCTCCAGGGCGCTGTTGCGCTGGCCGAGGGTGAGTATCTCGATGCGAAAGAGTTGTACGAACAGGCCCGCACGCTTGCCGAGGCGCAGGAGGCCCGCCAGGTCGTGGGTCGCGCCTTGCGTGGCATGGGTGATGTCGCCAGCGCTTTGCGCCATTTCGCTGATGCCGAACGCTATTATGCCGAGGCCGATATCATTGCTCAGATGCTCGATGTACCCGCCGAACGCTTCGAAGTGCTGTACCGCAGGGGCCACCTCTACGCCGCCCAGGAACACTACCAGCAAGCCCTTGAGACCTGGGTACAGGCTCTCTCGCAGGATCATCGCATCGACCATCCTGAGCGCCAGGAACACGAAGCCAGCATCGCCACCTTTGTCTCCGAGCATCACCTGGAAGAAAACTACGCCGCGCTGCGCAGCCAGTATGGACTGAGCTGACAATTTTCTCTTCTTCCCGCGTCTATCTATGACAGATCAGTCTATTCTGTTATAATGATCACATCCATACAGAACCTGGTAAAAGCTCACTTCGTTTTAGTGCATCGGGTTATTGTGACAATGCTTCTTTTGCCTGATACTGGATATACAACCGAGAACTCCAATAGGTATTAGTTGAGCTTTGTTAAAGAGGAGGAACTCATGGCAGTACAAACTCAGTCACCACCAGGCGCGAAAAGACCCGGGACGAAAGGTTCCGGTATAGGCAGAGGCTTTACTTTGATAGTTGGAATAATCTGCTTCAGCTTACTTGCCTACTTGCTGTTTCAGATCGTTCACCAGTTAGTCACCCCCGCGGTCGCTCACCGGCTCGTACAGTTGGAGGATATTCCGCTGCCCACCGGGTTTCCTCTGTCTGGCGGGTCGCCCTCCATCGCGGAGGAAAAATTGCTGGCCGCAGGAACTGACCCGAAAGCGCTGACCCCCGGTGTGGCACTATCACAATTTAGTGACGGATTTGATTTCCAGACGATTGATCCAACCCTGCATCTCCTGTTTGTTGCCCATACCGGGCCAAATCCCGACTTGATGGCGCAGGCTCATATCGGCTTTGATCCAAATCGCGACGGGCCATTCGATGGGCATATCGTTGTTATCAATACACTGACGAACACGGTCGTTGGGCGTGTGAATGTTCCCCAGGTCGCCGGAATGATATACGTGCCTCAACTGGATAAAGTCTTTGCCGCCGATGGTCAAGACAATTACATCGCCGACATCAATCCACACACGCTCAAAGTCACTGCCACCATTCAACTTCAAGACAACGAAAGTCCTGACGCCATGGTGTACGATCCAGATCACAAACTGCTTTTTGTGTCCGATCCAGGCGCTCCGGCTAATCCAGATGTAGATATGAATGCAAGCAGAAGCAACGAGAACGTCGCGGCGATCAATCCCGTTACTGATAAGTTGATCCGGTATATCAATCTAGGCAACGTAGATCTGCTTCCTGGGGAGGTTATTCATCCTGCCGATAAGATACCGCTGATAGCGGATACAAAAAATCCTGGGAAATTCATTCCTAAATTTGGGCATGACGTAGGACACGACCAGTACTATAATGGATTCATCTACGTGACTTCACAAGTCTTGACAGATGGCAATATTCTAGATCCACTTTTCTTGCCGCCTGCCGGAACGGGTGAATTATTCCAGATCAATGCGGTGACGATGCAAATCGTCGGAGAAATAGATCTGCCGCCCTCGTGTAGTACTCCCCATGGTTTCGCCATCGATGCCTCTCAGCATACCGGGTACATCGCCTGCACCGATTCTGCCCCCAGCGATTCTGGCCGCACCCTCTTCGAGAATCTGGTGAGGGTGGATCTTGGCAATCCGAATGCTTTGAAGGTGATCCAGACCGATCCCAACAAGGCGCGCTTAGAGCCTGGCCCTGACATCGTCAGGATCGATCAAAACCCCAGCTTACATATAGATGTCCTGTTTGTGGCATGTAAGGCGGGCATATCCATCTTTGATATCACTCCGGGTAAGCCGTTTACCAAGCTCGGCGATGAAATCGTCGGCAAGGGAACTCACAGTCTTGTCGTCGATCCGGTGACGCAGCTCGTGTACCTGCCGATTATTATTGGGGGTAGACCGGTTTTGAGAGTTGCCAGGTATAACCCCAACGGGCAATCAACTTTCTAAAGGAGGGTTTGCGCTAAATTTGGCCTGTCATCCGGAGCGAAGCGAAGGATGACAGGCCCTCTGTGGTCGGGAACGTTCATTATCGGCCGTGGCAGCGAGCAATCGGGCCCGACGGGTTGTTCCGCAATGCTTACGAGGATCTGGTTTGATGGGAGCCCAGGTGGGCGGTCTCTTCCAGGAAACGGACGAAGCGCTTGAAGCGGGTTGCGATGGGTGTGGTTCCTTCGTGCCTGGAGTGGACTTGTTAAAAATACCGGCGTTCCAGAAAATATTTTTTGGGCCTGATCAAGCCGCCTGAGAAGGGGCTTCAGGCAGGCACCGATGATCATTTACCGCTCAAAATGAGCGGTAAATTTCCAGGATGCTCGCCGCGGCGGGCTTATGTAGTGAGAAGCGACGGTCGACGGGGGCCGGGAGGCGTGGTCGCGCCGGCGGGAAGAAGGCGGCGATCACCAGGGGCAGGATCAAGCCGAGAATGCGCATTAACGAAGAAATGCGGACATCGTACCATCATTGGACTGGCCGATAATGGAGATTCACGAATAAAGGCGGACAGTATAGCATCCAGCGGACTGGCCGATCAATCGGCGGTGGCCACGATAAATCCGGCCCTACTCTTGCTTGGGCGATCAATGGGGGCCGACCGATGGCCCGATCCATTGGTTAATGGGCATGAACAGTCAAAATTCAATCAGCATCGGCTTAGCAAGCCATTTTGCGTAATTCATTCAGTTAAGAACTGCCAAGCTCATTTGAAGCATGCCTAGTGTTGCATAATTGCCCTCTCCCACTAAGCTCTTCTATGTTGTAACGAACTGCAACACCGCCGTTGGAGCAATGTGCACACGATCCCCATTAGTGAGTACAAGTCGGTCAATGCGCTGGCCGCGATAGACCAGCCCGTTGAGGCTTTCCGCGTCCTCGATCGCCCATGCGCCGTTCTCCTCGCGTATCCTGGCGTGCAAGCGCGAGACACGCTGCGAAGGTATCTGCACATCGTTCCCGGAAAGCCGTCCGATGGTGAGCATGGGTTTGTTCAAGACGCGCTCGCCGATGACTTTGCCGTCGACTTCGATCAACACGCGTGCTTTCTGGCGATCGGCAGGGATCAGTACCCGCTGCCGTTGCTGGCCATTGCCATCCGGGCCGGCGGGAACATAAACGGGCAACTGTGTTTGTGCCGGCTGCGGCGGTTGGACAAATGGTGATTGGGGTAGTGGCCAGTTTTGCCCGGCCGGAGGCGCGGCCTGGGACGGGTAAACGGGTTGACGCGGTGATGGCCCTGGTACCTGTTGCGCCTGGAGCTGATCGCCAGGCATCCAGGCATCCATCGGCACGAAAGCCGAACGGACCATAGACTTTTCGGCGGCTTTCTCCAGGTTGTAGCGATTCTGCTCCGCCAGCAGTCCCGCGAATACCCCACCCCTGCGTTTCAAGTCCTGAAACGATCCCTGCTCGGCAATCTGTCCGTTCTTGAGGACGATGATCTCTTCCACGTTGCCGAGCGTGCTGAGGCGATGGGAGATCATGATTACTGTGCGTCCAACGATCAATTTTTCCAGCGCGTGCATCACCTCGGCCTCGGATTCAACGTCCAGCGCCGCGGTCGGTTCATCCAGGATCAGGATTGGAGCGTCGCGCAGGATGGCGCGTGCGATGGCCATGCGCTGGCGCTGCCCGCCCGACAAATTCTTGCCCTGCTCGCGTATCGCACCGTCATATCCGCCGAGATCTGTGATGATCGTTTCGTGGATGTTAGCCTTTTTCGCCGCCTCAATCACTTCATAAAGGGGCGCGCCCGGCTTGCCAATGGCAATATTTTCAGAAACTGTGCCCTCAAACAGCACCGAGTCCTGTAAGACCATGCTCACATTCTGGCGCAGCACTTTGAGCGGGAAGGCGCGGTTATCGATGCCGTCAATCTTCACCGAACCCCGCTGAATTTCATAGAAGCGCGGGATGAGCTTCACCAGCGTGGTTTTACCGCCGCCGGAAAGGCCGACGAGCGCGACCTTCCTCCCGGCAGGAATATGCAGGTTGATCCCTTTTAATACGGCTTGCTCCGGAGAGTAGCCAAAGACGACGTTTTCAAAGTGGATATCACCGTGCAATTTGACAGGCCCGTTGTAGGGGACCGTGCTTTCCAGCACTTCGGGGGCCTGATCCAGGACTTCCTGGATGCGTTCCGAGCCGGATCCAGCGGTACTGAAAAGTGCCGTTAGCTTGGAAAGATCGCGCATCGGCTGGTAAAGCAGCTTGAGGAAGGTGAGGAACAAGATCAGCGTGCCAATGTCCACCGTATCAGCTCCAATGGTGAAAAAGCCCAGGCTGAAGTTGTTCCCATTCGCGACGTAGCCACCTACACCAAGCACCGCCGCGGTACCCAGGATCACCAGCAGGGAGACGAGCGGGGCGAATTGCGCCGCCAGGCTGCCCGCGCGCAATCCAGCCCGCCGGTTCTGATCAACGTAATCACCAAAGCGTAGCGCCTCCTTCTCTTCACGCGTGAAGACCTTGATGACGGTCAGGGCGTTGATATCCTCTGTCGCTACATCCGAAACCTGGCCCGTCGCCTTGGCCGCCCTCTTCGCGGCAGCCTTGATACTCTTCGTATACCCCAGGGTGATCATGAACAGCGCAGGGACAATTGTCAGCGCGATCACGGTATACGCCGGGCTAAGGAAGAGCATGACCGCCGCGATACCTACCAAGGTCAATACGGCTGCCAGCAGGTCTACCAGGCCATCGGTGACGAGTTTCTCAATATCGGCAATGTTGCCCGTGACACGCTGGACAAGATCGCCCTTCTTCTGCTTACCGTGCCAGTCAAGCGATAACCGTTGTAAATGTTCAAACAACTGGTTACGCAGCCTGGCTGTCAGGTTCTGCGCGATATAGGCCGCGATGTACAGGTCCAGGTAAGCCAGAAAGGCGCTCAGTGAACCGAAGACGATCAGCAACAATATCGAAAACACGATCACACCATTGACACTATGATGGGTGAAGACCGTCGTGATATTCGTGCCAGAGGGTGAAATGGGGCACGGCGCTACTGGAGGGATCTGATTTGGCCCTCCCGGAGTTAAAGGAGCGAGCGTCGGGTCAAACAGGGGGATGTCAAATTTATCGAGAATCGGGTTGAGGAAGGAGAAGGTGCAGGCCGGGTCATTGCCTCCGTTGCTTACCTTACCCGGGATAAATTTCAGTGGAAACGCGGCAACAATATCGCTGCCTACCTGCAAGACCGTGACCACTATGGCAATCACGACGAGCAGACGATAACCCTTAAGGTTACGAAACAAAAACTTGAATAATAACATTCCATCATCCTCCTCGGGCACCATATAGACGTAGAGTGCGTCTAACAAGCACCACAGACAACAATTCCTTGGCGAGAGTCATTCTTGCCAGGCCAGGCAGTTCGCTATCTCTTGCAACATAGCTGACAATTCCTTTGTACGCGGGCTATTCAAACGGTTGGCACGCCGGGTCGCGATTTTGAAGATGAGAGCGGCCTCGTAGAGCCGCGAGCGTTCGATAATGCCATCAACGGCAGCCTCTGACGCGCCGAGATCGCGCATGGCCTGCCGGTAAGTTGTAACGAACTCCCGCGCTGAGGCCTCGAACCACTCGCGCATACCGGGGCGCCCATACCACAGCCCGCTTGGGCGCAGGTAGGCCAGGAAGTAGCCCACGTCCAGCGCGGCGTCCGCCAGGCAGAAGCCGTCGAAATCAACAACGAAGACGCGCTTGCTGTGGAAGAGCAACTGGCTGGACTTGAACCCGCCGTGCGCCGGTCGATAGGCGTCGGGTTGGAGCATTTCGAGGCGGCCAGCCAGTTCCCTCGCGAGTCGCTGCGTCTCTTCCGCCTGCACCGGGTTGTGGCTGGCGATGAGCGCGGCCCTCTCGCGGGCGCGTTTGGCTTCTTTGGCCCCCGTGCGTGGCACGGCTTCGTTCGCGCGCACCGCGCTGGTATGCAGGCGCGCCAGGGCAATCGCCGTCATACGCAGCTCTTCGAGGGCTATGGTGACTGCAGCGATCTCACCGCCTCGCCCACGTTCAAGCATAGGTTGCATCGCGCGCGTCCCCGTAATGGCCCGCTCCTGTGGATCAACGGGAAGCACTGCCTCGTTGAACGTGATACCCAGGTCGGTGAGTAACCCGAGCGGCCGCGGCAGCATGGGGGTACGTAAATCCTGACCTGCCGCCCGGCTGCCCAATCTCGCGACCTGCTCATCATATAGGCGCTGCTGCAAGTTCTGCACGTCTCGCGCCTGTTGGGGGTCAGCGTACACCTTACCGTAGACCGTCATCTGCCGGCGAAGTTCTTCCTGCTGCCCCCGTTCATTGTTCTTTGTCAATGTAAGAAGATACCTCACCACACAGCGGCTGGCCGGCTTGTAGCGCACCGCCTCAGCCGTCGCTTCGACGAGCTGCCAGCCGGCATCACCGAGTTGCGTATGGGCCGCCTTTTGCAGTGCCGTAAAGACCGGCCCTCCCCTACGCGTGTCGAAGCTGGTGGCCAGTTCTGGTAGGCTGTCGTCAGCCGGGAAAGCCTGCACCGAGAGACCCAGTTCCGCGGCGCGCAAGACGCCCGACGCCTGCACCTCCAATGCGGTCTCCTGCGCCTCGTCCTCGCGAAAGCGGATGTGCGCGCCGTCAAGAGCCTTTTCATCCAGCGTCAGGCTGACTGAGCGATGGGGATCGTGCGCGCGCCCGGCACCCCGGCGCCCGGGTTCGTCTACGGCGTAGATCACGGCCAGCCCGCGCGCCGGTTTGCGCCGAAGGTAGCGCACAAACAGCCCTACTTGCTTGTCCGGTTCCTCCGACAGTGGTAGCTGCGCCCGCGCGAATAGCCCGGTGACAATGCCGGGCAGGTCTACGATCGAGACGCCTGTCCCAACAGGATAGTTACTGATCTCACTCATGCCTTCACCGTTCCTTCCCTCGCCAGCTTTTCCACCAGGTTGACCAGCGCACGGTCAGCGCCGGGGACGCCCCGAAAACCTGGGAATCCGTTGACATCGACAATGATCGGTCCCTTCTCCGTCATCAGCAAATCGACGCCGTAGAGCCGCATATTGAAGACGCGCCCTATCTCGAGCGTGATGCGCGCCCACTCTCCAGGTAGCTCATCCGGCGGGATGACGAAATCTTCCTTCGGCGCATTCGGCTCCAGCGGCGTACGGCGGCGGGCGGCGAAGATTTGCTGGTCGATGACCCACAGCTTGATATCCCACCCGTCGCTGGCCGCGTATTCCTGAAGCACTACCGGCTCCTCGCTCCATTCCTTCGCCAGCACCTGCAACTGTTCTTTGTTGCGCACGAAGGCGACCAGGTCCCCGCGATGGCTGAAGTAGCTTTTGAGGATCACCGGGAAGCTCTGCCGCGCCAGGAGAGCTTCATCGGCCGCGAGCGCCGCCAGCGTCGCGAAGCTGTCGGTGTGCGGCCAGGGCAGGTGCGCCTCGTTCATGCGCTGCGCCATCAAGACACGATCCTGGCAGGCCACCGACGCCGCCCAGCTATTGACGACCAGCGCACCCTGCCGTTCCAGCGCGTGCGCCAGGTCGAGCGCCTGCGGCGCGTGCGATTTCAGCAGGTACAGGTCTGCGCGAGCGAACTGCGCCTCCTCCGCGATGGCCTCCTCGCCCGTCAATGTGCGTACATCCAGCAATCGTATCGTGTGATTGCTGCTCAGTTCTTTTAGAGCCGGTGCGATCACCGGATGATGTGGTGTCTCCGGGTTGTCCATAATCAGGCAAATGTGCATAGCACCACTCTTTCTTTTCGCGCTATTCACGTACACTCTCCGCGAGTATTTCGTGTAGTTGCTCGCCTTGCTCGGATGTGGTTGCCGCCGTCTGTTCCCGCGCCATCGCTGTCGATGTCGCCCTCGAGTGTTTCGCTCGCATGCGCTCCCTGCGCCGTGCGCGTTGTAACTCGGCCCGTTTTGCCGCGTGCAGCACGTATTCTGAAATGCGCACAACGGCTCGCGGAACTCGCCCGAAGCTAGGAAAATCGTTGATATCGAGGATCGCTGGACCTTGCGGCGTCTCCACCACATCCAGGCCATAGATATCCAGCCCGAACAGCTTACCCACCTGCAAAGCCAGCTTGCGTACCTGTGGCGTCAACGGTACGAAGCGATCCTCGACCTGCCCGTGCAGCGGCGATGCTTTCGCCACGGCTGCATAGACTTCCTCGCCGGTCACGTAGACCTTGATGTCGAAGCCGGCGTTTTCGGCGTAGTGTTGCGCCAGGAAAAAACTCTCGTTTTCTTCCGCAATTTCCATCTCCGTCAGATCATCCGGGCTCCTCAGCAAGTAAATACCACGGCATGAGCTGCCATTGCTCGGTTTTACGACGATCGGATATTCTTCCAGTGGAATCTGGTGCAGCAGGCGCGGATGAGAAACGAAATAGGTCTGAGGAATGGGCAGCCCATGCGCCCGCGCAAAGGCGGCCGCCACCGCTTTATCGCGCACCAGCCTGATCGAGCGCGAACTGTTGATGGTTGGAATGCCGACAGCCTCAGCCGCCTCCAATATGCTCATGCCGGGCCCGTCGGCCAGCGATTTCAGGACATAAGCGTCGTATCCCTGTTCGGCCAGGTCGTTCAAGCAGGTAACGGCCGACTGCGGTTCTAACAGGTCCACGTCATGTCCCCACTGAAGCAACTGGTCGGCGATCACAAGCGGCATTGCATCGTTACGATATTGCTCCTCAACGATAAAGCAAAAGCGCATAAGGACCTCTTCCCAGGCGTCTGTCTACGAAAGTGTTATTGCTCCAAGTATAGCGACTTTAAGCAGCAATCGCTATTGATTTGCTCACCAAAACCATGTGTAATAGGCAATAGAATGTTAATGGAAGGTTAAAAGCACTATAACATATCTACGCTAGAGATGGAAGAGTTTGACGGATATTGTTCCGGGACGAAGGGGGCCGCCCTTTACCGGCTTATGCGCCCCTCGTAAGTCTCCTCGCTGCGAACCGGCTCGTAGGGGTTGGGCAGGTCGGCGGGCGCCAGGTTCCCCGTCAGGATCGGCTCCGGCTTGAGAATCTGCTCGCGCCGCATGGGTTGTGTCTCCTGCTTCTCGAGCGACAGGCGTTCCTCGAGTTCTTTCACCAGGAGAGCGATCTCCGGGCGCAGCTTGAGGTTGCTCTCAGGGATGCGGCTCCATTGCGCCAGGGCCGCCGGGAAGTAACCCGCGCGGTAGCAGTAGAGGCCAAGCATGGCGCGTGCGTCGTAGATATTCATACGCTGCCAGAGGGCCAGCTCTTCGGATGGAGTCTCGATCACGTCTTCATTGGCATCGATGCATTCGACGAGATGATAGAGTTGGAATCGCATGATGCGGTAGGGATATCCATAGTACAGCGCCAGCCTGCGCCGCCGCGTGCGGTCGGCTGGGAATTTCCCCACGAAGTAGCGCCGGCTCCATGAGCCGCTCGACCAGATCATCCAGGCCAGCAGCAGTACCAGGATGCGGCCCAGGTAGCGCTGCCAGGTTTCCGGCGCAAAGTAGACCAGCACGCCCAGCGAGGCGAAGCAAGCGCCCAACGCCCACGCGCCATATACCAGTCGGCGCCGGTCCCACCCCAGCAGGTCAAAGTGATGATGCATCGGCGTTGCCAGGAATGGCAGGGGAAACTCGGTGTGCGGTATGAACTCGCGCAGGCTGGCAAAGCGCAGCAGCTTCAGGTTCTTGCGGAAGAAGCGCGTCAGCACTTTTGCCGAGATCAACGAGGAAAGCCCCTCGAGCACGAAGGCGCAGCCGATCATAAGCAGCAGAATTTCGTTGCGCGAGAAGATCGCCACCATCGCCATGATGCCGCCCAGCGCCAGCGCGCCGCTATCCCCCATGTAGATCTTCGCCCGCCTGCGCGCGTGGCTTTTACGCGCCGCCCACGATGATGGCCAGTTCCAGGGCAGGAAGCCCAGTACGCTCCCGGCGCAGAGCAATGCCAGCACCTCGAGCACAATCCCTTCAGGATGTTTAGGATTCAGCGAGCCGGTGATGATGATGCCGAAAGCCAGAGCCGCACTGAAGACCAGACCGCCGGCCAGACCATCTAGCCCATCGGCGAAATCGACCGAAATGGAGGTTACGCCGCCGATCACGCCGGTTACGATCATCAAACAGATCAGCCAGGCCAGCGGAACACGGCTAAAGAGAGCGCCCAGGATATCAGAGTAGGGAGAATACGGCTGGCGTCCCTGGACTGTCAGCAAGTAATAGACAAGCGCCGCTGCCATCGAAACGAGGATCACGCCAACTGCTTTCGAGCGTTCAGAGATGCCCTCGTTGTGATGCACTTTGTACCAGTCATCGACCAGGCCGACCAGCATGAATCCAACGGTGGCGGCAAGGCCAATGATCAGGAGCGTCCATTGATCTGGACGTAAATTGAAGAGAAAACCCGCGCAAATGCCTGTGGCTACGATCGAAAGGGTGATCGCTGGGCCGCCAACCAGCGGCAGCTCGATGGTCTTGATCTCCTGCCCGGTGGAGAGCAGCAGGTCCGGGCGATGGGGCCCGGGTTTGAATTCTCCACTGCGGAATTTCGGAAAGAGGAGTTTTCCGATCCAGCACAACAGCAGGCTGAGCAGACTGCAGCCAGCAAAGATCAAGAATAATAATGACCAGACGGGAACCATTTCAACTCCACAGGCGAATACTATCCAGGCGCCTAATAAAATTTAACGTCAAACTTTGAAAAAGAGTAACATTCACCCGAACAGGCAGTATAAGATCATCTTTATCGTAAATGCAATTGTTCTCGCGCCATCTTGCGATCATCCCACGGGATTTTTTCCCTGCCTATTATTATACTCTGTTCGTGACCCTTTCCTGCCAGTAATACCGCGTCGCCAGCCTGCGCTCGCTCGAAGGCTGCCGCGATTGCACGCCTGCGATCAGCGATGCACAGGAAATCTCGCCCCTCGCGTTTCCCTTCCGCTTCGCTGCCCGCGGCAATCTCCCGCAGAATCGCTTCACGGTCTTCCTCGCGCGGGTCTTCATCAGTAATAACGAAAAAATCGGCCATCTGAGCGGCGATTTGCCCCATCAGGGGACGTTTTTGCACGTCGCGCTCTCCCGCCGACCCAAACACAACCATTAATTTGCCGTTGGTGAGCGGGCGCAAGGTCGATAGAACCTTTGCCAGGCTGTCGGGCGTGTGGGCATAATCCACAATCACCATAAAGTCCTGCCCCTCGTCGATACGCTCCATGCGGCCCGTCACGCCCGGCACTTTCGCCAGCCCCTGCGCAATCATCTCTGGCGCGATCCCCAGGCTATAGGCGGTAGCGATCGCCGCCAGGCAATTACTGACGTTGTACTTGCCCACCAGCCGCGTTTCTATCTGGATATCCCTCGTTGTAGCCTGCCTGGACGTAGTGAGCCGCGTAGGTCCCCGATTTATCGTGGGACCCCGATTTATTGTGGGAGTGACGCGCTGCGTGAGATCATCCCCTCCGGGAAGCAGTACTCGGAAACGCGTTCCTGTTGGGCCGAGCTGCACATCGACGGCGCGTAGCGCGGCGGGCGTGTCAATGCCGTAGTCCAGTATAGGTACAGAGCAGTATGGTTTCAATACCTCGTAGGATGAATCGTCGCGGTTCAAAATAGCAACAGGCCGCACACCCAGCCCTTTGTCACGCCCGGCATCCAGCATCTCGAACAGGCGCGCCTTTGCTCGCCGGTAATGCTCCAGCGTCTTGTGGAATTCCAGGTGTTCGTGCGTAATGTTGGTCACTACACCGATATCGAAGGCGCATCCCCGTACGCGCTGCAACTCCAACCCGTGCGAGGTTGCCTCGATCACGGCGTGCGTCATGCCCTCGTCTAGCAACTGCCGCAGGAATTGCTGTACCTCGGAGGCCTCCAGCGTGCTCTGGCGCGTCGTATTTTCCCATTCCGTGTCGCCGCTTTTGAAATTAGCGGTCGTCATCAGGCCGCTGCCAAACCCGGCTTCGCGCAGCAGCGTATGGATCAGGTTGCACGTTGTTGTTTTTCCATCCGTGCCGGTCACGCCGATAGTGCATAACCGCTGCGCGGGAAAGCTGTAGAAAGCGCATGCCAGGTCGGCCAGCGCGCTCAACACATCCCCTACCTCTATATATGGAATGGATGGCCGGGCGGCGCCTCCCGCTACCCCGTTCCCCAGCGCGGGCCCGAGCGCCGCCACAGCGCCTCGCTGCGCCGCATCAGCAACGTATCTCCGCCCATCTGTATGCGTTCCAGGCACCGCGATGAACAGCCCACCCGGCCCGACTTTGCGCGAATCATAGGCCAGATTGGTGATGTCGAGCCGGCCTATCGAATCAAAAGGCAGGTCAGGACCGCTCATATATTCTGGTGTTTGTTCAAGGCTTTCAAGCAATGTTTTTAGCTGCATATCTCTTTTTCGTCCTATCGGGCATAGTCACTTTTTTTATTCGTGCCTTTAATAATATATCGTGCGCACGCGGTGGTAAGGTCGCATATCGGCGATATTCTGGCTGAGCAGCCACAGGCGTGCGTCGATCTCGGCTGCGGTAATCGCCTCCCGACCATCCTGCTTCTCCATCTCCTGGCGCAGCAGTTCACAGGCCCAGATGGTGGCTGCACGGATCTCGATCTCCTCATCGCTGCCCGCCGCCAGCAGTTCCATAGCATCGATGCGCCTGGCCAGCGAGGGATGATATTCCAGCACGCCAGAATGCCGCAGGATTTGGGGCAGCTTGTAGTCCGCGAAGACTGTCAATCGTTCAAGGTCATGGAAGGTGCCCCAGCGCTTGCCGCCAAAGGCCCCGTGTACGTCGGCGACGCAGATCTGGGCGCGTTTCAAGAAGCGCACCTCGTGCAAACGGTAGGTCGCGATATCGCGAAATGAAGGAAAGTGTTCTGCCAGCAATAATGCCAGCCTGACTGCACTTCCCCCCGCTTCTTTGATGGCATTGGCGAACTGCCCATTGTAGCGTTCCAGCAAGACGCGCCCGACTTCCCTTGCATTCGCCAGGCGCTCCTCGAAAAGGGGGATGACGACCGGCAAGTTGGCGGTGATACCCCGCAAGATGTGGGCCAGGTCTTCCCCACTCAAATCGCTCAGATACCGCGCGTCCCACACTGGATATCCCTCTTCGACCGCGCGAGTCAGGGCGGCCGCTTCTGCCCAATAGCCGCCGAGCGTTTCGCCGTGGTACTCAACCTGCCAGCGGGCCTGCCCTTTTTCCGCCCAGAAGCAAAAATTGAGCGCATCGAGCAGCAGCAGCCAATTCACCGTGCGTTCCGTCCCATCGAAGAAATGATATTGCGGGTACCATGTGAAGGCATCAGCGGCGCCTTTTTGTCGGCCTTGCCCAAATGGGCCGGCCTCTTGCTGCTCGAACGCGCGCAATTTATCGGCTACGACCGCAAGGCCATCCTGGTTAATCCGGACAAGCTTGCCTGCCTCTGCCATGGGGCGCGTCGACTCCAGTACTCCAAGCATGTCAAAATCTCCGCGCTGCCCGCTGTTGGTCATCACCTGGTCCATTACGACTCCATCTATGCTCGATACCCATCGTCCCTGGCGCCTCCATATAGCCCGTTCGGCATCATCGTCACGATTGTAACGGCAAAGCCCCTGTTCGTCAATGGCGCTGTGCTCCTGCCCTTCGTGTGAACTGCTCCTCTTATTGTGACTGTGGAAGACTTTCGCTAGTAGCCCTGAACCGAAGGATGCGCAGATCACCTCGAAAATTTATATCCAAATTGTATATGGTATCGGCAAGAACAGTGGCTAATATTTCCTATGAAGCAGTGCTATCTCTAGCATATTGCGGGTATTATGCTTTATACTCTCATCGTTACTCATGTGATTTACACATGCTCCTTTGTACATTGGCGCTTTTGTATTTAGATAGACTCATCCCGTAGTGCTTCTTCTTTTAAAAGGTCAGTAGAGCAGGGCTCCTGATCGAGAGGTACCTACTTTTACGATTGCAGCAAATGATGTGCTCGAACGCGGTTGAGGAATGCAAGCCGCTTAAAAAAGTACAGGCGCTGGCTAGCCGCCTGAGATGAAAAAGGTAGAAACAGATGCAGAGTATAAACGTTCAACAGTGGACCCAGGTGCCCTCTGACGAGGCCGTGCCCCAGGGGGAAAGTCAGAAAGCCCTACCGTCGGAAACCTATGTCGTGCAGACCATGCCGTCCGTGCTGGGGAAGCGCGACATGACGATCACCGCCATCATGGCGCTCTTTCTGCTCACCAATGCGGTTTCGGGTGCGGCAGGCGGCCCAGTCTCCTTGATCTACCTGGGTCTTGGGGCTGTGGTCTTCTTTGCTCCATCTATCGTAGCTGCCATCCAGCTCGGCGTAATGCTGCCCAATGCAGGATCGCTCTATAACTGGACAACCCGAGCACTCGGTCCTTTCATGGGCTTCTTCATCGGGCTCTGTTTCTGGCTCTCTGGCGTGCTTGCTGTGACGACCGCAGGCAGCGCCTTCGTCACGACGTTGCAAGGGCTCAACCCAAACTGGTTGAACCAGCCCTGGCAGCAAGGTGTGATGATTCTCGTGCTGACTCTGGTAGCTGTATTTCTTGGGCTGCAGCGCATGCGGACGATCCAGAACGTGATAAATCTCATCTTTGTCCTGACAATGATATCAGTCTTTCTGGTAGGGCTCGCGGCGGTGGTCTGGTTAGTGACGGGGCATCACTCCATGACTAACTTCGCTGACCCCACCGGCTGGTCGCTCACTCCGTCCACCTACTTCCTGTTCGCGATCATCACGCTCAACTATATCGGTGCCAGTGGCCCGTTAAACATGGCAGGAGAACTCCGCGGGAGAGGTACAAAAGAACTGGTACGCATTATCCGCCAGCACCTCCTGATAGGCGCCCCAGTCGTTGTATTACTCTATACCATCGTAACCACGAGCGTGCTCATCGTCCGGGGATCAGCCGTCGGGCCATTCGATGGATTCGCCGCTGTACAACAAACCCTGGGGAAAATCCCGGCGGACGTGGCCGTGATCTTTTATCTGAGTTACTTATTAGCGGCAATGGTTTTCTACACCTATATCTCAGCGCGCATCCTGATGGCGGCAGGCATCGACCAGTTCATCCCGGCACGCTTCGCACGCCTCAACAGGAACCGCGCCCCAAGGACGGCCATCGTCTTTCATGGTTTTGCCAGCGCGCTCGTCGTTGTGGTTGTCTACATCATCGCACCGGCTTTAGTAAATTTCGGTGGGAATCCGATCAGCACGAATATAGAATTTTACACTGTCGTCGCTGCGGCTTGTACGCTCATCTGGACGATTGCCACAACCTTTTTCTTCGTCGACCTGGTTTTTGTTTATCGGCAAAACCCGAGAATGTTTCGGCGGCAACGCCAGTTCCCGCTGTGGGTGATCTGGGGAAGCGTGATCGTGGGAGGGGCGGCCTGCTTGCTAACCGTGGTCACGATTCTCGTCTACCCCTGGATCCCACTCATCAGTAACAACCAGTGGTGGTATATCGTCGGAGGGCTCACGCTGGGAATTCTGGTGATCGCGGGGATCGCCAGCATGCTGGCGAGCGGTGAGGCGAACTTCGAGCAGATGACCTCCTCGTAGCAGGGTGCAAAACAGCACGGGTCGCATTGCTCATCTCGTTGACGAGGGGCATTCCCCACCCTAGAGAAGCTGAGGGAATGCCCTCCTGCGAACAAGTGAAAGTTATAAACGTTCCATTCATCTTGACAGATGAGTACAAGCACGTTAGACTTGAGTTGTACAAATTTGCGCTTGTTTTGCAGCTTTACCAATCGTATGCTCAGCATCCCTCATTTACGACGGAAGTGCATGGCGTTTGGGAAGCTGCATCGATGTTTGTGGAGGTTTAGCTTGTGCGCCGCCGTTCTGCGGCTCGCTGAACAGTTCACACATGGTAACAGGTGAGACAACCAGCCTTGACCGTCATCGTATTTTTTTATTTAAATCGAAAGGCAGGTATCATGGAAACATCTTCGGGAACAACTTCTACCAGCGGCTCGCAGGTACAGCGCCTTGGCCACCGCCCCACCCTCACAACCTGGGATGCTATTGCGCAGAGTCTATCCATCGGTCCTATCTTCAGCTCTGCTTTCGTCGCTTTCCTGATCGCGGGCAGCGCGGGGGGCGCAGCGCCCCTCTCGACCCTGATCGGAGCTGTCGGAGTGCTGGCGCTCGGCTGGCTCATCGCTCTGTACGCTCGTCGCGGCGGAGGAGCCGGGGCCATCTACGATTACCTCAGGAGGCTCAGTCCCGCCTTCGGCCTCTTCTCCGCCGGGATCTACTTTTTCGGCGCGCTCACCCTGGATTCAGCCGGATTCCTGGTGATCGGGCTGCTGGGTGCGACGGTTTTCGCGACATATTTAAATATCACTCTTCCCTTCTGGGTCTTTGGCCTGGTCGCGCTTGTGCTGATTATCACGCTCAACTACCTGGGCATTCGTTTGACCACCCGTGTGCAACTCACACTGAGCGCTTTGTCTGCCATCCCCTTGCTCATCATGGCCATCGCGATCATCGCGCATGGCGGAGACGCTGGAAATACGCTGCAAGCCTTCAACCCGGCAAGCGTGCCTGCCGTTCCAACGAGCGTGCCGGCTGCGGGCATTTTCCCAGGCATCCTGTTTGCCATCACCCTCTTCATTGGTTTCGAGACCTCGGCTGTGCTTGGTGAGGAAACGAAAGATCCACGGCGGTCGATCCCGCGCGCGGTCATTGGGACCGTCATCATCACCGGTGTCTTCTACCTGCTGGTGATTTACGCCTCGGACATCGGCTTTGGACTGGGCAATTCGGCGAAGTGGGCGTCCGATCCAGCACCGCTCGATACACTCGCAACCCGCTATGTCGGCTCATGGTTAGCGGTTCTGGTAGATATCGCGGTCCTGTTCGACGCGCTCGTCGTGATGAGTGCCTTCATGGCCACCACGTCACGCGGCATGTTCGCCCTGGCGCGCCATGAGCTGTTGCCCTCTCCGCTGGCGCGTATCAGTGCGCGCTTCCGCACTCCAGTGGGCGGGATCATCACAGTATCGGTCGTTGCGCTGCTGGTTCTGATCATTGTTACGATCGCCACAGCCAGCTCGCCCCCGAATGTGCTGACGGTCTTCGGTATCATGAGCACAATCGGGAGTTTACTGATCGAGCTGATCTATATCGGGCTTTGCCTTGCTGCGATTCGCTTACTCATGCAAGACCCTGGTAAGTGGTGGCGCTGGCTGTTCCTCCTGGTGGCTGTTGTGACTCCTATCCTGGGGATCTATGGCAGTGTCGTACCATTCCCGGTCTGGCCGCAGAACCTGGGCATCTACATCTCCCTGGCCGTGATCGTCCTTTCACTTCTCTGGACGCTGGTGAACAGATTTGCGTTTCCCGTCCGCCTCGGGAGGGCTTCCGAGCCTCATCCCTGGGAGGTCGAGGAAGTGGAACCAGGAGCCGCTCCAGCATCCTGATCTGATATCGTTCATCGAGCCGGTTTGCTCGCTGCTCTTTCTGTCCAGCCAGTCCGCTAGCCGAGAGCTATCCGGGCTGGCTGATTGTCAAATGAGCTGGGGAGAAACCGGTCAACGGGTCTTTCCCTAGAAGGATTTCAAGAACAACTCATGGTAACAGCAAACGCCCGTCACCCATTTGCCCCATTGACTCCGGAGGAAATTGAGGCGGCCGTCACGATCCTCCGGTCGGGACAGGCAGGCTCGGAGCACATCCGATTCGTGATGGTGCGCCTCCACGAGCCGTCCCCACAGGTGGCGCTTTCCTACCAACCTGGCGACTCCGTCCCGCGCGAGGTCTTCTTCTCCCTGCTCGACAAAACACCCGGTCAAAGCGGCGCCTACGAGGCCATCGTCAATCTGAACGAAGGCAAAGTGACCTCGTGGAAGCGCGTTGAGGGGCAGCCGAGCATCATCTTAGAGGAATTTTTCGCAGCCGAGGAAGCAGTCAAGGCCGATCCGCGCTTCCAGGCCGCGCTCGAGAAGCGCGGCATCACCGGGCAGAACCTGGAGCGGGTACGCGTCGATCCCTGGTCTGCTGGCAACTATGGCAATCCGGAGGAGGATACGCGCAGAGTCCTGCGCACGACCGTCCACTACCTGCTCGACCCCGGGGACCCGCAGGAGAACACCTATGCGCACCAGATCGCCGGTCTGCATGCGATCCTGGACCTGAATACGATGAAGGTCGTCCGCGTCGATGACTTCGGCGTGGTCCCTGTCCCACAGAGGCAAGGCAACTACCTGCCCAAGGACGTGGGTTCGCTGCGCACCGACCTCAAATCGATCCAGATCGAGCAGCCGGATGGAACCAGTTTCAGCGTCGAGGACGGCTATCGGGTCGCGTGGCAAAAGTGGGAGTTCCTGGTCGGCTTCTCACCGCGCGAGGGGCTGATTCTCTACCACGTTTTCTATGATGGACGTCCGCTGTTCCGCAGTCTGCGGCTGGCCGAAATGGCTGTCCCCTACGGTGATCCCAGCCCGGATCATGCTTTCCAGAACGCTTTCGATGTGGGGGAGTATGGGGTCGGCTGGCTCGCAAACTCCCTTGAGCTTGGCTGTGATTGCCTGGGCGTAATTCACTATTTCGATGCCCACATGACGGAGAATGATGGGAGCGTGCGCACCATCAAGAATGCTGTCTGTATGCATGAGGAGGACGATGGCATTCTGTGGAAGCACTGGAACTATCGCACCGACCATACAGAGGTTCGCCGTTCGCGCAGGCTGGTCGTGTCGTTCATTGCCACCGTCGGTCCGTATGATTACGGCTTTTTCTGGTACTTCCGCCAGGACGGGTCAATTGAGGTGGATCTCAAGCTCACCGGCATTATGAATATCGGAGCCGTTGGGCCAGGAGGGACGCCCGAGTACGGTGAACTGCTGAACACCGGTGGTTTGTTTGCTCCCATTCACCAGCACTTCTTCAGCTTTCGCGTGGAACCGATGATCGATGGCCTGCAGAACTCGGTGGTGGAGACGAATATTACCGCCGAGCAGAACAGGGAGAAGAATCGCTGGGGTAACGCCTTCAAGGTGGTAAATACGATCCTTCGCACCGAGGTGGAGGCGCAGCGCGACATCGAACGAGAGCGCACCTGGAAGATCATCAACCCCAACGTGCGCAATCCCGTGAATGGCAGGGTCGTTGGCTACGAGCTATGCCCAGGCGTTAGCACAAATTCGCTACTTTTAGCCACTGCCGATTCCAGCATTTTCCAGCGAGCGGCGTTCGCCAGGCACCATGTCTGGGTCACCCCCTACCACCCGGAGGAGCAGTTTCCTGCCGGTGACTACCCGAACCAGCATCCAGGTGGGGCGGGCCTGCCGGCATGGACGGCGCCCAATCGATCGATCGAAAACACCACCCTGACCCTGTGGTACACCGTCGGTGTGATGCATAACCCACGCCTGGAAGACTGGCCGGTCATGCCGGTCAAACATGCCGGCTTCATGCTGCGCCCCTTCAATTTCTTTGAGGGCAACCCGGGCCTGGATGTTCCTCCATCGGAAAGCCACGGGGATAGTTGTGAGGCATGACGGACATATAGGCGCTTAAAAAAGGGAGCGATGTGGAACGAGCCGGCATCTTGCTCGCTATCGTGGTGGCCCTCTTTTGGGGTTCGGCTGACACGGTGGCAACCTTCGCGACGCGCAGGCAGGGAACGTTCGTGACAACTTTCACCTCGCTCGTTACGAGCGTGACGGTACTGGTCCTGTTCGGTTCCCTTGCCTTCGTGAGGCTTGCTCTCTCCCCGGAAGTTTTTGCCCAGAGCGCTGGACTGGGGCTTTTAACGGGCATCATGGCGGCGGTTGGCTATTTCTCGCTCTATCGCGGATTGGAGCTGGGTCCCCTGGCTATCGTGAGTCCGGTCACCGCTGCCGATGGGGCTGTTGGCGCTGTGCTGGCCGTGCTCTTCCTGAACGAGTTGCTCAATCCCTGGCAAATAGTCATGCTCGTCATCATCTTCCTGGGAATCCTGGGCGCCTCTACCAACATCGTGGAGGTACGCGGGATAGTGCGCTCCTCCGGTCTGACAGGGCTGGCGAAGGGCGGCGTCCGTTGGGGGCTCCTGGCCATGGTAACCTTCGGCGTCATGCTCTTTGGCATTGGGCTGGCAGCCGGGAAATGGGGCTGGTACGCGCCCATCCTCTGGACGCGCACCTTTGCCGCTCTCACCTTGTTCCTCCTGGCGGCCTTCCGGCGCTTCCGGTTCCGGCATTCCGCCCTCGCAGGTACGGCCCCGCGGGAAAAACCAGCATCCTTGCGCGTGCATGGTATTGGGTTGGCCGTTGTCGTGGGACTGCTGGAAACTGCGGGGTTACTGATCTACAGCTTCGATACCCAACTGGCATCTACCGGAATCGCCTCGGCCATCAGTTCAAGCTGGGGCATCATCCCGCTATTCGCCGGGATTATCATTTTTCGCGAGCGACCGGTACTCTACCAGGTCTTCGGGGTAATGGTCGTGCTGCTCGGCCTCTTCTTGTTGTCGATAAAACCTGCTTGACGTATTGCTCATGGCTTCGAGCATAATAAGAACCTGGCTGTATTTCTTTGCAACTGTGGTACCGACTGATATAACTGCGGTTGACAAAATGCTCAGGTTTGTGGACAATACTACTATTACACACTGTTTCTTTTTCGTGTAATATAAACATCGACATGGCTCAATCTTGCTCCATGGAAAGGAGGTGTCTTCGTTACGTCCGTCTCTTTGTAATGAAGCATTATCCCTAGTAATCGTCGTTTCGTATTCCCCACCTGATTAACGTTGACATATTTGTTATGGGAGGTGTCTCATGGCTCGTTCCTCTAGAGAGGAGCTTATCGCACAGGACATTAAGCGCCTGCACGGTCTTGGCTACGCGCAAGAATTGTTCCGAGCGATGGGCGGGTTCTCTAACTTCGCTATTTCCTTCACCATCATTTCAATCCTTAGCGGATGCGTCACGCTCTTCTACCTGGTTCCCACCACGTCGGGTTTCGCAGCAGCCTCCCTCGGGTGGCCGCTCGTCACCATATTTGTCGTGATCGTGGCGCTTGGTATGGCCGAGCTGGCTTCCGCGTATCCCACGGCGGGCGGCCTGTATTACTGGGCATCCAAGCTCGGCGGCGCCGGCTGGGGCTGGTTCACCGGCTGGTTCAACATGATTGGCCAGTTCGGTATCACCGCGGGTATCGCTTATGGCGCAGCAGTCACCATTGACACGTTGCTGCATGCCTGGTTCCCAGGTGTTGCGGCCACCGCCCCCGCGTTTACGAATGGCGCCTACCTGCTGAATGTTGCAACGCAGTCGACCACGCTGCTGATATACGCCATCATCCTGGCTGTGGTTGCCCTGCTCAATATCTTTGGCGTGCGCATCGTGGCCTTTCTGAACGATGTCAGTGTAGGCTGGCATATCGTCTTCGTCGTCGTAATTGCCCTGGGCGTCATGATCGCGACCATCGCTGCGTTCCAGTTCAATCCAAATACCGCGGGCGTCTGTTGCGCTGCCCAGGTGGCCGGTTCGCACGTAGTGGGCTTTAATGGTCCGGGCAGAGTCTTCGCTATCGACAACACTTTCAATACGACAGGCTTCCCGATCTGGTATGCCTTCCTCTTGAGCCTGCTGCTGGCGCAGTATACCTATACGGGCTACGATGCATCAGCGCACATGACCGAAGAAACCGTCGGCGCTGAGACCCGCGCGCCCTGGGGCATTGTGATGTCGGTAGTCGTTTCGGCCATCGCCGGTTATATCCTGCTGATGAGCCTGGTTGCCACGACTCCCGACCTTGCCGCCGCCGGCAGCTTCGTCAACCCGGTACTCTACATCCTGGAAAGCCGCGTCGGCTACATCATTGGCACGCTGCTCTTCGCAGGCATCGCCGTTGCCCAACTCTTCTGCAGCATGTCCTCCGTCACTTCGAACTCGCGTATGATCTATGCCTTCTCGCGTGACGGCGCGGTGCCGTTCCACAATGTGTGGCACAGCCTGGACAGGGGACGCACGCCTCGCAACGCCATCATCCTGGCTGTGGTGGCTGCCTTCGTCCTGGCCATCCCGACGATGTTCAACTACACCGCGTATTTCGCGGTGACTTCCATCGCGACAATTGGCCTCTATATCGCGTACGGCCTGCCCATTCTGCTGCGCCTCTTCGCGAAGAACTTCCAGCGCGGCCCGTGGCACCTGGGCGCCTGGAGCAAACCAATCGGAGCGATTGCTGTCGTCTGGATCGTATTGATCTCGATCCTGTTCATGCTGCCAACGGCGAATCCGGTGAATGCCGGCAACTTCAACTACGCGCCCGTTGCGGTGCTGGGTACTCTGCTGATTGTCGGTACCTGGTGGCTCGTCAGCGCACGCAAGTGGTTCAAAGGCCCTATCATTCAAGGTTCGGCTGAAGAACTGGCCGCTATCGAGCGTAATGTCGGCGAGAAAGTTATCGTCGAAGGCGCGGCTGGCGGTGGTGGCGGCGGAGAGTAAACCCGATCTTACTTCATGCAGCCTGCCCGCATGAAGGGAGATGTGTAGCCCCCCGATTTATCGTGGGGGGCAGGCTGTGTAAGATCGCCTGCCAACAAACAGTTGAGTCGCACGAGCGACCATCATCGTGATGGTCGCTCGTGTCACTCGTCAATATCTTATTGTGAAGGTGGAGTGGGAGGCCATCGCTGGGATTGCGATTCCTGTTGCCACGATGCTTGCCTCGGTGTCTCGTATTCTGACATGGGCATGCGTAGCGTGAGCACAGCGCCAACTATGATAGCAATAGCTGCAAGCAAGTAGAGCCAATATCCAATCCCATAGCCAACACTGACAAAACGGCTAAGGAAAGGATTACCAGTTACACTTTGAATAGTGCCATTGCTATTAAGTGCTAAAATGATATGGATCAACAGGCTAATAGCCCCAACACCAAGCAATGAATAGACTCCCCCAACGGATTTGCGTGGCAATGGGGGTGGTAGTCAGTCCAAAAGGGTTACTTCTGTAGACAAGCAATCCAGCAAGAATGATTGCCACTACTTTTGATCCCGCCTTTCGTAGTAGATCTCGACCGAATTGCCTAATGTGGGTTCTATCAAAAATCGATTTCTTATCTGTTCCTAGATTTTTTCCAATAAACTATTGCTTTTTCCAAAATTATTATGTATAATGTATTATACTAACATCGGGTTTTAGAGTCAAAAATGGATTTAATACGTATTACCTGCTCGTAACGCGCTCCGTGTTCGTCGCCTTGCCAGTCCCGTCCCTCGTATAGCCTTTCACCGCATGCTGTAACTGGCTCGCTTGTGAAATAACTCAGCGTTATCCTGTTTCCCAGGTTATGGAAACGATCAAGAAAGGACCATTCCCTCTCATGGAAGACCTCCAGATCCAAACATTTGTGCATCGTATCTCCACCGACGCGGAACTTCGTGAAGAGCTTCGCCGCAATCCCGACAGCGTCATAATGCGCGAGGACTTCTCCCCGCGCGTCAGCCGCATCGTTGCGCGGTTGGTTCCCCACCTGACGCTCGACCAACCGCCCATGGAGAAGTCCTTTAACTTTTGGCACCCGTAGATCGCATCGAGAACTTGCTCAATCCAGAGATTGGTGGTGGATTAACAGGAATAGCAAAGTTGCATTTGCCGTGAGTAATGGCGCTCCATCTACCTCGAATCCATTTGCCGCTCACCAGGCGTTCCTGCGTGAGCGGCTTTATAGTATCCTGGCGATGCTGCATCCGGCGTTGCGCCTCGATGTCGAGCGCGCGTTATCCGCGCCAGGCAAACTGCTCTCTCAAGCGCACTCTGCCGTGTCATCTCCCACGCTGCCAGCAGGCACATGGGCTTTGCTCACACTGCTGATTGCGCAATATATCGACCCGTATATCGATCTGACAAAAGCCAGCAGTGTTGCTTTGGCGGTAGAGTGTTTTGTATGTGCGCTTGATTTGCTGGATGATGTTGAGGATGAAGATCAAACGCCTGTTATCCAGGAATTGAGCATCCCACGTGCTTTGAATGTATCGACGACCCTCCTGGCATTATCCCAACATTTCATCTTTTCTTTACCCAATACCGCGCCCGAAAGCCTCTGTGATTTATCCAGGGGGATGAAGGGCGCGTTCCTTATTTGGGGGCAGGGGAGGAGGGGCAACACCTTCGGATTTTCGGCCCTTGTCAGTAGATGGCTCGATGCTGTATACTAGAACTATGGTTCAAGAGTATCGAAGCAATCGGAACATCTTTTTTGCGTGCCACTATCATGTGGTCTGGTGTCCGAAGTACCGAAGGAAGGTACTTGTGGGGCCGATTGAAACACGCCTGAAACAGATTATTTCCGAGGTGTGTGCAGAGCATCAGGCAGCGATCGAAGAACTCGAAGTGATGCCTGATCATGTGCAGCTCCTGGTCAATGTGGACCCTCAATTCGGTATTCATCGGCTGACGAAGCTGCTCAAAGGGCGTTCATCGCGGTTCTTGCGCCAAGAATTTCCCGTCTTGAAGCGGAAACTGCCAAGTTTATGGACAAACAGTTATTTTGTCTCGACAACAGGCGGCGCGCCTCTTTCCATCATCAAGCAGTCTATCGAGCAACAAAAACATGTCTAATAAGACATTCCAATACCGGATCTATCCGACAAAAAAGCAAGCGACCACCCTCACCTCCTGGCTCAAGCGGTTGTGTGAGACCTACAATGCTGCCTTGCAAGAGCGCCGGGACGCCTACCATATGGCGGGGAAATCGATCGGCTTTTCCCAGCAATGCGCCGAATTGCCCGCGTGCCGCGAAGTGCGCCCCGATCTGGCTGAAGTGCCTTCCCAGGTTCTCCAAGATGCCGTCAAGCGGGTGGATCTCGCCTTCGATGGGTTTTTCCGCAGATGTGCAGCCGGGGAGAACCCGGGGTATCCACGGTTTAAGTCTCGTTTTCGCTATGACAGCATGACCTTCAAGCAGTACGGCAATAGTTTCTCGGTTGAGAGCGGGAAAAAGAACCGAGGAACGCTCATGCTTGCAAAACTCGGCCAGGTCAAAATGGTGATGCATCGGCCGCTTCAAGGCACGCCGAAAACCGCCATTGTCAAGCGGACGTCTACTGGCAAATGGTTTGTCTCGATTTGCTGTGAAGAGGTGCCAGAGCCCGTGGTTCCCGAATCCGACAAAGCAGTCGGCATCGACGTCGGACTGAAAACGTTTGCGTACCTCTCCGATGGCACTACCATTGAGAATCCGCGCTTCTTCCGCGCAGAGGAAAAGAACCTGGCCAAAGCGCAGCGAAAACGTGAGAAGGCTCCCAAAGGATCGCAAGAACGAAAAAAACTCAATAAGCGGTGTGCCCGTATCCATGAGCGCATCAAGAACCGCAGAAAAAACTTTGCCCACCAGGAGAGCCACAAGATCGTCAAGCAGCATGGGCTGATTGCGGTAGAGGCCCTGGTGGTACGCAATATGGTCAAAAATCCCACACTCGCGAAGTCACTAGCTGATGCCTCGTGGTCACTGTTTTTCACGCACTTGCAAGCCAAAGCGGAAGAAGCTGGGCGGACGCTTGTGCGAGTGAAACCGGCCTATACGAGTCAGCGCTGTTCCGGTTGTGGGCATATTCAGCAGATGCCTTTGTCGGTCCGTATCTACGAGTGCCCTCAGTGCGGCCTCGTCATGGATCGCGACCACAATGGCTCCGTCAATATTTTAGAAGATGGATTAAAGGCTGTTGGACGAGACAGCCGTGTCATTCCAGAAGCCCCCGGCGCGGGAGCCGTGGGGAGTCGTCACTGACTTCATTGGGCATACCTGCCGCGCCCTATACCGTTAATGGCCAGATCAGTTCCGCTACTGTCATTCTCCTGCCCGCTGCGTTCGGCTACTCTATCCTGCGCTACCAGATTCTGGTCTTCGACAGATATATCCAGCGCTTTGTTTCCTGGACAATAGGAATTGTTTTTCTGGCTCTGCTTGGCTATGGAATAGGTGTTGCTTGTGGGCTGTTTTTTTCGCCGCAAGGTGTTGTTTATAGCGGAGTGCTTATTTCTTCACTGGTACTGCTTGCCCCTCTCTCCTGGTGGCTTGCACAAGTTGTGACGGAACGGCTCTTCTTCAGCGAAATGCGGCATTATCGTCGCCTCATCGATAAACCTGATGTGCTGGCCCGCGAAACGATGGATCTCAGTGAAACAGCGGAGCTACTTACCGTGGCAGCCGTCAAAACCTTTGACACGAGCGAGGTATGCCTGTTCGTGCTCGATGGGGATAGCGGCCACTTTCAATTAACTCCCCCGCTTCGGCCCAACGAAGCTGCTCGTGAACATCTTGCCTGGCGCCTGCAATCAGCTTACCAGCCCCGGCATACTAGCAAACACTTCCTGACCGAGCCATCCTTCCAGAACGTGGATCACATCAAGGCAGACCTGCCGCTGTTGCAAAATGTGAACAATGCCAGACGTCCCCTGTTTCTCAGCGAAGCCGTGAAAGCGGTGGAAGATCAGCCAGCGGGCCTGGCGCGCTTTATCTCAACTTCGAGCAACGTCGACGATCCACTGCTGGTTCCCGTGCGTGTGCAGGGCGAAATGATCGGCTTGCTCGCGCTGGGCCGGCGCGGGGACTATGGGCAGTATGCCGGCCCCGATTTCGAAATCATCGATCTCCTGCTTTCCCGCTACTCCTCTCTCTTGGAGAATGCGCGCCTCTATGAGCAGGCCAGCCGCCACGCTGCGATGCTCAGTGCCCTCTACAGCGCGGGTGCTTCCTTGGAGAGATCGTACCAGAGCGTCGACGAGGTCGCCATCGCTTACGCCGGTGTCGCCTCAGAAACGGCGAAGTCGGCTGCGGATGTATGGCTCATCAAGGAGGATCGTCGAGCGCTCGTGCACACCTGTCATATCGGTGAGGGAGCGAGCCTGGCTATTGCTGCGGAACTGCAAGACAGCGATTGGCACGCCTGGTTCTACGACGGGACCAGCGCTGAGGCCTGGCAAGGCCGCTCGGCCGGCGCCCCCACCTGTTTCGAGTACATCCCCAATTTCCCTGTCGCCTGGCTCCCACTGGAAAAAGGTGAGCAGCGTTTCGGCGTGCTCGTATTGACCTACACTCGCCCGCATAGCTTCTCTGAGGAGGAGAAGCGCATGTGGGGTATGCTTGCCGGCCAGTGCGTCGCCGCAATCGAAAGCGCGCAGGCCAGTATCGCCTTGCGCCTGGCATATGAGCGCCAGAAGGAACTCGACCAACTGAAAGATCAGTTCATCATTACTACCTCGCATGAACTGCGCACGCCCTTGACCGCGGTGCAGGGTTACATTGAGCTGCTACAGAGCTACGGTGATCAGTTAGCGCCTGCAACCCGTGCCGAGTTTATCGCGAAGGCCGGGCGTGGGTGCGACGAACTGACTCTGATGGTCAACAATATCATGGATGCCAGCCGCGTGCAGGGGGATGTCGAAGAAATCCAGTTGAGTCAGGTGCCGCTTGCATCCTCGGTCGCCCAGGTGCTGGAGATGATGGAGGCCATCATCAAGCGCGAGAACAGGCAGGTATCGGTAGATATCGCCTCAGATCTTACGATTGTAGCGGAAGAACAGCGCTTAAAACAGATCATCCTGAATGTGGTGGGCAACGCGCTGAAGTATTCTGAACCCGGCACACCTCTGGAAATCGTGGCTCGCCCGGTTGGCCAATCCGCTACGCTCTGTGAGCTGCGCATTCGTGACTATGGTTCGGGCGTGCCTCTCGAAGATCAACAGCGCCTCTTCGACCGTTTTGTGCGGCTTGAACGCGATATGAACAGTCCTATGCGCGGGGCCGGCCTGGGCCTGTTTATTTGCAGGCAACTGGCTGAGGCGATGGGCGGCGACATCCACGTAGAAAGTACCGGGAACGTGGGAGAGGGCAGCACCTTTATTATTTCTTTCAGGCTCTATCGCCCGACCCAGGTGCCGGTACAGTGACATAGCCTTTCTCCCTGGCGTAATTCCACAACGATTGCTGCAATTGGCGGCGCGCGCGTGATATGCGGCTCATGACAGTCCCAATCGGAATTTGCAGGGCCTCGGCGATCTCTTTGTAGGTCATACCCTCGATGTCCGCCAGGATCACCGGCATGCGGAAGTTGATCGGCAGTTCACTTAAAGCCTGGTATACATCCTCATCGAGATAATGGCTCAGCACCTCGTCTTCAGCCGCCGTTGTCAGTTCCTGTCCGCTGAGATCCCGGATGCGGTTGTACAGGTAGAACTCCTCGCCCTCGGGCAGCGAGGCCGGGTTCGGATGCGTCGCCTGTTTGCGATAGCGATTAATTGCAGAGGTATTTAAGATGCGGAAGAGCCATGCCCGCAGATTGGTGCCGGGTTTATACTGGCTGGAGAAGCGAAACGCCTTCAGCATCGTCTCTTGAACCAGGTCTTCCGCCTCCTGCGTATTATGAGTCAGCCGCAGCGCGGTGCGGTACAGACTATCAAGCTGGTTAATCACACCCTGGGCAAAATCTTCTGTAACGGGTTGGATGGTCGTTTCAGCGGCGGTATCTATATCGGTCGATGACGACCGGGACTCTTCGGACATCAAACACTCCTCTATCATCCGGGTGATGCTTCCTGGATGCGCCTTACCTGTTGCAGTATAGCGCATTCTGTTTGGGAATGAAAGTGCTTCCCAATTATGTTAGAATGTACAGAAATAATTTTATGGCGGTGTTGCCCGGCCCACCCGGTTCGGTAACTGGTGGTCTTACTGATAAGCAAGCATTTCCACGCGCCTGGAGTAGTAGAAGTTCTATGGAAGAATGTATGGATTGTTTTGAAACCATTGCTCGTCTTCATCTCTATGTAGATCACGAGTTGAGCGTCGATGAAGTCGCGATTGTACAGCAACACCTGGCTGACTGTCCAAATTGCGAATGCCGCTTTCATTTTGACATACGTTTGAAGCGGCTGATCCACGAATGCTGCGCTTTTGAACGCGCGCCCGAGCACCTGCGTGAGGCTGTCCTGCGAATCGCGCGAACTCCAGCCGGCCAGCGTGTGGATCTCGATCCTGAACTCGAAATGACGATGCAGGCTGATCTGGATGAGTGCTAAGCCTGTCTATCCTGCCGGCAAGATAAGCGAGCTTACAGTTCATTAGACGGTGATCCCCACGTTGAAGAAACGGTTGAGGTAGAGCAGCAGGTTGAAGTAGATCATGACGCCCATTGTGATCATAATGATGCCTGTGCCAACCTCGATTTTCCCCGTATGTGGCTTCAACCATTTCAAAAGCCTGCTCAGTCGATCCAGCCCCAACCCCAGCAGCAAAAAAGGAATGCCCAGACCCAGCGAATACACCAGCAGCAGCAACACCCCCTGTCGCAGGGTCTCCGTGTTGGCCGCCAGCACCAGGATCGGTCCCAGGATCAGGCCGATACAGGGCGTCCAGCCAATGGCGAAGATTACCCCGATCACAAAAGAAGCCAGGTAGCCCGGCCGTTCAGGGCGGAACTCGAAGCGCTTTTGCCGGTACAGGAAAGACAGCTTCAGTATGCCGGTCAGGTGCAGTCCAATGATGACCAGTATCACGCCCCCGATTTGCCTAAGTAAGAACTGATGAACTTTCAAGAACCCCCCAAGCGTACTCGCCGTCGCTCCCAGCGCCACAAAAGACAGGGTGAAGCCCGAGACGAACATCAGCGCGTGCAGGAAGGTATTGAGCCGCGCCGCATTTGCTTTTGCCTCCCCCATTGCGTTCGACGATTGATAGACGCTCTGCCCGACCAGTTGTGCCAGGTAGATCGGCACCAGAGGAAGGACACAGGGAGAGAGAAACGAGGCGAGTCCGGCTAAAAAAGCTACCCCCAGCGTCATATTTGACGAAATCATTATCGGCAAAATCTCCGAAAATAACTGCTCTGTATTACTATAGTACGGAATTGGGTTGCGCGCAAGCTGCCAGTTTGCTCCCCCTGGTCCTCGCGGTCGCGCTGGCTTCAGCTACTCGGGCGTCTTGAATAACCGCTGGAAATGTCTCCACCGTTTGCGGCGCGCCTCCGAATTCGCGGCATCTTCCTTTTCGGCTGGCATGGGTACGCTTGATGTATCTATATCGGGTGTGCCGCCCATCAGGGGCCGCGTCGGCACATCATCGGTTTGTTCCATAAGAGTCGTATCCGGCGCGTTGGGTGATTGAAGAGGTCGCTGGATAGCATCCTCGCTCGCCTGCTCCTGTCCATTCTGAGACTGCTCGCCAGGGAGTGGCTGCGTTTCTTCCAGATCCACGTAACGCGGGCGCTGCGCCTGGGGACGCCTGGGCAGTCGCACAGCGAAGCTATCGCGTTGTCCTGCCTGGCGTGAAGCGGGGCCTGCCGGGCTGGCGGGTGGTTGTAATCTGAGCCCGCGCAGTTCCTGAGCCAGCAAGGAAGCGTTTTCATAGCGGTTCTCACGGTCGCGCGCCATAGCCGCCAGGATGATACGTTCCAGGTCGGACGGGATTTCCGGGTTCAGTGCTCTCGGTGGCCTCAATGGTCCGCTGGTAATCGCCTGCGTGAGTTCTGGCAGTGTGCGGCCATTGAAGGGCCGCTGCCCCGTCACCATCTCGTAGAGCACCACGCCGAGCGCGTAGATGTCGCTGCGGTTATCGAGCTGGTGCCCCCAGACCTGTTCGGGGGATGCATAATAGATGCTGCCGACCAGTGTTTTAGCGACGGTGATCACTTGATGCCCGGGGGCACGCGCCAGGCCAAAATCCATGACTTTGATCTTACCCCAGCGATCCAGCATCAGGTTCTCAGGCTTGATGTCGCGGTGAATCACGTTGCGCTCTTTGTAGGCGGAATCGAGGGCATCTGCTATCTGAGCGGCGTATTCGACGGCCAGGTGCAGTGGCATGACCGCGTCGATTTGCAGCAGGCTGCCGATGGTGGGCCCCTGAACATATTCCATAACGAAGTAAAGAACGCCGCTCTGCTGGCCCGCGTCATAAATATGCACGATGTTAGGATGATTTAATCCCGCGATGATCTGAGCCTCGCGGATAAAACGTGCTACATAGGAGGCGTCTTTAGCGAGTGCGCGCGGCAGCACCTTGATAGCCACCTCGCGCCCAAGAGCAACCTGCCTGCCGCGATACACCATCCCCATGGAGCCTCGCCCAATCTCCTCTTCCAACAGATAGCCGCCCAGGCTCTGGCCTGCCAGTTCGTTCATGCATTCCGCAGCGCAGGGACTCCACACCCTTGCAGAGCTATGGAGAGGGAGCGCTGCCCTCCTTCCCTACTTTTATAGTATTGGACGCTTCGAAATGCTTTACCGGGTACATGTCGATAAAGCGTCCAACAAAGCCTCCTCACTATGAATTAACGCATCAATCGAGATAATCTTTCAGAATGCGGCTGGCTTGTGGGTGGCGCAGCTTGCGGATGGCGCGCTCTTCGATCTGCCGCACACGCTCGCGTGTGACCTTGAGCTTCTTCCCTACCTCTTCCAGAGTGTGGTCGTGGTCGTCCACCAGCCCGAAGCGTAGCTCGATCACCTGGCGTTCGCGCATCGTAAGCTGGTTCAGCACCTTGCGGATTTCCTCGCGCAGCAGGCGCTGATCCGTTACTTCCACCGGTCCGCGTTCGCGCATATCTTCGATGATATCGCCCAGGGTATTTTCCTCTTCCTCCGAAAGCGGCGCGTCCAGCGAAAACACCTTCTCGGCCCAGATCAGCAACTCATTGACCCGCTCGGGTGGCATGTTCAGGCGCTCGCCGATGTTTTCAGGCGTCGGTTCGCGGCCCAGTTCCTGGTACAACTGGCGAGTCATACGCTTTACTCGCATGACCTCTTCCATGATATAGACCGGCAGGCGTACCGTGCGCGTGCCCTCCAGGATAGCGCGCGTGATGGCCTGCTTGATCCACCAGGTCGCATAGGTAGAGAAGCGAAACCCTTTCCTGTAGTCAAACTTGGTGACGGCGCGAATCAACCCGATATTCCCCTCACCGATCAGGTCTTCCAGCGAAAGGCCCTGCCCGACATACTTCTTGGCGATGCTCACCACCAGGCGCAGGTTCGCCTCGATCAACGAGTTGCGCGCCTCTTTATCCCCCTGCTCGGCCCGTTCGGCAAGTAAGGCTTCTCTTGTTGCGGTCAGGAGGGAAATGCGTGAAATTTCGCGTAGGTAGAGGCGCAGACTGTCGCTTTGCGCCAGGCTATTCAAGTCTGACTCCTGGATGGTTTCGCGTTCTGGCTCGGCTTGTTTCTCGGCTTCGTACATAACTTCTTGTTCCAATAACTCGCTCTCTTCTACCTTCGCTCTCCCGCTAGAGGATCAAGGTATCACACGTCCCCTGCGCCCCAAAGCAGAATGTGTCAAAGAACGGCAACGATGGTGTCATTGTATCACACCTCCAGGTTATTGCAAGCGTTGATACACTTGTCTATATTAATCGGCTTTCGCCGCCTCTTTCATAGCGGTCAGGATGAGCCTTGTGGTCGTTCTGGTAACTCGCGTCATATTGGAGCGTATATATATATGTACGTTTATCTAAACAGTAGATCATTCGTGTGCATCTTATGTTATACTAAGACACGGCTTGATACAAATCGATCTTCTTCTGTAAAGGAATTATGCTATGACGGCTACCTTGTCGTTGGTGCCCGGTACTACCATAGGCGGCCACTACGTCATCGGCTCTCTTATCAACCGTGGAGGGTTTGGGGCTGTCTATCGTGGCATCGATACCAGTGCAGGCAGGCGTCCCTGCGCCATCAAAGAAACCTACGATGTGACGCCCGCCGCCCGCCGCCAGGCTTTGATGGAGGCGGCGATCCTGTTCACCATCAACAGTAGCCATCTACCGCAGGTCTATGATGCCTTCGAGGATAACGGGCGATTTTACCTGGTCATGCAGCTCATCGAGGGACAAAACCTTCTGGAGATCAGCCACCAGCGCACTATGCGGTGTAGCGAGCAAGAGGTGCTGCACTGGCTGCTGCCCATCACCGGGGTACTCAACGAACTTCACAGCCGCCATCCTGCCGTCATGCACCGCGACATCAAGCCGGGGAACATCATCATCACCCCCGACCAGACCGCGGTGCTGGTCGATTTTGGTCTGACCAAATTGTACGACCCCGACTCTGATACACAGACCAACGTGCGCGCCGTATCGGAAGGCTTCAGTCCCGTCGAGCAATACTTCGGCAAGACCTGCCCGCAGTCCGACATCTACTCGCTGGCCGCCACCATCTATTTCATGCTCACCGGACATGTGCCGCCTGCCTCTGTGCAGCGCAGCGTGCATGATACCCTCATCCCGCCGCGCAAGCTCAACCCGCGCATCTCGCCGCATGTCGAGCAAGCCCTGCTGACGGCGCTGGCGCTGAACGTCGATTACCGCTACGCCTCAATGCGCGATTTTGCCGCGGCCTTGCAGTCGCCCCAACTGCCGGTCAAGCTCGCGCAGCCCTCCCAGTCGTCTATGTTTAACGGCTACGCCGACCGCACCATCGCTGGCAGCCGTGTAGAGGAAGGCCTGGCCGCCGGGGCTGCCCCGCGGCAGATCAGTCTCTCCATCCCAGCGGGCGCGCTGTCGTCTCCCATCGCTCCGCCGCCGCCTTACCCCCAGCTTCCACCCGCGCCGCGGCAAGTGCGCCAGAACCCGGGCAGACCCGCCGGTGGGCATCCCTTTAGGTGGCCGGGACAACAGGCAGCCGGTCACGCGGCTCTCCCGGCTCCTTCTCCCACCTACCCGATGCAGCCACCGAGCCCGAAGGTCACGTCGCCGACTCCCGTCCTGCCGAACTATAAGCGGCTGCCCGGCGCCTATAACCAGGGCTGCCTCTGGGGAATACTCCAGGGAGTCCTCTCGGCGCTGCTCGTCTTGCAAAATTCAGACTACTTCTACGTGGCAATCGTTGAAGGGTTGCTCTTCTATCTCGTCGCAGGTTACTTGACCGCACACAAAGGAGGCAGCTCGCTACGTGGCATCTGGGCCGGATTCTGGGCCGGGATCGCCAGCACGATCGTTTTCTGGGCCGTCTTGCTCTCGGGTTTGCTGGTGAGGCTGGTACAGGCGGCGCAGACTCTTAATATCAACATCAATGACCCGCAAAGCTGGCGAACTGCTTATGGCTTAGAACTGCAACGGGCAGTGCCGGCCCTGTTCAACCATCCCGCGGGGCAGCAGGGAGGTAACACCCTCGCCCCTCTGATTGTGGGCCTGTTGTGCGCGATGGGTGTGGGACTACTCGGCGGCCTGCTGGGTTCAGCACGCTTCCGCGCCAGGATGCGCAAGAAAGGATATGCATAGGTGCGCGCTATCATCTCCAACGCATTAAAGGCTCACCTGCGACGGGTGAGCAGTGCCATCCTGACCGTCACGCTCGAACCCCTGCGCTGCTGAAGCGGCACCTTCTTCGAGGTATCGGTCGATACCCGCGCACCCCGCGACACCAGCCGCTACGACTACTTCGAGCAGGACGGCACGCGCATCTACTACTCACCCAGGCTTGCCCGCAAATCCGACGTGCTGGAACTCGACTACGCGCGCGTCCTCTTCCGCGGCAAGCCCATCATGTCCGGCCCTGAAGAACTGGTGGCGCAGGTGATCATGGGGCGCTTGTAATCGTCATAAACGCGATTCCGCTTGACCCAATATGTTACTATCTTTCTTGGCACAGCTATAACATGCATAGAAGGTAGGCAACACCGTTGACCAATAGTGATAGCGGCACGACGCTCACTCCATCCCAGGCCGAAGACATCCTTCCCATCGCAGAACTCTCCCAGGCCCTCGCCGCGGAACTGCATCTCAGCCGCGCGCAGATTACGCGCACCGTCGAGCTGCTGGACGAGGGCAACACCATCCCCTTTATCGCGCGCTACCGCAAAGAGGCGACAGGCAGCCTGGACGAGGTGCAGATACAGTCCATCTCGGACCGTACTGCCGCGCTGCGGGCCCTGCACGAGCGCAAGGCCGATGTGCGCAGGCTCATCGATGCGCAGGGCAAGCTGACGCCCGAACTTGCCGCCGCTGTAGCTGCTGCCGCCACGCTGCAAGAGGTGGAAGACCTGTACCTGCCCTATCGCCCCAAACGCAAGACACGCGCCAGCGTCGCGCGTGAAAAGGGGCTGGCTCCCCTGGCCGACCTGATCCTGCAGCAGCCCACCCTGCGTGGGGATGCCGGTACAGTTCTCGAAGAGCAGGCCAGGCCGTTCCTGGATGCCGAAAAAGGCGTCGAGACCAGCCTGGAAGCCTACGCCGGGGCGCGCGACATCGTGGCTGAGGTGATCGCGGAGGATGCCACCGTGCGCGGAAATATGCGCGCGGCCTTCTTCAAACGCTCGACGCTTGGCGCTAAGGTGGCCGATCCCGACAGGCTTGCCGAAAAAGATCCCAACGGCGTCTACCAGCTCTACTACTCCTTCAACGAGGGCGTCACCAAGCTCGTGCCTCATCGCGTGCTGGCGCTCAACCGCGCCGAGCGCGAGGACGTGCTGCGCATCAGCGTCACGCTGCCCTACGAAGATGCGCAGCACGTCCTCACAGCAATCTATCCCGTCAAAGCGGCTTCCCCCTTCGCGCGGCACCTCGCCGTTGCGATGGAGGATGGCTACAAGCGCCTGCTCGCGCCCGCTATGGAGCGCGAGGTGCGTGTGGAACTGACGCGCCGGGCAGAAGAGCACGCCATCCACATCTTTGCCGCCAACCTGCGCAACCTGCTGCTCCAGCCTCCCCTGCGTGGGCGCAAGGTGCTGGGCGTCGATCCCGGCTATCGCACCGGCTGCAAGCTGACCGTCGTGGATGAAACCGGCAAATACCTCGAATCAGACACCGTCTACCTGCACCAGTCCGACAGAGCGGCGCAGACGCTGCGCAAGCTGCTGGCGCGGCATCACATCAACGTAATCGCCATCGGCAACGGTACGGCCTCACGCGAAACCGAGCAACTGGTCGCCGCGCTCATCAAGGAACTCGAGCAGGAGACTGGTGAGAAGGGTAAGATCGGCTATGTTATCGTCAACGAGGCGGGTGCATCGGTCTATTCGGCCTCCGAAGCGGCGCGTCAGGAATTCCCCGCGCTGGACGCCACGCAGCGCGGCACCATCTCCATCGCGCGCCGCCTGCAAGACCCCCTGGCTGAGCTGGTCAAGATCGATCCGAAAGCCGTGGGCGTCGGTCTCTACCAGCACGACGTGGACCAGAAGGAACTGGCCGACGAGCTCGACCGCGTCGTCGTCTCCTGCGTCAACTTCACCGGAGTCGAGGTCAATTCCGCCTCGGCTGCCCTGCTCAAGCACGTCTCAGGCATAAACGCTCGCGTCGCCGGCGCCATCGTCAAGTACCGTGAGGAACATGGCCCCTTCGCCTCGCGAGATGTGCTGTTAAAAGTCCCGGGCCTTGGCCCCTCCACCTTTGTGCAGGCTGCCGGATTCCTCAAGATCGCCAACGGCAGCGAGCCACTCGACAACACTTTCATCCATCCTGAAAGCTACGTCGCCGTGCGAGCCCTGCTCGATTTGCTGCCTGCCCCTGATGAAGGCAATGGAAAGGCAGTGAAGCCGGCCGAGCGCGTCGCGCAGTTCCGGCAGTTCGTCAAGCTCCAGAACAGCCTCGGCCGCAAGAACCGGCTCCGCGCGCGGCAGCGAGCAGGGCGGCAAGCTAGACGACGAGCAATCGAGCTGGTCCGATATCGCCAACAAGATCGGCGTCGGCCTCCCCACCCTCAACGACATCCTCGACAACCTGGAGAAGCCCGGCCTCGATCCGCGCGATGCCCTGCCCGCGCCCATCCTGCGCCACGATGTGCTGAAAATGGAAGACCTGCAGCCCGGCATGCTCTTGCAAGGCACTGTACGCAACGTCGTAGACTTCGGCGCCTTCGTGGATATCGGCGTCAAGCAGGACGGCCTTGTACATGTCTCGGAGATGGCCGAGCGCTACGTCAGGGACCCGCTGAGCGTGGTTGCCGTCGGGCAGGTTGTGCAGGTGCGGGTACTCAGCGTGGATAAGCAGCGAGGAAGGGTGCAGTTGAGTATGAAGGGGATACAGAAGTGAAAATAACCTGTGGAGCAGTTACAATGCGCTAGCAATATGTTACAATGAGACCAGAGAAGTAGAAAGGGAAATATATGCCCACCGAACCCTACAGCTTCGCGCGTTACCTCAACGTCCGTTACGCTTTTAACCCGAGCTTCTCGCCCGACGGCAAGCGCTTCACGTTTTCTGACCGATATCACCGGCACGTACGAGGTCTGGAGCGTCCCCATCGATATGCGCGCGGACTCTCCTGCCTGGCCGGAGCAGTTGACCTTCGTAGGCGAGCGAGTCAGCAGCGCGACCTATTCGCCAACCCAGAACGTGTTGCTGGTCGCGGCTGATACGGGCGGCAGCGAGCGCACGCAGCTCTACTTGATGAGCGAGGATGGCGCCCGCTTTACCCCGCTCACCGCCAATCCCGAGGTGATCTACCAGTTTGGCGGATGGTCGCCCGATGGCGAGCGCTTCGCCTACGCCAGTAACGAGCGCGACGCGCGCTACTTCGATATCTACGAATATCCGCTGGCGAGCGGGCAGCCGCGCCTGCTGCACCGGTCAGACCATACGAACTACCCCCTGCGCTACTCGCCAGATGGTCGTTACCTGCTGTTCACACGCTGGCATTCGAATATCCACCTGCAACTGCTACTGCTCGATACGCATTACAGGCGAACTGCGGCCCCTGACGCCCGATGTCGTGGAGCGGCAGGGCGAGCATCATTTTCCGCACTGGTCTGCCGATGGGCGTGGCCTCTATCTCGTCAGCAATCGCGGGCGGCAGTTCTCGTCGCTCGCCTGGCTCGATCTTGCTACCGCGGAGATGACCTACCTGCGCGATGATGCCTGGGACGTGGAGGGCCTGGCACTGTCTGACGACGGCCGGCACATGGCGCTGGTCCTCAACGAGGATGGCTCTTCCAGGCTAGAATTGTTCGATGTCTCGCAAGGGTGGGAGGCGCGGCAAGCTCTGCCCGGGCCTGATCTGCCCGGGGGCGTGATCTTCGGCGTCACCTGGTCGCGGGATGGACAACGGCTCGCTGTTACCTGCTTCCCGCCGGATGATGCGGTGGACGTATGGATCTGGGATGTGCCGGAGAAGCAGCTCTGGCGCGCCACGCGCAGCTCGTTGGGCGGCATCCCGCGCGAAACGTTCGTCGCTCCCATACTGACGCATTATCCCACCTTCGATGGCCGCCAAATACCCGCTTTCCTCTACCTGCCACAGGGCAAGGAGCCGCTCAACCTGCCGGTAATCATCGATGTGCATGGCGGGCCGGAGGGTCAATCGCGCCCATTCTTTGATCCGATAACCCAGTACTTCGTGGCGCAGGGCTACGCCGTCCTGCTCCCCAACGTGCGCGGCAGCACCGGTTATGGTTACGAGTACCAGAGCCTGGATGATGTACGGCTGCGCATGGACTCCGTTGCGGACTTGCAGCATGCCGCGCTCTGGCTGCAAGAAAGCGGCATCGCCGACCCGCTGCGTATAGCGGTAATGGGCGGCAGCTACGGCGGCTTCATGACTCTCTCGGCCATAACGACCTATGCGGGCCTGTGGGCGGCCGCCGTCGATATCGTCGGCGTCGCAAATTTCGTTACCTTCCTCGAAAACACCGGCCCATGGCGGCGCAAACACCGCGAGTCCGAGTACGGCAGCCTCGAGAACGACCGCGAGTTCCTCGAGAGCATCTCGCCCATCAACCACGTCGGGGACATCACTGCGCCGCTCTTCGTCATCCATGGCGCGAACGACCCGCGTGTCCCCGTCGGCGAAGCTGAACAGATCGTCGCCGCCCTGCTCGCGCGCGGGGTGCCGGTAGAATACCTGCGCTTCGAGGACGAAGGACACGGCCTGGCCAAACGCGCCAATAAGCTGGTGGCCTACCCTGCTGTCGCCAGGTTCCTGGAACAGTATCTTCAGCGCCCATTATGAAAATGCTCGCTTGCACAATCTTCGCATTTCTTGTATGCTTGTAATGAGGACGATTGTACGCCGCGCGTACATCGTGCAACATCTAGACCTGGAGGGAACTGAGAACGTATGGATAGTTCTCCTCAAAGCACGCGCTTTTCATCAGACGAACACAATACTTCGCTCGTCTCGCAACTGGAAGACGAGCATGAAGAGGAAGCGCACGCGCATATTCACCTGCCTAATCCCAGCTACTGGCCCGTCGCAGTCGGCGCTGCGCTGGCGCTGGCCTTCGTCGGCCTGCTCGTCATCAATATCACCCCCGCCGTTTTGATCGTTGCGCTGGTTCTTGTCCTTATCGCCATTCTGGGTTGGGCACTGGAAAATCCGATGGCTCCCTTGCCGGATGTCTACGTGCCCGTCCGCGTCGTCTCCGATCCCTGGAAATACAAGATAGGGCAGGATGTGGTTGATGCGCAGGGAAAATGGCTCGGCAAAGTAAGCGCGCGTTTCGTCAATTATATCCTGGTCACGCGCGGCAGAGTGATGCAAAAGGTCTACTATGTCCCGCAAAGCGCCATAAGGGACAGCGTCAAAAATAATACCCTCTTCCTCGCCATGAGTGAGGATGAACTGCTGCGCGGAGGCTACGACAGCGTTCCTGATGACCTCTACGAGGAACTGCCTGAACCCGGCGTCCCGCTCGTACGCGGTGCTGCTCAGTTCGCGCGTAGACCTCTTTCACCCGCTGAAACAGGCCACTACAATTATGGCAAGCACTGGCCCGGAATCAATACCGACGCAGCCGGCTCCTACTATCGCAGGGAGATAAACCCTACGCCGCAGACCTACGTGACGGAAGGGCCCATCTATCTAACCGATGAGCCAATTCCCCCGCGCGCCATTGCTCCCGATTAAAGAAGCTGCCGCGACTAAACCGTTCCGTACTTTTGAAACGGTAAGTTTGTGCTGTTTTGCAAACTGCAGTGCGTTCCTCAGGTCATCCTCAGTTTTTATTTGTACGATGCCATAGATCGAAGTTCTATTGACTCCCGTGACATCATTGATTGTTCCGCCAAATTGCGAAAAAGGCGGTTGCGCCGGGGCTTCCTTCAATGGTTTGCTTTCGTGATGGATAGGAGGAAAGAAATCTTTCTCAGTTGTTGGATCTGAAGAGAGGTAATATATTTTTCTAATCCCTAAAATCACCAATATAAAAGCTATGACTAGCACAATAATCAAAACAGGCATATATTTCGAAACTCCTGCTCGTTAAAGAGCATACTGAATTGGCCTGGGTAGCCGAATGACTGGTTACGAGTACGGAGTACATGGTAGCATTACCGTTCGACAGAGTCAATCATAGCGGAGCTTATCTCACGACAACTGTAAACACCCGGATTACTGCGAATGACTTAAACGTAGTAGAAGAATAGCAGGGACAGTAGGAGCATCCAGCGGACTGGCTCGATAAATCGGCGATGACGCAGCAGGATCGAAAATCGGCTGATCCTACTCTGGCCTGGCGGCCGTAGGCGCAATCAATGGGGTCCGACCGATGTCCGGATCAGTTGGTTAATCGGCATGATCTGTGAACCGGCTTCAATACGTAGTATGATGAAACAGGCCATATTCATCAGGTAATTTCCATAATTGGTCAGCAGGAGGTAGGTCGGATGCCCAGGTTAGATATACCATCTGAAATCAACACTGTGCTGCGCGAATTCTATACTTGTGAAGTGACGACTGTGAACCGCCAGGGGCAGCCCATCACGTGGCCCTCTCTGCCGTATTACGATGAAAAAACTGGCAAGATTATCCTCACCGTCTCCATTGCTTTCCCGGTCAAAGCCTACAATGCCCGCCATCACCCGCAGGTCTCCCTGCTCTACTCGGATCCGACCGGTTCTGGACTGGATCAGCCACCGGCCGTGCTGGTTCAGGGTGATGCAACAGTTGCTGAACTGCTCAACTACACTACCCCTCAGATACTGGGACTCTTTCGCTTGACGGGCCGGCGTCAACCCGATAGCCGGCGCTTTACCTCCAACAGGTTCGTGCGCAAGATCTTTACCTGGTATCTCTTCCAACGACTGGTGATTACGGTAGAGCCCCGGCGTATACAGGTCTGGCAACAGAGTGACTTCAGTGTTGCCCCAAAAGAAATCGAGGTGAAGTGTGTGGAATAAACGGCTTGCGGCCCTCACCGGCGAGTATTCGACCGCGGTGCTCAGCATCGTGGATTCCGATGGCTATCCTGCGAGTGTGCGCTGTCTCGCCTGCCTTGACCCGACTCGCCAGGTATTCACCTTCCCCACGCCCCCCGCTCAGGCAGCGAGCTGGCGTGGCAAAGCCTGCCTGCTCTTCCACCAGTTTAATGAGCGCCTGGAAGGGCTGCGGCAAATAGTGATCCTGGGTGAACTGGTCTGCGAAGAGGGCTTGCTTACACTTCAGGTAAGCAAATTTGTGACGGCCAACGGCCGGCAGAATACCGACCGCATGCCGCATGCCACTTCTCCCATACATATGCTGCAATTTTTCTGGCTTGGCCGTCGCAAAGCGCGTGCCTATCTTGCCAAACGTGGCGCTCCGTGGCCACCTGTCCCCTACGAGGAGATCGAGCGCTCGATGGCCGAAGAGTGAGCAAAGACTCTGTTTCTACGGCACCACCTCATGGGCATTAAGATGTGCTTCTGCTTGTGGAGAGTATGAGCTGCTCAATAACCCTCCTGTTCTGCCAGCACGTTCGGGGAACAGGGCTCGCGGGCCTCAGCCTGGGGAGCACCGAACTCGTGCAGCAGGGGCGACAGGCGAGCGTAGAGCATGGGATCCCATGCTTCCAGTTCACCGATTAGACACATGGTCGCAGCGGCGAGCGCCCGGCGCAGCTCCGGCTCTTCGAGTGAGCTCACCAGGGCATCGGCGAGCGGATCGGTCACCGCGCTGGGCAGGCGATCGACGCCGCGCCGTTCGCGGGCGTTCTCTCCCAGGCGCAGGCAGGCGAGCTCGAGGACGTGCTCGCGGATGCCACTGATCCAGTATTCGGCTTGCCATGAGCTTCTGGCGCTCGATGCTCGCCCGAGCGTGCTGGACGTGGTGCCAACTGAGCCCGATGAGGGAGGAAGCGCTCGGCTGTGGCGTGGCCGGCACTTGCTGGGTGGGGCCGAAGAGCGCACGGAACTGCGGGCCGCGTGCGCCGAAGTCCTCGGCGGGGGTCGCAGCCACGTCGACCTCCAGACCACTGGGCAGCAGGAACACGCGGTAGACACTCGAACCGTAGCGGAGGTCGAAATGGTCGAGCACACCCCATTCCCGTGCGAGCACGTGTGTCCAGTCATCAAGCACGGCCTCAGGCGTGATGCCCTCGGCGATCCCGAAGGCCACGTCGATATCGGACCACCGATCACCGCCCCCAAACGCCATGGAGCCGGTGAGCGCACCGGCGGTGACCCGTGGGTCGCTCTTCGCCAGTTCAAGGACACGATGACGCACGTGGTCGCGCTGCTGTGCTGTGAACATGTTGATCTCCTGTCTTCTTCCTGAAACGCATCCTACCATACCGGCCCTGGTTCAGACAACCTGGAGATCCCTGGATAATCCATCGATGCTGATGGTGGGAGGAGGGCTGATTGAAAGTTGAGGGGAGCATACAGACGAACCCACCTGCTCCCAGGCAATAGGATGGGCGAAGGGATCGGTAGTCACGCCCAGGACCACCGCTTGAAGCCCGATGCTGGCGCATGCCAAGAGTGTGGCGAGCAGCGATGTGATAGCCGCCAGGCGTTGAAATGAGGCCTCGTTTTTCAAACGAGCTCCCTATCTTTGGAGTTCTCAGGAGTTTGGCGCACAGGCTGCCGCAGCCATAGCGAGATGTGGGAGGGCTGCATCGTCTCGTTCACCACCGCTACCAGTTGCTCACCTAACTCAGTCAGATCGAGTTCTCCTCGCAAGGTCGCGCTGAAGGCGGCAAGGGTCTTCGTGGCATCGTACTTCTGACGATAAAAGCGACGGTTGATCACTTGTTGAATGCGATGACGGAATGGTCGAAAGAGGGCAGCAATAGTGAGCGTCGAAACGACCATGATTAATGGAGAGGCTCCTCCTTGCCCGGTCAGTGTGTGAAAAAGCGCTTGCAGTCCGAACACGCAGCCAAAGTAGATCAAGGCTAAGAGCGTGCTGAGTGAACCATAGACCAGCGTGCGATTGATGAGGACGTCGATATCCCACAAACGGTAGCGAAAGATCGCGACCCCGACCGAGAGTGGGAAGAGGAGGAAGGCCAGTGTGGTGAGCGTGACGGAAAAGAGGTCGTAAAGGATACTGAGCGATCGGAAGACCAGCGTGGGAGCATCTACCCCAAAGCTGACCACTATCAAGATCAGAAGGCAGAAGACGATCCACTTGGTTTGCTGGCGTTGGACGGGCCTGGAAACGCGCCGATAGCGGTAGACCTGAGCGATTCCCAGACTCAAGGTCACGACGAACCAGAAGAGCAAGAGGAGGAGAGGATAGCGATTGTTAGCAGGTGACGGGTCGGAAAGCAGCGTCCAGACGCGCCAGAGTTCTACGCCAATATATCCCACGACCAGCCAGCGGGTCCAGCGAGGCACGAAGCGCCCGTCGGGAAACAGGGAGGCGATCAGGTAGAGCAAGACAAAGGTGAACTCGTTCAAGAGCAAGGCTGGCAAGCTCCATACGGAGAGACTCGCTGCCACCGTTTCCGTTACAAAACCAGTGCCGCCCACCACCAGGCAAAGCGCGAACAGTAACGCCATCCAGTCAGAGGATTTGCGCCAGAAGATCAGACCGCTCACCGCAACGCATGCGAGCTCCGAAATGACGGCGAGAGCAACCGTATAAGCAGCATACCCTCCAAGAGGAAAGCCGAGTGCGTGCAGCGCCGCCGCCTGTTCAGTGGAGAGTTGCCGGTAAGCGCACCCTGTGCCGGAACAGATGGTCTGAAGTTGCGCCGAATAGACCGGGATGCTGGCGAAGAAGACCGTCAGCGTCAAGACGACACATGCCGCCCATCCGATGCGAGCAGCAATGAGCCAGGAGCCGTTCAACCGTGTGTTCGTATCGTTTCTCACGTCAACATGCCCAGTTGCCTGCATTGGTGCAGAGGTATGGTTCATATATCTTCCCCGCCCGGGTCAGGCGGCTCACCCGGGACATGCCGCCATCCCAGACATTCCTGGTGCCTGACTGCATGCTGTAGGCTCATGCCTACGTTCCTTCTACTCCTGTGAAATCCACAGGTCAGGTTCTCAAACGCAGAAAAGTATAATGGTCAAGAGAAGCTTCAGCCTTCCACGATTAGCATCTTACCATATGATCGTCTCGTAAGCGTTACGAACTACCAGATTTCAGTGACGTTCTCAAGTGAGGTAGTCTCTTTGTGCCTGCCCTTGAGGATCATTCGGCAGGCGCGCTTAAGGTTGAAGGATCGGAAACAAACAGATATAGACACAACTATCTTATCGTGGCTTCACCACCGTATTATCGTAATCGCAAAGATCTGTAATCGGGCACTTGCTGCATCGTGGTCGCTCGTAAACACAAATGCGCTGCCCATGCCGCAACAACGCCTTGTGAAAATTGTAGATGATCCGCGCATCTTGTGGAAGCAATGCCTGCAAAAGAGCATGCGCGTTGTCAGCAGAAACCTTCTTCCCGATCAGGCCCAGGCGGATACTCACTCTCCATACATGTGTGTCTACCGGAAGGATCGGCTTCTGGCAACTGAACAGCAGCACGCAGGCCGTCGTCTTGGGGCCGACCCCCTCGAAGCGATTGAGCCAGGCCGCGCCCTCTTCAGTTGGGAGATCGCGCAGGAAATCGAGATTGAGGTTGCCGCGCTCCTCGGTAATCCGGCGCATAATAGCTTGCAGCCGCGGCGCCTTCACCTCGGGAAAGATCACGTTCGCGATTGTATCCTGTACCTCGCTGGTCGGTGCGTCGCGCACAGCCTCCCACGAGCCGAAGCGTTTCAAAAGGTTATTCCAGGCGGCAGCCGTCTGCTCGTCCTTCGTCCGGTGCGACAGGATAATATCAACGAGCATACTCATGGGGTCCTTGTTCGAAAATGGCAATTCCCCATAAAATTCCGTCAAACGCTGCATAACCTCGAGGGCCCTGGCCGATAGTGCGGGAATATCCTGCACGGGATACCCATAGTCGGCGGGATTGCGTACAGGCATGAGACTCTTTTACCCCTATCTCTCACTTGTTTTAGTACAGTATATGATATGTATACGAACACAGATAGGGAAGCGATCCAGAAAGATGCGATACGCTATAGGTAATCCTCACGTCACGGTGATCGTCAGGTTCATGCCTGTATGGATGCTACAGTACAGGTGGAAGGTACCCGCCGTATTGAACGGGCCAATCACCCGCATCTGACCTGCCGTGCTGAACATCAGATTGCTCACTGTCGGTGCGCCTGCCTCTGTCAGTGGATGCGCTACGCCGTTCACCCAGCTTCCATTGTTGATGTTATGCACGGTTGCTGAATCGTCTACAAGGGTGAGCGAGCCCCCTTTAGCGAATGTCACCGATGTCTGGACGAAGTTGGTTAGTCCCAGGTGGACACTTGCACTGGTGGCAATACACCTGCCGGGAGGGCAGGGGCCCGCCGTGGGAGGGCTGCCCGGGGAGCCGCTGCCGCCACCGCACGCGACAGCCAGCGTAGTAAGTATGCATAAGAGCGCGAGAGCCGCCACGAGCTTTTTCATGATCGGAGCCCTTCCCTTCCTTTGAACAAAAGCAGTACGCAGATATAAAAACATCGATACAAGCGACCGATATAAGTCTCCTTCATCAGGATTCAACGTATGCCGCCAGGACGTCTTGCAGCTCCAAAGTACGTCCCTCCGCCCAGGCAGCGGCGAAGATGCTCTCGCTCAGCGTCGCGCGTAAACTCTCCACGGTCCGTTCATAGGCCGCGCGTTCGAACGGCGTCAGAAACAGATTGACATCTACGTGCGTCTCTGCCGCTCCCAAGAGGCGTACAGCTTGTCGGGGGTGCCCCTGTGCGGCAGCTACTCTGGCCAGTCCGATCAGATGCAAGCCCGTTTGCACTTTATTGCCCACTTCCCATAAAGAGAGCCCCTCTTTGAAGAGAGAGGATGCCCGTGTAAGATCACCCTGAGTCAGGGTAATGGATCCCAAAGTCTCAAGTGCGGCTTGAAGGAGGCCCTTATTGCCCAGTTCCCGCGCCAGGGTAAGCCCCTCTTGAACAAGTGTCACAGCCTGCGCCAGGTTACCCTGCAAGTACAGGTTGTATGCTAGGTTGTTCAGCGTCTGGCCTATCAGGCCTTTATTGCCTAACTCTCGTGCGAGAGTGAGGCCCTCCTGCTGCAGTGCCGCTGCTTGCGTGAAATCACCTTGCAGGTAGGCAACATATCCTGAACCGCTCAGTATAATCCCCATCAGAGATCGATCACCCGTCTCTCGCGCGAGGGTAAGGCTCTCCCGGTACAGGTCCACCGCTTGCGCCAGGTTGCCCTGCTCTGATGCCACGACGCCCATGTCGTGCAAGAGGTGCGAAAGGTTCCACGTGCTATGTAGCCAGCGGCACAAAGCCTGGCATTCCTCCATGAGTGGCAGATACGCAGTCGCCGGTTCTCCTTGTATATGCTTGAGAAATCCCAGCCGGCCCAATGAACCGGCGAGTCCGTGCCCATCTCCCAGCTCGCGGTAGAGAGCGACGCTTTCCGCAAGCAGATGGTCTGCCTCTGCATGGTTATGCTGGCTAAAGGCAAGCTCCCCTGCCGCGTAAAGGGCCTTTGCTCGCGCAGGCATCGAGTCTTGAGCGGAAGGCTGCATTGCCAGCGCTGCCTTTAACCAGCGCAGTCCCTCGCTCCAGTAGCCGCGTATGGACCAGAAGCGCAGCAGCGCGCTGCTCAAACGCAGGGCAGGTTCGCCCTCCTCGTGTTCGATGAACCACTGCAAGGCCGCCCGGACGTTCTCTAGCTCTTGCTCCAGTTGTGCCAGCCAGGCGAGCTGCTCTGTTCGTTTGAGATGCGGTTCTGCCTGCTCTGCGAGCGCGAGATAGTACTGCGCATAGGCACGATGAATGGCCTCCGACTCTCCCCGTTCCTCAAGGTATTCCATGCCAAATTCGCGCATGGTCATCAACATGCGCAGGCGAAACTCCTCGCCATCGCGCTCAGCCTGCAGCAAATTTTTATCGAGTAATGACATTACCTCATCGAATGCTGAGGCTGACTCCTGCTCTGTTATGTAGCACACAGCTTCCACGGCTTCCAGCGTACAGCCGCCGGCGAACACTGAGAGTCGCCGGAACAGGCGCTGTTCTGCCTGGTTGAGGAGATCATAGCTCCACTTGAGCAGATTGCGCAGGGTCTGCTGGCGAGTCGGCAGGTCCTGTGCTCCGCCGGTTAAGATCTGTAGCCTGTGGGAGAGGCGTTTGAGGAGTACCTGCGGCGGCAGAAATTTGATACGGGCTGCCGCCAGCTCAATGGCCAGCGGCAGCCCCTCCAGTTGCACGCAGATCTCGGCTATCGTCCGAGCATTGGCCTCCGACAACTGAAAGTCGGGCTTGACCGCCTGCGCGCGCTGCACGAAGAGGCGCACCGTCTCTACCTGCTCCAGGTCTGCCGATGCTGATGCGCGGGAGAGATCAGGGACCGCCAGGGGAGAGACGGCATATTCTTGCTCGCCCGAAAGATGTAAGGAGGCCCGGCTGGTCACAAGCATGCTGAGACGAGGGCAAGAGGTGAGCAGGCGAGTTAATTGTAGTGCGGCAGTAACAACTTGCTCGAAGTTGTCTAGCAGCAGGAGCAGGCGTTTTTCTCGCAAGTAGTCCAGTACCTGTTCCAACAGGGGGCGACCCCCGGTCTCCCAGAGTCTCAGCACCTGGGCAATGCTGGCAGGAACCAGGCCAGGGTCGCGAATGGGAGCCAGGTCTACGAAAAACACTCCATCGGGAAAGCGATCGATCACTTCCGCCGCTACCTGCAAACTCAGGCGTGTTTTGCCAATGCCGCCGCTGCCGGTCAGGGTGACGAGATGTACATCGCCTCGCAGCAGGAGTTCAGATACCTCCGCCACTTCCCGTTCGCGCCCGACCAGGGAGGTGAGCTGGTTGGGGAGATTATTGGGAAAACTGTTCAGCGTCTGGAGCGGAGGGAAGTCGGCATGCAGACCTGGAATGAGCACCTGAAAGAGGCTGATGGGATTTCCGAGGTCTTTGAGACGATGCTCCCCCAGGGAGTGCAGGCTCACTCCTTCCGGCAGGTCGGGTTCCACGAGGTCGCGGGTGGCCTGCGAGAGCAGAACCTGTCCGCCGTGCGCGGCGTTCGTGATGCGCGCGGCTTTATTCACATCCATTCCCACATAACCCTCAGCAGCCAGGTGTGGCTGACCTGTGTGCAATCCCATTCGGACACGCACTGTGACGCCTTCGGGAAAGGAGAAGCCGGCAATAGCGCGTTGAGCCGCAACCGATGCTGCAACAGCATCGCTGGCTCGCGCAAATGCCACAAAGAAGCTATCGCCCTGCGTATCGACCTCGTAGCCGTGGTAGTCGCGGAACGCTGTACGCTGCAGATGTCTCGTCTCGGCCAGTACATCCTGATAGCCTTTCCCCATCTGTTGGAGCAGGCGGGTAGAGCCTTCGATATCGGTGAAGAGCAATGTGACCGTTCCTGTTGGCGGACCCTCCATGGTACTGGGAGGGGTGGGCTCTGGCCGGTTGCTGGTCTCCTCGGACTGCGGTGGCAACAAGCCCAGGCCGCTGGCGCTTGTGCCGAACAACTGGCAGAGCTTCTCGACATAATAGGCGCTGGGTTGGGCAGTGCCCCGTTCCCAGCGAGTGACCATGATATCGTTGGGTGCTCCGATGCGATCAGCGACTACTTTCTGGGTCCATCCGCGTTCCTGGCGTACCCGGCGCAGGATCTCATTGGGGGTGGCTTGCGCTGCTTTCTTGACCATAGAGTCTCCTGGGCATGGCATGTGAAGTGGGCGTGCCTGTCATGAAATAGGCTCCCGGAAAGCATCTCCCAATGAGTATACCACAGTTGGAGCTTCCGATTGCAGGACTTCTATGAATCGTCTACTTGTGCCCGTTTTCTTGCCTGGTGTATAAAAGTCCTGGCGGCTGTGCCGTCTAAGTAACTTGCAACGTATTATAAATAGCATACATTTTGGTATGCGAAATGCACCGTTGAATTTTCCTGATACGTCTCGTTGTAATGAGAAGATGGTACTGTAAGCTCTTCTGTTTTCGAGCATAATGCGGTACAATCTGATCGTTACAAAATTGTTACCAATTATTCCAATATGTCCATGTAACTACCCGTTACGCTACTGTCGGCAATCACTCTAGCTAGAAGATGTAGATTTTCTTTTTTCGGTCTTATCTGTCCTCTTTCCTGCAAATTATGGCAGGCTTAAAGATGGATTCTCCTGGGGAAGAACAAGGGGTTCGGGACGCCAGCGAAGGCGCAGGAGAAAAACACTTTTTCTGTAGAGTGAAAGAGCGCAAGCTATCGCATGGGTCAGTTCGACGGGTAGCGGTCATGCTGCTGGTAGGTGAGCGAGTAACTTCCTGCGTGGCTGGGCTGGGTGTTGTCAAGAGGTATATACATGGACGGCAAGGGGCGTCGTGCGCCATCAAAACAGGCGCGAGCGGCGGGGCAAAATGGTTTTGTTGTAAAAAATGCACGCAAAAGCGTGCGGTTCATAGTAACATATAGGCAGGCATTTCTAGCAGCCGGGCTGGCTATCTCCCTCGTAGCGCTCCTTTTTGGAGTATTCAGCTACTTCCAGGCGCCGGTAACGAGTGCTGCGTCAAGTAGTGAGACGACTATCACTTACAGCACTTTCGTTGCGCAGGTGAAGTCCGGGAACATGCTGGCAGTCACTATTCGTGGGAGCGATCTGCATGGGCTGTTGATCAACCCGCTCACGCAATCGACGAATAGCGCGGCCAGGCGGCCTGCCATCACTGCTTCCCAGCGTGCAGCCGACTTCGCAGCCTTCAGTCGCTATCTTGGCAATGGTTCAAGCTGGGCTAATCCGTCGCAAAGTCCCACGATTGATCCGGCGCGCCTGGTCTATGCCCGTGTACCGGGTACCGGTGATCCCACGCTTATCCCAACGCTGGTCAATAATCAGGTCACGGTCACGACACAGCCACCTGTGCAGCCTTCGCTCTTGCTCTCACTCTTCTGGCGATTTCTTCCCTTTGTCTTTATTTTCCTCGCTATGCTCTTCTTTTTGATGCCGCGCAATCCGAAACGCGCTTCAAGCGGAGCAGATGAGCACTTTCAGCAAATGGGTAAGAGCAAAGTACGACGTTTTGAGCAGGGAACTGAAATGAAAGAACAAAAAAAATCAAAGAATGAGGCTTCATTCAATATGCTAAAGCCCTCCTCTCAATCTCCAGAGGGGGTGAATAGGAACGGCACGGCCACTCCTCACAAGCGCCTTGAGCCACCTGTCACATTTGAAGACGTGGCCGGCATCGACGAGGTGCGCTCGGAACTGGAAGAAATTGTGCAGTTCCTACGCAGTGCTGGGCGATATGAGCGCCTGGGCGCCAGGATTCCACGCGGCGCGCTGCTGGTCGGCCCGCCTGGAACCGGCAAAACGCTGCTGGCGAAAGCTGTCGCGGGGGAGGCCGGCGTCCCATTCTTCAGCATGAGCGCGTCAGAGTTCGTCGAAATGTTCGTCGGCGTTGGCGCGAGCCGCGTGCGTGACCTGTTCAAGCAGGCCCGTCAGGCCGCCCCCTGCGTCGTCTTTATCGACGAGATCGACGCGGTCGGTCGCAAGCGCAGTGTGAAGGCGATGGGCAATGATGAACGCGACCAGACCCTCAACCAGTTGCTCGTCGAGCTTGATGGGTTTTCCGCGCGCGAAGCCATCGTCGTGATGGCCGCCACAAATCGCGTCGATATCCTGGACAAGGCCCTGCTGCGCCCCGGCCGCTTCGACCGGCATATAACAGTCTCACTGCCCGACCGCGTGGGGCGTGAAGCCATCTTGCGCGTGCACACCCGCCGCGTGCCGCTCGAAGACGAGGTAAGCCTGGAACGACTCTCGCGCCTGACGACCGGCATGAGCGGCGCCGATCTCGCCAACCTGGTCAATGAAGCGGCCTTGTGCGCTGCACGGCGCGACCTTGAAAAGGTCACGCACGAGTGCTTCGAGGATGCGCTGGCGCGCGTGCAGCTTGGCGCGCTGCGTCCCATCGTGATGAGCGAGACCGAGCGGCGCATCATTGCCTTCCACGAAGGTGGTCACGCGCTGGTAGCCTACCACCTGCCGGAGGCCGATACCGTCAACCGCGTCACCATCCTGCCGCGTGGCCAGAGCCTGGGCGTCACCCAGTTCACCGCCGAAGAAGACCGCTACAACTACAGCCGCCAGATGCTGATGACGCGCATCGCCGTCGCTCTGGGCGGGCGAGCGGCGGAAGAGCTGATCTTCGGATCCGACCAGGTGACGACCGGCGCGGAAAATGACCTGCAGGTGGTAACAAGCATCGCGCGCAACATGGTGACGCGCTGGGGCATGAGCGAGCAGGTCGGCGTGGTCTTCGCCGATTATAGCGCCGATGCCGCCGGTGCCGGCCTGAATATGCGCCGTGCCGACGCGGATGCTCTCCCGCCGCAAAACCGCACGCTGGTGGCAGGACCCGACGGTCGCCTCATGCTCAATGGTCGTGTGGAGTCCGGGCAATCTGAATACCAGTACACCTACGCCATGCAGGTCCCGGCTGCCCCCAGAGCCAGCAGCTACTCAATGGCCGCCACCATCGATGCCGAGGTGCAGCGCATCCTCCAGGAAGGCTATGCCACGGCGCGCAGCATTCTGCTCGAACACCGCCACCAGCTCGAACACCTGGCCGCCACTCTCATGGAACGCGAACAACTCGACCGCAAACAGTTCGAAGCGCTATTCAAGGAATAAAGCCTATGATTCGCCCCATTCTGTTGCATCTGATGCATTTGCTGGATGTCGCGCATACTCACTTTTTAGCTCGATCAGCATATCTTCAACAGTTACTCTATTGCGCAGCACGCGCGGAAAGGCCTCCACAGCGAACGTATAACCGGTCTCATCGCGCTTTAAAATGGAGCGTAATTCCGTCAATTGGGCCAGCGCTTCTCTGATATTTTCAACGCCTGGTTGCAGGTTGTGCGCAGCTAGTAGTTTTATGATGCCTTGCAGGTGAAATGAGTGGTCTCCTTTACTTATGGCCATTAACAGGGCAATGATTCGTTCTAGTGGCGTTGCCTGTGCCATATAGGTATCAAGGAAATCTTCTTCCTGAAATTTGGGATTCCTGATTACCCCATCTACATCGTTCAATCCGATGAAACGCGTCTTTTCCGCATGCAGTTGCACGATCAAGCGATGACACAAACGTTGCACGACATTGGGATGGCCCGAAGTAAAGTTCCAGATGCGTTTGACAATGGCCTCCTCGTCCTCCAGGGTAATACCCATGCGTTCCATTGGACGTGTGACCAGCTTTTCGACATCAGCATAGTCGAGTGGCCCGAGACGTCTCTCGTTCACAAAGTTGAATAGCGGCCCACTATCTGCCTTCAGCGCATCGAGTAGCCTGCTTTCTCCGCAGAGGATGACCTGCATCTGTCCCAGGCTGACCGAAGACCGCAGAGTGTTGAAGAGGCGCCAATGAGCATCTTGATCCGCCGGGATCAATTTGTCCGCCTCATCCAACAGAAGCACCAGAGGCCTGTCAGTTAGCGGGGATTGCAGAAGTTCATGGAATGTCGCTGGAAGATGACTTCCTGGCTCAGGCTCTGGTTGCCATTTACTGGGGTGAGCCTGCATGAAATCATTGTAGGTAGGCGTAGTGGTACAGTCATGGTAAAGTGTACGAAAGCCGTTTCTTGGTAAACTATTCAGATGTAGTCGAAATAAAAAGGAAGATTTCCCAACCCGCCGCCCGCCGATGATCGCGTAACTCGTTGATTTGGCCTGATCGGTAATCTCGCGTATCTCCCGCTCTCGACCAAAGAACATATCTTCTGTGGTAGGCCCCGTAATCTTGTAGGGTGAAATGGTCAATAGATTGATACCTTTTAATAATTGGCTTAGCAACAAGTCAAGCGGCTCCTTTGCCACAATGATAGACAGGATATCCTGCACCGTCAGCGAGATAAAATCAACTGCATGGAACTCCAATTCCCGGCGCAGATCAGCCGTGCATTTCGCCCGGTCATCTTCCTGGAGAGAAGAGACGACGCTGATGATACTGAAGCGATCCTTCTGTAAATGTGGCAGGAGGAGCCGAAAATAGGCCATATCTTCTTTATCTCGCCACTCTTGCCCCATGAAGAAGACCGTGTAAAGCGATTCTGGTATTCGAACGCTGGAATTGGAGAAGACTTCCAGCATTTCATAGGCTATCCATTGTCCTCTATCTTCGATCAATTTTGCTGTCCCGCCTGTTGCCTGTGCGATCTCTGTAGCAAGGGTTCCGGTGGTCTCAAGAAGCTTTTCTCGGCTTGCCCGTTTGGTCGTATCGATGGTTGAATGCCAGACCTGCCCAAGCGAAAGTATCTGGGTGATCTTATTAAGATCAGTTCCGGGATTTTTGTAGAGATGATAAAAGTTCTCATACCAGCGGCTTACAACTTCGGCTTTACCTCGCTTTGCCAGAATACGGATTAGTTCGCGATTTGCTCCCAATCTCAGCAGCTCTTGAGACTGGTAGACGAGTGCATTGATCTGTTCTTCACTGGACTGATCTTCAGCGGGGAGCAACCCTAAGAGCGGTTGGCCGATAGCGTTCAGCAAGGCTTCATTTTGATGGTTCACAAATGGATGAAGTACTTTATAAGGTCTTTGCTTGAAAGATCCGAGTTTATCAAATACGTATGAAAGCAATTCCTCCGTGCTTTTGCTGTTGAGGCGGGTATTCTGGATGACGGTGGTGATGACATTGCCCATCATCTCAACGAGGATTCTGTCCTGCTCGGTAAAGTAGGACTCCGGGTGATGAGGACTGCGGCGCACATCCTGCACTTTGAGTACCCCGATAACCTCCTCGCGTCCACCCTGCGTGATCGCCTTGAGAGGAATGCCCAGAAAGGCATTGGGCTTCTTTTCCTTGAATTTGTCCGCCCAGTCTGGATGCAGGCGCAGCTCCTCCACGTTATCAGCTTTAAATGATTTTCCCTCGCGCGCGATCCAGGCTGTGATTCCCTCGCCCTGAACTGTATAGGAAGCTCCCCTGCTAACCAGTCCGCTTTGATAGCCGGTAGCTGCCTGAATGGAGAGTATATCGGTACCTGGTTCGATCAGGTAGAGCGAGGCGGCATCGGCCCCCACCACCTTGGCAATCTGGTCCACAATGCGCTGGACCAGCACGGACATCTCCAGGCCACCCATCATGGCGGCCGAAAGCGTCTGCAAGTTCGTGTTCAGTTCCTGCAAGCGGGCATTACTCAACCATGTGTTCTGGATGACAGTGGTAGCAATTACATTGCCCATCATCTCAACGAGGATGATATCCTGCTCGGTAAAGTAAGGCTCTGGATGACCTGGGCTGGGACGCACATCTTCTACTTTAAGTACGCCGATGATCTCCTCGGTGCCATCGGCAGCTAATCCTTTGAGTGGAAGCCCCAGAAAAGCGTTAGGCACGCGCCCTTCCTGATAGGGATTGTACCTTCCTGTCCATTCGGGATGACCTTTTAACTCGTTTGCACTGTGGGCTACAAAGGGCCGGCCCGTTCGAGCGATCCAGGCAGTGATTGCCTCATCCCCCAGATCATACGTGGTATCCCTGGCCATTAATCCCTTTTGATAGCCGGTGGCAGCCTGAATCGTAAGAATTCGAGTACCTGGTTCGATCAAGTAAAGCGAGGCTGCATCAGCCCCGATTACCTTGGCAATTGTGTCCACAATGCGCTCGACCAGCACCGGCATCTCCAGGCCCCCTACCATGGCGTTGGAAAGTGTCTGCAGGTTCGTGCTCAGTTCCTGCAAGCGGGCATTGCTCAGCCGTGTATTCTGGATGACAGTGGTGATCACATTACCCATCATCTCAACGAGAATCTTGTCCTGCTCGGTAAAGTAGTATTCCGGGTGATGATCGCTTGGTTGCACGTCCTGGACTTTAAGCACCCCGATGACTTCCTCATGATCGCCCAGCGCAATCGCCTTGAGGGGAATGCCCAGAAAGGCATTGGGCTTTTTTTCATTGAATTTGTCCGCCCAGTTTGGATGCGTGCGCAGCTCCTCTACGTTATCAGCCTTGAACGGTTTCCCCTCGCGTGCAATCCATGCCGTCAGTCCATCCCCTTGCACTTTATAGGAAGCCCCCTTGGTGACCAGCTCACTTTGATAGCCGGTAGCTGCCTGAATAGTAAGCGTATCGGTGCCTGGTTCGATTAGATAAAGCGAGGCGGCATCGGCTCCAACGACTCTGGCAATCGTTTCCACAATGCGCTGGTTTAGCACAGACATCTCCAGGCCTCCCATCATGGCGGTGGAAAGAGTCTGCAAGTTCATATTTAGTTCCTGCAACTGCGTATTACTTTGCAACCTGCTCTGAATAACCGTGGCGATCACATTAGCCATTATTTCAGCAATGAGCAAATTCTGGTCGGTAAAAGGACTCTGTGAAGTTCTGCCTTCAAGCCTGATCACTCCAATTACTCTTTCACGCTGATTTATTCGCTCGGTTGCCTTGAGAGGGATAGCAAGGAAGGCAACGGATTCGTGGCCGTTCCAGCCTGTTTGCTGCTCTACTTTCCATTGAGGTATGGCTTGCAATTCTTCTAGTGAATTTGCCTTAAGGGCTTCTCCTGTTTCAGCAATCCAACCAATTATCCCTTCGTCGAAGTTATAGAATCCTGGTAACTGTGCTGGTAACGGCTCTGGATAGCCGTTGGTAGCTCGCAAAACTAATCGCCGGTTATTTTCATCGATCAAGTACAAAGATGCATGCTTCGTCTGAAATGCATCGCTAATGTTTGATAGGACGTTCCTGAGCAGCGTATCAATATCTGTCTCGCTGGCCAGACTGTTTGTCAATTTTCTCAACTGACCGATGATATTTTGAACTTCTTGTTCGCGTAGATAAGCTGCCAGCAAGGCATTGGCGGACTGCTTCCCCAGGGAGTGCAAGATGCTTTCTTCCTCCTTAGAGAAGGCCGCGGGTAAGGATTTAAAAACAGTGATGGTGCCGATATCCTCTCCTGTTTCTTCTGCTATCCTTGAAGACAACTGGCTTCCATATTTCCTACTAAGACCTAGAGCGGTAACAGTAGGATCGGGAGTGCCTTCTGCAAGTACGAGAGCGTTGTAAGCATTATTTTCTAGATTGTGGGAATGATGAGTCGAAAGACTCAGGTATGCAGCATCTGCATGGGTAAGTCTGTTTGCGTATTGCAGAACTACAGCAGCGACCTCTGAAACGAGCTGTGCTTTTGCCATCTTCCTATCGGCCTCGAGCAAAATTTTCGCCTCTTCGCTCGCACGCGACGTTGCCAGATTGATAGCCAGTGAGCTGGCAAATGCGCGCAGCATGTTGATGCTTGTGGCAAATGTATGTCCCACATCACGTGAAAAAACATCGATCTTCCCCAGCATTACCCCATGCGCGTTCATTGGAACTGAAAGTTGGGCTACCCAGGCTCTTTGCCTGGCAAGCTGGCTGCTCAGAAAGCCTACATTACCCGGCGGTAAGCTATCCCCCTCCGCTTTTAACTGGAAGATGTATTGCCATCCACGACTTTCCTGGTGCGGATAATCCCTATACACAAGAGGATCAAATTGCAAAAGAGGTTCACCCTCACGCCGTTCAAAACTATGGCCAACCGGGGTAAGTAATCGCGGATCTCTGTCATCAAATATCCAAATCAGCACAGCATCGCTTTTTAAGAGCTCTCGAATATTGCGCGCCACCTGTACAAGATACTGTTCCTGGTCAATGATGGTCGTAGAGAGTTCACTTGACTCTAAGAGCGCATTAACCAGCAAGTCGCTCTGGTCAAGTTCCGGTGCCTCCCCTCTTTCAACCGGCTGCCGAATTCTACTTGTTTCAATAGCTTTATGATACAGTTTGACATATTTTTGGGCGGAATCTCTCCACGAGAATCGAACGCCCATATTATGCTGTTGCAGGTTCTGCCAGGCTTCGGGGTCTGAACGATAAAGATGCACAGCGTCGCGGATTATGTGCAGGAGATTTTCAGAAGTAGGTTCGTAAAATAGAAATCCTTTACCTGTATTCGTTTTCGTTTCATTCATCCAGGAAGTTACCGTATCGGCCAGGCCTCCTGTACATCTCACAACAGGTATAGCTCCGTATTGCATGGCTGCCATCTGCTGCGAACCACACGGCTCACGTAGCGACGGCACCAGAACAATATCAGCACCTGCGAGAACCTTGCGTGAAATCGGGTCGTCTAATGCGCTAAAAACATGTCTAAAGGCTTCTGGGTATTCATTAGAATATCGGGTAAAAGCTTCATGAGAACTGTAATCTCCCAGAATACCTACAATTACAATCTGAATACCATCATGGACTAGCTCGGGGATGATCTCCTCTAGCAGTCTGACGCCTTTATCGGGAATCAAGCGGCTAATCATTCCAACCAGGGGAATATCTGAGCCGACTCTAAGCCCATGCTCTTCCTGTAACGCCTGTTTATTCTCCCGTCGTTTCTCCAGCGTGTCCTGGTTGAATTTGCACCTGATCGTCTCATCGAAGGCAGGGTTATAAGAAGAGTAGTCAAGACCGTTCAGTATGCCTGCAATAGTCTTATGGCTTAGCTTCAAAGCCTGAGCCAGGTCATGAAACTGCTCAGCATTTTCTATCTCTTTCGCGTGTCGCGGGCTGACGGTATTAACTACATCGGCTGCCAGGATGCCGCGGGCCATGGCATTGATAGTATTTGGGGTTTCGCCTAACGATTCGTACATTCCTAGCTCTTCGAGCTCTGCCACTTTTAAAGCGCGGTAACCGAATTGACCCGGAAAACCGGCGTTGTGGATTGTGTAGACGTAGGGTACTGGCTGAGCACTGAAAGACGCTGCATAGGTATGCCTCAAACACATCGGTAATAGACCGGTAACCCAGTCATGGCCATGGATCACCTCTGGCCACCATGACTCTGCTAGAAAATCTTTGTTTGCCAGCATGCCTATAACGGCTCTACTGAAAAATATGAAACGCTCATAGTCGTCAAGATAGCCATATATGTTGTCTCTGCCAAAGTAAAAGTCATTGTGTATGAGATACACAGGTGGGCGATTGAGGGTATGCTTGAAGCTAAGGAATTGCACACTTGCCTGCTGTGAATAAGCTCCAAGTGGCACATCAAATCTGGTGATCTCACGTGAGGAAATCGCGGGATCTATCAATCACATTCCTGCTATAGAATGGAATGGCAATCCTGACATCATGTCCCTTTTCACGCAATGCTGTACTGAGGTTTGTAACGACACTCGCCACATCACTCGTCCTCAGGTAAGGAGTTGCTTCAGATGCAACCATCAGAATATTCATATGAGCACTCCTATGGGGATCAGTAATGGATGGGCGTACTAAAATCTTTCAAGGCTTGTCCACAGATACGATTACGAATGCGGCACCGACCGGTGGCATCGGCTTTGATCACCCCATACATGTTTGCCAGGCGAAAATGCTCATCACTCAAGGCAGGGTTAAACTTCGTCTTGTGTCCATTCGCAATGCTTTGGACGATTTTGAACAGTTGCGGATCCTGCTCAGTGATTCTAATGAAGCGCTTCAAATACTGTTGATCCGCAAATAATTGTTTGGCGAGCCGATCTACTTCTTTAATAAGTTGAGGGGGCTGGAGAAGCTCTAACTCCGCTACCCCTGTCAGGAGCAGACACAGTCTTTGGGTGAGATAGGGCTGACCATCGGTCCAATAATAGACTCGCTTGGCGACCGTTTCAGCGACAGCCTCAGGTAACTGGAGGTTGTCAACCAGTTGCCTCACTTGAGCGAGAGTGAAGTCCTCCAGTTCGATCCTCTGGTCTACATTGAACTGCGAGACTCCTACATCTTGGATCAACTCTTTTGGGTTGAAGGCGCCGGAAGTGATGAACGTCAGATGCTCAAGGACAGGGATGATGGCGCGCTCATTATAGATACTGCGAATGACGGTAAAGAATGGGGTAGCGTAAGCCGGTGGGATAACCTGTAACATATCAAGGGCAATCACGATCTTCTGCTTTGCTGCTGTGGCTGCCCTGGCAATAGCTTCTAAGAACAGTTGCCAGGTGGTGCTATTAGTAGGTAAGGCTGGCTGCGCCTCATCCGGGATAAAATTCAGGTTATTCAAGACCCATTTCCCCAGCGAACGGTACCACTCTTCTTCCGACTCCTTCCGAAAGCGCTCATTCATCAGATCGCATACCACAAATGTGTAGCCCCTGGGCGCAAGTTGCTTCATCAAGCGATAGATCAAACTGGTCTTCCCTTGCAGGTGAGGCTCGATAAAAGAGACGTATTCCATATTCCGTAAATAAGCAAGTGCTTCTTGATCCGCCTTGCGCTCGATATAGAGAGAGGTTTCGCTTGAAAGCGGGGAACCGGTCTGAAAGACCGGGATCCCATGGGCGGCGCTATTTGTAGGTCGTTTACCAGTAATACCCCAGATGAGTTGTTCAAGACTCTGAGTAAAGAGTGATTCTTCGCGAAAATCTACCCACTGACGGTTCGCGAGAAATCCCGGTAATTCGGCCTTACGCAGAATGACAGGGATCAGTTGGAGAGGTTGTCGCTTGCCCTGTGCCAGGCTGAGCGCCCGTGCATACTCCTCTTCGACCCAACCCGACTCCATCGATTCGGGCGAGACGATGAGCGCCACCGCTTTGCTTTCCTCCAGCCCCTGTTCGAGTGCACCTGCAAACAGATCGCCAGGGCGGATTTGATCGTGGTCCAGCCACACTTTTAATCCCTGCTTTTGAAGGGCTTCCTTGAGATGGTTGACCCAGCTTCGGTCTTTGCTGCTATAGCTTAAGAACACATCGAATTTTTTTCGTCTGGCCATGTTTCCTTCCTCCATAACCTGAGCAGTACCAGGGGCATTTTGGGATATATTAGTAGCCTGTGATGGCGTATTTGAAGCTGGTAGCAATTCCGCTTTTGATGGTGATGGTGTGATAAGTGGTGGCGTTTGTGTGGCAACAGAGTGTGCCATTGGGTCAGTATGAGGATTATGTTCGCCGGTCGATCTCGGGAGAGTTGAAAGGAGGGTGATGGGGCCAAGCACAATGGCTACGATACTGGCGATAAGGCTTAGAAGGCTCGTTGCTTTTGAAAGGTCTTGCGTTAGCAATAACCAGGTAATGAGCGCTCCCAGAATAATAATAAGGATGATAACAGCGCTGAGAGTGATCCGGAACGTCCTGGAAATCTGTCTCCGTCGTGGTTGCTGTTCCTTGGACTGTCTCTGACCCATGTATCTCATACCTCAATCCAGGCGCGACGATTTCTTTTCGCTTATCGGACATAGCAAGCTTAGATTGGCGTTCGTGTGCTGACATACGTATCATACAATATAATAGTATCAATGTGAATATAAAGTACTTATTCAAATCAAGCGCTTTATGTGGTTATATTGCATGGAGCAACTGATTTGCAGTAAACAAACAAATCTTCTCAATGGCTTCTTCCGTAACATTACTCACCCAATTCTAAGCCTTCCGCATGAAACAGCTTGACCACAGCAGAATCCCAAAAGGGAATATCAGTTCAAGTTACTATCTAACGCTTATGGCCGTTTCGATAGTTAAAGTCAACTTAGGTAGAAGGCCTTTTCTGATTGTCTATTACTTCACAAAATCAGGTTGGGAAAGAGGAGGGATGGAGCGTTTAAGCATTTAGAAGATTTTTTTATGTGTAACGGGATGGCGGAATTATTCAATAGTGGCAGTGTATGAACCTGGTGGACCTCTAGCATAGAGGTGCTCGAGTCTGTTTCGACAATATCAATGAATATGTTCTGGCATTCATTTATTATCCACGCGAGCCAGGACTTTCGATTTATTCATGGAATTATCCATTGGAGGCGGGGATGTATGATCAAAGATAAAGCAAAGCTAACCATGCTTACTGACCACGTCGGGTGTACGGCCAAAATTGATGCGGGCGAATTGGAGGGGTTAATCGATTTCTGGAAGGTTGATAGCAACCATAACATTATTGCAGGCCTCTCTGAACGAGATGATGTGGGGTGTTACAGTATTGGAAATGGCCAGTTATTGCTGCAAACCCTGGATGTGATTACCCCGGTCGTTGATGATCCTTTCGCGTTTGGAAGTATTGCCGTAGCCCACGTCTTGAGCGATATCTACGCGAAGGGTGGAACTCCGATTACGGCGTTGAGCTTCTTAGGCTTGCCGCCTAAAGTAATGCCATATATCGAGGATATCCTTGCCGGAGCCTCTACCAGGCTCAGCGAAGCCGGCGTAGCACTCCTGGGCGGCCACACGATCTCCACCTCTGAACCACTGGTTGGCTTTGCCGTGACCGGATTGATCGAGCATACTAGCATGGTGCCTTTGAGCGGAGCACGTGCCGGTAACAAACTGGTGTTAACCAAGCCAATTGGCTCAGGCATCATCTCGACGGCAATAAAATTTTCAAATTTAGAACTGCCCGGGGCTGCTCTGGGGGAAGAAGAACTTGAAGTGGCGGTGAAATCCATGAAATGGCTGAATGACACCGCCTCAAAGCTTATGATCAAGTATCAGGCTAAAGCCTGTACGGATGTGACGGGCTTTGGCCTGGTAGGGCATTTGTCTAATATGGCGCTTGCCAGCAGGGTAGGAGTTCGTCTCTACACCAAACATGTTCCAATGCTGCCGGGCACATTGAGATTGTTCGAGAAAAGCATTACCCCGGTACGCCTGGATGAAAATATTAAATACTATTATCCCGACAAAGCCTCTACCGTTGAAGGGATAAATGTTAACTGGCCTATTCTTTTTTGTCCTGAAAGCTCTGGAGGGCTTTTGATTGCGATTGAAGAAGATCGTGCGGAGCCGTTTGTCAAAGAGCTTCAGGATGCGGGGTTGATTTATAGCGCTATTATTGGAGAAATGATTAGCGATGACTCATGCAAGATCCTTATCGACAACTAGATTATGGAATGAACCCTCATCATCGAACAACACCTCATCATCGCAATTGGCAGATCATGCTCTTGAGGAGCCACCCTCCGTTGAGACAACACCATCTACCCCAGCGCACTCGTTACGAGTTCTCATTGTGCTGAGCCAGCAGCCATCCGAGACGGGAAGCGGAGTGTACCTGCGCGAAGTGGTGGCTGAACTTCAGAAACTTGGGCATCGGCCTTATCTCCTGGCTGCCCACTATCGGCCATTATCGACCATTGATTTCCCCGGCCTTGCGAATGATCAAATTTATACCATGATTTTCGACAATAATGAAAACTCCGCTAGTGCGGACATCAGCTTCCCCATTCCGGGCATGTCCCTGGATATGCCATACCTGCACCTGCCATTTCGCGAACTGTCTGAGAGCAATTTAAACGAGTATCGTAATGCCTGGATCGCCAAAATACGAAGTGTTGCCGAGAGAGTTCGTCCCGATGTTATGCATGTCAATCATCTCTGGCTGCTGCCAGGCATAGCGCGTGAAGCAGTTCCTGGGATACCCATCGTGGCTACGTCGCACGGTACTGACTGCAAGCTTCTAGTAGACAGCCCGAGTTTCAAGCCACAGGTGCTTCCAGGCGTGCAAAGCCTCGACGCGGTTATGCCGATATCGAGTGATACGGCCGAGGCCTCGGTAAGCGATTTTGGAGTTGCACCCGGGAAGGTGAACCTTATAGGAAACGGCTATAATCAAGACTTGTTTCAAGTGCTGCCGCGCGATTGTGGAAATGATATTCTTCGAGGTATCCTTGCTCGTTATAAAGATCTCCCTCCATGGAACAAGCTAGTTTTATACGTTGGCAAATTCGCTGAATTTAAAGGACTTCCTTACCTCATTCGTGCGGCGAAGATGTACAACGAAAAAGAGCAGGATGGCGTACTCACTTTAATCGTAGGAGAAGGCTCAAGGGAGGTGCGGGCGAGCCTGGAAAGACTGGTGAGTGATCTGGGTTTAAGCAAGAAAGTTTTGCTGCCAGGTAAGATACCCTATCACTACGTAGGTCCTTTGATGAACAGAGCAGATGTTTTCGTATTGCCTTCCATAGATGAACCCTTTGGCCTCGTTCTACTGGAGGCTCTGGCTTGCGGTTTACGCTGTGTAGCGGCAGACAGGGGTGGTCCGAAGTTTTTTGTACCCCAGGCTCTACGCGAAAAAGGATTGGCCAGGCTGGTCAGACCGCTCGATCTACTCGAGACAGAACATCCCGATCCCAACGATGAGGGAAGGTATGCAGCGGACCTTGCTGACGCAATTTCGGAACAGCTATCATGTGGGCAGTCTGAGGACGAACGTCGATTTATCGCAGGCACTGTATGGGATCAGACATGGGCATCTAAAGTAGGGGATATTGTACAGGTATATATGCGTGCAATTGAATTTCGTCGCGAGGCTGCCATAAATCAACCAGAGCCAGTTGCCAGCCTCCTGTGATACTATAGGCAAATCGCATCGAGAACGGGCCAGCGAGGCGGAGAGGCCCGAAAGGCACCCGCAAGGGGCCCCGCACCCCTCTCAGCCGCCCCTGCCTCTACAAAGAACCAACCTTCTAACGCCCACCATCCCAGTGCCACTTCTGCGTCGTACAAGCGAGATACATGCTGTAGCCCTGCCTGTTGTAGTATGATGCAACTGGAAATGGAGCCTGGACAGTTGTGCTCTGCTCATGCAGTTTGGGGAAAGGGCCCGCTTTAACTGGCCCAAGCACGACGATTACAGAGAGAAAGAGGTATGGATGATGGTCCCCCACGACGATTTCACGCCGTACGGCTACCTGGACAATCCCTATCATAGTTGGAAGATCGACCCCAGTGGCGTACTGCGTTCACGGGCCCCACTGGGTATGGGCTGGCATGTGCCCAACCTGGGAAGCTACGTCAACAACCAGTTCCAATATACCGCGCACCTGTCCATTGGCCTGAAGATAGGCAAGACGATCTTGATCACCCCCGCGGATTTCAAACGTCACGGCTGCGCGATTGCCAGCACTGTGCATACGAAAAATCGCTTTGAATATACCTGCACGGTCCCCAAACATCATTTGACGCTTACCGCTCGATATTTTCTCGTTGATGAACACGCCCTGGGCTGTGTCCTGACGGTTTCGACGACTGCTGAGCAGCCCTTCCCTGTGACCTGTTACATCATGCATGAGCACACGCACAATCCGCATACGAGTCGTCTCTGGGAGCATGGCCTGTATGCCATAAACGGACCGGCGGAAGGGGTAGCTATGCTTGGCATCGCTAGCGAGGGTGATGTCTTCGTGCATGGCGCGCGTTTCTCTGATGGCGGGGAACTTAGCTTTGGTGAAATGGGCTATGTGATTGCCCTTGAAGATGCCGCGATCTGGGCGCACGGAGTTTCGATCCCCCCTCCCAATATCACGGAGCACGAGGAAAGCACAGGATGGCAGGTCCGTACCGTTATTTTGCCATGTACCATCATGTTGGGCGGCGATGGTGCCGCACCATCTAAGCGCATGTTGAATGTAGTCCTGGCGCGAGGCGTTTCGCAAGAGCAGTCGTACCAGCATTGGGCAGAGGGCATTGAAGGGATTGGGCCTGCGGAGGCCGCACACCAGGCCAGCGATGAAGCGTTCTGGAGCCGTGCCCCCCAACTCTCCGGCGACTGGCCAGACAACTGGCGACGTGGCCTGGTGTATGACCTGGAGACCCTGCGCATGGTCATGCGTCCCCCCGCGGGCCTCATCCATCACGTTTTCGATGGGATGCAAATACAGGCCCCGCGCCTGGTGCTGGCCGAGGCCGCCATGGATACCCTCTTCCTCAGCTATGCCGATCCTGAATTAGCGGCGGAAGTCATCCTGGGGCATTTTGAGTCGGCGCCCCGTCCGAATCTCCCTTGTATGCGCGAGGATGGCAGCTATAACATGGTCGCCGATGATGGGCAGGTGTGCGGCACAGCCCCTGCCTGGGGTTTTCCCCTGTGGTGTTGCGACCAGATCGTGCGCAGGACAGGTGATCTGCGCTGGCTGCGCCGGCTCTACCCGAAAGCGGCAGCCTACCTGCGCTGGTGGCTGGATTATCGCCGCGATGCAGCGGGCTGGTTGGGCTACGCCTGCTCGTGGGAAAGCGGGCAGGACGTTTCCACCCGCTTCGGCCCGCAGCAGACCGGCGGCTCGATCATCCAGCACGTCCGCCCGGTGGACTTGCAGGCAAGTATGGCGCAGGCTGCAACCATCCTCGCTCGCTGGGCAAACCTGCTTGGACAGGAGCAAACAGCCGGCAGCGAGCCTTCCATCGACTTTGCCGTCGAGGCTGCGTGGTGGCAACAAATCGCCGATGAGTTCAGCGTGAAGACCCGCCAGATGTGGCAGGGGGGCTGGTTCCGCGATTACGATGCTGTGGCGCGGGAATGGTCAACCGAGCAGGACGCCATGCACCTCGCTCCCGTCTTCTGCGGTGTAGCAGGCTGGGAACACATCGAGCAACTGCGCCCAGCCCTGGCGCAGCCGCCCAGCAACAATCCCTACTGGCGACCGCTGAGCTGGCCGCCCATCATCATGACGGTCGCAGAAGCGGCCAGAGTCGCCCGTATGCCCGGCGAGGCTGCCGAACTGGCCTACCGCTTCATCGACGCGTCCTACCGCAGCATCGACAGCCGCGCGCCTGACGAATACGGCAACATCCCAGGCATCACTCGCGAAAACCGCCGCCTGGTCACCTCGGGCAAATGGGGCGCGACCGATTACGTCAACTCAGGCATAGAGGGTTATGGCTGGGGAGCCGCCAGCGTCTACCTGCTCTTACGCCATCTCCTGGGACTCTACGAGGAAGAAGCAGGCATGATTAAGGTTGCTCCTGTACTTCCGCAAGCGCTGCGGCGCGTCGGTGCGACATATGGCGTGGGCCCCGTGCCATGGGGCAAGTACCTGTTGCAAATCCGCTGTGCCGTGCGAGATGCCGGCCGCTACAGCATGCAAATGCGCTGTTCTGTGCATCCTGCACCTGAAGCTCTTCAAGGTGAAGTGGAGCACCAATGGGAGTGGGAAGGAGCATGGGGGGACGAGAGAATTCTTTACCTCCCATAAGCGGAAGGCAACTGTCTCTCCACTAATGACGATCCTGCTGGCAGTTTTGTGGCTGACGGGAGAGGACTTGTAAAAAATACCGGCGTTCCAGAAAGAATTTTTTGGGCCCGCTAAATCCGCCTGAGAAGCGGCTTCAGGCAGGTACCGATGATCATTTACCGCTCAAAATGAGCGGTAAATTTCCAGGATGTTCGCCGCGGCAGGCTTGCGGCGAGTGAAGCGATGGCCTGGAACGAAATAACGTGGACACGAAAGAGGGGGAGGGCGAGCGCAAGGGCTTACACGGGTAGGTTTATCTGAGATAGGGCCAGCGAGGCGGAGAGCAGGCAAGGCACCCGCAAGGGGCCCCACACATGGTCGCCTTCATCTCAGGGATATCCGGCCCATGGGAGAGCAGGCAAGGCACCCGCAAGGGGCCCCACACCCCTCGCCGCCGCCCCTGCCTCTACACGACCTGGGGAAGCAGGCAGACGCTTGCCATGGTCACGATGAGGTAACCCGAGGGACGAGGCACACGCCCACAATGAACGGACATCCGACAAAAAACCTACCTGGGTAAGGACTGCCAGGGTTCCACCATCTCACCACTCTGCCCATGCCCTTACAAAGACGACACGGGCGGAGTATGCGCGTCACGCTGGATCGCGCGACGGGCCGCTCTATCACGCCGTCTATGATCAGCGTACCAGCACTGAGCGCATCAACAGCCAGTCCAAAGAGCTAGGCCTCAAGCGCCCCAAAGTGCGGCAGATCGACTCGATCCGCAATTTGAATACCCTGACCTACTTGGTCATCAACGCCAAAGCCTTGCGCCGCATGCGCGAGCTCAATGCGTCTTTGCTCACTCCACCCGGGAAGATGGTCGCCTAAGGCGCGGCCGGCCTGAGGAGCCGGGCTGATCCACGCAGCACCTGCCACCCAGTGGCCAGGATCGCTCGCGCTGCCTTCAAACAACACCGGTGAGGCTTGTTGGCCCCTCACAGGGATCTGCACGAGTCGGTCAGGGGAAGGAGGGCCAATCCCAGAGGCCGAAACGCCGCAAGGGAGGTGGGAAAAAGCGGCAGGAGAGGCAGAACGTGCAAGTCTTCAAACACTGTAAGGACTGTCCTGATTCGACTGCCAGAATACTTCCGACCCTCAAACGGGCTCCCCAGGCCATTTAGCCCCTTCCAGGGGCACACATTCCTGAGCAAAATCACCACTACAGTGGCACTTCGAAAGGGAGGAAAACTCCCGGGAAAAGTCCGATGAAATCCTCTGCTTCAAGTGAGCAGATCCGGTACCCTTAAAAAGGGGGAAAAGTCCCCGGAATCTTCCCCGCAACGGAAAAGAACTTCGTGCCAGTCTCGCTCCGAGGTGACATGCTAGAAGTGCAATCTCTTCTGCGTTGCCTCGTCCATCGGAAAGGAGAGCCGCATGAAGCACTCCCAGCATACCACATCCACGCAAGCCGCCCCCACGCTCGGGCAGATCAGCGCCTGGTACGAGCGTTTGCGCGCGCTGCATGCGCGGCTGCGTCCGCACTTCGCGCGTCCCGAAGTCCACCAGCAGGCCCTGCGCTACCTGCAAGCCGTGCTGAGCGACGTGCCGCGCAAAAATGGCTGGCAGCTCGCTGAGCAGGCCCGCGAGGCCCACCCCTACGGCATGCAACGCCTGCTTTCGCGCGCCGTCTGGGATCAGGACGCCGTGCGTGATGAACTGCGCCGCCTGGTCCGCCAGACGTTGCTCCCCTCGGACGCGGGGCACGCGGACGCGGCGCCCTTCCCGGTGCTGGTGCTCGATGAAAGCGGCTTTCCCAAACGCGGGCGCCACTCGGCCGGGGTCGGCTCCCAGTACTGTGGCGGGACGGGACGGGTGGAAAATTGCCAGGTGGGCGTCTTCCTCTCCTACGTCACGGCGCGGGGCCATGCGCTCATCGATCGTGAGTTATACCTGCCGGAGGACTGGTGCGCTGATCCCACCCGCAGGCAGGCGGCCCACATCCCGGAGTCCGTCACGTTTCAGACCAAACCCGAACTGGGCTGCCAGATGATCGAGCGCACGCAGGCGGCCGGGCTGCCCATCGGCTGGGTGGTGGCCGATACCGTCTACGGCCACAGTCCTGAGCTGCGCCGCTTCCTGGAGCAGCAGGGCTTCTCGTATGCCCTGGCGGTACCCTGCACCGAAGTCGTCGGTGTGCAGACCCGCACCGGCCTCCAGCTCGGTGATGTGGCCAGCCTGGCTCAGCAGGCCCTGCGTGCGCGAGATTGGCAGCGGCTCTCCCAGAGCTTGGGCACCAAAGGCGAGCGCCTCTTTGACTGGGCGCGCCTGCCCGTCGCGCAGGGGGGTACGGTGGATGGCCGTCACTGGCTCGTGATCCGGCGCTGCCTGGACGACCTGGACGAGCTGGCCTATTACCTGGTCTGGGCGCCCCCCGACACGCCGCTGCCCACCATGGTGCAGGCCATCGGGGCCCGCTGGCGCATCGAAGAGGACCTGCAAGCCAGCAAAGACCTGGGCCTGGACCACTATGAGGTGCGCAGTTACCTGGGCTGGTACCGCCATCTGACGCTCGTGCTGCTGGCCGCGGCCTTCCTGGTCAGTCTCACCGTCCAGACTCCCCTGGCGGCTGCGGCCAGCCCAGCGGCGCCTCCGGCCGGCGTCCCACTCATCCCCTTGACCCCCTCCGAAGCCCGTCACCTGCTGGCCCACCTGTTCTTCCTGGCACCGAGTTCGGCGCCCCTGATCTGTCACTGGTCGTGGTGGCGGCGCACCCATCAGTATTGGGCCGGCTACTATCATCGCCGCCGGCGCGCCAAAGTCGGCTAAGCCTCGTTGTCGAGCTCCCAAGCTGTCCCCGGAAAACTCCTGGGAAGATTCCCGGGAGTTTTCCGGGGAACTTTCCGGGGAGTTTTCCGGGGAGATCGCCCGGCGGGCGCTCGTGCGTGTTGTCCGTTCCATACGAAAGGAGTGATCCCATGACCATTGTGCCTATGGCCGAGGCGGCTCGTCGCCTGGGCATCGATGCCAAAACACTGCATCGCTGGCTGGCTGAGGAAGGGCTGGCCCTGCAGCCCCATCCGGCGGATGCGCGCAAAAAAGGGCTGAGCAGCGAGCAGTTACACCTGCTGGCCCAGCGCCACCAGCGCCGCCTGACTCCCCTGCCCAGCGAGATGCCGCCGCTGCCGGCGGCACTGCTGGCCCTGCCCGAACGGCTGGACGCCGTGCAGAGCCAACTGGAGGCCGTGCAGCAGCAGGTGGCGGAGCTCACCCGCCTGCTCGAGCAGCAGGCGCCTGCGCCCGTCAGCCCGGCTCCGGCCGCCCAGCCGCGCAGGCGTTCCTCCCCGCCAGCTCGCCCCGCTCCCCGCGCTCGTGCCGCTGCCAAGACGCCCCGCAAGCCGGTGCACGTCATCCCACGCGTGGAGTATGTCTCGGAGGGACGCTATGTGGTGATCTGTCCCAAGCAGGGCATCCTGCCCTTTGAGCTAGAGACGCCGGAGTGGTTTGCCTGGGTGGCCGAACAGTCCTCATTTCGTTTTGTGGGCAAAGCCGGCCACTTCTCGGCCCATCATGAGGCACGCGTGCCCACCGGTGCCTGGCGCGCCCATCGCCACATCCGCAACCACGTCCGCATCCAGCGTCTGGCACCCAGCCAGGACCTGACCATGGCGGTCTTGGAGCAGGCGGCTGGGGCTCTGCAAGCCTATCTCAAGTAGCAGCTCGCTTGCTTGGGAGTCGAGGGGGGATGGTGACTTCCTGGGCTCAAAGAAGTGCCACTGTAGTGCACCATTGGGTTTCAAACCCGCGAGCGGGAAGCCGCCTCTTTAGCCGTTCAAGCGAGCGAATAGTAAGGTAGATGTCACGCCACGTTTCAAACCCGCGAGCGGGAAGCCGCCTCTTTAGCCAAGCACTGAGAATCGTGCAATCTCATCTGAGCCAGTTCGTTTCAAACCCGCGAGCGGGAAGCCGCCTCTTTAGCCGGGTGTCTATAAGTCGCTTGAGGTCAGGCGAATGATGTTTCAAACCCGCGAGCGAGGGTCGGAACTAATTCCTAACAAGCAAGCGGTGTAAGTAGGACTTGACAAGGGAAAAGCTCCCAGGCAGAGTATTCATATTGATTAATCTACTCAGATCTGCAAGGAGCTTGCCATGTCCATTATACCAGCATCCCAGACGTTTGACCAGCGCACGCTGAGCCTGCTGCTGGCACATGATCCCGTCGTGCAGCGCTATCGAGTCTTCTTTGCTCTCTTCGACTGGCGGGTCGTACCCGAGTGACCCCTGACCCCTGGCAGCCGGGCAGACGCCCACACCCGCTCAGTGCTTATGTCAAAGCGCTGCTGCTCAAACTCCAGGAAGGCTTGCCGTCCTGCACGCAACTGCGCCGCTTCCTACTCGAACACCCCCTGCTCGTGCTGGAACTGGGCTTTCGTCCGGTGCTCGATTACACCCAGCCCTATGGCTTTGATGTGGCGCGCACCGTGCCCAGCGCACGCTGGTTGCGCGAACAACAACGCCGCCTGCCCCAGCCGGTGCTGCAAGCCTTGCTGGCCGCCACCGTCAGCGACTTGCGCGAGGATATCCCGGCCTGGGGGAAGTGATCGCCTTCGATGTGACGCACATCTATGCCTGGGTGCAGGAAAATAACCCGCGCGCTTACGTCACCGACCGCTACGACAAAGCGCACCAACCCACAGGCGACCCCGATTGCAAGGTGGGGGTCAAACGCTCGACGAATAAGGAACAGAGCGATGGCTCGAAGAAGGAAGAGAAAGAGTACCTGTGGGGCTACGGCTCCGGGGTGGTGAGTGCCACCGACCCGGTCTACGGCGATGTCGTGCTAGCCGAGTACACCCAACCCTTCAATGAAAACGACATCACCTACTTCTTTCCCCTCTACATCCGCACGGTCGCCACCCTGGGCTTCTTTCCCACGCATCTAGCCGCCGATGCGGCCTTCGATGCCTGGTATGTGTACGAAGTGCTGGCGCATCGGCACGGCATGGCCGCCATCCCCCTCAACACCCACGGTCATCCCGAAAGCCGCCGCGCTCCTGATGGCGTGCCACTGTGTGAGCGTGGCTGGCGCATGCATCCCACCTACCAGTTCTCCCACACCTACGGCTACTGCTCCCAACGCTTTCGCTGCCCGCTGCTGTTTCCGGCCGTCACCGGCCAGAGCTGCGATCACGCCCAGTTTGCCAAAGGCAAAGGCTGTGTCAAAGACCTCAACTGGGAACGCGGTGGGCAGATGCGCGTCACGCTGGATCGCGACTCCCCGCTCTATCACGCCGTCTACGACCAGCGCACCAGCACCGAACGCCTCAACAGCCAATCGAAAGAGCTCGGCCTCAAGCGCCCCAAAGTACGTAATGGCGACTCCATCCGCAACCTCAACACGCTGACCTACCTGCTGATCAATGCCCGGGCCTTGCGCCGGGTACGCGAGCTCAACGCCTCCTTGCTCACTTCGCCGGTGAAGATGCTCGCCTAACGGTCGGCTGGCCGGACGCGCCGGGCTGATCCGCTCAGCACCCTGTCACCACGTGGCAAGGGTCGCTCGCGTTGCCTGCCGGCGGAAGAATCAGCGCTGGTGGAGACGTGACAGGGGCCTGCAAGGCGTTGAGGTGAGGAAGCAGAGGCAAGCCAAGAGACAGAAGTGCCTCAAGGGGTGCAGGAAAGAACGGCACGAGATGCAAAACGGGCTACTCTCCAAATACTGCAAGGATTAAGCCCGTTCTACTCCCAGAATACTTCCGACCCTCAAACGGGCTCCCCAGGCCATTTAGCCGCATGACCGAGCAAGGCATCCCTATTGAGTTGAGCTAGTTTCAATCCCCAAACGGGCTCCCCAGGCCATTTAGCCATATGCCGTACCCACGTATGGTAGCGGAGCAGCAATTGTTTCAATCCCAAACGGGCTCCCCAGGCCATTTAGCCTGCTGTGCTTCTAATATAGCATGAGAAGCCAAAAAAAGCAAGCTGAATGCGGGATGGGGTGCGGTTCATTTTTTTGCACGAAGGCGGGAGGTGATACACTAGAGGAAAACCTGAAGAGGGAGAGAGATGAAAGCATGAAAGCCAAGAAGAACAAACGCGAGCGGAGTGAACAGATGCAGCGGGTGAGCGCCGGACTACAAGACGTGTTGGGGATGACGCAGTGGCGCAAAGAGCACCCACGCGCGACGTGGGCCGAGATCGAAGCGGCGGTGGATGCACAGATCAACCAGTTGCGAGCCCAACTGCTCCAGGACTTGGTGCTGCTGGGGGAGGACGAGGACTGGAGTGAGCTCCCCGAGGAGGAGCGTCCGAAGTGTGCGACCTGCGGCACGCCGCTGTGGGCGCGCGGGGAGCAGACGCGCTATCTGCAAACGACCGGAGGGGAAGCGGTCAAGCTGACCCGCACGTATGGCACCTGCCCGAGCTGTGGGGTGGGCTTTTTTCCCCCTGGATGAGCAGTTAGGACTGGTGAGCGCAGGAGTGACGCCGCGTGCGGAGGAAACGTTGGTGCGGCTAGCCAGTTGGATGTCATTTGAGGCTGCCCAGGAGTTGCTCGAGGACCTGCTGGGCGTGCAAGTCAGCAAGGCGACGGCCCGGCGGGCCACGCTGGCGAGCGGGGAGGCGCAGCTGGCCGTGTGCGAGCAGGAAGAGGAGCGCCTCAAACAGGAGATGCCAAAGCCGCCTGCTGGGGCAGACAAGCAAGCGCTCAGTGGGGATGGCGCCTTTGTCCACTTGGTGGCCGGCGAGTGGGTCGAAGTCAAGACCCTGGCCTTGGGCGAGGTGACACGCACGACGCGCGGGGAGGTGTGCACGCAGCACCTCTCGTACTTCTCACGCCTGAGTGAGGCCACGAGCTTTGAGCAAGCCGCCCTGGTCGAAACGCAGCGGCGCGGGCTGGAACGGGCGACGGAAGTGTGCGCCGTGCAAGATGGGGCGGAGTGGCTGCAAGGACTGGTGGACTACCACCGCGCCGATGCGGTGCGCATCCTCGACTTTGCGCATGCCGCTGAATACGTCAATGAAATCGGGCAGGCGGTGCAGGACGCTGGCGGCAGGCTGCCCGGCAAGTGGTTGGAGGGCGTGCTGCATCGGCTCAAGCACCAGGGACCCCAGCGCGTGCTGAAGCACCTCCGTTGGTTGGCCGCTCGGTATCCCAGTCCCACCATCCAGGAGAAACTGGCCTATTTGCAGAAGCGGGAAGCACACCTGCAGTATCCCACCTATCAGCAAGCGGGCTGGCCGATTGGGTCGGGCAGTGTGGAAAGTGCCAATAAGGTGGTCGTCGAAGCCCGCTTAAAAGGGGCGGGCATGCGCTGGGAGCGCGAGAACGTCAATCCCATGCTGGTGCTGCGCAACGCGGTGTGCAATCGGCGCTGGCACGAGACCTGGGCAGCAGCCGTGACCCAGCGACAAGCGCAGCGCACTCGTCAACGGCAAGCCGACAGCGGCCAGCGACTGACCCAGGCGTCTTGGACGCTGGTCGGCTGCACCGCGCGCCTCGCGCGGCTGACGCACCTGCCGAGCGGGGCCCTCGAGCCTGTGGCGGCTGCTAACCCACAGCCACCAGTTCGTCATCTTGGTGCTGGCTATTCCTGGCGCCAACCGTTTCTCAGGCGTCCTACTTCTCCTTCGGCCAGCACCGGGGAAGCTCGTGCAAAAAAATGAACCGCACCCCGCGGGATGCTTTTTGGAGGCGATTTGGCTCCCTATTGCGGACAACCTCTAACCTGTTTACATGTCAATCGTCTTCTAGAGCCATGCGCGGGTCCACGCTCAGCGAGACAGTTCCTGCGACCCGCGATAAGCTCTGCTATACTATGAACAACACCGCTTCTGCTGGGGGAGGACCGCCGATCGTCTCGACCTTCTCGACGCAGTTTGCGCATAAGTGATAGAAGCGCACGCTGTCTTCTCTCGCCACTAGATGGTTGGCGAGCTTTGCCTGTAACAGCACCAATTCTTTCTTGTTGAGAAAGCACTCAAACAACGAATACTGGGTCCACTTGCCGAAGCCGATCAGAATTTGATGCACTTTCGTTCGCCTGCGATCATCGGGAATATCATACGCGATCACATAACAACTGGTCTCGCTGTAGCGTCTTCGCGCTTTGCTGCTCATCTTTCCTACCTGGCGAGAAAGGGTGGGTAATCGTTAATTTCCCCCGTTAAAAATTTAGCGAGCAAACGCACTTGCAACTCGAGACAGCGCCGATACGTCGTTTTGTAGCCAAAGATCGGGTGGCTGACCTCTTCATTCAAGCGCTCCTCCAGTTTCGTAAAGAAGACCGTGCGTTTCTCTTGCTTCAGACGATAGGCCCCTAGTTCGACCACGAAATCGGTGGAAGTGAGTATCCGGTGGTTCAGTATGTTGAGCACGACCGAGTCCACAATCACCGGCCGGAATTCTTCCATGAGGTCTAACGCCAGGGCCGGGCGGCCATAGAAAGAACTGTGCAGGTAACCTACAAAGTGATCGAAACCCACCAGTTGGACCGCGCTGGCCACCTTGTTGGTCAGCAGCGAGTACCCAAAGCTCAGAAGGGAGTTGACCGGATCAGTAGGAGGTCGCTTCACTCGCCCAGGAAAAGGCCATTGCCTGGGATCAGAGATCAGCTTGCCGAAGCAGTTGAAGTAAGCCGCGCTGCCTGCCCCCTCGATTCCCAGGATCGTCTCCAACGGTGTGCCTTCCACACGGTGATCCCCGCTTGCTACTGCGCGTGCTGGAAAAACGTGCGGGATCGTCAGCGCTTCCAGGGTCTTCATTGCGACGGCGAGCTGGTCGATGGCCTGGCTCACTACCAGATCAGCTTGTGCGCGATTGTACCGCAGTAATCTCTGGCGCTGATTCGCCAGTTTGCCGATCACGAAGCGCCGCGCCAGCTCGCAGCGTTTCGCCATGTCCTGGTGCGCACGGAACTGCGCCATGCGTAGTATCGCGTTCTTGGAAAACGGGGGCGATAAGCGGCCCTTGAACTGTCCGTAGCGCCCCAAAAAGGTGATCTCGATCTCGTGTTCCAGCAATAGATGCAGAGCCGAGGCGGTCAGTGTAATCTCTCCCAGCACGATTACTTCATCGATCTTGATCAAGGGAATACGCTCGCTGCGTGCCGGTGTGGCCTTGACGCCATCTTTGGCCTGCCTGGCCGGAACTTCTACCAGCAGCATATTCTCGGTCTCACGGCGCACCAATGAATATTCTTCCGTCAGGTAAAGTGTTGGCATAGTAATATCCTTATTACCCCCTACATGGATCGTAGTAATTTCACTTCTTCCGGCAGGCAGATGGGCAGCAGGCTGCAAGGCGGGCAGCGCGCGGCGAGTTTGCCTGTGAGTGGCGGCGGGGGCACCTCGCGGGCCGCTACCTGGAAGGCTTGAGCGATTGCCGCGCGCGTCCTGGCTCGCAACTGTTGTGTGAATGGCACCTTAACCCGACGTTGCGACCCGACAGAATGGATGTAGCCATAGGCAATCGGCGCTCTGCCGGGCAAGCGCTCTTCCAGGCACAGCGCCTGTGCGCAGAGCTGGATATGCTCATTGAGCCAGTTGCCCTGGTGTCCATGCTTGTACTCGACGGGAATAAGCACGCCTGCACGCTCCTCGATCACGTCAGCAAATCCCGTCAGGTGCAGTGTTTCGCTGTAAAGATACAGGCGGGTTGTCTCGATCACTCCTTCCTCTGTGACGCGCGTTCCTGCCTGGTGCACGCGCTGGTGGGCCAACTGCCCTTCCAGTACGAATTCGTTGACCATCGTCTCGCCCTGCACAACCTGGTAGTAAAAGCTGCGCGGGCAGTATTCCAGCGCGTTGAGCGAGGAGATCGGGATCAGGTCTAGCTGTGATGTATCGTTCATTGGCTGCCTTTCTGGGATACCATTATCCTTTCAGAATGCTGGTTTGCCGGTACGCACGCAATTGCTCGCCTTCGGGGGTAGCAAAGACCCGCCGCTGGTTTCCGGCGCGCTGCCAGTAGCGGCTGAGCAGCCAGTCCCGCGCTTTGCCGGGATGGCGCTTACTCGCCCACTGCAGGAGGCGCTGCTCCAGTAGATCATCGTAGCGGTCCATAATGCCTGCCGGGACAACGCCGTTGTAGTAGGCGACCCATCCTATGATCAGCGGATTCAGTTCCTTAATGACCTGGGCCTGCGAAGCGGTCTGCAACTGTCGCAGCCGCTGCTCGATGGCAGCTGCGTGGCGTTTGCTCGCTTCCTGGCTGGGAGTGATGATGGTCTTGACCTTACCATCCAGGGCGACCGCCAGGGTCGCCCCTACCCTGGACGATCGCTCCTGGCGGATATTGAAGCCCAGGAAATCAAAGCCGACCTGTCCTTGATAAGGCACAAGGGTATGCGTGATGCGCGTTTTTTCAGCATGCAGATGTAATCCCATGCGTGCTAACCAGCGCCTGACACGTCTTACCGACTGCTGTAGTTCTTTGAGATCAGGATGCAATATCACGAAATCATCGGCGTAGCGCACCAGCAGCGGCTGCTCCCCGGCGTACCCGGAAGGCGCATCTTCTGTGGAAGGGTCTCTTGTTCCGCCTGCCAACGCACTGCGTGCTACGGCTGCGCCGTCAGGCAGGCGGAGATGAGTGCCTTCTGTGGCTACCGCTTCCATGCCATGCAGGGCGACGTTCATCAACAAGGGCGAGAGCACGCCGCCCTGTGCAATACCTGTTTCGCTGGGGAACCAGGTATCGCCATCAATGACTCCCGCTGTGAGCCAGGCGCTAATAACCTGCCTGAGCGCGGGAGCGGTCTGCAACCTGTCAAGAACCACTGCCTGGTTGACATGGTCAAATGCCTCGGCAATATCGGCGTCGAACACGAACATTGGTTGGCGTTCAATCGCCACGACAATGGCGGCGATCGCGTCATGCGCGCCGCGCCCAGGACGAAAGCCGTAACTATGCGGCTCAAATCTTACCTCCCATTCCGGTTCGAGCGCCAGTTTCACCAGTGCTTGCTTGCATCGGTCAATCATGGACAGGATGGCGAGCGGACGTCGTTCTATTGTTCCTGGCTTGGGAACCCACACCCGTCGTACCGGCATGAAAGGCTGGTAGCTCCAGTATTTGGGGTGGATGGCCGATGCCATTGTCAGTCGCTGATTGGGGCCGAGCGATTTGACGCCATCCACTCCGGCAGTGTTTTTGCCCTGGTTCTCCTCAGCGGCGCGGCGCACTGCTAACAGGCGAGCCGCCTCCGATTCCATCAAGCGCTGCTGCAAGTCGTACACAGCCTGTTTGTCACCACGCTGAGCAGCCTGTGCGATTTGCTTTTGCAGGCGCACCACCTGCTGCTCCAATGAGCGCCAGGGCAAGCTGTCGCGGGGCTGGTTCGCGCGAGTGGCTACATTTGATGGGCGCGGAGTTCCTGGTGACTTCTTCACCTTCATCTAATATGTCGACTCACTTTCCATAATGAACTTTAACAACCAGGATCGGATAAATCGTAGGCGCCGATTTATCGTGCGCACCGCCTCTGATAATTAATGATTTATCGGCCCGTGGAGCGCATTGACAACCCGCTGCCGATAATGCAGATTAACAAATGAAGACGGACAGGTGCGTAGGGGCGCGATGATGATTGAACGGCATCCGACCGAGGCCGATAAATCGGCGGTGCATGATATTCGGCACTTAACGGATTGAGTATCCGATCGATTCCTGAAGGTGATCATCGCGCCGGGGCCGGACGCGTGGCACCAGGACGCGATGAATCGCGTCCCTACGGGAGAGCATCTATCAGACGTTGCAGAGAAAACAGCGCTTGTTCCTGTCCTGAACACTATCTCTATCCTCGTAAATGCGCATGTAGCCGTTGTTTTCATAGACCAGGATGGGCACGTGCCTCCTTGCTTCGGTATACTGATTGATCAACACGTCAACCGCCATCGTTGCCAGGAAGGTGTTCAGCGTCTTGACGGCGGGCTCTTTGATGTCTTTCCCGGTCACATAGCCCCTCTTGACCAGCGCTTCACGAATCGTCTGATCGGGATGCTGCTCGCTGGCAACCTTAATGGGATGAATGCGATTGAGGCATTGCAAACAGAGATAGTCTCCCACTCTGGCGGTAATCACCTCTCCGCTCATATCTTCAACGGCGTTCCCATTTACCGTGATATTGACCCCCAGGGAAAGCAATGGCACAAAAAACTTGATGGAAAGCTCCTGAGCTTTGAGCCTGCTGGCATGGTTGTCTGTTGCCACGATCATCCAGTCAGAGAGCGCCAGTACGCTTTCCACCTCCTTATCATGCACATCTCGCCTGCACGCCAGAACCGTCGCCTTTGGATTGATGCTGGTGAGATGCCGCTTGACCACCTCCACTTTGTAGCGCTGCTGTTGCGCATCCTCGTAGTATGCGCCTACCACGCGGTTCAGGTTCGACATCTCCAGCACATCGGGATCGATCAGGTTGATCTCGTGGAACCCCATATGGATGAGATGCTCGGCAACGACCGATCCCAGGCCACCCACACCAATGATTGAAATGACCTGGTCATGCATGATTGATCGCATCACATCCAACCCGAGCGCCAGTGCGCCGCGATTAAAAAAACCATCTTTACCAGTCACCGCCGTTTTTTCGTAGCGCTCGTCCACGTGCTCGCGAAAGTCGGCACTGGCGATGTTCTCTGGACTCGTTTGCGTCTTGAGCAGCGCCTTTCTGGCGACGGGAGCGCCGCTGCTGAACGTCCAGATGCGCGCTGAGTACTTGCTTTGCGAAAACACAATGCTCGCGTAGTGCATCCCTTCAAACGTTTCCTTCAGAAAGCGAAAGAAGGTTTTTTCGTCTCCATCATCCGTTGCTGAGAACGCCACGCCCGCCGGGGAAAACGGATGCGTATGTGCATCGATAATGGTATCGACATCGTACCTGCTGGTCAGCTCAGCTAAAGCCTGGTGGATGAACTCTTTTCTGATGCGTAAAAAGGCCACACTCTGTTGATCGTAATCTGATCGCGCCGGGAACAGGAAATCGATGACGTTGATAATCGTGTAGCCATCGACCCTGCGCGTCTTTCCCAGCAGCACGGCGAAATGTTCGCTGGAAAGGTCTTCAAGCAGCCTCTCCCGCAAGCAGGCCAGATCACCTTGTTTAAACTTGATGAGATATCGAACGCGTGTACTCACCGGTTAGTCCTCCGTCCCGGACAGCACTTCGCTGATGAGCGTAAAGTAGGTCCAGAGGCTATCGCCTTTCCTCCAATCTCCCGGACGATATATTGGGGCAGGCTGCCAGCTTCCGGGGTTAATATAGACGCAGTACCACTTCCATCCCTGCGTGAGCGGATCGCTGCAGGCTTCATGATAAGCCGTCTGGTACAGGTGCCCGTTGACGGAGAGCGGGATATCTTCCTTGAGGTAGAAACCCACAGGTGGCAGCTCCGGATACTCGGTGGGAAAGACAATCAGCAAATCGGTTGTCCTGGCAATGTTATGCCAGATGGGAGGCAGGACATACTGATTGGCAATCATCCAATCCGCGTGTTCTTCGTCGAACGACACGCCTCTCTTAAACAACTTCTCCGCGATATCGTAGACTTGCTCGGTGATGAGCTGTTTGGAAAGAAACGTGCGATCTCCGCCATACGTGACCATGCCCTTTGTGCGGTCAGGGATGGTGGTGATCTTCACCGGCCTGCCGCGACTATCAAACAATTCCGCCGGCTTATAGGTATAGCCCGGCTGAACAGGTCTGAAAGCCAGCCCCTGTTGAATGACCGGCCGCCGCCCAGGGGCAGGATTCATCTGTTGGATCAGATCCTGACCGGTAATGCCTGCGGGTGGAACTTGAATTCTTCTGCCGTTAACGATTGCCATGTGTACATGCTCCTTCTATAGGCGCGATAATAAATGTTCACATCTCCAGTTCATCGATGATGTCAGGCGCGGATACCTGGATCTCCGTGTCTAGCTCCTCGATGGGTATGTTCACCTTATCCAGGTCGCTTTCATGGGATTGGAGCAGGTCCTGGGTGTGTTCCGTAATGGCATCCTTCCCCGGCTCGCCATTTTGCGATTGGATCAGGTTTTTGTACTGCTCTTCGATGCGGTCTTCGCCCGGCTCATCACTTTGAGCTGCCAGGTAGGCGTCATAGTACACCGCCATGTCGATATAGCCTGAACTCTTGAGCAGGATATCTGCCCCGGCGGTCTCTTCAAAAGCGGCCACTTCGACACGCACACCGGATTTCCTGACTTCCTGGATGAGCGAGACAAAATCAGAGTCACCGGAGGCCAGCACGATGATGTCGGGTTTCGCCTGGTAGACGACCTTCAAGACATCCATGGTGATCTCCACATCGAAATTGCACTTGTACGTGCCACCGGCGACCGTGCCCAACTTGGTCGTGACGATATAGCCGGAACGCCACAGTTCCTCGATTGCTGCGTCCAAGCGATGCTCGTTCCTCGGATTGATGGGAACGTAGCAACGTGCATCAAGCAAGCAGCGTCCCTCGCCCACGTAGTTGAGCAAGTCCTGGTAGTTCAGACGGAATCGTTTCTCCCTGGCCGCCCGGTTGATGTTGGCGTAATCCAGGAAGAAAACCACTGTTTCTTTGTCCATCATGATCCTCCTGTCATAACTTGCACACAAAGGATGCATCCGGCATCCTTGCTCCCCATCCTACTGCGCGGTATAACATAAGTGAATAACATGCGGATAGCATGTACTTATCGTGTTTTTTCCTGGCCTTGTCGTGCGTTTTCACCGTCCTGACCTTTAAGCAAGGAAGAGCGGCTCTTATGCAAAACAAATCAAGCGATTGTGCCAGCAGGAAGCAATCTCAGCTATGCAGAAGAAAAAGGCCTCCGACCCAATTCCCAATAAACGATTGAGAGAGCAGCGCGAACTTAGAGGGTGGACGCAGGAGGAACTGGGCGAGAAGGTTGATGCCTCCGCGGTGACTGTGAGTCGCTGGGAAAGTGGAATACTTCCAAGCCTCTACCATCGTCGCAAGCTCTGTGAACTCTTTGACAAGAGCCCTCAAGAACTGGGCTTCACTCGAGAGGGAATAGACGAGGAGAGCAACGTCCCCTCTCCAGGGACGCTGTTCTGGCCCCCTACTATTCCTGACGAGCCCTATTATCCCTTACCAGGACGTGAGCAAGACCTGAACCTGTTACTCACGACCTTGCAGGACGCACAGGGACCATTGTGCATCGCCATTGATGGACTGGGTGGCCTGGGCAAGACCTCTTTAGCAGTGGAACTGGCCCGGCGCGCCTTGCGCCAGCAGCTCTTCGAGGGCGTCATGGGTGATAGTGCTCAGCAAGAGCTGTTCACAGGCGGAGAAATCATTCAGGCACGCGAGGCAGTTCTTGACTTCGATCATTTACTGGATGCTCTTGCTCGCCAACTCGGACACTGGGAACTACCGACGCTGAAGGAGGAAGAGAAGCGCCTGAATCTAGCCCGTTTGCTGCGGCAACATCGCTACTTGATCCTGGTGGACAACCTGGAAACTGCTGAAAACGCTGCTGCCCTGGTAGCTCGCCTGCGCGGCTTGCTGGGCACAAGTAGAGCTATCGTCACCAGCCGGCAGCAGGTCCGTCACGATTTTGTTCAGGCGCTCTCACTGAAAGAACTCGATCGGGAAGATGCGCTGTTGTTCTTACGAACAGATATGCAGCAGCGCGGCGGCCATCCTCTGCTGCATGCGTCCCAAGAGAAGTTGGTCGACATCTATCGCGTGACGGGTGGGGCACCGCTGGCTATGAAGCTGGTCATCGCTCAGGCCAGGTTTCTCGATCTGGACCTGGTGCTCAAGCAGCTACGCCAGGCAAGCGGCAATCTCTACACCTACATCTTCCGTCGTAGTTGGCAGCAGCTTGCTGCACCGGCACAGCGTGTTCTAATCTATATCGGCAGAACAGTGATGACCACTGTCAGTTGGGAAGAACTCGCCAGCGTTGGCATTGCTGAGGATGAGGAGCAACTGCTCACAGCGATTGACCAACTGGTAGCCTACTCGCTGCTGGAAGTTGCTTCTACTGCCGGACAGCAACGGTATGGTATCCACCAGCTCACCCGTCAGTTTGTCAATGGTGAGTTGCCGAAGCTCTGGCAGGAACAAGGACTGCCATGAGCGATGATGGTTCTGGAAAGCCTTCCTGTGCTGGTGAGAACAAAGCGATGAGCCTACTGAAAGACAGCGATTCCCAGCTTGAGAACATGACGTTCTTCCATCAGGCGTCGGACAAAGCCATCACCTATCGCCTGGCTCTTGCCCAGCGAGAGATGCAGAACCATCACCTGCTGGAACGCGAGATGCCCAACCTGTGGGAGGCCATTCGGCAAAGCTACCAGCAGCAAGCCTGGGAATGGGTCTCAGCTTTTCGAGACGCGCTGCACCCCTTTCTCGATCTGCGTGGGTATTGGGCGCAAAGTCTCACCTTGAACGAGTGGGCCTGTGAAGCAGCGCAGGCGCTAGGAGACGCCGTCAATGCGGTTCGCTGGACGCATGATCGAGCCGACATCCTGCACCAGCGGGGCGACTACGGCGAAGCGGATCGGTTGTATCAGGCTTGTGAAGAAGCCTACCGTACACTGGGTGAAAAGGCGATGGCTCTCAAGAGTCGCCACAAGCGCTCCCTGGTCGTACGTGCGCAGGGGCGGGTCGCGGAAGCCGAGTACTTATGCCGAACAACCATCAGCGAAGCCAGGGAGTTGGGGCTTGATCACTGGGTGGCACATCCTCTGTATATGTTAGCCCTGCTCATTCGTGACCAGGGCGATCTGCAGAAAGCGGAGCAATGCATAGCAGAAAGTCTTCGCGTGATTGATCCCAACGATATTGAGTTAATTGCCCATGACTATCATTTCCTGGGAGAGCTTGCGTTCCTACGAGGCGACCTGTTTCAAGCTCGCGCATACCTGGAGAAAAGCCTCCAACTGAGTCAGCAGATTGGAATTATGCGGCGCATCGCAGCCACACAGCGACTGCTGGGAGACGTGGCACGAGGCGAAGGGCGTTATGAGGAAGCTGAGCATATCTATAACGAGGCGTTGGAGATCGTCACGCAACTGGGCGACCGGCCCGTATTAGCGCGCCTCCTGTTGTCGAAGGCCAAACTATTAATTCGTCGAAAACAAGCACAGGATGCTACCATGCTCCTCAGAGGAGCAATCTCCATTTACAAAGAGATCGGTGATGCCAGGAGTATAGCCGGGGTCTCCCTCCTCCTGCTATGGCAGCTCCTACGGCAAGGGCACTTATTGCAAGCACTGGGGGTGGGCATTGCGGCTTTCAGGGTGGTGCTCTCACCAGGCCTGCTGCTGCGTGTGCTGTTCAACCTGCGTCGCTTGCGAACGTGGTGGAGCTTGCTCACCTCTGCTTTATAACAATGTGTCAGGAGGAAGCCGCCTCTTCCTCCTGGAATGACCTCGCCTGTCCCATCCCCATGGCGGTCTTAAACCGGAGGCCTCGCTCTGAACGCTACAACCTCAGCGCCCCCACCGCAATTGCTCCCCGCTTATCCGCCGGCAGCCAGCCAAAGCTCTCCTCCGAACTGCCGCTCGGATTATACTCCAGCCCGATATATCCTGTATACCCCAACTCATCCAGCGCGGCCAGCACGTGTGGATAATGTATCTCGCCCGTGCCGGGCTCGTGGCGCGCCGGTAAATCGACAACCTGGATGTGCCCCATCCGGCCGATGTGCTCGCGCAGGGTCGCGATCAGGTTGCCCTCCATGCGCTGCATATGGTAGAGATCGTACTGGTACTGAAGGTTCGGGCGCCTGACCTCGTCGAGCAGCGCCAGTGTCTCGCGCGTATTCGTCAGCAGGTAGCGCGGATTCTCGAAGCTATTCAGCGACTCGACAACCACGCCCAGACCGAACTCCGCCGCTCGATCTGCGGCCCAGGCAAGGTTTTCGCGCACAAGATCGAGCTGCGCCTCTCTGCTTTCAACCGCGATGAAGTTGCCGACCAGCGCGTTCAGGCGGGGACAGCCGATCCGCGCCGCGAACTCCAGGGCGCGCGGCACATGCGCCCGGAACCACGCTTTCCGGCCGGCATCGTTGAGGAATCCGCGTTCGCCGCCCGCCATATTCCCCGCGTCAAAGTTCATCAGCGCTACCTCGAGCCCCGTCTGCCGTAGCTCTCTCGCGGCGGCGGTCAGGTTCTCCTCACCTGGCCACCAGAACTCCACCGCGCCAAACCCGAGCCTCGCCGCATACGCGAACCGTTCGAGGAACGGCACCTCTTTCAGCAAAATCGAGATATTAACATCAAACTTTAGCATAGCTTTCCCCTGCTGGCTGATCTCATATCTTGTAAGGGCGGAAACGTTTGTATTTTATATAAGTAGATTTTTTGAAATGCGCCGGTCGCCCCAGGCTGTTATCCCTTCGCTGCGCTCAGAGCCTGCCCTAGAGCGCAGCGAAGGATCTATGCTCGGCCTGAAGAGAGATCCTTCGCTGCGCTCAGGATGACATCTCCCACTTACATGGCCTCGAACACAATATCCTGGGCGCCCTCCCACAGTGTTTTGCGTCCCAGTTCCCGCAACTGCTCGTTACCGGATACCACCGTCAGAAAGTGGTTGCCCGCCAGTTGCCCGACTTTGCTGGCGAAGCGCGCCCCACCATAGGGAAAGAGGATCTCCGTTTCGCTGAAGCCGCCCGGGTAAAAGAGAACTTGTCCGGGCGCGGGATGGCTGGTGTGGTTCTCGTACTCCACATTCAACGTGAAATCTCCCAGGGGAATCCAGCAGGCCTCGCCGCTCCAGCGCGCGTGAATGATCTTATTGCGGAACGGCAGGAGCATGCTGAAGGCGGCGCAGGTCTGTGGCGCGTCTTCCTCCTCCATGCGCGCCGTGAAAACGAACGGCCCGGCGGTGATACGTAACATCGTCATCGAACTTTACTCCTTACTTTGCGTCCGTACGGGCGGGGGTGCGGCTTTCACGGGTAGGTTTTTCTCGAGAAAGGGCCAGCGAGGCGGAGGGAACGGAAGGCACCCGCAAGGGGCTCCGCACCACTCCCCGCCTCCCCTGCCTCTACAAAGAACCGACATCCAATAAAAAACCCTACCTGTGTAAACGGATGCGGAGCGGGGACGCTTGCGTCGCCCTCGTCCCTACGGGTGTACCGAAGAATCCGGTTTCAACAATTGCCCGATCGGCCTGCTTACAATCTGACCATCGCGGAACACCGTCTGGCCGCGTACGATCGTGCGTACGACGCGGCCCCGCAGCGTTTTCCCGGCGTAGGGGCTGTGGCGGTGACGGTAGAACAGGTTCTCCCCCTTCAAGATTTCGCGCTGCTCCAGGTCTACGATGGCCAGGTCGGCATCGGCTCCGGGCGCGAGCTGACCCTTTCGCGGGAATAGCCCGAAGCGCTGCGCGATATTGGCCGACGTCAGCGATGCGACCAGGTGCAGCGGCACCTGGCGCCGTTCGTAGCCATCCGTCAGCAGCAGTTGCAGGAGGGATTGGCAGCCGGAGATGCCGCCCCAGACGCGGAAAAAGTTGCTGTCCTGCTTCATTTCGGCCGGCGCGGGCGAGTGATCGGAAACGACCATCGGCAGCGTTCCGGCGAAAATATGCTGCCAGAGCGCGTCCTGCTCCTGCTGCGATCGGATGGGCGGCGCGCACTTTGCCACAGCGCCCAGGCGCACGACATCCTCCTCGGTCAGCGTCAGATAGTGCGGGCAGGTCTCGCAGGTCACATCCACGCCGCGCGCGCGTGCCTCGGCCACCAGGGTCACGCCGCGTCCGCTGCTGACATGCACGATATGCAGCGCGCAGCCCGTCTCTTGAGCAAAGAGTATGGCGCGTTCGATGGCCTCCAGTTCCGCGATGACAGGGCGCGAGGCGAGATAGTCGCGCACTCCGCTGCGTCCCTCTGCCCTGAGCGCGGCGTGCAAGCGCGCTCGTGATAGCATCATTTTCCGCGTGGACGGCCACGATGCGCCCCAGCTTCGCGGCTCGCGCCATGCCCTCGTACAGCGACAGGTCATCGACCGCCTGGAAATCATCGATGCCGCTGTTGCTCATGAAGGCTTTGAAGCCGATCACGCCGCGCTCCGCGAGTTCTTCGAGCCGGTCGATATTGTCCGGCACCAGCCCGCCCCACAGCGCGAAATCGACCAGAGCTGAAGACTGCGCCGCCCGCAGCTTGAGATCGAAGCTCTCCGCGTCAAGCGTAGGAGGATGCGAGTTGAGCGGCATATCGAAAAAGCTCGTCGCGCCGCCCGCCGCGAGTGCCGCCGTCCCGCTGGCCAGGCCTTCCCAATCTGTACGCCCGGGTTCATTGAAATGCACGTGTGCGTCGATCGCTCCCGGGAACACGTGCAGTCCGTCCGCGTCCACCTCCTCGCGCGCGCTTCCTTCCAGGCCGGGCGCGACCGCTACGATATGGCCATCCTCGACGGCAATATCCGCTCGAGCCGTTCCACTTGGGGTGACGACCGTGCCATTGCGAACCAACAGGTCATACAGGCTCATCTCTTCATTTCCTCGCCTCCTGGGCAAGCAGCCTTATAAAGCGCTCCAGAACATCAATGGCGACGCCGACATCCTCGCTCGTGACCGACTCCGCGGGATTGTGGCTGATGCCGCCTTTGCAGCGCACAAACAACATCGCCATGCCGGTCAGCGTACTCATGATGGCGGCATCGTGTCCAGCCCCACTCGGCAGGCGGTGGACGGGATACCCGACTTCTTCGATGGCCCTCCCGAATAGCTGCGTGAGATGCGCCGAGCATGGCACGGCCTCGTGCGCTTCGAGCGGCTGCCACACGAATGTAATATGCCTTGCCTGCCCGATCTCGCGGCCCCTGGCCTCCATCTCGAGCAGCGCCTGCTCCCGTATTGTATCATGCTGGTGCCGCACGTCGAGGCTCAACGTGACCTGTCCCGGTATGACGTTGCTCACCCCCGGCTTTACGTTCACCTGCCCGACCGTCGCGACCAGCCCCGGCATCGCTCGCGCGATACCCTCCACAGCCGACACGAACTCGGCCGCCGCGCTGAGGGCATCACGACGCATGGACATCGGCACCGTCCCAGCGTGACCGGCCATGCCTGTGAAGCCGATGCGCAGGCGCGTCTGCCCCGTGATGGCCGTGACAACGCCGACGGGTAACCCCATCCCCTCCAATACCGGTCCCTGTTCGATATGCACCTCGGCATACCCCAGCAGTTTTTCACGCAGCCAGCGCGGCGTGCTCAGCGCTTCCGCCAGCTCCTGTGGGCCGGTGCTGCCGCCGAAGGCGCGGATCGCTTCGGCCATCGAAATGCCATGCTCGTCCCTCACCTCCAGCCACGTGCTATCGAACGTGCCGGTAATGGCCCTGCTGCCCAGGTACGAGCGCGAGAAGCGCATGCCCTCTTCGTCCGCGAAGCCGACAACCTCGATGGCGAACGGCAGCCGCTCCCCGCGCGCATGCAGCGCGCTGCACGCAAGCAATCGCAACCATCACGCCAAGCGGCCCATCGTATCTCCCCGCGTCGCGCACCGAATCAAGATGCGAGCCGAGTACCAGCGTCTTCGCTACCGCCGAATCTCCCTCGTAGCGCCCGATCAGGTTGCCGATGGCATCTCGCGTGACGCTCATCCCGGCCTCCTGCATCCATTCCGCGACTATCGCATTGACTCGCTGCATGGCCTTCGTCGCGAATGGTCGCGCCAGGCAATCCGCCTCTTCACTGATCTCGCCCAGGATATCACACCGCTCCAATGCAGTTCGCGCCGTTGATGCTTCGCTGTTCATATTCGAGTTACCTTTCAGTTTAGTAGTGCATTCGCTTAATCCATGCAGCCTATAGGGCCCGATGATGCAGATTAACAAATTCATCGGGCAACCATCTGTAGGAGCCGAGGCGGGGTGGAAGCAGCCACCCGCAGGACACCCGCGAGGGGCCCAGCAGCGCGTGAGAATGTTTCCACAGGACACCCGCAAGGGGCCCCGCACCGCGTCTACCCCACTCCTGTCCCTACAGACTTTCCACGATTTCATAAGTAATGAGCATTATCGTGGCCACCGCCGATTATGAATTTTGACAACCAAGATCGGTAGGAGCGATCGAGCTTGTCATCCTGAGCGCAGCGAAGGATCTCAGTGCCAAATGAAAGGTCTCGTGTCCGGCGCATGAGATCCTTCGCTGCGCTCAGGATGACAGTGCCGGACTTGATCGGTAAATTTCATTATCGGCCAGCGTGCTCCTCTATGAATTTGCCGAATGCACCATTCAGAGAGCATCTCCAAATTCGCGGAGAAAATTCATGTTCTTATCGAAATAGCGCTTGTTCAGAAAGTCATAGCCCCAGTATGGGGCGTTTGAGGTATGCATCCCAAGCATCCAGATTTGCCGCATGGCCACAAATAGGGGGACTGCTGCTAAATCTGGCGCTCGGATGGTTCTGTGCTGCATGTACCCCGCTAAAAAGTCCTCCCAGACCTTCTCTTCTTGATTTAAGGCTTACATCTCCCCGCGTACCAGCGCGACCGCCAGGGCGTTATGCCGCTCGATCAGCGCGGGCAAATTTACATCGATCAGCAAACCGCTCTGGACGCGCACTCTTCCGTTGATCACGCTCAAATCCACGTTGGGGGGATGGCAGAAGACCAGCGAGGCCAGCGCGTCGTGGGGAGCGCCGCCGGCCAGCCAGAGCGAATCGAGCCGGTAGCCGATGAAGTCCGCCGCCATGCCGGGGGCGAGGTAGCCGATGTCGTCGCGGCCCAGCACCGCTGCGCCGCCGCGTGTCGCCAGCCGGAGCGCTTCCCCGGCCGTCATGCCCGCCGGGTCGCCAAGCACGCGGTGCAGCAGCAAGGCCTGGCGCGCCTCCGCCAGCATGTGCGAGCCGTCGTTCGAGGCGGAGCCGTCCAGGCCCAGGCCGATGCGCACGCCCGCCTGCCACATGGCGCGCAGCGGGGCGATGCCCGACGCGAGGCGCATGTTCGACGAGGGACAGTGCGCTACTCCAGTGCGTGTCTGCCCCAGGCGCGGGATCTCCTCTGGGCCTGGGTGAACCATGTGGGCATGCCAGACGTCCGGGCCGACCCAGCCCAGGTCTTCCGCCAGCTCGACCGGCGTGCGGCCGAAAGTGGCCGCGCAGTACGCCGCCTCGTCGCGCGTCTCGGCCAGGTGGGTGTGCAGGTGAACCCCATAAGAGCGCGCCATCTCCGCGCTCTGCCGCATCAACTCGGGCGAAACGGAGAAGGGAGAGCAGGGGGCCAGCACGACGCGCAACATGGCGTAGCGGCTCGCGTCGTGATACGTTTCGATGACTCGCTGCGAATCGCGCAGGATGTCGGCCTCGTCCTCCACGACACTGTCCGGCGGGAGGCCGCCCTGTGACTCTCCAACTGACATCGAGCCGCGCGCCGCGTGGAAGCGGAAGCCCATCTCGTCCGCCGCCCGCACCTGGTCGTCCATCCGCGCGCCGTTCGGCCAGATATAGCAGTGGTCGCTGGAGGTCGTGCAGCCGGAGAGCATCAATTCGGCGATGGCGATCTGCGTGCTGACATACACTGCTTCGGGTGTCAGGTGCGCCCAGAGCGGGTAATGCGCGCGCAGCCAGTCGAAGAGGGTGGCATCTTGCGCGGCGGGCAGGTTGCGCGTCAGCGTCTGGTAGAAATGGTGATGCGTATTGACCAGGCCCGGCAGGATCACCATATTGCGCGCGTCGATGACCTGGTCGGCCTCCTGCGGAAGCTCCTCCATCGGCCCGATCTGCGCAATCGCGTTATCTACCACGTAGATGCCGCCGTCGCTCCAGCGTCGATCTTCGTCATCCATCGACACGATCAGCGTCGCGTTCGTAAGCAAGAGGGATGTCATGAAACAGGTCTCCTTTTCAAGCAGTCGGCTCCCTATGCTGTGCGTGCATCCTGCTCCATCAGCGCGGCCAGCACGCGCTCCGGCGTCATCGGCTGCTGGTTGAGCCAGGCGCCCGTCGCGTCGTGGATGGCGCTGGCGACGGCGGGGGCAAATGGCACCAGCGCCATCTCGGCCACACCACGCGCACCATACGGCCCGTTGGGATCGGCCAGCTCCAGCACGACCGGGACGATCTCGGTTGGCATATCCAGCACGGTAGGCAGGAGATAGGTGCTGAAATAGGGCGTCAGCACGCGTCCATCCTTCACCTGGAAGTTCTCTAATAAGGCGTAGCCGAGGGCCTGGGCCAGGCATCCTTCTATCTGCCCCTCGACCTGCTGGCGGTTGATGGCGCGCCCCACATCGTGCACGCTGATGATTTTGAGCACCTGCACCTGACCGGTCAGCAGGTTGACCTCGACCTCAACAGCCTGCGCCGCGTAGCCGTAGCAGTAGTTGGGCGTGCCCTCGCCCGTGGCGGGATGCAGAGGAGTCGTGGCCGGCGGGCGGTATTGCCTGGTTGCCACGACCTGGTGCTCATCGGTGAAGCCCCATTTGTTCTTCGCCTCGGTGGCGGCCTCGTAGACCGCGCGTCCTCCCATCAACGTCATGCGCGATGCCGAGGCGCTCCCGGCGTTGGGCGCCTCGCTGCTGTCCTCGGCAATGAGCGTCACGCGCTCGAGCGGCAGCCCAAGGGTTTCGGCCGCGATCTGGCGCAGGATCAGGTGCGCGCCCTGGCCAACATCCGCCGCGCCTATCCTCACGACAGCCCGTTCCAGGTCCGCCTCCCCGAATAGCTCGACCGTCGCCGTCGCCTGCTCGGGAAAGCCAAAGGAATAGCCCACGTTTTTGATGCCGCAGGCGATGCCTATGCCGCGCCGCAGGTGCGAGGCTCTTCCTGCTTTTAAGGCCTCGCGCTCAGGACTGCTGTAGCCCAGCCGCTCGCGAGCCTCTTGCATGCAGCGCTCCAGCACGGGCAGGGCGCTCACGCCTGGAGGAAGCGGGCGCTGTGTCGGCTCAAGACTGCCCTCGCGGTAGATATTGCGCCGCCTTATCTCGGCGGGGTCCATGTTGAGGGCGTGCGCCAGGCGCGTCATCATGATCTCGCTGGCGAACTGAGCCTGGGGCGCGCCGAATCCCCTGAACGCGCCGCATGGGACGTTGTTGGTATAGGCGACGTAGCCATCGACGGAGATATTGGGGACTTCGTAGCATCCGCTGGCGAAGAGCGTAGCCACCTTTGTCACTTCGACGCTGGTCGAGGCGTATGCCCCGCCGTCGGCCACCACGCGCGCCTCCACCGCCGTTACCTGGCCGTCCTGGCGCGCGCCCCAGCGGCAGTGCACCGTCATAGGGTGCCGCTTGTGGTGCGCGATCATCGACTCTTCGCGGCGCCAGACCAGCGATACCGGGCGGTGCAGTTTCCAGGCTGCCAGGGCCAGCAGGTGCTGGATCGAGAGGTCTTCGCGCCCGCCGAAGGCTCCGCCGATGGCCGCGTAACGCACGACTACCTGCTCCTCCGGCAATCCCAGGACTTCCGCGATCTGCCGCCTGTCCTCGTGCAGCCACTGCCCGGCCGTCTCGACCACCACGCGCCCCTGCTCATCGAGATAGCCGATGCCTGCCTCCGGCTGCAGATAGGCGTGTTCCTGCCAGGAGGTGCTATACGTGCCCTCCAGGACGACATCAGCCTGGGCGAATCCCTCAGCGATGTCGCCCTTGCGGATAGGAATATGCAGCAGCAGGTTGCTGCCCAGGTGCTCATGCACCAGCGGCGCGCCGGCCGCCAACGCGGACTCGGCATCCGTCACGGCCGGCAGGTCTTCGTAGCTCACGGCAACCAGCTTCGCGCCGGTCTCCGCCGCGTCCTTGCTCTCCGCCACCACGAGCGCTACTTTGTCCCCCTCGAAACGCACCTTCTCGCCGCACAGTGCGGGCTGGTCCGCGTCGATCAGTCCATAGGCGTTGTGGGGGACGTCAGCCGCCGTCAGTACGGCCACGATGCCCGGCTGCTTCGAGGCGGCCCGGGTATCGATGCCCAGGATGCGTGCGTGAGGCCGGTTGGCGAAGACAACCTGCATATGCAGCATGCCCGGCCGCACCAGGTCGGCAGGGTAGCGGGCCGCGCCCGTCACTTTGTTCGGCGCGTCCGGCCGCGCCAGTGGTGCTCCGATATAATCTGTCATGACCGTCCTCCCGCGCTCAACACCGCGTCAAGAATTTTCCTATAGCCAGTGCAACGGCAGATGTTGCCGCTCAGCGCGATCTGCGCCTGTTCCAGCGTGGGGTGCGGCTGCTCGTCCAGCAGCTTCGCCCCTGCCATCAGCATGCCGGGGATACAGAAGCCGCACTGCACGGCCCCGCATTTAACGAAGGCCTCTTGCAGGGGGTGCAGTTCGTCGCCGTTCGCCAGCCCTTCTATGGTTGTGATGGAGGCGTTGTGCGCCTGCGCCGCCGGAACTATGCACGACATGACGGCCTGCCCGTTGAGCCAGACCGTGCACGCGCCGCACTCGCCCTCGGCGCAGCCCTCCTTCGTGCCGGTCAGGCCCGCGTCTTCCCGCAGCGCGTTCAACAGCGTTTTGTGCGGCGCGTCACCGCCCAATTCATATGCTTTGTCGTTGATACGCGTGGAAATGGTTCCTCTGAATGGCTGCGCCGCTTGATTTGACTGGTCAGTCCGGCCAGCCGCACCTTTGCCGCTGCTATCCAGCAAAATCGGCTCCGTCATCCATCCCTCGGCCTGCTTGCCGCCGGCAATGCGCTCCAGGCCAAGTGTTACCAGCCTGGCCAGCGTTGCCTGGCGGTAGGTGGCTGAGCCGCGCACGTCACCGATCGGCGAGGCGTCGCGCAGCGCTAACTGCCCGGCCTGGCGGCATACCTCTGCGCTGAGCGCCTTGCCCTCGAGATAGGTCTCGACAGTACGCGCGTGAACGATGGTCGGCGCCAGCGACCCCAGGGTGATGCTGGCCTTGCTGACGGTATCGCTGGAAAACGTGATGACCATTGCGAGGTCGATGACCGAGATAGCCTGGGCGCGCCGCAGCCCTAGTTTGAGGAAGAGGCCGCGCTGATCGGCCCGCATGGCAGGGATGCGAATTTCACGGATCAGCTCGTCGGGTTGCAGCACGGTGCGGCGGAAGCCAGGGTAGAAATCGTCCATGTTGACGACGCGCTCGCCGTCCTTGCGCGCCAGCACCAGCTCTGCCCCCAGAGCCATCAGCGCTGTGATGGTGTCGTTGGCGGGCGAGGCAGTCACCAGGTTTCCGACGATGGTTGCGCGCGTGCGCAGTTGCGGCGCTGCGACCTCCCAGCAGGCTTGCGCCAGGGGTAGGGCGCGCTCGACGCAGGCCTGAGATGCGATTACATCGTTATGGGTTGCCAGCGCGCCGAGTAATATGTGCCCGTTCTCTTCGCGCACATATTTTAGATCGTGCAGCGCGGTAATATCGATCAGTGTCTCTGTCGGGCGCACGCCGCGCGATAGCTCGACCAGCACATCCGTGCCGCCTGCTATCAGCCTGGCCCGACCGGCGTGTCGCGCAAGCAGCTCCAACGCCTCGTTCAGGCTGGCCGGTTGAAAATAGGTCTGCCACATTGTCATATGCTTTCCCTCTAGATGCTCTCTCCTAGCTTCCGCGATAAGTGCTGTACGCCCAGGGGGAGACAAGTAATGGCACGTGATAGTGCGCCTCCGCGTCGGCAATGCCAAAACGGATAGTCACGCGATCCAGGAAAGGAATGTCCGGCGTTGCTACACCTCGCGCTGCGAAATACTCACCCACCGCGAAGTCCAGCTCGTAAACGCCGGGGGCGAACTCGTCTTCCGCCAGCATCGCTTCCTGCGTGCGTCCATCCGCGTTTGTTCTCACCGTCTTCAAGAGGCTGCGCTCATCTCCGCCCGGCCCTACTCGCCATAGCTTGATAGCCATGTCGGCGGCGGGGCAGCCATGTGCTGTGTCCAGCACGTGTGTCGTGAGAAAACCGCCCATATCAACTTTCCCCCATTAATTGGGTCTACATCGTTTGGGGTGAAAGAGGGCGACCCAAGGGTCCCCACCCCACCCCTCTCCACTCCCGCCCTTACGGGAATTTCCCCCCGCAAGGACGGAGAGCCCATTAATTATGCATCTTAACAAATACATCCCGCCATCGGTAGGACCCGATTGATCGCAACCACCGCCGATAGTGATTTTTAACAACCAACACCGGTCATGTCATCCCTTCACTTCGTTCAGGGCAAGCTCTGAGCGCCGCGAAGGATCTGATTTCACCGGGCACCGAGATCCTTCGCGGCGCTCAGGATGACAGTGCCGGACTTGATCGTTAAACTTCAAGATCGGCCCTCGGTGGAGGTTATCATGTTCGCTTACGCTCTCGACATCGTCAGCTTCAGCGATCCATAGGCCGGGAATGGGTCGCTGTAGACTTTGATTTTCTGATCGGTCTCGGATACCGCGACCGGGTCGCGCGTGCGGTTCTGTCCGTCGAACGATATCTCGGCCATCTGTGGGAAACGCGCCAGCAGTCGTTGGCCCATCTCGTGCATCAGGTGCTGGATCGATTCGCTCACGAACTCGTGGAATACTACCTGTATCACGTCGCGCACCTGCTCGCCGGGGATATAGCTCGTGTGCATATCGGCAACGTCGCCGTATTTCCAGTGCGCGTCGAGGTAGATATAGAGCGGGCGATCACCGCGTTCAGGCAGGGTAGTGTAGTCATCGCGCACGAAATGGGTGAACGCGCTGCCCGTCACCTTCATGAGCTGCATACCGACTCGCCCACAATGGTGCGCCGTGATGGTCGTGCCGCCTCCAACTGTGGCAAAGTCCATGCTGGCCTCGGCGTAGTCGTTGTTTGAGCGGGCGAAGAGCACGTTGCTGTCGCCAAATCGCGCGCCATCCAGCGGTACCTGGGCCGGGGTGAAGGCCAGCTCTCTGCCGCTCATGCGCAGGCGCTCCATCTCCGGGTACGTCGCCAGGAATTGATGCCCCAGCAGCTCGAGATAGCCCTCCAGCGTCGCTCCCTCGTAGGACAGCGCGTGGCGAAGCATGAAATTCTTCATGCTATCGGTTGCCACCACGTTCGAGTTGTCGCCCCTGGTGTAGGCCGGTAGGAAATTCTCTCCGAAGACTTCCACATCCACCTCCGCCGCGAAAAGTACATTGTCTCTCCCTGTGAAGCTCGACTCCGGGATGGCCTGTATGCCGGTCAGGGGAGTGGCATAGACGCGGTAGACGGGGACGCGCGCTTTTCCATAGCTGATCTGGTACCGGTACGTGTTCTCGGCAGTCATCGTTGCCTCCTAGAATTCGCAAATAGACCAGTGTGTTATTGTACTATATGATTATGGATGCTATCTCGCGGGAAGACAAGAGACATTTGAAACGCATCGCCGGGCGGTTCATTGTACGTTATCCCCATCAGCCCGGATAGTATCTTGCAGGCGCAGCCAGCAAATCTTAGCGATCTCACCCAGGGCGATCCCGATTTCCTGGTCACGGCTATGTTGGAGGCGAGTTGCAAATCCGACCAGGATGCTCTCTTTTTTGTTTTCGCGCGCGCAAATCACAAATGGAAAGCCGAAGCGCTCCCGGTAAGCCTGGTTGTAGCGCGCGAATGCCGCGATCTCTTCCGCAGAAAGCCGGTCAAGACCGGCGGAGGCCTGCTCGTTGGTCGAGGCGGGTGTGAGCGTTCCGGCCAGGGCCGCGCGCCCGACAAGATCGGGGTGGGCCTGGATCAGGGCCACCTGCTGCTCGAGTGGGGCCTGCATCATCACCTCGCAGAGCGCGCGGTGCAGGTCTGCCAGGCTGCTGAACGGCCTGGCCTGCCACGCCTGTTCGACGATCCAGGGAGGCCCCTCGAAGAGGGAAGCGAGGGCGGCAACGAAGCGCTCCCGGTCGAAGTGTATTGAGCTGCTGTAATGTTAACGGGCTGTTCATGATATCCTCTATCATACCACTCATTTATAAAATTGTACCTGTCAACCCTTGAATAAGGCTGTTGCAAGGTCGGGAAACCATCGGGTGAAGCCTGGCGACCGCAAGGGTCGCCACTACGATAAGCGAGAGAAAGCCAGCCTGTTTTGGATACGGTACCCCTTTACTGGCGCTTGCGGCCATCGGAGGAGATGTGCGGGCGCTCGGCGCGCGAGGCGTTTGTAGGCTGGCGTGGATGGAGAGGGCGACAAAAGTGTGACCGTGGGCATGCGAGGTATCAGTGGTATCCGAGGTATCAGTGGTATCCGAGGTATCCCTGGATGTCATCATGAAGGGGTGTATGAGAAAATTGTAAGCAAGAACAACGAAAGCAAGGAACCGATGAGACGGCCAGAGGAATGCAGACGATCAACAGACGGCCGATAAATCGGCGGTGGCCACGATAAATCGGGCCCTACTCTGGCCTGATGGTCGTTTGCCTACTGCTTTTTCATATACCCATCATGAAGGACCTGGTTGCTGTGGAAGTCTGGTTGGGACATTTGGGACAGGGATGTCCATTGGGTGATGCCGTTGGAAGGGACAAGCTGTGGACTGGCCTGAGACGGTTGGGACAGTTAGGACAGGGGAATGTTGTTAGTTGATTGCGCCAGGCGGAGATGATCAGGGATGATGTTAAGGTGCGAGACGCAGGGTACTGAGCCGATCTTGTGTTCAGTATAGCAGGGGGTACATAATCAAGTCTCAGCACGGTTTACTCTTTAGAGTCCATGTGCTTCGATGGAGATGCTGAGCGCAGCGAGGGATGACATGGAAACAATGGGTGAGAGTGGTATCGTTGGCTACAACCCTGCGTTTTCTGAATCGTAGAGAAGGAAAACAGAACAGTCAGCGCGTTAGATCGAGAAAGATGGGATAGATGCTATCGTACAGTAAAACAAGAAAGATGGAATAGATGCTAACATACCGCAACAAAGAGCAACTCTACGCCCCCTATGAGTGGTATCGCACGATGCGCGCCACGCAGCCTGTCTTCCAGCACCCGGAATGGGGCGGCTGGCAAGTCTTTCGCTATGCCGATGTGGTGCGCGTGCTGAGCGAGTATACCACCTTCTCGTCCGACGCGCAGCGCATGGCCCAGGCGGATGACTCACAGTATGAGAGAGACCCGCTCGGATCCAGCATCCTGCAGATGGATCCACCGCGCCATCGCCAGCTTCGTAACCTGGTCACACTGGCCTTCACGCCTCGCATGGTGGCGCAACTCGAGCCGCGCATCGCCGCCATTACCGGCGAACTGCTGGACCGCGTTGACGGCACAGGAGAGATGGATTTCGTGCGCGACCTGGCCTACCCTTTGCCCGTGACCGTCATCGCCGAACTGCTGGGCATCCCTACCGAGCTGCGCGAGGATTTCAAACGCTGGTCGGATGCCCTCGTGATAGGCGCGGAAGACATGTCGGAAGAGGAGCGCATGGCGCTCTACCAGGAGGTCCAGGGCATGTTCGGCTACTTCTCGCAGGTGCTGGAGGAGCGTCGCCAGCATCCGCAGAACGACCTCGTGAGCGCGCTGCTGGCAGCCGAGATTGATGGAGAGCGCTTGAGTATCATGGAGCTGCTGGGCTTCTGCGGCCTGTTGCTGGTGGCCGGCAACGAGACGACGACCAACCTGCTCGGTAACCTGGTGCTCTGCTTCGACGAAAATCCCGAGGTGGTAGAGCGCCTGCGCGCGAATCGTGCGCTGGTGCCGGGGGCCATCGAGGAGACCCTGCGTTATTACTCGCCGGTGAGGGCCATGCCGCGCATTACGATCACCGAGACGACGCTGGGTGGCCAGCGCATCGGGCCGGACCAGATGGTGGTGGCCTATATCGGCTCTGCGAACCGCGATGAGGCTGAGTTCCCCGATGCCGACCGCTTCGACATCGAGCGCGAGCCCAATCGTCACATCGCCTTCGGGCGTGGTATCCATTTCTGCCTTGGCGCTCCCCTGGCGCGCCTGGAGGCGAAAGTCGCGCTCAACGCCATGCTCGACCGCCTGCCGGGACGCTGGCAAGTGACCGATGAACCACTGGAGATGATGAAGAGCTTTGTCGTCTTCGGCGCGAAGAAGCTGCCTATGACCTGGGGCGCGTAACGCCTGCGCGCCGGTCTTCGACTCGCCTGGCTTTCAATTCAAAGCGAGGCAGCGTGCCGAATGGGACTGCTTCGACGGGGACGCGCAGGTTCAGCGCGATGTGCAGCGCGTCCTGGATGGCGGAAGCGAAGGTAGTGGGGCACTCGACCTGCAAGGCGATCTCATCCAGAATCCCGTCGCTGGTGACGATGATGCGGTACTCGTGCACTTCGGGGAAGCGGTGCAGGATATTCGCCAGCGCCGCCGGGTAGACGTTCACGCCCCGCACGATCAGCATATCGTCAACGCGGCCCAGCACGCCGCCGGGCAGGCAGAGATAGCTTCTCCCACAGGGGCAGCGATAGCCGCCGTGGCGCACCAGGTCGCCTGTGCGGTAGCGGATGGCGGGGCTGCCCCAGCGTCCCAGGTTGGTCAGCACCAGCTCGCCCGTTTCGCCCTCGCCTAGCGGCCGCTGCGTTTGCGGATCAAGAATTTCAGCGATGAACTCGCTCTCGTTGACGTGCAAGCCCTGCTGCTCGTCGCAGGTGAAGCCATACGCGCCCATCTCCGTCATGCCGGCGTGATCGAAGGCCCGCGCGCCCCAGGCTTGCTCGATGCGCTGGCGCGTCGCGGGAATCGATGCGCCCGGCTCACCGGCATGAATGCTGACGCGTATGTTTGATGCACTCATATCCAACCCCTGCTCCCGCGCCACTTCCGCCAGGCGCAGCGCGTAGCTTGGCGTACAGACCAGCACGCTTGCCCCCGTATCCAGGATAGCGCCGAGCCGCTGCTGCGAGTCCATGCCACCGCCGGGAACGGTCAGCGCGCCGAGCCGCTTCGCTCCCTCGTACGCCGACCAGAAGCCGATAAACGGTCCGAAGCCGAAGGCCAGGAAAACGATGTCGTCGCGGCTCACGCCTGCCGCGCGGTACACGCTCGTCCAGCACTCCGCCCACCAGTCCCAGCTCTCCTGCGTATCGAGCACTTTATACGGTCGCCCCGTTGTGCCCGAGGTCTGGTGCAGGCGGATATAGTCGGCAAGCGCATATGTCAAATTCGTGCCGAACGGGGGGTGGGTCTCCTGGTCCGCCACCAGCTCTTGCTTGGTCGTAAAAGGCAGGAGGGAAAGCTGCTCGAGGCTCTCCAGCGGGATCTTCAAATCACTTGATAACAGCTTCCTCGTATAGAACTGGTTGTAATGTAAGATCCGTTTCAGCCCCTCGTGTAAACGCGCTATCTGGTGCTCCTCAATCAGCGCGCGCTCAGCCGTTTCTAAATGAGACATGCCTGGACCTCCAGCGGTGTTAAATAACGTTGGTTGCATTATTAAGTCTATTCCAAAGCAGGTTACTTGTCGAGCAGCACATATAATATGTCAAAAATCAATATATAAAACACATCAATAATGATATTTAATGTCGTTCTAAGCTCAAATATTATTGTGCCTTTGAGTGATTAGAAAGATAAGCGCAAGTTTAGAATATCATTAGTATTTCTACTGCTGACTTGTAATAATCTGGAGGTATTGATTAGTATTGTAGTAGCTAGTTTAATGAGGAGCTAAACTTCTTCCAAAGAAAACGCCAGAGGTTTTTCGGGAAAACGTTGTGATAGATAGGCTATCGGTATGATACACGAGGTGCGTACACTGGAGTCATCGACGGGAGTAGTTTCGAAACCGGCTTACTACGAAGCTATTGTAAATACACTGAGTTGGCATCGCGAAAAGCTGGATGTCGCTCTTATTCAGTTCGCGGCAGAGGCGCTGGTAGTTACCAGGGTGGCGACCTTGCTGATCGAAACGCTGCGAAGTGGTCATAAGGTGCTTGTCGCCGGCAACGGTGGGAGTGCCTGCGAGGCCCAGCATTTTGCCGCCGAACTCGTTGGACGCTTCAAACGCGAGCGTTCCCCCTACGCGGTTCTCTCACTGACGACCGATACAGCTATTCTTACGGCTGTGGCGAACGATTATGGCTACGAGGATGTCTTTGCTCGCCAGGTGCTGGCGTTGGGCCAGCCCGGCGATGTGCTGGTGGCCTTCAGCACGAGCGGGGAGTCCGAGAACCTCCTGCTGGCCGCGAAGGCTGCGCAGCGTCGCTTTATGACGGTCATCGCCATAACGGGCGGGCGCGCAAGTCGCCTGGAATGCCAGGCGGATATGACTGTGCGCGTCCCGGTGGTTGATACAGCCGTGGCGCAGGAGCTTCATATGGTTCTGACGCATGTGCTGTGCGAGATTGTTGAGTCAGAGCTGGCGGCTTCCGAAGGAGATGCAGGCAGATGAAGCAGCGCGCTGTGTTTATTGATCGCGATGGCACCCTTGTTCATCCACAACATTACCCTTCGCGCCCCGATCAACTGCGCTTGTACAAAGATATTGGCCCTGGCCTGAGAAAAATTCAGCGCCTGGGCTTCCACCTGGTGGTCGTCACCAACCAGGCGGGGATCGCGCGCGGGTATTTAAGTGAGCAGGACCTGCGGCTCATGCACCAATTCCTCGCGAGTATGATGGAGCGAGAGGGCGTACGGCTCGATGCCATCTACTACTGCCCGCACCATATAGAGGGAATAATTCCAGAGTATGCGATACTATGCGACTGCCGCAAGCCTCAACCCGGCATGCTGCTGCGGGCCGCGGCGGACCTCGATCTTGACCTTTCGCGCTGCTGGTTTGTCGGCGATATTCTCGATGATGTCGAGGCCGGCAACCGCGCCGGCTGCCGTTCGGTGCTGGTCGACCTCGGAAGCGAACCAGCCCCTGAAGCGCCTCTACGCTTTCCCGACTTCGTCGCCCGCAGTACACGGCACGCGCTCGATATCATCTATGCCTGCGAATCGCCTCGCCCCCGGTCCGGCACCGCGACAGATTTCACCTATCAGCCCGCAACCTGGGCCTTCAATTCATCCGGGCGTTTTCTCACACTGCACCTGCAGCAGTAAACAGGAGTAAGCCATGAATATGCTGGTCGATTATGTTCGCAGGTTCCGAGGGATGCGCGCATTAGTAGTAGGTGATGCCATGCTCGATACCTACTTCGAGGGTACTGCTACCAGGCTCTGCCGTGAGGGACCTGTCCCGGTTGTGCGCAAAATCAGTGAGCATCATATCGCCGGTGGCGCCGCCAATACCGCCGCGAACCTGCGTGCGCTCGGCGCTGACGTTACCTTCCTCAGTATTGTCGGGCGAGACAACGCCGCCTCGACACTGCTCTCGGGGCTGCGCGAGCAGGGCATCGACGATCGTTGGATAGTTGAGGATGACACGGCCAATACCCTGCACAAGCTGCGCATCCTGGCAGATGGTCAGTACATCGTGCGTTTCGATGAAGATACCCGTCCCCACTCGCCGGCGAGTAGGCAGCGACTGCTGGCAAACCTCGATGAGGCCTTCGCGAGCTGCGACCTGGTGCTGGTATCCGATTACGACTATGGCGTCCTCTCCGATGAGCTGATCGAGCGGCTGCGCGTGCTGCGCTCGCGGCATACCTGCCCGCTGCTTGTCGATTCGAAAAACCTGTCGCGCTTCCACAATATAGGCGCTACGGTTATTACACCTAATCATTTTGAGGCCTGGTTGCTGGTCGATCCGAAGCGCGCCGGCGATGCGTCGCTCTCGGCAAGTGACCTGAGCGAGCTGGACCACCTGGGGCAGAGCCTGCTCTCGATGATCGACGCCGAACACGCGGCCATTACCCTGGCTGCCGACGGGGTGTTTCTGGTCAATCGCGGCGGTGAGCCGCTGCATATCCCCGCCCACCCGGTCGAACAGGCAAATGATGTCGGGGCGGGCGATTCGTTCGCGGCGGCACTGTCCCTGGCTCTCGCTGCCGGGGCGGGGGTCGCGGAAGCCGGGCGTATCGCTATCGAAGCGGCGAGTATTGCCGTGACAAAACACCGCACGGCGATTGTGCGCCACCAGGAACTGCTCCAGCGTGTAAGCCTGAGGGATCAGGCGGAATCTCCCGAAACCCCCATCGCAGGCGCCGGAACCTGGTTGCCAGAATCGCTGACCCTGCTGGCGGAAAACCTTGATACAGCTCGCGAGCAAGGGCGCTCGATAGTCTTCACTAATGGCGTCTTCGACATCCTGCATGCCGGGCACGTGCAGTTCCTGCGCCAGGCGAAGGCGCTGGGTGGAGCGGGTGGGGTGCTGGTCGTGGGGGTCAATAGCGACAGCAGTACCAGGCGACTCAAAGGCAAGGGGCGCCCGATCAATAGCGAGCGGGACCGAATGGCCCTGGTGGCCGCGCTCGATGCCGTGGATCACGTACTGCTTTTTGAGGAAGATACCCCCATCGAGGCGATACGCGCGCTGCGTCCACATATCCATGTCAAAGGCGGCGACTACGCCGATGAGGCGCTGCCGGAGGCCGAGGCCGTGCGCGAAGTTGGCGGTTCCATCGTGATCCTCCCGCTCGCGGGCAGTTTGAGTACGAGCAAGGTGATCGACCGCATTGTCGCGCTGGCATCCGATCAGAGAATAGGAGTATCCAAGGAGTAGAGCAATGATAGACGAGCAGTGGCGTTCGGCGCGCAATATCCTGGCGGTACGACTCGACAATCTTGGCGATGTACTCGTAACAACTCCGGCCCTGCACGCCATAAAATCCGGGTTGCCAGCGGCGACCCTCACGCTGCTGACGAGTCCCGTGGGGGCGCAGGTCGCCCGTCTCAATCCCGACATCGATGACGTGATCGTCTATGAAGCGCCCTGGATGGACCCGTGGCAAAAGCTGCCGCAAGATAGCGCGCGGGAGCAGCGCATGATCGCGCTGGTCCGCGAGCGGGGCTTCGATGGAGCGATGATCTTCACCTCGTACCATCAGAGCTCTCTTCCCGCGGCGTTTCTCTGCTACCTGGCCGATATCCCGCTGCGCGTGGCCGCCTCGATAGACGGGCCGGGGTCGCTGTTGACTACTCGCCATAGGCACCCCGAACGCATGATGCACGAGGTGGAGCGGGGACTCGACCTCGTTGGCTCGATTGGCCTATCTACAGACGACAGCGGGCTGGTGCTGAAAGTGCCGGAGCAGGCCAGAGAAATCCTCTTTGACCTTATGTCGACGTACGAGATAACCCGCCTGCGCCCGCTCGTCGTGGTACATCCCGGGTGCAGTATGCCCGCGCGCACCTATCCCTGGGAAATGTACGCCGGTGTAATCGATCTGCTCGTCGAGCGTCTCGATGTGACCGTAGCCATCACCGGCAGCGATGACGAGCGCGAACTGGTAGAGAGGATTCTTGGCCGGGTGCGAGAGCAAAACCGCGCAGCCGTACTTCCGTTGGCCGGGCGGTTACCCTTCCCCTCGCTCTGCGCGCTCATCGAGGCCGCCGATCTCACCATCACGAATAATACCGGGCCAATGCACATCTCGGCAGCAGTAGGGACGCCTGTGGTGGCGCTCTTCGCCCTGACGAACCCGCCTGAACAATGGGGACCCTGGCGCGTACCTAATATACTCCTCAATCACGAAGTGACCTGCCGCCTCTGTTACAAACGCGTCTGCCCCTATGGGCACGAGTGCCTGAGCCTGGTCACTCCGGAGATGGTTGTAGACGCCGCCGCAGCGCTGCTCAAGGAGACCCTGCCGGGCGCGTTCAGCACGACCGATGCGACGTCCATCAGTGCGCTGGAGGCATTCAGATGAGCGGCTGGTTATCTGCGCGCCACATTCTGGCGATTCGCCTGGACAATATCGGTGATGTGATCATGCTGGGGCCAGCCCTGCGCGCCGTCAAGGAGACATCTCCGCGCGTGCGCATTACCCTGCTGGCCAGTCCCGCCGGGGCGACTGCTGCGCCTCTGCTCCCCTGGATCGACGATGTGATCGCCTGGCGCCCGAGCTGGCAAGATATCGGCGGGCACATACCTTTTGATCCGGCCTATGAGATGCAGCTCGTCGCTATCCTCGCGCAGCGGAACTTCGATGGCGCCTTAATTTTTACCTCCTTCAGCCAGACGCCGCATGTTCCAGGATATGTCTGCTACCTGGCCGGCATCCCACTGCGCGCCGGCGAATCGAAAGAGTTCGGCGGCAACACCCTGACGACGGAGTTACGCGGCGCTCCGGACGAGCTTCACCAGGTGGAACGCAATCTGCGCCTCGTTGAGCACCTCGGCTTTGTCGCACGAGATCGCAGGCTTGTCATTGCTCTTCCCGAACGCGCTCACGCGGATGCCGCGGAACTGCTCGCAGCGTGCGGCATCGCGCCGGAGACTCCATTTCTGCTTCTTCATCCCGGCGCGAGCGCTCGGGCGCGCCGCTATCCGGCTGAACGATTTGGGACGCTCGCCCGCTTACTGACGAGAAGAGGGTGGGAGGTACTCATCAGCGGCGTTGAGCGTGAAAGCGCGCTGGTCGAAGAGGTCCTCGAGCACGCTCCAGGGGCGCGTGCTCTGGTAGGACAGACCTCGCTGGCGGTGTATGCCGCGCTGGTAGAGCGTGCCAGCCTCGTGATTTGCAACGATACGCTGCCGATGCATCTCGCCGACGCGGTGGGGACGCCGGCAGTCGTCCTGTTCTCTGGAACGGATCTGGAAGAGCAGTGGCAGCCGCGCGAAGTGCCCGCCAGGTTGCTGCGCCGTCCAACGAAGTGCCGCCCCTGCTATCTCTTCGAATGCCCCATCGGTTTGCCATGCCTTGATGTTGCGCCTGACGAGGTGGCCGAGAGCGTCGAAGAGCTGCTGGCCGGGAGTGCTGCCGGCGTGCCGGGAGGTCAGAGGCTCCAGATGGGAGGAAGCAGATGATCGACGTGCAAGCTCTGCAAAGGACTGTCCGGCGCATCGCCGTCTTTCGCGCGCTTCAACTCGGCGACCTCATAGAGGCTGTACCTGCCCTGCGCGCGCTCCGAGCGGGCTTCCCCGGCGCTGAAATAACCTTGATCGGCCTGCCCTGGGCTAGCTCGTTCGCCCGGCGTTTTCATCGCTACATCGATCGCTTCGTTCCCTTCGCCGGTTTTCCCGGTATCAATGAGATCACCTTCGTTCCCGAACGAGCGGCCTGTTTCATCGCCGAACTACACACATATGGCTTTGACCTGGTTGTCCAGATGCACGGCAGCGGCCCCGCGAGCAATCGCTTTGTCTGCTCGCTGGAGGCCGGGGCAACGGCCGGCTACTTCGAGGGCAATGCCCGGGGAGCGCTCACAATCGCCGCGCCTTACCCGCACGATCTCCCCGAGGTGTATCGCAACCTGGGCCTGGCGCAACTACTTGGCTGCGCAGAGCTGCATCCCACGTTGGAATTCCCGTTGTCCATCAGCGACCAGGCTGAAGCCACGGCGCTCGTACGCGATTTCCCGAGCGCTTCCCGCCCCTGGATCGGCCTGCACACCGGCGCTCGCTCACCTGCCCGGCGCTGGCCGGTTGATTACTTTGCCACGCTCGCCGATGAACTGGCTCGCCTTTTCGACGCACAGATCATTTTGACGGGGAGTTCTGATGAACGGAGGAGTGTCCGGTCTGTGGAAGAACGCATGACCACGCGGCCCATCAACCTGGCCGGTAAGACGTCGCTGGGGGGTCTTGCCGCACTGATCGATAGCCTGGCCCTCTTTGTCAGCAACGACACCGGCCCGGCGCATATTGCGTATGCCCTCGGTACGCCGAGCATCACTATCTTCGGCCCGGCCGAATATCGCCGCTGGGCCCCGCTTGATCAAGGGCGCCACCGCGTTATGCGCCACCCGGTGGCATGCAGTCCCTGCCCCTATTGGGAATGCCCGATCGATCACCCCTGTCTGCGCAGGATTCTTCCCGTTCAGGTTGTCGAAGTTGCCGGAGATCTCCTGGCGAGAGGAGCCATAGTATGAGTAGCACCAGGCGCCTCAATATCCTCATCTGGCATATCCATGGGAGCTACTTGAACACACTCGCGCGCATCGAGCAGAACTGGTATCTGCCGGTCAAGCCCACTCGCCCTGAGGGCTACGGGGGAAGAGGCCCGACCTTCGATCTCCCTGAATACGTGCGCGAGGTGCCGGCTGAGCGTGTGCGGGATCTACATCTCGACCTGGTAATCTGCCAGACGCCAAAGAACTACTACGAGGACCGCATGGAGCTTCTGAGCGATGAGCAGCGCCGCTTGCCGGTGATCTACCTCGAACACAATACGCCGAAACCAGGCGCCGTCGACACGCGTCACCCCATCGATGATCCAGAGGTCCTGCTGGTGCATGTCACCCACTTCAACAGGTTGATGTGGGACAATGGGCGCACACCCACGACGGTCATCGAGCACAGCGTCGCCCTTGACCCGGCGATTCGCTATCGTGGTTCCCGCGAAAGTGGCATCACCGTCACCAACGGCATGCAGAAGAGGCCGCGTATCGCCGGCTACGATATCTTCCTGCATACGCGCCGGGAGGTGCCGCTTGAGGTAGCGGGTATGCAGACCGAGGAGTTTGGCGGCCTGGGCGATATCCCGTACCGCGATCTGCACCGCCTCGTGGCCGACTACCGCTTCCTTTTCAGCCCTATGCGCTATACCAGCCTACCCCTGGCGGTGATCGAGGCCATGACTATCGGGATGCCGGTTGTAGCTCTTGCGACAACCGAGCTTCCAACCGTCATCTCACACGGCGAAACCGGCTTCGTCTCCTGCAATGTCTCTGAATTGATCGAAGATATGCGCTTTCTCCTATCGAGCCGCGAGGAAGCTTTCAGATTGGGCAAGAATGCGCGGGCCGTTGCTCGCGAACGCTTTGGTCTCGATCGCTTCATCCGGGATTGGAACGGGGTCTTTGCGCAAATGACCCCTCCGATCCAAACGTATTGAAGGTGCTCTCCGCAGCACTGAGAGGAACGATATACATGAAACGACCAGCACGGATTGCGTTTTTGAGTGAGCATGCCAACCCCCTGGCCTCCCTTGGAGGAGCTGACGCGGGTGGCCAGAATGTCTATGTAAGTGAGTTGAGCAGGAATCTCGCCGCTCGCGGCTACGCCGTCGATGTGTTCGCGCGCTGGGATAACCCCGTGGCGCCCGAAATCGTCGAGTGGGTACCGGGAGTACGGGTAATTCACCTGAAAGCCGGGCCGCTACGCCCACGGCCAAAGGACGAGCTCTGGCCCTTTATGCCGGCCTTCCGCAACTCCTTGCAGCGCTTTATGGAGCGTGACGAAACCCACTACGATCTGCTGCACGGCAACTTCTGGATGTCAGGCTGGGTGGCAACGGAGCTGCGTCGCCGGCTGGATATCCCGGTCGTCCAGATCTTCCACGCCATGGGCAAGACCAAGCGCCGCCACCAGAAAAAGGTTGACACGAGTCCGGGGGACCGCATCGCGATGGAACGGCACGTAATCCGCGAGGCGGATAAAATCATTGCTCAGTGCCCGAACGAGCGTGAGGAGCTGGTCAACGACTACGGCGCTGATCCCGAGAAGATCGCGCTAATCCCGTCGGCCGTCAATACAAACATCTTCAGTCCCGTGGGACGCGAGGGGGCCAGGAAGCGCATCGGCCTGGAAACAGGGAAAAAGGTCATCGTTTATGTTGGCCGCCTGCTGCCGCGCAAAGATATCCGCAACGTCGTGCGCGCGCTGGCCTTGCTTGTGCGGCAGAGCGATGCCGATCAGGATGCGCCTCTGCTGCTGGTCGTGGGGGGAGAATCCGAGGAGCCTGATCCCGTCAGCACCCCCGAGATTGGCGAGTTGCAGAAGCTCGCCGCCCAGCTCGGCGTTATTGAGCACGTGCGCTTTACCGGCAGGCGCCAGCCCGATAAGCTGCGCGACTACTATTGTGCCGCCGACGTGGCCGTGACGACTCCCTGGTACGAGCCGTTCGGTCTCACACCCCTGGAAGCCATGGCCTGCGGACGCCCGGTAATTGGATCGGCGGTTGGCGGCCTCACCTACACCATTCAGGATGGTCAGACGGGTTTCCTCGTCCCTCCGCGCTGCCCCGAAGCGCTTGCCGCCCGCTTACAGCGACTGCTCGATCAACCGGAGGCCTGCAGGCGTATGGGCCAGGCGGCCAGAACAAGGGTGGAGCGAGAGTTTAGTTGGCCAATCGTGGCCATGCGCACCGGCGCGCTCTACGAACAACTGCTCGCTGAACGAATGACCGAGAAGCTGCCCGTCACCTTCATGCAGGGCGTTTTGGACAATTTGTCTCTAGAAGGGTAAGGTCGAGGCGCGGATTGGCCGAACAACGCAACTTTCTGCTTGAGCAGAGCAGCGCTCCCTACGTTCACTTCCTGGACGACGATGTTCTGCTTGATCCGCCCGTGGTGGAGCGCATGCTGCGCGTCATTCAAGCTGAACGGTGTGGCTTCGTCGGTTGCGCCGCAGCCGGCCTGGGCTACATCAACGATGTGCGCCCACACCAGCAGCACATCGAGCTCTGGAGCGGACAGGTCACACCGGAACCCTTTGAACCGGAAACGATTCCCTGGGACCGGCACCTGGTCAATAACGCCGCTAATCCGCTTCACCTGGAGCAGCAGTTCGTGAGGGGTTGCAGTATTGTGCGCTACAAAGTTGCCTGGGTGGGTGGCGCTAATGTCCTGTATGACCGTGCCAAGTTGATCGATGTCGGCGGATTTTCCTGGTGGGATCGACTGCCGCCCGAGCACGCGGGAGAAGAGGTTGTCGCCCAGTTCATGCTTCTACGGACATATGGCGGCTGCGGCATTCTGCCTGGCGGCACCTATCATCTCGGCCTGCCCACCACGGTAGTTGACCGCAGGCGCAATGCCACCGAACTCTTTCGCGAGCTGATAAAGGAATACAAGCACAGGCCTGTCAAACAACCGGGCAAATAAATAATACCTTTCAGCTCTCCTGCTGAAACCGTAAATAAGGAGGATACCTATGGATATTATTGATCTGGAGGGAAAGGCCGTCCTGGTCACCGGAGCAGGCAGCGGCCTGGGCGAGGCGACCGCGCGCGCCTTTGCGCAAGCCGGCTGCGCCGTGGCATGCGTCGATATCAACGCGCAAGCCGTCGAGAGAGTAGCTACTGATCTCGAGACACAGGGCTGCAGGAGCGTTGCCATCCAGTGTGACGTGGGCAACTCCTTAGCAGTTTTCTCTACGGTGCAGATGGCCTACGACCAGTACGGAAAACTGGATATTCTCGTCAACTGCGCCGCCATCGACCATACCCTCTCTGTGGAAGAGATGACCATCGAGCAGTGGGACCAGGTGATCACGGTGAACTTACGCGGCCCGTTCCTGTTCGCCAAAGCCGCGCTGCCGCTGATGCGCGCGCAGCACGCGGGCCACATCATCAATATCGCCTCGACCGCCGCGACACGTGCCTGGGCCAATGCGGCAGCCTACCACGCCTCCAAGTGGGGCCTACGCGGCTTCAGCCGCGCCCTGGGGGTCGAAGGACGCTCCGCTGGAATCCGCGTCACGACCATCGTCCCCGGCGGCATGCGCACCCATTTCTTCGACCGCTTCGCAGAGCAAGGTATCCCGATGCCAGACGAACAGAACCTGCAGGATCCTGCTACCGTCGCCGATGCTATCGTCTACGCCGCGATGGTCCCCCGAGAATCGGCTCTTCAGGAAATGATCATTACCCCTCTCACCGAAACGAGCTGGCCCTAAACATCGTGCGGAGGAAACGCCTCGTCTCATTTATTGAGACAGAGCGAGTGAGTTACTCGCGAGGGACGTGCCCGAAGTACATGAGTTCCCATAAGGACTCGTCGTGCTGTGTCTCAACGAGCGTATCTGATTGGTAATGCTCAAACTTGAGGTCACCCGTAATGCGCAGGTAGGCGCCATCGACGTGTATCAGTCTCGCCAGGAGAGCCTTGATACCGTGCAGCTCCTCTATAAACTTATAGTGCAGGGTATCCTTCTCGCGTGTGAAGGTGAGCACATAGCGTTCAACCCCGTCGGTGTACTCGTAGATCACCTGGTTAGCAACCGGCTTGCCGGTGTCCGGTTCAATGGCAACATCTCGAATGCTGAAACGCACCTTCGTTGCGTCGTCGGCGATTACTCGCCCATCCTTCGCAAGCATGAAGACGGGGAAGGTCTTGCTCCCATACCGCTGCTCGGCTGTGATATACGATGCGATCAAGGCGTAATTCGCAATCTTGCCTCGCGCCCAATACCAGTCGTGCATGAGCTTCAGCATCGAGATATTTCCCCAGTTATGATCGTGATAGCCGACGCCGCTGTAGTGTTGTGGATTTCTGCCATCGACTGCAATGGTGACTTGTGCGTCCCCCTGTGGCACCGAAGGCAGCCAGGCAAAGTAGTACTCTTCGCGCTCGCCAAAAAAGAGGCAGCCGGTTTCAGGCCGCCAGGCCGGTGTGATGCCGGTGAGAGAGACATCCACCACCATTTCCTCAGCATCGACGTGAATGGAGTACGTGTGCAAGTCTCCTTTGAAGGTGTTCGAGCGCATCGCCACATCGCAGGCCTCTTTAGAGGCCGAGAAATGTTCCGGCTCGATGTGCAGGTGCTTGACAACGCTCGTCCCGTCGGCTCGTTCGAGATTGAAGTCGATCCAGGGATCAAGCGCCTTCCCGACATCAATGATGGGCTTGGTGCGAAAGGTAATCGCCAGCTTGGAGCCATCGTTGAGATAGGCGTCAAAATACCACCACTCATACGTATCTTTGCCACCGTCAGTCCTCATTCCATCTTCCCAGAGTTCAATGCGGTCCCTGCTGACGCCTAAACGATGGTAGTGTTCATCGCTAGCGCCAAGTGTCGCCGGTAACACTTTCATGACATACTCCTGCTGCTCTGCGATTGCGCTGCTCCATCTATCACTTTGCCGCGCGTCTCCATCCAGATATAGAGGAGGGGGCTTGCGATCAACAGGAAGAGGATGCTCCCGATAAAAACCCATGTCAGAGGATTCGCTTGATTGAAGTTGTTCCACGAGAAGATTATAGCCAGACCAATCGCAGCAATTCCGATCATCTGGCTCTGGAGGGCGATGCGTATCGCACTCCAGCGAACATCGAGCGCGATGCCGAGTTCACCAACTCCTGTGAGGGCAAATAAAGCTCCCAGGACACGCGCGGTGAGCGGAGTCAACTGCCAGGGCCAGGTGCTGATCATGTAGCCAGGCTGCAGGAAGAGCACAATGCTGGTAAGCAATGTCAAGCCACCCACGATGCCAATCACCAGGCGCACAAGGCGTGGCACACGGCGATCGGGGAATGCGTCAGGACCAGGATCCGTGGATCGATTGCGCAGCCAGAGTAGGAACACAATGAACGGCGTCGTGAAGTACAGTCCTACCCAGGCAAAGAAAGAGATATACCCATGATTGAAGCGATCCCAGTGCAGGATGGTGGCAATCCCCATCAACGTGGCAAAGGTGGTGACGGGAAGAAACCCGACCTTGACCCAATGCCAGCGTGCATTGGCGGCGGCGCGCACAAAGAAATAGGCGCCGCCAAGATAGGCCGCAGCCAGCATCATGGCGCTCATGCGTGGCTGAATGCCCCAGGCGAATAGCTCCTGTGTGTGATCGGAGAACAGGTAGAGGATCACGAAAGCGGCCAGTAAAAATGGGACGATGATCGCCGAGACCCATCGTGTTTCTGGGAAGACGCGATCGGTACGCACACGGCTTCCTCGAACGTTTTCCACGTTTCCAGTGCTCTGCATAACAATCCTCCTTATAAGGTGCTTTCACGCTCACACTTGTAAGCGTCATGACTGCTCAGTTAGTTTAACAGAAGCCGACGCAGATGTACAGGTCATCAGCATGGCCGCTTCATCCCAGGAGATATTGCGCACCAGAGTCAAGCATCGTTTGGCCGGGTTTCGGCTGCCCCTAAATGTCACCCTGAGCGCAGCGAAGGGTCTGGCTCGACAGATGCAGGACCGCCAGCACTCCCCTCCAGTCCCCTCGCGCGGCAAGCCTTCTCTCCAATTGAGCTTGTAGTGAGTGCTGTGTTCATGGTAATATGAAGCCCCTGTATTTCTTTGTTACATATCAACAGCGCCTGGAATAGACGGAGAGAATCATACAAGAGCAGATCGTAATGCTTGATAATGTCAGGCTCTGGACATGCTCTCAATACGATTTATCCTCAGCGGGTGATGGCACTCATCTACCTGGCAGGGAACGGTATCACCGAGGACTGGAAAGCGGAGTTCAGGCAAGCATTACAAGAAAGAAGCGAACCCCTTCCTGGAACTTCGAAGCCTTTTGAGAAACTTTCTTAAAGAAGTTCTTCCTGCCTGAACGATCAGGGTGTATGAAAAAGTTGTTTGCAAGCAAGACAGCGAAAACAAGGATGGAGAATAGTGACATAGGTTTGTCACTATTGCTCTCGTATACTCATTTTATGGTGACGCTACTATCTACAAACTGGTAAAGGAGAAGGTTATGAAGGTTTTGTTTGTCGCCGGATTCGGGCCGATTGTCTCAGATATGCAAGCGAATCAAGCATTCTACGGAGAGGCACTGGGCTTGCCCCTTGAGGGTGATGAGTCCTATCTCTCCACACAACAGCTTGATGGTGTGAAGCACTTTGCGCTCTGGCCACTCTCGGCTGCCGCCCAATCATGTTTCGGGACAGTGCGCTGGCCAGATGACTTGCCGGTGCCCCAGGGCTGGATCGAGTTTGATGTCGACGATGTGGCTGCCGCCACAGCAGAGTTAACAAACAAGGGCTACCGTATACTGGTTGCAGCAAGGCAAGAGCCATGGGGACAAACAGTCACGCGGCTCTTAGGGCCGGAGGGGTTGCTCGTTGGCATTACCTATACCCCACACCTCCGTGGGTGAACCTCTACCCGTACGCCGACTGGTGGACGGTGGAGGACAACCCGCCCGCCTCGCTCAACCCCACAGCAGCCATCGCCGGTCTGCTGCTCAAGCACGGCGTGCAGCATCCCTGGATAGAAAGCGCGTCGCAGTATGGTGGCTGGCCCATCTCATGGGGCGCGATCAGCCCCGCCGTCGAGGCCTAGTGGCGGGGCCGCGTGACGATTGAGGCGCTGCGCACGCTGGATGCGTATCAAGCCTGGAAGCAATAATAGCTGGGGGAGGCCGTGACCCTGATCTGAACTGCATAAAAATGTTTGTCCCTTCAGCCCATCTTAAGCACAGAGGCGATGACGTGCTCAACCGGGTTTGCTTGCCCCTTCTCCCATGCTCTGACAAAGGTCTCCTCGCTGAGTTGCGCACGTGCGGCTGCCACTGCTTTGTCATAGTCGGCGCGCTCAACCGGGTGCATGGGAGTGCCCAGAACCTCACGCAGCGCCTCTGCCGTCCCCCATAGCTCAACCGCTTCGAGTGCGCTACCCTGTGCTGTCAGCAGCATTCCCAGCACTTCCAGGCATGCAGGGACGAGCAACTGGCTCCCGACTGTGACCTGCATCCTCAGGCTCTCCTGACAGCGGCGACGGGCCTCGACCAGCTCCTGCTGCGCCAGCCCCGCACGTGCCAGGCCCAGAAGAGGCTCAATGCTATCGCCCCGCGATCCTATCTCCTGCTGGGACACGGCGCTCTCCTCCAACTTCGCACGGGCTTGCGCCCACTCGCCCCGCGCCAGGTGCATCAGGCCCAACAGGCCGAGCGCCATGGAGCGCATCCAGCCGATACCCTGCTCCTCAAACTGCGCCAGGCTCTGCTCGGCCAGCCGCCGTGCTTGTTCTGGATCCTGCTGCGACACGAAGAGCAGGCGCGCCAGCAGATAGCGAGCCCAGGCCACGCGCGGCTGTTCGCCCAACTCTTCACTAAGCACCATGCATTCTTCTAGCAGAGCATGGGCCTGCTCGTAGAAGCCCTGTTCGGTGGCCACCCGCGCCCATTCGCTGAGGTTGATGCTGCGCTCGGGGCTGCCGCCCTGTTCCTGAAAGAGCGCGCCGGCCTCCTCCAGCCGTGCTGCCGCCAGCCGATACTGTCCCCAACCACGGGCCACGCTTCCTAGCAGACTCAGGCAGTTCGCTACGCCGGCACGATCACCCAGCTCCCGGTAGAGCGCCAGGCCCTCGCTGCCCAGGGCCTCTGCCCGCCCGAAGTCATCGATGGCGAAGGCCATATCCGCAGCAGCGCTCAGAACCTTCGCGAGTACCGGGGCGCTGACCTCAGAGCGCACGGCCAGGGCCTGTTCCAGGAAGGCCTGCCCTTCCAGGATGTAGCTACGCATGTACCAGAAGGGGTACAGGGCGGCACATAGGCTCAGCGCCCGCTCAGCAGGCCCACATCCTTGCGCGATTCTGGCCTGGCGGTGGGCCTGCTCCAGCAGAAAGCTAAGGGCGGCCCGCAGGTTCTCGTGCTCTAGCTCCAGGCGAGAGAGCCAGCGCTTCTGGTCGCTCCCCCGCAGGTGAGGCTCGGCCTCCTCGGCCAGGGCCAGGTAGTACCCGGCATGCGCATGCCGGGTCGTCTCGGCCTCACCTTCGTTGGCCAGGGCTTCCAGCCCGAACTCGCGCAACGTCTGCAACATCCACCAGCGGGGCTCGCCGTTGTCCTGCCCCTCCTGTCGCAGCAGACTCTTATCGAGAAGCGACTCCAGCCCCTCCAGGATATCCCCTGTAAGCCCGCCCCCGGCAGCGCATACCTGCTCGGCAGCCTGCCAATCCCAGCCATCGACAAAGGCCGCCAGGCGCCGGAAGATCTGCTGCTCCTGCTGAGAGAGTAAGTCGTAGCTCCAGGCGATTGCTCCCCGCAGTGTCTGCTGCCGGGTCGGAAGATCACGCGCGCCGCCACTGAGAACGGAGAGTCCTTGTTCCAGCCGGGCCAGTAACATCTGCGGAGGGTAGTACTTGGCTCTGGCCGCCGCTAGTTCGATGGCCAACGGCAGTCCATCCAGGCGCGTGCAAATCTGGGCGACCGCAGGAGCCGTCGCATTGGTGACCTGGAAGTCGGACTTGACCGCCTGAGCTCGCTCGATGAAGAGGGCCACAGCCTCGTACTGCGAGAGCGTGAGCAGGTCAGGCAGATGTTTAGGGTCGGGCAAGGAGAGCGGTGGCACGGCGAACTCACGCTCGGCCCGTACATGCAGGGCCACGCGACTGGTCACCATGATCTTGAGGGCGGGGCACGTCGCTAACAGCTCGGCCACCATCAAGGCAGCGGCAGTCACCTGCTCGAAGTTGTCGAGCACCAGCAGCAACTGTTTGGACTTGAGGGCCCGTTGCACCTGGCCAAACAAAGAGGATCCACCGACATCGGGGATCGAGAGCACCTGTGCGATGGCCTCCATGACCTGCTCAGGGTTGGTCAAGGGCGCCAGGGGCACCACAAACACCCCGTCGGTATACTCATCGCTGACCTCGGCGGCCGTTTGCAGCGCCAGGCGCGTTTTACCCACTCCCCCCGGTCCGGTCAGTGTCAGCAGGCGCACCTCGGCACGCGCGAGCAGGTGGCAGAGTGTCGCCACTTCCCGCTCGCGACCGATGAAGGGCGTCGGCTCGATGGGCAGATTGTTAGGATGACTATCCAGGGTGTGCAGTGGGGGAAAGGCATCGGCTAGACCGGCCACACTGAGCTGAAACAGGCGGCCTGGTCGGCGCAGGTCCTTGAGGCGATGCTCGCCAAGATCCTGCAACTGGGTGCCGTCGGGAAGGTTCTGCTCCACCAGTGCGCTCGTGGCCTGGGAGAGCAGGATCTGTCCGCCATGTCCGGCGCTCATGATACGCGCGGCGTGGTGCACATCCAGCCCAATATAGCCCTCGGCAGAGCGTTGCGGTTCGCCGGTATGCAGTCCGATGCGCACCCGCACGGCCGCGTCCTGGGGCCAGGGGTGGGCGGCAAGGGCGCGCTGGATGTCCACCGTCGCGCATACCGCATCGCTGGCACGGGCAAAGACCACGAAAAAGGCATCGCCCTGCGTGTCCACCTCCTGCCCGTGCCACTGACTGAAGGCTGTGCGCAGCAAGCGCCGGCACTCTTCCAGTAGATCCGCGTAGCGTTCGCCCACTCGCTGCAACAGGCGTGTGGATCCTTCTATATCGGTGAAGAGCAGGGTGATGGTTCCAGTCGGCAACTCAGGCACAATGGGCCCCTTCCCTACACTTTCTTTTGAATGAGAAATATGAACATGTTCCGGTTCGTCTCATTCCACGTATTATACCTCAATAACCAGAGAAGAGGGAGGGCGCCTTCCAGGAAGAAGAAGCTGAAGCTATGCTATAATCAGATTAAATGAACTTGAAGTGCTTTCACACACTGCCTAAAGATATGATTGGACAGAGAAATTTGCCCGTTATATGCGCTGTCCTACGCTTGAGGTATATGGCCTGGTGAGCCAGGATGAGCAGCATATTGAGGTGTACCGCCGTTCAATGGGCTGGAGGCAGGAACGCTTTTCTGCAGGTCAGATGGTCAAGCTTGAGCAACTCGATCTGAAATTGCCAGTTGGGTCGATCTATGTGACTTTTCCCATAACTTGGCCGCGCCTGAACCCATAACTTTGCCGTAAAATTCTGCTTGCGAGCACGAATTCGGTAACGAGAAAGGGATGAGTCTCAGTGTTTTTGAACCATAAAATTGCCGCAAGTTAAAAATGGAGACATAAGCTTGCCGCAAGTTAAAAACGGGTGAAGAATGGGATAACTTGCGCTGATACTCCTCAAATTGCTTACTCCAGGCTACTCAGCGACTGCACCAAAGGGGCGTGCATAATACACGCCCCTTTGGTCGGATAGGAATTTCGAAGTTCAACCACAAGTAGTGGTTAGTCGTGGCCTATTGGCTCAATCCCGCGACCCGCCTTCTATTTCAGTCAGAGACCGTAAAATGTGCGTTCCGCTACTTATCGTGTTCGTTTACATATGTAATATAATGATGTGGGGCTGAGATTTTATGGCTCTTGATGGAGAGAATGCAAATGGCAAACCAGGATCACCTTGATATCCTCAAACAAGGTATGGAGGTTTGGAACGGCTGGAGAAAGCAGTCCCCAGATATAGAACCTGACCTCAGTGATAGCTTCTTTGAAAATGCCAAGTTAGTAGAGTTTAACTTCAGCAACACTAACTTCTACGGTTCTCATCTTTTTAGCCCTAACTTCTATGGTGCCGATCTTAAAAAGGCTGATCTCAGCTACGCTTCTCTCGAGAATGCTCATTTTGCCACTGCTAATCTTAGCGAAGCTAAACTTTATAGAACCCGCCTTGAAAAGGCCAATTTCTTCAATGCTCACCTTAACTTCGCATACCTCAGCTTTGCAAATCTTGAGAAAGCTAGCTTTTATGGAGCCAGCCTTAGAGAAGCTGATCTCACCTATGCTTATGTGAGCGAGGCCAACTTTAGCACCGCTCAACTTTCCAACGCTCACCTCGCCAATGCTAACTTCTATGGTGCGGATTTCACTGATGCCGATCTCAGCAGAGCCAATCTCAGAAACGCCAACCTTAAAGGAGCCAGATTGGTAAGGACAAATATGAGAGAAGCAAATCTAATGAATTGTCAGGTTTATGGAATATCCGCCTGGGATGTACAATTGGAGGATGCAATTCAGGATAACCTGGTTATCACTCTCAACAATCAACCAACGATCTCCGTTGATAATCTCAAAGTCGCACAATTCCTTTATCTCTTGTTAAACTATGAGGAAATCCGAAGTGTTCTTAACTCTGTGACAGAAAGAGGAGTATTGCTTCTAGGACGCTTTCGTGATGGGGGACTGGAATTATTGCAATCCCTGGCTGCAAAGTTGCGGGAGATGAAATATCTCCCGATGATATTTGACTTCGATAGACCAGACAACCGAGATTATACGGAAACCGTAAAGACTCTTGTTGGCCTGTCAAGATTTGTTATTGTCGACCTTAGCGGCCCATCGGTTCCTCAAGAACTCTATGCAACGGTACCACATTTTGATATACCTTTTGTTACTATCATTGAAGAGGGAAGAGAACCACATTTCATGTTCCGTGATCTATTGAAATATCCCTGGGTTTTCACTCCCCTTACTTTTGCGAATAAAGAACAACTAATACAGTTACTTCCTTCTAAAGTGCTTCAGCCTGCTGAGGAGAAATGTCAGGCAAGACAGGCAAAGTTAAAACAACTCTTTAAGCGCTAACAGAGCAAACAAAACCTTGTATCATGTGGCAAAGAAGCAGGCCCGCGAGTGATTTTTAGCAATTTGAAACAAACAAAGACAAGCTCTACTAAAAGTCATCACTCCAAGAAATAATTTCTTCTGTTTCAGGCTCGTCACCCCAGTGAATAACTTCCCCTAATTCGGGCTCGCGATCACGAAAAGGTAAATCATCACCCGATTGCCAGGGCTCTAGAAGCGTAAAATCGCTCTCGATATCATAATGTTCGTCGTCCTCATCACTGTGCATCATTCTTTTGAAAGCTCGTTCTTGATCTCGAAGCACTCGCTCATAGCACTCTTTCAGGTCTTCATGTGCCGCTTGTGAATTCCCTTGGCTTGAAAATAACTTGCACGCGTTTGAATAAACTCTTCCAATATCTAAGCTCCCTTTAGAATAAGAATTAAGCTCGGATATGTAATTGAACAGGGTGAGGGACCTCTTGAAAGCATCCAGGGCCTCATCATAACGGCCACAGCCAAAAAGCGCCTGTCCCTTTTTGAACTGAGTCTCGATAGCATAGCGTCTGATTTTAAAAATCTGCTCAGAGCTGGCAGCGGCCTCTTCACATTGAATAACTTGGTTAAAGCTGACGGCAGCTTCTTCATACCGATTTAAATTGAGGAGTGCCTGCCCTCTCGTAAAATGATGCCTGGGGTTTTGTGGCTCTAATTGAATGGCCTGATCATAAGCAAGAACAGACTTTTCGAACTGCCCGGTTTCAAAGAGTATGGAGGCCTTATAAGCATGGGCAAAATCTGAGAGCGAATTAACAAGTATGGCCCGGTCAAAAGCATCTAAAGCTGCTTTAGAGTCTTGTTCCTGTACCCAAATAAATGAACCTTTCCGTTCGAAGGCTTCAGCATTGTTCGGATTAATACAAATAAATTGATCATAAACAGCTTTTGCATCTTCAATACGGCCCAAATACTCAAGCACCATTGCCTTGGTGCTATAGGCTGTTAGTTCGAAAGGAGCAAGGAGGATAGCGTAATCCAGGACAGTTAGTGCATCCTCCGAACGACCCGCGAGAAAGAGCGCCTCTCCTTTTTTGCAAAAAAAAGCCGCATATTCACTATTGAGGCGGATGGCTTCCTCATACGCTGATAACGCATCTTCGTAACGGCTGAGTTCTAGTAGAGTATTTCCCTTACCAAAATATGCAAATGCGTAATCGTTACGGTTAAAAATAGTCTGCTCATAGACTTCCAGGGCCTCTGTATAACGCTTGAGCTTGTACAATGCATTCCCTTTGCCATTGTAGGGTTTAACATAACTGGGATCAATTTGTATAGCGAGCTCGTAAGCTACAAGAGCCTCCTCAAAGTTTTGGAGCTTGTTTAGTACCAGACCTTTTCCGTAATAAGCTCTAGCACAGGTTGGATTAAGTTTAATAGCCTGTTCGCAAGCTAGGAGGGCTCGGTGATAATCTTGAGCAATAAAATGATCTAAACCCTCACGCAACCATTCTTCATTTGTTTTTTGGAAAGTTGGATGGTCTTTGATATGCTCACTGTGAAATGTTTCCTCGTTACCCATGGTGAATTCTTCCCCCATCTGAATTTGTGAATAGTGACGAAATTAAATGTATTTTGTAACTCTTTTCAAAGTACAAAGTGTTCAACATCAAAACAGTACCAGATAGACCTGCTGAACTCACCTCCTTTCGCAAACGTTCTCTTCTATCCATGAGTGAAGAGTAACTCCTGGCTCAGTTTCCGCTTTTAAGAGGCCTGGCAAGATATCTATTACAGACCCAGTACGATTGCTCCGGTCTCGCACTTTCTCCAAAACGGAGGATCACTATGCTTAGTGAGCAAGAATTTTTCCTGTATTGTCAGCGTTTGGCCTTCTCCAGTCAGGCGCAAGCGGCGCTGGCAGCTATCCGGTCATCGCCACCCTCGCGTCGTGTGGGAGGTGGTCGCAAGAACATCCCTGTCCGCTACCCCAGTCGGAAGATGGGGGTGACGATCCAGGCCGAGAGCCACAAGAACGAATTGGCTGGGGTCTACGAAATGGAACATGACCCTACGGTCCTGGAGTATTACGATCAACCTCCACCCATGAAGCTCCAGTATCCAGCCAAGAATGGGCGGCAGATTGGTGTTCTGCACACAGCCGACTTCTTCGTCATGCGCGCCGACTCTGCCGGGTGGGAAGAGTGGAAGACCGAAGATGACTTGATCCGTTGCTCACAGGAGATGCCCCATCGTTATGTCCGCAGCGATGATGGGCAATGGCGCTGCCCTCCCGGTGAAACCGTCGCCTCACCCCTTGGCTTCTATTACCGCTTGCGATCTTCCGCCCAGATCCAGTGGGTCTTCCAGCGCAACATCTGCTTCTTGGATGATTATCTACGCAAGGACTGTCCTCCTGTAAAGGAAGCTGCGAAAGAAGCAGTACTCTCCCTTTTGGGGGACAACCCAGGGATAACCCTGGATGAACTCCTGAAACGAATGGAAGGAGCTAGCAGCGATGACATTTACATCCTCATAGCAACTGAGCAGATCTACGTCGATATCTATACTTCCCCACTCGCCGAACCAGAGCGGGTACACGTCTTCTGCACCGAAGAGACAGCACGCGCCTGGTCGGTAATGTTCGGGCAGAGTGGCTCAACTTCAATAGTCGGCCCACACGCCGTACTGGTTCAGGCAGGCACTCCCATTGTCTGGGATGGTCGGCTCTGGACGATAGTGAATGTCGGGGAAACCACGACGACATTGCTGGCTCAGGACAGCGGCGTAGTCGAGTTACCCAATATCCGATTTGAGGAACTGGTCTCCCAGGGAAAACTAGTGGGGCTCACCAAAACGAGTGAGCAGAGTGGGCCGAGTGCTGAGGTTCGCGAACGTATCAGCAAAGCTAGCCAAGCCGACTTGCAGGAGGCAAACCGCCGCTACGCTATCATCAAACCAGTTCTGGATGAACACTGCCCTCCCGGCAGTACCACACCGGTGCGTACAATCCGCCAGTGGAAGGCTAGGTACCGGGAGGCTGCGGAGACCCTTGGCTGCGGCTATGTTGGACTCTTGCCTCGCGTGCATCAAAGGGGTAATCGCTTGCCTCGACTCCCTGAGCAGACGCTGGCAATCCTCAACGATTTTGTCGTGAACCACTATGAGACACACAAGCAAAAACGCAAGTATGAAGTCTACGGTGAACTGGTGAAGGTTTGCGAGGCGCGTGGCCTTACGCCACCGAGCTATAAAACCTTCGTGACAGTGATTAACCAACGTCCGCGCCATGAACAGACAAAAAAACGCGCGGGGCGACGTGCAGCCTACCAGTACGAACCGATGTATTGGGAACTCTCCCTGACCATCCCACGGCACGGCGACCGCCCTTTCGAGATCGGCCATATTGACCATACCGAACTGGACGTGGAACTGCTCGATTCACGAACTGGCCGCAATCTTGGCCGACCGTGGGCCACGTTTCTCGCGGACGCCTTTTCGCGCCGCTTGCTTGCGGTGTACCTCACCTTTGATGCGCCTAGCTATCGATCCTGCATGATGGTGTTGCGAGAATGCGTGCATCGGCATGGCCGCCTGCCACAAATGCTCGTCGTGGATGGGGGACCAGAGTTTGGAAGTACCTACTTCGAGACGCTGCTGGCTCGCTATGAATGTACTAAGAAGACACGTCCTGGAGGCAAGCCACGCTTTGGGTCGGTGATAGAGCGCCTGTTTGGGACCGCGAATACCACATTTGTCCATAACCTAATAGGCAATACCCAGGTAACCAAGAATGTGCGCCAGGTGACGAAATCTGTCGATCCACGTCGCCACGCCCAATGGACTATCGGCACACTCTACGCACGCCTCTGTGAATGGGCCTACGAGGTCTATGATACGAGAGAACACCCCACTTTGGGACAGACTCCGCGCGAGGCCTTCGCGGCAGGTCTATTCCAGGGAGGCCAGCGTCCACAGCGGCTCATCCCCTACGATGAAGACTTCATCCTGTATACCTTACCTACCACTCAGAAGGGAACTGCGAAGGTACAGCCGAACCTGGGCATCAAGGTCAATTACATCTACTACTGGTCCGATGCCTTCCGCGACCCTGGGATAGAGAAGACGCAGGTGCCCATGCGGTACGATCCCTACGACGTCGGTCATGCTTACGCCTTCGTCAAAGGCCGCTGGGTTCACTGCATCTCGGAGCATCATGCTCGGTTCAAGGGCCGCACCGAGCGGGAGATCTTGTTCGCCAGCCATGAGTTGCGCAAGCGCAACAGCCACCATGCCCAACAATTCACTCTCAGCGCAGCCAAGCTGGCGGAATTCCTGACTTCGGTGGAGGCGGAAGAAGTGTTGCTGGACCAGCGTCGGCGCGACGAGGAGGCCAAATCGGTTCTGTCCCTCATGGAAGGCGTCTGTGCGGAAGCGCACGAGGCTACCCGTGGGACCTCGCCCTTTACGGAAGGGGAAGCAACCACTCATACAGATGCTCCAACTCTCCCGGTGCGGACTACTCACGACGGCCTCGATGACGATATCTACGAAGATTATTGAGGGAGGATGACACATGCCAGCATCCGAACCTACTCCCGTAGGCTTTCCACGTGACTTACTCGGGCAATCCGCAGAGGCCAGGCTACGGTATTTTGAGACGAAAATCGTAGCGCACCAGCGACTCAAGGAGGCACATGCCAACCTCCTCCATGCCATCCGGCATCCGGCTGGGGCTTCGCTCATCCTCGTCTTTGGTCCCACAGGCGTCGGCAAGACAACGCTGCGCCAGCGCATCGAAAAGCAGTTGATCGAGGATGCGCTGGCCGATGCGACCGTGAATCCGGGCCACATCCCGGTGGTCGGAATGGAAGCGGCCTCACCGGAGTCCGGCAACTTCAATTGGAAAGACTATTACTCACGCGCCCTGATCGCTCTGGACGAACCGCTTCTTGAGGACAAGATCCATTATGAAGTACGCGGCTTTCACCGGGATGAGCAGGGACGGCTGGTAATCGAGCGAGCACTCACCCTTCCTGATTTACGCTGGGCCCTGGAGCAGTGCTTACGCCATCGCCGCCCCAGGGCCTTTCTCGTTGACGAAGCGCAGCATTTGAAAAAGATAGCGAGTGGGCGCCGCCTCCTCGATCAGATGGATAACATCAAGTCGCTGGCTGGGATGACGGATACTGTGCATGTGCTCATCGGTACCTATGAACTGCTAGGCTTGACCAATCTGAGTGCACAACTGAGCCGCCGTAGCATCGAAATTCACTTCCCCCGCTACCATGCCGACAGACAAGAGGATCTGGTTGAATTCAAGAAATTGTTGCGCACACTCCAACGGCATCTTCCACTGAGCGAAGAGCCAGATTTGGAGGGACATTACGAGTACTTTTACGAGCAATGCCTCGGCTGCACGGGCATGCTCAAGACCTGGCTCAACCGTGTATTTGCAGCGGCACTAGAAATGCATGAGCCTACCCTCACCCCTAAGCAGTGGGAGCGGCATGCCGAACCCTCGCGAAAACTCATGCATATGATCCGTGAGATCCGCGAGGGTGAGCAAGCCTTGCGAGAAGAGGAGACACAACGCCGTGACCTGCGGGCCCTCTTGAAGCTGGACGACGTGCCAACAGAAAATATTTCGCTGCCTGCGCCCCCCTCGCAAAAATCGCCGAAGGGCACGGGTGGCCGACGTGGCCAACGCACGCCAAAACGGGATCGTGTAGGAGGGGAGCAGCATGCCGGATGATGCACAGAGCCTCTGCGAGCTGTGGGATGTGGAGCGGGCGGCCATCCCTGAGCATAGCCGTCTCTACTATGAAGCGCCCATCGGGTTAGGGAGCCCTAGCGTGGAGAGCTTGACCAGCTATGTGGCCCGTCTGGCGGCAGCACATAGCGTCCACCCACGCACGCTGGTCACGGAGGAGATTCTGCCCCTCTTGAGCCGCTCCTACTTGTACCAAGCCGGCCGCCCTATCTATAACAATTTGACGGCCCTTTGGAAGGATAGCGCCGCTCTCAATGGGAACCACGCTTCAACGAGCGAATGGGTGCAGGTGTTGGAGCGGCTGACGTTGCGTCGTGACCTGCGCTTCCTGACGATGCTCTCCTGGGTGGATGTCCTCTCGCCCCGGGAATTGCTACGGCGCACGCGAGCCTGGTGTCCGGTCTGCTATGAGGAGCGACGAAGGACGGGTCAGGTCGTGTATGAGCCGCTGCTCTTCGCGCTGGAGGTTGTCAGCGTGTGTCCAAGCCACCGTCTCCAGTTGCACCTTCGCTGTCCCTACCAGGATTGTGGTAGCCCGCAGCCTCCACTCGCTCCGCGATTTCAACCGGGATACTGCGTTCGGTGCGACCGGTGGTTGGGGTGTTCGTCGCAGAGCGAAGACAGCCAGGTCGTACTAAGAGATGGGGAATGGGTGCAGCAGTGGTGGGTAGGGAATGCCGTGGGAGAGTTGCTGGCCGCGGCTCCGAGCTTACCAGCACCGCCAACCCGAGAAGGGATCGCCGGGGCCATTACCGCTGCATATGAGGAGGGAGTGAGGGGCAACATGTCGGCGTTAGCGCGCTGGCTTCAGATGCACCCCTCTACGACGCGAGAATGGATGCACGGGCAGCAAATCCCTCAGTTAGGAACCCTCGTGCAGATTTGTTCCCACTTCGGGGTATCCCCATTGCGTCTCCTCACAGGAAATCCTGCGGAGGTTGCGGCGACCTTAAAGCATGCGCCAGACGAGAACATGACCGGGGAGAAGCCCAAAAGACGTTACCGCAAGTTTGATAAAGAGAGTCTCCGGCGCGCACTGGAAGGGGTACTGCAAAACCCTGAAGCTCCTCCACCATCCATGCGGGAGGTCGCTCAGCACCTGGGATACGATCAGTCGCATCTGTACCAGCATTTTCCTGAACTCTGTCAGGCAATCTCCGCACGCTACCTCGATTATCAAGCCGCCAAACGCGCAGAAAGACTCCAAAGGATGTGCAATGAGGTGCAGCAGGCGGTACGCGACCTCCACGAGCAAGGGAAGTATCCCAGCGAGAGGCAGGTCAAGAAATTGCTCAGGACGCCCGGTGCTCTCAAGGAGCACGAAGTTCGTGTCTTCTGGCAAGACGCAATACTCGAGCTTGGATGGAGGTAAGCATGACAACCTACAACCCCTACACGCCCCCTGCGAAATGCATCCAATGTGGCGCACCAATTGAGCAACCAAAACACGCAGGACGACCGCGCCGGTTTTGCAACAGGGCCGGGTGTCGGAAAGCGGCGAGCAGAGCATACCATGAAGTGAAGCAAGCCCGATTGCAGCAAAAACATCAGGAGATGTTGCGACGGCAGTGGCAACGTTTTGATGAAAGCACCCGCAAACAACTGGAGGAAATCTTATCTATCGACGGTGTCGCCGCGGCAGTCAGAGCGACCCAGGCGATAGAATTAGAGCTTTCTGCTCGACAAAGGCTAGCCGAGGCACGCACACTCGTCGCTAAAGCGGAAATGCTTGGAAGCAACACGTGACCTATCTCACCTATTGCCGCTTTTTGGAAGGATAACCTTGCCGCGGTTTATTGGTAGCAAATCCTTGCCGTCGCGGCAAAGATATGCTTCCAGTCACATCTATGAGGGGGTGCTTTAAAAAAAGGGTGACCGATGGGGCTTGAACCCACAACCGCTGGAGCCACAATCCAGAGCTCTGCCGATTGAGCTACGGTCACCACGTCTCGAACAAGGGCAGTATAGAGGACGGTATGCGATTTGTCAAGAGCCGTCGGCAGGCTCTACAAGACGGAATGTTTGACCGTCTCGATCAGCTCGTTCACATCGAATGGCTTACAGAGGCCAACCATCTGGCGCTTCTTCATCTCTTCAACGGGTAAATTCGCGCTCATCAAAACGGCAGGCACATGCTCGAGCCCTGGTAGTGTGCGGAGACGGTCGTAGAGTTGCACTCCATTGATGCCGGGCAACTGGTAGTCGAGGACAAGCAGCGAGGGGGGAGTGTCGCGCGCAAGCGTCAGAGCTTCCTGTCCATCCTGTGCAAGACGTGTCTGGTATGGTGTCTCAAGCTCAAGTAGCGTGGCAACCATTACCCCAATATCCTGATCATCTTCTACAATCAGGATGGTCTGGTCGGCTGCCTCAGATGTATACTGTGAGAGTAGAGACGTCTGACTCAACAACATAATTTCCTCCCTCTACTTGTAATTGATTTAGAGCCCCTTTCTTTTCTATAGCACGTGCGCAGAGAAGCGAAGGTTTCGCTCTTTCAATGTATTCTCACCCTTGACAACTCTTTCTGCCTGCCCTACACTCCAAAGTGGGAAAGCAAATGCTTGCACAAAAAGGGTCATTTCCGTTATGACACAGCGCAACCAGGGAGACTTCAACATAGAAACCTTACCATCCCACGCTGAACCTGAACTATCGAGTCTGCCGGAACTACCACCGGGAATGTATATCCCCATACCTGGCACGAACCCCCGACACAGCACGCGCTGGCCGGATGCCATCGACGTTATTTTTGAGAAAGACCCGGCCTGCCGCAACATCTTTGAAGCCTTGATCTACCAAAGCCTGTGGGCCATCATCTATCATCGCATCGCCCACGCTCTCTACAGAGCGCGTATCCCGTTGTTGCCGCGCCTCATCTCGCAGTTCGCGCGCTTCATCACCGGCGGCATCGAAATCCATCCAGGGCGCGAAAATTGGCAAGCGCTTCTTCATCGACCACGGTGCGGGTGTGGTGATCGGCGAGACGGCGGAAATCGGCGACAACGTCATGCTCTACCACCAGGTTACGCTGGGCGCGACCGGCTGGTGGCGACCCGGTCCCGGCCGCTGGCAGAAACGCCACCCGACTATTGAGGACGACGTGACCATCGGCGTCGGCGCGGCTATACTGGGGCCGATCACTATCGGCCGGGGCAGCAAAATTGGCGCGATGGCCCTGGTGCTGGAATCCGTCCCGCCCAATTCGGTCGTGGCATCGAAGCCCGCCGAATTGCTCGTCAAGGGCGGCACGCTCCTCCAGCAGCACCAGGAGCTCACACAGGGCTGGAACGGCGAGATGGACTACCAGATTTAATACGACAATATCGTCTCGATCACCATCTCCCAGAAGCGCTCCACCTCCAGCCCATATCCCACGCGCGCATTGGGCTGCTTCCCCAGCTTGCCGTAGACATCGCAGACCGTCCTGCCGGTCGTCCATTCGCCGCTGATCTCGATAGCGACGTACATCTGGAGTGCCCGCAGGATGGATGGGTCGATCACGGCGGCCACGGCGCAGGGATCATGCACGGGCGGGGCGGGAAAGCCAAAGACGGAGCGGTAGGTGCTGGCGAAGAAGACCAGCAGATCGGCGGCGAACGTGGCGGTGGGACGTTGCGCGGCGCGCAATCGCGCAGTGATCTCCTCTGTTGCCATCGCCTGGTGCGTCACCTCCAACGGCACCATTGTAATCGGCCTGTCGCAGCGAAAAACGATATCAGCCGCTTCGGGATCGGCGTAAATGTTGAACTCGGCCGCCGGAGTTTCATTGCCCAGGCCGATTGCGCCGCCCATCAGCGAAATCGCGGCGATCTTTGGGACGATGGCCGGTTCGCGCCGTATCGCCGCCGCGATGTTGGTCAACGGGCCGGTCGGAACAAGCGTGATATCTCCGTCCGAGTCCAGCAGCAGTTCGATGAGCATGTCAACGGCGTGCCGCCTATCAAGTTCGATGTCCGGTTCGGGTATATGCGGTCCATCCATGCCCGATTCACCGTGGATGTCCGGCGCATGCTTCGCGGGCCGCACCAGTGGGCGGTCCATGCCCATCGCGATTGGCACGTGCCGGATATTCGCCAGTGAGCAGACCTTGAGCGCGTTGCGCGTCGTCTTCTCCACCGTCTGATTCCCGGCCACCGTCGTGATCGCCAGCAATTCGATGTCAGGATGTCGCCCCGCCAGCAGGATGGCGATGGCGTCGTCATGTCCAGGGTCGCAGTCCAGGATGATTTTATGCTTCATAACAAAGAACTTTCATTACTTTGGACCAGGTCCTTGCGTCTCAGGCACAGCAGGCTGCTGACCTGCCGCAGTGGGTGGCTCATCCTGGCCGCGTACCGCGTTTTGGAGCAGGAAGGTATTGGGAAGTGAGACAGTGCCGGTTTCTCCGGATTCACCGCTCGTTTCCAGAACGGTATAGGTACCCGAGGTCGAGCGCAATCGGCCCCGGTAATCACCCATCTCGATTTGCTGGCCGGGAGAAAAGCTTTGCCGTATGTAGTGGCCTGCGATGACGTTTCGTGCCGCCTCGCGCGCTCCAAAGGCGAAAGTGAGTGCGATGGCTAACCCACCGGCGGCAATGAGAATCGTCAGAGCGGTGGTCAGGATCGTCGTATCAACACCCAGGGTGGAGATGGCCAGCACAACCACAAAGGCTACCAGTGTATATTCAATTATCTTGCCCAACGCCCTGTTGTAGGTGATATTGACGTTGCCTGCCATATTCGTCACCGTCTCGCCCAGGAAACGCGCCAGCATCGATCCGAAGATGATGATAATTGCGGCGCTGATGGCCCGCGGAACAAATGCCAGCACGTTTTGTAGCAGAGATGCGATAGCAGTCAAACCCATCAGCATGACTGCCGAAGTAGCGAAGCTGAGCAGCAGAAAAAAGAAGACGATTTGTGCAATCACATTTGACAAGGGCAGGCGCACTCCCAGGCTGCTTAGCGCGTTCGTGATACCGACCCGGTCGGCAAGTTCATCGAAGCGCAAACGATGGAGCACCGTCCTGATAATCCAGCGGGCAAGCGCACTGATTAAATAGCCAATAATCAGGATGATAAGCCCATTGACGAGGTGCGGGATGAAATTGAGAATCTCGGTGAGAATGTTCACTAAGGTGTTGATGACCGGTTGAAAACTCATACGATACTATCCTATAAACGACTATGCCGTGCCAGGCTGACGATTGCTTGCTTGAGGATCGAGAAGGCCGCCGAGCAGGTTCAGCAGCTCTATCAGCCACGCAACGAGGGCGGTCGACGATAAATCCAGAAATTCCTTTCCGCTGTGTTGTGCACGCACTTGTGCCAGCAGCCGGGCCTCGAAGCCTGCCGGAACTTGCACAGCGACATACTCCGCTTGCAACTGAACCATGAATGCACGTACCTGGCGCGCAAGTTCCAGTTCACGCTGGCACTCTGGACAGAGGGGAAGCGCTGCCTCGGCCTCAGCTCGTTGCTCCTCCGAAAGCGTCCCATCCACGAGGTCAGGTAGCAGGCTAGCAAGTTCATCACAGTTCATGGCTTACTCCTTCTGCATCTGCGGCTCATTTTGGGTGTTCCCGGTTGGCTCGGAGAATGAAATGTGCAAGCTGCCACACAACTCGCTGAAAAGTTGCTGGAATGCCAGTCGGGCGCGATGAATTCGCATCTTCACCGCGCTCAATCCAGCCTGGAATATTTGTGCTATTTCATCGTATGTACGATCATCGAAATCGCGCATGATCAGCAGGCGCGCCTGCTCGCGGTCCAGCGTTTTGAGAACGCGCTGAATGCATTCGCGCAGTTCACGCTGGATGACCTGCGTTTCTGGAGCATCATCTGGTCTGGCCTGCATCTTCGTCACCTCGTCGCCTCCCGCCTCGTCGTTGCGCTGCGAGCGGCCAAAGAACCGGACGTTTGTTTGGCGACGGCGCATCTTCTCCAACGAGTCTAACGCGCTATTCGTAGTAATTCGATAAAGCCAGGTTGAGAAGGAAGCCTGCTGTTCAAACGTTTTCAGGCCGTGATAGACCTTGAGAAAAACGTCCTGGGCAATATCCTCAGCATCTTCTTTATTTCCTACAACCCGGTAGGCAATCCTATACACGCGCTCCATATGGCGCTGTACAAGAGCTTCATAGCTGCGAGTGGTAGTCGGCAGTTCAGTCTTACAACGCGCAGCTAATTCTTCATCCGATATACTGGTCATGATCTACAATCTACTAATCAAGAACCCGTTTTTCAGTCTAGCCGTCTGCTGATTGCATCCGCGCGTATTATACGTACCTTTCTTTAGCTTGTCTAGCGAAGATGCCCTGTTGAGCTCAGGGAATGAAGTAACCAAAAAGTCACTTTGACAGTTCGACATATTTCAAGACGGTCATGAGTGTAGCCCGCCGGATACGATACACTTCGCGTTTCCCCTGGTGTGGCAGCTTGATCGCATCCATTGAGCCATTCTTAATCCATCGGCGCACCGTCGCCTCGGTGACACGCAGGCGGTTCGCCACTTCCTGGACAGTCAATAGCTCTTCATTGTGCGATTCAGCCATAAATAACCCTCCAATGTTCATTGAAAAAACTGCTTGCTCAGCCAGCCGTTGTGGAAAGATGCTGCTGGCGTCTTCATGCCGATTTGGCATTGGGTTAGACGGCTTCGCACGAAAAAAGTCACACAACCTGTTTTGCTCTCTGAACAAGAGAGGGCATATACTGGAAAAGGGCGCTTCTAAAACGCAGCAGAGCGCCGTACCATCAAGGGTACAGCACTCTGCTTATGCATGGATATAGCCTTCCGTTTTCACTGATCGGCGGCTTAGCCCGATCGTCGCTGTGTGCTAACGGGATGGTGTCCTACGAAACTGCGCGGGCTGGACCTGCGAGTTGTCAACCATTGGCTGCGTTTGCTGCTGCGTACTGATCTGCGAAGCGGCATCGCTCGCCTTACTTTCGCCACGAGCCAGCCATTTGCGGGCGGTGTCCTGTCCGCCGAGGCCGAAGGCAAGCCCCACGGCTATAGCGACCGCGGCAACCAGGCCGCCGAACAACTCGTTGAGCAGGTCAGGGGCGATTTTCAACTGCTCCAGGGCGATGAGGGCGGCGAAGCCGATGATGGCCCAGCGCGCAATATTCGCAAAAATGTTCGGGTTGCCGACGTTGGTCGAGGCCGTCGCGCCTCTCACCAGGTCTGCTACGACCGTTGCCGCCAGCGCGCCAAGGAACAGTACCAGAATGGCGACGAATACGTTGGGCAGGAAGGCTACCAGCGTATTGAGGATGCTGCTGACTGCCGGTAAGCCGAGTGCATCGGCGGCAGGAACCAGGAAGATCAACAGGATAAACCAGTAGACTACCCGGGCCAGGATGCCTGCCGAATCCATTTGCACCCCCATGCGCTGTTCAAAGCGCGTCAGCCCGATACGGTCAGAAATTCGGTCAAAGCCGACCTTGCGCAGCAGGAATGCCACGGCTTTACTCACCAGTGACGCGATGATCAGTCCGACGATCAGGATCACCAGGAACCCGATCAAGCGCGGAATAAAGGTGAGAATGAGATTCACCGCGTTGGAAAGCGAGTTGAAGATCGCAGTTCCCCAATCAGTAATCATGTTTAGCTCCTTTCTTCTGAAAAAACAGTGGGTTGCGCTGCCTGTTCTCACGATTTGATAGCGCCGGCAATCGCAACAGGTACTTACAGAGATAAACACGGCTGATATTTGGAAGAGGTAGTCATCAAAAGGTGCAAAAGTAACGATTTTTTCGACCTTCATGAAAAATTCGTGGTGTGCACGCCTTCCGGCAGCGCTATGGAACCACCCACGGCAAATCTTCATTACCCATCCGATGGCTTACGAATAGGGTCAACATCCTTTAGGGTGAAAGAGGGCGACCCAAGGGTCCCCACCCCACCCTGCTCCACTCCCGCCCCTACTGCAATTTCCCCCGCAAGGACGGACAGCTTACGAATATCGTCCCTCGACGTAGCTTACCTGATATTGATATAATGACGGTATAGGCAATAAGAAGCATTTCAGAACTGTTGGGTGGCTGCTCTATGTCAAAAATTAACCTCATCATCGGGCAATCCGGCGGGGCGACCGCCGTCATTAACGCCAGTCTTGTCGGTGCGGTCGAGGCTGCCCTGGCGAGCGAGCGCATCGGCGGCGTATATGGCATGTTGTATGGCGTCGAGGGGCTATTGAAAGAAGACCTGGTCGATCTGCGGCGGCAGCCAGCCGACCTCTGGTCCCGCCTTCTCCATACGCCATCGGCGGCGCTTGGCACCTGTCGCTACAAGCTCAAAGATGAAGACCCCGCGCGGGTCATCGATATACTCCGCCGGTACGATATTCACGCGCTGCTCTACATCGGCGGCAACGACTCGGCCGATACGACGCACCGTATCGCCCAGGCAGCACAGCAGGCCGGCTACGACCTGCTTGCCATCAGCGTCCCCAAGACCATCGATAACGACCTGCCCGTCACCGACCACTGCCCTGGTTATGGCAGCGCGGCGCGTTTCATCGCCCTGGCCACTATGGATTCAGCGATGAATACAAAATCCATCCCAACACATTATCCCGTCAAGGTGATCGAGACAATGGGCCGCGACGCCGGCTGGCTGACGGCCTCCTCCGCACTGGGGAAACATGGTGAAAATGATGCGCCGCATATTTTGCTTCTGCCCGAATATCCTTTTAACCAGCAGCGTTTCCTCGAACGGGTTGAGGAGGTCTATCGCCGTGTTGGCTATGTGGTGATCGTCACTGCTGAGACTGTTCGTGACGAGCATGGGCAACCGCTCGGCGCGGTCGGCCAGGAGGGAGTCGATGCTTTCCAGCACCCTCTACTGAGCGGCGCCGCTGAACAATTGGTGGCGCTCATCACTCGCGAACTACGGCTGCGTGCGCGCTTCGATAAGCCGGGTGATTTCCAGCGCATGGCCTCCAACGCTGTTTCCCGGCCGGATCGCGACGAAGCGTACCTTGTCGGCAAGAGGGGCTTGCTCGCGCTGTTGGAGGGCGAATCTGATAAAATGGTAACGTTAATCCGCCAGAGCACTACCCCTTATTTTTGCACGACGGGACTGGCGGCATTGTCCGACGTTGCCAATGTGCAGCGCCTGATGCCTGATACATACCTTGACGCTGGCAAAACGATGGTGACGCAGGCCTTTTATGACTATGCCTTGCCATTGATCGGCGAGTCGCTGCCGGTTTATCCAGAGCTGGCGGAGAAGAGGGTGAGACAATGAGCAAGCTACAACGCGCCATACTGGTCGTACTGGACGGTGTCGGCGTGGGTGCGAACCCCGATGCGCATGACTATGGCGATGATGGGGCCAGTTCACTCGAACACTGCGCCCAGGCCATCGGCGGGCTAGAATTGCCCAACCTTGGTGGTATCGGCCTCGGCAACATCACGCCTATCCTGGGGACGCCTCCAGTCGCACATGCCGCCGGCTCGTTTGGCCGTATGGCTGAGGCAGGCGCGGGCAAGGACAGCGTCACCGGTCACTGGGAAATGACCGGTGTCGTGCTGCGCAAAGCGCTGCCGACCTACCCGCATGGCTTCCCACCCGACGTTGTAGCGCGCTTTGAGCAGCTCATCGGGCGCAAAGTGCTGGGCAACAAGCCGGCCTCCGGCACCGAAATCATCAAAGAACTGGGTGATGAGCACGTCCGCACCGGTCGCCCCATCCTCTACACCTCGGCGGATAGCGTCTTCCAGGTCGCCGCTCACCAGGATGTCATCCCGCTCGATGAGCTCTACCATATGTGCCAGCTTGCGCGGGACATGCTCACCGGCGATAACGCTGTAGGCCGCGTCATCGCGCGCCCCTTCATTGGCATGTCGGGCCACTACGTGCGCACCGAGCATCGCCGCGACTTCTCATTGGCGCCGCTCGGTGTCACGCTACTGGACGTGCTGAAAGAAAACGGCAGGGATGTCATTGGCATTGGCAAGATCGAGGATCTCTTCGCCGGGCGCGGGCTGACGCAGCGCGATCACACCGAGACGAACCGCGACGGCATGACCGCCACACTGCACTACCTTGACCGCGACTTTAGCGGGCTATTATTCGTAAACCTTGTAGAGTTCGATATGCTGTGGGGCCACCGCCGCGATAGCCAGGGCTATGCCAGTGCACTTCGCGATGTCGATGGCTGGTTTGCCCAGGTGCAGCGGACCATGCGTCCCGGCGATGCCATCTTCTTCACCGGCGACCATGGCGTAGATCCCACCTATCGCGGCAGCGATCATACACGCGAGATGGTGCCTCTGCTCGCCTATGGCGAGCCGCTGCGTGCCGGGGTCGACCTGGGCACGCGCTCGACCTTTGCCGATCTTGGACAGACGATAGCGCAGGCTTTTGGCGTCGGACCGCTCGCGGCCGGCACCAGCTTTGCCGCTGATTTGGGGTTGATATGACAGAAACACAACGGCGCAATATCTATGGATACATCTATGGCGAGCGTATCTTGCTGCGCCCACCTACGATTCAGGATGCCCGGCACGTCTTCAACTGGGAGCGGGACGACGAGGTCTGGCGCTACGACCCGCACCGCCCCTACTCGCAGAGCATGGCTGAATTTCTGCCGCTTTTTGAACGCAATTATGTGCGCGGTAATGGGAGGCAGTTCTGGTACATTATCGAAGATGAGTCTCATACACCTATCGGCACCATCACCTATTTCAACGTCGACTATCGCTCCGGTCAGGCCGAGATGGGCCTTGGCCTCGGCGAGAAATCCCGCTGGGGCAGGGGTTACGGCCCGGAGGCCATTCGCACGCTGACCGCTCATCTCTTTACCGTCCCGGGCATGGTGCGCATCTACGCGGAAACCGCCAGGGCAAACCAGCCCGCCCGTCGCGCCTTCACCAAAGCGGGCTTTGTCGAGGTCGGCCCGATCTACGACCCGCGCAGCGCGGGCGAGCCCTGGGTGCTCTTAGAAATACGAAAGCATCGGTGAACCGGCATTTAGGGCCGATAAATCGGCGGTGTGCGCGGTAAACCGGCACCTACGAGGTGTAACGAACATTTCTACTATATAGAAGAGGTAAAGAATGAGTACATCACAGAGTAAGATCGATCCCGCTATTTTTAGCGCGTACGATATACGTGGCATTTACGGTGAGACGCTGACCGACGATATCGCGTACCGTATTGGCCGGGCGGCTGCCCTTTATTTGCAGGTGCCGGAAATCGGCGTCGGGCGCGATATGCGCCTCTCGTCGCCGCAGCTCGCGGCTGCCCTGATACGAGGCATCACAGACCAGGGCGTGAACGCCGTTGATCTGGGTATGACCACCACCGACGAACTCTATTTCGCCGTTGGCAAGTTCAACTTCCCGGCTGGTGTGATGGTCACCGCCTCGCACAATCCGGGCAAGTACAACGGCATGAAGTTCTGCCGGGCGCAGGCCTTCCCGATCAGCCTGGAGACGGGCCTGTCCGATATCCGTGACCTGGCGATACGCGGCGAATTTCCAGATCCGGCGCAGAAGGGCCAGGTGACCCGGCGCGACGTGACCGACGCTTACGTGGAACACGCACTTTCGTTCATCGATGTCTCGAAGGTCAGGCCGCTCAAGGTGGTTATCGACGCCGGCAACGGCATGGCCGGCATGATTATGCCGCGCGTCTTCAAGTATCTGCCCTGCACGCTCGTCCCGCTCTATTTCGAACTTGACGGCAACTTCCCCAACCACCCGGCCAGTCCCATCGAGCCGGAAAACATGAGAGATTTGCAGAACAAAGTGCGCGAAGTCGGCGCAGACCTTGGCGCGGCCTTCGATGGCGATGCCGACCGCATGTTTCCTGTGGATGAGCTTGGCAATGTGATCGATGGCTCGATGGTCACGGCCCTCATGGCCCAGAGCCTGCTGCGCAAGCAACCCGGTTCGACCATCCTCTACAACCTGATCGTCTCGAAGAGCGTGCCCGCACTCATACAGAGCATGGGCGGCACGGCGGTGCGCACGCGTGTCGGGCATTCCTACATCAAGGCAGAAATGCGCCGCCTCAACGCCATCTTCGGCGGCGAACACTCCGGCCATTTCTACTTCCGCGATAACTGGTACGCCGACTCCGGACTGATCGCCTTCCTCATCATCCTCGAACTGGTCTCCGTCGAGGGCAAGCCGCTCTCGGAACTGATCAAGCCGCTCGACAAGGGCGTGCGCAGCGGCGAGATCAATACCAGGGTCAGCGATGTGCAGGGTAAATTGCGGGGACTGGAAGAGCATTTCGGCAAAGGCGCGAAGTCCGTCGATCACATGGACGGCATTACGGTCGATTATGGCGACTGGTGGTTCAACGTTCGCCCATCCAACACCGAGCCTTTGCTGCGCCTCAACGTCGAAGCCGACAACCGCGCTTTGATGGAACAGAAGCGTGACGAGGTGCTCGCCTTCATCCGCTCATAGTTATATGTTCACCTGGTAGTTAATCTGACCGGCTACCAGTTGCAGCAGAAACCCGATTGTCAGCGACTTCATACCCGCCGGCGCCACGTATGTCACGTGGCCGCCGACGCTTTGCGCGCCCGCCTTAAAGGTATAGGGCAGTGTATTATCGACGGGCGGGCGGTTGACCCCGTTGATGACGAGGCGGATATAGTCGAAGCCCAAACCGGGTGAGACGTCGCTCCCATTGGGATTATCAACAGTGAAGTTCAGCATGTAATACTGCTCTCCCGCCTTGACCTCGCTCCCATTATACGAGTATCGCACGTCGATGCTGTTGAGATGATAGGTTAAGGTGCGGCCCTCGAACGTGTAGTAAACGAGCAGCGACTGGGGTGAATGAGTACTGGCGTACAGCTCGGGATGGAACGCGCCGCTCATAGGTATGTCTACCAGTGTTTCGTCCAAGGCGCTTGAGCCAAGTTGCAGTTTCAGGCTGGAAAGCCGCACACCGGTAGGAACCGGAAAATCCAGCCAGCCTTTCACGCTCGCATTCGGTTGGACGCTCGCGGCAAGCTGCACGTTCGTGGGCGCTAGCGGGGCTTGCTTTGGGATGAGCAAGCGGGCTATGTCGTAGTATACCAGCGAGATCGAGCCCCTGGTCGCGTTGGCTACCTGCATATTCAGGCGCGCTGTCGCGGGTCCCACGTGAATGCTATCATTGCCGAACGCAGTCGCGTACTGCACGTTCAGTACGGTGATCGCGAGGTCAGCGTATGGAGCCGTGCGCCTGACCGGCAGTGTCGTAATGGCTGGCGGAGACGACGTGCTCGTGCTGTTAAATAAAGGCAGGCTGCGCAGCCAGTTCCAGCTCGCGAAACCGACCCCACTGAGTGCGATCACCCCTACGATCAGTAGGAGCGTCAACAAGATCCACAGTCGCCGTGGCTCTGGATTTTTAGGTATGCCAATCAGCGGGTTGCGAGAGAGGCTCTGCCTGTTTTTCACCCGAGGCGACAGCTCTATTGATGATCTAATTATTGCAGGTTTTCTGGTCATTGATAGATATCCCCCTAAGTCTATTGTACTTCACATCCCTACTTATCTGGCTACACCAGCCCGGCGTAATGGGACAAAGGCGTTCCCCTGAGACGTCATCGCTCGTCTGGGTCAACATCCTTTGGGGGGAACGAGGGCGACCCAAGGGTCCCCGCACCACCCTACTCCACTCCCGCCCCTACTGCAATTTCCCCCCCATTTCTTGACACCATCCGCTTGCGCGTGCTAGCATGACGATGGGTTCATAGACAGTTTTCTCCGCCCGTAGTGGCGTTTTTATTTCTTTTCCACTTACTAAGACGTAGCAGAAGGAGTAATGGTTCTGTGAAAATTCACGAATACCAGGCCAAAGACATCCTGGCGCGCTATGGCATCCCGATCCAGCCGGGCCGGGTGGCGCAGACCCCGGAGGAGGCCGAGGTGATTGCCCGCGAGTTGGGCGGGCCGGTCGTCATCAAGGCCCAGGTCTATGTCGGCGGGCGCGGCAAGGCCGGTGGCATCCAGTTCGGCGATACACCGGAAGAGGCGCGTGCGGCAGCGGCTCGCGTGCTGGGTATGGACATCAAGGGGCTGACCGTCGAAAAGGTGCTGGTCGTTTCGAAGCTGGATATTAAAGAGGAATACTATCTCGGAATCATCCTCGACCGCAAATCTCAGGCCCCCGTCGTGATGGTCTCCAAAGCAGGCGGCATCGACATCGAAGAAGTGGCGGCCACCACACCCGAAAAGATCATCCGGCAGCCAATCGATATGCACTGGGGACTGCGCCCCTACGAGGCGCGCGATATCCTGGCGCGCGCCGACCTCCCGCACAACGTTATCGCCAGGGGGGGCGTCATCCTGGCGGCCCTCGCGAAAGCCTTCATCGAGAGCGATGCAAGCCTCGCCGAAATCAACCCGCTGGCCCTCACCGTCGATGGACAGGTGCAGGCCGCCGACGCCAAGATTTCTGATCGACGACAACGGCCTCTTCCGCCAGAAGGAATACGCGGCCTGGGCGGAATCGGAAGAGTCGAACCCGCTCGAATTTGAGGCGAAGCAGGCGGGGTTGACGTACGTCAAGCTCGACGGTGATATCGGCATCATCGGCAACGGAGCTGGCCTCGTCATGACCACGCTCGACATGGTGGCTCGTGTCGGCGGCAAGCCGGCCAACTTCCTCGATATCGGCGGCGGCGCAAAGGCCGAGGTTATGCGCAAGGCACTCACCTTTGTCGCACGCGACCCGCAGGTGAGAGGCATCCTGGTCAACATCTTCGGCGGCATCACGCGCGGCGAAGAGGTAGCGCGAGGTGTCATCATGGCCCAGGCCGAGCTGCCGAAGGGCATGCCCATCGTCGTCCGTCTCTCAGGCACGGGCTCGGAAGAGGGCAAGGCGCTGCTGAAGGATGCCGGCCTGGATTGGGGTAAAGATATGCGCGAGGCTGCCCAGAAGATCGTCGCGGCAGTTCACACCAGGGATGAGAGGTAAGCCAAATGAGTATTTTGTTGGATAGCAACACGCGTGTGATCGTGCAGGGCATTACCGGGCGCGAGGGCCAGTTCCACACCCGCAATATGATCGCGTCGGGCACCAAGCTCGTCGGCGGCGTCACGCCCGGCAAGGGCGGCGAAACCGTTGAAGGTGTGCCCGTCTTCGATACTGTGTCCGAAGCAGTCGCTGCAACGGGCGCAAATGCGTCGTGCATCTTTGTGCCCGGCCCGTTTGCCGCCGATGCGATTATGGAGGCAGCAGGCGCGGGCATTAAGCTGATCGTCTGCATCAGCGAGTGGATTCCCGTGATCGATATGACACGCGCCATGCTCGCCGTACGCGAAGCGGGAGCGCTGCTGATCGGCCCAAACTGCCCGGGCATGTGTACGCCGGGCAAGGGTAAGATCGGCATCATCCCGTACCAGATTTTCACTCCCGGCCCCGTCGGCTTCATCTCGCGCTCCGGTACGCTCACCTACGAAGTCGTGGCGCTGCTGACCGAGGCGGGCATAGGCCAGTCCACCTGCATCGGCATCGGCGGCGACCCCATCATCGGCTCAACCTTCTCGGATTATCTGAGGATGTTCGAGGCGGACCCCGGCACAAAGGCCGTCGTGATGTGCGGCGAAATCGGCGGGAGCGACGAGGAAGATGCCGCCGCGTACATCAAGTCGATGACCAAGCCCGTCGTCGCCTTCATCTCCGGCCGTACCGCGCCTCCGGGAAAGCGCATGGGCCATGCCGGCGCTATCATCTCAGGCAACACCGGCACCGCGCAGGGCAAAGTCGCCGCCTTACAAGCCGCCGGAGTACCCGTCGCCGATACGATCTTCGATATCCCCGGCCTGGTGAAAGAGGCGCTGGCGCGCGTATCTTAACCGTGTATGAATATGAAGGTGCGATCATAACGATATTCATGATAAGGCATACCGAATGACAACAGCCCTGGTCTATGATCCGATTTTTTTGGAGCATCTCACGCCGCCCAGTCATCCTGAGCAGCCAGAACGCCTCAACCGGGCGATAGAGGTCCTGGAGGCGCTGGGATGGCTTGAGCGCGAGGGCCTGGTGCTGCTCGCACCGCGCGCAGCCACCGAGGACGAACTCGCGGCGGTACATGATCGCGCTTATATCCGCAGAGTCGAGCACGCTGCGCACAGAGCCGCCGTCAGGGAAGAGCAAGGCGGGCGTGCCTCGTACTTTTTTGCGACCGATACCTACGTCTCCGCGAAATCGTTTGAGGCCGCCGTTATGGCGGCGGGTGCGCCTCTTACCGCCATCGATGCCATCATGAGCGGCGAGGTCGAAAATGCCTACTGCCTCGTGCGCCCGCCCGGCCACCATGCCGTCGCGGAAGCGGCCATGGGCTTTTGCCTCTTTAACAATGTCGCGGTTGCGGCACGCTACGCCGTTGACCGCTACAAACTCGATCGCGTCATGATCGTCGACTTCGACGTGCATCACGGCAATGGCACCCAGGAGATGTTCTACGACGACCCGCGCGTCCTCTACTTCTCAACGCACCAGGCGCCATTTTATCCGGGCACCGGCCTCTCGGATGAACGCGGCGAGGGAGAGGGATTTGGGACAACCATCAACGTTCCTCTGCCTGCCGGCACTGGGTACGAGACCTTCGAACCAATCTTTCGCCAGGTGCTGGCCCCGGCTGCTGATCGCTTCGACCCGCAGCTAATCCTGGTCTCGGCGGGCTTTGATGCCCACTGGGACGATCCACTTGGCGGCTTGAACCTCTCAACGGCCGGCTTTGCGAAATTGATGGGGATTTTGATCGAGCAGGCCCGCTTCCTTTGCCAGGGGCGCATCGTCTTTGTTCAGGAGGGCGGCTACAGCATCGAAGCGATGGCGGCCTGCGCCGCTACGTGCCTCAACCAGCTGCTCGGGGACGACGCGGCGGTGGATAGCCTGGGGCCTGCTGAAGTGAGTCCCTATCGCCTCAACACCGACGTGCTGATCTCGGAACTGCGCCGCATCCATGATCTGAAAGGCTATCGTGTGCGCAATGCCCCGAAACCGGACATCGAGCGCCTGCGTAGAGAGGTAAAAGGGCCGGAGGCATAGCGAGTATGGCGACTTCCAGGCACGTGCAACCATTGACCATTGACGATCTCGCCCTCGTCACGCGCCTGCTGCGTACCTCCGAATACGTCTACCAGCGCTTCACCATGGAAGAGTTGCCCGCGCTGCTGCGCCATTATCCGGCGGTGGGGGCGCTCGATGGACATACCCTGCACGGCTTCTTGCTCTCTCAGACCGTCAATGCGCCTTCGGCCTGGGTAGGTGGCTTTGGCGTGAACTGGACCGAGAGCCGCGCCTACATCTCACTGCTCGATACCCTGCTCGAAGCCATTGTTCCCCTTCTGGCCAGGCGCGGCGTGCGCTACCTGCATTATTCCGGCAACGATATGCACGACGACTGGCTGCGCGACGTCCTGCTGACGCGCGGCTTCCGGCCATTCCGCCTGCTCTACGCCTACGACAAGTTCGACTTTAGCATTCCTTCGCCCGGCAACCAGCAGGTCAAGGTTCGCCCGTTTGGGTCGCGCGACCTGCCCGCAATCCTGGGCATCGAGGAGGCCTGCTTCGAGGATTTCTGGCGCTACGACGCGCTCTCGTTCGAGGATATCGCGGCGACACACCCCTATTTCGTCGTGGCCGAGCTAAACGGCAGCGTCGTCGGCTACCAGTACAACGCGCTGGACAGCGAGTACGGCTACCTTGTACGCATCGCGGTGCATCCCTCGGCCGGTGGCAAGGGTATCGGCGTGCGCCTGATGAGCGAGGCGGTGAACTTTTTCAAGCAGGCCCACGTCATACGCATCATGCTCAACACCCAGGACGATAATACGCACGCCCACCGCCTCTACGAATGGTTCGGCTTCGTGCGCGTTTCGCAGCTCGGCTTCGTACTGCGCAGAGATATTTAGATGTTAGAACATGCCTATCATGCACCAGACATCGAGCGACCCGGTTTTGTTTTTCACCTCGAGTGGGGGAAGTTTCGTGACGCGTACCAGTTGGCGCACGCGCGTGAAGGTCGAGTGGTTCAGCAGGATGTTATTATCGGCGGCATGCTCTTGCAGCCGGGCAGCTACATTAATGGTATCGCCGATGGCGGTATAGTTCTGAACCCGATCCTGCGAGCCGACGTTTCCGACGATGGCCTCCCCGGTGTTCACTCCGAACCCGAACGCGATCGGCAAATCCGGCGGCTGCTTCTGCTGGAATTCTAGTACAGCCTGCCGCATCTTCCAGACGGCGCGCACTGCTCGAAGCGCGTGATCCGGCTGGGCAAGTGGAGCGTTGAAGATCGCCAGCATCGCGTCTCCCCAGAAGCCGGTCACCGTTCCCTCTTCGTCCCAGATGGCTTTCACCATGATTTCATAGTAGGTGTTGAGCAGGTTCATAACCTCCCTGGAAGGCATGCGCTCGCTCAGGCGTGTGAACCCTCGAATATCGGTCGAGATCACCGATAGCTCTTTCACTTCGCCGCCCAGATTTAGCGCATTGGGATTGTCGATCAACTGCTGTACCACGTTGGGATGAACGTAACGTCCGAACATGCGGCGGATATTCCTGGCATTGGCCTCGGCGCGTTTCAAGTCGGTGCGATCATCGATCACCAGCGCCATGCCGATCGGCGTTGCTCCATCGCGCAGCGCCGAAGCGTACATCGTCAGGTGAGTCGTCCCCTCGCGCCCGGGGATGGTGCACTCCAGCGGCCTCGGCACAATCGTGCCGTGATCGTGTTCCGTCGGCACATGCTGGAGCATCTCCACTACTCCGAGCTGCGGCAGGTGCCGGAAGACATCGCGGTAGTGCCTGCCGATGGCCGAAACCGGGTTGATGTGCAGGATCATACCGGCAGCATCATTGAACTTTGTAATGATACCGGATGGATTAGTGGTGATAACGCCATTCGCAATAGAGGCGAAGATATTATCCATATACTGGCGGTCTTCTTCAACCGTTCTCAGCGCACGGTTCAAATGGGCGAAGAGGCGCGCATTGTCCAGCGCGATAGCGGCCTGGTTGCAGAACGCCAGCACCAGGTCGCGGTGCTTGGGGCCGAACAGGTTGGCGTTGATGCGGCTATCGACGTAGACCGCGCCGATACACTTATTACGCACGATCAACGGGGCGCAAATGATGGAGCGAATGCCATGCGCGAGGATACTCTCCTGCTCTTTCATTTCCAACTGCGCGTCGTGCGCCAGCTCCGGTTCGCCCGTCCGCACCACGCGCTCCACCGTCGTGCGGCTGAGCTTGAATTCATTCTTGTCAATGGTATTGTGATTTTTATCACGAGCTATAGCGAAGGTAAGCTCCCTCGTGTTCTCGTTGACCAGCATCAGAAAGCCGCGCTCCGCCTTCACGACACGAATCACCTCGTCCATCACCAGGCTCAACACTTTGTCAAATTCGAGCGTGGAGTTCAGGTAGCGGGCGATCTCATACAGTGTCTCCAGTTCGCCGTGCTGCTGCTTCAATGTATTGAGGCTGCTATTGAGGGCCTCACGCTCGCGTTCGAGGGTACCGATGGCGGATGCTGAAGGAATCCGTGAAGAGGAATTACTTGCAAACTCTGGCGGACTCTGAGAAGCCTGCTCAAGCTGCTCCCGCATCGAGAGGATCACGCGCTGCGCCGACTGGCTCAACCGGCTCAGTTCCAGGTCGGCGGTGCGCGAGATGCGCAGCGAATCGCTCAGCAACTGGACGCGCGGGTCACCGCCCTCCCCGGCGTATGTTCCTTCGACTGCGACTTCTATTCTACGTGTGTGCTCGTGCAGCATGCGCGAAATGCGTGTCAGCGCGTCGCCCAACGATCGTACATCACTATCTAGAGACACGCGATTCCTCCATCTTAGTATCCTAACAACTCCTGCAATTCCTTCTCGCTTTGCTTGCTAAGCGGAATCATTGTTTCTTGTGGGTCGTTCAACTGGAGCGTATAGCTATTGCGCGTAAGATGATGCGTCCTGGTATCCCGTCGTTTCTCTTGAACACGCCTCTTCCCCGCATTATTGTAACATACGCCAGGTAGAGATTGCCATGAGCTATTCAACCCTATGTTTGCTCTATCCATAGCCTCTGTCGCTCGCTTACACTTATATTTACGCCTCTTGCCCTCGTTTTTACTCCATAAGCTACTGCCGGCATACTATATTGCCGATGGGACCGCTAACTCCGTCCTCAGCACGAGCGCCGCGGGCCAGCTTGTTCTCGACGTGGGAGTATCCGTTGCTGCTGTTGCGCTGCTTCTGCTGCTGGCGGTCTGGATGTTGCGCCGCCAGGCGACCCAGGTCAGCATAGTTTAGGAGGCTTTTTTCCAGCTCTGGAAGATTTCCAGCAGTTCACGTCTGGTTTCGGGGAAGATCGGTTCTTGCGTCAACTGGCGCAGCATCAGGATCGTTTGCTGAATCTGGTTCGTGTAGGTCGCGCAGCCGTCGCATCCCGCGAGGTGCTCTTCGAAGAGCGCCTGCGTCTGAGGCAGCAGGGCATGTTCGAGGTAGTCTGTTACCAGCTCCACGACCTCCTGGCAAGTCAGCGTTTCCTGTTGTTCTGATTCGTTTGTCATGCAGAACCTACTCTTCCTCGAAGTACATCTCAAGCGCGCGCCGCACCCGGGCTCGCGCGCGGTGCAGCAGCACTCGCTGATTGACCTCGGAAATGTCGAGGAAGCGACATATCTCTTCCGAGTCCCAACCTTCTATATCGCGCAAGGTAATCACCGTGCGCTGGTTGACCGGTAGCGCTTGGATGGCCTTCCAGAGGCGCTCGCGCGTCTCTTGCGAAAGCAGGCGCTCCTCCGGGATCTCATCCCAGTGGCGCGGCGCCATTAGCCATTGTCCCGGCCATTCCATCTCCGCCGTCCTGAATCGCTCCGGCTCGACGGCTGGCTCGTATTCATCCTCGTGGTATTCGGCTAGCGAGGAGAAGGGCACGCTGCGTCCTTCGCGTTGAGCGCGAGTTTTGGCGCAGTTGGTGAGAATGCGGAAAAGCCACGTCTTGAGGGATGAACGCCCCTCGAAACGCTGCAATCCTTGCAGCACACCCACCCAGGTCTCCTGGACAACCTCTTCGGCCACTGCCCTGGATGATACATAGACCATTGCCAGCCGCAGCAGCGCGCGATGGTACTGCTCGACAAGCATCATAAAAGCCGTTTCGCTTCCACTGCGCAGTGCTTCTACCAGGCGCATCTCCTCCGCCGATGCAGTGTATCCTGGCGGAGGCACGCTGGCGCCGTCCGCTTGCTTCTGATCAGCCATCGATTTAGCGGGGCTGCCGGGCTGGGAAATACCTTCGCTCATTGATCCCTGCCTTCACTTTGATCGGTTCTCCAGGGTTGCGATTAATGCCGGGTTCAAAAGACAACAACCGCAAGGAGTATATCCCAGCAATTCTGCTACGTCAAGGAAAGCGCGAGTTTAGTATAGTCTCGCCAAAGACACATTCGTTACACCCTATTATTCCGGAAACGTGGGTACATGGATACGAAAACAGAATTCAAAAACTGCTTGCCAGCTACCTGTAACATCTCTTCCCATGGGGAGACAACAGATCATGAGAACTGATGCGCCCATCATGGGTGAGGCCAAACGTCGCAGAAAAATAATACAATACAACATACATTGCGACATGCTAAAGGAGAACGCTGCTATGTTACTTGCCGGAGATATAGGCGGCACAAAAACTAACCTTGCGCTTTTTGCTTACGAGGGCGATTGGCGCGAACCTGTGCATGAGGCGACCTTCCCCAGCGGAAAATATCCCAGCCTCGAGTCCCTGGTGCGGGATTATCTGACCCGGCAGCAAAACCCACCCATCAATCATGCCAGCTTCGGCGTTGCCGGACCAGTCATAGAGGGGAGCGCCACCATCACCAATCTTCCCTGGGTGATGGAAGAGCAGCATCTGCAGCAGGAACTCAATATCCCCGAGGTAAGCCTGCTTAACGACCTCAATGCCATCGCTCACGCCGTCCCCTTCCTGGATGAACGTGACCTGGCGACGATCAATATAGGCCAGGCCACTCCACAAGGAGCCCTCGCCGTCATCGCGCCAGGCACAGGCCTGGGTGAAGCCTATCTCACCTGGAACGGGTCGGCCTACCAGTCCCATACTTCTGAGGGCGGCCATGCCGATTTCGCTCCAACCGACGCGTTCGAACTCGATCTGCTACGCTTTCTCCTGGACCATTTCCCGCATGTGAGCTATGAGCGCGTCTGCTCCGGCAAAGGCTTCCCCAATATTTACGCCTATCTGAAAGATCGCGGCCTCGCGGAGGAACCTGACTGGCTGGCGCGCGAACTGGCCCGGGCGCAGGACAAGACGCCGGTAATCATGCAGGCCGCGCTCGACCAGGCGACTCCGTGCGATATCGCCGTGAAGACGCTGAACGCCTTCGTCGCCATTCTGGGCGCGGAAGCCGGAAATATGGCGCTGAAAGTGCTGGCGACGGGTGGCGTCTATCTCGGCGGTGGCATCCCTCCGCGTATCGTTCCCTACCTGACCAGCGAGCGATTTATGCAGGCATTTACCAACAAAGGACGGCTTGGCAGGCTCCTCTCAGCCGTTCCCGTGCATGTCATCCTCAATCCAAAAATCGCCCTGCTGGGCGCAGCACGACACGGTTTTGAAAAAATCAAGGATCAATAGTCATGATACGCAAGCAATTCGTAGATACCAGGAATGGCAGGGTAGCGCGCGTCACCTTTAGCCTGCCCGGAAGCGTCTGGGCCGATTTTATTTACCTCGTCGGCGATTTCAACGACTGGAATGAAACCTCGCACCCTCTCTCGCTCGGTCGTGACCAGGATTGGAGCATCACGCTAGACCTGGAACTGAACCGGGAGTACCAGTTCCGCTACCGCAAAGACGGCGAATGGATCAATGACAACCAGGCCGACGCGTATGTGCAGAACCCATATGGCAGCGATAATTTTATCGTGAATACCAGGGAGGAATAGCTACCCTATTCCCACTATTATTGGCTTCTCTTCTCTTCTTCATTGAGGAGCTGCTCGAGCGACTCCAACGTTTCGTGCGGATCGACGGTTTTCTTCAACGCTTCAACCTGCGGATCGGTACCATTCTCAAGAGCGGGATGAACGCGACGCAATTCATCAACCATCGTGATCAGTTTGCTCATCTTCTGATCCAGGAGCAGGCTGACCTCCAGGTCGAGTTGCGTGCGCTGCTCCGTCATTACATCCTGCCGGTTCTGAGTAATCAGGATGAGCGTCGCCTGTAACAACGCGCCCAGCGTGAGTACTCCCTGTAGCCATATAAAAGGAGGCGGGTCAAAGCTCTCTGCCCCCGATTTTATCAACACGATATTGACCAGAATCCAGAGCGACACAACTGCGAGAATAATGAAAAGAAATCTGGGCCGGCCCAGGAAATTAGTGACTCTCTCAATCCCCCGTTGTTGTGGGCTGATGCTGCGCTCGGCTCGTTTGTGTAGCTCAGCGATGGTTTGAACGTTCTCGCTAATCGGATCAATTTCGTTCCTGGTCTCTTGTGTTTGCTGCATAGCTGGCATTATACCCTTCGTGATAATAAGGGAGATGTGCTAATGTCTGAAAGAAAGTGTAGCATAGAGATTACACGTTTTCGGGGGCGGGCAAGATTGTGTATAAGCCCAATATCATGTATAATCTCTGTAAGAAAGGTCGATATGTGGGCTGGGGAATGCTTGTTTTTAGAGATTTGTAGTGCCTCAAAAGATCAGAGAGCTGAAGAAACAGCTTCGTCAAGCGGGTTTTTCCTGGCGTCCAGGTAAAGGAAGTCACACTGTTTGGATACATCCAGCATTACCCAAAGATGAGCTTACTATTTCTGGTAACGATGGTGATGATGCGAAGAAGTATCAAATGCTAGATGTCAAGAACATCCTGAAGAAATTACGGGAGGTTCAGGGAAAATGATAACAGAGCGTGCAACCCACTATTCCATGAATATACAATGGGATGAAGATGACCAGGTTTTCATAGTCACAGTTCCTGAACTCCCGGGCTGCAGAACGCATGGAACGACCTACGAAGAGGCAGTACGACAAGGGCAGGACGCCATAGAAAGCTGGATCATGGTTGCTCAGGAACTGGGTCGGCCTATTCCGGCTCCCAGTGTCGCGAAAATAGGCTAAGAGTTACTGGCTGAAATAGAGAGATTACGAAATACCACGCGCAATACGTGGTATTTTTTGTTGGCTTTATGATGTCGCCTACTCTGCAACAGGCAGCGTAAACCTGATCCTTGTGCCCTGCCCTGGTGCGCTTTCCGCTCGGATCATGCCGCCGTGCGCTGTGACGATGGCCTTGACAATGGAGAGGCCCAGCCCGCTGCCGCCATTTGCGCCTGTACCCGTGCGGGCGCGGTCGGCGCGGAAGAAACGGTCGAAGATGTAGGGCAAATCGGCGGGGTCGATGCCGCTGCCGGTGTCGCTTACGGTGACATCCAGCCATTTTCTCCCCTGTGTATCGGCGAAGACGTTCGCGCCTACTGCAATGGAACCGCCTGCGGGCGTATGGCGGCGGGCATTGTCGAGCAGGTTGAGCAGGACCTGGGTGATGCGGTCGCTATCCGCCAGGACTTTGGGCACACCGCTTGCTATGTCGTTGTGCGTCGTAATGCCCGCCTGCTCGCATTCCGGGCCGATCACCGCCAGCACCTCATCGACCAGCCCGCGCATGTCGAGGGGCGCCATTTCGAGCTGCACATGGCCCGATTTCAAGCGTCGTCATATTTTGCATATCGCTCACCAGGCGGCGCAGGCGCTGCACCTCGCGTCCGATGAGCTGGGCGGTCTCCTGGCGTGCCTGCGGATCGTAGATCACCTCGTCGGCCAGCGCCTCGCTGAAGCCCTGAATGGCCGTCAATGGAGTGACGAGATCATGGGCGATGTTGGCGATCATATCGCGGCGCATCTGCTCTTGCTGGCGCAGTTCGGTCACGTCGGCCTCGATCTTGTCGGCCATCGCGTTGAACGTCAGCGCCAGCGTGCCGATTTCATCCTGATTCGGTGGAATATCGACGCGCTGAGCGTAATCTCCGGCCTTCATCTTTTCGGCTGCATCAGTCAGGGAGAAGAGTGGGCGGGTGAGGCGGCGTGCCATGAAGATACCGAAGAGGATAACGAGCCCTGTGATAACGACTGCGGCAATGAGCAGCGCCGTATTGATCGTCGCCAGCACATCCCTGGGCGAGTAGCCGGTCGGATACTTATCTGGCTGAGCCAGTAGCAGCGCCCCGATTGGTTTGCCGCCCGTCTGCCCGTTATCGTAGATGGGCACACTGATATAGATGCCGGTGAAGCTGTCGTTATCCTGATCGTTGGAGACGCCTTGCAGGCTGCCGGATATCTCCTGCCCTTGCTGCAGCGATTGCTGCAGCACCGCATTTACTGTAAAAACATCTGCGTCGCGCAGTCGTGGGATGCCAGGTGGTTCTTTGCTATGTGGCTGCCCGCTGGAGTCGATCACGATGAACAGTTCCGGGCTGTAGTATACGATGGGGCCCAGGTTGTCCCAATTCTCGCCCCGGTTGAAGTACTCGATGCCCACCTGCCGGGACAGGTACTCTGCCTGTGAACGCAGTTGATCGCGCTGGGCGCTGTTGAAGTAGTTCTGTATAACTAGCGAGACCACGATCACCAGCAGAATTGCGCCCAGCGCGACTCCCAAGTAGCTCACAATCAATCTTGTTTGTAGGGACAATCGTGAAAAACGCCAGCGCAAACCTTCCATTGCTATTCCTCGGGCGCAAATTTGTAGCCAACGCCCCACACAGTCTTTATAGGCGATGCCGTGCCCGACCCGCCTGCAGTGTCAAGCTTTTTGCGCAGCGTCCCGACATGCACATCCACGGTGCGCCCATCGCCTAAAAATGTGTAGCCCCAGATTTTGTCCAGCAGCGCCTCGCGCGTAAACACCCGATCAGGGGAGGATGCCAGCGTTGTCAGCAAGTCGAATTCTTTCGCGGTCAAGGTAACGGTCTGCCCATTTACCTCGACGCGCCGCGCCGGGATGTTGATGTGCAGTCCGTCGAAACGCAATTCTTCTTTCTCTCTCCCGCCCACTGAATCCAGGCTGGAAAGAGTGCCGCTTCCTGTCATAATCAGCGCCGGAGAGCCGGTATTCGTCGGTCCGTCCTGGCTTCTCGTCGCCGGTGTCTCCAGCGGCGGCGCGCTCATTGGCCTGGACCTGCGCAGGATGGCCTTGACGCGGCTCACTGCTTCGCGTGGGCTGAATGGTTTCGCCAGGTAGTCATCGGCGCCCAGTTCCAGGCCGGCAATGCGGTCTTCTTCGGATTGACGCGCGGTCAGCATCAGGATGGGTGTGTTGGCCCAGGCACGGATGCGCCGGCAAACCTCCAAACCATCCAGAGCCGGCAGCATCAGGTCGAGTATCACCAGGTCGGGGTGTTCGCGCGCGTGGAGTTCAAGCCCTGCTGCCCCATCGCTGGCGATCAGTACCATAAAATTGGCCTGTTCAAGGTAGAGACGAAGGATCTGCGCGATATTGGCTTCATCTTCGATCACCAGAATCTTTGTCATGGCTACTGTGCCTTCTTCTTCTTTGTCCTCTTCAACCTCTTAACACATCATACTGCATTTACGATACAGAATAAAGATCAGAAAGAAGATGAGAATTTGTAAAATTTCTGTAAGATGTTTCCAATCTTTCTCAAAATGGGAAAATTCATAACTTACAATCATTTTACAGTTTTCTGCCAGTTTTCTGATATCTCTACGCTAGAGTATCATTAAACCCATACTAAGCGTGCTAAAACTAGCGCAGTCAAAGAAGTTCAATCGTCTGTGTACAGACCTGATGGAGGATATACTAATGAATAATCCCTATGTCGATGACGACAACACACCATCGTCGCAGCCGGCAACTGCGTACCAGCCTTTTTCGCCTCCCCCGTCCTACAATAATCTCCAGGGACAGGCGGGACAGACATCGTCTCCGTATTCGCAAACCCAGCCGCATCGTGCTATGCCTGGGCAGTTCCAGCAGACGCCGCTTCCCCCAACGTCTACTCCACGCAGTGGACGCGGCCTGCGCACCGGTGCAATCGTAGCCTTGACAGTACTGCTGGCTGTGGTCTTCGGCGTCGGTCTCTTCGCAGGCTGGCAATTCGGCAGGACGAGCGTTGCCACCGCGCCATCCGCCAACAACAGTTCAAGCGCCTTGCAGCCGGGGAATACACCCGTAGGTAACGTCCCCACTTTGACCAGTAACAATATCGAGGCGGTGCGCGAAGCAGTGATAGCAAAGGTGCGTCCTGCCGTTGTAGAAGTGAACGTCACTACATTTAATGGCGGAGCGATTGGCTCGGGCGTCATCATCGATGGCCGGGGCTACATCGTCACCAATAATCACGTAGTGAGCGGCGCAAGGAGCATAGAAGTCGTGCTCTTTGACGGCACCCGGCTCTCCGCGCAGCTCACGGGAACCGATCCCGCCGATGACCTTGCTGTAATCAAAGTGACCCCGCCTAAGAACGGCCTGACCACGCTGAAGCTCGGCAACTCTTCGCAGTTGCAGGTGGGCCAGGATGTGCTGGCCGTTGGCAACCCCCTTGGCATTACACAGACCGTCACGAACGGCATCATCAGCGCGCTGGGGCGCAGTGTTTCCGAAGGACAGGGAGGCGCGACCATCCCTGACGCCATTCAGACCGATGCGCCCATCAATCCCGGCAATAGCGGCGGTGCGCTGGTAGACTTGCAAGGCAACCTGATCGGCATACCTACCTTGACGGCCATTGACCCCGAGTTCAATACGCCGGCCAGCGGCGTCGGCTTCGCTATCCCATCTAATCGTGTGGCCTTGATTGTGCCACAGATCATCCAGAGTGGCAGCGTTACCCATACCGGGCGGGCCATTCTCGGTGTAGGGGTCACCGACGTCGATGCGAGCGTCGCCGCGCAGGATAATCTCTCCGTCGATCACGGCGCCCTGATCGGCAGTCTCACAGCGGGCGGCCCGGCGGCATCCGCCGGTCTGCAGGTTGGAGATGTGATCGTCCAGATCGATAACACCCCCGTCAACGATGTCGCGTCCCTGGGCGACGCGCTGGCCAAGTATAATCCTGGCGATACCGTCGCGGTGCATATCTATCGCGGCAGCCAGCAACTCATCGTGAACGTCAAGTTGGGAGAATTGCAGGCGGGTTCATAACTCGCTTGCGTGTATATAGATCATGGCGGGGAGCAATCCCCGCCATTTTTATTTACCGCTCCTATCCTATCATTGACATTTCTGCGTATTCGTCTTACGCTTTCTCATACTATTAGTTGCATGCATGCACACATATACCGGGAGGTGAGAGCAATTACTCCTAACGATCATGAACTCCTTGTTCAGAATGAACAGAAGTATCAAGTACAACCTGGCTCGAGGGATTTCGTGCTCCCTTTTAGTGCACTGCATCGTGACATGCTGGCGCTGGTCGGTGGCAAGGCCGCCAATCTCGGGGAACTGACCAACGCGAAGTTCCCCGTGCCACCCGGCTTCTGCGTAACTACTACGGCCTACGCGCTCGTCGCTGCGGAAGCTGGATTGCAAAGCGTTCTGGACACACAAGCAACTTCACAGGCCGGGGAAGGCGGCGATGCGCAACGGCTCACAGATATGGCACAGGCAGCGCGCTACTGCATTCTGGCGTCGGCCATCCCAAAAGAAATTGCTGATGCTATCTCTGGAGCCTATGACGTTTTGGGCTCTGGAGAACCTATCCCTGTAGCAGTGCGCTCCTCTGCCACGGCCGAAGACCTTCCCTTTGCCAGCTTTGCAGGCCAGCAGGACACCTACCTCAACATCGTGGGCATCGAAGCGGTGTTGGATGCAGTACGGCACTGCTGGGCCTCGCTGTGGACTGATCGGGCGGTGAGCTATCGGGAGAACCTGGGCCTCGATCAGAGCAGCGTCAAGCTGGCCGTTGTAGTGCAGCGCATGGTCGAATCCTCGGTGGCGGGCGTCCTCTTCACCGCGAATCCGGTGACAGGCAAGCGGTGTCAAGCAGTCATCGACGCGAATCCCGGCCTGGGAGAAGCCGTCGTCTCCGGCGCGACCAATCCCGATCACTTTGTGGTCAATACCGCGACAGGTGAGATTGTCGAGCGCAGGCTTGGAGAGAAGCGCGTCGTCATCAAGGGAACCACGGGAGGAGGCACACTGCGTAGTGAGGCCAGCGACAGCAGTAATGAAGCCTGCCTCACCGATGAGCAAATCCGTGCCCTCGCCGAGCTTGGAGCACGTGTCGAGGCATATTATGGGGAGCCGCAGGATATGGAGTGGGCCATTGATCCCGAAGGCGTGCTCTGGCTCACACAATCGCGGCCGATCACCACGCTCTACCCGCTGCCAGCCAAAGTCCCGACGAGCGACGATGAGCTGCGTGTCTATGTTTCAGCCAACGTGGTGCAGGGAGTCTATCGTCCCTTCACTCCGGCGGGGCTCTCGACCTTCCGTTTGATCGCATCTGGGATTGCCGCCGGATTTGGCTACCCTCAGCCCGATCCTTTGAGCGGTCCACCTGTACTGATCGAGGCTGGTCAGCGCCTCTTCCTCGACGTCACGCCGGCTCTGCGCAACAAGTTGGGACGCAGAGCGCTCATCGGCGCGGCGAGCAAAGGGGAGGCCCTCTCGGCGCCGCTCTTCAAGCAACTGAGCGGCGATCCACGCCTCTCGCTCATTTCGACGAAACGATGGCCCTTGATACGCACTTTCGGGAGGGTGTTCGAGAAAACACGGGCCCCCATTTATGCCCTTCAAGCATTGTTCTGGCCGAAGGCGGCGGTCAGGCGGGTGCAGATGACCGCCGAGCGTGTACGGGCTATGAATTTCATCACATCTGGCCTCAAGAACGAAGAGCGTCTGAGGGGGATGGAGCATGTTATAGGGAACATCCTGGATGTCATCGGCGGTATTGCGCCGGTGCTGCCGGTCGGTCTGGGCAGCCAGGCGGCTTCCGGCAAGCTCTTGGGCGACCTTGCGAAGCCGGAGGAGAGGCAAGTGGTGCTGCGGGGTCTCCCGCATAATCCAACGACCGAGATGGATCTGGAACTCTGGCAGCTGGCACAACGTGTCGCCGCTCACCCCGGCATCGTTGCCCATGTCCACGAAAGCACACCCGAGCAACTGGCACAGGAGTATCGTGCAGGCACCTTACCTCCTCCGCTCCAACAGGGATTGGCCGAATTTCTTGCCGTCTATGGACACCGTGGAGTCGCCGAGATCGACCTTGGTCTGCCGCGCTGGTCAGAAGACCCGACTCACATTCTCGGCGCGCTTTCCAACTACCTGCAGGTGCAAGATCCGTCCTTAGCTCCTTCTGTGCATTTCCAGCGGGGGGCACAGGAGGCCGAAAGCATGCTCGCTGAACTGGTCCAGCGGGCAAGGAGCAAGGGCTGGCTGCGGAGTCGGCTCGTGCACTTCTTCCTGAGAAGAGCGCGCGAGCTGGTTGGGTTGCGTGAGATGCCCAAGTTCATCATCATCTTGCTGATGGCACGCATGCGTGACCTGTGGTGGACCATTGGGAAAGAACTGGAACAGGCTGGCCGGCTCGAAACTGCTGGAGATGTCTTCTTCCTCTCGCTACCAGAGATACACGCTGCACTGGCAGGAGCAGAGGTGCATCACACCGTGCGCGAGCACCGCAGCGCCTACGACTTCGAAATGCGCCGCCGCCACATCCCGCGCGTGCTGCTCTCCGACGGCACCGAACCCAGCGCTATTGTTGCGGATGCTGAGGGCTCGTCTCAAGGCGTGCTACGGGGGACGCCTGCCTCGCCAGGAACAGTGACGGCGCAGGCGCGCGTGATCCTCGATCCAACGGGGGCGCATCTGGCTCCCGGTGACATCCTGGTCGCTCCCTCCACCGATCCCGGCTGGACCCCTCTCTTCCTCACGGCTGGCGGGCTGGTCATGGAAATGGGCGGGGCCATCTCCCACGGCGCTGTCGTGGCCCGCGAGTATGGCATCCCGGCAGTCGTCGGAGTCGCAGGAGCCACCGAGCGCATCACCACCGGAAGCCGCATCACCGTTGATGGTGCAGCCGGGACGATCACCATAGAGGAAGATGCCCAGACTCCTGAGCAAGGGCATGTTGAATGATCTGTAATCTGGTGCCTGGCTCGTACCACTCGATCCCGCGAGCGTTTTCGGTAATCATTGTGCCGGCAGCGCCTTTGAGAATGTCAGCGGCATCCTCCAGGGTACCGATGGCGACGATTCCTCCTGTCTTTCTCGCGAAGTCGCAGGCCGCTTCGACTTTCGGCCCCATCGAACCCGAGGCGAACGAGAGGCGCTCGAGTGCCCCGGGAGAGGCCCGCCGGATGGCGCGCGCCTGGGGCGTTCCCCAGTCCTGGTAGACAGCGTCCACGTCGCTCAGCATCAGGTAGGCCTCGGCCTTGAGCTCGCACGCGAGCAGGCAGCCGGTGCGGTCCTTGTCGATGACTGCTTCGACGCCGACCAGACTGCCATCCTGGCGGTAGACGACCGGGATTCCGCCGCCGCCGGCGCAGATCACGATCACCCCCACTTGTACGAGCATTTCGATCACGCGGATCTCCAGGATGTGTTTCGGCAAGGGTGATGGGACGACGCGGCGGTAGCGATCGTTGTCCGGCGCGATGGCCCAGCCGCGCCTGCTTGCCAGTTGCTCGGCCTCCTCGCGGGTATAAATGGGGCCGATAGGTTTGCTCGGCTGTGTGAAGGCCGGGTCGTTCGGATCGACTTCGACCTGGGTGAGCAATGTGGCGATTGGCTGCTCACTTCGTAAGACGTTGCCAAGTTCCTGCTCGATCAGGTAGCCGATCATGCCCTCGGACTCCGCTCCCAGCATATCCAGGGGATAGGGTTCCACGGCTGTATAGGCGGCCGACTGGAGCGCCAGCAGCCCTACCTGTGGGCCATTGCCATGCGTGATGACGATCTGGTGCGCACGTGCCACCTCGGCCAATGACTTCGCTGCGACGCGCGCATTCTCGCGCTGGTTCCGCTCGGTCATCTGCTGATCGCGTCGTAGGAGGGCATTGCCGCCCAGCGCAATGACGACTCGCATGGAATTATCCTCCTGTTTCTTAAGTTAAAAGCCATGGTTAACCTCCCGTACATCTTTCACCATCACTGCTGAGTGAAGCACACATATTATATGCTATAGTAGCGCTACCGCCAGAGCCATGCCCAGATCGGGTCGCGCGCGGGCCAGGACATGCAGTGGCTGCCGCCTCGACCGCGACCAAGCTCAGAGCCCGGAATGATGATCACTTCAACTCCGGCCTTACGTGAGGCAATCTTCTGCGGCGAGGTCGCGCACTATCGCGACTTGCTGCTCAAACTCGATCTGACGCCAGAAGAGCAGGAGGAACTGCGTAAATTGCTCTGGGAAAGATCGGATGAGGGCTGTGCTGCATAGCGTAAAGCTATACAAGCGATGCTGAAAGAGTGAAGAAATAGAGACATAAAGAGTCATATCATAACCTTATCTCAACTAAGTCACCACTTGAACCTTCTTTTCAAGCTTTTATAGTGAGGGGGGCTTTTCATCTGAAGTCAGTTACCCCAACTTGTAAGAGTTAGTATCGATCCTCGACGCGCGTCATCTGAACATCATTCCTTTCGGAGGTTCATGGTATGGGAGATCAAGGGAGTTATGCTGGTACCAGTATAGGCAATTACCGCATCCTGGCACTCATCGGCAGTGGGGGATTTGGAAGTGTGTATCGAGGAGAGCATAGTATTCTGAAGGAGCGAGTCGTCGCCATTAAAGTACTCCACACCCATCTTGGTTCTCCAGCAGAACGGACCCGCTTCTTAGAGGAAGCACGCCTGCTTGGGCATATCCACCACCACCACATTCTCCAAATCTTCGATGCTGGATTAGAGAATGGCCTTCCCTACCTGGTCACTGAGTACGCGCCACATGGCTCGCTGCGTGATTTACTCACTCGCTCTCCTCATACAATACTGCCTGAAGAAGTCTCCTTCACTATCCTTTCCCAAGTTGGAGAGGCACTGCACTATGCGCATCAACAGCACATTGTTCATCGTGACCTCAAACCTGAAAATATTCTTTTCAACGAGAATGATAGGGCACTCCTTGCAGATTTCGGTATTGCTACCACGTTGTCAACGAGCAGCGTCAAGTATAGCTCAGTCATTGGCACGCCATCTTATATGGCTCCAGAACAGTTTCAAGGCACCGTCTCCAAAGAAGGGGATCAATATGCGCTGGGCTGTATTGCCTATGAACTCTTCACTGGGCATGTGCCCTTTTCCGCACCTGATTTCTTTGCGATGGGGTTTAAGCATTTGACAGATCACCCTGTCGCTCCCACTCAACTCAATCCGGCGTTACCGATACATATCGAACAGGCTATTCTCAAAGCGATGGCAAAGCAGCGTGGGGACCGGCATACAGACGTTCGAGCCTTTCTTACAGCTTTACATGGCTCTGAGGATGCGCGACGTTTGTTTGGCTCCTCCAACGCATCTGTTTTCAGCCATGCTCAAAAACTCGGTGCCGATGAGGATTTAGTGACTCTGTTCGCTGACCATCTCGTAGAGACCTCGAGCTTCGTGCCAGGAAAGACGCTTCTCCCCGACCAGCAAAGCCACCAGGACACGTTGCACCGGCTATCAGTCCTACTGCAAAACCTCGAAGAAAGACAAAAGGATGAGACCGGAGAAGTATTGCCCACTCAGCAAGTACCACCTCCTCTCGAAAGTGCTGGGAACAGAGTAGTGCCGCATCAGCCGTCTCATTCGCAACAACGCGAGTCGGGACGCAGATGGATGATCTTGACAATCACCTGTGCGGCCATTGCCATGATCCTTGTTGCCTCGCTCCTCTTTATCGCCCTGCCCAATTTCTTGCATGCCACTACCCCTACCAAAACGGACTCTACACCGCTCACAACAGCATCAACTCGATCCACGAGCACCGCGCATGTTAAATCGTTCTCGGGTCAGCCAGCCCGTTCAATTGCCACCTCTACGCCTATGGTTTTCCCCACCTCTACACCCTTGGATCTCTCTACCTCTACGCCTATTGGCGTCCGAACACCGACCAGAGGAACAACGCCCACTCCTACTCCGATACCAAGCGAAATAAGCATTGATGATAGTATCACGGGAACAGGACAGAATCAGTGGAATTATGCAGGATCCGGCTGGAAATCTTGTACTAATTGTAATGAAACAAACCCGACAGTTATATTCTACGATGCCTCCCAGCACTGGGATGCAACGACCAATGATACGGCCACGCTTATTTTTTCAGGCACTCAAATCAAATTCTACGGTGCCACTGCCTCCTGGCATGGCACTGGCGCAGTCTCAATTGATGGAGGCACTGAAACAATTGTCGATTTCTACAGTGCCAATAAAACCGGTAATGTACTTCTGTGGACAAGCCCCGTGTTGGCAAACGGCATCCATACCTTCAAACTCAGAGTAGCAGGCACTCACAATATTGTTGTTGACAGAGCGGATATACTGACTTCACCATAATTCACTGTATCACGTTTCGCACACGAATTCGCTCGCCGTAAGCAGCAAAGAGACATATGTCGCTGTCTTCCTAATTTCCATATGTCACTACCATTGGTGGTGGATCGAGCGAGAGGACTTCCTTTGGCGTCATCAAGCGTATTTTGGATTCATGCTGGTAGAACAACTTGAAGCCACCGTAGAAAAAGTTGGCGTAATTTAACATATCCTGTTTAACCCACTCGCTGTATTGGAGCGTCTTATCGTGAATATCGCCGGGATAGCCTCCGACGCTGTCCACGTGAATGACCACGTCAACACGCGGATCGAAGACCAGGTTATGTTTATCCGCGATCTCCGCCTGCCCGGGATCGTAAGGGTCTTGTAAGCCATCACCATCGGGACGATATTGGTGAATAATCAAAATCTTTCGAGGGACATGGTACCGCATGGGGATAGCAGCGACCGCCTCGATGATCGGATTCAAATCTGAAGCGCGTACATTGCTTAAATTTATTCCAGGAATACCATTGCGGCGAGGGAACATCCATTCAGGGTCAACCGCCATATGCACGAATGTATACCGCTCTAAATATGGTAAAAAGTAGTTCACTTCCTTCATGATGGGCGCCTGCCCGAAGTTGAGGTCGAGAAACAGGAGAAGACCGTTCCTGCTACAGAAATCGATATAGGACTGGATCGTTCCCGCATCCACGTGATGGCTATAGGTTCCTTGTGGGCCGGCATAAGCGTCCGGGACGCTGACGACGAGATCAATGCCCAGTTGCACCGGATGCGCGGGGTCGAGTTGCGCGTAGGCGGCTCCCTGTTTCCTCAGTGCGGCAAGCATGCTATCCGTGGGTTCATAGGCCGGACCGGTCGGCTCCGCGTAGGGTACTGCATAATATGCGACGACGCGATGTGTGGGTAATACCGCTCCCAGACCAGGATCAAAGGTCGGTGCCGGTTTGGGGGTGGGTCTGGAAGTTGCGATCGCTCGCGGAGCCGGAGTTGGGATCGGGGCTGCAAAACGAGATACGAGTGCGGGGACGATAATGACCGCGCTCACGATGATGATAAGGCTCATACTGAGCAGCAAGACTATGGCAAATTTCCTGCGTAGGAGACGAGGCACCCGGTGCGGTTGTTGCGGAGGTAATGGGCTCTGGGGATAAGCGCCCTGGGAGGTGACATCCAGTGGGGGAGTGGATGGGATCTTCCGGAATTGTAAACCGGGCAAAGGACGCTCGTATGGTGGAGGGGAGCTGTCCATGTTTGACCTCCTCTGTACAGATTGACTACTGCTTGCGCAAGCAGTATAACATACATGCGCATCAATCTATCTCTTTTAACGACCTCTGTGGGACTTTGTGGTGATATTGTCACCCTCTTCCCGCCCACAAAAACAAAAAGGTATGCGAGTTCGTTCTTAATTATTAAGATAACGTATAGATGAGTATCGATGCATCTGGTGAACATGCAGTGATCGTTCGCCTTGTAACGTCAGGGACAGGGCCGTGGAGCGGTGTAGGGCCTGGGGTGCGGTTGTGCCTGTCCTTGTGCCAGCACCGGCGAGGAGGAAGAAATGACCCAGCGACGTCCAGGCGGTCAGAGGGAGAAGACGCGCCCTCCACGCCCCCAACTCTGCATGCTGGCTCTAATATCGCTTGCCATATTACTCATCGTTTCCGGCTGTGGCAACGCCCTCCAGGCAACGCAAAATAAGCCTATCAGCAAACATACCACTCCAACCTCGACTCCGGCTGCGACTCCGAAGAGCAACGACGCGTCAACGTATTCTTCCATTTTGAGCCAGGAAGTCGAGGCTAAGCGTAAGCTCGCCGGCCCCAACGGCTGGATGTGGAACGTCTCCTTGCCCGATGATCGCCTGGTAGTCTACTACGGCAACCCATTTTCCTCGGCTATGGGACCAATTGGCGCGTATTCGAGTGATGACCTGCTCGCCCTGCTCCGCCAGCAAGCCCAGGCGTACGCAGACCTTGATCCGTCTCACCCGGTAATTCCCGCGCTGGATTACGTGACGCCGGTAGTCCAGGGTTCACCGCAGGCCGACGGCACATGGACGGCCCGTATGCCGGATGACTCGATCGAGTATTATCGCGAGCTCGCAAATTCAAACCACATGCTCTTCTTCATGGACATGCAGATTGGCCACAGCACTGTACAACGCGAAGTGAACAACGTCTGGCAATTCCTCGAGCAGCCCGGCGTCGATCTCGCCCTCGACCCCGAATTCGACATGCCGCCCGGCACCATTCCCGACGTCAATCTGGGCCATATGTCGGCAGCCGAGATCAACTGGGTCATCGACCAGCTCTCCAATCTCGTACAGACCTACCATCTCCCGCCCAAAATCCTGATTATCCACCAGTTCCGCATCGAAATGCTCCCCGACTGGCAGAACATCCGCGTCAAACCAGGCGTCGAGGTCGTCACCTGCGTAGATGGCTTTGGCTCCCCCGGCGAGAAACTCGACGACTACCGCATATTCGACAACCAGCAGTTGATCCAGTACCCAGGCTTCAAGCTCTTCTACAAACTGGATAAGCCGTTGATGTCACCGAGCGATGTGCTGGGCATGAACCCGGCGCCGCTGATGGTGATGTATCAGTAGGTAGCAATTGAAAGAACACAACACGTAACAGCTTCCGATGTTATTCTTCAAGATGAGCCGGGTCGCACATCTTCCGGCAGCACGGCCAGACCCCGCCTCGGCCATACGCCCCTCACGCAGCAGGCGCGCCACGCGCACCCGGTTCGACTCCGACCAGGGACTTTTCGCCCGGCGCGGGGTGAAGCGCCCCGCGTAGGTATGGGCGTCGATGCCCTTGATCGCACCGTCGATCCAGCCGAAACACAGCGCCTCCTCGACCGATTCCTCGTAGCTGATGCCTGTTTTCCCCGACGTTTTCTTGTAATAGATCAGCCAGATCTCTTGCCTGTCGCGGTGGTGTTGCGCAAGCCATGCTCGCCACTCCTGCCCGCTATGCACCAGCAGCATCTCGCCGATTTCCATACGGATGTCTCACTTGCTAGCTCGCCAGCTTACTGGCTCACTTGCCCTCGTAGAGTTCATCTGTCCTGGCGGCCATGATAAAATCGTTGCGGTGCAGTCCCCTGATCTTATGCGTCCACCATGATACCGTCGTCTTACCCCACTCGGTCAGCAGGGCAGGATGATGGCCTTCCTGCTCGGCCAGACCGCCGACCAGGTTGGTGAAGTCCAGGGCCTCCAGGAAATTGGGAAAGATGAAGGTGCGTTCAAGATGGTCGATGCCATCCACCTTCACGATACGCCAGTCGGGAACCTGCAGTCGATATACGGCCAGTTCTTCCTCCGTCACCGTCGGCTCGCCCTTGTGGCAGGCGGTGCATTTCATTTGCGCGAGTTGTTCCATACTTTTTTGCTCCTGTTTCTTTGCGATAGCTAGGTGGTCGCCTCATTATACCGCCAAAGTATGCATTGCGCCGCAGGTGAGCGTCATGTTATTGTTGAAATAAGCATTGATGCATTGGAGGTCCTTCTACATGTCTGCACGGAAGCAGAATATCCCATTCCTGCTTGGCCCGCCGGATGCCCGGCAGGCCTGCCTGCTCATTCACGGCTTCAGTGGTAGCGCGGAGGAGATGCGCGGCCTGGGCGAGTCGCTGGCCGCCAGGGGTATGCGCGTCTGTGGCCTGGCGCTTGCCGGGCATAGTGGCGCTCCCGAAGATCTCGTACGCTCTCGATACACGGAATGGATCGCCTCGGCTGAAACCGGCCTGGCAAAGTTGGTCGCGTATCCACAGGTCTATGCCGTCGGCCTCTCGATGGGCGGCATGCTCTCCTTGATGCTGGCTGCGCGTTATCCCCAGCATGTTTCGAGTGTCGTCGCCATGTCTACTCCAACACGCTTTACTCGCGACTGGCAGGTCCTGCTGGTGCGCCCGGTCATGAAATGGTTCTATCCCTACAAAATGCTCGACTTGCGCGATGCTTCGGCACAGGCAATTTACCTGTCGTCGCTGGCCTCACTGGAACCGCCGTCCATAGATTTCTCCGATCCCCAGGTAGTTGCAGAGATCAAAGCGACCCGCCTGTCTCTGGACGCGCTGGGTGAACTGGCGCTGCTCCTGGCACAGGGGCGCTCCGCCATACCCAACGTGCGCTGTCCCTTGCTGGTCATACACAGCAAACTCGACAAGGCGGCTGAGCCTTCCTGCGCCGAAGAAATCATGCGGCTGGCAACCAGGGCTTCGCGGAAAACCCTGCACTGGCTCGAACACTCCGATCACGTGATTACGGCCGGCCCGGAGCGCGATGAGGTGTTTCGCCTGGTGGGAGAGTTTATAGCCGGGGATGCCAATCATCTGTCAGGTAGCGCTTGAACGACATCGGCGTGAAGCCGAAATCGCGCTCGACCGAATTGATCTTAGTCGTATTGTCGAAGGAGAAGAGCGTCATGGCCGCCTTCGTCAACGGCGGTTTGGACAGCACCGCTTCCATAAGCGCGGCTCCAACGCCGACGAGCTGGCGCGGAGCTGGCGCCATAATGCGCTTCTTGTGCATGGCATGGCTTAGCATCGTAACTATGTCGGTGAAGGAGTAGTATTCCGGCCCACCAATAGTAAAGGTTTTGTTGGAGGTACGTTCAGGCTCCTTCAGTACCTCCACAATCACCGAAACGACATCTTCGACATAGATGGGCTGGAACATGATCTTGCCGCCGCCAATGAGCGGTACCACCGGCGATGTGCGGATCAGATCGGCCAATCCCTTGATGAAGGGCGCGTCTTCGCCGAACACCACGGAGGGCTGGATAATCGTCCAGGTCATCCCGCTCTCTTTAATCATCTGCTCCGCGAGGTAGCGTCCTTGCATGTAGCTGCCGGGCTTGTCGGGCTTCGTGCCCAGCCCGCTGACGGCAATGATGCGCGAGACGCCGGCAGATTTCGCCGCTTTGACGACGTTCGCCGTTCCCTCGACGTTGGTCGTGTCATAATGATTGCCGGCCGACTGCTTGCGGTCGGCCGTAATGAAGGCCAGGTGAATGACGGTATCCACGCCCTGCATCGCCAGCCGCAGTGTGCCGGACTGCGTTGTATCCCCCTGTACCAGGTCAACCTTAGGGCCTGGCAGGATTTGCCCAGCCTGTTTCAAATCGCGTACCAGGCAGCGTGGCCGCTCTCCCTGCTGAACCAGCCGCGCGACGAGATGCCTGCCTATATATCCTGTAGCACCGGTAATAAGTATCATGGATGCCTCCTGATGAAAGAGTTCTTTTTCATATGTCTCTGTAGTCAGTATAATGCGCTTTTCGTAGAGATGCGAGCGGGTTCCATCACCAAAAAATTGGTGAGCATACCCACTTATCCCGAATGTCGGATCATTGTATCGATTGGCTATCGCAGCGAATCGGCGGGAAGCAGGATGCGCACGGTCACACCCTCACCGGGGGAGCTTTTGACGGTCAGGCTGCCGCCCGCGATGGCCAGCAGAGCGCTGTGGGTGAGCAGACCACCGCCGGTGCCGGTGGTCGTGCTGCTGGCTGAACCGGTGCCAACGCCGTCGTCGGCCACGATCATCTCCAGGCGGTTCTCCACGGTGTTCCACGAGGCTTTGAAGCGCAGGCGCAGGCGGCGATGCACGTCCAAACCGCGTCCGTGACGTGCGGCATTGCGCAGCGCCTCCTGCACCGCGGCGAAAACCAGCTCGGCGATGGCCGGCGGTGTAACATCGTCGATATACGCCGCGGTTTCCTCGGAGACATACCACTCCACCTCATCGAAGGCCTGCTGGAAATCCTGATCCAGCATAGCGCGAATCGCGGCAATCATGCCATCTCGTTCCAGGTGGTATGGCGCGCCGGGCGCGGTCTCGCGCATCATGGCAGCAAGACGGCGATGCGTATCGGAGATCAGGCCGATCGACTCTTCAATCGCCTGTTCTCGCTCGTCCCTGCTTGCCTCGGGCGATGTATTGCTCGTGTCGTCGGCTGCGTGCTGTGGCTGCGAGCGCAGTGTTTCAAGGCGCAGCAGGGCCAGATGCATCTGCGGCAGGATCTCATCGTGCAGTATGCGCCTCTGCTGCGCGCCGAGCAGTTTTACATCCACGATGCGCCGGCGAAGTAGACCCGCGACCGCCTGCATGGCCTCGTGGTCGCCCAGTGCATCCAGGATGCGCTGCCCACAGGCCTGCGCGAGGTTCATATCCTCGTCGATAAACGCGCCCCCATCTTCCCTCGGTCCGAGATAAAGCGTGGCAACCAGCCCTCGTTCATCATGAATCGGCAGAATCCAGCAAATCATCGGAACGCCGTTGACCACGACCGGCAGGCGCGACGGAGCCTGGTATGCTTCTTGCGCATATCCTGAACTGTGGACTTCCGGCGCAGCGGTCTCTCTCGCATCCTTTCTCAGGTTCTCGTGCAATTCGTCGTTGCTGGCTTTGAGACGCTCTTGCCTGCGCTTCTCCTTGATAGCGGCAATCATGGCGCCGGGAACGGCATCGGCCGACCAGCGATAGCTGAAGCTGCGCCGGATGGGGCCTGCCAGTATGTCGAGATAGGCGCATTGGACGGCCAGCACATTCTTGCACAGGTGGACGAACATGGCATCCAGGTCGCGCTCGGTTTTTTCCAGGTCGGTATTGAGCCAGTGGTTCAGGCTGTTGCTGCGCACAAACGGCCCCAGTAGCGCGATGTAGCGCTCATGCGCGGTATAGCTGCTCCAGGTGAAGAGCGCGTAGACGCCGGTCGCCAGCGATGTAATGATCAGCATGCCGCCCAGGCTGCTGTACGTCTGGGTGACGAGCAGCGCAATGAGGATGGCCAGTCCCGTTGCCACGATCACCACGCCCCGCCACTGCTCGAAGAAACCCCGTCGCGCCAGGGAGCGCTCGATCAGGATGCCGTGCCGCACAATCGCGTAGCCGATGAGCAGGATGACCAGGGCAATCGCGACCATCGCCCCCAGGTCCAGGATGATGAGCCGCATCGGGAACAGGCTGATGGTCATCGTCGTGTTGTTGGGCAGCCCCGTTTCGGGCGTTGATGATTGTCGCAGCAAGCCAACGATTGATTGGACGATCAGCACGCCGAGCGAGGTGGTGAGACCCACCATCAGCAGCGCCGCCAGCAGCAGGCGTGGTCGCGCCAGGTGCCAGGAAAGATGCGGCTCTTCCAGCAACTCTATGTCGAGCGGATCATCCCAGAATGCATCGACCAGCGCGTGCCGCAGACTTCGTAGGGAGGAGACCCCGGTGGGATGGCGGAAAACGTAGCGCAAGAGGACACGCAGCAGCCGGATGATGCGTGAGATCGTGAACCAGGGAGCAATCGCGCAGAAAGTGACATAGATGAGGAAGAGCAGGGACAGCAGTACCGGCAATGAGAGCAGACCGCTGACATAATTCCCGGCATCATTCTCGTATGCGATGGTGCGCAGTGCATCGCCATAGCTAAAGGTCGAGGAATTGAGCAGCAGCAGCGCCAGGACGATCGCTCCCAGCGCGCCGCCGAAGAGCAGCAGGAATGGCCGGCGCCGGCGCCATTTCTGACTGATGAGCGCGGCGTAGTACAGTCCGATGGCAAACCAGATATAGGGGACGCCCAGCGCGGGCAGCCAGATGAGGTGCCACAGAAAATCCTGGCTGACCAGTCCGGAGGGGTGTGTTAAGGGCGTAGCGATCAATAGCGCGTGAATGTAGAAAAAGAGCGCGGACAGCCCGAGGCCGATCACTCCCAGGCGTGTGACGCCAGCTCTACGGTCGCCGTTAAGCCAGACTGTGCAGGCAAGCCAGAGGAAGGCGACCAGGTTAAAGATGGAGAGCGCCAGGACGATGGTTTGCAGCAGGTAGGCTGGTTGTAGGTAAGCAGAGATGTCCATGTCTCATTCGTCTTTGTATAAGGGCACCCATTCTCCCCGCCGGTCTTGCACAAGCGCCACACCATCCTCATCCCACATAATCATGCGGTTCATTATATAAATCAGGGTGGCACGGGCGCGTGCCACCTTGTCGTCCACCGCGGTTTCGCTGAGTCCCCATGCCGCGTAGATGCGCCCGTTCGTGCGGCTGACAGCTCGCTTATCATGTAGATTGAGGCGCGCCGCAATCTGTTCGTTCGTCATGCCCTGGGCCACCAGCTCTGCTACGCGTAGCTCATTCGGCTCCAATAGGGCGCGCGGCGACTGTTCATCCAGGTCGCGCACCTCCTGGACGCGATCCTCGATTTCAGGGTCAACCAGGCTGCGCCCGTTCACGGCGTCGCGCAGCAGGGGAACGAGCATGCCAGGCAGCAGATAATTGCTCTTGCGCACATACGCGTAATGCGTCAGAATGCCGGAGGCGCGAAATTCGCGATAATACTCGTTATCATCCTGGATCGAGTAGAACACCACGGGCATGCGTGGCCGCTCTCTCCTGATCGCCACAGCAGCGCTGACCCCGCTCAACGCCTTTCTGCCGGCCTGGGGATCGGATAACTGCACATCCATCAAGATCACATCGACATCCAGGTCCAGCGCGCGGGCCACGGCCTCGCGCCCAGTCGCGGCCTCACCCAGCACCTGCACCGCTCCCGTCGCCTGCAAGCCCTCGCGCAGTGCCTTGCGCAGCGGCCCATGATCGTCAACCAGCAATATTTTTAAGATCGCCATAGTATTCATTCGCAGCGCCTGTAAGGTAGTATAGTTGCCTGCATCCTTCTCTATAGTTTTATGGAAAGTACATGCTATTATACCAGTTCTGAGAAGCGCGTGGATAGTTTTCGAAACACAGCTCTGTGCGCCGCGCGGCATGCTGATGGGTATGTTTTGGTGCGATCAGGAGATCGTGAGTGGGAACTCCCCGGCCAGGGCGCCCGCGAGGGACGCCCGTACAATACCCGCCTGGGCAGCGGCTTCGTCTATTGTACGGGCGTCCCTCGCGGGCGCCCTGGCCGGTCATGTCATCCTGAGCGCAGCGAAGGTCTCGCCACCCTGAGCGCAGCGAAGGGTGACATACCACTATTACCGGTTTTGGTTGGTAAAAATCATTATCGGCCCCTAAGACGGATGGTGGCCCAGCACAAAAGCGGCAAGCAGCACACCGATTGTGATGAGGGCCAGCATCACAAGAGCGAGCAGGATCAACTGGAAATACGGTGAAAAGTTGATCCTGCCCATCTTGTTTTGCGGAAGCGTGATGGCCGGTTCGTCGATTCTCTGTTCGCGGAGATAGGGATGATCTTGCACTGGAATGGGTGTGAGCTTCTGCCCCTTGTCTGCTTCCAGGGTAGCGACCTGCGGTGCAGATACGAGCAACACGCCCTGCCTGGGCTGCGGGGTGCGCACCTGCGTGATCGACTCCTGCCCGGGCAGCGGCAGCGTTTCCTGGCCATGCTGCCGGGTAAAGACTGCTTGCTCCACTCGATATCCTCCCTGCCCTTCTCTCAGCTTTTCCTGCCGAGTTCTGAAAGGTTCTGCTCTGATAGGCGTCGTTCCTCGCCTGAGATTGAGCAGGATGCGGTCGAATTCCTGGGCGAATTCCAGGATCGTCGGGAAGCGCTGTTCTGGCTTTTTTGCCAGCGCCTTCAAGAAAACTGCATCGAGTTCGCCTGGCAGCACCCGGTTGTAGTAACTGGGGGGCGTTGGTGGCGTGTAGTGATGGTGGTGCAGCAGTTGGCTGGGCGTCCCTTCAAAGACCGCTCGTCCCGTGATGAGTTGGTAGATCATCACCGCCAGGGCGTACTGATCGGCGGCCGGCCCGACATGCACCGACGATTCCTGCGAGGGGTCGTCGAACTGCTCCGGGGCCATATACAGGGGCGTCCCGACAGATCGATGCAGCGAACGCCCGTTGCGATAGAACGCAGCGAGCCCAAAATCGGCCAGCAGCAGGTGTGGTCTGCCCTGCGGGAAAATCATGGCAAGATATGCGCGCGCACTATCCTTGACCGGACTTCGATCGACCCGTATCAAAAAGTTGGTCGGCTTGATATCTCGGTGAATGATGCCGTGGTCATGCGCCGACTGTAAACCTGCCGCCGCCTGGAGTAGATAATAGCCGGCTTCCTCCGCCGAAATTGGCCAGCCGAAGCCGAATTGCTGCGTGCGCCGCTGCAGCCAGTTCCACAAAGAGCCCTCCGAGAGAAAGGGCATTACCAGGTAGGTAATAGAGGATGTACCTGCTTCGATGACCTCTTCTCCAAAATGGTAGAGCGGCAGAATGTGCTCGTGCTCCAACGCCGCGACTGCCCGCGCCTCCCGCTCGAAGCGCGTCACTGCCTGTTTCCCCTCCGGAGTATGTGGAATGGCGCGTAAATCACCCGATATCACTTTGATCGCTACTTTTCGCCCAATACGTGTGTGCTGCGCGAAATAAATATCACCCATACCACCACTCTCGATGAGCCGCATCAACCGGTACCCACCGAGCGTTTTCCCCACCAGCAAATTCATGATTTCTCTGTTCCCCTAAATATACTCTAAGCTGTGAAGCACCCAGGCGACAGGCAAAGACCTGGCACCGCTTCCTATTTACAGTATAAAGGGGAGGTAGAAAAATCGAAGGGGATATCTGAGAAAAACGTGCTATTGACAGCAAGAGGCCTATAGGCAGTCAATAGCATGCAAATCTTATCCCAGCCGTCGCAAAGCATCCTGGGCGAACGGAGCCAGCGCCGGTCGCGTCTCGGCAAGGCGCGTCAGAATGGGCATCGCCTCCAGGTCACGATACTGCCCGGCGAGCTGGCAGGCCGTGCGCGCCACCGCGTCGCGCGGGTCATTCAGCGCCTCGCGCACAGCAGCGCGGCTGCGCGGGTCCTCACCACCAGGATCAATACCCTTGAGCGCCTCCATCGCCTGGGCGCGCACGTACGGGTCGAAATCACCGCTGGCCTTGAGTACGAGATCGAGTACGCTGCGGTCCTGGAAAGGGGCCAGCGCGCGCAAGACAGCACCGTAGACAATGCTCGCGGGAATCTCGGCATCTCCGGCCGGGAGGTTCTCGCTGCGCCTGGCGCGAGCCGCCCTGGCATTCACGGGGATAACGCGCTGCACCAGTTGCTGCAGCGTCGAGATCGACCGCCGGTCATACAACTGCGCCAGCGTGTCGCACATTTGCCCGATGCGCGAGGCATCTTCGCGGTCCCTGATCTGCATGATGCGGTCGAGCTGGGCCAGCACTGCGGTCGCGGCCTGTGGTTCGCGCAGGTCTTTCAGCGCCTTCAGGCTGGGCCCGAAAGCATCCTCTTCTTTTGACAACCCTTCAAGCAGCGCCGCTCGCCCGGGACCGTTCATCCACTCTTCGATGGCCGGCATGAGCGGCAGGCAGGCGTATACCTGCTGCGTGACGCGCGGGTCAGGCATGGCTCCGCGCGAAATCTCACCCCAGTAGCGGCCTAGCAGTAGTCCCAGTTGATGCAGCGCCACCGCTTTACGCCAATCGGGGGCCTGCTTCGCTCCGTCGAACAGCGCCGTTGTCAGCGACACCAGGTCGCGCTCAAAAACAACCGGCATCACATCGCTGCTGGTGGAAGCAGGCTTGTGATCCTGCAATACCTGGGCGAAGACCAGCGCGGCCTGCTGTGTAAGTCGAGGCGCAACGCCGTTGTCGCCGCGCAGGTACGTCTCCATTGGGATCGTGCGATACAGAGGTATGGCGATATAGCTCTCCAGGCCCTCGGCACGATCCAGGCCGCTCGCCAGCATAATCTCGTAAAAACGCGTCTGATTCATGTTTGCGAAGGCGTCGATAATATCCACCTTTGCCCACCCTCTGGCCTCTTTTAGCGCGCTCATCAGCGCCTGTAAACTGGACACCGTGCCTTGCTTCAACAGCGATTGCGTCGCGTACAGCGAAGAATGAGGGTCGGTGGCAAGTTTGCCCAGTAGCCGTGAAATTTCTGGCGTCTTGTAGTACCCGAGCATCAACAGGGCAACGCGGCGTGCCCGGCCAACGGTGGTATCGGCAGGATTGGCGTCTTCGGGAATATCCTGCGGGTCATCTTCTTCGGCCAGCCTGGCCCAGGCCGGGACAAGGTTTCCCGCGCGATCGATCTCCAGGATGGTAGGGATCAAGACTGGAATCCAATCCTCGAGCGGCCCGACATCCAGCAGCGGGGTGAGTTGTTCGACCGTGGCCTGGACAGAATATCCGCCCCAGCGCAGATCCGTGAGCAGTGTAGTCAACTCCATGCGCAGATCGCTCATTTTCTGCTTGACATCTGGCGCTTCGGCGTCGAGCGGGGAAACTACGCGTCGCGCCGCGAGATGTTCGACGGTGGCGGAGCGGTTCGAGCGTTTGAAGGCGGCAGGAGGAACAGGGTCGACCTGCGCCGGGGGCGGAGGTGCGGATACGGGAGCAGTATCTGTTATCTCTATTACACCGGATGCACCGAATTCCGGTTGCTCGCCGCCGGCCGGCGGCGTCGGCATGGGTTGTTCCAGACTTGTATCAGACATAGTAATCATTATCCCTTTTCTAAAAGAGTTTGCTCGCAAGTGTATACGTATCGAGATACCCTGTAATTCACCTACACATCTCTAATTGGTGCATTCGGCAAATTCGTGGAGGAACACCGGGGCCGATAAATCGGCGATGGCCGCGATAAATCGGGCCCTACGGGTTCCGTGGATTTAGCGAATGCTCCACTAAGATGGTGACTCGATTTATTGTGTGGTGACGTCTGTAGGCTTCGCGAGACCAAAGACGCCGATATTTCGGAATTTCTGGTAGCGTAATTCGATCAGTTCATTTGTAGCGATGGCGCGTAGTTCAGCGAGGTTACGCAGCAGGGTGGCTTTGAGATTGTCTGCCGCTGCCTGATAGTCACGGTGCGCTCCGCCGGGCGGTTCAGGGATTAACCCGTCTACCAGGTTAGTCGAAATCAGTTCTTTCGCGCTGATACGCATGGCCTCGGCGGCCTGGGGCGCATAGACCTTGTCGCGCCACATGATCGAAGCCGATGCTTCCGGCATCGCGACCGTATAAATACTGTGTTCCATCATCAGAATGCGATCCGCCACGCTGATGGCCAGCGCCCCGCCGCTGCCGCCCTCGCCTATTATAACCGCGATGATGGGGATGCGCAGGCGCGACATCAAGTAGAGATTGGCGGCAATGGCCTCCGACTGGCCGCGTTCCTCGTCGGCCAGGGCTGGGAAGGCGCCGGGCGTATCGATCAGGCAGACGACTGGGAAACCAAACTTCTCGGCCTGCTGCATGATACGGCCCGCTTTGCGATAGCCTTCTGGATGCGGCATCCCCAGGTTGCGGAACTGCTTCTCTTTCATGTCGCGGCCCTTCTGGTGGCACACGAACATGACCGTCGTGCCGTCCAGCTTAGCCGGCCCGGCCATTATGGCGTGATCGTCGCTGAATGAGCGGTCTCCGTGCAATTCAAAGAAATCTTCGCACATCATGCGCAGGTAATCGCCCGAGTACGGGCGGTCTTTATGGCGCGCGACCTGTACAGTCTCCCAGGCGGAAAGGTGGCTGTATATCTCCTCGGTGCGCTTGCGCAGCTCGCGTTCAGCATCGTGCAACTGCCTGAGTTCATCTGGCCTCAGGCGCTCACCCCTGCGCTGTAGCCCATGTATCTTCTTTTCGAGCTCGGCGAGCGGCTTTTCAAATTCCAGGTCGTAGGCCATCGCTTTCTCCTGTGTGCTGCACGGTTGCCTGGGAAGCCAACTGTACACTTTGCGCGGTAGATGCGTATAAGCGCAGGATCTGTGCAATCGTCTGCCGCAGGTCGCGCCGGTGAACAACCGCATCGATCATACCATGTTGTAGCACGAACTCGGCATTTATTTCGGGGGGCTTGACATGCATGAACTGCTCAATGACGCGCGGCCCGGTAAAACAGACCAGCGCGCCCGGCTCGGCTAAGGTGACGTCGCCCAGCATGGCGAAGCTGGCTGTAACGCCGCCGCTGGTAGGGTCGGTCAGCAGGCTGATGTAGGGGACTCTGGCCTCACCCAGTTTCGCCAGCGCCGCCGAGGTTTTCGCCATCTGCATCAGGGAATACAGCCCCTCCTGCATGCGCGCCCCGCCGGATGCCGACGCGATCAGCACAGGGATACGCCGCTTGATACCCATCTCGATCGCCCGCGTGATCTTCTCGCCGACCGCCGATCCCATGCTCCCACCGATGAAGCGGAAATCCATGATCGCCAGGGCGAGCGGCAGGTCTTCGATGGCAGCGCTGCCGGTCACGACGCCCTCGTTCATGTTGACCTTCTTGCGTTCTTCTTCCAGCTTCCTCGCGTATACCTGCGTCTCGTCCTTTGTGCGCGCTACGAATTTGAGCGGATCGACCGAAGTAATGTCAGCGTCGGTCTCGGCAAAGCTCTCCGGGTCTACCAGCATCTCGATGCGCTCATACGCGGATATCCTGAAGTGGTAGTTGCAGCGTGGACAGACCTTGAGATTCTTCTCCCACTCGCGCGCGATCAGAATCTCCTTACACCTGCTGCACTTCACCACCAGGTTGCCGATGGTGGTGCCCGCTTTTGGCTGCCGGTTAGAGGATGATGAAGTCGGCGGATCGACAGCTTCTTTCGCCATGCGATACCCTCCTCGTCAGTCTTGCGCGAAGAGCGCAGCTACAAAGCTTTGCGGATCAAAAGGAGAGAGATTCTCGACTTTTTCTCCCGTGCCTATGAATTTGATCGGAACACCCAGGTCGTCTGCGACGGCGAAGGCGAACCCACCTTTGGCGGTGCCGTCGAGTTTGGTGATAATCACGCCTGTCAGCCCGATATCCTCTGCAAACTTGCGCGCCTGCAGCAGCGCGTTCTGACCGGTGGTCGCGTCGATTACGATCAACAGCTCCTGCGGCCCGTCTGGAAGGAACTTGCTAATCACTTTGTTGATTTTCTTCAACTCTTCCATCAGATTGTACTTGGTATGAAGGCGGCCGGCTGTATCCACGATCAGCACATCCGCCCCGCGCGTGCCCGCGGCCTGGATCGCATCGTACACCACCGCGCCGGGGTCCGAGCCCGGATTCTGGCTGATGACCGGCACACCAACGCGCTCCCCCCATACCTTGAGCTGGTCGATGGCGGCCGCGCGAAAGGTATCGGCGGCCGCCAGGATCACGCGGTGGCCTTCGCGCGTCAACTGGTAGGCGAGCTTCGCGATGCTGGTCGTCTTGCCGGAGCCGTTAACGCCGATCACGAGGATGACCGTCAGCGGCGAGGTGGTGGCGAAGCGCAGCCCCGCCGGTTTGCCGAGCAGCTTGACCAGCTCCTCCCGCAGCGCCGCCTGTACCTGGGACGCATTGCGCATCTGTTCCTGTGCCGCGCGCTGGCGCAGGCGGTCGATGAGCCACATAGTAGTGCTTGGACCAACATCGGCGCTCAGCAGCGCCTCTTCGAGTTCATCCCAGAGATCGTCGGTAATGGGGGTTTGCTTGACGAAGGATTCGCTGATGCGGCCAAATAGTCTGCGGGTGCGACTTAAACTATTCTTAAAGGGGTTGAAGCCTTGCTCGTCAGACATGGAATCCCCTGATGTGTTCTATCTCTTCCAGCAATAAAAATAAAAGGCAAAAGGAAAGGACTTACCTTTTGCCTTCCTCATTTCCCACACATAGAGTGGCCGGCCACGCTATTGGCGGCTGCCACGATAGGTGTGGAGTGAGCCATCCGAGATCGGCTCGTTTATAATGATATCGCCGTTACGGATCTTAATGTTGTACAGGCACGAGGGGTTGGTGCACACCCACGCCTTGTACTCGATAGAAGCTCCCTGGCTGCCGAAATCCGAAAGCGGAACCAGATCACCTTCACTGCACTTGCGACACCGAGGAAATGCATTCTCCACGAAATCGCCTCCTTCCTTCTTTCAAGAGGATAGTGTTCACCCACCTGACCACACAAATTTGGCAAGGTCTGGCGAAGAAGTTAGCCGAGGGGGAGCCTCCGCCTCTGCATCCGCGTCCCCACAGCAGTAATCCATAGTCTACCGTCGCTATCATACCACAAAACGCGCCTCGTGTCAGCCCCATATGAAAAATTTTTCATCTTCATCAGGCCTGTTTCACCGGTCGCTCCATCATTGCGCCACTCAGGACGGCTGAAGCAGTTGTTCAACTTACCTCTGCTTCTACACCTAGCATAACAGGAAGCTCCATATCCGTCAAGTTGAATATGGTTGAGTGGTTGCGCAAAAATCCGCATCTCCGGGAATCTCTTCCACATTTCCAAATTCCCCGCTGCCAGTTGACATGGCACCATCTTGATTTCGGATACCCTTCTTTTTAACACTACCCTTCAGAAAACGAGCCTGCAAGCCGATGATAATAGCCGCCGTGGTTGATTTGTGCATTGACGAACGCTGATATATAGCGTGCCTGGTGCACTTTGGCACGATTATTGCAGCATATAACGGTGAGAGAGCTTGACTAAGCAGAATGCACCGTTTCCTCGCATGGAAATGCTGTGAAAGCTTGCTAAATGGCATGAGTGCCAGAAGGCGCGCTTCTGACACTCACCTGAACATTCAATGTGTAGAAGGAGTTTGACACATGGTAGCAAGAGCGACGAAGACGTATCACGCGAATCACACTGGATATGCTGATCGCCTTGATGGCATTGTAAGCATCGTTGATCGTAAAGCCCAAAAAGGAGTAGCCGCTGCGGCGGGGTCTCTTATTCCGACCGGGAACGAACTGCGTTCTACTGCTGCGCAGTCAACCGGTCGGAAAGGAGTAGCCCTCGCCGAGAAGCCAGATCGGAAGCGCACGCGCAAGGCCAAAGATGAAAGTGATCCCGATCTGGATGCGCAGGATGTGTTTGCTATCGAGGACGAAGATGACTGGGCTGAAGAAACAGAGCAACTCGGCGCAGCCGATGACGCGGTGAAACAATATTTGCAGGATATCGGCAACTATCCTTTGCTCACCGGCGAGCAGGAGTTGCAACTGGCGGAGCGCGTGGCCAACGGCGACCTGCGCGCTCGGCAGAAGCTCATCGAGGCGAATCTGCGCCTGGTGGTGAGCATCGCCAAGCGTTACACCAACCAGGGCCTGCCACTCCTCGATATGGTGCAGGAGGGCAACTTCGGCCTGATGCGCGCCGCCCAAAAGTTCGATTACCGCCGCGGCTTCCGTTTCAGCACCTACGCCACCTGGTGGATTCGCCAGGCCATCAGTCGCGCCATCGCCGAGCATTCGCGCACCATCCATATCCCGGTGCATGTCGTGGAATTCATTTATAAAATCAAGCGCGTAGCTCGCCGCATCTACCAGGAAGAGGGCATCGAGGCCTCGCCGGAACAGATCGCCATCGAGGTGGGTCTCCCCAAAGAGCGCGTCATCGAACTGCTCAACGTCTCCGACCAGCCCGTCTCACTTGACGCGCCGGCGGCCGACGACGAACAATACCACCTCGCCGATACCATCGAGGATACCACCCTCTCCCCACCGGCGGAAGAGGTCTCGCAGAATATGTTGCGCGAGTACATCGAGCAGGCCATGACGATCCTCACAGAGCGCGAGCGCACCATCCTCGAACTGCGCTACGGCCTCAAGGATGGCCATACCCACAGCCTGGACGAGGTCGGCACCCTCTACCATCTTACCCGCGAGCGCATCCGCCAGATCGAGGTCAAGGCCCTGCGCAAGCTGCGCTACCCCGACAGGTATTGTGATTATGGTTTGCAGGGGTATGTGCAGGCATAATTATGCCGTAGTTTCTACGCCTCCCGCCTTCATCTGCAGGTAAGCGAAGATGAACGGGTCAACGTCGCCGTTGAGGTAGCCCTCGGTATCGCTTGTCTCGTAGTTCGTGCGGTGATCCTTGACGATATTGTAGGGGTGTATCGTCACCGTGCGGATCTGCGTGCCGAAGTCTGCCTGCACGAACTCGCCTTTCAGCCGCGCCGTCTCCTCCTCGCGCCGCCGCACTTCGCGCTCGTACAGGCGCGCACGCAGCAGCTTCATGGCCACTTCGCGGTTCTGTATCTGCGAGCGCTCGTTCTGGCACGTCACTACGATGCCGCTGGGAATGTGCCGGATGCGCACGGCAGAGTCGGTCTTGTTGACGTGCTGCCCGCCCGCGCCGGTCGAGCGGTAGGTGTCGATTTCCAGGTCCTCCGGGCGGATGTTGATCTCGATGGTGCCTTCGATATCGGGCAGCAACTCTACCCTGGCGAACGAGGTGTGCCTGCGGTGCGCGGCATCGAAGGGCGAGAGGCGGATCAGGCGCTGCGTGCCGATCTCTGAGCGCAGGTAACCATAGGCGTAACGCCCCGTCACCTCGATGGTGACGCTCTTGAGCCCTGCCTCGTCACCCTCGGAATAGTCGTAGATTTCTGTGCGGAACTTGTGCCCCTCGGCCCAGCGCAGGTACATGCGCAGCAGCATCTCGGCCCAGTCCTGCGCATCGACGCCGCCGCTGCCCGCGTGAATGCTCATAATGGCGTTCTTCTCATCGTGCTCGCCATTGAGCATCAGGGCTAAATTTAGCTTCTCGGTCTGCTGCTCGATCTCCGCCAGAGAGCGGGCGACCTCGGCCTGCAATCCTTCGTCTGGTTCCTCCTCCAACAGTCCGGCAAGCCCGTGCAGGTCGTTCAACTGCTCATCAATGCTTTCCCACGTCGTAACTTCATCGCGCAGCGCGTTCAACTGCTGCATCTGCGCCTGCGCCTTGCGGTTATCCGACCAGAAATCCCCGGCCATGCTCTCCGCTTCAAGCGATTCTATCAGTTGTTTCTTGGTAGCCAGGTCAAAGACGCACCATAGTTTCATGGACGCGCCCCTGCAGGCGTTCGATTTGTGTCGTAAGTTCACTCATAGCGCGCATTATAGCACAAATCTATCCTGAGGTGGTAAGCCTTCAGAGGCTTTCCCGGGACACCGGCGATTTCTGGTCATCCTATCCTGAAAGTTTCTCAGTCTCAATATACTGGCTATTATCGATAGAGGAAGAAAAGGACAAGGGAGAGGAGAAAGAGGATAACAAGAATAGAGAGAGCGGCCACGATTAGCGATAAATCGGCCCCTACTCTTGCCTGGTGGCGTACGCGCGAGAATGGAGATGAACAAATTCATGCAGCTATTTTGAGTGCACCTTGTCCTCAATTATTAATTGATGGGCATAATAGAGAGGCGATATTTATCGATTTATCCCAACAGCACCGGTACCAGCAGTAATTGCTCTTGCTCTAGCGCATCATTCGCCGCCTGTGGCAGCGATTGTACCAGTAGCACCCCCTCCTGCCCCGGCACAACAGTTGTATAAGGCAGGGTCCCCGCATAGATGCCGTTGGCATTTACCTGCAGCGGCACGTTGCTGGCTATAGAAACGGGCGATAGCGTATGGTCGAAGAGTGTAACACTGGTTTGGCCATCGGCCAGCGCGTGCGTACCCTGCAACGTGATCGGCGACTGCACAATGCGTCTGCCGCGCGGCCTGTATAACCTGTGTTGCTTGAGTCGGAGGAATAGCCGCCTGCGGCAGCGCCGTCATATCCTGCCCGTCCAGTCCGAGCGTAATCGCCTGGGTATGCGCCGCGACAACGAACCACAGGCCCTTGCCATCCTGTCGCACCAGCCGTTCGAGCGTCACATACACCGCGAGCGGCGGACTCTGTTGCACCAGCTTGACCTGGGCCGTCACTCCATCGTTGCTCAGGAGCGCGCTTTGCGGGTCGATTGCCGGCCACTTCAAGATATCCTTCGCCATCGCCTCCGCCGTTGCGAGCGGATCTGTCCAGGGCACCGTCATCCCGCCATCTGCCTGCTGTTGCAGCGTCTCCGCTTCGGCCCGGCTGGTGACAGGGTAGAAGCCTGGGAAAGCGACTTGCTGGAACGTTCCACTCTGAAAAGCGTATTCCCGGTAGATATTTTGCTGCGATGGTAGTAGCAACACGCTGGTGTTTGCCGAGATCGAGGTATCGAGCGTAGCGGTAATCAGAGTATTGGCCTGGCTCATTTCAACCGTGCCGTCCAGCAGTCCGTGCTGCGAAAACAGGCTTATCAGCCCGGGCCGGTTCTGGTGTATTGCACATCCAAAGAGATAAACGTCCAGCGTCTCTTGCGCATCCGAATGCATCACCTGTACCAGCTCCGCCGGGCTGCCTCCATCCAGTCCGTTCGCCGCTGCGATTGCTCCTATCTGCTCGCCAGGCTGCAAGCCTATGACCTTCGTATAGTCAGACGAGCGCAGCAGGCCATTGCACTCGCTCGATGTATTCGTTGTGGATGAGGTCAGCGCCGTGGACGCAATCAGCACAAAGAGGAAGCGTGCCAGCGCGAGGAATGCCAGCAATAACAGAAAAATCGTAAAGAGATGCGGCCCTTTGTGCTTGCGTAGCGCGGGGCGTCCCTTCATACTCGGCGAAGCTGGGATAACAAAAACAGGGCGCTGCTGGTTTGGCACTGGTGCAGGCATAACATCCCCCATTTAAACGAATGAAATGAGCGATAATCGGAGCATAACCGGTAATCCTGGTGCTGTCACCCTGAGCGAAGCGAAGGGTCTGGCGCGAGGAGAACTGCAGATGCCTTCGCTGCGCTCAGGATGACAGGACTGATCTTGGTTGGGAAACTTCATCATCGCGTCCCTTATGATCGGTTTTCTCTTTTCATTCTAGAGGAAGGGATGAAATCTTGATATCAGTGGTGATGGAATGGCCTCGTCAGGATGGTTGCTATCCAGTGGTAAATGCTGCTTATAGGGTTTGCCCGCTCAGCATTTTCCACGCCCCATTTTCCTGCCCGACAACATAGCTGACGTGATAGGTACTCATCTGCGTGCCCGTGCCGGATTTGGCGTCTTCTAACGCCTGAATGGTGATGACGACGGTAACGGTCCCGTCATTTTGGGGCGTGATGCTGTTGAAGGTGAAGGTGTCGTGACGGGTGTGCGCATAGCCGCTCGAGAATTGGGCGTAGGGCTGGCTGCTCTGGTTGGCTGCGCCCAGCAGGTTATAGGCGGCCTGGTAATCGCGGCTGTTGATGTCATCGTAGTACTGCTGCAACACTGACTGGGCCTGCTGCGAAGGAGTCAGGGCCGGCGTTAGCGTTGACGCGGTGGTTGGCGTAATAGCAGCCGTGGTCGCCTGGGCCGTTGGGGTCGGCGTATTGTCCGTCGGGGATGTTCGACCGTAAAGAAAGTACCATAGGAAAGAACCGGCCAACGCCAGTACGAGCAGGGCAACAAGCAAGATCAGAAATGTGCGACCTCTCCTGTTTGGCGGCGGCGCTGTTCTGGTCGCCGGATCAAATGCTTCCGGATGTGAAGTGCCGGGATAACTGACGGGCGCATAGCCGGGATATGAAGAGCCTGGCTGGGATGAAAAGCCGGGATGCGATATGTTAGACCCGGGATAATTCGGCGGGTTGGTAACTGGAGTGTTGTCAATCGGGTAGTACACGACAGGCTGTTGCGGCTGCGCGGGCGTATTCGATTGAGTCGCGGTATTTCCCTGCCAGCGCTCCGGTAATGCCACCGTAGGGCTGTCGGCATGCGTGGCATCTGAGTCATACGCCGTTATCATCGGTTCTGTGACCATGCCGCAGCGCGGGCAGGCCATATCGCCCGACCGTAACTGGTAGCCGCATTGTCCGCAAAATGCCATATCGATAACTCCCGACATGCATACAACGTAAAAAAACTCTTCTATGTAACTATACAACGTTCCCGCCGGTTTTTGAAGGCTGAACAGTTTTTCATTCGCGAGAAAACATGCTACAATTCAATGACACAACAAGCGAGGTGCGCTATCTTGTCGTTCGGAGAAAGGCGTGAGCGAGAGATGCGCCGCAGGAAGACAGGAATTACCTATGATGCAAGATACGACCGGCCCCATCGCTGAAATAACCGAAGAAGCGCTTCGCGTGGTCAATGCCGCGAACGCGGAAAACATCCCCCTGCGCCTGCTGGGCGGACTGGCGATTTACCTGCAAGCCCCCAGCGCGAAGACCCACGAGCAACTGAAGCGCTCCTACAAAGATCTGGATTTCGTGACGCTTTCCCGGCATACCGGAAAAGTGAAAGCCCTCTTCGCGAAACTGGGATATGCCGCGAATAAGAACTTCAATGCGCTACACGGGCATCAACGCCTGCTCTTCTGGGATGAAGAGCATGGCCGCCAGGTCGATATCTTTGTGGACCGCATGCAGATGAGCCACACCCTCGATTTTCGCTCCCGGCTGCACATCCATGATCAGACCCTCTCGCTGGCCGATCTAATGCTGACCAAGTTGCAGATCGTCGAGGTCAACGAAAAGGACATCCTCGACGTGATGGCGCTGCTCATCGACTTCGATGTCGAAGGCAGCGACAAAGGTATCAACTCCTCCTATATTTCTGGTCTGATCGCCAACGATTGGGGGCTGCATAAAACCCTGGATATCAACCTGAAAAAGATGAAGACCTTCGCCGAGGAGCGCAATTTCCCACCCTATGTCACAGAACGCATCCAGAAGCTGCTTAGCGATATGGAGAAGCATCCGAAATCGTTGGGGTGGAAGACCCGCTCCATGGTCGGCGAGCGCGTGCGCTGGTACGAACTGCCCGAAGAGCCGAGATAAACAAGCATTGTTTTTTTCGTAAAGCTCATGTACACTAGCTCTTAACATCTCCGTTATGTTAAGGAGGGAACATGGCAAAACACCTTCGCTGCTACATGTGTTCCGATCTGCATGCCGCTAACCGCACCTATCGCAAGCTGCTGAACGCCATCAAGATGAATGCATACGAAGCTCACGTCGTGCTTATCGCCGGTGATCTCACCGGCAAAGCTATCGTGCCGATCATCAAGCAGGCTAATGGTCGCTACGCCGCCTCCTTCCTCGACCAGGAGTACTCGCTGGAAACTGCAGAAGAACTCCAGAAGCTCGAAGGCAGTATTTCCGACATCGGCTACTACCCGCACGTCACCGACCAGGACGAGGTGAACGCCATGCGGGAGGACAAGGATATGATGAACGCGCTCTTCCGGCGCAAGATGATCGAGCGCGTCGGTGAGTGGGTTGCTCTGGCCGAGGAGCGCATCGGCAAAAGCGGCGTCCAGTTTTATATGATGCCCGGCAACGATGACGACTTTGGCGTAGACGAGATGATCGCGCGCTCCAGCTACGTCGTCAATCCCGTGGGAAAAACCATCGCCCTGAACGAATACCACGAAATGATTAGCTTCGATTATGCCAATCACACGCCCTGGCATACGCCCCGCGAGTGGGACGAAGAGGAATACTACGAACACGTCAAAACGCGCGCGGGCAGCCTGAGAGATGTTAAAAACGCCGTCTTCATGATCCATGTTCCCCCGTACGATAGCGGGTTAGACACGGCCCCCGAACTCGACAAGACCATGCGGCCCAGAGTCACGATGGGCGATGTCCTGCGCGTTCCGGTGGGCAGCACAGGGGTGCGTAAAGCGATTCAGGAGCTGCAGCCGCTGGTCTCCGTGCACGGGCACGTCCACGAGGCCGGCGGCCAGGCTAAGATCGGGCGCACCACCTGTTTCAACGCTGGAAGCGAGGCCAACCAGGGTATCCTGCGCGGCTTTGTCTTTGATCTTGGTAAGGACAAACTGGAGCGGGCCTTCCGCGTCCAGGGCTAATCTCGTCGAGAGTGCGGGCTCGCTTGCCTCTCTTCCTTCATAACGGCAGGCGCAGTCTTCTTCGCTCTCGTTCTTGAAAGGAGTTTGCACCTATGGCAAAAGCCAGCGTTCCCACCGGCTTGTTTGTCCGGCAGGCATCGGGGCTGGTGCGCGATGTAAGCATGGCCAACGCGCTCTTCTTCAACATCGCGGCCTTCGTCGGTACCGCCATCGGCTGGGCGGTCGCCTTCTACGCCCTCGGCCCGGAGTGGCAGGCGCTCGGCATCTCGGCCTTCGCGTGGATGGCCATCCTGACCGGCATTTTCTGTTTCTTCCTGGGCATGATCTTCTCCAGCCTGACGACGGCCATGCCGCGTAGCGGCGGCGACTACGTCTTCACCTCGCGCATCATCAGTCCATTCTGGGGCTGGATCGAGTCCTGGACGCTCGTCGGTTCGGCGCTCACCATCATCGGATTTGAAATCATCGTTGCTACGCACAATGTCCAGCTCACCGCCATCCTGCTCGGCGTCGCCTTTCCCGGCAGCGCCTTTGCCAACGCCCCCAACTGGCTCCAGGATAACACCAGCAAGGCCATCGTCGGCGCCATCATCCTGCTGGTGATCTTCGGCATCGCGATCCTGCGCACGAAAACCTTCCACCGCGTCGTGACCGGCCTGACCATCTTCGCCATCGTCTCGGTCGCCATCAGCTTCTTTGGCGCGTTCTTCATCTCTCCCGGCCAGGTTGATGCCGCTCTGCCCGCGCTTGGCGTCAAATCTGCCCAGGACTTGATCGCGACGGCGACCAAATCGAATTTTTCCATCGGCTCGCCCGATTTCTCGTTCCTGGGGTTGATCGGGCTGGCGGGTCTTGTCAGCGTAGTGCTGTTCCAGTTTATCGGCTTCCAGTTTTCCTCGTACATTGCGGGTGAGGTGAAGGGGAATGTGCGGCGCACCGTCATGTTCGCGGTGATTGGCGCACTACTCTTTGCCGTATTCATGAACTCGCTGTACCAGGACGTACTGGGCAACCATTTCGGCTTCCAGTTGGTGAACGCCTGGGGCTACCTGTACTGGAACGGACTGGGCGCGCCGCTCAACGGCCAGCCTCCTTTCACGCCGGTAATCGCAACCGCCGTCTATCCTGGTGCCTGGCCGCTCTGGCTGATCGTCTCCGTCGGCAATACGGTGCTGAACGTGCTGCTTTGCCCCGTCTACGCCATCTTCCTCTCGCGCATCGTGCTGGCCTGGTCGCTTGACCGCCAGGTCCCCGAATGGTTCAGCGTGGTGAACGAGCGCACTAACGCCCCGCTGCGCGTCATCATCATCGCGATCCTGCTCGGGGCCGTCTTCTTCGTGCTGACGTTCTTCGGCTTCTCCCTGGCGAGTACAACCTTCTTCGGCATCCTGTTGGCCGGCCTCACCTGGATCATGCCGGGCTTGAACGCCATCCTGATCCCCTTCAGGCGGCCCGATCTCTTCCAGCTCACCAACAATACTGGAAGATTCCTTGGGCTTCCTCGCCTGGTCTGGTCCGGCATCCTATGGCTGATCTTCATCTTGCCGGTCTATGCCGCCGCTTTCGTCTACCCGGTTGTCAAAGGTATTCAGCAGCAAGGTGGCACGTACCTGTCGTTGTCTACGGCGAATACCAGCGGCATCGGCTGGGCGCTCGTCTTCCTCGCGGTAGGCATCGTGATCTACTTCACGATGCGCTTCGTCAACGCCAGCCGTGGCATCAACGTCAAGATGATCTACCAGGAACTGCCGCCGGATTAGGAGTTGGGGTGGAAAGCCGCCAGCAGGACACCCGCAAGGGGCCTCACACCACTTCCACCCTGCCCCTGTCCCTACAGACCTTCCACGATTTAATAGGAAATGAGCATCATCGCCTCCGGGGCCAGACGCGCGGTACGAGGGCGCGATGAATCGCGCCCCTACATCCCCTTCTTTATTATTGCTGTTGAAGATGTGATTCTTTTTTAGACCTCTTACGTGTAAATATAGGGGAGACAATTCGATTCCTTTGAGCTCATATTTTTTAAGAGGCTCCCTCAATGGCGAGGGAGCCTCTTAAATAAGCTCTTCTCCCCCCTCGGTGTTAACTGAGTAGCGTGCGTAGTAATGCGCGACAGGATGAACTCGGCCATAACTAGGAGGTTCTATGGTCAAACAACTGATCCGGCGATCCATCGTGGGGTTGCCAATGTCCTTGCTCGTCGTCAGTATGCTTCTCTTTTTCTCAGGGCAAAGCCTGGCTGCGCCGAACGCCGGCAGCTTCTTCAAAACGTTCGAGTTGAGCGCGACTCCGGGAGTCACCTGCCCCAATACCGCCAGTACCTGTAGCAATACCGCGGCTGAGCCGGCCATCAGGGCGGACAAGTCGGGTAATTTCTACGCTTCCTCCGAAAATGGACTGGGAGCAGGAACCGACGCCTGGAAATCGACCACCGCCGGCAGTACGTATACAGCCCTGGTTTCGCCCGATGCTGGATCACAGTCCAATAACTCGGGATTTGCCCCAGGTGGTGGCGATACCGACCTTGCCATAGCGCCTGCTAAGAATACCAGCGGCCTGTATAATGTCTACGTTGCCAGCTTAAGCCTGGCGAACGTCGACGTCAGTACCAGTATGGATGGCGGCAAGACATGGGCGCTCAATCCTATCGGCGCGACCATCTCGGGTGACGACCGCGAATGGATTGCCGCTGATGGCGCGTCCAAAGTCTGCATCTCGTATCACGATGTCGCTACGTTCAACATTGACGTCGATTGCAGCAGCAATGCCGGTACCACGTTCACCCAGTTGGGCGATGCCATCGATACGAACCATGCCTTTCTCATCAACAACAACGAGATCGGCAACCTGATGATTGACCCCGCCAGTCATATCATCTACCAGACCTTCGATGGGATTCACGATGCAAGCGAGGTAGCTTGTAGTGAGGCTGGCACCTGCGCCTACCATACCGTCTGGATGGCGGTTTCCACCAATGGCGGCAAGACCTTTACCGACAACATCGTGTATAATGGCCCCAACAACCAGATCAGCTACAATCACAATTTCACAAACGTGAGCATTGACAGGGCCGGCAACGTCTACTCCGTTTTCAGCGACAACCACAACGTCTACTACAGCTTCTCAACCAATCACGGTACGAGCTGGTCGGCACCCGTCCAGGTGAACAAGTCCCCCTCGGCGACGGCCATCTACCCCTGGAGTGTCGCCAACGGCGCCGGACACATCGATATCGTCTGGTATGGCACCTCCTATTACGATGGTGTCAACCCGCCCGATAACTATCCAATGAGCGCGGCCTGGTACGTCTACATGGCGCAGGATTTGAAGGCGACCCAGGCTGGCAGCTCCTTCACGCAAGTTCAGGCAACGCCCATCGTGCATTATGGAGGTGTCTGCGAAAGCGGCGTGACCTGTTCGGGCAACCGAGATTTGTACGATGACTTCGGAGTGGCGGCCAATCCGCTCACCGGTCTGGCATCCATCGTCTATAGCGATGACCAGTACATCAATGATGCCAACGACCCGCCCGCCTCCGGTTGTACTGCTTCGACGACAAACACGTCTTCGTGCGATCACACCTCCATCGCCACACAAACCGGCGGCCCCGGCATCTAACGGCGGCAGCATATATGGGTAGGGGCGAGTGAGCGGGGGGACGAGGAGGGCGGCGCACCTTGGCAGAGCGAGTGGGGACGAGGAGGGCGGCGCAAGCGCCCCCACCACCCATCCACTCCACTCCCGCCCCTACGGGCAAATGATGAGTTTTACCTGGGTTGAGGACTATGGGAGCCACTATAACGGCTCCCATGCTTATTTCTTGGTGGCCTTCAGCGAAAACATCAGCGGAATCATTTCGCGCTTCTTCGGGTCTTTAAATCTGTAGAGGCGATCCTCCCCTTCCTCCATCTCCGGCAGGGGCTCCCACGCGCAAAACTTGTGCTCGTGAAAGTAGTCGAGCGTCAACCCGGCCGAGAAGAGCGCGTCGAATATCACGCTGAGTGGATGGTTCCAGCTATATGTTACCGTATGTTCCAGCATGACATCCTTCTCAGCATACGTCCCGGACGACTCTTCCCTGATAGGCTCCCTGGAGAAGTATGGGTATTTCACCTTGAATTCGGTTGACTGCTCATCGAGCGACCACAAAAACGGATGCCCCTCGGCAATATAAAAGAACCCGCCCGGCTTGAGATAGTGGGCGATGATCTTGCCCCAGGGCTCTAAATCGGGCAGCCAGCAAAGCGCTCCATACGAGGAAAAGACGATGTCGTATGTTCCCGCGCCCTCCAGCGCACCAGGCAGATCGTAGATATTGCTGCACACAAAGGTGGCGTCCAGCTTGAATTCCTCGCTCAACCCCCGCGCAATCGCAATTGCGTCCTCGGCGAAATCAACGCCCGTCACCTGCGCGCCCAAGCGTGCCCACGACAGCGTATCCATCCCAAAGTGGCATTGCAGGTGCAGCAGCCTCTTCCCGGCAACATCACCCACTTCTTCGCGCTCAAGCGCGTGCAGCTTTATCCCGCCTTCTCGAAACTCTTTCGTCTGGTACCAATCGCCCCGGTAATGCACACGTGCCGCCTCGTTCCACCACCCTCGATTGATTTTCATCTCGTCGTTCAACATGATAGGAGACTCCTTGCAGATCGTTCGCTTGTACCTAATGATATGGTATTGCAGAGTACTTGTAAAGCAAGCCTCCTTGTTTTTTGGTACTTTAGACAGGTGCGATTGGTGACTTTTGCCTCTAAATTTCCTCCCGTTCTGCGCTATAATGCCCTCAATACATAAGAAACGGCGCGAATGCGAACAAATGCTGCTTAAGTAGAAGGAAGGAGGAGGTTGCCCGCTTCACATGCGTTGAACGGGCTAAACCTCGCAGGAAATTCATGACGAAAACTAACGACGTGGCCACTCAAATCAAGCAGGCAATCGATGTAGTCGAACGCGAAGATCATCTGCCCAGGCCAATCACGAGCCCTGGTTCTCAAGCCGCCCAAAAGATGTCACCCGAGGTCTTGCGACAGATGATGCTCGCGCGAGAGGCGCTTCGCCAGGTTCCAGAGATTCGCACCGAACTGGTGGAACGCGTGCGCGCGCAAATTGAAGCAGGTACTTATCAGATGGATAGCATGCTGATTGCCCGTAAACTGCTGGGACTGTCTACCGAGGAATAGACAGAGCACTATCAATCCTCTTGACCATTACACCCCCTCTTCCACGCCGGCTTTCGAGTCTTTTGCCTCCGCGCACATTCTTGATGCGGTTATCGAGCAATTCTTCTCCTCGGTTGGAACCGGCATACGGCCGTGGTACCATCCTCTGTGGTCGGTGGTTGGCGATCTGCCAGGTTAGGCAATAATCACACCAAAGTTCCCTACCAGGAAAAACCGGACAGGCACAAGTCCCCCACCCAGCCACCCGACCGCCCCCTGTCTCTACATTTCGGGCGGCCCTTTCTCTCATAGGAAGGGTGATAGCCCATTAGTTAGTTCTAGCTATATCTTCTCCGCCTGCTTGCTCGGAGGTAGCTCGTACAAATAGCATGTTTATGCGATGCGCCCCGAGCTAGTGGAAAGTAGACTTTGAGTAGTGGTGCCTGGGGAGCTATAAACCGTATTCTAGCGATGCGCCAATGCCATCCAAGCGGGTAGACCTGGAACAGGAAAGGGCTCAACGAGAGCAAAATGCATTGAAATTGAAATTGCAGAAAGGAGCACAATCATGAGCACTGAGAAACCAGAAGGAGGAACATTCATGTATCATCGCATCTTGCGCTTTCTCGTCGGGAGTTGTCTCTGTCTTGTGTGCCTGGTGGCCTGCTCCTCGCAGCAGGCGCCCGCTCAATCTACATCGACGCCGCTGCCACGATCCTCAGCCGGCACGAGCCGTTCAGGCAGCGCGACTGCTTCTTCATCGAAGCCTCTCCCCAAGGCCTCAGCCGGCACGAGCAACGCGGGCAATATAACCGTTCCTATGCCACCGACGCAAACCGCCTGTCCTCCTGCCGGTACCGCGCGCGCCGCCGTCATACGCCCACTTGTCCGTGGAAGGGATGCGACCATCGTCTATCGAAAAGGCTCCCAAGCGGAAAGCTTAGTACGCTACGATGTGGTGACGCATCAAAAGACCACGATTCTCTCGCTGAACGTAGGGGGGCAATATAGCCAGGCGCAGATCTCGAGTGATGGCCAATGGCTCCTTTTTGTGGCGCCACAAAGAAATGGTCAGGGCTTCGAGGACGCGATACAGATGGTGCGCCTGGATGGGCAAGGGCTGCAAACGCTCTACTGTGCCTCGCCTTCGGCAGGGCCGTCCATAATGAATATGCAGTGGGACCTTGATGACAAAACCGTCATCTTCTCCCAGGGGAGTGTGCAGGGCGGGCCTGACAGCTACACCCTGCAACTAATGGATATATCAAAAGGTATCGTGCAGCAAGAACTGGTCACACCCGCCAATGCGATGGCCTTCTTTGCCACTACCTGGCTCGACCAGACGCATGTCTACTTGATGAACGAAACCAGCAATGGGTACCCATGGGCCCTGTTTCTGCTCGATACAAGCAGGGGTTCCCAGCAGAGCGTGAATGATCTCACCGAGATTCGGGGCCCTGCCCCGGCAGGAACGTCCTGGTCATTTGATACGACCATTGATGGATCAAAAATCTATGCCGCTCAATGCCAAATTCCACAGCAGGGGACGATTGAGGGCCCCAGCACCATCAGTGTAGAGCCAGCGACAGGGGGCCAGTCAACGACTATCTACAGCGATCAAACGCTGGCGATTATCACTGTGCGGATCATGACCCGCTCGCTGCTTGCCTATGTCGTAGACAATGAGGGCTCCTCGGCAGGAACTGCTGAGAACGGACTGTGGATGATGAATTTAGATGGAACTGGTTGGACTCGACTGACAACCAGTCTGCATACCGAACTGAACGCTGATACGCAGTACACCTGGTCCAATTTCTCGCGCGATGGGAGCATGTACGCGGTCCAGTTTAATGATGGTCAACAGCATGGACTGCTTTTTGGCTCATTGACTGACAGGACACAACAGCCAACGATCCTCGAAGCTGAGGCAAATGACCTGGTGCCTGGGACATCCTACTTCATGGTAGGATGGACAACGCTCTAGTTCGGGCTTGCATCGGAGAGTCAGGGGATGGGTTTGCATCCTTTGGGGTGATGGGGCTTGACACTCGCACTCCTCCTGGTATAATAGGCTGAGAAAGAGAGCGAGGGAACGAGATGGCAACAGTTTTTTCATACATTCTGTTTATGGCAATGCGCAGCCGCAGGAACCCATGCGGAGTGTTGCCTATGTCCTCTGCCATCTGAAATCAGTCGCCAGAGCACAAGAAGGGCCACCCGGATGGGGCGGCCCTTTTTTATTGCATTCTGGCACGGGTGATGAACGAGGACGCTCGATGACGAATTCGATTTTATAGCACTAAAGCGTATATATAGCAGTGAAAAGAGGTGCATGCATGGTGCAGCAAGACGGGCAAGAACCGGCGAACAAACCTTATTACATCACAACGGCCATCGACTATCCCAACGCGGAACCACATATCGGCCACGCGCTCGAAAAAGTGGCCGCGGATGTCGTGGCGCGCTATCATCGCTTGCAGGGCCGCGATACCTACCTTAGCATAGGGCTGGACGAAAACAGCCAGCACGTCGTGAAGGCTGCCAGGGCCAATAATGTCAGCATATCAGAGTGGATTGAGAGGATGGACGTGGCTTTCCGCGCAGCCTGGGCCGCGCTCGATATCCGCTACGACCGCTGGATGCGCACAACCGAGCCGGGGCATTTTCGCGCCTCGCAGGAGATGTTTCGTCGCGCCCAGGCAGCGGGGGACATCTATCAAGCGACGTACGTGGGCTGGTTTTGCCCCAACTGCAATTGCTTTTACCGCGATGATGAACTGATTAGCGGCGCGTGCCCGGATCATCCAACGCAGCGGCCCGAATGGGTAGAGGAAGAAGACTACTTCTTCGCTCTTTCCAGGTACAGCGACAGGTTACTGGCATACATCACGGAACACCCGGATTTTATCGTACCCGCCGTGCGACAGTCTGAAATAGTAGGGATCATTCGCCAGGGTCTGCGCGATTTTCCCGTGTCGCGTCCCGCGAGCCGCATCGACGCCGCGTGGGGCGTGCCGGTACCAGGCGACGCGCAGCACGTCATCTACGTCTGGTTTGATGCGCTGACCAACTACCTGACAGCCGTCGGCTTTCCCGACGACGCTGAGAAGTTCGCACGCTACTGGCCGGCTGACGCGCACGTCATCGGCAAGGACATCACGCGCTTCCACTGCCTGTACTGGCCAGCTATGCTCATGTCGGCGGGACTGCTCCTGCCGCGCCAGATAGCTGTGCATGGTTTTTTGACTATGGAGAAGCAGCGCATCTCAAAAACGACCGGCAACGTTGTCTCTCCAATTGAACTCGTCGATGAGTTCGGGGTAGATGCTGTACGCTTTTACCTGCTGCGCCATCTTTCCTTCGCATCAGACGGCGATGTCTCGCGTGCCGGGCTGATCCAGCGCTATAATGACGAACTGGCGAAAGACCTGGGCAACCTGTTGAACCGCGTAGTCAGCATGCTCCTGCGCTACCGTGGCGGCGCGATCCCCGCTCCAGGATTGCCTGGGGCGTTTGAACTGGACGTGCAGCGCCAGGCCTCTGAAGCGCGGCAGCAGGCGGAAGTCGCTCTGGAGGCCTGGGAAATCGGCAGCGCCCTGAACAGCGTCTGGAGCTTCGTGCGCCGCATCAATCGCTACCTGGAGGAGCGCAAGCCCTGGAAGCTTGCGGCCGACCAGGAACACGCGAAGGAACTGGATACTGTACTCTATACATCAGCGGAAAGCCTGCGATTAGCGGCGACCCTGCTCGCGCCTTTTCTGCCGAATGCCGCCAATCGCATAACCGCTCAGCTAAGCCTGGATGAGGTAAGCGCCGCGGCATGGAGGGACGAAGGAATATGGGGCAGCCGTTCTCTGTCAACCGTTGTAGCCGGACCACTGCTGTTCCCGCGCATCGACGTAGTGTAGGTACGTTACAATCGTTTTCTGTCTTCGAACATCGTTGAGAGGAGAAGCCGGCATGTTTATCAAGTCCGAAGCCTTCTATGATGCAATCTATGGCACTATTAAGGATTACGCGCGTGAAACACAGCTCATCCAAAGAAAGTTCGTTGGGAGTCCTCTTTGATCCCGATCCGCAAAAGCTGATGGGACGGGGATTGTACATCGGGGTCAGGAGTTGAGCTTTGGAGAAATACAGCAAGAATTTGCTGATGTACTGGGGAGAGGAGCCAACAGATGTCCATCATCGAAGTGAAGGGTTTAACCAAAACCTTCAAGACCCGCGAGCGCGACGCAGGATTGGCCGGTAGCCTGCGCTCGTTCGCCGCTCCGCAGTACCGCCTGCGCGAAGCCGTCAAGCCCACCAGCTTCTCGTTGGAGCGCGGCGAAGTGCTGGCCTTCATCGGCCCCAACGGCGCGGGTAAATCGACCACCATCAAGATGCTGACGGGCATCCTGCACCCTTCCTCCGGCACAGCCAGCGTGCTCGGACTCGTACCCTGGCAGCAGAGGCGCAGACTCGCTTTTCATATAGCCAGTGTCTATGGCCAGAAGTCACAGCTCTGGTACCACCTTCCGCCGCAGGATACCTTCGACCTACTGGCGCGCATCTACGAACTCGACATGCAGGAGTATCGCAAGCGCCGCGAGTTCTTGATCGAAAGCTTCGATATCCGCGAGTACCTGCGCACGCCCACACGCAAGCTGAGCCTGGGGGAGCGCATGCGCTGTGAACTGGCGGCTGCTCTGCTGCATAGGCCCTCCGTCGTCTTCCTCGACGAGCCGACCATCGGGCTGGATGTCATCGCCAAGCAGCGCATTCGCGACCTGATCGGCCAGTTGAACGCGGAGGAGGGCGTCACCGTCTTCCTTACCTCGCACGACGCCGGCGATATCGAGCAGGTTTGCCGCCGCGCCATCGTCATCAATCATGGTGAGATCATCCTGGACACGCCCGTCGCCCGTCTGAAACGCGAGTACCTCAAGGTAAAAACGGTTGACCTGCTGCTGGAGGAACCCGCGGAAGGCCTGCTCAAAACCGACGGCGAGAGCGGACAGCGCCGCCTGAGCATCCAATCGCCAACTTCGATCCACGAGGAGTTGCTGGATACGACGGGCGTGCAGGTGCTCAAGGCCAAAGGGCACGGCCTGAAACTGGCGGTCGATACCGCGCAGGCGCCCCTCGAACCCGTCATCGCCGCCATCATGCAGCGCTGCCATATCCTCGACATGACCATCTCCGACCCGCCCATGGAGGAGATCATCGCAGACATCTATGGCAAGAAGCGCGCCGAACAGCCCGAAATGTCGTCACTCGTTGAACCAGAGAAAGCGCATCCGTAAGGGCGAGGGAGCAACATCGCATGGACGCAACTATACAAAGACGCAGCCTCGTTCAACGAGCACGCCTCTCATGGCTTAAATACATGGCGGTGCTGCGGGTCAGCATCGCGAGCAACGTGGCTTATGTTATGGAGCTGGTGTTCCGCGCGCTGCTGCTGATTGTGTTTGTCTTTATCCTCGGTCAGCTCTGGAAGACCACCTTCTCGGCGCGCGGCGCGAGCATCATCAGCGGCTTCAGCATCAGCGACATGGTCTGGTACCTGGTGGCTTCCGAGACGATAGCCATGAGTCTCCCGGCGCTCACCCGCCGCATCGATCAGGAGGTGCGTTCGGGGCAACTGGCCTACCTGCTGGGGCGGCCGTGCAGCTACGTCTTCTACAACTTCGCGCAGTACCTGGGCGAGCGACTGGTGCGCCTGTTCATCAACGCTATCGTTGGCTCTGCGGTGGCGCTCGTCTTCGTGGGCCTGCCGCATTTCACATGGCAGGGCATCATGGCGTGGCCGCTGGTTTTGTTCCTGGCCCTGTGCATCGATTTCGTGGCCTACTTCAGCATCGGCATGCTGGCCTTCTGGACGGAAGACACCCAGCCCTTCACGATGATCTTCAGCAGGCTGACGCTGGTGCTGGGCGGCGTACTGGCTCCCCTGGAGATTTTCCCGCAGCCACTGCGCGCCATCGCCCAGGCCCTGCCATTCAGCGCCATCCTCTATGGCCCGTCGCGCACGCTGGTGCATTTCGAGGCGGCGCAGTTCGGCTCGCTCGTCGTCCAGCAAGTGCTGACGCTGGCCGCCGGCGCCCTGATCCTGTCCGCGGTCTACGCCATCTCAATCAGGCGTGTGAATATCAACGGAGGCTAGCTTATGAGCGCTCTCTTCAAATCAGGCTGGCGTACTCTGCGCTTCGTCGGCACGTACATGCTCGCTAACCTGCAGGCGGCCATGGAGTACCGCGTCGCCTTCGGTCTGCAGGTACTCACGATGGCGGCCAATGATAGCCTGTGGCTGTTTTTCTGGTGGACCTACTTCCGCCAGTTCCCGCTGGTGCATGGCTGGCAGAGCACCGATATCATCGTGATCTGGGCTATCTCCGCCGCCGGTTTCGGCGTGGGTATGAGCGTCTTCGGCAACGCGCCAAAGTTGGCCGCGCTCATCATGAACGGTGGGCTGGATGCCTACCTGGCTATGCCGCGCAATGTGCTGCTGCATGTATGTGTCTCGGCCACCGATCCGACGGCGTGGGGTGATTTCCTGTTCGGGCTGGGCGCCTATATCCTCTTCCTGCATCCCGGCGTGGGACAGGTTGCACTGTTCCTGTTGCTCTGTCTGATGGTCGCGCTGCTCTTCGCCTCGTTCGTCGTGATCCTCGGCTCGCTGGCCTTCTTCCTGGGCAACACCGAGGGCCTGACAAACCAGCTCCTGGGCGCGCTGATAAACTTCAGCACCTACCCCATGAATATCTTCAGCGGGGTCGTGAGGCTGCTGCTCTTCACGATCGTCCCGGCGGGCTTCATCTCGTTTATTCCCTTACAACTGCTCAAGCAGTTCGCCTGGCCCCTGTTCTTCGGCATGCTTGGCTTCACCGCCCTGTTTACCGGCATAGCGGCCGGGGTATTCCAGCTTGGCCTGCGCCGTTACGAAAGCGGCAACCTGATGGGGATGCAGAACTAGTAGAAAACTTCATGGATGGACTGCTTTTGTGCTCAGGCCTTCAAGATGGGCGGCGCGTTTGAGCGCGCGATATTGCAGGACTTTGGTGTTCGACTCCGTCAAGCCCATCCTTACAGCCGTCTCTCGTATTGAAAGGTTGAGCAGGAAACGGGAGGTCAGGACCTCACGGTCACGCTCGGGCAATGCCTGTAGGATATCCTGCACAAGCGCTGCTGCGCCGCCCTTCTCGAGAGCCGCTCCTTCGTCGGCCGGGCCTTCCCAACCTGCTTCTAGTAAATCGTCCAGTGAGCGTGTTGTCCCCCGGTATTGAATTCGCCAGTAGTCGGCAATCGTCGTACGCGCGACCCGGAACAGCCAGGTGCGCAAACTGCGCGGGTCGCGCTTGAGATCGAGGCTGCGCACTACTTTGAGAAAGATCTGCGAGGTCAGATCTTCGGCCTCCTGGCGATTCCCCACCTTGCTATAGGCGTAGTGGTAAATCAGGCCAAGGTTATCCTGGTAAAATGTTTGAAAATCCTCTACATCCGTTGCTTGCATAGCCTTATCCTCCTCCCAGGCCAAAGGAATAGGTGTGTTTCGCCGGCCAGTATTCAACCACCCCGATCTCTGCGACCTGGCAATGTACAGGAAAAGGCATGGACAGGCCAATTTCGATAGCTCGAGCGATGAACTTCGGATCTAAATCCAGGGCCAGCGCGCAGTAAGGAATCCAGTATCCGGGTACATATTTTGTAGAAGACGATATGCCGCTGTCCTTCAGCAACTGGTGAACATAGGCATGGATATCCAGTAGCTTCTGGTTCACGGTTGGCGCAAGATAAACAACTGCCTTCCCGCCAGGAAAGATACCCAGGCATGAGAGAGTGAGCGCGAATGGTGAGAACATCTCCGCGAACACTTTGAGTTTGCCTCCGCATGTAGCAATATCGAGTTCATCGTAGAGGGCAAGTGTAAGAGAAGGGCGAACGTCAGCTTCATGCGTCGAGAAAGAAACTCCACCTTTCGCTAACTCTTCCTGGGCGTTTCGTATGATTACCTCACTTATCGGGTCGAAAAACAATTGAACTGCAAAAGGCATGTTAATGATGAATCTCCATCTATTCCGGTTATTTTTCAGGATTTGTATCTCTTTCTTGATAGAGTTTAGTTCACGAAAGGCTCTCAGGGCATCGGAAGAACCTCTGAATATTCGCGGTCTTTGGAAAGTGAGGAATGGCCTGTTATGCGAAGAAATGCCCATCTTATCTGCGAGGGTATTCGTGCGAAGAAATGCTCATGTTTAACGAGGCCGATAAATCGGCGATGGGCGCGATAAATCGGCCCCTACAGAGGGCCGGATGTATTTGTCAAGATGCATAATCGGCACCTACGGATTGGGTCTTCCCGATTGATTCTTGAAGGTTCATCATCGCACGCGGGGAGCCAGACGCGGGGCACGAGGGCGCGATGAATCGCGCCCCTACAGAGTATGGAGGAGTTAGGCCAGGCCGTGGCGAATGGCAAAGGCCGCGGCAGCGGCCCGGTTCTCGCTGCCGGTCTTGTTGAAGATGTGGGTTAGGTGGTGGGCAATTGTTTTCTCGCTGAGTCCCAGCTCATCTGCGATATCAGCGTTGGTTCGTCCTCTCGCCACCAGGCGCAGCACTTCTACCTCTCGTGCTGTCAATCCGGCGAAATAGCCCGGTGTTGAGTCAGGAGCTTGAGTGGTCACAGCCGTAGCCGCTGCTGGTGTTGTTTCTTGTTCCTGGGAGGAGAGCGCCTGCCCGGGCGTCATTCCACGTCCCTGCAACCACGCGGTGGCAAAAGCTTTTTCGTCCATCTGGCTGCGCGCGTGGGCAACCGAGCGCTCATAAGTAGCCTGTTCGATTGGAGGTCTGGGTATAGAAGCCGACTCTCGCAGGGTCTCTGCCGCGCCCCACAGTCGTGCCGCCCTTGCAGCTTTGCCTTGCGCCACACTCACTTGAGCCAGCCCTTCCATACAGGAGGCGATCAGCCCTGGATGCCTTAATTCTCTGGCAATCACCAGGCTCTCCTCGCAGAGGGCATAGGCCTGGGATTCGTTACCCTGAGCAGCCATTACCCGTGCTAACTGGGAGAGCGACTCTGCGATACCATGCAGTGACCCTACCTCCCTGTAGAGTTTTACCCCCATCTCAAGAAGAGAGCGTGCGCTGGCGGTATCACCCTGGCTGAGAGCGATTTGCCCCTTGAGCGTAAAGGAATAGGCGGTGCTATCCTTGTCGCCCAACTCCCTGGCGAGCGCAAAACCCTCCTCGAGCAGCGCATCTACCCTGGCTTGCTCGTTTTGAGAAACGAAGAGCATCTGCGCCATGTGTATGAGCGAGAAGGCGATTCCCCTTTTATGCTGCATTTGCCTGTGCAGGGCCAGGCTCTCCTCGAACAGGGTATATGCCCTGGCGTATTCACCCTGCATGCCTTCGAACAGACCCAGAAGGTACACCGACCAGGCGATCTGGTCCTTGATCTCTCTCTCTCTAAAAATCGCCAGGGCTTGCTCCAGCAGTGAGCGCCCATTTGTTGGGTCGCCTCTCGTCCAGGAAACGGCTCCCAGCAGATAGAGGGAAAATGCAATGCCTGGCTGGTCCCCAAGTTCCCGGTAGAGTGCCAGGCTTTCCTGGCACAAGGTTTGTGTGCGATCATAATCGTTCTGGCTGACGGCCAGGTTTGCCGCGGTCATCAGCGCTTTTGCCCGCACGGGTGCCGAAACCTTTCCGCTCTCGGCCAGCGCCTGCTCCAGAAAGGTTCGCCCCTCGCCGATATGGCCATGCACCAACCAGAATCTCCTGAGCGCTCCCCCCAGGCGCAGAGCCATCTCCATGCGGCGCCTGGCCTTCCCCTGCTCCAGCGACCAGTTCAAGGCTGCTCGTAGATTATCATGTTCATGCTCTAATCGCTCCAACCACCTGGCTTGCTCGGCGCCCCCAAACTCCGGCTCCGCCTTCTCTGCCAGCGCCAGGTAGTAGGCGGCATGCGCCTGCCGGGTAATCTCTTCCTCCCCACTGTTGGCTAGCGCCTCCAGGCCATACTCACGAATGGTCTCTAGCATTACGAGACTCGCTTCCTCTCCCTCCTGCTCTGTCTGTTGCAGCAGGCTCTTATCGATAAGTGAAGCTACGCCATCCAGAATATGGGCTGTTCCGTCGGCGAACACGCCACAAACGGCTTCAACCGCGTCTAGCGTGTAACTCCCCACAAAGACAGACAGGCGTTGGAAGAGGCGCTGCTCGGCTGCATCTAACAGATTGTAGCTCCATGCGATGGTATTGCGCAGCGTCTGCTGACGGGCTGGGACATTTTGTACTCCACCCGTCAATACCGACAGCATGTGGGACAGTCTCTGCAGCAGCGCCTGGGGTGGCAGAAGCTTGATACGCGCCGCTGCTAATTCAATGGCCAGGGGTAAGCCATCCAGGCGTATACAGATCTCGGCAATGGCATGCGCATTCGCCGCGTTGAAGAGAAAATCGGGCTTGACTGCCTGGGCGCGCTGCACAAAGAGATTGACTGCTGCATACTGAGCGAGGTGCTCGCTGGCGAGAAGATGCGCTTGTTTGGGCAGCGATAGCGGAGGCACCGGGAACTCCTGCTCGCCTTGTATGTGCAGCGCTGCCCGGCTCGTCACCAGCATTTTCACTTTCGGGCAAGCGGTGAGCAATTCAGCGAGGTCTGGAGCAGCCGGCACTACCTGCTCAAAGTTATCCAGCAGTAACAAGAAGCGCTTCTCCCTCAAAAACGCCCTCAAATAATCCAGGTGTTCTGATTTCGAGTTTTGTGTCGCGTGTTGATGATCCAGGCCTAGCAGGTGGGCAATCGTTGGAATGACCAGCAGGGGATTGCTAAGTGGAGCAAGGGGGACAAAGCAAACTCCATCAGGAAATACCTCGAGTAGTTCGTTCGTCACCTGAATGCCAAGGCGTGTCTTGCCGATGCCTCCTGTGCCGGTGAGCGTCACCAGTCGCACGTCCGCGCGTCGCAGCAATGTACCTACCGCTGTTATCTGCTGCTCGCGCCCTATCAACGAGGTGAGTTGTACAGGCAGGTTATTGAACTGGATAGCAAGGGTGCTCGATAGCGGAATCTCGGCCAGGGCCACACCTCCTCCGCATGGGCATTTCTTTCTATATGCATAAGTATACGGTACCTTGTTCTTTATCGCAAGCAGATTGCCAGGTGCCTCATGCTCCTGGGGCAGTTGTTCGCGGCCTTCTTCTCAGTTGCCATCGCCGGCCTGCTATCTGACCGTTCCCCACTACTATGACATAGCTCGCGAAGGCCAGGAGGCTGATGCAGACGCTGCTCGGGATACCCTGTGTAGAAACCGGCTGTGATGCCGAGCCAGGTCAGGACAACGGCAAGTCCGGCAGCCAGGGCGAGCGCCGCGTAGGGACGGGTAGTGACCTGGTGCGCGATGGCGGCCGGCAAGAGCAGCAGCGCGAATACCAGCAGCGCCCCCACTGCCAGCGTCGCCTCGCTGACCGTCACCGCCAGGAGTACCATGAACCCCAGGCCGAGTGCGCGCACCGGCACACCACGTGCGGCCGCCACGTCCGGGTCCAACGAGGCAAAAAGCAGCGGGCGTGCTATGAAGAGCAGGGCGAGGACCACCAGCCCGCTGATGAGAGCGATGCTGAGCGTCTGGTCGGTGGAGATACCCAGGAGGTTCCCGAACAGCACCGTCACGCCTGAGAAACCAGTGCCGGTGCCGCTGACGTGCGCCGTGAACAGGCTCAGGAAGAGCACCCCTAATCCCAGCGCCCAGGCGAGCACGGTCCCGATGGCTACGTCGCGCCCTCGCAGCCGCTCGCCGAACCCTCCCATCGCCAACGCCACAGCGATCGTGGCGACCAGCAGGCTCGCGAGCGGATTGATGCCTAAGGCCGCACCGCCGAGGGCCCCTGTAAAGGCCACATCCGACAGGGATTCGCCCGCGAACGCCTGGTGGCGCAGCACCACAAAGTAGCCGACCAGCCCGGCGACGATACTCAAAATGGTGCCGGCGAGCAAAGCCTGCCGCATGAAATCGTACTGGAGCATGGCCTGGATATCCTGCCAGAGGTTCAGGCTGAATGGGGGAAGCACCCCCGCTATAATAGCGCTCATACCTCACCTCTCAGGCGCGAAAGGGAAGACGAAGCGAGACGATGTCGCCTCATCCGCGCGAGGATGAATCGTCCACCGCGCACGAGCACGTAGGTCCCGAAGGCGAAGGTCGTGATGAAAAAGCCGACAGGATAAGGCGTGAAGTAGCCCACAGCCAGCCCCATCCAGGTGAAGATCAGGGCAAGGGCGACCGCGACCGCGACCACTACAGCCGGGCGAGTGGTGACGTATTGCGCGATGGCGGCGGGTGTGACCAGCAGCGCAAAGATGAGCAGCACTCCCACTACCTGCACAGCAACCGCCACCACCAGCGCCAACAGCACGAGAAAGCCAAAGGCCAGGGCGCGCACCGGCACGCCCCGGGCGGCTGCTACATCGGGATCGATAGAGGCAAAGAATAATGGCCGGGCGATCAGGACAAAAGCGAGGAGCAGCACAAGCGTGGACCAGGCGATGATGACCACATCTGAATCAGCGATGCCAAGGACGTTGCCGAACAGCACGTTATAGACATTGGCCGCGTACTCCGCGGTAGCCAGAAAAATGAAGAGAAAACCGAGCGCGAGCGAGGCGGTCAACACTGCCCCCACCGCGATATCGCTCTGGCGGTTCTGTCCCGAGCCCAGGTTGAGCGTCTGGATGCCGACTGCCGCGAGCACTCCCGCGAGAAAGAGTCCCACGACCGGTGAAATGCCGAAGAGCACTGCCCCGGTCGCTCCCGCGAAGCCTACGTTGGCCAGGCTATGCCCGGCGAAGCTCTGGTTGCGCAGCACCATAAAATAGCCCATGATGCCGGCGACGAGCGCTACCAGCGTTCCCGCAAGGTAGGCGTTTTGCATGAAGTGAAAGTGGAGCAGGATCTGGATATCCGCCACCAGGTCCCAGGATGGTGACAGGGTGTCAGCGAGAGCGATGGGCATGGTAGCTCACCTCCTCTTCCGTTTGCCCCACCACTACAATCCGCCCATCGCTCGCTCGCAGTACCTCAATGGGAGTGTTATACAGACGTGAGAGCGTCTCGGTGGTGATCACTTCTTCCGGTGTACCCACCGCGACCTGCCCATGCGCGATATACACCACGCGATCGATCGCCGGCAGGATAGGATTGATATCGTGGGCCACGAGCAGCACCGCCGCGTCCGTTTCCCGGCTGATATGCCGGATCACGCCCGCCACGCCTTGCTGGTTGCGCAGGTCAAGGCTGTCGAGCGGTTCATCCAGAGCCAGGATGCGTGGCCGAGTCACGAGCGCCTGCGCGATCAGCAGGCGCTGCTGCTCTCCACCGGAGAGTTCGCCGATGGGACGATCGGCATACGGTCTCGCCCCGACAAGATCGATAGACTGCTGCACGCGGCGGGCTGCCTCGTGCGCCTTACTGCGTTGTATGAACGGTAGGGGCAGTCCCCAGTTCCTCCCATCCAGTCCGAGGCGCACAATGCTGCGTCCGCGCACTCGTACATCGGCCTCAAAATGCCGCCGTTGTGGGACGTAGCCGATGGCTGCATTGCCCCTCTGCGCTGGACGACCCAGCACGAAGATTCTTCCCTGTGAGAGCGGGATCAGCCCGAGGATCGCCTTGAGCAGGGTGGATTTACCTGCCCCATTGGGACCAAGGATGGCGAGGAACTCCCCCGGCTGGACGGAAAGCTGCACCTCCTGCCAGATGGTGCGACCGCCCAGGGCGACCGCTGCGTTCTCTACCTGGATGACCGGGGAAAGAGCAGCAGGGGATGGCACGGGGGATGGAGTGGGTAGTAGATCGGTCATCACAGTGTTATCTCCTATGCGGACGCGATTAATCGCATCCACATGCGATTAATCGCGTCCCTACCGGTGGCTTGCGCCAGAGCGGATTGAATTCCTTGCAATTGATACGATTGCCAGCCCTGGAAAGATGCTGTCGCCGGTGACAGCGTCTCGGTGATGGTTGCCACCGGGATGTTGTTCGCCTTCGCCAGTGTGATCAGCGCCTGAATATTGTTCGGCGTGTTCTGAGAATTATAGACCAGAACCTTGATCTGCTTTTGACGAATCTGCTGCTCAACGGCGGCTTGATCCGCCGCCGAGATGTCTGTCCCCTCGGAGACCGCTTTGAGGTACGAATAGGGCGTGATGAGATTCAACCCCAGCGCCGGCGCGAGATAGGAAAAGATGCTTTCGGTCGCCCCGACCGGCGTACCGCTGTACTTCGCTTTGATGGCGGCAATAAGATCATGGTACTGCTTCAGACCGGTGGTCAGGAAGGACTGCGCCGATTGGTCAAGCGCGGCAGAATCGGCGGGATCGAGCGCCTTCAAATCGTCGCGGATCTTGTTCACCACGGAGGTCACGTAGTCGGGGTTGTACCACATGTGTGGATTGTCGCCCTCGTGCTTTCCGAGAAAATCGCCCACATTGAGTTCTTTGCGCCCGCTCACGGGATTCGCCTGCAAGAGCTTATCGGCCCAGGGATCATACCCTGCGCCGTTGACGATGACGTACTGGGCGCTGGCGATCGTCCGCGCATCGGCAGCAGTCGGCTCGTAGCTATGGGGGTCGGCGTTGGGATCAACAATAATGCTGGTGACATGCACATGACTGCCACCAACTTGAGCAGCGATGCTGCCCCAAAAATTTTCCGCAGCGACGACCTGGACAGGTCCACCACTGCTTGCTGAGCTCTGGAAGGTGGTGCCGCAAGCAGAAAGTGCCAGCACAAGCAGCAGCAAGATTCCCGCCAGGGCACGCGGGAAAGCTCGGTTGCGAAATTGAAACACAGATCCCTCCTCCTTGGAAGCTTGAAATCGTAAACAATGGTAGAACCCTGGCGTTGCCGACTGCCATATGATATACTGTATCAATAATATAGCACTAAACGAGACAATGTGTCAATAACTACTGAGACGGAATCTCATAAGGAACGATTGATGGAAGCAGATAAAATTTACGCGGCTTTCGACGAGGTGAGCCAGCGTAACACGCGTCCCCGCAAACTCATTGCGGATCGATTGATCGAACTCGCGGGCAGTGGCGCGGATTTCACCGTTGAAAGCCTCTGGCAGGAGCTACGACAGGCCGAGCCGCGCATCGGGCGAGCCACGGTATACCGCTCGGTCGAAAAGCTGGTAAATATGGGATTGCTCGCCCGCATCGAGTTTGCGGACGGGACGCATCATTACCGTGTGTGTGGAGGAAGCGAGCACCACCACCATCTCACCTGCACGCAATGTCATCGCGTCGTCGATATCGATATCTGTCTTCCCGCCGATCAATTCGTGACCATAGGGAACCAGGCTGACTTCGTCATCGAGGGACACTCACTCACCCTCTTCGGCCGCTGTAAGAACTGTCGAAATAGCATCGTCTGAGTCTGAAGAGAAAACAGAATTATGGAAGAACTGAAAGACAGACAGGCAGGCACAACTACGGGAACGGGCGTAAAGGAAGGCGTTCCGGCGGTTGAAATCAAAGACCTCAGCAAAAGCTTCGGCTCGTTTGTGGCCGTCGATCACCTGACGCTCAGCGTGCGGCAGGGCGAGATTTTCGGTCTGCTGGGGCCGAACGGCTCCGGCAAGACCACCACCATCAATGTGGTCAGCGGCCTGAGCATTCCGACCGGCGGCGAGGTGCGTGTCATGGGTTTCGACGTGCGCCACGAAGCCAGGCAGATGCGCAAGCTGCTCGGTTCGGTGCCGCAGGAAACAGCGCTGTACGATGAGCTAACCGCCTGGGCGAATATGGATTTTCACGCCGACCTGTTCGGCATACCGCGCCGGGAGAAGAAGGAGCGTATCACGCGCCTGCTCACGCTCGTGGAGCTGCTGGAGCGCAAAGATTCGCGCGTCGGCACCTTCTCAGGCGGCATGAAGCGCCGCCTGGCCCTGGCGCGTGCGCTGCTGCACGACCCCCAGTTGATCTACCTCGACGAGCCGACCCTGGGCGTCGATGTGCAGGCACGCCGCGCCATCTGGGATTACATCCTGGCCTTACGCGACCAGGGGAAGACCGTCCTGATTACGACCAACTATCTCGAAGAGGCGCAGGCCCTCTGCGAGCGTCTCGCTATCATCGATCACGGCAAACTCGTCGCCGTCGATACGCCCGATCACCTCAAGCAGACGTATGGAGGCAGCGTGATCGAAGTGGAGACGGCCCGGCCGGTGCAGCAAGCGGTCGAGCAAATCAGGGCATTGCCGGGGATCAAGCAAGTCTCACAGGATGGAGCCAGGCTGAAGATCACGACACGGGGAAGCGACGGCAGCGTCGCGCAAATCATCAATATCCTGGCGCAGGAGAGCGATATCCGCGATATTGCCCTCCGCGAGCCCAACCTCGATGAAATCTTCTTGCTGCTCACGGGTACGGCGTTGCGCGATTAGCGAGGAGGAGCTACGCCATGTTCCAGCGCCTGGGCTACGATCTACGGGTGATCCTGGCCTGTATGAAAAAGGATATCAAGAGCGCCCTGGCCGAGCGCGTCTTTACCATCATCGGCATTTTTGTGCCGGTCAACGTCCTGATCCTGCTGAGCCTGTTTGTCCTGGCTGGCAGCCAGGCGCCAACGGCTGTCGTCATGAACGATAGCGGCCCATACGCGCAGCAATTCTACGATGCCATGAGCCACGCACACTCGTTCCGCCTGCAAACCGCCAGCGCGGGCGACGCGCAGAACCTGATGACGGCCGGTAGGATCGTGGCGGTCGTCACCATCCCCGCCGACTTCGACGCGCGTATCCGCCAGAATCAACCGGTGCAGGTGGGGGTGCAGATCAATAACCTGAATACCGACTTTACCAACGATATCCGGCGCGCCATCCCGCTTTCGATCACTTCGTTTTATGCCAGAGCCTTTCCCCACCTGGTAAACATCACACCGCACGAGATCGACTTGCAGCCCCAGGATACCGATTATATCCCGTACCTGACGGTCTCGATCCTGGTAATCGGCCTGACACTTGCCGGCCTCTTGCAATCAGGCACATCCTCGGCACGCGAGTATGAGCATGAAACGATCAAGGAATTACTACTTTCACCTGCCAGTCGCTGGGCCGTGATCGTCGGTAAGATGCTGGGTGCATATGTCATGAGTATCGCGTCGGTGGTTGTCGTGCTGCTCGTGCTGATCTTTATCATCGGCGTGCGGCCCGTCCATTGGGGAGAAGTCATCGGCTACACGCTGCTGGCTATGCTCATCTTCATCGCGCTGGGTGCCCTGATTGGCACACTGATCAAGGACCGCCAGCCCGTGATTGCGCTTTCATTTGGCGTCGCCATGCCACTGTTCTTTCTGAGCGGCGCGTTTGGCCCGATATCCTTTACGACGCCGGCCGTTCAGGTGCTCGCCCAGGTATTCCCTATCTACTACGCCATCGTCTTGCAGCAGCATGCTTTTCACAATTTCATTCTAAATACCTATGGCATCACGAACAATGTCCTGATCCTGGGAGTGTATGCCCTGGGCCTGGTTACCATCGCGGCGCTTGTGCTGCGGCGTAGTACGCTGGCACATTAGCGGGAGAGAAGAGGAAGTAAAAAATATATGTTTGCAGCATTACGCAGCGCCTGGGTTATCCTCAGAAAAGATATACGCATCTGGCTGCGCCAGCCGGCCAACATCGCCGCGACCATCCTTCCGCCGCTGGCCTTCCTGCTGGTTGGCGCGCTGGGAGCCGCCGCCGTCGGTCGCAGCCCGGTTGCCCTGGTCACGCTCGATGGCGGAGCGAAGGGGCGGCAGATGGCGCAGATCATTCATAATGCCGATGTCTTCCGTATCACGGATGCGACGCCCGCACGTGCCCAGGCGCTGCTCAACAACATCGACGTGGTGGCCATCATCACCATCCCCGCTAATTTCACGCAGCACGTCGATGCGCATGTCAGCGCCCCCATCGATGTCACCGTCAATAACTTGAACCTGGACTTCACCAACGATATTCGCCGTTCCGTCCCCGACGCTATTACCCAGTTTTACCAGGCCCAGGGCAGTTCCAGTCCTATCAAGGTGACGATGCGCGAAACCGACCTGCGGCAGCGCGACGTGGAACTCTTCCAGTACGACGTGCTGCCTACCATCCTCCTGCTGCTCACGATCAGTGGCCTCATCAACGGCGGCCTCTCAACCGCGCGCGAATGGGAGCGCAACACGGTGAAGGAGCTGCTGCTCTCGCCGGCTGCTCGCGCTGCCATCATCGCCGGGAAAGTCCTGGCCGGCTTCGCCATCACCTTTGTCCTGGGAGTGCTCGTCCTGCTGCTCGGCGACCTCCTCGGCTGGACGCAGCCCCAGGGCATCTACTGGGCAAGCGCGCTGTTGATTATCGCGCTCGTCTCGCTTTTCAGCGCGGGTCTCGGCGTCGCTATCGGTGCGGCGCTGCGGCGCATCCAGGTCGTTATCGCCGTCTCGATCAACCTCGCGCTCTACCTCTTCTTCCTGGCCGGCGGCATCGGCGTGCTGGCCTTCGAGCCAACCTGGCTGCAAAATCTCGCCGCCGTCATGCCCCTGACCTATGGCCGTCATGCCCTTGAACAGGCCATCTTCTACAGCGCGTCGGATCAGTTCGGGCTGGATGTCGCGGTGCTGGCATTGTCTGCTCTGGCCGCTATTGTGCTGGGGACGCTATCGATGAGGAGAGGGATCGCACGGTAAGTTTTATCCCCTCGCCCCCCACGGCTTCGCGCGCTTCCTCGCCTTCTGCGCCTCCTGGTAGTTGCCCACCGCCTCGTATGCCTCGGCCTTGAGCGTCCAGGCTGGAGCGTAGCTGCGATCCAGCTCGGTCGCCTCGTTCAGCGCGTCGATCGCCGCGTAGCTATGGCCGTAGCGCATCAGCGCCTCGGCCTTGTTGCACCACGCCACCACGCTGCGTGGGTTGACGATCAGCGCGCGGTCGTAGGCTTCAACCGCGCCGGGATAATCGCGCAGGTAGGTGCGCGCGTTCCCCAGGCCGTTCCAGGCCGAAAAGCTCTGCTGGTCGTAGGCCAGCGCCTTCGCGTAGGCGGTGAGGGCCTCCTCCGGCATATTCATGGTCAGCAGCGTATCGGCCTTGCCGTTCCAGGCCGCCACGTAGGATGGGTCAAGCGAAAGCGCGCGCTCGAAATGCACCAGTGCCTGCGGGTGGCGCGTGAGCCGGTTGAGCGCCAGGCCCGTGCTGACCCACACGACGGGGTTGTCCGGGTCGATCTCGGTCGCGCGCTGGTAGGCATCATAGGCCTTCTTATAATTTCCCAGGCTGTAGTGCGCCGTGCCCTTGCCGTTCCAGGCGTGGAAGTTGTTCGCGTCCAGGCGTAATGCCTCCTCGTAGGCTTGCAGAGCCTGGGTGTACTGCTGCTGTCTGAGCAGGGTATCGCCCTCCTGGCACTTCTCGCGTACACTGGCCGTATTGACGCGGATGGCCTGCTGGCGGCCGGTGGAGTCGCCGCGTTCTCTGGGTTGCAGGTTGGCGGGCGTGATGGGGTTGGGGACGCCACGCACTACCGGTAAGTTCTGGTCGTGGGAGGGCGTGACGGCGCGCATCGCCCCGCTGGGTCGCATAGCAGCGTTGAAGGTGTGCAGGAATTCCATCATATCGCTGTAACGTTGATCTGGTCTTGGAGCGAGCGCGCGTGTTATCATGGCGTCCAGTCCCATTGGCAACTCGGAGTTCAGCGTGGTAGGCGGGATGACCGGCCCCCCGCCGGTCGAGTCGAAGGGATGGTAGCCCGTCAACATTTCGTAAAGAACAACCGCGCTGCCGAACTGGTCGCTGCGTGGATCAACGACCCCGCTGGTCTGCTCCGGCGCCATATAGCCCACCGTGCCGCGCACCGTGATCGTCTTGCCAACGCGCGCTCCCGGTTCGAGCGAGCGCGCGATTCCGAAATCCGTAATGACCAGGCGGTGGTCTTCCTGGTGGATCAAGATATTTTCGGGCTTGATGTCGCGATGAATGACCGGGCGCGGGCGCGTATGCGCGTAGTAGAGTGCGCTCGCCAGTTGATGAAAGCTGGCGATGGTTTCGTTGAGCGGCATCGGCCCGTTCGCCTTGGCAAGGCGCGTGCGCAGCGAACCGGAGGTATACAGGGGCATCACGAGAAAGACGCTGGGACCGTGCTTGCCATAGTCCAGGATCGGCGCGATATTGGGGTGATCGAGCGTGGCCGCGATGCGTGCCTCGCGCAGGAAGTGTTCCTGTTCGGCGGGCGTTGTTTTACTGGGAAGCAGGACTTTGATCGCGATGCGCCGCGAGAGATTCTGGTCCACCCCACGAAAAACAGCCGCGTATCCACCCTTGCTCAGCAGTGCCTCCACTACGTAACGCCCGGCCAGCGCCGTATTCAGTAGTGGCAGCGCGCACGCACGGCAAAAGAGGTCGCTGTCCCGATTTTCATACCCACAGTCAATTACATCGGCGCAGCGCGGCATTCATCCTCCTCAATAAGTGACTTTGAGAGCATTTCATATACTTTAGCTATCTATTGTATCATACGTTCGATTCATTAGGCCGTAGTGTTCGTCACTGGTGGATGGCACCCGCGAGGGGCGCCACTATATTTCGGAGGGCGGCGTATGTGAAATATAGTGGCGCCCCTCGCGGGTGCCATCCATCGGGGCTATACGAGTCTGGGCAGTACTCATAAATGCTGCGTCCGCTGTTGATCCAGCGACTGTGCCCATGCTTTGCACGACTGCGCCTCGTCCTGCCTGCCAAGCCGATCAAGCACAATCGCCTTATTGAACCAGGCGTCGGGCTCATCTGGCGCGAACGAGGTCGCCTGGTCAAAGGCTACCAGCGCTTCGTCCAACCGGCCCACATTGAAAAGCGCCAGCCCCTTGTTATTCCAGGCGGAGATATGATGCGGGTCCAGCGCTATTGCCTGGTCGAAAGCAGCCAGCGCTTCTCTGTCCCGTCCGGTTTCGTGCAGGATGCTGCCCTTGTTGTACCACGCGGAGATCAAGCCGCCATCGCGTCTCAGGGCCTGGTCGTAGGATTCCAGCGCATCGTTATACATGCGTAGAGCTGCCAGCACGTTTCCTCGATTATACCACGCGCTCGCCATATCCGGGTCGAGCGAGAGTGACTGGTCATACGCGCCCAGCGCTTCCGCGTAGCGTTTCATGTCTCGCAGGTCGTTGGCCTTATCGAACCACGCCAGGGGATTATGTGGCGAGAGCAGCGTGGCGTGTTCGTGAAGGGAGAGCGCCTGTTCCGGCTGCTTCAAACGGCGCAAGATGTTGCCCTTGACATCCCACATCGTCGCGTTTTCCGGCTCCAGCGCCAGTGCGTGGTCGATGGCCATGAGTGCCTCATCGTAGCGTTGCAGACCGTAGAGCGCATCGCTCATCGCCTGCCAGATTACCCCCTGAGAGGCGTCCAATACCAGTGCGCGGTCAAAGGCCTGAAGCGCCTCCTCGAGCCGGTTCTGCTCGACGAGTGTCATGCCCCGTCCGCTCCAGGCGAAGACGTACGCGGGATCAAGCGCGACGGCCTGATCGTAGCAGCTCATTTCTTCGTCAAAGCGCCTCAGTTCGTGCAAGACGTTGGCACGTGAATTCCAAAGATCGGGATCATCCCGCCGCAGGGCCAGCGCCTTGTCAAAGGCCACCAGCGCCTCCTCAGGATAACCAAGGTGCAGCAAGGTCGCCCCTCGACCGCTCCAGACCTCGACGCCCGCGTTTCCCTCCGCCAGCGCTTCGTCGTAGGCTGCCAGCGCCTCCTCGTATTGCCCGAGTTCATAGGCGTAGTCCCCCTCCGCCAACCAGTCGCGTTGGGGAAACTGCCCGTCCATATTCTCCATGTTCCCCACCACTGCCTCGATCTGTGCAGCAGGTCCAATACCATCATCACCGGCTGCAATCCGCGTATCGCTGGCATCTCTCGCAGCCGTACCCACGGGCGCTGAAGGCGTTCGCTGCTCGACGCGGATGGTCATACGCGGCCTGGATGGTTGTTTCTCGGTCATTTCAACTGGAGTGTCCGTCTTCACCAGAAAGGCGATGGGGCCATCCTGTCCATAGTCAATAACGCGGACGCTTCCGGGTTCAGAGACATGGTTGGAAAGTGAACTTGCCAGCTCGGCGTCCTCGAGAAATGTTCTACGTTCCTGCTCGCTCGAAAGATTTGGGAGGAGCGCGCGGATAGTAACGGCGATATGCAGATGTCGGTCTTGTGCGAAGATGGTAGCAGTGCTGCGATCTTTGCCGACAATCGATTGAATCTCGTATCGCCCTTGCAGCAGTGCGCCTGGCACAGGCAGGCCACAGTGCGCGCAAAAACGAGACTTTTCGCGATTTTCATAGCGACAGTCGATGGTATCTAAGCACATTACCATATCACCGTCCCCCTTCCGAGCCTACACAAGCATTTTATTACGAGAATGTGCCTCTACTGTATCGAAAAACAGTGCATTTTGTCAATAATGTAAAAGCCATTTGAAAGGTAAAAGAAGCTTTTACAGTTGAAGAAACTGGCTGCTCGCCTCGTTCAGTAGAATTGCTCTGGCGACCAGGTCCTTTCTGTAGTATAGTGTCAGCAGATAGTGAGATTATAGGAGAAAAGACGGGGGTGTAGCGTGTCACAACGTGTTCCAGCAGAAAGAGATAGAGCCCTGGTGGAGATGGAAGGCGCTCAGCAACATCAGCATGGTGAACAGGAGCAGGAGCTCGCCATACGTATCTTGCTGGCAGACGATCATGCCCTGGTGCGTGAAGGAACACGTCGCTTACTGGAAACCGAGAGTGATGTCGAAGTGGTGGCTGAGGCCGCCAGCGGTGAAGAGGCAATCGATGCGGCCCGCCGCTTGCGCCCCGATATTGCCATTATCGATATTGCTATGCCAGGCATAGGTGGGATCGAAGCCACGCGCGCCATTAAAATTCATTGTCCTGGAACAGCAGTTTTGATCCTTTCCGCCTACGATGATGAACCCTACCTGATGGCGCTGATTGATGCTGGCGCGGCGGGCTTCTTGTTAAAGAGCGTCCACGGGGAAGAGCTCATCAAGGCCGTGAGAGCGGTTGCGCGCGGCGAGTCGGTTTTGCAGCCATGGCTCGCCGAAAAGGCCATGCGCCGCCTCTCTGCCCGCACTGATGATGTGGGTCGCTCGACTGAAAAGCTGAGCGAGCGCGAATTCGAGGTGCTTCGGCTGGCAGCTCGCGGCTTACCCAATAAAGAGATTGCAATCCGCCTGGGACTCAGTGTGCGCACGGTCCATAGCCATCTCGCCAATATCTTTTTGAAGATGCAGGTCGGTTCGCGCACAGAAGCCGTCCTGCTGGCCCTTCGCCAGGGCATGATATCTTTGCAGGAAACGTATGATACTTAGCAACATGCTCAAATCTACAAAGATCTCACAGAGTAAATTCCTCCTGATCTTCTTCTCGCTGGCTATAGTTTTACTATTACTTGCCTGGTCGCTCTACAACTATCAGCCCGCGCCAAATTTCTACGGTCCGCGTGCCATTTTTAGTACAATTTTTCTCGCCGTGCTGCTTTCCCTACTCGGGCGCATATTGCTCTTGCGTATGCTAAAACTCGAAACGGATGCGCTGCAGGACTTTAATCAAAGCTGGCGCACATCGTGGAAAACACTTTTTCTCTTTGATATCGCTGCCCCGCTCTATCTTGCCGCCGGTGTCCTGATCGGCCCTCCCGCCGCTGTCCTGAGCGCCCTGGTAACACAGGTCATCCTTCAGCTCTTTACTTTCACGCGGCGTTTAGTTTCTCCGGCTGAGGCGTGTTATCGCATAGCTACTACGGGTCTGATCGCGCTGGTTACCAGCGTTGTGTTTACCTGGATCGCTAACCCACCGCATACTAATTTGCTCAATTATCGTAATCCCATTGTCGAGTCGAATGAGCTGGTTGGCTCGATCGTAGCCGCCGTCATCATGCTGCTGCTCTTCATCCTTGCCACATTGCCGATACTAATTTCGATGGACGGTGACAAACCGCGAGGAGAGCAAACTTTAAAAGTTTCGTTTGCTTCCTTACTGGCTCAATTGCAGGTTTACCTGCAATCCCCTCTCTTTCGCTTCCAGGCGCTGGTACTCAGTGTCGGTCCGCTCCTGCCGGTGGTGGATATCTACGACGATATTGTCGGCGAAGTAGCATGGCTCTTTTTCCTCGTGCCGCTCTTCGCCATCTATTATCTGGCGCTCGTCACGACCCGCCTTGGCATTCGCACGGATGCGCTACAGCAAACGCTCTCGGACTTGAGCAGCGCTCGCCGGCGCCAGGATGAGCTACGTGACTACGCCTCGCTCGTTACGCGCGTGCAGGAGGAAGAGCGCCGCCGCCTCGCTCGCGAATTGCACGACGATACTGCCCAGGCGCTCATCGCTCTTTCTCTCGGCCTCGATGGCCTCGGTCGCACGATGGCCAGGCGCGATGTCCCCGAAAAGGATGTGCGTTGGTTGGAAAGCCTGCAAAATCTGGCCGATCACACGCTGGAAAGCGTGCGACGGGCCTGCCGCGACCTGCGGCCCTCTGTTCTCGACGATCTCGGCCTGCGCGCCGCCCTGGAGTGGCTGAGTGATAGCTCGTCTTCGCGCGGCGTTCCCTGTACCTTTACCTGCGTCGGAACTCCTCTCTCGCTGACCGCCGAAGCGGAGATCGCCCTGTTCCGTATTGCGCAGGAGGCTTTATCGAATATCTGGAGACATGCACATGCGAAGCAGGCGAGATTGGAGTTGCTCTACGAAGTAGGCGCCTCTTGCCTGATCCGCCTGACCATCCAGGATAATGGGAAGGGTTTTCGCCCTCCCGCCGATAACGATGTCGATCCTGGCTCGCACGGCGGCTTTGGCCTGCTGGGCATGCGCGAGCGTGCCGCGCTCATCGGAGCTACACTCTCGATTATCTCGTCTCCGGGTAATGGGTGTTCAGTGGTTTTAGCGCTGCCGGTCGCTCAAGATTCCTTTAATATGAAGAGTGTTCATGAAACTGCATCATCCTGAGGCAGTTTTAGGTAAATCTGCTGATGCAATTTCTCGCAAGATTCGGCATAGTATAAGCGGCAGGGCGAACAAGCAATCTGCCGCTTATGCTGAGTACCAGGGGAAGACGACTGGTTGATGGAGGCATGGCGCGGAACCGGGACCAGACCATGAATATACTCCGTTAACATCTTTAACTGCCGTCTTTTTAAGAAGAGTGAAGCATCTTTGTCTCTCCGTGCGGTGTTCTCTCTCGTATCTGGTAAGCTGTGTAGACGGCTACTTTGGTTGTCGCCCTCATTATTTGGCTTCCGCCCCTTCTCCCCGCCAGTATGTTATATAATGGAATGGACATAGACCCCAAATAAACCACGTGTTCAGAGGTAGAAACCATGACTGCTCAAACGGATGTATTTGGCGCCCGTGCTGCCCTGCGCGGCGTCTACGGCAATGTAACGTACATGGCCCTCGATGCGCTTGCCCGCCGCGGTATCTCCGGGCTGGACCAACTGCCTTATACCGTCAGGATAATTTTGGAAAATGCGCTGCGCAATGCAGACGGCGAACTGGTCACTACGGATGAAGTCCTCTCCCTGGCGCGCTGGACCCCCGGCCAATCATCGCAATCTGACGACGAATACCCATTCATGCCTGCCCGCGTCCTGATGCAAGATTTAACCGGCGTTCCCGCCGTCGCGGACCTGGCCGCCATGCGCTCGGCGGTCGCGCGCATGGGTGGTGATCCAAAGAAGATCAATCCGTTGGTACCCGCCGACCTGGTGATCGATCATTCAGTGCAGGTAGACCTGTTCGGCTCGACGCTTGCCTTCCAGCGCAACGTCGAACGTGAATACGAACGCAACAGCGAGCGCTACGGCCTGTTGCGCTGGGGCCAGCAGGCCTTCAGCAACTTCAGCGTCGTTCCTCCTGGCACAGGCATCGTTCACCAGGTGAACCTGGAATACCTGGCCTCCGTCGTGATGACGCGCGAGGAAGATGGCGAGACCATTGCCTACCCCGATACCCTCGTCGGCACCGACTCGCACACTACCATGATTAACGGCCTGGGCGTGCTTGGTTGGGGCGTCGGCGGCATCGAGGCCGAAGCCGTGCTGCTCGGCCAGCCCATCTACTTGCTCAAACCTGAGGTCATCGGCGTACGGCTCACCGGTTCGCTCCCGGAAGGCTCGACCGCGACCGACCTTGTTTTGACCGTTACGCAGATGCTTCGCAAGCGCGGCGTCGTCGGCAAATTTGTCGAGTTTACCGGCACCGGCCTGAGCTACATTACGGTGGCGGACCGCGCCACCATCTCGAACATGTCCCCGGAATTCGGCGCCACCGCTACGTTCTTCCCCATTGATGCCGAAACCCTGCGCTACCTGCGCACCACGGGCCGCGATGCCAAACAGGTTGAGCTCGTCGAGCAGTATTGCAGGGCTCAGCACCTCTTCCGCACCGACGATGCCGCGGAGCCGCGCTTTGACGATGTGATCGAACTCGATCTCAGCGTCATCGAGCCGAGCCTGGCCGGCCCGCGCCGACCCCAGGACCGCGTCCCCATGCAGAACCTGAGTAAAGTCTTCCGCGAAGCCTACGCCGAACGCTTCGTCCCCGAAACGATCAACCACGTCACGGAAGACGCGCTGATCCGCCTGGAGACGGAGAGTTTTGATACCGGCCCCGATCCGGTTGCTCAGAAAGAAGATTCCGATCAGGCGCGGGCTTCAGGAAAGAGCAGCGGCAATGGTCATAACGGCCACAGCGGCCACGTTCACGACGTGGTCGTCACAATGGGCAATGCGCAGGCGCACATGACCGACGGTTCTGTAGCCATCGCCGCTATCACCAGTTGCACCAACACCTCCAATCCCTCGGTGATGGTCGCGGCTGGCCTGCTGGCTAAGCATGCTGTCGAACGCGGCCTCTCCGTCGGCCCGACAGTCAAGACCAGCCTGGCCCCCGGCTCGCGCGCCGTCTTCGATTACCTGGAGAAGGCCGAGCTGGTTCCCTACCTGGAGGCGCTGCGCTTCCACCTGGTGGGCTTTGGTTGTACAACGTGCATCGGAAATAGCGGCCCGCTGCCGGAGCCGGTCGCCGAGGCCGTGCAGGAGAACGACCTTGTTGTGGCGGCCGTGCTGAGCGGCAACCGCAACTTCGAGGGGCGCATCCATCCCCAGGTGCGTGCCAGCTTCCTGGCCTCGCCCCCGCTCGTCGTGGCCTACGCCCTGGCAGGCACCGTCGATATCGACCTGGCCCACGACCCGCTGAGCTACGACTCCAACGGCGAAGCAGTCTACCTGCGCGATATCTGGCCATCGCAGGAGGAGATTAGCGCGGTCATCGACAAAGCCATCACGCCCGAACTCTTCGAGCGCAACTACTCATCCGTCTTCGAGGGCGATGAACACTGGCGCTCGCTGCCCAATACCGAGGGCGAGCTGTTCAAGTGGAACCCCGACTCGACCTATATCCAGGAACCGCCTTTCTTCCAGGATATGTCGCCTGAGCCGCAGCCCGTGAAGGACATTCACGGCGCGCGCGTGCTGGCTATGCTGGACAATTCGATCACCACCGACCACATCTCTCCCGCCGGCAACTTCGGCCCGTCCAGCCCCGCCGGCCAGTACCTGCAGGAGCACGGCGTGGAGCGGCGCGACTTCAACACCTATGGTGCGCGGCGCGGCAACCACGAGGTCATGGTACGCGGCACCTTTGGCAACATCCGCCTGCGCAACCGTCTCGTGCCGGGCAAAGAAGGCTACTACACCGCTCACCAGCCCGATGGCGCGGAAATGACCATCTTCGATGCCTCGGTCAAATATCAGCAGGAGGGCGTTCCCCTGCTCGTTATCGCCGGCAAAGAATACGGCTCCGGCAGCTCCCGCGACTGGGCTGCGAAGGGGCCGCTGCTGCTCGGCGTACGTGCCGTCATCGCCGAAAGCTTCGAGCGCATCCACCGCAGCAACCTGGTCGGCATGGGCATCCTCCCCCTGCAATTCAAGCCTGGCGAAAGCAAAGAATCGCTCGGCCTGACCGGCAAGGAAACCTACGATATCGGCGGCCTCGAGCACGGCCTCAAACCCCGCCAGGATGTCACCGTCAACGTCACCCGGGAAGACGGCTCGACCTTCTCCTTCACAACCACCGCCCGCCTGGACGGCGCTATCGACGTGACGTACTACGAGAACGGCGGGATCCTGCTGACGGTGATGCGGCGGCTGATGAAGGCGTAGCTATATATGGTGTAAGAGGTGCAATAAACTGTACTTCTGGCTACCGAGTGTCGACATCGAAGCCAACCCGATGGCGCATCTTGTCAGCCAGGTAAAGATAGATCCCGATCGCCTTGATAGAACATGGGAGGCACATTGCCGCAATAGCCACGGAAAAACTTTCATGTGACGGTATTGAGGATAATCGCTTTTCCAGATTGTGAAGGATACTTCTGTGTGAGTTTGCTGGCAGAATTTCTAGCCGATATCCTTAGCTGTGATAGAATGTATAAGAAAAATGGGAATTCGAATGCACTGAAAGCACAGTTCAGAGTGCTAGAGGCCGTATCAATGACGCAAACCGACCTTTTAAAGGAAAAACGTGGAGAGATTCTCCAGATCGCGAAAAATTACGGCGCGTATAATGTGCGCGTCTTCGGCTCTGTTGCGCGAGGCGAAGCCGACGAAAAGAGCGATATCGATCTGTTAGTGGATATGGAACCAGGTCGGAGTCTCCTCGATCTTATCGGTCTTTTGATGGACCTTGAATCCCTACTTGGCTGTAAAGTAGATGTAGTGACGGTGAAGGGATTACGCGAACGCATTCGTGAACGAGTGCTGAAAGAAGCGGTCGCACTGTGAGAGATACCACTGAACGATTGCATGATATTCAGGAAGCTATCGCACGGATTACTAAATATACCAATGCTGGACGTCAATTATTTGATCAGAATGAACTGGTGCAGACCTGGGTTGTCCATAACCTCGAGTTAATTGGCGAAGCTTCCCGCTCTATTCCGCAAGAGTACAAAGATAAACACCCCGCAATTGAATGGGCACGGATAAGTAGGATGCGGAATGTTTTGATCCACATCTATTTTGGAGTAGACCTGGATATTGTATGGGAGGTGGTTGAGCGAGATCTTCCTAACTTGAAGACGCAAATTGATGTGATTTTAGCCGAGTCAGAATAATCTTCGATCTAGTTTGGAAGAGCCCTTACCATTGACCTCGTCTGTATCAGGCTTGGTATACTGCTGATGAAATAATATCAAGAAGAGGAAAATGAGAGGAAGTTTGTGGGAAAAAGGGGAATATCTACATGATTCGTTTCGATGGCCAGGTTGCGGTCGTCACCGGTAGTGGGCGTGGGCTGGGCGAGGCGTACGTCAGCTTGCTCGCGGAGCGGGGAGCGCGTGTTGTTGTGCATGACGCGGGCGTGACCCTGGATGGGCAAGGCTTCGATCCGGCTGTTGCCGATGGCGTTGTGAGCAAAATCAAGGGGGCCGGTGGCATCGCGGTTCCTTGCTATGAGAACATCGAGACGCGCGAGGGCTGCCAGCGCGTCATCGAGACAGCGCTTGAACATTTTGGCAGGCTCGACATTCTGATCAGCAACGCGGGTTGGATCACCTATACTCCGCTGGATGAGGTGACACCCGAACTGTTCGCGCGCGTGATGAATATTCAGATCGCCGCACCTTTCTGGCTGGCGCAGGCCGCGTTTCCCGAGATGAAACGCCAGCGCTATGGCCGTGTTGTGCTGACTTCATCTGGTCGGGCGCTCTTTGCTGAATATGCGCTGCCCGAGTTGAGTGGGTATGCCATTGGGAAGATGTCGCAGATTGGGCTGATGCACGCGCTGAACGCGGATGGAGCCGGGTCGGGTGTTCTGGTCAACGCCATCGTTCCGGTGGCGGCGACGCGTATGCTGCGGCGGCAGGTGGCTCCCCAGGAAATGCGCCCCGAACAGGTCGCGCCCGGCGTCGCTTATCTCGCCTCACAGGAGTGCAAGGTTTCCGGCGTGATCTTGCTGGCGAACAACGGTCTTTTCTCGACTGTCCGCTGGCAGGAAAGCCCGGAAATCGATTTTGGAGTCGGAGGCAACTACCCCTGAAACGATTGCTGAGAAATGGGAGCAGCTTACGGCATTCCCTGGCTCCTAGCCGATGCCCATAGCTGTGATAGAATGTAGGAAGAAATATGGGTATTCGAAAATCATTCACTCAGGGAACTATCCAGCGTTTCAGGACCATACAAAGCTTACTGAACCGGCTCGACCCCGATGCGCAGCCACAGGCCCTCATCCTGCCGGGCTCTCCAGTACCCACGGGAAGTATCGTCGTCTTCCCCGGCTCGTTCAATCCTCCCACCAACGCGCACCTCGCGATGCTCCGCCAGGCGCAGCGCTTCGAGCAGTTGCGCGGTACCGGCCCGGTCTCGGTGGTGTACGCGGCAATTAGCAAGCGCACCACCGACAAGGAACGCGTCGAGCGGCCCCTGCTGCTTGATCGCATCGCCCTCCTGGAGACCATCTTGCAGAATCATACGCCAGGTGTGGGGATCATGCTCTTTAATCGCGGCCTCTACGTTGAGCAGGCGGAAGGCATTCGCACCGCTTTTCCAGGCGTGACGAAGCTCTATTTCCTGGTCGGCTTCGACAAGATCGTGCAGATTTTCGACGCCCATTACTATACTGACCGCGATGCGGCCCTGCGGGAACTCTTCGCGCTGGCAGAGTTGCTGGTTGCGCCGCGCGCAGGTTCCGGGGAAGAGGAATTGCGGAAACTGCTCGATGCGCCGCAGAACCGGCAGTTCGCCCGGCATGTTCACCTGCTTCCGCTCGATGCGCAATACCGCGACATCTCTTCGACCGATATCCGCCAGGATTTCGCGGCGCACCGGCAGGATGTGCCGCCGGAGGTGCAGCGCTTCATTCGCGAGACACACGCCTATGAGCAGGCACAGAAGTTGCCCGACGGTTCCATCCGGGATATCTACGGGGAGCGCATCAAAGCGATAGAGGCCGTTCTAAGAGATGAGGATAGGTAGACGAGCAATCACCCGCGCGAACGTTTGAACGTCAGCTTGCTCATGCCGATCTGAACGGTGTCGCCCTCGAGCAGGCGGTAGCGCGTTATGCGCATCCCGTTTACAAAAGTTCCGGTGGCCGAGCGGTGGTCCTCGATTTCGAATCCCCCGCCGGCGACTTCTCGAATGGTGGCATGCAGGCGGCTCACCGCCAGGTCTTCCAGGAAAATATCGCATTCCCGGCTGCGCCCGATCGTCATTTCCCCCTGCATGTCGAAGCTGCGCACCATTCCGCGTGCGTTGGAGAGATCGAGTCTCGCGATAGCGCTGGCGTTCGGCTCAAGTTTTTTCCCCAGCAGCGACTCGCGGCCACGCGAAGATGGCAGCGGAAAAGGGCGCGTTCCCTCGTGCCCGAAAAAGATCATCTGCGTGTGCCCGAAACGCAGCACATCGCCTTCTTTCAGCAGGCATTCCTTTGTTGGCTGCTCGTTGACGAAACTATCGCCATTCCCATTTGCGTCCCGTAGGACATAGCCGCGCGGGGTGAAATGGATACTGGCCTGCATGCGATGCACAGCCAGGTCTTCCAGAAATATATCGCAATCGCGGCTGCGTCCTATGTAGGTGCAGTCTTTCCATATTTCCAGCCGCTTGCCCGCCTGGGGTCCCTCCTGGATGACCAGGTAAGCCGCCCCCTGCTCGATTGGTTCCTGCGCCATCTATGTACTCAATTCTAGTCTGCAACGGTGCGTGGTCCCACCTTGCCTCCCAAATGATACCATGCTTGTAACTATCAGACAAGATGGAATTGATCTGAGATAGGAGAACTGGCGTCCCTTCAGCACGCGTTGTATGATAAACAACGTACTGTAGTGGTTGAAGTGGAATGGTTAACGAAGTGTTTCCTGATCAGTTAAAGAAGGAGTTGCATTGTATGGCAACGCAAGTAGGCCAGGCGATCACCGCTGATTTCGATGTCCCGGCCAGAATGCGCGACGGCACTATCCTGCGCGCCAATATATACCGCCCCACGGGCGAAGGCAGGTGGCCCGTGCTGCTGACCCGCCTGCCCTACGGCAAGGACCTCCCCCTCGGAAGCTCTATCATGGATCCTGCCCAGGTCGCGAGACGCGGCTACGTCGTTATCGTGCAGGATACACGCGGGCGTCTGACATCGGAGGGCGAGTGGGCCCCGTTCATCAACGAAGGCCCGGATGGTGTGGATACCATCGAATGGGCCTCACAGCTTCCGTACAGCAATGGCAACGTCGGTATGTACGGCATCTCTTATTTCGGTTTCACGCAGTGGGCCTCCGCCGTCTATAACCCGCCTGCTTTGAAAGCCATGCTGCCAGTTCAAACCTGGAACGATCCATTCAATGGCCTTTACTTTCGCGGTGGTGCGCTGGAACTGGGCGTTGGGGGCTCCTGGCAACTGATGATGGGTCTGGACGTGCTGATGCGCCGCCATCGCGATGATCGGCAGACGCTTGGCCGTGCCATCTACATGCTGGCAGAGGAAATGGATGCACTGGGTACAATGGGCTACTGGTCGCTGCCCCTGCGCGAATTTGCTCCGCTCAAACGCCAGGATGTGGCCCCGACGTTCTTCGAGAACTTCGATAATCCCATGGATCGCTCGCACCGACTGATCGAGCCGGTGACGATTGCCGGCAAGCACGAGCAGGTCACAGTGCCGAGCCTCAACGTCGGCGGTTGGTACGACATCTTCTTGAAGGACACCATCACAAACTTCACCACCATGCGCGAACAGGGTGTGACGCCTGAGGCCCGCCAGAGCAAGTTGCTCATCGGTCCCTGGTCGCATGGCGGCTTTACCAACCCAATCGGCGAGTTGAACTTCGGCTTTGGCTCTTCCGCCGCCTTCATCGACCTGCAGGTGGACTTTGTCAGCCTGCAGGTGCGCTGGTTCGATCACTGGCTGAAGGGCATCGATACCGGCATGCTCAAGGAAGCGCCCATCAAGCTGTTCGTCATGGGCGCGAACGTCTGGCGCGACGAGCAGGAATGGCCGCTGGCACGCGCCGTGAACACGCTCTACTACCTGCACAGCAACGGTCACGCCAACACACTGCACGGCGATGGCTATCTTCTAACCAGCTCACCGGAAAGTGATGAACCTACCTCGGATCATTTCGACTACGATCCTGGCGACCCGGTGATGACGCGCGGCGGCGCACTGCTCATGTCGCCCGAGTATCGATCGGGGCCATACGACCAGCGCGAGATCGAGGCCCGCGAAGATGTGCTCGTCTATACCTCCGCCGAACTCAACGAGGACGTGGAGGTCACGGGCCCCATTGCGGTGCATCTATGGGCCGTTTCGAGCGCACCCGACACCGATTTCGTGGCGCGCCTGGTCGATGTCCACCCGGGAGGATATGCCCAGAACCTGACGGATGGCATCATTCGCGCTCGCTACCGCAACTTCGAGCGCGGCGAGGCTCCCTCGCTCATCGAGCCAGGCAGGGCCTACGAGTACGACATCGATCTGTGGGCCACCAGCAACGTCTTCAAGGCCGGCCATCGCATCCGCGTGGATATTACCAGCAGCAATTTCCCGCGCTGGGATCGCAATCCCAATACCGGCCATGCCTTCGGAGCCGATAGCGAGACGGCCGTAGCCCACCAGGCCATCCTGCACGATCCCGAACATGCCTCGTACATCACGCTGCCCATCGTCCCTCGATCCTGATGGGGCCGGGTCAATACCCTGTCCCATTCTCGAAGGTGGTGGCGATGACGCTGTAGCCTCTGGTGGTGGCGTGAATGTCCTTGAAGATGCTGCACATCCAGGTGTAGGTGCAGATGTTTTTATTCGGCACATGCGCGCCACCAAAGGCGTTGAAGACGTTGACGATGATGCCATAGCCCGAGATATCGCTGGCAAGATGCTGGTTGATTTGTTGGAGGTACGGCACCGTATCAGGGCAGATGTTCTGATATGGGTCGTAATAATTCATCATCACGAGATCGCCCGTGACGACGTTGTTGACCGTGAGCGCGGCTTTGAGCTGCGGCAGAATCGTGCCGGTCAGGTTGGCATCCAGGTTTGCCAGGTCGGTGCTGAAGGTCGAGCTGATAGTGCAGGAGCTCGTGTTGATGTCCGGCAGGAGATCATTCGCGCCGATGTCTAGCGTCACCGGGCTGACCTTGCCGGCATGGCTCTGTAAATAACTGACGGCGGCGGCGAGCTGCGCGCCAATGTAGGGATACTTACGCAAGAAGGGGTAGGGACAACCACCGTTAATCATGGTTGCGCTGGTTTCACCGGGACACCCCATATTCGCCAGTTGTTGCACGCCATGGCCTTTCAGATTACTGAAAAAGTCATCGACGTAGCCATGACTGAAGTCGAGATCCGGCTGGTAGCTGAACGCCAGCGAATCCCCCAGGGCAAGGTAATACTGCTTCGGACCGACCAGCGAAGCATGCCGGGGCGTAGAGCTCGCCAACGCCGCCGGTGTTGACAGCAAGAGCGAACAGAGGGCCAGGAGCGTGGAGACGATGAGCGGCATAGCAAAACGTCGTTGTGTGAGCTTGTGCATAGCAAGCCTCCTCTAAAAGTAATGGAGAAGACAATCGATACTGGCACGAGCGTACAGGGGATAAACTACACACCACCTGCCCTAAGTATAACCTCGAGTATACTGATTGTGCAAGTGTTTAGCGATCGGCGATCGCTGGATGGCACCCGCGAGGGGCGCCCAATCGGCATCAATTTAAGGGAAGCCCATGATTTGCGTGTACGAGCGCTTGCGCCGCCCTGGTTGGTTAAGCTATAGTGAATGCATTACAAAGCTACCTTTATTGCAGTTGAGGTCTATCACAATGGCACAGAACAACGGCATCCACTTCGGCCTGGTTATCCACAATCACCAGCCGGTCGGGAATTTCCCCTGGGTGTTCGAGCAAGTCTACGAGGAGTCCTATCTGCCCATGATCGAAGCGCTGGAGCGCCACCCTGGTGTGCGTCTCTCGCTTCACTACACCGGCTCTCTGCTGGATTGGATGCAAGAGGCGCATCCCGACTTCTTGCGGCGCATTGGGTCCCTCGTCAAACGAAACCAGGTTGAGATGGTGAGCGGCGGCTACTACGAGCCGATTTTCCCTTCCATTCCCGATAGCGACCGTCTGGCGCAGGTACATCGCCTATCAACCTGGCTAGCCGCTCGCTTCGATACGAATGCAACAGGAATGTGGATTGCCGAACGTGTCTGGGAGCCGGATATGCCCAGGCTGCTGCACCGGGCCGGAATTACGTGGACGATTCTCGACGACGTACATTTCAAAAATGTGGGGCTGGACGACAGCGACCTCTACGGCTACTACGTCACCGAAGATCAGGGCAGCACCGTCAAAGTATTTGCCACCAGCAAAGTCATGCGCTACACCATTCCCTGGCGGCCTGCCGCAGAAACCATCAGCGCGCTGCGCCAGATAGCCACATCTGATGCGAAACGCATCGTCGTCATGGGCGATGATGGCGAGAAGTTCGGAAGCTGGCCTGGCACGCGCGATTACTCCTGGGGTAAAGATGGCGTGGGCGGCTGGGTCGAGGAATTTTTCACGCTGCTCGAGGAAAATCGAGCCTGGCTCCATACCATGCCGCCAGGTGAGTACGCTCGCGCCTATCCCGCCCTGGGACGTATTTACATCCCCACTTCTTCCTACATCGAGATGACCGAGTGGGCTTTGCCCCCCAGGAAATCCTACTTTTTCGGAAAGCTCCTGCACGAGCTTGAGGAGGCGCATCGCGTCGATCTCCTGCAGTTCATGCGCGGCGGCTTCTGGCGGAACTTCCTGGTGCGCTACAGCGAGGTCAACAACCAGCATAAGAAGATGCTGCGTGTGCATGATGCCGTCTACCTGGCCGGCGCAAGCGAGGAGGCTGGCGTGCTTGATCTATGGAAAGGGCAGGCCAACGATACCTACTGGCATGGCCTCTTTGGTGGCATCTACATGGGCCACGTGCGCTCCGCCATCTACCACCATCTCATCAAGGCGCAAAATGCCGCCGACGTCGCTATGCTGGGAACGGAACATTGGCAGCGCTATGAGTTCACCGACTTCGACTGCGACAGCCAGGATGAATTACTGCTCGAGGGCGACCTGCAAAATCTCTACATCGATCCCCAGCGCGGCGGCACGCTCTTCGAGTGGGATATGCGGCGGTCCACGCATAACCTGCTCTGCGTCATGACGCGCCGCGAGGAAGGCTATCACCAGGTGCTGCGCGACTTCGAGCGCGAGCGCCGTCGTGCTGTAGCTCATCAGCAGGCAGCCGGATCGCAGTCCACCGGGGACGAGGTGGCATCGCCCCATACCACAGTGATGGTGAAAGAATCAGATCTTGATCGCTATCTTGTGGTGGATCACTATCGCCGCCATAGCCTCATCGATCACTTTTTCGATGCCGGTACAACCCTAGCCGGTTTCTCCCAGGCGAAGTACGAGGAATATGGCACCTTCGTTGAACAACCTTACCTCGCCGAGGTGCAACAGCGTGAAGATGGCCTTGCCGTCGTGCTCACCCGCGACGGCGTCGTGTTGCGCGGCGGCGCGCTCAGCCCCGTTCCGGTGCAAGTCAAGAAATCGCTCTTCCTGCCACTCGGTCAGGAGACTTTGCTAGTGCGATACACCATCGAGAATAAAGGGCAGACCCGCCTGCAAACGCGCTTTGGCTGCGAATGGAACATCAACCTGCTCGGCGGCGGAGCAAACGACCAGGCCTACTACGCCATCGATGGTCAAACCCTCGATAACAGCCATTTCGACAGTACCGGCGAGGTCCAGGATGTCACCTCGTTCCACATCGGCAACTCCTGGATAGGCCAGGATCTCGGCTTCTCACTCAGCCGGCCGACCACCCTATGGCGCTTCTCCATCGAAACCGTCACCGGCTCCGAGGCCGGCTTCGAGCGCAACCACCAGGGAAGCTCCCTGACCCTGCTCTGGCCGCTTGTGCTGGAAGCGGGACAGAGCTGGCAGGTGGAGATACGGTGTACCGGGAAATATCCTCTTGCTTAATTCCGAGTTGGCGAGTAGAATATAAGGCGGGTCACTTTTGTTATTACTGGTGAATGCTGGCCAGGGCGACCGCGAGGGTCGCCCCTACCCTATACGGGCAGGGCTGGCATGGGCATCCGTATAGGGTAGGGGCGACCCTCGCGGTCGCCCTGGTAGGCTAACTAACGTACGCCCTGGCATGCTAATGTAAGTTTATTTGGGAGGTTTTTTAGAATGTCTGGAACAGAAAGCGCGGCATCAACCGCGCAGTCCGCGACGGGATACGTACATCCCGAGGTACTCGTGGAAACGAGCTGGGTGGCGGAACACCTGAACGATCCCTCGGTTCGCCTCATCGAGGCCGATGAAGATGTGTTGCTCTACGAAGTCGGCCACCTGCCCGGCGCGATCAAGCTCGACTGGCACGTCGATGTGCAGGACCCCGTCACTCGCGACTTCATCGACGAGCAGGGCTTCGAGAAGCTCATGAGCCGTTGGGGCGTCAATAAAGATACGACCATTGTCCTCTACGGCGATAGGAACAACTGGTACGCCTGCTACACCTTCTGGCTCTTCAGCATGTTTGGGCATACCAACATGAAGATCATGAACGGCGGCCGCAGCAAATGGGAGGCCGAAGGTCGCGAGATGACCAGAGAGATCCCGCATTTCGAGTCGACCAGCTACAAGGCCCAGCCCAGGGACGAGTCGAACCGCGCTTATCGCGAAGACGTCATGAAGGGGCTGAAGGACGCCAATCGCCGCCTCATCGATGTGCGCTCCCCACAGGAGTATACCGGCGAACTGATCCATATGGTCAACTATCCCCAGGAAGGCGCGCAGCGCGGCGGTCATATTCCGAGCGCCAAGAGCATCCCCTGGGCCACGGCGGCCAACGCCGACGGCACCTTTAAGTCGGCGGAAGAACTGCGCCAGATTTACGGCGGCAAGGATATCCAGCCCGGCAACGATGTCATCACCTACTGCCGCATCGGCGAGCGCTCCGCCCATACCTGGTTCGTGCTGACTCGCCTGCTCGGATACCCCGAGGTCCGCAACTACGATGGTTCCTGGACTGAATGGGGCAACCTGGTGCGCGCCCCCATCGAAAAACCGTAGGACGAGTTAAGGCAGGCGTCTCAGTGGGAAGTGTCAGGGCGACCGCAAGGGTCTCCACCCCACGTCCACCCTACTCCCGCCCTTACAAAGATACGGGTAGGTCATAATCGTCAAAGCAATGGCGGGAGTGAGTGCCGGGTGGAGGCCGTTGCAGTTGCCCTGGCCCAAATGGCGTGAGAGGAGAGGGTATAAGCATCCCTCAATTTACAGGATATATACAAAGGAAAACTTCTATTATGGACCGGCAAGAAGCCATTGACTTTCTACTAGATCACTATGAAAATCCGCGCAATCATGGGCCGCTCGATCATGCCGACATCAGCCGGACCGGGGGTAATCCCGGCTGCGCGGACCTCATCACCATGCACGCGCGCTTCGATAACAACGGCAAAATCGAGGCCGTCAACTGGGAGGGCGAGGGCTGCACCATCAGCCGCGCCGCCGCATCCTACGTCACCGAGTTGACGCAGGGTATGACGGCGGAAGAAGTCGAAAACCTGAGCTTCGAAGACCTCATGGAGCAGCTTGGCCGCGAGCTCGTCATGACCCGCCCTACCTGCGCAACGCTGGCCCTCGGCACCCTCAAGCAGGGCGTGCACGAGTATGATATGCATAAGAAAGCCACAGAATAAATCAGGAGAGTTGATACATTACCCGCCACTCTGCCAGTATCGCCAGCGCCCGCCGGTTCAACTCCTGGTGTGCGGGATCGAGCAGCCACCTGCTGACACCCGATGGATGCGCCAGCGGCAGCAGTAACATCCCATCCTGTTCCCTGTAAGTCCCGATCACATCCTCGAGCTTCACCTTGCCCAGGAATGCCTCGATCGCCATTGCCCCGACCAGCAGCACCACTTTTGGCTTGAGCAGTCGCAGTTCTTCATCAAGATATGGCCTGCACAGCGCGATTTCCTGGGGTGAAGGCCGCCTGTCGCCGTTGCCGCGCGGGTTGCGTCCCGGATCGCAGTGCGTCAGCGAACTGAGGTAGGCATGATCGTGCAGGTAGCCGGGAGGGAATCCCGCCTGTTCCAGCCATTTTTGCAGTATGCGCCCACCGGGCCCACTGAACGAGCGCCCGTTCGCAACGGAGCGGTGTCCCGGCGCCTGCCCGATCACCATCAAGCGGTCGCCGGCACGTCCGCTGGTGAGCGGGCGTGCGGCGGGAATATAACCCTGCTGCTCGCACAGGCGGCAGGCGCGAATGCGCTGCTGCAGGGCTGCTATGGCTGACGCACGATCAGCGTAGACCACGCCATCGGGGAGAATTGTGCCGCCGGCCCGATCATCCGCCTGCGACTCTATCGCTCGCGGGAAAGTGTCACCGGTATTCTTTCTCATAACTGGCTGCCAGGCTAGGAGTGACGTAGTCGCCGGCCAGGTGGCGATATTTCCCCCGGTAATATGCCAGCGGCTCTTTTGCCTCTGATGAAAGAGGCGCATATATATTGTTCGATGAACTGTCATGCCATTCGGTGAGGGTGCTGCGCGCCTTGCCCTCCTTATTCAGGAACAGCACCCTGCCGTCTGTCCCCATCGCCTCGACCCTGGCCAGGAAAATCGCGTGATCCCCACCCGGGTATTCTGCGACTATGCGAGCATCGACGAAGGCCAGTACGCCGTCCAGGACCGGTGAACCCGTCGCCGCCACGTGGTAAGAGGCGTTGCAGAAGTATGCATTGCGCTCGCTTGAGGCTATCGCGAAACAGCGAGATAGCTCCTCGTGGTCTTTCGTCAGGAAATTCACCGCGAAAGAGCCACTTGAGCGCAGGTAGGGCAGTGTATGACTTTTCAGATCAATGCAGATCAGCACAAGGGGCGGGTCAAGCGAGACGGAGGTAAATGAATTGACCGTCAGCCCGGAAAGCCCCTCGCCGGTTTGGGTCGTGACAATTGTGACGCCGGTCGCGAACTGGCCCATCACCTGCCGGAAAAAATTTTGTTCAGTGGCCATCTACCAGGGATCCTTTAAAGTATATTCTAAACGCGTGAGAAGATATGTAAACGCATAGTTCTGGCTCGTCTTTGAGTGTTGCTGTATTACGTTGTAGTATCGTCCTGTGCGCGCTTCTTGTCAACTGTACGGAAGTTCAGTTATACTACTGTTGTATCCTTATTGTGTTCGCCGGGTGGCCTGACATATTCACGTATCTACGTGGTTATTCAGGCAGAATAGGGAAGTCGGTGCAAATCCGATGCAGTCGCGCTACTGTAACTGGTGAGTCGCTCATCTCTGTACTTATGTTAGCCCTGCTTCGACATAAGTGCAAACCCGAGTCACTGTCCTCGACTGGATGGGAAGGCGAGATGAGAGGCATTAGTAACCAGAAGCCAGGAGACCTGCCCGGTGACGTTGCTCTTGATCCTTCGCGTATGAGGAGAGCGAGCCGCCGGGACATCTATCGCCACCGCCTGGCAATTGCCGGGCAAGTGACTCCTGGTTGACCTCTAATCCCACGCGGGGTGACAGCGAGCTTTGTATGTCTCGGAGGTTTTGCAAGATGCGCTCCAATGTCATCTCGTCCCGTCTCCTGTTGTCTCTCGTATCCCTTCTCGTATTGCTGCTCGTGGGCTGCGGACAGGCTTCCACCGGCACCGCGTCAACGCCCACTTCCGGCGTCACAGCAACCGCGACGCTGTCCGGTTTGACCCAGGACGCCTACGACAAACCGATCGTATTCCCATCGAGCGCGCCCCAGCGTATCGTATCGCTGGTGCCCAACATCAGCGAGATGCTCGGCTCACTGCACCTGGAAAAGCGCGTCGTCGGCATCGACTACTACACCAACTACCCTGCCGACCTGACCTCGCTGCCGAAAGTATCGGACGCCAACGGCAAGTACAATGTCGAGCAGATAGTACACCTCAAGCCAGATCTTGTGTTGAGTTACGGCCAGGATACAAAACAATACGATGCCCAGTTGCAGAGTGTGGGGCTCGATGTCGTCGATCTGCCCGCCGGGAATCTCACCCTGGTGCTGCAAGAAATCCTGACGGTGGGCCGCCTGTCCTTCACACAATCAACCGCGACCGCCCTGGTGAACCAGTTGCAGCAGCAGATCGGCCAGGTCAAAAAGGCCGTCTCGGGCACGACTGCCCCGAAGGTGATGATCGAGCTCGACGACAGCACGCCGGGCAAGCCGTACGTCTTCGGCGGCGGCTCGTTTGGCGACGAACTTGTGCAGGACGCCAACGGCATCGACGTCTTCCATGGCGACACCAGTGGCGGCGGCTTCCCCCAGGTCACGGATGAAGCGATCATCAGCGCCAATCCACAGTACATCATCTTGACCGAGGATCCCGCTTACGGCGGCAACGTCGCCGCTGTCTACAAGCGCCCGAACTGGGGCAGCATCGCCGCGCTGCAAATGCACCAGGTCTACCGCATCAACCCTAACCTGATCGGCCGGCCCGGCCCTCGCCTGGTGGAGGGGCTCCAATGCCTGGCCCAGATCATCCACCCGCAGCAATTCAGTGGCTCTCTGCCCGCATATTGCAGCGGTACGGTGTAAAATATCCGATATGAAATCATCGGTACAACTGAAAACCATTCGCGCGAACATCCAGGCCTTACCGGCGCCGTTCATGCTGGCGGGGCTCGGCATTGCCTTGCTTGCCGCGATTTTTCTGGGCGTCAGCTTCGGTACGATATCCATCCCGGTCTCTGCCATCGCGCAGATACTGCTGAATGCGACGGGCCTGTTTCACTTCGCGCGCTGGTGGGACCCGAGTACCGCATCGATCATCCTGCAACTGCGCCTGCCCGTCGTCATCGCGGCGGGCCTGGTCGGCATGGCGCTCTCGGTCGCGGGAGTACTCTTCCAGGGCATGCTGCGCAATCCGCTGGCCGACCCGTACCTGATCGGCACCTCTTCCGGCGCGGCCCTCGGCGCTGCCATCGCCTTTATTCTGCCCTACGACACTATCTACGGCGCCTATTTCCCTCTGACTCCCGTGCTGGCCTTCGCGGGCGCCATACTCACCGTGCTGTTCGTCTACGCCATAGCGCGCGTCGGAGGCCAGACACCCGTCGTCACCCTGCTGCTGGCCGGGGTTGTCATCAATGCCGTGCTGGTGGCCCTGCAAACGCTGCTGCTGACGCTGAGCCCGCGCATCCAGTTTGGCCTGCAGGGCCTTTTTAGCTGGCTTTCGGGCGGCATCGCCGTCGTCACCTGGACGCCGGTGCTCGTCGTCGGCGTCATTATCCTGGCGGGCTTTGCCTGTGCGCTGCTCTTCTCGGGCACGCTCGATGCCTTCGCCCTGGGCGAAGAAAGCGCGGCCTACCTCGGCCTGCGCGTCGAGCGCTATAAGTTGCTCGTCATCATGGTCGGCGCGCTCTTGACGGCGGCTGCCGTCTCGGTCAGTGGGCTGATCGGCTTCGTCGGCCTGGTTGTGCCGCACACCATGCGCCTGCTGCTTGGGCCGCGCCATCGCCTGCTGCTGCCCGCCTCGGCCCTGGCCGGCGCAACCTTCCTCATCCTCGCCGACCTGCTCGCGCGCGTCGTCATCGCGCCCACCGTGCTGCCCGTCGGCGTCTTCACCGCCCTCGTCGGCGCGCCCTTCTTCCTGTTCCTCCTCAGAAACAGCAAACGGATGTACCGATGGTAAACAACGTAGGGGCGCAATTCATTGCGCCCGGTGACAACAACGCACCCCCCCTGCTGGATATCCGCGCTATCACCTTCGGCTATGGACACCGCCCGCTCCTGTACGACGTGCAACTCACGGTCCGCAAAGGCGAAATGGTGGGGCTGCTGGGACCGAATGGCTCGGGCAAAACAACCCTGCTGCGCCTCATAAGCGGCGTGCTTCAGGCGCAGCAGGGCACTATTCTGCTCGATGGGCGAGACGTACGGGCATGGGGCCGGCGCGGCATGGCCCGCCTTGTTGCTGTCGTTCCCCAGGAACTGCCCGTCCCGTTTGCCTTCACCGTCGAGCAGATGGTGCGCCTGGGTCGCACGCCCTATCTCAACCTGCTCGGCAATCTGACGCACGAGGATGTGCGTATCGTGCAGGATGCCATGCGTGCCGCCGATATCGAGCAACAGGCTCACGCCATCTACAACGAGCTGAGCGGCGGTGAGCGGCAGCGCGTCATCATCGCTATGGCGCTCGCGCAGCAGCCCACGCTGCTCTTGCTCGACGAACCCACGGCGCACCTGGACATCCGCTACCAGATCGACGTGCTGGAACGCGTGCAGCGCCTGAACCGTGAGACGGGCGTCACGGTGATCGCCGCCATGCACGACCTGAACCTCGCGGCTCGCTACTTCCCGCGCCTCGTCCTTTTCCAGCGCGGCGTGGTGGCCGACGCGGGACCCGCCGAGGTGCTTGAGCCGCACCTGCTGCAGCGCGTCTACGGCGTCAATGTGCAGGTAGGCATCCTGCGCGGCGCGCAGCACCTCAGCGTCCTGCCCCCCGGCGACTCGCTCTCGCCCGGCAACGGCCAGGAAGTCGCCGCGCCGCGTGTGCACGTCATGGCCGGCGGCGGCTCCGGCGAAGTGCTGATGCGCGCGCTGGCCGATGCCCATATCCCATTCAGCGCGGGCGCCCTGAACATTGGCGATAGCGACCACACCCTGGCGCTGCGCCTGGCCCACGAGGTGATTACCGAGCAGCCCTACACACCCATTTCGCCGCAAGTCCAGGAGCGGGTGCGCACTCGCCTGTCGCAGGTAGCAGTATTGATCGTCTGTCCCATGCCCCTCGGCCCCGGTAACCTCGCCCTGCTGCAAGAAGCATTGGAGGCGGCGCGGCGCGGCGTGCAGGTGCTGCTGCTGGCCCCCACCGGCAGCGATGCCCTCTCTCAGGCGACCGGCCAGCCCAATTCCTTCTCCACACCCCCATCCGCAGACGACCTGCTGCAACAAAGCGGCATCCTCGGACGCGATTATACACAGGGAGCTGCCACAGCCCTGGTGCGCCAATTATTGCAATCGGGAGCGCGCCTGGCGCAATCCGTTGGTGAAACTATCGACATTGCAAGAATCTGTGCTATACTTTGATAAAACTCAATATATTGATAACTGGCGAAAAATCCATGCACGAGCAAGAAAAATCATCGGTAATCCTGCGCCTGCCTTCCACGTTGAGCGCGTACAGCGAAGGCAAGAGCCAGCTCCTGCTGAACGCTGGAACCATCCAGCAACTCTTCAGCCTCTTAGAGCAAGAATACCCCCTTATCTGGAAGCAGCTCTGCGGCGAAAATGGCCTTGTGCGCAAGCAGTTCAGTATCTTCGTCAACAACCAGCTCGTCACATCTTCCAATGATCCCGCCATCTCGCTCAAATCAGGGCAGGAAGTGATCGTCTTGCCGGTGATCGGCTCCGAAGCGTAGCGCATGAAGACCGATCCCTCGAAAGATGCCGGCCTCGACCAGCCCCTTGAGCCGGCCTCGCCCGCCCTCGTGGAAGCCGTCACTGCTCAATCCGCCCGGCGCACTCGACGCACACGCGGCCCCTGGCGCGTCCTCCTCAACCGCAACTATGCGCTGCTCTTCTGGGGTCAGTTGATCTCCTCAACCGGAACGCAGATGCAGGTCGTGGCCGTCGCCTGGCAGGTGCTGCTGCTGACCAATAACCCTGTCGCCCTGGGACTGATCGGGCTGGTGCAGGCCATCCCGCGCCTGGTCTTCTCGCTCGTTGGAGGCGTCCTGGCGGATATGTTCGATCGCCGCAAAATGTTGCTTATCATCGAGGTAGTCCTGGCATCCACATCCGCGGCCCTGGCGCTCTGCACCATTTTCCACGTGATCAATCTCGTCATCATCTACACGGTCGTGCTGATCTCGTCCAGTGTCTCCGCCTTTGAATACCCCACGCGCCAGGCTATCGTCCCCAGCCTGGTGAAGCGCGATGAAATGGCCAGTGCGCTTTCGCTGAACACCGTCATGATGCAGTTCAGCTTCATCGCTGGCCCGGCGGCCGGTGGCTTTGCCATCGCCTGGCTGGGAGTCGCCAACACCTACTGGTTCGATGTCATCTCCTACTTCGTCGTAATCGGCTCGCTGCTGCTCATGGCGGTGCCGCGCGTCCCACCCGAAAAGCGCGCTCAGGGCGGCGTACCCGCGCTGGTGGATGGCATGCGTTTCCTGCGTGCCCACCCGATCATTCTGGCCGTGCTCTCGCTGGACTTCTTCGCCACCTTCTTCGGCTCGCCACGCGCCCTGCTGCCGATCTACGCCAACGATATCCTCCACATCGGCCCGCAGGGCCTCGGCATCCTGCAGGCCGCCACCCCTCTCGGCGCGGTCGTCATGGCGCCCTTCACCGGCCTGGTCGTGCGCGTCAGGCGCCAGGGCCTCGGCGTCGCGCTGGCCGTCATCGTGTGGGGTTTGAGCATCATCGCCTTTGGGCTCTTCCCATCGCCCGTCTGGCTCGGCGTCGTCTTCCTGGCCGGTTCCGGCGCCGCCGACATGGTCAGCATGATCCTGCGCGGCCTCGTCGTCCAGCTCACTACCCCCGACGAATTTCGCGGGCGCATCAGCGCCGTCTACGCCATGTTCGTCGTCGGCGGCCCCATGCTCGGCCAGTTCGAATCAGGTCTCGTCGCCGGCATCTTCAATCCCGTCCTCTCCGTCGTCTCTGGCGGCGCCGCCTGCATCCTCGCCACGCTGATCATCCTGGCCCTCGTCCCCAGCCTCGCGAAAGTGAGAGTAACGTAGGGAAGATTCAATCCACAATATCAAACGCCACCGGCAAAGAATCGCGCGCCCATTCCTCCAGGTCTTCATCCGGCGCGTTATACTTCTCGAAAAGCAACTTTCGCGCTAAGGCGTCCTCTTCGCCGTCCCGTATCAATCGCGCATGAGCCGCAAGCGTCGTCTGATCGATCCTGATCGAAACCCGTGGCTGTCGCAGCGCATTTCTCACCCAATCCGAGCGGTCCCCGCCGCCCGAAAGTATATACAGCGTCTCCTGCTGGATCGCAAACCAGATTTCAACCGTGTGCGGCCGCCCGCTCACGCGCCCCGTCGTTGTCAGGTAGCAAAAATCTTCCGCACTCAACGCCGCAAAATCTACGCTCATGGCTAATCCTTATATGCTATAACACGACACTTTCTCGTATTCTATCACCACAATCTGCCGGGCATGGAATGTTACTCGGCCGGGTGTATGAAACAGTTGTGGGCAAACGACCATCAGACAAGAATAGGGCCCTATGGGTTTTTCAGCAATTCTTGCAATGACCGATCAGCCGACGAAGAGCCAATCGGGTTCAACTCTATGATTATCTTGCTGCCAGCTTTGTGGCTGCCGGGAGAGGACTTATAAAAATACTGGCGGTCCAGAAAGAATTTTTTGGGCCCACTAAATCCGCCTGAGAAGCGGCTTCAGGCAGGTACCGATGATCATTTACCGCTCATTTTGAGCGGTAAATTTCCAGGAGCTTCGCCGCGTCAGGCTGGCGGCGAGTGCAGCGACGGTCGAGGATGGCCGGGAGGCGTGGTCGCGACGGCGGGACGAGGGCGGCGATCAGTAGGGGTTGCAGGGGCAGGAGCAGGCCGATCATGCAGAGTAACGAAGAAATGCGGGCAGCATATCATCCATCGGACTGGCCGATCAATCGGCGGTGGCCGCGGTAAACCGGGCCCTACTCTTGTTTGCATATATCGTATTCGACTAGCACAGCTATACAAGCGAACTTATGTATGGTATGCTGCCTCTCGAAGCAAGGGAATCCGCGTTCTGAGGGCGCTGAGCGCCAGGAGGGAGGCCAATGGACAATCAGCCGCCGCAGCATTTCTGCACCAACTGTGGGCAAGCGCTGGCGACAGGCGCAGTATTCTGTGCTGCCTGCGGCATGCAGGTGAGCGCGCCGCCAACGGTCGCGCCGGGCCAGTATTCTGCCGGAGCGCAGCCCGGATTTCCACCGCCCTACGCGCAGGCGCCAACGCAAGCGCAAGATGATGCGCTGCTTGCCGGCCTGGCTGCTGGCTATCTAGCCGGCGGGATGGGGCCTGTTTCCCTGCCGCAGGCCAGGCGACGACCCAGGCGACCAGGGTCCAGGCTGCGCGGATGCGGCTGTCTCTTGCTCGTCCTGGCACTGCTTGCCGGGCCATTCATCGGTGTGGCTCTCACCTCCGGCAGAGTGCGCCTGGTCTTCACATATGTAGCCGGCGGAATGGTCGTTGTCCTCTTCCTGTTGCTCTTAATTGGCATGCTTGCAACCAGGCGCGGACGGGAAGCGTTGTCGGAGGGCCTTGCAGATGGCTGTCTTGACGCGATCCTCGGCGGTTTCCTCGGCGGATAAGATGCTTATGCTATACTGACTTGTGTCGTGAATATGAACCGAATGCCGCGTTAGTAGAAGCAAAAGGGGAAAGCTCCTGTCAAAGGATCGAAAGAGGACTACATGAGTACTGACCCTGATACCGGCCCCGGCAGAGAGGACACCCCTCTCACAAGAAGAGATGTGGAGCAACTTCTTGGCATGATAGGAGCATCCGAAAAGCTGGATGCTCGAGGTCTGAATCTCAAAGGTGTTGACCTGAGCTATCTCAACCTGCCAGGGGCCCTGCTCACAGAGGCGGATCTCTCGGGAGCGAATTTACGTGAAACTGACCTCACAAAAGCGGATCTCTCAGGAGCCAATTTGAACGGGGCGACCCTCTTCGGAACCATCTTGATCCAGGCCAACCTGAGCCATGCCCGGCTGAGTGGAGCGAACCTTGGCGAGGCGGATCTTTCCGGGGCCAACCTGAGCGTTGCCAATCTGTGTGGCGCCGACCTCAGTCAAGCTGCCTTGAGCGAGGCCAATCTGAGCCAGGCTGATTTGCGCGGAGCCGATCTCACCGGCGCGGACCTGGGTGTGGTCAGCCTGTTCGGGGCCTGGCTTAGCGGCGCCAACCTGAGTCAGGCCAATCTGAGCGGGGCGCGGCTAGACCGGGCCAATTTCGTTGGAGCCAACCTGAGCGGGGTCAACCTGACCGGCGTGGATCTGAGTGAGGTAGACCTCAGCGGGGTACTCCTGAATGGAGTGCCGGATTCTGATCTGGCACAAGAATAGTACCGTTGCAAGTCATCAGATATTAAGTGGAAACTATTGCATTTTCCTCCGAACTCATGCATAATGCATGCAAATATGTGAGGAGGAAGTCACCATGCTGGCAAAGGTACAGAGCTGCGCGGTCATCGGGCTAGAGGGGGCGCTCGTTGAAGTAGAAATTGACCTCTCCAATGGACTTCAGGCATTCACCATCGTCGGCCTGCCCGACGCCGCCGTCAACGAATCCAGGGAACGGGTGCGCTCCGCCATCAAGAATAGCGGCTGCCTTTTCCCCTACAAACGCATCACCGTCAACCTTGCTCCCGCCGATCTGCGCAAAGAAGGCCCGGCCTATGACCTTCCTATAGCCATAGGGATACTGATAGCGTCGGAGCAGATCAATCGCGACGACCTGCTCGAGCAGTGCCTGTTCCTGGGTGAGTTGTCGCTGGACGGCACGGTGCGGCACACCAACGGCATCCTGCCCATGGTCGCCCTGGCGAGCGAGAAGCACGTCAAAACCGTCTTTGTGCCGGCAGCAGATGCCATGGAGGCGGCCCTGATTCGCGAGGTGGACATCTACCCCGTCGAGACGCTGGGCCAGCTCGTAGGGCACCTCAATGGCGACCACCATATCGAGCCGTACATACCCGATCCTCACCTGCTCGACTACGCCGACACGGTCTTCTACGGCCAGGATATGGCTGCGGTGCGCGGCCAGGAACACGTCAAACGCGCGCTCGAGGTGGCAGCCAGCGGCGGGCACAATATCCTCATGAGCGGGCCGCCGGGATCGGGCAAGACCCTGCTGGCGCGCTCCACACCTTCCATTATGCCGCGCATGATCATCGACAAATCGTTAGAGGTCACGAAGATCTACAGCGTCAGCGGCATGCTGCCATCGGACATCCCGCTCATGCTGCAGCGCCCATTCCGCGCGCCTCACCACACCATCAGTCACGCCGGCCTGGTAGGAGGTGGCCGCATCCCGCGCCCGGGCGAGATCAGCCTGGCCCATCGCGGCGTGCTCTTCCTCGACGAACTCCCCGAATTCGGCCAGAACGTGCTGGAAGTCCTGCGCCAGCCCCTCGAAGACAAAGTCGTCACCATCTCGCGCGCCCAGGGCACGATCACATATCCCGCCAACTTCATGCTCATCGCCGCCATGAACCCCTGCCCCTGCGGCTTCTTCAACGACCCCGTCAAAGAATGCACCTGCTCGGCCATGTCCATCGCGCGCTACCAGAAACGCATCAGCGGTCCCCTGCTCGATCGCATCGACATCCACGTCGAAGTCCCGCGCGTCGACTACGAAAAACTGGCCGACAAACGCCAGGTCGAAAACTCGGAGACGATCCGCAAGCGCGTGCAGGCCGCCCGCGAACGCCAGTTGCAGCGCTTCAGCGGCACGCGCCTGACCTGCAACGCCGAAATGGGCCCCAACGAGGTGCGCACCTACTGCGAAACCGACACCTCCGGCGAAAAGCTGATGAAAGCCGCCACCCAGCAGTTGCACCTGTCAGCGAGGGCGTACCATAGAGTGTTGAAGCTGGCGCGGACGATTGCGGATCTGGCCGGGAGCGAGACGATTGCGGCGAACCATATTGCGGAGGCGATCCAGTATAGGCCCAGGGTCGGGATGTAGGATTGCTGGCTTCAAGCAAAGCATTAGATGGCAATCAATCCTTTGATAAGGGCTATGAATAGTATGATTGCGGACTATCTAACAAGTGTCTAAGCCGATTGAAGTTCATCAGCCTCACCCGTTCCCCTCTTCCAGAAACGAGGTATTCAGATAGACCTCGGCAACCGGGAAGCGCAGACCGAGGCTGCTCAGTTCGATGGTATCGCCGAGCCCGAGGGTGTAGAGCGACCAAAACCCCTGTTTCTCGCGGCGGAAGACTTCGACGAGGGGAAACTCAGAACTAATCAGCAGGTATTCCTGGATGCTTGGGCAGGAGCGGTACTGCAAGGACTTCTGGCCTCGGTCACGCGCTTCGGTAGTAGGCGAGAAAACCTCTGCCACCAGCAAGGGATAGCGGATGACTTCCTGTGCCCCTCGGTCGCGTTGATCGCAACTCACCGTCACATCAGGGCAAACCCGGTAATGCTCAGAGGGTTGTACATAAACATCGGAATTGTAGACAATGCAGCGACGACCGCGCAGGGATGTTTGCAGCAGACCATTCAGGCTGGAGCCGATGATAGCATGATCAGGACTACCAATCGAAGAGAAGGGCCATTCCGTGCAATTTACCCCATGCTTCACGTTCAGTCCGGGCGACCAGAAGTCGTACATTTCGTCGATTTCCTGAGACTTGATACCAGCGTCCCGAGGTAAACTTTTCCGGTGGAAGTGTTGGCCACGTATATTCGAATGGGCCTTGGGCTTGTCCAGGAGTAATCACAGGATCGATTTCACTGCTTTCCGGGTGAGGATGTATCAGTTTCCTCATAGGTGGGAAGGAGGCATATCAGGCTGCACAAGGCTTTGCTGTGCCTGAGAAACCAGACTTTGTTCGCTCTTTTTAGTCGAGGTATCGTGAGCAACCTTTGACATCTTTTCTGAGGGTGCGCTTACTGCGAAAACGACACCTCCGGCGAAAAGCTCATGAAAGCTGTGTTTGATCATCGAAAATGAACGAGGAAAGGTTAATGTAAAGTCCTGCGTTCTTGCTCACCAGAAATGAAACACGCTAGCTCCCACGATGGCTACAATGATTAAGAGGCCGAGAATAGTCGAGATGACGATATATATACTCTACCAGTCTTCTCTAAAGATGAACGCAAACTTTCTTGCTTTCTCAAAGAGTGATATTTGTTGTCAAGATCGGTTTCACTACATCGTCATAGCGCGTGACAAGCCACCATTTTTTTTCTTCCCTAAATGCCGAATTGCGCTCCCGCATCCGCTCGGCGACGCGCTGGATCGTCTCTTCGGACGTGGGAGTCGCGAAGTCTTCTTGTGTCTGGGTCATAGCTGGATTTCCTCCTCCTACGAGTTACTATGTGGGCGTTTGCAATTGCTCCACCTCTCCCATCAATTCCTCAATTCACGCATAAAGTACAGGACGACGTTCGAGCGTCCCCGGTACTCGGAGAGACGAATCATTGTCCCCTCGTTGGACTCGAGGCTAAAATCCGGCGCAAGTGAGCCGACGTTGATTTCTGCTGTATCGTCTGTCATAGTTCTTCTCCTTGCTCTATAGCATGTCCTCGTCCATTGCTGGTAGAGGAAGCCAGAAGCTCGATGGACAGTGGCTCGAGGAGATCGCGAGCGACAGCCCTCCCGATCTGCTCCTCGCTCCACGTCTGCGGATAGCGCCCACTGGAAGCAGACGACAGGGTTGCTAGAATCTGTGGATCGGCCTCTGGCAGTTGTGCCTCCTGGGCGATGAGAGCCAGTGTCAGTCCAAGCAGCGCTTTGCTCCGATTTGGAGCCGATTCGGTCTGTTCGATAACTAACGGAGTTGCAAGCAGAGCCGGTTCTGCTTGCTCCTCGACAAACGAAGGAGTGCGCTGCTCCTCGGCTTCTTGTACCTGTTCGCCTGTACTCCTGGATTCCAGGTCTTTCCCACTTGCAGGTGGCACGGAGGGCGCGGGCGCGCGTCTGCGACCAAAGCGTCCCCGGATATCCTCGACGATCACATAGAGTGTTGGCACCAGCAGCAGCGTCAGGATAGTCGAGGTGGTCAGTCCACCGATGACGACGACGGCGAGCGGCCCGGCGATGAAGACGCCCGCTTTACTCAGCCCCAGTGCCATCGGCAGCAGAGCGAGGATCGTCGCGATAGCCGTCATCAGGATCGGTCGCAGGCGACGGCGGCCTCCCTCGATCACGGCAGCCCTGGCATCCAGTCCCTTTGCCCGGTATTGATTTACCAGGTCGAGCAGCACGATGGCATTGGTGACGACGATGCCCACCAGCATCAGCAGGCCAATCAGGGCCGGCACGCCCAACGTGGTATGCGTGATTAGCAGCAGCAGGATCGAGCCGGTGGCCGCGAACGGGATCGACACCAGCAGGATGAGCGGCTGGATAATGCTGCGGAAGGTGGCTACCATCACCAGGTAGACCAGCAGGATGGCGATGAGCAGCGCGAGCAGGAGACCTGAGAAGGCCTGCGACTGGCTGGCGGTCACGCCGCCCAACGACACGCTGGCCCCAGCGGGCAGGTTCAGCTTATTGATGCGCTGCTGCACATTCTGGCTGACGGCCCCGATATTGGAACTCGTTATGGTCGCACTCACCGTCGCGGTGCGTACCCCGCCCAGGTGGGTGATCTGGGGCGGCCCATAGGCCTGCGTGACCGTGGCGACGTCCCCCAGCCTGACGTTGCCTGTTGGTCCCGGAATGAGCAGGTCTTGCATCCCCACTACGGTGGTGGCGGGCGTGCCAAGCTGGATATTCACGTCTTCCTGCGTCCCACCGAGCGTGACCCTGGTAACGGTTGTCCCGCTATAGACCGTGCGCAGTTCCTGGCCAACCTGCGCAGCCGTCAAGCCGTGTAGCAGCGCCTTCGCCGGATCGACCTGTACGTTGATCAGCGGGGACGCGTCGGCGAGATTGCTGTTCACATCGGTTGTGTTGGGCGCCTGTTTGACGGCGTTCAGCACCATTTGCGTCGCGGCCCTGAGCGTTTGATCGTCGGACGCCTGCACATTCACGGCCAGATTGGAGCTATTAAACCCCTGGTTTGAAGCGCTGAGCGTGACAGTTCCCACACCAGAAAGCCGATTCAAGCGGTCCTGAATGGTCTGCTGCAGGGCTACCTGGTCGGCGTTTGGATCAGTCGTCACGGCAAAGCTGGCGCTGTTCGACCCGCTCCCTCCACTGAACGAACTGGCGGCAGACCCGCTTGAGCCAATTGTCACCTGGTAGGTTTGCACGCCTCGCACGCTGGCAAGCACCGCTTCGATCTTGCGGGCTGCCTGGTCGGTTTGTTGTAGGCTGGTGCTTGCCGGCAGGGTTTGTGTGATTGTGAAGGTGTTCTGGCTGGATTGGTCGAAAAAGTTGGTTCCCAGGCTCGGCACCAGGGCGATTGAACCGAAAAAGATGACCAGCGCGCCCACTACACTGATGAGACGATGGGCTGTCACCCAGCGTACCACCGGTATATACCCTCGTTCCAACAGGGTCATCTTCTGCTGCACCGCTTGTGCAGGCGCTTCCTGCGCCTCTGGCACTTTCAGGAACCAGTAGGCCAGCACCGGGATAATGGTGAGCGCCACGAAGAGCGAAGCCAGCAAGGCAATTGTTACTGTAACCGCGAACGAGCTGAATAGCTCGCCCACGAAGCCGCCTGTGAAGGCGATGGGCAGAAAAACCGACACGGTGGTCAACGTGGAGGCGGTGACGGCGCCCGCCACCTCGCGTACCGCGCCGGTGATGGTCGAGCGCTTCTCCGCTCCGATATCCTGCCGCAGGTGGCGCTGGATATTTTCTAGCACCACGATGGAGTCATCAACCACGCGCCCGATGGCGATCGTCAATCCTCCCAGCGTCAGAATATTGAGCGAGAGCTGGCCCACCCACAGCCCGATGAGGGCAATCACGACCGACAGCGGAATGGAGACGGCTGTGACCAGGGTCGAGCGCAGCGAGAGCAGGAAGACGAGGATCACCAGGATGGCGAAACCCGCGCCGATCAATCCCTCCGAGACCAGCCCATCCACTGAGCTTTGCACGAACGGGGATTGGTCAAAGACTACGAAGATCCTGGCACCATGTCCCAGCGTATTCTGGAGCGACGAGAGCTTGTTCTGGATAGCCTGCGAGATGGAGACGGTGTTGCCATCGTTCGTTTTAGTGATGGCGATGCCGATACTGAGTTGGCCGTTGGTGCGCGTGATAGAGGTCGAAGGGGCTAGGGTCTGCTCGACTGTCGCGACCTGCCCCAGCGTGATTGGTGTGGGCGCGACCCCCGATGCCTGCGTCGCGGTGGGAAGCGGCGAGGCGCCGCTGGTTCCCGTTGTGGTCGCGGTGCCTGGCAAAGACACGCCCACCACCAGTTTCTTGAGAGCATTCAGGGAGGTGAAGGTATTGCCGACCTGGATGGGCAGCGTCTGCCCGTTTGAAGTGATTTGACCAGCTGGCAGGGTCAGGTTATTGGCCTGCAGCACGCCTTCGATCTGGCTCACCGTTAGCCCGGCGGCCTGCACCTTTTTCAGATCCAACGTCACCGTCACGATCTGCTGCTCCACGCCGGTCACGCTCGCGTTAGCCACTCCGTCGATGCCTTGCAGGACGGGTACCACCTCCTGTTTGACCTGAGCAGCCAGGGCGACTGGGTCCTCGGAGGATGTGACGGCAAGCTGGATGATCGGCAGAGAGTTGACGCTGAAGGTTTGGACCTGGGGCGTGACGCCGGAGGGCAGGCTCGCCTGCGCCTGGTTGAGATGCTGAGTCAGCGTCTGACTGGCCTGGTTGATATCGGTGCCGAAGTTGTACTCGATGACAATAATCGAGACTCCCTGGTTCGAGTAGGAGGTCATCTGTTGAATACCGGCAATGCCCTGAATGCTTTGCTCCAGGGGATTGGTGATATCATGCTCGACGATGGTGGGCGATGCTCCAGCATCCACCGTTACCACTGACACGGCAGGAAAATCCAGTGAGGGGAACAGTTCCTGTTTAAGTGTCGGGATCACGAAGGCGCCAATCAGTAAAATAGCGATTGTGGCGAGCGCGATGAGACTGCGATTCTTGAGGCTGAGCCTCGCGAGAAAGGACATAACGAACTCCTCTATATATGATCATTGAAGAATTTCCGACCACAGCCGGTGAGGTCATCCTGAGCACAGCGAAGGATCTCGGTGCCTATCGCGCAGGCCCTTCGCTGCGCTCAGGGTGACATCATCTGACAGCAATGCCCCTGAGCAGGACCGAGACGACAAAGCCCGCTAACTGCCCGGCGTCGTAGCGCTCGGTTCCTCCAATGGCCAGGTATTGATTGCGCAGCAGCGAGATGCTCATGCCTTCGTACATGGTCGCCAGCACGCCGGCCGGGATCGCGTAGGAGATTTCACCGGCATCCATGGCTTGCTGGAACAGGTCGCTCACATGCTGGACAAAAACATGTTGCAACCGCTCCAGCGCCACGCGCTGAGTTTCACGATCGAGCACATTTTCGTGAATATCCCGCGCCAGGAGCGAAAAGCGGTCGATGGGCAGCGTAAGCAGGTATCGAGTCAGCCGGGTCAGTCCTTCGTGCAGCCCTTGCGCCTGCGCGGTCGCCAGGAGCGCTCCCTGCGCCCAGTCCTCAAGCATCATCTGGATGATGTTGAAGAAGAGGTCCTGCTTGCCACCAGGAAAGTGATAGTACAGGGCTGCCGAGGTGACCTGCACCGCCTCGGCGACCTCTTTCATGGAAACGCCTTTATACCCCCTGGAGAGGAAGAGTTCCCGAGCCGCTTCGAGAATCTGTTGCCGGGTTTCGCGATCTCCGCCAGGTAGACGGCTCTCCTCATCTAGAGTTTTCTTCATGGTGTTCAAGTCTAGGTTTCTCATTCTCTGGCAGTTATTTACTTAACGATTAGTAAGTTGCGTAGTGACTATAGCGCTTCTTCTGCAATTTGTCAATGGTGATAGTGCAAGTACATATGCTATACTGGCACTTATGAATACATCTGATCAGGAACAGCCAACTGAAATGCCCGAGGCGTGTGCGACCACTCCCATGGGGCGTGCCATTCGCTTGATTGGCGATGCCTGGATTCTGCTGATTATCATTAATCTCTTGCGTGGTCCAAAACGCTTTACCGAACTACAAACCCTCATGGGCCATATCAGCTCGAAAACACTGACCCAACGGCTCAGGGCACTGGAAGGGCTGGGGTTTGTGCAGCGCCGAGCTTTCCTGGAGATCCCGCCTCGCGTCGAGTATCATCTCACCGACAAAGGGCAGGAATTTGGGGAGGTGATTGCCGCCATTGAGCAGTTTGCCCAGAGGAATCTCTCTGTGAACATACCGCTAGAAACAGAAAGATGAATCGTTGTCTGATCCTCGTGCCCATTCGCAGACGGCTCTCTTAGTGATGGATGTGCAGGCAGGAATTGTCACCCGCTTCGCACAAACGGGCGACTTCCTCACCACCATAAACACGGCCATCACCGCCGCTCGGGCCGCATCGATCCCGGTCATCTACGTCGTCGTGGGCTTTCGCCCCGGCTACCCCGAAATTAGCCCGAACAACAAGTCCTTCTCCACCATCAAACAACGGCAGTCTCCACTGCAAGGGGCGATGACCTCAATGGAGATTCATCCTGCCATTGCCCCGCAGCCAACCGATATTGTCGTCACGAAACGTCGCGTCAGTGCCTTTAGCGGCAGTGACCTGGAAGTGGTGCTCAGAGCGCAGGGCATTTCACACCTGGTGCTGAGCGGCATAGCAACCAGCGGCGTAGTCCTGTCAACCTTGCGGGAAGCGGCCGATAAGGATTATCAACTGACCGTTCTCTCCGATTGCTGCGTCGATGGCGACGAAGAAGTCCAGCGCGTGCTGCTCTCCAAAGTCTTTCCACGCCAGGCAGATGTGGTCCAGGCTTCAGAGTGGAGTGCGAGGCTTCAGCCTGGAGAATGAGCATCCCTACACTTCCCCTCGCACCATCCTCGCTCCTTCAACCAGCGCACACAGCTTGCCGAAAGCCACGTCTCGTGGCAAATATTTCATGCCGCAATCCGGGGCCAGCACCAGGCGCTCCGGCTCGACATATTGCAAGGCCGCCCGTATCCTCCCGGCCACGATCTGCGGCGTCTCCACCTGCATATCGCCCAGATCCAGGACGCCCACAATCAGGGTTTTATGTGGTAATTGTCGGAGAACCGACAGATCGAGGCGCGGTTGAGCCGCTTCAATCGAGATCTGCCGGACGACACACTCCCGCAGCTCCGTGAGGAACGAGTACTGGCCAGGCCGGTTATGCACGATCGCCGCATACCCGAAGCACATGTGCAGCGCCGTTGGGCCTTCAATGCCTTCCAGCGCCCGGTTGATCACCTCGACCCCGTAGGCCCTGGCCTTCTCCGGCCTCGCTTGCAAATACGGCTCGTCAATCTGCACCACGTCGGCCCCTGCCGCTTGCAAGCTTTTGAGCTCCTCGTTGACGGCTGCCGCTATATCCAGAGCCAGGGCTTTCTCATCGCGGTAATAGTCATTCTGCGCCTGCTGTGTGACCGTGAACGGGCCGGGCACCGTAATTTTGATGCGCCGGTCGGTATTACGTCGCAGAAACTCCACGTCGCGCACTTCCACCGGGTATAAGCGCCGGATCGGGCCGACCACGCGTGGGACCGGGTTGGGATGGCCCGTGCGATCCAGCGCAACCCCCGGGTTATCGAGGTCCATCCCATCTAATGCCGTGGCGAAGCGGTTGGAGTAACTCTCCCGTCGCATCTCCCCATCAGAAATAATGTCGATGCCCGCGCGCTCCATATCACGAATGGCCAGCAGCGTGGCATCGTCCTGAGCCTCCTCCAGCAGCGGCTCCGGGATACGCCAGAGTTCCCGCGCCCGCACGCGCGGCGGAAACCGGCTCTGCAAATTTTTGCGATCCACCAGCCACTCCGGCTGCGGATAGCTTCCCACAACCGTCGTCAAAAGCCGCTCATTCATACTCTTTACTCCTTGTTACGTCGTGATATCCGGGTAGGGCAGCGACCAGTGCTGGAGCCTCCGCGCGTACTCGAGCTGGAACCCCAGCGGCTCATCATAGTCACGCTCGAACAAGGCAATAAAGAGCGTGAGTGCCAGGAAATTGTGCGCCCCCAGCTCGAACAGCTTGACGAAATCATGTGTCGCCAGCGCCTCGCGCTCTTCGTCGGTGAATTGTTGCCACGTGCTGCGTTCGGACTCGGGCAGGTTCAGAATGACGTTGGCCCGCTCGGTTTCCCACCAGGTGACGGTTCCGCGAGCATCTTCGCGGTAGCGCTCAACCAGCTCCGGGTCGCGGTCGATGCTGAAGAGGAACTTGTTGAGAAGATACTTACTCATGCGTCCACTCCCTTCGGATACCAGGTGATGTACGCTTCCATCGTGTGGAACAGGTCGAGTGAATCGACGTAATCGGCTTGAGTTTCTCCGGCGACTCCCATCATCAGCATGAAGTCGAGGAAGCCGTGCGTGGCGTTGCCCGGCAGCCAGAGACTCTCGAGCGTGACTTCCCGTAACGCGCCATCGATGTCCCCGTTGGCGATCCACTCGATGGCTTTGCGGTCGAACTCGGGATCAGGCCCATGCGGGCCGAACTGACGCGGCCCCCCAAGTTCGAGGGAAAGGTGGCCGGTCCCGATGACGGCGACACGTTGATCGCTGGGCCAGGCCTCGATGAGACGGCGCAGGGTGCGGCCCAGCTCGACATACCGCCAGGGCTGGGGAAGTGGTGGAGCGAAGATGTTCGTATAGATAGGCACAATCGGCAGATCCGCCTGCGGTCGCGTCGTGATGATTGGGCAGGTAATGCTGTGGTCGACGCGCAGCTCGTTGCTGAACGCGAGGTCGAAACCGGCATCGAGCCCGGCGCGCAGCAGGTACGCCGAGAGTTCTTCGTGTCCCTTCAGAATCATGCGCGGCAGCCCGAATTCCCGCTCCTCATTGTAATAGTTCGCGTCGTAGAACGGCGCTTTGCCGATCAGGAACTGCGGCATATTATCGTAGAAGAGCTGGTGGAAGTGGTCGGAACCGACCATGACCAGCACGTCTGGCCTGGCCCGTGTGAGCGTCTCGCGGTAGGCCAGCACCTTGCGCACCCACTCGTCCGCGAAGTCGGGCCTGCTCTCCGGCGGCGCCGTGCTGGCACGGTAAAAGAATGGATGGTGGGTAGTAGCGAGGACAGCCACAAGTTTAGCCATAATTCCCTCCATAATTGGCTAGCGTTATTCGGTCACATCGTTGCCGGCCGCCGGGCGGTACACCGCATTCCGGTCGACCTCCTGGTAGATTGCCGGTGCGATGGGGTGACGCAGCTCTTCGGCGAGATGACCGAGCAACCCCGCCGCGCGTGCGAGCAGGGCTACCCCGCGCAGCAACTCCGCCGGCAGCCCGATATCGGCCAGCGCGGCTCCGGCCACTCCCGCGCCGTTGAGCGGCAGCCTGCGGCCAAGCACCTCGGCATGCACTCGCCCTATCGCCTCGAACAGGCGCAAATGTGGTCCGCGCAGGCCCTCCTGCTCAGCAATCGCGATGATCACAGCAGTCCGCGGATCAGCCGTCTTATGCACCGGGTGGCCCAATCCCGGAACGAAGCGCCCCGCGGCCCGCTGCTCTGCTACCGCCCGGCGGGCCAGTTCGTCCCACTGCTCATCGGTCTCCGGGGTCTGCCCCGCGGCGCTTGCCAGCACTCCTGCCAGAAATCGCCCTGTATCTTCGGTGACGCCCAGGAAGCGCGAGCCGCCCCCCAGCAGACCGGCAGCCATGGCACCCTGGAGCGCATCGGGGGCGCTGTACAGCGTCAGGCGCGCCGCGATCGCCGTCGGGGTAAAGCCATGATCGGCCAGCGAAACGAGTACTGCCTCGAACACGCGCACCTGCTGCGGCGTTGGTCGCTGCTGCGTGGCCAGCCACAGCGCCAGCTCGCCGAAGCCGATCTGCCCCATCAGCTCGCCCGCAAGATCGTGCCCAAGCAGGCGAATGCTCGTAGCATCAGACGTCCCTATTCCCGTGGGATATTCCATGTGCCTTCCTTATGCATAACAAGAGTCCGCAGCCCTCTCGACACAAGGCTGCCGCCAGACCACCCTGGCCGAATCCGAACTAATCGTTGCCTCACCCAACCTTCCCCGGCTGACATGGGTAGGTTGTTCTCGAGAAAGGGCCAGCGAGGCAGTGGGAACGGAAGGCACCCGCAAGGGGCCCCGCACCACTCCCAGCCGCCCCTGCCTCTACAATGAACCGACATCCGACAAAAAAACCTACCTGTGTATGGCCTCTTGGCCCACCGAAATGTAGTGGCACCCCTCGCGGGTGCCATGGGGGCGGGTGCTAAGGCACCTGGCTCAGCCATGCCCGAATCTGCTCGCTGTCCTGGCCAAGCGCCGGCGGCGGCAGCGTGTGGCGCGCTGGTGTCAGCGAGAACGTAATCGGGTGACGGATCAGGGGCACAGCCTCCTCTTCGCTGCCCACCTCGACGACGGGATTGAGTCCGATATCGCGCGCGAACGTGATCCCTCCTTCAACGCTGTTGATCGGGCCGCAGGGCACGCCGACGGCGCTCAACCTGCGGAACCACTCGTTGGCGGTTCTCGTGCGCAGCCGCTCCACCAGCAGCGGGCGCAGGGCCTCGCGATTGCGGGTACGATCTTTGGTGTTGGCAAACCGCGCATCCTGCGGCAACTCAGGCAGGCCGAGGACCTCGCAGAGCTTGCTGAACTGCCCGTTGTTGCCGGCAGCGATGATCATATCCACGTCCGCCGTGGGCAGCGCTTCGTAGGGGAACAGGCTGGGATGGGCATTGCCCATGCGGTGCGGAACGACGCCGCCCGCCACATACGCCGTCGTCTGGTTGACCATTCCGGAGAGCGCCGAGGCGAACAGGCTCACCTCTACGTGCTGGCCCTCACCCGTGGAGGTGCGGTGGTTGAGCGCCGCCAGGATGCCAATCGTGGTGTGCAGCCCGGCCATCACATCGAACACCGAGATGCCGGAGCGATAGGCCGGCCCATCCGCGTCACCCGTCAGGCTCATTAACCCGGACATGGCTTGCACGATCAGGTCGTAGCCGGGCAGGGATGCCCCTTGCGCCGTCCCGAACCCACTGATGGAGGCGTAAATGATCCCGGCGTTGCGCTGCTGCACCGCCTCATAATCCAGCTCGAAGCGCTTGAGGCCGCCTGGCTTGAAATTTTCGATGAAAATATCGGCGCGGGCCGCCAGTTCCTGGGCCAGTCGCAGGTCTCCGGCATCGTTGAAATCGAGTGTAACCGAGCGCTTGTTGCGGTTGATCGCCATGTAGTAGGTCGCTACCCCAGCGCGTTCAGGCGGCAGCCAGTTCCGCGTATCATCCCCCGCCGGGCTCTCGACCTTGATCACCGTTGCGCCCATATCCCCGAGCAGCATCGTGCAATACGGCCCCGCCAGCACGCGTGAGAAGTCGGCGACCAGCAGTCCTTCAAGCGGCCCAGGTTGCTGTGTGGTTTGCTCAGTTCCCTGCTCTCGCATATGGTTCACACCTCCGTTCTCGACTTCATCCAAATTATACCCTGTTCGCTGTGTTCATCGCTATGACACGCTTTTGATTGTCCGTTATACGGACAAGCGTCCGCAAAACAAGTATAGGTGACTGCGGATAGAGGTGTCAAGAGGGTGCAGCGGGCTTTTTACACGGGGATACTTGATGGACTTGCGCCAACAATCATCTGTGGACGGCTTTGCCACAGCGCCCAGTCAGCGCTGATCGCGGCGGCGGTCTGCAACAATAGCGGAAGGTATTTCTCGATCAGTATCTTGATGCTTGTTTCTGCCGCGTGAACGGTGACGTTGAGTGCGGCTACCACATGACTGGTGCCATCGCGTACAGGAGCAGCAATCGAGCGAATGCCGTAAGCCAGGTGTTCATCAGAGAGCGCCCATCCTCTTGTACGTACCTCGTACAGAGCGCGGTCGCGTTCTTCCGCATCTGGCCTCCAGAGCGGCGCGATGCCCGAGCGACTTGGCACAGCAAGTACTCGTTCCAGTTCGTCCGGCGGTAGTTCGGCGAGCAGCACTTTTCCGAGCGAGGTCTGAAGAGCCGGAAAACGTGTGCCGATAGTCACAGCAATGGTAATGATTTTCGGCACCGCTACTCGCGCGACATAAACGATGTCAGAACCGTCAAGTTGCGCGATTGACGACGACTCATTCGTGCGCCCCACAAGTTGTTCCATGTGCGGGCGGGCGATATCCCAGATGTTGGTCGAGCCAATATAGGCCATGCCAAGCTCCAAAACTCGCGGGGTGAGCGCAAACCCACCCTGCGCCGCGCGGACATACCCCAGTTCCTCGAGCGTGAGCAGCATCCTGCGAGCTGTCGGTCGAGCCAGCCCGGTAGCCGCGGCCACCTCGCTCAAAGTCATCGTTAATCGATTGGGTCCGAAGGCCCGGATGACATCCAGGCCGCGTGCCAGCGCCTCAATGAAGTCGGGTCCCGTTTCGCCACGCATCATTTTCCTCTGTAGCACATCAGCACCCATCTGGGCACATTGTGCCTGGTACTGTTTTCTCTGCACTCATGGTAGCAGAAACCGTACCCCAATGTCCAGGTCAATCTCACCAGACATTTGGAGATAAAGGCTGTCATCCTGAGCGCAGCGAAGGATCTGGATCGCCACACGCCGAGATCCTTCGCTGCGCTCAGGATGACAGCCAGGAACCGTACGCAAGTCCACCCACGGGAAGTCTTATCTCCAAACATCTGCAATCTCAATGATATGCTTGACACTGACTTGTCGATTGAGTAATATCTGGTGAGTGGACAATCGTCCGTTGTGCGGACATTACCCATTGCCGCCGTAAACCTTTGCATGTAGTGGGCATTCACATTTTACGTATCACTACGAGGGGAGCAACATGAGCCAGAACGCAGCAGTGAACAACAATTCCTTCCCATCAGGACGCCCGGTGATATTTCGTAACGCCACTGTGCTGACCATTGACCCATCGCCTGGAATGATCGAGAACGGCGACGTCCTCGTCGTCGACAACCGCATCGCGTCCGTTGGACGGCAACTCGTCGCACCAGAGAGCGCGGTGGAGATCGACGCGAGCGGCGGTATTCTCATGCCAGGCATGGTTGATACGCACCGCCATATGTGGCAGACAGCACTGCGTGGCTACGGTGCCGACTGGACCCTCACGAACTACTTCCAGTTCTATTATCTGAACTGGGGTAAGATCTTCCGTCCCGAGGATATCTATGCCGGGAATCTTCTTTCCGCTATCGAGGCCGTAGACGCGGGAGTCACCACAACGGTTGACTGGTCGCACGGCTTGCAAACGGTCGAACACGCCGACGCGGCGGTCGATGCGCTCGAAGCGGTTCCGGGTCGCTTCGTGCTTGCTTACGGCAACCTGCTCGGTGCTCCCTGGGAGTGGACAAAGGCCCCCGAGTTCGCCGACTTCATTCGCCGACGCATTGACGGGCGTGGAGATATGCTGGGCATGCAGCTTGCCTTCGACGTTACCGGCGATCCGGCCTTCCCCGAGAAGGCCGCCTTCGAGGTTGCGCGTGACTTCAACCTGCCGGTGACGACCCACGCCGGTGTTCGGGGCGCTACCAACGATAATGGCATCCGTTTGATGCACGAACACGGATTCATGACCCCCTCCACCATCTACGTGCATGCAGCCACACTTTCCGAAGATTCCTATCACCGCATAGCTGCCACGGGTGGCTATACCTCTGTGTCTACCGAGAGCGAGCAGAACGCCGGTCAGGGCTACTCGCCCACGTGGCTGCTCCGGCGGCACAACATCCCCGTTTCCCTATCGATGGACACCAGCGTGTGGTGGAGCGCCGACCTGTTCTCCGCCATGCGGGCGACGCTCAGCGCGGACCGGGGTCGTGAGCACCTGGAAGCGCACAGGCGCGACGAAACCGTCATGCTCAGTCATCTGCGCGCTGAGCAAGTTGTCAACTGGGCGACGCTTGGCGGCGCTCAAGCGCTGGGCATGGAAAGCTTCATCGGCAGCATCACCCCCGGCAAAAAAGCCGATCTCGTCCTGATTAAGAATGACTACTCGCCGGTGATGTTCCCGCTGCTCCACCCTTACGGGCACGTCGTGTTCCAGGCCGGTCGCGGAGATGTACATACGGTAATGGTGGATGGCAAAGTCCTCAAGTACGACCATCAACTCCTCGGAATTGACCTCAATAGAGCCAGGCAGGCCATCGCGAAAACGGTTGAATACGCGAGATCCAAAATGGGCGAGCAGGCCTGGAACGAGGGCATGAACCCCGAGAAGGCAGAAGTTGAGTTCATTGAGAACCCTTACACTTACACCGAACGCAACAAAGCAGCGCAGAAACAGTCAGGTCAATGAGCGCCGAAATGCCGGCGGCAGTGATCCGCCAACACGCTGCACCGCCCGAGTATGTCCTGTGGCCCATACCTTCCCGCGGGCCAGGACAGGCGCTTGTGCGGATAACAGCCGCGCCCATCAGCCCGCTGGATCTGCTGTGCGCGTCGGGTACGTCCTACTTCGGTGCGCCGCGGCTGCCCTACATTCCGGGTACGCAGGGCGTCGGCATCGTGGAGGAGGCCGATGCCCTCGCACCCGGACAACGAGTATGGTTTTCTTGCGATGCCGGCATGAAGCCGGGGGATGGCAGCATGGCGCTGTACTGCGTGATCGAGGAATCCTCAGCGCTCGTACTCCCCGATCAGATCGATAGCGACCTTGTAGCGGCGCTCGGATTATCTGCGATTGCCGCGTGGATGGCGCTCACCTGGCGTGGTCGCCTCCAGCCGGGGGAGCAGGTGCTCGTCCTGGGCGCCAGCGGCGCAGTCGGACAGGTGGCAGTACAGGCCGCCAGGCTGCTTGGGGCAGGTCGCGTGATCGCAGCCTCGCGCGACGAGGGCGGTCGTACCCTGGCGCTCTCGCGCGGCGCGGATGCAGCCGTTGACCTCTCTGGCGACAACGTGGACGAGATCAGCGGGCGAATCGCGGCAGCGTGTGACGGCCCCTTGCATCTCGTCATCGACCCCGTGTGGGGCCTACCGGCGGAAGCCGCCGTTCGAGCGCTTGCCACCGAAGGGAGGCTGGTCAACATTGGCTCAGCTGCCGGGCCCACCGCCCGCTTTGAGTCGGCCACCGTGCGCAGTCGCCTGCATGCCATTCTCGGCTATACCAACAATGCGCTGACCCACGAGCAGAAAGCGCAGGCCCTCGCGGAAATCCTCACGCACGCCGCTGCCGGCCGCTGTACGGTCGAACGAGAAACAGTGCCGCTAGAGAAAGCCGCCGAAGCCTGGGAGCGCCAGGCTGCGTTTGCCCGTCGCAAGCTCATCCTCGTTCCCTAAGGACGACAATTTCCCTGAAACCACGCTTCGTCTATTGACGAGGCGCGCTGGTTGCCAGGTCTGCGCCGCCAGACTCTTCGGGCTGGACCCGCCGGCACCAGTGGGCCACCGCCTCGACCACCTGGCGGATCTCCTCGCGGGTGCCCTCATCGCGCAAATTGACCTGCTCGTCGAAGAGTCTCGAGGCCTGCGGCACCAGCAGCCACTGGGCCCCTACTGTCTGCATCCAGGTGCCGATGTTGCTCACCAGGGCTGCCAGCCACAGCGCTCGAAAGATCCCGATGCGCAGCGGCGCCCAGGCCGAGCCCGCTTTCTCTGACGTGCTCATCATGCCCTCAACGATCCAATCGTCTCAGTTGTCTCTTTATGGCCTCTCACGCCTGGAATGCCTGGTGAGCATCCTGTTCGTCCACAATGCTGGCTTGACCATCTTTCACCACCACAATACATCGTTGTGGGGTAGGGACTTCTCTTCCTTGTATGCTGACATCAAAGCCCTGGGTCGTGCCGTCATGATAAATTTCGGCAACAGAGATACCATCGTCCATCCTCATATGAAGATAGTCGACGGCGCATTCCTTTACCTTCTGTAAAACTTGATCGTCCATAGCGCGCGTCCTCATACTCTCCTGCCTTTCGAGTGCCTCGCGGTCCCACTGCGCGAGCGTAGCTCCGGCTTCGTAGGTGCTCTGGAAAAACTCCAGCAGCGCCTGCTCCGGCGAGGAAGCGCTGCGTACATCCTCATAGCGCAGGAGAAATAGTCCCATCTCTTGATCGTAGAAGGCCTCCTCCGGGCAAATCAGGGCTGCCGGCAGGCCCGGCGGCTCTGGAGCAGTATAGGAGTAGAACGCGGGGGCTCTGAAACGGTCATCGCCGGGCCAGAAGCCACAACTGATGACTTCATGCGAGTAGGCTTCCCGCGTGATGCGATCGGCCTCTGGACGCTCGGGTGCGCGCCGTCCCGAAAACAGGCTGAGGGCCAGGTCAAAGCTGCCCCAGAAGAAGTGCACCGGACTGCTCTTGCCCAGAAACGGTGAGCGGTAGCGCCGCATGACGGTCTCGGTCTGCACCAGGATGCGCCAGAAACGCTGGGCATAGAGCGGGTCGTAGGAGGCGTGGACTTCATCGACATCACAGCGAATGGGATTCTGCACTTCGCTGGGTAAGGGGTTGATGGTGACCTCGATGCCCAGCGCTTGCAAGCAGGCCATAAACTCCCGGTAAAACGCTGCCACCGAGCGGGGGATCAGCGGCAGCGCTTTGGTCGTCCCCTCGCTGGTGACGAATGAAGAGATTGTGCTCGACGAAGTCAAATGTGACGTCAAAGGTGCCGCCGTGATAGGGAATAGCAGAGGTGGTCAGCCCGCGCGGGTTGACGTACAAGGTGACATGCCACCAGTGGTTGAGAAAGGGAGAGAGTTCCATGCGGACTTTCCCACGATCTGTGTCCACAGGTGCAGGGTCTGGCAAGTGTCTCGCCAGGCCTCATAGGGCAGCGCTGGCCAGCGCTCGGCTTGTTCTCCGTGCTGGGTCTTGCTCGTCGTCTCCATGTATTGCTCCTCTGCCAGATAGCTTCTTCAACTCCACAAGTGACGTTTATAGGATCACGAAGCGGTCAGGCAAATTCGAGCATGACCTGGTCGATGTAACACCAGCCCCAGTCTTCCCCTGGCTCGAAGGATTGAATGATTGGGTGGTTGGTCGCGTGAAAATGCCTGGTGGCATGTTTATTCTTCGAATCGTCGCAGCAGCCCACATGCCCACATTCAAGACAAAGCCGCAGGTGTACCCAGGTATCTCCAATTTTCAAACAGTCTTCACACCCATTAGCGCTCGGTGTGACGTCTCTTATCTGATCGAGATGCGTGCATCTCTTTGCCATCTTCTTCTCCTTGCTTGCTTACAACTTTTTCCTACATCCCATTAGTAGAGAGGTATTGACGTTCCCTCTCAGCTAAAGATACTATAGCATGGTATTCTCTCAATTGGTAAGTAGGTACCTGAAAGTTCCTGAGAGCAATCAAGGAGGTGAATGAGCTGCAGACGCAGGAAGACTTACACTCAACGGTGTTCGACTCTCAGTATGGTTCGCGGCAGGTGCTTGATCTTCTCTCTGAGAAGTGGACGGCACATGTTCTGTATGCCCTGGCGTTTGGGGTGAAGCGGCATGGCGAACTCAAGCGTGAGATCAAGGGCATCTCCCAGAAAATGCTGACTCGAACACTCCGTAATTTAGAACGCGATGGGCTGGTGAAGCGCACCATCTACCATGAGGTCCCACCTCGCGTTGAGTATGCCCTGACTCTATTAGGCGAGACATTTAGCGAGTTGCTGAAGGAGATCTGCACCTGGGCTGAAACTCATTTTGCTGAAATTGAGGTTGCCCGGCTAGACTATGACCATAAGGCCAGAGCTGCTGGTTCATGAAAGCAGAAAGGATACATTCATATGGCAGCACCACGATTACAACACGCTTCGATGGTCATTCCCCCCGGTGGACAGGAGGCTGTCCGCGCCTTCTACGGTGGCATACTTGGTTTAGAGGAAAAACAGCCCCCGCGCACCCTGGCGCATCTCGACCTCGTCTGGTTTGCCGCCGGGGAGGGAGAGATGGAGCTACATTTTCTGCCCGATACCAATCCTCTCGACCGGACCGATCAACGCCACATCTGCCTTGTAGTTGATGATCTGGAAGATTACCGGCGCAGGTTGACCGCGGCAGGTGTCACGATTATCCCGGCAGATCCCATCCCCAATCGCCCCCGTTTTTTCTGCCACGACCCCTTCGGCAACCGCCTGGAATTTACCACCATCCAGGGTGATTACCGGGAGGCCTGAAATACGCTAGATGCTCAGCTTGACTGGTACTCCCACAGAGAGAAAAGCGCGTAGTGTATAATGGGATGGCTCGACTCTCTGTTCTAGTGGGCATATCAATGAAGGGTGAAGAGAACGTCAAAAAATCCATAGGGCGCCATCGCAAACGTGATGGACTCAGGGTGTGGTCAAAATTGCAGGTGCGTATGACCATGTCGTATGTGATCGTGTCAGTCGCCACCGCGCTGCTGCTCGAACTCCTGCTAATCTTGCTATTCGTTCTGGTGATAGCGCGCTTGCCGTTCGTAGACCAGAATGCCCTGACTACAGCCAGTAGTAGCGCGCAATTCTATGCGCTGGAAGCGGCTGTTCAGGCCGGAGGAGGTCCACTTGATCCCCACACGACCTTCCAGGCGGGTCAGCCCTCATCACTCGCCCCACCGCCCGAAGCCTCAAATTCCCAGATGGTTGAGTTCGAGTTGCTTGTCGCTCCCAACGGCCAGGTACTTGCCAGCTCCGACTTGAAGCATTATCCAACCTCGGCTCCGATCGGCCATGAGCTTTCCTACAGGCAACAACTACAGTCCGTCCTGGGTGCCCTGAACGGGAAAGCTGATAGCAACATGGTGTCCACCCCGCGAGGCCCTATCGCTTACGCCGTCCAACCGGTCCTGATTAAGCACAATCGACCGATCGGGGCCATTTATGTGCAAATGGCGCCGTCTTCGATATTCAGTGGCAACATTCTCACGTTCGTCCCGTTCTTGCTCGGCACTGCCGTGTTCTGGTTGATCCTCACTGCTCCCGTCGGGGCCATTTTTGGTGTGCTCACGACTCGCAAGCTGGTACGGCGGCTCCATCGCCTGGTCAACGCTACCTCGCAATTTGCCCAGGGTGACTACACACAGCGCGTGGCCATCACCAGGCAAGACGAGATCGGACAACTGGAACGGCAATTCAACTCTATGGCGGAGCAACTGGTCGAGAGTATCGCGCGGGAGAAGGCTCTCACCGAACAGCATGCCCGCCTGGAGGAGCGCGCCCGCATCGAGCAGGAACTGCACACCGCTCAGTACATTCAGCGCGCCTTGCTGCCGAAAGAGGTACCCGCCCTCCCCGGCTGGCAACTCGTGCCGTTTTACCGCCCGGCGCGTGAAGTAGGCGGCGATTTCTACGATTTCCTCCTGGCGGAAGATGACCGGCTGGTGATCGTCATTGGCGACGCGACGGATAAAGGCGTATCCGCGGCTTTGCTGATGGCTACCACCTGCACCATGCTCCGTACGGCCACTCAAGAAGCGGCATCTCCGGGTGAGGTGCTGGCTCGGGTGAACGATCTGCTCGCTGCTACCATCCCAACCGGCGTCTTTGTCACCTGCTTCTACGCCATACTTGATCCGGGTAGTGGACGCCTATGCTACGCCAACGCCGGGCACGATTTGCCCTACCTGCGGCACGAGGGCCAGGTTTCCGAAGTGCGCGCCACCGGCATGCCCCTGGGTTTGATGCCGGGCTCGCAGTACGAAGAGAAGGAAGCAATGCTCGCTGACGGCGATAATCTGCTCCTGTATAGCGATGGCCTGGTGGAAGCCCACAACCCACAGCGTGATATGTTTAGCTTCCCCTACCTGGCTACCCTCCTTCAGGAAGATAGATCGGGTGAGGATCTGGTCGATTTTCTACTGAGCAAGTTGGCGGACTTCACCGGCCCCGATTGGGAGCAGGAGGATGATGTCACGCTGCTGACACTGCGGCGCTCCCATGGCTGTGAAAAGGACGAGACAACGGCAGGCAGGGAGCCCTTAGAATAGCCGGCTCCCTTATTTTCGGCCCCGCACCCTGTCGCGTACCCAGCGCACCGGGGTCACAAGCGTATACAACGCTGTCCGTACCGCGGCATTCTGCCAGATGTTCCCGGCCTGCGACCATTGCACGTGTTTGTCGATGCAGGTCGCGGTGATTTTCACCGGCGCGGAGATGTTGAAATGCGCCATCAGATTGGTGAGTGTCTGGCCCCAGAATTGATCTTCGAAGAAAGGGATCACGCGCAGGCGCATGCCCACTTCATACAAAGGGTCGTTGGGCCGCAGCAACATGTGGATCTGTATGACGGTACAGTCGTCGTCCTCCTTGTATGCGCTAAAGGTGATCCAGCTTGCGAACAGGTGGCCCGTCGGCGTCATGAACGTGAAGGACTCATCATCGGAGTAGAGGACAAAGACCCCCGTGGAGATCATTCCCAGGCCTCCGGGTACTCTGGGCACGCCAAAGCTCAGGATCGCCACCGCCCCGGGGGCGATCCCGGTCGGCGGCGCAAAAAACCGGTTGCCTTTGGGCCAGAACTTGGGGAATTGCTCCTTCCACACTTTGACAATTTCGCCCGGCGCCACCGCCGTATTTTTCACGCGCGCCTGGTAGACCTTCTGCCAGAGCTGCCCGAAGCCTTGCAGCGGACTCAGCACTTCATGGCCTTCAACGTTGAGATTCAGCGCCCCGGTCGGCGCCCTTTCCACTTTGAGAACCGAAGCCTCCTCGGCCCAATAGGCTGTATCACGAGGTTGTTTCTCTTCTTCGGGTACTGGAGTTGCCATCGTCGTGCTCCTTCTAGAATTCGCAAAAAAAGCGCTATCTCAACCGACTACTGACTGATCACCTGCAGCGCCGCTGCTCCCCGTAGGATTGCTCGCCTGCCTCGCTGGCAAGCCCTGGAGCGTACCGGGAGCATTGACGTTCGCGCCCTCCTCTATTCCGACCCCAAATCGCCCCGTTAATTCGCCGCCCAGCCAGCCTGTGACATTCAACATTGCCGCGCCAAGAAACGACAGGACATACGCGAGAATTGATGGATTCTCCGGCGCGTGCAGCCGCAGGAGCCAGCTCGCTATAAAGAGTGCCAGTATGATCACGTTTCCCGTCCCGTGTATTATACCCACCCGCTTAGCGCGTGTCTCCCTCGGGATACCCGTCCAATCGATGGCTCCCACCGGCGCCGCCATCAGCCCGCCGACTATTCCCGCGGCTATCATCCAGAAAGCCACGCCCGACCAGTATCCATTGCCCGTTATCAAATGGACGATGTCGAAGACCGCCGCCGTGAGCCATAACCCCAGCGGGAAATTGACCAGCATCAGATGCAGCGGATGTCCCATTGACTTAATTTTACTATACATTATCTTCTCCTTGCGAGTATCACCGTTACAGCCTCTGATGTCAGTGTAATATAGCAAGCGTTTCTTGAGCGTTTCCTGGGTACGCGCTTCTGGTTTAACGCCCACAAAAACGTTAATGAAACGTTACAAGCCCTGGTGACCGGAGTTGTAAGCCAAAGTAGGGTCCGATTAATCGCGGCCACGCCGATTATGAAGATGAACAAATTCTTGCGGGCATCCTACCCACCACCCCGGGCCGATCAATCGGCGGTGCGCACGGTAAACCGGCGCCTACGGAGGAATGTTTCATGGTGCATTGTCGGCCCCGGTGCCCCTCCACGAATGTCCCGAATGTACCACTCGGTGACCGGGCAGAAGGTTGCCTATGCCTCCGGTATGTGTATTACTGGCATCAGGAGGTACAGCAACATGCAAAGGCAGACCGGAAAAAAAGCCATCGTCATCGGGGGAGGCATCGGCGGCATATGCGCGGCTATTGCTCTCAGACGAGCCGGTATCGATGTGACCGTATTCGAACGCGCACCGACCATCCAGGAAGTAGGATCGGCGATCCCGCTCTGGTCGAACGCGCTGAACGCTTTGCGCAGGCTGGGAGTAGCCGACGAGATTAATAAGATGGGTGCGCATGCGAACATTGCCAGGATCAGTACCTGGCGTGGGGATATCCTGGTTGATCTCTCCCACGAACAGAGACTGCTGCGGCTAGGCACCGTCAGCACAGTGGTGCACCGCGCGGAACTGCTCGACATGTTGCTGAGAACCCTTGGCGAGCAGTATGTGCAGCTCGGTGTCGACTGTGTCGGCTTTTCGCAGGACGCGACCGGCGTGACCGCGCACTTTTCCGATGGAAGACAGGCGCGCGGCGATTTCTTAATCGGCGCCGATGGCCTCCACTCTACTATTCGCTCCGCCTTGTTTCCCGGGCGAAAACCGCGCTTCGAAGGGTCTACCTGCTGGCGCGGTATAGCACATATCAACAGGACGGGGCTGGAAACGCTGGCCTGGGGCAAAGGCTGCCAGTTCGGTATCTCGCCCATGACGGAGGGACGCGCCTACTGGTTCGCGCAAAAGGATGCGCCACAGGGGGAGCACGAGCCAGAAGGCGAACGCAAGCTCAGGCTCCTGGAATTATTCCACGATTGGCATGACCCTATCCCGGCGGTGATCGAAGCGACCGGGGAAGACGCTATATTGCGCAACGATGTCTTTGAGCTTCCGCCGCTGCGCCATTGGTGCCAGGGGCGCGTGGCCTTGCTGGGAGATGCCGCGCACGCCATGACGCCTAACCTCGGCCAGGGCGGCTGCCTGGCCATCGAGGATGCAGTCGTGCTGGCGGACTGCCTCAGCGCTGAGGCTGACATTGCTCAGGCCCTTAAGCTGTACGAAAAGCGCCGCATCACGCGAGCGCATCGAGTGGCCTGGTTTGCGCAACGCATGGGCCAGGCAGTCGAGGTAGAAAGTTCCTTACTGAGCGGAGCGCGTGATATGCTGATAAAACATGTTCCGTTGGCAGTCGTGTCACAAACCCTGATGTGGATACTGGAATATGAACCGTGAGGCTTTATGCCACTCCCAGCAGCGAGTCGATGCTGAACCAGGCTATGCCGATCACGATGCCTGCCACGCTCGAGCGCCCGATCACGGCCCCCATCAGGGCCACCGCGCCGGCCACGAGCGGCACGAGCGCCTGCGTCAGAATGATGACCAGCACGCTGCCCAACGAGAGCGACACAGCAGGACCCGCCAGGTGCAGCGCTAGATCTAAAACCAGCCCCAGGATCTGCCCCTGCACAAGCAACGTGATCACCCCGGCGCCCACTGCCCTGGGTCGAGCGAATGAGGCCGAGCAGCATGCGAATAGTCGTCGTTTTCCCCGCGCCGTTGGGACCGAGGAAGCCGAAGACGGAACCAGAGTGAACCGCCAGGTTCAGGCTATCGACGGCGCGGTGCCGTCCAAACTGTTTGGTGAGTTCCGCCATTTCGATGGCGGATGTTGCCCTTCGTGTTGTTGAAGACCCAGGTCATGACAATCCTGGTCAGGACTGCAACAATGATCAGGAGTCCCATCTGCACAATCATCGTAACCGCGTGGAAATAGGCTCTTGTGGAAATGATTGCGGTTGGGGTGTGTAGATGCCGGGCGTATTACCAGCGTGCCGGTAAGGTAACATGCTGATCTGCCAGCGATGCAAGCCATGCTTCGTGCGTGGCCACGACAATTGTAGTCAGCGGAAGATGCGCCCGTAACGTCGCCAGGATATGCCGGGCGGTCTCGTAGTCCACTCCCGTCGTCGGCTCGTCAAGCAGCAATAGAGAGGGGGACTTGAGCAGGCCTGGGCCAGGCTCAGACGGCGACGTTCTCCCCCCGAGAGCATCTCACCGTGTTCGCCGAGTCTCGTATCCAGTCCGTCAGTGAGTTTCTCAACCAGCCTGCTTAAACAGACCGCCTCGACTACGTCGCGCATCTCCTGCTCCGTCGCGTCTGATCTGGCCATCAGCAAATTTTCTCGCAGACTGGCATTGAAGATGTGACTGTCCTGCGAAACCAGCACCAGGTGCCGGTACAACTCCTCCGCCTGTATATGTCGCCAGGGGAGCCTCGCCAATTACAATCGTCCCCTGATCCGGCTCAAGTTCGCGCGCCAGGAGTTTCAAGAGGGTCGATTTTCCCGCGCCGCTGGGGCCCGTGATTACCACCAGCGAACCTGCTGGGAAAACGCAGGTGAGGTTCTGAAACACGGGGACGCGCTGTTCGTCGTAGCGAAAAGACACTTGCTCTATACGTATTGCTTCATGCCATGCACCCGCTATCCTTGCTGGCTGTGCGGGCACTCGTTCCACCGCCGGTAGCAGGACATTGAGCCGCCGGGCCGCCTGCCTAGTCCGTCCCAGAAATTGATAGGCTTGAGGCAGACCCTCGATGCATTCAAAAACTGCTGTGACCACCAGGTATAGCATGACCACGATTGCACCGTCCAGTGTTCCCCTGCTCACCAGGCTCAAACCGATCAAAAGCGTTCCAAGCAGGGCGAGAGAAGTGAGTGCGCTCATCAAGGCTGCGCTGATTGCGGCACCGCGAAGCTGTACGCGCTGTACCCCGTCGGCGCGTGTTAATGCCTGGCCTACCTGCTGCTTGACGATCTGCTCTGCCCGGTAGGATGCTATTTCGCGCCGGCCCTGTAAAGCCTCGACGAAGCGAGTGCGGACCTCCGCGCGCGCCTCCACGAAGCGGGCGCCGGGCCTCCGCCCAAGTCGAGCCATTATGAGAGGAAGCGCGACGCCGGCAGCTAATACGGCAATTCCCGCACATACCGCCAGGAGGGCGGAGTATCCTCCGAGAAAGATCAGCGCGCCGGTGACTACAATAGCGGTCGAGAGTGTTGGGATGAGGATACGCACAAGCATCTGATCCAGTGTATCGATGTCGGACATCATGCTTGTGAGCAGGTCACCACTGCGATAGCGCGTGAGGCTCTGTAGGGGCAGTTGCGATGCCCTGGCAAAGGACAATACGCGCAGGCGCGCTAAGAAGCCGAAGGTAGCCTGGTGATTGACCACCCGCTCGCCGTAGCGCGCCGCGGTGCGCAGCAAAGCAAAGGCGCGCACACCGCCGCTCGGGAACAGGAACGAGAAGGTTGTTATTCCCAGCAGGCCAACGAGCGCTGAGGTGGTGATAAACCAGCCGGAGAGCCCCAACAACCCGATGGCGGCCAGGCTCGCCAGGCAAGCAAGCAAGAGGCCGAGCAGGAACCTGCCCAGCAGTTTTCCTCGAATGAGCGCGAGGTATTGCACCATCTCACGCATGAAGCACCCCCTCTGGCAGCGCGATTGGCGATATAAAAGAGGATGGGTCCAGGAGTCTTCCTTCATCGAGCGGGAGTACGCGCTCACAGAGCGCGAGCAGGGCCGGGCTATGCGTCGCCAGGACAAAGGTTTTGCCCTGTGCGAGCGCTGAGATTGTCTCGATAAGGGCGGCCTCGCTGTCCGCGTCGAGATGCGCTGTTGGTTCGTCGAGCACGAGCAAGGGGGCGTTGTCGAGAAATGCGCGCGCCAGGGCCACGCGCTGCGCCTCGCCCCCGGATATCCCCAGCCCTCGTTCGCCAATCACTGTATCCAGCCCTAAAGGCAGCGCGGCGGCAAAGTCCATGAGCCGCGCCTGCGATGCTGCCACTTCAATCTCCTGGCGTGTAGCCTGGGGGCGCCCCAGGGCGATGTTTTCCGCGAGCGTGCCGGGAAAGAGATACGGGCGCTGGCCGATCCACGTGACATGCACCGCGTCTGAATCGGCGCGCGGACGGCCATTCAGGTAGATTTCGCCCTCTGAAATCCCGGTGAAGCCGGCGAGGATCGAGAGCAGTGAGGATTTTCCCGCGCCCGAGGGGCCGACGAGCGCGACCTTTTCCCCCTGGTCGATGCGAAGCGTGATATCACAGAGCGCGGGGCTAGTCCGGCCGGGATAGCGCAGCGTGACGTGACGCAACTCGATAGAGTGCATCTCGCCAGAACAGGCACGTCGTTGCTCGGATTGCGGAGATTCTGGAGATGGTGTTGCTTCCGGTGATTGTGGCGCTGCTTGCAGTAAAGCGAGAATATGTGCTGCCGCGGCGAGGGCATCGACGCGATCGTGGTAGGCGGCGGCAAAGGCACGCAGCGGTTGAAAGTAGGACGGAGCCAGGAGCAAGACGAACAGGCCCGTTTGCAGCGACATGCTGCTCGAGCCAATGTGGATGTAGTTCAGCAGGCTGAGACCAATGTAGAGCGCCAGGATCGCGATGGCGAACGTACTGAAAAATTCAAGTACGCCGGAGGAGAGAAAGGCGATGCGCTGCACCGCCAGCGTGCGCTCGCTCAGTTCCTGGGAGGCGCCGGCAATTGTCTGCTCGGCACGCGCCGTTGCTCCCAGCGCCTTGATCGTCTGCATGCCCTGCAGGTAATCGAGCAGCGTTGCGGAGAGGCCGCGCGTGATTGCCATCTGTTTGTGGCTCACCGACTCGGCGCCCTTCCCGATCAGCGCCATATAAAAAGGAATGACCGGTGTCGTCAACAACAGGATGACGCCGGACACCCAATCGGTCGGGAAAATCACGACGAGCAGAAGCAACGGGCAGAGCACCGTTCCCAGCAATCGTGGCAGATAGGATGTGTAATATGGTTCGAGCTTGTCCACCTGTTCCAGCAGCGTATGCGCGGTTTCCGCCGTCTGCGTCTCTGAGGGCGCCAGAGAAAACGTGAGCATGCCGTTTGCCTGGGAGACGAAGGCCGCGTCGAGGATGCTGCGGCGCAACCGTTGCTGGATGCGCAGAGCCCCCTCGGCGGGCCAGCGCTGTGTGAGATAGACACAAACGCAGCGCAGCATACTTCCCGCCGCGAAGACAAGCAGCCAGGGGACGACGGACGAAAGCCCCGCCCGCTCGATCACTACCAGTTGGATCGCGCGGGCAAAGGCAAATGCCTGGAGAATAATTGCCAGGGTTGTAGCGCATGTCGCAAGAGCCGACGCCGCGATGAACCGCCGTCCCTCCGCCAGGTGGGCCTTGAGAAAACGCTTGCTCGCACTTTGATCGCTTGAAGCGGTGTCGCTTCCCACACTCATTTGTGCTCCTCCGGCATGTTACGATCGCGTCGCTCGGTGAAGTACCAGATCAGCCCTGCGGCGACGACCAGCGCGGGAACTCCAATGTCGGCTATGTTATCGCCGAAGACCCTGATACACATGAAGGCCAGGACGCTTCCTAGCAGAATCCAGGCGATAGTGACGACCCAGCGTAACGCGCTGCGCGCAGCGGTGCGCTTTGCTGCGGATTTGTTCATAATGCGCTCAATCCTTTTCTTGTTCATCGGTGGCACTTTCATCCCCACCGGCCCGCACAAGCGCGGACGTTATCCGGGCTGCGAAGCCTTCGTCCATGTGGTGCGAGTAGAAAGGTGTGAACTTTCCTCGAAACACATAATAGGCATAGGTGTTGTAGGCCAGCACGATTGGGATGCAGCAGCCAACGCCTATCAGCAGAAAGTTGACAGAGCTTTGCGGCGCGGCTGCCTGCCAGAACGTGACGGTTCTGGGCACGACATACGGATAGTTGAGGATCAACAGGTTGAGCAGCGGCGCTGCCAGCGCCAGGATGGCGAAGAGAAAGGGCACCACGTTGCCCAGGTGCTCGAGCGTGTACCAGGTAATGTAAAGTGAAATGAGCGCGACGAGCGAGCTGCCGATGGTCGTAAGCCATTGTGCTGTCGAGAGGGAAGTGCCTACCACCGGGCTGATAAGCGCTGCCACTATCGTCATAATCACCACCAGGACACCCACGATTGGCACCAGTATGCGACCCTGGCGTTTTGCTATGTCCCCTAGCTCGTCTTCTGTCTTGTCGTTCAGCCAGCTTGCGCCTGTCAAACAGTAGCTGAAGATGAAGAAGAGACCTGTAAGCAGGCTGAAGCCGTTCAGAAAGCCAAACGGCGTTCCCGCGAAATGATCATTGCTCACGGGAATACCTGTGACGAATGCTCCGACCATCAGCCCCTGGCAGAAGGTCGCTACCAGCGACCCCAGGGAAAAGGCCAGCCCGAAGTGTTGCGCGTGGCGCTCGCTCTGCAAATGAAACTCGATGGACATGCCGCGGAAGATGAGCGAGAGCAGCATCACGATCATCGGAATATAGAAGGCTGGAAGGATGATGCTGTAGGCCAGCGGAAACCCCGCGAAAAGGGCTATGCCGAGCAGGACGAACCACGACTCGTTGCCGTCCCAGGCTGATGCAATAATCACCATCATCTGCCGGCAGCGTATCTGATCGCGTTCGGTGAGCATCAGGATGCCCACGCCAAGGTCGTAGCCATCCAGAACCACGTACATGGATAGGCTCATCACTGCCACCAGCAGCCACAGAAATGCTCCAATCGGGAATGGGGAGGGCGTACCCATCGAAGTTCTCCTCTCTACGATACCTTAGCCGGCCTGAATCTGCACTTCGGATGAGCTCTCTGGAGGCGGTGCAAGCGCGGGAACAGCTTCAGGCCCTCTGCGGACCGCTCGCACCATGTAGATGATATAGATGGTGAGGAGTGTCACATAGGTGGAGACGAAGCCGATCAGGGAGGCGACCACCAGGCCCGCTGGAAGCGGAGAAACGGCTGCGTTGGTCGCAAGCTTGCCGTAGACGACCCACGGCTGCCGGCCGGTTTCGGCGGTCGTCCAGCCACCGAGGATGGCGATCAAGCCCGCGGGCGTCATCACCAGGGTCAGCCGTTGAAACCACCTCGCCGTGTAGAGTTGCCGTCTCAAGCGCAGCAGCAGGCTGAGGAACCCGACAAAGAACATGAGAACAGCCAGGTAGACCATGATGTGAAAGCCGTAAAACACGAATATCATGGGAGGCTGCAAGGGCAGCGGAACCGTCTGAAGTCCCGGGACGGGCCTGGTGAAGGTGAAATCGTGCGACCAGATGATGCTGCCCATGAACGGTACGCCGATTTCGACGATGTTGCGCTGATGCTGTTGATCGGTAATAATGAACAGGTAATCCCCCGTGTTGGTCGAGTTCCAGTTGCCCTCCGCGGCCAGCATCTTCGGCGGCTCGAATGACTCCATAGCGAAGGCCAGGCTGTCTCCAACGAACAACTGCAGAGGGACAAGGATGGCAATGACGCCCAGCCCGAGCGAAAATGTACGGCGAGCGAACTCGAGGTGCCGTCGTTTGAGCAGGTACCAGGCGGCGATGCCTGTCACCAGAAATGCTGCCGAGATCAGGACGCCGAGCAGCATATGTGGATAGCGGTAGAAAAACGAGGGATTGAAGATGGCGGCCAGCCAGTCAGTGGGCCGGAACTGCCCGTTGACCTCAGCATAACCCGCCGGCGTCTGCATCCAGGAGTTCGCCGAGAGAATCCAGGTGGTGGAGAGCAGGGTTCCTAGCGCGACCATGCAGTTGGCGATGAAGATCGTGCGCTGGCTCACTCGCCCCTCGCCATAGAGCATGATGCCCAGAAAACCGGCTTCGAGGAAGAAGGCCGTAATCACTTCCATGCTGATGATGACGCCCACGATGGGCCCGACGGCATTGGCATAGCCCGCCCAGTTGAGGCCGAACTCGAAGGTAATCACGATGCCCGCCACGACGCCCAGCCCAAAGCCAACGGCAAAAATATTGCGCCAGAAGCGATACATGATAAGATAAACATGCTGCTTAGTTCTGAGGTAGGTGCCATACAGGACGACGAGCAGCAGGCTCAGCCCCACGGTTATAGCAGGAAAGAGCATGTGGAATCCGACAGTCAGCGCGAATTGCAGTCGTGACAGATCTACCAGTTGCGTGTTCATGCGATTGCTCTCACTCCGGTTGGAGAAATCCTTTTTTCTGTAGACGGATACTTATGCAGGAACGTATTGTATCCTCTTCGTTATTCTATCATCCAGTAGTTTGACACAAAAAATCGCCAAAAACCAGGGCCAGCTTGCCGGCAGGCGTATGGATAAGGGGAACGTCTACCGATTGAGGAGAGGAATTCAGACTTACTTGTTAGATTGGACGAGAGGAAAGATTAGAGCGTTTCGGTCGCCTGAGAGGTGATTGTGTAGCGATGACGCTGTGCCCAATTCCCCTCAAAGTCGGCATCATAAAACATCCCTTCATATTGCATGCCGCTTTTCTGCATGACGCGAGCGGAAGCGAGGTTCTCTGTTTCACATTCCGCGATGATGCGCAGGGTTCCCAGCACCATAAACTCATAGGCAAAGGCCGCTTGTAGCGCTTCAGGCATATAGCCCTGTCCCCAGAAGCGCCGGTTGAGCGCGTAGCCACATTCTCGCGTCCCTTCCTCGGATGCATGACGGCTGCGGCCAATGATCAGCCAGCCGATGAGCAGTCCGTTGCTCCGTAACGTCAGCGCCCAGTTGTAGGCATCCCGATGGGGGTTGGATGCCTCCTGGACAAGCGATACAAGCCATTGGCGTCGCTTGTCCTCATCCCAGGAGGCAAAGTGCATAAAGCGGGTGACGGCTGGATCGGACAAGAAAGCGTTGAGCGCATCCCAATCGCTCAGAACAAAGTCTCGCAGGATCAGCCGCTCAGTTTCAAGGGTCGGCATCTTTTCTCACGCTTTCTTCTGGTTGTTGAGGTCGTCCTGGCAGTCGAACTGCCGTCAGAATTGCGATGCCCGTTACCGCGATGACGAGGACATCTACCACGCCAATACCCGTACCGGCCGTGCTTCCCCTGGCCGTTACGACCGCGATGATCGCGCCGCCCAGTCCGGTGCCAAGCGCTGATCCCAGCACAGAGGCAAGCTCCATCGACGCGGTCGCTGAACCTTCCTGGCCGGCAGGGGCCGTTTCCAGCACAACCAGACTGACCGTGGAGTATGCCAGGCCCATACCCAGCCCAGCGACTCCCCACGCCGCAACTGCAACCTCCACCGGGACGGCGGAAATGAGCACACAGGCAATCCCGCCCAGCCCAAGGGCGATCAGGATAAGACCCGCCGTGACGAGCAGACGGCGTCCTTGCCGGGATGCCAGTCTGGCCTGTATCCATGACCCGGCCGTCCAGGTCAGAGTAGCGGCGGTGAGCGCCGCCCCGGCCACCAGCGTGCTCTGGCCGCGGATGGAGATGAGCGTCAATGGCAGAAAAGCATCTCCCCCAAAGAAGGCCAGACTAAGGATGCCCATCGTCGCGATAGCGGCGGGCATGCCCGCTTTTGCTTTCAGCGTCCCTTTCGGGAGAACGCGATACAGCGACAGTGTTCCTAACACCAGACCCGGCAGCGTCATCACAAGCGTTAAAAGCAAAGACGGCGCCTGTAGACCCGACAGTGTCAATCCTGCCCCAATCACCAGGCCGAGCGCCGCGAAGAGTCGACGCAGGTCCCATGATCCAGTAGACCTCGAAGGAGCCAGTGTTTGCAAAACAGGCAGTACCAGAATGGTAGCGAACGGCAAGACCGGGACGAGGCCCAGGAAGACCCAGCGCCACCCCACAAAATCGGCGACGATGCCCGCGAGCGCCGGGCCGATCAGCCCCGGCACGACCCAGGCGCTCGAAAGGATGGCGATCATTTGCGGCTTCACCTGTTCCGGGTAGCCGCGTCCCAGGCAGACGTAGGCTACTGAGACGATGACCCCTGCTCCCAACCCCTGCACGCCCCGGCTCAGGACGAAGGTGAGCATCGATGACGCCGTGCCGGCCAGGATCAGGCCGATCACGAACACCGACGCGCCGAAGATGAATGGGATGGCCGGCCCTCTGCGGTCAGCTTCATCACCGGCCAGGATCAGCCCTAAAATCGTCGCGAGCAAATAAGCGCTGAACGACCAGCCGTACAAGCTCAGTCCACCCAGGTTGGCCACGACCCTGGGCAGAATGGTCGCGACTGCCAGCCCCTCGAAGGCCGGCCCCGTTGTAAGTAGAATAAGTCCCAGCGTGAGCCGCCGGTGCTGTGGACTCCATACCCCCTCGGAAGTCGAAACATTTTTTGCGCCGGCTTCTAGCGCCAGGGGCCTGGTTCGTGACATTTGATTCTCCTGGAGAGACAGGACGAGCCACCTCCTCTACCCTAAGGATAACATATACTCCCTGTTTAATCTTCCGCTCGCATGAGCTGGTTATAGGTCTTGCGCGTCGTCGCTCCCGGCTCTATCGCTAATTCGCGTTGCAAGACTGCCGTGCAGGCCTGGTAGATGCGCGCGAACTCCACGACTCGGTTTCACAGGCCCCCTACGGCATCTCCCTCGGCGCACATGCCGCTCGCACCGCTCTTGAACGTGACCCGCAGCACGTAGCCGAGCCGCTGGATTATGTACTTACTCTGGCTGAGGCGGCCCTGACCGAGCTGTGCGCCCTGATCTTCGAGCTGCGCCCCGAGTCAATGGAGACGGAAGGGCTGATAGCAGCGCTCACCAGGCAGGCGGCGGCAACGCAAGCAAGGCACGAAATAGCAGTCCCGACCAGCTTGGGCGATGAACCAGACCTTCCCCTGCACGTCAAGCAGGAACTCTATCGCATCGCCCAGGAAGCCATGCACAATACGGTGAAACATGCTCGTGCTGGCCGTATTGAACTGCGCCTGGAGCAAACGACTGGCGTGATTATGCTGGAGGTGTGTGATAATGGTGCGGGCTTTGATACATCTGCCTCGTTTCCGGGCCACCTGGGCCTGCATTCGATGCGCGAGCGCGTTACCAATCTGGGCGGGACGTTTGAGATCGAGAGTACTCCTGGTCAGGGCACACGATCCGCGCCTGCATCCAGTGCCTGCCACAATGGTATAGCCGCCTAGCTCTCCGTGCGGCGAGAGCGGCGATAGTCCGCCAATGCCGCCATCGATAATCAGTCTCTTAGGTGATGACGCATAGAATCAAACCTCTTGTGATCTCAAGCGGGGACCCACAGCCTCAACATCGATCACAGGAGGCAGTGTAGCCTGACCAGCGTTTACTCGTTTCTTCAAGCGTTTCCGGTTGCGGTGAGCGCCTGGTCCTCCGTATCGTAGATGCCGATGGCCTCGCTCAAACGCGTGATCTTGAAAATGTGCTGGTAATGCTCGCTTAGCCCGCAGGCCAGCAGGCGCTGCTTCTGACGATTGGCGCGAATGAGCAGCGTCACCAGCAGGCCGATGCCACTGCTGTTCATATAGTCCAGTTCGCGAAAGTTCAGAATGATGTTCCTGGTTGTTGGGCCGCTCGCCTCGGCATAGGCGTCCATCAGGACTTTTTCCGCGAAGGCGGAAACTTCTCCCTGGATGTCGATCACGCTGGTACTCGGGTTCAGGTGACGCACGTTCATGACGACGTTTGCTTGTGGCATGCCTTTCCTCCTCTTGCTCTACCATTTTTTTTCTGGTAAGTGAACAATCAATTCGATGGTGTGGTGATGCTCATCGCTTGTGACGCGCATCTCGTCCACCAGGTTTTTGATAAGGAACAGGCCCCAGCCGCGCGGTGTCTGTAAGCCCTCGAGCTTGGCCTCCAGGTCTGGCGTCTCAGCCTCGGGGATCGTCCGGCCGCCGCCATGATCGATGATTCGCACCGCGACGGCCGTCTTTGAGGCGAACACCTGAATCGCAACCGGTTTATCGGGCTGGTAGTGGTTGCCATGTTCCATAGCGTTCATGGTGGCCTCCCCCACCGCCGTTTGCAGTTCGGCCAGGCGTTTCGCGGGCAGGTTGAGCGCGGCAACTGCTTCATTCAGCAGCGCTATCGCCATGCGTTCGTTGCCAGGCGCGCTCGGCACCTCTCCTTCAGTCAGGAGATGCCAGCCATCGTTCTCCATAGTTTCCTCCAATTTTGTTGTTGACCGCGTGGCGATTTCGGTCCTTCCGTAGCCCATCGAACGCTGCAGCGTCACCAGCGTGACATCGTCCTCCTGCTCCCAGTCGGGACCGGTGAACTGCGCCAGTTGACGCAGGAGCAGGTCGATCAGGTCCGTGTCGTCGCGCTGCTCTTCCAGGAGCTTCACCAGCCGCGGAAAGCTGAACATCTCGTGTTCGGTATTGTGCGCCTCCACCAGGCCGTCGCTGTAGAACAGCACGCTGTCGCCATAGTCCAGTGTGGTTTCCTTCTCCTCGTAGTTCATATTCGGCATCAGACCCAGCGGCATCCCGGTGGCCCACAGCTCGCTCACGCGGTCGCCTTGCCGGTGGTAGGGCTGATCGTGTCCCGCGTTGGCATAGTGCAGCCGACCGCTGGCCGGGTCGAGAATGGCGTAGAGGCAGGTGACGAACATCTTGGGAGGCATGTCGGGACAGAGCAGGTTATTGGTTTGCTCCAGGACCTTCCCCGGCGAGGCTTCTGCATGGGCGACGGAGCGCAGAATGCTGCGCGTCGTGGTCATGAGCAGCGCCGCCGGGATGCCTTTGTCGGTTACGTCACCGATGACGATGCCCATGCGGCCATCATCGAACTGGATGAAATCGTAGAAGTCCCCGCCCACTGCCTGCGCGGGCTGGTAGTAGGCCGCCACCTGCCAGCCAGGCAGCGCAGGCAGCTCTTTGGGCAGGAACGCGTGCTGGATCAGCCGGGCAACGCGCAGCTCCTGCTCTAGCCGCTCCCGCTCGCGCGCCTGCGCCTCCTGCTTGCGCGCGAGCTGGGCGACGCGAATGGCGGGAGCGGCCTGGATGGCAAGCCTGCTCAGCAACTCGCGGTCATCAAGGGAGTAGTCCTTCTCGCTCAGACGCTGGCCCAGATTGAGCATTCCTACCAGTTCGCCCTGACTGATCATGGGCACTGCCACCCTCACCCCGGCTTTCTTCAAGTGCTCTAACGCGGGCGAGTTCAGGTGCAGCTTCTCGATGTCCACCGCTCCGGGCGTACTCAGGAAGAAAGCCATCAGCGGATCATTGCGTTTAATCGGCACAGGTGGAGAATCGATCCGCCGTATTTGAGGTGTGCGAGCCACCTGCGGGACGCCGTTCGAGAGCCCCTGACCGGAAAGTTTTCGTTTTACCCGCTGCAAGAACGTTGTCATAACCGTAAAACTCCTGTATAACGCGGCGTCTCGTCCCTGGGTCCAGGATTGTTAATCCAGAGCGAAACGTCGGCAGGCTCCATTGATTCGCTGACTGCCTCGAGCAATCCTTCACTTAACTGCGCCAGATTCATTTTGTGACGCAAGCTCGTCGTGAAGCTCTCCAATGTTCGCTCCGCTTGATATTTATGCCGGTAGAAATGCCTGTCAATGAAAGACTGGATGTGCCGCAGCAACACCTGGAAGCACATCACAACCGCCAGAATCGAGCCGACGACGAAAAGCTCCCATACTACTGGGGGCAGCGCCTGCGCGAGTTCCTGCTGCGCGATTAAGATACCTATGGAGACAAGACCAAGCATGACTAGCAGTGTACCATAGATCAATGTGCGGTTGATCAGCACGTCGATATCCCACAGGCGGTAACGCAGCAGTGCGCTCCCAAGCGCTATCGGGATGAGCAGCATGATCGGGTAAGTAAGACCATTGGCGATGATGCTGAGTATGACCGGGAGCGTGGAAGTCGCCTGGGAGGACGCAGGGACCAGGATAAGCGGCACAACGAAACCCACGAATCCCGCGCCGAGAAAGCCTCCCAGTGCCAGTGCCATGCCGAAAACCACCCACTTCGTCTGCTGCTTTTGGACCGCGCTCGATACAAAGAGGTAACGATAGACCTGGGAAATCACGATACTCCCCAGCCCGGCTGCGAAAGCCAGTCCCTCGAGCAAGAGAAACCAGTTGTTTGAGCGAAAGGGCGCGCCGGGGAAGAAGTACTCGAGTATTCCCCAGAGGACCCACCCGGGCAGGAGCCAGCGCGTCCAGCCCGGCACAAAGCGTCCATTTGGAAACAGGTAGAAACACAGGGGTAGCGCCATCTCCCCGGCGAACCCCATACCGGCCGACAACCAGCGTAGCCATGCGTTGCTCTGTCCCAGGACGTGCGGGATATCGGTGAATGCCAGCGAGAATGTGATGAGGAAGATGCCCACCAACAGCGCCATGAGATCGTCGGATTTGCGCCAGAAGATGATGACGGCGGTAATAAAGTAGACGAGCGCAAAGGTGCTCTCGACCACGAGAGTATAATTGGTGAAGAAAACCCTCGTCACGCCTATCTCACTCAATTGTTGTGTCACCTGTGAAACAGTTTGAGACCCGCCGCACATAATGTTCTCGCATACCACGTGCAGGTGCCCTGCGTGAAAAGGAATCGCCGCGATAAAGAGCCAGAGCGCAATTCCTGCGAGCGCAAGCCACAGAACCCTGGCTATCGTACGCTGATAGCCTCTCCTGAGTGGGATGCCCTGTCGGTATCCCTCTTCGCTGCGCAGCGCGCTTGATATACTTCCTTCGGGAACCTGAAGGTGTATTTCGCGCGGTGATTTATCCTGGTCGTCCCAAAATTCCGTCGCTTCACCGTTCAAACCAAATTGCTCCTTTATCGCGCGCTCGGCGACCTCTTGCGGTAATTCCACGTCGTATAACCAGAGACCTATTTGCTGTGGCTGCAGTGTCTTCTCGACAATCTCCTGCATAGTGCCCGTCAGCTTCTCAAGGCTCTTCTCGTCGCCCGAATACAGGCAGGCGAGCACGGCGGCATCAAAATCGGCGAGTACCTGTGGAGCATTGTATTTGCGGCGGAAAAAGCTCGAATCGATGATTGCTTGAATGTAGTGCCGCAGTGGGTGGAAAAGCGCCGCGATCGCCAGCGTCGAGACAACGATCGCAAAGGGCGATCCCTGCCCGCTGGACGTGCGAAATACATACTGGAGCAGCACGACGCAGCCTGCGTACAGCAGCGCTAACAACACGGTCAGCAGCCCATAGACCAGCGTGCGCTTGATGATGATGTCGATGTCCCATAACCTGGAACGCAGCATTGCGAAGCCGACCGACAGTGGAAAAGGGATCAAGGCCAGGATAAAGCCATACCAGCTTACCAGGTTGTAAAATGAGCCCGGTCCGAAGCCTGGCAAAAGGAGGATCGGTATTTCTAAGGCGATCACCGCCGTTGTGCCCAGCGTGGTGCCATAGACGATCCACTTGGTCTGCTGGCGTTGAAGCGGGTTCGATACCATCCTGTAGCGATAGATTTGCGAGGCTATGCAGCAGGCACAAAGGCTGATCCATATCAGGTTGCTGATCGGTGTGAAGGTAAATAAGATGGGGAAGGCAATAGCGGCTAAATTACAGCCAAGCCATACGACTACGAGCCAGCGTGTCCAACGCGGCACAAAGCGTCCATCGGGAAAGAGGGGATAGAGCAGAAAGACCACGCCCCAGGAAAAGGTGCCCAGGAGAGCGGCCGGCATCTGCCATGCCGATCGGCTGAACTCGAGCGTATATGAGATGAAGGTAGTTCCCTCCACCACAAGCGCCAGCGCAACAAGCAGGGCTACCCAATCATCAGACCTGCGCCAGATAATGAGCACCGCCACTACAACACAGATCGATAGCGCGAATATATTGAGTCCGACCGCGATCCCCGCGTAGTTTCCCAACGTGAGGCCGTACGCCTGGAGTGTCCGCACGGCGTCAAGAGAAGGCTGGCCGAGAGCGCATGCCGCGCCGCTACAGATTGCCTGGAGCTGTGCGAAGTACGTCGGAAGCATGGCTACGAACAAACCCAGAGTAAACAAAACCAGGATGGCCCAGATGACGCGCGCCATGAGCAGCCGGCGACCTTGCAGGCGTGTGCCTTGCGCGGGTTGCATATAGGATTGCTCCGGTGCATACGATTGGGCCATCCGTGATTACTCCTTCGTTCGCCTGTAGACGCGGGGACGCGGGCGACCGCAAGGGCCCACTCCGCCTCCCTTCATCCACCCTCGCCCCTACAGATCAGACGGCCCCCCACCTGCGTTCCCGGCTTAAGTTGATGCCTATTACCGCCGATTATGAACATTACCGATCAAAGTCGGCAATGTCACCCTGAGCGCAGCGAAGGGTCTGACGCGCTAGCAACCGAGATCCTTCGCTGCGCTCAGGATGACATGACCGATCTTGGTCGGCAAAATTCATTATCGGCCCGCGTTCTCCTCCACGACTTTTCCGAATGCACCACTAATTATACCCTGTCTATGACATCTGTATTTCGCGGTAGGCTTCAAGGGCGCGGGTAATCATCGTATCCGTGCTGCCCAGGTAATTGCGGGGATCGAGTGCCCGTTCGATTTCTTCCGTAGAGAGAACGGCGCGCACCTGCTCATCCTCCTGGGCCGCCTGGCGCAAGGGCACCCCGGCCTTAACGGCGTGGTCGCAAATAGCCTGGACGAGAGCTTGCGCTGCCGGCCTACCTGTACGGGGCGCGATTGCCATCGTCAGTGACTCGGCCATTATCAGCCCTCCGCTCAATTCCAGGTTCGCTTTCATACGCTCAGCATCGACCCGCAGGTCGCCTACGGCGGACCGCACGCGCTCGACCGCCCCGGCCGTGAAGCGGAACAGGCCGGGGACCGCCGCCCACTCAGCCTGCCACCCACCGGCGGCGCGCTCGTGTTCCTGCGCCATCGTTGACAAAATTACCGGGACCTCCCCGATCGCCAGGCGCGCCGCCGCGATCGCCCCCGTCGCGTCGACCGGGTTATGCTTCTGCGGCATGGCGGACGACCCCCCCTTTCCGGGCGCGGCGCCTTCCGACACCTCGCCCACCTCGCTTTGAGCCAGCAGAACCACGTCGCGCGCGATCTTCTCCATCGCCCCGGCAATCACGCCAAGTGTCGCGGCTATGGCGGCCACGCGGTCGCGCTCGGTGTGCCAGGGCAGATCGGGCGCCGGCAGCCCCAGTTCTTCCGCCAGGTATTCCACCACGCGCGGTCCCTCATCTCCCAGGGCGGCGAGCGTCCCGGCTGCGCCTCCCAGTTGCACCGCCAGCATTCGCTCCCGCTGCGTACGCAGCGAGCGCGCCTGGCGCACCGCCAGCGACAGCCAGCGCGCCGCTTTGAGGCCGAAGGTGATCGGCAGCGCCTGCTGGAGCAGCGTCCGACCGGCCATCAGCGTCTGGCGATGCTCCTCGGCCAGCCTGGCGCACGCCTCGCACACTCCGAGCAGCCCGCCAGTGAGCAGATCCAGCCCGTCGCGCATCTGGAGCATCAGGGCGGTATCAATCGCATCCTGGCTTGTAGCGCCCCAGTGAACGAACTTCCCCGCGTCACCTCCACCCTCTTCAACCCGCGCCGTCAGCATGCGTACCAGGGGGATCGCGGGGGTGCCGGCCACGGCGGCTGCGCGGTACAGGGCCGCGACATCGAACATCTCCACTCTGCAACTGCTCGCGATGGCATCCGCCGCCTCGCGTGGGATGATCCCGGCTCGCGCTTCCGCGCGTGCCAGGGCCGCCTCGAAAGCCAGCATCCCCCGCACGTGCGCCTCCGCAGAGAAGGCGGCGGACATCTCCAGGCGTGCTGAACAGGTCGTCAGTTGGTTCCGGCATGTGGCGCAGCCTTTCCGGTATGGGCTCGCTCCATCATAGGTTGAAGAACACCGTCTCGTCCGCGCCCTGCAGGACGATATCGAAACGGTAGACGACCATGCCGCCGCCAATCAGCTCAGGCCTGGCCAGTAGCGTTGCCCTTCGCTCTTCAGGCACAAGCTGCAGGACCGGATCCGTGGCGTTGGCAGGCTCATCTTCAAAATACAGGCGCGTTACGGCGTGATTGAGCAGCCCGCGCGCAAACACCGTGACGCAAATGTGCGGGGCCTGCAGGCGCTCTCCATCAAAGGGCACAGTGCCGGGCTTCACCGTCTCGAACCAGTACCTCCCGTCCTCATCTGTACCGGAGCGGCCAAACCCCACGAAGGACGGATCAAGCGGCGCCTGCCTCCTATCGGCCGGGTGGTTATAGCGCCCGTGTGTATTCGCCTGCCAGATCTCGACCAGCGCGTCCGGCACAGGCAAGCCCTCACCATCCAGGACGCCCCCCTCGATGCGAATGCGCTCCCCCGCCGTCTCCGGTCCCGCCAGCACATTGCGCCGCGCATCCTCACGAAGCAGCGCCGGCGCAAAAAAAGGCCCAACCGTCTGCGACGCGGTAAGATTGATACCTACCCAAAATACTGCCTCCGATCGTCACCATCTGTAGGGACAGGCGTGGAAGGGTGGATGCGGAAGGGCCCCTTGCGGGTGTCCTTCGCGCCTTCTTGGGTAGGTTTTGCTCGAGAAGGGCCAGCGAGGCGGAGAGGCCCGCAAGGCACCCGCAAGGGGCCCCGCACCACTCCCCGCCGCCCCTGCCTCTACAATGAACCGACCTGTGTAGTGTCCTTCGTTCCCCCACCCGACTCCTCAAAGGGTGTTGCAAAATTTCCTCGTACAACGATATCCCAGCGATACCCTAGGGCCCACTCCTGCTCGGTCACGCTGTGGTCATAGGCAGCGATCAGGCGTTTGCGCGCGGCTTCCGCCGGCACTGAGTTCATGATTGGATCGAGCGAGTGCAGCGGGTCATCGGGGAAATACATCTGCGTCACCAGGCGCGACAGCGCGGACGGCCCGAACACGGAGAAATGGATGTGGGCCGGTCGCCAGGCATTCGGGTGGTTCAGCCAGGGATACGCTCCCGGGCGGATCGTTAAGAAGCGGTAGACGCCCTCCGCGTTCGTCAGGCAGCGGCCCATGCCGAGGAAGTTCGGATCGAGCGGCCCCGGCCATTGATCCCGCCTGTGCAGGTACCGCCCGGCGGCATTGGCCTGCCAGATCTCCAGGAGTGTGTTCGAAACAGGCTCTCCACGCTCATCGAGCACGCGCCCGGTCACGATGATGCGCTGTCCGATGGCTTCGCCGCCCGTTCCGGCATTGCGCGTGAGGTCGGCATCTTCCGGTGTGATGGTGCTGATGGCGGGACCGGGGCCGGTCAACTCCGAAATCGTCAGTGGTACGTCGATCAACGGCAGCGATGGCGCGCGGCGGTGCGTGGATTGATACGCTTCGTACAAATAGGGTGGGAAGACCTCCCGGTCTCCGCGCACGATGTCGCCAATCGTGACCTGGTTCATGCTTCCTCCTGGCGTGACCTTCTGCGGGTCCTCATCGAACTCCCGCTTTGCTATCGCGAACGCGCTGTTGGCCGCTGGAATGCCCGCGTAGACGGCCACATGGAGCAGCACCTCCGCCACTTCGTGCGGATCGACGCCTGTGTTGCGGCTGGCGCGCAGGTGCAGCGCCAGCTCCTCACGGCCCAGCGCGGCCAGGATCGCGATCGTGACCAGGCTGCGCGTCCGCCGGTCCAGGTCGGGCCTGGCCCACACGGAGCCCCAGGCCGACTCCGTGATAAAGCGCTGGAAATCGGCATCGAACTCGCTGGTGCGCGCCTGCACGCGCTCGACATGTTCGCTGCCAAGCACCTCTTTGCGCACCTTCATTCCAGTTTCAAAGCGTGATTCCGTCATGCTGCTCCTCCCGCTTCGGCGTTGTGCCGCACTTACGAAACGGATAATTACGAATAGTATAGCAGAAACGAAGGGGAAAGTAGCGTCACGTTCTCTTTCATTGCACCGTGTAGTGAAAGGAAAGTCAAAAGAGGTATTAGCGCTGCTCCTTCGTTCACCTTTCTCGCGAGGAATCGTTTATGCAACAACAAGCTTCTACTGTTCGGGCTGTCCTCGATATCGGCAGCAATACAATCGAAGTGCTCGTAGCGCGTTGTTTGCCGGGCGACCTGGATATTCTCGAACATCAGACAAGCATGGCGCGCCTCGGAGAGAGCGTAGAGGAATCCGGGGAGATTTCGCGCGAAAAAGTTGATGATGCGCTGGATGCTATACGCAAGTACCAGGAACTCGCGAAGCAGCAGGGGGCCGAGCAGATTCTGGGGCTGGCGACAGAGGCCACGCGCGAGGCGCGTAACGGCCAGGAGTTCCTGGACACGATCAAGCGCGAGACCGGCATCGAGGTGCAGGTCATCAGCGGCTCTGCCGAGGCGGTGCTGGATTATTATGGTGCGACCTACAGTCAGGATGCGCCCCCCGATGTGGGCGTTCTCGACGTGGGAGGAGGTAGTACCGAAATAATTACCGCGAAGAACCGGCACATCACCTGGCTGACCTCCGTCCCCATCGGTTCCAGCAGCATCCACGATCGCTACCTCTCCACCGACCCGCCGACCTCCGAAGAGCTCGAAGCGGCGAGCACCTATCTCGCTCAGTATGTGGCCACCATCCCCATCCCGCAGCCCCCGCCTGCGCTGATCGTCACGGGTTCCAGCGCCTCATCGCTGCTCAAGCTCGCGCGGCGCGCCTTCAAACTGGATGAGCAGACCGACCGCCTGTCGCGCGAAGAGCTATCGCGCTGCGAGGGACTGCTTGGCGCGCTTCCGGCTGAGGAAATTGCCCAGCGCTTTGAGCAGAGTCTTGAGCGCGCCCGCATCCTGGCGGCCGGCGCCTTGATAATTCAGGCCATGATGCAGTTCATGCACCTGGACGAGGTGCGTGTCAGTTCGCATGGCGTGCGCGAGGGCGCGCTGCTCGCTTACACTCGCTACGGCGAACACTGGCTGGAAGAAGTCAACAGCATCGCTTCTAAACGCGCGGCAACTCCATCCGAGCAGGATGCGCATGGATGAGCCATTTGTCGAGTTTGGACGAGAAATCCTGTCCAGGTACGCGAAAAAATTCTTGAAGTGGCCCGCCGATATCCTCAAGCAGGAAGACATCGAAGCGGTGCATAAGATGCGCGTCGCTTCTCGCCGCCTGCGCGCCGCGCTCGATGCTTTCGAGTCCTGCGCCGATGCCAAACCTTTCAAAAAGGTCAATCGCCAGGTGAAAGAGCTGGCTGATCGCCTCGGAGCGGTGCGCGATACGGACGTGATGATTTCAGGCCTGCGCGCTTACCAGCAGGGGGTACCTGGCGAAGAACAGGCCGGTGTGCAATGGCTGGTTGATCGCCTGGAGGGCTACCACAGCCAGGAGAAGCAGGCGCTCGACGCGGAGCTTCAGGCATTGGATGAAGACGACCTGCGCCGGCAGATCGACGCCATCATTCCGAAAGGGGCCGCGTAGCATGGCAAAAGCTAAATCCCTGACCGGACTCGATCCGCACGCTCCTACGGGTCAGAATGCCCGCGAAATCGCGCGTACCCGCCTGGACGAAATGTATAACTGGGCAAGCGGCGTCGACGCCCCATTCGATGTACGCGGCTTACATAATCTGCGCATCGCCGCCAAGCGCCTGCGCTACACGCTTGAAATCTTTGAGGAGGCCTTGCCCCCCGCCTGCCAGTCAATTGCCAACGAACTGGCGCAGATCCAGGATGAACTCGGCGCGCTGCATGATGCCGATGTCATGATCGCCCTGCTGCGCCTGTGCATGGGAGGCGAGGATGCCGGAGCAGCCTATGCACAGGCGCTGGTGAAGGCCGGAGCGCAGAAGAGCAGCGGGAAACTGCTGCTGAAACCCGCGCTGGTCGCTGCCGTGCTCGACCCCGACGTCGCTCCCTCGCCCGCCCAGCGCTACGGGCTCGAGCAATTGCTGCTCAAGCAATCACAACTGCGAGAAGAACGCTACCGGGCCTTTCGCCAGCACTGGTACCAGTTGCAGGCACGCGATTTCCGCCGCGAAATCCTGGATTGCCTGAACGCGTAGCTTCTGTCAGCGAACAGTAGGGGCCGGTTCACCGTGCCCACCGCCGATTTATCGGCCAGTCAAGATGAGCGTAACCCCGGCAAGAGTAGGCGCCGATTTATCGCGCGCACCGCCGATTATGCAGATTGAAGATTTGATGCGGACCATGCCCAGGGCGGCGCAAGCGCCCCCGCCGCCCGTCCACGCCACTCCCGCCCCTACAAAGCTGTCCGCATTTATTCGTTAATGTGCATTATCGGCCAGTGATCAGCGGAGAGGAGCCGGAGACGAAAGGCACCCGCGAGGGCTTCAACGGGTAGGTTATTCTGGTAAAAGGGCCAGCGGGGCGGAGCGACACGAAAGGCACCCGCGAGGGGCCCCGCTCCTCACCCATCCACCCCTGCCTCTACAATGAACCAACCTCCTGGAATAAACCTACCTGGGTAAGCGATCAATCGGCCCTTGCAGATGGCAGACATTTGGAGATAAGGGCTGTCATTCTGAGCGCAGCGAAGGATCTAGCGCGAGGGACGGAAAGATCCTTCGCTGCGCTCAGGATGACAGCCAAGACCGTACGCAAGTCAGTCCACGGGAAGTCTTATCTCCAAACGTCTGTGCAGATGGCGGGATGAAGGTGTGAAGAGGCATTCAAGTGCACATCCCGCAACGTCTCAAAAAATAGGGGCGTTCCAGAAAAAATATTTTGGTCTCGCCAAGCTAGATGAGAAGCGGCTTTACGCAAAATTACCGCTCATTTACCGCTCAATTTGAGCGGTAATTTTTTGGGAAGAGCTGCCGGTCAGAAGCGCAAGCGCAGGCCAGCGTGAGGTAGCAGGGCTGCCTCCAGGGTCACGGCAGCAAGAGAGAGTGGCGAGATGAATTGTACCGAGCAAGACCAGCCCTGTTTTTACCCACAACTGTTTCATACACCCGCACGAGTGCAAGCAGTTGCCTGGCGCGCGAGTCAGGTGGTGTTCCCGGGAGTGCTCCGGGCGCGTATCGCGTTGGCGCGCAGTTCGAGCGTTTGTGCTTCCTGGGGCCGGTTCATCGCTCGCAGCAGGGAGGCATAGTGGCCCAGGATGCGTATGATATAGGGATGGTCAGGCGGGAGGGCGTGTTCATAGATGGCGAGCGCACGCTGGTAGAGCGGCTCGGCTTGCTCGTGGCGCCCTTGCCGCTGGCAGAGACCGCAAGGTTATAAAGGGTAGTGGCGGTAAAAGGATGCTCGGGCCCCAGCATCTTCTCATAGATGGCATGGCGCGCTGGAAGAGTGACTCGGCTTCCTGGTAGCGTCCCTGGCTGGTGTACAGGCCCGCTAGATTCTTGTAGCAGGTGGCCAGATCGGGATGCTCGGGGCCCAGTGTCTTCTCCCCGATAGCGATGGCACGCTGGAAGAGCGGCTCGGCTTGCTCGTAGCTTCCCTCGTGGTAGACGTGGCCAGCAGGTTGCCAGGCTGAAGGCGATATCGGCATGCTCAGGCTCCAGCGTCTGTTCCCCGATGCGATAGCGCCTGCGTGTAGAGTTCTTCGGCTTGCTGATAGCGGCCGCGTGCGAGTAAGTAGGCTCCCGCTAGCATGAAGAGGGAAGCCGCTTCAGCAAGCCGCTCCTGCTGCGGCTCAAGGTGGGTTGCACAGGTCTGAATATGCGGCACCAGACGCTCGCAGCCCGCCCAGGTGGTAGGCTCTCACCCTGGGAAAGCGTGCAGTGAGCGCCGTGACGAGGCGCTCCACCAGCGCTTTGGAGCTAGTCGGCGTCGGGGCAGCTCCTCGAGCAGGTGCCGTGCATAGGTATGGATGAGGGGATGACTGATCTCGTAGGCTGTGCCTGCGGGACCAGAAGCCCATAATTGACCAACTCCGCCAGCGCCTGGCGGGCTTGCGCTGCTGAAAGCTCGAGGACGTGGCTGACCAGCTCGCCGTTCGAAGGGGGCAAGCGCCAGGAACCCCACGACGTTGGAATGCCGCGCTGGGCCGTGGCAGCTGAGACGGGCCACGCTGCGTTGGAGGAGTACGCGGCACACTCTTCCGCTGTGATGCTGCCCTGATCCAGGGCGGCCAGCGGCGTCTCTTGTAACCAGGCCAGGTAATCACTGGCCTCCTCCTGCTGTAGGGCAAGGTAGCGGCCCACTAGTCGGAGGTGCCAGGGGGAGGTTCGCCCACCTGCTGCACGATGCTGGCTCGGTCGCGCGTCTGCGTCTGTCGCTCGCGCTCCGCCGAAAGACTGCACGACACTGATCGCTTCTTCCGTGGGCAAAGGACTGCAGATCGAGTCAGCATGGGCCGGATCGGCGTGCATCGGTCCGGCTGACGGCTAGTCATCAGGACCGTGCTCCCTCCGCAGATACGCCAGTATCTGATCTAGACTGATCGGCTTCTTCTGCTCCATCCAGTACGAGCAAGAGGCTGCTCGCCCGCTGAGTGCCCGTTGTGCCGCCAGGGCAGGCGTCGGCAGACGGTTCCTCTCCGAAGCGTGCGCACAAGCTGTTCCAGCGCGATCGCGACCTGGGGCTGTCCATAAAAGCTATGAAAGACGTATGCCGTGCAGGAAAAGCGGCTGGTAGATGCTCGTCAGGTGCCAGCGACCAGAGCACTTCGGCGACCAGGGCTGTTTTGCCCATGCCGCCCGGACCGCAGAGCGTTATGACCTGGCCGGGGCGCAGGTGCGCCAGCAGCCAGGCGCGTTCGCGCTCGCGATCCTGAAAGTGTTCGGCGCGCCGGGGAAGCTGCAAGGGAGGGATGTATTGCTGACCCTGCAGGTAGTTGTTGGTGATATTCTGAATACCCGAGACGACATTGGTGGCCGAGATGCGTTCCGCGTCAATGTGAGTCTCTGGAACATAGCGGCTCGCCTGTTCTCCTCGTTCGGGGGCTCCAGAAGCCTCGCCGGGTGCCTTCTGCTGCTCGCTCATGTTAGACTCCGAAGAGGTGGTGCGCGACCTGCCCGAGCATGGCAGCCAGGGGAGCCAGTTGAATGACCAGGGCGCCGAGTTTGCCGGCGGCATCGGCCGTTTCCGCGCTGCGCGTGATGATCTGGCTCGCTTCATCCAGCTTGCGCAGCACGCGGTTGCCGCTAGGCTCCGGCCTGGCCAGTTCGGTTGTAACGGAGGCCAGGCTCTCCTGGGCATCCTGGGCATCGGCTGGATCGGCAAACTCGTGTGAGGCAATCGCCTGCTCCAGTTGCGCGCGCAAAGCGACAAGTTCCTGGCGCAGGTCTTCCACACTGGCGTGCGCCGGGTCGGCGATATACTGCAAGCCGCTCACGAGATTACGCGCCTTGATCTCATCGGCGCTGATCTCTCCGCGCCCGATGGCCTGGGCAAGCTTCACGAGTTCGGAGGCGGTCTGTGCATCTCCTCCCTGCATCTGGACGCCGGAGACCACATTGTCCGCCTCGATGCGCCTGGCGTGGATGCCACCTGCTTCATTCCCGCTGGTCGTCATGCTGCTCTCCTCGCTTGATACTCCTGATATAACATCGTCACTACGGCACATCATCGACAATTGATGAAAATGATTATAAACCAGGCAGGAGTGAAACACAATATGGTTGAGTGAGGCGGGGTTAGGAAAAAGTTGTTAGTAGGCAAGAACAGCGAAAGCAAGGAGCGATGAAGCAGCCGGAGGAGGGCAGACGAGCAACAGACGAGCCGATAATGCAGATTGACGAAATAAGGCGGACAGCATCGCATCCAGCGGACTGGCCGATAAATCGGCGGTGCGCGCGATAAATCGGCGCCTACTCTGGCTTGATGGTCTGGGCTGGCTACGAGCGGCTCGATTCCCTCACAATTAGCTCTGGTTGGTACACAATGTGCTTGTGCTGGTGAGTGGTGGGATTGTTTGCTTCGTCCAGCAGCAGTTCCGCGGCGGCGCGGCCTAGTTCGTATTTGGGTTGCCGGATCGAGGTGAGCGGCGTTGAAAGGACGCTCGCGAACTCGACATCGTCATAGCCCACCATCGCCATATCAGCGGGGATGGAGATGCCGCGCTTGATCAGGCCGCGCATCAAGCCGAGCGCGAGCAGATCGTTCGCGCAAAACACGGCGGTCGGCTTGATGCTGGCGCTCAAAAGCTGCTCCACGACCTGTTCACCGTCTCTGGCGCTCTGGGCAGCCGTGGTGATATCAACAATGGCGCTGTTCAGGATCAAGGCCGGCAGTCTTCACGGCCCGCAGCACGCCACGCTTGCGGTCCGCGCACTGGCGGATGCTGAGTGGGCCATGCACGAAGGCGATTTGTTTGTGGCCTTGCTCAAGCAGGTGAGCGGCGGCTATTTCACCCCCTCGCACGTCATCGACCGCGACCGAGCAGAGCTCCTTGATGCGGCTCGGACGGTCGAGCAAAACGACGGCAATGCCCCTCTGTCGGAAGCGCTGCAGATAACTGGCATCGCTCTGCACAGGCGTAATCAGGACTCCCTCTGTGCGCTGCTCTTCGAGTACCTGCAGGTAGTGATTTTCCTTGTCTATAGAGTCGTCTGAGTTGCACAGGATAACCACGTACCCGGCCTGGTTGGCCAGGTCCTCGACGCCACGCGCAACCTCTGTGAAGAATGGGTTGGCTACATCAAGCACAACCAGGCCGATGTGCTGGCTTGTGCCTGCGCGTAACTGGCGTGCCGACCCATTGCGCACGAAACCAATGGCCTCGATGGCTGCTTTCACACGTTCCCGCGTCTCTTCAGCAACAATTTCTGGCCGGTTTAGCACGTTCGATACGGTTCCAAGCGAAACACCAGCATGCTTCGCCACTTCCCGGATACTCGACTTTGAACTCATGCGCGCACGCTTCCTCACCTGCTCGGTGGATATGGTCCCCATCTGTCCAGCGGTAGATGTCCGTGTTGGTTTATATTGCATACATGAGAGGGCATAGCGCTTAATCTCATGTGTATAGTATGTCACATAAAAGCCAGCTTGCAGTCCCTGGTATCATCAACGATATGGGTGTAGGAACAAGTGCTAAGCAAGCCAGAACAGCGAAAGCAAAGAGCTGATGAAGCGGCCAGAAGAGGGCAGACGATCACCGGACTGGCCGATAAATCGGCGCTGGCCACAATCAATCGGGCCCTACTCTGGCTTGAGGGTCGGTTGGCTACCACTTTTTCATCCACCCCAATAATATTTTGCCTAGACATTTGGAGATAATGTTTGTCATCCCTTCGCTTCGCTCAGGGCAGGCTCTGAGCGAAGCGAAGGATCTAGAGCGAGGGACGGAGAGATCCTTCGCTTCGCTCAGGATGACAGCTACGACCTCTCTCAAGTCCGCTCACGGGAAATCTTATCTCCAAACGTCTGATTTCGGCCCAAACCTCTTGACAAGGTGCTAGTTCATACTTATACTTGTTTCTATTGAAACGTTTCAATTTCCAAATAACTAATTTTTCTCTGCCACTGTTTGAAACGTTTCAAGTTCATTAGCAATTGTAATATGCAGCGTCTAGTCCGTCAAGTATGTCCGTGAGAAAGCAGACATTTTAGATAAGGACTGTCATCCTGAGCGCAGCGAAGGATCTAGCTTGCCGGATGGAGAGATCCTTCGCTGCGCTCAGGATGACAGCCAGGACCGTTCGCAAGTCCGCTCTCGGGAAGTCTTATCTCCAAACGTCTGGTGAGAAGGGGAAAAGCAGTGGCGAAACCTCAAGAGCCTGTTATTGAACTCGTGGGCATCACCAAACAATTTGGCGCGGTGCAGGCCTTGCGTGGCGTTGATCTCAGCCTGTATCCAGGGGAAGTACATGCGCTGGTCGGAGAAAACGGAGCAGGCAAAAGCACGCTGGTCAAAATCCTGGCCGGTATTTACCGCCCCGATGCGGGCAGCATCAAAATCGATGGTAAAGCGCTCGAGTTGCACAATCCGGCCCAGGCCAGAAATGCGGGCATTGCCGTCATCCATCAGGAGCCGACGCTCTTTCCCGATTTGAACGTCGCGGAGAACGTCTTTATGGGGCGCCAGCCCCGTGACCGCTTCGGGCGGGTGGATTGGAAGCGCATGTACCAGGAGGTGGAGCGCCTGCTTGCATCGCTCGATGTGCGTCTGAACGTCTACGCTCCAGCGCAGGGACTATCAGTCGCCGACCAGCAGCTCGTGGAGATCGCGAAGGCGCTCTCACTCGACTCGCGCGTGCTGATTATGGACGAGCCAACCGCTGCGCTTTCAGCGCACGAAGTCCAGGAACTCTTCACGATTGCCAGGCAACTACGCGATCGCGGTGTCGCCATCCTCTTCGTCAGCCATCGTCTGGAAGAAATATTTGACCTGGCCGACCGTGTCACCGTTTTTCGCGATGGCGCACGCGTTGCCACAACGCCCATAGCGGCAGTGACCACCGAGGAGATTATCCGCCAGATGGTCGGGCGCTCGCTCGAAAACCTCTATCCCAAGAGCGAGGTCGAGGCGGGAGAGGTGATGCTGGATGTAAGGCATCTGACGAGCAAAGGGACATTTGAGGATATCAGCTTCCAGGTACGCCGGGGCGAGATCGTCGGATTTGCCGGCCTGGTCGGAGCCGGGCGAACAGAGGTCGCCAGGGTGGTCTTCGGTATCGACCGGGCAGACTCAGGTGAGATACGCATCGGCGGGAAGCCGGTGCAGATTCGCTCTCCAAAAACCGCTATGAAATACGGCATAGCCTACGTTCCCGAAGATCGCCACCAGCATGGCCTGATTATGGATTTCAGCATCGCCAGGAACATGACCCTGCCCGTCCTCCTGCGCCAGACGAGCGTGCTGGGGCTCATGAGCCGGCGGCGCGAGCGCGAGGTCGCGCAGGACTATGCGAGGCAGCTCCAGGTGCGTTCAGCCGGGATAGATCAACTGGTCAGGGCGCTTTCCGGCGGCAACCAGCAGAAAGTGGTGCTGGCGAAGTGGCTGATTACAAATCCGTCCGTGCTGATCCTCGATGAACCGACGCGTGGTATAGACGTTGGTTCAAAAGCGGAGGTTCACCGCATTATCTCCGAGCTTGCCGGCAAAGGGCTGGCCATCATGCTCATTTCAAGTGATCTACCGGAAGTCCTGGCGATGGCTGATCGTGTCCTCGTCATGCACGAGGGCCGCATCGCCGCGGAGTTTGCCCACGCGGAAGTGGACCAGGAGAAAGTCATGTTTGCAGCAACGGGGCAGGTGACAAATGGCAACCACCGGTGAGCGCGTACAAGAAGCGCGCACTCCTCCACGCAGGAGCGGCAACCGCCTCGTCGTCCTGGTGAGCCGTGTACGCGAGTTGGGATTGCTCGTCGTCCTGCTGCTGATCATCCTCGTCGTCGGCGTGCAGGTACCGCAGTTCCTGACGGTCTCCAACCTGGTGCAAATCCTGCTCTCCGTCTCTATTCTGGCGATCGTCGCGATAGGCGAGACGCTGGTGATCCTGACCAGGAATGTCGATCTGTCGGTCGGTTCCATCGTCGGCTTCGCCGCCTTTGTCGCGGCCAACACGTTCAAACAGAATCCGGGCACCAGTCTCCTGGTAGGCATTTTGATCGGCTGCGCCCTGGGGCTGGCTCTGGGAGCCCTCAACGGCCTGCTCGTCACGTGGGGACGTGTCCCCGCTATCGTCGCGACGCTCGGCACGCTCTACGTTTATCGCGGGCTCGTCTTCCAGTATGCCGGGGGGACGCAGGTCAGCGCCTCCGATGTGCCGGATAGTTTTCTCAGCCTGGCTACCGCTCCGTTTCTCGGTGTCCCGCTGCTTATCTGGTTCGCCGTCGCGCTCGCTCTCATCTTTGGCTACCTGCTGCGCTCATCCCGCACGGGCCGGCAGCTCTACGCCATCGGCAGCAATCCCGACGCCGCCCGGCTTGTCGGCATCCGCAGCGGTCTGCTGGTCTTCGGCGCGTTTGCCATGTCGGGACTGCTGAGCGGCTTTGCCGGGGTGCTCTGGGGCGCGCGCTTCGCGACGGTTGACGCGACCGCCGCCAGCGGCCTCGAACTGCAGGTCATCGCGGCAGTTGTGGTGGGTGGCGTGAACATCTTCGGCGGTTCGGGGACCATCTTTGGCGCTATGCTCGGTGCGATTGTGCTGGGGACGATTGATAACTCCCTCTCGTTCCTGCGGGTATCGCAGTTCTGGCTGCAGGCCATCGACGGGGCGGCCATCCTGATCGCGGTCACGCTCGACGCCTTCATCACGCGCTGGGTTCAGCGCCTACTCATCACGCGGAGGCAACAATGAAGCAGATGAGCACACTGCGCACACTGCTGGGCGCGTGGTCATGGGAAGTGCTGCTGGTCGTGCTGCTGGTGGTGACTATCCTGATTGGCAACGGGCTATCGCCGTATTTTTTGACGCCGTTCAACCTCTCGCTCATGGTGGAGAGCTTCGTTGAGATCGCTATAATGTCGCTCGCCATGACGCTGATCATTATCGCGGGTGAGATCGACCTCTCAGTCGCGTCGGTACTCGGCCTGTCCAGTGTGATGATCGGTATTACCTGGAACGCGGGCATTCCGCTCTGGCTGGACATCATCATCGCCCTGGCCGTAGGAGCGCTGGCGGGCCTGTTCAACGGGCTGCTCATCACGCGCCTGGGTTTGCCCTCGCTGGTAGTCACGTTGGGGACGCTGGCCCTGTACCGTGGGCTGGCCTATGTGATCCTGGGCAGCCTGGCCGTCAGCAACTTCCCCAGCGGCTTCACCAACTTTGGCATCGGCTATGTACCCGGCACCTTGATCCCCTGGACCTTCGTCGTCTTCGTCATCTTAGCCCTGCTCTTTATCGTCGTGCTTCATTGGAGTTGGATTGGCCGGCAGATTTACGCTATTGGCAACAACAAGGAGGCCGCGCGTTTCGCCGGTATCCGCGTCAATCGCGTCAAGCTGCTGCTCTTTGTCCTTTCTGGCCTACTCGCCGCGCTGGCCGGCATAGTCTTCACCGCCAGGATTTCGAGCGCCCGCGCGGATAACGGACTGGGATTTGAACTTTATGTGGTGACGGTCGTTTTGCTGGGCGGGGTCAATATCTTCGGCGGGCGTGGGAGCCTGGTGGGTGTCATTCTGGCGCTGTTCGTCATAGGGGGTTTGCGCAATGCGTTAGGACTGATCGATGTCAGCGGAGACGTACAAAACATCGTTGTCGGAGCATTACTGGTGTTCTCGGTCCTGGGACCGAATATCGCCCAACGTATCCAATCCGCCATATCCCGCAGGCGGCTGGCCGCGGGAAGTGCAAAGCAAGTGTAAAGGAGGAGACAGTGAAAAAGCTGTTTCAAACGCTCGGACCCGCTTTCCTGGTTTTTGTCCTGCTAGTGCTGGCCGGCTGCGGCGGCAGTACCACCACCGGTAGCGGTAGCGGTACTACTACTAGCGGCGGTGGTAACAAACTCAATATTGTGTTTCTGCCCAAAGCCATCAACAACCCGTACTTCGACACGGCTGCCAATGGAGGTAAGCAGGCTGCCAAGCAACTGGACGGTTCCTTCAACCAGGTGGGGCCATCCACGGCCAGCGCTGCTGACCAGGTCACCTTTATCAATAACCTGACCGCACAGCATGTGAGCGCCATCGTCGTCTCAGCCAACGATCCTACCGCGCTTGCTCCTGCCCTCAAGCAGGCCATGGCGCAGGGCATCAAGGTGGTCAGCTACGACTCGGATGTCGAGCAGGACGCGCGTACTATCTTCGTGAACCAGGCCAATTCTCAGGATATCGGTACTGTTGAGGTGCAGATCCTGGGGAAACAACTGAACTACAGCGGGCAGATCGCCATTCTCTCTGCCGCCAGCACCGCCACGAACCAGAACACCTGGATCACCTATATGAAGCAGGAGCTGGCCAAGCCGCAGTACAAGAACATGCAACTGGTCAAGGTCGTGTATGGCAACGACGATGACCAGACCAGCTTCAACGACACGCTCTCGCTGCTGCAGGCCTACCCGAATCTGAAGGGTATCATCTCCCCGACGACGGTCGGCATCGCGGCGGCCGCCCGTGCCATCGAATCGGTGAATAAAGGCGGCAAGGTTGCCCTCACCGGCCTTGGGACGCCGAACCAGATGCGCAAGTACGTGGAGGACGGCACTGTAGCGCAGTTCGCCCTCTGGGATCCTGGGAAACTCGGCTACCTGGCCTATTACGCGGCTGCTCTGCTGGTTCAGGGGAAGATCACCGGGGCGCAGGGAGAGACCTTTACCGCCGGAACGCTGGGGTCTTACACGATCGGGGCAAACGGCGTTGTCCTGCTGGGGCCGCCCACCATCTTCGACAAGTCGAATATCGGCCAGTTCAACTTCTAGAGTGAGTCCACGGGTAGAGAGGTTCGCGTTCGCTTGCGCTGCTGTGCGAACCTTCTACCCGTGGACGAGTCGATACGAAGGTGAGCAAAAACCATGCAGCGAGTTGCCTTCACGATGAGGATCAAACCGGGCAGCGAAGAAGAGTACCGCGCCCGCCACCAGCACGTCTGGCCCGAAATGCTGGCCGAATTGAAGCGGGCGGGATGCCACCGCTACTCGATCTACGTCAGGGGTTTGGAGCTCTTTGCCTACATGGAAGTGGAGGATTTGCAGCGCTACCTCGACGTTATGAACGGGAGCCAGGTGGCGAGCCGCTGGGAAGCGTACATGAGCGATATCCTGGTGCGGGAGATCGACCCGGCTGCCGGTTTCCCCTTTGTGCTGCCAGAGGTATTTCACCTCGATTGAGTTGCGTAACGCGGGCAAGTGTAGGGGCCGATCATGGAGATTAACAAATGAAGATGGACAGCGATGGGTCCAACCCAGGGCGACCGCAAGGGTCTCCACCCCCCTCCCCACCACTCCCGCCCTTACAAAGAACGGGCCTGGGGAGCCATTTCCGTCGTCTTTGTAAGGGCGGGAGTGGTACAGTGGTGGGGTGAAGACCCTTGCGGTCGCCCTCCTCTTCCCTGTACTGGTGTCCGCATTTCTTCGTGAATGTTCATTATCGGCCAGAATTACCATCACATCGAGATAATCAAAGGTGGATTACCCTATGCAAGACGGTTTGGGGAAACAGCACAACGATATCGAAGACGTTATAGATGCGATTCAACGTTTTACTGTCGAAACACCCTCGTGGGGCTATGGAGATTCGGGAACACGCTTCAAGGTCTTCCACTGGCCGGGAGCCGCTCGTACCCTGCGCGAAAAGCTGGCAGATGCGGCCCAGGTTCAGCGTGTCACCGGCATCTGCCCTGGTGTCGCTATTCACATTCCCTGGGATAGGGATGATGATTGGCAGGCGGTCAATGAGTATGCCGGCTCGCTTGACCTACGTATCGGCGCGGTCAATCCAAATCTCTTTCAGGACGATATCTATCGTCTCGGCAGCCTGTGCCATTTCGACAGGAAGGTACGCGAACAGGCCATCGCGCATGTGCTCGAATGCATCCACATTGCGCAAGTCGTCGGCTCCGGCATCATCAGCCTGTGGTTGGCCGACGGTACCAACTACCCCGGGCAGGATGACCTGCGCCGCCGCCGCCATCGCCTGCTGGACTCCCTGCAGGCTATCTACGCCGCGTTGCCTGATGGAATGCGCCTCTTGATCGAGTACAAGTTCTTCGAGCCGGCCTTCTATTCCACCGATCTGCCGGACTGGGGCACCTCGCTGCTAATGGCGCAGAAGCTGGGTCCGCAGGCTGAGGTGCTGGTGGATACCGGCCACCATCCCCAGGGAACCAACATCGCGCAGATCGTGGCGCAGTTGCTCGATGAAGGCCGCCTGGGCGGATTTCACTTCAACGACCGCAGATATGCCGATGACGACCTGATCGCCGGCTCTCAGAACCCCTTCGACCTCTTCTGCATCTTCAATGAGATCGCCGGTGCGAGCGCCGAGGGCAGCGCGAATGCGAGCCACATCGCCTACATGATCGACCAGTCGCACAACATCGAGCCGAAGATCGAGGCCATGATCCAGAGCGTCCTCCACATCCAGACCGCCTATGCGAAAGCGCTGCTGGTGGACCGCGAGGCCCTGCGTGCAGCCCAGGAGGCCGGTGATGTCCTGGGGGCATACCGCGTCCTCCAGGCGGCGTATGAAACGGATGTGCGCCCGCTGCTGGCCGAGGTTCGTATCCGCCAGGGGCGCGATCCCGATCCTATCGCGGCCTTCCGCGCCAGCGGCTATGCTGAGCGGGTGGCGCGCGAGCGAATAGCTAGCGCTATGGGCAGCGGCTATCCAGGCGCGTAGGAGACCAGAGATCTGTTGGGACAGGGGTTGAAGTGAGGTGGAGAGGGACGAAAGGCACCCGCAAGGGGCCGCCCAGCCACCCTCAGCCACCCCTGCCTCTACATGTAGGGCCGCTCTTAGAAGATTGACTACGAAGGATTCATATTATGACGGATATATTAGCGTCAACCACGCTGGCGCAACTGGTTGCCCGCTCGCGTAAACTTGGCGCAGATCGATCCATCTGTAACTGGGGAGGCGGCAATACTTCGGCTAAGGCTGATGAGATCGATTTTCGCGGTCGCCCTGTGCGTGTCCTGTGGGTCAAAGGCTCCGGCTCGGACCTGGCGACCGTCACCGAGGCTTCGTTTACCGGGCTATACCTTGACGAGGTGCTTCCCCTGCTGGAACGCGAGCGCATGAGCGATACCGAGATGGTGGACTACCTGGCGCACTGCTTCTACGAGCCGGGTCGCCCGCGTCCTTCCATCGAGACGCTCCTGCACGGGTTCCTCCCGTTCGTCCATGTTGATCACACCCATGCCGACGCGACGAACTACTTCGCCTGTGCCGCAAACGGCGAGGAGCTAGCGCGGGACTGCTTCGGCGATGACCTGGTCTGGATCCCATACCGCCGTCCGGGCTTCGGACTGGCACGCGAGGTCGCCCTGGGTCTGCGGGCGCAACCACACGCGAAGCTCGTCATCCTGGCCAAACACGGACTCATCACCTGGGGCGAGAGCGACGAGGCCTGCTACTCCTCAACCCTGGCGGCCATCGCCAGAGCGCGTGATTTCGTGGAGGAGCGCGTTGCACAGGCCGACCGGGTAGTCTTCGGCGGCGCTCGTGTCCCGACCCTCTCAGCCGAAGAGCGGCGCACCATCGCGGCACAGGTTGCGCCTGTCCTGCGCGGGTTAGTCTCGGCGGAAAAACGGCAGATTCTGCGCTTTGAAGATGGTGAAGACGTGCTGACCTTCGCGAGCGGCCAGGATGCGCCTGGACTGACGTTGATCGGCGCGGCTTGCCCAGATCACCTGGTTCACACCAAACCCTGGCCCTTGCTCGTCGATTGGACACCGGGACAGGACGGCGAGGCGCTCGTCGCGTCTTTGCGAGCAGGTGTGACGGCGTATGTCGTGAAGTATCGCAGCTATCTTGAAGAAAACGCGCAGCAGAACCTCGATCCCGATGCCTCCGCCCCCGTCTATCGCGCGAGTGATGCCCAGGCCGATCCGCATCCGCGTGTGATTCTGGTCCCCGGCGTGGGTATGTTCACCACCGGCAAAGACGTGGCGATGGCCGATGTCTCCGCCCAACTCTACCACCGTGCCATCGCGGTGATGCGCGGTGCGGAAGCCTGCGGCGGCTTCATCTCGCTCTCCGACGCCGAGAGCTACGCCGTCGAGTACTGGCCGCTCGAACAATACAAACTCAAGCTGGCCCCGCCGGAGCGCGAGTTTGCGCGGCATGTGGTGCTGGTCACAGGTGCGGCAGGCGGTATCGGTTCGGCTATCTGCCGTCGCGTCGCGCAGGACGGCGCGCATATCGTCGCCACCGATATCGACCTCTCCGGTGCTGAGCAACTGGCGGCATACCTCAACCAGCACTTTGGTGCTGGACGCGCGTGCGCTGTCAAGATGGATGTTACCAATGAGGAGAGTGTGCGCGTGGCCTTCGAGCGCGCGGCGCTGGCCTTTGGCGGCATCGATGTGATCGTCAACAACGCCGGGCTGGCTTCCAGCGCGCCGATTACCGGGACGACTCTCTCGGAGTGGAACAAGAACTGGAACGTACTGGCCACGGGCTACTTCCTGGTGGCGCGCGAGGGCTTCCGCCTCTTGCAGGCTCAGGATCGCGGGGGCAACCTCGTTTTCATCGCCAGTAAGAATGCCCTGGTCGCCGGTAAGAACGCCTCGGCATACTCGACAGCCAAAGCCGCCGAAGCGCACCTGGCGCGCTGCCTGGCGGAAGAGGGCGGCCAGTTCGGCATCCGCGTGAACACCGTCAATCCAGACGCGGTGCTGGCCGGCTCGCGCATCTGGGACAGCGCCTGGCGACAGGAGCGCGCGGCGACCTACGGTGTAGCCCCCGATCAACTGGAGGAGGTGTACCGCAAGCGCACGACGCTAGGAGTCAACATCCTGCCGGAGGACATCGCGGAGGCCGTCGCATTCTTCGCCTCGCCGACGCGGTCGAGCAAGAGCACCGGCAACATCCTCAACGTCGATGGCGGCGTCGCGGCGGCGTATCCTCGCTGATTCGAGGAAAGAGGGAGGGCCTTATGGCGACGCGCAATGTGGCAGCAGTCGATCTGGGCGCCGAGAGCGGGCGCGTCGTATTGGCGCGCTTCAGTGGGCAGCATCTGAACCTGGAGGAGGTGCATCGCTTTCCCAACCGCCCGGTGGCGCTGCACGGGCATCGCTTCTGGAATATGCTGGGCCTGTGGGATGAGATACTCGCCGGGCTGCGCAAGGCGCGACAGGCGGCGGGAACCCTCGACAGCATCGGCGTCGATACCTGGGGCGTCGATTACGGCCTGGTGGATGCGCAGGGGTTCCTGCTAAGTCAGCCTTTCCAGTACCGCGACCACCGCACGGATGGCGTGATGGAGCAGGTTTTCGCGCGCGTTCCCCGCGAAGAGCTGTACCGGCGCACGGGTATCCAGTTTCTACCGTTCAACACCCTCTTTCAGCTTTACGCGCACGAGCATATGCGGCCGGGTGAATTGGCCCGCGCGCACCGCCTGTTACTGATCCCCGATCTGCTGCACAACTGGCTGTGCGGGTCGAGCGTCTGCGAGCGCACCAACGCCACCACGACGCAGTGCTGGGATCCCGCCGCCGGGGCATGGGTCACGGACCTGCTTGACCGGCTGGAAATCCCAACTGCGCTGCTCCCCCAGGTGATTGGATCAGGCACGGTGCTCGGCGAGGTGCTCCCGGAATGGCGCGGCGATCTCGGCGCGGCGCGGGTGGTTGCGCCGGCGACGCACGATACCGGCTCGGCAATCGCCGCTATCCCTGCTCAGCCTGTGGATGGCTGGGGCTATATCAGCTCCGGCACCTGGTCGCTGGTAGGCGTCGAACTTCCGCGCCCGGTGATGACCCCGGAGTCGCTCGCCGCCAATTTCACGAATGAAGGGGGGGTCTTTGGCACGGCGCGCTTCCTCAAGAACGTAATGGGGCTGTGGCTCTTGCAGGAATGCCAGCGCCGCTGGTCTCGAGATGGTCAAGCCATCGAGTATGAGACCCTACTGGCGCAGGTGGATGCTGTTCCAGCCTTCGCCGCTCTGCTCGATCCTGATGACGCCCGTTTCCTTGCCCCTCACGATATGCCGGCCGCCATCAATGCCGCCCTCCTGGAAGGTGGGCAGGCGCCGCTTTCAGCACCGCCGGCGTTCGCGCGGTGCGTTATGGAAAGTCTCGTCCTGCGCTATTGCGAAGTGTTCCAGCAGATCAACCGGCTGACAGGTGCTATAATCAAGCAGGTACATATTGTAGGAGGAGGCGCGCGCAACGTGCGACTCAACCAGTGGCTGGCCGACGCGCTTGATGTGCCGGTGATCGCCGGGCCGTTCGAGGCGACGGCACGGGGGAACGCACTGATGCAACTGGTGGGCCTGGGCGAACTGCGCGACCTGCGGGAGGTGCGCGCCATCGCGCGAAGCGCTTCCACGCAGGTCTATACGTCGAACAGCGCCGGGCATGCAGCCTGGAACGAGGCGAAGCAGCGTTTCAGCGCGCTGACCTCGTCGCGAGTTCGTTGATTTGAAAGGACCAGACGGTGCGAGTCGCGCTTTTCATCACGTGCTTCAACGATACGCTCTTTCCCAATGTTGGTATCGCCACCACGCGCCTGCTGGAGCGGCTGGGCCTCACCGTTGATTTCCCCGAGGCGCAGACCTGCTGCGGGCAGATGCACTACAATACCGGCTACCAGCGCGAGTCCATCCCGCTGCTGCGCCACTTCGTCGAGGTTTTCGGCGACGCGGAAGTCATCGTTGCGCCTTCTGCCTCCTGCGTCGGCATGGTACGTGACCTCTACCCGAGAGCCGCCGCGCTCTCCGGCGACAAAGCGCTCATCGAGGCCGTCGTGCAGCTCATCCCGCGCGTCTACGAACTCTCGGAGTTCCTCGTCAAGCGGCTCGGCGTCACCGATGTGGGCGCCTACTACCCGCACCGCGTCACCTACCATCCCACCTGTCACAGCCTGCGCGTGCTGCACGTCGGCGACGCGCCCCTTCAGCTCCTGCGCGCGGTCAAGGGCATCGACCTGGTGGAACTGCCCAACGCCCGCGAGTGCTGCGGCTTCGGCGGCACCTTCGCCGTCAAGAACGCCGATACCTCGCTCGCTATGCTCAGCGACAAAACGCGCTGTGTGCTGGATACCGGCGCCGAGATACTGTGTTCCGCCGATACGTCGTGCCTGCTGCACATCGGCGGCGGCCTGCACCGCCAGCGCGCCGGGGTCGCGACGGTCCACCTGGCCGAGATCCTGGCCAGCACCGAAAGCGAGGCGTCGTGATGGCCGCGAAATCTCTACCGATGTTCCCGCAGGCCGCGAAGGTCGCGCTCGCCAATACCCAGTTGCGCCGCAACATGGGCAAGGCAACCACTACCATTCGCGCTAAACGCGCTTCCGTCGTCGGAGAATTGCCCGACTGGGAGGCGCTGCGCGACGCCGGGTCGGCCATCAAAGCCCGCACTATGCGCCATCTCGATGACTACCTCTTGCAGCTCGAAGCCGCCGTCGAGCGTGCCGGAGGGCATGTCCACTGGGCGCGCGACGCGGCGGAAGCCAACCGCGTCATCACCGGAATTATACAGGCCACCGGCGCCGATCGCGTCGTGAAGGTCAAATCCCTCACCACCGATGAGATACACCTGAACCAGGCGCTGGCGGAGAACGGCATCCGCGCCATCGAGACCGATCTCGCCGAGCTGATTATCCAGCTTGCCGGGGAAACCTCTTCCCATATCCTGGTGCCGGCCATCCACAAGAACCGCAGCGAGATCCGCGACCTCTTCCGCCGCACTATCGCCGCGGGGCAGGACCTGAGCGACAATCCTCCTGAGCTGGCCGCGGCAGCGCGCCGCTACCTGCGCGAACAGTTTCTATCGGCCCGCGTCGCCATCAGCGGCGCGAACTTCGCCATCGCCGAGACCGGCACGATCGGCGTGGTCGAGAGCGAGGGCAACGGGCGCATGTGCTTGACGCTGCCCCAGACCCTCATCACCGTGATGGGCATCGAGAAAGTCCTGCCCACCTTCGCCGACCTGGCCGTCTTCCTGCAACTACTGCCGCGCAGTTCGACCGGTGAGCGCATGAACCCCTACACCAGCATGTGGACGGGCGTCACGCCAGGTGATGGCCCGCAGGCTTTCCACCTCGTGCTGCTGGATAACGGGCGCACTAACGTACTTGCTGATGGAGTCGGCAGGCAGGCGCTGCACTGTATCCGCTGCAGCGCCTGCCTGAATAGTTGCCCGGTCTACTCGCGCACGGGAGGGCATGCCTACAGCTCGGTCTACCCAGGCCCCATCGGTGCCATCCTCACGCCGCAGCTCATAGGCATCGAGCTGGCCAAATCGCTGCCATACGCTTCCACCCTGTGCGGCGCCTGCTACGAAGTCTGCCCCGTCAAAATCAACATCCCTGAAGTGCTGCTGCACCTGCGCGGTGAGGTGACGCGGAGATACTCGCCGCTCAATCCGGAGGCGCTGGCGATGCGCAGTCTCGCGCGTATCTTCGCCAGCCCGGCTCGCTACGAGCGGGTGCAGCGCCTGGGACGCCGCGGCCAGCGCTTCTTCATGCACGACGGTGTGATCGATCACCTGCCGGGGCCGTTGAAAGGCTGGACGGCAGCGCGAGATCTGGCTCCTGTTCCCCGCCAGAGCTTCCGCGATTGGTGGCGAGCGCGCCAAGAGCAGCAGAAAGGCAATGAAGCATGACGCGGGACGCGAAAGAGGCTATCCTGGCGCGCATCCGTTCGGCTAACGCCGGGGCTCCTGAACCAGGCGCCGGTGCAGCACGACTTCCGCACGCGGGACGAGCGTACCAGTGATGCCATCCTGGAGGACTTCATCGACCGGCTGGCCGATTACAAAGCCATCGTGACGCGCATGGACGACGCCGGCCTGCCCCAGGCTATCGCGGACGCCTGCCGGGAGCACAGCGTCAGCCGGCTTGTCATTCCGGTCGATCTTCCCGCGGAGTGGCTACCCGCCGGCGTAACGCTCCTGCGAGATGATCCGCCGCTGGACAATGCAGCGCTGGATGCAAGCTCCGGCGTGCTGACCGGCTGCGCCCTCGCCATCGCGCAGACCGGCACCATCATCCTGGATGGCGGGATGTACCAGGGCCGTCGGGCGCTCTCGCTCGTCCCCGATCTGCACCTCTGCATCGTGTACTCACAGCAGGTGGTGGGCCTGGTGCCGGAGGCCATCGCGGGCCTGGAGGAACGCGGCACGCGTCCCCTCACGCTCATCTCGGGGCCATCGGCCACCAGCGATATCGAGCTGAGCCGCGTCGAGGGCGTGCATGGCCCGCGCACGCTGCACGTCTTCGTGGTCTATGAAATGTACCGATCAAGTCCAGCAATGTCACCCTGAGCGAAGCGAAGGGTCTAGTACACGGAGGCGTAAATAGATCCATGAAGGAACGAGCAATATATTAGTGAGAACGTTCGCGGCGCACCTGTGGGATCGCCGTCACGATCACCGTAATTACCAGCAGCCAGGCCCAGGCCAGCCAGATGGTAGGGAAGATGCCGATCCGCTCTATCAGGATGCCTGTCAATGCCAGCCCCAGCGGGCGCATCGTACCCGGAACAAGGCGACAGGCGCTTATCACTCTGCCTTTGAGTTCGTCAGGAATCAGTTTCAGACGGTGGCTGAAGTAGGGCACGTCCTCAATCGGATCAACAAAGCCGAGACCAAATTCAATCGCGCCGAGTACAAGGGGGAAGGGCGCAAGCGCATACAAGGGCCAGCTCAGCACAAAATACCAGCGCGTCAGCAGGACGGATTGCCCCACCGTCAGGCGATGTTCCAGGCGGGGAGCAAGCCACGAGCCCAGAATCGCACCGACACCACCAACGGCGAAGATCAGGCCAATCACCACCGCGGAGGCATGTTGTTGTTGCGCCAGGATGATAATAATTAATGCGTTGCCGGAAAAGACAAACGCTCCTGCTCCCATCAGCAAAGTCATGGTGAGGATAAAGGGTTGATGCCACACCCAGAGCACGCCTTCAGCGATCTCTGCCCACACGTGACGATGGGTTGACGTGCGTTCGAGCTTCAATGGTGTGCGAATCAACACCAGGGTCGTGATAGAGATGAGATAGGAAATGGCGTCTGTGAGAAATGGGAACATCGCGCCCAGTGTGTACAGGATACCTGAGAGAGACGGACCAAAGAGCGCAGTGGTGCCTTCAACAAACTCCTCTTGCGCGACGGCTGTCGTGAGCTGCGCCCGTGTGACCACCTGCGGTACGGTCGCCGTCTTTGCGAGCATGAACACAATCGTCAAGGTTCCTTCAAGGAAAGCGGTAATGGATAACTGCCAGATGGTCAGGTGTCCAAGCGCGTAAGCGACAGGGATGCTGGCAAGGCTCAGTGCGCGTCCGGCGTCGCACACGAGCATGACCCATTTGCGGTCCCAGCGATCCACCAGCACGCCTGCGAGCAGGCTAAAAAGCGTCGCTGGCAGCGCACGCAGGGCCGCGACAAAGCCAGCTTGTGCTGGAGAATGCGTGACGGCCAGCACCAGCAGTGGAAAGGCGAGTTCCGAGACCGCGCCCCCGATATCAGAAAGCGCCTGCCCGCTCCATAAGAGCAGATACTCACGGTTGCGCCACAGCGATTTTGGCTGGTCGGATGAGAGAAGCTGCCGTTTATCCGTTGAGTGGTTCTGCGGGGTTGGCATGTGTTCTTCCTTTGCTCAAAAGCAGGTGAGGAGTGCGTACAAGGATAAAAGGAAATGCAGGCGTCTCACATGCCGCGCAAAGCAGGTTCGCTTCTGGGAAACAAAAAGAACCAGGCTGCCAGCATGGAAACGGCGAGAACCCGGCTACACATGAGGAGAGTTGTCTGAGACCAAGAAAGGGAGAGAGGGTTCCAGCAGATGCGCATCAGAGAAAATCTGCACTGGCGTGAGTACACCGGCGCGGATTACGTGCATCGGGTGGCACCACTTTCTGCTGCGTAAGCACATGTGCCAGGCTTACGCAGCGAAGTAGCTTGTTTTTCTATTCCGGTTGCGGTGGATCATCCAGGATTGTTGACTTCTCATAGCTTCATGCTAACACGCATGGCCAGCAAATGTCAATGCGCACGGTACTAGTGCGAGGGACACCGAGATCCTTCGCTTCGCTCAGGATGACAGGGCCGCTGGTGATCGGTGAACTACAGCCTCGCGCCCTCGTGCCGGTCGTGTGGCTTCCCGGGCGCGATAAATCGCGCCCCTACGCATGTATCCGTCTAATGTGTTAATCTCCAAAATCCGCCTCCGGAGTAGTTGCGCAGGTGCAGGATCGCCAGGGCGATTTTTGGCAATGCCAGCGTTGTGCTGGTCACGACATAGCGGCTTTCCCAGCGTGGGTGGAATTTTTGTTTGAAGTTGAAGAGCGAACGGCGGCCTTTTAACAGGTGCAGGCGGTTTGTGACAAAACTGGCAAGCTGCCCCTGACTCGGAGTCATCTCCTGCCTGGTATCTGCCATTGCCGCCAGGCCAAGACTGAGCGTTTGAGCTCCACAGGACCTGAAGCGCTCGATAGCGCGGACAAGTAGCAGTTCAATCACTCCAGGAGGCGCGTCCGGGGTTCTGCGCATCAAATCGAGCGTCCATCCCCACCCTTCCATTTCGGATTGGTCGCCCGTTGCATTTGTAGCCAGGGAGCCGTAGACGGGTAGAAAGGTCACAAACGCGCACGCTTTGCCCGAATTCGTTGTTGCCACTGCTGTCACTACTCGCGGCACGATCCTATGTGCAATGTTTGATGGAATACTTGCCAGTTCATCGGCTCGCTTCGCGCTTTCAGGCAACTCGTTCAGCCTCCCCATGCTGAAGCCCATTTCCATTGTATGCTTTCCGGCTTTATGCTCTAACCAGGCGCTTGAGATTTGCTCCAGTTGCTGCATCCCTTCTGCGGAGGGCACCCCTTCATGCCAGCAGATGCTTACGTTGTCACGTTCGGCTCGCCGCGCGCTGATACGTACATTCGCCATAGGCGAGCCATTGAGCGTAAAGGCCTGGGGATCGATGAGGGCTTCTTCACCGATTTTGAAGGCATGCAATTTAAGAGCGCGATACGCGGGTAGGTGCTCGGCGTTTGCCTGGTAGAAAGCTACATGCCAGTTCCGCAGTGTACATAAATCGAGGAAGCTGCGAGTCACACGTTCAAATGCCTGGGGTGTGCACAGCGGGTCACCGAGCGCGACCGCGACATTGTTCTCCAATCGATAGTTTACCAGCCCTTCTTCACCGGGTGCTAGAAAATGCGCATTCTGTTGAGCCAGACCAAAGAACGCAAGTGTATGACTGCCGAAGTAGCGTGTTAGCTCCGCCTTTGTATCAAAGGCCTGAGCAATTTGCTCCTTTGGATAGAACATTTACTATACCTTAATCTATACGACCATCAATGGGCAGCGGCGCAGTCGTACAACTGGTTCGCTCCACCAAAGCCGCCAAAACCACCGCCTCCACCGCCCGTGCCAGAACTGGTTGAAGCAGGTTGCCATTTGCTCGCCGGCACCACCGTACAATGCTGCGTTACCCAGGTGGTGAGAGCGCCCTGTTGCCCGCCAAATCCTCCAGGTCCCGCGAATGCGCCATTCTGCAAGCCTTGCTGCACGCAATTCCTGAACTGCTGGGGGATTTGATTAAGCGTTTGTTGCGATATTTGTCGCCTGCCTCCGAACGAATTCAGCAGGAAGAAGCGCACCGTGCCATTAGCCACCAGTGACGCCAACTGGTTGGTTGTGAGGATGGAATCGCTGCCGGAGAAGCCTCCCAGTGACATAACAGGCTTGTTCGTTGCGATAATGAGCTCGTCTGCTATCCCCTGTGAGCTGGGCACGGCGACCAGAAATTTAGCATTGCCTTGATTGGCTAGCAGGTAGTTAATCAGCATAGTATTTGCATTGGCTGTCCCGTTATTTCCATTACCTCCACCAAAGTTGCCGCCGAAGTCCCCCGTTTGGGGCGGTCCTGCCACCAGCGTATCCCCTTGTTTACTCAAGAGGATGGGGGTGATTGCCCACACTGTTGGAGCAAGCATCAGGGCCAGCACCCCGGCGACAAGCGCCGATACGAGCAGGCGCGTGCCAGGGGCTTTGAGACGCAGGCGCGGTGCGATGAGGGCACCCACCAGCATCACCACCGCGACGATGCTCACGATCACGATGATCGGGACCATCCAGCTTGACCACGTTGGATAAGCGTTGAGCAGGTAGATTTGCTCAGCGACGGTAGCGACCAGCGCCAGCGGGAGCAGCCAGCCTCTCCAACCGCCGTTGCGGAAGTCTTTCCACATGATTACCAGGCCAATTCCGAAGAGCGCTGCAATGGACGGGGCCATAACCGTCATATAGTACTGGTGGAAGAAGCCCGCCACACTGAAGAAGATGCCCGTAGTAAGTAGCCACATGCCCCATAGTAAGAGCGATTGCTGCTGCCGGTCTTCCTGGAAGCGCGGGCGCCACTGCCTCTTGTTCCGCTCGGCAACGACGCTGTCGCCTCTACCCTGCGGGTCAGCCGAGCGGAGCGGCTGCCAGGCCAGGGCCAGTATCCCCAGGAGCGCTATGGGTAGTAGCCAGGAGACCTGACTTCCAAGTGCTTCCTGGAAGAGGCGCAGCGGACTGGCAACTCCGGTATTGAATATCCCGCCAAAAACGCCCGCTCCGGGTTGCTGTTGCCCTGCCCGGTTTCTTCCGAAGTTCGTCGATCCTGCGCCTCCGGTCGTGGGAGGCGTTGCGGCTGGGGATGAAGTCCCATTTCCACCGGTGTTTCCGGAACCCTGGGTGGCGTTTGTAGGAGTGTTTGGACGGGCTCCTGCCCTAACCCCTCCTCTACCTCCAAATACCCCGCCGAGGAGTCGTTCAATGCCATTGTAGCCAATAGCGAGGCTAAGTTCTGAGTTATCCTGGGTGGAGTCGACATAGGGGCGCTGCGAGGCCGGGGTAAGATCTACCGCCATTATCCAGGAGAACGAGACGGCCAGAAGCACCAGCCCGGCCAGGGCCAGGTGTCCTACACGCTTCCAGATGCTCCTGGGGGCAGCGAGCAGGTAGAGGAGTCCGTAGGCAGGGACAACCAGGTAGGCCTCCGCCATTTTGATATTGAAGCCGATGCCGACGATTACGGCGGAAAGCAGCAGCCAGCGCATTTTTCCGGTCTCGGCGGCGCGTAGCACTGCCCACGCTCCCACAAGCAGGAACAGCGTCAGGATGCTGTCAATGGTAATATCGCGATTGGTCACAACGCTGATCGGCGTGATTGCCAGGGCAAGCGCCGCCAGTAAACCGGCTACGACGCCAAAGCGGCGCTGCACCAGGTAATAGAGCAAGAGTACCGATAGCACACCGGCCAGCGCCTGGGGCAGAAGGATACTGACAGGATTGAAGCCGAAGATCCTGGCGCTGAGAACGTCGAACCAGAAACCCACCGGCGGCTTGTCAACCGTGACGAAACCACCTGGATCGTAGGAGGCAAAAAAGAAATTATGCCAGTTGTCCATCATGCTTCTGACGGCCGGCGGATAATACGTGCCGTAGCCGTTCGCCCCCAATTGGAAGAAGTCCATGAAGATGGAGATGAGCGCGATGCCTGCCAGCGCCAGGTGATGCCAGGCGGGAATACGCCAGGAGGGGAAGCGCCTGGCCTCCCTCTTTTGCTCTATAACATGTTCAGGTTCAGTCGGAATGATCCTCGGTGCTGTATCAGCCATAGGTGTCCTCTCCCTACCTTTTTCTATCGGATGTCGGGCTATCATCTGGTCTGGCATCTGCCCGCTTACTGTCTTCCTTCTCCTGCGGGCCACCGGCAAAGGTCCAGAAGCGCATAAAGCTGTACGAGATAACTGTACCGATGGCCACCGCTATGAGTTTTGACGCGTTGCCCCACAGCGTGGGATTGACAATCAATGGCTGCAACGCCTTGCCCGCTAACCAGATGAGAACGCTACTATAAATGACTTCGAGCAACAGGCTTATAGCAAAGCGTACCAATTCCCTTGATGTCACTCTCTGCATGCGCCTGAACGTCCAATATTTGTTTAAGAAAAAACTGCTCACGGCGCCGCTGGTATAGGCAAGGGAATTGTACAACACCAGGGTCTGGACATTGTGTGTCGGGATGCGCCATAAAAGAATATTGAGCACCAGCAAATCGACGATTGTATTCGCGCCACCCACCAGGCAGTAGCGCAGGAACTGCCAGAACGTGCTTTTCCATCCATGGGATCGATGGGTATTGGCACCTTGTACGCCGGTGGGCGGTTCTCCTGGTGTCTGTATCTCTTTCTCTTTTATCGAATACAACAAGAACTCCTCTTAAATCGCTCTACTTTCCTGTTATATAGTACGCTGGTCTTATCTGAATTTCTTTAAGGAAGTCTAAAAAGAGTGTAAAGTTTTTACAAAGCGAAGGACATACTCCCCATGAAATCACCAGTTTTCTTAGGATGGCAGCGGCCGCGCGCGGAAGAATCGTTTAGCTTCAAGAAGATTCCGGCGACGCTCTCGAGCCTCCCGCGCGTCATGCGCCTGGTATGGTCGACGAGCTCGTCGCTGACGTTCCTGTTAGCGTTGTTGAACCTCCTGCAGGGCTTCACACCTGCCATCAGCGTCTCAATTACCGCCTACGTGATCGATAGCGTGGTATATGCCATTCGCATCCACAGTGCGTCGCCGGTCTGGCTGCCGGTGGGATTGCAGCTCGGGATTACCTTAGTCACAAGCCTGCTCAGTACGTTGAGCAATATCGCGCAGCAGCTCTTGCAGGAACAGGTCTCCAACCGCGTCCAGCTTGACATCCTCAAGAAATCAAGCACGCTGGACCTGGCTTTCTTCGAGAATCCCGAGTTTTATGATAAGATGCGCCAGGCGGCGAACCAGTCCACCTACCAGCCGGTGTCGATGATCTCTCAGACGTTCGATCTCGGTCGCACCATCGTAACGCTGATCACGCTGATCTTCTTGCTGCTGCGCCTGGAATGGTGGCTCGCCATGATTGCCATACTCATGCCCGTTCCGGCCTTCTTCTCCAGCACGCGCTATGGTTGGAGGGGCTATCAACTTATGCGCCGCCAATCGCCAGAGCGCCGCTTGATGGCCTACTTCGTGACGTTGATGACGACCGACACCTATAACAAAGAAGTCAAGCTCTTCAAGCTTGGCAACCTCTTCATCAGCAGATTCTGGGATCTCGCGACCAGGCTCTACCAGCAGGATAAAAAGCTGCTGGTGCGCCGCTACACGATCAACTTTGGCTGGTCCGGCCTGTCGCTCATCGCGAATGCCGGCATCTACCTCTACGTCGCGCTCCAGACTGTAATCGGTCGAATCACCCTTGGCCAGCTCACCCTGTACACGCAGACCGCCGTGCAGGTCGGGCAGAATTTCCAGGGGCTGCTGAATGACATCTCCAGCACCTATGAAAATACCCTGTACGTGAACACCCTCTTCGATTTTCTCGAGTACGAGCCCACGATCGTCTCGCCGCCTGATCCCCGGCCGGTCGAACCCTCCCCTGAACTGGACGGTCTCGAGATAGAGTTTCGCGATGTCAGCTTCACCTACCCAGGGAAAGACCCCGAGACGGAGGCCGCCTTGAGGCACGTGAGTTTCACCATCCCCGCGGGGGAGGCAGTCGCCCTCGTGGGTCGCAATGGCGCCGGGAAGACCACGCTGGTCAAGCTGCTCACGCGCCTGTATGACCCGGACGCGGGCGAAATCCTGGTGGGAGGGCGCAATATCAAGGAATACGATCTGGAGGACTTGCGCGAGCAGGTCGGCGTGATCTTCCAGGATTATGTGAACTACTACATGACAGCGCACGACAATATCGGCGTCGGGCGTGTGGACAAGATCGAACTCAGGGAGCTGGTCGAGAGCGCCGCTCAGAAAAGCGGGGCCAGCTCCGTCATCGAGCGGCTCCCAAAGGGCTACGATACTATGCTCGGGCGCTGGTTTAAGGACCTCAAGGACAGCACCCAGTTGAGCGGCGGAGAGTGGCAAAAGATAGCCCTGGCGCGCGCTTTCATGCGTGATGCTCGTATCCTCGTGCTGGATGAGCCGACAAGTTCCCTCGATGCCCAGGCCGAGTACGAAATCTTCACCCGCTTCCGCGCGTTGACGCGGGGAAAGACCGCCGTGTTCATCAGCCACCGCTTCAGCACCGTGCGCCTGGCCGACCGCATCTTCGTCATCGAAAACGGCAGCCTGATCGAGAGCGGCTCACATCAAGAACTGATAGCCTTGAATGGCCGCTACGCCGCCCTGTTCAATCTCCAGGCAGAAGCCTACCGATAAATCGACCTTGTTCACTAATTGTGCTATGCTTTTTACAGATCATTCACTGGCTCAGTTAGTATTCGAAGCAATCGTATATCTGGAGGCGCAACATGTCATTTTCCGGTGGAGGCCGTTTCGGCGGGATGGGCGGTGGCATGGGCGGAATGGCGACGCTCTGGCAGCAGCAGCGTTCGATGAGATATTTGAGCGAGGGGAAACCCGATATCGCCGGTACGCTCGCACTCGTCTGGCAGGCCCTGCGCGTCTATCGCTGGCAACTCGTGCTGGGAACCGGGGTGACAATCCTGGGAGTTGGCGTGGGACTCATCCCGCCTCTGCTCATCCGGGAGATGATCGATAGCGCTATCCCGCGGCACGATCTTACGCTCATACTCCTGCTGGGCGGCGGGCTGATCCTCTTTCCCGTGGGGAGCGCGCTTCTCGGTCTCGGCCAGAACTACCTGAGCATCGTCATCGCGCAGGGAATGATCGCCGACCTGCGCGAGCGCCTCTACCGGCATGTGCAGTCGCTCGGCCTGGAATTTTTCACCTGGACGCGCGCCGGCGAGATCCATACCCGCTTTTTGAACGATGCCGGGGGACTGCAAAACGTCCTCACGCAATCTTTCGTTGGCACCTTCGCCAATCTCGTTACGCTGGTGGGCGCGCTCGTCATTATGCTGATCATCGACTGGCGCCTGGCGCTGGTCGCGGCGCTTGCCCTGCCCGCCTTCGCCTTCCCGATCCTGCACTTTGGCAGGCGGCGCTACGCGGCGATGGAGCGGGCGCAGGCCGCGCTGGGTGATCTCTCGGTGTCGCTGGAAGAAACGCTCAGCCTCTCAGGCGCCATCGTCGTCAAGAGCTTTGGCACGGAGGAACGCGAGGCCGGGCGCTTCAATGTGGTCAACGAGCGCGTGCGGCGGGAGCAGGTGGCGCAGCTTGTCGTCGGGCAATGGCTCTCGGTCGTTGTGCAGAGCCTGGCCGCGCTCGGCCCCGCTCTGCTCTATGCTTACGGAGCCTATCTCGTCCTCACCCACCAGGTCGCGCTGGGCACGATCGTCGCCTTTGCCACCTATCTGGCCCAGCTCTATGCTCCCGCGTCTTCGCTGGCGGGAGCCAACGCGACCCTGCTTGGCGGCCTGGCCCTCTTCGACCGCGTCTTCCAGTACCTGGAAGTCCCCGCCAGCGTGCCAGAGCCGCTTGAGCCGCGCCCGCTGCCCCCGCAGCCGCGAGAGGGCATTGCTTTTGAACATGTCAGCTTCAAGTATCCCGGCAGGGCAAGCAATAAAGAGGTGCTGCATGACGTATCCTTCACAGCGCCACTCGGCCAGCTTACCGCGCTGGTAGGTCCCAGCGGGGCGGGCAAATCGACGCTGCTCGCGCTGGCCGCCCGCTTTTATGACCCAACGAGCGGGAGCGTCCGGCTCGATGGCATCCCGCTGCCGGAGATCGCGCGGCACGATCTGCGCAGCCGCCTCTCGGTCGTCACCCAGGAACTCTTCCTCTTCCACGCGAGTTTGCAAGAGAATATCTGCTATGGTTTTCCCGATGCGAGCAGAACCGAGGTAGAGGCGGTAGTGCAGGCCGCGCAGTTACAGGATTTGCTCGAGAGGCTGCCGGATGGACTCGATACGATTGTGGGCGAACGTGGCTACCGGCTTTCCGGTGGCGAAAAGCAGCGTGTAGCCATCGCGCGGGCGCTGCTGTGCCAGGCCCCCTATCTGCTGCTCGACGAGGCAACCAGTTCGCTCGACTCACAGGTGGAGCGCTTGATTCAGGCCGCCCTTGAGAAACTGGTCAAGGGAAGAACGGTCATAGCCATCGCCCACCGGCTCTCGACAATCCAGCGCGCCGACCAGATCCTCGTCGTTCAACAGGGTCATATCGTCGAGCGCGGCACGCATGAAGCTCTGCTGCGCCAGTCAGGACTATACCAGCGGCTCTATGTCGCGCAATTCGCGCCCCAGTCAGAACAGGCGCCATCTCCCTCAATCGCGTCAGAGCCTCGTTGAGTGGTCTCTACCTCTGGCGAAATTGGAGGGCGTAGGTCCTTTCTTCCTCCAATGTCTTCTGCACGAGGGGAAGTGCGTACCAGATGGCTGCCAGCCCGAAGAGCGCCCCGGTGATCAGGCGCAGCTCCCAGGTGCTCTCGCGTAGCCCGAACATCTGGGTAAAACCGTCCAGCGCCATCGGTATACTCAAGAGCAGCGCCTGCCAGATGCGCAGCCCCGGCAGACTCTTCTTGCTGAGCGCAAAGCACAGGCTGCCAACGAACATCGCGCTGTAGATGGCGAGGCAGCGCTCGCACAGGCAGAGCTGGTGGCCAAAAATGTAGAAGGAATGTGAGGGCGTCTGCGCGCACATAGCGTGCATGGCGTAAAACAGCGGCTTCGCGATCACGTCAAGCCCCAGGAACGACAGGATGGGACTGAGTACGGCAGCCGCGATGAGCAGGCCGAAGATGACGGCGATCATGATAGCATAGTAGTTCATCAAGAAACCGCCCATGCGTTTCGCCAATCGCTCGATCGACTGCCTGAAAGCGGAAGGCCTCTTCCGCTGCGGCGTCGTTCCAACGTGATCTACCATTCTCGCGCGTTCTCCCGAACAAATAATATGTTCTTGCACTGTCATCCTGAGCGAAGCGAAGGATCTTGGGAGCTGTGAGCCATCGCTCCAATCCATAGTAGCCCTCCTGCCGGGAGGCAGGAAGCCTCTATAGAGTATAGCATACCATGAACAGGGACTCCCAGAGCGGTGTAACATTTTCCCTCTATACACCGGCATGCTCTATCCCGAGATCTCTGAGGACGACATTATACATCCAATCCTTGAGATGACTCGGGCGACTCCACACTCCCCCATGTTGATCCCATAGGGCTAAATAACTTCAATCCATAGTAGCTTACAGCACAAAGAACATCCAGGTTGTCAATGTCATAGTCGCTAAAGTTGCCACACCCTCCTGGTGATAGTAGTGCTATATAGTTCTTATAGTACTTCTGTTGATCAGGTCACTAAGGTTGATCGCTGCCTCAGCGTTCTTCGGTCCTAGCGCCTTTTCCCTGATCGCCAATGCGCGTTGCTTGAGGGGCTCGGCAAGTTCAAACTGGCCCTGTCTGTAGTAAAGCATTGCTAAATTGTTCAGGCTGGTTGCTGTATTGATATCCTCTGGCCCGAGCGTCTTTTCCCTGATCACCAATGCGCGTCGCACGAGAGGCTCGGCCAGTACATACCTTCCCTGGCATTGATAAAGCCAACCTAGATCATTGAGACTGGTTGCCGTATCGGGATGTTCAACTCCTAATACTTTTTCTCTGATTGCCAGTGCTCGTTGTACAAGAGGCGCGGCTTGCTCATAACTTGCCCTGGCTCTGATAGAGCCAGGACAGGTCGTTAAGGCTGTTGCTGTATCAGGATGTTCGGATCCTAGTACCTTTTCTCTAAGTTCCAGGGCTTGTATTATGAATGGCTCAGCTTCTGAATATTGTGTTCGAAATAATAGGTAGTGCCCTGCTCGATAAAGTAATCGGGCCAATTCTGGAAAGTTGAGGTTCCATTCTTCAATGAGCGCTTTACAAACTTGGGCATGTGGAAGCAATCTTTGACAACGGGGCCATACTTCAAAGTCAATCTCTGGATTTGATCTGTTTCTGAGACGTCATTGAGTGTCTTACCCGGCGTAATAATGGCTGCTCGGCGAAGGAGGAAGAGTACACCATCTTCCAACGGCATTTTTTCGATTTCAATTTTTTGTGCAAGCCCACTCATCGTTTGAGATCGCGTTGTCAGCAAAATATGGCCTTTATTACCAAAGAGAAGATATTCCCGGACCATTGCCAGATCGTCAGCATTGTCGAGGATGAGAAGCCAATCTGTGTGAGTTTCTAGCCAGCGTTTGACAGCGTTAATGGCAACACTTTGATTTTGGATATTCTTCTCTGGCAGATTCAAGAGTGCTGCAATAGCTATGAAATCTGTCATGAGTTCCTCACGGGATGCGCAATTCACCCAGAGTACCACCTGATACTCGTTGCGGTAGCGATAAGCGTATTCATTAGCAATTTGTGTTTTGCCAATGCCGCCAAGACCACTGATTGCGAGAGGTAGTGTCACTGCTGCGGCGTATTTGTTCTCAATGAGACGTGGAGTTGATGAAGAACATCCTCTTTGCCTGTGAAGAACGGATTGCGCGGGTAGGGAACGTTCCAGATGAACGACGGAGGATTGATTGAGCTTACTTGCTTCACTTCTGATTGTTCAATGAAATCGGGTTGGGACGTCCCATCCTGATGGCTCTCGTCTTTATCAGCGATGTTATTACTTGAATCTATTAGAGATGACGCTGTTTGGGCATGGGGAATTTGTAGGATAATTGGGGGTTCCGAAGGTGTTCTGGCTTTGTGTGAAGAGAAAAGGCCTAATTGAAAACGGACAGTATTAGACCAAATCCAGTAAGTAAAGCATACGGAATATCAACTTTGGGACTCAAGTATATCCAAATAGCAACACCAATGGCGATACAAACAATTATGACGATGGCAAAGATAAATGGCACTAAGGGCAATAGGTGAGGGCGCTCTAATTTCTTGGGCTTACTATCATGCGGCCTTATGTGCATACTTCACTGCCTTCTTATTTGGCGGAGAATGTAAAGTATCAAAGCACATTATAGCATGATTCAAGTTAAGCAGTATCACTCTAACTTCTTCGACAAAACCACTCCCGTGTTCAGTCCGACCGTGTGCAGCCCGCCGAAGAAGCGAGCGTGTTCGATCTTGATGCAGCGATCCTGCACCACTGTCAGACCCGCCTCCCGCGCCTGGCGCGCGGCCTCCTCGTTGCGAATGCCAAGTTGCAGCCAGAGCACCTTCGCGCCGATCTCGATCGCTTCCTCCGCGACGGGCGGCACATCTTCGGACCTGCGGAAAACATCCACGATCTCTATCTGCTCGCCTGCCTTTTGCGCCTCCGTCAGGGAAGCATACACCGGCTGGCCGAGAATGCTCTGCCCGGCGTAGCGCGGGTTGACGAGCACAATGTGATAGCCCTCGGCCTTCAAGTAAATCGCCACAAAGTGACTGGGGCGGTACTGGTCGGCCGAAATCCCGACTACCGCGACATGGCCTGTACGTTTGCAGTAGTTGCAGCCGCTCGTACATATCCGGGGTGATGTTATTCATATAGCCAATAATCCTTAAGCTCTCTAGAAACTGCCACGTAGCGCCTGGTCAAGATCCCACAGGATATCTTCGATGTTTTCCAGCCCAACCGAGAGGCGCACAAGGTCAGGGGTGATGCCGCCCGCCAGTTGATCTTCCTCGGAGAGCTGCTGGTGCGTCGTACTGGCAGGGTGAATAATCAGGCTGCGTGCGTCGCCCACATTGGCGAGGTGAGAGAAGAGGCGCACGTTGTTTATCACCTGTTTACCCGCCTCGTAGCCGCCCTTCAAGCCAAACGTGAAGATCGCTCCCGCGCCACGTGGCAGGTAGCGTTTCGCCAGTTCGTACGAGGGGTCGACCGGCAGACCGGGATAATGCACCCAACTCACCGCCGGATGTTCAAGCAGGAATTCGGCCACGCGCTGCGCATTCTGGCAGTGGCGTTGCATGCGCAGCGAGAGCGTCTCCAGCCCTTGCAGCAGCAGAAAGGCGTTGAAGGGGCTGATGCAGCCACCCGTGTCGCGCACCGTCTCGCAGCGCGTCTTCATCACAAAAGCGAAATCGCCGAACGTCTCGTAAAAGCGCACGCCATGATAGCCCGGCGAAGGGTCGACGATGTGGGCGAATTTGCCGTTGTCCCAGGGGAATTTGCCCGACTCGACCAGCACGCCGGCAATCGAGGTACCATGGCCACCAATAAACTTGGTAGCGGAATGCACTATAATATCCGCCCCATGTTCGAATGGGCGGCAGAGGTAGGGCGTGGCGAAGGTGTTATCAACGATCAGCGGCACGCCAGCTTCGTGGGCGATGGCTGCGACCGCCTGGATATCGAGCACATCGCCGCGTGGATTGCCGATGGTCTCGCCGTACAACGCGCGCGTGCGGGACGTCAGGGCGCGGCGGTAGTTGTCGGGGTCGGTGCTGTCCACGAAGATCGTGTTCACGCCCCACGTGCGCAGCGTCAGATCGAATTGCGTATGCGTTCCACCGTAGAGGCTGCTCGATGTAACCACCTCGTCGCCGGGGCGCAGCAGCGTCATCATCGTCGCCATCTGCGCCGCCATCCCCGATGCCGTCGCGACCGCTCCCGTCCCGCCTTCCAGCGAGGCGAGGCGCTCCTCGAAAGCCGCCGTCGTCGGGTTCATGATCCTGGTGTAGATGTTGCCGAAACGCTGTAAAGCGAACAGGTGCGCGGCGTGGTCGGCATCGTCAAAAACGAACGACGTGGTTTGATAAATCGGCACCGCTCGCGCACCCGTGGTGGGGTCCGGCCGCTGCCCGGCATGAACGGAAAGTGTATCAAACCCGAAGACGTGATCGCTATCTATTTCCGGCATAGCCTGTCTGCTCCTGGTGCTGTATAGCAAAATTGATGGGTTTCACTTGACACTTGTAACGCCATTCTGTACATTCTGTACATTCTGTTCGTACTTAATTATAGTATCACCTTTGCTAGCTCGCGGCGGGGTCAAACTTGCCTTGCTGCCTCTTAGAATTGAAGAATGTCATGCAGAATAAGTCGGAAAAACTTCATCCTCGGCCGCAACTTACGCGTGCGCGCTGGATCGACCTTGATGGCCCCTGGGGTTTCGCTTATGACGATGAGGCGCGCGGTCTGGATGAACATTGGGAGAAGAATGAAAAAGTCTTTACCCGGACAATCCAGGTTCCCTATCCGCCAGAGTCCTCCGCGAGCGGCATAGGAGATAATAGCTATCACCCTATCGTCTGGTACCGGCGCACGTTCGAAGTGTCACCTGAGGATGCCGGAAAACGCCTGCTCTTGCACTGTGGCGCGGTTGACTACTACGCTCAGGTATGGGTCAACGGTCAACTCGTCGCCAGTCATGAAGGCGGGCAGACTCCCTTCACCGCCGACATCACAACGGTGTTGCGAAAGGAAGGAGAACAGGTCGTGGTCATTCGCGCCGAGGATGCGCCAAAGGACCTGACGCAGCCGCGCGGCAAACAGGATTGGATGGAGCATCCACATGAAATCTGGTATGATCGCACCACCGGCATCTGGCAACCTGTCTGGCTGGAGCCAGTTCCTTCCATTTATATTACAGAGGTGCGCTGGACACCTGACATTGATAAAGGCCTGCTGTTTTTCACCGTGAGGCTCGAACGAGACGAAGATACGCCCTTAAGCCTGCGCATTCGGCTTAATCAATACGGGACAGACCTGGCCATCGACTCGTATATGATGCGAGCCACAGAATTGAAGCGCCAGATCGCCTTTGACCCGGCTGCGATGGTAAATGGCGGGGGTCGATTGTTATGGTCGCCTCGCAATCCTAACCTCATCGATGTGACGCTCACGCTCCTTTCCGGTGACGAAATCATCGATGAAGTGCAGAGTTATATCGGGATACGCGCCGTAGACGTAGCTAATGGGCGATTCTTGTTGAACGGCCTTCCGTATTTCTTGCGACTCGTGCTTGAGCAGGGCTACTGGCCAGATACGCACCTGGCTGCTCCTGATGCGGATGCGCTTCGCCACGAGGTAGAGTTGATCAAAGAAATGGGTTTCAACGGGGTGCGCGTTCACCAGGTGGTTGCCGATCCCCGCTTCCTCTATTGGTGCGACCACCTGGGCCTGCTGGTCTGGGGCGAGATGGCCAACGCCTACGTGTTCTCTCCCAAGGCGGTTGAACGGCTGACGCGCGAATGGATGGAGGTGGTCACGCGCGACTACAACCACCCCTGCCTTATGGCCTGGGTGCCGTTCAATGAGAGCTGGGGCGTGCCTAATGTCGCGCGAGATCCGGCGCAGCAGCACTATGTCCAGGCACTCTATCACCTGACAAAGGCGCTTGATCCGACACGCCCCGTGATTGGAAATGATGGCTGGGATAATTTCGTCAGCGATATCTTCGGCGTCCACGATTATACCTTTGAAGGTCAGGCCCTGCGTGATCGATATGGCAGCTTTGAAGCCGTCGAGCGCACATTGCGCGAAGTGCAACCGAGCAACCATGCGTTGATCCTCCCCGGCTATCGTCGTGAGGGCGAACCGATCATGCTGACCGAATTTGGCGGCCTCAATTTTCACCCGAATGAAGCGGGGCCGACATTTGGTTATGGCCCGGTGGGAGATAAGGAGACGTTCCTTGCAAAGTACAAAGAGCTTATTGATGCCATTGTGAGCAGCCCGGCCATCGCGGGTTTCTGCTATACCCAGTTGACCGATGTAGAACAGGAGACGAACGGGCTGCTGACCGAATACCGGGAGCCGAAGTTGGATCCAGAAATCGTTCGAGAAATCACCACCCAGGTCTCAGCCGCCGTTCCCGGCGATGTCATCACCAAATTGCTACAGTCGCAGGGCGTCACCTCATTTACAAGCGCCGGCTCGAAAACGAAATCCGGGTCATAGTCTAGAGATAACCCGCCTGAAAAAATCGATCAAAGCGTCAGCCTCAACGAGCTAACGAGAGAGAGACGTCGCGGTTGTGATCTTGTCCCGCTTCCTCGCCCCTTTGGGAAGCGGCTGCGATGCGCTTGAAGAGCGTCAGCGCCTGGGCGACAACCTGGTCCATATTGTAGTATTTGTAGGTCGCCAGCCGCCCAACAAAAAGGACGTTCTGCGTGGCATCCGCCAGTGTTTTATACTGCTTGTACAGTTCGGCATTTTCTGGACGGGGGACGGGATAATACGGGTCGCCTTCTCCGCGCGGGTATTCATAGACCACGCTCGTCTTCGGATGCTCCTGCCCCGTCAGGTACTTGAACTCGGTGACGCGCGTATACTCGTACTCGTTCGGGTAATTCACGACGGCTGCCGGTTGATAGATCGGCATGTTGAAGGTCTTGAATTCAAAATCCAGCGAACGATAGGGCAGTTTGCCGTAGCAGTAATCGAAATACTCATCGATCGGCCCGCTATAGATCAGCTCGCGGTAAGGAACTAGCTGCTCGACTTCGCGAAATTCGGTGTTTAAGAGCACTTTGATGTTGGGATGATCGAGCATCTTCTCGAACATGCGCGTGTAGCCATGCAGCGGCATCACCTGGTACTTGTCCGTGAAATAGCGATCATCCCGGTTGATCCTGGTCGGCACCCTGGCGGTCACGGAGGAGTCTAATTCTGAGGGATCGAGACCCCACTGCTTGCGCGTGTAATTGCGAAAGAATTTCTCGTACAACTCGCGCCCGACCTTACTCACGATGACGTCCTCGGAGGTCCGAATCCGCTCCCGCGCTTCGGCCACCGACTCAAAGTATTCTTTGAGTTCAAACGAGGTCATGTTCGTGCCATACAGCATGTTGATCGTGTTAAGGTTGATCGGCAGGGGCACGAGTTGCCCATCCACGCTTGCGAGCACCTTGTGCTGGTAGGGTCGCCACTCGGTAAACTGAGAGAGGTACTCGATCACCTCGAGCGAATTGGTGTGGAAAATGTGCGGACCGTACTTATGTATCAGGACCCCTTCATCGTCGTAGTGGTCGTAGGCATTCCCGCCGAAATGGTTCCGCTTGTCGATCAACAGGACGCGCTGCTTCATCTGGGTCGCCAGCCGTTCGGCCAGAACGCTTCCCGCAAAACCGGCTCCGACGATGAGATAGTCAAATGACATATGGAACTGTATCCCTATCCTTCCTGACATCTACCGTAACACGGTGAAATCTGTTCGACTATACTACTACAGCCTTATATTAAGCCACGAATTATGCTACTTTGGCAAGCAAGCAAGCGTACACAGTTTGAATACCACTAGTATACACGGATAAGCCGTGAAATAAGTTGGGGCATGGAATGTGAGAGCCTGGGCCGCTGGAGCGCCTCGCACTTGTGAAATATGCCGAAAAGGAGTAAAATGCGCGTGTCAATAGCAGACAGCTATTCACGAATGTACGTAATTCCGAGTATAAGGGATTTTTAAGAGGCGGGTATGGCAAAGAAGAAGAAGCCAGCATTATCTACTTCACAGGCGGATACAGCTCAGGCACACGATATACTAGAACGTTATCATCAGGCTGCATCTCTTCTCAGAAAAACCACCTCGCGCAAGCAGGCGGAAGAAGCTCTGGGGGAGATAAATGGACTGCCGGAAGCCGCGCAGGTGGCTCTGGCGAAAGCACTGGCCAGGGAACAGCATACCGACGCGGCCGATTTACTGGTGGCGATCAATGAACTTGGCTCGCAAAAGAATGCGCGCAAAGAAGCAAAACGATCCCTGATCCAGTTGGAAGGCCGGCGTATCTACCCCAACTGGAAACCGCCGCTTGAAGAGCGAAGCCTTTCGACCGTCCCCACCTCTACGCCACTTCGCCGCTTCTGGAAGGGCTTGATCTCCGATACGATGGATACTGGCCGGGTACAGCTCGCCCTTGCCTGGGAGCAGGGTACTGGATACAGGCGCGTGCTGGCTTTCATTTTCGTGCTGGATTTCATAAGTGGAGGAGTCGAAGGATTCGTCATGATGCATGACGAACGGAAGGATGACTTTGAAGCAACCGCGGCTAGCGTAGCGAAGTCGATTGGCTCACCCTTTCTGGACTGCTCCCTGGTACGTGGCCGCAGCCTGCTTAAAAAAGCCCTTGAGATCAACGAGCAGTCCGGCACGAAACTGCCCCCCGACTATCGCCGCAACCTGCCTCTGATCAGGCAACTGGTGCTGGAAGCCCCTGGAGTTGAGGACGAGGATATAGATCTGGATTTCCTCGACGAGGATGAGCTCGACGAAGGCCCCGACCTGACCGGCTTAGAACCCAAAGAGGTAGTTACCAACTTCGTCGGATACTGGTCCACCGACGACTACGATATTGCTTATCGCCTGCTGGCTAGCGACAGCCCGCTGCGCGAAGGGCTTACAGAAGAGGAGTGGGAAGACCGGCGCATTACATGGTCAGAAGTGAATGATCCAGGCGAGCTACTGCCCGATTTCGTTGATGAGCGCGAAACGCCCAGGTCAAAGCTATGGCTGCCCGGTGGGAGAAGTGACAGTAGCACGAAAGTTATCGAAGCAGGCTGGTCCATCGAGCTCGATCGAACGCCTCTCGATGAAGAGCAAGAGGAAGACGCGCCTGCTGATGAGGAGTCGGAGGAACCGGCCGCCAACAATGAGCCGCGAGGGCTGATCGTTGACGCGGAACCGCCCAGGGAAGCTGCAGGTGAAACGCTGCCTGAGATACCAACAGCCTCCTCCGTCTACCAGGAAACGGGACGGCACTGGTTCTGGGCCACCTATACTCTCGTGAAAGATCAGGACGAGTGGCGCATCCAGAGCATAGCCGATGAAGTCGCACGGGTTCGTGAGCTTTCGACAATGGATTTGCTGGCAAAGGTCGAGGAGAGTAATCAACAACTTGATAAGTTAATGCGTAAATTTCCCAACATCGGGAAAAGGCCACTCCCAGATAAGGAGAGGGTTGCCTTATACACCAGCTTGATGTTAGGGCTTACCCACCTGAGCTACTATTTTGATGCGCTTATCGCCCGAGACGCGGCAGTTGATATTCAGCTTCTTCAGGATGTCGCGATCATGCTGATGACGCTCGGCAAACGTGAGCGGGCTTTGTACTATATGGAGTACATCGCGCAGCATTCTGAAGAACGGCGCCTCGAACTCTTGGGGAGCATGGCCGATGCTCGCCGCATGCTCGCAGAGGAATTTGACGAGAAGGAGTACGAGGAAAGAGCCGAGCGCTTCCGTGAGAGGGCCGAGCAAGAGCTGAAGGAAGTGCTGTCTCATCGAGACGATGCACTGACGCATATGACGCTGGTTGAGCTTTATCTGGACAGCCACCGTCTCGACGAGGCCGAGGAACATCTGCTGCTGGCGAAGAGCATGACGAGCGCTCCCGCTGATCAGGCGCACATCGAGATGCACCTCGGCCAGATTGCGGAGGAGCGCGAATTATTCGAGGAGGCCGTGGGCCACTACCAGCGCGTCGCCGATATTCAACCCAACCTGGCTTCCTCCTGGATCAACCTGGCGAAAGCCTATGCCGGCCTGAATAACCTGCAAACGGCGGAGAACCATTTCAGGCATGCAATTGATCTTGATCCGGCAAATATTGACTCGTATTATGATATGAGTGATATGTTTGAGAAATCTGGACAACCCGAGAGGGCCGTCGAGATTTTAGAAGAGGGACTGGATAAGAATCCTGACTCCGTCGACCTTACTCTCTCTCTAGCCGCGCTATACATCGAACGCGAAGACTATGAGCAGGCTGAAATCTTCGTGGAGCGGTTAGCGCAGCTCGACCCGGATTACGAAGCGCTCCCCGTTCTTCGCGGATTGCTTACATTTTTGCGGACGGCTCCTAAACCGGGCAGCGGGAAAACCAGCTTGCCGAAACTGGAACTGCCTAAACTGCTCGGGCAGCCTAAGAAGAGGCACTGAACACCTCTTTCAGCGCTGCCCGCGCTGCGAAGTACCCGCATAGCCCATGCACGGCGCCTCCGGGCGGTGTAGACGATGAGCAGAGATATAGCCCTTTGACGGGAGTAGCGTATGGGTTTACCTGGATAGTGGGGCGCGTGAACAATTGCCAGAGGTCCTGCACGCCGCCGTTGATGTCACCACCGATATAGTTGGCGTTATAATCATGCAACTGCGTGGCAGTAAAGCTATGCCGCGCCAGGATGCGATCGCGAAAGCCGGGGGCGAAGCGCTCTATCTGCGTCTCGATGCGCTCCGTCATGTCGAACGTTGAGCCAGCAGGCACATGGCAGTATGTCCAGGCGGTGTGTTTGCCCGCGGGTGCGCGCGTTGGATCGAACAGGCTCTGCTGGGCCAGCAGCACAAAAGGCCGCTCGGGATGCTCGCCGTGCCAGATGGCAGCCTCGGAGGCCGCGATCTCTGGCAAGGTCCCTCCGACATGCACCGTCCCGGCACGGCTGCATTCCGCCGCTTTCCAGGGGATAGGGCCGTCCAGGGCCAGGTCGAGCTTGAAGACTCCGGGGCCATAGCGATACTTCTGCAAGCGATGCTGGTAGCCGGATGGCAGGCGTGCCGCCGCGATACGCAGCAGTTGCCTTGGCGTTACGTCACATAGCACCACGCGCGAGTCAGGCAGCATCTCCAGCGCTTTGATCTCCATGCCCGTCACGATTTCACCACCCAACGCACGCAGGTAGGCTGCCATTGCGTTAACGATATGCTGCGAACCACCCTTTGGTATGGGCCAGCCGACGACGTGACCCAGCATGCTCAGCACCAGCCCTGGCGCCGCGCTGGGTGGTTGATCCAACGGTAGCATCCAATGAGCGCTCGAACCCGCGAACATGGCACGCGTGCGAGCTTCGCGAAAAAGATGCTTCGCCAGGCCGCTCGCGGAACGAATAGCCTTCAGGCCAAAGTTTGCCAGCGAGAAAGGGTGCCTTACCAGGGGCAAGATGCGCAGTGGACCAAAAAAGGCGTCGATGATGGTCTCCCAATCTTCGGCAAGCGGCTCCATCACCCGCCGGTACGATGCTGCATCGCTTCCAAGCCCGGCTGCTGTCTCCTCGATGGAGCGCTCGAGCATGGCCACCGAGCCGTCGTCCATTGGGTGGGCCAGCGGCGCTGACGGATGAATCCATTCCAGCCCATACTGCTCAAGCGGCAATGTGCGGAAAAATGGCGAAGCCACGCCGAGCGGGTGAATTGCCGAACAGACGTCATGCACGAAGCCAGGTAGCGTCAGTTCCATCGAACGCGATCCGCCGCCGATGGTCTCTTTGGCCTCGAACACGATTACGGAGTGACCCGCTCTCGCCAGGGTTATGGCGGCTGCCAGGCCATTTGGCCCGGCGCCGATGACGACTGCATCATACTTGTACGATTTTGACATTCCCGCTCGGTTTCTTCATAGAAACGCTGCGCATCCCGCCTTGAGAACAGATCACCCCCGGCCTCTACGTATCCACCGCACTGGTGCTGTCACTCTATATATCGTAGTCCGCACAGCCGCGTTATACCAGATGTTTTTCGCCTGCGACCATTGCAGGCGTGGGTCTATGCAGACCACCTCTGTTTGCACCTGCGCGTTGACGATGCCAAGTTCAGTGGCCAGGGCATTCAATGTTTGCTGCCAGAAGCGATCCTCCTGCCTGTGCCCCCCGAAACGCAAGCCTAGCTCGTAAATGGGGTCATTGGCGCGCATCAACACCTGCGCCTGGACAATCACCGTATCGCCCTCAGTATAGGAACTGAAGGTGATCCAGCCCGCAAACACATGCCCCTGCGGTGTCATCAATGTGAAAGATTCTTCGTCTGCATAGAGCACCAGCACGCCGGTGGAAAGCGCTACCCCGCCTGCCTTGATGCTGAGCAAGGCAACTTCTCCGGGGGCTATTCCGGTCAATGGCCCATAGAACCTGTTCCCGGCAGGCCAGAAGCGCGGGAAGTTCTCCTTCCACGTTTTGATGACCTGCTTCGCGTCAACTGTTGTGCCCTGCAAGGAAATGCGGTAGGTTTTCTGCCACATCTTGCCGAACCCTTGCAGCGGCCCGACAACGCGCTTCCCATCGACATTCAGGTTTAACGCGCCGCTCGGCACATTCGATACTTTCAATTCTGAGATGGAGCGTGACCAGTAGGAAGCATCGCGCGGTTGTGCGTTTGCTTGAACGGCTTGCTCAGCCTGCTCTGCTTGCCCATCGGTTGGAAGCGGAGATGTAGACATTGTTCCTTCCTCCTTGCGCTAATGGGGCTCGCCCCTACATCGCATTGATAGCTTCGGTTTCACTATTGAATATGTGTATGGCATCGCTCAGGCGCGTCAGCTCGAAGATGTGCTTGTAATGGTCGCTCAGTCCGCAGGCGGACAGGCGCTGTTTCTGTCGATTGACACGAATGAGCAGAGTCACGATCAATCCGATCCCACTACTATTCATGTACTCTAAACCGGCGAAATTCAGTATGATAATGCGCGTGGTAGGTGTATTTGCCTGGTTATAGGCATCCATCAACACCTGTTCCGCGAAAGCCGAGACATCTCCGCGGATATCGATCACGCTCGTGGTCTGGCTTACCTGGCGAACATTCATGGCTACGTTAGCTTGGGGCATAAAAAGACCTCCTCTGAGACGTTGTTCAAACGAAAACAGTACGTGTGTAAAATGAAAAGATATGAGCTACAGTATCGCGCCTCTATGAGGCCGGTCGCTTGTCGATGATGGCCGCAGGGTTTTCATTCAACGCGCTGTTTTCATCGGGAAACACGCTCATGAAATCGACCAGGCGCGTAATCTGGAAGATCTCCACGTAATGCTGGCTGAGTCCACAGGCGAGCAGTCTGCGTTTTGTTTTACGAGCGCGCGCCAGCAAACTGACGATCAGCGCGATGCCGGTACTGTTGATGTAATCCACGTCGCTGAAATTGAGCAGGATCACTTCTGACTCCCTGCTCTCTGCCTCTGCATAAGCCGTGTTCAGTACATCCTCCGCAAAAGCATTAATTTCTCCGTGCAGGTCGATAATGGCGACGCGCGGCTGATGGCGAACTTGCGCCTCAAGACTTCTGGTTGACATGCGAGCCTCCTTCACTTTCCAGGTTCATAATCAGTTCAATGGTGTGATGGGAATCATTACTGGTAATATTCATCTCATCCACCAGGTGTTCTATCAGGAACAGCCCCCACCCTCGTGGCGATTGCATCTCTTCCAGCTTGGCTTCCAGGTCTGGCATCTGAGCCTTAATCACTGCCGGTCCGTGTCCCTGGTCGGAAATCCGCACCGCTACCGAGGACGCCGAGACCAGCACTTGTACGATAACCGGGGTATCTGGCTGGTAGTGGTTGCCATGCTCCATTGCGTTCATGGTTGCCTCGGCAACTGCTGTCTTGAGTTCATCCAGTCGTTTCTGTGAAAGATGCAGCCCCTTGACGGCCTCGGCCACATGCGCCATAGCCTGCCGCTCGTTGCCCGGCTCGCTCGGGATCACCCATTCAGCAAGAGTTTGCCACTGGTTATGGTTCTGAGTGCTGGCGGCGCCGGCAAAGCTGGCTTCGCCACTTTCCACCGAGTCCTCTGAAATGCTTCCGTTTGTGTTATCGGCCCTGCTGCTCTCTCTCCCCAGCGTTACCAGCGTTACATCATCCTCTTGTTCCCAATCTGGACCGGTAAACTCCGCAAGTTCGGCCAGCAGGTAGTCAATGGTTGACATGCCGTTTGCTTTCACCTCAAGCAGCTTCATCAGGTGCGGAAAGCCGAACATATCGCGCGCCTGGTTGTGTGCCTCCACCAGCCCGTCGCTGTAGAAAAGCACGCTGTCCCCGGGAGCCAGCACGACTTCTTTTTCCTCGTAGCTCATACCCGGCATCAGTCCTAGCGGCATCCCTGTGGCACGCAATTCTGAAACAACGCCATCATGATACCTGTAGGGCAGATCGTGACCGGCGTTGGCGTACTCTATCCGCCCGGTCAGCGGGTCAAGAATGGCATACAGGCATGTGACAAACATCTTGGGTGGGATATCGGGGTGGAGCAGGTCGTTGGTCAGCTCTAGTACCTTCCCCGGCGAGATGGATGTGTGAGCCGTCGAGCGCAGGATGCTGCGAGTCGTCGCCATCACCAGCGCGGCAGGAACACCCTTGTCGGTCACATCTCCGATCACGATACCCAGTCGGCCATCATCGAAGTACAGGAAGTCATAGAAGTCGCCGCCGACCGCCCTGGCCGGCTGATAATATCTGGATATATGCCAGCCGCTTAGCTCGGGCTGCTCCTTCGGCAACAGCGTCTGCTGGATCAAACGTGCCACCCGCAGTTCCTGCTCGATACGCTCGCGTTCCAGGTCCTGCGCCTGCTTCTCGCGTACCAGTTGTGCTACGCGCAGGGCCGGAGCCGCCTGCGTTGCCAGGTCATTCAGCAGCGTACGGTCATCGGTTGAATAATCTTGCTCGCTCATGCGCGGCCCAAGATTGAGCAGCCCGACCAGCTCTCCCTGGCTGACCAGCGGAATAACCACCTGCACGCCTGTTGCCTTCAGCACCTTGAGTGCTGGCGAATCCAGGTTCAACTTTTCGATCTCAACCGCCCCTGGTGCGCTCAAAAAGTATGCTACAAGCGGATCATTCGGGGCCATATCGAGCGGCAGCGCCTCGATCTTGCGAGGGCGGGAGACCGCGCCAGGCGTACCCGCTTGCTCTACCGCCTGAACTTCCTTCTTAGTCCGTCCCGGCCGTATCTGTTGTATGCGTTGTATAAATGTAGCCATATGCGCTCCCTGTATCCCGACGAAATCGGGAGGATTGAACGTCTTCTGATAGTATTGTACCCTATCAGCGTTACCTAAACGTTACGAAAAGCGTTACGAACACGCCATCACCACTCAGCAAGCTTCCATATTGCGGGCTGCACGTCACCCGCCTCAACGCCGATTTCGGCGAAGATACCCACCGCCTGCTTGAGGTGCGCCATCGCCTCCTCGCCCCGGCCTGCCGCGTGCAGCAGATCAGCCAGGTTGCTGTGCAGCGCCGCTTCGTGATGGCGGTCTCCCTGTGCGATGCAAAGTGCTAGAGCGGCTTCTGTCTGTCCCAGCGCCCGATCTATATCGCCGCCGGTTCGATATACCTGGGCCAGGTTGTTCAGCGCGGCTGCCCGCATGCCGGGATCATCCAGCGACTCCGCCAGGCTCAGGCTCTGTTCGAGGTGGTGACGCGCCACCTCCGCGTCGCCCTGGCGGCTGGCCAGCATACCCAGCATGTTATGCGCCTGGGCCAGCGCCTGCCTGTCCTGGCTCGTTTCGGCCAGGTGTAATGCCTGCTGGGCCAGTTCAAGCGCCTGTTGTGTCTGGCCTCGCCGGTGCGCGGTCAAACTCCAATCGGCGTAAATGGTTGACTGATCGTTCCCGTTTGCCGCGCGCAGCGCCGCCTCAAAATGGCTTTCAGCCAGCTCCCATTCGCCGCGGCGCACATAGACATTCCCCGACTTCTGCTCGATGCGGGCCAGCGCCGCGCTTGAGCAGTGTGCCGCCGCCGCTTCGTAGCTGTTGAGCGCCGCGCTGTATTCACCCAGGAGCGTATGCAGGTCGCCGATGGCCTCGTGCAGCCCCGCGCTATCGGGATGCCCAAGCGCCAGAGCCGTCTGCAAGTGGGCCAGGGCCTCCTTGTTGGCGTACAGTGTGCGCGCGTACTCTCCAGCCCGCCGGAAGTAGTCTGCGGCGGCGGCATCGTTTCCGGCGAGCTGGTAGTGCCGCGCGATCTGCCCCGCCAGCACGTCGGCATCACGCCGCCCGCGTGTATGGCTCGCGATCACGTCGGCGATGCGCCGGTGGAGTAATCGCTTGCGCGCCAGGCTTGTTTCCTCGTACACCAGGGTGCGCAACTGTTCATGCGCGAAATCGTAGGTCACGACATGCGCGTTGCTACGCTGCTGGGCCTCCTCGATCAGCCCTTGTCCGAGCAAGACCTCCAATGTGGTGATCGCTTCTTCCTCGCCCCGTCCGCTGGCCTCGTGCAGCGTATCGAAATCGAATGAACGTCCAATCACGGCTGCCGTCGTCATCAGTTGCCAGCCCATCTCATCGATGGCGTCCAGGCGTGATCGCAACAGATCGCGCACGCCGCCAGGCAGCGACCATGCTTGCTGTTCGGGGCGCAGCATCCCCTGACCGATGGCGGTCAGGTACTCGATGAGAAAGAAGGGGATGCCCTCTGTTTCCGCGTAGAGGCGCTCGACCAGGCTCTCAGGCGGGGTAGCGCCGAGCATCGACCGCGCCAGTTCCCACACCGCTGCCTCGTTCAACCGCGATAGAGTAAGCGCCGTTGTATGTCTTGTTCGCTGGGTCTCGACGAATAGCGCGTGCAGGTGCGTGCCTCGCGCCGCCTGCTTGCCTCGCCAGGTGAGCACCAGGCAGAGCGGTTGTTCGTGCAGACGCCGCAGTAAATAGCTCAAGAGGTCAAGCGAGGCATGATCCGCCCAGTGCAGGTCATCGAAGAATAGCACGCCAGGAGCGCTGCCCTGGCAGAGGGTCAGCAGCACTTGCCGGATGCCCTCGAAGAACCGCAACTGCGCGCCGGGGCTGTCGAGTGGCGCGGGTGCTTGCAAGCCGGGTTGCAGCGTGGCAAGCTCTGGTAGCAAGCGCATCGCCTCGCTGAGTGTCGCTTCTGGGACGGCCCTCAAACGACGTGCCGCCTCCTGTTGGGTAAGGGCGGCGCGTAGCACACTCAGGATCGGCCCATAGATCAGGTGGCTTTCGCCCTCGTAACTTGGAGCTTCCAGCACGACGGCGCCCCTTTTACGCGCGTGGAAGAGCAGTTCGTTCGCCAGGCGCGTTTTCCCTATGCCGTCCTCCCCCTCGATCACGATGATTCGCCCGCTGCCGTCAATCTCGGTGTACGCCTTGAGCATTAGCGCCAGTTCTTCGCTTCGACCCACCAGGGGCGGCGTGGCCGCCTGCGTCGCTGTTGTCTGCTCTGGCGGCTCATCCGGTTCGTTCACCGACTGAAAAGTCCTGGTGGATGCATCGTTGTTCGCCTTTTCCACTTCGTGCATGCTTGCGGGCGCCGGCAAGGGCGTGGGCAAGTCAGGGATGCGATTTTCCTTGATGCGCTGGTAAAGCTGTGTTGTCGCCTCGAGGGGAGCGACTCCAAGCTCCGTTTCGAGCACCTGCACGCATTCCCGGTACTGGTGCAGTGCGACAGCGCGTTGTCCTGCCCAGGCATACAACAGCATCAACTGTCGATGCGCCGCTTCGTTCAGTCGGTCTAAGGCCAACCAGCGCCGTGCGTACGCGATGGCTTCTTCGAACTTATGCGATGCGCTCAGGCACTGCACCAATCCCTCGAGGGCGGCGGCGAATTCGCGCCTGAATGTGTCCGCCTGGTAGAACTGCCAGTCGTCGAAATTCGGGCTGTCCCGCAGGCCAAAGCCGGCCAGGAAATCATCCGAATACAACCTCACCGCCTCGCTAAGTGGCTGCGTGCAGGCCGAGCAGCGTTCGTTCGCCGGGTGTCCATGGGTTTTACAGGCGGCCAGGTGTTGAAGGAAATCGTGCACGTCGATGGAGAGATAAGAGCCAAAGTTCAGGCCAACGTTTTCTCTCTCTATCGTCAGCCATTCTCCCATCAGATCCTTATTCAAGGTAAAAAGAGTGCGTCGCAGCGCGGCACGCGCGTGTGCCTGGTCAGTTTCTGGCCACAGCAGCGCCGCCAGGCTATCGCGGCTGTACTGCTGGCGAGTCACCGCGAGATAGGCGAGCAGGGCGACGGCTTTACGTAGATCAATGCTGACCGGGATACCGCCCAGTTCGATGCGTGGAGAGCCAAAGAAAAATAAAGATAAGCGAGCGATACCATCACCTCCGTTACGCACGCATTATACGAAAAAAGGCAGCAGAGCGCAACGAAGTTGCAAAATTCTATGACTCCAACGCATCCGTGGGGAAACGGCATTCCTGCTGGCATGTCTCACACCACCCGACCAGGTAGCCGTCCTCCTCATGCACAATGTTCAGCCGGCGTGCGCAGCGGCAGACATATCCGTGAAGGCGGGCGGGATTGCCAAAGACTAGAGCGTGCGGCGGCACATCGTGTGTCACCACCGCGCCCGCTCCCACCAGTGCGAATGTGCCGATGGTGATGCCGCACACTATCACTGCGCCCGCACCAATCGATGCGCCATACTGTACCAGTGTCGGCGTGATCGTCCAGTCGTCGGCGCTTTTCAGGCGTCCATCCGGCGTGATGGCGCGCGGCAACAAGTCATTCGTAAAGCACACGTGCGGGCCGATGAACACGCCGTCTTCCAGCGTGACCCCCTCGAAGAGGGAGGCGTGGTTCTGAATCTTCACCATCGATCCGATCTGCACGTGCGCGTCGATATACACGCCCTTGCCGATATTGCACTGTTCCCCGATATGTGCGCGTTCACGCACGTGCGCCTGCCGCCAGATACGCGTACCGACGCCAACCCTCGCGTCGGGCGAAACTTCTGCCGTGGGGTGCACGTAAAATGACGGATCAGGCATTAATCACCTCTTCCAGGCTGCTGAATACTCCTACACGGTTCTTTGCGCTTCAATGCATAATGCGCTCACGGAGCCGAATCCGACATGCGAAGCCAGCTCTCTTTTCATTATGCAACGTACAGAGAAAGAAGTCACGCGATCTAGCAGTTTTCATCTGGAAGATCGTGCCCTTGGAGCTATCTTGAACACCCGCATCTAGTGAGCGACTGCCCCTTTAGGAATAGGTGGCGTAGATAGATATCTGTTCGTACTGAAGGCTGGCCGTCCCGAAAGGATTGAGCGGTCCGTTGGAGTAGGTATCCGCGGCCACGGCGCCACTGCTGGCGGTACTTTCGTCGTAGCGCAGCGCGAACAAGTTTGACGTCGGCCCGACGAGCACTCCTAACCAGTACGTCCCCGCCTGGAGGGATACCGATGAGGCAAACGGCAGGTCGTACCAGCCGGACGCCGCAGATGTTCCAAGTGTCACCTGATTCGACACCGCGACCAGGCTCCCGGGGGAACCATTCTGATCGGCGTAGATCACTCCTTCGAACACCTGCTGCCCGCTGCTCAGTCGCTGGAGGTAGACGGTCAGCTTCGAGACCGAGCCCGCCTGGCCGAGGCTGAAAGCATCGACTCGCTCATAGTTGGCAGTTGCTGGATCGCTGGTAGCGCCGATTGCTGTCTTCCCAAAGGTGTTCGATGGCGCAGCCGCCTGGACAACCATGGTGGGCGGCGATGGCGCGGTCACGGAGCCGATCGTATTTGTTGCCGTCACCTGGACCTCCAGGGTCGATCCCACGTCGGCGCTTTGCGGTACGTAGGTCGAGCCGGTCGCTCCGGAAATGCTCGCGCAACTGGCACCGGTCGAATTGCAGCGAACCCACTGGTAGGCATAGCTTGTGGGGTTGTAGTCCCAGGAGCCGGTTGACGCGGTCAACTGCTGGCCCTGCTGTGGCTCCGGGCTCGGATGGCCGGGCTGAGTCTGCGCGTTGCTCACCGACGGGGGGGTCACGCTGAAGGGCGGCGGGTTGGACTGTGTGGTCGTGGTATAGGTGGCGTAGATCGACATCTGCTCGGAGTCCAGGGTGGCGGTTCCGAAGGGATTGCTTGGCCCGCTGGAGTAGGTATTTGCGTTGTAGGCGCGGGCTTTCGATACGCTGTTCCATCGGAAACCGGCCACACCACCTGTGCTACCGCTGATCTCCCCGATCCAATAGGTCCCAGCCTGGAGCGATATGGGGCTTGAGAAGGTTAGATTGTACCATCCGGTCGTATTGGTCGAGGAGAAGGTTAGCTGTTGAGTTACCCCCAGCAGGGCTCCTGGTGTTCCACCCTGGTCGGCATAGATGACGCCCTCGAGCACCTGCTGGCCACTGGTGCTGGTGTGAGCCAGGTACATAGTGAGCATCGATACGCTGCCGGCAGTCGATAGTTTGAATTGACTGGCCCGCTTGCGGTTGGCCGCCATCGTGTCGGAGTTTACCCCCACACTGGTAAGGCCGAAAGTGCCGGTTGTTGAGCTAGTGCAGCCCGGAAGCGCCTTGCAGATATCCAGCCGTCCGCCTGTGCGTACGAGTCCAGAGAGGCCGGCGATCGTATCGACGTTCTCGAGGATCCTGGCTTTGAGCTGGCTCGCGGACATATCCTGCACACTGAGGATGAGCGCTGCCGCCCCCGCTACCTGAGGAGAGGCCATCGAGCCGCCACTGATGAAGCCGTAAGTATCGTTGCGGAGCGTCGAGTAGATATTGTTGCCTGGAGCTGCAAGATCGACGGTGGTCGCACCATGGTTGGCCCAACTGGGCAGGGCATCATTCTGGTCGCTGGCGGTCACACAGATCTCGGTTGGCAGTTCATAACCACATGGATAACGACGCAAGGCCGGGTTGTCGTTATTGTCGCCAGTGTTCCCGGCTGCTGTCACGAAGAGGATATTATTCTGGCCCAGCAGGTTAATCTCGTCCGAGAGCGCCTGCGAGTATGCTGTACCGAAGAACACGTCGGAATCGTTCACTACCCTGATGTTGACCCCGGCCTGTTTTGCCTGGAGCAGCCAGTCGAGGGCCGTAATGAGATCGCTGGTAACACCTGTCCCGGACGAACTGACCCACTTAACAGGCAAGATAGTGGTCGTCCAGTTCACTCCGGTGACTCCTATGCCATTGTTGCCGACGGCACCCATAATGCCGGCCACGTGTGTCCCATGACCGCCGTAAACCGTGTCGTCGTCCATCGGGTTACAGCTTGCAGCGAGAACGTTGTAGCCATGTGTCCCCGCTGCGCAGTTGCCGATCCCGCCGGGATTCACCCAGATATTGGCTGCAAGGTCTGGATGGGTGTAGTCGACACCGGTGTCCACCTCGCCGATGACGATGGAGCGGCTCCCCGTCGCTACATTCCAGGCGGAAACAGCCTTCTCGTCATCACCCGCGGTACCCTTCACGCCGTTAACTGTCTGGCCGGTGTTCTGGAATGCCCACTGCATCGGGAAGGATGGATCGTTTGGAACTCCCGCCTCGTGCGCCTCGTAATCAGGCTCAGCGTAGCGCACACCGGGGTAGGAGTTGAGAAGGCGAACGGTATTGAGAACCTGCCCATTGGGCACTCTGAGCAAGTGGACTCCCACTCCCAGCGTGCGGACTTCTCTCGCTCGCGCTACCTGTTCTGCTTTGAGCTGATCCTGATGCGATACACCACTGTCGAAGGCGACTAGCACGTTGCCGTCGCGGAACGACTTGGGATGATCCTGTATCTTGATGGCCGAGGGGGGTGGCGTATTCGCCGCTGTGGCCGGCGAGTTGCTCGTCTTCTCCGCTGCGTTGACTGTCGTCGCAATGGGGAAGGCCGCCGAGGCGCAGATAAGGACAATCGCCACCAGTGTTTGCACCTGGCGGGGTAGCGTACGGAACCGTCGCCACGCTTTTTTTGTTCTCGAACCCATGTTAATATCTCTCCTGGAACAAAAATACCATTAAATTGGTACTCATTTGATGTTTATCATGGTGGAGAATCGGTAAAGCTCTGTACGCTAGTGTTTAAATTAGCGCGGGGTCTCTTTTAAGCACTTGCTCAACTGCTCGGATAACAGGTGAATGTTCTCATCGATCAGACCGTAGTGCTCACCGGGAATGATATGCATCTCCCCTCCCTCCGCACATTCGGTATTTATTTTCCCCCACAGCGCTCTGCGGCTATCGCGTTTCTCCTTTGCCCAGAAAAAGGTCACCTTCCCTGGATAAGGACGATGGAGGTAGTCTGCGGCTATCCAGGCGTAAATGCCCGTTTCATCCTGGCGGAGCGTTTCAACCGTTGGGAAGAGCGACAATTGCCGCGCGTCCTTCCGGACGGGAAAGCGCAGGATGTGTCGCAACCGCAGGAACCAGTCCAGTTGCTTATCCGGGCCAAGCTTTGCCAGCCTGCAGATGCCGGAGATCAAGCCGCGCGACAGGCGCAGGGAAAGGGGCGCAACCCCCGGCTCTATCAATGCCAGGAAATCAACCTCCTGCCCCTGCGCGCGCAGTTGCCTGGCCATCTCGAAGGCGATCACCCCGCCGGCGCAAAACCCCCCCAGGAGATAAGGCCCTTCCGGTTGGACTGCGCGCATAGCTTCCACGTGAGCCGTCACCATCGCTTCAAAAGTCGGTGGTGTGCGCAAGCCCTCAAAATGGAATGGTTCCAGTACATACAATGGCTGATCTGATCCCAGGTCTCGCGCCAGGGTGAATGGATAGTAAGAATTTCTCTCCCAATTCCCATGCAAATAGAAAAAGGGTCGCCGGGTACCTCCTGCCTGAACCATGACCACCGGCGCCCGGGATACATCGTGCGCATCTCCAGCATGCGCCGGGATAGCACTCTCGTCGCTCAGGAGTACATCCGCGAGCTGTTCTATCGTCGGGCTTGAAAAAAGCGTGGGAAAAGTGATCCTCCTCTTAAAGACTAGCTCGATCTTATCGATAAGCCGGGCGGCCAGCAGCGAGTATCCTCCCAGGTAGAAAAAGTTATCTCGGATGCCGATCGGTCGCACATCCAACAGTTGTTCCCAGATATGCACCAACTGGTAATGTGCGGTTGTAGTCGGAGCGACGAAGGTGTCTTCCTCTTCCCGTCGAACCGGTTCCGGAGCCGGTAGTGCGCGCCTGTCTACCTTGCCGTTGGGCGTTTCTGGAAGTGCTTCCAGCAGCACGAAGACCGCGGGGATCATGTAGGCCGGCAATTGTCTTGCCGCGTGGTTATGCAAGTCGCTGACCGTTACGCTCTGCCCGCCGTGGAGAACCACGTAAGCAACCAGCCGCTTGTCTCCCATAGCGGCATCCTCACGCGCTACCACTACCGCTTGCCGCACAGCGCGATGCCGGCTCAGCGCTACCTCGATTTCACCCGGCTCAATACGGAAGCCGCGAATTTTTACCTGGTTATCGACCCGTCCGAGACATTCAATCGTCCCGTCCACATGGTAGCGCGCCAGGTCACCCGTATTGTACAGCCGCGCGCCCGCTTCATTGCTGAAGGGATGGCGGATAAAGCGTTCGCTGGTTAGTGCCGGGCGGTTCAGATAGCCACGAGCGAGACCGTCGCCCCCGATGTACAGTTCGCCCGGCACGCCCACCGGCACGGGTTGTAGCCGCTTGTCGAGGAGGTAGATCTGGGTATTGGCGATCGGGCGACCAATCGTGATCACTTTGTGTCCGGCCTTGATCTGATCGGTCGTTGACCAGATGGTGGTCTCGGTCGGACCGTACATGTTCCAGAGCGAAGCTACCTTCGGCAGCAACTGCCGGGCCAGTTCCGGCGGCAGCGCTTCGCCTCCGCAGAGCGCCTTCAAGCGCGGGTTGCCTTGCCAGCCCGCCGCCAGGAGCATGCGCCACGTGATGGGCGTGGCCTGCATTACGCTGGCGTGCGTGCGCCTCAGCGTCTCTGCCAGCGCCGCTCCGTTTGTCACGATATCACTGCTCGTTATTACCAGGCGCGCGCCTACCATCAGGGGCAGGTACAATTCGAGCGCTGCGATGTCGAAAGATAGCGTGGTGACGGACAGGAGTGTGTCCTCTGCCGTGAGACCCGGCTCTTTCTGCATCGACATCAAAAAGTTCACGACGGCACGGTGTGGTATCTGCACACCCTTTGGCCGCCCGGTTGACCCCGACGTGTAAATGACGTAGGCCAGGTTCTCGAAAGTGGCGAGAGAGGCTGGATTGGCGTCGTTCTGCTGCTCCAGTGTGCCGTCGTGCGCATCCAGGCAGACAACCCTGGCTGTGTTGGAGGAAAGTTGCCCCAGCAGGCGCTGCTGCGTGAGCAGGAGTGACGCCTGAGAATCTTCCAGCATAAAGGCCAGGCGTTCAGATGGAAAGGTAGGGTCAAGCGGCACGTAGGCGCCTCCTGCCTTGAGTATACCCAGGAGTCCCACTACCATCTCAACTGAGCGCTCTACGCACAGTCCCACCAGCACATCCGGCCCCACGCCCATTTGCCGGAGGTAGTGTGCCAGTCAATTCGCCCTTGTGTTGAGTTCATGATATGTGATCTGCTCGTCCTCGTAGACCACAGCTACAGAATCGGGTGTGCGTTCGACCTGCTCCTCAATTAGTCGATGAATGCAGAAGTCCCGCGGGTAGGCCTGGTCGGTGGCGTTCCACTCCACCAGAAGTTGCTGTCGCTCGGCACCCGTCAAGACCGGCAACTCTCCAACGCACAGGGCAGGGCAGGTCGAGATGGCTTCCAGCAGTGTCTGCCAGTGACCAACCATTCTGTCGATCGTTGCCGCGTCGAACAAATCAGTGTTGTACTCGAAGCGGCCAATCAACCCTTCTGGCCGGTCATCCAGTTCGAGCGATAGGTCGAACTTAGATGTGCCGACGGTGACATCCATCTGGGTCAGCGTCCATCCCGAAGGGAGGATCGTCAGAGGCGGTTCGAGTGTGAGCAATACCTGGAACAGCGGGTTCTGGCTTAAATTCCGCTCCGGTCGCAACTCTTTGACCAGGTACTCGAAAGGAACATCTTCGTGTGCCAGGGCGGAAACGATGACCTCGCGTACCCGCCCCAGCAGTTCGCGGAACGTCGGATTGCCAGATATATCTGTACGCAGCACCAGCGTGTTCAAAAAGAAGCCCATCAACTTCTGCGTCTCAGGTCGCTTGCGACCCGCCGTAGCTGTGCCGATCAGCAGATCTTCCTGCCCTGTATAGCGGTAGAGCAGGGTCTGGAAGGCTGCCACCAGCGTCGTATACAAAGTGACCCCTTCGCGAGAACTCATGGCCTTGAGCGCATCGGTCAGGCGCCTGGAGAGCGCGAATGGCCGCATCGAACCGGAGTAGGTTTGGACCGGCGGGCGTGGGCGGTCCGTCGGCAGTTCAAGGGACGAGGGTGCGCCGGCGAGTTGCTCCTTCCAGTACGCCAGATGTTTTGCGAGCGCGTCCCCCTGTATCTGTTCGCGCTGCCAGAGCGCGTAGTCACCGTACTGGATGAGTGGTTCTGGTAGTGGAGAGGGTTGACCGGCTAAGAACGCTTCATAGATCGCTCGTAGTTCTGGCAAAAAGACCTGGTAGATTGCGACCCCGTCAAAGATGATGTGATGCAGCGTCAGGAACAGGCGGTGTTCCTCGTCATCCAGTCGTATCAGCTTGCCACGCAGCAAGGGGTATTGAGCGAGATTGAAGAGTACGCCGGCATCTTCAGTTGCCAGGCGCAGCGCTTCTGCCTCGCGCTCATCCTCGGGGAGATGGCGCAAATCAATCACTGGAAACTGGAACGTTGGGGCTGGATGGATCATCTGAATCGGCAGCCCGTTACTCTCTGGAAAGCTGGTGCGCCAGGCTTCGTGGCGCCTGACGAACTCAGTAAAGCTCCGCTCAAAAACGCTCACATTCAGTGGGCCGGGCAGGTGAATAGTCACGCACTCGTTATATACCGGAACCTCGGGCATTAGTTGCGCAAGAAGCCACACCTGTTGCTGTCCGAAAGACAAAGGCGCGCTCGTTCCTGATGTCCGCCGCATGATGGCACTCTCGACTGCCATCTCTCGGGCAAAATCTCCTCGCAGGTATTTTTCGAGCAGCGCGCGTTTGGCCTCCGAAAGCTCTGGTCTCTCTATCATCCCCAGATGATCCTTCCTAAGTAGTCAGATGCCGGGAACTCCATTTCGCATGCGCTAAAACGTCACCGGCAACGCGATCAGGCCGCGCAGGCCCAGGTTTTCGCGCCAGCGGATCGGCCCGGCTTGTAGTTGCAGGTTGGGCATGCGCCGCAGCAGGCTGGCGAAGGCTGTCTGCCCTTCTATGCGCGCGAGTGGCGCTCCGAAACAGAAGTGGCTGGCCCAGGCAAAGGCTACGTGTCGGTTGTCCAGCCGAGTGATGTCCAGCCGGTCGGGGTCCGGGAAACGCTCCGGGTCGCGGTTGGCCGCCCCCATCACAGCGATGACCGCCTGCCGTTTGCGGATCTGCTTGCCGCCGAGCACCACGTCGTCGGGCGCCAGTCGCGCCGTGTGCTGGCTGGGACTCTCGTATCGCAACAACTCTTCAACGGCAGGGGCGACGAGTGAGGGGTTCGAGCGCAGCTTCTCCACCTGGTCGGGGTTGCGCAGCAGCGACAGCACACCGTTCCCGATCAGGTTGGTGGTGGTTTCCTGTCCCCCGACCATCGTCACGATCGTATTGGCGACGACCTCGTCTTCGCTAAAGCGGTCTCCATCGATTTCTGCCGTCAGATAGGCGTGAATCAAACCATCGCGTGGATTCTTGCGCTGCTCTCGAATGGCGCTGCGGAAGTAGTCTGACATCTCTTCCAGGCTTTTAATCACCTGGGGAGCACGGTCGGGATTATGCTGAAAATTGCCGAGCACCTGGGCGAAATCGGCGGACCACTTCGTCAGGAGCCGCCAGTCCGAGGCCGGCACGCCAAGCATTTCCGCCGTCACGATGGCCGGAAGCGGGTAGGCCAGGTCGGCAATGATATCCATACTGCCACGGTCCTGCACGGCATCCAGCAGACTGCTGGTGATATCCTGGATGTGCAAGCGCAGCACCTCGACCCGGCGCGGCGTAAAAGCCCTGGAGGCCAGGCCGCGCACTCTTCCGTGCGACGGTGGGTCGAGGAAGAGCATTTGCAGCACCATTACTTTTGCCAGTGGGGCGAGCGCTCCCAGCCCGAGTGCGGTCAACTGCTCCGGCGTTGGCGTGCGGTCCGCCGAGAATTTCTGGAAGACGGTTAGCACATCGGCATAGCGCGTCACTACCCAGGCGTGCAGATACGGGTCCCAGTGAACCGGGTCTTCGGTGCGCAGGCGCTGATAGAGCGGGTACGGGTTTGCCAGCACTTGCGGGTCGAGCAAGTGATACAGGCTCAAAGGCGGTTCCTGCTTGCCTGAACGCATCTGCGATTCTGTTGGCGTGGACACGATCGTTCCTCCCTCACTTACTGAAGCAGGTCTTCCGTTTCGCCAAGCAGCCGCAGCACCTCCTCGTCGCTCATCGCTTCCAGCTTCGCAAGGATGCGCTGCTCGATTTCCTCCGCGAGCAGCCGCACTGTAGGAGCCTCGAATAGGCTGCGCAGCGGCATATCAACGTCAAACGCTGCGGAGATTTGCGCGATAATCTGCGTCCCCAGGAGCGAGTGGCCGCCAAGCATAAAGAAGTTATCATCGATGCTCAGCGAGTCGCGGTCGAGTAAGGCTGCTAAAATCTGCGCGACACGTTCCTCGGTGGGCGTGCGTGGAGTCTCCCTGACTTCGTCCCGCAGCATATTGCTTGCGTCCGGCACGGGCAGCGCGGCACGGTCGACCTTGCCGTTATGGGTCATCGGTAGCGCATCTAATGCCACGAAGGCCGACGGGATCATGTAATCGGGCAGATGTGCGCTCAATGCCTCGTGCAGTCCTGAGAAAGTCAACCGCTCCCCTGGCATCGCAACAACGTAGGCGACCAGCCGCTTGTCACCGTGCGTATCTTCCCGCGCGATGATGACGCTCGATTGAACGCCCGGATGCTTGTGCAGCACGCTCGTGATCTCGTCCGGCTCGATACGGTAGCCGCGAATCTTGATCTGATAGTCGGCTCGGCCCATAAAGGCGATCTGCCCATCCGGCAGGTAGCGCGCCATATCCCCGGTCTTGTACAGCCGCTCGCCCGGTTTATCACTCAGCGGATGCGGAATGAAACGTTCTGAGGTGAGATCTGGTCGCTTGAGATACCCGCTGGACAGGCCGGCTCCGCCAATGTACAGTTCGCCCGGTATACCGATGGGCACCGGGCACAACTCCTTGTCGAGGATGTAGACCTGCGTGTTCCAGATGGGACGACCAATCGATGGCGGCGTGTCCGCTACGCCTGCGGCGTCTGCTGGTGGAACGAGGCCATAGGTGGTGACGACGGTCGCCTCCGTCGGACCGTAGTTGTTGACGAAGGCAAACGGTAGCCCTGGTGCGGGGTAGCGGCGCAGCGTATCGGCTCCGGTGAGCAGGTAGCGCAGAGCTGTATGCGCGGGCCATCTCAAGGCGATCATGCTCTCAGCAAGCACGGTTGGCACGAATGCGATAGTGATCTCGCGCTCGACGAGCCAGTCACGCAACAAGACAGGCGAGAGGCGCGTCTCCTCCTCGACGATGTGGACCTGCGCCCCGCTCGCCAGGTACGGCCATAATTCCCAACCGGTTGCGTCGAAGGCCTGGCTGGTTACCTGTGTCGCCCGGTCGGTTGGGGTGATCTGGTACGCGTCCTGGTGCCAGTAAATCAGGTTGAGCAGGCTATAGTGGCTGATTTGCACGCCCTTTGGCTGCCCGGTCGAGCCAGAGGTGTAAATGACATAGGCCAGGTCGGCGGCAGTGGCGAGTGCGGGTGGATCAGCGCTGCTGTGCCCGGAAAGCGCGGCGGCATCCGCATCCAGGCATACCAGGTGCGTGCCATGTGTCGAAAGATGATCTGCGATGGACTGTTTTGTGACAAGTACGGGTGTGCCCGCATCTTCCAGCATAAAGGCCAGGCGATCCTGTGGGTAGGTTGGATCAAGTGGCACATAGGCTCCTCCGGCCTTGAGGATGCCCAGCAATCCTACGACCATATCGGCCGAGCGTTCGACACACAGCCCCACCAGCACATTGGGCCTTATTCCAAGTTCCCGCAGGTAGTGAGCCAGTTGGTTCGCGCGTGCATTGAGTTCCCCGTAGCTGAGCGTTTGTCCCGCCGCTACAATGGCCTGCGCCTCAGGTGTAGCCGCCGCCTGCCTCGCAACCAGTTGTGGTATGCATTTATCTGCCGGAAAATCGTGCGCGGTGGCATTCCACTGTGCCAACTGCCCTCTATCCGCGTCCGTTAACACGTGTGTATCTTGCCAGGTGACCATCTATCGTCCGTCCTATCTCCATCAGTAAGCATTACCCTTAATCAGACATATCTTTGCCAAGTATACCCCTTGCACATTACGAAACAGGTGTTTGTCAATGTTAAGATGGTGTTAATAACCTCGCCTCCCGGTAGATAGAAGAATACTGATGGAAAACAGTTCCCGCGCTTAACCGTTCGCGGGTTAAAACAAGATAGGGATAGGAATTTGTCCTGCCGCCGCCGAATCGCTACTCTATCTCCACACCGATAGAAACGGGAAACGCATACCCGGGTGCTACGCTTGTCACGACACTACAGTCCAATGAGCATAGAGACAAGAGATAGTAATGCGATGAACCTGGTAGCTTTCTCCATCAGGACCAAAGGCGCGCACAACTTTGTGCGGCGCCTCAGAACGGTCTTTACGCGCTTCGGATTTTCAGAAAGACGGACCCGCAGGGCCTTGTACTCTATTATAGACGCTTTGAAAAGCTGCCGGTCGGCTCCAACTTTCTTCATCCCTGCTGTTGTGCTGCACAGGCATCCCGGCTTGATAAGCGACATCGTACAGGCAGGGGCGGAAGTTGGGGTGCACGGCTATGTCCACAACGATTACCGCTATTTGAGCGAGCGCGAGCAGCAGGCGCAAACGCAACAGGCCGTCTCGGTCTTCAAAGCGGTTCGTATCCCGTATCGCGGCTTCCGCAACCCTTACCTGGGATGGACGGAAGAGTCCCTGCGAGTGTTCACAACATGCGGCTTCGCCTATGAGAGTAACCAGGCCGTGCTACATGACATTATCGACCAAGACGCCCTCTCGCCTATCATCCGAAGCGGCTACGAGAAATCAATGGCTCTCTTTCAAGCCACAACCTGCACAACATATGCGCTGCGTCCGCATTTTGAGGGAGAATTGCTGCGTATCCCCATCAGTATTCCAGACGATGAGATGTTGTTCGACCGCCTGCGCATCACCGAACCGGATGAGGTAGGGCGCATCTGGAGCACAATTATGCAGCGCGTCTATACTCACGGCGGCCTGTACACACTCAACCTGCACCCCGAGCGCGGCATCCTGTGTAGGGAGGCCCTGGGCGTCTTGCTGTCTAGCGCTCAAAGCTTCCCTTTGTCTGTCTGGATTGCTCGACTGGAAGATATCGCCCAGTGGTGGAGTGAGCGCCGGTCTTTCGAGTGGCATATCTCGCCCTTGGAGCCCCATCGCTGGCTTGTGCGCGCCACTTGCACGCCGCGCGCCACGCTGCTCTCTCGCCATCTCGCAGTCGAATATGCGCGAACAGAAGCCTGGCACGCCCCGGAGGAAGTCATTCTTGCGCACCGCTTCACCGTTCAGGCCGAGATCTGCCCGTGTCTTGGCCTGTCTTCCCGCACACCTCAGGAGGTGGTCGATTTCCTCCACGAGCAGGGATATCCAGTCCAGACATATTCATCCGAGGATTCCTCATCGTTTGCTCTCTCCATCGATATGCCGGAAGGATTGGGCGCGACGCGCGAGGAACGGGCGCAGAAATGCAGCGAGTTGGTGGAGCGGTTCGAAAGCCTGGACGCTCCATTGCTCCGTTTTGGCTACTGGCCCGATGGGAGTCGTGCCGCGCTCTCCGTCACCGGCGACATTGATTCTGTAACCATTCAGGATTTTTTTCTTAGAATCCTCGAGGTGTAGGAATGGCGAAAACGCTGCAGGCGGCTTTTTATGGAAGATGCTTGGCCCTGGTCTAAGCCGCCTTAATGAAAGGAATGACACGTATGTCGTCAATTCGTATTGGTGTTATCACATATGATTCATATGGTGAGCCCAGGGCACGTCGCCTGGCCGACGCGGCGGTAGATGGTGGCTACAGCGTAGACTTTATTTGCTCACGTCAACCAGGTGAAATGGGCTATCAAGTACGCAATGGAGTACATATTCATCGAGTGCCGGTCAAGCGCTCCGTACGTAATTTCTTTCCCCTTACAATTCTTGATTGGTGCTGGTTTATGCTCTTAGCCGGCATTACTGTCACTCGCTTGCATTTAAGACATGCATACGACGTAATTCACGTGCATAATATGCCAGACTTTCTCGTCTTCTCTACCTTGATCCCCAAGCTCTTAGGAGCGAAGATCATTTTGGATGTGCAGGATGTCAGCCCGGAGTTGATGGCCGTAAAGACAAAACCACCCCTACGTGGGATACTCAGACGTTTAGCAATCATTCAAGAGCGTCTCTCCATTGCCTTTGTCGATCATGTTGTAACGGCTGGCTGGCCTTTTGAGGAGTTGTTGCTGCAACGAGGGGTTCCTCGGGAGAAAGTAACAATTATTATTAATAGCGTCGATCCAAAGCTCTTTCCTAGCTCCCGCGATTCACTTCCTTCGTCTGTGCTTCCCGACGAGAAGCGACCTCTTATTCTGATGTACTATGGTACGCTGGCAAAGCGGAGTGGTGTAGATGTAGCTATGCGTGCAATAGCACTTGCGCGTCGTCAAGCGCCCCATCTGCGCTTCCATGTCAAAGGCATCGGTCAGGAAAAACCCTCCTTAATGATTCTGGCTAAAGAATTAAGTATAAGTGATATTGTCGAGTTCAGCGACGGTTGTCCTGTGGATGAGATAGTGAATTTCATCGTGCAGTGTGATATTGGTATCATTCCGTATCAATGTGATGGCTTTACAGAACTGTTGTTGCCAACGAAAGCTTATGAGTTAGCCTGGCTGAAGCACCCAATGATTGTCTCTGACACGATAGGGATTCGTTCAATGTTCCGGCCTGAATCGGTTATTCTATGTGAGCCCTCGAACCCTGAGAGTTTTTCCGAGGCGATCATCAACCTGTATCAACATCCAGAGAAACGTGCCCAGCTCATTGCCAATGCTGCTCAAGATTATACTCCCTTCAAATGGGAATTGATGGCTAAACGCTATCAGTTGTTACTTGCTTCGCTCAGTCAGAAGCAGACATCTAAACTCTATTGGTCCCAGAAAACTGGACAGGGGGATGAGCTAAAATAGCTGTTTACTTGCTTCCATAGCGAACTGCCCTACGCCCGGCTCGTCTCTGATCACTTCGGTACTGAGCATCATGAACTGATCGTCCAGTGCTCTGACCTGACAAGGTACTGGCCGCTGCTTACCTGGCACCGCGATGAACCCGTGAGCGAGCCGTCTGACCTGGGTGTCTACCTGGTCTCTAAGCTGGCTCGCCAGCATGTGAAGGTGGTGCTCTCGGGAGAGGGCGGGGACGAACTCTTTGCGGGCTATCCCAAATATGTCGTCGATTGGTTGGCGCGCTACTATCATGTGCTGCCCGCTTCCATGCGCGACCAGATGGTCTATCTTGATACAAAAATCTGGCTGCCCGACAACCTCCTCATGAAAGGCGACAAAATGACGATGGCAGACCTCGCTCGAGTCGCGCATGCCTTTTCTTGACTACAAGCTGGTCGAATATGCCGCAAGCATACCCTCCAACGTCAAGACCAGGCCCTTTAAAGCCAAATACTCACTCAAGCAAGCCTACCTGGATTACCCCCAGGAATCGCTGGAAGATCTGGTTGAGATGAGCTATCCTACACCGGTAAGCGTTTGAGTAATGCTGATCGCGCGAGCCGTCATAGATTTCTTTCACAGGGAGCTTCTTCCTCCCGGCCATCCCTTTTGGCGGCTCGATAACGTCGTGAACAATGACTATGGCTTTTGATCGGCTTTGCTGGAGGAGTCCCGTAGCTACATCTATTCTTCCACTTCATCTCTACTTTCTCACCCAATCTTAATCATGTATGGCACCGGTTCTCTACCCCTATTTGTTATGCTCCAGGTGGGTTAATGAATTTTTCGAGTGTTATGCAAGACAGGTCTCAAGCGCCAATTGCTATGTAATGCGTTCAGGAGTGTGTGTTGGTGAAACAAAGCTCTACCCTGCCGGCCAGTCAACAGGAACAGGTGAATACCTACTTCCAGGCGCAGGCATCCTACTGGAAAGATATCTACACGACTGGCGGCAATCTCTCTGCCTACATCTACCAGCAACGCCAGGAGGCAGCGCTTGCCTGGATAGATACGTTGAAGCTCTCCCCCGGCGCTCAGGTTTTAGAAGTCGGCTGTGGCGCTGGCTTCCTGTCTATCCAGCTCGCTCAGCGCGGTTTCCATGTCCGTGCTATCAATTCGGCAGAGGCTATGCTCGACCAGGCCCGTCAGCATGCTGAAGCAGCAGGCGTGACGCTCTCCTTGAGCGGCGGCGATGTATGCTCCCTGGTATTTGACAGCGCTACCTTTGACCTGGTCGTCGCGCTTGGCGTCATCCCCTGGTTAGAGCATCCGGAGCGTGCCGTGCGTGAGATGGCTCGAGTCGTGAAGCCGGGCGGCCGTCTCATTATTTCCGCCGATAACCGTGCCCGTCTCAATGCTCTGCTTGACCCTACGCTGAACCCGCTGCTTGTGCCGCTCAAAAAAGGCGTCAAGCGCGTACTCGACCGTGTAGGTCTGCGCCGTCTCTCTTCGAGGGATACCGGCGCGGCTCTCCATTCCCGCCGCTTCATCAATCAGATCATCAGAGACGCAGGTCTTACGCCGGTGAGCCACAAAACGCTCGGCTTCGGACCGTTTACGTTCTTCCGCCTGAAGCTTGTACCCGATTCCCTGGGAACGCGCCTTCATCTCCTCTTGCAGTCCCTCGCTGATCGCGAGATGTTTATATTCCGTTCTACCGGTGTCCACTATCTTGTACTGACCGAGAAACCTGCGCGCTTGCCTAGCGCACTGGAAGGGGTCCCGGGATCAGATGCTATTACGGCGTAATCGCCAACATTGGAGGAATTGATCATGAAAGATAGCAGCAGTCGACTAACTACGTGGGAATATCTGCGAATGATCGGCGTGGAGGAACTTCCACCATTGACCAGCCCGTTCGATCCCGGCTACGACCCGGTCACGGTCGAAAGCCATATCGAGCAGAGCGCCCACCTGATGGTCGCCCTCAAAATTTCGATGGCCTGCTGGCAAGTCGCCAATGAGGATGCCACTCGCAAGAAGATCGCGGCGGCCCGCGCTCACAACGTCCCCGTCGTCACAGGCGGCGGTCCCTTCGAGGTTGCAGTGGCACAGGGTCAGCTCGAAGCCTACCTCGATCTGTGCGCCGGGCTTGGAGTCAATCGTATCGAATGCGGCGAGGGTTTTACCGAATTAACCCTCGAAGCGCGCACCATCGTGCAGATGGCGAACGAGCGAGGGCTTGAAGTCCAGTACGAAATGGGCAAAAAACACGAGGGACCCTTCACCGAAGAATCTCTGGAAGAGGCCATCGCGCGCGGGCACCGCTGGCTTGACGCCGGGGCGGTGCAGCTTATTGTAGAGGCCCGCGAAAGCGCCCGCGGGGTGGGCACATTCGGCAACGACGGCTCGTTGAACGCGGCCTATGCGGATCGCTTCGCCAACGAATTTGGGCTGGAGATCGCCATGTTCGAGGCCCCTAACAAGCCGAGCCAGTTCGCCTTCCTCGAGCACTTCGGCCCACGTGTCCAGCTTTGCAACGTCCGCCTGGAGGAGCTGTTGCGCGTCGAAATCTTCCGGCGCGGTCTCCACTCGGACGCCTTTGAAATACCCAAACTTCGCCCCGCGCTTCCCGGAATTCAGGTCGGGAGATAGGAACTGCCATGCCTAAAACGGTCGTGATCGATTGCTTTCCAGAATGCCTGCCGGCCTACCGCGACGGGTACGCCATCGTGGCGGTCGATGTCATCAGGGCCACCACGACGGTTGTCACCGGTGTCTCACTCGGTCGAAAATGTTTCCCCGCTCCCACGCTCGAAGCGGCGGTTCCGCTCGCTGCCCGCCTTCCCAATCCGCTCCTCGTCGGGGAGCTTGGCGGGAACATGCCGTATGGCTTCGACATGAATAACAGTCCGGCTGACCTGGCGCTAAGGACCGATATCCACCGCCCCATGCTGCTGCTCTCCACCTCGGGAACGCGCGTAATCTGCGGAGGGGCCGAATCCCAGTCTATGTACGTCGCTTGCCTCAGGAACTATACCGTGACCGCCAGCTACCTGGCGGCCCACCATCCTAGAGTCGCCGTGATTGGCGCTGGCGCACGAAACGAGTTCCGCGAGGAAGATCAACTGTGCTGCGCATGGATCGCTGAACTGCTCCTCGCTTCCGGCTATCGTCCAGAGAATGCTTCAACCGCGGAAATCATCGAACGCTGGAGCAGCAAACCTGCGCATTCCATCAGTGTTGGCCCGAGCGCTGATTACCTGCGTAATAGCGGGCAGGTCAAAGATCTCGAATTCATCCTGGCGCATGTCGATGACCTCGATGAAGTGTATAGATTCGAGCGAGGGCAGGTGCTAAAAGAGGCGCCGGAATTCGCTCTGATCTGAAGGGAAACATACGTATATGGAAGCTAGTAGGCAAAAGCCCCTTGCGGCCCATCCTGTAAAAGATGGTTTGAACACCTCTGTTCCCGTGGTCGTAATCGCTCCAGGGTTTCATGGACACGCGATTGCCCGCAGTCTGGGTCGCCTGGGCGTTTCCGTTTATGGCGTTCACGCCGATAGCCGTTCTCCGGCTGCCCGGTCTCGTTACTGGCGGAAAAATTACTTCTGGGATATTGAGAAGGCGGCTCCAGAAGATTCCGTGGACTGGCTGCTCCAGCTCGGTAAGAAGATCGGATCTCGCCCGATTCTCATCCCGACCGACGATGATAGCTGTGTCTTTGTAGCCGATCATGCAGATGCCTTGAAGGAGGGCTTTCTCTTTCCGGATCAGCCTGCCGGGCTTGCCCGCTCGCTCTCCAGCAAACAGAGTATGTATTATCTCTGTAAAAAATACTCGATGCCAACTCCAGAGACCGTTTTTCCCCGTAACCGTGATGATGTCATCGAGTTCATTAAAGACGCTACCTTTCCGGTCATGCTCAAGGGCATCAATACCGTAACCCTGCTGAAACGGACCGGGATGAGGATGGTCGTCGTCAAAGACGCGCAGAGCCTCCTCAGGCGCTATGAGGAGATGGAAACGCCCGATACTCCCAATCTTATGTTGCAAGAGTATATTCCGGGCGGTTCAGAGATGATTTGGATGTTCGATGGATACTTCGATGCCGAATCATCCTGCCTCTACGGCATCACGGCCAAGAAGATCCGCCAGTATCCTCCTTATTCTGGTGTTACCAGCCTCGGCATCTGTGTAGCAAACGATGCCGTGGAGAGGCAGACAATCGACTTCATGAAGGCCATCGGCTATCAGGGCATCCTGGACCTCGGCTACAAATACGATTTAAGAACAGACGAGTATAAGCTGTTGGATGTCAATCCACGCGTCGGTACAACCTTTCGTCTCTTCGTCGATACGCTGGGCATGGACGTGGTGCGCGCCCTCTACCTGGATCTGACAGGCCGACCGGTCGTCACGGGGGCGCCTCGCGAAGGTCGGAAATGGGTGGTCGAGAATTTCGACCTGGTCTCGTCCCCGACCTACTGCCGCGATGACAAATTGAGTCTGTGGAAGTGGATGCGCACTTATAAAGGTGTGCAAGAGACGGCCTGGTTCGCCCGCGACGACCCGGCCCCCTTCTTCATGATGGGCTGGAGTTCGTTGCTCTGGACATTCAAGCGCCTCTTCGCCAGATTCCGCAAGCCGCGTTCTCTCCAGTCCGTTCCCGAAGAAAGCAAACAACTGGTGCGTCCCGGCACGACACTGTAATGCACCTGGCGCTCCAGGGCGTATGGAGAAGCTGTATCGTTGGAGACAAATGAGCAGAATAACGAAGCAGAAAGAAGATGAGTCTTCTATACATGACTCGAGACCAAGAGAAGGTCTCGGTGCTGAGTATGGTATGAGTTCTAAATTAAACTTGAAATTTCTCGTAATGGCCTGGGCGAGCCACTCCTTACGAGTATTTAGCATGGCGGATGAACTTGGTGGGAAGGCCAGCCTGCAATATGAGGCACGTCTGACCGGCCTCTGGTTAACGCCATTGCGCTACCTGGTGCAGTCCTGGAACACCTGGTCTCTCCTCGAGCGCGAGCGACCAGACATTGCCATAATACAAAATCCTCCCATTTTTGCTCCTCTTGTTGTGGCGATATGGTGCCGGCTGCGGGGTCGGCGGTCGCCCTCCAGGAAGCGAGCGGGCTACGTTATAGACGCTCATACGGCTTCCTTTCACCACCCTTTCTGGCGCTGGGCGCATCCGTTCCTCCGCCTGCTGGCTCGACGAGCGCTCGTGACATTGGTTACTGATGATGCCGCCTTAAAGATGTTAGAGAACTGGGGCGCCAGGGGCCTTTTCCTCCCGAATGGACTTCCCACTCTCAATCCACCTACCGGTCCGATTGGTTCTGTGGGAGAGATGCGCGTTGCTGTCATCAACACCTTTGATTCTGTCGAGCCGATGGATGAGCTTTTTGCTGCTGCCCGGCTTTTGCCACAGGTTACTTTTTACGTTACTGGGGATCCCAGGCGCGCTGCTCAAGGTTTGCTGGAACAGAAACCCGAAAACGTAATCCTGACCGGCTTTTTGCGAGGAGGCGATTATACTGCACTGCTCAAAAATGTCCATGGCGTTGTCATTTTGACAACGGAGCCAAACGACCTGAGTTGTGCTGCCTATGAAGCTCTGGTGATGGAGAAACCTGTTGTTGCCTCCGATGGACGAGAAATGCGGCGTTTTTACACACACGGCTTTATCTTTGTGAAGAACACACCTGAGTCTATAGCCCAGGGTGTAAAACAAATGCTGGGGGATCGGGCAACACTTACACAGGAGATTATTGTTATGCGATCGGTGTTTGAAAGCAAACGACAACCTCAATTTAACGAATTTGTTGCTACGCTAAATAGCGTCTAAGGTTCCACTTTGATCAAATTTGAACATCATGGAAAAGGAAAGAAGGAAAACAGACGTTGGAGCCAATCAACACCTATTTAAGCGAGCTTGAGCAGTTGCTACGGTCCATCTCGCTTCGACATCTTGAAGAAATTCTGGACTTGCTTGAACAAGCCTATCGGAACGAGTGTCGGATCTTCATCATGGGAAATGGCGGGAGTGCAGCGACTGCCTCACATTTTGCGCTTGACCTGTCAAAGAATACGATCATGCCAGGGGCCCTTCGTCTGAAAGCCATTTCATTGACGGATCATGTGCCATTAATTACGGCCTGGAGCAATGATACAGCATACGAACATATCTTTGCAGAGCAGTTAGCCAGTTTGATTCAGCCTGGCGATGTTGTTATTGGCATTAGCACCAGCGGTAATTCGCCAAATGTGATAAATGCACTCTGTCTTGCAAAGCGCTCGCATGCTGCTACTATTGGCCTCCTGGGTGCGAAAGGTGGTAAGATCAAGGATATAGTGGATGTGTATCTACTTGCGCCCGGTCAGAATATCGAGCAAGAAGAAGACGCTCACTTGATTCTAGCCCATATCATTACACGTCATATGCGTGCAGTTATATCTAATATGGTAGCCGCATGCGCTATGCCTCCCCTGGGGCTAGTGCGAAGCTAATCCCACCATTTAGCTTATGGCCTCATCGGTGCCGGACGTTGTCTCCTTCTGGCGGGGCTTCTTCAGTGTCACCGTCGCGAGCGACGGGTCTGTTACATCCATAAACTGCTGAGGCTCAGAGGCCGCGTTGTTTCCACCTTTACGTAAGAAGCGCCAGGTTTTGTACTGCATGATGACCGTAGCGAGGGCCGCGCCAACAGTGAAGGCCAGGCTGGCTCCGATAGCGCCTCTCCAGGAGACGAACCAGTAACCGAGTACGCCGGTGCTGACCATAGCCACTACCATCGCTTGAGCCGCCAGGTTTGGTTGCCCGCGCCCGATTAAGAAGCCCTCTAGTACAGTATTCACCGAGACGATACACATTCCGACGCTCAATATCACCAGGGGGCCATACGCATCGATGTAGCCGCGTCCAAAGATCAGGCTAATTACTTTCTGGCCCCAGATATCTACGATGGCGAAACCGGTGAGTGAGACGAGCAGGGCGATAAATATACCGCCCGCCAGGTAACGCAGGCTCTTACTCAAGTTCGCAGCAGCCACGCGCGGCATCAACACCAGGGTAATTGCCGACGGGACGAAAACGTAGAGTTGGCCCAGCGTCTTTGCCGCTGCATAGCTTCCGGCCGCATTCGGGGCAAGGTTTTCAACCAGGAGCAGATCGATACCGAACCAGATGGCAAATGCTCCGCTGGATACTATCATGGGAATCGCAAAACGCGTTATTTCTAGCAGCACTCGCTTCGAAATGAGACGGAAGTGAAATCGCAGAGGCATAGGACGAAATAGCTCTATGGCGAGGGGCGCGAGATTGGCGAGACCCCAGATCACGATGGCTGCCATAGCCGAATGTATGTGAAGAAAACCGAATACCACGATTAACGCTGCTATCAGCGCGACATTGTTGATAAGATAGGTAAGGCTCATTTTCCACGCGCTATTTACTCCACGTGCCAGTCCCAGGTAAAAGTAGAAGCCTGTCAGTCCGATAATACAACTGATCGCTCCAATGTTGAGGGAATGTAATACTGCCAGGAGCGGAACCGAGACAAGCACGGTAAGAACCAGCAGGAGAACAATGCCAACTATCCCATTCGTAAAGTAGCGATCCTGAGCCTCTTCGTCATCTGGGTAAGCCGCCAGGGAACGAGCTATACTATTTGGATAGGTACTCGCAGCAATCGTAATAATGCCTGCCAGCGTGACCACGTAGCGGAAGAAACCGAAATCATCAGGTACCAGGAAGCGGGCCAGCAAGGTCGAAAAGAGCAGCCCCAGTACTCGCGCTATCGTCGAGCCAGCGCCGACCAGTACCGAGTCTTTCAGGAAGCGCCAGTCCAGAAACCGACTTAACTTGCCGAAACGCTGTCCAACCCACTCCGGCTGGTATATGCTTGACCAGGTATAGTCTGGCAGCAGGCTCTGAGCTGCGAACGAGAAAACTTCATTATCCACCCTTCCCTCTCCCAGAGGGTTGTGACGGCCAACTCCGGCGCTGCGTTTCCGCCAACCACCCGCCCCGCCTATCCTCTCCTTATGGGTCCCCACCCCTTCCTTGAGCTGCCACGTCGCTACGACGATTGCAAGCAGCATCCACAGCACCTGTGTGCCACCGACATACGTAAAATACTCTCCGGACACGTTCATCACGCTGAGCGCCACCAGGATAGCAAACAGCGCAATGGCCACAACTTGTCCAGGATCCTTATCCTTACGTTTGATATGCCGCCAGCAGGCGTAACCGGCCACCCCGATCAGAAGTAGATAGCCGAAGAAATAAAACAGGCCCCCTCGTAGTAACGTGAGGAAATACTGCGATTCCTCGGCTGGCCACAGAGCGAGCACCGCGGGAGCGGGCCCATAGCCGAAGAGGAGATTTTGCCCGATAGCGGGGAGGAATATATCCTTCCAGAGCATGACCCTGAACGCAAGCGACTGTGGCAACAGTCCTTGAGCTGCTCCTGCCCCCAGCTCATCGTTGAGGCGAGCCGAGAGAAACGGCTGGAAGATGATCGCGGCCAGCGCGACGCCAATCGCAATATAGATAATCGGTTTTGGTATGCGCCGCATCAATACAAACACGACGAGCACTCCTACTACCAGGCCGATCCAGGCCGCAAAGGTTCCCGTTAGAATCAAAGCGATACTATCAAATATGAAGGTTGCCCACAGCAGCACCGGAGCAATCTTTAAGCGCGGCCGCGAAATGTAGCAGGTGATGGCCAGAATCAGCGTGAAAGTGAGGTAGGCTCCCAGGCCGCTATAATGCTGCAATGTCGAGGTGATGCGGGCGTAGGTTGAGGATGGATCGGTACCATCCGAGACTGGTGGGTAATAGGTCAGAATGAAGCGATTAACGGCGGGCACGATCTTCTGCAATATGCCAATGATCGAGACAATGATGCTGGCAATGAAGGTGAGTTTGAGGATGGGGATGATCTGCCTTTCTGAAGAGACCACCCCGACCACGATGCGATACAACACGTAATACTGGATTGGCCCCAGCAGGGTTTGCAACGACGAGTCGCCATAGAGAGGATCGACGGCGTTAAGGTTGAGGCTCCCCCCATTATAATAAAGGACCAGCACTGGAAAGACCGCCTCACCCAGCACAAATAGCAGAAAAGCCAGGTCGACGGCTGACAGCCGGATTTTCCCCAGGCGCGTAGGTCTGGCAACGGCGAATAGCAGGAATCCAAGCAGGAGCAGCGCCTGGCTGACGCGTAACAATGGTATTACAGCCCCTCTGGCAAGTCCTCCCGTCAGTGGAAGAATAAGCGTCAGACCATAGACGATGAGGATCGGCCGGGGAGCTACGAGCGCGAGCAGGAGAATCAGCAGGCTGATCATCACTCCTATGAGAGGATTGAAGCTGGCAACCCCGGCCAGAACGGCCACCAGTACCAGTCCACCTGTGATAAGCCAGCGCACCTTATCAACGCGCTTCGCGATCGGGCTGCTCAACCATGACAGGTTATCGGCTCTTTCCATCGTTTATCCTGCTCGCATCTACCTGGTTTCAAACCCGGCTGCTCTTGCGAACCTGGTTAAGCACAACACCACGTACATCTACACGCAGATGCGACAGCATTCCTAGCGACTGGTTGAGTTTGGCTGCGGTTGTGTGTTGGGCATTCACAACCATCAGAATGCTTCCACTCTTACTCGCCAGAATCATCGCCTCACTCGTCGTTAAAACCGCTGGACTGTCGATGATAACAAAGGCATCCCGGCTCAATCGGTCTATGATGTTTCCCATCCTGGCAGATGAGAGCAATACCGGCGCTGCGTCTACTACTGGCCCACTCGGCAGGATCGTCAAATTCGGTTCGGGGGTTGGCTGCAAAACATCGCCTAGGGAATCAACAGTCTCCCCGGTCATATCACCGATTTTGTCAGTGTAGAGAATCGTACTTAGCCCGGTTCGATTAGCCACTCCGAAAATCTTATGAATATGGGGGTTGCGCAGATTCGTGTCGATCAGCACAACTCTGGCGCCGATCCTCGCCAGGCCCAGGGCAAGTTGCGAGGCGACTACGGTTTTCCCATCGCCATTTTCCGGGCTGGTAATCAGCAATGACCTGCCATATTCACCAGGTAAGTTCTGATGATCAATATCACTTTTGAGTAGAGCTCCAAGTGCCATAAACGACTCGGGCAGCTCGAAACGACTGTTAGTTTTCGTCCTGCCATTCATATGCGCGGTGGAGGAAGCCTGCCTCGTCATCAGGGACATCTGCTGGCTTGTATCTGCATCCTCTATACGTTTATTTTCCTGGGACCCGGAAGACCGTGCCAGCGTTTTTACTGGCTTGACAGTCACCACGACTCCCCTGCCTGGCTCGTAGCTATTCAACCAGGGCAACTGCTTGATTGTTTCCGGCAACTGCTTGAGGGTAATATATGTGGTAAGCCCGCTCGCCTTATCGACTTTCTCCGGCGTGCGGAGAACATCATCCGTCTGCTCGATAAGGATAACCACAGCGGTTATGCCTATCAGGCCGATAAGTAGACCTATCAATATTGATATGGGCGCCCCCAGCCCGATTGGCTTTTGTGGGACTTGCGCATCTTGCAATAGCACAACCTGGATACTGGTCAGATCATTATAGTTAGTGATATCCTGGCTGTATTGTTGTCGTAGGGTATTCAAATTTGCCGTAACCTGGTTAATCTGGGCAGCCTGTTGCGGGGACGCCGGCTGGCTCTGCAGCGAACTCAGTTCCTGTTCCTGGCTATTTATCTGATTCTGGAGCCTCACTATCTCACTCTGTAAAAACTTTGTGTTCGTGCCATTAATGACCGTTCCCTGGAACTGGTTGATCGATAGACTGGCAATTGTTGAAGCCAATCTGGCTGCGCGAACTGGATTGCTGTCGGTTACCTGGATGATCACATACTGGCTGTTCAGGTCATTTTGGACCGTCACCATCATGGCCAGTTGCGTCTCACTCAGACTCTGATCCCCAATTAACTGCAGCGCTGCCTCTAATATCGGTTGAGACTGCGGAAAAGAGGTAAAAGCCTTTGCTGCCTGTTGAGCGCCCAGCAACGAATTGTAATCGATGTGGTTGGGCGAATTTACAAAGACGGTCGCCGTTGCCTGGTATTTTTTCGGCACAAAATGGTTTACCGCCAGACCTACTACCGCACCAAGCAGGGCAGCAAGGACAATCAACCAGATCCACTTCCTGATTATTTCTATTATTTGACGCGGTTGCACTGTATCTCTCCTTGAGTCAAAATCATCCAAGCCTAGCGTACAACTGGTGGGTAGTGAAATGGTTTTTATCAGTGTTGAGATGGTATAGAGAAGGGTACCGGCAAGTACCTATATTTGTACTCACCTCTGGGCGCTTGCCTTGACAAATTCTTTTCCATTTCTTATGGTTGGTATATGAAAAATGACATACGGCCTTCGCCTGAACATAGATCCTTACCCTTCCCATTAACGGGAACGAAAATGAAGCTGCTTTTCGCGTTTCTAGGGCTTATCGTCTCATTCTTGATAGTGTTCGTTGTTTTTCTTGTTACGGCTTATCCGGCCTGGCAAAACTCCAACTCACCAAGCAAGACGAGGCACCCGCCGGGTGCTCACTACGCTTTGCTCCCCGGCCAGCAGCTCTGGAAGGAAAACGTCTCTTCCTTCCTCTTTGGTACCAATGATACACAGGAGTGGGTGCCCAATAACGTCGAAACCAGTCACCCCATTCAACAAGCGCTGCAAGATGCCCATTTCTCTCTCATGCGCACCTTCTTTTTTGATCGAAGCCTGCTCGATGGTCATCCAACTTCCGATGCCGAAATCAATCAACGGCTGCAAACTGTTGAAAATAGCCATATGACCTGCCTGGGTGTCCTCGAACCCATCAATGATGCCGCATTCATCGAGCATGTCGTCACCTACGCCGGCAGCCGATGCAATCTCTACGAGATCGGCAACGAACCCGATTATGATAGTATGGAGGCATATATTCTTGCCTGGAATAACCTCGTACCGAAGCTCAGGAAGATCAACCCAGCCGCGAAATTCATCGGGCCCGTTGTCGCCGATTATACGCAGGTTCAGCCGTTTCTCACTGCCGTGAAGAGGTCGGGAGTGCTGCCGGATGCCATCTCTTTCCACTGGTACCCCTGTGGATCAGGCGATTCCAGAAGCTCCTGCCTCGCGAAGGCCTCAACCTTTGCTGAGGTGACAACGCAGGTCAAGACCTGGGTACGCGATACGCTGGGCGTGAACCTGCCCGTGGGCATCACCGAGTGGAACTACAATTCGGATAATCCCCCCGCTGCCTTTGGTTATGATCCTGCCTTTATCACCCAGTTCACTACGGCAGCTCTCCATGCCATGATGCAGGCCGGCCTTGATTTTGCCAATCAATTTGATGTTGCCAGTGGTGCCGGTTCCGGCGGACTGGATATGATTGATACGCACACCGGTAACCCCAAGCCGCAATACGATGCGCTAAAAGAGCTTATCGCCCAGTACAGGCCGGGCGGTTCCTCCTGAGCAACCCGGCGGCATCACTTTCTGACCCCCTCCTGTTACCGGTAACCATCATTTCTATCTACTCCCCGCGTGAATTATCATGAATTCTACACCGGCATCGATATCTCTTCAGCACCATCCTATGCTATGTTTTTTCTAAAAGGGAAAATAGACAGCAGAGGACATTTTAATGATCGAGGCATCATCAACTTTAGATAACTTTATCAGCCGCCGAGCAACAGAAACATTCTATTATCAGAAGACCTGGCTTGACTTGATTACCAACCTCTATGGATATTCACTGAAACCGCTTATCGCGACTGACTCAACGGGTCGTATCACCGGCTATCTCCCGTTGTGTTTCATGCAGAGTCCACTCACCGGCAAGCGCCTCGTCAGCCTGCCGTTTTCTGACCTTTGCCCGCTGCTTGCGGAGGATGAGAGCAGCGCCGGTGAACTGATCGACCAGGCTGTCCATCTGGCACGGCAGGAGAAAGTGCGCTACCTGGAGTTGCGTACGGGTGCCAATCAGACGCTTGCCAGGCGCAGCGATCTTGTCGAGGCAAATTTGTATGTACGCTGGCTGTTGTCGCTGGCCCCTGACCCGGATGCGATATGGTCACAGCTACGTAAACCAGTGCAGCACCAGGTGAAGAAATCACAGAAACTCGGCGTTCATATTCGTAGAGCCCAAAATCGGGCGGATGTAGCGCACTATTATCGGCTGCATCTCCAGACACGTTGTAAGAAGCATGGAATGCCTGCCCAACCACAGCGTTTCTTTTTCGACCTGTGGGATAACTTCGCCGGAAATGGAGGAATGCATCTCTTACTTGCGGAATACCAGGAGATGGTTATCGCCGGCATGATCCTGCTTACTTCAGGTACCACCATTCGCTACGCTTACGGCGCTTCTGACGAGCAGTATCTACGCCTCGCACCCAATAATTTACTCATGTGGTCCGCTATTTCCCTGGGCTGCTCGCTAGGCTGTAGCACTTTTGATCTGGGCCGAACCTCGTATGATAACGAGGGGCTGATGGAGTTCAAGCGGCGTTGGGGAGCTACCAAAGAACCTCTACCCTACTACTACCATCCGGACACCTCCGGACTGGCGGCCACATCTGAAACGAGTTGGAAATATCGCCTCCTCACTTCCTGTTGGAGACGGCTCCCACTCTCGGTAGCGGCTACAGTGGGTGACCGTCTCTACAAACACCTGGGCTGATGCATTATCCTGAGTACCCTGGATATACAGCAGAATGAAACTCTATCCTGGTCATGCAATTCGGCTTCGTTTCTGGATGCCTATCATCTTGTTCCTGGCCCTCTCGATGGTCGCATGGTCTGGCTGCCTCGTCAGGCAATTGCCAGTGGGATACGAATCACAACACTACAGCGATAATAGGAACCACCGCTGATCCAGAGTTCGTTACAGATGCGTCCTCATTTGACGACAGCACCCCGCTTGCACGAATTGCCGCGGGGAATTTCTCGCCTCGGCCCGGCTCGCCCTGCACCGGTAAAGGCTCATCGATTACTTCGGTTGCCCGGCTCATTGAAAGCGCGAGCCAACCCTGACTCGATTTATCGTCCCGCTATGCTCATCGCTGCGCCCAGGTCGGCCTGGCCCTCCAGCACCTCCTGGGCCCTCGCCAGCACGCGCACCACTTCCAGGCCCACGCCCCCGTTTGCGCGTGGCTGCGTCCCCGTGCGAATCGCGTTGGCAAAATCTTCACATTCCAGGTGGAGCGGTTCGACCCAATCGATATGCGGGATGGTGATTGCCCCAAAGCGATACGAAACGACCGGATCCGCGTCTACATCAGCGCCCTTATTGTAAATTTTGATCATCTCAGAGGGACTCGTATCATCGTAGACGGCCATGCGCCTGTCGCCGATGACGGTCACACGACGCACCTTGCAGGGATGCAGCCAGCTCACATGGATATGCGCCGTCATCCCATCCTCGTAGCCGAAATCGAGATGGGCGATATCGTGGATGCGTGTCTGTAAGTGCGCGTGTGCCTGCACCTTGATCTGAGACGGCGTTCGGCCCAGTACGTATAACAAGATTGAGACATCGTGCGGCGCGAGGTCCCAGATAACATTGATATCACTGCGGAACAGCCCCAGATTCAATCGCTCAGCCTCGATGCAGTAGATCTTCCCCAGGTCGCCACTCTGTACCAGCTTGCGAAGTTCGTTGACGCCCGGACTGTACTCAAACGTATGCCCGACCATCAAGACTCGTCGCTGCCTGGCCGCCAGTTGCACCAGCTCTTCCGCCTCGGCCACATTCGCCGTGAGAGGCTTCTCGACCAGCACGTGTTTGCCGTGAAGTAATGCCTCTTTTGCCAGCGTATAGTGGGTTTTGACGGGCGTAGCGATGATGGCCGCATCGATATCTGAAGTGAAAAGCTCACTAACATCCGTGGTTGTGCGCAGGCCAGGTCGGCCAATCTTCAATGATGCCAGGCGGTGGTGGTCTGTATCGGCCACCATGGAAACCGTAGCGTCCGGTAAAGAGTTGATGTTGCGTGCGATCTTTGGCCCCCAGTAGCCCCATCCAGCTATGCCAAACCTCAACTCATGTGTCATCGTGCAATCCTTATACTTTCTAACCGGGATGATTAAGAGGTGAATGAATACTTCCCTGAATCAACATAGCATTCTGAAGTGTTTGATGCATGGCTAGAGCGGTAGAAAACTGGTTGCACTCATAAGGGCAGGTGTAGAAATAGTGGGAGTAGCGTGCTTCGCGTTGTCAGGACTCCTGCGGCCCATATGCTTTTTTACACCGCGATGTCTATGGTCTGGCACAATTTTTAACCATTTCTCCATAAGAATTCTCACCAGATGAATACCTGTATTCGCTATGCTTCTAATCGGGAGAGTGAACTTTCTCAAATGTATCGCTGTGCATGGAGGCTTGTATGCTTATTGAATTGAGTCCAACTCAACAAACTATAGCTATTGACCCCGCTTATGCCCGTCTCAAACGCCTGTTGGATATCGTTATTACATTATTGCTGTTGCCATTTATCGCTATTGTGATGGCGCTGGTTGCGATTGCTATCCGCCTGGACTCTAATGGGCCTATCCTGTTTCGCCAGAAACGCGTGGGTCTGAACGGCGAGGAATTTGAACTGCTTAAATTTCGCTCGATGTATTCAAATAGCGATGATAGCCTGCACCGTCTGGCAATCGAGAAATACCTGGCCAACCAAACGCTGAATAATGGACAAGCCGCGTACAAACAGGTTGATGATCCGCGTGTGACCAGAGTCGGCAAATTTATACGCAAGACCAGCCTCGACGAAATTCCACAATTTCTGAACGTCCTGCGCGGAGATATGTCGCTCGTTGGGCCACGTCCTCCATTGCGCTACGAAGTAGACCAGTATTCGCTCCATGACACATTGCGCCTGTGTGGCAAGCCTGGATTGACGGGTATCTGGCAGGTCTATGCACGCAGCCAGGTGCCTTTTGCTGAAATGGTGGCGATGGACATCGACTACCTGCAGCGGCAATCCTTGTGGCTGGACCTCAAGCTGATTGTGTTGACCGTACCAGTGATGGTGTTTGGGCGTGGGGGCGCATAGCCTCTACGCTCTTTGCCTGTACGCCAGGATGGACTTCAAGAAGGCGCGCAGTTGCAGCGTATGCATATAATAAGGCCGCCCAACAACTTTCCCCTGTTTTTGTCGCTCTCGCCGTTCAAGACGCGCGAGGAGCAGCCTCATTCTAGCTGAGTCAACCAGAACGGTGAATATCGGGTAGCCCATCAGCCGCCCAAGCGTCTCAACGGGCTGCCTCTGTTGCTCATCTGAAATCGCTAACGTCAGCGCGTCTCGCGCGGTCCCTACCACGATACATTGATAGCGCAGCATCAGGCTCAGCGGCAGCATATGCTCGTAGCGCGTTGGGACTCGACGGATCGATTTAAAGTTTGGCGGCGGCCCTTTATGAATTATGTACGCCATCTCCATCTCCGGGTGGATTGGTCTTACCAGGAGTGTAGCAAATAGGCGTAGTGATGGGATGCCGCTCTAAACGAAGAAGTGGTATATTCTGTGCCTTCGGCGTGAAGATGTCTGCACTAAGTTCTTGCTTATTCTCCTGATGCCGGCGACAGGCCGTTGTTCGACTCCCCAGAGTAACGAATTAAGGTGTAACCAACGCCGGGGACCGTCAAAATATAGTGAGGGTTACCCGGTTCTGGTTCCACCTTCTGGCGCAGATGGCGGATATGGGCCTTGATGAGGCAGCTATCCCCGTCGTTGCCGAAACCCCAGATATGGGAAACGATCTGATCGGCAGTGCAGACATTGTTGGCGTTCACCGCCAGCAGGTGCAGAAGCTTGCTCTCGGTGGGTGTCAGCCGGGCCGTCCTTCCATTAATACTCACCGAATTATGCAGCGCGTCCACGCGGAGCGGGCCCACTGTAATGATCGATGAAGGGCGCTGCTCCAGCGATGAGCGACCGCGCCGGCTCACTGCACGAATACGCGCCAGTATCTGCGATGGGTAGAACGGCTTGCGCAAATAATCATCCGCTCCCGATTCCAGGCAGCGGACTTCATCCTGGACATCCTTGCCATCCGTGATAACGAGTACAAGCGCGTCGTGCTTATGTCGCATGTCCCGGCACATTTGCATGGCATCGACATCTTTCAATGTAGTGTCCAGAATAACAAGATCCGGTTTTTGCTCTTCCCATTCAAGTTTTGCGCGTTCGCCACTGTATGCCCTGTGAACATCATACCCCAGTGTTTTTAACCAGCTCGTGAGCATTTCGACCAGGTCTCGGTCGCTATCAACGATGAGTAATTTCATGATATGTCCTCACTGTCTAAAAGCAACAAAATATCGCTAGCGAAGTAAGCAATCAGGTAAACCCCCTATGATTAAAACATACAAATTCAAGAATTTCAACTTCTTGACGCAGCAGACTTAAATTGTGCCACAAAGTATCGAGGAAATACAAATCCCCCGATCTTTATAACGATACACTGATTTGAAGGAGATTCAATGAACTACTTCACAGTACTAACTGGCTAACCGAGCATATATACTTCCGTATAGTGATTAGCGCTTCCCAAGTCCCGGCTGCGGCGCGCCGACCAGGATCGCCATATTGCCCGGCGGGTGCTTGCCTTCGAGCATATCCTGGTGTACCTGCGGGATATCCTCGAAGCGCCCTATTTTACTGACACATGGGTCGAGTTTACCGCCGCGCATCAGGTCATTGTAGGCGCTTGCCTGCTCGTCGTTCGTGCCGTGCGACCCCTGCAGGCGCTTCTGCCTCGTCCACAGGTAACGCAGGTCAACCATGGCGGAGAAGCCCGTCGTGCCCGCACAGATCACCACCATACCGCCTTGCTCGCAGACGAAGATCGAGGTGGGGATGGTGTCTTCGCCGGGATGCTCGAAGACGATTGCCGGGCTGCGCCGCTCGCCCAGAATATCCCAGATTTTCTTGCCGAAGGCGCGCGCACTTTTGGTCCACTGCTTTTGCCCCTCGACATCCGTCCAGTGCGGTGGGACGCCCCAGTGGTTGAATTCAGTGCGGTTGATGTAGCCGAGCGCGCCTAGCCGCTTGCAGTACTCGCCGCGCTCAGCGTTAGAGACGACGGCGATCGGCAGCGCACCGCCAATGCGCGCAAGCTGGATAGCCATCGATCCAAGCCCGCCGGAGCCGCCCCAGATCAGGACGACATCGCCCTGCTGCACAGTATTCCCCTGCCAGCCGAACAGCATGCGGTAAGCGGTCGTGCCGACCAGCGTGCTGGCGCCCGCCTCTTCCCAGGAAAGGTGCTCCGCCTTCGGCAGGCACTGGTGCGCCTGGGCGATAGCAAACTGGCCGAAGGAGCCATAGTTCGTCTCGTATCCCCAGATTTTCGCGGATGGCGCGATCACCGGGTCTTTGCCCGCCAGCACCCAGGGATCGTTCTTGTCCCACCACCCGTGATGGATCACCACCTCGTCGCCGACCCTGACATTCGTGACCTCGCTGCCGACGGCGTAGACGATGCCGGAGGCGTCGCTGCCGCCGATATGGAAGGTGCGCGGGTCGCCAGCCGCCTGCCGCACGGCAATCACGTCGATGGGCACGCCGCGCGCGGCCCAGACGCCGTCATAGTCGATACCGGCCGCCATGACCGCCACCAGCACCTGGTCCGGGGCGACCTCCGGCGTTTCCACGCGCTCGATCTTGAAGGCATCGCGCGGGTCGCCCAGCCGGTCCTGCCTGACCACCTGGGCGTACATGTATGGCGGAACCTCCCCAACCGGAGGGAGCGTTCCAATCGGATAAATATCTTGCGTGGGCATATTACCTCCTTATCCAACCAGGTCAGCAAGCTGGTCGATCTGCTCCAGGTCAGGCGTCGTAGGCCACAGGATCAATTCGTCCGTCCCGATATCGGCGAAACCCGATATCACGCCCCGCACAGCCTCAAGCGTGGTCGGCAGCGACGCAACCATGCCTTCTACCCTTGGCCCCATCATTGAATAATAGTCGCGTATATACGCACCCCCGCGTTCTAATCCATCCTCTCCCAGGGCAATATACGATGCCCCAACGAGCCGGGGCTTGCCCGATCTACCCGCAGCCTCCCAGATCTCCTCGGCCATCCTGAAAAACTGACTTGCGCGCTGCGCACCGCCCCCGCCAGAGATATAGCCGTCACCCCATCGCTCCAGGCGCTTTAATGCCTCCGGAGTGTAGCCGCCGATCAACACTTCAGGCCCATCCTGCTGTGCTGGGAGTGGCCCGATGACTCCAACACTCTCGCTCAACGGCTGGCCCGACCAGATACGGTGCATGATCGCCAGTTGCTCGTCATAAATTTTGCCGCGCCGGTGGAAGGGTACCCCGGCAGCCTGGAAATCGTCCTCGCGGGACCCAACGCCCATGCCCAGGGTGAGACGGCCGCCCGAGAGTGCATCCAGGCTGGCAGCCTGCTTCGCCAGGATAACAGCATTGCGCAGCGGCGCGAGCAGCACGGTGGACATCAGCCGGATGCGCTCGGTCGCCCCCGCCGCTGCAGCCAGTGTGATCAGCACATCGTAGTTCGGGTAAACCAGACGGTCAATCAGCCCCAGGCTGGAGAACGGCCCGGCATCAGCTTTCCTGGCCCATTCCAGTATCTGCTTTCCCGGCACCCCGGGAATATTTGCCGGTATTCCAAGACCAATCTTCATATAGTAACCTCTTCATGTTCTGTGATCAGAAACGCATATTAAACGTTTCCACGTTGCCAGATATCAGGCTAACAACGCGACGAGCGTTGCTAATGGTACTATAATTATCCGCCATGTATAGTGTATCACCTGCAATGGCCTGCCCGGCAGGATCGCTGTCAGTAAAACAACCATTTCTTTACTATGAATATCTGCTAGCGTAGTTTCCGCGCAAAGATATAGACCCGCTGCGTCTCAACCTCAACGCCTGCATAGGGTGACCTCTCGATGCTCTCTTCAATCCCAAAGCCTGCCTCTCTCAAGTAGCCCTCCATTTCCTCGCGTTCAAAGAAAACACCATCCAGCGAGACCTGCTTTCCCCACCATTCGTCCAGGTGCCTCACCTCCTGGCCTTTGTGGAAAGCCAGCAGGAGCAGGCCATTCGGTTGCAGTACGCGGTGAAGTTCGCGCAAGACCGGTGTGACCTGCTGGCGGGGGAAATGAATCAAAGAGTAGAAGGCCACAATCCCAGCCCATATTCCATCTCGAACGTTGAGCGAAGTCATATTTCCTCGCTGAAACTCGATGCCTGGATTAAGCTTCTTCGCCAGTTCAACCATCCTGGGAGAGAGATCGATCCCTATGATGGTAGCCCCTTGCTCTTGTAGATAGCGGGCAACGTGCCCAGGCCCGCACCCCAGGTCGCAGACAATCCCAGATCCTCGTACCTCCTGAGCAAAGCGGTCGAGCAACTCTCGGTCCAGTGGCTTATGCTCCAGCTCGGAATAGATTCGCGATACATACTCCTCTGCAATCTGGTCGTAGCTCTTTTGCACGTTCTCGGTGTTCTGATGCATGCCGCGCCTGCTCCTCTGCTCTAGTAACAAGCCATCTCTCTATAATTTATCCGCCGTCGTCCTCAGCCGCTTCGCCTGCCCAACGGCCGCGATGCGCCTCTCCGCCAGCACATCGGCGGCACGATAGGTCGGAATACGCTGCTCCTTCGAGATGGCGATCACACGCAGCATGGCGTCATACAGGCGCGCCACCTTCTCCATCATGCGCTGCCTGTTGAAACCGCCAGGATTGAGGCTGTCGAGGCCTGAGAGCAGACCGCCCGCGTTCACGATGTAGTCGGGGGCGTAGAGGATGTCGCGTTCTCGCAGCATATCGCCGTGATGCGCTTCTTCAAGCTGGTTATTGGCCGAGCCGCATACAATCTTGCAGCGTAGTTCAGGGATAGTAATATCATTAAGGACCGCGCCCATTGCGCAGGGTGAGTAAATATCGACATCCAGGTGGTCTATCTCCTGTGGTGAAACCATCCGTGTTTGATAGCGCTCCGCCACCATCGTCGCCCGCTCCTCGTCGATATCGGCCACCGTCACCATGGCGCCCGCCTCGACCAGGTATTGCACAGCATGGCCCCCGACCGCGCCGACGCCCTGCACCGCCACAGTCCGGCCCCGCAGATCAGAACTGCCGTAGACCTCATTCAGGCAGGCGCGCATCCCCTGCACAACACCAAACGCGGTGGCCTGCGAGCTGTCACCGGGGCCACCCCACGATTCCGGCAGTGTCACAATGTATGGCGACTCTTCGCGCATGATGACCATGTCGTCCAGGTTTGTGCCAACATCGATTCCGGTGATGAACAGTCCGTTCAGGCGATTGATGAAGCGCGCCAGCGCGCGCAATCTTGCCTCGGTCTTGTCACGCTTCGGATCCCCAAAGACGACGCACTTTCCACCGCCATAAGCTGCCCCTGCCGCTGCGCACTTATACGTCATGCCGCGCGCCAGCCGCAGCACGTCCCGCACCGCCTCGCCCTCGCTCGCGTACGGCCACATACGAATGCCGCCCGCCGCCGGACCAAGCGTCGTATCATGAATCGCGACAATGGCCCGCAGTCCAAGCGTCTTCTCCTGGCAAAAGTAAAGATTCTCGTAATCGTAGGTCTCCATCTGGTCGAAAATAAGGTCGCTCATGCTTTAAGCTGTTCTCCTCTTCCGTAGGGTTGATGTGAGGTATAGGGTCAGTAAGTGATTGTCATAATATGACATTATACCGTCTAGTTAATGCGTGCACATGATATACTGTCGTAATACGAGAAAATACCGGCCAGTTCGAGAGGAGGGCAGAACATGGATGTCTATCGCGCACTCAACGCAGATGTGCCCGAGTTGCTCTTTACCGTCTTGCACCAATCGGGCCCGACCGTCACCGGCGAGGACTTTACCCGCACCGTCAGCGCGCTGCACCAGGACATGCGCAGTCAGGCCCAGGAAGTGGGGGCACAGTTGCAGCAATGGCTGGACCAGCAGGCGCAGCGCGAGGCCGAGGAGACAGCCCGCAAGCTCCAGCGCCTCGGCCTCCTGGCAGAGAGGGCGGAGCTTGGGGTAGTCACTCGCACCATCGCCCAGGATTATCGCCGCCTGGCCGGTCGCGTCGGCTCGGAATCGGTACTGGGGTTGCAGGGATCGGCCGAAATGGTCTTTTCCGAGGGCGCGCCGGATGATCCCGAACTGGCGAGGCGCGTCGCCGATGGCCGCGAGTACCTGGCATCGTTGGGTTTCAAACCCGGCCAGGGGCCGTTCCACGAAACCTGGCTGCTCTTTCGCGGCTCCATCCACTACGACGTCATGCAGCACATCGTGCGCGACCGCATGGGCATCTACCGCGGCAGCCATGGCGCGCACATCGAAAACGTCGGGCGCACCTCCTTCGGCACCTACGACCTCATCTACCAGCTCGGTGAAAGCCTGACCGCCGGCCTCGCCGGCGCTGAAGGCACCCAGGAAGTCACTTTCGCCTTCAGCAAAGGCCCTGTTCACTATAGCGACTTCCGGCGCGATACTTCCGCTCTGTTGGAGCAGGTGGCCGAGCAATTGAACTTGATGCATGCCTCGTTCTGGCAGCGCAAACTCGGCCTGGGCACCGGCAAGGAGTTCGTGCTGCGCCTGCGTATTCCAGCCGGTGAAGACGCACTGCGCGAGCTGATCGAGCAGATTGCAGGCACAGGGCGGGTCGGCAAAGAGACGATTGTCAAGCGCGGCAAGTTGCTGCTGGGGCGACGTGTGCTTTGACATTTAAATATTATTCCTTTGTCGTGCGCTTTCTCCTTATTACAGGCAATCTTTATCGGGGTGCACAATAGTAACATTTACCCGATCAAATAACGTGTTGTCTGGCCTCCCTTGTAATGCTATACTCAATCCCACAATACGAATGATAAAGAAGAGGTATTCCCATGGCACGGCAGGAATTCCCGCTAGAACAGCAATTGCGTAAAGATATCCAGGACGCCCAGCGCGCTCACGACCAGTTGAAGCTCGATACGCTGCGCATGGCCCTGGGCGCGATCCACAACCTTGAAGTGGCGCGCACCGACAAGAAAAACGCCGAGTACGGGCAGCCTTTGACTGAAGCCGATTGCCTGAGAGTTCTGGAGCAAGAGGTCAAGAAGCGCAGCCAGGCCATCCCCCTCTACCGGCAGGCCAGGCGCGATGACCTGGCCGACAAAGAGCAGCGCGAGATGGACATCCTGCAGGGCTATCTCCAGGGCGCGCAGTTGAGCGACGATGAACTGCGCGCTATCGTCGCCAGGCTCGTCGAGGAACACGGCAAGGAATTCCGCAAGGTGATGCCATTGGCAGCGAAAGAGACGAAGGGACGCGCCGAGGGAGCGCGCGTCCAGCGCATCGTCAGGGAGATGACGCAGTAAGCATCAACTTGACAATCGTTGATACAGACTCTTACCATATACAGCGAATGCTTGATCTGATGGAATAGAGGCGGCGTGTTTGCGCGTTTTACCTTGTATATGGACAGGATGAACAGGCGTGTATCTGCCGTAAGCCAACGTGTTGTGCCACGTGTGAGGACAAAGGTAAAGGATGAGAATCTATAATACGCTGAGTCGCCGCGTTGAAGAAATTATCCCTCGTGAAGCAAACACCCTCAAAATGTATTCCTGCGGCCCCACCGTCTATCGATATATCCACATCGGCAACCTGCGCACCTTCACCATGGCCGACTGGATTCGCCGCGCGTTCGAGTATCGAGGTTACGAGGTGCTACACGTCAAGAATATCACCGATGTCGGCCACATGCGGCAGGAGGTGGTAGACCGCGGCGAGGATAAGGTTCTGGCCCAGGCCCGCAGAGAGGGCAAGACCTCGCGGCAGATCGCGGATTATTATACCGCAGCCTTCCACCAGGATGAAGGCAAGCTGAATATCGAACCGGCGAAGGTTTTCCCGCGCGCGACCGACCACATTCCCGAGATGATCGAGATCGTGCGGGGATTGCTGGCAAAAGGCGTCGCCTACGAGGTCGACGGCAACGTCTATTTCGACATCAAGCGCTTCCCCGGCTATGGCAAGCTCTCCGGCAACCAGTTGGAGAATATGCTGGCGGGTGTGCGCGAGGGAGTAGTGACGGACCGGCACAATCCGGAAGACTTTCCACTCTGGAAAGTCGCCGAAACCGGGCGCGAAATGGCCTGGGACAGTCCGTGGGGGCGCGGCTTCCCCGGCTGGCATATCGAGTGCAGCGCCATGTCGATGAAGTACCTCGGCCCGCATTTCGACATTCACACGGGCGGCGTCGACAATATCTTTCCCCATCACGAGGACGAAATCGCGCAGAGCGAAGCCTACACGGGCGAGCAGTTCGCCAACTACTGGATACACGCCCAGCACCTGCTGGCAGATGGGCAGAAGATGGCGAAATCAACCGGCAATGCCTACACCCGCGCCGAGATCGAGACGCGCGGCTTCGACCCGATGTCGCTGCGTTACTTCTACACCACGGCGCTGTATCGCAGCCGCCTCAACTTCACCTTCCGCGCCCTTCAGGCCTCGCAGACGGCTCTCGAACGCTTGCGAGGCCTGGCATACCAGTTGCTGCAACAGGCGGACCAGCATGCTGTCTTCGACCCTCAACAACTCAAAGGCGAGGCCTGGCAGGAGCGTTTTTTGCGCGAAGTAGAGAACGACCTGAATATGCCGCGCGCGATGGCGGTGGTCTGGTCGATGCTGGCCGACCACGCAACTTCACCCACGACACGCCTGCGCATCCTGCTCGATGCCGATCGCATCCTTGGCTTTGGCCTGAAAGAATACCTGCAAAGCGACGCGCCCCGCCGCAAGCAAGACCCGCGCACGTACCTGGCCGCCGTGCCCGCGCCCATCGCGGAGCGCGTGCAGGAGCGCGCTGCGCTGCGCCGCCGTGAGAGCTACCCGCAGGCCGACGAACTGCGCCAGGAGATCGCCGCCGGCGGCTACTCGCTGCGTGATACCGCGCTCGGCTCGCTGGTGCTGCCGCGCCGCCTTGAGGACGAATTCACCGTGCTCTCCGATTCCAGCGACGCGCCGGACAATAGCGCCGAGCCCGACCAGTACGAGTTTTCCGTAAATCTGCTGGCGCATAACAGCCGCGAGGACCTGGACCGCTGCATCCAGAGCATCTGCCGGCATAGCGCCGGGCGTTCGATAGAACTTGTGATCGTTGATAACGGTTCGACCGACGACACACTGGCGTATCTGCAACAACTGGCCCGCCGGCATGACCCGCGTGGAGAAAATGGAGAGTCGCTCGGCTTGCAGGTGCTGTTCGCCGACCACAATATGGGTTTCGCCGCCGGCCGCAATGCTACTATGCGCGCCAGCCGGGGACGCTACATCGTCCTGTTGGATACCTCCATCGAGGTCAATGGTGATATCTGGGAGCCGCTGGACCAGACGCTGGCCGACCACAATATGGGCATTGTTGGTCCCTATGGGCTGGTCACGGACGACCTGCGCGAGTTTCGCGAGGATGCCGGCCCCGATGTAGATGCCATCGAGGGCTACCTGATGGCCTTCCGCCGAGCGCTGTTGCCAGAGGTGGGCTGGATCGACGAGCGCTTCCGCTTCTATCGCCTGGCAGACATTCACTACAGCTTCTTTTTCAAAACCTCGGGCTATCGCGCGCTGACCACGCCGCAGGTAGCCGGGCGCGTCATCAAGCACCCACATCGCGAGTGGTACAGCCTGAGCGAGGATGAGCAGGCCACCAGGAGCAAGAAAAACTACGACATCTTTCGCGACCGCTGGCATCACGGAGAAAGTCTACTGGTCGGCAACTATCGGCCGGAGAACCTGTGGCGCGGCCACGACCATCCCTATCATGTAGATGGCACCCATACGCACCTGCCAGAAGAGTTACCGCCCGCAGGTGTCATGCACACCCATATGCACCGGCACTGGCCGGATCATTCACACGAGCATCCTCACTACCACACGTAGGGAGTACAGGAGATCTCATGCGATACGAAGACAACGTGATCAGCGCACAGGATTTCTTTGCGCGCCGCGAACAGCCCGGGCATATACTGACAACGCAGAATGTTGTGGTGCTGAACGGCGACATCGGGCAGATCAGCCCTGACCAGGAAGCCGACCTGTGTTCTTTTGTAGAAAAGGGCGGCGGCCTGGTTTGTACCGGTGATGCCGCCGAGGCCTATCATGAACATCCGCTGCTCGGTGACGTTCTAGGCAAAGTGCGCGGCTTCTGTGCGCCGCGCAGCGAAATAATCGCGCGTGTGGTAACTCCTGACCATTATATGACGCGGCGTGTTGACCCCTCCTTTGCCGTGCTTGAAAGTATTTACCTGCTTGATGCCCTGCCGCCGGACGCCGAACAATTGTGGCGAGCCTCGTGGCGCTACTCCTCATATACCCTGGCCTATGTGCGCGGCTATGGTGCCGGGCGCATCTTCTGCACCACGCTCGGCAGCGAGCCGCAGACCTGGGAGCAGCCCGTTTTCCGCCAGATGATCGAGCGCGCCATTCGCTACGCATCGGGTGCGCGCACGCAGGAACAGGTCAAACGTGTGGCCATGATCGGCTACGGTGCGATAGGCTTTGAGCATGGCACCGCCATCAGCAATGTGCCGGGATTAGAATATGCCCTGGTGTGCGACCATAACGCGGAACGTCTGGCGGTAGCCCGCCAGGCCTTCCCGGGAGTGCGGACCTGCGCCGACCTTGAGCAGGTGGCGCAGGACCCCGCTATCGACGTAGTGATCGTCTCAACGCCGCCAAATACCCATGCCGCGATCACGATGCAGATGCTGCGTGCCGGGAAACATGTCGTCTCTGAGAAGCCCTTCTGCCTCACTACAGAGGAGGCCGATGAGATGATCCACCTGGCGATGGCGCGTGAACTGGCCCTGACGGTCTACCAGTGCCGGCGCTGGGACCCCGACTTTCTGGCAATCAAGGAACTCGTCAAGCAACAGGCCATTGGCGATGTCTTTCACGTCGAAACCTTCATCGGTGGTTTCGCGCATCCCTGCGACTACTGGCACTCCCACGAGCAGATCTCTGGCGGCGTCTTCTACGACTGGGGTTCGCACTACCTGGACTGGATATTGCAGCTCATCCCCGACAGCGTCGTAAGCGTGCGCGGCGTGGAGCATAAGCGCGTCTGGCACGATGTGACGAACGCCGATCATTCCGTCGTCTACCTGCGCTTCGCGGGCGGGCAGGAAGCTGAGTTCATGCATTCGGATATTGCCGCTGCCGTCAAGCCCAAGTGGTACATCCTGGGGACGCGCGGCGCCATCCTTGGCCACTGGCGCCAGGAAACCGTCAAGTCGCGCCGCTGGTCGGGCGACCTTGTCGAGGAACGCCTGGCGCTCTCCGAGGCCCTGCCCGACATCTACGTTCATACCCGTGGACTGAGCGGCGCCATCCACCAGCAGCACCTCACTCTGCCGCAGCCGCCCCTCTACGCCTTCCACCGCAACCTCGCGAACCACCTGCACAACGGCGAAGCTCTGGCCGTTCCTCCTGAGCAGTCGCGCCGCAACATCGCGGTCATGCAGGCGGCGAAACAATCGGCTGAACGCGGCGGGGAGATTATCGCGGTGAATTGTTAGGATGCCCTCCACTTCTATCAATTCTCTGTGGTATGATAAAACAATTGACAGCCAACATAATGTTAGAGATAAAAGACCTATCCTGGTATTTTTACGCCCGGCGGAGGCGAATTTCTGCCCTAGGAGCATGGCAATGCCATTTGAGCTACCCTTATTTCCACTAAATGTGGTTCTTTTCCCGGGGGCCGACCTGCCGCTACATATTTTCGAGCCGCGCTACCGTCAGATGATTAACGACTGCAACGAGCAGCACGAACCGTTCGGCGTAGTGCTGGCTCGCCCCGAAAGCCAGCCTCTCTTCGAGGAACCGTATCCCGTCGGCACAATGGCGGAAATCGAAACCCTGGCCCGCCTTGAAGATGGCCGTATGAACCTGATTGCCAGGGGTAGCCGGCGCTTCCGCGTCCTTGGTCAGCACCGCAAAAAGCCCTACCTCACCGGCATCGTAGAAGTCTATGAAGACCTGAGCGAGCCGGAACAGGTTTTGCACGAACAGGGCACCAGGGCGCGCGAACTGTTTACCTCTTACTTGAATATTTTGCTGGAGGTGGTCGGCAAGGAAGAAGTCCAGTTCGATCTTCCGCATCCGCCTGATGAGCTATCGCACTTCATCGCCTATTTTCTCGATCTCGAGAACGTGCAGAAGCAAGCTTTACTCGAGCTCAATTCAACGGTGGAGAGGCTCAAAACCGAAATAGATACACTGCGGCGCGAAGTGCCTTTCATGCGCCAGATGCTCTCTATGAGCAGCCTCTACCGTGCTGGCAACCCTGATCGTAGCAAACTAAATTGAAAACTGCGCGGAAAGCTATAACTGCTTCGCAAGCTTTCCCCTGAGCAAGAATAAAGATGCATGTTATTCTCTATAATATGTCATGGATGAGCTTTAATATTCTGTTAGCGCTTATTGCTGTTCTTTTCGGATGGCTTATGAAAAGAACACGGTTGATATCGCTGCGGATTCTCTATGCCCTTGTCTGGTTCTTTTTCCTTCCCAACACCCTTTATCTTCTAACCGACCTTGTCCATTTATATCAAAATATGCAGAAAGTTGAAGGGCCAGGTATAGTTATTGTGGCGTTTCAATATCTCCTGTTACTCCTTCTCGGTATCGTTACCTACTTTGCCGCGGTGTATCCGGCGGAAAAAATAGCCGTGGAGCAAATGAAATGGAACCGAACGATCTTCATTCTTCTGATCAATGTACTCGTGAGTATTGGTATCACTCTGGGAAGGGTAGAGCGGACGAACTCCTGGTATTTTGTGACGAATCTACCCAGGGTTCTTCATGATACCATTCAATTGCTTACGTCTCTCAACTTAGTCCTTTTAACTCTCATCCTTACTCTACTGAATACAGTTCTTTATCTCACATTACGTGCGAGTCCGCTTCTATCCAGCATGCAGAAGTATATGAAGGGTAGGAAAATGCTCCTTGGCTGAGCCAATATGATATCGGGAAGGGGAAAAGGTGACGAAAAGAAGCGTTCACATGTTGTAATAAGCAAGAAACCAAAATCAAAAAAAGCCTCGTCAAGGTAAGTGAACGCGTGAATACAACAGAAAGAGTAGGACACCGGCTCTGGCGTCTGAAGCAGGTATCCTGGCTGCCGGCCGTGGGTCAACTGGCCATACTCGTCTTAGTCGCTGCTGCACTCCTCTGGCCCGCACCCTTCACACAGAACCAGTTGTTCGCCACATGGCAGGGCAGCGACCTGATGTTGAGCCACTGGCCGATGGCGCTCTTGATCCAGCGTACCTTCGCTCAACAGCATGCGTTGCCGCTCTGGAACCCTTACTTCGGAGGTGGCCTGCCCCTGGGCGCCGATCCACTCGCCGCACTCTTCTACCCCCCGACCCACCTGGTACATTTCTTCTCACTACGCGATTATTTTCTGATACTCATCATGGGTCACCTGATCTTCGCGGGCCTGGGCATGCTGCTCCTGGCGCGCCGCGCGCTCGGATTGCCGCGCCTTCCCGCGCTCGTGGCGGCAATCGCGTACATGGCGACGCCAAGGCTCCTCGCCCACCTGGGTGCGGGACACGTGACTATCGTCCAGACCGTGGCCTGGTATCCCTGGCTGGCGCTGGCCTGCTGGGCGACGGTGCGCCAGCCGCGCCGCTGGGGTGCGGCGCTCGGCGCGTGTATCGCTCTGACCCTGCTGGCCGGCCACCCACAGATGGCGTACTATGGTTTGTTAATGACTGCTGCCCTGGCCGCCTGGCTATTGCTGGCGCGCTGGAGACACGAGGGATGGCGGGCGCTGGGTGCGCCGCTTCTGGGATTGGCGGGCGCTGGAGTGATCGGCGCCCTGCTAGCCGCGGTACACCTGTTGCCACTCATGGAGTTTACGGCCCTCTCGACACGCCAGCTCTCGGTGGCTTCAGGAGATATGTATCCCTTACAGGATTTCCTCCACGCGCTGATCTTCCAGCCCTCACCTTCCGGATCGCCGTGGGAAGGCTTGATCTCGCCGGGACCGGTTGTGCTGGTCCTGGCGCTGCTAGGAGTGATGATGCGCTGGCGCAAGATCTGGCCGCTTGTTCTCGGTGTTGTACTTGTAGGAGCCCTGGCGATGGGCAACGCCTCGCCTTTGTACCTGGTGATCGCTCATATTTTGCCCGATCTCGACCTCTTTCGCGGCCTCGCCCGCATCTGGTTCGTCGCGCTCATGCTGATCGCCCTGCTGGCCGGGTTTGGCGCTGACGCACTCCTGCAAAGGGTGCAGCGCGTTTCGTTTCGAGGTATGCGGCGCATCTCGAACTATGGGACGCTTGCCGCCGGTTTCGCTATCGCCCTTATCGTTGCGCTCTCGCTCATTCTATCGGATATTGGGTACACCCGCACCGGCAATGTGAATGTCGTCACCACACCTTCTATGCTCACGCGCACTGCCGTGCAGTTGGCAGGCTCCGGCCGCATATACGACGTGCAGGAAAACATCCCACAGGTGAACGCAGTACAGTTGCAAGTGCGCCTCGCCGATGGCTGGGACCCGCTCTTGATCGAATCTTATGTCTCGTACATGCAGCGCGCGGGGGGATATAGCATTACTGGCTACCAGCTCCACATCCCCTACGATTCACCTGCGGTACAACCGCGTGCCGCCCTGCTCGGCTTGATGAACGTGAGTGTAGTGGTCTCTCGCCGGCCACTGACTGACCCGCGCCTGGTGCAGGTAGGCAGGGCGGACAACACACTGATCTACAAGAACACAGCCGATGCCGGTCTCGCCTACCTGGTTCAGCCAGGGCCAGGTGGTAATCCCCCCTTGCTCAATCAAGTTCAACGGCTCAAAACCACTGTTCACATAATCACCCTGGCCCCAGAACAGGAGGCATTCACCTTCTCAACCAGCACAACTGCCTATCTCGTACTCGCTGTGCCCTCGTTCCCCGGATGGGTCGCCACTCTGGATGGACGTACCGTGCCGGTTCAACTGTTCGCCGGCGTCATGCCCGCCATTAAGGTTGGCCCGGGAACGCATACCCTCAGCTATACCTACGCTCCAACCTCTGTCCGCCGCGGTGCTATGCTCTCAGCGCTCGGCCTCCTGGCCGTCCTCCTATGGCTCATCATCGCGCGCGTCTGGCAGCCGGGCAAACCCCGACTTCCCGTAAAGGATGAGTCTTCAAGGGAGGAGCGCCCTCACGTCTCCAAGGTGTGTGAAAAAGTTGTAAATCAGTGACCAAACAGACATCGTAACAACAACTGTAGGAGCCGATTTATCGTGCTCACCGCCAATTCATCGGCGCGAATCCTCGTCGTCGATCTGAACTGCTAGGCTGGCCGATGAAGTAGTAGTGTGACGCCTCCATAGTTGTGACTCGTGTATATGAGTGAGGTAACTCGCCGGGCGTTGAGTACTGGCGAGGACAAGTTTTGCTCGTTCATCGAGCTACATTTTGCAATGGAAGGAATAGAGTAATATGGCTGCTGAAGCGTATTGTGTCAAGTGTAAGGCGAAAAGAGAGATCAAGAATCCAAAGGAAGTGACCATGAAGAACGGCAGACATGCCCTCAAGGGTACCTGTCCGGTCTGCGGCACCAATATCCAGAGCTTCTTGAGCGAAAAGAAGTAGGAAGCGCTCCCGTATCTCAAAGAAGCACGTCCAGGTCATCCGACCTGGACGTGTAGCAGATCTTGCCCCTAGAGTGGCTTGACCTGAGAGTGGAGTACGCCGCCTCCGTGCAAAACACGGCTCGGTTCTACCAGAACGATCTGGAACTGGCCGTCCCTACCCGCAGATGCGATTGGTCGCGTACTTCACCATTCGTTTCGTTCGACAGCGTGTCGAACATTTGTTATACGAATCAAGTGCGTTGAAAGTTACTTCTCAGCTTCTTGCGTCTTCTTGTGCTTCGCGATGATTTCCTGCTGGATATTCGCAGGTACCTCCTCGTACTGGTAGAACTCCATCTTGAAGGAGCCGCGACCCTGTGTGATCGAGCGCAGGTCGGTGGCGTAGTGCAGCATTTCTGCCTGCGGTATGTTGGCAGTGATCTGCTGCTGCCCATTGCCCAGCGATTGCATGCCGAGCACACGCCCGCGCTTGCTGTTGATGTCGCTCATGATGTCACCCATGTAGGCTTCGGGCACCGTGATAGTCGCCGTCATGACCGGCTCCAGGAGAGTCGGGCTGGCAATCGGCACCGCCTCTTGCATGCCGAGTGAGGCGGCGATTTCAAACGATTGCGCCGATGAGTCGACCGGGTGATATTTACCATCTACCAGGGCCACCTTGACATACACCATCGGGTTTCCGGAAATGAAGCCGCGCTTGAGCGAGTCGCGCACTCCCTTCTCGACGCCCGGGATATACTGGCCGGGAACTACGCCGCCCACGATCTTATCCTCGAAAACGAAGTTCTCTTCCCCACTCATCGGCAGCGGCTCGATCTCCAACCACACATCTCCGAATTGCCCATGCCCTCCGCTCTGTCGTTTGTGGCGGCCATTGGCGCGCGCCTTCTTGCGGATGGTCTCGCGGTACGAGACGCGCGGTTCGCGCGCCTCCAGGTCAACGCCATATTTACGCTTGACGCCCTCCAGTGTGATCTGGAGATGCGATTCGCCTGTGCCGGATATCAGTACTTCCGCGGTCTCCGGGTCGCGCGAGACCCGCAGTGTGCGATCTTCTTCCACGGCGCGCGCCAGCGCGTTGCTCATCTTGTCCAGGTCGGCCTTGCTCTTGGGGTAGACGGCCACTGTGTAGGACGGCTCCGGGAAATTGATTGGCTCAAGTGGGCTGGCCTCCTTGCTGCTGCTCAGTGTATCGCCGGTGTGCGTGTTCGAGAGCTTCGCGACCGCCCCGAAGTCACCCGCGGAAACCTCGGAAGTGTTCTCCTGGTTCTTACCGCGCTGGATGATGATCTGCCCGATGCGCTCATCTGCTTTCGTCTGCAGGTTCGTGAAGTGCGAGTCCGATTTCAGCGCGCCGCTGTAGACCCGGAAATTACTGATGGTGCCTACCTGTGCCGCCATCGTCTTGAACACGAACACAGCCGTATTGCTGCCGAAGGCCTTCGCATCATCTGCTATGGCGTCCGCCGCGCTGGGGAGATAATCGACAATGGCGTCGAGCAGCGTCTGCACGCCGATATTCTTGCTGCCCGCGCCGCACAGTACCGGGATGAGCTGGCCCGTGCGTGTTCCCAGCTTGACGACCGAGAGAATTTCCTCGTCGCTGAGTTCTTCCCCTTCCAGGAACTTTTCCATAATCGCGTCGTCGCTTTCAACCGCGGACTCGATCAATTGCTCGCGGTAGGTACTGATGCGATCCTTCTGATCAGCCGGAATGGAGACCTCCTGGACTTTATTACCACCCTCGAAGGTGTACGCCTTCTGCGTCACCAGGTCGATCACGCCCCGGAAGCCGGACTGCTCGCCGATAGGCAATTGCAGCGGCACGACTTTCAGGCCAAACTGGTCGCGCAGCGACTCCAGCGCGTTTTCGAACGACGTATTTTCGCGGTCCAGCTTGTTCACCAGCACGATGCGGGGCAGCTTGCGTTCGTCGGCGTACTTCCAGGTCAGCTCGGTGCCGACCTCAACGCCCTTCTCCGCCGTGACCACGACCAGCGCGGCATCGGCCACGCGCAGCGCCGCCTTGACCTCACCCACAAAATCTGCATATCCAGGGGTATCAATGAAGTTGATCTTGGTGTCTTTCCACTCGACCGGCAGCACCTTCGCGTGCAATGTCATGCGCCGCTTCAGCTCATCGGGATCGTAATCGGCAACCGAACTGCCGTCGTCAACCTTGCCCTGTCGCGTGACCGCCCCGCTATCGTACAGCGCCGCGTCTATCAGCGATGTTTTACCCGCGCCAACATGGGAAATCAACGCTACATTGCGAATGTGTTCCGCAGTATAGACCTTCATGAGTCTGTTTCCTTCCTGAGTTTCTATGCCGGAGAGACGACCCGTCGATGCGATGGAAAGGGGCAGAAACAGGCCGCCTGCAACCCCACATCGATCAGACATGTTTCGTTCGAACGTAAAGAAAGACAGCGTACCCATCTTTGTCGGTTAGTATGGTGTAGTATATCAGTATCGAGCGTATTGTACAACAGAGAATTTGGAGCATTCGCTTATCCCCACGGAAGTTGTAGGGCCCGATTTATCGTGGCCATCGCCGATTTATCGGCCCGGGTCCACATCCACGAATTTTCCGAATGCACCAATTATATTGAAGCGGCAATCCCCTTAATCAAATACACCAGCGTCCTCATATCCCCCACCAGAAACGTCTCCTTCACATCCACTGGGCGAGCCTCACCCTGCCTGTTCACCCATATCGTCGTATAACCCCGTTCAGTAGCTGGCACAATATCATACTTGAAACCAAAGCCCGCATGCCAGATTTCTGATACATCCAACCCGAGGCGTTCGCGGGCCAGCAAAAAGCCCTTGTGACTGGGTTTGTAAGCCCCCGCCTGCTCAGCCGTAATAATCTCATCGAACTTGACGCCGATAGTGCGTTCCGTTTCGGCGATTATATTATCGTCCGTATTGGTTATAAGAACCACCTTCGTCAGCTTCTGTAGTTCAATAATGGCCTGTTTTGTATCCGGGAAGGGCTGCCACTTGCCCATGGAATTGGCGAACTCATCGAGGTCCTGCTCGGCGTAGGGAATCTGCGAGGTGTCCAGCGTCATGCGCATGCTATCGCGCAGCACCTCGCGATAAGGACGATACTGCTCCTGGATAGTGACAAACTGGATCTCTTCCCACTTGTGTTGCAGGTCGCGTGGATCGATGCCTTCGATGTTGTGGGCGGCCAACCGCTCAGCAAAAAATTGCTGGATGCCGCTTTCCCAGTCGATGAGCGTGCCGTAGCAATCGAAGGTAATCGCCTTCGGTACTCTAATCATTGCCTGACCTCCGCTTTTTGATAATCAATACTGTGGAGTATCCTCTCAAGACTTCTATAAGGCGTCTTACAGCCTCAGTAGTATAAAATACTGAGCGCCTATAAGCAAGCAGAGAGGGTGAAAGCAGAATTCGATGGAGAGGGGAAACAGAAAAAAATTCCATATAGCCCACAGTATAGAAATGCTGGTAGAGCTACATGAAACGGTGAAAGTGCTCACCCCCCATGCTTCGTGATCTCCTCTACAACACGCATGAGCACAAGCCAGCGTCCATGCAGGCGTGTGTCTCTTTCACTGTACTGAGGCTCTTGCTCCGCAGACTGACCGTCTGCTCAACAACTCATCAAGGCGGGTGCAAAAAAGACCAGATCACTTCCCAACGTTACTGCAATCTGGTAGTTCGTAACGTTTTTTGTAACGCTTTTGAGACGGGCGTATGCTATAATACTCATCAGAACGAGTGTCGCCTCGTGCTCTTTACTGGAGCCAGGGGACAACGAGCAGGGCAAACACATGAAGCTGAGCAATGACATAACACAAGAGCGCCAGAAGAAAGCTCCGCTGAGCAAGAATCGCTATCCGAGGCCTGTCTTCCAGTTGAGTGGATTCTGGCTGCACATGGCACGGGGAGCATGGATCGGTTTCCTACTGGCCGAACTCATGGTAATCATTATCTCGCTGCTCGGGTCTGACGTGCATGCCTTAACCATCTGTCCTTTTCCTTCGAACTGCACCCTCACCCCGGATACGGTTCAAGCGCTTCACCGTGCAGGCATTGCTCCTGGGAGCTACCTGGTCTACAATCTGGTGCTGACGCTGATCCAATCACTGGTCTTTCTCGGCACAGGGGTTTTTATCTTCTGGCGCAAGTCAAGAGAACTCCCTGGCCTGGTGACCTCCTTCGTCTTTGTGATCCTTGGATTGTCGCCGATCATCGGTGCGAGTACCCACCCGGCAGCAGTTGTCTTCGGATTTATTTATGCTCTTTTCGTCCTTCCGGCGATCGGTTTCTTCCTGCTGACGTTTCCCAATGGACGTTTTGTTCCGCGCTGGTGCTGGGTATGGGCTGTGCTCTGGGTCGTGCAGACGATCCTTTTTGAGCTCCCCGGGCCATTCAATATCACGTTGTGGCCGCCTCTTCTCTTCGTTGCCGAACTCTTGTTGACGTATGGAGGGACGCTCGGCTTGCTTATTTATCGCTACGTGCGCGTCTTCAGCTACTCCCAGCGTCAGCAAACGAAGTGGCTGGTCTTTGGGCTCTCAGGATTCGCTGTGCTGATCTTGCTGTATACTCTCATCGGAAACTTAATTCCGGGGCTCGGGGCTCCTGACTCGCCCTATCAACTGGTAAGCGGGACGCTCTTACCCCTCACGTTCCTGACGCTTCCCCTCAGTGTTGCTATCGCCATCCAGCGCACCCGCCTGTGGGATATTGATGTCCTCATTCGCCGCACGCTCGTCTATACGACCTTGACCGTAATCCTGGCCCTGATCTATGCTGGTTTCGTGTTCGTCTTCGGTACCCTGTTGCGCAACTTCCTTGGCCTGGAGCAGCAGAATCCCCTGGTGATTGTTGCCTCGACGCTGGTCATTGCTGCCCTCGTCCAGCCGTTGCGGCGACGTCTGAAACAGTCCATCGACCGTCGCTTCTACCGCCGCAAATATGACGCAGCCAAAATCATCGAGGCTTTCAGTGCTACACTGCGCCAGGAAGTGGACCTGGACCACCTCAGTGAGCAGTTGGTGGCAGTGGTCCAGGAGACGATGCAACCGGCCCATGTTTCCCTCTGGGTGCCCAAAGCCAAACAGCCCGTCAAAGACACTACCCAATTTTGGGTGTCCGATGCGCTTGCCCCCAACAAGAAGGAGTAGGGAGCGAAAGGAGCGTCGGTCCTCTCATCTTCTTGGCATGAACGATTTGAGTGGTTCTCCCCAGTTTTTTCATGAGTTTTGTTGGAGCAACAGCAAATTCCGCAGACAGCAAGCAGGCACACTTAATATGGGGAAGAGCCATCCTTCGATTATGGTAAATGGCATTGCGGAATAATATGTATTTCAAGTGTGTTATAATATGTGTATGACGTCAGATGTTGTTGGTTCGATTTTGTGGGAATTGTTTCCACCGACTGCAATATGATTAGTAGACGTCGATGTGGGAGCAAACCATAGTGAGGATTTACGTAGGCAGCCTGCCGTACCAAACGACGGATCAAGACCTTGTTGATCTCTTCGGGCAGGTTGGAGAAGTTGTTTCGGCAACCGTCATCATGGACCGAAACAGCGGACGCAGTAAGGGCTTCGGTTTTGTAGAAATGAGTAACGACCAGGACGCGCAGAAAGCCATCGAGCAGTTGAATGGTTCAATGCTTGGCAATCGCAACATCGTTGTCAACGAGGCTCGCGAGCGCCAGGAGCAGTCCTTCGGCGGCGGTCATGGCGGCGGCTATCAGAACCGTGGTGGTGGTGGCCGGCGTTCAGATCGCGGTGGCTATCGCGACAGGGGATACTAACTCGGAGCTATTGCTTGATTATCTGAAATAGATGATTTGAGCGAGTATCGGAAGAAGGTCAGCATCTTTGCTGGCTTTCTTTTTTATTTCCAGCTTATGCATCAAATCTACCCCTGGTGCCGTGAAGATTCCCCTCCACCAGCATCCCAGGAAACATTGCGCCAGCGGAATTTGGACAACCAGGGGTTCGGTTTTCCTTCAACGGCATCGGCGATCAGTCCACCCAGCAGGGGCGCGAACTTGAAGGCATGCCCGCTGCCACCGGTCGCCACCGTCAGACCTGCCAACTGCGGATGACGATCGATCCAGAAGTCTCCGTCGGGAGTGTCAATGTAGAGGCAGCGGCGCGTATAGACTAGCGGCGCATCTGACAGATGCGGCAAAGCAGCAGCCAGAAACGCCCGCAGCCGTTCTACATCGCTGCCGCTCACCACTCGCTCATCCTTGTCGGGATGCAATGCCTGCCCAACACCGTGGTTGGCGATTTTGACCACGTGCTCACGCGGGTGAAGCGGGAAGCCATACCAGCCAGTCTGCGTGATATCCGCGGTAAAGACGACAAATTGAGGTGGAGTGAAGAGCGCTGCTTTGGTCGGCTTGAGGTGAAAGATTGGGTGTCCCGTTACCCTCACTAAAGGCGCCAGTTCATGCACGAGCAGCGCTGTCCATGCGCCAGAGGCGACCACGACATATCCAGCGTGAAAGCTGTCCCCGGCACGGGTTCGTACCCCCTTTATTGTATGACCCTCCTCGATCAAGGTTTCCACCGTTTGATCCGGGTACAGCGCGACCCCCTTTGCCTGCGCGAGCCTGACCAGGGCAGCGACCACGCGGCCACTTTCCGCGTACCCTCCCTGCGCATGAAAGAAGCCATCGACGTAGGTCCCCGCTTTCCAGGCAGGAAAGCGCTGAGAGATCGCATCGCCCGTCAGGCGCACAGGTGTATGCCCCCGTTTGAGAAGCAGCCGATAACTTTCATACTCGTGCATGCCAGGGCTCATGGGCATACTGGTTAGTACGAGTACCCCCACGTCATGGAAGAGCTCCTCACCCAGTTCCTCATTCCATCGGAGCCAGCCCTGATACGCTTGCTCCACCATCTCCATGTACGTTTCGTCCGTGCCGTATTCCATGCGCACCACTTTGCTGATGTCGGTTGAAGCAGCCAGGGGATGCGGCAGAGGGCCAGGGTCAAGCACAGCGACATGATAGCCGCGTGCCTTCAGTTCTAGGGCAGTCGTTATCCCAAAAATCCCGGCGCCGACCACGAGCATATCGTATGCATTATCGTTGAGCATCTGCAAGACCTTGTCTTGAGCGAAATAGGAGCAACTCGAGAATACGCTCCCAATTATAACTCCCCTGCCAGTATAGCACAGTACCATCTTCACCTCCATGTGCTGTGCTATGCTATACTCTATTTGTGGACAATGACGCTTCCTAGCGAGGTGAGAGCCGCCCGAACTGTAGGGACAGGGGGCCTTGCGCCTGTCCGGTCTTGCTTCACACAGGAGACAGAAAAGGAGGGAACCAGAAGGAGTCAGAAGTATCTATGAGGCCACAAACAGGTTCATCCAGAACCTTCAGACTGCCTATCGTGCCTACCCTGCTCGCTGCCGCTGTCCTGCTTCTTGTCCTGGCAGGAGTGTTTGAACTCAACGGATCCCTGTCGAGCAAGCAGGCAAAGACCTCTCCCTCATCATCAACTGCCCTCTCTCACAAAGGACTGGCGAGCAAGACTTCGGTCGCACAGGCTTCCCCGCTGCTATTTGGCACCAATCTCGGATTATTTACCGGGAACGACCAGGTGATTACTTCCGCGACAACACGCGCCTTGATGCAACAAATCCATATCCGCATCGTGCGCATACCCCTGCGCTCGAACCTCCCTAATGCGATCGAAGTACAGGCAGAGCAGGCTGTCAAAAGTATTGGTGCTATTCCGCTCGTCGTATTGAACGGATTGCGCGATGCCCATGCTCTCGCAGATGATACCCGCATGATTCGCGATAGCAACGATGTCTTTGGCAACGGCCTGGTCTATTATGAATTCGGCAACGAAGATGACTGGAACGGAGTAACCATTTCGCGCTATACCCAGGGATGGAATTCACTAATTCCAGTATTCAAGCGCCTGGCGCTCCATGGAAAGTTTATTGGCCCGGTCAGCTATCAGTACAGCCACGACAACTTGACCGCCTTCCTGCAAACCGCCAATCCCCGCCCCGACGCGATAAGCTGGCACGAGTACACCTGTAGTTACAAAGATCCAGCCGAAGTCTGCCTCTCGCACATCGACCTCTGGACGACGCATATTACCGATGCCCGCGCTGTGATGCAAGCCACCCTTGGCACAACGCTGCCCGTGATGATCACAGAGTGGAATTACGCGTCCGATCAATCTACGCAGAGCAACGGCTTGCCATTCAATGACGGGAAGTACAACAATGCAAGTTTTCTTCGGGCGTGGACCGAAAAAGCCCTGAGCACGCTTGCGGCGAACCAGGTCTTTGCCTCCATGCAGTATTCGGTCACCAACACCGCGCTGCCTTTGATTGCCAACGACAACACGCTGACGATCCAGGGGATCATGTTCCAATCCTTGTACCAGGCGATGGTTCGCCAATAGCGCATCACGAGCGCCGCCGCTACTGGGACGGCTATGCGTGGGAGGATCCTGAGCGAGGAAGCGGCTGGTTATGTTGCCTGTTTCACAGTGGTGATATACTGTGTACATATTTACGCGATCCAACATCACACCACGAGGGAGCAAAGGTATGACTGTAGATATCAGCGACATCGAGAACATCATTGCCAGGCAGAACGAGTGGAGGCAGGCACAGACCATCAACCTGATCGCCAGTGAGAATACACCCAGCGAAGCTGTGCGCCGCGTGCAGCTCTCCGATTTCATGGGCCGCTACGCTGAGGGGCATCCCAATGAGGGCGATAAGGTCAATCGCTACTACCAGGGAACGCGCTACATCGACGAGATCGAGCGCATGGCGACGAAGGAGATCATCGAGCTTTTCGGCGTCAGGCAAGCCGACGTGCGTCCCTACAGCGGCAACAATGCTAATACCGCCATCGCCATGGGCTGGCTGCGCGGCGGCGATACCATCGTCGCGAATTCGACCGACGCCGGCGGCCACATCAGTCACGGTCCTGTGGGCATCTTCGGCAGGCGCATCCAGAGTCGCGGCCAGTCCCTCAAGCTGGGCAGCCCCAAGTCCATCAACCTGCACTATTTGCCCCTGACGGAAGACCGCTACCATGTCGATGCGCAGCAGACTATCGAATTGATCGACCAGGTTTCGCCGCAGATGGTCATTATGGGCAAAAGCCTCTTCCTCTTCCCCGAACCCGTCTCGGAGGTGGCCGCCTTCTGTAAAACAAAAGATATCCCGCTGCTCTACGATGCCGCCCACGTGCTGGGCCTGATCGCTGGCGGCGAGTTCCAGCAGCCCCTGCACGAGGGCGCGACGTGGATGACGGCCAGCACGCACAAAACCTTCCCAGGCCCCCAGCGCGGCGTCATCCTGGGTAATCTGGACGATGAAGGCGCGGCAAAATTCTGGCCTGCTGCCGATCGCGGTGTCTTCCCTGGCACCTCGAGCAACCACCACCTCTATAGCCTTCCTGCCCTCATCGTCGCCACCCGCGAGATGCAGCGCTATGGCCGCGACTACGCCGCCCAGATCGTGCGCAATGCTCAGGTCCTCGGCCGCAGCCTCGACGAACTCGGCACACCTGTCGAGGCGCGCGACTTCGGCTACACAAAGAGCCACATGATCGCCGTCAATGTCGCGCAGTGGGGTGGCGGCGTCGAGGTCGCCAAACGCCTGGAAGCCAACGACATCATCGTCAACTACAATATGCTGCCCGGCGATGCCGACCCGCGCAACCCCTCCGGCCTGCGCATCGGCGTCCCCGAAATGACCCGCTTCGGCATGGATGAGCGCGCCATGGGCGAACTGGCCCAGCTCATGCACGACGCTATACGGGGCAAGGATGTCAAGGAAGGGGTACATGAGCTGCGCAAGAGGTATTTGGAGATGAGGTATGTCTAAACCTGAACACTATCAAACATATTTGTTCCCGACGGAGCGTTGATCCGAAAGTAGAGTTTCAGGATGGAGGAGCCATACAAACTCGTCTATCAACGGCATGCGGTTGAAAGGATGTCGCAGAGAAGCATCAGTGAGGAAGATATCGAACACGTTGTCTCAACAGGAGTGACTATAGAGACTTATGCTGACGATACTCCTTATCCAAGCAGGCTTCTACTCGGCTGGATCGGTGTTCGTCCACTGCATGTCGTGATTGCCACTGATATAGAAGGCCGCAGGAAGATGATTATCACGGCATATGAGCCAGACCCAAGCCAGTGGGAGACCAACTTTAGAAGGAGAAAGTGATGAAGTGCGTAGTTTGCAAAAATGGGGAAACTCAACCTGGAACAACCACAATGACGCTCGAGCGAGGTGAGACTACAGTCGTTTTTAAGCATGTGCCTGCCGAGGTATGTGAAAACTGCGGAGAGGCCTATCTTGACGCAGCAACGACTCGAAATCTGCTTCATATTGTTGAAGAGGCAGTCCGTGTAGGCGTGCAGGTGGATGTGCGCCAGTACGCGGCAGCCTGACACTTAAAGAATGACGACAGATCATAAGGGCTTAAATCGCCGGGAGTTCCTCGCTGTCTGCGCGTTAGGTGCGCTGCCGGGGCTATTGGCTGCCTGCCAGACCACACCGTCTCAGGTTGGGAACGCAACCCCCAGTCCCACCAGGCGGCCATCCCCGTCCGTATCAGCGTCTCCGTCGCCTCCTACTGACGCGGACTGGTCGACGCTCTCCGCAAGCCTTCAAGGGACGCTGGTTCGACCGGGCAGCCAGCAGTATCCGACCGCGCTCCAACTCTTCAACACGCGCTTCGACAGTGTGCAGCCGGCGGCCATCGCCTACTGCCAATCGACCGCGGACGTTCAGACCTGCCTGGCCTTCGCGCACCGCTTCGGCGTGCAGATTGCTCCTCGCGCTGGTGGTCACTCCTACGCCGGCTATTCGACCACTACCGGCCTCGTGCTTGATGTGAGCCGTATGAACGCGATAGCGGTTGATGCCGGAGCCGGGACGGCCACGATTGGCGCGGGAGCGCGGTTGATCGACGTGTACGCTGCGCTCGCGCAGCAAGGCCTGGCGCTCCCGGCCGGTTCCTGCGCAACGGTGGGCATCACGGGGTTAACGCTCGGCGGTGGCGTCGGCGTCCTCGGCCGCAAGTTTGGTCTGACGTGCGACAACCTGCTCTCCGCGCAGATCGTCCTGGCCGATGGCCGCATTCTCGTATGCGACGACGCTCATTCTCCCGATCTCTTCTGGGCGCTGCGCGGGGGAGGCGGGGGAAACTTTGGCATAGTCACCTCGTTGCTGTTCCAGGTGCACCCGGTTGCTTCGCTTACGCTGTTCACTCTGAACTGGCCGTGGGGCATCGCCTCGGACGTAGTTGATGCCTGGCAATCCTGGGCCCCTCAGGCTCCAGATGAGTTGTGGTCCAACTGCCTGCTCCTGACCAATAGCGACAAGAGCGCCGATCCGATTGTGCGTGCGAACGGCGTCTACTTAGGCGCTATTGCCCCGCTGCAATCGCTCTTGCAGCAGTTGATCAGTCGGGTCGGCACCCCGCCATCCAGCAATTATGTATCCGGCGCCGGTCTGCTCGAGACGATGATGGACGAGGCGGGCTGCTACGGCATGACTGTGGGCGAATGCCACCTCCCCAGCCAGAACCCCCAGGGCCGGCTGCAGCGGGATACCTTTGGCGCTAAGTCCGACTACTTCAACAATGCCCTACCACGCCAGGGCATCGACAACCTCGTGAGCGCAATCGCCAGCCGCCAGTCCTCCTCATCGCTCGGTAATGGCGGTATAGGGATGGACGCCTTCGGCGGCGCCTTAAATCGTGTAGCAGCCGGCGCGACTGCCTTTGTCCATAGGGACGCGCTGTTCTCCGCTCAATATTCGGCGAGCTGGCGCCCCGGCGATCCAGATTCCATTGTCGCTGCGAACCGCACCTGGTTGAGTGGGGCATGGCAGTCCATGCGCCAGTATGCAAGCGGCTTCGCTTACCAGAATTATATCGACCCGGACCTGCCCGATTGGCAGCAAGCCTACTATGGCGCTAACCTGCCGAGGCTGCAGCGCATCAAGTCCGTCTACGACCCTGGCAACTTTTTCCACTTCGCTCAGGGCATACCCTTGCCATAATCTAATGATTGATTTTGCTGCAAGGATAGTAGCTCTACTCACCGTACTCCTTCAGCAGTTTCACCAGCCATTGCTCGTCGTGGATCGGCACTCCGGCCTTTTGCGCCTTCGCCAGCTTGGAGCCTGCATCTTCGCCCACGATCAGATGGCTGAGGTTTCTGCTGACGCCCGTTGCGATCGTTCCCCCCAGGCGCATAATAGCCTCTTCCGCCATCGGGCGCGTCATGCTGGCGAGTCGCCCGGTCAACAGGAACGACTGACCGGCGAGCGGGCCTGTTGCGATCTTCTGCTCCTCCTGCATGTTCACCCCGGCCTGGCGCAGCCGTTCGATCAGCGCGCGGTTTCGCTCGTCCTGCATCCAGGCGTAGACGCTCTGCCCGACAACCGGCCCGATGCCGGGGATGTGGCCGATCTCCTCCGCGCTGGCGCCGAGCAGCGCGTCAATCGAGCCGAAGGCCTGGGCCAGAATCTGCGCCGTCTTCTCGCCGACATGCCGGATATTCAGGCCGAAGATGAGCCGCGAGAGCGAGCGATGCTTGCTCGCCTCAATTGCTTTCAGCATGTTATCGGCGCTTTTATCCTTGATGCCCTCCAGCGAGAGCAACTGCTCGCGGGTGAGCCCATAGAAGTCGGCAAAATCCTTGACCAGTCCTGTCTCGACCAGTTGTGCGCACATTCTCTCGCCGATGGTTTCGATGTCCATCGCGCCCTTCGAGACGAAGTGGATGATGCTCTCGAGATTGCGCGCCGGGCATTGCAGGTTGGGACAGTAGGCCATCGCCTCTTCTTCCGACCGCACAAGCGGTGTATCGCAGATGGGGCAGCGTTCCGGCAGCCGGTAGACCTCCTCGTTTCCTGTGCGCCGCTCCACGACTGGCTTCACTACCTGGGGGATAACCTCGCCCGCGCGTTCAACCAGCACCCAGTCTCCTATGCGCAGGTCCTTGCGCTGGATATCGCCCTCGTTGTGCAGCGTAGCGCGCGCGACCGTCACGCCTCGAATATTGACGGGTTCCAGCATCGCCCAGGGATTGACCGAGCCGGTGCGGCCAATGTTGATGCGAATGTCGAGCAGTTTCGTAGCGACCTGGATGGGCGGGTACTTGAAGGCGATGGCCCAGCGCGGGTCGCGCGCGACGGAGCCTAGTTCTTGCTGCTGCGCGAGGTCGCTGATCTTGATCACGACGCCATCGATCTCGTAGGGCAGGTTGAAGCGCTCCGTTTCCCACTTTTTACAGAACTCCATCACCTCGTCAAGGCTCTTCGCAAGCTGGATATGCGGGTTGACCGGGAAGCCCCAGTCACGGATCAGTTGCAGCGCTTCCCACTGGCTATGAAAATCCATGCCTTGCATATAGCCAATCTGATAGCCGAAAAAGTCGAGGTGGCGCGAGGCCGTGATGCGCGGGTCTTTCTGACGCAGCGAACCGGCGGCGGCGTTGCGTGGGTTGGCGAAGAGCCGGGTATCACTCATCTCCTCGTTCAGCTTCTCAAAGCTTTTGCTCGACATGTAAATCTCGCCCCGCACCTCAACCTTCTTTGGAATAGCCGACCCGCGCAGCTTATTTGGTATGCTGCGGATGGTGCGCACGTTGGGCGTCCAATCCTCCCCGACCAGGCCATCTCCGCGCGACGCACCGACGCTCAGCTTGCCATCATCGTAAGTCAGGGCCATTGCCAGCCCATCGATTTTGAGTTCGCAGACATATTCGAAGGCGGCATTCGGCAGGATATTTTGCGCGCGCCGGTGCCAGGCCAGCAGCTCTTCTTCATTGCGCGCGTTAGCAAGGCTGAGCATGGGCACCGGGTGCCGGTGCTGCGGCACATCCTGCACGGGCCCGGCTCCAACGCGCTGCGTCGGCAAATCGGGCGATTGCAGTTCCGGGTGGTCATGCTCGATGCGCTGTAGCTCGATCATCATCTGATCGTATTCCGCGTCTGTTAGCGTCGGATTATCCTGGACGTAGTAATGGTAATTGGCTTCCTCGATAGCATGGCGCAATTCCGCCACGCGTGTGGCCAGCCGCTCCTCCTCGCTCTCGCCAGCATGTTCCAACGACGGCCCTGTCCCATCACCTTGCATGGTGTCCTGCAATTCAGCCATCGTCCCTTTCTCCTGCTCTTCTATATTTCCTGATAATCGTCGTACCTCTACCGCAAATCACACGTAACGCAGCTATATTATCGTTCTTTCTAAAACGGTTGATAGTGGAAGACGGTGGGCGAGCCCTCGAACAATCCGTTGATATGGCTGCGCCATTGCTGGAACATCGGTCCACCTCGAAAATCCTCGGTATGTGCTTCGAATGAAGTCCAGATGTTGACGAGCATATACTGCCCTGGCTGCTCGATACAGCGTTCAACGCGCGAGGAGATGCATTCCGGGTGCTGGCGTATGACATTCTGGCCTCTGAGGATCGCCTGGCCAAGCTCATCTTCTTTGCCTGGAACAGCAATGAAAATAGCAACTTCTGTTACCATGTAGGTTCAACCTCCATTTCTCGGAATATCGTATCATAATGACACAAGATGAAGTCTACGCATACGGCTGCCTGGCGACCCTCGCGGTCGCCAGGTCTATGCCGCCCGCGAATCGCCCCAGTCCATCTGGAACGTGCTGGCCAGTTTGCTCAACACCCCGGCATCGGACACAATAATCCCCAGCTCGCGATTCTCGTCTAACGATTGGCTCGAAATATTTTCCGAACCGACGAAGGCCTTTTTCCCATCCACGATGATGATCTTCGCGTGCATGTAGAGCCGTGGATCTTCGCGTACCTGAACACCGGCCTGTGAGATCGTGGCGATACCCTGGCTATTGCTGCTCCCCGACGAGCTGCTGGACGGGGGTAGGATCACCTCGACCTTAACGCCGTGCTTAGCCGCACTGATAAGCGCTGATTCAATGGAACTATCTTGCATCTCTTCCGCCTCGATGAGCAGCGTGTGATGCGCGCTACCGATCAGCGAGATGAAGGCGCTGCGTGAGTTGACCGGGCTTACGACCAGGTTCGGGTCGTTGAATTGCGCGGTGGTGTGGTTCCAGTCGGCGTTGAAGATGGCCATGACGGCCTGCACATCCTGGGAGTTCGTATCGATGATGCCGTATTCGCGATTTGTGGTGCCGCTGCTTCCACCCAGAGCCGAGCGTGTGAAGTTAGAGGTCATGATGTAGGCTGTCTTGCCATCGATTATCATACCTTTTTCGTGCGTCAGCGTAAATGCCGGATCGGTATCCTGGGTTCTGATACCTGCCGCGCGCAGCTCATCCAGCGTCCGGGCTGCTGATGCCGATTCCCCATAGGGATGCGGCTCAAGCATAACGCGCACATCGATGCCGCTGTTGGCCGCATCCTCTAGCGCGTGAATCACATTGGTATCCGTGAGCAGGTACATTTCCAGCCAGACTGACTTGTGCGCATCATGAATGGCGTTAGTAATCACGCCCTCGCCGTTATCCGGCTCTACATAGACCTCTACACCGTTGATGCCGGAACCGAGCGCGCAATTGCTCTGGCACGATGCGTCGCTCCCGCCGTTAGTGCTTCCGCCAATCCCGCTTCCGTTAATCGTGATATCGCAGCCAACCAGCAGAAGGCAGAGCGAAAGAAACGCGAGCGATCGTAGCAATATATGCGATGGATGCCGTTCTACAGGGTGTGTGTACATGTGCTTTACTCCTGGTTACTTTTCTATTCGTAGGCGCCCTGATTTATCAAACTCCATGTCGTTATCACGTGTGACATCAAGACAAAAAAAGCCCGGCTTTGCTGATATGGTAAAGCCGGGCGTATGTTTCACAGGCGTACTCTGCGGAGTTTCGCCTACAGGGGGTGAAGAGCGATGTAGAGCGGAGCGAGTACCAGGGTGATGGTGCTGAGCAGCTTGATCAGCACGTGCAGCGATGGACCGGCCGTATCCTTGAAGGGATCGCCGACGGTGTCGCCAACGACGCCGGCCTTGTGCGGCTCGCTATTCTTACCCAGCACGGTACCGGTCTTGTCCAGCCGATCAACCATCTCTCCCTCGGCGTTCACGCGCAGGTAGCCGGCCTCGATGTACTTCTTGGCGTTGTCCCACGCGCCGCCGCCATTGTTGAGGAAGAGCGCCATCACAATACCGCCCATAGTGCCGACCATCAGCATACCCGCTTCGGCGTGCGGGCCGAGGATTACACCGACCGCGATGGGCGTCAGCACGGCCACCAGGCCGGGCAGCACCATCGCGCGCAGCGCGCCGCGCGTGCTGATATCGACGCAGCGAGCATAGTCGGGATCGACGCGATCAGCCGGGTCTTCCGCCATGATCTTCGGGTTTTCGCGGAACTGGCGACGTACCTCTTCGATCATGCGCTTGGCGGCTGCGCCCACCGCTTTGATTGCCAGCGAACTGAAGAAGAAGATCAGCGTGATGCCGATCAGGGCTGCGATAAAGACCGAGATGCTCGATAGGTCAACGTCGTAGACCGAGGCAACATGCTTGTAGGAGTACAGCACATCCAGGTAGGCGCTGAACAGCAGGAAGGCGGCCAGTGCTGCCGAACCAATGCCATAGCCCTTCGTCAGGGCCTTGGTCGTGTTGCCGACGCCGTCGAGTGCGTCGGTGATGTCGCGCACGGCCTCGGCCTGCCCACTCATCTCTGTGATACCACCGGCGTTGTCTGTTATCGGGCCGAAGGTGTCCATCGCCAGGATGTAGGCGCAGCTCATCAGCATGCCCATTGTAGCGACGGCGGTGCCGAAGATGCCGCCAGAACTAACAGCAGTCGTATTCGATGGGATGTTGACGTTGCTGCCGAGCCAGTAGGAGAGGAACAACGCCACGGAAATTGCCAGCACCGGCAGCGCGACACATTCCAGGCCGACGGCGACACCGGTGATAATCGTGGTGGCCGGGCCGGTCAGAGTCGCTTCGGCAATCTGGCGAACCGGGCGATATGTACCGGCAGTATAGTACTGTGTGATATAGACGAAGGCAATGCTCAGCAGGATGCCGGTTGTGCCCGCCAACCCGAACCAGACCCACGCGGGCAGCCCGCCATTTGCCGTGACGTTGCCACCGGTCAGCAGCAGGTAGCTTCCCAGGAAGACGCCGATAATGGAGAGGCCGCAGGTGATGAAATAGCCGATGTTCAACTGGTTCATCGCTATTTCGCCGGGGTCACGCCCGGCGGCCTTGTCGGGTTCCTTGACGACGGAGGGCCGAACCCACAGCAGTCCAAGCGCGGAGGCGATCAGGCCAAAGGCGCGCACGACAAGCGGGAAGAGTATCCAGCCGATGTTATGCGTCGCCGTAAAGAGCGCCACGCCCAGGATCATCGCACCGATATTTTCGGCTGCGGTGGACTCGAACAGGTCGGCGCCGCGCCCTGCGCAGTCGCCAACATTGTCGCCTACCAGGTCGGCGATGACGGCGGGGTTGCGCGGATCGTCTTCAGGGATGCCCGCCTCGACCTTACCCACCAGGTCGGCACCCACGTCGGCAGCTTTAGTGTAAATACCGCCGCCGAGTTGTGCGAACAGTGCCACAAAGCTCGCGCCGAAGCCGAAGCCAACGATCAGCGATGGGGCAAGCGCCGGGTTGGTCAAGCCGCCAAAGGCCGTAAAGACCAGCGTAACTCCCAGCAGCGATAGGGAAACAACCAGGAAGCCGGAGACCGCGCCGCCGCGCAGGGACACCATCAACGCCTCGCCCAGGCTGCGCGTGGCTGCGCTGGCTGTGCGGCTGTTGGAGCGCACCGCGACGTACATACCAATGTAACCGGAAATGCCGGAACAGGTCGCGCCGATCAGGAAAGCCACGGCGGTATGCCAGGCCAGGCTGATCTTATCCGCCTCGGTACCATTTCCCAGCAGCCCGAGTACTAGCGCGACGAGAATGGCGGCAAAGATCGCGAGGATCGCAATAGTACGATACTGGCGGTTCAGGAAAGCCATCGCCCCTTTGAAGATGGCTTCCGCGACCTTCTGCATAGCAGGAGTTCCGGTATCTTTGCGCAGGACGTAGGAAGCAAGGTACGCGGCAAACAGCACCGCGGCTACTCCTACTACAATTGGAACGAAGATATAGTTGCTCACGTTAAATAGCGCCCTCCTTAGGCAAATGTTCAGGATAGTCAGCAGGTCAACAAAGCCACTTTGCCAGTTTCACCACTGTTGACCATAGGGAGCATTCACGCTCCGCCAGGAACCCAAAGCAACATGAATGGACGATCTCGATGACCACGATAATCGTCCATATGCCTCTCATCTAGAGGTTATCAGTTCGCCATAAGTGTAACATAGTGTTTGTTCTCTGACAAGTATTTTTTTTGTAACATGAATTAGGCGCGAAAAAGCGTATTGTGCGTTCCTCACGGCCTTTCGAAGTGAACAGCAGTTACACCTGATTCGTTGAAAGCAGCGCTTGAATCCGCCCCAGCAGTGGCACAAGCTGTTTTTTGCGAGAGACGAGCCCCTCCACGATGATCGCATGACCCCCCGCTTCAAGTGGCCTCTTCAACACCTCCGCGACGGCGCGTTCCCCTCCCCAGATGAGCAGTGTGCATCGCATATTTATTATATCAACGATCATGAAGAGAAAGGAAGTGTAGCCACGTTCGTGCGCCAGCCGCCGCATGACCTGCAGCAGTTCCTCGCTGCGTTTCTCGATGGTGGCCGGGCTGGCCGTTTCAACCGTGCCGATGGCGAACTTCGCGTCGCGCACACTGAATTCCTTGAAGTCGGCGGTTAGTAACCTCTCCGCGCTGCGACCTGCCAGGTCAGCCGCCGCCGCCTCGAAGATCTCCTGGCCGTACTGCTCGATGTCTTCGCCCGTGATTTCTGCCAGTTCCGCCGCGACTTTTTCGTCGCGCGGCGTACAGGTGGGGGAGCGCAGGATCAGCGTATCGTAAAGCAGGCCGGCCAGCAATAGACCGGCCGCCTCGCGTGGGATGGGGATGCCGGCTTCGTGGTAGAGCCCCACGATGATCGTTCCCGTGCAGCCCACCGGCTCGGCGCGGAACATGATTGGCCTGTTCGTGTGCACGTCGGCGATGCGGTGGTGATCGATGATTCCGAGCAGTTCCGCTTCGTCCAGCCCGTCAACCGCTTGCGACTGCTCGTTGTGATCGACGAGGATCACCCGTTTAGGGCGTGCGTTGATGAGGTCGGTACGCGAGAGGAAGCCGACCAGCTTCCCCTCGTTATTCACGACCGGCAGTGAGCGCTTGCGCGCCAGTTTGATCTGCACCTCGCTCATCTGGTCTTCCGGGTGGCAGGATTCAAACTCGCGATTCATGTATTCTTCCGTGCTGACGCTCAGGTTGATCAGGCGCACCGCTGTGAAGGTGTGGTGCGCGGTGCTGATGATGAGCACGCCGTGCTTGCGCGCCTCTGCCAGTGCGCGCTCGGATACCAGCAAATCGCCGGTGATGACGAGTGCCGCCGCGCCTGCCTCGATCGCCAGCAACTGCGCGTCCTCGCGATCCCCCAGCACGACCAGGCAGCCCGGCTCGATGTAATCGACCATGGTCTCCGCCTGCATCGCCCCCACCAGCACGCGATTCCCCAGCTTGCGCCGTCCCTCTACCAGCACGCGTCCCCTCAGCACGTGCAACAGGTTATCGCGGTTGAGCGGCACACGGTTCACAGCGCGCGGGTCAAGATCATTGAAGAAGAGCTTGGCGAAATCCTCGGTTGCGATGATGCCGCACACCCTGTTCTCGGCATCCAAAACGGGCATGGCACGCCGGTTATGCTCTTGCAGCATCTGTCCGGCCTCCAGCAGCGGCTGTTCGAGTGTGGCCGAGATGACGCCGCGCCGCATTACGTCACGCACTTGCAGGTAGACATCATCGATCGCTTCCGGCGGCTCGACCCCGTTACGCTCCAGCACGAAGCGCACCTCCGGCTTCAATTCGCCGTTGCGCGCGGCGATGGCCTGCTCCTCTCCCTCTGTCCGCAGCAGGTGGGCATAGGCAAAGGCCGAGGCCACAGAATCAAGGTCGGAATTTTTATGTCCCAGGACGTAGATGGGCCGTGGCATTGGTTTTTCCTCTTAATAATCGTTTGGCCTGTTGTTGGGAGACCACATTGCCTGGCGACCGCAAGGGTCGCCACTACGATACACGCATGACGGGCGAAGGAATACCAGGTTATCGTAGTGGCGACCCTTGCGGTCGCCAGGCCTAACTCACTCTTACTATTATGGAAGTACGGCTAGCTCTTGTCAAACCTGCGCATTCTCTGTCTCCTCAAGAAGAGAGCCAGCAGCGCAATTCCAGCCAGCACGACAATGCTGATACCCAGCGCAGGCCAGAGGAAACTACCTTGTGATGTTTTCCCAGGTGAGAATACTATTGTTTTCGTGCTGGACGTTGGTCCACTTGCCAGCGCTTTGGGCGAGACCACATCGGTCAGGCTGTCGTTTGGCACGGGCATCCCCGGCGGTGTAGGAATGATGCCATTAAAGTTGAAACTCGTATAGGGATTGTTGAAGGAGGCAGCCTTGTTCGTAATAGTGATGACCTTGCTGAGAGTGCGCGCGCTGTTGGCGGCATGCACTGTCAGGGTGAGCGTATACATCCCCGTTGCTTTATAGAGGTGCTCCACGCTGATGCCGGTGGCCGTAGCTCCATCTCCGAAGTCCCAGCTATAGGTCAGGGGAGTAGCGCTCTGTCGCGGATCAAACGATGCCCTTGCATCAAACGCGATGGGCCGGTTCACCAGCGTTTGCCCTATATCGCTGATTGCCGCGATGGACTTCCCATCGGCCGCCGCTGCTCCAAGCACGTCCGGCTGTTGCAGCATCCAGCTTGTGAGTTGCCCTGGCAGTGCCAGGGCGAGCGTAAGCGCCTGCGACTGCATTGAACTGCCGTCCGCGAAGGTATTCATCAGTTGGATGGTGTCCACAGGTGTGTCGTAAGGGTATCCAGGTATCTGGGGATACTGCGGGTTGGGCTGGTAGTTGCCCGAGAGGGTCGCGCAGGCAACGCCGGCCAGGGTGAACGGTACCTGGTCGCTGCCCAGGCCAGGGTCGTCCTGTACGGTGATATTACTGGCCTGATCGGGCGTAAAGATGGGCTGCGCTACCTCCAGCCCGTTATCGCTGTGATAGGTCAGGTTCTGGAACCCCTCGGATCGGAAAAGAGCAAACGTAGGCGCGATAGCCTGCCGCATCAACGAGTGAAAGTCTGCTATAGCCGCTTTTTGCTGCTGCGTTAGCCTGCTCTGGTCCGGGAAAGCGCTGTTATTCTGCAGTGGTGAGAGCGAGATATAGAAGGGATAAAGCGGGTTAGAAGCCTTGCCGAGGTAGCGCAGGGGATAGGCGATGCCGTTCTGCTCCTCGTTGATCATGGCGACGACGTTGTGTATATCCCCGTTGATCGTGCTGTTGAGATAATGGAACGAGCCATACAGTCCCTGTTCCTCGGCATCGAAGATAACGAAACGCACGGTACGAGCCGGGTAGGTATGGGTAGCGCGCCAGTATGCTGACATAGCCCTGGCTACCCCCAGTTCGATGGCGCAGCCGCTCGCATCATCGAAGGCCGATTGGTTGGAGATAGCCTCGCCGTCATAATGACAGCCGATCACCACGATTTGCTCGGAGTGCGTGATACCGGGTACCGATACTTCGACATTGAAGGCCGGAACCTTGGCGGGCCGTCCCTGCCATCCCTTGATGCTGAACGGATCGCGGAATACCTGCGCGCCAAAATCCCCAAGGTTGCGCATCATCTCCTGCGCCCAGTACATGGCAAATTCGTCGTGCCCATTCACATCGACGGGCAAATTGTTATCGTAGCCGGCCTCGCGCCGCTGGAAGTGCGTGACCATGTAATAGAGCTGGTTGTAAATATAATCCGGGTCAACGGCGGGAACGCTCGTGCTATCGATCGCATAGGATTGCCTTACTGCCGGTGCCGCGCTGGCAAACACGGCTGTAGACAAAAAAGTTTGTGAAGCGAGCAGCAAGCAGCAAAATGTAAAAGCAATGCGACGAGGCATAGAGCTATTCCCTTCGTTTTCATAGTGCCCATTACTATCATAGACTCCCGGTTAAGAAAAATATTGCACAGCTCTTTCACCTAGCCTTTTTGCCCCATATTGGTGAACATAAGTAGCACAGCATGATACACTCTGGCATGTGAAATCAAAGCAAAGGGGTGTGAGTCGTGAGAACTCTAGAAGTCTTGATCGAGCAAAATGTGCTCGGCACCGTGCGCCCTATGGAAGTCGCGTCGCAGGCGCCCATTTCAGCGCTGGTACCTGCCATCGTCGAAGAATTGCGTTTGCCGCAGACCGACCTTTTTGGGAATTGCCTGGTCTACCTGCTGCGCTATGCCTCCGATGGCGCGGTGTTGCCCAGTGAGAAAAGCCTGGAGGCGGCGGGTGTGAATATCGGCGCGAAGCTCGCTCTGGACTCGTATGTATTGGATGGATCGCTAGCGACCTTCGACCGGGACGCTTCACAAATCATCCCGTCCGGCTTTCATTCGTCGGATACGTTCTCCGATGCCTCCGCGCTGCCCGCGATAGAGGTGCATACCTCGGCAGCCCTTCCCGCCGTGATGCGCCCACGAAAGAGAAGCTTGACGCGTCGCGCCTTCCTGCTAATGGGTGGCGCCGTTCTGGCAGCAGGCGGCGCAGGCCTGGGATATGCGGCCTATCAGCGTTATATCATAGGCGAGACAACCATAGCGCATTCGATGTTAACCCATACAACGCCCCCACAGAAGAAGACGTCTCACGCGCACTATGCCTATTCCTTCCGGCGCGCGGGCCGCGCTTGTGTTTTCGCAGCACACCCGGCCCGTTCGCTCCGTCGCCTGGTCCCCCGACGGCAAACTGCTGGCGAGCGGCGCGAACGATGCGAGGCTGCTGACCTGGGACACCACCGGCGCTGTGCAGGCGCAACTGGAGCAGCCAGGACAGGTCCGTGCCGTCGCCTGGTCGCCTGCTGCTGCAATGCTGGCGGCAGCCGCAAACAACCGCATCACCTGGCTAAACCCGCAATCCGGCGCCGGGCTCGCGCAATCCCAGCACGCCCATAGCGGAACCATCACCACGCTGGCCTGGTCGCCACGGCAGCCCTACCGCCTGGTCTCAGGAGCAACCGATATGAAGGCCGTCGTCTGGGATTCAAGCGCGTTTCAGCCGCAGACCGTCTTTGCGGGTCATACCGCGCCGGTCGAATCCGCCGCGTGGGCATCGGATAACCAGACCATCGCCACCTCATCGCATGGAGGCGTTGTGCGTGTCTGGATGGCCAGCAACGCACAGGAAATCCACCCTTTGTACATCGACGCGCAGAAACCCATGCGCGCCCTATCCTTCAACCCCACGACCAACCAGCTCGCCGTCGGCGGAGATGACGGCATCGTACGCCTCTGGAGCGGCCTGACCTGCCGGCAGCCAGGACAGGGCCAGTTCGGAGCGCAGTGCCTCGATATGCCCATGCGCCTCACCGCGCACAACGGCGTTGTGCGTACTGTGGCCTGGTCGCTCGATGGCCGCTTCCTCGCCACCGGCGGCGATGATGGCATGCTCGCGCTCTGGTATCCCGCGCAGAGCCAGTTGCCCCTGTTCAAAGTGCATCACGCCGCTCCCGTGCTTGCCCTGGCCTGGTCGCCCGACGGAAGGCATGTTGCGGCGGCCTCGGGCAATAGCGTTACAATCTGGGCATTGATATAGAGGCGAGCGATGATGCCTATATTGTTCTGCAATAAAACTCTCACCCCTGCGTCTCTACCAACAGAAACGTTGACATAACCTCTTGTCGAGGTGAAGCAGAGATGGCCGAGCAACCCCATCAGCAATTCCAGGCTCCAACTGACCGAACATTCCCGACTCGCGGCAAAGTCATCTTGCTCATCTGCCTCGCCATTATCCTCATTCTCGCCGGAGTAGGCTTGTTTACCCCCTTGCTTCCCTCTGTGTTTCATATAGCCAACAACTCACGGGTGCCTTCTAACGTTACGCCAGGCTCTGGCACCACCATGTTTGGCCTTGATGCTGAAAATACACGTGTGTACACTGGCGAGACGCAACTGACCTACGCCAATGTATCTCACCTGGTCGAAGATTGGAGTTCATTTCCAACGGGTGGGAGCCTTTTTTCTTCGCCGGTTGTCACCGGGGGATTGGTCTATGTCGGCTCTTTCGACGGCCGGCTCTACGTCTTCCCGGCCGGCGGGTGTGGGCAGGCGCATTGCCCGCCGTCATGGACTTCTACGCCGGTGGGTGATCGTATCTTTTCTACGCCGGCCGTTGCCAACGGCGTCGTCTACGTTGGCTCGTATGATCACAAGCTGTACGCCTTTCCCGCCGCCGGATGCGGCAGGTTCACCTGCGCGCCCCTGTGGTCGTCTACCCCGACCGGCAACGAGATCGACGCTTCTCCGACCATCGCGGGAGGTGTAGTCTTCATCGGATCAGATGATGGCAGGCTGTATGCATTTCGGGCATCCGGGTGCGGTCAGCCTCTTTGCCATCCATTGTGGACATCGACTGCCCCGGCTTCAAAACATCCCGTAGTAGTCTCTACGCCTGCTATCGCGGACGGCATCGTCTATGCCGGGACATACGATGCCATTACTGGCGTTGGTTCGCTGTCCGCCTATAACGCGAACGGCTGCGGGAAATCTCTCTGCTCGCCCCTGTGGAGCGCTGTGCCCGGCGTTGATGATGCAGGCTATGAGGCTGCGCCGGCGGTATCGAATGGCGTTGTCTATGATGTTGCGCTGGATGGCACTGTGAAAGCGTTTGCCGCGCAGGGCTGTGGTAAATCCACCTGCGCCCCGTTGTGGACGGCGATGGCAGGCGATTTCGTCGAATCGTCACCGGCGGTTACAGGCTGGGTCGTCTACGTCGGCTCCTGGGATCACAGGGTCTACGCGTTTAACGCGCACGGCTGCGGTAATCCTGTCTGCCAGCCGCTTTGGGTCTCGAGCCCGGCAGGCAGTATCCTCGAATCGTCGCCGATTGTCGCTGGTAACGTCGTTTATATTGGCTCGGCTGATGGTTCCCTGTATGCCTTCGATGCCTCTGGCTGTAGCGAGACGTCCTGCGCGCCCCTGTGGAGCTCACCCCCGGCAAATGATGCCCTCTTCTCCTCGCCAGCCGTCGCCAATGGCGTTGTCTATATCGCCTCGCTCGACCACAGCCTGTACGCCTTTCACCTGCCCGGCACGTCGCCGTAGGCGCCGGTTTACCGTGCGAATGTGCATTAAGCGCCGGGTAACGAATACTGTGAGAAAAACTGCCACATCACCTGAGCCATTGTATGTCCCTCAATCTTGGGCGGCCAGCTATGGCCGCCGCCATCGATGCGATAATGCACGATGCGTACATTGCCCTGGCATCCCGTCCACTGCATACCCGTCACGCCTGGTTGCCCAGCTTTCCCTGCCTGTCGCAAAAAGATAGTCGGGCCACTTGAGCAACCATCGCGCGTTGCCCAGGTCTGTAAGTATTGCAAAACTGGGGGAACGGGCCAGTCGGGATTTTTAGCGGGTGGGCTACCGTTATAAGGCACAATGGGGTCGGCGCTGCCGTGCGTGTAAAGAATGGGTACAGGTCGTCCGGGATGACAGCCGCCGGGGATAGCAAAGTGATCTCCGGACATGGGCGCGAAAGCCGCGATACGCCCGGCCAATCGGCAGGCGAGCAGTGTCGTCATTCCCCCACCATTAGAGAAGCCGGTCGCGTAGATGCGCTGGGCGTCCACACAGAACGTTCGTTGCAAGTAATTGAGCAGGTCGCTGACATATTCTACATCATTGATACCGTAATCAATCTGCCCGATATCTGCCCAGAACGATATATTGGTGAACTGTTCGTTCAAGCCCTGCGGGTAGACCGCGATGAAATGCTGCTGATCCGCCAGCGGCGAAAAGCCGGAGCCTGCCTCCATACCCGCCGCGCTGCCGCCATGACCGTGAAACGCCAGGATGACCGCCAGTGGCTTTGTATCATCATACTGCTTTGGTAGATGGAGTAAAAAAGTGCGCGTGCTTTTCCCTTCCGACTCCGCCGGGTTCACCGCGATAGTAATATTGACGCTGACCCCTGCCTGAACCGGTGAAGCATGCCCGCACCCGGTTGTGACAACCGGGGAGTTAATCGGCAGCGTATTCGTTGGCGGCTGATACGAGCCTGCGCCTGATAGTCGCGAAACCGCCGGCGAAGGTGAATTCGCGCAACTCGCCAGCAAAAAAATGCTCACCAGGAATATGGTCGTGAGCATCCGCGCTCTCACAAGTAACCCCCTTCGTCAAGAAGCCAGCGAAAACAATCGCCATATAGTTCGATCAGAAGGAATGCTCGTTCCGTATATTCACGAACGAATTACCCCGATAGGCTGACGAATCAGGATACCACGCCTGGCAACACGCCTCCTGATCTATGCATAGAGACGCATCATGATACTGAGTATTGCGGGATGGCATGTGCTTTACGCCTTCGTCGGCAGATTCGACGTATGCGACCAGCGTCTCCATATCCCGCAGTGCGCGTGCGGATACCGCGTTATCGTCATGTGGCACGCTGGCCAGCTCGCTGCGGGCACTTAAGCACTGCTCTGCCAGAAATGCGCGGCAGTAAGTGCGGGTCTCGGTGCGGGCGAAGATCGTGGGGATATCCTCCACCTGGGCCGCTGTAACCGGCTCCTGCTGCCCATAGGCCTGGCGTAAAATGCGTTGGTCACGGGAGTTTGCATGTTCCAGGGCATGGAGAATTGGCAGGCTTTTCTTACGCCGGTAAATATCGCCCGCCGCGGACTTGCCCGACTCTTCGCTGGTGGCCCACACGCCCAGCATACCATCGCGTACCTGGAAAGCGATGCCCATTGCCTCCCCAAAGCTGCGTAGTCTCCGGATGGTTTCCTCGTCGCGTGTGCCCAGCAAACCCCCCATCCCGGCTGCGCACGCCATCAATTCGGCGGTTTTGCGGCAAATCATATCCACGTATAGCGCGACCGGGAACGATAGGCGCTTCTCGAAGCTAATATCCAGAAATTGACCTTCTCCCATTACCAGGAAGGCACGGTCTAGCGCGGCCCCAGGCGGATGGCAATCGTCGCTTCAACGCCCTGCTCCACTACGTCCAACAGCATCAGTCGGGCCAGCGCGAACATACCATCACCTGTATTGATGGCATGTGGAATGCCCCATTGCTTCCACAGCGTGGCGGTGGCGCCGTTCAGCATCACCATCCTCGATATCGTCGTGGATCAAGGTGAAGTTGTGCGTCAGTTCCAGCGCGGCGGCCGCCGGCAAAGCGCGCGCCAGGTAATCGCCGGGTTTGCCGTCTGCCTCCACGTTCAGACCGTTCGCCCCGGCGGCTTCGTAGGCCAGCAGCAGCAGCGTCGGGCGCAGCAGTTTCCCGCATTGGCCGCGACGCTCACAAAAGCCGCGTCGACCCAGCCCAGGTGATAGCGCATCTGTCCGTAAAATCCCGGCATCTCCTCCGCGCCGGGGCCGCTGACATCCCTTCGACGTGCTGCAGCGCAGCACTCATGGCATAGCGAATCTCTCGCTGGTAGCGCGAAAGCGTAGTTTTGATGGACGTTGATGTTGTCATATCCTGATATCTTATGGATGCAAGTGGAAGAAAATAGCCCCGACTAGCGTGCCGGCAACGACGACCCAGCGCGTCAGCCCTTTGATGCCGCCAATGCGATACAACGGGGCACACAGGTTGCAATAGCGCGTCGTCACCTGGTAGCGGTGCCCTCGTAGGCCCTCGCGCACCACGTTGACCTGTTCTGCTTTTCGCTGGGTGTGCAGCTCATCGCAGACATGGCGCCCGCAGCCATGACACAGATATTCATCGATATAGTGCGAGGTGCGCGAAAGTGACCACTGGTCGGGATAGACCTGCGCGCCGCAGATATAACACACCTGCGTCTGCGCCAGCCGCATCTGCTTTTCAGCGCAGGGTGAATGCTGCTGCTTAGGAAAGTGATCCTGGCAGAACCCCTGGTGGCAATCGGGGCAATGCCCCAGCGCCTCCTCGTTGCATTCGTGGCATCGGCGCGTGTACTGGTTAATCTGGCGGTACGCCCGTATCTGCCCGGTATTTTGAAGGTTATTTCCCATGTGATGCTGCCTCTTACATAGAAATCTTATCTTTTATACGAATTAGAGTGGAGAATAGCGTCATCCGGGTACGATCTTGCTATAACATAGTATAGCATTGCTGTTTATCGGCGGCCAAAGAAAAAATTCATCCTGAGGCTAAATTTTATCGATCTCATCAGGAGCCCTAGCTAATATCTCCTGAGCCTTCTCTAGAAGTCGTTGCCTGTTATGTGTTACTAGCCTGCTGACGAAGTCATGATCATCAAACGGAGTATGTAGTTTGACGAATGTCGCAAGACGTTGATAAGCGACTTCTTCCGAGCATTGGCGATTGAGCATGACATAGCGGACGAGCGCCAGTTCAGATTGGCGGAGTTTTTCGCCCAGTGACTCGATCGCTTTTCTCCGTTGTTGGCTCCTTACGTTGCGAATAACGAGCGCGCATATAATCGTACCGGCTAGAAGGATGACGATACCTGCTCCAACTAGATAGCCTTCCATCATTCGTTGCGCCTAACTTTTGTAGTAGAAATTCCGTGTAAAAGCCTCGGAAACAGGTGGAAGAGGGGGAAATGATTGCCTGTTTACAGAAGAGATTTATAAAAGTATAACATTATAGTAGGGTAATTACGTACAGTAATTATACCTAGTCTCAGTAATTATACCTAGTAGATTTACTGGTCAAAACATGAGGCAGAGCATTCGTTTCGTTCGTACATACGGTGTCATTCTGCGGTATACTGTCATTTGGTATCTGCTCTTGGGCATATCAGATCATCTTTGACGAAGGTGATAGTAGAGGCATTGAAGGTGCATACATCATCCAACACGAAAACACTCGCAAGCAACTTGAAGCAACCGTTACAGCAGAGTATCCCCTGGTGGAGCGACCTTGATCCCGCCACCTATGCCGAACTGCAACTGCCGCCTGTGCGCGAGGTAGCGCAGCAGCCCATCGATGTAGTCGTCGTCGGCGGAGGCGTGGCCGGGCTGAGCGCTGCGCTTGCCATCAGCCAGCATGATGCCTCGCTGCGCGTGCTGGTGCTGGAGAAAGAGGCCATGCTCGGCTTTGGCGCGACCGGCCGCAACGCCGGGATATTTACTCCCGGCGTCAACATGGCGTTCTCAGAAATGCAACCTGGCAATCCGGCGCGCTCGTTCTATCCCGAAACAACAGCCATCTTTCACCGCCTGATCCTCGAGGCGCTGGAGCCGGGAACGCTGCTCTATGCCCGCAAGACCGGTGCGATCAATATGGCGACGAGCAAGCGCGCAGCGTACAAACTTGAGCGGGAGGTACAGCAGCGCACCGAGGCAGGCCTGCGCGCCGAACTGTGGACGCCCACGCAGGTCGTCGAAGCCACTTGTGGCCGGCTGAACACTCGCCCGCTCATCAATGCCATGTGGCTGCCAGACGAGGGACGCATTCACCCGCTTACCTTGCTGGCGTACCTGGCCCGGCGCGCGCGTCAATCCCCCGGCGTCATCGATCGCGGGACAGGCGCTCGTGACGCATTACGAACCCATCTCGTCCCACGCGTCTGCGGCGCGCTGGCAGGTGACGCTGTCGGGAGGTGATACTGCTAATGGCGAGAATGTCGATGGTCGCTTTATCATACAGGCGCGCGCGCTGGTGAATTGTGTCGGACCGGTCGTAGGAGCCAACGCCCGCATCTACGCCCTGGCCTTCGCCGCCGATTTTCCAGAGGATTTCCCGCTGTTCTGGGATGCCTCGCCCTACACCTACGCCGATTATCGACCGGGACAGGGGCGCCTGGGCGTCAGCGGCGGGCGTTACGGCAATGCCGGCGTCACAGCCAACGATGCCGCCTACTACCGGCGCCTGGCCGATGCCACGCGCGGTTGGGTGCCTGAACTGGCGGGGAGAAGGCCGGACTACACCTGGGCGGTAGACCTGTATGTCGCCGCCGACCTGCTTCCTCACCTGCGCATCCTGGATGAAGGCGGCGCTCCAGGTATTGCTATCGAGGGTCTCGGCGCGCACGGCGTGCTGCCCAGTATGGTGCTGGCGCGGCAGGTCGCTGCCTATGTCGTAGGCCGGCTTTCATAAGAATAATTGTACCTGTATGGGTGGGAACGCTTGTGTTGCCCTCCCTGCGCATAATGAGGGATATACCGCCATGCCTGCGCCACTACCGCCGACAACCTGGGCTGGTCACCGCCTCGAGTGGGGCCGGCAGACCTACGTGATGGGCATACTCAACGTCACGCCCGATTCCTTTTCCGGCGATGGCATCATCGAAACGATGCTGCCGCCAGAGGAGATCGTCGCCCGTGCGCTTGCTCAAGCTCGCGGCTATGTTGAGGCAGGTGCGCTGCTGATCGATGTCGGCGGCAAATCGACGCGGCCCAACTTCGCGTCGGTCAGCGTCGGAGAAGAACTGGCGCGCGTCGTCCCCGTCATACAGGCGCTGCATGCCAACCTGCCGGGCGAGATCATCATTTCTATCGATACCTATAAGGCACAGGTGGCAAGGCAGGCGCTGGATGCCGGAGCCTCGCTCATCAACGATATCTGGGCGCTGAGGCGCGACCCGGCAATGGCGTCGTTGGCATCCGAACGAGGCGTGCCGGTTGTGCTGATGGCCAATATGCGTGGCTACGAGAAACGCGAGATCGTCAGCGATGTAATACGCTTCCTCTCCCACAGCATCGATCTCGCGCTGTCGGCGGGCGTGGCCTGGGAGCGCATCATCGTCGATCCCGGCATCGGTTTCGGCACGACTCCGCAGGAGAACCTGGCCCTGCTGCATCGCCTGGGCGAGCTGCGCTCGCTGGGGCGTCCCATCCTGCTCGGCACGTCGCGCAAGTCAACCATCGGCCGCGTGCTGGGCGACCTGCCACCTGCCGAACGCCTGGAAGGGACAGCCGCCACAGTCGCCCTCGGAATAGCCCGGGGAGCCGATATCGTGCGCGTCCACGACGTATTCGAGATGATGCGCGTGGTGAAAATGACCGATGCAATTGTGCGAGATGAAAAGAGCAAGTACCCATGAATTATCGAGATGCGCTGGCCTATCTCTACGGCCTCAGCGATTACGAGCGCGGCGGCCAGTATCAACGCGACCCGTCGGAAAAATTGCCCCGCGAGGTGCGTCTGCTGCAACGCCTGGGCAACCCCCAGCAGAGCTACAACTGCACGTTGATCGCCGGCACGAAGGGCAAGGGCTCGACTGCTGCCTACATCGAGCGCGTGCTGCGTGTGGCCGGCTTGCGCACCGGCCTGTATACCCAGCCCGACCTGCACACCTTCCGCGAGCGTATACGCGTCAACGGGCAGCTCATCAGCGAGCAGGAGGTGGCCGAACTCGTGCCGGAGATACGCGCGGAGGTGGAACAGATCGAGCAGCAGCGCGAGTTCGGCCCATACAACACCTACGCGGTTGCGACTGCGCTTGCTTTTCTCTACTTTGCTCGCCGGGGTGTGCAGCACGGCGTTCTTGAGGTCGGGCTGGGTGGCCGCCTGGATGCCACGAACGTCACCCACCCGCTCGTTTCGGTCATCGCCTCGATCAGCTACGATCACACGCAAATCCTGGGCAATACCCTGCGGGAGATCGCCACCGAGAAGTCGGGCATCATCAAAGAAAATGGTCTCGTCGTTACCTCCGCCCGGCCCCCCGAGGCGCTGCTTGCCATCGCTGCGGTCAGTCAGGCGCGCCGCGCTCGCTTAATCCGCGTCGGTTCTGCCGCGGGTGACCCCGCCCAGGCCGAGGTTGATGCCGGCGTGTTGCCCGGCGTGAGCTACCGTTTCGCCCTGGAGGAACGCAGCGCCGGGCATCAACACCTGACAGTCTACGCGCCGGGGCAGACCTACCGCGGCCTGGAAATCCCCCTGGCGGGCCAGCACCAGCTTGAAAATGCCGCGCTTGCTCTGGCTGCCCTTGAACTGCTGCGCGAAAAGGGTGTGCCGTGGGGAGAAGCTGACTTACGTGAAGGGTTCCGCAGCGTCTACTGGCCCGCTCGCATAGAGGTAGTCGGGCATGAGCCGACGATAGTGGTTGATGGCGCGCACAACGCCAATTCGATGCAGAAGTTGCTGGATGCCCTTCAAACCTCCTTTACATACCATCGCCTCATCGTGGTGCTGAGTGTTTCGCGCGATAAAGACCTGGCCGGGATCGCGCAGGCCCTGGGCGGCGTCGATATCGTCGTGCTGACGCGCGTCGCGAACCCACGCGCCGCCGCTATCGAGGATTTACAGGCGATCTTCGCGCAGCATGCCCCGCGAGTGCAGCTCTACGCCGCCGCAGAGAGCAGCGCCGCCATGGATCTCGCGCTCGATCTTGCGCACAAGACTGACCTCGTCTGTGCCACAGGCTCGCTCTACCTGGCGGGAGAGGCGCTGCGCTGGGCAGCCGCGCATGGAAATAAAGACGTTGCCGCCACCATCGAGGGCGTCGATCACTAATTCGCTATGCGTTTCACCGCATAGCGTGCGCTGCCCTTCTTCCCGGCTGCCGAGGCTTCTTCCGCCGTCCACTGGTGCGCCGTGCCGCGCGCCTGGGACGTTCGCCCACCCATACTGGCAATCTCCTTGCGGCGTTCGGGACTCATTGCCGCCAGGCCGCGCGGCCGCCCGGTGTACTTCTGCAACTTCATGACATGCTCCTCTCTTATTGTTACCTCATTTGTTACAGCATAACAGGACAAAAGCTGAACAGCAATATGTTTTGAACGTCTCAGCAATTTTATAAGCAAATTTTAATTTTAAACGTGTGCTAAGTGAGAATTCCATACATTTGAGATACGAATCGCAAGAGCTATTCCGGCAACCTCAGATTACTTGCGCTTATGCTCTTCCAGTTTGTACAATAGAACATCTCGACAAAGCTGGTTGTTGTTCTCGAATTGACGTGTTTACGTCTCACATCGCAGCATATCAGGAGGGATTTACATGCAAGGCTTGATGATGGAGTTTTCATTGACGCTTCAACATGCGTACAATCGCGCCGTGAGCCTGTTCCCGAGAAAAGAGATAGTGACCCAACTGGATAATGGGCTGCATCGCTACACCTACCGGGACTGGGGCAGGCGCACCGTCCAGCTCGCCAATGCCCTGCTGGCTGCGGGCGTGCAGCAGGGAGATCGTATCGCCACGCTTGGCTGGAACACCTATCGCCACCTGGAGCTGTATTTCGCCATCCCCTGCATCGGCGCTGTCCTGCATACGCTCAATATGCGCCTCTTCTCCGAACAACTGGTGTACATCATCAATAACGCCGAAGATTCAATCATCTTCGTCGATGGCGACCTGGTGCCGCTCCTGGAATCCTTCGCCGACAAACTGCCGACTGTTAAGCAATATGTCATCATGGGCGAAGCTCCGGGCGCCACAGGCAAGTTGCAGTCCTCCATCGACTACGAAAGCTTCATCGCCGGACAGCCCGAGAAGATAGACTGGCCCGCGCTCGATGAGAACGCTGCTGCCGCGATGTGCTATACGTCCGGCACGACCGGCAATCCGAAGGGTGTGATCTATAGCCACCGCTCCATCTTCCTGCATTCCATGGCTGCGGCCATGACAGATTCCCTCGCGCTCTCCGAACGCGACGTTATCCTGCCGATCGTGCCGATGTTCCACGCCAACTGCTGGGGCCTGCCTCACTCCGGCATCATGCTGGGCGCGAAGTTCGTCCTGCCCGGCCGCTTCATGGACCCCCTGCGCATGATCCACCTGATGTCGTCCGAGCGTGTCACGTTCGCGGGAGGCGTGCCGACTATCTGGATCGGCGTGCTGAACGCGCTTGAGCGCGAGCCGGTAGATCTGTCTTCCCTGCGCATGCTCATCTGCGGAGGCTCAGCCGTCCCGCAATCGCTGATCGAAGCCCTGCAGCGCAAGAACCTGAACCTCGTCCAGGCCTGGGGCATGACTGAAACCTCGCCGCTTGGCTCGGTCTCCAAACTGCGCAGCGACCAGCTCGACCTGCCCATCGAAGAGCAGTTCCGCATTCGCGCCAGGCAGGGCACGATCGTTCCGGGCGTTGAGTTCCGCATTATGAACGTCGAGACCGGCGAGCAGGTCCCCTGGGACGATACCACCTTCGGCGAGCTGCAGGTGCGCGGCCCCTGGATCGCCAGCGCCTACTTTAAGGACCCTGCCACCGGTGAGAAGTTTGCCGACGGATGGCTGCGCACCGGTGACGTGGCCGTCGTAAACGAAGACGGCATCATCCAACTGGTCGACCGCACCAAGGACCTGGTGAAGTCCGGCGGCGAATGGATCTCGTCCGTCGAACTCGAAAGCCTGATAATGGGCCACCCAAAAGTCCTGGAAGCCTGCGTCATCGGTGTGCCACACCCCAAATGGGACGAGCGCCCCCTCGCCTGCGTCGTCGCCAAACCCGATTTCGCCGGCCAGCTCACGAAAGACGAGATCATCGACTACCTGCGTCCCCGCGTCGCCAAATGGTGGCTCCCCGACGACGTAGTCTTCGTAGAAGCCATCCCCAAAACCGGCGTCGGCAAATTCGACAAAAAGGTCCTGCGCACCCAGTTTGGCGCGCATAGCTTGGCGTAATCGCCATGGCGACAGCAAAGGCAAATATCGTGCAGTGGGCGACCCTTGCGGTCGCCATCCCACGGGTCGCCAGATATCAAGGTGGCTTCCGTATAATGCAAGCATCGATATAACCAAAGATTGGACGTTATCCCGCAAATGCAATACAAACCCAAAATACCCCATGATATTTAAATAAATGGAGTAATGCCCTTGGCTATACCACGCTTAGAATGCTGAGGAAGCATATATTTGACAATACTTCTAAAGGATTACGAGAATCTTATCACATCATTTTTAAGAAAGTTGCGTAAGCACTCCTTTACACGGACTCTAGAGAAATAAAATCGCTGCATTATTGAGTTCATTTCTACTAAGATTATGGGCTGCTCAAGAGGATCGAACTGTCTCAGCCATCTATCTATATGTGCGGGGGATATAGGAGAAATCTCGCCTTGACGATAATCGGCCAGTAATTCACTAAGTGATAGAAGAAGGCTATCACGATTGATAGAATTCAAAATAACTATCCCCACCTAATACCTATATTGCTTTCTGTTGGAGAAACTAATAAAGATAAGTGACCGTACTTGAAAGTACAAATCTATTATAGTTGAAGTATGGAAAAGTAGGAGGAAAGAGTAGTGATAATTTGGTTAAGGTTTGGTTATGATTTAGAAGTTTTAGCAAATTAAGCTCTCGTTAGCTTCGATGGAATTTATTAGTTTAGGAGTTGGTGAGGCGTATTAAATGTTCTGCTATGGCTTTTTGGGCTGGAGTATCCAAGCCAATAGGAAATTATGCTAAAGACAACATGAATGCCCCAAAATATCCCAATATATCGTTGAATATTGCGAACACATGTGGTATATTTACCACTGAGGACGTAATTTTAGAATATTTGTCCTACTTATTCGTCGCCCTTATCTGCTTACCGTTCCAGGTAGCCTGCCAGGAGCTGCTCTTTATGCTCTTCACGCTGGTCACGTTGCTCGCCTTCGCGCTGCTTGTCACCTTGGCCGGTTTCTTTCTCTCGTTCAAATCACAATCTCGCGGCGCAGTCACCGCCAATTCCAGCGCTCGCCGGCATAGTCTCGATACCGAACCCATCTTAAATCCACGCTATAGACGTCAAGTTACAACGCAGGCGATCCCGCGTGCCGCGCGCGTCATGACCTTCTCAGCGCCGGCATTCGGACTGAGCCTGGGAAGGCGCGGCCCTGGCGAGCGCATCCCCTGGCCTTACTTCATTATCGGGCTGGTTTCGATATTCGTCGTGGGCCTATTCGCCTTCAATGCTGTCTTCCCTCGCAACGCCATATTAGTCCCGACCTGGTTTGCCAATAGTGCTCAGGCGCAGCAAACACAACAGAAAAGCGCTCCCTCGCCGCAGTTTTACGGGGCGTCGAAAGCCTTGAAGCGCATCAGCCAGCTAGACCCTGCGCAGTACAATTCTACTCAAGACTTTAATACCTGGGCTTATTCGGCCTGTTCCACCGCCGCCATGACTGAGGTGTTCGATGCCTATGGGAAGCACTACCGTATAGCCGATGTGCTCAAGGTAGAAGCTGCGATCGGCGAAATAACCCCTGCGTTAGGTCTTGTTGAGGACGTGGGTATCCAGCGCACTGCTACCCTGTTAGGCTTCAATACCAACTGGGGCTACAGCCGTTCGCTCGACACCGTAATCTCTATCGCGAACAAGGGCGAACCGGTCATAGTAAGCTGGCCACCCTCCAGGTATGACGGTGGCCACCTGGTTGTCGTCGTCGGAGGCAACAGCAGCCGCGTCTTCCTCGCCGACTCATCGCTTTATAACCGTACCTCGCTAACTCGCGCGCAATTCATGAACTGGTGGGCCGGCTTCTCCGCCGTCGTCACACCGGCCTGAACGAAATGAAATGAAATGGCACCCGCGAGGGGTGCCACTACATTTCTCATTCCTCAAGCGCCACTTCAGCCGTTTCCTCTTGCTCTTCTTTTTTCTCCTCTTTGGGCACATACAGCTTGATGCGCTGGAAGCTCTCGGCGTACTGCATTTCGAGGCCCTTCTTCTCCCTGGCCTCCTTCGCCGTCTCAGCGCACCATTTTTGCAGCATTTCGAGCAGGTTAGCTTCGGGGCCAAATTGGGTGACATGGCACTGCAAGCCCTTCGCCTTGAGTTCAATGGTCTCACTGATGTCGATGTAGGTATTCTCGTGCCCGGTGAAGAACAGGTATAGCTCGTGGACCTGGTACGGCGGGAGTCCCTCGGCCAGTAGCTCGCGATAGGAGCGCGGGTTGCCAACGGCTGGAAAGATGGCGTCAAGCACGATATTGCCGGTGGCGCGGTGGTCTGGATGATTGAGGTAAGCAGTATCCTCCGGTTTCTCGTCGGGATCAGGCGCGTAGAAATGCTGCGTCGGGTCATGCGTGAAGACCACGCGTGGGCGGTACTGCCGGATCAGGCGCACGATCGCCTTGCGCGCCGTCTCGGAATTTGTGAGATGCCCGTCTGGGAAGCGCAGGAACTCGACCGCTCGCACGCCCAGCACCTCGCACGCCATGCGCTGCTCCTGCTCGCGCGCCAGCATAAGGTCAGTATCGACCAGGCTGGGCACCTCGCTGCCCTCCGCGCCATCGGTCATCACCACCCATACGATCTTCTTGCCTTGTTTCGCCCACAGCGCGCTCGTGCCTGCCGCGCCAAAATCATCGTCATCGGGATGCGCCCCGATCACCATCGCCTCGTAATCCGGCGTCTTTATCACTTCTAGCGCGCCTGGTGCATTTCTATCTGCCATGTGGTAGCCTTTCTTGTAGTAGAGTTGACGTGTCGTTTGTTCTCTATTGTAGAACGTTTATCTACTTCATCGCACATTTTGGTGAATCCCGTCAAGGTGTTGGCTGCTTGACTTTCTGCACTTCCTGGTCTTTAATAATTAAAGCGATTGATCGAGCGATAAACACGGCCTGAAAGAGTGCTTTAGATAGCGAGGAAGAGTAAGGGCAGTGTGAAGCCCTCCTTGCTCTTTCCACGAATGAGAGGAGGCCTGTTAAAATGTCATTGCCCCCCGATCCTTCTGATATGCAAGCAGAGGAGCCGATGAAACCAGCTCCAGTATCATCACGCGGTTACATACCTCATTCTGGCTTGTTTTTCCGCATCCTGGCAGTCATCCTGGTTGTAGGCCTCTTACTTGGCGCTCTGTTCGGCTTTCTTGCTTCTCGACATTCACAATCGACCGTTACATCACATCCAACCCCGGGCAGGGGCTGGACCGCTATTCCTACCCCAAATCGGGGAGCGATGAGGAACGGCCTGAATGCCGTGGCTGCCCTATCAGCCAACAATATCTGGGCGGTAGGAGGATTCTCAAACAGCAGCGATCCCAGCATCGGACAGACGTTGATCGAGCACTGGAGCGGCACCCTCTGGAGCGTTGTCCCTAGTCCAAATACTCAGTTCACACTGAATGTTCTCAACGGCGTAGCAGCGGCCTCACCCGATGATATCTGGGCAGTGGGTTACGCCACCGACAGCGGTCCCAGCGTTAACCTTTCCCCATTCCTCGCGGATTCTCACACATTAATCGAGCACTGGAACGGCTCGCAGTGGGCTATCGTTCCAAGCCCAAATCCTGGAACGACGGCGAAGCTGCCCAACGGGGTTGTATTAACTATCAACGTACTGAACGCGGTAGCGGTTGTCTCGCCCAAAGATGTCTGGGCGGTGGGCTACTCCGTGAGCCACCAGGTCAGCCAGCAGACCATCAGTCAGGGATTCCTGCTTGTCGATGCGCTGGTCGAGCATTGGAATGGTAGCCAATGGAGCGTCGTCAAGACTCCAGCCACCGGCTCCTACTCGAATTCCCTTAACGGAGTTACGGCGGTCTCGGCGAACAATATCTGGGCGGTGGGTTTCTCCTTCGGTGGTGCATCCAATGGAAATACCCAGAACCCATTGATCGAGCGCTGGAATGGCAGCCAATGGAGCATCGTTACAAACCCGATCACCGGGTCACCATACAACAATCTGACCGGGATAGCAGCCGCCTCGCCCAATGACATCTGGGCAGTGGGCTGGTCCAATATTGCCAGTATCAACAGCCATACGGAGCAAACGCTGATCGAACGCTGGAACGGTTCGCGCTGGACCATCGTACCCAGCCCGAACGACGCCTCTGCCAACAACAACCAGCTCTCTCAGGTAGTGGCGACCTCGGATACAGATGTCTGGGCTGTCGGTGCTGCTCCTCGCTCCTATCCTGAGCAGGGCAAAACGCTGATCGAACAATGGAACGGTTCGCAGTGGAGCATGGTCCAGGGCCAGAATCCGGGACAGAGTGGCAGCAACTACCTCACCGGTGTGGCGCTAGTTCCTGGCTCCCATCAGCTCTGGGCCGTTGGCTACTATGGCTCTGGTGATCCCGAACATACGATCACCGAGGTCTGGAATCCGTGATCCGCGGGTTCGTGATTTGCTGTAGGCTCAGACGTTTCTTTGCGACATAGAGCCCACGTCGCCCATTGCCCGCTCGAAGGCTCGCATCGCCTCTTCTGCCCCAACCTCTCTGCCGGCAAGCTCATCCAGCCCTATAGCTCGCTCGCGCAGTCCCACGCGCAGCACCTCCTGCTCTTCGGGGGAGTGCCCGAGTAGCATCGCCAGCCGCTCCGTGTCCCAGCGCAGCAGCAGGCCCGCCTGGAGCAGCGAGCCTGCCCTGCGCCGGATCATATCCAGCCCGACAACTTTGCGCTGCACCGCGACTACTTCATAAGGTGAGAGTGCGCCATAACAGGCCCGCCGCAGGATAGTTTCACGCTCCCGCGTTGCTGCCTGTTTCAACAAATCGCGCTGTGCATGTGCCTCGGTGGGTGAGACGGCCCGCGTTTCAACGCCGAGTAGCCGCAGCGCGTCCACCCAGGTTTCACCCAGCCATCGGTAGCTCTCCACCACGTCCGCTAGAATCAAGGGGTGCCCTGCCGGCAAGAACACATCCAGGCCGAGCAGGTGCGGGCCCACCAGCACGGCTGTGCCGCCGGCGCGCCGGTGGTAGATGGGCAGCGGCCTGCGCTCTATCTCCACCTCGTTCACCACGCCTGGTTTTTGCGAGAAGCCCAGCACCAGTGCCTCGCCTTCGGCCTGCGACCAGGACAGCCTGGCTGAGGCGGCCGGTCCTCCTTGAATGGCTTCCGCGAGCTGACGTTCGCTGTGGTCGATGAGTTGCTGCTGATCGGCAATCCTGAGCGGCAACACGCCCCAGTTATTCGACAAGGAGAGCTTTGGTTGACTCTGCAAGGCTTTTCTCCGCTGGCTTGCGCATAAACCAGCCCGCAATAGCCGCTACCAGGCTCAAGCCGCCTCCAATCAGCAGCGAGATCGGCGCGCCGTACAGGTTCGCCAGTCCACCCGCGAAGATGTTGCCCAGCGGCACGCTGCCTGCGAACACCATCATATAGACGCTCATCACCCTGCCACGCAGGTGATTTGGTGCGACCATTTGCAGCGTTGTGTTGGCGGTGGCTGACAGTGCGATCTGCGCGAATCCGACGCTGGCAATCAAGACTAACGAGAGCGCGTAGGTCTGCGAAAGCGCGAAAGCGATCTCGAGGATACAGAACAGGAGTGCTGCGACCAGCATGTAGCGCATGCTCGGCTTATGATTGCCCCAGGCGATCCACAGCGCCGAGAGCAGCGACCCGAGCCCGAAGGCCGATGAGATGAAGCCGAAGCCGGTCGCTCCCGAGTGCAGTACGCTGGTTGCGAACAGGGGCAGCATCACGTTGAAATTGATGCCGAACAGCGAGATCACTCCGATCACGCCGATAACCAGCAGGACGGAAGGGACATGCCAGACATAGGACAACCCCTCGCGCACACTCTGCAAGGTGCTCAGCTTGCCGCCATCGCTCCGCGAGGTCGGTAGGGCGAATAACTGCTTCTGATCGATCATAATCAGTCCGATGATGACGGCAATGAAACTGATGGCGTTCAGCAGGAAGAGCGGCGCGACACCTAGCCAGGCGATCATCAAGCCGCCCAGACCGGGCCCCAGCACACGCGCCATGTTGAAGATCGACGAGTTGAGCGCGACGCCGTTCGGCAGATCTTCTCGTCCGACCATCTCAACCACGAACGCTTGCCGAGTGGGCATATCGAGCGAGTTGGTCAGCCCTAACAGCGCTGCCAGGACCATGATGTGCCAGATTTGTACGGTTCCCGTCGCAACCAGTATCCACATTACGGTCGCCTGAATAAGAGCGGATGATTGCGTAAAGAGCAGCGCGGTTCGTTTAGGTAACCGGTCTGCCAGCACACCGCCGAAGAGTGAAAGCACCATTACCGGCAGGAATTGCAGCGCGCCCACCAGTCCAAGCAGCCAGGCGCTGTGTGTCATTTCCAGCACCAGCCACGCCTGTGCCGTTGTCTGCATCCATGTTCCGATCAACGAAATCATCTGACCGAAAAAGAACAACCTGTAGTTGCGGTGTCGCAGGGCTATAAATGTTCGCAGCAGGCCCCTCTTTTGCTGCGTGGCCTGCTGCTCCTCTCCAGAGATCACCTCAGAAACCACCTGTCCCTGCTTACTGGAAGTAATTGATTTCATATAAGTCCAATCTAGTTATTGTCAATATATTAATGATTATTCCGATGTTTCCCCCGAATTCCGCCTCTGCAAATCTGCGCGCTTGCGAGCATGGCCCTCGATTTGCTGCGAGAGCGATGCCCGCATTTGCTCCAATCCCTCAATTTTCTGCTCGATCAACTGAAGTTGTTTGCGGATGAGTTCATCGCCTCGGTCAAGCTGCGCGATCTTCGCCGCGACCTCGCTTGCGTGCCGGTAAGCCTCTTGCAACAAGCCGCGCTCATCCTCAGTCTCCAATATCTCGCGGATTTCCGCCAGGGTGAACCCCAGCAGGTCACGCAGCCTCTTGATGCGTTCCAGCCGCCTGACATCCTCGTCGCTATAACGCCGGTAGTTCCCCTCTGTCCGGCCGGTGGGCGGCAGCAGCCCGACTTCCTCGTAATACCGCAGCGTGCGCTTGGTCAGACCCGTCAGCGCCGCGACCTGCTCTATAGAATATGCGTAGCCTGCCTCTGCGCCAGGGGTAAATTCCTTTTCATTCGTCGCAAGCATAAATCTCAAATCCCTCAAAGAAAACAAAACATAACGCCAATCTGGGGTCTGCATATAGTATACCATAACATTACCGTTAACGTCAATGTTATGGTTTGAAAAAGGATATATGAAAAAGTTGTGGACAAAAAACTGTCAAGCCAGAGTAGGGGCCGGTTTACCGCGCCCACCGCCGATTGATCGGCCAGTCTGCTGGTCTCGACAACACTGCCTCCAAAGCCCTAGAATGGCAGGGATAATGCGTATGATAAAATAAGTAAAGCCAGACAAAAGGAAACGAAATCAGAAAAAAAGCAATCATAAGGAAGTATCATAATGCACGAAACGCTGCCCGCCCTCGTAGAGCGGGCCTTGATAAATAATACCCGACCGCTCGAGTTTTTCCTGCGCGAACAGAGTCACCTGCCCGGCCCGCGCGCCAACCTGGGGCTGGTGGGCGAACTGAGCGACGAGCTGGCCTCCATGACAACCAGGCGCGCCCACCAGGTGCAGGAAGTCCTGCGTTCCCTCACTCGGGATGCGCTGGCGGTGGAAAGCAATTCGCCTGCCGAGTTCGTGGCGTTGTGCGGCGTGGTGGCCATGGGCGCGTGCGCCGCCGCCCACCTGGACTGGGCATCCGACGTGTGCGACTTGCTCTCGCGGCTCGCCCGCAGTACATCCTGGCGCGTGCGCGAAGGCGTAGCGACGGCCTACCAGCATCTGCTTGTCGCCGCCCCGGAATTGACACTCGCCTACTTGCTGAGCCTTGCGAGCACAGGAGATTACCTGCAACAGCGCGCCTGCGTCGCGGCCGTCGCCGAGCCCCGCCTGCTGCAATCGGCCGCCATGAAAGAGTCCGCGCTGGAGATACAGGCCATTGTCGTGCGCCGCTTCCACGAAATCCCCCTATCAGAACGCAAGCGCGAAGATGTGCGCACCCTCCGCCAGGGATTAAGCTATACTCTCAGCGTAGCCGCCGCTGCCCTACCCGAAGCCGGTTTCGCCCTGCTGCGCGAATGCGCCTCGTGGGGAGACCCCGATATCACCTGGATCATTCGCGAAAACCTCAAAAAGAAACGCCTGTTGAAGTTTACCGAGCAGACCGCTTATCTTTCAAAAATGCTGGCATAGGCTTTATATAAAAACCTTTGCGAAGTTGCATGTCTGCTTCAAGAGGTCGATAACAATGAAGTTGATCCGCAAACAAACATATATTACTCCTGCTCAGGATAGAGCATTAAGATGATGTCTACCTCTGATAATTGATGTTACCTTGCCTGCCGAGCCCTCCGTCCTTGCGGGGGAATTCCCGTAAGGGCGGGAGTGGAGTGGAGTAGAGTGGGGACCCTTGGGTCGCCCTCTTTCCCCCCAAACGATATAGACCCTCTATCACATGCTTTGACAGATTGCGCTCTCTTCGTTTACAATCTGTAGGTGCTAAGCACGTTTCCACTTCTTTGTGATGCTTTCTCATCAAATGATGTGATGTTCTGTTGTTTTGAAGAAAAGGAAGGAGTTCACTCCATTGGGTGCAACAACCACAGCAGATTTTTATAACGGGATGGTTATCCGCTATAACGGCGATTTGTACACAGTCACCGAGTTCCACCACGTCAGCCCTGGAAACTGGCGCGCATTTGTACGTGCGAACCTCAAGAATTTGCGCACGGGCCGCGTTATCGAGCAGCGCTTCCGCGCCGGCGAGGAAATAGATGCCGTACGCGTCGAACACCAGAACTGGCAATTCCTCTACGTCGATGGCGACGACTACATCTTCATGAATACCGAAACCTTCGATCAGCAGCCCATACCGAAATCCATGCTGGGCGATACTGTACGCTTCCTCAAAGAGCAGGATGTCATCGAACTCCTGGTCGATAGCGATACCGAGACAATCGTCGCCGCCGAATTGCCGAACTTCCTGGAATTAACGGTCGAAAGCGCCGAACCGGGCGTACGCGGCGATACCGCCAACAACGTCACCAAGCCGGCCACCCTGGAAACCGGCGCGGTCATCAACGTCCCCCTCTTCGTCAACCCGGGCGACAAAATCCGCATCGACACCCGCACCGGCCAGTACGCCTCCCGCGTAAAGTAAAGCTCAAAGGCGACCGCAAGTGCCTCCCCAGGCCCGTTCTTTGTAAGACTGTGCTGGCGAATGACACATAAAGTGCAATCCAGCAGGGCGCACCCTTGCGGTCGCCCGGGCACTGACCTGTGCACCTTCGCGCATATCTTTCTGTGCCTATCCTTACCTCCTGAGCAAATTCCACAAATGCGGCACATACACAAACAGCGCGATCACGACGGCGAGCATGGCGCTCAGCAGCACTGCCCCTGCCGCCACATCCTTCGCGCGTTTTGCCAGGGGATGATAGTCAGGTGAGGCCAGGTCAACGGTGAGTTCGATAACGGTATTGAAGAGCTCAGCGATGAGAACGCCCGCTATCGCGACAAAAACCAGGGCGAACTCTACGGCGCTGATGCGCAGGATGATGCCGAGGACGATGGCCAGGATAGCGAGTGTGAGATGTACCAGCATATTGACCTGAGTGCGCAGCGCGTACCACAGGCCGCTAAAGGCATAACCGAATCCCGCGATAAACTTTGCCCACGTGCCCATGGGTCTTTGTGAGGGTGGCTCCGTACTCATCGTGCATTCATCCGGTGGAAGATTCCCACGCCACCAGGCGCATCACCGCTTCCTGTATACGCACCATCGCCTCGTAACCGGCCTCGGTCTCGTCATCGTATCCCACCAGGTGCAGGATGCCGTGCGACAGCAGGTACAATAACTCATAGGCCGGTTGGTGTCCCGCCCGCGCAGCTTGCCGGGCCACGGTTGGCCAGGAGATCACGATGTCGCCCAGGTTCGTAGCCAGTTCGGCGGGCGTGATAAACGACGGGCGCGCTTCGCCGCCTTTGACCTCCTCGCTCCCTGCCTTCTTCTCCCACCCATCTTCTGAGGGCGGCCAGAGCTGGTCGGTGGGCGCAACGACCAGCGGCCTATCGAGCAACGGGAAGGATAGCACATCCGTCGGTTTATCTTGCTTCCGGTACTGCCTGTTCAAGGCCTGTATCTCATCATCGCCTGTGATGACCAGCGAGAGACTATAGGATTGGAGAGTTCCCTCTGGCCCGTCAAGGCCGGCTGCCTGCAAGGTCTGCTCCGCCACTTGCTCCGGCAGCCCGGCGGCGATGACACGCTTGAGGACATCCTCGCGTTCGGCGTCCTGGTTGATGTAGCAATCGATTGAGACAGGTGGTGTTTGCATAACGCCGTTAGCGGCTTTTCGCCTGCTTTGCTGTCCTGCGGGTATCACGTCCAAAAGCGACCATGAAGACGATGAAGCCGATAATCAAGATGCTGAACAGGCTGATGGCTCGATCTGACAGGATTGCCGCTGCCGCCAGGTTATGATTCGAGCTGAACAGCGCGATCATGGCCAGCATCCCTCCCTCGACCAGTCCGATACCACCGCTTGTGAAGGGCACTACTGTCAGCAGCGCCTCGCCGAGTGCGATGAAAAGCGCGGCTGTCACGACGTGCAGCGGGTCACCGCCGATCAGGTTGAAGGCCAGCGCCACGAGCAAGAAGCGGGCCGACTCACATGTCCACACCGCTACGGTTAGCGCACTCAGCGTTGGGACGCGCCGGAAAGAGCCGAGCGTGCCTTGCTGGAAATGGTTATAATGGCCTCGGAAGCGCTCCGGCACCAGCCGGGCGATCTTAGTTGGAAACAGGCGCAGCACGAACAGCCCGGCAATGCCGAGAACCACCAGCGCCAGCGTGACCTTCAGGCCCGTTTGCAGTTGCGAAGGCAGGTTTTCGTGCAGACTGATGATAACTGCCGGGATAAAGAGCAGCAGGAGCACGATCAGATCGAGCAGGCGCTCGGCCAGCACCGTGCCGAATGTGCGCGATGTCGGCAGGTCGGTTTCCTTGCGCAGCAGGTAGGCGCGGTACAGGTCGCCCAGCTTGGCGGGAACGATCACATTGGCAAACCAGGAGATATAGAGAATTTCCAGCAGCTTCGGAAATTGCGGCAGTTTCACTCCTTTAGACTTCGTATAGCCAACATTTTGAAGCAGGATGCGCCAGCGCAGTGTGCGAATGGGAAACGAGAGATAATAGATGAGAAAAGCGGCCAGCAGCAAGAGCACATTTGCGCTGCGCAGCGCTGCCCAGGTTTGCTGGGGGTTGATGTTGGACTGCTTTGCGAAGTAGGCCAGGGCCGCGAATACAATTACCAGTGGTATAAGCGTGCGCCAGTTGAGCAGCCGTCTCCCTATGGAGAGCTGGCTCTGGCTGATCTCTGAGTCCGGGTTGGCATCCTGGTTCAGTAATTCAGCCGTCTTCTTCTCGACCTCTAATGATTGGCTATCGGTTTCAATTGAATCTGATTTCTGTAGAAGCACTACCGGGATTCTGAGTAATCAACTTATCCTCCATAAGACGCCTGTTGTTCTATGCTTGGCGTTACTCTCTCTAGACGGATAAGCACAATCAGGAGTAACGCGATGAGGTTCGTCAGGCTATGTACGTACACATCGTCAACAAGATTATGTACCGCGACGGTGACGAGCGCGGCAACCAGCCCGATAGCCAGCGCTCGATCATTAGCGAGTTGTCGCAGTTGCTCCAGCGGCGAAACGCTCCGGTAAGCCCGAAGCATGCTCACGGGCCGCAGCAGGAGGGCTAACTTATTCCTCGCCCCAATCGGCGCCTGGACTACCGGCCTCTCCTTTGCTGGCTGTGCCTTTACTCGTTCCAGTTCCTGCTGGTATCGCCGCGAGATGTGCAGGATGGTGTGCGCGCCGAGGACAAAAAGGGCCAGCACGAATAGCAGGTAAACCACCAGCCCGATTGTACCCATTTCGGCGGCTATATTTATATAATAGTTATGCGCGTGCCCTAATGGATCGAGGAAGATGGTCACGTGGTAGGGAGCGTAAGCGTCGGGATAGTTGCCGATGCCCACACCGAGCAGCGGATGGTCGAAGTACATGTGCAGGCCGGCAATCCAGTGGGCAAGACGCTCGGCCGTCGAATAGTCCTGGGCGCTTGGACTGGAAAGTGAAATTTGTACCAGCCCGAGAAATTTGAGGCCGGTAGTATAGAGCGAAGATGGCAGGAAACCGAGCAGCGCGGCTTCAATCCCTGCCAGTATGGCTACGATCCCGAGCCGCATCAGGGTTCGCATTCGCGGCATACCAACGAGTACGATGAAAGCCAGCGCCGCTATCAGCGCGATTTCTCCCCCGCGCGATTGCGAAAGCAGCAGTGCGTAGCCCAGCATTACAGCGCTTACTCCCGCCAGCAGGCGCGTCAGTCGGTCGCGTGCCAGCAGCGCGAGCGCTATGGCAATGCTCAGGGGCATATTGATGTAGGCCGCGAATGGGTTCGGTTGATCGAAAGTGCCGTAAACCCGCAGGCTGGCGCCGCGAATGAAGGACTGCGGGCCGAGGTTAAAACCCGCCTGAAAGTATCCAAAGATGGCTTGCGTAATGCCGGCTACAATGATCAGCACGACGATTGCCCAGATCTGGCGGCGTGTCTTCAGGTACTGGCTGCCTATCAGCACAATCGCCAGCACCTCTAACCATTTGCTGATCTCTTTCAGGCTGTCTTTAACGTTGATGGCGACAACCGTAGAGAGCAGCATGGTTGCCAGCAGCGCCAGCAGCGCCAGCGCAAGGTACCTGGGAACCTGCACTTCTTCGCGCTGTTGCGCCCTCATCTGCGTAGGCAACACCCACTGCATGAGCCAGCCCACCACCAGAAACACGACTAAAATGTCGGCGCTGTCCAGGCGTAGCGTGCTCAAGTTGATATAATCCAGCGATCCCCAGGGAATGCAGAAGGTCATCAGGTAAAGCGCGACACGGGGGCGCAGAATTGTCCAGACCAGGGCCGCCAGGTAAAGCGGCAGGCGCAGGTCCCAGGGTAGGGGCAGCACCAGCAACATAAACAGTAGCGCCGCGCACCCGATAGCGCCGATCACGTTCGGCAACGTGATGTATCTGCGTGCTGAACGGTAGGTCATGCTCGGCCAGAAATCGCGGTGGGTTGCTGGCAAGCCACTCGTATCGGGACTACTGATGCGCATTATAAGTTTCTCACGCTCTACTCAAGCAACGGTTGTCAGGTGCGGAAGTTGTTTGCTGAACCAGTCGATGGTGCGGCGCAAACCCTCCTTCATACTCACATGCGGCTGCCAGCCCAGCGCTTGCTGCGCTTTGCTGATATCGGGTCGGCGGCGTTCTGGGTCGTCGATGCGGCCAGGTTCGTAGATCAGCGGCGACGAGGCATTGCACAACTTGATGATGAACTGCGCGTATTCCAGCACAGTGTGCTCGTCGGTACTGCCAAGATTGTATACTTCGCCAGCCGTATCTGGCGTAAACATAGCCCGCACAAGCCCATCCACCAGGTCACTCACGTAGCAGATGCTGCGTGTCTGGCTGCCGTTGCCATAGATTGTCAGCGGCTCGTTTCGCAGCGCCTGCATGATGAAATTCGGGATCATGCGGCCATCCTCCAACTGGCTGTTAGGACCATATGTGTTGAAGATGCGCACGATGCGCGCGTCGACCTGATAGCGACGATAATATTCCATCGTCAGCGTTTCTCCCAGGCGCTTGCTCTCGTCATAACATGCGCGCGGCCCGATGGGATTGACGTGGCCCCAGTAGTCCTCGCGCTGTGGGTGCTCCTGCGGGTCCCCATACGCCTCGGAAGTCGAAGAATACAGAAACATGGCCTTTTGCTCGCGCGCCTGCTCCAGCATCAAGTAGGTTGCATAGCTATTGACCAGGATCGTTTCGACCGGGTGCTCCATATAGCCCACCGGGCTGGCCGGGCTGGCCATGTGGTAGATCACGTCGGCCTCAAATTGAAACGGCTTTGTCACATCGCGCCGCTCAAAAGAAAAGTTCGGATGAGTCCGTAATGGCTCGATATTGCGTTCGGCACCTGTCAAGAGATTATCAACGCAGAGTACACGATGCCCCTCTTCCAACAATCGTGCGCATAGATGAGAGCCAATAAATCCAGCCCCGCCGGTCACAAGAATGTTCAAAGAAAGTTCCTCCAACTCAATGGAGCCCTCGCTAAATCCATATAATTCGTAGGGCCCGATTTATCGTGGCCACCGCCGATTTATCGGCCCGGGTTTACATCCACGAATGCTCCATTCACACAAAAATAAATGCAGGGAAGCCATCTTGCAAGATGCTTTACATGTACATACTTTATTGCCAGACGATTAGCACATTCGATAGTAACGAAATTTAGGAATGAAGTGCCAGGGCACACCGGCATTTCTCGCCCTATTAAGTAATACGAAGCAGGAGAAAATATCATCGCCCGATAGCAATTGATGTTATCACTCTTATATAAACGTTTGAACGAGCGAAATCTATCTCGCCTGCCGCCGTTTCCACACGCGATACATCACCTCGTCCCCCAGGCTGAGAAAGCCCCACGTGGTCAGCCCATGCACGATGACGACAGCCAGCAGCGAGCGTGGTTCGGGCTGCGCCACATAGAGGAAGCTGAACACCAGCCCGGCCAATCCGACCCCACCGACACTGCGCCAGTTCCACTTCCCCAGGCGATGATAGAGCGTGTAAGAGCCGAAGCTGACGAGCAGTCCCCAGCCGACCCAGCCCGTCCACTGCGTCACCACCGCCAGCAGGAAGCCTCTGAAGAACAGCTCCTCCACCGGCCCATTGATGAACAGGTAGAAGAAGCCCTGCAGCGCGTGGTCGCCAGGCGTCGGCCGGCGAAACCAGGGGCCAACGACCAGCATGCGATAGAGCACGGCGAAGACGGTCATGGCGATGCCAACCAGCAGGCCGATCACCAACTGCTGAGGCCAGTCGTGCAGTGTCAATCCCAGGAAAGCAAGCGGCAAATGAAACACGGCGATATAGAGGAACGGGATAATTCCAAGCGGGAGAATGCGCATCAGCACATCGGGCCACAGCCAGCGCCAGGTATCAACGATAGTAGAACGAGCAACCTGCGGGGATTTGACGGATGACACTCGCGAACTCCTTCTCAACCCATGCGCATCAGCTTCATTAGGCCATCCTCAACCTCGTCACGCGTCAGGCCGCCGGCCGTCAGCGCTGCATCACTTTGGTGCAGCAGCCGCCGGTAAAACGCTCTCCCGCTCTCCAGTATCTCTCGATCCTCTGGATCGGCATCGAGCAGTTCGTACAGTGTATTCTCGGCGTTGGCGAAACTGCCCGTTTGTTCAAAGTAGCGGAAAAGCAGGGTTTTCGTGCGGCCCGGCAGGTCGTAGTTAGAGAGCTTGTAGAGCAGGCCCTCCACCTCTGGTACGGGGTCGAGGCGGTGCAACTCTCCGTCGCTCGTCAGCACGGCAAGAAACAGATTGATCGCTTTGAGGTAGCTGTAGTAGCTGTTGTTTTCGTCTTCCTGCGCTTCGTAGACCTCTCCGTCGGCCTTGAGCAGCGTCGCCAGTAGCCAGCATTTTTCCGTGTCGATCACCCCCATCGAGGTGAGCATCGCCAGCAGCGTCTCCTCCGGGGCAGAATGAACGAACCCGCCGCCCATGCCGAGCATCTGCCGGAATTGCTCCTCGATGAATTCGTGCGCGCCCTGGTAATCCTCTTGCTCCCTGTCGTAGAGTACCCGCGCCAGCACGCGTCCCACCTGCTCCGCTATCCTTAGAATATAATCACGCTGGGTCATCATTTACTCCACTAAGAAAGCCGCTCGATGGCTCGCTCGATGCGCCGCAGCGTGCGTTCGCGCCCCAGCACCTCCAACATAGCGAAGAGTGGGGGCGTAGCCGTGCGTCCGCTGACGGCCACTCGCACGGAGCCGAAAAGCTGTCCGGGTTTCAGGCCGAGCTCCTCAGCCAGCGCGCGCATGGGACCCTCCATGGCGTCGTGATCCCACAACTCCAGCCCGTTGAGCAGCTCTAACGCGCGAATGAGCGAGTCGCGCGTGCGCTCCGCGTCCATGCCTTTCTGGATCAGCAGGGGTGTCTCGTAGGTGACATCGTCAATGTAGAAGAACGATACCGCGTGGGCGGCTTCTCCCAGCATGCGCAGGCGCTCCTGCTCCAGCGCGAGTACGCGGCTGGCGTAGTCGATGTCGAGCGGGCGAGCGACGCTGTCCGGCAGCCCCCCCTCGGCCTCTGGCCGCTCCATATAGGGCAGTGTGCGCAGCGTAAACTCCTCGAGCGAGAGTCTTCGAATGTAGACGCCGTTCATCCACGCCAGCTTCTCCGCGTCGTATATCCCGCCTGCCACGCCGATACGATCCAACGTGAATACCTTGATCAGTTCTTCGCGCGTAAAAATTTCGGTCTTGTCATCGTACGACCAGCCGATCAAAGCCAGGAAGTTGAAGACAGCCTCCGGCAGGAAGCCCTGCTCCCGGAAATTCCTCCACGATGGCGCGTTGTGGCGTTTGCTCAGCTTCTTTTTATCCTTGCCCAGCACGTCCGGCACGTGGTAGAACAGCGGCGGCTCCCAGCCCAGCGCCTTCCAGATTTGGATGTGGCGCGGTGCGCTGGAAATCCACTCCTCGGCGCGCAGCAGATGTGTGATCTCCATCAGGTGGTCGTCGACGATATGCGCGAGATGGTAGGTCGGCAACCCGTCCGATTTCAGGACGATGAAATCATCGATATCGGCGTTCTTGAAGCTGATGTCGCCGTGCAGTTCGTCATGCAGCACCGTTTCTCCCTCGAGCGGCATGGCGAAGCGCACCGTCCACGTCAGACCCTCGGCATCGTTGGCCGCGCGCTCCTCCTCGCTCAGGTAGCGGCAGCGGCGGTCGTAGCGCGGTGGCAATTTCTGCGCCATCTGCTCCTTGCGCACCTGCGCGAGCCGCTCCGGCGTGCAGTAGCAGCGATAGGCGTGCCCCGACGCGATCAACTGGTAAGCGTAGCGATGGTAGAGCGCCCTGCGCTGCGTCTGGTAATAGGGCCCGAAAGGACCGCCGACGATCGGCCCTTCATCCACATCCATGCCAAGCCAGGCAAATCCCTGCAAGGTGTCATCAACCGCGTCGTGTATCGTGCGCGCAATGTCGGTGTCTTCTATACGCAGTACAAACTTACCTCCGGTATGACGCGCGTACAGCCAGCTAAACAGCGCGGTACGGAACCCGCCGATATGCTGATACCCTGTGGGACTGGGGGCAAAACGCAGGCGCGTCGTATCCGGCTGGCGCCCTTGACTCCTCTTCGAGACGATGATCGGTCTGTGTCATAATCAGTGCATTTTCTCCTCGTGCGACATATGTTGATTATTGTAGCATAGCAGACAAGTAGCGGGTCGCTCGCATCATGCTTCACCTTGTCATCACCTACTTTCCTGTCTATAATAACTATGGAAAAGTAAGTAACAGGGTTCCGCACGTTCTTGATGAATTGGAGAACATAACTTCATGCGACTTGGATTACAAATTCCAAACTTTACATGGCCAAACGGACAGGATCAGTTAGGCGATACCTTCGGGTTGATAGCCCAACGCGCGGACCGCGCGGGTCTCTATAGCTTGTGGGTGATGGATCACTTCTTTCAGATTCGGGGAGTCGGTCCCGCCGAGAACGAGATGCTCGAGGGCTGGAGCGCGCTCGCATTTGCCGCCGGGCGAACCAACCACATCAGGTTGGGGACGATGGTGACAGGCGTCACCTATCGTCACCCGGGTATCCTCGTAAAAACCGCCACGACCCTCGATGTTCTTTCGCATGGCCGGGCCTACCTTGGCATCGGCGCTGCATGGAACGAAGAAGAGCATCGTGGCCTGGGCGTGCCCTTTCCGCCGCTTGCCGAACGTTTCCGGCGCCTGGAAGAAACATTGCAGATCGCCCACCAGATGTGGGCCGGCGATGAAAAACCGTACAACGGGAGATATTACCACCTGGAGCGCCCGCTGACTTCGCCACGGCCTGTGCAAAAGCCGCACCCGCCTATCCTGATCGGCGGCGGTGGTGAGCGCAAAACGCTGCGTCTCGTTGCCCAGTATGCCGACGCCTGCAACCTCTTCGCGCGTTTTCCGAAAGATGTGCTGCGCCAGAAGCTGGAAGTGCTGCGCCAGCATTGCCAGGATGTAGGTAGGCCCTATGAAGAGATCGAAAAAACTACGCTCTCCTCATATCGCCTCACGCGCGATGGGCGCGACGGCTCGACCACACCCTCGGCTCTGCTCGCGGAGCTCGCGCAACTGGCAGAAATGGGCATCGACCAGGCCATCTTCAGCCTGCAAAACGTCTATGATCTGGAACCGTTTGACCTGCTCGCAACCGAGGTCGTCCCCTTAGCCGAGAAGATCCAGGTCGCCGGAAGGTAACGCCAGATACCATGCCCGAAGTCGAAGTCACCCGTGATGGCCCCGTAACGATTATCAAACTGAACCGCCCTCACGTGCGCAACGCCGTCAACAAAGCCGCCGCTGATGCGCTGCGCGAGGCCTGGCTGGCCTTCGATGCCGATGACGGCGCGCTCGTGGGCATCCTGACGGGCGGCAACGAAGTTTTCTGCGCCGGGGCTGACCTGCGCGACCTGGCCGGATTGGAGAGCGGGGACGCGGCCGGGCATGGCCCGCTCGGCTTCACCCGCCTGTTCGTGAGCAAACCAACCATCGCTGCCGTCGCCGGCTACGCGGTAGCCGGCGGACTGGAGCTGGCCTGCTGGTGCGACCTGCGCGTTGCTGACGAAACGGCCATCTTCGGCTGCTTCGAGCGGCGCTTCGGTGTGCCGCTCATCGATGGTGGCACGCAGCGCCTGCCGCGTATCATAGGGCTTGGCCGCGCTCTCGAACTAATCCTGACGGGACGGCCCGTTCCTGCGCGGGAAGCCCTGGCGATGGGACTGGCCAACGAAGTTGTCCCTGCCGGCCAGAGCTTGCCGCGCGCCCTCGAGCTTGCCCGCAGTATCGCGCAGTTTCCCCAGGTATGCCTGCGCAACGACCGCCAATCCGTCTACGCTGGTCTGGGCCATACGCTGCCCGACGGATTGCGCATCGAGGCTGACTTCGGCGCCAGAACGCTCAACAGCGGCGAAGCGACGGCGGGCGCGGCGGCTTTTCAGGCGGGCAAAGGCCGTAAAGGGAATTTTGCATGACCCGGCTCGTTATACAGAATGTAGTGAAATATGTCGTATTATATCTGTAGGTGAGGATATTGAGGACAATCCCGGAGCGGAGAGAAATCTATGCGCAGCGCATCTAATGATAACCTGGACAACGCGGATAACCGCGATTCGCCGACAGAGCCGATGATTCCCATCATCCTGGCGCCGCGATCGCCTGCGCCTCCCCTGACGGACAGCGCCTGCAATGGTGTTGCCGCCGAGACAACCCTCCCACTCCGAACATCCAACCCTATCTCCCCTCTGCCGGAAACACCCTTGAACTATGCGGTTATACCTCCCTCGCCCCAGGCGAATCACAACGGCGCACTACATAGAATGCTCTCGGGTAGCACCGATGTGCCTGCTCTTGCCGCTCCGCCCGCTGAACTGGTGACGCCCGTTCTGCCACGGCGCAGCCCGGTTCCATCCGTCGTTGGGGTAGGCTTTCTCGCCGTTCAGGTGATCTTGCTGGTACGCGTCCTGCTCCTGCTGTTTAACGTCAAAAACAGTACGCCATGGGTGGAGGTCTTTTATACAGCGAGCGGCCTCTTTGCCTTGCCTTTTCGCTTGCTCCTGGAGCACATTCAGCCGCTCGCTAGATTTGGTACGGACGTCACCGGCTACGTTGCGCCTCTTGTAGCCATATTGATCTACGGATTGATTGCGCGTATTCTGGTGCGGTTCTTGAAAGCGCTGCTGAATTAGTCTTTGCCAAATTCGTCCAGTGCATCAAGGCTGTTGATGAAGTCGCGGTATGCATCGAGGTTATCATACTCAACCTCGCGCTCCCTGCGCAAATCGGCCTTGGAAGAGATAGACGTGTCATCGCTGGCTTCAAGGGCCACCCCTGCTCGTTCGAGCACGCTCTCTTCAACGTAAATCGGCGTTCGGGCGCGTACCGCCAGCGCGATTGCATCGCTTGGACGCGAATCTACCTCGACATGCCGGCCCGCGACATCCAGGACGATGCGCGCGTAAAAGATATCGTCGATCAGGTCCGAGATCACGATACTCTCGATTTTCGCGCCCAGGTCCTCTATCACGTTTTTGAGCAGATCGTGCGTAAGCGGTCGCGGCGAACTCGTTCCCTGCAGCTCGATAGCGATTGCGTAGGCCTCGGCATGAGCTATCCAGATAAACAGGTAGCGTTCGTTCTGCGCTGCTTTTAAGATGACTACTCGCTGCGAGGTCTGCAGGTTGATTCGCACGCTTTCAACGGTCATCTCAATCATAGTATATCTGACTCCCTCTATTAGCGGCTGGGGTTCGCCGATGTATGACGCCCTTATTGTACATCCTTCAAAAGGGTCAATGCAAATCGCCACGCTACTATAATTTACGCTTGCTACCCCCATCTTACCGGTATGCTTGCAGCATATCATATTCTCCGCGGAAGCATGCCCTTCCTTCTCTCCCTTTTACACGAGTATAGCAAATCGCGTGTACTATTCCAAGCCCCCCCAAAAGGACTTTTTTGCTGGACAATGCGAGCAAAGAGAATATATTTTCTAAAGTTCATGTTAAAATGCTTGACTTTCACGCAGGTGAATCATATAATTTGAATAGCTGTTCTACTCTAAGACAGTGCAACAGGGCCGAGATACCCTGTAACGCCTCATATGAAAGGCAGGTAGCAAGGAATGGGAACAGACCATACAAGTGACATTCAAAAGCGTATTTACGACTTCATCGTGGAGTATATTCGCGTTGAAGGCATGCCCCCGACTAACCGTGAAATCGGCAGCGCCATGAAAATCGCCAGCACCGGCCACGTGGACTATCACCTTTCGATGCTGGAGAAGAAAGGCCTGATTGATCGGGAGTCGAAGAAGAGTCGTGGCATCAAACTCAGGACCAATCCCTTTGGCGTTCCCATTATGGGCAGTATCGCCGCCGGTGAGCCAATCGAGGTATTCTCCGACCCGGTTGAGCCGCTTGAGGTCGGGCGAGAATTTGAGCAGCCCGGCGCCTACGCTTTGGTGGTCAAGGGCCAATCGATGATCGAGGATCACATTTGCGACAAGGACTACGTGGTCATCAAGCCGCAATCTACCTGCGAAAACGGCGACATCGTGGTCGCTGTCCACATGCAGGGCACGGGCCGCGCCACGCTGAAACGCTTTTACCAGGAGACCGACCATAACCGTGTGCGCTTGCAACCCGCGAACTCGGACATGGACCCCATCTTTATCCCAAGAAAAGAATGGGATAACGAGTGGCAGGTCCAGGGCAAGGTTATCGCCATCCTTCGCAAATGCCGCGCCGCCTGACCTGATGGGACCACCCTGTAGGGCCCGATTATGAACTTTACCAACCAAGATCGGTCATGTCATTCTGAGCGAAGCGAAGAATCTCAGCGCCCCTCGAGCTAGACCCTTCGCTTCGCTCAGGGTGACATATCTGTATTACCGGTCTTGATTGTAAAAAATCATGATCGCGGCCACCGCCGATTGATCGGCCCTGCGGGACTCCAACCACCTCACGGCCATATCCCAAAACACAACATCAGGTCCCTTCAACAATAGCCAATTTGTCTGGGGTATCTCAATTAACGCGTCCCTTTCGTCGCCGGTCACAACAACAATCCCTTGTGCCTGAAAGCCCATAAGATGCCGCTTGCGCTTGAATTACATCTTGTAGTTTCTCTCCCAATCTGCTATACTACATACTATAATTTTTAGTGCAAATCAGTTTACTGCTACAGAGCAGTTGTTTATGGCGGTCACGGAGAAAGGATGCTATCTTCATGAGAATTGCGATTCTCGCGTTAGTAGTGTTGGCTGCGTCGGTTGTCGTCCTTATCTTCGCTAATACCTTGAATTCCTGGGTGCTGGGTGGGTTGATAGGTGGTCTGGCAGCTCTCCTCATTAGTGTTCCTATCTCCCTTATCATCTTCACCACTCTGGCACGTCGCCATGACGAAAATCTCTTAGCCCAGATGGCCGAGCAGGAGGATGCCGCGAACTATGCGATAGAAGACGAGGAGTATGCCGGGGTCTACGAGGCTGAGGCCTACATCTTGCCGCAGGAAGACGAAGTCTACTACCAGGATGACGCCGATTACCAGGACTACTACCAGCGCTATGATAATCCACGCTTAAATCGCATCCCGGAAGCGCGGCGCTTGCCCGCGCCAGGCCAGGGCTACAGGCGTCCGACGCGCGACCTGGCCCGCTTTGACCTTGAAGAGCGGGATAGAACGGCCCGGCAACCTGCTCAATCTCCTCGCTTCTCTCAATCCAGGCAGAATAATCCGAGAACCGGGCACCAGCACCAGCCGCGCGCTCCGCAAACTACCCGCTCCCTTCGCTCCATGCAGCACGCCGCGGCTCTACGGAGTGCCATGCGCGAGGCTGAGCAGGGGCAAATCGATAATTATGGCATATCCACCGCTCCGCGCCGTCACACTACCCCACGCCGCCTGCCGTCGCAGGATCTCAGGCTGCATCGTACAGAACGCGAGCAGGCGTACGATATGACCGATACCACAGGAACTCGCCGCTCGACGACTCAAAACAATCTCAACGGCAATCCTGCACGTCAGCCGGGCCGCACCGGCGAATTGCAAGCAGATCAACTGCGCAGTCAGAATCCTGAGACAGGCCCCATGCGCTTCCATGCTGACACAGGCAAGATCATAAACGATGCCCGCCTTGGTGACGAATACGCCCCCTCCGAAGACTGGTCGGGCAGCTTCAACAACCCGGTAGTGCGCCGGGCTCCCTACCTCTATGAAGACGACCCCCTGCGCGAACATTTCGCCCAACAAGTCGAGAAACCCATCGCTCGCCGTTCCTCACGCTACCTCCAGCCCCTCGAAGAAGAATAAAGTAAGGCCCGACAGATCAGAAACTAGTAACAGATGAGATACTCGCTTCTACTCAGGCATTCCTCAGCGGTTGTGCAGAGAATATGCCCAAGTTCTTTCCCCAGTTCGACCACATCGTCCTGCTGAGTACGCCTACCAGGGTCCTCGTTCGTCGCTTGCGCAGCAGGACCATCAATCCGTATGGCAAGCATCCCGATGAGATCGCTCGGGTCCTGGGTTTGGTGGAAAGCGTCGAGCCGTTGTTGCGACAGGTGGCCGGACACGAGATCGATACTAATGCGCCTCCGCAGGAGGTCGTGGCGACCCTCCTGCGGCTGGTACAGTCAACGGAATGATTCGTGCTGATGAGGTCGGGAAAAGGTCTGTTTGCTGCGGTCAGGCGGCGTGAAGGACCCGTTTACGGAGCAAATCGAACCCGGCTCGTCCATATCCTCTAGCCTTCATACAAATATGGCACTGTGGCATCTTCAATCGTTCAAGCTGTATCCTCTTCTCAGTGAGTTTGCGCTATCATTGCCACTTGGATCAATGTTTCACTGGTTGGCCCCGCGTTTCGGATGTCTACTGCTTATCATCACAAGCGCCCCTTTATGGCCTATTAGGCCGTCGGCGAAATTTACAACGCTAAGCCTCTTTCGTATCGCTTCGTTGGGAAAAGCCGTGAGGAACAATGGCTTGTGGGTCCTTCGCCCACTGAGTGTGTGTCAGAAGCACGAGACCCTTCACGAGTATTGCCGTACATTGCCTCAAATCGCAAGGTCAATGTATCTCTACAGAGCGGAGGAACGTCTCTGACAGACATAGATCATCCGGGGACTGCTCTCTGTTAGGGCTTGCCGATCCCAATCGCCATATTGAGAGAGAATCTCAAAGCCGTTGTGGAAGAGCAAGGTTTCCATCTCTTGCGGAAAGACATAGCGAAGAGCAAGACGTGTCGTTTTCCCTTCAGACTCCGGTGGGGAAGTGGGCCAATTGCGATGCACCGTGTGGAAGGTGTGATGCTGGATTTGAGTGAGATGATCATACTCCTGGTACGCGGTGACTATGACTCGCCTGCCGTCAGGAGCAGTGTAGATGTTCTGCTCGTCTTTCCCCCATTCATAAAGGTTATAGCGCGAGGGATTTCGCGTTCCAAAGAGAAAATATCCCTCTGGAAGCAGGTGCTCCCGCACACGCTTGAGCATCGCTTCCTGGTCGTTGCGCGTGAGAAACAGTTGAAAGGCATTTCCCAGCATATAGATGAGGGAAAAGCGCTTCTGGAGCTGGAACGAACAGGCATCAGCGACAACCCATCCTATTTCTGGTTGACCGCGAGGTCTTCCCGGTGCAGTTGGGCAGCGATGCGCCGGGAGCCATAGTAGGGATGGGCCGTGTAAATCTCGTCGATGCAATGCTTGAGCGCCACCTCGTGCACCGAGGGCGGTGCCGGCTGATAGTACAACCCGGAGCGGTTCAGACCCAGCAACTGCGCTTGCGTGCTGATCGGCAGCTCTCGCGGCTCCCATTCTACCAACTGGCGCCGCTTCTCTCTACTTGCCAAGTCGCTGAGATTTTTTTTCCATCCACGTCAACTGCGTGGTTAAGCGTCCGATCTGGGCATATAAGGCCTCACGTTCTTGCTGCCAGTCCACCTCTTTCTGTGCCAGTTCCTGAGCAGCCTGGTCACTGAACAAACCAGGGAGGCCGGCTAACGCCTGGTCGCGCCAGCGATAGAGCATGTTGCTATGCACGCCGTATTCGCCAGCCAGTTGTCCCACCGTCTTTTCTTCTTTGAGCATCTCCTTGACCACGTTGGCCTTGAACTGGGCACTATACTGCTTCCGCGTTTTCTTCTCCATGACTTCTTTTACACCTTACAAGCCGTTAATTTTTTGTCTGAATTCTCAGGGCCATTATATAAACTCATCCACGTCGCACAATCTACCAGGGTGTTGAAAAATGTGCTTTGCCCTGACTAGCTTCCAACATTGCCATATATAGCTTCCACTTTCTGAGCATGAGTTAGTGAAGCTTAGAATCTGAGTCTCGCTCTTATTCTTTGCCGAAAGTGTTTGTGGTTTGTCAGATAACTGGTGAATACTGCTTGTTTGCAGATGTGAAGATTGAAGGTGAGTTTTGTGCAGCTCTACGATGATCAAAGGATTGGCCATCAGATTTTTGCGTGTGGTATGGTGGCCTAAACCGGGCTTACTCTGTGAAGAGAGCGAGAGTGGATACTCGCTCTCTTCCTCCTCTTCCTCTTGAACCAGAACCAAGGTGTAGGAGAGGTGTCTTAACTTGCTCGCCAATCAAGAAAGGTTTCAGGGAATGGACCTGGCATGGGCTGTGACAAATCAGCGCCGTGGATTTCCTTCACCTGTTCAAGGAACCAGACATCAAACGGCTCCTGCGCCATGCCCATTGCCTCAAAGGCTCGTTGAATATCTGGCGCCTCTAGGTAAAGGACGGCCATATCCCCCTGTGGTGTCTGTTGGAGAGAGGTGACCTCCCTGGTTACCCCTCCGCGCTTGCGGGATGCTTCGTACTCGCTGCGGCGAGGCCCTGCCATCTCTTGGCAAAAGTGTTTCCATTGCTCGGTCTTGCCCGGTAGTATAGGGAAAGCCATTGCAAGTGATGCCATCTTCTTGATCTCCTTTACGTGTATGATGTTTCAGGGCAAGTATTTCTTAGCCCCTGTAAGTATACTCGGTATATTGCAAGGATTCGTTTCTGAGACAGCCATTTGAGCCTTTAGTACCGTAAATGCTGCTTAGACTCCATATGCATGTTGTTGCTTTGTGTAAAAAGCGAAATCAGTACGTACAATTGTGAGTTCGTAGGCCAGTTCATTGCTTAGCGTATGTTTCTCCCCGTTCAACACGGTGATCCCTTACACAAAAGCGAGCAACGTCTTGGTATCGGGAATAGCTCGCTGCTCGAAGAGGATATACAGCTTGCGTTCCTTACTCCCCATACCTCGATCTCCTTTCAGATGAGGGGCGCTCCAGGACTAACGGGCGCACCCACTCCCATAGCTCATCGACTCCGTTCCCACAGTTGCGTTCTTGCCATTGTATTCCTCGTTGCAGTTGTTCCTCTGCTACCAAATCTGGTGTAGAACTCGTCTCTTCTCAGGCCAGGCTCGCTTCAGCGTGTCGGCCTTACTCCCAAGATGGAGAAGAGGGTATCTGCTTGAGAAGCAGGCGCCTGGCTGAACTCGCTTAGCATGCGAATGTTCGTTAAACCCGTTTCGTCATAGAGATGCATGGCCTGTTCTTGGGTATACCATCGGGTGGCAGGGGAGCGAGTGTAGAGTTCCGAGCTAATAATTTCGCCTGTACGCTCGACCTCATACCGATCTTCTGTGTCCTCGAGTTGCTGAGGAAGATGGTACGTGGAGCGTGTCCAGCGGCGTATCAGGACGCCATCCTCAGGCCTGACTTGTTCCGCAATCAGCTCCCACTCCCTCGTGACGATCTGATCAGTGACTGGCCCTTGCCAAAGAATCATGAAGGGCATCACCACTATTCCCCCCGGCTCAAGATGATGAAAAAAGCGCCTCATGGCTTGTGTGGCTGCGTTAGGGTCTGTGATCAATTGAAAGGAACTCGATGGCACTATGATGGTGCGATATCTTCGCGGTAGGTCCAGCGCCTCCATGCTTTGTTGGAAAAGCGTGGGGTGAAGACCAAGTTTCTGCGCTTTCTCTCTGCAGATCGCCAGCATCTCTGGCGAGTTATCGACGCCATCAATAGCGATCCCAGCAGCAAGATAGTCGAGCAACAAACGGCCTGTTCCGCATCCAATATCCAGAGCAGGTTGGCCGTTCTGAAGAATAATGTCTCTATAGAAAGGTCTGTCCGGCCAGGCAGAAGTGTCTCCACGGAGCAGGTCCCACGCAGAGGCGAGGAACCCTCGATATTCGTAATTCTCTGAGTCCATGACTTGCTCTTCCTTGCTCATGCTCTTACTCCTTCAATACAAGTCTAGCGGATGGTGGCTGAAAATACGCCGTCAGAACTGAGGGTTTCTCGCAAGGAGGAGGGAACGTGTTGCTGAGGATGCCCCGTCAGAATTGAGGGGGAGGTACTGACGGGCAAAGGGCGCGCAGATGCATGGGCGGTTGCGGTGAGCCGAGCCAGGGAACGCACCTGTACAGGAGGGAAAGGCTCACACTAGGTGGTGTTCCAGAGCGTACCGGGTCGCGGCACTTCGGGAGGTCACTCCCAGCTTGCTGTAGATCGAGCGCACATGGAAATTAACGGTGACCACACCAATCACGAGTTGTTCGGCAATGTGCGCGCTGGTCAAGCCCTGAGCGAGCAGACGCAAGACTTCGACTTCACGAGAGGTCAGCCCATCGGGATAGGAGGCTGCTGGTCTGGAGGATGGAGTTGGCGTGGGAAGTATCTGCTGGTCCTCGGCGGCAAGAGCCTGTTCTGGCGTCATGGTGCGTCCCTGGGCCCTGGCGGCTGTGAAAGCCTCCTCACCTAGCTGTGTACGTACATCTTTCTCAACGCGTTCAAATTCTGTCTGTCCAAACGAATCCGTTTCACCTGAAAGTAATTGTTCTGCTGCTCCTAACAAGCATGCCGCCTTCCATGGCTGCTTCTTCTCCTGTGCCAACAAAGCGAAGCCGTGAAGGAAGTGGGCTATGGTAGGTTCATCCCTGCTCTTCTGTCCAAGAGACAAGCCTTCTTGAAACAACGATGTGGCTTGCGTCAGGTCGCCCTGATCCAGAGCGCTTTGCCCTGCATCGAACAGTTCGAATGGGCCTCGGGTGAGAGCCAGGTTTTTCTCCGCCCAGGCCGCTGTCTGGGCATTATCGCCACGACGCCGCGTAAATTGCCCCAAACTGCTCATAGCTGCACCAATTCCGTAGTTGTATCCTATGTCCTGAGCAAGTGTAAGACTTTCTCGGCACAAAGCTTCTGCCTGTAGCAGGTCGTCTTGTGTCGCAGCTAACCGCCCCAATTCATTAAGCGCGTCGGAGGTTGTTCGTTTTTCGTTCAATGTTCGAGAAAGAAGGAGTTGCTCTTTCCAGAGAGCTTCAGCCCGCGTGATATTTCCCTGAGATGCCGCGAGCGCTGCCAGGCCATCAAGTGTCTCTGCTATTCCTTTTTGATCGCCTAGTTCCCTGTAGAGCGCAATGCTCTTCTCCCATAAAGCAGCCGCCCTCGAGAAATTCCGTTGGTGCAGGAAGCTCCAACCCAGATGTTCGAGCGAGAGAGCTAGGGTCCACTGCTCACCTTCTTCCTGGCATAGGGCAATGCTCTCCTCTAACAATGCACATCCTGCACCGATACCTTGAGAAGGGAGTAAAAAACCCAACCAACTGAGAGAGAGCGCAAGGCCTTGTTTGTCTCCTGTTTCACGATAAATGCCTATACTTTCCTCTAAAAAGCGAAGAGAAGTTTCGTTACCGCTAACACCATCGTCGAGAACGAGAAGCGCCGCAGCACAAAGTACTTTGGCGTGTGCAACTGTCCTTTGGCTCGGCTGTAGCAACTCCAAGACCCTTGCAATCCATTGGCGTCCCTCGCTCCAGTGCCCACGAATATACCAGAACCAGTAGAGTGCCCCGCAGAAATGCAAGGCTGACTCACCTTTCTGGTGCGTGATGAGCCAGGACAGAGCTGTTCTGATATTATCCTGTTCATCCTCCAATCGATCCCACCACATAATTTGTTGGGATCCCTTGAAGTGCGGCTCCGCCTCTTCTGCCAGCGCCAGATAGTAGCTAGCGTGAGCCTCGCGCGTGGCTTTTGCTTCCCCGTCTGAGGCAAGCACCTCCAGCCCATACTCGCGGAGGGTCTCCAGCATAATCAAGCGTGACTGTTCTCCTTCTTGTGCGGTCTGCTGCACCAGGCTCTTGTCGATGAGCGAAGCAACGCCATCCAGCATCGAGCCCGCCAGATCAGCGGAAGCGTTGTCCCTAGCACCGCATACTGCCTCCACTGCTTCCAAGGTGCAGCCGCCGACGAAGACGGTAAGTCGCCGGAAGAGTCGTTGCTCCTCCTCGCTCAGCAGATCGTAACTCCACTGGATCGTGTTACGCAACGTTCGTTGCCGCTCAGGGAGATCACGCGCGCCCCCTGTCAAGAGCTGTAAGCGGTGTTCCAGCCGCGTCAAGAGAGCCTGCAACGAAAGCAACTTGACACGAGCAGCCGCCAGTTCGATGGCCAACGGCAACCCATCGAGTCGAATGCATATCTCGGCGATGGTCGCAGCATTGTCCGTCGTCACCTGGAAATCAGATGTGATGGCCTGTGCCCGTTGGATGAACAGGTTCACTGCTGGTACGTGTGCTAGTGATCGGTCATCTGGGAGGTGCTTGGGGTCTGGGAGGGCAAGAGGTAAGACAGCGAATTGGTGTTCGGCACGCAAACGCAGCACTTCTCGGCTCGTGACCAGTATCTTGACATCCGGGCAGGCTTCCAACAGCTCTGCAAGGAGTGTCGCCGCCGAGATGACGTGTTCAAAGTTGTCCAGGAGCAGGAGCCGGTGCTTGTCACGCTGAGAGATCTTGAGAAGGTCCAGCAATGGATGTGATCCGCTCTCCGTGAGTCCAATACTGTGAGCGATGGTAGGAATGACGAAGGTAGGGTCGCTGATGGGAGCAAGAGAGACAACGTGAACGCCATCCGCGAAGTCGTGTACCAGTTCCCGAGCGACTTCGAGCGCGAGGCGCGTTTTGCCCACGCCAGCCGTGCCAGTGAGGGTGAGTAAGCGTACATCTGGCCGCGAGAGCAACGCTTGGATTGCCTTCACCTCCTGGTCACGGCCAATCAGCGACGTGAGTGAGACAGGGAGGGTATGTGTGACAAGCCGGGCTGTGTCACCTGGAGGGGGCCCCGGAAAGACGATGCTGTTGTCCTGCATAGGCTGTCTCTCCTCTCATGTCCAGGCAATGGTTTCAACTGCTTGTTGCAAATCATGCTTCGTTCCTTGAATATACAACTTCGTGGTGTCCAACGAGTCATGACCCATGATTTGCGCCAAGCGATGCAGAGGAACGGACTCTGCCATCCGATAGCCGAAACGGTGACGCAAATCGTGGGGACTCACATCAGGGAGTTTTGCGCATGTCGCATATTTTTTCACGATATAGCCCAAGGCCCGTTCTGACAATGCCCCTTTCGTCTTTCCTGATGGAAACAGGAAGACGATATCAAGAGGCAGGGTTGGTAGATACACCTCCAGCATGTTGCGGGCCGTCGCATTCAGGGGAACCTCGCGATACTTGTTACGTTTGCCAATAATTTCAAGCCATCCACTGCGTTTGCCAAGCTTCACCTGATCACGTCGTAAGCGACAGACTTCTCTGGCTCGTAGCCCCGTGTGTAAGAGCAGAACAATGAGTACTCGGTCCCTGAGTGTGCCTTGCTCTGTCACTGTTGCGACGAGTGCCTGCTCTTCATCATCATCGAGATGTCGAGGAGCAGAGACTTCCTGTCCAACCAATTTGACTGCACGAGATGGGTCATACGTGATCACTTTGTTCTGCTTCACCCATCCAAAATAGCGTTTCAAGCTGATCAGAGAACGATTCACTGAAGCTGGTTTGTGTCGCTGCACGGTTTGCAGATGTGTTCGGTAGCGCGTGAGCGTTGGGGTTGCAATGGACTGTGGGGTAAAGGTTGGATCAGGTCGTTCGGCTGCTTCTGCTTGTGCCTCGTACCATGCCATGAACTGACGGACATCACTGAGATAATTGCGAACAGAAGCAGGAGTCAGATCTTCCTGCTCACAGAGTACCTGTTCATACTGTCTGAGCGCAGACTCACCAGAACGCGACAGGACAGGGGTTGCCACTCGTTTCATGCGTAACCTCAGGTTGTGCCAACAACCTTAGCAGAAATGGCCTGCGAGGGATATCGGGAACGTTAGCAGAAAAAAGTCCTACGCCATTGCACCAATTCTTTCCGCAAAGGTATATTAGCAGAAATCGATACAAATGTACAGGTTCTCTCACAGGGCATGTGGAAAGGGGCAGTACCATCCCGACGTCCTGGCTGAGTACAGCGTCCGAAGACCACAGACGCGCGACGAACATCTGGTACAGATTCGTGGCTACCTCAAACAACACAAGGTCTGGACGTCGTATCTGCATACCCCGACTGCCTGGGCGGAGCGCAAAGCCAGTTGGTTTGCACGACTGCCGACCTTCCAGAACGCCACTACCTACCTCGATGGATTGGAAGAGCAGTATTGCACCACGCTCCAGACCGTGCTGGACGGCTGGGAGGCCAATGAGTTTGCGGAGATTATCATCAAAGATGGCAAGGCCACCCTGGATCTGTCCAAGGATGAGAAACTTCCCCTTCCGGCGACCGTCGAGCCGCTGCGAGAAGCCCTGCTACGTGTGATCCCGCATGTACGCCTGGCTGATGTCTTGATTGAGGTGGATGCTTGGGTCGGACTGCGGGGTCATTTCACCCACCTCAATGAGCGAGAAGCGGAACGCCGACGCGACCCGCGCGTGGATGTGGCGCTCTTTGCGGCGATACTGGCCCATGGACTCAATTTGCCGCTCTCGACGATGGCGGAAGCTACCGACATCCCCTACCATGAACTCACGCACGTCTCCGACTGGTACCTACGCGAAGAAACGCTGCGCCGGGCGGTCGTGGCGCTGGTGGATTATCACCACAGCCTACCGCTTTCCGCCGCCTTTGGCCCAGGCACGACCGCCATGTCCGACGGCATTCGCTTTGAAGTCGGCGCACGCTCCTTACATGCCCAGTATCATGCTCGCCACTTCGGTCCCCGCCGAGGCGTCACCCTGCATGACATGATTAGCGACCAGTACTCTCATCCCTACATTCAAATCATCTCTCCCCATATGCGCGAAGCGCACGCGGCACTGGATGCGATCTTGCACCACGAAACCGAATTACCGATCCGGGAGATGATGGTTGACACGGCAGGGTTTACGGAGTTGATGTATGCCCTCTATGATTTGCAAGGCTTAAAGCTCTCGCCACGCATCCGTGACCTCGCGGATCAGCGCTCTACCCGGTCGAGAGCGTGAGCGAGTACGGGGTCTTAAAGCCGCTCTTTCGAGGACAGGCGATCCATCGGGAGCTGATCGTGCGCAGCTGGGACGATATGCATCGCATTTCTGCCTCCCTCAAAGATGGCACGGTGACGGTGGTGCTGCTCACGGCCAAGTTGCAAGCCCTCGACAACAAGAACCTCATTCATCGCGGCCTGGAGGAATACGGGCGCTCGCTCAAAACCATCGATATTCTGACGTACCTTTCCAACAAACCATACCGCCGCCGGATCAGACGCATGCTCAACAAGGGAGAAGCGGTGCATAGCCTGGCGCGTCAAGTCGCCTATGGACAACTGGGAATCCTGACCGACCGCGATCTCACCAGCCAGATCAATCGCGCCACCTGCCTGAGCCTGCTCCTGAATGTGATTGCGGTCTGGAATACACGATACATGCAGGCGGCGCTTGATCACTTACGCGCGACGGAGTACCCGGTCCTGGAAAGTGACCTAGAGCATCTCTCTCCGATCGTCTCCGGCCACATCAATCTGCATGGATCGCACCACTTCGACCTGCAGGCACCCAAGAAGCGACAGGGGCAACTACGTCCGTTACGAACAACAGAACCGCTTTTCTGACATGTGGCTTAACGTTGTTCGCTAGACGCTCTCAGCTGTGTTTTTGGGGCTTAGCGTTGTAAATTTCGTCCGCGGGCCTAACAGGCCTTTATGGCATTATGAGTGGATTTCAGGCTTCTCCTCTTGACAAGTGCAATAGCTATCTGTTATATGTTAATATAACAGATAGCTATAAGCGGCATAATTGATAGTTGTCAGACAGAGGTATGATCGGGATTCATGTTTTAACATATCCCCAGCTATCACTGAGACTGAGAAGGAGTTGAAGATGCCTACCTTGAAACGACCCGGCACATGGAGAGGTTGTGTGGCCGCCCTGGTACTCGCTGCCTTGCTCGCAGCGTGCGGCGGCTCGCCATCAGCGCAAGGCACCCCTACGCCGCTGCCATGCAACACGTCGGCTGCAGCCAGTGCTACATCTGTACCGCCCGGTGCCCCCGTGGAGGATATCTGCTACGCGACGGAGTGGCCCTCCCCGAATGAGAACCTGTACAACACGCGGGTCGCGCACTCGACCATTGCTTCGACGAACGTGTCGAAGCTGGGGATGGCCTGGACGATCCCACTGCAAGGCAAAGGTGCGACTGGTGCGGACGTTGCCAATCCGGTGATTGCCAACGGCATCGCCTATCTTCAGGATGGGGCTTCGAATGTTATCGCGGTGCGGTATGCGACTGGCCGGGTACTCTGGACACACAAGTACAACTCTCCGGATTATGGGCCAAATGGCGTGACCATCGCCAATGGCAGGATCTACGGCGTCACAGCTAGTGGGGTGTTCGCCCTTGATGCGCAAACAGGTCAACAAGTGTGGTATGATACCCAACTCGCGACAGGCCAGGTCGAATTCAATATCGCCCCACAGGTGGCCAACGGGAAGGTCTTCGTCTCGTCGGCGCTCACCGTTGGTGGCGGCATCATCTATGCCCTCGACGCCGCCACCGGCGCCACGCTCTGGAGCTTCCAGACCGTGGTGGATAAGATGGGTCAGCAGCTCAAAGCGACCGCAGGGGGTGCCTGGGATGCCTTGCTGATCGGTCCAGATAACTCCGTCTACGCGGGCATCGGCAATCCCTATCTCTCGCTCCAGGAGGCGCAGGCGACCCCCAGCCGGGAGTTGTATACCGATAGCATCGTCAAGTTGAGTCAAGCCACTGGCAAGCTGGAGTGGTATTACCAGGCCTTCCCCGACGACTTCCATGACTGGGACCTGCAGATCTCGCCCATCTACACCACTACCGCGGCCGGGCGCCCGGTGGTACTCGCCGCCGGCAAAGGCGGGTTTGTGTTCGCCTTCGACGCCATGAGCGGCCAGTTGCTGTGGAAAACATCAGTCGGTATTCATAACGGACACGACGATGATGACCAGTTGGCCCTCGACGGCACACTCCATCTACAGACCCCGTACACGCTGTATCCAGGCGAAATCGGCGGGGTGGAGACCAACATGGCGGCAGCGGACGGCATGGTGTACGTGCCGGTCGTGAACGTGCCGACCACGTACACGTCCGCGACAGCCCGCGTGGGCACGCCGGACTTGACGAAGGCCGCCGGTGTGATGGTCGCCATCGACATAGCCACCGGGAAGCAGCTATGGACAACGGCGCTCCCACAGATGCCGCTGGGTGGGGCCACGGTCTCGCATGACCTGGTGTTCACAGCCACGTTCACCGGCGAGCTCATGGCGCTCTCGCGCCAGGATGGGTCGGTCGTCTGGAGGGCGCAGCTCCCGGCCGGCTCGAATGCGACGTTAGCCATCGTTGGGAATACGCTGCTCGCTGGGGCAGGCCTCCCACTGACGGCGACGCAGCACCCGGCGGTGGTCGCCTATCGACTTGGCGCGTAGGGGTGCAGCAATTTGTTAATGGGCATTATCTCCAAATGTCTGCCATTTGCCACCCCACTAGCCTTCAAACGTAATCTATGCTAGTATGAGCAAAACGCAATGGCGAATGTAAGGAGGCTTGTGTGTTTCTCACCCATCTGACAGATGCAATAACAACATTCATCACTAATCTATACTCCACGACGGGCCTGGCAGGCATCGTCCTGGCGATGGCAATAGAAAGCTGCTGCATTCCACTCCCCAGCGAAATTGTAATGCCGCTCGCGGGAGTAATGTTCTATCAGGGACACATCCTGGCCGGCGTGAATCCTGTGCTTGGCCTGGTACTGATCGCCCTGGCCGGTTCCATTGGCTGCCTGATCGGCTCGATAGTGGCCTATGGCATCGGCTACTCGGGTGGTCGTCCGCTGCTCCTGAAATACGGCCGCTACGTTTTGATCTCGCAGCACGACGCGGATAAAGCTGATGCGTATTTCAAACGTTGGGGAAGTGCGACCGCCTTCTTCTCACGTCTCCTGCCTGTCGTGCGCACCTACATCTCACTGCCCGCCGGTATTACTCGCATGCCCTTTGTAAAGTTCTGCGCCTTTACCTTCCTTGGCTCGTTCCCCTGGTGCCTGGTACTCTCCTTCGTGGGCTACAAACTCGGGCAGAATCTTTCGTCTCTCGGCACCGTCTTCCACGGCCTGGATATCGTGATCATTCTCGCGATAATCGTGCTGGTCGCCCTCTACATCTGGCGCCATGTTCGCAACGACCGCCAGGCCAGGGCTGCCCAGGATGGTGAAGCGGCCGCGGCCGCGACGCCTGCGCAAAATGGCTGGAACCAGCAACCTCAACAGTCGGGATGGAGCCAGCCGCCGCAGTCGCCATCTGGATGGGGTCAGCCACAACAGCCACAACAGGGATGGGGACAGCCGGTTGCCCCTGCACCCCAGCAGCAAGGGAGGAACCAGCCGGCTCAACAGGGCCAGCCCGCCTGGAATCAACCACCTCCACAACAAACATGGCCCTCGCCCAATAGCAATGATGACTTGAACAGGCAGAGGCGATAACCTGTAGGGCCCGATAACGCAACTTGACAAATTCATCCGGCCATCGTACCTGTAGGGGCGGGGGTGGCGTGGATGGGTGGAGGGGGCGCTTGCGCCGCCCTGGTACTAACTCATTGTGATACGGGCGCCGCTTGCACCGCCCTGGTATCACGCGTGTTGGGCTGCTTGCGCCGCCCTGGGAATCGAGCGAGCCGATGCCCCGGCTATTAGCCCCACGGAGAAGGGCCAGGTTCAAGAGGAAGGTACCGCAATGAGAACACTCAAATTTCTCTACTCTTGCCACCTCGTCGCGCTGCTTTGCGGCCTCGTTGGGCTCGTGGCCCTGGCGCCATTCCCGCTGCTTTGGGCCGGCAATCCCCTCGGAAAAGCCATCTTTCAATTTCTCCTGGATAGCTCGGCCACCCTGCTTATCCTCTTTGGGGCCGCGACCATGCTCCTCTTCGGGCTCCTCTACATCGGCGCGCGCAAAACGATCATCTTTTTTGCCTCTGCGACCCTTATCACCTTGAGCATGGAGCTGTTCGGCGCCGACATCGGCTTCCCTTTTAGCGCCACCGCATCCACGACCTATCCGGGCATCAAAGCGGCCGGCTTCCTCTCCTATGCTGTCCTGCTCTCCTGGTTCTATATGGGCTTCGCTTCGTACCTGCTCGCGAACAAGCTGGCCTCCAGGCTCGGCCTGCGCCGGCAAACGCTCTGGTCGCTCTCCCTGGGTGCCTACTTCCTGGTAGCCTGGGAACTCGCGCTCAATTCGGCTATGGCAAACGTTCAGCCCTCGCGCCAGGCCCTCATATGGCACGAGTACGGCGCCTACTTCGGTATGCCGGTACGTACCCTGCTTGGCTGGACGGTCAATGGCCTGGTTTTTCTATGCGTGTGCAGGGTGCTCTGGCGCGAAAGCCTCGATGCACATAGCCGGGTAAACCGCGCTACCTGGCTCCCATTCGGCGTTTATACCGCCAATACCGGCCTCGTCATGCTGCTCAATATCGACGTTGGCCTCTGGTTCGTCTCGCTGATCTCGGCCTTGTTCGTGCTGCTGCCCGAATCGCTTGTGCTCTTCCCCCCGCTCGAAACAAGGGATGCGCGCACCGGACCCGTCCGCGTCATGCTCAGCCAGGCAGTATGGCTGGTGATCCGTATCGGCAGCCGGGTAATCGCCAGGCGAAGCCTGAACCCCGATGCCGAGGGCCTGGAAAACGTGCCTCGCAGCGGGCCGCTGCTGATTGCCGCCCGCCATTTCCATTACTTTTACGACGGCCATATCCTGGTAAGCACCATTCCTCGTCGCCTGCATACCATCGTCGCGCTGGACTGGGTTCAGTCGCGCCCCCTGCGTTTCTTGATCGAGTTTTGCTGCGCCCTTGCGGACTGGCCCGTCATCCTGCGCAGCGAGCAATTTAGAGAGCATCACGAGGATGTTCAGTGGGCCTACACTCCCGCCGAGGCCAGGCAATACCTTCGCCAGGTGATGTTGGCCTCTTCCCGCCTGCTCCGCTCGGGCGAAGTCCTGGTCATTTTCCCCGAAGGCTACCCCAATATTGACCCGCATCCCACACCCAAGGCCGACCTTGACGCATTTCTCTCGTTCCGCCCAGGCTTTCTCAAGATGGCGGAACTGGCCGAACGCGATGGCCATACCCAGGTAGCAATCGTCCCGGCAGGGCTGGCCTACACACAGCCTCAGGGCAAACGCTGGCGCGCCGTCGTGCGCTACGGCCCACCCCTCTTCCTTGGCAACTTTGCCAGCTCCGAAGAGCTGCTGCACGCCGTCGAAGAGCAGGTCCACACGCTCTCCTCACCTCGGTGAACGCCGCCCCTTCCAATCCGCGCCGCGCCTGGTCAGAAGCAGGCGCGTTACGTCGAGGATCAGCAGCCCACATGCTACCCAGCCTGCCGGAGCCATCAGCGACCAGGGCAGCGCCAGCTCGTACTCGCGATCGATACAGCGCTTGGCGTCGATCTGCGCCGCCAGCGTAATGCCTGCCAGCAAGGTGGAAATACGCCACATCTTCTTTTCATGCAGGGCATACACGAGCATGCACGACGGTCCCAGGCCGTAGGCAATCAGCGCCACGGCGGCAGGCAGCCCGGCCAGCGGAATATTTATGCGAAGAAACACACCGTGCGTGCTTTTGACCCACCCCTGGCGGGCGCTCTTCCAGGTCGTCCACTGGCGGTTCTCGACCAGGCCGCGCCCGTTCACCACCTCAACGCGCAGCCCGCTCCCCTTGAACTGCTCCGCCAGCGCGAGATCGTCGATAAAGGTCGAACGCATGCCATCTGCTGCATAGCCGCTCGTTGTCAGATAGGCCTCGCGCCGCAGCAAAATGTATTGGCCGAAGGCGAAGGCAAGCGGGTACGCCGGGTCACTCACCTCCGCCGGGATAACCCGCCCCGCCAGCAAGATATCGCTGGTGGGCATCAGCAGCGGCATGGCTGAGCCGCTCATCGTCATAAGGTTAGTGCGCATCGTCAACAGGTCGTCCCGGTGTCGCAGCGCGTGCCCGACCATCAGGCGCAGCGTCTGCGGGCTATGGCGCGTATCGGCATCGGTGAACAGCAGCCACTCACCGTTTGTGTGCATCACGCCCGTGTGCAGGGCATAAGCTTTCCCTGCCCAGCCTCCCGGCAGCCGTTCGATGCGCTGCACGCGGATGCGCCCATCCCGCCGCGCCCATTCAGCCAGCAGTCGCGGAGTCGCATCGGTCGAACCATCGTCGATAATGGTCAGATCGAAGTCCGGGTAATCCTGCGCCAGCAGCGAAGTGATACAGGTATGAATCATCCTTTCCTCGTTGCGAACCGGCAGGACAATCGAAACATGGGGAATAGATGCCGGCAGGGGAGCCTCGTCTGGTGGGTGTGTTTCCCTGACGCTGCGATAGACACGGTGTCTCTGCCAGAGGGCAGTCAGGGCAGCCACGGCGAGTATTCCCACGCGGAAGCATCTCAGCAAAGCGCGTATCCCCCCGATACGCGCCTTCCGTTCTGAGATCATAGTATAAGGTACTCCTTAATTACGGAGATGATGCCTATATACTACTACAACGGGCGTGAAAGTGTATGCCGCTGGCATTATCCTTGTTGCTGATACCCCATCTCATAGCCCGTCTGCGATTGTTCCGCCCACGACGGCTCTTTAGGATACGACGAACTTGCCGCGATCGGACCTGACGCAGACTCTTTTTTCTGCCGTTCCAGTTGCAACTGCAAACGCAACTCCTCATTGCGTAGTTCCATCATCCTCTGGGTAGCCCTGCTCCTGACCCTGTAGAACTCAAGCAGAATACCGAGGACAATGCTCACGATGCTAATGATAAAAAGTAGTATTACGACCGTCAACCAGAAATTCGTCGCGAGCCATTGCATCAGATCCATAATCGTTCCCTCACTAGATAACTTCTGCCAGGCGCCAACTCTCCCGGCCTTGCCTCTATTTACGTAAAAACGTGCGCAAAGTTGCGCTTTTCTCTCCCCTGGACCGATCTGGTGCCAGGAACCGCCTCGATGTCATCCTGAGCACATGAGCTCGGAACGCCGCGTCATGTCATCCTGAGCGCAGCGAAGGATCTCGCTTACGATATAAAGCCAAAACAAAACCGCTTGAGAAAGCTCTTCTCAAGCGGCCACTTGCGGTAGAGATCAGGGTGACTTGAACACCCATGTGCAGCCAGGCATTACAATCGAGCCCTGGTGGTGCGGTTCCCTGCGACAGCGTGCAAAATCGCAACCAGAACACAGGCAGCGATCAATGCAACCAGCAGACTACCCCAGAAGCCAAACGTTGCGTCAGGAACCAGGAGATCCAGGATCAACCCACCAAGAAAAGCGCCCACCAGCCCGAGGATCAGATCGCCAATCAGGCCAAACCCCTTCCCAGGCATGATCACACCGGCCAACCAACCGGCAAGCAAACCAATCACAATCCAGGCAATAATTCCCCCCGGATTCAATGCAGCAGCTAACACGAATGTTGCGAGTAACATCCTACAATCCTTTCTTTTTACAAAAGCAACAATACATCCCAGGTTCACCTGGCTCTCACCAGATGAGATGCCCGAAGGAAGCGCCTTCAACAGCGCCTCCGGCACTCGTTCAGTGACATTAGTGCCACTTCCTACACGAAAAAAGGGACGAAACGGACGCAGGAAATGGGTAATCTTGCACATGACACTCACCACTCTGCTTTCTTCTGCCGTCCAGTCAAACTAGGTCTCTGGATTCCAGAGCGTCATCTCTGCCCTGCGGAAGCCAGAGCAGAGATGACAGGGCCTGAGTTGGAACTACGCCCTGTCATCCTGAGCGTGTGAGCCGAAGCCCTGAGCGCAGCGAAGGGGAAAGGTTCTCTCCGTCCGGCAAACTAAATCCTTCGCTTCGCTCAGAACCTGCCCTCTTTGCGTCTGTGCTTGCTTGATTCCCGACTGTTGGTCTTTACACAACACTTGGCATGGTGTTCCCTTTTTAGTCGATGAACATCAACGGCTGATATGATCAGAGTAAAGCCGATTGAAGCAAGTTCGATGGAATATGGTACCATCAGCCAGGGTTATGGCATCATCAGCCACCGCGTTATGGCAATCCGCACAGATTCGGATGCCTTTCTTTTGAGTGTCAGATGTCCTGGTCTCATCCTCCTCCTTATCTTTATCTTTGCTTCTATGCTCTTTAACTTCCTACAATTTCATGCAAAGTACCATGGATGCAATATGCTCCTCCCAATAATGGTCATTGGCTAAGTAGACCTTATTGCGTTGATTGGGGGAGGAGCAGATGGGGTTGCACGAAGAGATGCGATAGCATTCTTTGATACTTGTGAGAGACCATTCGCTGCTGCCTTGCTGGCTGCATTCGTTGCGGCTTTGCTGGCTGCATTTGCCGCTGCCTGCGGGCCGCATTGTTGCTGCCTGACGGGCTGCATTCTTGATCACATGAGCAATTGGCTGGAAGTTCCCCGGCGATTCGCCGCTCGGATTGCCCGGTCGCTACCGGTGTGCTGGTGGTCTACTCCGACGATGAATCCTTTACCTTCATGACCCCGCCAGGTCACATGTTTGCGGGATGGAACACCTTTTGTGCCTATACCGCCGATGATGGCTGTACCGTCGCTCAGATTCAGTTACAGGTGCGCGCCAACGACTTTGCCTATGAACTGGGCTTTCGCCTGGGCGCCACTCGCTCTGAAAACAAGATGTGGCGAGATGCGCTCATCGCCCTCGCGGCACACTTTAACGTCGAAGGCACCGTCGAGTCAGAAATTGTCTGCATCGATCCGAAGATACAATGGTCACAATTCTGGAACCTCTGGCAGAATGCCGCCATTCGTACCTTCTTCTACCGCATGCTGGCATCTGTCCATCTGGTTCGAAGGAGAAAATAAACAACACCCCAGGAAGGTCACCTCACGAGACCTACTTTTCAAAGGTCAGCAATAGTGTGCGACATAGGTACCGTGAAACCGTTCAGGCTTGACCTCTACTGATATACTCGGGACACGACAGCAGAAGAAAAAGTGTTTATTCAAATACTAAACAGCTCTATCTGACTAACGGTAGGAGTTTTTGTCGCAAGAAGCCCCTATGAGGTTCTTTCAAAATGTAAATTACGGTTGTCAACCCTGCGAAATGCCGGTCTAAAAACCGGCATCAGACTCATACCTTTCCATTGCTGGCCGTCGCAGCCAGCTCGGGTTTGGCTGTCAGCGTGACTGGCTCCTTGCCGCGAAGGCGGTACGACGTGCCCCGTAAGTAAAAGACCTCTCCCTGATGCAACAAGCGATCGATCATCGCCATCATCAAGGCGGTGTCCCCCACGAGTTCGCCCCAGTTCGCCAGACTCTTGTTCGAGGTAATGATGGTGGCTCCTTTCTGATACCGTCCAGCAATCAGTTCGTAGAGCACCGGCCCTACTTGCGGTTCCAGGGCCAGGTAGCCAAATTCATCGAGAATGAGCACCTCGCATTTGATCAGTGGCTCAATGATTTTGGCAACTTGGGTGCGGGAAGTCGCCTCCAGCACCGCATTGGCGAGTTGTTGAGCGACCACAAAGCGCACCGTGTAGCCCAACTGCACCATCTTGGTCCCCAACGCAATCGCCAGGTGGGTCTTCCCCAAGCCGCTCGCGCCAATGAGCAGCAGCGAAGCGGCTCCCGTGACGAAGCTACTGTCGAAGTAGCGCAGGATGACCGGGCGTTTGAGTTCGGGTCGCGCGGAGAAATCAAACTGCTCAATGGTGGCGGCATACGGAAAGCCGGCCTGTTTCATCTTGCGCCGCAGCACGTTCTCCTGCCGGGCCAGGAGTTCTTCGGTCAGCAACTGCTCCAGGCATTCGGCGTAGGAGAGATTACTCTGGGCGGCCTGCTCAATCCAGCTCTCGTAAATCTGGCGGATGCGCCCCAACTTGAGCGCGGTCAATTTCTGATCCAATGACTCACTCATTGCAGCCCCCCTCGAGCGTTGCGCAGCTCTGCCTCCACACTGTCGCGGTTGGCGACGTAGTGCTCATAGTGCGCCAGGTCTCGCTCGACCTCGTGTTGCGCCGGAACCGTCGGCAGGAATGTCGAGAGCATCCCTTCCGCCGAGAGCAGCGGCGCATTGGGGCGCGGCAGACTCAGGATGGCCTGCACGTATTCCGCGCCGTACATCTGCTGTTCCGCCGCCAGCTCCAGCGCGGCCAGAAAGTCGGCAGGTCGGCTTTCCTGCGCCGTTTCATACAGCACGGTGATCTGTTGGGTCATGTCGGCTCGCCGTCGCTGACACAGATCGCGTACATACAGGGTGGCGGCGTCTCCCAGCCCGCAGAGCCAGTCCCGGTAGACCATCACGCGCGCCCGTGGCTTGGTAGCGAAGGCCGCCTCAAAGTGACTCGGGGTCACGATCCGCTCATGGTGCCCGCGGCTACGAGGATGACTGGCGACCAATTCCTGGTCGGCAAACAACTCGATCCGATCGGTATGCAGGCGCGCCGTGAGGGCGCGTCCGATCAGATGAGCTGGCACCGAGTAGCGATTGGTTTCAATGCTGACCAGGCCTTCCCGACTCACCACCACACAGTCGAAGAAGCCGTAGTCGTGGGCCTGTTCCGGCAACGCCCCAAATTTGTGCTGCTCTTCAGGAAGCAAAGCGGCAGGGGTCTGGCCGGTGGCATCACTCGGGCGCTCGGTGTTGACCCCTATCAGCCACTGCTGGCATTGCTCGGCCAGGTCAGCATCATCGTGAAAGGTGCGCCCACTCAGAAAATTGGCCTTCACGAATTTGACCAGGTTCTCCACCGCCCCCTTCTGGTTCCCCGAGGCCGGCGCACAAGCTTCCGGCAGAAATTTGCATTCCGCCGCCAGTTTCTGGTAGGCCGGGTTCCAGATCGGCTGATGGCCGTCATCACGCCCCAGCACCGCCGTTTTCATATTGTCCGTCACTACGACCCAGGGCACGCCTCCAATGTCGACAAAACAGGCCAGCAGGCAGCGCAGCAGCGTCTCTTCCCGCATGTCCTGCTGAAAGCTGACATACATGTAGCGGCTGTATTTGAGCCGCGCCGCGAAAAAGTAGCGCGTCTGGCCACCCAGGCCTTCTTTGGTGAAGGCCATCGCACGTACCTCGCCCCAGTCAATCTGGAGATACTCTCCAGGCAGCCCTTCAAAACGGATCGCCAGGTGATGAGGCGTGTGTTTGCGAGCGCGCCGGAGCTTGCGCACATAGTCATAAAAGGCGGTTTCACTTGCCGTGTAGGGATGATGCGCATCAGCTTGCGCCATCTCCAGCATGCGCTTGACCGAGACGTTCTTGTCGAGCCAGGCACCAATCTGCTCATCAAAGACCGACACGGCGCTCTTGCGGTTACGCTTCTGCGGTTTCTTCTCGATCTCCTCCTTGAGCACCTTGGCGATGGTATCGCGGTGATGCCCGGTAAACTCAGCAATCTGGGTGTTATTCCAGCCCTTCTGCTTGAGGTAATAAATGGTGGCTCGTTCCATAAAGTTCAGCATCCTTTCTGCCTCCACAGTGAGATTTGATGATCCCTTGCTGTAGAGAACACTGGTGGATGCCGATTTTTACACCGGAATTCTGCCGAGTTTCTTACCGTAGTTTACACAAAAGAAGTGTTTTACAAAGGAGATATGGAAATGGCCTCGAACTTCTATCCTCGTCGCGAACTGCTTCGCATTGTGCTTCTGCTGCTCTTTCTTGCCGGTTTAGTCAGTGCATGCGGTACATCGATTACATCAAGCTCTTCCCCAACGCCAGAAGAGACTTCCGCTCCACGGGGATCGGGGGCATCTTCCATGAGTACGCACTGCCTCCATCACAGTTTGTACCAGGCACAATCACAGCGGGGCCAGATGGCAATCTCTGGTTCACCGAAAGAATGCAGAACCAGGGCGGGTCTGTACAGGCGGGCAAAATTGCCCGTCTCACCCCAACCGGTAAATTGAGTGAGTTCTCCCTGCCCTCAGCAAATACTTCGGCTACCGATATCATCACCGGGCCGGATGGCAACCTCTGGTTCACCGAAGGGAACAAGATTGCACGCATTACTCCCATGGGGAAGATCAGCGAGTTCCTCGTGCCCTCAGCAAACTAGTATCACAGCAGGGCCGGATGGCAATCTCTGGTTTACCGAGCAGAGTAAGATTGGACGTATGACACTCACAGGCAAGGTCAGCGAGTTCTCACTTCCTTTCCATCAGTACCCGGCAGGACCCCCTCCAAGAGGGGGGCTCTGCTGGTTCTGCTCAGGGCGAACCTCTCGCCATCACAGCAGGACCGGATGGCAATCTCTGGTTCACTGAAATACTGCACGGTGGATCCTCCATTGGGCGCATCACTACCTCCGGCCACATCACTGAGTTCCCTTTGCCCTCAGCAAATACGCTCCCTTCCAGTATCACAGCAGGATCAGATGGCAACCTCTGGTTTACCGAAATCGTCAGTCACAATGGGCCCAGTAAGATCGGAGTGATTACTCCACAGGGCAGCATTCGTGAGTTCACGTTGTCGCATTCCATCCTCGGCGGCATCACGAGAGGACCGGATGGCAATCTCTGGTTTACTGAATTCCAATACGATGAGACAGGTACCACAGCCGGGCAGATTGGACGGATTACCACAGCCGGGAAGATCAGCGGCTATCCGCTGCCAACATCCAGCTACAGCCCGACAAGTATCACGTTTGGGACAGACCATACGCTCTGGTTTATCGAAGTTGAAGTTACCCCGACTGACCCAAATGGAATGAACGGCAAGATTGGACATCTCGTCTTTCAAAAAGCCCTCTGAATATGTGCAAAATGCCCTTGACAATCTCCGCAATCGAATGCTATTATTTTATCGAACGATGTTAGATTTTGGAACGGCTATAAAGAGATGGGCATTAAACAACGACGTGAACGAGAAAAGCAAGAAGTAAGACAGGGCATCCTCACTGCCGCCCGGGAGATCGCCCGGCAAGAGGGATGGCAGTCTGTCACGATCCGCAAAGTGGCGGAGCGCATTGAATACAGCCCACCGACGATCTACGAATACTTCGAGAACAAGGAAGACATCCTGCTCGAACTGTTGCGCGAGGGCTTCCGCCAGTTGGCTGCTGCTCTGAGAACAGCCTGGGACTCGACAGAAGACTGCGAGCAACGACTGATGAACATGGTGGAAGCCTACTGGCAATTTGCCATGAGCCAACCAGAACTCTACCAGGTGATGACTGGGCTGGGAGTCGCTTACTGTAGCGAAAAGCCAGCCGCCGCCCACGAATCATTTGACATCACCCAGCAAGCGCTGGTGGATTGGATGCATACGATGGGCGTAGATATCCCCGACGTGGATGGTGCCGTAGAGATCATACGCAGCCTCGTTCACGGGCTGATTTCGCTGACGATGGCGGATCGCATCCAGGGAGGCGAAGCGCGTGCAAAACAGTTGGTACAACGCGCCATGCGCGACATGTTCGTTTCGTGGCGTGTTGAAGCGAGAAGAGTGAGGTAATCTCCTCTTTTTTTACCGTTCGCTGAACTAAGTTCAATATTCAAACAGCATTCAATGCGATTAGAAAGTGAGACCTTTCATGCGACTCGACTATAAATGGCAGGTCGCCATCGTTGGCGCGCTGGGCCTGTTCATGGCCGTGCTGGACAATACGATTGTCAGCGTGGCTTTGCCGCAGATGCAACTGGCGTTTAAGACCGATTTCTCTACCATCACCTGGGTTGCCACGGGCTACTTCCTCGCCCAGGCCGCCGTCATCCCTATCGCGGGCTACCTGAGCGATAAAATCGGCACCAAACTGGTGTTTATGCTGTCGCTGGGCCTGTTTACGCTGGGTTCGGGACTGTGCGCCATTGCTCCCACGGAAACGCTCTTGATCCTCTTCCGCGTCATCCAGGGTATTGGCGGCGGCGGCCTCTTCCCCATCGTCTTCGCGCTGATTTACCGCGCCTTTCCGCCGACCGAACGAGGCATAGCTTCTGCCATCATTGGCGTGCCAGTCCTGCTGGCCCCCGCCTTTGGTCCTACGGTAGGTGGCTACCTGACCACCACCTTCAACTGGAACGCCATTTTTATCATCAACCTGCCACTTGGCGTGATTGCGCTGATCCTGGCGTACTTCATCTTACGCGGGCGCGCCGCCGAACGCCAGCAGGACGAAGTACTGGTGTCCAAGGGGCGCTTTGATTTCATCGGGCTGGCGCTTTCTATGATCGGCTTCACAGCCGTGGTCTATGGCATCTCAGAAGCCAGTTCGCGCGGCTGGGGGGACGGCACCGTATTGACCTTTCTCATCGGTGGCGGCGTAGCGCTGGTCGCCTTTGTCATCACCGAATTGCTGGTGAGCGACCCGGTGATGGATGTGCGTCTTTTCCTCAACTACACCTTCAGCATCGCCAACGTGCTCACCTGGGCGCTGGCCGCTTTCCTCTTCGGCAGCCTGTTCCTGTTGCCTTTCTTCTTTGAACGGGTGCAGGGACTGACGCCCCTCTCGGCAGGCGAGATTTTGATATTGCAGGGGTTGGCTTCCGCCGCCGGCGTCGTCGTCTCAGGAGGTTTGTATAACCGCGTCGGGCCGCGCATCATGGCCGTGGTCGGCTTTGCGCTGGTCACGGTCGGCACACTAGGGATAACGCAGTTGACCGTGGCAACTACCGGTCTCTCCCTACAGGGCTGGCTCGTCTTACGAGGCTTCGGGCTTGGCCTGGTCAACATTCCCCTGCAAACGCTGGCCCTCTCGGTCGTGAGCAATAAGGCCATGGCGCGCGCATCCTCGCTCGTCAACGTCACGCGCCAGGTCTTTTCCGCTGTTGGCGTCTCGGTACTCACCACCTACCTCACCCAGCGAACCATCGCACATGGCAGCGAGGTGGCGGCAGCGTTTCAGCAGCACCCGCTGACAGGCATTGCAGCCAGTTGTGCTCCACTGGCTCGTGCCGGGGCGGCAGCCGTCACCACCTGTGTTACCCAGCACATCACCACGCAGGGACTCAACGACACCTTTACCGTGGTGGTCATCGCCTGTGGCATTTGCGCAGTGCTGGCGCTGTTCGTAGGACGCGATCCTGCTATCCAGGCCGCCAGGCGTGCAGCCGCCGCAGGTGAGACAGTTGAAGAAAAGCAACCGGCACTCGTGGCCGACTGACAAGCCGAAAAGCAATCCAGCCTCCCAGGTACAAAGCAAGCAGCTCTACCTGGGAGGTTTTTCCTGAGATCGGGAATACCGGCGCGAGAGCGTGTCATTGGCCCCATTTTCTGTGCGCTCAGCACTATTCATAACAAAACAAAACCGCTTGAGAAGCGCCTTCTCAAGCGGTCACTATGGTGGAGATGAGAGGGAGTTGAATTACTTCATGCGACAAAATGGGGCTACTTCACGACTAGTTTGGTTGGCTTAGAAAGCCATGTGACGGTACATTTTTGTCTAAGGTTGTCTATGATATATCGCCCTTGTTCGTCGTATAAACTGTCAAAGAAGCTCTCAGAAGTGGAGTTCTATTTGCCCACTGATGCTTTCCTTAGTCTTTCTAGAGTTTGAACCCTCCGAGGTTGCCCAGGTTGCCCAGACCACCAAGCGAGTCTTGTACCTCCTGGGACGAGTTGAACGTTTTCTCGGGAAGGCGTTGGAGCAGTCCCATGATTTGCTCGTTGGCGCCGTGTTGCTGGGCAAATTGTACGAGCTGGGCTTTGCCGATCGGATAGGGCACACGGTTTAACAATTGACTGAGTTGTCCAGGGTCAAGGTTCATGAATCACCTTTCTCTCTGCTATGAGTCTCGTCCGTATCTGGTTCTCGGTTGAGCGCCTCCTTTGATGATAAGCACTTGGTATACGCGCATCACAAGGAAGAAGTTTCAAGAAATGCAGGAGTTGAGCCTGGACTCAGTAGGACGTTTTTCGCTGCACATCATCACACAACTCTCGAGATGGCTTCGAAATTTGGATCTGACACCATCTCGTTGCAGCAGAGCTCTCAACTGATCAAGTACTCGTGAAGTAAATCTAGTACGGCCTTTCCTTTCTGGCATACGCACACTTCATCCAGATCAGCAAGGTTGTATAAGAGCCGGGTAACATGGCAAGGCACAAGACGTGTTGCTCTCAGTATGGCGGTTGCTCTCACTGCGTGTTTTCCGTGTTAACTCAGCAAAACAAAACCGCTTGAGAAGGGTCTTCTCAAGCGGTCGGTCTGGTGGAGATGAGGGGGAGTTGAACCCCCTGTCCACACGAGCCCATCGAGGAATGTACTACAGGCTTATCCGGTGATTTGGCTTAATCGCTTCAGACTCCCACCAGCAAGATTTGTCAGCGCTGGCCCTCTGGTCTTAAATGGCGAGTAGAAGGCGGTCCTCGTCATAGCACCCTATGTGTTCGACGCCCTGACCCGGCCCCATAGGAGAAAGCCAGGAGGACGACGCATCACTGGTTATTAAGCAGCGAGAGCGTAGTTGTATGCCGGTTTGGCATTTGTTGTTTGTCGGTTGTTTTACGAGAGCGCGTACCGACACCTCGGCCTGCAATTCTTCAACCTGCTCGCCTGTCGAAACCCGACATCCCCAGGTTGCTTTGTACGCAACACAAATAGCATTGCTCCCAATCCTCTTGTGCTGCACACCCATTATACCACGCCGCCTCACAAATGGCAAATAAAATTCATTTCTGGCTTACGTCCTCACGGGGGAAATTGCCGTAAGGGCGGGAGTGGAGAGGAGTAGTGTGGGGACCCTTGGGTCGCCCTGCCTCACGGCTCACCGTCCCTCCCCAGAAAATCCCGTAAGGGCGGGAGTGGAAGGGAGTGGTGTGGGGACCCTTGGGTCGCCCTCGCTCATTCCAGAAGAGGGACATTGTGCTGGAACCCTTGGGTCGCCCTCGCTCACCACTCATTTGATCAGCCGATAGACCACCCACGCTCCCGCAGTCCGTCACGATCAAAGCGGTGCGTCTTCCCCTCCACATCCTTAAACTCGATGCACGTATACTTTTTACCTTGCATATAGTTGGCCGCGCGCTGTTCCATAAAGTACGTATCAGTAGCACCGTCGTAAGTCAGCACCTCGGTATACTCTGCCCCGTGATCCATACTGCGCAGCAGCATTGTTCCCGGACGCGCCTCTTCAATAGAGGCCGGCAGTGGATCGCTGCCCTTGCCAATCAGCGTGTCCATCGCTTTTTTAACGAGCCACGCCACGCAGGTGATAATCATAGACGCCAGTATAAGAAGGAGTGCTACTGCCAGGATGATACTCATAGTATCCATAGTCTCGCCCGGTGCTCACCCTAACCGTTGTAAAAACCGTTCCAGGTTGACAATAAAGCGCTCGTGCCTGCCCTCGCCGATCTTCTGATGTTCGTCGTACGCCTCCACCTTGAAGACCAGGCGGCGCCCCTCGATCTCGATCAGTTCAGCCGTAGCGCGCACCTGCTGGCCGAGCGGTGTCGCCCCCAGGTGATGACACATTGACCAGCGTCCCCACCGTCACATACCCCTCGTCCAATCCATCTGCGACCGCGCCCCACGCCGCATTCTCCATCAGCGCGATCATCATCGGCGTGCCAAATACCTCTACACCTCCCGCTCCAACCGCTGCCGCCGTATTCTCATGCACGACAATCGTCGTCGCCTCCCCGCTCATGCCTGTCTGTAGTGCCATATATACATTTCCTTTCAAGGTGTATTATGTAATTGAGCTTACTATACAACAAAACATCTCAGGTAGCGCACAACCGCGAGGGTAAGAAAGAGGGCAGGATCATTGGAAAAGCAGTCCATCATGCGGCATTCTCCACGTCTCTCCGTCTTTCCGTGGGAAATTGCAGTAGGGGCGGGAGTGGAGAGGGGCGGTGTGGGGACCCTTGGGTCGCCCTTTCTCACTGGGTCGCCCTTTCTCACCACAAGGCATGTAGATCCTTCTCCACGCTGGAACTCTAGCTTTCTCTCGATACAAGATACCACAGATACCACAGATACCTCGGATACTTCTGATACCACAGATACTTTCGAAACATCTCTTTGTACCGGTGTCCCAAATGTCCCAAACAACCCTGACTCAAGTTCCAGAGCGCCGCGAACCCCGGCAACCCGCGTCCTGGATGTCCCAAATGTCCCAAACGAAACCTCACCGCCGGTAGCGACCAAACCATCTCGTGTACATCTGAAACATTGCCCCGCCTCGCAGGGGTGATATTATGGAGTAAAAAAAGCAACATCGAGAGAGGATGGCGAAACAATCACATGACAGACCAGCTTCAGCTTGTCGCCCACCGCGGCGGCTCGGCCCTCGCGCCCGAGAATACCCTGGCCGCCTTCCGCAATGCCCTGCGATATCCCATCGATGCCGTCGAACTGGATGTACAGATGAGCCGCGACGGCCATATCATCGTCTTTCACGATAATACCGTCGAACGCCTGACGAACGGCTCCGGCAATATCCTCGACCTCGACTTTGCCTACCTGCGCAGCCTCGATGCCGCCGCGCACTTTTCCGGCGGCTGGCCCGAGCCGCAGCACATCCCGACCCTGCGCGAAGTCCTTGATCTCGTGAAGGGCCACGCGCAGGTCTATATCGAAATCAAGACCAGCAAACGCGACAACGTCACCGGGCGATACCCCCATATCGTGCAGGCGGTCATCGATGACGTACGTGCCGCGGGAATGCTCGACCAGGTCTACATCATCTCGTTCGACTGGAGCGTGCTGCCCGAACTGAAAGCGCTCGAACCGGCCGTTCCGGTGGGCGCGCTGGTCTCCAAAGACGTGTGGACCCCGCAGATGGGCCCGTTTGCGCAACTGGCCGGCCAGGTGAAATCGCTCGGCTTTGACTGGATCAACATGGACCGCCGCCTCTTCACGCCGGACATGCCCGCCATCGTCCACGCCAACGCCTTGAAGATCGGCCTCTGGACCGTCAACACCCTCGATGACCTGCGCCGTTTTGCCTCCGATGGCGCAGATTCCCTCACCTCCGATCACCCTGACCTGTTTCGCCTACTTTAGTATCACCGCGTGTCTTTTTACACCCATAACCCGTTATATTCTCTGTAGGTACCATATAGTACCTGAGATTAACGCAATTCACACGGCATATGCTATAATTCGCTGCGATTGCAGAGGCAGCGAAACGAAACACAACAGTATAAAGAGAGACACATCTTCCCGGCATGTGTGTAGAGATGATCGGATATGCAGCAAACCCAGATACCAACAACGCTATTTGAACCAGAAACACTCCCCGCTGGCGAACCGGCCCAGCAGGTGGCAATCTCGGTTGTTATACCGGTGATGAATGAAGAGCAAAACGTGCGCCCGCTCTTTGAAAAATTAGCCGCGCAGCTCGGCAGCCTTGGCAAGAGCTACGAAGTCATCTTCGTGGATGATGGCAGCACCGATAATACCTTCAAAGAACTGAAAAAATTGCACGAGGAATTTACCGGCGTCGTGCGCGTCATTCGTTTCCGCCGCAATTTCGGCAAGACGCCCGCGCTTGTGGCCGGCTTCAGCCGCAGCCGCGGTGAGGTCGTCTTTACCATGGACGGCGACCTGCAGGACGATCCGGAGGAGATCCCGCGCTACCTGGAGAAAATCGCAGACGGCTACGATGTCGTCTCCGGCTGGAAATTCCCGCGCCTCGATCCCATCACCAAGACCTTCCCGTCGCGCATCTTCAACGGCCTGGTCAGTCGCACGACCGGCGTTCACCTGCACGACATCAACAACGGCTTCAAGGCCTATCGCCGCGAGGTGATCGAGGACACGCACCTCAAGCTCTACGGCGAGTTCCACCGCTTCGTGCCCGTCATGGCGCACTGGCGAGGCTATCGCGTCACAGAGATCAAAGTAAAGCACCACCCACGCGTCCATGGCGTCTCCAAATTTGGCGCGAGACGCTTCGCGCGCGGCCTGATCGATCTCCTCAACGTCCTCTTCCTGACGACGTTCCTGCGCATGCCGCTGCGCTTCTTTGGCCCGCTTGGCTTCTGGACGTTCCTGCTGGGAGTGCTGGTCGATATCTTCGTGGTGATACGCAGCGTCTACTTCATTCACGAACCGATTCACAATCAGCCTCTGCTGTTTGTGGGCATCCTGCTCATGATCTTCGGCATCCAGTTCATCCTCACAGGCCTGCAGAGCGAGATGATCCGGCACTACGCCTTCCGCCCCGACGAAGAATATAGTATCAGGCAGGAACTCGACTGATGTCCAGGTTTACTACGCCCGCGATGAAGAAGTTCGCGAAACGTCTGCTTCAAATCGGCCTGCCCATTCTGATCCTGGCGTTTTTTTCCTACCAGGTGAAGAATAACTGGGGTGAGCTGACCGCGCACAGCTTCCGCTGGAACCCCTGGCTGCTGGCCCTGGGCTTCGCGGGCTTCCTGCTGCAAGAACTCTCCTTCGGCATTATCTGGCGCGCCGTGCTGCTGCGCCTGGGCTACCGGCTCTCCCTGCGTGCCAGCCTGCGCATCTACCTCTCCTCCGAGTTCGTGCGCTACATCCCCGGCAATATCTGGCACGTACTGACGCGCATCCTGTGGGTCAACAAGTACGGCGTCCCTCGCTCGGTGGCGCTCGCCAGCATGACCATCGAACTCATCACCAAGCTCGCCTCGGGCGTGCTGATTTTCGCGGCCAGCCTGCTCTTCTGGCACGACATCACCGCCATTGGCTCGCTCGCGCAGAAAACTCTCATCCTGGTGCTGGGCGCCGGCACCATCGTCGCCCTCTTCGTCATCCTCTATCCTCCGGTCTTGAACGGTCTGCTGAACGCCGCGCTGCGCCTCTTGAAACGCGAGCCGGTCAGCCTGTCGGTGCGCTATCGCGACGTCCTGCTGGTCACGCTTGGCTGGTGCCTGAGCTGGCTCGTCGCGGGCAGCGGCTTCTACTTGATTGTGCTGGCGCTCTGGCCCTCTGCGCCGCTGGTCGCCTGGCCGATCAGCATCGGCATCTATGCCCTGGGCTGGGATATCGGCTTCGTCAGCTTTATCACTCCGAGCGGCCTTGGTTTTCGCGAGGGCGCCATCAGCGCGCTGCTCGCGTTGTCACTTCCTCTGCCGTTCTCCCTGGCGGTCATCATCGCCCTGCTCTCGCGCCTGGTCTCCACAATCGCCGAGCTGCTCTGCGTCGGTGTGGCCTACCTGGGTGGGGGCCAGCGCCAGGTTCAGAAGTTACAGCAGGAGCAACAAGAACACGCCAATCAGCAGTCAGAACAAACACGGGTTACGGGGGCTGTCGGAGATCATACGCCGGTCGCGGTGGAAGGAGCCGTTGCGGATGAGTAGCACGACCTGGCGCAAGCGCTTTGCGGTGCTGCGCAATCGCCTGTACCTCTACCCACCACCTGAGCCAATGCCCTATACTCGCCTGTCCTGGTTAGCGCTTGGCGCCGTCGCCCTGCTGGCCGCCCTCTACGCCGCGTATTTCATCGCCTACATGGTGACTTCGCACAATGCTTTCCTGACCCACGCGGAAGACCTGGGCACCATGGACCAGGCTATCTGGAATATTTTGCATGGCCCCCTGATGCACCAGACCGTCTGCAATATCGTCAGCGATACCAACTGCTATAGCATCAACGGCATTTCGCGCTTCGCCATTCACTTTGAGCCGATACTATTCCCCGTTTCGCTGTCATACATCTTCTGGCCCGATCCCCGCACGCTGCTCGTGCTGCAAACGCTGGTGGTCGCCTCCGGCGCCTTCCCGGCCTTCTGGCTGGCCCGCCTGCGCCTGCGCAGCGATATCGCCGCCGTCGTGATCGCCCTGCTCTACCTGCTCTACCCAGCGCAGCAGCAGGCCGTGACGTTCGATTTCCACGCCGTCACCTTCACCGCCGCGCTTCTAATGTTCACGCTCTATTTCATGTACACGCGCCGTACCGTCTGGATGTTCGTCTTTGCCATCCTGGCCATGGCTTGCAAGGAGGAAATACCCGTCATTGTGGCGGTGTATGGCCTCTGGTCGGTCGTATTCCAGCAGCGCTGGCGCACCGGCCTGGCCCTGACCGGACTCGGTGTCGCCTGGGTCGGCGTCTATCTGCTGGTGACGCATTTCGCCAGCCCCACCGGGCATTCGCTGCTCACATCGCGCTATAACGGTGTCTTCTCGCTGCTGCTCCACCCTGGACAGTTGATCCAGCAGCATATCCTTGAGCCTCAACATCTCCAGTACCTCAAATTGCTGCTCTCGCCTGCCGCGTACCTGCCGCTGCTGGCCCCCTGGGTCTTCATCCTGGCGCTGCCAACCCTGGCGCTCAACCTGCTCAGTTCCGACCCGCAGCAGTATTCGGGCCTGTTCCAGTACAGCGCTGAAATCGTGCCGGTGCTGATCTTTGCCACCATCGAGGCCATTGTGCTGATCCTGTGGGTGCTGCAGCGCCTTTTCGCTCCTTTCCAGCAGCCGGCCAACAACACACCATCCCAAACACCGCCGGATGACGCGGAACCGGCGCAGGGCCAGGGCATAAAGGCGGCCCAGGGCACCGCCGTCATGCCCCTGGAGGTGCGGCTGCTCTACGTGGGCGTGCTGAGCCTGCTGCTGCTTGGCATCACCTTTACGGCTGTGCGCGCCGATTACGTTTCCAACGGTAAGCTGCCATTCTCACAGGGCTTCCAGTGGCCGCAGGTAACTGCGCACGACGAACTGGCGCAGAAGTTCATCAATATGATCAAGCCCGGCGCGTCGGTCTCAGCTCAATCCCCGCTGCTGCCGCATCTCAGCCATCGCCAGTCGATCTACCTCTTCCCATACGGCGACGAGCAGGCCGATTATATCTTTCTCGATATCAGCGGGGATACCTATCCCTTCTATGGTTCGGTTCCTTATACCCTCGAGGTGAAGCGCGTGCTGATGGAGGGTAAGTATGGCGTCTTAGCGGCGCAGGACGGCTACATCCTGTTGAAGCGCGGGTTGACCCCACCGGGAGTTTCGCCCGCGTCGGTGACGACCAATAGCAAGAATCTCGATGTCGTTCTGCCGAACTTGCCGGCCAGCCTCTGCACCTACATTCAGGTCGTGCCACAGCAGATTATTCATCCCGCCAGGGCAACGTTTACCAGCGCTGATGGCACGAGCAGCATGAACCTTGTCGGCTACAATGTCTCTGCCGCCAGCCCGTTTAGCCTGGAAGCAGGCTATATGGAGGTGACGACCGATTGGCAATTGCTGACGCCTGGCATGCCGCCACTGCTGCTGCAGGTGCTTGTCGCCGACTCATCCGGCGTGGAACACCTGGTCAGCACCGACTTCCCGGCCCAGTTCTGGTGCCCCACCAATACCTGGAAGCCTGGCATGATCTTGCAGCTATCGAGCAGAATTTTCCAGCTTAATGGCAAGCAGATGAAGACCGGTGACGCGCATATCGAGATTGCTTTGCTGCCGTATACGGGCAACCAGTTTGCCATAACGTCCAGCCCTGTCCAGCAGCGGCTCCCAGTGAATGTTGCCGGCGCATCTGCCCCGCTTGCTGTTTCGGCTGGGACGAATGCATTGCAACTGGGCACAATTACGATCATTTCCTGAAGCGTGTTGTTCAGAACGCTCAACGAGCGCGATCTACTAGACTGAAAGGGGTGTTGGAGTGGGTTTATACCTGGCGCAACTGCCGCCCGCCGAACTTGCGCGGCTGAAAGCTGAATTAGCCGAAACTTTGATCGAGTATTTTTGCTATCCGCGATTTCTGGATTATCGCACAAATACACTGCGCATGCGCCCGGTAGATCGTTCCAAGCGCCAGGAGGTCTGGTCATTTTTGAGTTCGTACGACTTCGGCCCGTGGGGCCGCGTTGATGTCCAATCGCCAGAATTTCAGCGCCTGGTGGAGCGTCTCTTAATCCAGTTCATCCAGCGCAACCGTGCCTTCTTTGGCAACCAGGGGCGCAAGCGCATGCCCGACGTACGGGCCCTCATCGGCAGCACTTCGATGGTTGTCACCGAAGGATTGCGCGGCCACCTGACCGGTCGCAAGTCCTCGCAGCCCTTCGGTAGCCCACGGCCGGTCGTTTCCTGGGCTAGCCTCAAAGTAGGCACCGACCTGAGCTGGGAGCAGGTTGCAAATGCCACGCAGCAGTTGCAGCAGCAGTTGCTGGAACATCGCGGGGATATTCAGGCCGAGGGCGATAATGCCTCGCGCCCCTATCAACCCCCCTCGTCACGGCCCGCCTCAACTCCGGCTGCTCCGCCCAGGCGCTCCCCGCGCAACCGCGCAAGTTCCAATGGCAGCGGTAAAGTCCATGCTGTCACACCACCCACCCCGCCAAATTTACCCACTCCACCTGCTCCACCTCTCTCGCACGTTCAACCTGGCAATTCATCCAGTTTTGTGCCGCAGGAAGATCATCCCGTGCCCTCGACGCCGTTCGTCGAACCATCACCGCTACCCGTGCGAAGCGATGATACCTCCAGACCTATCGAAGAGGTGGAGACAATCCCTTTCAGCGCTGAGCCGCCGCAAAATGTCGCCGGGCAAAAGAGCCTCCCACAACAGGCTCCCCAACCTTCATCTGCCCCAGGTGCAGAGCCTTCATCTCCTCAAGCCCTGCCGCCTGCCTCGATGCGCGAGCTGTCCAGGTCGCCCTCTACGTCACTGGCCGGTGTGCAGGTGCCTGCCGGAGCCCTGGCGAATTCGGCAGCCAGCGACACTATCGTAGTCAGCGACGAAGATGTCGTCATTTTCGAGCAAATAAAGTACCAGCTCCTTGTCTGGCTGCGTATCGAAGCGGTGCGCCTCGGCATCAATATCGCCGATCGTACTCCCCTCCAGCTCGTCGATCTCCTGCACGACCAGGAAGGCTTCGACGATACCCGCCTACAGGTTGTGACGACGCTGCTGCAGCTCGCGGATACAGTATGTGCGAAGGGACAGGCCGCGCTGATCGACTACAAACAGGCCATGATGTTCTACTTGATGCATACTCGCCGCGCTCGATAAATGCACTTCTGCATCCTATTATAAAAATTTCGTTAAAAAATTAACGAGATAACAAAGAACGGTACTATTTGCTTCCAAAACCGTTGTGAACTATGGTATAAGTGTATATAGATTTTCCGAAACACGTGTGCATTGCGTACTTTCGGTCGGGGAGTCCTGAAGTGCCTCTGCGAGCCGTATCGCTGAAATTCACCGGGAGGAGCATCAAGAAAGGGGGCGATAGTGCATGGCAAACGACAAGGCAATTATGGCCGAAAGCGTGTTGAATGTACTCGAAACGGCCCGTGTGCAACGACAAAGCGGTCGCCTTCTCGTAGGGCAATTTTTAGGGGGCAGGTTTCAGGAGGGGGAGATTCATCTTCAGAAGGGCCAACCGGTTTACGCGCGACTTGGCCCTCTCATTGGCCAGGAAGCGCTCAACCGCCTGGTAGCCTGGCGTAATGTGCAGTTGACCTTGATTCCAGCCGAAACCGGAAATGTCTCGACGCGGCCGGGACGCCCTATTGATACTGGAGGTAGGATCGCCTCATTTCCCACACGGCAGTCAGACGAGTTCAGCCCCATCAGAGCGCCAGGTCCGCCTCGCGGGAACCAGGCTGGCAATCAGCCATACCCTCCCGACCTGGAGAGGCTGATCCCTAACAAGCGCAATGTAGATCGTGATGTCATTTCTTTACCCCTGACGCGTCCCCAGCGCTACGTCTATTTCATGGTCGATGGGCGCAGGACCGTGGCAGACCTCTCGCGCTGCACAGGCAAAACCATTCGAGAGATAGACCTCATCCTGGGTGAATTACAGGCCCAGGGACTGATTGTAATTTGATGCCGCCTCCCTACGCGGCCGCTGTAATCTTAGGCAACAATTCGCGCAATTGCTCCATCCAGTCCGGCCCAAGCAGGCGGCGCGGAATGTGAATCACGCCCTGCTGGACGCGCGCCTCGTTCTTGAAGCGGCGATAGAGCATGATGCGGTTGGGTACGATGGTGCGCCGCACCGTCAGCACGAACTCGTGATCTTTGGCGGAGATAGCCTCGTAACCCGACTGCGCCGCCTCTACCTTCAGGCGCACCATCGCTAGCAGGTTCTTCACCGGCTGCGGCGGTGGACCGAAACGATCGCTCAGCTCTGCCTCCATCGCCTCGACCTGCTCAGGACGGGACAGGTTCGCCAGCCGTTGGTAGAACTTGACCTTCAAGGCTCGATCCCCCACGTATTCGTCTGGCAGGTAAGCGTCGAGCGGCAGATCGAGCGAGACCGAGGGAGCGCTTATCTCGCTGTGTTTGCCCTGAAGCTCTTCCACGGCCTCGCCCAGCAACTTGGTGTAGAGATCGAAGCCGACCGTATTCATAAAGCCGGATTGCTCCGCTCCGAGCAGGTTACCGGCTCCTCGTATTTCCAGGTCCTTCATGGCAATGCGGAAGCCGGCACCCAACTCCGTCGCCTCGAAGATGGCGCGCAGGCGTTTTTCCTGCGTGGGCGTCAGCTTCGTATCCTTGTTGTAAAGGAAGTAGGCGTAGGCCTGGTGCGAGCTGCGCCCGACCCGCCCGCGCAACTGGTAAAGCTGCGCCAGGCCAAACATGGCCGAGTTGTTGACGATCAGGGTATTGGCGTTGGAAATGTCCAGCCCGTTCTCGATGATCGTCGTCGCGACAAGTACGTTATATTCCCCGCTGGAGAAGTCCATCATGACGCGCTCGAGCTGGTCCTCGGGCATCTGCCCATGCCCGATGGCGACGCGTGCCTCCGGCACCAGCCGCTGCAGCTTCTGCGCAATCGCCTGGATGCCCTGCACCCGGTTATGGACGAAGAAGACCTGGCCGCCCCGGTCGATTTCGCGCAGGATGGCCTCGCGAATCAGACCCTCGTCGTACTCGCGAATGGTGGTGCGAATGGGCAGACGCTCCTGGGGCGGCGTCTCGATCACGCTCATGTCGCGTACGTTCACCAGCGACATATGCAGCGTGCGCGGGATAGGCGTGGCCGTCATGGTCAGCACGTCTACCTCGTTGCGCAGCTCTTTGAGGCGTTCTTTGTGCGCCACGCCGAAGCGCTGCTCCTCGTCTACTACGAGCAGACCAAGGTTCAGGAAGACCACGTCCTTCCCCAGCAGGCGATGCGTTCCAATCACGATATCGACTCTGCCCAGTGCCAGGTCCTCCAGGATTTGCTTCTGCTCCTTCTCCGAGCGGAAGCGGCTGAGCAGTTCGACGCGCACCGGGTAGGGTTTGAGGCGCTCTTGAAATGTGTTGAAATGCTGCAAAGCCAGCACCGTCGTCGGCACCAGCACTGCTACCTGTCGCTGGTCAAGCACGGCTTTGAAGGCGGCGCGCAGGGCTACCTCCGTCTTTCCATAGCCCACGTCTCCGCACACCAGCCGGTCCATCGGCTTTGGTCGCTCCATATCGGCCTTGACCTCTTCAATGGCGCGCTCCTGGTCGGGCGTCTCCTCGTAGGGAAAGCCGTTTTCCAGTTCTTGCAGCCAGGGCTGTTCGGAATCGGGCGGGTAGGCTGGCCGCTGGATGGCCTCGCGCGCGCTGTAGAGCCGCAGCAAATCGCGTGCGATATCCTTCACGGTCTCTTTGACCTTCGATTTCGCGCGTGTCCACTCGGATGTGCCGAGCTTGCTCAGCGCCGGTACGGCGTCGCCCATACCGATGTAGCGCGTGACCCGGTCTAACTGGTCGGTAGGTATGTAGAGCCGGTCGGTGCCCGCGTAGTGAATCAGCAGGTATTCACGCTCGACCCCCGTCGAATTGAGCTTAACCAGTCCCTCAAAGCGCCCGATGCCGTATTCCTGGTGCACGACGTAGTCGCCCGGATTGACCTCGGCCAGGAAGGTGGCCGGCGTGACGATCTTGCGCTGCTGCGTTTTGTACTTGCGCGACCAGCCGAAGATCTCCGTATCGGTGAAGAGGTGCAGGCCCAGGCTCTGCGACTGCCAGCCCTCGGGCAGTTGACCCTGGATCAGCGTCAAGGCGCCGCTTTCGGGCGGCTCCATGATGTTCACACCCGGACTGACAAGGATCGCCTTGCCTCCTAGCACCGAGTCGTCGCCTAGAACCTCGGCCATCCTGCGCGCCTGCGCGGTGACTATTACAACCCGCTCGCGGTGATCGAGCGCGCGGCTGCAATCCTGGGCAAAGGCGCGCAGTCGCCCGCCATACGAGTTGGCGCTGCTGAACGATGGGATCAGGTGTTCTGTGCCGTCATGCCGCGTCGCGTCAAACTCGCCCTCGCTGGCCGAGAGCATTCCGGCGAAGCGCAGTTGCCGCATCTGCGCCAGGCGTGTCTCCAGCGCGTCCCAGGAGATGTGCGCGGGCCGGAGCTGCGTTGGATTCTCGCGGGCCTGTTCGAAGCGCTCCTTCATCTCCTGCGCCTGCTGATCCAGCTCGGCGATGGTGCTCTGGATGCTCTCCGGGTTATCCAGGATGAGCAGCCCGCCTTTGGGCAGGTAGTCCAGCACGCTGGTCTGGGGGTGCAGGTAGGGCAGGTAGAATGTGATGTCGTCGAACGAGCGCCGCGCGCGCAGGTCTTCCAGGTCGCGCCTCCAGCGTTCGTCCGCGTCGGGATGCAGCATGGTCGTGTTGAGCTGCGCCAGCACACGCGCCGCCTCTGGCCCGCGCGTCGGCAGCGCCTCTCGGGCGGGCGTCACTACACAGGTCGCAACCGGGTTGAGCGAGCGCTGCGTCTCCGGGTCGAAGGTGCGCAGGGACTCGATTTCGTCGCCGAAAAACTCGATGCGCACCGGGCGAGGCAGCGTCAGCGGGAAGAGGTCGACGATCCCACCGCGATGACTGAATTGACCCGGTTCCTCCACCTCCGTTACCGGTTCGTAGCCCAGGTTGTACAGGTGATCGAGCATCGATGTCAGGTCGACCTCCTGCCCCGCCACCAGCTCGTAGAGCGAGGCCGCGAGTTCCCGCGCTGGGATGACTGGCTGCGTCAGCGCGCGGGCCGAGCAGACGACGATGCTCTGAGGATAGTGCTGCGTCAGCCGGATCAGTGCGTTCAGGCGCTGCTGTGTCGTCTCGATATCGCTCATCAGCCGTTCGTAGGGCAGCGCGTCGCGGTCGGGCAGGCACAATACCTCCTCCGGCTGCTGCGCCAACGCCTTGAGTACATCGGTTACCTGCTCGGCCTGCGCCTCGTCTGAGACAACCAGCAGTAGCGGCTGCTTCAGCGCGGTGGAGAGCGCCGCCGTTACGTACGGTCGAGCCGTTTCCGTTATACCTGTGATGGCCGGTAATCCCCCGGCCTGCTGTATTTGCTGCACCAGCCGGCGCATCTCTGGCCGCTGGGTTAAAAGTGCGAGTAACCCTTTGAGTATCACATACCCTCCCCAAAACAGCATAGCAAAACGCGCCTTCCCGGAGAAAAGACCCATCCTGGAAGACTCGCTTTGCTCGAATTCAGGGCGTAAGTACGTTGTCATGCGCCCTTTTCTTCTACCGTAATGATATCTTACTTGCGCCATTACTGCAACTATTCGGCGCCTTCGGGTTCCTCCAGGCGAAAGATGCCGTGATCATCCTGGAAGGAGAAAAGTTCGGCGTAGCGGCCCCAGCCGATGGCGGTTTCCAGTTGCGCCTGGGCCTCGTCTTCGTCGAAGTGCTCTTCCAGCAGATCCAGGAAGTGCCTTTCGGGAAGGGTATGACCTGGCGCGGCCTCTAAATCCTGGATGATACGACGCAGGAGGCTGATACGCGCCAGGGCCTGGTCGCGGAATACCTTCTTTTCTTCCAGCACGCCGGCGGAGGCAAAATGCTGGCCTTCAGGCGTCAAAACGATGTCGCCTTCTTCTATATTGGCCAGGTCAAGCATGTCTGCTGCCTCAACCAGTGGGAGCAGGTCGTCCACTTCCAGGTGCAGGAGACGACCGATCTGGTAGAGATCTTCGCGCCCACCGCGCGCCTGAACCAGCTCCACCAGCCCGGTCACATCTCCGATAGCAACGTGCGGCAGAACCTGGTATGGACGGGTGGGACGCAGTACCAGCGGGCCGGTTTTGGCCTGGGGTAGGTTCGCGGGCAGGAGCGTAGAAACATCTTCCTTCGGACTGGTCATGATACGGTAGATCAGGTCTACCATCTCGGTGTGCTGCGGGCTCGATGGGCTGCGCTGCTCTTTTGGCAAACCCGGTAGTTCAACGCGGATACGCCCGGGATTGGCGCCCATCACCAGGATGCGATCAGCCATTGTGACCGCCTCGTCGATATTGTGCGTCACCATCACAATCGCGCGCGTGGGCATATTGTTCGACTCCCACAGGCCGAGCAGTTCCTTGCGCAGATTGGCGGCTGTCAGCACATCCAGGGCGCTGAAAGGTTCGTCCATGAAGAGCAGTTCGGGCTCGACCACGAGCGCCCGCGCGAAGCCCACGCGCTGGCGCATGCCGCCGGAGAGCTCTTTAGGATAGGCGTCTTCGAACCCGTCCAGGCCGATCATATCGATGGCCGCCAGGGAACGTTTCAGGCGCTGTGTACGGGTGATCTCCTCTTGCGCCTCCAGGCCCAGTTCGACGTTCTGCAGCACGGTCAGCCAGGGAAAGAGGGCGAACGATTGAAAAACTATCGCGACATGCGGGTTTGGCCCGTGCTGTGGCACTCCTCTGAACAGCACCTGTCCAACCGTCGGCTGTAGCAGTCCGGCGAGGATGCGCAGGAGCGTTGATTTGCCCGAGCCTGAGGGGCCGAGCAGCGCAACGAATTCACCCGCACGAATCTTGAGATCTATGTTGTCCAGCACCATGTGAGGTGGTTTTGTATGCGCTTGCTTGCCCTCAACGTCGTAAGTTTTGCTGCACAGATGCGTCTCCAGCAGCACCTCCGCCGGTGGGGGGGTTCCGTCTTGCTGCGAGAGCTGGTGATCAATTTGCATCGTAATCCATTCCTCCTATGCAAGTGTATAGCGGCGCTCAGCCAGGGCGTACAGGCGCTTCCAGACGAGGCGGTTGAGCACCACCACAAAAAGCGCCATCAAGAGGGTGGCTGCCAACAATACAGGAAAATTAGAGGCGGCGGCGGCCTCGGCGATGCTGGCGCCCAGTCCGAAGGTGCTCGCCGTGTGATTGGCGAACTGGACATACTCCGAGACAATGCTGGCGTTCCAGGCGCCTCCACTGGCCGTCAGCAGGCCGGTGATAAGGTAGGGGAAGATGCCGGGTAGGATCAGCGTGCGCCACTTGCGCCAGCCTGTGGCGTGATAGACGGTGGTGGCCTCGCGTAGATCAGAGGGGATTGCCATGGCCCCTGCAATTACATTGAAGAGAATGTACCACTGCGTCCCCAGCAGCATCAGCACGATCGCCGCCCACGAGAGCCCGCCCGGCAGACCAATCAGGGCAAGCAGCAGGATGGGGAAGATCGCCGTGGCGGGTATGGACGCGACCACCTGCACTAGCGGCTGGAGACGGCGCGACCAGCGTGGGGAAAGGCCGATAGCGACGCCCGCCGGAACTGTCCAGGCCACGCCGATGAGCAAGGCCGCAACGGTGCGCAGCCAGGTGGCGAAGGCCGCCAGGAGCAGGGTTCCCCAGGTCCCGGGAGAAATCACGCTTAGCAGGCGGATCATCGACCAGAGCCCGAACAGGGCGAGCGCCCCAAGTAGGATGACAGAGACCCAGGCGGCTACCCTGCGCACTACCAGGGCGAGCGATGGCCGGTCTTCACCATTTACCAGTTCTGTGGTGCCAGGCAGTGGCTGCAAACGGTCTAGTATTTTCGCGGCTAGCTCGCCGAGCGGGCGAAAGACTCGCCGGTTGACCAGCGCGATAAGGGCGGAGCGACGCAGCGCATTGAGCACGGGCGAGTGCGGCTCATCAGCCCCGCTGCTCTGCTCGACCTTGAATTTGTCGGCCCAGGCAACCAGCGGTCGCCAGAAGAGCAGGTCGAGTAGCACGATGAGCAGGACCAGCGTGAAAAGTCCGAGCAGGATCGCCCCCGTATTTCCCGCGTTGGCTGCGGCTTGCAGGTACGAGCCCAACCCCGGGAGTTGGAAGGAGCTTGTCCCCGAGGTAAACTGCTCGGAGGCCATCAGGAAGAACCAGCCGCCGGCCCAGCTCATCATGCTGTTCCAGATCAGCCCAATCATGGATGAGGGCACTTCCAGGGTGAGGAAGCGCCGCCAAGGACGCAGGCGTGTGATAGTCGCCACCTCCTGCAGGTCGGTTGGCTGCGTGCGCGCGGAGTGATAAAAACTGAAGGTCATATTCCAGGCCTGGCTGGTGAAGATGAGGATGACGCTGGCCAGTTCCAGGCCGATATTGGAGTGCGGGAAGGCAGCTACCAGTGCGAGCGTAACCACAGGCAGGAACGAGAGTATGGGAATGCTTTGCAGGATGTCGAGTACCGGCACCATGACCGCCTCGGCCCTGTGGTTGGTGGCGGCGATGTGCCCATAGACCAGGGTGAACACGAGTGAGAGCAGGTAGGCCAGGATCATGCGCAGCAGCGAATAGCCGGCGTATGCGGGCAGAGCAGCGGGCGAGAGGTCGATATGCACGGTAGGCGTGAGCGGCGCCGTCCAGCGCGCGGCCGCAATGACCAGGAGTGTGATCGCGGCAATCACGGCAAGCAGCACCATCAGGTCGATCAAACCATAGCGGCGCCTGGGAACGCGGCGTGGCGGCCGCTCCTTCAGTTCAGCCGCTCCTCCTCCGCGCTCGATTTGATCCCGCACGCGCGGATCTTCGGGGACATACACTTGAGCCATTATGTACCTCCATACTTCCATGAGGTTAGGGCAGCATAGGGTACCTGACCCAACAATACAAGGTATCATTGCCTCCACCATGCCGTTCGAGTATGTCCTCACATGGGCATGAAAAAGCCACCATCAAGACATATGGTGGCGAAACCCGGCTGGGGAGGGTTATCAATTACGTGCTAACGTTTGAAGGCGAGCTTGTAATTTCCTCCCATACAAGGTTGCCACGGTGATGGCAGAGATAACGTCGAACGTATTGCCTTAGACCCTCGATGATCTACCCTGACACTCTCCAATACAGTATATCTCTTTCTGATAGGACTACCAGGTCCATCGTCCATAAAGCAAGCACCTGCTTTCTTCAATAACTGCCTCCCGTGCAGACTATAGCGCAGCAGTAAGAGGTTTGTCAAGCAAAATTGGCATTGACAATCTGATCAACATATCATAGTCTTTTGTTGCGCGCGGGCAGGAGCTTGGCCTCATTCGGAGCGATGTACCGGTCGGATTGCTCTTCAACTGGATTGCCGCGCTCGGTAGTGCCAGCGGCATGTGGATGTTCGAGCGCTGGGAACAACTGGAGCGCGGGGCCATCACGAAAGTATTGAATGAGACCGTCGATGCCATGCGGCGCGTCCTTGCTCCGTCGTGACCACCACATCGAGCAGAAAAGGGTATAGCCATGAACAAAGAAAAAGAAACCCGCGTGACGCCCTCCAGTGTATTTCGTGAATGGGCCCTACGTACCTCCAATGATACAGCCTGGGGTGAGCGGTTCGCTCGATGGATGGGCAAGGTACCTGGTGAGCTGCAACTGCGCTGGAAGGTCGGAACCCTGGCGGGGATGCCCTGGACGCTATTGAAGCGACCAGTGGCGGAGGCAACGGTGGCCCTGGTCTCAACGGGGGGCGTCCATCTTTGCAGCGATAAGCCGTTTGTGCTCAAGTCGGACGCGACGTTTCGCACCATCCCTCGCACGGTTACGAGCGCCGACCTGTGCATCACCCATGAACACTACGACCGGCGGGACTCCGCGCGCGACCTCAATCTAATTTTCCCCTTGCAGCGCCTGCTCGAGCTGGAGGCGGAAGGCATCGTGGGCCGCGTCGCCGATACGCATTACGGCTTCGGCTTTACCGATAATCCACACGAATTGCTGCTCCCAGGCCACAAGGTCGGCACCATGCTAGCTCAGGACAATGTCGATCTCGTCCTGCTTGTCCCTGCCTGACCGATCTGCACGCGGTCCGTGGGACTGCTGGCGCGTGAGATAGAGGCCTGCGGCGTGACAACCGTCGCGCTCGCCCTCGTGCGCGAACTGGCCGTCGCCGTCAAAGCGCCGCGTATGCTCTTCATGCACTGGCCCTTCGGTCACGCGCTGGGCGAGCCGGTAAACCGCCTGCAGCAGCTCACCATCTTGCACGATGCCTTCTCGTTGGCGCAGGATGCCCCGCGCCCCGGCCTGGTCGTCGATTTGCCGTACCAGTGGCGGAGGCAGCAGTACACGCCCATCGGCGACTGGACAGTGGAGAGCGAAGCGTTCAAAGAAGCGCTGGAGAGGGCGGTGGAAAAGGGAGGTTAGACCCTCACCCTGGTTGCTCCCCTTGCAGCCAGAGCCCACCATGGCTTACGATATTGCACAGGTGCAGGCGAAAGGCACTTTCACCTGCCAGACAGCGTATTACAATCCAAAGATGTTGTACTCGTAGTATCGAGCAGGAAAGCATATGCAATTTCCTGTCCCTCTGGTTTAAAGCACAGAAAGAGTACCAGCTTGGTTGAGATCCTCAAACATACTCGCAGTATTTGTTCCGCCTGCGGTGAGATTGTCCCGGCGGCGTATGAAGCGCGCGATGATGAACAGGTTTTCTTTACTCGTCGCTGCCCCACGCATGGCGTACTCGATACCGACCTTGGGCGCCAGGTCGCCTTCTATCGTAAATCCTTTGAGGTAGAGAATCTAATGATTCAGAAATACGGCGATGGGGGCACTACTGATCTTTCCAGGGGCCTCTCGCCGTTCCCGCTGCGCAAGCCCGCCGGGCTAGCCATCCTCGAAGTGACCGAGCGCTGTAACCTCACCTGCCCCATGTGCTATGCCTACTCCAGCCCATCCGAGCGAGACTATACGCTGGAGGAGATCGAGATGCGCCTCGATCAGTTGATAGCCATCGAGGGCAAGGGTATTTCGCTGCAGATCTCCGGTGGCGAGCCTTCCGTGCGCAGGGACCTGGATCAGATCGCGTCGCTGGTTAAAAGCAAGGGATTCGGTCACCTGGAGATGGTAAGCAACGGCATCCGGTTAGCGCGCGAACCCGATTTCGCCGAGAAGCTGGTGCGGTGGGGCTTCACCTCGGTCTACCTGCAATTCGACAGCACGCGCCCCGCTGATATCGAGAAGCTGCGCGGCGAAGATTTGTGGGAAGTGCGCGTCAAAGCTATCGCGGCCCTTGAGCGCGTCAAGCTGCCTTCGACGCTGGCTGTGTCGCTGTACGATGGGCTGAATAGCGACCAGGTGCAGCAGGTCATCGATTTCGCCTGGCTGCATCCGGGTACGGTCTGCGCCATTGCCTTCCAGGCCGCCACACCCTTTGGCCGCTTCGAGGTCGATAACTCGAAGGGCAATGGGAACAGCCTGAGCGCACCAACTCTGCCGCGCAAGCTGCGCATGCCCGAAATTCTGCAGTTGATCGAGGCGCAGACCGGCATCTCGCAGGAGCTGTTCTTCCCGGTGGGCGAGGGTTCGCCGCTCTGCAACGCCTTCACCCTGCTCAAATATACCAGAGAGGGCTACAAACCCATCGCGCCGAACTTCACCCTCAAAGAGTTCATGGATGTGATTGGGCCGCGCCCGAACATGACGCTGCGCATGCTGACACGCGGGCGATCCGCCGTGCTGCCGCAGATCGTCTCCAACATCGGTGGAAGCCTCAAGCTGATGAAGACGCTCTGGCCGCATATCGGCACCGACCCCTCGTTCTGGACGAGCCGCAAGACGCTGACGCTCTTCGTCAAGCCGTTCATGGATGAGAGCGACATCGATATGAGCCGCATCGAGCGCTGCTGTTTCCACAATGCCTCGCCGCGCGGTGTGATGTCCTTCTGTGCTCTCAACGCCAGGATACGGCCGGCTCAGCCGCACGCTCAGGAAAGCGCCTTCGTGCCGCTGCCCACCCGCCGGGTCAGGCCCGAGACAGCGACGACAGGGTAGGGAGGGATAGGGCGGGTATGCATTTCTCGATCATCATGCCTGTGTTGAATGAAGAGGCCTTACTGGAACAGCAGCTTCTCCATTTAACACGACAACTCGCGCGACAAGTGAACCGGTATGAGTACGAACTGCTGATCGTGGATGGCGGCAGCGCAGACGCGACAGTTGCCATCGCGGGGCGTTACGGCAGGGTCATCTCCGCTCAGCGCGGGCGAGCGAGGCAGATGAACGCCGGAGCGGCCGCTGCGACCGGGGACGCGTTGGTTTTTCTCCACGCCGATACACTACTCCCCCTGGATGCCTTCGCCGCTATCGAACAGGCGCTGGCGGATCCTACTGTTGCCGGGGGAGCATTTCGCATGCGCTTCGATTGTCGGAGGATGGCCTACCGGCTGGTGGCCTTTTCGACGAACCTGCGCTCCCGCGTGCGCGGCGTATTCACCGGCGACCAGGCCTGTTTTGTGCGCGCATCGAGTTTTCAGGCGGTTGGAGGCTATCCGGATATCGCCCTCATGGAAGATCTGGAGATTATCGCGCGTTTACGTAAAATTGGCGGAGTCGTGCTCTTGCGGCAGTACGCGACCACCTCAGCGCGCCGCCACCAGAAGATCGGGCTGGTTCGCAGCGTGGCGTTCATGTGGTATATACGCGCGCTCTACGCGCTGGGCGCCTCGCCGGAGCGATTGCAGCGCAAATATTTGGATGTGCGGTGAGGCTATGGATGAATCCATGTTGTACGGCGGTATCGAAGTAGGCGGCACCAAGATTATTTGCGCGATCGGCAGCGGACCGGAGGATGTGCGGGCTGAGGTACGTTTTCCCACAACGACGCCCGGCGAGGCACTCGCGCAGATCATCGCCTTCTTCCGGCAACAGCAGCTCGCCGCACCGCTCGCGGCGGTCGGCATCGGGTCGTTTGGTCCGATCTCGCTTGACCCCCTCGCACCGGACTATGGCTCGATCACCACAACGCCCAAGCCGGGCTGGGCGAATACCGAGCTGGTCGAGAGCGTTGGGCGAGCGCTGGGAGTACGCGTCGGCTTCGATACCGACGTGAACGCTGCCGCGCTTGGCGAGTGGCGCTGGGGTGCGACGCGAGGCCTGGACACGTTCATCTACCTGACGGTGGGAACCGGGGTCGGGGGCGGTGGCTTAAGCAACGGCCGGCTGATGCATGGCCTGCTGCATCCCGAGATGGGCCACATTTGCTTGCCGCGTGACCGGCAAAGCGACCCTTTCACCGGTATCTGCCCTTATCATGGGGACTGCCTGGAAGGGCTGGCGAGTGGGCCCGCCATCGAAGCGCGCTGGGGCCTGCCGGCAGAGTCTCTGCCCTCCGACCACCCGGCCTGGCTCCTGGAAGCGCGCTACCTGGCGCTGGCCTGCGTCAGCTACATCTGCACTCTTTCCCCGCAGCGCATCATCCTGGGAGGTGGAGTCATGAGTCAGAGCCACCTGTTCCCAATGATCCGGCAGGATGTACAGCGCTTGCTCAACGGTTATATCCAGGCCCCGGCTATTCTACAGCAGATCGACGCCTACATCGTGCCGCCGGGCCTCGGGAGCCGAGTGGGAGTCCTGGGAGCGCTGGCGCTAGCCGAGCAAGTCGCGGGCACGCCACCTGCAGGCCAGTAGGAGCACGAGAGCAAGCTGCCAGGATTGGTGGTGCTGTTCACCCTTGCTCGCGCTCCTAATACTTGCGCGAGTCGATGACGACCAACACACTTTACCCCATGGCTATCCAGTCGCCATATAGACAAGTCCTCTAAATGGTCACCGAATGTACTGTATATGTCCACTCTATGACGTTCCTTTGCCCCTGATATCCCCGTACACTTACCATCGTGATCGATCGAGTTGGGCCCACTCGTAAGAGCACCCTCCTGCGAAGCGCGGGGGAGATGAAGTGTACATCATCAGCTTGCAAAGTAAACAACAAAGGAGTGGTAATGAAAAAGATTCGGTACTACCTCGCGGCCTTCGCGCTGGCAGTAACATTGAGTGGGCCCGTACTACTTGGACTGGGAGCGGGATCGATGGCCAACCTGGCTTCAAGCCATCATGCCGGTGCTTCATTTACGGCCGGGCAGTCGGCAAGGGCGATCGCCTTCAAGCGTACCCCGCCTTGCCCTGTGGTTGGGCAAGACTGTTAGATCAAACGATGAGCGTTGATTGGCTCAATACGGAAGCGAAGCGGGTTGGTGACCATCAACCTGCTCCGCCTTCATTTTGCCCTCGATCCTACTTAAGTGCTCACGATAGGCGATTGTATCAGGATGCTCCGCCCCAAATGTTTTCTCGCAAATACTGAGCGCCCTTTGGCAAAGAGAAAGTGCCTGTACATAGCGACCCTGCGCGAAGGAGAGTTCGGCCAGGTCATTGAGCCGTCCAGCGGTGGCGGGATGCTCCGGTCCAAGTGTTTTCTCAAGGATCGTGAGAGACCGCTTCCAAAGTACCTCGGCTCGTTCATAGTCTCCCCGTTCAAAGGAGAGCCTTGCTAGCAGACTCAAGTTGTGAGCAATCAGGGGGTGCTCGGGCTCGAAGACCCGTTCACTGGTTGCTAGCGCTTCCTTCAGCAACTGCTCAGCCTGTTCGTCGTTTCTCTGTTCTCCATAGAGCTTTGCCAGGTTGAGGATGGTCAGCAAGGTTTCGAGATGTTCGGAACCGAGCACCTGTTCGCGAATGCTAAGCGCCTGTCTCAGAAGCGGCTCAGCCTGCTCATATTTTCCCTGGCCCAGGTAGAGCACACCCAGGTTATTGAGGCTGAGGGCTGTTGCCGGATGCTGCAGTCCAAGTACTTTTTCACGGATGGCCAGGGCTTGCCGGTGGAGCCCTTCCGCTTGCGCGTAATCGCCCTCGAGACGAGCGAGCACTGCCAGGTGGTTGAGGATTTCGGCCACAGTGGGATGCTCAGATCCGAACACCTGCTCGCGGATCGTCAGGGCTTGTTGGTAGAGAGATTGGGATTGAGGGTAGAAGCCGTGGAAATACAGAAAATATCCGGCCTGGTAGAGCAGCCGAGCTGCCTCCGGGAAGTGGAGTTGATGCCGTTCGATGAGCGTCGCGCACTCCTGAACGTGGGGCAGGTAATCCTGCAAGTCTGACTGCTGGTATACGCTTGCACCCCGGTCTACCTCGGGAAAGGTCGCATTCACCACCCGCACGGCCCGCTCTGCCCAGGCGCGTTGGGTTCCTTCGTCCATGCTGTCCTTGAGCACGATTTGCACGAGTCGATGAATGGTCAGCGTGTGAGCCTTCGCGTCGCGTCGCACCAAGGAGTACCTGCGCAGCACCTCCAGGGCTTCGTTGAGCTTGTAGGGATCGCGAGCCGTGGCCCCAAGGACTGCGCCCAGTTCAGCGGCACCTCGCGTCAGAAGTGCTTCCGGGATAGCGTCGGGCGCCAGAAAGGCGCAGAGGCGCAACAGATCAGCCGCAGCGGGGCTCTGCTGCTCGATCTGCCTAAAGGAGAGCGACCAGGTCGTGGCTACCGAATCAAGATAGTCCAGGACGAGGTCACTGCGCCGCTCCAGCAAGTCTTTGCGGTGCGTCGCGTAGAGCTGCAGGTAATCCTCCAGGCTGCATCCGGTTTCCTCGATATACGCGCCGGCCTGGACGATGGCCAGCGGCAGCCCTTCCATCTCCCGCACGATGCGTTCGGCAGCAACCCGATCCGCCTCCTGGGTCTGCTCAAGCGAGGCGTCCATATCCAGGCGTTTGGTCCAACGCAGCAGCAGCAGCGTGCCATCCCGCGGACTCAATTGCTCCACTGCTACGCTGGCCGCGATTGGGCCGGCTGCTTGAGCGCGTGTCGTAAAAATGACGTAGCCTTTGTGGTTGTTAGGCAGGAACTGCTGCGCCTGGCGTAAGTCGTCGGCATTGTCCAGGATGAGCAGCCAGCCTTCGTGGAAGGCCAGCCAGCGCTTGACGGCGGCAACAACCTGTAGTTGATTCTGCTCCGCTTTTTCTGGGAGATTGAGCAGGTCGGCCAGCATCACGAAGTCCGCGACAAGCAACTCATGGGTAGCAGCTCGCATCCAGAACACGTGGGTATATTCCTCACCGTAGCGAAAAGCGTATTCCGCCGCCGACTGCGTTTTGCCGATGCCGCCAAGACCATAGAGCGCCTGGGGCTGGGTCAACGCGGCCATTTTCTCGGTCGAGAGCCGCTTGTGGAGCAAGGCCAGCAGATCTTCGCGACCCGTGAAATAGACGTTGCGGGTAATCGGAACGTGCATAATCCTGGGGATAGACGCCGATGCCGGCGACAAACCAAGCTCATCCGGTGTTTTGCCAAATACCTCACTGAGTCGCTGGCGAAAATAGCGGGAGGGAAAGGTCGCGCCGTTTTCCCAGCGGCTGATATTGATCTTGGTTGTGCCGACCCGGTCGGCTAGCTTCTGCTGCGTCCATTTGCGGTCCGAGCGCGCATTGCGCAAATAAGCATTAGGGGTTCTGTCGTTTTTCACCGCTGCCTTCCTTAACATACCTCCGCGCTTTCTGCGCATGTAATATGAAAAATAGGTGTAGATGAACCTATTATCTCAAATCTATCAAAGTATCTTGAAGATGATAACTATGATATTCTCCCAGCGGCTGTAATCATGTCATACTTTTTTCAGGGACTGGTATTGCGCTCTCGGCTACTGAAGTCTGTCCAAACTTCATTGTATCCGCAATTACAAGCAAGCGCAATATCTTGCCTTCGTCTGGTGCAAGTAATTTCACTTGCACAACCTGAATTTATTTGTAGCAATGAGTAGTACTCCACAACCAGGGGGGGAAAGCTATGCGTATCGTTGATATGCGCGTCCAGTGTTCAGAGACGTCTTTTGAGGAGCTTGCGGCAAAAGACGAGCAAATCGAGCTTACCATCGAAAGCGTCGTGGGCACAGCTTTACTGGAAGTTTTCGACTCCATCCATGTCGAAAATATCTCGGTCCATATTTGCCCGGGCTGCTACGATGACGATGGTGAATAGCCTTCGTTATCCCAAGCGTAATTCTGTATCTTGCACTCTTCCCTAAAAGGGAGGGCGGGATAACATCGTTATCTCGCCCTCCCTTTGTTTGCGGCCCACTCGCGCTCCGCAATCACGCTCTACACTCGACGCGTAAAGACACGAAGCGCCGGAAGACCGGTATTCTGGTATGCCCGCCTTCACGGGCACTCTTAAATTTCCAGAAACACCATTCCTAGCAAACGAACCGGTATCTTCATAGGTTCATAGCCTCCTTTTGGCTTCCTACTAAGAACCTTCGCTTAATGAGACTGTGGTGTATCAGCGTTTCGGAAGCCTGCTTTCACAGGCGCTCCTGATCGGTCTGAAACACCATCCCTAGTAAGCGAACTGGCATCTTCATAGGTTCATAGCCTCCTTTCGGCTTTCCTATCAAGGACCCTTCGCCCTGGACCCAGGGTTTCTTACCTCCCTGGTGAGTAATATTATATGACCCTGGAAGCCAAATGTCAAAGTCAGCCGTACCTTGCAGCGTGCAAGGGTTGGTTATCTCCTGTCAACCAGAAATGGCGCGAAGTGGCCATGAAAAGCAGAAACACAGTCATTGCTCAATCCAAGCACGTAGTGTAGAATTAGGGGCATGAAGCGGGTCGAAAAAGAGGTCTATACACTGGATGAGCAAAACACGTGAGCACTGAGAAGGCCAGCTCGAACGAACAACAAGCATCGCTCGTGCAAGAACGCATGCAGCCGGTCGTCGCATCTGGCGAAAAGGATAGCACCGGAGGCGATAACAGCGATAGCGGTATGTCCCATGCTGCATTGTCATCTTCAGGCAAAGTGAGCAGTATTGCTCACGAGCGTGTTATCTGGACGCCTGCGTTCATACTCGCGTTCGGGCTTATGCTGGTGGGCGGCTTGAGCCTGGAGAGTTTGCTGACCCAGGGTTGGTTGAACGGCTTTTATACCGGCCAGTGGGTCTTCCAGGGGCATGTGATGCTTGCCGGTATAGGATGGCTTGCGCTGCTTGTGCTAGCGCGTTCTCGCTGGGTCCGTATAGGGGCAATCTTTGGTCTGGGATGGGCCGTGTATATGACAATCGATATCTTCGTGCAGGCGACGCTCGGTAGTGGCCCGCTGGACATAGTCGCCCTACTCGCTCACATCAATGTACTCATCTGCCTGTCGCTGCTTGGCTGCTCGATTTGCCTGACGATTGACCGTTTTCTCCTGCGCCCCTGGGATGCCTGGGTGCTCGGCCTGCTGCCCCTGGTCGGAGTGGTCGCCGCCGCTGCGTGGTTCCTTCTCTCACACGATCATTCGTTGTTCGCCCTGGAGGGCATCATTGCGAGCGTCTCACTCGTGCTCAGCGGGGTCGCCTGGCTTGCACGCCCTTCATGCTGGCGAGGAGCGCCTATGCTCACCGTACTTTTCGGGCTTGTCCCCGTTATTCTGCTCGGCCTGGATAAGGTGAACGGTGGATACAATGCTGTTAATTTTTTTCTCTCCCGCGTCGTTCTCAGTTCGCATAACAATGTGTCACTGCGCGAGGCCAACTTCTTTTTCTCGCAGGTTGCGCTCCTCTGCCTCATTTTGGGAATTATGCGACTAATAAAGTGTGAACTGGCTAATTGACCACCACCGCATAGATCAACTATACTGTTCGTAGCAGTTCAGGTAATTCACGTATCAAGCTTTCGCGCGGCTGCATATCCATTTGTGATTGATGAAATTATTCTGTGAGGTGTCTCATGTCCACCTACGAAAACAACAACCAGCTAACCGGCAGACTGTCTCCTCATACGTTGCTGCACCAGCACTATCTCATTGCTTCCCTGGCCGGGCGCGGTGGTATGAGCGCCGTCTACAGGGCTGTCGATACACAGCAGAGCAATCGTAATGTCGCTATCAAAGAGATGAGCCAGGGCTTCATGAGCGATGAAGAGCGTGAGGCGGCCATTGCTCGATTCCGGCAAGAGTATCAGTTGCTCAACAAGCTCCGCCATCCCAATCTGCCACTCATCTATGATTGGTTCAATGAAGGCGATCGCTTTTATATAGTGATGGATTTTATTGAAGGCCGGACGCTTTTTGAAATGTTGAAGCAGAACATGAGCCAGCCCCTGCCGGTTGCGCAGGTGGTGGACTATGCCCTCCAGTTGTGCGATGTCCTGTCGTATTTACACGCGCAGCAACCGCCAATCATCTTTCGTGATCTGAAGCCGACCAATGTGATGATTCGTCAGGATGGGCGGCTGTTCCTGATCGATTTTGGTATCGCGCGCCTCTTCAAAGAGGGGCAGCAGCAGGATACAGTGCTGCTTGGGTCGCCTGGATATGCGCCGCCCGAACAGCACGGCAGTGCGCAGACCAGTCCGCGCTCCGACCTGTATGCGCTTGGAGCGACGATGCACTGTTGTCTGACCGGACGTGATCCCTTTAATCTCCCGCAGCGTTTCGTCTTCCCTCCCGTGCGCCAATTTAACCCACTTGTTCCCGAGAATCTGGATATGCTTATACAGCACATGCTCGCGCCAGATCAACGACAACGCCCTGGCAGCGCACTTGATGTGAAGCAGGCATTGCTAGCCATACGGCAGCGCGCGGCGGACGAGACTACCAACCTGCCGCCGATGATGGCATCCATCTCCTCGCAAGCAGCGGCATCGGCCCCAACGCAATATCCACTGCCCGCGCCGCCTGCCCGGCGCAATTTCGAGGCACCGGGTGCGAATCAGCCACCCGGCTTCCGACCAACCGTACCAATGAATCCCCCAATACCCTCCGCATTGCCTGCCGCGACGCAAATAGCTCAACCGCAGCGCCCCTCCCTCCCGGCTCCGGCACCCGCATCAAGACCGGGTAGAGCGGCACCGGGTAATATCTGGTCCGGTAGGTTTCTGGCGTTGTTCATGCTGGTACTCGCGCTGACGCTGGCGGGGAGCATCATCGCCTTCAACATCAATCATCCGTATGGCCCCGGCAACCTGGCTGGCCTGGATCACGCCGTTGAGACGGCGCTGGCCATCATCTTCATCGTCGTTGCCCTGGGCGCTATAGCATTTGTGCGCGGCACCGTCCCAATCGCGCTTGCTCTTCGTCTCCGCGCTGGCCATGGTTCCCGCGGGCTTTGCCTTTTTCGTGCAAACCGTGCGCGACATCAATCAACTCCAGTCCCCGCCAGTGTTCATGTCGCAGGTAAATCCAGACCTATTCTTCATGGCTGGGCTGGTGATCGCCTCCGTAATATTACTGCTTTGGGTCTTACGCCCGAACCAGGCGGTAGGCCGGCTCACGCTCCTGGTTGCCTTTGGGGTTGCGTTGATCTGCATGCTCCTGCTCATTTTCACCGGCAGCGCCGACGGAGACGTCAGCCGCCATCTCTACCTGCTGGTAACGTTGATTGTCCTGATCCAGGGAGTATTGATCGCGGCGAGAACGGAGCAGGTGAGAAGCAGGAGGTAATGGCGAGCAATCCAGCAGGGCGACCGCAAGGGATCGCCTATACAATAACAGCAGGGCGACCACCCTTGCCTTCCTCGCTGTTATTCCTGCGGTCTATACTCCCCGGTAATACGCTCGAAGCGTGGCCGGTAGCGCGTCGGGTGATAGTCCGCGGGGTTGACTCGCCGCGCGGGCAAGTTTTTCCCTGGGATATCGGTCGCGATATAGGCGCCGTCACGGTAGGCGGCGATGACGCCGTGCATTCCCTGCTCGACCAGGCCCATGACGAGGTTGGCGTAGTAGATGGCCATATGCTTGTCGTAAACCTCCGGCTCGCCGCTGCGCAAGAAGTAAGTCAAATCAATAGGTAGGAAGCGAACGCCGGGAAGTCGTTTGGATAGCTCCTCTGCCAGGAACTCGGCTACGTTGGCTTTCTTGCGGTGTCCGTAGGCGTCAGGTTGACCTACTTCTGGCACTGGTACGCCAAGGTTCGCTCCCTCGGACATTACGATGGTCGAGTAGTTGCGGGGATTGTGGCGGTCCTCTATGACGAGCTGTGCGAGCGTATCGATATTTGACGGGATCTCTGGAATCAGGCAGCGATCCGCCCAGGTGACGAGGGCGGTTTCGAGGGCGGTGAAACCGGCGTCGCGGCCAAACATGCGGAACAGCACCGTCTCGCTGTGAGAGCCTGCCGTCGAACGTATGCGATTGATGAATTCCGCGGCACGGCTGATGGCCGTCTGGAAGCCGATGCAGTATTCGGTGCCTGGAACGTCGTTATCCATCGTCTTTGGTATACCCCAGACCGGCACACCCTTCTCGGATAGCACAGCGCCGTAGCTCAGCGTGTCATCGCCGCCGATGACCACCAGACCATCCAGTTCGAGAAAATGCAGGTTGGCCAGCACCTCAGCCGTGAGATCGACGCGATCATCCGGCGCGTGATGCTCGCTATAGCTCGCGAGATACGGGGGTAGGTCCCCCGCGCGCATCCGGGCAGGATTGGTGCGCGTCGATTGCAGGATGGTCCCGCCCATACGATCAATCGTGCGCGTGTTGAGCCTGTTGAGAGGCATGAGATAGGCGCGTTCCCAGGTCTGTGGGTCCTCCGGGTTAAAGATCAATTCCTCGCGGCGGCGTGAACGGTCGATGAACGTGATGCCCTCCCATCCGAGGCGCAGGCCGGTGATGCTGATGTCGAGCTGGGCGGCACGGTACACAAGCGCTTTGATGGCGGCATTGAGACCCGGCACATCGCCGCCGCCGGTCAGCACTCCAAGAGCACGGATAGGACTGGTAAGCTTACCTGGCATGGTATTGCTCCTGGTTCAAATTTTATGTTAATTATGAACCTCTAAGGTAAATGCGGGGATTTGTTCCCGTCGGAGCCATCATATCACAACAGGTAGCTGCGGAGGTGCATATAAATCAATTGTCCCATGCCGGGAACCGGTGTGCCGCGGTAATCCTGGATGAGCAGGGGGTAGCCGCATTGGGAACCTTGCACAACCCAGGCCCAGGCGACCCAACTAATCTTATGGGCGTCGAAATAGGCCAGCAACTGGCTCATAAAGCTCGTGCCGCAGTCGTACTGGCCGCTTTCGGCGGAGATGACCGGGTAGGTAGCGCTGATTTTGCCGAAGGCGGCGTCCCAGTGGCCCGGTAACTTTTCAGCGTAGGGGTAGGGATGTGAATCGTAGACGACGTTCGTTCCCTGGATAGGGTAGCTGGTGATCTGGCTCAGGTCGTAGCCCCAATCCATGCCGGCCACCAGTACCAGGTTGGTCGCGCCGGTGCCCCGCACAGCATTGACTAGTGCCTGCATGCCAACACCACTGAAGGTCAGTGTCGTTGTGCAGTTACAGCCCTGCGAATAGTTTGTGTCTGTAATGGAGCAGGGGGAAAGCCAGCAGGTCCAGCTAGAAGGATGTGGCTCGTTGAACAGTTCAAAGAGGACGTTAGGGTACGATTGGTAGATGGTCGCTATCTGCTGCCAGAAGGTGACACTGTCGGCATCCGGTGCGGCCCACGGACCACCGGCCAGCGTTGCCTGCCCACCTGCGTCCGACCACTGCAAATCGAGAATGACGTTCAATTTGAGGGCGGCCAGGGAATTGACGGTCTGCTTGACGAGCGCTTGATACTGGCTGGCACTGCACGATTGCGATGATTGTCCGTTCAGCCAGATGCCCTCTGAGAGCGGCAGCCGCACAGTGTTGGCTCCCCAGTAGGTCGCGGCATAATGACCGATGCCCGAACCCATGTAAGACAGTTCCTGCGCATCAAGGTGCCCGTCGCCCCAGCAGCTATATTCGAGACTATCACGCCCGATGCCATGAAAGAGGTAGGGTTTGCCGCTGGCGTCCAGGATGGTGTTGCCCTTGACGGTGTACGGCCCGTTGGCGTAGGCGGCGCTATTGGCCTTGCCGGATACAGGCGTGCGTGTCGGGACAGCCGGCAGATGATGTGTGATCGGTGGGAAGGCATTAGCCGTATGACGAGGATTGAATATCGCTATTGCTACCATCACGATAGCAAGGATGACAAGAACTAGTGAAATGCTATTGAGCGCGCGTCGCATACAAAAATCCTTATTCCAGAGTCACAACGAAATATCTAGAACTGCCTTGCCATGGTTATTCTGCTATTAGTAAACGGATAAAACTGAAGGTTCTTCATAGGGGAGGCGTTAAAGATGTGAAAATATTTGTAATAACGGTGGTAGAGTGGCTAGTATCGGGGTTTATCGCTCAATCGTTTCCCGCAGCTTTGTCACGTCGTTGTTCAGACGCGCGAGTCGATCCTGCATCTCTGCTGTCTTTCGCTGTTCGGCACGCACAAAACGAGTGTAGGGCGCAATCGCATCCCGCACGCGGTTGAGCGAGTTGTTGAGTTCTTTGTGGAACTGCTCGTTCATGGCGTTGTGCAGCCTGGTGCGGAGCTCTTGCATCTTGTCGTTGAAATTGCGTTTCGCGCGGTTGCGCCTCGACGGGAGAATGTACAGTCCCAGGCTAACCAGCGTAACGCCTGCGATGATGCCGGTGATATCTGCGGCTGCGGCTGCCCCGGCCACGGCCACGATGATCGCGCCCAGTCCGATGCCTCCCGCTCCGGCCAGCGCCGTCTGTGCTACCGCCGTGCGTAAGTCCGTGGAGAGTTGCTGCGCTTCCGCCTGACGGTCGTAGGTCTGCACAACGTTGGCGGCGGTACGCGCAACCGATTGCAACAGGGTGCGCCGGTTGTAGTCGAATTGCCTGCTGACCGAGCCGACCATCTCGCTATCACGCCGCGCGCTCACCTGGCTGCGGCGATCCAGGTATTCCATGACATCCTGCCAGAGGCGGTGTTCGTGCTCCACGAGCCAGTCGATCAGCCCTTGAACAGCTTCATCGATATGCACCGCGCTGTCACCGGTGACCTCCCGCTCGAATTCCTCCCGGATGCGCTGGGCTTGCAGCAGGTCAAAAATGCGTCCGAGGCGGATCGTGTTGTCGAAGAAGCGATCGCCGCGCTCGCGCATCTCCAGCACGATATTTTCGATTTCGCCGAGCCGGTGCGTGAAGTTCTGCTCCATATCCTGTGTGTACAGTTGCAACTGCTCGTCGATGGTGGAGATGGTGTGTGCGTCCTCTGTGAGGAGGCCGGCACGCTGCTCAACTGAGCGCTGTGTCTCGGTAAGCAGGCGCTGCATCACCCCGAGCGGGCTGAGCAGCTTTAGACGGACGCGCTCCTTTTCGTCCAGCGTGCGAAAGAGGTAGTCTTCGAGCGGCCCAAAACGACTGCTCTCCCACAGCTCGACGGCTTTGTGCCCGATGGCGTTGCGTGCCTGCTGCGCCTGCAACGCCGATACAGGGAAGATTTCCGGCTGGAAACCGAGCAGGTGCCTGCAGTTTTCGCGCACGAAAGACTCGACCTCTGACAGCCCTTGCGCTGTCTGCAAGATATCGATTTTGTTCAGGACGATGATGACTTTTTTCCCCCAGGTACGGATGCGCTCCATGAAAGCACGTTCGCTCTCGGTGAAGGGGCGATCAACGGAGGTGATGAACAGGATCAGGTCGCTGCGCGGGATGAACTCTTCGGTGAGCCGCTCGTGTTCGCGCTCGATAGCGTTTGTGCCCGGCGTATCAACGATGCTGATGTCTTGCAGGAAGTCGGCAGGGTAGTGCAGTTCGAGCAGGGCGCGTTCGCGCTGACTCTGCTCGCTTTTCTCTCCATAGCGCATGATGATGATCTGGGAAGTAGTTGGAACCACGCCTTCTTCCAACACATTCTCGTGCAGAAGCGCGTTGATGCAGGCCGACTTGCCCGCGTTGAACTCGCCCACAACCACGAGGAGGAACAGCTCATCGAGCGCATCTGTCACCTGCCGCAATGTCGTGGCATAAGCATCCGCGCCCTCAAAACCGAAGAGGCACGCCTGCAATTCGCTGGCGATCTGCCGCTCTTGTCGTAATAGCTCGCGCTGCTGTTCTTGCAGAACTACTCTCGCCATAGTTTATCTGCTGCTTTCTATTACACATGTGGAGGTAAATACATACCTCACATAATATACGCTCTGTTTGCCTACAAAGTAATAGGACCGTGGTCTGGCATCTAACGATGCCCTTGTTGGGAGGATATGTGAGCTTGTATACTTTGATTAAATCAAGTCACTTGCGTCATTTTCATTAGCAATGCCAGTATTTCCTAGAGCCTGAACAGGAGGTAGTTGACATGACCTATCACGCCGAGGTAGTGGGAAGCCTGCTGCGGCCCACCTATTTAGCCGGCGCTCGTAAACAATACGAGGCGGGTGAGATCGACGCGTCGGCTTTCAAAGCCCTCGAAGACAGGGCTGTGAATGAGGCTATTGCCTTACAGGAGACAGCAGGCATCAATGTTATCACCGATGGCGAGCAGCGCCGCTACGCCTTTTACGGGCACCTTATCGATTCGCTGTCGGGCTTTGACAAGTATGGCGGGTGGGGCATCGAATTTCGCGATGAGAGCGGCGAGAAGCTGGCTCTCAAGCGGCCGGTCGTCGTAGAGCGGCTCCAATGGAAGAGGAGCATGTGCTCGGAAGAGTGGGTCTACCTGCGTGCGCGCGCAACGCGTCCGGGTAAAGTGACCATGCTGAGTGCGCAGCAGGCGGCAGCCTACTACGATCCTGAGAAGTCAAAAGCATCTTACGCCACGCGCGATGCCTACCTGGCCGATATTGTAGACTTTTCGCGCCGTGAGGTGGAGGAGTTAATTCGCCTGGGCTGCAGCTACATCCAGATCGATGCGCCCCAGTATGCAGCGCTCCTCGATCCACAGATGAGAGAGGGTTATCGCCAGCGCGGCAACGATCCCGATCAGATGATCGACCGCTGCATTGAATTCGACAACGCCATCATCGATGGCCACCCGGGCATTACCTTTGGCCTGCACGTGTGCCGGGGCAACAACCAGAGCAAGTTTTATGCCAGCGGCGATTACCAGCCGATTTCCAGGATTTTTAACCAGACCCACTTCGATCGTTTCTTGCTCGAATACGACGATGCTCGTTCGGGTGGTTTCGAGCCCCTGCGCCATGTACCTGACGACCGCGTTGTCGTCCTGGGCCTGGTGACGACCAAGAAGCCGCGGCTGGAAACCGCCGATGAGCTTTTAAGCCGTATCAAGGAGGCGACGCGTTACTTCCCGCTAGAACGTCTCGCCCTCAGCCCGCAATGCGGCTTCGCGTCTACGATGGAGGGCAACCGCATTACGCAGGAGGACCAGCGCCGCAAGCTTGAGCTGGTGGCGAGTGTTGCGCGCGAGGTTTGGGGCGGCTAGCCAGGAGACGTTTACAGAAAGGGTTAAATCTCTTTCTTTTTCACCGTCTGTGCGTTTGAAGAGCGGGGCAAGAGCAGGCGCAGGCGTAAAATACGCTCGCGGTGCCGCTCCTCCTCCAGGTTGCGCGACCTGGCTTTGAGCAGGTCGCTCAGCGAGATCATTCCAACCAGATGCTGTGGATCACCTCTCTCGACAACGGGGAAGCGTGTGAAGCCGGACTCGGCCATGCGGTAGACGACCGTGCGCAGCGGTTCATCAGGGTAGGCGACGACGGGCTGGATGTGGCGCAATTCCAGTAGCGTGGATCGCCCATCTTGTCCATTCTGCCCCACCAGTCCCACAAGGTCGTTGCGAGTCACCACCCCTAACAGGCGCTGTTCATCATCCAGGACCGGAAAGAGGCGTTGCCGGTGGCCGGCTTGCTTATCCCGGCCCTGATGGTCGGTGGCTTCCAGAGGGCCATGCAAGATCTTATTGAGATCCTGCTGAGCGATAGTATCGGGGAGGGCAACCACATTGGTACGCATCGCTTCGCGCACGAAGATGATCTCCAGGGGGTCGGTCGAGTACTCGCGGCTGAGGTGGTAGCCGCGCCTGCTGACTTTCTCGGTGAGGATCGAGCGGCGCATCACCAGCACCGTGAAGCCATGCGCGATCATGACCGAAATGAGCAAGGGCAGCAGCATATTCACGTCGTGGGTCAATTCCAGCATGAAGACGATGCCGGTGAAGGGCGAGCGCATCGTGCCTCCCAGGATGGCGCCCATACTGACGAGTGGCCAGAAACCCGGGCCAAGGTTGGGCAGGAAAAGTGATTCCAGTCCGCCCAGGGCGCCACCCATCATCAGCAGCGGAGCTAGCACGCCGCCGGATGTCCCTGAACCGAGCGAGACCGACCAGATGATCGACTTGACCAGCAGCACGCCGATCAGGAGTTGCAGCGTGTAGTGCCCTTGCAGCAGCGCGCCGATGGTGTCGTACCCCACGCCGAGCGCCTGGGGATAGATCAGCCCGCCGATGCCGATCACCAGTCCACCGATGGCCGGCCACCACATCCAGTGAATCGGCAGCAGGCGGAATCCGTCCTCGCTGGCGTAGACGGCCATGGTGAGCAGTGCGGAAAGCGCTCCGGCTAGCAGCCCGACTAGCGCGCAGGCCAGCATATTACCAGGGCCGATGAAGGCGGGATGCGCTACAGTCGGGAAGAGCGGTCCCATACCGATGATGTAGCGGCGTATGATGGCGGCGGTCGCGCTGGCGATGGCAACGGGAATAAGGCTGCGCGGCTTCCATTCGAAGAGTAGCAGCTCGACGGCCAGCAGCACCGCTGCGACCGGAGAGGCGAAGGTAGCCGACATGCCGGCAGCCGCGCCTGCTACAAGCAGGGTTTTGCGCTCGGCGCTGGTCAGGTGAAAAAATTGCGCAATCATCGAGCCGAACGCACCGCCCGTCATGATGATTGGCCCTTCAGCGCCAAATGGCCCACCTGAACCAATCGAAATCGCCGAGGAGAGCGGCTTGAGCAGTGCCACTTTCGGCTCGACTTTGCTGCCGTTGATGAGGATCGCCTCAATCGCTTCTGGGATGCCGTGCCCCCGGATGCGCTCCGAGCCATAGCGGGCCATGAGGCCAATGATAAGCGCACCCACTACCGGCACAAGCACTTCAAAGAGACCGAGGTGATTGCCCGCGGGCGAAACAAGTGACGTATCCCACCGCTGGAAGAAGAAGAGGTTGGTGAACAGCCCGATCAACCTCAGCAGAATCAATGCCACGAACGCGCCGATGATGCCGATGCCGATGCCGAACAATGAAAGCAGAATCATGCGTGGCGTTGTAGTGAAATCGCCTAACTTACCCAGCGCTTCGTGGTTGCCAGGCTTGCTGAATCTGCCGGCGATCTTTCGCCATGTCCTCGAAAAAGAAAAAAGCACCTTACTGACTACTCCATACGATGAGGTTGATAACTCACACCGTCTGCGCTTGCTGTATCGTTTATGAGCGCGATCAACACCTGCACAAGCGCCGGCCCGGTTGTGCGCAGTTCCGTGCGGTGAAGCAGCGAAAGCTTCTTGAGGACCTCTTCCCCATAGGGGGTCAGGCTGACCAGCACACGGCGCTGATCGTTATCGTCGCGCCGGCGCTCGAGCAACCCTCGCTCCACCATGCGATTTACCAGTTCGACCGTACTGTGATGCTGAATCTGCAAACGCTCGGCTAACTCGCCGACACTGGCATCTTTACTGGTTGGTAGTCCTTTGATGGCCAGCAAGAGTTGATGCTGCTGTGGTTCTAGACCGGCAACGCGCGCCGCCTGCTCGCTAAAATGCAAGAAACGGCGCAATTCATACCGGAATTCGGCCAGAGCCCGGTATTCAGCCTGGGTGATGCTGTCACTTTCGCTCATTGAATCCTCTGCTCGCGTTAATATATCGTATTACGATACTATTATAGGGCATAAAACAGGAGCTTGTCAAGCCGCCCCAAAGGATTCTCTCGATGGTTCCCATCCCCAGAAAGTAATGACTGGGCTTGACTAACAAGCGATGAATAGGTAGACTTTACTAGACAATAATAGAATATCTTCCAGGGGTGGCCGATAGAGTATTTTGCGGTCGGCCTGGCGCCTCTCACTATCATCCTCAAACGGGTGATGCAAACATCCGATGATGCGCTCCACGCTAACTAGAGTAAACAGGAGGTACATATGCCTAGAAATGTGCGAACAACGATAATTGCGGTAGCGGCAGTGGGAGCGGTAATGGCTCTTATTTTGGGCTTGCATGTGGGAGGCAGTGCGGTGCTGCGGTTCGGGTTATATTCCCAATTGATAGGCGCCTTCATTGGAGGCTTTCTTGCTATCATCTCGGTGAATTACTCGCTGCGCAGGGGTGAAAACATGGAACCCTGGCTGGGCCGTGAGCGGCTGGCATGGACGCTGGTTGGAGCGGGTTGTGTGATGTGGGGCATTGGCGAGTGCTTCTGGCGCTATTTTCTGGCGCAGAATATGAACCCTTTCCCGTCTCTGGCAGATATCGGCTATTCAAGCCTGCCGCTGCTCGTCTTCATCGGCCTGGTGCTGCAGCCCTCCTCTGGAGGCAATCGGAGCCGTAGTCTGGTACTGCTGGATAGTCTCATCTCAATGGGCGCGATCCTGGCGATTGCCTGGTTCCTCCTGCTCGGCACGCTGGCCCAAACGGGAGTATTGCAGGATCTCGGCAAATTTCTAGGACTGTGGTATCCAACCTCGGATATAGCGCTGCTCAGTTGCGTGATCTTCCTCCTGATACGCGGCCAGGGGCGTCTCTACCAGGCCAATGCGCGTCGGGTGAGTTTGCTGGTCGTTGGTATTGGGCTGTGTGTTTTCGCCACCTCGGATTTTATCTTCAATATCCAGCAGAATGCCGGGACCTATATTGATGGCACGTGGATAGACCTCGGCTGGCCCTTCGGCATGATGATTATTGGCATCGCTGCCTACCTGCGCCGCTTCCTGCCAAGTACCTCCAGTGAAGCGATAGAGCAGCGTGTTCGCCACCAGAACGAGCGCCTTGGATTTGGCCCCGCGCAAATCGTCCCCTATGTCCTGCTGGCAATCCTGTTCATCGTGCTGGCCGTCAACGTGCTCTCCAGCGACCCGGCACAGAGCAGCATACGCCCGGTGCTGGTCTTCACTACGCTTGTCGTGGTGGCATTGCTCGTGCTGCGCCAGATTGTGACCCAGCTCGACAACGAACGTCTGACACGCCGGCAGGCCGTCGCGCTCGACCGCCTTGAGATCGCTAACAGCCGCGTGGAGGAGCAGGCGCGCATGATCGCGGAGCGCAATGCCGCGCTTGAGGAAGGTATCGCCCACCTGAAAGAGGTCCAGGCCCATCTGGCCAATGGCAACCTGCGCGCTCGTGCTCGCCTCGTTGGTGGAGACCTGCTGCCGCTGGCTGGCAGCCTGAACCTGATGGCCGACCGCCTCATCCGCTTTGAGCAGGTCGATCAGCACTCCCAGCGCCTGGGTAAGGCGCTGTCCGATCTGAGTACGACGCTGGAACGCTATCGTGTTGGGACGCCATTTGTCGCCCCACAGAGCTGCCAGGATATCCCGGAAATTCAACGCCTGCTGCTGGCAATGGGCTTGCGCCAGGTAGCGCCTGATGTCCGCCCGTCACAGTCCCTCGAGCAAGCTATCGCCCGGCCATCAGGCAACCAGCCATCGCTCGCGTCGCCCGGTTCTGCAAGATTCGCCTCGCAGCCCTTGATGCCACAGCCGCCGAGAACGCCGCAGCCGCCCTCCTCGCCCAGAGTCGCTCCAGGGATTTCGAGCGTCACCGGGCTTGACGTCAATTAGAGCGTTCATTTTCGCCGTTGCCTGTCCTTTGTGGATGTCTTCTGGACCGTATCCAGGACTATCTTTCCGCCAATAATCAAAGAGGCCGCGATAATGCTGAGGGAGAGCCGGTTCGCGGCCTTGTTCATGCTCTTTACCACATCGTCGAGCTGCTGTACCTTCAATTGGACGGTGAGCTGGTCGTTAGCCAGTTTGTCCAGAATCATCTCGGTGCGGCGTGGCGTGCGCTCGAACAGGTGCTTCATGTCCAGAACCCAGGCGAAGACCCGTCCGGGGGATAATTGTCCCGTGACTCGTCTCTCCATGACCTTCAGCATATAGTTGCGAATGAGCTGTACCGGGTCCAGCGTGGGGGAAAGTACGCGGATGGTTCCGTCGAGATTGAGCATAGCCTTTCCGAGAAGGGTCATTGCGGTAGGCACGGGCGTATCATGTGATTGCGCCAGGCGCGTTAGATCGAGCAGCGCCGTGCCAATCGCCATGCGCCCGCCGCTCATGTCGTGATAGCGACTGACCAGGCCGCTGACATCCTGCGTAAAAGAACGGCGGTCCACATCTGTTGGGATTTCGATCATCTCCAGGTAGGTATCGGCCACGCGCTCACCCAGCCGCTCCGAAAAAGCCAGCAGCAGCAGGATGATCCGATCTTTCTGATCGGCATCGAAGCGTCCGACCATGCCGAAGTCCATCAGCGCCAGGCGCCTATCGTCCGTCAGGATGATGTTTCCAGGATGGGGGTCACAATGAAACACTCCATCGATTACGATCTGCTTGAGGTACGCCGAGAGCAGTTCCGTAGCGATGGCGGGCGAATCGAGCGAATCTAATTCTTCTCGGCTGACCTCGGCGAGATGGCGACCATGCACGAAGCTGAGCGTTAAGACGCGGCGCGAGGTGTATTCGTCGTAGACGGTGGGCGTCGTGAGCCGTTGGAAGTCGGCGATCTGCTTGCCGATGATGCGCGTGCTGTCGGCTTCAAGGCGGAAGTCCAGTTCCTGATTCAGGCTGCGTTCCAGCTCGCGTACAATCTGCAAAAACCCATACCTCCGGCCAAACGAGGTATATTTCGAGGCGTAGCGCGCCATCTCGTGCAATACCTCGATATCGACCTCGATGCGCTGCCGCACACCGGGGCGCTGGACCTTCACAGCCACCTCGTCACCATTGTGCAGCACGGCTCGATGTACCTGCGCCATCGATGCGGTAGCCAGTGGCGAGCAATCGAACGTTTGAAAGAGCTCGCTGACGGACGCGCCTAGCTCGCTCTCGATGATTGCTTCAATTTTATCGCTCGGAACCGGCATTACCTGTTGTTGCAGGCGAGAAAGCGCCGTAATGTACTCTGGCGGCAACAAATCGGGCCTCGTACTCAGCAATTGTCCCAATTTGATAAAGCAGGGTCCGAGCTCCTCAAGCGCCTTTGCCAGTCCCTCCGCGTGGTCGTCGTCTTCATCATGGGCTTCAAGCAGGTATGCAGAGTCGTCCACTTCCTCTTCGTGGCGATGGCTCAACATAAATTTAGCGGCGACATGGTGCAGTTCGTATTTGCGCATGACGTTAAATATCTGAATGTAGCGCTCGGGATGGCGCGAGAAGCGGCTTGTGAGCAAGTTGAGCAATGAGGTATCCGGATTCATGTGACTTTTCAGGTTTGACAAAGTGTGTTCTCCCTTCTTCGCGTTCGTTGTAGGCATCCAATGGCATCAGAGAAGAGAGGCAGTTCCAGGCCCGTTCTTCTTGATGAACTTACGTTATTATGTCTTATACAGATCAATTCCGCCATTTTCCAAATGTGCACGGATATGGTATAGTGCAAGGAGTACATCCTTTTCTGAGCGTGAATGAGGAGGCTGCATATGCCTATCTGCTACATCTGCGATGATACCGGGTTGCAAAACTCCGATTCGGCCAATCCTGAATTTTGCTATTGTGCTGCGGGCAAGCAGGCGCGTCGGCAATGGGAGGCCGGCCGGGGAAGCCAGGGAAGCCAGGGGAAGGGCAAAAATCAACCGAGGCCTGCAAGTTTTATCGACATTGCCAACCTGGATGACGTCAATGCCAGTGTGGATGCCATGCGCGCCTCCCTGCTGGGTTCGCTTGCAAATGAATTCGCCGCTCCCACTCGGCATCCGGCTGTGCAACTGCTCTTCTCGGTGGCTCACGCGAACCACGAGGTCTCGGTCAGCGAGGCGACCCAGTTGTTTGAACTGGCGAAGGCGTTGGAGGCGTTTCTGGATGGATTGGGTCCTATCGGACGTAATCTTAAGCGGTAAAGAATGCAATATAGCGTACGATATAGTAATATTGGGTAATGTCTATTGACAGGCGAGCATGTTCTCAACTACCATAAGAGGGCGAGAGCATGCTAAGTGAGTGTTTTTTGAGAGAGAGCATGATCCGAGGGTACTTCACCTCGGTTTTGTTGTAATGAGCCTGGCATATTTCAAAATGAAGAGCGTTTGGTGCGCCGGAGCTACCTTGCGGTTAGGAAGAGGCTGAGGGCTAAGGCGACACAGAGAGGGGTGCGTCATGTTATGTCCACGCTGTGGCGGTCAATGGGACACTACCAGGGGTTCCTGCTTGAATTGTGGGTTATCTGTACGTATGTCGTCTTCGCCAGGGATGATGGCTGGCTCGCCTGGTGGTCCGGCGAGAGAACAAGAGGCACCGGCTGTCCCGCCAGCCTCTATGCAGAACTCGGGCAGCTTCCCGGCGATAAGGCGTAGGACCGCTGCGCCTGGGATGAGCCAGCAGTCGGGAAAATTTCCCGCTGTGAGACCGCTGGGGAACCATCTGCCCGGCCAGCAATCAGGCTCACAGTCGGGAGGATTGCCACGCCAACAGCGCCAGCAGCCACAATCGTCGCCAGGTTTCACCAATGCAGCACCTCCGTTTATACCACCGCGCAGTGCAAATGGGGGGCCGGGCTATCTCCCCTCCTCTAATGATGCTGGCCGGCCGATATTTGAAAAGCATGTCTTGCGAAAAGTTCAGCCGGGGATGGATGAAGCACAGTCTATGAGGCCTTTTCCTCAAATGCATCAGGCCAGTACCGATACCCTGTCGTTTCAGGACGCAGGCATGCGCCCTCCCTCTTATGCGCCACAGCAGGCCTTTAGATCAACGGATTACCTGGAGCCCGATGTACCCGTTACGCCTCCATTGTCCCAGCAGCCGTCGGGCCGTTTCAATGGCGTCAATACCGTCAATGGGGCCAACGTTACCGTCAGGCCGGTAACCAGAAATTCGCTGCTGGCCTCCCCGGCGCAGTCGCGAACGGCTGGCAGCCCGCAGGCCTCTGCAATCTATGCCAGGGAAACGAGCCAGCCTTTTGCTCCACGTCCGCTCCTTCCAGGGACACAGTTACGGAAAAATCGTTATCGCTTGCAGGAATTGCAGAAGCGCCAGGATTGGTTATCGGGCGTGTTCGAGGCTGTATGGCTTGGGCTGGATGCGCATCGCAACGGGTCGCAGGTCATGATCTGCGAAATAGCTTTACCTGAGCCTAACTCGGTCATGACGCAGACACTGCTGCGGACAGCGACAATGGCCCTGGTCAGCGTCGGAAGGCACCGCCATATCCCGGCCCTGTGGGACGCCTTCAGCGATCAGGGTCGCAGTTTCTTCGTCTTCGAACTCATCGATGGCGAGTCCATCTATGCGCGCCTGCGTTATACCGGCCGTCCGATGCCAGAGCATGAGGTGGTCGAGTGCTGCCTGCAAATGACGGAGGTTCTGGAACTCCTGGCTCAGCAGTCCCCTCCACTGGTGCATGGCCTTATTCGCCCGGAACACATCCTGGTAGGACGCAATGGCTCGCAGTACTATCTCAATACATTTTCGGTTGTGCTCGCGGGCGGCGGGACGCAGTATGTGGCGGGCATAGAACGTGCTCGCCTCTCACCTTACGCGGCTCCCGAGTTTGCGCGCGGCGTGGCCGATGCTCGCTCCGATATCTATTCCCTGATCGCGACGGCCTACTACGCTGTAACCGGTACTGTGCCATCCGGGGCAAACGCCAGCATTCCTTCTGCTCAGCGTATCAACAACGCTGTTTCACCAGAATTCGATGCGATTCTTACAAAAGGCCTGCGCTCCATTGCCGGCCAGCGTTACCAGCGTCCTTCTGAACTGCGCCAGGATTTACTGGCTCTTCGTTCCGTCAGCGGCACACTTGTCCCCGGCGGCAACGATAGGACGATGCGTCCTGGAGGATCGCTTGACTATGGGTGGGACGGTGCAGCTCGCTCGGCTAGTAGCAGCGGTGTGCAATTCGAGAGGGGTGTCCAGCAGCAGTCAGCGGCGCCGTCGCAGTCCCTGCCAATCAAACTGATCGTCGATGATCCCGATAGTGAGCGGGTCGTCTTGCTGCCGAAGCCGGAGGAACTGCCTCCTATGCCGGCCAGCAATGACCGGATGAACGCGGTCGTATTGCTCAGCGTGGTTCTGGTTGCGCTTATCATACTGGTTGTGTTGAGCCAGACGTTGGTATAGCGAGATCAGCGCTTGCGCATCACCACAAAATCGATCAGCTCATCAAGCGTCTCGCGGTCGCTCGAGCGGGGGAAGTGATAGAGGGCCTCGCGCGCCTTCTCCGCGAATCGGTATGCGTCGGCCTGCGCCTGCTGCACGCCGTCGCCATCAACAACCCACGCGACAACGGAGCGGATATCCTCTTCGGTATGTTCGGCGCCATTCAGAACGCTATGCACCCGTCGGCGATGCCCGTCCGTGGATTGCTCTTGCAGGGTATAGATCAAAGGTAGCGTCACCATCCCCTGGCGCAGGTCGTTGCCCGCTGGTTTTCCTATAGTCGTTTGATCCTCGGTGTAGTCCAGGATATCATCGATGATCTGGAAGGCGATACCGAGGTTCAAGCCGTAGTCGTACAGCCAGGTGATGTCTTCATCTGAAGCCTTGCTCACGATAGCTCCCCCTTTGCAGCAGGCGGCAAGCAAGCTGGCTGTCTTCCGGCTGATCTTTTCGTAGTAGCTCTGCGTGGTGAGGTCGATTCGCCGGGCAGTCATCATCTCCATAATCGTACCCTCGCAGACCGTCGCCACCGTGTCGGAGAAGAGGTGATCGACGCGGTTATCCTCGATGTCGGCGATCAACCCGGCTGTCTTCGCGAAGTAGTAATCGCCGAGCAAGATCGCGATGTTATCGCCCCAGATAGCGTTGACCGTGGGGTTGCCGCGTCTCGTCCGTGCGTTGTCAACAATATCATCGTGAATGAGCGTCGCAAGGTGCACCATCTCGAAGGCGACACTGAGCGGCAACAGCTTATCGAAGAGATAGGTATTGAGCTTCCCCGAAAGCAGTGTGAGGGCCGTGCGAAGCCGTTTGCCGGGGGAGGCGAGCGCATGCATGGACGCGGAGTTCAAAATATCAAGGCCGGACATGGCTCGCTGCTCAAAAGTGATATCGACTCGCTCTAAATCGGACTGAATACCGGCAAATAGTCGGCTCAAAGTGGCCGTGTCATCCATGCGTACACTCCGTTTCGGGCTGTTGTGTCTTTTTTCAGATTATAGCACGCGGCATCCATGGTTAAGCGCATCAGAGCTAAACATTAGATGTCTCATCCAGCTCCATCAGGTCTTCCTGGACATAGCCGGCCGTCAAGTTGAGCTCCTCCAGCGCGTCCATGGCCGCCCGGTACTCCAGCCAGGTCAGCCGCCGGTTAAGTACCGGGTCGTTGACCGCTTTCCAGGCCGGGAAGTACTGGTCCATCAGGCTGACGGGCGTATCGGGACCGAGTTCATCGGCGATCCAGCGCAGGACTTCGCGCGTGCCAGAGATGTCTTCCGGCATGACCAGGTGGCGGATCAGCAGACCGCGCCTCGCGATACCCTCGTCATCGAGAACAAGCGGTCCCACCTGGCGATACATTTCGCGCAGCGTCACCTGGTTCGACTCGACGTAATGCGGCATCTTGGAGGTGCGCAGGGCGTTCTTGTTATCGGAGTATTTGGAGTCGGGCAGGTAGATATCGACCACGCCGTCCAGCAACCGCAGCGTCTCCAGGTTCTCGTATCCCGCGCAGTTGTAGACAATGGGCAGGCGCAGTCCCTTGCCGCAGGCGACCACCAGCGCGGCGAGAATCTGCGGCACGAAATGCGTGGGTGTGACCAGGTCGAGGTTATGGCAGCGCTTCTTTTGCAGGTACATCATCATGTCGGCCAGTCGCTCCGGCCCGACGCGGTGACCAAGCCCACCCTGGCTCAGCGAGAAGTTCTGGCAATAGGTGCAGCGCGCCTGGCAGTAGCCGAAGAAGATCGTGCCTGCGCCGCGCGTGCCGCTGATAGGCGGCTCTTCGCGGCGGTGAACATTCCACGAGGCGACGATAGCCTCGGTGCCCGAGCGGCACACGCCGGTCTTACCAGCGATGCGATTGCACTTACAGTTCTGTGGGCAGATGGTACAACTGCGCAAGATTTCCCACGCCGTTGCCGCGCGCTCTGCCAGCTCACCCGTTTCGTAAAGTTGTAGATAGCTCGGATATTGCGTCGTGTTCAATTGCTCAGTCCGTAAAAGTAAGTAATCGCCTGGGCGTCCCGATGAACATGGCGTCCAGTTCTTGCTGTGACACGCCGGCATAGCGCAGGCGCGGCACGATGTTGGTCAGCAGATGATCCCAGCCCCAGCCGCCATAGCTCCTCAGTTGGAGGCGCGTGCAGATATCGTGCGCCAGCGTGATGTGCCTCCCATAGCCTTTTTCGAGCAGGCGGAGGACGCACTCGATGCGCTCGGTATCGCGCGGCTCCTGCGTGTATTCCTGGTCATAATACGTTTCAGAGCCGAACGTGTCAAACGACAGCACTGCCCCGCGTTCGGCGATCTGTGAGTGCCAGGCGGGTTCGTTGAGCTCATCACAGTGGCTGATTGTGACACGTTGCAGATCCGCGCCCTCCTCTTCGAGGATATCCAGGATATGCAGATGTTCATGTCCCCAGATCAGAGGATGCACATTGATGCTGGCCCCTGTCTGACGCTGCACGCGGGCGGCGGCCCGCAACTGGCGTTCCTCGAATGGGAGAATCGGCGAGCTCGTGCCCAGTTCGCCCATCAGCCCTGCACGTATGGATGTGCCGTACATGCCTACCTGTAGCCATTGCAGCAGGTCGTCCGCGATCTCTTCCATACTGCGCTCGAGCAGGTCGGTGGACAGCAGCGGTTGACGATAGTAGCCGCAGCCAGCAACGACATGGATGCCCGCGCTTTCCGCGATGACCCGCAGGGCCAGCGGATCCGGCCGGATGCCGACAGTCGTCATATCAACAAGGCTCTGGCCGCCGGCATCGCGATAATACCCTAGTTCGCCAATGCTCAGCGCGGCGTCGTCGAGCAGCAGATTCGGCTTAGAACAATACGGGTTACGCATCAGTTCGCCGCGGTTTTCCAGCGTCGGCTCCTGGCCAGCCAGGTATGCGTGCCCGGGGATTGGCTCGTCCCACAATCCGCGCAGGTCGATCAGCAGGTGCTCGTGGCCGAGTGTAATCCCCAGCTCCTCAGGAGCGATATCGCCAGAGACCGTGCGAATGTGCATGTAACCCACCTGGGATGGTCGCGCCTATTCTGGCTTTGGCCACTTATAGCCGCGCTTCGAGGGCTGCGTACCGCTCGCGGTCGTCTTTGCGCTTTTCTGCTTCGCGGATGTTTTCTTCGCTCGGCTCTCTCCGCCGGTGCTGGTGGCGCGCCTGGCTGTTGTTCGCGTTGCTTTCGGCGCTCTGGGTGTTTTAGGCGCTTGCGACCTGGCTATATTGCCATCCGCTTTCTTGCGCGTTACGGAGCGCTTTTCCGGGACGTCTTCTTTGTCATCTTTCGGAAGATGGTCTGGCTCAACGTTGGGAATCAGTTCCTGCGTCTCCCGGTCAACATCGGTCCAGAAAGATTCCGCCTCGCGCTGTTCCTTGCGGCTTCCTTTTAAAACTCTCCCGTCGGGCAGTCGCGTTACATGCCGCTCATCGCCGTGGCCGGTATTCTTATCGGCATTGAAGCGCTCGTAGTCGCCCTCAAAGAGTTCCTCGCCAGGGTTATCTGACGGGCGATACTGTGAGCGCGAAAATCGTTCTGGTCTGCTCTCGGCGCGGGGGTTGCGAGCATAGCCCGCATCTGGCCGGCGTCCTTCCTGACGATATTGGCGGTTCGGCCCACCGCTGCGTTCGTACCGGTTGGGGCGATTATAATCGCGCGGCGCCTGATCTCGCTCGTCATTCCGGCGCTGTGGATAGGGCCGGGAGCGAGGATTCCTCTCCTGTTCTCGATAGGATGGACGCCTTTCTCCTTGCGCTCCATCAGTCGAGAACCGGGGTCGCGCGCGGTAAGGCCGTTCGTCATAGGAACGCTGGCCCGAGTCATATGGGCGTAAATCACCATAGCGGCGCGGTTGGCGATCATCGTACTGCCGGTTCTCCTGGCGTTGAAACGACGGCTTGCGGTAGTTGCGACCATTGGGAGCAGAGGGCAAATCGTTGGGAGAATATTGGCCGCGATTTGCACCATATGGCTGACCTTGTTGCCGGGGCTGTGTGCTGCGGGTATTGTTCGTGCCGCGCGCGCGATAATCGTGGTGCCGCTGGGGCGCACCGCTTTCCCACGCGCGGTCTACTGACGCTCGATTGAGACGAGGTCGTGCTGGTCTGGGCGATTGCTCACCCTCGTACCTGCCGGAGTACCGGCGCGAGTTCGGTCGCTCGTCATCTCGCCGGTTCTGCTTGAAGTTTCTGGTCATGTGTCCTTTCCAAATGGTAGAAGTGGAGGATGTAATCTTACGGGGTGTGACGGTTTGGCAAGTTCTCTACTTGAAAATCCACTGGTAATTCCGCCCTCGCTCCTGATTGTTGCGCGCTCTGTCTGGTTCTGGCACTGGTGAGGGGAGCGCTTGCATGTATTATACCACACTGCAACAGCCGTGGCGATAGCCTGGCACTATTGCGCTATTGCGTTGGTACGGGCGTTGGCACCGGCCCCTGACTCAATGGGACACCGGCGTAGCTGAGTTCGTCACTGCCGAGCATAGCAAGCATCCTCGCGGGCAATTCATCGGGTAGCAATGCTCGTAAGGATATACTATAGTACAATCCTCCTTCAAGAAAAATTCCCTGATCCTGCCCGTGCAGCATGGGGAGAATGGTTTGCTGCTGATGCGCGGTAAGCACCAGCACGTTACGTGGGACGGTATAGGTCAGGCAGCCGGTGTCGGCATTTGGGCCGGTTTGATCCTGGGGAATGACGCCGCATTCATAGATGGCGAGGTTAGCCAGGTCTATATCTGGCAGTGTCCAGGTCGGGATTACCTGGGTTGGATCAGGGCTGAAATCCTGGTGAGCAAGCAGTGCCAGGCTGGAGCCTTTATATGGGTGGAGCGGGCCATTCAGCGCGTCGCGAATGCTGGTCAGCGCATTCCCCAGGCGATGATACTCGTCAATCGCCTGCGTGCTCTCCGAGAGATTTCCGAACGGACCATACTGGAAATTATAGCTGTGCTGGTTAATATTCAATTGCAGGAATGTCGCGTTCTGGTCGGGGGTATCATAAAACTGCTGCTGGCTAAAGGTTAGTAGCCCATCCGTATCGACCAGGATATGCAGCAGTTGATCAAGCGCATCGCCTGTAAGCTGTCCTTCTTGCATATTCAAGCCGGGTCCAAGAATATAGCTGCCGTCGCCGTACACGCTGATCTCGGGACTTAGTTCCAGTGTCCCCAGCCGGCCCCCTCCATAGAGTGTGCGAATAAGTACGTCTTGCGGACCGGCGTTGTAGCTGATCGTCGACCCATTGTTGGTTGAGAAGGTATGGTTTTGTTGCGTCGGATTCGTGTTCTGCGCACTGTCACAGGCCGCGCAGAGCAACGCAACCAGGCATAGTAAAGCGGAAACGATGCGGGAGCGTGTTTTAGAATCCATCAGTTCATTCCTGCGCCGGTCTGTTGGTCTTGCGCGTAGATGTTTGCGCTTCTATATGTATTGTAAACGACGGGGTAAACGGAAAAGATACACGCTCGAGGGAGCTAGCGTTCGCCGTAGAAACGGTAGCCGATCATTTTGTACACGAGTTTGGCTGCCAGGAAATCGGCGCGAACCTGGCCTGGCATGGGGCACAGTTCGACTACATCCATCGCGACAACCTGCGTGCGGCGGAAAATTTCGCGCAGCAGATCAAGCATCTGGTACCAGTGTAGTCCGCCCGGTTCTGGAGTGCCGACGGCCGGCATTTCACTGGGGTCGAGGGCATCGAGGTCGATGGTCAGGTAGGTGTGCCTGCTCAGGCGTTCCCAGGGGATCACCGCGTTACCCCTGGCAAGCTGATAATCCCACACAATCCCCACGTCGGGGCGCGTCTTCATAAATTCCGCCTCTTCCGGACTGAAGCTGCGAATGCCGATCTCCGTGAGGGGGATGCCCATCTCGACAACGCGCCGCTCGATGCAGGCGTGCGAGAGGGGGCTGCCCTCGTACTCGTTGCGCAGGTCGCCGTGCGCATCGATGTGGAGAACGCTCAAGTCGGGGAAAAATTCGCGCGTCACGCTGATGGGCGGAGCGGAGAGCGAGTGTTCACCGCCCAGGATCAAGGGGAGCTGACCTTGCTGCAGTACCTCGCGCACGGCCTCGCCGGTGGTGGCGAGCGCGGCTTCATGGTACATACCGGCATAGTCGAGCGTGTGGCGCGTATAGACGCCGACTTCGATAGGGTTCCAGTCCAGTTCCTCGTCGTAGAGTTCCATCTGGCTGGACGCATCGAGGATCGCCTGTGGCCCGTGCGCGGTGCCTTTCATATAGCACACGCTATACTCCAGTGGGGCCGGAATGATGGTGACGCGGGCAGTGGCGGGATCGCAAAAGGGCGCATCGGGCGCACCGAACTGGGTCACAGGCGTCTCGTTCATACGGTCTACATGCTCCTTTTTTAGCGCACCCCTACTCTAGCCCCGCGGACAGCCAGGGCTTCTTCCAGGCGGGCCGGGTCGGGCGTCTCAGGGCGCTTCGAACGACTTCCGCGCACGACAAAATGCGACTCGATATCGTTGGTCCGAAACATCTCTTTCGCGAAGGCGATAGCATCCTCCTGGCTAAAGTCCTTGCAAGAACAGATGTCGATATCCACCTCGCCATATTCAGGCCAGGCATGCAGGCTGATGTGGCTCTGGGCAATCACGACGAAGCCCGAAAGGCCGGCATCGAGCGGATTGGACGTTTCAATTTGATAAAGATGTACCGGGCTGACCTTCTCCATTTCGACGCGAGCAGGAAATTCGTCCAGCACACTTCTGATCAGCGCTTCGTTTTCCAACAGCCGCCGGTCGCAGCCATACAGCTCAAGCATGAGGTGTACAAGCATCGCACCTACCTCCTTTTAATCCAGTTCTTCAACACCAATCACCACTGCCCCATCAGACAGGCTGCCCTTCCTGGTGTAAAAATACACCAGATCGTATTATACATTAGGTTGTCAAGCTAATGCAAAACGAGGTAGGAGTTGCTCCTATCTAATAGCCACTTGCTTTCTATCTAAATATCAGCCACCTATCCATCTAATGAGAAGTTGCCTTTGCCATTAGGTGAAATGATGGCTTTTTCGACGCTGGTTGAACATCTCATAGAGCGTAACGCCTGCCGCGACTGCCAGGTTCAGCAAATCGCTCTGGCCGACCATCGGTATCCTGACAAGCGTATCGCATATAGCCTGTTGTTCTGGCGACAGCCCGAGTCGCTCGCTGCCCATCAGCAGGACGAGTGGAAAATGGTAGGTAACCTCTGTATAGTCGGCATCGGCGGCTCCAGAAGTGCCTACGACGTGATAGCCGTGCTGCTGCTTCCAGTAAGCGAAGGCGCCGAAGCTGGTCCTGACCAGTCGTTGAGAGAAGATTGCGCCCATGCTCGCGCGTAGCGCCTCCGGGTCGTAGGGGTCGGTTGACTGCCCCAGAAGCACCACGCCCGTGCAGCCAACGGCGTCGCAGGTGCGCAGGATGGTGCCGAGATTGCCCGGGTCCTGCACGGCATCAAGCGCGACCCAGCAAAAATCATCCGATAGCCGCACCTGTTCCATTGGCTCCCATTGCTGGCGAATGACAGCCCCCAGGCCCTGAGGCCCGTCTTTATTCGAGAGGCTCTGGAATACATCCGCCGTCACCTCCAGGCAGGGCGTCCCGCCCATCTTTTGCGCCTCGACGAGTTCCCACGCAAAGGAACTCTTTAGCAAGTCGGGCGCGACTACAAGCGTCTGTACCGTGCCGGGGTGCCGAATTGCATCGGCGACGATGCGTATGCCCTCGATGAAGGCCAGTCCCGTTTTCGAGCGTTCCTTGCGTTGTCGTAGGCCGCGTATCTCTTTGATCTTCGCATTGCTGAAACTTGAGATTATCATTAGCGCTTCTTACGATGCTTCCCATCTCGAAAATATTGCGGTTGATAGCCTGCGCCCGGCACTCTGCTCGATATTGACCATTTCGCCGGTGGTGAGTGCGCCGTTGTAGCCCGCGAACATCTCATCCAACGCGTAGTGCAGGCTAAGGGCCGAGGTGCGTATGGCGTAGGCCGTCAGGACGGTAAAGAGCGGGCGTTCGCTCAGCAGCGAGTGGCCGGCTGAGAGCAGCGCTGGCAGAGAATCGTAGAGCTTCCAGACCTCGCCCTTTGGCCCGCGCCCGAACTTGGGTGGGTCGATAATCAGCCCATCGTAGCGGGCCTGGCGGCGTACCTCGCGCTGCACGAACTTGAGCGCGTCGTCGATGATCCAGCGTACCGGGCGGTCCTCAAGGCTGGATAGCGCCTGGTTCTCACGCGCCCAGGCAACGATTTGCTTTGAGGCATCCACGTGTGTGACTTGCGCGCCTGCTCTGGCGGCTGCCAGTGTGGCTATACCTGTGTAGCCGAAAAGGTTCAGCACGCGGATGGGCCGTCCGGCATGTGCGATGAGTTCGCTCATCCAATCCCACTGGCTGGCCTGCTCCGGAAAGACGCCGAGATGCCGGAAGGACGTGGCTCGCGCCCAGAAGCGGATGTCTTTATAGCGCATCATCCAGCGTTCCTCCAACTGGTGCTTGAATTGCCACCGTCCTCCTCCTCCATCCTCTGCTTCTTCTCCCGAAAAGACGCCGTCTGCGGCATCCCAGACCTTCGACGGGAGTGCTCGCGACCACACAGCCTGCGGTTCTGGCCGGACGAAGCTATATCGACCAAAGCGTTCCAGTTTTGCGCCCCCGCCGCTGTCGAGCAGGGCATAATCGCTCCAGCCGGAAGGTGCGAGCAGCGTATATACCGGAGTTGGACGCCGGGAGCGCACTTTCCCCGAAACATGGCTGCTCGTCATGCTTCTTTTCCTCTCGTATATGCCTCTCTCAACTGGCCCAGCAGCGCTTCGCGTTTCGTGTAGAGTTCCCTGCGCGGGCGCGGCTTCGCCTTACTCACGGCATAAGCGGTCAGCAGCGGCAGCGCGATGGTCGAGTCGCCATAGATGACAACTGTGCTGTTGAGCCGGTCAGGCTTAATTTTGCCCCACGAGACCGCCTCGGAGGGAGTAGCGCCGGAGAGTCCACCCCAGTGGGGCGCGTCGGCGGTGACCTGGATGAAATAGTCGTGCCCGCCCTTGTGGATGCCCAGCACTTCCCACAACTGGGGCTGCGTCTGTAAGTAGAAATTTTTCGGGCTGCCCCCGCCGAGTATCAGCACGCCGTTGCGCTCAGCGGCAAGCACTATCGCGGTGGTCTCGTTCACATCGGTCAGCGGGTCGAGCGTGAGCAGGCTGCCATCCAGCGCGTGCCGCGCCACGTTCATGCCGATCGACGAATCGCCCGGCGAAGAGGTGTAAATGGGCACATTCCACGCGGCTGCTTGCGCCAGCACAGAATGTTCGGGCCTGACTCCCGCCTTCAGCAACTGCCTGCCCAGGTGATGATGGAGTTCGGAGGTTGCTATGGGCCGGTTGGGCAGCGATTTCAGGCATTCTCGCACGAAGGCATCGGTGTCCAGCAGCACCTTATCCTCGAAAAGAATGTCGTAAATGCGGATGACCCCTTCCTCCTGGAGCCTGGTATCGTCCAGTCGGAAATCGCCGCGATGCAGCGTCATTGCCAGCGCGTAATGCATGTCGTGGTAGAGATTTGCGCCCGTGCTGATCATAAAATCGACGAAGCCGTACTCCATCAACGTAATCAGACATCCACCCAGGCCGGCCGGGGTGAGCGCGCCCGCCATCGTCAGGCCAATCGTGACATCATTTTCGGGAGCGAGCATCTCTCCGACGAAGATCCGCGCCGCCTCGTTCAGGCGCGCCGAGTTATACGCCTGGTACTGCTCGTCGACCAGTTCGGCGACGGTCATGCCGGGTCGAACGCGCCGGGGTAATATTTGCGTCCCGCTCAGATAATCGCTCTGCGGGGAGTGAGTTTCATTTCTGTGATCAGCCAATCTATACCTGTCCTTTCTTTGCAACGATTCGGGCCGGTTAAAGCAATTCGTATTGTACCATCAATGTGAACTGAGACCGTTGTTCGTTGCTCCACTGCTCTAGCAGTCGGACCTGGTTACGCTTAACACCCTCCCTGACGCTAAGACTAGCAAGAAGATCAGCAGGGGGATGCCGAAGTTGCGCAGGCATTGCGCGAATCCTTCATTGCCGAAGATGGGCTGGTCGTTGTCCATGTAGGTGAAAAAGATGCTGATGGAGAAAGCAATGGCGAAGGCAACCAGGGCGTCGCGCAGCACACGCTTCATTGGCTGCCCGAGCAGGACTGCCGCCAGCGCGATTAGCCAGGTGACGTACCAGGCGAACAGCCAGGGCGTCACGATCAGCAGCGCGCCGAGCGTGAACAGCGCTGCAGCCGTCAGCGTGTGCGTGTCAGGACTACGCCACAGCAGGATGATCCCGTAGATCATGCCGCTCAGCACCACTAGAATGCTCGCGGTATTCCAGGTAGTGTGATTGGCCATCAGCACCAGTATAGTATGCATCCAGGAATTGCCGGGTGGCAAACCGTGCAAACTAATCCAACCTTCGCTGGCTCGCAGGATAGAGTTTTCTGCGAACCGCGCCGAGGGGGGTGCGCTGAAGCTTTTGAGGATGGCGCTCGGGCTATGGCCAATCCAGAATGGCGCGTAGGATAGTAACACGATGCCCGCGCTTAGCAGCCCCGCGGTGACCGGCTTGAGCAAGGCCATTGGCCTGCCCTGCCAGGAAGGGCGTGTCCCGGGCGCCTGGAAGACCGGTGAGGTTGCCTGCCACGATTTGCGCGCGAGCAGGGCCAGGTAAAAGACCAGCACCGGGGCGCTGGTAAATTTGATGAGGATGGCCAGTGAGCAGGCGATGGCGGGCAGCGCGTAGTCGATGAAGTGTGTAAAGCCGCGCCGTTCCGCTCGCAGGCAAAAGAGGATGGCAAGCAATAGGAAGGTGATCATTTCCGTATCGTTATGCGCGCCAAGAGCAGCTTCGAACAGCGTCAGCGGGTTCAGGGCATAGAGTATCCCACCGAGCATCACCGTGCGAGGTGAGCGGCCTGACTCGCGCAGGATGCGCATGACGAGCCATATATTGACGATATGTGCCAGCAGGCCCAGCGTGCGGAAGCCCAGGATGTAACGCAGCGGGTGATCGCCGCCTAGCAGTGCGACCAGCGCGCTGAAACCAAGCCAGAGCGGGCCGTAGGCGGCCACCGAGAAATTCCAGTCATCGAGATGAGTTATGCTGCTGTGCGAAATAGCCAGCGGTGGGGTAAAGTACAGGTTGGTATGGTAGGTGAGGATCGTGTGCCCATAGTCGGCATAGACAAAGAGGTCGTGTGACGACAGGAAAGGGGTGCAGATGAGCATCGCTCCGGCCAGCACTACAGTTGCCCACATCAACGCCTGAAGACCCGCAAAGTTCGCCCTGGCCGGCAGGCGCAGGATCAATAACATTGCTGCGCCGTAAAAGATAAACGCGAGCGCGATAAAGAAAAGAAATTCGATATTGTTTGTGCTGGTAAATGAGGCTTTTGTGTCCGGCAGCCAGTGAAAGTTTGTTGGCAGCCATGACCCCAAAAATACCAGGAATCGGCTCGTGGGCAGCGCCGCCATGAGCTTTGAACCGATCAGGCGATAATCAGGAGTAATCATCAGGGCGAGGCAAGCAAGAAAGCATGGAAAGCAGCAAAACGCGGCCCACGACCAGGCAGGTTGTGTCCTGTCCGGCTCCTGGTTTTTATCAGTAGCGATAACCTGGCGCGCTTCGTCGTTTTCGATCATCTGGATAGCTTCCTCCCAACTATCCAACGATTGACGAGGCAGGATTGGTTCTAATCTCTGATTAGTGCTGGTTGCTGCTGGCGCTACTCGATCATCACGCGCCGGATCTCGATGATCTGATCGCGCAACTGCGCCGCCTTCTCGAATTCGAGTTGCTTCGCGGCCGCGCGCATCTGCGACTCCAGGTCGCGTATCAGTCGCAGCGCCTCGTCCCTCGGTATCCCCGCCAGCGCGGTTGCGATGGATTTCCCATCGGCGGCATCGACGTTAGCGCCACTCATGGCCTTGATGCGATCAGACAGCGTCTTGACATCCTTCTGAATGCCGCGTGGGGTAATGCTGTGCTTCTCGTTGAATTCGGTTTGTAGCGTTCGACGGCGGTTGGTCTCATCGATGGCGCGCTGCATTGATCTCGTGACTGTGTCGGCGTACATAATGACGCTGCCCTCTATGTGGCGCGCCGCGCGGCCTATGGTCTGGATCAGCGACCCTTCTGAACGCAGGAAGCCCTCCTTATCGGCATCCAGGATGGCGACCAGCGAGACCTCCGGCAGGTCCAATCCTTCACGCAGCAGGTTGATGCCGACTACCACGTCGTACACGCCCAGCCGCAGATCGCGCAGGATTTCGACGCGCTCGATCGTGTCGATCTCTGAATGCAGGTAATGCACTTTGACGTTTAGCTCTTGAAGATAATCCGCTAAATCCTCTGCCATCTTCTTAGTGAGCGTCGTCACCAGCACACGCTGCTTTTTCTCGACGCGCTTGCGAATCTCCGCCAGCAAATCGTCGATCTGTCCTTTCGTCGGTCGCACGCTGATCTGCGGGTCGAGCAGTCCCGTCGGGCGAATGACCTGCTCGATGATGGCCTCGCTGTGTTCGTGCTCGTATGGGCCGGGCGTAGCCGAAACGAAGAGCGCCTGGTTGATGTGCTTCTCGAACTCATTGAAGGTGAGCGGGCGGTTATCGAGCGCGGATGGCAGGCGAAAGCCGTAATCGACCAGCACCTGCTTGCGTGAACGGTCGCCTGCGAACATGCCGCGCACCTGTGGTAGCGCCACGTGCGATTCGTCCACCACCAGCAGGTAATCGTCTGGCAGGTAGTCCATCAGCGTCCAGGGCTGCTCTCCTGCCTTCCTACCCGCCAGGTGCCGCGAGTAGTTCTCGACGCCCGAGCAGAAGCCCGTTTCGCGCAGCATCTCGATATCGAAGTTAGTGCGCTGCTTCAGCCGCGCCGCCTCGAGTATCTTCCCATCGGCCTCCAGCTCCTGCAGGCGCTGCTCCAATTCTTCCTCGATGGCCTGGATTGCGTTGTTCAAGCGTTCCTGCGTCGTCACCCAGTGCTTGGCCGGGTAGATGTCCAGGCGCTGCCGCTTGCCCAGCACCTCGCCGGTGAGCGGGTCGATCTCGGTCATGCGCTCGATCTCGTCTCCAAAGAACTCGATGCGCACCGCCACATCTTCATAGGCCGGGAAGATCTCCAGCACATCGCCGCGCACGCGGAAACGCCCGCGAATGAAGTTGGCGTCGTTGCGCTCGTACTGGATGCTGGTCAGGTGCCGCAGAATCTTATCGCGCCTCCGCTCCTCGCCAACTTTGAGCGTCAGCACTACCTCGCCGTACTCTTCGGGGCTGCCCAGGCCATAGATGCACGAGACTGAGGCCACGATCAGCACGTCGCGCCGCTCGAAAAGGCTGCGTGTCGTAGAGAGGCGCAGCTTCTCGATTTCCTCGTTCAGCATGCTCTCTTTCTCGACGTAGGTATCCGTGCGCGGGATATAGGCTTCCGGCTGGTAGTAGTCATAGTAGGAGACAAAGTATTCAACCGCGTTATTGGGGAAAAACTCCTTGAATTCGCTGAACAACTGCGCCGCCAGCGTCTTGTTCGGCGCCAGCACCAGCGTTGGCTTCTGCACCTGCTCAACAACCTTTGCCACCGTATAGGTCTTGCCGCTGCCCGTCACGCCAAGTAATGTCTGCTTCTTATAGCCATTGTCCAGCCCCTTGACCAACTCGTCAATCGCGCTCTGGCTGGTCGCCGGTGGGTTCAAAGGGGGCTTCTACCTTGAATTCGGCCATAGCGTATTCCTTAAAATGGTATAGAAAATTCTTTCCAAATGCTACTGTATTATACCACGTTATGGGTAAAAATGGGTTGCTTAGGGACCTTAAAGCGAGAAGCAAGAAAAGGGAGCAGAGATTTTTCCCTGTACAAAATGTAGTATATTGTGACGGATAACTCTACAGGACGAGGAACAGCAATAGACGTAGGAGAATATGATGGCAGCATTTCTATCAGAATCGGGCTTCCTGGACGTGCAGGGAGCGCCTTTGTACTACGAGGTCACGGGTCAGGGCTATCCCCTGCTCTTGATGCACGCGGGCGTTGCGGATAGCCGTATGTGGGATGAGCAGTTCCAGGTGTTTGCCCGGCTATTCCGCGTCGTGCGCTTTGACCTGCGCGGCTATGGGCAATCGGTCATTCCGCCAAACTTGTTTGCCGATTACGAAGATCCGGCGGTGTTGTTGCGCTCTCTTGGTATTGAAAAGGCGCACGTTGTCGGGATTTCGTTTGGCGGGAAGATCGCCATCGACTTCACACTTGCGCATTCCGAAATGGTCTCTTCCCTGGTGCTGGCAGCGCCCGATGTAGGCGGTTATCCCGCATCCGCCAAAGTTCGCCAATTCAACGAGGAAGAGGCGCACTTGCTCGAACAAGGCGACCTCGACGCGGCAGCCGAGTTGAACGTACGCACGTGGGTGGATGGGCCGAGACGAACGCCGGAGCAGGTCAATCCAGGCGTCCGTGAACGGGTGCGAGAGATGCAGTATCACGCCTTCACAGTGCCTGTGCCAGAGGGCGCCGATGAGATTCCTCTGGAGCCGCCTGCAATAGAGCGGCTGGTGGAGATCCGCGTACCAACGCTGCTCATCATCGGCGAGTATGACCTGGAAGATAAACATACTCTTGTAAATCTGCTGGCGAGGGAAATCTCTGGCGCACAACGTGTCGTCGTTGCGAACGCGGCTCACATGGTCAACATGGAGCAATCGGAGGAGTTCAACAGGCTCGTTCTCGATTTTCTGGCTTAAAATACCCTCCTCGACAACACCTGAGACCTGAACTCCTATACGGTAGATAATCGTGATAAAGAGAAGAAACGATTTATTACGTGCTCTTCTCACGATTGTTGAGATGGAACCAATAGAAGTTCGACTGTTATCCTGGAGGTTTGCCCTGTATGGTGAACAATAAAAGCCATAAATATTCTGCGCCGTTCCGCAGCAGCATTGCATGTTTCCTGGGGATGTTGTTCCTCTTGCCGTTGCTGGCGAGTTGCAATACGCCCGCACCGCTTCGATTTGTGCCCATCGACCTCGGTATCCCAACTCAGGCGTTGAACTCGCCCGTTGTTGGCCCGCTGCCGGACACGACGAAGTTACATGTGCGCGTCACTTTTAAGGTCAGTCAAGATGTGATTAATAAACTGAACAGCGACATTCACCCGCATCAGCCCTCAAAACTTGAGAACCTGGCAAACCAGATTGGTATCAGTGATGCCACGTATCAGCAAATCAAGAGTTTCTTCAACTTGCAGGGCATTGTGCTCAATTTGAGTAAGCTTCACACGAATCTCAGCGTCGATGCGAAAGCCAGTACCTTTGCCAAACTGTTTCAGACGCATTTTGTGGTTCACCAGTATAATGGGCGCAAATTTTTTGCCCCCGCGACGCCCCCTAAACTACCCAGCTTCCTGGCAGATTCAATGGCTGCGATTACCGGGCTCGATAACTACAGCTCAGCGCCACAACATGCCTTTACTCTGAGTTCCATCAACCCACACCTGGCGCAGCGTGCTGGGCAGGATTGCTATCCGCTTCAGGATACTCTCTTGCCGAAGCAATTGGCGCATGCCTATGGATTTGATACGCTCTGGAATAATGGCTGGCATGGTGAGAATATGACCGTGAACCTGGTCGAGATCGACGGCTTCTACCAGGATGACATTCAAAACTACCTTGACTGCATCAACTTTCAAGGCCACCTGAACGTGGTCAACATCGATGGGCAGCCTTACCAGGCGCTTGGAGAGACTGCCCTCGACATCGAAATGGTGGCCGGCCTGGCCCGTTCGGTCAACATCGTTGATTATCAAACCGATGGCAATTCCGGTGGCGATATCTGGTCGCAGGTGAATGATGAACTACAGCAGATTCTCAATGACAATACCGGCAATGCTAATGCGGGAGATGTTGTCAGCCTCAGTCTCGGGGCAGCCGAGAATGGGATAACCTCTGGCGATCGTGTTGCGATCGATCAAAGTTTGCGGCTGTTGACGCAGGTCGAACACATGCGTATCTTTATTGCCAGTGGCGATTGTGGCGCATTTAGCGACGGCATTTATCGCAGTCTCTCGGTGAGTTTCCCGGCCAGCGATCCCTGGGCAACTGCCGTAGGCGGTACTATCATGCAGATTAATGGAGCCAGCAATCGCGCCAATGAAGTGGTGTGGTCGGACTCATCGAGCCTCTCGCGCTGTAAAAACCAGTGGGGCAGTGGCGGCGGCAATAGCCAGGATTTTGCGCGTCCCGGCTGGCAGAACGTCAGTGGCGTCAATAACCAGTACTCGGTCGGCAATCACCGGCAGTTACCCGATGTCTCTGCGGCAGCTTATGCGCTTGCTGTCTACTTCGATGGACAATGGGGAGCCGTCGGCGGTACAAGCGCGGCTGCGCCGATCTGGGCAGCAGGAATGGCGCTGGTCAATCAGGGATTAATCCAGCAGATCGGAAAATTTACTGCCTCGCCGCAATTATTCTATATTGTGGAGCAGGGCTGGCCTGGCCTGCACCCATTTTATGATGTGACACAAGGGAATAACCTGTACTACCCGGCTACTCCTGGTTGGGACTATTCCAGCGGGCTTGGGACGCCGAATCTGGGCGATTTCTACTATGTCCTCTGTGAAAGGCTCATGCGGGCAACATTTTAGACTGACTGCATGTAAGGAATGTGAGCCAGGTCACAGCGCTTTAAGGTGACTGTGCTACAATGAAAAACAGGTAATCCAACCATCAAAGATTCTAAGGGAACGATATCAACTATGGTGCAGCCCCCGGTACCGGACTATCCGCCCGCCCAGAGAAACCGCCTCAGACGCGCTGGCTTCATTCTGCTGCTCATCTCTCTCCTGCTCTTTCTGAGTGCCGGCGGGTATTTGCTGGTCGAGTTTCTGGGGACGCATCTGCCCGGTTCTGGAGTAGGGCAGCCCTCCATCACGACGCTTCCCTTGCATATTACCTTTGCATACAAAGGCGCGGATATTACCATTATGGATGCCCGGCAATCGAAGAGCTTTATCGATGATCCCAATACGGCCACAGATGGCATGCTACGTCTGAACCTGCAGGAGAGCAATACAACACCGGTGAACATTGTCTGGAGCTATAGTGATGTTGCAGAATTGATCCTGCCGGGCAAACCTGCCGTCCACGCCTACATACGCGCCGGCACCGGTAGACCTCGCTCCGGGAAAAGTGCAGAGCAGCATCGTTGACTTTGCTGTGCCTTTCGGCCAGCCGATAAGTAGGCTGACGCTGCGCATCGGCTCTACAAACGAGGCTCAGGAAGATATACTCTTATCCGGCAAGGAAAATTCAAGAGCGTTCCTGCCTCTAACGACTTCGTTGAAAGGCTCCTTGCAGTACTTTGGCCTCAATTATACGCTGAAAAGTGTCACTACCAGCCTGTTTATGCCAGGCCAGCAAGCGGCCCGTGGGATGCGCTATGTCTCTTTGACGCTGAGCGTGGATAATACGCTTACCCAGGAAGCCATCCCCGGTTCGCCCTTCGAGTATGCACATATCCAGTATGGAAATGCCTCCGCCTCACCGGTCGATACGTCGCTCCCGGTTTCGTTCAACGCGGGCGTTCTTGGTATCACAGGAACAATTACATTTCTCGTTCCCCAAAAGAGCACAGCATATACCCTGGTGTTTGTACCTCAGCAACGGGATAGCGGGAACCAGGCCTCGGTGAATTTTTCACTTGCGTAGCACAGGTATGTCGAGTGATAGATAGGACGCCTGCTGCTTGTTTCTGCGGATTTTCAGGTGCAGCGGAGCGATGCTAAGATCAGGCTCGCTTCCCGCGTGTATTATGTTATTGTCGGGGATTATTCAAGCAGGAAGCTGCCCATCAGCTCGCGCCTCAGCGTTGCTTTCTCGTGCTCGTCGAGCGTAGGATGGTCGGTGATTGGACCTGCCCAGACATTGATCTGGCGCGTCGTTGCGTTCGCAAACTCTTCCAGCATGGTCTCTTCTAGAAATGAAGAGGCTGTGGCGGGAAACGGCGAGCCGTTGTCGGAGACTTCCTCGAGGAGGAAATCGTCGCTGGTGTCCCTGAGCGCCGGAGCCGGCGTTTCGTTCGAGATAGCCGCGGCCGCGTCTGATACCGGCTCAATCGGCACGGTCTGGGCAACCTCAGAGGCTGGCTCCGGGACTTCTCTTGCTCCGACTTCAGAAACTTCGTTGGGTGAAGAGGCACGATCGTCGATATCAAGCAAATAGCGCTGCCCCAGGATGTCAACTAAAATACCCTTACCAGCACGCAGGTCGGCCAACTGCTGGCGCAGCGATGCGTTTTCTGCCTGCATCTCCTCTAGCACACGCTTTTGCTTCAGAACCTCTTCTAGAATGAGTTCAAAACTGTTGCCACTTGTGCTCATAATACACTCCTTTTGGTTGAGTATTGTTTATTCACTGCTGGCAAACCCCATGGAAAGCCTATGCATATATACTCTTTAGTTGATAAACGTAGTTATTTTATGTCTTGGTATAAAAACGTTTCAAGAAATTTCAAGTAACTTTAGGCCTTGCTTGTTTCTCGACGAAAGCCTATGATACACTATCGTAAACGAAACAAACAACGTGGGGGATGCGATGAATCGTGCCCGTTCAAAAGAGGGACGTAATACATATAGGACGTGATTTTTCGCGCTCCTTTCGAATAGAGATAATAAGGTTTGAGTAATGGAACAAGGATCTGTGACACGAGAAGCTTCACAGGTGTCTCAGGGGGATGAAAATAGTCAGAGCAAGCACCTGCTCGGCCCCCTCCTTTGCTGGGCAGTCGTCTTCGCTGATATCGGAACCTCGGTGTATTATACGCCCGGCATCCTCTATCAGACGGTAGGGAAGCTTGCCGGCTTTTTTGTGTTATTGACGATGACAGTTTTTGTGCTGTTGACGCTGAAATATTCTGAAGTGACCTATCGTTTTCCACAGGGGGGCGGCGTTGTCACCGTTGCTGCCCAGGCGATCAATCACTGGGTCGGTGCGCTCGGCGGCATGTTTATCCTCGTGGACTACTTCCTGACAGCGGCCATTAGTTGTCTGTCCGGTATGCTTTACTTAAGTGTTGTGGTTCCAATGATCGGGCCGTTCGCGGTGTGGATCACGATTGGGGCTCTTATATTGCTGGGGTTGCTCAACTGGGTCGGCATCAGCGAGAGTGCGAGAGTGAGCCTGGTTGGAGCCGTTATTGCCTTTCTTAGCGATCTCGTCATTCTCTTCACAGTGTTTACTCATCTCTCGCTTGGAGAGTTTTTCGCTCTCTTCGGCGAGATGTTCAGGGGTCATGCGCTCACCCCAACTTCTATCCTTGTTGGCTTTGCAGGTTCCTTCCTCGCATTCTCCGGCCTGGAGAGTATATCCCAGCTCTCCCCGGTCATGCGTACGCCGCGCAAGAAAGTGGCGGCAAGAGCGTTGCTGCTGGTGGTATTGACAATCGGCCTGACCAGCCCGCTCCTGACGATGTTATCAACTCTGCTCGTAACAGATAAGGCTGGTCACCCGCTTGCCACCGACCCGGTGCTATCAGCGCAGCTCATTTCGCTGCTTGGCGGCAAATGGGGAGGCGTCGCGTTGCAGACGGAGGTGGCGATCAGCGCCAGCGCCCTGCTCGTATTCGCCAGCAATACGGCTATCATCGGGTCGTACCACGTCTTTATGGCCCTGTCTCGTATGGAATTTTTCCCCGCCTTCGTGCTGAAGCGCAACAAGCTGCGCGGGACCCCGCATTATTCGATTGCCCTGGCAACTGGAATTCCGATCATCATTCTCATCGTTGTGCGGGGGAATATCAATATTCTGGGTGATATGTACGCCTTCGGCCTGCTCGGCGCATTTACGTTGACCTGTTTAGGGCTGGATATTGTGCGCCATCGTGAGCGAAAGCTCGTGAGAAGATTGTCGAGGCGCATACACCAGGACCGTACAAATGGAAGGGCGGTGACGGCAGCAGGAGAGCTGGTCGAGCCGGCTCTCCAACATGAGAACGGGCCGCATCACGATGGTGGCTCCGCAAATCATCAGGAACCCACGGGTAATGGCGTGGAGCAAGTGACGAGTAATGGGATAGAAATAAGCACAGTGGCTTCGAGGGCCATGCCTGGCAAGTCCTTGCGCACACTGCTGAAAGATGCCTGGTACAATCTCGATTACTGGCTGGGCATCCTCACAACTTTACTGGTGTTTACGGCCTGGACAACCAATCTGATCTCGAAACCCCTGGCAACAGCCTTTGGAGGAAGCGTCACCGTCTTCGGCATGGCGGTCGCCTACACGAACTATGCCCGCCAGAAGCGCAGGGGGCGCCTGCCGGTCATCTCGGTTGGCATCGAGGGACGCCTGCCCGATTCGATCCTGGCAGTGCTTACTTCAAGCAATGGGCATAACGAGAACGTGATACGCTCCGCCGTCAATAGCTCCGACGGCAAGCCTGTCATTTTCCTGTACGTGGGTGAGCCGCAAACCGCTCGCCAGCCACAACTCTTCGAAGTGTTTGACCCCTACCTTGAGGATGCTCACGCTAAGGAATACTTCGGAAGAGCCGAGCAACTGGCGAGGAGGTATAAAATACCCCGGCGTTTCATCTATCGGCAGCAAGAGCCGGGCGTGGTAAGCAATGTCTGGCAGATCGTTCATCCTCGTGATACTATTATTGCTGCGGAGAATGCATCCGAGGTGAAGGATGTCAACCCCGATCGCATTCGCTATGAACTGGTACCCGGCGGAGGAGGCAAGGTGGCGCACCTGTTGAAACGCTGGTGACCTTGTCCTGTTGCCTGGCGACCTGCGCGGCCAGGGCACGAAGTAACGCTGTCCTGGTAGGTGGTACAATAAGGATAATTACACCGTCGAAGTGAGCTATAGACGCATAAGGAGAAACGTATCAATGCAAGAACGCATTCGTGAAATTTTAAGTTGGTACACCAGCGAGAATCCAGGCGTGCGCACGAATCTCGCTCGAATGCTCAATCATGGCCGACTGGGCGGCACGGGCAAGATGGTCATTCTGCCGGTAGACCAGGGTTTTGAACACGGACCCGCGCGCAGTTTCGCCCCAAATCCTGCCGGGTATGACCCGCGCTACCATTTCCAGCTCGCCATCGAAGCCGGCTGCAATGCCTATGCCGCGCCGCTCGGCTTTATAGAAGCAGGCGTCTCCGATTACGCCGGGGAAATCCCCCTGATCCTCAAATGCAACAACCACGACCTGCTCAACGATGAACGCGACCCCATTCCTGCCGTCACTGCCAGCGTCAACGATGCGCTGCGTCTCGGCTGCTCGGCGGTCGGTTTCACGATTTACCCAGGTTCAACCGAGCGTAACGAGATGTACGAGCAGTTGCGCGAAATGGCCGAGGAGGCCAAGTCTGCCGGACTGGCGGTCGTCGTCTGGGCATATCCGCGTGGCAGCGGCCTGAGCAAAGAAGGCGAGACGGCCGTCGATGTGATTGCTTATGCCGCACAAATTGCGGCGCAGCTCGGCGCCGATATCATCAAGACGAAGCTGCCCAGCGCCAAAGTCGAGCTGGCCGAGGCGCAGAAGGTTTACCAGAAATACGAGATCCCCATCTCGACACTGTCCGAGCGCGTGCGTCACGTCGTACAGAGCGCCTTCGATGGCCGTCGTATCCTGATCTTCTCCGGTGGCGCCGCCGCAGCCGACGACGAGGTTTTCAACGAGGTGCGTGCCATTCGCGATGGCGGCGGTTTCGGCTCCATCATTGGCCGCAACTCGTTCCAGCGCAAGAAAGAAGATGCTCTCAAGTTCCTCGATACCATCATGGGCATTTACGAGGGGTCGATTCAGTAGGAGGCTTATTTCACGCCTCTAACCTGCTTAATCACCAGCGTCCCCAGACCAAAGTACACAATCGTCACGAGGAACAGCACGGTGTAGCCGAAGTGGTTGGGCAGGCCGCGCAGCGCCTGCAGGATCACCGCGCCGATGGAAATGCCGATTACCTGCGGGAGAATACCCATCGCTGACCAGATGCCCAGGAACTTACCTGCCTCGTCGGTGGGCGGGAGCGCATCGGCTGTCAGCGCCCAGTCAACGCTCGTGTAGGCGCCGTAGCCAATGCCGAAGAAAAGACCGGCGAACAGAGCGCCGTACTGGCTCTGGAAAAAGATGAACAGCAAGCAGACGATTGTCATCACGGCGCCTGAAATATAGACCATGATTTTGCGCCCGTAGTGGTCTGATATCCAGCCGGCGATAAGAGAAGTTGGAAGTGCTGCTATGAGTAGCACAGGTAGGAAAAGCGTGCCTGAGAACAATTCACCTGAGAAATTTGAACCCAGCAAAACGGTTTTCACGCCGGGCCCGCCTAGTACATCGTCGAAGTAATACTGGAGGAAGTAGAAGACGCCCCAGATGCCCATCATCATGAGCAGGCGAGCCAGCAGCACCCAAGAGAGGTCAGGATACTGCGACGGCTTGAACCAGAACCTTTTCAGGACTGTACTCAGCTCGAAACGCACATGCGCCTGCAGCGGCGTCTCTTTCACGGTCAGCACAGTATAAGCCACAAAGACGATTTGCACCACGGCGATCAGCAGGAATATCTGCACTATCTCGTTCTTGTAGACCGGCAGGGCATCGTTTTTGTTGACGATGATGCCCGCCACAATCGATCCGACGGCGGTTCCAAGCAGCGTGAAGAGCCCGTTGAAACCTGCCGTCACGCCGCGCTGGTTCTGCGGCACCTGGTCCGCGATAATGGCGCTCCAGGGCGAGTTTGCGATGTTGTTTGTGACCTGGAGCATGAAGAACAGGATGATGAAGGTGATGAGCAGCGCGGTGGAAGAAAACCACTGGGGAGCAAAGGCAAAGAGCGCCAGCACGATAACATTGAAGATCGTGCCGTAGATCATGAATGGACGGCGCCGGCCCATGCGGAAGGTGGCGTAATCGGAGATCGCACCGGCCAGGGGATTGATGGCTACGGCTGCCAGCGTTCCCCAGATGACGACCAGCGCCAGGTTAATGTCCTTGTTCGATTCCCCAAGCAGCTTCACGACCATGCTGGGTACCACAATAGCCAGTAGTGCCTGCCAGTGAAAGTTGTTGGCGATCCAGAAGGCATTGATGTTGATCTGCCGGAAGATGGATACGCGCCGCTGCGTCGCGGTAGGGAGGCTGGCTGCCATCCCGCCGGGGTTATCGGTGACTTCCATGAAACGACCCCTCTCTGCTCTCGAGCAATATGCCGGGTGAAGATTCATTACCCGCGCTGTAGCTTGCCCTAATTATACTGATGAGGGGATATGAAAACAAGCTGTCGATTTACTCCCACTCCTCGATGCCCAGTCCCGTCTCTTCGCCCATGCTCTCGAACCAGCGCTCGACATCGATGGCGGCCCGGCATCCGTCGCCTGCTGCCGTGACTGCCTGCCTGTAACGGTGATCGGTCACGTCGCCTGCGGCGAAGACGCCAGGGATGTTGGTCATGGTATGTTCGACCGGCACAATGTATCCGCCCCGGTCCATATCGATCAGTCCCTTGAAGAGGTCTGTATTGGGCTTGTGGCCGATGGCCAGGAAAAAGCCCTGCACAGGCAGCACGCTTTCCGCGCCGCTTTTGATGTTATGCAGTCGCAGTCCCGTGACGGCGCCATCACCGAGGACCTCAGTCACTTCCGTATCCCAGATGAAGCTGATCTTGGGATTCTTCATGGCGCGTTCCTGCATGATCTTACTGGCGCGCAGGCTATCGCGGCGGTGAATGACCGTGACGTGACTGGCGTAGCGCGTCAGGAAGGTAGCCTCTTCCATCGCGGTATCTCCGCCGCCTACCACCGCCACATCCTTATTCTTGAAGAAAAAGCCGTCGCAGGTCGCGCACGCGGTAACGCCGCGCCCCTTCAGGCGCTCCTCGCTTGGCAGCCCCAGCCACTGCGCGCTCGCGCCGGTAGAGATGATCACCGCCCGTCCACTGTACTCGCCGAAATCGGTCGTCACCTTGAAGGGCCGCTTGCTGAAATCAACGGCGGTCACATCCTCGGCCATTAACTCGGTCCCGAAGCGCCGTGCCTGCGCCTCGAACTTCTCCATCATCTCCGGCCCGAGGATACCCTCTTCAAACCCGGGATAGTTTTCGACATCGCTGGTCTGCATCAACTGCCCACCGGTCTGGTAGCCCTGCAGCATCAGTACGGAAAGGTTCGCACGCGCCGCATAAATGGCGGCGGTATAACCCGCGGGCCCTGAGCCGATGATAATCACATCATATTGTTTTGCCATGTGGATAAATCCTCGCTTCCTCAACACCGTTGTTCTGAGTATGATAACACATAATGGGTGTGTTTTATGCCCGTTTAGCCAGCACAGGCGATACGGCAATACATAGACGAAATCCGCTTTTACCTGGCTATGCGCGCGCCTTACGCCTGGTAACGCCGTAATAGATGGCCAGGGCAATAGGGAGTAAAACCAGTCCGCTTGCCAGTTCGACCAGCGAAAAAATGAGGAAATTGATGGAGGCGCTGCTTACGCTTAATCCCTGCACATAGATGCTGCTGCAATCGGCAAACCCTTCTCCAATTAAAATAGCCGGAACGGCGCAGGCAAGTGCCGTGCCGAATGCAGCGAGCTTGTTGGAGCGCCTCCGTGTTCTGAAGGCGGCAAGACCCGCCAGCAGGCCGGTTAAAGCCAGGCCGACAGCATTATTCCAGGTGGGAGCCGCGCCGCTCGCCGCATGACCGAGCAGGAAGCCGCCCAGAGCAGTGACGAGTCCGGCCAGCGGGCCGAAAATGACGCCGAAAAAGAGCGGGATCGCGACTGACAGGCCGTAGAGGGTGTCGCTGGCAACATCTTTGTGCTGTAAAAACAGCGCTACGATGAAAGTATAAACACTCCCATAGAGCGCTGCGCCGATCACCATGGCGATAATTTGCCGGCTCAAGCTGCTTGCCACGCGCCTGCGTCCCGAAAGCTTTTCGCCCGGCATTTCTGCAATCTGTTGCTGGTATCGCTGCCCATATGCCGGGCGTTCAGTCTGGACTGCCGGTTGGGTGTGTTGCTGTTCTGATGTCATAGGCGGGCGCTGGGGTGTAATTCTGTCAGGGGAGACCGCGGCAGGGAGGACGAGCGGCGGCCGATTCTGGTTGGGCTGGGGTGCAGATGGCCTTGTGCCGGTGAAAATAGCGGCTGTCTCCCGCGATTGGCATGCCTCTTCTAATGCGCGGGCAAACGCCTGGATAGTCTCAAAGCGCTGGGAAGGGTCCTTGGCGAGCGCAATCTTCACAGCCTCCTCGACATCGGGTGGTATGTCAGGGAAACGTTCGTGCAACGGTGGAGGAGCCGCGCCCATATGCTGGGCGATAATCTCGGTCAAAGACCCACGAAAGGGAGTCTGCCCACTCAACCACTCGTACACGACGATGCCGAGCGCATACTGATCGCTCGCCGGGCGTGGCTTGCCTTCGATTTGCTCGGGCGCCATGTACGCGATGGTTCCAACCGTGTCCTGCGTGCTCTGTGAGTCGGTGTGCTGCGCTATCAACGCTGTGCCGAAATCGCTCAGTAATATGTCGTCCTGCGGCCCGATCAGCAGATTGCCCGGTTTCACATCGCGGTGAATGAAATGGTGAACGTGCGCGTATTGGAGAGCTGAAGCGACTTGCCGGACATATGCCACGATGGTAGCCAGGGGTAGGCGAGTGCCGTTTGGGTGGCGTTGGCGCAGCGTCCCGTTGGGGGCGTAGTCCATGACAAGGAAGGGCGTCGTCCCCTGAATCCCAAAGTCCAGCACGCGTATGATGTGTGGGTGGATCAGGTGCGCGATCATACGTGCCTCCTTCAGGAATTGCTCCCGTTCCCCGCCTCCGATCTGCACCTGTAGCACTTTGATCGCTGCTAGAGTATCGAGATAGACGTGTTCGCCCAGGTAGACGTAGGCAAAGCCACCATGTCCAAGCAAACGCGTGAGACGGTAATTCCCTAGTTGCCGACCTGCTATGTTCGACATATTCGGCATGTTCAAATCGCTTTGCATTCAAGTAACCTGTCCAGCATTCCACCAGTAGAGAGAGAAGCGCGTAACGGGCAGTGAGTGATGCCCTTCCTGTACTCTTCTATGTACACGTATGGGGAGGAGAATGTGGCACGCTACAAGGGACCTGTTACTCCTGGCCCTCGACAGCTCTTCTACGCGTGGCCGCTATATCGTAAAGCCACAGTAGCAGTGGCAGCAGCACCAGCGCTACCAGCAGGTTCGGCATCGCCGTATCCAGGAGGGCGTCGGTGGCCTGGCCGAGCGAATAATACGTGGAGTTGTAGATTGGTACGGCGCTGTAAACGACAATGGCGATGGCTGCGGTAATAGCGATCGCCGCAATGACGCTGGTGGAGGCAAGCGTGTACACATCGTTGAAGCGGCGCCGGGGGCCGCCGGCCGCGAATCCGGCCACCATGCCGAGCAGGGCGTTTGCTATGTAGCCGGGGATGCCGTTCCAGCCCAGGAGGTCGCGGAAATTGACCAGCGCTCCTCCGAAGAAGTTGCCGGCGAAAATGTAGCCGTTATCCCAGACAAAATTGGCGAGCCAGGCATTCGCGATGTAATCGCCCAGCAGGAAGCCGAAGCCGCCCACCACAAGGCCGACCCAGGGACCGTAGATCACTCCGAACAGCACCGGGATGAGCAGCGCCGGGAGAAAGACATCCGGCGTGCCGGACGATATGAGGACGATGAGGTTCACATGGCTCAGTAGCCCATAGAGCAGCACCCCCAGAATTGCCGCGATCACTTCGCGCCTGCCGATATGCCAGGTATTTGCCTGGCTGTGGTTGTGGGCGACGGGAGAGCTGGTCTGTCTCTTCGTAAGATTGCTTTGCTGGTTGTCTTTCATATATTCATGCCTCGTAAATGTAGAATGCGTATCATAAGCTGATTATTTTCTCAACATCTTCTGACTATGGCGCGAGAAAGTGCGGGATGCCCTGTGTATGCAGGATGTGCAGTGGTCCTGCTGTGTAGAAGATACCCAGGATATTTAACAAGGTGATGACTGCAAAGCCAGTTAAAGCAATCGTAATCATTGTCCGGTCTATCTGGCGAGTGCGAAGTTCGGTCAGCCAGGTGCGTTTGCCAACTCCGAAACAGCGCAGTTCCATCGCGTTAATAATATCCTCAGCACCGACAACCGAGCCTATGACCACTGGCACAAGCATCGGTGCCAGACGCGCAATCTTGGCGAATAGGCCTCCTCGCAGTCTGTCAATCTCGAAGCCGCGAGCGCGCTGTGCATCGAGTGTTGTTGTGAAGTCACGCACTGCTGTGGGGAGAAAACGGAGCGAGAGATCGATGGCATAGGAAATCTTGTCAGAAATACCCATGCCCTTGAAGGCTATGCCAAATTGATCTGGGGGGGTGGTATAGGGAATGGGTACTGCGAGAAGGGCTATGCTCAAATTCCGCATAGCCTGGGTGAGAAGGAAAGTGACGCTTTCAACGGTAAAGGGCAATTTTGAAGGACCGACGAAAGGGAATTGCCTGGTTAAAGTGATAAATGGCATATTGAAAAGTAGATGTGCGTGGCTGAGATCTACTCCCTGTACGATAGCCCCACCCGAGATAATATAGTTTACTCCTACCAGGATGAATGTAATAAAGAAAATAAGGTACCAGGCGCGTCTGGTCTCCGACCATTTGAGGCGTGTCATTCTGTAATAAGAGAGTGCACCGACGAAGCCAGCCAGGATGAACCAGAAATTTGACGTTTGCGCAGCAGAAAAGCTGTAGGCGAAGAGCAGGACGAATTTGACTCGTGGATCGAGCCTGTGAATAGGAGATTCGCGATTGACGTACACGAAATTGATGAGCATATCCTTGTGGCAAGCATAAATGAGCAAGATGGAGGGTCATGGCCCTCCATCTTGCGTTAGATCATGACCGGCCTGTGCGTGCCATTGCCGCATTGTAGGCAACGAGTAAGATAGGCAACAGAATCAGGCCGAGAACGATATCAGGTAACGACGCCGGAATAAACTCGGTAGTAGTGGCCGCGTTAAACGTTAACTTGGAGACCCAGATATCGCTGTAGGCTGCAAAACCGATCCCAACCAGAACGCCAATCACGCTGAAAAACTCTGCTGTGATGATCTTCTGTGAGCTATTGTAGCGTCCCCAGGTACTATACATTGCCAGCCCCGCTACAAAGCCAATTATGGCGTTGCCAACATCCCAATTCCAGTAGACCGTGCCGGTCAGCAGGTCATTAATAAGGTTGCCAATACCTCCGGTGAACGCGCCAACAATAGGGCCAAAAACGGCCCCGAAAAACAAGGGAATGACGATACCAGGACGAAGTGAAACATTGCTTGCACCGGGAAGTTGTAGTGCGTTAGTGATGTAGCTTAGACCTGCATACAGCGCTGCTCCCAGCGCCATATACACGACCTGGCGTACACCAACGCCCCAGATTACCGCGGCAGAGCGTTCTTCGCGCTTTTCAGATACTGCCATGAGTGAGACTCCTTTCTGTTAGCGGACAGACTCTAGGGTTACGATTGCATGAAACTATCTTATGTACTAAATACCTCCTTTCCTGGTATGAACCGTCTATGCGACGGCGTTGCGTTCTGCAAGTAGATAATGCAGCAGCGAGGTGGGACGGAGGTTGCACTCCTCAAGGAGCGCCGGGTCTGCCAGCACCTGCAACGGCGGCCCGTCCCCAACCAGCTTGCCCTCTTTCAAGAGTAACACACGCTGCGTGAAGCGCAGCGCGAGATCAAGGTCATGCGTGATGATGAGCAGCGCATCGAGTTCGGGCAGGCTCCGCAAGTACTCCATAAAGGAGATGTACGAGCGGTAATCCTGCCCCGCCGTCGGCTCGTCCAGCAGCAGGATTTTACCCTGCATGGAAAGCACCGAGGCGATCGAGACCCGTTTCTGCTGCCCGAAACTGAGTGAGAAGGGCGAGCGCTTGTCAAATGGTGCGATGTTCAACGCCTCTTCCGCCTGCTCCACACAACGAGTGATACGCTCGGGCGCAAAACGCAGGTTCTCCGGCCCAAAGCTCAGTTCTTTTCGTACCGAGGGGGCAAATAGCATCGCGCCTGGGCTCTGGAAGACGTAGCCGATACGCGCGGCCATCTGTGCCACGCTCAGATTGCGCGTATCCTCTCCATAGAGTCTTACCCTGCCCCTGGTAGGGCGAAGCAGACCCAGCGCCTGTTTGACCAGCGTCGTTTTGCCGGAGCCGTTCGGTCCGAGCAGCGCCACCGTCTCCCCTTGATGGAGCTGGCACGAGACTCCGTGCAGTACCTCTTCCGAGAAGGTGCTGTAGCGATAATGCACATCATCGAATTCCAGAATTGCTTCTCCTGCCGAAGCCCCGGTGCCCTTATTGGTCTGAATCGGCCGCACAAGCATCTGCCTGGCCTGGGATGAGTCGCTGAGCGTGCGCAGCGTTGCCTCGATCGGCAGCTTGACCTGCGTCGGGTCGGCAAGCTCCATGAATTGCTCGACACCTCCGAAGAAGACCTGGCGCCCGTCGCGCATCAACAACACTCTGTCCGGCTTGAGGCGCAGCGCTTCCTCGACGCGGTGTTCTACGATGATGACCGTGCTGCCCTTGCTCAACAGCCTTCGAATGAGATTCTCCAGCTCGTCGACTGCCCTTGAGTCCAGGTTGGCAAAGGGTTCATCGAACAGGAAGATCGAAGGCTCCATCACCAGCAATCCCGCCGCTGCGACTTGCTGGCGCTGCCCACCCGAGAGCGCAAAGGTGGCCTGTCGCTGGTAGTCTTCCAAACGAAGCTGCGTGAGTACATCGGTGATACGCTGGCGCATCTCTTTGCGCGGCACCCCCAGGTTTTCCATGCCAAATGCCACCTCCTGCTCGACCGTACTGCCGACAATTTGTTTGTCGGGGTCTTGCAGCATTGTTCCTACCATCAGGGCCAGGTCGCGCAGCGACAAACCCTCCGTTGAGCGGCCGTGCAACTCTATCTTTCCCGTCAGCGCGCCTTTATAACTGCGCGGGATCAATCCGTTGAGGCACTTCAACAGCGTACTTTTCCCACAGCCGCTCGGGCCGGCTATCAACAGCAGTTCGCCCGCCGGTAGCGAAAAGGAGATGTCCTCGATAGCGAGCAGTTGAGGGGATGCTTCGGGTGAGCTTGCTCCTGGGCGGATTGGCGGTTCGTCGTCCACTGAACGGTATCGAAAACTCAGCTTATCTATATAGACCGCCGCTGGGGCAAGCGTCTCAGTTTTGTTGTCGGGCTCTATGGCCATAGAAAATATGCACCTTCTGTACCCGGCACTCGGACATGTAAGCAATTAGGATGAGTTCGTGTTATGTCTAATTCTAATTTGATGAACCGTAATTTGTCAATGTTGCCTTGACTGCACTACGCTTGCCCGTGACAGTGTCTCAGAACCTCTATGGTATCCTGCACGATTTGCTCCAGAGGGGCCAGTTCTATGAATTCCTCGCTTGAATGCTCGTGCATCACCCCTGTCGAAAGCGTGAACGTTTTAACGCGTGGCCGAAACGCGCTGGTATCGCTTCCGATGAAGGATGGGCGCATCGCCAACATCGCGCCTCGCCGCTCTAACATGGTGCGGTATACCACCAGCAGGGGTTCTTGCTCATCGAGCGTATAGCTCGTGCAGTGTGGATGGAAGGTCACGCTCGAACTGCCGCCGTGTTGGCGCGCCGCCTGCTCGAACGCAATCCGAATGGCCTGCATGTAGCGCTCCCGCATCTCCGCCGGCTCGTGGCTGCGCAACTCGCCCTCGACGTGCGCGGTTGCCGGAATGGCGTTGCGCGCACTGCCCGCCTGGATACGGCTGACGAGGATACGCGTCTGATCGCCCGCGAACGAGCCGTGCGGATAGGCCGCGTCGCGGAAGATGTCGATGGCGTTGACTGTGGCGGAAAGGTCTTTGCCAGGATGCCCCGTTCGCCCGTTGATGTCTACATCGAACGCGAGATAGGTTGCGCCCCGCGAAACGACCGCACCGGCTTCAAAGGCGTTATCGAAGACGATGCCCTCGGAAACATTCAATGCCGCGGCATCGAAGGCCGATGCTCCAACCAGTCCGACCTCTTCAGCAACAGTGAACACGACCACGATGGGAGGATGCGGGACCTCTCGCTCGATAAGCTGCTGCAAGACCTCCAGGATAATTGCGATGCCGGCAGCGTCATCCGCACCGAGGTTGGTCGTGCCGTCGCTGTAGAGCATGCCATCGTGCAGGACCGGCCGGTGGCCACGCCCCGGCGGAACGCGGTCCATGTGCGCGTTGAGCATCAGCGGCTTGCCCTCGCCGGGCAGCATGCCGATGAGGTTGCCCGCCGCATCGATCTGCGTATGCAGCCCCAGGCGCGCAAGCTGTTGTTCCAGGTAGGTACGAACCTGCTCTTCGTGCCCGGTCGTGCTTGGTATACCGACAAGTTCGATCAATGTGGCCGTGAGCCGCTCAAGTGGCATGCGTGAATCTCCTTTATTAGATTGATGGATGTGATTGGTGGAGTGTGGATGGCAGGGGCAAGCCCAGCCACTACATTTCGACGGCATTGCTGGCATTGCGACATGTAGTGGCTGGGCTTGCCCCTGCCATCCACACTCTGCCAGGCTATCGTTTGTACATTCGAGAGTGATTGCCACATACTGTGTCTTCCGGTATAATACGCATGAGCAGAAATAATCGCTACTGCCCATTTTACACCATACCGGCGAGCAATAAGCGCCTCGCACATCTTTCAACACGAATTGGACAGGGGAGTATACGTGCATGGCTGCACAAGCCAATGAGTTGATGGGAACGCCCGACGGCATAGGTTACTGGATACCCGCTGAGATGGTGGTGGTGGTGAGACTACACCGGCACCCTGCGGCTGAGGCTCAGGAGATGCTGGTTGAGCAGGTGCAGCGGCAACTCAACGCCCTGCTGGCGCAGTTCGGGATAACTTTAGAACCATACGGTAGCTCGGGGCGCTGGCGAGAAGTGACGGGTGCGGCAAAGATGCGCCGTTCGTTTATCTTCGGGCGACATCGCCAGCAGCCACTCATCGCTATTTTTTACCACGTGCGCCAGCCATCACTCTCACAGCAGGACCCGATGCCGATGGCCCTGGCCCACATTCAGAGCAACCTGGAGCAACTCGCCCAGGCAGGTCTGCATATTGTTTCTGCCATGCCGAACTGGCTCGTGACAGCCGCGCCGTCCAACTATGGCAGCGGTGGACCGGCCCTGCCGCCGCTGCCTGCACCCGACCTGAGCGTGCTTGAGCCTGTTGGGGCGGGCGTCCCTCCTGGCTGGCATGTCGTTTGCGCTGAACCGGGCCTGCCGCTTAACCCGAACGGCGCTGAGGATGTACTGGTCGCGGTGCTTGATACCGCACAGCATCCCAATCTATTGCAGACCGCCGTCACTCGCTATGACCTGAGGCGGAACTGGCTCTTGCAGCAACTCGTCGCTGATTTGCGCAGTCAAAGCGGCTCGTTCGAAATCGAGTATCAACGTTATCCAATTATTTCGGATGTCTGCACCGGGCGGAATAGCTTTGGCCGCGAGGGGTATTATTTAATGCCAGATCACGGCATCTTCGTGGCCGGGATTATCCGCAACCTGGCTTCTCATGCCCGCATCCGGCTAATTCGCATCCTCAACGATTACGGAGGTGGCGATCTCTATAACCTCTTTGCCGCCTTGACCGACCTGGAACAGGAGGTCTTTTCGGGCGCGATTCGCCACCTGGTCATCAACTTGAGCCTGAACATTATGCCCGATATCCGCCGTTTGCCCTACATCTGGTTCGATGACCGCCAGTGGCCCAGCACACGCCTGGCGGGCGCGGTGCGCGTACTGACGCATATCGAGGAAGGATTGCGACTGCTCTTCGAGAGCCTGCACGCTCAGGGTGTACTGATCGTCGCGGCTGCGGGCAATGACTCGTTCGAAGCGCGCAAACTGAGCCAGCGCATCCGCGCGCCGCGCGCCCCTGCCCGCTACGAAACAACGCTAAGTGTGACCTCCGTCAACAGCCGTTTTGCCGCCTCGCAATTCGCTAACGCCTCCTGTATGCCTCCTGCGAACGAGGGCATCGCTACCTTTGGCGGGGATGTCTACGGCAAAATGGATGCGAATGGCCTGCCCGATGCGGTGCGGGGCCTGTACATCTCGTCCGCGTTCCCCAATGGCGAGCAGAACCGTTCCGGTTGGGCCGATTGGTCGGGCACCTCGTTCTCAACAGCTATCATCAGCGCCCTCGGCGCGCATCTCATCTCCCAGAGCTGGACAGCAGCCAGCGCCATGACGCGCCTGGCCGCGGGAAGAGAGCGGCGCACGGATAAGCTCTTCGGGCCGGGCCAGGACGTGCCGGAGCTGCTGGCGAATGTCATTCGCGTGCAGCAGCGATTCGGGTCGGCTTGACGCTTCATTTTGTGTAGTATATAATACTGGCAAGTGAAAATGCACGGAACGTCCGATAGATATTCTCGAACGTCATCGTAAATCATTGGGGATTGACACTTCAACCCCCTTGAAAGAGGTAATACTTATGATCGAGCAAACCCCGCAGTCTGCCGTTGAGACCAGCATTATCACCATGACCGCTTCCGCATCCGACAAGGTGCGAGAGTTGCTGGCCCAGGAGAATGATCCGAGCCTGGCGCTGCGCATTTTTGTCGCTGGTGGTGGCTGTTCTGGCCTCCAGTATGGCATGACCCTGGACGAGGAGCAGGATGGCGATACGGTCATCGCTCAGGAGGGCTTCCGCGTGCTGGTGGACGAGATGAGCGTCGGCTACATCTCGGGCAGCGAGGTGGACTATGTCGACAGCCTGATGGGCGCCGGCTTCAGCGTAAATAATCCGAATGCCGTCTCGAGCTGTGGCTGCGGCCATTCCTTCAAAACAGCCGACGGTGGCGGCGATGCGCGCAGTTGCGGCTGCGGTCACTAAGCCACACACCTGGATGGCGCTAATCGAATAATTCTGCGAGCAAATGCTTGTGAAAAAGAGGTCTCCTCCAACGTAATATAAGTAATACCGAGGGAGGAAGACCTCTTTGTCCTGTTTGTCGTTACTCTACGAAGGAGCATCAATGAGCAGACGCATCGCCCATCGACCGCGTTATCATTCCACTCGACCCACCCCTCACTCACCGCTTCGCACTCATCACGAATTTCTCCGCACCCGCTGGACCTATCGGCGCCAGGCTATCCCTTACCAGAAACGCATCCCCGGCCAGAGCTTGCTGCTGGTACCCTGGGGCTTTCGGCTGTTTCGCGGAGCTATTCCTCTGATTTGCTAAATTCCGGCTCGCTCATCATGCGCTTCACCAGTCCCGGCATATCGCTGGTAAACTTCGAGTTGGCCACGACGCGCTGCGCTCCCGCTTCAATGGCTCTGGCGCGCGCCTCCAGGTCCATGTGCGACCCGAACGCCAGTACCGGGTAGCCCGCGGCGCGCGCCTTCCTGATCGCCGATTCCCAATCGACGCCGCTCGTCGCCGTGTTCACGATAACCAGCGCGGGCCGCTCGTCCTGCTCTCCTTCATCGGCCAGCAATCCCTGCTCGAAGGCCGCCAGGGTGCGTACCGTCTTGACCTCCATCCCATGATGGCGCAGCGTATCGCGCATCTTCACCGCGAAGAACAAATCCTTCTCTAACGCAAGAATAATCACGTTATTTAATCTTCTGTCGGCTCGTGTACCGGCCTGCGGAACAAATCGCCCAGTTCTTCGTTGACCACGTCGATCTGCGTATACAGGTCGCGCGAGAGAACATGATGCGTGCCGTTGCAATAGGGCTTCTCGCACTGCTTGAGGTGGCTCGTCTCGAACAACAGATTGCCGTTCTCCACGCTCACCCAGATATGCACACGCGAATAGCCATCGCCCCATTTGAGCAGCAGACCGTCGCGGTACTCGTCGAAACGTCCCTGGCCGTAGAGGTAGTCGCGATTGAACATCTGGAGTATGGTGCGCACCCGGCTCTCGGCGATGACCTGTTCCGCCTCCGCTGACATGTGCGTCGTGGCCTCCTCCGCCAGGTCTTCCGCCGGAATATATAGCTCGCGCGAAGAGCCTGATCCCTCGCGAATCATCTGCTGGACCATCTCTCCTTCAAGGTTGGACAATCCGTGACTTTGCCCGAAAATCGGAGTCTTTTTTGCTTTCTGCTTCCCGGTATCGCGGTTATTCACCTGCTCTTGCTCCTTGCTAGCGATTTTGGAATATAGCATTACTTACTTTACCACGTGGTAAGGAAGCAATGCTATGCTCCAATCAAGATGGTGATTGCCCGCCGCACGTGCAGTACATTGTGCGCTTACATAGAGCAAAGTTACTACCTCAGGTAACGACCAGGGCGCAGGGTACTGATTATATGATATAACAAAACTGTATTCTCTATTTTGCCGGCTTTGAAGTCCCCGACCAAACAAAGGAGTAGACTATGATTAAGCCCTACACCGCCGTCGGACTCATCCCGACCGTGCGAGGCATTCGCACCCGCGCCGATATCAAACGCAACCTCGAGCACCTCTCGCACCTCGTCAAAGCAGCTTCCTGGCTCTCCAGCCTTGATCTTCCCGTGCGCCTGATCGCCTTTCCCGAAGGAGCTTTGCAAGGTTTCAACGACGAGGTGCTTGACCTCGATCACGTACAGTTCGCCAGGGAGGGCGCCATCGACATTCCCGGTGAAGAGACCGAGGCGTTGGGAAAGATTGCGAAGCAATATAACGCCTTTATTATGGCGCAGGCCAAAGCGCGCCATCCCGAGATCAAAGACCGGTTCTTCAACGTTGGCTTCATCCTCGATCCCCAGGGTGAGGTGATCTTGCAGCACTACAAGGTTTCGCCGCTCTTCCCGGTCGAACATTCCGTCTGCCCGCACGATATCTACGACTGGTGGGTGGAACGCTACGGCAGAAATCTGGACGCCTTCTGGCCGGTCGTCGATACCGAGATCGGCCGCCTCGGTATCATGATGGCCAATGAGGGCTCCTACCCTGAAAATGCGCGCGCGCTTGCGATGAATGGGGCTGAGGTGGTCTACCGCGCCTCCTACCCGCACCCGGCCACCGGCAACGAAATATTTGAAATCCAGAGCCGTGCCCGCGCCCTCGACAATAACATGTACCTCGTAGCTCCGAATATGGGGACGTACTATCTCTACCCGGAAGAGGACACGCCCATCGACACCTTCGGAGGGCGCTCCTTCATCATCAACTACAAGGGCCAGATCGTCGGAAAGCAAGAGTATGGTGCTGGCTCGACCTACGTTGGCGGCGTGATCGACATCGAGGCGCTTAGGGATCACCGTGCCCGCGCTCAGTGGGATAACTGGATGAAAGATCTGCGTACTGAGCTCTACCAGTTACTTTACGAACAGCCCATCTATCCCAAGAACCTGTATCTCAACCGCGAGCCGATGAAGCATGCTGAGTATCGTGAACAGGTCATTCAAAAGCAGATCGACCTGATGCATGAACGTGGGATATGGGTCAAACCTGAGCGATAAACAAACAAGCGGGAGATCAAGGAGAATTTTCCTTGCTTTTCTGCTCCGGATATGGTACGCTCGACACATCACATAGAACCAGTGGAGGTACGCACATGTCAGCCATCTTCTCCGCCTCTAACAGGTTGGATTCTGAGTGTGCCTGAGCTAAGACAACCGAACGGATAACTCTTCTAGATACTCTGTATCTGCATGCCCTTCTATAACGCTGCGGATACGGAACTCCTTTCGCTTCCCTCTTGACCATTGGCGCACTCAGCCCAATGGTTTTTTTCATGCCTGTTCCAATCGTGTTAGGGACACCAGCGCATTTTTCCCGAGACTTGTTTCCCTTCATAGAAAAGGCCATTGAGCGAAAGGATTACTGCGTTTATGGCTACTCAGTTCAGGCGCTACTGGAGCTTGCTGGTGAAGTACCTCAAGCCACAGTGGAAGAGGGTTGTGCTTCTGGCGGTGCTGCTGTTCGGCAGTATAGGCTTACAACTGGTCAACCCCCAGGTGATTGGTTACTTTATCGATACAACCCAGGCGCGAGGTTCGCTGCGGACGCTCTTGCTCGCCGCCGGGTTGTTTATCGTGATTGCGCTGGTGCAGCGAGCTGTCGCCTTCTATTCGACATATATCGCTGAAAACGTGAGCTGGAGCGCTACCAATGATCTCAAGAGTGAGCTCGCGCTTCACTGCCTGCGCTTAGACATGTCTTTCCATCAAAAGCGCACGCCCGGCGAGATGATCGAGCGCATCGATGGCGATGTGACCATGCTCGCCAATTTCTTCTCGCAGTTCGTCATCAAGGTCGTGGGGAACGCCATCCTGATTCTCGGCATTCTGCTGCTCCTGTGGCGCGTGGACTGGCGCGTGGGAGTTGGGCTGACCGCCTATAGCATCCTGACCTTCGTCGCCCTGGCCCTGCTACAAAATGTTGCGGTAGACAGGTGGGCAAGGGAACGACAGGTCACCGCTGAAACGTTTGGCTTCCTGGAGGAGCGCATTTCGGGTACGGAAGACATTCGCGCCGCGGGCGCCGAACCGTATATGATGCTGCGCCTCTACCAGTTGATGCGTCGCATGCTGCAGACGAACCGTATCGCCGGAGTGATGAGCAACCTCACCTTCGCCAGCACCAATGCGCTCTACGTGATCGGCTATACAGTGGGGTTGGCACTCGGCGCGTACCTGTACAGCCAGAAGCAGGTGAGCATCGGCACCGCTTACCTGATCGTTTTCTATATCGGCATGCTCTCCACCCCTCTGGAAAGCATCCGCGAGCAAGTTGAGGACCTGCAAGAGGCTGCCGCCGGAATCGCTCGCGTCGAGGAGCTGTTCCGAGCGCAGCCCGGCGTCCGGGAGGCCGTGCGCGCCGCGCTGCCGGCTGGAGAGCTTGAAGTTGAGTTTCGCGATGTCTCTTTCAGCTATGACCAGCACGAGCCGGTGCTGCAAGATGTCTCGTTCCACCTGGAGCCAGGCAGGGTTTTGGGCCTGCTGGGCCGCACGGGCAGTGGTAAAACCACGTTAGCCCGCCTGCTCTTCCGCCTCTATGACCCGGCAAGCGGAGCTATCCGCCTGGACGGACTGGATATCCGGGATCTCTCCCTTGGGAATTTGCGCGATCGCGTGGGGATGGTCACACAGGATGTGCAGCTCTTCCAGGCGAGTATACGCGATAATCTCACCTTCTTCAACAGGCGCATCGGTGATGACCAGATCGAGCGCTTCCTGAGAGAAGTGGGATTGTGGCGCTGGGTCGAGTCGCTCCCTGAGGGACTGGACACTCCCCTGTCCGCCGGTGGTCAGGGGCTGTCGGCGGGCGAGTCCCAGTTGCTGGCTTTTACGCGCGTCTTCCTCAGAGATGCGGGGCTGGTCATCCTCGACGAAGCTTCTTCGCGGCTTGACCCGGCCACCGAGGGCCTGCTAGAGCGCGCTATGGATATGCTGCTGCGGGAACGCACCGCCATCATCATCGCCCACCGCCTGCGAACGGTGCAGCGCGCCGATGACATTCTCATCCTGGAGCGTGGTCGCATCGTGGAATATGGGCCTCGCACGCTCCTGGCGAGCGACCCCGCCTCGCATTTCTACAGTTTGCTCCAGACCGGGCTAGAGGAGGTGTTGGTATGAACGCACTTGAACACGACCGCCGCTTGAAGACCTGGCCGTTTAACTGGCGGCTCATGACCTTTCGTCCCTGGTCGTTTGCCGTGCATTCGTTCTTCCACATGCTGTTTTTCGCCGCGCAGGTCGTGCCCGGCTTGATTGTAAAGGGCGTTTTTGATGCGCTGACCGGCGCGGCGCCGGCAACCGTCAGCCTGTGGGCCTTGATCGCCCTCTACATCTCGGCGGAGCTGGGCCGGTTGTCATTGTCTTTCGCCGACATTTGGACCGGCACAACCTTTCGCTACACCGTTGGCGCGCTGTTGCGCCGGAACCTGTTTGCCAGCATCCTGCGGCGTCCCGGCGCTAAAACGCTGCCCGTTTCCTCCGGTGATGCCGTCAATCGCTTTGACGACGACGTGGCTGAGACCGCCGACTTTCCGACGTGGCTGCCGGATCAGGCCGGCCAGGGAATCGCGTTTGTACTCGCCGTGATTATCATGGCCAGCATCAACCTGGTGATTACGCTGGTGGTCTTCCTGCCCTTGCTAGGGACGCTTGTGCTCTCTCGCCTGGCCTGGGGCCGCATTCATCGCTATTACCATAGCGGTCGCGAGGCCACGGGCGCTGTGAGCAGCTTCCTGGGCGAGCTTTTTGGCGCGGTACAGGCGGTCAAGGTTGCTAACGCCGAGGAGGATGTGATCGACCACTTCCGCGCCCTCAATGACGCACGGCGGCGAGCAGGTGTGAGTATACGGGTGTTTCGAGAACTGCTCGATTCGATCTCCGACACCGCGACTACCTTTGGCATCGGGGTCACGCTCTTGCTGGCGGGACAGGCGATGGCGGCCAGGACCTTCACGGTGGGTGACTTCGCCCTGTTCGTCTACTACCTCTGGTTTACGACCCAGTTGCCCTCGCAGTTGGGCATGTTTATCGGCGACTACAAGCAGCAGGAGGTGTCGATCGCGCGCATGGTCGAACTGATACCCGATGAGCCGCCGCAGGTGCTGGTCGAACACCACCCGATCTACGATCGCGGGGCGTTTCCTGCCGTCCCTTACATCGCGAAAACGCCGGATCACCGTCTTGATACGCTTGAGGTGCGTGGGCTGACCTGTCGCTATGCGGGCACGGAGAACGGCATAGACGGCATCGATTTGTTTCTTACGCGCGGTTCGTTTACGGTCATTACCGGCCGCATCGGTTCGGGCAAAACCACTCTGCTGCGCGCTCTGCTTGGGCTGCTGCCAAATGACGCAGGCGAACTGCTCTGGAACGGTGAACCAATCGCCGACCCGGCTGCTTTCTTTAAGCCGCCCCGCAGCGCGTACGTGGCGCAAGTTCCCCGCCTCTTCAGCGAGACGTTACGGGACAATATCCTGCTGGGCATGCCGGAGGAGCGCGTGGATGTACAGGCAGCCATCAGTGCGGCTGTAATGGAAGACGATCTGCTCGAAATGCCGAACGGGCTGGACACGCTCGTCGGGCCGAGGGGTATTCGCCTTTCGGGTGGGCAGGTGCAGCGAACAGCCGCGGCCCGCCTGTTCGTGCGCGATCCCGAGCTACTGGTCTTTGACGACCTGTCCAGCGCGTTGGACGTGGAGACCGAACACCTGCTGTGGGAACGCCTCTTCCGGCGGCCACACGCCACCTGCCTGGTTGTGTCCCACCGGCGCGCTGCTTTGCGCCGCGCCGACAACATCATCGTCCTCAAGGACGGTATGCTGGAAGCAGAAGGGAAACTGAACGAACTGCTGGCAACCTCCGAGGAGATGAACAGGTTGTGGCGAGGGGAATAAAGCTATTATTCCCTTATACAAATGTGCCGTCCCGCTCTACTTTACCTGCTGGACAGCTTCTCGCGCATCCAATCGGCCTGCTGCGGTCGATGCTTATAGGGAATGTTGTTGCAGACGTGATTGCCGTCCTCGAACATCCAGAGTTCCGCCTGGCTGCCTGCCTCCGCTGCTATGCGTTCTCCCTGTTCCGCCGGCACAAGCCTATCGAGGCGACCCTGAATGACCAGCAGGGGACACGCCACCCTTTCGGCCACGCCCTGCAGGTTGAATTGCCGCAATTTATCGAGAGCGTCTTCCTCGTTCGCGGCTTTCAGGCGGTGTACCATCGTATCGCGGCTGATCTGCGGGCGATTTTCGAAGTTCCAGGACTGGTTGTACGGCCCGCAGTTCTCGATAGCCGCCTTTAAGCGCTGCTCGAAGGCGGCAGCGCGTACGGCGAACTGGCCGCCGAAGCTCACTCCCATCAAGCCCACACGAGCTGCGTCTACGTCGGGCCTGCCCTCCAGGTAATCGATGACGTGCGCGACCGGCACTTCGTAGTCGTGGCGCAAGGGGAACTCGAACTCCATCTCTCCCTGCCCTGGACCATCGATGGCTAGCACTGCCATACCGCGCCGCAGGAAGTCGTCACCGTAGAGATGCAATTCTTCCTTGACCGAATCAAGCCCGGGCACCAGGATCACAACCGGGGGTTTGGGCGTATGCCAGGGCTTACGCAGAATGCCGGGCATACTGGCCCCTCGCTCATAGGGAATCGCGACACGCTCGCCGGGGAAATCGAAGTAGGGCATGGCTCGTTGGTAGTCTCGTACTACGTGCTCGTGGGCGGCGCGCAGTTCATCGGGCTTATGCACGAATAAGTACTTGCCAAAATGGTAGGATATCGCGGCCTGGAAATAATGTTGGGCGGCCGAGATGTAGTTGCCGCGCCCCTCGGCCTGTTCGCCCATCTGCTCGTGCATCGCCCCGCACTCAGACCACTTGCGGCACCAGTCGTCCCAGCGCTCGACGCTGTTCGTGACGCGCTGGAAATCATTCGCGTCAACGCCGTTGGAGATAAAACGCGGCGCCCAGTTGTCGATGGCGCTTTGTACACGCTCGTCTCTCGCCATGTAAATGTCCTTTCTCAGAGGCAAATGATTTATGCATTAGACAATGTCCCGCCCAGGTAGAGATGGCCTATCTCCGGGTTGTTCAGGATCTCATCGTGCGGGCCTTCCAGCCGAACTCGCCCGCTCTCCAATACGATCCCGTTATTGGCAAGGCTCAACCCCGTGCGCGCGTTTTGTTCGACCAGCACAATCGTTCTGCCGCTGCTCTGCATGACTTTGACGGTCTCGATCACCTGCTTGAATGTTCGCGGGTCCAACCCCATCGATGGCTCGTCGAGCAGGATCAGACGAGGGTCAAGCATCAGGCAGCGCGCGAACTCGACCTGGCGCTGCTGTCCGCCCGAGAGACTCCCGGCTCTGTCGTTGGCGCGCTCTTTCACAATCGGGAACAGCTCCTGCACCTCTTGTAACCGTCGCTCGACGAGCGTTCGATCATGCAGCGTGTAGGCTCCCAGCCGCACATTTTCCCGTACAGTCATACTCGGGAAGAGGCTGTGATTTTGCGGTACCTGCACGATTCCAAGGGCGAGTATCTGGCGCGGCGCAAGCCCACCGATCGAGTGCCCATCGAATGCGACCGTTCCCTGGCGCGGCTTCAACAGCCCGCTCAGCACGCGCAGCACGGTCGATTTCCCCGCCCCGTTGGGACCGACGATGCAGGTCGTGGTTCCCCGCTCCACCTCGAGACTGATGCCCCTGAGGACATCGCTTCCGTCGTATCCGGCGTAAAGGTTCTGTATTTTCAGCAGCATCTTTTCCTCTCCCTAATCTCCCAGATACGCTTCGAGCACCGCCGGGTTCGCGCGTACTTCGGCCGGCGTCCCTTCAGCGATCTTTGTGCCGCGATGCATCACCATCACCTTATCGCACAGGTTCATCACAAATTCCATGTTGTGTTCGACAACCAGAAAGGTCGCGCCGCGCTGGTTGAGAGAACGAATGCGCTCCGTCAGGTAGTTGATCATGGTCGGATTGACGCCCCCGGCCGGCTCATCCAGCAAGATCACCTGTGGTTCGGCGATCAGGACGAAGGCAAACTCCAGCAGCTTTTTCTGACCGTAGGAGAGGTTTCCGGCAGGTTCATCCTTGAGCCGCGTCAGACCAACGAAGTCGAGCAGCTCCAGCGCGTGCCGCTGCTCATGCGTGGAACTCCAGCGGCTCAACAGACCCTTGAAGTCGTTGCGCTGCGCCGCGACGTGCATGTTTTCCAGCACGCTCATGCGTGGGAATATGCGTGTCAACTGGAAGGTGCGCCCGATGCCCAGGCGAAAGACTTTATCGGGGGATGTATTGGTGATGGGTTTCCCCTGGAACAGCACTCGCCCATTATCGACGCGCTCGTAGCCGGTCATGACGTTAAAGAGGGTCGTCTTGCCAGACCCATTGGGGCCGATCAGGCCTGTGATAGTGCCTTGCTCTACCGTGATAGAGCAGGTATCGAGGGCGCGAATGCCGCCAAAAGCTTTAGAAACTCCCTGCGCCTCTAGCATGCTCATAGGTTGATCCCCTCCTTCCCCGGAAGGGGGGTGACGATGATATCCTCCTCTTGCGTTTCTCTCCTGGTGCGAGCGAGCTGGAATCTGGTCCAGTAATCCCGGACGGTGGGAATGATGCCGCGCGGCAGCAGGAGAATGACGATCAAGAAGAGCGCTCCGTAGATGATCGGGTAATAGTCACGATATGCGGGTTGCGATAAGATGTACTGCTGCGCCGGCTCCAGGATCACCGCGCCCAAGACGGGCCCTGTAAGAGTCCCTATGCCACCGAGGAAGGCCATCAACGCGATCGCGATATCGAAGGTGGGGTCGAAGACCGAGGACGGGTAGATCGACTCGACAAAGTAACCCCAGATGGCGCCCATCATTCCCATAATGAATGCAGCTATGACAAAGGCTGCCAGCTTGGATGGCCCGGTTTTCACCCCGAGGCCTAAGGCGCGGTCTTCGTCATCGCGGATCGCCAATAGCCCCAGGCCGAATTTAGAGTTGCGCACCCACCACGAGATGGCAAGCGCCAGCAGCACGACGATGAGCGCTGCATAGTAGAACGGGATGTTGTAGAAGGTTCCGCCCCAATCAAAAGGGATGGGGAGTACCAGGCCGGTTGAGCCGTTGGTGATGCCGGTCAGATTTTCGGCTAATAATTGCGCGATGAAAAAAATGGCTATTGTCATAACGACAAACGTATGCCGCCGCACCCGCAGGACAATCCATCCTACCGGGATTGCGATGATGGCGGCGATCAACCCCGCCACAGGAACCAGGAAGAAGGGGGCATATCCCCCCTGGATGTTCCAGTGCTGGCATATGATCGCCAGGGCGTATGCACTGATGCCGAAAAATGCGATGTGTCCCAGGGAGATGTAGCCGGTATAACCCGCTAAAATATTCCAGCCGACGGTTGCTCCCAGGAAGATCAAGGTAAAGACCGCGATGGTCGTGTGTGACGAATCGGAATCTACCTGGGGATAGGCGATAGCGAGCGCCAGCAGCGCCAGCAGGCCAACCACGATACCTAAGCTCTTCGCCCTCCTCATTGCTTTCTCCCTTCCGCCTTGCCAAGCAAGCCCTGGGGACGAACCACCAGGATGATTACCAGCAGAATGAAAAAGACGGTGCTGGCCCAGGTGGGCGACCAGACGACCGAGGTGACGTTTTCGACCACCAGCATACCAACGGAGGCGATCAACGCGCCTGAGAGGCTGCCCATGCCGCCGAAGATGATGATGGCCAGCAAGCGCGAGATCAGGTCGTAGGCACTATTCGCGTCAAAGCCATTCGTTGCTCCGTAGGCCATACCCCCGGCCGCCGCGAGAGCGATGCCGATGCCAAAGGTAATCGCCGCGACCCGCTCGACATCGATGCCGATGAGTTCTGCCGCCGTACGATTCTGCATTGAGGCGCGCAGGCTGAAACCGAACTTCGTGCGATACACTAGCAGGTACAGCCCGGCCAGCAGCCCGACTGCCAGCAAAAAGCCAAATACGTAAATGTAAGAGAGATAAAATCCACCGATTGGGAACGAAGAGATAATATACCAGGCTTGCAGCTTGACGATGTTGGCTGTGAAAACTTTATTTAGCACCCCCTCGATGACCAGCGCTAAACCGAACATGACCAGCAGAGACATCATCGTGCGATCACGTTTGATTGGCCGCACAAACAGCCACTCGATCAACAGGCCGAGGCCGAACATCACAGGCATAGTAATCAGCAGACCCAAAAACAGATCGAGATGAAAATTTTGCTGCAGGTAATAGCTGAGGTAGGCGCCCAGGATTACCAGCGCGCCCTGGGCAATGTTGATGATTTCCATCACCCCGAACACCAGCGTCAGGCCGGAGGCCATTAACGCATACACCCCCCCGGTTAATATCCCGGTAATGATCGCTTCTAGAATAAGTACCGCCATAAATCCTCTGTTTTATTAATCACCTCATCGTATTATAGTCTGCGGAAAAGGATCACCGGCTACCAGCGGCTCATGATAGCCGGCATCCTCTCCTACTCGCGTGTAAGACACGCTCGTTTGGCGAACCACTACGGCCAGTTGGGCTTGGGGAACTCGGGGGCCGCCTTAGCCTGGTCGGGTGGATAGACGGCTATAGTGTTGCCTTTCTGCCACTGGAACAGGAATACGGTGGCGGCGGTATTTTCACCGACATCATTGAACTTCACGGGACCCTGGACGGACTGGAAGGTATCGCCGGAGTGCAGTTCGGCTATCAGCTTGGTATTGTCGATGCTGTGAATCTTGTTCACAGCCTGCGTCAATACCTGCCCTACCGAATAGGCTTCGGCTACGTCGGCGCTGATATCGGCGGCCTTGCCCCCGTTCGCTGCCAGGTAGTCATTGACCATCTGCTGGTTCTGGTAGGTGGTGAGGCCCGTGTACCAGCCGTTGGGGAACATGATGCCCTCGGCCACATTAGTGCCTCCGATAGGGCCGCTAAATGACGAACCCTGGTCGGGACCAGCCGATGCTATGATGGCCTCCGGGTTGTAGTGCTGCTGTCTGAAAGCCTGTACCTCGGCGATGACGTCATTCAGCATTGAACCCAGCACAACGACCTGCGCTTTCGAAGCGATGATCTTTTGAGCAATGGGTGTGAAGTCCGTAGTTTCCGCCGGGTAGACCTGGTAGGAAGCCATCGAGAACCCGGCCTGAGTAAAGAGTGTTTTAGCCTGGTCTACCATTGGCTGAGTGAACGGATCATCTTCGGTCGCGTACGCCACCGTCGTGGGCTTCTGCGAAGCTGGCAGCGACTGGATGTACTGCACAAAGCCATTCATCTGGAATTGAATGGGTGGGGAGACATCGAAGATGTTGTGCAGCCCCTGGGTGAAGACCGATGGACCGCCGCCAGCGCCCTCGATAAAAGCATAGCCAAAGCGGCTGGCCACCAGGGATGCTGGCTTGGTCAGCAGCGTTGAGTATGGCCCCAGCACAAGGTCATCATGGTTGGTGTTGATGAGGGTCTGGTAGTTTGTGACAACCTGCGTCGTGCTGCTGTTATCCGAGACAATGTCCAGGGTAACCTGGCGGCACAGTAAACCGCCGTTCTTGTTGACGGTATTGGCCCATAGTTGATACCCCTGCTGGAAGGCTTTACCATCTGCTGAGAAGTCGCCTGAAAGAGATAATGATATGCCGATCTTAATGGGAGATTGGGACTGGCCGGAACATGAAGCGCTGGAGGTAGGAGTACTTCCTCCGGTACTCGTAGTACTGCCGCAGGCGCTGAGTACAAATAATGCTGCGAGCAGTACGCAGATGCCTTTCAGGACCGGCTTTTCTTGTAAAGCGCGAAGTCCTAACATGACTATTCTCCTTTGCCCCCACGATAAAGAGGGGGCTACTAACGGGGAACCCCGCTGGCTCCCCTTCTCTGTGTTTGTTCCCTGCTCTTCGGCGAGCGTTGAAAGTAACCTGTTGGACAGATCCACCCGCGGGGTCGACCTGTCCACTGATACCCGTTCAATCTACGTTCTCTCAACTACCCCATTCACATGGTCTACCTGAACTACTCTAAAAGTCCTAACGGCTCCTCCACCAGTTCCGCCAGCGTTGATAGAAACTCCGCTCCCCTGGCCCCATCCACGACGCGGTGATCGCAGGAGAGTGTGAGTACCATCATGGACTGGACAGCAGGCTGACCATTGAGAGGCACAACCCGTTCGGCTATGCGACCAACGGCCAGTATGGCGGCCTGCGGCTGGTTGATGATGGCGTTGAAGGCATCGACGCCATACATACCCAGATTGCTGATAGTGAACGTTCCGCCACCGATATCTACGGGTCGGAGTTTCCCGGCCTGCGCTCTGGCCACGAGTTCAGCGCGCTGCCTGGCGATCTCGTTCAGGCCGAGGGCATCCGCTCCGTGGATCACCGGAACGACCAGCCCCTCCTCGACCGCTACCGCTAACCCAATGTGTATTTCTTGCTTCGGTGCCGGTTTGCTCCCGTCCCACGCGACATTCAGGCGAGGATGCCTGCGTAAAGCCGCCGCCACAAGTTTCACCAGCAAGTCGGTATAGGTCACCTTATCGCCGGGCCGCTTCAAGAGTTGTTCGCGCCAGGCCATCAACCGATTCGCGTTCACCTCGCGCACGAGATAAAAATGCGGGACGGTTGTCCAGCTTTGAGCTGTGCGCTCTGCCATGATGCGCCAGATATTACTCAAGGCTGGCTGGCCTGCTCCATTATCAATTGCCGCAGCTTGCTCGGCCGCTGGTGCAAACTCGGCAAAGGCGGGTGAGCGCGGGGCCTGAACGCCCGCGGCCAGCACATCCGCCGCCAGCACCGCACCATGCGGTCCGCTCCCCTTTATCGCCGCGAGGTCCTTCCCCTGCTCGGCAGCCAATCTCCGCGCCTTAGGCGAAGCCATCGTCAGGCGAGCGGTCGGAGCCTGGGCGGTCGCGCCGGCTTGCTCCTGGCCCTGCAGATACGCCAGCACATCGGCCTTTTGAATGCGCCTGTTCTGTGTTTGCACCTGGCTCAAATCCAGGTTATGTTCTGTGGCGATGCGCGAGGCCAGCGGGCTGGCCCCGTAGGGACGCGTTTCATCGCGTCCTGCCATGCCTTCTCCCGTGCGTCCTCCTGTGTGTCCTGCCATGCTCGATGGTGCTTCGTCCGCGGCAAGGATGGCCGCGATGACTCGCCCGACCGGAACGTCATCTCCGGCAGCGGCCGATACCCTGGCGAGCACGCCATCCGCCGGCGCTTCTATCTCCACCGAGGCCTTGTCGGTCTCGACTTCCAGCAATGGCTCCCCCTTTGCCACCTGCTCACCCTCCCGCTTGAGCCACCGCACGATCTTACCCGTGTCCTGTGACATTCCTAATGCTGGTAGGATGACATCTGTAGCCATCATCGATCTCCGGTTGCAGCCGTCCTGGCTGCGGGAAGGTTGCCGTTGGATTGTACGTTCAGATTCGATTGTGTTTCGCGTGTCGTCGGCAAGGGTCCGCTAACGGTGTAGTAGCGTACGCCCGCCACAAGCAACTCCTCCGCTGGAAAGCGCGTGATAATCTCGCACCCGTCCTTTGTCACGACTAGTTGTTCCTCGATGCGCGCCGCCGACCAACCGTCGGAGGCCGGCCAGAACGTCTCAAGCGCGAACACCATACCCTCCTCGATCACCTCTGGGTGGTCAAGCGAGACCAGGCGGCTGAAGATGGGCTTCTCCCAGATCGCAAGGCCCACTCCGTGACCGTATTGGAGCGCAAAGGCCGCTTCTTCGTTGGGAAAGCCAAACTCTTCAGCTTTTGGCCATAGCTTCACGACATCGGCGGTAGTGACGCCCGGCTTGATGGCGTTGATGGCTCTGTCCAGGATATCCCGGCAGTATTTGTAGGCGTCTACCTGCGACTGTGAAGCGCTGCCCACCGCGAAGGTGCGGTAGTAGCAGGTGCGATAGCCATTGTAGCTGTGCAGGATATCGAAATAGGCGGGGTCGCCGGGTCTCAGCGTGCGGTCGGTGTAGACGTGCGGATGCGGGCTACAGCGTTCTCCTGAAATAGCATTGACGCCCTCGACGTGTTCTGAACCCAGGTCGAAGAGCACCTTGCTGACCAATCCCACGCACTCGTTTTCGCGTATGCCGGGCCTCAAAGCTCGATAGAGCTGGTCATAGGCCGCGTCCACCATCATGCAGGCGCTGGAGAGCAACGTAATCTCATCCTGCGTTTTGATCACGCGTGCCTTCTGCATCAATTGCTGCCCATCGACCACCTTGATGCCCTCTGCCTGCAGCGCGAACAGCACGGGCAGTTCGACCACATCTATGCCCAGCGGCTCGTGCAGCAGACCGCGCGCCTCCAGCTCGAGGCGGATTTTGCGCGCGACATCTTCAGCCCGACCCGCATCGGGCGACATTGCGCCTCGCTGTGTGGAGATACCGGCGCGGGAACGCTCCTCTCCGAGCCAGGGACAATAGAGCTTATGGTGCCGCGCTGCTGAGCCGAAGTCCCACATGATCGGCTCATCGTCCTGCGGCAGCAGTGAGAAGCGCGTCAGCTTGTCCATGGCCCACGTGCCGATATGAGTAGCAGTGATGTAGCGTATATTGTTCATGTCGAAGCAGAGCAGCGCTCCCATCTCCGACTCTTTGAGCAGTCGCTTGATGCGCGCCAGGCGCTCGCTGCGCAGCCGCTCGAAGTTGACGCGTTCTTCCCAGTCAACACCCATCAAGCCATAGGTTCTGATCGCCATTGTTACGCTCCTTATCGTATGGACCCCCGTCGGTTATGTTCTACCGCACAATATTTTTGCCATCTCCACGACCGAGGCGGCGCTAGGGACGGTTTGATCTTCCAGAACGGGTGAGAATGGCACCGGCACGTTCATCGCCCCCATACGTTTGACCGGGGCGTCCAGGTAATAGAAAGCCCCTTCAGCGATCACCGCGGCGAGCTCAGCCGTGATGCCATAGTGTTCGTAACCCTCGTCCATCACGATGGCGCGGCTGGTCTTCTTCGCCGATTCGATCAGCGTCTGCTCATCGAGTGGCAGCGTTGTGCGAGGATCAACGACTTCCGCGCTGATGTCAAGCTGCTCAAGCAACTCCGCCGCAGCCAGCGCGATCTGCACCATGCTGCTCGTCGCCACGATGGTGATATCGGTGCCTGGTCGTTTGATATCGGCGGCGCCGAAGGGGATGGTATAATCACCCTCTGGCACCGGTCCTTTCAACTGGTACATCATTTTGTCTTCGAAGAAGATCACAGGATTATCATCGCGGATGGCGCTTTTCAGCAGCCCCTTCGCATCGTAAGGAGTCGAGGGCAGCGCCACTTTCAATCCGGGGATATGGCTGACCCAGGCCTGCAGGCTCTGGCTGTGCTGTGCGGCGGTGCGCCGCGTGGCGCCGAGCGTCGTGCGCACAACAAGCGGCACTTTGAGCTTCCCCCCGGACATGTAGTGAACCTTGGCGGCCTGGTTCACGATCTGATCCAGCGCCAGCGTGATGAAATCGCCAAACATGATATCGACGATGGGGCGCATGCCGGTCATAGCGCCGCCGACGCCCATGCCGGTGATACCCGCTTCGGAGATGGGTGTGTCGATGACGCGCGACGGACCAAACTCTTCAACCAGGCCCGCGAGCACTTTGAACGGCGTGCCGGCCTCGGCCACATCCTCTCCCATGATAAATACGCGCGGGTCGCGCCGCATTTCCTCGGCCAGGGCTTCTCGAATAGCCTGGCCCAGCGTCACTTCGCGCACGCCCTGCCCGGCGTTTTGATCGACCGCGGTACTAGACGTAGACATCTTGATCCACCTCGCTTGGGTCTGGGAATGGCGCGTCGAGGGCGAATTGCTCCCCCGCCTCGACTTCAGCTCGCACCTTTTGCTCGATGCGCTCAAAGGTCTCCTTGTCGGTCATCCCCCGTTCGATCAGCCGCTCAGCAAGCAGTTTGATGGGGTCGCGATTCGTCTTCCAGTGCTCTTCCTCCTCTTTCGAACGGTAGTAGGCTCGCTGGATGTCACCGACGTGATGCCCGTAGTAGCGATACGTCTGGCAGAGCATGAAGGATGGCCCTTCACCGCGCCTCGCACGCGCCACCATGCGCTGCGCCGCCTCATAGACCGCGTGTATATCCTGGCCATCGATATCCTCGGTCGGGATGCCAAACGCTTCGGCCCTGGCGCTCATTTCACCGGCGGTTGTCTCTAAGTGGTGGGTGTATTCGTTGTACTGGTTGTTCTCGCAGACGTAGATGACCGGAAATTTCCAGAGCGACGCCATGTTCATCACTTCGTAGAGCAGCCCCTGGCCCAGCGCGCCATCGCCGAAGAAACACACGGCTACCTGGTCGCTTCCCCGCATTTTGATCGACATGGCAGCTCCGGTGGCGATGCCCGCGCTTCCTCCAACGATCGCATTCGCCCCAAGGTTGCCGGTGTCCTGGTCGGCGATATGCATGGAGCCGCCCTTGCCGCGACAGTATCCGGCCTCCTTGCCGAGTAGCTCGGCGAACATGCGGTCGACTCTGGCTCCCTTCGCCAGGCAGTGCCCGTGACCGCGATGCGTGCTGGTGATGTAGTCGTCCTTGCGCAATGCCTGGCACACGCCTACCGCGATGGCCTCCTCGCCGCTGTACAGGTGAGCCAGGCCGGGCATCCTGGCGGTGAGGTAAAGCTGGTTGACGTGCTCCTCGAAAAGGCGGATGGTGAGCATCTGCTCGTACATAGCAAGCCAGCGATCCCCTTCGCTCTCCCCGTTGGGTGCCGCCGTATCGATGGCCTTCGATGCCTCGGATTGTGTCATACGTTCCTTTCATGCGCTTGACTGCGAAGCAGTAGACGCGGCAGCGTCGTTGGCGCATGCCTTTCAAGAATCGCCTTGAGTTCTCCAGTGTCGTTACATGTCTATACCTGACATGCGCGCCAGTACCTTATAGACAATCGCGAAATCACGCTCTGCCAGGCCCATGGCGCGGGCGGCAGTGAGCATCTGATTGGTGAGGGCCACGGTTGGCAGCGGAACGTTGAGCTGCCTGCCCAGTTCTTCCGCGAGCAGCATGTCTTTCTGCATCATGTTCACGTTGAACCAGGCCTCGTCGGGCATGTCGAGTATGAACGGAGTGCGATACTTGAGCGCCGGTGAGGCAATCACACTGTTGAGCATGACTTCGAGCGCGGTTTCAAGCGGCACGCCGCCCTTCACAGCCAGGAACAATCCTTCGTAAAAGCCCGCGATTTGCACTTGTAGATTGAGGTTGATGGCGATCTTCATCAGGACGGCCTTGCCATTGTCACCCACGTAGTTTACTTTAGGGCCGATGTCCAGCAACACAGGTTTGACTCGCTCGAAGGTATCCCTGTCGCCGCCAACCATCAGGGAAAGATTGCCCTGTTCAAGGGTAATAACGCTGCCTGACACGGGCGAGTCGAGCATATGAGCGCCTTTTTCAGCAACTCGCGTGGCGACGTGACGTGAGGCCGCCGGGCTGACGGTGCTCATGTCGATATAGACCTTCCCTTCGCTCAAGCCGGCCAGTATGCCTTCGGGGCCATTAAATACTTCGTGTAGCGCTTCGGTATTGGTGACCATCGTAAAGACCACGTCGACCGTTTCCGCCACTGCTCTTGGAGATTGCCCCCAGCGCATTCCGGCATCTAAGAGCCACTGCGCTTTCGACTTCGTGCGATTATATCCGGTGACCGTATGGCCCGCGTCAAGGAGACGCTTCGTTATACGGCCTCCCATAGCTCCCAGCCCGATAAATCCCAGGTTTGCCATAACGACCTCCAACGGGCGGCGATTTCTCCGAAGGGCTACAGCAAGTGTTGTGGTGAGGTCCTGTGCCCTACAGAAAAACCGGCAGTGAAGATACTGGACAACTAACCGTAATAATTGGCAAAACCGCCGACATCCTCACGAACCTGCTGCAGATGGGAACGCATCGCGGCGCGTGCGGCCTCCGGGTCGCGCCGCATAATACTTTCGAGGATGCGCCGGTGATGGATTTGCCCGCGCTGCGGTCCACCCTCGACTTCGAAGACCTGCTTGCGCTGTTCGCTCAGCAGGTTTACAATCGAGTTTACAAGGATCAAAATAAGGGTATTTTGGGTTGCTCGAGCCAGCGCTTCATGAAAATTATTATCGGCGGCAATGAATGCATCTGCGTCGTCCAGGCTGTCGTCCATCACCGCTATCGCATCGCGCATCGCCGCAAGCTCTTTTTCTGTTGCGCGTGCCGCGGCCAGGGCGGCAATCTCAGTCTCGAGTATCTCACGGACTTCGACGAGACTATCCGAGCCGCCTACCTCTCCCAACCCCAATTTCATGACAAGTCCGAGCGAGTCCTGCAAAGCCTCATGTGCGCCATCAATCACAATCGTGCCTCTGCCGGGACGCATATCCACCAGGCCTTTCTGCGCCAGGATTTTCATGGCTTCACGTACTGCTGTCCGGCTGACATGAAACTGCTCGGCCATCTCACGCTCGGTTGGCAGGCGGTCACCGCTGCGCAGCTCTCCGACCAGGATGCGCTTTTCGATTTGCTCAGCGACCTGCTCAAAGACTTTGACCGACTGGATTGGTGTATACATGCGTATTCCCCCCAAACGCCTCTCCTCTCAACAAGTTGGACAAATTGCATAATGGTTTAATCATCATACCAAATTCTACTTTATTAGTCAAGTTCGATATTTGCCAAAGCAGGGCTGTTGTAAAGCGAAGCCTGGCGACCGCAAGGGTCGCCACTACGATACTCTCGAGAAAGCCGGCCTGGGAAGCCATGTTCTCGTAGTGGCGACCCTTGCGGTCGCCAGGCCAATCTTGACCGCTAAGGGAATAAAAGGTATGATGAACACACAATCATTTGAATTGTCAATCTCGAGAGGAGCTGCGCACGGTGGAAAAATTTGATGTCGTCATAGCCGGCGCCGGTCATAACAGCCTCATTACCGCCGCTTACCTGGGAAAGGCTGGCCTTTCCTGCCTGGTCCTGGAGGCCCGTCCCGTAATCGGCGGCAATACCATGACCGAGGAGTTGACGCTGCCAGGTTTCCTACACGACACCTGCTCGACTACGCACGCTATTTTTCTGCAGAGTCCGATCTGGATTAACCAGGAATTGCCACTGGCCGAGTATGGCCTGCAATATATCAAAGCCGATCCTGCCTCCCACGTTGTCTTCCCCGATGGTGCCTATATCACTCAATGGATGGACATAGATCGTACCTGCGCAGAGGTTGCTAAGTTCTCAAGGCGCGATGCCGAAACGTACCGTAGGATGATCTCCGAATGGCGCAGTGTATCGCCCATCTTCAACAAAATACGCTACACACCCGCCGGTTGGGGTCCCTCGCTCGCCGAGGAACTGGCGGCGCATCCCCAGGGAGCAATCTGGATGCGCCGCCAGGCGCTTTCGGCCTGGGACATCATCGACTCCGCCTTCGAGGATTGGCACGTCAAGTCCTGGATGGTGTGGTTCGCCGAGGGCACCGTGCAGCCCGCCGAGCGACCCGGCACAGGCACGCTCGCCTACTCGTTCGTCGCGGGTCGCCAGCGCAGCGGTTGGGCCATTCCCAGCGCTGGCTCCGGCAGTCTTCCCCGCGCGCTGACCCGTATCATCGAGGCACAGGGAGGGACGATCCTGACGAATAAACCCGTAAGCAGGCTGATCCTCGAGGGCGGGCGCTGCACGGGCGTCGAGACCGAGTCCGGCGAGCAGTTCCGCGCGCGTTACGCAGTCGTCTCCACTATTCATGTCAAGCACCTGGTGCATATGGCTCCGGTGCAGACTTGGGGCGATGTCTTCCTGTACGGTGTTGAGACCTACAAGGCCGGGCGCACTATGTTTGTGGCCCATTATGCCACGACCGAACCGCCACTATTCCCGGTCAATGGGGGAACACTGTCGGTAGTTGGGGCTGGTGTGGCGCAGACGGCGGATCGGCAACTGCGCGTGGAGAGCGATTTCCGCCAGGGCAGCGTGGCCGCCGACCAGCCGGTAATGCTCGTGCTTACGCCCTCCGTTGGCGATCCCACCCGCGCCCCCGCGGGCAAGCACATGGTGAAGGTAATCAATTTGCAGCCTTACTCCCTGCGTGAAGGGGCTGAGAGATGGGACGAAATCAAAGAAGAGGTGGCCGCTAACAACCTCGCCGAGTTGCGCAAGTACGCGCCCAACCTGACCGCCGATAAGATACTCGCCTCCGAGATTCGCAGCCCGCTCGACCTGGAACGGTATAACCGCCACAACTGGCATGGCAGTTGCCACGGTGGCGATATGAGTCCTGCCCAGTCTGAAACCCTGCGGCCGGTGCCTGGTTATGCCCAGCACCGCATGCCCATTCCCGGTCTCTACCAGACCGGGGCCACCACCCACCCCGGTGGCTCCGTGACAGGCGCGCCCGGTCGAAACGCGGCGATGGTGCTGCTCAAGGACCTTGGCCGCGACCTGGACGACGTAATTGGCTGAATCCTCTTCTTCATTTTCCAGCGCTACTTCATTGAATGAGCCGTGTCTTCTGGTGACAAGAAATGGCGCCCGCGAGGGACGCCATCCCTTCGCGGATGCCATCCCTCGCGGGCGCTATTTGTCGCGCGGACCGATTTGCGCGAGCTATGCCTGTGCCTCGGGCCAGCCCGTATTAAGTGCGCTCGACGGCGCGTGTAATGGCGCGTTTGGCCATTACAGTTGCCATCTGGGCGCGGTAGTCCTTCGAGCCGTGAATGTCCGAGACCAGTTCCAGGCCATCGGCCGCGTGGCTGGCGGCTTCGGCGATGGTGGCCTCGTCCAGCTTCTTACCGACAAGCGCCGCCTCCACCGCGCTTGCGCGCGTGGGTTTGACCGATGCCCCGGTAATTACAACGCTAGCCGCCGTGCAGGTGCCGTCGTTGTCCAGCGTCACGACCGCCGCGCAGCCGACGACGGCGTAGTGCGAGGCTTTGTTGGCCAGCTTCTCATAGGCGCTGCCCGTGCTTGGGGCTGGTTTGGCGAAGCGAATTTCGGTAATCACCTCGTCCTGGCCCAGGGCCGTCTGGAAGAGATCCTGGAAGAAGTCGTCCGCTTTGATAGTGCGGACGCCGTTTGGCCCCTGTGCGAGGATGTCCGCCTTGAGCGCCAGCACCATGCCGGGCGTGTCGGCGGCGGGATCAGAGTGCGCCACGCTGCCGCCGATGGTGCCGCGATTGCGTACCTGCTGGTCGCCGATCTGCGAGATGCCCTCCGGCAGCAAGGCGAAGTTGCTCTGGATGACGCTCGACCGCTCGAGCGTGACATACGTCGTCATCGCGCCGACGGCCACAGCGCCGTCATCCTCGCGGACGTAGGACAGACCCTGGATACGGCCAAGGTCGATGAGGTGGCCGGGCTGTGCCAGGCGCAGCTTCATGGTCGGCAGCAGGCTATGACCACCGGCCAGGAACTTGGCGTCGTCGCCGTACTGCTGCATGAGCGCTATGGCTTCATCCACCGAATTGGCGACGTGGTAATCAAATGCAGCGGGAACTGACATGCTACTTTCTCCTTCTCCATTATTTCGAGTGGATGATGTTCCATATCTTCTCAGAGTTGAACGGCATATCGACATGTGCTACGCCCAGCGCGTCGACGACCGCGTTGGCCACTGCCGGAGTCGAGCCGATCGTGCCGGCCTCGCCGACACCTTTTACGCCCAGGGGATTAACCGTCGTGAGAGTAACGGTAGAGTCGAGTTCAAACACTGGTAGCTCGTGTGCGAGCGGCATGGCATAGTCCGTCAGCGTCGCCGTCAAGAGCTGCCCATCCTCGCCGTATATGACTCCTTCGATGAGTGCCTGGCCAATGCCTTGCGCGAGGCCGCCGTGAACCTGGCCCTCCACGATCATCGGGTTGATCTGGCGCCCGCAGTCGTCGACCGCTATGAAGCGCTTGATTTCGACGCTGCCAGTCTCCTTATCGATCTCGACCATGCAAATGTGCGTACCGAATGGGAAGGTACACGCTTCTGGTTCCCAGAAGACCGTCGTCTCAAGCCCAGGCTCAATGCCGGGGTGCAGCGAGTTGGAGAAGTGGGTTGTGGTGGAAACCTCGGCAAACGAGACCGATTTCTGGGGCGAGCCCGCGACGAAGAACTTGCCGTCCTCGAGCTCCACGTCCGAGGGGCTGGCTTCGAGCATGTGGGATGCGATCTCTTTCATCTTCTCCTTCAATCTCTGCGCGGCGGTAAAGGCCGCCGAGCCGCCGACTGCGGTGGTGCGGCTGCCATAGGTGCCACGCCCTTCAGGAGTCGAATCGGTATCCCCATGCATAACCATAACCTGGTCGGGTGAGATTGTGAACACGTCGGCAACGATCTGCGCAAAGGTTGTTTCTTCGCCCTGGCCGTGCGGCGAGGAGCCTGTGTAAAGCATCACCAGACCGCTGTTCTCCACACGCATACGCGCGCTTTCATAAAGGCCGATGGGAGCACTACCCTTTGGCCCGAAGCCACAGATCTCGATATAGGAGGAAACGCCAATACCTACGATCTTACCCTGGGCGCGTTGCCTGGCCTGCTCTGCACGCATCCCGTGGTAGTCTGCGATTTCCATTGCCTTATTCAGGGCCTTTTCGTAATCCCCGCTATCGTAGACCGCGCCCGCTGCCGACTTGTAGGGGAACTGGTCGGGCTGGATGAAGTTCAACCTGCGCACCTCAGTCGGGTCTTTGCCCAGCTCTCGTGCGACGAGGTCCATGACGCGCTCGGTGATGTAGGTCGCTTCCGGACGGCCCGCGCCGCGATAGGCATCGGTGGGGGCCTTGTTGGTGAAAACGATGTCTCCGCTGAGGAGAATGTTCTTAATATCGTAGGCGCCACAGGAGACCGGAAAGCCGAAGGCAATCATGATGACATCCGTGAAGAGCTGACAATATGCTCCCAGGTCAGAGATGCCATGCACCTTGAGAGCGGTCACTTTGCCCTCTTTCGTTGCAGCAGCCTCAACATAGTCCACCTGGTCTCGGCCGTGTACAGCCACCGCCAGGCTTTCGTTGCGGTCCTCAACCCATTTTACCGAGCGTCCCAGTTTCATCGTGGCGAAGGCTGCGATCATCTCTTCTGGATAGATGTCGATCTTGCTGCCGAAGCCTCCACCCACTTCAGGCACGATCACGCGCACCCGGTGCAGCGGGTGTGCGATCAAGGCGGCCAGGATATTGCGCAGGATGTGCGGATTCTGGGAAGAACACCACACGGTCAGCGTCTTGCTGGCCTTGTTATAGTCCGCCACGACGCCGCGCGTTTCCATCGGTACCGGGGCCAGCCGCTGGTTGACCATGCGCTGCTTCACTACGATGCCACCATCTGCCAGGGTGTCGGCGAAAACTTTATCGATCTCATCGGTGGCTGGCTTTATGCTGAAGGCGACGTTTGTGCCAAATTCTTCGTAGAGCAGCGGCGCGCCAGGCTCCATGGCCTTCTCGACATCTACAACGGCCGGCAGTGGCTCATAATCGACCTCGATCAGGTCGCGCGCGTCGCGGGCCACGTAGCGGTCCTCGGCGATCACTACGGCGACGGGATCGCCATAGAAACGCACCTTGCCTTCGGCCAGCGGGCCATGCACGCCCATGCCATTCGTGATTTCGCCCAGCGGAACGGCGATGGCTACATTGCCCACTACGCCTTTCATGTCGTCAGCAGTGTAGACGGCTTTGACGCCGGGATGGTTGCGTGCGGCTTCCGTATTGATGCTGGTGATGCGCGCGTGGCCATAGGGGCTGCGCAGCACTACCATATGCAACATGCCGAGCAGCTTGACGTCGTCGACGTAGGTCGACTGTCCTGTTATTAAGCGAGGGTCTTCACGCCGCTTGATGGGCGTGCCAATCGATGCTGCAATACCCATATCTGTGCTAATCCTTTCTCATCACGAAGAGCTGAAGGCAGTAATCCTCCAGCACCATCGCGTATGTGTGGCGATTACTCGCCCGCGCCTACAGGGGCCTCTGCAGCTTCGCGCATCTTCTCGGAGGCGTACTGCACGGCGCGCACGATATTCTGGTAGCCTGTGCAGCGGCAGATATTGCCCTCGAGACCCTTGCGAATCTCAGCTTCGGTCGGGGTTGGGTTGTCCTTCAGCAGTTGATACGAGGCCATAATCATGCCGGGCGTGCAGAAGCCGCACTGCAGGCCGTGCTTTTCCCAGAAGCCTTCCTGGATGGGGTGCAGGTTGTCTTCGGTGGCCAGCCCTTCAATCGTGGTCACTTCCTGGCCGTCTGCCTGCACTGCCAGCACGGTACATGCTTTTACGGAGTCGCCGTTGAGAAGGACGGTACACGCCCCACACTGCGAGGTATCGCAGCCGATATGGGTTCCGGTGAGGTCGAGGACCTCTCGCAAATAGTGGACCAGCAACATACGCGGTTCTACGGATGAATGGTGTTGCTGCCCATTCACCGTCACTGTGATTTCGCGCTTCGTCGTCAAAGTTGGTACCTCCATTGGTTTGATCGTGCGGTTTCCTGCCTCCAGTAGAGTCAGAACAAGCAATCGCGGCGATCTACAGTTGTCCACAATGAAAGAGTTGCGAAAAAGGGGAAAGGGGAAAGCTCTATTTCCCTACTGTGTCACGAATTTGCTGGACCATCTCCTTTCGGAAAAAAATAGGAGCACGACAAGTACGTGGTTCTTGCCTGTGTATCTCTAGCTATATGCCGGGCAAAAGCATTGCCTCTACTAGTAGATACGCCATCCAGTTGCAATTGGATAGGTAGCTTGTTACCCTGCTTTTAGGGCGACATTAGCTCATCACTTACTAAAAGGAAGTATAGGTAACGAGTCAAGCGTAACATTACGAGGCAGACTATGTCAAATATTGCCTCCAGCGCATGATGGCACCCGCACTCTCTTTATCTCTTGCTTACCTGATTATGGTAAAATGGACACTAACCGGCCACTTCAGATGATGAGGGAGAGGATTTATGAACCGTCGAGCGCCGCATATTCATCCAGGGTTGATGACCGACCTGTATCATCCCGACTCGGCCTTTGTGTCGTGGCGAACCGGGAAAAACGGGTTGACGACCTTTGACCTTTATACGCGCACCGCCCCGTTCGGAGGCGCGTACCTGCTGGTCGCCGGCCTGGAGGATGCGCTTGAGTTTGTGCAGTCCTTCCGCTATACACAGGAGGACCTGCGCTTCCTGGCGCAGATCCGCGATTACGACTCGGCCTTTCTCGACGAACTGGCCAACCTGCGCTTTACCGGTGAAATCCTGGCGCTTCCAGAAGGCTCAATTGCGTTTCCCAACGAGCCGATCATGCGCGTCACGGCGCCGTTCCGCGAGGCGATTTTACTTGAAGCCGGTCTGCTCCACTCTATCAACCTCTCTACGCTGATCGCGACGAAGGCCTCGCGCATCGTCTACGCCGCGAACCAGGGAGGTCGCACGCGTCGCGTCGCGGAATTCGCCTTCCGCCGCGCACAGGAGCCGTTGACGGTTGCGCGCGCCGCTTACATCGGTGGGTGCGCCAGCACCTCGCTGCTTAACGCGGCCTACGATTATCGCCTGCCCGCGACGGGCACCGTTCCACACGCGCTCATCGAGCTATTCCCCACAGAGGAGCAGGCCTTCGAGGCCATCGCCGACGCCTATAATCGCTATACGCTGTTGCTCGATACTTATGATACGCGCCAGGCCATCCATACCGCCATTGCCGTCGCCCTGCGCTCGCAGGAATTGCTTGGCCACACACTGGCAGCGGTGCGCCTGGACAGCGGGGATCTCGTTGCGGATAGCATCTACGTTCGCGAGCAGCTCGACAGGGCAGGCCTGCACAATGTGCGCGTCCTGGCGAGCAACGACCTGGATGAGTGGAAGATCGACGATCTGTTGAAAGCCGGGGCCGCGATCGACTCTTTTGGCGTGGGTACGGCGCTAGGGAGCGGCGCCGGTTCGGTCGAGCGGGGATTCGAGGGTGGCTCACTCGGCGCGGTCTATAAGGAAGTCTGGCTCGTGGACGAGGAAGGCAATGAATTCCCCAAGGTAAAGATCGCCGGCGCAAAATCGACCTGGCCTGGGAAAAAGGAGATCTACCGCCATCCCGGCTGGGAGGAAGATATCATCCAGCTTGCGCAGGAGCTTCGCCCGGGCAACTACCAGCGCCTCCTGCGGCCGGTCATGCGCAGCGGCGAGACGATTCCTGGCAGCCTGCCCCCGCTCTCCGAGATCCGAGAGCTGGCGCAGCAAAACCTGGCGTCGCTGCCGGAACGTTATCGCGCCTTGCAGGTAGAGACTCCCTACCCGGTGCGATTCAGCAATGCCCTGCAAGCTCTGCGCGAACAGGCTATTCAACTGATCGGCGGTGAGATGGGCGGTAGGGAACAGGGATAGATCGGTTCGTTCTTATCCCCCTCATCCATTAGCTTTTGCGGCGTTCCAGTGCGATCACTGGAATCTTGCGGGTCGTTTTTTTCTGGTAATCGGCGAACTGCGGATACAACGCTGCTTGCCTGGCGTACAGGCGGTCACGCTCCTCGCCGGTCAGGACGGTGGCGGTAGTCTCGTATGTCTCGTCGCCGACCTCGACGGTAACTTGCGGGTGCTTGCGCAGATTGTGGTACCAGTCGGGGTGCGTTGGTGCCCCTCCTTTGGAGGCGAAAACAAGCAGGCGGTCGCCATCGCGCAGGTACATCGTCGGTGTGGTGTGGCGTTTGCCACTCTTAGCGCCGGTGGTCGTGAGTAAAAGCAGGGGCCTGCCTTCCCATACTCCTCCAACCTTGCCCCCATTGGCGCGAAACTCCTCAATCGTGTGGCTATTCCAATCATTCCGATTAGCCATGTATTCTCCTCATAATCTTTGAAGTTGAGCATGTCGGTACTACCCTGGCGTGCCAGGTTCGTCCTATGCCTTGATCCTAACACCTCTCTACAACATCGTCAATCCGACCCTGACCGGTGGGTGTATGAAAAAGTTGTCGACAAACGACCATCAAGCAAGCACGGCCAGCCATTTTTCAAAACAGCACAACGCTTGCTGGATAAATAGTCCCTCAATTGGTTCTCTTGTAGCCCCTAAGTGTTGCTGGAGTACTATGTGCCTGACATACCCAACAACTTCATCTCATGCCGCAATGTCTCTTCCAGCCCCTCCTCTAACGGGCGAGGGACATAGCCCAATTCGCGCAGCGCTTTGGCGTTGCTGCCGATGTAGGTCACACCCGCGCTGATACGCAGGTATTCGGCGCTGTAATCGGCGGGAACCGCGAAGACTTTCTCGACGACGCCCATCATGGCCGACATGGTCTTCATCATACCAGGGGACATACGCAGGCGCGGCAAGGGCACGCCAGTGATCTTTTGCGCAAGCTGCATGCCTTCGATAAATGTATGCGTTGGCCCGGCGATAATGTAGCTTTCACCTGCTTTGCCCTGTTCCATCGCCAGAATGTGGCCGCGCGCGATATCATCGACGTGCGCCCACGAAAAGGCTGTTTTCGTCGGTAACAGCGGCAGCTTACGCTGGAGGTACTGGATGAATGTGGTGCGCACGCTGCTCGTATCGCCGGGCCCATAAATCAGACCCGGCATAACGATCACCAGTGGCAGGCCGGCGGCCATCATAGGCTCGGCCACTTCATAGTGCGCAACCCACTTGGTACGGTCATATTCGCTGAGGTGCTTGCCATAATAGCGGTATGTTTCATCGACCACCACGCCATGCGTATCAGAGTTGACGGCCAGCGTGCTGGTATAGACGCCCTTTTTAATGCCCAGTTCCCACAGCAGCTCCAGCACGTTGCGCGTTCCCTGAATGTTGATCCTGGCGCCATCGCTCTTATCCCTGACGCCAATTTTATACCAACCGGCGATGTGAAAAACGCCGTCTGCCCCTTGCATCGGCGCGCGCATGCTCTCCTTATCGGTGACATCACCCTGTGTAATCGTCACTCCCAGTGCAGCAAGCTCCTGTGCCTTAGCGGGGGAGCGCACGCTCACTACTACCTCGTGCCCTTGCGCGACAAGCTGCCGCACCACGTGACTGCCGACAAAACCCGTTGCCCCGGTGACGAAGTATTTCATGATTGATTCTCCTTTCAAACATCTATAATTGACCCGTCCATATATGTCAAGGTCTGCCAAATATCTGAAGGTCGAATCCCGATATTGACAAAACTCAGAATCAATGCTAGCTTTTCAGTATATACTGAAATACTGAAGGATATTGAAAGAAACTCAACCCGTGATTATGCAAGAGGCCTACAAAGCCATCGCCGACCCGACCAGGCGGCACATATTGAAGTATTTACGCGGAGGAGAACGAACGGCAGGCGAGCTGGCCGAATATGCCGGAGTGGGTCGCACGGCCCTGTCGCACCATCTCATGGTGCTAAAGATGGCCGACCTGGTCCGCGTGGAAAGGCGAGGGCAATTTCAGGTCTACTCCCTCAATACGACGGTGTTCCAGGATTTACTCACCGAGATTTTGGGCTGGCTCGGCGGCATAGACAACGAGCAGCCGTCAGGCAATGGATTTGAACCTGCTGGAGAGTCTACGCCTGAATCAGGTAATGATGCTGAAATGGAGGAATAATATGGACCCCTCTGATAATGTAAGCGGTAAAATCACCCCCGATGGGCGTTTCCTCGATAGAATCGCCTTGCTGGCGCTTTTGATAATCGTAGCACAGATTCTCATTTCAATCGGCACGTACCCTTTCTTGCCCGCCATTGTGCCGTCCCACTGGGATGCGTCGGGAAATGTGAACGGCACAATGCCCAGGTGGTTGAACGCGATCCTGTACCCCGGCATGAGCATCTTGCTGTTTGTGATTTTACGTGGCGTGATGAAGATCAGTCCCTCACTTGGTCAGTCCAATGCCCGGCGAGCAAATAGGGCCGTCGTCGATATTATCCTGGTTGGCATCCTGCTGTTTATGCTGATAATCCAGTTGACAACAACCGCCATCGCGCTTGGCTTCAAGGTCGACGTCACGTTTGTTATCAACCTGGCGCTCTCCGTGCTGTTCATCTTCCTGGGTAACTACATGGGTAAACTGCGCCGAAACTTCTGGGCCGGCATTCGTACGCCCTGGACAATTGCCAGCGAGACCGTGTGGGAGCGCACGCATCGCCTTGCCGGCTGGCTCTTCGTTGGGGCCGGTCTGGTGGGCATCATTACGAGCTTTGTGCCGCCCCTGCGCATCTGGGGATTGGTCGTAGCTATCTTACTGGCATCCTTCATCCCCGTCGGCTATTCCTACTACATCTATCGCCGCTATACCGTCGATGGCAAGGAGCCGTTGTCGCCTCCATTCGATGGATGATCGGCGTCTTTTCCCTTTTCTCCGGCTGCCTCCGCTTCTCGCTGGAGCCGCAGCCGTTCCTGGCGCTCATGTTGCTTGCGCCTCTGTTCCTCGGCTTTACGCTGCTGTTCTTCCGGGTCGGCGTTTATAACATTCATGGCCGCCTCGATGCCTTGCGTGATGGCCAGCTCGATGCCATCGACTGCGCGGTCTTCCGCCCGATCGATCATGATTCGCTCGTCGGCTGGAGGGGTTCCAAGCACGTGGTCGCGGCCTTCTACGTGGCTGTTGGCCGGGTGGTCGATGCCGATGCGAAGGCGCGGGAAGGCGTTCGTGTGCAGGTGACGAATGATGTTTTCAAGGCCGTTGTGGCCGGCAGCGCTGCCGGCGGGTCGCAGGCGAATTTTGCCGAGCGGCAAGTCCAGTTCATCGTAGACCACCAGGATCTCGGCTGGCTGCAGTTTATACCAGCGCACCAGCTCGCCAACCAATTCGCCGCTGCGGTTCATGAAGGTGGTCGGCTTGGCCAGTACGACTTTTTCACCGCTGATCGTGCCGCTTGCCAGGATTGCGCGTGCGCGGCGCTCGTTCCATTTCCAGCCCATTTTGTTCGCCAGCTTGTCCAGCACGCGGAAGCCGATGTTGTGGCGCGTCCTCTCGTATTCCTTGCCGGGGTTGCCGAGTCCGATCACCAGTTTCATACGCTGTTCCCGATTGCCTGCTTAAATGCGAACATCAATTTCATAAATCAGCGCCCGTAGGCAAGGCGCACCGCCAGGAATTGAGGCAATCCGGCGTTGACGATCTTCTCCTGCGTTTTCTCGAAGTCATAGGGTATGCGGTAGAACTCGAAGCCGCGTTCGGTATCGTAGATCATGAATGCCGCCCGTGGATCGCCATCACGGGGCTGGCCAACTCCCCCCGGATTGATGATGGCGCGGTGATCCGGCGGCGTCTCCCAATGCCCCTCGGGCGGCGTCAGCATCTCGTTGGTGACTTGCACCATGCTCTGGCTTAATCCCAGCAGGTTGAGCAGCTCCTCGATTTCGCTGGTGAGGCGTTCTTCGGCGTTTTCGATTTCGCTCTCAGGCGTTTGCCCACCAATCGCCTGGGCCTCATCAATCCCAATCTCTTCACCGCTACCTTCGCCGTTGTCCTCGTCGTTACCATCACCATCCAGGTTCCCGTCGACAGTGCCGGAGCTAACGGCCTGACTCCCCGTCTCATCGGTGCTTGCTGCCACATCATCGCTGTCTCCGATAGCTGTATCGTTCGAAGAAGCGATGACCGTTTCATCATCGTCATCACCGCTAAGAGCGGTCGTATCGGGGTTTTCCTGATGGTCTATTTCCTCTTGCGCCAGCGAGAACTCGATGACGGTCTCGTCATCATCGTTACGCTTTTCAGTGGGATCGCTATTAGCGCCAGCCTCAGCCGCATCGGGTTCGCTGTTACCGGCGCTGCTCTGTCCCTGTACCTGCGGTACCTCTGGGGCGGGCTCCTCGAATTTGGCTGGGGAGTCGCTGTCATACGGCTCCATGTATGCGCTCGCGGCGGGTTCCGTGTGAGCCTCAGCCGCGAGGGTAGTTTGCTGGCCCTGTGACTGAATCATCACCATCTCTGCGGTTTCATCCTCGTCCGTTTCACCGCCCGTTTGCAGGTTCTCTACCTCACCGTCTGCGCGCGCTTCATCACCCGCATTGCCAGCCTGCTCTTCACCGGCCGGGTCGTGATGGTTTCCGGCGCCGTTGGCAAGGCCATGGGCGGCTGTCTCATTATCGCCGAGCGGGATGGTCGGGATGTTTGCTGAGTCCGGCTGGATAAAGATGACGGGGACGTGAGTGTGCCCCACAACGCAGTAGCGGGTGTCGAAGTAGAGGAAGCTGCGTTCGGCCAGCGTCTCTGACGTCAGGTATTCCCAGAGTGGGCCGAAGGGGCTGCCGTGCACCAGCGTGCAATCGCCGATTTCCAGGCGTTCTGGCAGGTCGGTGAGAAATTCACGGTATTCCTGGGTGAGCTGTTCGGCGGTCCACTCGGCTGAGACGCGCGCTGCCGCGCTGAAATCCTCCAGGTCGATCTTGCCGACGGCGGCCCAATCGTGATTTCCGGCGATAATTACATCGGTGCGCTCTCGCAGCACGCGGATGCATTCGTTTGGGTCAGGTCCATACCCCACCAGGTCGCCTAGAAACCATATCTGGTCAATCGGTTCATCTTCCGCGATTTCATCAATTTTCGCCAGAACTGCTTCTAATGCTTCCAGGTTTGCATGGATATCGGTAAAAATGGCATAACGCATATTTCGGCACACTCATTACACAAATAACATTGTGGATAGTGAGGATATTCTACCATGTTTAACACGCACTGGCTAGAGGTAAACGACATTGTGAAGCCTGACGCCCCTCGCTGATTGCAGGCCACTTATACGCTAAACGCGCCATGGATCACGTTTTTTCTGGTAGCGCCCCCTTTTCTTCTTGAGAGGGTGCATATTTTGTAAGAGAAAGGCTAGACATGGATCTGCGAAACTGGTTCAGCAAGCGTCAATCGCGACGGAGAGCGCTGCGCAACATCGGCATGATGGCAGGCGCGGGACTGACGATCGACGCGGGTGTTCTGGCCGCCAGTAAAGTGACGGCCACGGCTCTGACGAGCAACCCCAATCCTATCCAGCATATCTTGATTGCCTGCCAGGAGAACCACTCGTTCGACAACTATTTCGGGTATTACCCCAACGCCGGGAAGTTCGGTGTCCCCGCCAACTACTCACAGCCCGACGGCAATGGCGGCACCGTCACGCCGCAGCATCCCTTTTTCCCCATCACAAGCGATCCCGCCCACGACTGGCCATCGATTCACCATGAATGGGACAAGGGCAAAATGGATGGTTTTTATACCACCGATGGCTCGACTGCTCTTGACTACTATGATGGCTCCGATCTCCAGTACTACTACGGAGTCGCGGGCGCCTTCACGCTGTGTGGCAACTACTTCTGCTCTGTGCTGGGTCCAACCGTACCCAACCGTCTCTCGCTCGTCGCTGCCACTTGCGGCGGCTATACCCTCGATTCCATCAGTTCCGGTGCTGTGAACTATCCCACCATTGCCGACCTGCTTGATGCGCACAAAATCACCTGGAAGTGCTACAACCTGGGTCTCGGCCTGGGCAGTACTGCTGCTCTCGAGCATTTCAATGGCCTGACCTGCTTCGCGAAGTGGCAAAATGACCCGCGCCTGAAATTCAGTGAGGACGACTACCACAACGATCTCAACAACGGAACGTTGCCGCAGGTCTCGTTCCTCATCACTGAAGATGAGATCAGCGAGCATCCGCCCTTCGATATCCAGTGGGGACAACAGAAGATGTCCGATGTCATAGCCAGGCTGATGGCCTCGAGTTCCTGGAAAAGCTCGGCCCTTTTCCTGACCTACGATGAAGGCGGCGGCTTCTTCGATCACGTCGCGCCCCCGCAAGTAGACGCCTATGGCCTGGGATTTCGCGTCCCCACGCTTGTCATCTCGCCCTATGCGAAACGCGGCTACATCTCGGGACAGGTCTACGAGCACGCTTCGCTCCTGAAATTCATCGAGCGTCGCTTTGGCCTGCCCACCCTGGCCAGCATCAACCACCTCTTCGACAAATCAACGCCCGGAGGCAGCAACAACGATGCGGCCAACGGCGCTGCATCCGGCCCGCCCGCGCCCCCGCGCGATGGCCTCAAGCAAATCGGCGATTTCTACGAAGCCTTCAACTTCACACAGAACGCGGATTACTATCCAAGCCTCCCCACCTTCGTCAGAACACAAGGTTAGGGGCCGATTATAATTTTTAACAACCAACATTGCTAATGTCATCCTGAGCGAGTGAGCCGAAGCCCTGAGCGCAGCGAAGGGGAAGGATCTCGCGCTCAGGGTGACACACCGGTATTAATGGGTTCAACTCCATGACGATCCTGCTGCCAACTTTGTGGCTGCCGGCAGAGGACTTGTAAAAAATAGATACTTGGCCAGAAAGAATATTTTGGGCCCGATAAAGCCGCCTGAGAAGGGGCTTCAGGCAGGTACCGATGATCATTTACCGCTCAAAATGAGCGGTAAATTTCCAGGATCTTCGCCGTGTCAGGCTGGCGGCGATGGAAGTGACGGTCGACGATGGCCGGAGGCGTTTGCCCCTTTCACCTCATCATGATAAAATGCCTCCAGAAACCTCGGCATTCCTGGTGGCTGTATCATGAACATGACCGATCAACGTCGGCCCTGTCATCCTGAGCGCAGCGAAGGATCTGACGCGTTGGCAACCGAGATCCTTCGCTGCAGCGAAGGATGACAGGACTGTTCTTGTTTGGGAAAGTTCCTCATACCGCGATGTTACTGTAGAAAGATTGTATGATGTACCTCCAATCGGTGTTTCGGCGACAGACGCGGCGTGAGGCTTTGCGCACACTCGGCGTCCTCACCGGGATGGGCGTAGCCCTCGATGCCTGCACCCCCGGCAGTAATGCCAACGTTACCCCGACCGTGCCAGCTCAACCCGGCAGCCTCGATTCCATCAAGCATATCGTGATTGCCTGCCAGGAGAACCGCACCTTTGACTCCTATTTCGGTCACTACCCGAAGGCCGGGCAGTTCGGCATCCCGGCGAATTTCGCCGTTCCTGATGGCAAGGGAGGCATGGTCAAGCCATTTCACTTCACCTCGCTCATCACAAGCAATATCAATCACGACTGGCAGAGCATCCACCGCGAGTGGGATAAAGGTAAGATGGATGGCTTTTACATTGCCGATGGCAAGAATGCCCTGGGCTACTACGACGGCTCGGATATCCCCTATTACTATGCTCTGGCGAGCGCTTTCACACTCTGCGGCAACTACCACTGCTACCAGCTCGGCCCCACGCTGCCCAACCGCCTCGCGCTGTGGAGCGCCACGTCAGGCGGTATTACTTCGGCTAATGCCATCCCGCGCGCCAGCCTGGACTATCCCACCATCGTCGATCTACTCGATGCGCACCACGTCACCTGGAAATGTTACAACCTGGGCCTGGAGCTCGGCAGCGTCCCCGAAATAGAATTCTTCAACGCCCTGCCCTTCTTCAAGAAGTGGGTCAATGACCGTAGACTCAATTACACCGAGGTAGACTATCACCTTGATCTGCATAACAACACGCTGCCGCAGGTCTCATTCGTGATCTCGGAAGGTCTCTTCAGCGAACATCCGCCTACCGACATCCACACCGGTCAGTCCAAGTTGGGCAGCATCATCGACGCCCTAATCAGCTCAGGCTCCTGGACAAGCTCTGTCCTCTTCCTGACCTACGACGAGGGCGGCGGCTTCTTCGACCATGTCCCGCCTCCGCAGGTAGATGCGTATGGCATGGGCATGCGCGTCCCCATGGTAGTAGTATCACCCTGGGTCAAACGCGGCTACGTCTCCGGCCAGCTCTTCGAGCACGCCTCGATGCTGAAATTCATCGAGCGCCGCTTCGGCCTGCCCACCCTCGCCAGCGTCAATACACAGTTCAACAGCTCGACGCCCGGCGGAGTCAACAACGATGCCGCCAACGGCAAAAACTCCGGCCCGCCCGCGCCACCGCGCGACGGCCTCAAGCAAATCGGCGATTTCCTGGAGGTTTTTGACTTTTCGCAGAACCCGAATTACCAACCCAGCTTGCACTGAAGTGTGCAAAGAGGTGAAGGAAGATCGTGGAAAAGCGTTGCCTGGATGGATAGGAACGAAGCACATGACAATATTGCAATGGTACCAGGTGCATGCCTGGCGTTTGTCGCAACATGGCCTCTCCCCGCGTTTCTCCTCGCAGGATTTCATGCGGGTAGTGACGCGCACGGCTGGAATTCAGGCACAGGTGATGTCTGCTGCCGAGCTGGCGGTGTGTACCCGTGTGGAAGGATTCTCTCCCCGCGATGTCCAGGCTGCGATCTTCCAGGACCACACCATGGTGAAGACCTGGGCCATGCGTGGCACCCTACACTTGTTAGCTGCAAGAGAACTCCCTCTGTATGTAGCGGCGCGTGACTGGCAGCATACAGCAAGCTGGTCTGCCTATTTCGCTGAGTTCGGGCTCTCACAAGCGCAGCAGGAAGCCTTTCTCCTGGCTGTCCCGCACGTTTTGGAGCAGGGACCACTGACTCGCCTGCAACTGGCTGACGCTCTCGCGAAGCACACGGGGGTGGCTCACGTGCGCGACTTGATCCTCTCTTCCAGTTGGGGGTCTCCCTTGAAACCATCGGCCTATCGTGGGGAGCTCTGTTTCGGGCCAGGGCAGGGGAAGACGGTCACCTTCATGAACCCGAGAGGATGGATTGGTCAATGGCAGGCAATCGAGCCAGAGCTGGCGCTGCAAGACATCGCCCGTCGGTATCTGCAGGCGTATGGCCCGGCGACCCCAGACGATTTTGCTTTTTGGTGGGGGTGTGGGAAAACTCTCGCAAAAAAACTCTTCCAATCGATAGCAGAGAAGTTGGAAGAAGTCGAGGTAGAAGGGTGGCGCGCTTACGCACTGCGTGCAACACTTCCGCTCATCCAAAGCGTTGAACCGGTAGAGGCGGTCCACCTGCTCCCCTTATTCGATGCCTATACGATCGGGGTGCCGCGCGATTGCGAACCCCTGCTCTCTGCCGCCTACAAACGCCAGGTCTTCAACCTGCAGGGGTGGACTTTTGCGGTCATTCTGGTCAACGGTTCCATCCAAGGCCTCTGGGACTATAAAATCCGACGCTCGCACACCGTCGTCAAGGTGAACCTGTTCTGCTCATCCACAACCGAGATCCGCAAAGGGATTGCAGCAGAAGCGGAACGGCTCAGTCATCTCTTCGAGAAGGAAGTCTTGCTCGAATATGAGTCTCCCTCATCTTCCCGGTCGTAGCAATCGTGGAGCTGGCTCGACAGCGTTCGATCTCTCCTATGAATAAAGGGTAGTGAGTGACCTACGACGGCACCTTCACCGGTAGCCCGAATCCCCAGTTTAGCAGCACCTTCGCGTCGCTGAAGCGGTGAGGTTCGTCGATGCTGTGCATCACCACCCCGATCAAGTGGTGGCCGTTGCGCGTAGCGGAGAACACCAGGCAGCCGCCGGCCTCGAGCGTGTAGCCCGTCTTGATGCCCGTCGCGCCCGGGTAGCCGGTGAGCAGCTCGTTGATGCTGGTCCAGGTGTACGCGTGGTTCGTGGCGGTAGCGGGAACCTTGTACTGTTTCGTACTGACGATTTGCGCGAAGAGCGGGATCGACATGGCGTATTGCGCCAGCCGCACCAGGTCATAGGCTGTTGTATAGAGACCGGGCAGAGGGTTGCCGCTGGCATCGTAGTAAGTCAGGCCGTCAGGGTTGTAGTAGTGCGTCTGAAAGAGGTGCAGGTGGTAGGCGAAGAGGTTCATCATCCTGACGAAGTTCTGGCTGGTGCCCCCTACCGTGTCGGCGATGGTGATGGCCGCGTCGTCGCCGGAGGGCAGCATCAGGGCGTAGAGCAGGTCGCGCAGTGTCAGTTCATCGCCCACACGCAGGCCCGCCGTGCTGCCGTTGTTGTCGATCACTTCGTTCAGCGCGTCCTGCTGAATGCGCACGACCGTGTTCAGGGCCGTCGTCTGGATGGCGAGTAAGGCCGTCGTGATCTTGGTCGTGCTGGCCATCGGCTGCGGGTGTTCACCGTTCAGGTCGTAAAGGATGTGGCCGGTATCGTTATCTACCAGGATGGCCTCGTTCGCCGTGATCGGCCCCGGCTGACCCTGCACCGTGAGCACCGGCGCCGCTTTCGGCGTAGGCGTCGGCGTAAACGGTAGAAAGGTCGGTGATGGTATGAAATCCGCCGGCGGCCCCTGCTCCACACCACCGAAGAACCGCGCCCCTACCGGCGTGAACGCCAGCACCGGCGCCGCGATGAGCAGGCTGATTGCTAGGAACAGCAGGATTACTGCTGAAATGCGGCGTGCCATTTATCGAATCTGTGCTCTTCCCCCGGCCTCTACCGCCTGCGGCCATTTCGTATGGTAATCCGTGACGCGCTCGAAGGCGTCGGCGACGCGCAGGATCATGCCTTCGCCGAAGAAGTTGCCCAGGATTTGCAGTCCTACGGGCAGGCCCTCGTAGAATCCTCCGGGGATGGAGACGCCGCAGATGCCCGACAGGTTGGCAGGGATGGTGAAAATGTCCTGCAGGTACATCTCATAGGGGTCGGTGATCTCGCCAATCTTGAAGGCCACCTTAGGCGAAGCCGGGCTGACCAGCACGTCGAACTTCTCGAAGGCGCGCGTGAAGTCTTCGGTAATCAGTGCTCGCACTTTCTCGGCGCGCTTGTAGTAGGCGTCGTAGTAGCCCGAGGAGAGCGCGTAGGTGCCCAGCATGATGCGCCGCTTGACCTCCTGGCCGAAGCCGAACTGGCGCGTCTTCTCCAGCGCCTCCCACATGTCGTCGGTGTCGCGGTAGGAGTAGCCGTACTTCACGCCGTCGTAGCGCGCCAGGTTGGCACTGGCTTCCGCCGGGGCGATGATGTAGTAGACCGGCACGCCGTATTTGGTGTGAGGCAGTGAGACCTCATCGACGATCGCACCCAGCTCGCGCAGCTTATCAATGTCGTTGCGCACGGTCTCGACGATGCCGGGCTGCGCGCCCTCCACCCAGTATTCGACCGGCACTCCTATTCGCAGCCCGCGAATGTCGCTCGTCAGGTAGGCGCTGTAGTCGGGGACCGGCTCTGGCGAGCTGGTCGAGTCGAGCGGGTCGTGCCCGGCGATGGCTTGCAGGATCAGCGCGGTGTCGCGCGCGTCCCGCGCGAAGGGACCGATTTGATCGAGCGAGGAGGCGAACGCCACCAGCCCGTAGCGCGAGACCCGCCCATAGGTTGGCTTGAACCCGATCACATTGCAGAGCGCGCCGGGTTGACGGATGGAGCCGCCCGTATCGGTACCTAAAGCGCCCATCGCCATGCCCGCCGCCACCGCCGCCGCTGATCCCCCGCTGCTGCCGCCGGGGGCCCGTTCAAGGTCCCAGGGATTGTGCGTGGTGAAGAAGGCCGAATGCTCGGTCGAGGAGCCCATCGCGAACTCGTCCAGGTTGGTCTTGCCCAGCATGACTGCCCCGCTGGCGTTCAGACGCTCCATCACCGTCGCATCGTAGGGCGGCTTGAAGTGCTCGAGCATTTTGGAGCCGCAGGTGGTCGTGATGCCTTTCGTGCTGATAATATCCTTAATGGCCAGCGGGATGCCCATCAGCGGCGAGACAGTAGCTCCGCTGCTGAAGCGCCGGTCGGCCTCGGCGGCCTGCTTGAGGGCCAGATCCTCGGTCACGGTGGTAAAGGCATTGACCCGGCCATCGACCTCGCGGATGCGCTCAAGATGTGCACGGGTCAGTTCCACCGCGGAGATTTTGCGCGCCCGCAAGAGTTCCCCTGCTTCGTGTATACTCAAATGATAGAGCTCGGTCATGTTCTATCGCTGCCCTTTCAAAACAAAGAAAAAAATGTATAGTTTTCTGAACGCTTTTACCATAAGAGCGTGTCCAGCATGCTATTTCACTCATGGCACATGTTAGATGTATCGCGCCCATCAATTATAGAGGGTTCTTCCCCAAAACGCAAACACTTTTCCGAAAATGGGGGCATGGGATTACAAGGGCGACCGCAAGACCCTTGCGGTCGCCCTTCAAGCCGCCCTTCGGATATTTGATGCCTAACTCACCGTCAGCGTCACATCATCTACGTACATATAGGTGTAATACGGACCCGCCGCCTGAATTTTCGGAATCCAGGAATTGGATGCCGATGGTCTGTCCGGCGTAGGCCGAGAGACTGAATGACATCTGCACCCATGTCTGATCGTTGGTCGTATTCACAAACAGTTGTTGCAAAACATTGCCGCTGCCGTCGATGATATCGGCCTCCTGCCAGCCGTAGGTACTCGAGTCATTGCTGGCGGGCCAGTAGTAGAAGCTGAGGTTAGCATTCCTGGCGCTGCTGGGGATAGTCACCATCTGATAAGCCACAGAGTCGCCCGATTGTCCGCTGCTGGCTCCCAGCTTTAACGCATACTTCCCACTGTGGGCCTGCGTTGAGCTCCGCCTGGGAGAGGAGCTTCCGCCATACGCCCAACTCGTATTGCCAGACTCGAACCCACCATTGTTAATCAGGCTGGTGCCTGGAGGCGGTGTCGACGTGACCGTTGGTGGCGGCGTCGATGTGCCGGTGGGTGAAGAAGTAGCTGTGGGCGTGGCCGTCGGTGTCTTCGTCGGAGTCGCTGTATTCGTTGGCGTGGCCGTCACCGTAGTCGTCGGTGATGGCGTGGGTGTACTCGTTCCGGTCGGCGTGGGCGTCGGAGGGATCCCGCCCGTGTAGAAGGCCGGAATGACATGCCCCCGGCTATCGATGGGTGCTGTTAGCCCGAGCTCGTACATGTAGTTTGCGCTCAGGTCATCGATGCCCATCTGCGGTGAATAGGTCTGGCCGCTGACAATGCCGGGTCCCGCGAACACGAATGGATCGTGACGTGTGGTACCCATGCCGGTGCTGCCCGCCCCATAGAAATTGTCATAGCTGGTGTGGTCGTTCTCAGCCTCATCGGAGGTGATCGACATCGCCGTATTGCTGAGGTAGTTGTTCTGCTGCAGCCAGTTGTACAACTGTCCGAACGCCTGGTCATCCCAACCGCTGGCTTGCTGATAGAGACTGCCAGAAGTGTCCGGGCTGGTGTTCTCGATCGAACTACCCTCGGCCTCGGTTACAGGCATGTACACCAGAAAGCCATTGGTGTTGGATGCGTGGGAGGTAATGAAATTTTCTACCTCGGTGACCCACTTCGTCGGCACGCCGTTGATATTTTGCCCCAGCGAAATCTGGTCGACGTTCGCGTCGGTGATGTGCCCGGTGGGATAGTCGTTTCCTCCGATCACTGCCGTGCTCATGCCATAGCTTTTCGCGACATCGAAGATCGACTCCTGGCCGAAGACCTCGGTTCCACCGTACCAGATATTCGTGTCGAGGCCATCGGGCTGCCCCCAGACCTTGCCAGGCGCATCGGGCGTGCGCCAGGCCGGGTACGAGCCGACGGCAATCTGGTAGTGGTCGATCGGCGACCAGCCGTACTGTGTCCATTCGTCGCTTCCAACGACGCCGGTCTTGGCAATCTGGTGCGTGGCAGGCGAATTATTGGCCATCGACTGCGTATCGGAGAACCACGACTCGTAAAACGTTTCGTCGTAGTCCACGATAATCAGGTTCTTCGCGCGTCCCGCCGGGACGGTGCGCGAGCCGGGCACTGCGATGGGAGTCAGTTTGAAGTTGACCGTAACGCTTCCATTCACGCTGACCTGCATCTGCTGCGCATCCTTATAAAATGGCTGCGTGCCGCTGATGGTATAGCGATCCGCTTCCAGGTTATAGGTGCCGCTGGCGATACCCGAAAAGCTATAGCTGCCATTAGACGCCGTCGTTGCGTATTGCGCGGTGCCTCCTACGGTACCATCGCTGATACCTACCTGGGCATTGGCAACGGGCTGACCCGTGCTGGCGTCGGTGACAACACCGCTCACCGACGCGCTTCCCGAGGCGAGCATGAGCCTGGGAGATTTAATCGAGCCGGCAGGTAGATCATCAGTATCGCCAAAGGCAGTTGATGGAACATAACGGGCAGGAGTGAGCGATCGTGCTTGCAGGGATATTGCGCGTGGGATGAGGACGATTGACAAAATAACTAAGACCGCGATCACTCCCGAGGTGATAACTGTGAGCCGGTGCTGGCTCATCCAGCTTCTCTGGTGTTCTCTCATTGCAACTCCTTGTCTCTCTTAAGGTGAGGCGTATCAAATTAGAAACTCTATTTCAAATAAACAGGCGGCGAAAGCATGATTAGCAGAAGTGGGAATGCCATAATTGTAAAATTTTATGGGATTTTAAGCTGCTATGCCGTTTACTTGGTCAGAACGATATCTTTACTTTACGTTCTATTGATCGTGCGGCGAAGCGTCTTATTGGTTATGCTCCGGGGGCCGCGCCGCACGTGAATAGAAGATGAATACATTGAAAGGCGACGGCTGTGCCTCGCAGAATATTATTTCTAATTGTTCTTGGGATAGGGTTAGTAGTGGGGTTTACAGGGTGTGGGACATCGGTTGTTCCTGCGACTCCTGCTATCAATCACAATCGTGTCATAGATGCCGCGCTATTTCTGGGGTCCAGTAGCGGTGACTGGCCCTTCTTTGGATACGATGCGGGGCACACGGGCTACGTAGATCAACTGGCAAACCGCTCCGATATCCAGGGCAGGCTCTTATGGTCCAGGCGCCTCGACCCGATCTTTTCATCCCCTGTAGCCGCTCTGAAGATGCTCTATATTTCCGGCACTGATGGCTATTTATACGCGCTCGACCAGGATACAGGTGCGATTGTCTGGCGCGCCCGTCTCAACAATCTCCTGACGGATTCTACCCCTGCGCTTGAGGGCCAGATTCTCTTTGTCGCGGTGCATAGCACGGCATTAGAGGCGCTGAATGCCACTACAGGGCAGACGTACTGGACGGTGGAGACGGGCGAGAAGATCCAGGCTCCGCCGCTCGTAGTAGGCAACCGCGTGCTTGTCGCTACGCGCCTGGCCCTCTGGGCGCTGGATGCCGCGAGCGGGCGTGTCCTGTGGAGATTTCATCACGGGGCGGTCGGCTGGCCTACAACCGGCAGCGCGGCCGTTAGCGGCGACATTGTCTATGTCGGCCTCGGTACAGCTACCCGGCTCTGGGCTCTCTCCCTGAGCGATGGTCGTCTCATCTGGTCGTTCGATACAGGAGATCGCATCACCAGCGAACCCCTCGTGCAAGGGAACAACGTCTATATCGCCACCTGGCACGGGAACATCTTTGCCCTGGATCGCCTCACGGGCAAAAAACGCTGGATGTACGCGCTCAATGCGGTGCACGGTAGCAACATCGTAGACGGTGTGGCCGGGAGTATGGCCCTTGCCCAGAATCGTCTCTATGTGGGCGATTATCGTGGATTGGTGTTATGTATTGATGCTCAGCGTGGCAAACTGATCTGGCGTTTTGCCACGGGGGCGCAGATCCTGGCAACGCCTGTGGTGACGGTTGATCGTGTATACATTGGCTCAGGTGATGGCTACTTCTACGCGCTCGACAGGCAGACGGGCCGCCCGGCCTGGCGCTATTCCGTAGGAGAAATACGGGCCTCCGCCTCCCTGGCCGGCGGCCATCTCTTTATAGGCAGCCTGAACGGGGTGGTGTATGCTTTCGCGTAGGAAGAAAACACTCTACTGGATCGCGTGCCTGCTGGCCTGCGTCTCTGCTGCCTGCAGCGCTCCTTCGACTGCCCAACCTGCCTTGAAGCGCACTGCGCCAACCCTTCCCATTTCCGGCGGCGAGCCGGTACTGCCGTACTCGCAGATCTTTTATCATGATGCGCCGCCGCCCACACAGGCGGATTTCCAGGCCGGCGCAGGTGCCTGGACGCTCGCCGGTCATGACAGCGACGCGACGCGCTCGGTCTCATACCCCACGTGTTGTAGCGCTCAGGCCATCAAACCACTCTGGTACGCCGCTTCAGGTACCCCGCTGCTCTACGCGCCCATCGTCGGCGACGGGCGGATCTACCTGCTCGCCGCCGATGGCTACCTGCACGTTCTCAACGCGCTGACGGGAACGGAAGAATGGCGCGTTCCGGTGGGAGGCGATCTGACCTCGAGCGGCCCGGCGCTTGCGCACGGCCTGATCTACCTCGCGCTCGACGGGCACTTCATAGCCGCGCTGGATGCGAACAATGGCCAGGAGCGCTGGCGTTTTGATACCGGGGGCGTTGTGCGTGCCGCGCCGCTGGTGGTAGGACGCGTCTTACTTGTGGCCAGCGGCCCCAATACCCTGTGGTGCCTTGATGCTATAACTGGTGAGAAGTACTGGGTCTTCCACTCCGAGGATGCCCTGGCGCAGTTCTGGCCCACGCGCACCCCGGCGGTAGTATCCAACGGCCTGGTCTATGTCGCCCTTGGCGCCGCGAACGAGTTTAACGCCCTGAATTTGCGTACCGGGCGCAAAGTCTGGGAGGCTTCCGTGCATGAACGCATGACGGGCGGGCCCGTTCTTGACCAGGCCCTGGGGTTGGTCTATGTGCTGACATGGTCGGGCCATATTATGGCGTTCAACGCAGGTACCGGCGCGCTGCGCTGGGAAACGTCGCTGACAGGTGGTTCAGAGTCTTCGCCCGCGCTCTCAGAGCAGGCGCATACACTCTTTCTCGGGGGATTCGACGGCTCGCTGTACGCCATCGAAGCCAGGACCGGACAGGTTCAGTGGCGTATCTCGACTGGTAGCCCGGTGACAGCCTCGCCCCTGGTCGTGCAGGGCACCGCGCGGAGCCTGGTGATAGCGGCAACCCAGGGCGGGCTGTGCATGCTGGTCGATGCTCATTCGGGGCAGGTACTCAAGTCGTGGAACCTGGGAGAGCTACGGGCCGCGCCTGTCGTTGCGCAGGGGATACTCTACCAGGCCTCGCTGGGCAAGCAGGGCTTATTCGCTTTCGAGTTATGATGAATATGCTGGATCAGAAAACCGAAAAAGTACAGGCGAATAGGACGCGCAGAAAACCGCCTTTCCTGCGCATCGGCGTGTTCCTTCTCCTGCTGGTCTCGCTGGGCGCTGGTCTGACCTATGGCTGGTTCTACCTGCACCCGACCGTTTCGCAGCCGGCGCAACAAGCGGTCCTGGCTAAGACCTATAAGCCGGTAGTGGGCGATGTGAACGATCCGGAGGATGATGACCCGGACATCACGATTCAGCAATCGCTGATTCCTGGCTTCCAATTTCGAAAAGGCGGCTACCAGTTGAGCGGCGTAGTCCGCGATGCGCGCTCGGGACAGCCCGTAGCGGATGCGATAGTGTGGATCGACCTGCCCGCGCAGGAGGGACAGCCCACCAGTGCATCGCTCCATACCGTCGCCGATGCCGTGGGAAACTTTCAGTTCATCCACCTGGCTGTGGGAACTTACACTCTTGTTGCCAGTCGCTATTACATCATCGGAGATAACCGCTATTATAGAGAGCGCGTCTTTACAGGTGTAGCCTTGCGTGGAAATCGCGCCGGCCTTTTACTGTCTCTCACCTCGATCCCCGCACCTGGAAAGCGTGCGATTGGAGCGGGGCAGCCGCAGAATCTCATCTTGATCGACTTGCGCGGGTTCTACGCCAATTCCCTGCTCGATGACCCGCTGCTGGTCAATGAAACTCGTAACCTGCGGGCATTTTTGCAGCACGCGCATCTCCTGCAATCGGTCTGGCAACCATACGGCTGGAGGCCACCAGATCAGTATGCCCTGCTTACCGGCAGCTATCCGCAGTGGGCTACCTACGATCCATGGCCGCACCCGGTTCCCTGGGGCGCGCCCGACCAGGTCGATACGCAGTTCTGGTTTACAGGTGGCCGGAACGCCCACTTATTCGGGCAGGAGTCCATTTTTGACGTGGCAAAGGGCTACGGCATGCGCACGGGCGTGGTAGCGGGGAGCGACTATGTCCTGAGCGATGCCACGACACGCAGCCTTGATATTCTGCGGCAAAATAGCACGTTCTCGCCCGCTGGCTGGCTGGCCCAGATGGAGGATACGATTATTTCCAGTATGCAGCCGAACGGTTTTGCCCTGTACGGCGAGCTTGCGCCCCTTTCTGCCGGTGACGCGAACGCGAGTCCAGACGCCTCGGGCGATGCCTACCAGCAGGCTCTGCTCCAGGCCGACCAGACCTTCGGGCAATTGCTCAACTGGCTTGCGCAGCAGGGGCTCTTGGAGCATACGCTCATCGCGCTCACCACAAGCCAGGCGCAGGCCAACCATACCGATGCCGACAACTTTTACGGTATGGGCGCCACAGGGCAGGGGACAAGCAAACAAACCTTGTTGGCCCTCTCCTGGTCGGGGGCATGCAGCGGCGCGCTCGATACGACAACGTATTCGAGTTTCATCGTTGCGCCCACGCTGATGCGTGTCATGGACCTGCCTCCGCCCTCCGAGGCCCGCGTGCAGGCGCCGGGAGGATGCTTATGAGGACGAGTATAAACCATAGAGAGCAATCCAGCAGGGCGACCGCAAGGGTGCGCCCGTACAATACCCGGAAGGCGCGCCTTCCCCGGCGCGTGTATTGTACGGGCGCACCCTTGCGGTCGCCCTGGCGCCTAACCTGTGCACCTTCGCGCATTTCTTTCATTCGCCATCTGTATTGGGTTGGACTCCTCACCCTGGCTATGCTCCTGGCTTCGTGCGGGGGTTCTTCGCAGCCGACGCCCGATCCACGCTTGAAGGTCTTTCATATCTTGTCGGAACGCATCATTATGCAGGATAACCAGGCGGAAGTTGATGGGACGATACAAAATACCGGACACAATCCCTTTCCCTTCGATGTGACGATCGATGCCACCTTTTACGATAGCGCGGGCAAGGTCATAGGCCAGGCTCAGGGAGTCGCGGAAGATGTGTTTCCCGGTACGATAGGCCCTTTTATCCTGATGGGCCAGGTCGATAGCGTGCATTACAGCTCTATGCGGCTGACACCCGTCTCTCTACGCGAGCGGCGTGTGGAGAATATCACGCCTACACCCCCGGTGTCGCCATGAGCAATGCATTTTTCTCACTCTGCAGGAGCATCTCCTTTGCCCGGTGGAGTTTACGCCGGCGCGCCGGCCAGTTTGTTCCGGTTGCAACCTCCTTTGTGCTGCTGGTGGGTGCGGTGCAGGCCATCGGCGCGCTGCACGATGTCTCCAGCGTGCTGGCGCAGCAGCAGATCGCTCGCAACTGGCGCGGTTCCTACGATCTGCTTGTGCGCCCACAGTCCGCGGCGAGCCAGCCTGAACGCGGCGCGGGCTGGATCGATCCGCAGAGTTTGCTGGAAACCTACGGGGGGATCGACCAGCAGCAACTTGCCGGGGTTCAAGCGATCGCCCATGTCGTCCAGGTCACACCCATTGCGATGGTGGGATGGCAGCCCCTGGATGTATCTGTGCCGCTGGAACTGGCGGAGCGAGGCGTCTATCGTGTCTCTGCGACCTGGAATAATCAATGGGCGACGAGTGATATTACGGTACGTTACGTCGATGTAACTGGCCTTTCACAACTGGTTCAGGAATCCCCTCTCACCGATCCAGCCGTGGAACACCTGGTTATCGGCGACCGGCCTGTGACGTTTATCATGTCCCTCCAGGCCCTTCAAGCGGTTGTGGGCGTTCCTCCGGCGGAACAGGCGACATTGCGCCGGTCACTCCTGGAAGATGTCACTCCGGCTTCCCCGCTTCACCTTTCCTTGCGCGTGGATCGGCTACAAGACGACCTGGCCGGACTGCCGGGTTGCGTTCAACAACCTGCTTGCTGGAGCGCGCAGCAGGTGCGGCAGGGTGCGCCAAGCTACCGGATCGATGGCGTACAGTTGCTGCGATACTCGCGCACCCTGTATAACGCCACCTCTCAACAGCTCGCCTCAGGACAGGTATCGATTGTGTTACCTGGCAGCGATACGCAGGGGCCGCTGTATCGCCTTCCGCTTTCAGAAGCGGTTGCGCTGCCTCTGACGGGTGAGAATCATGTAGCGCTTCAGGAGACGACGCCTGCTCCGTTTACAATGCCGGAACGCACCCCGTTCTTATCGAATGATCTGAACTTGATCCCATTGGATGAGGCCTGCGCGACCAACGGAGCCAGTTGCTATAGTGGCCTGTACGTGCGCCTGAGCGGGGCTGAGCAATATAGCCAGCAAAGCCTCGCGCTTTTGCAGGCCACTGCGGCGGCAATCAGCGCCCGAACAGGACTGCATGTCGATATTCTCGATGGCTCTTCGCTGCGCTCCATCACTTTTTCCGCGCAGACGTCTCCCCATACGACGGACAGTTTTCAAGCGACATGGCGCGTCGTGGGGGTAGCGGTGCAGATCGTGCATGGCGTGGATGCGCTGCAGGTGACGCTGCTTGCCCTCTGTTCCCTCGTGTGCCTGCTGTCGATAGGCATGGCCGGTGTGCTGGTGGGTATTGGGCGCAGGAGGGAGGCGCTTCTATTGCGCCGCCTGGGATGGCAGAGCAATGCGCTGGTTACGGTGTTTCTCTGCGATGGGCTCGCGCTGTGCATTCCCGGTTGTCTCCTGGCGGCTGCCTGGATGATCGTTTCTGTATTGCTGGGGGCGGGAAGTGTAACGCTGCCGCTCAGCGGGCTGCTTGTAGGCACGGGTCTGATAGTTTACTGCATCTCGCTGATTGGCGGTTCGTGCTGGGGGGTGGGCGGCTCGCGCCTCGCCGTCCAGGTAGTGAGCAATCTCGCGATCGTGCTGGCTGTATTTCTTATAGCTATAGGATATTTGCTGATGTCGAGCTTCGACCAGGCGCTGATTGTCACCATATTGGGCAGGCAGGTGCGCTCTGTCCTTGAGGGGCCGCAGCTCTTACTGCTTGCCGTTATAACCGGCGCGGCGCTCTTGACGGTGGGGTTGTGTTCGACATTATTCCTGCGGGGAAGACGCGAAGAATTGCGCCTGCTCTCCCTGATAGGATGGGAGCGCCGCGATGTCCTTGTGCGCGTAATGCGGGACTGTTGCTCGCCGGCGCTGCTGAGCGGGGGCTTAGGCGTCCTCGTGGCTATCGGCGTTGCGGCGCTGATCGCCTCGATGTTGCCTTCGTCGCTGATCTTGTGTTGTTTGTTGATATGCGGCCCCGTGCTGGGCGTCTCGCTGGCCGGTCTGGCGACAATCGGTATCGCCTGGCAGGAGACCGGGAGGGTATATCGATGGAGATGATAACCTGCTCGCGGCTGCACTACAGCTACTACACCGCTGCCGGAGAGGTTGCGGTACTGCGCGGCGTGAATCTCACGGTGCTAGAGGGCGAGCACGTGGCGGTCGTCGGGCCGTCGGGTGCAGGAAAATCTACGCTGCTGCGGCTGTGCGCTGCGATGGACTGGCCTGGAGAGGGCGATCTAAGCATTGGTGGCATCTCCACGCGCAGCCTGCACGGGAAGGAGCTCGCACGTTTCAGGCGTGAAAAGGTGGGGCTGGTCTTCCAGCAGTTTTCCCTGCTTCCCACCCTTAATGCGCTCGAAAACGTCATGTTGCCCCTGCTTCCCTATGCATCGCGTCATACCTTGCGCGCGCGAGCATCGTCGTTGCTCGAGGCGGTAGGCCTTGGGGCACGGCTGGATCATTATCCCGATCAATTGTCGGGCGGCGAACAGCAGCGCGTGGCGATTGCGCGCGCGTTGATCGCGTCTCCGCCCCTGTTGCTGGCCGACGAGCCTACCGGGAGCCTGGACTCGGCGACGGGTAAGCAGGTTATTTCGCTGCTGGATAGGCTCTGCCGGGAGTATGGCTGCACGCTTGTCGTTGTCACGCATGACACCTCTATTGCAGAGGTGGCCGACCGCATTGTTCGCATGTCAGATGGGCGCCTCGACGAAACAAAACCTTTAGTAGTGGTTTCAGAATAAATGTCCTCGCGTTTCCTCTGCTTCGCCTCTGAATAATTTTCTAATCCTTACGAGCGGTTGAAGGTTTCTCCTTCCTCCTTCCTGTCTTCTGTAATTAAGAATGGAGTCTTCTGTAAGGAAGCTGTTTTATACAAGAAGGCTGGCTTACCCTGAGTCATATTGACCCATTTTTCTGTGAAGCCAGGATGAAGCTGAAATCGGGTATACTAGAAGCCTGGGGGATAGCGGGCAGAGCTTCGCTTGTCGTGGCCTTGTTTCCTTTCCCGATTTGTAAGCTATTTCTTCGTGAACTACCACTGTTAAGAAAGGAATGCCCGAGATGAGTCGTACAAAGTTCCTGACGCGCCTGGTTGCCGCACTCAGTGTGGTGATGGTGGTCGCGCTGGCTTTGAGTCTATTTGCCGTGATGGGTAGCAGCGCCCACGCGGCTCAGGCATCTGGCGGCCATAGCACGCCGCGATATGCCCATTTCCATACCCAATTTTCTGATACCGCCCAGTCAGGATCAGGCCTGGCGCACTTTTCAGCGTCATTCAAGTCAGAGGGGAAGACATGGAACTTTAGCATGGTCGGCACCAATCCCGCGAAGGGTTCGGCTACCACGACTGTGGCTGCGACCATCGTCCCGCTCAAACTCACCTTCACAGGAGGACAGAGCTTTGACGGGACATCACAGGTCTCGCAGACAACGGGTTCACCACTGTTTCAAAATGCTCCCTTTATCAGCGGCACGACGCAGTACGGTGACGCGGTTGCGCGCGCGGAGTTCTGGAAGTATGTCAACAGCACGAGCGCCAATTACCATGTGCTCGTTGGAACTCCTACCATCCACAGTACGCTGAGCATTAGCATACCGGCAACCGACGGGGCGGTGTCCGTAGATCCATCCAGCGGCAAGCTGATTGGGATTATCAACATAAACTGGTTTGACCCGAAGCTTCAGACGGAGCTGACCGCGCTGCATTTTACCTCCAATATGCTACCCATCTTCATCTCCCATAATGTCTATCTGTCCGATGGCGCTCCCACGCTCGCTAACTGCTGCATCGGCGGATATCACAATGCCATCACGAACAGCGCCGGCCTGCAGACCTACATCTGGACGACCGAGGCTGATCCTGGCGTTCAGGGTGGGTTTGGCGAGGATGTCAGCGCGCTGAGCCATGAGATGCTTGAATGGTTCAACGACCCCTTTACCACCAATGTGGTGCCCAACTGGATTTCTCCAATTGCCCCACAATATGGATGCAATAACTCACTAGAGGTGGGCGACCCGCTGGTGGGAGTGGTCTTTACCGTGCAGGGCTTCAGCAGCGACCATTTGCAGGACGTGGCGTTCTACAGCTGGTTTGCTCGCCAGTCACCATCCCAGGCCATCAACGGGTTGTACACCTACCTGGGCACCTTTACGAGCCTTTCCAAAATGTGTTAGGCACGGCGGTACAGGAATCTCCAGATATGCCGAAAAGCGGGCAGGCCCTTCTAACAGGGCCTGCCCGCTCTTCAGCGTGGTTTCCCAACTGTTGCTACTCCTCCAGCACCGCGCGAACCTTCAGGCAGTTGTCTTCCTGATCGGGGGCGTTAGCCAGTAGCTCCTCAGGCGGGTAGGAAGGCTGTGGAATATCGGCCCGCATAATCGAATGCAGGCGCGAGGCATGCGCAATTGGCGAGACGCCGCTTACATCGACTTCTTGCAAGATGGCGATATGCTCTAATATGGCGGAAAGCTGGTTGCCGAACTTCTCGATATCCTCTTCGGTCATGCCTATGCGCGCCAGTTTCGCCACGTGTTCTACAGTTTCGCGGTCAATCATCAACTTCCTCTTCTTAAACATTTCATACGCATGGGTTAACTGCGCGTCCATTGTAGCATGATAAGCGTGCACATGTCGAGCAGTCACCACCGTACATGGAATCCACTGATATGCTCGGTTGGTTCGCCCCAGACGACGCGCACATCCCTTACGCGTGCCGCGGATGGCCCTCGTTGCAGCAGCGTCAGCAGGCGTTCCAGGGCCGGTCTTGGCCCCTGCGCCAGCACCTCGACGCTGCCCTCCCTCTCGTTGCGTGCGTAGCCACGCAGGCCGAGCATCTGCGCCTCCCGCACGACGAAATAGCGGAAGCCGACGCCCTGCACCTGCCCGTAGACCCAGGCGTGTAGCTCTTCAGTGGGAGGGTTGGCGTTTTCGATCATGGCTGAATGATAGCATAATGCGCGATAATTTTGTAGGGCCGGTGAGGATTCAGCATCTTTTCAGCAATGTCCATTAGAATATTCAAAGTTCGTGCAATAAATCGTGACCCGATGACGTAGTAATATATGCATGACAATTGTACTGCCCGTATGGTGCCCTTTTTCCTTTTCGCCAGCATACTCACGTGGTACACTATGGACAGTGAATGATGGGTTAGAGCAAATTTAAGCAGGCTCGACCAGTGTGGGAGATTATATGCAGTCTATACCAGACCTTGCCAGCGCTGTTCAGCGCGTTGTGAGTAATGTCGAACGCGTCATTGTTGGCAAAGCCGAACCCGTCGCTTTTAGTTTGATCGCCGTTATATGCCGTGGGCACGTTTTGATCGAGGATGTGCCGGGCGTGGGCAAAACAGTCCTGACGAAGGCCATTGCTCGTTCTATCGGTTGCACGTTCAAGCGTATCCAGTTCACGCCCGACCTGCTGCCCAGCGACGTGACGGGCGTCTCCATCTATAATCAGAAAACCGGAAATTTCGAGTTTCGGCCCGGGCCCGTCATGGCCCAGATCGTGCTGGCGGACGAGATCAACCGCGCCACACCGAAAACTCAGTCGGCCCTGTTGGAGGCGATGGAGGAGAATCAGATCACCGTCGATGGCATCACGCACTATCTGCCGGAGCCGTTTATGGTAATGGCGACGCAAAATCCCATCGAGTACGAGGGGACGTTCCCGCTGCCGGAGGCTCAGCTTGACCGCTTCATGATGAATATTAAGCTCGGCTACCCCAAGATGCCGGACGAAATGAACATCCTTGATACACACCAGTACCATCACCCGCTGGATGATCTGTCGCAGATCATGACCGCCGAGGAACTCGTGCAGATCCAACAGCAGGTGCGTGCCATCCACGTTGACCCCTCCATCCGCGAGTATATCGTTGCCGTGGCCAACGCCACTCGTAACCATCCCAACATCTACCTGGGAGCCAGTCCGCGTGGCTCGCTTGCCCTCTACCGCGGCTCGCAGGCGCTGGCGGCTATGCGTGGGCGTGGCTACGTGATCCCCGATGATGTGAAGCTGCTGGCCAGACCGACGCTGGCGCACCGCATCATCGTGACGCCTGCCGCCCGCGTGCGCTCGATCACTTCGACCGCCATACTGGAGGAAATCCTGCAAACGGTTCCAGTACCCGGCGCGTGGGTCGGCGGTGGAAAGGGGCGCTGATCGATGCGACCCTGGCAAGCGATCATTCTCGTCCTCTTGCTGGCGTTCTTCGCCATCAGCAGCGGCTGGCACCCACTATACATCCTGACGTACGTGCTGCTCTGCTTGCTGATTATCGCATGGCTGTGGTCGCGTTATAGCCTGCGCCACATGGTCTTTCGCCGCACCGCTGCCGCCGGGCGCGTGCAGGTTGGCGAGACCTTCGAGGAGCGCCTTATGCTGGATAACGAGAGTACGCTTCCAAAGCTGTGGGTGCAGATCGCCGATGGCTCGACGCTTCCGGGCCACCGTGCGGGTTACGTTGCCAGCATGGGTGGGCGCAAACGAGCCACCTGGCGCGCGCGCACCGTTTGCAGGCAGCGCGGGCGTTTCCAGCTCGGTCCGGTGGTTGCTACGAGCGGCGACCCGTTCGGCATGTTCCGCAGGCGCATACCTCTCACCGAGCCGCGCGAATTACTTGTGTTGCCACGCGTGCTGCCCATCACCAGCTTCGTACTCTTCTCCGGAGGCTTGCCCGGACGCGGGCGCACCTCGCGCCGCGCGCTGCAAACTACCACCAACGCCAACACCATTCGCGAATATATGTCTGGCGATGCACTCAACCGCATACACTGGCGTTCGAGCGCACATTATAGTAAGCTTATGGTAAAGGAATTTGACCTCGATCCCGCCATGGATGCCTGGATCATTCTCGATCTGCACGATGAGGTGCAGGCAGGCACTGGCGAAGAGTCAACCGAGGAGTATGGTGTTACTATCGCTGCGACCATCGCCAACTTCCTGCTGAGGCATGATCTCTCGCTGGGCATGATCGTCAACGCCGAGCACCGCGAGTTCCTCTCGTTGGATCGTGGCGAACGCCAGCTCGAGCGCGTGCTTGAAATGCTCGCGGTTGTGCACGCGGGCGTGGGGCCTGACTTAAAAGAGGCATTGGCCCTGGAAGCGATCCATTTTGGACGCAATACTATGGCAGTTATTATCACACCGTCTACCTCGCGCGACTGGCACGAGGGCGTACGCCACCTGCAACGCCGGGGTGTTCAGGTGTCCGTCGTCGCATTAGACCCGGCATCCTTTGACAACCGACCTGTAGATGAAGATACGCTGGCGCTGCTCGAAGGCGCCAACATTCCGGTGCTGCGCGTCAAAAGCGGGGCTTCCATTTCCGAGGCGCTTGAAAAAGACCTCGGCGGGCTACGCTACGCGCTACGCACCTGACACTGCGGAGGTACATCCATGCAGGATGCATCTATAGAGAGACTCTCCAAAATCATCAGCGAGCCGCGCCGGAGCGCCGGGGGGTCTGATAATAAGCATCCTTTACAGCCACGCAACTTGCTCTCTCATGTGCACCTTGGACTGGCGGAAGGCTGGTTCTCGCTCTTCCTGCTTATTACGGTGGTCTATAGCGCCATCTGGAGCGTGCAGGCGGCCGGCTGGGTGGATCACCTCGGCATTCTCACGCTCACAACCGCACTTGGCTTGCTGCTGGGAGTAGTTGCGGCAAAGCAGCGGCGCTTGCCTCGCCTGCTCGTACATCCGCTTGCACTCATTATCGGGCTGCTGCTAGCCTTCTGGCAAACGGCGGGCGCGGATTATAACGGCAACCTGTCGGTCCTCGCCGGTGTGATGCGCCAGTGGGTGGCGCTGGCCATCAACGGGGGGACGAGCACCGCCGACTCTATATTCCTCTTTTTCATCACCGCGCTTGGCTTCTTGCTTGCTTATACCAGCGCGTGGCTACTTTACCGCACGCGCAGCCCCTGGCTGCTGATTCTTGCCAATGCAGTCGTGCTGCTCATCAACCTGAGCAATATCGATCCCGGCTATATCGTGTTTCTGGTCGTGTTCCTGGTCGCTTCCTTACTTCTTCTGCTGCGCTTCAACCTGTATAAATCGTCGGTTCGCTGGAAACGGATGGGTCTGCGCACCTCTGATGACCTGGGCTGGGAGTTTATGCAGGCCGGGGCAATGATCTCCATCGGTATTCTGATTCTCACCTGGCTGCTGCCTTCGGGCTACATAAGTGACGCGGCGTCGCAGATATGGAGCGCCGACAACAACCCCTGGGTCTTGCTTCAGAATGACTGGAATCGCCTGATTTCCGTCACCGGCGGCTATAATCCGCAAAATCACGGGAATTTCGCCGATACCCTGGTGCTGGGCGGCAATCCCAACCTCACCAACGATATCGTCTTTCGCGTGAAATCCGACGATGGCTCTCAGTATCTCGAATCGCTCAGTTACGACACCTACGATGGTAGAGTTTGGTTGAATGGGCCAACGCAGAGTTATACCCTCAAGCCGGATACTTTGAACTACGATTCCTCGACTGGCTTGCGCTCCATCAAACAGCAGATTCAAGTCATCAACCCGCCCGGCGAGCAGAACGCTTACCTGCTCGGAGCTTCGCAGCTAGCCTCGACCGATCAAACGGTCCAGGTTGTGGTGCGGAAATCGGATGGCTCGGTGCTCACCTGGCTGCGCGCCAACGGCAAACTGGCGGCGGGCAACCTGTATAACGTCACATCCTTCGTCTCGGCAGCCGATGTCGCATCCTTACAGGCTATTCCACTGCCGAAAGATGCGCCTACCTTTACGCCCAATCCTGAGATACCTGATGTGGAGCCGCCTTTGGGCTATTATGACCCGAACATCCTGAGTACGTATCTACAATTGCCCAAAAACCTCGATCCCAATATCCTGCTGACGGCACAAAAAGCGACGTCGGGTGCAAAAAACATGTACAATATGGCGGTAGACCTGCAAGACTACCTGCGCGAAAACTATAGCTATAGTACGAATGTCAATCTCCCGCCCGGCCAGGAGGCTGTGTCCTGGTTCTTGTTCCGCAGCAATAATCGCGGCTTTTGCAACTACTTTGCTACCGCGATGGCGGTCATGGCACGCGAACTTGGCATGCCCGCGCGCGTCGTGGCCGGATATACCAGCGGTACCTTCGACCAGAAAACGCATGAATGGATCGTTCGCGGCTCCGATGCCCACGCCTGGACGCAGATCTACTTTGCCCAATACGGCTGGGTGAACTTTGAACCCTCAGCGTCCTTTCCTACCTTCACGCGTCCCCTACATACAGTCACCTCTGCCCCGACTGGCACCGTTAGCGGCAACGGCACTACGCCAGGGGTCACCCCGAAAAAGCCGCGCCCGGATCTCAACCTGCAAGGGAGCGGCGGGCCCGGTCAGCAGGGCGGTGGCTCGGGTGATGTCGGGAGCCAGGTGCGTCAGGATGTCGGAATTGTATTACTTGTGCTCTTCCTCTTCATCCTGGTCGGGTTGCTCTACTTCAACTTCTGGTGGCGGCGCCTCTTCCGCGGCCATGGTCTTGCCGCGCAGCTCTTTGGTCGCATGTCAATGTTGGCAAATTGGGCCGGTATCTCGCCGCGCCAGTCCCAAACACCCTATGAATATGTGCATGCCCTGTCGGAAACGGTGCCGGATTCATCGGTGACGATCGAGCGCCTGGGCGACATCTATGTTCGCGAACGATGGGCGGATCCCGCCAGCGTGGATCACCCGCAGCGAACGGGAGAAGTCGGCCAGTTGCCCGGCCTGTGGAAAACGCTCCAGCCGCGACTCTTTCTGTACGCGCTGCGGCATCCTCACTTCCTTCGCAAAATCCCCGAGGGCATCAGCAAAGTTATCAAGAAGCGCCGTACAAAAGTTAGGCGGCGACGTACCGAAGTTCTCGTATTGCGTGACGATGATCTCGGTCTGTAGAAGCGCAGCGTTGAATCGCCCCTGAGACGATTTTCGCACGAACAAAAGCGCACCCCCAAAAATGTATCTCGCTGCGTATTAATGATTGCGAGATCGAATCCTTGCAATTTTGCCAGGTTAAAAGTCGGTAAAATGTGCAAAGAGCCCTTGACAAAGCGCAAGGCGATTCCGTATACTCGCTACAGTAGGAATACAGATAAGTTTCAACGTGCGCTACTCCAGGCCAGGTGCCTGGAATAGCAATTTTTTCGTAAATCTTACGAAAGGAGACGGCTGGGCATGGAAAACCAGACCAGAACGATGGGCAGCGCCCATCTCGTGACCCGCTTGCGCTATGATTCTGCCCTGCGTGGCCTGCCAGGCCAGACTGTGCCCACCGTCGGGGTGAAGTACGGCACCGGCATCACCGAGTGTGGAATTGGCTCGCGCATCGCCGGGCCTCGTTTGGCCTTCGCCCATGGCCGCAGTATACCCATTTCCAGGGGGTCTCCACCTATCTTCGATGATGATAGGTAACAGGTGAAGAAAACCCTTAACCGTGGGTGACTGAGGCAAACGAAAATTCAGTCCCACGGTTTTTTATTGCTCTTTTTTCGGTCGTCGTAGTTACGTCTTATTCATGGTCCCCGAAAGGATTGGAACAAGTGTATGAAATCCGGGCATTAGCTGACAGTGGGTGTCAGGAATAGCGGTGTACACTTCTCTAGAAGGAGAATTTAAAATGGCGATTCAAGCTCTTGAAGAAACTCGGTTACTGGAAGGTGTCGAGATAGATCCAAATAAATATGCCGTCGAGATCATTGGCGTCTCTAAGATATTCAAAAAGTCAAAGCCGTTGTTTCGCCGGCTGGGAATGGGGCGTAAGGAGGAAGGGAAGCGCGAGGTGCGCGCGGTTGACAATGTGACGCTGACCGTTAAGAGGAGGGAGATCGTGGGAATCCTGGGTGCAAATGGCTCGGGCAAGTCCACCCTGGTGCGCATACTCTCGACGCTGCTCATCCCGGACACCGGCACGGTGCGCATCTTCGGCTACGATGTAGTCAGGGACGATCGCATGGTGCAGCGGCTCATCAATCGCGTCAGCGTTGAAGCGTCATTCTTCAAGAAGCTGTCGCCGATGGAGAATCTGATCTACGCGGCCCGGCTCTATAACATGCCCGGCGCAGAGGCGCGCGCGAAGATACGCAGCATCCTGGAACGTCTGGGCATCCCAAAGGACCGCATCGGGCAGCCGCTGGAGAACATGTCGCGCGGCATGCAGCAGAAGGTTGCCATCGCGCGCGCCTTCCTGACGGCACCCATCGTCCTGCTGCTGGACGAGCCGACAACCGGCCTCGACCCGCGCTCGAAGAGCGATGTGCAGGTCTTCGTCCGGGAACTGCGCCAGGATCACGATGCCACTATCCTGATAACGACGCACGACATGGAAGAAGCCGAGGCGCTGTGCGACCGCGTAGCCATCATCGACCAGGGTCGCATCGTCGCACTGGGCACAGTTGATGAGCTGAAGCAGGCTGTCTCGGAGCGTCTCGAACGCACCACGCCGATAACGTTGAACGAAGTCTTTATGCACTATACCGTCGCTCATCTCATCACCGAGACCGACATCGAACGCTACGGGAGCTGGGAAAAAGCCTTCGAAGCCTTCGAAGCCCAAAAAGAAGATGAGGACGAGTAAGGAGTTGAAAATACATGTCATCGATGCTCCATAAAGGGCGTGCATCATACGCCTTTTTTGAACGAAACTGGAACCTGACCAAGCGCTACTGGGCCTGGGAAGTCGTCTGGTTGGTCTATAACATCGTCAACGCGCTGAGCGTGACTTACATCGGGAAAGCGGCTCAGGTCTTGACGCATACAAAGGTTGACACCAACTACCTTGTGCTATACCTGATGATCGGCACAGCGGTCTGGTCGTACCTCAGTGTGACCTTCGAAGGCGTCACCGACCTGATTACCATCGAGCGCTGGGAGGGAACCATCGAGCACACCTTCATGGCTCCGATCTCGCGCTTCACGCACCTCATCGGGAGCTGCTGGTACGCGATCGCGCACGGTCTGCTCTTCACGTTCCTGCAGTTGATTGTTGTGGCGGCGTTCTTCCAGCTCGATTTGAGCCATGCTAACTACCTGACCGCCGTATTCATGTTGCTGATGGGCAGTGTCTCGTTCATCGGCTTCGGTATCGGTGCGTCGGTGCTGCCGCTGCTCTTCACCGAGCGCGGCTCGCAGATGTCGTACATCGTGCGTGCCGTCCTGTTGCTGATCTCGGGCGTCTACTATCCAATCAATGTCCTGCCGGGATGGATGCAGCCGCTGGCGCGCATCTCGCCCGCTACCTACGTCCTGGAAGGGCTGCGCGCGGCTCTGCTGAGCAACCAGGTCATCTGGTCTGCGGAAATCTGGAGCAACACCTGGCCGCTAATCCTGACAGGCGTCATTAGCGTCCCCTTGGGAGTCATCATCTTCAAGCGGGCCGAGCTATACGCCAAGCGTACCGGCAAGCTCAAACGTAATGGATAACCCGCATCCTTGCGGTGAACGGTTCGTCAACCTGTAAGTACACAGGGGTGCAACGTTCACCGTAAGGATGAGTGAGAGAAAGAATAGTACTAGTGAGGAGAAACTCGTGAAAGATACACTACCGCAGGGCTTTCATGTGCGTGCGTCCAACATGGGCGACCTGAATGCTGTGCATCGCCTGATAGAACTGAACGATATTGCTGACTTTGGAGGGCCGGACATTACTCTGGAGGATCTGCAGATCCTCTGGACCACCCCGAACTTTCAGATGGACACGCATGCCTGGGTTGTCGAAGCGAGTGATGGGCAGATCGTCGCCTATGCCGACGTGGAGCAGAAGGAACACGCGCGCCTCTTTACCTTCGTTCGCGTGCATCCTGGGTATCAAGGTCACGGCATCGGTGAATACCTGTACGAACTCGTCGGGGAATGGGCCACCCAGCAGATCCCGCTGGCAGCTCCCCAGGTGCGTGTCACATTGAACACCTTTGCCGGTGGATCAGAGGCGACCAGGCGGCTTATCGAGTCAGCAGGCTTACGGGAGATTCGTCGCTCATGGCGCATGGAGATCGACATGGAGGAGATGCCTCCTGCGCCGCAGTGGCCGGAGAACATCACGCTGCGCACCTTTGTGCCGGGACAGGATGAATTGGTGACCTTCAAGACCGTCGAATTCGGCCTTTGAGGATCACTTCGGACACATGCCCGGCAACTTCGAGGAGTGGAAGCACTGGATGCTCGACCGCGAGGGCTTCGACCCGACGCTTTTCTTCCTGGCATTCGATGGCCAACAGCTCGCCGGGTGTTCGCTCTGCTCCTACGAGCTTGGCGATGGCTGGGTGAACACACTGGCTGTGCTTCGTCCCTGGCGCAAACAGGGCCTCGGCATGGCGCTCCTGCTGCATTCCTTCGGAGAGTTCTACAGGCGCGGCAAACGCAGGGTTGGGCTGGGCGTAGATTCGCAGAACTTGACGGGCGCAACGCGCCTCTACCAGCGCGCGGGTATGCATGTCTCGCGCGAATACATCTCGTACGAGAAGGAGCTGCGTGCCGGTATCGAACTGAGTACGCAGGCTATCGCGGTCTAAAGGGGAGATCGTCTCGCACTTCCCACTCCTTCTCATGATTGACTATAGAACGGAGAAACTGCAATGTCGGTCTTGTTATCAAATCTGGTGGCGCGAACACCTACGATTGAAGACTTCTACTCGATAGCCGAACTGGTTGCGGCCTGTGACATTGCTGAACATGGGATCGCGGACAGCTCGACGCGAGACCTGGCGTCTCGCTGGCGGAACTACAGCTTTCACCTGGAGAGCGATGCCTGGGTCATCACCACTGGCCGAAAGCAGTTCGTCGGCTTCGCCTGCGTCTGGCATCGAGACCACGAGGAGTTCTACACTTTCATCTGTGTGCATCCACAGTACCGCAAGCGCGGTATCGGCACGCTGCTGCTGCGCATGGTGGAGCAGCGCGCTCGTGAACTCATGCATAATGCCTGCCCGGGTGCGCGCGTCAGCCTGCGGGGCGTAGTAAGCGCGAACAATGCCCAGGCGCGCAGCCTGTTCGAGCGTGAAGGCTACCTCTCGATTCGAGAGTTCTGGCGCGTGACGCTGGAACTGGTTGAGTCGGGTGACGACAGCGCCAGCCATCCTGGAAAGTTCGCCATCGATCTCGACGTCGAATCCAGTCAACTGGTCGGAGCCGCACCGCTCTATGATCGCGAAGGCATTTACAGCGTGCGGCAGCTCGTAACCTACGAGAAGGAGTTGCGCCCCGTTGATGAAGAGTCTGATTGCCCCGATGACTGCGGAGAGACGCTGGTCGGCGTCTGAAAATGACGAACGGGGCGATCATAGTGATAGAGCAGGGGCGGTCGCCATGGCCGTCCTTGCTCTATCAGAAGCCCAATCCCACTTCTACCTTTTTGTCCCTGGTGAAACAGTCGCTGCTCTTGGGTTGAATAAGCAAAGAGCCCGATGTGGTGCAGACCGAAAGATGTGGAGGAGAAACACGGTAGAAGAGATCGAGTGAAAGAAGGAAACACCAATGAGTGAACAAAATGACAATCAGTGGGATGAGTCGAAGAACGTCGGGTTACCGTTGGCAGAAGGCCTCGACACCTCTGGGCTGCCTGAGGTGGTTGACCGAACCACCTGGCAGGCGGAACTGGACCAACTGCGGGTTCGGGAAAAGGCGCATACCCACGAAGGGGATGCGATCGCCGCGGCCCGACGGCGGCTGCCGATGGTCGAGGTCGACCCCACCACGCAACTGATCGGGCCCAACGGGCCGCTCACCCTGCTCGAAGCGTTCGAAGGGCGCCGACAGCTCATCGCCTACTACTTCATGTGGAACCCTGGCCGACCCGCGCCCGAACAGTGCGAGGGGTGCACCTGGGTTACATCGCAGGTCCGTGAGCTGTCCTATCTGCATTCCCGCGACATCACCTACGCGGTCTTCTGTCAGGGTCCCTACGACGAAAGCGTCCGCTACCACGACTTTATGGGCTGGGACATGCCGTGGTACTCCGCACAGGCCTCCCTCGACGTCCTGCTAGTCGGGCGGCGGATCGGCATGATGCACCTCGTGTGCTACCTGCGAGACGGCGACCGCGTCTTCGAAACCTACTGGACGACCATCCGCGGCGTCGAGGCTATGGACAACAGCTATGCGCTCATGGACCTCACCGTCTACGGACGCCAGGAGCCGTGGGAGAACTCGCCCCCCGGCTGGCCGCAACGCTGGCAAACCAACGATAACGGGGACCAGCTCCGCACCAACGGACGTCCCATCGCCCAATGGTCTCGACTGGCGGCCGGACGCTCCGACGACCTCGGAAACGCCGTCACATGACGACGGGAGCTTCGGCCAATGCCGCGTTTAGCTGTGGCTTGGCGCTGCCCGGAAAGGAGATCAGAGGCTGCGTTAGAGCCGCAGAGTGTTGGGATTTAAGGCTAGCAGTGATCGAGAGGAACAGTTCATCATGAATAGATGTGGAGCGGTTTGCCCAGGTTCGTTTTATAGCACTGCTCACATTTGAAGGGCAAGTCCTTACATTTGAGGGCCAAAGCTGCTCACATGGTAGGTCATTTACCACGTTCTTCGTGGGTAGAGTAAAGCGTCCCGGAATGCTGGGACATCTATTACTTCTCGTTACTTTTGTTTTCGATGTGCCGTTGAAAATCATGTGGGGCAGTCCTGGATTTATCTTGGGGCATAGCGTGGAGAGGATACAGTTATTATGAATGTTCTGGCGATGCTGGAATTTGCCGCGGTCACTACTGGGGGAATGCGTCCGTTATACCTGCTCTTGTTGTTGTTAGCGATTATCTTGTTACTAACGGGTTGTGTCATCGCGCTGGTAACATTGCGAAATCAACGAAAGAAAGGTCAATTTGCGCTCTCTTCCCTGGAACAACCGGACCGAGAAACCCTCTAAGCTTTCGAGGCTGGCGAGCCGCTCGGTGATCCCGCTGCTGTTTGGTACGCTTCTCCTGCGTACCAATACGGGGGCTAGCTCAATCGTGCTTGGGCGTTTTCTGGCGCAACTTTCAGTGGGGAGTGGCCACCCGATCACCAACATCCGTGTCGGACTGATCTCAGTGGCCTATTTTATTGTCGAACTCTCACTCGCTCCCGTATTTGGCGCTCTAGGTGACCGCTGGGGCCGGCGCCTCTTTCTCACGATTGGCCCACTGTTTGGCCTGACCCAGGTTGTCCTGCTGGTCTTCACTCCAACTGCGAACCCCTTCCCATATTTGCTGGCCTTGCAATTACTGGCGGGCATCTCTACCGCAATGCAGGTGCCGGCGGTGCTTGGCTACCTGGCTGACTACACCGCGCAGAATCAATCGCTGCGGATGCGCTTCATGAGCCTGTACGAACTGGCGACGAGCGGCGGCATCGCCTTCGGCGTCGTGCTGGGCGGCTTTGCCTGGGACCGCTTCGGGCGCTACGCCTTCGTGCTGCTTGGGGTGAATTATCTCCTGGTAGCCTGTTGCATGCTCCTGATCCCCGCCGTGCGACAGGTGATCGAACGCGGCAGGTTACAGGCGCTGGCTCGCCGCTACTGGCGCGTCCTCCGCACGCCCCGCCTGTTTATCTTCATCCCCGCCTGGATCAGCATCAGCGCGCTCGTAGGCGTATGGCTCAGTTCGCAGCTCACCTTTGTGCTGTCTGCACCGCGTCGCGAACATCACCAGTACTTGATGGGCAGCCTCAGTGCCGCGGGCAGTGGCGGTCGCCTCAGCCTGATCCTGGGCCTCTACGCCCTCTTTTTTGGCCTGTGCCTGCTCTTCTGGGCGTTTTTCTTGAACCGCGCTCCTCGTCTGCTGCTCATGCTGGCCTCCATCGCCGGTGTCTACGTCTTCTGCATCGCCATCGCCGGTTTGAACCACACCGGCTTTCAAAATGTGCCGCTACTGGTAGTTTGGATCGCGCTCCTGCTGGTTGGCATTTTCGCCGAGAGCAGTTTCGCGCCCGCCGCGCTGACCTACCTTGCCGATATCTCCGAGGAGGCGGCCAAGGATCGCGGATTGCTGATGGGTTTATATTCTGTCTTCCTGGGTTTGGGTCAGTTGCTCGGCAATGGCCTGGGAGGGGTCTTCGCACAGGTCTGGGGCTTCGATGGTTTAATCTATCTGACCGCGATCCTCGCTTTTATCGCGCTGATCTGCCTCCTCTCGCTCTTCAGCCTCGAAAGGCGCGTGGCTCCTGCGGAATAAGCCAGATGGCTGATCTGTTGGAATAATTTACTCTTTGGTCTGTGTTCTGATGATTATACGGTTATTTATCCACACAGCTAGCTCCAGATAGGCAATCACATCTATGACCAAAAAGCGAAAATTATTGTTACCATAGCCCTGATGCTGGGTATGTCACTGGCAGCCCTCGATACCACTATCGTTGGTACCGCACTGCCGAGCATCGTTGGGAAATTGGGCGGCATCACACTATACTCGTGGGTGTTCTCAGCGTATTTACTCACGTCCACTACTACCGTGCCCATCTACGGGAAGCTTGCCGATCTTGTTTGGTCGCAAGCCGCTCTTTCTTTTTGGCACTGCCGTGTTTCTCATCGGATCCATTGCCTCCGGCGCGGCCCAATCGATGGAGCAGCTCATCATTTTCCGTGCCATCCAGGGGTTAGGCGCAGGCGCGGTTTTGCCTATCGTCCTGACGATCATTGGCGACATTTTCTCACTGGAAGAACGCGCTCGGGTGCAGGGACTGTTCAGCGGCGTGTGGGGACTGTCCAGCATCATTGGGCCTGCGCTCGGCGGGGTAATCGTTGACCACTTCTCATGGCGCTGGGTCTTCTATATCAATATCCCCTTTGGCCTGCTCTCCGCTTTCCTGCTCATCGTCTCCCTGAAAGAGAACGTTGAGCGCAAGAAACACTCGCTCGATTATGTGGGCACCCTGACGCTAACGGGTGCCATTGTTGCACTGCTCTTCGCCCTCCTCCAAGGAGGTGTCGCCTGGGCCTGGATCTCAGTGCCAAGCCTGGGTTTGTTTGCGCTTTCCGTTGCCCTGATTGCCCTCTTCCTGTTCCAGGAAGCGCGTGCTCCTGAGCCAATTCTGCCACTCACGCTCTTCACCAACCGCATCATCGCCATTGCCAGCATCGGTGGCGTGATCCTGGGTGTCGTCATGTTCGGGATCACTTCGTATGTCCCATTGTTCGTGCAGGGCGTCAAAGGTGGAACCGCTACCAGCGCTGGAGTCACACTTGGGCCATTGTTGCTGGCGTGGCCGATTGCCGCGACGGTCAGTGGGAAAATGATTCTGCGCTATGGCTATCGTCTTACAGCGGTTATTGGCGCGTTGCTTGTCGCCATCGGCGTTGGATTGGTGATGCTGCTACAGACGAGTTCAACGCTGCCATATATTGTGGTCGCGATGGTTTTGATCGGAACCGGCCTGGGCTTGATGAGTACTGCCTTTATCATCTCCGTACAAAATGCTGTTCCATGGAATGTCCGGGGAGTCGCGACTGCTTCAACTCAGTTCTTTCGCACCATCGGCGGCACCGTTGGCGTTGCCCTGATGGGAACTATCCTCAATCTCCAGATGGCCGTACGGTTCGCGCCCATACTGGCGCGTTATCCTGCGGTCGTGGCGCATTTGCCGAAAAATATGGCTCCCTCCAATGTGCTGCTTACCCCCGATGTGCGCCAGGCGTTACCGGTAGACTTCCTGACTCAGCTACAGACAGCCTTAGCACAGAGCCTCTCCTGGGTGTACGCCCTCATGTTCGCGCTTGCCGTGATTGGGTTGGCAACTATGTTCTTCTTCCCTGGAGGTCGCGCCGAACAGTATTCGTATAAAGCTGAAGCGGAGGATGTTCCTCAAACGGAAACTAGCAGACCTGAACCACAGATCACGACAATCGGGTAATAGTTTTCTATGCGATCTACCTTTTACGGATCACGCGCTCCATCTCGCGTTTTGCGTCGCGTTCCGCGATGGCCTCGCGCTTATCGTACAGCTTCTTGCCGCGGGCCAGCCCCAGTTCAATCTTGGCTCGCCCGTGCTTAAGGTACAGCTTGAGCGGGATCAGAGTCAGCCCCTTCGTCGCTACTTTTGCCTGGAGCTGCTCGATCTCGCGCTTGTGCAGCAGCAGCTTGCGGTTGCGCAGCGGCTCGTGATTGTAGCGGTTGCCGTGTTCGTATACGGCGATATGCGCGTTTTCCAGCCACAGCTCCCCGTTGCGCGCAATCGCGTACGAACCGCGCAGGTTGACCCGGCCTTCGCGAATCGATTTTATTTCGGTGCCGACGAGCGAGATGCCCGCTTCGATGGTTTCCTCCACAAAGTAATCGTGATAAGCCTGCCTGTTTATGGCGATGACCTTGATCGCCTCGTCCTTCGGAGCGGGTTTGCTCTGCTGCCCGGCGGAAGTTTGTTTTGCCATATTTCTTGTCTGCTCTCATGCTCGCCTGCTCGAGCGTATATATCCTCTTGCCATCTGTGTAAATCAGGCCTATATGTATGTTAAAGGTGTACCACATCATACTACATACCGGCATTGCAGTCGAGTAGTGCAATAAGCATTACCCTTACGTGATGGGGCTAGAGTCATATTTGTGTAAGTGCTAAACGGCGGATGATATAGTATCGATTTTAGAAAGGCATTTCTGATGTTTTACCGTCTTGGCAAGCTGGCCACGCGCTATCGCTGGTTGATCGTGGGCTTCTGGCTGGTTGTTGTCGGGATCGCGCTGCCCTTTGCTCCACAGGCCAGCGGTGTGCTGCAATCGGGCGGCTTTGTCAGCGCGGATGCCGAATCGGAACGTGCCATCACACTGCTGACGCAGAAGCTGCACCTCGATCAGACGATTGTGCAGGTCATCTTCACCAGCCAGCGCTACACGGCTGACAGCCCGCAGTTCGTGCAGGAATCCCAGGTTGCCCTGGCCGGCGTGAGTGCCATGCCGCAGGTCTCATCTATAATCAGCTTCGTCGATAACCCCCGCCAGATCTCAATCGACCGCCATGCCGCTTATGTCAACGTACTGCTCAAACCAGATCCCGACAGCGCCCCAAAGCTCCTACCGGAACTGCAGCGTCGCCTGCGACCTGTTCCTGACCTGAAAACGAGCATCGGTGGCGGCCCGGTCTTCTACGAGGATATCCAGTCCGTGAGCGAAAATGACCTGCGCCGCGCGGAAATCCTGGCCTTCCCCTTCGCACTCATCGCGCTGCTGCTTGTCTTTCGCTCGGTGGTCGCGGCCATGCTGCCCGCACTGGTCGGCGGGGGAGCAGTGGTCGTCTCGCTCGCCCTGATCTTCGGCCTGGGTCAGATCACGCCTCTATCCATCTTCGTGCTGAATATCACTACCCTCTTCGGTCTTGGCCTCGGCGTCGATTATTCTTTGTTTATGGTCAGTCGCTTCCGTGAAGAGCTCGCTCGCGGCCACAGCGTCGAGGAGGCCGTCGCTATCACCGTCGCTACTGCCGGGCGCGCCGTCACCTTCTCCGGCCTCACCGTCTCGATTGGCCTGCTCGGTCTGGTCTTCTTCCACATCAACATGCTGCATTCCGTCGGCCTTGGCGGTGTGCTGGTGGTGCTCATGGCGGTCTTCGCCGCCATTTCGCTGCTGCCCGCTGTGCTTGCTATCCTGGGAACGCACGTCAACGCCTTTCCCGTACGCCTGCGTCGCATCGGGCGCGCTTCCGCGCAGACTGCCATTCGAGAGGCGCAGCATGGCTTCTGGTACCGTCTCTCGAATTTCGTCATGCGCTACCCGGTGCGTATCTTTCTACCTGTCCTGCTTTTGCTGATCGCGCTTGGACTGCCGTTCCTGGGCGTGCGCTTCTCTGCTCCCGACGCCTCGATCTTACCGGAGAACGTCCCATCGCGCGCCGCCTACGACCTGCTCAACAGTCGCTTTGACGCACAGGAAACGACGCCCATCCTGCTGGCGGTGCAGACGAAGGGTAATGTGCTGACCCCGGACAATATTCGCAACCTCTACAATTATGTGCGACGCGTCGAGGCCGATCCACGCGTCGCGCGCGTCGATAGTATTGTCAGCGCCGACCCGCGTTTCACACTCGATCAGTACGAGTTGCTCTACGCGCACCCCCAGCTTGTCACGGACCCTTACCTGTCGGCTTTCCTGAAAAATTATGCCTCTGGCGATACCGCCATGATCCAGGTGATCAGCAAGTATACCATGCTCGATCAGCACTCGGTCGAACTGGTGCAGACGATCCGCAATACGCCGCCGGGCGATGGCATGACGGTCCTGGTCACTGGCGGAACGGCGGGCAACATCGATTATGTGCAATCGCTCTACAGCGACTTTCCTATAGCCGCATTGATCGTGGCACTCACCACCTATATCGTGCTGCTGCTTTTCTTCCGCTCGCTCGTTCTACCATTGAAGGCTATTCTGATGAATACGCTCTCGATCCTGGCGAGTTATGGCATGCTGGTGGTCATCTTCCAGGACGGGTTCCTGCACTCGCTGCTGAACTTCACACCGCTGGGCTTTGTCGAGGCGTCCAGCCCCATCCTGCTCTTCTGCTCGCTCTTCGGCCTCTCGATGGACTACGAGGTCTTCCTTTTGTCGCGCATCCAGGAGGCGTTCTGGCAGACGGGGGATAACACGCGCGCGGTCGCGCTGGGCTTGCAGCGCAGCGGTGGCATCATCACCAGCGCGGCGGTGATTGTGATCGTGGTAAGCGCTTGTTTCGCGACCGCCGACGTTGTGCTGGTCAAGGCGCTGGGGCTTGGTATGGCGCTGGCGGTCACGCTTGACGCCACGCTGGTGCGCGGCCTGCTCGTTCCGGCTACGATGCGGCTGCTCGGCAACGTCAACTGGTGGCTGCCCTTCGTGGGAGTGCAGCGCCACCCCTTCGCGCTCCGCGAAGGATATAGCGAGGAAGCGCCAGATCTATTGGATCAGCATAGCAGGCCCATTGCACAGGGAGAAGATGCCGGGGTAGGAGGGAAACGATGAAGCTCGATTCATACATTGCTCGTCCAACAAAAAAACATGTAGGGGCGGGGCTTGCCCCCGCCCGGCTTCCACTTGTCTTTTTGCCGATATGTGCATTATTAACTCTCCTGGTGACTTCCTGTGGCTTTCCCGGCCTGTCCTCCACGACGGCTCAGCTTCCGGTTGTGACTACCTCGCCTACTCAGACGCTGTTGCCCCCTGTGCGGTTCCCGCAGGATGAAGCGCCGCACCGCGACCTGACAGAGTGGTGGTATTATACCGGGCATTTGAACGCGACGATTGATGGCCAGCCTCGTCACTATGGCTTCGAGTTGGTCTTCTTCCAGGTGCTGCGCGCCGATTTCCCCCCCGTTTATGCCGCACACTTCGCCATCACCGATGTGACGCGTGGCGTCTTCCACTTTGACCAGCGCCGCCAAACCGAAGTCAACGCCGTTTTGCCTAACGGCACGACCACGACAGGCTTTGACATCAGCATCGGCGACTGGTCGATGCGTGGCATGAATGGACTGGATCACCTGGCGGCCAGCATGACGAACTACAGCCTGCGCGTCGATCTGCACGGCTTGAAGCCACCCGCACTGCACAACGGTAATGGGCTTATCACCTATGGGTTGGGTGGCTTCTCGTATTATTATTCACGAACGCGCATGGCTGTCCTGGGAACGCTGATCGATCATGGTCAAACGCTCAACGTGATTGGGGAGGCCTGGATGGACCACCAGTGGGGCAATTTTGTCACACTTGGCGGTGGTGGCTGGGATTGGTTCAGCATCCAGCTCAAGAACAATACCGAAATGATGCTCTACCTGATTCGCGACGCCGCGGGGAAAGTCATCTCAACCTACGCCGGCTTTATCCAACCCGACGCGCAGGAGATTCTCCTATCACCTCAATCGCTACATATTCAGGTGCTCGATCACTGGCATAGTCCCGTAACCGGCGCAACGTATCCCTCCGGGTGGCTGGTTCAGATTCGCGATACGGCGCTGCAGGCAACCCTGACGTTGCAGCCAGAACTCAAAGACCAGGAACTGGTCGTACAGCAGTCAACCGGAAACACCTATTGGGAAGGCGCGGTCAGCATCACCGGCCAGTTGATGGGGAGCGCAACAAGTGGCGAAGGGTATGTTGAGCTGACGGGATATGCGTCAAACCCTCCATAGCCTGTTTCTTTAGTGGGCCTAGCGTAACTCATGCGCTGCTGCTGAGAGAGGGTGTGCTCAAATACTGATAACATGCGGGTATGCCTCAAATGACGTTTACGATCTTAATGATGTGGTACTCTATATAAGACGTTTGTCCTACTAGATATTGGTTAATCCGGTACCTAAAGGGATATGATGTGGGATCGGGGATGGTACAATACAGGTACCTTTGGGCTACGCATCCCTGATCTTTGAACAATTTGCTTTTATATACTAACATTGTCATGCGGCATATGCTACAATGTGTATCCGTATGTTGTTGTGTTTATCCTTACATCGTCGAGCTGCTTTCGCAGTGGCGAGTTGATATTTTGCAAGAAGTTACATAGGTAGGCCTACATGGAGGCCCAGATTCAAACGACACTGAAAGAAGATACATTTTCAATAGTTGAGCGTGTCGCGCGCATCGTCTCGAATGTGCGCGGGACGAAGGCGGACTATGCGCATCTCGCTTCAGAGCTGGCCCCGGCGTTTCCTTTTGATCTCTTCGGGGTGGTCCTGCTGCGGTATGATCGCCAGGCTGTGCGTGTGACCGTCTGCACGAATGAGGCAGAGGGATGGGTCTCGCACCATCACCAGCACCCCTTCGCCGATTCCATGCTGGAACACGTCTTGCAGACTCACAGTCATGCGCTCCCTCAACTTGCTCTGGCCGCTTCAGAGGGCGACGATACACAAAATATGCCGCCTACGGGTGATGATCAAAACATTGCCGCTGTAATGCGCGAAATGCTCATCCACACTTACCCCACTGGCCTGGACGGCTCCCCGGCGGAATGCGGCGATGCGTTAAGTGGCCACCCGCAGTTGCGCGCGACGTTGATCACGCCCTTACGCGTAGGTGAGCGCGTGCTGGGAACGCTCGAACTGGGCAGCTCTGATATCCACGCCTATGATGATGCGCGCAGGCTGCGCATCGTTCATGCCGTTGCGCAGGTGCTCGCCGCAGCAATCGAAAGCGCACAGGTGGGTGGAAGCGTCGAAATCCAGGACAGGCAGCGCCAGGAGCTGCAAAAGGTCTCCATCGCCCTCACCTCTACCATGGATCTGCCAACCATCCTGCATCGGATCGTGGATGGCATCGCGAAAGCCTTGAACGTCGCCTCGGCTATCGTCACAGTGGAGCGCTCACCCGGCAAAGGGAGCATTATCAAGCTTCGTCTGGAAGCACAGCACGGCCTGGAGGTCGACATGCTGCGCTCTCTCATCGGTCTCAAACACGTGTTGAGCGATGCTTCAATCATTGGTGCAACATTACGCCGCCGCCAGCCGCAGGTCTCGAACGATATTGCTCAGGATGATTACTTTTATGATAGCCACGTACTGGCCAGCGAGCTTGGCATGCGCTCCATCTTTTGCTATCCCCTGGCCGTGGGCTCGACAGTCTTTGGGGCTTTGCTCTTACTCTCGCCTGAGCCGGGCGGCTTTACGCCCCTCAAGGCCGATATCCTTTCGCTCTTTGCCAGCCAGGCTACCATTGCGATTCACCATGGCATGTTGCTGGAATCTGCACGCCAGCGCCAGCGCTTTCAAGATGCTATCGAGCTGTTGGAGAAGACCAACCGGCAGGAGTTGACTCAGGACGAGGAACTGCGCCTCTTGAAGAAGGTGCGCGAAGAGACGGAGCGCAATTTTAACATCAGCTTCAGCAGCTTGCTTAGATTTATTGGCGAAAATTTACTTTCGCGCAGCGAGGGCGACCTCCGGACGATGCTTGGAGTGCTCGCTGATGAAACGGCTCAGGCCCCAGCTCAGACAGACGGCCATATGCAGGCGCCAGGCGATCAGGTTCCGCAGCTTGAGAACGGCCAGGAATCCGTTGCATTACAGCAGGAACGGCTGAACGAAACTGAGGGTAGTATTCCTCGCCGACCGGTTGAGATGGAGGCTGGTAGCGCGTCCTCGTTAACAGTCGGAATAAGCCCCTCATTGCCTGAAGAGCGCGACCCTGCCGCCCTCTTGCGCACCACTGAGGCCGCTCTGGCGCGTGCCGGCCTGCTCGGCAATGTCGGCGCCGCACTCATCGCAGCGCTCGACCCCGGCGCAGTGCTGGCGCGCGGAAACGCCTCCGTCATACCGCGCCTGTACGAACAGGTGACGCGCGATATGCAAGACCCCTGGTTCATCGTGGACCTGTATGGACAGTGCATCTATGTGAACCCCGCGGCAGAAGCTCTCTGTGGGATCCGCCTGGACTTCGATGCCGTGGGGAATCTGTCTATGCCTGCCCACTTCTTTGGATCGGACGCTGATGCTGGCTCACCCCAGGGTGTGTTGCGATTGCAGGAGACCCTGGCGGGATTATTGCCGCGTATCCGCAATCGCAACGAGGCGCTTGCTTACCTGCAAGAGTTTGAGCGACCCGACATTGCTGAGAAACAGGACACAGGGCTGTTGAAGCTAATGGCAGAGGGCGCTGCCGGTGTTCCTCCGGCAGCCCAGGTTCCCAGGCTCAATCCTTTGCCCGCCCAGACGCTCCGCTGCGTTATCGCGGCAGAGGAGGTGCGTCAAATCCGCGTGAGAGAGGGTGGAGGCCAGCGCGGCCTTTCTACTCTGCCAGAAGCCTCGAGTGGCATAGCGGATGCGCGCGGCTTTCAGACTCGTTTGATGACGCTTGATAACGCTCCCTCAGATCGCCATTACCAGTTTATGCGCTATGCCCTGTATGACCAGTATGATGAGCTGATCGCTCACGCGTTACAAATTCACGATATTACCGAACAGGTACGTGATGAACGCAATAAGTCGGCTCTGCTCTCATCCGTTTCGCACGATCTACGCACGCCGCTGACCGCCATCAAAGCTGCCGTGAGCGGCTTATTGCAGCCCGGTGTGCGATGGGACGATAAAGTGCGCCAGGAGATGCTGGAAGACATCGACTCGGAAGCCGATCACCTGCATGAATTGATTAATGCGATGGTTGAGATGTCGCGCATCGAGATGGGCGCGCTCGCCCTGGAAAAGGAGTGGTGTGACCTGCTTGAGATCGCGCATAACGCTGTGTCCCACATTAACCGCGTCGTTCCCGGCCGTCACATTGAAGCCGACTTCGAGCCGCAGCTACCGCTTGTGTTCGTTGATTATTTACAAATGAAGCGCGTATTTTATAATTTACTGGAGAATGCTGCTCGTCACAACCCCAAAGACAGGGCTGTCCTGGTGACTGCCCGCGCCGTTTCACTCGATGTGACAGGCGAAACAACGTTCGGAACTTCCCCCCGCTACGTGCGTGTTTCGGTTGTCGATCACGGGAAAGGTGTGCCGGAGGACGAGCGAGAACGCATCTTCAAGTCGTTTTACAGCCGGGATGATCATACCGGGCTCGGATTAGCGATCTGCCGGGGTATCATCGAGGCTCATCAGGGGCGCATCTGGGTCGAAACCGCCCCGGACGGCGGAGCCAGTTTTGTCTTTGTTTTACCCATTCTCGTGTAAGGATCTAATGATGAAGAAGGGAAAATGCATACTCGTTGTTGAAGACGATCCGCCGATCCAGCGTGCTTTGCAGCGCAACCTGGAGGTAAGCGGCTTCGATGTCCTGGTCACGAACAATGGGAAACGTGCTATTGAACTGGTGCGAGAGGAGCAGCCCGACCTGATCCTGCTCGATCTCTGGCTGCCTGGCGAGGTCGATGGAATGGAAGTGTGTTCGCAGGTACGACAGTGGACGCAGATTCCAATTATCGTTGTATCTGCGCGAACCGAGGAGAAGCAAAAGGTGGAGGCGCTAGACCGGGGGGCGGATGACTATTTAACCAAGCCATTTAGCACCGATGAGTTGCTGGCGCGTGTGCGTGCCTGCCTGCGCCGTACCGCGAACCAGGAGGCAGAGAGCGCTGCTCATCATGAAATGCTTTATACGGTAGATGGGTACATCTCGATCAACCTGGCACGTCGTCAGGTGCTCGTGAATGGGAAAGATGTCAAGTTGACCCCTACAGAGTATGAACTGCTTCACCAGCTCATGGCGCATGCAGGTAAGGTATTGACCCACCGTGTCTTGCTCCGGTCGGTTTGGGGGCCGGAATACGGCGAGGAAGCCGATTATCTGCGCGTCTATGTGCGGCAACTGCGGCGAAAAGTGGAGGTGGATTCATCGCATCCTCGATATATACTCACGGAACCTGGCGTGGGCTACGTCTTTCAAGTACAGGTGCAGAGGGGCACCATTGACTCGGCTTCGCCAGCCAACATCAACGCTTCATTTTGAGTTTTTCGGGCAATTTGGCTGAGAACGAGACGATTTTAACGCGATCTTAACGGCTTTTTACGGGTTTTTTATGGTTTGACCTGGTGGTTTATCGTACACTGCACTATGGGGATGTTTGTGGTCCTTCCAATGAGAGCGAGGAAGCATGAAACAGCGGCCATGTGGAGGTATACTGAGTACAGAAGCAGGTGGTATGGCGTATGATTCTGATGCCGGTTCCCTGGATACAGGCACGTTGCAGGTGCTCATCTGGGGCACCAGTCACCAGCAAAACCATTTTGACCGAATTCTCGCCGCGAACATAGGGCAGTGGGGATATAGTGCATCTATCCTGCCGCGCACCTGTTCAAGCAGGATGGTCGAACAGCATGGGAGGGATGATATAAAGGCGGATGTGTTAGTATGCGATCTTGATGGTATGCTTCGCTCCTCCGACTTGCCAGGGGTCAATAGCCAGATTGTCTCCTTGTTGACAGATAACGATGAGCAGTTGCCGCCTGTAGCGCTGGCGTCACTTGCGCCCCTCATCATCGTGTTGAGTAGTCATTCTGTTTCGCGCTCTACCCTTGAACAACTGGGCGCTGTAGCTTTGCTTTATAAGCCGTTCGAGATGAGCCTGCTTCAACGTTATTTACTAGTGATGCAGCAACTCTTGAAGGGTGAGCAGCCGTTTGCCGCTCTGCAAGAACGGAATGGTTATCACCCGGCAGACAGTCACGCCGGGTCGGTTCGTATACTCGTAGTTGACGATCATGCGGAGGTCGCCAGGACAATCCGGCAATGCCTGGAGTGCGAGCCTATCTATGATGTGCGGATCGCCAAAGATGGTCTGGAAGCCCTGGAGCAGTGCTTCATCTGGAAGCCGCAGTGTATTGTGACTGATCTCTTGATGCCCTGGATGAATGGCTATCAGGTGATGCGCAGCCTGTCGGCTGGCAGGTATCGGATTGTGCCGGCATTCGTAGTCCTCAGCGCCTTGCCACGGCGTGAGTCGCCGGTTCATCCCGACTATTTGAAAGGGAAAGAGGTCGTTTTCATCGAGAAGCCATTTCACGTAGAACAATTGCTGCAAGCTGTTGAGCAAGTCCTGGCGCAATAACCAGATCACATAAAGGAAGCAAGAGCTAATGGAGTCGCAAGACCTCATCATGGATGGAGACCTGCAAACCCTGGGTCTGCAATCGATTTTGAAGATGCTGGCCCTGAGTGGGAAAACTGGCACCCTGTTTATTAAATCCGGGAACGAAACGCTTTCTATTGCGCTGAAAAAAGGCCAGATCGTGGCTCTGCATGAGGATAGCGTGGGCCAGCCCGATCTACTCACGATGTTCTGCTTGCTCAACAGGCTCGATCCCTCCCGTGCGCAGGCAATTCGCGAGATCGCCCAGGATAATCTCCAGATAACCCTGGGGGTACTTGTGGAACAAGGCTGGATGAGCCCGGCCGAAATGCAGCAGCGCCTCGAATTTGAGGTCACACAGTCCATTAGCCACGCGCTGCGCTGGGTCGAGGGTCGATTTGCCTTCCACCGCCAGGTGATCTCTTTTGAAAGTAGAATGCATCCGCTCGATGTGGATAGCGTGCTGCTTGAGGCGCTGCGCCAGGCAGATGAATGGGAGGAAATGGGCGTGGTCGCCTTGACTCGCTCATCCCTGGTACGCTGGCTTCCCGAGGTGAGCAACGATGTGCGCAGCTTAGGCCTCAACCAGGACCACATTGAGGTGTTGTGCCTGGCCAATGGCGAGGTTCCGCTTCAGGGGATGGCCCTGGCGCTGATGCTTCCCGAAGCTCGCGTCGCCCGCATCATCAGCCGCCTGGTGGAATTGCGCCTGATCGAAGTGGTTGATACCGCGCTCGAATCTGAGCTTCAACAGGATCTGACTAATATCATCATCAAATCACAGCACACTCTGGTTCAACAGAAACAGAATCAGACGCCCGAGCAGCATCTCCTGGGCTTGATCCGTACCCTATCTGATTCGATCAATATGCTGCTGATCCACCACGGCACCTTTGCCAAGAGCCTGCGCGGGCGAGGACAATTACCCATCCCTGAGATTATCCGCTATCTGGAGCGGCGTTTTGCCCAACCGCTGCAATTGCTCGCGAAGCAACAGTACCCGATGCTGGAGACGGCGACCTTCGCCAACGGACAGCTTGACTGTCGAGAGATACTGCATCTCGATCGCCTGGTCAAAGGCGAGCAGCTTGAAGAGTTTTATTGGGAAGCAGCCAGGGGCCTGGCAACCTTCCTGCGCACCGTCTTTTCGACGCTTTTGAATGATGAGGTGGGCAATTTTCATACAGGTCGCCAGCTCAATACGGTCTGGAAAGCTTTCCTGACGGAGCTTGACCGGGAGATGCAGCAATACCAGATTTACCGCGCGCGGCAACATACCCAGAATGCACGCGGCCCACAAACCGACCCGGCCTACTACTCCGGGCTTCCCTGGGGCGCGGTTCACCACAATGAGGGCAGCTCTCTCTGGTCATCAGAAACGCAAAGGAGGTCAATCTAGATGATCGAACCTATTCCGACAGTTCTGGTAGTTGACGATAGCCCCACCGTTCGCAAAATTATCGAGATGACGTTGAGACGCGAACGAATTCGAGTGATAACGGCGGAGGATGGTCTGAGTGCACTCACCTCAGTAGCTGATGAAATGCCTGCCCTTATTCTTCTGGACATTCAACTTCCTCGCATGGACGGCTATACTATATGCCAGATAGTACGGAAAAACTTGCAGTTTCGCTCAATACCCATTATTATGCTGAGTGGGAAGGATGGTTTGTTCGATAAGATGCGCGGTAGGCTGGCCGGCTCAACGGAATATCTCACGAAGCCGTTTGACTCGGCTGAACTGGTGAGTACCGTGAAAAAGCACCTTGTCGGCTGGCAGCAGCGCGTGCCGATGCAATATGAGGGGATGCGCACACGACTGAGGCGCCGTGGGTAATTGCGTATCGTTGAGGTACCGGGCGTTTAAAAACGTGTATTCACTCTCCCCCTCTTCTGCGCTCCTCGTTAGCCGATAGCCTATCTTTCCCATTGTCCGGCGCAATGGGTTGCGCTGCTACATAGGAAAGGTATACTTGAACGATGCAGAAAGTTCTTGTCGTGGATGATAGCTGGACCGAATTGACAATGATCGCTACTCCGCTGCGCAATAGCGGCTTCGATGTGGTGACCGCTGTCGATGGAGACGAAGCGCTGGAGAAAGTCTTTCGGGAACGGCCTCAGTGCATTGTACTCGATGTCGTGTTGCCCAAGCAAAATGGGTTTCAGTTGTGTCGCAAGCTTAAAAGCCTCGATGCAAGCAAAAATATTCCGATAATCTTATTGACAAGTAAGAATACCCCGCTGGATAAATCCTGGGGACTGCGGCAGGGCGCGGATATGTATATGACCAAACCGTTCAACGAGGATGAGCTGGTCAGCAACGTCCGGCGACTTGTATAATGGTGGGAGTTTAGCATGTTACAGCGCAATGCAGGCTTGCAATCACAATCACCCTCCGGCGCATTGCGGCGTGATGATGGGGCCTCTTCCCTGATTCCAGGGAGTGCTGCCTCCTCTTCCTGGTTAGCCAGCAAAGGAATGCCCGGGAATTTGCTCAATCCGGGTGAAATACCGGTTGCGCAGATCGAGACCACTGTCATCGGCGATCAGTACCTGATCTTTTCGCTCCTGGATCGTGAACTGGCAATCCTGGCTGAGCATATCCAGGGAGTAGAGCGATTGGCCGACGTGACGCCTGTCCCAAATGTCGCTCCCTGGGTGAAGGGTGTGATTAATTTACGAGGGTCGATCGCCTCCGTTGTAGACCTGCGAGCGTTTCTTGACCTGGAAGTTCTCCCATACAACCCACGAACGCGGCTGCTCTCGGTCAGGTACAATGAAATGGTGATTTGCCTGGTGGTGGACGGCGTGAGTGAAATGGTTCCTATCCCTTCTGCGGATATTGTGACCGATCCACGGCGAGCGAATATTCCCCAGCGCATGGCGCCGTACGCCGCTGGAAACGCGCTGGTTGGAAAGCGTAGTGTTATGCTGATAGATGTTGCTCGATTGCTCTTCTCGGAGAGGATGCAGCGGTATTCCTGATGTGTAAAAAATGCCCATTTCATTGCAATGATGACGACGGGGTACCTGTAGCGTACCTCACTAGAACTCCTGCATCGCAGGAAGGAGGTCTGGCGGATGAATGACTCCGATAAGGGCGGAATGACTATAAGCTCCTTATTGCTAACGGGGCTGATCGTGTCGCTTGCCGTACCAGAAGTGGCTATTTTAATTCTTGGTGTGATTCGAGGCTCGGTGGATGCAACGGCATTCACCTCTGCGGCGGCAGGGGCTGCGCTGGTTGTGCTGGTTGGGGTGCTGATCGTCAATTATTTTGTGCGCCGCAGAATCCAGGATCGGCTGCTCAGCCTCGTCGATGTCTGTCGCAACTTCGCCGGAGGAGACAGAGCCGTCCGCGCGACTGTGGTGGGCGATGACGAATTCGCCATGCTATCTATGTCGCTGAACTCGCTCCTGGATAATCAGAATTTTGTTGGCAGCAGCGCATCGGCGAATAGCGCCGGAGGAGATGCGGCGACGCTGCAAGCGCAGATCGAAAAGTTGCTCCAGGAGGTCAGTGCAGTCGGCGATGGCGACCTGCGCGTTCAGGCAGAGGTGACGCCGGATACCCTGGGCGTGCTCGCCGACTCGTTCAACTATATGATCGAAGAGCTGGCGAAAGTTGTCGGCCGCGTACAGGCGACTGCTATGCAGGTGACAAGTAGCACTCGCCGCATTCTTGATCGCTCTTCCGAACTGGTCGCGGCATCCGAAACCCAGGTGGCTCAGATTTCTCAGACAACACAGGCGGTGGAAGCCCTGGCCATATTTATTCAAAACGTTGCCCGCAATGCTCGCTTGAGCGCTGAAGCCGCCCAGGATGCGCTGCACAACGCAAACACCGGCCAGGACGCCGTGAAGCAGTCCATCGAGGGTATGTTGCTCATTCGCGAAAATGTCCAGGAGACCGCCAAGAAGATTAAACGCCTCGGCGAGCGTTCCAACGAGATCGGCGAAATTGTGCGCATCATCGAGGACATTGCTGACCAGACGAACCTGCTGGCCCTCAACGCCGCCATTCAGTCTGCCATGGCCGGTGAACATGGACGAGGGTTCGCCGTCGTTGCCGATGAAATCCGCCTGCTGGCAGAGCGCTCGACAGAGTCGACCAAGCGTATCGCAACGCTGGTTAAGAGTATTCAGGGTGATACCTACGAGGCTGTCGTTGCCATGGAAGAAAGCACGCAGGGGGTCGTCAAAGGCTCCCAGCTCGCCGATGAAGCTGGCCGCGCCCTGAACTCCATCTATACCGCCGTAGAACGCCAGGCCCAGATGATCGAAGGCATCGCCCGCGCCGCCAATGAGCAGGCTCAGGTTTCCGAAAGCGTCGCCATCGCTATGGGCCAGATCTCGGAGATCACGCAGCAGACCAACGCGGGTACGCAGGAAGCTTCGATGAGTGTGAGTTACCTGGCCGAGCTGGCCGACCAGTTGCGCGCATCGGTCTCGACGTTCCGCCTGCCGGAGCGTGCGAACGAGATGGTCGAGGTCTTCCCGGGGATGGAAAACGTGGGGGCTTTGCCGGGGGGGGATCAGTATTACCAGCAAGATCTAGAGATAAACAACGACTGGAATGCCGGCTTTTCCTCGGACTTCCTTCAACTGCCGCAACCGGCTGAAAGGGGCAACTCGGGTTCGTATCAGTTTGGCTTTAATGGGCAGCAAGAATATGCTCCCCAGCAGAGTTACGTGGGCATGTCACAGTTTGGCGGGCAGCAAGGGTTTGATGCCCGAGCATATGGTGGGCCGGTAAATGCCAGCGGTCAGTACTTCGGGAGCCAGCCTGGATTTTCTCCGTACAACGGTGAAATCGGGCACAGCTCCGATAACATGGATGGATTTGATATGTCGCCGTCTTTTGAAGAGCAGCCGCAATTTGATTTTGGCCAGGATGCATCGTTCGGAAATGATCAATCGTATTTTGCGGTTCCTCAAGTTTCGCAGGTTCCACAATCAGCGGCGCAGTTCCCCCAGCAAGGTTTTGGGTCGCAGCAGCCGGGTCAGTCGGCGTTCTCTGCCTTACCAGGTCAATCTGGGCAGTCTGGGCAGGCGATCGGCCCGCGCCCGCGCATGAGGAATTCGCAGCCGGGCCAGCAAGCGTATAGTCAGGACCAGGGGCCCTATCAAAATGGTGGACGCCCTGGGCAGTAGCAAGCCAGTTTCAGATCGATATCCGTCGGTATGAAGCTAGAATGAGTGGGTGCGCGAAGCATGTCGAATACATTTGATAAACTTTCTGTCCTCGATTCGTTCATCGAAGAGGTCAATTCATATTTGCCCGAAATCGAAACGAACCTGGAACGATTGACGCAATCAACTGATGACATGGAGGCTCTTGAGGAGACCTATCGGCGCACTCACACCATCGGTGGATCCGCCTCCATGATGGATTTCCCAGGCCTGTCGCACGTAGCGCACGGCATGGAGGATATCCTGGGCGACGTTCTGGATAATATCGCGCCACTGGATGCGCCAACGCTTGGACTGCTGCAGCGCAGTTTGCAGCGACTTCATCGTCTGGTGGATGGCATCCATGGCAGTATAGACGAGAATGCTGTCATCGCCGAGGACGATGCGGATTATACACGCTATCGCGAGCAGATGGAATTGATGGCGCGGGGGCTGGAAGCTGGCAGTCCGGCAGATGCGCAGGGGCAGATTGCGGTAACGCCCCCACCTGCTTCAACGCTGCCTGAACCATCGCTCGAAGAAATGCTAGCTTCGTTCCGCACTCCGGTTCCCGAAGGTGACGAGCTTGAATGGCCCGAAGAACCACTTCCGGCCGTTAGTGCTGAAGTGCCTTCCGGGGCGGAAGAATCAACCCGGGAAGATACCCGGCCTACCCCGGTGGTTCAGGCACCTGCTGAGCCTGCTTTGCCGGTACCGCCCGCTATTTCAGAAGAGCCGGAGATCCTGGGAGACGATCTCTATTTCGCTCTGCCAGTGCCTGCCGATGTCCCGCCTGAAATCATCATTGAGGAACAACAGGCTCCTGCGCCAATTGCTGATGCTGCGTCTCAACCAGAACCATCGTTGCCCGCGGCGGTCGATGGCGCGCCTGCTCTGGCCACGCCGCTACAGGAGCGTAATTCATCTGCCGAGATCTATACCTCCATGCGTGAGAGCGCGCACAGGGTAGAGGAGCAGGCTGCCACGCTCAAACGTACGCTCACACAGTTGCGGCTGGCGGCTACCATTGTTGAAGCGCAGCGCGTGGAATTTAAGGGATTTTTGGATGGCTCGAAGGATGCGCTTGATCGTATGGAGGAATGGGCGGGCAGGGCGATGGGCCTCAACCTGCGCAATAGCCCGGAGCAAGTCAGGCGCTATCTTCCACTTTCGGTCATGTGGGTGGCCAATAGCAAGCTGAAGAAGGTGCTTGATTTGCTGACACAGATGGCCGGAAATGTGGAGATTACCGATGACCAGATGCAGGAGAGCATGGCCCAACTGCTTGCCTCGATAGATCTCTGCGGCGAAGTACTGGAGCACGTGCAGGGCGACCTGCCAGGCCAGCTCTTCACCCACGACTCCGGCTGGACACCCTGGGAGATGCGCGTTGATCGCGATGCGGAGACACTGCGGGAACGAGTGATGTTCGAGCGTCGTGGAGATGTTGCAGCGCTGCGCTCAGAGATCGAGGCGGGCCTACGCGAAGAATTGCGCCAGGAATATGAGAACCGCCCGGTCACGCGGGCTGCACGCACTGAATTGGAACAACACATTCGCAGTGAAGTACGCGAAGAATTCGAAGCGAAACGGCGCTTGCAGGAGAGCGTCAGTGGTCAGCATACCCAGGAGTCTCTACAAGACCTTGAGGCGCAGCTGCGCAGCGAGATCGAGATAGAGGTGCGGCAGCAGTTCCTCAATCAACTCACGGGGGCCCCGGCCTTCTCTCCTGCCACGACGCTTACGGCTCAGACTGGTCAGTCGGTCTCTACTGCGCTGTCTCAAGCGCCTATGCCTGTCGAGGCGCCTGGGCTAGCCGGACCTGTAGCCCTTTCTGCTGCGCCGGTTGCCTCCTGGATGCCGTCGCCTGCTAGTGCCACATCCATGGCCGGAGACTTTGGGGAGGAAGCTGCCGAGATATTCCGGCAGGAAGCGGAGGAGCATCTCCAGACGATCAGCATGTATGTGGCCCAACTTGAGCATACGCCCGGTGATCTCGAACCCATCCAGGGTATCCGTCGTGCCACGCATACCTTAAAGGGCGCGGCAGGTATGATGGGCTTCCGCGCTATCGCAGACCTGAGCCATATCTCCGAGGACCTGCTGGACAGCGTGATGGAGGGAAGCATCCCTATCTCGTCCACCGTTTTGAGTATCATTCTGGATACGGCGGAGGCTCTCGATTTGCTGGTGAATGACAAGGTGAAGGCCGGCGAGAGCGAGGTGGCTTTGCAGGCGCTGCGTGCGCGTTACGCGGAGATACTTGGCGAGCAATCTATACAGGCGAAGGCCGTTGAAGAAGAACTGGCTGCCGAAATTGAGGCGAGCGAGGCCGAGATCATGCAGGCGACGGTTGCCCGGGAAACTGCCGGTGTGAAGCAGGAGGGCGCAGATCTACAGCAATTTGCGCGCGGCGATTTGAGCGTGCGTGTGCCGCTCACCAAGCTGGATGAACTCGTCAACCTCTTCGGTGAGTTACTGGTCAACCGCAGTGTACTGGAAGAACGCCTGCAGCGCCTGGTCAGATTGGTGGCGGACGTGGGTGTGAGTAGCAATCGCCTGCGCGACGTGGGTCAGAAGCTCGAGAGTCGCTTCGAGGCGGCTACTCTGCCGAGTGGACGTACGGTGCAGATCCTGCCCGGGGAGGTCAATCAAAACGGCTTTGTCAACGGAAAAAATGGCGCTGGCCGTGTAGAACCTGGCCACCTTGCCGAGTTTGATGAACTCGAAATGGACCGCTACACCGAGTTCCACCAGCTTACGCGTGGACTGAGCGAGGGCATCTCGGACATGACGACGCTGAGCAACGAGATGGATGGCGTTATTCGCGATTGTGAGAGCGTGTTCGGTCGAGAAAGCCGCCTGAATACGACCTTCCAGGATCGCCTCATGAAGGCCCGGCTGGTGCCCCTGTCAACCATGATCCCGCGCCTCTACCGGACTGCGCGCGCGGTCGCCCTCAAACAACACAAGGAGTTTGAATTTGCGCTGGAGGGCCAGGAGACCGAGGTCGATCGCACAGTGATCGAGGAGATTGCCGGGCCGCTGCTGCACCTGATACGCAATGCTGTCAACCACGCCATCGAAACGCCGGAGAAACGCCAGGAACAGGGAAAATCCCCCGCCGGCCAGATCAAGCTTTCGGCGGCCTACGAGGGCAACCAGGTCGTGATTACCGTGCGCGATGATGGCACGGGTATCGATCCCGTACGCGTGCGCAATGCGGCGCTGGCGCGAGGGCTGATTAAGAACGATCAGCCCCTCTCCGAGGGTGAAATCATCGAACTGATCTTCCGCCCCGGCTTCACGACGGCCGAAGTGTTGAGCGAGGAGAGCGGGCGCGGCGTCGGTCTTGATGTCGTGCGAGATAGTGTATCCCGGTTGCGTGGCACGCTCGAGGTGGAATCGACACCCGGTCAGGGGACTGCCTTTACGATGAAGTTCCCAACCAGCCTGGCGATCCAGAATGCCATGATGGTCAATATTGGAGATCAGCAGTACGCCATCCCGACCGTCATGGTCGAGGCGATTGGCCGTATGGATAGCTTCAAGCCGGCTATGTTTGCCGGGCGCCCCGCTATCCTGGTGCAGAATGAGATTTACTCGCTCGCGCTGCTCTCGCAGTTGCTAGGACTGCCGGCAACCCCACCGGATGAGAAGGCGCCCGTCGTGCTGGTGCGTACCGACCGGCACCGCGTTGCGCTGATTGTGGATAGCATCAGGGGCCGCATGGATGTGGTGATGAAGAACCTGGGGCCGCATCTGCGGCATGTGTATGGCGTCGCGGGTGGCACTGTCCTCGGTAACGGGCGGGTCGTGCTGATCCTCGAACTGGCCGAACTGCTCACGCCTCGCCAGGGTATGGCCGCTGGCGGCTCTGCCACCCTACCTGCCTCCTCACCACACCGCGATGGTTCGCAGCACGATGTATCGGCTGCGCTTCAGGCATCATTGATGCAGTCAGAAGCGCTTCCGACGACCGTACCGGCCGTGCGCAACACGACGGCTGTCAATCCGCCCACCGGCCAGGCGCATCCATCCCTCGGTGGGAAGCATGTGCTGGTCGTGGATGATAGTCCCAGCGTGCGCCGCGTGGTCGGCAACATGCTCAAGCAGAATGGCTGGGATGTCCAGCTCGCCCGCGACGGAGTGGAAGCGCTGGAAATGATTACGCGCGAGACGCCGGCGGCGGTGCTGCTCGATATCGAAATGCCTCGTATGGATGGCTATGAGTTAATGGCGACCGTACGTTCCCAGGAGCAATATCGCAAATTGCCGCTTGTGGTACTGACCTCGCGCGCGGCATCCAAGCACCAGCAGCGCGCCATGCAGCTCGGTGCGAGTGCGTATGTCGTCAAGCCCTACCAGGATGAGGAGATGCTGAACATCCTCAAGTCGCTGGTCTACGGCGCAGCCGTCTAGAAGGAAAATATGGGCGTCGAGCGGTCGGTCACACGCTGGTATCTGCAGCGGCAGACGATTCTCAACGAAATTGCCTCACTCGAAGAGCGGCTGCGTCAGATCGCGCAGTCCCGGCAGGAAGGAGAGCAGGCAGCGCTGCAAGAGAAACTGTCGGGTGCCCAGAAGAAGCTTCGAGATCTGGGTGCCTGTCCGAAACCAATGATGGGCTAAGGTGAGCGTGCGCTTATCCCGCCAGCGCGTCAACGATCAGCTTCCCCATCTCCCTGGTGCCGACCATGTGTTTCCCTGGCTCTCGCAAGTCCTCGGTGCGGTATCCGGCCTCGATCACGTGCTCGACCGCCTGCTCGATAGCGGTGGCTTCGGCCTGCAGCCCAAACGAGTAACGCAGCATCAGTGCCGCCGTAAGAATGGCCGCGACGGGATTGGCCTTATCCTGCCCGGCGATGTCGGGCGCCGAACCATGGATCGGCTCGTACAGGCCGAAGAGTCCGTACGGCGTCCGGCGAGTTCCCAGGCTCGCCGATGGAAGCATACCCATAGAACCTGCCAGCATCGACGCCTCGTCGGTGAGAATATCCCCGAACATATTTTCCGTCACAATCACATCGAAGCCAGTGGGCTTCCGAATCAGTTGCATCGCGCAAGTATCAACCAGCAGGTGATCGAGCGTGACGTCGGGATAATCGCGCGCGACCCTCTGCGCGACTTGTCGCCAGAGCCGAGATGAGCTAAGGACATTGGCCTTATCTACGGAAGTCACGCGTTTTCGCCTGCCAAGGGCCAGTTCGCATGCCGTTCGCACTATGCGTTCGATTTCAGCCTCCGTGTAAAAGAGCGTATCGACGGCCTCCAACCCGTGCGGCGTCTCGCGAATCTCGCTCGGTTTGCCAAAGTAGAGCCCGCCCGTGAGTTCGCGCACCACCAGCAGATCCGTCCCCTGCAAGACTTCGGGCTTGATCGTGGAAGCATTTAGCAGCGCATTGAAGGGCCGCACCGGGCGCAGGTTTGCGTACATCTCGAGCTCCTTGCGGAGACGGAACAGGGCATATTCCGGTTGCTTCTTCGAATTCGGTCCCTCGAAGCGCGCCACGCCCCCCACCGCGCCAAATAATATCGCGTCGCTCCTCTGGCAAAGCTGCATCGTCTCGTCAGAGATTGCATCACCTTCGGAGTCGATGGCCGCCACCCCGACCAGCGCCTGCCGCATCTCGAATGAATGCCCATACCGGCTCGCGATGGCGCGCAGCACAAGCACAGCCTGCTCGATAACCTCCGGCCCAATCCCGTCACCTGGCAGGACAGCAATGGTGTATGTTCCCATTGGAATTATGACTCCTTCTGAATGCGATGTAGTTGCTCAATTGGATCTCTCATCTTGTAGTCTCACTTTGGCCTTTATCTTTGCCAGCATTATATACGACCGCTCTCTTACTCGTCAAAGACTCTCTTTGTGCGCAATATCGCACTGTCCGGCATATGGCACGCTATAGCGCGGCGTGCTATAATTAGGGCAGGTTGGGAGGCGACAGCACCACTAAGCGACGTTCTGCTTCCTACCAGTCCAAAACGCAATGACAATCTCAATCAACCGGGCAAAGGTGCTGCTAAACCTTTGCAGGGGAGTGTTACAAGATGAGCAGCGAAAATAAAGAAAATGTGAGCGTAACCTCCGGGGGGAAACGCAAGCCGGTGCCACTTGTTATGGCAAAAGGCCCCTTCGAGTACATTCCCGGCGATCAGGAATTGCCGGTGCAGCTTACCAGCCTGGCTGATATGCTGCAGTGGGCGCAGAACTGGGCGCGCTCCAGATCCGTCTGGCCCCTGGGCTACGGCCTGGCTTGCTGTGCCATCGAGATGATCGCCGCGGCTTCTGCTCCGCAATATGACCTGTCGCGCTTTGGCTCGGAGGTCTTCCGTTCCAGCCCGCGCCAGGCCGATCTCATGATCGTGGCGGGCACTGTTTCCGTCAAAATGGGTCCGCGCCTGCGCCTGCTGTGGGAGCAGATGCCGGAACCCAAGTGGGTCCTGAGCATGGGTCAGTGTGCCAACTCGGGCGGTGAGTTCTACGATAGCTACTATACCGTGCAGGGCGTCGACACGATTGTGCCGGTCGATGTCTATGTGCCTGGCTGCCCACCGCGTCCCGAGGCGCTGATCGAAGGCATCCTCAAGTTGCGCGAAAAAATCTTGAAACAAGGCTTGAAAATACGCGGCGAAAAAGAAATAGGGGTGTAACGTATGCGTGGAATTTTGCAAGGCATGGGCCTGACCTTCAGTCACCTCCCGCGGCCAAAGGTGACGCGCATGTATCCCTATGAAAAACGGATACTTCCGCCGCGCAGCCGCGGCTTGATCCAGCTCATTGCGGAAGGCGGGCTGCAGACCGAGTATAACCTGAAATGCGAATCCTGCCTGCTCTGCGAGAAAGCCTGCCCGCCGCGCGCCATCACCATCGAGTATGAGCCGATGCATCGCTGGAAGGAGCGCCCCTGGTTCGTCTCGTATGTGCGTGAGGGCGCTGAGAAATTTGGCACGCGCAAGATGCCGTCCGCGACCGGCGCGTCGAAGGCCGGTTACTATACGCAGCGGGTCTCTGAATACGCGACGGAATACCATAACAAGCCGGTTGCACCATGCGTTGCCATGCCGGTCAAAGATTACCTTGAGCCCGAAATCGACCTCAGCAAAGTCGATGAGTTGCTGGAGTCATGGCCGCACGAAGCAGGCGCTCTGCCTTCATTGCTGGACGCCGTGATGGATGCTTACGGCTATATGCCCTTGCAGGCGGCCAAGCGCATCGTGCAGGTGCGCGGCATTGACTTGAGCGATATCTTTGGCATCGCAACTATGAGTCCGAAATTCAAGCCCGCCCCCGCCGTCCAGGGCGTGCGCCGGGATGATCAACCCCCGCGTGGACTCTCGCCCGCGACACGAGGAGTGTACGGCAATATTAATCATGTGAGGCAGCCCAATGCCTGAGTTTGATGCATATCGTGTAATCCGCCGGCGCGGCGAGCCGGATCTTCGCTCGCTCGACGCCTACCGCCGTAGCGGGGGCTATGCCGCCCTCGAAAAAGCTATTCGCCAGCAGTCACCCGAACAGGTTATCCAGCAAGTGCTGGATGCGAAGCTGCGCGGGCGCGGTGGCGCGGGTCGTCTGACCGGCGAAAAATGGCGTATCGCGAGCAGCCAGGATGACCGTCCCAAATACGTTATTTGCAACGCCTACGATGCCGACCCGCGTTCGTGGGCAGCGCGCTCCTTACTCGAGCGCAACCCCCACCAGGTCATCGAGGGCATCGTGCTGGCTGCCTATGCTACAGGCGCGTCCGAGGCATACCTGTTCGCGCGCAGCCTCTACCTCGAGGGCCTTGCCTCCATACAGAGGGCTCTGGAGGAGGCTCTGGCTGCGAACCTGGTTGGGCGCGATATCCTGGGCACCGATTTCAACTGCACGATCAACGTGCTCGGCGTCGATCTCGGCTTCATGGGCGGTGAAGAGACCGTCCAGATCGCCGTCATAAAGGGTCGCAGGGGCATGCCCGAACAGCGCCCGCCCTACCCGGCTCAGTACGGCCTCTGGGATAAACCTACCGTCATCAACTCGATTGAGACGCTGACAAATGTCCCCATCGTCGTTCGGGATGGCCCGCAGGCATTCACCAGCGTCGGCACGGCTGCGACCGGCGGTACCAAAGTGCTGACGATCTACGACTATGTACCGGATAGCGAGCCACGCGTGGTAGAGATACCCTTTGGCGCGACGCTGCGCGAGATATTGCGCCACGCCGGGTATAACCGCGCTGAAGGTGAGCTGCGCGCGATTGTCGTTGGCGGAGCGGAAGGCGGCGCGCTGCCCACCTCGCTGCTCGATACGTCCTTCGACTACGATGCGCTCGAAGAAGTCGGTGCGATCGTCGGCTCGGGCATCATCGAACTGCTGCCCGCCAATACCTGTATGGTCGCCTGGGCGATGGAACGCAGCCGCTATCTCAGCCATGAATCGTGTGGGAAGTGCGTTCCCTGCCGTATCGGTATGAAGCGCATCACCGGTATCCTGGAGGGCATTATCAGCGACATCGGCGTCAACAACGACGCATCGATGCTGGATGAGCTCTCCGAGTATGTCCCGGACGGCTCTCTGTGCGGCTTCGGCGTTGAAGCGACGAACGCGCTCAAAACGGCCCGTCGCTACTGGCCCGACCATTTCCAGAAGCATATTCAGGATCAGGAATGCCCGACAGGTTCCTGCATCCCTTTGCGTTCTCATCGTTTCGTCACAAAACACGTTTTACCATAAATCGTGGCGGCTCGTTCCGCCGTGTCTATATCTGTGGGCGCGATCAATTGCGCCCCTACAGAGGGGTAATATATGGCAATATCAGTTCGAGATAATCTCTCTCCTATCGTGTTTGACACACAGGCGAAGATGGTCAGGAACGATGTCGGACAACCCGGCTTCACGCTCACCATTGACGGTAAGACGGTGGAGGCGTACGAGAATCAGACGCTTCTGAGCGTGGCGAACGACAACGGCATTACCGACATCCCCAACATGTGCGATGACGAGAAACTTGAACCGACCGCCACCTGCCGCATGTGCCTGGTGGAAATCGAGGGGCTGGACAGGCCACTGCCCGCCTGCACCACGCCGGCCCTGCCCGGTATGGTAGTGACTACGAACTCGGATAGCCTCTTCCACATTCGCCGCACAAACCTGGAATTGCTGCTTTCCGACCACAACGCTTACTGCCAGCCGCCGTGCCAGGTCGATTGCCCAACGCACATCGACATTCCTGGCTATCTGGAATTGATCGCCAAAGGTTCGATGAAAGAGGCCGCGCGCCTGGTCAAAGAAGTGCTGCCGTTCCCCTATATCCTGGGCCTCACCTGTCCCGCGCCCTGTCAGAAGGCCTGCCGCCGCGCGCTGGTCGAAGAAGAAATCGCCATCTGCCGCATGCACGGCCACGCCGCCGAGGCCTGCCTGTTCGACCCTCCGCATCCTTTTCCGAAGGATCCGCCGACCGGCAAGAAGATAGCCATCGTCGGCTCCGGCCCGGGTGGCCTCACCGCGGCTTATTACCTCGCGCTCAAGGGCCACTACTGCAAGGTCTTCGAGATGCAGCCGCAGCCCGGCGGCATGCTGCGCTACGGTATTCCAGAGTATCGCCTGCCGAAGGATGTCATGGATCGCGAGCTCGACCATGTCTGGCAGCTCGGCGTTGACCTGCAATGCAACGTCAAGCTCGGTGTGGACTTCACCATCGATGACCTGTTCGCCCAGGGCTTTGATGCCGTCTACCTCGCCATCGGCGCCTGGACGAGTAATCAACTGGGAGTTCCTGGTGAGGATGCCGAGGGCGTAATTAACGCTATCTCTTTCCTCGCGGAAAAAGTGGAGGGCAAGCGTGTTCCTGTGAAGGAAAGAAGCGAGGTGGTCGTACTGGGTGGAGGATTTACCACGTTTGACTGCACGCGAACTTCGCTGCGCCTGGGGGCAAAGGTGTATACGGGCTATCGCCGTTCCGTCAAAGAGATGACCGCCACGATGGAGGAGATCGAGGATGCCGACGCCGAAGGCACGCACCTGATGTTCTACGTCCAACAGACAAAGGTCATCGTCGAGAGTGGCAAGGTCGCCGGCATCGAATTTATCAAGAATAAGCTCGGTGAGCCGGATGCCAGTGGCCGCCGCCGTCCCGTGCCTATACCTGGTTCGGAGTTTACCATCAAGTGCGATACGATCATCCCTGCTTTTGGCCAGAACCCCGACGATTCTGTGCTCGATGAGAAAAGTGGGGTGAAATGGACGAAGCGCAGCACCATCCAGACCAATCCACATAACTATATGACCGACCGCTGGGGCGTCTTTGCCGGCGGCGACGCCCAGATGGGCGCCAAGACCATCATCGAATGCGTCGCCCAGGGCAAGCTCGGCGCTCGTTCCATCCACGCCTTCCTCAATGGCGAAGATATGAACGATGTGGCACGCCGCCTGGAACTGGAGGAGCGCAAACCCGACCTGTTCGACATCGTTCCCTACAAGCCTGTCGAGCCAAAGGTCAAGATGCCGATGCTGCCCTACGAGCAGCGCAGGCGCAGCTTCGAGTTGATCGAACTTGGCTACCTGCAAGAGCAGGCCGAGCGCGAGTCCGCTCGCTGCTTGCAGTGCGCGTGCCCGGCTGCCGGACAGTGCGATCTGCAAAAGTACAGCATCGAGCACGGCCTGGCGGATAACCGCTTCCACGACGGTGAGCCGAGCGACTATCACGACTACGAAATCGACATGTCGCACAGCTTCATCCTGCGCGACCCCAACAAGTGCATCAACTGCACGCAGTGCGTACGCGTCTGCCACGATGTAATCGGCCCCGACTGCTACGGCATGTTCGGCAAGGGCTTCGATACCATCGTCTCCACGCCGTTCAACGTCAGCCTGCACGATACGGACTGCGTCTCCTGCGGGGCCTGCGTCCAGGTCTGCCCGACCGGCTCGCTGATGATGGCCGAACGTACGTTGAAGCGCTACGCCTTCGCCCTGGATCGCTGCATCTTCTGCGGCGACTGCGTCGAGGTCTGCCCGCACGGCGCGCTCGGCGAAACGCCCAACTTCGAGCTGTCGTTCTTCAACCGCTTCGGCCCGGATGTCACCCTCGAAAAAGGCGATCTGGCCGTCGCGCCCGATTACCTGGTGCGCCAGCGCCTCCCACGCGGCAAGAAAGACCTGCCGGTGATGAGCCCGCTGGTCAGGCCGCTGCCCGCGAGAGGCATCAGGGAATAAGAGTTCATGCGGACCGTGCTGTAGGGGTCGCGATGGAATTGCGCCCGCGCTCCCGCCATGGGCCGCAGAGGTGGCGCAATCCAATTGCGCCCCTACAGACGCGTTCCCCGATTATTTTAGGTAATGTTCATCATCGTGCCCTCGTTGCTTTATTTCTTTCCGACAGTGGCCAGCCATCGGCGCCATGCAAGTGGTTGCTGCGTCTGGACATCTAATCCCGCCTGGATGAAGAGCGTTTGCATTTGAGCGGGACTATGAACGCGCTTCAGACGAAAGGCTCGCACCAACCAGTCTTGGAAAGAGATATCCACAAGGATAAAGTATCCGCCAGGACGGAGCACACGTGCAATCTCGCGTATGCCTGCTGCCTGGTCCTGCCAGTGATGGAAAGATGTAGTGCTCAGTGCCAGGTCAACCGAGGCGTCCTGCATCGGCAATGTTTCCGCCATAGCTGTAAAGAAAGTGGCGTTGGGAGACAAGCGTTTTGCCATCTCTATCATGCCATTGGCCGGGTCAACGCCGATCAATTGCGCCTCCGGCCAATAGGTAGCTGCTCGACGCAACAGTTTTCCGGTTCCGCAGCCGACGTCAAGAACGCTCACAGGCTGCTGGACGGTGCCTGCTGCCAGGGCAAGTGTGGCTTGATGCGCTCGATCGAAGAAGGCTCGTTGCATCCAGGAATTTTCATAGGTGCTTGCCCAGTGATCGAAGTGCTCGATGTCTTTTTCGCGACGTTTTGTGCTCATATGTACTCTGCGATCTACGACGAAAGTTCGACAGTCTCCTCTGGCGCTGGAAACGACTTCTTGAAAGTAAAGGCAACCAGTTCAACCTCCTCAATAATAGCACAACATCGAGGCTATGTTTTTACTTTATGATAAATACGTTTCCATGTTATAGTGATTGAGAAGGGCCCTCTAAAAGTAAGATTGGAGCGAAGGATACAATGGAGATAAATGCCCCGGTTTTCTTTGCCTCACCATCTGAGCTACGAGCATGGTTTGAGCAGAACCATGAAGCGGCTCAAGAGCTAAGGCTAATACAAGAGCATGGGAGTTCTTCCAATCCAGACCCCCTTCTTATCAACAACTCGCCATTTTCTGGGTTATGAGCGCCAAACAAGAGGAAACCAGGCTAAAACGGCTTGCTGTCCTCATTGAATGCTCGGAGCAGGGGCGTACAATTCCCCCACTAACTCGCGTGCCTAAGTCAAAGTGAAGAGGAAAAATTTACTCTCAACCAGGACCGGGTCTGCCCACGCTTCGAATAAACTCAATTACCGTACCTCTCCCTTCACTGGAACGGTGCACGAGGCTATGGCCCCCGCCTGGGAAAATGTGCATTCTCGCGGTCGGGATCGCCCGTGCCAGTTCCTCGCCCAGGGCGAGCGGAACCTCGTGATCATCACTCCCGTGCAGAACAAGCGTCGGACAGGTTACTCGACCGGCGTATGTAGGCAGATCATTCCTCATGTATGCCTGCACGCTCCGCAGCTCGACGGTATAGTAGCGCGCACGCTCGGCTTTAGGGATGGCTTGCACCCGTTGCATCAATTGCTGTTCCCTGTCGAGAAATTCAGCGTATCTCCCACGCGCCTGCATTTCATCAACGATCCACAATGGCTCAAGCGATGTCTCCACACCGGCTGGCCGTCGCTCAAAAGCGGCTTCGGCTCCTTCGCTATCCAGCATTGCGATCTGCTGGCGAATGAGATCGCTCACCGTGTCTCCCTCCGGGAATAGATTTAAGCCCGTACCGGCGAGTGTGAGCGAGCGAACTCGATGTGGCAAGAGCGCGGCAAATGTCACGCTGATCGGCCCACCGGCAGAACTGCCGATCATATGAGTCGCGGATATACTAAGGGCGTCGAGCAGTGAAGCAAGGTCGAGCGCCTGATTTTCTAATTCGTACCCGTCATCGGGGCAGGATGAACGATAGCAACCGCGCCGATCATACCAGGTAAAGTTGAACGATCTGGCGAAGTCGCTCTCCCATGTCCAGTTCCACTGCGCGAAATCATACAGCGTTGATGCCAGGCTCGGAAAGCCGCCGTGGACGAAGACGACAGGCGCTCCTTGCCCACCTGTTTCATAGTAGAGATCGAAGCCGTTAACGAGTGCGTATGGCATATGCTTTTAATCTGTCTCTGGCCTTTGCAGGATAAGAGGGCTGCTGCCAGTACGTATGATACAATAAGAAAAGCGAAGCAACAATCACCACTGGTAAGGAGATGCACAGTATGGCATTGCAAAGGCAGCGCAGCCTTCGTTTCCCTGAAGGGTTTCTCTGGGGTACCGCCTCTTCATCGCACCAGGCCGAGGGCGGCAACACGAACAATCAGTGGCACCGCTGGGAACTCGCCGGGCGCATCCATACAGGCGAGTATTCGCTGAATGCAACGAACTGGTGGCGTGCGGCGGAACAGGATTTTGCGCTTGCCGAACAGATGGAGAACAATGCGCTGCGGCTGAGCATCGAATGGAGCCGCGTCGAGCCATCCGAGGGCGTGTGGGACAGCGCTGCGATTGATCGCTACCGGCAGATGCTCAACGACCTGCGCCGGCGCCATATGAAGCCCATTGTGACCCTGCACCACTTTACCGACCCCCTCTGGTTCGTCGACCGGGGCGCCTTTACGCGCGTTGAGAATATTCGCTATTTCGTGCGCTACGCCACCTACGTCGTCGAGCAGTTAAACGATCTGTGTGATTTCTGGGTGACGATCAACGAGCCTAACGTCTATGCCTTCCAGGGTTATGCGCTTGGCTCGTTCCCCCCCGGCGAGAAGAATGCGCTGCGCGCTTTGCACGTACTGCGCAACCTTTTACAGGCCCATGTCGAGGCATTCCATGCCATGACCCGCGTGCAGCCGCAGTCACAAATCGGCTATTGTCCTAATTTTCGCCTCCTGGACCCGGCCTCCCCACTTTCCCCGCTGGATCGATTTGCCGCTTCAGTGCAGGAAACGTTCTATGACTGGGGCACCGTGCAGGCGAGCGAAACGGGCCGCTTTCCCTTCCCCTTGAGCATGCTGCTTGCCCCCATCGCGTACGCGCCTGGTGCGCGCGATTACCATGGCATCAATTACTACACCCGCGATATGGTACGTTTCGACCTTTCTCTCCCCCAGGAGATGTTTGGCCGGCGCTTCATTCGCCCCGGTTCTGTGCGCAACGATGCCAGCGTGAGCGGCGATATTACCTTTGGCGAAATCTACCCGGAGGGCCTCTACCGTGTGCTGAAAAAAGTCTACCAGATCACGCGCGGAAATAAGCCCTTCTATATCACAGAGATGGGCGTGAACGACAGGCTGGACGATCGTCGCCCTCGCGCCATACTGGAACACCTGGCGATGGTGCATCGTGCCATCAGCGAGGGAATCCCGGTGCGCGGCGTTCTGCACTGGACGCTTGCGGACAATTTTGAGTGGAACGAAGGCTGGAGCGCCCGTTTTGGCCTGGTCGAGCTTGATCCCCGCACCCAGGAACGCACCCCGCGTGGCAGCGCCAGCATGTATGGCGAAATATGCCGTGCCAACGCCATAACCGAGAGTATCGTCGAACGCTACGCGCCCGATGCGATGGAGAGCATCTTCGGCCTGCAGCGAGAAGCTGAGCCAGGGCGACCGCGAGGGTCGCCCCTACAATATATGCAGGACAGGTAGAATACGCATTCGTATATTGTAGGGGCGACCCTCGCGGTCGCCCTGGTATATTGGTACGGACGCCCTGGCAATTTGCTCAGCGGGAACTATCCTGCACTATTACCGCCTGCAACAGTAGCTTATCAGGGCAATGCTGCGGGAACTTCCTCGCGTAGCACACCATGCAGTAGTCGCCTACCAGTTCATCATCATTACCTGTGCCGTAGTAGGTGATGGTGTGTGGCGCGCAGGCGTAATGCCCGCAGGGACGCAGTTCAGCCTCGTCGCGATGTGGCAGGTTGTGCGGGAATTGTTCGATATAACAGGCTTGTTCGCTCATACAAAAAAACCTCGCTTGTCATGTATCGCTGCAACGTGCTACACTTCTATTTAGGACAGAGCAGCACAGCCGCTAGTGTCTCTTCATCTATTTTATCCTGCTTTGCATTCAGATCAGAAAGCTGCCGCCGCAGCTTCCGCAACCATAAAAGTGGTACTGAATGCACAAACATATTATAACAGCGCGAGGTTGGTTATATGATCAAAGCTACACCTATTTCCGAAATGTCCAAATTCAACTTTGGGAGCAAAATAATCTGTACCGATGGCGAATACGGTGTTCTCTCCGGTCTAACCATTGATCCCACGACGCGCCGCCTGGCGGGCATTAGCATTAAGCAGGGCCGTTTCTTTGGCAAAGCCGTGCACACTTCTTTTGAGCATATCCTCGGTGCTTCCAGCGACGGTGTGATGCTGAACGTCAGGCGCGAGGAACTGGCTACTGGTGACCCCTCTGGTCTGTCCGGCGAGTATCTTGATGCCAGGAGCGTTGTGGAACGTGCAGGCTCAGCAAGCACCGGAATACTCAAACTGGTGGCTGTGCAGCCCGATAGCGGCGAACTTGCCTATCTTGTGGCGCATAATTTACGCCCCGGCCAGGATCTCATGCTTCGCGCGGAATTCGTGACTGCTCTATCACCGGAGCGTATCATCGTCACGATAGCGGATGAAGCCTTCAATGCGCTTCCCCGCTACCGTCCGGATGACGAGTTGCAGCAGGATGTGGAGTCGGTCTTATTTGATCTCACACCTATGCATATCGATCTCAAAGCGGTCACGGCGCGCGTGCTGGACGGCGTCCTCTATCTGGATGGCAACATCTCCAGCTCGCTGCGCTCCGACATCGCGCAGGACCAGGTCTACGGCGTGGAAGGACTGCTTGAGATCAAGAATAACCTCGTGGCCGACGATACGCTGGCGGCCGATATCGCAATGGCGCTCGGGCTGGATCCGATCACGCGCGACCTGCCCATCGGAGTCTACCCCCGCCTGGGAGAAGTGCGACTCAGTGGCGCGGTACATAATGCTCAACAGAAGGCGGCAGCCGAAGAGATCGCCCGGAAATTTTCGGGAGTACGCTCTGTCGTCAATGACCTCCTTGTAGACCCGAAGGCCGGCATGCTGCATGTTATGTCACCGGCGGAAGGGGGCGAGATGGAAGATAAGGTGCCAGGAAAATACATCCGGCACACGCAGTAAGCCGCTACCCTGCACTCCCTTGAGCATGGCCGGAGCGATGTCCTCGCCTCCGATCTCCTATGGGCGCACGAGGTGATCCTGACTGGCAAGGATGTCGCGGAGGAGACCGCCCGCTATACGCCCTCGCTGACGCGCAAACGCGGGAGCTATTTTGGCCGCAATCAGTAGCTCTGTTCGTTACTTATGCTTTGAGGGCATGCTCTAGATCTTTGAGTATGTCCTCTATACCCTCTATTCCCACGGAAAGGCGCATGCACCCCTCGGTAATGCCTATGGCCGAGCGTTCTGCAGTGGTCAGGTTGCGGTGCGATGACATCGCCGGGTAGCTCACCTCAGAGTACACATCGCCGAGCGTGGTAGCCGGCAGGCAGAGTTTCAACCGGTTCATGAAGCGGTAGGCCGCCTCGCGAGACTGCTGGCGAAGCTCGAAGGAGAGCAGTCCGCCGAAATGCTCGTGGCGCAGCAGGCGCCTGGCCAGGTCGTGGTGTGGATGGTCGGGCAACCCTGGGTAATGCACGTGCGCGACGGCGGGATGTTGCTGCAAGTATTGTGCGACTCGCATGGCGTTGTGACAGTGGCGTTCCATTCGAAGCGCGAGCGTTTTCAGGCCGCGCGCGATCAGAAACGCGTCGAAGGGGCTGAGCATCGCGCCAAGCATCGTGCCATAGGTGCGCGCCTGCTGCATGAAGGCGTTTTTCGAGGTAACGAGCGCGCCGCCTGTCGTATCGCCATGGCCGCCCATGTACTTTGTGGCGCTATGAATGACGAAATCGAAGCCGTCTTCGAGTGGCTGCACAAGATAGGGTGTAGTAAATGTGCTGTCGACGATGGTCGTGGCTCCTACCTCCTGTGCGGCTGCGCTGATGGCATCCAGGTCGGTCACCTTGACGAGCGGGTTCGAGAGCGTTTCCACGTAGATCACGTCGGGCTGCTCTTCTCGGATGATGCCCGCCACGTTTGGGCTGCATAGATCGCGCAGGGCAACCTGCACTCCAGCCGGCGCAAATTGAGCGCGCAACATGCCGATGGTAGGGCCATAGAGGTCCTGGGCCGCCAGTATCTTTGTGCCGGCTGTGAGGCCAGCCGTAAGTAGCGCAGCGTGAATGGCAGCCATACCCGAGGCAAACACGATAGCGCCAACGCCGCCTTCGATCTCCGCCAGTAGATTCTCCAACGACTGCGCGTTCGGGTTGCCCTGGCGCGCGTAGACATATGCCGTTTCGCCGCCGGACAACTGGCCGTTGAAGGCCTGGTCGAGCGTCTCTGCATCCCGGTGTATATAGGTGGTGCTGGGGTTGATCGGCTCGACCGTCGGTTTGCCGGAATTGGCCGTCATTGCGTCTCTGGCGCTGCCATGTACCAGCAGCGTATCCAGTGCCCAGGGACTTCGTTGTGTTCGATCGCTTTGTTTCAATGTCTGCCTCCTGAAGTGCGGATGAGTGATCTTCCCACGTCTCCTACCGCGAGCGATGCGATGGCATACATACAGGGGAGCCAGTAGGGAACGCCGAGGAAATCAGGATGAAGGTAAGTAAACGCCCCGGCGGCGACAAGTATCATCTCGATCAAAGTTCCTGTGATGGCCGTCACAAGTGAGAACACCAGGTTTTGCCACGCGCGGCCCGCGAGCAACCAGAAATTCACATAGATGAGCAGCAGCAGCCCTGTTTTGGTGAGGGTGTCGAGCATGCCCGCGCTAATCAGGTATGCCAGTACCAGCCAGGCCAGTTCAGCGATGCTGTTGATGAGCGGTGGCGAGCGATGCTGGTGCAGCAGGGGATCAACGAGCGCGTGTGAACAGCCAATCAGCAGGGCGGCACCCCCGAACAGCAGGGGTACCCACCAGGCGACGCCGAACAAGACTGGCGAAGGATAGCGCTCGACCTGGGTATGCACGTGAAATGCATCGAGCGCGGTGCCGGCAACTGCGCCCAGCAAAGAGAACCAGAGCATGTTTCTAGTGTTCAACGGTCTCCCAATGTTCGCTTGTTCTCACGCGGACTTTTCGCCCCATACGGTGAGCGGGAACATCAAGCCGCGGAAGTCCTCCCGCGCCATCTCAGAGAGCATTTGCTCATAGAGCTGATCGAGCTCTTCTTGCGTAGCAACTCCCATCCGAATGATAAAGGGCTGGAACAACTTAAAGTTGGCCCTGGCATCCCCACGAAAGCCTATGCTGGCCTCCGATCCATAAGAATAATCGATCACATGTGACTTGTGCTTGATGTTGACGCAGCCTATGTCAAGAAGGAAATGTCCCAGCATCGGCAAGACGCCGGTAAATCGCCCGCTTTGAGAAAAGCTGCCCCCCTGGACCTTGAGGGCGCGAATGAGCAGGGCGTTCAGGTTCTCCAGCGCCGGGCTGTTCGTGTAGTACCACCATTCACTTTCTGTCATGCGGATGATACCTGCGGGCCTGGTGATGCGGTTCAACTCTTGCATGAGCTTCGGCCAGGCCGCCGCCGGGAGAAAATTGATAAAGCGCGAATTGACCAGGTCAAACGAATTGTCGGGAAAATCGAGCGGCTGCTGTAAATCCATCACGTGGAAAGTGAGGTTTTGCAGATTTCGTACCTGCGCGAAGGCGCGAGCGTAATCAATCATTATCTGGCTAATGTCGAAGCCCACTACCTCAAATTCGGGATGGGCGGAGGCCAGCTCTTGCGCCCAGCCTCCAGGCCCACAGGCGATATCGAGGATGCGATGTAACCGGGTGAGGTCCTCGAACTCGGCGAGGAGGCCGCCCATACCTTCGGTGATGAGGCGATCCTGGTCGAGTAAGCGCGCCATTTCTGCGCTGCTCTCAGGATTGGAAAAATAGACATTGCCGCTTGCCGGTCGGTTCTCTTGTGTTGTCATTCCGGGCCTCCTTCTCATATCTCAAATGCTTTGAGATGCCGCATATGCTACATACCCTATATTTTAGAATAGCAGTTGATATTACCGCTGTCAACTCGCTTGCAATCATGGTAAGGAAAACGCATAATTACGATAGTGCATCAGCATTATGGCTGACATTATAGCATCATTCGGGAGCATGTGAATAAATGAATGGAAAAATGAAGGCGGCCCTCAAAGTGGAGGCGGCGCCTGGAGCAACGGTTGCCCTGGTGGATATCCCCACAATCGGTTCGCGTGACGTGCTGGTGCAGGTCAAGGCGGCCTCGATCTGCGGCACGGATATCCACATCTACGATTGGGATGCGTGGGCGCAGCACCGCATGACCACGCCGCGCATCTTCGGTCACGAGTTCGCGGGCGAAGTCGTCGAGGTCGGCGCTGAAGTCACACAGCTTGTCCCCGGCGATTTTGTCGCGGCGGAGACACACATCACCTGCGGTCACTGCTACCAGTGCCAGACCGGCCAGGCCCACGTCTGTCGCAATGTGCAGATCCTGGGCGTGGACCGCGACGGCGCGTTCGCCGAATATATCGCCATCCCGGAGAAGGTGGCCTGGAAAACTGGTAAGGAGATCGATCACCGCGTTGCCTCGATTCAGGAGCCGTTCGGCAACGCGGTGCATGCCACCTTTGCCGGAGAAATCGCCCAGAGAACGGTTGCGGTCTTCGGCTGCGGTCCGATCGGCCTGTGGGCGGTTGGGCTGGCGCGCGTCTCCGGCTCCAGCACCATTTTCGCCATCGAACCCAATCATAAACGCCTGGATATCGCGCTCGAGATGGGCGCGGACCACATCATTAACCCGCGCGATGTTGACCCTGTGCAGAAAATACTCGAAGCCACCGGGGGCCTCGGCGTGGATGTCGTGCTGGAAATGTCCGGCCACCCGACCGCTATCCGCCAGGGCTTCGCGGCCCTGCGCAACGGCGGACGCGTCTCGCTGCTCGGCATCCCTTCTAGCATGGTCGAGCTCGACCTGGCCGACGAGATCATCTTCAAGGGCGCGACCGTGCTGGGCATCTCTGGCCGGCGCATCTTCGATACCTGGTATCGCACGCGGCGCATTCTCGAAGCGGGCCAGCTCGATCTACAACGCGTCATTACCCATACGATGCCGTTCGAGCAGATCCACGATGCAATGGAGATCATGAAATCTGGCGACTGCGGCAAAATAGTCCTGACATTTTGAAACGAGGGAGTGATCACAGCATGGATAAACTGCAAGCTTTTGTGAAAGGCGAACTGGACACGCTGCGCGAGAAGGGCATTTTCAGCCTGCCGCGCGTGCTGGAGTCGGAGCAGAAGGCCACCGTCATCATCGATGGGCGACGAGGTCATTACGCTCTCCTCCAATAACTACCTGGGCCTCACCGTGCATCCGCGCCTGCGCGCCGCCGCCATCAAAGCTATCGAGGAGTACGGCGTGGGTTCCGGCTCGGTGCGCACCATCGCCGGCAACATGACGCTGCACAACGTCCTCGAAGAGAAGTTGGCGCGCTTCAAGCATACCGAAGCCGCGTTGACCATGCAGTCCGGTTACGCCACCAACCTGGGCGTCATCTCCGCTTTGATGCAGGAGGGCGACATCATCGTGAGCGATGAACTGAACCACGCCAGCATCATTGACGGCATCCGCCTGAACAGGACGCCGCGCAAGGTCTACCCGCACAAGGATATGGCGGGTCTGCGCCGCTCGCTGGAGGAGTCGAAGGACGCGAAGAAGGTAATGGTCGTCACCGACGGCGTCTTCAGCATGGACGGCGATATTGCGCCCCTGCCGGAGATCGTGGCGCTCGCCGAGGAGTTCGGCGCGTTCGTGATGGTCGATGATGCCCATGCCAGCGGCGTGCTGGGCAAGAACGGGCGTGGCACCATCAGCCACTATGGGCTGGAAGGCCGTGTGGCCTTGCAGATCGGCACGCTCTCAAAAGGCATCGGCGCGCTGGGCGGCTACGTGGCCTGCAGCCAGGACGTAAAGGACTACCTGTTGCAGCGCTCGCGCCCCGTACTGTTCAGCACCTCGCACCCGCCCTCGGTCGTTGCCACCTGCATCGCGGCGCTGGATATTCTCGAAGAAGACAGCAGCCTGGTAGAACGTCTCTGGGAAAACACCGCGTTCTTCAAGCGCGGCCTGGAGCAGCTTGGCTTCAATACCGGCAAGAGCGAGACGCCCATCACACCCGTTATTGTCGGCGAGGGCGCGCTGGCCGTGCGCTTCAGCAGGCGCCTCTTCGACGAAGGCGTCTTCGCCCAGGGCATCGTCTTCCCCACGGTCCCCGCAGACAAGTGCCGCGTGCGCACCATCGTCACCGCCTTGCACACCCGCGAGGAACTATCGAAGGCGTTGGGCGTCTTCGAAAAGGTAGGGAAGGAACTCAGCATCATCTGATCCCGTCGTAGGGACGCGATGATGAACATTACCAACCAACACCGGTAATCTGGTATGTCATCCTGAGCGCAGCGAAGGATCTCGGTGCCGCCCTCGAGCCAGATCCTTCACTGCGCTCAGGATGACGTGGCGCAGTGACTTGGTCGGTAAAGTTCATCATCGCGTCCCTATAACGGGTTGAGCGCGGGCAACACAATCTCCTCGATCACCACCGCCACGCCATCCTCAGCGTTGCTCGGTGCCACAAAATCCGCCTCAGCCTTCACCTCGTCGTGCGCATTCCCCATCGCCACGCCCAGCCCCGCGAAACGCAGCATCCCGATGTCGTTGTGATTATCCCCAAATGCTACCACTTCTTCGGAGGCCAGGTCTAGATCCGCCGCGATCTGTTGCAGCGCGTGGCCCTTCGATACGCCTGGGTGCAAGAACTCGATCAGGTCGAAGGAAGATTGCGTCACATACAGTTCGCCGGCGAAACGCTGCTCGAATGCGCCGCGTAAGGTCCGGATGCGCGCTTCCTCGCCGATGCCGACCACCTTGACGCAGGGCAGTGGGAACAGGCTGGCGACATCCTCAACCTCGATGACGGGCGGCACAGGCGGGCGGTACCATTCGCGCGCGCGTGGCGTGTGGCGATCGACATAAACGCGGTGAATGGTATGGTAGGCGCGATAGAAGCCATATTCGCGCAGCAGTGCCAGCGCCGGCAGGATGTGCTCGGAGGGAAGATGGTGTTCGTGATAAATCTTCCCTTCCAAATTTGCTATTACAGCCCCATTCTCGATGATCTGCGGCCCATTGAGCGGCAAATCCCCGCAGGTGTTTTGCAGCACTGCCAGGTTTTGCCCGGTGGCGATCACCAGCGTCACGCCAGCCGCGACGGCACTACGCAGAGCTAGCCGCGTGCGCGCGGTAATGTGTTTGTGCGGTCGAGGGGTGAGCAGGGTGCCATCGAGGTCGATTGCCAGCAGGCGATACACGCGTGATGCTCCTGAATAAATGGACGGATTGTCTCTCACCGTGAGGCGATGACTTTAGTATAAGCAGATATGCTCTACTTTGGCAAGCTGACAGAGATGAAGGCGGACTCTTCTATGGGGTCCATGTCACCTCAACGCTGGCTTTTGTTATGTAAGTAATGTGCATAGAGTCAAACGGTGCGGGTGAGGAGGGTGAAACATCGCAGGTTCTTGTCAATATGATATCCCCCTGCCCCTTCAATCCCGCGGTGCTGGGACCGCTGTATGTTCCCGTTGTACTGGGTGATGAGCCTCCTGTGACCGGTGCATCGCCTGCGCTATCGATGGCCATTGCTGATATTGTGCAATTGCTGCCGGCAGCGTCAGGTGTGTAATGGAGCGTGAAGCCGCTGCTGGTAATAGTGGGTAGCTGCGGAGATAGCGTGCTTTTCAAAGGAACATCGAACATCTGTGCATATGGAAGCACAGTTATGTGTTCGTTGTGTTCGTTGTGTCCAAAATCTTCGTTATCTTCATTTTCTTTGGTTCCGCGGTATCGGCAGATGTATTCTCCACGTGGAACGGAGAGCGGGTATGACTGCAAAGTTCCCAGAGCCAATGTGACCCCGTTGCAAATTACCGTCTGGTACTGTGGGTCATCGAACAGAACATAATTCGGGTCCTCTATCACGTTAGTGCTGAAGGAGATCGTAATATTACTCCTGTGATTCAACGCGTCCTGATCTTCGATGATCATGACTCTGACATCGAGTGTTCCTGGGGATGTATCATACGGCGTTACAGGTGGATCGGCCGGTGCGGCGGCATATCCTGTGGGTTCACCGCAGGCGCTCAGTATGGTTGCCATTGCACAGCAGAGCATAAGAAGCAGGACGGGAACGACTCGTTTCGTTTGCATAGAATACCTCTCTAGCCTGGTACGGCAGGAAATACTGATGGATTTAAGACAACCGCAGAATGCGCGGCGCCGCTACGATTGGGACGATACGTACACCGAGACCTTGCCAAATATTATATACGCCCGTATACTTGCTAGCAAATCGTTGGGGTAATTCGTGCGCTGGCTGAACATAAGCGCAACTCTGTGCTACCATTAATTTGCAAGCAATAAAAGCGGATACCTGGAAGGGAATACCCTCGAGCATGAAAGAGAAAATCAAGGGAATACTGGCGGGGTTGATCTACCGTGTTATTGTGATACTCACCCTCGGACAAATATCTCCGCTGTTGGGCTCGGGCATTATCATCGAGCAAGATGGCAAATTTCTCTTAATTGATCGCTCTGATGGGTTAGGATTCACTATTCCAGGGGGAATCGTGCGCCACGGTGAAACGCTTGAGCAGTGTGTGCTCCGCGAGGCGCGCGAGGAGACGGGCTACACCGTCCAGATCACCGGCCTGGTTGGGGTTTATTCCGCTCCTAAACGCGACCCCCGTTTTCGCGCTGTCGCCATCGTCTACAAAGGCACTATCGTCGCTGGCTCTCCCCACGGCTCAGGCGAAGGCGAACCATGCTGGTGCACATTTGAAGAGGTTCTTGGCCACATGGCATTTGACTGCGAGCTGATGCTCAAGGATTATCTGAATGACAGAGTAAGCCTATCTTAGACTATTTTGAACATCTGCTCTTGACAAATGTTCGAATTGCTCATTATACTTTGATTACGTCTGGTATTGTAATTAATCCTGCAATCCCGTAAATATTTGAACGCACGTTCTACATATTTACTAGAATCAAGAGTTCCACGTGCCCAAACAGCCGGGGAAAACTGACAAAAGCGTCGCTGTCGCGCTTGAGATTGCTGGCGGCACGGCAAGTATTGCGCTGGTAGATCGCAATGGCGGGGTCCGGCACCGCTGCCAGGCCAGGACGCTGTGGGGGAGACCCGCGCTGGCTACGCTGGAACCCTATTTGCGCGCCATCGAGTACATGCTGGCTTATGCAAAAGCGCAAAGATGGCGCGTGCGAGGCATCGGCGTCGCGCTTCCTGGTACGCTCGATAGCGCGTCTCGCCGCCCACTCCAGGTGCCTATCCTGCCCTCGCTCAACAACTTCCCGCTCTGCGATCTTTTCGAGGCGCGCTACGACCTCCCCGCGTATGCTTACGTGGATGTCGATGCCGCCCTTATAGGTGAGTATTATCACGGTGCCGGAGTGGGTTATCAGCGGCTGTTATATCTCACGCTCAATACCGTCGTTGGCGCATCAGCGATCATCGAGGGGCAGTTGGCGAGCAGTGAACAGGCCTGCGTCGGTCATGTCGCGCACGTGACCATTTCGGCTGCCGGCCCCCGCTGCAGTTGTGGCAAGCGCGGCTGCATCAATTCGTTTGTCTCCCTGGAGGCGCTGCAAAGATTGGTAATGCGCGCGCTCCGCCGTGACGATGTAACGAGCCTGTCGCAGCGACTGTCGCAGCGCGAGCCGCTCAGCCTGCAGATGCTGCTGGAAGAAATGCAGCGCGGTGACATGGTAGCAATGCATATCTACAGAGACGTCGAACGCTGGCTGTGCGAGGCCGTCGCTCGCTTTTTGCGCCTGTTCGAGCCGGACATCCTGCTACTGGGCGGAACAATGCCCAGCGCCAGCGGGACATTTACGGCCAGAATTCGCGAGTCAGGCATGTCATCCGATCATCTATTTCGTATAGCCACGACTCAACTGGGCAGCGATGCCGCCCTCATCGGTGTAACGGCGCCGTTTTTTCCCAGGCAGGCTGAGCCCGTCACTGAACCGCGCATTGCTGCGATATATACTATGCAGGCTGAGTAATTTGTTCCTGCGATAGTATTGCGTTCATCTTGTCAATAGGACTGGTGATTACCCATAATTGGGTCAGATCAGGTTTGCAAGGCTGGACCGCCTGGGAGATTCTGAGCGCAGCGAAGAATCTCCCGATACTTATGGGTAATCACCAGAATAGGAGAGTTGTATGCCCCCGCTTGCCATTGGACTGGTGCTTATCGCGGCGATACTGCATGCCACGTGGAATCTGCTGGTGAAGCGCGCCAGGGAAAAGCAGGTTATGACCTGGCTCGCGCTGGTTGTCGGGGTGTTGTGCTACCTTCCTATCGTCATTGTAGAACCCATCGACGTACTAAGCGTCTGGCCTTTTATTGCCTGCAGCGCGCTGGTTGAAGCGATCTACTATGTAGCTTTAATCTCTGCCTATCAACATGGCGACTTTTCGCTGGTGTACCCCATGGCTCGCGGCACCGCTCCTGCCCTGCTGTTGGTCTGGACAGCCCTTTTCCTCGGCGAGCGCCCGACGCTCTTCGGTGTGCTGGGTATCTCGCTGCTGGTGATTGGCCTGGTGATCGTCGGAGGATCGGCCTGGTGGTCGCTGCGCAAGACCGCCGCATTACACTCGAATGGGCTGGCTATCGCGCTGGGAGTTGCCCTGTGCATCTCCGTCTATACGACGATCGATGGCGCTGCCGTCCAGCGCGTCAATCCCTTGCCGTATACGGTGATCGTGATCGCGCTGACAACCGCCATAATTTCGCCGGCTATTCTGCTGCGCTATGGCGTAGCTCCTATCGTGAAGGAGTGGAAAGCAAACTGGCCGCGCATCATCCTCGTGGGTATCTTTACGCTGCTCTCCTATATCCTCGCGCTGAAAGCCTACACCCTTACTCGCGTCAGCTACGCCGGGGCCATGCGTGAGGTCAGCGTCGTCTTCGCAGCTTTGCTTGGCTGGAAGCTGTTGCACGAAGAGTTTGGGAAGGCTCGCCTGGCCGGGTCGGTGTTCATTTTTTCCGGCATACTGGTGATTGCGCTCGCCGGTTAGCGGCGCTGTGGTAGGATATAAGTCAGGTCAGATCTGGCGAGTCGAAACTGACCGGTCTCGGGGAGTGCTGGCGTCAATGAACGAGAACCTTATCCCGGTGATTGTGATCGATGATACGCCTGTGAAGTTGCGCGGCGTCTGCGAGTTCGTCGATGATACGCCCGGGTTGCTCCTCACTGCCAGGGCCGGTGATATGAATACAGCGATCCTGTACGTGGATCGGTTTTGCAAGGAACATGCCCGGGAGAACCCTACCTTAGAGGGATGGATGATCCTCTCCGATCTCCATCTTGGCACGCATAACGGCGTGCGGCTGGGGCGGCAACTGCTGGAAAAGGCGCCTGGACTGCGCGTGGTGATCTATACCCAGGATCCCAGTTGGACGCTGGCCGCGGAGATATTCCGCCAGGAGTACGCGCGCGGGTCGCAGCGCGCGGCCGGCAAAGGATCGAAAAAACATCCAGGGCTGCACGGCTACGCGCTCTTCGGCAACATGGAGCCGGATTATTTAGAGCGCATCGCCTCCGCCGTTGTCAACCGCCGCGAGACCTTCATCGACCCCGAAGTGCTGACCTATTTGCTCAAGCGCTTGCGCGGCCAGCGCCTGACCCCGCGCCAGGAGGAATGCGCTTCCCTGATCGCCCAGGGATTGAGCAACGATGAGATCGCCCTACGCATGGGTTTCTTGAATGCGCAGGGCAAACCCAACATGGGGCCGTTGGAGAACATCGTCAGCGAACTGTATACGTTCTTCGCCATCGAGGGTGCGCCGAGCGATCCGGGCAGGCGCGTGCTGCTGGCCCACGCCTACGAAGCCTACGCCGGGCTGCGCCCGGCATAAGGCTGCATCACATTTCCTCCACGAGTGATTCCGAAAGCGGGCCCGTGTGCGGCACTTTTTCCGATGGCGGCAGGGGCAAGGAGAGCAAGATGGTCGTGCCGTACTGCGGCTGGCTGCGCGGAGCGGAGTAAATCGCGAGTGTACCGCCTGCTTCGCGCGCCTTGAGTTTGGCTTTGAACAGGCTGGTCTTCTCCAACGGCACGGCGCTCACGTCGAAGCCATGCCCATCGTCGGTAATCATGATCTCCATCTGCCCGTTTGTGCGTGCCGCCCGCACCGTGGCAAAAGTGGCTCCGGCGTGGTTATAGATGTTCAGCAGCGCCTGCGTCACGGTATACGAGATGGCTTCCGCGAACTTTTCTCCTTCCGGCGTTTGTTCGAGCTCATGGCTCAGATCGTCCAGTGCCCAGAGATCGGGCTGAATCTTGAGCAGTGACTCCGGGTGCAGGGAGGGTAGGTCGTCGCGAATAAGCGTCTCCAGGTGCAGTTTCAAGCCCAGGTTGCGGCGCCGGTAGGCATCCTCCACCAGCAGTTGCAGACCGCGCAGGTCGCTTTCCAGCTCTTCGCTGATCTTGCGCACCTTGCCGAGCGCTTCGATCACCGGCTGGGCGAAAGCGCGCATATACACATCGTTTTCCGTCTCGAGCCGTAACTTGTGCTGCCAGTGACCCAGCAGGGAACGGATGCGCAGCGCGTGCTGTTTGGGCTGGTCGTGGATGCGCTGCGATAGGATGGAGCGCAGGTGCGCGTCGGCGTGCAGCAAGAGCGAGGTCGCCTGTTGCAGTTCGCGGTTGGATTGACGAAACTGCTCCGCCGTCTTCTGCTGCTCGCGCAGGGCCTCTTCACGCTGCTGGAGTGTCACCTCCAGGCGATCGATCAGGCGCAGTGAGCGTATGGCGTAGAGCAGCACCAGTGGATAGGCTGCCGCCAGCACAAAGAAGACCTGGAGCGAAACAAGCGGCCTGCCCGTCAGCAGGATCGGCAGGATACCCAGTCCAAAGCCCAGGCCAACTCCACCAATCCAGAGCATCAGTAAATCACCCAGGCGGCGCCGAACTGATTTAGGAACCGCCGTGCCTGGCAGCCCGCCAAAGATGCGCAGCAGCGAGGTGAGACCGATCCCCAGGCTGATCAGCCCGCCCAGAACGGCGTACCCAAGTGCGAGGATAAATTGGATGCGCGTCGGCACGCTGCCCTTCATCAGCAGCGTACTCACATCGAAGGCTAGCAGGGCCAGCAGCGGCAGATAGGGCAGCCCGTCGATCCACATATTCGGGTTGCGCGGCGACTTCAACACTTCTGGCCGGTAGGTTAAACTGAGGTGAATAAAACTCGCCCCCAGCAGCGCGAAGGCCGGCACCCACAGCAGTTGAAACACCAGGTCCGCCGGGTAGGCCTGCTGCACGTTGCCCCAGTGACTGTAAAGCAGGAAAAGCATGGCCGCTGGCAGCAGCGTGATACCTTCCACCGCCCCCGTCCAATCCGAGGAGGTGGCCAGCAGAATACCGCCCACCAGCAGCCAGCAGATGCCTGCAATCAAGGCCCACCCGTAGTTGCTGAACCACATGTCCCACGTAAACGCGGTTGTCACGCCCTCGACGGTCGTCGTTTTGCCGTTTTGCTCAATCGTATATTGAATGGTCCGGCCGGGCTGTGACTGTTGGTAGACTTTAGGGAGATCAAAAATGTTGTTCTGCTGCCCATTCACGCCGGTCAGCACCGTCGAATTCGTCAAAGAACCAGGAGCAGCACCGAAGCTGGAAAACTGAGGCGTAGTGGAAACAACAACATACTGATTATCTGTATCGATGGCCCAAAAAAACCCTCCGAAGGTTTTGCCTGCTTCACTCAAAAGACGGGCATGTCCGATGCCGCTGATGATGAGCAGCGCGGTTCCCACGATCAGATAGAATAATATCAGGCGGCGCCGAAGTCGCCTCCACGGACGCTGAGTTGTGCGGTCACTCACAAAAATAGACACACTTTAGTGTAACATGCTGAGCAGGTGTGCGCAAGGTGAAATTCATGCGCGTATTGCGCTAAGTATGAGGAAGAGCATATACTTATGTAAGTAACACAGTTGCTCAGGTTGTCTGAAGTGGAGCCGACTGTATTGAACGCATTCCGTTATACAGCCTATACCCAGGAAATCATCTTTGGCGCGGGTTCGCTCGCCCGGCTGAGTGAAGCCATCGAGCCCTTCGGCTGGCATCGTCTGATGCTCTGCTCCAGTGGCTCACTCCGGCGCGATGGCACCATCGCTGCTGTTGAACGCGCGCTTGGTAATCGGCTGGTGGCTATTTACGATCAAACGCTGTCGCATGTACCACAAGCGCAGGTGGACGATGCGGTAGAGCTTGCCGGGCGGTACGAAGTCGATGCGATCATCGGGCTGGGTGGCGGTAGCCCACTTGGCATGGCAAAGGCCGTCAGCTTTGCGCTTGAAGGGAGACGCGGCACGGAGCACACACGCTCGTCCTCTCCTCTTGCTCAGCCGCTGGTGCCCGTCGTTGCCATACCCACAACCTACGCCGGGTCGGAGATGACGCCGTTTTACGGCGTCACACGCCAGGTCGATGGCGTGGCGCGAAAGCTGACTGTCAGCGATGCGAAAATCACGCCGAAGCTCGTGATCTACGATCCCCGGCTCACCCTGGGCCTCCCGCCATCGCTCACGGCCTCTACCGGCATCAACGCCCTGGCCCACTGCATCGAAGCGCTCTACTCGATCACGCGTAGCCCCCTTTCGACCGCTGCGGCCCTGAACGGCGTTCGCATCATCGCGAGCGCGCTGCCGCGCTGCTATGCGGCTGGCGACGACCTCGAGGCCCGCACCCGCATGCTGGAGGGAGCCTTTCTCGCCGCAAGCGCGCTGGCGCACGTCACGATGGCGCTGCATCACGGCCTGTGTCATGTCCTGGGCGGCACGGCTGGCGTACCGCACGGCATCGCCAATAGCATCATCCTGCCCCACGCCATACGCTTCAACCTGGATGCCACTGCGCCTCAATTGGCCCCTGCCGCGGAGGTAATGGGGATCGCGCTTGCCGGCCGCAGGCCTGAGGATGCCGTCGAGGAAATGGCGCAGCGCATCTATGACCTGGTCGGCTCGATGCATCTACCCCGGCGTTTGCGCGATGTTGGCGTGCGGGAAGCCGATCTGCCGTCCCTGTCACAGCTTGCTTTCGAGAGCCGCACCGTCCAGAGCAACCCCAGGCCCATCACCAGCGTGGCACAGATAGAGGAGGTGCTGCTGGCCGCCTGGTGATGGACGGAGACCCGAAGGTCATCGACCAGGTCAGGCACATGTTCTTCAGGATTTAGGCCCATTAGTCTAGCGAGGTGAAAACAACGCATGTCAAAAATTCAGGTACAGGGTGTGCATCACATCACTTTTGTCGGCTCCAACCGGGAGACGATCATCGACTTTTATCAGAACGTGCTGGGAATGCGGCTGGTGCTCGACCAGCCCAACCTGGACGTGCCTGAGGAGACCCATCTCTACTTCGATCCCGGCGATGGGCGGCTGATTACGTTCTTTGTGCGCCCCACGAGGATAGACGACCCGGCGCCCAATCCAGAGGGTATCGGCAATCTGCATCATCTGGCCTATAACGTCTCGCGCGCGACCTATACGCAGGTTGCGCGGCGCCTGAACGAGCGGGGTATCTGGAATACGGGTAACATCGACCGGGGTTTCATGGACTCGATCTACTTCAGGGACCCTAACGGGCAGTTGCTCGAGATGGCTTCCTACAAGTTCCTCCCCCCGGAGGGCTACAGCGTGGCCGATGTGCTTGCCACGGCGCACCGTCTACGAGTGGCCGCGGGGGACTATGCCGTCGAGGATCGGCACCTGGCCGATGCCATCGCCGAGCTGACCGAACGAAAAGTGACGCCCATCACGGAGGAGGTTTTCCAGGCATGACAACACCCTCTGAGACCGGCGCGCTGGGTATTTTCTGGATGATGCGCCTCGACAGACCCTTGCCGGTCAAACTTGAGTCGCACATCGCTCGCATCCCGGCAACATTCCGGCGCGCCAGTTCAGAGGATGTGGAGGAGCTTGCCCTGGCTATGGGGTATGATGATACAATCCCTGTGCTACAGCGTTTGAGCATGGGGAAGCACTGCTACATAGCAAGGGTTGAAGGCAAGCTCGTGGCCTACGGGTGGATCACCTTCGATAAAGAGGATATCGGAGAGCTAGGCCTGAGCGCTCGCCTCAACGAGGGAGAAGCCTACATCTGGGACTGCGCCACGCTTGCTGCGTATCGCGGGCAGCGTCTCTATCCGGCTCTGCTGGCCTGCATGCTCGATGAACTACAGCGCACAGGCTTCCGGCAAATCTGGATTGGCACCGACGCCGACAATCTGCCATCCCAGAGCGGTGTGGCGCTCGTTGGCTGCCAGCCCGTCGTAGAAATCATCCTGGCAGAGGATGGACAGTATGCAACGCGCGCGTGCCCCGGCGTATCCCTTCAAGATGTGCTGGACGCCCACTACGCCTTATTCGGCAATCGCGACAAATCTCGTATAGTATTCGTAGATTAACATTGAAATGGAGCATTCCCTTCTTGGAACCCGTAGGGCTATCTCTTGGAACCCGTAGGGCCCGATTTATCGCGGCCACAGCCGATTTATCGGCGCGAGTTCTCCTGCACGAATGCTCGAATGCACAATTAAAGTGGACATCGTATTAAGTGGGAGCAATGCATGAATGAGCCATCTGAGAAGTTGAAAGGCCCGCACCAGAGTCAGCCGCTCCTGGTCGCTGGCGAACCCATCGCCCAGGCGCAGGCGGCCATGATTATGATCCACGGGCGTGGAGCCTCGGCGCAGGATATCCTATCGTTGTCGGCCGAGTTCAGGCGGCGCGGCTTCGTCTACCTGGCCCCTCAGGCATCCGGACAGTCCTGGTACCCGAATAGCTTCCTCGCGCCAATCGAGAGCAACGAACCGGCCCTCTCGTCCGCGCTGGCCATCATTTCCGGCCTGCTCGCCCAATTGGCCGAACAACGCATCCCTCCTGAGCGCACTATCATTCTCGGCTTCTCGCAAGGCGCGTGCCTATCGCTGGAGTACGCCGCGCGCAATGCCCGGCGCTATGGCGGCCTCGTTGGTTTGAGTGGTGGCTTGATCGGCCCCGATGGCATACCGCGTGACTATCCCGGCTCGCTGGATGGTACACCTGTCTTCCTGGGGTGCAGCGACGTAGACCCACACATCCCCAAAGCGCGAGTGATCGAGTCCGCTGAAGTACTGCGCCGCCTCGGTGGGGACGTCACCATGCAGCTCTACCCAGGCATGGGCCACACCGTGAACCTGAGCGAGTTCCGCATGGTGCAGGGCATAATGGCTGCGCTGCTCAATTCATAACTCATTAAAGTTCATCTTCTCGTTCGAACTGGACAATAGATCTACGGCAGAAGAAGTAATAGTTGGGTCATGAAGAGGTATAATGGTAAAGCAAGAGAAAACAGCACGATAAAATCAGTGGTTCGAGTCAAAACCAAAGGAGCACGTAATGAAATTTATCAATGTTCGCCTGCTCGTCAGCGATATTGCTGCGTCGATAAACTTCTGGCGCGATGTGATGGGATTACAGATGACGTACGGTGATGAATCGATGGGTTATGCCTATTTTGTAACGGAAAGCGCCGGGGTTGAGCTACTGACCCGCGCGGGATTTGCCGAAGCGCTTGGAGAGGAGCCTTCGACCACGAGGGCGCAGGGACACCCGGCGGTGCTCGTTTTCGGCGTGGATGACGTTGACGCTGCTTATGTCGATCTGCTTGGGCGCGGCGCTACCGCGGTTGCTGCACCACAGGATCGACCGGCGTGGGGAGTGCGTTCGGCTCATCTGAGCGATCCCGATGGCTATATCGTCGAGCTCTATAGCCAGCTTCAGAGAGCCGACGCACCTGCGGAATGATCGCATGACATTGCAAATGGCAGAGCTATACAATGCGAGCTTCAAGCCGGATGCGAAACCACGTGCGTTTCCCGACCTGAAAAACGTCGCCATCCTTTATTGAAAGAACCTGGTCCGACCGCCCGACTTTGTGCGCGTTCAGCGTGATGGCGCCCTGCTCGAACATGCGCCGGATATTACTGTTACTCTTCTGCGAGCTAAAGAAGTGCTTCACCAGCTCGAAGGCAGTATGTTCCCCCGGCGCAACCATGATTTCGGGGATGTTGGCGGGTATGGTGCGCGCGGAAAACGTCTCGGTGAACCACTGCTGCTCGTGATCCGCCACCTCGCTGCCGTGGTAACGCTTCACGATGGCGTGGGCCAGGAACAGTTTCCAGCGCATGGGATCGCTGGCAACCTGCGCGGCGATCTGCCTCACCTGTTCCATAGGGATGTCGGTGTAAATCTCCAGGTAGGTCACGATCAGGTTATCCGGTAGGGTCATGACGCGCCCAAACTTGTCGCGAGGGCTGTGACCGAGGCCGATGTAGTTGCCCAGGCTCTTGCTCTGCTTGGCCTTTCCATCGATCCCCGGCGTAATCTTCGTGGTGATGATGACCTGCGGCTGCTGCCCCAGGCGCTCCTGATAGAAGCGCCCCATCATTTCGTTGTAAAGCTGGTCGCTGCCGATGATCGTCAGGTCCGACCGCAGAGCGAACGAGTCGTATCCCTGCAAAACGGGGTAGATCAACTCGTGCATGTGTATTTCCAGCCCCTCCTTGATGCGCGCCTGAAACATATCGCGCGAGATCAGCCGGGAGTGCGTCACCATCGAGAGCAATTTCAGTAGCTCCGAGGCCGGCATCTGCTCGTACCATTCGGAGTTCCGGCGAATCTCGTACAGGTTGGGATCGTCGAAGTGCAGCACCATCTTCACCTGCTCGATGAATTCCAGTGCATTCGCTTCGATCTCATCCGGCGCGATAACCGGCCGATGCCTGCTCCTCCCCGTCGGGTCGCCGATGCGCGTGGTGTAGTCGCCGATCAGGAACTGGATTTTGTGGCCCATGTCCTGCAGCTCGCGCATCATCCAGAGGTTCACGGCGTGCCCCGTATGCAGGAACGGCGCCGTCACGTCCACACCGTACTTTATACGCAGTTGACGTCCAGAATCCAGTAAGCGCCTGAACTCATCGAGCGAGATAAACTCCTCCGCGGTTCTTGAGAAGCTCTCAATCACGTCCTGCGTTGTACTCATCGTCTTCCTCCCGCTGCTTCCGCCAGACCATCGAAAAGCTGATCGGCCGGTTTCGATATTGGCCCCACTTCGGCTTCTGCGCGAGCCACTCATCATCGATCAGCGCTTCGTGCATCTCGAGCAAGGACCACCCTGCTGCCAGTGCAGCTTGCACGTGATCGCTCAAAAGGTGGACATAGGTTTGTATGGCGACCGGTTCCCCTGGTGCGCGATTGAAATGGGTTGGTATGCCGCCCATCAGGAAAAAGGGATGATAGCCTACCAGGACGAGATAGCCGTTGGGGTGCGCAATCCTGGCGCTCTCCTGGTAGAGCGGGCGCACATCCGGAAGGTGCTCGTCGACCAGGTCAACCGTCACAAGGTCATAGGCATCTGCTTGTAAAGGCGTCTCACGTATATCACTCAGGAACAAACGCCGGTAAATGCCCCTGGCTCTTGCTCCTTCCAGCATTTCAGCCGTGAGATCCGCACCGTCAAGCGAGGCCACGCCTTGCTGCTTGAGCCATGCTCCCGTGCGTCCTGTCCCACATCCCAGGTCGGCCGCCTCCTCGATATGATCCCAGGCCACCGATTTGATTCTCTCCAGTAAACGCAGGTCCATGAGATCCAGCACGGTATCCTCGTAGCTGGATGCCCATGCTCCATAGCCTTCCTGCACCGGGATGGTCGGGTAGTTGCGCGTATCGAAGTGTGAAAAATCCATATTTATGTTTCCTGTTCCAGGGCATTCCCCCAGGCAACTATGCGTAGTGGGGTGATGACTATCACCGGGTATTCTTCAAGCGCCATCGATCTGTATTGCACATAGCGCTGGCGTAGCAGGAGCAGCGCATCCTTGTGGCCTGCTTCAACGGGCATAAGCAGCGCGGCATGGCCATACACCTGCACATAACCCAGGCACGACCAGTCGTCATCGTACCGGTCAATCAGGAGCATCGCCTCGTGACGCGCTTCGATATTGCGCACTCGCCGCAAACGCCGCTGCTCGACGCGTTTTGGTTTCTCATCGAGTGGTGTGTAGAAGCGCGACCCATCGCAGGCATAGCAGACGGGTACCACGTGCGGGTGCCCGTCCGCGTCGGAGGTTGCCAGGTGCGCTACTCGTTGCGCCTGAACGAATGCGATTTCGTAGTCATATAAGGTTGAACGATCTGCCATAACATTCTGTGAAAGTGAATCCCGCCCTCACGTTTACCCTTCAAAGCTCGAGAACAGGTTATTGAGCGACTCGGCCAGAGTCGGATGGGCGAAGACGGCGTCGCGCAGCACAGTATAGGGTACTTTGCCCATCATTGCTATTTCCAGCATCGCCATGATCTCGCCGCCTTCAATGCCCAGGATGGCGCAGCCCAGTATCTGGCCCGTCTCGGCGTCCACCACGGCTTTCATGAAGCCGCGCGACTCATCCACTTCCAGGGCGCGCGCCACGTAGTTCATCGGCATTTTGGCGACCTTTATGTTTTGTCCTTGCGCGCGCGCCTCGGTCTCGCTGAGTCCCACGCGTCCCAGTTGTGGGTCGATGAACACGGTATAAGGTACCAGTCGATCGCGTATGGAAGCGTGCCCGTGCTCAAGTAGATTCGTGCGAATGATGCGAAAATCGTCGTAGGAAATGTGCGTGAAGGCCGGCCCGCCTTTGATATCGCCTAAAGCGTAGATGCCCGGCACGTTGGTCTCCAAGCGCTCGTTCACCTGGATAGAGCCGCGTTTATCGACCTGCACCCCGGTTGCCTGCAGGTTAAGCCAATCGCTGTTGGGTATTCGTCCCGCTGCCTGCAACAGGTGCGAGCCCACAATGATGCGCTCGCCGCCGGGAGATTGCACAGTCAGGTGGATCATGCCATCATCGCTTCGCCAGACGCTTACCGGCTGCGTCTCCAATAACACTTCAACGCCATCCTCGCGCATAATCTTCGCTACTTCGTCGGCCACGTCGGGATCCTCACAATTCAGCAGCTTTGCCGCGCGTTGAATGATCGTGACCTGGCTTCCAAAACGCCGGAACATCTGGCCAAATTCCAGCCCGACGTAGCCGCCGCCGATCACCAGCAGGTGTTCAGGCACCACATCCAGTTCCATGATCGAGGTAGAATCCAGCGTTGGTACGTTTTCGATGCCGGCCAGCGATGGCATTGCCGGTCGATCACCCGCGTTGATGAAGATCGTAGGGGCTGTCAATCGACGATGTTCCCTGCTGTTTAAGAATACTTCTACCATCTTTGGGCCGCTAAAACGGGCCTCACCCATCAAGAGGTCAACGCCCTCGGTGCTCGTGATGGCGTGCTCGCTGCCGCTGCGAAAGCTCTCCACAATATTCCGCTTGCGCTGCCGTACTTTGGTCATATCGATCGTCACCGGGCCTGTATGTACCCCGTAGTCAGCGCCGCGCCGGGCAAGATAGGCCACGCGCGCGCTGGCAACCATCGTCTTGGTGGGTGTGCAGCCCTCGTTGACGCACGTGCCCCCGACATGCACCCGTTCGATAATAGCGGTCTTCCACCCGGCTTTGGCTAAGGCCGTAGAAAGCGGCCCTCCGGACTGGCCCGCGCCAATTACAATCGCATCATACTGCGTCGTTTGAGTCATCTAAGTTCGCCTCCCTATTCGTGTAGTATAGTCTGCCCTTATTCTGTCATATCAGATGGGCATATTGCTGGGTGATACATACGCTTTGTGCTAATTACCTCCACCGAATAAGCAACACCCCGGCATCCGCCGAGGTGTTTGTGTATGAGTCCGAAGTTCCCGAGTAGTACAGTGTCACCATTATTCACGCGTGTTATAATTAGCATATGGATAATAGACGCAAAGCTACTCTCTTCGCTGCACTGGCTGCTGTCTGTGCGGCTAGCACTGCACCATTAGCTGCCGATCAATCACTCACTCATGTTTTTTTGGTACTGCCACTTGTATTGATGGGTATTCTTCTATTTGTAGCCGGATACTACTCGGGACTGGCTCGTAATCAGAAATAAAGTGCGTACGGTCAACCGGCGCCTACGAAATGGCCGATCTGTCAACTTCCATCTGGAAACCCGCCGCGGTGCAGCACCATGGGATAATTTAGCAGCGTGTCGGGCTTGCGGACCGACGCCCGCCACCCATCGGGGTAGGGCTCCAACCCCTTGAACAAAGGCGACAACTGCGAACCTGGCTCACCAACCAGGCGCTCGAGCGACTCCCGCAGGTTGCGCATGTTGTCCGTGCCGAAGCGTGCCTGCCAGCGCTCCTCGATGATGCCAAACAGCGGCCGCCATACCTCCTGAGCCTTCCGTCCCGCGGGTGTAGGGCGGATCTGGTTCGACCACTATGTATCCCCATCTCTGCATGCCCGCCAGATTCGTCCCGGTGTGAGCGAGGCACTGCAATTCACCGACAGTCACCCCCTCTTCACCGACGAACTGCATGCAGTTCGACCACATCACCAGCGACACAAGCCAGGGGGCATAGCGCAATCCGGCCGTCGGGCTATGCTTCGACGTCCGCTGCGGCATCCGGTGCTCAAACTCATTATCGAACTCGATCGTGAACGCAACGAGCACCTGTGAGAGCAGGGCCGACAAAGGAAGGCGGGAAGTCACCCCTTCTTTTTGCTCTGATCCCAACGGATCCTTCTCTCTCTACCAAGATTGGTCATGTCATCCTGAGCGCAGCGAAGGAGCTGACGCGCTGGCCACCGAGATCCTTCGCTGCGCTCAGGATGACATGACCGACTTTGATCGGTAATGTTCATTATCTGCCCTGATTCTCATTCACGAATGCTCCATTTAGCATACGCTTTTTTACTCCAGCTTTCCAGGTACGAGACCACCTTAACATACTTAACGCTGTTGGGGAGTTCAAACTGGCAAACGTGGGGAGTCCAAACTGGCTGAGTATGCTCCGCCTACCTACTTGACGGGATCGCGGTTGTAGAGCGCTCGTGCCCACAGGTACCCGAGCAGGGTGAGGAAGCAGCACCAGGCGATGGCGAGGATCGCGCTGCTGCCGATCGGGGTCCCCAGCAGCAGTCCCCGCAGTGTGTCGATGACAGGCGTGAAGGGCTGGTACTCGGCGAACCAGCGTACCCCGACTGGCATCGAGTCCGGGCTGACAAACGCGCTGCTGGTGAATGCCAGGAGTTGGAAGATGAGGGCGAGGCTGTTGGCTCCCGCCGGCGTTTTGCCCACCAGCCCGAACGCCACTCCCATCCACGTGATCGCGAGGGTGAACAGCGCGATGAGGCCGAGCGCCGCGATCCAGGCGACAAGACTCGCCGTAGGCCGGAAGCCCATGAGCAGCGCTACCCCGGTGACGACGACGATGGTGCCCATCGTCCGAATCAGACTGCCGAGAACCTGTCCGATCAGCACGGAGGCGCGGAAGATCGCCATGGTGCGGAAGCGGGTGATGATGCCTTCGGCCATGTCCATGCACAAATTCAGGGCAGTCGTCGCGCAGCCGCTGCCCACGGTCATGACGAGGATGCCGGGCGCGACGTAGTTGATGTAGGCGCCGCCATACGCCGCGAGGCCCTGGCCGGTGCCGATTGCGCCGCCGAAGACATAGTTGAACAGCAGCAGCATGATGGTCGGCACCAGCAGGCCACTCAGCGTTATCGCGAAGTTGCGCTGCGAATGCCGGACGTCGCGCCGCAGCATCGTCGCCGAATCGCGTAGGGCCAAGGAAAGAGTGTTCATCGTCCATTGCCTTTCTGGGTATTGGGATGGGAGGTGATGGCGAAGAAAACGTCATCGAGATCGGGAGTGTGAACCGAGACGCCGTTGACCGCGAGTGCTTCGTGGTCGAGTTGGTCGAGCACGGCCCGAAGCTGCCGGACGCTGCCGTCGGTCGGAACCTGGAGCGTGAGCTCGTTGTCGTCGCGCGCCCCCTCGCTCAGGCGACGGGCGGCCAATTCGAGCCCGTTCGCGTCGGCGAATTGCAGGCGGATGTGACCGCCGGGAATGCGGCGTTTTAGCTCGTCGGGAGTTCCCTGCGCAACCAACTTCCCCTGATCGAGCACCGCAATGCGGTTGGCGAGCAGATCTGCCTCTTCCAGATACTGCGTGGTGAGCAAGATCGTGACGCCTCTGGCCACGAGGTCGCGAATGATTTGCCACATCGTGTGGCGGCTGCGCGGGTCCAGGCCGGTGGTTGGCTCGTCGAGGAAGATGATGCGCGGGTCGCCAACCAGAGTCATCGCCAGGTCGAGCCGGCGCCGCATGCCACCGGAGTAGGTAGCGGGCAACTTCCTGGCCGCGTCAACCAGGTCGAAGCGTTCGAGCAACTCGGCAGCGCGCTTCCGGCCTTCAGATCGGCTCAGGTGGTGCAGGTCGGCCATCAAAAGCAGAATTCTCCTCGCCAGTCAACAGGTTGTCCACTGCCGAGAACTGGCCGGTCACGCCGATAGAGGCGCGGACCGCATCAGGCTCCCGGAGCGGGTCGTGGCCGTCAACCCGCACCTCGCCACTATCGGCGCGGATAAGCGTGGACAGGATCTGAACCGTCGTGGTCTTGCCCGCGCCGTTGGGGCCGAGCAGCGCGAAGATTGTACCCGTAGTCACATTCAAGTCGATGCCGTCGAGCACCACATGGTCGCCAAACGATTTGCGCAATGCTCGTGTTTCAACCATCATCGTCATGACACATGCTACCTTTCTATGTTATAATCAAATCACTGAGCTGTTAAGCGAAGTATCAATAAAATTAACCTGTTACTAAGCAAAAATGAAATTATTAACTTAGTTACTAAGATAAATATACAGGAGGAAAGAGAAATTGTCAAGTGGCTCTCAGAAAAAACGCACGGAGATCCTTGGGGAGCTTACGCAGGAGCTCCGGCAGTTCACTGGACTCGGAGCGTCCTTCTTCCGAGCGGCGGCGGCCAGGATCGGGATAACCGTCACGGATATGCAGGTCATTGATGTTCTCAATCTTACTGGCCCAATGACTGCTGGTCAGCTCGCCGATCTCACAGGGCTGACAACCGGGGCGATCACCGGGATGCTCAACCGGCTGGAGGAGGCCGGGCTCGTGCGAAGGGAGAGCGACCCCAGCGATGGCCGCAGAGTCATCGCCCGGCTCGTTCCTGACAAGGATGAAATGCAGAAGATTGACTCCATCTTCGACTCTCTTGGATATGAGTGGGATGAAATGGCATCACACTACGACGACGAGCAGCTTGCCTTCCTGCTGGAGTTTGTTAAACGCAGCAACGCGCTGTCCAGAAAGGAAATTGTCCGATTGCGAGAGGCGCCATCGGGCAAGGAGGGAATCTTCTCCGCTCCGCTCTTAGATCTGGCGAGTGGCCGGCTCGTTGTCTCCTCCGGTGTCTCCAGACTGACTTTGCGCACCGACGACGCAATGGCCGAGCTCTATCAAGCCCGTTTCGAGGGACCGGCGCCGAGTGTCATGACCAAAGATGGAGTGGTCACAATCCGCTATCCACGACGCATGTGGGTTCTGGGCGGCGAGCAACGCATGGCGGAGGTCACGCTCAACACCGCTATCCCGTGGTGGATCGTCATCCAGGGCGGAGCCTCGATGGTCGAAGCCAGACTTGACAGCCTCAATCTCGCCGGGCTAGAGGTCACGGGGGGACTCAGCATGACTCACCTGGAGCTCCCTGATCCCTCGGGTGTGGTTCCCATACGGATCAGCGGGGGTGCATCGGAGATTCTCGTTCGACGCCCGGCAGGTGTCGCCGCTCGAGCGCACCTCAAGGGCTGGGTCTCCACCTTCATCTTCGATGATCAAACTTTCAGCAATATGGGCAACAACGTCTGGCTACAAAGCTCTGACTTTGATCCGACTGCCTCGTACTACGACATCGAAGTCGCCAGTTCCGCCAGCATGGTCACCATCACCTCTAGTTGACGCGAGTATCAACGCTGTCCTCGAAGTAGGTTGGCTGCACGTGCTCGAGACGAGACTTCTAAAGCCAGCCGGATATGTATCTCTGGCCTGTCACGAGTAATTGGTGGTGAAGGCCAGGTAGGCTCAACGCAAGATTGATAATCTCCTCTCCCCTAAAGTTTTCAGCCCCGAAGGCAATAAAGTAGCTTGTCATCAGGGTACAATACAGCTATAATAATTACCATTAAATCAGTGAACATCCCTAGTCAATTGATTTAAAATACAAAATAGTGCAGGTGTCCATGCCTATAGGGGAGCCAGGTCGAGTGTATCCTGATGGGAATGGCAACCATTCCGGAGGCTGATATCACTAAACGTGCCTATTATGGAAGACGCTTGATTGTTGGCCTGATGCGCTTCATTCACGAGTTGGCAGAGAAGAACGTCACGATCACCAAGTACTACGCGACCAGCGTTACGCCGACAGGCATAGCCGTCCTGCACAATGCCGGGTTTCAAACGATCGGGCAGCTCGAAAAGCGTGTCGCCTTTGAACTCGGCACCATGAGCTCGGATGTCCCGCTGGCAGTACAGTACCGAGAACTACTGAGCAAACACGCGAAGCCGGATGATGAGCAGAAGAGCAATGTAGAGGCGCCGAGCAATAACTCGTTGCAACTCTAATACTACGTTGTTTAATGAAACGAGAGTCAGCAGCATCAACCACTTTATGAGAAAATGCTCAAGGGATAGATGAGAGGACATCATGTCAGAAGAAGATGAGCGGCAGTATGGGGTCGCGCGATCGGTGGCCTTTAGCGACGGGGTTTTTGGTTTTGCCATCACGCTGCTGATTACCACGCTTCCTTTTACCCTGGACATGCCTTCTTCAGCCAGCAATCAGCAAGCCGTACAACAGTTACTCAACGTTCTGCCTCAATTCTACGCCTACCTCTTCAGTTTTTTTATGGTGGGCAATTATTGGGTCATCCACCATCGGACATTCCGTAAATTCATCAATTTCGATACCCCCCTGCTGTGGATCAATCTGATGTTGCTGTTGTTCATCGCCTTTCTGCCTTTTCCCACTGCCCTGTTAGGACGATACGGACTCAATGCCGTCATCATCACCTTGTACGCCGCTACACAGGCGCTGATCAGTTTGAACTATGTGATCATGGAGTGGTATGCCGTTTCTCATCAACTGATTACTCCCCCTCGTGATCAGAAAGCTATCAGGTATCTCTACTTGAGAGGTCTTATCCCCTGTGCTATTTTTTCTCTTTCTTGCGTTCTCGCTTTCTATAGCACCACCCTGGCAAAACTGGCCTGGGTAGCCATCTTTGTTATCCGGCCCATTGTCCTGAGAAAATACAGGTCAGTTAACGTTTCTTCACTGACAGCAAAAGTGACAGCAGAACCGGGAGAAAACCGCGAACAACGGTAGATGTTAGGGACAAAATGGGGCTGGGCGAAAAACGCCGACCCGCCCGACAAGCCCCGCGACAAAGCCCCTATGAAAGCTTGCTGGTGTATGCTATAATACCGTCTCTAGAACAGGTGACTGTTTGAGAGAGAGCTTATACCAGGATCGATCTAGGGGCGACGGCATGACTTCGGCAACTACCACAACAACTAAAATGAATACTATGGCTAACATCGCTCGTGGGAAATACCACATCTGGACAGTGGGGTGCCAGATGAACCAGGCGGATTCGCAGCGTATCCAGGCGATGCTTGACGAGTTGGGGTGGGAAGAAACCAGCATGGAGCAGGCCAACCTCGTCATCCTCAATACCTGCAGCGTGCGTAAGGCCCCGGAGGAGAAGGCGCACAACCAGCTCGCCATGCTCAAACATGCCAAGGCCAGGCGCGATGATCTGCTGGTCGCGCTGATGGGCTGCATGATCGGCAATCAGAGGACCATTGACGAACTGAGCAAGCGCTACCCGCATATCGACCTCTTCATGAAGGTTGAGCAGGCCGACATCTTGCCGCGCTTCCTCGAGGAGCGCTGGACGCCCATCTCCGGCGCCGGCTGCCTCGATATCGAATTCGCGCCGCCGGGTGGCGAAGAACCAGTTCCGGTCGAGCCGATCGAGCGCCTGCTGCCGACCTTCGCTACGTCGACCGAGCGCACCGGCAAGCGCACCGTGCTGCCGATGGCGATCACTCCCAGGCCAGGCGAGCGCGTCGCGCACTATCCTACGAAGATCGAGCCGGCTCAGACCAGCCCGACCGCGTGGCTGCCTGTCGTGCTCGGCTGCAACAAGGTCTGTACCTATTGTATCGTGCCCTATCGCCGTGGTCGCGAGCGCAGCCGTCCGGTCGACGAACTGGTCACGGAAGCCGCGGCGCTCGTCGAGAAGGGCGCGAAAGAATTGACGCTGCTGGGCCAGACCGTCGAGGCATATGGACTCGATCTGCCCGGCAGACCCGACCTGGCCGAGTTGATGCGCCAGTTGAGCGAGATCGACGGGCTCGAGCGCATTCGCTTCATGACCTCCTACCCGCGCCATATGAACGACAGCATGATCGAACGCATGGCCGGGCTGCCCAAGGTGTGCGAGCACGTCAATATCCCGGTGCAGTCGGGCGATGATGATGTCCTCAGGCGTATGAAGCGCGGATACACCCTCGACGAGTATCGCGACCGCATCGCGCGCCTGCGTGCACTGTGGCCCGGCGTCTCGCTTTCAACCGACATCATCGTGGGTTTCTGCGGCGAGAGCGAGCAGGAATTCCAGCACACGCTCGATTTGCTCGAAGAGATTCGCTTCGACGTGGTGCATGTCGCGGCCTATTCCGTGCGGCCCGGTACCGTCGCGGCGCGTTGGGAGGACGATGTGCCGCTGGCGGAAAAGAAGCGCCGCCTGCACGCGCTGGAAGACGTCCAGGCGCGCATCGCGCTGGAGCTGAACCGGCCGTTGGTTGGGAAGGTTGAAGAGGTGCTGGTGGAAGAGGCCAACTACACGCATGGGCGGCAGCAGTGGAAGGGGCGCAATCGCATCAATAAATGGGTGTTTTTCCCGCAGCCGGGAGATGAGCAGGGCGGTCTGCAAGACACACAAGACACACTAAATACTCATGACACTATCCGGCAACCGCGTAGTGTTCAGCCCGGCGACCTGGTGAAGGTGCGCATCGACCACACCACCTCCTGGTCGTTACAGGGTTGCGCGGTTGCGCTATAATATGCAAATAATCACAGGCATATCCCAGCGGGGATAGAGGAGGGTTTCCTTGACGCAAACACAATCGGCGGAAGAAAAGGCGCGACTGAAAAAACAGTGGACGGATCTCGCAATTCAACAGGCCCAGTCAGGCCTGTGGTCGGAGGCCGTCGAAACCAATCAGAATATCTTAAATCTTTTTCCCTTTGAACCGGATGCCTACAATCGCCTGGGCAAAGCCCTCAGTGAGTTGGGCCAGTATGCCGAGGCGCGCCAGGCATATTCGCAGACGCTGAAGTATAGCCCGAAAAATACCATCGCTAAAAAGAACCTGGAAAGGCTCTCGCAGTTACAGGAAGAGCCCATGCAGGTTCACAGCGGTGGCGTGGACCGCATCGATCCCCGCCTCTTCATTGAGGAGACGGGCAAGACCGGTACGACTCCGCTCATCAATATCGCCCCGGCCGCCGTTTTAGCCAGGGTGGGCGTTGGTGATCGAGTGCAGTTGCACGTGATTGGCCATACCATCATGGTGCGGAACTCGGCGGGCGAGGATATCGGGCAGATTGAACCGCACCTGGCGAATCGGCTGATTAAATTTATGGAGGGCGGCAACCGTTACGCGGCAGCCATCCTGGCGATGGAGAACGGCGAGGTGCGCCTGATCATTCGCGAAGAGTACCAGCATCCGAGCATGTTTGGTCGGGTCAGCTTCCCATCGCAGGGCGGCGGCGAAACCATACGCGCATATACTAAGGACAGCCTGCTGCGCTACGACCGCGAAGACGAGGAAGAGATGGGCAACGAGGATGAATACTACGATGGCGGTGACGAAGCCGAAGAGATGACCGAGATCGATTTCGAGAGCGGTCTCGAGAGTGAGGAATAGGACCGCCATATGATAATTTCAAGCAGAAAGGGGCAAGGCTGATATGAACAAAACCAAGCGCGTCGCATGGCGCAAACATCGCATCAAGGCCAAGAAGCGCGAAGAGAAGCGCAAGGCGCAAAAGGCCACTGGCACCGGTGCCACTTCGACAGCGCGGCGTTAATCGCCGCGCTTCCCTGTTTTTAGAGGCCTGCAATGAGTTCAATGAACGCGATGCCAGATGCTCTTTCTCCGATACCCTCGGCGTCAGTCCGCAATATACTGACTCTTCTTGCCCCGCGCGGCGCAGAACTGGTGGCTGGAGGAGAGGGACTGCATCGCCGGGTCACCTGGGCGAGTCGCATGCGGGCACGCCTGCCCGCCTTTGAAAGCATACGCGGCGGAGAACTGGCCATGCTCACACTCGCGCAGCTTCGCAGGTTGGATGAGACCCTGCCGCACTTGCTGGCCAGCTTGCATGAAAACGGCATCGCGGCGGTTGCCGTCGCGGCCCCATCGCCTGACCTGCTCGGTCACGAAGCGCTCGCGCTGGCCGACCAGTTACATCTCCCCTTGCTGTTGCTGCCCCCAAGCGTCTCACTTGAAGAAATCGAACGCGAAGTGATTACCTTTGTCGTCAGTTTTCGCGGCGAAAGCGAACGCAAAGCTGCCGAGGTATCCCGTGCGCTCATGCAGTTGAGTGTGCAGGGGGCAGGAGTAGCGGGCCTGTGTGAGCACCTGGGACGCGTGAGTGGCAAACTGGTCATATTGCAGAATGCCGGGCATACAGTCCTTCACCGCTCGATGCCTCCAGGCTCGCATACCACGGAACTCCCCGACCGGCTGTCGGACGACGTTTTGAAGAAACAAGGCCTTGAAAGGGATGTAGTCCCCGTTCAAATCCGCCATGAAGTGGTGGGTTACCTGTCCCTGCTCGGCAAAGAAGGCAACTTCGATTACCTTGATCGCATGGTTCTCGGCCAGGCTGCGCCCATTGTAGCCCTGGAGTTTGCCCGCGAACGCGACCGCAGCGAAGTAGAGGGCCGTTACGCTGCCGAGGCGCTCATGGATGTCTTGCAGGGGAATTACTCTCAGGCGGATGAGATGATCGCGCGAGCGCGGCTGCTCGGCTTCGACCTGTCGCTGCCTCAGATAGTCGCCGTCTTTGAACTTCCATCTCGAGAGCCGGGCGATCCCCCCCGGCATATCCAGCAGCAATGGCAGGGGCGGCTGCGCAGTGAGCTGCTGCGCGACTGGCCGGCATGCTGGGTATCGGGCGATGCGCGGCGGGTGATCGTGCTGCTGCCGGTGGCGGAACAGGATATCCATCGCGAACCTGAGGATGAACAGGCAGCCCTGACCCGCCTTGAGCGTGCACAGGCTCGCTACCTTTCGGGCAACGCCTACAATGGCAATCAGCCACGGTTTTCAGGTGGGATCGGGCGCGTTGCCAGGACTATTACCGCGATCCCCCAATCATTCCAGCAGGCCCAGCAGGCGCTCGAAATTGGCAGTCGCCTGTTCGGCGATGGGAAAATACACTCCTTCGCCCATCTCGGGATTTATCGCCTGCTCTTTCATCTCTACGAGCACCAGGAGCTTGTCCAGTTCTACCAGGAGACGCTTGGCCCGCTTGTTGATGCCGATACCAGGAACAATCATGCCCTGATCGAGACATTGGAGAACTTTTTCCGGTATAATGGGAATCTGAGCGAAACTGCGCGCGAGATGCATCTTCACAGGAACTCGCTGCTCTATCGCCTGGGTAGGATCGAAGAACTGCTGGGCCGCCCACTCGAAGACCCGGAACTGCGCCTCTCGCTCCAGATGGCGCTGAAGATCCGTCATTTACTGGAACGCTGATATTATCGCCGTTTGTCTAATACCGGGGAAACGCTTATGCACGAGACAAATCAACAATTGCGCAAGGTGAAAGTAGAGGGCGGCAATCTCAAGTTTAACGCTGCCCACTTCATCACCTTCGGCGGAGAATCAGAACGCCTGCATGGACATAACTACAGTGTGCAGGTTGAAATGGAGGGCACGCTCAACCCCGATAGCCTGGTCTTCGACTTTTCCATCCTCAAACGACTGACCAGGGAGATTTGCGAGCGCATCAACCATCACTTCATCCTGCCCCTGCGCAATCCAAACCTGGAGTGCCGCGAACTGCCCGGTGAATGGGAGATTCACTTTGCCCACAAGCGCTATATCCTGCCGCGAGAAGATGTAATTGCCCTCACCATCGAAAACTCAACCGCCGAATGCCTGGCTGAGTATATCTGCGGCGAATTGCGCACAGCCCTGTCAGGTCACGATATCTCGAATGTGCATACACTGCATGTAGGGGTTGCGGAAGCCCCAACCCAGGTGGCATACTATCTGGTGAGGTTGGATCAGTAAACCAGGCAATTTTATTGAACGAGACATGTTCTATATCCCAGAAGATTTCAGACTCGAAATGATCGCGCTGCACGGCGAAGAGGATGGGCGCGCCTGGCTCGACCGCCTGCCCACCATCCTCTCCGATTGCGAGCGGCGCTGGAATATCAGCATCGACCCGCCCTTTCCTAATCTGAGTTTCAACTACGTGGCCCCCGCCAGGCGCGCCGATGGTACGAGGGTCATCGTGAAGGCTTGTTCACCAACAGGCGAATTCAAGTGGGAATCCGAGGCGCTGCGGCTTTTTGACGGTCATGGCATGGCGCAGTTGCTGGATTCTAACAAGGATGACGAGGTGATGCTGCTGGAATATCTATCACCCGGCACGCTGCTCAGGGATATTGAGGACGACGAGGCGGCAACCAGTGTCGCCGCCTCCGTAATGCGCGAAATGTGGCGACCGACGCCCGAACATCACTCGTTCAAGACGGTGCAGGATTGGGGCAAGGGTTTCACCCGGCTGCGCGATCACTTCAACGGCGGCAGCGGACCGTTCCCGCCCACGCTGCTGGAGGAGGCAGAGACGCTCTACACGGAACTCTGCGACTCGATGACCGATCTTGTTCTGCTGCACGGCGACCTGCACCATGAGAACATCCTGGCTGCGCAGCGTCAGCCCTGGCTGGGTATCGACCCGAAAGGCATAATCGGCGAAGCCGCCTACGAGACAGGCTCGTGGCTGCGCAATCCCTATCCCGGTTTGATGAGGCTCCCACAGCCTGGCCGCACCCTCGCCCTCCGTATCGATCAATTTGCTGAGGAACTCGGCTTCGAGCGCGCCAGGATTCGAGACTGGGCAGTGGCCCAGGCCGTGCTCTCCGCCTGGTGGGGCCTAGAGGATTTCGGATATGTGGAAGATGAAGCCCTGGCCATCGCGGAACTGCTTGCGAGCATCAAGCGCTAAGCCCGCATCTCGCCCCGGATGCCCATATGCGACATCCAGGGTAAGATCAGCTGAGATCTGCCACCAGAATCGTGTCGGTGTCCATTTGTTGGCCCTGGATTTTGCCTGCCTTGTATCATCGCCAGGCAAGACGGTAGCTAATGCCCTGCTGTCGGGCGTAATCGATCAATTACGTGTCCACATTCTAACATATGAAACCATATATGTCTGTAGCTGTCTATTGATCAAAGAAACGCTTCTCAATACTCGCCGATGGGACTATAATGACTTACAGCATCGACCTCTGAAATTGTCTATGAAAGCCGGTTAAAAGGAACGTCACATGTATAACGACCCTTCGACGCCCATGCAGGTAGAGATGTTTGCCGCGTCCATGCGGGCCAGCTATACGGATGTCGGGGCGTTCCTCGAAGCCCTGGCAGCTAAGTTCGAGGGCGCACTCCCGACGCATACGAGGGTAAAGCGCCAGAGCAAAGTATTTTCGCGCGAGCGCCCGGTAACAGAGATTGTGATTATGCTGGGCGACTATCACTATCGCATCGCCAGGGATCGACAGGGGCCGTTGGTGGCACAACGCTTGCACATGGTGCGTGGCATCGCGCTCGGCAGTGATGATTTGACGGTCGAGCGTTGGATTGAAGAGGTAGCTGAATCGTTAGCACAACTCTCAGCGCAGAGCGCCCTGGCCCATGCCGCGCTTTCTCGCTTTCTCTTACAATAATATCTGATTATCACAAAGGAGATTGTATCGTATGTCATGGCAACCACCACAAGGTGCGCCTCCACAGGGAGGTCAACCACAACCGCCACAACAGGCCGCTGCCGATTTACCTCAACATGCGCGCGAACGCCTCACACTCATGCGCGGGGATGCTACCCATCGTCCCTTCTTCACAAGCGACCTGTCGATCAATGAATTTCTGCTGATGCGCGAAGCAGGGTTCGAGTCGCTCGGCCTGGTAATGGGCAGTTCCATCTACCATATCGGTATCAACATCGCCAACTGGAACCAGAACCAGGAGATGCTGGTGCTATCCCAGGCGATGTATCACGCTCGTGGCCTGGCTATGACACGTATGCAAGAAGAGGCCAACATCCTGGGAGCAGACGGCATCATCGGAGTCAGGCTGAATATCAACCGCTATGAGTGGGGCGAGTCGATCGCTGAATTTATGGCGGTCGGCACCGCCGTTCGCTCGCTGAGCGGCCAGAGTTTCCGCAATGCGCGCGGTCTGCCGTTCACTTCTGACCTGAGTGGCCAGGATTTCTGGACGCTCCTGCGCGCTGGCTACCGGCCTGTGAGCCTGGCAATGGGCAGTTGTGTCTACCACGTCGCTCACCAGAACCTGCGCCAGGCATTGAAGCAGATCGGTCAGAACATAGAAATGGCAAACTACACCCAGGCCCTCTACGATGCGCGCGAACTCGCCATGGAGCGCATGCAGGCCGAGGCCGTGAATCTCGGCGCGCAGGGAGTCGTAGGCAGCCGCGTCCAGGAAGGCAGTTACGGCTGGGAAACGCACGTCATCGAGTTCTTCTCCGTCGGCACTGCCGTCGTTCCGATTTCGGATGACCACCGGGTACAGCCGCCCACGCTCACGTTGTCGCTGAACGATCCTAGATAGTAAAGGTGCACATCCATATCAGTGGATTCTTCTCCGCCGAAAAAATCTCGATCGCTCTGGCGCAATCGCGACTTTCTCCTGCTGTGGAGCGGGCAGGTCGTGTCCGTGCTTGGGACGAATATATCTGCCCTGGCCTTGCCCTTGCTCGTGCTGGCCGTGACGCACTCGCCCGCACAGGCCGGCCTGATCACGGCGGTGCGGCAACTGCCCTACCTGCTCTTCAGCCTGCCCGCGGGCGCGCTGATCGACCGCTGGGATCGCAAGGCGGCCATGATTCGCTGCGACCTGATCCGCTGGGTCGCTATGGGTTCCGTCCCGCTGGCCTTTGCCTTCGGTCACCTCACGCTCGTCCAGCTCTACATCGTGGCCTTCGTCGAGGGGACCGCCTATGTCTTCTTCAGCATCGCGCAGATTTCGGCGCTGCCCCAGGTCGTGTCGAAGGAGCACCTGTCGCGCGCCTACGCGATGGATAACACGACGGAATACGTCGGACAATTGCTCGGGCCTGGCCTGGGTGGGTTCATCATCGGCCTTGCGCCGCTGATTGCCGTGGGCGCGATCCTGGCGTACCTGCTGGACAGCGCCTCCTACCTGGTCTCGGTCATCACGCTGCGCTTCATCAAAGGCCAGTTCCAGGCGGAACGCACCAGAGAGGAACAACGCGCGCTGCGCAAGGAAATAGCGGAAGGCCTGCGCTTCCTCTGGCAGCAGCCCCTGCTGCGCATCATGGCCATACTAACCATGAACGGCAATTTCCTGCTGAGCGGGGTCACGCTGGCGGTGATCGTTCTGGCACAGGAGGTGCTGCGCCTGAATGTACAGACGCTGGGTCTCGTCCTCGCGGCGGGCGGTATCGGCGGGGTGCTGAGCGCCTTCGTTGCTCCCTGGATTCAGGCGCGCGTGCGCTTTGGGCTGGTCATCCTGGGTTCGATCTTCGTCTGGACACTGGCCCTCGTCGCGCTGGCGCTCGCACCCTCCGCTCTGCTGCTCATCCTTGGAGTTGGCCTGATCGGTTTCATGTGGCCTATCTATGGTGTGACGCTGGTCACCTACCGCCTGTCAATCACGCCCGATCACCTGCAAGGCCGCGTCAACAGCGCCTTCCGCTTCCTCACCTACGGGGCTGAGCCGCTCGGCGCTGCCTTCCTCGGGCTGTTGCTAACATTGCTCAACCCTCGCATTGTGCTGGGACTGGTCGCCGTCGGGCTGGCGTTGAATGGAATTGCAGCGTGTTTTACCAGGCTGCGTAGGGCCTGAAATGCCTACATGCCGTGTAATGCTCTAAGAATTCTCTTTGTGGATATTCATCTCACCGGCGGTGGTCTTCAGCTTCAGTATCGCCCGCGGAGCATTCCCCATGCTTGTCGGAAAATCACTATGAAACGACCCGTTGGCCCCTGTAGAAGTCTGCGCTTGCATGGAGGTGTCCGCCGGTAAAGTCAGATCAATGTTGCCATTATCGGTAGTAAACTGGTACGTTCCACTTGCATCTAGCGTACCGTTCAAACTGATACCCCCACTCGCGCCCACAAGGGCCGCGATCTGTCCGCTCAGCGCCTCCTGAACCAGCGCGATTGAACCATCGGTTGTGCTCAGGGAGGTTGTTCCGCCTAGCGAGCCCTGCGCCAGATTGATATCTCCCGAGTTTGAGCTGATGACAGACGAGCCGGTCAGTATGTCGCCATTCAGCGCAATCGAGCCAGAGTCGGTCTTGGCGGACACCTGGCCGCTGTAACTGTCCACCTCTATATTGCCTGCGGCCGTCTCCAGAGAGACTGTCATGCCGGGGGGGAGCGTCACAACGCTTGGGCTACCGTCCAGCGAGGAACTCAAAGTGATCGTCAGCGTATTCCCAACCAACTGTGGCAAGTTGTCGTCTGCGTTATCGCCCTGCACCTGTGCCTCGTTTGAATTGGTAGTATCTGCCTGGAGGAGAATAGAACCAGATAGATCGTTGATTTGAACCAGTGACACATTTGTCAGACCAAAGGTAGAGATTTGTGGAGCCGGGTACTTTCGGCCCGAGAACTGTTCCTGGTAAGGGGGTTGTCCATGAAACGAGCGGGACATTCCACCGAGCATGGAGAGCATAATGATCAGAATAATTGCCCAAATCCACCACCTGGAACGTCTGCGCCTTGATGCAGCCGGGCTCTGGGGCATTTGCCGCGAAGCGGAAGGGGCGTAATACGGTTGCTCCGGGTGAAGCGGGCCTTGATATCCCTGTCCGTACAATGGGCCATGCTGGCTTGTCTCAAACCTGGTGTCATTCACCGGCTGGGGCGCATACACATTGCGTCGTCCCGGGTCATGTTCCTCTGACCGCCTGGCTTCCAGTCGGGATCGGCGAATTGCATCTCCTGCTCGCTCATTTTATTGCTCTCCCTGTTCGCGATGCACAGCTATTTCCTACTATCTATTATAGACGAAAAAGAGCTGAGGGAGTTGTATTACGACGCGTGCCTGAACCCCATCGCATAAAGCGAGGCATACGCGCCGTCGCGCTGCAGCAGTTCGGCGTGTGTCCCCTGCTCGATAATGCGCCCACCCTGCAAGACCACGATGTTGTCAGCGCCCTTGATGGTCGAGAGGCGGTGCGCGATGACCAGCGCCGTGCGCCCATGGAGCAGCCGCTGCAGACCCTGCTGGACGATCAGCTCGGTGAAGGTGTCGATGTTCGCGGTCGCCTCGTCAAGGATCAGGATGCGCGGGTCGGCCAGCAGGGCCCGCGCGAACGAGATGAGCTGGCGCTGCCCCATGCTCAGGTTGCGCCCGCGTTCGCGAATGGGCGTATCGTAGCCCTCAGGCAGCCTCGTAACCAGCTCGTGCAGCCCCACGGCGCGCGCGGCCTCCTCGATCTCGTCGTTGCTGGCATCGAGCCGCCCGTAGCGGATATTATCGCGGATCGAGCCCGTGAACAGGAATGGCTCCTGCAAGACGACGCCGATCTGGCTGCGCAGGGAATGCTGCGTGACGTCGCGCACGTCGTATCCGTCGATCAGGATGGCCCCTTCTTGAATATCGTAGAAACGCGCTATCAGCCCGGCGATGGTGCTCTTGCCCGCCCCGGTTGGCCCGACGATTGCCACGCTCTGGCCCGCATCGATGTGCAGGTTGAGATCATGCAGCACGGGCACGTCGCGGCTATAGCCAAAAGTGACATGGCGGAACTCTATTTCGCCGCGTATTGTTGGCAGCTCGACCGCGCCGGGCTTATCGACGATCTCAACGGGCATCTCGAGGATTTGGAAGATGCGTTCCGCCGCCACGCTGGCGCGCTGCAATTGCGTATATTGCTGGCTGATATCGCGGATGGGGTCGAAGAAACGGTTGATGTAGAGCGTAAAGGCCACCAGCACGCCCACCTGGAGCGCGCCTCTCGAGACCAGCACGCCGCCGTACAGCACGGTGATGGCGATCGCCAGGGCGGCGACTACCTCCACGAGCGGCAGGATCAGCGCGGCGATGCGGCTGGCCTCCTGGTTGGTGTCGCGGTTGTAGGCGTTGAGTTCATCGAATTCGTCGCGGTTGCGATGCTCTCTTACCAGGCTTTGAATGACGCGCATGCCTGAGATGTTCTCTTGAAGCGTAGCATTGACCCACGAGATAGCCGCGCGCGTACGCCTGAACGAACGCTGCGCGTGGCGCTGCCAGAACGCGGCGATAGCGATCATGATGGGCAGCACGGTGAACGAGAGCAGCGCCAGAACGGCATTCATCGCTATCATTGCCGCGATGATGCCCAACAGTGAGAACAGCGAGCCGAGCATTGAGAGCAGGCCCGAACTGAGCATCGACTCCATCACATCGATGTCGCTCTGCAGGCGCGACATGACGCGCCCGATCTGCGTCCGGTCGTAGAAGCCCAGCGAGAGACGCTGCAAATGGCTAAACATATCTGAACTGAGGTGGTAGAGCACCTGCTGCCCTGCCCACGACATCGTCCAGACCTGCCAGTACTGTGATTGCCACATCAGCAGGTTGACGACGATCAACACTATGCCGATCATGGTGAGGCCGCTCAGATTATTGTGGACGATGTACTGGTCGATGGCCAGGCCGATCAGAAATGGATTCGCCAGGCTGAACAGCGTGTAGAGCAGCATCAAAATCACACTGGCTATCGTCCAGCCCTTATAGCGCGCGATATAGGGGCCGAATTTCTTGATGATGCGCCAGTCAAATTTCCCGCTGATGTTCTCGTCCGAGCGCTCCAGGCTGTTCTCGCGCCAGCGGTTACTCTGGCGCTGCGCTATGTACGTCTGCATTTTCATCGCGCCACCTCCCGGCGTTCTTCCTGCTCTTCTTGCTCCTCCGGCGGAGAGGCGAGCAGGCGCGCCTCGAACTCTTCCTGTTCGCGCAGTTGCAAGTCGTACAGGCGGGCGTACAGGCCATCCTCCTCCAGCAGCGTCTCGTGCGTGCCCCGCTCTACTATGCTGCCGCGCTCTAAGACGAGAATCTGATCGGCGCTTTTAATGGTGCGCAGGCGCGAGGCGACCACGAAGGTCGTGCGCCCCCGCATTACTTCGTCCAGCGCCTGCTGGATGAGGTATTCCGTCTCCATGTCAACGCTCGATGTGGAGTCATCGAGGACGAGGATGCGCGGATTGAGCAGCAGTGTGCGCGCGATGGCCACGCGCTGCTTCTGCCCGCCTGAGAGTGTGACGCCTCGCTCGCCAACCCAGGTATCGTAGCCATCGGGCAGGCTGAGCGCGAAGTCGTGGATGCGCGCCGCCTTCGCCGCCGCGATAATCTGCTCTTCCGTTGCGTTGGCCGCGCCATAGGCGATGTTCTCGCGCAGCGTTGCATTGAAGAGGAAGACATCTTGCAGCACCAGGCCGACGCTGCGCCGCAGCGAAGCCTGCGTCACATCGCGCACGTCGTGCTCGTCGATCAGGACGCGCCCTCGCGTAACTTCGTAGAAGCGCGGCAGCAGGTGCAAAATGGTGCTTTTGCCGTTCCCGGTCGCGCCCAGGATGGCGACGATCTGGCCCGGTTGGGCGTCGATATTGATGTCGTGCAGCACCTCCTGTCCGTTTCCGTAGGCGAACGAGACATGATCAAAGCGCACGTGGCCCTGTATATCCAGCAACTCAACAGCGCTCGGGGCATCTTTGATCTCTGGCTGCGTATCCAGCACCCCGAAGATGCGCGTGCCGCCGGAGACTCCGCGCATGAACCACGTCACCATGAAGCCGAAGGTGCGCACCGGCGTTCCGAGCAGCACAATATACTGTGTGACGGCTACAAGCACCCCCAGGCTGAGCTGGTGCCCGATGACCGCTACACCGCCAACCCACACAATCACAACCGTCACAACGTTGAGCACGAACACCATCAACGGCTGATTCCAGGCAGAGAGCCGCATGGCGCTCATATTGAGTTCGCGCAGTTCGCGGTTTTTCTTGTCGTACTTCACGATCTCAAATTTTTCGCGGGCAAAAGCCTTCACCACGCGCACACCGCTCAGGCTCTCCTGCATAATGGTTCCCAGCGCCCCCATTTCGTTCTGCACGCGCAGCCACGTCGGCCGCAGCTTGCGCGCGACCTGGATAGACAGGAAGATGAGGATGGGAACGCTGATCATCGTGACCAGCGCCAGCCGCCAGTCCAGCCAGAACAGGATCGCGCTGACTGCGCTGAAGTAGACGATGGCCACGGCCGCGCGCAGCAGCCCGAAAGGAATGAAGTTGCGCACCGCCTCGATGTCAACGGTCAGGCGCGACATCAGTTGCCCCGTCTCCGACTCGTCGTGGAACGAGAAGCTGAGCATTTGCAGGTGATCGTAGAGGTGATTCCGTAAATCATAGGCGACGTGGTTCGAGAGCGACTGCGAGAGATAGCCCTGCCCATAGGCGAACAGGCCACGCAGCGAACTGGCGACCAGGATCGCCCCCGTGGCCAGCAGCAGCGTGCTGAACTGCCCATGCTGGAGGCCCGTATCGATCACCTGGGCGAGCAGCCAGGGTACGATTAACGCAAAACAGGTAGCCATTCCTAAACTGACGACCGAGCCGAGCGCAATCACCCAGTGCGGTCGAAGCAGCGCCATGATGCGCAGGTAGACACGAAAGTTCGCATTCCAGGTATCAAAAGACATGAGTTCCTTCGGCTTGCTTGCTCCGGGAAGAGACACGCGCGAGTCCTTTCTAACCGAGGCCAAAAAAGGAGGCGGAACTGATTCCGCTTCTATGGTGATTGTTCTTGTACGATATATAGTATACCACATTTGAAACCTATTTGGTGGAAAGGCGAGGGGCAGGAGCAGGTTCACCCATTCAATAGTTCGAGCACATTATCCTGTGTCGTCGCCGCCAGCCATCGATCATCGGGGGACCAGGACAGGTCTTGTATCCCGCCAAAATCTACATGGTACGTGTAGAGGCCCCGTCCGGTAGCGGCGTCCCAGACTTCTACATAACCGCCCTCATCAGCCGAAGCGATATGTTTGCTATCCGGCGACCATACCAGACTTTGCACTATAGCCCCATGACTGGCGTTAATTAGCACTTCCTGCCCCGTGACAGCATTCCAGACCTGCACGCGGTTGTCTCCCTGGGAAAATGCCAGTTATGCCCATCAGGAGATGGCTCTGCCATGTCAAAGTTTATATAGCTGCGTAAGGGAATGCGCAAGATAGTCTTTCCGGTGGAAGCATTCCAGATGAGGATTTCGGCTGTACTCAAGGAGAAGATGCGTGCGCCATCCGCCGACCATTGTGCTTCAAAGGCAGGGCTGGTGTGACCGGAGTAGGTCAGGAGTTTTCGCCCCGTAAAGACATTCCAGATACGCATCGATGTGTCCGCGGTTCGCTTGATAGTGAGCGAGGATAGGATGCGATGGCCGTCGGGCGACCAGCGGATATCTGAGAGATCGGGATCGGTAAAATGCTGGATGGCCTGGCCTGCAGTGCTATCCCACAACTGCAACGTCCTGTCTCGAGAGAGCATGGCAAGGTGTTCTCCGTCAGGCGACCACTCCACATCATAGAGATTGGGCGCAGGTACGGAGAAGCTCAGGAGTTCACGTCCCGTGGCGACATTCCACACCTGCACAATCTGCGAGCTATCGACGACCTGGCTTGCGAGCGCAATGCGCTGGCCATCTGGCGCCCAGGCCCAGAGAGGCCACACAGCGGTGTGATTGTCATAGACCAGGACTCTGCGCCCGCTCAAGGTATTCCACACGCTGAGTTTCCCATCTTCTCTGGCAAAGACGATAAAGCTGCCATCAGGCGACAATACCGATGCTGCTATTGTGCCAGAAGGAAGCACTGGCAAGATGAGCGTCCTGGTGAGCGTCTTGGTGAGAACATCGAGGACGTAGATACTCCCACCGCCGTTTGTGCTCCCGCCGCTGACAAAAGCCAGGTGACGATTGTCGGGTAGCCATATCGGAGCAGCGATGCTTGACCGACCGCGATAAGTGAACAACACGGGACTTTGGGGAGCAGGAGAAATGATGAAGGGGATCGGGGTGTTCGTGAAAATAGCAGATGGATTCGGCGCTGATGACTGGCAGGCAGTTATGAGGGGTAGAGCCAGGAGCGCCATCAGCACCAATCCGATTATGCGACGTAGCGAGCGAAGGCTTCCATTTTCAGTTGGTGCTGGCTGGACGGTCAGATACGTACACATAGGGACTTCCCTCTACTGTGGTGCCTCTCATTATACCTCGCCCGATAGCCCTCGCGACAGCCTCCACTTGCGGCATAAGCTGCTGGAACTGCGCAATCGTCAGCGATTGCGCTCCATCCTTCAGAGCTTCGTCGGGATTGGGATGCACCTCCACCAACAGGCCGTCGCAGCCCGCCGCGACCGAGGCGAGCGACATGGAGGAGACGAGGTCGCGTCGCCCGGTGCCCTGGCTGGGGTCGGCGATGATGGGCAGGTGCGAGAGCCGTTTGATGAGCGGGATGGCACTGATGTCCATCGTGTTGCGAGTCATTTTCTCGAAGGTGCGAATGCCGCGCTCGCACAGGATCACGTTGGGATTGCCCTGCGAGAGGATATATTCCGCGGCTAGCAGCCACTCTTCGATCGTGGCGGACATGCCGCGCTTCAGCAGCACCGGCTTATCCACGCGCCCGACCTCGTCGAGCAAGTAGTAGTTTTGCATGTTGCGTGTGCCGATTTGCAGGATGTCGGCGTATTCGCACACCAGGTCCACGTCGCCGGGCGTCATCACTTCGGTGATAACTGCCAGGCCGAATTCGTCGCGCGCTTTCGCCAGCAGCTTCAGGCCGTCCTCGCCCAGGCCGCGAAAGCCATAGGGCGAGGTCGAGGGCTTGAAGGCTCCCCCGCGCAGGATCACCGCGCCCGCGTTGCGCACGGCGGCGGCTGTGGCCATCAACTGCCTCTCGCTTTCAACGGTGCAGGGCCCGGCCATCATCACCACTTCGTCGCCACCTACGCGCACCTGCCCTTCAGAAACACACTGGACGGGTATCTCAACAACGGTATTCACAGGGTGAAACTCGCGGCTGGCGAGCTTGTACGGCTTGGTGACGATCAACACTTGCTCAACTCCAGGTAGGCCTTCCAGCGCGTCGCTGATAGATGGATTAATGCCACCGGCGGTTGAGCGTGTCCCCGTTGGGCCGACGGCGCCAAGGACGCCGATAATTGTGCGTTCGACTCCCTGGGAGAGGTGCCCGCTCAGTCCGTGATCGTCAAGGAACTGCATCACGTGTTCGATAGCCTCGTCTGTGCAATGCGCCTGCATTACGACAATCATGAAAAATGCTCCTTCGTGTCAGATGAATGGTTGTGGCCGGCTCCTTTTGCCAGCGCCCTGGCATTCACTGACACCATTGTCATGACTGCCTGTCTGTTCTGTCCTCTACTGAAATTGTAGCTATTCTGATCCCCTCAATGCAATTGTTAAGCGCCACGTAACTCCTCTATATAGCGTTTGATGGCTTCGGCCTGCTTCTCTTCCGGATGCTGCTCGATCAGCCTGACCAGCGCGCTGCCGACGACCGCGCCATCGGCGTAGCTCGTCACCTCGGCGATATGCGCGGGAGTCGAGAGCCCGAAGCCCACCGCGATTGGAAGGCGATGATTCTTCCTATAGCCATCGACTCTCGCAATGAACTCGCGCAGCCGAGGGGGAAGTTCCACACGTTCGCCTGTGACACCGCTCAACGAGACGCAGTAGAGGAAGCCGCCCGGTTCACCCGCTGAAATGGCGACGATCTGCCCAACGCGTTCCTCAGGCGCGGTGGGTGGTACCAGGTAGATCAGCGCCATGCCATGCTGGTGCGCCGCCTGCTGCAATGGCACCGCCTCCTCGTGCGGCAGGTCAGGGATAATCAAGCCGCATATGCCGTTCTCCGCCGCGAGCCGGCAGAATCGTTCCAGGCCGAATGCCAGCACGGGATTGTAGTAGCCCATCAAGATCAGTGGCACATCGCTCAGCCCTGCTATTTGCCCGGCAATGTCCAGGCAGCCCTGAATGGTCATGCCTCCTTCGAGCGCGATATGCCCGGCATGTTGAATAGTTGCGCCATCCGCCAATGGATCGCTGAACGGCATCCCCAGTTCAACGATATCGGCTCCCCCCTCTATAGCCGCGAGCGCAAGCCTGGCGCTCTGCCCGGCCGAGGGATAGCCGCACATAAAGTAAGGGATCAGCGCGCCGCGTCCCTCACGCTTTGCCCCCGCGAAAGCCCTGTTAATACGTTCCGCCGGCCGCAAACTGCTCGGTACTGATTGCATACTTTGCTCCTTAAAATGCCCGGGTATCTCTGTCTGTGTCCGTTCACCGCTCCCACCGCGATTTATGAACGTTACCGAACTACCCAGGCTATCATGAATGCGAACAATCGCGGTAGGTGCCGATTAACAAATTCTTGTGGATATCGTCCTACCACCCACCCCGGGCCGATCAATCGGCGGTGCGCACGATAAATCGGCGCCTACGGAGGGCCGGATGAATTGGTCGAGGTGCATTGTCGTGCACACCGCCGATAATGAAATTTGCCGATCAAGTCCGGCCATGTCATCCTGAGCGCAGCGAAGGATCTCGGTGCCCCACTCCAAAGCCTTCGCTACGCTCAGGGTGACACACGAGTATTACCGGTCTTGGATGGTAATGTTCATTATCGGCCCAGTTGCTTGCCGTTGATGCCCCTCGCCACCCATAAATCCACCCCTACACCTCTGAATCTCCAACCGCAAATGCCGCGTGCGCAGGTACACCGGCGTGCAGGATATCCGCGGAAAAGACGCCGCCCGCGTAAGTCTCGAGCAGCCCCAGCAAATCATGCAGGGCCGACTCGATATCGTCGGGCGCCGTGGCGTGATGCCCTTCGATAGTGATAATTGCCGTCGTGGTGTCCGGCTGTGCGGCGCTCTGCTCGCTTTGCCGCCAGCACCAGCGGCGTGCCATCACCAGCCCGCTCTCGTCGCTGAACACCACCTCGCCAACAGCCGGGTGGTCTACCTCCTGCTGCCCAAGCGTGGTGTATCGCTCCGTTCCATCGGCGAAATGCACGGTCAGCGTGCCCTGTATGGCGCGCGTATCGAACACCGCTGTAGGCAGGGCATAGCGGATGCTAACCAGGTTGCAGAGATCGACCAGCGCATTGATGCTCGGGATATCGCCCTTCTTGGTCAGGCGCCGCAACAGCGCCTCAGCCGCACTGCGATACTGCGTCGGCTCGACGCCAAATTCGCGAAACGCGCTACGCCACGCCGCCAGCGCCGGCAACTGGCTCAACGGCATCTTCCCAACGCGCCGCAGCACCACCTGCTGTTCCGCCTGGAACGCCTCCCGCAGCCCCTCCGGTGACGGTACATTGCTCATCCCCCTCGCATAGATAACGCCCCCAACAATACCCGGAAACCGCCGGATAATATCCGTATGATATTGAAATACGATCATCTCAAACTCCTATTCCATTGCAAGTGAAGCCTCGAAGTCATTGTAAGGGCGGGAGTGGTCGGGTAGAGCGGTGGGGACCCTTGCGGTCGCCCTTCAGCCCTGACATTGCCTCCTACTCTATAGCTAGCAAAGCCCTCACATCGTCACACCTAGCGCCTGCGCGACAGTCAACATATCCTTATCACCGCGGCCTGAAAGGTTGACGACCACCAGCGTCCCGGTTGCAATCCTGCCCTGCTCGCCCATCTGTAAAAGGTACCCCAGGGCGTGCGCGGGTTCAAGCGCGGGGATAATGCCCTCGCTGTGGCTGAGCGCCTGCAATCCTCGCAGGGCCGTGCTGTCGCTGGCGGAAACATATTCGGCGCGGCCCGTCTCTTTTAAATAGCTGTGTTCTGGCCCAACGCCCGGGTAGTCCAGCCCGGCTGAGATGCTGTGTGTATCCAGCACCTGCCCATCGGCATCTTGCAGCAGGAAGCTGTATGCCCCGTGTAGAACACCCGGGCTTCCCCCGACGAGTGTAGCAGCATGCTGCCCCACTTCCGGGCCGGAGCCGCCGGCCTCTACGCCGATCAATCGCACTTCCGGCTCGCCGGCAAAGGGGTAGAAGATGCCGATGGCGTTGCTGCCACCGCCGACGCAGGCCACGACGATATCCGGCAGGCGTCCCTCTTGCGCCATGATCTGCTGGCGCGCCTCGCTGCCGATGATGCATTGGAAATCGCGCACTACGCGCGGGTACGGATGCGGCCCGACGACCGAGCCAATCAGGTAGAAGGTGCTTTCGACGTTCGTGACCCAGTCGCGGATGGCCTCGTTGATGGCGTCCTTCAGCGTGCGGCTGCCGCTCGTGACCGGACATACCTCGCTGCCCAGCAGCTTCATGCGAAAGACGTTGAGCGATTGCCGCCGCATATCTTCTTCGCCCATATAGACGATGCACTCCAGCCCCAGCATGGCGCACACCGTCGCCGTCGCCACGCCGTGCTGCCCCGCTCCCGTTTCGGCGATGATGCGCCGCTTGCCCATGCGCTTCGCCAGCAGCCCCTGTCCCAGCGCGTTGTTGATTTTGTGCGCGCCGGTATGTGCCAGGTCCTCGCGCTTGAGGTAAACCCTGACGCCGGGCGCGACCATCTCCGAAAAACGCGGCACGAGATACAGCGGCGTTGGACGGCCCACGAAGCTGTGCAGGAGCGATTTCAATTCTTCCTGGTAGGCCGCGTCACTTCGCGCCTGCTCGTAGGCTTCCTCCAGTTCGATAAGCGGCTGCATCAGGCTTTCGGGGACAAACCTGCCCCCGAACGCGCCGAATCGCCCACGCTCGTCGGGGTAGCTCAGGTGCTGGTAGGTGGCCTTCCTATCGGTGCTTCTTAATTGCATCTATCTGCTGACCTTTCTGGCTCGATCTGCCTCGCATTTCTTATGAATGCTTGTATCTTCGCCACATCTTTCACTCGATTCGTCTCGACGCCGCTGCTGACATCGACTCCCCAGGGACGTATCTGCATGATGGCCTCCCGCACATTTTCGGGTGTCAGCCCACCCGCTAGCAGCACCGGCGTGTCCTGCGCGATAGATCGGGCCAGCGACCAGTCATGGGTTTCGCCGCTGCCGCCCCACTGCGGGGTTGGTGTATCGAGCAGGATGCGCCAGCTTGTCTGGCGGTAGGCTTCGATCTTTTGTTTATCGGCCGCGCTATCCAACTGTAACGCCTTGATGGTGGGCCGTTGCACGCGCTGGCAGAACTCCGGCGCTTCGTCGCCGTGCAACTGAACGATGTCCAGGCCGACCAGTTCTGCTATGTCGTTGATGTAATCCGCCTCGCGGTTGACGAAGACACCCACGAACTCTACGGCATTGTGTTTTTCGCCGGTGCTCTCCCGTAGCGCGCGTGCCTGCTGCGGCGTGATGTATCGATGGCTTGGCTCGTAAAAGATGAAGCCGAGCATATCCGCACCTGCATCTATGGCGGCCTTCGCGTGTTCGTCGGCGCGCAGCCCGCAGATCTTTATCTGTGTGCTCTGGTTGGCTCCCCACAACAGGGTGCGCATCTGCGCCGGGATGTCGTCCGAGATTACCAGCGCTTCGCCTACCAGCATGGCCTGAATATGGCAGCGTGCCAGGCGGCGCGCATCAGCCGCGCTGTGGATGCCGCTTTCGGCTATGACGATGCATTCGGGCGGGATGAGCGGCCGCAGATCGCGTACCAGGCGCGGCTGCATCCGAAAGGTTGCCAGGTCGCGGCTGTTGATACCGATGATCGCTGCGCCTGCCTCGACCGCTCGCTGCGCTTCCCTGGCGGTATGCGCCTCCACCAGGCAGCGCATGCCAAGTGCCTGCGCCAGGCCCAGCAGGCGGCGCAGCTTGCGATCGTCCAGCAGGGCGCAGATCAGCAGGATGGCGTCCGCGCCCCATGCGCGCGCTTCGTATACCTGGTATTCGTCGAAGATGAAGTCTTTGCGCAGCACCGGCACATGTACCGCGCGTTTAATGGCCCTGAGATGCTCCGGCGAGCCGAGAAAGTAATGCGGCTCGGTCAGCACTGAGATAGCAGCCGCCCCGTTTGCCTGGTAAGTGCGTGCTAACTCCACCGCGTCGATGTGCGGCGCGAGTAGCCCCTTCGAGGGTGAAGCGCGCTTGACCTCAGCGATCAGCTTGACACCTGACCCTGGACCCGTTGCTTGTAACGCCTTGTACAAATCGAGTGGCGCTGGTTGTGCTGCGGCGAGGCGCTGCAGCTCTTCAAGCGGCTGCTCTCGTTTGCGCTGCTTGAGGTCGAGGCGCGTTTGTGTCACGATGCGGTCGAGAAACATAGATTACCCTACCATAGTTGACGTGCAGGCCGCGACTTCGTCCAGCTTGCGAGCAGCCCTGCCCTCGCTCAGAACGCTGCGGGCCAGCTTGACGCCTTCCTTCAACGAGGAGACCAGCTCGTTGGCCAGCAGTGCGGCTCCTGTATTGAGACACAGCATGTCCGCGGCAGGACTTTGCGTCTGGCCGCGCAGCAGGTCTTTGAGCAATGCCGCATTGTAGGCCGGATCGCCCCCCTGAAAGGCCTGGCGGTCGGCGATGCGCGCGAGGCCAACCTCTTCCGGGGTGATAGCATATTCGCGCAGTCCCTCGCCCTTACGCACCTCGCAGACGCGTGTGGGAGCGCTGAGCGAGCATTCGTCGATGCCATCTTCACCATGAATAATCAGGGCGTGCTTACAGCCAAGGTGCAGCAGCACCTCGCCCATCTTGCGCAGCAGCGAGCCATCGGCCACGCCTAGCACCTGGTAGTGTGTATGAGCAGGATTGGTAAGCGGGCCGAGGATGTTGAAGACGGTACGAATGCCGATCTCGCGGCGCGTTGGGCCGACGTGCTTCATGGCCGGATGATAGGCCGGGGCGAACATGAAGCCGAAACCGATCTGCTGCACGCAGCGTGTCACCTGCTCCGGGCTGAGGTCGATGCGCACGCCCAGGGCTTCCAGCACATCCGCACTGCCGCAGCGACTGGTTGCCGAGCGGTTGCCGTGTTTGGCCACGTGCGCGCCCGCGGCCGCAGCCAGAATGCCTGCCCCGGTTGAGACGTTGAAGGTTCCCGCGCCGTCGCCGCCGGTTCCGCAGGTGTCCATCGCTCGCGCCGCCGTCTGTTCGTCGAGGTGAACCTGCACGGCTTTGTCGCGCATCACGCGCGCCATCCCTGTGATCTCCTCGACGGTCTCCCCCCCCGGTCGCAGGCGCAGCGCGGTCAGGAACGCGCCCATCTGCGATGGCGTGGCTGCGCCCGTCATAATCTCTTCCATCACGGCGGCGGCCTCGTCTTCCCCGAGTACGGCCCCGGCTGCGACATGGCTAATGGCTTCTCTTATCATTTGCTGATCCTCTCTAACTATGCCGAAACGCTCTTCTCGATGGCATACATGCTCAGGAAATTCCGAAGAAGGTCTTTGCCGGCGGGCGTCATGATCGACTCAGGATGGAATTGCACGCCCTCCACCGTGTAGGAGCGATGCTTCATGCCCATGATCAGACCGTCCGCCGTCTCCGCTGTAATCTCCAGGTCATCCGGGAGGGTTGCGCGCTCGACAATGAGGCTATGATAGCGTGTGGCTTCCAGGGGCGAGGGCATACCCTGAAATATACCCTGCTCGCGGTGATGTATCGGAGAAGTTTTGCCATGCACCGGCTGCGGCGCGCGTATAATCCGCCCGCCGTAGACCTGCCCGATGGTCTGGTGCCCAAGGCACACCCCCAGCGTGGGGGTGCGCTGTCCAAATGACTCGATCACCTCGCACGATATCCCCGCCTCGCCTGGCGTGTCTGGCCCCGGCGATACGACGATCTGGTCGGGCTGCATAGCCGCGATCTCGCGAAGCGACACCATATCGTTGCGCTGTACCCACACCTCAATCCCCACCTCGGCCAGGTACTGGTACAGGTTATAAGTGAAGCTGTCATAATTATCGATCAATAGCAGCATAGATGCCTCATGTTATTTATAGTGTCACGTATACCAGGGCGACCCTCGCGGTCGCCCTGGCCGTCGTCGCTCCGACCGTCGCCCTCGATGCATTGTTCCCGTATTCCTCCGCCAGTACCTCAGCCTCATCGAGCGCTTTTAGCAGCGCCCCGGCCTTGTTCAGGCTCTCCTGGTATTCCTCCGCAGGGATAGAATCGGCCACAATGCCACCTCCCGCCTGCATGTAAGCCTGACCGTCGCGCATCACCATCGTGCGCAGGGCTATGGCCGTATCGAGGTTGCCAGTATGGCTGAAGTAGCCGACCGCACCGGCATAGACCCCGCGCTGTGTTCCCTCCAGTTCGCTGATGATCTCCATCGCTCGTATCTTGGGTGCGCCGGAGACCGTGCCCGCCGGAAATCCCGCACGCAGCGCATCGTAGGGTAAAGCCCGCTGCCTGGTCAGGTTGACTTACCCCAGTCCGATGACATCCTTCATGCTCTGAAGCGTGCCGGCTGCTACTGGACGAACTCTGTCCGCCCCTTGCTTGAGGATAGTCTCCAGCGTGGACGGGTCGTTCATCAACTCGTGGTAGCGCCGCTGGATGGGCTCCAGAGTTGCTACCAGTTGCTCGGTGAGCGCGGCCTTGAAATCGCCGTAACCCTTTCCGGCGAATTCAGCCTCGATCTCCTGCCTCGACTGCCCCGTCAACGACTGGTAGATCGTCAGCAGGTTATAGATGCCGGGCCGCTCCTCGTCGAAGGTGACGAGGCGCTGCGAGTCCGTTGTCGCGCGCGCGATTTTCTGCTTGATGGTTTTCGGGTCATCCAGCAGGTTGATGCGCGAAAAAGGATTCGGGTCGCTTTTACTCATCTTCGCCGTCGGGTCGTCGAGCGACATAATGCGCGCGCCCACCGTACGAATCTGTCCCTCCGGGATGGTGAAGACCTGCGTGGCGTAGAGCGAGTTGAAACGCTGCGCCAGGTCGCGCGTGAACTCGATATGCTGGCGCTGGTCGTCGCCCACCGGCACGTAGTTCGTCTGGTAAAGCAGGATGTCGCAGGCCATCAAGACGGGATAGCAGTAGAGACCGGTGCCGACCGTATCCATGTTTTCGCCCGCCTTCGTTTTGAACTGCGTCATGCGGTTCAGCCAGCCCATCGGCGTGAAGCACTCCATGATCCAGCACGCCTCAGAATGTTCATGCACATGCGACTGGCGGAAGAACGTGCAGTAACGCAAGTCCAGCCCCGTCGCCAGGTAGAGCGCGGCAAGCTGCCGGATGCTCTGGCGCAGTTCCTGCGGATCGATCGGCAGCGTGAGCGCGTGCAGATCGACGATGCAGAAGATGTTGTCGTACTCTGCCTGAGTCTGCACCCAGTTGCGCAGTGCCCCCAGGTAATTGCCCAGGTGCAGGTGGCCCGACGGCTGGATGCCGGAGAAGACGCGCTTTTTCACCGGCTCCTGCTTGCCGGTCGTGGCCGGCTCCGTTTTCAATTCGTTATTCGTGTTCACCACCATTGTGAAACCTCCTAGATCTATCAAATGTCTATCCAATGAACGAAAAGCAATAAAAAACGCCTCTCATCCCATGCCAGGGACGAGAAGCGCGCTGCTTTCGTGGTGCCACCCAGATTCAGATCAACTTCGACTGCTTAGCGAACAGCCAGGTTGATCCCTTTTGCCGGATACGCTCTGATATCCTGTCCTCGATAACGGGGGACGTTCCGCATGAGTCCTACTTGCTACTTTTCTGGAGGAGCGTTCGCTCATTTGCTCCCAGGCCCATTCTACGGCGGCTGGGTGCCGGTTTCCACCCTCCCGGCTCTCTAGGACGCAAGCCTGTTCGTATACTCTTCCTGTTCTGCGCTTTAAGTATACAATTGTACTATGAGGTAAGTATAGTTCCAAAAAGCGTAGCAGTCAATAGGCTACTGTGCTTTTTTGGCTTCGTAAGGGGAATGACAACCCTTACCGGATGGACTACATTGGGTAGTGCCCTGCCATCCTCTACACCCTCCGCCGTGAAAGCATCAGGTGCTACTTTTCGAATGATATTGTACGAGCCGTTGACATCGGCATTGATAAACCGCTTCCCAGATGCGCAATACAGTCCCCGCTTGACACGCTTGCCGCTAAAGGTGTACTCGGTGTCATCGCCTGGCTTGCGTACTGGCACGGGGTCGCGGTCAAGGAAGCTGGCTTTGCTCGTGTAGGACTCTTCCGTGACTAGTATAGCGATGCCTGCTAACTCCGCTTTGTAGGTGAGCATCTGGATAAAGCGCGTGTGTGGGATTTGCACAAAGTTCTGATTGTTGCGTTTGCCCATCTCCGCGCCCTGCTTCCATCGGACATTCTTGCCGATGACCAGCGTTCCGATACCCTCTCTCACGAGTAGGTCAATGATATGGCGGCTGGCGGTGTGCAAATAGTGATCAATGCGCCGGTTGCGCCGGGTGGTCAGGCGTTCCATACGTGCCGTAGTACCGGGATGTCCAAGCTTGCGTTGGAGTTCTGCCCTGCGCTTGTTGTAGAACTGGTTGACTGACTTCATTGGACGCCCGTTAACAATGACCGGCACAAAGCCGGGTTTGTTTGAAGTTAGCGCTGCCAGATTGTCGATACCAATGTCGATACCAGCGTAGTAGGCAGGGTTGACCCGAGCTTGCTTTTTAGCTTGCTCATAGACGACTTCGATGACGTAGTAGCCTTTGCGGGGGATAATACGGACTTGATTGACGTTCAGTGCGTATCGGGTTGGTACCTCGATGGGTAGCGTTGATGGTTGGATGAGGCCACGCTTTAGTCCAATTCTGCTTAGGGCCTGGATGGTGTAGACTAGCAGGTTGCGGCCCCTGGTTTTGTCCTTGTACTTGGGTAGGCCCGGGCGTCCCAGGAACTTTGAGGGGTCTGCGCGGTAGGCTTTCAGCGCTTCGAAGAAGGCTGTCCAGTTGTTGACCAGCCCCTTGAGCACCCACTGTGCAACCTTGGCGGGAAGCGCCTTATACGCCTCGTGAGATTGCATCAGCTTGTCTAACTGGTTGTAGGTGAGGGTGCGCCCATGCTGGATCAAGGCCTGCCGGAGTTCGTAGTTTGCGGCGTTGTAGAGGTTCTTCGAGGCGAAGCAGGCTGCATCTATCACGCCGTAACGGGGGTCGCTTTTCTTGATGATATGTTGCTCAACGAGTTGCATCGTGTTCACCTCTTGCTTCTACTGCTACTCTACTATTCTTTCTCATTCCCGGCTCACCGGTAACAAGTTTGCACTGCTTTTCGGCGAAGCGCTTTGCTCTCTTTCGAAAAACGAAAAAATACCGCGAAGCTCACGTTTGGTCGGGCCACCAACAGCGAACTGTGGGCGAGCTATCAAAACCAATTTCGGCTCTATGAACCAGAGGATATCGCGCCATACGCCAGGCTCCTCGAATGGCGCGAAGCAAACGAGGATATCTTCATGTCAGCAAGAGAAGGAGGCAAGAGAATAGCAGGTGTGACCATCATGCTTCTTGCAGAAGATACCATTAAAGCCCTGATAGACGGGAGAATTCGAGAGCGAGACATTGAGCCGTGGGCGATCAGAGAGTGGTCAGATTCAAATCTTACAGTCTATATTCCAACATCTCTATCCACCATTTGGGGGATATGCAAAGGGATAGAGAGCGCGGGCGCTCTATCATCAGGATCGCCCATCCGATGGGTGCTCTCGCTCGACAAGCACTACGATATCAAAAAGTGGTATGCCATCGCCGCAACAGCTGAAGGCGAGAAGCTGGTCAAAGACCCGGGATTTGATAGGATAGAAGGGATACGGGACGCCTATCAAAGCATTTATTGACACGTTAGAGCAAGAAGAAAGCCCCCTCGTTCCTCTTTCCAAGAGAGAACCAATAGTCAACGAGACAATACTGAGAGATTTATGTTTTTTCAAGCGTTTTTGACTGGCGATTACCCACATTGATAGAATCACTTTAGGCATTTTAGGTCAAAGCTCTTCGGAAACAGTAGGATGAAAGCAAAACTAATGCCCCGAACGCCTTTCATTTACTGACTCAAAGTCTTATTGATTGCCATTGGTAATGATATATTGATGACTTCGTTATTTTTGTGTATTATCTTTCTACTCTAAACTCATTGAAGAAGAAGCACATTTATGACATACATCCCTCAACGCCCGACAGATGAAGACCGTGATCTCTGGCATAATTACTGGCAAGTTTTGGGGCAAGCTTGGCGTACTGAGCCTGAGATTTCTCTAGAGCGCCAAATATATCTTGCTTCACTACGCGATACTCCATTTGATGCTAGATATGGATTCCATGCTTTCAAGGGGGTAGAATTGTCGCGAGGTGACGTCGAGTGGCTTCTAATGCGACGAAAGGAAAGACCATCTGTTGGAATTCCATCTTTTATAGTTGGCGAGGACCCATTTTTGCCAGACCTTGGAGAAGGAGTCGGGCTATCCGACCCATCGGCAATGATGCAGAATATTGTGGAAGACGGTGACCAATACGAGGATACGAGATTAGAGATACTAGGTGCCATCCTAAAGGGCGTAGATCTGAATAGGTTACCTTTGGAAGAAGCTGATATAAGTTATGCACACTTAGAAGAAGTCAATTTGCATAGCGCCAACCTTAGAGGTGCCAACTTGCACCGAGCCTGCCTGGAAGGAGCCGTCTTTTGCTTCGAAGACTGGGAAGCACAGGCATGGGAGGGATCATCCGCGAACCTTGATGGATCTGATCTTAGCGGAACACACCTAGAAGGTGCGGACCTTCGTCTAGCACATTTAGAGAACGCAAATCTAACAGAAACACATCTGGAGGGAGCTGATCTCAGCGGCGCATCTTTAGCGGGGGCTAACCTCACCGGAGCATATTTGCGAGGTGCAAAACTAGCTGGGGCGCGTTTAGAGGACGCGTATCTCGGTGAGGCTCACCTAGAGAGAGCCGATTTCAGTGGAGCTCATCTAGAGAGGGCAAAGCTCTGCAACGCGCATTTACACAGAATCACTCTCTATCAAGCCCATCTGGAAGGAGCCGACCTTCGCGGAACTGATCTTAGTGCTACAGATTTGATAAGTGCTAATCTCTCTACTGCTGATTTAATGGGCGCAAACCTGTGGTTCGCACGCTTGGATGATGCCAATCTCAATGAGGCACTCTTGGTAGGAGCCAATCTCAATGAGGCTCATCTCAAGCGAGCCAGTTTTCGTAAGAGCAACCTGGCGAGAGCTTCTCTCATATATTCAGATCTTGAAGAAGCCGATCTACGTGAAGCAATATTGGAGGAATCTGACCTCAGAAAAGCGCAGTTGCAAGGAGCCGACCTTAGTGGATTAAAGTTGGAAGGAGCCAATCTGAGCGAAGCGAATTTGAAAGGAGCCTGTTTGCACAAAAGTAATCTGGCGAAAGCTTGCCTTTCAGGTACAGACTTGGAGGAAACCGATCTGAATGAAGCGAACTTGGAGAAAGCTAACTTTGGCTCCTCAAGGCTCTTGAAAACTAATCTGCGGAAAGCGAATCTCAAAGAGGCGGTATTCCGTATATGTGATGTCTGGTCGGAGGACTGGTTATGTGCTTCCGTGACCGAGGTCAACTTACAAGAGGCTAATTTAGAGGGCGCTGATCTCCGTGGGGTTTGTTTATGCGGCTTGGATTTCAGTGCAACCAATCTGAGTAAGGCGCACTTGGAAAATGCTGATTTAAGTGGGGCATTACTCAGAGGGGCCAACCTCGCAGAAACCCACCTGGAGTGGGTCTATTTAGATGAGACTGATTTAGACGGTGTTGATCTGGGTACCGCGTATCTGACCAAACTGGAAGATGGTGATCTTGCTCCGGTATACCAAGGGGGGGATAGTGCTTGGCCGCCTTTTGAGCCGGTGGGATGTGTTTTACGAATCGCCCTCCGAAATTGTAAACTTTTCAGGAGAGGTAAGTCGAGCAAGGCCTGGTCTATTGAGTTTCGGGACGGCCATACCTATTCCAGGACAGTGATCGAAAACGAAGATGGCACAATTACTCTCGACCGTATCTTTACCGAACCTCATCCCTACGAACCAGGGGAACTCGTGTATCGATGCACGAACGAAACCTTCCCCTCCTTAGATGATTTCATCGCCCACATTCGAACCAATAAAACAAGGTATCAAGATGTAAGACCTGAAAATAAAGAATGGTCCTATTAGATTTTGAATTGCTTTTGCTCATTCAGTGCTACGGCAACAATTGGCAGCCTAAATAGAGCATGGTGTCGAATCAGGCCATTTCCACTGTTTTGCGCATGAGCATCATGAACCAGTTCCGGAAGTCGGTCATTTTTTTACTCTGCTTGGAACTACGCTTAAACGCTCCCATTTCGGACGTAGGGTAAACTGGCGGCTATCAGTCTATCGCTAATTCTCCATTTGCAGCGGCCCTCGCGCTCGCTCCCCCAACACGTTGTCGCTCAAACGCGTATTGTAGGGACGACCCTTCCCGGTTGCCCTGTAACGTCACAGCCAGCCCTTCTGCTCGGCGATATGGGCGGCCTCGATGCGGTTATGCGCGTCGAGCTTTTGAATGGCGACCGAGAGGTAGTTACGCACGGTGCCTTCGGAGAGGAAGAGCGAAGTGGCAATCTCGGCTATACTTGCTCCGCGCGTGGCGGTAGCCAGCACCTCACGCTCGCGCTCGGTGAGCGGATTGTTGCCCTCGCTGTGGGCAGCCATCGCCAGCTTGGGATCGACGACACGTTCGCCCGCCGTGACGCGCCGGATGGCAGTAGCAAGCTGAGCGGAGGGGGCTTCCTTTAGAAGAAATCCGACGACGCCGCTCTGCATGGCCTGTCGCAGGTAGCCGGGGCGCCCGAAAGTCGTCAGGATAATGATGCGGCACGCAGCGCAGGCGCTTGTCAGTATGAACACGTCGAACCAGTCTTTGCCGTAGCCAGGAGTAAGAAGCAGGCTCATCACAATCAGAACAGTCAAGGGAATCCACACCGTCAACGGTGAAGAGGCTCCCGGCTGTGAAGGGGCTAGGAGAATCCTGGTATTGCGCAATGTCGTCCACATATAGACCGCGATGAAGAGCATAATGCCGGCGAGGTAGGCGATAAGCACCGGCGTGGCAGGATGAGCCTGGAACAGTTCCTCGAAGGCTGGGTACAGGAATGGCAGCCACATAATCCAGATCAGCCATAGAAGATAAGGAGAGTGACCTGCTGTTCGTACGGTTGGATTTGTCTCATTCGCTGCTTTCATATGCCAGCACCAAAAAGCCCCCATAGGAGATCAGATATGCCATGCCAAAGTAAGTGACAAGTGGATGACGTTGAATAAACAATTTGATATTCATAGCTCTTCTCCCTCTTTTCCATTCGTTTTTTACATAGTGAGTATAGGCGAGCAGCCCCTTGTGAGGTAGTGAAGACTATCATAATGTCGGCATTACATTTGTCATACCCACTGAAGCATAATGAAATGTGCTAAATACTCGGAAAAAAGTAGGCTAGACGTTTATGCAAATCATGTGGTATACTTTCTCTCACGAGTTAGTGTACAAACGACACCACACTTTTTATTTGTCTTCGGACAAAGTCTTTTTTTTACACTTAGTAAGTGTACAAAGTACACTTACTAAACGAGGAGCATTTACGATGGCAATCAACCAGCCCTTCGATGTCGCCATTATCGGTGGAGGGATTGCCGGGCTTTCGGTGGCGCTGCGCCTGCCGGCATACTTGCGCGTGGCGCTGTTTACGAAGGGCCAGTTGGGCGAAAGCAATACGCGCTACGCCCAGGGTGGCCTGACTGCCGCGTTGGGTGCGGACGATAGTCCCGAACTGCACGTGCAGGATACGCTGGCCGCCGGTGCAGGGCAATGCGATGAGTATGCCGTGCGCAACATGGCCGAGTCGGCCCCGGATGCCGTACGCTGGCTGATCGATTCAGGCGTGCGGTTCGACCGCGCGCAGTCGGGAGACGAGCATGCCACTCCGGATGGACTGCTGCTGGGACGCGAGGCCGCGCATAGTCGCTGGCGCGTGCTGCACGCGGGCGGCGACGCCACCGGCGCGGAGATCGAGCGCGCCCTGACAACCGCCCTGCGCCAGCGATCCTCGATCACGCTGTACGAAGAGACCTATGTGCGGCGCCTGGTTGTTGAGCAAGGAGTCTGCACCGGCCTTGAGGCTGTGAAGCGCGCCGGGCGGCCATTTACTATACACGCAAAAGCCACGGTGCTGGCGAGCGGGGGAGCCGGTGGTCTCTGGCTGCATACCTCGAACCCGGCCGGCGCGACCGCCGATGGCCTGGCCCTGGCGTGGCGCGCAGGTACGGCCCTGACCGACCTCGAATTTATGCAGTTTCACCCAACCGTCCTGATACCCACCCCTGTCATCCTGAGCGCAGCGAAGGATCTCTCCTCCCACTCGCACCTCATCTCCGAGGCCGTACGCGGCGAGGGAGCGTACCTGCGCAACCATGCCGGGGAGCGCTTCATGCCGCGCTATTCCGACCTCGCTGAACTCGCCCCGCGCGATGTCGTGGCCCGTTCCATCCTCGCCGAGATGCTGCGCGAGGGTGTCGATTACCAGTACCTCGACCTGCGCCACCTTCCCGCCGAACACATGCACAGGCGCTTCCCCACAATATCAGCCATTTGCCGCGGCTACGGGCTCGATCTCGCTCGCGATTTGCTTCCTGTCGCGCCCGCGGCACACTACTGCATGGGAGGCGTAATGACCGGCGTAGATGGGCACACCACCGTACCGGGCCTGTACGCGGTTGGCGAGGTTGCCTGTACCGGCGTGCACGGCGCGAACCGCCTCGCCAGCAACTCGTTGCTCGAGGGACTGGTCTTCGGCCTTCGCCTGGCCGATAGGCTGTCGCGGGGAAACAACGGCACAGGCGATTATGCCCTGCCCGCTCGCCGGGCCATTGCCGTCCCTCGCTCGCACGATGCCGCCGCTTACGAAACGCTCCTCGGCGTGCAGCCCGGTGATGAGACAATCGTCCAGGTACGTCGCGAATTGCGGCAAGTCATGTGGCAGCATGTCTCGCTCGCTCGCGACCAGGCAGGCCTGCTCGAAGCGCGCACCCGGCTCGACAACCTGCGCGCTGGTCTGCTCGAACATCTTCCATCGCGTCCTACTGCTGTAGAGGCCTATCCAGCCTGGCAGGAAACGGTGAATATGTTTGTTGTGGCGGACCTGGTAATTGCTGCCGCCTTGCAGCGCCGTGAGAGCCGAGGCAGCCACTGGCGCAGCGACTACGCTTTCCTGGACGACTCACTGACCGGCGCCCATTATGTGCTGACCAGGTCGCGATCGTCAAAGCGCGAAGAGGAGATACTATGCAAAGATCGACGCTTGACCTGATCCGGCGCGCGCTTGAAGAAGATGGCGTCGATGCCGATGTCACCACGCTGGCGACCGTCCCGGCGCATCAGCCCGCGCGCGCCTCGCTCATCACGCGCCAGGCAGGAGTGATCGCCGGGCTCGCGGTCGCTGCTGCCACCTTTCGCGAGGTTGATCCCGGCATTGTCGTTGAGTTGAATGTTGAGGATGGCACCGCCGTCCAGTCCGGCCAGGTAATCGCTACCCTCAGCGGCCCCGCCCGCTCGCTGCTCAGCGCGGAACGCACAGCGCTGAATTTCCTGGGCCGCCTCTCCGGCGTCGCCACGCTGACGGCTCGCTGCGTGCGAGCTGTGGAGGGCACGCAGGCGCGCATTCTCGATACGCGCAAGACGACGCCCGGCTTGCGCAGCCTGGAAAAAGAAGCGGTGCGTCTCGGTGGAGGTCATAATCACCGCACAGGCCTGCACGATGGCGTGCTGATTAAGGACAACCATATCAAGGCAGCCGGAGGAATTGCCCTGGCTATCGAGTCGGCTCGTCGCTCCGCCCACCACCTGCTCAAGATCGAGGTGGAGTGTGAAACGCTGGATGAAGTGCTGGATGCCTTATCGGCGCGCGCGGATGCCATCCTTCTGGACAATATGAGCATCGAGAGCATGCGCCTCGCGGTAAAAACTATTCGCAGCGCCGCCCCCGGCGTAGCGATCGAGGCCTCCGGCAGCATAGGTACCAGCTCCGAGAAGCTGGCCGAGGTGGCCTCGACGGGCGTTGATTTCATCTCGCTCGGCGCGCTGACGCATTCCGCCCCCAATTTTGATGTATCGTTGGAATTCGCCTGATTTCATGCAAACCGTGAGGCGCGTTTGGGCGCGCCACTGTAACAAGGAGAGAACGTCATGACTATCCAATCCGCCTGCGCATCCAGCAAGGAAGAACGCATCCTGCCGCTGCTGACGCCATCCGGGCGTGCGCGCCACGAGCAGGGCCGGCGCATCGATACTATCCCCCAGCATTACGCCGAGATGGAGGGCGAAGAACTGCACCGCCGCATTGCCGCGGCCAGGCAGGCGCTGGGCGAACGCCTGGTGATCCTGGGGCACCATTACCAGCGCGACGAGATCATCCAGTTCGCGGACTTTCGCGGCGACTCGTTCAAGCTGGCACAACTGGCGGCCTCGCGCCCGCAGGCCGACTACATCGTCTTCTGCGGCGTGCACTTCATGGCGGAGAGTGCGGATATTCTGAGCGCGCCGCACCAGCAGGTAATCCTTCCCAACCCTGCGGCCGGCTGCTCGATGGCCGATATGGCGAATATCGCTGAGGTGGAGGAGTGCTGGGAGATGCTGCACGACATACTGGACGCACAACCAGGCGAGGCGGGCATCATCCCCATCACCTATATGAACTCGGCTGCTAATCTCAAGGCTTTCTGCGGGCGCAATGGTGGCGTTGTCTGCACCTCGTCGAATGCGCCTGCCGTGATGCGCTGGGCCTTCACCCAGGGACAGCGCGTGCTCTTCTTCCCGGATGAGCACCTGGGCCGCAATACCGCCCTCAAGTACGGTATTCCTGGGGCACAGATGTTCGTCTGGAACCCGCGCGACCCGATGGCCTCCAACACCGCCGATGATGAAATCGCGGCGGCGCGCGTCATCCTCTGGAAAGGGTACTGCACCACGCACATGCGCTTCAACGTCCAGCAAATCGAGAAGGCGCGCGCCGAATATCCCGGCATAAGGGTAATGGTTCACCCGGAGTGCCGCCGCGAGGTTGTTGAGGCCGCCGACCTGAACGGCTCGACCGAGTACATTATTCAGCAGATCGAGCAGGCTCCGGCGGGCAGCCGCTGGGCAGTCGGCACGGAGATCAACCTGGTGCACCGCCTGGCCCAGGAGCATCCCGACCAGCTCATCTTCTGCCTGGACCCGGTGGTCTGCCCTTGCTCGACCATGTACCGCATCCACCCGGCCTACCTAGCCTGGGTGCTCGAGGCGCTGCTCGACGGCGAGGTCATCAACCAGGTGAAGGTTGACGAGCAGACCGCCCACTGGGCGCGCGTGGCGTTAGAGCGCATGCTGGCGCTCTAACACGCTACTCGTTTCCATCCTCTTCTTCATCGTCATCATCGTAGGGACCAGGACCTGAAGCCATGATATGCCCTCCTTTCTTTCGAGGCGTCATGGCTTATTTAAATTGATCTTGATCCCCACATACACGACATTTACGACAACTTTTATGTCAATCCCACGACAGCTAGAAGAAATCCACGAGATTCACGTGCAATCCTGTTGATTTTTGTAGGGGCGCGATAAATCGCGCCCGGGTGGCCAGACGCCCGGCACGAGGGCGCGATTCATCGCGCCCCCATGCGATGGGTCCGTTATGCCGGTAAGGAGAAGGAGGTATGCATCATTCCAATCAAAGGGAAATTCTGAAGAGGATTCTTACGCAAGAGCGCAGACGTCGAATGTTAACTCAGGAGGAGGTAGCAGAAGCGATTGACGCCTCTCTACGTAACTACCAGCGCTGGGAACGGGGAGAAAACTTTCCTCAAGAGTTCTATTTACGAAAATTGCGTGAGTTTTTTGGCCCTTGCATAGATGAGGCTATTCTGGTTAGCCCATCGGATCATGAATTAAATGGTTCCTCAGCACCGCACGACCAGGAGGAAATCAAACATAATGTGTTACGGAGCCGTAGAAATTATAATCACCTCGCCTTAATTGCCATCTTGCTGATACTTGTTTTCTCCGTGGCTCTAGGATTTGTCCTGCACATCACACATCCTTATGGATTTGGGCCCGTTAAGCCCGGCGGAGTGTGGATCAGTCCAACCGGCTCAACTGTCGGCAGCATCGTTCACTTTGCTGCCTATGCCTTTCCTACCCATCCAGGCGATCCCGCAATCGACTACGTGAACTTTACGGCCTATTGGCCTGGGGTCAATCCACGCGCCTGGGATATCGTCTGCCAGGTGCGTTTCCCGGTGCGCAAAGATGTCTATGCTTGCGATGTCAACCTTCAGCAACTCGAAGCGCCCCCCGATCAAATCACTATCAGTTTTGATGTGTATGACCGCCAGGGGAATGTGAATTTTTCTCCGAACGGGGAGCGCAAGATCGTATACTCGCCAGGAACGTAGATTGCATAAGAGCAGTGCTTACTTTTCCTTCGGAATAGTTTCTCCTACTGGCTTGTTGTCACGAGTGGAGGCAATCGCTGAGTAATACCCGTATTGCCTCCTATCCTTGCCACATATCTAGAGGAGAGTACCATGGATGATATCGAGATAAAGGAGAACCAGCCCGCTCCTGACTTTACGCTTCCCGCGGTGGGAAGCGATGACGTTGTGAAAAACGGCCAGGTACATCTACGCGAGCTGCGGGGGCGGCCGGTCGTGTTGTATTTCTATCCAAGGGATGATACTCCTGGCTGCACGAAAGAAGCCTGCAGTTTCCGCGACGCGAACCACCTCATGCAGAAACGCGGCATCGTCGTGCTCGGTGTAAGTGCGGACACTGTAGCCTCTCATAAGAAATTTGCCGGCAAATACGGCCTGCAGTTCCCGCTGCTCGCCGATACAGATACCATCGTTTCCCAATTATACGGCGTCTGGAAAGAGAAGAACTACGCCGGCAAGTCCTACATGGGCGTCAATCGCGAGACCTTCTTGATCGATCAGAACGGCATGGTGCGCAAGATCTGGCATAAAGTGAACCCGGAAGGGCACGCGGATGAAGTACTGGCGGCTGCCGATGCTCTAACATTGAACTGATGTGCCTCTGCCCGCAATCAGGTTTGTGACCGTCTTAAAGTCTGAAACAAGTACTCGAAAAAGCCTTGAAGATCATCTATAATATAGCTAGCGGATGGTCACCTTTAGCCGTTTTCCAGAACCAGAAAGGATCTATTTTAGCAAATCAGGAAAGAACAGAGGAGGAGACGATGAACGGAGGTATTGTCATTCTCGATGATGATGAGGATACGCTCGAAGTTTTGTCTGATATCCTGCAAGACGAGGGGCACAAGGTTCACCGGCGCGAGTTGCTCTTTGAAGACCTCGCGGATGTGGAGCGCCTCGCCCCTGATCTCATCATCGCTGATTTATTCATGGGCGCCAGACGAGCGGGCTGGGAATTTCTCCAGCGTCTGAAAGCCCATCCGCCTACCGCACCGATCCCGCTCATCCTTTGCACGGCTGGACAACTGACTCCCGAAGAGGAAAGCGCGGCCCAGCAACAGGGGATTTCGATCGTGTACAAACCATTCGATCTCGATGAACTGACTCATCTCGTCACCCATCTCCTCGGCTCACCACCGCTTGTTGTGGAGGGCACGAGCTAAGCGCAATGACAGGGGAGGAGACCCGGCTCCTCACTTCGTCAGGCATCACTCAGCTCGCTGCAGTTCTTCCTCAACTTTCTTCCTCTGCATGCGGCGATGATGGGCCCGTTCTATGATCGCCTGTTCCTCCTGGTCGCCGGCGATAAGCGGCGGCACGGGTGTCGGCCTGCGCTGCTCATCAAGCGCGACATAGATTACGTTGCTGCTCGCGACGCGTCTCACTTCTCCCGTGATCAAGTCTTCCGCCGTCACCTCGACGCCAACCTCCATGCTGGTGCGACCGACAAAGTTCATCTCGCAATGAATGGTGACTACGTTTCCAATGTAGGCAGGCGCAAGGAAATCAAATCTCTCAACCCTGGCAGTCACAACGCTAGACTTGCTGTGCTTAATCGCCACAATTGCGGCGGCCTCGTCGACCATGCGCATAATGACGCCTCCATGCACATTGCCGTGGGCGTTTGCATCCAGTACATCCATGAGCCGCCGCGTGGTGCTGCGCGAGTAATCAATCGTCCTACCCTGACTGAGATCAACTTCCGGGGGCGGCACGCGGTCAGCCCCATTTTTCACAAATGGTTTCATACTGCGTTCATCCCTCCTGTTCATATGGAGGCTATCACTCATCGATGGTGGGTGCTGCGAGCGGTATGCTGAACCAGAATGTAGACCCGGCTCCTTTGGTACTCTCCACACCGACCTCGCCCTGGTGCTCCTCAATAACAGCCCGGCAGATATGCAGGCCCAGCCCCAGACCGGCACTGAAGCCCTTCTGTCCCTTGATGCCTTCTACTTTGTAGAAGCGCTCCCATACTCGTTCTCGTTCTTCAGCAGTAAGCCCGGGTCCTTCATCGCGAACTGCAACCCGCGCATCTCGCCCCTGGAGTTCCAGGCTCACGTAAATAGGGCGATCGGAGGGCGAATACTTTAATGCGTTGGTGAGAAAATTGCTGAGTACCTGGCTGATCCTCTCGCTGTCGGCTATGACGGAGATGGTTATGTGTTTTTTCAGATCAAGTTGAATAACCCGCGTCGGAGTAGCGCTGCACAAATCTTCAACCGTATCAATCACGATGCTTGCCAGGTCGCACAGCTCCTTGTTGAGTTCCAGCTTGCCCACCTGAATACGCGATATATCCATCAAGTCACGAATCAGCCGGTTTTGAACATTGACCTGCCGCTCTGCGCGGTTGAGCATCGTATAGATTTCTTCCAGTTCGCTTTCAAGGGCGGGATTATTTTGTAATTCCCGCCGTTCAAAATGCGTCAGGCGCAGTCTGGCAAGTTGTATGTTTCCTTTAATCGTCGTGAGTGGAGTGCGCAGTTCGTGACTCGTGATTCCCAAAAACTCATCCATGCGGGCCTTCGTCTCGTGTAAGGCCAGCTCACGTGCGTAGGCTTCTGCCTGCTCGCGCAACAGCCGTTCGACCTCAGAAACGTCGCGGTTGATTTCCAGGATAGCGGTAGGCTGTCCAGATTCATCGCGAACCAGTACCTGGCGGCTATCCACAGTTACGTCGGTCCCATCGCTGCGCCGGTGGATCAAGCGCCCTTCCCACCTGCCGTGCTGTTCTAGCCAGCTTTCCATCGCCTGGCGCGTGGTTGGATATCGCGTCTGAAATATCTTATGTTTATCCCGGCCAATTATCTGTTGAGCCGTCCACCCGTAGAGTTGCTCAGCTCCCTGGTTCCAGGAAAGAACAATGCCGCTTGGGGAACGCAAGAAGATCGCATCGTGCGACATAGCGATCAAATCCGCCATCTGTTGATTGATCGTGCGCAAAGCGATCTCTTGAGCGAGTAGTTTCTCTCTTTGATGTACCAGGCGCTCGCGTTCAAGAACCGCTGATGCCATTTTCGCGGCTGCGCTGGCAATTGCTCGCTCGTCGCTAGTATAGTTATGGTCCGCCCCGTCATAGTCGGGCGAGATGAAACCCGTGAGTTTCTCTCCGATGACCATCCCGACAAGTAGCATCGTTTTAGCCCCGGAGGGGTGGGGCACCGTATTCCAGAGGGGATGTCTCGGGTCGATCTCCACCGACTCACCCTCTTTCAGATGATGTAGAGTGGATTGGTCGGGCCAATCACCCGCATGCGCCTTCTGAACGCGTTGCTCGGCCCTCCACTGCTGCTCCTGCTCGGGCGAAAGACCTGCTGCCGCCAGAGGGTGCACTTCTTCTGTTTCTGGCTCGATCATGACGATTGAAAGGCGATCGCAACCAATCACCTCGGCCGTCAATCTGGCAAGTCGTTGCGCAACGCCGGGCGCTATCCCCGCTTCGTTCAGGCTGTCTGTATCGTCGGTATCAACTTGCTTTTCCGTCGACTCGGACGGCTGCGACATGATATGCGTCATCTCCAACGTCGCAGCCAGAGCTTCCTGAAGCCGGTTCGCTCGTTCTGCGGCTTTGTTTTGGGCCAGGCGCAATTGCGCCTGGTGAGATAAGGTCTCCAGGTGAGCCAGGATCGCTTTGGCGCGCGCTTTTTCGATAGAACTCGTCACCAGGCTAATCACAATACCGATCAGCAGAAATGAGCCCGTCTCGAGGAGGTGTTGAGCGTCAAAACTTAATACAAAGCGGGGCCCTAGAATAAAGAAATTGAGTAGCAAGGCCCCTGCCAGCGTAGCAAGTAAACCGGGCCCGGTGCCCCACAGGAGTGCCACGGCCAGAATGGCCAGAACCGTCAGTGCGCCGGCGAATGCAAAGGTGGGAAATGACTGCACGATCAGAAACGTCAACATAACTGACAGCATCGTCAATAAAATCGCCATGAAATAACCAACGGCAGGGTAATTCAAGGGGGCCTTGAGCCATTCGGGGCTGAACGAGGAGTCCTGCAACCACTGTCTGAACGCCTGCGCACCATGTAACTCGCCACTCCCCCGAATGTGAGTTGCTGGTTTGTTCGGAGCGTTTTGTTTTGTTTTTCTTGTTTCTACTATTTCATTCACTAGCTCAGTGCTGCTTGTAGCAAGTGTCTCGCGCGATGAAAATGTGTCTTGGCCGTCGTCTCAGGGATACCAAGCTTCTTGCCGATCTCTGAGAAGCTTAACTGCGCTGTGTAGCGTAAGTATACAACAGATCGGAAGTTTGGGGGAAGGCCTTCTATCGCGCGAAGCAGATGCTCCTGTTGCTCGTGCTGTTCTGCAATGTCTTCAGGCAATGGCCGGGGATCGCGAATGAGGGCGAGGACTGATTTCTCCTCTTCCTCTTCCTCGCTCTCAAGGTCGGAGAGGTGTATCGGGCGCTTTCTGCGTAGTTCATCCAGGCAGCGGTTGCGTGCTACCTGGAAGAGCCAGTTCTTCAGCGGCCGTTTCGTATCCAGCTTTGGGAGCGACAGGTATAGTTGGAGAAATACTTGCTGCATGATATCACATGCCTGGTCATACTCCCCAAAGTAGCGGTAGATAAACTTAAAGAGCGTTGGGCCATAGCGCTGAAATAGTATCTCGAAGGCCTGCTCATCTTTCTCGAGACTTTGCGAGACAAGCATCTCGTCAGATATTTCAATCGAAGGAAGTTTTGTCTGTGTTCGTTTCCGCATTGTATTGAACTCCTGTACCTTATCTAGTAGCCTCTGACTTAAACATACTGGTTTCTTATACGAAAATCAAGGAGAAAATACGATAATTCTAGTAAAAATTCTATCTTTAAGATAATTATTATCTGCATTAGAAAAATATCACCCAATCTTAGGAAAATAGGCGTCCCTTAAGCAGTTTTTAAGGCAGGCTCAATTAGGACGTTTGGTGAGTCCAACCTTGCGTGTGCTTGCGTTTAATCAGGAAAACAGCATATACTAGGGTTGCCGGTCAAACTACGCTAGGCATAAAAACAGGATGGAGGTGCTTTCGCTATGCAGCAGGTTCAGAGTAAGGACGAAGAACAGGCTCAGTCTCCATTGACGGTGCTCGTCATTGAAGATGAAGAGAGCATTGTGGAATTGATTAAGCTTGGCTTGCACTATGAGAATTTTGAGGTCGAGTCCGCTGAAGAAGGGGCAGAAGGCATTAGCGCTGCCCAACGCTTGAGCCCCGCAATTATAATTCTGGATGTTGGACTCCCCGGTGATATGGACGGCCTCGAGGTTCTTCGCCGTTTGCGCCAGAATCCAACTACACGGGATATTCCTGTTTTGATGCTTACCGCGAAGGGGGAGTCGCACGATAAAGTAGTCGGTCTGAACAGCGGGGCCGATGATTATCTCGCCAAGCCGTTCAACTTCGATGAGCTGGTAGCCCGTTTGCGTGCTCTTCTCCGCCGCCGGCAGCGCTCCTCACAGGGGGATAACTCACTGCAGGAGGATCAGATTCTTGAGTATGGCGACTTGCGCATGAACCTTGCAACGCGCGAATTGACCGCTAATGGCGAGCCCATTGCCCTGACCACAACCGAATTCAACTTGCTCCAACTCTTCATGAGCCATCCGAATCACGTCCTGGATCGCCAGACAATCCTCAATCGCGTGTGGGGATACGATTTCATGGGCGAGACCAATATTATCGAGGTCTATGTGCGTTATCTGCGCGAGAAGATCGAAGAAAATCCGAGCGCGCCCCGCTATATTCAGACGGTTCGCGGCGTAGGTTATATTCTCAAGAGCTAATAGTTATGACACGTAATCTTTATCGGCTGCTGCTTTCCACGGCTTACCTTTTCTGGTTGAGCATCCCGGCCGGTCGACAGGCGCGGCCGGCAGCACCTGTACCTCTCATTTGTCAGGCGATTATTGCATCGCTGATGGCTGTCGTCTTTTTCCTGGGCGTTGCTTACTTGCTGCTGAATCTCCTGGAAACGCCCGCCTCGCCGGTCGATTGGGCACAGTCCCTGGCTCTTGTCATCACCGGCGCAGGCTACGTCATCTTCGATTTTCTCCTGCGACGAGGCAAACGCGAGAACGCTCCCGGAGCGATTGATGCCCGCCGCGGCTTCGTCTTCGCGCTGCTCGGTGCCAGCATCCTGGCCGTGGCCATAGGCGGGGCAGTTGCCTTGTATTCCTGGATTACAGCGCTTGTCGGTTCTCCCCTGAATAGCTGGCCGCACGTCGCGCATATCGGCCTGTCTGCTTTCATCGTGGGCGCGCTTGTCCTGTTGCTGTTCCTCTGGCAGGCTCGCAGCGAGCAACTTATCGGAGTCCTCTCAAGGCGAGGCGCCCAGGTAGCTCCCGCGGGCGTTCCTGTCACCCCCGCCAATCCTTCCGGGCAGGCCACATTCGAGCCGGAATCACAACCTTGGGATGTCGAAGGTATTCTGGATGCACTGCTGGCCGGTAAGCTGACGCGCGACCAGGCGGCCGCGCGCATTCGCGCCCTGAACCATCAGGGATAATACCGGGGAAGAAAGAGGCGATCTATGCCTCTTTCTTCCCTCGGTTGAAGGTGCTGATCTCTACGGCATTGTCCTCGTACGTTTGTATGGTTTGGACGCCGGGCAGGGCGCGTAAATCCGCCAGCGCGTTTGCGAGCGCCGCGGCATTGGTTGTATGACAGGACAGCCCGATCACTTCTGTGCTTTCTTCGGTTTGTAAGCGAAGTTTATCAATGCTGATCTCGTAGCGAGCGCAGGTCTCGTACACCTTCGCCAGTAGCGCGCCATTCACCGGGTTCGCCTCGATGTGTATATGCTGCTGGCCCGCTGCAGCCGCTGGCAGAAAGCGTTTTTCGGCATATCGCAAGGCGATCAGCACGATTAGCGCCAGCAGGGTCGTGGTGATCGCCTCGAGCAGCAGGCCGGCGCCGCAGGCAATGCCGATCGCCGCCATTACCCATATCGTGGCCGCCGTCGTCAGCCCCTTGACCTTCTCCCTGTCGCGGCTCATGAAGATCGTGCCCGCGCCCAGGAAGCCGATACCGGCTACAATGTAGGAAGCAATGCGCGTCGGGTCGAGCGAAACATGAGGCAGGCTCACCAATTCTAAAAAGCCGTATGCGGAGATGATGGTGAACAACGTGGATCCGAGCGTCACCAGTGCCAGCGTGCGCATCCCGGCCCCGCGCTCCTTCTGTTCGCGCTCCAACCCGATGATGGATCCCAGCAGGAGCGCCAGCACCAGGCGCAGCAAAATTGTCCAGTACGAAATCATTTGACAATACCTTCCAGGCCGCGTAGATTTTCTAGATGGGCGCCTTTATGAAAGATATTATACCTCTTATCGTAATCTCTCTAATCTGCGACTTACTGTTTCGCCGGGCGAAGGGCAGCATCTACCTCTCTGCCAATGCGGATGACGATACCAGGGAGAGCATCGATGTCCTCGAGTGAAGTGCGGAAATTCACGATACATGCGCGTAACACGAATGTTTCTCCAATCATCGCACTGGAGAGGAAGGCTTCACCGCTCTTCTGCAGTTGGGTCAGTAACTCGGCATTTAAGACGTTTAAGTACTGTTCTGTTTCTTGCGAGCCAGGTGTGAGATCGAGCGGCACATAGCGAAACGTGGTAATGCTCAAGCCCAGTGTAAAGGCCTGGAGCTCGGTCTGTGTCTCCACCTTCCGGTGCAGTTCCCGTGCCAGTTGGATGTCATCGGAGATCATGCCAGCATAGCCTTTACGACCGGCATGCCGCAGCGCCAGCCACACCTTCAGTGCGCGGAACCCACGAGAGTTCTGCGGTCCATATTCATGGTAATCGATGGTCGGTTCTGCATGCTCAACGAAGTGCAAGTACGATGGGTGATAGCTGAAGGCAGCGCGTAGGGTCTCAGGTCTGCGAACCAATGCACAGCCAGCCTCGAGTGGCGCATACAACCACTTGTGTGGATCCACTGCTATCGAATCGGCCTCGCTGATTCCCCTGAGCTCCTCGGGTACCATTTCCCTGTTGTCATTGAGCAGAACAGCAGCAAAGCCGCCATAGGCTCCATCGACGTGGAACCACAGGTCGTACTCGCGGCAGATTGCAGCAATTTTGGGAAGGGGATCAACTGCACCAGTGCTCACGGAGCCTGCTGTACCTATGACAAGAAATGGCAGATCTCCTGACTCTGTATCCGCATGAATTTGCCTGCGTAATGCGGAGGTATCCATGCGAAGTTGCTCATCGACTGGAATCCAGCGGATAGCATCGGTTCCTAAGCCGAACATGTCGGTCGCCTTGTGGATCCAGTCGTGTGTTTCGCTCGAGGTATAGACTCGCATCTGGCGACTATTCTTCCCCATCATCCCAGAAGTGCCTACATCCCAGGTTGCTTTGGCCTTGCGGGCCGCCAGAAAACCAACGAAATTGCCCATATTGCCGCCACTCACCAGTAAACCACCGCAATCTGTTGGGTAGCCGATCATCTCAGCGATCCAGCGTATGGTTTGCGCCTCGATTTCGGTACCCATCGGAGCAAGAGGCCACGAGCCGACGTTTTGATTGACTGCCCCGGCCAGGAGATCACCCAATACACCGATCGGCGCAGGAGACGAGGTGATCACCGCCATGAAACGTGGATGGCCATTGAATGTTGAGTGTTGGAACATGAGATCGGCAGCTTCCCCTAGCAAATCTTTTGCCTCAATGCCGTCTTCGGGAAGTGCGCCTGTACCGAGTGCCCTGCGAATATCCGCGGGCGATTCATCGGCTGCCACGGATCCATCGGGCAGTGTGCAAAGGAATTCAGCAATCTGCTCGACCAACTGGGACCCTACTTTGCGAAATTCGCTGGGGCTCATTTCCAGTGGCGCAAGCCTATATTTGAGAGTATTGCTCTTTTCCATTTCGTAGTCGTCTCCTTTTTCCTAAGCCCTTGATTATGCATCCTGACAAATTCATTATCGGCCCTCGCTGGCGGTTACGATATACCCCTTGATTTGTTATCGTGCATTATTAACCAGGTAGTCCTCTTACAAGCGGTCTCGAAATGCGGCGATTTGGGCGCTGTGCTCGCGCTTATGCCCATAGTACATGTAAACGATCACATCGTCCAGGGTATACGCCATTCCGTACCAGGGAAGTGTCCCCGCCTGGCGGAACACTTCCGGGCGAATCTGTGCGGCCAGCGACATCACCTGCGCGTGCGCATCATTGAACTCGTCCAGCACCTCTCTCACTGTTCTCCTTCTGCGTCTCTCTACCTCGCTATCGTTGAACTGGCCGTCCGGCTCGGTATACTTGTCCAGGTAGGGTGTAGCCTGCTTACCGATAAACCCGGACAGTATGTCGACCAGCACCTCTTCATAGGAAGCGAGGTGCGCGATGATATCCTTGACCGACCAGAGGCCGCATGCGCCTGCCGTCTCCCACTCGCCCTCGGGGAAGCCCTCGATGGCCTGGAATACTGTAGCTTGCCCGTACTTCAAAATGTCGGTTGCGTTCATGAGATTGTCCTTTCTTTCTGTTTGATGTTACCGTAGTCCCTCGAACATATCTGCTTCGATGTGTCGTCCGCCGTTTACAAGGCTAAATGCGCGATAATAGGATTGTGAACCCCACAAAGCCCTGCGCTGCTCTTCCGTGAGGTTTTCGAGTACATGATAGGCGGGTACTTGCGTCTGGTGACAACAAATAGCTTGCCATACGATGCGCCAGTAAGGCCAGGTGTCGATCCAGGTAGTGATTGACCAGTCTGGCCAGCTAACCATGCTTCGTTTGACCCCATCGATATGCATTACAAGGTCCCCGAAGACAGATTGATAAACTGCAAACATCTGCTCTGTCTCTGCCATAAAATACAACTTGGAAACACAATGCGGAGCTAACCCTGCGGGATCAATCCAGTTCGGGTCGCCAGCTCGCATGATGGCAGCGGTAGTGAACTGCGAAATGGCTATGTGGTCCGGGTGTCCATAGCCGCCATATTGACCGAAGGTGACCACGACCTGGGGCTGTACGCGGCGCAGAAGACCTGCTATCTTTGCCACGGCTTCGCCTGGATTGGCCGTATCCAGCTCACCATCGACGTAGTCCAGAAAATCGACACGTCGGATACCAAGTACTTCGGCGGCGGCGAGCAATTCGGCTTCGCGTATTCTGCCGAGCGCTTCTGGCCCCGGATTATCGCTCTCACTGCCGAACCAGCCATATTGTCCACGTGTTGCTGTCACGAGGTAGGTTTCGACGCCTTCGGCGGCGTACTTTGCCAATATCCCGCCGTTACCGAGTGACTCGTCATCGGGATGGGCTAGAATAGCCATCAATTTCTCTGCCATAGCTGTCACTGTCCATTCTGTGAACTGGTTTGCTCTTGCCGGACTTGAAGTAGATGCCAGCCTCGGAACGGTTCCGGCTGACTCTCACATTGTAACTGGATCGCGTTGCTAAACCATCGTGGTAAATACGGAGAAATTGGCTATGGGACACGTAGATTTCCGCTTATTCAACCCTGCTGTTCGCCAAACCCGTTTCCACGGCCCATACCGCGACCTGGGTGCGCGAGGTACAGCCTAACTTGAACATGATATTGCCGATATGCGTCTCGACGGTTCGTTTGGTGACAACCAGTTCGTCAGCAATCGCCTGATTTGATTGTCCTTGCGCGATCAAGATGGCAACTTCGCGTTCGCGCGCCGTCAGCCCTCCATAGGCTTGTTTCGCCAGGCGTTCTGGTGAATGCGGAAGTGTATGAGGAAACATGGTACCGGCCTGGAGCAAGAAATGCTCTCGTAACGGTTCATCTGTAATGGTAGCAGCCAGTTCTTCGATCAGCGCGCGAGAGGTGGCATACGCTTGCTCTGCTTCTGCGTTGCTTCCCTGGACATGGTAGAGATTGCCGAGGGCCAGAGAAATCCGCCATTGCATCGGTCGTACCCCTTGCGTCCTGGCAATCTCTAGTGCTGCCTCGAATGCGACTCTGGCTTCTGCGGGCCGCTGCATCATGCTCAGCGCTTCGCCTTGCAGCGCCAGCACCCGCAGGCTGTTTTGTCCCTGGGCCGACGGTGCGCTAGACGTACTCAACCGGTCGATGATCTCTAAGGCGCGCGCCGCATCTCCCTGCGCCAGCGCCTGTTCAACTGAGGCTTTCCAGGCCATGCGCTGCGCCATAGTTTCAGCCCCGGTATCGGGGCTGAGCACGGCCTGGAGCATCTTTTCTGCTTCTTCGACATCTTGCAGCAGGATAGTTGTCGAGGCAAGATATCCCGTTGCCATGCGAATCCAGACCAATGATCCAACCTCGTGTGCGAGGGCAAGCGCTTGCTCAAAGTGCTCGCGTGCCTGCTGATACGCGAGCAGGCCGCTGTATATTCCCCCCAGAACGGTGTGGGCAGCCGTTTGCCATTGTCGATGCCCCATCTCTTCCGCGATGCCCAGGCTCTGCTGGATCGTCGCCAGGGCCCGCCCATACGCTCCCTGTGATCCCAGGCACAACCCGAGCTGGAAGAGTGCGTACGCTTCGGCGGAGCGATGCCCGATCTCGCGGGCTATACGTAGTGCCTCTTCGGCGTCTTGTAGCGCCTCGGCTAAACTCGATGCCGTGATCAGCATATCTGTTTGATATGTCGCGGACCGCAGCGTTAAGGTCGCCAGGCTTGATGTCAGCCCCTCCTGATCTCCAAGCTCACGAAAAAGCGTTATCGCTTGCTGGTAGTAATCTGTCCCCTGTAGTAAATCACCGCCGAGAAAGCTTGTCATACCCAGCAGGTCCAGTGTCTCGGCAATTCCTCGTGCATCATGAAGTTGTTCAAACAGGGCCAGCGCCTCGCGGTGATAACGCAGCGCATCGTATGGCTGCTCCACATTCAGATGCCAGTTGCCGATGCGGTTGAGGCTGCGGGCTTGTAGGAGGGGATCCTCGAGCGCTTGCGCCAGGCTGATTGCCTCGCGAAACCACCTTTCTGTCTGCGCGTAATCGCGTCCCGCCCATAGAAATCCAAGGGCAATCGCGCTTTGCCATTCAACTACACGCTCCTTCGTTGCTCGAGCGGCGTGTAAAGCCTCTGTGTAATCGCGCTGTGCCTGTTCGAACTCGCCGAGCTGCTCGTGGGCCTGCCCGCGGGCGAGGTATAGAGCGGGCACAGGAGGATGACCCAGGTGTTCGATGGACTCCAGCGCCCAACTGAAATAGCTTATGGCGGCGCGTTGCGAGTACAGCCGCAAAGCTTTTTCCCCCGCACGGCGACCGTAGTCAATTGCTTTCTGCCAGTCTCTCGCCTGGTAAAAATGGTAGGCCAGGTCCTCCAGGTGCGCATCGAGAGAGCCGGCAGTTTGCTGCTCCATCGTTTCAGCGATGGTGCTGTGCAGCAGGCTGCGCTCGCGCGCCAGGCTCTGGCTGTAAATAGCCTCTCGCGTGAGGGCGTGCCTGAACGCGAAGCGGTCGGCGGATTCTTCGACAACGAGTTGTGCGGATACCAGTTCTTTCATCAGGAGTAGGAGTTGTCGCTCATCATACGTCGTAAGCTCTTGAAGAAGTGTAAAATCGAAATGGCGTCCGGCAACGGCTGCCAGCGTCAAAACGTGTATTGCTGCTTCGCCCACGTGTTCTACCCGGCGTCGCACGGCGTCCTGGACGCTTCGCGGAACGGAGACCTCGCCTCCAGACCGTCGATTCCAGTAGCCCTGCGCGTAGAAAATGTCACCCGCTGCGCTGAGCAAACTTATGGTCTCTTCGACGAAAAAGGGGTTGCCCTCCGTCAGGGTGTAAATGATATCCAGGAGTTCTCCATGAAGAAAGCGGCGCATATCGAGCGACGTCTGTCTCTGATCGAACATGACCGATAGCATCGCGTCTACATCGTTCCGAGAAAGTGGAGCGAGCTGTATCTCCTGAGCGAGTCGTTCGCGGTTCATCTGCGCAAGCCAGCTTCTCAAGGCTGAATGCACCTCGTCATCCCGGTAGGTGACGAGCAGCAGGAGCGGTTGAGCTACGGCGCGCCGCGCCAGGAAATGGAGAAAGTCCAGGCAGGTGTCGTCGCACCAGTGCGCATCCTCGATGATGAGAAGCAAGGGAGAGCTTGCCGACAGGTTGATGAAGAACGTGCCGAGGACGGCGAAAATGCGGCGTTTCTCTTGTTCCGGTTCGAGGCGCGCCAGTGGCATCGCCTGGTCGGGCACCAGTTCGGGCAGCAATGGAAAGATGTCGCGGGCCAGGGCGGCTACTTCGACAGCGAGCGAGCTGGCCTGGCCGGGAGCCAGTTGCGAGCGCAAGAGGTCGAGCAGCGGCGCATAGGGGTAAGCGCCATCCGTCGGGAAGCAATTGCCTTGCAGTGGAAGAAAGCCCTGCCCAATAGCCCTGGTTTTGACCTCGGCTACCAGGCGTGATTTTCCTATCCCTGCGTCTCCACCGATCGCGGCAACGCGTCCCACTCCCTGCTTTGCCTGCTCAACGAGCGCCTGCAGGGTCGCGAGAGGGTCTGCTCGTCCAACCAGCGTCGGGCAGATGATCGGTAGGGTGACAGGTTCGCTCATCGCTTGCCTTTATCCTGTGATAGCATCCCACACAATTGAAGGCACCTTCAAGGGCGACGGCGCGGCCTCGAACTCGACCAGCTTCGGGAAAACCTTGCTCGCCTGTTTGCCCCGTGTTACGAACCAGGTAGGTTTCGGGAAGATGCGGAAGGGCGCGCGCAGCACCGCCTTCTGGGGTCGCGCGAACATCAGCGTATTGTGAACCACGCCCGTACCCGACTGTATGTCGTAGAGTGGGTGGCCGGGGAATGCGCCCCACGTGGTTGTACCGAGGACGAAGCTTATGCCGCCCCAGTAATTGATCCCCACCGATCCATAGCGCAGATTCGCGACCGCTCGTTCGACGGCATCTGCCACCTCCGGCTGCTTCAGCGAATCCGGGTGTACCAGCACCGTCGCGTTGAGCGTGCCCCATATGCGCTCGTTGCAGAACTTGACGGCGCGCTCAATGTAGGCGGCTGTGTCGTCGGCATCCAAGGCGGTTTCGGCGAAGAGGCCGCAGAAGGCCTCGGTCGTGAAGCAGATATCCTCGGCGTTGCTCGCATCCACGCCCTCCACCAGCGTCCAGGGTAAGCTGGTCGGCGGAGGCGCTGCCGAATTGCTCAGCCTCGGGATGCTCGGCCAGGAAGAGGCGCTGGCGATCCTTTGCGCCGGGATAGTAGGCGTTGCGCGGCGCCACGCTCCCCAGCAGGTGGCGAATCTTCTGCATGAGCTGGTCGCGCTGCTGCCAGCCACTGTGCTGGATGATGACGCGCGTGGCGTTGCAGTTGAAGCCCGCGTTGTTGGTCAGCATCGTCACGATATGCTCGGCCTGGTAGGACAGGTCGCCCTCGCTCCATGCACCAGGCACGACGATCACCGGGCTGACGTTGCTCAATTCTCCGGTGATGCGCTTGCTCAGCAGCGGATCGTGGCTCGCTTTGCGCGCGGCGCCCTCGGGCCCGCTGCCGAAGACGATGGCATCGAAGGTTTTATCCGAGCCGGTAACGTGAATCTCGTCGACCTGCGGGTGATTGCACAGATACGCCCCCTCGGACGCCCCGCCGTAGACAACGCGCAAGAAACCGGGGTCAACCAGCGCGCAGAAGCTTTCCTCGATCATGGGTCCGAGATAGGCATTGACCGGGTTCATTTTCAGGATTACCACCTGGTCTTCCAGGAACAACTTGTTCAGCACATCCGCCGGCGCGATACTGGCGACATTCCCCGCGCCGAGAACCAGCGCTACCTTGCCCTCATGTTTTTTATCGTGGTAGATCTCTGCCTGCGTCTGTTCCAGGGTCCCGGCGGTTACGCCCGCTTCCATCCACTCTTCGGCCTGCAGGCCGGTGAAAAAGAGACGATCGTAACTCGTCTGGGGAAATACCTGGGCAACGACCTGGCCATCCGGGCGTGTAGTCACCTTGCCGGGGATGGTCGGATGCCCGCTCCGGGCAATATCGGCCAGCGATTGTCGCAACTGGCGCAGAATCTTGACGACCGGGTAGGCTCCCGCGCCCCATTCCTCCCCCCGTGCCGGAGAATCCGCCGCCAGGCCCTTGGCTTGCAGCAGTGCCGCCACCCAGCGCGGCGCGATGTCGGCGAAATCGTGTATAAGCCGCTCTAGAATGACGATGCGCTCGTCGATGGGCAGCGCTACCCAGGCATCCTTCTTCGCATGCAGGGCCAGAACCGCCGCATCCAGCGCCTCCTGTGACGTGGGCTGGATGTCGCCGCTAACCGTAGGAAACTGCGGCGCGCCGTGTTGAACATCGATCGTCATTGTTTCTTCTCCTTCACGAAACCCACGGACCCCGTAGGGCCCGATTATGCCGATTAACCAATTGATCCGGCCATCGGTCGGGCCCCATGGATTGCACCCACGGCCGCCAAACAAGAGTAGGCGCCGATTTATCGGCCCGTCCGCTGGATGGCATACTGTCCGCATTTATTAGTTACTCTCCATTATTGGCCTGGTTCTCCTCCACGCATTTAGCGAATGCACCATTTACAGCACCTTCAGGTTAATCAGGACATCTGCCACCGCCACTATGATGAAGATAATTCCGGTAATGAGGTAGAAGCGGCGAGAGCGCTGCGTTTGAATGCCGATGGCGTCGGCGAAAGGCGTTTCGAAGAATACGCCCCCGGAAACCAGCAGGACGCCAATAATAAGGATTCCGGCGTTCAGAAACCAGAACTGGTACGCTTGTGGCGCCGAAAATGAAAATACAAACGGTACCGCAATAATGACCAGGATGATCGTTTGCGTGATAGTGCGTGTCCTGCGCGAGGTGCGTTTTTGTGAATCCATGTGTTCTCTGCCTGCCTCTTTTTCCATTACAATAAGTACATCTCCATGGCCTCATTACTCTGTAGAGTATACAGTGTAACTCAGCATAGTAGCAATATCCTGATTTCTGCTATAATTACTTTGTATCGCTCTACGAGAGTAGCGCGAAAAGCCTCGTGAATTAAGGAGAAATTGCCATGTCTGACACATCTCCCTCGCCACAGCCCTTCCTGGAACGCTTATAAGGAAGTTCCATGCCCGAACAAAAGGTGAGCGTTGCCCTGAAGCGCGTCTACGAAGATCCGTCGCCCGGCGATGGCACGCGCGTCCTTGTAGAGCGGCTCTGGCCGCGGGGATTTACCAGGGAACGCGCGCGCGTCGATGTCTGGCTCAAAGACATCACGCCAAGTCGCGAACTGCATAACTGGTATGGCCACGACCCACAGAAATTCGAGGAGTTCCGCCGCCGCTACGAGGCCGAATTGGCCTCGCAGACAGGACAGGCTGCCCTGGGTAGGTTGCGCGAGCTTGCGAAGAAGGGGCCGGTCACGCTCGTGTTCGCCACGCGCGATTGGCAGCGTTCGAATGCTGTTGTGTTGCGCGATCTTCTCGTGCAGGAGCAATAGTCTGGAAAAAATACCGCTCAAAATGAGCGGTAAATGAGCGGTAAAATTGCGTAAGGCGGCTTCTCATCTGGGCTGACGGGGGCACATTTTTATTGTCTGGAACGTGTGTATTTTTTAGGACCGGAAATGCTCACTGTCTTCCAGAGGGGCAGTTGCTATCATCCATCGTTTTGACATAAAATATAGTTACTAACAATACCGTGCCGGAAAAGGTGTGTATCTCCTTTCGATGCACCCATTGACAGGCACTAGTTTTTTATTGGAGGCCCTCGTTGGACCAGGGATCTTTGAATACGATTGAAGACGTACAGCAGGCGATGTTTGCCCAGCGTTATATAGCCGACCGCAGCCTGGCAACGACGGTATACCTGGCGCTCAAGAGAAGGAAGCCGCTCTTACTTGAGGGTGAGCCTGGCGTGGGAAAGACGGAAATCGCGAAGGTTTTAGCCAGCGTCCTGAATACCCGCCTGATCCGCTTGCAGTGCTATGAAGGCATCGATGTCAGCACCGCCGTCTACGAATGGAACTACACGCGCCAGATGCTGCACATCCGTTTGATGGAGGCCGGCGGCACGTCACGCCAGGAGGAACTCAAGGAGATTTTCGGCCCCGATTTCCTCATCTCGCGCCCGCTCTTGCAGGCCATCGACCCATCGAATACACAAGCTCCGGTGCTGCTCATCGACGAACTGGACCGCAGCGACGAAGAGTTCGAAGCCTACCTGCTCGAGCTGCTCTCCGATTTTCAGATTACCATACCCGAAATTGGCACCATTCAGGCGAAGGAGACGCCCATCGTCATCATCACCTCGAACCGCACGCGTGAGATTCACGACGCACTGCGCCGCCGCTGCCTGTACTACTGGATCGATTTCCCCACGCTCGAGAAAGAGTATTCGATTGTGTTGGCGCGCATGCCAGGTGTTCCGGAGCGTCTGGCCAAGCAGGTCTGCGCCTTCGTGCGCGAACTGCGTAACGCCGACCTGTACAAGGCCCCTGGCGTTGCCGAGACGCTCGACTGGATCAGCTCGCTGCTCGCGCTCAACCAGGTCGATCTTGTCGAGGGACCGGTGCGCGATACGCTCGGCGCGCTGCTGAAATACCAGGACGACGTGCTGAAAGTGGGCGGCAGCGAGTTTACGCGCTACATTAAGAAGGCGCAGGGGGTCTCCTGATGAACGCGCTCCCGCAGGACAATCTGAACGGCGATCCCTTCGCCCTGGAGCCGCTCCGGCCCCTTGAGCTTGAGCGCGGCGAGCGACTGCTGTTTCGCCTGACCGAGTTTGGGCGTATTCTGTGGGAAGTCGGCATCGATGTTGGTCCGCGCAAAATGCTTGACCTCGCCGAGACCCTCAATTATGTCGATGTCACAAACAAAGAGGATTTCTACAACACGCTCAAGTGCAGCCTGCTGGCCAAACACGAGCAGGAGGTCCTCTTCGACCAGATGTACCTGTATTTCTGGTATATGCGCGACCAGCTTGGCAAGAAGAAAGCCGATGCGCCGGGGACGGCGAGGCGTGACGAAAAGCACCTGCGTTTGCCGCCCTCAGAGTTGAAACGCCTGGCGGAGCATCTCAACACGCCCCAGGAGCAGCGCAAGGACCTGCGCGCCGAGATGCGCGAGAGCGAGCGCCGCCGTCGCGACAACGACCGCAGGGATGAAGACACCGACGACGATACCGCCACTCCCCAGGGGTTGGCTTACAGCGCCATCGAGGCGCTGCGCAAGAAGGACTTTGAATCCTTCACCTGGGACGAGGTGCAGGAGGCCAGGAAACTGATGGCCGAGATGCGCTGGCACCTGGGAATGCGCCCAACTCGCCGCAAAAGGCCCTCGCGCCGGGGGTCGTACCCCGATATGCGCCGCATCGTGCGCCGCAACCTGAAATATGGCGCGGAGCTGCTCGAACTCACCTGGCGCGAGACGAAGCGCAAGCCGCGGCCGCTCGTCATCATCTGCGATATCAGCGGCTCGATGAGCCTCTATTCGCGCCTGCTGCTGCATTTCATCCACACCATCTCGAATGGACTGCTCAACGTGGAGGCCTTCGTCTTCGGCACGCGCCTGACGCGCGTCACACGTCAGCTCAAAAAACGTGACGTCGATGATGCCGTGCGCGATGTCTCCAAATCGGTGCAGGACTGGTCCGGCGGTACGCGCATCGGCGACGCGCTCCACTTCTTCAATCATAAATGGGCCAGGCGCGTGCTCGGCCGGGGCGCAGTCGTGCTGATTATCAGCGACGGCTGGGACCGCGGCGAACCCGGCGTGCTCGAAGCCGAGATGGATCGCCTGCAGCACAGTTGTCACCGCCTGATCTGGCTCAACCCGCTGCTCGGCTCGCCCGACTACCGGCCACTGACCATCGGCATGAAAACCGCGCTGCCCTATATCGACAATTTTTTACCGGCTCATAACCTGGATAGCCTGATCCAGCTCGGCAACCTGCTGGCAACCATCGACAATTCCCACCCCGTACGCGACCCCGCCACCAGGCGCAAGGCCGTCGCGGAATGGAGCAAGCGCCCTGTTGACGTAGGGTAGCGCACCCGCTACCCGTATATGGTAGGGGCGACCCTGGCGGTCGCCCTGATCGGTATTGTACGGGCGACCCTGGCGGTCGCCCTTGCAGGAGTAGGAGCTTTGATATGCGAGACATCCTTCCCGATGTAGAACGTTGGCGCGAACACGGCGAGCGCATCGCCGTTGCCACCGTCGTAAGCATGGCCGGCTCGGCGCCGCGCAGGCCGGGCGCGAAACTGGCCGTCAGCGAGAGCGGCGAGCTGTCCGGCTCCGTCAGCGGCGGCTGTGTCGAACCGGCGGTCGTGGAGAGCGCCATGCAGGTCATCAAGAGCGGCAAACCCCAGATGCTCGAATTCGGCATCAGCGAAGAGGAGAACTTCGAGAAGATCGGCCTGGCCTGCGGCGGAACCATTCACGTTTTCGTCGAGCGCCTGGACTGGTAAACTACCGTACTACGGGGGATATAAAAAATCATGGGCGGACTTTTTGAAGAACTGGAAGGTCGTCTTCACCAGGAGCAGGGAACGGCGCTGGCAACCATCGTGCGCGGCGAAGAGCAAGTCGGAGCGAAGCTGCTCGTGTACCCGAACGGGACCGCGCACGGCTCGCTTGGCAATGCCGCGCTGGAGGCGCAGGTCATCGCGGACGCCGAGCGCGCCATCTGGACGGGCGAGGCCCGCACGCTTACCTATACCGTCGAGAGCGAGTCGGGTGCGCAGGCCTTCGATGTCTTCATCGAGGGATTTCCACCCCCTCCGGTGCTCATCATCGTAGGCGCCGGCCATATCGCCATCCCCTTGACCATCTTTGCCAAAACCCTCAACTATCGCGTCGTCGTGGTAGATGCGCGCTCCGCGTTTGCTACACGAGAGCGCTTTCCTCAGGCCGACGAGTTGATCGTGGCCTGGCCCGATGAAGTCCTGGAGAAGATGGAGCTCTACCCTTCGACATGCGTGGCGGTGCTGACCCACGATCCCAAATTCGACGAACCTACCCTCAAGGTCGTACTGGCCCACGAAGTGGGGTATGTCGGCGCGATCGGCAGCCGCAAAACACGGGAGGAACGCGACGAGCGCCTGAAAAAACAGGGTCTGACCGTTGAGCAGTTGCGGCGCATTCATGGCCCCATCGGTCTGAACATCGGCGCCGAATCGCCCGAAGAGATGGCGCTGGCGATCATGGCTGAGATCGTAGCCACGCGGCACCGCAAGGACGCTTCAACCATGCTCGACTGGTCGAAAAAGTAACGATAGGCTGGACGACTCTCGAAGTATGCATTACTCTCATGAGTTCCAGACCTCGGTAATCGTTTGGACGGGCGTGAAACTATAGCCGACGAATCCCACCGCCCAGATCGTGCTGGAATGAGAAACTCGTGCTGCTCCATACAGATAGTTGCTGTTTGTCCGACCAGGACTTGGGCTGTTGACAATACTCCACTGCGTGCCATCCCAATGCTCGATCAATGTCTGCCCTTGTTGGGGGTAGATATTCGGAGAGTATCCTACGGTCCAAACGTCGTTTGCTGCGATGACTACCACGCTGTTCAGGCTATTCGAAACTGCGTTTGCCCTGCTCGGACTGGAGACAACACTCCACTGTTTGCCATTCCAGTGCTCAATGAGTGTGAATTGCGGATACCTACTTGTGCTGCTGGAGCCTCCTACGGCCCAGACGTCGTTGGCTGTGCTGGCTGCCACCCCGAAGAGGAAGTTCTGGGGCATGCCGAGGCTTGGCCCCTGCACGATGCTCCACTGGGTGCCATTCCAATGTTCGATCAGTGTCTGCTCTCCAGGTTGATTGTTGGGGCAACAAAAGGTTCCCACCGCCCAGATATTGTTCGCCGTGCTGGCCGTCACTCCATATAGGCCATTCTGAATTGATCCAGAATTTGGACTCTGGACGATGCTCCACTGGGTGCCATTCCAATGCTCGATTAGTGTATGGACGTTGGCGGTGACGTTGGGGTTGTCGATGTTGGGGGTGTTCGAGTAAAAGCCCACGGCCCAGATATTATTGGCCGTGATGGCTGCTACTGCGTTCAGGTAGTTGAGCGCTGACCCCGGATTCGGACTCTGGACGGTGTTCCATTGCGTCCCGTCCCAGTGTTCGATCAGTGTGTGAGTTCCACTGAGGAAGATGGCTGGGCTAGGGTTTGGTGGGCTGCTAGTGGGGCTGATGGAAGTGTTTGAGGAGTATCCTACGGCCCAGACGTCATTTGCCGCAATACCTGCTATCCCGTTTAGCACATTGCTCATGGAGCTAGAGTTCGGGCTCTGGACGACGCTCCACTGCCTGCCATTCCAATGCTCGATCAGCGTCTTCACAATAGTGCCGCTGCTCCCGCTGTTCGCAGTAGTTCCTACAGCCCAGACATCGTTTGCCGCAATGGTTGCTACCCCATACAGCCCATTCTGAGCCGATGTAGAGTTCGGACTGGCAACGACCTGCCAGCCTCTTTGTGAAGACCCGGTTTGATGGGGCGGAAATGAGATGAGGAAACGCCCAATAAAGACACCCGCCGCTACCAAGACGGCTGCAAGGACAAGTGCAAGAGTGATCAGACGACGTTTGCGAAAAGATATAAGCATAGTCCACCTCTGCCGACCACGGACGCTGTGTTTGAAGCCTACCAAATTTTGCTTCAAAAAACAATATGTTTTACCTTATCCTGGTCCTTTGTAAATCTTCGCTGTGATGTGGTATTGTAACTATCAATGCACAGAATCGTTTAACATTATGAAGGGCGGTATCTTCGCATGTTATCGCTGGCTAGATAGAGTATAATACTATATTGTGATACGTCTTATTCTTATATGTATCTCTGAGAACTAATAGAAAATCTATAAAGGGGACTAACTTCATGCATCTCTGTCCATATTGCGGCGCTGATATGCCTGATGGCGCGCGCTTCTGCGGTAAATGTGGCCGCATCTCCGGCGAGGCGCTGGTACTCAATTATCCCGGGTCTGAAGAACCCGCTGTCCATGATGCCACCATCGATAATTCCTATCCGGGAAAACGCCATACCCGCCAACCCTATCGCTTTACTCCCCAACCTGGTGACGCTCAGCCTCAGCCCTATGTCCCGCCGCAGCCAGGTACCTACTCACCTGCTTCACCATCTGCGCCCAACCCACCCAATACCCCATCCTATCCGGTTCAGCCTCCCTTAGTAATCGGAAACCGAAATGCGAGCAGTCGCCCGCGCCGCCGCAGGGGTTGCATGATCGGCTGCCTGAGCGTGCTGCTGATCTTCGTCATTCTGGGCACATTTGGAATTATTACTGCGCAGAAGGTACTGGCCTTCGGCTCTGCCATCTCGACGCAATCCCCACTCAGTACGCAGACGGGGTACATGAACACCAGCGACCGCGTCAATATCCTCATTATGGGCTATGGCGGGGCCGGTCACGATGGAGCATACCTGACCAATTCGCTGGTCGTTATGAGTCTGATACCATCGAACAACCATACGACACTCATCTCGGTGCCACGCGACCTGTGGGTACAATACCCGCCCAATTCAGGCAACTACACTAAGATCAATGCCATTTATACACAGGCTTCGAACGCGAAGCCCAACTCCGTTGCAGGTGGTGACGCTATCGCGCAGAAGGTTTCCCTGGTAACAGGGCTGCAAATCAATTACTGGCTGTCTATTAACTTTGCGGGATTCCGCAAGTTCATCAATTCTATCGGCGGCGTGGATGTCAACGTGCCGGATGCGTTTACTGCTAATTATCCGAAGAACGATGACCCCAGCATCAATGCGAGTTGGATAAAGGTCCATTTTAATAAAGGGATGCAGCATATGAATGGCGCGACAGCTATCGTATACGCGCGCGCACGCTACGTGCTGGATAACCCCGCGGAAGGCTCTGACTTCGCCCGTTCTCAGCGCCAGCAGCTCATCATGAAAGCTGCCCTTACCAAACTCAAGGATTGGCATAACTGGTTTAGTCTCTATGGCGCGCTGGATGCCTTGAAACAGACCATGTACTCCAACCTCTCGCTGGCCGATCTCGCCGAGTTCGCCCTCCATATGGACTTGAACAACGCCCATCGCCTGGGTCTCTCCAACGATAATGTGCTTGTTGATACTACCTCAAATGATGGGCAGGCAATTTTACTCCCCAGGAATAATGACTGGCAGGCCATCGTAAACTATGTGAAGCACGGTTTATATAACTGAGGACGGCGTAGCAACTACTGACAACCTGAGCTGATTGTGGTAATCTAAGGCTGGACAGGTGAAAACCAGGCGATAGCATAGGGAGGCGGCCCATGATCCAGCGCAATCCTCGCGTAATCGGTGGTATCTATCAGACCGGCCAGGTCATCAATTCCGGTCCCATTCTGACAGCCTACACTGCCTATAACCGGAATACCGGCGATGTGGTGGGGTTGCACGTCATTGAAATGCCCGCGATGGTGGCGATGGACGCATCTGCCTCGATGCGCCTGCTGCAGCCGCTTGAACGACGCAGGCAGGTGCAGTCCCAGCATGTAATCCACGTGTATGATTGGGGCGTTGATGGCTCGCGCATGTATATCGCCACCGACCCACCACGAGGCATCACCTTGGGCCAGGTGCTCGATACCGACAACGTTGATCTGCGCCGCGCGCTCGAGTTGTTACAGCAAATGGCTCGCGGGCTGGTCGCCCTGCAATCCCAGGGAATCTTCGATATCGACATGCGCCCCCAGTTGATTACCGTCGATATCCTGGCCGAGAGCGATCGCGCCCAGCTCGACGACATCGGCTTGCGTCTGTTACTGAAACAATTGGGTTATGCTGAAAACCAGCAGTATAACGATAACGAAATTACCTATCTCGATCCTCGCTACGCCTCGCCTGAACATATCCAGCGAGGGCAGATTGGTCCCTGGAGCGATGTCTACCTGCTTGGCCTGCTCGTCTTCGAGGTAGTGGCCGGTCGTCTCCCCTTTGTCGGACACAATCCATCGGAAACCGGCGTAATGCAAGTCTCAGCTCCCGTTCCGCGCCTCACCCAATATACCCATGATGTTCCCCCTGCGCTTCAGCATCTGCTCGACCGCGCCCTGGCGAAAGATCCATCTCAGCGCTTCCTGAACGCGGCAGCAATGCTCGGCGCGCTGGAAATGGTATCTACTCCTGCCGCCGCGACTCTCAACACTCTACTGTCAAGCACGCCAGTTCCTCCCGCCTCCACATCGCTATCCAACACACAGGGCAAAGGCCAGACATCCGAAATGGTCACCGCGACCGCGAAGAAAGATATATCATTGGAGGGGACAGTCATCGATGGGGAGGATTCCACCGTATTTCGGGAAGCGGGCAATGGGGTAGAGGAAGGCGTCCTGGCGTATCTCTTATATGAGCCCGAGGGTGGGAAGGCCCAGTATTTTCCGATCAGAAGCAACTACGTTATCGTGGGCAGGGTAGACCCTAAGCGCAATATCCGTCCCGAAATTGACCTGTCGGGCATCGACTCCCGCATGACCGTTTCCCGGCAGCACGCCCGCATCCGCTTTGAGAAAACCTTCTTCTATATCGAAGACCTCAAAAGCCGCAACAAAACCCGTCTCGGCGAACTTACATTGGCCCCCTTGAAAGCCGAACTCTTGCAGCACGGCGATATCCTCCACTTCGGTTCGGTGCGCCTGGTCTTTCGCGTGCCCGGAATGAAGGATGAGCTAGTCCTCAATTAGTCCTGATGACTAATAGCTGACTTTGTTATCATGTTGAGTCCTGCTCTATCATAGATGAGGGCAATTCCTTCCGCCATGAATACCATAGAGAAAGGGGACATCCCATGGGTTTCGATCAATATCACGAGCCGGCTAATGAACTTTCGCAGGAAACACGCACCTTCGCTCGCATCATCGCTTCGCTCGGTGAAGAATGTGATGCTATCGGCTGGTACCAGCAGCGTATTTCTGTTGAGCAAGACCCGGACGCGCGCAAGATTATGGAGCATGCCCAGGAAGAAGAGTTTTTGCACTTTTCGATGGACCTGGAATTCCTCCTGCGGCATACCCCGAAGTGGCGCGTTGCAGCACAAAATATCCTGTTCCGCGGCGGGGATATCATCGAGAACGCCGAGCGCGGCGAGTCAGCAGAAGAGAAAACCAATTCATAGTGAAGGTTAAATCCACGACAGGCGCAGGCGCTCGAGCACGCGCTTGACCGGGCCCTGTTTCCAGAAATCCTCGATGCCGAGCAGGCGCGTGGCCCGCATGTACACGAAGACGCCCGTGGCCAGCTCGAGCAGTAGCTTGATGAAGGCGAGCAGCGTGTCCCCCAGTCCCAGGCGGTCATGATAGGTTGAGAGCACCAGGTCGAGGAACAGGCGCACGAAAAAAATCGCGACGCCCATCGCCAGCGAGGCCAGCAGGACGCGAATGACAAAGATGCGCAGCGCGTGCAGTCCCAGGCCGCCTACTCGTTGATGCAGCAGCCACAACAGCACAAGTGCCTCGAGCAGACCTGCGATGGAGGTCGCGAGGGCCAGGGCGCCCAGGCCCCATGCAATGCCCCAGTTGACGGCGATCTGGATGAAGATGATGCTCAGTGCGATCTTGAAGATAAACTGGGCGATGCTGATAAGGACGGGTGTTTTGCTGTCGCGCATGGCGTAAAACGAGCGGGTCAGGATCTCAACCGAGGCTAATCCCGCCAGCCCGAAGGCGAAAAAGGCCAGCGGGATCGCTGTTCCCTGCGCGCTTGCCAGGCTGTAGGCGCCATGCTGGAGCAGTACCTGAATGATCGGCAGCCCCAGCACGATCAACCCTACGCTTGATGGGATGGACATGAACAGGATGGTGCGCAAAGTGTCCTGGATGATACTGCTCACTCGATCCATGCGCCCCCTTGTGACGTTCTCGGCCAGCGTTGGAAAGGCGGCGGTGGAGATGGCCATGCCGAAAATGCCCAGTGGCAGCAGCACCAACTGGAACGCCTGGTAATATTGTGTGATGTAGCCATTGCTGGCAAGCAGGGGAAGTCCCGCTACCATCAGCAAGATCAGCCCCCGGTCAACGAATGTTGAAAAGTAGAGCATTGCGGCGTTGATGACGCGCGGCACCATCTGATGCCCGATTTGAATGACGCCGGGATGCTTGTAATCGAACGTGAACTTGTAGCGCATCCCGACCTGGAAGAGGCTGGGAACCTGCACGCCCACCTGGAGCAGCGCCCCGATGACCACGCCCCAGGTAGCCAGAAATACCGCCGTCGACTCGTGCGCGGCGGATCGATCGGCCACAATGAAAATGCCCGGCAGTAGTCCCGCGATGAGACCCACATTATACAGCACGGTGCCGATGGCGGGCCGCAGGAAATCCTGCTTCGCGTTCAGGATGGAGGTAACAATGACGCCCGCGCCCAGGATGATGGATTGCAAGAACATGATGCGTGACAGCGAGATAATCAGGTCGAGTTCGTTTTTCTCCGACGGAATGTGCGGGTTGAGTCCCGGGTTGTACAAAGGCACGATCAAGGGTGCGAAAATGATTGCAAGCCCGGCGAGCGCCATCATGATCGCGACGGCGAGATTCAGCGCCGAACTGGCGACATGCCAGGCTTTTTTCTCGTCCTGCTCGCCCACCATATACTGGGTAAAAACAGGGATAAACGCAGAACTGAGTGCGCCTCCGGCTACAATGTTGAAGATCAGGTCGGGCACTAGAAAAGCTTGTAGGAAGGCGTCTGAGGTAGCGGACGTGCCGAAGACGTAGGCGAACATGGAGGTGCGCAGCAGGCCCAGGAAGCGGCTTGCTATGAAGGCGCCCGTCAGGATCATGGTGGCCCGACCGATGCGCGCACGCTGCAACATACCCGTATCCTGTGATACTTGTCCCGCCGGCGCCAGCCCATTGAGTCCACCCTGTCCATCCCTTCCCGGCAGTACGGCGGGACTCTGCTGCAAGATCGGCGGCAAATTGGCTGGGCGGTGCAGGCCTGGCGAAAGCTCGTTCGGTGGCAAAAGCAGCGAGGGTGACATCTCGTAGGGCGCCTGCTGTCCCTGTTGCGCTTGTTGTGCCTGCCATGGCGGCGCCCCTGATTGGGCTAGAGGCGACTGCGGGAAGGCCGGCCCATAGGCTCCCAAAGGAGGCTGAGCAGAAGGCTCTGGCGTCTTTGCCCTCTCTGACGATTGCCTCAGCCGGCTTTTCAGCAGATTAGTGAGATCTTTTACGCTGCCGCCGACTCCGCCGGCGCTTCCCGTCCCGCCAACTCGCTGCTGCGTCCGGCGCATGCGCTCCTCGCGCAGTTGCTGCAAGCGCGCCTGGCGCATGAGCGGCAGCGGCTGTGAGGGCTGGGGCGCGTTGAAATACTGGTGCTCCATGCCCTGGCTATAGCCCAGCGATGCGCCCATATCCCGGACAGGCTGTGTAAAGCTCGCCGGTAACGGCGCTTGCGGCGGCTGTGGTGGTTGTAGTGGTTGTGGTGGTTGTGGCGGCGGCTGTGCGCGGGACCATCCTGGCCCATAGCCTTGCTGCGTTGGAAACGAGGGCGGTTGCTGTTGACCAGGGTAAGCCGGTTGGGGAGGCTGCGCGTAGGGCTGCTGCGGTGAATTCGCTGACTGCTCCTGGTCGTATTGCCAGCCATAGTAAGCCTGGTTTTGGGGCTGTTGCGGCTGTTGCGATTGCTGCGCTTGTTGTGGGCCCCGCGGTGGCAGGGGCGGCTGTTGTCCTTCGTTACTCAACCTTCTCGCTCAGTCTGTTATGTACGTTCTGGCTGCCTGCTCCCCGCGCCAGGCATCTTTTCTTTCAAATGCGGCACTATCATACCATATTTTGCCACTGGTGCATACTATAAAATCAACGCTCCAATAGCCACAATGAGGACAACCCCAAGCGTTGCATAATCGGCCGGTTGCATCGACGTTTCGTGCAGCAGCGTCTGGCGGCCCTCCACCTCGTAGCCGCGTGCTTCCAGCGCCGTGGCCAGGTCGGAGGCGCGCCGCAATGTTGCTTGTATGAAAGGGATGAAGAGCGCGGCGAGGCTCTGCATGCGCTCGCGGATGCTTCCGTGCCTCATATCGGCCCCGCGTGATAACTGTGCCTTGACGAGCAAATCGACTTCTTCCAGCAGCGTGGGGATGAAGCGCAGCGCGATCAGCGTCATCAGCGCGAAGTCATCGACCGGCAACGAGAGCCAGCGTAGTGGGGTCAGGAGCAAGGTCAGCCCCTCGATCAAGGCGATGGGGCTGGTGGTCATCGTCAGGACGAGCGAGAACGAATAGAGCGTGAGGAAGACGATGAAGAGCGTGAAGATCAGCCAGACGGCGTCAGATGCCAGTATGAATGGCCCGAGTGGCAGCGTCGCCCCAGGAGCATTGTCGCGCGTAACCCACAGGAAGATCACGGCGGCGAGCGAAAGCAGAATGAGCAGCACGCGTACGCGCCTGAACCAGCGCGCCCGGTGTGCCTGTCGTATCGGTGAAAAGGGCAGGAGCATCACCACGATGTAGAGAAGTAGGGCGAGGCTGTAGATCGCAACTGCAAGCCGGAGCGTGCTATAGGGTACCGGCAAAAGCCCGAAGGTTTGTAGGGGTGGGTGCGTCGAATCGGTGTTGCTGAAGAAGAGAAGTGTGGGGATAATGCCGATCAGCGCGAACAGAAACAGCAAACGCAGGCGCAGCCACATATATCCCGCAGAAATTCTGGCCAGCGCGACGCTGCTGACGAGCAGGGCGATCGCCAGGATATATGGCGCGAAATGCCAGAAACGGTGGTTGGCAATCGTGAAAAAGATGGCGAACCAGGCGATGAGTAGCAGCTTGGTTCTGGCCTGCAGGCGGTGGATGAAGCTACTGCCGGGATAATACACGCCCAACGCGATATTGTTGAACATCGATCACAATCCCTTCTCTGATACCATGCCCGCATCCCGCAGCCAGGCAAACGCCTCATCAAGGCTGTAGATATCATCTGGGATATCCAGCCCCTGCTGGCGGAGCATCTCGAGCATCTCGCTGAAAGGCGGGGTAGCCAGCCCGTATGCATGCAGCGCGCCGCCTTGCGCAAAGATGGTACGGGGCTCACCCTGCATCACCAACCGGCCGTCTCTCAGGACAAAAAGCCGGTCGGCAAGCGCCGCGACCTCGGTCATGTCGTGCGAGACTAACACAATCGTCATGTTCTGCTCCCGGCGCACGCGTTCGAGATAGCCGTAAAACTCGTCGCGGCCTTCCGCGTCGAGTCCAACGGTCGGTTCGTCGAGGATCAATATCTTTGGCGACATGGCTAGTACGCCTGCCAGGGCGGCACGCCGCCTCTGTCCGCCGCTCAACTCGAAGGGATTGCGCTGCGCAAACTCTTTATGCGGCAGACCCACCATATCCAGCGCGGCCAGCGCTCGCCTGCGCACCTCTCGCCTGCCGATACGCATGCGGCGCGGCCCGAAAGCGACATCGTTATACACGGTGCGCTCGAACAACTGCGACTCGGGGTACTGGAAGAGCATTCCGACGCGCCTCCTCAAAAAGGCCAGGTCATGCTTCTTGTCGCTGGTATCGATACCATCCACGATCACCCTACCGATGGTTGGGCGCAGCAGCCCGTTGAAATGCTGCACCAGCGTCGATTTGCCCGAACCCGTCACGCCGATAATAGCGACACAGCTCCCCCGCTCGATCTGCACATCGATATCGACCAGCGCCGCCTTTTGCAACGGGCCGGCGTGTTTCGCCTGGTAGATATGCGTCAGGTGTTCGACAAGAATGATGGCATCGCTCAACGCAGTAGCTCCCGCGCTATCTCCCCGGCTATCGCCTCCACCGTTAACGCCTCCCGCCCAATGGCCAGGCCCGAGGCGCGCAGACGGGCCGCCAGCGCAATCGACTCGGGGATGGTAAGCCTGAGCCGCCTTAGCCGTTTCAAGTCAGCAAAAACGTCGGCGGGTGTGCCCTCCATCGCAATCGTCCCCTGCTCCATTACGACGATTCTCTGCGCCTGAGCCGCCTCTTCGAGAATGTGCGTGACGTGCAGGATCGTCAGCCCGTAAGCCTGGTTGAGGTGGTGCAGCAGCCCCACTATTTCCTGGCGCGAAAGCGGGTCGAGCTGGGACGTGGCTTCGTCGGCGATGATGCACTGCGGGCGCAGGGCCAGCACCCCCGCGATGGCCAGCCGCTGCCGCTGTCCACCTGAGAGCCTGTTCGGCGGCAGCCCGCGCAGGTGGGCGATCCCCACCGCCTCCATCGCCTCCTCGACGCGCTCGCGTATCGCCGCCGCGGGCATGCCGCGCACCGTCAGGGCCCAGGCCACATCGTCTTCCACAACCGTCGCGATAATCTGGTTATCGGGGTTCTGAAAGATCATGCCTACCATCTCGCGAATTGCGCGCCGGTGTGACGCATCAGCGGTATCGTATCCCCCGACCAGCACCTTGCCGCTCGCTGGCAGGAGCAGGGCATTGCAGTGCCGGGCCAGCGTTGACTTGCCGCTGCCATTGTGACCCAGCAGCGCGACAAATTCGCCCTGCTGCACCTGTAAGCTGACATCGCGTAGCGCCGGGGCTGCCTGGGAATCGCCCCGCTGGTTTTTGCGGCCTGGATAAGCATAAGTGACCTGTCGAATATCGATCAAAGGGTGTTGCATCATTTATTCGTTCGCTGCCTCACTATACCCAACCTTCGCATTTCTCTGCGCAGATTGTGCACGAACCAGTGCTTACCGATGCCCGCTCGTGGGATCAAACTTACCAGCGTGCGCAGCAGCCAGTATTGCACCCTTTCGAGCCAGCCACCAGGAAACGGCTTCACATCGTATCCTAGCCTGCGCACAAGCAGGTTCGTGACGTAGTAGACCACTATCACAACCGGGAAGAGAAAAACCCACGTGAGCAGGTAATACGAGAACCACCAGTAAGCAAAAGCCCACGCGGCGAAAGCATTGATGCCTGGGAGGAAGCTGTGCAGCCACAGCGAACCAAGCCCGACGCTTGAGGCCACGGCGCCCAGCAGGGCAATGCTCTGGCTAACCGTCAGTTGGAGACCCTTCAACAGGTCGCTTAATGGAATACCGAGAATGAGATCGGTCAGGAGTATCAGCCCATAGAATGCCAGAGAGCCGCTTGTTGTTCCAACCAGGAGGACAAAGATATCACCCCGGCGATGCTTCATGACCAGCCCAAGAAAGAGTCCGGCGCCCGTTTCCAGCAGCATCGTCGGCAGTTTTCCCGGTCCGCTGACGATGCCGACGATGAAGAGCGCCACGACCAGGCTCATCAGGCCCACGTAGAAATCGCGGCGCAGCACGATGATGGCGAAGACGATGGGTGTGAGTAGCTCGAAGACGCTATTGCCAACCGGCAAGTAGAGCGCGAGGAGCTGGAAAATAACACCGATGTCGGCCAGCAGCGCCCCTTCCGCTATTTCAATGGCCGTCAATTTGCGAAACATGTATGGCTATGTGTCCCTTCAACATTCCGGCATAGCTGCGAGTCATAACTGTTTGTATTTGTTGCATTGTAACGCCTTGCGAAGGAACTGGCAAGGTTTCCGGGTACAGGCAATATTGCACTCAGGGACTTCAGGTGGAAGTGTAAACCCTTCTGGTTGCCCTTCGAAAATCCCGGCGAAAAATTGGATTTGACACATAGCCGCGCTCCCTATACAATCCTCTCATGCAATGCTGTACCGGACGAACATCCGGGTATACTTCAATCAATAAATGTGAGGAAGTGACGTTATATGGAGCATCTCAACGCCGTTATTTTAGGCGGTGGAAGCGGAACACGCCTGTGGCCACTCAGCAAGCCCACTTTTCCGAAACAATTTTTATCGCTGCCCAATGGTAGCAGCATGATCCAGGAATCCCAGTCGCGAGTCGCGTCCCTGGTTGCGCCAGAGCATTTCTGGGTTGTGACAGGTCGCAATATAGCTGGTCTTGTACATGAACATTTGCCTGCTGTGCCAGAATCGCACATTCTCGGTGAGCCTATCGGGCGTAATACCTCCGCCGCCATTGCCTGGGCCGCCTCTACCATCGCACGGGAAGACCCGCAGGCCACAATGATCGTGTTGCCATCCGATCACGTCATTCGAAAGGTGCAAGCCTTCAACCAGGCCTTGCGGCTAGCGGCGCGCCTGGCCGAGCAGGGCTACCTGGTGACGCTCGGTATCAAGCCAACTGCACCAGAAACGGGTTATGGCTATATCCGCTACGCTGCACCGGTGAGCGAAGGGTTCGATCACCAGGCATTTCGCGCCGAGCGTTTTGTTGAGAAGCCTGATCTGGCCACGGCGAAGAGCTACCTGCAAGATGGTCACTATGTCTGGAATAGCGGTATGTTCATCTGGAAGGTCGAAACCATCCTGGCTGAACTTCACCGGCACCTGCCCGAACTGGCACGCAATATCGACGTCATGGTGGGTGCTATGGGTACCCCGCGTGAACGCGCCACTTTCGATGAACTCTGGCCATCGCTGCAAATGATCTCGATTGACTATGGAGTGCTGGAAAAAACCAGAAACCTCGTAGTAATCCCTGTCGATATCGGCTGGAACGATGTCGGCAACTGGGAGCAGTACGCCTCGCTCTTCCCCGCGAACGAGCACGGCGTCCGCGCGGTAGGCGCCCACGTGGACACAGGCAGCCGGGATATCTTTGTCTACAACAACACCGCGCGCCAGGTCTTCACTATCGGCCTCGAAGATGTGATTATCGTGGAGATGGAGGACAAAACCCTGATCTGCCACAAGGACGCGGTACAGCGCGTGAAAGAAGTAGCAGAGAGCCAGTTGAAGAAAGCCTGAATCAGGAGGAACAATCCATGCAAGCCGAACAGCCCGTCTACGCTTCCCATGGCATGGTGGCATGTGCCAGTTATCTCGCGACCCAGGCCGGTCTGCGAATCTTGATGCAGGGCGGCAACGCCATCGATGCCGCGCTTGCCGCCAATATCACCATGACGGTTGTCTATCCCACGACGTGTTCGGCTGGCGGCGATCTCTTTATGCTGATCTGGGACGCGAAGACGCAGCGCCTCTACGCTCTTAACGGCAGTGGGCGCGCTCCCCAGGGTATGACTCCCGAGCTATTCGCCACGCGCGGCATGCAATCTATCCCTGAGCGCGGCCCTCTGACGATCAACGTTCCGGGCGCTGTCGATGGCTGGTTCGAGGCGCTGGGCCGCTTCGGAACACTGCCGCCGGAGACTATCTTCGCGCCGGCCATCGAATACGCGGAAGAAGGAACGCCCGTCACGGCCAGGCTGAGTGGCTGGCTAACCAGAGCTGCTCCACTGATCAAGCGCTGGGAAGCCGGCGCGAATATCTTCCTGCCCGGCAACCGACCGCCGCGCGCCGGCGAACTACTACGCCAACTGTGGTTGGCGCGGACCTACCGCCTGCTGGCGAAAGAGGGCCGGGACGCGTTCTATCAGGGCCCCATCGCGCGTGCCATCACCAGTTACGTGCAGCAGTGCGGTGGCGTGCTGAGCATGGACGATATGCGGCAGCACCATTCCGACTGGGTTGAACCCATCTCGGTCAACTACCGCGGCTACGATGTCTTCGAGTTCCCGCCGAATACGCAGGGCATCGCCGCGCTCGAGATGCTCAACATCCTCGAGGGGTACGATCTCACATCGCTGGGCTATCAGTCGCCCGAATGCCTGCACCTGCTGCTCGAGGCGAAAAAGCTGGCCTTTGCCGACCGCGACCGCTACATCTCCGACCCGGCCTTCGTCGATATCCCCGTTGCGCGGCTGCTCAGTAAGGAGTATGCCGCTGTGCAGAGAGGACGCATCGATCCCGCTCGAGCATCAGCCGGCGTGACGGCGGGTCTGGAAAAGGATGGGGATACGATGTATCTCTGTGTGGCAGACCGTGAAGGGAACGTTGTTTCGCTGATCCAGAGCCTCTATATGGGCATCGGCAGCGGCCTTGTCGGCGGCGAGAGCGGAGTGCTGCTGCACAACCGGGGAGCGTACTTCTCGCTCGATCCACGCCACGTTAATTACTTACAGCCCGGCAAGCGCACTATGCATACACTCACGCCCGCGATGGTGCTGCGCGGCCGCCGGCCCTACCTGGCGCTTGGCACAATGGGTGGGGACTCGCAGCCACAAATTCACGCGCAATTGCTGACGGACATGCTCGATTTTGGCATGAACCCCCAGCAGGCCATTTCCGCACCGCGCTGGCGCAGTGGCCGCATTAACACAACGGATTTGGCCGGCCAGACGGGTCGAGTAGATTATCTCCCAGGACAGCGCGGCATTGGCGAACATCTTCTTGACGACATTGCCGAGGTCGCCATCCTGGAAAATCGCTTTCCTATAGACATTCCAGTGCAGCTTGAGCAGTTGGGCCATCGCGTCATTCTCGATGATTCGTGGGGCGATGGCATGGGTCACGCGCAGGCCATTCTCCTCGATCACGACGCACCACTCTTTGCTGGGGCCGCTGATCCTCGCTGCGATGGTCTCGCTCTTGGGTGGTGAACAAAAGCATCGGTTGCGCTTTGAGAGAGAACTCATTATAATACTTGAGCAGAGTAGCATAAGCATGTAATCGTGGTGCCCACATCTCCAGAATATGCCCGTCATATCGTTGTAATTTGAGTGGCAGTGTAATTGAGAGAGCAATAGGTCGTGACGGGCTTTGGGTACATTCATAGAAGAAAGGTAGTCTGAACACGTGGTGACAATGACGAAGCGCAGTGACGTTCCAAAAGAATATACCTGGGATCTTGAGAGCATATTCTCGACAAATGCCCAATGGAAGCAGCAATATAAAGCCATCGCCGAGCGCCTGCCCGAACTGGAATCCTTGCAGGGGACGCTTTCCCGGAGCGGCCAGACCCTCCTGAACGTCTTGCGGAAACGCGACGAGGTGTTTGAGCAGCTTGAGACGCTGTTCGTCTATGCCTCGATGCGCAAGGACGAAGATACGACCAATAGCCTCTACCTGGGCATGTATGACCGCGCCATGCAGCTTCTCGTGCGCGCCTCCACCGCCGTCTCGTATATCGAGCCGGAAATCCTGGCCCTGCCGAAGGAAACGCTCGACCGCTTTATGCAGGAGACGCCCGGCTTACAGCTTTATCGTCATCAATTGGATGACCTGAACCGCATGCGGCCCCATGTGCGTTCCGCCGAGGTAGAAGCGGTGCTGGCCGCCGCCGGTGAAATTTCCGAAAGCCCCGACTCCATCTTCTCCATGATCGATAACGCCGATTTACGGCTGCCGCTCATCGTAGATGAAGCAGGGAACGAAGCGCAGTTGACCAACGGCAACTACCTCGTCTATATTCGCAGCAGGGATAGGCGTGTACGCAAGACCGCCTTTGAGGGCATGCACGAAACCTTCCTTAAGCAGCGCAACACTCTCGCTGCTACGCTTGCGGCCCAGGTGAAATCAGACATCTTCTTCACCCGGCAGCGCGGCTATGCTTCCTGCCGTGAGCGTGCCCTGTCGCATTACAACGTCCCCGAGAGCGTCTACGATAACCTGCTGCAAACCGTCAGCGAGTATATCCCCCTGCTGAACCGTTATATGGAACTGCGCAAGCGCATGCTGAACCTCGACGATCTGCATATGTACGACCTGTATGCGCCAATCGTAGAGGAAAGCGCCGATGAGATCAGCTACGAGCAGGCCCGTGAAACGGTCCTGGCTGGCCTGACTGCGCTGGGTGAAGACTATGCCACAGTGCTGAACAGGGCTTTCAACGAGCGCTGGATCGATGTCTACGAGACGCCGGGCAAACGCAGCGGGGCCTACAGCGGAGGCGCATATGCGACGCACCCGTTCATCCTGCTCAATTTCCAGAATAAGCGCGACAGCCTGTTTACCCTCGCGCACGAGCTGGGCCATTCCATGCATTCCTACTTCACGCGCACATCGCAGCCCTTCCAGTACGGCGACTATACCATCTTCGTCGCAGAAGTCGCCTCGACGCTGAACGAGGCGCTGTTGACCAACTACTTGCTGCGCACGACCACCAGCACCGAAGTGCGCCTGGCCATCCTCAATCACGCCCTTGAGGATATTCGGGGCACTCTCTACCGCCAGACCATGTTTGCCGAGTTTGAACAGTTGACGCACAGCCGTGCCGAGGAAGGCCAGCCGCTCACCGCTGACTCGTTGAGCGAGTGGTATCACGCCCTTAACGTCAAATATTATGGTGGGGTTGCGGTCGTTGACCAACTGGTCGACATCGAATGGGCGCGCATCCCGCACTTCTACACCGGCTTCTACGTCTACCAGTACGCGACAGGTATCTCCGCCGCGAATGCCCTGGCGCAGCAGATTTTGCGCGAAGGCGCTCCAGCCGTCCAGCGCTACCTCAACTTCCTCTCGTCGGGCTCATCCGACTACAGCATCGAGCTGCTGAAAAAGGCAGGCGTTGATATGACCTCGCCCGAACCTGTCAGACAGACCTGCTTGCTGTTCGAGGATTACCTCAATCAGATGGAAGAATTGCTGGGATAATGTTTATGCTTCAGAGTCAGATCACTTCGCGATTTTGCCTGTGTAGATCTGAAGGGTGATATTGCATGCTAGATCATTTCATGCAAGAAGGCTTCTAACGACAATTCATGTGCCAGATATCGCCAAACACCCTCCCGCATAAAACCGATGCGACCGCCACAATCCACGCTGCGGGCAGCGCCACAAGCGCGTCTTGCAACTGCGCCTGAAGCGCGAACATGCCTGCCGGTAGTGGGGAAAAAGCTGGTAGCAGATTGACGAACCATACCAGCAGGGCCGGGATGATGGAGGCAGGTATGGCGATAACCAGGGCGGCTAGCCACGTTGCGGGCAGGATGCCGGTTGCGACCTTTCTGCTTCGTTGATGCCGGAACCTGCGGTAAGCGAGCAAGTCAAGCGTAACTGCCGCGATCAGAAAGAGCAGGGATATCAGGGCCAGGGTGAGATTGAAGGTCGGCCTGCGGTCTGCGAAGCGGTAGGATATATGAAGCAGCGAGACGCTTGTTGTAAGAGCGAATGGCACGAAGGCCTGCGTATAGAGCGACTCTATAATCAGCAGGAGCGCCGTCAGCGTGGCGCTCCCCGGCTTGCGCGTAGCTTGCAGCGCGCTGGCCAGGCTGAATCCACCGGCGAGCGCCAGGGGGAGCGCGTAGGTGAAGAGCTGGACGGGCCCCAGCGCGACCGGTATGAAGGCCGTCAGTGCGGGGATCGTCAGGTTCATGTAAGCTGCCAGGACCGCTAGCATCCCCCATTCTAGCAGGCTGAATCCCAGGAAGCGGCGCGGTGAATTAGACGACACCCGCTCGGCAACGATTTCTGAGCCGAAGATGTACAGGATACCAATGCCTTCGAGTATGCCGCCCAGTGTACCCATGACGTGGAACGGTGACCACAGCGTCACATCGATGCCGTAAAGTGTGTGCCAGTAGTTGTCGAGCGGGGCTGCCGCCAGGTCGGTCAGAGCTCCGAAACCGAGCAGTACATAACCGATGGGAGCATGGAAGATACCAAGAATTTGGATAGTGGTGGTATCATCCACTCCCGGCGCTTTGCGCTGATAGCGCAGCGTATCGACCGTGATCACCACCAGGGCAATTATTCCCGCACCACCAATACCCACGTACATCATAATGTGCGGCAGCGTCCAGAACTGGTCGCGCCCGATCAAGTCGTGCCAGTTCCTGTCCCACGCCAGCCCAAGTTCAGTCTGCAGCGCCAGGTAAAGCAGCAGCCAGGCCCCTACGCGGCGCAGCCGCCGCTCGGCCTGGTCTGCTGCTTTCTCACCTGCAATCTGAGCGGTTTGTATGTCGACTCGAGTGGCAGGGCCTGCCATGCTTCACCTGTTTCTTGCGTTCGATACTTTTCTCCTACTCGTCTATTGTATCATCACAGTATGTCATTTTCCTCTGACAGGCGCGACCCGGGTAGTCCTCGCGAATACTGGCAACTTCCTCGATGGCCTGCATGGCCGCCAGGGCGACATGCTCGCGCCAGGGGCGTGCGACCACCTGCACTCCTATGGGCAGCCCGGCGCTGCCACGTTCGACCTTGAGGGCCACCTGCTCGACCATATCACGAGATGGCGCCCGTCCTACCTCTTCTTCGGGGCGCACGCGCGTCAGTGGAACGACGCCGGTCGGGTAGCCGAGCAGGTTATACAGGGCGGTGTACCCTCCAGCAACGCCAAGGTCACGGCTGCTGCCATGCGTGAGAGCTGGCAAGGCGCAGGCGGGACAAAGTATAAGATCGAACGGGCCGCCATCATCGGTATCGAGCGCGTGCAGGAAACGCTTCTGGTACACCATCTGTTCCTCGACAAGCTGCCAGTAGTGCAGTGTGTCGCGATACCCGAAGTTGCTGAGTAAACTCGCCAGTCCTTGTTGTCCCAGCAGCTTCAGCAGCCCGCCCAGTACAGCAAGCGTCGTTCGAGAGCGCCGCCCGAAGAGTTCTAATGTGGCGATGCGTGGGTCACGTTTATCATGACCCAGCAGCCGTTTGAAGCTTCGGCCACCATCTGCGCTCAAAAAGCCGTAGAACAGATCGAGGGCATGGCTCACTCCGGGAGGCATCCACTCTGTCACCTGCGCTCCTCTGTTTTGCAGGATAGCTGCTGCTTCCTGCACGGCCCGCCGGACGGCAGGCGCGACCTGGAATGTGCCATCGTCTGTATAGTAGGCTATGCGCAGCTTCGATACATCGATAGACGCGGGATCACCAAGCGGCATGGGCGGCTCAACCGCCGGATCTCGGCCCCCGTTTATGATCTCCAGACTCAGCGCGATATCATTGACTGTGCGCGCCAGGACGCCGACCTGGCTGACAATCGCACGCTGGCCAATGGGAACACTGTAGCGCCCGGCATCCGGTGTACGGCCAGTTGTGGGCTTAAATCCTGCTATACCGCATGAGGTGCTGGGGACGCGAATGCTGCCGCCGATGTCGGTTCCCAATCCGAGCGGCGAACCACCGGCCGCTATGATGGCTGCCTGGCCGCCACTGCTACCGCCAGGAGAGCGTTCCAGGTTCCAGGGATTGTTCGTGCGCCCATACACCGGATTATCGCTCTCGATGAACAACAGCATTTGAGCCACGTTTGTTTTCCCCAGGATAATTGCCCCTGCCTCGCGCATGCGAGCGACGTATAAGTCATCCTGCGTGGCCAGTGTATTTGCCCGTGAGGGTATTCCAAAAGTAGTCGGAGTGTTCTCCAGGTCAAGACATTCTTTGATGGTAATCGGTACTCCATGCAGGGGCCCGCATCTTTCGCCGCTGGCCCTTCTCTCATCGGCCAGTTTTGCTTCGGCGCGCGCTGCTTCGTAACGCTTGACGGCAACCGCATTTAACAGTGGATTGACGCGCTCGATCTGCTCAATATGGGCCTCGACAGCCTCAACCGAAGAGATGTGACCACTTGCAATCATTGCCGCCAGTTCTACAGCGGAGAGGCCAGTCAGGCTCTCATTTTTGGAAATGATCATTGCTGTGTTCCTTTCCTTACGTGATCGGAGATATCTCCGACCGCTTTGCTGATCTTCCTCTGCTTGACTCCTGGTATTTCCCAGTTGTCTGATAGAAGTGTACTCAGCCTGGAAAGAGAAAGCATAGGGAGTTCTCCCTAATTTGCTGCGTTATTCCGTGCCGGTTAGCAAATTCTGTTCCATGGCGAACAGGGTGGCCCCGGCGCGGGTGGAGACACCTGTCTTGTTGTAGATGTGTTGAATATGGTTGTCTACAGTTTTGTCCGAAAGAACGAGGGAATGGGCGATTTGCTTGATGGTGTGCCCACGCGCGAGCAGGCGCAATACCTCTATTTCGCGCTCGCTCAAACCCGCTACGTAATCGCGACGACGCGGCCCCACGCGGTGGCCCGCCGCCGCAAGCACTCCCTCGGCAGCTTCGCTATCCAGGCGGCCCGCACGTACTTCTCGTCGAAGTTCTTCCGCAGCTTTCTCGGGGGCGTGAGCCTGACGGTGTGGGCGAGGCTCGATCATGGCATGGTAGACATCGGCAGCACAGAGAATTCTCGCCAGGGGCGTCAGCATAGCAGCGGGTAGTCCTCGGTGATAGCCGGAACCGTCGAGCCGCTCGTGATGCAGCGAGGCCAGCGCTCCCAGTTTCGCCAGCGCCGCCGGGCGCGCCAGGACGCGCTCGGTATAGTATGGATGCATGCGCACGCGCTCCCACTCTCGCTCTGAGAGCGGCCCGGGCTTTCCCCAGATGCCGGCAGAGATGCCGGAGCGCCCAATATCGTGCAGCAATGCCGCCCGCCTGATCGTCACAACATCGCCTTCAGGGAACCCACAACGGCTAGCAGCTCCGGCGGCCAGCTCCGCCACGCCGTTCGAATGCGTCAGGGTATAGGGCGATTTGATATCGGCGAAGTACGCCATGGCCTGGCAGGCTTGATCGTACTGACTGTCAGATAGACACGGGTGCGCGCCTGGTTCGAGAGCCAGCACCTCTTCCCACGAAGGTTCCTGATCAAATCCCGCCGTGAGTTGGGATGCGTGCTGGCAGAAACAATCGACGATGGCAGGGTCGTAAGCTGCGCCTTTGCGTTCCTTCGCCATAGCAACTGCCGCCTCGCTCCCACCCAGCCGGTGAAACGTGACCGCATCCTGCGTCAGCCCCACCACGCGCATCGAAGGCACGATTTGTTCGCCTTTGATCTCCCCTGCCAGTCCACGACCATCCCAGCGTTGAAAGACCTGCCCCAGGGCGCGAATAATGTTCTCACCAAAACCCAGGCGCTCGGCAAGCCGCTCAGCAACTTCACAGAAGCCGTTGAATTCATCGCGCATCACATGCGGCGAATTGATGATTGCCTGGGCAAGCATACGTGCGATATGCAGCGGTGAGAAGCCGCTCTGCGATTGCCGGATGGTGCGCATGACAACGCTGAGAGCTTGCTGGTTGTTTGCGCTGTCTACACTGGCAAAGTCGCTGCGGATCGCAAGCTCGTCGCCAAAGAGCGCCGCCATCGTATAGGTTTCGGCATTGCAGCCAATATGCCGCAGGAGTGCGAGATAATACACTTCGCGCACTTCATCCTCAGTAAAGCCCAGCGCGTCTGCGAGACGAACCGACAAAATACAGACCTGGAGGGCATATTCAAGCGGCTGACCCATACCGAGATCGGTCGCAAGAGAAAGCGCGGCGATTACCTCAGCAAGTCGGATGCTCTTATCATCTGCCCGGTTCTTTTGCATCGCAACCCATACCCCCTCACATCTTAGTCAGGACGTTCCTTTATTTCCCCTCGTGTTTCTGCATGAACGAGTCGACAAGCTCGATTACCATCTCTAATTTCTCGATATGCGGAGAGTGTCCACAGTCCGCCAGTTCCACTTCCTCGTACTCACCGCCGTTGTCTTTATAGCTATCAAGCACGAAGCGAACCTGTGATTTCATCGGTTGAGGTGGGTAGACCTCCGCTCCGGGCCAGCCGGGAACGAAGCCAAGTTGACCGAGATAGCCGAAATCGAAGAATGAGGATATTGTATCATTACGGGTTATCCCATTCTCTTCCGTCGTGCTCGATCAGCTCGTCCGCCTCTTTCGGCCCCCACGTGCCTGCCGGGTAAGGGTGAACAGAGTTAGGGGGCATCAGCTTCCAGCCATTGATGATACTGTCTACTATGCGCCAGGAGGCCTCAACCTCGTCGCGGCGGATGAAAAGCGTGGAGTCACCAATCATCGCGTCGGCCAGCAAGCGCTCGTAAGCTTCAGGTGGTTCGATACCGAAGGCCGTACCGTACGTGAAATTCATGTCAACATCGGCGAGATGGCGAGCGGCGCCGGGTACCTTCGCGGCGAATTTCAGCGCAATCCCCTCATCGGGTTGAATGCGCACGGTCAGGCGGTTGGGGACCAGCCCCTTCGTTTCTGAGGGTTTATAGAGCTGGTGCGGCACGCGCTTGAACTGGATCGTGACCTCGGTGCTGCGCTTTGGCAGGGCCTTGCTCGTGCGGATATAGAACGGCACATCGGCCCAGCGCCAGTTCTCGATGAAGAGCTTGAGCGCGACATAGGTTTCCGTCGTCGAGTTGGGTGCGACGCCCTTTTCCTCTTTATAGCCCACCTGCGGTCGTCCGTCAATCGTGCCCGCCGTATATTGCCCGCGTACAGTGTTCTTTGCCACCTGCTCCGGCGTCAGCGACGGGATTGCGTGCATCACCTTGACCTTCTCGTCGCGAATAGAGTCGGCGTCGAAGGAGACCGGCGGCTCCATCGCCGTCAGGCTCAGCACCTGCATGATGTGGTTCTGCACCATGTCGCGGATCGCGCCTGATTCTTCGTAGTATTCCGCGCGAGAGCCGATGCCCAGGCTTTCCGCAACGAGGATCTGCACGTGATCGATATATTTCTGATTCCAGAGCGGCTCGAAAATGCCGTTCGCAAAGCGGAAGGCTAAGATGTTCTGCACCGTCTCCTTGCCCATGTAATGGTCGATGCGAAAGATCTGGTTTTCGCGGAAGACACGAGCCAGTTCGCGATTCAGGCGCTGCGCCGAGATCAGGTCACGCCCAAAAGGCTTTTCAATGATGATGCGCACCCAGCCTTCTTCACCGTTATCGTCGACACGCGGCGCTCGAGCGAGACCGGCACCGCCCAGTTGATGGATGATCTCCGAATCAAGCGTCGGGGGGGTGGCCAGGTAAAATAGGCGGTTGCCCAGTGTCCCCTCTTCTTGATCTAGCCGATCCAGCAGGTCTGCCAGCCTCGCATACCCTTCACGATCATCGAAGTCCGCCTGGCAATAGAATAGCTTCTGCGCGAAGGACTTCTGCGCCTTCTCGTCCAGTCTGTCGTCGGCCGGCATATACGTGTTGATCGATTCCAGCGCCATTGCTCGCCACTGCTCATCCGTCAGCGGCCGGCGCGCGAAGGCCACGATGCAAAAGCTCTGTGGCAGGGGATGATCGTGCCACAGGTGCGCCAGCGTGGGCAGCAATTTACGCTGCGTCAAATCGCCGGTCGCACCAAAGATAACGACGGCACATGGCTCCGGCGTCTGTCCATCCTGCCAGATAGTATGTTGTTTCAGTTGAACGCTCGATCGAACGGTTGTTTGTGCTTGTTGTGTCATGTAAATCGCTCCTTACAAAGAGTATATGTTATGCAATTGAGTATACCGCACTTCTAACCGATTCGTGTGAAAAATCCCAGAAACGTTTCACTTTTTACCAGGATTATACGGGATTCACAAAAATCACGCACATGTTATTCTCTTCGCCGCCCGTCTATGTGTCGCATCACCGTATTCTCCTTCTAGACAGATATACGCACGTAGCTTAGAATAGCTGCGCAATACGCACGAAATTACTATACGCTTCAGGAGGAACGGCATGACGCGCTATGATCTGAGCATTGTTGGAGGCGGTTCGGGTGGGTTGATCGCTGCTCGCCTGGCCGCTGCGCTCGGTGCGAACGTCCTGCTGGTTGACAAAGAGCGCCTGGGGGGCGATTGTTTGAATTACGGTTGTGTGCCGAGCAAGAGCTTAATCCACGTGGCGCGACTGGTGCATCAGTCGAAAGAGGCTGCGAAGTTTGGACTGATACCCACCGGCCCTGCTGTTGATATGGGGCAGGTCTCGAACTACGTGCAGGGCGTCATCCGCCGTGTCGCGGATGCCGAGGGCCGCTATACCGAGGGCGTCACAGTCAAATTCGGCAAGCTCGCATTTAAATCTGCGACCGAACTGGAGCTGAACGGCGAGCCCTTCACAAGCCGCAGCACCATCATCGCTACCGGGTCGCGGCCGGCTGTTCCCGATATCGAGGGGCTGGCCGCCACCGACTTCCTCACGAACGAGGGAATATTCGACCTGGCGCGCCTGCCCGCCACCATCGTCGTGGTGGGCGGTGGCCCCGTCGGTGTCGAGCTTGGCCAGGCCTTTGAACGCCTGGGGGCGAAGGTCACGATTGTCCAGCGGGCGGAGCGCATTCTGCCTGGAGAAGACCCGGAAATGTCGCAGGCCGTTGCGGGCATGCTGGAATCAGAGGGCATCCAGATCGTCACAAACGCCCATTTCATCAAGGCCGCCCGCGACGGCCAGAAGAAGGTCGTCACGGCTAGGCAGGGCGACCGGCTCCTGAACTTCGAGGCTGATGAAATAGTCCTGGCAGTAGGACGGCGGCCGAATGTCGAGGGCCTGAACCTGGAAGCGACAGGCATCGAAAGTGGGGAAAAGGGCATCAAAGTCAACGACTATCTCCAGACAACTGCTCCAGGTGTGCTGGCGATAGGAGACGTGATCGGCGGCTACCTCTTCTCGCACGTTGCCGCCTATCAAGCGGGCGTGGCGGTGCGCAATGCCCTGGTGCCGGTATTCAGGAAAAAGGTTGATTATCGCGTGGTCCCCTGCTGTACCTTCACCGACCCCGAGGCCGCCCGCGTCGGCCTGACTCCTGAAGAGGCCGAGAAGCAGTACCGGCAGGTACGCATCGTCAAATTCCCCTGGGCCGAAATTGACCGCGCGCAGGCCGAGGGCGAGGCGCTCGGTTTCATCAAGCTGGTACTGGCGGGCAAGAAAGGCGAGATTGTGGGGGCCCACATGGTCGGCGCACACGCAGGCGAGTTGCTCGGCGAGGTGTCACTGGCCATGCAGCATAATCTGAGACTCAGCGACATCCTGAATACCATCCATGCCTATCCAACCATGAATACCGGCATCCAGCAGGCCGTTTTCGAAGCTTACCTGGAAAGTCCGGCTATCGCGACCAACCGCAAACTCGTGCGCGCACTCACCCGATTTCGACGATAGCAACTGAGGATATATGATGGGACGCAGATGCTACGCAGGCTTCTTTTTATTCTGTGTTTGCGCTGATCTGCCCTTGCCCTTGCCCTGGCCCGGGCGGATGTTGGAGAGCCCGGAGGCTATCAGCGCGAAGAGAAGAATCGGTGAAATGAGGGCCCAGGTCTGGGGTATCTGAAATACATTGATCAAGATAACTTGAACAAAAACGGCGGCTACCAGCGCTGATGGTATTAAGATCGCAAGCAGGCCGGTATAACGAGTGCGCAGGCTTGCATCGATATATTTCTGGCGCTCTATGCTTTGCTCTCGAATATTTTTTTGCTGCACTAGCAATTGCTGGCGTTCCCGGGCGATGCTCTCTCTTTCGCCCGCAAGTTCTCGCTCGATCTGTTCGTTTTTACGCTGCACCTGGCGCATCAACATCATTACCTCGGCCAGGCGCTGATCCCCCGTCAATCTCACCTTGGATTCAAGGGCCTGCATGAGTTCTTGCAAGATAGGAGGTGTGTGGTCGGGAGAAAGCTTCATCGTCTTTGCTGTCTCTGCCAGCAGTTTTCTGGTTTCTTCTTCTACCGCTACATGAAAGGAATGGTAGAGCTCTTGATATCTCTGCTCGCTCTCTTGTAGCATATCCCGCTTCTCGTTGAGTTCCTCCATTACTTGACGCAAGCTGTTCTGGTACTGCTCGATCTCAAGCTGGTAGCCCCGATGAATCGTCTCGATTTCCTGTTCCAGCCGCATATCGTCTTCTTTGTGCTGGGCGAGGCGACGCTGTAATTGCTCTATCTCTTTGCGCAATCGCCGATTTTCATCGCGCGACTGGGTAAAAGGCCGGGAATTACCCGTGTTCTGTTGGACATCAGCCTGGATTGAGGGTAGTAGATCGGTATTTCTCAGGCGCTTCTCTTTTAGAATATCCTGGCGGCTCAAATGGCGTGAGCTGCGAACAATGTCTTCTACCGGGGTATAATCATCGTCGTGATGTAATGCCATATATTTGCTCCCTCGCTCATGTAGTGACGTGCGCAGCAAAAACGAACACGACATACTTTGGGCTTCATGCAAATCAAAAAGTATACTCTCTCTAATGCTATTATGCCCGTAATACGTAATTTTTTCAAGTGTCCTGAAGCAAAGTATCGATAATACGCGTGTAATAATAAGCAGCTCCTCTTGGGGTTGCTGGAAGTAGTTAAAGTAGAAGGAGCCCGAACATGGGTCGTTTTTTGAATGGTGTACTGATCGGTGTCGGTATCGGCTTGTTGATTGCGCCTATGCGTGGCGAGGAGATGCAGCGCCTGTTGCGCGAGCGCTATCAGGAATTGCTCGGCAATCTTCCTGAGAGGGAGCAGTTGATGCAGGTCGGCCAGCAGTTTGCAGCTAATCTCACGCAGACGGCGAGCAATCTGAAGGATGTTGCGCAACAGGCCACATCGAGGGTGCAAGATACGGGAAACTCGCTGAGCGATATTGCACAGCAGTCCGCTCAGAAGGCCAAGAAAACCGGTCAAAACGCTATCAATACAACAAGAACTGGGCAATAGCGAGTTATTCCGGCATAGCACGAGGAAAATCGTCGCCCAGGTAGCGGGCTACAAAGTCCTGCAGTCGGTCGATATATTGTTGCGGGTTATCACCATAGGCGCCGCAATGTGCTGAGCCTTCTGAATAGAAGATCTCCAGCGGGATATGCTGCGCGTTTGCCTGAGTGGCGATCTCGTGCGCGTGACTGACTGGATCTATCCCTTTGGTTTTGTAGGAGAAGGTAGTGGTAATGGCAGGGTCGGCACCGGTGATGGCGTAAATGTGCCCCCGACGGTTGGCGATGCCGACGGTGTTACCGATGGGACGCCCGAGCCAGTTGGCGAAATTGACGGGGAAGGCCTCACGGATCCCTTCGGCGTTGGTGAAACGACTATGGCCGTGAAGAAGGCCGCCTGTGGAATGTTGCATTTCAGATCGCCTTTAGCGAAGTCGATTTGAATGAGAACAATGTGGTTGATGGCGCTGGCGTTCAAAGGGACAACGAATACTGCCAGGCCATCGCTGGTGGTGGTCGTTTGTTCGCTCTGTAATGTACCGTCTGGCCATTTAATCGTTGCCGTCGCTGATGCCTCGCCGACACCCACCGGGTTATCGTTCACATCCGTCTGGGTGAATTTCCCATAGACGTCGACGACTCCATTAGCAGAATAGGGAGTGGTGGCGTTGGTGGCCCATCCGCCGCAGTAAAGCTTTTGCAAGGCGGATGTAGGAGATCCGATGAATTGTGCGAAGCTGATTGTAACCGTCGCCTCAGGCGCGCCGGGCGTTGCCTGGTTCGCTGTGCCGCCACAGGCAGCGATCAACGCTGTAAAGTAAAAGAGCAGGCCGATACCAGAAAGCTTAGCAAATACTGTAAGAGTCCATCTATTTTTCATTAGTTCTTGCCGTAGATCGTACGTTACATTAACAGACTAGCCGAGAGTAAACTGTGAGTCATTGACACAGGATAGGATAGCATTGTCCCAAATGTTTGTCGAAGGAACGGCCTGGACTGCCATAAAAGTACTAGAAGGTCCAGGCTCTCTTGAATAAACGTAAGTAGTAGAAAATTCTGCCATCCACTGTCAATGTACAGTGACCATAAGATTCATTCCCGGATGAATGGTACAGAAGATATGAAACTGACCGGCGGTATTGAATGGCCCGACCGACGCCGTATCGCCGCCATTGAAGGTGAGATTAACAGTTGGCGCGCCAGGTTCTGTCGCTGGAACTTGTTTGGCGCCCTGCCAGGAACCATTTTTGAGAATATGCTGTACTCCGACATCATCGACGAGAGTAAGCGAATCGCCTTTGTTAATGGTAATTGTCGATTGCACGAAGTTCGCGGCACCCATGTGGACTGTAGGCCCAGATACGGCGGATTCGTCGTAAATAGCGCAGGCTGCGAGTATGGTTGTCAAAATGCCGAAAAGAAGAAGGCCGGCTACAATCTTTTTATACATGGAACAATCCTTTCGAATGATGCCGGGGGATATCATCCCCCGGTTAATGTTGAGTATATCCACCCTAACAGCTTTTGAATACCTCACTACTTATCATAGCAAATGGATGTCCGCGCTGCCAGTAGCGCAGCCTGCATGTATGAGAGCCGCCCCTCGGCTATGGCCAACCGACACCTGGGGAGGCCACCTCGATAGTGAGCACCTGACCTGTTCGTGCCGCTTCCGGCCCCCAACTGCTGGGTGGAAACTCGGCGGCCATCAGAAACAGGGTCCTCCTGTCCACACCTCCCAGCATGCAGGCGAAGCAGCCGCGGTCGAGATCGATGGTTTGTAACACCTCACCACCTTCGCGCACACGCACGCAGCGCCTGGCGGGAACATCTGCGTACCAGACGGCATTTTCGGCATCGAGGCAAATGCCGTCTGGGTAGCCGGCGCCGAGGTCGGCCCACACCCGCCGGTTGGACAGACTGCCGTCGGGTTCGATGTCGAAGGCCGTCAGTCGGTGGCCATAGGACTCAGCGAGGATCAGCATTGAGTTGTCTGTGGTCACAACCATGCCATTCGCGAAGGCACAGCTATCGGCGACCTGCCGAGTCTTGCCATCGGGTGTGACCAGCACCAGGATGCCGGGGGCGAACTCGCCACCTGGGAAGTTGAAGCCGAGGTTGCCGATGTAGGCATTGCCTAGACCGTCCACGACCATGTCGCTCCAGGGGAAGCGAGACAGGTGACTGAGATCAGCATGAGTCTCCAGCCTCCCATCGGGTTCTCGGCGTAGGAGCAGTCCATCGCGCATGGAGACGATCAGCAGGCGCCCATCGGGCAGGAAGCCGAGACCCATAGGAGCGCCCGCGATGCGAGCGATGACTTCCTTCTTGCCCGTCAGATCGACAGCAACAACTTCCTGCGCGCCGAAGTCGGAGAACCAGAGGCGGTCATTGTGCCAACGTGGCGACTCGCCGAACATGAGACCGGTCAACAGGGTGTGCAACTCAGACATGTGAAGACTCCTTTCCTTTGTAGAACTCCACCAACACAGGAGCAAGGACTTGCGGGGCGACCTCGTGCCAGTACGTCCGCAAGCTGCTTTCGGTAAGTCTTCCATGCGAGCCTTGCGGCCTCATCATCATTGTAGGGGGCCTCGTACATGGCCAGTTTCTTGACCTTGTCACCCAACTTGATGGCTGCCTCCAGAGCAAGAGCTGCTCCCGAGGAGATACCGAACACGCACGCCGAACCACCTGCTTCGGTAATGAGAGCGGCGATGTCTTCAATTTCACGCTCCACGGCATACGGCTGCGTATCCGTGCTGTCGCCTCGTCCCCGACGATCATAGTGAAACACGATGAAGTGCTCTGAAAGCATCGGAGCAAGTTGCGCGGTCTCTGAGTCCATCGCTCGTTGTTCAAGTGCGCCACCCACCAGGATGAGCGCCGGTCCCATCCCGAGCCTGTCGAACGCGATGATGGTACCGTCTTTGGAAATGACTGTTCTCATAGTGTCCTCCCTCTGCTCGCTCTCGCTCCTTTCAAGTGAGAGGAGCGTCAAGTTCAACTGACTCATCATTTTGAGCACTCCATAGAGTGCTGACTGATCCTGGAGAACGCAGGAAAGTCGAGTCGTGCCATCGGCATCCTGCACGATCTCTAATCCCTCCAGATACTCTTGCCAGGACGGGTCCAGATGACCTTTGATACAGATCGAAACGTACAAACGCGTTTTTTTCTAAAAATAGAAACGTCCCAAGCCGCTTGTATCCTTGCTTGAGACGTTTTGAATATGCTAGATGGTAGCGCATACGGGATACGGCTGGGCTTGTTCACAGGTGTACGCCGGTGTGCTCCCCGCCCTTCTTTCCTTGGTTCATTGTTCACCGCGGACCGCTCTCTGTTACTGAAATTCGTCGGCGTTGCTGTACAGCCAGGCTCTCGGTACTCCCTTTGTTTTACCGTTGCTCACGTTGTTGCTGTCGGAAGCGCGCGAGGGCGAGTCGGCTTTGCGCCCGAGGCATGCGTTACTGTCTTGCGCTTCACAGAACCTCTTATCGTGTGGCGCTGAGGCGCTTGCCCGTCCTCCTCTCGCAGGGTACCTATCAGTTAGTATAGTATCACAAATCAGCAGGTGACAAAACTCATACTTTGCCTTAGGGACTCAAGAATTATTAACTATCCCGATTAGCAGGGGAGGACCCATCAATATCGACGAACCACTTTCCCAGAAATGGCAACCGCTGAAGCTGGGTTTCCACTAGATCCATCGCCCCTTTGGTCAGCTTGACTCCGGTCTGATAGGTGGTCGTCACCAAGGTGATGACGGGATGGTTTCCTTTCCAAGTCATGGTTCCGGCATATTGGATCACGGCATCAACCGAATCAAGCAAGGCTCCATTCCAGTGCTGCTCTAAAATCCCCAAGCAGCGTTCGATCGAGTTGTACTTGCTGTGATAGGGAGGATAGTAGGCCAGACGAATGATAAGGCGAGAGTGCTGCGCGAAGTCCACGAGGCGCTTCATGAACTGGGTACGCCGACTGTGGCTCTCAGGACCATTGTCTAGATTGATGAGCAGAGTCGTGATGTGCGAAAAGCGCTCCTTGACGCCCTCCCACCAGTCGACCAAGCGATCCACCAGGCAATCACTGGTCACTTTGGACGTTACCCCATACAGAAAGAGCTCATCGGAGGCGGGCAGAAAAATGCCGACCGGCGTCACCGTCGCTGCTGGCTGAAAGTCGTGGTCGGCTGCCTTGATGGGCACGCGACTCTTCCCCCTCGTGCGAAAGGACCGACCGAGACGATGGCTTTGGCATCCAACGAGAGCCGTAACACCTCATCAGAGGCATCTGCCTCCTCATTGCAGTGCTTCACTTGGCCAAAGATAGCATCGGTCTCGGGGACTTTTTTTGGGGCTGACTCTTGGCCACTTTTTTCGGATAGTAACCTAACTGGTTCAGCTTGGTCCCAATGGTCTCAGCAGTCGGTAATTGCTCCTCGCTATAGCCTTTCTGGGCAATCAATTGGCGGCGCACCTCGGCTGCCGTCATCCGCGTGTACAGACGCGTGGTGCGCAACTGCGGATCCGCTTGGCTCTGCCCATCCACGATGGCAGTGATGTCCTTCAACAAGTTGGGCAAATGGTCTTCGCTGTGCTTGCGCCCACGCAACGAGAAGCCATCTACGCATCTCACTCCGCTCTCCACCTCATGCATCCCTTTGCGCATGGTGCCACGATTCCAGCCCAGTTCCCGTTCAGCCAGCCTCTGGCCGCCTGCACCTAACGCTTGCGCCGTCCGCGCCATAAACATCCGGCGTGCACTTCCTTTGAGCTCCTTGGCTGTGTTCAACACTAGCGCTTTGACTTCCTCGGTTAGTTCCACTCTCGTCCCTCCAAGAAAACTTTTCTTGGAGAAGTATACCATACTGGGACAATTTAGTTTTCGGAACTCCCTTAGAAGCACGGGTCGAGCCCATCGCCCTTCCACTCAGCGATCCACTGGCCCGCATTGATGGGCTGCTCAATGCCATCCACATTCAAACCGATACGCCTGCCGAGGTGACGGTGATTGGGCCAGGAGCAGGGCGCTTCCAGGCAGGCCAGGGGATGTTGGCCGACCTCATCGCGATAGCTAAAGAACTTTGAAAGCACTCCCCGTCTCCAGCAGTGAGCTTAGAAGCCTGGGTCAAGCAGGACACGGTGGGAGTGGCGTGAGTGGAGATACTAGCTTAAATCAGTGCTGTTTGGCGAAATAATTACAACGAGGGCATTGCGCATGACTCACACCAAGCGTTTAAGAGGGCGCTTTTTTCCGCTTTTTGTGGTAGCCTATGAACAAAGCAGAAAAACAGGAGGCAAGCTCATGACGGATCACAGCGGAAACAGCACAGGACCCATCAGCAAAAAGCAGCTCCTTGCCGAGATGCAGAGCGAGCAGGCGGCATGGCTGGCATTGCTCGGCGAGATTGGTGAGGAGAACATGACGCAGCCGGAGGTCGCAGGAGGCTGGTCGATCAAGGATATCGTTGCCCACCTAACCGGGTGGCGCAGGCGAACGGTGCTGCGCTTCCGGGCAGCTCTCGATCCCACTGTGGACATGACACCTGACTACCCAGCGGAATTGGATGAGGATGACGAGGTTGATGAGATCAACGCCTGGATTTACAAGGCCAACCGGGATCGCCCTCTCGCCGACGTCCTCAACGATTCGCGCGAGGTCTTCCAGCAACTGGTCGCCGAAGTCTCCGCCTTGAGCGATGAGCAGCTCAACGATCCCCAACGCTTCCCCTGGCTAGAGGGCGAGCGGCTCACCGGGGCCTTCATCTTCGGCCACTTCCACGAAGAGCATGAGCCCGACATGCGCGCCTGGCTAGCCAGAGTGAAGCAGACAAGATAAAAGACGAAGCTTTGCTAATGATCCTAACCGAAACAAGTAAAGGGAGGGGACGGAAAACCTCTGGCCAGGACGAGCCAATTTCTCGGCAGATGGCGGAGGAAGAGCATCCCTTCCCCACCAGAGGAACCATTTTAGCAGTGACTGGACAATTCTGAAATGATGAGAGGAGCAGCGGTTCTTCTATGAAGATCTACCTGGTGGATGGGACCTACGAGCTGTTTCGCAACCACTTCGGCCCGCCGCCGCGCAAGGCGCCGGATGGGCGCGAGGTCGGCGCCACGCTGGGCCTGTTACGCAGCCTGCTGATGCTGCTTGACCACGCCGGGCATCACCCACGTGGCCTGCGCGTTCGATCACGTGATCGAGTCCTTCCGCAACGGCCTCTACCCCGGCTACAAGACCGGCGCGGGCGTTGACCCCACCCTGCTCGCCCAGTTCCCGCTGGCCGAAGAGGCCGTTTCCGCGCTTGGGCTGGTGGTCTGGCCGATGGTGGAGTTCGAGGCCGACGATGCCCTGGCCAGCGCGACCGCCCGTTTCAAGCACGAAGCTGAGGTCGAACAGATCGTGCTCTGCTCGCCGGATAAGGATCTGGCCCAGCTGGTCTCTGGCAGCCGCATCGTGGGCTGGGACCGCCGCCGCAATCTGCTCCTCGATGAAGCAGGCGTGGTGGAGAAATTTGGCGTGCGCCCGCCGTCGATCCCCGACTGGCTGGCCCTGGTGGGCGATGCGGCCGACGGCTTGCCCGGCATCGCAGGCTGGGGGGAAAAATCCGCGGCGGCCGTGCTGGCAAAATACGAGCACCTCGAAGCGATCCCCGCCGATCCGCACACCTGGGGGCTCTCGGCCAGGCGCGCGGCGCGGCTGGCCGAGAGCCTGGCGCAGCACCGGGCGGAGGCGCTGCTGTTCCGCACGACTGGCGACACTGCGCGAGGATGTGCCACTGCAGGAAACGCTGGCCGATCTGGAATGGCAGGGCGCAGACGCGCGGCTGAAAGAGGTCTGCCACCGGCTGGGTGATGAAAAGTTCCCCGGGCGGGTTCCCAGGTGGCGCGAGAGATGAATGTGGCAGCGCAAATGGTAAATGCCCTACCATGTGGCTCTGTCTCACATTTGGTGAGTGGTAAATGGCGTGAATGTTCGACGATTTTTGAGGTGAAAAGGAGGAAATCGGCGCGAATGTTTGGAACGGGTGGCCGCTCTCAACCAGCATCCGCGCCAGAAGCAGGCTGTTGCACGTACATGTTGTAAATTCGTAGAAGAGAGACTTCCGCAACACCCAAGCTAGGCTTTCGTCAAGCCAGGTTAGGCACGGTGGCTGATTTTGCCCAGGCGAGAACCGGGCCAAGGATTAAAGCAAAATCCGAATAGCCGTTTTCTTTCTCGGCTCGTAGAATAGATACACGTGCAAATTGCAAGAAAATCTACGCTCTCCATCAGTCATCCGGAAGGCAAGAAGGGGAGAAAAGAAAGGAACCACCGATGAACGCACGTGATCAGCACCAAAGGTCGCCAGATGTTGGAGGAATTCAGTCATGAGAAAAGTGATTGTACTTGAATTCATCACCCTTGATGGTGTCATACAAGCCGGCGGCGGACCAGAGGAAGATCCCAGTGGTGGCTTCGCGTATGGCGGGTGGCAAGCTCCCTATTCCGACGATGTTCTTGGAACAGTCATGAAGAGGCAGATGAACATGCCGTTTGATCTGTTATTAGGGCGCAAAACCTTTGAAATTTGGGAACCCTACTGGCCGAAGCATGCCGACATATGGCCGGGCGCCAATACAGCGACCAAATACGTCGCCTCGAATACCATGACTTCTAGCGAATGGCAGCCCTCCGTGTTTTTAGGCGGAGACATTGCGGAAAAAGTCAGCCAACTCAAGCAGCAGGAAGGGCCGGATTTGCACGTTTACGGAAGTGCCAATCTCGTTCAGACGCTCATGAAGCATGATTTGATCGATGAGTTCTGGCTCAAGATCTACCCGCTGACGTTGGGCAGTGGAAAACGGTTGTTTGTCGATGGCACCATTCCAGCGGCGTTCAAGGTGACGGAGAGCCAAGTCTCCCCAACTGGCATCATTATCGTGAATTACAAGCGTGCCGGCGCGATTACACCCAGCACGGTGTCAGGAAGCAGACATCCCTGAGGTCGCGAGGAGCATGCCCAAACCCACACGTGCTTCGACCGCGCATCACGCGCGAACGGGGAAAATCGGCAGATTGGTGAACAGCAATTCGAGGAGGCGCGCCTGTGCCGATTTTCCACGTCGCTTTTTCGAGCCGCAGGAGCGTCCCCCTAATTCGCCCTGCTCCCGCTCCGGGGGCGGCCCGCTGCCCTGACTAAAGGGGGAATCAGGGCAAATGAAAACCACCAGTGACCAGGCCGAGGCCTCGACGATCACCCCGGCCAGCTCTGGCAACTTGGGGGACACCACCCCACCCCGCCAGCTCCCCCGCGTGCGTGGCTACGCGACGCGAGCAGTTAGAACTGGTAGCGGGTTTGGCTGCGGCCTATGGCGAATGCGAAGACCTTGGTGGGTTTGACGGAGAACACGAGGTTCGAATCGGTGAGCACTCGTTGTTCGTCTTCATCGTAGAGGTAAAAATACCCGTTGCGTACCTGGTAGGGCCAGCTTCCCTCCCACTTGGTCGCCCACACCGAGGCTACGCGTTCGAGCGCGTCCTGGTCGGTGATCCGCACGGCGTCGCCCTCCACCACCACGGTGAGTCCTTCTGTCTGGTTGCAGCCGGTCGTCAGAATGACGTGCGGGTTTCCACGCAGGTTGACCGTCTTCTGTGCGGTGTCGGTCGCGGTAAAGTGGATGGCCCCGTCGTGCCACACGGCCACGAGCGGCGTGACGTGAGGGCGACCGTCGGCCCGCACGGTTGAGAGCCAGAACAGCTCCGCTGTTTCCAACACCCGGCGCGTCTCCTCCCATGGCGTGACCCCTCTGCGTGGGACGCCGTGTCGGGTGTCGAGTGTTGTGATGGGTTCGTTCATCCTCAGAACTCCTTTCAATCGTTCTGTTTCTCTCGCGGGAAGCGAAAATATACCAGTCCATTCTCTTTAGATGAGAGCCGTCGTTTATGACGACTTTTTAGAGTGTCTGTTGAGCACATATTGTACCGAAGGGCTTACCGGCTTATCCGTGCGGTGAATACAGCCCATCCAACAGCAAGGTCGACGCATTCCCTCTTTCAGTTCTGTGCACACTCTCTCAACATGCTGCTTTCTGGTTTCCGGCTTTTTCACGGAGATTGTCCAGCATATCCATTCATTGCGAGCAAGAGGAGTGAGGTCTTCCCATGCTGCGAGCGCCTTGGGGTCAGAAGTTAATGCATCCCGTAAGTCCGCTGGCACTTCGTGCACTGTACCGCTGGAAATATCTTTTGTAGCCATACGGCTATTATAACAAATCTTCTCTGGATACGCCTAATGCTCTGACGATTTTCGCTATAACTTGCAGGGCTAGCTGGTTTTTCCTGCTACCGTTGCTAAAACTGTAAGCTATCCTCAGCAATCCTCAGCTATCCACACAATCGCAGGAAAACAGCCCTGGGCTGTGACGACTGGAGGAAGACAAAAGCATGCCAACCAGGATAGTAACAGATCCTTCCCGACAGAATCGGGCGAGCATGGTGGCTCGTCGGCGGCAACAGCAACGCCGAGCCGGTGGCCGTATAAATCACCGGCTTGACCTGTGGATCAAAAATCGAGCAAGCGCATCCCTTGCCCGTGTGTTTCATTTGGAGAAGATAGGCCACGCCTAAACGCGCGATATTGACCGAGGCGGCATAATCCCTGTCGGCCTGGTAGTGACAATTCGAGCATCTCAGCCACCGCCCCCATTTCACCGTCGAGGTCAGGTCATGGGGAGAGCGGTAGGTGTTGGTGGGCAAGCCATAGCGCGGACAGGCGTGGCTGGTCCCGCGCGGATATTCCGTATGGAACCGCAGACCGACCAGGCGGCACTTGTACCGGAGCAGCCGCCAAATTTCTCCCCGGATGGTCGAGTTATTGCGATAATTGCGCCAGCGTCCCTGCACGCCTTTCCCGCGCCCGGTAGACTTGAGCGTTTCCAATGACTCCATCGAGAGCAGCAGCAACACATTGCTGGCCAGATGCGCAAGCGAGCGGTTGCGCAACTCGTACTTGCGCCAGCACCGGTCAATTTCTCTCCGATACAGCGCGAGGCGCTCTTGATACCAGGCCCGTTTGGGATAATCGGCGGGCAGCGCATCGCGTTCTTGTTCATTGCGGGCTGCCTTCTTCTTGAGTTCGTCAGTCTGGCGGCGTGTGCGGGCCTGTTTGCCATCAAAGCCGCCAGTATCCAAGAAAAACGGCCTACCCACCTGGTCGCCATGCTCATTGAGAGCTGTGGCGGTCAACAGCGAATGAATCCCCCAATCTGCTCCGAGGACTCGTTCAACGTTTTGCCATGCAGCCATCTCGGCGGGCTTCACCTCGACGATGAAATCGAGCACCACAAACCGCTCTCCATCAGCGCGCCGCTCTTCCCGCAAGGTCGGGGCCATGAGTTCCCCATCCCGCAGGCGTTCTTGTAAGCACTCCGGCAAGGGAATGATGCTGTCCTCCTTGCGCCAGCGCCAGACGCCGTTCTCATCGGGGTAACGGAACCTGAACCGCGCCACGCCCGCATCCAGGTCGAGAGTCAGACGATAGACTTGCCCTTTTTCACGACCATCATCGCCCGCGTAGGTCAGCAAGCCGACGGTAAGCAGCGGGACCGGCTGCATTTCCTCGTAGGACGACGGGAAGCGATCATGCTGAAAGTAGTAATTGCACGCTTGCTCGATGACGTTCTGGAGGGCGACGAAGCTGATGTCATCCTCTTCCCGGCTCTTTTGCAGGGTGCTAATCGCCTCTTTGATGGCTGGCCGATTCTTGCCCTCTGGCTGGTTCTCCCTTTTGGGGCGAATGAAGCCATCTGAGAGAATGGGCGCAACCAGCTCAAAGGCTTTTTTGCGTTCGGCTTGTTGACGCAACAAGCGACCCACCACTTCGCTTTCGCATCTCCACTGACGGTCCCCGTGCGGCTGCGGGCTGCCGATGTATTTCCCAACCTGTTTCCAGGCTGGCGAGGCTTCGCGTTCGCCAAATTCATCGAGATGCGGCCACAGGAGTTCGAGCGCCTGGTTGGCTACAGAGCGAGACGCATCCAGCAAACGGAGCGCATCGGCCTGGGCCTCATCGGGTAAGCGCACATCGTAGGTTAAGGGCTGGCGAGCACGGATTGCGCACATTGCAACAATTCCTTTTGCTGGTGGGACCGCATCCCATAGAGCCGCCCGCTGAACGACGCGACGGTGATTGGATGCAGGCCCAGTTCATGAGCAGCGGCACTCAAGCGCAAGAGCTTTGGTTCTCGTTTGGCCATAGTCTCTTTCCTCTGAGGGCTGTTGACAGCGCTTTCATAGCCAAAGCGTGCCACAGAACGGCTTCGCTTCTCCCGTCTCACTGCTTTGCAATGGAGTGGTTGATCTCCCAGAGGTTGCCTTCGGGATCAGCAAAGTACGCCGTGCGCAGCCCCCAGGGCTGGTCGGTTGGAGGGCGCAGAAATCGGACGCCCTTGGCTGAAAGCGACTGATAGGCGGCATCAACATCCTCCACTCCAGCGGCCAACAGCACGCGAGGGCTTCCCCCAAGCGAGAGGTCAAGCGGCTCCGCACTGGCCATCTGTGCGGCCCCTGCTGCCTCCAGCAGAAAAAAATACACGTTGTCCATCTGAAACGAGACCGAATTAGACGTGCTCTCGCTCTCCCGTACCTGAAGTCCGAGCGTGTCCCGATAAAACGCCGTACAGCTCGCCAGGTCTCGGACAATCAATTCCACTGCCATGAGTTTGTGAAACATAGGTTCCACCTCTTCTTTCTTTGTTGAAGCATCGTGTGTGCCAATGCTGCTGTTGAGCAGAGGCTAGGATGATCAAGATATACATTCACGTTTAGATGTCACCATCGGTGATCTCTTCCCGAAGCTATTCTTGTCGTCCTGTCAAGATCCGGTAACAAAGATAGGAATAGTCTATGATAGACCATCCAAAAGAGCAACTGTCACGAACCCCTGTTTGTAAAGCGAAGCGCAAACCTTGCTGGTTTAAGTGGTACACTACAATTACATTATCAAAAACACCCTTCGACAAGAGTGTGCGATGCGGACATGGTACACAAGTGCAAGGCTGTGATAGAATAGCGTTATGATTTTCTCTGAACCGCGCGATCCCAGATTTATAACCATGCGACGAGGCGGGAGTTTGACCGATGATCATCACCATCTCCTTGCACTGTGGGCAGCCACATGCGCGGAGCACGTCCTGCACCTCTTCGAGGAGGCTCAGCCTTCGGACTCGCGGCCGCGTCACGCCATTGAGCAGGCTCGGGCCTGGACGCGCGGCGAGATCACGATGTCGGAGGCCCGCGCGGCGGGCTGGCCATGCGATGGCGGCGGCCAGGGATCTGAGCGGCGCGGCGCGCCATGCCGCGTATGCTGCCGGTCAGGCGGCGGCGGTCGCGCATGTCGCCGCGCACGAGCTCGGCGCAGCCGCCTACGCGATCAAGGCCGCGCGCGCGGCTGCGCCTGAAGGCGATGGCGAGAGGACCGGCCGAGCTCGAGTGCCGCTGGCAGCGCGAACATCTCCCCGATGAAATTCGCGAACTGGTGCTTGATGATCAACGACGACGCAATGACGTGTGCTGGTCTGTATTTACTTGTTAACCAACCCGGCTTCACGCAGAACGCCTCTCCTACTTGACCTCACGTGCGTACAGATACAGGTGCCACAGGAGAGAGTGCATCAATCTGCTCTCAGAGGTAGAGGAGTCAGAAGAAGCTACAGAAGGAAAAGGACTCGACACCACCAAAAGTACATGGTGATGTTGCTGAAATGGTAAAAATACTGGCAAACACCCAACCAGTCAGCAACAATCAGCTCGTCAAACGTCAAGAGAAACCGAAAGGGTAAGCACGAGCCGACAGTCCATTGATCATCATGGGTCTGTAAAGTATATAGGCGCGATTTTTTAATCCCTAGCGAAGAAGAATTGAAAGCGCGTTGCTGTACAATTGCCGTACAGGGGGAGATACGCCAAAAACAGAAACGTCCCAAGCCGCATCTCTCCTGGCTTGAGACGGTTCGAAATGGGCGTTCGGTAGCGCATACGGGAGTCGAACCCGTGATCTCCGCCTTGAGAGGGCGGCGTCCTGGACCACTAGACGAATGCGCCTTGTTCCTTTGTGGAACTATCATACCGCCCGTCAGACCTTTTGTCAATAGGATTTTTCGACCTCGGCCAGCATTGGTTCCATGTCCAGAGGCGCGTTGTTACCTGCCCAAAGCTGACGCCCGCCGGGCTCATTACGTGTATCCCAATAGATCTCCAGGCCGTTCCCATCAGGATCATCAAAGTACATGGCCCAACTGATATAGTGGTTGACCGTGGAGACGACAATGCCTGCCTGGGTCAGGCGCCTGTAAGCCAGCACGAAGGAGCGTTTGTCGGGCACTTCGAAGGCGACGTGGTACAACCCGGTACCATTCTCGGGCGGACTGGACGCCATAGCTCCCACTCGCTGTAAGGCGATCTCGTGGTGGAAATCCCCACCGGTCAGGAAGACATAGTGATCGTCTACCTTTTCCGTGACGCGCATCCCCAAAAAACGAGTGTAGAACGCAACAGAACGTGCGAGGTCGCGCACCTTCAAATGCGCGTGTCCAATTTTTGTGGTATACCCCTCTGCCATAGTGTTTACCTTTTTTCGATACTACAAGAGGTACTCTTACTCCAGGACGAAAATATGAGCGATACGCTCACACACTCATACGCCTCTTCTACTTATTCTACGGTGCAAACATTAAGCGGAGCGTACCAGAGATGCCCATCTTTTCTCATTTTGATTAAATTTATGTTATAATCTCGCAGGCCCACACGTTCAATTTGTGTTGTCTCTTTGTGAATTACAGACATGTGATACGTCGATAGATGCTGCGATTGAAGTTCGTGGGATGCTTGTCGAGGAACGGTCAGCCTATGCGCTAAGGGATTGTATATGGTTCCGGCAACGATATTTTGCACATATTGTGGCACTGCCAACCGTGGAGAATCCGCGTTCTGTTTCGCCTGTGGGCATCCATTGCAAAGTGCTCCCCCAAACCCGTCCCGACCCTTCCCGCGCAGCGTAGGTTCCTCGCGGCACTACCCCAATGTAACTGGAAAGCTCCCTGCGCGTGCCGTGCTGAAACAGCGCTATCGCATCCTTGGCCGGGCGGGAAATGGTGGCTTTGGAGCGGTGTATAAAGCAGAGGACATGGAGTTCGGGAATCGCCTGGTCGCCGTTAAAGAGATGTATCGGGGAAGAGAATTCGACGCGCAGGGTACGTCAAACGCAGCCGAAGCCTTCAAACGAGAGGCGATGCTGCTGGCAAATTTGAAACATCCCTCGCTCCCAAGCATCTATGATCATTTCTCTGAGGCCGGCCACTGGTACCTGGTGATGGATTATATCGAGGGTGAAACTTTGGAAACACTCCTCCAGAGGATGCGCCGTTTTCGCGTCGAGGATGTCCTGCGTATCGGCATCCAGCTTAGCGATGTACTCAACTATCTGCATTCCAGTCGCCCGCCGATTATCTTTCGCGATCTCAAGCCGGCCAATATCATCATGACACCCAGGGGCCATATTTACCTTGTCGATTTTGGTCTGGCGCGCCTCTTTGATCCGGATCAACCTGGCGGCTCTACCTCCTTCGGCTCCCCCGGTTATGCTGCGCCTGAGCAGTACGACAGCGTGCAGACTACTGTGCGCGCCGATATCTATAGCTTCGGTGCCACACTGCATCAGATGTTGACCGGAATCCATCCGGCTCTGCGGCCTTTTGAGTTTGCTCCGATTCGTTTTGCGCCCGGTACGCCACTGGCCGATTTTGGGACGCTTATCGCTCGCATGTTGGAGGTGAGTCCGAATCGCAGGCCGGAAAGTATGGCCGTCGTCCTGCATGAATTGGAGCGTATCGCCAATCAGTTACGAAGCATGAGAGGAGCAAATTACAGCTCGACTCCATCCTCAGCTCCTGCCAGGTCACTTACACCCGGTCCGTCGTCACAATCCCCCTCTCGCAGTAATCCACCTTCTTTATCGGGTATAGTTGCCCCTCCTGTTGGTACGCTGCTCTACCTGTTCGAGGGCCACCAGGATGAGGTCAATGACCTGATCTGGTCGTCCAATGGTTCGAATGTGGCCTCTGCGAGCAGTGACGGCACTGTTCAGCTCTGGAATATCGCTACGGCATCGGTTGGTATGATCTACAGAAATGGACAAAAACAGGTTCGGTCAGTAGCCTGGTCGCCCGATGGCTCGCGCATCGCTATTGGCTATTCGGGAGATAGGCGCGATACGGAAACTGTACATGTCATCCGGGCGGTGTCAGGTGAGTGTATTTTCACCTTTGCAGGCGGCGGTGGGGGATTCTGGAATTCGCGGGAGGACAGGTCCATCTACACCCTGGCCTGGTCGCCCGATGGCTTGCGCATCGCGTGGGGCGGCGGCGAAAACAAAGTCGATGTCTGGGATGCCCAGACACGTCGCCAACTGGTCTCGTACAAAGGCCATAACAGCAGCGTACTTACCCTGGCCTGGTCGCCCGACAGCAGGCAGATTGCCTCGGGTGGTGCGGACGACGCGGTGCATATCTGGGATGCCGCCACCGGCAGAAGTGCTGCCACGTATTTCAAACACTCTGCCGCCGTGACGGGTGTGGTGTGGTCATCCAACGGCCAGCGCATCGTGTCAGGCAGCCACGATAAGACCGCGCAGGTCTGGAATGCGATCACCGGCACCACGCTGACTACCTATCGAGGCCACGCGGAACAAATCCAGACGGTAGCCTGGTCGCCCGATGGCAGCCGCATCGCCACAGGCAGCCGGGATGGCAGTGTGCATTTATGGGACGCCGGCAAAGGCACGCCCATCTTTACCTACAACGGCCACGTGGGCAGCGTCAATGTCGTGCGCTGGTCGCCCGACGGCAGGCGACTTGCGACGGCGGGTGCGGATAAAACGATCCATATCTGGCAAGCCGCGTGATATCTCTTTATTAAAAAATCTCTACCGATCCCCGTCAATGTTACGGCCTTCCCGCTGATTCATGCTCATTATCAGGCCATGCTTTTTTCCAGCAAACGACGAAAAAGCTGAAATATTCGTGTGATGTGTATAAACTGTTTCCCGTGGACTGTGTTAAGTATCAGCAGAGCAGTAGAACAGAGCGAAGCAGCACATAAAGGGAGGTATGCCTTGAATTTTCCAGTTCAGATTGGCTTACCGCAAATAATTTTGTTTATTGTAGCGCTTATCGGACTCTGGCTGTTTATCACAGCAGCGGCAGGGCTGGTTCGCCGTCGCGAAATACACGAATTGAAGGAAGAGGTAATGAGGACAGGAGAGCGCTATCCTCGCAGATGGGGCTTCGGGCGCCTGCGTTGGAAGCGCGGGATAAGCGGCATTCTGCTGCTGGCCATTGCCGTCTCCCTCTTATGGTTGACCTTCCTCGTGCAGACGTACCTGGGCCTCACAGGTGATATCAGGGTGGCGCGTATCCACGCTACGCAGGTAGCGAATGTGCCGCATATGATGAGTGTAGAATTGATCCTGTACGATCAGAACGGCAAGCCCACCTCGGATAAAACCTATATTGTGCAAGGGGACGAGTGGATGCTCCAGGGCGATATCGTCAAGTTCCCGACCTGGCTCAACATACTTGGACTGCATTCAGGCTTCAAGCTCACCCGCCTGGAGGGACGTTTCGATAATATCAATATGGAGCGCAACTCGACGCATACCGTGATCGAACTCAACGGTGGCGATGACAATTTCTTCAAGACGGTTCAGGAGCAGGCCTGGACCTCGCCCTTCGTGGATTCTGCCTACGGCTCAAGTACGTTTTTAAGCCCGGATGGCAAAACCTACGATGTCTTCGTCTCCCAGGACGCGCTGCATCCAGAGCCGGTGAAATGATGCTCTCTCCGTAGGGAGGCGATTGATATACTACCAGGACACGATCAGTCGCGTCCCTACGACGGGTGTTGTCTATCCTTCAACAGCCGTTCTAGAGCCTTGATGGTGGCACTCCACGCATTTGATTGTGGGTCGATCAGATCGAAGTGGTCGATGCCCTCCAATTCAATATATTCGACGGGGTCGTGCGCGGCCCTCGCTCTTTCAGCGTAACGCCGGCTGATCTCGATGGGTACGTGTGTGTCCTCCGTTCCGTGCAGCAGCACCTGCGGCACCCCTAAGGGCAGCAGCGCAGCGGGAGAAGCAGCGGCATAGCGGTCGGGTGCGTCTGGCCACGGTTTCCCCAGCAATTCAACGACAGCATCATTACTCAGGTGTAGTTTCCACGCCATTTCGAGATCGAGCACCCCGGCCTGGCTGATGACCCCAACCAGCTCGAGGGGCGCGCCTGTCTCGCCCCGTGCTTCGTGGGAGCCGGCCAGAGGGCCGCCAGCAGCGATGCGTGGGCGCGCCGCCAGCCAGACCGCCAGGTGCCCCCCGGCAGAATGCCCAATCGCGACAACCCGCCGTGCATCCAGGGGATAGAGCAGCGCCATCTCCTGCACATAATCGGCGGCGCGCGCTACGTCCAGCAATGTGCCGGGCCAGCCGCCGCCGGGGTTGCCAACGCGACGGTATTCGATATTCCAGGCGGCGTACCCACGCGCGGCCAGGTCTTTCGCCAGCGCGGTCATCAGCGTCAGGTCGTAGCGCGCCCGCCAATACCCACCATGAAGCAAGAGAGCGACCGGGTAGGGCTCTCGCGTACTCGCTTGCTGCGGGAGATATAATTCGCCGAATTGCTCGCTCTCGGGACCATATGTGACCAGATGCGGCTTGACAGAGGGTGAAGCTGACTCTTTGGGCATGCAGACCTCCTTTGTGCCAGCATAGCACGTATCGATCTCGTAAGCAAAGTCTTGAGTGATCTCATTTGCAACTCATCCTCGTATTGTATAATGATCTGGCTTTCGCGGGCCGTTTTCTGTGAGCACCCAGGTACCTGGCTGGATTTTGTCCCGGCACTGCCTGATCAGTTCGTTTGTAAGTAGTACTAACACATGGAGATAGCACAATGTCCGATTTACTCGATCTCTACGATTACCGCATTCGTGTCTCTGCTATGTACCGCGTGCGCAATCGAGCCATCCTCGCCGGCGAAAATGCCGAGGTGGTCTGTAAAAATTTTCGCGCAGCCAGAGACGAACTATTCTTATCTCACCCGCAATCTGCCCTGGATGAAGGTCAGCGCGCGCGCTTCGAGGGGCTGCGCTATTTCCCCTACAATCCGTCTTTGCGTGTTGCGGCTGAAGTCGATACGCGGGTCGAGCCAGAAGTGTTGACCGTTCCGAAGAATGCTGAAGAGTCGATGACCATGACAAGAGTTGCACTCCTGCATTTTACACTCGCCGGTCAGCAGGCTGCCCTCGCGATGTACTGGCTCAATATCTATGGCGGAGGCCTGTTTTTGCCATTTCGCGATACGTCCAGTCCGGCACAAAGCTACGGCGGTGGGCGTTATCTCTTCGATACCATCAAGGGCAGCGATTTTTTACGTCCGGCCGGAGCATCAGACCTGGAACGCATCGTGCTGGATTTTAACTACGCCTACAATCCCTCCTGTGCGTACAACTCGCGATGGGTCTGTCCCCTGGCGCCCATTGAAAATCGCCTCAATATCGCGATCACTGCTGGCGAGCAAAACTTCTCCCATTGAAGGGCTGCTTACGAGAATGTGACGGATTCTATAATGCTGGGCAGAACTACACCCGCCTTCTCGTGAATCACCACGTCAGCGTAATCATCAAGTGGCGTAGGCAGCAGGTTGATGATGATCAGGGGAATATCCAGGCCGAGCGCCAGGCGTGGCAGGCTCGCTGCCGGCGTCACCTTGAGCGATGATCCGACCACCAGGAACAGGTCGCAGGAGGATGCCAGGTCTTTCGCGCGCGACAGGGCTGCCTCCGGAACGCGCTGGCCGAAGAGGATAGTGGCCGATTTCAGGTAGCCGCCGCACTCCGTACAGGTTGGATCGACTTCGCCCGCGTCGATGCGCCGTTGCAGCGCCTGCATCGAGGAGCGCGCCCCGCACAGGGTACAGGCTGCCTCGCGTGACGTGCCATGCAGCTCGACGATGCGCTCAGGCTGGTTACCCGCGTCGTGGTGCAGCCCGTCGAAGTTCTGTGTGATGATGCCGATCAGCTTGCCGCGCCGCTCTAACTCTGCCAGGGCGTAGTGGGCAGCGTTGGGCCCGGCCATAGCCACCTGTCCCGAGAGATTGCGCCTCGACTGCCAGTACTGGCGGCGCGCCTCGGCGCTCGAGATGAAGGCTTTAAAGCTGACAGGCGGCTGCTCCAGCCAGGGAGAGCCGGGGCTGCGAAAATCGGGGATGCCCGACTCCGTACTGATGCCCGCGCCGGTCAGCGCGGCGATGCACTGTGCGTGCTGCACGAGTTCGATGGCATCCTGGAGTCGTTCGGCTAAGCTGAGCATGGGTGCGGCGAATTCTCCTACAGGCTCTCGAGGAAGGCAATTATGGCCGCGTTAACCTCGTCGGCGCGCTCGAGCTGAATCCAGTGCCCGCAGCCTTCAAAAACCACGTCGCGCAGGTTCGGAACGAACTGTCTCTGTCGCTCCACTCGCGCGCTCGTACCGGGTATCTCGAAGACGGGGTCGCGGTCTCCCCACATGAACAGCGCCGACTGCACGACCTTCGCACCACTGTACGCGGCCATCAATTCCCAGTTGCGGTCAAAGTTGCGGTACCAGTTCAGGCCGCCGCGAAAGCCGGTGCGCTCGAACTCGCCCGCGAAGTAGTCGATATCGTCTTCGCTGATCCAGCCCGGCAAACTATCCGGAACCGGCGTTGAAGTGAACATACCCGCGCCAGGGTCGGGGGAAATCGGGTGCCAGCGTTCCGCGCCGGTAGCGTCGCCCGAAAGGGTGTAAAAAACCTGTCGCATGGTTTTATGCACATCCCGTTCCATCTCTTCCTCGGCGACGCCCGGCTCCAGGAAATAGAGCTGGTAAAACGAGTGATTGCCCACCAGTTGCCGCATCGCCTCGGTCGGGCGTACGGAGGCGCGCGGCCCGTAGACCTGGCTGCGCGGGATATAGGGGACGCTCGTCGCAATCACGGCCCGGAAGCGATCAGGCCGCATCAGCGCGGCGTTCCAGGCCACGTTCGCGCCCCAATCGTGGCCGACAATCACCGCCTGCTCCTCACCGAGTGCGTCGAGCAGTCCTACCAGATCCCCGACGAGGTGCAGGAGAGTATACGCCTCTATGGCTGCCGGGCAATCCGTCTGACCGTACCCGCGCTGGTCGGGCGCCACGACACGATAGCCCGCGGCCGCCAGCGCGGGTAACTGGTAGTGCCACGCATACCAGCATTCGGGAAAACCGTGACTGAGCAGGACTAACGGCCCCTCGCCCTGCTCCGCGATGTGCATGCGTATTCCGTTGGTTTCGATGAAACGGTGCGTTAATTCGCCTGTTGGAACCTGCATTGTAATGCCCTTCGATAGCCATGAATGTCCTTTTTTGAGGATGTCCTGACACTATTAACAATCATCTATCGCTGTCATGATACGTGAGGGCTGACTGGCTTGTCAAAGAAGGGTATCTATAACCTGTTCAGGAATCACATCTGATCCATCCTCGCGGACAGGCGTTTGGGGGCGGTCATGCGGTAGCTATCATGCACAAGGTCGGCGATTTCTTCCCAATCAAGCTCACCGTCGAGCCAGATGCCTACCCACCCGTGATGGCCGACGTAGGGTGGTACGAAAAACCGTTCGGGATTGGAGTCTACCAGGATATCCTGTACGCCCGGCGGAGCCTTGCACCACATCGACATGCACCCGTCTACGCTATGACGCATGGCGAAGATTTTGTCGCGCACTTTGAACGACGGGTTACCCACTCCACCCTGCTCGCTCGCCTCCGGCAGCGCAAGGCAAATAGCCCGTAATCGTTCCAGTGGTTCGTCTTGCATTATTTCATCCCACAGCTAATTGTGCCTGAGTCACGCTAAAGCTCACCTCAGAAGTGGGAGAACCGGCCACAAACAGGGCCGGCTCTCCACTCGTATAGGGTGTGCTGCCTGTTATATCTGTAAGCGGGTGACCTTGCGCGTTGATAGCCACACCATTGATCCAGAAGTAAAAGTTATTGCTTTGCACGCTTGCCTTCAACTCATTCAACTGATTGAGGCCTTTCTTAATATTCCCCGACTGCCCCTGCGTTAACGGGGAACCTGCCGCAACACCCGAGCTGTACTTGAGCACTTGATAGTCACCCTGACCATCGACAATGAAGGCATAACAAGACACGTTGCTGCCATTTTGACTTAGCCGGAAAGCCAGTCCATAAAACGCAGTTTGGCCTTGCGTTTGTTCCATCGTTACCGACCACGTGAAGTTATCAGGCAAGTAGCCTACGTTTTTAGGATAAGGGAAGTAGGTGTTCGGCGGATTGGCTTGGGGGATGTCCAGCAGGTAGCTATTCTGGCTGAAGCTGGCATTCAAGCCTTGCAGCGAGCCAACCGTCCAACCCTGGCGGTCGTCGTGCATGCTATCTAAGAACGCTTGCGCGACCGTAGTTGTATTGGTAGAACTACCACTGAAAAATGGAAGTACGCCGGTCTTCGCCAGGATCAGTACGATTGCCAGCAGCACCAGTAGCGTTCCTCCAATGTAGCCGAGCGGCAACCGGCCTGGCGTGCGCCTCGCCGGAGGTGTAACCGCGCTCACCCCGCTCGGATGGGCGCTGCTCCCGCTTGTGCCGTAAGCAGGCGTATTTCCGTGTAACTGTTGTTGTCCATACTGAGATGCCACGCCTATCGCGGGCGCGCCGGACTGCGGCGGCTGCGTATAGAACGACGGGCGCTGCTGCGATGGTATCGTGCGGGGATTCTGCGCATCCTGCCTGACTCCCTGCGCCGGCGGCATTGTCGGTGGGAGCGGATACGTAGCATTACTGTTCGCCGCCTCGAGCGCCTGCGCCATCTCCTCGGCTGACTGGAAGCGGTCAGCAGGGGCCTTCGCCATCGCTTTGGAAACAATCCAGGAGAGGTGTTCGGAAATGTACGGGTTGACACCCCGCAGCGGGGGCGGGGCTGTATGAACGTGCTGGAAGAGTAGGCCATGCACCGTTGTTGACTGGAAAGGCGCCTCTCCTGCGAGCATCTGGAAGAGGACGATGCCTAGCGCGTAGATATCCGTGCGCGCATCGACGGGTTTGCCTTCGATCTGCTCGGGTGCCATATACTCGGCGGTACCGACGATCTGGCCTACGTTCGTCAGTGAGACGTCGTTTCCTATAGTCGAACCGGTGGTATTGATAAGCGTTGGTTCGTGGCGCGTATCGAACAGTTTGGCGATGCCGAAGTCGGAGAGCAGCAACTGGTTGAGGTCGGTGGACGACACGAGCATGTTCTGCGGCTTCACATCGCGGTGAACGATACCGCGCAGGTGAGCGTGATGCAGCGCCTTCCCCATCTGGATGGCGTACTGTGTAGCTCGGCGGGGATCGAGGGCGCGACCGCCACGCAGCAGATCGCGCAGCGTGCCGCCGCCGACGTATTGCATCACGAGATATGTGAGATTACCCCAGTCGCCAACATCGTAGACCGCGACAATGTTGGGATGCTGCAGGCTGGCGATCAATTGTGCCTCGCGCTCGAAGCGCACCTTGAAGTCAGTTTGTTCCGCTATTTGTGCGAGGATCACCTTGATCGCCACATCGCGGCGCAGGCGCGCTTGATAGGCCTTGTACACACGTGCCATACCACCTTCGCCCAGCCTAGACTGGATAGTATAGCCCCCAATCTGCTGTCCAATCAATGCGTCGTTTTCCATCGTTCCCGCTTCCTACAGGTTCGCCTATCCTATCGGGGGATAACAATACCAGTATACAGTAACAGAATTGTTGGGGCCTGTAAAGACAATCTGCGCACCGCTTGAGCAATCATTTTGCGAGATGTAGAGCGGCACGCGCTCAGATCGTCCGGGGGCGATGGTAAAGCTGGAGGGCTTGGCGACGAGGCTGGGAATGAGTTTCTGGCTATATGTCCAGGTGAGGCTCGAGCTCGACGAATCGTTGGTCAGAGTGACATAGCAGAGGTAGGTCGAGTTGGACGAGGAACAATTAGTGCTGCCCGTCAAACTAGTCGTATTGGCCGACAGGTTCGGAGCAGCCTGCACGATCAGCGTTACCTGCACCGTGAATGAGCCTGAACCAATTGCGAAGGTCACACTGCCGGTGTACGTGTTCGGCGCTAGCTTCACCTTCAAATTGGAGGTGGAGACGCTTACCTTGGGCGACGTAGCTCCGCCAGAAAGCGTGGCGTTTGTCGGGTTGACGTACAGCCAGTTTGACCCGTCCGACGTCTTCACGCTGGCCGTCCAGGTACCGGTCGCGCCGCAGTTCGTCAGCACGACCGTCTGCGCTGCGGCGTCGCTGACGTTGTCGACGCCCGTAAAGGACAGCGATCCAGGCGCTGCATTGATACAACCGGTCTGCACCACAAATGAGACCTTTAGCGTCTGCGTGGTGGTGCTGGATGGGCTGGAGAAAGCGATCGTTGTTGCATAATTACCCGGCCCAAGCTGTGCCGCGCTGGCGGAAACGGTAATCTGAACCTCTCCCGGTGCATCGATCTGTCCCGACGTTGCGCTAAGCGACAGCCAGGATGCGCCCAGGCTGGCTTGCCAGTGAATCACGCCACTGCCGCTCGCGCACAGCGTCACGGTCGATGTCATTGCCGGGACATAGTTTTCGCTGACTGGACCGAGCGAAAGCGCAGCCGGGTTGATACAGCTCAGACCGGGTTGAGTAGATGGCGCAGTTGACGATGACCTGGGTGTAGGTGTCGCGGGCGTTGCGGTTTTCGTTAGAGTTGGCGTGACCGACCCGCTTGTTGCCGGTGAGGGCGTCGTGACCAGCCCGAGGATGGTAAACGACAGGCTCGCGCTGCGATGCGTCGGCGCTTCGCTCGCATCGATGGTATGCCGTCCGCTGGACCACGACGGCATGATGGTAATCGTGACATCGAACGTGCCATCACTTCGAGCATTGATGGCGTTATTACCCAGCGCTGGCATATACAACTGCGCCAATGAGTGTGCTGACTGGTTAGCGTGGAAGGCCACGTCGGGTGTGAATTGTGGGCGAACAACGAAAATTGGGGTAGTAGCATCCAGCGTCAGCTCGATGCTGCCCCCAGGTAGAAAATGACTCCCGTGCAAGTGCAGTGTCCCACCCGAAGAGACGCTGTTGCTGCCGCTCAATGAAAGGCTCGGCGCGAAGAGTGTGAGACCCAGCCCGATAATGCTGGCGATGATGACAAGTGGAATGGTGATAGCGGCAATAATCAGGATGGGAGCGCAGCCATGGTTGGGTGGAGACCCGGATGACCCGGATGATGAGCCCGATGGTGGGTGGTGCGTATGCAGCGTTAATGTAGGCGAGGAGCTAGACGGCAGGTGCGGTGTAGGCGTAACGGGGGATGGCAGGTAGGCAGGTGCGTCATGTGGGGTTATTTGTAAAGATCCAACCTGCAAAGCATTCCCAGGCGCCTGTGGCGTGCCTTGAACGAATGGTACGCTGCCCACCTGTGGCGTTCCCTGCACGAATGGCACGCTGCCCCTTTGCGGAAATGCTCCCAATTCAACCAGCCCCATTCCCAGCAAAGCCGCACGCCTGCGCCTCTCCTCATCTTCATCGATGAGCTGCGCATTGCTAATCCTGGTCCGTCCATCAGCCGGGATATCGTTAACCGCGCCACACTTGCCGCAAAAACGGGCTTCCTCGGGAAGTTCCGCCTTACAGTTTTCGCAATACTTCATAACGGCAATAATCTCCACAAAGAGGGATACTTCATAATAGCTATTATGGGCTTAGCATAAACACTCTATATGCTGATCTATACGAGCACACAAACAGGAATTATCGTATTCAGGCCATTCCTAGCCTGTTTGTCTCCTTGCTAGCTTAGCACGGTATGCGCTGGAATACAGTCGTGCAATTCACAGGTGAGGTGTGAAGCAAGTCATCTTTACTTGCTATGGCACCTCGGTAGAGCATAACTCCTGCATGAGGTTTGTAACTGTTCAGTCGGATGTTCCGTGTATTGGTTAAAGGCAAGCGCCTCGTTTCCTCTTTCCCAGCCAGGACTGGTTGTAAGATAGGAACAATTTCATCAAGTGAGGTGATACACGATGGTTATTACGTTTAGTGCTCTGATCATCTGGATATTGATTGCCGCGCTGATCGGCTTTCTAGGAGAATTGCTGGCACGCCGCCGGGCGCCCTTTGGTATTGTTGGAGCCATCATTCTTGGCTTCATCGCCATTTTCCTGGTGGTCGGCGTCCTGGGCATTCACTTCGCCGGATGATCCACGCTTGAACGGCGTGCCGCTCTTCACATCGATCCTTGTGGCAGTGATAGTTGTAGCTATCTGGAGCGCATTTGCCCACCGCCACGCTTACAGTGCCTATTCGCATTCGCGCTATTACCGCCGCGGTAGCTATGTTCGCCGCCCGCGCCGCTGGTATAGGTGACAGTTGCCAAGATGCTACCCAGAATGTGAGAATAGGTCTGATCCATCCATCCCGGGCGCGTGCGAGGGGCGCCACTACATATCAAACCACCATTGTCTGAAATGTGGTGGCGTCCCTCGCGGGTGCCAGGCGGTCTTTGCGACTGTTGACAATCAAGTTGCTGCATAGTACAGTGGTGAGGGTCTACTCGACAATTCAGGTGCCTTGTCGGGTAGTAGTTGTTCTTTAATTGAGCAAGGGGTGTGCAACTATGTCAACTCTACCTCAATGGCCTCGTCTCCAGCGCAACAAACGATCGGCTCCCGGCGCATACGGTGTGCTCGGCATCGTTATTTTCCTGCTACTTGCAATTGTCTTTAGCCGTTACGGCAGCCCGGCTTATGCGAAGTCTGCTATTTCATCCGCCAACTCAAGTAGCGCCGTTCACTTCACAACCCAGGAGCGCATCGGCTTTCAGTCTGGCGATGACTGGGAACCTTCCATCACTGCTGACCGTTATGGGCATGTCTACACGCTCTACAAACATTATGATGTCACGGGTGGACAGACGTGCCAGGGCTGTGACAGGCACCTGCTCTTCCAACGCTCGGATGACGGCGGGAAAACGTGGAGTGCGCCACGCGCGCTTACTCCGACTGGCTTGAAGAAGGTCGGCCCGCAATTTGACCCGCAGATTATGGTTGACCCGCTAGATGGGCGTACTGTCTGGGTCTCCTACCTGCAAAACAATACATCACTGATCGCCGTTCAGAAATCGACCGATTTTGGGCAAACCTGGAGCCCGCAAGTCATCGTTTCAAATCCTCTTCCTGCAGGGTTGGATAAGGACGAACTGGCGGTGAGAGGGAATGAAATTATCGTTGCCTATGACGATAACTTTAACACCTGGTCTTCGGTCTCGCTCGACGGCGGCAAAACCTGGAAAGTGCACGAAGTGTTTCCTACAAGTAATCGCTTCAGCATTTCACTTTCGGCTGACGCGGCCATCGACTCGCACGGCAATTTTTTTGTGAGTTGGGATAGCTTTGATAAAGCCAACAGAAATTCTGGCAATGGCCCGGCGACTGTCTGGGTCTCCAAATCAAGCGATTTCGGGCAGACCTGGTCGCGTACCGTCATCGATGTGAGCGGAGCCGGCTTTCCGTGTAATAATTGTGGCTATTCCTACCTCAGCGCGCAGATGGCCCTGCGCATTGGCAGCGACGATACCATCTATCTCCTCTGGAATGGGACCGTCGCGGTCACCAACTATGCGCCTGAGCGCGTTTTCTTCTCACGCTCAACCGATGATGGCCGTACTTATTCTCCGCGAGTTGATATCTCCAATGCGCCTCGAGGCGTTGAGCATTGCTTCCCCGCCATCGCAGCCGGCTCGACAGCGGGGGATGTCCGAATTGCGTGGATGGATAAGCGCACCGGCAGGTGGAACGTCTTCTTCCGCAGCAGCACAGATGGCGGTCTGGATTTCGGCAGCACCGTGCAGGTATCGGGTTACGTCCCCGGCTACCCCTACCTGCATCCGAACGGCTTTGACCTTCCCTACGGTGATTACCAGTCGATGGTTGTGGACAACCAGAACAATACCCAGATGGCCTTCGGCGAGGGTCCCAGCTACGCCGGTCCCGGCAACCAGTGGGTCTCGCATAGCCTGTGAGCTATCGGCCGTTCAGGATGGTTTCAGGTATTTCGAAAGCAGGAACGCGCTGAAATCGGCGACGCTTTCCACCTCGCCTTCGGGGAGCATATTGACGATGTGCTTTACCGTGATACGGCGAGGCTGCCCCGGCGCGGTTGGCAGAACAAAGCCAATCGCGCTTGTTTGCGGCATACGCTCACTGCGAATCTCCTCTGCCATCAGTTCCAGCAGATCGGCGATGTCCAGCTCGAGTGCGGCAGCGATGCTCTCAAGCACCTTCGATGAAGGATATTTTTGCCCGCGCTCGATTTCTCCCACATAAATCTCCGATAATCCAGCCTTCTCGCCCAACTCTTTGATCGTCAACTGGCGGTCCTGCCGCTCCCGGCGGATCACGCGCCCCATGATTTCCTGTAAATCGGCCATCGTATCTATCCCTTCTATGCTTACGGCATAGCTGCCAGATTAGATATGCTCAAAGCATATTTCTACTGTATTATTATAGGCTAACGGCGTGGTAGATTCAAGGCATGGAAGTCGTACAGAGGAAAGGAGAATCAACTATGATCTACCGAGAAATACCAGCTCTAAAAGGGGGATTCATGTCAGAACAAAAAGATGCCCATGTGTTCCCACCGGTGCCCATGGTCTATGAGCATGTTCCCGCGGAGCCGTTGAAATGGGAATACCACGTGCTGAGCATTGACTTGCGTGAATACGATCTGCCCACAGTGGACGAGTTGAACGAGTTGGGCGAGCAGGGATGGCTGCTTGTCGCTGTGCTGCAAACTCAAAGGAGCGCGGTTCCCAGCGAAATGCCCCTGGTAATGTCGCCCGGCCAGTTTGGCGAGATGATGCACGCGGCCAGGGGAATACTTCACTACCATTTTCTCAGAGAGAAACGAGCATAATCACTATAGATGAAAGGATATAATGCAATGTCATCGAGTTTACTTGTCCCAACCGTTATCGAAACGACCGGGCGTGGCGAGCGCGCCTACGACATTTTTTCGCGGCTGCTGCGCGAGCGCATTATCATGATAAACGGCCCGATCGAGGAGAGTATGAGCAGCCTGGTGGTGGCTCAATTGCTTTTCCTGGCGGCTGAAAGTACGGAGCGCGAGATCAACCTGTACATCAGCTCACCGGGCGGTTCGGTTCAGGCCGGCCTGGCGATCTACGATACCATGCGCCATCTCCCCTGCCCGATCGGCACGACCTGCGTGGGATACGCAGCCAGTTTCGGCACGATCCTGCTCATGGCGGGCGATAAGGGTCTGCGCCGCTCGCAGCCTCACGCGCGCATCCACATGCACCAGCCGCTCATCCAGGGTGGCCTGGGTGGACAGGCCTCAGACATCGATATCCACGCCCGCGAAATCCTGCACACGCGCGACGTGCTGAGCGAGATCATCCAGCGCCATACTGGTCAGTCACTGGAGCGCATCAAGCGCGATACCGACCGCGATTTTTATATGAGCGCAAACGAGGCGTTGGAGTATGGCATCATTGACGAAGTGCTGACACTCGCTGAAAAGTGAGTTCAACGTGCCTGCTGGCATAGCCCTGCCTGCTGCCAGGCAGCCTGGACGCACTGCTTGAGCAGCAGGACGTTGGTGAGGGGACCTACGCCGCCGGGAGTTGGTGTGATGGCCCCGGCTACCTTCTGTACCGAGGCGAAATCGACATCGCCGGCGATGCCGCCTCCAGGCGTTTCGTGGATGCCGACATCAATCACTACTGCGCCGCGGCGTACCATGTCGCCGGTAATCATCTGCGCGCGCCCGGCCGCCGCCACCAGCACATCGGCCTGACGCGTGTAGTAGGGCAGGTCGGCGGTTTTTGAATGGCAGACCGTCACGGTGGCATTTTTCTGTGTGAGCATCATGGCCAGCGGCTTGCCCACAACGTTGCTGCGGGAGATCACGACTGCCCGCTGGCCATCGAGCGGCGCCTGCGTGCGTTCGAGGATTTCCATAACGGCCGCAGCCGTTGCCGGTAAAAAGCTCGGCAGCCCGAGAAAGAGATTCCCGGCGCTGCGCGGGCTGATACCATCGATATCCTTCACGTAGCTGATGGTATCTGCGACCATTTTCTGCGAAAGGTGGCCGGGCAGAGGCATTTGCACAATAATCCCCTGTGTAGCGTCATCCTGGTTGAGAAAGAGTAGCAGCTCGCGCAGTTCAGCGGGACTGGTGCGCATCGGCAGTTGCTCCATCCTGGCTTCCAGGTCAATGCCCTGGGCCGCGCGCAGGATGGCTTTGCTATACACACCCGACGCCGCATCGCCGCCGACCTGCACGATTACCAACCCGGGCGCTCTCCCCTGCGCCTGCCTGTATCGCTCGACCTGCTGGCGCAGTTCATCCTTGACCTGCGCTCCCATCGTGCGCCCATCGATGCTAACTGCCGTCACGCTCTTCTCCCAACTGTATCGGCCACCTGCCGGCCACCCTCTTCGATCTGTCGCAAGGCTGCTTCGAGGCGCGACTCAAGCTCCTGCGCCCTGGCCGCATCGCGCATGCGACGCAGGTTGACGCGCACCATCCCCGACGCTCCCTGCGCCCCGGCGCTCGCCAGGGCAACCGCAGTCACCAGGTCGCTCATGAGAGTGGCGTTGCCAATTTCGGCGATGCGCTTCAAAAAGTGTGATAGCCTGGCGGCGCACTCCACCATCTCGAGAGGGACCTCCGCCGCACCGACAAGATGCTTCTGAATTTCGTCGCTGCGGGCCGTGCGCTCTTCCTCAGTTGCGCGCGGCATTTTATACGACGCCGACAGTCGGCCATAGGCCGCGATATCTTCCTCCAGCAGTTCGGTGAAACGCTCACGCATCTGCTCTGTTCGCTCCAGAATGTTCTCTGTTTCAGACTGCGCTTCTTCGTAGCCGGCCTTCCCAAGCGTCAGGCGGCAGACCATGCTAGCCAGCGCCGCCGCCATCGCGCCGCTCAGCGCCGAGGCAGAGCCGCCGCCGGGGGCAGGCTGTTCCGAGGCCAGGTCATCCAGGTAGTCTTGTAATGATTGTTCTCTATACATGCATTGTTTCCTTAGAATGAGAGTACCATGCAATTCTCGTGGAGGCAACATCAGTTGTGCCGTAGATACTCAATCCAGATGCATTTTAGCACACTTAAGATATACTTCTCACGCTGAGGTACTACTATGTTACAAAAGAATCGTAATACCGTCTCCAATAAAGAGGGGAGCTATCGTCAAGTTCACCCCACATGCCTTTTTTCTTGCGGAGTCAAAGAGCCAGATCCAACCTTGCAGCTCCTGGTGTACCGTAGAGGATGGAGTTTGCGCTTTTCCTGGTAGCCAGATGCAGCGTGGGAGGCTTGCAATGGAGTGAGACTGGGCTATTGCAAGCTCGCGAACGATAGGAGTATCGCTCATCATGACCCAGGATGGACGTGACAACAATTCCTATCGGATCAATATCGGTAAACGTAGGCTTGTTTTAACAGGAGCGTTACTTCAAGCCATCAGAAATATGCGACATGTAGATGAGCTGTTTCAATGGTTAGCCGTGTCGATCGTACAGCAGTTCGGCGTGCAGGTGGTGCAGTTATGGGTAGCCGAGGTAGGTTATAACGGCCAGTTTTCTATGCAACAGCTAGCTTTAGCTTCAAAAGATAATTCACTGCCCCAGCGTGTTGCCTTTAGTAAGCCGATTGCCGATCTGGCGGAAGGCATCATCGTGCGAAAAAGTGCCCTCGCACCTGATCTGCTTAGCAGCATCTTTCCCTATTTCCAGGCCAATCTCCTCCAGCGCTTCGGGTTATATTACTGCTCTGGTGAATATCTGAGAAGCAACGTACAGGCTCCTTCTTCAAACGCTCCAGGTGGGACGAAACGGAAACGCATGGAAGTAGGCGCGCTTCTTTTCTATAGCTATCGGCCTGAACCTGAGTTGCTGAGAAGTATCAGCTATATTCTACAGCTAGCTACTCAAATTGCTGAGACAAATGGCCTGTCCCAATCATTGACCAATGCTTTAAGCAACGTACCGGGCTACCATCTCCAACTTCAGAAGAATAGGTTACCTGCTCTTTTCAAACTTATCCCTCACCGGAAGGCTGAAGCCGAGCTGTTGACAACGAGTAACCCCCTGGCCGGCTCGGTTCTCATCGCAGATAAGCTTGCGCGCCGTCTCTATCAGTCTATCGATGGTCATAAAACTCTAGAGGAGCTACGGGTCATCACTCTGTTAGATAGCCAGGAGGTTGCTAAGGCACTGCGCACATTACTGAGCGAGCGGCGGATTGAGTTGTTTGACTCGAACGGGCAACCTGTGGAGAGTTCTTGGTTTATTAACGAGCTTTAAACCAGTCATATCTGTCAGATAGAAGCAGGAGGGCTAAATCGATGAGTGCCAATTCATATGCGAACATCCGAGCAATAGCGGTGGTAGTCATCGCTCTTTTTGTAATGGGACGGTCTTTCCAGATTTATTTCCAGACGCGCAGTCCGCGTTTATTTATCCTGGGAATGACGATGATTATGATTGTGTTGACAACGACGGCGGATACCATTGGCGATAATATCACTTTTAAAATCAATTCCTACTGGTTCAACTACTTCGGCCAGACCACCAGCTTTACCATCTTCTTCCTGAGTCTGCTCAGCAGTTCAGAAAAATACCTGCGTAAGCTGATGCGCTGGCAAATTGCGCTCTCCACTTTGCTGTTGTTTGTCTTGATTATTGGACCGGATCTGCCCTCTTCATTTCCCAATCTGGGTGTCATCCGCGCCGTTTTGAGCAGTGGCCGGGCTGTGCCCTGTTTTATGATCAGCTTCTACTACATTGCTGCCTTCATGAAAAAAGAGACCCTCTTTAGCCTGCTCATGGCCGCCAGTTTTGAGATAATCGCTTTAGCCTTCTATATTATTTTCCTGCGATATGTCTCTCCTCCTCAGAACGCGCTTCAAACTGGAGGGGACTTCCTACGCATCATTGGATATACGACGCTGCTCATTGCCCTCCTGTTGGGCTGAGGCGTCAAACGCGAGTCGTTACCTGATAACAGAAGGTGCTGCCAATGCAAGAATTCGAGGATGAGGATACTCTTCGCTTGCCTGCCACCTCTACTCTGCATCGCTATCGGAAGGATTCGAGCGGGATTGGTAGGACTGTTGGAGAACACCTGGCTCTTTCGGCAAAGAGCAAGGATGAGGAAGACCTTTTTTTTGACTTCGATACTATTCCGAGGAGCAAGGTGGTCTTGCCGGTTCTGATCGATGACCTGGAGGATACGCTGCGCCGACCAGCAGTCGTTAGACCACCTGCCTCCCCGCAGGTAACGGGAGCCTGGATTACACGTGATGGACGTCTTGTAATCTTCGCTCGGATTCTTCGTATGTTCGGTTTTGGATTCAGCAGCGTACTTGTTGGTGTATCGATGGCGACAGCAGGCCTCTCGCTTGCACAGGTCAGCCTGATTCTTAGCTCGACGCTCGTCGGCAGCGTGATCGCTATTATCTTGAGTGCTCTCTTCGCCGATCGGTTTGGAAGACGACGCTGCCTGGTCTACTTTGCACTAATGATGGCCCTGGCCGGGGTTGCTTTCGCGTTTTCTCATAACTTCGACGTATTGATCCTGGCAGCCTTCCTTGGCACAATCAATCCGTCGAGCACGTCAGAAAATACGCCTTTTATTGCCATCGAGCAGGCGATATTGCCCCAGACCTGTATTCCAGATCGACTTACCGAAGCCTTTGCCCGCTATAATCTATGGGCGCAGTTGGCGGGAGCCGTCGGCGGCCTGGCGGTAACACTCCCGGATATATTGCACAGCTTTATAGGGCTGTCCACGAGTGATGGTATCCATGCTATGTTCCTGCTGTACGCGCTGCTCGCAATCACCATAGCATGTTTGTACATTGCTATGACGGAGAAGGCTGAATCAGATACGCGCCTAAGCCTGGACTCTACGAGGAAAATACGCAATCCTTTGCAAAAAAAATCGCGCACCAATGTGTTTCGCCTGTCCTGCCTCTTTGTGATTGATGCTTTTGCGGGAGGGCTCGTTGTTCAGAGCATCTTAGCCTACTGGTTTCAGCAGCGCTTTGGAGTGTCACTAGGTGCTCTGGGCCTCCTTTTTTTCGGGGCGAATCTCCTGGCGGCGCTGTCGCTTCCAGTTGCCGCCCGGCTCTCGAAACGACTTGGTCTGCTAAAGACAATGGTCGTCACGCATTTGCCATCTCAAATCCTGCTTGTACTTGTCCCGCTGATGCCCACCTTCTGGCTGGCAGCTTTATTTTTACTGTGCCGCCAATCGCTTTCAAAGATGGATGTTCCGACACGGCAGGTATACATCATCGGGCTTGTAAACCCAGAAGAGCGTGTCGCAGCCGCCGGGATCACTACGATGGCACGCAGCATCGCCACATCGATGAGCCCACTTGTCGTCGGGGTGCTCTTGACCAATGCTCTGTTTGTTTTCGGTTTGCCTTTTCTGATGGCGGGCGGCCTCTCGTCTTTCTACGACGTGCTCTTATATGGGTTGTTCAGGAAGGTACCCGTTTCCCATGATCATTAACCGGATGTGCTTCATGAACCTTTGCTAATTTATCACATGCCCGTTCGGGTCATTCGCGTACACGAAGACTGCGTCGATAAAATTATCCTTCCGCCAGAAGGAAAAAACTTGCTGCCGCCGGTCCAGATGAGAAGCCATCTCAAGCCTACCTCGCCGCTCATTTACCGCTCAAAATGAGCGATAATTTTCCAGGACTGAGTCTATTGTTGGAAGCGAGAGTTCCGGTTTACAACGAGAGCGCTCGGCAGGACTGGCGTTCGATAAACCGCGTGGGGAGCACCACGCGGGGCATTTCCAGCGGTTCCCCATTGATCAGGCGCAGGAGCAACGTCGCCGCTGTGCGTCCCAGCTCAAGGCGTGGCGCATGTATTGTGGTCAAAGGGGGGCTGAGCAGTTCGGTGAAAGGGAGGTTATCGAAACCGATCACACTCATATCGCCGGGAACGGTCATACCCGCTTCGTGCAGTGCCCGGTAGACGCCCGCGGCCTGGCGGTCATTGCCAGCGAAGATGGCCGTAGGTGGTTCAGATAACGCAAGCAAAGCTTTGGTCGCGGTATAGCCATCGACCTCGTTAAAATTTCCGGCGCACTCCAACTGTGGATCAATGGGTAGATGGGCCGAATCCAGGGCCGCGCGATAGCCAGCAATGCGCTCGATCGCATCCCTGGTTCGCGCGGTCTTGCCGATATAGGCAATGCGCCGGTGCCCAAGATTGATCAGATGCGAGGTCGCGACAAAGCCTCCTTCCCAACTGGTGATCCTTACAGAAGGTACCATGCTCAGCAGACCGCCCTGGTTATGAATGAGCACAAAGGGTAGATCCGAGCGTTCAAGATATTCGACAGCCTCCTCAGATGGAAGAACCGCGAGAATGCCATCCATGGAATGATCGGTAATAGTATCGATCCGATGCACCTCTTCTTCGGGTTGGTCATTGGATGAGGTCAGTACCAGGCGAATCCCTGCCTCGCGTAGTATCTGAGCCGCTCCCTCTAGAATTGGCAGAAAATATTCGTCGTCCAGACGTGGTAAGATCAGGTCCACTAGCCCGGTTTTTCCCTTACGTAAAGCGCGGGCCGCGCGATTGCGCACAAAGCCGTATTCCTCAATCACCTGCTCAACTCGTTTGCGGGTTGGTCTGGCCACATCCGCACGGCCGTTCAAGACCTTCGAGACAGTTGGCACCGAGACGCCTGCAATTTGTGCAATCTGCGAGATGGTGGGACGCCTATCCGCGCTGTGCCTTTTTGCCATCGATATAACCTCCACAATTTTCAGAAACTTTCGATGCTTATTATAACACATCAACAGTTAAAATACAGGTATATCGACGATATTTTTATAGGACGCCGTGAAAAAGCCGGTAAGCTGCGAAAATATCCTTGACAATCCCTCCTAAAATCAGTATATATACAACTATGAAGGTGATAACGATTTCGTAAGATATCGACAATCCAGCAGTGACCTCGGTTTTGAAACCAGTACCTTGTAGGTAGATCTCTCTCTCAAATAGAGAGGAGAGGCATCACGTTCTTATTTGTAGATCCACAGGAGGTTTCAGACGATGCAGTTTTTCTCCTCATTCCCATGGCTGCGACGCTTTGCATCCGGGTTTGCCTTCGTCGCCGTTGCGCTCATGCTCATGATTCCCCTCGCCGCTTGTGGTGGCAGCCCAAGTTCGAGTTCGGGTGGCGGTAGTACCTCCACCGGCCCGGTTACACTGACCTACTGGGCCTGGATACCGAATATGGATAAGCAGGTGGCGCTTTTCAATCAGTCCCATCCGAATATTCATGTCAACTGGGTCAATGTGGGAGCCGGTCCCCTTGAATACAACAAATTGTACACGGCCATCAAAGCCAATAATACGCCGGATGTAGCCGAGGTCGAGTTCCAGCTCTTGCCTACCTTTGAGACGACAGGTGGGCTTATGGATATAGCTCCCTACGGCGCAGCTTCCGTGAAGAATGATTTTCCGGGCTGGATGTGGACGCAGGTGACCCAGGGTAGCTCCATCTGGGCCGTCCCGCAGGATAGCGGCCCCATGTCCATGTTCTACCGGGCTGACATTTTCAAAAAGTATAACCTCCCGGTACCCACCACCTGGGCCCAGTACGCGCAGGATGCTGCAAAATTGCACGCTGCCAATCCCAATGAATACATCACCGATTTCCCTCCCAAGAACCCCGGACAGTTTTCCGGGTACGCCTGGCAAGCAGGCGCCCGCTGGTTCGGTATCAACGGTCAATCCTGGAAAGTATCCATCAATGATGCTCCGACCCTGCAAGTCGCGTCATTCTGGCAAAATTTGATCAGTAACAAGCTAGTGAAGACGGAAACGGACTTCACCAACGGATGGTACAATGACCTGCAGACGGGAACACTGGCCACCTGGCTAACAGGTGCCTGGGGCGCCGGGATCATTGAACAAAATGCTCCGAAAAGCACTGGAGACTGGCGGGTTGCCCCGATGCCACAGTGGCAGGCCGGTGGGACCGTCAATGGCGACTGGGGTGGGTCCACTACCGTCGTGTTCAAGGATTCGAAGCATCCCAAGGAGGCCACCGAGTTTGCCGAGTGGATCAGCGATAACGAACAGAGCGCCGAGCAGGAGTTTACGGGGGGTGGAGCATACCCGGCCTTGCTGTCCTCCTTAAACTCGGCCACGATCAACAGCCCACGGCCCTTCTTTGGCAATCAGGTGATCAACCAGGTGTTCCAGCAGGGTGCCACACAGGTGAATGAAAACTTTACCTGGGGGCCGACCATGGACCAGGTCTATTCGGACATGGGAAATGATTTCGCGAACGTGGTGAATGGTCAGGGGACTCTGAGTAGCGCTCTGAATCAGGTGGAGCAAAGTACCATCACCTTCATGAAATCACAGGGATTCAGCGTCAGTAGCTGAGGTGCCAGCGTCTGAGCAGCATACAGCGTCGGCGACACTGCTATCTGGACTTCCGTCGAGCAAATGAGATAGCGTAGGGGTGAGTCCCCTCCCGGCGAGAGAGACTTACCCCTTCGGTGTGTATGCTTGTAAAGCACTGGCAAGCGGCGCTCCTTATAAGTCTCGCCGGCAGGCCTGTAAGGAGTGCCCCACCCTAAAGAGGAGCATGTGCATATGGCTCTTGAGTCTGTAACATCACTCCCTGGTGCAGGAAAATCATTCTGGTCCTGGCGTCGCAGGTTGACGCCCTATCTCTTTTTCCTGCCCTTTGGGCTGCTGTTCCTGCTCTTTTTCATCGCACCTATTTTCTATGCGATCTACCAGAGCCTGTTCCGAGCTCAGCGCAGCGGACTCGGGCTGGGAGCGCCGACTATCAACTTCAACGGGCTGAACAACTACCTGCAAGTCATCCATGATCCTGACTTCTACACGGGCGTGGGCAGGGTACTGCTCTTTGGAATTGTACAGGTTCCGATCATGCTAGGTTTAGCACTGCTACTGGCTTTACTGTTGGACTCAACGGTAGTGCGCTTCAAGCCGTTCTTCCGCCTGGCCTTCTTTGTCCCATATGCCATCCCCGGTGTCATCGCTGCCCTGTTGTGGGACTATCTCTACGATCCAGGGATAAGCCCGATCGTCAAAGGTGTGAGTGGGCTGGGTCTGGGAGCGCCTGATTTCCTGGGCCCAAACACGGTGCTGTGGTCGATTGCCAATATCGTGACCTGGACCTGGACCGGCTACAATATGCTGATCATTTTCGCGGCCTTGCAGGCTATTCCGAGTGAACTCTATGAGTCAGCGCGCATCGATGGGGCTTCTGGCTGGCGTATTGCCTGGCGCATCAAAATTCCGCTGGTGGCCCCGGCCCTGGTCCTGACCTGCATCTTCTCCATCATCGGCACCTTGCAGCTCTTCAATGAGCCGTTTGTCCTCTCGACTATCTCTAACAACATATCCACTTCCTACACACCGAACTACTTTGCCTACTACACCGCCTTTGGCAATAATAACTACTACTATGCCGCGGCGATCGCCGTAATGCTGGCCCTGGTGACATGTGTACTCTCCTTCGGCTTCTTACGTGTCACCCGACGGCTGTCAGGAGTATAAGCAGTATGAGTCAACAAACCGCGTCCGTGCCGGTACCAACCGCCCGGGAACTGGTGGCCGCGAGGCAGCAACACCCTCGCCGATTCAACCTGGAGAGCATCGCGACCATGGCCCTGCTGGTCGTCTGCACAATCTACTTTCTGGTACCCTACTTCTGGTTGATCGTCTCCTCGACGAAGAACGCAGGGGACTTGTTCGGCACCTTCGGATTCTGGTTCGCCCCCAACTTTAATCTCTTCAGCAACCTGCAGCAACTCTTCACCTACCAGGACGGCGTCTTTCCGCGCTGGCTGCTCAATACTTTTCTGTACGCAGGAGTAGGGGCGCTGGTGGGTACCTGGTTTTCGTCAATGGCCGGCTATGCCCTGGCCAAATATGTTTTCCGCGGGCGCGACCTGCTGTTCTCACTCGTCTTAGGATCTCTTCTGGTACCGGTGACCGCGCTGGTGCTGCCGCTATATCTGATGTTTAGCGCAGTGGGACAGACCGACACCTACTGGTCGGTGCTCCTGCCCAGCATCGTCAGTCCCTTTGGGGTGTACCTCTCACGCATCTATGCGACGACGGGGGTGCCTGATGAACTGCTGGAAGCAGCGCGCGTCGATGGGGCAAGCGAGTTTCGGACCTATACCATCGCGCTGCACTTGATGATCCCGGCGCTGGTGACGATCTTCCTCTTCCAGTTCGTACAAATCTGGAACAACTTCTTTCTGCCCCTGGTCATGCTCAGTGATGATAAGCTCTTTCCGGTTACGGTCGGCTTAGAGACCTGGAATGTGACGACCGCCGGGAGCGCAAAGTTTCTCTACGGCCTGATCGTCACCGGGGCATTGATATCCACAATACCTTTACTGGCCGGATGTGTTGCTCTGCAGCGCTTCTGGCGTGGTGGGCTGGGTACGGGCAGTGTCAAGGGCTAATGGCACAGGCGTATACGTGGAGCGATGGTATCACTGAAAAACGAACAGGAGAACATATGAGTACTACTCCCAAGACGTCGATCCAGACTCAGGTCGAGACCGACCTGGCCAGGAGATTCCCCAGGCATTTCCTCTGGGGTGCGGCTACAGCCTCATATCAAATCGAGGGTGCGGTCCACGAGGATGGCCGGGGCTCGAGCATCTGGGACGATTTCGCAAACACGCCAGGCAAGACCTATCAAGGCCACACCGGCGAGGTGGCAGACGACCATTACCATCGGATTGAGGAAGATGTCAACCTGATGGCGCAGCTTGGCCTGGGCGCGTATCGCTTCTCGATTGCCTGGCCCCGTATCCTGCCCGAGGGACGTGGCACCATCAACCAGGCCGGCCTGGATTTCTATGATCGCCTGGTGGATATGCTTTTAGCGAAGGGTATCGAGCCCTTCGCGACGCTCTATCATTGGGATCTGCCCTCGGCGTTGGAGCGGGCCGGTGGCTGGCCCAATCGCGACACGGCTTATGCTTTTGCCGATTATGCCGAGATTGTGACACGGCGTCTAGGGGACCGCGTCGCGTACTGGATTACGCTCAACGAGCCGTGGTGTAGCGCTTACCTGGGCTATGGGATCGGCTTACACGCGCCCGGCCTGAGCGATCGCCAGGCAGCCATCGATGCGGCCCATCATCTCCTTTTGGGACATGGTCTGGCCGTGCCGAAGATGCGCGCGCACCTGCCGTCCGGCGCGCAGGTGGGCATTACCCTTGTCCTGAATCAAATCTATGGCGCCGACGAACGCGCTGAAACGGTGCGCGACGTTGAACTTGCGAACGAGTTTAGCAACGGCTGGTTCCTTGATCCGATCTACCACGGCTCCTATCCCGAGCGGTTCTTTGAACACATGGCGCTCAATCCGCCGCCGATCCAGCCGGGCGACCTGGATAGCATCTCGGCCCCGCTGGACTTTCTGGGGTTGAATAACTATTTTCGTATTCTGGTGCGCGGTACCCGAACGCAGCCTCTGGCCGATCACTTTGAAAGCGTCACGCCCGTACCCAACGCCTGCTATACCGATATGGGATGGGAGATCTACCCGAACGGCTTGCGCGACGTGCTGGTCAATGTGGGGCGCAACTACCCGGTGGGCAAACTTTACGTGACCGAGAACGGCGCAGCTTTCCCCGATGTCTGGGAGGGAGGTGACACGGTCAGTGACCCCTTGCGCGTTGACTATCTGCGCGGCTATATTACGGCCTGTGCCGAGGCCATTGAGCAAGGGGCACCGCTGTGTGGTTACTTTGTCTGGTCACTGATGGACAATTTTGAATGGAGCGAGGGCTATGCCAAACGCTTCGGGTTGGTGTATATCGACTATCCCACCCAACGCCGGGTGATCAAGGATAGCGGCTACTGGTATGCCGCACTGCTGAACGCCTTTCATGAGGTACAGCGGTAGCGTGTCTGCGTACCATGGGTTGGTGGCTCAAGAAGTATCGGACAGATTCACCAGATTTGTAAAAGAGAAAGGAGATGTCATGTATACACATCCTCTCGGCGCTCTGGGGCGCTGGAAACCTGTTCAACGGCTGATCGGGATGACCATGCTACTCTGTTGTATGATCGGACTCCTCGCAGCCGCTCTGCTCTTTAATCCTCCTTCTATTGCTCATGCTGATACACAAAGCATGCAAATCAACAGAGGCGTTTCATCTGGCCAACCCAACTTCGGCCCGAACGTCTACATCTTCAATCCTCATATGCCGCAGAGCCAGATCCAGGCGACGGTCAACTCGATAGCAAACCAGCAGGTCTCCAACCAGTTCGGAACTCAGCGCTATGCGCTGCTGTTCCAGCCCGGCACCTATGGCTCCAGTACCAATCCCCTCAACTTCCAGGTCGGTTACTACACTACCGTTGCGGGCCTCGGCCTCTCCCCGACCGATGTCGTCATCAACGGGTCCATCGACGTCTACAACCAGTGCGTCAGCGGAAGCTGCACCGCGCTCGTGAACTTCTGGCGCTCGTTGTCGAACCTGACCATCAACGTGACCACCCCGAACGCCGGCTGCTATACCGGCGAATTCTGGGCCGTGTCACAGGCCGCGCCGATACGCCGGGTTGAGATCAATGGAGCAACCACGCTGATGGACTATTGCACCGGGCCATCCTACGCGAGCGGCGGTTTCATCGCCGACTCAAAAATCACCGGCAGCAACATAACAAATGGCTCGCAGCAACAGTTTATTGTCAGGAACAGCCAGATTACTGGCTGGAGCAACGGCGTCTGGAACCAGGTGTTTTCTGGCGTCGTGGGCGCGCCCGCCCAGTGCTTCCCTGCTACGTCATCGTGTGGCCCGTACACCACGCTCGCGACCAGCCCGGTGACACGCGAGGAGCCCTACCTGTACGTGGACTCCAACGGGAACTACAACGTCTTCGTACCTTCGGTGCAGCTCAACTCCTCTGGTACTACATGGGCCAGCGGCCAGACACCCGGTACGTCCATCCCAATCAAGCAGTTCTTCATTGCCAGGCCAACGGTCTCCGTAGCGGCGATCAACGCTGCCTTAGCTTCCGGCAAGAACCTCATCCTGACCCCTGGCGTTTATAACCTGAACCAGAGCATCCAGGTCACAAATCCCGACACAGTCGTGCTCGGCCTCGGTTTCCCGACGCTGATCCCTCAAAACGGGATTGTATCAATGAGCGTCGCCAACGCGCAGGGGATCATGCTCTCCGGGCTGATCTTCGACGCGGGCGCAACCAACTCGCCGGAACTGCTCCAGGTCGGAAGTAGCGCCATGCACAATAACCAGTATGCCTCCGACCCGCCGGCTGTTCAAGATGTGTTCTTCCGTATCGGCGGCGCGGAGGCGGGAAGCGCGACTGACAGCCTGGTCGTCAATAGCGCCGACGTCATCCTGGATGACATCTGGGCGTGGCGGGCCGACCACGGCAGTGGAGTGGGTTGGACCAGCAACACCGCCAACACCGGCGTCATCGTCAACGGTGACAATGTGACCGCGTATGGCCTGTTCGTCGAGCACTACCAGCAATACGAGGTGATCTGGAACGGCAATGGCGGTACGGACATCTTCTTCCAGAACGAGATGCCCTACGACCCGCCCAGCCAGGCGGCGTGGATGGAGGCTCCCGGTGTCGACGGTTGGGCCGCCTTCAAGGTTGCCAGCAGTGTGACCAGCTTTAGTGGATACGGGATGGGCAGCTACAGCTTCTTCAACCAGGGCGTGAACATCTACGCCGCAAACGCGTTTGAGGTCCCCACCACCCTCCCGAAGTCAAGCCTCCACGATCTGCTCACGATCTTCCTCTCCACGGCCGGGTCCGGTGGCATCCTGAACGTGATCAACAACACGGGCGGGTCGTCTACCTCCGCCAACCCGGATACCCCGGTCACCGTGGTGAGCTACCCGTAACGGTACTGTGATACTATGAGGTAGGAGAGCGAGCAACCATACCCGCTTTCATCTCAGATACCAAAGCAATTTCGAGTAGGAGGCAAAGGGCCCTGGGCCTACCCGGAGGCTTGTGAAAGGAGGTAGGCATGAATTCAGCTCGACCGAATACCTTATCTGATGATTGGGGGCGGGCTCGGAGGCCTTGCGACCGCCCTGGCGCTCTCGCGAAAGGGCTACCCGGTCCACCTGCTCGAGAAAGCGCACGAGTTCGGCGAGATCGGCGCAGGGATTCAGATCGCCCCAAACGGATCGAGAGCGCTCGACGAGCTTGGCGTACTTGGTGAGACACATTCGTACGCAGTCTATCCTCAACGGCTTATCCTGGTGGATGCCCTCTCCGACAAGATTCTCACGACCCTGGATTTTGGGGAAAAATTCCGACGTGCCTATGAGTATCCCTATTTCGTCATGCATCGGAACGACTTGCTCACCATTCTGCTGAATGCCTGCCGAGAGAGCGATGCGATCACCTTAGAGACCAGCCGGGAAGTCATCGCCGTCGAGGATCTGGGCGACGGTGCGCAGGTCAGTTGCGCTGATGGTACCACGTATGAATGCACTGCTTTGATTGGGATCGACGGTCTCAAGTCCGTCCTCCGTACATACGTGATCGGCGATGGTGAGCCGGTGTGCGCGGAATTTGTGGCCTACCGCGGCGCGGTGCCGATGGAAGAAGTGATCGAGAGCGCCGGGATAGACACCATCAGATACTGGATTGGACCGAACCTGCATCTCATCCAGTACCCGCTGCGGGGAGGCACACTCTATAACCAGGTTGCTGTGTTTAAAAGCGAGCGCTACCGGCCGGATTCGGACGACTGGGGCACCGAGGACGAACTGGAATCGCATTTCGCGCAGACCCACGAGCGTGTGAAAAGGGCCTTAACCAGGGTGAAACGCGACCGGCACTGGGCGATGTTTGATCGAGCGCCAACCGACAACTGGACGCGCCATCATATCACTCTGCTGGGCGATTCAGCGCATCCCATGCTCCAGTATATCGCTCAAGGAGCGTGCCAGGCTCTGGAGGATGCTGTGTGCCTGGCAGATACGCTTGCCGGCCAGAGGGGAGATGTGAGCAAGGCATTTCTGGCTTACCAGGAGATGCGCATCCCTCGCACGTCCAGAGTGCAGCGCTCGGCGCGCCTGTTTGGCGAGATCATTCATAGCGATGGCGTTACCGCGCTGCTACGCAATGCCCTGTTGGCGGGACGAGTACCGGATGATTTTACGTACACGGACTGGTTCTATGGGTACCGACCGGAGAAAAAGGAGACGAGCGATGGGAATTGATATGAGTCATACGCATACGGTAGAGGTCGGCTACGACGAGTTTTGTGGAGCACTCGCGGCGCGCGATCTAAAGCCGCTGTGGAAAATTGCCAGGCAGCTCATGCCGGAGGTGCCGCTGCCCACCACCCAGGCCTGGCTATGGAAGTGGGATGACGTCCTGCCGCTAGCGAAGCGTGCCGGAGAACTGATCACGCTCGAGCGCGGCGGTGACCGGCGCGTACTCGCCCTCGCCAATCCCGGGCTTGGTGGATTGCCATTCACGAGTACAACGCTCTGGGGCGCACTCCAGTACCTGGGGCCTCGTGAGTCGGCACCCGCTCACCGGCACACGCCCAGCGCCGTTCGCTTTGTCCTCACGGGTTCAGGCGTCTATACGACGGTCAATGGCGACGCCTGCGACATGGAACCGGGCGATTTAATCCTGACGCCCATCTGGAACTGGCACGACCACAATAATCGGAGTGATGAGCCAATGGTGTGGTTCGATGGTCTGGACCTGCCACTCCTGACGACGCTGGAGTCGATCTTCTTCGAGAACCACCCGGAGCAACTGCAGCCGGTGGATGGTCACAACCGCTCTGAGCAGGGTTTCGCCGGGGTTGGGCTGCGCGAGCTGGGCGTTAGCTCTCCCATGGCCCACTCGCCGCTGCTGCGCTACCGCTGGGGGGAGACCGAGCGAACGCTCGAGGCGTTGCATCGGGCACGCGTCGGTCCGATGGTGAGCCTGGAGTTCGTGAACCCGCTGACGGGAACACCGGCCGTGAGTACCTTTGCCTGCGAGGTGCACCGCCTCTATCCGGGCGCACGCACGCCCACGAAACGCAAGACGGGCAGTTCGGTCTATGTGGTCTTCCAGGGCAGCGGCCGTTCGGTGATCAATGGCGTGCGCTTCGACTGGGGGCCCGGCGATATCTTTGTGACCCCGTCCTGGGCAAGCGTCGACCACGAGGCGCATGATCGAGCAGATCTGTTCGCCATCAGCGACCGTCCAGTTTTGCAGGTGCTGTACCTCTACCGCGAAGAGGAGCTTGCTGAGTCCCAGGAGATCAGCGGCATTTTCGTGCCTTTCAAAGGGGCGACGAGTATCGCTGATGCGACCCGAAGTGAGCATTGAGCTTCAGCCCCCCGTTTCCCTTAACCAGACACGCATCTCGCCGGGTTGGCGATTGTCCCAGGCGTAGTAGGGGATGGCGGTGATGTCAGCGGGAAGCCGCCTGGGGGGCTGCGAGCGATAGAGTGTCCTGCCCCAATCGGCATCGTCCTCGATGAGCGCCTGAGCGCGTATGGTGTTCACACCATCGAGTATCTCCGCTTGAAAAGAGCTGGTCAGATCGGCGTCCTGCGGTAGGACGATGCGGTGCAGCGGCACTGGATGATCGACCCCTTCCAGGCAGTAGACGATGGGACCTCGTTTGAGGGCAACGCATCCGGCATCCTGGCGAACACCGGGGTGCGCGTAGATGCGCTCGACCGGCATGGCCAGGTCGAGCGCTAGCGTGTCACCCGCCTGCCAGTAGCGTTCAACGCGCACATAGCCGCGTTCCACGTGACCGGCCAGATCAAATGCCTCGCCATTGACGCGCAGCGAGGCATGGCGGCACCAGCCCGGCAGGCGCAGCTTCAGCCCGAACGTCGCGGGTTCGGCTATCTCAACTCGCAGCGTGATCGCCCCGTTCCATGGATAGCCTGTTTCCTGCCGCAGGGTAATGGTACGACCACCCACGTTCAGCCGCGCCGTACTCTGGATATAGAGATGGACGGCGATCTCCGTCTCGTTGGCAGCATAGATGTACCCGCCAAGCGAGGCGAGCAGGCGCGCAATGTTGGGTGGACAGCAGGAACAATCGAACCCATGCTGGCGGTGATGCGTACCCTGACTGGCAAGCGGATTGTCATAGAAGAACCTTTCGCCGTCGAGTGAGACGCCACTCAGGACGCAATTGTAGAGCGCCGCTTCCAACACGTCGGCATAGCGGGCATCACACTCCACCTGGAGTAGGCGGTGGTTCCAGAAGACCAGGCCGATAGCAGCGCACGTCTCGGCATAGGCACCCTCGTTCGGCAAGTCGTAGTCAGCCGAGAAGCCCTCGTTCGACGGCGAGGAGCCGAGGCCGCCCGTGAGATAGAGGCGCGTCGTGCAGAGGTGGTTCCAGAGACGCTTGCAAGCCATAAGCAGGCTGGCCTCATGGCATTCGCGGGCCAGGTCCGCCATCGCGCTGTAGAGGTACATGGCGCGCACGGCATGTCCGGTGACCTTCTGTTGCTCGCGCACGGGAAGATGCGATTGATTGTATTCATAGGTGCCCGCCCAGAATGCGGCCGGGTCCTCCCCACGCAAGCGCGCCTCGGCATCATAATAATGGGGCTGCCGCCCGCGCTCCTCGATAAAATACTGACTCAGACGCAGATAGCGCCTTTCTCCGGTGACCCGGTAGAGTTTCACCAGCGCGAGTTCGAGCTCTTCATGGCCAGGGTAGCCGCGTTTCTTGCCCGGTTCAGGACCGAGGGTGCTGTCGATGTAATCGGCGTAGCGAGACAGGGCATCCAGCAAGGTGCGTTTGTCGGTGGCCTCGAAATGAGCAACTGCCGCTTCGATGAGATGACCGGCGCAGTACAACTCGTGCCAGTCACGCAGGTTGGTCCAACGCTTCTCCGGTTCAACCGCGGTGAAATGGGTGTTGAGATAGCCATCGGGCTGCTGGGCTGCGAGAATCAGAGCAACGACCTCGTCAACTCGTTGCTGCAGCAGAGCATCAGGATGAGCGGCGAGACTGTAGCAGGCGGCTTCGAGCCACTTGGCGACGTCCGAATCCCAGAAGACGTGGGGAACCGGTTCCCGACCGGGCTTCCAGTCAAGGCGAAAGGCATCGAAACGGCCCGTTTCCTGGCAGAAGCGGTAAAGGTGCGGCAGAGTGTGTTCGCGGTTGGCGCGCAGACGCGCTTCCCAAAAGAGACCGTCGATGATGACGTCTTTCCAGGAGACCGGCGTGAATAGCGGTCCAGGTTGCTCACTCGAGCTGGACAACGTCGAGGCATTGGGAGGGAACATCACAGCATTTCTCCTGTCCGGGTGGGACTGCGAGGAGAGAAAAGTGCCTGATTGTCTGCGACGGTTCCTACCAGTTCTTCAAGGACATCCTCCAGGGTCACTATACCTGCTGTCTCACCGGTTGCATTGATCACTATCGCCATGTGCGTGTGGTTGTTTTGCATTTGTGTCAAAAGATCGTCGAGCGGAACTTTCGGCGGTATGGAGAGTATCGGACGCATCAGGAGCTGGATATCAAAAGCGCCGCCAATGGCGAACATGCGTAAACGCCTAGCCACATCCTTTATACGTACCATTCCAACGATCTTGTCTGGCGTTTTTTCATACACTGGGTAACGAGTGTGACACTTCTCGGCTAGAATTGTCAGAAAGCTTTCGAAGGAGATTGTTATGGGCAAGCTTACCATGTCCACGCGAGGAATCATCACTTGTTCGGCTGTTTTTTGACGCAAGCTAAAGATACGCTGAGCAAGCGCCTCTTCTTGTTTATTCAATACACCTACCTCAGTACTTCGGGCCACCAGCGCCAGTAGTTCTTCGGGAGAATGTACCAGGCTCTCTGCATCAGGAAGCTGCAATCTAAGAGCGTGCATAAGCTTGCGTTCAATCCAGCGCAGAGCGCGAATGAATGGGTAAAAGAGCCAGGCGAAGAGAGAAAGTGGGCGAGCGGCGAAAAGAAGCGTTCTTTCGCTATACTCAATGCCGATAGATTTGGGAAGGACCTCTCCAAAGAGCGTATGCAGAGCAGCAATGAACAACAGGCTGATGACAATTACCAGACCGTCAGCAATGTCGCTGGCAACTACTCCACCGGCCCATTTGAAAAGAGGCTCAATGCTGTGTTCCAGGGCTGGCTCTCCTATCCAACCGAGAGTAAGGCCGGCGAGGGTAATCCCCAGTTGAGTAGCCGCCAGTGACAGGTCAAGACGCCGAAGCTGACCCTGCGCGACCCTGGCGTTATTTTCACCCCGGGCCGCGAGCTGATCGATGCGGGTAGGACGGACTCTTAACAACGCAAACTCGGTCGCCACAAAGTAACCATTGACAGCGATTAACACAAATGCCGCGAGGACACCAAGCAGCGTCGAAATATCCATAGAAGATGCTCCTTTAAAAAGCTGCGAACGCGCATTACCCTTGCATCGGCAAGAGAGCAACGATAGAATACGTACAGACCATCAATGATATGAAGGAAACAGGTATGCCAACGTCAATTCTACCTATCGTTCATTTAGCGCGGGTATACGAAATCCTTATCGCGACCTATGGTGAACCAAAGAACGAACCTGATAACAATCCACTTGGCGGGCTGATAGCAACCATTCTCTCACAACACACCTCAGATATCAATTCGGAACGCGCCTACCAGCAGTTGGTGATGGCGTTTCCTACCTGGGAAGCGGTACGGGACGCGGCAACGGATAAGATCGCCGAGGCGATCAAAAGTGGCGGGTTGGCAAACATAAAATCGGTTCGTATTCAGGATGTCTTACATACGCTCACCGAGCAGCAACGAGAACAGGGCGGCGCACGACCCCTCGCGGAGTATCTTTCTGATGAACTTGCCTGGCGTTCAACCGAGGAAGCATTACGCTATCTGCGCAGCCTTCCTGGAGTCGGGCCGAAGACAGCAGCATGCGTTCTGATGTTTCACCTTGACCGGCCGGCCTTCCCAATCGATACGCATGTCTGGAGAACGGCTCGGCGCTTGGGAGTAATCGGCCCGAAAGTCAGTGCCGATGCGGCACATACCCTTTTCGCCAAAGTGATACCGCCGGAATGGGTCTATCCCCTGCATGTCAATCTGATCCGGCATGGAAGACAGATATGCCATGCCCAACGACCTGCCTGCGACGCCTGTCCTCTTTACAACGAGTGCGCCTACGTGGGTAGTGTGAACGCGCAAGAAACTGCTCTCTCAGGAATATAGGGGAATATCCCATCCTTTTCGCTATGCCAGGTAATAAAAAGTGGGGACGACACTAGGACGGCAAACGCGATGAGGTATATTTACGCATCTCGCTGTATCTTAACCGCCTCATAACCGGTTCGCTATTCCAAGTAAAGACGTACAAAAGCCGGTACCAGTTCCCGATAGGTAGCCTTCCCATGTCTCCCTGTGGTTGCGCCCACCAAAAAAGCATATACTACAAAGAAAAGGCAACACACAAGAAGGAGACCCGACCGACCATGATCGACTTACGTAGTGATACCGTCACATTACCCTCTCCTGCTATGCGCGAAGCGATGTACCGCGCAGAAGTGGGAGATGACGTATATGGTGAGGACCCGACCATCAACCGCCTGCAGGAGATGGCGGCGGAACGATTGGGGAAGGAGGCGGCGCTGTTCGTGGCGAGCGGGACGATGGGCAACGCTGCTGCCGTGCTGGCACACGCCGGGCGGGGCGAGGCGATAATCCTGGGGGATCAATCGCATATTTACCGCTACGAAGTTGGCGGCGCTTCGACGCTGGGCGGCTCGCCGATGATCGTCATTCCGACCCGGCCGGATGGCATGCTCGATCCACACCTGATCGAGATCAACTACGCCGATGGCAGCGATGAGCATAGCGCGCCCGCCGTGCTGCTGTGCATCGAAAATACACACAACCGCTGTGGTGGGGCGGTACTGAGCGTGCAGCAGATGGAGACGCTGGCGGCGCTGGCGCACGAGCGCGGCATGAAGGTACACCTGGATGGAGCGCGTGTCTTCAACGCGGCCATCGCGCTTGGGATTCCAGTGAGCGAACTGGTGCGACCGGTCGATTCGGTGATGTTCTGCCTCTCGAAGGGGCTGAGCGCGCCAGTGGGCTCGCTGCTGGTGGGCAGTCGCGACTTTATCCGGCGGGCGCACCGCATGCGCAAGGCTCTTGGGGGCGGGATGCGCCAGGCGGGTGTGCTGGCGGCCGCTGGCGTCGTAGCGCTTGAGCAGATGGTGGAGCGCATGGCGGAAGATCACGAGAATAGCAAGTTGCTGGCGCGGGGGCTGGCGGACTATCCCCAGATAGAGGTGAACGTTGAACGGGTTGTGACGAATATGGTTATGTTCTCGGTACGAAATGCCAGGCAAGAGCCATTAAGCGAGGCTGAGACGATGCGCTTCCTCGAGAAGGCGCAGGAACACGGCGTGCTGATGGGGCATATCGGCGAGGGCAAGATTCGTGCCGTCACGCATTACGGCATCGAGGCGAAGGATGTCGAGGCCGCGCTGCTCGGCATTCGCAGGACATTGATCGAGATGCAGTTGTGACGAAAGTCATAGGGGAAAATATGCCGAGCGGCATCTGCATCGCGGGTGGTTATCTCGTATAATTGGAATGTGATTTGAACTTATTCTTTCTATAGGGAGGTAACTCATACATGATGTACGATGATCGCTATCAACGCAGGCAGATGCGGCGCATGCGCAGGGCGAACAGGAGATATTATCGCAACAGGCTCGGCGGGTTATCCGGCGGTATCTTCTTCATTGCCCTGGCACTCGCATTTGCCTTATCGGGCAGCATCGGCTGGCACCTGTTCCTGCCGATCTTTTTCGTTGGGCTGGCATTCTGCGCGCTGCTTGGCTCGGCCAGCTCATTCAATCCAAGAGGACTCTATGGGGGCATCCAGGGATTTGTCTGGCTGATGGGATTGGCGTTCTGCTTCCTGTTCGGCTTCTGGCCCTGGATACTGGTTGTCATCGGGGTCTCATGCATCCTTGGCGCGTTGTACGTTCCCCTGACGACCGGGCTCATGGGCGCGGGCATCTTCGCCGCGATGCAGGGCAACCAGCAGCAACAGCCATATCAGCAATACCCACAAAACCAACCCCCTGGACAGCCCTATGCCCAGGGGCAGGAGCCCTACCAGTCATACCAGCAAGGCTACCAGCCGCAACCGCAGCAGCCTGGCTCGTATGTCGAAGGTGGGCAGCAATACGAATACCCGGCGGGGGGCCAGTATGGGCAGGAAGGCCAGGGAGAGCAGCAGGCGCAGCCCAAGCAGGAGTACGATCAGCCTCAGACGCCGTACCCACCCCAGGAGATGCCCCCACAGCAATAACACCTCGTCCACCGCCGATGGCGCCATCTCGGTAATCGGCTGCGGGCGCCATCGGCAATGGACGGGCGAGCAGCATTTGACACTATCCGAAGCCACGCGGTAAGATCAAGGTGAACAATAACTTTTCACAATGAACCATCTCTGGAGAGGAGCAGCATCGCATGGCTTTAACTAACATCGTGGGATCGGTTGCTGTCGTCACAGGGGGAGCTAGCGGGATTGGACTGGCTACAGCGGCCGCTTTTCATGCGCGCGGCGGCCACGTCGTTCTGGCTGATATCAACGAGACTGGCCTGGAGCGCGCGAAGGAACAGGTGCGCTCGCGCAACCCGCAGGCGCAGGGGGATATTCTCACCATCGTGACGGACGTGACGAATGAGGCCCAGGTTCGCGCCCTTATGCAGCAGGCAGATGATACATTCGGACGGATAGACCTGGTCGTCACCTGTGCAGGTGTGGGCCAGGGCGGCCTTATCGATACTTTTCCGGCCAGTCAGATGCAATCCCTGATGGATATCAATTTCATGGGAACGTTCCACTGCGTGCAGGCGGCCTTGCCCGCGATGCGCAGGCAGGGTTCGGGCCACTTCGTCTTCCTCAGTTCAGTAGCAGGTAAGCTCGGTAACGCCTTCCTTTCCGGCTACTGCGCGAGCAAATGGGCCGTGCGGGGCTTCTCATCGGCGCTGCGCGTGGAGCTGTATGGGAGCGGCATAGGGATCACCACTGTTTATCCGGCCTGGGTCGATACACCCATGGTCCACCAGGGGGAAGAAATGTCACGCCTGTTCAACGTGGAGGTGCTGCTGACGCCGGACCAGGTAGCGGAGGAGATACTCAAGGCGGCAGCGGAAAATAAGCGCGATCTGACGCTTGCTCCTAACCAGGATATCGCGCAGATTCTGCCGGTCTTCCATGAGAACCAGGACCTGGCCGAGGACCTGCTGGGCGCCGGGATGAGGCATCGCATCGAGAAGTTGTACGGACAGCAGTCATAGACGTGCATAGCAAGGAATACCCGATGGACGAATCAGGCGGCCAGCGTGATTACGGATATTATGGCCCCGGCAGCGTGGCCTGGAAGGTGGGACGTGAAGCGGTGGTCTTGCTGGGCGGGTCTCGCGCGGTGCTGATGCAGTTAGCGCATCCCCTGGTGGCAATAGGTGTCAGCACGCACAGCGATTACATGAGCGACCCCTTTGGCCGGGCAGCGCGCACTTTCATGCATGGTGAATGGATGATGTTCGGCTCGCTCGAGAAGGCCCGTCGATCTGCACGCACCATCAATCGCCTGCACAAGGGCGTGCATGGCTTCCTGCCCATCGATGCCGGGGCATACGGCAGTGGTGCGCGCTACGACGCACGCTACCCCGACCTGCTGCTGTGGGTTCACGCCACGCTGGTCGATACGCTGCTGTTGTGCTATGACCTCTTCATTGGCCCGCTCGACGAGGCCGAGCAGGACGACTATTACCAGCAATCGAAGGCGGTCGCGCACCTGCTGGGCCTGCTGCCCGAGAAGATGCCCACGCGAGTATGCGACCTGAAAGCATACGTGCAGGAGATGGTTTACAGCAATCAGCTTGCCGCGACACCCCAGGCGCGGCGGCTGGCCGAGCAGGTACTCTTCCCACCAATGCCCTCCATCTTTCGCCCGGCGATGCACCTCAACTACCAGCTCACCTGTGCCTTGCTGCCCGAACCCGTGCGTGCTATCTACGGCTTCGAGTGGGATCAGCAGCGGCAGCGCCTCTTCGACCTGTCTGCGTGGGGGATGCGCCAGATGCTGCCCCGGCTGCCAATGTACCTGCGGGAATTGCCGATCACGCGCCGTATCATCGATCAGACGATGAAGCTATCAGCCTGAGCGTGCTCTGGCTTCCCTGCTCAAGCTCTTCGCGAAACGCCTGCACGGCACTGGCATCGCCGTACCCATCCTTCTCGAGCGCTCTCAAGAGAAGTGTGGCTTGATGTGTGGCGTGCGGGGAGCACATCGCTGCCGCGCGGTGGTAAAATGTCCATCCTATTGAGACACATTCCTCGATCTCACCGAGCATACGGTAAGCTTTCGCCCAATCGTGAGGAATCCAGGCCGCGAGCCGTGTATCCTGGTCAGTATGAATTTGCTCCTCGATCTCTTCCCTCATCTCCAATGTTTTCCGCGGTTCACCCAGCTCCAGGTAGCCGTAGCTTTTCTCGGACAGGATGGAACTCATTCGCCCAAACACACAATCTGTCCCATCTCCATAGCTTCCACCGAGTCCGCTCGCCATGGTCATGGCGCTGTTAATGGCCCGCTCAAAGCGCACCGCGTCCCCCACGCTGGCATAGATGCGAGCGAGATAGGTATGGACGAAGGCAATGATGTGCTTGCCCGCTCCGAACGAGGCATCGCGCGCATCTTCCAGACGAGAGAGCGCGGCGCACTTTTCCCCTTTGCGTTCAAGCTCGGCTCCAAGGCTCATCAACGACAGCGCTAGCAAGGGGGCATCATCCACTGCACGAGCTGTTTCGTACATCTCTCCGTATATGGAGAGCGCCTCGTCGTAGCGCCGTTGCTCTACCGCGGTAACGGCGTTGAGTCGTTGCACCTGCGCATACAGGAGTAGAAAGCGCCGTTCGAGGCGCAGCGGGAGCGGTATATGTTCCTGGAAGTGGGCGAAGAGGTTCGTAAGGTGCGCGACCCCTTTCCCCGCATCGACGAGCCGGGCGGCACATCGCAAGTTCCATGTATGATGGATGAGGGTCTCGACGCAATCCAGCGTCTCCTGATACAGCAAGTTCCCGCGGCCGGGGAGAGTCCACGGATCAAATGGATCGTACTCTGAGAGGCCAAAGCGCCAGAGCGGGATATTAAGGAGCGCCGCGAGTTGGCGCAGCGTGCCGGGATGGTCGATACGCTTCCTTCCGTGTTCGACATCCTGGACGTAGCGGGGCAGAACACCTCTCTCCCCGCTCGTTTTCGGCCAGAGAGCAGCCAGCTTCTCCTGGGTCATTCCGCGCTGGAGGCGGAACTCTCTGATGGTCACTCCGTGGTGGTACGCAACGTTGCTGGCGCGTGCCATTAGGAAGGTACTCCCTTCTATCCACAAAAATGACGTAGCTCCTGGTGCGTGAGAAAAGCCGGTAACAATCCTACTAATTAGTACGGGAAAGAAAGGCTGGCGGATTACCTGGCACGTCCCAAAAAGACCGTGGCATCGCTGCGTTGAGCACAGTAAGCTATCACAGAGTGGGCGTTTGCGCCCTCACTAGGCATACAAGCGAGAAGCAAAGAGGGTGCAGGGTGGAACAGCCCTGCACCCTCGAGAATGGAGGGATTGTTCCACTCCTCGTTGTGATAAGAAAGAGAGGCCTTCCTTTTCCAGCATGAAGATTGCTCGTATACATTGCCAGGGATCGCTCCTGAGTGGGTCTGTGCTGGCAGTGAGGAGGGAGCCATGACGGAGCATGAACATATACACCCGGGAGCCTCTCCAACCTTCTTGATCGTCGAGCATGAACTGGCATTGAATCAGTTGCTCGTCGATGCCTTGCAGATGGAGTTCAGTGCGGTCGTCTATGCCGTCACCACAGGGAGAAGTGCGATCAGGACCGCCAGGAGGGTCAATCCCACGCTCTTGATCATTGACGGTGAGATCGGCGATATGGATGCAACGGTACTCGCTGACCGGCTGCACGAGATCAAACAACTAGAACACACTCCGACTATTTTCATCGACTCGAATGTGGTACCTCAGATGGCACGCCCAGGATACTTCATCGCCTTCATCAGAAAGCCATTCCTTTTGCATGCGCTGTTTCAAGTTGTGAGACAAGCCCTGAGCGCCTGATCTGGAACAAAGGGGAGCGCAGCGAAGGATCTGGCGCGAGGGACGGCGAGATCCTTGCGGTCGCCCTGGGTTTTGCACTTCAGACTCCTCACCTCTTCTTTGGTGACATGCACAAGCAGTGGAGACCCGTGCAGTTGCCCTCTTCCAGTCGACGTGACCACACCTCCAGGCCCTCGTCGACCATCGCTTCAATCGCCGTGAGCCTGCCACGGCGAACATCCTGGAAATTTACCGCTCATTTTGAGCGGTAAATGATCATCGGTACCTGCCTGAAGCCCCTTCTCAGGCGGCTTTATCGGGCCCAAAATATTCTTTCTGGAGAACGTGTATTGTTTACAAGTCCTCCTAACTCCCTTGACTATCGTTGTCAGAGGCTTACAATAAGGACCAAGAAATAAGGTCTCAATACGCTTCAATCCGGCTTGTGCTTGAGAGAGTCAAGTGCCACAATGAAAGGAACCGCTCCATTATGTCTGACATAGCGAAACAACGCCTGACCATTACGCTTGTGGTGAATGGGCAGCCGTATGAGTGTGAAGTTGAGCCGCAGGAGATCTATCACGAGGCGCTGGAGCACGCGCTGCCGTCGGGGTTGCTGGTGGGGCATCGCATTCGCATCAGTACGCCGGAGGGTGAGGAGGTCTTCCCCGACATGTTCATCGGCGAGAGCGTGGCGCATTTCAGGACGCGCACGTTCCATATTGAGGCTATACCCATAGAGCAGGTGGCGGCAGATGGTAGTGAGAAGACGTGGACGAACTTCGGCTTTGACCACATAGCGATAACCGTGGCGGACCGCGAGGATGCGAAGGCGTTTTTCAGCGAGGTGTTGGGGATGCGCATTGTGCGCGATGACCGGCACCAGACGGTGCTGACGACCGGTAACACGGCCATTTTTTGCTTCGGCACTGAGAAGGCACCGCTCTCGGACGGGCTTCCGAGCCGGTGGCACCATATCGGCTTCGTCGTCGATAACCTGGATGCCGCCTATTTCCACCTGGCGCATCACGCGAAATTGCGCAGGGAAAAGGTCGGCGACGGATCGGGTTCGATTTCATCGGATTTTACGCTGCTGGAACGCAACGAGCGCTGGTCGCTCTACTGCTTCTACCGCAACGGCGATACGCGCCTGATGATCCAGCTCTCGGAGATCAAGCCCGAAAATCGCGGCTTCGCCAACCCTCACTACTTCACCGATAAGATGTACGACTATCTGAGCGGACAATACGGCGTGCGCTTCGAGGAAGAAGAGCTGTGAGAGAATGCATGGGTTGAGAAACAGGCACTAATGCGAAACCGCGCCGGTGGCGAAGAAAGCCAGGATGATAAGCCAACTGACCAGGAAGGCGATCAAGAGGCGAATTGCCAGGCCGGAGATGTGAAAATTGCGCCTGCGCGTCGTGGTTGGAGTGGTGACCTGCATATCGATTCCATTCGTAGCCATAAATAATACTCCATTTGAGAACATAACCAGGTTTTCATAAGTATTTCTGGCATCCGTGCCAGCATAGAGTGTAAATTTTAACCCTACATCATTCATAACGAAGGATGTAGGGTGAGTTAACATGCTATAGGCGTTTCTTGCGGCACTCGTCGCATTCGCAGCTCGCGCGCAGCTTCTCGTAGGTGTAGATGCCGGTATGGTGCCCGTCTTCCCAGGTGGGCGTCAGGCCGTAGCGTCCGACTGGTTCTATGTTGATCAGCGTGGTTTCCTCGACGCTCAGGCTCGTCTTGTTCTGCAGCATGCCCGGCAGACCGCCTTCGCCCGCGCACCAGGCGCAGGGGCAGGCCCAGCGCAGCGCCTCCCAGTTGTGGATGCTCTCGTGTTCGTCGCTCCATGTCAGTATTAATTGGCGTTTTTCGTCATCGAGAAAGAACGATATGGGTGAGGGATGATTATATTGATGCATGTATGTCCTCATGGTGATTGGGATTCGGTATATTACATGTATTATATGCCTATTTGAGGAATTTCTCTAGAGTATTACGCCTGTCTCATTGGTTGTTACCGATGAATGCAACTTCCGTCATAGCAGATAGACCATTATAGATGTGTCGTATGAAATTGTTGTATCTGGAAATGAAACATGTAATAAGGGTGGCCTGCTATGATGACAGTACTGCTTATCGGGGGATCAGCGAGTATATTGACAGCGATTATCGGCACGCTGCTGGCCCTGCGGCTTCAATATCGCTGGCTCTCGAAGGAGCGCATCGAGCGTGAAGCCTGGGAGCACGCCCAGGAGATGCATCAACTCAACTGGGAGAAGCAGCAGAGAAAGCGTGCAACCGAGCTGGAGTGGAGCGTAGCGAGTCAGGTTGAGCAGATTCAGGAGCAGTGGAGCGAATGGGAGTCCAGGGACCAGGACCGTATCAAGCGGGTGCGCCTGGAATACGAGTTGCTGCATTTACCCGCCATCGACGAAATGCCCCTGGCGCTGCAAAGCCCGGAACAGGCCTACTCGTTGCCTGCTGAATGGCGGCCCCTTATGCTCGAGAAGGCCGACCTGCGCGGACACGATTTCTCGCATCGCTACCTCGGCCAGGCCCGCTTGCTTCAAGCTGAGCTGACCGGCGCTAACTTCTACATGGCCGACCTGCGCAATGCCTGCCTGCTGGGCGCAAACCTCAGCGAGACCGTGCTGACCGGCGCCAATCTAGCGGGCGCTGACCTGCGCGGGGCGATATTGACGGGTGCATCACTGCTGGCCGCCGACCTGCACGATACGCTGCTGCACGGGGCCGACCTGCGCGGCGCGCGCAGCCTCACCATTCAGCAGATTCTACGAGGCCCACTTTGACCATACCACGCTGCTTGATCCTGAGATCGACAGCACGATGCCGCGCCTGCCGGCTTTGCTCTCTCCCATTTCCAACCCGGGCATTATGCCCGGTCTGATCCAGCAGGTACTCGAGGCTCCACTCCTGTTGCCGCAAACGTCAGATGATAGCCGCCCTGATGCATATCTTCCGGCCGATTCGCCGGAAAGTTGCGTTGAAGCTGGTCCAGCCATTCCCACGACAAGACAAAACGGAACGCAACGAGCACGTGTGAATTAACCGATCCGGTCGCCCCGCGGCTCCTTGTGCTATACTAGCATAGAAATGAGATCATCCATAAATCGGCCCGGCGTAGGGACGTGATGCATTGCGTCTCTAGACACCGGGCCGAGTAATAATGGTGATATCAGGGAGTAGGATAATGGCAGAACACGATATGCCCCTGGCAGGTAAGATTGCACTTGTCACAGGCAGCAGCCAGGGCATTGGGCGGGCAACCGCGCTGCGCCTCGCGCAATCCGGTGCGGATATCATCATTAACTACCGCAGCAAAGTAAGCGCGGCGCAAGACGCGCGTGCCAGCATTGAGGCGCTGGGCAGGCGATGCGTCGCAATCCAGGCGGACGTGAGCCAGGAGGAGGAAGTGACCAGGTTGTTCGCCGAGGCAGCCAGCGCGCTGGGAACAGTGTCGATCCTTGTCAACAACGCTGGCACCACGCGAGACAAGCTCATCATACAGATGTCCCTGGCGGACTTTGAGTACGTGCTCAACACCAATTTACGTTCCGCATTCCTCTGCACCAAGGCCGCCCTGCGTGGGATGATGAGGGCGCGCTGGGGGCGTATCGTCAATATTTCTTCACCGGCGGGCCTGTTGGGAAACGCCGGGCAGGCCAATTACGCCGCGTCCAAAGCGGCCATCGTCGCCCTGACGATCAGCACAGCACGTGAGATGGCCAGCCGCAACATAACGGTCAATGCCATCGCTCCAGGCTTTATCCCAACCGAACTCACCTCGTCGCTGACCGAACAACAGCGCCAGGCCATGCTCGACGTGACGCCGCTGGGGCGTTTCGGCACGCCCGAGGAGATTGCCTCTGCAATCCACTTCCTCTGTTTGCCGGAGGCCGGCTACATCACCGGTCAAATCATCGGTGTAGATGGCGGAATGGCGATGCACATCTGACATATTCGTGAAACAAATCGGATGCAGTTTTGCTCTAAGTGTAAAACGCCAGTTCACTAAAGGAGACTGCACCTATGAGCTTGATTGAAACCGAGGTAACGAATCGCTTTACCTTTGAGGCCTTCGCCTCATATCCTTTTTATACAGAGATTAATCGTTCGCTGGTGCGCCAGGCGCTGACGCCGTTCGCTCGCTATCCTGGCACCGCCCCGCTCACCATCGTTGATATGGCCTGTGGAACGGGAGCCGTAACGCGCCTGGTCGCCGAAGAGATGCAGCGCAAACACCGTCGCGCGCACATTATCGGCGTCGACCCCTCTGCTGAGGCGCTGCGCAGGGCCAGAAAGTGCTTGGAGCCGCTGGAGGGCGACGGAGTCTCCGTCGAATTTATCCAGGGAGATACCGGAGACCTTCCGCGTTTTGTAAACCACGCCAATGCCGCCTTCTTCTGTAACGCTATCCACCTGCTTCCCGATAAACTCGCCGCCTTCCGCCTCATTGCCGGCATACTCGCGCCGGGCGGCATTTTCGCCTGCAACAGCGGCTTTTACCAGGGCACCTATATTGAAGGGACAGACCGTTTTTACCGGCTCTGGACCAACAAGGCGGTTCGGTGGCTGCGCCGCGAACATCCCGATGTGCACCTGTCGCGCGACGCCAAGGCTATGGCTATGCAGTGGCTGACGGCCGAGGAATACGTGAACCAGCTCAAAGAGAGCGGCTTCGAGCACGTGGAGGCGTACCAGGAAATTGGAGAAATCCCTCTCGATGCCTGGCGCGACATAGGGCATTACTGGCTCTTCATCGAAGGGGCTTTGCCTGGTGTGCCATTACCCCTGGGCGCGGCTGCCCTGCAGACCGCAGTCTACCAGGCCGGCGAAGAAATGGGCATTGACGCCACACCTCGCAACTGGCTGCAATTGATCGCCTCGAAGAAGTGAGCAGGGCTACCTGCTCGCGGCTGCCGAAGCAGGGTATATCCCGCGCTTCCTTCATATGCGTGTGCTACAATATCGCTTAAGCGCACGTGTAGTAATCGTGCGCGTCCTGTTCTCACTATCCCGGTAAAGGAGAGTACGTTATGCAATGGGCTATCGCTTCAGCAGCTTTTCTCGCCTCTGCTGTTGAATTTGTCGAAGCCTTGACGATAGTGCTGGTGGTCGGCGTCACCATCAACTGGCGCAGCTCGCTCGTCGGCGCGTTCGCGGCGGTGGCCACGCTGGCGGTCATCGTAGGAACGCTGGGAGTCGCCATCGTCCAACTGGTGCCGATCGACGCGCTGCGGCTATTCGTCGGTATCATTCTGATTCTGTTCGGTCTGAAGTGGCTTAAGAAGGCCATCCTGCGCTACAGCGGGTTGAAGTCGCTGCACGACGAAGAGGCTATCTTCGAGGAGAAGATGGCGGAAATTCGCGCGCGAGGAGAGACTATCGCACCTAATCTGCAGCCGTTCGGCGTCGCGCTTTCCTATAAAGCGGTTCTGCTCGAAGGCCTGGAGGTCGCGTTCATCGTCATCACCTTCGGCAGCAGCATCTCAAAAGCGGAGACTTCCAGCGGTATCGCCTCAGCCGCGCTGGGTGCGGCTGCCGCCGGCATTCTGGTGATCCTGGCCGGGTGGCTTGTCAAAGCGCCCCTGACAAAGGTTCCCGAAAATACGCTGAAGTTCGTCGTCGGCATCATGCTTACCTCCTTTGGGACGTTCTGGGCCGGCGAAGGCTTCGGTTATAGCTGGGCTCCCCTGTCTGATCTCTTCATCCCCATCCTGGCAGCGATTTACCTGCTCGCGAGCTTGCTACTGGTGACCTGGTTGAAGTCGGTGAAGCGCCGCCAGCTTGCAGCGGCTAAGGCCCGGGAAACGCCGGTCGGCAGTCTGCGCGCCTGAGAGAGGGAGATCGTTCATGAAAGTCATCAAGGCTATCTATAACTTCATCGTCGGCGATATGATTATCCTGATCGGAGTGGCGATCGTGGTCGTAGCGCTCGGCATCATAAACTTTGCTGCTCCTGACGTCGGGCACGTCATTGCCGGGCCCGTACTGATCGTCGCGGTGCTCGTCGTACTGTTTGCGACCCTCTTTCGCGAAACAAGGGGCAGGTGAGCGAAAAGAAGCAGTAGGAGCCGGTTACGGCCCCTACTTTTGAATTCCGCAAATTTCGCCTACAACCTGTGCCGTTGGCGGTTGACGGCTAATGGCTGACCTGTTATCATTTGGACAGGAAACGCAACAGAGCATATTTTCGCTAGCTGGGGACATGAGAATGCAGTACGAGGATGCAAAGGATTGGCGCGAACTGCTCGGAATAATCATCCAGGATCCCAGGTTCAAGCAGCGCATCATTGACGAGTTAGGCATTAAGCCCATTACACTCAATCGCTGGGTAGAGGGCCAATCCGAGCCGCGCCAACAAAACTTCCGGCAGCTCGTCACGGTCCTGCCCGAGTTCCGGGAATACTTCTATGAAATACTCGGTGAAGAGTTCACGGATTCCGCAATCACCAGCGCGAGCGATGCCTCTAAAGTAATACCTGGCGAATTCTTCGCGCGCGTGCTCTCAGAGCGTTCAAACACGCAAAAGTCTTTACGCTTCTGGTCACTTTGTAATCTCATTCTCCAGCAAGCTGTCGGGCTGCTCGACCCGGAACATCTCGGCATGGCGATCACAGTTGTGCAGTGCATGAAGTCCTCCCATAGTCCCTACATCCGCAGCCTGCGCGAGACGGCGGCCTATGGCACCATTCCCTGGCAGAGTAATATGGAACAGAAAGGCATGTTCCTGGGCGCTGAGTCCCTGGCGGGCTACTGCGTCAACCTGTGCCGGGGAGTCGAAAACAACGATGTGCGTGACCGTACCAATCCGCTTCCAGCCCACCAGGTGCCGTATGAACTAAGCGCGGCCGCCTATCCGATCTTACTATCCGGGAAAGTTGCCGGATGTATTCTGGTTTCTAGCACACAGCCCAACTATTTTCTCTCGCAATACCGTCTGAACCTGGTTCGTATCTACGCCAACCTGGTCGCCCTGCTCTTTGAGCCGGGGGAGTTTTATCTTCCCGACGACATCAGGCTGCAGGTGATGCCGCTTCACGACAGGCAGTTACAATATTTTGCCGACTTCCGCAACCGCGTCCTGGAAACGATGAGAGAGCGCCATATCACGAATATCGAAGCGGAGCAACTTGTCTGGGAAGCCATTGAAGAGGATTTGCTGGCGCTGGAAAAGCAGGAAGGACTCGTTGTTGCCGAATAGCAAAGAGAAGCTGAGCAGCTATGTTCGATGACTTTAACGGAGCACTCGCATTTCGCTGGCACCAGGCCTGTATCGGCGGGGGGACGCTGCTCACCGGTGAGACGACGGTGCGCATGGCTTTTGACGCCGCCCGGCAGGGAAACTATACCGATGCGCAAATCGATGACTACGGGCGCCTGCCGCGTTCGCAATTCCCCTGGCGTCCGCCCCTGCGCATGGAGGTCAGCGCCCGAGCCTCACTGCCTGCCGCGAGTCTGACGGGTAGCGCGGATCAGGCGCATACGTTGCGCGGTACAGCCGGTTTCGGCTTCTGGAACTATCCTTTCTCCGTGCGAGGCGACCCGCTTATGCTTCCCGAAGCCGTGTGGTTCTTCTACGCCTCGCCCCCCTCGAATATGGCGCTTGTTCCGGGTGTGCCGGGCTGGGGCTGGAAGGCGCAGGTCGTACATAGCATGCGTCCGTCCACCGTCGCGGCCGCGCTGCCGCTGGCAGTGACCACCGTGCTGGGCGTCTTGAGCGGGGATTCACGGCCAGCGGGGCGCTGGATGCAGCGCCTGACGGGCGCGCAAGAAGCCCTGCTCGATGTAGAGATGACCGATTGGCATACCTATGAGCTGGAGTGGCATTCACAGGAAGCCCTCTTCTGGGTGGATGGAGAGCTGGTATTGCGCGCGCCTCAGCCGCCGGCGCGTCCACTCGGATTCGTGGCCTGGCTCGATAACCAGTACGCGGTCGTCACGCCGCGCGGCGTCTTCCGCTTCGGCACCGTCGATAGCGGGCCGCAGTGGTTCGAGCTCGACGCGGTAAGGATCGACCCGCTATAATCCGAAGAGCGCGTTGACGCGTGCCACATCAACCTCGCTGAGATCCCTGACTACCAGGTCGGCGGCGCGCAGGCCGGGCAGGTCGCGCTCCCCGGCGACGGCGATGCAGCGCATCCCCGCAGCGCGCGCGGCCTGGATGCCCGCCACGGCGTCCTCAATCACCAGTGAACGCGAGGGAGGCACGCCCAGCTCGGCGGCGGCTTTGAGGAAGATGTCGGGCGCCGGTTTGCCGCGAGCCACCGCCTCGCCTGAGACGAGGACGGGGAGATAGCGTTCGAGGTGCAGCACGTCGCTGATAAGCTGGATATTTTCAACGGGAGTGGAAGTAGCCAGCGCCTGCCGGTACCCGGCCTCGTGCAATCCTCGCATCAGCTCCTGTGCGCCCGGCAGGAAAGCCGCCGTGTCCCGGATGTATTCCCGGAAATAGACCTCCTTGCGATTGGCAAGTTCCGCCAGGCGCTGCGCCGGAATGCTGCCCCAGAACTGTGGGATGATATCATCGTTGCGTTTGCCGAAGGTGGCCCAGAAATCGACGTCACTGAAGCTGACGCCCTCCTCTTTCGCCAAATGCTGCCAGGCGCGGCGGTGCTCGTCCGCGCTGTCGATGACCACTCCATCAAGGTCCCAGATCACCGCCAGTGTTGTTGTTTGTGCCATGCAGTAGAAGCTCCTGTCTGTTTGCTCAATGATATCACAATGGCGACCGACGGCAACCCTTGCGGTTGCCATGTACATCGCCGTGTGTAAAACTGGACTGTCGATGATAGGGGTGATACAATAGCATTGGATATGTTCCCTGACCATTTGCCTGCACCGGCGCTGGAGCGCGATGCGGATTATTGCACAGAGGGAGGCGTGCGTCACCACTCGCCCGCGACGTGGTACGTGCTGTACCGGCATGGATTATGGGTTTACGACAGTGTCCTGTGTACTCTTACCTCTTGAAGTAGGCAGGGATAAAAACCGACTTCGCAGTATTTTAGAACCCCTGGATCTCGGCAACTGGCTGGATTTAGGGCCGCGCGGCCTGCGTCTCATTCCACACGATCCCGCGTTTCCACCAACCTACTTTAACCCCGACGGCACGGTAGATTTGGTGAACAAAGAACTCTACCTCGATGACGTGATGACCCACATGGAGCGTATCGCTGCCGCGCTGGGATGCGAGCTTGAGTGGGATTTTTGACACCGGGAGGCATCTTAAGCATGAGTGATCGTAAGTATTTCAACGAAGAGATGGAGACGCTCTCCAAGGACCGGCTGAAAGCCTTGCAGTTGGAGCGTCTCAAGGCGATTGTCGAACGTGCCTACGCGGGCAACCAGTTTTACCGGGACCTGTACGAGGAGGCCGGGGTCAAGCCCTCGGATATCAAGGCGCTGGAGGACATCCAGAAGCTGCCCTTCCTCGAGAAGAAGACGGTGCGCGCCGCGTATCCCTATGGCATGGCCTTCAAGAAGCCAGGCGACCAGGGCGGCCCCGTCGAGATTCATGCCACCAGTGGCACAACAGGCAAGAGCGTTCCCGTGTTCGCAACCAAGCAAGATATCAAGTACTGGGCCGACCTGAACGCGCGCGAACTGTGGATGACCGGTATGCGCCCCGGCGATATCCTGATGAACTGCTATGGCTACGGCCTGGCGACGGGCGGCTTCGGCTTCCACTATGGCGCCATGGCCATGGATGCTATGGCGATTCCCATGGGGTCGGATGCGCGCCAGTACGACCGCATGATCGATTTCATCGTGGACTTCGGCGTCACCGCCATCTGTATGACACCCTCCGTCGGCCTCTACGTCGGTGGCAAAGCCCGCGAACGCGGCATCGATTTCAAGGACACGCAGCTCAAGATCGGGCTGTTCGGCGCCGAACCCTGGCCCTGGGAGACACGCATGAAGCTCGAGGAGCTCTTCAACATCACCGCCTACGACGAGTTCGGCATGACCGAGTTGCTCGGCCCCGGCATGACCTGCGAGTGCGAGGTACGCGACGGCATGCACGCCTGGGCGGACGCCTTCCTGGTAGAGTGCATCAACCCCGACACGGGCGAATGGGTCGAGGAGGGCAAGGATGGTGAACTCGTCTGGACCTGGCTCACCGCAGACGGTACAGCGATGATTCGCTACCGCAGCCGCGACCTCTCGCGCACGTGGTGGGAAGAGCGCTGCGCCTGTGGCCGCACGCATCCGAAGATCGCCGCCATCAAGGGCCGCAGCGACGATGCCGTCTCCATCCGCGGCCTGATCGTCTTCCCCAGCCAGGTGGAAGCCGCGCTGGTGAAGTTCCCCGAAACGGGCGCGAATTTCCGTATCATCGTCGATAAGCGCGACGGCCTCGATACCTTCGACCTCAAAGTCGAGGTCAAGGATGCCTCCGTCATCAGCGACACCGCCCGCAGCCAGGCGCTCAGTCGCGAGATGTCCGAGGCGGTCAAGACCATCACGGGCAACTCGCCGAAGGTGGAGCTTGTCCCCGCCGATAGCCTGCCGCGCGCTAGCGGCGGCGAGTCGAAGACGGCCAGCGCGCGCGTGGAGGACCGGCGGAAAAAGTAGCAGATCTTTCAGAAGGCTTGCCTGGCGCCCGCAAGGGACGCCACTACATTTCGGATGTTGGTATGTTATGAAATGTAGTGGCGTCCCTTGCGGGCGCCAGGTGGGGTCAGGGCTTAACCACTCCCCACATCACCAGCAGTATACTCACCGCTCCGATCGCGTTATTCAGCATGTGCAGCAGCATGCCCGGCCAGATTGAGCCGGTGCGCCAGCGCACGAAGGCCAGCATCAGCCCGATCACCAGCAGCACAGCGAATGAGCCAACGTCAGCGTGCGCAAAGGCGAAAAGCAGGGAGCTCGTGATGATGGCCAGGGCAACGGACATTTTGCGGCGCAGGCCGGGGAAGACGAAACCTCGAAAGAACACTTCTTCGCAGAACGGCGCGATGAATACAGCGGCGAGCAGCGTCGCGTAGGTGGTGATGGGTGCCTGTTTGCTGCGCGCCAGGAGCACCTGGTCATTGGTTTGCAGGTTGAGATGAAAGGCCGTAATGATGTCGGAGTAGAGGATGTTGACGACGAAGATGAGCACGATGAAGCTGATGATCAAAGCTGTGGCCCGGCGTACTGAAAATGCGCGAAAACCCAGCGATGCCAGCGCCAGGCGTATGTGCGACTTTATGTCCCGAAAGGCCTTATTGGCATAGTAGAAGGGGGCAATCAAAAATGCGCCCTCGATGAGGCTCGACAGTATGAAGGTGATGATGGCGCTGACAAGGTCAACCTGGAAGGCTAGCGGTGCGCTGCCGCTGTTAGAGGTGTTCCCCAGGCTATTGAGTGCGAGTGCGAGCAGGATCCAGGGGAGTACGGTGAGGCCAATGGCAAACCAGGTCTGCTGCCACGTCCAGGGAGCTATGTCACTGGGTAACGCTGCCTGTTGTACTTCGTTCTTCTTATTTTCAGGTACCGGTTCTATCAAGCAGATTCTCCGAAATTTTTCTAGTAACGCTTCTTGTTATATGTTATACTACCTGCAAGTTCAATGACAACATGCACTTCATTGGGAAGGATAACTACTTGTCCGATACTATCGAAATCCATCCATCTGAAAATTCTAACTGGCGAAAACATAAAAATGCCTGCCCGTTCTATCGGGAACGCTGGTTCCCCGGCAACGATGCGGCGGCGGGAGAGCCGATGTACCAGGTGTTTTGCATGAAAGGAACGCCTCCTCTGACCTGGGAGGAGCAAGATCGCTGCTTGCATAGTAAAACAAGCTGCTGGCGTCTGGCTGAAGGAAAAAAGAAAGCGCCGGGAGCACAAACGGGCCAGACAGAACCTGTTGGATCGTCTGAATCTGCTACTGCTGTTTGAGTAAATCCTAGTAAGCTGTCACCAGTTCCGCGAGTTGGCGGCAAGCCTTCTTCATCTCGATCTTCACACGCCCCATGTTACTCACCTCTTTGGTTGTTACGACCAGGATGAGATCGCCGGCTTCAGCAAATTGTATCGTTCCACTCTCGGTTTCGATAATGACGTGGCGCGTCTCACCGTGGTTGGTCTGCGCGGTATAGCTGGCGATGGAGCCGAAGACCGCCGCCGTCATGGCGCTCAGCATATCCTCTTCGTCGCCAGGTAGAGCGCCTGCGACGATCAGGCCATCCTTGCCAATAATGAGAGTTCCGCTGATCTCATCAAGGTCGATTAAACGCTGTAGAACAGTTTCCACCTCCATCTCCTTTCTTTCTAATGATGCAGCTTAGCGGTTCTGGTTTTTCGCTTTCTTTGCGATGGTCAGCGCTTTGTTGTATGCCTCCATGGCCTGCAGGTACTCGCCCTGGCGCATGTAGGCGTCGCCCAGTACGCGATACCCGGCCGTGTACCTGGGGGCCAGCTTGAGTAGAGCGCGCAGGTTACTGATGACCTCGCCGAGTGATTCGGGCGCGTTGCGGATCAGTGTACGGTACTCCTGCATCGCGTTATCATAGGCGCCAGCCAGTTGGAGCTGGTAGCCTTTCACCAGGCGCTCTTTGTTACTCAGCTTACTATCGGCGTCCCGCGTACTGTAGTCCATGCTCCTCGCGGCCTGAGCGTAGGGCTGATCAGGCCGCGAAGCCGTGTCCGGCACTGGCTGCAAGCGAACGGCCGGGCGCCGCATGGTCGTCTCCAACTCGCTGTCCAGCAGCATATCCAGGCTATACGCGGGCGCCTGCTCGGCATTTTGTTGAGCGACGGGAACGTCTGGGGAAGCAGGCGAAGCCTCGACCGGCGCGTTCGCGGTGTCCGGTACCTGGGGCTGAATACTCGCGGCGGCCTGCCCTGCGGGCGCCTGCGACTCCTGCTCACCCCATGCGGCCTGACCGTCTGGCGTGGTCTGCTCGGGCTGTGCGCCCGGCACCGGCGGCGAGGATGGCTGAGCCTGGGCGGCCGGGATTGCATCCTGGTAGACTTCGCCGGGCGTGGCGGACAGCGGTCCTGTCGCCGCGGGTGGTGTTGCGCCCTGAGCGAGGGTCGAGAGCGAGCCGGGTTGCAGCGGAACGAAACCCTGCGTGAGCAAGTTCTGTTCCAGGGCCTCCAGGGTTGTGACGTAGGCCGCTTCCTGATCTGTCGTTGTCGCCCGCGCCGGCTGCTCGATCTGAGTTGTCCAGGAGAGGGTCGCGTCGGCTTCGGGCACGCTTTGCTGGTTAGCCTGGGGCGTGTCTGCCCAGGTCGCGAAATGTGCGGGTTCAGGCTCTTGTTCGCGCTGCGCAGCCGGCGGCGCCTGAAGCGTTTCGCCCCAGGGGTCGCTATAGGCAGGCTCTTGTACTTCGGGGGCTTGCGCGGCGGGTTCGGGTTCCATCGTTTCAGCGCCGAGCGATTTCAGCCACTCCGGCCAGCCCATATCCTCCTCTTTATCATCGGGCGAGAAGAAGAACGGGGCTACATCTTGCTGCTCCTGCGCCGGCGGGGCCTCAAAGGTTTGACCCCAGGGCAGGCTTGCAGACGGCGCCGCTTCGGGTGCGTGTTGAACGGGTAGCGCCGCTTGGGCCTGTTCAGGCACCGGCTCGAAATTCGGCGTGGGTTGGATTGGTGCTGGCTTCGCGGGCTGCCGCTGCTCAAAGTTCGTCAGCATATCGAGCCAGGCCGGGGGCGCGGGCTCTTCTGCTTTCGGCGCGAAAGTGTTCCAGGGATCATCGCTCAGGCCGGCTGCCGGCTGCTCTTTTGCGAACTCAGATTCTGGCGCAGGAGCCGCGGCTGCCGGCATGGCCGGTGCGTCGCGTGTCCCAGGCGCCTCCGGCGTCTCGATCTGCTCAGCCTGGAACCAGGGCTGCTTTTCCAGTAGTGCGGGGTCGAAATCATCGTCGATTTCCTGCTGTGTGGCCCACGTGTCGAAGTCGTCAACCGGCTTATCGAGCGCTGGCTGCGTACGATCAGGAATTTCGGGAGCAACCGCGCTGCTCGAGGGCGTCCTTGATTGTGGCTGCGGAACGGTGCGTGTATCCAACTCGCTCCAGCTATCGACATCATCCCAATTATAGACGTGTTCGGGAGGATACTCATCTCCGGACGCACCAACCCCAACCTCCACCGCCGCATACTGGAGCGTATTGATGGAGTCGACGGATTTGCCGTTGCCAATGGTTGCCCTATCTGACAGTTCAATGGGTTCCCTGTCGATGAGTGCCAGGAATGGGTCGTTGGGCTGGCTACTGATGATTTCGCCGAACAGATCCTGCGCCATCAGCAGTTCAGGGTCGAGCGTTACGGCGCGGGCGATCAGGTCGCGGGCACGCTGCATGTTATACGCGGAGGTGACGTGCGCCAGCAAGAGTAGAGCCTTCAAGCACTGGGGAACTTCTTCGAGGATGCGCGATGACATGCGCTCGACCTCGTCGTAGAGACCCTCACGATAGTAGGTTTCGAGCAGCCCTAATCTTGCATCCAGGCGGTCGGGGCCGGCGGCAAGTACGGCTTCCCACTCCTGTATGGCCTGGGTGAGGAGTTGGCCGCGCATGTAGAGCCGTGCGAGACCGGCGCGCGAGAGCATGAATTCTTGCTGGCCCGCCTTCTTGCTCAAGACGTTGAACTCCTGCCGGATCTGGCTATTACCGCGGCTCAACTCGTAGGCTTGCTGGTAGCAATCGAGGGCGGTATCGATATCTCTTTGGTGTTCACAGATCAGGGCGCGATCACAGTACACTATCACATTTTCGGGGTCATTGATGAGTATCCAGTCGAAGGTCTGCTGAGCCTCTTCCAGGTGGCCCTGGGCCAGGTAGACCTCCCCTAGCAGGCGCTGGATTTCGAGCGCGTCGGGGTAGCGAGCCAGAATCTCCTGGCAATCGGCCATTGCTTCATCGATTTGACCGGCGCTGATGGCGTCTTCTATCTGTTGAATGCGGTCACGAAGCGTTTTTTGCGTTGTTTGCACCATAGCAATCGATCTCCTGTTTCGCTCCGCCGTTGGGAAGATGACCGCGCGTGCATCTCTCAACCGCGAGCGTCTTATTCACCACCCTCGAGCAACCTTCCATAATATTCTGCTCTCTCAGGTTTATATGGGCCGATTACTGCCAGGCGACGCCATTCAGGCGCGAAGCATTGCTGCGCGATGCGCTGAATATCACCGGCGGTCACGGCATCGATCCGCGTTACAATCTCCTCTACCGATAAAATCTTGCCGCGAGAATATTCCTGGCTGCCGAGCCAGGAGGCTACCTGCGCTGTGCCCTCTAATCCCAATAGAACACTGCCCCGCACGTACGCCTTGATACGTTCCAGTTCGTCGTCCGGGACCGCCTCTTCTATGAGGCGAGCAAACTCCTGGATGATGGAGCGTACGACCGCTTCGATTTGCGACGGGTCAACGCCGGCGCTGACGACGAAATTGCCGGTATCGGCATAGCTGTTGAAGTAGCTGCCGATATCGTAAGCCAGGCCTCGCTCTTCGCGAATCGACTGGAACAGCCGGGAACTCATCCCCTCACCGAGAATCGCGTTTGCGAGCATGAACGAGTAATAATCGGGCGAGGTATAGGCCAGGCCCAGCGTTCCCAGGCAGATATTGGCCTGCTCCGTCTCTTTCTCGATGATCGTCACGCGTGCGGCATCGCGTGGCGGAAGGCTCTCCTGCCATTCTTTGCGCGCGCCTGGCTCCCAATCTCCAAAAAGCTGCTCGGCAAGATCGGTTACACTTGCCGTGTCGATATTCCCTGCCACACTGATAATGAGCGAATTTGGCTGATAATATGCATGTTGATATTGCAATAAATCCTGGCGAGTCAGTCGGGCCACCGTCTCGATACTGCCCGCGTCGTCGCGTCCCAGCGGTAGTCCTGGCCACATCGTCTCGTCAATTAGCAGATGTACCCATTCCTGTGGATCGTCTTGTGTGGCGCTGAGTTCCTCTATGATGACGTTTCGCTCCTTTTCGAGCTCAGCCGGATCAAGAAGGGGGCTGCGCACCATATCGGCGAAAACGCTCATAACCGTCGGAAGGTATTCGCCGGGGACACGCGCCGTGTAAGCAGTCAACTCCTTGTCAGTGCTGGCGTTGAACATGCCGCCAACGCCTTCGATGGCCTCGGAGATGTGCCTGGCCGAAGGGTATCGTTTCGACCCCTTGAATAGCATATGTTCGATAAAGTGCGATATTCCTGCCTGCTCTTGAGTTTCGTAGCGCGACCCAACTGTGAAATACAAGGCAATGCTCGCTGAACGCATACCAGGCATGGACGCTGTGAGTAACCGCAGTCCGTTCTGGAGCGTTGTGCGCTGATAATGCATCGATTAGAAAAGCTTTCCTTTGTCACCGTTCAAGTTCGTCACACCATTATAGACGGTTTGCGCCCGGTAAGCAACGGAATGGGGGGGGAAGGGTAGCCATTTTGGGTAGCTATGAAGTATATCGAGATAGAGAGACGGCAGGGGTGCTGTCTCTTACCACCCCTGCCGTCTCTCCCTGTGGATGCGTTAGAACAATCCGATATCGTTGGCGAGGCCGCCAAGGTCGCCAAGCATGCCTTCGTCACGGCGCTCACGGCCGTAGCCATGCTCGTGTTCGAGGCCGTGCAGGAGCATTTCGCCGCCGATGACGGCGGCCGCGCCGCCCAGCGCTCCCATGGCCATGTTGCCGCCGCTGCCCTGCATGAAATTACCGAAGCCGCCTATCTGCCCCTGTTGCTGCATACCGGCGGGAGTTGGGACGATGCCCGCCAGGCTGGTGTGGCAGCTAGTACAGTTGGTTGTGCCAACGGGGGACATAGCCATGCAGGTCGGGCAGCGCAGCACCATCGGCTGCTGCCCAAGCATGGGCTCCTGTTGATAGCCTCCCGGTCCCATCTGCCCATACTGCTGCTGGTAGGGCTGGCCAGCCTGGGCGTATTGTGGATTCTGAGGATACGGCGTGGTGTACTGTGGCTGGCTATACTGGGAGGGCTGCCCGTATGGCCCCGTTTGCGGGTACGCTGTCTGCGTCATTGGAGCGGGTGCGCCGGTGGTCAGCGGCGAGCCGCAGCCTCCACAGAACCGCATTTCGGGCGCGTTCTGCTTCCCGCAATTGCCGCAGTAGAAGGTCGCCGCTACAGCGGTCGCAGGAGCAGGAGTTGCTGCTTGCATGCTCTGCCCACAGTTGGTGCAAAAGGCGGTATCAACCGGAATTTCCGCATTGCAGGACGTACACTGGCGGGTTACAGGCTGCGATTGAGCGGTAGGGTCTACGCTCTGGGCAGCGAGCGAGGAGCCACAGTTCATACAGAATGACGCTCCCGGCTTGTTAGAAGTGTTGCAGCGGGGGCAAACGGACCCGGCCGAAACATTCGCCGGTGGATTGGTCGGCTGCACTGGTGTGCCGCATTCCGGGCAGAATTTTTTTCCGGTGACATCATTCCCGCAGGATGTACAGGTTGCCATGGGTTCACACCTTCCTTTGTGAGCTTCTACTCGTCGATGATTAAAAACGTTGCTACATATCTATCTTGCTTATTTGTATTGCTCAGCGTTTGTAAGCAGTGTAGCACAGTTTTGTCATTTCGTCGAGGTAGAATCTCACAAAGGAAATGCCTTACACACACTCCTGCAGCCGCGCGTTGCCACTGATGCCGCGCAGCTTCATGAGCGCGACCACTTCGAGCTGGCGCACGCGTTCGCGCGAAATGCCCAGCTCTTTGCCGACCTCGAGCAAGGTGCGGCTGCGCCCATCGCCGATGCCGTAACGCAGTGTGATGACGGAGCGTTCGCGAGGTGTCAGCGTGGCCAGTGCGCGGTGCAGTTCTTCGCCGAGCAGGTGGCGCGAGGCGGTTTCGGCGGGCGCAGGCGCGGCGCTGTCTTCCAGCGTATCCGCCAGCGAGTAGCGGGCCTCGTCATCTACCGGGGCATCGAGGGAGACGGGCTGCTCGATAATACCCAGCAGGTCAACGACTTCACCGAGATCGAGATTACATGCCTCGGCAATCTGCTCAGGCAAGGGATCGAGGCCGTTTTCCTGTGAGAGCTGGGCGGCGACTCGCCGGACTTTGCGCAGGCGCGTCGCGACGTGCTCCGGCAGATGGATCAGGCGCGACTGCTCGCCGGCAGCGCGGCTCACCGCCTGGCGAATCCACCAGGTGGCATAGGTGCCGAAATGACAGCCGCGCTGGTAATCAAATTTCTCGGCAGCGCGCATCAAACCAAGATTGCCCTCCTGGATAAGGTCGATCAGAGGGACGCCAGTGCTGGTGTAGCGCCGCGCAATGGCGATCACCAGGCGCAAGTTAGACTCGATCAAGGTGCGGCGCGCCATGGCGTCTCCGGCCGCGGCTCTCCGAGCGAGGCTCACTTCTTCCTCGTGGGTTAAGAGGCCGAGGCCGCGAATATCACGCAGGTAGCTCTGAAAAGCATCTTCAGAGCCGCTGGTATGGCGAGCGCTGGTATCGCGACTACGACGCGTACGTGGAGGTACTTCGAAGAGGTCGCTCTCGCCTGGCTCCTCAAATTCATCAGATTCATCTACGTATGTGTCGCCTGGAAGTCCTCCTCCAGGTCTGGGTAACGCAACTAATGGCTCTGTATCGCGCCTCGTAATGGGGTCGTCGAAAAGCGAGCTCTTGATGCCCTTGGTGGTTGCGGGAAGCATTGGAACCTTAGCGTCTACCAGCGCGCCAGGCGCTTCCCGCGTAGGATTCATGATGGCCATTTTCCACGCTCCTTTGGGGAACTTCCCCGACAAAATCAGCTGCCGGACTCCTCCGTTTGGCTCCGTGGTTAGCACACGTCACGCGGTGAGAAATGTGCTGAACTATGTTTGCTGTTTCTATTGTATTAGAGAGCCAGACCAATCACATCAGGTAATTACCCTAGATCAAATCAGGTTCAGACCTTATCTTCCAAAATCATGTATCCACTCACTAATACGACGTTTCAGGCCGCCCGGTTTTGAAAAATAGCCCAAACTGGCTGAAGTGATCTTACATTTAAGGATACGCCGTGATGTTACGAAACGTTGCAGAACGTTGTATCGAGCACTATCTATTGAAAGTGCTGCTACACTGGGTAGTAGGTATGGCAAGTACGGAACGCTACTACCGCGAATTATCCACTGGTGGGTAAGGTATGGTGATGTTTGGGAGGTGAGAAGTGGAACAGGTGTTTATCCATCCCACTGCAGAAGTATCCCCGCATGCTGTCGTCGGTGCCGGTACATCACTCTGGAACCAGGTGCAGGTGCGCGCGGGCGCACGCATCGGCTCTGACTGCAACATCGGTAAAAATGTGTACGTTGATGCGTGCGTGACAATTGGCAGCCACGTCAAAATTCAGAACAATGTCTCGGTCTTTCACGGCGTCACCATCGAGGATGGCGTCTTCGTCGGCCCGCATGTCTGCTTTACGAACGACATGCAGCCGCGCGCGATCACTCCCGAGGGGGCGGTCAAAGGCCAGGAGGACTGGCAGGTCGGAACCACGCTCGTTCGCTATGGCGCGTCGATTGGCGCCGGCTCGATTATTTTGCCCAATAGTACCATCGGCCGCTTCGCCATGATCGGCGCCGGTTCGGTGGTGACCCGCCCGGTGCCGGATTACGCGCTGGTCTACGGCAATCCCGCACGCCAGCACGGCTATGTGTGCCGCTGTGGGCAGCGCCTTGCCGATGTCGAACAACAGTCGGACGCCCTGGTTGGTTATTGTAGCGCCTGCCGCCTGTGCATCACGCTGCTGGAATACACTCCCGCGGGGACGCGGGCGCAACCATGAAAATTGCCCCGAGGCCGGGACCTCAAAGGATAGAGATATGATTCCAATTGCACAACCCCTCATCGGAGCGGAGGAAGTAGGTGCTGTTCTGGAGGTACTCCGCTCTGGCAGATTAGCGCAAGGCGAGCGCGTAGCCGCCTTCGAACGGCGTTTTGCCGAACGCTGCCAGGTGCGCCACGCTGTAGCGGTATCTTCTGGGACCGCCGCCCTGCATCTCGCCTTGATCGCCCATGAGATTGGTTACGGCGACGAGGTCATCACTACCGCGTTCAGCTTCGCTGCTACCGCCAACGTGATCTTGCTGGTGGGCGCGACCCCCGTTTTCGTCGATATCGACCCCGCCACCTTCAACATCGACCCGGCGCTCGTCGAGGCCGCCATCACGCCGCGCACGAAAGCCATCCTGCCGGTGCACCTGTACGGCAATCCATGCGACATGGGGCGCCTGCAGGCTATCGCCTCCGCGCACAACCTGGTCGTGATCGAAGACGCTTGCCAGGCGCACGCGGCCAGTATCGACGGCAAGCCCGTCGGCAGCTTTGGAACCGGCTGCTTCTCGTTCTATCCCACGAAAAATATCACCACGGGCGAAGGCGGCATCGTCACAACAAACGACGAGCTCATCGCCGAGCGGGTGCGGCTGCTGCGCAGTCACGGCCAGCAGGAGCGCTACGTGCATACCGCGCTGGGCTTCAACCTGCGCATGACCGAGATGCAGGCGGCCCTCGGCCTGGCGCAGCTCGAGAAGCTTGAGCAGTTCACCGAATCGCGTATCGCGCACGCGGCCTATTTGAACGAGCATCTCGGGGCGGCGGTGCAGATCCCAACCGTCCAGTATGGCTACCGGCACGCGTTCCACCAGTACACCATTCGCGTCCCTCAGGAGCATAACCGCGACGACTGGGCCGCGAAGCTGCTCGAACGAGGTATAGCTACCGCTGTGCATTATCCCTGCCCCATTCACAGGCAGCCTTTTTACGAGGATTCGCCGGACCTATTTCGTATAGCCGGAGCGCTGCCGGAAGATGCGAAGGCCACGAGGGTAACGCCCGTGCCAGGCGGTCCGCTCGCAAGTGGCGGCGCGGCAACCATGACGGAGACACGGCCAGTCGAGGCGCACGTGCAGTACCTGCCGGAGGCAGTGCGGGCTTCCGCTCAGGTGCTCTCGCTGCCGGTACATCCCGCCTTGAGCCAGCATGACCTGGAAACGATTGCGAGGGAGGTGCTCGCGCTATGCTCATAAAGATTGCTGTTATCGGCGCGGGTATGATGGGCATGAACCACCTGCGGCTGCTGCGTGATTTTGCCGAAGATGAGGTGCAGCTCGTGGGCATCGCGGAGGCGCACGAACCGACACTGAAACGCGCCATGAGCCGCTTTCACGTCACCGGCTACGCCGACTATCGCCGCATGATCGAGGAGACACAGCCCCATCTCGTCTCGGTCGTCGTACCGACCTACCTGCACTACGAGGTGGCTTCGTTTGCTCTGAACCGGGGCATCAACGTCCTGGTCGAAAAGCCGATGACGAGTACAATCGACGAGGCCCTCTCGCTCATTGCGCTGGCACATCTCAGGAATGCGAAGATCGCGGTCGGGCATATCGAGCGCTTCAACCCGGCGGTGGTCGAGGTCAAGCGGCGTTTGTCGGCAGGCGAGCTCGGCAAGGTCTTTCACTTGCACGCCCGGCGGCTCGGCCCGTTTCCGCCGCGCATTCGCGACGTGGGGGTGACGCTCGACCTGGCGACGCACGACCTGGACGTAATGCGCTACCTGACCGGCTCGGAGATCGAGCGCGTGTATGCGGAGACGCAGCAGCGCATCCATCATAAATATGAAGACCTGGTGCTCGGCGTGCTGCGCTTCTTTAACGGCGCCATCGGCGTGCTGGATGTGAACTGGCTCACCCCCACGAAGGTACGCGAACTCAGTATCACGGGCGACAGGGGAATGTATCTCGTGAACTACCTGACGCAGGACCTGTACTTTTATGAGAATGATTACTCAACGACCGACTGGGATACCATGCGCGCGCTGACCGGCGTGAGCGAAGGCACGATGACGCGCCTCAAGGTGCAGAAGATTGAGCCGTTGCGCCTGGAGTACGAGGATGTCATCGCCGCCATTCGCAACGATACGCTTCCCTCCGTGACGGGGGAGGATGGGCTGGCGGTCTTAAATGCGGCCATCGAACTCTCCGGCGCGTCCGTCCACGAGCTACGTGCGGTACGCGACATGAAAGTAGCCGTCGAAGTTGGGGCGGAGGCGTAGCATGCAAGATGGAGCAATCGACATGAAGCGCGCGGCCCCGCTGGTGGCTGTTGTGGGTTTGGGGAAGATAGGCCTTCCCCTGGCGGTGCAGTACGCGCGGCGTGGACGCGCGGTCATCGGCTGTGATATCAATCCCGGCGTAGTCGAAACGATCAATGCCGGAAAATCACACGTGTGCGAGGAAGCGGGACTTGCTGATGAGGTGCGCTCGCTGGTCTCGATGGGCTTGCTTTCGGCCACGCAGGATACTGTTTGGGCGGTGCGGCAGGCTGATGTTGTTGTAGTGATTGTGCCGGTTATCGTTGACGAGCAGCACAGGGCCGATTTCGAGTGGATCGACGCGGCAACCGCCTCAATCGGCGAGGGGCTGCGGCCCGGCACGCTTGTGATCTACGAGACCACGCTGCCCGTGGGGACGACTGCGCAGCGATTCCGGCCTATCCTCGAGCATGCATCGCACCTCCAGGCCGGTAAAGACTTCTACCTCGCCTATAGCCCCGAGCGCGTCTCGTCGGGGCATATCTTTCGCGACCTCCAGAACTATCCCAAGGTCGTGGGCGGCATCGACGCAGCGAGCACCGCCGCGGCGGTCTCTTTCTATCGCTCGGTTCTGGATGCCGGGGTAATTAGCATGTTCTCGACGAATGACGCCGAGTTCGTCAAGCTGATCGAGACAACCTATCGCGATGTGAATATCGCCCTGGCGAACGAATACGCGCGCTATGCCGACGCGCATGGCCTGGATGTCGCAGCGGCGATTGCGGCGGCGAATACGCAGCCCTACTCGCACATTCACACGCCCGGCGTTGGCGTCGGCGGTCACTGTATCCCCGTCTATCCCTACTTCCTCATGCAGGGCTTGCATCGAGGTAGAGCTGGACCAGGAGGAGCCGCAGCAGTCGCACTTGCTCTTGCCGCGCGCCGCGCGCCAGATCAACGACTCGATGGCGGAGTACGCGGTGCAGCGCGTAGAGGCGGAGGTCGGGACACTGAGCGGTCAGGCGGTGCTCATACTGGGCGTGTCCTATCGCGGGGGTGTGCGGGAGACGGCCTTTACCAGCGCGAAACTGCTGCAGCAGGCGCTCTCGCGTCACAATGCGGCGGTCTACGTCGAGGACCCGCTCTACAGCGACGTTGAACTACGGGCAATGGGTTACACGCCGCTTCCCGATGGCGCTGAGCAGGATGTACAGGCAATCATCTTGCAGTCCGAGCATGCAGTATATACACCCGCCAGTTTTCGCGCGTTTTCGCGCTGTCGGGTACTGCTCGACGGCCGGCGCGCGCTCGACCGCGAGGCAATTGAGGCGCTGGGCATACGTTACATCGCCATCGGTGACGGCGTCCAACCGCGATCAGTAGAGGAGGCGACCGCGACCTCTCCCTTTGCTAGAGTTGGAGGGAATGGTTGATGCGCTTCGCTTCAATCGTCGGTGCGCGTCCGCAGTTCATCAAGCTGGCGCCGGTCAGTCATGCGCTACGACGCCAACACCAGGAGATCATCATTCATACCGGGCAGCACTACGACTACCGCATGTCCGCCCAGTTCTTCGAGGAATTGTCCATTCCCAGCCCGGATTATAACCTGGAGGTTGGCTCGGGACCGCATGGGGAGCAGACCGGCCGCATGCTGGCCGCCATCGAACAGGTGCTGCTCAAAGAGCGCCCCGACTGGGTGCTGGTCTTTGGCGATACCAACTCGACCCTGGCCGGCGCCCTGGCTGCTGCCAAGCTTCACCTGCCGGTCGCGCACGTTGAGGCCGGGCTGCGCAGCTTCAATCGCGAGATGCCCGAGGAGATCAATCGCATCGTCACCGATCACCTCTCTACGCGGCACTTTTGCCCGACCGAAACAGCGCACGCGCACCTCGCGCGGGAAGGGATTACGCGAGGCGTCGAGGTAGTGGGCGATGTAATGTACGACGTGCTGTTGCAGGTCAGGCCGGAGCTGGAAGCGCGCATCGACAGGCTGCTTGCGGCGGTCGGCATATCTGAACGTGTGGGCGAGTACGCCGGTTCGTATGTCCTCGTGACCATTCACCGCCCGGCGAATACAGATGACCCGGCAGCGATGCATGCTATCGCATGCGCGCTGAACAGCCTCGAGATGCCCGTGGTCTTCCCCGTGCACCCACGCACGCGCCACAAGGTGCAGGGGTACGACATCCGCTGGGGCAAACACATTCACCTCATCGAGCCGCTCGGCTACCTCGATATGCTGGCGCTGCAACGCTCCGCGTACCGCGTTTTAACCGATTCGGGAGGTGTGCAGAAGGAAGCCTTTTTGCTGGGCGTGCCCTGCGTCACTCTGCGCGAAGAGACGGAGTGGACGGAAACTGTCGATCTGGGCTGGAATACACTCGCGGGTCATCGCTGGCAGTCAATAGTGGAGGCGGTGTACCGGGCAGCGCCCGCGCCGGCCAACGCCGCTCCCTTTGGAAAGGGAGACGCGGCAGAGCGTATTGCGAGGAGCTTTGGTGATGAGGAATAATTTATGACTCATATACTCTTTATGACTCCCTATTATCCACCTGAGAAAACGGCGCCTGCCATTCGCATCAGCGAAACGGCGCAATGCCTGGTGAGGCGCGGGCACCAGGTCACAGTACTTACGACGTTTCCTAACTTTCCTACCGGCATTGTCCCGCCGGAGTATCGTGGCCGCCTCATCCGCCGCGAGGTGCGCGAGGGGGTGAGGATTGTGCGAGTATGGAGCTACATAACGCCGAATAGAGGCTTCCTGAAGCGCATCCTGGCGCAGCTTTCCTTCGGGTGCCTGGCTCCACTGTTAGGATGGAGGGATGTTGGGCGGCCAGACGTGGTTATCGTCGAGTCCCCGCCGCTCTTCGACGCCATCGGTGGTCGCCTGCTGGCCAGGGGGAAGCGCTGTCCCTTCATCTTCACCGTAGCCGACCTCTGGCCTGCGTAGCCGTTCAATTAGGTACTTTACGCAATGCTTCTTTATCCAACTGGCATAATGGTTCGAGTGGTCAACCTACCGGCGCGCGGGCCTTGTCTGGGCCGTAACGGAAGATATCCGTAAGATACTCTGTCGAGCGTGGGCTGTGCACCGTGGCGCGTGTTTTTCTTTTGACTAACGGCGTAACATTACCGGCAAATTCTATCCAATGTTACCATGCAGGAGGCGCGCGAGGTGCTGGGCTGGGAGAGCGCTTCACGGTGCTGTACGCGGGGACCCATGGATTGTGTAGGGTTTGAGACTGTACTCGATGCCGCTCGAAAAGTTCGCGATATCGGGACATCCCTTCGTTTTCGTTGGCGATGGAGTGAAAAGGCCAGTTTACAGGACGAGGCAGAGCGCGAGGATCTCACAAATGTTATGTTTCTTGATCCACAACCGCATGAACGTATGCCGTCTGGTGCTGGCGGGCGCTGATGTGTGCCTGGTTCCACTTCGCAATATGCCCACTATTCAGAGGCGCGCTGCCCTCCAAGATGTACGAGATCATGGCGTGCGCGCGTCCAATCATACTTGCGATCGATGGCGAAGCTCGCAGATGGTGGAGCAGGAGGCGGGCGCGGCAGTCTACGTGGAACCGGAGAATGCTGGCGCGCTGGCTTCCGCGATCCTGCACCTGTATGAGCATCCCGAAGTGGCCGAGGCGCTGGGCGAACGGGGGCGTGCGTTTGTCGAAGCGCATTTCGACCGTGAGAAGCTGGTGGAAGAACTTGAAATTCATATCAGCGGCCTGCTTGGAGGGAACACGTCTCGTTTCGAGTTAGCCGTGGAACGCACGCCGGTTGTGGCAGGCGTCGAGAAAAGCCAGGTATAGAGGGAAAGGCCCGGCTTTTCTCGACGCAGGTATAATGAAAATGTTTGGTGACGAAGTTGGGAGGAAGGAGGTAGATTATGCTGCCAAATCTTCAGGAGCGTAGTTCGGGCACTCTCGAAATCGTTAGGGGTGAGGTTTCAGAGCACTACACTCGGAGGGAGCTCGACCAGCAGTGGTCGCTTGAACCCCGGAGTACGCTGCTTTATTCATGCTGGTACGTCGCGTTGGATCTCCTTTTTGGGCTGCTGGGCGCAGCGGTGATGCTCTTGACATTGCCGTTCATGGCCCTGCTCATTTACCTGGATTCGCCGGGTCCGATCTTTTACAGCCAGGAACGATTGGGATTTCGGGGGAAGCTATTCCGAATTTATAAATTCCGTTCTATGCGCCCGGATGCCGAGAGCGGTGGCCAGGCGATTTGGGCGGTCGAACGCGATTCGCGCGTAACGAGGGTCGGGCGCGTCCTGCGCGCGACCCACATGGATGAACTGCCGCAGGTCTTCAATATCCTGCGAGGGGATATGAGCCTGATCGGCCCCCGCCCTGAGCGGGAAGTATTTGCCAGGAAGATGGAGGAAATCGATCCATCCTACCGCTGTCGCCTGGCCGTGAAACCCGGTCTGACCGGGTGGGCACAGGTGATGATCGGATATGGCGAGGGAGATAGGAGCGAACTGCAAAAGATGCGATATGATCTCGATTATATTGAACACCGCTCATGCTCGTTAGATCTCGCCATTATTTTCAAAACACTAGTTGAGGTATTTCGCTTTCATGGAAGATAAAAATCTCCCTATAGAGAGGATGAACGGAGGGATAGCAGTTGCGGGTGCGCGGCGAGCACGCTCTGAGTTTCTGCCCTTTGCCGTACCGCATATCACCCAGGCGGAGATCGACGAGGTCGTCGATACCCTGCGCAGCGGCTGGTTAACCACAGGGCCGAAGACGAAGCGCTTTGAGCGCGAATTTGCCAGGAGGGTGGATGCCCCGTATGCCGTCGCGGTCAATTCGGCAACGGCGGCAATGCACCTCGCGCTCGAGGCGATTGGCCTGCAGCCCGGCGATGAAGTGATCGTGCCCGTCTATACGTTCACGGCCAGCGCGGAGGTGGTAGTCTATTTTCGCGCGCGCCCGGTGCTTGTCGACGTCGATCCTGTTACATGCAATCTCGATCCTGCGCAACTGGAACGCAGCATCACACCGCGCACGCGCGCGATTATCGTGGTGCATATCGCCGGGCTGCCGGCTGAAATGGATAGCATCCTCAGCATCGCCCGGGCGCATCATTTGCCCGTCATCGAAGATGCTGCCCACGCATTTCCGGCGAAATATCGCGGGCAAATGGTGGGCTCGATGAGCGACCTGACGGCGTTCAGCTTTTACGCCACGAAGACGCTCTCAACGGGCGAGGGCGGTATGCTCACCACTGCCAATGCTGAATACGCGGAGCGTGCTTCCATGATGTCCCTTCATGGCATCAGCCGTGATGCGTGGAAGAGGTACAGCGCTGAAGGCTCCTGGTACTACGAGGTGATCCGCGCCGGATATAAATATAACATGACGGATATTGCCGCCGCGCTGGGCCTGCAGCAACTGGCCCGCTGCGACTGGCTTTTGGAGCGCCGGCAAGCCATCGCGAAGCGCTATACAGAGGCGTTTTCGCAGTGGCGCGAGCTGGAGACGCCGCCCGAACCCTCCCACGTCGAGCACGCCTGGCATCTCTACATGCTGCGCCTGCACCTCGAGCGTTTGACTATTGGGCGAGACGCGTTTATCCAGGAGCTTGCCAGGGCGAAACATCGGCACCAGCGTGCATTTCATTCCGCTGCACCTGCATCCTTTCTATCGTGAGTCATACGGGTTGAAGCCGGGAGACTTTCCTTGCGCACTGGATGCCTATCAACGGGTGATCTCATTGCCTATTTATCCAGGTATGAGCGATGGCGATGTTGAGGATGTCATAGCAGCGGTTGGCAGTATTGTTGCAGCACACAGAAAATAAAAGTATATCAGGAAATTTAGGAGAGGTGGTTGGCGGATGTCTTTACATACAGGGGATGGGAGTGCGATGAACGGTCTGGCGCGTAATGGGGTTATGGGGCTTCATCCGGCGCATAATGGTCATGCCGGGTGTATCCACGAAATAAACCTCTCAGACCTTTTAGGGCGCGAGGCGATTCCTCTCCGCTCTGTCGAGGCGCAGGCGGTTCTGAAGAGGCAGGTCATTCTGGTCACTGGAGCCGCCGGGTCGATCGGTTCTGAGCTGTGCAGGCAATTGCTGGAGTATGAGCCTGAGCTGGTGATTGCGCTCGATACCAACGAATCTGGACTGTTTGACCTGGCCGAGGGACTGCGATCTCACCCGCATGCGGCCTGCCTGCGCCTCTACATTGCCGACATCAAGGATATGCGGGGAATGGCACGCCTGTTTGAAGCTTTTCACCCCCGGGTAGTTTTTCACGCGGCCGCCTATAAACATGTGCCCTTGATGGAGCAATTCCCGCACCAGGCGGTGCATACCAATGCGCTTGCTACCTATCATTTGTCGCGGCTGGCCTGTGAATATGAAGTGGCGCGCTTCATCTTTGTCTCCACCGATAAAGCTGCGGCGCCTGTCAGCGTGTTGGGCGCCTCAAAGCGGCTGGGAGAGTTGATTGTGCAGTCGCTGGCGAAATCTTCCGGCTGCCAGACGCGCTTTTGCGCCGTGCGCTTCGGCAATGTGATCGGCAGCCGGGGCAGCGTTGTGCCGCTCTTCGCGCAGCAGATCGAGCGTGGTGGGCCCGTGACGGTCACTCATCCCGAAACGACGCGCTATTTCATGACCATCCCCGAAGCCTGCGGCCTGGTAATTACCACGGCAGCCGTCGCACAGCAGGGGGGATTGTACATGCTGGATATGGGGGAACCGCTGCGCATTCTAGACCTGGCGATCAAGATGATCCGCCTGCGTGGTTTGCGCGAGGGGCACGACGTACAGATTACCTTTACTGGCTTGCGTCCAGGTGAGCGCCTGCGCGAGACGTTAGTGGCCTCCGACGAGGAACTGGTTTCCACCATGCACGATAAAATATTCAGCGTAGTTTACGGCTACGACTTACCGGCGCTTTCTACGATTGAGGAATGGGTGCTGGGCCTGGATGAATGCCTCCAGAGCGAGGATACCGTCCTGCTTCGCGAGCGGCTCTTTGAAAAGATGCGCATACCTGAACTGATAGAGGTTCGATGATCGAGTAAATACCTATACTTGTGATTTATGAGGAGGCTATAAAGTGACTTTTGAACAATATTGGGCATTAATAGCGAAGCGCTGGCAGCTAATCGTGGCCTGCTTCGTCGTGGTGGGGCTGGGGGCATTTATTGTGAGCAAGCTTCTTAACACCCCTTTACCAGTCGTCGGTACTGGTACAGATTGATATTCGATCTGGGAACAACGTTTCGGACTACAATAGCCTGCTAGCGAGCGACCAGCTTGTGCAAACAGAAGCGCAGTTGGCGGTCGGCAATCCCGTACTGCGCGAGGTCGCTTCCCATTATCCTGGTTTGACGGTGCAGCAGCTTGCCGGGGAAGTCTCATCAACACCCAAAGTCAATACACAGCTCTTCGAGATCGATGTGCTGGATCCAAGTCCAGCACGGGCAGCTAAGCCTGGCGAACGATATTGCCGATACGTTAATCGCGCAGCAGTTACAGACGGTGCAGCAGGACAATAACCAGGCGCAGCAGCAGATTCAGCAAGATATTGCTTCGACTCAACAGCAGATAAACGATGTCAGCAATCAAGATAGCCACGTTGCAGGCGCAGGGAGCGAAGCCGGGAACGAATCGACGTGTACTGCAGAACCAGTTGAGCGGCTTGCAGCAGCACTATGACCAGTGGGAAACCTCACTGGCTCAACTTGAGTCGGCCCAGGCGCAGAGTGGGGATTTCCTGCGCATTGCTCAGCCTGCGCAGCCGGCTTTATCACCCGCGCAGCCAAATGTGAAACTGAACACGGTAGGCGGCCTGGTAGCGGGTTTATTGTTGGGGATGCTGCTGGCGGTGCTATTTGAGCAACTGGATACACATGTGCATAGTCCGGAAGAACTCTCGGAACTGCTCAACTGGACGGTACTGGGAACCGTCTGGCGTAGCAAGTCTACAGATAAGCAGGATATGATTAATCCGCAAGGCCACGATTCTAACTCGGAGTCCTATCGCATTTTGCGCACGAACGTCGGCTTTTCTGGCATCGATGCCCCGCTTCGTACCATGATGCTGACAAGCCCTACGCCTGGCGATGGCAAAAGTACTATCGCGGCCAACCTGGCGATATTTATGGCGAAGGCCGGGAAGAATACGCTGCTGGTCGATGCCGACCTGCGGCGTCCGACGCAGCACCAGATTTTTAACCTTGGCGCCGAAAGGCAGGGCCTGAGCAATGCAGTGCTGGCGTTTAGCAACCCTGCATTTGGTTCATCGGCTGGCCACACAATTTATCGTACCCAGCTCGCCGGGCCGCTTCGCCGGGGCACTCGGTAAATATACAATCGGGGTTGGAGCAATTCATTCATGCCGTCGGCATCCCGAATTTGCGCGTCATGCCCTCCGGGCCGCTGCCGCCTAATCCCTCGGAGTTGCTCAATTCAAAGGCCATGGAGAGTCTTTTCAAAGCTCTCCAGAATTGTGGCGCGGAAGTGGTGATCTTTGACTCGCCCCCTATACTGGGCCTGTCGGATGCCCGCATCCTCTCATCGAAGGTAGACGGGGTGCTGATAGTCGCCGATATGGTGCACGCCAACAAAAAGCATCTGAAACAGGTGAAGGAGCTGCTGACTCAGTCTGGCGCTCGCGTGCTTGGCTGTGTCATGAATAAGCAGCGCCATGGCCACCATAATCAATCCTATTCCTACTACTATTACTACTATCGCAGCGACGCTCAGAGCCGCGATGAAGAGCGGGGTACAGAACATGCCAAGTCACCGGCCACGCCGGTAGGCGCTCAAGCGGGCAATGCTCATTCATCGCATAAGCGATCAAGGTAGCCTTCCATGAAAACAGCAGTACCGGTGAGAACCGCCATGGAGCTAAACGGGCAAAGGGTAAAGCGGAAGAGGCGCAGGACCAGGAAGTTTTACCTGCTCGTCCTGGTCTTCTTACTCGTCGCTCTGCTCGGCTCGGGTCTGGCGGCAGTGTTTGGGTATCGGGCCTACAGCGCCGATTATCAACGCGATCTAGCTTTGGCGCGACGTGGGGGAACAGCACTTGCGAACGGCGGCCAGTCTGTTCGGAACGTTATCGCAAAATCCTTTTGAATGCCGCTACCATTGATCGTGTCCGGCAAGAGCTTGTTGCTGCGCATACTAGCTTTGTCCAGTTGGATGGAGGGCTTGAGTCGCTGCCGGGCATAAGTACGCTTATCCCCGTGTACGGTGGTCGTTTGAGTGCTGCCGAGCACCTTGCATCTGCGGCGGTCGGGCTAACACAGGCAGGCATTGAAGGCTGCGCCATGCTGGGCACTGTTGCGGAGGCATTTCGCAATCCACTGGGAACAGGCGCTCAAGGCCTTACAATGGCGGATTTCAACAAACATCGACCAGGATTTTCAGCAGGTCAAGGGCATGCTCGAACAGGCGATTGCCGAGGCGAGTGCGATCCAGCCAGGCGAAGTGCAGTTTATCTCGCAGGTTGCTAAAATCGTTTAGCACTTTCCAGGCTGAGTTGCCTGCTGTTCAGACCTGGCTTGATACTCTTGGGCGGCTGCTCCCGGTACTACCAACGGTTCTGGGGATCGGCGGCACGCCGGCGCATTACCTGATCGAGGTTCTTGACTCGACCGAACTCAGGCCGGGTGGCGGATTCATCGGGAACTATGGCATTGCCACCTTATCGGGGGGACGCCTGGCATCCGCACATATTACCGACACGGTTTTACTTGATCATCCCTACGAGCAGGCGGGCCATTATGTCCCTTATCCGAAGGCGGATATCTGGTTCAGGAATTACCTGTCGCCGCAGGGCTGGAGCTTGCGCGACTCTAATCTCAGCGCGGATTTTCCTACGACGGCGGCATACGCGGAGCGAGCCTACACGACCGAGGGCGGCAATGTTCCTTTGCAGGGGGTGATCGCGATTACTCCCGCGCTTATCCAACATGCGCTCGCCATTACCGGGCCCATCTCGGTGCCGGAATATGGTGAGACGGTGACACCGCAAAACCTGGTTGCATTGATCCACTATCATCAGTTGGGTGGATCAGCCGCCGGTGAAGGGAGTAGTTACATCCCCTCACCGGATGGGCATTCCTCGGAACGCAAGCGCTTCACGGAACTGCTGGCCGAGCATTTCCTGGCGCGCGTGCAGCAACTTCCATCCGCAGCCCTGCCGAAGCTTCTTCATGTCCTGGTCGATTCCTTGCATACGAAAGATTTGCAGATCTATTTCAATAACGGCGCTGCGGAGCGTGTGCTGCAACTTATGCACCAGGATGACACGATACAGGCGCCACCAGGGGATCACCTGTTTATCGTCGATGCCAATGTCTCACCCAATAAGGCGAATAGCTTTATCGTGAACACGGTACATGACCAGGTGACTATCGATGGACATGGAAATGCCGTTCACCGCACAACCATCGTTTATGCCTGGACGTTGCCAGGGCGCGATTATGGCCATCCCATTTACCGCGATTATGTGCGTATCTACACCCCGCCTGGCAGCAAATTATCCGAGCAAGAAGGATGGCAACCGCTCGGTTCCAGTACAGCTTATGGCGATCAGGTATGGGCGGGCTTTTTCACACTTGTCTACGGGCAAACACGCACGATCACACTGGTGTGGACAAGTTATGGCGTCGCCAGGAATGATGTGAATGGCTGGCATTACCAGTACCTGCTGCAGCGGCAGGCCGGTATCCAGCGCACGTTAAACGTGCAGGTGCAGCTTCCGGCGTGTGAAAGGGTGACCGGTAGATCGGCAGGCCTTGTTCCCGGGAGCGCATCCGCAGCTACGCTTACTGAAGCCTGGAACCAGGACACGAATGTGGAGCTGGATTATCGAGGGTGTTGAATCACTCAATAAGTGCCGGGCGATTTCTGGCTGTGAGTACACTGTAGAGTAGAGGATTTGGATAGAGATAGGGATTTATGATCGATACGCACCTGCACATCTTACCAGGCGTCGACGATGGGCCGGAGACAGTAGACGAAGCTCTGGCTCTGGCGCGCGTGCTGGTACAGGAAGGCGTTCACAGTGCGATCGCCACGCCGCATTACAATGATGAATTTCCCAGGCGTTCGGCCGCGGAGATTCAGGCGCGTGTGCATGATTTGCAATACGCGCTTGATCGCCAGGGCATTCCACTGCGACTCTATGCCGGCCACGAGGTCCTCATTAAACCGGGATTGGTGGAAGATATTCAATCCGGTCGCGTTGCCACACTTAATGGCAGTCGCTACTTGCTGCTTGAGTTGTGGCCGAGTACCTGGATCCCTGAGACCGAGCGCGTCATCTTTGAACTGCGAGCAGCCGGCATCGTTCCGGTGCTGGCCCATGTAGAACGCTACCGGGCAATACAGGACAACCCGGATCGGCTTGCAACGCTCATACAGCAGGGAGTGCTGGCCCAGTTGACGGCAGGCAGCCTCACCAATCTCTGGGGCAAGACGGTACGGCGCTCAGCTGAAACGCTCCTCAAAAAAGGACTGATCCATTGCATTGCCAGCGATGCGCATGGCCTGCAAAAGCGAGTGCCTAAAATACCGGCCGGATTACAATGCGCAGAGAAGTTGACCGGTAAAGTATCTACCCAACGCGTGATAGAGACTCTGCCAGCGGCCATCGTACAAAATGAATTATGCCAGATGTAGCTGAGTTGTATCCACGATGCGGTTAGCTCACAGGGAGAAGTAGTTGTGATAAAAAGCGGTGTACTGGGGGAAAAAACCTCGAAGGTGCGAGGAAAAAGTTTGTTGCTTGTCTCTTTCATTTTTCCAGCGCTAGCCATAGCGATAGCTGTAATATTCGGCGGTTTACTGGGAACATTAAGTATCTCTACAACTGCGTTGGTGACCTGTGTGATGTTATTTGTCCTGCTTCTTGCTTTGCGCCAGTATGGATTAGCCGTTACGTTGATAATTGCTGCTCATATCTATATTGATTGGTATCTAGGACTGGAGATTGTTGCTCCTGCAATTGCAATCGGGCTGTTTTTTCTCCTGTTTATTATACGCTCTCCAGAATATCCCTGGGTAGCTCCTCGTGTCTTATGGTTGTGGGGTCTGTTGCTCGTACTTGAATTGCTCCGCAATTCGAGGCGCTTTAGGTCGCTATGACTTGGCTTACTATTATCCAAACATATTTTTTGGGGCCTTGTTGATATTCTGGCTGGGAATGCTTATTGCTAATGATAGGAAGCATTTGAAAATTCTTATTCAGGTATTAGCATTATTGGGAACAATGCTTGCTATACATACGATTGTTCAAGATGTGACTGGTACAGTGTTATTCGGTTCCGCGCGAGTCAATAATGCTTTAGCGGAGATTCTCAAATTTTGAATTAAGTAACTCAAATGCATTCCGTGTTGGCTCATTCTTTCAAAATCCCGACTGGAATGGTACCTTTTTCGCTATGATGATCTTCTTGCCGCTCTGCCTATTTATTGAGACTACCTCTTTCCTACAAAAGCTCCTGTTTTTTGTGGAAATAATCCTCATGTCAATTGCGCTGTTGTTCACGTATAGTATTGGAGCTTGGATAGGGGCTTTAGCGGGTATTCTTGTTTTTCTCCTTTTTACGGGACGCGGGCGATATCTGATTCTGATTCCAATACTGATAGTGATTGTGGGGATAATATTAATAATAGTTTTTCCGAGTGAAGTCAATCTTCAGTTTCAACATGCATCAAGTCCTCAGGAGGTATCTTTACGCGTTGGCGCCTGGCAAACGGCGCTGCAGGTTATCAAAGCTTTTCCTTTGACAGGCATTGGATTGGGTCTTACGAACTATTTACAGCGCACAGACCTTTACAGGGTACCAGCACAATATGAACCTTTGGCGCATCCACACAATTCATACCTTGAACTGGGGGCTATGGCAGGCCTTCCCGTCCTTTTTGTGTTTCTTGCCCTTCTGCTTTATGCTATGTGGTTGGCGTGGCACAATTGGATGCAGGTGGATGCCGATACTCGTCTTCTACTGGGTGGGGGTATTGCTGCAGTTATAGCTCTTAGTGTCAACAGCTTAAGCATCAATGGTTGGACTCTTCCGCCACTGGCCGCAATAGGTTGGCTGATTTTGGGCGCTATCTCATCTCCCTTGCTGGCTGAGGGGGGGCGTAAAGGTTTTAAGGGATTGGAGAGTTAAAGATTTGCAATCAACATCACAGGTTACTGCATCATCAACAAAGCAGGTCGTGACGACACTGAACCATGTCAATATTGGTATGAATGTGTTAAGTACTGTCCGCTCCGACGTAAGAGTATTGCGCGAGGCTACGGCCCTGCGCGATGCCGGATATGCCGTCTCAATTGTAGATATCGAAGGAGCAAACAACCAGCCTGTAAAGGAAAAAATTCACGGTTTAGATGTTAGGCATGTTCTGGTGTCAAATTCATTTCTCACCACACGCTTTGCCCGTTGGTCCTTAGTTAGAGCAACAAAGATACTTGTATGTAGCACGTTTCATCTAATGTCTATTCCTGCTGATATCTATCATGCTCATGATGTATCCGGACTTTTTCCGTGCTATATTGCAGCGCTATTACGCCGGAAACCGCTTATCCTCGACGCTCATGAGCTTCCTTTAAATGCGATGAGCATAAAGTCTAGTTGGCTCCTCAAGTTACTTTCTTTTCTGATTACCTGGATTATGCCACGTTGTACAAAAGTGATAACGGTATCTTCTCCTATTGCCCAGGAAATTCGTAAGCGATATCACCGCCAAGAAATATCAGTTATTCGAAACGTTCCAGCATACCAACCAGGCCTGAAAAGCAATCGATTACGACAGTATCTTGGTCTCAACCCCAGGATGCGTATTGCCCTTTTTCAGGGATATTTGAAAAACGATCGAGGACTTGAAATCTTGATCAAATCAGCTCAATTTCTTGAAAAGGACATTGTAATTGTAATAATGGGGAAAGCCTTTGGAGTTATATTGACTCAACTAGAGGCTCTCATCGAATATGAAGGAGTCGCTGATCGTGTCAAAATTATTCCTCCTGTTCCTTACGAAGAGCTATTAGAGTGGACAGCTTCGGCGGATATTGGTTTAATCCTCTACCGGCCTGATGTTTCGAAGAACATTCAATTATGCTTACCGAACAAATTTTTTGAATATCTTATGGCGGGTTTACCCGTTCTTACTTCGCAACTTGATGCCGTAGCAGATATTGTAAAAACCTATGGAGTAGGTCAGGTTGTTTCATCCATTACTCCTGAGGAAATTGGCAAGGCGATCAATGATATAGCGGCAAATTGTGCAGCTTATGAACAAATGCGGTTTAACGCTCTGGAAGTAGCTCAGAACGAGCTTTGTTGGGAAAGGAAAAGCAACGACTGATCGAGTTGTATCACGAAATCTTGGAGAAGTAGTTTGTGGAAACAATATATAAGTCGATAACTGACTATGCCTTGGATCAGGCGCGAAATGGAGTTCGGGTCCTGCCGGGTAATAAAGGCACCTACTGGGCTGGCTACGAATTCGGTGCTATGATGCCTATCCGACATTTCATCTCACTCAACCAACTCGTCATGAGCTTCGGAGTGTCTTTTGGCGAGGGCGAGTTGCGATAGCTAGTTATCTTTTAGAGCCAGATGAACGTCATGCTCCGAATGCCTGGCTCTATCTTTGCACCGATCAGTCCTATGCGCTGGATAAGCTTGCGCCACCAGTCCGTCGTAATGTACGTAGGGGACTCAAAGAACTTTCTATAGTACCCCTCACTGCCGAGCAGATGCTTATGAATGGTGCACAAGCCTTTTGTGATACTCGTCGCAGGGCCGGTTTGAGTGATGGCACCCCTGATGAGTTTCGAAGGCAATTAGGTATCCGAGCGAGTTTGCCTGAAGTCACTTTTCTAGGCGCCTGGAGAGGTACTGAACTGGCGGCATTCTTAACTATCACTGCTGTAGATGATTGCGCGGAGCTTGGTTGTTACTCGGCAGATTCTATGTTATGTTACAGACCAAATGATGCATTAATGTATAGTGTTCTTTCCCATTGTTTAGTAGAGCGAAAATGTCGTGTGGTAAGTTATGGTCTAAGTTCAATCCAGGCTGAGAGTAACGCTGATGGGCTTCATAGATTTAAGACAAAGCTTGGGTTTGAATTCGGCTTGTGCATCGTGCATTTGTTCCCCACCCATTATTATATCCGTTCATCAATAATTTATCAGTATGGGGCGTGAATACCGCACTGAAGTTTAGATCAGGCGACCAGCAGCTCAAGAAACTCGGTGGAATGTTGGATTGCATGCTTGGAAAGGTACATATACCAGGTTTAGAAGAAATAAACACAAATGAAGAGAAAGGCACTTGATAGCTAACCTTCTCTTCATTTAAATTTTTTGTGCTACAAAGGTTATCATAGGGCTGGTGGCCCACTGTGTCAAGACAGAAAAAGCGGCTCAACTAAGAGCTACTTTTCTCCTTTTCAGGTACTAATCGGACTATCTTTGCTCAGGTGTGCTGTGTGAAAATACACTTCAGCAGGAGTCTGGTAATCAAGCGCTTGATGTGGGCGCTCCTGATTATAAAACGCGAAATACTGAGTTAATGCCTGACGTGCCTCGCGTGGTGAGGTATAGTCGTGAATGTACACTTCCTCATACTTCACGGTTCGCCACAACCGCTCGGTAAAAATGTTGTCCAGGGCTCGCCCTTTGCCATCCATGCTGATTTGGACATTGGCCGCTTGCAAGCAGCTGGCAATACTGCGGACTGGTAAAATGACTTCCCTGATCGCTGTTGCAGATCAGCGGCACCGTTTGTCCTGAAAGCCCGTTGTACTGTGCTGAGCACAAAGGGCAATTCCAAGCGTCTGATCGAGTTCCCAGCTGATCACATAGCGAGAGTACCAGTCCAGGATCGCCACCAGGTACATCCAGCCGCCTCGCAAGCGAATGTACGTAATATCAATGCCCCAAATATGATTGGGGTACGCGCTGGTGATGTGACGCAGTAAGTACGGATACACTCCCTCCTTTTGGTTGCGTTTACTCAGATTGGGTCCCGGATAGATGGCCGCAATGCCCATCTCGCTGCATATACCGACCGACTGTTTTTCGATTGATGCCCATCCCTTCACGCTGTAACTGCGCCGCGATCTTGCGGGCACCGTAAAAAGGACACTGTGTATAGATTTCATCGATGCGATGCTTCAATCGCACTTCGTCGGCACTGGGAGGGCGAGGCTGGTAATACAAGCTCGCACGACTCAGACTGAGCAGATCGGCTTGCAGACTCAGCGGAAGCTCACTCTCGGTTCGTTCAATCAGGCCGACTCGTTCCTCCCTGGTCAGAGTTGTAACTTTTTTTTAAGCCAGGCTGACCTGTGTGGTCAATTTGCCAATTTCGGCGTACAGCTCGGTGAGCTGCTGCTCATGGGCTCGCTTTCAGTGCCGCGGTACTGTCCTGTTTCTCAAAGAGGGAAGGGAGTCCTTCCAGCGCGAGTGCTCGCCAATTCTTGAGTTGAGTGGGATGCACTTCATACTCGGTGGCAAGTTGCGCCAGCGTCTTCTCTTCTTTGAGAATTTCCTGAACCACTCGCGCTTTGAATGCGGCTGTATACTGTTTTCTCATCATGTCTTGAGTATATCTTATTTCTGCCTCTTTCCGTGTCTAGATTTCTAGGGCCATTATATAATCTCACCAGTTTGTGTAAACCGAGAAAATGCTCTAGACTAGCTGCAAATGGTATAAAATGTGAGTTGCTCGTTCAACACGAGCGAAGGAAGCCATGCATATCCCTCTTCATAAACGATTGTGTATCCTTTTTGGCAAAATCGCTTTCGCCATGCTTCGTAAGATATAGGATACCAGTACCAATTCCCGCTACCTGTGAACTCTTAATCCAGGCAAGTGGTGGTAGAGCCATCCACGCCAGGAGAAGCAATTCCACATTACTCCGACTATCCATCCCCCTTTTATAAAGTATGGGAGGGCTTCATCGAAGAACCAGTCAGCGTTAATAACAGGAGCGATTTCAATGCAAAGTAGCAATCCTATACTATCGGTGTCGCAGGAAATATTTGAGTCCTCTGCGATTCACATGCACACATGTTGCTGTTGGGACTCTTTTTTGACAAATGTTGAGGCTTTGCTGATCAATATCCGTACAAATTATGTTCCAGCCCAAGTCTGAAAGGAGCTTCGTCCATCTGCCCCCATCACAACCAATCTCAAGAGCTCTAGTTGGTTTGGCAGTGTGAGTGAGACCTTTTAGTATCGCTTCTTTTTCGATCTCGGTAGCGTACCGACCGTACCGGCTGTTTGTAGAAATATTCTCCCAAAGCGGAATTCCCTCTGTTATCTGTGTAGAAAGGAGTGTCATTGCTCTCTCCCTCTTCTTTCATTTGATCTGAGATAGCCTCATTTCTCAGTATACTGATCTAAGCAACAAATCGGGAAAGGCGAAGTTTCAAACAAGCTTGACATTTTGAACAGTTTGAGCAAATTTTGAGGTTGCCAAGCTTTTCAGTACTGTATTTGGAGCGAACTTTACTATGTAAGGTAGGAGATATGATAAAGAGATTTCTCTGTAGCAAGTGTAATGAGTTCGGTCAGTAAGCATTTATTAAACTTTACCTGACCAACTTGGTTCTTGTTCAAATTCGTGGGAGAAAGAAGGAGCGTGTTGATGGGTTCCTCCAATCGGACGATAAAAGGCAAGCATGTGCTGGTAACGGGTGGAGCGGGCTTTATAGGGAGCCATATGGTTGACCTGCTGGTTTCAGAGGGGGTAAAGCAACTCACAGTTATCGATAACCTTTTTTTAGGGAATTTTGCTAATCTGGATGATGCGAGTCGCAAGATGCACAATTTGCAAGTGCTGTGTATTGATGCCGCGGAGGAGCTGGAAGTACGTGAGTCGTTTGCAAAAACAGGACAGGTTGATGTGGTGTTCGATCTGGCTGTGATACCGCTGCCTACATCGTTAGAGAGGCCACAGTTTTGTTTCGATACGAATGTGCGTATCACTTCTGTGCTGTGCGAACTGTTGCGCGACGGTCGTTTCGAAACCCTGGTATATTTCTCCTCTTCAGAGGCATATGGCTCTGCGAGAAGCGTCCCGATGGGCGAAGAGCATCCGCTTGATCCCCTCACACCCTATGCGGCGAGTAAGGCAGCAAGTGATCATCTGGTGCGTACTTATGCTGCGACTTTTGGTGTGGATGCCCTCGTAGTGCGACCTTTCAATAACTATGGCCCCAGGCAGAACGATCTACAATATGCCGGAGTTATTCCGACAATGCTGAAATGCGCCTTTGGTGGAGGCACATTTACCATTTTCGGTGATGGGCAACAAACCAGGGACTATATTTTTGTCACGGATACGGTGCATGCCGCTCTTAGTCTCTATGAATGTTCAAATGCAAGAGGAAAAGTGGTGAACATTGGGTCTGGCACGGAGATCAGTATTCTTGATATTAAGGCGAAGGTTGAGCGTATTCTAGGCCGGGCTATTCCTACTGAACATAAGGAACATCGACCCGGCGACGTTCGTCGCCATCATGCGGATGTTGCCCTCTTGAACAGTCTGATCGGTTTTGAGCCTCGTATATCAATTGACCAGGGTCTGGCAAGTACTATTGAGTTCTATCGGCAGCGGGCCGAGCACGGGTTTATAGGGGTACGATGATGCGAGTGCTCGTTACGGGTGCATCAGGCTTCTTGGGACGCTATATGCTGCTCGGTATGTCAGACTCCTGGGAAGTAGTTGCTTTGCATCGACCGGGTAATGCTGATTTCCTTGAGTTTTTGGAAGTGCATCACCTTTTACAGGTGCTACCGGTAGCATGTGATCTCACAGACAAATATCAAGTTGAGCAGGTCGTTGAGCAAATGGGAAGAAATTTTGATTGTTGTTTAGCTTTGGCGAGCAATACATCTATTCCTGGCTCAATCGAGCGACCTATAGAGGACTTGACAGCAAATGCCCTTGGTTTGCTCTATGTCCTTGAGAGTTTTACATTCGATCATCTGGTCTATCTTTCATCAGGTGCTGTTTATATCGGATTGGAAGGTATGGTGGGGCCTGAGTTGTCATTGTCGCCCACACTACCCTATGCTATCTCGAAGCTTGCGTCCGAACACTATATTCGAGCGTTTGTCCTGCACCGCCAGACACCCAGGTGCGCCACCATTTTACGATTTTTCGGCGCCTATGGGCCTTATGAGCCACCTCGCAAACTGTATACTTAGTCGGTACGCCAGTTCGCTTTTCAGCATGATCCTCACTTTACCATTACGGGCGATGGTCGGAATTACATTGATGCTATGTATATTGGAGACGCAGTTCATGCACTGCTCAAGGTAATAGAACAACCGCCGCAAGAGGAGGTGCGCTGCATCGATCTGGGCCTTGGAAGCGGTGAAACTGTACTTTCTGTCGTCACACGTGCTGCTCATGCTTTCGGGCTTGAACCTGAAATACGGCACGAAGGTACACCTGCCGAGTATATACAATTCGTTATCGATCCGCAGCCTTTTAAGACTCTTTATCATCTGGCTCCACGTATCCCACTTGAGACAGGGCTGAAATATCTGGCTATTCACCTTGAGCAGAAGAGAAGGAATTATCATCAGTAGAGAATGATGCTGATGAAGGGAGTACTGAAAAGCATATGAATGAATCTAAACAAAAGTTATTTTCATGGGAAAGAGTTCCTGTAGTAAAGGATTTACGCCAGGCGTGGCGTGATTTTTGCAAGGAACGGACACTCCCTTGTTACCACCTGGCGAGCAATACCGCAGGTCATCCTGAATTGCTTCTTTATCCCATCGACATGTCTCCCCTGCTATCCGTACCATTTGGTACTCTTGATAAAGATGGTGTGCTTTACAATGACCTCTATGGCACAGTGCCAGCAGGTTATCATCCCACTAGTATCGCGCAGTTTGCTCTTGCTCATTGGAATACCTATCTTGCCGATGGAAGTCATGAGCATAAAGAAGCATTTATAATTCAAGCGCGTTGGCTTCTGGATAACGAGACCCGCTTTTCCGATCATGCCAGCGGTTGGCCTCTTCCCTTTGCATGGCAGTCATATCATGCTTCCGGGCCATGGTTATCTGCTCTGACCCAGGGGAATGTAATTTCAGTACTTATACGCGCATATCAACTGACTGGCAAGTCTGAGTTCCTGGAAGTTGCTCGCCGGGCCGTACGCCTCTTTGAGCTTGATATACTGGATGGTGGAGTAAGCGCTTCAGTTTCTCAAAAAGGCATATTCTTTGAGGAGGTGGCTGTTTATCCAGCGGCTCATGTACTCAATGGGTACATCCTCGCTTTATTCGGTTTATATGATTATGTGTCGCTTACACAGGATAGAGACATCGAGGGGTCTGATTCACCATAGTCTGGAGACATTCCACGAAATAATTAGCGAATTTGATGCTGGCTACTGGTCGCGTTATGACCTGATGCACAAGACTCTTGCTCCTTTGTTCTACCATGCGCTTCATATTGTGCTACTCGAAGCTCTAGCTGACTATTCAGGCTGCGTACACTGCAAGGAATTGGCTGCCGGTTGGAAGCTATATCAGCACCGCTTTACATGCCGACTACGTTACCTGGTTGTAAGTCGTACACGCTTGTATTGGAGCCGCAGGCTCATGCCACGGCTGCGTCGAGCTCGTCTTTGGTGTATCCCACAATAGTAGTCAGAATGCCATTGAGCATATCTGTGTGCCGATAACGGCCTTTCCAGTAGCTGGAGGTGTGCGCAGCGTTCTGGCAGGCGTTGAGCAAACGATGAGCATCCACTGGAAAATGGTCTATCTAACGCGGCGTGAGGGGCAAAATGTTCAAGGGCTGGAGATTCAGGTATTTGGCGGGAGGTGGACTTCACCGTGGTATTTTCCGTCCATCTGGCTCTATTGTTTGGCGGGCTGCTGCAAACTCTTTGCCCTGCTACACCAGAGGCCGTTTAAACTCATCTTACCGCAAGATGGTATTTTTAGTGGTGCGTTCGCGGCAGTTCTAGGTAAAATAGTTGGTGTACGTGTGGTTTGTATGGATCACGGAAATGTGGCTTGGTTAGCTCATCCCTCCGTACGAAAGGAATGGGTCAAAGCCCTCAAGTTGCTTTCGTGGCACAGGCGATTTTTCTCGCGCCTGGGATATGTCTTCTATTGGCCTTCATTTTCCCTAATGGCAAAAGTTGCAGCACGCTGTACCGATCAATTCCTGATTGCAGGTGATGAGGTCGAGGTTACTTATCGCAAGTACCTGGGTGTGTCTCCAAGCCGTATCGTTAGATACAATTATGCTCTGGATGTTACACGCTTCACGCCACCTGACGATATGTCCAGGATCAAGATGCGCGCGGAGAAGAATATCGCTGAAGATGCTATTCTCATCGTGTTGATAAATCGTCTTACGCCGGAGAAAGGTTTAAGTTTCGCCATCGAGGGCGTTGCCATGGCGCTATCATTCCTTCCCGCACATGTGCGTAAACGAGTGAAAGTACTAATAGCAGGCGAAGGACCCTTGCACTCACAATATCCAGGCGGATATCAGGAGGCGCGGCCTAGCATCTGTATGTATCATGCAAGGAGAAGTTGCACCGCAGGATGTTATTACCCTGCTAGCTATATCGGATATTTTTCTCTACAGTGGGACACGAGGGACTAATTTTTCAATGGCCGTGCTTGAAGCAATGGCGGCGGGTTGTGCGGTGATTGCGTCTGTTACTCCAGAATCGAACGGAGCTTTACTCGCCGATGGACGTGGGATTCCAATAGAGCCAGGAAGCTCGGTTGCAATAAGCGAAGCTCTTGTTCGTCTCTGCGGCGACCTGGCGCTTTGTAGCCAAATGGGACAAATGGCCAGGGGCTATGTTTCAGACCATCATAATGCTGAGGCGCTTAAGCGCAGTTTATTGCGTGCATCATACTTTACGCCAACACTGGTAGAAGAAAATGTTGAAGTTACGGTTTCCGTGAGTAGAGTGGAACAACGTGCGTGATGCTCCGGATGGAAAGGTTAATGTCGATATGCTCGGAGGTATGCAAAACCAGGAAAATATTTCACCTTTGCACATTCTTGAGGATGATTGGCTAGATCAATCTTCTTCAAAGGGTATCACCCTACAAAAAGATTGATGAGATGCCTACCGCGCATATTCTCAGAGCTGTTAGCGATTGGTCACACTATATTGAACCAGAGAATCAATTTGGTTGGACTGCTCAGGATATGGATACGTGAATCTTACCAATTGTTAGCGGGGAGTTTGCTAAAGATACATCTGGAAGTACATCTATAAATCGAAGTGCCAGAGTTGAAGGTCATATTGCCCTACTGCGTAGCTTTGTTAAGAGTTCAGGGATTTATGCTCTTGCCTCAGTAGCATTACCGTTGATCAATCTGGTGCTCGCCCCGTTTTTAACTCATTACCTCTCTCCAACTGATTATGGCATTCTCACAATTCTTACGACCTTCATCAGCCTGGGAGCCGGGATTTCACAACTGGGTTTGGCTTCTGCGTTTTTCCGCGCATATGGTTATGATTACACATCCAATGATGATAGGCGTGATGTGCTCGCAACGGCTACTTGGTTACTTTGTTCGATCTCCGCTCTGATAGTAGCAGCAGGTATTATTTTCGCCCCGTTTTTGGCAGGGGTGTTTTTTGGTCGTTCGACATTTAGCTCCCTTATCGCGTTAGCAGTCGGGGTAGTAGCGCTGCAAAATCTAACCGTACCAGGATTTGCGTGGATGCGCGCAGAAGGACGTGCGGCTTTCTACGCTATTTTAGCAATTTGTAGTTTGCTAATTACTCTCGTGGCTAATCTCTATTTAGTTGGAATACTACACATGGGTGTTATCGGTTCGCTTTTAGCTACAGGCAGCGGGTATGCTGGCGTGATTATTTGCACTATACCCTTCATTTTAGTTCGTGCAGGCATCAGAATGCGTGTAGATATTGCCAGGAGCATGCTTACATATGGGTTACCCCTTGTTTTAAATCTAGTCTCATATTGGATTTGCAACTTTCGGATCGCTATCTGCTAACCGTCTTCGGATCGTTGGCCCAAACGGCACGATATGCTGTAGCTTATACACTTGGATCGGCTATGTCAGTAGTAGTCTTGGGTCCTTTCACATTGGCTTGGCCTACGACCATGTTTGCTATTGCGAAGCGTGAGGACGCTGTTCAGGTATTCAAACTTGTATTTCGCTGGTTTGGTGTGTTTCTACTTTTCGCTGCATTTGCCCTATCGTGTCTCGGAACTATTCTTCTGGATTGGCTTTTCCCGCTGTCCTACCACTCCTCCGCCTTCATCGTTCCTATAGTTGCTACATCTATCGCTTTTTATGGTATTTACTATATTTTTATGGTCGGCGCAAATGTAGTACGAAAGACATGGCTAACTGCCGTTTTTACGACAATTGCTGCTATTGTCAATGTTAGTCTGAATCTATTTCTGATCCCCCATTACCAAGCGATGGGGGCTGCTGCTTCCACTCTACTCGCCTATATAGTGCTTGCTCTTGTTGCCTATGTTGTCAATCAACGCATCTATCCTATATCCTTTGAAATAGGTAGATTTATCGTTGCATTGCTGGTGGGAGTTGCTTGCTATATTGGAAGCAGTTTCTTGGCGACATCCCAGGGATTATTGGGAACATGTATCGTATATTTTAGCACTCTCGCTTTTTATGGCTTATGTCTTCTGGTTTTAGTGAAGCTTCCTGCATGAGGTGACTTGACAATCTTTTCCAACTTACAGCCGCAAAGAGTCTAGCAAAAGGATGAAATCTGGTTGAAGCGAGTCATTACTCCTCTAACTATTATCATATTTGTTGTAACCCTAATTTTGATTACCTTGAGAGTCATAGCTTCAGACACACGAGGCAGTCTTTCGGCGCCAATTCAAGAGACTCATATCGTCGGCGGCTTTAGTGTAGATACCCCGGCGAGGCTTACCAGAGCAGCAGCAGATGGTGTTCAGGTGGTTTTCTATTATGGGCAACCTCCATCTGAGAGCAGCGCACTGGGGCAAAAACTGAAGTCCTTGCATATGAAAGTGGTAGATGGGTTTATTGCGAGCTATTTGTATTACTATGAGTGCCATCGCACTAAATCGATTAAGCCTCCTCCGGTAGGCGACAGTCCATATTGTTCATATGACTATCATCCTGAGCTTGCTAATGAAAATCTGCTCCTTGCGGCGATTGCAGACCATTTACAGCAGGTGAAAGATAATCAACTGATAATTGGATACTGGGTGCTTGATGACTGGGTGCCGTGGGATGCGGGAAGCGCGCGGCAGCCACTCATGAAAATTCACGAATTGATCCAGCAATATACGCCCGGGCGCCCGGCGATTTGTGGATTGGGTGCGTTTATCGAACCGGGTACTGGCTATAGTTGGGGTGATTGGGTGGCCGATAACTTTTCCCCTCAAGGCTGTGATCGCGTGGGCCTCTATGTGTATACCCCTTCGCTGCCCGACTCCAGGCCTCTGCCTCGTGCCGACACTTTCAACTGGTCGATGACGGGACTGCTCCCCGCCATTTTTAGCAGCCTGACAAAACGAGGATGGGATATTCGCAAAGAACCCTTGATCGGCATAGCCCAGGCGTTTGGGGGACCAATAAAAAACACGAATTTTTCCTGGATTATACCGACAGCTCAAGATATCGAAACGCAAAGCAGAAGTTTCTGCGAGCATGGAGCATCCGGGCTTGTCTTTTACGGTTGGGATGATTCAACGTTCGGGCCGGCAGCGCAAACGCCGATGAATAATGCTGGGATAGAGATGGGTATTCGAAATGGGATAGCGGCATGCAAGCAGGTTTGGAGCCAGCATCCCTGAATTTGAAAGGAAGCTGGCCCCTGGTCACCTTTGGTAGCGAATACTCAATGATCTGAATTCCGCGAGTGAGCGTTTTGCCCTGGTTGCTATTATCGCGTCAACGTATAATACCATCCTTGTGGCAGCCGGCATCCCTGGTACATTTTGCCAGCAGCGTCTCCTGGGCGACGACCTTCACCTTGCTTTTGCCGCAGGTCAGGGTCAGCGAGCGGCTGCCCATGCGTAGGTCCTGGCGCAGCGGCTTGGCCTGGCCTTTGCTGTTCAGGATGCCGATTGGCCAGTAGACCCCACTGGCGAAGAAGTCCCGCGCGCTGAAGAAGAAGAAGGGCACGTGGTAGCGCATGGCGGTCTGCACATCGGTGATCAGCGCTAGGATATGTGCGATGGCGATCTGCTTTTTGTTCTTCACGTTGAGGCCGCAGCCCTTGAAGCAGCCGGTATCTTCTACCACCCACAGGTGGCGGCCCAGGTGGTTGAGATCGACGCGGAACTGCCCGGCCCAGAAGGAAAAGAGGTCGCGCAGGTTGTTGACATATGAGGAAGGGTAGCCATCGTGCCAGCTATTGATAAGACCCACGATCTGCGACCTCCATGTCCAATGGCCGTGCTTATGTACCTGGGTATTCATGGCCTGCTGCATGTCGTTCAGGTAGCGCACCTCGCTCTGCAACTGCTGCTTGTCGTACCTGGCAACGTGGGGGTCGAGCGAGCCGAGCACGATGGTCGCCGAGCGATTGACCGTGTGAACCGCCTGCTGGCAGAGGTCGAAGAATCTGGCGAATTGCCTGGCCGGCACGTAGTTCGTCAGGCCCGGATCGTACTTCATCTCTTCGTTGCCGCATTGCACCGCGTCGGCCCTGCCCTGCGCTGCGTCCTTGAGCAACCTGGTGTTAAATAATTGCTTTGGCCCGGGTTGGCAATAGGTCAGGAGCACATGCATACCCTGGCTATGGTAGCGCTTGATGGCGTTTTTAAGGGCAGAGCCGGAAAGGTCGCCGGTTCCGCAGGTTTTGTAACCAAGGCGTACCCATGCGATACCTGGCAGCGCAGATGGGTCGTTTACCGAGACGCCAAGCACCGCAGCGGGCTGCGCGGCTTTTTCCGGCGTAGATGTTCCCTGTGCCTGCGCTATCTGATAGCAGAAGATAGATGCTGCTACCAGGAGTATTAAAGAGCATGACATGACGGCCTGCTTAACGTTGAGGCGAGCTGCGCCGGGAAAACTCAGCATACATCGTCCTTTCGTGCGTTGATGGCATTGTGTTAACGTGTCTAGGTTAAGTTTTCGTCACCATAACGCAGAAAAATATAGGAAAATTATGCTATGCTCGCGCACCCCGGATACCTGGGATACCACTGATACCTCGGATACTTTTGATACCTTGGATACCTTCGACCTTCCCGTCAGGGGAATCGGCGCGCAGTCGCTCTTCGTTTCTGGCGACATGGTGGAGAGCCCCTACTGGCGTGGGGATTTGGTCGGTGGATGGGTGGGTGAGGAGTGAGATGGCTACGCTTTCCCGGCGCGGCGGCGGCGGGCGGCGGCCGCATTCTTGCGGCGTTCCCGCTTGCGGTCGCTAAGGTCGGCCCGCGTTTGCGTATTGGTAGTGCGGGTTGTGTCGGCTTCCACGATGCGTGAGGCGCCGTTCTGGTTAGCGCTCATCGAGGTCGGCCTGGGCTGTGAGCGCAGCGCGCGGGTATTGAGGATGCCCCGGCGGATAACCAGCCCGGCGAAAACCGCCGCGGCCACCAGGAAGAAAATATACAGGGGGAGAACGATACTTTTTAACGGGGCCGGGAACGAGTTGCTGCGGTACAGGTTGCTCAGCAGGAACACCCATGCGAGCAGCAGGTATTCTATGCCGACGAGCGCGTCGATCTGCCTCGTCCACTTGAACGGTTCGCCGCGCAGTTTCGCCGCGCGCGCGCGTTTGGAAGCCTTGAACAGGTTATAAGCCCCGAGGAGGATGAAAACTGTGCTAAAGATTGATAAGATGGTCGGGTTGTCCATGAGGTCGCTTTTCCTCCCAGGTGCCGCAGCCGGAATGCCCTTCGGCTCTTGTGTCGCACACCAGCAATTACTGAATGATAACCGCATCCGATGCCTGACTGGAGTTCCCATAGATCGAGAGGGGATACGTTTGTCCTTGTTGAACTCCGCTGCAGCTCAATGTGAGGACCACCGTATCACCATCCGTACCTGATGGCGTCAATACGCCCGACTGTCTTCCCTGGCTATCGACGAGTTTGATGGTATTTTTCGCATCGGGGTTTACCGTCCAGACCATGGCGATAGACCCTAAATTGATGAGTGTCAGCGTCGCGCCCGCCTGACACGATCCGTTGGAATTTGCCGTCGCATAGATCGGTGAAGGGCTAAAAACCAGTTCAGGTGTTGCATCTGTTATGGTCAATTGTACAGGCAGTGTCAACACCTCATTGTTGTTGACGGTGAAGAGCACCTGTCCTTTGTACGGCTGATTCGGTGGGCTGATTAAGAGGCCGCTTGAGTCAACTCCGATGCCGATTGAAAGTGGTTGCGAGATGGCGAGTTGCCCGGCGTTGTTATTGTCTTCGATCAATAACCAGCTTGTGGTGACGGCCGCGGTCCAATTGAGTACAGCGCCGCTCGTATTTGTGAGGGTGATGCGCTGCGCGGCAGGATCGGGTTGCCCAACCTGTTTGGTGAACGAAAGCACCTTGATGGGCTGCCCATTGAGCGTGATGCTCAGATTCGGGCTGCTGGTAACGGGTCTGGCGGCAGGAATGACCTGGATATTGATGTAACCGTTCAAATGCGCGGCTGAATCGACGGCCTCGATGCTGCGAGCGCCGGTTGGCCAGTCGCCGCTAACCGGAATTGTGACCTCAAATGTACCCTGGGCATCGGCCCGCGCGCTTAAGGGCTTTCCATCAGCGCTGGTTATGAGGGTCGTCGTATCGAGCAAGAAGGTGATGGCATCCTGCGGTCCGAAGTTCGACCCTGCGATTTGAAGCTTCTGGCCAGTTTTGACCGTTGTTGATGTTGCGCCGACGATGCGCAGCGTTGGCGCTTGTCCTGTAGCCGGATGCGAGGTATGCGCTGCGTTCTCAGAGGTATTTGGCAGGTACGAGTAGAAGATATAGGCTCCCAGCCCTGCGACCATGCAGATCATCAGGAGCATCGTAACCCAGAAGCCGAAGATCACCTTACGCGAATCTTGATCTTGATTAAAAACGATAGCGCGCATGCGTACAAAGCTAGTTTGCATGGCAAGCAGCGGAGTGGAGACCGAGGCCTGACCCCTGGAAACGCCTTCGGCGGGTCCCGCTTCGGCATACTGGCGGTCTTTCCAGCTATTTCGCCAGTGCTCGGCTGCCTTGCTGGTGTATGCCAGGCTTTCCGGCCTGATGAGTGGCATTGCTCCGTTCTGCATCGCCTGCGAGTTGCCATTGTAAATTTGCCGGGATTTCAGCGCGTCAGGCGATGGCGTCTCGGGCAGCACGGCCGGCATAGAGCGAACAGTGCGCTCAGGTGGCAGAGGCGATGTTCTTGCAATTTCGGGCTGCCTGGGCATCTGTGGCTTTGGAGGTGTTAGCCCTGAAGCCGGTGCGGGCGATGCCGGCCGCGCGGAAGTTGTTCTATTCGCCGGGTCGAAAGCAGGTGGCACCGGTGTAGGAATACGCTGGGGGGGCGGTTTGTTGATTGACGATTGGGGTTTGTCGGCCTGGGAAGTCTGCTGGAAAGGTGATTTGATGATCGGAGTTGGCGCCGCGAGCGAATTCTGTCGTACAGATGCTGATGTTACGATTGGGCGGATGATTCCCGGGACGGGCGTGGCGGGCCTACCCGATGCTTGTAAAGGCGCAGTAGCGGCAGGCTTGTCCAGCGGCTGCAATGGCGCAGTTGCCGGTTGATTTGTATCGAGCGCATCGGCTTCACCCCACGCGCCTGGCTCGACTCCAGAGGCGGGTGACTTTGCTATGGTGGGGCTGGTTGAAACGGAGGCCGTTGTGTTCGGGCTGGATGTGATGCTGGTATACTCAATGGTTGTTTTCGGTATCCCAGCCGGAGGCAGCGGTCTCTGCGCCGGGATGGGAACGCGCCTGACGACCGGCTGTATCGTTCGAGTCGGCTCCGGCAAAGGTGAGGTTGAGGGTGGGTTTGAGGATGGATTTTGTGGTGTGCCGCAGATATCGCAAAAACGTGCGTCGGCAGCCAGCTCATTCTTACACTTAGAACAACGATTCATCTTCTGCTCTTCCAGGCAATAATGTATGACCTTTGCCTACCATAACGTATGGAACTGTGCGAGTATATCGATCTGAGATTTTTGTGCTATTCGTCCGGCTCTATGAGAAACATCAGACCCGCTTCACTCGCGAGCTAATAAGCGCACCGCTAGCGATGCATAGCAGAGATCCCGTGAAGAGATTGAGGACGAAGGTCAGCGGATTAAGCAGGTTGAGCGTACCAAGCGGAAAGATGAGGGAATGGAACTGTAAGACGCCCTGCAGCCCTTGCGTCATCCAGATATCGGCGGGGAGGACAAGCACCAGGCCTAGCAGCGCCTCTAAGATGAGCAGCTTGCTCCGCAACTGCCGGGGAGTTTGCTGCGGGTTCTCCTGCTTAAGGCTCGTTGTCAATAATAATGCCAGGCCGGCCGCGGTGAAGACCAGCGGCTCAAGCGCCTGTACGTCGAATGGCGCGGGGTTGCCAAAGAAGAGCGGGATGCGCCAGAGCATAGAATCTATGAATGCTATCGAGTTGACTCCCTGCAGGCCGATAGAGTCGGGCACCTGCCAGGGCAGCAATGTACTCAGCAGGCGCAAGGTTGGAAACGGGCCGGGTGCATATCCGTTGTGGCTCAGGGCAAAATCGAAGGCGGCTGAAAACACATAGCCCGCCAGCACAGGGATCAAGCCCAGCATCAGAACAGTGATAGCGTAGCTCATGCCTGTTCGTTGTGACCGGGTCGCCTTTTTCTGTCTTCCCGTCTGCTTTCGCGCTTTGTCGGCGGGAAGGGGTCGAAGCGGAGCAAAGGCCAGGTGGCCAAGCGTTGCACCAATTGCGGCAAACAGAGCAGAAAAGATGGCGATCAGGCCCCAGGTGGTGAAAAAGCCTGGCCCGGCGAGCTGCTCATTGCCCAGCGATGGCACGACGCCTGAATAAGTGAGCGCGGTGAGGAATTGTATGACGGCGACGGAGAAGCCGGCCAGGGCAGCTTCGGGCAGCCCCACGCCTCTCCTGTCGCGCAATTTCCGCAGCGCCGTGATGAGCAAACCGCATCCACTCGCGCTCATCACCGCTACCGGCACGAGCGAGGTGGTCGGCTGCCCATAAAGACGGCCCGCGATGGCGAAAATAGCTGCTATCAGCAGGGTAATACTGAGCGCGAGCCAGTCAACGCCACTTCTCCTGGCCGGCGGTGACTCGCCGCCTGATACTTCGCCAGCCGCTTCCTCTTCAGCGACCGCATCAACTGGCATCCCACTTTCGGCGGCCTGTGAGCTTGCCAGCGCCGTCTCGCTCTGGTCGAATTGTTGCGCCAAGTGTGCTTGCTCCTCCTTCAATATCTTCAAGGATACTAGCACAATCTCCAGGTGGCGACAAGAGGAGTCTGCCTGGTGATTACCCATAAATGCACAAGGCTGCGTAAGCCCGGTTTGCTGCACAAATGCGTGCGAGAGATCCTGAGCGCAGCGAAGGATCTCTGGGGAACTCATGGGTAATCACCAGGAGTCTGCGAGTTTAGTTACAGACGTCCGAAGAGTTAAGGCGTTGAAATGCTGGGTGAAAAAACTTCTGAGTAGAGTCAAAGTGTCCGGTTTTTCAAGAATATGTGGTCTGTAGATGTAATAGCCAGTGTACCCAGCAATTGTGACAGGTAGTGTATTCTGTAATTGAAATAGTTAGTGTACTTTGGCAATGCGGTTGTGGAAAGCAGAGGAGTGGATCCGCTTCCTAAGCGCGTTGCCTGGAATGACATCATAATGGAATACGCAATTTTTTCCAGTTGTTGTCAAATGTATAAAAACGTGTTACCAGAGTGTAACCTTTTCCGTTTTCTTTTGATATAGGACCTTAGAAAATCCTTAGAAAATCTTCACAAGATTTTCACTTGAAATTTTCATTAAAAGCAGGGGGTTGGGATGCATACCAATGATCGGTCTTATCAAACAATTCAATCTTATGGCGTCATCGGTGACTGCCATTCCGTCGTTCTGGTTGCGCCCGATGGGTCAGTTGACTGGGGTTGCCTGCCAGACTTCGATAGTCCAGCCATCTTCTGCCGGCTGCTGGATGCCGATCGGGGAGGGTATTTCCAGATTGCCCCGTCGGATGCATCCATCACCGGAGCCCAGCGCTACCTGTACGCGAGCAACGTCTTGCAGACGCGCTTTACCGGTGAGAGCGGGGAAGCGATCCTCACCGACTTTATGCCGGTGGAGACCTTGAGCGCCTGGCAGTTTCGCGAGCTGAACAACAATACCTGGACGCGCGAAGATGGGGCCTGCCACTGTCTGGTGCGTATCCTCGAATGTACCTCGGGCGAACTGCCTATAACGATGAAGCTCAAGGCCACTCCCGACTATGCGGGGGCAGCCAGCGAGGTAGCGCTTATTCCCGATGGGATGGGCGCGGTGATTTCCGGGGGGCAGCAGCACGTCGGGTTGGGAGTGGTGGGCGCGTACCGCCTGCCGTCGTTCGCGATGCAGATTGTCCAGGACGAAGAATCGGCGAACCCCTCAGTCATGGTGCGGGCCACACTGCAGGAGGGAGAGCGCCTGCTGTTCGCGGTCGGAGTGGGCCGCAACGCCAGGGCTGCGCGCCGATTGGCCGAAGAGGAGTTGCACCAGCGCAACTTTGATTGGGAGCTGGCGCATACCCTGCACTGCTGGCGCACCTGGATGAAGGGCTGCACCTTCGAAGGCCCCTATAAAGACTGGGTGCAGCGCAGCGCGCTGGTCCTCAAAATGATGACCTATGCCCCGACCGGCGCCATCGTGGCCGCTCCCACGACATCGCTGCCGGAAGAGATTGGCGGGGTGCGCAACTGGGATTACCGCTACACCTGGCTGCGCGACGCCACGTTTACGCTGTACGCGCTCAACGTGCTCGGCTTCACGGAAGAGGCACATGCCTTCACGCACTGGCTCCGCCACCTCTCCTATGCCAAAGGCGAAGACCTGCAAATTATGTACGGAATTCGCGGTGAGCGAGACCTGACCGAGCGTGAGCTTCCTCAACTGAGGGGCTACCGCGACTCTCGCCCGGTGCGCATCGGCAACGGGGCGGCGGAGCAGAAGCAGTTGGATGTCTTCGGCGAGGTGCTGGACTGCATTCACCTCTTCCGGCGCCAGGGCGGCTTCGAGCGCTATGGTGAAATGCTGGAGGGGCCGCTCTGGTCGATGCTGCGCATGCTGGTTGAGCACGTCTGCGATCACTGGCACGAACCCGACAGCGGCATCTGGGAGGTACGCGGCGGCCCGCGCCACTTCGTCTACTCCAAGGTGATGTGCTGGGTCGCTCTGGATCGCGGCATTCGCGCAGCGGAACAATTGAACCTGGAAGCAGATCTGCCTCGCTGGCGCTTGGTACGCGACCAGATTCGCGCCGATATCCTGGCGCGCGGCTATAACACGCAGATCGGAGCATTCACCCAGTCCTACGACAGCGACGCGCTGGACGCCTCCAATCTGCTGCTGCCGCTGGTGCGTTTCATCGCGCCCGATGATCCCCGTATGCGCTCAACCGTGGACCGCATCATGGAGCGGCTGACCGACGAACGCGGCTTTGTGTATCGCTACCTCGCCGCCGATGGCCTGCCTGGAGGCGAGGGGACCTTCACCATCTGCACTTTCTGGCTGGTCGATAACCTGGCGCTGCAGGGACGTATCGCGGAGGCGCGCTCGCTCTTCGAACGGCTCCTCGGCTACGCCGGTCACCTGGGACTCTTCTCAGAAGAGATCGACCAGTACGGTCAAATGGCGCTGGGCAACTATCCCCAGGCGTTCACGCATATCGCCTTGATTAACAGCGCCCATAACCTGAAGGTGGCGCAGATGCGCGCGGCAGAACACCATACGGATCCGATCGTCGCGGCGATACGCCTGAACAAACCTTCCGAGTGGTCCAGGAAGTACTGAGCTTTACAGGGAAGCCTGCGGTGTTGACATAACTGCCGGCTCCAGCGCTGGCAAGGGAGCTTTGCAGTAGAGGCTTTCTGTGAGATAATGGCTGCATTGCTCAAATCCCTAAACCCCTCTTCTAAAGCCCCCGCGCTGCCGACAGACCGCGGGACGATGAGGCACCACCTCGTCGGGCTGCTCTAACAGACTCGAGTGTCTGCCCAGCATGGCCCGCCTGACCTCCTGGCTGCTTTGCGCTGGGACGACGCGAATGGCGTGGCAGACGCGCCAGCCCATCAGAGGAGGGCGGCTTACTGCTCGTGCGACTGTCTTTGGCCAACCGCTCTTCGAGCTCCTTGATCTGCGCTTGTGCCTGGGCCAGTTCCTCTTTCAGTGGCAGCAATTCCGCCACTATTGTTTTAAGCAGGCGGTTTTCTACCCGCAGGGCAGGTAGTTCTTCGTCTTTCGTCGTGGAGGTACTTTAGCTGGTTTCCTCTCCTTTGGCAAGTCTGTAGGAGACCTAACAGGGTCTCACGCCACCGCTCGTTCTTGCGCACCTACACCCGGAAGACCGGCCCCTTGCACAGCAAACGTTGTCTGTCCAGTAGGTATGGATGTTTTCGGTCCAGGACTTATCCCTGGTCTGGAGTCTTTCCCGGCACTTGTACTTCTCACCACAGAGAGCAATCACCAGAAGACCGGTTCTGGCATGCTGCTGATGCAGCTTGCATTGGGTTTCTGTGTGGGATTATCCAGGAAAGCCTGCTCGATGTCGTTTGGACAACTGCTGGGGAGAAGAGACCCCATGGCCTACACCTGGAAAACAGTGTAGGAAGCATCGCTTGTGAGCGTCTGTGCTGCCAGCATCCCGTTGGCCGGTGGCGTCACCGGATCAAACTCTCCTTGCAAGATCAGCGTCGGGATGCTGCTCCTGACCGGCTCTTTCTGGACCGCAGGCACCGGTTTCATCCCCCAGAACTGACAGACCGAGTATCTAGACAGGACAAAATTGAGCAGTGCTGGTTGGATCGCGGGTGGAAGCCCTTGCACGGAGGTTTCCAGAGCGTGCTGTGTGGTGTAGGCCATATCTTCACCACACATGATCGAATAGAACAGTCCGATGCTTCCTGTGTGTCGATTGTGTGTAGATGAGGTTGCCATAGATAGGAAGCGAGTTGGGTGTAGTCATGCTGGCGAAGCTGGAAGATGACGGCTGGTAACTGTGGAATGAGGTCGGTGTAATACAACGCTTCTCGCAACCACAGCACGAGGTCGTTGCCCGTGAAGTGCACGGTGACAGGTACGCCACTGGAAGGAGGAGTGGCCTGTAAGGTGACCGGGGCAGCGTTGAGGTCAGCGATCAGTTGATAGAAGACCGTCTGCAAGTGTGGGTAGGTCGTATTGCAGTCGGAGTCAGCCAGGCATCTTTGAAAGAGGACGGCAAAAGCGCGCTGCGGCTGCCTGTGGGATGCTCGTGAAAAGATTCACTTGCGGCGGTATGACCGAGTTGAGGATTACACTGCGCAGGTCGGCCGGATACAGGCGCATGACGGTCAGCGCCAGCCGGGTGCCGTAGGAAACCGCCGTCCAGGTTCACCTGCCGGTAGCCAAGCGCCCGGATGAGATCGTGCACATCGGCCGCATCTTCCGGCGTCGTAAAGGCGTTCAGGTTGATGCCCGACTTGACCAGGCGGGTGTGACACGCCTGCAGCGTCTCGTTGTCCCGGCAGCGCAGCGAGGGCTGTGAGTAGCCTACCCCACGCTGATCCAACAGGATCAGGTCGCGATTTGACGAGGGAGGTTCCTTGCGTTGTACCCAGGACCTGCGTTCTCCAGCAGGGCATCACCAGGGCCCCCGCTCAGAAAGAGCACCGGGTCGGGGGTGGGATGGGGACTGCTTGCCTTGAAAATCGCGACCGCCAGTCGAATGGCAGCACCCTGCGGCTGGCTGCGGTCTTCGGGCACCACCAGGAAGCCACAGATGACATTCTTCCCTCGACCAGTCCAATTCCGAGACGGAAAAGGACAACGCGTCCGCTGGAAGGCAGAGGACTGCCTGGTGAGATGGCGAGGTGCTGGTGAGAGAGCACGAAAGGCTCCATACCCGCCAGCCAGAGCGGCAAGCAGCACGACCACCAGCGCCACCAGCAGAAGCCGCAGGTGACGAGGCGGTGGAAGCCGCCGTTCCCTCCAGGACGCAGGAGTCGGTAGTGGTGTTGCTTGAGGATACCGGGGAAGCCGCTGAGAGAGCGCCCCGGTCGCTGTCACCGCCACGTTCCTGATCAGAAGTGGTGGGAGGCGGTTCCTTGTGAGAGAAGAGATCTTCATCCTTCATCGCGTGTGCCCCTTTCAGAAGATGGACATGTGGAGAGATGCATAGCTCATCACAGCAAAGAGCTATCTCGCTGCCATCAGAAGGGATAGACGTTGGAGGCCACAATTTTTTGTGCCTGTCTCTCTTCAGGTATCTCAACTGAGCTATGCCCTGATAACTCTGACACCACTTTCAGGGGTACTCCCGCCGCAAGAAGTATTGTCGCTGCACTATGACGCAGATCATGAAACCGCACACTCGGCAGGCTTGCCGCCTTGAGCAGCTTCTTAAACAGAGTCCACACATGATTGGGTTGAAATGTCACCAACCAGCATTCATTATCACGGCAAGCGTGAACGTATCGGCTTGATGCCGGAGGCTTTACACAGGTGACTGTGTTGGCTGCGTCCCAGCCAAAAGTTTTGTCCTGTTCGCAGAATGTTGATCGCCGCGTTGGTATCTCGGTCAAGTGTACACCCGCACTCGCAACTGTGCCATCGCTCTTCAAGCGTTTTCTTGACCACCGCTCCGCATCCTGAACAGGTTTGACTGGTATACCTGGGATCGACTCGTACAAGTGTCCTACCGGCGCATGCTGCCTTATAGGTGCAGTACTGCACGAATTGACTCCAACCAGCATCACTCATTGATTTGTTTAACCCGGCTTTCGCTGCTGCTCCATTGGGAAGATATCGCCCGGTTGCTTTGTCTTGTTTAGGTTTTGGGTGTTTGATGAGGTTTGCCGTTTGCAAATCTTCAAACACGATCACTTGATACCTCTTCACGAGCTTGCGGGACGCTTTATGCAGAAAATCCTCTCGCCGATTCCGTATCTTGCGATGTGCTTTGGCAACAGCCTGCACTGCCTTCTTTCGGCGATGGCTCCCGCGCTTCTTTCTGGCCAACGCTTCCTGCAATTGCCCCAGGCGTTTTTCTGCCTTGCGAAAGTGACGCGGGTTTTCGATGAAGTCACCGTTGGAAAGTGCGGCAAAGTGGGTCACTCCCAAATCAATGCCAACATCTTCGTAGCTTACGGGTAGAGCTTCGGGCTTACCGATCTCGCAGGCAAAGACAGCGTACCATTGCTCTCCCTCTCGCTTGAGAGTGAGTGTTTTGATGGTCCCTTCTATATCTCGATGCAGATGCACTTTTACCGTGCCAAGTTTTGAGAGGTGAAGATTGACTCGCAGCATTCTCTTTTATCCATTGAACGCTTTTGTGTATCTAGTTTCCAGCCCGCTCCATCGGGGTACGTGAAGGAATCATAGCGATTGCGTCCCTGAAAGCGCGGGTACCCGGTTTTCTCTCCATGTTCCACGCGTTGGAAGAATGCGTGAAGGCTTTATTCAGACGGAACAGGACATCCTGTAACACATGGGAAGCAATCTCCTGGTACTCTGGCCGGATCGCTTTGATGTCCACAAGATCGCGTTTTTGCTCGTAGACGCTGATGGATTTCCCCGCGTATTTGTAGGCGTCTTTGCGTTCTGAGAGCGCGGCGTTGTACAATTCCCGGCATCTATCCAGCACCCATTGGAGCTTTGCGGCTGTTCCCTTATTCATGGAAATGCGATATTTGTAGGCTTTGATCGTCATATGACGCTCGCTTATCTTTCAACCAGGACGGATGAGTATTCCCGCCAGGCCAAGTTATGAGTTTTTTTACCAATTCGCACAAATGCCTTCTCAAAGAGATATTCTTTCACAGCCTCTTCTTTGCGGTAGGGGCAACGCTCGTCACTTGTTCTTGCTTTCTCGCATTCTGCTGAATGATAGTTTGCCTCTTTTTCCATAAGCAACACGTAGTAGCTTGCTCATCATATCAAGAGTCCTCCGTCCTCTTTCGTTGGCTTAGTTGAAACTTCGTTGGAGTTATATTGACAAACGGGTATAAAGGTCTATACTTCTCCTCAACTATATTTGATAGTAGAAGCTGCCCTGAAGGAAGGTCACAGACCTCTCAGCAACCAACTACCACCATGCACAAACAGAGAGGTTTACATAGATTACGTGCACGAACTCGTTGGCTCTCGAACAGGTGTGACCGACAATATTGGCATCACCAATAAGCCTAAAGTCAGAGGTGCTCAACAACTAACTTGCAAGACAACAACGTTAAGAAAAAGTGCAGGGATATGAATAAATAGGATTCCCACGGCAAGCCTCAAGCCGCGTAAAGAGGAGATCCTGCAAAGCGGGCACCTCTGGCTTTTTTCCGGCGCACTGCAGCAGCCCCCGCACTGGATTGAGCCGGGCGGGCTCGTCGACGTTAAATCCTCGACGGGGCAATTTGTGGCGCGCGGGTACTACAATCCTCAGACCGATATCGCTATTCGCATCCTGACGCGCCAGGTCGACGAAGCCATCGACCTCGATTTCTTCCGTCGCCGGGTTCGCTATGCGGCACAACTGCGCCAGATCTTTGACCCCGACACCAACAACGCCTACCGGCTGATCAACGCCGAGGGCGATGGCTTGCCCGGCCTGGTCGTAGACCGCTACGCCGAAATCCTGGTCGTTCAGGTGCATACCTTTGGGATGGAACGCCTGCGTTCGCTCGTCGTCGATGCATTGATCGAAGAGACAGGAGCGCGTGGCATTCTCATGCGCAATGATGGCCAGGCGCGCCGCCGCGAGGGATTAGAAGTTGAAGAGCCGCTTGTCGTTTCAGGTGGCGTCCCGACGCAGGTGGCTGTGCGAGAGAACGGCGTGCTGTTTGTGGTGGATCCATGGCAGGGGCAGAAAACCGGCTTCTTTCTCGATCAGCGTGATAAACGCGAGGCGCTGCGTAAATACGCGCGGGGGAAGCGCGTCCTGAATTGTTTCAGCTATACCGGAGGCTTCTCCGTCTACACCGCTATGGCGAGCAGCGAAACCAGGGTGACGAGCGTCGATATCTCCGCCCCCGCTATTGAGGCGGCTCGCGAGCATTTCCTCATGAATGGCGTCGATCCGAACCGTCACGAATTTCATGTAGCCGACGTATTCGAGTTCCTCGAGCAGGCACAGCGCGAGGGGGAGCAGTTCGATGTAGTGGTGCTCGACCCGCCAGCGTTTGCTAAAACGCTGGGGACGCGTGTACAGGCATTGAAAGCCTACCGCCGCCTGAATACCCTGGGAATGCAAGTGCTGCGTCCGGGCGGCATATTGCTAACCTGCTCCTGCTCGGGTGTGATCGGCATGGATGATCTGCTCGGCGCTGTCTCCCAATCGGCGCAGCGCCTGCAGCGTTCGGTGCAGTTGCTGGAGACGTTTACGCATGGCGTGGATCACCCAATAAATCTGGCAATGCCTGAAACGGCCTATTTGAAGGCTGTCTTCTGCCGCCTATAATTTTTTGAGCGTTCACCTCGCCTGGAAGCGATTGTGATATACTACAATCAATCCCCTTAAATCCGTAGTCCTTGATTCATTTGGGGGCGGGAGATGGCACAGACAATTGACGAGAGCCGGGCGCGGTTGATCTCGGACCTGCAGCGGCAGGCAGAGGAACTGGAACAACTCAACCGCATCGCGATTGCGCTGACCTCCGAGTTTGATTTGCAGCGCCTGCTGCAGATGATTACGGATGCCGCACGCAGAGTGACATCGGCAGAATATGCCGCTTTCTTCCTCATTCCGGATCTCGCCGATGAGAATAGCCGCGAACCAGCGAATAAGGTTATCTTTAATCTGGCCGCGATAGCGGGCGCGACACCCGCTATCGAAAAGCATTTTCAGCGGCTTGGCCCGGTGGAGGGCATCGGTGTGCTGGAGCCAGTCTTCTGGAATGGCGAGTCGATTGTGGCTGACGATGTTCAAACCGACCCGCGCTACGTGGGCGTGCCACGAGGGCATATCCCCGTGCGCAGCTTCCTGGGCGTGCAGCTCCGCACGCGCGAAGGATCGATCCTGGGCGCATTCTTGATAGGGGATACCCACCCGTCGCGTTTCAATGGCCGGCATGTTGCGTTGATCGAGGCGCTGAGCGCGCAGGCGGCTGTCGCCATTCACAATGCGCAATTGGTCGCTCGTGAACGGCGTGCCATGGAGGAACATTCGGCGAAACTGGAACGAGAGGTGCGCGAACGCACGGCAGAGCTGGAACGCCGCAACCTGGAGTTGAGCAAGTACGCCACCGATATGCAGGCGCTCCATCATGAATTGACCGAGGCGCAGAAGCGTGAAATGCTGGCCGATGAGCGCAGCCGCATCGCGCAGGAGCTGCACGACCGCGTGCAGCAGACGCTCTTTACCATCGGCCTGAAGGCTGATTGGATACTGCAGCATCTACCATCTCATCCACAGGAGACCCGCGCCTTGCGCACGATCAAGCAGCTCGCCTCGCTGGGGGCGGCGCAGGTCCGCGACGCCATTTTCGCGCTCTCCTCGCACGAACTGCAGGATGGCAGCCTGGTTGGTATGCTCTATACTCTCATCCAGAATCTGCGCGAATCCTCCTCGATCGAGGTGGACCTGGTGGTCGATGAATGGGCCGTCCCTCTGCCCTCTCATATCGAGGGCATACTCTATACCATCGCGCAAGAGGCCCTTTCGAACGCGCGCCGCCACGCGCAGGCAACAACGGCCATCGTGACGGTCCAGGTGAGCAGCGAACAGGCCTTGCTGGTGGTGCAGGATAATGGCTTGGGCTTGCCGGCGCAGATGTTTCAGAGCTACCGCAACAATTCCATGCACCTGGGCCTGCGCGGAATGCATCATCATGTCGAGGAACTCGGCGGGCAGTTCTTGCTCGCGAACGGCGAGGAGGGCGGCTTGATTGTGAAGGCGGTGATCCCGCTATGACTTCCTCTCCGCGCGCAGGGTGGAGATCCCCTTATCGCTAAGAGGCTTTCCTGCTTCGTCGGGACGCGCGTGTTCGGGACTGTGCCGCCATGTCTTACGCCCCTCCACAGGCATAGCCGCTAGCAGCGGCTTGCACATTTTTTGCTGCGTTGGTGTCACGATCATGGAATGCGCAACATTCAGGGCACCTCCATGCTCGGGCACCAAGATCAAGTGCTTCAAGCACATGACAACAAACAGAGCATTTTTTACTGGTTGGTTCCCAGCGGTCTATCCTGACCAGCGCCCTGCCGTACCACGTGCCTTGTACTCTAATTGTCTCACCAACTCTCCCCATCCGACATCGGCAATGCTCTTGGCAAGGTGGCGGTTCTGCATCATGTTCTTGACAGCCAGGCTCTCCACGCATATGACTTGGTTTTCGCGCACGATGCGGGTTGTGAGCTTCTGTTGATAGTCCCGCCGCTTGTCTGCGATAGGGCATGTAGTCGCGCAACCTTCCGGCGGGCCTTTTCGCGGTTTTTGCTGCCCTTTTTTTTCTTCGCTTTGCGACGCTCTGCGCGCGCAATTTTCTCTCGTCTTCATGAAAAAATTGGGGGTTGCCAACTTTCTCTCCATTGGAGAGGGAGACCAGTGAGGTGATGCCGAGGTCCAGGCCAACGTCTGAGAGGTTACTGGTAGGGGCCCGATCTCTTCTTCCACCAGGATAGAAATAAAATAGCGTCCGGCGGCATCCTGCTCACCGTCACCGTTGAGGGCGTGCATCCCGTCGGTAGTGGTCGTGACCAGTGAATACCTAACGGCTCACCCATCTTGGCGAGCGTGATGCTGGTCCCATCCCAACTAAAGGCGGATTTAGTGTATTCGGCAGATTGCGGGCCATGCTTCCTCTTAAATGCAGGGAATTCGCTTCGCCTCTCAAAAAAGTTCGTGAATGCCTTGTCTAGATGCCTGAGTACCTGTTGCAGGGGTACGCAGGATACCTCGTTTAACCAGAGGTGTTCCGGCTGTTGCTTGAGGGTAGTAAGAGCGGCTGAGGTATCAGTAAAGTAGAGATGACGGTGTTGTGCCTTATACGTCTCGTTGCAGAGATTGAGCGCCCAGTTGTAGACAAAGCGTACACAGCCAAATGTGCGGGCAAAAATCGCCGCCTGCTCCTTTGTCGGATAGAACCGGTAACGGTAAGCGCGCTTGTACTTCATAACCGCCTCACCTGTCTAGTATACTGTCCCACTTGTTTCTGTTCCCGACAGGAGGTGGAACACTCCCCGAGGCCCCGCCGTGCCATCAGGGCAAGGTACTCTCCCATTCTTTTTCGGCAAGGCACAACCGGAACCCCCGGCTCATGCCCCAGAGAGCCCGCGCCGCGTGCTGGCGCACACGCACACGCGCTTCGCCGCCGCCCCGATAGCAGTGATAGCATCGGCGCATCACTCGGCGCGCTCGCTGCTTGGGTGCTTGCAGGTGATGCCACACCCCACTCCATCACAGCACGCGCTGGCGCTTCACGGCCATCACATCGCCGCGCATTCGTTTAATTGATGAGCTTAAGATATGCCGTTTCGCTGATTGGCGCATGTGTTTTTGCCGTTTGTTGCAAGAGTCAAGATGGGGCATGTTTTATATTGACTGGAAGCTGATTTTGCTCTATACGCTTTCTGCTCTCTCTGGTATACTCTGCCTGAGTATTTTGCAAAGGGAGAGAGCAAGCGATGGGAGCGAAGCTTCACTCATGGCGGCAGCAAATACAACATCCCTACTCTACAGGTTTCGTTGTTTTATTGGTATTGCTGCTCATCCTATTCATTTTCTTGGCGTATAGATTTGGCTGGGACTGGACAGGTTTCAATGGAAGCAATAAATCAGGTAAGACATTGTGGGACTGGATGCAACTGCTATTTATACCTGTAGTGCTGGCTGCTGCTGGATTTGGTTTAATCACAGGGAGCGAAAGGCAGCAGAGTTACGTGCCGATAATGAGCAGCAAGCAGCAAGGTTACGCGCCTATAATGAGCGGATAGCGGCAAAGTTCCGTGCGGAAGCAGAACGAGAAATATCTTTGGACAATCAGCGAGAAGCGGTACTACAAGCATACATAAATGAAATGTCGGAGTTGCTACTTCATGAGAATTTGCGTAAGTCAAAATCAGAAGGTGAGGTACGCAAGATAGCGCGAGTGCGAACCTTGACGGTGCTTCCTCGTTTGGACGGTAAACGTAAAAGAAATCTGCTCCTGTTCTTGTATGATGCTGCTCTACTAGACCGAGGGCATCAGATCATTGATGTTAGTGACGCCGATCTAAGCGAAGCTGACTTGAGTGAAGTTACTCTATATCGGTATCGATGGATTAAAGACAACTCACCTATAAGAGGGGGACACTCAGTAACAGCGAAGCTGACTTGAGTGGGGTCAATCTGCGGAATGCCAATTTGAATGGAGCTAATCTGAAAGGTGCCAACTGGGTGCAGAAAATATGTTTGATCTCGCTATGTCAAATGCAGATTACTCAACCGAAGGTACAATTATAGCAACCTCAGAGGAGCTAAACTGGCCAAAGCCAATCTGTACGGAGCGCATATGGGTGGGGTTGACCTCGCGAAGCTGATCTCAGCGAAGCAATTTTAGGTGGAGCTTACTTGCGACGTGCTAACCTAAGCTTGGCTAACTTGTACGGAGCCGACCTGAGTATAAAAACCCTGATAGAAAATGAGTATCATTCGATGCAGAGGAACCACCGAATATAAGTGAATGGATTGGAGCCGACCTGAGTGAAGCCAACCTAAGTGGGGCTAACCTGAGTGAAGCCAATCTGTGGCAGGCCGATCTTCGCGGAGCTGATTTGCGTGGGGCTAATCTGCAAGGCGTTACCAGTATCACTGTTGAAGAACTTGAGAGCCAAGCCACATCACTCAAGGGCGCAATTATGCCTGATGGGACAATACATCCCTAGCCATTTCAAGGCATATAACAGCCTCACTACTTTACCTCAAAGTCAGTCTCGCATATAACTTACGATAAACGCCACCTATCTAGAAAACGGGAGCAGGTCAATCCATGACCGAAGATGAAGCCATCGATCTGTTTCAAGCTATTTCAAGCACCCACCCAAATCTGCCACTAATTCTCTATAGACTTGGCAATGGTGAGTGGGTATGTATGCTCACCGAGCTATGCTCTATTTCTTCTGGCGACCGCCGACTGGGAGGACTATCTTGCTCAGTATCGAAAAGCACACCGGCGTTCATGGCGGCGAGTGACGTAGCTAGGTCCCAGCCCACGCGCCAGCGCGTGCTGTGATGGAGTGGGGTGTGGCATCACCTGCAAGCACCCAAGCAGCGAGCGCGCCGAGTGATGCGCCGATGCTATCACTGCTATCGAGGCGGCGGCGAAGCGCGTGTGCGTGTGCGCCAGCACGCGGCGCGGGGGCATGCCCAGGGATGCATTCCTCCGGGGACGTAGAACGGTTTGGGTAAATGGGAGATGGAAAAGGTGAGGACGGACGCAGGAAAAGGAGGAAGAGCTATGATACGCCTGCTGATCGTTGACGACCACGAAATGGTGCGTGAGGGCCTCAAGGCTATGCTGGTGGCAGAGTCTGATTTCTCGATTGTAGGTGAGGCAGCCACCGCTGAACAGGCCTTCGCCTGCATCGAACGCGAGCAGCCCGATGTCATCCTGCTCGATATTCGCTTGCCGGGCTCAAGCGGCATCGAGGTATGCCGCACCGTTACCGAGAAGTATCCTGCTATTGGCGTGATTATTTTAACGACCTTTACCGATGAAACGCTGATAGCGCAGTGCGTTCAGGCAGGAGCGCGCGGCTTCATCGTTAAAGACATCGAGCGTTTTGACCTCAAACGCTCTATCCGAGCAGTGGCGAGGGGTGAAGCCGCAATTGACTCGAAAGCGGCGGTGGCAGTGCTGGCGCAGTTGCGCAAGGGTCCGGCATCGGTCTACGAGCCGGGTCCTGAGCCGTTGAGCTCGCAGCAAATCGTCATCCTGCGCCTGGTGGCCCAGGGTTTGTCGAGCCGTGAAATCGCGACCCGACTCTATTTAAGCGAAAATACCGTCAAAGGCTATGTCCAGGAAATCCTGCATCGTTTGAGCGTCAAGAATCGCACCGAGGCGGTGATGGTGGCGGTAAAGCAAGGCTGGTTGTAACCTATAGTTTTTCCAGGAGGAATACGATGGCTGGCAAGAAGGCCTGTTTGATCGTCGATCTACGAGATGGCGTGAACATCCCCAATGTGAGCGATATGATCGCTATATTGGCTGCGGCGGGATGGAAAGTGGATATAGCCCTGAAAGCCTACGGCGGTGAGACTATGCAACTGGCGTCGAAGGCAAGTAAGCAGGGATACGATATCCTTATAACCTTTGGTGGTGACGGGACTCTGAACCAGGTGGTGAATGGCGTGATGAATAGCGGCAGTCGAGCCGAGGTAGGCATCATCCCGGGGGGCACCGCCAACGAATGGGCCACCGAGAGCGGCGTCCCGCTGGACCCCTTTCAGGGTGCTCTCGCGCTCGTTAACAGCGAACCTCGCGCGGTTGATCTCGGCTTTATGGGCGTGAGGGGACTTGTCTCTCCTGACTCGGCGCAAAGCGCTCCTGCTGGAGGTTCACCTGGCGGCTCCAGGAACTCGCAGAAGAAAAAGGCATCCTCTGATGTCAAACACCGCTTTTTGCTCATGGCCGGATTGGGGCTTGACGCCGCCATCACGGCCCACGTTTCCAAAACCTTGAAGTACCGTTTGGGAAAGCTCGCCTATGGACTGGCAGGTCTCAAAGAACTGCCTGACGTCCACCCGTTCCCGCTTGAATTGCGAACAGCGGTCGCTTCGGGGGAAGAAAAGCTGCTCTGGCAAGGAGAAGCCTGGCAGGTCATCTTTGGAAACACGCGTTTGTACGCCGGCTATGCTGAATTGACGCCGCAGGCCTATATCGATGATGGTCTGCTGGATGTCTGCATTATTAAGGCGGGGAACGCCCTGAAAACCGTTGAGGAAATCGCCTCGCTTCTATTTGAGCGCCGATCTGCCGGTCCGGATACGGAATATTTCCGTGAGGCGCGCTTCACTCTGCGCGTACCTGCCTCTATCGGGGCCCATCTTGATGGCAGTGTCGTAAAATTGAAGGACTATCTCAGCCGCGCAGACAGCGAGCGCCTGAGCCAGGCGGGTGATCCCACCAAGGTTATGGTCGAGTATGCCTTTGCCGCCGAGCCCGCTGCCATTCAGATGACCATTCCCCGAACCTATACTGGCTCGCTCTTCCAGAAGACGCCCCTTGCGGCACAGCCTGAAGCCGGAACGACCGCCGCGCAGCAAGCCACAAGCAATGCGCATGGGCAGGTTCAGCGGGAGTCGCCAGAGCAGGTCAATGCAGTGCTCGCCCAGGGTACGAAAGTCTCGATGGTCGGGGTTGGCCCAAATCCAGAGAAGCAAAATACGTACATTATTGCCGGTACGACGCAGGATGAAGAAACCGGCGATACAGAGCCTATCGGGGTGCGCGTGAATGAGAAGACCATACTGCTACGGCGCAGCGGCGAGCCCGTGGCCCTTGTCGCTGTACAAACCCTGCAAGAAGGCGCTGAGATCGTGGTCAAGGGCAAAAAGAACAAGCGCGGTGCGATCAAGGCGACCCATGTCGTGCTGTAACTTTATTCAGGCCAGCAACCTCCAGTGCATCAAGAAATGACAGTTCGGGCTCTGCGCCACTCGAAGCTTGCCAGGGTGAAGAGCGCGATCGTCACGACCAGTAAGACCCCGACGATCAGCCACTCAAGCGTTCCATTGCCGTTATCGGGATCGACGCCAAATGCGACCTCGATCCAATTTTGCTGCACCAGAGTGACCACAAACAAAATACCCGTGAGAATTGCCAGGCCCGTTTCAAGCCAGAAGCGCCATCTTAATGCATTCCTCATTGATTGAACTCTCCTTTGCGTAAATAGAAGCCTTCCATAATTGTGTAACGGAGAGAGCTTGATTGTCAAGAAGAATTCGTCTAGGTATCAGGTGTCAGGCTGTCCAGAGAGACGGTGGGTGTGGGCACTGTGGGCAGCGAGGTGGTAGGCAGGCTGGTGGGATTGATGGCAACGAGTTTGATCTGCGATGTGTCATAGGGCAGCGTATTGCTATTGCCGAAAAGCGTGTGGATGGAAATCGAGACCAGGCTTGCATCAACGCCTGGTAGGTGCTGGAGATAGGCGCGCGCGTCTGCAAGCGTCATTCCTTTGATGTGATTCGCGATGGCCTGTAACTGGGTGGCCTGCCAGCGGTATTCCTCAAGGCCGCCTGCCGCGACCTTCATCGTCGCGACATCGAGATCGGTTGTCCCTTCAAACACGGGTGTACCTACCTGAACCGTTAAATCGACGAGGAAGTGATTTGGACCGAGTTGCTGCACAAGCAATAGCCGTGCCAATTGCTGCATGTCCCCGCTATCGACGTACGTGACGCTCCCCTGCTCGGTCAGCGTCACAGTGACCGTGTTGCTCTCCGTCCCGATATCTGGGTTGCTGGTTGCGCTGAGATCGGTAAATTGTTTCGTGCCGATTTCAGTAGCATGCAGAGCCTGGAGCTCGCCGTCCATCTGTGAGGAAAGCAGCGGGATGAGCGTTTGCCTCAATTGTGAAGAGAGAATCTCGATATCGGTGGATGTTACCACTTTTCTGCAGCGGAAGAAGAAAAACTGATCGCACTGCTGACCTGTTTGCCCTGTCAGCGAGCGCGTGAGTGTATCGCTCTTCTCACGAGCAGGGACGGAGGAGGAGGCGACATTGATGCTGGTTTGTGATGGCTGAGCCGTGATGGTGTATATCTGTTGGAGTACCTGCACCTGTGGGCCAATATTGACGCTGGCAGAGGCGGCCAGCGGAAATTCAAAGTAGATCAGGCCGGCCATGGCGGACAGCACGACGAAGATCAAACCGGGTACGATGGCGAAAAGTGATGTGTGACGGCGACTAACTGCGGGGGCTGGCCGCTCGCCGGCATGCACGGAGACCGTGATATCAGCGTAAACAGATTGAAGAGACCTGGCCGCGGGAGGCGGCAATACGATTGAGCGGGAGGCTGAGGGGGCTACGGGGACTCCGCATTCCTGCAAGGCCTGTTCGAAGGCGCGCAGGACATCGCTTGCGCTGGCGTAGCGATCTTGGAGATCCCCCGCCAGGCAGCGCCTGACGACGGCTTCGAGGGGTGCCGGAAGTGTACCTGGGGCTGGAGCCTCTTCTCCGGGAATATAGCCTGTGAGCATCTGATACAGAATGACGCCGAGCGAGTAGATGTCGTTGCTAGGGGCAGCGATGCCGTTCAGTCGTTCAGGCGCCATATAGGCGACCGTGCCGATCTCGTGTCCCGCCGTCGTCAGCGGAGGAGTGGCCGACTCGCCTGGCTTTTTGGCTATCCCGAAGTCGATGAGGCGCACATAGACTCGCTCATCCTCCTCCTCTTCGTAGTCGAGCAGGATATTGCCAGGCTTGAGGTCGCGGTGAACGACGCCGCGGCGGTGGATGTATTCAACAGCCTGCACCAGTGCGGTGAAGAGTTGCTGTACCTCCTCTATCCCCAGACGACCAGCCTGCAAACGCTGAGCCAGCGTGCCACCGGAGATATACGGCGTCACCAGGAAGAGTCTGCCTTCGAACTCCCCAAATTCGAACAGGGGCAGAATGTGGTCGTGTTTGAGGTGCGAACTGACTTCCGCCTCGTGGAAAAAGCGGGTACGCGCAAGCGGATCATGCGATAGGTCATCGCGAATGATCTTGACTGCCACCTCTCGATTAAAGGCAGTGCGCTGGTGGGCGAGGTAAACTTCGCCCATCCCACCCATGTCTATACGCCGGATCAGGTCATAGTTGCCGAATTGCCGGTTTTCCTGAGTTTGCCCCTCGCTCGTCGGGGCGACTCGTCCTTCTTGTTCTTCCATCGTTTTCCGTCAAGAAATTGCGGTATCTGCAAATACACTATGATAGACGACGATCATCAAACAAACGTCTCTTTCAGATTGGAAGCGGAAAAAATGTGGGGAATCATCAAATTTTTCCCTCCCTTTGTGGGTAGCAGTCACCTACGAACGGAGGGCAACTGCTGTACATAAGCCATGTTACACTGGATATAGGTCAGATACTGTCTGGCATCAAAATCTTGCTCTCCTGGTCTGGTGTTGTTTCCTTTGAAGCGCTGGAAAGCGCGTATTTTAGACTCTGGAGGTGATCCCTTGATTCCTGGTACCTTCGATTACCGGGTGGCGAACAGCGTGGACGAAGCCGTCGCGCTGCTCGACCAGCATAGCGGCGATGCCAAAATCCTGGCAGGAGGACAGAGCCTCATTCCCCTCATACGATTTCGTATCGCGGGCCCGACTGTCCTGGTTGACATCAACCGCATTGCTGACCTGGAGTATATCCAGGAGACTGACGGAACCCTGCATATCGGGGCGTTGACGCGCGAAGTCGCGCTCGGTAGCTCTCCGCTCATTCGCAGCCGCTATCCCATCCTGCTCGATACAGCTTCGATGATCGCCGACCCCGTTGTGCGCAACTGGGCGACGGTTGGCGGCAACTTAGCCCACGCCGACCCGGCTAACGATCATCCCGCTACCATGCTAGCCCTTGGCGCGAGTGTAGTCGCGGCGGGCCCATCGGGGACGCGTGTCATCCCAATCGACGAGTTCTTCACGGATATGTCTTTTGAAACGGCACTTGCTCCCAATGAAGTGCTGACCGAGATTCGTATCCCGGCGCCGAGCGAGCGAAGCGGTGGCGCCTATTTCAAGCTCGAACGCAAGGTGGGGGACTATGCCATCGCCGCAGTAGCGGCCTATGTCAAACTGGATGCGCAGGGCAACGTCGAGTACGCCGGTATCGGTTTGACCAACGTTGGGCCGACTCCGATCAAGGCACGCGATGCGGAACAGTTGCTGCTCGGCAAGCCGCTGGATGACAATAGCATTCATAACGCCGCCGACCTGGCAGCCGCGGCATCACAGCCAACCAGCGATACGCGCGGCCCGGCGGAATACAAGCGCGACATGGTACGCACACTGACCGTGCGTGCATTGCGCAAGGCGCTGGCTCGCGCGACAGGAGGGCAATAACATGAGTACTCACCACATATCTGTCACTATCAACGGCACAACCTACGAGGACAATGTCGAGGCTCGCACGCTGCTCGTCCACTGGATTCGCGATTCCCTGCGGTTGACCGGCACGCATATCGGCTGTGATACCACCTCGTGCGGCGCCTGCACCATCCTGGTTGATGGCAGGGCCACCAAGTCCTGTACGATGTTCGCTGTGCAGGCCGATGGCCGCCAGCTCATGACCGTCGAAGGCCTGGAACAGAACGGCCAACTGCATCCCCTGCAGGAAGGATTCCACGAGGAACACGCCCTGCAGTGCGGCTTCTGCACGCCCGGTATGATGATGACCTCGCTCGCGCTCTTGCATGGCAATCCCAATCCGACGGAGCACGAGATCCGCGTCGGCATCTCTGGCAACCTGTGCCGCTGCACCGGCTATGTGAATATCGTCAAAGCCGTCCAGTACGCGGGGAAGAAGATGGCGGCTGCTGAAGAAGTCCCGGTTGCGTCCGGGGAAGGAGGCGAGTAATGGCGACACATGTTCAGTCCCACGCGCTGGGCGAGGCGTATAAGCGCAAAGAGGACGCGCGCTTCATTCGCGGGCAGGGCCACTACGTGGACGACGTACAGCTTCCAGGTATGCTGTACGGCGACATCGTGCGGAGTCCCTACGCCCACGCCCTCATCAAGAACATCGATATCAGCGAGGCCTTGAAGGTGCCGGGCGTGCTGGCCGTCATCACCGGCAAGGACCTGGACGCAGCCGGTCTGGCCTGGATGCCCACGCTCTCCGCAGATACCGAGGCGGTCCTGGCGCTGGACCGCGTGCACTACCAGATGCAGGAGGTTGCCTTCGTCGTTGCGACCAGCCGCTACGCCGCTGCAGACGGTGTGGTCGCCGTCGACGTGGAATACGAGCCGCTGCCCGTGCTGGTTGACGCGAAGAAGGCCCTCGACTCGGATGCGCCGCTGCTGCGTCCGGATAAGAAGGAGAAGCAGCCGACCAACCATATCTGGCACTGGGAAACAGGCGACCGCGCAGGAACCGACGCGGCGTTCCAGGAGGCTGCGGCGAACGGCGTGGTAGTTGAACAGGAAATGTACATCCCACGCATTCATCCCGCGCCCATTGAAACCTGCGGCTGCGTGGCGCAGTTCGACAAGGCGACGGGCAAGCTGACCGTCTGGATGACCTCGCAGGCGCCGCACGCTCACCGCACGCTGTTTGCCATCGTCGCCGGGCTGCCCGAGCACCGCATCCGCATCATCTCACCGGATGTCGGGGGTGGCTTCGGCAACAAGGTGCCCATCTATCCCGGCTATGTCTGCGCGGTCGTGGCTGCGATCACGACCGGCAAGCCCGTCAAGTGGATAGAGGACCGCACCGAGAACCTGAGCAGCACCGGCTTCGGGCGTGACTATCACATCAAGGCCGAGATCGCCGCCGACAAGGATGGCACCGTGAAGGCGCTGCGCGTCCACACGCTGGCCGATCATGGCGCGTTCGACGCGGCAGCTAATCCTTCCAAGTTCCCGGCGGGCCTGTTCCACATCTGCACCGGCTCCTACGATTTTAAAAATGCCTTCGTCGAGGTCGATGCCGTGCATACTAACAAGGCGCCGGGCGGCATCGCCTATCGCTGCTCGTTCCGCGTAACCGAGGCGTCATTCATGATCGAACGCGCCATGGACACGCTGGCGCACAATCTCGGCAAGGACCCTGCGGATCTGCGGAAGCAGAACTTCATCAAGCCTGAAGCGTTCCCCTATCGCTCGGCACTCGACTGGACGTTTGACAGCGGCAACTACGAGGGCGCGCTGAATCTGGCCATGAAGAACGTCGACTACGAGGGGCTGCGGCGCGAGCAGGCCGAGAAACGCGCTCGCGGCGAGCTAATGGGCATAGGGATATCCAGCTTCACCGAGATCGTGGGTGCCGGGCCTGGCAAGCATTTCGATATCGCCGGCATCCAGATGTTCGATAGCTGCGAGATCCGGGTACACCCGACTGGCAAGGCCCTCGCGCGCATAGGAGTGCAGACGCAGGGCCAGGGGCACGAGACGACCTTCGCGCAGATCATCGCGGCTGAGCTGGGCATGTCGCCCGACGATATCGATGTCGAGCATGGTGATACGGACACCGCCCCTTACGGCCTGGGAACGTATGCCAGCCGCAGCACGCCGGTGGCAGGCGCGGCGACGGCCTTGGCCGCCAGGAAGGTGCGCGACAAGGCTAAGAAGATCGCGGCCTACCTGCTCGAAGTCGGCGAGGAGGACCTCGAGTGGGAGCCAGGGCGTTTCTACGTCAAGGGCTCGCCGGCCAAGGGCAAGACTATCCAGGAACTGGCCTTCGCAGCGTATACCAACTGCCCGCCCTACCTGGAGCCTGGCCTGGAAGCGGTCAACTACTACGACCCGCCTGACCTGACTTACCCGTTCGGCAGTTATATTTGTGTCGTTGATATCGATCGAGGGACCGGGCAGGTGCATATCCGGCGCTTCATGGCAGTGGACGACTGCGGCACGATCATCAACCCTATGATCGTCGAGGGCCAGATCCACGGCGGCCTGACACAGGGATTGGCCCCGGCCATGTACGAGGAACTCTCGTATGACGCTGACGGCAACGTCCTGGGCGGGAATTTCCAGGATTACCTGATCCCGACCTCGATGGAGACGCCCCGCTGGGAGACGGATCGCACCATTACACCCTCACCGCACCATCCTATCGGTGCGAAGGGCGTCGGCGAGTCGCCAACAGTCGGCGCCCCGCAGGCCATCGCAAACGCGGTGGTTGATGCGCTGGCGCATGTGGGCGTGCGCCACATCGATATTCCCATCACCCCCTGGAAGGTGTGGCAGGTATTGAAGGAAAAGGGCCTGACGGGGGATTAACGCTTTTCAATTGCATACGTCGAGATGGAATATCGTCCAATGCGATGGCATTGCAACTCGACGTACGCAATCCCAAAGGAATACCATGAACGAATCACTACTTGAACTGGCCCTGCGCTTGACGAAGGCGAAGGAGCCGTTTGTCATGGCGACGGTGGTCTGGTGCGATCGGCCAACGTCGTCGAAGCCGGGGGCGCAGGCGATAGTCCAGGCCGACGGGACGATGACGGGCTGGATTGGCGGGAGCTGCGCGCACCCGGTGGTGCTGCGTGAGGCGTTGCGCATCCTGCGTGAAGGCGATGATCCCTATCTCTTACGCCTGGGAGCCTCAGACGCGGTAGTTACCCGCGAGCATATGCGAGTCTTTCCGATGAGCTGCGCCAGCGGTGGTACCCTGGACATCTATATGGAGCCACATCTCCCAAAACCACAACTTCTGCTCATCGGCGATTCGCCGGTGATAGCGGCACTGAGCCGGCTTGCTGAGGTGATCGATTTCGACATGACGGGTATCACCAGCGAGGACCTGAGCCAGGTGCAGGTTAACGAACGTACATACATCGTAATTGCCACGCACGGGCAGTACGATGAAGATGCGCTCGAGCAGGCTCTGCACGGCCCTGCCTGTTATGTCGGGATGGTAGCGAGCCATAGACGCGCCGGGACTATCCGGGAATACCTGCGCGGCAGTGGGCTGACAGAACAGCAGATCGAACGGCTAAAAGCGCCGGCCGGGCTGGATATTGGAGCAGTAACTCCCGAAGAGATCGCTGCGAGCATTCTCGCCGAACTGGTGCTGCTACGGCGGCGCGGGTCAATTGCTCAGGTGCAAACGTTGCATGAGCCCTACGAGGCGAAACAGGTGCCGGTTCAGGAAGAACAGGAGCTGACAGATGGACCGGACGCCTCATCAGAAACGGCCGGCACAGCGATTGACCCGGTATGTGGTATGATTGTAGAAATAGCAACAACTCGCCATCACAGTGTGCTGAATGGTCGGGAATACTATTTCTGCTGCCCTGCGTGCAAACGTCTCTTTGAGCGGAACCCGCAGGAATACCTGCCACATCTTGCGAAAAATGAAAGGTGACGAGGCATGGAGTTTTCAGGAACGCAAACTATGGCCGCGCCCATCGAAAAAGTATGGGCGTTTTTACTTGATGTGAATAATGTAGCCTCCTGCGCACCAGGGTTTCAGAGCATGGAAGTGCTGGAAGACGAGCATTGGAAGGCGGTCGTCTCGGTTGGCGTCGGCGCGGTCAAAGCCAAGTTCACCATGGATGTGACTCGCCCGGAGATGCGTGAACCGGAGGAGATGACGATGAAGGGGCGCGGTAAAGCTCCCGGCAGCGCAGTCGATATGTCCGGCGTAATGCATCTGACCGCGCTTGATGATGGGCAGACGCGTATGGATTGGAAGGCGTCGATGGTTGTCAGCGGTACAATTGCCAGTGTCGGCGCGCGACTGCTCCAAGGCACTGCTGAGCGCTTGACGGGGCAGTTCTTCGATTGCCTCAGGACAAAACTTCAATCTTCCGACACGACTGCCACTGCAAGTAGTTGACGGGAGGTGGTCACGATGGAATCAGCGGTTGAGCGCTGGCAGGCCATCATCGATGCGCGCGCCCAGCAGATGGACGCAGTATATGCTCGCCTTGGTCGCACCAGCGCCGATTTCTGGAATCGGCGTGCGAGCGGCTATCACCGCACGACAAAAGAGCGGGTCATCAGCGACCCGCTCTTTCTCAGATTGCAAGAGGTCGTCACACCCGAGACAAGCCTGCTGGATGTCGGCGCGGGAACGGGGCGCTTTGCCCTGGCGCTTGCTCCCCAGGCCCGCAGCGTGATAGCAGTCGAGCCGAACGAGGCCATGCTCGGCTATCTTCGCCGGGACGCGCAAGAACGGGCCATCAGCAATATTTCGTATAGCCAAACCGCGTGGCAGGATGTGCCGGACGGTATCCAGGCCGATATCGTTCTTTGCAGTCACGTTTTGTACCCCGTTCGCGATATTGAGCCATTCCTCACTAAGCTCCTGCAAGCGACAAAACGGGCGTGCTACATTTACATGCGTGCAATTTCGCTTGATTCGGTGACCGCACCACTCTGGAAGCATTTTCACGGCGATGACCGGCGAATGCCGCCTGGCTATATCCACGCGCTCGACATACTGTACGAGATGGGCATCTATGCTGACGTAGAGGTCGTGAAGCTGCCGCCGTCGCTGCGTTATCCCTCGCTGGAGGTAGCGGCAGCGGAACTGACGGAACAGTTGATCTTGTCCGACGATCAACAAACCCGCCAGGAACTGCTGGGCCTTGTGAAGGATTGGTTGATTGAAGAGGATGGGGTGCTGGTGCCTCCCTCAAGCGAGATGGTGTGTGCTATCATGCGTTGGGAGTGTTAGTACGGGGATGCAGATTAACTGGTATACGATCACCTGCAATACAGCTTGAAGAGAGCGCCTAATCATGAATACTGTCGGGATGACGGAGTGCCCATCGCTGCATTGCTTCTCCTCTCTTCTGCGCGATCCTTGCAAGCTCGTCACACCGTTCCTCGATCTGAGCGACGGGCGTATTCGGCGAAAAGGTAAGTGACCAACCGCCCTCGTCTTCAACCACGAGCGCCTGTTTTACCAGCTCCTCGCGTGCGAGCGTCCAGACCCCTCCAAAGCTCAAATCGCTGCGAATCACCGCAACAACTACCTCATCGGCCTGTGCGCCGATGGTCGCGCGCTCAATGGTTGTTGCTTTCTCTCGCAGAACCTTCGTTGCTTCGAGCGTGCGAAATGGCCTCTCCATAGCTTCCTTTGAAAAGGTGCGCATAACTGTTAACTCCCCGAGGTTGAACTGAAACATTCTCTGCTATGTAGTATAACATGTTCAATATCTAAGGTTGCGTAGGAGTTGCTTAGCAGGTCAAGGAATATTTGCGATTTACTCGATGACTTTGCGCACGATATAGAGCGGCCGCGCACGCACCTCGTCGTAAATGCGTCCCAGGTATTCGCCGATGATGCCCAGGAAGATGAGCTGCACGCCGCCCAGGAAGAGCACCATAATGAGCGTCGAGGCCTGGCCGACGATGGCCCCGGTGATAATGCGCAACAGCACGGCAACCACGATACCGATCAGGCTAATGCCGGCGAAGATGAAGCCGAAGGTGGTGGCCAGTTGCAGGGGAATATGGCTAAAGCTAGTGATGGCATCCAGCGAGAATGAAACCATTTTCCCCAAAGGGTAGTGGGTGCTTCCCGCAAAGCGCTCGTGACGGTCATAGGTGATAGCCTCCTGCTGGAAACCGACCCAGGCCGATAACCCACGCATGAAGCGATGGTGTTCGCGCATAGTGATAAGCGCGTTCACAACGCTGCGGTCGATCAGCCGAAAATCGCCTGTGTCGCGTGGGATAGCGACCGAGGTCAGGCGAGTGATGAGCCGGTAAAAAGCCGCTGCGGTCAGCAACTTGAAGCGCGTCTCGCCTTTACGGGAAGCGCGTTGCGCGTAGACCACCTCTGCACCCGCTTTCCAGCGCAGAATCAATTGCGGGATGATCTCCGGGGGATCTTGCAGGTCGGTATCCATGATAATAACAGCCTGGCCGCGTGCATAGTCAAGCCCGGCTGAGATAGCGATCTGGTGTCCAAAGTTACGCGAAAAATCGATAACGCGCACGCGCGGATCGTTGCGGTGCAATTCGACCATCTTCCTGTACGACCCATCCCGGCTGCCATCGTTGATGAAAATCAGTTCGAAGGCTTCGCCGGTCGCTTCCATTACGGCGACGGTGCGCTGGTAATAATAGGGAAGCGTGGCCTCTTCGTTAAAGACCGGAGCGATAATTGAATAGACGGGTGTCGTTACCGGGACCGGTTGCACTTCTTCGTCTGGTGTAGCCATAGTGTAGCTCTCTTGCCTTCTCTCTGCGTGTTTTGTTTGCATTTGACGTACTCCATATGTTTCCAGTTCTCCTATTCATTGTAAATCATAATGTTTCCATAGAAGGAAATGGATTCGAACAAGCGATTACTAAAAGGATAGATGGTGTGGATTGGAGCTGTATTGGAAGAGAATGTGAGGATTCAAACAAACGGGGCGACCTGGCAGCCGCCCCGGTGCTGAGAAATCAATGGTGCCTCTGGATAGTAACTTATGCGATAGCCTTTTCCAGCTTATCAAAGAAGGACTTGAGAGAGTTTTTGGTAATGGTCTGTCCGATGGGGTTGTTTGCGATAGCGATTGGCCCCTCCAGGTCGGCGTTGGCATTATAAGTAAGCAGAGCCCCATCAGGCTGATCCATGATTGTGATCTGGCTGACGGCATTGACCGAACCACCGGTGCCTTTGCGTTTCACTTCAAGCACGAGCAGATTAGGGTCCTGGCGCTCAGCCATACGTATAACTACGCCATACGGCCCTTTAAGCCCGGGCAGGGGTGTGCTGATGCTGGCTTTCAATCGCGTGGGGTCAAGTATTTCGATAAAGTTGCAGCCAGGGATGCAGGTCTGCAAGACATTTGGATTGAGAATGGCATTGAAGACTTGCCAGCTATTTGCTTGAAATTTGTGAGTACCGTTGAGTTTCATGAAATCCTTCCTTGCATACAGAAAATATTCCCTGGTGGCTTCCTGGAATTGTCATAACCACTCACCAGGGTGAGGTTTGCTTTTCATGTGCATTCTAGCGTGTGCGTGTGGCTTTTACAAGTAGAAGGCGTATACCTTACCAAATATTCCTAGCACCTCCAGCAGAATGACTATGTTTTGCCTGTATGCCATACCAGCTCTTCATCAATACCCAAATGTGCTAGTAGAGCTTCCCGCTCGCAAGGGGTGTGCTATACTGCCAGCAGTTGTATCAACGCGTTCCAGGTATATCGGGTAGTTGTAGTAGGTTGTCGTATATACGGGGGGAGTATCTGATGATTAACCCTGGGGATAAAGAGAAGCAAGATCAACAGCGATGGCAAGCACGTTTTGCGAGGGGACGGCAAGGGCTATCCGCTTCTGTAGAAGAGGCACTGGCAAATCCCAACTTGAGCGAAAAGGACTGCGATGAAGATCTGGAGGGCGGGTCGCTAGAAAAGGCTGAGAGGCAGTCCGGCCAGATGCTCGTTCGCCCGCGCTTGAGCCTGCAATCGAAACCACTTCCCATTGTCAACGTGCCTGCACATCCGCATGATCGACAGGTCGCTCAGGATTCAACGCCTGCTCTGGCAACGAACAGTAGGGTAATAGTGGCGAAGCCGGTACCCAAAAAGAAGCGCCTGGCGGGCCGCAATACCCGTGTCGAATTGCAGGCAATTCTGAAGCAAGAGAAGCAAACGGGCCGGAAGGCAACGCCTCTCTCAGAGAGTAATGCGGAAGTTAAAGCCATGACAGTCGAAGGGGAGTCGCCTGACAACGAGGCGGTCACAGAGGAGCCTTCGGCGGTGAAAGTGAAGCAGCTCGTTGCTCCGGCGCGCGAAAAACTGTCTGGCACAGGTAAACTGATCAAGGGGTGCGCTGAAGTGACGGTTGAAAATTCGCACGTTTCTGCTGCCAGCCTCGTGCTTGTGACGCTGCTCAGTGACCCGGGGCCTGTTGTTGTGCAATACTTTACGCTGCTGCCCGGCTATGGCTTTACGGTTCACCTGAGTGCGCCAGCGGGGTCCGATACGGCTTTCAACTATGTGATTCTGCTGGGGGAGTTGCTCTAAAGTTCTCCCTGTACTTCTTTACGCAGCCGGGTAAAGAACATCTCCATGAAGTCGTAGCGCTCGTGGGCCAGCTTGCGGCCTGTTGGCGTCGTCATGCGCTCGGGCAGGTTGGCGAAGAGCAGTTGGAACTCGATGCTGGGCGAATAGTCGGGGCGTCTGCGCAGGCTGCGGATGAGCAGCGGGTCGATCGGCTCAATGAGGTCGTCGGGGATGGGTGAATAGACTTTCTGATTGTAACGACCGGTGATGATGTAGAGACGCCCGATGCCGATGGCTCCCAGGCAATCGATCTTATCGGCGTCGTAGAGGACGCGGCCCTCCAGCGTGTGTGGGATCAGCCCGCCGGTCATGCGATGCTCGCGGATGGCCTGCTGCACGGCGGGAATGGATTCTGGTGGGAACGGGGTGCCGGCGAGCAGTTCCGCGGCCATGTCAGCTCCGATCAAGGCATGATCTCCGCCATGACGGGCCTCGCGTGCCTGGCCGATATCGTGCAGGGCGACGGCTGCCTGGATAGTGGCGAGATCGCCGCCCTCATGCGCCTGGATAGATTCGGCAAGAGTCATTGTGCGTGCGAGGTGATCGTAGTCGTGGGCGGCATCTTCGCTGCCCTCGCGCTCCATCGTGGTTCTGGCCAGCTCGAGCAGCCAGATTTTGAGGCTTGTCACTCGTTACTGCTACTTTCCAGGGCGGGTAAGGCGAAAATGAAGCGGCTCCCCTCACCTACCACCCCGCTACTCTCGACATGGATCATCCCACCTTGCATCTGGATGAGCTGCGCGACAATATACAGGCCGAGGCCTATGCCTTTGGGTTTCGTTTCAAGATTGCCGGGAGCACGGTAGAAGCGCTCGAACAGGCGGGCCTGGAACTCTGGCGGAATTCCGATGCCTTTGTCTTCCACGCACACTTCGACTAGAGACTGGCCGCTGTCGCCCATGGAGTAGCGCAGCCGCACCGTTACCGGGCCGCCAAACGGGCTGTATTTTATCGCGTTCTCGACCAGGTTGGCAATGACTTGCTGCAGGCGCGCGCTATCACCTATGACCGTGTATGTTCGCTCGTCCGGCTGAATTTCGCAACGAATAGGGTGCTGCTCTGAAGTCGTATCGTGCTGCTCGACCACCTGCCGCACGATATCGGCCAGGTTCACCTTGGCCTTGTCCAGGGAGAGCTGGCCGCGATTAATGTATGTGACTTCGAGGAATGTTTTCACGATTCCGGTCAACTGGCGAGCTTGCTCTTCGATGACGGCCAGGTTCTTCACGGCACGATCGATCATATCGTTATCCTGCACATGCTTTGCGAGGCGGGTCAGGTTACGTGCCACGAGCTGGCTCTGCGCCAGGATGATTGTTAAGGGCGAGCGAAATTCATGCGCGGTTATCGCAAGGAATTCGTCTTTCAGCTCGTTGGCCTGGCGCAGAGCCTCCTCGCTGGTGCGGGCATTCGCTGCCTCCTGCTGCCAGTGCGACTGTTCAACCGCCAGCCCTGCAAGCTGGGCGATGCCGTCGAGTACGGCGATGTCCCAGATGCTGAATTCATGATATTCCTGCATTTCGTGAGTCGAGTGCTGCTCTTCCTGGTCTGCATCAAACGAACGATCGAGCAAGAGCAAGCCATGCACGTGATAGTTGTGCTTGATTGGCGCTGCAAGGACGTTGATATTGCCAAGAGTATTCGGCTGCTGCGGGCACTGATCGGCATTAATCAGGGCGGCGTGACCTGACACCAATTGTTCGCAAAAGCCGTGATATTGATCGGGCGAGGGATCAAGCCAGATTTGCTGATCTTCCAGCCAGCGCCGCTCGGTATTCGGAGTAAAACCGATGGTAAGCAGGGGCAGAAATTTGTGACGCTCTTCATCGAACAGGTGAATGGCTCCGCGCTGGCAGTTCAGGGTGGTTAAGGTACGCTCCAGAACACTTTGCAGGATCACCCTGATATCGGTGATGCCTGAAACTGCCTCGGCGACGTGCAGCATGGTATCGAGCGCCTGGCGAATACGCTGCTCGACGCGGATCGATTCGGTCACATCGCGAAATGCGCTGACCACTCCGACCTGTTGATTCTGTGCATCTCGCAAGGGCGCGATATTGATCTCAAGAATACGTTCTTCACCGTCAGCTCGCCGGGTAACAAATCGTTCTGAGCGGATGCGCTCACCTTTCAGGGCGCGTGTCAGTGGGAAATCCTGCTCGGAGATAACCCTTCCATCGACTGTGTAAGTTGGATAGCGCCGCAGGAAGTTGTTCAGGTGGTTCCGATAATTTTTCGGGACGCCAAGAAAATGAGAAGCTGCGTTGTTGAAGACCAGGACGTTGCCGTCCATATCCGTGACCGTGATGCCCTCGGTCATCGCGTGAAAGATCGCATCCAGGGTGTTGGCGCGTTCGTTGGCGTTTTCGGCAGCATGGCGTACCTCGGCGAGCAGATGATATTTTTCTACAGCCAGTGCGCACTGAGCGGCGATGTCCTGCGCGAATGCGAACTGACCTCGCGTCGGGTAGGTTTGCGGAGAGCGAAAGTTGACAAAGGCCAGGCCTACGCACCGCTCACCTTGCACCCGAGCTTCCCGTCCGGCCTGTGTCCCGGCCATAGTTCTTTCTGTACCGGGCTGGTCAGGTGATTGGGCGCCCACAATTAGTGGTACGATCATGATATTGTGAAAATCAGCCCTGCGGAACCATGCAATCTCTTCTCCTTCTGCCTGTTCTATCGTGATAAAAACCGGCTGGCCCGTGGCTGCTGCGTGGTGGCAGTTAGGCATCTGGTCTATCTTGACTGGTGTTTGCAATGATCCGGCTTCAATGCCTATCATTGCATCGTTCACCGCAAAAAGTGTGCCGGATTCAAGTAGAGAGATCATTCCTCCATCGGCCTCCAGGCCTCGCACAAGATGATCGATTGCAATTGAGAAAACGGGTGAGATCTCTTCGCTGGCGTTCACAGTCTGGGCCACCTGGTAAATTGAGCGCACGCGCTCAATCAGTTGCTCAGCCCTGCGTCGGTCCGCTTTTGCCTGCTGGTACAGGCGCGCATTGTCGATAGCGATAGCCGCTTGCTGGCCAATGGCACGCGCGAGTTGGAACTGCTCCTGTGTAAACGTCCGCATTTTACCGGGGTTGTCGAGCGAGAGCAAGCCGACCGGGCGGCCCTCTCGGATAAGCGCAACGAGCAGGATGGAGCGCACGAGGAAAATCTCGGCTACGGTTCGCAGGGTTGGTTCCGAGCGTAAATCGTTCAGGTACAGAATGCCGTGTTCTGAAAAAAGCTGATGGACTGCGGGATCGTCCATCGAAAGCGGAGTGCGGTACCACATCCTGTCTGCCGCCTCAACCATCCTGTTATCGAGTTGCTTTGTAGTAATGTGATAGGTCTTTGGACGTAGATTGCCACCGGTCTCTTCGAGCAGCCAGACACAGCATCGTTCCACATCGCATACTTGAGTGGTGCGTTTGACCAGCACATATAAAATATGTTCAATATCAAGCGAGGATGCAAGTAGCTCAGCCAGCTCGCGAAGCATTTCACTTTCACGCAAGGCTGCCTCCAAACGGCGCTGCTCCTGCGAGTTGGCTATTGGAAGCTGATCGGTAGACATGCTTGAGACCTCGTAACTATGTGCCGGTTGCAAGTGTTCCGTATGTACGATACGACCCATCAGTGTTGAATGGGATGTGGATTAAACAGTTAAAAGAGTTTGAAGAGGAGAAACTCTCACATGTGAAAACTAAAGTGCTACAGAGATAACAGTATATTTTAAACGTAATCTCTCCTGATTGTATCAGGAGGGGCGGCCATTGATAACTCTCTTGCCAAGAGTGTAGCAGATGAGTATGAAACGCGTCAAGCATCAAGGACTTTTCACCCAGGTCTCCACCTTTCTCATGTAGTTATACATATGAAACGAAATTCCCGGCAAGAACGAGTCATGCGTGGTAGAATTATAGCAGATAGAGAGGGTTCAGCTCATTTCATGTATTTTCTGATTGGCAGAATAGCAGGCTCGCATGAGTTCCCAACCACCGCCAAAGCAGCGAAGTATCGCATCAATGTTCTGGGACATCCTCCGTTTGAGCGCGCGTATGGTGTGGGGCAGCCGGGCTAATCCGGTGAGGCCGATGCTCGAGCGGCAGCAGGCATTAGCGTTGATGGGGCTGCCTCCAACGGCTACACGCCAGCAGATCAAACGGCGTTACCGTGAACTGGCGAAGAAGTACCACCCCGACCGGGGTGGTGACTCGCGCGAGATGCAACGATTGGTCGCTGCTTATCAGTTGTTGATGAAAGACTCTCCATCCTGAACATTGAAGGCCGTATTTCCGTCGGCTGCTGTGGAGCTGAACTGCGGGGGGACGTTGGCAAGCGCAAAGGCTGCAGCCAGTTCCGCCTCGCCTGCTTCCTTCGATCCCTGGCTGATCAAGTACTCGCCCAGCATCTGGTGGACCCGGATGATAGCGCCCACGCGGTCGGTCGTTTGCAGTTCCGCAAGCGCCTGCCTGAAGGCCTCTTCTGCCTGGGAGTTTTCGAGATCGGCCAGGATTTGGCCTTTCGTCATATAGGCGTCGGCTCGCCGCACGATGTAGGAGCGTGCCCCCGCATCGAGCGCCAGATCGACGTGGGCCAGCGCTTCATTCAACTTGTGGGCCTCGCGTTCAATGCTGGCGAGATAGCAGGCGGCAGCGGAAACAATGTTGGCACGCTCTTTCTCAGTATAGCGCTTCCTCTTCTCGTTCACTCCGGCAGGCAGGGTCGATGAGTCGCTTTCGGGCGATGAGAGAGTTGGAAGCCACTCGGCGAGCACCTGCTTCAGGCGTTGCTGCGCCGAATCGAGTTGATGAAGCGCCTGTTCGATCAAGGCTATCTGACAGTCCAGAAGGGCCGCTCGGAGCAATTCATTGGCAGAGGCATACATCGCCCCGGCATTCTCCGCGTGCTTGCGGGCCTGTTCCATATACTCGCGAAATTTCTCGCTCGTTTCTCTCTGGGAATCGTGACCGTCCTTACCTCGAACAGCTTCTTGCTCGCTCCCGGTTTTATAGGCCTGTTCATACAGGACAAGCGATGTGCCCCAGTGGGCTTCGGCGACGTAGCGCAGGGGAGTCGTAAAATCCATCATCGAGCGAGCAAAGTCGTAAATTTGATAGGCCGCATCGTATTGCCCAAGTTCTCTCAAGGTAGCTGCCAGGTGGAGGTAAAGCAGGACAGCCTCCATGGTTTGGTCATGCGGAACCGGTCGCGGCACAAATGTGGTCGCTGCGATGAAATCCGACACTGCATGTGTGAACTTCCTCATTGCAAAGTAACACTGGCCGCGAAGCGCAACGATTCTCCAGCGCAGGTATGTCGGTATCTCCGTAAAAACCAGCGAGTCGATCTGTGCAAGCGCCTGCCTGGGCTGATGCATCTCCAGCAATTGCGCGGCGCGCGCGCGTTGATCTTCGAAGTGCTGGAATTTGCTCGACTCGGCTTCCAGGTCGCGGCGCTGCTGTGCCAGCAAGGTTAAATCCTCAAGTGAAAGGTTGAGTTGTTTCGCCAGGTATTTCAAGCTTTCCGTCGAGGGTTCAATTTTATTTCGTTCGATCTGAGAGATGAGGCTCGTACTATATACATCACCGGCAACCTGGGAAAGTGAGAGGTGCAGACGCTGCCGCGCTGCTCGAATCGTGCCCCCCAGCGTATCGGCAGGAACAGATTTTAATGGACGTGGCATGAATCAGGTACTTTCTATTGCAGATATCACTGCATTTTTCGGTTCAAAGAAGTCAAACGTCTTCGTGATATACATGTTCAAAATTCAAGGACAACAAGGAAATTCCCTAAATAATACGTTATACATCAATAGATACAATGGTATTACGCTCACGACTTCATACAACTCACCGAATATTCGTTTTTCTCAACCATATTGTATCAAAATTGATTTGAATTTACAAGTCTGCGCAGTCCGTTTTTTATTAGACGGATTGTTCACCTTCATGTTCATTGTAGTAGTTACTTGAAAATAGTTGGCGTCAATGGAATTTATAGAAGGGCATCTTTCTATAGTATATATAGATAGATCACAACGGTTGATGAACCTCAAGAGTTGTGAATCGGTAGTAAGAGAGAGCTAAGTCCAACCTATAGATCCATTGATACAAGAGATTTATCACAGGATTAGAACAGAATACCGAAAAACCTATTGACAGAAAGAATAGAACACTGTATGCTGGTGTTAGATAAAAAGCCAGGTGAAGAGAGGAACAAGCTATATGGCCCGTTCAGCCAGACTATCCCCAACGACACAAGACGAGTTGGAAGAACAACTGTCTCTTTTCGAGGTGAAACATGGGGGAGAATCGAATAAGCAACGTGTAGAACAAACTGGGTCTCAACTCAGGGAAGAGATAAAAGTAGTTGGCAAGACGAGGAAGCGAGGAGATTACTCAGCCGCCGATATTCAGGTACTCGAGGGGATGGCCGCCATCCGGCATCGGCCAGGCATGTACATCGGCTCTACGTCGTCCTCCGGCCTGCTTCACCTGATCTGGGAAGCGCTGGATAACGCTGTGGACGAGGCTGTCGCCGGTTTTGGCAAGCATATCTGGATGAGTATTAACCGCGAGGGTTGGGTAACTGTCCTGGACGAAGCGCGCGGCATGCCGTTCGACCCGATGCTGTACCAGGGTAAGTACCTGCCTGCCGCAACGGTAATCCTGACGGTTCCTCACTCGGGAGGAAAGTTCGAGGAGGGTGTCTATAAAACGGCCGGTGGACTACACGGCGTTGGCGCGACCATCATTAACGCCCTCTCCGAAAAGGTGGAGTTGACGATCTGGAAGGACGGCCAGGAATTTCGCCAGACCTTCAGCCGCGGGACGGCTCTGCCGCATAAGATCAGCCCATGTGACCCGAAAAAGCACGGCACGCGCCTGCATTGGATGTATGACCGCAGCATCTTCGATCCCGATGCCTATTACTCGCTCGAGGCTATCGAGAGTCGCCTGAAGGCCGCCGCCTATCTCAATCGCGGTGTAACATTCCATCTCGATGCCTGGGATGATGCCGAGGAACAACAGATCTCGCGCGTCTACTACTCGCGAGAGGGTTTGCCCGATTATGTGCGCGATCTCGCCACCGGCACCAGCGCGCCGCTCTTCAAGCACGTGATCGGCATCGCGAAGGAAAAAGACGGTGTGCAGGTCGAAATTGCCCTGCAGCCAACCACCGGCTACAAGATCAGCATGTATAGCTACGCCAACGCCGTGCGCACGCGTGACGGCGGTGTGCATGAGACAGGCTTCAAGGCCGCCCTCACCAAGGTCGTCAATGATTACGCCCTGAAGTGGGGGATTATCAAGAGCCGCGAAAAGGAAGGTTTCAAGCCGGAGGTCATCCAGCAAGGCTTGAATGTAGCGATCTCCGTCAAGCTGGTCAATCCCCAGTTTCAAGGGCAGACCAAAGATCGCCTGAACAACGCACCGGTTGAGGGCATCGTGCGCTCTATTGTCGATGAGGGTTTGAAGGAATGGTTTGAGCGCAACATGGCGCCGGGCAAAGAGTGGCTCAAGAAGATACTCCAGATGCAAAAGGCCCGGAACGAAGCCCAACTGGTTGAGGAACTGGCGCGTGCTGGCAACAAGCGCAACGGCGAGCTGATTGATACCACCCTGTCCCGGAAATTCCTGCGCTGCAACACGAACGACCCCCCGCGCTCGGAACTCTTCATCGTTGAGGGCGACTCGGCTGGGGGCAGCGCCGGGCAGGGTCGTTTCTCGGATTACCAGGCGGTTCTCAAGCTTAAGGGCAAGCCGCTCAATGTGGCGAAAGCCGATCTGAAGCGCATCGTGGAGAACGAAGAGATACGCACGATCATCAACGTGCTTGGCACGGGGACGCGCGATTCCTTCGATATTGATCGCCTCAAGTTCCACCGCGTCATCATTGCCACCGATGCAGACGTGGATGGATTGCACATACAATGCTTGCTGCTGACGCTTTTTCACCAGGAGTTTAGCGATCTGATCGATCGCGGACACGTCTATATCGCCTGCCCTCCGCTCTACTCGGTCAAGTACCGCGGCAAAGTGACGTGGCTGCTGGATGACGAGGCGCGCACACAATTTTTGAAGGCACATCCTGAGGCGGAGGATTCGGAGTTCAAGCGCTTCAAAGGCCTGGGCGAGATGAACGCCAGAGAGCTGCGCGAGACCATGTTTGACCCCATCCATCGCACGCTCAAGCGTGTCACTATGGAAGATGGCGTGCTGGCAGCCAGGCTGGTCGGCGAATTGATGGAAGATGAAAACGCGGAAGCGCGCAGGACGTTCCTGGCGGAGCACGCGCGCAAGATCCGGGAACTGGACGTATAGAGAAAATGGCACGAGTAACAGAAAACACCACACCTTCCGGCATCATTCGCGAGGAAGATTTCTCCGTTGTCCTCTCGCAGGCCTTCGCAACTTATGGCCTTTCGGTTGTCACAGACCGCGCGCTGCCCGATGCCCGCGATGGAATGAAGCCTGTGCAGCGGCGCATTCTGGCGGGTATGCGCGAGGCGCGCTTTCTCTCCAACAGACCAACGGTGAAGAGCGCAGAGGTGGTCGGCCTTATTCTCGGTAACTACCATCCGCACGGCGATGCCTCCGTCTACGATGCCGCCGTGCGCCTGGCGCAGCCGTTCACACTGCGCTATCCGCTCATCGAGGGACAGGGCAACATGGGAAGCGAAGATGGCGATGCGCCCGCTGCCTATCGCTACACAGAGATGCGCCTTGCTCCACTGGCCGAGGCGCTGATGGCGGATATGGAGAAGGAGACGGTGCCGCTGCACCCAAGCTACAAGCAGGACCCTAAGGTACAGGAGCCGGACTACCTACCTGGGCGCATCCCGCCGGTGGTCAATCCGTCCAGCGGCATCGCGGTGGGCCTCTCGACGAATATCCCGCCTCACAACCTGGCCGAAGTGATGCGCGCCTGCATCGCTCTGCTCGATAAGCCAAAAATGACCGTCGAACAGTTGATGGCCTATATACCAGGGCCGGATTTCTGCCAGGGCGGGCGTATTATGGGCATTGATGGCATTAAGGATTATATGACGACCGGCAAGGGGCGCATCATTGTGCGCGCGGAGGTGCGCCTGGAAGAGACGCCGCGCAGCCGCCTGCTGGTTGTGACGCAAATACCGCCAATTGGTCGCGATAAGGTCAAGTCCTCCATCGTCAAGGCCATCAACGCGCGCAAGCTCGAGGGCCTGATGCCCGACCTGCGCGACGAGAGCGACACGGAGAAGGGCACACGCATTGTGCTAGAACTGCGCAAGGATGCCGATGCCCCGCAGGTGCTGTCGCAGTTGTTCAGCGAAACAGACCTGCAGATCGCCCAGTCCTTCCAGATGGTCTTCCTCTTCGGCGAGCCGATGCAGGCTGCGCGCCATCCTAAGCAGGTGGGCATGCTGGAACTGCTCAACTATTGGAACGCACACCAGGTCGATGTCATTACGCGCCGCACCACCTTTGATCTACGCAAGGCCAGAGAACGCCTGCACGTTGTGGAGGGCCTCATCATCGGTGCCGCCAATGCAGAGAAGATCGTCAGGATTTTCCAGCAGGCGCAGGACCGCGTAGAGGCTCGCAAGAAGATTGAAACAGCCTACAAGCTGACGCCCATCCAATCGGAAGTGATCGCATCAATGACGCTGGCCCAGGTGACGCGCCTGGATGCGGGCAAGTACGCCAGGGAGAGAGAGGAACTGCGGGCACTGATCGCAGATTTGGAGCATTTACTGGCGGATCGCAGTGCGCTCATTGCCCTGCTCAAGAAGGAAATGCAGCAGCTCGTCAAACAGTTCGGTGATGAGCGGCGCACGATTATCGAGCAAGACGGACAGGCGCATACCCCTGTGACCGAGGTAGCCAGCCTGCACGAGCGCGAACCTTTGGTGATCGCCTACACGCGCGGGGAGACTATCAAAGCCCTGCCTGCCGATGCCTATACGCCCAGGGGCAAGAATGGCAACGCCGTCTATACTCCTGCCAGAGGCGACGAGCAACTGCGACAGGTCATCGCGGCCACCTCGCAGGATTATGTGCTGTGCGCCTGCTCGACCGGGCGCGTTTTCCAGGTGGCTGCGCACCGCATCCCAGAGGGCACACGTTCCGCCAGGGGCGAGCCAGTACGCAGGCTGTTGAAACTCGCCCAGGGCGAAGAAGTAGTTGCGCTGCTGCCCATAGAGGCGTTTAACGAAGACTACTACCTTGTGACTTTCAGCAAGCAAGGCAAAGTCAAGAAGTCGCCTTTGAGCGACTACAGGACGGCTGATGTGGATGGATTGCAAGACATGAAGCTAGCCGAGGGCGACGAGGTGGTTGCGGCGCTCATCTCGCGCGGTCAGGGCGAGTACTTCGTCACTACCGACAATGCGCAAACGCTGCGCTTCGGCGACGATGCCCTGCGCGCGCAGGGTCGCGTCGGCCTGGGGGTAGCGGCAATTAGCCTAGCCGCTAATGCAGCCGTGGTCAGCGCCTGCTACCTGGACGGTGAGCAGCAGAATACTGCGAGCGGTCCTCTGAGTCTCTTCGTCGTCACGCAGAGTGGTCTGGGCAAGAAGGTGCCGCTCAGCCAGTACCCCCAGAAGGGCCGCGCAACAGCCGGTGTCATCACAACCGAACTGGCAGACAAGGATAAAGTGCTGTCGGCCACCGTCATCAATGAACGCGTCCACTTCTTGCTCATCTCTAATGGCGCGGGAAACGAGCAGGTTAGAGTGGTTAAAGCCGCGGAACTGAAGATGTTCACGCGTGCCCGCAAAGGTGTGCCGCTTGTGAGCGGGCACCTACTGGGGGTCGTGGAACTGACCGGGTGAAGATGTCGCTACTATCCCTGCACAACAAAGATGCCATAGAGCCTATCTTGCGCCGCAACGCCCCCATCCATCTCTACGAGCTGGGCGACCTGGACGACTTCTTCTGGCCGTACACGACGTGGTACGCGCTGGAAGAAGAAGGGCAGATCGCTGAAATAGCGCTGCTTTATTCTGCCCTGGAACTGCCGACACTGCTCGCCATCACAGAAAACCTACCGGCTATGGGCAGATTGCTCGAATTGCTGCTACCCATCTTACCCAGGCAATTTTACGCGCACTTGAGCGGGGAACTGTCGAGCATCTTGGCCGGAGCATATCAGATAGATTCGCGTGGTCCGCATCTGAAAATGGCGCTGGTTGATCCCTCACGCCTGGAAACTGTTGAGACATCCGAGGTGATACCTCTATCGAAAACGGAGGCGCACGAGCTACAAGCGTTGTACCATATCAGCTACCCTGGCAACTGGTTTGATCCGCGTATGCTGGAGACCGGCTACTACTATGGTGTACGGAGGGATTCGAGGCTGGTGGCAGTCGCTGGTGTGCACGTCTATTCACCTCGATATAAGGTTGGCGTGCTCGGTAATGTGACCACGCACCCGGATTATCGAGGGCAAGGGCTTGCCAAAACAGTGTGCGCGAAACTATGCATGGAGTTGCTCAAGACGGTGGATATTATCGGGTTGAACGTAATGGCGGATAATGCCAGTGCGATTGCGACGTACCGAAGACTAGGGTTTGAGGTGGTTGGAGAGTACGAGGAAGCTCTGCTGATCAACCACCCCAGGTGACTCCTATCGTTAAATGTGATCTGCCAGGTTACTTGATAGTCGAGGATGGCCTGCATCTACGGATTGAGTACCACTTTGATGCACTTATCCTCTTTGTGCTTGAATATCTCGTAACCCTCCGGCCCGTCGTTCAGGCTCAGTTTGTGCGTGATTACGAACGATGGGTCGATCTCGCCGCGCATAACCCGCTCGAGCAGAGGCTGCATGTATTTGATGACATGTGTTTGCCCCATCTTGAACGTGAGACCTTTGTTGAAGGCTGCGCCCATTGGTATTTTGTCAACGAACCCTCCATAAACTCCCGCAAGAGAGACCGTTCCTCCTTTACGGCACGCCTGAATTGCCTGGCGTAGCACGTGGGGGCGATCGGTACTCAGCCGTGTCTTCTGTTTGGCTGTATCGACGATAGCGCCGATGGTATCACCATGCGCTTCCATACCAACCGCGTCGATACAGGCATCGGGCCCCATATTCCCGGTCATGTCTTTGAGGGCCTGCACGACATCCGTTCCCTCGTAGTCGATGACTTCCGCTCCCCCTGCCTGGGCCATATTCAATCGCTCCGGAATCCTGTCGATTGCGATCACACGCTCGGCCCCCAGGAGATAAGCGCTTCTGATGGCAAACTGACCGACGGGGCCACATCCCCAAACCGCAATTGTATCACCCGGTTGAATATTACAGTTCTCTGCCGCCATGTAGCCCGTTGGAAAGATGTCGGATAGGAACAATACTTGCTCGTCCGGTATCCCATCTGGGATCTTCAGGTGATCAACATCCGCGAACGGGACGCGGGCATACTCTGCCTGGCCACCGGCGTAGCCACCAAGCATGTGCGAGTAACCATACAGGCCGGAGGGCGAATAGCCATACATGGCTTCGGCCATCCAGGCATTGGGATTGGAATTATCGCATAGCGACCACAACTGCCGCTCGCAGAAAAAGCAGCGACCACAAGCGATGGTGAAAGGCACAACAACCCGGTCGCCTTTCTTGAGATTCTCGACGCCTTTGCCGACCTCAACCACCTCGCCCATAAACTCGTGGCCAAGAATATCCCCTTTTACCATCGACGGAATATATCCATCATACAGGTGCAGGTCGGAGCCGCAGATGGCGGTTGACGTAATCTTTACGATGGCGTCCCGCGGATTGATGATCGTAGGGTCCGGTACATTTTCAACCTGGATTTTGTGCGTGCCATTCCAGCATAATGCTCTCATTACCACCTCCTTACTATTTGCTGCGGCCAGAAGGTTGCCCGCTGGTTGTGGGAATTTCTCCGGCTTCCATCATCTCTTTGAAATGGCGCAGGTCCTCGCGAACCTGTTGATCGGGTTCCTCGCCGAATATCTTCGCGATGAGCGAACCCGCTTTTCCTGCTGGCGGCTTATATTCAAGCTCGACCTTGACAATCGTCCCACGATTTCCGGGAGCGTGCTGGAAGTGAACCGAACCAGCATTGGGGATATCCGCGCCCTCCAGCGAGCGCCATGCGATGAGTTCGTTCTCCTTGTCGTTGATGATCACGGCATCCCAGGCGACTTTTTGGCCCGCTGGCGCTTTCGCGACCCAATGCGAGCGTGTTGCGTCAAGCATAGTCACCAATTCCAGGTGGGACATAAAGCGCGGCAGGTTCTCGAAGTTGCGCCAGTAACGGTACAGCTTCTTGGGTGATTTTTGAATGGTCACGGCTCGCACGATTTTGATCCCCTGATTGTGGGAAACGCTCGTTGAAGCCTCTTTAGCTTGCCCTGTAGTTTCGACGCCTAACACCTGGTACAGGAAGCTGTGGCCGCTCACACCCCGTACAACCAGAGCGCCGCCAACACTTGCCAGAGCAATACGAGGCCAGCCGCGCCGCACGAGACCGAATCCTACAAGGGCAGCGCCGCCAATGGCCGATACCCAGCGTTCAATTTGTCCAGTGTTGGTCCAGCTTTTTCTCTTGAAACTTTTGCTCACAGCAGCGTCATGCTGAGTTATGCTGCCTGCGGTACCTATGGGAGAGGTCGTCACAGCACACCTTCTTTTCTAAATTCGTGGGAACGTCAAACACCTATGTACTCTACGAACTCTAACTGCAAAGTGTGTCAAGCTGCTCAGTTGGAACATGTCACCCTTCTGGCCATTCGTTCGTGAACTAGACCGGTGGTGAGCAAGCATCGCTCGGGAGCGATCGTATCCGGTAACACAGCAAGAGGATATAGGAGCAATGACATGCCCGGCAAGAGGAATAGCATCGTGAACCCTCTGGCGCTGATAACTGCGGGAATGGGTTTATTCTATTTGAGCAAGAAATTACGAAAACAGCCTGCAAGTCTGGAAGGACAGGTGGTGCTGATTACGGGTGGTTCGCGTGGGCTAGGGCTGGCTATAGCGGAAGAATTGAGCCAGCAAAGAAAGTGAAACCCCTTCACGCAGTCATTTCTCACGACACCTGGACAACGCGCTGCCAGCACGTATAACGAAGAAGGGTTGTAAGAGACGGCTCTTCTTTGTGAAGACTTAATATTTGGCCCCACTGAAGATAGCAAGCGCAGATATAAGCTTTAGGCTTGCAAGCTTGAGCTATTGCCAACTCTGCATCTATAAGCGATACTGAACGTAATGCCAGCTTCCACTAAATCAGGAAAGTGACAACAGAGGGAAAAACATGAATCAGCGAGACCGCATACGCATGAGCGACGAAGAAATACGCGCATTCCTTGAAGAACAGCGCATACTCCAGGTAGCCACCATCGATCACGACGGGTGGCCGCACTTGATAGCCATGTGGTATGTGTTGATAGATGACCAGGTAGTTTTTTGGACGTATGCTAAATCGCAAAAGGCCGTCAACCTGCGGCGAGATAACAGGCTTACCTGTCTTGTAGAGACCGGCGTGCGCTACGATGAACTGCGGGGAGTCCAGATTAAAGGACGGGCGATTATTAACAACGACCTGGCAACTGTCCAGCGGACGGGCGAGATCATATATGAGCGTTACACGGGAGGCCCCTTAAATGAGGCTACCCGCCAGATGGTTGCGGCCCAGGCACCTAAACGAGTAGTGGTTTTTGTTGAACCTGTAGAGATTGTCTCGTGGGATCACCGCAAGCTGGGCGGCGGGTATTGATGATGTATGATTACTACCGCGAGGTATTTCGCGGTCGTCCCATGCCGTTCGCCTTCGTTGACCTCGATTTGATGGATCAGAATATTCGCGCGGTGGCAGATAGGGCGGCCGGAAAGCGGGTACGCTTGGCATCCAAGTCGCTGCGCTGCCTGGCGATCATTAACCGGATTCTGCTGGCCGATGCCTGTTTTCAGGGCATCATGAGTTATTCCGCGCAGGAGGCGGCATACCTCGCTACACAGGGTCTGGACGACCTGCTCATCGGCTATCCGGCCTGGCACGAATGCGATATCGGCGCCGTCGCGCGAACGCTTGCAGTTGGGAAGCGGATAACGATGATGGTAGACAGCCTGGAACATGTCGAGCGTATCGAGCAGGTAGCGAGCCGGCTGGACGCGCGCATTCCCCTCTGTCTTGAAATCGACATGTCGATCGATGTGCCCGGCCTGCATTTTGGAGTGTGGCGTTCTGTGGTGCGGACCTCTGAGCAGGCCAGGCCGATTATCGAACGTATCATGAACGCTTCGCACGTCTATCTCGATGGTCTGATGGGCTACGAGGCGCAAATAGCCGGGGTTGGCGATAATGTGCCTGGGAAATTCGCGAAAAATGCGCTGGTGCGTGGCCTGAAGCACCGATCCGAAGGCGAGGTGGCGGAACGGCGCGCCTCCATCGTGGAACTGGTGAATTCGTATGGCATCACACCGCGTTTCATCAACGGTGGAGGCACGGGCAGCATGGCCTCGACCGGCGCGGAAGGCGTTGTAACCGAAATTACTGTTGGCTCGGCCTTTTACGCGCCTGCTCTCTTCGATTACTACCGTGACTTTCGCTACCAGCCTGCCGCCGCATTCGCCATCGAGATCGTGCGCCGTCCGCGTCCGGATCTTTACACCTGCCTGGGCGGTGGATACATTGCCTCGGGCTCCACCGGCCCTGAAAAGCAACCGGCGCCATATTTGCCGTGGGGCGCGAAGCTCATCTCGCTCGAGGGTGCGGGTGAAGTGCAGACGCCTGTTTGTTATACGGGCCCGGTTCAGCTTGAGATTGGCGGCCCGGTCTTCTTGCGTCACAGTAAGGCAGGCGAACTGTGCGAGCGCTTCTCGCACCTGCTGCTCGTTTCCAACGGGACTGTTGTAGACGAGGTACCGACCTATCGCGGTGACGGCCAGTGCTTCATATAGCCATAAGACTACAAACATTAACCGGGAAAGGTAAGTCAGATGAGTACTTTGCGGGGAGGGAAGTGGAGCAACTGGTCGGGCTCGGTTCAGGGGACACCGCGCCAGTTCGTTCAGCCGGGCAGCATGGGCGAACTGACGCAGCGCATCGCGACATATGCCCGTGATGGTCGCCGTGTGCGGGTGGTCGGCTCTGGTCACTCGTTTACGCCGCTCGTGCAGACTGACGATGTGTTGATCTCGCTGGACTGCATGCAGGGTGTCGAGGAGATTGATGCGGATCGCGGCGCGGTGACTGTGCTGGGCGGCACGAAGCTCAAGCGCCTGGGCGAGGAACTGCTGGCACAGAGATTGGCCCAGGAGAACCTCGGCGATATCAATGTGCAGAGTATCGCGGGTGCGGTCAGCACGGGCACGCACGGTACGGGCACCGGTTTCGGCTCGCTCTCCACCCAGTTAGAGGCCATCACCCTGGTCACGGCATCCGGTGAGGCGCTGGAATGTTCGACCGAGCAGAATCCCGACGTGTTCAAAGCGGCTCAGGTATCGATAGGAATGCTGGGAATCATCGCCAGGGTGAAGCTGCGCGTTGTGCCTGCCAGGGTCATGCATTACCGGGGGCTGCGCATGGAGCTAGACGACGTTCTCGCGAATCTCGAGCAGTACAAGCGAGAAAACAGCCACTTCGAGTTTTTCTGGTTTCCTTATACCAGATGGGTTCAGGCCAAATTTCTCAACGAGACAAACAGGCCGCCCGATAAAAGCACCTTCTGGAGCGACTTCAATAAGATCGTGATGGAAAACTGGGTCTATGGGCTGCTTTCAGAGGCAGTGCGCCTGTTTCCGAAATTGAGCCAGAGTGCATGCAAAATTTCGGCCAGTTCCATCGCCAATATCAATGAGACGAACTATAGCCACCGGCTTTTATCAACGCCGCGTTCGGTGCGCTTCCAGGAAATGGAATACAACATTCCTGCCGAGCATACTGTCGCGGTCATACACGAGATTCAAGAGTGTATCGAGCGGCATCGCTTCGAGGTGCATTTTCCACTGGAATGCCGCTTCGTGCATAGCGATGATATCTGGCTCAGCCCGGCCTACCAGCGCGAATCAGCTTACCTCGCAGTGCATATGTACAGGGGGATGCCGTATCAAGAGTATTTTGACCATGTAGAGGAGATATTTAAACACTATCAGGGTCGCCCACACTGGGGAAAGATGCATACCCGCACCGCCATCGACCTGGCAGGATTATACCCACGCTGGCAAGATTTCCGGCGCGTGCATGCCGCGTTGGATCCAACTGGAATGTTCTTGAACGACTACCTGCGGTCCCTTGTCGATGCTGATGGGCCTATCGAGCCGGTGGCAAGCGCACCGGCTGTCGAAGTCGATGAGTAGTAAAATGTTGTAAATGATAAAAAGACCTGCCGGTAGAACCTGGCAGGTCTTTTTGTGTTTGCATAGGACCGCTAATGAACAACGCCACTGACGATAGTGATGATAGCCACGATCGCTACTACCATGAGGAAAAAGATCATGGCCAGGCCGCCCCATGCATAACGTGAACTAGAGCTGATACTATCAGCGCTTGATAGCCTACCTGAACGAGCTAAGGTGGTTTGCTCCGTTGTTGGAAGTGTGGTATGGGTGACGGTGGGAAACCCTCCCGCATTATGGAAGTACAGGCTTACGCGCGTACCGAGAAGGATTACCAAAATTGCTCCACCCAGGAAAACCCAGCCGAGTAACGAACTCATTGTCTTATTCCCTTCTGGCCGTCTGGCCCTGCGCTTTGTGAATTAGTTCACTCGCGTTCTGTGGCGTTGTTCACATAGATAGACGCGCGTCCATAATCAATCTCAAAAGCGTGAGCGGCAATTTGGGCAAAAGAGGTGTTGTCACATTTTTGTCAGTCGGTGGGCGGTGGTTAGAGTATATAGCTAGAGACCAGGGGTGGGGAGTGCCGCGCACTCCCCACCCCTGGTCTACAGGCATCCTTTAAGAAGAGCAATCAGGCTATGCTGTGTATTAAAGAACGACGGTTACTTTGCGCAGCTTACCTCCGCGTATGAAGCTGACGGGAACTTTTTCTCCCGGGCGATGGCGACGAACTACATGCTGCAAATCCCCGGGCTGTGTAATGAGTTCGCTATCCGCCGAGATGAGGACATCCAGGCGCTTCAATTCGGCCCGGTCCGCCGGGCTATTGTGGCGTATCTCGACGACCTCCATGCCGAACTGTTGCGAGAGGTTGAGGCTGCGGCGCACCGCTTCGTCAAGCCGCACACGCATTCCACCAACCCCCATCGACACACCCGCGGGCGACGGCCTGGATTCTCTTCGTCGGTTGATGCGCGCGATAGCCGCTTTCACGGTTTCGAGGGGGATGGAGAAGCCAAGTCCCTGCGCCATCGGCATCATAGCGGTGGTGATGCCGACGACCCTCCCCAGGCTATCGACGAGCGGGCCGCCGGAGTTGCCGGGGTTGATAGACGTATCGGTCTGGATCAGATTTTTCATCTCGCGCCTGCCAGGGCCTCCCGGCAGCTCGCGGCCCAAGGCGCTGACAACCCCGGCCGTCACCGTCCAGTTGAGTCCGTAGGGGTTGCCAACGGCGATAACGAGTTGCCCGACCTTCAATGGGGCGCGTCCCAGTTCGGCAACAGGCAGGTGGTCCGCGCCGATGCGCAGCACGGCAACATCGACGTCCGGTTCCGCGCCGACCAGCCCGGCATCGAAGACCCTGCCATCGGCGAGCGTCACGCGGATGCGTCGGGCGTTGGCGACCACGTGGGCGTTGGTGAGAATCTGACCGTCTGAGGCAAAGATGAAGCCGGACCCCAATCCGCCCCCAAAGAGGGAACGGGAGAAACGGCCGCCTTCACGATCTATATCAATACGCACGACCGCGGGACCCACGGTTTCCGCGGCGCCGGTCACGGAATGCGAGTAGGCATCTAATGCCTGTGCATCTTTCTCTTCTATCGTCATAAATTGCACAGAACTTTCTGGTGGAACCTACTCTGAATATCACGCGTGCGAGGCGGCGACTCAATGAGATTGATACGTATTGTATCACACCCACCCCGAAAGCGCTACCTCTGGGGCGCTTCTCATCTCACGGAATGGCTTTCCAGGCGCCTTGATGCCGGTATAGTTGAGAATTGTTGTGTGCTTCTGACTGCTAGAAATCGCCGATAGTGATGTCAATTGTGTTATCAGAATTTGCGAATATAGAAAGAAGAAGCGGTTCTGCCCTCATTGTGGGAAGTCAAAGAGGACCACGTATCCGCAGAAGGGGGTGGCGTAGGAGTCGGCCAAAGAGGATGATCGGGGCATGGCTTTCCCTTTTGCGCGTCTGTGCCGTATGCAATGCACGCACTTGCGCTTTTTTCTGCGGTTGCGTCCTGAGTCAGGGTCAGCTACGATATAATAAGATGATTGGGTCTGTATCAACACTGGAAGGTAGAGAAGGGGATCATGCGGGACTTACCGGCGGGGACAGTCACATTGCTTTTCACCGATATTGAGGGCTCGACGCGCCTCCTTCAGCGTCTCGGCGAGCGCTATAGCGAGGTGCTGGCGGAATGCCGGCACCTGCTGCGTAGCACGTTCGTCGGCTTCCATGGCCACGAAGTAGATACGCAAGGGGATGCCTTCTTCGTGGTGTTTGTTCGTGCCGCCGAGGCAGTCTCGGCAGCGGTCGCCGCACAGCGCGCTCTGACTGCTCACACCTGGCCGGAAGGCATAGAGGTGCGTGTCCGCATGGGCTTACACACCGGCGAGCCCTCTTTGGTTACCGAAGGCTACACAGGTGTTGATGTGCACCATGCGGCACGCATCATGAGCGCTGGGCATGGAGCACAGGTGCTGCTGTCCCAGGCAACGCGGGAACTTGTGGAGCACAACTTGCCGGACGGTGTGGCCTTGCGGGATATGGGTGAGCATCGCCTCAAGGACTTGCATCACCCCAGTCACCTCTACCAACTCGTCATCGCAGGGCTGCCCGTCGATTTCCCACCGCTCAACACCCTCAATACCCATCCCAACAATTTGCCCATTCAGCCAACACCCTTCATTGGACGGGAGAAGGAAGTGGCGGCCGTCGGACAGCTCTTGCGCCGTGAGGATGTGCATCTGGTGACCCTGACAGGCCCCGGCGGAACAGGGAAGACGCGCCTGGCTTTGCAAGGGGCGGCAGAACTCAGCGACCTGTTCGTCGATGGCATATATTTCGTCGATCTGGCTCCCATAAGCGATCCGGCGCTGGTCATTGTAGCTATCGCGCAGAGCCTCAGCATCCGCGAGGTGGGTGGTCAACCTCTAGTGGAACGCCTGAAGAACGAATTGCAGCGCAAGCAGATGCTGCTGCTCCTGGACAATTTCGAGCAGGTAGTTAGCGCGGCAGTGCAAGTGGCAGACCTGCTTGCCAACTGCCCACAACTCAAAGTGATCGTGACCAGCAGGGTAGTGCTGCACGTGCAAGCCGAGCAAGAGTTCTTCGTGCCCTCGCTCTCACTCCCCGATCCCAACCATTTGCCTGACTTGGTGACGCTCTCCCAGTACGAATCTGTAGCGCTGTTTATTCGGCGAGCGCAAAGTGTCAGGCCTGACTTTCAAGTGACCGATGCCAATGCACCCGCTGTGGCGGAGACCTGCGTGCGCCTGGATGGGCTGCCGCTGGCGATCGAACTGGCGGCGGCTCGTATGAAACTGCTCTCGCCCGAAACACTGCTTGCACGACTGGGTCAACCCCTACACGTATTGACAAGTGGGCCGCGCGATGTGGTAGCGCGGCAGCAGACCCTGCGTAACACTATCGAGTGGAGCTACCAGTTGCTAGATGCCCACGAGCAACAGCTCTTCTGGCGGCTCTCCGTTTTTGTTGGTGGCTGCCGACTTCCGGCCATAGAGGCCCTCTACACTTCACTTGGCGGCGCGGTAGAATCAGTCCTGGACACAGTAGCTTCCCTCGCCGACAAAAGCCTGCTCCAACGCATTGAGCAGCAGGCAGGCCAGGAACCACGTTTTTCCATGCTGGAGACAATTCGTGAGTATGCGCTGGAGTGCCTGGCTGCTAGTGGAGATAGGGAGGCCGCGCGCAGGGCTCATGCTGCATACTTCCTGCGACTTGCGGAGGAAGCAGAGCAGGGAATGGCGGGCCCACAGCAAGCGGTCTTGTTGGAGCGATTGGAACAAGAGCACGACAATCTGCGCGAAGCCCTGGAGTGGGCGCTGGAGAAGGTGACGGACGAAAAGGCGGCTGAGCGCAGGGAGATCGGCTTGCGCTTGAGCGCCGCACTCAAGGAATTCTGGATGATGCATGGACACTATCGTGAGGCTCGTACGTTTCTAGAGCGCGCCATCGCTTTGAGCGAAGGGACCAGCACTTCCGTGCGTGCCAGAGTCTTACGAGCTATTGCATCTGTTGCGGATTTTCAGGGCGACATTGATCGGATAGAGGTGGTGGCCCAGCAAAGCCTGGTCCTCTCCCGAGAACTGGAGGACACTTGCGGCATTGCTGACTCCCTCGGCTTACTAGCGGCTGCCGCCTGGTTAAGAGGAAAGATCGTCGAGGCTGTCTCGCTTCATGAAGAGCAGGTGAGGCTCCTACGACAAGTGGGTGAGCCAGGGGAAGTTGCCGATGCCCTCTTCGATTGGGCAGAGCAGGTCAGCTCGCTTGGAGAGTACGCCCGGGGACAGGCGCTCTTCGAGGAGGCGCTCCAGCTCTTTCGGCAAGCAGGCAACGAGCTCCGGGTCAGAGTCACCCTCGTCCACTCGGCTGCCTGGCTCTGGTTTACTCTGGGCGACCTGGCGACCATGCGCCAGCGGCTCCAGGAGGGACAGGCACTCATCACCAGGGTGGGCGACCGAGGCTGGAGCGCTGAATGCTTATGGGTTGCCGCACTGTTGGCTCTCTCTGAGGGAGAGCCGGTCAGAGCATCCAGCCTGGCTCAAGAGAGCCTGAGCATCTATCGGGAGATGGGAGATCCCTGGTATAGTGCATGGATGCTGTACCTCTTAGGAAGGATTGAGACACAGCGAGGTGAGATGCCCGCAGCTCGTACGTATTATCAGCAGAGTCTGGCGCTCAACCAGCAAGTGGGAGAGAAGTGGATGACCCCCTTCAATCTGGAGGGACTGGCCGGTGCTGTTGCCACCCAGGGAGCGCTTCGATGGGCAGCACAGTTGTGGGGAGCGGCAGAAGCCCTGCGCGAAGCAATAGATGTTCCCCGACTGCCTGTTGATCGTCGCGGCTATGAGCAGGCAGTGGCCACTGTCCGAGCGCAAATGGGAGAGGAAGCCTTTGCCATTGCGTGGCAAGAGGGACGCACGATGTCGCCAGCGCAAGCCCTTGCCGCCTCCATAAGAAATCCCGCGCTCTAGCAACTTCACTTGAAATAGATCATAAGCTTACACGCCGATCGCCTGATTGATTTGCAAGGTACCGCCCCTACTCACAAACGGATGATTCTGTAGGAGTTTCACTGCGTCATCTTTGGTGGGGCTTCGATGATCGAGTAGCCACCAATCTCGACAGGTGATGTTGGAATACCATTGGTACTTGAGCGACCATGTTGACTGGATCGCCTGGGTCAACGACTGCGTCACCTTGCTCGCTCAACCACTTCTGAAAAGCTGCCTTTGCCTGAGCCATTGTTCGGGGTCATGCGGCATACCGCCACCGTGATATGTTACAAGAAATTTGGCCATGTTTACCTCTTTGAAGCATTCGTTCTTTTCGTCTGTTGTATAGCATACCGAAGTGCTTTTTGGCATGCGCCTCCTTTTTCTTGTGATATGGTCCTCGTATCTTTTCGACAAAAAACAAAGGCCAATCAGAATCTAATGTTTTTCCCCCGTGCTTTAAGGCTTGTCTAATGCAGAATGGAACGTGGAAGAACGTATATTAGAGTGTGAACCGGAATTTCATTGGCCGGTTCCGATTGTACTTCTGGACAGGGAACCGCGACAAGAGAAGTTTATGATGGAAATGGAGTAGACAACGTATGTATGCCGTTCTTGACAAAGCAGAGAACCAGCTTCATAAGGGGGCATATTTCGGACAGTTTCGACTGCTTTCTCCTTTGAATAAGGGGGGCATGTCAGCCGTCTACCTGGGATACGACATTCATACAGGTCAGCGCGTAGCGATAAAGATCGTCGATAATTATTCGCCTTACCTGGAGCATTTTTATCGCGAAATACAAATCATGCAATCCCTTCAACACGACTACATCATTCCCTGTCTGGCTGCCGGTCGATGCGGCATGTATCATTATCTAGTTATGCCTTATCTGGGAAATGGAACGCTCGAAAACTTGATCGAAGAACAGCCGCTGACGCTAGAGGAAGCTGATATCGTGCTCGAACAGCTTACGAGCGCTCTGGCACATATTCATTCTCGGGGCGTTTTCCATCGCGATATCAAACCGTCCAATATTTTGTTGGATGAGGCATACAGGTTCTATCTCGCGGATTTTGGCATCGCTTCACTGCGGGGCGAAAAGGTTCTACGTAATGGTCACGTGATGGGAACAGCTCAATATATAGCCCCAGAGATATTCGATGGGCAGCTCGACGAGCGCAGTGAGGTCTACGCAGTGGGTATCCTCCTCTACCAGATGCTCACCGGCCGCCTTCCATTCGACGGTGAGAGCCAGTGGAAGATATGTCTGCAACACAAAGAAGAGAAGCCATTGTCTCCCTCTTTTTACAACTCTTCAATACCGCGATCGGTTGAACAGGTCATCCTGCGAGCTTTAGAGAAGGATCCAGGTCGTCGTTTTCAGACTATGGAAGAGCTGTACGGTGCCTACCAGAAAGCACTCAGACCTTCGCTCAGCAACCAGCTTTCGGCGAGCTTGCGCAAAGTTGGACAGCAGTTACGCAAGCAGCTTGCGCCAGAGACGGAACCCTGGGATTCCATAACAGCGGAGCAACAGGTGCTGCAAGCATATTAGAAGTAGTCGAGAGTTTTCTGTACTGGCCGACCGCCCTCACGGCACCTGCCGCTCCCACACCTGAACGGTCCTATCTTCACTTCCCGAGGCAATGAACTGACCATCGGGCGACCACACGACTTTCGTCACTCCGGCGGAATGGCCACGGTAGGTGTAATATGTTCCCCCGATAGCGGCGTTCCACAACTGTACCGTTTTGTCACTGCTTCCCGAGGCGATGTAATTGCCATCGGGCGACCACTTTACGCAGCGCACATATCCCGCGTGACCACGGTAGATAAAGGTGGTTGCGCTGCTGGCGGTGTCCCATATTCGCACTGTGCGGTCGTCGCTCGCCGAGGCGAGCCGCGAGCCATCGGGCGACCAGGCCAGGGCCTCCACACCTGCGGTGTGGCCGCGGTATATCGAGAGGGTAGTCCCGCTAGCCGAGTTCCATATCTGGATAGCGCCGTCGGGTCCTCCAGAGGCAATTCGAGTGCCATCGGGTGACCATGCCAGCGCCCAGGCGTACCAGGAGTGGGTATGGTAGATAAGCGGATGCTGGCCGGTCGTGGCCTGCCAGACCTGCACCGTATAATCGGTACTCGCCGAGGCGATACGCTCGCCCTGTGGGGCCCAGGCAACATCTGTTATACCTCCGCTGTGGCCGGCATAGCTGTAGATGGGCTTCCTACCGGCGGCGTACCACACCTGTACGGTATTCCCCGTAGCGGGGGAGCCGCCGCTGGACGTGGGACCGGCGCTCGCAGAAGCGATTCTCGTGCTGTCAGGGGACCACGTCACTGCGGGGACGCCTCCGCTATTGCCGTGGTAAGTGAAGACATTCGCGCCCGTTTGGGCATGCCAGATGTTGATTGTGTGGTCGTCGCCGCCGGAAGCGAGATATGCGCCATCGGGCGACCAGGCCAAAGCCGTCACTGCACCGGCATGATCGCGGTAGGTGAGGATGGTAGGACTGAAGGCCGTCGTCGTTGACGATCCGCCCTGATTAAGTAACCAGGCAGCAAGACTGCCGCCAGCGACTGCCAGGATCGGTAGAGTTGCTATGAGCGAACGGCGGGATATACGGCGTGCATGCGAAGGGGCTATGTCCTGCTGAGATCGACCCGAACTGAGCGCCGCCCACCGTCGGCTGGGAAGCGAACCGGGGAGCATGGACGTGGGTGCCAGGCCAGCCTGGAATGGCGTGCCTCGCGTCTCGCTATCCACCGGTGGCTCCGTTGGCGTGAATTGGCCCGATGAAGCCAGAGGGCGAACGTATTCCGGCATGATAGCTCGTTCCAAGGCATCGGCGAATTGCAAGACGCTCCCAAAGCGCTCTTCCGGTGCTTTAGCCAGGGCCTTCAAAATCACTTCCTCGATCGCCGATGAGATCCAGGGACTTCTTGCACTCAAGCCAGGAGGAGGAACAGATTGATGCTGGTTGGCTATGTCCCTCAGAGCTCCGCTAAAGGGTAGCGCTCCGCAGAGCCATTCGTAGATCATAATTCCCATGGCATACTGATCACCCGCCGGAAAAAGTTCTCCCTTGAACAATTCAGGGGCCATATAGGCTATTGTACCGGTTACCGTCTCTGTGAAGAGCGAGAGCAGACCGCTGCTGCAATCACTGAGCAAGAGCTGGTCATTGCTTCCTATCAGAATGTTCTCGGGCTTCACATCCCCATGGACGAAACCATGCAGGTGAACAGCGTGCAACCCTTCGGCAAGAGGCCGGATATAAGCAAGAAGGGTCGATGGCGGAAGTTGAGAGCCGATGGGATGGCGCTGGCGCAGGGAGCCGTTGGGCGTGTATTCCATGACGAGGAAGGGAATGGTGCCTTCTGCCTTCCCGGCAAGGCCAGCTTCAATTACCTGTAAGACATTGCCATGGACGAGATTTGGAAGGGCGCGCGCCGCGCGAAGAAAGCTTTCCGACTCTTCTGCCGATAGGTCGACTTGCAGCACTTTTACGGCGGCCTCCGTTCCAAGGGCAGTGTGCTCGGCCAGGTAGAGTTCTGCAATAGCGGAACGCCCCAGCAGGCGAGTCAAATGATACTGGCTCAGTTGTTGCCCCACACGATTAGGCATGTGTGTATCCCTTCCCCTCCCTTTCCGGGAGTTGCAATGAGGCCTTCAACGAAGTATGAAAAGCCCGATGATACCTTTTAGCTTTGTTTGTACCCATCTCCCAGCGTGCCAGCACCGGCAGTGAACCAGTGATGGAGTACCTGCGCGGCGAGCCGGCAGCGCAGATCGAACGGTGGGAACTCCCAGGCCCAGGCGAAGACACCCGCGATATGCGGGTCTCTCATCACACTCGACAGGGCCGCATTGTATGCCGCTGCTTGCTCTATCTGGTCGCTTGGCGTGCCGGTCGAAATCTCCCAGGGATCATAGAGGGCGTCGGTGCTATCGCGATAACCAAGCTCTGAGAGTAAGATCGGCTTACCAATCTGCACCGCAGAACGATCCAGGAGCGTACCGATCGTAGTTTGCCAGAGCGCCGGTAGAGTGTTCGGATTCAATCGTTGGGGTGTTTCCGTCAGCGGAACATAGACCGAGACACCGATGGCGCTTAAAAAGCGGTTGTGCAACCAGGACGGCAGCGGGTAATAGAGGGATGACCAGTTGAGGTCGTAGGTGAGTTTGCCAGGGAAGTCCTGGTGCGCGAACTGGATCAACTGGTTCCAAAGTGCCGGAGATGCTGGCTGGAGCAGTTCGTATTCGGTGCCGATGGCCAGTTCGTCTGCTCCAGCTTGCGCAGCCGCCAGGACATACGGTCTGTAGGCGAGCCAGTAACTGTCAAACCAGGCTTGCGCCAGTTGCTGGGTAGGATACTGGATGTTCCCCGCCCATGATCTTGGCCCGCCCACCGTTAACTGCGGGAAGACAAACACGTGGTAATTCAGCGCCCGCGCCTCGCGTATACCCTCGGCAACAGCCTGAGGAGTCGGAGTTGCCTCGCTCACCTGGACCTGGGTTGAGGTGAGCGAGGGCTGGTACAGGCTGATGGACAAACCCACCCACTGCGCTGCCGTCTGCTGTTTGATTTCGTTGAGCCCAACCGGCCAGTTCGTGTCTTGCATACTGTATGCGTCGGCTCCCCACTGTGGGAAGACCACCCCCGTCTGGAACGCGGGTTGCTGCGCTTGTGGGAGTGTACTGCCCGCGACCGTCCCCTGAGTGGTGCATGCTGAGCCGGCTGCCTGTGGGAAGGCTCCCTTGATAGCCAACGGGCTGCTCCAGCTCAGAAATATCCACTGCAAACTGATCCCCAGGGTCAGAATCGCTGCCGCATAGCGCGGAGCGAGCCACCGGGCGGGGCTGCCGAAAGACGCCGGTCTGTGAGCCGGCCTGCCGTATTGAAGAGAGACCCTTTCGCCTCCTGGAGTGGTCTTAATCAGGATGGAGAAGATGGCCAGCTCGCCTAGCGCCACCAGCCCGCAGGCTACCAGCAGGCGGTTCCATCCGAATGGGAAAACCGGACTTAGCAGCAGCAGCAATGGAACGACAAGGTAAAGGGCCATAACTGCGGCACCACCCAGCGTGTATACCGGAAGGCGCAACTCCTCGAACAGGCGATTCTTCCACCTGGATTCTCTTTTCGCCTTAAGGCTCTCAGAGGCGCGCATGATCTTTGGTGTGGGATGCCAGAAAGCCCTGCGCTTTCCCGCTAACCAGCGGGCTGCTGCCCAGAAGCCGGCGCTGCTCTCAACCACGCCGGCAACAGGGGCAAGTGTCAGTACGCGCAACACTTCTAACCGGCGCCGCGGCACAGGCACTTGCCCGGCGTGGACCAGGTTGTACCAGGCGCCGATGAGCATTGAATTCAGCCAGAGGAAGCCGACAAAGACCAGCCAGCACATCAATGGCAGCGGCAACGGAAGAACGCTTTGACCGGAGAGAAGCAGCCCCGGTTGGTAGAACAGGTAGAGCAGGGAGACCACACCGGTTGGCAGCCCCAGCGCAAAGGTCAGGATACGATAGCGCGTGGCCCAGACCAGGCGAAGGCGTGTTCTTCCGCGCAGTTGTTGAAATTCTGGCATGCGCCGCATAAGCACCATGCCCTGTAGTACCCCGGTGATCCAGCGGCAGCGCTGTCGGAAAGCGCTTCTCAGAGAAAATGGCGGCTGTTCGAGCATGACGCTGCCGTGCCACCCAAAGATCTGCGGCCCGTAGCGCAGGTATGCCTGCACGCCGAAGACATAATCCTCCGCCACCAGCGGCTGGCCGTCCAGAGTGCCGATATCCCAACCAAGCGCGTTCTCCAGATCCTCGTCGACCACCAGGTTCGAACCGTGCAGGTGCAGTGGTGTACCGTGCTCCATCAGCGTCCGGCATTCAAAGCAGCCTATCGGGCGGTTGGCCTCCATAGCCCTGCACACCATGCTGGCATCCCCGTACTCCAGAGGATAGTAGATGGGTCCCTCGCTGAGCGGTTTGGGCGTGGTAGCCAGGTAGTGGATAAGCTTCCTCAGCTCATCCGGTTCCATTACACTTTCTTCGTCGTAGTGAACGATATAGGTGGGGCCTGGTTTGGCGTTGAATCCGCGCCGCCTCAGCTCGACCATGTAGTGAAGGGATCTGGCCTTTAACTTCGTCCCTGCCTCGGTCTCGTACTGGCTGGGCACAAGGATAAGAGAGACCTGCAGCGGAACGTGAGAGGCCAGGAAATCGTTTTCAAGCAGCGCCTTTTGCTCTGCCGACTCGGTGACCACCTCAATGCTGAGTTTACCCCAGTAGAGGTCCGGGGATTCTCTGGCCAGCGCGAGTACGTTCTGGATACCACGCCGGATGACTCTCGTGCTATCGGGTAAGCCTTTGGTGGTTATTTGTATCTTGATAAAGGGGATCGATGGGAGCCCTATAATTTCACCGGCCGGGATCGATCGTAGCTCCCGGTAGCGCCGCCAGTGGAAGAAAAAGCTGTGGAAATAGAAGAGCAAACGAACGCCAATTATGCTCACGCAGATAGCGGTAAGGTATCCAATATACTTGCTACATGTGAGTGCGAACTCGAACATGGAGAATAGCGCCCCTCGGCATCGGAAGCGTAAGGCTTCACTACACATCTTACGCGTTCCGTCTAAGCATACTGCCCCATTCGTGAAAATCAGGTAAAAAATGAGGTGTAGATAGAGTAGTGAGAGCTACCTGCTGGTGTATATTCCTCCTTGTGCCTCGACCCAATAAGCAGAACAGTATTCAACCGCCGCTGCTCTGCTCCAGTACGTGGCAAGCTGTTATTTGTCCAGTGCAGATGAAACGGCGTTCACCAGCACATCCATCTTGAAAGGTTTTTCGACGAGCGAAGCCTGTGGGGCAATTTTAAAGGCCTGCCTCAGTTCGAAGTCGGTGGCCGCCGTGCAGAAGACGAGAGGTAGCTCCTGGGTGTGCGGCTGAGAGCGCAGCAGTTCAAGGATGTGAAACCCGTCTATTTCGGGAAGGTGCAGGTCGAGAATGAGCAGCTCTACCGGAAGGGTGACTCTCGTGAGTGTGGGCCGTGAAGGGGAAGTCCCGCGATAGGCGTCTGCCAGGTGAAGGGCGTCCAGGCACTCGGAGGGATGCTCGTAAATCGTGACCGCGTGGCCAACGTAGGTGAGCATAGTAGCAGCCAGCCTGGCGATGATGGCGTTATCTTCCAGCAGGCCAACACGAGACATAAGATACAGTGCTCCCTTGTGAAAATCATACAAATACGTTGTCACAATTCTAAGACGCACGGTTGCTGTTTGTCAAGGCAACAAGTACTAAACGGGCTCCATCTCGCCTGTTAGCCGAAATACCCTTTGTACCTATCGACGCTCTATCTGAAATGCTGTACAATCTAAAGCGTCATACTGATGCAGAGCAATTATGTTAATGAGGTGGATGTACTCATGAGTGAAGAGCAACAGACCAGGATAACCCCGGTCAAAGTAGTGCGCTTTGGCATGGGGAAGCAGATAGAACTGTACCCGCATGAGCTGGCGGTGAGCGGCGTCGAAGAAGATAAGGAGACCCGCCTGCAATTGGACTCCATCGAGCGGCTGATTCTCACGCCCGGCGACCCAAATCCATCGAAGCTTATTTTGATGGCCGACCTGCATGACGGCACGACGGTGATACTCGTAGAGGGAATGACCAATGCGCGTGATTTCCGAACTATGATCCCCGTGATTCGTGAATTTGCTCCCGATATCCAGTTCGATCCAGTTGATATGGAGGAGCAACTGCGCCAGGCGCTAAATACGCGCCGCGCCTGGAATTTGACCTGCTACGGCACCTTCCTGCTGGTTTGCGTGCTGCTGTTCGCGTTGTACCTCGTGGTGGCATATCTCGGCGGGCGGCATTGAGATCCCTAGATAACAATCAAACCTTATAAAGGAGAGGATCAATTGCCCGACAGCGCTCCGTTTCCCGTTCAGGACGCCAGCGGCGACGAGCGTGTGCGCGTCTTTCGCCGCATCTTCGATATACAGGGCGCTTTCGAGGGATTAGAAGTAGATGCCTACGTCATATTTACCAGGCTCTACGCAATCGTGCTCGATACCATGCTGTTCCCCGAGGATGCCGCCGCGATGATGCAGCAGGTTGGCGATGCAAGCGCGGGTCGCACGCTTCTCTGCGTGAATAGCCATGCCGATTGGGACCACACCTGGGGAAACGCCTACTTTACTGGAGAGCGTGGAGTGCCCATCATCGCGCATGACTATTGCCGCGTACGGATGCAATCCGAGGAGGCCAGGCAGGAACTGGCGGAATTTCGCCGGCTTGAGCCACTGTTTCAGGGCGTCCAACTGGTTCCCCCGACCATTACCTTCTCGCAAAGCATGACAATCGATGGTGGTGATTTGACCATCGAACTGCTGGCTGCCCCCGGTCATCATCTGGATCAAATTGCGGCCTGGATTCCCAAGCTTCGCCTGCTGCTAGCCTTCGACGCGGTCGAAAATCCCCTGCCATCAATCGATGGTCCCCAGGGTGTGCCGCTCATGTTCGAGACGCTGGAGCGGCTTATCGCGCTGGAACCAGGACGCGTGTTATGCTCACATGGGAAAACAACCGACCCACGGGTCATAAAACAGAATCTGGCGTACCTGCGCGAGATCGAAAGGCGCAGCCGCGCATACCTGCGCGATCACCGCCCCACAGCGCTGGAGATGGCGCATAGCTCGCAGTTGATAGGTTTTTCGTTCGACGAGGCAATCGCAGGCGCCGAGGGCGTGTTTGACCGCACCTACTATAGCCAGGCACACGAGGAAAACATTGCAGCAGTCCTAGGTTGGCTCATGCTCTCTGTCTGAAGGCTCGATAGTGCGTTCCGGATTGAACATCTCGTGGGTTCGCCTGAGCCGACCCGTTGTCATACGGAACAACAAGTAGAAGAAGACGACGGCGACAAGCAAGAGTATGATGCGCGTCGGGTCGAGAGCAGCGCCGGTTCCGGGGAAAAGAAAAATACCGTTGGCGGCTGCGAAGAGTTGTCCATAGTTGCTTGCGCCCTGTGCGACGGCGTAGACAGGCTTACCACCCGGTAAACCTGTCGCGACGCTGCTCCAATTTTGCCCGCTATCAGTACTGCGTAGTACCCCCGCTTTGTCCGTCGCGATATAGAGCGTCGAGGCGCTTTGTATGTCGATAATGACCGCAAAGATGCTGACCCGTGCCAGTGGTGTCTGGCTGGCGCCCCAGTGCGTGCCCCCATCCTGGGAGACGTAGAAGCCCTGGCTGGTCCCCGCGTAGACCTGATTTGCGCTGCCGCTGTACACAGACGAGGGAAGCACGTCGTAGATGTCAGTGCCTCCCGGCAGCCCGCCATTCTGAGCCTGCCAGGTTGCGCCGCCATCGCTTGAAAGATAGACGCCCCGCTCGGTTGCGGCCCAGAGTTGTTGCGCGTTGGAGTCAAAGGTGAGATTGTTGATGACCGTGTTCGCCGGTAGTTCGCTGCCGGTTGTCTTCCAGGCGGCGCCCCCGTTGATACTGGTGAGAACGCCGTGGTGCCTGGTTCCGACGAAAATGGTCTGGGCAGATTTCAGATCAAAAGCGACGGAGGTGAAGGTATCATTGGGGAGATTTGAGATGATCGTCCATGCCTGGCCCGCGTCCGCGCTGACGTAGACACCCGAGGCGGTGGCTGCGTAAAGCTTTTTCCCGGAGACATCAAACGCCAGTGCATTTACTGCGGTTGCAGATGCCAGACCCACGCTTCTGTGCTGCCAGTGCATACCACCGTCAGCGCTCATATATACGCTGCCCTGCAAATCGCCCGCATAGATGTTCTGTGCGTTGTTGGGGTCGACTGCCAGTGAGCGAAACTGGCTGCCCGTCAATCCAGCCGACTGCCAGTTCCCCGAGGCGAAGATACCCGCTGTTGGAGAGCAAGCCGCCAGAATTATAAGCAGCAGCGATAAAGAAGCGACGAGGCGAATGTGTTTTAACATGGTGGTTTTGGGTCGGAGGCAATCATGACAGCAGGTTGATGTCCTCTCCTACGCCTAGCTCGACCGCCTGGCTGTAGGCCAGCCCTGCCGCCGCAATATCCTCAACGGCTGTGCCCAATCCCTCGTAGAGCGTGATGTCATTGGCGTATTGGCGACGGGGTGCGGTTCCGGCAACGACCTGTGCCAGATCGTAGACTCTGTTTAGATCAAATTGGTCGGCCTGGGCAGGGATTAGGAAGTCGCCGGCTTCCTTGAGCGCCTGGTCTCGTGAGTCGGTAACGATGAGGTCGCAGCGCTGCAAGGTGGTCTGGTCAATCTCACGCCGGTCGGGCCAGTTCGAGCCGATGGCGTTAATATGGCAGCCGGCCCGTAGAAAGTCACCATGGAAGACAGGCTGCGTCGATGTGGTAGCAGTAATTATGATATCGGCATCTTGAATGGCCTCGCGCGCGCTGGCTGCCGGGCGCACATCGATTTGCAACTCTTCTGACATTTGATTGCAAAAGTAATCGCACTTGTGGACATGCAGGCTATACACGAGAACTTGTCTGATCTGGCGCACAGCGCACATCCCATGCAACTGCATGGCGGCCTGCTTGCCTGCTCCAATCATCCCGACCACGGAAGCGTCACTGCGCGCCAGATAGGTTGTCGCCAGAGCGCTTGTCGCTGCTGTGCGTATCCTACCAAGCCAATCTGCTTCAATAATCGCGAGTAATTCGCCATCCTGTGCACTATACAGCATGACAACAAAATGTATGCCCGAGCGAAAGACGGTGTACGTTTTATGACCCATGTAGCCCATGGTAGGGATCGAAGCCGGCAAGATGTTCATAACCCCGTTGGTTTGCCTGATGCGAACCCGAGGACGATTCGCAGCCTTGTTATCCCCCAGCGCGGCGAATGCATCCCCAATAACTTTGATGGTATCGGGCACCTTCAAGAGCCTGCGCACGTCATCTTCGCGTAATATGAGCGCCATCGTCGTTCCTTCTTACTATTGCCTATCATTATCGCCTGCGCCGGATCACGCGGCTGACATAGATTGCCGTTTCTTCAATTTCATAACCCTTTGGCAACTTGAGTGATCGGGTGGTCTGCGGTAGCAATGGCTCGTTCAGGCCGCCTACAGCCGGAGATGGAAGCAGCTTCGGCGCGGTGCGCAGGGCCGATTTCGCTACACGGCCCACGAGGTTGCGCCTGAGCAGCTCGAGGCCAAGGCCGAACGCGACGGCGCCGACACCGGCGGCGAGACGCGGCAGTTGGGGATTGTGCAGGATAGTTGGAAGATTGACATGGTTTCGCGCTGGAACCAGGCTCGTCGATGATACCGCCAGGTCCCTTCCACATCCTTTACAAAACTCATCGCCCTCCAGGTTCTCAGCCTGGCAGTTGGGACATTGCATAGAAAGAATCCTTCCTTTCCATCTGACTCTGCGAGCAAGCTACTTCTTTCGCTGCTCGAGTATCTCCTCTATAGCATCAATCACGATGGCATTTTCCTCGATGGTGTTATAGAAATATGGCGAGACGCGCAGCAGGCCAGGGCGCGAATCGGTCACAATATCGCGCTCTACCAGGGATTTGACGATTTCTTCCGGGTGCTCTAATTCGAGCATCACGATAGAGCTGCGGTGCTCCGGCTCATTGGGAGCGCGAACAGTCCAACCTTTTTCGCGCGCGCGTGCGATCAGATCGTTCGTTAAGTAGCGTGTGCGCTCGCAGATGCTCTCGACACTGATCTCCTTGACGATTTCGAGGCCTCCATTCGCGCTGTAAACAGTGGGGACGGCGGGCGTTCCCATCTCGACCCTCGCCGCATCCTGCCGGAACTCGAACTCGCGCGTCTTGAATTTGAATTGCTCGCGGTGGCCAAACCAGCCGGTAATGGTAGGTTGCAGTTGGGGGATAAGTCCCTCGCGGATATAGACCAGCGCCAGTCCCGGACCGCCCATCAGCCACTTCAAGGTGCCCGTCACCAGGAAATCGATATCCATTGCTACGACATCGAGCGGGATCTGCCCCGTTCCCTGATAATCATCGATCAGCACATAGGCGCCGTGCTTATGCGCGATATCTGCAACCGCACGCACATCCTGGATATAGCCGCTGGTGAAAAAGACGCGTGATGTGGCGATCAGTGCTGTCCGGTCATCGATGCGGTCCTCGAAGAGTTCTGGCGGCGTGTAGATGTGATCTGGACTTTCGACAAACTCGCACTGTATCCCCAGGCGCTCCTTAACCAGCCACTGGTAGGCCAGCGTGGGAAAATCCATGCCGGCGAGCAGCACTTTGTTGCGCTTGCTGTAATCGAGGGCAGTTGCGATGGAACTCAGCGCCGCCGAAACGCTGGGAGCGATGGCAACTTCGTGAACCTGCGCGCCGATGATCGAGGCGAATTGCTCACGAACTTTAGCGATCTCTCCCATCCAGATCTCGTACCAGGCGTGCGCTCCCCATTCATTCCACATCTCCATGAACGTTTCAAGCCCCCGCATGGAACGCAGCGAAAGCGCGCCAAGCGAGCAGCTATTCATGTATGTCTTTCTCTGGAGAATAGGAAATTCTGAGCGGTACTCAACAAGCTCTGGATGCTCAAGAGCAACTGGCGCCGGGTAGTGCTTCCGGGATTCGCTGGTGGTCATGGCAAGCGCTCTCCTTTAAGGATTGTTCGCGATACGCGATATCAAGCTATACTCTATTGTATCGCTTTTGTGAAAGAGAATCTACACTTTTTGCCAGGAAACTTGCCGCCCGCTCCATGTCAATCTGTGTCGACCAGCGTCCCAGCGTGAGCCGCAGCGCGCCGAGCGCGCGTTCTCGCGTACAGCCCATGGCCATCAGCACCGCTGAGGGCTCGGTGTTGCCCTCGTGGCAGGCCGAACCGGTCGAAGCGGCAAGCTCCCGAGTCGCTGCCAGCACTTCTTCGCCGAGCACACCAGCGACGCTGACGTTGAGCGTGTTAGGCAGGCGCTCGGTCGGATGACCATTAAGATGCACCCGCCCGGGCAGTAGCTCCTCCAATTGGTGGTGTAGCCTGTCTCGCAATATTTGCATACGCGACCGGCTCACTTCCATCTGCGCGCGTGCCAGCTCGCAGGCAGCCCCCAGGGCCACCATATACGCCACATTCTCCGTTCCCGCCCGGCGGCCTTCTTCCTGTCCGCCCCCGTAGATCACCGGCTCAAGCCGCACATTGCTACGTATGTACAAGGCCCCGATGCCCTTCGGGGCGTAGAGCTTGTGTCCGGCGATGCTCAGCATATCCACGCCGAGATCGTCCACACTCGTTGCGATCTTACCGACCGACTGCGCCGCGTCGGTGTGCAGCAATATGCCATGCCTGTGTGCGATTTGCGCGATCTCCGCGATGGCTTGCATCGTGCCGGTCTCATTATTGGCGTGCATGATCGTTATCAGCACGGTCGCGTCATCGATGGCTGCCTCAATAGCCGCCGGGTTGACACGACCATGCGCATCAACCGGGATATAGGTCACACGAAACCCGTGCAGCCGTTCAAGCGCTCGGCAGGTATTAAGAACCGCTGGATGCTCCGTGACCTGTGTGATGATGTGGTTGCCCCTTGCTCTCGATGCCAGTGCTGCTCCACGAATAGCCAGGTTATCGCTTTCTGAACCTCCAGCGGTAAAAGTGATCTCGGCAGGCGAGCATCCCAGCAGGCCTGCTACACGTGTTCGGGCCGTATCAACTGCTTCGTGTGCGATGTGGCCGTAGTGGTGCGAACTGGAAGGGTTGCCAAAGTGAGAGGCAAGGTAGGGCAGCATAGCCTCTACCACCGCCGGGTCAACGGGCGTGGTGGCGTTATAGTCAAGGTAGATTGTCCCATTGCGTAAGGCTGGGTGTGAATTCATGCTCCCACCTCGCGTAATTCGGCAGCCAGAGTGGCCTGGAGCGCGTCCCACAACTCGCGCATGAGTCCTTCTGTGGTACGCAGGTTGCTTATCGAGACGCGGATGGTAAATCGACCACGCAGCTTTGTATGCGAGAGGAAGAATCTGCCTCCCGCGTTGAGGCGGTTCATGATGCGCTCGTTTAGTCTTTCTAGCAACTGTTCGTCGTCGATGCCCTGCGGGTGAGCGCGGAAACAGACCGTGCTGAACGGCGAAGGAGCCATGCGCTCGAAGACAGGCGAGTCGTCAACCCACCGGCCAAAAAGCTGACCTAGCCGCACGTGTTCGTGGATGCGCGCCGCCAGGCCATCCTGCCCGAAATAGCGCATAATCATCCACAGCTTGAGCGAGCGGAACCGGCGCCCGAGCGAGGTGCCATAGTCCATCAGGTTGACGATTTCGTCATCTCCGCCCTGCGTATTACGCAGGTATTCGGGGACGAGGCTGAAGGCATCTTTGACGATATCCGGCCTGCGTGTGTAGAAAACGCTGCAGTCGATGGGGGTGAAGAGCCACTTGTGTGGATTGACGATCAGCGTATCGGCGCGTTCGCAGCCGTCTAGTACCCAGCGCATCTCCGGGTCAACGGCGGCCGATCCGCCGTATGCGCCATCGACGTGCAGCCAGAGCCCGTAGCGCTCGCAAATATCGGCGATTTGCGGCACGGGGTCGATGCTACTGGTCGAAGTCGTGCCGACGGTCGCGACGACAGCGAAGGGGCGCCAGCCATGCGCGATATCTTCCTCGATGGCCTGCTCGAGCTGCGCCACATCCATGCGAAACGCGTCATCAACGTCTATTTTACGTAGACCTTCCTGCCCAACGCCCAGCACGATGCCCGCTTTCTCCACCGAGGAGTGCGCTTCCTGCGAGGCATAGTAACGCAGGCGCGGCACATCTGAGCGGCCTGACATGCCCTGCTGCCGGATATGCAGAGGCAGTGCCTCGCGCGCCGCCGCCAGCGCGTAGAGCGTACCGGACGAGGCTGTATCGTTAATGACGCCGAACAGGGGCTGCGGCAGGCCGAGCATCTGTCGCAGCCAATCGAGCGTAGCCTGTTCCAGTTCCGTTGCCGCCGGCGAAGTGCGCCAGAGCATAGCATTCACATTCAGCCCGGCTGAAAGCATTTCTCCCAGAATGCCAGGCCCCGAGCCGGTGATGCTGAAATAAGCCAGGAAGCCGGGCGAATTCCAGTGGGTTATCCCCGGCATAATCACCCTGTCGATATCCACAAGTATCGACTCCATCGACTCCGGCCGGTGCGGCGGCGAGTCCGGAAGCCAGTGGCGAATGTCGCCCGGCGCGGTCTGCGCCAGCACGGGGTATGCCTCGATATTCTCGAGATAATCCGCTATCCAATCGACAACCTCGTGGGCATACCCGCGAAAGTCTTCAGGTGTCATATCTCCGGTAGCGGAGGTCTGCTGAGCGTCATCCAGGCGCTGATGGTCCTGCATAGTTGTGTCCTTTGCCCGTCATAAAGCATATATTTGTAGAAACAGTATCTCACAGGAGCGAGATAGAGACAAGCATGAATATAATCGCCAAATTAATAGCAAATATTATTAAAATCTATTGACAAATTAACATTGATATGGTAAATACTATCACAGTGATATATCGCTATTCACTCGGCCTGGCGAAGGTCTTCCCGCGCATGGATGACGACAGCCTTGACTACATCGTGAGCGTCATACAGCATTCGATTGAGCAATGGGAGCGCGAGATCGAGTGAGCCAGGAGCCTGCGGAAGAAAGAAGTCGCACTCATGGAGAAATCAGGCGAAGTGCCTCTCCGCACGATCGAGGAAAAGGTGGCGGGGTCTTAATCTTGATCTATCGTTCTACGTAGAGATCCAAACTTGGACACTGTCTCAGCCTTTTACAACCGGCGAGGGCCGGTAATGACAGAGCGCGCATCACTCTGCCGGAGTTTCTCAGGCCAGGTAGAGGACACGCGCTGCAAATGAGCGGAGAACCGCTTAAGCGTATTATATCATACGCGCAGCTACTCCGCAGAGAAGATTAAGCAATATGGAAATGCAATCAGTCGAAAAAACATCAACAGGCAGCAGCCGCCCGCACGGGTTTGCGCTTTTCAGTGTGCTTGCGGCGCTTATGCTCACGCTTCTGCTCGAGGCGCTTGATCAGACCGTAGTCGGGACGGCGCTTCCTCGTATTATCGGCGTCTTGAATGGGTTTGATCGCTACACGTGGGCCGTTACCGCCTGGGCGTCGGGACAGCGGCCGTGCGCTTCGTCGGCCAGATTGGCGCCGTGCTGGGCGTGGCCGTCGTTGGTACAGTGGTGAACCAGACACTCGCGGACGATATCGTCAAACGCCTACCGGCGAACGCCGTGCAGCAATTGACGCCCGCGGGATTGAAATACGCAACCGATCCGCAGGTGCTGGTCAACTCGACCTACCGCAATTCCATAGTACAAACCGCCCAGCACTATGCCGTGCAGAGCGCCATCGCGAAAATCCCGCCAGGCCCGCAGCATAATCAGATGGCAGCCTCTATCGCGGCCCAGGTCATGCAGCAGGTACAGCACCTGCTCAACCAGGTCTTCGACGCGCTGAAGATCTCGTTGACCATAGCTATCCAGCATGGACTCGTCGCAGTACTGGTGTTCAGCGCCGCGATGATACTGGGCGCCTTATTCCTGAAAGATATACCACTACGTGGAGCACCTGCTGACGTGGCTTCTCAAGGCGTCTCAGGGGACAACCGGAGTGAAGGGGAAAAGAGCGGGGAAGCAATTGGCGCAACCAATTGATATTTACCTGGAAACCTTTACTCGTTTCTACCCATTGACATTTCCAGGGAAAAAAAGCACCCTATTCCCAGATAAATGACAAAGCTCTACTGATTACCAAAAAATCAAGAATAAGGGCATAGAAAGGAAGCAAGCGGTGAGATTTGACTTCTTTACATTTAGAACATCAAAGGGAATAAGTATTTTCCCCATTTTCAACAAACACAATTTATTTATTTTCAGTTGTATCATCAGCCTTGTCTTATTTACAATAATCACTTTGCGGCCAACTAATTCCTTTGCTAGAAAAGCATCAACGGTTAGAAAAGACCCGGCAATTGAGCAACAAATTGATATACAAGATAGCGCTCTATCAACCACCTCAACCACCTATACGGATGCCAGCGGCTCAGGGGATTTCGTATGGAATAGTGCACGCTACGCCAGTCTTGCGCATGTCTATTTTGAGGCAGGCATTGCAAAAAATAGCGACTTTGCGTCAACCCAGCGTGTCCGCTCCGGTGATATCCTGGCAAATTTAGTAAATGGAACGGTCTATAAGGTGCGAATTGAATATGGATGCGTCTATAACAGTACAAGCAATACCTTTACGGAAACGGGCTATGCGGAACTGTGGTCAGCGGATAATACAACCGAAGTAACCTCTTCTGCCGTCAGTAATACGATCAATTCAGGTAGTGGCGCCTGTCCTACCACCCCAACGACTGTTGCTGTCCGTTTCTCCCGCCTGATTATTTTGCAATCAGCTTCGAATCTGATCACTGATACTGACACGTCAATTAATCTCGGCCATACAGAAATCGTTACTTTTTCTGACACGAACGATCATTCATTACAATACCCAAAAATCTGGATGTTTACCGATCATACGAAGCATCCTTCCGGTGGCTGGGATTCAATAAAGGGCGTGCTTTTCTCCGCAACCCTTGCCTCACCATCAGGTTCTTCTGTTTCTGCGTGTCTGTATGATATAACTACTAACAGCCAGATAACGTGCGTGAGTACCTCAAGTACCACTCCCACCTATGTGACAAGTGGTGATGTTACACCATTACTGACCGATGGCCATCAATACGAAACGTATCTCAAAGTCAGCACTCCTTCTACGTCGGTAGCTCTGTATAATTCCTTTGTGACGGTTGAGCAAAGTAATGCAGCGGGCCTTTCATATCTTGAGCTCTATAATGATTTCAATCCTTCCCCTGTTAACTCAACAACAACGACTTATTCGCAGCATTACTTTATGAATGATTGGGAACCAGCAAATTTTAATCTCAACACATCAAACCCAGTACCATCAAGTAACGAAGTCCTGGCTTTTCATGTGGAAACGACCGAGCAAACGACGGCATCAACCGGATCAACCATTCTGTTTGCAGGATGTGTCCCGGGAGGGAAATGTAGTGATACTACAGTATTTGCATCAAATATGGATAGTGCGAATACTACCTTTACTCGTATCAGAACTCCAGATAACGCTTTTGGAATGTGGCCAAATGTTGAGCTTGATAGCGCTTTTGATATCACCGGCACAGGAAGCATCACCTCAACGGTCACCTGGCTCATTATTAATGTGAACCTCATTCCCACGTACGCAGTTCAAGAGACCACAAACCTTACATATGGACCCAATGCTTTAGAGACCTATAATCAATGCTTGCCTGTGAATGCTCCTCCCAACAGACCTGGTCTTGTCATTGTTCATGGAGGAAGTTGGGTTGGTGGGGATAAAGATAAAGGAAATTTTGAGACGATGTGTAATGCGTATGCAGCAGAGGGATTTGTTGTTTACAACATAGATTATCGGTTAGCTTCGCTAAAAACAGGCGGTAGCCAATGGCCGGATCAAGTCGGTGATGTACAGCTTGCAGTGCGCTACATGCGAGCCAATGCTTCTTCAACTGGACTTGACCCAACCCGAATTTGTTCCTATGGCTCCTCATCGGGATCGCAATTAGCGCTGCTTCTTGATGAGCTTCAAACAATTCATCCAGCAGATGTCGCAACGATTGATGCAAATTACTCACCAACTACCCAATGTGTTGTTGATACATTTGGTCCGACTGATCTTACACGACTATATAATGAAGCTCCAACCATACAAACCAATCTCTATTCACTGTTAGATGATCAAACACCGACCAGTGATCCTGCGATTTATCAGGATGCCTCCCCCGTTGATAACATCGCTCACCAGACAGGACCGGTGTTTATTTGCCAGGGGACAGAAGACACAACGGTACCACCAGACCAGGCACAGGAGTTACAGCAGGATTTACAAACTGCGAGCATTCCGTACAATTACCTGCAGTACATCGGAGGCCATGGCTTTGGTGGACTCTTGTTGGGACAAGCATATATGATTGAAGAACAAATTAATGCCTATGTGATGGCTCAGGAACATCCATAACTATTCTGAAAACTTCGCCGCCAGCTCGCGGGGCGATGGCTCAACCAGCACCGAGCCGTCCGGGAAGACGATGGTCGGCACGCTGCGAAATCCACGATTGACCTTCACCACGTAGGCGGCAGCTTCCTCATCTTCTTCGATGTTGATCAACTCATAGGGGATGTTGCGTGAATTGAACCAGCGCTTGGCTAAGCGACAATCGCCACACCACGTTGTGACGTACATCTTGATCTTCTGCTCGCTCTGGACGTGCTCATCTACCGGGGAAATGGTTGAATTATTGGACATTGATACTCCTTGGAATTGATCTGAAATCAGGCGAAACCCGTAATATTACTCATTACCATGAACAACTGGCTGGTGGGCAATATTCCCGGAGTTGATGCGCTCCAGGATCAGATCAAGGAATTTCTTTCCGCCCGTGGCGACGAGTCCCGGATTGCGGGCGAGGATGCCCATAACCAGCCCAGCGGTAAAGTCGCCGCGCAGCGCCTGGGCCATTTGCGCGGGGGTGAGGCGCTTCATCAGGTCAAGCGCGCCGTCCCACTGCTCGTCGGTATAGCCGGTGATGCGTTTGTTAATCATATAGGCGATGTCCATGTCGCGACCGAAACGCGCTCGCCACTGCCTATCGAAACGTCTCAGAAAAGCAGCCGAGCTATCGCCGCGCTTGACTGCATCGGCCGCGACCGCCCCCGCCATCTGCCCCGCATAGATGGCGAAGCGAATGCCCTCGCCGACGAGCGTGGAACCATGGCCGCCCGCATCACCTGCCAGCAGCAGGCCATCACGCGAGAACGATTCGGCCGGTCCCTCGGACGGGAACAGGCCGGTGTGGTATTCGAGCGGGCTGGCGTCCTTGAATTTCCCGGCAAACTGCGGCAGTTCGCTCATGATACGATCCAGGTACAGCCGCGCGTCGTCGTCGCAGTCCGGGTGTACAACGCCTACGCCCAGGCGTACGCGGTCGTTGCCGCGCGGGAAGGCCCAGGCGTATCCGTGCGGGGCGAAGCGGCTGCCCATCACCAGGTACAATTCATCCTGAGGATAATGCGGCGCGTACAAATCATATTCGGCTCCGTAGCCGTAGCGGTGGAAGGCCTGGCCCATCTCTGTGCGCACACCGATATGCCGCGAAAAGCCGCTCGCGTCGATGGTCACGGCTGCGCGCACCTCAAATCGCTCGCTGTGGTGATTTTTCGCAGTGACCCCTACCACGTGCCCATCTTCCAGAAGCGTTCGCTCCACCGTATGGCGTACGCGCACCGACGCGCCGGCGGCTACCGCACGCCCGGCCAGGTGCTGGTAGACGCCTCGTACATCGATGACGCAGGCGACTGCGGGATTATAGCGCAGCAGCACTTCCCGGTGAGGCGAGACGAAATAGACCTTGTTGATGGGGTGATAGAGGGATGCGGGGATGTCGAGCGCCTTCATATCTTGCAGCCAGCTTCCCCCACTGGTATGCACCGGATAGCCGATCTCGTTCTGGCGCTCCAGCACGACAGCGCTCGCTCCCCTACAGGATGCGGCCTCAGCGGCAGCCAGACCGGCAGGGCCACCGCCCACGATCAATACATCTACTTTTTCTGGCATGGATATCCTTCATGATGGGAACTCGTCTGCTCTTACGCTGATATAGTATAGCCCGACCCGCTCAAAATTGTCCACTGCGTGTGTGCTGGCCTTTGCGATTGCCGCTGCGTGACCAGGGGATCAGGAAGAGGATGAGCATCAGACCCGCGACCGCGAGCATTCCGCCGGCTATGAGCAGAACCGGACCCCAGATGGCCGCATCCAGCTTATCGAGCGGGTTGGTGAAAGTAGACGATGCGTTGTTGCTGGCTGCGGGTGTGCCTGCGTCAGATGTAAGAGGCGTATTGTTCGGGATGGGCTGCTGCGTCAGGCCAGGCGTGAATGAGATAGTACCGTTGGCGATGGCGATTGGCACCTGCGCCCTTAATGCGCCTGTCGTCACGTCTGAGGCGATAACGGTTGCGGTCGAGACTTGAAGGTTCGCGGGCATAAAAAAGCTTCCGCTGATGGTGCCGTCAGCTTTCGAGAGGGTCGCGGGTTCGAGCAATGGAAGCGTGGTCGCGCCGGCGAAAAGAACCAGTTGCACGGCTGTCCCTTTGGGGAGCCAGTTCGAGCCGGTGAAGGTGATGCTGCCGGTAGCACTAATGCTGGTAGAGGTAGCTGTGGGTGTCACAGTATCTGTCGGAGTCGCCGATTTGTATCAGTCGCCGATGCTGTTGCGGTAGCGCTTGGTGTGCTGGTGGCGCTGCTAACGCCATCTGGCAGAGTCAGGATCAAGGTCGGGGGTCCCGCGCTCGTTTGGCCATGCAAGGCTAAAACGCTGTAGCGAATAGTATTGATGCCGCCCTGGCTATCGGTAATGACTATTTTCCAGGCTCCTACCGGGCCAGAGGCAGGCATGACGAGGTTTTTTGTGAGAAATGTGCCTGATGACAGTACTGTGACGGAGGTATCGCCTGGCGGAGAGAAAATCCCAGGAACGTTGTGTGCGTCGATGTAGCTCAGGTTAGCCTGACCTGGCGGGAAATTCTTGCCTCGCAGCGTCAGAGTGACACCAAGTGGGCCCTGTGATCTGTTCAGTGTGAGCGCCGGCTTTTTATTGCTTTCAGCGAGGGCGTAGCTCTGTGCCGCGGGAATGAGAGCAAGGCACACGTAGACCGACATAGCAATTGTTAGTAAGACAAAGTAAATCTTATGGAAAATAGTACGATGCATAACTCGAGCTCGATCCATTTCTTCCAAATAGTGATGAGAGTGCGAGAAGCCATGAGAAGAGGAGTGAGACTGCACCTCCTTCATGTCGTCTCACCATATAATGAACGGTCTTCGAGCGGAAGTTTGGCGAAAAAGCGATGTTATGGGCGGTCTGGCCCCAATAAGGCTAAAACAGCTTCCTCATCTTCGCCGGCGGGAGCATAATTGTCAGGCGCGGGTTCGATCTTCCAGACGGTACTTTGACGAATGAGATAGCGCCACTCCAGATTTGTGCTGTCATTGAAGTCTGCGGGTGTCGTGGTCCTCAGGAGATCGAGCACATCGTCAGGCGGAGGGTCAGATAGCTGCTTTTCTCCGGATTGCACTAGCCGGATGTAGTTCGCGATCACGTGATCCGGGTCATCTCGGAAGATGATGCGGTGCAGATTGTTCAAGTTGCTCATCGCGGCATCGCGAGATGCTGCGATGGCCATGTCGTTCAGGATACGCAGGCGCAACGCAGCAAAGAAGGCATATTGCACGAGTCCGCTGCAGATGAAACGGATATCGATTTGTTTATCGAAACTGTGTTCATCGGCCTTCTTGAAAAAATTCGCGATCTTCTCAGCCAGTTCCGCGAAGATTGGCAAGCCTGGTAGATGTACCTGCGCGAAACGCTCCACGTATAAGGCGCTCAGTTCCCATACAACCTTATGGTCGAAAAGACCATTGATTTGATCAAGGGCGATGCCACGCACCTGGCGCAGGTAGGTGATACCATGGACATCTTCGGGATCATCCGGGTCGTGTTTCGATTGCTCTTTTGGCGTTTCAGCATACCAATCAAGGTTGAGGCGTTTGATGCCGACGGTGAACCGATCATATGGGACGACTTCTTTGCGCCAGCTTGCGATGCGCACCCCTGAGGTCATGGCTTCAACCAGGAAGGTGTTATCGTAGCCCTTGTCTGGATCGCGCAACAGGTAGACCATTGCCGCGTGACTCCACTTGCTGTTGGTCGCAAGGCGAATAAAGTGGGAGAACAGCGCCCGTGGGTTTTTGTTAATGCGCAGCAAGATGTCTGAAACGCGCAGGGCTCTCCCTTCTTCGCCGTTTTGTAGAAAGTAGTCAAGAGGTTCGTGTGAGACCAGTGTTGCTCGATATGCCACGCTACGATTTCCGACCTTTCTTGTGAGATACGGGTATATCGTATCATACATTTTGTTTTGTCTCAATAATTTGTCTCTCCAGCACTTGACATACATCACTTCCATCAGTATACTGTTCGTAACCGGTTCCGAAATCGGTTCCGCAACCGTTACCATTTTTACTGATCTCTCTTATTTTCGCGAATTGGACGGGGTTTACGATGGTTGGAAGAGCAAGCAAGCCCACTATTTTAGACATTGCTCACATGGCGGGAGTGTCGAAGACAACCGTTTCTCGGGTGCTGAACAACAAGCCGGATGTCGATGGGGCGACGCGCGAGCGCATTTTACGCATTATCGATGAGCAGGGGTTTGTCCCGAGTATCGCCGCCGCGGGGCTCGCGAGTGGACGCCGCCAGTTGATCGGCATGCTCATCCCTTCATTTGCCTGGCCGCTCATCCCTGAGCTGATGCGTGGCGTGGCGGATATGCTGGAGGAGACCAGCTACGAGCTGGTGCTGTATTGCATCAACGAGGGCGATCGCAAGCGGGATCGCAGCGAGGTGATCAATCGCGTGCTGGCGACGCAGTTGACGGCGGGCCTGCTGGCGGTCTTCCCCGGCCCGGCATCGAAGGACCTGACGCGCCTCTATCACCAGGGCTTCCCTGTGGTGGTCGTCGATGACCAGCAGGAGCAGGAGGCACCCTGGGTGAGCGTGGACAACGTAACAGGGGCCTATACTGCAACGTGCCACCTCATCAAGCTGGGCCACCGCCGCATCGCCCATATCGCCGGCCCGCCCGAGTATAAGGCCTCGCACGACCGCTTCGACGGCTACCGCCAGGCGCTGCTCGAGGCGGGCATACCGCTTGATCCCGCGCTGGTGCTCGAGGGCGACTTTCTCCCGCCGAGCGGGCGCGAGTGCGCCAGCAAGCTGTTCCAATTGCCGCAGGAACAACGGCCTACCGCCATCTTTGCCGCCACGGACCAGATGGCGTTTGGCGTGCTGGCGGCTGCCGATGAGTTCGGCCTGGTGGTGCCACGCGATGTGGCGCTGGTCGGCTTCGATGACGACGTACCCTCCGTGCATGTTCACCCGCCGCTTACCACGGTCCGCCAGCCCTATTTCGAGATGGGGGAACAAGGGCTGAAACTGCTGCTATCGCTGCTCGATACCCCGAAGAAAGATGCCCAATCCCTCTCTGCGAGAAAAGCCGGTGATACACCGCTCACGGCGCACCCGCAGCAGTCCCAATCCATTCGCATTCAACTGGCCACCAGTCTTGTAGTGCGTGCATCCTGCGGATCTGACTACCAGGTCACTTTTCCTGAAAAGTCAAGTCATGATTTTCGGTAAGGAGGTCGCTCATGACATTCAACCTTCTCTCGCCCGGTAAGAAGGGGCGAACCGCGTTCTGGCTGCCCTTACTCATGGTATTTGTCGTTGTCCTGGCTGCCTGCGGCGGCAGCAATAGCACGACCGCGCACAAGAGGCCCGCGCACCCGAATTCGCTCACCATGTTGGCGAATGAACAGGATGCTTATACCCAGAACTTTAATCCTTATTCCCCCGGTGTGATCAGCGGGACGCAGGGCTTGATCTACGAAACGCTGCTGTATGTCAACCGGCTGGATGGGAGTGTCAAGCCCTGGCTGGCCTCCAGCTACAATCTGGCGAGCGATGCGCAAAGTATCACATTCCATTTGCGCCAGGGAGTCACCTGGTCGGATGGACAGCCTTTCACCAGTGCTGACGTGGTCTTTACGATCAACCTGATCTTAAAAAATCCCTCCATTGATCTGACGGGTATCGATGCGGCGGTCAAAAATGTGAGCGCACCCGATGCCAGTACGGTCGTAGTGACGCTGAATAAGCCTTTTAATCCGATCGTGTGGATCCTGGGCGGGCAGGTCTTTATCCTCCCCCAACATACCTGGTCGGGCGTCAAGGGTGATCCGTCACAGTACGCCGATCCCAACCCCGTTGGTACCGGCCCTTACATCGTCAAGTCATTCACCCCGCAACTGGTTGACCTGGTCAAGAATCCTAAGTTCTGGCAGCCCGGCAAACCGCAGGTGGATGAGGTCAAGATCCCGGCCTATTCCTCCAACGATAGCGCGCAACTGGCGCTGCAAAAGGGGCAGATCGACTGGACGAACCTGTTCATTCCCGACCTTGATAAGACCTACGTGGCCCTGGACCCGCAGCATTACCATTACTGGTTCCCAAGCAGCGACGATGTGATGCTCTACCTCAACCTGACCAAGGCCCCTTTCAACGATTTGCAGGTGCGCAAAGCCATTAGCCTCGCGCTCAATCGGCAGACCATTTCGAAACTTGGTGAGGCTGGCTATGAGCCTCCGGCCAATCCAACCGGGCTGGTGGGAGAAGCTATCAAGACGTACATCGACCCACAGTTTGCCAGTCTGCAGTTTGCGCAGAATGTCACCCAGGCGGATCAAACGCTGCAGGGCGACGGTTGGACCAAGGGCGCCGATGGCTTCTACGCTAAGAATGGTAAGCAACTGGCGTTTAGCATCATCGTGGTCAGCGGCTATACCGACTATGTGGCGGATTGCCAGGTGATGGTCAGCGATCTGAAAGCAGCGGGCATCAACGCCACGGTGAATGCCATGTCCACTGACGCCTTTACCAATGCATTGGGAAACGGGCAATACGACGCCGGCATTCTGTGGACCAATCCCGGTCCAACGCCCTACTACATCTACGATGGCCTCTTGCGCAGCACCAATTCGGCCCCCATCGGTCAATCGGCACCCTCCAACTACGAGCGCTGGATGGATCCGACCACCGATAAGCTGTTGGACCAGTATGCTTCGAGTACTGACCCTCAGGTGCAGAAGCAGGCGCTGGATGGGCTGCAACAGATCATGGTGAACGAGATACCCAGCATCCCGCTGACGGCTGAACCCTACTGGTATGAGTACAGCACGGCCAATTTCGTCGGCTGGCCCGATGCCCAGCACCCCTATGCCGCTCCTGGGACCGCGGAATATCCAGACATCGAGATCGTACTCTTGAACCTGCAACCGGCCCAGTAAAGTAGCGGGGCGAGGAAAAAGTAGTAGGATAGGAAAAGTAACAGGGCGGGGCTTGCCCCGCCCTGGTGGAAGGGGATAGCATGCGTTATCTGCTCCGTCGAATTGGTTTTTATCTTGTTGCGCTCTGGGCCGCGGTTACCATCAATTTTCTCGTGCCGCACCTGGTTCCAGGTGATCCGGCGCAAATATTCATGTCCCGCCTGAGGGGGCATGCGTCTCCCCAGATGCTGCACGCGGTAGAGATCTCGCTGGGGGTGAGCCATGACCCATTGGGGGTCCAGTATGTGCAGTATCTCAATAATCTCTTGCACGGCAACCTGGGCGTCTCCCTAACGTATCTGCCCACTCCCGTGATTCAGATTCTGCAACAGGACCTCCCCTGGACCCTTGTCCTGGTAGGGATGTCGTTGATCATTAGCTTTGTTATCGGGACGATACTGGGAGTGATCGTTGTCTGGCGGCGTGGTTCAATTCATGACGCTGTCTGGACTCCGTTCTTTGCCTTTATTTCAGCGATCCCCTATTTCTGGCTGGCGCTGGTGTTGCTCTATTTCCTGGGTGCGCAACTCGGCTGGTTCCCCCTGCATGGCGGATATGACACCGACAACACGCAGCCAGGATGGAGCCTGGATTTCATTTTGAGCGCAGGCCAGTATGCCATCCTGCCTGCTCTGACGATTGTGATTGGCTCGATTTCTGGTTGGATGCTTGGTATGCGCAACGCCATGATTACGACGTTGTCTGAGGATTACGTCATGATGGCTGAGGCAAAGGGTCTGAAGCAGGGGCGTATTATGTATCTGTACGGGGCGCGCAATGCCATTTTGCCAAATATTACCGCGTTCGCGCTCTCGCTGGGTTTTGTGGTGAGCGGGTCCTTGCTAACCGAGATCGTCTTCTCGTATCCTGGTATTGGGCTGGCGACGTTGGAAGCGGTTGATAACCATGATTACGCACTCTTGCAGGGGGCTTTTCTGGTGATCAGCCTCGCCGTACTGGCAGCGAATTTCCTGGCCGACTTCCTGTATGTTCTGCTTGATCCGCGCGTGCGCCTGGGAGGAAATTAGTACAGATGAGTATCCCAACTCAAGAGGTAAGTATACCTTCTCCTGAAGTCAATGCAGTACCTGCTCAGATGCATCGCTGGCGTGATATATTGCGGCTGGTCACAGGGAACCGCAAGGCGAGCCTGGGTCTATTCATTGTAGGATTCTTTATCCTGCTGGCCATCTTCGGGCCAATCATCTTCCCACAGGACCCCCATACCTTTACTGAAGATGTCCTGCAGCCACCATCGTCCACTCACTGGTTTGGCACAACGAGCTTTGGTGAGGACGTGTTCATCCAGACGGTGGTGGGAGCGCGGTTCTCGGTTTTTATGGGCCTGGGCATTGGCCTGGTGACCACGGTCGTTTCGGTGCTGGTGGGCCTGACTTCTGGCTACTTTCTCGGATGGGTGGACGAGCTTCTCTCGCTGCTGAGCAACGTGTTCCTGGTGTTGCCAACGCTGCCTCTAGCCATCCTGTTAGCGGCCTTCTTGCCGAATAAGGGGCCACTGGCAATTGGCTTTGTCTTGACGGTCACTGGCTGGTCCTGGGGAGCGCGGGTGCTGCGCTCACAGACGCTCTCGCTGCGCAACCGGGATTGCATAGAGGCGGCCCGCGCTTCTGGTGAGTCGACGTGGCGCATCATCTTCTACGAGATCCTGCCTAATGAGACGTCAATCGTGGCGGCGCAGTTTTTCGGAACGGTGATCTACGTGATCCTGGCCGAGACGGCCCTTGAGTATCTTGGTCTGGGCGATATCACTGCCGCGACCTGGGGCAATATGCTCTTCTCGGCCTCCAATAACTCTGCTCTCCTGCTCGGTGCGTGGTGGTGGTTCCTGGCTCCTGGTTTGTGCATCGCCATTCTGGGCGCCGGGCTGGTCTTTATCAATTTCGGTATCGATGAAATATCCAACCCTCGCTTGCGCAATGAGCGCAAGCCCCCTGCGAAGAAAACGAAAATAACGAGAGAGGCAGTAGCCAGATGAATGACGACCTTGTAGCAAGCTCCACTCGAGCCCCAGACACGAAGTTGCTAGAGATACGCAACCTCAGCGTCGATTACTATGCCGCGAGCGGCACGGTTCATGCCCTGGATGACATCAATATCTCGCTGGAACGTGGGCAGATCCTCGGCCTGGCAGGAGAGAGCGGCAGTGGGAAATCGACGATGGCCTATGCCATCACGCGCCTGCTGCGCCCACCGGCGGAGATCACCAGCGGGCAAGTGTTGTACTATCCGCGCACGAATGCGGGAGAAGATATCCGTTTCCAGCATCTCTCGCGTATCCAACGCAAGAAAAAAGGCGGCAGAGATGCGGGGTTGAACGGGAGCGAAGCTGAGCCGGTCGATATCCTGGAATTCGCCCCGGCTGAACTGCGCGCCTTCCGCTGGAGCGAGCTGTCGATCGTCTTTCAGAGCGCCATGAACGCCTTAAACCCCGTGCTGAACATCGGCGCGCAGATCATGGATGTGCTGAAAACGCACTCGCCCAGCATGGGCCCAGACTCGCGCAAACAACGCGCCATCGAACTGCTGCGGCTCGTTGGCATCTCGCCCGACCGCCTGCGCAGCTATCCCCACGAACTGAGCGGGGGTATGCGCCAGCGTGCCATTATCGCCATCGCGCTTGCCCTTGGGCCCGAGCTGATTATCATGGACGAGCCAACGACAGCGCTGGACGTGGTGGTGCAGCGTGAGATACTGAATAAGATTATGGGCCTGCGCGCGGACTTTAATTTCTCGGTAATCTTCATCACGCATGACCTCTCGCTGCTGCTCGAAATTGCCGACAAGATTGCCATCATGTACGCCGGGCGCATCGTCGAAATGGCCACCCGCAGCGAACTACATCACCAGCCGCGCCATCCGTACAGCTACGGGCTGCTCAACTCCTTCCCGACGCTGCACGGGCCACGCCGCCGCATGACGGGCATCCCTGGCTCTCCGCCGGATCTGCGCGCCGTACCGCCCGGCTGCGCCTTTCATCCACGTTGCCCCTGCGCCTTTGAGGCGTGCCCGGCGGTATTACCCGTGCTTCAACCGTCAACGTCCGAAACTCCGCAGCAACTGGTCGCCTGCCACCTCTACGATGCGCGCTACAATGGTGGCAGGGATACTCCCACCAACGCTGAATTCGCGGCGCGCTACGAGGCCCATTACGAAGCATTGCATGCAGCGAGGAGCACTGAATGAGTACAAAGAATGAAGAAACCGGCCTGAGCGCAGGTTCAGAGATCACACAAAAAAAGGCTACCGCGGGGCAACCCACGACTGCGCCCATACTGGAAGCTGTCCACCTGCGCAAGTATTTCCCCCTGCGCGGGGTCAAACTCTTCGGGCCGAGACAGGCCGTGCACGCGGTTGAAGATACCTCGCTGGCGCTTTATCCAGGGCGGGCGCTGGCGTTGGTGGGAGAGAGCGGCAGCGGTAAAACAACGGTGGCGCGGCTGCTGGCACGCCTCTACGAGCCTACAACCGGCACCATCCTTTTTCGCGGGCAGCAGGTCAAAGGGCCTGGCTCGCTCAAAGCCTATCGAAAGCACGTGCAATTGGTCTTCCAGGATCCGTTTTCGTCGCTCAACGCCGTACATAACGTGCGCTATCACCTCGTTCGCCCGCTGCGCATCCATGGCCACGTGCGCGTCAAGCTCGACGAGACCCGGCAGATCCTCGCGCTGTTGAACCGCGTCAGCCTGAGTCCCGCCGAGCAATTCATCTCCAAGTTTCCCCACCAGTTGAGCGGGGGCCAGCGCCAGCGTGTAGCGATTGCGCGCTCTCTGGCGGCGCAGCCGCAGGTTCTGCTGGCCGACGAGCCGGTCTCGATGCTCGATGTCTCGATTCGCCTGGACATTCTCAATCTGTTGTTGCGGCTCAAGGACGAAGAACAACTGGCGCTGCTGTTCATCACGCACGATATCGCCAGCGCGCGCTATTTTGCCGAGGAGACGCTGGTGATGTATGCCGGGCAAAGCGTCGAGGGCGGGCCGAGCGAGAACGTGATCCAGCAGCCGAAGCACCCGTATACACGCCTGCTGATCTCAGCCGCGCCCGATCCGGATAACCTGGGGCCGGACGGTGAGGGACCGGCGCCGCTTCCCGCGCGTGGGGAAATCCCCAGCCTTATAAACCCGCCGAGCGGCTGCCGCTTTCATCCGCGCTGCCCGCACGCGATGGAGATTTGCAAGCAGCGTTTTCCGGGGCGCACAGACCTGGGCGGAGGACACTGGACCAACTGTTTTTTATACGGAGAAGGAGAGAAGGAGTAATCCACATGGCCCGTATTCGACTGGCGTACATCGGGGGCGGCAGTACCCGCGCGGCCGGCACGATGGCCTCGTTTGTGCACCAGGGAGAGAATTTCGACGGTTCCGAGGTCGTGTTGATTGATCTCGACGAAGAGCGCCTGCAAGTCGTGCAGACTATCGCCCAGAAAATGGCACGCGCAAGGACTCTGGATATCACAGTCACCGCGACCACTGACAGGCGCGCCGGGCTGCGCGATTGCGACGCGGTGCTGACCAGTTTCCGTCCCGGCGGCTTCGAGGCGCGCTACCTGGATGAAAGCATCCCGCTGCGGCATGGCATCATCGGGCAGGAGACGCAGGGACCGGGCGGCTTCTTCATGGCGCTGCGTTCGATCTATGTCACGCAGGGCATTATCGAGGATATGGAAGAGGTATGCCCGCGTGCGCGCCTCTTTAACTACACCAATCCCATCAATATCGTCTCGGAGGCGGTGACGCATCACACCTCTATTCCGGCTATCTCGTTCTGCGAGGGGCCGATCATGACCAACCGGGAATACGTTGAGCTGGCCGGGCTGGACCCGGAGAAGCTCGACGCCGTCTCAATCGGGCTGAATCATGGCTCGTGGAGCGTCCGCCACCTGTACGAAGGGCAGGACTTCATCCCGATGCTGCGCGAAGCCTACGGGCGCATGCCGCGTACGCCCGACAACAGGGATGAGATGCGCCTGGTGGAACTGGCGCTGCTGATGGACTCGCTGCCCAGCCACTACTTCCTGTACTACTACTACAAAGATGAGAAGCTGGTGGAATTGCAATCGAAGCCGACGACGCGCTCGCAGGATATCATGGCCAAGGTGCCCGACTACTGGAGCCATTATCGCGAGCAGGCTGCGAGTGACGTGCCGGAGCTGAATCCAGGCCTTTCGCGCGGCGGCATCCACGAACTGGAACTGGCGATTGACGTAATGGATGCCATCTACAACGATCGCAAGGAGGTCTGGTACGTCAATGTTCCAAATCACGGCTCGCTTGCGGGCTTTCCAGATGACCTGGTAGTCGAAACGCAGGGATATGTTGACCGCAACGGTGTGACGCCGCTCGTGCTGGGAGCCCTGCCGCGCCACGTGGATGGGCTGGTGAAGATGCTCGGCGAGTACCAGGCGCTGACCGCCGAGGCTGCTTGGAGCGGTACACGCCGTGACGCCATACGCGCCCTGGCGAGCAATCCACTCGTCATGTCGATGCACAAAGCCGAGGCGCTCTACGATGAGATGGCAGCGGCCCATCGCCAGTATTTGCCCGAACGCCTGCTCCGATGAACCGTTCAACCTCATTATCGCGTCTCTAGAGTGTGCTCAGGAGGAAGCGTATGCCGTATGTCCTGGGGGTAGATGGTGGCAATACCAAAACGATCGCGCTTGTTGCAGCCCTGGATGGAACGATCCTGGGCGCGGGGCGCGGCGGCTGTGGGGATATCTACAATGCTCCGGTTGAGGGAACGCCCTGGCCAGATTCCGCGAGCGCAGCGATTGCCAACATCGAAGCCGCGGTCGAGGCTGCCCTTCACTCCGCGCAGGTCAAGGCATCCGAACTGGAAACAGCCGTGTTCAGCATGGCAGGCGCCGATTGGCCGGAGGATTTTGCCGTGCTGCAGGCGGCGATGCGCGTGCGCGGCTATGGCCGGAAGCTGGTCGTGCAGAACGATGCGCTGGGAGTGCTGCACGCCGGCGTCGCCGATAACGTGGGTGTCTCGGTTGTCTGCGGCACCGGCGGCGCGACCGGTGCGCGCGGAGCAGATGGGCGCGTCTGGCATTCTAGCATGTGGCAGGACCAGGTGCAGGGCAGCTCTATGTTAAGCCGCAAAGCCATCGATGCCGTGGTGCGCTCCGAACTGGGCATCGACCCGCCAACCTCACTCAAGCAGCGTTTTCTCGACTATTTCGAGCTGGATAGCGTTGAAGAGATGCTGCACCTGTACACCGGGCGCGCTACGCACTTGCCAAAACCCCCGGGGGGTCTCACCCGCTACCTTCTGGATGAAGCAGCGGCGGGCGACGAGGCAGCGCGTCATATCGTGGTGGAGCACGGCCGGGGTTTGGGCAACTACGCCGTTGTCGGGGCGCGTTTCGTCGGCCTCGAGGGCACGCCGTTCACGCTCGTGCTGGCCGGCGGGGTTCTGCGCCATCCCACTACGCTGCTGCCCGATACCATCATCGAGCGCGTCCGCGTTACCTCGTCAGACGTACGTCCGATACGCTGCCGCTTCGAGCCAGTGATAGGTGTGGTCTTCTCGGCGCTCGAAGCGGCGGGCGTCGCAATCGATGACGCACTGCTTCGGCGCCTTAATCCGACCATCCCGGCACCGGAGCTTTTCGCTACGGCCCACGATTTCACGCTGAGATAGTCTGCCTGCAAGGAGGAAAACCATGCATGCCAAAGCAGTTGCCAGGTTACGACATCGTCCCTCTGCTCTTACTCTCTCGGATGTCGCTGTGAGCATAGCCGTTATCGTCGCTCTGGTCCTGATGTTTGCGCCCCGGTCGGTCAAGGCAGCCGGCGCGGCCTTCGTGCGCGTCAATCAGGTAGGGTATGCAGCCGGCGCGACGAAACGAGCGTATCTCATGGCTTCCGGTGCGGAGACCGGCGCGACGTTCAGCGTCAAGGATGCCCGCGGGAGCATCGTTTACTCGGCTGCGGTCGGGGCAAAACTTGGTTCGTGGAGTAGCAAATATCCCGACGTCTATGCCCTGGACTTCGACTCCCTAACCAGGCCCGGCACCTACACTATCTCGGTGAGCGGGCCGATCGCCAGCGTCTCGCCTGGCTTTCCCATTGGTCCCGCCGTGCAGGTGTATGGCGGGGCGTTATCCAACGCGCTCTATTTCTATCAAAATGAACGCGACGGAGCTGACTTTATTCGATCGGCCCTGCGTACGGCTCCAGGGCACCTCAACGACGAGCACGCAATGACCTATCTCACTCCCAAATTTGATAGCAACGACAACATCATTGGTGATCTGACGCCACTGGGCACCAGAATCGATGCATCGGGAGGCTGGTGGGATGCCGGCGATTACCTGAAGTTCGTTGAGACCACCAGCTACACGGTCGATATGATGGAGCTCGGCGTGCGCGACTTCACCGATCAGTTGGGCGTCCGGCTCAACCGGCGCGAATTTCACATCCGAGGCGAAGTTCGGCCTGGATTGGCTCCAGCGTATGTGGGATGACTCTACCTCGACGCTGTACTACCAGGTTGGCATCGGTACAGGAAACAACAAAATCATTAGCGATCACGATATCTGGCGCCTGCCGCAGGTGGACGATACCTACGGCGGGAAAGATCCGCTCTACCGCTACATTCGTAACCGCCCGGTCTTTCGCGCCGCACCCGCCGGATCGCTGATCAGCCCCAACCTGGCGGGGCGCCTGACCGGCGACTTCGCCCTGTGCTTCCAGCTCTTCCGCGAGAGCGAACCGACCTATGCGAACCGCTGCCTCCTCTCCGCGGAGCATATCTTCGACCTGGCAAATACCCAGCCCAAAGGTAATCTACTCACATCAGCTCCCTACGATTTTTATCCCGAGGTCGAGTGGCGCGATGACCTGGAGCTTGGCGCGACGGAGCTGTACTTCGCCCTGGCGCAAGGAAATCTACCCGCGGGTTTATCGCACAGCGATCCCATGTTCTACCTGAAAGCCGCCGCCCACTGGGCCCACGCGTATATTAGCGGACCCAACGACGCGGCCGACACCCTGAACCTCTACGATGTAAGCGGGATAGCCCATTACGAACTCTATCGCGCGATCACGCGGGCAGGGAATCCCGCGGGACTGGCGGTGAGCCGCCAGGATCTCCTCAACGATTTGAAGAAGCAACTGGATAAGGCGGTTGCCCAGGCCGCGACCGATCCTTTCGGTTTTGGTTTTCCCTGGGCAACCTTCGACACAACCTCCCATGGCGCCGGCCTGGTCGTCATGGCGGGCGAGTACGATCAGCTCAGCGGTACCAACACCTACGCGAGCTACGGTGTGCGCTGGCTGGCCAATATCCTGGGAGCCAACGCGTGGGGGACCTCGCTCATCGTTGGCGATGGCTCGACCTTCCCGGACTGCATGCAGCACCAGGTCGCGAATCTCGTTGGCTCGCTGAACGGCTCGCCACCGGTGCTGGCGGGCGCTGTCGTGGAGGGACCCAACAGTTTTGCCGCGACCGGGGTAGTCAGTGGTATGAGAACCTGCCCGGTGAACGGAGTCGATCGGTTCGCACAATTCAATAATCGTGCGGCGGTGTACCAGGATAACGTCCAGTCCTGGTCAACCGTTGAGCCGGCCATCGATCTCACCGCTACCTCGCCATTAGCCTTTGCGTGGCAGATCGCGGGATGAACCCATCCATCCGCTTTTCGGGGTGCCCCTTAACTCTGACATTTTGGAGCCAGGGGCACTATGCAAAAAATACCTCCCGCACTGACAACAAAAACGTGCCCACCTAAACCCACGTGAGAAGCCTCCTTACGCAAATTTACCGCTCAAATACCGCTCAAAATGAGCGGTAATTTTTGGAATAAAATCCTGCCGGCATCGAGAAAACCATATTGTACATACGAGCATTCAATGAGGGAGTTCTGCGACGACTAATTGCTGCAACGTGCCCTCACGCTCTAGCTCGGAGTGATGCGCCCAATCTTGTCGGCGAGCTCCTCGGTGAACCAGAGGTTGCCATCCGGCCCGGCCGTGATGGCGAAAGGCCCACTGTTCGCCAGGGGGATCGTGGACTCGGTGATGTTCCCAGAGGGGGTGATGCGCCTGATCTTGCTTGCAACAGGGGAGTGTGCGGGCGGTCTACCTGCCCTGCCAGGAAAGCAACGGCACGGGCGGACGACCAGCCAATCAGACAGTCGGCTGAGTTGTGCTCCGGTGGCGCAGGGCTTCACTCCGTATCTCCTCACGCGCGTCTCGGCGGCGATGGAGCCGTGCTGCTTCGCTTGCTCTCCTGGCTTCCCAACCTCCTTTCTCGCCTGGCGCACGGCTCGGCTCATCAGAGCGCGGCGGGTCAGATGCACCCGCTCCAGCTAGGGGCGCGCTAGGGCGCGTACAATTCGGCGCTGGCGAGGTAGTTGTAGTTGCTATCCAGTCCCCCGGCCACCAGCACTTGCCCATTGGGGAGCAAGTTCGCGGTGTGCTCAACGCGGGAGGTATGCAGGCTACCGGTGGTGGTCCAGGCGTCGGTAGACGGATTGTACAATTCCGCGCTGGCGATGAAAATGGTCCCGTTCTGGCCGCCGGCAACCAACACCTGCCCGTTCGAGAGCAGGGTGGCCGTGTGTTGGTCGCGCGCAGCGTGCAGGCTGCCGGTCAGCGTCCAGGTCCCACTGGCCGGGTTATAGAGCTCGGCGCTGGTGAGGAAGCTGCTGCTGCTCTCCCCGGCAGCCACAAGTACCTGGCCGCTGGCGAGCAGCACTGCCGCGTGACCGGTCCTGGCGGTGTGCATCTTGCCGGTGAGCGTCCACTTGCCGGTAGCGGGGTTGTACAGCTCCGCGCTGGCGAGAATGTTGATGGTCGAGGTGGTGTTATAGCCACCGGTGACGAGCACCTGGCTGCTGGAGAGCAGTGTCATAGTGTCGTAGATGCGGGCGGTGTGCAGGCTCCCCGTGACAGTCCAGGTACCAGTGGCGGGATTGTAGAGTTCGGCGCTGGTGAGGAAAGGGGGGCTGACATTTTCGTTATAGCCGCCAGCTACGAGCACCCGCCCGTCCTGCAGGAGGATGGCATTGTGCTGGTAACGGGCAGTGTGCATACTGCCAGTAACGGTCCAGGCGCCCGTGGCGGGGTTGTACAGTTCCGCGCTGGCGAGCGGGCCGGCCGCATCAGAGCCCCCGGCCACCAGCACTTGTCCATTGGGGAGCAAGGTGGCGCTGCCAGCGTTGTGGGGGGTGTGCATGCTGCCGGTCAGCGTCCAGTTGCCTGTGGACGGATTGTACAGCTCCGCGCCGTTACTCCCCGAGCCGACGACGAGCACCTGGCCGCTGGAGAGCAAGGTCGCCATGGCATCCTCGCGCGCGACATGCATGCTGCCAGTCAACGTCCAGGTACCGGAACTCGCGGCCAGAGTTGGAACGGCAGGCAGCACGGTGAGCGTTCCCAGGACGAGGAGGAGCAGCCCGGTGAACACGCGCACACCTGCACGTGTGGATTGTAGAAGTGTGAGGGGAGTCATGAGCAGGTCCCTTTCTTGTCTGCCGGTCTTCAGCCAGACACGTGAGAACGGCTTGACGAGCCCACCTGAAGGGGTTCGTCACTCATAGCCCTACGAAACACAGACGAAGCGACTCGTCTGCTCCAGCACAGAACCAGGGCTTTCAGCCTTCAGAGGCGGCACATAGAGGCTGTACGGTCCTTCCATCAGGCACAGCAATCCCACATCTGGAAGAGGGTCGCTCATCACAAAATAAGGAGTTCTGCTGGCTTCTTGTCAGCACAGTAGCATAGAACCCTCCACATACATCCATACGTGAGGAAGTTACAGCGCTGCCGTGCTCTTGAAACGATGGTGGGCCGCTCTTGCACACGCCGCTCGCGTGCGAGACAAGACCACGCTGTGTCCCGGAACATCCACCCATTTCTCACGAAAAAAATTTGCCAGGCCTTGTGTAATGTGCTATAATTAGAACAAGAATTCAATGTACTCCGTACACTATTGAGTAGGTTTACCGTTTCCAACGGCGGAAAAAAGAATAGATAAAGGGAGACTGAGAGACCTTCACAGGCTCTGTGAAGAGATAAGGCAACTACCATGAGCATCATCCAATTGACACAGACTATGCAAATTATGCCCACTGCCTACCTTCGACCTGGCAAGAACGCGATGCAACCGGCGCTGCCAGGAATGGAGATGGAGCAGGACGAGAAGCCGATGGTGACAAACCGCCAGATCGCGGAGGTGCTGGCCAGCATCGCCAACCTCTTGGAGTTCCAGAATAGCAACCCCTATCGCATCCAGGCCTATCGCAACGCGGCGCGCGGCATCCTGGAACTACACGAGCCAGCGGCAGCGATAGTAGAGCGAGGCGAGCTGCTGCCGGTACCAGGGCTTGGTGAGCGCCTGCAGAAACGCATCGGCGAGCTGGTACGCACGGGAACCATGACCTTCTATCATGACCTCTGTATGCAGTCGCTGCCTAACGGGGCGCGTGCCCTGATGGGCGTCGAACACGTTGGCCCGCACGTAGCTATGCGCCTGTACGAGGAGATGGGCGTCGATACCCCGGAAAAGCTGCTGCGAGCGGCGCAGAGACAGCGCATTCGCGAGCTGCCGGGTTTCGGCGAGCGCAGCGAAGCTCGCCTGGCTGAGGCAAGCGCAAGCTACTTGAACCGCGACCGGTCCGAGCAACTCGCGGGAGTAGCCTGATCCACAGGAATGTCGTAGTCGTCGTTCAAGCAGAGGAGCGTCTCTAAGACGCTCCTCAAATTTTTTGGCTCCTTCATTCATCAAGAAAGCAATACGCTGATCCTTACGCTTCTCATCAGTAAACTCCACAGAAGCTCCTTCTCTTTGGTATCATAGATGATGGGGTCTGGCACTGTTGTTGGTCCCGCCGAAACTGAAGTCTCTCGCAGTCACACAGAAGTATTTTTAAGAAAGCAAGGAAAGCAAATGGCAAAGACAGAAACACTTTCAATTCAAGGGGGAACGGGACAGTTAGAGGGTTATTTCGCCCAACCCGAAGGGGAAGGGCCTTTTCCGGGCGTCGTTGTAATTCATGAAGCCTTTGGTCTGAACGACAATATTCGCGAGATCACGCGGCGTTTCGCGGATGCCGGCTACGCCGCGCTGGCGGTGGACCTCTTCGCCGGTCGGAACCGGGCGCTCTGCATGTTCCGTTTTATGGGGCAGATGCAATTCAATTCGTTGCACAATAGCAGCGTTCAGGACCTCAAATCTGTGTTGACCTACCTCGCTGCCCTGCCCCATGTCGAGGGGGACCGCATTGGCGCGGTTGGCTTCTGCATGGGTGGAAGCTTCGCGATTGCCTGGGCATGTACTGATGAGCGGCTCAAGGTGATTGCCCCTTTCTATGCCATGAATCCTCGCCCCCTCAAAGCGGTGGAGCGTCTCTGCCCGGTCGTTGGTTCGTACCCTGGCAATGACTTCACGGCGAGGGCGGGACGGAGATTGGATACCGCGCTCGATACGTATAAGGTTCGGCACGATATCAAAATCTATCCTGGGACCAGGCATTCGTTCTTTAACCGGCAAAACTCAGATGCGGCAGTGTCTGCTTCGGAAGACGCCTGGCAGCGCATCCAGGCCTTTTTTCAGGAATACCTGGTGGAAGCACCATAAGGTGGAAGGAGCGTGCGGAGGCATGGATGGTCATGCATGGTTGACTTGGCCGTTATCGCTGCCTGCCAGGTATGGTAAAATGGTTGTATGACCATAGACCCGCATGGGTGTGTTCTACCCGCTCTTTCTTCTTGCTGCAGGAGGCAACAATGACCGACAACCAGACCTATTTAGACATTCCCGGAGATAAATCGCGCGAGCTGATGGCGCGCCGCCAGAAGTATGTGCCGCGTGGCGTTTCTTCTACCATGTCGGTATTTGCGGCAAAGGCCGAGGGGGCCATCATCGAGGATGTGGATGGCAATCGCTATATTGACTTCGCGGGCGGCATCGGCACTATGAATATCGGGCATAGCCGCCCGGAGGTGGTGCAGGCAATTGCCGAGCAGGCCGCGAAGTTTACACATACCTGCTTCGCCGTGATGATGTATGAGCCGTACATCGCGCTGGCCGAGCGCATCGTCAAGGTCACCCCTGGCGAATTCCCCAAGAAGGCCGCCTTTTTCAATAGCGGGGCCGAGGCTGTCGAAAATGCCGTGAAAATCGCGCGCTACGCCACCGGCAAGCCCGCCATCATCACCTTTGAGAACGCCTTTCACGGCCGCACGTTGATGACCATGACGATGACCGCCAAGCTGTCGTACAAGCATCACTTCGGTCCCTTCGCGCCCGAGGTCTATCGCGCGCCGTTCCCCTATCCCTATCGCATGAATATGACGCCGCAGGAGGCATCGGATTTTTGCACCGCGGAAATCGAGCGCATGATCGTCAACGAAATCGGCTCTGACCAGGTCGCGGCCGTCGTCATCGAGCCTCTGCAAGGTGAGGGCGGCTTCCTCCCGGCTCCCGCAGGCTTTTTGCGCGCACTCAAGACGCTCTGCGAGAAGTACGGCATGCTCTTCATCGCCGACGAGATCCAGTCCGGCTTCTGCCGCACGGGACGTATGTTCGCGGTGGAGCACGACGGCGTCGAGCCTGACATGGTGATTATCGCGAAATCGATGGGCGCCGGTATGCCGATCAGCGGCGTGGTTGGCCGCGCTGAAATCATGGATGTGCCGGTGCCTGGAACGCTCGGTGGCACCTACAGCGGCAACCCGGTGGCCTGCGCCGCAGCGCTCGCCGTTCTCGACCTCTTCGAGAAAGAGGACTACGCGGCGCGCTCGCGTGAAATCGGGCAGAAGATCATGCAGCGCTTCTCGCGGTTGCAGGAGCGTTTCCCCACGATCGGTGATGTGCGCGGGCAGGGTGGCATGACCGCTATAGAGCTGGTCAAAGATCCCGCCACGAAAGAGCCGGATGCGCACGCCGCAAGCGAGGTGCTGGCCGCCGCGCATCATCGCGGGCTGGTGCTGATCAAGGCCGGCATGTACGACAACGTGCTGCGCATCCTGGTGCCGCTCGTCATCACCGACGAGCAGCTCGAACAGGGCCTCGACATCTTCGAAGAGGCTGTCAGCTCTGTCCTGGAAGCCGAGGCGATCACCACTGCTGGTTGATTCCGGTACCCTGTTTTTTGGCGTGATCGAGTAAATCAGCGACTCGTCACCATCCAGACGTCAAAGGAGCAGAGGTGATGCCTGCCGGCAATCCTTCCGGGCCACTGGTTTTCGTTGTGCAGAAGCACAAAGCGACGACGCTATAATTTTTCCGCCGCCAGCAATCGCACACTAGCGGAAATTGCCGCTCAGGAAGCATAGGTTGGCATTACCGCGCGTCCACCATCTCGATAAACCTCTGCTCCAACTCGTACGTGCGCGGCCCAGGCTTGCCGTCTCCGATCACGAGGTCGTCGATTTGCACGACCGGCGTAATCTCTCTCGAGGATGACGAAATGAAGGCCTCGTCTGCCAGGGCGAGTTCTTCAAGCTGGATGGGGCGCTCTTCAATCGGGAAACGCCCGCGTGCCATTTCCAGTACGACGCCGCGCGTGATGCCGTGCAGGATGCCTTCGCGCGGGGTGACGAGCGTATCGCCCCGGAAGATGAAGAAGTTGCTGCGCGTTGCCTCCAGCACGTGCCCCGCCTCGTTCACGTAGAGGGCATCGGCCGCGCCGCGGCGCGCGGCCTCTTTCAGAGAGCGCACCGCCGCCGTATAACTGGTCGTCTTGGCCTCCGGCAATTCGCGCCGCAAACGCGAGGTAATCAGCTTGATGCCCCGGGCGAAGCGCTGCATGTCGCGCTCGCCGAGCGGCGTAATCATCACGACCAGCGCGGGCTGGCCAGTTGGCATGAGACCATCCTCGCTTTCGCCGCCGGTCACCAGTAGGCGGATGGCCGCGTGTTTGTAGCTGTTGCGCGCAATCACTTCATTGATCACGTTCGAGACGAACTCGGGCGGCCAGGGTATGTCCAGCTCGATGATCTCCGCGGAGTGGTAGAGGCGCTTGAGGTGCTCTTCCAGGTGAAATGGGCGGCGATTATAGGTGCGAAGCGCTTCAAACGCGCTGTAGCCGCGCAGGATGGCGATGTCGTTGATCGAGAGCGTGGCATCCTGGGGATGCACCCAGCGCCCGCCCACATACCAGAACGCGTTATGGTCCAGTGCCATCTCATCACCCAGTTCTAGAGCGCATGTTTTTCATGTAGCCATGCCACAACATTCGCGGGAACGCTCATAGTCGAGAGGCGGCCCTGTCGCACCAGCGCCCAATCATCGAAGCGGTGGCTATCCTTGATCTCGCGCAAGCTGACCGGCTGCTCGATGCGGCGCACAAAAGCCAGGTCCACCACCCAGCTTTTCGGGTCGTTGGGGTCGGGACGCGGCTCCGAGACGACGCGTGCCAGCCCGACGATGGCGGACTCGCCCTGACTGTGGTAAATCAACACCTCGTCGCCCGGGCGCATAGCGCGAATAGCCTGCAGCGCGGCGGCGTTGCGCACGCCATCCCAGACAGTCGTGCCGTCGCGTTGCAGGTCAGCGATGGAATAGTGTTCGGGGTCGGTCTTTGCTAAGAAATACGCCATACAACTTTTTCTACTTCTAACGATTCTGCAAGCTTGATGCGCAGAATCCTTCCAACTTTCAAGAGGATCCATCCGTATAGATAATGTAGTCAAAACAAGGCAAGACGGACTACTTGAACAGCATAGCACATTCACGAATGTGTTGTGAAGGAAGTCAAATCGACGCGTCGTCGAAAAGGCTCCAGCGCATGATGCTGGTAGCAGAGAATATGCATATAGTAGAAACCAGAGAAGGAGAAACACATGACACAGACTGATAACACCACCAACACCGATCAACAGCCCGAGTACAAGAGCTACACTGAAGAGCTCCAGGTCATGGGCGAGCAGTTGCTTTCGAAGGTCAAGGAACTGCTGCACGAGGGCAATGTGCGTCGCATCATCATCAAGCAGGAAGGCCATACCCTCATGGAGTTCCCCCTGACCTTCGGCGTTGTTGGCGTGCTGGTGGCCCCGGTGCTGGCCGCAATCGGCGCGATTGGCGCGTTGATCGCGCAGTGTTCCATCGAAGTGGTGCGCGTCGAGCGCCCCGGCGCCGGCGATGACGTCCCGCCGTCCGCACTCTAGCAATGGCTAATGGCGCATATACGATGCGCCGTTAGATGCTGCGTACGGAAGAGTTAAAGTAATCGCGAGTCGCCCTTGCCCTGTATGGTTGAGAGAACCATTGATACAGGGCAGGAGCGACTCGCGATTATGTTCAATTTATAGCAGGGCTTTTCAGTTTTCATGCCGGTTGAGCGACATCATATAATGGGAGAAAGTCAATCGCATTCAACATACATCTGAAACAGATCGAGCAAGTGAAGTAATCGTTCAAGTATTGCGTTCGAGAGGAGATGTCCCCGATGTCAGCGAAGTTCTCCGGCTATGCCGTCACACACGCGCGCAACCTGCGGCAGTCATATCTATTGATCGCGCTGGGCGTCATCTGCCTGCTGGTGGCATGGCTGGTACATCCTTCAACGGGGAGCTTTCCCCTGGGCGTGCTGGCCCTCGGCGCCGGGCTGCTGGTGGCAGGGCTGATCAATCCCTACCGGCTGATGATCGGTGGCTGCCTGGGAACGCTGGTAGGTATCGCCGTCTTCCTCTTTTTCAGCCATCGCATCCCCGGCAGCCAGGCCTTTCCCGCTTATATCGTAGCGATTGGCGTGGCACTGATGTGCATCGGATTGATGGGCCGCCGGGGCTACGTCAAAGCCGGAGCAATCAGTCCTGGCCTGATCGTGCTGGGAATAGGCATCGTAGAAGTGTTGTTAGCTGCCAATCTCCTGCCGTCAGGCTTTCTCCCGTTTGTGCTTTCGTTCTGGTTTCCCGGAATCGGCCTTGTGCTCGCGGGTCTCTTTTACCTGGCGATAACAGGAATGAGGAGCGAGGAGGAGTAATGCCATCCCGGGTTGATCTGACTGATGACGAGTTCGAACATATTCTTCATACATGGGAGCCTCCTGCCCCAGATGAACATTCTTTCGTCTTCCATAACAGTGATGATATTGACACCTGGATTTCGACTAATATCGGGGCCTAATTAAGGTAATATCAAGTTTCGTGGCGTATGGAGGTCACCGAAACTTCTCCTTAGTCACCGTCGATCTACCTCCATCTGAGCGGTCTGGTGACCAGGAGTACCAGTGTGGCAAGAATCAGGCCGACGATCAAGGGGGCGGAAACACGCCCATTCGTCTCGCTCCAGACGACCCACGCTGCGGTGCCGGGGAACAGGAGAATGGCGGCGACTGTGCCGACCAGCAGCGCGCTGAGGTTCACACTGAGCCGGGGTCCGCGCCCTGATGCATGCCCCTTGGATGGTTTTCTCCAGTCGTCCGCGACCAGACGCGGGGTGCGCCAGATGTAGGCGAAGACATGGATGGCGATCATCGAGAGCCAGACCAGGACACTGACACCATGGATGGGAAGGAGGGGGCCCGCTTGTGCCGGGCCAGTTATCACCAGTCCAATCCCGCTGCCGACTACTACGAGGGTCGTAGCGAGTAGCAGCGGGGCCAGTACCCGCAGCGGCAGGCGGGGCGGTCCTCTGCGTATGTAGGCAGGCGACCCGGTGTAGTAGCGCAGGAAGCGGTAGGAGGTCGAGCCGATCTTGACGACGAGCGGGCCGACCAGGAGCACTCCGACAAAGATATGGAGAGGCAGCAGTGCGTGCAGGCTCGCCGAACTCACGATGTCAACCAGTAATAGCACCAGGAGCACCGCGCCGGCCAGTGCAGTCAGCCGTTCGTTGCCGACCGCCGCGGATCGACCGTTATCGCTCCCTCCAGATGCGTGGGTCTGTCTCACTGGGCGCACAGGCCCGTGCTTACCGGGCAATTTCATGGTCTCTCCTTCCTTCACTTCGATGCTGTCAATAGTATTGATATTGTAAATTATTGTGACAATATCGATGAATGAGATGAGAGCATGCCTTATGCAACAGCCCTGTTTACAGTACACACCAGGCCAGTCGTTACCCCAGGGCAACAGCATCGTCGGCGTCGTGCCACAGGGACCGCATCTCCGCGCAACTTGCCAGCAAGAAGGCAAGTGTGCCCTGGGCTTCGACGTGGCCCTCCTTCAACACGATGATGTGGTCGGCGCGGCGCAGCGCGGCGCGGCGGTGCGAGACCGCCAGGCACGTCACCGTCTCGCCGGTGAACAGGCGCTCCCACAACACCCGCTCCGTCTCGACATCCAGCGCGCTGGACAGGTCGTCGATCACCAGCAACTCGGCGCCGCGCACCAACATGCGCGCCGCCGCCGTGCGCTGCACCTGGCCACCGGAGAGCTTGACGCCACGGGTGCCCACCGGCGTCTCCAACCCCGCCTCCAGCGCCTGCACGTCGTGCTCCAGGACGGCGCCCCGCACGGCGGCGGCCAGGGCCGCCGGGTCGTCGGGTAGCCCCAGAAGGATGTTCTGCTTGAGCGTCTCGCTGAACAGGCGCGGCACCTGCGCCGTGTACGCCGCGCGGGGCGGCACAAGGAAGGAGGCCGCGTCGTCCACGACCTGGCCGTTCCACCGGATCTCGCCCGCCTCCCGCGGCAGCAAGCCCAGCAGGGTCCGCAGGAGCGTTGTCTTGCCCGCGCCGACGCGCCCCGTCACCACCGTCAGGGTGCCGCGCGGCAGGCGCAGGTCCACTCCGGCGATACCGCGCCCCGACTGCGGGTGGCGATAGGTCAGCCCCCGCGCCTCCACGAGGATCAGCCGGTCGGTCGCGCTGCGCGCTGGCGGCGGCACGCGCGGGCAGGGGTCCGCGCAGGTGCAGCGGCGTGGGCGCCACCAGCGCGGCCGGCGGCGCACCACCCAGCAAGACGTCCATGCGCGCGAAGGCGACCCCGGTCTGCCGGTAGTGGGCCAGGAACTGGCCGAGCGCGGTCGGTGAAGTCGGCGATGAAGCCCAGGTAGGAGACAAACAGGACAAAGTCGCCCACCGTCAGGCTGCCAGTCGCGCAGGCTGCCGGCGGCCAGCAGCATGATCAGACCCGTGCCCACGCTCACCGTGTTGGCCGTGATGGCGTCCAGAGCCTGCGTCGCCAGGCGATCGGCCAGCATGGCTGTCCGGCGCTGCTCGTTCAGCCGTCGGAAGCGGGCCACGGTCCGCTCTTCGGCGCCGGCGGCCTGCAGCGTCTGCACCGCCGCCAGGATATCGCCGATGGCTCCGGTGACCTGGCTGGTGGCCTGGCTGCTGGCTGCACGGTAGCGGCCCAGCGCGTTGCTGGCCCGCCGCGCGACAGCCGCCACGACTACGCAGGGGCAGGATGGCGACCAGGGTCATGCGGGCGTCGATATGCAGGAGCACCAGGAACGCCCCCACGGCAAACAGCCCCTGGCCCACAATCTCGTCGGTCCAATCCAGGTTGTCCTCGGCCTGATAGGCATCGTCGCGAAAGCGGCTGATGGTCTCGCCTATGGAGTAGGGCAGCGCATCGGCGCCCGGCCGGTCCAGGATGTGCCGCAGCAGGTTGCGGCGCAGCAGCCCGCTCATCGTGAACCGCATGATGATTTCGACAAAGCCGGCGCTGAGCCACACGGCCACACGGCTCACGGCGAGCACCACCAGCAGCACGATCAGTCCCGTCGTGCCCACGGGCAGGTGTGCCTGCCCGGTGAGCGTATCGAAGAAGGCGCGGGCGATCAGCCCAGCCAGGAGCGGCGACAGGCTGCACGCACGCTCCACAACACCGCGTGGAGCAGGTAGAGCCAGGGCGCGTAGCGGGCCATTTTCATCAGATAGCGCCAGGTTGGGAGCGGCTTCATAGGGAGACCTCCTCCGTGGCGACCCGCAGCAACCCGGCAAAGCGCGAGGTGGGGTCGGCGGCGAGGGCAAGCCGCGGCCCGTGCTCGCGCACCTGCCCGTCCTCCAGGACCAGGATGTCGTCGGCGTAGGCGACCGTGGCCAGCCGGTGCGCCACGATGATGCCGGTACGGCCTTCGAGCAGCCGGCCCAGCGCCGTATGCACCAGCCGCTCCGTGGCCGGGTCGAGGCGCGAGGATGCCTCGTCCAGGATCACCAGGTCGGGGTCGCGCAGGAAGATGCGTGCACAGGCCAGCACCTGGGCCTGTCCGGCGGAGAGTCCGGCGCCGCCGGGCCCCAGCAGGGTGTCCAGCCCGCGCGGCAGCTCCCGCAGCCAACCGGCCAGACCCAGGGTGTCCAGCACGGCGCTGATCCGCTCATCCGGCACGCTGTCGTCGAAGAGGGTCAGGTTGTCGCGCACGCTGGCGTTGAAGAGTTGCACCTCCTGGGTGACCAGGCCGATGCGCGCGCGCACCGCCGCGAGGCGCACCGCCCGCAGGTCCACACCCCCCAGGCGCACCGCGCCGGCCTGCGGATCGTAGAAGCGCGGGAGGAGCCGCGTCAGCGTGGTCTTGCCGCTGCCGGTGCGTCCCACCACACCCAGCACGCGGCCCGGCGCAAGCGACACGCTGACGTCGCGCAGGACCAGGGCGTCCTCCGCGTAGCCAAATGAGACGCCGTCCAGCTCCACCGACAGCGGGCCTGGCGGCAGCGCGGCGCCGGGGCCATCGGTCAGGCGCGGCGCCGTACTCAGGAGCGCCTCGACACGGCCCATGCTGGCGTCCGCCTGCTGCAGATCCTGCACTTCCTTGCGGATCTGCTCGGTCGGCTGGCGCAGCATCTCGGTATACTGGAAGATCAGATAGACGGTGCCGATGGTCAGCGTGCCGGCCCTGAACAGCATGGCACTCAGGGCAAAGGCGACGGCCGTGCCGAGCGCAAAGAGCCCCTGGCTGGTGGCGACCATGGCGTAGCCCCACATCTGCGCCTTGACGCGTCACGGCCAGCCACGATCGCATCACCTCGGCGCAGCGGCGCAGCACAAACGCGCCGGCCCCGCTGGACCGGATATCCTCCAGGCCGGCCAGGTATTCGCCCAGGAAGCCATAGAAATCGGCGCTGGCCTGGCGCTCCGCGGCCCAGAAGGGTGTGGCAACGGCGCGGATGCGCAGCATGGCTGCCAGGGCCAGCACGACAAAGGCGCTCATCCCCAGGCCTACCCGCCAGTCCACGTGATAGAGCAGCCCGAGCACACCTACCATCAGGACGCCGTTGCCGAGCACATAGACCACAAACCGAGAGAAGAAGCGGGCCAGAGTGGCCACGTCACCGTCCACCCGCTCGATCAACTCACCCGGCGTATGGGCCGTGTGGAACGTGGCATCCAGCCGCAGCAGGTGGGCGACAAGGTCGGCGCGCAGCGCGTTCGTGGCCGCCCAGCTCACGTTTTCGGCCACGTAGGTTTCGGCGACAGCCAGACCCTGGCCCGCCAGAGCCAGGCCTATGGTCAAGCAGCGCCAGGGCGATCAGATCGCGCAGAGCCCCAGCCGGAGGTGGCCTGGTCGATGAAGCGGCTCGCCACCAGCGGCGTGACCACCTGCACACCGATGGTGCCGCACAGGATCACAGCCAGCAGGCCCATCCGCGGCCACTCGGGCCGCAGATAGCGGGCCAACAGCCGCCAGTAGCGTCTCAACTGAACGTACATATATCTATTTTTTCCTTTCGCTCAAGAGCGTTGCAAGTGCATTTTGCAGTAGAATTCTCTGCCCGGTATGAGCAGAAAAAAGCCCACGATGAGTTACGGCTATGTGTGTGGTGGAGAGCAGTGATGCTGGATGGGAGGCGATTTGCTGCTGCGCGCGATGAGCGGCAAGCAAAAGTAGCCTTACGAGGCGAAGCGGGCTGGTTGTGAAGAGCAGAAAACTAGAAAACGACCTTGTTCAGTTGTAGACACAGCTCACTTCGTTTAGCAACACCTTAGCTGTGGCTGAAGGCATGATGAATGGTACCTCCTAAAACAGGATAGACAAATAATAATCTATGCTTCCCCGAAAGTCAATGCCAGTGCATTCGCTTTCGCCTGGCGAAAGCTGAAGTCAGGCTCTGAAAGAAGGTATTGACAGAAAACGCCAGGAGCCTGTACCCTGGCTGTGGAAAGGAAGGTGCCAGAAGCATGTTTAAACCGATATTGGCAACCCTGGGCTATGTGTTGTCTCCAGATAAAAGCCAGGTATTGATGATCCATCGCAACAAAAGGCCACAGGAGGATATCCATTATGGCAAATACAATGGCCTGGGCGGGCGATTGGAACCTGACGAGGATATCGTGAGCGGGATGCGCCGCGAGATATTCGAGGAGGCTGGGCTGACTGCAGATGCGCTCAACCTGCGCGGGACGATTTCCTGGCCGGGCTTCGGCAAGCATGGCGAGGACTGGTTCGGCTTTATTTTTCGCATCGATGGCTGGCACGGCGAGGTCTCCGAGGGCAATCACGAGGGGACATTGTCGTGGGTGCCGCTCTCTTCGCTGCCAAGCTTACCGCTCTGGCCGAGCGATCACCTCTTCCTGCCGATGGTCTTCGATGATGATGCGCGGCTGTTCCACGGGTATATGCCGTATGCCAATGGAGAGATGGTGAGCTGGAGCTACGAGCGGGTGTAACTATTGTTATACCTCAATCACGACGGGGAGGACCAGGGGGCCGGCTGTGGAATTTTTTGAAGATTTAGCGTTAATGCCTTTTTGTGCTGCCATCGCTATTTTGTGAAATTCCGTCCTTTTCTGGTCAGCAGGAGTCAAATCGAATTTGTAGTCCGCTCTATGGTAGAAGTTGCCCACAGGTGTTTCTATTCTTGATGTGGGACGGCTCTTGCTCGAATGCCACCTCCAGAGCGATCTTCCGCCTGAGGTGCCCCTGGCCTGGCATATCCAGCCCGATGCCAGCCGTATTTTCGCTGTTGTGGAGGGGTATGCTCAACAGCGTCTGCCCACCGATGCTGAACTGGACGTGTTACTTGACGCGATTCGCTTCGGGGTGGCCTTTATCGGAACGCTCCATTTGAGCCAGGTGCTGCAAAATATTCCACGCGATCAGGCCTGGGTACGTGGCATGCAGCGGCGTTGGGCACGCCTCCAAAATCGCTGGGAAGCCAGTGCGGACATTGCCTTGCTCGCACGCAGACGCTTCGAGCAGATCCAAGCACAGAGATGAGGTACAAGGTCATTCGTCGTTCTTCTTGTAAAATGAGCCGATTTCGCTCAAGGCAGCCATTGCGCGGCACGTAATTTCGATGGACTCGTAGTAGGGAATACCCTCTTCGCGCAGGATGTGCAGCGCAGGGATATCGTGGCGGGCGTAGATGGTCTGCACCAGCACGGGCTTGCGGTAGCGGCGCACCAGCTTGCCGAGCTCGCGCGCAGCTGCCTCCTCGCGCGGGCCGAACGACTCGGAGAGCAGCCAGCGATAGCCGCCGAACAGGCCGGTGATGATGACGCCGTCTATGACCGGGTCTTTCAGACAGACCTCCGTCAGCCAGGCGAAGGCCAGGGGATCCTCGTCGGCTGCTCCCGCCACGTCAACAGGGTTGGTCGAGGTGGCGCGCGCGGGCATGAGCGAGCGCAGGGCCGCCTGGGTATCCTCACAGAGGATGGGGACTTCCAGACCGGCGCGTACCGCCGCGTCGCCGGTGGCAACGACGCTGCCGCCGCCGTCGCCGATGATAGCGACGCGGCGCCCGCCGTTGGGCGTCGGCGGCTGCGTGGCGAGCGCCTGGGCGACGGGGAACAGCTCGTCGGAACGTAAGACGCGCACGATGCCGCTGCCGAGCAGGCTCGTGTCGTGGTCGGGGCGCAACGATGAAATTGTGCCGGTATGCGCGAGCGAGGCGCGCACGCCCACCTCTGTCGCGCCGCTCAGCAGGATCGCGATCGGCTTATACTGCCCGCGCGAGTGCATCTCGCGTGTTACCTCGCGCAGGGTCTTCTCTTGAATTGCCTCGACATAGCCGGCGATTACGCGCGTCTCAGGATCGTTGGTGAGATATTCGATACATTCGGGGAAAGAGACATCGGCGGCATTGCCGACGCTCAAGAAGGTCGTGAAGCCAAGGCCGTCGAGTTGGGCCTGGGCATAAAAATACATGCCGAGGTTGCCGCTTTGTGAGACCAGGCCGATTGGCCCGGCCGGCAGGGGAAAGGCCATGCCCAGGGCATTGAGATGCGCGCGCTTGATGTAAATACCCATACAGTTGCTGCCGAACACGCGAATGCCATGCTCCTGGCAGCGGGCCACCAGCTCCTTTTCCAGCGTCCGGCCCTCGGGCCCGGTCTCGCTGAAGCCGGCCGTGATGATAACGATACCTTTCACGCCATGCGCGATGCAATCATCGACGGCCTGGGGAACGTGCTGGAAGGCGGTGGCGATGATGGCAAGATCGACCTGCGCCGGTACATCGCGCAAGCTGGAGTAGGTCGGGAGGCCAAGCACCTCTGATACCGAAGGGTTGATAAGATACAGATCGCCGGGAAAGTCTCCGGCGATGAACTGCCTTGCCGCCACATGCCCCCACTTGTGGTGTGCGCGTGACGCACCTAAGATCGCCACGGCGCGCGGATTGAGAACCTCCTCGAGCGTGTAGAGGGGACGGCTCATTCGTTCCCCTCGCTCGATTCTCCGTTGCTCTGATTGTTCTCGCGTTCCTTGCGCAGCAATTCTTCCACTCTGCGAATCAGCGTATCAGCGCTGGGCAGTGGGCCGGTGCCGGTTGGACGGTCAGGATTTATGGGCGAAGCCTCATCCTCCTCATCCTCCACATTTTCATCATCGTCGTCCTGCCCGGCATTTTCGATCTGCTCCTCCAATTTACGCACGTAAGCGCTTGCATCAGGGTCGCGTGCTACCAGCCGCGTTATCTGCTCCTCAAAGTTTACCGCGTCTGATTGGATATCGCTCAGATCGAGATCGAAGGACATGAAGGTGTTCATATAGGCTAGCAGCGCGGCTGTTACCTTGATATTAGGTGTGGCAACCAGATAGTGTGGCGCGGCTGCCCACAGACTGGAAACGGGGATCTTTTCCTTCGTTATGGCCTCTTGAAGCACACCCACGATGCCGGTTGGCCCCTCATAGCGCGTACCCTGCACGTCTATTTCGCTCAAGCGCTCCTGCATGTCCTCCGTTGAGGAGAGGCCTGAGACCGGCACATCCAGGGAGTGAGGGATATTTGCCAGAAATGCTCCAAGCAGCAGAATTTCCGAGGCATTGAAATACTTGCACACCTCCAGGAAGGTAGAGGTAAAGGTTTTCCATTTCAATTGCGGCTCGGAGCCCAGGAAAAGTATGATGTCACGATCCATGTCAGGCTTTGTATAGGCCATGAATGCATTGCTGGGCCACGTAATTGAGCGCACTCGCCCCTTATTCGCCGAAACAGTCGGTCGTGTTTCCGTGAAGTCGAAGAACTCTTCCGACTCGATCTCAGCAAACTTGGTTGGTTGCCAGCGGTCCACAAGCACTTTGATGGCGGTAGTAGCCGCATCGGCTGCATCATTCCATCCCGCGAAAGCAGCGATGACCACCGGCCTACGTAACTCAGGTCTAGTGAGATAGTGTACGAAGGCCATCTTACCTCCCCTGTAGATAGGTCTATTTTTTGCGAATTTTTGTTGTAGATATTGTACCATGCATGAAAAGCCCCGAAAACTGCTCAGAATAGAATCCATCTTCCTATAGCCAAAGAATATTGACCATAGTAAAGCGACCATCTATACTGAAGGCATGAACATGCAGGAAACGCAGAAAACGCCTGATATCCCAATCATCTACCAGGACCATTACTTGCTGGTGGTCAACAAACCCGCGGGGCTGGTCATCCATCCCACGTATAAGCATGCCGATGGGACGATGTGGGATGCGATCCTGGCAGCGCTTGCGCGGCAGGGGGGCGATGACTGGCAGCCGGCAGAGTTGCCCGATAAGCCCGGGTGGGAGCGCGCGCCGTCGCATGTCCGGGAGATGTTACGCGAGCAGCAAAGACTGAAATATATACGGGAAGAAGGATTGTTGCCGCGCCCCTGTTTGTTGCACCGGCTTGATAAGGATACATCGGGCATCGTTGCGCTCGCTCGTACAGAACGCGCGCGCCGCCACCTGAGCCGCCAGTTCCAGGATCATACCATTGTAAAACGCTACCTGGCGGTCGTTGGCAGGGACGCGCCCGGCTGGGCCTCTGCCCGAGCTCCATTGCAGGTGAGTGGGCTGACTGCCGGAGGGAAAAGCATCGAAGACTGTGCTGGCATGTTGTGGACCGTCGGAGGCGAGATTACTATTGATGGCCCTTTGCAGCGCGACCAGGATGATCGCCGCCGCTGCATCGTTGGGCCGCAGGGCCAGCAAGCAATAACGCTGGTGAAAACACTGGCCGCGAACAATGCTTACGCGATGTTAGAAGTGCGACCTGTGACCGGGCGCACACACCAGATACGAGCGCACCTTGCAGCGGTGGGCTATGCCATCGTGGGGGATAAGACTTACGGAAGGTCTCCTGGAGAAGGAGCGCCGGAAGCTGCCCTATCCACGGCAATTCCTTCACGCTCACAGCCTGGCACTGCGCGGCTACCGCGACAATACGCTCAGCACGTTTGTCGCGCCACTGGCCGCCGACCTGGCCGAGTGGCTGCGGAAATATTTCCCGGCAGGGATGGAGGCTATCAATGCAAGGTAGGGCATACCCGGCTGATAGCGGCCCCTTTGCTCGATTGAGTTCGGAGGATAAGAGCAAACGCCTCGACGCGCTGTTACGGCTCTGGCAAAGCCATACAGAGCAGCGCATCGAACGCGAGGGATATCGCGCTTTTATCCAGGCAATGGGCCTGGACGAGTATCGTTACTCAGTATGGCTGCGCTTTCCAGAATGGGACCGCTCCGCAGTGGCCGGGCAGGTGCTGACACTCCAGCGCTCCGAGAGTGGCGCACCGGAGGACCCGGCGCTCTTCAGTAGCTGGAGGCGTGACGAGTCGCTAAAAAGCATGCCGGATTGGAAAGTACTTCTTCCCAACGAGAACGTCTTCAATATCACTGTGCGCATCACACCGGGTGGATTAGGTGAGGGCGTGAAGTGGGCTACTGTCATGCCCAGAGAACTGATATACCGCTACAAAACAGGATGGCCCACACAGGCAAGCTGGGTCACCTGGACCCGTTCCTTTGACTGGCTTTCACTGGCTGTGAAGTTTGTGCGAGCGATGCTGGATGATCTTCACTGCTAGCAGCGCTCTTCTGCCTGATGACCTGCTCGTATATCTTCACATAGTTCTGCACCATAACACGGGCAGAGAAATGCTCGTCAACATACGGACGCAGAGCCTCCCTATCGATCTCGCCCAGGCGCGGTATGTACTCGACCATCTCTTCGAGAGTTTTAACCAGGAAGCCCGTTTCACCGTGCACGACGATTTCTGGTGCGGCCCCGCGATCAAAGGAGATGACCGGGCAACCCAGCGCCATGGCTTCGACCATAACCATTCCAAATGGCTCTTCCCATTCGATGGGATTGAGGAAACCGCAAGCGCGGCGTAATAAACTCACCTTCTGCCTCATATTCACCGGACCAATATACCTGACCCTTTTCTTATCAATGCGGGGCTCAATCTGCTGATGAAAGTAGTCAACTGAAGATTTCACATAGCGATCAATCGTGCCTGCCAGGACAAGCGGTACGTTTGCTTGCCTTGCTGCCTCAATCGCCAGGTGTGGTCCCTTCTCAGGAGTGAAACGTCCCAACCAGACGAAGAAATCTTCTCTTTTTTTCCTGCGGGTGGAGGTAAACTCGTGCATATCTATACCGTTATAAACCACCCCTACGAAATCAAGTGGAAATTGCACCTGTGATCGAGCGCTTTCACTGATAGCCACCATGGGTACGAACGGAGCCCAGTCCATATAATAGCGATCGGCATCCCCTGGCCGATCGGGAGAGGATCGATCGAAGGGAAAATTGCTGTGCAAAGTTGTGACATGTGGTGTTGAAAGAGAGGCAGTCAGCGGAAAAAGGTACATATCGGAGGCCGAAGAGAGGTGGGTATGCACGATGTCGAAATCTTGCTCCTTCACACTATCTACCGCCTTTTGCAAGTGATAATAGGCCTTGAGATGAGAAGTCCAGGGAATGCCCTCGGATAACAGAGATTTCGGGAAAAATGAGACGAGCTTTGCTGAAGTACGTGCGTCACCCGGCGCAAACAACGTCACATCGTGCCCCTCGGCGACCTGTTCCTCCACAAGATTATAGATGACGCTCTCTGTTCCACCGTAGTTTCTTGGCGGTATCCTGATCCAGGGAGGCGCTATCTGTGCTATTTTCATGTTTCATCCTTTTTAAGGAACCTATCCATAAAATAACACGTTGAATAGCGCCCAAAAGAGGCAAAACGAATAGCTCAGTTGTGCAGGCTAACCGATGAGCGATGCGCTGTCCTTCAGTAGACTTTTGTGAAGGTCGCTGCGGATCTCATATGCTTGCTCGGCAGTGGAGAGGATCGAAGTATCGATCTCCTGAACAAGCATAGTTTCATCGTTGTGCATAGCGATATTCAGAGGACCCTGAAATGGCACGGTAATTTGTGACTGGCCGATCAGCGTGCAGGTATTGCCATCCAGCCCAGTTTTCCCGGCGGCGTTGGCATAGATGAGCACCACCTCATGCTCGAAAGCTCTGGCGATGCACAGCGCATTCACCAGCATTACCTCGGAGTAGCGATTGTAGCGTTGCCCATTGCCGGCATCCTCCAGGCACCAGTAGCTGGGACAGATCACGATTTCCACGTCTTCCTTGACCATGGCCCGGAACGTTTCGGGAAACATCAGGTCCCAGCAGATGATCAGGCCAACCTTGCCAAAACGCGTTTCGACGACGCGCACGCCATCTCCGGGCGTTACGTAGCTTCGTTCGGGGAGCCAGAGATGCACTTTGCGGTACTTCGCGAGGATGTCGCCCGTATTATCGATGTAGTAGGCCGTATTGTACAGGCCTGATTCGTCACCCTCGATAATGGAGCCGGGAACAATATCTAAGTTGTACTGCTCGGCGAGCCGCTGGAAGTGCTTTACATACTCCCCATCGAAGTCGGCCAGGTTGGCACGCCCGTTGAGCGGCCCCAGCAAAAAATCTTCGGGGAAGACGACCAGGTCCACCGACGCGGAGGCAGCCTGCCTGATGAACGCTTCAGCTTTCTTGAGGTTTTCCTGGAGGTCGAACTGGCATATTTCGAATTGGACGACAGCTACCTTGAATTGCACGGCGTTTCCCTTTGACAGAGCTATGTACTCGTTATGCATTGTGGAACTTCTATACATGCGTAGTACGAGTATACTCTATATATGCGATTGGGCCAAGTTGAGCGGGACTTTTGGGGAGGTTCATAGCATAGCGGTGAACCCGCAACCCGGTAAAGGCCTGAGGCCTTCCACCAGGTTGTAGGTTCACCGCCAAAAGTTTAAGGAGGAGGGTCTAGAGCAGTGGTACCAGAGAACTGGCCTTTGGCGTCCCAGCCCCGGTGACGGCATCCCATCCTGGACCCGCGTTGTATCCGGTGATCGTGATGGGACCGTTTGGCCCAAACACTGATATGGTATTGTTGCCCGTTGTTATATCATGGAATGCAGACCCGTAAGAGCCACTCGCCAGAATCGTGTAAATGCGGTTGTTGAGGAAGCCAAGGCGCTTGCCGGCAAACTGATCAGCGAGGGCTACGATGGCTGCCCATGCGGGTGAACCGAGGCTCGTCCCACCGACCGGAACGATCAGGGTCGCCCCTTGCTCGCTGAAAACAACGGGAACGCCCGTATTTGGATCGGCATCGAAGGCGACATCGGGTACTCCACGGCCGGTCAGCCCGGAGATGCCGCTCTGATAGCTCGGAACGGAGAAGATCGTGCTGATGCCACCACCGGTCGCGCCAAGTCCATCAGCATTATCGTTCCACGTGGTCTCAGCAATGTACTTTCCCTGATTCACCGTGGCAGCCAGGCTCGTGCCACCTACGCTCGTCACTGATGGATCGGCGGCAGGGAGATCGACGCCCAGCCCCTCGTTAAAGAAAGGGCCGCTACAGATCAACGCAGCCGCGCCAGAGTCACCGGCCGAGGCAAGGAGCGTGATGTGCCTGGCGCGGGCTGCCTTGTACACGAGCTGCGCTTCCTGAAGGTAGGCAGAATCCGCGCAGGTCTCGCCAATGCCAAAGCTCATTGTGATTACCCCGCCGAGATTGTGATCAACCGCATACTTCGTCCCGCTCAGGAGCACCGAGAGCACTTGCGAGGGAGAGAAGACAAAATCTAAATTCACCAGGACGAGATCGATCGTGGCAGCGGGCGCGAGCGAATGGACGGTCTCTATATCCAGGGCTGTCTCGACGTAGTAACCCGGGTCGACTGAAGGGGGGCCAAATGGTGAAAAGACATTGATCGTCGGGTCTTTCAACCCGTAGAGCTGATCATAGAGGTGGACGTCGCTGCTGAGCGTCGTGCTGGTGGCAGCGTCAATGATGACCACCGTCTGGCCCTGGCCTTGGATACCGTCCTTGAGAAGCGGCTGGATATTGTAGGCGTTGCGAATTTGTCGTGGACTATAGCAAACAGGAGGCGTAGGACTTATCAGACACGGTGGAATTGTTGTTGAAGCGCTAACTTTCCTGGCGTATTTCCACAGCGGCCGGATTGTGAAGGCACTATGCGGGTCAAACTTGTGCGCACCGCTGGCGCTTGCGGCGAAAGACGTAGCTTGCGGGTAAAGTATGCTTCCTACAAGAGCTACCAGTACGAAGACTGCAACTACAATACAAGTGAGTCTGTGTGGGAAACGGGAAATTTTCATGCCGAGGTCCTTCCTCTCACCGAGTGAGATGAATAACTCACCGTTGCGAATTAGCCTGACAAAGGCATCAAGCTGCAATCATGGCACTGCTTATAGAGCGAGTGTCACTGGTTAAACGACGGGACGGGACGCTATTTGCGCGTGAGTTTGCGGAGCATGTCGAATTATCTTCTCTCCTGTGTCTTGCACTATTGAGCAGGACGGAGAGCGTTTCAGGATAGTTAGTGTTTCCCCCAGTCGCCCAACAACGCCTTTGCTGCATTATGCCCTGGCGCGCCCATTACGCCGCCTCCTGGGTGAGTACCTGAACCGCAGAGGTACAAACCTTCGATTGGCGTGCGGTAGCGCGCGCATTCCGGGGCCGGGCGCAGCGAGAAGAGCTGGTCGGGGGTGATCTCGCCGTGGAAGATGTTGCCGTTGGGCATGCCGTAGCGCTGCTCGATGTCGAGCGGGCTGAGCACCTGGCGATGTAACACCGCATCGGCGAAGTTCGGCGCGAACTCGGTCACGGTGGCGATGATGCGGTCGGCCATCTCGTTCTTGACCTCGTCCGTCCATTCGCGCCCGCGCAGGTGATAGGGTGCGTACTGGCAGAACATCGAGATGGTGTGGTAGCCGGCCGGTGCCACAGAAGGGTCGGTGGCGGACTGCATGTACGCTTCGATATAGGGCTTTTGGGAGAGGTCGCCGTGCATGGCGTCCTCGTAGGCTTTCTGCACCCAGTCGGGCGTCGGAGAGATATCGAGCGAGCCGGCGTGCTGTAAGCCGGGCGTCGTGCCGGGGAGACACTTGAAGCTGGGTAGTTCTTTCAACGCGATGTTCAACTTGATTACGGCGCTCTCCGTCTTGAATTGAGCGATGCGTTTGATGAAGCCTTTATCCAGGCCGGCATCCGCGCAAAACTGGAAGAAGGTACGTTTGGGGTCTGCATTAGAAAGCACCGTGCCGGCGCGCAGCTCCTCACCGTTTTCCAGGCGCACTCCTTCTGCCCGTCCGTTGTGGACAAGTATTTTCGAGACAGGGCTATTCGTGCGGATCACCGCTCCATGGGCTTCAGCGGAGGCGGCCATGGAGAAGCTGATGCGGCCCATGCCGCCGCGCACATAGCCCCACATGCCCTGTTCCCCGTTCACCTCCCCAAACATATGATGCCACATCACGTAGACCGAGCCGGGTGTCTTTGGCCCGATGAAGCTGCCGATCACTCCCTGGCCCGCGAAAGCTGCTCGCAGATAGTCGGATTCGAAGTAATCGGCCAGCATGTCGTACAGGTTGCCGAACATCAAATAACGGTAAATCTCTTCATCCTCGCCCCGGAAAAGGGCCGCCAGGTCCGCGACCGAGAGCGGCTCTTCCAGCAGAATGGGGTTGAGTATCTCCGAGGCACGTTCAAAAAATGTGAGAAACTTCGGATAGGCCTCAGCATCGTGTTTGGAAAGCTGGCGAATACCTTCGATAGTTTTTTCAGTGCTGGCTCTGAAGAATAAATATTTGCCGTCCAGGAAGGGGACGAACATCTGCGGGTCCTTCACATACGCCTCGAAGCCATAGCGATGCAGCTCTAAATCGCGAATAATCTCAGGTCGCAGCAAACTCACCACATAGGCGCATGGAGACATGATAAATCCCGGAAATGGTTCCTCAAGGGTGCAGGCCCCACCTACACGGTCGCGCGCCTCCACGACGAGCACCTTCTTGCCTGCACGGGCCAAGTACCCTGCGGCCACGAGTCCGTTATGTCCCGCACCAATAATAATCGCGTCGTACCGCTCGGTCTGCTGTGACATGTGATGTTGTTCCCTTTGGAGCACGGAAAGTAAACAGTACGGTAGTAAGGAACAGTATATCATATGGTTGGCACAACTCACTCCTTCCAGGCGTATAGGTAGCCGAGGGGAGACGCTTTTTCCCATTTCAATTCGGTAATAAAACCTGTTTCTTCTAGCCGTTTTTGAATATCCTCATGAGTAAATGATGAGAGGAAATCATGAAATTCCATAGCAATCTTCCTTACCCTTTGAAGGTATTCCTTGGGCGTCGCAAATAGTATTGCCCCTTCGGCTCCTTCACAATCCATCTTGAGAAAGTCAATCTGCTCAATGTTATGTCTGTCCATTATCTCTTGTAAGGTGGTAGTCGAAACATCTACAGCAACATAGTTTTCGACTCTCCTGGTATCAGGAACAAACTGAGCAAACTGATCCGGCGTGCTTGCCCTACAATTTTCAAGTTTATCAGCAATAAGGAAATCAGATAGTAGGTGTCCTTGATCATTAGCGGGATCGAAAAACAGTTGTGTCGAACCGACTGTAGCCGAAATGGCAGCTTTATAAGCAACAATATTGTTCAGCCCATTGAGGCGAATATTTCGTTCTAAGAACGCGAAGTTCGTGGAGGATGGCTCAAAGGCATAGACCGTATTTCGGGTCAGAGATGCCGCAAATACCGTAAATACTCCATAATTCGCTCCGATATCTACCACAATGTCATTTTCTCCAATCGCAAGATTACCAGGATTATATACTCTTCGAGAGAATATCTGATGTACCAGAAAGTTGAGTGCTTCGCCTGCCTCGAGCTGGATTCCATTCTTTAGAATCACTCTCCTGACCCCTTGTTTTGTTACGGATGTCCTGATCACCTCTGCCCAATTCTTATAATGCTGCATCGCAAAAACGATTTTTTCTGCTTTGTAGAGTATATTCATCTTCTGTCTCTCCTGATCGAATATCTTGCCTACGCTACTGGTTGACGCTCAACCATGCTGATGAAGTGCCCTGTTCTCTTCGTTGGACACGTGATGTTCTCCCTTGTCGCATTCGTTCCTTGCTCGGGTTGGATGCCTACACAAAAATGAGAGAGAAAGTAAAGTGACAGAAAATCAATTAGATGCTTGAAAAGAGAGGGTACCAACACCTAGTATATCTTCAAAAACAGTATCAGCGCAACAGGTACATACTTCCAACCAGGCTTATCCCTGGCATAAAGTAAAGGTTATACCTGACTGGTAAGGATCTATAACAAAAAGGTTATGGCAGTGAAGATATGATAAGATATGGCGGAAAGGGAATGAGCTATGCCTGCATTTCAGGTGTCATCAAAAACTGTACCGCTGGCCGAACCACCCAGGAAGAAGCCCCGGCGTTTCCGCCGGGAATGGTTTGCCGCCATCCGCTTCTTTCTTGCAGTAAGCGGCGCTGGCGGCTTATTTGCCATTTTTACGCTCTTCAACAAAGATTCCCGCGATACCATTTTCCTCCTACTTCCCGTGCTAGTGTACCTGGCTGCTGTGCAGTTCCAGAGCTTCAACCTCAAAGTTCCTGTATTCGTGTTCAACCTGTTTTTCAGTAATACGCCTTTATACCTCTTGCTCACAGTCTGTCTGGCCTTCGTCTACTACGGGGCTATCACCGGATTTGAGCTATTTATTCACCAGGGCACAAACGTCCATATCATTCTTATCACTACTGCCCTCACGGCGACGATCATATTTGATCCTGTGCGTGTCTACTGCCAGCGATACATAGAGCGGCACTTCAACCGGCATGATCGCGAATCGGTCAGGGCGGTTGAGTCTTTCACCGCGACGTTGCGCGATGAGATCGATCTCGATCAGTTGCGCGAGCAATTCCTCGCGGTGATCCAGCAAATCCTCCAGCCGTATTTCGTCACATTGTGGGTGCGTGTCATCGATGAGCAGCCTGACGCGACCATCGGTCAGCAAGAGGTCGTCGTTGCCGATAATGATGCGCTGCTTGCTTATGTGCAGAGTCATTCGGGCGCGCTGGAGCTTGGTCGTCTGTCGATAGACTCGCCGGTTTTGCAGGATTTGAGACAGCGTGGGACGGAACTGCTTCTGCCATTAGCCAGCCAGGGAGAACTGGTCGGCGTGCTCCTGCTCGGGCCGCATCTGAAAGGGGAGGAGTATATCCAGGCGGAGCGTGCTCTACTCAATAGCCTCGCTCCGCAGGTGGCGCCTGCCCTGCGCGTGGCGCAGATGGTCCAGGTGCAGCAGGCGCAAGTACGCGAACACGAGCGCATCGAGCAAGAGTTGCGCACAGCCCAGGCGATTCAGCAGGCTTTCTTACCCAAGGAGGTGCCCGCGCTCTCTGGATGGCGGCTTGCTCCGTACTACCGACCGGCGCGTGAGGTCGGCGGCGACTTCTACGATTTCTTGCCGCTGGACGATGGCCGCTGGGGCATCGTCATCGGCGATGTCACCGGCAAGGGTGTTCCGGCTGCCCTGGTGATGGCCACGGTTCATACCATGCTGCGCAGTACCGTCCCTGAGATAGTCTCCCCGGGTGAAGTCCTGGCGCGGGTCAACGATCTGCTCGCCGCCGAGATCCCGGCGGGGATGTTTGTCACGTGCTTCTTTGCCCTGCTCGACCCACAATGCGGGCGGCTGTGCTACGCCAATGCCGGACACGAGCCCCCCTTTCTGCAAAAGGAGAGGAGTGCCGCCGAGCTATGGGCGACAGGTATGCCGCTCGGGCTGATGCCTGGCTCGCGCTATGAGGAGCACGAAGCGTGCCTCGCTGCCGGAGAGAGCCTGCTCTTCTACAGTGATGGCCTGGTCGAGGCTCATGGACCCGACCGTGAAATGTTCGGCTTCCCTCGCCTGCAGAGGATACTTGAAGAGCAAGCCGATCACGCATCACTCATAGATGTCCTACTTGACGAACTCAGGCGCTTTACCGGGGAGGGATGGGAACAGGAGGATGATGTGACCCTGGTGACGTTACAAAGAATGCCCGAGTATACTTGTTAGTGAGGGAAAGCTTATGCAGATGCGGCCCTATGGCGATACCGCCAACGATGGGATGGTTCAACTCTCTTTTACCCTGCCACTGCCGCTCAATGCCCACTCGCAGGAGGCGGCGCGGCGTTACGCGATGCTGATGGGCATCAGCAATCCCCTGGTGGCTCACGCCGAGGCCATCGACAAGGCTTTTACGTTTTTCGTCATCTATGGCGCGTGTTCGCATACGCTCGACCCGGCAACGGTACAGGTAGATGATCCGGGTGCGCGAGTTCAGCAAACGCTGGATTTTCACGAGGTCAACACCTTCATTGAGGCGCGCCTGGGCCGCCGCGTGACGGTGATCGGGGCGGCCATTGAAAGCGATGCGCACGCAGTTGGCATCGATGCCATCTTCAATGCCAAGGGCTTCGCCGGTAACTACGGCCTGGAGCGCTTTCCGGCCTTTCGCGCGCTGAACCTGGGGGCGCAGGTCTCGTGCGAAGCGCTGCTGCGCCGGGCGTCGGCGGAGAGCGCGGACGCTATCCTGGTATCGCAGGTCGTTACGCAGAAGAACGTGCATATCCATAACCTGACCAAACTGATCGAACTTGCCGAGGCCGAAGGCGTGCGGGAGCGCTACCTGATGATAGCCGGCGGCCCGCGCATTTCACATGCCTTCGCCAAGGAACTGGGCTACGATGCCGGCTTTGGGCCCGGCTCAACCGCGGCGATGGTCGCCAGCTACATAGCACACGAACTGGTTGAGAGGATGGATGAGAGAATGGATGAGCGCGCGAACGCTCCCCAATAAACTGGGGAGGTGTCACCTTTCAGTTAGTTGTAGCGTATTACTGTTCAGACAGGCCATTACATTGCCTGGTGTGTAGAAATGCGCCAGATGCATTAAAACGCTGGAGGAAGGACCAATCAAATGGATTCATTCCTGGCTGTACTCTTCTTCTTTGGAGTGTTTATAGCGCTGGGTATCCTTATCAGTACCTATCTCTATAAATCGGGAGCCATAGGGAGGCGACGCTTTCGCCTCCGCCGCCGCGCAAACGCGATTGAGCTGCTGCCGTTAGAGAACGAACCCGGCGCACCGGCTCTTCCAGTAGAAGTAGAAGAAGAGGAAATTATAGACGTGCCTGAGTGATCGCGTATTGAACTTTTAGCTGTTGAATGATTCGAGGACCGGACAATCATCGCGCGTGAGTAGAGCAAAGGCCGCCCGCATGACCCTCGTTTGAAGTTCCGGATTGTCCGGCTCGCTGAGCGGGTAGCCCAGCGGAAAGGGCACGAACAGCGCGCGCGGCGGGCGGATTTTCTCAGTGATCTCGCGCAGCAGCGAGATCGAAACCGTCGTAATACCGGCGTACTCGATGGCGCGCTGGATCAGTCCAACGGACTGGTTGCACATTGGTCAAATGGGTGTGAGCAGGACTACATCGACGTGTTCCTCTTTGAGCCGCCGCGCTACCTCGGGCGCGGTCTCCTTTATGAGCTTCGACGGCCCCACGATTGACCCCATGAAACTGTAGTGGTGCGGGGCAACCTCCCCGATCTCTCCACGCCGCTGCATCTCCTTCAAGCGATCCAACGGCAGGGCCAGGTTGCGGTCCCGCAGGATGCCCCTCTGATCGAAGGCCCAGCTGCGCTGGTTCATCTCTAGCAACTGCGGCGAGATATCGGCGGGCAGCTCGCGAAATGAACTATCTCCCCTCTTGATGGTGACATCGAAGGGCGTTTGTTCCGGCAGGCTGAGGCCGGCCGTCGTAACCAGCGCTACGATGCATGCATTGAGCGGTTTGCGCAGCGGCGTTACCGCGCTCGCCACCGGGTCACCCTGCCGCGGGCTATATTTTGAAAAGGGATACCCCTTCAGAAACAGCCGCTCAACCAGTTCGATATCGTCGAACTGCGCCATGCCTATCAGCCTCTCTTTGTGCGCTCGGAGCCCATAGCTCAACACAATACACTCTAAAAAAGCGTGGGTTAAGTATATCATGCTCCTTTCTATGACGATCCTGCGGCCAGTTTTGTGGCGGCCGACAGGGGACTTGTAAAAATAGCTGTGTTCCAGAAAGAATTTTTGTGACTCGCTAAATTCGCATGAGAAGCGGCTTCAAGTAGGTACCGATGATCAATTACCGCTCATTTTGAGCGGTAATATTCCAGGAACTTCGCCTATCTCCAAATGTCTAGCACAAAAGATGGATGGTGGCGCCGGTGGTTACTGCTCTACTCCTCCCACGTTCAACTAGTGTGTGGGGTATTCACTCTCCGAAAATTTCTAATCCACATTTCAGGATATGCTGGTATGCACAGGCGTTTACATACTCGATATCGTCGTGCTTGCTTTTTGCGCTGGCACCCGTGTTGTCTCTTGCTGCTTTTTTTTATGCTGGCAGGCTGCTCAGGCGCGATCAACGGCGCGGGCGCAGCGCCTGATACCCTCGGAACCTCATCCCTGGCGGCCAGTATGCTGCAGCCGCGAGTGGATGGCGGCGATGAAAGCTTGCTCTCCCGTCAACTTGCCAGGGTTCAACAGATCATGGGCGGTATGACGCTAGACCAGAAGCTCGGGCAATTGTTGGTCGTGGAGTACCTGGGCAATGACTATGCAACCGAACTCCAATATATGATTGCACATCAGTACGTCGGGGGCTTCCTCTACCAGGCCGTTAACCACAATTTTGACCCTCCCGATAACATCGGCGCCAACCTTGCGGCCTTTTCTCGCCAGGCAATCATGGATGCCTCTATTCCCCTTCTGATCGGTACTGACCAGGAAGGCGGGCTGGTCAATCGCCTCTACACGTTTCACGGATACCTGCCGTCCGCCGCCGAGATGGCCGCGACAGGCGATCCGCGTTTCGCTTACTCACAGGGCGCGACGTCCGCAAAGTGGATGACGCAGCTCGGCATCAATGCCGACCTTGCTCCCGTCGTCGATGTACAGACCGTCAATCCGCCCGTATTAGAGACGCGCATGTTCGGCAGTACTCCCGATACAGTCGCCACCTACGCGGGCGCATTCCTGAATGGCTTGCAGCAAAACAGCGTGATCGGCTGCTTGAAGCACTTCCCGGGCCTGGGCGCGATCACCTCCGACCCGCATTTAGGGCTGCCGGCCGTGGACCGCAGCCTTGCCGACCTGGAGCAGATCGACCTGGCGCCCTACAAACTGATGCTGAAGCAGGATCATCCCGCTATGGTAATGTCGACGGATGTGCTGGTACCGGCGATTGACGCGGAACTTCCCGCAGAGCTGTCGCCGAAGACCATCGATGGCGTGCTGCGCCAGCAGTTAGGGTTCAACGGCGTGGTGATTACCGACGGCCTGTACATGGACGGCATCAGCCAGAGCTGGTCGTTGTCGGAGGCGGCTGTCCTCTCCGTCATCGCGGGCGATGACCTGGTGGAGGGACCCTATACCGTTAGCCAGGTTGCGGCGGTAGTAGCGGCGTTCAAGCAGGCCTTGCAGCAGGGGCGTTTGACGATGGCGCGCATCAACCAGTCGGTGGAACGCATCTTGATGATGAAAGTGCAGTTCGGCATCATCAAATTGTGACCGGGTGTGGTATGATGGTGCGAGATTGAAAGAAAAGCTTTTCCCCTCTTTGAATATGAGCTGATAATATGAGGTGTTCTATGCTTCCGCGCGCACAGGAAGGCTACGTCCCGGTTGACGGCTATCGCGTCTGGTATCGCATCGTAGGCGGCGGCGCTTCACGCGAGCGCATTCCACTGATGATCTTGCATGGCGGTCCTGGCGCGCCACATGATTACCTGGAGAACCTGCAGGAACTGGCGAGCGAGACGCGGCGCGTCGTGTTCTACGACCAGCTTGGCTGCGGACACTCCGATCATCCCGATGATCCCACGCTTTGCTACGTGGCCCGTTTCGCCGATGAGCTGGAGGTGGTGCGCCGGGAGTTAGGATTGGGGACCGTGCATATCCTGGGCCAGTCCTGGGGCGGCATGCTGGCGCAGGAGTACGCCCTGCGCCAGCCGCGGGGCCTGGTCAGCCTCATTCTGGCCAACACCACCTCTAGCATCCCGATGTGGGTCGCCGAGGCCAACCGCCTGCGCCAGCAACTGCCGCCGGAGGTCAACGCGACGCTGCTGCTGCACGAGGAGGCGGGCACAACGGACAGCCAGGAGTACCTGGATGCCATGCAGGTCTTCTATGATCGCCACGTCTGCCACGTGCGACCCTATCCTGACTACGTGAAGCGCGGGTTCGACCAGATCGGCTTCGTCTACAACTACATGAACGGCCCCAGCGAGTTCTACATCGTCGGCATCATCAAGGATTGGGACAGAACGCATCGCCTCTCCGAGATTCGCGTGCCGACGCTCATCATCTCCGGCCGCTACGACGAATCGACCCCCCTGCTCAACGAGGTGCTGCATCGCGGCATCCCTGGCTCGGAGTGGGTCGTGCTGGAGAACAGTTCGCACCTGGCGCACGTGGAGGAACCTGAACTGTATATGCAGACGGTTCGGGCTTTCCTCGAACGGGTTGAGAGCCAGTCGGCTAGCGGTTGTTAGATCATGAAGTTTAACAAATAAAGATGCCTCTTAGGACCTCTCTCAAGTCCGCTAATGGGAAATCTTCTCTCCAAGCGTCTGTCCGCAAGGTCGGGTGCTGGACATGCCTGGATTGTGCGAGACTATAATAAAGGCACCACATGTACAACGCTGTGCTCAAATGTCTTATGGAGGAGTATGCCATGCCGCGCGCCATCGACTTTCACGTTCACCTGCCGACGACGGAGTTTATGCAGGTGACGCTCGGACCCTATGCCAAGGCCGCCGAGCGCTTCTTCCGCACCGAGGTGAAGCTGAGGGATATCGAGCAGATCGCCGCCGACTACGCGGAACTCGATATGATCGGCGTCCTGCTGGCCTGGGACGCAGAAACCGCGACCGGCTTGCCGCCTCTAGGCAACGATTATGTCGCGGCCATCGTGCAGCGCTACCCACAGCAATTCATCGGTTTCGCCGGCGTTGATCCCCACAAGGGAAAGGCGGCGGTTCGAGAAATCGAGCGGGCGGTCAAGGAACTGGGGCTGGGCGGTGCGAAATTTCATCCGGGAGTGCAGGCATTCTACCCCAACGACCCCGCTTTTTACCCGTTGATGCAGAAGATCGAGGAACTGGGCATACCCGCTCTCTTTCACACCGGTACGAACGGGTTGGGGGCGGGCACACCTGGAGGCATGGGCATCAAACTCGATTACACACGCCCCATTTACCTTGATTCGCTGGCGGCGGATTTCCCAGGCCTGACCATCATTGGTGCGCATCCCTCCTGGCCCTGGCACGAAGAGATGATCGCGGCGATGCAGCATAAAACTAATATCTACAACGACCTGTCCGGCTGGTCACCCCGTTACATTCCTGAAATAGTGCTGCGCGAGGCCGCCACACGTCTGCAAGACCGCTTCCTGTTCGGCTCGGATTATCCCTTCATCATGCCTCAACGCTGGCTGAAGGATTTTGAGGAGGTCAAGATCGAGTTCAAGCCGGAGGTGCGGGAGAAGCTTTTCTGGAAGAACGGGCAGAAGCTGCTGGGGCAGACCGCTGTTGGGCGCATGCACTTCTCCTTGTGACGCGACTCGTCTAATCGTGCGCCTTTCTCGATAACAGCATACTTCGAGAATGGTTCAGGTGGCTTATCACCCTCCTCCTTAAGCTCAGATGAGTTCGGCAATGCGGGCTGCGGCCCTGGCGGCCCCATCGTTTTCAACGTCGCGGTACACCACTTTTCTACCAATTTCCTGCTCGATTGCGGCCGCGATGACTTCTGGCGTGGCCTGCTCGAAGTCCATACAGCGGCCGGCCTGGTAGCGGTCAAGGCGGTGTCGCACGTGGAAATTCTGCTCGAAATGGTGGCGCAGGGGAAAGTACAGAAACGGGCGCTTGTTGGCGGTCAGCTCCATGGCCGTGGTAAGTCCGCCCTGCACCACCGCCAGATCACAGACGGCGAGGTGACGGTACAGCTCGTAGACATAGGCGCGCACTTCAAGTCCCTCCACGGTGGGCAGCGATTGCGGATCAATACGCGGACCGGCCACCACGATCATGCGCAGCTCCGGCACGCGCCGCTTTGCTTCTGGAAAGGCGGCCATGGCCCGCCGCAAGAGATGCATGGCCCACCCCAGAGCCGCCGACCGCCACGATACACACCTTCTCATCGGGTCGGTAACCCAATTCAGCCCGGATCGCCTCTCGATCAGCAAAGGCCGCCGGATCGAACCCTGTTATGTAGCCGGCAAAGTCGTAGTGCCGTTCTGTCCAGGCCCGGATGGCCGGGAGATCCGCTCCGAAGGTGTCGGGAACGATGTCCTCGGGGTTGCCCACAAAGATGGCCCGGTCGCGCAGCCGGGGAAAGCGCTCGATGTGCTCGATCATCTCGGCATTGTAGTCAGTGGTGAGGAACGCTTCGTGCGTCCCACCATCTGGCATGGGCAACCAGCCAACAAAGTCCGTCAGCCAGACGTAGGCGGCGCGTTTCTCTTCGGAGTTCTCGTGCAGGTAGTAGTCCAGTTCCCAGGCTTCATCCCCGATCCACAGGTCGTACTGCTCCTCGTTGACCACATCGTGGAAGAGCATGTAGTTGGCAATGAGGATCTCATCCATACGGCGCCAGGCCTGGAAGCAGTGCAGGTCATGCTCGGCGGACTCGCTCTCGATGTGGCGCGACTCGTTCGCCAGGTAGGCGCTAGCCGGGTGGATACGCTCGCCGCGTGCCTTGAGCACCTCGGTGACCGGGTGCTGGGCCAGCCAGTCGATCTCGAGGTCGGGCCGCAGGCGGCGCAGCTCGTCGGCAATAGCAACGTCACGCTGGGCATGCCCCAGCCCGATAGGTGACGAGATGTAGAGGGCGCGCTTGCGGCGATTTCTGCCACGCCGCCAAGTCAAAGTGGGCGCAGGAGTGGGCTTGATGAAGTCGTGCAGCAGCAGGTTGATCTTCACCGGGTCGCGAGCCTGGGGGCAGTGGCCACCGCCTTCGATGGTCACGAGCGGCCCGCCCGTAATCTCAGCCAGCCTGGCGCCCCGTGCATGTGGGATGATGGCATCCTCATCACCGTGGATGACGAGCACCTGGCAGCGTACCCGGCGGGCGAATTCTTCGACAGTCTGTTCGTTTACTGCATAGGATGCGACCTGGGTCGCGATCAGCGCCTCGGGAGTGGTTTCGAGTCCCCAACCAACGGCATCCTCGATCTGCTTGGTGGAATGCGGCTCGGTGAAGATCTGCGACATGAAGAATTCAATAAAGCCGCGGTAGTCCTTGAGCCAGTAGTGGCGATTGAATTTGGCCCAGCCCTTGTCGGTATTCAGCACCTGATCGAACGAAGCATAGACTATGTCCTCTGCACTGAAAGGGGCGAGGGGAAGAGCCGGGCAAATAAACACGGCCCCAGCGACTCGCTCCGGGTGTTCGGCGGCCAGTAGCAAGGCCCAGTTTGCTCCCATCGAAAACGCGATGAGGACAGCCTGTCCTGTCGCGGTGGCTTCCATCACTGCCAGCGCGTCGGCAGCGAACTCACTGTCGCTATAAGCCTCTGGAGTTGCAGGTCGGCTCGATCTGCCATTGCCGCGCCCATCGAAGGTGATGACCCGGCAATGGCGGGCAAGATAGGGGATCTGTGCCTTCCAGATGCGCGAGTGGACGATTGACCAGGCGGGGAGCAGAAGCACCGTGGGCTCACCCGTTCCAAAGACTTCATAAAAGATTCTGACTCCATCGCGCTCGACAAAGCCCTCTTGATCAGGGTAACGTGCCCTCATGTGATGCGCCTTCCTTTATGAGCTATTTCATTTGCTGTTAGCCGTTTGTGAATAAGAGCGCCCGGTCATTCTCTTCCAAGTATGTCTGATAAGGTGTCTTGTAGAGAATGGCAAATACTAGTCAAATATGCATCAAGTAGTATCACGCAGGTTGCAGAATTCGTTAGCTCCATGTAAGAGAACTCGATATGAGAGCCTTACCAATCGTTGTTTAGCTCTGCCGAAATTTGCTCCAACCGCCGGAGGAATTGGCGGTCTCCGAGCCGCTCGAGTACAGGCCGGACACGTTCAAGCTCTGACCGATCGCCTGTTCGCCCGGCAAGTACAATGCGCATGCGCGCCACTTGCGGGATCAGACCATAGGCTTCCGCTTTCTCAATGGCCTCTGACAAGCGTGCATTGTCCCCCTGTGCAAGCGCTTCAGCGATTTCAAGCATCTGTATCAGCGGATCGCTCGGCAAGGTGAAGAACAAAGCGCGTTGCCGGGCGATGAGTACGTGTGAAGCGGCTATCCCGCGATCGCTCAGGAACATCAGCATAGGAATGGTCCAGTCATCACTGGAAGGATCAAAGTTAAGGTGGCGCGGGTCGTCTTCGCGGTAGGCAGCGAGCAGGGCGCGGGCATTAACCTGTTCGCTCGAAAAGCACCGTTCCAGCACTGAGATAGCATCATCAGCGCGAGCCATATCCTCGCGTGCCAGGGCGATATGCAGCGCGCAGATATAGCCCCCTGCAACATGCGTGTTTGCGCCAACGCCATACTGGATCTGTTCCCAGATGTCTTCAAGCGCGGGCATGAACTCATTGATCTCGGACCAGCGTCCACTGAAGAGGAGCGCCCAGGTGGCAATGGCAATCGAGGCATCAAAATGCACTATCGGCTCACCTGGTCGAAGTTGTGCCAGCGCCTCGCGTACGATGGTAATACAGTGAGAAAGTTCACCGAGGTTGAAGGCAGTTGTCGCCATCAATTGTACCGCATCAGCGCGTTCAACCAGAGGCAGGTCGGAGATGCTCAGCCGGCGCTGTGACGCCTCCAGCATGTCATGAAGGGCACCAATCCTGTATGAGAGCACGATGTATCCATCCAGCGCCGCGCTGAAGGAGACCCAATCGCATCGCTCCTCGAAATGTGCCGCCGCCGCGAAAGCCAGGGCTCGTCCTTCGTCCGCTTCTTGTATCGTACTGTTCTGTCGCCAGGCGAGCAGCCTGATGCCGGCGAGGTGGACTCTCCAGAGTTCGTCCTCGTCTCCCGTCGCCTCGGCTAGCCTTCGCGCTTCAGCCAGCAGGCCATCCAGTTCCTCCTGCGGGGGCCGCGCCTGAACGTCCCAGGCGTTCCAGCGGGTATAGGCTACGAGCAACTTGCGGAGCAGCCTCGCCCCGACCAATGGGTCCTGTATCTCCGTCCTGCGCCAGTATGTGACTGCCTGGCGATAAGCGTCAACAGCGGTATGGCCCTGGAGCAGAGCGTCGCCGAGTCGTTCATAGAGCCGCAAATGCCCCTCCTCGGGGGCAAGCTCGATGGCGCTTTGCAGATAGGCATGAGCCTCAGTCAACGCCCCGGAACGGCTGGCGAGCAGGCCCGCTCGTTCCAGGAAGTGGACGACGCGATCGAGTTCGATGGGCAGTTCCATAGGTACTGTCGATTGCTGCGCGAGCCTTACGGCCTCCCGGTAGTGGTAAGCGATCAGTTCTGTGAACTCATCCAGCGCTTCAGTTGCGGACCCTTCAAGCCACGCTGCAATTTTGCTATGAATGCGCACACGCTCCGAGCGAGAGAGAGTCCCATAAGCCACATCACGAATGAGCGCGTGGTGGAACGTAAAGGCGCCATCCGCAGTCTGCACAATGAGCTGGCGTGTCATCAAGCCATCGAGCGCTCTGTCAAGCTCGGTTGTGGTCAGGTCTTCCAGGCAAGCCTGCAGCGTTGCAACACGGAAAATCCTGCCGGCGACGGAAGCGACCTGCACAACGGCTCGTTCCTGTGACGAGAGCAGGTCAAGGCGGGCGAGTACCGCTCCGTGAACTGTATCTGGCAGCACGTTGGCTGAGACACTGTTCTCCGCTATTCCGCGTACAACTTCCAGAGCAAAGAAGGGATTGCCCCCAGAGCGCTCAACAACCCGCTCACGGAGCGCCTGATCCAATCCCGCAGCCACGTGCTTGACCAACTCCCGCGTATGGGTCTCAGTGAGTGGTTGAAGCATCAGAGTGGTGAAGTTCTGCTGCCCTCCACCCCAGGTGGGACGACGATCAAGTAACTCGGGTCGGCTTAGAACGAGCATCAAGAGTGGTGCTTGCGCGCGCGCATGCATGAGGTACTCAACAAGGTCAAGTAGGCTCTCACTCGCCCAGTGCAGGTCCTCAAACACCACAATACGCGGCGCCTGGCGGACGAGGGCCTCGATGAGCAGGCGCCAGGCAGCGAAGATACTCTCGCGGTCAGAGATCTCCTCCTGCTCAACGCCCAGCGTGGTCAACACGAAATCAGCCAGTCGTGCTGCATCTTCAGAAGTCTGTCCTCCCCGTACAAACGCATCGACGACCTGCTGTTTGCCGATCTCTTCACCCAGCAGCCCGGTCAGTAGACCGCGCAGGGGCCAGTAGGTCAAGGTCTGCCCATAGGGTAGGCAACGCGCCGTTGCGACCTGGAATCCCTCCGCCGCATCAAGATGAGCCAGAAACTCCTCCAGCAGGCGCGTCTTGCCGGTCCCTGCTGGCGCCACGATTGAAATGAGATATGGTCGCCGTTCTTCCAACGTACGCATTCGCTGCAAGTCGAGTTGCAGCAGATCTTGCTGTCGACCAACCAGTGGCGGGCGATCAATGTTTCGTACCAGCCTCGCCTGCGAGAGGGGAAACACCGGTAGAGGCTGGCGCCTGCCCTTTACCTCGATGTGCCGCAGGTCGCCAAGGAAGAAGGCGTTCCCGGACGCACTTGCTGCCCGCTCGCTGACGATAATCTCACCTGGATTTGCTGACTGCTGTAGCCGGGCTGCCACGTTTACAGCGTCCCCGGTGATTAGGAAATCGCCGTTGGATGAGTCACTGTTCGCCACCACCTCACCCATATTGACGCCCATACGCAACAGCAAGTGCTTCCCTAGCAGGACGTCATCCGTAACAACCTGGCGCAATGCCAGGGCGGCAGCAAGCGCTCGCTCGGCATCATCTCCATAGGCGCGCGGCAGGCCGAAGACCGCCATTACTGCATCGCCCGTGAACTTCCCCAGGGTGCCTCCATGATGACTGATGATACGACGTACAAGCGCATAATAGCGGCTCATCAAGGCGCGCATATCCTCGGGATCGAGTGTCGTGGACTCCGTCACATCGGCAAAGAGGATGGTCACGAGCCTGCGTTCTTCCGCTTTGCGCGGCGCTTGAGGAGGGGGAGAGACTGCGTCCTGGCCAGGCGGTAGTGAGTGGGGAGGAATGGGCTCCTGGCTATCAGTGGTCTCGTCCTGCAGCAAGCCGAGTTCACTAGCGCTCTTGCCAAAGAGGGCGCAGAGTTGCTGTCTGAAGTGAGGGGTGGGGAACGTGATACCCCGCTCCCATCGACTCACGTTGAGTGAGGTCGTTCCTATCCGATCAGCTACTTCTAATTGTGACCAGCAGCGCCGTTCACGTTCCTGTCTCAATTGCTGATTTGGGGTCGCCTGAGCAGCTTTTTTCACCACTGGCATTCTCCCTTCTGCCTCTATCCCCCTATCTACCCTCCCGTGAGCTAAACGTTTATTGAGGTCATTGTATCAGATTGTCCGCATCGAGGCAATGAATTCTGTTAATCGGTGTGACAATACTTGACTACTACTTGATCAGTGGTTGCCATTCTCTACAAACTGACCTTCCGGGCATACTAGAAGTGTGGAAGCCCTTTTTTCACAATAATTGTAAAACGTGTTACACAGTCCATGCTTCTCATGAGAGAAGCAGAAAGGAACGACGCACATGACAACACAAGCAGGAAGCAAGTACCAGTTGGAAGGACGCTTATTAGAGGTCTGCACATGCGGTGTCCTGTGTCCATGCTGGGTGGGGGCGGACCCAGATGGAGGGACGTGCGATTCCGCGCTCGCGTGGCATGTCGACAGCGGCAGCATCCAGGGCGTCGATGTCTCTGACCTGACTATTGCCTTGAGTGTGCATATTCCAGGGAATGTCTTCAAGGGGAACTGGCGGGCAGTGGTCTATGTCGACGAAAAAGCGACGCAGGAGCAGCAAGATGCACTGTTGTCGGTGTTTACGGGCAAGATGGGCGGTGCAATTGCCGATCTGGCCGCACTGATCGGTGAGGTGGTTGGGGTCGAGCGAGTCCCCATCACCTTTAAGGTCGAGGGAGGCAGAGGCACACTTCTCATCGGGCAGGCGGTCCAGGCAGAGTTGGTGCCCTTGACTGGGCCGACGGGGGAGGCCACCACGCTGCACGAGAGCGTCTTTTCCACCATTCCAGGTTCCCCAGCGTATGTGGGCAGGGCTGAACACTACCGTTCAAAGGTTCCCGCGCTGGGGCATGACTGAATTTGCAGAACCATAACGCCATCCAGGGCACTTTCCGCTTTGTCGCCTACGGGAAGGAGGGACCCGATGCAGGCCACACAGATTACAGAATTCGCAAAGAGGCGAAAGTTCGGAACCGACAATTGCGTCGGGTCCCCATCCTGTGGCCCTGGCTGCTGGTTGCGCTTGCCTGGGGAGTGTTGGTACTGGCCACGCTTACGCACCAGACCTACTTGCTGGACCATCACTACCTGCTGCAATCCAGCGGTCTTCCCTGGCTGGCAGCCTTCGAAGTCTTCCTGCTGTGCTGGCAACTCATGACGGTGGCGATGATGCTGCCTTCCAGTATGCCGATGGTCCAATTGGTGGTGTATGCCGGGCGTAGACAAGCGCATCCCATCAAGGTCCCTCTGGCCTTCCTATCAGGCTATGCAGCGATCTGGACCGCCTTTGCTGCCGGAGCTTTCGTCTTTGATACCGGCGTGCATCGCCTGGTGGCGCTGTGGCCCTGGCTGGCTTTTCATTCCTGGCTCATCGGTGCGGTCACGTTCGCCATCGCTGGTTTGTTCCAGTTCAGCCCGCTCAAAGAACGCTGCCTGGATATGTGCCGCACGCCACTGGGGTTCTTCATGCACTACTACCGCAAAGGTGTGGGTCCGGCGTGGCAGTTGGGCCTACGCCATGGCGGGTTCTGCCTGGGATGTTGTTGGGCCTTGATGCTCGTCATGTTCGGCGTAGGTGTGGGCAACCTGGCAGGCATGGCCGCGCTCACTGGTGCGATGGTGATCGAGAAGACCGTGCCAGGCGGCAAGCGTTTAAGCCCCTTCATCGGGATCATCCTGCTGCTGCTCGGCATATTGTGGCTGGCACACCCTACCTGGCTGCTGAGGGCGGGCATATAAAATGAATTCCTGAAAGAGGGACTTCATCCATGAATTGGCTTCCAAGAGAGGTGAGCAAACCTCATGCAGGGGGTGGTTTCTATTCTTTTTAGAAGCTAACTACATCTGCCTCTCAGGCAAGAAGTGCTCGCAACTCCGTGAGCAATGGTGCCAGACTAGCTGAGCAAAAAGGAACTCTTGAATAGATATATGTTAAAAGCTTGTCTGGCTGGTCACCCCGTTACATTCCCGATAGTCTGCTGCGCGAGGCCGCTACGCGCTTGCAAGATCGCTTCCTCTTCGGCTCGGACTATCCCTTCATCACGCCCCAACGCTGGATGAAGGATTTTGAGGCGGTGAGGATCGAGTTCAAGCCGGAGGTGCGGGAGAAGCTCTTCTGGAGGAACGGGCAGAGGTTGCTGGCGCATACGGCTGTTGGGCAGATGCAATTCTCCTCGTGACAGTGTTGACTAGCAGCTTCTGCTCGTCTTCGAGTGCCCTTACAGCAATTCTTACATTCCTGACTTGAAGTTTACATCTCGAGCCGTTCGACCCATGTTTCCGTGTCTCCCATATCCGGCACTCGGTATTGACCAGCCAGGCTCAACTCGCTATAATCGAAACCGCAAACATCTTATGTGTGAGTAGGAGCGTGAGTTGGAAGGCTATCTGGAACGGGAACACATCCCTACGAGCGGCAGGTGCAGCAGGGGGGAGCGCCGCGTTGTCAATCGCCAGGTACGCGAGACGCAAACGTTATATCTCGACGGGCTGGAGCCGGACACGCCTCCACCAATCTCCATCGCGGCGGATGCCGAAATCCTGCGTACAGTAGTGGAGGGCGAGCGGCTTACCTACGGATACCTCTTCAATCCCGCCTTTGCCACCGAAATCTCACAGATCGATCCGCTGCCACACCAACGCATCGCCGTGTACGACCACATGCTCAGGCAAGCGCGGTTGCGTTTCCTGCTGGCCGACGACGCCGGAGCGGGCAAGACCATCATGACCGGCCTCTATATCTGCGAAATGCGAGTCAGGGGCAAGTCGAAGGCCAGATCAATCGGCTCAAATGTCTGAAAAGGCAAATGTACGGTCGGGCTCAATTTGACCTGCTCCGTCTCCGTGTCCTCTATGCCGCTTAGAAGGAGTTGCAGAATATCTACCACTTTCTACTGCTCCTCATGAGGCTACAGGCCTGGATGCTATCCCACATGTTCAACAGGGAAGCATTTATCTTGGTCTCGATGTGCGAAACCGCTTCTTCCCCAATCGTTGGAGAGTTCTTCCTACTCTTCCCACATCTTTTGTAGCAAGCGGGCGGATTCACCAAAAGTGGTGATGAACCCAACAAACTAACAGTATTTCCGCATCTGTGTTCTCACCGCAGGTGGTCTTGTTACAGCGATTCTTTGAAAGGAACGGGCTTTTCACTATCTTTGCTGCTGCCTAAGAGCATCAGGGCGAATAGTGGGTAGATGATAACCGAGAGGAGACCAGCAGCAACGAACGCTGCACTGAACCCAGAAGTGATCAGCCCAAGTTGCACACCAATTTGCGTGGCGGCAACGATAAACGTCAACGAAGTGGCCTGCAACAACCCAGCAATCGCCGTATGTCGGCGATCCAATCGTTGTCGGTAGAGGATTGCAGGGATACCGCGCACCAGCAGCAACCCCGCCAGTAACACCGGCACCAGCAGCATGATTGAGACATTCGTGAACAACGCGTGCAGATTGAAGTTCACCCCGCTGGTAATGAAGAAGATAGGTACAAAGAAACCAAAACCAAGTGCCTCTAGTTTGATTCTTAGGAGAGGACGCAAGTCCGTCCTCTCCTTGTACACGACCCTCAGGGCTACCCCAGCTAGAAAGGCACCGAGGATCACTTCAGCTCCAAAGCTGAAAGCAAGGGTGGCGAAGCCAACCAGCAGCGTAAGAGCGATGCGCACATTAATTTGCGAGGTTAAATCCTGGAGCCGGTGCTCCATGTCTGTAAACCAGGTGGTGCGATGCACGTCGAAGACAGCCAGCGAGACCAGGAGAATGAGAGCGGCAAAAATCCCAAACAGCACCACTTTTGCAACCGTGCTGGTAGCCTCACTAGAGAAGAGGAGCGAGAGCAGGATAATCGAGCCAAATTCACCGAGGGTTGCACCTGCGATGACCAGTTGTCCAAAATCCGTGGAGCTTTGACCTGCGTCCTTCAAAATAGGAATCACGATACCAAGTGAAGTAGAGACGAGGATAATGGCGAGAAAGAGAGGTGCTGTTACCTGTCCGATCGCAAACAGGCTAAGCCCGACAAGTAAAGCCAGGCCCAGCGAAAGGAGGAAACCACTGCCAACAAAGATCATGATGCGGCCTCTCAAGCGCTCCAGCTCGACTTCCAATCCGGATAGGAAGAGCAGATAAGACAGGCCCATGGCTGAGAGGTAGCCAAGGATCGGATCGATATAGACCAGATGTAATACCTGTGGGCCAATGATGATCCCACCCACGATTTCCAGCACAACAGCAGGAAGAAGATGAGCACGAGTGATGTGGACCAGGAGAGGAGCCAGGCAAGCGACGACCCCCACCAGCAACAGTCGAAATAAGACGGTTGAGATAATTGACATCTCGAGAATCAGTCTCCTTCTTCTGGCTGTATTTCTGGAGCTCGCATTTCTTACTGACTTGCCGAAGAAAACAATCAGAGGCTTCCATAATCTATTTTACCACAACAACTATCCTGCAGAGGATAATCCCAGATTTTAGCAACGGAGTTCACAGCAGATGGTGCTCGATAGCGTAGCGCGTCAGGGCGCTGCGCGAATTCACTTCGAGCTTGTTGTAGATCGAGCGCACGTGCGCGTTGACCGTGTGCAGGCTGATGATGAGCTGATCGGCGGTTTGGCCGTTGGTCAGGCCCTGGGCGACGAGCCGCAGCACCTCTACTTCGCGCTCGGTCAGTCCTCCAGGATACGAGGGCGCCATCCTCTCGCTGGCAGAAGGCTGCATGTCAAGTACTTCGATCTCTGGCAAACGTTCCGGTTCGGGCGCGACGAGAATCGCTTCCGGCGTCATAGTGCGTCCCTCTGCCAGTGTGGCTTTGAAAGCCCTCTCGCCAAGTTCGGTACATACTTGCTGCACCAGGCGTTCATAGTCAGAGCGTTCAACGATACTCATGTGCGTGGCGACATCGAAGACCGTCTGCGCCGCTCCCAGGAGGCGCGCCGCGCGGTGGTAGCGACCTTCGGTTACAGCGACCCCGGCCAGTCCGATGAGCAGCCAGCCGATGCGGGTCTTATTCCCAATTTCCCGCGCGATGGATAAGCCCTCGAGATAGAGCTCCGCGGCCTGGGCCGTATTTCCTTGAAGCCACGCAATGTAGCCGAGGCTATGCAGGGAGATGGCGATGAACATCTTATCGTCCAGTTCACGGAAGAGGGCCAGTCCTTCCAGCGCCAGGGGGGCGCCGCGCTCTGGATCGCCTTGAAGCGCCAACAGATACCCCCTGTTCTGGAGCGTTGTGGCGATCAACGATTTTTCCCCCAGCTCGCGAGCGATCGTGAGGGCTTCTTGAGCGAGTTCTGCCCCGCGTGCCGGGTCCCCACGGCGCGCCGCAATGCCGCATAAATTGGAAAGCGTCGTGGCCATGTGGTATTTGTCGCCGACCACGCGCGCGAGAGCGAGGGCCTCTTCCGCGTAGGTTTGCGCCTGCTCCAGGTGGCCCTGGCTCCAGGCAATCAGCCCGAGCTTGCGCAGTAAATGAGAAAGCTCCCAGGCGCTGCCCAACTGGCGGCAGAGCGCCTCGCTTTCTGCCAGCAGCGGGCGTGCGGCGGCAAGCTCGCCCTGCAAGTGCAGGACCATGCCCAGCGAGCTCAAAGCAAGGGCCAGTTCTCGCTCGGCCTTCAGCGTACGGCAAAGCCCGACACATTCCTCCAGGAAGGAGCGCGCGACTGCATAGTCGTCTTGATAGTAGGCCAGGTCCCCGGCGCTGTAGAGGACCCGGGCGCGCGCCATGGTCGGTCTTTCAGCATCGGGGAGTCGTAACGCTGCTTCCAGCCAGTGCCGCCCCTCGCTCCAATAGCCGCGCAGGTGCCAGAACCAGCCGAGCGCAGCGCAGAAGCGCATGGCCAGTTCTGTCTCCACATGCTGGTTGAGCCATGTCAGCCCCGCCCGCAGGTTCTCCTGCTCTTCGTCCATGCGGGTCAGCCACAGCGTCTGCTGCGCTCCTTTAAGAAATGGCTCTGTCTGCTCCGCGGTTTGCAGGTAGTACATAGCATGTGCACGCTGGCTCTCCTCTGCCTCTGCGCAGTCGCGCAGGCACTGCAGCCCGTACTCGCGGATGGTCTCCAGCATGTAGAGGCGCGGCTCCTCTTCGCCCCGCTCGATCTGTAGCAGCAAACTCTGATCCAGAAGCGAACTCACTGTGTCCAATATAAAAAAGTCATAGCCCAGGCCTGCAGCCACGGCCTCTACCGCTTCCAGGGTGCAGCCGCCCACAAAAACGGAGAGCAGCCTGAAAAGTCGCTGTTCTGCCTCGTCCAGCAGGTCGTAACTCCACCTGATCGTATTGTGAAGTGTCTGATGGCGGGCCGGCACATCCCGGCCACCGCCAGTCAATACCTGGAATTGCTGCCCCAGCCTTGCCAGGAGGGCCTGGGGCGGGAGGAGTTTGACGCGTGCAGCCGCCAACTCGATGGCCAGGGGAAGCCCATCCAGGCGAGCACAGATCTCTGCAATTGCACGCACATTGGTCTCCGTTAACTGGAATGAGGGCTTACTTGCCTGGGCGCGTTGGAGAAACAGAGCGACGGCCGCGTTCTGTGAGAGCTTCCGCATGTCTGGAAGGTACTTGAGGTTGGGTACGGTCAGAGGTGGAACCAGGTATTCGTACTCACCATGAATACGCAGAACAGCCCGGCTCGTTACAAGCATCTTTAGATTGACGCTGGCCGCTAAAAGTTCGGTCAGAAGTGGAGCTGCTTCTTCTACCTGCTCGAAGTTATCCAGGATTAGCAGGCAGTCCCTGCTTTGAAGCGCCCTCCTCACCTGTTCGAAGATGGATTGGCCACCGCTCTCCTGGATGCCCAGTTCCTGGGCAATGGCGGGGATTACCAGACCGGGCTCTCGCAGCGAGGCCAGGGCGACAAAACAGATGCCATCGGCAAAATACTCTCGTAAATTCGAGGCAACCTGCACGCTTAAGCGGGTTTTGCCGATCCCACCTGTCCCTAAAAGGGTGAGTAGGCGTATTTCCGGACGCTGGAGCAGCGCACAAACTGCTGCAACCTCCTGCTCACGCCCAATCAGGGGGGTAAGGGCAACGGGTACCTTCCAGATCGGTTCTAGCTTCAGGGTGATCTGGGACACCTGGCCTCCACTAGGTTCTCGCCTTGCGATTGGGTGAAAAATAAGTAAAAGGCTAACTAGCAAATTTTATATACTCCAACAGTATAAGTCAAGCTGTGCCATTTTCGGTAGCCACTACCGGCTCTTTCAGGAGAGCGACAGCACGCCCTGTTGGGCGTCAAACAGTCGCCGGTACAGTCCTTCCGAGGACAGTAGCTCGTTGTGAGTACCACGTTCGACAATGCGCCCACGTTGCAGCACGAGGATCTCATCTATACGCTCCATTCCCAGCAGGCGATGCGTGATTTGTAGCGTGGTACGCCCGCGTGCCAGTTCGTCCAGCGCAGCCAGCAGGGCGCGCTCGGTCAAGGGGTCGAGGTTGGCGGTGACCTCGTCCAGGATCAAGATGGGCGCGTTTTTCAGGAGGGCGCGGGCAACGGCCAGGCGCTGGCGCTCGCCTCCGGACAATCTCAGCCCCTGTTCGCCGACCCAGGTCTTGAGGCCCTGCGGCAACTGGCGCACAAACTCGCTGAGCTGCGCCTGCTCCAGGGCCGCTTCAATCTCCGCCTGGCTGGCTTCAGGCCGCGCCAGCAGCAGATTGGCGCGCAGCGTGTCGTTGAAGATGTAGGTATCCTGGGCGACGACACCAAACAGGCCGCGCAGATCGCGCAGGCTATAGCGGCTGATGTCCTGCCCGTTCATGCGAATGATGCCGCTCGCCGGGTCCCAGAAGCGCAGCGCGAGGCGGCCCAGCGTGCTCTTGCCCGCGCCGCTGGCCCCGACAATCGCCACGCGGCTTCCCTGGCGCAGGTCGAAGTTGATGTCGCTGAGGGTCTCGCGCTCTCCCGCGCGGTAGGTGAAATAAACATGCTCGAATGACAGGGTATAACTGCCTGAGTTGCCCATATTCGTTGGGACGGGCTGCGGATCGGCGCTCTCGATCACGGGCGGTAGCGCGTCGGCCACCGCGAAGACGCGCCTTGCAGCAGCCAATGAACGCCCCAACCCCTGGAAAGCCGGGGCAAGCGGCTGTACCGCTTCGAAGCTCGCCAGGATCAACAGGCCAATCGCGCCAAGGTATACGCCGTCGATGTAGCGCACTGCCACCAGGGGGATCGCCAGGACAATCAGCACCCACATGGCCATATTCATCAACAGGTCGCCCAGCGCCGTCTGCAACCCGCTTATCGTCGCCATGCGGCGCTGCACGCGGCCAAGCGCGCGGTCGCAGGCTGCCACGCGCTCGAGCTGGGCGTGAGCGCGCCCGAAAGCCAGCACGTCCTGGACACCCTGCAAGCCATCGACCACCAGCGTGTTCAGTTCGGCGCGCGCGGCTACCTGCTGTTCGCCCAGGCCGCGCGAGAGCGCCGCCGAGAGGACGGGCACGCCGAGTCCCGCGGCGGCCAGAAAAGCGAGCGCTACCAAGGCCAGTCCCGCGCTGAAAATCGAAAAGATGCCGAAGGTGAAGAGGCCGATCACCAGCGCGACGACAATTGGCGAGACGACGCGCAGGTACACGTTCTGCAGCTCTTCGATATCGGCCACCAGGCGCGCCAGCACATCGCCGCTGCGAAGCGCCAGCAGGTGCGCAGGAGCCTGGGGTTCGATGCGCCTGTACGCCCATACGCGCAGGCGCGCCAGCAGGAGCATCGTCGTGTTGTGTGAAACCAGCCGCTCCCAATAGCGCGAGGCGGCGCGCGCGATGCCCATCGTCTGGACCAGGTAGATCGGGATGCTGAGCAGCACCAGCAATGGACCGAGCGCCGCGGCCGCGATGAGGTACGCCGCCATGCCGAATAAGGTGATGCTGCTGGCAAGCATAACGCTGCCCAGGAGAATCGCCAGCGCAATGCGCCAGCGAAGCGGTGACATGAACGCGAGCAGGCGTGTCAACGTCCTCATAGAGCTGCCTCCGGGGTGCCGGTCGCGCCAGGCGAAGGAGCAAGAGCGCCGCTCAGGGTTAATGCCTGATAGGCACCGGCTTCGACAATTCGCCCATCTTCGAGCACGACGATGCGGTCGGCCTGGGCGATGGTGTTGTAGCGGTGCGCGATCACCAGCACGGTGCGGTGGCGCGTTAGCGTGGTGAGCGCTTGACGGATGCACGCTTCGCTTTCAGGATCGAGGCTGGATGCCGGCTCGTCCAGGATCAGGATGGGCGCGTTCTTCAGGAAGGCACGGGCGATAGCGACGCGTTGCGCCTGTCCCGCACTGAGCTGCATGCCCTGTTCGCCCACCTGGGTTTCGAAACCTTGCGGCAATTCGTCGATGAAGGCCGTCACTCGCGCCAGCTCCGCCGCCTGCTCGACCTCGCTATCGCCGGCCTGCGGGCGGGCGAGGCGGATGTTCTCGCGCACCGTGCCGTAGAAGAGATAGGGGCGCTGCGGCACGAGGGCGACGTACTCTCGCCACTTCTCCGGCGAGAGCGCCGTGATGGGTACGTCGTTCGCGGCTATCGTCCCGCTCGCCGCCTCCATAAAGCGCATGAGCAAGTTGACCAGCGTGCTCTTCCCCGCGCCGCTGCGCCCGACGAGAGCGATGCAGGTGTTGGCCGGCAGGCGCAGGCTGACACGATCCAGCGCCGGGCACACTTTTCCCGGATACGTATAGCTGAGCCCACTAATGTCGATGGTGATTGCGCCCGTCGGAAGGGGTGCATCGACCGGCGGGTCTTCCCCCGAGAGCAGGGGCGTCTCCAGAATCTCGAAGAGGCGCTTCGCCGACGCCTCGCCCTCCATCGCCGCGTGGCGCTGCACACCAAGTTCCTGCAAAGGGCGGTAGAACTCGGGCGCCAGCAGTAGAATGAAGAAGGCCTTCTCGAAGCTGATGCCGTGATTGAGCAAGCGCACGCCGAGCGCCGTGGCGATCACGCCAATGGCGGTCATCGTCATAAATTCCAGCACGGCTCCCGAGAGGAAAGCGTAGCGCAGCACGCGCAAGGTGTTGCCACGGAACCGGTCGCTGATGCGGGCGATGCGCTCCTCTTGAGCCTGGCTGCGCCCAAATAATTTCAGCGTTGTCAGCCCCTGCATCACGTCCAGGAAGTGGGCGCTCATGAGCGAAAGCGAGGCCCACTGCGCCTGGGTGCGCTTCTGGGTGTTGCTGCCCACCAGAGCCATGAGCAGGGGGATCACCGGCCCGGTGAAGAGCAGCAGTACGGAGCTGAACCAGTCAACCGGAAGGATCACCAGGATGATGAGAAGCGGGATAATCACGCTCAACACGAGCTGCGGCAGGTAGCGCCCGATATAGCCATCAAGGCGCTCGATGCCCTCGTTGATGACGGCAGCCAGTTCTCCGGTGCGCTCGCCCGCGCTCCAGGCCGGCCCAAGGCGCAGCAGGTGCGCGAAGATGCGCTCCCGCAGCGACGCTTTGAGGTGGATCGCAGCCCGCTGCGCGCTAACTTCTCGTCCCCAGAGCAGGCTTGCTCGCAAAATGAGCGCTCCCAGGAGCAGGGCGAGTGGCAAAATAACCTGCGCGAGTCCCTGGTGCGACAGGAAGACCGCGTTGACGACCTTGCTCAACAATGTTATTTGAGCAATGGTGACGATTGCTCCCAGCACGCCCAGTACAATGGTGAACGCCAGCAGGCCTCGCGATGGTTTGATATATGCAAATAGTTTTTTACGCATTGCCATTACATTTCGCCCGGTTCGGTCAGGTGATGACAGGATTTAGAAGGGCGCTGAACATATTATAGGTCAGGACGAGAAGGGCCATCGCATTAGGAAACGATATGCTCTCCTTTTAAGTGCTACATGTGGTAGGCAAAAAGGTTCTTGAGCTGACTAACGCTTGAAATTCAGTTTCGGTACCGTGAGGGAGGGCAGCGATGAGCACACAGCGTCAATCTGCCGTAGAGACCGAGGGCCATGCGCAGAGTAAAGATGCGCATTCGACGCAGCAACTCGGCCCCTTGCTTTGCTGGGCAGTCGTCTTTGCCGATATTGGCACCTCTATTTACTATGTTCCGGGCATTCTCTACGGAACCGTGGGGAAGCTGGCCGGTTTCTTTGTCTTTCTCACGATGACCGTCTTTGTCTTGCTCACCTTGAAGTACGTTGAGGTCACGTACCGGTTTCCGCAGGGGGGCGGCGTCGTGACAGTAGCGGCGAACGCCCTCAACCGCTGGTTTGGCGCGTTGGGTGGCATGTTTATCCTCGTCGATTATTTCCTCACGGCGGCTATCAGTTGTCTCTCGGGCATGCTCTACCTGAGCGTTGTTGTGCCTGCGATCGGCCCTCAAACGACGTTTCTCGGCCTTGGTATTACAGTGTGGATTACCCTGGGTATCCTCATCTTGCTCGGTATTTTAAACTGGCTGGGTGTGCGTGCAAGCGCCTCGGTGAGTTTGGCCGGCGCTGTGGTGGCCTTCGGCAGTGACGTTGCTATCCTCGTGACCGTCTTTACACACATTTCGTTCTCTCAGTTTCTCTCACTATTTCCGGCCATGTTTAGCGGGCGAGCCCTGACACCCATCACCATCCTCACCGGCTTTGCCGGATCATTTCTTGCCTTTTCTGGTCTGGAGAGCATTTCGCAACTTTCCCCCGTCATGAAGCTCCCGCGCAGAAAGGTCGGGAAAATCGCCCTCTCGCTCGTCGTCCTATCGGTTGGCTTGACCAGCCCGCTTTTGACGATGCTCTCTACCCTGCTCCTCCCGCGCGCGGCCGCGGACCCGGTACTCTCGTCGCAGATCATTTCACTGCTCGGCGGTCGATGGGGAGGAGCATTCTTGCAGACGGAGGTGGCGATCAGCGCCAGCGCCCTGCTGGTGTTTGCCAGCAATACGGCCATCATCGGCTCCTACCACGTGTTTCTTGCTCTGTCGCGCATGGAGTTCTTCCCGGAATTCATCTTAAAGCGCAACAGGCTACGCGGCACGCCCCACTACTCGATCATGATCGCCACGCTTATTCCCATGGTGGTCCTGGTGGTTGTGAGAGGTAACATCAACTTGCTCGGAGACATGTACGCGTTCGGCCTGCTCGGCGCCTTCTCCCTGACCTGCCTCGGCATGGATATTGTGCGCTACCGTGACCGCCGGGCCAGGCGGGGCGAGCAGGCTCAATCCTCTCACGCGGGTGAGCCGGGTGCATCGTCGCCCGATCAGCACGGTCGTCCGGGAGAAGCAAACGCGGCCCGCTCGACCGACGAAGCGAGGGCACGGCCGTATCTGCCGGAAGAGACCGTCCTCCCCTCCGAGGTTCCTGAGCAGTCCGGGCGCTGGTCGCGATCGGCTATCAACTTCTACCTGGGTATCCTGACCACAATCCTCGTTATAACGGCCTGGTCGACTAACCTCGTCGCGAAGCCTTTGGCCACCGCCTTCGGAGGGTCGGTAGCGGTGATCGGTATGCTCATCGCATACGTGAACTATCGACGGCGCGAGCACAAGGGCTGGTTACCAGTGATTACAACCGGCGTGGAAAAGAGTTTTCTGGCCGAGGTAATGGCCGTGCTTACTGCGGGCAGTCCTCACAATGAGGCGGTGATACAGGCGGCAGTCAACAATCCAGGCAAAAAGCCAGTCGTGTTCTTGTACACGGGGAAACCGACCTCTGATACGAAGCCGGAACTATTCAGGCTCATCGAGCCGCATTTGAACGACCCCGATGCGCGAAAGTGGCTCGGCAGAGCCAATCTCATGGCAGATAGGGCGAAGCTCCAGTCCCGCTTCGTCTACCGGCGCCAGACTCCCGATGCCGTCTATCGAGTCTGGAAGGCTCTGCGTCCCGTCGACACCATCGTTGCCCCGGCGCAGGTGCCTGCTTTGCAGCAGATCAACCCGGACCGCACCTACGACGAGACAAGCGGTGATGGCGCCGTAGTGCATCTGCTGAAAGAGAGAGCGTAACCAGGGCCCCTTTCCGTGGTGTCTAGAGCTGACCTCCACCTCCAGATAGCCAACATTGGCCTGGAACAGGCCATGCATTGACACACGCATGCCGGCGCTCATATACTTACGTGGCTGATACCTCACTAACGCGTAAGATACCAAGGAGAGCGGTCAATGTCGTTCACAGAAGACGAGTTACAATCCTTCAATACTATTCTCGAACAGCGACTTTTTGCCATGCAGCAAGAAATGCTGCACAGCCTCGATCAAAAGCTGGCCAGGCAGATGCAGAGCATTGAAGCGCTCTTAAATCAGCAGGTGCAGCAGTTCGTCGATGCATCGACGGACGAAGCAGGTACGGCTGTCCTGCCGAACGGGAATCGTCAGCTCGAGGCCATTGAGATACAGACCGAGCTTCCCTGGGAAGACCTGGCCGACGTGATCGGACAGTCGCTGGACGCGCGACTCGCAGCGCTGTACGACGAGACAAGACGCCTGATCGACAACCTGGAACAGCGTCTGGCCGGGCGATTGCATGGGTTACAGGATGAACTGGCGCGCAGCCAGCCGCGGTCAACCTCACAAGATGGCGATGATGCGGCCCTCCACGAGTTGCTGCACGGCATCGATCACCTGGAACGCGTGATTGAGTCGCTTCAGGTGGTAATGACCGCCAACCACGCGCTGCTCTCCGACCGCCTCTACTCGCACCAGCAGCAGCCGATCGAGCGCGCCCACCCGGCAGCGCGCCTCCAGGCGCATATCGCGGCAGAACGCGGCTCGCCTGCCATGCTCAGTCAGGTGAAGGAGCAGGGAGCCGATGAGCCCGCGCCTGCCCCGACAAACCACGAGTGAGCAACCAGGCTTGAGAATGTAGGTGTATGCTTGTCACTCGCGGTGCATCATCTTGACGAGCGTATGCCGGCTTAATGGCAATAAATCGTCCCAGGCGCTGGTCTGCCAATCATCGAGCGCGTTTTCCGGTGGAAGCCAGGGCGGCAGAGAAACCAGTAAGTAATGCGCCAGGGCCCGCACAAAAGGCTCATACGCTTCTCGTAGCGCGGCCAGCTTCTGCTCGGTTTTTATGTCCTCGCTGATCTCAAGGCCGAACGACGCGAGCACAGCTCGCAGGCGGGCAAATTCGTCGGAAGGCAGACGGTTCACTCCGGATATGGGTGATGTGCCAAAGATCTGGGAAAGGTCGACGGCGGCATGACGGGCCAGCGCAAAGGTAAACCTGGCCGTATCGACCTCGACCCCCTCGATACCGGTCAGGATTAGCGCGCACGTGTCAAGGACCACCGTGATAGCTTCCAGCCAGGATTGCGCCTCGTGTTGGGAACGGTAGTAGGCCAGGACGGGGTACGACAGGTGACTCTCCAGGATGTCCGCGCACCACTCTTCCCAATCGTGCAGGAGCATACGCAGTTCCTCCACATTCCTGCGAACGTGATTGCGGCGCAGGATCTCAACCGCGGTCGCCGGGGAGCCGCCACGGGCATCCAGTAACGAGATCCTTAGTTCGCGCCGCGAGAAGGCCTGGTAGATGACAGGCACATAGCTGATCACCAGGGCCAGAAAAGCGAATCCCAACGCGACCTCGGAGACGACCAGGAAGCGGGCCACACCGGGCACAGGTGTGACGTCCCCCAGGCCAAGCGTGAAAAACGTCGTTCCGCTCAGGTAGAGATACGTGGTGAAGTTGATCGTCTTGTCGGGTGCGTTCAGTGGCAGGGCCAATCCCCACAACAGCAGCGCGAATCCAAAGACGAAGAGCACTGCCCAGAAGGCGAACAGCCCCAGTAAGGAAAGCGGGCCATAATAACTCAGATATGACTCTCGCCTGGTGCCGGCTCGCATCGCGCGGTCAGGAAAGCGCCATATCGTCCACGTCACGCGAAAGTAGAGCCGGGCGATGCGCAGGCGTCGTGTCACCCGGCGTGGCAGGACGATCGTCTCGAAGGCGTCCTGGGCGACCAGCAGGATCAGCACTATCCCCAGGATGGCGGCAAGTATTCTCATCGTTCCCTCCATAATCCCCCTCAGCGGTAATCGTAAAAGCCCCTGCCGCTCTTTTTGCCGAACATCCCCGACTGCACCATGCGCCTCAGCAGCGGCGGCGGCGCGTAGAGCGGGTCTTTATACTCCTCGTAGATCGCTTCTGCTGCCCACATCGTTGTATCCAGGCCAACATAGTCGAGCAGGGTAAAGGGCCCCATCGGGTAGCCGCAGCCGAGCTTCATGGCCGTATCGATGTCATCGCGGCTGGCCATACCGTTCTCAAGCATGCGGATGGCGGCCAGCAGGTACGGGATGAGCAGGAAATTGACGATGAACCCGGCGGTGTCCTTGGCGATGACGGGCGTCTTGCCCAGCGAGAGCGCGAACTGCCGCACCTGCTCTACCGTCTCGTCGGACGTGGAAATGGTGCGCACGATCTCAACCAGCTTCATCACCGGCGCGGGATTGAAGAAGTGCAGGCCGCAGACCCTGTCTGGTCGCTTTGTCACTGCGCCCATCTGCGTCACGTTTAGCGACGATGTATTCGTGAGCAACAGCGCCTCGGGCTTCATGATGTGATCAAGCGCGGGGAAGAGACGCAGCTTCTCTTCCATGTTCTCAATGACCGCCTCGATCAACAGGTCGCAATCAGCGAAATCTTCCAGATCGAGTGTGCCATGCAAACGGCTACGATACTCATCGGCCTGTCCTTGCGTGATCTTGTCCTTGCTGACAAGCATATCCCAGGCGCCATTGATACGTGCTAGACCTTTATCGAGCAGTTCTTGATTGACCTCGCGCACCACAGTTTCATACCCTGATTGCGCACAGGTTTGAGCAATACCACCTCCCATCAGCCCGCAGCCGACGACGCCTACTTTTCGTATCGTCATTGGTCGTTCTCCTTTAATGTGCTTTATGTAGACCACAATTCTTACTGGTATCCCGCGAATTATATCTACTAGACCACGCGATAAAATACCCTGTCAAGGATAGCCCAAACATGCTCTCCCTCTGATAGCTTGTTCCCTTCAACCACTGGCTCAAAGCACATACTCGCACTACAAAAACACCCATGATCCCTGCTAAATGTTACGGGAATTTCAGTACGCAAATTTCCCAGTGAATTACCTTATAGCCTCCAAAATGTGCAGACAATCCATAACTCATTCCTCCCCGTTGAAATTTGCAGGGAAATAAGTTACCTTTATGCGGGAAATATCGATGATTTTTACCTTACAAGAAGAAGAACAATTACGAGATTTAGAAAGGAAACGATAAATGAATCCCAACTATTTTCAGTATAAAACCTCAAATGGATAAATAGTATTTCCTTTTCTAAACAAGCACAATCTCTTCATTTTGGCCTGTACCGCTAGTATTGTCTTATTCATCACCATAATCTTTTTGCAACCAGCTAATTCCTTTGCTAAAAAAGCGCTAACGGCTGGAAAAGATCCGGCAATTGAGCAACAAATTGATATACAGGATAGCGCTCTATCAACCACCTCAACGACGTATACAGATGCCAGCGGCTCAGGGGATTTCGTATGGAATAGTGCACGCTACGCCAGTCTTGCGCATGTCTATTTTGAGGCAGGCATTGCAAAAAATGGTGCTATTGCGTCAACCAAACGTATCCGCTCCGGTGATATCCTGGCCAATTTAGTAAATGGAACGGTCTATAAGGTGCGAATTGAATATGGATGCGTCTATAACAGTACAAGCAATACCTTTACGGAAACGGGCTATGCGGAACTGTGGTCAGCAGATAATACAACCGAAGTAACGTCTTCTGCGGTGAGTAATACGATCAATTCAGGTAGTGGCGCCTGTCCTACCACCCCAACGACTGTTGCTGTCCGTTTCTCCCGCCTGATTATTTTGCAATCCGATCCGAATCTGATCACTGATACTGACACGTCGATTAATCTCGGCTACACAGAAACCGTTACTTTTTCTGACACGAACGATCATGCTTTGCAATATCCGAAAATCTGGATGTTTACCGATCATACCAAACATGCTTCCGGCGGTTGGGATTCAATACTGGACACGCTTTTCTCTGCAACCCTTGCCTCCCCGACAGGTAATACTGTTTCTGCCTGTTTGTATGATATAACCAGTAGCAGTGAAATAACGTGCGTGAGTACCTCAAGTACCACTCCCACCTATGTGACAAGTGGTGATGTTACACCATTACTGACCGATGGTCATCAATACGAAACGTATCTGAAAGTTAGCACCGCTTCTAAGTCAGTTGCTCTGTATAATTCCTTCGTGACGGTTGAGCAGAGTAATGCAGCAGGTCTTTCAGCTATGGAGCTCTATGATGATCTCAATCCTTACTTTGTTACCGCGGCAACAACGACCCCTACACAGCATTACTTTATGAATGATTGGGAACCGACCAATTTTAATCTCGACACAACACAAGAAATCCCATCAAGTAACGATGTCCTGGCTTTTCACGTGGAAACGACCGAGCAAACGACGGCATCAAACGGATCAACCATCCTGTTTGTAGGATGTGTCCCGGGGGCAAAATGTAGTAATAAAACAGTATTTGTATCAAATATGGATACTACAAATACTACCTTCACTCGTATCAGGACAGCAGACAGCGCGTTTGCAATGCCACCAAACTTTGAACTTGACAGCGCTTTTGATATCACAGGAACAACAGGGAGGATCACCTCAACTGTCACCTGGCTCATTATTAATGTGAACCTCATTCCCACGTATGCAGTTCAAGAGACCACGAGCCTCGCGTATGGACCCAACGCTTTAGAGACCTATGATCAATGTCTGCCTGTGAATGCCCCTGCCAACAGGCCCGGTCTTGTAATTATTCATGGAGGAGGATGGACTGGTGGAGATATGTCTGCCCAACAATATCAGGCGTTATGTACTGCGTATGCAACAGAGGGATATGTAGTTTACGATATAGATTATCGATTAACTTCACAAAAGCCAGGCGCTACCCAATGGCCGGATCAAGTCGGTGATATACAGCTTGCAGTGCGCTCTATGCGGGCGAATGCTTCTCAAATTGGACTTGATCCAACCCGCATTTGTTCCTATGGCGAGTCATCAGGGTCGCAATTAGCGCTGCTTCTTGATGAGCTTCAAACGACTCATACCGCAGATGTATCAACGGTTGATGCAAGTTACTCATCGACTGCCCAGTGTGCCGTTGATACGTTTGGTCCAAACGATCTTGCAAAGGAATACACTGAAAATCCGAACGTTGGACAATACTGTCTCTATCCACTCTTGGATAATCAAACACCGACCAGTGATCCTGCGATTTACCAGGATGCGTCCCCCGTTAATAACATAGCTCCCCAAACAGGACCGGTGTATATTCTCCAGGGGACACAAGACACGACGGTACCTCCAGACCAGGCACAAGAGTTACAGCAGGATCTACAAACTGCGGGTATTTCGTACAATTACCAGCAATATGTCGGAGGGCATGGCTATCTGAATCTCTCGCAGGCACAGGCAAATATGATTCGAGAACAGATCAATGCCTTTATGGTGAATCAGGAGCATCCATAATTTTGAGACCCGCCCTTCTTATAGCAATTGACTATGACTCCCTTGCAAACTCTTCGATTACCAGATTGACGTTGGAATCGATGCCAAAGACGATGGTATAGTGGTTCAAATCGGGGTAATTCACGTACCGACAGTTCTTGATACTCCACTGCATCCTGGCTGCCTCTTCTTCAGGTATCAACTGGTCGTTCGGGACGAGCATACTCTGACCGGCGCGCACCAGTAAGGTAGGCGCCTGAATGGAGGGATAGAGTTTGTATGGCCGCCAATCCTCTTCAAGGGAGTTTTGATCGCCATGCACGCCTCCCGCGTAGCCCTTCGGAATCAGAGAACCATCGGGCTGCTGGAAGAGATCGTGCGCGAAGTAGATGTCCAGGTATTCGTTCCAGTACGGGCCGAGAAATGGTGCCGCTTTCAGCCGGTTGATGAATTCTTCGTATGAGCTGATCGAGATTCCCAGACGCGCGATTGAAGCGGTCAACCAGGCGGGTTGATCCGCGATTGTGCGCCAGGACAGCTCGCCTCCGCCATCGAGCAGCACCAGCTTACTCAACTTCTCAGGGTAATTGGCCGCGAAATAGACGCCGATCATCGCACCCAGCGAATGGCCGATGACGACCGGGCGGTCGAGTTCAAGGGCATCGATGATCTCGGCCAGGTCGGCAGCGTGCGTGGAAATGTCGTAGCCCTCCTCGGGCTTATCGCTATCCCCGCGCCCGCGCAGATCGTAGGCGAAGACGCGGTAATGTTGTGACAGCCTATCGGCCAGCGCCTGAAAGCAGTAGGCGTTGGCGGTGAGACCATGCACGCAAATCAGGGGCGGTCCTTGCTCTCCCCACTGCGCGTAGTGAAAGGTGAGCTCGCCGGCGATGACGTACTCATCGCGAACCGGACTCGTTGGCATAGTGTGCTCCTTGTTGCTGGAATAGCCGCCACTTTTCTTTGACAGCCTGGATGAGTGGGCGACCCTCGGCGATGCGCTGCTCCGGCGGCCGCAGCTCGGCCTTGCCTCTACGCAGCGTCAGCCCGCGCACGAATACGTTCCTGATGATATGTGAGTAGCGCTCGATTTCGGGCGGGAAGAGCAGCGCGACGACGGGATCTTCCAGGTAGAAATACTGCCCCCGCTCGGCGTACCACCGGCGCACATCGTCCTGAGAAGTGACAACGGCGCCATGCAGCCCACCGCTCATGTCGTACTCAATATTGCCCCAGGGAAAGCAGTGGAGGTGCGCGTGAAAGACGGTCTGTCTGAAGATGCCGTGCTCCCAGAAGACGGATGGGTAGTAGAAATGCGTGAAGAATTGCCGTGTAATCTCCTTTATGGAGAGCAATTCTTCGTCAAGCACGCCGGGGACATCGCCATAACAGGCATAATGGCCTTTGGTAATGATGAGTAGATGCCCTTCCACAAGCGGGGCATGGTCGGCCGCGAGCAGGAAATGGGGCGTTTCATAAAGGGTAAAGGCCAGTTCGCCAGGGTTGCAGAACGCACAGTTGGGGTCGCGCGGTGGGGCAGGAACGGAAAAGCCGCTTCCGTTTTGCATGAAGACTCCTTAACTGAGGTTGAACGTTAAAGTAAAAGGTCTCGCTGGATAAGTACTTCCCTCAGTCGTTTCTCACATGATAGCGTAGGCAGACAAATCTTGTCAATGAAGTCTTCCTTTATCCCGCGTGGCGGAAGCCGGCCTCGGCCATTGTAAGCGGTTGTCCCTCGCCCAGTATGCCCACATCAACGACTCTAGCCACGACCAGCGTTGAATCGCCTGCCTCAATCGTGCTCTGTACTTCACAGGCAACCCAGGCCAGGGCGTCGCGGAGGATGGGACAGCCATTCGCTCCGATATCGTAGTCAATGCCATCCAGCTTATTGGGGTGGTATACGGCGGACTTCCCCAGCTTGCCCGCCAGTTCCCGCTCGTCCGCGCGATACACGTTCACCGTAAACTTGCCGCTGTGCAGCAGCATCGGCAGTGATTTCGAGTCGTTCTCGACCGAAAGGGCTAGCAGGGGCGGTTCGAATGAAACCTGCGTCAACCAGTTGGCCGTAAAGATATTGACCTCGCCGTTATCGGCGCAAGATACAGCGTATAGACCATAAGTGAAGGTGCGCAGCACCTTCTTTTTCGCGGCCTGATCCATGGTGAAGCTCCGATCTAAGGTAGTCAGGACGTTGAACCGACGACATTAACATTTCTACTCATCCCTATGCGGCAAGAGCCTGTTCTGGTGTCATACTTCGTCCCTCGGACAAAGCATTGGCAAATGTCTCCTCGCCCAGTTGGGCGCGGATGGCGCTGACCGAGCAGACGTGAGTAGCGCGCTCGAGAGGTGGAATGGGCGCGCTGATGGATTCACGCAGGGATTGCGCTGCCCCCAACAGCTTTGCAGCCCGCAGGGCGCCCTGGGTAGGCGTGCCGCCGGATTCCTGGGCGGCGATCACTTCCGCCAGCCTTTCCAGGCCCGAGGCGAGCAACTCCCTGTCGCCCAGTTCTTTCGCGATCGCCAGGCACTCGTTGCAGAGGGCGCGTGCGCTCCCATAATCGCCGCGTGCAGTGGCTATCCTTGCCAGCAGGGAGAGCGATTCTGCGGCGCCTTTGGGATATTCCATTTCACGGTAAAGTACCAGGCTCTCTTCTGAGAGAGAACGGGAAGTAGCCAGGTCATTCTGACCGAGTGCCAGCTCTGCCAGGAGGGAAGATGAAACGGCAATGCCCTCCTTGTCGCCAATCTCCTTATTAAGCGAGAGGGCTTCCTCGAGCAGGCAACGTGCTAGCTCCTGGTTTCCTTGAGTGACCAGCATGCCACCGGCCAGTTGATTAAGCGAAGCTGCCATGCCGCGCTTATTTCCCAGGGCTCTATGCATTGAGAGACTCTCCTCGAACAGAGTCTGGGCCCTGGCGTAGTCACCCTGCTTGCTGTCCAGCAGCCCAAGGGTGAAGAGCGACCAGGCGACACGCTCCTTGTCACCCAACTCGCGGAAAAGCGAGAGGTCCTCCTCCATCAGGGAACGCGCTGCCGCAAAGTTCCCTCTTCTCCAGGCTGCCATTCCCAGCCTATCGAGCGCGAGCGCGATGCCCCGCATGTCACCTAGCTTCCGGAACAATGCCAATCCCTCCCTGGCCATTGCCTCTCCACGCTCGTAGTCGCTCTGGCTGAAAGCGAGTCTCGCGGCGGTGATAAGCGCCTTCGCTCGAACGGGCGCCGCGACTCCTTTGCTTCCGGCCAGCGCCCGTTCGAGGATGGCGCGCCCCTCGCTGCGGTGGCCGCGCACCACCCAGAAGCGCTCCAGTGCCGCGCCCAATCGCAGAGCCATCTCGATATTGCGCCCGGGGTCACTCCCGCTTTCGTCGCCTTCAGCCCTGCCTTGCTCCAGGAACCAGTGCAGCGCGGCCCGCAGGTTACCGTGCTCGCGCTCTAATCGATCCAGCCAGGCGACAAGCTGCGGACCCCCGAGTTCTGCCTCGGCTTTTTCAGCCAGGGCCAGGTAGTAGATCGCGTGACCCTGTCGCGTCGCTTCCATTTCGCCGAGGGCCTCCAGGCACTCCCGTCCGAACTCGCGAATCGTCTCGAGCATGATGAGGCGCGGTTCCTCGTCATCGAGCGCGATCTGGAACAGCAGGCTCTTGTCCAGGAGAGAGGCTATACCGTCCAGCACCTGTAAGCCAGTGGAGTTCGCTTGCTGGTCCGCATTTATCACAGCCTCGGCAGCCTCCAGCGTCCAGCCGCCGGCAAAGATAGAAAGTCGCCGGAAGAGCCGCTGCTCCTGGGTATCCAACAGGTCGTAACTCCATTGGATCGCGTTGCGCAGAGTCTGTTGTCGCACCGGCAGCGTTTGGACTCCGCTTGTGAGCACTTGCAGACTTTTTGATAGGCGTGCCAGCAGCGCCTGGGGTGGCAGCAAGCGGATGCGTGCCGCTGCCAGTTCGATCGCCAGTGGCAATCCATCCAGGCGCACACAAATTTCTGCAATGGCACGAGCATTCGATTGAGTGACCCGGAAGGCCGGCTGGATAGCCCGCGCGCGTTGGACAAAGAGCGCGACAGATGCGTACTGCTCGATGGCTTCGTTTTCTGGGAGATGGGCAATATCGGGCAGCGTGAGCGGCGGGACAGGAAAGACGTGTTCCGTCTGCAGATGCAGCACGGCGCGGCTCGTGACCAGCACCTTGATGTGCGGGCACCCCAGGAGCAGTTCTTCGATCTGAAGAGCCGCTGCTGCTACTTGCTCGAAGTTATCCAGAAGCAGTAATACTTGCTTCGGTTGCAGATGTTCCTTCAACTTTTCAAGGAGGGATCGGCTACTGCCTTCTCGGATATCGAGCACCCTGGCGAGCGTTGGAATAACCAGGTCGGCATCGCTGACGGCAGCCAGGGCCACGAAAAAGACCCCATCCGGAAACTGGTCGCTCAGCTCCGCCGCCACTTGCACACCCAGGCGCGTCTTGCCTGTGCCGCCGGGGCCCGTCAGGGTCAGGAGCCGCACGTCCCGGCTTAGCAGCAATCGCTGGACGGCAGCTATGTCGTGCTCTCTCCCGATGAGCGGATTGGGTATGACAGGTAAGCTGTTCGGGTAGTTGCTGCGAGCGCCGGGAGTCTTGAGGGGTGGAAAGTCGGCGGGCAAATCCGCGATAACCAGTTGGAAGATGTGGCTGGAATATCCCACGTCCCTCAGGTGATACTCTCCCAGGTTACGCAGGCTCACGCCCGCGGGCAGGTCGTGCTCGACGAGATCGCGGGTCGTCGGTGAAAGCAGCACCTGTCCACCGTAGCCGGCGCTCATGAGCCGCGCCGCGAAGTGTACGTCCAGGCCGACATAGCCTTCAGCAGCTACGGACGGCTCACCTGTGTGCAATCCCATACGTGCGCGTACGATAGCCCCTTGCGGCCAGGAATGAGCAGCGAGTGTTCGTTGAACGTCTACCACGGCCGAGACAGCATCTATAGCACGAACAAACGCCACAAAGAAAGCGTCCCCTTGCGTGTCAACTTCGTGCCCATTCCATTGCCGGCAAGCAGAGCGCAGCACTTGCCGGTACTCCGCCAGCACATCGGCGTAGCGGTTGCCCAATTGTTGGAGCAGGCGCGTGGACCCCTCGATATCGGTGAAGAGCAACGTGACCGTTCCCGTCGGTAGGTGATGCATGGATGGCCTTCTCACAGACAATAGAGACGCGGTTCGAGAACACTTGCTCTTTATTATATCCTATCTTTGAAACCCCGGAAAAAAGCCCGCGCGAGTCTGCAACGGGACAGGAGGATGTCAAAGCGGACGGCGCAGGTCGACGCGAAAAGGCTTGCCTTTGCGATAGAAATTGAAGGCCAGGCGCGTCCAACCGTCAGGCCAGGATGGATTGGTACGGTAATCATCATCGGTCAGGCGCAGTCCGGCAAAACCAAATACGGCTGCCTGCCAGACCGCACCGCAACAGGCGCAGTGGATACCTTCCGAGGTGTTCCCGCGCAGGTTCTCCAGGTCGGTTAAGGCTCCTTTCATAAAGAGATCGTAGGCCGTATCGATTAATCCCAGTTCGCACGCAAGGATGGTGTGCAGCGCCGGAGTGAGCGATGAGCCATAATCATGGTCGGTAATGGGATAGTAGTAGTTCCAGTTTACGCGCTTGGTCTCCAGATCGAAGTGATCGTCCAGTACGGTCAGCAACATGAGCACGTCGGCCTGCTTGATGATCTGATAATGCTGCACTGACCTCAGCCCCAACAGTCCCTGGTAGGAGGTGGTGCGCCCGGCATACTTGTTCTGATCGAGATGCTCGAGCCGGAAAAAGCCATCAAACTGCTCGAACAACCCTGTCTCCTTATCCTGTGGAATACACATGCGAGCGCTCACGTCGCGCCAGTGATCCAGGCTCTCGGTATCCAGGTCGAGTCGCTGCGCCAGTTCCTGCGCTTTTGCGGGAGCGGTTTCACGAAGCCACGATAAGATGTCGATGGCGGTCTGAATGTTCCATTTAGCCATGTAGTTGGTGTAGGCGTTATTGTCGACGTGTTCGTGCCATTCGTCGGGGCCGATCACATCATTGATCTCATAGCTGTTGTGCGCTTGATCGAATTGAACTCGACTGACCCAGAACGCTGCGGTGCTCAAAAGTATCTCTGCGCCATATTCCTGCATGAACATGTCGTCACCGGTAACGTGCCAGTATTGCCAGACCGCATAGGCAACGCTAGCGGTGATGTGCAGTTCGAGCTCGCCGTTAAGTACGGGGATGAGTTCGCCACTCTCTGGATGAATGATAACCGTTGGGGTGGCCTCCTGCCCATCTAACGTGCTCTCCCAGGGATACTGTGCTCCTTTGTAGCCATGAGCGGCTGCTTTGGCGCGTGCGGCCGGAAGCAGCCGGTAGCGATAAAGCAGCAGATTGCGTGCGATGGCTGGCTGGGTATACGTGAAAAAGGGGAGCATGAAAATCTCAGTATCGTGGAAGATATGGCCGTGGTAGCTGAAACCCGTCAATCCCTTGGCGGCTATGCTATAGCGGCTATCGTGTGATGAGGCGCTGATGCGCAACTGGTAGATGTTGTAACGTATGGTCTGCTGTGCCTTCTCGTCACCTTCAATGAGAACATCTGATTTTTCCCAGAAGTTCTGCCACGCTTGCTCGTCTTGCACGAGCAAGCTTGCGAAAGAGCCGATGCGCCGGTGGTGCTCAAGCGCAGCGGGCAGCGCATCTGGCACATCACGCGACGTGTACATAACGACGAGTTTTTCAGCGGTGAGCGTTTCCCCCGGGGCAAGTGTCCCGCGCAAGCGCCAACCCGGGGCGACATCCGAGGGAAATCGCTCTTTCTCGAAGCCAGGCGCCTGGGTCGTAAAGTTCATCGACTGCACCAGTTGAACCATGCTATGGCGAGTCCGCGATTGGAGCCAGATAATATCGTCCTGGTGCCCCTGGTCGACACTCTCCCAGTGCATCAGGTCGTGGTTCCCCACTGCCATGTTGAAGGACGCCCATAATGCCACCTCGACGTCTTGCCTGTCACCGCCTCCAGGAGCGGGTGGTACCTCGTCGATGGTGACGCTGTAGCGGATGGCTCCGACATGCTCATCGGCAAGGCTGGCGAATCGTTCGCTGCGTACGGTGAGCTGCAGGCCGCCAGGGCTTTCCCAGCGTACCGTACGGCTGAGCAAGCCGTTGTGCATATCCAGGGTACGCTCGTACGCAAGAATTTTGCCTTTATCCAGGCGAAAGCGCTCGTCGTTGACGAACAGTTTGAGCGGAAGCCAATCAGGGGCGTTCGCCAGCTCCTCTTTCCCGACAGGGATGCTGTCGAAGACGCCAAAGAGTAGCGTGGCGGGGTTATCACCGGGATAGTCTTCCTCGAAAGTGCCGCGGGTGCCGAAATAGCCATTGCCGATGGTATACACCGTTTCCTGCGTAGAAAGCTTCGTGGGGTCAAAAGTATTTTCGTTCACATGCCATGGATTCACCGATTGGATATCCTCCTAACTTACGATAATGTCTGGTGCCGGCCTGTTTATTACCATGCAAAGATAAAAGACAACCGGCGCCGGTCCGCTTTTAACACGGAAAGACACGTGAGGCGGCTTCACTTCATCCTTCACCCCGCACCCTAACACGACTATTCTAACACAGGTAGATCAGCGCTGACAATTTCCCCTTCATTTGTGGTAGATGTCCCATCATGACGTGGCATTTTTGGTGGCTCGTGTTTGTTTTATTCTACAGTAACGAGAGAAATCCCAAAATCATACAATACAGGGAACAGCAAACGAATTCCTTGTAGATCACCGGAGCGCATTGCATGCATCGTCCCGCCATCAACCCGAAAATCAGTGTGAGCATCGTCTTCGTCGCAGCCATGTTTATGACCATCATGGACTCGACCATCGTGAATGTTGCTCTTCCCACGTTGAGCCGCCAGTTCAATGCGACCGGCACCTCGATCGACACGGTCGTCGTCAGCTACCTGGTCAGCCTCGCCATCATCATCCCCGCTTCGGGGTGGCTGGGCGATCGCCTGGGTACCAAGCGGATATTTCTGAGTGCGCTGGCGCTGTTCACGCTTGCCTCGGCTCTGTGCGGGTTGGCAACGAGCCTGCCGATGCTGATCGGATTCCGCGTCCTGCAGGGTATGGGAGGCGGCGCGCTCGTCCCGGTGGGAACTGCCATCCTGTATCGCACGTTTCCGCCGGCGGAGCGAGTCCAGGTATCGCGCATCCTGAACATACCGACCGTCTTCGCGCCGGCATCGGGTCCCATTCTCGGCGGCTTCATCATCGACAAACTGTCCTGGCACTGGGTCTTCTACGTCAATGTCCCCATTGGCCTCGCGGCTTTTCTGTTCGGGATGCTTTTCTTAGAGGAGTATCGCGGGAAGAGTACCGGGTCCTTCGACCTGGCGGGATTCCTGCTGGCGGGTTTTGGTCTTGCCCTGACCATGTATGCCTTAAGTGAGGGTCCGAGCTATGGTTGGACCACGGCCACCATTCTCAGCAGCGGCATCATCGGCCTGATCATGCTGGGCGTATTTGTCTACGTCGAGTTGCGCTCTACGCATCCCATCCTGAACCTGCGACTATATAGCAACCGGGTATTCCGCACCTGTAATCTTGCTTCTCTGTTCTCGAGCGCGGGCTTTCTCGGCCTGCTTTACGCCGCGTCGCTCTTCCTCCAGCAGGGTCGCGGTGTCTCTCCGCTTGTCTCAGGTCTGACGACCTTCCCGGAAGCGGTCGGCGTGCTGATCTCCACTCAGATCGTCACGCGCCTCTACCCCAGCGTGGGACCACGGCGCCTGATCGCCGGCGGACTTACCGGCGTGGCGGCCTTTATGGCGCTCTTGTGCCTGGTGGGGCAGGACACGAGCCTCTGGCTCATGCGCGCCTTGATGTTCCTCATCGGCGCGGGGATGGCCTACGCCTTTATACCGGTGCAGGCGGCCTCCTTCGCCACCATCTCATCGGCTGAGACCGGGCAGGCCTCGGCGCTCTTCAATGCCCAGCGGCAGGTAGGAGCATCGCTGGGTGTCGCTTTGCTTAGCACAGTCATCAGCACCGTGGGATTGACGCAAAGTGTGGCCGGAGGGGCAGTCGTGCCGAACCTTAACGCGTATCACGCCGCTTTCGTTGCGGCAGCGGCACTCGCGCTCACTGGGGCTTGCATCGGGCTGTTCGTGCATGATAGCGATGCCGCGGCAACCATGCGTCGCAAGGTGAGAGAGGTCGGGCAAGGGAGCGTATCTGAGCAGGGACAGCCTGCCGGCATCTCTCTCTGAGAGATCAAGCTGAGAACCACAGTATTTTCCTCAGGCTCCGGCCGGTCCAGGGTCATTGCACCAGGCTTTGTGTGCCGCTCAGAATTTTCCACGCGCCATTCTCCTGCCCCACGATATACGTTGCAACATAGGTATGAGTCGCTGGGGTATCCTCTTGCGCGGTGATCGTGATGCCGACCTGCGCCGTGCCATCTGGTAGCGCAGTGGATGTGTTTAGCTGCACATCGTCATGCAGTGTGTGCGCGTAGTCGCCGACGAAGTCGCAGTAGCGCGTCTTTCCCTGGTAATCCTGGCCCCACAGGCTATAGGCAGCCGGGTAGTCACGCTGGTTGATGTAGGTGTAGAACTGCTGGATGACGGACTGCGCCTGCTGATTGGTGGATGCATCGGGTCCCAGAACGGGCAGCAATGGGGTTGGCGCTGGTCCCCGCGAGGTTCGCGTGATAATGCCGCCAGTAATCAGCAGGGAGCCGTCTACCTGTTGAAGCTCCTCGTACCCCTGGTAGGTGCTCATCACCCGCCCGGAGGGTAACGCTTCGGTCGCTACAATTTTGATCGGCACATCGATTGTATCTCCCTTCACCTGCCCAACTTGCGCGACAATCGTATCCTGTTCTGTCGACTGGTAGCCCTCGAGAAAGCCGCAATAGTTCGATGTCGTCTTTTTCTGCCACATCAGGTAAGCCCTCTGGTAGTTGCGGCTGTTGAGGTCGGCGTAATACTGCTGCACTAACGCCTGGGCCTTCTCTCCGAGAGTAGGGATGTGGGGCGAGACCGGCGCGGGAGGCTGATTCGCCAACTGTCCGTACGCCATGAATGCCGTGCCGACGAAGGCGAGCAGGCTTAGCGCCAGGATCATCAGCAGCACGAACGATTTCGGCGATCTCCGGCGTTTCGGTGGCAGCGGAGATACGGGTGGAGCAATCGATCTCGTGGCCGAGGATGCGAAGGTTCTCTCTTCGCTGCTCTGCCGGGAGGCACCACCTATCGCCTGGGTGAAGGCTGGCAGGAAAACCTGCTCCGGTGTTACGGGCGCGGCAATCGACCTTTCGACGGGAGAAGGATGGATAACGCCGAGCGTCGGGGGAATGCGCTGTTGTTCCGGCCGCCGATACGTGACGGCCGTTGATATGCCGGACTCGTATGCCAGGCTGGGTACGTGTTGTTGAGGCGCGCTCAGAACCGATTGCAGCGCCATCGCCATCTGTCCTGCTGAAGAGTAGCGATCCTCGCGCCTTTTCGCCGCGGCGCGCTGGATCACCTCATCGACTGAGGCGGGAATGTCGGCGTAGAGCGGGTGCAGCAGCGGGACGCGTTCTTCCAGGTGCTTCAACAGAATCATGTAGGGCGCTTCTCCCTTGAAGGGCAAATCGCCGCTTAACAGTTGGTAGAGCACGATGCCCAGTTCATAGATGTCCGCGAAGCGGTCGACCGCTTCGCCGCGCGCCATCTCCGGCGCCATGTATTCGGGGGTTCCAAGCAACAGGCTGGGCGTAGTTAAATCCGGCCCCTGGCTGGTGTGCTGCATAATATGGGCAATGCCGAAATCGCTCAAGACCAGGCGCCCATTCGGGCGTAGGAGAAAATTTCCCGGTTTCAAGTCGCGGTGAACGACCCCGTTCGCGTGTGCATAGTCGAGCGCGGCTGCTGCCTGGGTAAGACAGCCGGCCGCCTGTTGCAGCGACAGGCGACCCTGCTGCTTGAGCAATTTCAGCAGATTCCCGCCCGAGAGGTAGGGCATGACCAGGTAGGCATAGCCGTGCTGCTCGTTATATTCGTAGATCTGGATGATGTGCTCGTGTTCCAGCCGGGCAATGATATCGGCTTCGTATTCAAAGCGCCGCAGGAACTGCTGGTGCAACTGGCTCCCAGGGAGTTGATTGGGCAGCAATATCTTGACGGCGACCTGGCGTTGCGGGCGCACCTGTTGCGCCAGGTAGACCACACTCGATCCTCCCCGCCCGATAATCTGGTCTAACCGGCAGGTGCCTAATATCTTGCCGGTGAGTTCATTTGGATTGTCCATGCCGGTTCCTTTTCTAGCGAATATGCCTGGAAATAAATCTCCTCACTCTATAGAGACGGGAGAATCGTTCGCTTATAAAAAGAGAAGAGCGAGAATAGGTAGTAGAAGGATGTGAAGCTAGTATCTAAAACTTTTGTTCTATAGAGCAATGGCAAACTCGTTCCCTGAGTGGGAGTCAATTCGTTCTAACAACTGGACTGGATAAGCGGGCTCGAACGTGTTCTTGAGTAGGGGGAACACTACTGACGCGGAAGGAATGGCATTTGACTCATGAAAGCTGATGATTTGCTCGGCAAGACAATAGCAGGCTACCGGCTACTTGAAATAGTGGGAAGGGGGGGCATGAGCATCGTTTATTTAGCCCGGAGCCTGGAGCAGCCCGAGGACAGCGTAGCCATCAAAATACTGCTACCTTCCGATATTACCATGGCTGATGAGTTTGTCTCATTTCAGACCCGCTTCCAGCGCGAAGCCCAGGCGGCTCACAGCTTACATCATCCGCATGTCTTGCCGGTGCTGGGCTATGGGGAAGAGGATGGCCTGTTCTACATGGTGATGCCGTATATTTCCGGTGGCTCCTTAGCGCGTCGAATGGCTGAGGAGCAGGAACCGATGCCGCTGGATCAGGTAGCAAGCTATCTGAACCAGCTCGCGAGCGCGGTCGATTACGCTAATAGCCTTGGGATGGTCCATCGCGACATCAAGCCCGGCAATGTGCTCATCGATGAACAGGGGAACGTGTATCTCGCCGATTTCGGCATTGTGCATCTCTTCGACAGTGGCTCGCTGGCGGTCGACGAGGCCCCCACCACGTTAACCACGATGGGCAAGATGTATGGAACCCCGGCCTATATGGCCCCTGAGCGCTACAAGGGGGAGCCTGCGGAGCCGGCAGCGGATATCTACGCGCTCGGCGTCTTGCTGTACCAGCTCGTCACCGGCCAGGTTCCTTTCACCGCCGACAATCCCCTGACCCTCGGTATGAAACATCTCACCGAAGAGCCTCCGCGGCCTCGGTTGCTGCGCCCTGACCTGCCTGAACCCGCTGAGGCTGCAATTCTCAAAGCGCTCGCCAAGCAGCCGGCAGATCGCTTCGCAACTGCCTCAAGGCTGGCCGCCGCGTTTGAGGCCGGGCTCAAGAGGCAGTGGGCTGAGGATGTGCTTCCCTTGCCGGCGCTGCTTGCCGTGAGCCTGGTTGAAACTCAGGCACAACAGCCGGTACCAGCGCCGGTTGTTCCCGTCCCAGCGCTCGCGCATCAGCCCGATCGCTTAGTGCTTGGCCCTGCGCCTGAGACTCCCGACAGCAGCATACCACCCCCGTTCGCGCCTACCTCTGCCAACGCTCCGGCGATCGCTCCTCCAGGCTCACGTCCCCGGAATAATCTGCGGGCGCTTGCACTTGCAGCGCTAGTGGTCGTTCTGCTCCTGTTTGCTGGATTGCTGGGGCTCACGGCCTATAGGGGGTTTGCTCCGCGGTCTCCGGGTGCAGGTACTACGCCAGTGCCTGCCGGTACGAAAGCCGTGCCCACACGGACCGTAGCAACACCCACTCCCTCGGCGGGTGCAACGCTCACGCCATCTCCCGCGAATAGTCCTATTCACACAGTAACGCCGACGCCAAAGCCATCGCCGACGCCCTCGCCAACACCATCTCCCACCCCAACGCTGTCTCCTTCGCCGACCCTGACGCCGTCTCCAACACCCACATCGTCGCCGGGGCCAGGCAAAACGCCTTCACCAGGAACCTGAACGTAAGTAGAGTAAAGTCCGTCTACAGGTACAGGGCATATCCTGCTTCTCTCAGCTATACTCTAGATATCAGTCACCATCGAGTATACGAGGAGAGCTTTTGATGGAAAAATGGATATGCCAGACCTGCGGGACGCAGTTTCCCCCGGGCGAGCTGCCGCCACAATCCTGCCCCATTTGCAGTGATGAACGCCAGTATATCGGCTACAACGGGCAAGAGTGGACGACGCTGGCCCAGATGTCCAGGAATGGCTTTCGAAACGAGTTTCGGGAACATGAGCCAGGCCTGACCGGCATCGGGACGACTCCTTCTTTCGCCATCGGTGAACGCGCGCTGTTGGTGCAAGGCGCCCAGGGCAATGTCCTGTGGGACTGTATGAGCCTGATCGATGACGAAACAGTGGCGGGCATTGAGCGCCTGGGCGGACTCAGCGCTATCGCCATCTCACACCCGCACTACTACTCGACGATGGTGGAGTGGGCCGAGCGCTTCGACATCCCCATCTACCTCCACGAGGCGGACCGCCAGTGGGTGATGCGCCCGAGCGAGCGCATTCGCTTCTGGTCGGGCGAGACCTATAAGCTATCCGACGACCTGCTCTTGATCCGTCTGGGAGGGCATTTCCACGGCGGCACGGTCCTGCACTGGAAGGAGGGTGCGGAAGGCAGAGGCGCGCTGCTCTCAGGCGATATCATCCAGGTTGTCGCCGACCGCCAGTGGGTCAGTTTCATGTACAGCTACCCCAACCTGATCCCGCTTCCCGCCGCGGAAGTTCAGCGTATCAAGGATACGATTGCGCCGTACCGCTTCGAGCGGCTGTACGGGGCCTGGTTCGAGCGCATCGTTGCGCCTGACGCCCACCAGGCCGTTCTGCGTTCGGCCGACCGCTATATTCGCGCGCTGGGTGCTGTGCCCCGCTAGGCCATGGCTACTCTCTTGCGTTTTCTGGGGTAATTGTTGCACAATGCAGCGTGGGTTCCATAGCAAAGGAGAAACGTTCCATATGGTACAAAGCGCGCCGCGGCAAACGCAGACAACTCAAGTCGGCACATCTCTTCCCCGCCAGGACGGCCCTGACAAGGTGACCGGGCGGGCTCGTTACGCCGGGGACCAGTCTCCACAAGGCATGCTACATGCCCGCCTGGTCACCAGCCCGTATGCCCATGCACGCATCTTGAACATCGATATATCCGCTGCCCTGTCCCTGCCCGGCGTCGTGGCTGTTTTTACTGCCGATACGCTGGGGATGGCCCAGGTGGAGCTGTCCTCCCGCGCTCAGACGCCGCTGGCGCGGCAAGAAGCCGCGTGGTGTGGGCACCCCGTGGCCATCGTGGTCGCAGAGACGGAGGCCATCGCGCAGGATGGGGCCGACGCGGTAGAGGTCGACTACGACCCGCTGCCTGCCGTAGTTGATCCGGAGACGGCCACACGGCCAAACGCGCCCCTGGCACGCGCGTTTCGTGACGTCGAAGCCTTTGCTCATGAGGGTGGCTTCACGGGATTCCCTCAGATAACGCCGGGCGAGCGAGAAGGGCTTTCGCAGAATGTCAGCCTGACGTCTCCTCTGAAGATGGGTGATATTGAGGCGGGCCTGCGCGAGGCCGAAGTGGTGGTCGAGTGCAGCTATCGCACCCACCCGGTCCACCAGTCCTACATGGAGCCGCACACTGTCACCGTCGCGCCCAGCTCCTCCGGCCATCACCTCGTGATCTGGCCTAGCACGCAGGGGCTGTTCAACGTACGCTCGGAGGTCGCCAGGGCGCTCCAGATGCCCGAGCGGCAGATCCGCGTCGAGCCGGTGCCAATCGGCGGTGGATTCGGCGGGAAGGAGACGCTGCTGGAGCCGCTTGTTGCGGCCGTCGCGCGGCGCCTGCGCAGGCCGGTACGCCTGGTCTACACGCGCCATGAAGACCTGCTGGCCGGCAACCCTGCGCCGCAAGCGCTGATCAGCGTCAAACTGGGTGCGAAGAGCGACGGCACGCTGACCGCTATCCAGGCCAGCCTGATTATTGATGCGGGAGCCTACCCCAATCCCCTCGCCGGCTTTAGCAGCTTCCACTTCGCGGGGGCCTATCGCTGTCCCAATCTGGATGTCCACTGCCTGGTAGTGCAGACCAACAAGCCGGGCACCGGCGCCTACCGCGCCCCCTTCGGTCCGCAGGTCTACTTCGCTATGGAATCGACGGTGCAGGAGCTCTGCCAGCGGCTCGAGATGGACCCACTGCGCTTCCGCCAGATCAACGCGCTCAAGCAAGGCGACCCAAGCGCCAGGCAGGGCCGCTGGCCGCGTATCGGCCTGCTGGAGTGCCTCGAGCAGATCGAGCGGCACCCGTTGTGGGCGCAACGCGCGCAGGCCAGGCAGCAGGCGCCGGAAGAACTGAAGCGCTGGAAGGTCGGAATTGGCCTCGCCGTCGGTGGCTGGGGTGGTGGCACGGAGCCCGCCGCGGCCCTCTGCCGCCTGGAGCAGGACGGCAGCTTCACCATCGTGGTTGGCAGCGTCGATGTTTCCGGTTCGGACGCCTCGCTGGCGCTGATCGCCGCCGAGGAGCTGAACACTCCCGTAGGGGCGGTGAACCTGACGCACGATAGTACCGACGCGATGCCCTACAGTGGCCTTTCCGCCGGCAGCAAGACGACCTACACGGTGGGATCGGCGGTACTTGCGGCGGCTCGCGATGCGCGTTCGCAGGTCTTCGCCATCGCGGCTGAGATGCTGGAGGCAGCCGCCGGGGACCTGGAACTGCGCGACGGCAGGGTGATGGTCAAGGGGGTGCCCGAGAAGTTTATCGCCTTGCAGCAGATCGCCTCGAACACCATGCGCTTCGGTGCGCCCTATGAGCCGGTCCTCGGTCGAGGGCGCTCGGCCAACCGCGTTTCCTCGCCGATGTACACGGCGCACGTGGCGAAGGTCGCCGTCGATCCCGAGACCGGCGAGGTGCGCGTCCTCGACTACGTGGCGGCGCAGGACGTGGGCCGCGCCATCAACCCGGCGGAGGTGGAGGGTCAGATCCACGGCGGGGTAGTCCAGGGCATCGGCTGGGCACTGTTCGAGGGCATGCTGTACGACGAGGGCGGGCAGTTGATCACCTCGACGCTGATGGACTATGCTCTGCCGCACAGCCAGGATGTGCCCGCCATCACACCGCTGCTGGTCGAGGTGCCGTCAGAGCTTGGCCCGTTCGGCGCTAAAGGCGTAGGTGAACCGCCCGTGGTGCCGGTAGCCGCCGCCATCGCCAACGCCATACGGGACGCGGTCGGCGTGCGCATGGAGCAGATCCCCATGACGCCTGAGCGCGTCTTCGCAGCTTTAAAGCAATTGTGAGCCGCTAGTGACCTGATTGGCCGCTCTAGTGCCTGGAAACGGTTCCGGGCACTGGAGCACATGCTTTTTCAGCAAACTGAAGAAAGGATGTTGTTATGCGCAACACGCATCGCTTCGCAAAGCCTCTCTCGCAGAAAATCCTGGTGCTGGCAGGTACAGGTATGCTTGTGCTTGGCCTGCTCGCGCTGTCTCTGGTGCTCTCACTCTCACGAATGACCCATGTAGCCCTGGCTTCAAGTAACGCGCTTCATCCATTTACCATCACCAGCCCGAACTTCCACGACGGCGGGCCGCTCTCAACAAAACAGGAGATCAATCGCTTCGGCTGCACCGGCTCTAATATCGCCCCGGAGCTTGACTGGAAAAATGTGCCGGCGGGGACAATGAGCTTTGTGCTGCTCATGTCAGACTATGACGCGCCGATCGCGGGCGGCTTCCACCACTGGATTGTCTACAATATTCCCGCCAGTGCACGCGAACTGGAGGGGAATCATGCCTTCACCGAGGGAACGAATAGCTTTGGCTTCATCGGATACGGTGGCCCTTGTCCACCGGCCACCGGTGAAACCCATCACTATCTCTTCTTGCTCTACGCCGTGAACCTGGCGCATGTCGGCGCTAAGGGCCTCCAATTCGACGACGTGATCAGCGCCATCGGAGGCCATGTACTGGGGGCAACGAGCATTATCGGCACATTCCATTTGCCGCTCTAGCGGGACGGCCTATTAGGCCCACCGACGAAATTTACAACGCTAAGAGACCGCTGAGCGCTTGCCATAGAGCCGGACATGATGGCAGGGGATGATATGAGGTCAGTTAAACTGCTTGCAAGACATAGATTTTCCCATCAAAGCGTGCAAAGGCAAAGCGTGCCGCATCCGGCGACCAAGCCCGCGCCTTCACTTCAGGACTCCAATGTTGGGCCGTCTTATCGCTGCAATGCTCACGATACACAAAAACTGTAGTACCATCCGCCACCGTCTGTAGTTCTATCCCATCGTCCGTTGGGATAGCCTTCAATGTACCATCAGGCGAAATCGCTGTTCCAAATAGCACTCGCTGAAGAGCAGACGGGTCTTTTATTTTCTCAGCAGGGCCAGTAAACGTTCCCAGCGTCTGTCCGCGTTCGGCATCCCATAGCAATCCGCTGCCATCTTCGCTCCTCGAAGCGATCTGCTTACCATCAGGAGACCAACTCACCGCAGCGACAGGGCTACGATGTTCGCGATAAGTCAGCAGATGGTGGCCCTCCTGCTCTGGATTTCTCACATCCCACACTGGAATCTCGTTCCCAGTGCCCCAGGCGATGCGCGTACTATCAGGCGACCAGGCTACAGCATCACCATTGCAATCTCTTGCAGATACAGACTTCTGCACGATAGGCTCGCGTTCTCTTAACGCTACAACCTGTAATCCAGTAGTTCCACCGGAGCGGGCACCGTAGCCCAGGGCAGCGACTTTTGATAAGTCAGGCGACCAGAGTAATACACTGGGGTGAGAAATCTCAGGATCAGAAGAATGAGAATAACCACCAAAAGTTTCCACCAGAGGCTCTACCGACTCTACCACCTCTCGCTCACGAAGCCGGAAAATCCCTTCCTTGACCTTTCGTTTGATCTCTTTCTTTGCCTTCCACGCCCAAATCAGCGCTTTCTGTCCTAACACAACAACGTATTTTCCATCAGGAGACCAGACAATTTCAAATAAACCTTCAAACGGAAAATCCCCAGTGCTATATACTTCTAAGGTTTTCCCTGTGATCACATCCCAAACCTCAACTCTCCCTGCCACACGATGCAGTCCGTCGCCGTAGACATAATATGTATACTCCCAAGTGCTGCCACAGGCAATCCGCTGCCCATCGGGCGACCAGGCTAGAGCAAACCACCTCTTTAAGTCCCGCTGTTGCCTATCAGACGAATCTCCCGGAACGGGCTCCTCGGAGGGCTTGTAGATAACAAGCGTGGTGCCTCTCGGCAGCGCGCCTGGCACTGGTGATGGTGGTCTTCTCTTAGAGAGCAAAGGACTACCACTCGAAGCATCTGGCACCGTAGACGTTCCCGGCGGCGGCCATGAGGCTGTGCCAATTGGTGGGGAAACGGCTGGGGTTGTTGGCCCGGTGGCAGGGCCAGGCTGCGCTGGAGGTGGAGGTATGGTGGGAGCAACTGCTGGTTGGCAGGCAGATGCTAATGCGGTGGCAAAGGCTCGCACATGCTTAAAGCGCTCAGATGGAGTTTTGGCAAGGGCCGTGAACACCACTTGCTCCACTGCTGGGGCAAGGCCAGGAACTTTATCAAGGAGGGAGGAAGGGGGGGTATACAGGTGTTGGGAAATAACCTCCCAAGGTGCGCCCTGAAATGGAAGCACACCTGCCAACCATTCATAAATGACGATGCCTAGCGCATATTGATCGCTCGCTGGATGTGGCCTGCCCAGAAGTTGCTCTGGAGCAGAGTAGGCTGGTGTGCCAGCAATGCCCTGTGTATATTGCTGGCTGGCACTCTGCGCCACGACAGCAATGCCAAAATCGCTGAGCAAGATGTTGTTACTGCGCCCTAGCAGCAGGTTTTCAGGCTTGATGTCGCGGTGAATCACCCTTTCGTCATGGGCATATTGTAAGGCGTCAGCAATCTGCTGCACATAGGAAACAAGTGTGGAAAGCGGCAGGCGCTCGCCGCGGAGGTGACGTTGCCGCAGAGAGCCATGGGGGGCATAGTCCATGACCAGAAAGGGCGTGCTATCTTCTAGATCAAAATCGCGAACTTTCAGGATGTTGGGGTGTTCCAGATGAGCAACAAGACGCGCCTCATCGCGAAACTTTTCGATATCCTCTCCGCTCAAGAGGGTATGCAACACTTTGACAGCGCATTGAGTTTTGAGATGAATATGCTCACCTATATAGACATCCGCAAAACCGCCAGTACCCAGCCGCACGCCAAGTTGATACCGATTCCCAAGCAGCCTTCCTGAAAGTGGTCCCTGCTCAGCCATATGCTCCCTCTTTCTCTGCCTCATACCCAGGCAATGATCTCCACATCGCGTTGTAAATTTCGTCGGTGGGCCTAATAAGCCGAGACGTGATCCGCTTCTGGCTGTCCCTTTGCCCTCTCAGCCATCGACAGCGTCCTGCTCTTACTGGCGCAGCCTGAAGCGCTGGATCTTGCCTGTGCCGGCGCGCGGCAGGGCCTCGGTGAACTCGATAGCGCGCGGGTATTTGTAGGGCGCGATGCTTTGTTTGACGAAGTCCTGCAGCGTCTTTACCAGGGCGGCGTCCCCGCTATAGCCTGGGCTAAGCACCACGAAGGCCTTGATGATCGTGCCGCGTTCCGGGTCTGGCACGCCCACTACAGCGCACTCGGACACGGAGGGATGCATGAGCAGGGCTCCCTCGACCTCCGGACCGGCGACGTTGTAGCCTGCTGTGATGATCATATCGTCGGTGCGCGCCTGGAACCAGAAATAGCCATCCTCATCCATCAGGTACGCGTCGCCGGTGAGGTTCCAGCCCCACTGCACGTAGGTGCGCTGGCGCTCGTCGGCCAGGTAGCGGCACCCGGTTGGTCCTTTCACGGCCAGCCGGCCGACCGAGCCTGGCGGCAACTGCTGTCCATCATCGTCGAGGATACACGCCTGGTAGCCCGGGACCGCCTTGCCTGTGGCGCCCGGTCGTACATCGGCGCCGGCCGCGGCGATGAAGATATGCAGCATCTCGGTTGAGCCGATGCCGTCGACGATCTCCATGCCCGTCGCGTCGCGCCACAATGTGCGCGTTGAAACCGGCAGCGCCTCGCCCGCGGAAACGCTCTGCTGCACCGACGAGAGGTCAAACCTGTCAGCGATGTACGCCATCTGACGATAAAAGACGGGGGAGGACCAGATCATGGTCGCGCGGTACTCGCCGGCTGCCGCGAGCAGTTTCTCGGGCGTCAATTGCTCCAGCAAGACGGTAGCGCCACCCACACGCATCGAGAAGAGCAGCAGCGCGCCCAGCCCAAAGGTGAAGGCCAGCGGCGGCGTCCCGATGCAGGTGTCATCAGCCGTCATGTGCAGGATTGACCTGGGGAAACTGTCGCAGATCGCCAGCATGTCGCGATGAAAATGCATGGTCGCCTTCGGCTGGCCCGTCGAGCCGGAGGTGAAGGCGATCAGCACAGTGTCATCGGCGGCGGTCTCCACCGCGCTGAACGGCTCGTCCCAGGTCCCCATACGCGCCTCCAGCCCCTCGGGAGAAGGATCATTGAAATACACGATCTGTTGGAGGACCGGGCAGCGGCGCTGTGCCGCCAGCAGTTCGGTATCCAGCCGGCGGTCACAGATGGCGGCGCTGACCTGCGCCTTCTCGATAATGTCCACCAGCTCTTTTTCGCGCAGCAGGGGCATGGTTGCCACCACGATCAGCCCGGCCTTGGCCACGGCGCACCAGCAGATGGCCATCATGGGATTGTTCGCACCGCGCAGCAGCACCCGGTTGCCGGGGACCAGCCCCATGTCGTGCGTCAGCACGTGCGCCACCCTGTCTACCTGCGCCTGCAACTGCGCGTAGGTCAGGACGCCCTCCGCGCCGTAGACCGCCGGGCGGTCTCCTCGCCCCTGGCGTACATGCTCGTCCAGCAGTTCCGCCATGCAGTTCAGACGCTCGGGATACTGTACCTCCGGGATGGTGAAGATCAGGTCGGGCCACTGGTCGCGCGGGGGTAAATTGTCGCGCGCGAAGGTATCGACGTGGGCTGAATATGACATCGTTTGTTCCTCCTTCAATGCAGTAATGATCAGACCGCGGTGTCTATCCGTCTCTATCCATCGCGCTACTTTCTATCCCGCCCGACCAGTTCGCGGGCGATGATCACACGCTGGATGTGGCTGGTTCCCTCGTAAATCTGCAGGCCCTTGATGTCGCGGTAGTAGCGCTCGACCGCGTACTCGTTGGAGTAGCCGCGATTGCCGTGCAGCAGCACCGCTTGCGAGGCGGCGCGCATGGCGGCCTCGGTCGCGAAGAGCTTGGCGATCGAGGTAGCTTTCGTGGCTGGCTGGCCCTGGTCCTTGACCCACGCGGCACGGTAGACCAGCAGGCGCGCCGCCTCCACGTCGGCGGCCATGTCCGCCAGGGCTGCCTGGATCATCTCGAAATCGGCGATGCGCTGACCGAACTGGCGGCGCTGCGTGGTGAAGGCAATGCAGGCGTCGAGACAGGCCTGCGCCACGCCGACCGCGCCCGCCGCGACTCCCAGCCGACCGCGATCCAGCGCGGACATGGCCACCGTAAAGCCCTCTCCCGGCCTGCCCAGCAGCGCGCTTTTCGGCACGCGGCACTCGCGCAAGGTGATGTGCGCGTGCTCCGAGGCGCGATGCCCCAATTCCTTGCCCGCCATCGGCTCGCGCTGAAAGCCGGGCGTATCGGTCTCCACCAGGAAGGCGCAGATGCCCTTGTGACGCAGCGCGCGATCCATGCTGGCGAAGACGATAGCGACATGCGCGCTGGTGCCGTTGGTGATCCAGATTTTCTCTCCATTGAGCAGGTAGGAGTCGCCCTGCTCGGTGACGGTCGTCTCCATACTGGCGGCGTCAGAGCCCGCGTTCGGTTCGGTGAGGGCGTAGCAGCCGATCCACTCACCGCTCACCAGGCGCGGCAGGTAGGCGCGCCTCTGCTCTTCGCTGCCCCAGTCCTGGATGCAGAGCGAGACCAGGCTGGTATGCACGGTCAAAAAACCACGTACGGACGAGTCGGCGCGCCCCATCTCCTCGCACAGCAGCGCGTAGCTGACGAAGTCCATGCCGGAGCCGCCGTAAGCAGGATCAAGCGGTCCGCCCAGGAAGCCCAGTTCGCCCATGCGCCTGACCAGGTGCTTCGGGAAGATGCCCTTTTCGTCGGCCTCGCGCGCGATTGGCGCGACTTCCTCTTCGGCGAAGCGACGCGCCTGGGTCTGGATGCGCTGCTGAGCGGGGGTCAGTTCAAAGTCCATGCAGCTTTCCTTTTACTCGATCACGGCCAGGCCTTCTATCTCGACCAGCGCATCATCCTGGAATAATCTCGAAATCTCGAACAACGCCATCGCCGGGTAGTAGGCGCCGAAGAAGGCGCGATGCACCTGCCCGAGCGGCTTGAGGTGCGCCAGGTAGTCGTCGCGGTCGCGCACGAAAATATTGAGCTTGGTGATATCCTGCATCGCGCCGCCTGCCGACGCGACGACCGCCTGGAGGTTGCGCATGATCTGCTCGTACTGGGCTACCAGGTCTCCCGGCGCGGTAATGTGCCCTCTGGCGTCGCTGCCCGTCTGCCCGGCCAGGAAGAGCAGGCGCCCGCCCGTCGTAAGAATACCGTGGCTGAAGCCGGTGGGCCGCGCCAGCGATGGCGGGTTGATGATGTCTTTTCCCATGCCTCTTCCCTCCTCTTTTGAAATCATTCTATCATGTTTGCCCTGCTCATGCCCACACGAGCAGATCGGCGCACTTCTCGCCGATCATCATACAAGTCATGCATGGGTTGACGCTGATCATCGCGGGGAAGATCGATGCGTCCGCTACTCTCAAATTATTCACACCTCTGACGCGCAATTGTGGATCAACGACGGTCAAGGAATCGCCAGCATTCCCCATTTTACAGGTACCCGCCGGGTGGTAGACGGTGTTTGAGGTGCGGCGCGCGTATTCAACAAGGTCTGCATCGCTCTGCACATCCTTCCCCGGGGCGAGTTCTTTTTTGATCCAACGCTGTAATGCCGGCTGTTCAGCAATTGTTCGCGCCAGCTTAATTCCCGCGAGCAGCAGGGTCTCATCGTATCCTTCTTGATCGCTAAAGTAGCGAAAATCAATCAAGGGCGGGTCGTCCGGGTTGGCGGAGCGTAGCCTGAGGACACCTTCACTCTTCGCGCGTGGAACATTTGGCGTCATAGAAAATCCATGTGACGCCGTCGGATACCCCAGGGGCCGCGTATTCAAATCAAAAATGATCAGTCCAAAATGGAACATGAGATCGGGAAGAGTGGAAGTGTGCAGGATGTTAGCAAAAAGCCCGACTTCCCAGTACTGGGTCGTGTCGTCCGTGACGGCTTGATTGGCCTCCCAATGAATCACCCCCTCCGGGTGATCGATGAGATGCGCCCCAACCCCCGGCAGATCTACGTTTACGGGAATACCTAGCTCTTGTAGATGTTGCGGTGGTCCTATCCCTGACAGTAAGAGGAGCCTGGGCGTATCGAAGGCGCCGCAGCAGAGGATAATTTCCCTTGTTGCCTCGATGGTACCGGCCTCTGTTTCAACAGCGTACGCGCTTCTGTTGTCGTCGAGCAGGATTTTATATGCCCGGGTATGTGTCAGGACGGTCAGGTTCTTCGCGAATTTCAGTGCTGGATGCAGGTACGCCTGAGCGCTTGACTGACGGAGGCCATTCCTGCTGTTTAAGTGAAAGATGCCGGCGCCTTCATGCAACCCCCCGTCCGTATTAAAGGAAGCAAGAGAAAATCCGGCCTGCCGGGCTGCTTCCAGAAAAGAACGGCTGAGTGGATGCAGAGGAGGGGATGATTCGATCGATACCTGGCTCCAAACCCTATCAAAGTATTTCCTGGTGCTGCCTGCATTCCATCCATCACACCCCAGTTGCTCCCAGGCATTCATATCCTCATCTGGCGCACGAAAAGCAATGCAGGAATTGTGGGAACTGCACCCGCCCAGTACGCGGCCACGGCTGTGGCGGATGAGCGAATTGCCCCGCTCCTGCTTTTCGATGGTATAGTCGTAATCGAGCGCCGTCCCCAGGAGCTCAGGCCAGTTTTTCATTGCTAAAACTTCCGGCCTGTCGTGGTCCGAAGGCCCCTCTTCGATCAGGCAGACAGTAAGGTCGGGACGGTCTGCAAGCCGGGCCGCGACGACCGCTCCAGCTGTTCCTCCTCCCACAATGACGTAATCATAGCACCAGACGGGCTTACCTTCCATTTTACATGTCACCCGGTCCGTTTCTGCCTGGCTTGAAACGCCTCGTAGAACTTGCGGTGGTCCTCGCCCATCAGCATCAGCGCCTGGGCCTGCGCCTCGGCTTCGATGGCGGAGGCCAGGTCCATGTTGAGTTCGTGGTTCAGCATGTGCTTGGTCATCGAGATCGCCAGGGTCGGGCCGTCAGCCAGGCGCTTCGCCCACTCGCGCGCGGCCGGCAGCAATTCCTCGTGGGGCACGACGCGGTTCACCAGCCCGTAGCGCTCGGCGGTCGCGACATCGATGGTATCGCCGAGCAGCAGCAGCTCGAAGGCGCGTCCCAGGCCGACCACGCGCGGCAGGAGATAGCCCGCCCCCATATCGGCGCCGGTCAGGCCCACCTTCGTGAAGAGGAAGGCGAAGCGCGCGCGTTCGGAGGCGATGCGCAGGTCGCAGGCCAGCGCCAGCACCGCGCCGGCGCCGGCAGTCATGCCGTTCAGGGCCGCGATGATGGGCTTGTCGAGCAGGCGCATGTTCTGCACCACGGCCCCGGTCATGCGCGTGAACTCCAGGTGGCCCCGCATATCGCGCCGGAACAACTCCCCGATGATCTTATGCACATCGCCGCCGGAGCAGAAATTGTCGCCCGCGCCCGTGAGGATGACGGCGCGCACGGCGTCATCGCTGCGCAGGGACGCGAAGAGGTCGCGCAGTTGTGCGTAGACTTCGAAGGTCAGCGCGTTCATCACCTCCGGGCGGTTGAGCGTGATGGTCGCGACCCCGTCGGCCACCTCGTAGAGAAAATCGTAGTCCATAGCAATGCTCCTGCCCGCTCTTCTGCCTATGACATCACGGCGCCGCCGTCGATGTTGATGGCCTGGCCGGTGATGCCCTTGCTGCTCTCCTGCGCCAGGAAGACGGCGATGGCGGCCACTTCCTCCGGCTCGATCAGGCGGCCCTGCGGGCTGGTCTTCGCCAGCGTTTCGCGCGCCTGTGCCTCGCTCATGCCGGTGCGGGAGGCGATGTTGGCGACGCTGCCATCGGTCATGGGCGTATCGACGTAGCCCGGGCAGATGGCGTTGACCGTAATGTTGTACTGCATCAACTCGGCGGCGAGCGCGCGCGTCAGGCCAAGCACGCCATGTTTCGCGGCGGTATAAGCGGCGATATAGCTGCCTCCGATGCGCGAGGCGAGGGAGGCGATCGTGATGATGCGCCCGGAGCGCTGCTCAACCAGCGCCGGCAGCACCGCTTTCGTGACGTAGTAGACGCTGTTGAGGTTGATATCGATCATGCGGTGCCACAGCTCGTCCGGGTGGGTCAGGAACTTGTGGCTCCCGGCGTTCCCCGCATTGTTCACCAGCATATCGATGCCGCCCAGGCTGCCGATTAGAGCCGAGGCCATTTCTTTCACCTGCTCTGGATCGGTTACGTCGCAGGTGATTGAAGAACAATGCCGCCCATATGTACCGTGAATCTGCTCGCCAACTTCGTTGAGCTCTTCCCACGTGCGGGCCGTTATGCCGACGTCGGCTCCAGCCTGGGCCAGCCCAATTGCGATGGCGCGTCCGATGCCGCGCCCGGCACCCGTCACGATGGCCCGCTGGCCTTCGAGGGGAAGTGTATCCTGGTTTGACATAGGCTACTCCTCTTTGAAATCTACTATACACAGATCTGCGCGACCTGCCGCGATAACGGTATTCACCATGTTGCTCGTCGCCAGGTAGCCCCCGACGATGGTAGCAATACCGGCCTCGTTGCGGATACGCTCGCTGTAAGAGGTCAGGAAACCACGCCCGTATGCCGGTTCGCTTGCAGGCGTGGTCTGTCCGGCGTGCACCTCGATGATATCGCAACCATGCTCCTTCAGCATTCTGGCGACCGCGACTGCCTCCTCGGTGGTAAATCCACCAGCGACGCAGTCGCTGGCTGTGAGAGCAACCGATAACGGCCTCTCTTTCGGCCACGTGGCGCGCACATCGTCGAATACTGCCAGGGGGAAGCGCACCCTGTTCGAAAGATTTCCCCCGTACTCGTCGCCTCGCCGGTTGGTGAGCGGTGATAGAAAGCTTGCCAGCAGGTAGCCATGCGCCATGTTCAGTTGGAGCAAATCAAAGCCTGCGTCGCGCGCCATCCAGGTCGCGCGGGTAAAGTCATGCTTGACGCGTTCCATGGCGCTCTGGTCCAATGCCGCGGGTACCTGGCCGCGCGGCGAATAGGGCAGGGCCGAGGCTGAGAGAAGCGGCCAGTTCCCCTCGCGCAATGGTCGATCAAGGCCCTCTGCGCGCGGGCGCGTTGAACCCCGGCGGCCGGCATGGTTGAGTTCAATCGCTACGATTGTAGCCGAGTGTTTGTGGACCTGCTCAACAGCGTATCCCCACGCTGCCAGCGACTCTCGATCATAGAGGCCGGCGTTGTCCGGGGTGATGCGACCGTCCGGCGAAACAGCTACAGCTTCCGTGAGCACCATTGCTGCGCCCCTCTGTGCGAGTGCGATGAGATGGTCTTGATATGCCTTAGCCGGGACGCCATTATGAGCTGTGTGGGCCCTATCCGGTGAGTGCGGGTCATGCTGGAGGACAAGGCGGTTGGCCAGCCTGAGCGAGCCCAGGGGGAACGGTGTGAACATGGGCGAGGGAGCGAAGATTGGTCGAAACACCTTTGCCTCACCATCGCTTGCAGCGTCCTGGCCTGGCATACTTGCCCTTTCGATGGCCTGTTCGGCGTGCCAGCGATCGACGGCCTCGCCGAAGCGCACATCGCGGAAGCGCAGGTCATCATACGTAATCCTGCCGCTGCGCGTGAGCAGGTGGAAGGCGAATTGCATCGGTTCAAGGCCGAGGTAGCGCTTGATCGTCTCGAAATAGGCCTGGCTCTCGGCCGCGGCGCGCTGGAAAACCTCGACGACCGGCTTGCGTTCCATCTCGTAGGCGTTGAGCGCGCTTCCCAGGTCGGCATATTGTTCGAGCGCGCCAGCGAGCGCGATGGCATCCTCCATCGCCAGCTTGGTGCCCGAGCCTATCGAGAAATGCGCCGTGTGCGCGGCATCACCCACCAGCACGATATTGCGATAGTGCCAGTGCTTCGTGGTGAGCGTTGGGAAGCTGATCCACTTTGAATTGTTGGAGAGCAGCCGCGCGCCGCTCAGATTCTCAGCCAGCAGGTGCTGGCAGTAGGCCAGGCTCTGCGCCTCGTCGGCGCGGTCAAGCCCGGCGTTGAGCCAGGACGTTTCGTCGCACTCGACCAGGAAGGTGCTGGCCGTGCCGCTGAAGGGATAGGCGTGTACTTGAAACAGGCCGTATTCGTTCTCGCGGAAAATAAAGGTGAAGGCGTCCAGCACCTTGTCGGCGCCCAGCCAGATGTACCTGGCCCTGCCCAGCGTGATGGATGGCTGGAAGTGTTCAGCGTACGTCTTGCGCGCGATGCTGTTAACGCCATCCGCCGCGATCACCAGGTCAAAGGGCGCCAGTTCGGCGAGATCGTTGATCTCCCGGCTGAATTGCATGGAGATGCCCAGTTCCTCGCAGCGTTGTTGCAGGATATGCAGCAGCGTCTTGCGCGCGATGCCCGAGATGACGTGCCCGCCACACTGCATAGTTTCGTCTCGATAGTAGATGTCGATGTCGTCCCAGATGACGAACTGGTTGGTGATCTGTTCGTAGGACCTGTAATCGGCACGCTGGAACGAGGCCAGCGTGCGGTCTGAGAAGACGACGCCCCAGCCATAGGTCACGTCGGCGGCGTTACGTTCGATGACTGTGATGTCGTGCGCCGGGTGGGCCTTTTTGATGAGCAGCCCGCCGTACAGTCCCGCCGGACCCCCGCCGAGGATGGCAATCTTCATATCCCGCTCCCCAGGCTCGTCACGCTTCTGCCCAGCCGGTCCAGGACGCCCGCCAGGCGCTCCAACTGCTCGATCCCTGCGAGCGCGGGGAACATCACTATCTCGTCGCACCCGGCTTCTTCGTAGCCGCGCAGGAATTGCGCGATAGCTTGCGGCGTGGCTAGCATTTCGGCTGCGATGCGTTCGGCGAAGGGGCCGACGAATGCATAGTAGTTGCGCATGTAGCGGCGGCCTCGCTCGATCTCAGCCTCGTCGCCAAGCGCGAAGTAGCCCTGCGCCCACAACTGCGGCTCGCCGGGCCGTCCCGCATCTCGCCACGCGGCGCGAGCCTTGTCCGCGGCACGCGCGAATGCCCTCGGCGGCCCACCGCCATGCACGTAGCCGTCTGCGTAGCGCGACATGCGCGCGTAACCGGCGTCGCTCAGCCCGCCGATCAGCAGCGCCGGGCCGCGGCTACTCACCGGATGAGGGCAGATAACGCCTTCTTCCCACGTCTCGCGCAGATTGATAAGCTGCTCCGTCAGCCGCTTGCCTCTCCCACGATAATCGATGCCTGCCGCCACGTAGTCCTCCCGGCGCGCGCCCACCGCCAGCCCGAGCACGAGCCTTCCGCCTGAGAGAGCATCAAGCGAGGCCGTCATCTTCGCCAGCAGCGCATCACTGTGGAGCGGGCCGGTGATGATGGTCGTGGCCAGCGTGATGCGCGTGGTGGTACCGACCACAGTCGCGAGCGTGATCAGCGGGTCGTAGCTGTCGTAGACGAGGCGATCAATCACCCCCAGGCTGGAAAAGGGGCCTTCATCCGCACGGCGCGCCCATTCCAGCACCAGTTCGCCGCTTGCCCCTGGGATACCTGATGGCAGACCAACTCCGACTCGCATGCGCGCAACCCCCTTCATAACATAAATCATCTTTTCAACGGTGCTTAAAGTATGGCACAAAGTCGGTATGGTCTCAAGAGAAAACAACCTTCAGCATCGTTTTGGGGGTAAGGCCTTCATAGGCGTCCTGATTCTCGATCACAATATTCATAAAGATCCTCATGAGATCCTGGTCACGGCCCGCCGAGGTCACAACCCGGTTCAGAACCAGGGGATTGAGGTACACAAAACGCAATCGATTGCACAACACGAACAGGTCTAGATAGCGCCGGCGTAACAACTGGTCATACGCTTCAAGATGCTTGCCCGACAGGTCACCTGCCGCAAACATGCTCAATAGGTGTTCCGCAGCTATCTTGGCCGACTCCAGCGCATAGTCAATTCCCTCACCTGTCACCGGGTTTACCAGTCCTGCAGCCTCTCCAACAAGCATTACCCCGTCGCCAAAAGTTGGCGCACTCGCGAAATCCACCCGTAATGGGTACCCTTTGATTGGACCGGCACGTTGAGCACCGCTGAGTATGTTTTGGAGCAACGGGGTTTGGATGAAGGTATCAAATGCCTGCCGAGCTGTGGCAGGCATCCATCGGGCCGTCCAGCCGGAACGGAAAAAGCCCGCGCCGATGTTGGCAGATGAATCTGAGAGGGGGAACACCCAGCCATAGCCAGGCAGCGGCACGCCGTCGAAGTGGCATTGAACCAGGTCGCTCATGCTCCTCATGCCTTCAAAATAGGCACGAGCGCACAGCATCATCAAGGGAGGCTTCTTGAGCAGGCCCATTTGCAATAACAGCTTGATGTTGGCTCCGGTGGCGATAATCACCATGCGCGCTTTGTAGGAGACCGCCCGCCCGCGGTACTCGCCTTTGACTATTATCCCTTTCACGTCCCGTTCGATGTCATTCACGCGAACCGGGCTCTCGAAATGCACCCCACTGGTCACCGACCGCCGGAGAATAATATTGTCGAGGATCAAGCGGGGAACAATCAGTACATAATCGGTTCTACCATCCTTTTTGGGCACCGGTACCTCGACCGAGTGACCTTTAGGCGCAATCAGCTCTACTCCATTGAGGCGATAACCAACGCGGAGCAATTCGTCCAGGATACCCATCTCGTCCAGCACCCTCAGCGCGCGAGGCGTCAGGGCATCGCCGCAGGTTTTGTCACGCGGAAAGCTGAATTTGTCCAGGAGCAGTACATCTAACCCACCTTTAGCTAAGTAGTGCGCAGCAGCTGATCCGCCTGGGCCAGCTCCCACAACTGCCACGTCATACATATCTTTCATAGACCCTTCCTTCTTAAATCACAGACGGTGAGTAAGCACAATCAGACCTGGTCAGCCTTGATGGATGTCTTGAATGAGTTGAAGTACAGCACTTCGGCTGAGCTTGGATTCGCCACGAGCAAGAGCCTTGAGCGTCTCGTAGGCCAGCACAAGCGGGATCTTGATAAAGTACGTAACAGGACCAGGCGGTAAAGTCCTTGTATAGGCCTCGGCCTGCGAGAGATTGTAGTGCGCATATTCCCGCATATGCTCTTGAGTCCAACCGGATGGAAAATAATCCACATTACGGGCCAGGTCTTCGTCACGATTGCGCAGCATATTGACGGCCTGCAGCCCCCGACCAAACTGGATAGCGTGCGTGCGACTCATTTGCACCCCGTCGAACCAGGCCCACAGGTCACAGAGCAGCAATCCGACCGCGCCTGCCACTCCAAATGTGTAGCGATCAAGATCGGCCTCTGTCCGAATCTGCCAGTCATCAGCGACCCAGCGGGCCATGCGATCGGCCATGGTAGCCGCTGCATCCCAGATGCGTGGTGCGATAGCTTCCGGGGCAAGGCACGCCCATTCGCCGATACGCATCGTCACCTCTGGCAGTACACCCTGCTGCACCCTCATGACCGCCGAAAAGTCATCAAGCGCGAAAGTCGCCACCGACGTCTGTGCCTGCAAAAGCTTACCAATCGTTGTCAGGTGCTCTATCTTGCTGAGCTTATCCAGGTGAGGATGATCCTCAACCTCATCAATCGCACGCATGCAGAGGTAGGCTGACGCAACAGCTTCTTGCAGCCCGGGTGGCAAACGACTAATGGGGAGAAAAAAAGTTCGACTGCTCTCTTTTAAAGTATCGAGTACATCTTGATAGAAAATCATCTAGTAATTCCTACTGCTGTTCCTGCGGTTTACCCTTCATTTGACTACTTTGATGCAGAACCATCCGCCCACCCCTTTTGACCTTGCTGCCGGTAGAGGTAGAGATTGTACACCGAATTGAGCGGGATGACGATGTAGAGAAAGAACCATGCCCAGGCGGCCCACTTGTGGAAGTCAAAGCGGTCCAGATACAGCATACCAGCCACTCCACGCTGCTGATAATACGAAAGAGCATGGGAAGGCGAGGATTTAATGGAGAAGAGAGTTGCACTTGCATATTCAACCTCCTGTATGTGTTTCATCACTCAACGGTACGACAATAACGTCTGCCGTAGCGTTGAGCGACGCTAACATCTGTGATGGCCCTATATCCGCGAAGGTATACCCTCGCGGATAGGCGCGGTGTCTCTTGTCAACATAGAGGAAAGGTTTCTTACGCGGCGGAAAGAATCGTAAGACAAAAGCTCGCGCCTTCAAACTAACCGCCACTAGTTGACGCAGTATCTTCGGTGGCCTCGAGAAACCCAAAAGCGCTCAGCATCGGGTCATCGAGCAGCGCATAGATGGCCGGCCTCATCATGGATCGTAGGAAAACCTGGCAGCGGGAACCAGCTCAGAAACAGGTCACGAGTCGCCTCACCCACGCGCTGGTTAGTGTCTGCATAGCCGAAGTGCTCCCGTTCATAGGCAATCTTGTACCGCTCCAATTCCCCATAAGTTTCGGGGATGTTCTTGATATTCATGCGCCGGCCGACTTCACGCCAGAAATAAAAAGTGGCGAGCCGTTCCTTCTCGGACATCTTGCGCCAGCCAAAGCGGGCGTTCCATTGAATAGGGTCGTAGATGAAGGTCGAGAGCACATAGAGGAAGTCTTCGTTGGTGATGTTGAAGTGGTTGTGGATGCGATTCATGCGCCGCAGAGCAGCACGACCACGTTTGCTGTCGTAACCGTTCGCTGACCATTCAGCTATGAGAATGGCGGTATCGTCATAGCGTTTCTGCGTTCGGTAGACAAGCTCGCCTGTTTTGTCGAGCAGCCCTGAAATACTGGGCACGCAGTACGTGCGATAAAGAGCCACTTCCAGCGAGCGAACGTAGTCCCAGGGAAATTCGTAGCACACAAGCAGCCGGTAGATTTCGACATGATCCTTGATCGGGTCGAGTTGCTCGATACGATGCATAATATCAAAGCGGCTCATGACTTACCCTCTTTGTCTTTGCTCATATTTGGCGGCTTCCTTTGCCGGAGTAAGCAACGCTCAGCTTGACCTGCCTATCATTCAACCACTATATTGGGCAACTCTGCAAGTGCAAGCGGTGTGATCTTTGGGGACGAGGTGATGACCCTGAGCAGCAGCGATGGCGATTGACAAATAGAACGCCCGTTCTGTATAATAGACTCATGTACACGACCATCCAGCCCGATACGCTGACCAAGCTCGCGCACATGGGAGAAGCGACCGCCTTCGAGCCGTCCGGCGACCAGCCAATGGCGGAGCACCGGCGCGTGCCTTACCAGTCACGCAGTCTCGAGGAATGTATCACGAACGTGGCAACGCCTGCAGGGAAGAAACCTATCCTCAAGACCATGCTCACGACGGCATGCGAGCGCAACTGCTTCTACTGCCCCTTTCGAGCGGGTCGCAGCCGAACGAAGCGTATGACCTTCACCCCCGATGAGGTAGCCGGTGCCCTCGATACGCTCTCGCGTGAAAAACGCGTCGATGGCATCTTTCTCTCGTCCGGCATCATCAAAGGCAGCATCACCACACAGGATAAGATCATCGATACGATAGAAATCGTCCGTAAGCGCTACCAATATGAGGGCTATGTCCACCTGAAAATCATGCCGGGCGTGGAACTCGATCAACTACACCGCGCCATGCAACTGGCGGACCGCGTCTCGGTCAACCTGGAGGCCCCAACGCAGGAGCGCCTTTCTTCGCTTGCGCCGAAGAAAGATTTTACGAATGAATTGCTCAAGATGCTGCGTTGGGCAGAGATGCTGCGGCGCAACAACCCACACGAAAAGCTGGCGCGCACGGTGACGCAATTCGTCGTGGGAGCGGTCGGCGATACCGATGCGGAACTACTTTCGATCAGCGAGCGCCTCTATCGCCAAGCGGGCTTGACACGTGCCTACTACTCGGCCTTCCACCCGGTAGAACAAACGCCCTTCGAGAACCTTACGCCTACCTCTGCCTTGCGCGAATTCCGCCTCTACCAGGCCAGCTTCCTGCTGCGCGACTACGGCTGGAAAGTGGAGGACCTGGCCTTTTTATCCGATGGGAATCTGGCTCTCGATCTTGACCCCAAGCGCGCCTGGGCCGAGCGCAATCTGCGCGAGGCTCCCGTTGAGATCATGACGGCGAGGCGCGACCAACTGCTCCGCGTACCGGGGATAGGCCCTGTGGGAGCCGATACGATCATCGAGGCCAGACGACAAAAGCGCATCACTGAGCTATCGCATCTGAGAAAGCTTGGTATTTCCGCACCGGAACGTGTCGCGGCTTATGTGTTGTTGTGTGGACAAAGACCATTTGAGCAAATGGGGCTATTCAATTAATTTTTATCAGTCTATAGTCGGGCCTACTAAACGATCCGGAATAGCTGTACCCTGTTCTCAGAGCGCTGGTCAGCCATCCCGTTCACCAATGCTAATGCAGCCTCTAAAATACGCCCTTCTCTTCTGTGATCTCCTAATTTGTGTACTAGGCGCAAAGCTTCCTCAAAAAATTCTAATGCCTCTTCTTCTCTCCCTTGATTGTTATACTCGTACCCTGACTGTTCATAGAAATGCGCTTCTTGCAAGAGCTCTCTTCTCTGAAGCTCGGAATGTTTTCCCTCTTGGAATCTCGTCTGATCCAGCAGTGTAGCAATGTTAATTACTGCGTCATCGCATTCTCGTACAAGTAAACTTAGCTCATATTCTATCTCCTGCCGTAATTTAACTGATCGTTTCGATTGGATTTGGCAAAGCGTGCGGATTTCTGCAACATCTATTTTGAGCGCTCTGATCTGCTCATCGGTATGCTGTATAGACATGAGTAGGAGGTGTCTCAGTTGGATGGCAGAAGCAGGAAAATTAGCAGTGTTTTCCAGTATTTCGCGAAGTTCCAAAACGGGATTCTCAATCCTTGAGAGAAGTGTTAGGAAGTTTTGACACTGATCTGGCCAAAGTTCCTTCTGCCCTGCAAATAAAAGGTGGGCGTTGATTAAAGCAGGCATGCCTTCTTTCAAAATTTTCCAGCGACGTTTTACCTCAAATTGAAATGTAGTAAAGGACATAAATATGGGCCATGATCTTGAGACGGCACTCGCACCTGGCATGTCTTTTGCTCCATGCGGGGATTGATTTGGGCTACTAAGATGTAATACATTACTTAGACGATGGAGACTACATCTCATAAAATATCACGCAGAGCCCTTGTACTGTTAACAAACATAGCAGGAAAAATATCATTTGTCAAGAATTCAAATTAAAAAATATTCGAGGGCTTTTGACAGACACTGAGAGCATGCTCTCAACTTCTCGTAGAACTTCTCACGCTCTCGTATGGTAATTGGACCTTTCTTCTGTAAAATATCCGAGGCCACATAAAGGTGATCGAGAGCCTTCGCTATCCATTTCTGTACCGCATCGAACGATTCCAGGAGAAAGTCGAAATCAGAGGAGTTTCGTAATCGTTTTATTTCTTTGACGATGGTGCGGAGATCTCTATCCCACTCATCAATATCATTAGGACGTACTCGTTGCAGATTTACATCAAAGTCGATTAGATTGCATATGCTCTCGATCAGATTTTTCGATCTAGTCAGTTGATGTGCTTCTGGTGACTCTCGAGGATCACTGAAACCGCCCTTTAAAAAACTCGTTGCTTCCATACATTACCGCTATACTGACGAGTTTTAACATAAACTTGCTTACGGAGATATTCAAAAGGTACGTTGCTGTAACAAAGTTTACCATACAGGCAGTGAGGAATCAATCAGACAGCAAGTGACACGTTTATGACATTTTCCTATTTGTTTTCGAGTATCCGTTCTAAATCAGTAAGGAGTAGATCGAATTTATCGCGAATAGTTTGACGAAGTTGATGGCTTTGCTGTTGATTTCGCGGAAACTCGCAAATTTCCCGGAAGTCCTGCAAATGGGCTTTTAATGTGCTTAGGTGTCCACGAATATCACTCAACTGTTTTCTTTTACCTAATTCATGAGTATTTCTCTGATTCGGCTTGAGGAACTCATCAAGGGAGGTCATCAAATCAATAATCCGACTGCATTGATCAGGATAATTTACACGGTCTTTCTTAAAAAGTTCGCTCTCTTTTTCGAGCCTTACATAATAATTCTGAAGTGAAGGAGTTACATTTGGTGCCTGGTGACTATCTGAAGGTGAGGAAAGAGCATGCCCTGATTGGAGATTAGCCGATTGCTCGTCAGAATGAGGTTTCACAGTTTGTTGCGATGGCACACTGTGGTGTTCGGAAGCTTCATCTCTTTGAGAATCTACAGGCATAAGTTTTGCGAGTATTTCAAATGCGAATGCGCTGGCGTGAAGTGCAGCAACCTCTTGCCAATGCTGAGCCTCAGCTTCAGCCTTATCATTAATGAGATCAGAGATGCCGCGAATAATGAGTGCCTCTACCTTCTGATCAGTCCGATGAACAGCTTCGAGAAAACCGTAGCTCTCCATCTCCACGGCCAAAGTATCATCGTAGTTTGCTTGTAGAAGTTTCTCGGTATTCGAATCGAAAGAGGTAATGACACTACCGCCAGCAGCAATTGGTCCTAAATGAACTCTGGGCTCAGGATTGGGTAATTTATCTGCAAGTCGTTTATGCCAGTCTTTCTTAGCAGCTTCAACCTCAGCTCGCTGCTCCAATCGATAGGATGGTCTTCCCACTTCTGGCCTTGTCTGAAAAGTGTCACCGGCTTTCCCCGACTCATAAGCATATACCTTTGTTGCTATCACAACATCACCGTGTCGCACGTCTTTGCGACCGCCTGCTACACCAACAAACAGCATGAGTTCTGGGTGGTAGAACGAGATAGCGCGCTCCGTCTCTGCAGCAGCGCCGTACCCACCACGTCCGGTTTGAACGACAACGACATCCCAGCTATAGCTGCCTTTAGCAAAAGTGCCTCGCCGATATATAGTCCCCCGGTGAATCTCCTCTGTCACCTCTTCTAAATGGGCACAAACCGCCTCTAACTCAACGCGAAGGGCGTTGAGAATGACGACGCGACGCTGATTTGGCCCACGCTCTGGCATAGGGTTTTCTCCTGTAAGGAGGAACGATTATTTTCAGCGTGGTGTGAAACCACAAATTAGAACTTCTATACTAATAATCGCCTTTCTGTTTCTAAAAGCCTAAGTAGACTTTTATGGTCAATCCACCTGCCAGTAAATCTATTATACTATAAAAATTTGATTATGTAACCTACACATGTTACCTTCCATTAATCCGCTTTCGTTACAACTTTTCGTAACTGCTACTATTAAGCTGCAGCGGTATATTCTTGTATTCGCACTAGTTGCGCGACCCGCTTGTAAGCATAATAAAGAAGAGCTGTATATTTACTGCGTGTCTTGAAATCATCGGGAATTGGTTGCTGATATTCTTCCAAGCGGATACCTACCTGGAGAAAAGCTTTCTGTAAAGGTGTCGGCTGTTCCTCAAATGACATTCGATTAGCTAAATCAATGAGTAAAGCTTGACGTTGTTTGCTTGGAAATGTCACTATTTCCTCTGCCAGTATCTCGAACAGTTCTTCTTGATATACCTGATCAGTTGCGACCTCAGATATCAGTGTTTGGTCTAAGTCGCATCGGGTACTCTCTCCTATAACATAAGACGAAACTCCCACTAGACGTGTAAAACGACAGTCGTGTCGTCGCATGTCTTTACAGCAGTTTCGTGCAATGACCATTACCATGTGCTCGAATCTTATAAATTGGGAGCGCTTTCTCTTTTTCCACTTTTTGCTCATATTCGAGGACACGACGTGCAGTTTCTTGTAAAATATCATCTACGATGTCGTCTTCTTGTCCGCTCCAGGAAGAAAGGTGGTATGAATAGACCTGCTGCCTAATAAGTGAGCGTAGTAGAGGAAACATCTCTTGCCATTTATTGCTTACTTCCGGGGAGTCGGCAGAAAACGACAAATGCGAATCTGTATTCATTGTTGAACTCCTTGCCTGCTTGCATGATCACTGGACTCCTGTTACACTGTGAATAAGCTTTCATCGCAATTTGACAACAGTCATCCACCTATATTTGAAGTGGAACGATCCGTTTCATCAACTCAATTAAAATGTAGTGCAAGAAAAAGCCAATGAAAACCGCATTTCAAGGACATTCATAGGGCCTAACTTGGACATTCTCCTCTTACCTTTTTCAACAAGAGCATCCTCTTTTAGAGACAGCGGTTTGCGGACGAACGAGGTTTTGAGTGAAGAGACATTTGCCATTTTCTCAACAATTGAAACAAGAACGTGAACTGCATAATTGGTCACAGGCAGAGTTAGCATCAATGCTTGGGACTGATCCGAAGACGGTGAATCGCTGGGAAACTGGCAAACGTATGCCACGTCCATATCTCCGTCGACTACTCTGTGAGATTTTTGGAAAGAGCGCATATGAACTTGGCCTATTAGATGATCACATCAATGAAGATGAGAAAGCCCCCTTCGATCTGGACACCATTTCAATTAAGCTTGGTACTGAAGACCATCCATCGGATGAGTACATTCTGGCTCTCACCAACGCTCCCCAGATGCGGGCAAATGATAGACACTCACGCCCAACACTTCGAGAGTATTGGAGTGAAGCTCCACATATTGAGACCTTTCATGGACGCCATGAGGAATTAGAAATGTTACGGCAATGGGTAGTAACCCTACGAAGCCGCATCATAGTCATATCAGGCATGGGTGGCATTGGCAAGACAGCGCTGCTCACGAACTTTGCAGAAAATGTCAAGCACTCGTCGTTTGAGTATGTCTTCTGGCAATCGCTACAAAATGCTCCACCGTTAGAATATGTTTTGAAAAAAAGCCTGCAGTTTCTCTCCCAACAGCGCAGCATTGACTTTCCGAAACAATTGGATAATCAAATAGACCTGCTCATTCAGTATTTGCGCAACGATCATTGTCTCCTCGTGCTAGATAACTTTGAGTCCCTGCTGCAGGCAGGAAACTCCATGGGTCAGTTTCGAGTGGGTTATGAAGGCTATGAAAAGTTGTTACGAAGAATAGGGGAAGCTCAGCATGAGAGCTGTTTGATTCTGACCACTCGAGAGAGGCCGGGAGAGGTAGCTCGTATGGAAGGTAGAACATCATCGGTTCGGTCCTTACTCCTCACGGGTGTCGGGGTTGCTGAGGGGCAAGTTCTTCTTAAAGAGCGGGGGCTCTTCGGATCGAGCGATCAATGGAAGGAGTTAGTCGATCGCTATGCCGGGAATCCGCTCGCGCTCAAGCTAGTTTCCGAGTATATCGAGGGACTGTTCAAGGGGGATATTGCGCTCTTTTTGCGTGAGGAAGAACTGGCCTTTGGAGATATCAATGATCTCCTAGATCAGCAGTTTGATCGCCTCTCTCAACTTGAGCGGGAGATTTTATACTGGTTGGCGATTGAACGAGAAGCAACCTCTCTCGAAAGAATTCGCGAGGATTTGGTGAGGTCAATGGCTAAAGGTACCGTTTTAGAGTTACTAAATTCTTTGCGACATCGTTCTCTCATTGAAACAAATGGGCCGGTTCGGTTTTCTCTCCAGCCGGTGATCATGGAATATGTGACAGATAGCATTATCGCTCAGGCATGCCAGGAGTTTGTGGGCGCAGAACAGCTTATCTTGACAAACTATGCCCTTATCAAAGCCGATGCTACTGAATATGTTCGAGAGAGTCAGTTGCGTCTTATCCTGCACAGGATAGCTGAGCAGTTACTGAATACTTTAGACAAAGAAGAGATCGAACAAAAGCTAAGGGATATTATCTCCACCCATCGCAAGATGCTTTCACAGCGAAGGGGATATCTGGCGGGGAATGTCCTCAACCTCATGATTTATCTCCAATCGAACCTGCGCGAGATGGATTTTTCTGGTCTCACGGTTCGGCAAGCCTATTTACAAGGAGCATCTTTACCAGCTACAAACTTTGCTGGTTCCCATTTTATCTCATCGGTTTTTACAAATACCTTCGGTAATGTCCTATCAGTGGCATTTAGCCCGCGAGGGGGAATTCTCGCTGCTGGAACCACTACAGGTGATATTTGGATATATGATACGATGATGGGAATACCATTGTGTATATGCAGAGGCCATACAGATGGCGTCTGGTCAATCTCTTTCAGTTTAGATGGACAAATACTTGTGAGTAGTAGCGATGATCAGTCAATCCGTTTATGGGATGTAAGATCAGGCGATTGCTTAAACATATTAGAAGGCCATACCAATCGTGTCAGGTCCATTGCTATTAATGTTGACGGACGAATCCTTGCCAGTGGCAGCGACGATGGGACATTACGGATTTGGGATATAAGCACCGGGCATTGTCTCAGAACTCTACATATGTTGATTGAGCAAAAACACGTGGCAGATTTTCGCGTATGGTCAGTCGCCTTCAGTTCCGACGATAATCTCCTTGTTGGTGGAAACACAGAAGGAACGATATGTTTGTGGGATACACGAACTTGGGACTGTTACGAGAGGGTATATAGACATGAGGGTGGCGTGCGTTCTCTTGCTGTGAGTCGGGATGGCTCCTTCGTCGCTAGCGGCGGTAATGATCAAACAGTTCGCTTATGGCATACAGGTTCGGGCCAGTGCCGACAGATTTTACAAGGACACACAAACCGTGTATGGTCAGTTGCCTTTAATCAGGATGAGCAACTACTCGCCAGCAGCAGTGAAGATGGGACTATTCGCCTATGGGATCTGAGCGAAGGTGTATGTGTCAAAATTTTACAAGGCCATATGCAAGGAGTGAGGTCTGTCGCCTTTTGTCCCGATGCGCCGATCCTGGCCAGCGGGGGGGAAGATCATACTGTCCGTTTGTGGAACATAGAAAACGGTCATAGTCTGCGTACCCTCCAGGGGTATACGAATTGCATTTGGTCTATCGCCTTTAGCCCTGATGGAAATGTACTAGCAAGTGGATGTGAAGATCAAACGATTCGCCTTTGGGAAGTCGGCACAGGAGTATGCACGCGCATAATTCAAACTGGTTCCCATGGTGTGAGAACTATTGCTTTTTGCTCGGATGAGCGAATACTGGCTAGCGGTGGGGAAGATCAAACGATTCGATTATGGAGCTCAAGCACAGGCCATTGCCTTCAAACGCTTCAAGGTCACATGAACTGGATATGGTCGGTTGCTATTAGCCCCGATGGCAAAATCCTTGCTAGTGGGAGCGAAGACCAGACAATTCGTCTGTGGGAAGTTGGTACAGGACAGAATCTTAACACGTTGCGAGCTCACTCTAGCTGGGTCAGGTCCGTGGCATTTAGCCCCGATGGCAAAATCCTTGCTAGCGGGAGTGACGATCGAACAATCAGGCTCTGGGAAACGCTTACTGGGCGCTGTATTGCTATCCTGAAAGAACATACAGATCGAATAAGGTCCGTGGACTTTAGCCCTAGAGGAGACATCCTTGCAAGTGGAAGTGAAGATCAAACCATTCGCTTGTGGGATGCAGTAACAGGTAGCTGTCTGCATACACTGCTCGGTCATACCGGTTGGGTACGGTCCGTGGCCTTCAGCCCTGATGGGAACACACTCGCAAGTAGCGGTGAAGATCAAACCGTCCGGCTGTGGGAAGTCAACACAGGAAACTGCATTTCAGTATTGCGTGGACACTCTCACCGCATCAGGTCGGTTACTTTTAGCCCTTCTGGAGATGTACTGACGAGTGGAAGCGATGATGGATTGATAATATGTTGGAATGTACTTACGTTCGAGCCGTTTCAATTTTTAAGAAATGAAAGGCCATATGAAGGCATGAACATCGCTCACGTAAAGGGATTGACAGAAGCTCAGATAGCCTCTCTTAAAACTTTGGGAGCAATCGATTTACCAGATGAGTTTTAGAACAATTACTCATTGACATCGCCACATCATTCATATTTCGACATGCTAGTTCTAGCAAGTTCCCTTCCCCTTCGATCAGATTAGAGACGGTGCTGCGCATAAAAACCGCGGGCATCTGCTGAAAAATCCATATGAGCAAAGCCGGGAATGATCTGATCAGCTTGCTCTTGCGTATAGCTGGTAAACTACTTTCAAAACCACCATCGAACAGGAGTATATATGTCGAGTCATCGCGAGGCTCCGGCCATTCAAAACCTTTCGGCCATCGGAGGATTACCCGGTTTAGCTGCGCTACAAGTGGGGAGTGTCCTTGCAATCGATGCGCTGGAACACGCTACATCTGCCGTTGAGGAATGGCACGTCAACCTCAATATCACCGACTTCTACGCCTTTCAAAAGCCGGGGGACGCCAGCAAGTCGATTTTGATCATGAATGTCAACCCTATGCCGCCGAAGCTGGCCGATTCGTTTGACCCAGCCGCCGTCTATGAGTTCAGAGTTGATGCGAACGGAGATGCGGTAGCTGATATCGCGTTTCGCGTGACCTTCTCTCCACTGGAAAATGGCCAGCAAACAGCCACGGTGCGCAGGGCAACGGGTCAGCAGGCGACAAACAATGACGATAGCGGGGAAATCCTCATCGCAAATGCTCCCGTCTCTTTTGGGGAGCAGGTGCAGGTGACGAATGCCGGTGATTATGTCTTTTTCGCGGGCATCCGCAGCGATCCATTCTTTTTTGACCTGATGGGCTTTTGCAACAATTTCAGATTCACGGGAATTGATTACTTTCTCGACAAAGATGTGTTCGCAATTGCGCTGGAGGTGCCGAATTCCGCGCTGGGAGAGCGCTCGAACGTCGGCCTCTGGTCGCGCGTGCTCTGGTCACACGATGGAGAATGGTTTCAAGTGGCGCGTCTTGGCCTGCCGCTTGTGAGTATCCTGTTCAATGCGGCGGCCGATAAGGACCGCTTCAATCGTTCCGAACCGGCACAGCAGGAGGCAATGTTTATGCCGAACGTTGTAGCGCAGCTCGAGAATATGGGTTACACTCCTGGCAAAGCTGGGGAGATCGCCCGGATGTTCATCCCGGATATCCTACACTACGACTCCACGAACTCGGAAGGATTCTTCAATGGCCGCAAGCTCACCGACGATGTGGTTGATATGATCCTCAAGCTCGTTACTGCCGGTAAGGTCACAACAGACAGAGTTGGACCTCATAACGACTATCTCACATTGTTTCCCTACCTTGGACAAGCGCATGGGAGGTAAGGCTTTGAGCACACTGAGTCGACGTCGTTTCCTGACCATCACCGGAGCGGGCCTTGTTGCAGTGGCTGCCGGGGGAATTGCCCTCGCCCTACGCCAGCTCACCGCGAGCGGAACATTGAGCTTCACGGCTGTGGCAGGGTTGCCGGGTAAGCCGCTGCTGAGCTACGCTTCGTATGTTATCGATGGAAAAGTGAATGTGGATAAAGGAACCGGAACAATCACAAAGTATGTCTATGCCGGGCCGCCGGAAAATATGACGAACATATCCCTCCTGACCCGCCTTGTGCGCGTTACCAGCCTGCACCAGCAGGGAAGCGCATGGCATATCAGTGGAAAAGTAGATGATCAGCCTCAACTTCAGAAGGGGGAGGATGCCTCTTTCGATTTGCTGCTCGATTCTTCAAGGGGCATTGCTCAATCAACATTTTTTGGTTCGCCAGTACAATTGAATCTACAAAGGTATACGGCGCCATAATTCCCAAAACCCATCCAGCATCGATATCGCTAGAAGCAACGTATAACTAAAAGGGGATGGTTGTACCACACTTGACCATCTTCAAGGAAGAGAGCTTGCTGAAGATACTCTTGCATTGAAGGAGCATACACATGTTTCGAACTTTAAACCGCATTCTCCTCTCAGGAATTTTTATTACAGGTGGATGGGAAGCCTTTAGCAATCCAGGAGGGCGCGTCAAGAAGGTTGCCGACGCGGGCATACAGCAACCAGATCAGGCCGTAAAACTGAATGGCGCGCTGATGATGATCTTTGGTGCGCTGCTTGGCATCGGTATCATGCCCAAACTGGATGCGACTGTGCTGATCGGGAGCCTGATCCCGACCACGCTTGTCGGGCATGCCTTCTGGAAGGAAGAATCCGAGCAGGGACGTCAGATGCAATTGACGCAGTTTCTGAAGAACCTCGGTCTTATCGGTGGGCTGCTGATGATACTGAGGGAAAAGAAAAAGAAATAGTTTTTCCTATAGCCATTGGATATACCATTTTACTCACGTATCCAGCGCGGCTCAATCTCTTCAACCGGCTGATCAAACAGGCCAACCTGCGCATCAAGGCGAAAGAGTTGCTCGAAATCCTGCGGCGCAAACGCCTTGCGCAGGCGGCCAGCGTAGGACGTCACAAGCACACTCAGGTAGTGCTCCACGTCATAATCGCGGCGATTTGCTACATCACCGGCAGATTTGACTCCTTGATCTTCTGATGGAGATTTCAAACCATCATTCCCGCCCTCTGCAATTTCCTCCTCCCATTCACCACGAAAGGTGGATTCCTGCGCCTCATCTGGCAGCCAGACATACGCTTTATTGCGCGTACGGTAGAATCGGACCCGCTCGCCAGGATACCAGCGCGTGCGCCCGGCCGCCAGCAGCGCCTCGTACTGCGGCTCGGGATGGCTGGCGCGCGAGGCGAGATAGGCCTCCGGCGATTTCGAGAGCCGCACGCGTGAACCCATCTCCGAGGCGGGCAACTCCCAGCGCCGGATCGCCTCAACCGTCTCGAGGAAGGCGCGTTGCACGCCCGGGACATCGTTCGTCAGCAGGCACAACAGCGCCCGGCGCAGGAAGCGCTCACCAAAGGGCTCCGAACGGCTGGAACGCAGCGCCACCCCGCGCACGATCAAAGACCCGCCGTACGTGAGCAGCGCGTAGTTCTTGACTTCGTGGCTGAACATGGCGCGGTAGCGTCCCTCGTACTCCAGGCGTATGCCCAACGGTAGCCCGGCGCCGATCTGCGCCACCAGCTCTCGCTCCTGCTCCTCCGTCCAGTCCCCAGGCACGGCGAAGTAGACACCGTCGGTATCGGCCTCGATCAGTGCCATGCCGCGCCTGCGCAGCGCGTCGAGCACCTGGTCCAGCGTCTCGCGCCCGCGCCGTCGTCACCTCTCCCGCGGCGCGGCTATCGGCGAAGAGCGCCATCGAGCCCGCGCCCATATAGCCGTAGGCGGAGTTGACCAGGATTTTCATGGCCGCCTGGGTCGCCTCATGATGGTTGGCCTCGATCGATCCAGGCGCTGCTGCTCTGGCCGCCGCTTTGTGCGCCAGCCGCAGATCGGTCAGCCGCCCCAGGATGCTGAGCAGCACCCCCAGCCGGTCACACGCGGGGCCGATCTGGAATGTCCGCATGAGCGAGGGATACAGCGAGGCGACATCGGCCTTGACGACGTGCTCGGCCACGCCCTCCGCGAAGAGGTGCACAGCGCCGCCCTCGTGCAATCCCGTCTCCGTGGGTTGCCCGGCAGCTTGCCGGGGAAGCGCCGCGCCCGCACGCAGATAGGCGCGCACCAGCATCGGCTCCAATATTCCCATCGCGGGTCCGGCCGAGGCCAGCCGCTCGAAGCGGCGCGGCGCCATGCCTGCCAGGGCAAACGGCGCGCCGAGCAGCCGCCGCGAGAGCCCGTCAACCTCCTCGACATCATCCAGCGCATAGTGTCGAACGCGCTCGGGATCGCGTCGGTAGGTCTCGAATATAGCTGCCCCGTCGATGTAGACACGCTGTGGGGAGGCAATGCCGAAGTAACGCGCGACATCCTTCAAGCTATAGCTGGGCATGTCGCGCACCACGAAATCGTGCCGGCGCACCGCGTCCAGCGTATCGATCAACTCACGCCCTGCCACGCTATAGCGAATACGGCGGCGCGCCTCCGGTCCGATCGCCAATGTTTCGTCCCGCCGCTCGAGCAGCATCGGCCCACCGGCTCGACCTATACGCAGCGGAACGCGGTGCACGGAGGCCCTCTGCTCCAGAAAGGGCAGATCGAAGCCGAACAAATTGTGATTCTCAATGACATCGGGGTCGCGCTCGCGGATGAGGGTACAGAGATCGGCGATGAGACGCGCCTCGTCCTGCGGCTGCGGAGCATCCAGCGTCGTCGCTAGCCCCCGGCTATCTCGTACCGCAACCATGAAGATACGCCCCCGGTGGGGATCGAGGGCGGTCGTTTCCAGGTCGAATTGCAGGCGGTGCAGGTCGTCATAGGCCATCCCGCGAAAATAGACGCGCCCGCTCTGCATGAGGTACTGCTCTACGGGGCCAACGCGGTAATAGTCGGTCTCCAGCTCATTGATGCTGGAAATCTGCCGCTCGAGTCGACGCGAAGCCCCCCGAACCAGTTCGCGCTCGATGGCCCTTCCATCTGAAGCAGAGAGCAGATAGCGAAAAGAACCGGGTGGGCCATCCAGCTCCCGGTACGTGACGCGGGTATGCTTCTGGGCCGGGTCAGTATCTATAGGAGCTAGAGCATCTCCCAGGCGTGCAAGATCGTCCAGGGTGGCCGCGAACAGCCAGGGGCGAAAGCGCTCCTGGGTACAGATGACCCGCTCGCCCTGGCGCCGCCAGAGGACGGCGCGGCCATCCCGGCTGGCCCAGACGGAGACGATGCCCGGCGTAGCATCCCAACCGAACAGGTATTCGTCCTCCGCCTGCCGCATCGCTTCAAGTGACAAATCCGGCCTTCCTCCTACAGTTTGGTTCTACAGCGAACCCATCGACTCGTGTCAGCCTATTCTACCATAGGAAAGCGGTCACTTTTGTTCCGCTTTTATCCTTTGATTTCCCCCGCATATGTATGAACGGTATACACGGCTGTATACTGGTGATAGGGAACTCGAGTTCCCTCCATCCAATGTCAGCCAGGGTATACATCAAGCAGGCGCCGCATGTAACCTTTCTACACTTGTATTGCCCGCGGACATAGTATACACTTGCTCTAAAAGCAAAAAGGGGATTTATCAATGAAGCGTATGCTCACCGTCATCTTCCTCACTTGTATTGTACTCACCGGGTTATTCCTGTACTCCTGGAAAGCGGCCTCCGCGGCGGTACTCCCCACACATTCCGTACTCCCGGCGCATCAGCGCAATAGCTCATGTGGAACCTGGACTGTCGTAGCAAGCCCAAATCCAGGGTCCGGTACCAACTTCCTGAATGGTGTAGCGGCAATCTCAGCGGGCAACGTATGGACCGTCGGGTCTTATAGCAATAGCAATGGAAGCTTTCCGCTCATCGAACACTGGAATAATGTCCGGTGGTCGGAGGTCTCCAGCCCCAATATTGCCGGATCCCTCGCGGAGGTTGCGGCGGTCTCAGCCAGTAACGTTTGGGCGGTGGGAGAAAACGACAGCTCTAATATGCAAGAGACCCTGGTTGAACACTGGAACGGCACAACGTGGAGCATCGTTCCAGGCCCCAATTTTGCGACGTCGGGCAATACCCTGGCCGCCATCTCGGTTGTCTCACCTTCGGACATCTGGGCGGTTGGCACAACCACAAGCTCGAGCAGCACGAGTGGCTACCAGCCGCTGATCGAGCACTGGAACGGCACGCAGTGGAGTGTCAGCAACAGCCCGGCTCTTTCAGGCCGTCTTTTTAGCGTAGCGGCCATCAAATCAAACGATATATGGGCAGTTGGCGATAACATTCTGCCAAACTTCACGGGATCTCTCACTGAACATTGGAATGGCACGCAATGGAGCCTTGTCAGTAGTCCCAATCCTGCTAACAATGCAATCAATATTCTGAACTCGGTCGTCAAGATCTCGTCAAACAACGTTTGGGCCGCAGGCGACTACACCAATAGCCCTGCCCCTTCTGCCGAATATACTCCGCTCATCGAACACTGGAACGGCACGCAGTGGAGCATAGTGAGTGACCTGCTCCAGGGAACATCAGATTTTGTGAACGGTATGGTGGCCGTCTCCTCGCAAAATATCACAATAGTAGGGGATTACCGCACCAGTCTCGATCCACAGGGCCCCTACTACACACTGGTTGAACACTGGAACGGCACACAGTGGAGCGTCGTCACCAGCCCCAGCCCCGGCACAGATGCCAGCAACCTGCTCGCGGTCGCTCGCGTGCCCACCACAAACCGCGTCTGGGCAGTGGGATTCACCTTCGATGGCTTTACCTACCGCACCCTCGTAGAAAAGAGTTACTGAAAGGGCTTGACAGGAGCGCAGGACAGGAGTACCTTAATCACTATTCTTGCACGAGCAAATGCATCAACGGCTCTCATTATTGAGAAGAAGCAAAAGCCATCACGTGCAGCTTACCGTGCGAAGGTAGTTATTTAAGGGGGCAGGACAATGAAACCTCCACGCTTCCAGTACTGCGCGCCGCGCCTCATCGATGAGGCGTTGTATCTGCTCGACACCTATGCAGGGGACATCAAGGTGCTGGCGGGTGGGCAGAGCTTCGTGCCATTGCTGAATATGCGGCTGGCCGGGCCGGCCTATCTCGTCGATATCAATCACATCTCTGAACTGCACTACCTCGAGACCGAGGACGGCTACCTTTCTATCGGCGCGCTGGCCCGCCAGCGCCAGGTCGAGCGCTCCATCCTGGTACAGGAACAGCACCCGCTTCTGGTCAAGACGATTGAGCACATCGGCCACATGCAAATTCGCAACCGTGGCACCGTTGTGGGCAGCATCGCGCACGCCGATCCTGCCGCCGAACTGCCCGCCTTGCTCACTTGCCTCGATGGAGAAGTGCTGGCGCAGAGCATTCGCGGTGAACGCGTCATCAAAGCGCAGGAGTTCTTCACCGGATACCTCTCGACCACGCTCGAGCCAAACGAAATGCTGGTGGAAGCGCGCTTCCCCTGGGTTCCAGAGCAGGCCGGCTGGTCGTTCATTGAGTTCGCGCGCCGTTCGGGCGACTATGCCCTGGTGGGCGCCACCGCCGTCCTGACTCCCGCGCCCGATGACACCTGCGCGTCGGCCAGTGTAGCCTACCTCGGTGTAGCAGGCGCGCCCGCGCGCGGGCACGCTGTCGAAGCTGTCCTCACCGGCAGCGCTATGGACGAGAAAGCCATCGAGATGGCGGCAGAGGCGGCGCGCGATGTGGTGAGCGATGATATGAGTGATGTGCACGCCAGCGTCGAGTACCGGCGCGCACTGGCCGCGGAACTGACCAGGCGCGTCCTGAGGTCAGCCTGGGGTCGGCGCGTAAGGCAAGTAACGCAGAATGGAGAGGTATGATGCGAGAGCGCGATGATGATGTTTCGCAATTTACGGAGGAGTGTGAAATTGCGGTGACGGTCAACGGGCGCCGCTATGAGCAAAGCGTGCCGGTGCGCCTGCTCCTCTCGGATTTCCTGCGGCACGACCTGGGCCTGACGGGGACGCATGTTGGCTGCGAGCACGGCGTCTGCGGCTGCTGCACCATCCTGTTCAACGGTGAGGCGGCGCGCTCGTGCCTGATGTTCGCGGTGCAGGCTGACGGCATGGCCATCACCACCATCGAGGGGATGGCGGGCGGGCAGAGCGACCTGCACCCCATCCAGCAGGCCTTTATGGAAAAACATGGCTTGCAGTGCGGCTTCTGTACCCCTGGCATCATCATGTCGGTGCACGCGCTGCTGCATGAGCACCCCGACCCGAGCGAGGAAGAGATACGCCACGAACTCTCCGGCAACCTGTGCCGCTGCACCGGCTACCAGAATATCGTTGAGGCTGTCAAGCTCGCGGCCGAGTTGATGTCCGCCCAGCAGATGGAGGTGGAGTGATGGCTACTCGCTGGTTTGGCGAGTCGGTTCAACGGCGTGAAGACCCGCGCCTGCTGCGCGGGCGCGGCACGTTTGTCGATGATATCGACCTGCCTGGCATGCTGCAAGCCGCTATCCTGCGCAGCACTCACGCCCACGCGCGCATCCTCTCCGTCAACGCTGACGCTGCGCGTGCCCTGCCCGGCGTCCATCTCGTGCTGACGGCGCGGGACCTGGGCGACAAGCTGGAACCATCCCCCCTGCTCGTCCCGCACCACGCCCTGACGGAGCCGCGCACGCAGCTTCCCCTCGCGCTGGACGAGGTGCGCTACGTCGGCGAGGCTGTCGCGATGGTGGTGGCGGACGATCGCTACATCGCCGAGGATGCGCTGGACCTCATTGAAGTCGATTACGAACCCCTGCCGGTCGTGCATAGTCTGGGTGTTGCGGCAGCCGCAGACGCTCCGCTCGTTCACGCCGATGTTCCCGGCAACCTGGGCGCGCACCTGGCCCAGACCGTCGGCGACCCCGACAGCGTCTTCGCCCAGGCCCCGCATGTCGTGCGCGAGAAGATGGTGATAGATCGCGGTGCGGCGATGCCGATGGAATGCCGCGGCGTGCTGGCCCGCTGGGATGCCCACGATGGCATGCTCACCTGCTGGATATCGACCCAGGGGCCGATCCCCATCCGCAACGGCCTGGCCGCCATCTTCCAGTTGCCCGAACACAAGGTGCGCGTCATCGCCCCCGACGTAGGTGGCGGGTTCGGTACGAAGATCATGATGTTCTACCCGGAGGAAGTACTGGCGCCCTTCGCTGCCATGCAACTGGGGCGCCCTGTCAAGTGGATCGAGGATAGACGCGAGCATTTCATCTCCTCCAACCAGGAGCGCAGCCAGGAGCACGAGGTCGAGTACGCCTTCGACGATAATGGTATCCTGCTGGCCGTGCGCGATAGGTTCCTGCACGACACGGGCGCCTACACCCCGTACGGTATCATCGTGCCGATCATCACGGCATGTACCCTGCCCGGCCCGTACCGCCTGCGCAACTACTCCAGCGAGTTCAGCGTGCTCTACACCAACAAGGTGCCCGTCAGCCCATATCGCGGGGCGGGCAGGCCGCACGCCGTCTTCGTCATGGAGCGGATCATGGACCGCATCGCGCGCGACCTCAACCTGGACCGCCTGGAGGTGCGCTCGCGCAACTTTATTCGCCCCGACGAGTTCCCCTGGGACGTCGGCCTGGTGTACCAGGACGGTGGACCGACGAAATACGATAGCGGCGACTACCAGGCCGGCCTGGAGAAACTGAAGGCCCTGCTCGACTATGACAACTTCCCGGCAATGCAGGCAGGGGCGCGCGCGCGCGGAAGCTACCTGGGCATCGGCGTCGGCTGTTACGTGGAGGGCACCGGCATCGGGCCGTACGAGGGCGCGATGGTGCGCGTGGAGTCGGACGGACGCGTCTACGCCTCCACCGGCGTGACCACGCAGGGCCAGGCGCACTACACGACCTTCGCGCAGATCGTGGCCGACCAGCTTGGCGTCAGCCCGCAGGATGTGCTCCTCACGACCGGCAATTCGCAGTCCTTCTACTGGGGCGTCGGCACCTACGCCAGCCGGGCCGCCACCGTCGCGGGCTCGGCCATGCACATTGCTGCCGTCAAGGTGCGCGAGAAGGCCAAACAGGTCGCGGCGGACCTCTTCGAGGCCTCGCCAGAAGATATCGAGCTGGCCGGCGGCAAGGTCTTCGTGAGGGATGCGCCGCATCGCGCCCTGACGCTGGGGCAGGTCGCCATCTCCGCCAACCCGCTGCGCTACGCCTACGGTGAGAACGCGCGCAAGCTGATGTCGATGAGGCTGGCGGGGCCTCGACCGGGGCCGGCGCTGCCGGAGGAGCGCGGCGGCCCGGGCCTCGAGGCCAGTGGCTTCTACAGCCCGCCGCACGGCAGCTTCGCCAGCGGCATCCACGGCGCGATCATCGAAGTCGATCTCGGCACGGGCGACGTGACCTTCGTGAAGTACGCGGCGGTGCACGACTGCGGGCGCGTCATTAACCCCATGGTCGTCGAGGGGCAGGTTCACGGCGGCGTCGCGCAAGGCATCGGCGGCGCCTTCTTCGAGCGCCTGGTCTACGATGAGCAGGGGCAGATACTTAACGCCAGCTTTATGGACTACCTGATCCCCACGGCAGCCGAAATCCCGCCGCTGCTCGTCGATCACGTCGAAACGCCCTCGCCGCTCAACCCGCTCGGCGTGAAGGGCGCGGGAGAGGCTGGCGTGATCCCCGTCCCGGCCCTGTTCGCCTCAGCCATCGACGACGCGCTGGCCCCCTTCGGCGTGCGAGTGCTGGAGATGCCGCTGCACCCGCTCCGCCTCTATGAGTTGCTGAATGAGGTGCGCTGAGAACTGGCCGAGGTTATCGTCGGCTCACAATTAAAGCTTTCATCACCCAAATATACTACCTGCAAGACTAACAGGCGGTGATAATCGTTACTCCATTAAGTTACGAGAAAGTGTACCGGGATGGGGATAGAGGGATATGGAAATGAGCTTTGTGGATAGGGAGAAACGCGGTTCTTCTCTATTCACTTTCCGATGGAGGAAAACTCATGTCCTCGGCTTATCCGCCGCCTGGAAGCCAAATGATCCAGCGTTGTTTTCGCTGTGGCATGCCGCTGCCGCCGAACGGGGCGATCTGCGGTAATTGCGGTGCCTATAACGCGTTGCCCCAAAACGAGTGGGGACAGGCGCAGGCATACGGACAAGTTCCCATCTCTGGACCTCTCCAGGCGCGGGCACCTGCTACGGGTTCACTGTGGGGTTATGCCAACAACACGGCGATGCCCACAGCTCCGACGCAGGCCCAATTTGCCACCTGGGGACAGCCATCAGCCGCCACTGTACCCGGGGCGTATACTCAAGCAGTACAGCCCTACCAACCTTCACAATTCCAGCCATCTCCATTTGCGCCAGCTTTTGCCGAAATGCCGGCTCCAAACCAGAGTGCCCACGGCTACTATCAAGACGAACAGGAGAACCACGGCCCTGGTAGAATGGGCATGATGCTCGTGATAGGCCTTTTGCTGCTGCTGGTTGTCGGCGGTGCGCTTAGCGGGGTAATTTACTTCAGCAGTCACAATCAGGCTACGCCGTCAGCGACCCCAACGATTGTCATCACGACCCCGACCATAAAGCCCCTGTTCCGCGATACCTTCACGAACAACAGTACGGGCTGGCTCGTGACGAGCGGGCCGGGCAAGTTTTCCGCGAAGGTGGGCGGCGGCCTCATGACGCTTGAAGATGATGATAACAAGCTGCTGTGGGACATCCTGCCGGGGAAAACCTTTAGCGATTTCCGCCTGGACGTCGATGCCAGGTTGACAAGGGGCGATCAGAATAATGCCTACGGAGTGTACATCCGCGGCGCCTCCACCGTCACCAGCGACATCGGCACCTATTATCGCCTTGAGCTCTACGGCGACGGTACCTTCGCGATCTTCAAAGGGACCCAGGACAGTACCGGCAATACCCAGAACAACCGCGTCACCTACCAGGCCAACGCCGCAATTCATAAAGTAGGGCAGATCAATCACATTACAGTGATAGCCAGGGGCAGCACCATGGTCTTCATGGTCAACGGCGTGACAATCTATACCTACCCCGATACCTCCTACAGGGGCGGCCTGGTTGCCATGTTCGTCTCCAACCTGCCCGGATTAGCTCCCGGCGCGCAGGCCACCTTCGCGAACCTGGCCATCTTCCCCGCCAGCTAAACACCTGAGCTCAATCGTGACTCGGTCAGTCAGGGCATCCCTACGGCCTCGGCACTCCAACGAGGGCTTGCGCATAGACGCCTGGATCGACGTTCCCGCCGCTGACGATGCAGCACACCCGCTTTCCATGGAAGCGTGCTGGGTTGGATATGATCGCGCCCAGGGAGAGCGCGCCCGTCGGTTCCACTTTGAGGTTCGCATAGGTGAAATACTGCCGGAGTGCCTCCAGGATGGTCTCATCCGGCACTTCGACGATATTGGCGATGCCGCGCCGCATGATCTCCCAGTTCAAATCGCCGAGTCCGAGCGTGCGCGCTCCGTCGGCGACGGTGGTCGGCTCGTGCTCGTTGTAGAGGTGCGTCCCGCTACGAAGCGAGCGTGCGGCGTCGTTGCCGGCAAGTGGTTCCGCGCCGACGATCTCCGCACGGGAGCGGAGGTGGTCGCGCGCAATAATCTGCCCGGAGCACAGGCCGCCCCCTCCCACCGGCACGATGTTCGCGTCGAAGTCCGCCGCGCCAAGTATCTCTTTCGACAGCGTAGAGTTTCCGGCCACGACGCGGTAATCGTCGTAGGCCTGCGCCACGAACGCGCCGGGCTGCTCGCGAAGCAACTGCTGTACACGCTCGCTGCGGCTAATCTTACGCACATCGATCAGGTCAACGATGCCTCCATAGCCCTGCACCGCCGCTACCTTGACGCTGGCCGAGGTTGCAGGCATGACGATAGTACACTTCTTGCCCAGTAGCCGGCAGGCAAACGCCACTGCCTGCCCGAAGTTGCCGGAGGACGCCGCGACGACGCGCTGCTCTGGGATGCCGGAGAGCAGGTTATAGGCAGCGCGAAACTTGAAGCTGCCCGTGTATTGAAACGTCTCGCTGGCAATAGTGATATCGCATCCCAGTCGCTCCGAGAGCAGCGGTGCAGGTAGCAGTAACGTGGGGCGAATATGCCGAGGCAGCGTTTCCCACACCGTGTCGATATATGCATCGGTGAGCTGTGGGGCCGCTTCATAGCGTAGCATAGCGTTTCTCCGGGAAATCTAGTACTGGCAGCGCGGCTCCTCGAAGAGCCGCGCAGAAAAGTGGTATGGATTACCTGCTAGGGATTATAGCACGTTCGCGACCACTTTATGTTATAATCCCACCACAGAATCATATGTTGAGAAATGAGCGATGATGAAAGGTAAAGTTCAAAGACAGCGGTTCGCTATCGTTATGCTGCTCTTATGGACGGGAGCAACACTGCTTGCCTCTTGTGGCGGGACCTCTAGACCTGCAACTCCCTCCACGCCGACCGCGACAGGGGCAGCGTCGCGTGCCAGCGCGACGGAATTGGTGATGGCTACGGCGCCACGAACACCCGTCTACACTCCCGGAGGTGGCGGCATTCAGCGCGTACAGGTGAGCAGCGATCCATATAGTGGGGATGGCGGCCAGCATGCAACCGAGGTAGAGCCGTCCAGTTTTGCGTATGGCACGACGATTGTGGCAACATTTCAGGCTGGGCGCTATACCGACGAGGGCGCATCGAATGTTGGCTGGGCAACCTCCAAAGATGATGGGGCGACGTGGCAGAATGGCTTCCTGCGGGGAACGACACTCCCGGTGGGCGGCAAGTACAGCCGGCTCACCGACCCGGCAGTGGCATATGACGCGACTCATCGCACCTGGATGATCGCCACGATAGCGTTCCAGGAGACGCAGAACGGGCTGACAGCGTCGGCGCTGCTGGTGAGCCTCTCAACGAATGGGGGAACCAGTTGGGGAGATCCGGTAATGGTAACGTATACGGGAGCGGATGGAGGGATCGATAAGGACTGGATAACCTGTGATAACGGTCCGGCCAGCCCTTTTTATGGCCACTGCTACATCGAGTTGGATAACTATAACAGGGGGCACCTGATCGAGATGAGCACATCCAGGGATGGCGGTCAGACCTGGGGCGCGGCGTTCGCGACCGTGAACCAGGCAGCAGGATTTGCCGGGTATCCCCTGGTGCAGCCCGGCGGCAACGTTATCGTTCCCATCAGCAATGCCTCGCAGACGGAGATCATAGTCTTTCGCTCGACCGATGGCGGGGTCAGTTGGAGCCGCCCGCAGCCGGTAACTGCCGTGACCTCGTACTCTCCGAATGCCTTTTTCCGCGACGATATCCTCCTGACACCTGCAATAGATGGCGCCGGGCAAGTCTACCTGGTCTGGGTAGATTGCCGCTTTGAGCCCGGCTGCGCCGGGAACGATCTGGTCATGTCCACCTCAAGCGATGGCATCACCTGGTCAGAGGTGCAGCGCATCCCTATCGCCCCTGCAGGCAGCGCGGTTGATTATTACATCTCTGGCATGGGAATCGACGAGAACACCTCTGGCGCAACCGCTCACCTGGGGTTGACGTTTTATTACTATTCCTCAAACTGTCACAGCAATTGCTCGCTCGATGTCGGATTTGTCTCTTCACTCGATGGCGGCGCAACATGGAGCGCGAAGATGCACCTGGCCGGTCCGATGCTGGCCAGTTGGGTAGCGCAGGGCAACAATAAGGTCGGGGATTATATCACGACATCCTATGCAGCGTTGGTATCGTTGCCAACCAGGACCGCGACCTGGCCGTGCGTAAAGGCGCTGTCGGAAGACCTGCCGATGAGCTGCCGGTTGAAGTACAGGTTGATACTGCCGTTATCTACCACAACTGCGATAATACCGGTTGTGGTAAACGTGACGGAGCCGGTTGTCAGTGGGACGGCATCATCGATATTGGCATCCACGTTACGACGGAGCTGGTATGTATTGTTCGTGTTGATGGTGAAGAGGTAATAGCTGTCCGAGTTTTCCTTGCAAAAAATGAGTCCTACATAATCGCCCGAGATAAAATTCGCCTGTACCTCGAACGCAAAGTTGCTGAAGTCGGTGTTTGAGGCGGTGCAGGAGTGAAAGAAGCCCTGAGCAGGTTGGGTAACGTCGTACCCGCCGCCCTGAAAGGCGCAGGCGGCGTTGTGCACATTGATTCCTGTATCCCAGTTCCAGCCCTTGCTATTGTCCACGAGGGGATCGTTCAAGACGAGCGTCCCTGTCTGCGTATATGAGTTTACCACGGCGTTTGTAGCAGAGGGAGTAGAAGGCACGGCCGTGGTTGTCGCGCGACTGATTGTAGTGGCGGGAGAATTCGAGAAGCCCGTCGAAGCCTGTTGTGAGTTTTTGCTGCTTACCACCAGATAAGCCAGGAAGCCTCCCGCGCAAATGACGATTGCCAGTATGATGAGCAGGATGACCGTTCCGGCTGGTAAGCTCCTGCGGGGCGCTTCCCTGTTGGCCGGCATAAATGCGTAGCGAGTCTGTGTGATAGGAGAGATCTGATTTTCTGTGCCGGGCTGCTGGATGTAGGACTGATCAATAGCCTGCACAGGTGTGCTGCTTGATGGTGAGGAGTGATCTCCACCGGGTGTCCCAGCATCAGCCGGGTATCGATAAACAGTAGGGTCGTTATAGGCAGAGCGTACCAGCAAGGCCTGCTCCAACGCATTAGCGAAGGCGGAGATTGAAGTGAAACGGGCCTCTGGCTGCTTCGCAAGGGCAATTTGAAAGACGGCGTCTACATCTCGCGAAAGATGGGGGTTGAATGTACTGGGAGGGGGCGGCTCCTGGGACAGGTGCTGGTACATGACAAACTGTAGGTTACCCTGGAACGGTGGACGCCCGGTGAGCAGCTCGTAGGCCATTATTGCGAGTGCATACTGATCGCTGGCAGGTACGGACTGGCCGGTCCATTGTTCCGGAGCCATGTAAGCGGGAGTTCCGCGAATGGTCTGGCTGGCGCTAGAGGTGGTAGCGCCACTGAATTTCGCGATGCCGAAATCCGCGAGAAGCAGGTCCGGGCGGTCAGGTTGGCCACGATTACTGCGAATGAGGAAATTGGATGGCTTCACATCCTGGTGCGTAATGTTGTAGTCATGCGCATCTTGAAGGGCATTAGCCGCCTGGCGAATGAAGTGGGCCACATCCGCGGGCGGAAGCAATTGCGTAGTCACACGCTGTTTGAGCCACGTTGAGAAAGATCCCTCCTGACGATAGGGCATGACCATGTATGTGATCGTCGAGCCGTTGATGGTTGTCTCTCCATAGTCGTACAGGGGGAGGGTATTGGGATGGTCAAGGTGAGCAATAGCCCTTGCCTCACGCTCAAAGAGGCGGCTGGCATCTCTGGTTGCTTCAGGATCAGGATAGGCGCCCGGTTCGGTACGCATAACCTTAATGGCCACATACTGGTCAATGCGCGCGTCTTGGGCCAGGTAGACCTCGCCCATGCCCCCGCTGCCGAGTAAACGCATCAGGCGGTAGCGTCCAAGTTGCTGTCCCTCCAATGGCATCCCTATCTCTCCCTTTCTCCGAAGCAAAACGAAACCCGACTGTCTACCTCTAGTATACAATAAATTGTTGTTTCATTGTGAATATTTATACAACGATTTAAACGCGCGACGGGGCAAATCATCCAGCCCCATCGCGCGTTCGTTTCAGCAGAAGCGCCGGTTACCTGATGATATTCCTACTCGCCCGCACCAACCTCTGGCTCACCCACAGCCGAATCGGCGGTGATGGCCTCCTCTGGCTGCGGGTTGCGCTCGCGCAGGATCTGGTACAGGATGATCGCGCCGAAGGTGGCGACGCCGATTGCGCTCAGAGTGAAGCTGCCGATGTTGATGGCCAAGTTGCCAGCGCCAACGGTCAGCGCCACAGCAACGGTGATCAGGTTGCGGCTCTTCGAGAAATCGACCCTGTTCTGCACCCAGATGCGCCCGCCGGTAGCGGCGATCAGGCCGAAGAGCACAATGGTCAGACCACCGAGTATCCCTATCGGGATAGTATGGATCAGCGCGCCGAACTTAGGGCAGAAGCCCAGCAGAAGCGCCACAACCGCCGCGATGAGGAAGACCACGGTCGAGTAGATGCGCGTCACGGCCATCACGCCGATGTTCTCCGCGTACGTCGTCTCGCCCGGACCACCACCGATGCCGGCGATGATGGTCGCGATACCATCGCCCAGGAAGGCCCTGCCCAGGTATTTGTCCAGACTGCGCCCGGTCATGGCTGCGACGGCCTTGACGTGACCGGTGTTCTCAGCCACGAGGATGATGGCGACCGGGGCAATCAGCCCGATAGCCCTGCCGTTAAAGCTGGGGGCGGAGAAATTGGGCAGACCGATCCAGGCGGCGCTCCCAACGCCGGAAAAGTTGATGGCGGTTCCCACACTGAAGCCATTGGCGAAGAGCAGGTAGATCAGGTAGCCGATGATCCCGCCCAGCAGGATAGGTAGGCGGCGCAGTGGGCCGGGTGCGAAAACGGCGATGGCCGCCACAGCCAGGATAGTGACGAGGGCCATAACGGTATCGAACGAACTGGTGAGGGCCTCGCCCACGGCTGTAGGAGCGAGATTCAGGCCGATGACGGCCACGACCGCACCCGTCACGACCGGCGGCAGCAGGTAATCGATCCATTTATACCCGACGGCCATCACGATTAAGCCGATGATGGCGTACACTACCCCTGCCGCGATGATGCCGCCGAGCGCCACGCCGATGTTGGGGTTCAGACCCGTGCCCTTGAAGCCGGCCGCGAAGCCCGTGGCCGTCAGCACGACGGCGATGAAGGAGAAGCTGGAACCCAGGTAGCTCGGGACGCGGCCCCCCACGATGAGGAAGAAGACGATGGTGCCTATGCCGGAGAAGAAGATTGCGGTGTTGGGATCAAATCCCATCAGGATCGGGCCGAGCACGGTCGCGCCGAACATAGCCAGCACGTGCTGCAGGCCCAGGAAAATGGATTGCCCCCAGGGAGGCCGCTCGTCCGGCGCGATAATGCCCTCCTGCTTGAGGGTCCAGCCGGTAAAGTAGCCTCTCCTCTCGGTTGTCTCAACTGCCATGTGTTGTGTTATCCTCCTTGATAATGCTGGATGATACGAATAATATGGATGACAGGCAATTCTCCACAGAAGAAAACTCAACGGGGGATAAGACTGTTCTCTAGTTCACCTCCTTCGCTATAAGTTATATGGGTGCCAGGAACGGGGAAAAGATTGATGAAATAATACCACAAAAATAACGAGGATGATACTTATTACACTAGCTAACTCGTCAGTATGTTGAAATAGTTACTGGGAAGCTGGCACCCCGAGTAAAGTCTGCCCAGCAATTGTACCTGATCGATGACGACAACATGCCTACCGGGGCAGGACATGCTGAGCGAACGCGCCCCCATGGGGAGATCCTGGCGTAGCGGCTTGGGATGGCCGTTCACATTCTCAACGCCAAAGGGAGCAATCCCCCCGCCGGCAGTGAAGTAGAAATCTTTGCTCGTAAAATAAAAGAAGGGCACCTTGTAGCGTAGCGTAGTCTGGACGTCAGTGATGAGCGTCAGAATATGGGAGACCGCTACTCGATAGGGACTGGAAGCATCGATGCCGCAGCCGATGTAGCAGCCGGTGCCTTCTACTACCCAGATATGTTTACCTAACCCACCGCTGTTCAGATCGACGTTGAACTGCTGCGCCCAGTAAAGAAACAGGCCATACAGGCTATTGGTCGATTGGTCCGGATAGCCGTTATGCCAGCTATCGATCAGCCCCAGCGTTTGTGCACGCCAGCTCCAGTGCCCTCCCGGGTGCACGACGCTATTCATCGCCGCCTGCATTGCGTTCAGATAGGCCACCTGGTTCGCCAGCCCCTGGAAGTCAACCCCGCCAACCTGGGGATCGAGCGAGCCGAGAAGTACAGGCGTGCTTGCGCGTACAGCATGGATTATGCGCGTGCAGAGATCGAAGTACCGGGCAAAGTCTGTCGGCGAAATATAGGTGGTCAAGCCCGGATCGTACTTCATTTCCTCATTGCCGCATTGCACCGCTTCCGCTCCGCTCTGGGCGATATCGGTGAGCGGGGCCGTACTAAAGAGGGCGGACCCTTTCAATTGACAGGTGGTGACCAGTAACTTGCCCTTCCAATTCTTCCAAAGGGTCATATGCTTCAGCCCTTCTAACGCAGTGATGATCGGTTTCAGTATAGCAGAATAGTCAATAATGGACTTTAAGATGAGCCAGGCAAGCTGCCTCGCGCGTTTTCTTCTCTTGTCTGCCCATTCACTTGAAAAACTAACGAACGTTTGTTAGAATGGAAGCAAATAATTTCTAGCGCAGCAAGAGAGGGGAGTATAGCATGTCCGAGTCCAAAGAAATAACCGCGATGATACGCGTGCGCATGAGCGCGAACGATGCCCACTACGGCGGGCAGTTGGTGAACGGGGCGCACATGCTGTCGCTCTTCGGCGATGTCGCAACCGAGCTGGCGATTATCTGCGACGGCGACGAGGGCCTGCTGGTCTCCTACGAGAGCGTCGAGTTCCTGGCGCCCCTGTTCGCGGGCGATTTCGTCGAGGTCTACGGGCGCATCACACGCGTCGGGCGCACCTCGCGCCGCATGGAATTCGAGTGCCGCAAGGTGATCGCCGCGCGCCCCGATATCGGCGATTCTGCCGCGGATGTGCTCGAGGAGCCAATCTTAATCGGCCGCGCCGTGGGCACAACGGTCGTCAAGGCCGAACGGCAGCGAAAAACGTTTTAGCCAGGCAAGCGCAAGGAGGAGAAGGAGGGTGACATGTCGTCTTTCCCACTTTTATTGTATCACCTCCTGTCTACTCGCACACTGCCTTTTCGGACGATTTTTTTTGGCGTCCTTTCTCCTATACTAGCGAGCAATCTGTTCTATTAAAGGAGGTAAACATATGAGTTCCTTTGTCCTTGGTTTTCAGGATATCGACAAAACAAAACTCATGGTTGTTGGGGGGAAAGGCGCGAACCTGGGGGAACTTTCCAGGATTGAAGGAATACGCGTACCGGAGGGCTTTTGTATTTCTACTGAAGCCTCTAAAAGCATCATTGGGGAAACGTCGTCAATTAACGCATTACTTGATCAGTTATCGCTTCTAAAGGTGGAAGACCGGGATAAAATCGGTGAACTTAGCGGTGAGATTCGCAGCGTCATCGAAGGGATAGCCATCCCTCAAGACATTCATGAAGAGATCACCCGCTTCCTCTCCAGGCTTGGTGAAAAAAATGCCTATGCAGTACGATCCAGCGCAACTGCAGAGGATTTACCGACCGCCTCCTTCGCAGGCCAGCAGGATACGTATTTGAACCTTCTCGGAGAAGAGGCAATCCTGAAGCACATCAGCAAGTGCTGGGCATCGCTATTTACCGAGAGGGCAGTAACCTACCGCCTTCAAAACGGCTTCGACCACCGTAAAGTCTACCTGGCTGTGGTTGTTCAGAAGATGGTCTTCCCGCAGGTTGCAGGAATCTTGTTTACTGCCGATCCCGTTACGTCGAGCAGGAAGGTGCTATCCATCGATGCCAGCTTCGGACTTGGCGAGGCCCTGGTCTCCGGCCTGGTGAATGCTGATACCTACAGAGTGCGTAACGGCGAGGTTATCGATAAGAAGATATCCACCAAGAAGCTGGCTATGTATGCCCTGAAAGATGGCGGGACGTATGAACAAGAGATTGAGCCTGAGAAACAGAACAGGCAAGCGCTGACGGATGAGCAGATTTTGCAGCTTGAGGGCATAGGCAGAAAGATTGAAGCGCATTTCGGTTGCCCTCAGGACATCGAATGGTGCCTGGTCGATGATACTTTTTATGTTGTCCAGAGCCGGCCTATCACCACTCTATTCCCTATCCCTGAAGCGAACGATCAGGAAAATCACGTCTATATATCTGTCGGTCATCAACAAATGATGACCGATCCTATGAAACCGTTGGGATTGTCTATATGGCAGTTAACAGCTGCCCGACCCATGTATGAAGCCGGTGGAAGGTTGTTTGTTGATGTCACGGATGACCTGGCTTCGCCTGCTAAAAGAGACATCCTGGTAAATGTCCTGGGAAAATCCGACCCACTCATCAGAGGCGCGCTGGTGACCATCTTAGAGCGGGGAGATTTCATAAAATCGTTACCGAACGATCAGCAAGAACAGAGTGCCGGTAAAAGCAATCAAGGTAGGCCGCCTGCGGGTTATCAGACACTGAACGACTACGATCCGGCAATCGTTTCCGATTTGATGGAGAGGAGCCAGGCATCGATCGAAGAGTTACAACAAATCATCCAAACGAAGTCAGGGCCAGAACTCATTGATTTTATCCAGGAAGATATCCAGCAATTAAGGAAGGGCATATCTGGTCCGCAAGGTTTTGGTGTGATTATGACTGCTATGAATGCTTCATCATGGATCAATGAAAACATGAAGGAGTGGTTAGGTGAAAAAAACGTAGCAGATACGCTTTCTCAATCTGCACCCAACAATATCACTTCGGAAATGGGTCTGGCGCTCTTGGATGTCGCAGATGTAATTCGTCCTTATCCGGAAGTAATCAATTACTTAGAGCATGTAAAAGATGATAGCTTTTTGGATGAACTGGTTACGTTTAATGGAGGACAGGAAAGCCGGGACGCTCTCTCTGCTTATCTCAACAAATACGGAATGCGCTGTGCCGGGGAAATCGATATTACGAGACCTCGTTGGAGCGAAAAACCAACGACACTTGTTCCCCTGATACTCAGTAACATCAAAAACTTTGAACCAGGTGAAAGCAAGCGGAGATTTGAGCAAGGGCGACAGGAAGCATTGAAAAAAGAACAAGAGTTAGTAGATCGCTTGAAGCAATTACCAGATGGTGAACAAAAAGCCAAAGAGACAAAACGAATGATCAGCCTCATCCGAAATTTCATCGGGTATCGTGAATATCCAAAATACGGCATGGTTCATCGCTACTTCGTGTATAAGCAGGCTTTACTGAAAGAAGCCGAACAACTCGTACAAGCCAATGTTCTTCATGAAAAGGAAGATATATACTATCTCACGTTTGACGAACTTCGCGAAGTCGTGCGCACACATAGACTGGATTACCAGGTCATCAGCAAACGAAAAGACGAGTACAAATTCTATGAAAAACTCACTCCCCCACGTGTTCTCACGTCTGATGGTGAAATCATTACAGGTCAGTACAAACGAGAAAATCTCCCGGCCGAAGCAATTGCAGGTCTCCCTGTTTCTTCCGGGGTTATAGAGGGACGAGCACGTGTCATCTTAAACATGGAAGATGCTGATCTAGAAGATGGAGATATATTAGTCACCTCATTTACTGACCCTAGCTGGACACCATTGTTTGTATCCATAAAAGGCCTGGTCACCGAAGTTGGTGGACTGATGACCCATGGAGCAGTTATCGCACGTGAATACGGTTTACCTGCAGTAGTAAACGTAGCAAATGCCACCAGGCTGATCAATGACGGACAGAGAATCCGGGTAAATGGAACAGAAGGCTATGTAGAAATCTTATAAAGTGGGGAAGTTGTTATCTTCCTCTGGCTGGCTATGGTATACTGCTGGAAACTCACCAGGAGGGAATACCCGATGCAAACAGAGGCTCGCCCTGTGCGGGAGAAGATCCTCGCGGCAGCCGTCCAGCTCTTCGCGGAATACGGTTATCACGCGTCCACAATGCGTGACATCGCTCGCGTGACCGGCATCCAGGCCGCCAGCATTTACTACCACTATGCCAATAAGCAGGCGCTGCTGGTCGAGATCATGGATACGCACATGCGCACCCTGAATGCGAACCTGGAGCGCATCGTGCAGAAACAGGCTCCCATCCGGCAGCGCCTGCACGAGGCCATCGCCAACCATATACGCCTGCACACTACCTATAAAGCTGAGTTTTTTATCATCGATACCGAAATACGTGCGCTCGAAGGGGAGAACCGAACCGCCATTCTCGCGCTGCGTGACCGCTACGAGTCGCTGGTGCAGGAGCTGCTGCGCGAGGGTGTGCAGCAGGGAATCTTTCGACCACTCGACGTCAAGGTCGCCTCATACGCGCTGATCGCGATGTGTACGGAGGTGGCGACGTGGTTCAGGCTCGAGGGGCGTCTGAGCGTCCAGCAGGTGATAGACATCTATACGCAGATGGTCAGCGAGGGTCTGCTGCTGGAAGAAGCTTCCGCGCGAAGGCCGGGGGAATCAGCGCGTACTTGACGCCCTGCCTGCGCAGCAGCAGCTCGAGGGCATCGATTGCGCTTGCCAGGGGGAGGCGGGCTGTCACTAGCGCTTCAACATCGATCTGCTGCCGCTGGATAAGGTCGAGCGCCTGGGCAAAGTACTGCGGGGTATGGTGGAAGGTGCCCTTCAGGGTTAATTCCTGGTAATGAATCGGGTAGGTATCGAGGGCGGCCCGCGTTCCAGAAGCGCACCCGCCGAAGAGGTTGACCAGGCCTCCTGGCCGTGCAGCTCGCGCGGCCAGCGCCCACGTTTCCGGCGTGCCGATGGCCTCGATGACCACATCCGCGCCGCGCCCGGTCTCCGTGAGCTGCAAGATCGCCTCTCGCTGCTCGTCATACGAGCATGACCCCACGTCGATAACATCCTCCGCACCATAGTAGCGCGCCAGACTCAGTCGCTCCTCACCCCGTCCCGTCGCGATGACCCTGGCTCCGCGCAGCCTGGCGAGCGCGATCAGCAGCAAGCCCAACGGACCGCACCCCAGGATGGCGACCGTATCCCCGGGGCCGATGTCACAGGCATCGATGGCGTGTAGGGCGCAGGCGAGCGGTTCGGTCAGCGCCGCCGCGATGAAAGAGGTGGATGGGGCCAGCCCGTAGAGGTTCTGCTGCACGATACGCTCAGGCACCAGCAGGTATTCGGCATAGGCGCCGTTGAGCAGCAGCAGATTTTCGCAGAGGCTGTAGCGCTGTCGCTGGCAATAATAGCAGCGCAGGCATGGCGCGGAATTACCCACGACGACGGCCTCGCCCTCGGCGCACGAGGTGACGCCGGCGCCGGTCGCGGCGACCACACCCGCGACCTCGTGGCCAAATGGCGCCGGCGTCTTGCGGAAAAGCAGCGGGTGACCGCGCCGGTAGGATTTGACATCGGTGCCGCAGGTCGTGGCTGCCGCGACCTGCACGACGACTTCGCCATAAGCAGGCTGCGGAAGGGGACGCTCCTCGAAACGGATGTCCATCGGCGCGTAAAACATGGCTGCCAGCATAGGTATCTTGCTACCTCGTTTGCACGTAATTCGTCTTTACAAACAGACCTTATACTATTTTCGCACATCAGGAGCCTTGCATGTCGCTTGAGGAACCCCGAGGGGGCCGCGATTTACCGCCACGACCCAGGCTTGCTACCAGGGCCGCATCTTTTCTTATAGTCATATTGCTGATCGCTGGTATTTTTACTTTCTACGGCGTCAGGGGAGCGGGGAAGGGGGGCAATCCTCCCGCGGGGGCCACGAATACCGTAAGCACTCCGACGCCTTCGCCGACGCCGTCCCAGGTCATTCCGACGCCGACGCAGGCGCTGTTTTACGACACTTTTCTGGATAACCGCAATAAGTGGGCGCTTTCGTATCAGGCTGGTTTCACGCGCGCGCTGGTCGATGGCAGGTTGGTCTTGACGAACGCCAACCCTCAGACGACGCTGGTGGAGAGCTTGCCGAACGAGATGACGTATAACGACTTTACCTTGACGGTCACGTTCGCTCTCCAGATCGGTGACGCAGATGATAGCGTCGGTTTTTACCTGCGCGGCGATAACAACCTGGACCACGATTACCGCGTCGAGATCAGCGGCAACAATTTGTTCGATGTTGCGAAAGAATACCTGGACCAGCAATCGATGCCTGAGACCCTGATGCTCGAAGGGCCGCAGAGCGTGCCGGCGCTTCACCCGCCCGGGCAACTCAACACCCTGACGGCAACCCTGCAAGGCCCGATGCTGAATGTGTCAATCAACGATACCCTCGTCGGCACCGTCATGAACAGTGACTATTCAAGCGGACAGGTCGCGCTGTTCGCCCGGCATGGGACAACTTCGGCAGGTGTGTCGATGGCCGTCAGCTCCATCGAGATCGACCGTCTGGATTGAGCCGCCGCCGGTTGCCCCTGGCTCTCTACTGGCTGATCTTCAAGCCCTTATTGGTGACGCCGAAGATTTTGGCGTATCGTAGCGGCATAGCGGGGGTATTCCATCCACCGTAATGCTGGATCAAGTCGATACCGTTGCCATTTCTGAAGGCATCGAATGTCCAGAAGTGCCGCAGGTCGTGCGGCGATAGGTTTTCAATGCCTACCTGCTGGCCAAGCAGGCGCACGCGGTCGAAGATACCGTAGCGCGTGATGCGCTTCCCCTCGTAGCCGGTGAAGAGCGGGCCCTGCGGGTCGATCAACGGGAGGTAACGCACTGCCGCTTCGCGGGTACACGGCATGAGCTCCAGGGTATCGGTGGTATATGTCTTGGCACGATAGACGGTGAGGGTATCGGCCTCCAGGTCGATGCTGTCGGCGTTCAGTGCAACAACCTCGCTGACGCGCAGGGCGTGTTCGATCAGCAGGCACATCAGGAGGGCGTCCCTCTGCTCCAATGTCTGGTCGTGTTCTCGCGCGCGCGGCTCTACGGTGCGGGTGGTCTCGTGCTTCAAGCGCAGGGCCTGCTGTTTGGGGACGTGCGTAGGGGTAGCCTTCTTGGCCCCGATGCGCGTGCTATATCCTTTGGCCTCGCGGTTGCGATCGATGTTGGTGCCTTCACTGAAGCGGAAGCCCTTGACCAGCTTTATCAGCGCGAGATCCTGGGAGGTGATGATACCGACGGCAAAAGCCAGTTCGCAGTATTTTCTTATAGTCGAGAGTCGCAAATTGATCGAGCCGATTGCGTAGCCCTCATTGAGCATCCAGGTTCTGAAACCCTCCAGCAGGCCGGAGTTCATTCCTCGCCAGGCCTCGGCATCGAGGTAGAGCTCCTCGGCGCCGCGCGCGATGCCGGCCTGCGCCAGGTACGTCGAAAACACCTGAAGGTCGTACTGCTGCCGCTCTAAGGTGTTCTTTGCCTTGGTCTGATGATACGAGGCGAATTTTTGACCGCGCGCGAGATGTTCGGCGATTCTGCCGGCGAGTTCCAGCGTGTTGTCGTAGGCAGACGCCTGCGCGGCCGCCAGGTCGCCGTTTCCCGCGCCAGCGCTGTACGGTACAAGATCTTGGTCGCTTCCCATAAAAAACCTCCCTTGAATCCTACACTTGTTTAAATAATGTGGGATTACCTACACGAAAAGTATGCCATACGCTTCGCCTTCGCTGTCAAGCCCGAATTTCGCCAACTCTTGCAGTTATTTTGTTTGTCAGGTATACTGATCATAGAACAAACGTACAGTTTATTCAAGAAGGGGTGCTCATGGACGAGTCAAAATCCCTTGATCCTCGCGAATCCGCACCGCGTGTACGGGTCCATCTTCCCTACGCGCTGCGGGCCGTCGTTGGCAACCAGGCCGCCGTCACGACCCACGGCTCTACGGTTCGCGCCGTCATCGATGCGCTCGAGCACGACTACCCCGGCCTGCGCTTCCACCTCTGCTACGAGACCGGCGAACTTCGCCCGTTCGTCAACATCTTCCTCAACCGCGTCCATATTCGCTACCTCGAGGGGCTGGATACTCCCCTACCCCACGACGCTGTGCTCCATATTCTGCCATCTGTCGCCGGTGGCTCCCATTTCACCCATACCAATCCCATCAACGGAAATAGTACACATGTTCAACAGGAGGTTATCCCATGAATGCACGCAGCACCTATCCGAAAGGCACGACCCTGGTACTCGTTGGAACGAAGCGCGGCCTCTTCCTGCTCTCCTCGGCGGACAGAAAAACGTGGGAGGTGGACGACACGGCCCTGAGCGGGAACCGTATCTTCTTCGCCACGCTCGACCAGCGCCAGGGGGGGCAGCGCATCTTCGCCGCCGATAACGGCGACTTCTTCGGCACGTTCCTGCGCTATAGCGACGACTTTGGACAGACCTGGCAGGACCCGGAGCAGGGCATACAGTTCTCGCCCGAGAGTGGCGAGAAGCTCATCAACATCTGGACCATCGAGCCTGGGCGCCCCGACGAACCCGGGACGGTCTACGCAGGTATTGACCCGGCCAGCCTGTGGGTCAGCACCGACGGCGGCCAGCACTGGAGCATCAACGCAGGCCTGGCGAATCACCCCACACGCAGCCAGTGGAATCCCGGGGCCGGCGGTCTGTGCCTGCACACGATCGTAGCCGATCCCTCCAACAGGGACAGGATGTGGGTCGGCATCTCCGCCGTGGGCTGCATGCGCAGCGACGACGGCGGCCGGAGCTGGGTTTTCGCCAACAAGAACACGCGCGCCGACTTCCAGCCGGATAAATACCCCGAATTCGGGCAGTGTATCCACCGCTTTATCCAGCACCCGAGCCGGCCGGATGTGCTCTACCAGCAAAACCACTGCGGGATCTACAAATCGCTGAACGCCGGAGACGACTGGATCGACATCCAGCACGAACTGCCCTCCGATTTCGGCTTCCCCATCACACTTGATGTGCATAACCCGGATACCGTCTTCGTCATCGTGGAGAACCAGTGGCGCAACAACGTCAACGAGCAGTTCACCGTCTACCGCACGAGCGACGGCGGCGAGAGCTGGCAGTCCATGACGGAAGGGCTGCCGAGCGGGTCGGGCGTGCGCCTGGGCGTGCTGCGGCATGGCATGTGCAGCGATACGCTCGATCCCTGCGGGGTCTACGTCGGCACGAACACCGGCCAGGTGTTCGCCAGCCGCGACCGCGGCGAGACCTGGAACCTCATCGCCGACTTCCTGCCGTCGGTCTACTCGGTACAGGCCTTCGTCATAGAGTAAAAAACCCGACGAGAAAGGGCCAGGGAGGTTGCCGCGATCATGGTGACAACCAACTCCCTGGCCCGTCTTCATGGCAGCCGTTTATGTGGTTCTCGTCGGACATCCCTCAGTAAACGGATCTGCGGGCCGTTCAGACACTCAAGCGTTACGCGACAAGCTTCAACGGTTCGCCCTTGGTGATCATCGCCAGCAGTCCAGCATCCTGCTCACCGTTAAATGGCGTCGCCGCTGGCGCTGTCGCGTTGCCGCATACCTTCTGCTCGTTAGTCGGTGAGTCGAACCAGAAGCCCACGTTGTAAGTGTGGATGGGTGTAAACGCATTCGATGGATTCTCGATGAAGGTCTCCTTGTCGAAGATGCCCTGGACCTTCACCGAGGCGTTGCCGCTAGAGTCGCTCTGGACGTCGGATTGATACCAGCCAAAGCCAAAGCCGGAGAAGGTTCCGCCATCCAGCGGCGAATACTGAACCAGGAACATATCGAAGCCGGTGCTTGCGGGCAGTCCGCTGGCGGTCAAAGTCATGACATCGTTCTGCTGGCCGTTAGCAAACCTGTTGGTGATTTTTATAGTCGCCTTCGCGTTCTGGATGGCCGGGCAGGCGAAGCTACCGGAGAGCAGGCCCGGATTCACCTGCAAAGTATACGTGCACGTCGATGTCGTGCATGAGGTGGCAGGAGCCGCGTGAGTATCCCGAACCGCGGATTGCGCATGGCTGATGGGCGCCCGCGCCGCACCGGACAGTGCCGCGAGGACGAAAACTACGGCGGCGGCGAGTAGTAGAGATGGCAATACGTGCCGGTGCCATCTAAAACGACGAGTCATGAGTTACCTCCTTTGTGAACAAGTGGTTTCATCAGGATGGCAAATTAAAACCATCTGCCAGAAGTATGTCCAGAAAGACGACGAGGCGTATGTGCAAGATTACCCATTAATAGTTCTGATTTTATTCTTCAGCAGAATTACCTAGCTTACGCAACATCCTTCAGCGCCAGGGTTTGTACCTGAGCTGATCGTAGACCCGCGATCAGTCGGCTAAAAATGGGTAATCTTGCACATGTTTCCCCCCGGCAAACTTTGTACGCTTACTGAAGAGGCGAGACCCTGAGAGTTGAACCAGGGTCACTATTCAGAAGGAGCGACTATGATCAAGATTTCCATTTCTTACCGCGCGGCCGTTATATGCGTCGCGCTGGCGGTGATCGCGATTGCCGGAACCGTCTTCGCGCAGACGATAGGCGCTAGTTCGGGCAACGAAGCCGGTCGGCTGGTGCGCAACCAGAGCTTTCAGCCCCAGACGCTCAGGCAGATGGTGCAGGCCCACCAGTTGGCCTCCACGGTGCAGGTGCTGTCCTCGCAGCCGCCCAGCGTCATCATCCAGTTCCCGCTCTTCCCCAGTGGCGTCAAGGCAAAGTTCCCACAGGCGACGGGCGTGGTGACCATCGCTCAAGGCAACCCGCAGGTGAGCCTGTTCGACTCCGTAACGGTCGATGTGGCGCACATGCCGCCCGATATCACCTTCACGATCTTCTTCATCGAGCTGGCCAACAAGCCCTTTGGGCATGTAGAGTACGTGGCCGACCTGCACACGCGCAGCGACGGCTCCGGCGAGTCCTCGTTCCAGGCCATCACCCTCGTGGCGTTCGCGGCGGACAATCGCACGCCGGCCGTCACCTCCCAGGATCAGAGCGGCGCGGCCTCCGGCATCCAGCTCGAACACATGGGCATGTGGTTCTCCTCGCTGCAAGACGCGCAGAAAGTGCTGGGCAACTCCAGTTTGACGGGCACGATTTTCGACGGGGGCAATCCGCCGCTGCACGCCGGGCCGCAGGCCATGACCGATGGGCAGACCGCCCCCGTGTTTTAGCGCCTGCATACAGTTGATGAGCATTTCCATTGGAAAGGAGTATCCCATGCCATCCATATCATCTCTGCGCCGGGTTGCGCTGAGCGGGCCGCTGCTCTTCGTGCTCCTGCTGGCCTTGTCCAGCATCCAGGCCGGCGCGGCTCAGGCGGCAACGCGAACCTGGACCGCTCCGGCAAGCGTACAGGCATCACATGCAAGCGCCGGCCCGCTCAATCCCGAGGCCGAGCGCCTGCGCCAGGCGGTGCGCGCCGGCCGGCTGGCCGTGACGGTGCACGTGCTGAACTCGCTGGCGCCCACGACGATTGAGCAGTTCCCCCTCGTGCCGAGCGGCATTAAGGCCGCGTTTCCCCAGGCGACGGGGCTGGTAACGATCATCAGGGGCAACCGCGACAACGCCATCGCCGACACCGTGATCGTCGATGTGCAGAATATGCCGCCCGATATCACCTTCACCATTTTCTACATCCAGTTCGCCGGCAAGCCCTTTGGCAACGTCGAGTACGTGGCCGACCTGACGACGCGCGGCGACGGCAGTGGGGAGACCATGTTCCAGAATATCGCCTTCGTCGCCTTTGCCATGGATGCGCGCAACCCTGGCACGTCGATCGATAACCGCGAGGGCCAGACATCCGGGACTAACCTGGAGCACATGGGCATGTGGTTCTCCTCGCTGCAAGACGCCCAGCGCGTCCTGAACGACGACAGCCTGCAAGGCACGATCTTCGACGGCGGTAGTCCGCCGCTGCACGCCGGGCCGCAGGCTATGACCGATGGGCAGACCGCCCCCGTGTTTTAGAGAGGAGCTGCAACATGTTTCTACAGCGCATATCAAAATGGTGGACTGTCGCGCTCGTGCTCGTGGCTTTGCTCGCTGCCGCATGCGATACCTCCGCCCCACCGGCGGCTACCGGCACAGGCACACCTACAAAGACCGCTGGAACTGCTGGGCCGGCCTTCCCCACCGCGCCGCTGGCGTTACGCACACCTTCCTTCGGCAGCCAGGAAGCCTCGACGGTCAAAGTGCTGGCCTCGGCCGATCCCTCGCAGATCATCCAGTTCCCGCTCTTCCCGGTGAGCATAAAGCAGCTTTTCCCGAAGGCGACAGCTTTGGTGACGGTCATCCAGGGCAACCCGGCCATCAGCGTGTTCGACACCCTGATCGTTGATGTGCAGAATATGCCGCCCAATCAAAAGTTCACGGTCTTTCTCGTTGAACTTTCCGGAAAGCCCTTCGGGCACGCCGAATACGTCGGTGATGTCATAACACGCGGCGATGGCAGCGCGGAGTCGATCTTTCACCTGATTACCTTCGCGGCCTTCGCGGCGGATAATCGCAACGCCGCGGTCAACTCGAACGACCAGTCGGGCGAGGCATCGGGCATTCAACTGGAGCACGTGGGAATGTGGTTCGACGGGGTGACGGCCGCGCGCCAGGTGTTGAACAACCCCAGCATCCCTGGCACGCCCTTCGACGGCGGTGGTGGAGCGCTGCACGCCGGGCCGCAGGCCATGACCGATGGGCAAACGGCCCCCGTGATCTAAGGCGGTTTCCAAAAGAGCGCTCTGCCAGGGGCTGCGCAGCCCCCTGGCAGAGCGCTCCACTCTTGTATTGTCACCCTCCTCTCTTTGAACAACTGTCCAGTTCTACGTTCATGAACTCCCCGATCTCCCTCGAGGATAGCCCTCCCACGACCGACAAAAGGCTTTTTTGCCTCCGCCGGGTGTGCAACATTGAGACCCGGCGCTACTTATGGAGATGCACGGTGGAGGGCATTGTGACAATTATTAGCGGTATTTTTTTGGAGGGACAACAAGCAAGAAGTATGGTATCATAATGCCGTGCTTCTCGCAACAATTATCGATGCGTCGGGAAAGGTGCGGTCTCCCACATGGCAAACTACAACCGCTTCAGCCCGCTAGAACGGGCTCTCTCGTTCGTCGCAGGACTCGCCAACCTCGTCGTTGGCCTGGGTTTCTTCTTTCTGCCAGAGCTGCACCCTGCCCTCTGGCCCACGAGCATTCCCCCAATCTTAGACCGTTTTATCGGCGCGATCATCCTGGGCAATGCGGCCGGGGCTTTCTGGCTCTGCACCGAGCATGAGTGGGCCAGGGTGCGTCCGCTCGCCATCGTCGCCGTGGTGTATGGCACGCTGGTGGCCGGCGCGCTGCTCTACCACCTGCTCTGGCTGGGCGCGTCCAGCGTCTTCTGGGTTTATTTCCTTATCGATGTTCCCTTTCTTCTCGTCTACTACGGTCTGTTCGTCTATCATGACCTGGCGCCGCGCCTGACAAAGCGGGCCCGGCCATACCGGCAGAACCAGGGATAAAGGGGATAGGAAGGATGCAAGCGCCTTTCGCCGATCCACTGACGGGTATCGAGCCCAACACGACGCGACTGCCTCTCGTCGGTCGAGAAGCGGAGATGCGCCTGATCGGCGCGTTGCTCGAAACAGCGGCCCTCGACCGGCCTGTTGGGGCTCGCGCCCTGATGATAAGCGGCGACGTCGGCATAGGCAAATCGCGCCTGCTGGAAGAGACACAGCTTGCAGCGCTCGAGCGATCATTCCGGGTGTTGGAAAGCCGCGTCTATGAATCCGGGGGGTTGATTCCCTACCTGCCTTTCACCGAAGCGCTGCGTCCTGTGATACGCTCAACTCCCCTGGAACAATTGCGAGCGTACCTGGGGCTTACCCCTGACAGATCTCAAGGGCGCCTGGAAAGCTCAGAGAATCCTGCGGTCACAGACGATGTCTCGCTCTCCCTGGCGGGTGCGCCCGTGGTGACGGCGCTGGCGAGGCTCTTCCCGGAGCTGCCCGGCATGCTGCGCACTCCGGCCTCAGCCGAGGTGCTTTCTCAAGACCAGGAGAAGTTTCGTCTCTTCGACGCTATCGCCTCCCTGCTTGAGCATATGGCGGCAGATCAACCCGTCCTGCTCAGTATCGATAACCTGCAGTGGGCCGACAGCGCCAGCCTCGAGCTGACTATGTATCTTACCGTGCGCCTGCACCGCAGCAGAGTCGCCCTGGTCGGAGTGACTCGCCCACCCGGCACGGGCCGCACCGGAACGCCGGCGACTGCGGGCGATGTCGCGGCAGCAGCTTTGGCTATAAGAACACTCGGCGAATTAGTACGCCAGGGAATGCTGGTGATGCTTCCCCTGGGGCCGCTCGGTCCCGAGTCCACGGAACACTACCTGCGCGAGCTGCTGCCGGGCGAAATCCCTGGCAGCCTGGCGTCCGCCTTGCATGAGCGCGCGGAGGGCAACCCCTTCTTCCTTGAAGAGTTGGTGCGCATGCTGACGATTCGCGGCCAGTTGACCCGCCGCAAGGGCGCCTGGCGTATCAGCGAACCGATCGGTTCGGCATTGCCGGAAAGCATCTTCCGGGCCGTTGAACAGCGCCTGCAGGGACTGAGCCTGCCCTGCCAGGAACGCCTGCGAGTGGCCTCGCTGTTTGGGCGAACGTTCCCCCTGGCGGCCCTGGCGGCGGTCTTACGCGAGTCCGAAGCAAAGGCCCAGGTGTTCATCGACGAGGCTGTACAGGCGAAGGTGCTGGCCCACGCGCCCATCAGTGACGCTCTCCAGAGGGACGTACCGGCAGGCGTAGATAAACTACCTGCGGAGCACTCGACGACTTCGCCGCTCCTGGGCGACTATATCTTTTGCCAGGGTATCGTGCAGGAGGTGCTTTGCGGCCAGTTGCCGGCGTACCAGTTGCGTGATCTGCACGGGGAGATCGGCGCCGCGCTGGAGGAGTACTACGGCACACATGCCCCCGCCGCGGAGCTTGCCCTGCATTATGCGCTCGGCGAACTGAGTCGTCCGGCGCTGCGCTGGAGCATCCTCGCCGGTGAGCATGCCATGCGCCAGCAGGCCCACCGTGAAGCCATCAACCATTTTCGCGTGGCCTTGAAACTGCTCGATGAGCGCGGTGCCAATCCGGACGATGAAGCCCTGCCAGCCCCGTCCCAACTCTATCTGTGGATCGGCCAGAGTTGGTTCAAAGTAGGAGATCTGCAGCAGGCGATGCAGTCGTTACAGTGCGCCCTGGAACAATACGAGCCCGGAAGCCTGGCGCGCTCGACACGGCATCCAGAACTGTTGGCAGCGCGGATTAACCGGCACATGTCGGATATTTATCGCATGCAGGGTCAATACGAGCAGGCCCTGAGCCACCTGCGTGCCGCCAGCAACGCCTTCGACCAGGGCTGCGTGCCGGAAGCGGGCAGCGAGAGCACGACGAGTGCTGCCGAGTGCATCCTCCTGCTACAGGCCCAGGCCACGCTCGATCTGCTCATGGCCCGGCCCGAATCGGCGGAGCAGTCCCTGTGGCGATCGCACGAGCTGGCAGCCGGGATTGGGGACCGCGAGAGCCAGGCCTTCGCCCTGCACCTCGTGGGATGGATACGCGGCTGGGGCGCGCACATCCACGAAGCAATACGCTACCAGGAGCAGGCATACGCCCTCTATGCAGCTATCGGCGATCCCTTCCGTTCATCGATGGTCGATCAAGGGCTCGGTGTAATTTACCTGGCGTTGGGAGAAAGCGGGCAGGCCCGCCTGCATACCCTGCGTGGCCTGGAGCGCGCCCGACGTTATGCCGCGCGCCACGCCCTCGGCTGGCTGTACTTTAACCAGGCGCTCATAGCCTTGTTCGAGGGAAACTGGCAGGCATGCGAGTCGTGCTTATTCCAGGCCATGCAAGAGGCGGAAGCGACCGAGAATACGCGTCTGAAGCCGCCCGTGCTGGAAGCGCAGGCCGAGCTGCATTTTCGCAAAGGTGACTGGCACCGTGCGGAACAGCTCTTCCTGGCCGCAATCCAGGCTGCCGTGAATACCGAATGGTACCAGAGCGCGATGGCCCTCTATGGACATTTTCTCGCCGTGACCGGTCGAGGCTCCGCAGCGAAAGCGCAGTTGGAACGCACCGCCGGGCTTCCCGAAGCAAGCGGCTACAGCGGGCATTTCTACATCCCTTTCCTGGCCGAAGGCTTCCTGCACCTGGGCATCAGCGAGCAAGCTATGGCGTACATCGATCGCATCCGCGACCTGCGCGGCTTCATGTACTACGGCGTCGCGGTTGATCGCATCCTCGGCCAGGTTGCCGTGCTCGAGGGTGATTGGGAGACGGCAGAGCGCGCCTTTGAGGACGCCCTGGCGCTCTGCGCGAAGACCCAAAACCGTCCCGAGGAGGCCACGATCCTATACGAAATGGCGCGCGCGGCCCTGCTCTTCACACGCGGTCATCCCTCGACCGCTTCGTTTGAGCGCATCCATGACCTGTGTGAACGGGCGCGAGACCTCTTCCTGCAATACGATATGCACAGGGCCGCCGATATGGTGGATACCTTACAGGAAGGCATACGGCAGCTTAAAATACCGGAGCAGGTCGCGGCAGCTTCTCAGAAACCCTCAAAGCTGGCGCCCTCCCCCTACGGCTATCACCTGGACCTGCAACTGACACGCCGCGAGCAGGAGGTGCTGCGCCTCGTAGCGGAGGGCTACACCGACCGCGAAGTCGCCGAAACGCTCGTCATCAGCCACCGCACGGTAAATCGCCACCTCAGCAATATCTTCGTGAAGCTCGATGTCCCCGGCAGGGCCGCCGCCGTTGCCTACGCCATCCGCCAGGGCATGGTGGGATGATCTAGAAAGTCTCAAGGTTACAGTAGTCGTCATCGCAGTTAACTGTCACGAAGCTCGGAATGTGTCAACCTTGCGCGGCGAGGTTTGGTAATTCACCAGGTCAGGTTGAATTTTACAGATGACACGCACATCCCCTGGTTTATGGAAGCCATACTTGTCCTGACCCGAATATTTCTTCGCCATCTTATCGATGTGCTCGTTGGCCCCTTCTTCCGTAATTTCTACGACATGACCTCGCACGGAAAGCCAATGCCAGGGATTGGTGGGGTCAACAATGTCAAGACTGACTTTTGGCCGCTTTTCCATGTTCAGTGCTTTTTGTCTGCCTTTGAGCGTATTGACCAGGAGGTAGGTGCCATCAAAGTCAATCCAGATAGGGGTGACCTGTGGAGTGCCATCTGGCATGAGCGTTGCTAAATGAGCAAGAGCTGGTTTTTGAAACAGCTCGAGAGCTTGCTCGGGAATAGGTACTGGCATGGGGTCAGCCTCCTCAATTATCTCGATGGGAAACTGGTCTTTCCTTCCCTCTATTTATAACACATCCAATTTGAGCAGATCAATGCCTTCCACTGACTCTTTGCGCTGATTGCTCACTCTTCGCCCTCAAACCTACTCACTTGCCATCTTATTTACCAACCAGAGAACGCTACCGGTTTTGGGGTAGAGCTACGTAAGCTGTTACCAGCCGCAAAGTAGCGAGTATGTCAAGAGAGAAGGGTGCAAAGGTAATGGAAGTGAGTTTGCCTACTCTCTGGAATGCTCTCTTTTAGGCGCACACCGCGTAGATTTATAATAGGCATAGAAGCCACTCAGAATAGTGATCGCGCCGACGAAGGTGAAGATGGTGTCGATGGGTCCAAAGGCGATGCCCAACAGCGAAGTATGGAAGTCGCGGAGCAGGGTACTGTCAAGCCAACCAGCCATAGCAACAGAAAGCATAGAAGGGACAGTCGTCAGGGTTCCAAGCACGGAACTGGCCCGACCTCTCAAGTTGCCAGGCGTGGTATATACCATCAGAGGGGAAATAGCGATGTTGAAAGCGGCATAGAGCAGACCCTGGAAGACACAGATGACGAGAGATGGCAGCAGGCTAGTCTGGCGGGCAAGGAGCAGTTCGAACACGCCTGCCAGCAGAAGAGAGAGCCAGAAAATGCGCGCCATGCTGAGACGTTGAGCCCAAAAAGTTGTCAGGAGCGCACCAACAGCAAAACCAACACCGGAAGTCGTTAACAGGAAGCGGTAGCCACTGGAGGATGCATGCAGGTTCTGGCTGACGAAAAAGACTGTCAGACTGCTCTCAGCACCATTAGCGAAGAAGACTAGCATCGCGGTAATAAGCACTGTTCGTAAGATACGATTGTGGAAGCAAAAACCGATACCCTCCTGAAACGCGCCAGAAATCTGGCCGCTGGCCTGGCTGCACACTGAGGATAGCGCGTGGGGGATGAATAACAAACACGGTCAGGAAAGCTGCAAGAAAAGAGAGAGCATCGAGAAGAATAGACAGTTGTGGACCGAAGGTGAAGAAAAGCAGAGCGCCGAATGAAGGACCTGCAATCAAATACAAGCTGTTGCTCATCTGGTTCAGTCCACTGGTACGCGAGCGGTCGGCATCGTCAACGATATCGCTGACTAGAGCAACGCTAGAAGGCACATAAAACCGAACCACTACGCTGGTCAGGAAAACCAGGAGATAGATAAGACTTAGCCTCCAGGCAGTCGGAAGTGTGTCGGCAGGAAGTAGAGCCACTGGGAGCAGGGCAGCAATCAGGACGGCGTTCAGCAGATTTGTGTGCAACATTGTCTGGCGTTTATCCCAGCGGTCGGCGAAAACGCCTGCGATAAGACTAACGAGAAAAGTAGGAAGTGCAGCAGCCAGGAGGACGCCGCTCACGGCCAGCGGAGCCCAAGACTGTCCAGCGGCCACCTGGACAGAATCCAGAGTATGAGGGTGGTATTGAAGACATAATCACCTACAAGAGAAATGGTTCGACCCGCCCAGAGCAACGCATAGTTGCGATTGATGAAGATGGGAACGCACCTGTCAAGCTTGGATTCAGGCTAGATACAGCGGATGCAAGCTGCTTGGCAGGATCACCTTCTGTTGATCTTGTGGACATTTGCCCAGAAGATGTATTTTCTTCTATTGGCATGATAGACACCTTTGTACTGGATCCAAAAAGTTGGACACACTTCGAAGCAATCTCAAACAACCTCTTGCTGACAAACCTGTAGCGAGAGCCAGTACTCTTCAAACTGAGCGGGGGTGAGATAGCCCAGGGAAGAATGAATGCGCTTGTGCATGTAGACCTCATCGAGAAACCGTCCCAGTTGTCTGACGGCATCCGTGTAATCCTCGTACTCGGACAAGTCGACTTCCTCCTCTTTGATGGTGCGCATCAGTCGCTCGGCGTAGCCATTTTGCCAGGCCGCGCCGACTTCGGCCATACTGATCTGCACTCCAGCCTGTTGCAAGCGTGCGGTATAAGCGATGGCCGCGTACTGGACGCCCTGATCCGAGTGATGGATATCTGGCGTGTGCTTGAGTAGCGCCTGCTCCAAGGCTTGTAAAGTCAAGCTGTGATCGAGGCTGCGTCCCAGGTGCCAGCGGCGGATACAGCGCGTGAACACATCTATGATGACCGCCAGGTACACAAACTCGTCCCGCAGCGGGATATACGTGATATCAGAGACCCAGACCTGTTGGGGCGCACAATCTCCATCTGCTCGACTAGGTTCGGATAGCGGGGAAAGGGATGCTCGCTGTTGGTGGTCCGCCGCTTCTTCGCGCGGACCTGTCAGCGATCCCAGCTCGCGCATCAGGCGCTGGACGTGTTTGCAGTTGACGGGTAGCCTCCCGTCGCAACTGGGCCGTCAAGCGCCGCGAGCTATAGCGGGGCCACTGTCCAGCTATTGGTTGAAAGGCGGCGCGCAGCTCGTGCTCATCTGCGGCCTGGGAGCGGTAGTAAAAGGTGCTGCGCGGAACCTCCCACACGCGGCAAATCACCTGCACCGGATAACTCTCTGCTAACTGCCGCATCACTTCGCGCCTTTCGCCAGGTGGGCCTGCAAGATATTGGAGGCTTTTTTTGACACCTCCAACTCCAGGCTCAACAGCGCGACTAAGCGCTCCAGTTCCGCCGCGCGGACCAAGGCTGGATCGGCTTGGACTTCCTTGACGAAGACGCTGGCGGCCCCTTCCAGCAACTGGGCCTTCCACAGTGAGATGAGATCTGGCTTCAGTTGGTAGTGCTGACAGGCTTCGCTGGCGCTTCTCACCCCGTTAAGACCTCTAAGACCACCTGCGCTTTGAATTCCGGCGTAAAGCTGCGATGACTGGTCATGTGTGTTTCCTCCTTTTGAACACAGTATATCTTCTCATTTTGGTTTCTCTGTGTGCAAGTTTTCGGATTCACTACAGACTCGATGTTGTTTTTCTCATTGGAAAATGAACTTCACTTTCATAGCTTTTTTTCTTATTTCATTGAGCGTATCAGGATAGATATTATACTCATATTCAGGCAGAAAGTTCCGGCTCTGCTACTTCTCGGAACTGGTTTTCAAGCAAGAAAAGAAAAAGAAATGACTCAAAGTTATGAAACGACAATGGGAACATGAAGAGTTAGTTGAACACTGGACCTTAGACGTGGAAGATCGTCTCCTCCTAGGAAACAAAACGGGAGCGACTCGCTTAGGTTTTGCAGTACTGCTGAAATTTTTCCAGCAAGAGGGCCGGTTTCCTTAGCATAAAAACGAGGTGCCTGGCATCGTCATCACGTACCTCTCGACGCAGGTGGGACTTGCTCCAGAAGCCTACTTACAATAGGCCTGGCAAGGCCGCACCATTGAATATCACAGTGCGCAAATTCGCGAGGTGCTCGGCTTCCGCGAGTCCACCATCGATGACGCTGAGGAGGTCACTACCTGGCTGGTCGCGCAGATCGTACCCCGCGAACGCCACGAGGAGCGTCTGCGCGACATGGCCTACCAGCGGTTTCGGGCGCTCCACTTGGAAGCGCCCACCCTGCGCGCATCACCAGTATCATCGATTCAGACTCGTCATACCTTTGAACAGCAGTTGTACGACACCACCTGGCACGTCTTCCGGAGGAGGTGCAAGCCGCTTTAGACGCCTGCTCACTGTGGATGAACACGAGGAAGAAGCACAAGAACAGGACGCGCAGGCGATCACGCTGCGAGAGCTGCGCATGGACCTGGGCGGGTGGGCCTGGCGACAGTGTTACAAGAGATGGCCAAGCTCCGATGCATTCGTGAACTGAAGCTTCCTGCTGATCTGTTCCTGGCATTGCACACAAAGTGCTGGCGGTCTATCGCAACAGCGCCAGCGTGGAAGAGCGATCTCGCATGCGCGCTCACGACACCCCCATGCGCCTCACTTTGCTAGCTGCTCTTTGTGTGCTGCGCTCTCAGGAGATTACCGATGGGCTGGTTGATCTGCTGATCCAGATCGTACATAAAATCCAGGTGCGTGCGGAGGACCATGTGGAGCAGGAGTACGTCACTCGACTCAAGCGCATCGCCGGCAAGGACACCATTTTATATCACATTGCGGAAGCCGCTGTAGAGCATCCTGACGAGCCGGTGCGGGAGGTGGTTTTCCAGGTTGCCAGCGAGACGCTCTTACGCGATCTGATTAAGGAGTACCAATAGAAAGGACCGGCCTTCCGCCGCGAGGTGCATACGATATAGCGCCTCCTACAGCGATCATTACGCGCATGGTAACGGAGCTGCTGGACATGCTCGACTTTCGCTCCAACAACAGCTGTACAGTGAGGTGATAAGGGCTGTGCAGTTGGTCAAGGACTATGTGCGCAGCGCGCGGCGCCTCTATGAGGAAGAGGAAAGCATCCCGATCAAAGAGATAGTGAAACGCAAGTGGCGCGAGTTGGTGGTGGAAAAAGAGGAGGATGGCACGGAAAAGGTCAACCGGCTCAACTACGAGATGTGCGTTTGCAAGCGCTGCGGGAAAAAGTGCGCACGAAGGAGATATGGGTGGTAGGAGCCAACCGCTACCGCAACGCCGATGACGATCTGCCGACCGACTAAGAGCAGAAGCGGAGGACGTACTATGAGGCGCTGCATCAGCCGCGAGAGGCAGATGTCTTCATCGAGCAAGTCAAAACCGCGATGCAGAAAGCACTGCGCTCCGGGGATGCAGCGATGCAACGCCTGTGCAAGAAAGTAAAAATCCTGCAGAGTGGCAAGAAAGCGATTAAGCTTACGCCGCTGAAAGCACAACCGGAGCCACGCAATCTGCTCAGCCTGAAACGGGAAGTAGGCGAGCGCTGGCCGAAGACCAGCCTGCTGGATATCCTGAAAGAAACGACGCTGCGAATCGACTTCCGGAGTACTTGACGAGCGTGGCCAGCCGCGAACGACTCCGCAAGAGATACTGCACCGACGGCTCTTACTCTGCCTGTATGGCCTGGGCACCAATACCGGCTTCAAACGCTTGCCCAGTGCCGATCCGGGGACCACCTACTCAGACCTGCGCTACGTGCGCAGCCGCTACATCCACAAAGAACAACTGCGCAACGCCATCGCACATGTCGCCAACGCCACCTTTGAGATACGCCGGCCGAGATCTGGGGCGAGGGCACGACGGCCTGTGCCTCGGACTCCAAGAAATTCGGCGCCTGGGACCAGAATCTACGCACGGAATGGAACATGCGCTATCGTGGGCCGGGCATCATGATCTACTGGCACGTCGAACGGAAGTCCATCTGCATCTACTCGCAACTCAAAAGCTCTCCTCCTCGGAGGTGGCAGCGATGATCGAGGGGGTGCTGCGCCACTGCACCAGCGCATGAGATACAGAAGAACTACGTGGACACCCATGGGCAAAGTGAGATGGCGTTCGCCTTCTGCCACTTGCTGGGCTTTCGACTGCTGCCCCGCCTCAAGGATATTACCTCGCAGAAGCTCGTACCGGCCTAAAGCGGGCAAACCAGACGCCTATCCCCATCTGCAGCCGATGCTGACGCAAGCCGATCAACTGGGACCTGATCCAGCAAGCAGTACGATGAGATGATCAAGTTTGCCACGGCCTTACGTCTGGGCACAGCCGAAACCGAGGCGATCCTGCGGCGCTTCACCCGCAACAACCTGCAACATCCGACCTATCAGGCTCTGGCCGAACTTGGGCGCGCAATCAAGACGATCTTCCTCTGTGAATATCTGGAATCGGAGAAGCTGCGGCGCGAAATCCATGAAGGATTCAATGTCATCGAAAACTGGAACAGCGCCAACCAGCTTCATCCACTATGGCAAGGGAGGAGAACTCACCACCAACCGCCTCGACGATCAGGAAATCTCGATGCTCTCGCTGCATTTGCTGCAAATCTCGCTGGCCTACATCAACACGCTTGATGCTGCAACAGATCCTGGCGGAAAACGAGTGGATGGAGCGACTGACGCACAGCGGATTATCGAGGATTGACGCCCCTCTTCTACGGTCACGTCAATCCCTACGGCATACTGCGGCTGGATATGACCGAACGCTTACCTATTCGCCAGGAGGCATCATGAACATGCAGAGGACTTCCCCAAAGAAGAAAGCCAGGGAACTGGCGAAGTATTTGCGAGCCGAACGACCTGATTACCCCTATCTCAAGAGCGTCTTCCGCGCTTTGCGCACGGAACTGGAGGTGCAAGTTCCCAAAGCAGAGCATCGCCTACCGGAGGTCCCAACCGAAGAGGAATTGCGCCAGCTTTTATCAGATCGTGTGGCAAACGCGCAACTTCGCCGATATGATCCTGATCAAAACCTTGTTTTATACGGGAGTGCGCGTGAGCGAGCTGGTGAGTATTCGCCTGACAGATGTGGATGTGGAACGCTGCCAGATCCGGATCAATCACGGGAAAGGCGACAAGGACCGCCAAGTGCCGTTCCCGATCTCGTTCCGTGAACTGCTCGCCCTGCACATGCAACGCATGCGCGAGAAGCAGGCGACCTATCTCTTTGAGTCGGTTCGCAAGCAGAAGTACACAGATCGTGGAGTGCGGAAAATGCTGGAGCGCTATGCGAAGGCTGCTGGTATTACCCGTTCCATGTCACCCCACAAGTGGCGGCATTTCCTTTTCACCTGGCTCAAAAAGCAGGGGATCGACGATGCCCTGATCCAACCCTACTCAGGGCATGAGAGCCGACAATCGCTGGAAATCTACTCGCGGCTCTCGCTGGCTGATGCGCAGAAAGAGTATGATCAGGTCATGGGACGCTTCCCTATTCAGTAAAAGTGAAGGGAGAGTTGGGCGCAAGCTCTATCATTTACCTCATCAGTTACTTTGCGACTGGTGACAGCTTACGTAGCTCTACCCCGTTTTCAAGTGATAGTGTGAAAATGGTCTCTCAGGCAAACACTTCAGTGTATGAGAAGAGGAGCTTTGTGATGATGACCATCTGCATGGTTACCGCTTACCGTGGATTGGCCCGGTGAACTTGGACCTGATTGCCCGTCATCCGATGCATGCCACTCAATGGTTCGATCAGGGGTTCCCGTAGCAAGTGGACAAAAACCAACGCTAAGCCCTTCATGCTCACGGGACATGAAGGGACAGCCCTAAACTGGTGGAAGTCACGTTTCACCAGTTTAGGGCTGCAACGAGAGGCTATCTCAGGCTGCAGGTAAGGCGCTGATGGTCCTCATGTGTCAAGTGTTCGGAGCATCCGTCGCATAACCTTCCCCGTGCTGGTCCTGGGCAGATCGTCCACAAACTGCACCGCCCTGGGGACCTTGTATGCTGCCAGATGTTCTCTGCACAAGGCCAGTATCTCTGCCTCGTCTGCCCGTGCTCCGTGTCTGAGTACCACCTTGCCTTGTCTTCATGCAAATAACCTTAGCAGAAATCAATCACCTCTGCAATAGTAGAAGATGAATTATAAATGGAGAGAGCCAGGCCTTGTGCGTCTGTAATCGCACAAGCCTGGCTCTCTCCACGGCAGAGTTTTGCGTCTATCCGCCGTGCTCTTGCAGGTACCGCTGGATGCTTTGCAGCTCCACGGGAGTGGCCGGGCGGAATCCGCCGTTCTCGTTCACGAATGCAATCTGCGTATTCTGGAAGTGCAGGATCATATCAGGGTGGTGGTTGCCGTTGACATCGGCGAAGCTCAACGTGACCGGCACCAGGTCTTCGCCGTTGCCGTAGAGCTGCGGGCCGATGTAGATGCGCGCCTTTGTGCCGTCGCCGCCGGGGAACTCGATGACCTCGATGCGGCCATTCAGGTTGATTACGATAAAGTGACTGGGGTTGCTCGCCGAATCATTGTGGCCCACAACCGCGTCGATCTGGAACGTCCTGGGACGGCCGTACTGGATATCATCCCACTTGACGCTCCACCAGTTCGCGGCCATCGTCACCAGTGCCCACAGTGCCAGCATGGAGATCATGCCGACGCCGAGGTAAAACATCGGACGCGTATACCACGCCTTACCTGCCTGTGTGCGCATCTTCGGGTGCGGCAGCTTCGAGAGCTTCTTGCCGGCGGGCGTCGTCGTCTCGGTGGTAGTTTGGTCGGCTGTGACAGGCGTATCCGGGACATCCTTGACCGCCGCGCGGTCACGCTTCTTTTCACCGTCTTTGCCTCCGCCGAGCTTCCACTCCTCGACGTCCTGCTGATCCTCCGTCTGCTTCGCGCGTTGCCGCGAAGCGCGTTGCGCGACGGGCACAATACCGGTCGGCTCGGAAGTCTGCTTCTCCTGCTTTTCTTGCTTCTCCTCTTTGTCCTTCCCCTGATTTTCGCCATTCTGGGCGATTGGGCGATGGCGCAGTACACTGCGAGGGGCGATGCGATCGGTCGAAATGCGATCAGTTGATTCGAGTACTGGCATAATCAGGTTACTCCTTTCAGCCTGGATAATAACAACAATAGATACACGAAAAAGAGCCTGAAATAGCCCAGATATAACCAGGCAAGAGTCAAAGAGCCAGCAAAAGCCGTGAATGTGCGCCGGATAGAGCCCTTAATAGACAAAACGCTCTACCAAACGTGATTTGATGAAATAAAGAGGGGGCTGGCGATAGCCCCTGGCCTGTTTGTGGTTGTCGACGATTTTGAGGAAGAAGGGTTTTCATCGCTGCACATAGTATATCACAGATCAGATTCTGGCACCAGGGGACTACAGGAAAGTTTCAAACCGCCCGAAAGTTCGTAGTGATTTGGAAGAAATGTAGTGGCACTCCTTGCGGGTGCCAGGCCGCTCAAAGCCCCTCTTACGGGTGCCAGGCCATCCCTTGTGAGTGCCAGGCCAATCAAAGCGCATCCTTCTGCTCCAGCACCGCCCCTAAATCGTCCGGTAGGGGCGCCTCCAATTCGAGCATCTGGCCGGTGACCGGGTGCCGGAACTGCAACTGGTAGGCGTGCAGGAATTGCCGCTTGAGCGGCGCGCGTTTGATCACGCTGCCCGAACCATAGATGGGGTCGCCCACCACCGGATGCCCGATGGCCTTCAGGTGCAGGCGTATCTGGTGCGTGCGCCCGGTCTCGAGTTGCAACAGGAGCAGCGTATGGCGGGAGAAACGCTGCAGCACGCGAAAGTGCGTGCGCGCCTCCCGGCTGCCTACTGCCGTGATGGCCATCTGCTGCCTGTGCCTGGGGTCCCGCCCGATCGGCGCGTCGATGCTGCCCTTGTCGAGCGAGACAACGCCCTCTACCAGCGCCAGGTAGCGCTTGATGATTTCGTGCCGCTTCATCTGCTCGATCAGCGCCAGCCGGGCTCGCTCGTTCTTGGCCACGATCAGTAGGCCCGATGTATCCTTGTCCAGGCGGTGGACGATACCCGCCCGCACGCCCGGCGAATCCGCGTTCAGCGCTCCCAGGTCTGGCAGGTACGCCAGCAGCGCGTTCACGAGTGTGTCATCGCGGTGCCCCGGCGCGGGATGGACTACCAGCCCGGCGGGCTTATTGACGACCAGGATATCCGCGTCCTCGTAGATGATATTGAGCGGCAACGCCATGGGACGCGCTGTGGAATGGCTCTCTTTGCCGGCAATCCCTGCGACCAGGATGTCATCGCCGGCGCGCAGCATATACCCGGCTTTGCTCGCCCTGCCGTTGACCAACACAACACCGTCAGCGATCAACTGCTGTACGGTGGTACGCGACATATCTTGCAAGGCCTGAACCAGGTAGCGATCCAGTCTCTGCCCGGCTTCCTCCGGGCCAATTGCGAATGACCTGCTGCCGCTCGTTGACGGCGCTGGGGGGTGTTGAGTACTCATAAAAGTGGAGTGCTCTGCTGCTGGTTGTTGACCGCTGTTTCGCTGCGGGCCGGGCCTGTCCCACCTGTCTCCCCTGTCTCGCGCGTTACAGCTTTGCCATCGCTCCCATCGCTGCCGGGGGGCGTTGCCGGGGCACGGCGCAGTCCACCGAAGAGCAGCAGGATGAAAAGGAAAACAACGCCGACAGAGATGGCCGCGTCAGCGATATTGAAGATGGCAAAGTAGAAGCCGATCTGCGGGATGCGGAACGAGATGAAATCGGTAACATTCCCGCTGTGCTGCGCCCTATCGATCAAATTACCGGCGGCCCCGCCGATTATCATGCCGAAGACGAGCTTGTACGCCAGCGATCCGTTGTTCAGCAAGCGCACGTACAGGTAGATCACCACCACAATGGCGGCGATGATCAGCGCGATCAGCACCGCGCTGTTAGCGAACAGGCTGAAGGCTGCCCCGCTATTCTGGATGTAGTATAAAATGAGATACTGGCCGATGAGGTTGACCTGCGGGCCGAAATTGGCCGGACCCAGGTGCTCGATTACCAGCGCCTTTGTCCACTGGTCCAGTATCACGATAAGAATAGCCGCCAGCAATGCCAGCCCATCGTAAACGCGCGCACGACTTTTCGTCACGTTATCTTCTTCCTTTCCCCGACGATACGTGCATATTGTAACCCATCCGGCGGCAATTGAGAAGAGCCCGAGGCGGACGTCATTCCGGCTCCTGGCTCTGTGACTCCACCGTTTGTCGCTCCTCCAACTGTTCCTCACAGTCAATGCAGAGCGACGCCCAGGGTATCGCCTCTAGGCGCTTCTCACTGATGGGCCGGCCACAATTGGTGCAGATTCCATAAGTACCCTGCCTGATACGTTCCAGAGCCGCCTCGACTTCTTGCAGCAGTTGCCGCTCATTTGCCCGGATAGCCCGCTCGTCCTCCATTTCATTTATGTCTACGGCGGCCTCCTCAGCATCCTCCGTCCCCTCGCTCGCCTGGATAGCATCAATAGGCTGGGGCTGGGCCTCCGTCAGCTCACCGAGGCTCTCTCGTAGCTCTCTGCGTTTCGCCTCAAGCCTGCTTTTCATTTCCTCAAGGTTGATTGCCATGGGTCACATCCTTTCTCTACTTGCTTTTGTATTACGTATTGTATCGCTTTTTTGCCGCAAACAAAAGAAGGCGACCCTATGTCGGACCTTTGGAGATAAGACTTCACGTGAGCACACTTGAGAGAGGTTCGGCCTGTCATCCTGAAGCCTTGGCTGTTATCCTGAGCGCAGCGAAGAATCTGAGACTGTGTGGAAAGTTGGTGTGAGACCGCTTAACAAGGGCACTGCACACAAAATGATAGGAACACAGTCAAGCCCCTCGGGAAGCGGATCGAGCCGACCTTTTCACACAGTCTCTCTCTTTGTCCCTCGAGTCTAGATCCTTCGCTGCGCTCAGGATGACAGGCATTATCTCCAAATGTCTATCCCCATGTGGGGACCGCCTCGATGACAAGACCAATAGTCACCTACGCTGCAAGCCCGGTCGTCACGACGAACCAGACGCCGCCTACGCCCTGGCCGTTGGACTGCCCGGGACCGCTATCGCCGCTGTAAGTATACAGTGGGTGCCCGTTGTACGTCACCTGGCTGCCGTTGGCGTCGCTCAGGAGGCCCAGTTTGCCGGGCAGCGAGGATGGGGCAGAGGGTGTGGATGAAGCGATGATGGGCGGCCACGCGCTCGCGCAGCCTCCACTGCACACCGAAGAGGGGGTATCGCTGGTGCGATAGTACAGCGTCAGCCCCTGCGCGTTGGTCAGCACCGTTTCCGACTTGCCTGAAACGCTGATAGTGGCGGTTTTGATGGTGGTCGATGAACCACTGCCGCTCGTGGGGGTGGGATTCCCGCTGCAGTAGCGGCCGCAGCCGCCATAGCCACCACCGCTGTAGGCGTTGTTTGTGGCCACAGCAGCCGCTGTCGCCGTAGCGTTCGCGTTACTGTTGGCGGCCGCCGTCGCCGTCTGGCTCGCGCTGGAAATGCCTCCTCCACCGTACGCACCAGTGCCGCCGGCGCCGGTGTTCGTGCCACACGCGGAAAGTAGTAGAACTATCAACAGCCCTGCTGAACAGAGAAGGGAAACATATTTGCGGTTCATAGTAGTCCTCCGGTAGAAGCGCTCCATCTATATATTTATGGCGGTTTGTCATTCACATACAGGATAAAAGTTGTCGAAGGCGGGGTCAAGTAGCCGTGACGGCGGCCCAATCAGAGCCGCATAAGATTGCACCGCCATCACGATACACGAGAAGAGAGAACAACATCGATGAGCATGTTTTGTTGCGTCCCTTCTCCAGATATAACTACGATAAAAGGTTACACTACGGATGACTACCCGAGACGACATCCAGCATGGGAAGTGGCTCGTCCCGCGGCAGCGCCTTCGCCAGCGCATCGAGCAGCAGCGCTGGCGTGCAGGTATAGTCTGGCGTATACGGGTTGATAGTCAGGGCGAGCAGGCGAATAGGAGCGGCTACACGAACGTTAAGCCCGCGTTCGGCCAGGCGTTGCAGCACAGTGGTGTGGCAAAATATCTTTGTGCCGTCCTCGACGACCAGCTCCGCGTCGTTGTACCCGTCGCGTTGCGCCAGCAGTGCGCGTGAAAGCTCCTCGGTCAAAGCGCCATGCAGGAAGAAAACCGCGCGCCCGTTCTCGCCGGCCTGCCTGGCGATCCATCTCGCCTCGTTCCCCGGTTCGGGGATCCGGCCTGTTTCAGGGGAACTGGTCGGAGTTTGTTCGGGATTATCTGGAATAAACAGGCTGATTCGCGCCCTCGAAGCGTGCTTCCTATAGGCATCCGCCCAGGATGAACGCGGCACAGCGAGCCTGCGCAGCACATCCACTGTGCGCCTCGCCACCAGCTCTGGCGTGGCCGCCACGCTCGCGCCCGTGCAGACGATGCAGGCATCGGAAACGGCGGGAGCTGCCGCGCCGGTGCGGTTGATCGCCCCATCGATGATGCCGAGCCGCGCGCCCAGCTCTTGCGCCTCGTCGAGCGCGGAACGTAAGTCGCGTAGCAGCGTGGGCCCGGCGATGACGACCCGGCCAGGGCGCAGGATGCGCGCCAGCGCTACCGGCCCCAGGGCAGTACGCCCTGGCAGATTCCGCAGGTACTCGACTCGTGCGCCCTCGCGCTCGGCCTGCCGCAGCAGATCGAGCGCTGTCGCCACCAGTACGCCGGCATTCGGTACGTAGCGCGGCTTGGGCAGCCCCGTCATGGCGTCAATTGCCTCGCCGTCCAGGCCGAGCGAGGTGAGCGCCAGTTCTCGTGGAGCGTAGTGCCCCTCTTGCAGCAGAGCCGCGAGCAGGTGGTTGGTCGCCGTCGTCTTGCCGGCGTTCTTTGCCAGCCCGATCATCGCGAGGCGCGAGATTCCAGCGTTGGCGACGATGCTGGCGAGGGCCGCGGGCGCGTTCATATAGCTTCTTCCTGGGAATGCGAGCCGAAGCGCCGCTCGAAGATCGCGCGGAGCAGCGGGAAGTCGCGCAGGAGTTGCAGCGCGACCGCGCCGTGATCCGGAGTGTAGCCGTTTCCGATGTGCATCTCAACCGGCCGCCCCAGGCCCTCCGCGCCGAGCGCGGCGGTGGTGAAGCTCGTCGCCATGCTGAAAAAGAGGATACGCCCACTGGCTTTTGCCAGCAGGATCGTGGCGAATTCGCTGTGCGGGACATTCACGACGTTGATGGCGAGATCTGCCTGGTAGTCCCTGCCCCGGCAGGCCTCCCGCACCCGCTCGACCGCTTCCAGCGGCCGCGTGGCATCCCCCAGCACCAGCACGTCCGCGAAACCGAGCGTGGCGATATCCTGCAGCGCCTTCGCGCTGTACTCGACGGCGATGATTTCGCCGTCCGATCCGAGCCTCTGGCGCAGCGCTCCCAGGGTGAGCAGACCCGCCGTTCCACCCGCGCCCAGCACGGTCACTCGCTGGCCGGGTCGCGCCATCGCGCCGGCGCGGGCCGGCGCGCCGGCCACATCCAGGGCGACCACGACCGGCCCCAACGGCAGGTCGGGAGGCAGCTTCGCGAGGGGATTGCTGCGGAAGAAGATCGCCTTGCCACGCAGTACGACCTCGCATCGATCAAGCTGAATAGTATCAATACCCTCGATAAACAGCGGTAGCCAGCTCAGCGAGGTCAGGCTGACTATCGTATCTCCTGTAGCCAGGTTGTGCCTCTCGCCGAAGCGCTCGTCGAGTTCCCGCACGGCACCTATCAGCACTCCCCCGGAGCCGGTCACGGGGTTGTGCATCTTCCCTCGCTGTGAGACGATGTCCAGCATGTGCTGCTTCATGCGCTCCTCGTCGCCATCGCAGGCCTGGGCGATCTGGGTGAAGCTGGCCGAGTCGATGTGCAGCGCGGACACATCGACCAGCGTCTCCCCCGGCCGGGCTACGGGCGTATTGTCGAGTTTCCAGGCCGGCTGCGGTAGAGCGCCCGGCGGCTCCACCACGCGGTGCATGCCCAGGTCGCGAGCGTAATCAACTTCTGGAGAATGTGGCATAGAATTGTCACCTGTTGTGCTATGTTCTCTGCTATAAATGATAGCACAGCGACGGACCGGAGCGTTCGCGTGGCGAGAGGCATGCTGGCACAACACTGTTCTGGTGAAATTCGTATAATGGATAGTGGGGCTTTTACCTCACCCTGTACGATTGCATCATCCGGAATCGCTACTCTGGCGAGGCAATCTCGCCACCCACATCGACAAGCTTCACATGTGTGCTATGCTTTGTTGGGATGTGCAAATCGAGCATGTAAAGGACGCGCGGAATGAGTACACACTTCGATGATGATCTTTCCGGAAATGAAGGGTCAACGATTGTAGGCAATACAGTGGGGCAGGCTGACCCGGCGGTGCCGTCGGTATTTAGCGATTTTGATCTCTATCTCTTCGGACAGGGTAAACACTACAACATTTATGAAAAGATGGGCGCGCATCTGCGCGAGGTTGATGGCACGGCCGGGGTCAACTTTGCCGTCTGGGCGCCGAACGCGCTGGCCGTCTCGGTCGTCGGAGATTTCAACGGCTGGGACCGCAACGCCAGTCCGATGTACCGCCGCCACGACGACCTCGGCGTCTGGGAGTGCTTTGTGCCGGGTATGCGGGAGGGCGCGCTCTACAAATATGCCATCTACTCGCGCTTTCACTCGTATACCGTGGAGAAGTCCGACCCTTACGGCTTTGCGTTTGAACTGCGCCCTCTCACAGCCAGCGTCGTGGCCGATATCTCCCGCCACCACTGGGAGGATGGCGAGTGGATGGAACAGCGTGAGAAACACCAGCGCCTCGATTCGCCGCTATCTTTCTACGAGGTCCACCTGGGCTCGTGGAAACATAAGCCTGAGCGCCATCAACCGGGCGCGGTGGAAGAAGATCGCTTCCAGACCTACCGCGAGCTGGCGGTCGATCTGGCCGACTACTGCCTCGATATGGGCTTCACGCACATCGAGCTGCTCCCGATCACCGAATACCCCTACGATGGCTCGTGGGGCTACCAGGTCACGGGCTACTTCGCTCCGACGAGCCGCTTCGGGACGCCCGAGGACTTCCAGTTCTTCGTCGACTACCTGCACCAGAAAGGCATCGGCGTCATCCTGGACTGGGTTCCCTCGCACTTCCCCAAAGACGGCCACGCGCTGAACTACTTCGACGGCACGCACCTCTACGAATATGCCGACACACGCAAGGGCGAGCACAAGGAGTGGGGGACGCTGGTCTTCGACTACGGCCGCAGCGAGGTCCGCAACTTTCTCATCGCCAGCGCGCTGTTCTGGCTCAGGGAATATCACATCGACGGGCTGCGCGTAGACGCGGTTGCCTCGATGCTCTACCTGGACTACCTGCGCAAGCCCGGCGAGTGGGTCGCGAACGAGTACGGCGGGCGCGAACACCTCGAGGCCGTCAGGTTCCTGCAACAGTTGAACGAGGCGGTCTACGGTGAGCAGCCGGGGGCAGTGACAATCGCGGAAGAATCGACCTCGTGGCCGCTCGTGACCAGGCCGACTTACGTCGGTGGCCTGGGCTTCACATTTAAATGGAATATGGGCTGGATGCACGACATGCTGCATTACATAAAGCTCGATCCCATTCATCGCAGGTACCACCACAACGATATCACGTTCTCGCTCATGTACGCGTACTCGGAGAATTTCATCCTCCCACTCTCGCACGACGAGGTGGTGCATATCAAGGGCTCGATGCTGAACAAAATGGCCGGCGACCTGTGGCAGAAATTCGCGAACCTGCGCGCCTTCTACGGCTATATGTGGGGCCATCCCGGCAAGAAGCTGCTCTTTATGGGCGCGGAGTTCGGGCAGTGGAGCGAGTGGAACTTCAAGGAGAGCCTCGACTGGCACCTGCTCGAGCCTCCAAGCGACCCGCGTCACGCCCAGTTGCGCGACTTCGTGCGCGCGCTCAACCACCTTTACCGGCGAGAGCCCGCCCTGAGCGAGCTTGATACCGACCCGGCTGGCTTCGCCTGGATCGATGTCCACGACTCGGATAATAGCGTGATCTCGCTCATGCGCCTCAGTAAAAAAAGGGAGGATACGCTCGTATTTATTAGTAACTTCACCCCGGTGGTGCGCCAGGGCTATCGCATGGGCGTGCCCTACGCCGGTGAGTACCGCGAGTTGCTGAACAGCGACACAAATCGTTACGGAGGTAGTGGGGTTGTAAATACCCTCCCCATGATCAGCACCCCGGGTCAGTGGCAGGCGTGCCAGCACTCGATTACGCTTACCCTGCCGCCGCTGGCGACGGTGATCTTGAAGGGCTACGCGTTGGAGCAGGATATGCACCCGCTAAAACCACAGGTTGAAGAAGTAGATGAAGCAGAGGAACAGTCCGGCGCTTGAACGCTGAAAGTGAGTATTCGTATGAATTACGACAAACATCAGATGAATGGTAATAATAGCAATAATGGCGATGGTCGCAGAAATGGCAAGAATATGCGCTACCGGCATCACAAGGTTCGGCGCTCTACCACCGAGGACGAGCGCCTCTTGAGTCGCCCTGCCCAACCCCTTATCAGCCCAACCGAGGTCACTCCGCAGGAGCAGTTGAATTTGCGGGAGCGCGAGTTTGAACGCGACCAGAGCTACGATTTCACGCACACCGATCCCTGGCGCGTCTTTCGCATCATGAGCGAGTTCGTGGAGGGCTTCGACGAGCTCGCGCAGGTACCGCCGTCGGTCGCCATCTTTGGCTCGGCGCGCACAAAGGCGGATGACCCATCCTACGAGGCCGCCGTGCAGACCGCGAAGCTGCTGGCCGAGGCCGGCTTCGGCATCATCACAGGTGGCGGACCCGGCATCATGGAGGCGGGGAACAAAGGTGCGCAGAAAGGCGGCAACGTCTCGATTGGCTGCAACATCGAGCTGCCATATGAGCAGGGTTCGAACGCCTACCTCGACATCTCGCTCGATTTTCGTTACTTCTTCGTACGCAAAACCATGTTCGTGAAATACGCGGAGGCGTTCGTCATCTTCCCGGGCGGCTTCGGCACGATGGATGAGCTCTTCGAGGCCTTGACCCTCATCCAGACCAGGAAGGTCAGCCACTTCCCCGTCATCCTCTACGATTCGAAGTACTGGGCCGGGCTGATTAACTGGATTCGCGATACGATGCTCCCGACGGGCAAGGTCAACCCCGCTGACCTGGGCCTGCTGATGCTCTCGGATGACCCCGAAGAGATTTGCAAGATCGTGATCGAGGCCTACCAGGAGAGCTACCGGCAGGAGCGCTCAAACCCCGTCAGCAGCAGGGAGCAAACCATTCGCTAGCCGAGGAGAATACCCATGCCCCAGCTCCCGTCCGGCAGTATCACCTTACTTTTCACCGATATCGAGGGTTCCACGCGCCTGCTCCAGCAGCTCGGTAATCGCTATGCCGTGGTACTGCGCGACTGCCGCCGCGCATTGCGCGCAGCTTTTCAGCAGGGAAATGGCTACGAGGTTGATAACCAGGGCGATTCCTTCTTCGTGGTCTTTGAGCGTGCTGTCGATGCGGTGTCGGCGGCGGTGCATGCGCAGCGTGCGCTCTTTGACGCGTCACTGGCCTGAGGGGGTGGTTGTTCGCGTGCGCATGGGCTTGCATACCGGCGAGCCGCAGCCTACCGATGAGGGCTATGTCGGCCTGGATGTGCATTGCGCCGCGCGTATCATGAGTGTGGCCCACGGCGGACAGGTGCTGCTCTCGCGCGCCACGCGCGACCTGGTGACGGCCGACCTGCCCAAAGGGCTGCAACTGCGCGATCTCGGCGCATATCGACTGAAAGATATCGCAGGCCCGAACGAACTCTTCCAACTGGTCATCCCCGATCTGCCCACTGACTTCCCACCTGTCTCAGCCTCGAGCGCGGGGCGACCGCTACGCAGCCTGCCCTCTCCGGCCACCCCCTTCATCGGGCGCGAGGCCGAGGTTACCGTCGTCTGCGACCTCTTGAAGCGGGCGGATGTTCGTATGCTGACGCTGATCGGCACCGCCGGGGTCGGGAAAACGCGCCTGGCCCTGCGCGTCGCGGACCGGCTCAGCTCGCAGTTCAGCGATGGCCTGTGTTTTGTAGACCTGGACCGGGTTAGCGGCGTCGAGGCGGTCCACGCGGCTCTTGCCCAGGCGCTCAATGTTCAGGAGGAGAAAGAGCTTTCGCAGTTCGATCAGGTGAAGGCGGCTCTGCGAGACCTGTCTCTCCTGCTGATTCTGGACAACTTCGAGCGGGTTCTTCCGGCGAGCCTGGAAGTTGCCGATCTGCTGGCAGCCTGTCCGAAGCTCAAGGTGCTCGTGACGAGCCGCGTCATGCTGCATATTCAGGCCGAGCACCTGTTTGAGGTACTGCCACTTCCCCTGCCCGACCCGCTGCGTGTGCCTGCTCTCGAGGAGCTTTCACAGAATGCCGCGATCGCCCTCTTTGTGCAGCGCACACGGGCCGTCCGGCCCGATTTCCAGTTGACCACTGCCAGCGCCCCCACGGTTGCACGCATCTGCGCGCGCCTGGACGGCATCCCGCTCGCTATCGAACTGGCGGCGGCTCGTATGCGGCATTTCACCCCGCAGGTCCTGCTGGCCCACCTGGAGCGTGGGCTTGCCGTCTTAGAGGGGGACGTGCGTGACGCACCCGCGCGGCAGCAGACCCTGCGCGCCGCCATCGCCTGGAGCTACGACCTCCTCGAGCCTGAGGAGCAGCGCGTATTCCGCAGGCTGGCCGTCTGCGTCAACGGAGCCACTCGGGAGGCTGCCAGCCGCATATCTTCAGAGGCGGGCGAAGAGGACGTATCATCTGTCTTGGGGGCGCTCGTGGATAAGAGTATGCTGGTATGGCATAGGCCGGAGAAACGCCAGGACCGCTACGGGCAGTTGCAGACTCTGCGTGAGTATGGCCTTGAGCGGCTTGCCGCGGCGGGAGAGCTGGAAGTGACCAGGACGGCCCACGCATCATACTACCTCGCCTGGGCTGAACAGGCCGCGCCATTCCTCTCTGGAGCAGAGCAGTTGGATTGGCTGGACAGCCTGGATCAGGAGTACGAAAATCTGCGCTCGGCACTTGAGTGGCTCATAGACGGCAGTGGATCGGAAGTGGAGCGAGCGGAGCAGGCGCTCAGGTTGTGTATCGCTCTGCTGGGCTTCTGGGAGATACGCGGCTATCTTGGCGAGGGGTTGGCCTTCCTCGAACGCGCACTGGCCGCTCGTCAGGGCGTTCCATCTCCTATTCAGGCCCAGGCGCTGCACGGAGCGGCTTTTCTCGCGCTCATGCAGGATGATTACGTGCGTGCCCAGGATCTGCTGCGGGAGTGCCAGTCGCTCTTCCGCGAGAGCGGGGACAGGGCCGGCATGGCCGATATTCTCCATCTGCAGGGGACGATTGCCATGTTGACGAGCTCGTACAGACTGGCCCGTCGCCTGCTGGATGAAGCGCTGGCGCTTTATCGCGAAGAGGGCGATAGCTCAAAGGTGGCCTCGACGCGCGAAGCGCTGGCGCAGATCGCCATGGCTCAGGGCGACTATGCCACCGCTCAATCGCTGCTCGAAAAAGATATCGCCTCGTTCCAGTCCCGCGGGGAGCGTTATCGCATAGCCTATCCCCTCTACCTGCTGGCGCGCGCGTACTTCCTCTCTCAACTCGATCTCGTCGAAGCCCGCGCCAAGGCGGAGGAGAGCCTCGCCCTTTTTCGGCAAGTCGGGGATAAACGGCTGATGGGCCACACACTGGTCCTCCTTGGGCAGATTTTGCTCATCGAAAAGCACGAGGTGGGTGGCGCGGCATCGCTCTCGGAGGAAAGTATCGCCGTCCTCAAGGGCGTCGGAGATCGCTCGGGAACCGCCGCCGCTCTCATTGCCCTCGCCCGCGTCAGGGCCTTTTCCGGCGAGTACGAGGCGGCGCGCCAGTGTTATAAAGAGAGCTGGCAACTACTACAGACTGCCCGCTCAAGGGAGCTGAGTGCTGGCTGCCTGGAAGGGTACGGCGAGTTGATGGTGGCACTGGAGACACCGGGCGTGGCTGCGAAACTGTGGGGAACGGCCGCTACTGTGCGCGCCGCGATCGTGGCTCCCATGCCCCTCGTCTACCGGGCTTCATACAATAAAGCGGTGGCGCTTGCGCGCGAACGCCTGGGTGCCAGGGCATTCCAGGAGGCCTGGGCCGAGGGGCACGCGCTGAACCTCGAGCAAGTGACCATTGAGTAGAGAAAGTAATAACCTCCACTACCCCTTTCCCCTGTACCACCGCCCCCCGAGCCGGATCATATGAATCATCTACCTTTGAAATGTGATCGTTTCATCAGTCACATTTCAAACGGTAAGCCCCCAGGAGACCACGCCCACAGTTCATCAATCCCCGACCGTCAGGCACTACGTTCTGCGGCCACGAGACAGACCGGCCGTCAGGAGTTGCCATATCGCCACCAGGATGATCGCGCCGATCAGCGCTTTGAAAATGGGGACACCATACACCTTGGTATCAAACCAAGCCCCAATCCCATTGATGATGATGACCTGGCTGAGCAACCAGGCCCCAACGAGCGCCGCGATGATGGCGCCGACGAAGCCGAAGGGAAGCCGCCTGCCAACAAGGGCCTCGGCGACTAAGCCGACGACCGCCGCGACGATCAGGTAAATGATAAAGTTGAGACCGAACGTCCAGACATTGTCACCCAGTTTAATGGTGACGCCATCTGCCAGGATAAATTGTAGAGAGAGCATCTCGTCCTCCTTGCTAAGGAAATGATGTTAAAGATGACATGTGTCGATAGCGTGTTACGTATGCATACTCCATCGACACATCCAGCCCAGGCTCCTTCTTTACCGCCGTCCCCATCCTCTCGACCTGGACCGGGATGCCCCTCCGCGTGAGACAGCGTGTAAGATGGCCAGCAGAATACAGGCCCCGATAAAGGCAATGATAATCGTGACGATCAGGCTAGAGGAGCCTCCAATCCCCAGGAAGCCGGCCAACCATCCTCCTATGAACGCTCCGATCAGGCCCACGACAATATCGCCGATCAGCCCATAGCCTCCCCCACGCATCACCCGGCTGGCGAGGAAGCCGGCAACCAACCCGACAACCAGCCACCAGATCACATTAGACAGACTAAGAGTGACTGCAGCCAGCAGAACTGTTGCAAGTGCCATGACGTTTTCCTTTTCTTCGATACCGATGTATCGCTCTTCACGCTTTCTGTCTCTCCTTTGGCCTGCTTGGCCTGGAGAGGAAAGTCATGTACTGCTTGTAAGTGTACGGATTGAGCGTTATAACAAGCGTTAAATGCCCTCCCTCCCCGCTCAAGTTCCTGCTTGCTGGCTCGTCAGTCCTTCGACCTGGCGATAGCACAGACCGTGCTCGATGTGGCATAGCTGGTTGTGTCGAGCTGCGGTCCTCGCCAAGATCTTTGGTCCAGATGCCTGCCGCCAAACCGTACATCGAATCATTGGCAAGTGGGAGAATCTCCTCTTTCCACCAATTCATTTGGTGAGTGTGTTTTCGGCCACCTTCTCACCCTGTTTTTGCTGTTCGCTTGCTGAGTCGTCAGCGAGCGGTTTTTTCATTGTTGGCGTCTCAGACAACTGCTTTCCTGCAAGACGGCCTGTCCATGGCGTGCCTAGCAGCGGCAATACGTAGCGGTCGAGTCCATAGTAGCCGCCAATGCGCCATGCCAGGATCAGGAACAGAGCCAGAAACCCAAGAATGGGATTCGTACTCACCGCGCCAGCCAGGATGTAATTCAGGTTCATAAAGACGCCGAAGAACGCGGCGATCCCTGTCAAGAGGCCCAGGATCAGGGCGATTCCCACAAGTACCTCACCAAAGGTGATGATGTAGGCAAACAAGGCGGCATGCGGAAGCACAACACTTTGCAGGAAGGACGCGTACCAGCCCTGCACGGCTGGATGTGCGCCGGTGGCCTGGGCCACCGCGCCCCCGACAAAGCCTTTGATCGCAGTCCCATCATGGCCGCTGAAGACCCACGCGCTGCCCGTGGATTGTCCAAAACTGCCGAAGCTGATGGAATGGCCGGTCAGTTTTTCCCACCCGGCGGTCAGCCACTCATAGCCAACGTACACACGAACAATCAACCAGAGCCAGGCCATACGCGTATCGGCAAACAAAAACCTCGCGAGAGGGGGTTCAGGGATTTGTGTGGCAGCCCGTGGCTGCATAAACTGTGTGGTACTCATCCTAGTTTCATCCTTTTCTAATGAACTTCTCAATTTCGTTTCGATGTCTGCTTTCCAGGAGCATCTCTTCCTGCCGTCACGCTTCGTCTAACATAACCAATCGGCCAGCAGGGTAGACTCCCGGGATACTACCAAAATGGAATAACCCCTTTCTCCTTTGGGCCTGCAGACCCTGGAGAGGAAAGCTATGCACTGTTTTAAGGATATCTACGGAGCGTTATGACAAGCGTTAAATGCAATCTCTCCCTGCTCAATTGCCTCATTGCTGGTTCGTCTCGACGAGCCAGAACCATTTGTCGATGCCTCTGCCCGATCTCCGTGAAGATGGCAGCGGTATCGGCGTCCTTCGGTTCGGTCGCCTGAGCGCTGGTGCAGCGGGCATGTATGCCGAAGTCGGTGAGTTGTTCCATCGTGTCTTGCTCCTGAGTGCCGAGTAAGACACAAACGACCTTAACGCATGGGGTGAGCCTCAAAGAAGTCCCAGATGGCGGCGCTGGCGTCGAGATTGCGCGAGGTTTTGCCAATGATCGGGACCGGCAGGTATGGAAAGCCTCCTGGCCAGGCGTGACCACCGTTGACGATGGTGTAGAGCTCTACACTTGCCTGTGGTTCGCAGCCGGGATAGCGTGTGTGCTGCACCCACGTGCCATCGTTCGCGCGCGCTTTCAGATTTTCGGTGATGGGTGTGCCAACTGAGCAGCCGTTGCGCCTGGCCCAGAAGGCGGCGCTTTCTGTGGTGGAGAGAATATGGCCGCCCGCGCGCAGCACCCCGCCGCTGGCGGGTACCCGTCGATCCTTTGTGCCATGGATCAGCAGTAGAGGTACAGGCCGAGCTGCCGGAGGCGCCGCGGTCAGACTGGCGGGCAGTGTTGCCGCGACCGGCGCGATCGCCGCGATTTTTTCTGCGAGCAGGCAGCCCAAGCGGAAGGAAAAGAAGCCGCCATTGGAGATGCCTGTGGCATAGATGCGCCGGGCATCGATAGGCAGTTGTGTGCGAAGTGTCTCAATCAGCGTCGCGATAAAAGCGACGTCATCCACTCCATCTCGCTCCGAAGGCGTATGGCCTCGACCATCACCCCACTGCTCTTTATACCCATTGGGATAGACCACCAGAAAATGATGTTCGTCTGCCACGCGATTGAGATGCGTCCGCCGAGCCATCCAGTTCGCCGTCGTTCCGCGACCATGAAAGGCCAGCACCAGCGGATACACGCGCCCCGGTGTGTAGGTAACTGGGCGATACACCACATACGTGCGGAACCTCCCGCCGACGTGCAAAGTCGCTCTGTTCTTCACATGCAGAACCCTCCAGGCGCCTTGTCATCTCGCCTCTGCCCGCCTGCTTTCACTCAAGATTGTGCAGACTGGATTTGCTCGCTTAACTTTTACCATGCATGTTCCGTCTCTCTTCATCCTCCACCTTCCTCTCCATGATGGACCCATCTTCGCATCTTTGGTTTTTCCTGTCTAGCCCCTCAGCAAAAAAAATGACGGGTACCCAGGCTCGTTCCATAGTTTGACAGGCGCGCACTATTTTCCTATACTTATGCCTGATAGAACTACTCTCCTTGATCAAGGAGAGTGCACTTTGCGTATGAGTTCCTTGCCTGTCGTCTGCTATAGCAAACGAACTTGAAATCAGGAACGGGTGACCAGGTGAAACCAGGAAGAAGAGTTCCAAAATTTCTTCAAGCGTTACAGGATATGACTTCAGAAGTAGCCCTGCCTTATGCGTTTGCAGAGTACCTCAGATTAGCAAAGCTCCCCATTATCATAAACGGAGATACTTCGGGATGGAATAGCACCGGAAAAGGAGTGCTGTTTATTGGAGACCATCGAAATGGGCTTGAATATTTTTTACTTCTTGCTGCATTTGGGCAAGAAGGGAGAAAAGATATTAAGATTATTGGCAAACCATATGCTCTTTCTGTACGTTTGACTGAAGCGTTAGATAGGCGCCATGAAGGCTATATACTACCAGTAATTCCAAGAACATTAGTAAGCAATAGGCTGAATATCTTCAATCGAGATATATGGATGCGTTTATTCAATGCCCACAAATTATCGACTCAAAAAGAAGCCAAAGCGATCAACGCGACTGCTATGAAGAATGCGGCATCGTTCTTAGCGAATGGTTATGCCGTTGGAGTTTTCCCTACCGGTGGAGTGAAAAGTGCAACAAAAAGTGCATGGTATCGAGGAGTAGGAGAAATGATAAAATTATTACCAGAAGAGGCAAGAGAAAGAGTCGTGATTATCCCATTTCAATTTGGTCATTTTACTCAATTCCAGGTAGTCAGAACATTATGGCTCTATAGCAAAGGGTTTGAAGTGAAGCCGAGAACTCTTTCCCTGAATTTAGGCAGACAAATCACCGTGGCAGATCTCCTCACTTCAGAAACAGCAGGCTCTACTGATCCACAAGTCATAACTGAAAGACTTCGTATTCGCTATGTTCAAGATTTTCATGCAAACCACTAACCGCCACGTCGCAGTATGGTGAAAACACGACTCATCAAGAGCACCCGCGAGGCTAGCACTCCTTCTAATCCTACCAGTCTGATGTTTCAGGAGAGTGGCAATCGCGCAGCTTCTGGCATGTTGCCTGCCATCGCGATGAGATGTGTTCGAAGAAAGTCGGGGCGTCGAGTGCCTTCTGATAGGCGCACAGCAAATCTTCGACGGTCTGATAACGACGGCGAGGGTCCTTTTCCAAAGCGCCGAGTATCACTCGCTCAACCGAGCGCGGGATAGAAGCATTAAGGAAGGAGGGTGCCAGTGGCTGCGTTTCCCGCTGATGCAGGCAGATCTTCCAATAGCTTGGCCCATCGAATGGCAGCGAGCCGGTAAGCAACTGGTAGAGGAGGATCCCCACCGAGTACACTTCGCTGCGCGCGTCTACGTATCCATCGAAAAGTTCAGGGGCCATATAGTGAGGAGTTCCCATCACATGACCATTGCGTACTGGCTCTTCACCAAGCCATGAAGCAATGCCGAAGTCGGTGAGATAGAGGTGGTAGTCCCGGTCAAACAGAATATTGGTAGGTTTGATATCGCGATGGAGAATACCCAGCGCATGAACATAGGCCAGTGCTCTTGTGAGCTGCTCAAGCACAACACAGGCTTCTTCCAGAGTAAGCACGCTCTCATCGAGCATATCTTCGAGCGTTCCCCCTTGCAAATAGGGCATGACCAGGTAATAATATCTCCCATCGCGGCCAGCATCGAGACACGGAACAATATGCTCGTGTTGGAGAACCCGCATCATTTCATTTTCGCGGCGCAACAGCGTCATGTCGGCAGTGTAGCCATCGACGACTTTGATCGCTACGTATGCTCTCCTGTAGAGATGGTATCCCAGATAGACAGAGGCCATACCTCCCTGCTGTAAGGGTTTCACCAATCGGTAGGGCCCGATATGAGTTTCTGCTTGAAGCGCTTTATCGGTGTATTCAAGAACGGCTTGCATAGTTATGCTTCCTTATTACTTTCTCTCATTGGCAGGGAGAGTTCAGGCTCTACTATTAAGAAAGCCGTACTCTGATTTAAGAGTACCCAGCAGGCGTTATAATAAGCGTTAAATGAAACATCTGCGGCTGATCTTCCACCGGGAAAGCCCTCGTTCGTGGAAGTTGTCTCGCATGCAACACCTCTCCTATTTTCTGCTCTCACTCCTGTTCCACCTTTGGGTTGGGGCAGCATGAGAGAAGGTTCGCTCTTTGTCTGGTGACTTGCCGCCTGTCCTGATGCGATTGTGCAAACACCTGTAACGCCTGTTTAACGCTTTTTTTAACGCTCCGTAGCTATCCTTAAGAGCAGAAGGCATTTTTGCCTGACAGAAAGAAAGGAGACTCTGCCATGAATGGTCCTGCCTTATATTTGCACTTCGGGTTCATCCTGATCTCAGTGGCCAACTTGATCGTGATCGCGCTCCTGATCGTGGTCTTCGCGCTGGCCGTCTCGCTCCGGCGACCGGAAAGGCAGCGCCTCTCCACCCTCGAAGCTCGACCGGAACTAGAGGAAGCGCGTGATAAGGAGCCGGAAGAGGAGGAGGTGGGCTCATGAACATGACCACGTGGATGCGTGAACGGGCGCGCACCTGGATGCCCCTGGAAGACTTGCTTCCTGATCATCTGCCAGCCTTCGTGCGCTCACCGGCCTATTTCTTCGGAGTCGTCTCCCTCTCCAGCCTCGTCCTCTTGATTCTCTCCGGGATCTTGCTGGCTGCTTTTGGGCCGCAGTGGTGGCATCTCAATGCCATCGGCCATTTTGTGAACAGCCTCCATTTCTGGTGCTCTGAGTTGTTCTTCTTCTCGATGACGCTGCACCTGTGGACGGCGTTTTTCAAGGGGGCCTGGCGTCATGGGCGTGGGTTGACCTGGGTCTCGGGAGCGATTATCTTTCTGGCTGGCATCGGCACCGCGTTTACCGGCTACCTGTCGATGACGAACTTTAGCGCGCAATGGATCGCCGTCCAGGGCAAAGATGCGCTCAACTCCATTGGGGTCGGCGCCTTCTTCAACTTGCTGAACTTCGGGCAGATGTACGGCTTTCACATCGTACTCCTGCCGCTGCTCGTCGTCCTGCTGGTTGGTATGCATCTGCTGCTGGTCCGCATCCGTGGCATCGTGCGTCCCTATGCCCCTACGCTTGAGGAGGAACGCACCAGAGAAGCCCTCTGGAGAGGCGGAAGGCGCAAGAAGACCCAGACGACTCCCGCCACGCCGCGCCCACGACCCTCCGACCAGGCCGGCTACTATCGCGGGCTCCGCATGATGCCCTACGACCTCATCCGCGAGGGGGTGATCGCACTGGTCGCGGTCTTCGTCCTGTCGCTCGTGTTTGCCGGATTTTTGTCATCGCCAGATGAGCCCCCGTTGACGATTCAGCAGTACGCCCAGCAGAATCCGGTCGGCTTCGTCACCACTGCCATGCAGGAACTCAGCGGCACGAGTGTGATTGCCCAGTATGGGCCGCCCTACAACCAGGGGACTGGCTCCGTGCAGTCCATCGGGCCGCTTTCGCTCCAGCAACGGCAGGCGTGAGCCTTCCCATCGATACAGCGCACGTCTATGTCCTCGATCCCTTAGCCATCGCCGCGCAGAGCGACCCGCAGGTGGCGGCGGCGCTTCAGGCGTTTACGCGAGCCGGGGCAAAGCAGCAAGCGGCCTGGGAAGCTGCCTACACCACGGCCTTGGGGAAAGCGACGGGAAGCAACGGTCATGTGGACGTTCCGCAGGGCGACTACGGCCCGCTTCCCACCATGATGGACCACCTGCTGACTTTAGGCACCAGCGGCGCGTTAGACGGCTTGTTGCTGCGCAGTGGCAACTTCTATCAGAATGACTTTACCAGGCCGCTGCTCTTCTTGTCGGAAGATGCGCTGCCCACGCAAGCGGCGCAATTCAACCTGCTGGGTTCGCAATGGGGGGTGATGAACGAGACCGGCAACTATCCGGGGCAGGCGTGGCTCTGGCTCTACACCTTCTGGTACCAGATACCGCCGTACAACACCTCGACGAACGCCGATGCGTTGGTGCTGCTCACCATGGGGATCCTCACCGCCTTGCTCGTGCTGTTCCCCTTCCTGCCCTATCTCAAGCGTCTGCCGTATTATCTCGGCGTCCACCGCCTGATCTGGCGCGAGTACTATCGTGACGCGCGTGATGTGCGCATGGTTGAAGGCGTGAGTCCAGGTCCGGCGCCGTAGACAATGATAGTCGTAACGGGATCTGAGTAGGTGAAACGAAAGGGAAAACAGAGTGCAAGAACAGGTGAAGCAGCAGCATATCCCGGTCAAGGTCTACCGAACGGACGAGCGCCTGATGATCGCGGCTCCGATGGCCGGGCTGGAACCCGAGAACCTTCTGGTCGAAGTCACCTCCGATGGTCGCCTCATTCTCCATGGAGACCAGCGTGCCATGCTGAAGGAGGTCAAGGAACTGCTGATCGATGAATGGAGCGTGGGCGTCTATCACCGCGAACTCGCACTGCCAGTCCCCGTCAATGCAGCATGTGCCAACGTCACCTATGGCAACGGCGTGCTGATGGTGGCCTTACCTATCAGCGACAAGACATCTCCCGCACGACTGACACTCGAACGGGTCACTCCTACCCACGGGGAACACAAAGGCAACGCTGGCCACCTTGCGACCTGCGTTCAAACATGATCGCACAAGCTACAGAAGGAGCGACATGAAGACAGAAGAAAGAGATGATACCATGCCTGCTGCATCTCCCTCTCCTGTGGAGGATAGACCGGCCGGATCATTTGGCCGTGTGTTGAAGAATCGCCCGTTTCTACTGCTCTGGCTGGCACAACTGCTTTCACTGACCGTCTTTAACGCGGCGAATTATGGGGTGATTGCCCTCGTGACGGCGGTCACCCACTCCACGATTATGGTCGGCCTGGCTATCATCTCCTTTACCCTGCCTGCCGTGCCGTTTAGCCTGCTGGCGGGCGTCTATGTCGATCACCTGAACAAGCGGCTCGTGCTCTGGGTCAGCAATGCCCTGCGGGCGGCGACCACCGGTCTCATCGTGCTCGCGCTGCTCTGGGACCCGCATATGCTCATACCGCTCTTTCTCCTCACCTTTCTTATCTCACTGATCACCCAGTTCTTTACGCCGGCCGAGGCATCGGCCATCCCCCTGCTCGTGAGCAGGCACGACCTGGCGCCTGCGCTCTCGCTCTTCAGCATCACCCTCACCGTCTCGCAAGCCCTCGGTTTTTTGCTGCTGGGTGGACTCATCACGGCGCTCTTTCCGCCCTTTCAACTCTCGTTCGGCTTGCTTCGCATCCAGGTCGTATCCTTTGACATGCTCTTCGTGATTGTCGCCTTTGTCTATGTCATCTGTACCTTGCTGATCCTGGCGATCCCCAAACGCGCTTTGCAGCAGCAGCAGAGCGCGGGGCCAGATCTGCTCAGATCGCTTGGAGAGCAGACGTGGAAGATCATTCGGCACGACGTGCGAGAAGCGTGGGCCTACGTTCGCGGTGATCGTCAGTTGCTACTGGCCTTACTGCGCGTCTCGTTCGTCAGTGTCCTGCTGCTGGTGATCGGCGAAGTGGCGGGACCATTTGTCGTCAATGTCTTGCATCTGCCCATCCAGGACCTGCCCCTCATTTTAGCGCCAGCGGGTCTTGGCCTGGTGCTCGGTGGTCTGTTCATGCCTACTCTCATGCGCCGGCTGGGCAAGAGCCGCACCATAGCCGTGGGCAGCCTGTGGTACGGCTGCTGGCCTGATACTCATCCCGCTCGGCCGCTTGCTCTGGTCGCGGTTGGCTCTCCCGGTTCCCGGGATCCTCTTTTATGTGGGCACAGTTACGTTTTTCTTAGGGGTAGTACTGGAAATGGTGAATATTCCCGCGCAAACGATGATGCAGGAGCAAGCGCTCGAGGAGGAGCGAGGGCGCGTATTTTCCTTCCAGTCGATGTTGTATAATGCCGGCTCTATTCCCGTCCTGCTCTTTGCCGGCGTGATTGCCGACACGCTGGGGGTCGAGACCGTCATGTATGTAGTGGCGGCGGCCATTCTAGGATTTAGCTGGTGGGCGGCGAGGTATAGCCACCGCTCAGTTGTCTCATGAGGGAGCAATTGTACTCGTCTTGTATGTCCTTGTTGGCGGAATTTTGTAAGAGTATCATTACACCTGGAGGTGAAGATATGAGTAAGCAAGAGGGAACGTTGGACTATCGTTCAGATCATTATTGGGTCGTTGGGAGACCCGGCCAGGATGACTATGAACTGCAATCAGGGGATAGCCTGGAGGTTTGGATGTTGACGCACTGGTTGTTCACGCGCATTGGATCATCTTCGGATAGTTGGAGGCGACTTTGGAGATTCCTGGATAAGGACGGGTCGATGGTGGAACCGCACCTGGGCATGAGAGTGCAGTTATAACTGCTCGTACTCGCCACACGCCAGGTGCGGAGATGTATGGGCCTGTAGGGTAGGCCTCGTTTGCTGTGACAACATGCCCATCATGCGGCAAGAGGAAGTATGAAACAGGAAGCTGCGCCGCAAGAAGCACCACTTCAAATGCGAGTGAAAGAACAGCGTCATGAGGGAAGCCGGATCGGCCCGCTGCTCTGCTGGGCAGTCGTGTTCGCCGACGTGGGAACCTCGGTTTACTATGTTCCAGGCATCTTATATGGGAAAGTCGGGAGCCTGGCAGGCTTCTTTGTGATGCTGACGATGTCGGTTTTCGTGCTCCTCACACTGAAGTACGCGGAGGTCACGCATCGTTTCCCCCAGGGAGGCGGCGTGGTCACAGTGGCCGCCCAGGCCATCAATCACTGGGTGGGAGCCCTCGGTGGGATGTTCATTCTGGTCGACTACTTCCTCACGGCTGCCATCAGTTGCCTTTCGGGGATGTTGTATTTGAGCGTGGTTGTGCCTGCCTTCGTCCCTTTTACACTCGAGATGACTATCGGCGTGCTGCTCCTGCTCGGGCTGCTCAACTGGTTCGGAGTGAGCGAGAGTGCGAAAGTAAGCCTGGTAGGTGCACTGATCGCCTTTCTGAGCGATATCGCTCTTCTCGTCACCGTCTTTACGCACCTTTCTTTCACCCAGTTCCTGGCGCTGTTCCCGCAGATGTTTGCGCATCAGAAACTGACCATTCCCGCCCTTCTGGTCGGCTTTGCCGGCTCATTTCTTGCCTTCTCCGGCCTGGAGAGTATTTCGCAGTTATCGCCGGTCATGAAGACGCCTCGCAAGAAGGTCGCCGCCATTGCCTTGGTGCTTGTGGTGTTTACTATCGGTCTGACCAGCCCGCTGCTGACCGTGTTCGCGACGCTCTTACTCCCATCACAGGTGGTGGGGGACCCGGTCCTCTCTGCGCAGGTCATCTCGCTGCTTGGTGGGCACTGGGGCAATATTGCCTTGCAGATCGAGGTGGCGATCAGTGCCAGTGCGCTGCTGATCTTTGCAGGGAACACGGCCATTATTGGCTCCTATCATGTCTTCCTGGCGCTCTCACGTATGGAGTTCTTCCCGAAGTTTGTCCAGCAACGCAATAAGCTGCGGGGAACACCGCATTTCTCTATTCTCCTCGCCATCGCTATTCCAATCTTTATACTTATCGCGGTACAGGGCGCTATTTCGGTGCTTGGAGACCTGTACGCTTTCGGGTTGTTGGGAGCCTTTACGCTCACCTGTGTGGGCCTGGATATTGTGCGTCGCCGCGAGCGCAAGGCAGCGCATGCCGAACGAGTGTCCTCCCAGTCTACGGCCGGGGGTCTTCCCCAAAGTGACGATTCAGCGGCTGCGAACGAAGCGCCCAATGGCACAACTACAACGACTTCAGCATCTGCTGCCTCGCTTGAAGCGATGGATGTACTCAGGTTGCCAGCAGGCAGGCCTGCTCCTTCTCCTTATACAGGGAAGATGGTACTCGATGCCTGGCATACCTGCAAATTTTATCTCGGACTGCTGACAACGGCCCTGGTAGTACTGGCCTGGACGACGAATCTGGTTGCAAAGCCGATGGCAACGATCTTCGGTGGCTCCGTGACCCTGCTTGGAATGGGGATAGCCTTCTTCACCTATTCACGCAAAAAGCAGCAGGGGCACGTACCGGTGCCGATCACCCACGCCGCAGAACATCTGCCCGGCTCTCTTCTGGCGGTATTGGTGTCCGATACTGAACACAACGAGGCAGTCATACGTGCGGCGATTGAGAACGCGCATGGGCAGCCAGTCACGTTTTTGTACCTTGGCCGCGCTACAACCAATCGGGCACCGCGCCTGTTTGAAGTGCATGACCCGTACTACGACGATGAAACAGCCAGAAAAACCTTTGGCAGAGCTGAACACCTGGCCCAGAAGGCGAAGATCGCTCGCCGCTATGTGTACCAGCAGCAAAAGCCGGGAACGATTGAGCGCATATGGCAAGTCATTCATCCGCATGATGTCGTCATCTTATCTGAAAATACGTCACTGCTTGAGGAGATCAACCCGGACCGCATCCGGTATGAAGTGACACCCGATGGCGGGGTTGCTCACCTCCTGAAAAGCTGGTGAGCAAGCAGCGGCCAATCGAACGCAGAGCTGTAGGGCTCATGTGAGACGCAGCAGAGTCAATGACAGGAGGGTAGAGATATGTCCTTAAACACTCGTCTTCGCAATAAGAGCGATAGTGACTCCACGGCGGTGATCGCCACATGGATGCGGCGAGTGGGCCTCCCGCTCGCCATCCTTGCCTGGTCGGCCGTCGCCTTGCTCCTTCTGTGGCTCGCAGGGCACGTGATCCAAAGCCTGCTTTTGCTCACGATGGCGGCTCTGCTCGCGTATGCCCTCGCGCCTGGCGTGAAGCTCTTAGCGCGTGTGATGCCGCGTTTCCTCGCGATCCTGATTGTCTACCTCCTGGTCCTGGGTGCCCTCAGCGCGCTGCTCTTTTTGATTGTGAGGACGGCGATCTCGCAGTTCGTCTCGCTCTCAGACTATGTGCGGTTTTTGCTGACGCCGGGGAAGAGTGGTCAGCTCACGCCCCTGGAACAGGCCTTGAGGTCATTTGGCATCTCCCAGAGTCAGATTGCCTCCGCCCGCGATCAGGTCGTCGCAAGCATTGAAGGCCTCGCGGGGAGTGTCGTCCCGCTGCTGACAGGTATTTTTGGCGCCGTCCTGGATGTGATCCTGGTGGCCGTGCTCAGCATCTACCTGCTCGCAGGTGGCTCACGGGTCTCTGATTGGTTGCGTCAGAACATGCCAGATCAGCAGCAAGGGCGCATGAAGTTTTTACTGGATACCCTGCAGCGTGTCGTCGGTGGCTATATTCGCGGCCAGTTGATCATGTGCGGGTTCATTGGCCTGCTCGTTGGGGTCGGGATGCAAGTCATCGGTGTGCCATTTGCCCTTTTACTGGGTGTGCTGGCCTTCGTTTTAGAGTTCATTCCGGTGCTAGGAACGATTGCTTCCGGTGCGATCTGTGTGCTACTTGCCCTGAGCAAGGGGTGGGTCATCGCCCTCATCGTGCTGGCCTACTTCGTCGTCGTCCACGTGATCGAAGGGGATGTCGTGGGGCCGCGCATCGTTGGGAAGACGATTGGCTTGCACCCAGTGGTCTCGCTTACCGCGCTGATCGCCGGGGCCGAACTCTTTGGGATTGCGGGAGCGCTGCTGGCCTCACCGGTCGCCGGGGTCCTCCAGGCATTACTGATCTCCATCTGGACGCAGTGGCGCCAGGCTCATCCCAAAGAGTTCCAGCAAGCGAAAGAGGCCGCCATGGAGAAGGTGGAGGACATCGTCGTGGAGACGCCAGGCGAGCCAGAACCACTACCGAAGGGGCCTTTGTAGGGCGAAGACGCACGAGCCGCGTCAGCACCAGAGCGGCCTTCTGGACCAAAGTCAATAATGACTGGTCCATGAACTCAACATCCTCGGTCTGAATGGTACAAAGTCCAGGGAGAGTAACGGCTGCCCCAGGTAACTAGGGACCAGAGCATTGTTAGCCCAGGGATTGGACCACCTCGTCAGGGATGACCAGCACATCCTCCCCGTAGCGTACCACTTGCGAGACTGGAAAGGTCGGATACCGTCCGCCAAAGCGTTCCCGCAGACTTCTCGCGAGTTCGAAGGCGGCTATCTTGAGAGCGGTGGGCGTGCTGGTATCGAGGAGTACGTTCCCAACGGTGCCAACCAGGGTTCCACTCGCGCTCATCACCTTATATGAGTGCAAGCTCTGGCCGGAGGCGAGGGTCGCTACCCGTTCGTCCTCCGACGTGCTCCGCAGCCCCTCTTCACTGGCAATCGTGATCGCGTCTTGCCCAATTGTGCTGATGTAGGATACTGGTAACACTTTATGCCCAAACATGCTGGTCTTGACCTGGAGTGCATACACGCTTTGAGTAATTGGATCAAAGTAGAAATCATCGCAGCTCCCAATTTTCTTCCCATCAGCAAGACTGATCACAGCTATACCATGCAACTCCGACCATTTTCTGGTCGACTGGCTCATGTCCATCGAATCGCTCCTTTTCGCCTGAGTGATATAATCTACCACGCTCTAATTATACCCCGTTTTTCTTTCGGCATTATCGTTTGCAGATTTTTTTGGAGCAGAAGAAAAGCATGGAACTGAACTGGAAGCACTATTCCCCGGCCAGAGATGCAAAAGTGATTACCACCATCGATGCACACGCGGCCGGTGAGCCGCTTCGCATCATCACGGGCGGGTTGCCCGAACTACCAGGGGCGACGATACTGGAGCGACGCAGATACATGCAGCGGCACTACGACTATATTCGAAAGGCGTTGATGTGGGAGCCACGCGGCCATCGAGATATGTACGGGGCCGTGCTGACTCAGAAAGTAACACCTGAGGCTGATCTGGGCGTGCTATTTATGCATAACGAGGGCTATAGCACCATGTGCGGGCATGGTGTTATCGCATTGGTAACTGCATTGCTCGAAACCAGCGCGCTGGCTCCAAAGGGCCAGCAAACGCCTGTTAACCTGGATACACCGGCAGGACTGGTACGCGCAACGGCCCACCTGAATAGCAGTGGACATGTAGACCACGTCTCGTTCCTCAATGTTCCTTCGTTTCTCTACGCCCGCGATGTTGTACTAGACCTACCTGCATACGGGCGGCTGACCGTCGATGTCGCCTTTGGCGGCACGTTCTACGCTTTTCTCCCAGCAGCGCGGGTCGGGCTAGCCATCACACCGCAACAGGCTAACCAGCTTGCCGCGGCAGGCGATACGATTTCCCGGGCAGTTAACGCGGTCCTCCCCATCATACACCCGCTTGAAGAGGATCTCGGCTTCCTCTACGGTACCATTTTTACCGGCCCGCCTGAAGACCCGGCGCATCACAGCCGCAATGTGTGCATTTTTGCCGATGCCGAGGTAGACCGCTCCCCCACCGGCACGGGTGTCTCCGCCCGCCTGGCTATCCATCATGCCAGGGGCGAAATCGTAGAGAATCAGCCCATCATCATCGAAAGTATTTTGGGAGCCGCGAGTACCTTCGGCGGGAGAGTAGTAGGGCAAACTCAGGTTGGGAAATATAATGCGATCGTGCCCGAAGTGAGCGGCAGGGCATTCATCACCGGCCGGCATGAGTTCGTGATTGAACCGGGCGATGAACTGGGTCGAGGATTTATTCTATGAATAGGATCAGTTCTCGAAGTTTACCGTCACGCGCGGCAGCTTCAGTTGCGCCGTGCGGTGCGCCCAGGCGCGGATCGCCTGCGCCACTACCTCGTTATCGCGCGGCTCGCGCAGCTTGTCGCGCTGTATCACTCTGCTGGTCATCACCTGGATATGCCAGCCGCCATTGACGCGCTTCAGCCCGGAAGGCACAGCGACTTTCAACAGGGCAGCAATGCGGGGCGACTGGTTGTTGACGATCTGGAGGATATCCGACCAGTGTTCATGCAGTATCGTCGTAAACTGGTCAGCGAATTCATCGTTGCGGGCACGCGGGGCTGGCTCCATGAGATGCCTCCTCGTCTGACTAGAAGACTGGCTGCTTCAAGTATAGCATATTTTGCCCGGGTTTTCTGTTCGTTTTATCTGTACATTCCCGCCAATATTTGTTACTCTTTGTGTGAAGATGCACACACGAAGGAGTAAAGCGCCATGATGCCCGACAGCACCAGGCTTGCGCGCCTGGCCCAGGTTCTCATCAACTATTCGCTTGATGTGCAGCCGGGCCAGCTCGTGGCGGTGATGGCGGATATCGAAGCCATGCCGCTCGTGCGCGAGGTGTACCGCGAGACCCTGCGCGCCGGCGCGCATCCCGAGCTGCAGTTCGAGATGGACGACGCGCGTGAAATCTATCTGAAAGAAGCCGGCGACGAGCAGCTCGATTTCGTCTCGCCGCTCAGGCAGCTCATCACCGAACGCTTCGACCGCCTGCTCTACATCGACGCCGAGACCAACACGCGCCGCCTCGCGCACGTTGACCCACAGCGCATTGCGCGCCTGCGCAAGGCTTACGACCCGCTCGACACGCTCTGGTCGCAGCGCGCGGCTCAAGGCCTGATGCGCTGGTGCTACACGCAGTTCCCGACGCAGGCGTACGCGCAAAACGCCAACATGTCGCTGGCTGACTACTGGGAGTTCATGAGCAGCGCCTGTATGCTGGACGAGCCTGACCCGCTGGCCTCCTGGCAAAAGCAGGCAGAGCGCCAGCAGCGCCTGATCGCCTGGCTCAAGGGACGCAAGCGCGTGCATATCGTCGGCAAAGACACCGACCTCTCGCTATCGATAGAGGGTCGCGCTTTCCTGCCCTGCGATGGCCACATCAATTTCCCCGACGGCGAAATCTACTCCGGCCCCGTGGAGGACAGCGCCGAGGGCTACATCCGTTACGCGCTCCCCGGCAGTTACGACGGGCATAATGTCGACGATATCCGCCTGCGCTTCGAGTACGGGCGCGTCGTCGAGGCCCACGCCGCTACAAGTGAGGATTTCCTGCTGAGCATGCTCGACATCGACGAGGGGGCCAGGCGCATCGGTGAGTTTTCGTTCGGCCTGAACTACGGCATCCGGCAGGCCACGCGCAATACGCTCTACGACGAGAAGATCGGCGGCACGATCCACCTCGCGCTTGGCCGCAGCTATCCCGAATCAGGCGGCCTCAACCTCTCCGCGCTGCACTGGGACATGGTCTGCGACCTGCGGCAGCAAGGCGAAGTATGGGTGGACGGCGAGCTCTTCCTGAAAGATGGGCAATACACCTGCTGATGAGCAATCAGGTAGATAGGTTGTTAGCTTTACTACAGCACGCCCGCGCCCACAGCCAACATCGGCAAGTGTGGTTCCTCGTTGCAGTCTCGCATGCACCTCAGGCATGAGTGGCATCCAGACGGGAATGAGCAAACTCTCGAACCACGTATTGGTGAAGCGCTCCTGACCGTCCCAGGTGATCTCGTCGTAGGCCGCCTGGGGAACGCCGCCTCCATCCCGAAAGGCCTGGATAATGGGTTCGATTTGCCGTGCAAGCGCGGTGACCCACTGATGGATGCCACCAAAGAACATGGGGCCACTTTCCTGGACGAGGACCGGCATATGCGCTGCTGGAAGTGTGAAAAGTGAACTTGCTGGATCATAGGTAATATAACCAGCGCTCGTCATAGCAAAGAGCCACTCTCGGACATAACGTTCATCGGTGTGTGTACGCTGTGCTACTTCTGCACTGGTCGCGGGACTCCCTACGAGGTTTCTAAAAAGACCCAGGCGATCACCGATACTTGCCATGATGGTCGTTGTCAAACCACTGGTGTCGCTGAGTACCTGGCCGAGGAATGCCTGGGTAATTGCCTGTTCAGTTGTCGTATGCGTTGTCATGTCTTTTCCCTGCGTCATTTAGCCACCGAGCCCAGATCTCGATGGGGGTTTGTGCCTGTGTACCCCACTGGGCCCACGAGCCGTCGTAGATGCGGACATTGGGATAGCCCAAAAGGTATCGCAAGACCAGCGCCGCCTCACTGGCTCGGGCGCCGATAGTACAGTAGGTGACGATGCTGCGCTCAGGAACCACGCCTCGCTCCTGGAAGAGTTGCCGCAGCGCCGCCACACTCTTGAAGGCACCATCGGCGGTATGCAACTGGTCGATGGGTAGATGGACAGCACCAGGAATGCGACCGGGGCGGCCAGCACCTGTCGTTGCACCTGATGGCCAGAAGCGCTCACCAGCAAATTCAGCCTGCGAACGGACATCGAGAATGAGGGGGTTCCCGCTCCCCAGGGTGGTCTGCAGTGCCTCCAGCGATATGAGCTGAGTAACCTCGGCTGCTGGAAGCGTGTAGGTGGACGGTACCGGCTCGGGCAGAGCCGTCGTCCAGGGCAAACGCGCCTCGCGCCAATCTTGCCGCGTACCATTGAGTACCAGTGCGCGCTGGTGCCCGTAGGCCTTCGTCAGCCAGAACCCGAGATAGGGGCCATAGCCGTAAAAGACAATCGTGGTATCGGATGTAAAGCCAGACCTGCGGAGCAGTTCCTCGAACTCGCTCCGCTCCAATGGACTGTAATCCTGCGCATGGTGGAGGTCGGTGTAGGCATTCCAGAGGATGGCCCCCGGGATATGACCCTGGTCATATGCCGCCCGGCTGACATCTACTTCAACCACGCGTACATCTGGGTCGTCGAGATGCTCCGCAAGCCAGGCTGGTTGCGCAAACACCTCCGCAAGCGCCGTAGCGTCGGCCCGCATAGAAATGTTGTCTGTCAACGTGTTTCTCCTTGCATCAACTTCTATAAAACAGTATCGATTGATAAGCGAGAGGAATCCTTCTTGATTCCAATCGTTGACAGCAGTGTACTCAGGAATCGCACACATTCCATCAGGAAAAACACAGAGGTTTTTGGACGAACTACCCGGAGATGTAGGCGGCAAGAGCACAGAGAAAAGGTGCTACCAGGAGGTACGGAGCGAGACGTAGCGCTATAATCCCTGCGTGATTCCACGCAGCTTTGCTCATTGGGTCTGTTTGACAAGCCCTATTTCAACGGCCCACACCGCAATTTGCGCGCGGGAGGAAAAGGCGAGTTTGGATAAGATGGTGCCAACATGGGTCTCGACAGTTCGGTAGCTGACAACCAACTGGTCGGCTATCTCCCGATTCGATTTCCCCTGTGCAATCAAGACCGCTACTTCGCGCTCACGCTCAGTCAATCCCCCGAATGCTTGCTTGGCGATACGTCGAGGTGAGGAGACTGCACGCGTGCGCGGCAGGAGAGCAGTGGACTCGCGGAGAAAATGCTCCTGTACGTGTTCGTCTGGTATGTTCGCTGCAAGTTCCTCAATGACCGTACGGGCGGTCGAAAATGCCAGGTCTGCATCGGTCTCTCGTGATTGGGTCTGATAGAGCATGCCGAGCGTCACACAAATGCGCCATAGCCATGGGCGGGCTCCCTGGACAGTCGTCATCTCTTGAGCGCTTCGCAGCGCCGTTTCTGCTTCTGTTGCCTGGTGGAGTGCGATCAGTGCTTCACCGCGTAATTTCGCGAGACGTGGAATGCCCCGTTGTACGGAAATGTTCGCCGCGGAGGCGCTCAATCGCTGAGTGATCTGCAAGGCCAGGTCTGGATCGCCACGGGCAAGCGCAAGTTCTGCTCGCGCGCACCAGGCCATGCGCTGCCCCATTGTCTGAGCGGGAGCATCCCGACCGACCTCAGTATTGAGGAGGGCTTCTGCCTGCTCAAGCTCGCCTTGCAAAATCAAGGCTGAGGCGAGACTTCCGGTGGTGGTGGTGATCCAATGCTTTGAACCAATCTCATGCGAGAGCCGCAGAGCTTGCTTCAGATGGTGCTGCGCTATGCGCGGGGAAAGAAGATCGAGATAGAGCGCTCCTGTTGCCCAGTGTGCGGCGACCATCCATTGACGATGCTCAAGTTCTTCCGCGATCAAGAGGCTCTGCTGTAAAGCATCCAATGCGCGCCTGTACTCACCTTGTGCGCTCAGGCAGAGTCCCAACTGATAGAGTGCGTAGGCTTCGCCAGAACGCTGTCCGATTTCACGGGCGATCTTGAGCGCCATCTCAACGTCAGGCAGAAGCTCAACGAGAGTAGTCGCGGCTGAGACCATCGTATTGCTGATGGAAAGCGCGCCGCGAAGCGCCAGCGAGGCCAGACTGGAAGTGAGGCCCACCCGATCGTCTAACTGACGAAAGAGCGTGACCGCTTGCTCATAATATTTCGTTCCTTGCACCAGGTCACCGCCGAGATAACTTGCCATACCCAGCAGATCAAGCGTCTCAGCAATGCCGTGTGGATCGTTGAGCTGCTGGAAAATAGCCAGTGCTTCCTGATGGCATTGGAGCGCTTCGAGCGGCTCTTCCACATTGAGGTGCCAGTTTCCTACCCGGTTCAGGCTGCGTGCGAGCATGGGTGGCTGACCCATTTCTCGTGCGTGTTCGTAGGCACGCTGGAACAAGGCGCGTGTGTGTGTATAGTCACGTCCCGCCCACAGAGCGCCAAGATCGATGAGGCTCTGCCACTCTGCGACAGCATCCTGAGCAGTACGGGCAGCGTCCAGCGCCTGTTCGTAATCGCTACGCGCGTGCTCAAAGTCGCCCAGCGTTTCGTACGCTTGTCCGCGGGCTCGATAGATCGCCGGAGATGGTGGTTTCCCCAGGTGATGGGCGGCATCCAACGCCCGCGTAAAGTGTTCGATGGCGGCCCACAATGAATAGAGACGTTGTGCCTTTTCTCCCGCGCGTTGCGTATAGAGGAGCGCCTTTTCCCACCTACCGGCTTCGTAAAAATGGTAGGCCAACTCTGCCAGGTGGGCGTCGTATGCTGAGGCATAGAGCTGCTCCATCATTTCGGCAATCGTTCCGTGTAGCTTCTTGCGTTCACGCACCAGCAGTTCTGCGTAAACGGCCTCGCGCGTCAACGCATGACGAAAGGCAAACCGCTCCTCCGATTCTTCGACGACGAATTGAGCAGCCATAAGCTCTTCCATGAGGGCGAGTAACTGCTGTTCATCGTGTTGCGTTAACTGCTGGAGGAGAGCGAAATCGAAGCGACGCCCGGCAATTGCTGCCAGGCGTAACACCTGCCTGGCGGACTCGCTCAATTCATTCGTACGCTGTTGTACCGCGTCGTGCAAGCTGCGCGGGATATGCAGCTCATTGAGTGGCCTGCGATCCCAGGTGCCATCTTCATAGAAGATTTCTCCCGCTGCGATCAGTGATTTGAGGATTTCCTCGACGAAAAAAGGATTCCCTTCCGTGAGAGTATACAGCAGATCTGGAAGGTCTAACTGCCTCGAGTGGGGGAACGCGAAGATGGCGCGCAGCATCCCGTCGAGATCACTACGCGCCAGGCGTGCAAGCAGGAACTCCTGAGCCAGCCGCTCACGATCGAGCTGTGTAAGCCAGTGACTGAGATTAGAACCAACCTCCTCACTTCGATAGGTCACCAGCAGCAGCAATGGATGAGCGGCACAGCGCCTTGCCACGTAATGGAGCCATTCCAGGCTGGTATTGTCGCTCCAATGAACATCCTCGATGACCAGCAGGACCGGTTGTTTGGTAGCCAATCCCGTGAACCAGCGTGTCAGTGCCTCGAAGAGGCGACGTTTCTCTTGTTCTGGTTCAAGAGGGTGAAGGAGCGGCGGAGAAGTCGAACCGGGCAGTTCATGAACCAGATCGGGTATGAGTTGAGCAAACTCGCGAGCAAACGGTCCCAACTCCGTAGCGATCTCAGTTCTGGACTGACCAGCAAAATGCGTTCGTAACAGGTCGAGGAGAGGAGCATATGGGCAGGAACTATCCCCTGGAAAGCAATTTCCCTGGAGGAGTCTGCAGCCCTGTGCAAGAGCATACGTTTTCCCCTCGGCAACCAGGCGCGATTTGCCAATCCCCGCCTCACCGCTCATCAGGGCAACCTGACCCTGACCTCGCTTCGCCTGATCAACGAGCGTACGAAGAGCGGCCAGGTCGCCTGAGCGGCCAATCAAGACTGGGCAAACGACCGGTTTATTGAATACTGTTGCCATGGGTGGCTTCCCCTTGCAGATCGCTTCTCGTTGCTCGAATATAAATCATGGTCGTGTTGATTTTCCTATATCTTCCACCAGCTCCTGTGCCACACTCTCGCCTGCGCCAGCGCCTCCCGCGTCTCACGCGTCAGGATCGTCTGGCAGCGCTCCACCTCGGACGACCCTGCGTAGAGATCGACGATGCCCAGCTCTACGCCGAGCAGCGGCTCGACAGCCGCCACAGTGCAGTACGGGACGTAGGCCGCGCTGTAGCCACCCTCTTGCAGAAGAACGAGGCGGCCTTCGCAGGAGCTCTCCGCCAGCTCGCGCATCATCCCCGCTATTTTGCGGAAACCGTCCTGCGTAAGCATCATCTGCGCCAGCGGATCGAGCCAGTTGGCATCCTGCCCCGCCGAGATGATGATAAGCTGCGGCTTGTACTGCAACCCGATCGGCAGCACCAGTTGCTCGAAGGCCGCGCAATAACCGCGGTCGCCCGTGCCGGCCGGGAGCGGGACGTTGACCGTGTATCCGGCGCCCGCGCCGCTGCCGACCTGCACCAGCTCGCCCCACAGCTTCGGGTACCAGTTCTGCTGGTGAAGCGAGACGAACAATACGCCCGCATCGGCATAAAAGGCATCCTGGGTGCCGTTGCCGTGATGCACGTCCCAATCGACGATCAGAATGCGTTCGAGCCCGTAGGTCTTGCGAGCATAATGTGCGGCTACGACGGCGTTGTTGAAGACGCAGAACCCCATGCCGCGGTTACTCATGGCGTGGTGCCCGGGAGGCCGCAGCAGCGCGTAGGCATTGCGCACCCGGCCCTCCATCACGGCCTGCACCGCGTTCATCGCGCCGCCCGCGGCAAAGATAGCCGCCTCGAACGAGCCTGCGCTTAGCGGCGTATCGCTCTCGATCTCCCCCCACTCGCCGCGCGCCGGGCCGCCTTCGACGTGCGCCCGCACGCCCGCGATATACTCGCGCGTATGGTAGACGGCCAGTTCGTCTTCTCCGGCGGCGCGCGCCGCAATGGGCTGCATCATGGCGGTCAACCCTGAGCCGTCCAGAAACTGCTTGATGCGCCGCGTAATGGATGTTGCAGAAGGATGGGGCTCAGGCGCCAGCGTAAACGAGCTGCGGCGCATCTGGACGGTCGTCTGCGTGCCGGTATCGTGCAGCAAATAGCGCTCGTCGAAGATCAAGCCGGTTCCTTGTGCGGTCATGCTCGCTCCCCTTCTCCTGGTGAAAACCGGCGGCCTTTACCTTTCACTCACTCTCGCTGTCTCTGCCGTTATTTTCCCTGCAGAGTATATTACTCCGTTTCTGTTGTCTAAACAAGTCTCGTTAATCGCTTGCATCGCTGACTGCAAGATGGTAGTATAAGCGCGACATGGAACACTCTGATGTGAAAAATTCGATAGATGAGATTGACCAGCGCATCATCGAGGCGCTGCAGCAGGACGGACGCCGCCCGTTCACCAGGCTGGCGTCCGATCTCGGTATTTCTGAGGCCAGCGTGCGCCAGCGCGTCGCCAACCTGATGAACTCGCAGGTAATGCAGATCGTCGCCATTACCAATCCCCTCAAGATGGGCTATTCGCTGGCCGGCATGATCGGCATACGCGTCACGGGCGAACGCATGCTGGAGGTGGCGCAGGAGATTTCCGCCTTCGACGAGGTGATCTATCTCATCATCTGCGCGGGCAGTTTCGATTTGTTGGCCGAGGTGGTCTGCCGCGATAACGACCACCTGCTCAGTTTTCTCGCGAACAAGCTCTACAAAGTGCCAGGTGTACAGCAGACCGAGACCTACATGTATCTGCGTGTAGTGAAGCAGAATAACTGGGCGTTTCTCTCGCAGGCGCGCCTCTCGCCCGGCCAAATCCAGTCACCTCGGTCAGAAAGCTAGTGCTTTCACTGCGTGTGGTGTATAATGCTTCACGGGAGCGAGAAGCGTACCCTGCTTTGTGAGTCGCTTCATTGAATCCTGCCGCTTGCCCGGTTATGGTTTGCCCATACGTTGCTCACAAGCAAGAAGAAGGAGACACCCCGATGATAGAGACGCTGCCAGCCGGAACGCTGCTGCGTGGTCGCTATCGAATCGAACGTGTGCTTGGCAGCGGCGGTTTCGGGCATGTCTACCAGGCGGTGGATGAGCAAACCAACCAGAAATTTGCCGTCAAAGAATACCTGGTGACGGGCTCCAGCGGTAAGGCCCAGTTGGATCACGAGGCCCGCGTCCTCAGCCAGTTGCATCATCCCAGCATGCCCGCGTTCCGGGATGCCTTCGATGAACGCGGTCGCTACTACATCGTACTGGGATATATCGAGGGCAACGACCTCACCGATTGCCTGCGCCTGGTACGCCAGAAGAACGAGATTATCCCGATCGAGCGCGTCCTGACCTGGATACTCTCGGTTTGCGAGGCGGTGACATTCCTCCACAACCAGAACCCACCGATTATTCACCGCGACATCAAGCCGGATAATATACGCATTACCCCAAACGGCACGGCCATCCTGGTAGACCTGGGCAACGCGAAATCCGCCGCCGACGGCTCTCGCACGCTCTTCTTCATCCGCCACCAGGGCACGCCCGGCTACGCGCCCCTCGAGCAGTATCCCGGCGGCACCGGCACGGACGCCCGCTCGGATGTCTACGCGCTGGGTGGCACGCTCTTTTTCGCCCTCACGGGGCACGAACCGCCGAGCGTTTCGACGCGCAACACATCGATCTCTCAGGGCACGCCCGACCTGCCCTCGCTGCAGGACATGCTCGCGCAAAATCCACCGGAAACGAGCGCCGATCCCTCCTCCCTGAAGCAATTCCGCCTCGGCGTCACGAAGCCCTCCAGGCCCGCCCCGCGCCATTCGCGCCATCTCGCCCAGCTAGCCACGCTTCCACCGGAGCTACTGAAGCGGCTGGACTCCATCATTCAGCACGCCATGGCCATGCGGCCCAAAGATCGCTATCAGACCGTCGCCGAAATGAGCAGTGACCTGAGCAAGGTACTGGCCGAAGTTACGGCATCGAAGCAGCCGCCCTCACCGCCGCAGGGGCGTCCCCTCGATCCGCACAGCACCCAGCCCGACCTTCCGTTCCTCTATGAGTCCTGGCAAAACGCGCAGAGCAACGCGGCACAGCCTCCCCAGGAACCCATCCTGCGCTGTCCAAACTGCCAGGCAGAGCTGCCGAAAACCGCTACCTTCTGCCCGCGGTGTGGGTCTTCGTTGAGCAGCCAACCACCCAGAAGCAGCCTGGTCGGCTCACCTGCCTCATCGCCCGGCAGTAACGCCACTGATAGCAGTACAGGCTCGAAAAATACCGCGGCAGAGCCGGCGATGATCTATAACCCTGCTCAGCAGCCGTCACTCCGGCGCAAATCGACCGGCGGCTTCGATCGTCCTGCCACCCAAGCACAATTGAGCCCGCCCAGGTCATTTATACAAACAGTCGCATCCCCATCTCGATCAGCTTCCGAGATCAGGGCCCCACAGCAAACAGCGCAGTCCGCACCGACAACCCGGCCTCGAACGCCCATCCTCGATAACGCTGTCCCGTCGAAAGGCGCATCCGGTAGAAATACAGCACAGAATATATTGTTGTACGTCATTATTGCTTTTGTGCTCGTCCTGCTGCTTATCGTCATCCTGCTCCTATCCCATCAGGGAGGACGCTAGGCGAGAGCGCCGCCTGATGCGGGGCGAAGCTACATCATGCAAGCAAAGGATCTCAGCAATGAACGAAACGTCGCTTTCAGCGCTGCTCCCCCCGCTTCGCATCCTCGTGCTGGGATACGGCCGCGTCACTCGCGCCTTCCTGCCCCTGCTGGCTTCACGCAGCGAGTGGATCGGGCGTGAGCTAGGTGTCAGGCCTGTCCTTACCGGCCTCGGCTCGCGCCGCGATGGTCTCTACATTCACAAAGATGGCGTGAACGCTCACCAGCTCCTGGATGGACCGGGTGCGCTGGCCTTGTTCAGACAGGCAGGAAGCAGCGTCACGGATGCCGAACAATTCATCGAATCGGGCAAAGCAGCCGGCGCCTCGCTCTTCATCGAACTGACCACGCTCAACCCTCGAGATGGTCAGCCCGCTCTCTCGCACATCCACAAAGCGCTCGCTCTCGGGCTGGATGTCGTCACCGCCAACAAAGGCCCCGTTGCCTACGCTCAGGACGAGTTGCAAGAACTTGCGCAGCGCCAGCACGTCCAGTTTCGCTTCGAGTCAACGGTGTTGGATGGTCTCCCGCTGCTCAACCTGGCCGAACTTGCCCTGCCGGCCGCCGGAATACGCGGCTTCAGAGCCATACTGAACTCAACCAGCAGTGTCGTCCTTGGCATGATCGAGCAGGGCTACTCGCAGGAAGAGGCTCTATTCAAAGCGCAGCAGTTAGGCATCACCGAGGCCGACCCGTCCTTCGACCTGGACGGCTGGGACGCCGTGATGAAAACCACCATCCTGGCGAATACACTGCTGGAGGGACACCTGGCGCCCAGGCTGGTTGAACGCCAGGGTATCCGCCACCTGACGACCGACGACATCTGTGCGGCCGCGCTGGCCGGTTCGCCCTATCGCATGGTCAGTGAGGCGAGCTGGTCGAAAGGGGAACTGCGTGCCAGGGTAGGACCGCGTCGCATCCAGGCAGACGACATTCTGCACGCCGGCGTAGCTCTGGGCGGCATCATCTCGCTAGATACCGAGGCAATGGGTATAATAACAGTGGTAGAACATGCTAACAGTGTAGCGCAGACGGCATATGGAGTGTTAAGCGATTTGATCACCATTCAACGAAGTGCTGGATAGCCCATTCGGAGGTCCTGAACATGGACACGGCAGCCGACGTCACTTACTCAAGCGACAGCATTGACATCATCGGAATCGGCGGAGCAGGCGGCTTGCTCGCCTCAACCCTGCTGCGCGGCAGCGTCTTCCCTCGCATCATCGCTCGCGGGGCGGCGCTTGCCCAACTTCGCGACGTCGGACTGACCATCGTGACAGAACGACAGCGCTCCATTTTTGCCCGCGTACCCTGCGCGGCGCTGGACGAAGTAGACCGGTTGGCACCCATCGTGTTTATCGCCACGAAATCCTACGATATCCCGGCCGTGTTGGAAGGCAACGCACCAAAGGACGACGGCGAAACGCTGTACATCGTTGTTCAAAATGGCTTCGCGGCCTACGATATGGTGAGCGGTGCCGTTGGACACGAACGCACAGCCATGGGCGTTCTCTACGTGGGCGCGCAGATTATTTCGCCGGGAGTCATCGACATCAAGCCGGGGATAGCGCAGCTCTTTCTCCCCTCGACCTTCCGCAAACAGGTAAATTTTGTGGTGGACGCGCTAGAAAGCGGCGGTATGGAGGCCGCCCTGGTGGACGACATCGAAAGGCGCATGTGGATGAAGCAGTTGTTCCTGGTGCCATTCGCCATCATCAATACCGAGATGCGCCAGCCCATCGGCAAGGTATACGAAGATGCAGGCGCGCGCCAGCGCTGGGGGCAGATCGCCTGCGAAATGGCCGCCATCGCGACGGCCTGCGGCGTGTCCATGCCAGCCGACCCGGCAGCAGCAAGCCTGGCCGTAGCCGAGCGCTTCGATCCCCAGGCCGATTCCTCTTTTGCCCGCGACGTGTGGGCCGGGCGCCAGCACGAAGCCGATGCGCTCTTCCGGCCGTTGCTGCAACGCGCGGCAGCGCACAACGTGCCATGCCCACTGCTGCTCGAAGCCTACGAAAAGTATGCCGGGAAATAACCCTGCCACGCCTCGCATGCGTTGCTACTTTACGAAACAGAGATGCTCAACGTCGCCGTATTGCTCTGGCCGGCATCATCGGTCACCGTCAGCGAAACGGTGTAGTTACCCGGGCCTGAGTAATAATGGTAGTCGGTAGGGCTACTGGTGGAGTCCGAGTTGGAGCTGCTGCCTGAATCCCCAAAGTCCCAGTTGTACGTCACGCTCTGCGTATTGTAGGTTGAGCTTGACGCATCAAAATCGACGAGGTACTCGTACCCTGTATACGGCTCGCTATAAGTGAACTGCGCCACCGGCATCGCGGGCAACACCTTGAAGGTGATCGAATCGGAGCTACTTCGCCCCAGAATATCGACGACATTAACGGTGACGGTATAGTTAAAGCTGTTGCTTTCATTGGTAGCTGAGTACGTGTGATTGACGCTCTCTCCGCTCGCGGCGGGACTTTGATCGCCAAAATCCCAGGTATAGGTCAGGTCCCGTCCCTGGCTGTAGGCATTGAAGGCAATATTCTGGCCGACCGAAACACTATTGACCGTTAACGCTGCAATATGCACATTTGGCGTCGGGTACCCCAACGCCAGGCCACTCGCCGACGCTGTTTGCACGATATAGATTCCCACGCCCATCAACAGGAGGGTTACAAGTGGGAGACAGATTAGTACCAGCCGGCCGCGTAACTCAGACGATTTGGGCGCCTGTGCGGCACCTGGCATCCCTGCTGAAGGATAGACATTCTGCATGATCAACCCCCTCCCGGATACTGTGGATTCGATAGCCCGGGTGGCATCGGTGAAACAGGCGCTATATGCGGTAGGGGCGCCGTCTGCACGGCCTGGGACGGCGGCAGTTTTTCCTCCGCAAGTGCGGCGGCGCCCGCGCTAATCAACAGCAGCCCTGGCAGCGTCACCAGCACAATCGAGAGGATATCCCGCAGCCGGTTATTGAGATCGTAGGAAATGGTTTGATTCAGCGCGATGAAACACACGGCTGCCGCTCCAGCGGCTATGACCATTACGAAGACGGCAAAGAGAGCGCCGGAAACCAGCCGAACCGATGTCGTAGGGGGCGCGAAGCGCGGCCTTCTGCGCATGCGCTCGACCAGCGCCAGCCCGGGCTTACCAAGGGCTTTGAGCGGCATTGCCAGGGAAGCCAGCGCCTTGCTGGCCGAAGCCTTCACGGAGCTTGTCTGGTAGGCGCCTCCGATCCCCCCCAGTATCGCTGCGCTTACCAGCGCCCACAGTAGCAGATCGAATGGATTCACGCCAAATACCTGGGTCCCGCTAACCGGCGTGCCAGATGATGAACCGTTCGTGTAGGTAGACTGATACGACACCATGCAAAACGCGCTTAACAGCATCATCAGGATGGTAAAAGGCATTGCTATGAGCGCGCCCTGAATAAAGCCCTGCCCCGTGTTCTGCGCCCTTCCAAAAGTAGCGCTCACCCTGCCGCCAAGAAACAGGCTGATGACCGGCAACACTACAAAAAAGTCCGTCCAGGACGGCAAGTGCGGGCTACCCCCCAACAGGCTCAGCGTGACGTGGTCGCCCTGAGTATAGTTAACGAGGTAAAAGCATGTCGAATTCAGGGCTCTAGGATTAGCGATAGTAACGGGCGCGCCAAATGAATAGGAAAAGAGATTGATCGCGTGCAGCGGTCCCTGGACTATCGCCCAGGCTGTCATGTATTGCCAGTTCCCATACCCCTGAGCGTAAGTACAAAGGTTGTGGGTAAAAATTGGCGTTGAGAATGAGGTGAACGACAACAGCGCGCACAGCACAAGCAGCGAGAGCGCCACCCCAAGACTCAGGGCCGATAACCCGCCAACGAGCATCCCTACGACCTGGCGCTGGGGGCGATTGGCCAGGTATCTTGTTACCATCTGCCGCCAGCGCCCGCGGCCGAGTTTAAGCGTCGCGCCCAGGAACCCGAAAAGCGCCCCCCAGATCGCGCTGAAGAGGAAGAGCGAGGTCGTATCAATTGTGAGCGTTTGCGTTTCATTAGATCCCGCGTAAGGTGGCAAAGGGGTATTTCCATTCACCTGTGGAACCAGAATGAGCATCAAGGCCACGTAGGGAATGGCGATCGCCATCCCGCGCAATATGCTGGGGACAGCGCGATTTTGTAGGTCCGTACTGGCGGCTACGTAGCCACCGAGCATGAGGGCCAGCGCCGGTACTATCAGCAGCCCGCTGAGCGTCGCCGCAAAGTTGTTGACATAGGTGTACGAACCAGAAATATACGTGATACGCCCCGCCGCTCCATTCATGTAAAAGAGGAATTGCATCCCATCCCGAAAAGTAGCGTGGGTCGAGACCAGGCCTATCACAAAATCCATGATATCCTGGCCACTTGGACGATAGCCGCTGCTGGCGTTCCCAACCCCAAAATTTGGCGCAATGCCATGCAATATACTGACCAGTATGATCGAGACTACTCCGGCGGCTATCAGCGCTACAAGCCCACCCATCACAATCCCAAAGACGGCGTTACCGGCCAGACCGGGTTGGAATGTGCGCATTAACCACTGCTGAAACGTGCCGGGCGGGGGTGGCGGTACAGTTGGCTCACCCTGCGGCTGCGGCATTGCTTGCCATGCATATTGAGATGGCGACCCCCCTGTTTGCTGCCAGGGCTGATGGTAGGGCGGGGAAGGCGATCCCGGATACACTGTAGAGGGTGGAAAGCCCGGCTGCGACGGTGGCCCGGCCCGTACCGTCGACTGCCAGCCAGGAAGCGGAGGAGATGATGGAGATGCAAATGGCCCGGCCTGTACAGTAGGCGCCCATCCCGCTAAAGAAGGCTGCGACGGTGGATTTGCCTGTACTGTTGGCTGCCACCCCGGTGATGAAGGCTGCGGCGGCGGTTGAGTTCCCGCTGAATTAGGAGTACCGGAAGCGTCCTTGGGGACTTTCTGCCCGCATCTATTGCAGAACGAGCTGTCGTCAGGAAGTTGATTACCACAATAATGGCAAAACATACCAGCATCCCTCCCCAATTTCTGATATTTTGCCCCGGGTTATTCACACCTCTCAGGCACCATTACTATAGCAGAGATATCATTATTTGACAAGCACCTGGTAGAAAATCGATTTATATATTGGTTCTCTACGGATAAAGTCGTATTACATCTCAGCAGGCAAATCATGGCGGCTACCCCACTCATTCCAGGAGCCGTCATAATTGGTGAGTTGAGGGTACCCCAGCATCGCCAGGCTAAAGAGGATGGTAGTAGCGGCAACGCCCCCGTTACAATAGGCAACGACGCGCTCTGAAGGTGAGATTTGCGCCTGTGAGAAGACCAGCGCCAGGGCTTCGTTGCTGCGAAAGACACCGCTGGCCGGGTCGACGATCTCTTCGCGCGGTACGTTAATGGCGCCGGGAATATGCCCTGCTCGGCCGTGCCCGCGTCGCAGCCTGCCCGTGTACTGGCCGCTGTCACGCGCGTCGATCAGCGCCACTCCGGGCTTCCCCAGCAGCGACAAAACCTCCTCCGCCGTCGCGCGCAATTCTTTCTGTACACTGGGTGTAAAGGTCGCGGCGGCGTAAGCCGGCACGTCTTCCGTGACGGGCCGGCCTTCGCGCTTCCACTTGGGCAGGCCTCCGTTCAGGACCACCACGTCGTTATGACCATAGTAGCGCAGCGCCCACCACAGGCGGGTGGCGAACTGCGAAGCGGGGTGCGCATCATACGCCACAACCAGGTGCTGGTCGCCGATTCCCAGTCTGCTCATTACCTCGGCGAAATGCTCCGGCGCCGCTACCTGGGCCTCCACGGCATCATGCGGGTCTACGATATCTCGCGTCCAGTCGATATAGACCGCGCCCGGAATATGTCCCTGCTCGTACTCATCCCGCGCTCCCATATATTCCGCCTGCTGAACGCCATCCCGCTCTGTAGTGCGCACGTAGCCACGCATATCGACGACACGCAGATGCGCGTCGCCCAGGTGTTCCTGTAGCCAGGATGTTTCGACGAGGAATCGGCTGCGATCCATCGCGTTATCTACCTTCTGCTATTCAAGAAAAAAGACCTGCAGCGCCAGGGTTATCGGTACTTACGAAGTGGGCGGGAGTTCCCATAAAGTTCATGGCCTTTACTCCCGTGATGGTCATGGTCGCATTGGGCGTCTGCGTCGTCACGTAGCGCTGCACGGTCAGGCCTAGCGGGCGCGAGAGAATCAGGGCAGCGGTGGTAGCCAGCATGACGTTGTTGAAGGTTCCATACGGACGGCGCATCTTCGCCACAGCCATGGCGGACATGCTGGTCAGGAGACCGGTCACGGCCAGGTTGGTGCCGCAGCGCTCATGGACCGCCAGCTCGGGCGAAGTGGTGCGCAGCAGGTGCAGCGCCTCCTGGGCCGCCGGGAGAATGGCTTCGGTAGGTAGATCGCCGAACACGAAAAATCCGGCCGCGAAAGAAATGCCGGCCAGACGCACATCGGGATATTTTTTGCTGAGCAGCACGATCGTGGCGTGTTCAAGCGCGTGGTTTTGCTTGACCGCGCCTCCAAGCATAATCTGCTGCGCTACCTGCACAATGGGGTTTATAGAACTCATGCGAGCAATCCTTCCTGGGTACTTACAGGGCTAATCAACGACTAATACACGACATTGAAGGTGACAATTTCGTCTCCAAAATGGATGACGTCTCCATCGTTCAACGGAACAGGCTGGTTCGGCTGCACGCGCAAGGAGTTGACCAGCGTGCCGTTGGCGCTCTGCATGTCCGCGATGTACCAGCGATTAGTATCGAACCAGAGGCGGGCATGACGCCGCGAGACGGTGCGCCCGGAGATAATCAGGTCGTTACCGTTGGTGCGCCCGATGGTCGTCACATCCTGGTGGAACAGGTAGGAGCGACCGGTGAGCGGGCCATTCTTCAAGGTCAGGCGCGCCAGGACAGGGCGGCCGTTCGGCCCCATGACACGGTCGTACATGCGCTTGCTGTCCGATAGCTCATAGCCACAGGCCGTACAGAACAGGCGATCGCTCTGATTCGCGGAACCGCAGCGGAAGCATGTTACTGTGATCATACCTGACCTGCTGGCGCTCGCCGAAGGCGGAAGGCTGGCCAGGTTGTTACCAGAAACGCCAGGCGCCGGTGGTACCTGCGACGCCGGTGGCGCTGGTGGTATTAGCGGGCCCGAAGATGGAGGATTGGGCACTTCTGGCTGGGCGGGAAGAGGAGATAGTGCCTGCATCGACCCCGACTGCTGTATACCTGGTCTCCAGCGCGGCAGGAAGAGTTGAGAAGAGGCCAGGGCCGTCGTCAAGGCCTCTATCAGGGCATCGGTCGTCTGGTAGCGATCGGCAGGCGACTTCGCCGTCATCTTGAGTACCACCTGCTCGATAGGCTGCGGTATGCCTTTGGCACGCAAGAGTTCCAGGGGCAATGGATCGTTCATATGCTTGACCGTGATCGATATCGGGCTATCGGCCGTGTAGGGAACCCGCCCGGCCAGCGCATGAAAGAGCACGATGCCCAACGAATAAATATCGCTGCGGCGGTCAACGGCCTGCCCGGTCCCCTGCTCCGGTGACATATACTGCGGCGTACCGATGCCTGTGCCGGCGCGCGTCAGGTTGGTGGTGCCCTCCAGTATCTTCGCAATGCCGAAGTCGGAGAGCAGGAGATGCCCGTCTTTGCGCAGAAGCATATTCGCCGGCTTCACATCGCGATGCACGATGCCGTGGCTATGCGCGCAGCCGAGACCCTCAGCCGCCTGGATGACGAAATCAACGGCCTCCAACACGGACAGTTGCCGCTGCTTGAGGCGGTCCTTTAAAGTGCCGCTTTCTACATATTCCATCACGATATAGGTAATGTTTTCTTGATCGCCGTAATCATGGATCGGCACGATATTGGCATGTTGCAGTTTGGCCACCGAACGCGCTTCCTGCACGAAGCGTTTGACGAAGATCGGATCTCGGGCATGATAAGCCGGCAACACTTTGACAGCCACGTAGCGGTCGAGCGTGGGCTGGTATGCTTTAAAGACCGTTGCCATCCCGCCGGAGCCAATCCGCTCGTAGATACGGTACTGACCAAGCGATCTCCCTATCAGGGAATTCAGCTCTTCATTGTTTGCCGATTGATCCATGCTCAGATAAAACCCCTAACTTACATTCCTGGCACAGTTTTATGTTTTATATCATTCCGGGCAAGAGGCCGCCCCATTATTTAAAGCTGGCGTTGTTCTCAGCCCCATTATACAGGTTGACGCGGCCAATGTCGAGTGCATTGATTTTCCCCTACCCTTCGAGCAACAGCGTTTCCGGATCCTCTACCAGTTCCTTTACCCGCACGAGGAACTGCACGGCCTCGCGACCATCCACGATACGATGGTCGTACGAGACGGCAACGTACATCATCGGGCGCACCACCACCTGCCCATTGACGACAACGGGGCGCTGCTCGATCTTATGCATGCCGAGAATGCCTACCTGCGGCCCGTTCAAGATGGGCGTGGAGAGCAGCGATCCAAACACGCCACCATTGGTGATGGTGAAGGTACCTCCCTGCAAATCGGCCAGCGTCAGCGCATTGTCCCTGGCACGTTTCGCCAGGTCGGTAATCTCCCGCTCGATCTCGGCAAAGCTCTTGCGATCGGCGTCGCGCACCACGGGCACGACCAGCCCTTCCTCCGCCCCAACGGCGATGCCGATGTCGTAGTAGTGCTTCAAGACCATTTCGTTGCCCTGGATCTCGGCGTTCATGCGCGGAAAGGCCTTCAACGCGCCTACAACCGCTTTGGTAAAGAAGGACATGAAGCCAAGCGAGACGTTGTGGCGCTCCTTGAACGACTCTTTGCGACGGCTGCGCACCTCCATCACTGCGCTCATGTCGATTTCGTTGAAAGTCGTGAGCATGGCGGCGCTGTGCTGGGCCTCTACCAGGCGCTGTGCGATGGTCTGGCGGCGGCGCGACATGCGAATGCGCTCCTCACGACGGCCTGCTTCGCCCTGCGAGGCCGCTTTCGCAGCCTGGGACACCGGCGCTGGTTGTACCGCCGGTGAGGGCGCAGCTACCAACGAGGCTGCGGTGGGCTGCTCCACCCTGGGTGGTTGGACGACCTTCTCTACGAAGTTCATCACATCCTCCCTGGTCACGCGGCCATGCGCGCTGTTGCCCTTGACCTGCGTGAGGTCGACATTGTATTCGGCGGCGATCCTGCGGGCTAGCGGCGAGGCAGGCGCGTTAAGTCCTTGAGCAGTCATCGCCTGCGAGGCTGACGGAACTTGCTCAAGCGCGGGCTGTTGCTCAGCGGCTGTCTGCTGCGTATCTGCTGGTGTCGACGCCTTTGTTGCCGCTGCCGCCTCTGTCGCTGTTCCTTGTTCGGCGGTTTCGCCAATCATCGCCAGCACATCACCGACGGCAACCTCGTCGCCCTCTTGCTTCACGATCTTCCGCAGCACGCCGTTCTGCTCGGCGCTGACCTCCACATTCACCTTGTCGGTTTCCAGTTCAACCAGCTCGTCCCCCTGGTTGACGGCATCGCCCTCGTGCTTGAGCCACGATGCTACTACGGCGCTCACGACCGATTCGCCCAGCTCCGGTACTCGAACTTCAATGGACATCTCTACCTACCTGCCTTTCGCATGCCTGTCTATGCTCGTTCATGCCTGCTCATCGCCTCGAAACGTACATGCTCTTTCCATCACGCGCTGCGCACCTTCGCCGGTGTATGCAGCGCCTGCTGGATGATGCTCTCCTGCTCGAACTGGAAGAGATCCGAAAAACCGGTGGCCGGGCTTGAACGAGCCGGGCGCGAGATGTGTTGCAGCGTCCACTCTGGTTTCAGCAGCGCCCGCAGCCGAGGAGCCATGTAGCTCCAAGCCCCCATGTTCTCCGGCTCCTCCTGCACCCACACAACTTCCCGCGCCTTGGGATAGCGTGCCAGCGCCCGCTTTAAGGCCTGTTCCGGGAAAGGATACAGCAGCTCAACGCGCACGATTGCCACGTCCTCGGCCTGCGCGCGGCCGGCACTTCCCAGCAGGTCAATCGCCATCTTACCGGTGCTCAACACCACGCGCCTGATATCGCCGGCATGCTGCTGTGCCTCGCGATCATCCAGCACCTCGTGGAAGTGGCCCTCGGCCAGTTCCTGCAAATTCGCCGCCGCGAGTGGATGGCGCAGCAGGCTCTTGGGTGTCATAACGACCAGCGGGCGCGGGTAGCGCTCCAGGTTGAACGCCTGGAGGCGCAGCAGGTGGAAGTACTGGGCGGCTGTCGAGCAGTCGGCGACGCGCCAGTTATCCTGCGCGCTCAGTTCCAGGTAGCGTTCCAGGCGCGCGCTCGAATGCTCCGGCCCTTGCCCCTCGTAGCCGTGCGGCAGGAGCAGCACGAGCGACGAGAGTTGCTTCCACTTGGCACGGGCTGAGGCGATGAACTGGTCGACGATGACCTGCGCGGCGTTGGCGAAATCGCCGAATTGCGCCTCCCATAGCGTTAGCGCGCCCGGCGCGTGAACGCTGTAGCCGTACTCGAAGCCCAGCACGCCGCTTTCGCACAAGGGGCTATTATAGATCGAGAACGGCGCCTTCACCCGCCTGAGATGCTGCAGCGGAATGTACAGCGCACCGGTATGCTGATCGTGCAGCACCGCGTGTCGATGGCTGAAGGTGCCCCGTTCAGAGTCCTGCCCCGTCAACCGGATGGCCGTCCCATCGGCGAGGATAGAGGCGAACGCCAGCGCCTCGGCGTGCCCCCAGTCGATGCTGCGCTCCGTCTCGGTGATGCCGGCGCGGCGCTTCAAGAGGCGCTCGAGCTTACTATTCGGTGCGAATCCCTCAGGCCAGTCCAGTAGCCCGGCATTGTAGGCTTTGAGCGCCTCCATCGCTACTGGCGCCGGGTTTTCATCCGAAGGCGTGTGCCCGTTCAGCCCATCGGCATCTTCTAGATCCAGTGGCCACTCGCTGCTATCAGCCTCCCGCCTGGCCTGCTCCAACTCCACAAGCGCATCTTTCTGCATGGCTGCGGACTCGTCCTGCGTGACGGCTCCCGCCTCCTGCAGACGCTGCGCGTAGAGTGCGCGCACCGTCGGATGTGAGCGAATGCTATCGTACATCTGCGGCTGCGTAAAAGCCGGTTCGTCGCCCTCGTTGTGCCCCCAGCGCCGGTAGCCCACCAGGTCAACCAGGATATCCTTGTGGAAGGTGCTGCGAAACTCGTACGCGATGCGCACCGCCATCAGCGCGGCCTCCGGGTCATCCGCGTTGACATGGATGATCGGGATCGCGAAACCCTTGGCGAGATCGCTGGCAAAGTGCGTCGAGCGATAATCTCGCGGCTCCGTGGTAAAGCCGAGCTGGTTATTCAAGATGATGTGAATCGTTCCGCCCACGCGATAGCCCTTGAGATTCCACAGGTTCAGCGTTTCAGCGACAATGCCCTCGCCGGGAAAGGCCGCGTCGCCATGGATCAGGATTGGCAGTGATCGATCGAGATACTGGTCAGGGCTGCCCGCATGCTCGCGTGTCTCCTGAGAGGCGCGCGTCATGCCCTCGACAACCGGGTTGACGTATTCCAGGTGACTCGGATTGGGCGAGAGGATGATCTTCATGTCAACGGTAGCGCCTTCGCCCGTCGCGTCCAGCACGTGTTCCGCGCCCAGGTGATATTTCACGTCCCCGGTATACCCAAAGCCAAAGGTATCCGTGAGCGGCACGCCCTCTTCGTGCTTCATATGCCGGAACTCGCTCAGGATTTCCGAATAGGGCTTTTGCAGCACATGCGCCAGCACGTTCAGGCGCCCACGGTGCGCCATGCCGATTATGACTTCGCGCGTCCTGGCCTTCACCGCTCCACCGATGATCTCGTCGATCATCGGTACCAGCACATCCGTACCTTCAATCGAGAAGCGCTTCTGCCCGGGAAAGGTCGTGTGCAAGAACCGTTCGAACGATTCAATCTCAGTCAGACGTTTCAGCAATTTCGCGCGGACCTCGCGCCCCGCCGGCAGACGATAGAGCTGCAGCCCGACGGCATCGCGCAGCCAGTTCCGCTCATCGGGGCTTTTCACCTGGTCGAACTCGTAGCTGATTGTCCCGGAATACATAGCCCGCAGATTTGCGATGGCCTCGAGGGCGTTCTTCGTCCCCTCGGCGGAGTGCCCGCCGATGACATCCGGCGGCAACTGCTCCAGGTCGGCATCGGTAATATGATGCTTCTCGGTCAGCAGGGCCGGATCGCCCGGCGGCTCGCTGCCCAGAGGATCGAGATGCGCCCCCAGGTGACCGCGCGAGCGAATGGAGTGCGCCAGCGAAGAGGCGGCGAGAATGTGCGCAAGCTGAGCCTGCCTGGACGCTTCGTCAACGGCGGGCGTGGCGCTTGCGGCACTGACCTGTGGAGCAACTGCGGCTGCTTCCGGTGGAGGCGACCAGTTCTCAAAGAAGGCGCGGGTAGCGGGGTCTACCGATTGCGGGTCCAGGCGATATCGCTCGTATAAGTCCAGGACATACCCCGCGTTGGGGCCATAGAATGTTTGTAATAGATCTTCCATACGAGAAATTCCTCGATACATTAGAGCTTGTCTGCCTGTATTTTATCACCTGGAGGCCGCCTTCGGGAAATAGCTACATTCTCCTCCTCACGCTACTTTCAGAGACACTTGCACGTATTAGGAAATAGGAGCAAAAATCGAGTTCGTTGAAGTCCTGCCACCAGAAGTCAGGCTGTGAAGCTCTTTAGAGAGATGTGTATCATGCAGAAGCCAAACGCCATTATTTTTGACCTCGACGGGGTCCTGACCGATACCTCTGAATATCATTATCAGGCCTGGAAGCGCCTCGCGGATGATCTCGGCATCCCCTTTACCCGCGAGGAAAATGACGCCCACCTGCGCGGCGTCAGCCGCCGGGAGTCACTGATGTATATCATTCGAGGTCGTCAGTACACCGAAGACCAGATCCAGGAGATGATGGATCGCAAGAATCGCTACTACAATGAGATGATTAAGAAGATGACACCGAACGACCTGGTTCCGGGCGGTCGAGAGCTATTGCAGGAGATCCGTCAGGCCGGCATAAAAATCGCCGTGGCGTCTGGCAGCAAAAACGCCCGTACCGTGCTCGACCTCCTCGACATCAACAACTATCTGAACGGCATAGCCGATGGCTACGACGTTACCAACGGTAAACCGGCTCCCGATATCTTTGTTTTCGCCGCGGGTCTGCTCAACACCCCGACGTCACAAAGCCTTGTGCTTGAAGATGCCGCGGCGGGCGTGGAAGCCGCCAAAAAAGGCGGTATGATGGCCATCGGCATCGGGCCGCAAGACCGTTTTCAGGGGGCGGACAAAGTGCTGCCCGATCTCGCCAATAAGCAATTACACGACCTGCTCGACTAGGCTGTAGAGGTAGACCGCGCTTGTTCCCCACGTGGAGCCGGCGCTCGTCCGGGAGGCTGCGATGGTCGCGGTCCCGCCTTGATGGGCGGAATGGGCCGGCTGACCACCTTGTCCGCCTCCAGCAGTATCTCCTCACCATGGTGGCGCACCTTGAGCGGCGACCCTTCGAGCAGGCGATACGTCGCCTCATTGGCCCTCACCTCGACGCGCAGGCGGCAGCCGCGAAACAGCAGGTGGAAGGCGAGCCGCCCGAGTTCTTCGGGCAGGCGCGGCGAGAAGGAGAGCGAGCCGTTTTGCACGCGCAGGCCGCCGAACCCTGCCACCAGCGCAGTCCAGGCCCCCGCCAGCGAGGCCATGTGCAGGCCGTCACCCACGTTGTGATGCAGGTTGTGCAGGTCGACGAGCGCCGCCTCGCCCAGGTAGTCGTAGGCGAGTTGAAGCTGGCCCACCTCGGCGGCGAGTACAGCCTGCGAGGAGGCCGAGAGCGAGGAATCCCGCACGGTCAGCGGCTCATAGTACGCGAAGTTGCGCGCCTTCAGCTCTTGCGTAAACGCGGCGCTGCGCAAGTACATGGCCAGGACAAGGTCGGCCTGCTTGCAGACCTGCTTGCGGTAGAGGTCAAAGTATGTGTAGTGCAGGAACAGCGGGTACTGGTCCGGCTTGGTATCGGCGAAGTCCCACACCTCGTGTTCGGTAAAGTTTTCATCCTGTGGATTCACTTGCAGGCGCTCATCATAAGGGATATACATCTTATCCGCCGCCTCACGCCAACTGACGGCCTCCTCTGCGTCCACGCCCAGCGTGTGTGCCTTCTCAGGATGGCGCTGCACGGCGCCCGACGCCCAGCGCAGGTTGCGCTGTACCATCAGGTTGGTGTAGACGTTGTTGTCGGCCAGGGCGCTGTACTCGTCGGGTCCGGTGACGCCGTCGATACGGAAGCGGTCGGTAGCGCTGTTGATGAACCCCAGTGACATCCACAGCCGCGCCGTCTCGACGAGCAACTCCAGACCTACCTCCTCTTCGAACTCCATGTCGCCGGTCGCCTCCATATAGTAAGCCACCGCGTACGCAATGTCCGCGTTGATATGGAAGGCGGCAGTGCCGGCAGGCCAGTATCCCGAACTCTCTGTCCCCCGAATGGTGCGCCACGGGAAGGCGGCCCCGCGCAGCCTCAATTCTTGCGCATTCTCCTTCGCCTTGTCGAGAGCCAGGTGGCGCCAGCGCAAGGCGTCGGCGGCGGCGTGAGGCGAGGTCAGCGTCAGCACAGGCAACACAAAGATCTCCGTGTCCCAGAAGGCGTGACCGTCGTAGCCCGGGCCGGTCAGCCCCTTCGCCGGGATTGGACGCCCCTCTGCTCGCGCTCCCGCCTGCAGCACCTGGAAGAGGGCGAAGCGTACCGCCTGCTGGATCTCTGCGTCACCATCCAGTTCGACGTCTGCGCGCGACCAGAAATCGTCCAGGTAGCTCCGCTGCTCGGCAAGCAGACCATCCCAGCCGGACATCTGCGCGGCGGTCAGGGCGGCAACCACCTGGTCATGAATGGCAGGCCGCGAACGCAGGCTCGACCAGCCGTAGGAGATGATTTTGACGATGCGCAGCTTTTCACCCGGCTTCAACTGTCCGGCGATGACCACGCGCACGACATCGGGGAAGCTTCCGGACTCAATGCTCATCCCGGATGGTCCCTCGACCTCGTGGTGCATCGCGGCACCCATGCGCAGGCCGCTGGCCTTTGTGTGATGAATCAGCAACCCGCCGGTTCCCTCGGCCAGATGCTCCTCGCTCTCGAGCGGCGACTCAAGCGCGGCACCCACCCGCGGGTCTTTACTCTGGGGAGGGAGAGCCTCGTTGGCGACCAGCTCCGACTGCACTACGACGCGCACAGTGGCATCAAGCGCCTCGACCTCGTAATTGATGGCCACAATGGCCCGCTGGGTGAACGATACCAGGCGCTCAGAGGTGACCTTGATCGTGCTCCCGGAAGGGGAGGTCCAGCGGTCGCTGCGGCGCAGCACACCGTTGCGCAGGTCTAGCTCGCGCTCGTGGTCCTGCAGTTTACCGTAGCGCACGTCAAAGGGTTCGTCGTCGACGAGCAGGCGGATGATCTTGCCGTTGGTGACGTTGATGATGGTCTGCCCGGACTCGGGGTAGGCATATCCCCCTTCTGCATAGGGCAGGGGGCGCAGCTCGTAAAAGGAGTTCAGGTAGGTGCCGGGCAGGCCGTGCGGCTCCCCTTCATCAAGGTTGCCTCGCAGTCCGATGTGCCCGTTTGAGAGCGCGAAAATGGACTCGGTCTGCGCCAGGGTATCAAGGTCGAGCTTCGTTTCGCGGATGCTCCAATCATCAATCGGGTAGGCAGAATGGTCGATCATCGTCGTCCTCCTTATTTTCTTTTCTACTTCGTAAACGTGCCAGCGGCCTGGAAAGTAGCACGAAAAGTACAGCCTGGGCGGATGATCCGCTTTGCTATGAGGCCGGGAACTTGCCTTTCGCCCCTCAATATGCTAGAATAAGCACGTCAGAAGTGGAGCTATTCAACGGACAGATGAATAGCATTATCAACAACAAAGGCAATGAGGGAACGAGTAAGCTGCCACGGCCTGTCCAAGAGAGTCCGGGTCTGGTGCGACCGGATACGGCCCGGCAGTCGAAGATCATTCCTGAGCCGTCAGGACGAAGTATCGAGTAGACCTGGCCGGAACCTTCCCGTTATCGCGAGGCGCAGCAAACATATTCAGGGTGCATGCTCGCAGTATTTTTACGCAAAGGCAGCGCAGCCTTGAATGTACTTGCAACCAGAACGAGTGAGCCAGTTGTGCGTCGAGCATCGATGGCTAATAGGGGTGGTACCACGGGAGTTTCTTCCTCTCGTCCCTGGCAGGGATGAGAGGATTTTTTTTGAGTCATTGTTTGTAGTCAGTTCAGGAGCTTGCCAATGAAGACGAAGCTGCTCTACCACGAAAACAGTTTCACATACGAATGCAGCGCGCGGGTCGTCGGCGTTGAAGGCGACGATATCTCGCTCGACGCCACCGTGTTTTATCCAGGCGGCGGTGGCCAGATGCCCGACCGCGGCATCATCACCTGGGACAATCACCAGCAGGAAGGCAGCGTCATTGCCTTGAATAAGCGCGACGATGAGGTTTGGCACACGCTCGATCGCCTCCCGCCCCCGCTCGGGACGGAGGTCATCTGCACCATCGATTGGGATTTCCGCTACCGCATGATGCGCACGCACACGGCCCTGCACATTCTGTGCGGCATCATCTGGAAAGAGTTCGGCGTGCAGGTCACAGGCGGCCAGATGTATCCCGATAAGGCACGCATGGACTTCGCTATGGAAAACCTGAACAAAGAGCGCATCGCCTATATCGAGGACCGCGTCAATGAAGCGATTCAGGCGGATTATCCCATCCGCGTCTATACGCTTCCTCGCGACAAAGCCTTTGCCATACCCGACCTGATTCGCACAAAGATCAATCTGCTCCCTCCAGATATCGAAATAGTGCGTATTGTAGAAATCGTCGGCCTGGACTTGCAGGCGGACGGCGGAACACATGTAAATCATACGAAGGAAGTCGACGGCATCAAGATTACCAAAACCGAAAACAAAGGAAAAATCAATAAACGTATCGAAATTCGCTTAACCGATTGATCGAGGAGGCAGATGTGCCAGTGAAATCCAGTGTCTTCAAACCGGTAGTTTCTGCCGGGCAGGTCGACTATCCCGCGCTGGAACAGCGCATCCAGAAGTGGTGGGACGAGCAGGGGACCTTGCAGCAGTACCTGCACCGCAACGACCACAGCGACAGGCAGTATTCGTTCCTGGATGGTCCCATGACCGCGAATAATCCCATGGGCGTGCATCATGCCTGGGGACGCACCTACAAAGACCTGTATCAGCGCTTCAAGACCATGCAGGGCTACAAGCAGCGCTACCAGAACGGCTTTGACTGCCAGGGCCTGTGGGTCGAGGTAGAGGTCGAAAAAGAGCTCGGCTTCAAATCGAAGCTCGACATCGAGGCGTTCGGCATCGACAGGTTCGTCGAACTCTGCAAGCAGCGTGTCTTCACCTTCGCCAATCGCATCATCGAACAGTCCGTGCAACTGGGCTACTGGATGGATTGGGGCAACGACTACTACACGCTCTCGGACGAGAACAACTACACGATCTGGATGTTTCTGAAGCGCTGCTACGAACAGGGGCTGATCTACAAGGGACACGATGTCATGACGTGGTGCCCGCGCTGCGCCACCGGCATCTCCAACATGGAGACGCTCACCGAGGACTACAAAGAGACCGAGCACCTCAGCCTGTACGTGCGCTTCCCCCTGGAAGACCGTCCGGGCGAATGCTTGTTGGTGTGGACGACTACGCCCTGGACGCTCGCTGCCAACGTCGCGGCAGCCGTTCACCCCGACCTTCCCTACGCGAAGGTCGAGCAGGATGGCGAGTTCTACTACCTGGCGGAAGAGTTGCTGCCCGTGCTGAAAGCGCTTAAGGGCCGCGACAAGGGCGATTTCCACGTCGTGGAGACGCTCAAGGGCAGCGAAATGGTTGGCTGGCGCTACCGCGGGCCGTTCGATGAGCTACCGGCCGAGCAGGGCATCGAGCATCGCGTCATCCCCTGGAAGGACGTGAGCGCTACCGAGGGCACCGGCATCGTCCACATCGCACCCGGCTGTGGCCGCGAGGACTTCGCCCTCTCCAAAGAGTTCGGCCTGGCAGTTATTGCGCCCATCGACGAATTCGGCGTCTACGTAGAGGGCTTCGACTGGCTGACGGGCCAGGAGGCTTCCAAAGTGCCGGAGGCCATCGAGAAGAACCTGGCGCAGAAGGGCCTGCTCTACCGCAGGCAGATGTATCGTCACCGCTACCCCATCTGCTGGCGCTGCAAGACTGAGCTGATCTTCCGCCTTGTGGACGAGTGGTACATCTCGATGGAGCAACTGCGCTACGAGATCATGAACTCGGTCAAACAGGCCACCTGGATCCCCCCCTTCGGCTACGACCGCGAGATGGACTGGCTGCGCAACATGGACGACTGGATGATCTCCAAGAAGCGCTACTGGGGCCTTGCTCTGCCCATCTACGACTGCCCGCAGTGCGGCACGTTCGAGGTCATCGGCAGCGAGCACGAGCTGAAGGAGCGCGCCGTCTCCGGCTGGGAACAGTTCGAGGGGCACTCGCCGCATCGCCCCTGGGTGGACGCCGTGACAATCCGCTGCAAGAACTGCGGCGCGGAAGTCTCGCGCATCAAAGACGTCGGCAATCCCTGGCTCGACGCCGGCATCGTCCCGTACTCGACGCTGCACTATCGTAGCGACCGCGAGTACTGGCGGCAGTGGTTCCCGGCGGACTTCGTGACGGAGTCGTTCCCCGGCCAGTTCAAGAACTGGTTCTATTCGATGCTGGTCATGAGCACCGTGCTGGAAGAGACCACGCCTTTCAAGACGCTCTTCGGCTACGCGACGCTGATGGGCGAGGACGGCACGCCCATGCACAAGTCGAAGGGCAACCTGGTGGTCTTCGACGATGCCGCCGAGCGCGTCGGCTCCGACACCATGCGCTGGCTCTTCTCGAACCACGTCCCGGAGCAGAACCTCAACTTCCCCGGTATTCCTACCGAGGAAGATATGGAAAAGGCCAGGCAGACCGGCCAGCCCGTGCGCCTGAGTGAGAAATGGATGCTGGTGCGCAGGACCTTCGACAAGATCTGGAACGTCTACAGCTTCTTCGTGACCTACGCCAATATCGACGACTTCGACCCGGCTCAGCATGCGCTCGACCCTGCACAGCGCAGCGAACTGGACCGCTGGATACTCTCCGAGCTCCAGCAGACCATCAACACCGTCACTGAAGGACTGGAGCAGTACGACACCTCGAAGCCGGCCGTGGCCCTCCAGGACTTCCTGGAAGACCTGTCCAACTGGTACCTGCGGCGCAGCCGCGAGCGCTTCTGGAAGACTGATATGGACGGCGACAAAATAGCCGCCTACCTGACGCTCTACGAGTGCCTGACTACGCTCGTTACGCTGCTCTCGCCCTTCGTGCCATTCGTGACGGAAGAACTCTACCAGAACCTCGTGCGCAGTATCGAGCCGGAGGCTCCCGCCAGCGTTCACCTCTGCGACTGGCCGCTAGTGAATGAAGACCTGCTCGATGAGCAATTGACGCGCGAGGCGCACCTGGTGATGCGCATCGTCGGCCTGGGCCGTTCGGCGCGCGAGAAGGCCCAGATCAAGGTGCGTCAGCCACTCAATGCGCTCTACGTACGCGTCAAACATTGGGACGAAGAAGAGGCCCTGCTGCGCCTGAAGGGGCAGGTGCTCGAGGAACTGAACATCAAGCAGTTGCACCTGATGAGCAGCGACAGCGACATGCTGGCCTACACGCTCAAGCCGCGCGTGAAGGTGCTTGGGCCGAAGTACGGTCCGCTGGTGCAGAAAATCCTGGCCTCGTTCAAGTCGTTGGACGCTCACGGCGCGCAGCAGGCTGCCGAGGCCCTCGACGAGACAGGTGTGCTGAGCTTCAGCATCGAAGGCCAGCAGATCGTGCTCACCCGCGACGAAGTGGAAGTGGTTGCGACCGCACGCCCTGGTTTCGTCGCCGCCGAGGAGCACGGTTACGTCGTTGCACTCGAAACGACCATCACGCCGGAGTTACGTGAAGAGGGCCTCGTACGTGACCTGACGCACTACGTGCAGGACATGCGCAAGAAGGCTGGTCTCAACATCGAAGATCACATCGTGCTGGCTCTCTATACTGACGAGGAGCTCGCGGGCCTGCTCAACCGCCATCGCGCCGCGCTGCAAGCGGAGACGCTGGCCGATACGCTGCACATCCACTCCCAGTATGGACAACAGCAGCCCGACCACGTGCGCAACGAGATCTACCGCGAGGCGATCTCGCCAACCTCACTGAAGAAGCTCGATCAGTACACCGCCGAGGTGGTGATCGGCAAAGTATCGTAAGGTCGGACAACGCAAAGCCACCCACAGGCACCGGTGCCTGTGGGTGGCTTTGCGTTGTCCGACTTTTGTAACCCATCTCCGTATTGAACAGCAGCACGTCGATGCCATGGGGAGCTCCACAGACATGTGCATTCGTCGTTCGCAAAGCGCGCGGGTCCGGACCCGCGCGCCTCAAGACGGTCTCAGCGCGATCAGTGCTACTGATCGTGGAACACAATGCGCAACAGGCGCGGAAAGAGAAGATAATGGTCCACAATGCACAATCACCGAAAAGTTCTACCAGCCGCCGTTCCTTCCTTCGCAAGGGCATTGCGGTAGGAGGAGCCGGAGCCGTCGGCGCCACACTACTGGCTGGTGGGCTGCCGGCCTTCGCCGAGGAAAGAAGTGGCAGCATCACAAAGGGAGACATAGCGATTCTCCGGTTCCTGTCTGCCGCCGAAATCCTCGAAACCGATCTGTGGCAGCAATACAACGAACTGGGCGGCATCCAGGATAGCGAAGTCCCAGGCGGGAGCGGCAGCCCTGCCTACGTCAACGCCCTTTCGCAGCTCGATAGTGACATGGCCCAGTACATCCACGACAATACCGAGGATGAGATGAGCCACTTCACGTTCATCAACGCCTACCTGGTGTCGATCGGTGCCGATCCGGTCAACCTGGATAAGTTCCGCACGCTGCCCAGCAGTAAAGCCAGCGGCGCCCAGCAGATCGGGCGGCTCACCAACCTCATGCAGCTCACCGTGGACACCAGTTGGTGGACGCGTTACCGCAGCTTCAACAAAAACCCCGATTTAGGCGACACCTTCCCGCAAGCCGTCCCGGATTTGAAGAAAGGGCAGTTTCCGGCCATCCCAAGAAGCGATGCCGACCTCGCCCCCGCTAAACACATCCAGGCCATCGCCAACACTGCGGGCTTCCATTTCGCGTTTATCGAACAGGGCGGCACCAGCCTCTACCCCTCGCTGGCCCAGCGGGTCAGCAATGTGGAGGTGCTGCGCATCCTGCTCAGTATTGGCCCAACCGAGACGGCGCACTTTCAGACCTGGCACGACAAGGCTGGCAATGCACCACCGCTGACCGACCCCACCAATGGGTTGACGTTCCCGGACCTCAATTCCCCTCCCTTCGGTGGGCAGCTCTTCCAGACCAACCTGATCATGCCCGAGCCGACCGTCTTCCTCAACCGTAAGTTCCCGCCCGTTTCGATCATTCGCCCGACCGAGACGGAGGGGGCCGCCATGGGCGCGGCGAAAGCCCTGACGGACGACGGGCTGTTCAGAGGCCAGTCGAAGGAGTTCTTCGCAGTCCTGAACCAACTCGCAGAGCAAGCAGATGCGGCCAATCGCTAGCCTTAAGCTGTGAGATATCCCAGAGAAAGGACTTACCGCGCCGCCGACGGCGCGGTAACGCCAGAGCCTTTCGGCAGGAGAGGAGGGCTTAACAGATCAAGCCGGAGTGCTGATCAACTCTTTCTTGTGCTCTTCACTGAACAGGGTCGTCGTCACCCGAGGAAGCAAGGCGGCCAGCTCGGCTTCCTGTTCGGGCGACCAGCCGTCCAGCAGTTCGGCCAGGCTCTCATGACAGGCGGTCGCTACTGTAGCGACGGTCTCCTGCCCGGCAGCAGTCAGTTGGAGTTGGCCAGCTGCTTGACCCTCCACTGGTGCTGTCGTGGTGATCAGCCCGCTCTCTCGCAGCGCTTCGATAGCAGGCATCAGCCTTTCGGCCGGCAGATGGAATCGCTGCGAGAGAGTCGCCCCAGCAAGCGGGCCCTGCTCCTGGAAACGGAACAGGAGCCAGGTCGAGAGCGGATCGAGCTCGATGCCAGCCCGGGCTGCGAGCCGGCGGTAGAGTTGATCCAGGCGAGCACGGCTGGTCAGCACGTGAAGGGCCCGCTCGATCTCCTGCTGGGAAGTGCGCGTGGTGGGCATGGCGAAGGTATGGCCCAGGTCGGTCGCCTGGGTGGTGGTGCGCAGTCGCACCTCAGGTAGCAGCCAGGACAGCAGGAAAGCCAGCGCCACCAGGGGCACCGTCACCAGGAAAACCGTCGAGAGCGATTGGGCGTAGGCATGCACCACCTCCACACGCACGGTCGTTGGGAGATGGTGGATCGCTGCCACACTCTCTGTTGCACTCAGATTGACCCCAGGTGGCAGTGAGGCAGCCAGGGAAGCGAGATGGGCTGCCAGTTGGTTGGAGAAGATGGCCCCAAAGATGGCCGTACCGAACGCGCCGCCGATGGAGCGGAAGAAGATCACCCCGGAGGTCGCCGCGCCCAGGTTGCGGTACTCCACGGCGTTCTGCACGGCCATCACCAGCACCTGCGTCACCAGCCCCACTCCCAGTCCCAGCACCGCCAGCGACAGCGATTCCAGCAGCACGCTCGTGTGCTCGCTCAGGCGGGAGAGCAGGAACACGCCCAGCGTCATCACGGCGGTGCCGGCGATCGGGAAGGCTTTGTAGCGCCCCCAGCGACTGATGAGCTGCCCGCTGGTGATGGACGTGAGCAGCAACCCCAGGATCATGGGTAACAGGCGCAGGCCGGAACTGGCGGGGGAGGCACCATTTACGACCTGCAGAAAGAGCGGCAGATAGGTGGTCGCCCCATAGAGCGCGAAGACGACCACAAAGCCAATCGCACTGGAGAGGGAGAACACGGCGTTGCGGAAGAGGGAGAGCGGCAGCACCGGTTCGGCAGCGCGTTGTTCTACCAGGACAAAGCCCAGCGTGGACACGCCGGCAACAATGGCGAGCAGGATGATCGGCGCCGATCCCCAGGCAGCGCTGGTCCCGCCCAGGGAAGTCAGCAGAATCAGGCTGCTGGCCGCGACCGTCAGCAGCACGGTGCCCAGGTAGTCAATGGTGTGCTGACCCGGCTGGCCCGTGGCAGGCAAGGCCAGCGCAAGCACAAGCAGAGCAGCAGCGCCAATAGGTAGATTGATATAGAAAATCCAGCGCCAGGACAGCGTCTCGACAAAAAAACCGCCCAGCAGGGGTCCGGCCACGCTGCTCACCCCAAAGACGGCGCCGAACACACCCTGGTATCGTCCGAGCTGGCGTGGAGGCACGACATCGGCAATGATGGCCTGGGAGAGTACGAAGATGCCCCCACCTCCCAGTCCTTGCATGGCACGGAAGAGAATGAGTTCGGCCAGGTTCTGGCTGAGGCCGCACAGCGCGGAACCGAGGAGGAAGAGCACAATCGCCGCCTCGAAGAGCTGCTTGCGTCCGTAGAGATCCCCGAGCTTGCCCCACAGTGGGGTGGAGACCGTGGAGGTCAGCAAGTAGCCGGTGACGACCCACGAGAGCTGGCTGAGCCCCCCGAGATCGCCCACTATCGTTGGCAACGCCGTTGCCACCACCGTCTGATCGAGCGAGGCGATCAGCAAAGCCAGCATCAGCCCGCTGAAGATGACCCACACTCTATTCTGGCCTGCGGTTTGCGGGAGTCCAGACTGCGTCTGCTCGAGAGGCAGAGACATGGGAGGCCTTCCTTTCTCTTCGCCCTTTTCGTTGGGTTCCTGGCCAATCGTTCTCATCTGGCCCTTCTTGCGAGTACCTCGCGCTCCCACTTTCCCAGTGTGGCCCCTGCTTCGTAGGTGCTCTGAAAAAACGCAAGGAGCGCCTGTTCAGGTGAGGGAGCATTGCGCACCTCCTCATACCGCAAGAGGAATTCTCCCAGTTCGCGACTGTAGAAGGCCTCCTGTGGACGAATGGCGGCGGTCGACAGTCCAGGGGGCTCTGGAGAGGTATAGGCGTAAAACGCCGGAGTCGGGAAACCGTCATTGCCGGGCCAGAAGCCACAACTGATGACTTCATGTGAGTAGGCTTCGCGCGTCATGCGCTCGGCCCCCGGTCGCTCGGGGGCGCGCCGACCGGGGAAGAGCGTCACGGCGAGGTCGAAGCTGCCCCAGAAGAAGTGGACGGGACTGCTCTTGCCCACAATCTGCGTCCACAGGTGAAGTGTCTGGCAGGTGTCCCGCCACGCCTCATACGGCAGCGCCGGCCAGCCCTCGATGCGGTCCCCATGCTGGGTGTTAATTGTGTCCTCCATATTTTGCACCATCTGGTCGTCTCGTTGCTCCACTGCTTCGCTCCTCGCAGGCTTCACGCTGTGCGGCTCGCTGCCTCAAGTGCAGCCAACAAGGCCTCGTGCTCCCAGGACTCGCGATACAGGATCCCATTGATGAAGAAGGTCGGAGTCCCGGTCAGTGATAGGAGTTGATCTACGTGCTGGCATTGAAGGAGATCACCTCCCGGCTCATCGGATCCTTCCCATACCCGGAGAGCTCGGTGTCCAGTATGACCTCGCTGGTAATGCTGCGAATGGTCGGATTCCCAAACACCTTCACACGGTCGCTGCTCAGGATCTCCACCTTGCCCATCGCGTTTGGAAATTTCAGTCAACATCTCAGCATACCACAAGTTAGGTCAGCGAGGTTGCGTCAGAACCAGGTTATGGGCCAAGTGACACCTGGCGGCTTCCCAGTTCTGGAGGGAAGCGCGAGCAGTCCGCCATAAGACGGGGAGAACCAACTCTTCGCCTACAGTGGTCTCACGACAGCAGCTTATCGAGCGTGATCGGCAGATCGCGCACGCGAATGCCGGTCGCGTGATAGACGGCGTTGGCGATGGCAGCGGCGGTGCCGACGATGCCGATCTCGCCAATGCCCTTCACGCCTAGGGGGTTGACGTGAGGATCGTCCTCGTCGATCCAGCTCACGTCGATCTCCCCGACGTCGGCGTTGGTGGCGATGTGGTACTCGGCGAAGTCGTGGTTCACGTAATCGCCGAAGCGCGGGTCCAGCACGCTCTCCTCGTGCAGCGCCATCGACAGCCCCCACGTCATGCCGCCCAGGAACTGCGAGCGGGCCGTCTTCGGGTTGATGATGCGACCGGCGGCAAAGACTCCCAGCAGGCGCGGGACACGCACCTCGCCGGTATCCACGTTGACACGCACCTCGGCGAACTGCGCGCCAAAGGCGTGCATGGCGTACTGCTGCGCCTCGGGGTTCGCCTGGAAGGTGCCGATTGCCTCCAATCCCTTGGCGGGAATGATACCACCGAACTCCTCCTGCAGCCGTGCGCGGAGGGCACTCGCGGCACTCGTGATCGCCCACCCCCACGAAGCGGTGCCCGACGAGCCGGTGGCCGAGAACGCCCGCGGCAGGGAGCTATCACCGATCTCGAGCTGCACGCGCTCAATCGGCACCTCCAACGCATCGGACGCGATCTGGGTGAGCACCGTCCAGGCGCCGTTCCCAATATCGCTGGCGTCGATGCGCACCTGGTAGTTCCCCGCCGCATCGACCTGCACGAACGCACTCGCGGGCAGTTGGACGGCCGGATAGGTCGAGGCGGCGACCCCGGTCCCGCTGAGCCAGCGCCCCTCTCGCCGTAGGCGCGGCGTCGGGTCGCGCGGCTGCCAGCCGAAGCGCTGCGCCCCTTCCCGCAGGCACGCGACCAGGTTGCGGCTACTGAAGGGACGCCCGCTCTCTGGGTCGACCGCCGGTTCGTTGCGTATGCGCAACTCGATGGGATCGAGCCCCAGGGCGATCGCTAGCTCGTCCATCGCCAATTCGAGGGCGAACATCCCCGGGGCCGCACCGGGTGCGCGCATCCACGAGTTCACCGGCAGGTCGAGCCATGCCAGCCGGTGCGTGGTGCGGCGGTTCGGGGCCGCGTACATCACCCGCGCCGGGACGGCGGTCGGCTCGGCGAACTCGTTGATGGCCACGGCCTGCTCAACCACATCATGGGCAATCGCCGTGAGTTGCCCATCGCGCCCGGCACCCAGCTGCACCCGCTGGATGGTCGGTGTGCGATAGCCCGCGAGCGCAAACATCTGCTGCCGCGTGAGCGCGAATTTTACTGGTCGACCTACCACCTGCGCGGCCATCACGGTCAGAATGACGTGTGGATGGCTAGCACCTTTCGAGCCGAATGCGCCACCGACGTAAGGCGCAATGACACGCACACGCTCAGGCGAGAGTCCGAACACCCGCGCAACTGTATCTCGCGTCGGATGCGAGCCCTTGTTCGCGTCGTACAGGGTCACACCATCGCTGCCCCACCTCGCGACGGTCGCGTGCGGCTCGAGCGGATTGTTATGTTCTGCCGGCGTGCTATAGGTATGATCGATGGAAACAGCCACCTGCGCCAGCGCGGCCTCAACGTCGCCGCTGGCTGTGTCGGTCTCATAGTTGGGATTCACATGATTGGGCTTGTAAAGATCGCTCCGGTCAGTGCTGAGTTCGACGTCATGAGGCAGCTCCTCGTAGCGCACGATGACAGCCTCTGCCCCCTGGCGTGCAACTTCTAGAGTTTCGGCGACCACCAGCGCCACAAACTGCCCACAATAGGCGACCGTATTGGATTGCAACACCGCCAGTTCACCCTCCTGCTCTTTGAGACGCGGCGCATTCTCGTGTGTGAGCACGGTAATGACGCCAGGGATGGCTTGCGCTGCGCTGGTATCGATCGAGGCGATGCGGCCTTTGGCGATCGTACTCTGAACCGGAAAGGCATACGTCACATCATCGGGCGAGTGCTCGTAGGCGTAGGGTGCGGTGCCAGTAACTTTCTTTGGGCCATCGATACGGTCCAGAGGCTTGCCCACGACCCGTTGTTGTGTGGTGCTTATCATTGGTTTCCCTCCTGTGCCAGGTCGAGCAGTGTGCGAACGAGGACGTTGCGTGCGAGCGGAACCTTGAACGCGTTGCCAGGCAGTGGCTGCGCCTCGGCTAATTCCGCCTCGGCCGCCTCGCTGAAAGACTTCCTCGGTGGCTGATGCGCCGCGCAGCACCGCCTCGGCTTTCGTCGCCCGCCACGGGTCATGGGCGCCACGCCGCCAAAGGCGATGCGCACATCACGGACTACACCGTCGGTGACGTCGAGGGCGGCAGCTACCGAGACGAGCGCGAAAGCATAAGACGCGCGGTCGCGCACCTTGCGATAGTGCGAGCGCGTCGCGAACGGAAGGGGTGGGAGGTCGACGGCGGTAATTAACTCACCATGTTCGAGCACGTTGTCCCGCTGAGGCTCCTCGCCCGGCAGGCGATAGAAGTCCACCAGCGGGATCGCCCGTTCTCCCAGCGGCCCCAGCACACGCACAACAGCATCAAGGGCTACCAGAGCGACGGCCATGTCAGAGGGATGCGTAGCAATGCACGCCTCCGATGCCCCCAGGATGGCGAGGTTCGCGGTGATAGCCCTCCCGCGCGGGGCAGCCACTGCCCGGCACCCGCTTGTTGCAGGGCTTAGAGATGTCCTGGAAGTAGACGCAGCGCGTTCGCTGCAACAGATTTCCGCCGGTGGTGGCCAGATTGCGCAACTGGCCCGAAGCACCAGCTAACAGCGCCTGGGCGAGCAGGGGATAGCGGCTGCGAATCGTGCGATCGGCGGCGAGATCGCTGTTGCGCACCAGCGCTCCGATACGCACGCCCCCATCGGGAAGCGGTTCGATGCGGTCGAAAGGGCAGGTGGCTGATATCGATCAGCAGATCGGGTTGGCGCACCCCGAGCCTCAGATGGTCGACGAGGTTCGTCCCTCCGGCGAGGAACACACCGCCCGGCTCCTGGGCCAGGAGCGCGACAGCGCTGGAAGCGTCACTGCGCGCGTTCGTAGCGAAACGGATTCATGGCTGTGCCTCCTTCCCTACGTGCTGTATCTGCTGTTCTTCTTGTGCCTGCTGGACGGCCTCCCTGATCGCCGGGACGATGTTGGCATAGGCGGCGCAGCGGCAGAGATTGCCGCTCATGCGCTCGCGGATCTCCTCGTCGTCGAGGGTGATGTGCGAAGCCGTCAGATCAGCGCTCACCGCGCTGGGCCAGCCGGCCTCGGCCTCGCGCAGCATGCCGACCGCCGAGCAGAGCTGGCCCGGGGTACAGTAGCCGCACTGGAAGGCGTCATGGTCGATGAACGCCTGCTGGAGAGGATGCAGGTGGTCGCCATCGGCTGCCAACCCCTCGATGGTGACGATCTGGGCGTCCTGGTGCGCGACGGCGAGGGCCAGGCAGCTATTCACGCGCCGGCCGTCGAGCAAGATGGTGCAGGCTCCGCACTGCCCGTGGTCGCAGCCCTTCTTGGGGCCGGTGAGGCCGAGCCGCTCGCGCAGCGCATCCAGCAGCGTCGTCCGCGTATCGATAACAAGCGGATGTGCTGCCCCGTTCACCCGCAGGGTGATCTCAAGGTCCATAGAAAACGTGTCTCCTTTGGTCGCGTCAGTTACAAGCAGCTATCTGCCTTCAAGCGCAAAAAGAATATCCACTGACCGGCTGCACGGTCTCTGTGCGCGCCCAATCCCGCTGCAGTTCACACATCAACTGAACCACGCTCGTGGGTTGTGCGCCAGCCTGCACGATGCGCTCGAGCCCGGCACGGTGCGCCTCGACGGAGGTGCCGCCGACCGCGTCCACCACCGGGTAGACCTCGTATCCTTCGCGCAGGGCGTCGAGCGCGGGAAAAGTGAGGCAGGCTTCCGTCCACAGCGCGGCCATGATGAGCTTTTTACGGCCGGTAGCCTTGACGGCCGTGACGAATTCCTCGTCTTCCCAGGCATTGATGGTCGTCCGGTCAAGCTCTTCGATCCCCGCCAGCACTTCCGCTAGCTGGTGGATCGTCGGCGCGCTCAAGCCCATCTTGACGTTGACGGTGGAAAGCACGATGGGCAACGCAAAGACCTTCGCCATGCGGGCTGTGGCCACGATATTCGCGACCAATGTGCGATGATCCATCGAGACGATCGAGCTCACTTGAGGCGGCTGAAAGTCGATGATGATGAGCGCAGAGTTTTTCGGAGTGATCAGGTGGTCTTCCACCTGATCGCGTATCGGTTGACTGGTCATGGTGTTCCTTCCTTGTAGAGAATGCATCGCAATGCTGTAAGCTAAGCAGAGTATAGCGAGGGGGGAAGTGGAAGTCACTGTACAACATGTGACATCCCACTTCATATCTCGCTGCATAGTGCTTCCTTGTGGCGCGCCCGGTTAGATCAGGTGGAGGACATTCCAAATCCGCTAACTATGGTAAAACCGGGGAGGCTATTCGGGTTCTCTATCCACCTCTGGCAGCCCTGATATTTTTAGCATGGGCGCGTGGTAGATGACCTTCGGTCGCTGACTGCGCACCCACGCTAAAAATATCAGGGCTGCCAAAGCGAAGAAAGCGAAGAAAGCGAATGGGCAAGCCATACATCAGATCGATAAGGATATAGCAAGATCCCATATCACGACCATCGTTGCTTTGATCTCTTGTCACTGTTTCTTCAGTTCCTGAGGCAGCAGTGCATCAGTCGTGGTCTGGACGGCCTCCTGACGTTGACGTACCAGTTCGGCCTGGCACGCCTGGTGGTTGAGTTGTGTGGCGACCAGCACGATGGCGAGCAGGACGAGCCCAATGGCAACCAGGAAGGAAAAACCATAGCCGGCGGTAAGCGAACCAGTCTGCGCGGTGCGGGCGGCGAGCGTGACCAGCAGGGCCAGTCCAACAGCCGCGTCGATCTGCTGGCCGGTGGTCAAGAGGCCCCCGGCCAGTCCCTGCTCGCTCCGGTCGACGCCCGTCGTCGCACCAACGGAGGCGCTCGACAGTTCCACAAAGAGCCCAAAAAGTGGCGCCGATTGACAGCGATCCGGCCTCGTCGCGCGGGAATCAGCGCGACGAGGCCGGATTTAGTGGCTGGATAAAATCCAACCGGTCGTAGTAGTACCGCTCCTCGGCGATCTTTCCCTCAGAAGTCACGCGAAAGAACCCTGCCATCCCGAACTCAACATGTCGACCGGTTGGTGGGATGGGGTCGCGCCCAGGTAGCTTCGCCGGGCCAGTTGAGGTTCCACTCCGCCCCTGCGCGCCTCGAGGCCTCGCACGGGAGTCGAAAACAATGGGCTGCGAAAGACAATGTCAGGATCCAGTAGATCCAGGGTGGCGCTGAGGTCGTGAGTGTTCCAGGTCGCGAGGAACGATCTGACGACCTCAGCCAAGTTGCTATCATTCTTCTTGTCGGGTGTGACCATTGTGTCCTCCTTGTTCGATGGATATGAGTCTTACACCGAAACCAGGTCGGTAGAGTCGGGTGACCTCAGTTAGAAGTACGGTCAGTTTGCGCGGCTACGACTGCTGCGAGAGCCAGGGAGGGGTGTAGGCTCCAACGCCGTAGACAAAGGCGAGAAAGTCGTCTGCAGCCCACTCCTCGGCGATCTTCCCGTCGGCCACGCGGTACACGTCGACCGCATCCCACCGGACGTGTCTGCCCGACGCGGGAATCCCGAGGAGGTCTCCCTTGTGCGTCGCCTCGACGACCGCGCGCACGGCCACGATATCGCGTTCCGCGATGATGTCCTGCTCGACGTTGTGCAGGTCCGGGAGGGCCGAGACGATCGCGCTGACCAACCCGGCGACTTTCTCGCGACCCTCGACGGTCCCTAGGGTGCCGCCGTGCCACTTCATGTCGGGCGTCAGGTAGTCCGCCGCTCGATCGGTCTGGTGCTGGTTGAACGCCGTTTCGACGAAGGCGCGAACGATCTGCTTGTTTTCCTCAATGGTGTTCTGGGTAGTCATTTTGCTTTCCTTGCCTCGTGAGCGTCTGTTGCGCTCGAACTAGTATGGCGAGCTCTTCTCAGGTATGAGGGCGTTTCCTCACCCATAGAGGAAGTAGCTCGTGCACTTCCTCTGCCACGAGTATAGAGAACTGCTCTAGAAAAGTCAGTGTACATCAGGTGACATCGCACTGCACACCTTGCTGCACATTGCATTCTAGTGGTGCGGCCAGTTGGATGAGGCGGTGGGCATTCCACGTGCGCGATTTGACAGCAGGTCAAGCCTGGTAGTACAACGGAAGGGCAGTGTGTTGAGTGAAAGGAAAGAGGAACAATGTCTTCCACCTGGTTCATTACTGGTGCCTCGCGTGGCATGGGCCGCGAACTGACCGAACAAGCGCTCGCTCGTGGGGATCGCGTCGCAGCGACTCTGCGCACGCCTTCGCAGTTGGATGACCTCGTCGCCGTGAACGGCGACCGCTTGCGGGTGCGCCAGCTTGATGTCACGGATATCATGCAGATGGGTCGAGTCGTCGAGGAGGTCTTCACCGATCACGAGCGCATCGACGTGGTGGTGTCCAACGCTGGCTTCGGCGTCTTCGGCGCGGCAGAGGACGTGACCAACGATCAGGTGGAGCAAATGATTGCGACCAACTTGACCGCCGCGATCCACCTGGCTCGTCTGGTCGTCCCCTACCTGCGTCGGCAGGGTGGTGGCCGGCTCATGCAGATGTCCAGCATGGGGGGCCACATAGCGTTCCCCGCCTTCTCGCTCTACCATGCCACAAAGTGGGGCATTGAGGGCTTTTATGAAGCCCTGGCTCAGGAGGTCGCACCGTTCGGCATTCACACGACGCTGGTCGAGCCGGGCATGATCCGCACCGGCTTTTACGAAGCCGCCACCCGCGTTCCCGTGAGCGAGCCGTATCGAGGTGGTCCTGCTGACCGCAAGCCGATCCCGCTCGAACAGATGCCGGGGAGTCAGACCAGGGTTGTCGCCGCCATGATCGAGGCGGCGCAGTCTGAGCACCCACCGCGCCGCCTCTTGCTCGGGTCAGATGCCTATCGCCTGGTCACTGAGGCACTCAACGAGAGACTGGCAACCTTCGAGCGGCAAAGGGCCGTCGCGTTCTCGACGGACGTTGACCAGGGCGAAGACGCATCATGACCAATGTGCCCTCTGAGGTGTGTTGAGGTTTTCCTCCGAAAGTGAACAAGACCCGCAAAACCTGCTCACTTTTCAGGTCATTTACCAGTACTTTCCGCGGTAGCATCCTCCACGGCCCCCAGGGCACACAAGGTGGCGATCTCGGCCTGGGTCAGGCCCTGGATGCCCGTGATAGTGAGCCGCTCGTAGGGCCGGTCGCGGCGCAGCGTGCGCACATGCTCGCCACTTTTGAGCTCCCAGATGTGGATGGCTCCGTCATCTCCACAACTGGCCAGCAACTTCCCATCGGGACTCTTCCTGAGCGAGAGAACCGTTCCCTGATGTGCTGCTCGCATCCTCAAGCATTTTCCGCTCTGTACATCCCACCAGCGTAGTATCCCATCGCTCCCTCCGCTGACCAGGAGGTCCTCAGTCGGAGTCCAGACGACGGTAGAGACAATACCGGGATGCCCTGCAAAGGTTTGGAGGCACTCCCCGCTCTGCACCTCCCACACGAACAATTCTCCTGTGTCATTGCTGCTGCCACAACTGGCCAGCCGTGTGCCATCGGGACTCCAGACCACACGCGTGGCCATTCCTTGGTGCCCCGGCAGCCGCTGCCGCAGCGTGCCATCGGCAATTCCCCACAGATACAGGCCCCCATCATCGCCACCACCGACCACCCGCGTGCCGTCTGGGCTCCAGTCTACATAGCGAATGATGGTCGAGAGGGGAAGCTTGTCCCAAAGGAGGCCCTGCTTTCTCATATCCCACACCTGGATGCCATGCTGATCGGTTCCCCAGGCAAGCAGTTGCCCATCTGGACTCCAGGCCACACCCAAGGGTGAAGCAGCCAGATCCTGAAGCGTCTGGACGCAGGCTCCCGAGGTGGCATTCCAGAGACGGATGAGTGTGTGTAACTCACAACTTGCCAGAAACCTCCCATTTGGGCTCCACGCCACCCCATACACGATCCAGTTATGCCCCTGCAACACCTTGGACGCTGTCCCAGTGGTCACATCCCAGATGGTCACCAACGTATCTGTGCCTCCGCTGACCAGGTGCATGCCATCTGGACTCCAGTCGATGTCGTAGATGCCGATGGCATAGCCCTGCATAACGCGCACGCACTGCCTACTGGCCACATCCCACACGCGCAGGGTGCCGTCTTCCCCACCACTGAGCAAACTCGCACTGTCGGAGGTGAAGGCCAGGCTGTACACGGCGGCGGTATGTCCACGTAGGGCCACTTGAGAGTGGCCTTGGACGAGGTCGTACAGCCAGATCGTTTTATCTACGCTGCCGCTGGCAACGGTGCGTCCATCCGGACTCCAGGCGACGCAATGTACCTTGTCCCTGTACCCCGAGAGCGTCTGGAGCAGGCGTCCACTCGCTACTTCCCACAGTTTGACCGTTCGATCCCAGCTCCCGCTGGCCAGGGTACATCCGTCGGGGGCAAAGGCCAGACCAAGCACCCGGTCGGTATGTCCTTCAATGGTCTGCATACACCTGGCCGGTGCTATCTTTTGGACCTGCCACAATCGAATAGATCCCGCAAAGTCGCCACTGGCAAGCAAGCCTCCATCGGGGCTCCAGGTGACCCTATACACCGCACCAGAGTGTGGCAGGATCTGGAGGTTTGTGCCGCTGTGGGCATCCCAGAGATGAACTGCCGCATCACGCCCACAACTGGCAAGCAGCTTGCCATCAGGTGAAAAAGCCACGCAGCTGATCGTGTTCGTGTGACGGCCTTTCCAGAGCAGTGCCCCGCTCTGCAGGTTCCACAGCTTGAGCGTGCCATCCCAACTGCCGCTGGCCAGGGCAGAGCCGTCCGAGCTGAAGGCCAGGGTTGAGACCACATCGGTATGGGCCTGCCAGGCCAGATGAAGGAGTCGGCCTGTTTCCTTCCAGACGCGCACTTCTCCTCGCCGGCTGCCCACAGCGCAGTACTGGCCAGGGCTGCTGGCAGCTACTGACCAGATAGCATCGAAGCTCTCGTCCAAGACGCACTCCTGCAGCAGGGACTCAGCCAAATTGGCGTCCTGCAGCTCGACCCCTTGCAAATAGGCCCCGCGAATGGAGAGCCTCGACAGGTCCAGGCCGCGCAGGTGTCCTCGCAGGGCTTTGAGCAGGGTGATCACGTTGGCCGGCCCATAGCCCTGGTTGGCCGCATCCTCCGCCCGGAACTGCGAGAGCAGGCGCAGCAGGTGTGCCTCGATCTGTGCGTTTGCTCCCAGTTCGGCGCGCAGCCGCTCGAGGAGGGGAAACACCAGCAGGCGCACCTGGATCTCTCGCACATAGTGCTTGGCTTGCGCCAGCGCGAGGGCCACCTGGCGCAGTTGCTGGGGCTCGCTCAGCACGATCTCCTCGGCCAGCCGTTCGCCCAACTCATCGGTGAGGTACTCCATCACCACCGATTGCAGGCCAAAGCTGGCCTGCTGCCCTCGCTCCAGCAGCGAGCGCCGAGAGAGCGCCTCCAACGCTTCCAACACCTGCGAGCGCAGCACCCGGGGATGCAGGATCTGTACGAGGGTGTCGAGCTGCGTCCACTCGCGCAGCGCAGCTAGCCAGGTGAGCAGCAGGTGCTCCAGAGGCGAGAGCCGCCCCACCTGCTGGCGCAGCAGCGGTCGGACCCCGTTGAAGATCAGTTCCCCTTCTTGCAGAAAGCGGTCCAGATCTCCATCGAAGAGGTCAGAGATGGCTTGCGCCACGATTTTCAAGGCCAGCGGATTGCCCGCGTAGCTGGCCACGAGGCACTGCCAGGCGGCAGGTGTACCGTCCAGCCCCTTGTCGCTGAGCAGGACACGGGCGGCCTGTTCGTCCAGCCCCTCCAGGCGCAGCGAGCGCACAGGGGAGCGAGTGCCTTCCAGCGCTTCGATCTCCCTGGGCCTCTCGCGGGAGGTGAGCAGCACACAGCTCTGGTGGGCTGACTCGGCCAGACGCTCGATCAGCCGCCCGTAGCCCTCGTAGCCCGGCAGGTAGCTCCCCTCTGGGTCACCGCTCGACAGGAGCGTCTCGAGGTTGTCGAGCACCAGCAGGCAACGGCTCGCCTGCAGGCGGGCCACGAGCTGCGTGATGCGCTGCTCCAGCGAGGTTGGGAATTCCGCGGGCGGCGTCTCGGAGAAGAAGGTGATGCAGTCGGCGACCAGCTCTTCGCAGGAGGGCGCGTCCCTCAGGGAGCGCCAGAGCACCGCCTCGAAGTGCGGAGCCAGGTGGCTCCCCAGCAAGGAGGCCAGCATGCTCTTGCCGATGCCGCCCATCCCGAGCAGCGTTACCAGGCGGCAGCGATCCTGCACGATCCACTGGGAGAGTTCAGCCACTTCCACCTCGCGGCCGGAGAAGTGGCTCACGTCGAGGGCTTCCACTAAGTCGACGCGCGGGGAGGCGGCAGGTTCCGCTGCCGCGTGGGCCCCGGGCGTTCCTACCAGTGGGGAAAGCGGGACAGGCGAAAGAGGAGCGAGTAGGTCATGCAGCCAGGTATCATCCAGCAGTACCTTCTGGTGGGCCGCCTTCCACAGCGCGCGGATCTCCTCCTCCTCGCGCCCGGCGGGAAAGGCTTGCTGCTGCATCCCCAGGGTAATCAGCTCTTTGAGGCGTTCTGTCTTGGGGTAGCTGAGGCCGCCCTCCCACCCTGCCACCGCGCGCCGGGAGGCGCCAAGCCGCTCGGCCAGGCCCACCTGGCTCAGGCCGATGGCGGTGCGCAGCGTCAGCACCAACTGGGCGAAGGCATAGTCTCGCTCCCGGTACACATGTCTCTTCACGAGCGATCTCCTGATCTCGCGTGAACCCGGCGAAGCGACACACTTTGAACGAATGTGAAGTGAGGTGTGCAGTCACACGTCACCTGCTGGACGCTGACTTCAAGAGGACCCATCCGTTATACTGATGAGTGTCGGGTGTGCCCGCTGCGTGGGTGAACGCCTGCCTGGGGCTGGGACACTTCCACATAGGTCCAGCCCCTGTTCTCTCAGCCTCTAGCATACCACATTTGGAGCGAACGCGCGAAGCTGTTTTCTTGAGTGATCCCGGCGTCTTCCCATAGAGACGAAAGCTGTGATGGCTCATCCCTCTGCTTTTCTTCACGCTCCCCTGCCTCATACCCGAAAGGCCAGGCCTGGCGTTGGATCGCGAGGACCACGAACTGTTTGAGGTGGTCGGCCTTGGGATAGGTGTCGAGTCACGTGGCAATGGTCTCCCACCCGGACGAGGTGGCGCAGCTTATCCTGGAAGCAGCGAAAGAGGCTGCATCCGCCTGATTGCGAGGAGAATCTTCACTACCGGTGAAGGCTGGAGAGATACAGCAAAAATTCTGTACCTCTCCCCATCCATGAGCGGTAACTATCCTGCCAGCGGCGACGTAGCAGCGATACTGCCGGCGAACTCCCACACGAGTTTGAGCAGGCGCTCAGGCTGCTCGAGCTGCGGGAGGTGGCCGGCCTCCGGGATGAGTTGGAAGCGCGCGTCAGGGAACGATTGAGCGTAGGCACGGCCATACTCAGGGAGTATCACGCGATCGCTCTCTCCCCACGCAACGAGGACCGGGATTTTCACGCGCCCGAGGCGCCGCCTCAGCTTTGGATCACGCATGCCCTGCCCCTGATCATAGACGTAGAGCGCCCGCAAGTTTGCTGCGCGGGCCTCGGCCTGTTCAGGCGTCACAGTCGCCGGGTCGACGCGGAAGGCCGCCGGGTTGTGGAAGCTGAGGGCGGAGAGCTCATTAGGAGTCAAGGAGGACACATCAGCAATGGGATACCCCTCAACTCGAATGCCGGCGGCATCGACAAGAACGAGACCGCTCAGCAGGCGCGTGGTATCGCGCAAGGCCATGGCAGATGCGATCCAGCCACCCATCGAGGAGCCAATGACCAGGACGTCACGCAGGTCGAGCCGTTCGAGCAGGTCAAGATAGGCGAAGGCGAGATCATCAATACTATCGAACCACTCAGGACGTGGCTCGCCCGCAAAACCAGGATGGGTCGGCGTCAGAACCTGTGCGCGCCCGGAGAGGGCCGAAGCCAGGCCAAACACCGTCTGCGGTCCACCACCACCATGCAAAACGAGCATGGCACGACCGCTTCCTTGCTCGTTGAAGCGCACAGTCAAACCATCTGCGAAAGGCTCGCTTCGCGTTCTGGGAGAAGAAGGAGGCAGAGTGCTCATAGAATTCAACCTTTCTTTTGGGTTCGGCTATATCGTCTCCATGCGAGTTAGCCGTGACTTGTGATGTATTGCTCAAGCAAGCAATGTGGTATAAAAAAAACAACTAAGAAACAACCTCCGTGTCATAGCGAGCCATCAGCTCAGCCAACTGTTGCGGAGTAGGAGCAACCGAGGCTTGATTAAGCCCACTCAATTCTTCAAAGTAGCCAAGATAGAACGGAGGCGTAAACGTGTTGAGGAAACGAGCCGGCCTGTCAGTCGGGTTGCTGAACGTATGGGCGGTTCCAATGGGCACCATCACAAACGTGCCCTGACCGGCCCGCACCGTCTCCGTCCCTGCCAGAAACTCCAGTTCGCCTTCCAGGATGTAAAAGCCCTCTTCATGCGCATGATGGACATGGGGTGGCGGCGTTGGAGCATGAGGAGGCACTTCAAATTCCGCCAGGCCCAATGTTCCCCGGGTCTGCGTCCCATCCTCCTGGACACGCATGTGAATAGGGCCGAGAGGAATTGTGCGTCCTTCTCCCGGATTTAGTACTACGGCACTCATGAACAACTCCTTTCTTTCCTTGCTTGCTAGCACAAGCAACTTGACAGACAAATTGGAAGAGGGTGCAGAAGCTCTTCGTCACAAAGAATGTTCCCCCTCGAAGCTTCCGAGCAGGCCATGCAACATCCTCGTAAGCAAATGATACGAAGCGTCAAGATCGAAAGTGGGGTCCATGATCTTTTGCAGCGCCAGCCCATCAAAAATGGAGAGCAGGAGAGCAGCCAGGATTGTTGGATCAAGTGATGAAGGCTTCGCACCATCTGTCCTCTCACTGTTCTCCAGGACCTTCGCCATGACCGAGCCAATCTCCTCGCGTCGCTGCGCCAGTCGTTCTCGCACTTTCGGCTCAATGAGGGAATTGTGCAAGCCAAGTGCGAACGATTCGTAGCGCAGGCGATACACGTCCGGTTCCAGGTCGACCCGCTCGCGAAGTTGCGTCAAGACCGCTTCGAGAGACTGATCGGCAGGCACCTGTTGGATAAGGTGTTCCATTCTCTGGTGGAAACGCCGGCCAGCCCCCTGCAGCACCTCAACGAGCAGCTCATCCTTGCCACCAAAGTAATAATGCACTAGCCCAGGTGCAGCCTGGGCTTCGCGTGAAATTTCCCGTAGCGTTGTCGCCTCATAGCCCTTCTCTGCCAGTACCTTCGAGGCGGCTGCGATAATGCGCTCTTTCGTCCGGTGCTGTTCCTCTGATGGTTCAGTGGTATATTGCTTGCTCATGCAAGCAATATACCATATCTAAACAGAAATTGCAAGCCTACGCCACAATCCGCCGCTGCGGCGCAAACACATCATATCCATACATTTGATACGTCCTGTAGGTTATATGCTGCTGCGCCGCTTTCATCTGAAACAAGACCGCCTGCGGAGAACTGGCCGGAAATACATAGAACGGGTCGGGCCAGCTTGCGACCATTGCCCGGTAGGGGAAATACCGGTCAAGGCCGGGCTGCAGCCCATTGTCAAGCACGGCGCAGACCACTCTCTCATCGCTGGTAAAGGAGATGCGGGTGCAGTCATCGGAGTTCGCGTAGATATGCGTCGCGCCCAACCGCAGCAGGTCGTCCGTCAGCCCTTCTATCTTGCTGAAGCTTATGTGTGCCAACGACAACGGTATCGTAAAGATATCGATGGTTCCCAGCAGGCTCGCCGCCAGGACAAGCACGAGCAGGCCGTAGCGCAGCCCCTGTTTGAGTTGCACTCCCCACGCTCGTCCCTTTTTCAGGATAGCCTTCTTTTCCCACAGTGGGTTGAGTAGCGCGGGCATGGCAATCAGGAACCCCACGAGATAGCGAGCGGATGTCCATGGTGTGCCAGATGACGCGGGCGGGGATGTGACGAAGGCCAGGATCGCCAGCCCCAACGCCGCCAGAATCATCAGGCGCGCGGCCTGGCGTATCGCCTCGCGCCGCTGCTCTGGCGGCCGTTGCTGTCCTGGTGGCAAATACCATTGCCTCCTGAAGCCCCGCAACGCGCTCACTATACCTGCAACCAGCAGGATGATCAGCAGTAGGCTCCATGCCCCGTGGACTCCCGTACAGACACGTGTAGACACACTCGCGTTCGTGGTCAGAGGCCAGGCATCGCTGTACGAAAGTGAACATATCTCATCCCCGCTGGTGGCGATGGGTATGCCCACGAACAGCGTTCCCGCCACCTGCAGCACGGGACCCGGCAGGGAAACCACCGCGTTCGTGTGGACCTGATTTTGAGCGGGGAGTGGCGCAGGGTAGGAAGGCTCGTGGTACCCCCCGCCAAATATTCCCGAGAACACGGAGAGTTGGTTCGCAGTGACCGGCACGCTCAATTTGTAAATAATCAGAGGTGACACGCCAACCACCAAGAAGAGCACAAGCAGCGAGATCTCAGGCAGGCGCAGTTCCCTCCGGCAGAAGATCACGAGGAGCAGGCCCGCGCACAAAACAAACGGCAGGCACAACAGATGGCTCCAGATATCAAGCCCGGCAATCAATCCCCAGGCGCCATAAGCGAGCAGTCGTCGACGGTTTGCGATGGGCGCACTTCGCAAACTTTTACCTTCCTTCTTCCGCTCTCGCTGCGCGCCATCCGAGGTGAGCGCTAACCAGGCGGTCAAGAGCAGGAGCAGCGTGGTGAAGAAGAAGAGCTCCGGCGTGCCACCCGCGGCCATCAACTGCCTCAAAATCACATCCGGCGCTCCCAGGCCCACCACCGCAATCGAAAAGATTGCCAGCCCCTTGGAATAGAGCAGCGCGCCCAGGAGATACAAGCAGGTGAGAAAAAGTCCAAAGATCGGGATCAACCCGAGGCGCAGGGATGTCGTCGAAGGCCCGAAGATGTGGAAGAAGCCCGCGCCGAGGTAGGCTTCCAGCGAACCCAGGTAATCCTGCCCATAGTAGAGCAGCGGGTGAGCGCCGTGATAGGCGATATGCAGCGCCATCAATCCAAGTGTAGCCTCGTCTTCATACGACCCTGGCCAGCTCAGCAAGATCAGGGCGAGACGGAGCCCAACGGCTAAAAAAATCACCACTCCCGCCCAAACGTCATATTTGTCAAAGCGATTTCGCGACAACTGCTCACCTCAAGCCTGGATTTTTCGTTCCTGGCAGCGGCTGAAAACGCCGCGCCACGTTGACCAGGAAGCATTATCCAGGCTTTTAGCTCAATCGTCAACACCCCGGTGCTCTACTTGCGCTGACAGGCATTCTTCCTTACAATAGAGCAGATTCACACCCTGTTGATGAAAGGACGTAGTTAGTATAAATCATGTTCCTGGATAAATACCTGCGCCTGGGGAAATTCTCAATCGACCTGGCAACCCTCTTCGCCGTCCTCATCATCATCGCAGGCGCCGCCATACGGCTCATGCTTATTTTGAATGGCTACCCTACGACCAACAGCGACGAAGCAACCGTGGGATTGATGGCGCTGCACATCTCGCACGGGCACGATTTCCCCGCTTTCCTGTATGGTCAGGCCTCGCTCGGAGCGCTGGAAGCCTACATGGGCGCCGTTTTGTTTTCCATCCTGGGCCCGTCCGTATTTGCCCTGCGGCTGGGAGTGCTGCTTTTCTTTATCGCGTTCCTGATCTGCATGTACGTGCTAACGTGCCTGCTCTATAGCAAGGGGTTGGCGCTCGTCACGCTCATCCTGCTCGGCGTCGGCACCCCCGAGATATTCTATCGCTCCATACCCGCCTTCGCGGGACACGCCGAAACTCCGCTCTTCGGCGCGCTTATTATGCTGCTCAGCATCTCGCTGGGTCTGGCTTCTCTGTCACCCTCCCCCGCAGCGCAGCCCTTTTCTTCCCGGCGGTTGATCCTGTTGTATGCCCTCTGGGGTATCGTCGCCGGTGCCGCGTTCTGGAACGATGCCCTGGCAGGCGCCTTCATTATCAGCGGGGGGCTTTTCTTGCTGGTCTGTTGCCGCAGAACGCTGGGGGCGCAGACCATCTCCGCCCTCCTGCTGGGCCTCGTGGTCGGCATACTCCCCATGATCCTCAATGACCTGCTTATAGTGAGTGGGCCGAAGAGTCTCTCTGTCGTGGGCTTTCTGACGGCCAGCGCCGGCGCCGGCTCCCATTCCATCTTCGAACACTTCGCCGCGTCGTTCCTGGTCAGCCTGCCCGTTGCCAGCGGTGGGACCAGCTTGTGCACCATCACAAACTGGCGCACCGACCCCTGGCCAATCACCTTGCACACCGGTCCCCAGGTTCTTCAATGCACCGCGCTGCACTGCCTCTGGGCGGCAGTCATGCTGGCAGCCTGGTTCGCGGCGGTAATCATGGAGGTGAGCATCCTCGGCAGGCGCTGGCTGCTTGTGCGGGCAGATAAAAAAGTGATGGGTGACGGCAAGCAGGCTGGCTCCACGCTCGTCGCCACCCCGCCGGCTAAAGAGCAGCGCGCCGTCGTCCTGCGCTACGCGCGCCTGATGCTGTTGGGCAGCGCCGGGCTCACCTGGCTGGTCTTCACTCTGAGTTCAAGCCCCATCGTCTTTCCCTGGGGCAATTTCCGCTACCTGGTCGGCCTGGGCGTCGCTACCCCGGCGGTGCTGTGGCCCTTGTGGAAGCCCATAACGGCCAGGGTCAGCACGCCAATACGCCTGTCGCCCACCCTGCTTAGCAGAGTCCTTTGCGCGGCTATCCTGCTGGCTTACGCCGGCTTGCTGGCAAAAGGCACCGTCGACACGTTTGACCAGGCGCCCCCCAGCTCGTCGGTGGCACAGCAGCAACAGGCACTCGCCGACACGTTATTGCGCCTGCACCTGCGGCACATCTACAGCGAATACTGGACCTGCGACCTGGTCAGCTTCCTGACGAAGGAGCAAGTCATCTGCAGTGTGCTGGACGCAAATCTGAACCCCGGCGTCAATCGCTACGCACCCTACGTGCCCATCGTTGCCGGCGACCCCGCCGCGGCGTACATCTTTCCCATCAACTCGTCCCAGGCGCAGGCTTTTGCCAGGAAAGCAGCGCAATCGAGTCGGCGCTACCACGTCATGCAATTCGACAACTACATCCTGTTCCAGCCCATTTTATGAGAAGTAATCGCTACGCCAGGCTCGTATTCGTATACGCCTGCGCGACATCCTGCGCGGAGGGAATAATCTTCTCCGCGGCCAGGAACTGCGCCATGGCCTGCCAGGTGGTGCTGTCGTTGTAGCCCGGCTGCACCTTGCCGCTGCCTTGCCAGATGGGAATGGTCGCCTGCAAGACCGCCGTCTCGGTCGCCACATTCATGCCGGGGATGTAGGACTTGCTGATCTGGATAGCCTCCGCCGGATTCGCGATTACTTCTCTCACGCCTTTAAGCGTGGCCTGCACGAAAGCCTTGACCATCTGCGGCTGACCATGCAGGGTATTCTCGATGGTAATTAGACCATTGGAGACGAGCGGCTGATAGTCGGAGACATCGAAGGTGCGCACCGCCAGGCCCTGCTTTTGCAGTTGCAGCGGTTCATTATTCGAATAGCCCACGACCGCATCGACGCGATGGGCCAGCAGCGCCGTCACCTGGGTAAAGCCGATCGATTGCAAGTGCACGTCGGATGACGTAAGGTGCGCATAATGCAGCAGGGCCAGCAGGCCGACATACGTGGCGCCAAACGGCCCGGGTTCGCCGATGGTATGTCCCTTGATATCCGCCAGCGTGCGGATGGACGAGTTAGCGGGCACGATCAGGCTGACGGGATAGCGCTGGTAGATCGTCGCGACATCCACCGCCGGAATGTTTTTGCTGCGCGCCACCAGCTCTTCGTCTCCAGTCGCGAAGATGAAGTCATCGTGACCGACCGCCAGCGAGCTAAAGAGGTCGTTGACGATGCCGTGATGCAACGTTACATTCAGCCCCGCCGCCTGGTAGTAGCCCTTGCTCTGCGCGACATAGAAAGGCGCGAACTGAATATCGGGAATATAGCCCAGGGCGATAGAGACATCTTTGAGCGAGCTTGTCGAGCTTGCCGTCGTTGCCGCGGTTGTTCCGTTTGCCCCGCATCCCGCCAGCGCGAGGCCGAGCAGGGCAAGCAGCATAAAAACAGGCCGAAAAAGTCTGGAACGAGTACGGGAAAACATCACCATTTCTCTCCATTCGTCTGTAGTGCTCGTTGCCTAGTAGATGGCATCCGCCAGTTTCACCAGAAGCCATGAAGCGCAGTAGTAAAGAGCTGCCAGGAAACCCAGCACAAGCAGCGTAGCGAAGAGCAGCGGAGTATTGAACTGGTCAGTCGATACCAGCACCAGCGCACCCAACCCCTGCGCGCCCTGGCTGACAAACTCACCCACCAGCGCGCCGGTGATCGAGAGCGTCAGCCCCGTGCGCAGCGCCGCGATGATGCCGGGCAGCGCCATCGGGAACTCGATGTGCGCCAGCATCGGCCAGCCGGATGCTCCCTCGACCCGCGCCGCGTCGACCAGTGAGCGATCGATGGTCTGGAAACCCAGCGCGGTCGTAATCACCATCGGGAACAGCACGATCAGCGCGCACAGGATGATGATGGGAACGGTGCCATAGCCGAAGATCAGGTAGAGCACAGGCGCGATGACAATGGCCGGGATAGCCTGGCCCGCCGCCAGGTAGGGCTGCATGGTGACGGCGAATAGCCGCCATTTCGCAATGCCATACCCCATCGGCAGCGCCACGAGCACCGCCAGCGCGAATCCTACCAGGCTTTCCTCTACCGTGACCAGCGCGTTGCTGAGGAACAGACCAGAACGAATGCCGTCTCCCAGCGAGGAGAAGACATCGCCCGGCGCGGGTAAGATGATGCTCCCGACATCCCCAACATGCCTGTGGCCGGTAGCCAGGTACCAGCCCAGCAGGACGAGCAGCGCTAGCAGCAAGGGCGGCACAATCAAGAAGAGCCGCTGCGCGATGCTCTGCGCCTTCTGAGTGCGCCTGCCGGCCACCGGCCGCCTCGAAACCGCCTGCTCTGCGCCACGCTCATCCAGTTCCAGTTCTTCTGGTTCGCTTGTCTTTACACTCATAACTTCCCTCGGTCGTAGCTATACCGACAGTCATACCAACCGATAGACAACAAGGACTGTCATAGTCACTGACCCTGGGAGGCTTGCGAGGGAGACAAAAGGAGAGTAATACGGAAATCTACCCACAAATGTGTGGATAGACAAACTACCATGTCACCGGGCGGTGACACGGCTTAGCATCCGCATATACGCTTAACCTTCTCCCATCCGGACTATACCGTCGGCCTCGGCTTGTCACCGAATCTGCCCCGAACCTGCTCGACTCGTCGAGCAGCGCTGGGACTCGCGGGCTTGGCCTATATCATCAGATAGCGGCCATACCGCCGGTCGGGAATTTCACCCTGCCCCGAAGGTCTCTGGTAGTAGTATGTCACATACTGTGCGCGGAATGCAAGAGCAGCTTACCAGTTCTCCGTGCGATGGAACTCCTCAGCGAACTCAACCCAGTACTTTTTGCCGAGCTCGGCGGTGCGAGAACGCATCATCTTCTCCACATCCTGCTCTCGACCGATGAACTGGCTCTTATGGCACATCAGCGCCTCGATCTTCTTATTCATCGTCTCCGAGATATCGACAAAGTAATTGATATGCGGCGCGCCCGTGATATAAATTTCCTTCACCTTGTGCGGCAATAAGCCTTCTTCCAGCAATTCGGGGAAATCCCAGGGGTTCTGCGACGCGGGGTAGATCGCCTTGATTACCGCCTCGCCTGCCGCCAGGTGGTCTGGATGGTAGCGCCCGAGGAACATCATCGGCACCCAGGTGCGCTCAGGCGACTGGCATATCAGGCGCGTGGGGCGGTACTTGCGCAACACGCGAACGATATCGCGCCGCAGTTCGATGGTGGGCTGCAACTGCCCATCGGGATAGTCCAGGAAGATCACGTCCTTCAACCCGAGCACCTCTCCGGCGGCACGCTGCTCACGCTTGCGCGTCTCAGTCATATGACGGCGCGCCTCTAGCCCGACATCGGTTGCCTCATCCGGCCCACCACCGGCTGCATCCGTACAGATGACGTAGTAGGCATCCCACCCTTCCTGTACCCATCTAGCAATGGTGCCGGCCGCGCCAAATTCCGCGTCATCCGGGTGCGCAACGATAACCATCGCCACCTTATTCTGTTCCTGTTGTTCTTCGCTCAAGTCTATGCTTCCTTCTAAAAAATCATAAAATACTCACCCAACAAACCATCGTAGGGACGCGATGCATCGCGTCCGGGTGGCCAGCACGTCAAATCCTTCGCTGCGCTCAGGATGACAGGGCCGACTTTGATCGGTCATGTTCATAATTGCGTCCCAATGACGGTATTTATAATAAATCACGCATCTACAAGGCCCCCAGCAAACTGTATAAAGCGGTATACATCTGCAAAGTTGCTCGCGAGGCCAAGCGATACACGTACCGCGCCTGTACTCTTACCGTCGATGCACAGGCGGAAGTCATCGACGGTAAAACGCTCCTGGTGCGAGTACTGGCGGAAACAGGTCGTCAGTTCGCCCGCGGAGAGGTTCAGAGCAATCTCGCCGCCGCCAGGGTTGCAGAAGCAGCCGGTTCGTAGCGAAATATTCGCCTGGTTAGCCTGATGTTCAATCACGCGGTGATCAATCACTGCTCCATCGGCGCGATAAAAGTTCATGGTCATCGTACCACCGCGCGCGTGCATAGTGTGCGGCCCGTACATGCGGACCAGCGGCCGGCCATTCCGATAGCGTAGATTCAATAGCTCCTCGAGTAGCCAGCCCGCCAGGCAATTCACCCGCTGGTGGATCATATCTATGCCGATCATCTCAAGATGCTTCAGGCCGATTTCGATTGCGGGCAGGCTCAAATAGTTGAGCGTGCCATCCTCGAAGGCAGCCTCGCCCTCGGCCAGGTAATAGCGGTCGCCCTGCACGGACGCGACGGTGATCGTGCCGCCGGCGAACCAGGGCCGGCGCAGTTTCGCGAGCGCCTCGCGCCGCGCCAGCAGACAGCCTACGCCAGTAGGATAGCCGAACATCTTGTAAAACGACACCGGCACAAAATCGGGGTGCCAGCGGCCGAGATCAAGCCGATTCGTGGGAACAAAGGCGGCTGCATCCAGCAGGACATCCCACCCTCTCTGCTGCGCGCGGGTTATCCAGTCGAGCGCATGCTGCACACCCGAGAAGTTCGACTGCGCAGGGTAGGCAAAGAGGTTGTGCCTGTCGGGCCGCGCCTGGTCCAGGTCGTCCAACAACTGGCCCTCGTCTATATTCATGTCGGGCAACACCACTGGCGCATAGATGCTGGTAACGCCGTGCGCACGCGCGAACTCGCGGATACCGTTGACCGAATTATGGTTATCGAACATCAGCAAGTAATTGTCGCCCGCCTCAAACGGGTACGACTCGCCCACCAGCTTCAGGGCCTGGCTGGCGTTCGCCGTGAAAATAGCAATGTATTCCTCTGCCGAAGCGTTGAAGTACCGCAGGATGGACTGCCTGGCGCGCTCGACCAGTTCCGTCATGGACATCGAGGTTGGATTCGAGGAGTGCGGGTTCCCGAATATATGCCGGGCCAGGAGCTCATGATGCGCCCGCACCTGCGACATAGCATACAGCCCGCCGCCTGTGTAATCGAGATAGATATGCCCGCCCGCCTCCAGACGCCCGTATTCGCGCCGGCGCAACTCATCCAGGGATATAGTGGCCTGATATTCAGGATAGCTGCGCAGGAATTCCTCATATGCTACATCAATGTGAGCGGAAGTACTCATTTTACATGCCTTTCCCTGTTTCCAGTACCAAAAGAGTTCAATGCAGTGCTACATCCCACTGTGCCATCCATCGCTGCTCTCGATGATCGCGCATGCGCACAATGGCCTTATCAAGGTAAATATGAAACGCAAAGGAGACAACCAGGTCTGGCTCATCCATGTAGAACTCGAATTCGCTATGTGCCTCGTTGCGGCCAGGCTCTTTCTCGTGCCCGGTAAACCACGGCGACATCAGATTGATATACGTGACGGGATAGCGTCCCACCCGCTCGGTCAATACCAGATTGGGCGCCTCCCAGCCCGAGTGAGTATGCCCGCTGATGTAGAGGCAACCATTGCTATGCCCGGCCAGGATTGCGCGCACCTCGTTAGAATTCTGGATGGAGAAGAAGGGGATCAGCGAGTGGTAATCTAGTATCCGCTCAGGGTCGCGGTCCAGTACAGTATTGTAGAGCGGGCAATGTGCGAAAATCACCGCGATATGCCCGGGGTGCTTCGCCAGCGCGGTCCGCAGGAACACCAGCGTCTCCTCGGTAAAGTACGGCTCAGGATAGCCGACCACGTCAAGCATGATGCACAAAACTCTACTCTCCGTCCAGTAATAGCGCGTCGGTTTGCCCCAAAAGGTGACATAATCCTGGATAAGCTGATCTACATGCTCGATTTCCCCCTCGCGTTCCGGCCACATCTCGTGATTTCCCAACCCTGGATAGAATGGGATATTTCCAAGTAGTGCCGTCAGTTCACGCCTCGCGAGCTGGTAGTTTTCAGGCGCCGATGCCTCGACAATATCACCCGGGGAGACGCAGAATGCCGGCGTCCCTTCGCGCTGCCAGAGCGCGCGCAGGTCGCGATACAGTGGGGCAAGGCGTTGTGAATGGTACGCATACCACCGCTCAGGGGTATAGTAGTGCAAATCGCCGAGGGCCCAAAAATAGAGTAACTCTTGATCAGACTGGCTACTTTCAGACATAGACCTCATAGATGCCCGCTCACGCCTCCGTCAGTGTTCGCTACCTCGTATTATAAAACATTCTCCTTAAGCCTGTCTGGTCAGACCGCTTGCCCACAAACGTTTGGAGATAAGGCTTTCTGCCCGGAAAAACTGCAACACATCTGAACAGTGCGGAATTGTTGTGGGATTTCTTTGTCGATGTAACAGGCGCTAGCCGGGGAAATCCGCCGGGAGCTTGTATATGCCGAGAGTGAGCGAGAGCTCGCCGCCATGGTGCAGGTCATGCTCCATCACGTGCCAGACGACCCAGGCGCGCGGCAAGTCGACTTGTTGGCCATCCCACTCGTCAGGGAAGGTTTGTCGCATGTCGTCGGGACTCCAGCGCGCCAGGCAATCCGCCATGAATTGCCAGGTGCGGTCGAGGCCCTGGGCCAGCTCGTCGGCGGTTGGGATGGGCGCCCCCAGCTCCAACGCAACCTCGTTCCAACCCGCATACACCTTCATTTCCTCGCCGCCGTCCTCACCCAGGAAATCGATGAACCAGCCAGCACGGCAGCCGATGATGTGCAGGGCATTCTCGCCGATGGAGCGCAGGTGAGGAGCGGCGCGCAGCTCAAGCTGCTCAGCAGTGAGCGGCGCGAGCGCCCTTTTGATGTGATCCTGGTACTCTTTCCAGTAGGTGTAGAACGTCGTGAGTGTGAAGTTGTTCTCAGCCATGTGTCGTATCTCCTTATAGATCTCCCAGCCTTATGCCTTTTTTCTTCTTTTCTCATAGCGTAGCACAAAAAGCGGTGAGATGATGTCCTAAAATCGAAAGAATTCTGCATGGTTTCATTGATCTTTCACGTGGCTCAATCTGCGCTGAGATAGAGTCTGATACAATCAGAGAAGGCAGTCGATGCGAACGTGCAATAGGTCGGGCATGTGCAAAACCAGGCAGGAAAGTTGTCCCAAAAAGGGCAGTTCAACCCTCTTTCTTTGTGTTGATCACATATGGTGGTCATAATGTCAACGTCTCTCTCAGAGAAAGAGAAGGAACATATGGCAAAAATAAATAAGGCCCCGATGTATGTACGGGTTGCAAATGTACTGACAATGACTCTGCTGCGTGCGGGCTTCAAGCTTGTCGGACCCTGGTTGGTGTTCGGGAACTACCCCATGTACCTGCTCACGGTGCGTGGTCGCAAAAGCGGGTTGCCTCATACCGTCCCGGTAGCGATTATTCAGCGCAATGGGAAGCGCTATGTGGGCTCCCCGTATGGAATAGTGGATTGGGTGCGCAATCTGCGGGCAGCGGGAGAGGTGACCCTTACACGAGGGCGTCGTTCTGAAGCGTTCAGCGCAAGAGAACTGCCCAAAAGCGAGGCGGCCCTCGTTTTGCAAGAAGATGTCAAGGACGGCAACCCCTTTGCTCGCTACTTTGGCGTCACTGCGGACTCTTCCCTTGAGGAGTTCGAGCAGGCTGTAGTTAGCCATCCACTGTTTGTCTTGCAGCCCTCTCTGGTTCAGGGGCGGCAGGAAGCGCCTGCCGCATCACAGAGTGAGCCGCAAGCTGAGCGGGGGAGAGCGGGGACTTCTTCCCGCTTTCTGCTGACGATCGCCCCAGGACGCCCTACATTACCGGCCGGTTGGGCTCTCTCACTCGTGAGGCAGTGGTAAACTTTGTCGTGACCGCTACGCTGTCGCAACGACGCTTTCCAGGTTTGTTTGCGTGGCCAGGGAAGGGGCGCTATGAGCAGAGCCAGCGCCAAAAGCGAGCCTTTGAAGAGCGCCCTTCACTGTCACACCTCTCCTGAAGGAGAGAGAGCTGCTCTTACCGTTTCGGGTGCTATGGGAGTAGATCTTCCCAGCACCCGAACAGAATTACCAAAGGAGGAGCGGAGTGGATTCCTTTGAAACCTATCGCACCTACCTCTTTGCCATCGCCTACCGCATGCTCGGCAGCGCGATGGATGCCGAGGATATGGTGCAGGAGACCTATATACGTTATCAGGCAGCTGCGCCTGAGACCATTCACTCACTCAAAGCGTATCTCACAACGATCCTCACGCGCTTGTGCCTGGATCAGCTCCAGCTCGCGCGCCGGAAGCGAGAACAGTACGTGGGTCCCTGGTTACCGGAGCCGATCCTCACAACAGAGACGGCCGAAACGGGCGACCCGGAAAAGCGCGTCGAGACGGAGGAATCCATCTCGCTGGCATTCCTGGTGCTGCTGGAGCAGCTCCAACCGTTCGAGCGAGCCGTCTTCCTGCTGCGCGAAGTCTTCGGGTATGACTTCGCGGAGATCGCCGCCATGCTCGACAAAAGTGAAGCAGCCTGTCGCCGCTCCTTCAGCCGGGCGAGGCTCCACCTGCGCGAGCACCGGCCACGCTTCCCCGCCTCACGCGAAACCCATCGGCAGTTACTCAGCGGGTACTTCCAGGCGGTGCAGACGGGTGAGACCGGCCCCTTGATGAACCTGCTCTCCGAAGAGGTGACGCTGTGGGCCGATGGTGGTGGGAAAGTCAAGCAGGCCGCGCTGCGTCCGATTCGTGGGCGTGATGCCGTGGCACGCTTTAGCCTGGGAACCAGGCGCTTCTGGCCGGAGAACTCGCGGGTCGAGCTGGCGGAAGTCAACGGTCAAGATGCCCTGATCGTCCGCACCGGCGAAAAAGCATTCGCCGTCATGACCGTTGATGTGGAGCAAGGCCGTATTCAGGCGATTCGCATCATCGCCAACCCGGAAAAACTGGCACGGGTCTGAAGAGAAACAGGAGTGGGTTCCACGGTTTATAATATCCTATAGCAGTCAGGAGGTTTATGCAATCCGAGATACGCATCATCCCCATCGAGGGAATAGGCGAAGTTCCACCAGGCAGCGACCTGGGTCTCATACTATACCAGGCGCTTGAGGCGCAGGCTTTGCCACTACAAACAGGCGATATCCTCGTCGTCACGCAGAAAATCGTGTCGAAGGCCGAGGGCAGGGTAGTCAACCTGGATCAGATTGAGCCATCCGCCTTCGCGCAGAGCATCGCGCAGGCATACGAGAAGGATGCTGCCCATGTTGAGGTCGTGCTGCGCGAGAGCAAGCGCATCGTGCGCATGGACCACGGAGTGTTGATAACCGAAACGCCGCACGGCTTCATCTGCGCGAACGCCGGCGTGGATGAATCGAACGCCGGAGGATCGCGCACCCTGACGCTGCTGCCGCTTGACCCGGACCGCTCCGCCGCCGAAATACGCGCGCGCCTGCAACAGCTCTCCGGCGAGCCCATCGATATCGCCGTGATTATCTCCGATACGTGGGGCCGTCCCTGGCGCGACGGGCAGGTCAATAACGCCATCGGCGTGGCGGGCATGGAGCCGCTGGCCGATTATCGCGGGCAGTTCGACCCCTACGGCTACGAGATGCACGTCAGCAAGATCGCAGTCGCGGACGAATTGGCGGCGGCGGCGGAGTTAGTCATGGGCAAGATCGATCGCGTACCCGCCGCGCTCATCCGCGGGTACCGCTATCTCCAGGGCGCGGGCAGCGGCCTGACGATCTTACGCGATCCTTCCACCGACATGTTCAGGTGAAATGCTCAACCCTGGCGAAATCCCTCCTCGATCCAGGCAATATGCCTGGCGTTGTGCTGGGCATTGGCGACGAACAAGTCGCCTGCCGTCAGGTTCGTCAGATAGGATGCCGATACCGGTCCAGCCAGTTGTTCATCGCTGAACTGCTCAAGCAGCTCCAGCGTTTGCTGGCGCGCTGTCGAGAGCTGCGTGCGAAGCGTTTCCATACTGTCATCGCGGTGGGTATTGACATAGGTTTGATTGCGCTGGTTTGACCACGCCAGCCGCTCCTCCGCGCTCATTGCAGCCAGGTGCTCCGGCAATGACCCGCCGCTGAGCGTGAGGCGCAACAAGGTTTGAATCCCCTGTTCATTGGCGGTAAGGTGAGCAAAGTGATCTTTGGCTCGCCAGGGAGCTTCTCCGGGTACGCCGCTCGCCGTACACGGGCGCTCGAGGTCTTCGGGGCTCAGCCCATCAAAATACGCCAGGACTTGCTCCTGCGATGTGGCAAGTGTGTCCTGGATTTCTGAACGTGTTGGCATGCTTGTCCTTTCTAAAAACACAGGTAAATATGGTACATAGTAGTGCATTTGCTAAATCCACGGAATTTGTAGGGCCCGATTTATCGTGGCCACCGCCGATTGATCGGCCCGCGTTCTCTCGACTCACGCAAGAGTTCCCAGCGAAAGTTTCAGCTCTTCCTCCAGAAAGGCTCCGATGCGGGCCGCTTCGGCTTCAAGTTGTTCGTGTTGCCGTGCAGTGAGCTGACCGAACGCCTCCACCCGCAGTTCACTCCTTCTCGCCTGCCTTCGCCGTTCCCACATCCCGCTGACAACCCCATCGATCAGCATCACCGGTAACGCTGTTGCACCTTCGAAGCGCCCGCGTCCATAGGTGGACACGCGAGCCCGCGCGGCCTGGGGAACGACCCACTCCCGTGGGCCGCATCCCAGGACATAACAGTCATACTGTGGGAGCAGGCGCAGCGAGCCATGCGCTGATTCCCCTACTTCTTCAATGTCCGTTGCCAGCATCCAGGCCCGTCGCCCGCCAAGGTCGACCTCCACTAATTCGTCAGCAAGTGACGCCATCACCCGGCGGGCTGCGTCCGGCTTCAGCCGGAACCAGCGCGCGAAGTCCTGGTGCGAGGCAGGACCGTACGTAGCGAAGTACCGGCGACAGACCTCGACGAGCGCCTGTTCCGGGTCGCACTCCTGCCAGCCGTCTACCCACCGGTCTGCCCGCACGAAGGTGACCTGGTTCCCCCTGCTCAGACCGAAGCAGAGCCGCCCGGTGAAAGCCGCCGGAGCGAGCCACTCGCCCCAGGCGGAGAGAAGCCGCTCCCGTGCCCATGCACCAACACGTTGCGCCACCTCGTCAGCGAGTTCCTGCCGCGTAAGGCAGCGGTCATCGAGGACTTCACCGATGGCATCGAGCAAGGCATCTGCCTGCGCTGGCTCCAAACCGGCCGCCGCATACCAGTGCGATTCACTGCGCATCTCCCAGGCTCGCAGCGCCGCCATCCACAGGGACAGCTCGTCCGCGGGCAGCAGGTGTAGCGTTCCGCGGGGACCATAGGTCTTGACCAGGGCGTGCCGCTTCCAGAGTGCCGCTTGCACGTCCTGCCGGGTGACTCCGGCGACCCGCACGCCAACAGCGAGTTCGGCGGCGGAAAGGATTTGCGCTTGCACGCCGCCAACTGAACGCACGGCATCGGCGAGCCGGGCGGCTGGTACAGGTGCGAGGAGGTGATGGCGGGCGAGCCGCCGCTGGCAAGCCATCTCCCAGGTGAAAGACCGCATAGGGATACCACCTTTTGACCCACTGGCCGCATTTCATCTCGCCTACTTATACTCCGACAAGATCGGCAGATATCCTTTCTCGTCCGGCTCCCCGAGTTCAGCCAGCAGGCTCGCGAAGTTGAGCGGCTTGCGGCTGAACGTGAGCACCCCATCCTTTCGCGGCCACTCGCCTGGCTGGCGATCCCAGGCGAACTCGATCCCGTTGAAGTCGGGATCGTGCAGGTAGATGGCCTCGTGGGTGCCGTGATCGGACGCCCCGTCGATCATCCAACCATGATCGAGCAGCCGTTTGAGTGCAACAGCCAGGTCCTTGCGCGTCGGATAGTTGATGGCGAAGTGGTACAGGCCCGTCGTACCGGCTGCGGGTGGCTGCCCATCCTTGCTCTCCCACGTGTTGAGACCGATGTGGTGGTGGTAGCCACCCGCAGAGAGGAAGGCCGCGCTGCCCATATCGAAGATCAGGTCAAAGCCCAGGTAGTCCCGATAGAAGCCGACGGCACGCTCCAGGTCCGCCACCTTGAGGTGGACGTGCCCAATGCGCGTCTCGGCCGGGATGGAAGTATCAGTCATGGGTGACTCCTTCTTGCTTACCAATGCAATACTCTGCCTCAGTTATATGGCAATCGCATGTGTTCGTCAAGTTTGCCCGGTATGAGCTCAGGCCGAGCGGATGTGTAATGCTGAAGACGGAATGAAAAGTCACGGCAGAATGTTCTCGTAGTCAGTCTAGCTAGTTATTTGATGGAGACCTGTAGTGGCGACCCTTGCGGTCGCCAGGCTCTCCCACAACACGCGAACTGGACTGATGACAAAGCTCTTTACAGAGACGCCATTGCGCAGCCGATAATCGTGTGCGAAGACGAAAATAAGATAATAGGATAGGTCATGACAATACATTCCGAACCGCGACAGCTCACGCTTCCCCGCCGCACAGCTTCGCTTGCCGTGCTGCTGCAGGGCCGTCGAAGCGTGCGCCAGTTCCAGGATAAGCCGGTCGCACGCGAATTGATCGAACAGGTGCTTGAGGCGGCGCGCTGGGCCCCATCACCGCATGGCAGGCAGCCCTGGCGTTTCGCCATCGTGACACGCGCCGAGACGAAAGCGCTGCTGGCCGATCGCATGGGCGCAGCATGGCGCCACAACCTTGAAATGGATGGTCAGGATACCGCGGTGGTGAACACCCGCCTGGAAAAGTCGCGCCAGCGCATCCTCAGCGCACCCGTGATTATCCTCCCCTGCCTGGACCTGGAAGACCTGGATCGCTACCCTGACGAGCAGCGCCAGGCCGACGAGACGACTATGGCGATCCAGAGCATTGGAGCCGCCATCCAGAATATGCTGCTGATGGCCTATGACCTGGGCCTGGATGCCGGCTGGATGTGCGCGCCCCTCTTTTGCCCCGAGGTCGTGTGTGATATGCTATCCCTGGATAAACGCTTGATCCCCCAGGCCATGATTATCATAGGGTATGCTGCTGCCGATCCCAAACGACGGGCTCGGCTCCCTTTGAGCAGCCTGATAATATACGAGGAGTAGTGAACCGGCATGATTGTTGTGCTTTCGGGCGGCGTAGGGGCTGCCCGTTTCTTGCAGGGGTTGGTGCAGGTCGTTCCCCAGGAACGCCTGATCGTCATCGGCAATACCGGAGATGACCGCGACTTCTATGGCCTGCGCGTCTCGCCCGATCTCGATATCGTGATGTATACACTCGCGGGCATCGTCGATGAAACGCACGGCTGGGGCATTCGCAACGATACGTTCTACACAATGCGGCAATTAACCGCCTATGGCGATGAAGACTGGTTTATGCTCGGTGACCGCGACCTGGCCACGCACATTCACCGCACGAATCTCCTGCGCCAGGGCAAAACGCTCAGCGAAGTCACCGAGGAGCTGCGGCGGCACTTCGGCCTGGGCCTGCGCCTTCTGCCGATGAGCGACCAGCTCGTGCAGACGCATATTCAGACCCCGGTCGGCCTGCTGCACTTCCAGGAATACATGGTGAAGCGTCACTGTGCAGACGAGGTGCTCGATGTATCCTTCATAGGCGCAAGCGAGGCCAGGCCCGCTCCGGGTGTGCTGGATGCCATCAGGGACGCCGAGGCCATCCTGCTCGCGCCGAGCAACCCTATCGTCAGCATCGGCAGCATTCTGGCCGTCCCGGGCGTTCACGATGCGCTTCACGAGACGAGCGGCATGGTCGTTGCCGTCAGCCCCATCGTCGGCGGCTCGCCCATCAAAGGACCCGCCGATAAGCTGATGCGCGGACTCGGCATGGAAGTATCGGCCGTCGGCATAGCGCGCTTCTACCGAGACTTCCTCGACGTCATGGTCATCGATGAACAGGATCGCCACCTGCTCGGCGCCATCGAAGACCTGGGCATTCCGGCGCTGGCAACCAATACCATCATGCGCGACGCCGAGGCAAAGGCAGCCCTGGCCCGCGTCGTCCTTGAAGCCGCCGGCCTGGTAATCGATAGCAATGTCCCCTCGTCGTAGGGACGCGATTATGCTCATTACCTATTCAATCGTGGAAGGTCTGTAGGGACAGGAGTGGGAGAGAAGTGGTGTGGGGCCCCTTGCGGGTGTCCTGTCGGCGGCTCCAGCCCCTACAGATGGGTGCCCTTGGAGTAATCAGCACGACAAGGATTTGAATACAATAGTCAATGGCTATATGAAATATTCGGTGTTGATCCCGGTCAAATCACTGGCACAGGCCAAAAGTCGCCTCGCCCCATTTCTTACAAGCAGCGAGCGGGAAGAGTTGGTACTCGATATGCTTGAGCATGTGCTGCACACGCTGCGTACCTGCGAGCAGGTAGAGCGCATCGGCGTAGTGAGCGTCGACACCGCTGTGCTGGCCCTCGCCGAGCGATGGGGCGCTGTTCCTCTCCTCGAACGGCAGCACGGCCACAATCCCGCCCTGCGCGCGGCCGCCCTGCAACTACAGTCCGAGGGGGACTGCGCGCTCCTGACTATTTCAGCCGACCTCCCGCTTCTCACTCCGCGTGATATTATTACCATGTTCGAGCTATCGCGACAAAGCGATGTGGTGCTGGCGCCCTCACACGAAGGCACAGGGACAAACGCGCTGCTGGTGCGACCTCCCCTGGCTATCCCATATCGCTTCGGCAGTGACAGCCGTGCGCGGCATCTCGAGGCAGCACGCGAGCGGCACCTGAGTTGCGCTCTGTACCAGAGTTATAGCCTGGCCTTCGACATCGATACCATCGAGGATGTCCGCGAGCTAGAACGCGTCTGCCCGGCATGGCGGGAACAGCCCAAAATGACGGTATGACCCACGATGCATTCATGCTGCTTCAGGAAGCAAAACAGAGAACGCATTTCGATAAAGGAGAGCACTAATGCCAGTTCTAGGTTATTCAGCAGAGATGGAACAATTCCATCCCACCGACTTGATACGGTTTTGCCGCGAAGCGGAGCAGGCAGGCTTCGGTGGAGTGATGGCCGCCGATCACTTTCATCCCTGGGTGGCTCAGCAGGGTCAGAGCGCCTTTGTCTGGTCATGGATGGGCGCGCTGGGCCTGGCGACTCAGCGCATGACCTTTGGACCCGGTGTCACCTGCGCCTCGTATCGCTATCACCCCGCCATCATCGCGCAGGCGGCGGCTACGCTGGCCGCCATGTACCCCCATCGCTTCTGGCTGGGCATCGGCACGGGCGAGGCGCTCAACGAGCATGTTGTCGGCGGTGAATGGCCCGACGCGCCCGTGCGTTTGGAGCGCATGGTGGAGTCCATCGAGATCATCAAGCAGCTCTTCACCGGTAAAAAGGTGCGCTATTCCGGCAAGTACCTGCGCATGGAGAGCGCGCGCCTTTATACCCGCCCTGAGAAGTCCTGCCCGATCTATATCGCTGCGTCCGGCCCCAAAACGGCAGAGACCGCCGGTCGCATGTGCGACGGCTTGATTACGCCGGCCGCGCCTGCCGAAAAGCTGAGGTCGCTGATCGAGAGCTTCGAGAAGGGTGCGCGCGATGCGGGCAAGGACCCCGCCTCTATGCCGAAACTGTTGCAGCTCCACGTCTCCTGGGCAGCTACCGACGAGGAAGCGATTGAACAGGCCATGAAGGAATGGCCCAACGGCGGCATCAAAGCCCCCAAGCAGGACATCCGCTCGCCGGAAGACTTCGCCGCTTTCGCCCAGCTTGTGCGGCCGGAGGACTTCAAGGGACGTGTCTTCATCTCGACCAGCCTCGACGAGCACCGCCGGCACATTCAAGGCTTCTTCGACCTGGGCTTCAACGAGGTGCATGTCCACAACGTCGGGCGCAACCAGAGCGAGTTCATCCGCGCCTACGGCGAGGCGGTTATACCAGCGCTGCACTGATCGTTCATGCATATTAACTAATACATGCGGACAGCTTTGTAGGGGCGGGAGTGGACGTGCGCACGCCGTCATAGGCTTATGGCGCTTGCGCCGCCCTGGGAAGTGTCCGCATCAAATCTTCAATCTGCATTAACAACAAGCGCCGAACAAGGAGAGTAAGCACATGGCGGCTGAATTATCCGAACAGGCCCGCGCCTTCCTGCGCGAGAAACGCTTCGCGGTTCTCGGTACGATCAACGCGGATGGATCGCCACACCTCACCGTGATGTGGTACATCCTGGAAGACGACGGCACTATTCTGATGAATACGAAGGCCGGACGCCTCAAGGACCGGCACATGCGGCGCGACCCGCGCGTCTCGGTCTGCGTGGCGGATGGATATAAGTTTATCACCCTGAGCGGCAACGTCGAAATGATCGACGACCCGCAGGTTGCCCAGCGCGACATCTTCCAACTCTCCGCGCGCTATCACGGCGAGGAGAAGGCGAAGCAACAGATGCGAAACCAGTTTTCCAGAGAGCGGCGCGTGACGCTGCGGCTGAAACCCCAGCATATCATCGAGTATTTCTAGGAGGAGTAACGCCCATGGCCCGACACTACGGCAGCCAGGATATGGTCTCGCCACTGCGCACAGTACTGGTGAAACGTCCCGACAGCGCCTTCGCGGTAGATGATCCCGCCGCGTGGCACTATGCCGGCAAGCCCGACCTGGCGGCGGCGCAGCGCGAACACGACGGCATGGTCGCGTTGTTGAGGAAGGCAGGGGCCGAGGTTGTCTATCACGACGAACCCCTGCCCGGCTACGCCGACGCCATCTACGCCTTCGACCCGGCGCTCGTCACCGACGAGGGCGCGATCATGCTGAGCATGGGTAAGCAGAAGCGCCGCGGCGAAGAGGCGGCCATGGCGCGTTGTTTTGAGCGCATGGGCGTTCCCATTTTCTACAGCCTGCACGATGATGCGCGTGCCGAGGGCGGCGACCTGCTCTGGCTCGATCACGACACGCTCGCGGTCGGCCTCGGCTTTCGCACCAACGTGGAGGGCCTCCGTCAGTTGCGCGAAGTGCTATCGGATATCGGCGTCAACGTCATACCGGTCGAACTGCCTTACTATACCGGCCCCCAGGCCTGCCTGCACCTGCTCTCGCTCATCAGCATCGTCGATTACAACACCGCCGTCGTCTACCCACCCCTGATGTCTGTACCGTTCTGGCAAGAGCTTCAACGCCGCGACTTTCAACTAATCGCTATCCCCGATGAGGAATTCCCGACGATGGGAACGAATGTGCTGGCTCTGGCTCCCCGCAAATGCCTGGCGCTGGAAGGCAATCCCGTCACGAAGCGCCTGCTCGAGAAGGCAGGCTGCGAGGTCATGACCTATCGCGGCAACGAGATTTCGCTAAAGGCCGAGGGCGGCCCCACCTGCCTTACGCGGCCGATCTGGCGAGCGTATTCCTGAGGAAAAGCGCATAGTATACCCGCCACCGCTTCACAAGCACCCCATCCGTTGAAATCTGCGTTGCCGAGTACGTCACAAACAACCCGGCCGGTTCAGTACGCACATCGGTCGCGCAGTACTGGAAACCTGTGGGTAATCCGGTCGGCTTCTGGGAAAGCTGCCGGTTTATCTCAGACTCGAATGCCGGCGCAAAACCCGTCATAGGAATGCCGTTGAGATCGGCGTGAACAACGTGGATTTGCATCACACAGGAAGAGACATACGGCTGCGCGACCAGGTTGAAATGCCTGGTGATGCTAAAGCCTAGCAGGCTGAACGTGTCATCCCCGCCGACGGTCAATTGATCGCCCAGCGCCGGCTCAACGTCCACATTTCGAATCGTCCCCGGCAAACCCGCCTCGCTTATGTTCTTCGCCACAAGATTGGTAAGAAAAGCTTTGTCAGCCTCGATGATGATATCCCCCTTGCCTGCCGACACAATAACCAATTGACCTTCGCCCGAAAGCCCGATAAAGAGCAGTACAGCAATGCCAAACGCTATTCCCAGGATGAACGCAACGATTGGCACTATAATCCTCCCAGGCCGGCTCCTTAACCAGCCGCGCACCCTCTCGAAACGCGATCGACGTGGAGGCGGCAACAGGGGATGCGAGGGCGCTTGCAGTGGCTTCGAAGGCGGCGTAGGCTGGTTACTCATAGCGAGTCTCCTCTATATCTGTTCCACCTAATCTTATATGCTTTTCCACGATAACGCAAGAGTTTTGCGGCTCTCTGCTAGTTATTTGTGCACATTGCCCAAAATCCCACATCCTATTTTTGACAAACTATCTGTTGTAATCAGAAGTGGTTTAGCTATAAGATAGTAAAAAGAATTGGCCGGAATTTAACCCCGCTCAGGGTTAAAATCTTTGTGCAATTTTGATTAACAATCCTATAGCCTTCTTTCTGCAATGGAGCCGAATTGGAAGGAGATGAGAGGTAAGGTGACAATGACTCCAGAAGAAGTACTACAATTTGCGGTAGAGCAAGGCGCAAAGATGGTGGATTTCAAGTTCGTGGACGTGCCAGGCACCTGGCAACACTTCAGCGTACCGCTGCACGAGCTTGAGCCGGAAACGTTCGATGAAGGCAAACCGTTCGATGGTTCCAGTGTGCGTGGTTTCCAGACCATTAACGAAAGCGATATGCTGGTCATCCCCGACCCCTCGACGGCCATCATGGACCCCTTCACGGCTGTTCCAACCCTGAGCCTGATCTGTAATGTCGCGCATCCCAACAAAAAGCCCTACAGCCGCGATCCACGCTACGTCGCGCAAAAAGCCGAGGAATTTCTCCGCTCCACCGGCATCGCCGATACCAGCTATTTCGGCCCAGAAGCCGAATTTTTCATTTTCGACAATGTGCGCTACAGCAGCGGCTCCAACATCCAGTATGCTGAAATCGACTCGGAGGAGGCTCTCTGGAACAGCTCGCGCAACGGCGGCACGCCTAATCTCGGCCACCGCATGCGCGTCAAGGAAGGTTACTTTCCGGTTGCACCCAACGATACCTTCCAGGATCTACGTACCGCTATGGTGCTGACACTGGAAGCCTGCGGCGTGCCGGTCGAGATGCAGCATCACGAAGTCGGCGGCCCGGGGCAGGCCGAAATTGACATCCGTTTCAACAGCCTGCGCACTACCGGCGATAACCTCATGCTCTACAAGTACATCGTGAAAAATACGGCGAAAAAGTTCGGCAAGACGGTGACATTCATGCCCAAACCGGTCTTCGGTGATAACGGCTCGGGTATGCACGTGCATCAAAGCCTCTGGAAAGGCGAGAGGCCCCTCTTCTACGATTGCCAGGGGTATGCCGGTCTGTCCCAGGTGGCGCGCTACTACATCGGAGGCCTGCTCACCCACGCCCCCGCGCTGCTGGCCATCGTCGCCTCCACCACCAACAGCTACAAACGCCTGGTTCCGGGCTTCGAAGCGCCCGTCAACCTGGTCTTCTCGAAGGGCAACCGCAGCGCAGCCGTGCGCGTACCCATCACCGACAACGCCAGGGCCAAGCGCATCGAGTTCCGGCCGCCCGACCCGACGGCCAACCCCTACCTGGCCTTCTCTGCCCTGCTGATGGCTGGCCTGGACGGCATCCAGCGCGAGATCGAACCCAGCGAACACGGCTTCGGCCCGCTTGACCGCAACCTTTACCACATGTCAAAGGCGGAACTGCGCGAGATTCGCTCCGTGCCATCCACCCTGGATGCCTCCCTCGACGCGCTCGAAGACGACCACGAGTTCCTGCTCGACGGCGGCGTCTTCACCACCGACCTGCTCGAGCACTACGTCGAACTCAAACGCGCCCAATCGGACGAGGTCCGCCTGCGACCTATCCCGATCGAATTTGAGTTGTACTACGACGTCTAATCGCAAGTTTTTCATAAATTACCGTCAACTGGGCGACCTTTCAGGAGGGTCGCCCATTCTTTCGGCAGGTCAGCGTTGCAGAGTTTTTTATTTCCCCGGGCCACTTGCGTCTATTCAGTTAAACGAGCAATATGGTAAAATGCTTCTCGGGCGCAAAACATAAGCAGATAAGGAGAGAGTATGATGAGTGGCGGTTCCATTCCAACATACGACGAACTTGCTTCCTATATCTCCAATGCTTTTGCCTCGCTTCGCATGCCTTACATGGAATGGGCCAACCTTGCCCGCCAAGCCATTCAAGGCCAGCCATATGATGCCAGGCAGCTTGCTTCCCTCGAACATTTCATTAACGGGCGCCGTGCCGAACTACGCATCGTCATCATCATCGCCTCAGAGCATCTCGATGAATTGCAACTGGTATCGTTACGCAACCAGGCAGGCATGAGCAAATACGCCTGGAAATCCCTCAAAAGGCGCGAGCAGGTCAATCTGAGAGATGGTTTCAGGCTGATAAGCTACTAAATGCTTTTCTCTGCACATCTGACTTTCGGCAAGAGTACCTGTGCCTTGCTCCTACTCGTAATCTTCGTGTACAATAAACATATCTTAAAGACATGTCTACTATATGTAACTTATAGACATATCTTTCACTTGTCAAATCATCTAGAGTAAAAGTCAGGAGTAGGCGCAAGATGTACGAATTAATGGTTCTCTCCCTTTTGATGCGTGGCCCTCTGCATGGCTACAGCATCGCCAAAATCATGAACGACATGATCGGGCCGGTCATGAAGGTCAGTCACGGTACGCTCTACCCTAAATTGCGCAAGCTCGAAGAAGATGGGCTGATCACCGCTTCCGAGCAGGCAGATGAAACACAAACTCAAGGCGGCGCCAGGCAGGTGCGCGTCTACGCTATTACCGCTGAGGGCCGCAGGCGCTTCCACGAACTCATGATGGACACCTCCACGAACCCGGGCGAATATTCGCGGCTGTTCTGGCAAAAAGCCTGCTACCTGGATTGCCTGCACCCGGCGGAACGGCTAGAATTGATCGATCACTACCTGAACTATTGCCAGACACACCTGCTCCACTTGAAAGCCGTCACGAAAAACGTCGTCGAAAGCAAAGCGCACTACCACGATATGAACCTGCCCCAGCTCGAATTGACCCTCCACGCCCTGCGTCGCGCTTCAGCCCAATGGCAGGTCGAAGTCGACTACACGACGAGCCTGCGCGAAAAGGTGCTGGCAAAAATGCTGGCCGAGGCGGAATAAGCTCTCCGTCCTTGTGAGAGAAAATGCAGTAGGGGCGGGAGTGGAGAAGTGTGGTGTGGGGACCCTTGGGTCGCCCTTCTTCACCCCAATGGATGTAGATCCCGGAATAAGCAAGCATGTAGCCCTGTTCAAAAATATGGTATGATACTCTATATACTTACCGCTTACCTTTGAGGCGATAGACCGTATACCGGCACACTGGAGACATATCGATGGAACCGCTCGTTGACAGCTATGGACGCCGCATCAAAAGCCTGCGCATCTCGATCACCGACAAGTGCAACTTCCGCTGCACGTACTGCATGCCCGCGGAGGGATTGCCCTGGCTGAAAAAGGCCGAGATTCTCTCCTACGAGGAAATTGTGCGTATCGCGCGTGTGGCCGTCGGCATCGGCATCGAGCAGATCCGCCTGACGGGCGGCGAACCGCTTGTGCGACGAGACATTCCTGAACTGGTCTACCAGTTACGCCAGATCAAAGGGCTGCGCAGTCTCAGCCTTACTACCAACGGTATCCTCCTGAAGCAGCTCGCCGGACCTCTCGCCCAGGCCGGCCTGACGCGCATCAACGTCAGCCTCAATTCGCTCATCCGCGAAAAATTTGCGCAGATCACGCGCCGGGATCAACTACTCCGCGTGCTGGAAGGCCTGGAAGAGCTGGAGAAATACCCGTCGATCCACCCCATCAAGGTGAACGCTGTCGCGGTGAAAGGCTTCAGCGAAGAGGAAGTGTTGGATTTCGTGCGACTCGCGCGGCGCAAGGCCTATGTCATGCGCTGGATCGAATTCATGCCGCTCGACGCCGACCAGATCTGGCGCAAAGAAGATATCCTGACCGGTGCAGAACTCAAAGCTATTATCGAAGCCGAATATGGTCCCCTCGTAGCGATCACGACGGGCGATCGCTCTGAAACGGCACGCCGTTATACTTTCAGCGATGGCATTGGCGAAGTTGGCTTTATCAACCCGGTGAGTGAGCCATTCTGCGCCTCCTGCGACCGCATTCGCCTCACCGCCGACGGGCAATTGCGCACCTGCCTCTTTGCCACCGAGGAGACCGATCTGCGCGCGGTCATGCGCTCAGATGCCCCCGACGAAGCACTGGCACAAACCATCCGGCAGGCCGTGTGGAACAAGGAACTCAAGCACTACATCGGCGACAAACGCTTCAAACGTGCCAACCGCAGCATGTCCATGATTGGCGGGTAGAAACAGCACCAGCCGCATTGCATAATCTTTGTTATTACTACTGCACTATTCATCTGCACAGGTTCTACATGCAGTTGCGTTACTAGCTATATTTCAAGAACAGAGTTACTATAACGCCGTACGTTCGTTATAGTCAAATAGATAACCTGTGCAGTCCAACCATCTATACGGGACTGCCCGTCGTTGTAGCTCAAAAGCAGAAAGAGGGCAACGTGGCAAATAAGGATTCGGATCTACTAACAGTCCGAGAAGTTGCCGAACAATTACGGGTGGATGATACGACGGTGCGGCGCTGGATAAAAAATGGCATTCTCGAGGCGATCACACTTCCTCACCGGGGCGCGCGGCAGGCCTATCGCATTCGACGCGAGACGCTCAATAAATTACTTGCCCCGTCTGAGCAAATCGCCAATACCCATTAGTTGACTACTTTTCTATGTAGCCAAATCGCTTCCAACCTGCTAGACTGGTGCCAGTGGTAGTACGCAAATCAAAAGGAGGCGAGCATGTCCGTAGTCACACCCGAACTGTTGTACCAGGAACTACAGGGCGACGAGAGTTCCGACTTTGCAGCAATTCACACTCCAGCGTTTCAATCGCCCGGTAGTGCCAGTTACCTTCAACGCCCCGGAGTAGTGTTACTCGCGCGCCCAACCGTCAATCTTGCCGGGTTAGCTGGTTTCCTGGACGGATTCGACAAATCACTCCATTTCTCAGGGTATCTGGACGATCCCACAAGACTGCCAGACGGCGCGCAGCTATGCAAAATCGCCGGGCAGGTCTGCTATATGAGTTTTGGCCCAAAACGCACGTTCAATGCCCAGGCCACCCGCTATTTTGACAACCTGAAATCATCCGGGCACGGCTCCGTCTTTGAGCACGCCAGCTTCAGCCTGCTTTTCTACGGCATATCACGCAGCGTGACCCACGAACTAGTCCGCCACCGCGCAGGCTTCGGATATTCGCAGCTCAGCCAGCGCTTCGTATCGGGGCGCATGCTGCGCTTCGTCGAACGCCCCGAATACCAGCAAGATGAGCTCTTTCATTCCCAGTTCCTCGAACGCATCGAACGCGCCGCCGCCGAGTATGCCGCATTGACCAATCGCCTACTGGAGATGCAGCAGGCCGGGACAAAGATATTGACCGCCGAGGCCAGAACCGACCTGCGCAAAAAAGTGCAGCAGTGCGCCCGCTCCGTGCTCCCCAACGAAACCGAGGCGCCCATCGTCGTCACCGGCAACGCGCGCTCCTGGCGGCACTTCATCGAGATGCGCGCCAGCGCCCACGCGGAGATCGAGATTCGCGAACTGGCTCTGCGCACCTTTCTCTGCCTGCAACGAACCGACCCGGTCTTGTTCAGCGACTATACCCTGGAGCAAATCCCCGATGGCACCTACACGGTCAGAACGGAATTCGACAAAGTATAGGAGCATTCCGAAAGGTATAGTGATATACCCAAAGGGGCGACCGCAAGGGTACGCCCTTTCATACTCACTCTAGCTGCTACAGTTCACATCTATACAGCCGCATCCCCTGCAAGACAGGCTCATCAACCGGCAACATCTCGCACTTCGCCGCCAGGCGCTCAGCAGCCGGATCGCTCTCTGGAAGCAGAGCCTCGAAGTAGACGGGATGCCCCTGCTGACCGGCCCCAGCGGCCCTATCGTCAAGCTCGAAGATGCGGATGCGTGCCTGGTTCAGCGCGCATATGAGCAGCGCTTGACCCACGCCCTGCCTGCGGAAATTCGGCAGCACCGCGCCCTCGCAGAGAAAATGGTAGGCGTGCTGGCTGCGGCGCAATTGCAAAACAGTGTACCCTACCACCTCACCTTCCAGGCCGTCCAGTGTACCGGCCTGCCCCCATTCGTTCAGTTCATCATCGTCATCGGTGATCAGAAATACATTCGATTCGGCCTGCAATTCTGGCTGCGCGAACCACTCCTCAAAATCCGCCTCGCTCAATGGCGCTACACCATCGACTAGCGCGGCAGCCTGCTGGATATGCGCCAGCGTGGGAATATCGCCCAATCGATATCGTCGGATACGCATCGCTTACACGCTCCTCTCCTGTTCCCTGCCTAATTGACGTTCGTATTGATCGACCACCGCTACTTGCTCGGATGTCTCAACTGAGCCTGGTTGCCCTGCACGCACTCTCTCTATAGCATCCTGCGCGGAAGCGCCTTGCCAGACCAGGTAGCAGGCGAGAACCGTACCCGTCCGGCCAAGCCCCGCACCGCAGTGAATAGCTACCGGGCGGTTCTCTTCCAGGAAACGATTAATTGCAGCAATGGCCTGCTCCACCTGCCCGATGGTCGGCGCGGTAAAATCAGTAACCGGCACATGCTCAGCCTGCAAACCATATTTTGCGAGCAGTTCTGGTGCTGGGGAAGCCTCCGAAAGAGTCAAAAGCGCCCGTATTCCCATCTGCCTAAGCAAAGCAAGCGCCGCCTCTGACCGAGGATAAGATACGCCGGCGACCCTATTTTCAACAAGCCATCGAAAGTTGGGCAGCACGAGGCGCTGCTTTTCCTCTTCCGTAAGATCGTAGTCACTCAGTGCCGCCAGCGGATCACCATAGAGCTGCTGCCTGAAAGCTTGATCCTGATACATTCGTTCCTGGATTGCTTGCATTACTTCTTTAGACACGGTTACTTTCACTTCCGATAATTATCATTAGAGATAAGTGCAGATAACGCTGACATTTGAATGCAACATGAATTATACTTTGTGTAGGTACTCTATTTCCAGCATACCGGCTAGTGCCTGACATCTCAGCGTACTGAAGGCCGGTACGTGATCACCCTCTAAAAAGGAGCCATATCTTGCCCGATTCTACCCTTATCCAGCACATTCGACAGGCTATGCCTGCCGTCACGTCCAGGCTGTACTTCAACGCCGGTACATTTGGACCTTTGCCGGTCTACGTTATCCAGGCAATGCAGGAGCGCTTGCAGGAAGAGTGGCAGCAAGGCCGCCTGGGAATGGCGTCGTTTGAAAAGATGTTTAACCTCCACAAAAGCGCGCGTGCCGGTGTGGCGAGCCTGCTGCTTGCGGAAAGCGACGAAATCGCGCTGACAGGCAATACCAGCGCAGGGCTCAACATCATCTGCTACAGTCAGAACTGGCGCGAGGGAGATGAGGTCATCACCACTAACCACGAACATATGGGCTTGCTCGGGCCGCTCTATCAATTGCAGAACCGCTATGGCGTCGTCATTCGCTTCGCGGACATCGGCGAGCGGGGAGATCATCCCATTCTGAAGGCCGTCGCCGATCTGGTGACGCCGCGCACGCGCCTGATCTCGCTTTCCCACGTGTCCTGGCTGACGGGAGCGCGCCTCAACATTCAGGAGGTCGGCTACATGGGCCGCGAATGGGGCATCCCCGTCTTGATCGACGGCGCGCAGTCGGCAGGCGCCATAGCGCTTGACGCGCACGCGCTGGATGTCGATTTCTACACCATCCCCATGCAAAAATGGCTCTGCGGCCCCGACGGCACCGGTGCGTTGTACGCCCGCCAGGCTTCAATCTCCTCTTTCCAACCCACCTACGTCGGCTATCCATCGTTCAAACACGAACCGGGCACTCCCAAAGTATTAATGGAGAACGCGCAGCGTTTCGAGTTGGGCGATCGCCACACCGCCGCTATCGCGGGCCAGGCAGCCGCACTTCGCTGGCTGGAAGAGGACATCGGCTATACCTGGATTTTCGAGCGCATCGCCTCGCTCAACACCTACGCCTACCATGCCCTGCAAGAGCTTCCCGGACTCACGATGTTGACTCCGCGCCCCGCCGAAAGCGGCCTGGTCGCGTTCAAGCTCGACGGGAAGAACGATGTCGATGCCGTGACAACGCTGCGAGAGAAGCACAATATCTACATCCGCAACATCCCCGAAAACCACGCCCTTCGCATCTCGACGGGCTTCTACAACACAGAAGAGGAGATCGATACGCTAGTCAAAGCGCTGTATGAGCTTTAGCCTGATCCCCATAAAGGGCGTCCAATAGTCATCAAAACAAGAAAAGCTCATCATTGACCTGTAGGGGCGGGAGTGGAGTAGAGGAGCGGTGGGGGCGCTTGCGCCGCCCTTCTCGTCTTCGCTTGCGCCATCATAGGCATTAACAAAAGCGCCCGTGTGAGCGGGTGAAACGGCGACGTCCTATTTTCCCGGAGGGCTGCCCCTCAAGTATCATCGGAGCTGAAGAGCTTAACTGCCGTGTTCGGGATGGGAACGGGTGTACCCTCTTCGCTATTGTCACCGGTTCACCTGCGCATACAGGCGCTTCGTTTTGACACGAACTATATTACTACAGGATGCCTGACCTGTCAATACCTTTTTGGCAAAATCTCGGCCTGGCACCCGCGAGGGGCATCACTACATCTCACTCCTTCCATCGTTCGAAATGTAGTGGCACCCCTCGCGGGTGCCAGGCCCTCCTCCATCACGCCTAGCCGTTGGCAATAATCCTTTGCACAACCGTCGCCACGACATTAGACGGTATGGCGAAACCGACGCCATTGGCAGGCGTATTGAACTCGGTGTCAATCGCACCCAGCGTTGGAATACCGACCAGGTTGCCCTGCAAATCGATCAGCGCACCGCCGCTGTTGCCAGGATTGATGGGCGCATCAGTCTGGATCGCGTTCGAGATCGTCGCGCCTCCCTGGCTTTCGGTGACAGTGCGGTTCAGCGCGCTGACAATGCCCGATGTTACCGACTCGGTGATCCCCAGCGGGTTGCCAATTGCCAGGACATCCTGTCCTACCTGCAATTTCGACGAATCTCCAATGCTAACCGCCATCAGCTTCTTAGTTGTGGTAATTTTCAAGACGGCCAGATCATCTGCCGGATCTGTCCCTACCACCAGTGCCGTGACATGCGTGCCATCGTACAGCACGACATCGATGCTCTGCGCGCCCGTAACCACGTGGTTGTTGGTCACGATATAGCCGCGTGTATCAATAATCACACCAGAACCGATCGCACTCGACCCCGATGTCGTGACGTCGACCTGCACCACCGCCGGTTTTACCTTCGCGATTGCAGCTTCCTGCGCCGTCTGCACGGTACTCGTCGCGGTCGCGGTTTGCGCCGTCGCTGTACTCGAACTGCCGCTCGCTAACCCCGTCGCGCTCCCTGACCTGCTGAATTGCCATCCGGCGAACAGGCCGACGCCGAAGATTAGCAACAGGATCAGCGACATCACCGCCAGCATTCCTGTCCGCAAAGCTCCCCGCTTACGTCTCGTATTCACCGGAGGCAGCGGCGCCTGCGTCCCCTGCTGTACCTGAGCCACTTGAGGGGTCTGGGGTATCCATTGCGGTGACTGCGGATACTGAGTGGAATGCGGCTGCCCACCCGTCTCCCATGATTGTCGCTGATACTGTTGTTGGTATGATTGATACGGTTGATACGGCTGATCAGGTTCTTGATACGGGTCCTGAACTCCCCTGTCGTCATCCGTTCGATAGTCTATCATGCTTCTTCACCTCTGTTTATAGATGTCTTCTTAAGAAGATGCTACAACATTCATCTTGTACTGATAGCTTAACCTGAAAGCATGTGAAGTACATTGGAAGATTATGAGTATTTTCTCATCTAAGTGTTCTCCAGGTGCGTTCTCACATTGCCTGCTCTTGCATTGATGATGTACTTCCCGGCGCGTCATCCTCCAGGTCGGAGACGACGACTTGCGCCTGGGGCAGCGTCATCGTCACCGTCGTCCCCTGCCCGGAAACACTGCTCAGCGTCAAATTGCCTCCATGAGCGGCCGCGATGTTGCGGGCGATGGAAAGCCCCAGACCCGTGCCACCAGCTTCGCGCGAGCGCGCCTTGTCCACGCGGTAGAAGCGCTCTCCCAGGTGAGGGAGGTGCTCGGCCGCAATACCGATGCCCGTGTCGCTCACACTCATGATGGCCTTATCGTCTTCCGCTGCCGTTCGAATGACGACGTGGCCGCCTTTTCGGTTGTACTTGATGGCGTTATCCAGCAGCACCAGCATGGCCTGCTCGAGCAGCATCGGGTCTCCGATCACATAGGGCTAGGGATCGCCGCTGTCCTCTACCTCAACCGTAATCTCCTGCTCTTCAGCGAAAGCTCGAACGCGCCGCGCTCCTGCTTGAGCCAGCTCAGAGAGGTTCACGACCTCGTGCTCCTGGTGTTGCGTGCCGCTGTCAAGGCGAGCAAGCGTCAGCATATTCGTCGCAAGGGTTGACATGTGGTTTGCCTCCGCCACGATATCCTCAAGCAGCCCGACGTCTTCTGCATCCATCCCTTTGCGGCTGCGTAACAGCACCTCGGCATCCGCGCGCAGCAACGTCAACGGCGTACGCAGTTCGTGCGCGGCATCGCCTATAAACCGCTGCTGGTTTGCCCAGGCAAGTCGGGCCGGAGCCAGAGCACGTTTCGATAGGAATAGCCCGCCTACCCCCGCCCCAAGCAGGGCCGCGCCCCCCAACGCCAGCAGAAGCTTCAGCAGAGTTCCCAGCGCACTTTCAGCATCTCTGACAGACTCACCGATTACTACGACGCCCTGGTACCCACCGCCCGTCGTCGATGGTATTAGCTCTGCATAACGATATATTTGCCCGGTCGAGCCACCCGCGTCAACAATGTTGCTTTGAGGTTGCCCTGTCTGCAAAGCTTGCTTCGCCAGGTCATTCGTGAAAAAGACCGCCGGCAATTCCGCCTCCTCAGAGATATCAACCGGGGCCAGGCTGCTGTTCGGTAGAAAGCAGGCCACCAGTTCGGTATTAAATGGCCCCTGATCTGACGGGGGTTGACCAAATGGTCCCTGTCCCTGGCCGAAAGGGGAGTATGTCAGGCACGCGCTAGGGTCTCTAGCCTGCACCTGGGCAACATGTGCATTCGCATGCTGCGCGGCGCTGGTCTCAATAGGATTGAGGAGGAAGTATTGAGCCCCAAAGTACAGGATCACTCCGAACAACAACAGTGCCGCGCCCAATACGGCGCAGTACCAGAGCGTCAGGCGAATACGCAGTCCTTGAAACAGGGCCGCCCCTGCCTCTCTAGAGAGCCGGCCTTTCCCTCGTCGCAAAGGCCACCGGTTGGATATGCGCTCTTTCACGCTGCTTCTCCCCATCTATCGTTATACTTCAATCTTATATCCAACGCCGCGCACCGTTTTGATAAGCGGACGTGCATGCCCCTGGTCGATCTTGTCGCGCAAGTAATGAATGTAGATATCCACGACATTCGAGAGCGCGTCCAGGTCATAGCGCCACACCGCGTCAACGATTTGCGTGCGCGTCAGCACCCGGCCAGCGTGCCTCATAAGATACTCCAGCAGAGCAAACTCTTTGGCCGTCAGTTCGATAATTCGCCCGTCCCGGCGCGCTTCATGCCGCACCAGGTCGAGTGTCAGGTCGCCCACGACCAGTTGCGGAACCTCGTCGAAGCGGCGGTCGCGGCGGCGCAGCAGAGCATTGATGCGCGCCAACAATTCCTCCATCGCGAAAGGCTTGGTCAGGTAATCGTCCGCGCCCACGTTGAGACCGGTCACACGATCTTCGATCGCGCCGCGCGCCGTAAGCATCAGTACCGGCGTCATGATCCGCTCGGCTCGCATCTGGCGGCAGATCTCTATTCCATCCATCTTAGGCAGCATCACATCAAGCACCACCACATCATAGGTATCGCTGAGCGCGAGATCGAGCCCGGCAATCCCATCGTGCGCCAGGTCGACAGTATGCCGTTCTTCCATCAGTACGCGGCGCAGCAAAAACGCCAGGCGCTGCTCGTCTTCTACCACAAGTATATGCATAGCTTTTTTCCTTTTCCTTATATATTAGTACCTCGGCGCCACATACATTGGGATGCCTTTCACCGCTATGTATAAGAGTAGCATCACATCATTGAATTTTCATAAGAAGCGCATGAGAATTTTCTCATGTTCCTCCAACGCTCCTCTCATGCACGGCTGCTACGCTTTGCACTGTGAACGGCGCTCATCTCGTACCTGGGGATACGCCTGTGGGTCTTTGTCAGCAAAGAAAATTTGAAGCGCATATAATGGAGAAAGGGAGGGAGTCCTATGGATCAAGCAACTTCTCGTGTGCCCCAATCAGGGCAGCCGGCGACGCCTCAATATATTACACCCGCGCATATGCGCCGGGAAGAGTTCCGCGCAATGGGGACGACCATCTCATTGCTGCTCCCCGCAGGCCAGAGCGATCAGGGCCAGGACATCGTTCGCGCGCTCTTTGCCGAATGGGAGCAGGCCCTGAGCCGTTTCATACCGGAGAGCGAGCTATCCAGGCTGAACGAGCAGCCCGGAAAGCCTATCCCCGTCAGCGACTTGCTCTACAACGTCCTGGCCACCGCGCTTATGGCAGCCCGGGAGACGCAGGGAATATATGACCCGACTATGCTCGACCAACTGGTGAAGCTCGGTTACGACCGCACCTTCGATGACCTCCCGGCCGGTCGTCCGGATCCCCTTATTCCAGGTGAGCCAGGCGGTGGATGGCGCGGCATCCGGGTGGACACCATTCGCAGGCGCGTGACGCTTCCGGCAGGCATCAAGCTAGATTTCGGTGGGATCGCGAAGGGAATGGCTGTCGATGCCGCCCTGGCACAATTGAGCGCGAGCGGCATAAGCCCCGCCCTGATCAACGCCGGCGGCGACCTTGCTATAGACGGGCTCCCGCCTGGAGAAGAGCAATGGCAGCTTTCCGTGCCCGGGCGCGACCGCCACTGGTCGATCCCGCTGCGCCGGGGCGCGGTCGCCACCTCCGGCATCGAGCGCCGCCACTGGAAGCAAGGTAACACCCTGCGCCATCACCTGCTCGATCCGCGTACCGGTCTACCGGCGCAGAGCGACCTCTGGTCGGTGACAGTTGTAACAGACCGCTGCGAACAAGGCGAGGTCGCGGCAAAAGTGGCATTTATTCTGGGTTCCCAGGAAGGAGCAGCCTTCTTACTCAAACACCATATCGCTGGTTTGCTGGTGCTGGAGGACGGCAGTTGGATAAGCGTAGATCCCTGGCCCGTTGAACTGATGCAGGAAATATGATCTACCCAAATTGCTACCTGGTTGCCTTGATACGACCAGTATGTGGTACGACGATCACACAGGTTCCTGCGATCCAATCATAGAGCGCCTGGTGTTTCTTGCTCACGAGCAGACTCACCAGGTAGGCTCCCACCAGAATCCAGACCAGAGCCAGTCCTGCTGTGATGATCGGTGAAGGCATAGTGGGTGCAAGCGGCCAGCCCGGAATGCGCCAGAGGCAGGCATGCGTCAATTCCCATGGCACAAATTTGAGGAGGGATCGCATAAACGACCGTGGGAAGCTCAGTCGGACGCCATGCGTATCGATAACGCCCAGCCCCATCTTTCGTTTACCCCAGGTTGCTTGCCACGAGGAGCATTCGAAGAGCGCAAAATAGAGAATAACCGGCAACACCAGCAAGAGAAACGCGCTGACCTCGCTGATATTTGGGTCGGCGAACATCGCCCGGAACGCGCCTCGGAGTGGTCCCAACCCAAGCCCAACGCTAATGATGACCAGCAGGACAAGGTAAGCCGCAATGATGAGGTAATCAAGCAAAAACGCTTCAATGCGTTGCCATAAGCTTGCAAACGTCATGCATGCACCCCTATCCTTTTTCCCTCCGCAACCGCTTGCTGGAAGCGCGTAGCTTACAATGCCAGGCTACCTATCACCAGCCACCGGCACCTCTTCCAGCTTCAATGAAAGCAGCCGCGATATGCTGTCGCTGCCCATCGACACGCCGTAGATCACCTGCGCCGCCATCATCGTCACGCGGTTATGCGTGATCACGATAAACTGCGTATTGTGCGCAAGCCGTTTCAAGATATCGCAGAAGCGCGTCACGTTGGACTCATCAAGCGCCGCATCGACTTCATCCAGCAGGCAAAACGGCGGCGGGTTAATCTCAAGCAAGGCGAAGAGTAGAGCCGCCGAGACCAGCGCCCGCTCGCCGCCGGAGAGCAGCGAGAGGTCCATCACTTTCTTCCCCGGCGGCTGTACGATTACCTCTACCCCGGCTGGCATCCCGGCTGCCGTCTCTCTCGCTGCCCCCGTTGCACCATTTGCCCCATCGTCATCCTCCTGCTGTTTCGCAACGGTCAACTCGAGCCGCGCCTGGCCTCCATTGAACAGCGTGGTGAAATGCTCGCCGAAGCGCGCGTTGACCGATTGAAACGTTATCTCGAATTGGCGCGCCATCGTCACGTCAAGCTGCTCGATGATCGCGCGCAATTGCAGGGCCGCCTGCTCCATATCCGCTATTTGCGTGCTGAGAAATTCGTAGCGTGTGCGCGTCTCTTCGTACTGCTGCGGCGCATCGGGATCGAAGCCGCCCAGCGCGCGCAGCCGGCTGCGCAGCGTATCGACGCGCCTGCGCAATTTGCGAAGCTGCGCCTCCTCTTCCTCCGACAGCACCGTCACATCGCTTTGCGCCTGCCAGGCTTCTTCCCCGCCCGCCTCCACTGAAAGAGCAGCCGCTGCACTCGCCGGCTCGCCGGAGTCCTCTTCCCCGCTGGAGATATTTGCGCGCGCTGCATATCGCACCAGTTCAACAGGATCGGTCACGCCCACTTCTTCCTGCAACTGCTCCAGCAAGCTGGCAACGGCATCGCGCGCCTTCTGGCTGCTGAGCAAACACTGGCGATAGCCGACTTCCAACTCGTTGTGGGCATGTCTCACTTCTAGCGCATCCTGCTCGAGATCAAGTATCTGTCTATCATACTCACCGGCCTGCGCCTCCGCGCCTTGTAGCGCGTTCAGCAACTGCCGTGCCTGCTCGCGCGCCTCCTCCAGACCTGCGTGATACGTCTCCACCGCAGCCTGCAGCGCCAGGTACTGCGTCTCGGCCTCTTTCGCTCTGGCCATCCGCTGCTCGATCTGCGCCTTCAAGTCCTGCGCGGCTGCCTGCTGCGTAGCAAGTTGCTGGCGCAGCGCCTTCGCTTCCTGCCGTTTGACGGCCAGCGCGGTGCGCGCCTTGCCCAGGTCATCCTGCTGGCGGCGAAATACCAGCGTGCGCTCCTCCATTTCGTATTGCAGTTCCTCGACCAGTCCGGCCATTTCTCGCTGCGACTTCTCGTGCGCGCCCACGCGTTCGATGGCCGATTGCACCTCCTGCTCCAGTCCGGCTATCTCTGCCGCGAGCTGGTGCTCGACCGAGAGGGACAGTTGCAGTTCGGCTTGCAAGCGATCCAGTTCGCGCTGCGTCGAAGTCACGGCTTTATTGATCTCGCTCGCGCGGCTGGCGTTGCGCTGCAGCTCCTTTTCGATAGCGTTCTGCTCGGCGCGCCTGGCTTCCTGCGCACGCTGGGACTCGCTGATGTTCTCGTTCAACTCGTTAATCAACGCCAGGTGGGTATCAAGTTGGGCCGGTAATTCTCGCAATTCGCGCTCGTAGGCCAGTACACCCTGCTGACCACCCTCTTTGCTGCTTCCGCCGGCCAGCCAGCCATCAGCGTGCAGCGCCTCCCCTCGCAGCGTGACAAACTGGTCCAGGCGCCGCTCCGAGTGCGGCAGATTGGCAATGCGCCCGAGCAGCGCGCGTGCCGTCTCGATATCTTGCACAACCAGCGTGCCGCGCAGCATACGCCGGAAGAGCGGCAGGTAACGCCGCTCGCACTGTATCAGGCGCCACGCCAGTCCCTTCACCTGCTCTTTCAAATCCGGCGCATCTGCCAGCAAGCGCTCAAGGGCGACGACTTCCTCTTGATCACGCGCTTCATCCATTTCGCGCGCGTCCTCCAACCAGGCGATCATGGCTTTCCCGGCGTTCGTTGACCGCAGGTAATCTAGACAGGCGCGCGCATCATCGCCTGTCTGCACTACAACCGCCTGTAGATAAGAGCCAAGCGCGGTTTCAAGCGCGGTTTCTAACCCGGCGGGAGCGTAGCCCAACTGCGGTACAGGCCCAAGCAGCCCGGGGAGCCTGCCCGCGGGAGCGCGCAGCAGTGCCCGCACCCCGTCGCTATAGCCGCTCAGGCTGCTTCGCCAGTTTTTGAGCATATTGAGCCGGTCGACGACGATGCGCCTCTGCCGCTCCGCCTCGCTCAACGCTTGCTTCAGCCGCTCGATTTCCTGCTGCGCATCCCCTATCTGGCGCCCGATGACCTGTCTGCGCTGTGTGATCTGCTGCTCTTCCTGGCGCGCCGTATCGAGCCGCGCGCGTTCCTCCACCATGCGGGTCTCCTGCGTGCGTTTGTCCTGCTGCGCCTGGGAAATGCTCTCGCGCCTCGCCGCGAGCACCTGGTTGCGCTCTCCAAGGTGCTTCTGCTGCCTGCCCAGGTCAGACTGGCTGGCCCCCAGGCGCGCCTGCACCTGGATCAGCTCGCTCTGCGCATTCCGCAGATGCCGTTCCTCCGCCTCAAATGCTTTTTGTGCCTGCGCGACCTGGCCCTCGAATGTGGCCAGAGCCGCGGCATCGCTATCGATAAACTCGTCAGCCTGCTCACACTGCTCTTCCAGGTCGATCAGGTGTTGCTGGGCCGCTATCAGCCGCTCGCGCAGCCGCCGCTCCTCCTGCTGCTGTTCCTCGCGCTGGCGCTGCAGGCCAATCATGCGCTCCTGGCTCACGGCCATCTCGCGTTCGATCTGCTGCGCGCTCGCCAGCCCCTGGTTATACTCCTCGCGCGCTTGCGCGATGGCATTCTGCGCCCCTAGCCTGAGTACCCGCAGCGCTTCACGGCGTTCATCGAGGCCCTGCAAGGCGCGCTCGCCGCTCTGCACACGCTCGGCCATCGCCTGCTCCTCGGCCTCAGTGCGTTCCTGGGTCGTGCGCAGGCGCCGCCACTGCAGGGCATACCAGGTGAGCAGCACATTCTGCAGTTCGCTGTTCAGTTGCCTGTGTTCTATCGCGCGACGCGCCTGCTCCGCCAGTGGCTCCAGGCGCGGCTCGATCTCGCCCACAATATCGCGCAGGCGTTCCAGGTTGCTCTCGGTCTGGCGCAGACGGCCCTCCGAATCGGCGCGCTGCACCTGGTAGGGGCGAATGCCCGCCGCGTCCTCGAACAGCCCCCGCCGCTCCTCGGCCCGCAGGCTCAAGGCAGCATCGATCAGGCCCTGCCCGACGACGGTATAGGAATCGTGTCCGATGCGCGCCTGCGCGAGCAGCAGGACGACATCTTTGAGGCGTACTCTCTGCTTGTTGATGAGGTATTCGTTCTCACCCGATCGATAACTGCGGCGCGTCACCGTCAGCTCGCTGTACTCCGAGGGCACCCAGCCGGTGCTGTTATCCAGCGTCAGCGATACTTCGGCCATGCCCAGCGCTGACCTGCCATGGCCGCCCGCGAAAATGATATCCTCGCCCTTCTTCCCGCGCAACTGGCGCATACTCTGCTCGCCAAGCACCCAGCGCACCGCGTCCGCGACATTCGACTTCCCCGCTCCGTTCGGCCCCACGATGGTCGTGATCCCCGTGCTAAACTCAAGCACAGTTCGCGGGGCGAAGCTCTTGAAGCCCAGCATTTCCAGACGTTTCAGATACACAGCGTTCTCAGTCCTTTAACGTAAGCGTATGATTGCGGCTATGATGATACCATAGACCCGCTCATCCGTCGAGCCTTCCTTCGCCCTCATAAATTTCCACGACCAAAGCTGGCCAAATCATCCTTCACCCAACCATGCCATCCTGAGCGCAGCGAAGGATCTTGGTCTCCCTGGCACTCAATTCCACTCAACAAAATGATGATACTAAATCCAAGCAGCGTTGATCACAAATTCCGGGCGAGCGACTACACTTGCTAACAGAGGATAAGCTATACCCGGTCTCCTCCTTTTCGTTGACTGGCCGGATTGCTCCCGAAGTGCAGGGAACGGCGCAAATATCATAGTGTTGAAAGAAGGAAAAGTTTATGGAAAAAGAACGCTCGCAAGAGCATGTTATCAGTACATCTCGGCTAACAAAGGCTTTTGGCACCCTGATGGCCGTCAATGACCTGCACCTGGAGGTCTTTCGCGGCGATGTCTTCGGCTTCCTGGGACCGAACGGCTCCGGCAAGACGACGACGATCCGCATGCTGCTGGGTCTGATCCGACCCACGGCAGGCAGCATCTCCCTGTTTGGCCTGGATAACTCCACGCATCTCCGCGAGATCCTGCCGCGCGTCGGTGCGATCGTTGAGACCCCCGTCTTTTACCCCTACCTCTCGGGCGTCGATAATCTGCTCATGGTAGCCGCGGCCTCCGGGATGCAGTTGGGCCGGGCTAACCAGGCGCGCATCGACGAGGTGTTGGACCTGGTGGACCTGGGTGCGCGTGGACGGGATGCCTATCGCAAGTACTCGCTCGGAATGAAGCAGCGCCTGGCCATCGGCGCGGCCCTGTTGACCGATCCCGAGATGATTGTACTGGATGAGCCGAACAACGGTCTCGATCCCGCCGGCGTTCACGAGGTGCGCCAGTTGATCCTGCGCCTCTCCTCGATCGGCAAGACAATTTTCCTCTCAAGCCATATCCTCTACGAGGTCCAGCAGGTTTGCAGCCGCGTAGCCATTTTGCAGAAGGGCAAGCTGCTCAAGCAGGGCAATGTGCAGGAACTGCTGGGCGAGGGCAGGCGGCTCGTGGTACGCCTGGGCACACCCGAAGAGAACGAGCAGGCTCTGGTCATTCTCCAGCAGGCAAGCCAGGGTGATATGAACTGGATCGCCAGCGCAAGCAGTGGCACCGATCGGCACGATCTCCCGGCACTGTTTGTGGACGCCCCGGCTTCGCGTTCGCGGGAGATAACCGCACTGCTGGCCCGGTGCAATCTCTTTATCGCTGAAATGTATCAGTCCGAGGCCAGCCTGGAAGCGTTCTTCCTGGAACTGACCGGTGCGGCGGCCGGCGAAGGCTCGCGAGCCGGCATGACCACTCTGGCCGGCGAAACCGCATCCACTACGCGCTAAATCCTATCCTGGTTCTGTTTCGACTCTCAAAGAAAGTGAGATAAACAATGATTGCTACTACTCAGACCCGGCCTGATGTTAAGCGTGTCGCGCCGATTGTGATGGGGCGCAAAGATTACCTGAGTGAGCTGCTTCGCCTGGTCGGTATGGATCTGTATAAAGTGCGCCGCCGCCTGCTGTCAAAGTTGTTGCTCCTCGTTGGGACGCTGGTGATTGCTTTCATCTTTTTAGCAATTGGGATAGTGACCTGGCATTTTGCGAGCTTGCCTGTCACCAGCTTTGTGCCTCAGAACTGCGATGGCACGCAGTTCAACGGATGCATCAACCACCCGGCCACCCTGGCCGATATGCAGCACGAGAAGCAGCGCATCTTGGATGGAGCGTCTCAGCTTCTGAACATACCAGGTATCTGGAACATGGAGGCGCAGTTAGTCGTACAGTTGCTCGTGGTGTTGGGAATCATCCTGGCCGGGGCGCTGGTGGGCGGTGAATACAGTCTAGGCACCGTGCGTATGATGTTCGCGCGCGGCCCGGCCCGCATGCAGTTTCTTCTTGCGAAAATCGTTGTGCTGGCTATCTACGTCGTCCCCACGTTTCTATTCTTGATGCTGTTGGGGACAGCCATCGGGGGGATAATGGCACAACTGGCGGGGATTGTTACTGGCCAGAGCTTCTTGACCGCCGCTCACGTTGGCCACCTGGTTCTGTTCCTGCTGCTGGGGATGCTCTACTGGTTCGCCTTTATGCTGATGGCACTATTCTTTGGCACGCTGGGCCGTTCGACGGTAGCAGGGATCGTTGGGCCGCTGGTCTGGCTTGCCATTGAGCCCGTGCTCAGCAACCTTATTGCTGGTCTGACTGGCTACTTTAAAGGCAGCCTGTCGGATTTTTTGAAGGCCATTCCTGATTACTTCCTGGGGAATAACCTCACATCACTCCTTCACAACCAGGCGCACGCGCTCTCAATTTCAGACACTGGTGCCTATCCTGATGGACATTCACTCCTGGTTGTAGCCAGCTACCTGGTTGTGTTCGTCGCTGTGGCGAGCCTCTTGACCGTGCGTCGCGACGTGACGCAGTAGTCCCCTGCCTGCTGGCTGGGAGCGTACTGCGCGCTCCCGGCTTTTCCAGGGCCAGGAAATCCGAGCACGGAGAACTCTATTCATTGCTATACGTATTGTTAACATGAAGATGTATGAGGAGCGCATGAGCGCTCCTGAAGAGATGTGATAGATTGTAACGGTCATTTGGGTATAATAGAGTCGGATACACGAGCGAGGCAGGGCTATGCAAAGCAGGGCTATTCTTCTTCCGAAACGATTACGCTTCTTGTTCCCGTTTCGCCATTCCGGTTTGCGCGCGCGTATGACTCTTTCATATGTCGCAGTGTCGCTCGGCTCAGTACTCTCTTTTCAACTGTTCGTCGTGCTGGTAGGGGGCGTGCTTTCTGCTATTTCCTCCGATACTTCGTACAGCAGCTTCCTCGTGGTAATGCAACGACAGGCCCAATCCTATGCCCTGGTTGCTGCCCTTCAGGCTCAGGGTGTGGCGCTTGATCCACGTACGAGCTTTATCCCTGGGCAAGCTCACACGCTTTCCTTACCTGATCAGGAAAACCTGGTTTATCCCGTCTCCGCTCCCTTTATCCCGACAGCTTCTCTTGACCCAACATCGGTCACTATAGCTCTGCTTATTGCACCAGATGGCCACCTGGTGGCCAGCTCCTCCCCGTCACGCTATTCCGCCGGGATGGCAGTTTCTGCTCTCTCGCCTGAGCAAAGGCGAGCGATTGGTTCGGCGCTTGCAGGACGGGCTTCTACGGGAACAGAACACCTCTCTTCCGCCACATTGGGATATGCCGCAGAGCCGGTCTGGAGCAAGGATCATCGTCCGATTGGCGCGATCTTTTTGCAGGTTCCTGAACCCGAGGATAGTATTTTTTCGAGGCTGGAGAGCTCGTTGTTGAGTAATATTCTCTTGCTGATACTTGTGACACCTGTCGGCATCTTTTTTGGCTGGATCACGACGCGTGGCCTGGTGCGACGTGTGCGCCGGCTGGCGGTGGCAACCATGCAGTTTGCTGGTGGAGATTATACCCCACGGGTCGCTTCGATCCATCAAGATGAGATTGGCCAGTTGGAGCGGCAGTTCAATCAAATGGCCGAGCAACTGATGGATAATATCTCCCGGCGCCAACAACTGGCCGAGCAGAACGCCCGCCTGGAGGAGCGCTCGCGTATCTCGCGCGAGTTGCATGATGCTATTTCGCAAGATCTCTTCTCGCTGCGTATGCTGGCCGATGGTTTACAGGAGGCTACGCAGGCGGGCACGTCGTCCGCTGACCTGCGCCCGCATATCAGCATGCTAGAGCAAACGACAACCAGCATGACTCGCGAGATGCGCGCGCTTTTGCTGGAACTACGCCCCACGCAGTTGGAGAATCTTGGCCTGGTAGGTGCTTTGCGGAAGCTGGCCCATGCCTATAGCACGCGCCTGGGTATTCCCGTGACGATCGATGTGAAGCCGGTTTCGCTTGATGTCAAGACCGAGCACGCGCTGCTGCGTATCGCTCAGGAGGCCCTGGCCAATGCCGCGCGCCACTCCGGCGCTACGCTGATCTCGCTTTGCCTGGTGAGCGAAGAACATAGGGTGAAGTTGACTATTATGGATAATGGCGTGGGGTTTGCCGCCAATGATGGTGTAGAGCAGCCTGGCCTGGGATTACATATCATGCGAGAGCGTGTTGAGGAGCTGCACGGCACCCTCGATCTCAGGACTGCGCCCGGCCAGGGCACCTCGATCTCCGTCAATGTACCGCGGGAGGTTGCCGGTGATTAGAGTTGTGCTGGCCGATGATCACGCCGTTGTGCGCCACGGACTGCGTTTTATGTTGGAGCAGCGCCCAGATATTCAGGTCGTGGGAGAGTGCGGTGATGGTGCCCGGGCGCTGGAACTGGTTACCGAGCTGTTGCCTGATGTAGCTCTGCTGGACTTGCTTATGCCTACAATGGATGGGGTAGCAGCAGCGCGCGAGATCAAGCGCCTCGCGCCCAGCACACAGATTATCATTCTCACCTCGTACTATGACGATGAGCATATTTTCAACGCCATCAAGGCCGGCGCGCTCTCGTATTTGTTAAAGGAGAGCAGCGCCCAGGAGCTGGTCGAAGCGGTGCGCGCCGCGGCCCGCGGTGAGAGCAAGCTACACCCCATGGTCGCCACCCGCGTGCTGCGCGAGATGCAGCAGCGCCAGCATTCGCCGCTCAACGATCTGACTCCCCGCGAACTGGAGGTGCTGACCCGCATCGCTCGCGGGCGCTCAAATCACGAGATTGCGCAGGAGCTGGTCATCAGCGAGCCGACGGTGCGCACCTATGTGGCAAATATTCTCTCGAAGCTACATCTGACTGACCGCACACAGGCCGCAATTTATGCCCTGCAACAGCACCTGGTCCCCTTGAAAGACGCGCTAGAGAAAGAAGAAGAGCCCAAGTAAATAAAGAGGTTTGGGATCTTTACTTCTCCAGAGAGCTATGTTCATCATGGATTTGCGCCGATTGCAATACTTTTTCAGCATTTTGCGTAATGTACTGTAGCAATTTTTCTGGAAAGGTGAGCGCATGTGGCCCTATGTACTTCGCCTGCTCCTTCGACAGCCGGGAAAAAGCGCGCTGGTGAGCAGCGGCTTCCTCCTGGCCGCGTGCGCTCTGATTCTCTTGAGTTCAACGATACAGACGACCGTCGCTGTCGGCAACCAGATCATCAGCCAGAGCTGGCGATCCAGTTACGACCTGGTTGTGCTTCCACCCCAGGCGCGCCTGGCCTCTACAAACTCTATCCCGGCCGATCTGTTGGAGGGCTACGACGGCGGGATCAGCATCCAGCAATACGAGCAGATCAAGGAGCTGGCAGGTATAGAGGTTGCCGCGCCGATAGCCTACATCGGCTACGTGCAGATGCCAACGCCACAGGTGCTTTTCTCCCAGGACGCGCTCGCTCCCGGTTATTACCGCCTGGACTGGACGCTTACAGCGTTCAACGGTCAGCGCACCATCGTGGAGCGCCGGCAGACGACCTACTTCTACCAGTTCGCCAGTTGTAATTATTCCCTATCCGCTCAGGTCATTGATGCGCTCTCACAAAAGAATGTGATTGTAATTTGTAGCGACCTGCAAAATCCCTGGTCCGAATTTTCTACCGTGGACAGCGGGACATTTTTAATGGCGGCAATTGACCCAACGGCAGAAAATCAGCTTGTTTATCTTGATAAGAGTATCAGCGCCGGGCGCATGCTCTCCTCTCAGGATACGCTGAACATTAACCTCGACCCAAAACTGGGTAGCGTGCTCGACTGCCCGACTCCTCAGTCACCACCCTCGAACTGTAAACATATCCCGAACTACAATATTCCGGTCCTCTTCCAAAAACCACTTCCAGGGCAGGTAGCGCTCAGGGGCAAATTCGCCCGCATCGCTCCGGCCACTATAGACCCACAGGTTGTCCTTGCGCGCGGCGGTTCCGCTTACCTTTCGCACTTTCCTCCTCTACAGGTCATTTTCCAGGGAGACGTTCCACTTGCACAGAACGATCCGCAGGCCTTCACGAACCGCGAAATCGTCTGGAACGGTCACAACTGGCAGCCCTTTGTCCCATTCTACGGGAAAGATCCGGCTTACTATAGTATCAAATTCCTCTATACCCCATCCGGTCTCACCTACCAGCCAGCGCCGCCACCTGGACAATCAGGCACAGCCTATATCTTGCTCCCCGGTGGCGTGCAAGGGCCGGAGGTAGCTTTCCGGCATCTGCAAGCGCTGCATATCTCCGAGGGGAAAAATAGTTTCACGCCAAAAGCCTTCTACTATCTCGATCCCCTCGGCGAATTCACCGGCGATACCCTGGCCGCGCAGTTCAGCAACCCGCTGAACTGGCTCCCCGAAAACACCTATACCTCTCCACCGGCCGTGCTGCGCTACGATGCGCAGGGAAATCCCGTCGCGCCGGCGAATATGCTGCCGACCACCAATCCCGCCGGGTACATTCTCCAGCCTCCGCTCGCGCTCACAACGCTGACCACGGCCGTACGCCTGCGCGGAAATAATATCATCAGCGCTATCCGCGTGCGCGTCAGCGGGGTCGATGCCGCCAATCCCGCAAGCTGGAAGCGCATTCAGCAGGAGGCAGCCCTCATCGAGCAGCGCACCCACCTGCGTGTGCTGGTGACGCTCGGCTCGTCGCCCCGGCCAACGCTGGTGTACGTGCCGGGAGTGAAGCAGGGCCAGTTCGGCGCGAATCAGCCTGTATCGCCTATCGGATGGATAGAGGAGCGCTGGATCGCCATCGGCGCCTCCATCCTCTACCTCGCCCAGCTCGGCCTGACGCGGCTGCTGCTGATCGCTGCCGTGCTGTTTGTCTGTTTCGGCTACCTGCTCGTCTCGTTCAGCTCACTCGTCGCTGCCCAGCGCGGCGAATTCGCCGTACTGAGCGCGCTGGGGTGGCGACCCTGGCAGCCGGCGCGCATGTTCCTGGCACAGGCCCTGCTGCTGGCAGTGATCGGGGGCGCTCTGGGAACAGTCATCGCGCTCCTGCTTGCCACGCTCTTGAACGCGACACCCATCTGGTTGATCGTGATCTGGACGATACCGGCCATGTTCATCCTTGCTCTGCTGAGCGCGCTCTACCCGCTCTGGCTGATCTGGCATATACGGCCCGCAGAAATCTTACGAGCCGGGTCTTCGATTTCTTCCGAAAGGGCAAGGCTGTGGCGCATTCCTCTCTGGTCATTCACCTCACCACTCTGGTCGCTCGTATTTCGTAACCTCGCACGGGCGAGAGCGCGGGCGCTGCTGGCAATCACCAGCCTCTGCCTCTCCTCTCTTCTATTAATTGTGATGTTCAGTAGCATACTCGCGCTGCGCCAGACGCTCACAGGCACGCTCCTGGGTAACTATGTTCTTGTGGAAACGGCACTACCACAAATCGCGGGGTGCGTTTTTGCTGTACTGCTCTCGTTCCTGAGCATAGCCGACCTACTGCTGCTGCATGTGCGAGAACGGCAGCGCGAAATTGGCCTGTTGCTGGCGTTGGGTTGGCAGGCGGCCATGGTCCAGCGCTTGTTTATGCGGGAAGGTATTACATTTGCATTGATGGGCGCATTGCCCGGCGCGCTGATAGCAGAATGGGTCTTGAACACACAGCACGCCAGCCAGCAACTCGTTTCTCCGCTGTTGGTCGCGCTTGGGGCCATTCTCCTGATGGTACTGGTGGCGTCATTGGCCTCGATCCCCGCCCTGCGCGCCATACAACGCATGCAGATCCATGATATACTGCGAGCAGAGTGAGCATGTGAGGAAGTACCAGGTATGAAAAGCATCACCTTTTCTGCAGCATGGTCAACTCTGAGAAGAGCTGAGAACCAGCAAGAACGCCTCTCAAGAGAGCAGGCTGCCTGCTTTGATGCCATCTACCAGCAGTATTACCCGCCTATCTGCGCGTTTTTACACTTCCTCGTCGGAACCCCTGAAGCCGCGGAAGACCTGACCTCGCTCGTGTTTGAAAAGGCCTGGCTACACCTGGACGATCTTCGCTCGCCGGACACGGCCGGCCCCTGGCTATTTCGCATCGCACGCAATTGCGCCACCGATTACTTCCGGCGCTGCAAGCCCACGCTTTCGCTTGAACAACTTCTTCCCGCCGTCCATCTCCAGGCAGGTTCCCTGGAAGAGGCAGCGATCGCTCGTGAGGAGGAACGTATCCTCCTGGCCCATCTCAGAGCCCTGCCAGAGCGCGAACGTGAGGTAATCGGCCTGAAATTTGTGGTGGGATTGACCAATCGAGAAATCGCGCGGTCTCTCCAACTTCCCGAGGGGACGGTTAGCTCTTTACTCTACCGCGGATTACGACGCCTGCGCTCCGCTCTCAAAGAGGAAGGGGGATCACATGAAACATCACGCTGATCGCTCTAGCGATAACTGGCCGGACAACCTGGACGCGATTATCGCTGCTGATGTCCTTTCACCGCAAGAGCACCAGGAGTTACTCCACGTAGCGCAACGCCTGTCCTCTGCGCTGGCCCCCCTGCGCGCTATGGCTCATAGCCAGGTAAGCGCTGATCAGCATCTTTACATACGCAGGCGGCCTGCCCGTCGCTGGATAAGACGGCCTTTCAGCCTGGCTCTCCCGCGAGCAGGGTCTTTGGTCGCCGCCATAGTACTGCTGATATGCATCGCAGTCGTAGGCAGCGCGCCCGGAGCAGCCACGCTCTGGAGGGGCACGACTCAAGCAGTGCATACTTCGACCTCACTCGATCAGATCGACGGCGTCTCTATCGCCTCGTTAGCGCACCCTCACGCCGGTCTCAAGCCGCTGCCATTGCTCCCGGCGGTTTTACCCACCAATACGCAGGCAACCACCTATGGCGTGCTCACCGATGCATCCGACCCGGATGTGATGACCACCTTCGTTGCTGATTACCGCATCAATGGGCAGGATGTGCAACTGTACGAACAGCCGTCAGATGTGCCGTTTCTCTCGACGACCGCCCAAACTGTACAGATTGGCACGCGGCAGGGCCAGTTGTTCCAGGATACTGCGGGCAATCACGCCTTGCAGTGGTATCAAAATGCTATGATGTGCCAGCTCACCGGCAAACTCCCTGTCGCACAACTCATTCAAATTGCCAGCGTCTTCCAGCCCATCAAGAGCTGGGATTTGATCCATTAGGTAACAGGTGACTCGCTCGCAAAGTGGCAATTAAGCGCAAGTCCCAGGAGAGCAATACTATGGATAAAGAGCCAGATGACAAAGACACGCTCCAGGAGGACCAGCCTGTAGTAGAAGGTGTGGTACTCCTGCGCGTTGCGAATCTGAGTAAAGCCTACATGATCCCCAATGGAAGGCTCCAGGTGTTACAGGATGTAAATTTACACGTCCAGCGTGGCGAATTTATCGCCATAACCGGTCCATCGGGATCCGGCAAGACGACGCTGCTTTCGTTACTGGGAGCGTTGGACAGCCCGGACGGCGGGGAAATCTGGCTCGATGATACGGCGATCCATCGCCTGCGCGGGCCTGCCGCGGCGGATTACCGGCGCGATCAGGTAGGCTTCGTCTTCCAACTCTACTACCTGCTGCCCAGGCTCAGCGCCCTGGAAAACGTCATGGCGCCCCTCCTGCCGTATCGCCGCAAGCTCAGCTTCGATCTGAAGCAGCGCGCGCAGGAATTGCTTGAGCGTGTCGGACTCGGCGACCGCCAGGAATACCCACCCGCGCGGCTCTCCGGCGGTGAACAGCAGCGCGTCGCCATCGCCCGCGCCCTGGTCAACCACCCAAAGATCGTGCTCGCGGATGAACCAACGGGCAACCTCGACCCGGCGACCGGGATGGAGGTGCTGGAGGCCCTGCGAGAGTTGCAGCGTATGGGAAATCAAACGCTCATCATGGTGACACACGATCCCCAGCTCGCGGCCCTGGCCGATAGGCGCATTCGCCTCGAGCAGTTACGGCAAGCTGATCTGGATTAGTCGTAACAGTCATTGCAGTGATCCCGCCGATTCGGTCACAGATCTGCCTGTTTCGGTCGATCCTGCGGCCGGCCGGCAAAGGTCCAGAAGCGCATGAAGGTGTAGGAGAGCACCGCGCTCCCGGCCACGGCCAGCAGTTTTGAGGCATTACCCCACAACGTTACATTGGTAATCAAGGGATGCAACGCCTTCCCTGCGAGCCACACCAGGCCATTGCTATACAGGATTTCAAGCGCCAGGATGATGGCAAAGCGTCCCACCTGCCGCCCTGTCGTTCGCTGCTTGCGCCTGAACGTCCAGTACTTGTTCAAGAAAAAACTCGTCACTGCGCCGCTGCTGTAGGCCACCGAATTGTAGGCCACCAGCACCAGCACATTGTTCGTGGGAAAGCCCCACAAGAGCGCATTGAGGACCAGCAAGTCAATAAGTGTGTTCGCGCCACCCACCAGGCAGTAGCGCAGGAACTGCCAGCAGGTACTGCTCCAGGCAGCACAGCCCTTCCATCTCAAGTTGCACATCGCGTCATTCCTCACGGCTTGTCGAAGCCACGAGCAGTCGCGCCACTCCGCCTCCAGAGTAGTTGCGCAGGTGCAGGACGGCCAGTGCGATTTTAGGGCAAGGCCAGCGTAGTGTTGGTAACAAGGTAGCGGCTCTGCCAGCAGGGCTGAAATTTCTGTTTGAAGTTGAAGAGCGTCTCACGATGCTCCATGAGGTGGAGGCCGTCGGTCGCGAAGCTGATAAGCTTGCGCTCGACAGGCGTCATCTCCCGGCTGGTATCGGCCAGTGCCACCAGATCCGAAACTGACCACCTGCGCTCCACAGGACCGGAAGCGCTCAAGGGCGCGCACCAGTAACAGTTCCATTATGCCAGGTGTGGCATCTGGCACACGGCGCATCAAATCGAGACTCCATCCCCACCCCTGACCGCTCGACTGATTCCCTGGAGTCGTCGTTGCGGGGGTCACGCCGCCATAGATGGGGGTAAACGTCACAAAAGCGCACGCCATGCCCGCACTCGTCGTTGCTACTCCGGTCACAAATCGTGGAACGGCTCGCGCAGCGTTGTGGAATGGAACGGAGAGGTGCGCCATCGCATCAGCCCGTTCAGCGCTCTCGATCACCTCATCCAGTTTGCCCGTACTGAACCCTGTCTCCGCTGCATCCGAGCCCGCTTTGTGCTCGAGCCAGGCGCTTGAGACCTGCTCAAGTTGCTGCATGACTGCTGCAGGAGGCACGCCCTCATACCACGAGATGCGAACGCCGTCACGTTCGGCACGCCGGGCGCTGGTGCGCACATTTGCCATGGCCGAGCCCTGTAGGGTAAAACTTTGGGGAGAGAGGATCGCTTCTTCTCCCATCTTCCAAACCCGCAATCTGAGGGCATGATAGGTCGCCAGGTACGCGGGGGAAGCTTGATAGAACGCGACGCGCCAATGGTGACTCGCGCAAAAATCCAGGTAGCTCCGCACGACCTGTTCGCCTGCCTCTGGCGCGCACACCGGGTCCCCGAGCACGACGGCGACCTGCTTCACCAGTCGATAATGGACCAGTCCTTCTCCATCGGGAGCCAGGAAATGGCTATTCTGGGGCGCCTGGCCAAAGAAAGCAAGGTTATTGCTCCCATAATCATGCATCAATTCTGCTTCCCTGGAAGAGATGTGAGCAAGTAGTTCCCTTTGAGAGATGTCTATAATCTTTTCTTGTAGCGTCATCATTACGAATATTCCATTCTGTTACAATGTGTTACGCTCCAGTATATTCATATAACTGCTCAGCGCCGCCGAAGCCGCCAGAACTGCTGCTTGTTGCGCTCGATTGCCATTGACTCGATGGGACGACCTTGCAGTTCTGCGTAATCCAGGTGACCAATGCGCTCTGGCCGCCTCCACCGAAGCTGCTGATCAGGAAGTACTTCACCTGCCCGCTCTTGGCCAGTGCCTCGAGTTGGCTGGTCGTCAGAATGGGATCACTCCCCGAGAAGCCGCCCATCGCCATCACCGGCTTGTTCGTCGCCAGTATGATGGCATCAGCCTCGTTCGAATTGAGCACGGCGACCAGGTAGTTCGCCATGCCCTGGTGAGCCTCCAGGTAGCGAATCAGGGCCGCGTCCGAGCTATTCGCATTCTGTCCGATTCCAACGTTGCCACCGAAGCTCGCCGTCTGCGTCGGTCCCGCCACCAGCGTATCGCCTTGCGTACTCGTGAGAATGGGGACGGCCGCCCACACCGTCGGGGCAAGCATCAGCACGAGCACCCCGGCGGTGAGTGCTGGCACCAGGAACCGGCGACCTGGGGCTGCTAGATGCCAACGCGGGGCCAGGCGTGCGATGATCAATGCGCCTACGGCAATGCCGCCCAGCACGATCAGGGGCGGAATCAGCCACTGCCCCCACGTGGGATACTGGCTGAGAATGTAGACCTGCTCAGCCACCGTGGCCGCCAGCGCGATGGGTAAAAGCCATCCGCGCCACCCGCCGCGCCGGTAGTCCTGCCACATCGTCACCACACCGATGCCGAACAGCGCCGCAATCGCAGGCGCCATCACCGTAAAGTAATACTGGTGGAAGAAGCTCGCGGCGCTGAAGAAGATGCCCATGGTGAGCAGCCACATACCCCATAGCAGCAGCGATTGCTGCTTGCGGTCGCTTTGCAAGCGTGGTCGTCGCTTCCTCTTGTTCCGCTCGGCAACGCCGCTGTTGCCTCTACCTTGCGGGTCAGCCGAGCGGAGCGGCTGCCAGGCCAGGGCGACAGCTCCCAGGAGTGCGAAGGGCAATAGCCAGGCGATCTGTCCTGCCAGGGGTTGCGTGAAGAGACGCAGCGGACCCGGGGTCCCGATATCAAAGAGCCCACCAGCGCCTCCACCACCACCTCCTCCTGACGGCGGCTGTTGGCCTGCTCTGATTCCTCCGGCGTTAGTAGATCCACCGTTTCCAAAATTGGGGGGAGTTCCAGGCGTGGAGGACGTGCCATTATTGCCGCTGTTCCCAGAAGGCGGAGTGCCGTTGGTGGCTCTGTTTGCGCCTGACCCTCCTCCAAAACCTCCAAAGCTTCCCAGCAAGCGCTGGATGCCATTGTAGCCAAGGGCAAGACTCAGTTCCGAATTGTCTTGCGTGGAGCCGACATAGGGCCGCTGCGAGGCCGGGGTGAGGTCTACTGCGACCACCCAGGAGAGCGAGATGGCCAGCAGCAGTACTCCTGCGAGGGCCAGGTGTCCAATGCGCTTGCGCAGGCGGTGGGGAGCGGCCAGCAGGTAGAGCAGCCCGTAGGCCGGCACTACCAGGTAGGCTTCCAGCGTCTTGATATTGAAGCCGATGCCGACGATAAAGGCCGTCAGCAGCAGCCAGCGCAGGCGCCCCGTCTCAGCGGCCTTCAGCACCGTCCAGGCTCCCAGCAGCAGCACCAACGTCAGGGTGCTATCAATCGTCACATTGCGATTGGTCAGGATACTGATGGGACTGAGCGCCAGGGCCAGGGCTGCCAGCAGGCCGGCGACGACCCCAAAGTGGCGTCGGACCAGGTAGTAGAGGAGCCAGACCGACAGGACGCCGGCCAAAGCCTGGGGCAAGAGGATGCTGACCGAGTTGAAGCCGAAAAGCTTGGCACTGGCCGCCTCCAACCAGAAGCCCACCGGGGGTTTGTCGATCGAGACGAATCCCCCTGGATCATAGGCGACAAAAAAGAAATTATGCCAGTTGTCCATCATACTGAGCACGGCGGCCGGATAATAGGACCCGAAGCCATTCTTGCCCAACTCATAGAAGTTCATGACGACCGAGATGAGCAAGATGCCCCCGAGCGCGAAGCGATGCCGGGCGAACCAGCGCTTCTTTCCCGCTGGCGCTATCGGCGGCTCAGCTTCATCTGGAGGAGTCGTGAGTGTCGTCGTAGTGCTATGTGTATCAAGCATCGTGTTGTTTTCTTTCCGTTTCTATCAGATGGCACTCTGCTCGTTGGAGAAGGCTCTCAGCTCGAAAGGTATCCTCCTGAGCATGTGCCAATGCTGTGGTGTACGCATTCTTTTCCGATCCTCTTTGAGCTTACTCTCCATACGTTGAATTTCCGTTGGAAACAGATGAGAGTATTCCAATGCTTCGTCCTCATGGTTTGTGAAGCAGAAGACTCTTGGAAAAAGATGGGGAAATTCTCAAACGAGTAGAAGCAAAACCGCTACGGTATGTGCGCCATTTTCTCTCGCCGCTGCGTGCAGTGAGTAGGAAGCAGCGGAACCATACCCGAGCTCTGTTCTACGAAGCCACCTGTCACACAGGAGGAGATACAAGGAATACCGCCATGACAATCGATCGCCAACCACCAGCACTCTCCTCGGTCGTCGAGAGGTCCACCAGGTCCCTTCGAGACTTTTTCAATAAATTCAACAACGATTGGGCCATGGGCTTCGCATCTGCCCTGGCCTTCAACCTGATCACCGCCGTTCTGCCCGTCCTTATAGCTATTGTCGCCATACTTGGGTTTACGATCGGCAACCTGGACCCGGCCGCCGAACAGCAACTGATTGCACACCTGCAAAGCCTCTTCCCGGACTCGGGCACGTTCCTGAGCATCGCGTTCGCCACCCTGAAGCGCAACGCCGGCCTGTTCACCATCGTCGCCATCCTGCTCGCACTCTTCGGTGGCTCACGGCTCTTCGTGAGCCTGGAGGGATACTTTGATATCATCTATCACACTCGCACACGTCCACTGCTCAAACAGAACCTGATGGCCCTCGTCATGCTGCTGATCTTCATGGTGTTGACGGCACCGATGATTGTTGCTTCTTCTATCCCGGCCGTGCTCCAGGTTGTCCTCCAGCACACGGTGATCACACAGATCCCTGGCAATGGCTTCTTCTTCGGCCTGTTCAGTATCCTCGTCTCGCTGGCTATCTCGTGGGTCTTGTTCGAAGCTGTCTACATCATCGTTCCCAACCAGCGCATCAGCTTTCGCGACAGTTGGCTGGGGGCGGTGGTCGCGGCGGTCCTGCTCCAGCTCTACCTGACACTCTTTCCGCTCTACATCACCCACTTTCTGTTCAGCTTCACCGATAAGACCGCGGGTACGACCGGACTGCTAGTAATCCTGCTGTTCTTCTTTTACTACTTCGCCGTGATCTTGCTGCTGGGGGCGGAAATTAATGCGTTCTTTGCAGAGAAGGTCAGGGCCACACCCGATAACCTTGCCAACATGGTTCATGCCCTCACCAGCCATCTGCCGACAACGCAAGAGGAGATGCACGAGCAAGCCACGCCCTCACATAAACAGCTTGAACCAAAGGTTATTCGTCAGAGGAGCGAGGTAGAGCGCTAGGCTCGGATGATCAGTCCGACTCAGAATCGTCCTCATGTGGCATGTACCTCAACCCAGGAGTCATATGCTGCCTGTCCTCCAGGAGCCTCCGGGACAATGGTACTGGCGGCGGGAGAAACTATCGATGCTCCGCTGGTGACTCGATTGACGCCAGCCCAACCGTCGCGCATCCAGACAACGCCTGGGAGAATATCATCCGTCACGTGAGCTCTGGCCTCGAATTGGCCGCGCTGGTTGGTAATGACAATAGGGGTATCGTTCGCGATGTTTCGTTGCTGCGCATCCTGAGGATGCATCCAGAGCTGCGGCCCCGGATTGGCTTTGGCAAGCATTGGAAGCGCTTGACCTTCATCGAAGAAAGCATGAAAGGCCGTGAGAGTGCGTCCCTGACAGAAACGCAGGGGATACGCTGCCTCGGCGGGAGCAGTATAGGAAGGCAGCGCAGACAGCCCGGCCTGGTAGGCACGCTCGCTCCAGAATTCGATTTTGTGGGAGGGTGTGGCAAAGATGTGGTCCTGGTAGGCGATATGCGAGAGACCGTTCTTCTGCCAGTAGCCCCCGCGCCGGCGAAGTTCAGCGACGGTCAGAGCCTCGCCAACGGCTGTCTTTTGCGCGGCCAGCAGCGCATTCACATATTCTTCTTCGTCGCGCCAGGGAAAGAAGTTCTCCACAGGGAGCCGCTGCCCCAGGTCGCGCAGGAGTGTGAGCAGGGAACGACACTCCCCAGCTGGGGCAAGTGCGCGCTCCATCAGGTAGATATGCGTGGCTGTCTGCTTCAGACCAATACTTTCCAACCAGGCAGTCGCGGGCAAAACAAGATCAGCACAACGCCGGGAAGTTTCATTCAGAAAGAGATCATAGGAGACAATCAGCCTGATCCGATCCAACCCACGCGCAAGTTCGTTCGCATCAGCAAAGGATGAGAGCATGTTGGTGCCAAAAAGCAATAGCACATCAAGCTGGCCACGGGTCATGGCCTCGGTCATACTGGCCATATGGCTGGGGATAGCCGCTTCAGCCGGCATTTTAGGGGTGACATCAGTCAGCACATCGGCGAAGCCGATGCTCTCTGGCGATGCTCCGTGACGCTGGCCCAGACCACCTCCCGCGATCCCTAGTTGTCCGGTAAGAGCTGGCAGGCAGGAGATGGCACGACTCGGCTCCCACCCGTATTGATGCTTGAACATGGAGCTGCCGCCCAGTACAATCATGGCGGGAGTGTCGGTCGCGTAGCGCCGGGCAAGCGCTCGAATGCGCTCTGGCTCAATGCCGGTAATTGCGGCGGCCCATTCGGGCGTACAGCCCATGATTTGGGCAGCGAACGGCGCAAAACCAAGTGTGTGGCGTTCGATGAACTCTTGGTCATGGAGTCTCTCTGTCAGAATCTCCTGTGCCAGCGCGAGCGCGAGCGCGGCATCGCTGCCAGGTCGAAGCAGGAGCACCTCGTCAGCATGGCGCGAAGCCTCGGTGCGGCGCGTATCGATATGCACCACGTAAGCGCCACGTTTACGTGCCTCCACCAGGTGTGGCGCGAGATCAGGCTGGCTGGCCAGCGTCGCGCCCCAGAGCACAATCGTGCGCGAGTTGGCCGCCATATCCTCTTTCGTATTGGTCTTGACCGTTCCGGTCAGCCCCAAACCATATCCGCCCATCGCCCAGCAGACAATCGAGCTTGACCACTGCTGAAAACCACCCAACAGGCCAAAGCGGCTGACCAGCGTCGTTCCCGTCGGCCCTGTCGTCCCGATGCCGTGCCCTCGCCAGAGTCCTACTCGTTCTGGCTGCGTTTGCTGGACAGAATCAACGATCAGGGTATACGCTTCATCCCACGAGCACCGCTCCCAGCGATCTTCGCCTCGCTCACCCACACGGCGCAGCGGATGCAATAAGCGTTTGGGATTCTCAAAAATCTCCCGAGTCGCTCGGCCTCGAATGCAGAGAAAGCCCTGGCTATCCGGGTTGTACTTATCTCCCTTGAGCGACAGAAGTCGGTTCTCCTCGACCTCAACCGTCATTCCACACTGGGTCGGTAAACAATTCATCGGACACATGGTCGTGACCTGGCGCTTCGCGGTCATAGGTTCCTCCCCTGCAGGTTCTGTCCAAAAATAGCTGCGAATAATGGCTCGCTTTTCACAAGCGCTTGTACTATACACCGTTACTACAATGGAGCACAAATTGAACAATAGCGTTCATTCAGTTCGTTCACTCGCCATCCCACTTTCGGATATCCCCCAGATCACGCTCCCCACCACTTGCAGTGGTAGGATGCCATCCGTGTGATACTGCCACAGGAGGTCGCGTATCTTCCGGTCCAGGTCGTCAGCCTGTTGCTGGCCTATGTGTTCGCGCGCGAAGAGACTCCTGGAATGCAGGCCTTCGATAAAGTCCTCGATCGATTGGAAGGAAGGAACAGGAGCGGTCTCCTTTTCCCCTTGCTTGTGAAAGAAGCCGAGTGTCTCTAACTCTTCAACCACACGAGACCCCCTCGCGGATGGGTGCGCTGAAAATTGGACGCGCAGCTTCCTCAAGTCAGCCCACTCAGGCCACCTGGTGCATGTCGGACTCCTCACCGACTTCCTCTTGTAGACGCTGCGCCTTCACCGCGTGGCTCGTGCGCGGAGCCAGTACCGGCAAGGACAGCACCAGCTCAAAATCGTCATCCGCGGCAATGCGGTTGAAGCGTTCCAGGCCGCAATCGAGGCAGCCCTGGACGAGCACATGCTCCCCGTTTGGACGCTGAAAGCTGCCTATTGGTTCCATGCTTCCCCCACAGGCGCTCATCCGGTCTCCTGGCCGCCGGTCATCGACATGACGCGAGTACAGACAAAAAGGACAGTGATTCCGATGGCGCGAGCCATACGCAGGTGGGCAGACAAAACGATGGCAGTGCCTGCACTTGAAAACCTCCTCCGTAGAAGCGCGCTGTTTACGCACAAAACGAGGTCGGGCATACTCTTCTTCACCCGAACGCGGAATTCTTCTGTATGTTTTTCCCAATGGTGGATCTCTTCTTTCGCTTCGATAGGTTGTACATCACTTGAGGCATCGAAGGCGCGACAACACTGGCCGCGCAAAGGGAAAGGACAAGATCCATCGTGGTTGTCGAATATAACTGCTTACACATAAAACAGGCTCTTTCTAGCAACTGGCTTGAAGCCGATACCCTTGAAGGTATCGCTATGTTTGTCTTTCAAGGGACAGCACAATGCATGCTGAAACGCAAAGGAAACGTGGGCTAGCGAAGCGCAGGAGAACTGCATCTAGAAAGAAGCCAGAGGTGAGGTAGACAAGGCAACAAAGGTGAAAACAAAACCCACCTGACCCATAGAACGACACCACTCGCGACCTGAGGCCATAGACGAACCAGAATAGAACCTGCGCATCAGTGACAGGCTCAAATCTCGGTCAACCTCTATTTTCGGCTCTCAAGTCAAAAAGCAAGTCGTTTATCCGCAGCTCGCTGCGCCACAAACAATGGGTGTGGGTACTTGCATCAATCATCCACCTTTCATGAGGCTTTTGTGTTGCCTGAAGAAAAGGATAACAGGGATTTCATAAGAAGTCAACAGAATTGGTAACTTGTAAAAGTTCTGGCGCCGGTATTAGTGGAATTTTTTTCTGAGAGCCGCTAAAAGTGGTAATACCAAACGACTCTAAGCCCAAAGCTCACAAACTCACCATCTATACTCCGGTACAAGGCTAAGTATTTCTACCTGCATTTGATATCTAGAGAGCGTAGAAGTACTTATATTTTAATGTCTTATGTAATACTTGATACACTCTTATATAAGACGCCTGGGAAGAGACAGCAGTATTAATGCACATCAACCAGTCTCTCTCAATGGATTTAAGAGCAGGGAGATGAAAGTCACGGTGAAGTTTGACCGGTTATCCTTTCATAGGAAGCTTCTACTTATGACGTGCCCCTGTCTGCGATAGGCTAGAGATTGCTTCCACGTGTTCCTCTCGTAACGGAAGATGTTGACCCGAAGGATTTGAAAGAAGGAGTCTACCGTGAAGCACAAAATTAAAACGTTGGCGCTTCTTCCCCTGCTGACAGTCGCTTTAATGTTGATTGGCCTGGCGGCGCCTCTCAATGCCAGTGCAGCCAGTTCGAAACATGTCTCTGCCTCAGCACAGCATTTCTCCTCGCTGCCAGTGTTCGTCAAGAAAGCACCGGCACAGAGCCTCAACTGGTCAGGATATGCGGCATCTGGTTCTAGTGGGCAATTCACAAAGGTGTCTGCCAAATGGACTCAGCCTACCGTGAAGTGTGGCAGCACCGCCACCTACTCCGTCTTTTGGGTTGGTCTGGACGGATTTAACAGCAGCACCGTCGAGCAAACGGGAAGCGGGGGCAATTGTCAAGGCGGGAGCCCTGTCTACTACGCGTGGTATGAAGTCTATCCCAAGGAGCCCATCATCCAAATCAATAAACCCGTCAAGGCCGGGGACGCCCTGTCGGCCAGCGCTACTGCCGTCACCAGTTCCTCCTTTAAATTAGCCATCTCTGATAGCACGCAGGGATGGAATTTCCAGACGACGCAAACGTTGAGCGGTGCAGCGCTCTCCTCTGCGGAAGTGATCGCCGAAGCCCCGTCAAGTGGAACTCAAGTCCTGCCGCTGGCAAACTTTGGCACCGTGCATTTCAGCAGTAGCATGGTCAATGGGACATCCCTCGGTAGCTTTAGCCCACAAGAAATCGTGATGGTGACTTCGAACGGAACGGTCAAAGCCCAGCCCTCCGCACTCTCAGGCGGCACAGCATTCTCAATCACGTGGAAGCATTCATGACTGCAAAACCGACCCTGACCCATCGCTAACCAGGCACAACGCTAAATGAAGCGGAACGGAACCTGTTCCTCCTGCCAGGGAAACAGGTTCCGTTCCGCTCTTATTATAACTGCCGACACCTCTCTCCTAGATAAGCAACAGCCACATTGCTAAGGCTCCAACGAGCAGCATCAATGGTGTCACCATAATACCGACTTTGAAATAGTCCAGGCCCGATACATCAAGATTGCGCTGCCGGAGAATGAGCAGCCACAAAACCGTAGCGAGTGAGCCAACGGTTGTCAGGTTTGGCCCAAGATCACATCCAAAGATGGTAGCTGCGATGAAACCCTGCTGTATCGCTATAGTGGCGTGTTGCAGGCTATGCAGTGAAGAGGTCAGGACGACCGCCATCGGCACATTATTAATCAGGTTCGTCCCAAACGCCGCTCCGACCGTTCCGACCATGACCGCGCCAAAGCTGGTACCACCGGACAGGTGCAGGAGCAATTTACCAAATTGTGCCGTGAGTCCTGTGCTCTCAACCGTCTGGACAATAATAAACATGCCGGCAATGAACGCAAAGATTGACCAGGAAATTTGCTTGCCTGTGTTTAGCAGCGTGGTTTGTTTCCAGTAAAGCGCACCTATAAGCAGCAGGAATGCGCCGCTGAATGCGACAAGTGAGAGCGGAAGTTGCACTGTGGCAAAAAACACATATGCCACTGCAACAAAAAGTAAGACCGCGCATGTATAGCGAAAGTACGTTTTATGCTTTATTGACTCGTCTATTGCAGGCAGGCGCTTCATATCGAAACTACCCCGCAGTTGCCGACGATAGAGAAAGAAAAACACCCCGGCATTCATCGATATCACAAGCACACCTGGCAAGAAAAACAGCCGGAGAAATGTCAGCAGGCCAAGGGGGAATTGCGAGGTCACTATAATGTTGATCGGATTGCTCACCGGTAGTAAGAATGAAGCAGTATCAGCGACAAACGTACAGGCAAAGAGAAACGGCAGCACCGGCAGTCGAAGCCGTGTGACGAGACTATAAATTATTGGGGTCAAAATAAGCGCGGTGGCATCGTTTGACAGAAACATCGTGATGAGACTGCCGAGAAGAAACGTATTCAGAAAAAGGCGTCGGGAACTGTTTCCTGAGAGTCGGGCTGCCTGGAAAGCCAACCAATCAAACAGACCTGCTACTTCTGCTAATGCTGAGAGGCTCATCATACCAAGAAAAAACAGAAAAGTATTCCAATCTTTGAGCAGTACCGCCCCCGCATCAACTGGACTGATAAGGCCAAGAATAAGCATAAGTCCAGCCCCTGCCAGTGCAATCATTGCCTCATTCCATCGAAATGGCCGGGTCATAATACCAACGAGCGTCAGTACTGCAATCAGTGAAATAAGAAGCGTTCTTGTCAGAACAGGAAGATGAAAGAAGAAAAACACGATAAATTTAGCCTCGTCTAATAAAAAGATGTGTCTAAGCTGCTTTATACACGGGTTTAACCATGAGAATGAGACAGCAGTTGCGGCTGTCCTCTGGCTTTTGATCCTGCGGCGTCGTAATATTGATGTAAAAGGAGGCAAACCATGAAGGTTCTCTGCTGCCTGGATGGCACCAACCTTGAAACGATGAAGAACGCCCTATCAAGCATGCTTCAGCCCGATAACCTGGCAATCGGCCTGATCTACGTCACAGATACCGGCCCGCACGGCGACATAGAGCGCCAGCGCGAACGCTTCCTGCGGCCACCAGGCCTGCCGCCCGCCCGCCGCGAGCAGATACGCCAGGCCGAAGCATCATCCGCTCAGGAGATCCTCGCTGAGGGCGCGCGCGCCTTCCCCGGCGCGGAAAGCATCCAGCGCGCCGGCCGCCCCGAACGCGAGATCGTGAACGCCGCCGCCCGTGGAATGCCGATCTGATCCTCATCTGCCCGCGCACCATCTACGACGACAAACCCCCCATCGGCCCTAAATCGGTTGGCCACGTGGCCCGCTTCGTGCTGGATCACGCGCCCTGCCCGGTATTGCTGGTACGCCCGCTGGCACGAGCAGAATTTCCTCTACAGCGCTGAAATGCCTGATCCTGATTCATCCTATAAAAAACGATCCCACTTGCGTCTACCCCTTTATAAAAGCATACAGCTTAGCTGTATGGAAACAAATCTCTTGAAAGAAGCAATCTCATGGCTCCGAACCAATACCTTAACGAAAAGCTGGTAAATGCCCATCGTCAGGACCTGCTGCGCGAGGCGGAACAACAGCGGCTGGCGGTTCAACTGCCAGAACAGCGCCCAAACCTCGGCAAAAGGGCCGTCTATGGACTCGGCGTTCTCCTGGTAAAACTCGGCATGTGGCTCAAGCAGGCTGATCAGCTAAGAGAACCCGCCAGAGATCAGGCATGACGCTATCAGGTTTCATCAAAGAATATGCCGGAAGCTGATCATACAGCTTCCGGCATCTCTTTCTTCAAGTCTATCTCAGGTGTACTTTGTCAGAAAGTCGGCACTACGCACCCGATGGCAGCCCCTCTCCTGGCCGCCGCCGGTGTGCGGGAGCGTTCACTCCGCGACAGGATGCTCGGACGCTTCCGGTGTCTTGAAGCCCTTGAAGAACAGCCAGAAGGGGAGCAGGATGATCTCAAACGTTGCGACGGGAAGGACAAGGACACCCACCCCTGAGGCACCAGGTGTAACGTCGAGAAGACCGAACCAGCCGGCAATGCTATAGAGAAACACCAGGGCGTAGCCGATCAAACCAACCACAGAGATAACCCGTGGAACGAGTCGGAACCGGAACAACAGCCAGGTAAAGAGCAATCCACCCAGTCCGAGGATCGGTAAAGAAACTTCGGACAGGCCCAGGAATTTTGCGTGCTTGAGGACGTCGCCAAGAGTCAGAAACCACGAGTTCTGGGGCGCACCAGCCTTGAGGAACTCCTGGCTCAACGGGATCAGCGACAAGGTCGCCATGATACCGACCATCATGATGGTGCCCTCGATGATGCGGGACGCCAGGTAGCCGGCCGCTAGGGTTTCATCGAGTTTTCTCAGCACGGGAAACGCAAACACCGCGATGAAGACGATCCCGATGTTGTTGATCGACCACAGCACGGCATCCAATGCGACGGCTCCCTGGTGCGGAAACACCCAGGCCAGATAGCCGGAGGCGTTGAAAAGCGGATCGAGGAAGAAACCCGCGGGGATACTGGCGGCCGCGGTCAGCAGGAACAGGGTCGCAATTACGATTTCTGCCCGGCGCTGGTTGGCACTGACGATGCGCTTTGATTTCGGAGTCTGCGCGGTCGCGGAGGCGTGGCCATTGGTCGTTGGTCTATGTACTGCGGTTTGTTCGGTGGTAGTCATCTGTTTGTTTCCTTTCAGGGTTGCAGTCTGCTTGATCGAACTCATTCGTTTCTCAGCCGCTTGCCTCAACTCCGTGTTTGACGCCTTACGCAGTGGCCTGACTGGGTTGAGGCGGGTTCCCGATGAGACAAGCGGCCGTGTAGCCGCTTGTCCATTCCCTGCCGTTTCCAGCGAACTTACTCGGCTCCGGTTTGGCTGAACTGGGGGCTTACCCTGTCAGGTGAGGGTTCCGAGGCTTGCTTTCGCCGTTCTGACAAGAGCGAATAGCCCAGCCAGGCCACCGCTATCCCCAGCGGCATCGCCGCCAAATGCTGGATCTGGGCGGGATCAAGGCAGCAACGGGTTGCAGCACGAACGCGAGGGGCAGCGCTGACGCGACGGCAAGCAGACCGGCCGCCCAGCGCGACAGGATGCCGGCGCGCAGCGTCGCGATGCCAAAGAGGAGGCCGCCGAGGATATACGAGATCCCGACGAGCGTATAAAGCGCTGGGAGGGCTCCGAGGTTCACGCTGCTCACCGTCCCAGAGGCACTCCTCAGGACGCTATCCACAAATCTGGGTGCTGTGGTCGCCAACAGCGGCAGGATAAAGGCTGTGGCGAAGACAAAGGCAAACTGAAGCGCCCAACTGAAGCTCAACAGGAGATAGCCTGCCAGACCAGGCCAACCGACCTCTTTCACTTGTCTGGCGTAGAGCCCTGTCCAGCCCAGCAGGAAGAGGAGGCACATGGCCGTCTTCAAGGGGGTGATGATGGCCCAGGCACTGGTAGTGACGGACGAAAGCACTTCAGGTGGCTGGATCGGCTGATATGCCGCGAAAATGAGCCCTGCCACGATCGCTGCTCCACCAGTCCACCGGATGAGCTTCGAGGGTGTTATCTTCATGGTGCTCTCCTTCATGACGGAGGTCTCGCGAGTGGTATGCATCTGTTTGTCTCCTTTCAGGGTTGCAGTCTGCTTGATCGAACTCATGCGTTCGGTGGTAGCCATCGTTTTTTCTTCTTTCTGACTCTTTCTGATACTGACACGCTCAATGCAAGGGCAGTTCTCCTTTCTCAGCCGCTTGCCTCAACTCCGTCTTTAACTTCTTACGCATCGGCCTGGCCGGGTCTGACGCGGGTGACCGAGAGTAATGGCACTCCTAAATCACGCACTTTCCTGAGCAAGCCATGCAACGCGGCCTGATCGACTACCGGGCCAGAGATAGCGGTGGTCCCATTGGGCAACGGAGTGATGGTCAATCCATCGAACCAGTCGGCCCAGTTCGGGTTCAGGTGGCCCTTGACGGTAATCTGGTAGAACTCCTGTGGCATGCTCGTTTTCTTCTCCATGCACGTATAGGTGATGCTCTCTCTTCTGGTTGCCAACGATGTCTTTCTCATTCCATCGTTGTTGTTGGAAGTGTACCAGGACAGGAGGGAGGTTTGGACCCATCAAAAGGTGGTAATGGGGGGTGGAAGTTTTTCCGTGCTGGTGACGAGGGGGTGGATGCAGGAGGGATGGGAGGTGACTACTCGGAGAGCAGGTGGAGTGCTCTGGCGCGTGCCACCGCCTGGGTGCGGCTCTCCACCTGGAGCTTACTGTAGATGGTATTGACATACGATTTGACAGTGCTCACTGCCAGGACGAGTCGGGCTGCAATCTCACGATTGGAGAGGCCCTCCGCAATGAGGCGCAGGACTTCCAATTCGCGCTCGGTCAGCGGGTCGAGTAGCGACTGGGCGGGCGCTGGTGCAGAGGGTGAGGAGGTGGAGGAGGTGGCAGCAGGGGAGATCCCTTCCTGAACCCGTTCTCCGCGCAGCAGTGCGCGGAGCCGTTCGATGTAGGTCAGGGGAACGTTCGTCAAGGCAGCACGGGGTCGTTTCCGCGCATGTTCGTGGAGACGCGCGAGCAGAACCGCCATGGGTGGGCCTTCATCTACAAAGATGCGGACGTAGCCCTCCGGCTCAGCCAGCATCAGGGCGCGTTCCAGTGGCACAAGAGCAGCAGAGATGTTGCCTTGCATCTGGTGGGCGAGGGCCAGCAACACCAGGATTTCGATGATGCTTCCCTTCCGCTCCCCTGCTTCCGCCGCTTGAAGGAGGCGCTCCAGGAGTTCCATTGCCTCAAGCATGGAGTGTTCTGTACGGTCGCTCTTCGACCGGGCCAGGAGCACCCTGGCCAGGGTGATGTGCTCGAACTCGCGCAGGTAGCTGAGGTCATCCGAAACGGAGAGGCCACGCTCACGCGCCCAGCCGAAGGCTTCACCCACCCTCCCCTGCGCGACCCACACCCGGGTCACGAGCGCCGCTATAGGACGCACATATGGGAAGAAGTCACTCACATACAGGCGTTCTGCCTCGTGGAGCAGGTCGAGAGCGCCGGCCAGATCTCCTTCGGCCTTTCGTATGCGAGCCATCGCAACGCGCCAGCGATAGCGGTTTTGCGGTAACCCATTGTGCTCACCCAGTTCCTTGCTTCTCAGCAGATGCTGCGTGGCGGCAACCAAATCGTCACGCTCACGGTGGAGCTCGCTCATTCCCACGTGCATATCTGCCGCTCCCCGCAGCGGAAGCGCGCTCTGCTCTGCCGCAAGCTGCAATCCCCGCTCATAGGTGCTCATTGCCTCGCGCAGAAGACCTTGCGCAATCCGTATATCAGCCAGGGCGATAGAGCAACCGATAGCGTCGGAGATGTGCCCGGACCTCTGCACCAGAGCCATGCATTCGGCATATGACCGGTGCGCTGCCTCGAGATCCCCACGCGTCCAATAGGCGAGTCCCAGGAACCCCGATGCCGATCCGCGCCGGTGATGGTCATCCTCAGGAACGAGGTCAAGCGCCCGTCGGGCGTATGTCATGGTGTCGGCCACATTGCCCAAAGCCAGGGCAATTGCAGCACGGTAAATGGCGATCATACCTGGTAGACCGCGAAATTCCTCTTGATCCACGACGACCATCTCAGCCGATGAGGCGAGCGTAAGTTTACCACTGTCTGTCTTCGTGTCCAACCACTGTTCGGCGTCCCGCAGTCGGACCTCAACGCCCTCGAGCTTGCCGTGAAGCAGTAATGCCCCGGCATAGTGAACGCTCAGTACGGGCCTGCCGCGCACCACCTCGCCAGGGAGGGCATTGAGCCAGCCAAGCACCGTGGCTTCCTGTCAATTCCGGGCCATAGCTGGCACTGCCAGCTCAACCAGGTCCGCCGCGCGCCCGAAATCATAGGCGGCCAGCGCATGGCGGATCGCATCGGCCACTGAGCCATGCTGTTCATACCACGCGCTCGCGCGCCGATGCAGCGTCGCTAGCTGATCGGGCTGCTCCGCCATCAATTGCGCGGAGAGCACTTCGGCAAAGAGGTGATGATAGCGATACCAGTGGCGCCTGTCATCGAGCGCAACGACAAAGAAGTTGCCTCGCTCCAGGGCCTCCAACCGCGCGTTGCCTTCCATCTGGCCAGTGACGGCATTGCAGAGCGGGCCATTCAACTGGTCGAGAATGGAGGTCTGAAGTAAAAAGTTACGGACAGGCTGTGGGCTGACGCTCGAGGACCTCTTCGACCAGGTAGTCCACGATATAGCGGTGATCTCCCGCGAATGCCCGGATGAAACCGGCAACATCCTGATGGCCCTGCATCGAAAGCGCCGCTAATTGCAAGCCGGCAATCCAGCCTTCGGTACGGTCTTCCAGGGCGGCGATGTCCTCCGCCGAGAGGCTGAGGCCCATCACCTGGCTGAGAAATGCAGCGGCTTCGGATCGGGTGAAACGCAAGTCGGCGGCGCGCAGCTCGGTCGAGTTGGCCCCGCCCGCGTAACCGAGCCAGGGGGACTGTGGATCTTCACGTGTGGCGATGACCAGGTGCATCTGCGGCGGCTGATGCTCAAGCAGAAAGGTGAGGGCCTGGTCAATCGGTTTTGCATCGATCACGTGGTAGTCGTCCAGGACGAGGACGAAATGGTCTTGTATGGTGGTCAGGTCATTGAGCAGGGCCGTCAAAATCGATTCGGATGGTGGCGGCTGGCTTGATTGGAGCACACCCAACGCCGCTTCTCCAATCGTCGGCGCAATCGACTGCAAAGCCGTGATGAGGTACGTCAGAAAGCGCGCGGGGTCGTTCTCCCCCTCGTCCAGTGACAGCCAGGCGGCCGGCCGGTCGATTAAGGCGACCCATTCGCTGACCAGCGTGGTTTTCCCAAAGCCGGCGGGGGCCGAGATGAGCGTCAGGTTGCCGCGCAGCCCCTCGTTCAGTCGCTCGATCAAGCGGGGGCGGCTGACCACGTTCGGCCGAGGCCGCGGGATATACAATTTCGTAGCGAGAACGGGTGTAGACATACCTCAATTATAAAAACTATAGTTCTCTGCCGTCAACTCCATCTACGTTAATAAATCACATCAACCCACCCAGCTTTACACTTCACCCGCATAACTTCTCCTGTGCGGGCCTCCGGATACTGGATTATCACAAGCGTCTATATCCTCATGGCTATAGGAAATTGCAGTCGACCACATTTATAACTCGTCCATCCACTGTCAGCGTCACCGGCCGCTCCCTCGCGGCCACTCCTCGCACAAAGTTATAGACGCGCCTTGCCGTCCATTCCTCTACGGGTACGACATAATCCTCGCCAGATGGCATGGGTAAATAGCTGCTTTTCGATTCCTCCTGCTGGGTAAGATGCGCACTCCCACGATACAGTTCCCACAGCGCACGCGCCAGCAGCTTGCCGCCCAGTTCGGCGCAGCGTGCTTCGAGCTCCGCGTAGCGTATGCCATCGGCAACTTCGATATGCTCCTGCGCCACAATCGGCCCGCTATCCAGCCCTTCGTCCATCAGGTGGATTGTCACGCCCGTCACCCGGTCTCCATTGCGGAACGTCCAGAAGAGCGGGTCGGGGCCGCGATTGGCGGGCAGCAGGGATGGATGTACATTGAGGCAGCCCAGGCGCGGGATATCCAGAATGCTGCGCGGGATGTATAGCGAGAAGCACGCCACACAGAACGCGTCGGCCTCGTATGAGGAGTAGACCGCGTGTGTTTCAGCATCGGACATGCGCTGCACTTCCCACACCGCTATCGAGCGCTCCCAGGCAATGCGCGCTATCGAGCTATACAGCGAGGACGATAGCACCGGCAACATGGCACGCGCCTTCGCGGGCGGCTCGATACGGCGTATTGCCGGCTGCGAGACGTCCTTCACACCCGCGGGCAACACCACCGCGCAGACCTCTACCCCGTTTTCCAGCAGCGCGAGCAGGGGAGGATGCGAAAAATTGCCAATCATCCCCATGAAGATGACACGCGGTCTACCACTGGCCCATACTGCATTTGACATAGGTCACTCAATCATATAAGATTCGTAGAAGGACGATGAATCGCATCATGCTTACTTTGTAGCGTCTCCAGGGACGCGATTGATTGCGTCCTTCCGAAAATACAGAAAGCATCAGGAGTACCTATCATGGCACGTATGGTTATGTGTGTCAAACTGGGGCGAGAGCTTCCAGGGCTGGACAAACCGCCTTTTCCCGGCGAGTTGGGGCAGCGCATCTACGAAAACGTCTCGAAGCAGGCCTGGGACATGTGGCCCGCGCAGAGTACGCTTATCATCAATCACTACGGATTGAACATGGCCGATCCCGAAGCGCGTAAAATCCTGCGCGAACAGATGGAAGAGTTTTTCTTCGGCGAGCAGCCCAAAATGCCCGAGGGCTGGACCCCCGAAGAAGAGGGCGTCGGCGTTGGCCCAAGCGCGAAGGGCGGAGGCGCACCTTCCCGCAAGAAATGAGAACCGCCGGCGATATCCTGCTGCTTTCTTGCTATGAACTCGGGCACCAGCCGCACCATCTCGCCACGCCGCTTGCCCTGTTACGCCGCGCCGGCTATGCTCCCGTCGCCGTCGATACCGCCGTTGAGCCGCTATCAGACGACACTATCGCCCGCGCTCGCTTTGTTGGCATTGCCGTACCGATGCATACCGCCTTGCGCCTGGGCGAATCGCTTGCCAGGCGCGTCCGCTCGCTCAACCCGGCGGCGCACATCTGCTTCTACGGCCTGTACGCCGCGCTCAACGAAGATTTCCTGCTGCAAGACATCGGCGACTCCGCCATCGGCGGCGAATACGAACGTCCTCTGCTCGAACTGATCGCCGCCCTTGAAAAAGGCCCGCGTGGCAATCTTCCCGCTGTCGCAGGCGTCAGCGCCTACCAGCAGTTGAGAAAACCAAGCATCGAGCGCGCGCCCGTGGTCGTGCCAGCCCGCTCAGAACTGCCGCCCATCGAACGCTATGCCCACCTGGACTGGAATGGCGAGGCGCGCGTAACTGGCTACGCGGAGACGACGCGCGGCTGCAAGCACGTCTGCCAGCACTGCCCCATCACGCCCGTCTATCACGGTCGCTTCTTCGCCGTGCCCGCCGAAATCGTGCTGGCCGATATACGCGCGCAGGTGCGACAGGGCGCGCGGCACATCACCTTCGGCGACCCCGATTTCCTGAACGGGCCAACGCACGCCCTGCGCATCACCCGCGCGCTGCGCCAGGAATTCCCGGGCGTGACCTTCGATGCCACCATCAAGATCGAACATCTGCTGCAACATCGCCGCCTGCTGCCGGAATTGAAGTCGAATGGTTGTCTCTTCGTCGTCTCCGCCGTCGAGTCCCTGAATGACGAGGTACTTCTCAGGTTGAAAAAAGGACATACCGGCGCGGACGTGGCCGAGGTGTTCTACCTGGTGGAGCAGGTCGGCATCGCGCTGCGCCCCTCGCTGATGCCCTTCTCGCCCTGGGAGACGCTGGAGAGCTACATCCGCCTGCTCGATTTCATCGAACACCGCCACCTTGTCGAAAACATCGACCCCGTCCACCTGTCTATCCGTCTGCTGATCCCGCCCGGTTCCGCGCTGCTCGATTCTCCCGGCAGGCACGCCTGGCTGCGCGAGCTTGACCCTGCCGCCTACACCTACCGCTGGCAGCACCCCGACCCACGCATGGACGCGCTGCACAGCCGGGTAAGCGCTCTCGTAGAAGAGGCGCAGCGCAAGGCGGCCGACTCCATCGAAACCTTTTTCCATATCAAGTCGCTGGCAATGGCGGCCCAGGGACAGGACGCGTGCGTCTCCTGTGGCATCGGCAACTATGGAACGCGCAAAGTCGTTCCCCACCTGACCGAAACATGGTTTTGCTGAGCAGAGCCGATCGCGGGTCAGTTTGACCCGCTTCGCCACTAGCAGTAGCTCAGGCAGTAGGAGAAGAGCTGTTTCACCTCAGCATCATCAGCGCAACCGGTAGTGACCCTGCTTTGAGATCGGCAACGATAGCGTTGGCCTGCTGCTGCGTAAAGTTGTCTGTAAGTACGGCGGGGCCGTCGATCGTACTCTGGATGACTGCCGACTCGATCACCTTCCGGTCGAACGTGATGGTCAGGTAGTTGCCAATATTTGAGGCAGTGAATCTGGCGAACCTGGCAATGGCGCTGCCCTGCATCTCAAAGTTGATCTGCGAGCGGCCAGACTGGTCCTGGCTCACAAAAAGAGAGTTGGGGTCGAGGTCTCTGCCGGTAAAGCGTGGCCCACCGCCGGGATTATACTGTACATAGCGGGTTGGGTCGAATTGCTTACCTGTTTGAAGCGGCAATGGGCCGGTATTCCAGAATTCCAGATTGCCGGTCTGCACCAATGTCTCGATAGTCTGTTGTTCATTACCGCCGAAATGCGGTAGTTGCATCTGGATGGCGAGGTGGCCGGTGAGCGTCACCACATTCACGATTGCGCCGCTTAAACCGAAGCTGCTGAAACGTTGTGCGAGGATCTCGCTCGCAATCTGCATTTCGGCCTGCGAGGGATTACTACCCCTGACAGGTTCCAATACAAGATGGAAGCCGTTTCCGAGAGGCGAACCTGCTCCGGTGCGATGGATGAGAGAAAAGGTGAGCACCAACGAGCCTACCAGTACCACTACGAGCATGGCTGCCGCTAGGGCGCTGAGGCGCGTGAGCCACCGTCGCCTGGATCCGGCAATCCGCTCAGGCGGTTTGCCAGGAGTAACGCGCTGCGGCGAGCGTGTATGGTCATCGAATCCAACGTTATCAGGCGACGGAAGAGGATGCGAGCTGTGTGATAGACGTTCATGAACGCGAGCCAGCACCTGCTGCTCTTCTGGCCTTAGACGGTAAGTTGTCTGCAGTTCCTGGATCAAGCCGAGATTGCCTTGTTCTTCGGGAAGTAGATCATTATCGTTTAGCATGTGCTTTCTCCTTCGGTTTTCCGATTGACCGGATTGGCCTGGTAGACCTGGCGCAGGGCAAGGATGCTGCGCGAAAGGAGCTTGCGGACTGCTTCCTCGCGTTTGTCGAGGAGCAGGGCAATTTCAGCGCAGCGCAGTCCATCCCCGTAGCGTAGTCGCAGAATGTGCTGTTGCAATGCCGGAAGCCTCTGGAGTGCGACTCGCAATTGACTGTGCTCTTCTTGCCTGAGTGCGTGCTGTTCCGGGCCACCTTCGTCGAGTATGTCCTCTCCCATAGAATCCAGCGCTACGCTCGGATGTCTGCTGGCCTGACGATAAAGATTGATAAGCTTGTTATGTGCCACGCGTCTCAGCCAGGCTAGTTGCTCACCAGGAGAAAACGCGGATAGGTTATCGCGTTCAAGGGCGGCCAGGAAAACGTCTAAGAGCAGATCTTCTGCGTCCTCTAGAGAGCCTGTGTGCAGGCGCAGATAGCCGAAAATAGCCTGCCCATAGCGCTCATAGAGCATTGTCTGACTCGTATCGTCCGCGACGTTATCCACTTCGTTCGATTCTAGCGACATGCTCACTCCTCTTCAGTTGGTAGTACAGCTACCGATAAAAACACCGTCGCAAGGAAAATGTGACATACTATTTTTAGCGAGACGCACTGCTCTAAAAACTTTCCTCTCACGAAGCCAAAGAAAGCAAGCAGTCAATAGGATGCTATGTTTTTGGAACTATAATAGTGTTGAGACTTCCTCGGAGCGGAGTAGATTCGACACATGCAAACACAAGAGAGCGATGCTATTGTAGAATCTGGCCAGACCTCACAGCGTGGCAGCGCACTGGAAGTCCTCGGCGCCTTCACGCGCCTGGGGCTGACCTCCTTTGGCGGCCCTGTCGCGCACCTCGGCTACTTCCGCGAGGATATTATCATCCGCCGCAAATGGGTGGACGAACGCACCTACGGCGACCTGATCGGCCTGTGCCAGTTTCTCCCCGGACCGGCCAGCAGCCAGGTCGGCATCTCCCTCGGCATCATGCGCGCCGGGCTACCTGGTGGGCTGGCCGCCTGGCTGGGCTTCACGCTGCCATCCGCCATCTTAATGACGATCTTCGCTTACACGACCAGTTACTTTCACGTCTCCACCTCAACGGGCTGGCTGCACGGGCTAATGGTCGTGGCCGTCGCGGTCGTCGCCCAGGCCGTGTGGGGCATGGCCCGCAACCTCGCCCCTGATCGCCCGCGCGCTACCCTCGCCATTCTCGCCGCCGTCGCTACGCTGCTCTGGGCATCGGGCATCGGCCAGGTCGTTATCATCATCGCCTCCGGCATCATCGGCTGGATTTTCTTGAGAAATATTGACGCCGATGCCACCGCTCCCTCTTCACCCCCCCTCCACGTGCCGATCCCCCGCGCGCTTGCCATCATCAGTCTCGTGCTTTTCTTTTCACTGCTGATCGTCCTGCCCTTGCTCGGCCTGCTCCTGCCCGGACATGCCCTCGCCCTGTTCGCCAGCTTCTACCGCAGCGGCGCGCTCGTCTTCGGTGGAGGTCATGTCGTCCTGCCGCTCCTGCAATCTGCCGTGGTCGCGCCGGGTTGGGTCACGACCGGCCAGTTCCTGTCGGGCTACGGAGCGGCACAGGCCGTCCCAGGACCGCTCTTCTCCTTTTCCGCCTACCTGGGGGCCGTCGAGAACCTCGCCCCCAACGGCTGGTTGGGAGCAATCATCGCGCTGCTCGGCATCTACCTGCCGTCCTTCCTGCTGCTCATCGGCACGCTGCCTTTCTGGGGAGCCATGCGCAACCAGTCATCATTCCGGGCGGCCCTGCGCGGCGTCAACGCTGCCGTCGTAGGGCTGCTCCTCGCCGCCCTCTACTCCCCCGTCTGGATAAGCTCCATCAAGGCGCCGACAGACTTCGTGCTTGCCCTGGCCGCCTTCGGGCTGCTGGCCATCTGGAAATGCCCTCCCTGGCTGGTCGTCCTGCTGGCAGCCCTCGCTGGTCTGGGGTTGAGCCTGCTCTAGTGGACTGTCACGCATCCTATGGAGGGGGAGGGCCCCCCGAGCTGTAGGGACAGGGGGCGGCCGGGTGGTTGGGAGGGGGCCTTGTGCCTGTCCGGGTCTTGCATGTTCATGTATGCTGAAGATTCTCTTCAACGTGAGAAAAAAAGGTCGCAAGTGGCTCCATCGCCTCATAGAGTGAGCCATCGACGACGAGTAAAAAGCAAGGACGACCGACTTCCATCATTGCCTGCCATGTGCTCACCGCCTGAGCATGCAGAAAGGTCGTGATATAGCTCCCCAGCAGACTTGCTTCTGTGTTTCGCGCAACCAGGCGCAGGCTGACCAGGTACGGTGGCCCATCCATCTCGCTTTGTTCGGTTGAATGATAGGCAGCGGGTGCCTGCCGTATCTTCACGGGAATACCCAAAATCCTGTTGCCAATCGTATGCACATGCTCGTCAAGCGTAGATAACAAACTTGCCCCCGCTTTTCCGTTGACGGTCACATCAAGATAGCCCAGGTGTATGCCTCGAGGATGCTCGCGAGTAGCGTCAGTTGCAAGCGCTTTTTGCAACGCCCTCGCGAACGCCGCTGCAGCGGAGTTACCTCGCTGCGAGTCGCCATACACCAGGGCGTCCTGGCTCCTGGCCTCCTGGGGAGCAAGCAGCGTCAGGATTCCCTCCTGCACTGCCGGACGCCATTTCGACGCGACCTGCAGCGGGTCGGGCTGCATCCGTAAAACACGCGCTCTCGCCTTGTAGTTCTCGACCGCCGGCTGACCGGCGAACGGAATACGCTGCAGGTAGCCATAGAGCGCCATGCTCAACTGCCAGCCAAGAAAACTGGCGGCCAGGGCTGCCAGTTGATCCTTTGGTTCTTTGCTTGCGAGGGAGGGCTGAGTAAGGATATAGCTAAGCCCCTGCGCCGCCTGGGTCGCTTCAGTCACCACCTGTACATCCAGCGTACCATCCTGGTGATAGCCGGGAGCCATGTGGTTCAGCGTTTGATCGTCAAAGACCACGATCCCCTTGTCCCCTTTACCCAGGCTCTCCTCCATCAATTGTTCGAGCCAGGCCACAAGCGCTTGCCAGCCTTCCGGCATGTTCAACAGCAGGCGGCACGCCCCGTCGAGGCTTGCGGCGCTCAGAGCGGCGGCCAGTTGTACAAAGGTATGTTCTGCCGGGTGAGATGTTGCCAGCTCAAGGTTATACTCATCCCAGGCCCGTTGCAGTACCGACCGGAGTTGACCGGGCTCTGCAGGGAAATGGGTCGTTAGATACAGGGCTGCGGGAAGTAGAAAAACCCGCGTGCTTGGGGCGCTCATGCGTCCACCTGTGCCTGTTCCCCCATCCGGTTGCAGTGGAAGGCTGGGTGCCTGCTGCTCGTTCGCAAAACGGTCAAGATAGGAACCGGGCAGGGTCATCACCAGCAGATGGTCCGCCGGGCGCAAATTGGCCCGCTTCAAAAGGTCGGTGAACCATTCCAGGTGCGTGATGGGCTCTTCGGAGGTCATTCCCAGCGCTACTCCGACCATCATCACATCATCAAGCAGCGTTCGCAAGATGCTGGGAGCAGATGCTTCTTCCCCGCTTGGCACCGCCAGACTCTTCGATGCTGCTATCTCCCGCACAATGTGATTGAGCGCGGCGGGGTCGGTGCTGTCTAGCGGGTAGATAGTCACCTGACCATTGTCGTCACCCCTACAGAAGCCAAGATCGCAGAAGACGCGTACCGCAATCACCGAGCCACCCATGCCAGCCCAGATCACATGGCGCATCCCGCGTTGCCAGATATCTCGCGCCTCCGCTTCTACCCCCTCCAACAGTACCGGATCGGCGAGCAGGCGTGCTATTCCCTCGACCCAATCGAGTTTGAGCGCACCATCTTCACTGCCCAATCTTGCCATGAGGCCATCGCGCCGCCGCAACTGGCCGACGGCATCATCCTGGATCAGTTGTTGGAGAGCGGCTTGTATGGCGTTGTCATTCGTCATTGGTGCCTTCTTTTCTAAACGCCACTGAAGGATGAGAATCCTCCATCGACCGGGATCACCACGCCGGTGACAAAAGCCGAAGCTGGGCTGACGAGCCATAGCAGCGTCCCAATCAAATCCTCTGGCGTGCCTAACCGACCCATCGGTGTATGATCGATAATTGTCTGCCCTCGCGAGGTCATGGCTCCGCTCTTGGAATCGACTATCAAATAGCGATTTTGTTCGGTCAAAAAGAAGCCCGGAGCAATCGCGTTCACTCTGATGGCCGGGCTATATTCCTGCGCCATATGCACCGCCAGCCATTGGGTGAAATTTGCTATCGCCGCTTTCGCTGCGCTATAAGCCGGGATGCGCGTCAAAGGACGCAGCGCATTCATCGAGGTGATATTCACAATACAACCATGTCCCTGCTCTACCATGCTTCGCCCGAAAACCTGGCAACACTGGAACGTCCCACCGAAGTTCAAGTCAAATACCCTATCAACTGCCTGTCTGTCCAGGTCAAAGAAAGATACCTCTTGCGAGGTTGTTGCCCCCGGTTGATTGCCACCCGCCGCATTGATCAACATATCGATTGAGCCGAAGCTTCTCAAAACCTCTTCACGCGCCTGCTCAAGAGCGGCACGATCCATCACATCACAGGCAAGACCAATTGCCTCACCGCCATCCGCCCGTATAGTCTCAATCACTTTGGCCGATGATGTGCTGTGCAAACTGATAACGGCAACACGCGCACCAACCTCAGCCAGCGCGCGAGCCATGGCGCTTCCCAACCCACCGCTTCCGCCGGTAATCACCGCTATCTGCCCTTGTATATTGAAAAGTGTGGAATGGTCTGGCATGGATAGTACCCTCATTTCTATCATTCACTGAAAATTCAGTCCTTGATTTCGTTGTGTGATCTCTCTTATTTGCTGCGTTGACCGGCTTCATAAATCGCTGTGGGTCACTGCTTGCCAGATATAATAGCATAATCCTTTCTACTACTTTCCTGTTTTACCACAGGAGAGCAGCTTTTTTTGTATACTACTGCTCCATATTACCGGGGCAGGCTCGCACCAATTTCCCATCTGCTCTCTCGATCGCTGAACCAGGGGCAGGCTAAGGGGAGGACCGGCGACCCCAGGCGGTGAACATCACGGATGAGCTGACGGCAAAGTCTGGGTCGTCGAGCAGCGTGAGCATGTGCGTGACCTCCTCGTGCGTGACGAATCCGGCAGTGATGGCCTCCTGCCGAATCTGCTCGAAGTTGGCTCGCATCAGGTCTGCGCCGGGGGATCTGCCTTGCCGCAGAGCCAGATAGCCCTCCATGCCGGCGTTGACCAGGTTCTGTGCCCGCAGGCGCCGGTACAGGCTCCGACCCCAGGTCAAGGCCAGCTCGCCACTTCGTGCTGCCATGAGCCGATCCTGGACCGCGCGCATCTTCTGAAAGAGCGCGCTGGCCTCTGGATCGGTCGTCGGATAGGTGCAGTCGAGCAAGGTGACATCGAAGTCCTCGATGACCAGCCAGCCTCCTGGCTTGAGAGCCGTCACCATACGCTCGAGCGCCTGCTCGCGCGCCGGCACATGGATGAGCACCAGGCGGGCGTGGATCAAATCAAAAGATTGTGTCGGAAGGGGATCGCTGCCGATATCGTGGTGCTTGATCTCAAGAGGAGCGTCGTCAAGGGTTGCGCGTTCCACGAGAAAGCGTGGGTCGATGTCGGTGACCAGCACGCGGCCGGTAGGGCCGCAGTGCTCTGCAAGCCACCTGGCAATCGACCCGCCACCAGCACCAATTTCCCAACACTGCCAGCCTGGGCCGATGCCGGTTGCTTCAAGGTGGCGGATCGTCCAGGGGTCGTAGAGCGTCTCCAGGCTGACGAACCGTTGGCTGGCTTGCGGTGCAGCGTTGTCAAAGATATAGTTGCTCATGGTCTCCTCCTTTTCAAAGGCTCGGCTGGAGGTGTTTCGAACAGAGTCAGCCCATCTCTTTTACTTGAGAGTATAGCCCTATGCGTACTGGCTGACATGCGTAACCTTACCCATTGTGAGGAGCAGTGGGTTTGTTTGAGGGAGATGAGAGCCACTCGTGCGAGTTCTCATCACGCTTCTCTCGCTTCCATGCGCCATATCCTACTCCCTTCAGGCCTCGTTTGCAAGTGCTTTTGTTCCAACATGCACCGCCACGATACCCCGTGTCAGCCTGTAGTAGCGCACGTCCGTCCAACCCACCTCCTCCATGATAGCCCGCAAGGTTGGAGCATCCGGGAAGTTCGTCAGCGACTGCGGCAGGTAGTTGTACTCTTCGGCAGCTTTGCCGAGAATTGTCCCAAACACGGGAGCTAGTCTGTAGAAGTAGAAATGGAAGAGCGCTCCAAAGATCGCCCCCGGCGGATGGCTGATTTCCAGGCAGACCACACGCCCACCCGGCCTGACGACGCGCAGCATCTCGTGAAACCCCTGCCGGATGCTGGACAGGTTGCGCACGGTAAATGCGGAGCAGCACCCATCCACGCTGTTATCCGGCAAATCGATCTGCTCAGCATCGCCCACACGCAGCTCGATCACGTCCTGCAAGCCCAGCCGCGCGACCTTGCGCCGTCCCACCTCCAGCATCTCCGGCGTAATATCCATCCCGATCATGCGCGTCCCCGGCCCCGACCGCCGAATGACCGCAATGGACAGGTCGGCCGTCCCCGCGCCGAGATCCAGCCCCAGTTCGCCCGTTCCCAGCGCCAGGTATCGCGCGGCAAAAGCCCGCCAGCGCCTGTCCAACCCAAAGCTCATCAGCCTGTTCATGGGATCATACACGCGCGCGATACGCCCGAATAGCCTCCTGACATAAGGGCTTTTACCGCCCGTTTCGCGGAATCTTTCTTCCAGGGATGTTTTAGTATTCATCCACCATCTCTACCCTGCGCGAGAGCGCGTATCACCTTTCCAACACCGTAGAAGTATCTCTCAAGTATTATAAGATCATATTCTGCTGTCAGCCACAATGAGGTCTCTCTGGTGATTACCCGTAAGTTCGCCAGAGATCCTTCGCTGCGCTCAGGATTACCCCCAAGGATTTTGTCATCCTTCGCTGCGCTCAGGATCTCGCGTACATTCGTCTAACAAACCGGACTTACATAGCTCGGCGCATTTATGGGTAATCACCAGGGCCTCTTTAGATGCTCAGTTCCTCTCACACCACATTGATCAGGCCGCGAGCCTCGTCTGCCAGATCAAGCAAGTAGTAAACCAGCATGGCTTGATTCTGAAGGCACTCGCCTAGCGCCTGCCCTGTTCTGCGCTCCCAATAGGCATGCCGGCTCTCCTCGACAATCTGGTAGAGCCAGTGCACATAACAACCATACTTGAGGGCCGCGAAGATGGCGAAGGCACAGCGCACCATCCTGCGATCTCCCCGCCAACCTGCAGCCGAGAGTCCTTCCATGTAGCTCTCGAAGATCACGGTATCAAGTGTGCGCGGATCACATGCTTCGACCCCGAACATGCTGTAGCTTGCAGCAAAAAGGTCGCCAATATCGCTGGCAATGGTTCCCAGGCCTGGATAGGCCCAGTCTATGGCAATCAGTTGATGCCGTCCATCCCCCTGTGGTGCCGCGAAGAGGTTCCTGCGCCAGGCATCCAGGTGACAGAAGGTTTGAGGGAGCCGTTCAAGCACGTCAAGCAGGGCATTGTGATCCTCCCACAACCGCAGGAGGCGGGAAGCGATAGGATGAGGGAAGGTAGCACGCAGCAGTGGGTGCTTCCAGGTGGCAGGATCGTGAACAATCTTCCACATCCAGCCATAGTGCTCCAGCAGACCACGCGGAGAACCGGTTCTCACCAGCCAGGGATACGAGGGCAGTGGTCGACCGGTCAGATAGGCCCCATTCATCTGCCCCAGGCACTGAGCCGCCCGCGCATACTGCTCCAATGGCCAGCGTGGCCCATAACACTCCTTCACGTCTTCTAGCCACAGCCACACCAACTCGTCAGAGCGTTCCATGATGCTATAGCAGCTAGGCCCCCTCAATCCGCCAGGCAAATCATCCAGCAGGTCTGACTGATACACGAGGGCTTCGCGCTTCCAATAAAGGACATGCTCCTGCTCGCTGCCAGCAGGAGCTTTCCCCGCAGGCGAGCGAGAGATCACTTTCAGGACGAGTGACCACTCCACCTCCCGATCCTCATCCAGCCCAGTTCCCGACACACGGTACACGCCACTCGTGGATGCCCCTGTCCAGTCAGACATCTCCTGCATCTGCCACTTCAGCAGCTCGATCTCTTGACGACCAAGGACCTGGCACATAAGCGATGTGACCATCTGCCGGTCGAGAACGGGGGTTTGGTGTTCCTTGATCGTCTGCTCGCTCATGTTGACCTCTTTTATTAGCTCTTCTCATCTCGGGAAGCATACCTGAGCAGAGCCAAAAATACACCGGTCAATTGGACGATGCGCCCCTATGATATAATAAAAGCGATGGAACTTCGAAAGGAGCAACGCATGGACGCCCTCGACGCCGCGCGCGCTTTCATCGACCAGCAATTCCCCGAATGCACAGCCGCCTTCCTCGCGGGCAGCACTTTTCGTGGCGAAGCAACCGCGACCTCAGACCTGGACATCGTGATAATCACTCCAAGAGAGGGGACTCCCTACCGCGAATCGTTTCTAGCCTTCGGCTGGCCCATCGAGACCTTCGCCCACAACTTCAACTCCTGTCTGGCCTATTTCGCCAGCGACGCCCGGGAACGCACTCCCGCGCTTCCGCTCATGTGCGTGGAGGGCGCCATCCTGCGCGACCGGGACGGCACGGCGCAGCGCATCAGGGACGCCGCGCGCGCCATCCTGGAACTGGGCCCACAGGCGCTCAGCGAAGCCGACATCGCCAGGATTCGTTACACGGTTACAGACGCGCTCGATGACTTCATCGGCACTTCCACCCCTGGCGAAAACTATCTCATCGCCGGCCGGCTCGCCGATGTCGCCTCCCAATTCTTGCTGGCGTACCACCGCCAGTGGAGCGGAGATGGGAAATGGCTCATTCGCGCGCTAAAGCGCTTCGACCCGGTGAAAGCCCAACAACTCACAACGGCACTTGACCGCTTCTACCGCCAGGGTAGCAAAGATGAACTCATTCTCTTTGCCGGGCAGGCCCTCGAACCCGCGGGAGGAAGGTTGTTTGAAGGGTATAAAGCGGCAGGCAACATCCAGGTCTTGGAATAATAATCCCTCGTCGGGCCATACATCTACTGGCCCGCCACGCTTCATTTGGAGGGGGAGGGCCACCCGACCTGTAGGGACAGGGGGCGGTCGAGTGGAGCGGCGGGGGCCTTGTGCCTGTCCGTTCTCGCCTCTCACCTGAGCGGTGACACTCCACTAGGAGCGCTACTCAGCCCTTTCGAGCAAGCAGGAACGGCGCGCCCGATCCCTCAAAGAGCGCGATATGCTCCTCCGGCACGCCCCCTATGCGCGCGTACGGCCCGAGGTCGCGCCGTACAACATCCGCTTTGTCGAACCCGGCCTCGAGGGCTAACTGCCTGAGCTCGTCATCACTGTAGAAGTGCAGCCGTGAGGCCATCGGCTCAGGTGCCGCCGGCGTTCCCCGCCATACGACGTCGCTTCCCAGCGCTATCAACCGGCCGCCTTCAACCGAGCACCCGCCGTATTTCCCGCAGCGCCGCAACCGCGTCGGGCAGGAATCCGAGGACGCCCGTCATTGCAGCGCAGGTGAACATAGCGTCGGGGAATGGTAAGCGGTCGGCCTCTGCCTGCTGCACCATTAACCGCCCCTCAGCAACAGCGTCGTGGTTCACCTCCCGTGCGAGTCGTACCATGTCCGGGCTGTGATCGACCGCCGCCGCGCGGCATCCGCTCTTTAGCGCCTCCTTCAGGAGCGCGCCTCCCCCGCAGCCCACTTCTAACAGGTAATCGCCGGAAGTCAAAGCAAGTTCCGCCAGGATCACGTGGAAGTTGGGATAGTGGTAGATAGGGTCCTGGTAGACGGCACGTGCCTGCGCGCCAGACGGGCGGCGCGCCCGTCTGTCGGTCAGCCAGTTTCCAAGGCCGGCGGGCGCCATCGCCCGCAATAATGGAGCAGCCACTTCACCCGCGAACCAGCCCGCGATCTCGCCTGGATCGCCGAGCAGGCCACCCCATCCGCGATGCTCCAATGTTACCCGCGTCCCGCCATCCACCGCCTCGAACCGCACCTCGACCTCCGTCACTTCATCGCTCTTCCACTCGGCCTGTCGCCAGCGGAGCAGGATCAGCTCGCCGGGCTTCCAGGAGACGACCTGGCCCACATCGAACTCACCCTGAACGATGCGCCCCTTCGGACCCGCCTCCATACTCATCCCTTCTCGGGCAAGTGCGGTGGCAAGTTCCTCGACTAGAACGTCGAACGCCTCCTTCGGCGCAAGTGCAATATCAATGCCGGCACGCACTGTTGTTCTGCTATTCTCCATCTTCTCTGCTCGCTTTCGCTAAATCTACGCCGCTAGCCCGCCCGTAACACCGGTATCTCCCGCCGTATCTCGAACCGCAGCAGCCCGTGCGCCAGCCGCATCGCGGCTTCTACCTCGCCCGGCGTTTCGCCTCGAGCGAAGATGAAGCCGAGGTAGCTGGCGCCTTCCGGCAAGGGTACAAGCGAATAATTCAATTTCGCGGTGATCTCCACGCCCGTAACAAGCGGCACCTGCGCCGCTTCCTCGACGCCGTGCACGCCCTTAAGAATGCCAGCCGCGGGTATCGGGATCATCATCACCCCCGCTGCACCCGACTCGCGCTCAACCGATACTAACTCATCCCCGATAGCGTGGCGCAGGATCAATTCTTCCAGGCACATGCCGGATCCAAACTCCAGGACAGTCGAACACAGGCCGCCAATCGAACGCCCGGCCATCTCCAACATCCAGGGCCCCCGTTCGTTCACCCGCAGCTCGGCATGCACCGGACCTTCCCGCAGGCCAAGCGAGGCCGCCGCCGTTGAGACGCAGCGCGCAATTGCCTCCTGCGTCTCCCCGGGGAGGCGTGAGGGAGTGACGTAGATCGTTTCCTCGAAAAAAGGGCCGTCCAGCGGGTCGGGCTTATCGAAGAGCGCCAGCACCTTCAGCTCACCACGCGTCAGCAATCCCTCCAACGCCACTTCAAAGCCCGGGATGAAATCTTCGACGAGGAAGGCGGTATCGTGTTCCGCATAGCCCTCGGCCAGCAGCAAACGTTTGAGGCGCTGGAACGCGGCGGCAAATTCGGCAGGCGTATCGGCGCGCATGACGCCCCTGCTGCCCGAGAGCCGCAGGGGTTTCAGCACGCACGGGTACTCAACCTGCCGTGCTATCCACTCGGGGTCGTTATGCAGGTAAAACGGGCGAAAGATGGGACAGGGCGCGCCGCCCCTGGACATCAGCGTGCGCATCAGCAGCTTATCGCGCGCCGCCTCCGCCGCCTGTGGCGAGTTATGCGCCAGCCCGAGCGCGGCGCTGGCTCGCGCGGCCAGTTCCGTCGCGCTGTCATCCAGCGACAGCACGGCGGCAAGCACATGCTCCCTGCTATACTCCACAATCGTCTCGACCGACTTCTGCGCGTCCGCGAAATCCAGGCCCAGCGGCACGTGCCAGTATTCAGAGAGCGTCTCGGGCAAATCCACGCCCACCACAACCGCCAGGTTCAGCTTCTTGGCTGCACCCAAAAACGCCCCGGCGCGATAGGTCGCCGGAGACATCAAAAGTAATACGCGCTTCTGTTCATCTTTTTCCTCGATCAGGCTGGGAGGCGCTTCACCGGCTTTCTCCATGCGCGCGACTTCTTTTTCCTGCAGACTCCTGGCCCAGGTGATCTCGAGCTCCCACTGGTCGATGGCATGCTGCATGTCGCCCACGACATACTCCAGGCTCTCATGATCCATGTGCGGGGAGTCATCCGCCACGGACGGCGTCTCGCTTTGCCACTCCTCCATCATGGCGACTCTCCGTACCAGTTCTTCCGTTTCTGACTGCATATGAAACACGTGTGTCTGGCAGTAGTTGATATAGTGATCGATCAGGCGCAGGCGTTCGGCGGGACGAATGAACGCAAACGCAGAGACCTTGTGCATGAAGAGCTTGGCGTAATCGCCAGGATTGGAACCGGTATCGTTCATCAAGAACAGAAAACGCTGGCGACCGGCATCGGTAATCCTGAAGCTGCGCAAGTTACGATCATGCGGCTGCGCTTCCTTGCCGCCTTTGCCCTCGCTCACCACCTCGATCAAGCCGTTCTGCTCCAGCTTGGCCAGCAAAGGATATAACCGGCCATAGCTGAGGCGCGCATACGGCCCGATCATGTCGTTGATGATCTTGGCGATGAGGTAGCCATGCATCGGCCCATGCATCAATTGAGCCAGCACAATGAATTCGTACATCTTCCTCCTCTTTGCATCGGTGCATCCTGTAAACCCTTATACTTATCAGGATGATATATCACTGTGATAGTAATTACCATACCATTTTTCAGTTGTCAAGAGATTTTTCTGCCAGCAGGATCGTCATAAGACGATAAGTTTGAAAAGCATACCAGGGCTTGCAATTCCCCAGATTCACGGTACAATTATGTGGACAAAAATACTCGTCAACTAACGACGAAACCTATTTTGAAAGGGATATCTATACACATGGAACGAACCCTGGTACTTATCAAACCCGACGCACTCCAGCGCGACCTGGTGGGCGAGATTGTTCTACGGTTGGAGCGCAAGGGACTCAAGCTGGTCGGTATGAAAATGATAGCGCTCAGCGATGAACTGCTGGACGAACACTATAGTCACCTGGCCGGACGCGATTTCTTCGCCGAAATCAAGACCTTCATGCGCAGCACGCCCGTGATCGCCTGCTGCTGGGAAGGCGTTGATTGCGTCAACACTGTGCGGACGCTGTGCGGCATCACCAAGGCTCGCGAGGCCGCGCCCGGCACCATCCGCGGCGACCTGGCCATGAGCGTACAGGCCAACCTCGTCCACGCCTCCGACTCGCTCGAGACGGCAGGCATCGAGATCGAGCGTTTCTTCTCGTCTGAAGAGCTATTTGACTACGAAGACGTCTTGAACCCTTCTATTTATTCCTCGCGAGAAAAGTAGAGCTTCTTGCCATGGCCGATCAATCCGATACCCCGCAGCACCTGACCCACCTGGATGAGAGCGGCAATATCCACATGGTGGACGTCACCGACAGACCGGAGGCGACGCGCGAGGCCGTCGCGAAGGCGCGCGTGCGTCTGCTGCCGGAAACGGTGCGGTTGATCGAAACCAACCAGGTCTCGAAGGGCAGCGTGCTTGAAGTGGCCAAGATCGCCGGCATCATGGCCGCCAAGCAGACCCCGCAGATCATCCCGCTCTGCCACCCGCTGCCCATGACCCACATCGACCTGCAATTCTCGCTCGACAGCTCGCAGGGCCTCATCCACATCGAAGCGCGCACGCGCACCCACTACAAAACCGGCGTCGATGTCGAAGCCCTGACAGCCGCAACCGTCGCCGCCCTCACCATCTACGATATGTGCAAAGGCGTCGATACGACCATTACACTGGAGCAGGCCTACATTGCCCTCAAAAGCGGCGGCAAGAGCGGCACAGTGAAGTTTCAACCGGAATAACATAGATCCCTTGTCTTTACGGGCCAGGCACTGTAACGTATGGGGATAGAGACGGACTAAAAGGGTAAATCCTGTGAGCGCAACAAATTCGCCGCGATGAAATCGGCAATGCGGCGTGAAAGAAGGAAACGATGCCATCACTCGTATTTTTACTGGATGTGGACAACACCCTCATCGCTAACGACGATGTGAAAGTGGACCTGGATGAACACATCAAAGTCTGGTTGGGTGAGAAACTCGCGGCTCGCTTCTGGGAGTTATACGAGAAGGCGCGCGAGCAGGAGGGAATTATCGATATCCCCCTGTCCCTTCAAATGGCTGCGCGAGGAGACGCCATTGTCAGCGATGGACGATGAGACCTACCTGCACGTGAAATCCATCTTCGATAATTATCCCTACTTCGACAAACTCTACCCTCACACGCTGGAAACGTTACAGCACCTGCGCACCCTCGGCCTGACGGTGATAGTCTCCGATGGCGATATGCATTTCCAGCCCGAGAAGATCTTTCGCAGCGACCTGGCAGAAGCAGTCGAAGGCCGTGTCCTGATCTACAAGCACAAGCAGGAACACCTGGACGAAATACAACGGCTCTATCCGGCGGATCGCTACGTGATGATCGACGACAGGCCAGATATCCTCGCCGACTGCCAGAAAATTATGGGGAATAAACTCACGACGGTGCATGTAAAACAAGGCAAATACGCCAGCCAGGTTCCCCCTAACTTTACACCCGACATCACCGTATTACACATAGGCGACCTGCGCACACTTTACAGCGGAACAATTCTTCCCATCAAAACAATAACTAGCATTTTGAGGAGGACACTGAACTATGCGATACCATATCAGAGAACGAGCCTGGAGCCTGACCGAAGCCTTCGTCGTCCGTGACGACAGCGGCAACCCGGTCTTCGAGATCCGCGGAAAATTCTTCCATATCGGCGACGACCTGGTCATGTACGACCGCTACTCGGGGCAAGAACTCGTACATATCAAGCAGCGCATCCTATCGTTAATGCCTCACTACGAAATCTACCGCAACGGCCAGCTCTGGGCCAGCATGCACGAGCAGTTCAAGTTTTTCGGCGAGCGCTTCAAAATCGAGGGAGCGGACGGCATGGTTTTCCATGTCGAGGGCGATATCTGGAACTGGAACTTCTCCGTCCTCGACAACTACGGCAATCTGATGGCCCAGATCGGCCGGCAGTTCTCCATCTTCCGCGATAGCTACGCCGTAGATGTCGCCCCAGGCGTCGATGCCCCATTCGTGGTAGCGCTCGCCATCGTGATCGATATGATCCGCGAACACCACGAGCACCGAGACCGAGGATTGTAGCAGTTTGATGCCCTCCGTAGGGGCCGATTTATCGCGCCCATCGCCGATTTATCGGCCCTCGGTGGGGGTTTTGATGCCCGCATTTATTACTTTATTACTTACTCTGCGCTAACTCCCTCTCGATATAATTCCCCATAAACTGCGCTGCCCGCCGCATATGCACCGCGTCCTTGTAGAGGTTGCTTAGCATAATCGCGCCCTCCAGCGTCGCAATAAACAACGTCGCCACCTCGTCTGCATCGACATCAGGGCGTATTTCTTGCCGCTCAATGCCCTTCTGAATGACGCGCCGAATGGTAGAGAACCAGTTATTCATAGCGGCTCGCGCGCGTTCTCGTAATACCTCGTTCGCATCGTCGGACTCGATGGCCGTATTGAGTATCGGGCAACCGCCAGGTACCAGCGGGTCTTCCACTTCAGACTGAAAGACAGCGATAATCGCTCGTAACCGCTCCACTGCGTGCCTTTTATCCGTGAGCGCCTCGCGCACACGCAGGGCAACCAGCCCATAAGCGTAATCGAATGCCTCCAGCGCCAGTTGCTCTTTGCTGACAAAATGATTGTAGATGCCGCCCTTTTCCAGACCAGTTTCACGCATAATATCGGAGAGGGACGCACCGGAGTACCCCTGCCGGTTAAAGAGCTGCGCCGACCTCGCCAGAATCATCTCGCGCGTATCCTCGCCTTTCGTCAATTCCTTCCTCCAATTCTATACAAAATCTACTTCGACGCCTCCGAAGGCGATGGTCGCAAGACAATGCACGTCGTTGTCCCGTGCGCATAAAGCTTGCCATCGGCATCCGTCAGGCGACTCTCCGCCGTCGCGATGCGTCCACCCACGTAAATGACCTTCCCTTCGCAATACAACGTCCCGGTTTTGCTGGTAACCGGTCGCAGGTAGTTGACCTTGAGTTCGAGTGTGGTATAACTCGTCCCGGCAGGAAGCGTCGATTGCACAGCACACCCCATCGCCGAGTCGAGCAGCGTCGCCATCACCCCGCCATGCACCGTGCCAAGGGGGTTATAGTGATATTCGGCCGCCTCCAACGCGAAAACAACTCGCCCCTCGCTCACCTCGGATATCCACATACCGAGTAATACAGCAATAGGCGGCGCTGGTAGCTCCCCGGATTGCATCGCCCTCAAGTATTCAATGCCGCTGATGGTCCTTCCCAACCGCACTACCGCTGTGGGATCCTCCCAGCTAATCGTTCGCGTACGCTGTGTTTGCACATCGCTCATAATAGTATTGGCTCCTACTTGCCAGACCGAGTGGTCTGTTTTGTTCGCAAAAATATGAGACCGAAAGGTCTGAAAGTAATTATAATGATATGTTGTAGTTTGTCAAGCACTAAAGACCCTGCCACCTGTTCCGGCCGCATATGATATGATGAAGACATATCAACCGCACGAAAAGGATACATGTCGAACATATGCACTTGAAAACAGATGCGCGCGTCTACATCAGCGCCAGCGCGAAGCAATCTCTTCTTCTCGATGTCTACAAACGGCGCAGCATCGAGGCCTGCGGCGTATTAATTGGGAGCATCGATGATGCGGGGAACTGGCATGTTGAAGCGGTGCATCCACTCCGTAATATCTTCGACTCGCCCTCCTACTTCGAATTCGCCCCCGAAGACCTTTTGGCAGCAGACCTGGCCTATCCAGACCAGATCATCGGCGCCTATCACAGTCACCCCAGCGGTTTCGCCAAACCCAGTCAGACCGACAGGCAGAACATGAAACGCGTCAACGTCAGCCAGCGCATCCCCTGGGCCTGGCTGATCGTCTGCGGACCATTCAAATCCATGGATTTGACCTTCAATCAAACACAGCAGCAGCAGAAGCCACTGGTTGATGCAACGATACTGGCTTTCCATCACTATTCTGATGAAGGATTATGCAGCATCCCACTGCGATTTGAGGCAGAGATTAAACCTTAATGCCGGATTGTTCCTGACAAATAGAGTAGATATAATAGGACAGATGCGCTATAATAGACGCCTGGAAAAGAACCCAGGCGTTTGTTATTATAATGAATAGTAATTATACGCACTACTATGTTTATTGAGGTATAGGGAATGATTTGCCCAAACTGCGGGAATGAGCTAGGCCAGGACGAGGTCTTCTGCGGACAATGCGGCTCACAAACTGTGCCATCGTTCAAGCCGACCGAGATGGTACAAACGCCCCCAGGAAAGAGCGGCCTGCTGAAGGGCGGATACGCAACCCAGCCAATCTCAGAAGCAAGCTATGTGCCCGGTGCGTCACCGCCTGCCAACCCTACCGGTGCGCTGCCCCCCAACGCTAACCAGCCTGGCATCATCCCATCTGGCCTTCAACAACAGGGCGGATTTTACCAGGATGCCACCGAATCCATCTCAGCTCTGCCACCTGGCCAAAGCTACCCGGCCGCCTATCCCGTCCAGGGTGGCTACCCGCCTTCATCTACACAGTATGGTCAGCCGCTTCAAAGTGGCAATTACGCGGGTCCGCAATATCCTCCAACTTATCCACCCGGCGGTGGCTATCGTCCAGGCCCGACACCACCACCCAGGCAGCGCGCCAGCGCCGTGCTAATCATCGCTATAATCTGCCTCTCGCTCGCCGTCATCTCCGTTGGCGCATTCGGCATCCTCTACTACGTGCATGGGAAGAACAATCCCACGCTTGTCCCGACGCCATCGCCGGCCATCACCGTTACAGCCATACCAAGCCCGAGTCCCACTTCTAGCCCGAGCCCCACTCCGACGGAGACCCCTTCTCCCACACCGACGCTTTCGCCAACGCCCAGCGTCCCTCCCGCCGACAACGGGTTCGCCTTCTGCACCGATCCATGCGCGGCGCGCGGCTTCATCATCGAGGTTCCACAGGGCTGGCTGCAATCCGTACCCGATACCGCCACGGTCATCTTCAACAGCCCGACCCAGAACGACGTCTACGCGGTCGTCCGCACACCAGGCCCTACGACCGACAACGCCAATAATCTCGTCGCCAAAGACCTGACAACCTACTACCCTGGAAGCACGGTCACCGCTACCTATGCGAACAGAACCATCGGCGGCGAGAACTGGTCTTACGAAATTGCCACGCGCCCGGTCAGTGGCGTGAGCGAACAGGTCGAGGTCTTCGCCACCGTTCACAACAACAACGCCTATATCATCGAACTGCAGGCCCCCCAGACACAATATCCGGCAATAGACGCAGCCGACTTCGAAAACATGCTGAATCGCTACCAGTTCCAGTCATGACTATTTGACTTGCGGGCATCGCATATTGTAGCATAGCAGAGGTGCGAACAGAGGAAATGCCCGGGAAGATTTTTGTGTCTGTAGAGTGCAGAAGGGACGAACATAATGGCGGTACTGGCTATCATCGGCGCACAATGGGGTGACGAGGGGAAAGGGAAAATTGTTGATGAGCTTTCAATGCATGCGGATTATGTTGTGCGCTACCAGGGTGGCAGTAACGCCGGGCATCGGGTTGTCCACGAGAAGGGTGAATTTGCTTTCAGGCTCGTGCCGTCAGGAATTCTTTTTCCCAATACCACCTGTATCATCGGCAACGGCGTTGTAATCGATCCCAAAGGTTTGCTTGACGAGATGCAGGAACTTCAGGCGCAGGGCATCGATACCTCGCGACTCTACATCAGCGAGCGCGCCCATGTCGTCATGCCCTATCATTTCCTGCTCGACAAGATGGAAGAGGAATGGCGCGGCGCAGATAAGATCGGCAGCACGCAGCGCGGCATCAGCCCCGCCTACGTCGATAAGCACGCGCGCATCGGCATTCGCATTGCTGACCTGCTCGACGCCGACGCCTTCCGTGCCAAGCTGTCCTCGATCCTGCAACAGAAGAACCGCATGCTGACGCAAATCTATGGCCAGCCTCCCATGTCGCTCGAAGAAATCCACGGCGAATATTTCGGCTACGGCCAGCGCCTGCGCCCACACATCGCCGATACCCAGGCCATGCTGCACGAAGCGCTGTTCGAGCGCAAGACCATTCTCCTCGAAGGCGCCCAGGGCGCACTGCTCGATATCGATTTCGGCACCTATCCCTACGTTACCTCGTCCTCCACGATGGCGTCCAACGCCTCGAGTGGCGCGGGTCTCCCGCCTCACTCCATCGACAGCGTCATCGGCGTCTACAAGGGCTATATCACGCGCGTGGGCAGCGGCCCAATGCCCACCGAACTCTTCGACGCCGCGGGGCAGATGATGCGCGACCGCGGGCACGAGTACGGCACCAACACGGGCCGTGAGCGCCGCTGCGGCTGGTTCGATGCTGTCGCGGGCCGCTTCGTGGCGCAGATCAACGGCATGAACGCGGCGGTCATAACCAAGCTTGATGTCCTCGACACCTTTCCCACCATCAAAATCTGCACCGCCTATCAGCTACGCGGCAAGCTCGTACATAGCCTCCCGGCCACCCAGACCGACCTGGCGGCTTGCGAGCCGATTTACGAAGAGCTCCCCGGCTGGCTTTGCGACACCTCGGGCATCTGCACCTACGAAGAATTGCCGCCGGCGGCGAAGACCTATCTCAAACGCCTCCAAGAACTGCTGGAAACCCCGCTCGCCATGGTCTCCATCAGCCCCCAGCGCGGCAGAACCATCCAGGTGCAGGACGTCCTGGCCCCGCCCGAGTACGACGCGCGCTATCCACGCAACGCCAGGAGATAAGCGCGATTCCCTCTAACTTGTAACTTTTCCTGCCTTTTCTGTGTCCTCTTCTCTATCTCTTTGCCCTGTGCCTCGTAGGTCGTCCAGATGATGCGATCGATATGTTCCGTTTGACGACCGGAATGACGTTGGGTACCGTTCAATACATGCCGCCGGAGCAAGTGCAAGGAGACATTGTCAGCCCCGCCACCGATGTGTACGCGCTGGGTATCGTCATGTACGAGATGCTCACGGGCCACACGCCCTTCGAGGGCGATACGCCTGCGGCCATCGCTATGCAGCAAATCCAGGATAAGCCCACGCCAGCCAGTTCAATCCGCATATCCCGCCCGCCTTGGAAGCGATTATCATGTGACCATAACAGATTTATCGACTTACCTGCGCCGCTGGTCGCATTCCAGCCGCCGCTCTCTCTCGAACAGCAGCAGTCACAGCTCGAGTAGCAACTCCAACAAGCCTTTTTGCGCTACCAAACCCGGTCGGATGGGCTTGATCCCACCCTGCAAGCCGCCAATATCGTCTCCCGGCTCGATCCCAGGTCCGGCACGACCGTCCCGGTCGATATCGCGCTCTCCCCTACCCCCTAGCCCGACGCCTGGTCCTTCACCGACGCCGACTTAGTGCTTATCCGAAAGCCAAAAACGAGCAGACGAATAAGTATATGCGTCTGATTGGTCAGCCAATGCTGGTCTATGGGGGAGATCGTGCTGCATTAGCCAGAGTGCTTGAGCGTGCGCTTGCCCGAGGCATCCAACCTGCCATCTATACTGAAGAGATGTTTTCAACCACTCATGACGCGGCAAACCGCGAAGTGGGTCGTTGTGTCGAGCGCGCCAACCTTAACCTGCTGGGTATCGCCATCAGGGCGGAAAGAAAAGCCGTGGACAAAATCGTGGACAAGCTGAAGTTTCACGAGTAAGAGGATGATGACACTTGCTCATCTGATGGGGGACATATGTTTGCAGTCTGCCCTTGCAGTAGCCTGTACTAAGGGAGGAGAGACGAACGATAGGCACGGGGAGACTGGCCGGTGATTTTCTGAAACGTGGCATAGAAACGGCTGGCTGAAGTGAAGCCGGCTTCCATCGCTACCTCCAGCACCGTTTGTTCGGTTGTCGCGAGCAAACGTTGTGCATGCGCCACGCGCTGCTGCGCGAGGTAGTCCATGATGGTGATCCCAAACGTGGTACGAAAGCGTTCCGTCGCATAGCCCGGATGCAGGCCAACCGCCTGAGCGATTTGTCCCAGTTGCAGCGGCTCCATGTAATGCTCTGTGATGAAGCCGACCATCGCTTCCACAGATCGAGGCAGGCGGGTCATCATCTGTTGAGTGGGAGGTGACGGGAGTGGTTGGGCGATGCGCCGTAACCGGGCTTCCACTTCCAGAAGAATGACACGCTCAGAGTCATACCAGGGTTCCTGTAGATCGCGGTGCCATTGCGAAAAGAGCTGAGACTCGCGCTCGCTCTCTTTCTGATCCCAGATCATCTGACCTTGCAGTAGTGGCTGGGTGATCGCTTCTGGCAGGTGCCATTGGAGGAAGCGGCCAGCAGGAAGCGTGAGCCAGTGTAACGTCGTTCCTGGAATGGCTTCGAGTATGTAGTGCGGCATGATTGCCCAGAACACCATGAATTGACCTGCCGAAACGACGATCTTTTGCTTCCCAAAAAGATAGGTGAGTGCTCCTCGTTCCAGAAAATTCAGTTCCACTTCATTGTGCCGGTGAGGGCGGCTTCCTGCCCGGGCATCTGCAGCCCCGCTGGAGAGCCCGATGGTCTCGGTGAGGCAAGCATTTTCAATCCTCTGCTGCATAGCGACCATTTCCTGAAAATGTGGGATATTTTTCCCTCAAACGAGGAAGATTCTCCTGTATTTTTATTGTATCTTCAGCATGAGCCGGAATCAAGAGCGGCAAGGGAGACAAGCGACGAGAGTTAATAGGAGAACAGGAATGTTGACACAAGACCAGCTTGACTTTTTCCACACACAGGGCTATCTGGTTATGCGCAGGCTTATTGCGGGCAGGGAACTGGCAGTGTTGCAGGAGCAGGCAGATCAGGTGATCGCGCAAGGACTGTCGGGGCAAGGGGAATACCATCTGTATCGTCCCGGGGCATCTGGAAGGAAGGCGTACTGGCGGTCTGAGGAGATGTGGCAGCGCGATCCCATCTTCCTGGCCGTCACGGTCAATCCCGACCTGTTAGAGAACATCGGGCAATGTCTGGGTCAGGCGTTTTACCCCTGGAACGATTCGTTGGTGGTGAAAGTGGCCCAGGCAGGTGCTCCTGTTGAGTGGCATCAGGACCCACCCTATGGTGATCCGGCGTGGGAACAAAGCTATCCCGTGCCCAACTTCACCACCGATATCTACCTGGATCATGCAGGTCCAGAGAACGGGTGTGTCTGGGCTCTTCCTGGCTATCATCTCGTTGGGCATGTGGATCTCGAACATCGAGCAACTGAGGAATTGTTTGAAGAGAGTTCCGCGATCCCCATCGAGATGGAGGCAGGGGACGTGTTGTTTCATGCGATTTCCCTTCCGCATGGTTCTCGTGCGAGCGCTTCCCCACAGCAGCGACGGATCTTCTATCTGCATTATCTGACAGAGGAAGTGAAGGCTTGTGTTTACACAACGAGCCCCAAAGTGCACTGGGGCGAAGAGAAGCGTGCCCAGATTAGGCAGATGATCGCTGCACGTCGTGCTGAGAGGTGGGAGGTTCCGACAGAGAGGCAAACGCTTCGTCTGACCGATGACGGCTTGATGTTTGTGGGTACTCCTGCAACTCCATGGGCATATTGGGGAGAACTTTCCGCAACATTGCCCCCAGAACGAGTGACGGAGATGAAGCAGTTGGTGACTCTTCAGAAGGGAGACTAAGAAGCTGCTTGCTGCTGGTCCCAATCAGCCTTGAGCAGCCCATACTCGACATCGTCCCCGTCCCAAAGCTCTTCTGATGTGCTGTGGGAACAGTGTCATTGCCCAACAGCTCCGCAACCGTCATACGGTAGGTTCGCACCAGCCTCAGACCGGCCTTCTCCATGACTCGACGGGAGGCGAGATTGTCCTGGTAGGTCGTGGCAATCACACGCTGCACGCCCAACTCGGTGAAACCTTTGCGGATCAATGCGCGTGCTCCCATCGTCAACTGTGAAGCGGCGCAGTACCATGCGCGCGGATTCCAGAAAGACCTGCATCGCTCACCCCTTCATAGACTCCTAAGCTCTGTTCATCGCAACAAGCGCATCCTCGACAGCCCCCATCGTCACATCATCCAGCCTCCAATCAAGCCCGCCCGTCATCCTCCTCGCGTCTCGCTCATTGCGAATGCCAATGATCGCCCCCGTTACCGCGGACTGCCTCAGCACCCAGGCAATTGCCAGCTCCGCCAGCGTCCTGCGGTGGTCACGCGCGATAGCCTGCAACTTGCCGCGCGCCTGTCGGAGCAGTGAATACCTCGGCTCCTGGGCAAACGCATGCCTCCGCCTGAAATCCCCCGCTTCAAGGCTATCCAGGTCGAATTCGTCGGTCAAAAAGCCGCTCGCGAGTGGCGACCAGCAGAGCACCCCGATGTTGTGCTCTTCCGAGAATGGCAGCACATCCCGTTCAATCGTGCGAGCAAGAAGGCTGTACTGGTGCTGATTCGACGTAATCGGAGCGACGGTGAGCGCTCGCTCCATCAGATCGACGGTGTGGTTGGAGAGCCCGCCGTAGCGCACCTTCCCCTCTTGTATGAGTGATTGCATGGCTGCCCACGACTCTTCAATAGGCGTTGTGGGATCAATATCGTGGAACTGGTAGAGATCGATATGATCGGTTTGAAGATTTCTCAGGCTCTCTTCCACTTCCCGCCGGATACTGGCAGGTGTAAGGTTTTCGCTTTCCTCCCCCTTCTCATTTCTGACTGTGCCGCACTTGGTAAAAATGTACACCCTATCGCGTTTCCCACGTAACGCCTTCCCCACAATCCGCTCAGACCTTCCCCATCCATAGAAAGGAGCCGTGTCAATCCAGTTAATACCGTTGTCAATCGCCACTTCAATCGCCCTTAAAGCATCCCCCTCATCCTGCCTGCCCCAGTTAATTCTCCATTCCGGCGTAGAGCCAATTGGCGCCGTGCCAATGCCGGCTCTCGTGATGTACAGGTCACTCTGACCCAATCTTTTCATTGCTAGCTCTGACATCGTACCTCCAAAAAGCGCGGCTCTGGTGTATCCGTTCAATCCTGCTACCAGTGTAACCTTTTACCCGCCAATGCTTCAGGTACGATTGGTCAGAATCCAGACTGTACCCTTGTACAGGAAGATTCTCAAGGCTTGCGCCTGTCCGGTCTCGCTTGCTACCTCAACGCATATTCATACGTACTATCATCAGAGCGAGTTAGTTTGTTAAACCAGAATGGAGGGAATCAGACCCATGTTCAGAAGAAATAGAGACTACCGCAGGGGTTACCGCGGAAACAGAGGGTACCGGCGAGGACGCAGGCGGCCCAGCCTGTTGAGATGGATCGTTGAAGGCGCCTTGATCGCCGGCGCGGTACGCGTCATTCGCCGTGCTATACGCGGCTATTAGCCACCCGCGTGAATAAATAGCCAGCCACAAGGGAGAATGCTTATGAATATAGACCCTGTTATCGCACACGGTTGGAAGTTCGAGACTCAGTGGCTCACAGCTCATCCTTGCATCAGAAGAGGACCCGCAGGCGCGGCTTCAAATGAGTGCGCCGGCTGCGTATTCCCTCCTGAACTATCTCTACCAGTATCGAGACAACCTGCACGATGAGGCGGAGAGACAGGAGGATGAGCGGGTTGAGCGTCAAAAAGAGGAACACAGCACATCTGATCAGGCCGATATAGACGAAACGATTACCTGATTAGAACCGGCTACCAGCGCCATCTGACGCTGCCGACCAGCTAACCCAGGGGCTTTTTCGCCATCACCGCACCCGAGCGCGGATACTTCTCCGGGCACAACTTCACCTGCTCATACACCAGCAGCTTGCGGCCATCATCCAACCCCGGCAACGTCACCGCGCTATCACCCTTCAATACGGCCCCGAGCGGGCGCGCAGCCGCGTTCCCCTGCGCCAATTCTTCGGCTAGGTCGCCCTTCTTCGGAAAAATCATCTGCCCACCTACGCGGCAAAACGGCGCTGCATACTCCAGCAGCGTTGGCAGCATGGCCACTGCGCGCGCCGTCACCAGGTCGAATGCGCCTCGGTACTCCCGCCGGTGAGCCAGTTCCTCAGCACGCCCATGTACCGCCTCAACATCCCTCAGCCGCAACACTTCGATCACGTGCCGCAGGAACGTCACCTTCTTCCCAGTCGCTTCCAGCAGCACAACACGCCAGTGCGGCCGCACTATCTTGAGCGGCAGACCGGGAAAGCCGGGACCAGCTCCTATATCCAGAACCCGCGCATCTTCCCGGTCAAAAACGCTCAACAGCGCAAGAGAATCAAGGAAATGTTTAACCAGAACATCCCCCGGATCAGTGATGGCCGTCAGGTTGAAGCGCCCATTCCACTCAAGTAACTCCTGCCGGTACAGAAAAAACTGCTCCACCTGCCGCTCGGTCACCCCCGGAGCAAGCTGATGCAATCCCCGCATGAAAACCGCGCGGGCATCCTCCTGCAACAAAATCTACCCTCCCAAAACCCCCGTAGGCGCCGATTTATCGCGCGCACCGCCGATTCATCGGCCCCCGGAGCTCATCGACCACCCCTTGGCCGATAATGAACGTTACCAACCAAAATCAGCCATGTCATCCTGAGCGCAGCGAAGGATCTCAGTGCCTCCCGCGCCAGACCCTTCGCTATTTGCCTGTACGGGCGGGAAAGGGATGGACGGGTGGCTGGGGCGCTTGCGCCGCCCTCGTCCATTGCTCCCTGCCACTCTTCTCTCGCCCGTACAAGTCACGTGGCCCCCGGATTTGCGGCTTCGGTTGAAGTCTATTACCGCCGATCAACCGGCCCCTCCCGCCATCATCCTTACTTGATCAGCTTCTTCTTGCTGTTCAAGTAATCGACCAGCAGGTACTCACCCAGGTTATTTTTATCGGCGTAGAAGGTGCGGCCGTTATTGATCTGCGCCATCTGGTTGACAAAAGCCACCATCCAGCTATCATCTTCGAGCATGAAGGTATTGATGGTGATATTCTCGCGCGTGCACCGTTGCACTTCGAGCAAAGCCTGCTGTTCGGCAAACGGATTGGGCGGCATACCGAACAGCCACGACCCATCCTCGTACCAGACCGTAGGCCCGCCGTCGGTTATCAGGATGATCTGTTTGTTCACCCCGTGCTGGCGTGCCAGCAGTTGTCGCGCCAGCATGAACCCATGCGCCATATTGGTGCCTCGATCGTTATCAAAGCGGCTCATCTCGATCAGCTCTTCCGGCTTGTACTCGCGCGCGATATAAGAAAAGCCGACGACGAAGAGGTTATCGCGCGGGAATTGCGAGCGGATCAGGCTCTCCAGGGCCACCGCAACCTTCTTCGCGGCAGCCTGGCAGCCATTGTAGACCATGCTCATGCTCAGATCGATCATCAGCACGGTCGATGACTGTGTAGTGAACTCGGTACGGTAGACCTCGAAATCATCCTTCTCCAGCGTGACGGGGGTGCCGACACCGCGCCGGTGTACCGCGTTCATCAACGTCTTTTCCAGGTCGAGCAGGAAAGGATCGCCGAATTGATAGGGCTTGCTCTCGTCCAGGCGTTCGCCACCCGTACCACGGAACGGGCTGACATGCCGCCCAAAGCCGTCTCGCTTGAGCTTGTTGAAGATGTCCTGGAGCGCCTTCTGCCCGATTTTGCGCATGCCGCGCGCCGTCAGTTCCCAGCGGTTACCCTTCTTCTGTATATAGCCTGCCTCCTCCAGCACCTTGATGAGCTCTTTTAACTGCTCGACCGACTGGTACTCTTCGTCGCCCAGCAATTCCTTGATCTTCTGGCTGTCGATAGCTTCCAGGTTATCCAGGCGGCGGGCTTCCTGGATCTGATCCTCCAACCCCTCCATCTGCTGCAAGCGTGACATCATGCGCATCGCCTCATTCAGCGGCAGCGATTCGCCGCCCCTGAATGGGAAGCGCGTGCGCACCTGCTCCATCGGCATCATGGCTTCGAGGTTCTGCGCCAGTTCCATCATATCGACGCGTATGCGGTCATCCCCCATCAGTTGTTCCATGAGGTCCTGCAATTCCTGGCGCTGTTCCGGCGACAGGTTATCCATGATGCCTTGCATCGCCATCATCTGCTGCTGCATCTGCTCGATCAGGTCGTCGAGCGAGTTGACGCCCGGGAAATAATCCCCATACTTCTGCATGAAGGAATCGAAGTCAGGCTCAAGCCCCTCCTGGCGCTCGCGCAGCATCTTATTGAGGTCGCGAATCATCTCGCGCATCCTGGCGATGTCTTCCGGGGTCATGCTTTGTAGCGACTGCTGCATGCCCTGGAAAAATTGCTGCATCATCTGCTGCTGCAGGCTGGCCAATAGTTCATTGAACTTCTCGCGCGCCTCGTCATCCATGAAGTCGTATTCCGACAGGCCCTTGATCTGGCCGGGAATGTCCTGCGGAAGCTGGTTCAGGTAGTCCTGCTTGCGCTTAGCGATCATCTCCAGCATGTTGCGTTTTTGCTCGGGCGTGAGATCATCGCTGCTCTCACCAGGCTGCCCCCCCTGCCCCATCTGTCCCATTTGACCCATCTGTCCAGGCTGCCCACGTTGTCCCTGCTGGCCCGCTTGCCCCTGTTCTTGCTGGCTATCGCCTTGTTCGCCTTGCTCGCTTTGTTGCCCGGGCGAGGGCTGCCCATCAGAGGGTTGGCCTTCCTGCCCCGGCTGGCGCTGCTGAGCTGCTGAATCCTGCCCATCATCCAGGCGGCGCTGGATGCCCGCGCGCTCGAGACTCTTGATCTCCTCGAGTTTCTCGCGCAGGTCATCCATCACGCCTGAAGCCATATTGTAGCGGTTGAGCTGCTGGTTGCGCTGGTTGCGCATGCGCTCCATCAATTCGCGCAGGCCCATCGTGCGCTTACCATCGTCCGAGCGCATGCCGTCCTGCATCAAGCGCCGCAGCGCCTGCTGTAAATTGCCGTCCTCGATATATTCATCCGAAAGCGCGTCGAGGATATCGTCCGCGTCGAGTCCCTCGATGCGCTGCGTCCCATCCCACCGCGAATACCCGTAACGGTTCTTATAGAAGCGTTTAAACATGGGAAGGTTCCTTTATATGTCTCGCCGCCGGCTAGTGTGATAGCGTGTCTTGCCGTTGACCTCGTCCTTATTCAGCCGCCGGTTGAGGTGCAGTCCTTCGAGAATGAACTCAACCGAGGATGCGATGCTGGCGGGACTGCCCCGGCCATTCAGCTTATCGACGGCCTTGCTGAGTCCGCCTACTTTGGACAACTGGTTCACATACTCCATCGAGGGCAAGTCGTCGCCCACCTGGACGTTCAAGCCGCGCTCGAAGCCCGCCACAAGCTGCTCGAACTCTCGCACCTCGAAGTACTCGCCAAACACCTCGAGGATGGCATTGTTGATGAGCTTCTGCACTACACGCTCCTCTTTCACGTCGCCCACCGTGTCAAGCTCGATCTTGCCGCTCGTCGAGGCGATGATCGACGGCAGATCGCTGACGCGCGGAGCCACCTGGCGCTCTTTCAAACGCAGAGCACGTCGGCTGGCATTGCTCAGCACATTCTCGAAGTTGGAGATTGAGACGCGCACACTCACGCCGGAACGCTGGCTGATATCGTTGCTCTGTCGCGCGAGCTGCGTGATCGTACCTATCACTTCTTTCATGAACTGCGGGAAGACGATCTCCATGCCCTCTGTGATGAAGTGATTGCTCTCGGACTCCATGATCTGGATTTCGTGTTCGAGGACGCGCGGGTAATGCGTGCGAATCTCGGAGCCGACGCGGTCCTTTAGCGGCGTGATGATGCGCCCGCGATTGGTGTAATCCTCCGGGTTGGCACTGGCCACTACATAGACATCCAGCGGCAGCCGGATTTTATAGCCGCGAATCTGCACGTCGCGCTCTTCCATGATGTTCAGCAGTCCCACCTGGATGCGCTCCGCCAGGTCCGGCAGTTCGTTAATGCAGAAGATACCGCGATTTGTGCGAGGAATCATGCCGTAGTGAATGGTGAGCTCATCCGAGAGATAGCGGCCCTCCGCCACACGCACCGGGTCTACCTCGCCGATCAGGTCGGAGATGGTGATATCGGGCGTCGCCAACTTCTCGCCATAGCGCCGGTCGCGCGGTAGCCAGGCGATCTCCACATCATCGCCGAACTCGTCGATCTTATCGCGACAGGCTTTGCAGACAGGTTCAAACGGACTATCATTGATCTCGCACCCGGCGATGACTGGAATCACGTCGTCCAGCAGGTTCACCAGGCTGCGCGCCATACGCGTCTTCGCCTGGCCTCGCTCGCCCAGGAAGATGATATCCTGGCCGGAGAGGATAGCGTTTTCGATCTGTGGTATCACCGTATCTTCATAGCCGATGATGCCCGGAAAGATGTCTCCGCCACTGCGAATCTTCTCGATCAGGTTCTTCCGCATCTCTTCTTTGACTGATAGTACTCTATATCCACTTTCTCGCAACTCGCCGATCGTGCGAGGTCGGGTAGTAATAGTCATTCCGCTTTTCTTGCTACCTTTCTTGGGGGTTGGCATGTGTGATGCATGAGAAGAAAAAGGCCGGTCTAGCTCCTCCATGATCCCACTCAACCAGAAACTTGTGGAACCATATGTATTCTACAAGGTTTTTGGGAAGATAGCAAACCTGGGCTTAACGTGAAATTGTTGGGGTATGATGACGTATTACATATACAGGTGCGCTTTCATCGAAAAACCGGGCAATTTGACTCGATGTCGAGCTTTTGACCCGCTTCACATTATATGCTACAGTGATATGCATGTACCCACGATGGTTGCCCTGAAAGGAGTCGTTGTGTGCTCCATAAAGAAAGGAGGGAAGTACCGTCACTGGAAGACAAGAATTGTGTATGTTCACGGTTCGTTCAAGTTAGTCTCGCTATGCACACCTTTCGACGCGCCAGGCTGACAGTTTCTGCTCGCGAGAAAGGTGTATAGGGAAGGACAGGATTACGATGAAACTATTTGGCAGGCAGCGTAAAACGCTTGCCTCAATCTTTGGAACTCTTCTGCTTAGTTTTTTGATTGTCGCCTGCGGCAGTAGCAACACGGGTGGCAGTGGCAGTGGTGGCAACACCCCCACCAGCTCCAACGGCAATGGCGGCAAAGGGTGCAAGAAAATCGGCGTATCCTTGCCGGAAACCGCCACCTCGAACCGTTGGGACGGCTTTGACAGGCCGCTGTTGGAGCAAATGATACCGCAGATGCTGCCGGGCGCGACGGTCGATTATGCAAATGCCGAAGGAAACCCTGATACGCAGCAGACCCAGGCAGATGCAATGCTGACCAAGGGCGACTGTATCCTGGTGGTGGCCGCCAACGACAGCATCAAAGCGGCCCGCATCGTAGCCGACGCCAAGGCGATGGCGTGCCGGTGATCGCCTACGACCGCCTGATCCAGTCCAACGACCTGGCCTACTACGTCTCGTTCGACAACGTACAGGTCGGTAAGCTGCAGGGCACGTACATCGCCAATCACTACAAGGATTTCGTCAAGTCTGGCGTGGGCAACACGGTCATGATCGACGGTGCGATGACCGACAACAACGCGCTGCTCTTCGCCCAGGGCGCGCACGATATTCTCGATCCGCTGTTCAGTAGTGGCGTCCTCAAGAACGTGAACGAGAAGTTCACGCCCAACTGGGACAACCCGACCGCGCAGACCGAGATGGAGGCAGCGCTGACGGCGAACTCGAATAATATCCAGATCGCCTATGTTGCGAACGATGGCATGGCCACCACCGTCATTGCCGCGCTCAAAGCGCAGCACCTCAACGGCAAAGTGCTGGTAACCGGGCAGGATGCGACCCTTTCGGGTCTTCAGAACATTCTGTTGGGCAATCAGTCTATGACGGTCTTAAAACCATATAATCTTGAGGCCGGCGCGACGGCATCGCTGGTGGCGGCCATCAGCAATGGCTCCAGCACCAGCTCCCTGGTCAATGGCCAGACCGCCAATGCCAATAAGGTGAACATCCCCTCCATCCTGGAGACGCCGGAAGCCATCGATAAGACGAACGTCATGGACGTGGTGAAAACCGGTGAAGTCACTCTCGTCCAGGTTTGTCAGGGTCTACCTTCAAAGGCCGGGGGTATCTGCCCCTAACACCTGACAACTGGCAGGCGCTCGCTCTGACCGAATTTACCTGGCGTCTACGTGACGCCAGGTAAATTCGCACGATACACCACGCAAGTGGTATACTATGCCAGCATCAGCGATTCTCAATGAAAAGTGACCAACATCGATATTTTGGAGGAACCCATGGCTGAAAACATGACTCCTGCGGTTGGTGACACGTCATCCCCTCAACTGGAGCCGTCCCAAAAACAACCCCGTTTATTGATGCGCAACATCGGCAAATCCTTCGGCGTGGTACGCGCGCTCTCTGGCGTCGATTTCGAGGTCTATGATGGTGAAGTTGTCGGACTGGTGGGCGACAACGGAGCAGGGAAATCAACCCTGATTAAAACCATCTCAGGCGTCGGACCCGCTGACGAAGGGGAGATCTTCGTCGCGGGTCAGCCGGTCAAGATCACGACTCCCCAGGCTGCTAACCGCCTGGGCATTCAGACGGTATACCAGGACCTCGCCTTGTGCGATAACCTGGATGTCGTCGCTAACCTCTTTCTCGGGCGTGAGGAGCGCTTCCCATGGCGCACACTGAACGAAGTGGACATGGAGAGGCAGGCGCTGGGCGTCCTGCGCACACTGGAAGTCAAACTCCCCTCGACGCGCGCACTCGTCTCGGTCCTCTCAGGTGGGCAGCGCCAATCCGTCGCGGTCGCCAAGTCAATTTTGCGCAAAGCACAGCTTGTGCTGCTCGACGAGCCTACCGCCGCTCTGGGTGTGGCGCAGACACGGCAGGTACTGAACCTCATACGCAGGCTGCGCGAGCAGGGATTGGCCGTCGTCGTTATTTCGCACAATCTGGCCGATGTTTTTGAAGTGGTAGACCGCGTGATCGTGCTGCGACTGGGGAAACGGGTGGGGACCTTTGAAGTTAAAAACACGACTCCAGAACAGGTCGTCTCCGCTATCACCGGCGCGGAATTCGGCAAACTTACGGAAGACCCCGGCAATGGCAATGGCAGTAGTGACAATGCAGGAGGGAAGTAAGCGATGAGTGATACCATTGATAACACCAAAGGAACCACCCCTACCGCGGAAGCGCTGCAACCCGTTACAGCAGAAGCTGTAGAGGCGCCTTCGTATAGGCAGCGCCAGACCGTAGGCCAGTTGCTCCGCGCTGACCTGGGATTTATCCCTGTGCTTCTTACACTGATTGTAATCATCGTTTTCTTCCAGATCATTAGCGGCGGCCTTTTCCTTAATTCCACGAATATAACAAACCTTTTCCTGCAAACCGCCACCTATGGCTTTCTTGGATTGGGCATCGTCCTGGTGCTGCTCCTGGGTGAAATCGACCTTTCCATCGCGGCAGTTGCCACTTTCTGCTCGGTTATAATGGCGGATCTTTCGGAGCGGGCGGGTGCTCCCGCCTTTGTCGCTATTTTGGCGGCACTGGCGTTCGGCGCACTGGTCGGCACTTTCAACGGCTTTTTCGTGGCGGTGCTGCGCATCCCTTCGTTCATCGTGACACTGGCAGTCAATATCGCATTTTCGGGACTGGTCATCACGTTACTTTTTGGGCAGGCAACGCTAGAAATCGCCAATCCATTTATAAACGCGATCGCCGGTTCCTTTGTAAGCTACCTGCCCGACTACCTCGGCGTCGGGTTGCCTACACTGGCTGTTCTGCTTTATGCCGGTTACCTGGTTCTGAACTATATACGAAGGAGAAATGCCGGGCTACGCAATCCATCACTCCCACTGTTCCTGGCGCTGGTGATCGGACCCATCGTGGTTGTCGAAGGAGCCGTGATTGTGTTCGAAAATCTGCATGGAGTCCCCTACTCGACGGCCCTCCTCTTTGGCATGATCCTGCTCTTCTGGATCATCCTGACCAAGACCTCCTTTGGCCGTCATATCTACGCTGTGGGGGGCAACAAGGAGGCAGCACGCCGCGCCGGTATCAGCGTCGTCGGCATTCAAATCGCGGTATTCAGCCTCTGCTCGATGCTGGCAGCGGTCGGCGGCATCGTCGAAGCGTCGCGCGGCAACTCTGTTGCCAGCCAGATTCCGTCTCAATTGCTGCTTGACCCCATTGCGGCTGCCGTGATCGGTGGCGTCAGTCTGTTTGGCGGAAAAGGCTCCGTCTGGTCGATTGTGCTGGGCATTCTCATCATAGGAAGCCTGGAAAACGGCCTGGCACTCGAAAGTATCCCGGCTGATAGGGTTCTGTGGATTGAAGGTGCTGTCCTGCTGATCGCTGTGACCGTCGATGCCCTCCTGCGCAGGGTGCAGGCGCGCACCGGCCGTTAATTATAACAAGAATCGGTGTGACTCGCTCTCGCCGAATCTGCAAACCGATTGTATCTTATTTTTAAGAACGCTTACGTCGCCCACGGGCCTAGTAGAGCAACTGCATATCACCAGGATAACGAGTTATAGTGGGCGACGTAAGCGTTTCTGGTACTTCTGATCTGCTTCCCGCTGGCAATCGTAGCTTGACAAGTCAACGTGCCAGACCCGTATATAAAGTCGTCCTTTTAAGCCACTTGAGTAGGCTATCGTCGATCCATTCCGAACGGTGTTGCTCTTCACATCATAGTTCGGCTAAGTCTTTGTAGTCTAAACGTCAATTCATTAATCACAGCTGCTTTGTATACCCCAGCGAATAAACGAATACAATTTCTTGACATTAAGTCTTTAATCCTCTACAATTTGCCTAATGTCTACATATCTATGATATGGGAGAGTAGGGAAGAGCACGCTCAAGAAGGGAGAAGCGTCTATGGCAGACCGTGTGGGACAGCAATTTGGCAATTATCAGCTGGTTCGCCTGTTGGGAGAAGGTGGATTCGCAGAGGTCTATCTGGGCGAGCATATTCACCTAGGCACTCAGGCGGCAATCAAAGTTCTCCATACCCGGCTGACAAGTGAGGAAATGGATAAATTCCGCACCGAGGCTCGCACAATTGCCCGTTTGATACACCCTAACATCGTGCGCGTGCTTGAATTCGGCATGGAAGGTAAAACTCCCTTCTTGGTAATGGATTTTGCCCCGAATGGTACCTTGCGCCAGAAGCATTCCAAAGGCGTGCCACTTCCTCTTTTAACTATCGTCGGCTATGTCAAGCAGGTGGCTGATGCTTTACAGTATGCACACAATGAGAAGCTAATCCACCGGGACATCAAACCAGAAAACATGGTACTTGGGCGACACAATGAAGTCTTGCTCAGTGACTTTGGTATTGCCTTAGTGGCCCAGAGCTCACACTATCAGAGCACACAGGATATGGCTGGCACTATGGCATACATGTCACCGGAACAAATCCAGGGTAAGCCACGTCCAGCCAGTGACCAGTATTCATTGGGAGTGGTCGTGTATGAATGGTTGAGCGGAGATCGTCCCTTTCATGGCTCATTCACTGAGTTAGTAGGTCAGCATCTGTCTGTTCCACCGCCTCCATTGAGTAGCAAGGTCCCGACGATCTTGCCAGATGTTGAGCGGGTAGTAATGTCGACACTCGCAAAAGATCCTAAGGACCGTTTTCTGAATGTGCAAGCATTTGCTAGAGCCATTGAGCAGGCTAGCCAACCTGTTGTCAACACTTTTCTAAAGCCATATGCACCAGTGATACAGCAGCCTCATATAACAACACTGCGGGACCAATGGCAGTCACTAGATGTTGCAGTTACTCCACCAAGCCAACCGCCGATTGAATTGGCGGGTATCACCCCACCAAACCAGCAACTGCCACCAAGTGTTGCGGTTACTCCATCAAGTCAACCGCCACCGCTGCAGCCATCGCTTGGAACTGACACTTCTGGTGGACAACAACCTTGGCAGATGCGCTCAACCGGAGAAATTGCTCAGCCTCTCCCTTCAAAGAGAAATCCACAAATTGGATTGATCATTGGTACATTCTTTCTTCTAGCGATATTGATAGGTAGTGGCATCTTCTTTTTCTCCAGGAATATGGGTAACCCTGTTAGTAGCAATCTTGGTAACACTAGTGGTAGCAATTCTGGTATTATTGCCGACGGCAAAGGGTGCAAGAAAATAGGGGTACTGCTTCCAGAAACTGCCACCTCTGTTCGCTGGGACAGCTACGACAGGCCCTTGCTGCAGAGACTCATCACTCAGGCGCTGCCCGGCACAACTGTTGACTATGCAAATGCCCAGGGGAACGCTGACCAGCAGCAGACGCAGGCAGATACAGCGTTGGCTAGAGGAGACTGCATCCTGGTGGTGGCTGCCAGCGACAGCGTCAAAGCTGCCCAGATTGTGGCCCACGCGAAGGCCGACGTAGTGCCGGTCATTGCCTATGATCGCCTGATCCAATCGAACGATCTTGCATACTACGTCTCCTTCGACGATGTGATGGTCGGTGCTCTCCAAGGCCAATACATCGTCGATCACTACAGAAAATTTGTTCAGGGCGGCAACGCCAATGTTGTGATGATTAATGGTTCGCAGACGGATAACAATGCCTTGTTGTTCGCTCAAGGAGTTCATACCAAACTCGACCCTTTGTTTCAGAGCGGGGCGCTTAAGAATGTGTACGAAAAGTTCACGCCCAACTGGGACAACCCAACTGCGCAGACGGAGATGGAAGCAGCATTAACGGCGAACTCGAATAACATCCAGATCGCTTATGTTGCTAATGATGGTATGGCAGTCTCAGTGATTGCCGCCCTCAAGGCACAAAATCTCAATGGAAAGGTTCTGGTAACCGGGCAGGATGCTACCATTGCTGGTATTCATAGCATCCTTGCCGGTGATCAGACTATGACTATCTACAAGGCCATAGCCAAAGAAGCTCAGGCTACTGCTGACCTCATTAAGTTATTGGTTGATGGGTCCAATACCTCTTCACTTACTAATGGTGCAACCGTCAAGACCTCCGATGGTATTCCCATCCCCTCAGTCTTTGTTCCTCCCGTAGTGGTTGACAAGTCGAACATTGCCACAACAGTTATTGCTGACGGGTACATAACAAAGGCTGATGTCTGCCAGGGGATACCGGCAGGCACAGATAGCGTCTGCTAATTGAATTGTGATATAGGAATTGCTGTGCTTTAAAAGGAGTAGAAACAAATGAGTAATACTTTACAACAAACCCAACCTATACCACTCCTAAAGCGAGTAATGAGAAAGGTACCGGAAGTCACCATCTACTTCTGGATCATCAAATTGTTGACGACAGCGATGGGCGAGTCAACCTCTGATTACCTGGTTTATCATATCAACCCCTATTTCGCGGTAGCTTTTGGAGGCATCGGCCTGATTGCCTCACTGGTCCTCCAGCTTCTGGTACGTCGATATGTGGCCTGGATCTACTGGTTAGCCGTCGTCATGGTCGCTATATTTGGAACGATGGCTGCCGATGTCATGCACGTTGTCCTGGGTATCCCGTATTATGTCTCAACCGTGTTCTTCGCTGTCATGCTTGCCGTGATCTTCATTCTCTGGTATAGAAGCGAGAAAACGCTGTCGATCCATAGTATCAATACCCCTCGCCGCGAGCTGTTCTACTGGGCCACGGTCATCGCGACCTTTGCCCTCGGTACCGCCGCTGGTGACCTGACAGCAGCCACCTTTGGGCTGGGGTACTTCACCTCCGGTGTGCTGTTTGCCATCCTGTTTGCTGCCCCGGCACTGGCCTACCGCCTGTTTGGTCTGAACGAGATTGCGGCCTTCTGGTTTGCCTACATTATGACGCGGCCACTCGGCGCCTCGTTTGCCGACTGGTTCGGAAAGCCAATTCTGGGTGGTCTTGGTCTGAGCGATGAAAAGGTCGCCCTGGTCCTAACAATCTTGATCATCGGCTTTGTCGCCTATTTGACCATCACCCGCAAAGACATCAAGGACGATCAACGCTAACTTCCACATCCGCCCATATCACCGCTTCCCGGTACATATTCTCCCTCGTTCCACCGGGAAGCAATTGACGCGCTACCCGCTCAAGCGCCGCGCGTCGCTCCGCCAGTGATAGCGCGGGATTCCCCACTCCGGGATCCTCTACCAGCCATGGCGCCATCGCCAGGAACCTGCCCGTCATCGCTTTCCCCGTCAGCGTATGCGCGAAACCATCATTTCCCACGAAATTGCACGACGGATCAGGCGCATCGCCGCTTTTCATAGTGATGGTCGATTGACCATCGAAGGCGATATCGAAAAAGTTGCCCACCTGCATCGGGCAAACATTGTAGGTAAGGTTAGGATAGTCGTCCTGCACGCTGCCAAGCACTGAATTCAGCCACTCCTGCGGCTGCCACTCCCACGTCTTACAGGCTGCCGCCCACATCGTATCGTTCGCATCGTACTGTACCACGATACGCGTCCCCTGGCTGTCCAGCGCCCGCAGGTATTCGGGCGTGAAAGCGTCCAGACTGATCGCTATCCCCACCTTCCCCAATTCCGTCTCGAAAGGCCGCACCCGCCCCAGATCCCCCGGCGTCAGGTCTAGCGTGCCCAGCTCGCTCTCCGTCAGAGAAACCTTGTCGGTCGTCCCGATCAGTACGCCATCCGGCCCCCACAGGAAGGCCGTGTTGTAGACGCCCGCACCATCAGGCAGGTACACCTTACCCGCACCCCTGTGCCCAAAGCGCTTGATGTCCTCAGGCCTCATAGAAACCCGTACATGCGGCGCGATCGAAGCCGCGCAGAGATAAATGTTATGGCGAGCCGCCAACCCGCTCAGCGTATCCACAAAGGGCCGATACATCTGGTCGCACAGCGAAAGCAGCAGCGCCCGCACCGCGGATATCCCCCTATACAGCCGGCGATAGTGCAGAATTCTCCCAGCATACCCGGGCGCAAGTACGCCAATGGCGGCCCTCGGCGAATGCATGCGCCGCGCCAGGTAGCCGCGCCACCCCACCAGTGCAAGCGGCAGCCCCAGCACCTCTCCCAGCGCCACCAGGTTCGGCCTGCCCCGTGCCAGGTGAGGAACCGCCATCCCAACGATGCGCTCAAGCTCCGCCACAAACATCTCCTCTGACGCCGCCCCAAGATTGATACGGTTGCCCACCGCGATCAGGCGCGCTTGTCGTGCCTTCCCTAACACTTCCATTACTCACCCTCCAGCCTACAAAATTTCCGCCCTGCTGCCATACCCTTCGCTGACCTCAGCCTGACAGTGATACCACCAGCCCAGAAATGTCACCCTTTACTACGCTCAGCCTGAGGGAGTCCACAGGCCCATTATGCCTATTTACAAATTGATCCGGCCATCGGTAGGAGCCCATGTATCGCCAAGAGTAGGCGCCGATTTATCGCGCGCACCGCCGATTTATCGGCCAGTCCGTTGGATAGCATGATATCCGCACTAATTTGTTAATGTGCATTATCGGCCAGTCCAATGGATGCTACCATGTCCGCATTTATCCGTTAATCTACATAATGTCACCCTTCGCTGCGCTCAGGGTCTGAGACTGTGTGAAAAGGTCGGCTCGATCCGCTTCACGAGGGGCTTGACTGTGTTCCTATCATTTTGTGTGCAGTCCCCTTGTTAAGCGGTCTCCCACCAACTTTACACACAGTCTCTCTGAAGCTATGCGAGACCTTTCTATCGCATGTGACGGAGACCTGCGTCGTTGACGCGTCCTGGCGGCTGAGCGTCAGTTCCATCCCAACATGCCTCATTTCTATTTACGGCAGTTCACCTCCTGCACTCCCACCCACCCCTCCCTGGTCAAACGTAACACGCGGAATTCGAGGGAAGATACATATGCACCCATTGAACTCATGCACAGTATAACAAGTGATGCAGCCTAGATCAAGTGCCAACTTCCAGTGGAAATTCCTGTAGGGGCGGGAGTGGAGTGGAGCGGAGGGGGGACCCTTGGGTCGCCCTCGATATGCCCTGCTCATTGTCGCCCTGGTACACGTTGCCTGCCTGCAAAAGCTGTTCCGGCGTCTTCTTTGCCGTTGGGACCCATGAGTCACCCTCCGCAACTTCTAAAAAAACGCTCAAGAAATCCGCCGAAACCCTCAAAAACTGCTCAATAAACCTCCTGGCAGCCCTGATTTTCTTGATTAGTTGCGCAATGCGTCACTATACTGTAAGCAGAACCTTAATCTGATAGCAATTGAAAAAACGAGAATAGGTAATAATGCATGACCCGGACGAAGAGCTGCAGGGGGATGAATCTGAAGAGAATTCAAGCCTGACCGCACCGCAATTGGTTGGTGAAGACCTTAGCGGCCTGACTCGTACTGAAGTGCGCAGGGGTGGCGAGCCCTGGAATGAGCGCGTGCGCATCGTGCTGCCCAGCCGCCGTTCGTTCCGGCGCCTCAGCACCGGCGTGCTCGAGGCCACCGAACTGACCCAGGCCCCCCGGCGCGGACTGCCGAAAATATTCTACAACGTCAAGCGCACCCTGATCGGCGCACCCCTGACAACGGCCCAGGCTGAGCACGAGCGGCTCACGAAGTTCAAAGCCCTGGCGGTGCTTTCGTCCGATGCCATCTCGTCGGTGGCCTACGCGACCGAGGCTATCCTCATCTCCCTGGTTGCGGCAGGCTCGGGAAACCTGGGATTGACCCTGCCCATCGCCTTCGCCATTGTCGCCCTGCTGTCGATTGTCGCCATCTCCTACCGCCAGACCATCCCTGCCTATCCCAACGGAGGCGGCTCCTACATTATCGTCACCCACGGCTCTGGTGACCATCGACGTCGCCTTAGTGCTACTGATCACCGTCGTCAATTTGCGTGGAGTGCGCGAAATCTGGCTCGATTTTTGCCATCCCCACCTACCTTTTCATCGCCAGCGCGCTGCTGCTGATTATCGTCGGTTGCATCAAATCCTTCCTTATTCAGCATAACCCCGTCATCGGCAATTTCCAGCTCACGAAGGCCACCGAACCACTCTCGCTCTTTCTGATCCTCAAGTCATTCGCGGCAGGCTGCTCCGCTATGACCGGCGTCGAGGCAATCTCCAACGGCGTGCCAGCGTTCAAGAAGCCGGAGCCGCGCAACGCGCGCGCCACCCTGACCTGGATGGCTGTTATCCTCGGCACGCTCTTTATCGGCATCACCCTGCTGGCCACCTCGTTTCACATCGAGGCCAACCCGGCCAGTAATCCAACTGTGATCGGCCAGATCGCGCTGCAAGTATTCAACGGACCGCTGTATTTCATGTTCCCGGTTTTTCAACTCTCCACGCTGTTCATCCTCACCCTGGCGGCCAACACCAGCTATTCCGACTTTCCGAGATTGGCCTCCCTGCTGGCAAGAGATAAATTCCTGCCCCACCAGTTCTCAAAGGGAACTAGCCTTTACAGCCGGCATATAGTTCATTCTTGCTATTCCTCCCCTTCAGCAAAAACTCCCCACAAATAGCTTGTTTATGCGATGTCCTTCCTGCCCCTTGTCGAATATACTTCGAGCAGAAGTTAGGATGGGCAAGAACTACTTGCCCTGAGTGAAGAATCACAGAAAGGAGTGGCTTCAATGTCCACCGAAGACAACAAGGCATCTGTACGTCGTTACTTCGAGGAGGTCTTGAATCAGGGGAATCTGGCGCTCGCCAACGAGCTGAATGCCCCCGACTGGGTCTACCATGATCCTGCCGTCCCCGACGTTCGCACCCTCGAAGACTACAAGCAATGGTTCACCGAGATCCGCAACGCCTTCCCCGACTTCCATGTGACGATTGAAGACCTGGTCGCTGAAGAAGACGAGGTGACGGTGCGCTATACCTGGCGTGGGACCAACACCGGTCAGATCGTGAGGCCGATGCCTATCCCGGCGACTGGCAGACCGGTAACGGCGACCGGGATGAGCATTGTCCGTTTTGCCGGAAGCAAGGGAGCCGAAGTCTGGAACCAGACGGATAGTCTCGGCCTGTTTCAACAACTCGGCCTGATCCCCGCGCCTTGACAGGCCAGCCATCTGCATCTGAAAGGCGAGGAACCCGGCAGCGCTTTGCTGCCGGGTTCCATCATTCAATCCAAACAACGGACACCGCACCTGTACGGGCGGGAGTGGTATGGACGGGTGGTGGGGGCGCTTGCGCCGCCCTGGGAATTGTCTGCATCAAATCTTCAATCTGCATTATCGGCCAGTCTGTTGATCGTCTGCGCTTCTCTGGCCGCTTTATCTGCATCATCTACAAAGAACACGATACGAGAAGTTTTGTTCCTCCCTCTGGGCTATACTGTTCCCTGTCGAGTACAGAGATCTGAAGCATGAACGGAGGCATCAGCACATGGAATGTACCCTTTGAGATATCGCGATTTACTATGAAACCTACGGCAGCGGCCGGCCAATCGTGATGTTGCCTGGGCGGCCGAGTGATCACCGCGTCATGTTACGCTTCATGAAACCCCTCTTTGCGCAGCAGGACGGCTGGCTGCGCATCTATCCTGACTTGCCCGGCACGGGCCGCACCCCGGGCCTGGACCGTCTTGTCACCCACGACCAGATGCTCGACACTATGCTGGCATTCATCGACACGGTCATTCCCGGTCAACACTTCGTGCTGGCCCCCTACGTCCGCCCCACGCTCATTATCACCGCACGACAAGACCACCTCTGTGGATACCGCGACGCCTGGGATCTGCTGGACAACTCCCCTGGAGCGACTTTCGCTGTGCTCGACCGCACCGGACATTTTGTGAATATCGAACAGGATGTGCTGTGCCAGGCCCTCATGCGCGAGTGGCTGGATCGGGTCTAACGCTCTTGAGAGGTCAAACGCCGCATACACTCTTCTGTGTATGCGGCGTTTGACCTCTCAAATTGGTGTAAGAAGCACCCTCACAGGCGTCCTCACACGTCCATATCGTTCTCAAAGAGGATGACGGTTTCTGACTCCCCGGCAGGCGTCGTCGCGGACTGCCCGCGATCTCCCACTCCTTGAGCTGCCTGCCTGGTAGCGTTGAGGGTGTCCTGCCCGGTCTGCCTGGCCTGCTGGGCCGTTTGCTGCGCCAGGTTCCCCAGGGCGCCGCCCGTTTCCTGCACCTTCGAAGCTGCCTGCTGCGCCGCGCCTTTCAATGTGCTTGCCGTCTGCGAGAGATTGGCCGCGACCTGCTGGCTGGCCTGCATCACCTGCTCTTTCTCCGGCAAATTGCTGCGCAGTTGCTGGTAGCGTTCCCGCACCAGCCGCTGCATCTCTTCTCCCCGCATCGGCGCGATCAGCAGACCAACCCCAACGCCGATCAACATACCGTTAACGAAACGTCCCATGTGTCGTTCTCCTTCCCTGGTTTGAGTAGATTATTTCCGACTTACCTGCTCTTTTGGTCGTCGCCCCGCATGCTCTGATACTCCTCCTCAAGGGTGCGCAGGCGGGTCGTAGCTACTTCATGCGCCAATCTGGCCTGGCGCATCTTCTGCTCAGCCTTTCGAAGATCGCCTCTGGCCTCCTCGATCATGAGCCGCATCTTCGCTTCGCGCTTGGCCTGTTTCTTGCGCTGTTTTTGCGTCTCCTGCAGAGACGAAGTGGTCATATCAGGTGAGGTCTGTACCATATGTTGCTCCTTCTATGGTTACTCATCTAATGCTGCTGCCTCAATCGCCTCAAAGCAGAGGCGCTCTTTATTACACGCTGGATGTCGGCAGTTAGCTTCACTGACGGAAAAGCCTTTTCTCCTGCCTGCTGCACGAAGTCGAGCCGCGGAGCCTTTAATCCGCGTCCCTGTACCGACAGGATCGATAGTGCTACCAGTGTCGCGTCACATCCCTTCACCAGCCGAACCGCCTGTTCAATCGCGGCCCGGTCAACCCCATGCTGGAAGGGCAGCGTTCTCAGTCTTCCGCGTTGAAGCGATAACCCACGCCCGAAATGGTGTGGATGAAGTGCGGGTTGGCCGGGTCAGGCTCGATCTTGCGGCGCAGTTGACCGACATACACGTGCAGGTAGTGCGACTCTGTGCCATACCCTGTCCCCCACACCTGGGCCAGCAGCATCTGCCGCGTCATAATTTTGCCGCTGTTCTTGATGAGCGCCTTCAAAAGATCATATTCCGTCGGCGTCAGCTTGACCTCCTGCCCATTGACCTGCACCTGCCTCTGGGCGAAGTCTACGCGCAACGGCCCGGCGCTAAAGATCGGCTCCGCGCCGGATTGCGGCTGGGCCGTGTGGCGCAGGGCGGCCCGGATGCGCGCCAGGACCTCGTCCATCCCGAATGGCTTGGAGACATAGTCATCAGCCCCCAGGTCGAGCGCCATGACCTTGTCACGCTCGGTATCCTTCACCGAAAGCACAATAATGGGTAAATTTGACTGCGCCCGCACCCTCCTGCATACCTCGAGGCCACTCATGCCCGGCAGGCCCAGATCGAGCACCATCAAATCTGGCCGGTGATGCGCAATAGCCTCCAGAGCTTCTTCACCGCTCCCTGCCGTGAAGACCTCGTAGCCATGTGCCGTCAAACTGCGCTGCAATGCGCGCACAATTTCAACTTCGTCATCGACGACCAGGATACGCGCGCCCGCTTTACTCATCACTTCATTCCCTTATCACTTTGTAATGGTAACGTAAATCGAAATACCGCGCCTCCGCCCTCACGATTCTCCGCCCAGATACGTCCACCATGCGCCTCTACCAGACCCTTGCTCACCGCCAGCCCCAGTCCGGAACCGCTCGGGTGCGTGGCCCTGGTCTGCGTCTCCAGCACGCGATAAAACTTATCAAAAACGCGCTCGAGATCCGCCCGCGGTATGCCGGGACCTCTATCCGCCACGCTTATCACCATCTCGTTGCCATTCAGGTGGACTTCGATGTCGATCGGAGAACCGGCCGGAGTATAGCGCACCGCGTTTTCGATCAGATTCGTCAGCACCTGGTCGATCTGCAAATAATCCAGTTCTACCGGCGGCAGATCATCGGGCAGTTCCGTATGGACGGCGCGCCCCTGGAGCTGTGGCTGCATCCTTCCCAATACATCATGGATCAATTCATCCACAGGATACCACTCTTTCTCCGGCTTCAGCGCTCCTCCCTCGATGCGCGACATATCAAGCAAATTGGCCACCAGGCAATTCAGGCGATCCGCTTCCTTCACGATCGACGTTGCGAAGCTCCGCCTCGACTCGTCATCCCACTGCACATCCTCCTCGAGCAGGCTGCTCGCAGCCGCTTTGATCGAAGCGAGCGGCGTGCGCAGATCGTGCGACACCGACGACAGCAGCGCCGCCCGCAGCACATCGGTCCGCTGCAGCACCTCGACCAGCAGGTTCTCGCGGCGCAGTCGCTCCCGTTCGATCACCGCCGCCGCCTGGTCGACAAACGCCCAGAAAAAACCTGTGCGTGTGTTTGTCCCCTCGCGATCTATCCCCAGGTTCCGCTCGATCGCGAACATGCGCGGATCATCTTCCATCGACAGACGCAGCACCCCCACCACGCGCTGGGCCAACATCAGCGGCACCATCCGTATGTAGCGGCGCACCGCGTAGTCGGTCGTCGTACTGCGTACAATCGCTCGTGGGTAATTCCCCAATGTAGGAGCCAGCTTGACATCGTGTAGTTCGGCGGTCTGCCCCTGAGCCAGCACCCAGGATGCCGTCGCGGCTTCATCGGGCAGCAGTTGCCTGCGTCCCTTCTGATCTGCAGGCAGGCGCGCGCTCGCCTCCAAAATCGGCTTGTTCCTGGCATCAGGCAAGATAACAGCGCAATCCACGACTCCCCAGGCAGCAAACACGTCAACCACCGAGCGCGCTATGATATACAACTGCTGCCCCAGGTCCTCCTCGCGCGTCGTATCGCGCACCAGCTCGTAAAGTACGCGCGCTTCGTACTCGCGCCTGCGGGCCAGCTCGGCACGCTGTCGCAGCGCCGCAGCCAACTGCCCGGTAATAATCGCCGTCGCCAGGAACACAAACAGCGCCAGCCATTCGTCCGCCCGCGCAATCGTGAAGGTAAAGAGCGGCTGGACGAGGAAGAAATCGAACGAGAGAAACGCTACAATCGACGAAAAGACCGCCGCGTACAACCCCCGCGTGCTCGCCAGCGCCAGCACGACGAGCAGGTAGGCCAGCGAAATATTCGGGATGCGCGGGTACAGGTGAAATACATAAATGATGCCCGTGACGAGCAACGCCCCTACAAAGGCCAGCGCGGTATCGCCAAGGTACCGCGCCCAGCGTCGTTCCTCCCCAATATCCGGGAAAAGGGCATCTTCGATCTGTTTCATCGCCTCTGAATTTCATGCACTACCGGCAACGCATCGTCCGTTTGCGCTATTAGCATATTTGAGGGAAGGGTAGAACGTCAATAGCGCTATTGACGCCCCCACACCCCAACGCTATACTCTGCTCATGCGAAAACGGCATCAACTCTTACTTCCCCTGCTCCTCATCGCGGCAGCGCTGGTTTCGTGCAGCCCCGGGCACCTGGGCGGCAACGAAATCGCCTTCGTGCGCGACGGGCACCTCTGGACGGTTGACCCCGATGGCTCAAACGCCTTCGAGGTCGTGGGTGGGGATGTAAGCGTCACCGGGTATGCATGGTCGCCTGACCATCACATCTTTGCCTTCCGCCTGCTCGACACCACTTACGCAAGCACCCCCGCCGGCAAGCATCTCCAGGTCAATCCCTTGCTCGGCATACCCGGAGACCTCCCCGGCTCGCTGAATACCGTCGGCATCGATGGCGGCACGCCAATCCCGATCATCCCCTCCCTAAGCGGAAAGCTACACAGCAATGCCTGGTGGAATAGCGGCGGCACCAGGCTGCTCTATCGCGAAGTCCCCACCGCGCAGCAAAACCTCGGACCGATCAGCGCTTCCTGGTGGGTCTCGCAAGACGACCAGCCCGAAGGCATCGCCCGCAAATCCCTCCCCACTACATTTTCTATCCCATCCTTCACACCCGACTCAGCTCTGACTATAGGAAATTCTCTCCAGGGGGTCTTCACGACGACGCTGGCGGGCGCTGATTTCCACCTGCTCGTCCAGGGTCCGCTCCCCGGCCATCCACTGCCCGCCGCGCTCGAACGCCTGCTCTGGCAGCCCGCCCACGCTCAGCCCGCCCTGCTCTACGCCATCCTCTCTACACCCGCGCCTGCCCCGGCGCCGGGCGCCCCGACTGCGCCGGTAACGCTGCTGATGAGAAATCCCAACGGCCAGCTCTCTACCGTCGCCACCTGCGCCTGCACGCAGTTCGCCTGGTCCCCTGATGGCAACGCTATTCTGTACACAACCGGCGCAGCCTATACCGTCTACTCCCTCGCCACACATACATCCTACTCATTTACAGCCGAGAACGGCAGCGTGCCATACTGGTCGCCCGACAGCCGCTTCCTGCTCCTCGACGGCCTGCACACCCTCACGCTGCTATCCCTCGCCGGCCACCGCCAGCAGCTCCTCCTGAGCGACGGCGCCACGAACGTCACCCCGCCATCCCCTCCCAACCCGCTCGCCTTCCTGCAGCCCGCCCCGAACAACCTCTGGGCATCTGACAGCCGCCACTTCCTCGTCCTGGCTCGTGGCCGAATGCTCTGGCAGAACCACGCTCTCCACGCTCCCAGCGCCGGCAACGGCCTGTACGCCGCCACCATCGACGATGCCGGGCATATCCAGGGAACGCCCACGCTCGTCGATAGCGGCAACAATTCCCAGCCCGGTTGGAGCTACGAAGACCCCAACACTTCTTTCTTATTCTGAGGGAAACCACACTACCTAACACTTGCGCGTGATCGCACCACCACTGTGCGATGTTGTAGCTATCGGTAAAGGGTCCGGGCAGGTAGTTGTGCGTGCCCTTGCGCACCAGCGCGTAGACGGTCGGACCGTAGAGCACGATGAAGGGGTACTGCGCCAGGTAGATGCGGTGGATCTGCTCGAAGAGCTGCTGGCGCACGCCGGGATCTGCCGTGGCCTGTTCCTGGGCAAACAGCTTGTCCAGGGCCGGGTTGCAGTAGAAGTCAAGATTGAATGCAGTAAAGTTATTGGCCGCCGATGGGAACTGGTCGCAGGCGAACAAGCCGGAGTCATCCGGGTCGTAGGTAAGATTGTCCTCAAATTCGGCGATGTCATACCGGCCCGCCAGGGCTCCCGATGGCGGGGAGGGCTTGCCGTGGGGCAGGAGGGAATTAAAGAACGTATCGTTGGGATAGTTCTGGATGTCGAGCTTGATGCCGATCTGCCCAAAGTCGCGCTGGATGATGCTTTGCACTGCGGCGCGCTCGGGCCGGCCGGTGACCGACGTCGAGTACTCGAACTCCAGGCGCTGCCCGCCCTTCGTGCGCACCCCATCCGACCCGCGCACCCAGCCAGCGTCATCGAGCACTTGATTGGCGGCCGCCAGGCTAAACACCGGACAGGGGGGATTCGGTTCGTAGCCCGGATGGTAGGCCGAGGGATGGTCGGTGCACAGCGGCGTGCCCAGCCCCTTGAGCGCGTTAGTGATGATGGTCTGCTGATCCACCGCCATCGCCATGGCCGTGCGCACTTCCGGGTGGCTGGCCAGCAGCGTGTTGTGAAAGTTGAAGTACAGCGCCTCGAAGCCGTTCTGGGTGGGTGGATAGATGAGTGTATAGTCCTTGAGGCGCTGCACCGCCTGAAAATTCGGGACATCCAGGATGCCCCCGATGGCATCGAGGGAGCCCGCCTGCATCTCTTTGAGAGGGAAGTGATTGAAGGCGGTGAAGACGAGCTTGTCCAGGTAGGGCAGTCCCTGGCGCGCGAGGTAGTACCGGGGGTTGCGCACCAGCGTGAAGTGGTCTCCTGGCACGCTCTGCGCCATCATGAACGGACCGCTCGTTACCTTTGGGTTCAGGTTCTCGGGCGACTTGAGGATCTGCTGCGGGCGCCATACTGCTGAAATGGTGCGCCGGCAGCGGAGCCTGTGAGCCATCCACCCACAGGTCCGCCAGGAAGGGGGCGAAGGGGCGCGTGAGGTGGAAGGTGATCGAGAGGTGATCCGCCGAGACCGCGGCACAGCTGATCAGGTTGAGGCCCAGCATAGTGTAGGCCCCGAACTGGGGACTCTTCCAGAGCCGCCAGGTGAAGTCGACATCGCGGGCATCGTAGGGCTGTCCGTCCGACCAGACCAGACCGGGTCGCAGGTGGAACGTCCAGGTCGTGGCGTCGGCGCTCACTCCCCCATTCTGGATGGTGGGCACCTCGCTGGCCGCCGCGGCGTGAATCACGCTCTGGGCATCCCCGGAGAAGAGCGGCAGGTACAGCGCATCCATCATCTCCAGGTCTGCTTGCGGGCCATTAGGAATGAGCGAACCGGTATCTCCAGCCATGTTCCAGGTGCCTCCCCGAGCCACCTGCAGTGCCGGGGGAGCGCTGCGAGCGCCAGGCACACCAAAGTGCGCGAGCAGGCTGAGGCTGCCCAGCACCCCTCCGGCGACGACCAGCAGCACCAGGCCGATCAGCAGCGCGGCCGGCAGTCCGGCAAGCGTCCGGCGCCGGGGATGGGCTGGCGCGGGCAGCGCAGGTACTCCGCTGGCGCTGGCGTGGTCGCCAGAAAGGGTACGGCCGGCGTGGTGGCGGCAAGAGCCGCGTTGCCGGCCAATCCGGGAGAGGTATCAGGTTCGCCGGCGTCTCAGGCGAGAGCGAACGAGGCGACCGGTGTAGGAGGTACTTCGTCGGGTATGGCGATGGTGGCAAAGGCTGCGGCAGCAGGACTGCCTGAGAGAGGGTGCTCCCCAGGAATGAGGGCCGTGGGGGAGGAGGCAAGCTGACTGGCTTGCTCCGAGAGGGCAGTAGCAAACTCCTGTACCGAGGCGAAGCGCCCTTGGGGTCCTTGGCCAGCGACGCGCAGCACGACCTGCTCGATCTCGAGGGGGATGGTCGCCACTTTCTCATGCAGTGGAGGAGGCGGGACGCTGAGGTGCTGCACCATCACCTCGGTGGCCGAGCCATCGAAGGGGCGGCTGCCGCACAGCCATTCGTAGACCACCACTGCCAGCGCATATTGATCGCTGGCCGGGCGGGGGTGCCCCTCGATCTGCTCGGGGGCCATGTAGGAGAGCGTGCCGATCGCCTCCTTGGTGCTCAGTGAGCCGCTGCTGTGCGCCAGAGCCGCCAGACCAAAATCCGAGAGCAAGACCTCTTCGTTCCGGCCCACCAGCATGTTCTCCGGCTTGACATCGCGGTGGATGAACTTGTGATCGTGTGCGTATTGCAAGGCAGTTGCCACCTGCCTGACCTGCGAGACGATCTGTGGGAGAGGCACAACCGCGCCCCTGGGGTAGCGCCTGCGCAAAGAGCCATTGGGAGCATAGTCCATGACCAGGAAGGGTACGCCCTCCCGCACATCAAAATCGAAGACGCGCACAATGGCGGGATGGGTCAGCTTCGCAATCGTCTGTGCTTCCTGCTGGAAATGCTCGGCCTCTTGTTCCGTGAGGTGCGTGTGCAGCACCTTGATGGCCGCTTGCAGTTCCAGCCGTACGTGCTGGCCCAGGTACACTTCCGCATAGCCGCCCTGCCCCAGGACGGCCACCAGTCGGTAGTTGCCAAATTGCTGTCCGACGCGGTCGGTCACGCCGCACCTCCTCCTGTGCAGTGAGCGACAAGAATGTGCTTACAGATCGATCTCTGGTTGAGGTATTGATGCTAGAATTGTAGAGCAAACCCATCTCCATGTCAAGGAGCACCCAGCAAAAGTAGGGCCCGGTTTATCGCGGCCACTGCCGATTTATCGGCCAGTCCTCGTTGCGGAACAGTATGGCCTGATTTAACGGCCAGTCCCAGTTATGGATGAGTGTGGCTGCCGGGAGAGGACTTGTAAAAAATACCGGCGTTCCAGAAAGAATTTTTTGGGCCCGCTAAATCCGCCTGAGAAGCGGCTTCGGGCAGGTACCGATGATCATTTACCGCTCAAAATGAGCGGTAAATTTCCAGAAGGTTCGCCGTGGCAGGCTTGCGGCGATTGCGGCGACGGTCGATGATGGCCTGGAGGCGTTATCCCGCCTGGCTGAGCGCGGCCGCCTCCACGGGCTTCGTCAGCTCCAGGTCGATAGCCAGCGTGATCTCATCGCCCGCCACCAATCCGCCGCCCGCCAGCGCCATGTTCCAGTTCAGGCCCCAGTCCTTGCGGTTCACCTTCCCGCGCAGGCTGAATCCGGCGCTGTATGTCCCCCACGGCGACTGGCTCACGCCTCCATACTCCCCCTCCAGCACGACCTCCCGCGTGATACCCCGGATGGTCAGATCGCCGGTGAGCTGGCCATGCTGCCCATCCTGCATGACGATGCGCTTGCTCTTGAACGTGATGTACGGGTAGTGCTCCACGTCGAAGAAATCCTCCGAGCGGAAGTGCTCGTCCCGCTGGGCATTATGCGTGTTGACGCTCGCGGCCTCGATCTGTATCTCTGCCTTTGATCGCGTGATATCGTGCTCATCGAACTCTACAGAACCGGTGAACCGCTCAAACTCACCGCGCACCGTTGCAACCATTAAATGCCGGCCTGTGAAGCCGATGTGCGTATGGCCTGCATCAAACTGCCAGTCCATGATGTAGCTCCTTCTTGTGCATAAACTCTTCCTGATAGATCGTTGCGTTGCGTATAGTTGTATATGCAACTATTTAGAGGATAGCATAAAAGTCGTTGTTTTGTCAATGGTTGCGGAAGCAACATCTTTGTGGTACACTGTGGGCATGACTAAGCAACGCCTTTCCGAGCAGCATCTAGGCGTCTGGCGCGCCTTCATCAAAGCGCACGCCGCTGTTATCGACCGCATCGACCACGACCTGGCGGCGGCCGAGCGACTGCCGCTGTCTTCCTACGACGTACTCATCGAGCTCTACGAGGCGCCCGAGTACCGGCTGCGCATGCACGAACTGGCCGAGCGCGTCGTCTTGAGCCGCAGCGGGCTAACGCGCCTGGTTGACCGCCTCGAAGCAGAGGGATACCTGGCGCGCGACCGCTCAGGAACCGATCGCCGCGGCGCCTACGCCGTCATAACGGACAAGGGCATCTCTTCCCTCAGGCGCGCCTGGCCGGTCTATGCGCGTGGAATTTCAGAGTACTTCGGCAAATGGCTGACAGATGAGGAGGCCGGGCTGATGGAAACAGCGCTGGAACGCATCTACCAGGCTTTACTTAAAAATGGAAAGAGTAAATAAACGATGGACCAACGAGAGCAGCAACCACTTGCTTACGATAACGAACCCGGCGAAGATGAATACGATGAGCTGGAGCTGCTGGAGCGCCTGGAATCCCTGCGCGAAGACATGGAAGACCTGGGCATCACCTCCCTCGCGCAGCTCATCGAGCGCATCGAGGCCCTGCACAGGCAATTGGATACGCAGTAATTACTTCAAAGCCGTACAGCTCCGCTATGCTTGAGATACATCTGCGAATGAATAACCTACCCCGGTCACAACGTATCTGTCGTCGGGGGACCACGCCAGGGCAAACACTGGCGCATCGGGGTAGAAGGTGATATTGCGCCCGGTAGCTGCATCCCAGAACAGGAGAACGCCGCACTCATCCCCGCAGTACTCCTGAGTCACTGCGGCAATACGCCTGCCATCGGGCGACCACGCTACGGCCAGGATTAAATCCGGGAGGACTCCCTTCGCGGGATTCAGTTTCGCGGCTTTTACGTTGTAGCCGCGATAGGTGTAGAGAACATCGCCCGTTGCAGCATTCCAGACCTGGACAGTTGTATCGTAGGAACCAGAAGCAATGAACTTACCGTCAGGTGACCACGTCACGGAAGTCACAGTTCCGGAATGTCCGCGATAGGTGTAGAGAACGTTGCCGGTACTGCTATCCCACACCTGGACGGTTTTATCGTAAGAACCGGAGGCGATACGCTTCCCATCTGGAGACCACGCGATAGTATATACCCTATCAGTATGACCCTGATAGTTAAGGACGTGGCTGCCCCTGGCCGCGTCAAATAGCTGAACACTTGTGTCCAAGGAAGCGGAGGCGATGCGGTCACCCCCAGGAGACCATGCTACAGCAGTAAGAGCATCGGAATGTCCGCGATAACTGAAGGCCCGCTCTCCCGTAATTGCACTCCAGACCTGGACGGTTCTATCGTAGGAACCGGAAGCGATGAGCTTACTATCGGGCGACCACGTCACGCCGGTCACAGTAGCGGAATGGCCACGATATACAAAGGTATGGTTGCCCGTAGTGGCGTCCCATACCTGGACGGTTTTATCGTAAGAACCGGAGGCGATACGCTTCCCATTCGGCGACCATGCGACGGCAGTAACTCGCTCAGTATGGCCGCGATACGTGTAGATGATACTTCCCAGAGGACGTGAGCTAGCAGCAGGAATGGGCGCCGAAGATGAACCGGGTGAAGCGCAGCCAATCCCGCTCATCGCCAGGGTCAACCCCGCCAGGCCTTTGATAACAGTGCGGCGCGAGACGATCTCTTTGGGTAGGGCTTCTTGCTCAGGCATCTGACCACAAGCATCCGACTCTAGACCTGGTTGGTATTCGTGCTTTTGGGTCGCGTTGCTCCCACTATGCTCCACCGAGATACGCCTGTCGCACGAGATCATTCGTCAGCAGGTTAGGTGCGGTATCACTCAGCACAATCTTCCCGGTCTGCAAGACGTAGCCCCGATCAGCAAGGCTCAGAGCCATTGATGCATTCTGCTCCACTAGGAAAATTGTGACCCCCTCGTTGCGAATGCGAACAATGGTGTTAAAGACCGTCTCAACGAGTATAGGTGAGAGACCCATCGATGGCTCATCCATGCACATCATGCGTGGCCGCGACATCAACGCGCGTCCCATCGCCAGCATCTGCTGCTCACCACCAGACATCGTTCCAGCAACCTGTTTCAGTCGCTCTTTGATACGCGGGAAAATCTCGCAAACGTGATCGATGTCTTCCTTTACCTGAGTTCGATTGGTGTGAATGAAAGCTCCCATCTCCAGATTTTCTAACACCGACATACGTGGAAAAATGCGGCGAGCTTCGGGCACCAGGGCCATTCCAGAACGAACGATATCGCCAGGAAGCTTGTGCTGAATAGGTTTTCCTTCGAACTCGATTGTACCCCGTCGCGGCCGCACCAGTCCAAATATGGTTTTCATCGTGGTTGTCTTGCCAGCCGCATTTGCTCCCAGCAGGCAGACAATCTCACCTTTGTTCACTTCGAGCGAAACATTACGGAGAACCTGGCTGGGACCATAGAATGTATCCACATCAGTTAATCGTAACATCGTTGATTTCTTAGCTTCCACCATGCCCTGGTCAGAGGGAGAGGGAGAAATATCAGCACTTGACATTTAACGATTATCCTCCTGCGCTGTTTGCTCTGTCCTTGTAGGTTTACCAAGATAGGCGGCTATGACCTTCTCATCGCGCCGTACATCCTCGGGCAAGCCTTCTGCTATTTTACGCCCATAGTCGAGCACGGTAATGCTATCCGACATGCCCATCGTCACCGCCAACTTATGCTCGATCAACAGGATCGTCAGGCCCAATTCATCGCGCAAACGACGCACGTACTTCACTGCCTCAAGTGTCTCCGCTTCGTTCATGCCCGCGGTTGGCTCATCTAACAAGAGCAACGTGGGTCTGGCCGCCAACGCTCGCGCAATTTCGATACGCCGGCGATCAGCATAGGAGAGATTAATCACGTACTCTTCCTGTCGCTCCACCAGCGTAGAGCCAAAGAAGCTCAGTAGCTCAACAGCCCGTTTGCGAGCCTCACTCTCTTCATGTCTAACGCCCGGTGTGCGAAAGACGGAACCCAATACGCTCGCCTTGAGCCGCGTGTGCTCTCCCACCAGCACGTTCTCCAGGACCGTCATATTGTTGAAAAGGCGAATATTCTGAAATGTGCGAGTTATGCCACGCCTTACTATCTCGTCAGGCTTCAAACCCGCCAATGATTGACCGCCAAGACGAACATCACCTGAAGTCGGCCGATAAATACCGGTAATCAAGTTGAAGACCGTCGTTTTTCCGGCGCCATTTGGACCAATAACGCTAACGATCTGTCTGGGCCAGACTTTGAGATCGACATCCTGCACCGCAGCAAGACCACCGAAGTGCTTCGTTACTTTGCTCAATTCCAGCAGTGGACTATCAGAATGCCCATTGACCTGTTCAACACTCATAGCAAACTCCCGACTTGCTGTTACTCAACGCGCACCTCGGCTTCGAATTCGGACGATCCAGGCGGCGCATCCAATGAACCTACTTCTACCGCTTCATCGTTACCATGCTGCAATTCGCGTCGCCTCCGCGCGCTTGGAATCAGTCCTTCTGGCCGGAAGATCATGATCACGACAAGAATGACGCCAAAGAGGAGGTTGCGAATATTGCCGAAGGTAAAACCAGGAACGAAGTTGGCAATAGCATTATGAACTGAATAGAGTATATTGCTCGGGTCGGAAGCCAGGCTATCGAGGTTTGCGAGGATAAACTCGTTGATTGCATACACCGCGATTGCTCCAACGATCACGCCTGGGATACTGCCTATGCCACCAATAACTACCATAGCCAGGTAGATCACGGAATCGCCGAAGCTAAAGCTATCCGGCGATATACTCCCGAGTTTGGCTGCGTGAAAAGCCCCCGCGACACCTGAGAAGAATGCACCCGCCGCAAAGGCGAACAGTTTGGTATTGACGAGATTGACGCCCGAAGAGGCAGCAGCAATCTCATCTTCACGAATAGCGATCCAGGCACGGCCCAGCCGCGAGTCGCGCAGGCGCACATTGACAAGGATGGTGAGGGCGATCAGTATCAGAATCAGGTAATAATATGGCGTTGCAGAGGTCCAATCGACGCCGGGCAATATTGGTGAGTAGATTCCGACAATGCCGTTGACGCCGTTCGTATACTTATCCAATTCTGTAAAGACAACCGGTACAATCTCACCGAAGCCGAGCGTCACAATAGCCAGGTAGTCACCGCGCAAGCGTAGCGTCGGCGCGCCAAGTAATACTCCGAATAAGGCCGCAATGAGCGCGGCTCCTAGCAGCATTGGCCAGAAAAACCAGGGCCAGACCTGGGGATTCACCGTAATACCCGTGAGAAAGCCGAACTGCGTTGAGCCAACCATGGCCCAGGCATATGAACCAATCGCAAAGAAAGCCACGTAACCAAGGTCGAGTAGTCCCGCGAAACCCACGACGATGTTCAGGCCGAGCGCCAGGATCACATAGTAACCCGCGTCCCCAAACCCGGCCAGGCGACCATCTGTGCCGGAGCCGAACAAGAACGGGTCAAGCACGGGATAGAAGAGTACAAAGGCCACAAGCAGTATCAGGAAAAAACGCTGCGCTCCTGTACTCCTGAGGGGTAAATCGTTTGGCACCAGATCCTTCGCCTCCTCACGAGCGCGTGTGGTAGAAAGGGCCTCCAGTTGTTGTCTCCTGCGCAAGCCACTCCCACTTCCATTTGCGCCATTTCCTCTATTTGCGTTCCCATCAACTCCGCTCTTTCCATTTTCACTTTGCGGAAGTGTGCGTCGCAGGGCCATTACCCCGGCCAGGCGTCCCAGAAAATAGCCGGCAACAGTGAGAAGAATCGTCCGAATAATTGCCCAGATCAAGAGGGTAGTTGGCAAGGAGCCTGAAAAGTAATAGATGAGATCAACAATCAACGAAATAAGCCCGAACGCTAGCCCAAACCAGAAACCTCCAAGTATGGCCCGGTTCATTAATGTGGAGCGCTGATCAGCATCGATCGCTTTCAGGCTCGCCAATGGTGGGGGGGGCGTATAGTGGCGCGCTTTGCGCACGACGTTGCGCACGTAGAAGTACACCAACCAGACAACGACAGACAGCGCAAGACCTAATATCAGATTACCAAAAAGGATCACGAGCACAAGCGGAACCAGTGCAAAAACGATTACTTCGAGCCACAACTCAATCATACTGCGACGCCCACTATCAGCCGCTACCAGGTAGCTGACAAGCAGCAGAATGACGGCGTAGAAGGCAGCAGTAAAAATAGCGGCCGCGATGAGTGAACCTGTATCGGTAGGAACCCCTCCACCAGCAGTTGCAGGCGATATCGCAGCGTTAATAATAGACTCGCCACCCCAGAGGGTAAACACAACCACGGGAACAAGGAAGGCCACAATCCATTTAATCAATAGCCTGCGCGTATCGGGTGCTGGAAGCAGGATATTTGAGTTTGTTGATAGAGACACGGCAGCATCACCTCATTTCCGGCTTAGTATGTTCAAAACGTCTAAACATGCTCGCGTCCTTTACACCTTTTCGGGAGTCCGTTCACCCAGCAGGCCAGAGGGCCGGAAAACCAGGATTAGGATGAGAATAGCAAAAATGATGGCATTTTGCCACGCATCTCCGCCATGTGGCAAGACGGAACTGGGTATGAGAGAGCTCAGTGCCGAGATGATGCCGATCACCACACCGCCGAGCATAGCGCCTACAAGGTTACCGATACCTCCCAGCACGGCTGCCGTAAAGGCGATCAGGCCAAGTTGGAACCCAATATAGAAAATGGAACTGCCATACTGCAGGCCGTAAATGAACCCGGCCGCCCCGGCCAGCGCTGCTCCTATGAAGAAAGTAATGGCAATGATACGGTCGACGTTCACCCCCATGAGCGCGGCCGCTTCACGATCCTGGGCCACCGCGCGCATTGCACGCCCGATGCGCGTTCTGGTCACCATCCACTGTAGGCCAACCATCAACACGAGCGCAACGACGAGCACGAGTATATTGACACTGCTAATAGTTACAGCGCCACCAGGCAGGGTAAACAGTGTGTAGGTAATCTGGGGAAAAATCTGTGGAAAGGAGACGTAGGAGACACCCTTCCAGAGCGATCCAAAATTTTCTAGAATCAACGAGACACCAATAGCGGAGATCAGCGGAGCGAGACGCGGAGCATTCCTCAGGGGACGATACGCCACACGTTCAATTACCACGCCAAGCACGGCACATATCAGCATCGACCCCAGGCAGGTAACAACCAGTATACCGACCAGTGTGAATCCCCCAGTGTGTGACGAAGCATTAATACCCAGGAGTCCCAAAATCGATATAGATACAAATGTGCCGATCATGAAGACATCACCGTGCGCGAAGTTGATCAGCTCGATGATACCATAGACCATTGTGTATCCCAGGGCTATAAGCGCATAAATAGCCCCGGTGGTAAGCCCAACGACGATTTCCTGTATGAACAGAGTCATAGCTTATCGCCTTCCCTCCTTCCCAAAATAAATATGTAAGAGACATATACAACATTACTCGACTAAATAGCAAGCAGGGGGGTAGTCTTAACAGCGCACGCGTGCCGACTATCCCCCCGCTCGATCTACGAGCTAGATGTCGCGACTATTCAGTTCACTTCCACCTGGACTACATCACTAAGTACCCTGGACGTTCACGGCAGCTACCGGATTCCAACCAGGAGTGCTGAACGGTACGTTTGGAGGATTAGGACCAACCTGATAGATCGTGATGACCCGGTTGGTGGTATCCCCATTCGAATCGAAGGATTGCGGTCCCAGGACACCGGTAAATTGTATACTCTGGATCGCGTTGATCACCGCCTGGCGGAAGGTCTTGGCCGTAGCCGAATCACTCGAGCTTGTGGGGGGTTTAGCGCCATTAGCGATAGCCGTCTTGATGGCCTGGATGATGATATTGGCGCAATCATAGCCCGCGGCACTGTACGCTCCGAGGTTAGCGGCCCCGTAGGTTGAGTCGTACGCGCTGAGGAAGGCCTGTGCATTAGGCGCCTTGGCCACATCTACGGTTGCAACCGTACCAAAGATCGGGCCGCCGCCACTGGTTCCAATGGTCTTGGAGAAGGTGCTCGTTACCAGACCATCACCACCGGCAAACGGGAGGTTTTGCAATGCAGGTACCTGCGCCATCTGTTGGCGGATCAAGATACCGCCGGTCGAGTCAAGGCCGCCAAAGTAGATCACATCCGGTTTCCTGGAAGCAATCTGCGTGAGCAGAGACACGTAGGACGTGGTGGTAGGTGGTTCGCTACTGCGTCCCAGCACGGTGCCCCCATCGGTCTTCCACTCCTTGCTGAAGGCATCGGCTATACCAACACCGTAGGTCGTGGTATCGTCGATGATATACACCGAGTGATACCCCTTGGTCTTGTAGAGGTAATCTGCCCCGGCCGGGCCCTGGTGGCTGTCTGTGGTCGCAATACGGAAGTAGGTGACCTTACCTGTAGGTCGCAACGTCGGTACCAGGTCATTGGAGCCGCTGCAGCCGACAGCCGCCCCTTGCTGGGTGAGGCAGGTGTTCGTGTTGGCCGGGCTAATCTGCGCAAGTGGAGCCTGGTTGGTAATCGGCATCTCCGACTTCGCCACGGCGCTGTTAAATGGACCAACTATCGCGGCAACCAGCGCATCGCCAACCAGGGCTCTCACGTTAGCTGCACCGGAAACCGGATCATTCGTGCCACTGGGGCCAACATCGTCTTTGGGGTCAAAAACCAGCGTATAGCCAGCGATAGTATGATTGGCATTGGCCTGATCTACCGCCAGGTGTGCGCCGTTCTCGGCAGGTTTGCCACTGCTCTCGTCCTTGCCGGATACCGGTAGTTCGGTCGCAATCTTGATAACGCCATTACTTGTAGGCGTGTTGCCGCTGCCGCCACCAGTGGCAGTGCCTGAGCCGCAGGCAGCCAGCAGCGCTAGCAGCAGGGGTATTCCCAGCGCCAGCGCAAAAATACGAGATACGTTTCTCTTCATAACCTAGTCAGCCTCCTTCAATTTTACCAGATAATCCACATCACAAATGGATTCCCGAGGGATACCGGTGCCCTGCTTGAATGAGCATCAAAAGCATCTCCTCATTTGAGAACTACGTCGGAAAACCTCTCAATCTCACCAGTTCGGCTGACTTACTGCTCAGATTAGAGGGATTTCGACTATCCTAAAAGAATGCTGTCCGCAAGCCAGCAAAGGTGTACTATTGTTGAGCAAATTATACGGGTACAATAAGTCACTGTCAATAGAAAAGTCCCTCAGTTTTTTCCACTTGTGTTCAGGGCACCCGCGCAATCTGTACATCCGTGATCTCAATGGCGCTCACAAAGCGTGTGTCATCAGGCGACCAGGCAATAGCGTAAACCGTCAGGTCCGGGTAGTACACGAAGTGCTTCCCGGTTTGCGCATCCCAGGTCATCACAGCCGCATCGCCGCAGTATTCCTGGGTAACGGCTACAATGCTCTTGCCGTTATGCGACCAGGCGACAAAGAAGATCAGATCCGGCAGCACACCATTCGCGTTGTCTATACGGGCGCCGGCGATGCTAAATCCATCATAGATATAGCGTACCTTTCCAGTACTGGCATCCCAGACCTGCACCGTTTTGTCAAAAGAGCCTGAAACAATTGACCTGCTATCAGGCGACCAGGCAAGAGAGGTTACTTGATTCTTGTGCCCACGGAACGTCAGCAGCGTTTTCCCGCTCGTTGCGTCCCAGACCTGTACTGTTCTATCAACTGAGCCCGATGCAATGCGCTTTCCGTCCGGCGACCACATGACGGCATTCACAGGGGCGGAATGCCCACGATAGGTCAGGATGGTTTTCCCCGTCGTCGCCACCCAGACCTGCGCAGTCCGGTCAGATGAGCCTGAGACGAGTAAGTGGCTATTGGGCGACCAACTGAGCGTCTGTGCTGGCAACTTATGGCCACGGTAGGTGGTGACGCGCGCGCCTGTGGAGGCATCCCAGACCTGTATAGTGTTGTCTAAGGAGGAGGAAGCGATATACCGCCCATCGGGCGACCAGGCTACTGCAAGTATCCCCCCTGTATGCCCACGATAGATCAGCCGCGTCTTGCCCGTAGTGGCACTCCAGACCTGCACAGTCTTATCCAGGGAGCCCGAGGCAACGTTTTTGTCATCAGGTGACCAGGCGACCGACGTAGCCCGGTCGGAATGCCCGTGGTAGGTCAGGAGGACCTTCGTTTGCGGGCCCGTAATGGTAGCGCTGCCACCACCCGTCGGACTTGCCTCGCAGGCGGTCAGCATCGACAACAACAAGGAAATGCCTAATGTCAACGCGAACAGGCGCGCATAACTTCTTGACATCATGTACATGCCTCCTTGTGACATACAAATACAGTTACGACCGCTCTTTCCCCGCTGGAAGAGCAAACTTCCCGGCGGTCAACTCTCAGGTTTGCCTCGCATCCGAGCTCGAAACTGCCGCACCTTCATCAGGTTGCCACAAGCCCATTGGCGACACCAGCAGCGGCTCACATTATAGCTCTGATCGATAAACACCCAGTGACAGTCGGGATTAGCGCACACCTTCAAACGCATCGGCGCTATTCTCGCCAGTACATCGACCCAGGAAGCGGCGATCTGCGATGCTATGCCGTCCAGCTCTCATGAAGCATGATGGTCTGCAGGCGTATTCCGCTGTCGCTGCGCTCTACCTGCTGCATTACCGGCGTCAACGCTAGAAAGGCATTGAGTTCCTCGAGTTGGGCGTCGGTTACTGCCTGCCCACTAGCAACCGCTTCGAGCATCTGACGCAGCAGAGTCCGTAATGCGCGCAGGGCCGTCAACGCCAGGGCATCGGGTGGAGGCGTGACGGGCAGATGCCAGTGTTGAGCAAAAGCTGCCAGCCACTCCGGATTTGCGAGATTATCCTGCAAGCCCTTGCGGCCCCGGTAGTCGAAATGCTCACTGTTGATCAGATCGAGGCAGAGTTCCCCTTCACTAATCAACTGGACATGTTCATGTTTTGAGGATGGCTGTTGCATATGCCTGGATCGTCGACTTCCTTGTCAGGTTTGTGCTAAGACTGATTGGCATCTCTTCTGATTGTGCCTCGAAACGTAACGATATAAATATGGTAATGCCTATTACAAAGTTTGTCAATGCTCCTGGAACAGTTAACGTGACATCTCATTAATCGGGCATGTGAATAAGAAAAGACGAAAAAGATATACGTAATAGATATAGACCTAAAATATCTATTACATAGTAATGAATCGCTGCTCTTCATTCCAGCGCAAAAAGGCAGTACAATAGCACTATAGAACTATCTCCTAGCCTATGGTCAGTCCAGCTAGTTGTTCGAGTGAGAAGGGAACATCCGAGAAAGTTGAGGTAACACAGTGACGCAACAGCGTTTTACCAACAAGGTGGTGATCGTGACAGGCGCCGCGAGCGGCATTGGCCGCGCCATCGCCCTGCGTTTCGGCAGCGAAGGCGCGCAGGTGATCCCCGTCGATATCAACACCGAGGGCGCCGAGGCCACCGCCCGCACGATCACAGACCAGGGCGGCGCCGCTCTTGCCGCCGCCGCCGACGTTTCCGACAGCAGCCAGGTCGACCGCCTATTCGACACCGCGCTCGAGCGCTTCGCGACGGTGGATGTGCTGGTCAACAACGCCGGCCTGATCAATGTCGAGCGTCACTTCCTCGAGGCCGATGAAGCCTGGTGGGACCGCGTCCTCGCCGTCAACCTCAAGGGCGTCTTCCTCTGCTCTTTGCGCGCGGCGCGCGTTATGGCGCGCCGCCACCAGGGCGTTATCATCAACATGTCGAGCGGCGGCGCGACCCGCGCGCACCGCGGCATGGCGGCCTACGATGCCTCGAAGGGCGGCATTGAAGCTCTGACCAGGTCCATGGCGCTCGACCTCGCCCCGTACGGCGTGCGCGTGAACGCCCTCGTCCCCGGCTCAATCGATACGCAGCGTATGGCCCCCGAGATAAAGCAGGAGCGCGGCAAAGCCATCCCGCTCGGGCGCATGGGCGAGCCGGAAGAGCTGGCAGGCCCGGCAGCCTTCCTTGCTTCAGAGGACGCCAGTTACATCACCGGGCACATTCTCGTCGTTGACGGTGGCCTCCTCTCACAGCAGCGCTCGCCGCAGGTCGATATTTTCCCGCCGAGCCGCTTCCCCCCGATGGAGGACAATTGATGCAAGCTTCTCCCGGCCACTACAGGGTCGGCGTCGACATCGGCGGCACCTTCACCGATCTCGTCGTGTTCGACGATGCCACCGGGCGCTTCGCGGTCGGCAAGGCCCTCACCACGCCCCACGACCCCTCCCAGGCCATCGAAACGCTGCTGCTCGAAACGCTCGAACAGGAGGGCATCGCCAGGGACGACGTGAGGCGGCTCATTCACGGCACGACGCTCGTCACCAACGCCATCATCGAGCGCAGTGGCTCGCGCACCGCGCTCCTCACCACGCAGGGCTTCCGCGACTCCATCGAGATCGGGCGCGAAAATCGCTACGACCTCTACGACCTTATGCTGGAAATGCCGCAGCCTCTGGTGCCGCGCTACCTGCGCTTCGACGTCCCGCAGCGCACGCTCGCGGACGGCACAACCCTACGCGAACTCGACACGGCCTTTGTCGAGCAACTGGCGCGCGAACTGGAGGCGAGCGGGATCGAGGCCGTGGCGGTGACATTCCTGAACAGCTTCGCCAACCCGACCGCCGAGCGGCAAGCCCGCGCGGCCATCGAGCGCGCCGCACCGCACCTGCGCGTCTCACTCTCGTCGGAGGTCGTTCCCGAAATACGCGAGTTCGAGCGCGCCTCGACGACCATCGCCAATGTCTACGTGCAGGACCGCGTCGAGCGCTACCTGCGTGGCTTACAGGCTCGCCTGCAGCGCCTCGGCATCGTCGGCCACCTCTTCCTGATGATCTCCAGCGGCGGCATCGTCACCGTCGATACTGCTATTCGCTTCCCCATTCGCCTGCTCGAGTCCGGCCCGGCCGCGGGCGCGCTTGCGGCGGCCAGCTACGGCTCCGCCTGTGGATACGCCGACCTGCTCTCCTTCGACATGGGCGGAACCACCGCCAAGTTCTGCGTGATTGCCCAGGGCCAGCCCCTCACCGCCCTCGAACTCGAGGTTGACCGCAGGTATCGCTTCAAAAAGGGCTCGGGCCTCCCCATCAAAGTGCCCGTGATCGAGATGATCGAGATCGGGGCCGGCGGCGGCTCGATCGCCCGCATTGACGCGCTCGGGCTGCTGAAAGTAGGCCCGCATTCGGCGGGGGCGGAGCCCGGACCGGCCTGCTACGGGCGCGGCGGCACCGAGCCGACCGTCACCGACGCGGACCTCGTGCTGGGCTACCTGGACCCCGATTATTTCCTCGGTGGCCAGCTCAAGATCGACACGCAGGCCGCGCGCCAGGCCATCCAGACCCGCATCGCCGCTCCACTCGGACTCTCGGTCGAGGAGGCCGCCTGGGGCATCCACCAGATCGTGAACGAGAGCATGGCGAACGCCGCGCGCATCCACACGCTGGAACGCGGCAAGGACCCGCACCGCTTCCCCGTCTTCGCCTTCGGCGGGGCCGGGCCGGTGCACGGCTACCGCATCGCCAGGGCCCTCGGTTCGCCCGCGGTGATCGTGCCCTTCGGCGCCGGGGTGATGAGCGCCATCGGCTTTCTCACGGCCCCGCTCGCCTTCGACTTCGTGCGCACCTGGCCCGCCCGCCTCGATGAACTGGACTGGCAGAAGGCCAATACCCTGCTCGGCGAGATGGAGGCAGAGGGCCAGGCGCTGCTTGAGGCATCCGGCGTGCGGCCCGAGGACATTCGCCACCGGCGCGAAGCGGATATGCGCTACGTCGGTCAGGGCCACGAGATCCGCGTGCCCCTCCCGCCGGGCCAGCTCGGCGAGGCGGACGCCCCGGCCATCACCGCTGCCTTCGAAGAGGTCTACCGCCGTCTCTACGAGCGCCTCAGCCAGTCCGTGCCGCTCGAAGTGGTCAACTGGCGCATCACTGCATCCGGCCCCGTACCCGAGCTACACCTGAACATGCCGGGTGCCGAGCAATCAGCAGACCGGGAAATTCGCAAAGGCAGCCGCGAGGCCTATTTCCCCGAGTTGGGCGGTTTCGCCACGGTAACGGTCTACGATCGCTATCGCCTCCTGCCCGGCACGCGCTTCGCCGGCCCTGCCATCGTCGAAGAGCGCGAGTCGACCGTAATCGTAGGACCGGGCAGCAATTGCCACATCGACGAACAATGGAACCTCGTTGTTAAATTATGATGCGTATGACATGTATAAGGACTTTCCACAATGACCAGTTCGCTTGATCCGATCACCCTCGAAGTACTCTGGAACCGCCTGCTCTCGGTGGTGAACGAGCAGCAGGTGACGCTGATGCGTACCGCCTTCAGCACCATCGTGCGCGAGTCGCAGGACCTGGCCTGCGGGGTCTTCGACACGCGCGGCGAGATGATCGCCCAGTCGCTGACCGGCACGCCCGGCCACATCAACGCCATGGCGACCGGGGTGCTCCACTTTCTGCAGGCCTACCCACCGCACACGCTCGAGCCGGGTGACGTGCTGATTACGAACGACCCCTGGCAGACCGCCGGCCAGATCAACGATATGACGCTGCTGACGCCCGTCTTCAAGGAAGAACGCCTGATCGGCTACTTCGCCAGCACATGCCACTCTCCCGATATCGGGGGACGCATCTTTTCGGCGGAGGCCCGCGAGGTCTACGAAGAGGGTATGCGTATCCCCATCACGAAGCTCTTCCTGCGCGACGAGCCGAACCACGAGCTGATGAAGCTGATCCGCGCCAACGTGCGCACCCCCGACGAAACGATCGGCGACCTGTACGCCCAGACGGCTTCGAACGCGGTGGGCGCGCGCGAACTGCTCCACTTCATGGACGAGTTCTCCCTGGACTCCATCGACCCGCTCGCCAGCGAGATCATCTCGCGTTCGGAACGGGCGCTGCGCGAGGCCATCCGCCCGCTTCCCAACGGGCGCTACGAAAACGAGTGCTGGAACGACGGCTTCGACGAGCCGATCCTCCTCAAAGTGGCCGTCACCATCGAGGACGAAGATATCTTCATCGACTTCGCCGGGTCTTCGCCTCAGAGTCGCTGGGGCATCAACGTCGTGCTGAACTACACCTACGCCTACGCCTCGTTCGCCATCAAGGCTGCCATCAGCCCGGAGGTCCCGCACAACGCCGGTTCGTTCCGCCCGGTGCATGTCACCGCTCCGCCGGGTTGCATCCTGAACTGCCTCGAACCCGCGCCCGTCGCTTCGCGCCACATGATCGGGCACTTTCTGCCTGGCCTGATCTTCGGGGCGCTGGCGCAGGCCATGCCCGGGCAGCTCATGGCCTGCGGCTCCGACCCGATCTGGCTCTCAGTCTGGCACGGCAAATGGCCCGCCTCGCAGCGCCCCTTCACCTTCAGCCTGTTCCAGGTCGGCGGCACCGGCGCGCGCGCCACCAAGGACGGCCTGAACACCACCGGCTTCCCAAGCGGCGTCGCCGGCGTACCTGCCGAGGTGATCGAAAGCTTGGCCCCGCTCATTCAATACCGCCGCTCACTGCGCACAGACTCAGGCGGCGCCGGAACCCACCGGGGAGGCCTGGGGCAGTGGACGGAGGTGGGCTACCTCGGCGACGAGCCCCTGGGCGTCTCGCCCCTTGCCGACCGCACCCGCTTTCCCGCTACCGGGCTCGCGGGCGGAAAATCCGGCGCGCCCGGCGAACTGATCGTCAACGACACCGTCCGACCGCAGCCCAAAGCCCATCTCCTCCTCGCGCCGCACGACCGCGTCCAGCTCAACCTGCCCGGCGGCGGTGGCTACGGCGACCCGTTCCGCCGCCCCGTCGAACTGGTCCTGAACGATGTCATCAACGGCTACATCTCGCTCGAGGCGGCTGAGCGCGAATACGGCGTGGTCATCCGCTACACCGGCACCCAGGAGCAGCTCGTACGCCCACCCGAACTCTACAAACTCGACCAGGCAGCAACAACCTCCCTGCGTTCAGCTCTGTAGGGGCGCGATGATGCACATTAAAAAATTGTCCGCGGGTCTGTAGGGGCGCAATTCATTGCGCCCTCGATGCCGTGAATTGGCCGGGAGGTGGGCGCAATGAATTGCGCCCCTACAGATGGATACCCCGATTATTTAGGTATGCTCATCATCGCGCCCTCGCGCCACGCGTCTGGCTCCCTGGGCGCGATAAATCGCGCCCCTATGCACCTGTCCGCAATAATTTGATAATCCGTATGAACCGTCACAAAATGTCACCCTGAGCGCAGCGAAGGGTCTAATGAAAGGAAGGCACACATGTCGCTAGTCGCAAAGGCCGACGTCATAATCATCGGAGCCGGCATCATGGGCGCCTCCTGCGCCTTCCGCCTCGCCGAGCAGCGGGGCAACCGTCGTGTTGCTCGAGGCGCAGCACGCGCCGGCCATGGGCTCAACCGGCTTCAGCGTCGCCGGGGTGCGCGTCCAATATACCGAAGAAGTCAACATCCGCCTCTCCTGGCAGAGCATCCAGGAATACCAGCATTTCCCCGATTTATACGGAGAGGACGCCGGCTACCGCCCCATCGGCTACCTGTTCCTCGTGCCGCCTGAGCGCTGGACGGCGCACCTGGAGAGTGTCGCCCTGCAGCAGCAACTCGGCGTCCCGGTGAACGTCCTCTCACTCGAAGAAGCGCAGCGCCTGGTGCCCTTTGACGCCACCAATCTCGCGGGCACAACCCACGGCCCTGCCGACGGCGTAATCGACCCACACAGCGTCACGATGACCTACCTGAGGCTCGCCAAAGCACTAGGCGTCGCCACCTATATGGCCAGCCCCATGCTCGCCGCCAATCGAGCGGGAAGCGCCTGGCTCGTCGAAACCCCGCAGGGGACGTTCGAGGCCGACCACCTCGTGAACGCCGCCGGCTCATGGGCCGGCGAAGTGGCCAGGCGCGCCGGGCTTGAAGTCCCGGTCCAGCCGGTACGGCGCAACGTCTACGCCACCACTCCAACATCCTGGCAACAGGCCTACCCCCTGACCATCGATTTCACGAGCGGCTTCTACCTGCGCAGCGAAGGCCAGCGCATCCTCTTCGGCCGCTCCAACCCTGACGAGCCGCCCGGCTTCACCGAAGGCATGGATTGGGACTGGTTCGAGCAGACCCTCACTGTAGGACTGGAACGCTTCCCCTGGCTGGAAGACACGCAACTCGACCGCCAGGCCTGCTGGTGGGGCTACTACGAAGTAACGCCCGACCACAATCCCATCCTCGGCCGTATGCCAGGCGTCGAGAACTGGATCAACGTCGCCGGCTTCTCAGGCCACGGCGTCCAGCAGGCCGCCGCCATAGGCCGCGTCATCGCCGAAGAAATCCTGCTCGGCAAAGCCCAATCGATCAACATCGACCCCCTGCGCATCGACCGCCTCTCAAGAAGCCAGGTCAAACGGGAGCACAATATCGTCTAACATGATATCTCAATACCCAACCGCTCCAGTAGTCTCCGGCTCAACTCTGCCCGGTATTTGATGGGCTTCTTCTCTGGACCATGGGAATCTGAACCCGAACTGGTCAGCAAACCGTGCTTGTTCGCATACTCCCTATACATGGCCGCCTGTTCAGGCGTGTGAGCAGGATAATACACCTCCATGCCATCAATTGGCACTTCCCTCCGGAGCTCGTCGAGCAACCGGGCATCATAGCAGGTATATCCTTCACCCCGTCCAGGATGAGCGATCAGACACACCGCCCCACTTCGATGAGCCGCATCAACCACAATCGCAAGATCGCAGGTGGCCCACAGGAAACCCGCCTCCGTGATCAACGCTCCGGCAGTGGGTTCTCCTGTTCCGTAACCCAGCCGTCTTAAGAGGGCCGCCAGTGCATGCGGCTGCTGCGCACTCGGTTCGGCCAGCAGAGCATCCAGTTCGTGCGGATTCGGAAAGGAGATCCCCATCTTGCGCAGATTTTCACAGACCTGCCATGTGTTCTCTCGCTGGCGGCGCGCAATATCACGAGCCAGTTCTCGCAACTCATTCTTTTCGGGATCAAACCCGTAGCAGAGCAAATCGGTCGGCTCACCTCTCCACGAAGTGCTCATCTCCACCGCGCTCAGGAGGGGGAGATGCTTCTCCGCCGCCAACTTTTGCAGCACCACAGAAGTATCCACCCGATCATGATCAGTGATCGCCGCCAGGCCAAACTGTTCACCCACCAGGTAGTCGATCAGTTGCTCGGGCGTCCAGGTGCCATCGCTGAAGGTGGTATGCAGTTGCAGATCAATAGCCGCATCAGCAGCCAGCACGATATCACGAGTCGATACTTCCACAACCTTCTCCTTTATCAAAAACCACCGCGCGAAATGCGCTCGCCCTCCGTCGTAGGGACGCGATTCTGAAGCTTAACAAATTGTCCGGGGGTCTGTAGGGGCGCAATGAATTGCGCCCTCAATGCCGTCGATTGGCCGGGGAGTTGGGCGCAATTCATTGCGCCCCTACAGGTATCCTCCAGGGATGCTTCCGTGGGTTCAGCCAGCGCAAGACTACATGCACCGGAGACAGAGTCAACAGCTTTTCCAACACGCCATCAAACGCAAGCCAGGGGTCAAAGGTGAGCACAGCAGAAACTTTCACTGATCTCGGCATGCTTCCTTCCCCTCATATCTCTCGCTTCATCAGCACAACTTGAACCCAGTATGACCGAAAATGCCTCACGCCGGAAATCGCCGGAGAAACCGCTCGAACGCCGCCGCGACCTGCCCCCGCGTCTCCTCCAGCGTCCCACCATTATCGATCACCTCGTCCACCAGCTTCAGCCTCGCCTCCACAGACGGCTGCGCGCGCAGTCGAGCCTCTGCCTCCTCGCGGCTCAGGTGACTGCGCGCCATCAACCGCGCCAGTTCCTGCTCCTCCCGGCAGACAATCAGCCACTTGCTCTGGCAAAACGCGCCCGACCCACCCTCCAGCAGCTTCACCGCGTCGATGATAGCGATACCGGATGGGCTGACCGCCGCGAGCTCTTGCGCGATAGCCACACCAACCGCCGGGTGCACGATAGCCTCCAGTCGCCGCATCGCCTCCGCATCGTGAAACACGATCTCGCCCAGCGCCGCGCGGTTCACGCTGCCGTCAACCGCCATCACCGCCGGCCCGAAGGCCTCCGCCACCCGCACCGCTATCGACTGCCCGGCCTCGTACAGCCCATGCACCACCGCATCCGCATCGATATAGCGCTCAGCGCCCAACTCGAGCAACATCTGCCCCACAACCGTCTTCCCGCAGGCAATATTCCCCGTAATGCCAATAATACGCGCCATAACTCCCTCTCACCTCCTTACTATTGAACCCACCTAGTGTACACCAGTATATCATCTCCATACTGCACGCTTGTTGTAAGGTGATATACTCTTGAACCAGACACTTAGAGAGAAGTTCTGTCATCCTGAGCGAAGCGAAGGATCTCTGGGTGCAACGAAACGTAAGAAAGGTGCGTCCACTACTACATGATCGAACTTTCAGCCGAACTCCAGCAACTCCTGCGCAAGCGCGTCATCTGCTTCTTCGCGACAATCATGCCCGATGGCTCGCCGCACATGACGCAGACCTGGATAGATACCGATGGAACCTACATTCTGATCAACACCGTCGAAGGCCATCAAAAGCTTCGCAATGTCCGGCGCGACCCACGTGTCACGATCAGTGTCCTTGACCCGGCCCATCTAGAGTACGCCGTGAATATCCGTGGCCGCGTCGTTGAAATCACAAAAGAAGGGGCCGACCTTCAATTCAAACAACTCATTCAGCGCAACATGGGACAGAAGGAATATCCCTACGGGCGGCCCGGCCAGGTGCGCGTCCTGCTGAAGATCGCTCCTGAAAAAATACTCTAATACCGCTGACCCTGGGCAGCAAAAGCCTGCTCCGGTGTCATCGTTCGTCCTTCCGCCATGGCCTCGGCAAAGGCTTTCTCCCCGAGAGCCGAGCGTACGGCAGCCACTGCCTGCTCATAGTCGGTGCGATACACGGGCGCTAAGGGGGTGCCAATGCGCTGCCGGAGCGTTTCTGCCGCTCCAAAGAGCTGTGCTGCCCAGTGGGCACCCGTATAGGGTGCCTCTCCCGATCCCTGTGCCGATACCACTACTCCCAGGCCCTCCAGGCAGGGAGCAATGTCATCCTTGTTGCCTCCCTTGTGCAGCAGCGCGAAGCTCTCCTGGTAGAGGGCACGTGCCATCGCAAGGTCGTTCTGGCAGGCTATGACGCGCGCCAGGCACATCAGTGCTTTAGCGATATACCACTCAGATCCCACCTCCTTGCAGATCGCCACGCACTCTTCGGCGCGTTCGCGGGCCCTGGCCTGCTCCCCCTGCGCCAGGCGTATCTCTCCTAGCAGTCGGAGTGGTTCAAAGGTGAAGGATTGGGCGCCGATCTCTCTCTGGAGCGCCAGGCTCTGCTCGGCCAGGACAGCGGCTCTGGCCAGGTCGCTTTGCGACTCAAAGAGCATGCGCGCCAGCAGGTAGAGCACCCACCCGATGCGCTGTTTGTCGTCCAGGGCTCGATAGAGCGCGAGACTCTCCTCCAGCAGCGCGCGTGCTCGCTCATACTCGCCCTGTGCGGTGGCCATGCGGGCTAAATCGGTGAGGCAGCGGCCTCTGCCCCAGGTGTCGCCCACTTGCTGCAAGAGCGCTGCGGCCTCCTCGTCCAGGGCACGGGCCACCGCATACTGACCCCTCAGCCAGGCGACCGCCCCCAGCAGGGTGAGCGCGTGGCCCACGCCCGCTGTATCTCCCAGTTCCCGGTACAGTGTCAGGCTCTCCCCAGTGAGCGCCTCTACCCCCACCAGGTCATCCAGATGCCATAGGAGAAACCCTGCGTTGTAGAGCACTCTGGCCCGTAGCGGTGCCACTACGTTCTCACGGAGGTCCAGGGCCTGCTCCAGGAAGCTCCATGCCTCTTTGAAGTACCAACGGTTATACCAGAACGGGAACAACGCGACACACAAACGCAAAGCACGCTCGGCCTCGGCCTGTTCCCTCCCATCCTTGGTCTGCACCTCCATGCGGGCGCGCTCTAGCAGCCAGGAGAGGGTCGTCCGCAGGTTCTCGCGCTCCTGCTCCAGGCGAGCGAACCACCTGGTCTGCTCAGCTCCTTGCAGATAGGGCTGCCCCTGCTCTGCCAGGGCCAGGTAATACGCCGCGTGCGCAGCTCGAGTCGCCTCCAGCTCCCCGCTGCTCTCAAGGCACTCCAGCCCATACTCGCGGATCGTCTCTAGCAGGACGAAGCGTGGCTCTTCCTCCCACTCCCGCCCTGCTTGCTGCACCAGGCTCTTGTCGAGCAGGGAGGCCACACCCTCCAGCACGCTTATCTTTTCATCACTGAGCGTATTGCAGACGGCCTCGACTGCTTCCAGCGTGCAGCCACCTACGAAGACCGAGAGTTGTCGGAAGAGGCGTTGTTCCTGAGGAGAGAGCAGGTCATAGCTCCAGGCAAGCGTATTCCGCAGCGTCTGCTGCCGTACCGGCGCGTCCTGTACCCCGCAGGTTAACAGCGTCAGGCGATGCTCCAGTCGTGTCAGCAGTGCCTGAGGTGGCAGCAGCTTGATGCGAGCCGCCGCCAGCTCGATGGCTAAGGGCAAGCCATCCAGCCGCACGCAGATTTCGGCGGTGGCATGGGCGTTGGTAGAGGTCAATTGGAAAGTGGGCTTCGCGGCCTGGGCGCGTGAGACGAAGAGGGCGACGGCGGCATAGCCTGACAGGGCCTCTGCCGGAGGAAGATGTGTGAGATCAGGGAGTGTCAATGGGGGGATAGGAAACTCGTGTTCTCCTTGAACGTGCAGGGCGGCGCGGCTGGTCACGAGGATGTTGAGGTGCGGGCAACTGGTAAGCAGGTCTGCCAGGCGCGGGGCGGCTGGCAGAACCTGCTCGAAGTTGTCGAGCAAGAGCAGCAGGTGTTTGTCTCTAAAGGTGGCTTTAAGGAGGTTCAACAGAGATGTTGCTCCCGCCTCTTTGAGTTCGCAGGTTTGGGCGATGGTGGGTATAACCAGGTCGGGGTCGCTGATGGGAGCCAGGTTCACAAAATAGATGCCGTCAGCGAAGCGCTCACTGAGTTCGGCGGCCACTTGCAGGCCCAAACGCGTTTTACCGCTGCCGCCGGGTCCGCTCAGGGTTAGCAGGCGCACGTTCTCGCGCTGCAGGAGTTGCTGCACAGCGCCGATCTCCCGCTCGCGGCCGATGAGCGGCGTGGGCTGAATGGGCAAGTTGTGAGGATGGGTGTCGAGTGTCTTGAGGGGCGGAAAATCGGCGGGCAGGTCGGCGATGACGAGCTGGAAGAGATGGCTGGGATGTTGCAGGTCCTTGAGACGGTGCTCCCCAAGGTCTCGCAGGCTCATCCCTTCAGGCAGGCTGTGCTCCACCAGTTGCTGCGTGGTTCGCGAGAGCAGCACCTGTCCCCCGTGCCCGGCGCTCATAATTCTGGCCGCGTGATGCACATCCAGACCTACGTAGCCTTCAGCCGCCCGCTGCGGCTCACCGGTATGCATCCCCATGCGCACGCGCACCACCACCCCTTCGGGCCAGGCATGCGAGGCGATGGCGCGCTGGGCAGCTCCGGCTGCTGAGACCGCATCGCTAGCGCGAGCAAAGACGGCGAAGAACCCATCGCCCTGGGTGTCCACCTCGTGTCCGCCCCACTGCTGCACCGCCGCTCGCAGCAGGTAACGGCACTCATCCAGCACATCGCTGTAGCGCTTCCCTACGTGCTGGAGCAGAAGTGTCGACCCCTCGATATCCGTAAAGAGCAAAGTGACTGTTCCCGTTGGCAAGTCAAGCACGCGAGTCCTCCTCCAACCAAAAACACATAGCTCGGATATGCAGAGATCATGAGTCAAAAGAATGAGTTCGTTATCTTTCAGTATTATACCCCATCGTTCCGTTTCTTGACGCGTGTCTGCAACGTATGCCATACTGGCTATAGTAGAATGAATTTCATCTCGTAACGATCAACTCGAAGGAATGCTGATGCACGCTCGCATGTAACTGTTCTGTTCGGCGAACTCTGGCTCATGCCTCTTCACGCCAGCTTCCCCTGGTGTGTTTGCTTGTGCCCGCGCACCCCCTCATGGCTTTTCCACTCTCCATTTCCCGTTGCTCGCACCACAGCGGGAGGTCGAGGCAACAGAGAATATCAAAAGAAATGTGCCATCAAAAGCAAAGAAAGGAATAACCATGAGTGAACAACCGCAAGCAACGAGTCGCGACCGGTGGCCATTGCTTGAAACCGTCAATATGATCGAGATGCTGTCCTACCTGGGAACCTCGCCGTTGGCTGAAAGGCAGGTGACGGATGAGATTGAGTGGGTCATTACCGGGGTCTGGGACAACACCTTTAATGGAGTAGTGCGGGCGCAGATCTCGGAGTCACATGCCGATCAGGTCATCGACGAAATGGCTTCGCGCTTTCGAGAGCGAGACGTGCCCCATCTGTGGTTTCTGAACGTAGACAGCCGTCCTACCAATCTGGAGCAGCTTCTCCTGGCACATGGCTGGACACGCCTGCGTCAGGGTGTAGGTATGGCCATCGACCTCTCAGCCATCGCTTCTCCATTCCCGCCACTGCCAGGACTGACCATCGAACGGGTCGTCGATGAAGACGGGATAACGCTCTGGGGCACCTACCATCGCTACCTGGAGCATCACCAGCGCGACGAACCGCGCGAACGACTCTACATCAGCCTTGGTTTGAACGGAGATCAACCCCTGCGTCACTACGTTGCCAGGTTAAGTGGAGAGCCCGTAGGCGCCCTCTCGCTCTTTCTTGGACGAGAGGCAGCGGGCCTCTACAATGTCGAAGTCGCGCCGCAGAGGCAGGGTCGAGGCATCGGAACGGCCATGACACGAGTAGCCCTCGAAGAGGCTCGCAATCTGGGCGCGCATGTCGGAGTAGTCGCTCCGACCCGCGAGAGCCGCTCGATGTATGAGCGCCTCGGCTTCGTGTTGCACCTCCAGGCCCTGCCGATGTTCTGGTATCACCCCATGCTGTAGGAGACAACTGTACAATGCCATCAAGAAACTACCTGCCTACCACCTGGTACGATCCACGTGCCCAGATCAGCCCTTCTTCCATTCAGGGAAACGGGATGACTGCCGCACAGCCAATCCAGGCGGGAGAAACCGTCGTCGTGATCGGTGGAACAGTCCTCACCACCGCACAGTTTCAAGCATTCACTGAGACCGCGACCCGCTACAACGCGGTCCAAATTGGGGAAGATGCCCACCTGGTTGATCTGCCAAACGCCCCAGGCGGCATGAATCATTCCTGCGATAGCAATTTGTGGATGGCCGATGAAGTAACCGTCGTGGCCCGGCGTGACATCGCCGCCGGAGAGGAATTGACCATTGACTACGCCCTTCAGAGCGGACTCCCGGTAGATTTGTTAGGCCAGCCTTGCCGCTGCGCTTCCCTCGCCTGTCGAGGAGTAATCACCGGCAACGATTGGCAGCGCAAAGATCTGCAAGAACGCTACCAGGGACACTTTTCCCCATTCCTCTCACTTGATCTCAACCACTCCTCCTCCCTCACTCTTCCTTGAGGTTCACAGCTCGTAGTGCTATACTCAAGGTATGACAAATATCCTCACCTGGCTCGCAGGCTCACATATCATACAAGGCATCATCGTCGGCGGCGTGCTGGCGTTTCTCACGGCACAGATCATTATGAACGCGGTGGTGAAAGCCATGACAACGACCGTCAACGGTTGGAGCACCACCTTCAAATGCGGCCAGCCCGGCAATGGCATCCTCCTGCGGGCCGCCTGCGCCAGAAACCTGCCCGCCGTCAATGTGGTGCAAGAGGCGGCCTACTGGACGACGACCGTCGACAGCGCGGGGCGGCGGCTCTCCGGCCAACGCGAGTACGTCCTGCATTTTCCTGAAGGACAACTCCCGCCCAACGATGCCTTCTGGTCGCTGACCATCACCGATGTGGCCGGGTACATGGTGAGCAACCCCATCGATCGCTCCAGCGTCGGCTCTCGCTCCGGCCTCGTGCCGAACGTCGATGGCTCCATCGACATTGTATCTGCAGCGCACGGCTCCCGCTGGGCACGAGTCCAACTGGCTGCCGGCCCCGGCAGGCTACTTCAAGCTGATGCTCCGCGCGTATCTGCCCGGCCGTGCGGTCCTGGACGGCGAGTACCACGTGCCGCCCGTCATGAAAGTGCCATGAGATGAACAGGTTGATTCTGAAATACAAATATCCCGTTACGTTCGCCATCCTGGCCGTCCTCGCATGGGTCGTCTACCGGTATTTCTCGATGGGGGGGAGTCAGCTTATTACATTCGTCGTCGTGGCAGTCCTCGTCTGGGGATTCGGCACGTGCGTTTTCCTTTATTTTTGGCCGCCGATCACGTACAGTGCCTTCAAAAGAGCGGTAGTTCAGCATGGGCTCGGCGAGCGGCCCCATCCCCATCAATACGCTGTACGCGGTGCCCACGCTCTCTTCGCCCGCGGCGTCAAACTCCAGCTTATTAGCAACAGGGACCAACGACGTGCTCTACGTCGGCGGCTGGCTCGACCTCTCCAAAGGGCCGCAAGTGTTGCACGTGCCGGACATGGCGGGCCGTTACTACAGCGTGCAGTTCACTGATCCGTCGGACGGCACTAATTTTGCCTACGTCGGCAAACGCACCACGGGAACCGAGGCTGGCGATTACCTCATGAGCGGGCCGGGCTGGAAAGGAACCGTGCCGCAGGCAATGACACCGATTGCTTCGCCGCACAAGTCGGTGCTCGTTATCGGTCGTGTCTTTGTCGAGAGCGACAGTGATCTCCCGACCGCCTACGGGCTTGCGAAGCAGATACAGCTAACACCACTCAGTCACTGATAATCCGATGTTTTTAAGGAGATGATATGAAGAAAGTGCGGTCAGCCGATGGCACGACCATCGCATACGATCAAATTGGAAATGGACCCGCGGTGATTCTGGTAGATGGAGCATTAGGCTCTCGAGCGGACGGATTTATGAAGCCGCTAGCAACCCTGCTGGCGCCACACTTCACGGTCATCACCTATGACCGCAGGGGGCGAGGCGAGAGCACGGATACGCAGCCGTTTGCCCTTGAGCGCGAAATTGAGGATATTGAGGCCCTCATCAACGAAGCCGGTGGTGAGGCCTTCTTGTACGGCATCTCCTCCGGCGCTGCTCTGGCTCTGGAGGCTACCATCAAGCTCGGCCACAAGGTGAAGAAACTGGCTCTGTACGAGCCTCCCTATGACTCTGATGCTGCCAGGCAGCAAGCATTCAGAACCTATAGAAAGCAGCTTGAGGAAGTCCTTGCAGAAGGACGGCCAGGCGACGCGCTGGGCCTCTTTATGATGTTCGTGGGGATGCCGCCCGAACATCTTGAGGGAGCGCGCCAGATGCCGATGTGGCCGATGTGGGAAGCCGTAGCCCATACCCTGCCCTATGATGCCGCCGCTCTTGGCGAGGATGGCTCGGTCCCCACGCAGAAAGCCGCCAGGGTGACTGTACCGGCGCTCGTCATGAACGGTTCTGCATCATTCCCCTTCATGCATGCCACAGCAGTAGCGCTGGCAAAGGCTATTCCCAACGGCGAGCACCGTACCCTGGAAGGTCAGACCCACGAAGTCGAGGCACAAGTCCTTGCTCCTGTGCTGGTGGAATTCTTCAACACGTAACACTGCTCTTTCCCTAACTCTTTTCGATAAATTCGCAGTATGTATGGTCAGGCCAAACCAATCTGGACAAATCGCGTGCTTCGACCAGAGCCCAATCGACGCCCGGTCTACAGCAACGGCAACTGCCCATAGCAAGCAAACAGAAAGATCATCTCTAGATATTGCAATGGCATAGAAAAGACCACCCAACGCTACAGCATATCAGAGTGTGATCTGCCAAACGTTTTAGCCGCCTCGGAACAACCAGATCTTTTCCGTAGAAAGCGCGCAAATGAGCCAGGGAAGGCAGTGCAAGACCTGTAGGAGAAACGAGGCTCTGACACAAAAATTTTCCAAGCATTTTTGTGTAGAGTCAGTCTGTAAATGTTGGGATTTGGTGAGTGAAAATCGGATAATTCGGCGAGCGAAGATTGGTTCCCTCCGCTCCTTGCCTGTGCTTCTCGAATAGCCTCACAAGCCAAGAGAACAACCTTTCTTTCTGAACATGTGGCCTCTGTGTTTGCTCATGTAATTGTCGTATTTTCGCTCACCAAATCCCAACATTTACAACTCGGCCATCTCGAACTTCTTCATCTTTCGTGAATATTGCTTCTATGACTACGTGAAGTTTACCTTTGAGTCGCTTTTTGACTCTCTCCCTCTAAAAATTGTTTGAGCGTCAGTGGCTGGATGTATGGATAGCGATCGTTCTGGAGATTGTCTAGCTTTCCTTTGCCTGAGACTAACGCGTAGTGGTACTGCTGACCCAGATATTCATGGGGAGAGCTTGCCGTCCTCTTTTTTTGCTCAATCCAGTCCTTCAGTTCTTGCACACTCCCCAATCGCCTTTCGGTGAGATGGCGTCCAGTCGTCTCCTGATTAATTGCCAGGAACTCTTTCATTGTCAAGACATCACCAGCCACCTCAAACACCTGGTTTGCCAGAACCGGGTCAAGCACTGCTTCAGCCGTGTATCGGGCCGTATCATTTATTGTGGTGATATCGAAGGAAGTTTCGCCATCGCCTCAATAGCTAAAGGTTGAGTTTTCCTGGTCAATCAGACCACCCCAGGGCGAGACTTCTACCTCTGTGAAGGCACCATTGAGAATGAAGGTGTGAGCCACCGGGCTGGCCTTTAGCAACTCTGCAAATTGGCTGCGAATATCCGAGTTATCATTGTCACCTTCGGCTAACTTGAAGTAGTTCATGGAAAAATCCGATGGCACAAAACGGCGTACTCCGTTCTTCTCCAGTAAAGCATGAGCAATCTTTGATCCGAGCATTCCGGTCGCACCTGCAACCAGGACTGAATGAGCCATGGAAAAAATCCATTCTTTATTAAAGACAACCGAGAGGAGAGATGAGCTTTCGTTCTTTGCAGGAGGGGCAAAGGCCTTCCAGACGGTAGCTATCAATTGGTCAGGCAATTGGTCAGGCAAAGAACCTCCACTAACCAACCGCCGAGAAAAAATGGGGCTAATCAGCAAGTCCACTACCGTTCAATATCCAGATCCTTTATGCCTTGAGTCACACTGACCTTGCACGATGCCCCCTCCTGAGTAGTTCCCATCCCATTTTTCTCGAACCCGAAATGTCTGCTTGACCAGCGGGAGTGCAGAGCCGGGATGTGGGGGGTCCCCAAAGGGGCTGGCGCCCCTTTGAACCCCACAAAAGATGTTGTACGGACTCCGCGAAAATGAAGGATGACTCAGAAAGAGTTGTGATTCCAGCAAGAGAGAAGCGGGTCTTAGGTTCACGATTGTGGGAAGCCTTGCCCTGGGATTAACGGTGTAAGTTGCTCAATGTCGTAGCGCTTTCTCAAGGCGGCTATCACTTCTGGATCAGGCGACCCACCTCTCTTCAGGAGTGCTAAAAGTTCTTCGAAATACCCCTCGTGACCGGCTGGGGCAGCCTGGAAGAACATACGGGCTGGAGTCGTTCCCGGGTTTGCGAATGCGTGCGGGCAGCCGGGTGGAACAAACATCAGGGATCCTGGTCCTCCGCGGAATACCTGCGCTCCCGTGTGCGATTGCCATATCCGCCAATTTTCGGCGGTCCTCGTAACCGGTTCAAAAGCGAAGAGATCGAGCTCGCCCTCAAGGATATAGAAGAGCTCCTCTTGTCGAGCGTGTACATGGGCACCTACATCATATCCTGGTGGGACGATTATCTCGAAACTAGACGCGCTTGCCGCTTGCTCGGTGCCTACCTTGAGCGTAATGTCTGCTCCGAGAGATCTGCCTTGCCCAGGTGGGAGCATAAGTCCATCACTCATAGTCTGTCTTCTCCTGATCTGCTATCTCGGCTTGGCCATTTGCCAAACCATCGATCAGAGTATAAACTATATAGTTAGCTATAAGGTCAAGTCTTTTGGGAAGGAAATAGGTCATGTTAATCAAGGAACTGGCGGAGAAGACCGGTTTAACGCCTCAGACTATTCGCTTTTACGAGAAAGAGGGATTCCTCGATACGCGCTATATACGGCGTAGGGAAAATAACTATCGGGACTATTCCGAGGATGCAGTGAGACAACTACTGAACCTCAAAGCGGGTCAAGCAGCAGGTTTTACCTTAGCGGAACTCAAACAATATAGAGAAGTAGTTGAGACTGGTGAGGTGGCGACTCAACAACAAGTTACGTTTCTTCACCAGAAGATTGATGATATCAATGGGACCATAGCAGAATTGGAGCGGATACGAGCACACTTGACGACGTTAATCCAGATGAAAAAAAGTGGGATCTTTTTGTATCAGAAGGCATGGTAAATGCCCTCAATAGTGGGCAGATGTTGGCCTTTGGGCGGAATTTTGCTGCCCTTTGCCAAAATGTTCGGTTCATACGCAGGTTTGCCGATTTTGAGCATGGATTGGATGAGGTCGAAAAAAGGATAGTAGCTTCGTGAGCTGGTTGCTCATCACCCAATACAAGAGCTTTCATCCACCATCAG
>CAVYFA010000017.1:0-270854 GCA_963767715.1 uncultured Chloroflexia bacterium
GTGATGAGACTGGAGGGACCGACGATATCGACGGCGCAGCAGAATACGCCGGGCGTGAAGGTCGCCCCCACCAGCGCGGCGTATCCTCCATAGGAGCCACCAAAGATGGCCACCTTCTTCGGATCGGCGATGCCCTGCGCGACGGCCCACTGCACAGCATCGACCAGGTCATCGTGCATCTTGCCGCCCCATTCTTTGTTCCCGGCGTTCATATAATGCTTGCCGTAGCCCGTCGAGCCGCGATAGTTGACCTGCATGCAGGCGTAGCCGCGGTTGGCGAACCACTGCGCGTCGGGGCGATACCCCCATGTATCTCTGGCCCAGGGGCCGCCATGTACATTGAGCACCATCGGCAGGTTTTTCCCGTCGCTGCCAGGCGGCAGCGTCAGATAGCCGTGGATCATCATGCCGTCGCGCGCCTTGAATGAAAAGGGCTGCATCGTGGCGAGCGTGTAACGGTTCAGCGCGGGCTGGTTATCGAAGAGGAAGGTGGCTCTGCGCGAGGCGCGGTCATAGGCATAATAGGAAACCGGACCGTTGTCAGTGGTGAAGGCAACAATCCAGGTCGCGTCGGCATCGTCGCGGCTGTTTACGGCGAAGTCGCCGCGGTGCAGTGTGCGGAGATACTCGAAATCGGCGCGAATCGATTCGTCCAGCACAACCCACTCGAGGCGGTCCTTCTCGAACGCCACAGCCTGAACTTCACGCGTATCGGGATGTATTATCACACTGGCGACGTCGTAATCGGGGTTTTCCGCGATTACGCTTGTAGCGCCCGTCGCAATCTCCATCTGCACCAGCCTGCCAGCATTGACGTTGCGCGAATCCAGCAGGTACAGCGACCGGCCATCGAGCGTAAAGCCGAGCGGGCCGCTGGTCTGGTTATCTTCGGCATCCCAGGTGAGCAATTTATCCCAGCTCGCCTCTTCGCTGGCGCGGGCCAGCAATTCCAGGCTTCCGCTGCCATCGGGTGATGCCGCCAGCGCGCCGCGCACCTTGAATTGTGCGTCAACTACCCAGGCGACGATATTGCCGGGATTCTGCGCAACAAGCTTCAATTCGCCTGAAGGCAGGTCGAGATGGTAGACATCGTGGGCCTGGGGATTATCTTTGTTCAACCCCACGAGCAGTTCGTTGGGGAAGTGCTTGTCACGCGCCACAACGCGAGCCTGCACCTGCTCGAACGGCGTCATGTCGCGCGTCTCCCCGCTTCGCAGGTCTGTGGCGAACAGCCGCCAGTTCTCATTGCCACCGGCATCCTGGATGTACAGGATATGCTGGTTATCGGCGGCCCAGGCATAGAAGCGCACGCCCCGGTCGGTATCCTGTGTCACAGGGCGGTAATTATCCTGCCCGATCGTCCCGACCCAGACGTTCAGCACGTTGTTGACGGGCGCGATGTAGGCCATACGCGTGCCGTCCGGCGACACCTGCGGGCTGGACTTGTCGGGGTTGCCGAAGAGAATATCGCGGGGGATGAGTTCTACGGTGGTTGTGGTGGTCATAGGAAACCTTTCTATGGCTCTATTCTGATGATACCATCAATCTTGTCAAAGTCTTTATCCCAGCTATAGATGTTCGAAATTTCTTCTGACATCATATAGGCTGCGTTGTATGCATCTGCAAAGGAAATGTTCTGTTTCACATAGAGGTCAAATGCTTTGTAAAAGACGCTTCTTTCTGGAAGCTGGATACCTCGCATTGAAATAATCGGCAAAAGCAGCTCTCTAATCTGTTGTCGAGGTACCTTATAAAAGCTCTGAAGTGTGAAAACAGTCTCAAAAATAACAAGAGAGGAGGTTACGACTTTCTCCTCCCCTCGTTCGATTCGCCTCAGGAGGTTAAAAGCTTGCCTCGCCATATGCTGGTTATCTTCAGTAAGATAACGAAGTAAGATGTTCGTGTCCAGAAAACATATTGACATACAGTTCCTTAGCTTTCAGAAATGACTTCCTCAGCAACCCCTTTCTCGAATTCCTCTCGTACCTTTTTAAAGTCCTCTGGTCTGCTTCTAGGCTTTACCGCGCCAAATCCTTTAAGGAGTTTCGATTCTGCACGACTGATCTTCACCACGCCTCCCTCAACTTCAAAACGAACTTTGTCATGGGGCTGCAAACCCAGAAAGCGGCGAAGCTCTTGTGGAATAGTAACTTGCCCCTTTTCAGTAACAGTGGTTTCGTATTCTTGCATGGTAATACCTCCAACTGTAGAATTACCGAATCTTTCAGTAAGGGTACTATATGCCAGTATTACTTGCTTGTCAAGTGAGATGATTCCTCATCTACCCCTCTGCCTGTTCGTCGTTGTAAATCCCTGCTATGACCAGGCACCCACGTCTGTTGACGTATGTAGTTCTACTTGATCGATCTCCATTACCCCCTATCCCCGAGATGATAGAGCGCCTCCCAGTAGCGCAGCCAGGTATCGCGAATTTCGTCTTCCGTCCTGCCTTGATCGTAGGCTGGAGAGATCAGGGGCATGGCTCGCTCAACCTTCACCAGTACAATGTGCCGGATGGGGCTGGTGGTGCCACGCTGCCGGTAGAAAGCCAGCGCCTGCTCAAAGAGCGGCCCTGCTTCGTAGACGGTGGCGGGGCCTTTGAAGCGATATCCCTTGCGGGCAACCGGGTCTACCACATTGATCTCTACGACGGGCTGCTGCTGAATATTGGCGACGGTGCGCGGCGAGCAGATATCAGCGAAAATGATATGTTCGTCATCCCAGGCCGTCGTCGTCCCCTTTGGTGAGAGATTGGGTGTGCCATCGGGGCAGACCGAGGCAATGAAGCCAAGGCGCTGCTCGTTGAGAACGCGCTTCATATCTTCCGTCAAGCGGGTTTTTGCCTTTTCTTGCATCAACCTGGCTCCTCTCTGTTAGGATGAATAGCCAGCATCTCCTGGTAGACTTCGTAGGTCTGTCGCGCAATCTGCTCCTGGGTGTAGTTGTCTAGCACGCGCTGCCTGCCCTTCTGCGCGAGTTCAGCGTAGAGGAGTGGGTTGTCCAGGAGCTGCCGGACGCGCGCGCTCAACTCCTCTGCGCTGCCTTCATGGAAGACCAGCCCGGCGTCGCCAATGACGTAAGGGATTTCGCCCGAATCGGAGCCAATCACAGGCGTTTCGCACGCCATGGCCTCACAGAGCACGCGCCCGAACTGCTCTTTCCAGTTGGGGCGCGTCAGCGAGGGCAGCACCAGCACGTCAAGCTCCTGCAGCACGTTGGGGACTTCATAGGTTGGCACGCCGCTCTTGAAGGTGACGCGTTCGGCAACGCCAAGGCGCCCGGCCTGCTCTTCAAGCGCGCTCTTCATCGGACCGTTGCCGATGAAGACGACGCGGCAATAAGCAGGCAGCATCGTCAGAGCCTCGACCATGGTGGGCAGCCCCTTAGGTTCGACCAGGCGGCCCACGAAGCCCAGCGTGAAGGACGCGCCCTCCACACGCGGAGGGCGCGGCTGTGTGCGACGGTAGATGTCGGTATCGAAGCCGAACTGTGGGATGATGCGCACAGGACCGTTGTAGCCCTTGCGCTTCAGCACGTCGGCCGCGTCGCGATTGCCGGCCAGCGCCATACGCGCGTGGCGGTAGTTGTAGTGCTCTACCTGGCGAAAAGGCGCAGGGTAGTCGCGGTAGAGATTTTGCCAGGTGAAGAAGAGGCTGCGCGCTCCTATTCTGCGCGAAAGCCACATGGCGTGGAACGTGGCGAAGTTGTATGGCTCCTCGTCGATATGTACTATCTCCGGCCTGATCTTGCGCATGATGCTGCCAAGGCGGGGGTAGAAGTGCAGGTGGAAGTTGCCGTTGAGCGCCAGTGGCGTCACAATCATGTCGTAGCCGCTCGTATACAGCCGCTCGAGCACCTGCTTGCCGCCGTCGTCGCTTCGCCAGTACTCTGGTGTGACCAGCGTCAACTCGACGCCAGGGCATTTCGCCAGTTCTTCCAGTTTGCGCTGCGAGGTGCCGGCCACCAGCGCTTTCGAGATCATCAGGACACGCATCGCTACCCCCTCCTGCTGCGTTGGTACGCTTCTTCATACACGGCCAGCGTCTCTTCGGCCGTCTTGCGCCAGTTGAACTTCGCTGCCTGCCGCAACGAGCGCGCCCGCAGGTCAGCCGCCAGCGCGTCATTTGTCAGCACATCGCGCATAGCAGCCACCATCTGCCCCGTATTATCGGGGTCGAAGAGCAGCGCGGCGTCGCCGACGACCTCCGGCAGAGACGTGCGGTTAGAGCAGGCGACGGGGGCTCCGCAGCTCATCGCCTCGAGCGGGTCGAGGCCGAAGCCCTCATAGAGCGAGGGGAAGACGAATACGCTCGCCGCGCTGTAGACGGCGGCTTTGTCCTCCTCTTCGATGAAGCGGTAGACGATCTGACCGGCCATGCCAAGGTCGGCCGCGATGGGGCGCGGGTCGGGAAACAGGGGGCTGCTCTTCTTATCGGGGTTGCCCGCGATGAGCAGTTGCAGCCCTGGATCACCGAGCTGATGGTAGACATGCGCGAAGGCCCTCACGAGGGCGGGCACGTTCTTACGCGCGTCCAGCCCGCCAAGGTAGAAAATGAAGCGCTTGCCGGCACCGTAGCGCGCCCTCACCCGTGCCAGCGTTTCTTCGGTGGTGATGGGGCGGTACTGCTCGCCCGCCGCCTCGTAGATTACGCGGATACGCTCGGCCGGCAGTTTGAGGGCATCCATCATATCATGTTTAGCGTGTTGCGAGACAGTGATGATGAGCGTGGATCTGTGCGCGGCGCGCGAGACCAGACGCAGGTAGGCGCGCATGAAGCCGCTGCTGCGATAGACGGGCAGGCGCAGCGGAATGACATCGTGAATGGTGGTGACGACGGGCGTACGCGAAAAATAGGGCGGCGCGAAATAGGGCACGTGCAGGAGATCGGCTCTGACCCTGCGCGCCGTCGACGGCGCGGTGAGCTGCTCCCACGCCAGCTTTTCCAGGCGTGCGTTCGAGCGCACCGGCGCGGGAACCGCCGCCTGGACGTAGGAGAGGCGCGGGTTGAGGTCGCCGCGTACTGGCCGCGGGTCGGGCCCCAGCAAGACGTACTCATTTCCCGGCTCGATCGCGGCCAGATTGTTCAGCAGGTGCGTGAGATATTGCCCGCTACCGGTCGCCGGATAGCGGAACATCATCACGTTGTACCCTATTTTCATACAGTTTGTGTTACCTCATCCTCAAATGTCGTTTTCCCAGCGTAGACCTGTGTATAGATATTGAGCATTTTCCTGGCCGATTCGTCCCAGGTGAAGCGCCGGGCGCGCTCGTATCCCTTCTGGCGCAGCTCGTCCTGTAACTGCACATCGCCCAGCACGCGCAGCATCGCCTGGGCCATAGCGCCAGTATCTTGCGGGTCCACCAGCAGCGCGGCATCCCCGACAACCTCCGGCAGCGACGAGATATTCGAAGTGATGACCGGCGCGCCGCAGGCCATGGCCTCCAGCGGGGGCACACCGAAGCCCTCGTAGAAGGATGGGAAGACGAAGACGTCCGCCAGGCTGTAGAGCAGCATCAAATCCAGATCGCTGACGCGCCCCAGGAAGCTCACCCTCTTCTCAAGCTTGAGGTCCGCGACGGCCTGCCGCGTCTCGTCGTACATCCAGCCGTCGCCGCCCGCGATGGCCAGCATAGCAGGGCGGGCCAGCTTATTAGCGGAACTGGCGGCCCTGTGGAAAGCTTTGATCAGTCCGAGGTGGTTCTTGCGCGGCTCAAGCGTGCCAACGCCCAGCACGAGCGGGCTTTTCAGACCGAATTTGTGGCGCACAGCCTCGAGCAGGATGGGGTCGGCAACGCGCCGCAGATAGGAACGAATGCCGTTGGGGACGAGCGTAATCTTCGCGGGCGGCGTCGAAAAGTGCTCGATCAACGTCCTGCGCGTTTCGCCCGAGACGGCCACAACCGCATCGGCGGCGGAGACGGCCTCCGGCACGACCTTCTTGAGATAGGCGGCCAGTTGGGGCACGGCGTATTCGGGATGCTCCAGGAAGGCCAGATCATGCACGGTCACGATCTTGCGCAGCTTGCCGTTCAGGGGGGGCAGCACGAAATCGGGGCCATGGTACAGATCGACATGCCCGGTGAAGAAGGTGGCCGAGATGGGGAGCCGCCAGCGATACCACAGGATGTTCAGGTAGCGGTCGGGGATCACCAGGCTGCGCCCCCGCACATTCGGGGCATCGGGAAACGGGCGCTCCTGTGGAGGACGCCCGCTGGTCAACAGGGTATACTGGTTGGTGCTATCCTGCGCCAGCATGGCATCCACCAGGCTGCGCACATAGTTACCAATGCCGGCGGCCTGCCGGGTAGCCGCCGTGTAGTCAATCGCAATACGCATCTTGCTCAATCCCGCTCCAGGTCCGGCCTAACCTGGAGGCCAGCCCAGCCCGCGGCCGCCAAGCAGGTGAAAATGCAGGTGAAAGACGCTCTGCCCGGCGTCCGGCCCGACGTTGGTCACAAAGCGGAAGCCGCTCTCTGCGATGCCAAGCTCACGCGCAACCCGCGTGGCCGCCATAAAAATGCTGGCCAGCAGCAGCCCGTCTTCCTGGGTGATGTCGGTCATCGATGCGATGTGGCGGCGCGGCACAAACAGGATGTGCTGTGGAGCCTGCGGGTTGATATCCGCGAAGGCAACGACATCCGGGTCCTGGTAGACGATCTTCGCGGGTATCTGGCCCGCGACAATCTTACAGAACAGGCAATCTTCCATACGAATCCTTAATTATTGTATTTGGAGTGTCACAAGGCCTCCACCCAGCCGTCCCCCTGGCACCAGCACCATGCCATCAGCAGTGCCATAATGTCCTTCAGTGTCACAAAGCCTCCACCCAGCCGTCCCCCTGGCACCCGCGAGGGGTGCCACTACATTTCTGGTGGCCGCCACAGTGGTGAAGGCTGACAGTCGGCTAGTCTCCGGTTGTCTCCACCTCGGGCTGTTCAGGTTTAGCCTGTGGTGTGACATCTTTTTGCGTCATTTGTTCTGGCTGTGAGTCGTTCTGGCTTGAGGCCGTCTCAGGAGCCTCATGGGTCTCAGCAGATTCAGTGGTCTCTGCGGGTTGATTGGCGCTGGGGCTGTCGGGCACCTTCGACTCGCTTGCAGAGGCTTCTTCACTCTGGGCAGCAACCGAGCTTACAGCGACGGCGGTGCCTGGTGCGGCAGCGTCGCCGGCCTCGTCGGCTTTCCCCTCCTCGGTAGCTTTGCGCTTATTTCTGGCGGCCAGTTCTTCGGCGTGCAGGGTAGGGTCGTTGAATTGCGGCAGGTTCATTTCCAGGCGGATCGCTTTGATGGCCTGGTAGACCTCACCTGGCTTCAACGAGAGTTCTTCAGCGATCTTCTTATGGATGCCAACGGCCGGAACCGGCAGGTAGGGTTCGTAGGCGGCCTTGATCTTCGCCAGTTCCTCGCTGTCGCCCTTGTAGCTCTGCGATTCCCACCAGCTCGGGATGCTGTTGCGTTCGCGATACTCCTGAACGACCTTCTTTACGGCCTTCTTGGGAATACCCAGCTCTTGTGCGATCTGTGTGCGAATGCCGTCGAACTCCTGCGGTACGGCCAGTTCCGCATAGCGCGTCTCGATCTGAGTGACCTGCTCGGGTGTTGGCACAAACGGCGTGGGAGGTGGGATCTTCTCGCGTTTGGGCTTGGGCGGAGCCTGAGGCCTCGGCGTTTTAGCCTTCGGTGGCTTTCCGCTGTGCCTCCCGTCCGGTCGCTGTTCGCGTGGCCCACCCGGGCGAGGCCCTCTCCCCGGCCCACCTTCCATCGGTTGGCGCGGGCGATAGCTGGGCGGTTCCAACGTGCCCGGGCCGCCGCCAGGGCGATAGCTACTGGGGCCGCGCTCGTCACGATAACTGCCGGGCCCCCCGGGGCGATAGCCACCGGGGCCACGCTCGTCACGATAGCCCCCGGGTCCGCCGGGGCGATAGCCTCCTTCGCGATAGCCACCGGGGCCACGTTCGTCGCGGTACCCACCGGGACCACCCGGGCCGCCGGGGCGATAACCACCCTCGCGATAGCTGCCGGGGCCGCGCTGCTCATATGGCTCCCTCGATTCACGCGGCTCGCGCGGAGCAGGGGAGGAAGGCAACTTGGGACGCTGCGGAGGCTCATCCGGCTGCCCTATCTTCACGTCGCTCACGCTGTCAACCCAGTGGCTGGTGCCGCTTGTTGCCGACTTTGGTTTAGGCGGTGGCGGCGCTGTACGGGTTGGAACGGTTGCTGTTTTCTCGGTGGAGGCTAGGGCATTTTTCGCCGCCAGCTTCTCTCTCCTGGCCTTCTGCACGCAATCAGGGCAAGTTACTTCTTTCGCATTGGCCGACTGAAACCACTTGCCGCAGGTGGTGCAGCGCATCTTGATCTTGCTCATGCGCAAACTCCCCTGGATTTTCTAGCGGATGACGTTCTCATCATCCTTGTTTTAAGACTGTCAAGGTGTCGGAATGCGATATCCATTGTAACCCCTATTTGGGGCTTTGTCTACACCGCGTATTCACTGAACACTAACACACCGCGTATTCACTCAAATGAAAAGGTTACTGAGCGAGGTGCCAGTGTCTGGAGCGAACGGGTGGCGGTGCCTGAACCGGGGCAACTGGCGATGGAAGGGGGGCTTTGACCACCATTTGTTGAGCTACTGAAAAAGCAAAGCGGTATGACCACTTGTTTCTTAGATTCGATCTCTATCTGAATGTGCATTAACGGCTTTATGAATTTCAGTCGGCTTCAGTGTTTGTTCTACGACATCGGAGGCGATAGACCTGATTTTTCCCTCAAGTGTATCAGATATATCATTTAATGAATCTGGTATACTTTTGATGGCACCAGATACGTCCATTAAAGTCTTTTCTAGATATTTAGTATATTCGACATAATCTTTCAAATCTTTCTCATAGGTTTGTTCTGCAAGTTTCGCACTTTCAATTAATGAATTGATCTTTTCATGTAAGGCGAAATAGCCTTCTCGTAAGGCAGTATTTGCATCTCTCATTATTTGAATGTTCTCATTTTGATCCTCGAGTAATTTACCCACTTTTTGTGAATCTTCTGCGTGTTTTCTCAGGCTACTTTCAAGAGTGCCCCAATTAAAAGCTACTGAAAATGATGCCACAACTGACAAGGCTGTGATTATCACGCCAAAAAGTACTTCAATTAAGGAAAAAAAATCTGCCCTATTTGATGGAAGTTTAACAAACAATGAGGCGACGAGCAAAACAAAATATGCTATTGCTATCCAGGCAAAGCTTCTCAATAGGAACATGCTAAAGCCTGGGAACCAATCGTGAATTTTTGACCGTTTAATCATGATCATGTAGCTTCTAGTTGGTTTCGTCAATATGAACTACATTAATGTTTCTAAGTAATAAACGTATAAACCGCTAAGGAGTAATTATTATCTTTTAGCAGACTATGCTGTCAGAACTACTGTAAAGATGAATATTTTTCAGTTAGAAATCGTTTGAAATGAGGATTGGAGGAACTTCAGCGTTCTGATGTGCCTTGCGTTCCTTTTCATAGCCACCGGCATTGCCGTGTACACGATCAAGTTTTCTGTGCCGAATCCGCTGCCCTACGACTACGTAGGTGACAGTATTCGCGCTGCTAGCCTGGCGTTTATGCTCGCGGCGTTTTTTGTGAGCTAATTCGGTCCTCCTCAAAACGGCGCATCTTCCTCCTCAAAGAACCGCTCGACATCTGCTATATTGTGCGTCCGGCGCGCGGGAGGCAGGGCGTCCAGCACGCGCCTGCCGTAGCCCTTCTTGTGCAGGCGCGTATCGAGGATGGCCATCACGCCACGGTCTTCGTGGGTGCGCAGCAGGCGGCCAAGGCCCTGTTTCAGGCGCAACACGGCCTGGGGTAAGACGTAGCTGTTGAACCAGTCCTCGCCACGCTCGCGCATGCGCTGCACACGCGCTTCGTGGACGGGGTCGTCGGGCGGATCGAAGGGCAGCTTGTCGATCACGACGAGCGAGAGCGCCTCCCCAGCGATATCCACGCCCTCCCAGAAGCTTCTCAGACCGAAGAGCACGGCGCCCTCGGTCTGGCGGAAGGTCTTGACGAGCTCGATGCGCGACATATCACCCTGGCGCAGCAGGCGCAGGTTCAGGTGCAGCGGCAGGCGGCTATAAAACTCCTGCAGAACGGCGTCCAGCATGCGTTTGCTGGAGAAGAGCAGGAAGGCGCGCCCGCGGGAAGCCGCCACTAGCCGCATCATCTCGTCGGCGAGCGCCTTCGTATAGCCTAGAGAGGCGTCGCTGTCACCGTAGGCGGGCACCGGCAGGTGGCGAGGAAGGTAGAGCAGGGCGTTGTGTTCGTAGTCGAAGGTCAGGGGCAGGTTGCACTCCAGCACGTCGGGGTAGAGTTCGCGGTCGAGACCGACGCGCTTGCGGAAGTAGGCGAAGGTCGGGCCGCTTGCCTCGGGGTCGGACTGGTCGGTGTTGACGGTCGTCAGCGTCGCGGAGGTGGCGATGACGTGCGCGGGGTCGAACAGGTCCTTGCGCAGTTGCTGCGAGACATCCAGCGGCGCGGCGGATACTTGCAAGGGCGAGATGCGCTGCCGGCCGGTCAGCGACATTGTCTCGACATAGTAGATGTATTTTTCCGGCTGCTTGACCGAGAAGACGTGGCGGATATTGCTGGACAGGGTGCGCGTGCGCTCAACGAGCCGGTCGTACAGGGCCTCCTCCTTGTCGTCCATGTAAAGGGGACGGTGCTCCTCCAGCGACTTCGCCAGCTTCTCGATGGCAACCGACAGCTTCAGGGCTTCCTCCACCGGCCTGCGCAGGTTGACGCGCCCCTTCGCGCCGGGCTGCGCCGAGCGCTCAAGCTCGTCCCAGGCGAGCACGGCCTGCTTGCGGGCCTCGTCCTGGAGGTGCGCGGCGGTGTGTGCTCGCAAGCGAGAGAGGGACAGCAACCCGTAGACCTGGGACTGGTTGACGCTGACAGTGAAGGCGCTGGTGGCCTCCTCCTCCAGGTGGTGCGCCTCGTCCACCACCGTCACTTCGCGCTGCGGTAAAATAAAGCCACCCGTGGCGGCATCCAGCAGCAGCAGCGTGTGGTTGACTACGACGACCTGCGCGCGCGCTGCGCGGTTCTTCATGGCGCGCATGTAGCACTTCTCGTAAAAGTCGCACTTCTCCCAGGCGCACTCGTCGCGGTCAACGTTGACGCGGCTGCGCACTTCGGCGGGGACGGTGAAACCGATCGTCTCGAAATCGCCGGAGATGGTTAGCTCGAACTCCTGGGTGATGTCCCACAGGCGCGCGAGATGGCTGCTGGGCGAGAGGTTCAGGGTGCCGTTGTGTTCCGCGTTCAGGCGATCCAGGCAGATGTAGTTGCCGACGCCCTTAACCAGCGCCGCTTCGAACTCCTGGACGTTCTTCTGGACAAAGGGGATGTCCTTGTAGAAGAGCTGTTCCTGCAGGGCTTTGTTGGCGGTGCTGATGATGGCTCCCTTGCCAGACCGGATGATAGGAAGCAAGTAGGCGAGCGATTTTCCGGTCCCCGTACTTGCTTCCAGAAGTGCGTGGTGCTCCTTTGTCAGGGCCTCCGCCACCACGACCGCCATCTCGAGCTGGGCCTGGCGCTCCTCGTACCCGGCCAGGCGCTGCGAGAGTATCCCTCCCTGGCTGAGGTCGGCGGCCACAATCCCCGCGAGGTCCTCTACAATCGTTGTGGCAAAGCGCCTGACCTTCCGCCGCTGCGGGCGCTCGTGGTCGGGGGCAACGTCTGAGAGTTCATATTCTTCGCCGGGAGGATAGGCTTCGTCCCCGATGTTGTTGCGATCAATCGCGTCTTTACTCGCTCGCGCACGCTCCGCATAGGCCGGCTCTCCTCCTTTCTGGGCAGCCTGAGACGCCTCGGCATGTGCCGGCGCCTTACCCTTTTTCTTCGCCGGGGGCGCTTCGCTTCTGGCTGCTTCACCTTCCTGCTGTGCTGCCGCCGCTGGGAGCAAAGCGGCGTCCATGGCTCCGTTACCTCGCTTGCCTGCCGATGATGCGGTTGGCGGGTGCGCAGGTGAGGTTTGAGCGGGCGGCGTGGGCTGCTTCACAACTTCTGGCGACATGCTGAATCCCATGAGTGCACGCAGGTATTCGTGCGCCAGGGTGTGGGTGTGCGGGAAGCGCTGCTCCGGTTGAAGCGACAGGGCTTTGAGCAGCACCTGTTCGATGGCGGGTGAAATATCGCGCTTGATGGTGCTCGGTGGCGGCAGCGGCTCGCTCTGTTGCTGCTGCAAAAGACTCTCCCGTCCGGTCGCGCTGTAGGGGCGGTGCCCGCACAGCCACTCGTAGACCATAACAGCCAGCGCATACTGGTCGCTGGCCGGGCCGGCATGGCCCGCGAGCTGCTCTGGGGCCATGTAGGGCAGTGCGGCCGACTCGCAGTTATCGATGGAAAGGAATTCCGGCGGGAGCGGCGCGAAGCCGGCCAGCAGGGTCAGGCCGGCTTCCTCGCTGATGATGTTGCCGGGGTGCAGGTTGCCGTGCGCGATACGCATGCTATGGGCATATTGCAGCGCGTCAGCGATGGGCGATAGGATGCGCTTCACCTCGTCGGACTTGAGGAGCTTTCCTCCCTCGAGCTGCTCGCGCATGCTCTTGCCCTGCACATACTGCATTACCAGGTAGCCCCGGTTCGGCTGTTGCTCGTCCTGCTGCTGTTCAACGTCGTGGGGAGCGTGGAGAGTATTGGGAAGCAGACCGAAGTCGATGATTTCGGCGATCTGGCGGTGTTTCAGCTTCTTCAGGGCCTTTGCGCGGCTCAAGAAGGCCTCGCGCAGCTCATCAGTGACAAGCGGGACGGCGTAGACGCGGATGGTAACGTAGCCCTTGCTGCCGACCGGGTGCTTGCCAAGGTAGGTGTGACTCTGCGTCTCCTCACCAAGCAAGCGGATGATGGTGTATGGCCCAATCGCCTGTGGCGCTATCTCGTCCATGCAGTGTTGTTCTCTCCCCGGATGCGAACGGATGTTTGCGGATACGTGCAAAGTATAGCACAGAGGGAGAGCGGGTGTCACCTGCTTTGAACATCCACCAGTATGACTTTTTGGCCCTCCCTGTTCTCTATACCGGCCTCTCACGTTAATAGGATTGACGTTTATCTCTCTACTGGCCTTTTTCAAGTGTACCCATGAGGTGATGACCATGCGGCGCTCTCCACCATCGAACAAGCCGGGCGTGGCGGATCAATCGTTGTTGCGCCTGCTGGGAGGCGTCCTGGCATTCCTGAGCATGCTGCTGGCGCTGCTCGGCATCATTGTGCACCAACGTGTTCCGGACCTGATTCTCGCCAGCATCGTTGGAATCTTCTCGCTACGCGTCCTCATCTTATGGCTGGGGGAATCCCCGCAGCACCAACGGCGCAATCCGGGGTGGTCGTCCCTGGAACGGATAGGATATCCTCCGCAGTTTCCTCCAGGAAGGTCCGCTCCTTTCGCCTCACCCCCTTCCCCATCTCAGCCGCTCTCCCAGCCTGCACCGGGGCAACACCCGCCGGAAGACGTGCCTCTAGCGCCGACGTTGCCACGCTCAATCCGACCACAGCGGCCTCCAATTGCCCCGGTGTTCCCTGCCCCACCCCCTCCCACTGCGTGGCTTCCACCATCGTATGCTACGGTACCTATGCCATCATCAGCCCCGATACCTGAACCTTCCCGGCAAGAAATGTGGCAGTATGAAGACGCGGAAAATTGCATGCAGCAGGGAGAAAACGATCATGGGACGGCATAACATTCCTGTATCCCTCTCGAGACGCTTTGCGCTCTTCACACTAGCCACCTTGGGCGCCCTGGCCCTGTGCTTGCCGCTAGTTTCCGGCGCAAGATCAGCGCCTGCTGCCCCTGCGCGTTTCGTGCTGGCGGGCCCCGTGCTGACAGCTTCGCCCACGGAGCTGACCAGGTGCAGGCAATGCGCGGTTACCGTCAGCAACGAAAGCTCAACCAGGAGCCTGACCTGGTTTGCGAGCAGCCGTGGCCTCTCTGGCGTGGCAATCAAGCCTTCAAGGGGAACCCTTCAACCCAGGGGGCACGTTTCCGTGACCATCACGGTGCCCTCCAACATAGCCTGTCCCGCGAAGGGCATGATTACCTTGAGCGGGCCGGTGAACTCGGTCAAGGTCTCCTGGAGCTGCCCGGCGACGCCGACCCCGACGCCTACGCCATCGCCAATACCGACACTCAGCTCTTCTCCTCTCCCATCGCCGACGACTGCCGCCAGCCTGACACCAACCGATGGCAGCCTCACGCCCAGCGCGACATCGGTATCCAACAGCGGCGGGCCACAGAGGAACGGCAATCCTCCCGGTAGTGGCGGCTCGCAGGGCAGTTCTGTGCCGAGCATCCTCCTGAGCGTTGCCGCCCTGCTGCTCGCCTTGCTTGCCTTCTCGCTTTATCTCATCTCATCGGCGAAGCATGCGCTCCGCTATCGCCTGCTCGCTCTCATTCTGCCCGCCTCGTTCTTGAGAAGGCTCGATCAGAATCATTGATGAATGAACGAAAACTACACCGTGACACTGCTCAGGGAGGTCTGCTGCTCAGTGGGGGAGGCTAGCGGCAATGTCACGGTAAAGCAGGAGCCCTGCCCGATTTGACTCTCGACTGAGATCGTCCCGCCATGGGCGTGCACCACCCACTCGACAATCGAGAGGCCGAGCCCGCTGCCAGCGCAGCTGCGCTGGCGCGCCGGGTCGGCCCGGTAGAAGCGCTCAAAGATATGCGGCAGGTGTTCCGGCGCGATGCCGATCCCCGTATCGCGCACGGACAGGTATGCCTGGCACCCCCGTCCCTCGACGGACACGGTTATGTGCCCACCGCGATTGGTGTAGCGCACGGCGTTCTCCACCAGGTTCATGACGACCTGGATCAGCCGGGCTTCATCCCCAAGGATCATGAGCGGCCCCTGTGCCTGGACTTCAAGGGTAATCCCACCTTTCGCTGCGAGCAGTTCCGTGCTGGCGGCCACCTCGCCGGCTACGAGGTCCAGGCGCACCGGTTCCCGTTCAAACTGCGTCCTCCCCTCATCGCCGCGCGCCAGGGCGAGCAGATCGCTGATGAGGTGGCTCAACCGCTCGGCCTCCGCGTTCACGCCTTCTAGCACGGTGACATAGTCCTGCGGCGTCTTCGCCCACAGCCGCGCCACGTCCGTTTTATTTCTGATCACCGCGACGGGAGTGCGCAATTCATGGGAAGCATCGGCCACAAAGCGGCGCTGGCGGCTGAACGCCTGGTCAAGGGAGTCGAGCATCTCGTTGAGAGTGAGCGCCAGGTACTGCACCTCGTCACGCGTCCGCGGAACCGCGACGCGTTGGTGGAGATCGCCCGCCTTGATGCGCCTCGCCGTGGCAGCCAGGCGCTGGATCGGCACGAAGGCGCGGGTCGCCAACCAGTAGCTACCAAAAGCGCAGGCGAGCAAGACCACCAGCCCCACCACCAGCAGTTCCCCGACCAGGTCGTGCAGCAGGGTGTGCAGTTCGGCAAGTGGTTCGCCCACCTGGATCACCGCGAACCGCTGGCCGTTTTTGGTCAGCGCCAGGCTGACTAGCCGCACTTCCTGCCCTTCACGCCTCGTGACCGTGCCCTGCCAGGCTGTGCCCTGTAGGGGCTGCGTGACGCTTTCGGCGGGAACGCGCAGGGCACCAAAGCCGGGCGTCTCGCGCACGAGGCGCCCGCGCGCATCGAGCAGCCGCACGAGCTCTCCGTCGTCAACATCCATGTGCAGGAGGCGCTGATCGCTCGGATTGGCGTCGAAGCCGGGCAGGTCGCCCGTCACATCGCGCACCGTGATCGTGTCACCGACCAGCGTAATGCCCCCGGCGATCGTCTGCGCGCGCACCTCCAGCGTGGTATCCAGGTTCGCCGCCAGCGAGTGCTCCAGGTGCAGGTAGAAGAGCGCCCCGGAGAAGAGCAGCAGCGCCGCGAAGACGACGGTGTACCAGAGCATCAATTGCAGACGGATGCCGAGCGGCCAGATGCGGGTGATGAGCGCGTTCATGGAGCTGGCTCCTTCAACTGATAGCCAGAGTGGCGGATGGTGTGAATGAGATTGGGCTCCGCGGCTGCACAGAGTTTGGTGCGCAGGTAGCGGATGTACACATCGATGACGTTGGAGAGGTGCTCGGCATCGTCGTCCCACACATGATCGGCGATCATGCTTCGACTCAAGACCTGGCGAGGATGGCGCAGCAGGAACTCCAGCAGCGCGTATTCCTTGCTGGAAAGCGTGATGACGCGTTCCCCGCGCCGGGCTTCATGCGTTCTCGTATCGAGCGCCAGGTCCAGGAACTGCAGCACCGGCGACCGGGTGGGACTCTCACGGCGCAGCAGGGCACGCACCCGCGCCTCTAGCTCGCCAAAGGCGAAGGGCTTGGCGATATAGTCATCCGCGCCCAGGTCCAGGCCCCGCACGCGGTCTTCTACCTCTCCCAGTGCGGTGAGGAAGAGAACAGGGACCGCCTGGCGCTGCTCGCGCAGTTGCCGGCAGATCTCCCGACCATCGGGGCGGGGCAAGAGGATGTCGAGTATGATGAGATCATACGGCACCTCGAATGCCAGCGCGAGGGCATCCTCGCCATTGGTGGCGAGGTCCACTGCGTAATGGCAATGCTCCAGGCCTTTTTTCAGATCCGGCCCCAACTCTGGGTGATCTTCCACTACTAACAGGCGCATGCAAAACTCCTCGCAGGATATTTCTGCTCTTACTATACCTGAAGCAGGGAAGTTACCGATGAAAACCTGGTACTTTTTTCACCGGTGCGCAGTCGGTGGAGACCGGCGCGCCAGCAAGCAGGGAGGGGAAGTACGCGGCTATGGCGTCGAGAACCTGCTGTTCTGGCACGAGCTGGACGCACGGATGGGAGGCGAGTTCGTGCGGCTGAAAATGCAGCCGTCCACAAGGAATAGCCTGGCAGCCGGCACAGCGGTAGTTCGAAGTGACCACGAGATGCCGTTCAGCACTATCCCAGGCTCTGTAGCGGCGGGGATCGGTCGGCCCAAAGATCCGAAGGGTGGGGGTGAGCTGCGCTGCGGCCAGGTGTAGAGGCCCACTATCGACTCCCAGCACCAACTGGCAGCGCCGCAGCAGTGCCGCCAGTTGTCCGACCGTGGCCTCGGTGAGGATCGTGGTTCGTGCGCTGGTGCCTCGCGCAATCTCTTGCAAGAGGGGCCGTTCTGACGCCGTTCCGGTCAGCAGGATATGCACATTTCGACCGGACCGGCCGTTGCTCAGCGCCGTTGCACAGTTCGCCCAGGCCTCCCCTCGCCACTGTTTGACCGCGACGCTCGTTCCCGGGTGGATGGCCACCAGCGAGGCGGACTCAGCGATCCCCTCGGCCCTTAATCGCCGGGTGACCCACTCCTCCTCATCGGCTGTGGGCTCGACCTGCAAAGGGTAATGTGCGGGAGTGTAAGGCTTGGGGAGCGCAGCATAGCCCAGGGCTTGCAGGCCGGCGCTGAGGGCGGCGAGCCGTGAGATGGTGACGTGTTCCTGCGACAGAAATGGTAAGGCGTGGCTGAGGAAGGCGGTGCCGGGAGCAACTGCGTACCCGACCCGTCGCGGTATGCCGGCCAGGTAGAGGAGGGCCGCGCCCCACCAGAAATTGCGGTGCAGGTTGAGAGCCAGGTCATACTTTTCGCGCTTCAACTGCCGGGCCAGGCGCATCAAGGCGATGTAGGACCTCGGTCCTTTGGGGGAGATGCGCCGGTAGCTGGGAAAGGGAAAGACTACGAGGTGGTCGATATCCGGATGGTGGGCGACCACCTCACTGGCCCAGGGACCTACCATCATGGTGATGTGGGCATCAGGAAGCCGGGCTTTCAGCGCGTGCAGGAGCGGCGTGGTCAGAATTAGCGCACCCAGGGGACCGGGATGGAGCAGCAAAACACGTGGCGCCTGGACCGTGGAGGCACGGGCCCGTTGTGAAGCAGCATGTACTCCCGCTGCTCCATAGAGACGTATCAGCAGGAGCACAAATCGGCGGATTATCTTCTTCAAAAGCGCGTTCTCTTTCTAGGATGTGCAGCAATGATGGCTCCGGTGCTGGCTGAAGCAAGTGGGTGGAGCCCCTACTAATCCTATCCTACCCGACGTGCATGAATCGTAGATGAGAACAGTACATTTTCACCTCTCTTTCATCCGCAGGAGCGCCTGGAACTCCGGTTTCATTTTCATCTCATATCTGGCTGCTATAGTAGCCAATGTCTTTGCAGTGGAACGACTTGAGAAAGACGAAAGCCGAGAGTCCTGTCAGCTTTACTATTCGTGATATGATGTAGCTACCTGGAAATTATTTGAAATCCCCTACTAGATGGAAAGCGGTGTCGGTCGAGGCAATGGAAGAAACGAAAACGCAACAGAACGTGACCGGTATTACATCGGAGGAGAGACGGAATTCCGAGCATCCCCAGCAGGCACAAACGCAGGAGGCAGCCGAGCATCATTACGACCCCAACAAATATGACCGTCCATCGGTGACGGTGGATGTGGTGATGATGAGCCTGCGCCAGCGCGATCTGCAGGTGCTGCTGGTCAAGCGCCGCTCCTGGCCGTATGAGGGTATGTGGGCCATTCCGGGCGGCTTCATCAACATGGACGAGTCGCTGGAGGCCGCCGCCAAGCGGGAGTTGCAAGAGGAGACCGGCGTGCAGGATGTCTACCTTGAGCAGCTCTATACATTCGGCGATCCCGGCCGCGACCCGCGCACGCGCGTCATCACCGTCGTCTATTTCGCGCTGCTGGATGCTGATCGCCTGCATGTCAAGGCGGCGGACGACGCGGTCGACGTTGGCTGGTTTTCCGTCTATCACCTGCCGCCGCTGGCCTTCGACCACAGTAAAATTCTCCAGTATACTCTGAACCGCCTGCGTGGAAAGCTGGACTATACCACCATCGCCTTCAACCTGCTGCCGGAGCAGTTTACCCTGCGCGAGCTGCAGCGCGTTTACGAGATCATCCTGCATCGCAAACTCGATAAGCGCAATTTCCGCAAGAAAATCCTCTCGACGGGCATCCTCGAGGATACCGGCGCGAAAAAGATGGAGGGGACGCACCGCCCGGCGCGCCTCTACCGCTTCAACCCTGCGGCCGAGGCGAAACTGTAGGGATTGCTTGTAGGCAGGTGAGGGAGATGGCATCCGCGAGGGATGCCACTACAGTTCGTGGTGCTGTCATCACACTTCGAGGGGACGCGTTTGTTTTTGCTTGAGGGGCAGTGTGAAGCGAAACATTGAACCTTCGCCGGGGACGCCGCTGCTCTCCACGCAGATCGTGCCGCCCATGGCCTCGACAAGCTGGCGCGTGATATACAGCCCCAGGCCGCTCCCGCGTATGATGCCATGCATATCGCGCTCGAGCCGCACGAATTTGTCGAAGATGGCCTCTTGCTGGTCGTGGGGGATGCCCGCGCCGAAATCCCGGACGCTGATGCGCGCCAGGTGCGGCTCGGGCTCGATGCCGGCGCTGATGGCGAGTGGCGTTTTCTCAGGGGAGTAGCGCAGCGCGTTGGCAATCAAGTTGCGGAGCACCTGCTTCAGGCGCGTTTCGTCTGCCTGGACGCGCAGCTCCGCCGGTATCTGTATCTCGAAGCGGCGCTCCTGTTGCAGGATGAGCGGCTCGAACAGGTCGGTGACGTGTTCCACGATTTCTTTGAGCGGCAGGTCGCTGATTACCAGCGAGGCGGTGTCGAACTTGATACGGCTGGCATCCATGATATTTGCCTGCAGCAGGACAAGCTCGTCGCAAGCGCGCAGGGCTTTGTTCAGGAAGGAGCGGCGCAGTTCGGGAGGTGCGTCCTCCATCGCGCCGATCAGCTCCAGGTAGCCCTGCATGATGGTCAGGGGGGTGCGCAGTTCGTGGCTGGCCGTCGTCAAAAAGGCATCCTTCATCTGGTCAAGCTGGCTGAGTTTGTCGTAGGCCTCCGTCAGTTCCTGGTATAAGCGCGCGTTCTCGCGGGCCGCCTCCGTTTGCTGCTGCAAGCTGCCCAGCAGGCGTGGGTAAGCCGAGCCGATCAGTCCGATGGAGAGACAGACCAGCGTCGAGACGCCGATGTATTTGCTCCATTCCGCGTTCGAGATCAGATGACTGTCCCAGGACTGCGTCAGCGTTGTCCAGATTCCGAACAGGCTGGCGACGATACCGACGGCGCTCGCGAGTTGCAGCAGCCAGGGGGCCACAAGCAAGCATCTCGCGCTTTTTCGCTGTGATAGGGCGCGAATACGGTACAACACGACGGGCAGGTCGACGAACAGGATCACCATCGAAATACACCAGATGACCGTGATGGTCGCCTGGGAGACATTGTACGCGTCCTGCGAAAAATAGGTGGGATCGAAACTGTAGAGCAGCGGTCCCGCAAAGTAGGCGTAGATGGCGATCAGGATGACGATGAGTATCTGTACTACGATGGCCCGGTAGGGCGCTCCGTAGCGGTTCACTTTGGCCAGTGAGGGCGGCAGGCGGTGGTCGAGCGCCGAGACGAAGAGGATGCGCGCGAAGGTGATGGTGTAGATGACCGTGGCCATCAGGAAAAAGCCGATGAAGATGATGCCAACGACGACGGATGCCGGTGCGCCGAACACGATGGCGACGGCGGTGAGCGTAGAAAAACCTACTCCGGCATCGGGTGGGCGCACGATGGCCATTACACCGAAGGTACCGAGCAAGTAGGCCAGCAGCACGAGTAGTGGGCCCCAGCACAGAAAGAGCATGGATGCGCCGCGCTCCCGCTCTTCTCCCGCCATATTCAGCGGGACTTCTACTCCGAGCAGGGCCAGTACGATGACGCCGTAGAGCACAAAACTCTGGCTGCCATATCCAAGCTTACTGGTGGTGAGTGGGGTGGCAGGGGGATGGCCGGACAGCAGCCAGACAGCGCCGGCTAAACCAACGATGAAGATACAGAGACAGTACAGGACGATAGTCACCCTGGCTGCCCTCATGATCTGGCGCAGGGGGAGCAGTGAGATTCCCCCTGCCAGCACGAGCACCCCCAGCACGGCCAGCCCGCCCAGGTGTGGATCGACCAGCCAGTTGGCGTTGTTGCCGGTCACCTGCACGCCAATGCCTTGCAGTAGCGTCAGGACGCTGTCGGCGGTGGCGAACGGCACCAGGATGCCGGGAAGCCAGAAGCAAAAGGCGGCGAAAAAGCCCAGAAGGGGCCCAAGGGCACGGTGTGTCCAGACGTAAATCGAGCCGTCGGAGGGCATGAAGCGATAGAGCTGCGCCGACACCAACGCGCCAGGCACCAGAAAGGTCAGGGTGCCGACGATCCAGAAGATGTAGGTTGCCCCCCCTGCGCCCTGGGTTGCCTGCACCACCGAGGCATTGGGGATGAACAGCACAATGGCGATGAAGATCACCAGGAGATCGAACCGCGTGAGTGCACGAGGGAAAAACTGATGAATACGCTGCTCGGAACGCAGCGGTTCACCGAGCGCGCCCTGCAACGGAGATGTGTGGAGTCCCTCTGATGTGTTCATCGGCCACCTTACACCATACAAAAGCCTGCCACTACGAGGAAACCGAAGGTATTGGTCAACCATAGGCAGTATAGCAGAAAAAGCGAAGAAGGTAAATCGAATTTATGGAGGCGCAAGCATCATCGTGCAGGATGCAGGGTTCAATTGCATCACAATTTCGCCCGCATTGCTGTGGTAAAATGTGAGGTTGCTAACTGCGTTGAACTGCTGCGCACCAGGCGGCAAGAACTGTGAGCAATACTGTTTCGTTTGCACATTGCCCCAGGGAGCTCCACTGGTGACGATCAAGCTAGTGACTTTTTCGCTCGCATCTGCTAAGGCATGGATGCGCGTCCGCTGTTGCTGATTGGTAATCCAGGTTTCACTGTTGGAGAAGCCTTGATCGTCGGGCGATCCATATTTCCCGTTGAAGTCACTAATCGGCCCGCCAATTTTGGGAAGACCGTGGGTGACGGCTCGGGTTGGAGCGGCAGTCGGTAGCTCTTGCGTCGGTGCGGATGTTGCCTGTGCTTGTGGCGGCACCGTAGGCTGTGATGAGGATCTAAGCGAATTACCGATGATGGAAGCGATGATGACGATGAAGACCGCCACTCCGACCAATAGAAGCCAACTGCCGCGCTTCCGGCGTGGTTCAATTGGCGGAGTCGGTTGCTGTGGTGCATAGGCCACATATGGTGGCTCCTGATACTCTTCTGGTCGAGGGAATAATGTGGATGGTGGGAGCGGGGGGAGCGCCGGAAGCGGCGTTGTTGGCAGTTGCTGCCATTGTGGGTAGCCGGTATTCATACGCTGCTCTGGTTGCACATATAGCAGCCATGGTTTCCGAAATTGCTGCCGTGTGGGCTGCCGTAACGAGGATGGCGCTGGCAGTGGTGGTTGCTGCAGTGGTAGCAGCCGTGGAGGCTTACGTAGCAAGAATTGCGTTGGTGGCGGCACTGCTCCTAGCAATTGCGTGTCCTGCTGCTCAAGATCAGTTTGATCAGGCTGTGGTACCGGTCTGAATTGCATAACAACCCTTTACTACGCGTAAGCAATCAACAACCTGAATGTACACTGCTACTTCCAGCGGGCGCAATAGGCAATACCACCCAGACGAGCCGGGACAATTGCCCAGGCAGGATGGAGATCATTGATACAAAGTAGTGCAGTTGGTAGGAAGGAGCGGCACGCACTTTAACTCATCTGAGTTGGGGAAGGCGTGCCGCTGTGCAGAGTATAATGGTGGGATGAGCAGACCGCAACGAAGTAGCCTATTTTATCTATCGCCCCAGGGTAGCCGAGGGTTCAGACGGGAGGCTGGAAAAGGGCGATCCTGAGAACAGGTTGGTTGTTTATGTCCTCCAATGGGAAGTAAAGGGCGTGGGTTTCCGGGTTGACGGCGATGGAATGGGCACCGGTGGCAACAAATCCCTCCGTCACTTTTCGCAATGCTCTTCCATGTTCATCAAAGACAGAAACCACGCCGCTTTCGGAAGCAACGTACAAATAGTGCCGGCCGTAATCTAAAGCGAGTACATCGGGACCCTTCCCCACGCTCTGTGTTGAAAGCACCTGCATAGTGTGCAAATCGACCAGGAGTAGCGTATTGCTGACATCGCAGGCAATGAAGGCTAACCCCTGGGCGGTATCGAGAGACAGGCCGTGATTGTGGTCGCAGTCCGCAGCCGGCAACGGGTAGCGCCCGACAACGCGGTCGCCCTTCGGATCGATGGCCACCAACTGGTTGAGCGTCTGGACATTGACGTAGATGCGGTTGGTGAGGGAATCGTACTGCGTGTTGCCGGCCTCCCCACCTAACGGAATGATGCGGACCTGCTTCTCCTTGAGCACATCGATCACCGTATCGCTGTGACCGGTTTCGTCCGAGACGTAGAGTTGGTGCGAGGTTGAGTCGTAGGCCAGTCCATCTGGACCACTACTCGTAGGTACTTTGGCAATAACCCGCATGGTATGTTCATCGATGACATACACCAGGTTGTCATCCGCATCGGTGGCATAGGCTCGCCCAAGCCCGGCAACCGCCAGAACCCCATGAACGTGGAGAACGTTAGAGATGTTAGCTGTTACCTTTTTCGACCTGGTATTGAATACGGTAACCATATTGGCCCCTGAATGGGCGATGAAGAGCATTCCCGTGTTTGGGTCCAGGCTCTGGTAATCAAAGCGGGTAGGCCCACCGGCCAGTGGGATATCGACGACCTGCGCCAGGGCCAGGTTGGGTTCTGAAGCAGATAAATTGAGGAGGCTGGCTTCCAGTATCACCAGCGCTATCACTCCCACTAATGCCAGAGGGACCAGTAACCAGTATCTCTCCAACCAGAGTGAATTCTTAGACATCTCCTGTTGCTGTATAAGCATCGGCCATCGCTCCGTTCTTGGCATCAAGGGCTCACCCGGAACAGCCTGACCGGCGTGTGGGGCAAGGCGCCAGCACCGGTCTCGGTCACGGGTATGTGACCAGAGTAGCCGAGTACGCAGGTAAAACCAACTGGTGCCCAAGCGTCCCACTCTGCTCTCTGAGAGAAGCAGGCCCGGTGACGATCTGGTAAGGGTCGCCGGCTACCTGTTGGAAGCTAGCACCCGGCGCGAACGAGGTCCCTACCGTCCACGCGAAACTTTCTCCACCGCTGTTTAGTAGGAAGGCCTGCTGACTCTTGCCGTCTGAGAAAATCCATCCTTGTAAAGGGGAGGCAGAGGGATCAGTACCGAGGACCGAATTAGAACTAAAAGTCAGTGGTTGAGCCGAGGTCATTGCATGAGTCGCATCAGAAAGTAAGCGCATCGACCATCCGGCGGCCGTGAGCGCAAATGGAGCTAGATCTGAGCCGCCGTTTCCCCCCGATTGTCGATCATAGAATATGACTTCATTGCCGGTACTTCCGATCATATCATAGTAGCAGACAAGTTCAGTCCGCTCCTCAACAAGAAAATTGAGAGACATCTGGGCCGCAAAAACTCCGTCCACCCATCTATAGAAAACCTGTTTTGACGGATCAACAAAATTGTATTCGGTGATCCAGAGCTTTAAATCCGGTGGAAGCGTTTGAGCGCCATTGTCAAATTGCTGCCAACGGGTCGATGTTATTTGGAGCAACTGATCGCCGACAGTTGAGGATGCATCAGGTGTGACCATTCCCTTTTGGACGGAGACGTAAGGATGCCAGGTCAAGGCGTCCGCACCTTGTAGAGTTTGTAAAAGATCGTTGGTCCAGTTGTCCTTCCTGGTGTTGTCGGATGGTTCGGAGGCGGGAACACCACCTACCGCTGCAATTTTTACGTCAGGAAATTCCGCACGTATCGCTCGAATCCATTTTGTGGCCATTGTTCCATATTCAGCTCCAGTTGGGAATTTTGTCACATAGTCATCCGGAGTAGAGAGATAAAACTCGTTGCCCAATTCGATAAGTTGGACTGGTAATCCCATGCTCTTAGCCGTGCGCAACATCTCGAGTTGGGTGTTGAGATCAGAGGTAAGCATGTTGAGAACATAAATGGGGATGGCACCGGTAGCATTCACTGCTATCTGAAGTTCCTGGAGACGGTAAGTTGAACGGGGCGCGTTTAAAAAGCTACCCAGAGCCTGTGGGAGGAACCATCCAGTACGCCAATTCCAATAATTAGCGACGGTGCCTCCTGGATACCTCAATGTCCCCGGCTTCATTTGCGTAGCTGCTCTCACCACATCAGAGTTATCCCATGAAGGACTATGGATCGGCACATTATTATACCCTAAGAAGTAAGGTGTAATCTGACGTGCCGTTCCCAGGGTGCTAGTCACCGTTCCAACCGGCGTGCCTGTGTTTTGAAGCGGCGGAAGAGGTGGATTTGGACCTCCACATGCTGCCAGTACCCCCGCACCAACTATGCCTGCTGCGCCATATCCCATAAGCTGTAACACACGGCGGCGACTTACCTGCCTGTTAGGAGCATCATCTAGCTCTTCCCATAACTTTGGATCATATATCATGTCTTTTATGACCTTCCCTCTAGATCTTATGCAAATGTCGATATGCCGCTTCTCTATTCAGGCGAAAATATAACCCGGGTGGTAAATACCAGACCAGAGAGCCAACTTTTGCTATTAGTATAGCCAGCCACTTAAGAATGTCAATCCAGGTTTGGTTAAGAATCTGATAGCGATTTAAACGCATTTTGACCCGATCTTTACCGAAAATAGTCCATTTCTAGCGCAACATTCGCTATACTTACGTTCATGGTTTCACCGACGATATTGGATGGGTTGTCAGGCTACAAAAAATATTATCGATCTTTCTGGAGTTTTTGAATAGCCCAAATGGGGGGTTCATCGGGGTTGCTTACAAGTCCTTCGCGAAGGGATGCAGGGGCCTGCCTCAGGCACTAAAAGGGGAAAGATTAGCTATGACTGATGAGGATAAGCGCTTGAAAATAGCCATGCTGACTGCCAATACGCTACAAGATAGAAAGCGATCATCATGGGGCGCGACAACAGACTATATAGCTCTGGCGCTTCAAAAGCACTGTGGGGATGTGCACTTCATCGATCCAACAAATTCGAAGGGTAGATTAATTGGAAAAATCATTCATAAGCTATCCCGGCTCTTCCTGAAGAAGAACTACCTGTACAACCATACCTTCTCGCTTGCCAGGAGATGCTCGAAAGTGGTTGCACCGCAACTGGCCGGCCAATCTTTTAATGTCATTGTTGCGCCCAGTGGTGGGACAGAGATAGCCTTTTTAGAAACAGACGTTCCAATCGTATTGATAGAAGACGCTAATTTTGCGTTATTGCATGATTATTATGCCGAATACTCGAATCTTTTAGAGCGATCGGCATATGAGGTGGATGTCCTAGAAAAAGAAGCTCTCCAAAGAGCCAGTCTTGTTCTACATCCCTCAGAAACGGCCGTCCAGGCTACCATCAACAGGTACGGTACAGATGAACAGAAAGTTCACGCGGTTCCTTTTGGGGCAAACTTTGAGAATGTCCCTTCTCTTGAGGCAGTTCAGGCAAAAAAGAAGTCAGAGCGCTGCCAGTTGCTATTTTTAGGAGTGAATTGGGAAAGAAAAGGCGGTGACATAGCATTTCAAACGCTATTAAAACTTGAGGAGATGGGAGTTCAAGCCCATCTTATTATTTGTGGATGTACGCCGCCTGCCCGGCTTTCCCATGAGAGGATGACCGTTATCCCTTTTTTAAACAAAAGCGACCCGGCGCAAAGGGTGCAGCTAGAAAGGTGGTTTGAGACGTCTGATTTCTTTTTCCTGCCGACCAGAAGTGAATGTTATGGTATGGTTTTCTGCGAGGCGAGCGCCTATGGATTGCCGGTCATAACAACGAATACGGGCGGTGTTTCTGGGGCAGTCACGAATGGAGAGAACGGTTTTATGCTCCCGCTAAGCGCTGAAGCTGTTGACTATGCCGGGGTTATTGCAAAGGTTTACCGGGACGATCAGCTTTACGCCGAACTGGTGAGGTCGAGCAGAGCAGCCTTTGATGAGAGACTCAACTGGGATGCCTGGGGAGTGGCTGTACGGAAACTCCTCGTTGAAATGCTTGACCGTGTCCCACAACACTCTGAGGGAGGAAGAACAAGGTGAAAACTTACCGGCTCAATTCTCAGCTAGAACGACTGTACAGGGGAGTATCAAGCCCGATACGACTCTTACCAGATTTCCTTATCATTGGAACCCAGAGAGGTGGTACGACATCTCTCTACAACTATCTAATGGATCGTCCCGGCGTTGGCCCAGCCTCCGTCAAGGAACTCCATTTTTTCGATAAGAAATTTCACAAGGGCCTTCCGTGGTACCGGGCGCATTTCCCAACCAAACTGCAGAAAACCCTTTTTCAATATGCCCATAACCAGGTTTTTGTTACCGGCGAGGCGAGCGCTTATTATCTTTTTCATCCTCACGCTCCAAAGAGGGTAGCACAGACCCTACCGCATGTGAAGCTGATTGCCCTGCTGCGAAACCCCATTGATAGGGCATATTCGCAGTACAATTTCGAAGTAGAGCTGGGGAGGGAGACTTTAACGTTTGAAGACGCACTGGAGCGCGAGGAGGAGAGGATAGCGAAAGAGAAAGAGAAAATACTCGCGGATGAGCGCTATGTCAGCTTTGATCACAGCCGTTTCTCCTATCTCGCCCGGGGGATTTATGTAGATCAGTTACGTGCCTGGTTAGACTTCTTTCCGAGAGAGCAGTTTTTGTTGCTAAAGAGTGAAGATTTTTACACCGATCCAGCAGCAACTCTCGTTCAGGTTTCGGAATTTCTGAACTTACCTGAACTGGAACCATGCGAGAGGGAGAGGCAATACAAGCAGTATAATTACAACAACACCCCCTACTCCAAAATGAATGGTACTACCCGGAAATGGCTGGTTGAATATTTCCGGCCTCATAACTTACGCCTCTACGAGTTTTTAGGATTAAATTTCGGCTGGGAACAGTGACTTCAACCTTCCAGGGTTTCTGGGCCAATTACAGTATCAGGTAGTTAAGAAAGCGGTACAACGGTTAATATTCCTTAACCCGATCTTAACCGATCGTTTACCTTTTCAGCGCCTGCATTCTGATAGGCTTGTAACCATGTGTAAGCTGGAATCGCCTCGTCAGGGCTTCGCAAAAGTCGCTCAAAGCGGGATGCAGATACGATAGAAAGGTCAGAGAAAGACGTATGGGAACAAAAGTTCTGGTCATCGGACTTGACGGTGCCACACCTGAACTGGTGGAGCGCTGGACCGAGGAGGATAGATTACCCAACCTGAAGCGGATCATGCAAAAGGGGGTCTATGGCAAATTGCGGTCCGTCTATCCGCCAATCTCACCCGCTGCCTGGACCACTTTTGCAACCGGTTATAATCCCGGAAAGCATGGTACATATGACTTCCGTGACTACGATACGAGACGCTATAGCTGCTTTGCGGACACGATCGTTGACTCCAACGCGTTCGCGGGCAAATCGATCTGGGATCTTGTTGGTGCATCCGGGCAAAAAGTCGGGGTGGTTACAGTGCCGGTGACGTATCCTGCCTGGAAGGTGAATGGTTTCATGATATCTGGTTATCCAACACCTGATACAGGCAAGTCGTATACGTATCCACCTGAACTGGCCAAGAGCATCCCCCCCCTTGTCGGCGATGCGGCCTTTTTCAAGTCGGCTACTCACCATGCCCTGCTCAAGGAGATGAACCGCCTTCTGCACCTGTGCGCGGATGTCTCGGTCGAGCAATTGAAGAAGGATGACTATGGCCTTTTTATTATGGTAGTTGGAGCTACCGACCGAGCTCATCATGATTGGTGGAAGTACATCGATCCAGGTCACCCGGCCTATGATGCAAAGGAGGCCGCTCTCTACGGCGATCTGATCCTTGAGGTCTATAAGGTCGCGGATATTTGCGTCGGTAAGTTTTTAGATGCAATCGATGATGAAACGACGGTGATCGTGATGTCGGATCATGGCGGTGGCGCTCATCCAAAGTATTACTGGAATACCAACTACTTTTTGCGTTCGCTTGACTTCCTCGCAGCAAGCGCGAAGGCCAGTAAGAGTAAGAAGGCCTTCAAAAGCGCTTTCAAGCAGTTCTATCGTAGCAAGATTCGCCGTTTCCCCTACCTGGAGAAGGTCTATCGCGGCCTGCCGCAGGCGCTCAAAAAGGTCGCAACCAACCTGGACTCGCAGACGATGATGGGCCTGGATGCAATCGATTGGAAGCGTACCAGGGCATATCGCTTCCCTATGTACCCTCCCGTGGAGGGAATCATGATCAACGTTGCCGGAAGGCAGCCGCAGGGGTGTGTGCAGCCCGGTCAGGAGTACGAGGAACTTCGCGACCGCATCCTGGAAGAAGTACGCAAGTTACAGGACCCCAGGACGGGGGAGCCGATCGTTCTGGAAGCATACCGGCGCGAAGAGGTCTACCACGGCGAACGTTTAGAGACAGCCCCCGACCTGATCATCGTGACACAGGATTGCTACAAGGGTGGGACCGGCATTGATGAGCTAGTCAGTGAGGTACCTCTAGATGTTCTCTCGAAGCTGAGCGGTGTGCATCGCATGGATGGCATCCTCCTGGCCCAAGGGCCAAATATACGCTGTAATGCCGTTATTGAGGGCGCTGGTATTATTGATGTGGCCCCAACCATCATATACGCGCTTGGTATGCCTATCCCTTCAGATATGGATGGCAAGCCGCTAAAGGATCTCTTTGAAGAGAGTTATACGCAACAAGCCGCGGCCAGTTATACCGATGAGCATAAATACGAGGACGTGGCAAGTGATGAATATGGGTACTCAGAGGAAGAAGAGGAGAGCGTTCGCTTGAAGCTAGAGGCATTGGGATATCTGTAGAAGAATGTTCTCGCTTTGAGAGTGGGCCACCACTTTCAGTTCGCCGACTTGTGGGGAGATAGCATGCGTATCCTGTTTGTAACACCCTACCCCCCTTCGCGAATCCGTGTGCGTAGCTACGGGTTTTTAGTTCAGCTCCAGTCTGAACACGAGGTGACTATCGTCACACAATGCGCCTCGCGGCAAGAGCTTGTCGACGCGGAAGCGCTGCAGAAGCAGGGATACGAGGTGGTGATAGTTCCCGAATCGAAGCGACAGGCATTACTGCGAAGCGGAATGGCGCTCCTCAGTTCATATCCTCTGCAAGTTGCCTACGCTCGCTCGCAGCGCTTTACCCAGGCTGTGCGTGATCTCTGCGGTTCGCGATCTTTTGACGTTGTGCACGTGGAACATTTGCGTGGCATGGCCTCAATGGAGCCGCTGGCTCAATTCCAACCCCTGGTCTGGGATGCCGTTGATTGCATCAGTTTACTCTTTAAGCAAGCCATGCTGGGCGGTCCCAACTTCTCGGTACGTGCAGTAGCGCGGCTGGAGCACAAACGCACGCGGCTCTACGAGGCTGCGTTGCTCGGCAAACTCCGGCGCGTTGTAGTAACATCGGAGCGAGATCGCGCCGCCATGATTGAATTACGCCGTACGCAAGACCTTACAAGTGGGGACGACGAATTGGGAACCAGCATCGCCGTTCTGCCTAACGGTGTCGACCTGCAATACTTTTGCCCGGTAAATCGGCAACAGCGGCGTTACAACCTGGTTTTCTCGGGAAAAATGAGCTACCACGCAAATGTAGCAACGGCTATCTATCTTTATCAGCAGATTATGCCTCTGATATGGCAACAGCAACCGGAGGCCACTCTTACCATCGTCGGCAGCAACCCTCCAGCAGCGATTCGGCGCCTGGCAAGCGACCCACGTGTGGAGGTGACAGGCTACGTAGACGATATCCGTCCTTACCTTGCGCGCGCCGAAGTAATGTTAAGCCCAATGGTCTACAGCGTCGGAATACAGAATAAGGTGCTGGAAGCTATGGCTTTGGGTACACCGGTGGTAGTAGCTGCTCAGGCTGCGGCAGCATTAACAGCCCGCCCTGGGCAGGAACTGCTCGTGGCTGAGTCGCCGAAGGGTTTCGCCGAAGCTACACTACGCCTCATCGAAAATGACGAACTGCGCGCAGAGCTGAGTCAAAAGGGTCGTAGCTATGTAGAGCAGCAACATAACTGGCGTGTTGTAACAGACCGCCTGGTCGATGTTTATCGGCAAACAATTGCGGCAACTGCTGTCACAGGCGCGCCTGGGCACCGATGAGCGCTCTCCCGCTCTCTTGCAGAAGTACTGCCTTCAGATAGCTTCCTTGTGAAGATGAACAAATTCTTGCGGACATCCTACCCACCACCCAGGGCCGATAAATCGGCGGTGCGCACGATCAATCGGCGCCTACAGAGGGCCGGATGAATTTTTCAAGTTGCTTAAGGGGTCACAATAGTATGCGAGTGCTTGTGCTTACACAGGTTTTAGTCTATCCTGCCGATGCAGGTCCTAAGATCAAGACACTCCAGGTGCTGCGGCATCTGGCCACACGTCATGAGGTAGTATACTGCACCTTTGTACGAAGTGATAAGGAGGTGCAGGACGCCCAGAAGCTCCGGGAGACCTGTAACCGGGTTGTAACCGTTCCTATGGAACGTTCCAGAAGGCGCGATGCACGTTTCCTGCTCGAGAGCCTCGCGACCTGCGAGTCATTCCTGATGCGCCGGGATGAGAGCGCGAGGATGCGGAGCATGGTGCGCCAACTCCTGCTCGACGAGCGTATTGATGTGTTGCATGTCGATCAACTCAATATGATGCGTTTTGTCCCGTCTGATTGGCGGGGGACAGTTATTCTCGACGAGCATAATGCCGTATGGCAGGTGGTTGAGCGACTACGGAAGGGCGCAAGAAATCCTTTCACTCGCTGGTTCCTGGGACGCGAAGTGCGCCTTATTCGCAAGGTAGAGGCCACAGCTTGCCAGCGGGCGCGCTTTGTATTAGCAGTCAGCGAGCACGATCGGCAAGCGTTACGGGCGGTAGCGGGCGGATCGGTCTCGATCGAGCTCATTCCCATCACTGTTGATGTTGATGGCCTGGAGGCGATCCGGTCAGCTCGTGCTCCTCAGCCCCATCGTCTATTTACTATAGGTACCATGTTCTGGCCGCCTAATAGTGAAGGGGTTGCCTGGTGGTTGCGTGAGGGCTATGAGCATCTCATAAGTCTCTGCCCGGAAGTCACCTATGACATTGTGGGGGCGCGACCACCGCGTGAGTTGCAAGTATTAGCCGAGCATTTCGCTGGCGTGCATCTGCACAACTATGTAGAAGATGTCAGTTCTTTCTGGATACATACCGCTGCCCTGGCAGTTCCAATTCTATCAGGAGGAGGCGTGCGTGTAAAGATTTTAGAAGCAATGGCGCTGGGAGTGCCGGTTATCTCGACTACAATTGGGGCTGAGGGATTAGATGTGCGTCACCGTGAACATCTTCTTATCGCTGACACTCCCGAGGAGTTTGCCCGTGCCTGTAATGAAGTGCTTCAAGACGAACAACTGGCACAGCGCCTCGCGCACAATGGCCGCCAACTGATTCTTAAACGCTACGACGCAAAGATCGCGCTTCGATCACTTGATGCCGCCTATGAGCAGGCGAGCAGGAACGTACCTGGATTGAGCATTCCTGGGTGATCGCAATTATGGTGTTTCATCAGCAAGTGAAGTTACAGAGGCACGCTTTGCCGAGGGAGGAGAGTCCTAAAAATACTTCAAGATGTTACTGAAAAAAACCTGTGTCGTCTACTACAATCGGGAAGTCAGGACTATTCTATATTAGCAAATAGGTCGACGTAGTAGATGACAGGGAAAATCTCGCGTCCTGCACCCGTGCGTAACGAAAGCCAGGCCAGAACAAGGGTCTACGAGCCCATCAAGCCGGCACACAGGCATGAGAACAGTATTTAGAGGTGTGAACGATGAAGCCATTTTCTGCACCGGCGCGTAGGAAAGGCGGTGCTATCAGGTTCGGACGGCCTCAGCGACTCCTTTCTTTCCCACTCGCCTGCGTAGCACTGCTGCTATGCGCAATGCTTCTGTTTGGTTGTGCCAATCAACCGTCAAGGACGGGAAAGGGAGAGAATAGTGGGGGAATAGTCGCACCCACGCAGATAGGTTCACCGGTACCGACGCAGACGCCACCGCCTCCCACTATCACGCTAAAGGTCATTAATTGTCCGGGCAACCTCTCTTCGTTCGACTGGGATAATCTGCTCGGAACCAGGTCTCACGTGAATAAAGTACAGCAGGTAATGTGTGGCAGCCTGGAAGGCAGCGGTTCCCTGGAAGCATTGATCAATGTTCGCTATTACTCAGCCGACGCGCGTCTGGACTATTATGTATACGATAATCTGTTTGGAACTCCCACGCGGACGTTTAGCATGTTGAACTTGCTCGATGGGGATGCTCAGATCAGTGCAGTCGGTTCAATCATTACGGCTGAAGTTGGCTCGGGCGATTCCCTCAAGGGAAGGCCGGATGTCTTCAGAGAGTACCAATGGCAAAACGGTGCCTTTGTGCAGGTTCTCTTTCCCGGGATCTTCCCCGATATGACGCATTATCAGGCGGAACAGGATCAGGCTCAGCTCAACGCCGACCTAGCGGCGGGAATTAAGAGCAATAACTGGAAGGCGACCCTCTATGGCCCGGCTCAACACCTGGCCAAGGACATCTTCCACTGGACACAAATAGATACACACGCGGTGACTGTCAGTAACCACGATGGGGTCTATATTGTTGCCATCACGAATCTGGGACCTGGAGGGGGAGGCTTTGACGCCAGGATGTACCACCTGGATTACAACATCACTAACATTTACGAAATCACGCAGGTTACCTCTATTGATGGGAACGTCTCCATCAACGCCCCTGGAGCGACGACAGAGGTTTCCAGCCCGGTTACAGTGAGCGGCAGTACGCTGGCCAGTGGCAGTATCCTGGGAAAGATCGTCGTCTATAGCGATATCTACATCACTGTTGGGGACACAGGCGATATCCATAGCCCGGCCCCCAGTGGGTATGTGAGCTTTACGAAGCCCGTCACTTATCAGTTGAACGCGCCGGGCATGCAGGAGGGTGCCATTGCTTTCTACGATACCAATCAGAACAATACGAATGCCATCAACCAGGTGATCTTGATCAAGGTCTTCCTAAAGGCCTGATAGATCGCTGAAAGATGGTTGAGAAATCTTGACCACGGGTCACGAATCATTACCAGAACGTAACCAGGCGAGGCGGCGTGCTGCTATGATGCTGTGGTACCCTACGTAGTGATCGATGACACATCGATATACACCGATGTGGGGCGATTGTCGATAGGCAAGCCAGCCAGTTCCGCAATTCCCGGAGCGGTGCTTGTGAAATTAGATGAATTTACTAGTATATTTGGGGAGGAATACGCTTTGAAAAAACGCTACCTTTCAAGAGTAAAGCAGTATGTATGGATTGTGCTACTCTGTGCGCTCCTTGCAACGATCATAGGATTTGGAGTGATAAAAATTCAGAAACCTGTCTACCAGGCAACCGCAACAATGTACGTTGTCGCTGACTCTCCTGGGAACAGTTTTCAGACTGCACTGTCCGCCAACGATAGTATTGCCCTGGCCACCAACTACGCTTCTCAAATTCTCTCGAGTTCTGTGATGGACTACGTCTATCAAAGCGACCCTCATTTGAAAGCTCGAGGTTACGGCCCGGGTGATCTTCTCGTCGATGTGACGGCGAATCCTTCGGCCACCAGTTCCACTTTTCAGGTTATAGCCTCGGCTAGCAATCAAAATGATGCTGCGATGATCGCGAATGATGTCGCGAATGGTTTTCAGGCGTATATACAGGCGCAAACACAGCAGCAGTTGAATAGCGTGCGGACGAGTCTACAAAATCAGATGGCTGCTGCACAGAAGCAGAAGGCTGCGCTTCAAGCCAGCCTGTTGACCGTCGCCAGCAATACCGACCCCCACTATACTGTCTACAACTCCGAACTTAACGATGTATACCATACCATAGACACCCTGCAGCAGCAGCTCATCGGGTTACCCGCAAGCGCGACGAGCAATGTTGCTGTCATTCAACTGGCCACACCGGCGAGTGCGGTGCCCGCTGTCAAGCCAAATCTACTGGTGGCGATCACTGCAGCGATAGGCTTGCTGCTGGGTATCCTCATTATGTTGTTGGTGATCTACCTGGATAATCGACTGCAAGGTGAAGATCAGATCCGTGAGCGTCTGGAGATGGCTTACCTCGGTGCGGTTGCTCAAGAGAGCGCTCTTAAAGATAACCCCGCCAGGCTCGACGATTCTACAGCGCAGGAGGTCGCTGACATTGGCGCAAATCTTCGCCTTTTAGGCCTGTTGCCCGATCGGAAGGCTGCCTCGCAAGCCCCTGTCTTGCTCGTCACCAGCGCTCAGGTCTCTGAGGGTAAGACTACGCTCGCTACAGCCCTTGCAACAGTCATAGCCAGTTCGGGTAGCACTGTTTTGCTCATAGATGCGAATTTGCATTACCCCGCTGCCCACCTTTCTTATGGTTTGAACAATTCTAAAATTGGACTTAGCGGCGTGCTCAGAGCGCAGGTCAAAGTTGATGATGCGGTTCAGCGCACCAGCATCCCCGGTATCTGGTTGATGACAGGCGGGGAGCCGATGAAGGCGCACGGACTGCTGTTCGAACAGAGGCTGCCTGCTCTTCTGTCGCACTTACGCAGCAAAGCCGATGTGGTGATCATCGATGGTCCTGCCATACTAAGCGGTTCGGAGGCGGGCATTCTGGCGAGTATGGCCGACGGTGTTGTGCTGGTTGTCGATGCACGTCACGATCGACTTCCCATGCTGCTGCGCGTGAAGGAAATCTTGAACGCCTCAACGGGTGCACCGGTGGGTGTAGTGATGAACCGTTTCCGGCGGCAAGGTCGCAACAGCTACTACGTAGCCTCTTTGCCTGCTGCATCGAAATACAAAGAAGTAGTGGCAGTACCTGTCGCTGCTTCCTTGTCTACCCCTCCCGCGAGTAATCCCAACCTGGTGCGGGAAACGGGACCAGAGCCGTCTTTGATGTGGAATATGCCGGTACAGCAGTCGATGCCATCGCTTCTCCATCCTCCCAGTCGTTCGAAAGAGGAGATGCTCCCGCCGACCGGCCTTCTTAGAAAACGCGAGTGAGTTCTTCTATGCAGATCTCAAAAGCATTCCCCCATGGCGCCTTTCCCCCTTCGCCGCCAGGGGGAGGCGCGCCTGAAAATGCCGAGCGGATACATCTCGAACACCTGCGCCACCAGCGCATTCACCGGCTGCGGACTCTGCAAGTGTGGTGGTATCCTATCTTGTTTGCCACCTTCGGGGCGGTTGTGGCTGTGATTATGGGCGAGTACGTCTTTGATCAACCAAAACTGGTCATCGGCGGAGTTGTTCTGGTACCGCTTATCTTGCTGATGATCAAACGCAACGAGTTCGGATTGCTCATTTTTGCCGCCGCTGTCACGCCATTCGTGCCGAGTGCCCTTAAAGTGAGCACGCTCTACATTTCACCCGCGATCCCCGTCTTACTGTTGCTTGTTTTTCTGGTATTGCTGCGCAAGGCTTTTCGTGTGGCGGATACTTTTTCTCCGTCGCTTTGGACGACCTGGCCCCTGATCGGGCTAATTTTGATAGCAATCGTTTCCGAGGCCATGGGGCAACTCACCTGGCTGTATGGGGTGCCGCATGAGGTGCTCGGCAATCCCATAGCTTTTGAAGAAGTTATTGGGCTTGTCATTTATTGTGTACCTCTGTTGATTGTCTGGCTCGCGTCAGGAGCCCTCTCTAACAGAGATGAATGGATCGGCCATATACAACACACTTTCCTGGTGTTGTCGCTTCTGGATGCAGGAGTAATACTGGTTGAATTCAAGCACATCGGGGCGGATATCTATGCGTTCCGTTATGCCACGCCCAGCATTGGTTGGATGCCTCTAGAAGCTATGGCTCAGCTACTTGTCCTGGGTTGCCTTATTGGCTATGTGCGTTTCCTCTACGCTAATCAATGGAAGACGCGCATGATATATGGTGCGGCTGCACTGATCTGTCTACTGGCTCTGTACCTTTCTCTAGAGAACAGTTGGTGGGTAGAAGGCGCTGTCGGCCTGGCAGTGATAACGATTTTTTACTCGCGCAAGCTCTTCGTGGTTTTCTGCGTCGCTGCTCTACCGTTAATCCCCGTAGTACGCTCATTTTTACAGAAATTGGCAAGCGTCAAGTCAGTTGATGCGCTACGCCTCACGATCTGGCAGGATATGCTGCGTGTATGGACCAAACGTCCCATTCTGGGAGTGGGTCCCGGCAATCTCTGGGCTTACGATCAGACCTTCTCTCAACTGCCAGAGGGTGTGCGGAATTTCGGTAAATCAGGTCTGGGGGTGGCGCACGAGGGCTACCTGCAGACTCTGGGGGAACTTGGCCCGTTGGGATTGCTCTGCCAGGTTGCATTCATCGCCATCATGATTATCGCTTCTGTGCGGCTTTACCGGCGGTCACGGGCTGCCAGTACAGAAGAGGCGCGCCAGAGTTGCATATTGGGATTGATCGGCCTTGGTCTGATCTGTGGATCATCGGCGGGAGATTTTGTCGCCGCCTACTTCTTCTTGCCGCCGCGCCAGAGTGTCCACGTGGCCTCATTGCCGCAGGCAATGGCTTCCTGGGTTATCTACGGCTGTGTTCTTTATAAAGACCAGATTTGGAGATTGACCAGGAGGGGTTTGGACGTTAAAGGTTGAAAATGACGATAGCGAGTTTGCTCGCCTGACCCGGCAGGACGTCGCTGTGCGCTGTTGTAGATCGCAGTAGGAGAACAAGCAAGTGAGTAAGAACACGCGGGAGATGCAGAGGGCTTTCATCCTCTGGGTACATGGTATGCGCCTTGATGATGTTCGCGACGTAGCTGAAGTGAAATCGCTGATGGAGCAAGGTGTTCTGGTAGAACTCGATCCGGCACCTATAACTGGGCCACAGGCCCAACACTATCAACTTCTCAGCGGTCGGTTACCCGCTCGTTTTGGCTTTTTTGACACTCTTATGCCGCTCTGTCACCTCCCTGACCAGTGGAAAGGGACCGCAGGGTATGGCATCGTCGAAAAACGTACGGGGATGGACGCCGAGCCCAAGATGTTGCCGGACCTGCTGAATAGCGTGGGCTGGGAAACAGAATACGTGGAGGTACCTCTCGCCGGGTTGGCCGCATGCGCCCAACGCTTAACGCAGAGCCTGTCCGATGTTGCGAGCTGCAAGATCGTCAAATGCACATTCGCCGGAGAAGAGCGGCTTAATGCTTCGTCCAACGTTTCGCCAGCGGCTGAGGCTATTAGCGAAGCTATACAGGTTGCGCGTGCCTGGGTTGGCGAGAGTGGCATGCTGGCGCTGATTGCGGATAGTCAACCCGCTACTGTGTGGGGGTTTCTTAATATCAACAACTTTCTCGCCGAGGTGGGCCTAATAGAGCGCAGCGGTGGGAGCGACGCGATCGACTGGACAAATTCTCTCGCCTACTACGCGGGGCACGGTCAGTTGTGGATTAACTTGATGGGGCGTGAGCCGCAAGGGGTAGTCCATCCACAGCAAGAGTACGAGGAAGTTCGCAACACTCTGGTCAAGGCGTTGCCGGTCAAATTACGCGATCCTCGAACGGGGGAGCCCGTGATCGAACGAGTATACCGGAAAGAGGAGATCTATCCGGAGCAGTACCTCTTTTGTGCGCCCGACCTCGTAGTTCTGTTCAAACCGGGCTATGCCCCCTCGCCTCGCAGCGCCCATTTGGGGTTCGATGAAACGACGTTCACGACCCCTGCCACCGGTACTGTGGTCATGGCAGGTGCCCACCCATCTGTGCTGAAGGGATTTTTGCTCGCCAGCGCGCCGCCGCTCGTCGCCGGGGTATCTCTCCCAGAACCGGTTCCGCTCATATCGGTCGCTCCTTCGCTGTTGCATGCTTTCGGCGTGCAGGGCACTGATGCGGATAGCGCAGCCCTGGATCAGCTTTTCAAAGCTTCTTACCTGGAAAGCCACCCTATTTCCGAGAGGCATAACGAGGAACTCTCTGAAGAAGAGGAGCAACTGATCATTGATCGATTGCGCGATCTTGGGTACGTCTAGATGGAAAGGGAATGCGTTTCCCATTATTTCCTAAGGGTAAATAGCATTACATGAGCGACCATTTCCCACAATTTTCTGAGCAGGCTCCACGGCGTCAGTTTCGTCCGAAGTTTTTCCTTCAAATCGATGCTCTTGAGGACGGTGCAGCGCTGCAAGCGCCAAACACCGATGGAAACGATACCCCACCGCACCAGAAGGGAATAGGCAATACGCCCCCCTATCGGAACTTGCCAGAGGATAGGTCAACGCCGCCTCCCTTTTTCCCACAGTATAAATCACGAGCGCGGTTTCTCACATTGCCTACGCTCCAACAAGGGCGGGAGGGGGAAGAGAAATGGCGCGCGGCGCGCAGTCGGCTTTGGGAGCCGGGCTCTTTCAGGTTCGATGTAGCCAATGATGGATTCGAGGTAGAGAAATTGGCCACCATCCCGGTGCCGGCCTGGAGAGAAGGGATACCGGACCTGCGAGGTTGGCCGGATATTCAGGATGGTGACGATTTTGGTGCTGGTTTTGACCGGCAGGATACTATCCCTATGACTGTTCTGAAGGGGATAGCGGAACTGCAAGGCCAATCCACCCCGGTGATGCAATCTGAAATTACAGGTGCAGCCAGCAATGCTGCCCTTATCGGCCTCGGAAATATTTTGGGGAATATCTTTAAATACGGCAACAACTTGCTGATCCAGCGAGGATTCGGGGCCGCGTCCTACGGACTTTACACACTCGGCATGTCCATGGTGACCTTATTCGTGGCTGTCTTCAATCTGGGGCTGGACGATGCCATGGTTCGCTATGTCTCTATCTATAGAAGCCGGAAGCAGGGAGATATACTACGTGGCCTGACGCTTTTCTGCTCCATCCTGGCGGCAGTGGGTGGAATGATCGGTGGATTGTTCTTGCTCTTTTTAGCTCCTTCCCTGGCCGCGCTCAGACATACGCCCGCTGTGGCCCCACTTCTGGTACTGATGGCACTTCTCATTCCTCTTATGAGTGTCCAGCAGCTCTGGAGCAGCGGCTTACAGGGATTTAAGGCCTTCAAAAACCGCATACTGCTTCAACGCATTATCATACCTGGCTTGCTTACCATCCTTCTCATAGTGGTCATCATTTTCTTCCACAGCATAACTGCTGTCGTGATAGCCTCGATTCTCAGCACAGCGGTCAGCGCGCTGCTGAACATGCAGATTTTCTTCGGCATGATAAAACGCCTCAAAAGCAGGGGCGCCCGGGTGTATGATATACGCGAATGGAGCGGATTCGCCATTCCGAACTTTTTGACCTCGATCGTGGACACGGCCCTGGACGCAACGGATACGTTGCTGCTGGCATACTTCGTATCCTCCAACGCCGAGCTTGGGCGCTACGCCGCCGCCAATAAGATAAGCATCTTCATTGCGGTACCTTTGCTCACACTCAACGTTACGTTTGCCCCAACTATTGCGGAACTCTTTAGCAAGGGTGAAAAGAAGACGCTGTCCATCATGTTTCAGGTGGTGACGAAATGGGTTATTAGCTTCAGCCTGCCCATTTGTTTGATCGCTATGCTGTTCTCTCGATCGCTGCTGGCCATATCAGGCCAGAGCTTCGTAGACGCGTGGCCATTGCTGCTGGCCCTGGCGGTCGGCAATATGCTCAACGCCGGCACGGGGCCAGTCGGCTATATGTTGAGCATGACCGGGCATCAGAGGCTCACATTCCTCAACTCGCTGACCGCGATCGTAGTCAACGTTGTTTTAGGCGTCATCCTCACGCCGCATTACGGCGCGCTGGGTACGGCGATCGCTACCGGCATGGCGCTCAGCGTCGTCAATCTGATGAGGTTGCTTCAAGTCCACCTCCTGCTCAAAATACATCCGTACCGTTGGGATACTCTTAAACCTATAGGGGCGGGCTTTTTTAGCGCGTTCATGACCGGGCTGCTGATCTACCCGGTAGGCCGGGTCAACCTGCATGTCGAGCTGTTCGATAAAAACTTACCTCTCCAACTGGCATTAATACCCGTTTTTCTGGCCTGTTATCTCGGCTTACTCGTTCTCTTTAAATTTGGACCGGAAGATAAAATCGTTCTGGACAAGCTGAGTAAAAAGTTTGTTCGGCGTAAAAAGTAAGAAAGGTGCATGTGATGCGTACTGTTATCTTTGGTGTAGATGGATTGACATTTCGCGTTCTCCACCCCCTGCTCGAGCGGGGGGACCTTCCCAACTTCAGGAAGTTGAGCCAGGAGGGTTGCGAGGCTGTGCTCGAATTGAAATATCCGCCGCTTACCCCTCCGGCCTGGACCTCGCTTTCGACCGGCCTGAAACCCGCGCGCCATGGCGTCTATGATTTCTGGACCTACGCCGAAGAGGAACAGGGAGGGAAAACGGCCCGCAATACTCACGTGCAGACCAGGCGCAAAGGCGGCAAGGCTATCTGGAACATCCTGAGCGAGTTCGGCAAGCGAGTACTGGTGATCAACGTCCCGGTGACCTATCCACCGGAAACGGTCAATGGCATTATGGTGAGCGGCTATATGACCCCCAGCGATAAAGTAGATTTTACCTACCCAACCTCTTTTAAAGAGGAACTCTACCGTGTTGTACCGGACTACCAGATCGATCTGGAACTGCGCAGCTTTTGGGGAAAGGCTCACGGGAGAGATCTTCTGATCGATGCCACATTACGCATGACAGAGCGCCGCATCGAGTTGACCACCTATCTAATGAGAAATCAGCCCTGGGACTTCTGTTACGTCGCCTTTGTAGGTCCTGATCGGCTGCAGCATACCCTCTGGGAAGAAATCAGCGCTTTAGACTCGCGAGCAATCGAGTATTTTCACCTGTTGGATCATGGTCTCGGTTTGATTCTCGAGCAGCTTGCTCCGGACGATACGCTCTTTGTCGTTTCAGATCACGGGTTTCAGGGGGTCAGCCACACCTTTAATATCAACGAATTCCTCTACAACAAGGGATTGCTTGTCCCTGGCTCTTCTCAAGGGATCGAGCGCGCCCATCGCTCTGCATCTTTCAAGCGTGCTCTGGGCCAGGTGAGGCTACTTCCTCTGGCGCGTAAAGCGAAAAAGTACCTGAAGCATAAGGGGGCTTTGAAGGTGCGCCATTCCGACGTGTATCACCCGATACTTGACAATATCGATTGGGAGCGTACGGCAGCTTATGTGCTATCCCTGTCAGGTTACCCGGGAAGCTATGCCGATGTCATTTTCAATGAGCGCCTGGATGCCGAAGTCATCGCCGAACTCGCTGAGGATCTGAAGCAGCAAGTCGATCCCGAAAGTGGGAAATCGCTCATCGATGCCATCTATACGAATGAAGTGTATGGTGAAGGGCCGTTTGCCTTGCCGGAACCGCACCTGCTCCTGCTGCCCAATGACGGCATTACATTTCGTATGGATCTCGGCAGCAAATGGTTCTGGCAAAAAACGAGCCAGGTGCGCGGCACCCACCAAAAGGAAGGCGTGCTGTACGCTTATGGAGGGGACATCAAGAAAGGCTTTAAGGCACCTAACGCAGAAATATACGACCTGGTCCCGACGGTGATACGCAGCATGGGTTTACCGCTTTCCAATACTTTCGATGGGCGCGTGCTGGATGAACTGTTCGTGGAGCATGACGATCCAGATCACATACCGATGGCGGCGGAGAGCGGATTTGCGCGGCGTAAGCTAGAGAAACTGTTGGAAATGTAGCAAAGAGCGGTGGATGCTCGCTCTTTGAGAGAGGATAAGATTGTGCTTGTTACGGACGATGATAAAGATACGGCACTATTGCGAGGGATGCCGGCAATAAATGCTCGGTCGATATCGGCACAGCCCAGCTCCTCAAGTGCTGGTCACGACCTGTGGCGTAACTACTGGCGATCGCAAAGACAGCCATGGCGTACCGAAGCTGAGATCGAGAAAGAGCGCCAGTTGGAGCTTGATCGGTACAAGGCAGCGCGTCCCGCTACGGAGTTGGCACGCTATCCTTTCACAGGCGTCCGGCTCAGGCGTGCCGATATAGAATGGCTGCTGGCATCCGATGGGGATCACCTGGATGCGGCAAACCTGGGCGACGGATCGCAAAGCGCAACCGAAGGGCTCGATCTCCGAGGGGCCGACCTGCGCAAGGGGCACCTGGGAGGTCTCCCATTAACGGGCATGCAAGGCGGCCTCTTGGAGGATGAGTGGCTGCTCGCTAGCGACACGCAGCGCGAACTGGCGGCGGTTCATTTAGAGAGAACGGACCTGCGCGGTGCGCACCTGGAGGGCGCGGTTCTCTGCGGTGCGCACCTGGAGGAGGCGGATTTGCGTGACGCTCACCTGGAAGGGGCCGATCTCAGTGGTGCGCATCTGTCGGGTGCCAACTTCGCTAGAGCTCACCTGGAGGGCGCAGTGCTCTGCCAGGCCCACCTGGAAGGTGTGAGAAATTTTCCCAAGCCCGCCAATCTGCGCGGCGCCTGCTTCGATAGCGCGACCCGGCTCGAAGGAGTTACGCTGGGAGATGAGCAATTCGGTCACGTGCGGTTAGCAGACGTACACTGGGGAAATGTCAACCTTGCAGTGGTAGATTGGGCCCAGATAGATAGGCTGGGTGATGAGGACGAGATCCAATGGCAATTGCCTGTCGAGTACCAGTACGCGATCAGGGCTAATCACCAGGTTGCTGCTGCGCTACAAGCCCAGGGCCTGCGCGCAGATGCAGACTATTTTGCCTATCGTGCGCACGTGTGCCAGTGTTTCATGCGCCCTCACCAGGCGATTCTGCCTATCGTGCTGCGTGTCTTTGTGCGAGAGCGAATGCCTTTACCAAAGGTATTACTGCGACTGGAGGAGCGACGGCAGGGACAGCGGATGCCCCGCCATCCGCTCAGGATAGCTCTGCTCTGGTTGCTTCCGTTGCTATCCGCATTGATAGCCATGGCTCTACTCGAGCCTCTATTGCTGGTAGCTCTGCTTGCAGTGGGCATACTATTGTTTCTGGCGGTGCTGCCTACGATGAGGAAACGCAGGCTGCGGCCGCTAGAGTACAAGCGGTCTCAGGAGCCGCTCCCCCCACCTGGTCTTCAATCCCAGCGCCGGCGTCGCAGGCAGCAATGGCTCTTGCTGCTGGGGTTTCTATTGGGAATGCCAAAGTCTCAGTTGCCGCTACTGCTTGCTCCTGGTCCGGCAGGGTTCCTGCATATGCCCTTGCCCGGAAGGATAGAGTCGCGTTTGAGAAATCATCCTGTGCCGGCAATGGTATTCGCCGCGCTCCTGATACTTTTGCTGCTCATTGACGATACGCTGCTGTGCTACGGGCGCTTCATATTCTCTTTAGTGCCCGGCGTACTCGCCGGTTACGGATATAAGCCGTTGCGGAGCGTTTGCTGGTACGTAGTTGTCGTCTCAGGCTGCGCCGCGCTCTACTACGCGTTCGGGCACCTAGCTATGCAATCGGCGTTCATGCTTAGCCTGACCTCATTTCACGGGTACGGGTTCTTCGTTGGAAACCAGGCGATCGCGTGGGGTGCGAAAGTAGAGGCGGTGATAGGGCTGGTTATCGAGGTCAGTTTCGTTGTGACCCTGATGCGAAGCCTTCTCAGCAAGTGAGGGCTGGGCTACGTAACTCAGGATTTCTCCGTCTGCGGATAACACCGGGACGCAGTGGAGACGATACGTTTGTAGGAGAGAGCGAGAGGAAAGAATCTCATGTTTGACCCGCGTGATGCTTTTGAACGCTGCTACTGGCATTACGATTTCAAAGCGTCCTCTATCGATGGCACAGCTTATCAAGCTGGGAAGCATCGATGCAGAGACGGCAGCGCTTGTCTGGCTGATGATAGAAAGAGGAGCATCGTTTACCATAGCCGGCCCGACTGATCCGAGGCCCGGCGCAGGCAAAACGACCGTGTTAAACGCAGTCTTTCAGTTTCTGCCTCAAGAGGCGGCACTTGTCTACACCGTTGGCTGCTACGAGGATTTCGCCTTCACCCATCAGCCTGGTATCGATCCGGCCGCCACCTATGTTCTTTGCAACGAAATAAGCGATCATCAGCCTTTCTATATGTGGGGGCGAGTTGCCAGGCGCTTTTTAACGCTTCCCACACAGGGGTATCATATTGCTACGAGCGTGCATGCTGATACCATTGATGACGTTATCTATCTATATCAGCGTGAATTGCGCCTGGGCTCTGAAGCCATACGCAGCCTGGGGCTTATTGTGAATATCGGGCTGGTTGGGGAAGGTGCCAGCCCACTGCGCCGCTGGCTTTCCGTGCACTTCTTGCAGCCCAAACCTGGCACGGAGCATCCATATACCCTTGTGCCACTTTCCCTATGGAGCGAGCAGGAAGATACTTTTGAACATTCCTACCACTCGAATCTTGACGAGCTGGCAGAATGGGCCAGGCTTACTCCAGAAGGGTTCATTGCCGCTGTCAGGGCGCGAACTGAATGCTTGCAAGGATTAGCGCGCGCAGGACATACCAGCATGGATCAGATGTACGATGCGATCAGCGAACTGAGAAAACAAGGCCTTGCAATAGACAGGCAGTTGCAGCTTTCTTGAAAAGATGGAGGAAATAATGAGCACCTATCATTCTCCACCATGGCCGCAGCAGGGGTCCTATGCCTCTTCGCGCGACCTTCTTCGGGAGCAGGGAACGATGTCGCTAACTGAACAGGATACGAGGCCAATGCCGGTTCTGACGGGGCCACCTCGGAGGCAAAAGAGAAGGAAGCGTCGATTGCTTATCGCGCTGAGTATCATCGGCCTGGTGGTGATTCTGGCAGGAGGCGTGGGATTTTATATAATCCGTAAGTTGAATAAGCAAGCTCCTCTGCAATTACAAACGATTGCCACTGTACCGGTCAGCAATCAGCCGAGCAGATTTGACTATGAAAGCCTGGATCAGAAAACAGGTCTGCTTTTCATTGCATACTCTGGAGCCAATGCGGTGCTTATCTTCGATACAAGGTCGAACAAGGTTGTTGCCGAGGTTCCAGGTATCAAGGATGGTCATGGCATTGTGACTATTCCTGATCTGGGACGCGTCTATGTTTCTGCCGGCGGCACAAACGAGGTTGTTGCTATCGATGAACTGACGCATCGTATCCTGGCCAGGATACCAACAGGTGAAGGTCCCGATGGAAGTGCCTACGACCCGGTCGATCATAAGCTCTTCGTTTCTGATGAAGATGGTCATAGCGATACAGTGATCGATGTGCTCACAGAGAAGCAGATAGGCATTATCCCACTGGGGGGTGAGGCGGGCAATACTCAGTATGACTCTGCCACCAACCGCATCTACGTCAATGTGCAGACGCTCACGCAACTGGTGGTTATCGATCCGAAAAGCGATAGTATTGTCGGGCGGTACCCGCTGCCGAGCACGGACTGCAATCACAATCACGGACTGAATATCGATGCTGCCCAGAGAGTGGCCTTGATTGCCTGTGATGTCAGCAATACACTGCTGATGGTCGATTTGAACAATTTGAAGGTGCTTGATACTGCCGCTTTAGGAACTGGACCCGATGTACTGGCGTTCGACAGTGGCCGGAACATCCTCTATGTTGCATCTGAGAGCGGGATAGTATCCGTCTTCGAGATACGGTCAACGACCGTACACAGGCTGGCAGCGGGATACGTTGGTGTGCATGCACATACGATATCTGTAAACCTGCAAACACATGACATTTATCTGCCGCTGCAAAATGTCAACGGACAAGCAATCATTGAGGTGGCATTCTTCCAAACGTAGCATAGAGTCAAATGTCAGGTGAGAAGTAAGGGCGCCCTCAAGCGCGTCCTTACTTGTCGATCCGCATTTATGCGAAGGAAAGGTAACCGATGCGTATTCTGATGTTGAGCAACCTCTACCCGCCCTATGCAGCGGGAGGGGCGGAAATCCTGGCGAGCGATATCGCGGCCGGGTTAGAGCGGCTCGGGCACGAGGTTCTGGTGCTAACCAGTTCGCATGGCCTTAACCAGGCGAAGCAGGACGGGCGCGTTTGGCGAATATTGCGAGAATTTCCGGTCGCTCATTTTAATCAGAGCCGTTCAATTGCACAGCAGTTCAATCAGCTCTACAGTTACTATCGGCGCTACCACTGTGCCGCGAACGCACGAGCATTGCGGCGCATTGTTTCAGCAGTCAAACCGGATGTCCTGTATGTTTGGGAGATTACCGGCATCGGTGTGACCTCGCTCCTTAAATCGATAAGGACTCTGAACATACCCACGGTTTTCCACCTGGGGAGTTACTGGCTGCTCTATGCCGGCTCACCCGAAACTGAACAATCCCGCCTGCGCTTACGTAAGCTGAAGCGATGGCTGATTGGTAGCTTTCCAACGCCCCGGGCGGCATCATTCATCGCAGTGAGTGAAACCGTCAAACGAAAATACGTTGAAGCAGGCTTCAACCCTGAAAGCATCGAAACCATTTACAACGGCATCGACCCGCTTTTTTTCGATGTGCCGCTGGCGGGGCGAGCAGCCGTAAAAGAACGCTATAGCTTGCTCTTCACCGGGCGCCTGCGCCTTGAAAAAGGCGTTTTCGTCATCCTCAAAGCGCTTGATTTGCTGCTGCATCAGGCCAGGGGAGCATTCTCAGTTCACCTCAACATTTTTGGTAGCGGTGACAAGGTATATATTGACGAGCTACAAACCTTCCTGCGCGAGAGGAATTTAGAAGAAGTAGTTACCTTCTATGGGTGGATTCCTCAACAAGAACTGCTTGCCTTTTACGACTCCTCGGATATCATGCTCGTCCCCTCACTCTGGCAAGAGCCGTTTGGCCTCGTAGTGGCGGAGGCAATGGCTCGAGGTTTACCTGTAATCGCATCTGATATAGGAGGGCCGGCGGAAATTATCACCCATGAGGTGGACGGCATCCTGGTTGCTCCAGGAGACGAACGTGCGCTTGCAGAAGCGATGAAACAACTCCTGATGAATCCACAGAAGCGCAGGCAACTCGGCCAGGCGGCGAGGAAAGCTGTTGAGGAGCGCTTCACCATCGAGGAGAATGCCAGGCGAGTAGAGCAGCACTTGCAGCGAGTTGTACAGGGGGTAGGGTGCCCTGCCTTCAGTATAGCATTACAACAGTAACCCGCCAATGACGCGTATCTCCTCATCCCCTCAAATGCTGTTCAGTTCAATATGTACACGTCTTTTTACCAAAACATAACCGATTCTTAACACGCTGCACACCTCTCTGCCAATTATGCCTATGCTATGCTCAATGCTAACCTATAAAAATGATGGGCCAGGCGAACGTCAAAGCGCCTGGTAGGGTATTTGAGAACCCTCTATAAGTTGTGGCTAAGGAACATAATGAAGTGAAGTATAACAAGTCTACAGTCATTATTGGCGCGGGTCCTTATGGACTCTCCATCGCAGCGCATCTCGCGTCAAATAACCTTCCCGTGCGTATCCTGGGGAAACCAATGGAGTTCTGGCAGAAAATGCCCCCGAAGATGTATCTGAAATCCTTCTGGAGTGCTGTCAGCCTCTCCTATCCGAAGGGCAAATATAGTATTAATGAGTATGCGGCGGCCACTCATACGTGTGAGCAAAGGCCGATCCCGCTTCCTTATTTTCTCGACTATTGTCGCTGGTTCCAGAAACAAGCCGTTCCAGAGATTGATCCCACTTACGTACAATCATTGAAGCGTGATGGCCGGGTCTTCCGGCTCGACCTTGTAGATGGGCGAACCATTGAGGCCAGTAATGTCGTTGTTGCCACCGGCATCGCCCCGTTTGCCCATATCCCGGAGTATGCACGCGATCTTCATCCTACCCTTGCATCACATACGCAGGCACATACAGACCTGTCAGAATTCGCGGGGCGAAATGTACTCGTAGTAGGGAGGGGTCAGAGTGCGCTCGAATATGCTGCATTGTTGCATGAAGCGGGCGCTTCGGTGGAGGTCGTTGCGCGCGGGCCCATCATCTGGATTAATCGCAAGCTCTATGATCGCGTCGGCCCGGCCAGGCATATCTTCTATCCACCGAGTGATGTTGGCCCTCCCGGTATCAATTGGCTGGTCTCCTTCCCACTCATTTTCAGTCGCTTTTCTGAAAAGACCAGATATGTGATGGACCGGCGTGCCGTACGCCCTGCCGGAGCGCAATGGTTACGTCCTCGAGTAGAGGGAAAGGTTCGTTTGACTCCTGATACAGAGATCGTCAAGGCCATACCTCTCGGAGAGGGACTGCGCTGCGAATTAAGCGACGGGACGATACGTGAGATAGACCACTTGCTTCTTGGGACGGGCTATGAGGCGCACCTTGATAAGCTCACATTTATTGATGCTGATTTGCGCCGCCAGGTGCGGGATAAGGATGGCTATCCCTTGCAGAATGCATGGTTTGAGTCGAGTGTATCCCACCTCTACTTTGTTGGAGCTTTAGCAGGATATACATTCGGCCCACTTTGCCGATTTGTGGTAGGGGCGGGTAGTGCTGCAAAGCAAATCTCCCGTCATATTGCACAGTGTGCCTGAAGAGCCCGTAGGGACGCAATCAGGGAATTGTCTTGCCATGGGAGGGATGGGGCGCATGTGGTCGGGGTGATGAAAAGAGGTATACGTAATGCGTCGTCAAAGAATGCCAGGTGCTGTTCTACTTGGCAGTGACTTCAAAGCGCTGGGGGTCGCGCGAAGCCTGGGCCAGAGAGGCATACCATGCGTGGTAATTGATAACATACCACGTTCAGCCTGGTTCTCGCGCTATATCGTCAAGCGTTTTCGATGGCATGACCAGATGGATGATGCTGAATTTGTCTCTTTTCTCCTGAACGTCGGGAAGCAACATCGATTGGAACGATGGGTGCTTTTTCCAATGCAGGACGAAGCAGTGCAGCTCGTCGCATGCAATACGCAATCACTCGGGCAGGTTTACACGCTCGTCACCCAGGAATGGGAGATTGTGCGGTGGGCGATTGATAAGCGCTATACGTACCGAATGGCCCAGGAAAGCGGCGTTCCGTATCCCAGGACCTACTATCCCGCCAGCGAGGACGAGCTTGCCGCAATCGATGCTCCTTTTCCCTTGATTATCAAACCCGCCATCTCCGTACGCTTACAATCCAGCGCGCGTCTCAAGGCCCTCCCTGCGCACTCTCTGGATGAGCTGCTCGAACAATACCGGCGAGCAAAGGAAAGCATCTCTTCTGATGAGATCATGCTTCAGGAGATTATTCCTGGGGATGGGAGAACACAGTATTCGCTGGCCGCTTTTTGCGAAGAGGGACGCATACTTAAGAGTATGACTGCCCGGCGCAGGCGCCAATACCCTATTGATTATGGACTTGGCAGTAGTTTCGTCGAAGCCATATCCGTCGCCAGCCATCCTGGAACCTGCCGAAAAGCTCCTCGCCTACATGCGCGTCTCCGGTATGGTAGAGGTTGAGTTCAAGTTTGACGAACGTGACCGCCAGTACAAGCTGCTCGACATTAACCTCCGCCCCTGGGGCTGGCATACCCTCTGCATTGCGTGTGGGCTGGACTTCTCCTATATTCAATACTGCGCGGCTTTGCAGAACGTGGGGGCCAATTTATCGAGCCGATCGTCGATATATCAGCCACAAGACCAGGAAACTAATACAACAACACCGCGCTATGACTATCATTGGGTACGTATGCTCACAGATGTCCCGGCGGGGCTACAAGAGATACGGGCTGGCATTGCCACACCACATACGTACTTGCGCTCCCTGGCAGGCAAGACTGTCTTTTCTGTCCTCGACTGGCGCGATCCTTTACCCGCGCTTGGGGATCCCATGGTAGCCTTATCTCGCGCGATAAAGGCATTTGCCAAAAAGCACAGGCAATAAAACGCTCTATATTCAGGAGCTATACATACCCAGGGCAAGTTGCGCAAGATCAACTTTCCTTTGCCTCTGTCGATTCTGCCGCGTCAGTTGTTCCTGTCGCCTCTGCTGTTTCGGTTACGTCTGGGGTCAGTGCCGCCTGCGCCGCCTCGCTGGCCTCCGCGGCGCTGACGAAGGCGCCTACCAGTGGAAGAGCTTCCTGGATGAGTTTCGCTGCCAGCTCAAAGGGGAACAGCTCTGTATTGATGAGCAGGTGATAAAGCTCTGGCCGATCCTGGTGCGAACCATAATGGCGGCGCAGGTAGGCCTCGTGCTCGTAATCGCGGTGTTCAACCATGCGCGCGGCCTCATCGCGGCTGATGTGCTGGTACTCCATCACGTTGGCGATGCGCTGTTCGAGGGGTGCGAAGATGTAGATGTGCAGCGTGCGTGGTGAGTTGTGAAGCAAGAACTGTGAGCCGCGTCCGATAATCACAGCGTTTCCTTCTGTTGCCATCTCCAGGATTACGCGGCGCGTGAGGAGCCAGTAGACCAGTTCTTGCGAGTGTGCGGGCGGCTGTGTCGGGTTGAGCAGCGTTTCCACGTTGAGCGAGAAGAAGTTGCTCGATTGCAGCGCGTGCAGGACGTGGCGCACTATCCCCACCGTCTGCTCATCCAGGCGCGCCGCCTGCTCAGTATTGATGCCGAGCCGCCTGGCGACCTCCCCGATTATCTCGTGATCGAGATAGAGCAAGCCGGTTTCATTCGCGACCATGCGCCCGATCTCGGAGCCGCCGCTGCCGAACTGGCTGGAAATGGTCACGACCACGCGGCCCTCAGGTGGGACCCCTGAAGGTAAGGTCCTCTCCTCAGTATTGGGTGCGCGGCTGGAGGAGCGGGTTCTTTGCAGGGCCTGCCTGTCCTGGCGGCCTATTTTCGTTGAAGGGCTTTGCTGACCTCGACCACGAAACCGGTTGAGCATTTCGTTTTTGTTGTCCTTGCTGTTCTAGATATGTCAGGAGGGCGATTTGTAGCACAAGTGTATCAGTAAAGCACCCAGGATTCTATCCCGAATTTCGCGATGCTTCATAGACAACGCGAAAATCTAGGCGGACTCGGCAAACTGGTAAATCGGTGCGGCACGCGCTGATGGTCTTGTTGTCCGCCGCAGAGCTTCTAAGTGCTCGATAGTCTCCGGCGTAAAAAGGACATCACCACAGACATCGCATACCTCAGCAGGGATATGCTCAATGACGATTATACGGTTGCCCTGACGTACAGCGCGTACAACTTCTCGTTGCTCGTATTCGCCTGGACAATCCGCGATACTGCACCTCATTTGGATCTTCTCTCTCGCAATGTTTCTCGTATATATTCTAACATAGTAGGCGGCCTTGTCAAATTTGCTCGAAAGCACTCAACCAGACGCGCGGCACCCTCAGTGCTCCTTTTCTTTGCCTCAAAAGGGCACTACTGATCAAAGGAGGGAGTGACGCGTTCTGATGAAAATGAATGATCAGCCCTGGAAGCGGGCTTTGAAGTTCTCCCAGGGGCTGCTGCTCGTCTGGAAAACGATGGTGCTCCCATGCTGGCTGACCTGTAGCGCCGAAACCTGGCCGGTTGCGAACTTCCAGGCCACTGCCCCGGTCGCCCCGTTGATGCCGTAGAGTGCCTGAGAGTCGCAGCGCGAGGATGCGCTCTGCAGCAGGCAGATCGTAACGTATAGCATACCGTGCGCTGAGTGCAGTTGGGGGGCGCCGGGATAGACGAAGAGCGCCTGCCCGGACGGCTGGAACGTCCAGCGCACCGAGCTGTCCTTCACATCGAAGGCCACCAGCACCTGCCGTTGGGTAGAGCCGTCCTGAGTGTCGAAGACGATGGCATATACGAGCGAGCCGTCGGCGGCGAGGACCGCGTCGGGGATATTGGCAAGGTCGTCGTGCCGCCAGAGGACCGCCTGCGTCGAGGCGTCGATGGCCTCGATGGTGCCGTTGCCGTAGAGGATGAACCTGCCGCCGGTGGCCAGTATGCCGCCGGGCGAGAGCGCCGTAGCGGGGCCCAGACCGCTCGCCGACCAGAGCTGGTTCCCCGTCGCCGCATCAAGGGCGTGGTACCGGTCGCTGCGCCGTACGAGCAGCACGTTGCCCGAGAGCGCCATCTGCGTTTCGTCCAGTCGTACTGCGGTAGCATTGTCCTCTGCAAGCGGCCTGCGCCACTGAATCTGCCCGAGCCGGGTATCGATGGCGTAGACCGCGCCGTCAACTTGCCAGTAGAGCAGGCGCCCGTGTGGGAGCAGCGCGCCAAAATCCGGCGGAGTTGTGCCCTTTTCGCGCGCGCCGAAGAGGCGCCAGGCGATGGCCCCGCTGGCCGTATCGACGGCGATCAGTTGGACGACGGCCGCCTGACCTGTTTGCGAGGAAGTGGGTATCGAGCGGCTGGCGACGTAGGTGTATTGCGCATCCGAAGCGAGGACGGCGGTATCCTGCGCCTCGCCCGCGCGAACGAGCGAGCTTTGCCACAGCACGCGCCCCGTCGCGCTATCGAGCAGCGAGAGTGTAAAGAGATGCGCCAGAGATTGGGTGTAGGCCGGATCGCCGGGCGCGTAGACGTAGGGCAGCGAGGTCGGACCGCTCAGGGCAACCATGAGTGTCCCTGGTGCCGTCTGCACGGGCGGTAGTGAATACGACCCTTCGCTGGCGGGCGTGGACCAGAGCCGCGAGCCATCGCCGTTCAGCGCGGATAGGACGGAGAGCGCGCTACCGGTTTTCATCACCACGAAGCTCTCGTGGTCGCCCGCGCCCGACAGCGTTGATGGCGTATCAAGCGCGTGCTGCCACTGTGTGCTGCCGCTGCCGGCATCGATGGCGTTCAAATATTGCTGTGGCCGGCTAATAGCGAGGAAGGTTAGAAAGCTCGCACCAACGAGTAGCGCGATGAGGCAACAGGCGACGAGCAGGCGCGCACGTCGTGAGTATCGCCTGCTCGTCCTGATCTGGCTGAAATACGTGCGCAATCCGCGTAAAGGTGCTCTCAGCCCTGCCCTTGCGCGCCGCGGCCAGTTCTCGAGGGGAAATAGCCACAGCCCGAGCAAGAGCAGGATGCTCGCGGCGCTGAAAGCGAGCATCAGCAGGCGCAGCCACGACCAGTTGTGCAGCGCGGTGCCGGCGTCCGCTTGAACGCTGAAGATGTTGATACTCGTCTTTTCAGCCTGGAGGAGGTCGGGCGCGAAGGCCGTGACGCCAGCCAGTCCCGTACTCCAGCGCAGCGAGCCGTCGCTTGTGTTGTACGCCGCGAGAAGATGGCTTCCGTCTCCCCGCGCAACCTCTAGCAGCAGCATGCCCAGCGTCGCCTCGACAGAGGGAGCAAGCACGCGTCCGGCGTCCACGCTGGCGAAATCGGCGCTTATCTGTTCCGACCAGCGCATGACACCCGATGACGCATTTACGGCGTAAAGCCAGAGCTGTTCGCGGGCCTGCTGCGCATTCCACGTGATGCCGGTGGCGTACACCACGTCGTTTGTGGTGGGGATGGCGGCCTGATAGAACTGCGCACCGGTCAGACTAGCACTCCCACCGGCCGCGGCTGGGCGTCCATAGAATGACCAGACCACCTTGCCGCTCCGCCCGTCAAAGGCCTGCAGGCCCGCCGCGCCCGCCGCTATCAACAGCGGTTGCTCCGCGCTGTCGATCAGCAGCGTACGCACGGGCGCAGAGACTTTCCAGAGCAGGCGGCCGCCGGTGCGGTCGAGCGCGTAAATAGTATGGTCACCCGCCGCGAACAGTGTGTTGCCGTAGAGCAGGAATGGCGGCGCGTACGCGAACGAATCATCAAGCCGCTGTGACCAGCGCGTTGTTCCACTGCGCAGGTCGTATGCCGCGATCACTCCGCCACTTGCATCTTTGACCGTGTAGAGCGTCGTATCGTCGAAGGCGGGAGCGAAGGCGTGCGCCCCCAGCGCGGGCCCGTCTCCCCGCGCCTGCCAGAGCAGCTTCCCGTCGGGCGACAGTACCTGCACGCCGCCGGCATAGGCGATGACAAGCGCGTGGTTGGGGGCAACGTTCAGCGTGGCATGTGCCAGGGGAGCGCTGACCTGGCGCGAGATGTTCCAGGCGGTCCCGCCGCCCGATAGCGAAAGGATGCGCTGCTGCTGCGGCAGCCCAACCAGCAGCGACGATTGCAGCAGCACGGGGTTGGTCAGCGTAGCGGTCTCGGCGTAGCCTGCGCCCAGGTCTTGCTGCGCCTGCACCTGTCCATCGAGTGGGTTGATACTATAAAGGTAGAGATGTGTATCGCTCACATCGTGCCAGAGCGAAATGGAGCACAACGCGAGAATCACCAGCAGTGCAAGAGCCACGCGCCACTTCGGCAGGCGCTTTGACGGCGCTGGCGGCGCGGCTGGGGTGAGGGAGGGCGACCTAAGGGTCCCCACCCCGCCCTTCTCCACTCCCGCCCCTACTATCTCAATTGCGATTGGGGCAGGCATGGAAATCGGCGGCACATCGAACATGGCGATGGTGCCCGGCTGCTGCTCCGTCTCTATAGAGACGGTATCGAAAAGTTCATCCTGCAAAAACGGGGGGTTGTCCTCTTCGCCGGGTGGTGGAAGTGGTGTTTCGGGGATATCCCGGCCTGCTTTTGTAATCTCGGCAATCTCAAAGCCGGGGAGCGGCGTATCAGGCATCTCCGGTACGTCTTGCTGCACTGCGACGGTAGGGCCGGGGAGATTCTTGAGCGAAGCGAAGAATGACATGGTGAACGGGTACGTCTTGCTGCACTGCGACGGTGGTGTAGGGGAGTGGTGTGGCGGCAGCCTCAGGTAGGTCCGGCGCTTGTTCAGCAGTAGCGGCTTCGGTCGCAGGAGAAGGTTCATCTCTTTCCTGCTGCAGTGCCGCGTCCGGTTCCGGCTCGTTCGGGGAACTTTCGGGCTCAGCCCTGCTCATTTCTCGCGGCTTGGCCGGCGTCGCCTCCAGGTCGGGCTCGAATTCGAACACTGGCTCAAGCGGCTCAGCGACACGGGCCTGTTTTTTGCGCGAACGGGTTGCACGCGTACCCCGTCGGGCTGGTTCCTGGCCTCTTGCCTTGATTTTGCGCGTCTAGACTGCTTTTGTTTCGCGGGTGAGGATACTGCCTGGCCGTCAATCTCTGCCCCGGCCTGCTGCCGTTTTGCTTGGCGCGACCGGGAGGCTGTCGCGCCGCTCGCAGGCTTGCGTTTATTGCGTTTTGGGGGTGTGGGCTGTACAGGTGGCTCAGAGGTTCCCGCGCCTGGCTCACTTATAGGGCCGTCCGGTTCGCTCAAATCCGATTTGTTCTGTTCAGTAATTTCGGGAAGTGTTTGAGATGCCGGTATGGCAGGCCACTCTTGTTCAGCCATCAGTACTCGTCTTTCGATTGGTTATTCTCGGCCTTTTACTATATCAGACTATGCGAGAATAGCAATATTTTGAACAAAAATGGCTATTTTCATTCGACGAAGAGCTAAACGGGTTCAACTCCATGACGATTTTGTTGCCAGCTTTGTGGCTGCCGGGGGTGTATGAAAAAGTTGTAAGCAGGCAAGAATAGCGAAAGCAAGGAGTCTGATGAAGCGGCCAGAGGAGCGCAGACGATTAACAGACTGGCCGATCAATCGGCGGTGGCCACGATCAATCGGGCCCTACTCTGGCTTGATGGTCGGTTGGCTACCACTTTTTCATACACCCGCTGCCGGGAGAGGACCTGGAAAAAATAGCCGGCGTTCCAGAAAGAATATTTTGGGCCCGATAAACCCCCCTGAGAGGCGGCTTCAGGCAGGTACTACGCTCATTTACCGCTCATTTTGAGCGGTAAATTTCCAGGATGTTCACCGTGACTTGATACTCTTAAAGCTTGCCTCTCTTTTCCCATCATGATATAGTGGGCATCTAATCAATAAAGAACCTGTAGAGGTGGGAAGAAACGTGTCAGAGTTACTGCAACTTCAATTGCTGGGAGCGACGCATAATAATCAACGTCTCTTTTCCGACCATTATCTTGATCATATTTTACCTGAGCATTGGAGCGGAGGCCCAGCAACCGCCGATGTGAATGCGAGCTGGAATAGACAGAGCATTTAAAATCAAGACAACTTTAATGCATAGTAAAAGGAGCAAGATGTGGGCAAAATGCGATTGATCCGATATCGGCGTCCCAGCGTAAAAACCATGCTTGGTGTTACAAAAGCGAAGAAACGTTTGAAAAAGGACCTAGGCATCACTGCTGCTATGCGTCCGTTTCGTGCGCCTGGAAATATGAAGCGCCGCGTCTTAAGAAAAGCCGGATATTATAGTGGGCCTATGAAGTTTCTCCGGTTCATGGGGCGTATGACGAAAACCAAATAGCTTTGCCATTCGCGCCAACAGACCAGACAGCACCACAAGTAGCACCTAAAAATGAGCGCAAAAGTGAGCGCAAAACCATTTCACAAAGGTCAATCTTGGACACCATTCGACAACGCCAGCGCGTCAATCCGCTAGAGAAGAGGTAATCCAAAACCATTCCGAAGCGTATCAAAGTATGGGTGTACTTTTTCTTTCATCATGGCAATTCCACCAGGTGATCGTACGCTTCGTAGAGTGGAGGAGAAGAGTCAAGTGAGTACTCTAGTTGAGATTATTTGCTTTCTCTCGCAGAAACGAGCTTTGAACATTATAGACCAGCACTTTCTACACGCTGGCGACCGCCCCTCCCTCGTTGTGCGTATGAGGCGGTAGATCGGATGCTTCTCCTTGTCCAACTCTCAGCCCTAAAGGACGAGAGCGAAGATGACGCTTTCCTGCGCCTTGCACTCCAACAGGGCATCATCGAGTCCTATGAGTATGTGACCTGTTATCCTGTGAGCGCCTTTCTGAATCCTGCTCTGGATATGCATGAGCAGATGCGGTGTTTTCCCTTACGAGACGGTGAGTCGTGGCTTCCGGCTCTCGACTCCCCCAACAAGGTCTACATCTGCCTAGATAGGCCGTTCATGGCATCCAATCAAATCGCCTGGTTGGTGAAGCACCAAATACCATGGAAGTTTGAGGATATTCGGGCGGAACTCACGCCTGCCTATGCGAATGGAGAGGAGAGACGGACGAACATGCACGAATGCTCCTAGGACACGACCCCGGTGAGAGAAAGTATTCGCCTTTCTTGCCTGTCATACCGGATTCAATGATTGGATTTATTCTCTGTCCAAAAGTACCGATCATTATGAGGTATTTGCAAACATTGATATAATGCTTTCCGGTCTGTTTCTCGGGATCCTTCATCAGAATTCAACTCCCAACGAAACAACCAGATATTTGTCGAGAGGGGTTATCGGACCACATGGAGTTATTTGCCTTGTCCGATGGACAACAACTGGCGCGCACACGTTGGGGGACACAGGCCAGTGGTGAAGCCTTTGATCGCAAGAAATCCTCCTACCTTACCGAACAGGCTCGAACCTTTATCGCCCAACAACGTTTTTGTGTGCTTGCAGGAACAGATACCGATCAGGAATTATGTTGGCTGATCGCACCAGGGGTCCCCGGCTTTGTACAGGCGCTTGATGAACGGACCTGCGTGTTTATGTTGCCCGCCTCCCTGCATCGTACCCGTCTGGTGCAAGGCCTGCTTCAATCCCACCGTAGAGGCCGGGCTACTCAGCTAGGGCTGTTCTTTATCTCTCATCCCACGCGCGAACGGCTCTGTGTGCATGGGTCTGTTACTGCGATTACTGACTCCGCAAACGCTCCCTCTGATTGCGGGCGAGCAGATAGCGCTATTGTTGTGCTTGTGCTTGTGCATCAAGCCTTCTTCCACTGCGCTAAATACATCAAGACGCGCGTTCCTGGACTCACCTGCCCCGCCCGGGTATGTGTGGAGCGAGCATGGCGGGTGGAGCAAGTGTTGGACTCTCCCGCATCGTACGTGACCGAGGCATTAGCTGCATTTCTCACCGACCATATGCTGTGTTTTCTCTGTACGATCGATCGCCATGGGCAGCCCGCTGTAAACCATCGGGGCGGCGCTCCTGGATTTCTCGTCGCAACACTACCTGAAGGTGCTTTCCCAGGCGGCCGAATCCTGCTGCCCGATTACTCGGGCAACGGAGCATTCGAGGCCATTGGCAATATCTTCGAAACAGGTAAGGCCGCGCTGATTGTCCCCGATTATGCAGCTCAACTAGCAGTTTCCTTCACCGGATCGGCCCAGGTCCTGGAGCGACATGAACTGCCGGCCGGACTCACAGAAACGGGCGTTGGGGCCGAACGAGTCGTAGCGCTCTCGGTAGAGCGGATAGAGACGCAGGCAGGTGATTGGTCTGCTGCGCTAGCCGCTGAGCGTGCGTATGCTGCGGATATCGAGGTAGCTGAGGACATGCTGCTCTCGTGTCCTACCTAAGTAGTTATTGGTGCTTTCATGTTTAGAAGGGTTATTGTATGCAAGGCTTAATCTTCGTCACGTGGGAAAAATACCTCGCCGAGCGCTTTGGTGAGGGTCTTTTAGGCAGGTACCGCTCTGCTATTGGAGAGACACCGGCCAGTGCTCCGCTGTGTACCCATGTCTACAGCGATGAAACAATGCTGGCCGGTGTAGGAGCGGCGTGTAAGCTCACCGGGCTTCCTGCCGACACACTCCTTCGGGAGTACGGGCGCTATTTTATACTCAACGGATTAACCGGTCACCTCTGCGCATACCTGTTGACCAAAGTGCAGAGTGGCCGGGACCTCCTGCTCACGATGCGCGATGCGCATGCCCAGATGCGGCGCACCCCCGATGCGTTAACCCCCCCGCTCTTTGCATACGAAGCGCTCTCTCCCAATCCTCTCGAGCTGGCTGTCATCTATGATAGTCCGCGCAAACTGTGTCCCGTCTTGTTTGGCTGCTTTGAGGGCGCGGCGGAACGCTACGGCGAGCGTGTGCAGATCGTCGAGCGCGCCTGCATGAAGCGAGGCGCTGCCGTGTGCCGCTTTGAATTGCGCTTCTCACCCAGAATATCGAGGCCGCTGGATGTACAGGAGACACCCGAGCAGCTAGCGCGACAGCAGGCTGAGCAGCAACTGGAGAACCTTATTCTTTCCGCGCTGCCCAATGAGGATAGGGGGCTAACGCTGGCAAAGTTACAGGCAATGCTGCACTACTGGTCAGCGGATCCCGATCAGCTACGACCAGCCGTGCTATTGAAGTCCCTGAATCATTTAAGCTTTGCTGGCCTGGTCGCAACTTCAGCGAACGAGCCTGGGGATACGCTAGCGACCCGGCGTTACTGGCGCGCCCCAACCTTCGAATACAGCTAATGATCTCAGCATAAGGTACTGAATTGTTCGCTAGTTGAAGGGAGCGAAAACCGCGTTGAGGCTGGAGGGGCCGAAACAGGCCATCACAAGTAGCCCCAAAAAGGTGACTGGCGGGGTTCAACCCTCTTATCCATGCAGGGGTAGTAGCATTGATAGACCACTCAAGAAGTCACTCAGAAACGCCAAAGGAAATATCTTAAAAGCATTTCAAGTGGCTTGCCGGGGAAGGATTGCTGGGTCACGAACCCATCAGCAATCCTTCCTTATCAGTTAGTCATCCACCTGCCGCCATGGGCTGTGCATAGCAGGTTACGGTGTGGTGTGGATCACGCCCGGGAAACTCGCGCTGACCGGATGGTACTCGTAGTCATTGCCTGGTCGCGGGCTCAAGAACCCCGCCGCCGTTACCGCGGCTGGTACCTGCAAGAAGCTTTCGAGGGCGACCGGTCCGAAAGCCCAGTTATCCCAGGGCTCCGCATCCAGGATGACACGGCCCACCACCCGGTGTCCACCCTCCACCTGCATGAGTTGCCCGCCGATCTGTGCCAGACGGGGCCGTTTCATCGTGGCCATGTCCTTGATCCAGGCCAGCAGTGCTCCATTGGTCAATTCCTCCCCTAACTGCTGGGTTGCCAGGAAGAGTGAGCGGTCCTCGAAGGTATCATCGCCGTGGGGAAAGCTGAAGTGAGTGGTAGCCGGGACTCCCCCATTTGCCAGCGCGAAGTTCAGGTGGATTTGTTCTTCCGTCCGAATGGCCTTCAAGGCGTTCAGCGCGTCACCGCTAATGCCCAACCGCTTAGCGTTGGCGACGCCGTGGCTGTAGAAGGTAACAAACAGCGCCTCCCCGGTTGCCAGGATACTGAAGTACTCGGTGAGAGTCGAGCCACCGGATGCCACCTCGGCATGGACCGTGCGCGCATTGAAGAGCGTGGCAGCAGCGGCTCCCGCTACAGCCGTTCCCGCCACTACCGTCGCCGCTCCTAGCAGCCGCCGACGTGGCATGGGGGTGGAGAACGAAGCCGTCAGATCGGTCGTCGCTTTGAGGACCTCGCTTGGTACCTCCTCCGAGGCCTTGCGAATTTCAGAGGTATCCATGATGTGCATCCAATCCTTTCAATTGTAGCGAAATAGCGTTAAGCGAGAAACATCCATTGAATACTATAGAAGAAATGTCTCTGCCTACACAAGAAGAAGAGGGTTGCAATTCGGTTAAGATCTTGTTGTACTTCTGTGATTGGAGTAACGATTTATGTAGTGTACGTGCGCCGACAACTCGACCATGCTCCGGTCCTTCAATTGGCTCGATAGGCCGGATCCCACAAAAACTTGCACATGTCGTTAGTTAGCAGTTCTAAACAGACAAGCCACAGAGCATTAAGCCACTCAAGGAGGCTATACACACCAGCCCTCACAAGAACCTTTCGGGTTGAACGCTCTCAACCCTCTTTTCATAACCGTGCATGCGATGCTAGACTATCCATAACACGATATGTAGCAACGCCGGCGATTTTCAGCGGGAAACGGCGACACCCAGCGAACAAAGCACGAGGAATCAAGCGCGGGGAGAACACCAGCGAACGCCCAGAGACGGTCCCGGCCGTATCCCGTATGCGCTACCTTTGGCAAATAGCAAGCCATTCAAGAGTATCCCGTCCGAAATTGCCTACATGAACATGGCTTTATACCCGTTCAAGCCATTCATCAACCAGGCGGATTTGACAGCAAAACTTGACAGCAATGCCGGCGAATTTTCGCTGACAATGGCGAACGTCAGCGAACAAACTCGCGAGTATCGAGCGTTGCCAAGCCGCTCGACACAACCCCGGTGAGGCGCCAAAAGTCTATGATATAATATTTCAGTTATATCTCATTTCGGGAGGCGCAGTGGCTTATGCAAACGCTCAACCTGCACCAGTTGCAAACTTTTCAGGTGGTCGCGAAGCACTGTAGTTATGTGCGGGCGGCGGAGGAGTTGCATTTCAGCCAGCCAGCGGTTTCAGCGCAGATCCGCCTGCTCGAAACCTCGCTGGGGGTGAAGTTGTTCGAGCAGATCGGGCGCAAGACGCACCTCACGCAGGCCGGGGAGGAGCTGTATCTCTACAGCAAGAAAATCTTCTCGGTCATCGACGAGGCGATGGAGGTGATGGACGCGCTGCGCAGTCCGCACTATGGGCGCCTGAGCGTGGGGGCGGATACGACGGTGGGTTCGTATGTCATTCCTGGCATGCTGGGCAAATTCCGGCAGATGTTCCCCGCCGTCGAGATCTCGCTGGAGGTGCTCAACCGTCTCTCGCTGGTCGACGCGCTGGTCAGCAACCGCGTCGATATGGCAGTGATGGGAGCCGTTCCCGATGACGCGCCCGTCGAGATCGAACCTATCGCCTATAATCCCCTCGTCTTGATCGCCGCACCCAGTCACCGCCTGGCGGGGATTCCGGATGTCTCGATTAAGGAACTGGGACGCGAGCATTTCCTGCTGCGCGAACCCGGCTCGGGGACGCGGGCGGCGCTCGAAACCGCCTTGAAGGAGGCCGGGGTGCCGCTGCAGATCAGCATGCAGGTGGGGAACAACAGCGCCATCAAACAGGGCGTTGCCGCCGGCCTGGGGATCGCACTCATCTCGCGGGTCGCCCTGGATATGGAGCTAGAGACCAGGCGGATTGTGATCCTGGATGTCGAAGGCTTTCCCATCATGCGTCAGTGGCGGCTCGTGCACCTGAAGGATAAATACCTCTCACCCACCGCGCACGCGTTCAAGGCCTTTATGCTGCAAAATGCCGACAAGCGTTTGCGAAGGAGTGCACAGGAATAGCAAAGGAGGGCGCATGGATACGCCGTTCGATCTCTCAAGCACGGACTGGCAGCCTATCATCGAGGAAGTGCGCCGTTTCGTGGAGCGCGAGGTGCTGCCGGTCGCGCATGAGCTGGAAAAGCAGGACATCTACCCGGCGGAACTGGTCGAGAAGCTGAGAGGGCTCGGCATCTTCGGCGCGACTATTCCTGAGGCTTACGGCGGCCTCGGCATGGATTTCCTGACGTATACGCAGATCATCGAGGAGCTGTCGCGCGGCTGGATGAGCCTGGCGGGCATCATCAACACGCACGTGCTGGTGGCCTATATGATCGCCACCTACGGGACGGAGGAGCAGCGCCGCGCCTTTCTCCCCGTCATGGCGGAGGGAGAGAAGCGCGGCGGCATCTGCCTCTCCGAGGCCAACGCGGGCAGCGATGTGCAAGCCATCAGCATGACTGCGATGCGCGAGGGCGACGACTACATCCTCAACGGTTCCAAGCTGTGGGTCACGAATGGCCTGCGCGGCAGCATCTTCGCGGTGCTGGCGCGCACCGATCCCGGCGCGCAGCCGCCCCACCGCGGTATGAGCCTCTTCCTGGTCGAAAAGGGTACGTCCGGCCTGCACGCGGGCCGCACCTTCGAGAAGCTCGGCTACAAGGGCGTCGAGACGGCGGAACTGGTCTTCGATGGCGTACGCGTCCCGGCTTCGCGCCTGCTGGGCGGCAGGGAGGGCGAGGGCTTCAAGCACGCCATGAGTGGTCTAGAGGTCGGACGCATCAACGTCGCCGCCCGCGCTGTCGGCGTGGCTCAGGCCGCCTTCGAGGATGCCATGCATTACGCGCAGCAGCGCAGCACCTTCGGCAAGCCCATCGCGCAGCACCAGGCTATCCAGCTCAAACTGGCCGACATGGCGACCTCTATCGAGGCGGCGCGCCTGCTGCTGCGCCAGGCCGCGCGCAAGAAGGACGGCGGCGAGCGCTGCGACCTGGAGGCGGGTATGGCCAAGCTCTTCGCCACCGAGACGTGCCAGCAGGTTACGCTCGAAGCCATGCGCATCTTCGGCGGCTTCGGCTACACCAAAGACTTCAATGTGGAACGCTACTATCGCGATGCTCCCTTCATGCTGGTCGGCGAGGGCACCAGCGAAATACAAAAACTGGTGATCGCCCGGCAACTGCTCGAGAGATATTCATAAGGAGAACTCCATGCAATACGGCAGATGCTTCGAAGAATTTGAAATCAGCGCGATCTACAAACACTGGCCCGGGCGCACTATTACCGAATACGACGACACGCTCTTCTCCATGCTCACTATGAACCACAACCCACTGCACATCGATGCGCACTACGCCGAGACGCGCCAGCACGGGCAGCGCCTGGTGGTCGGCCCGCTCATCTTCAGTATCGCGCTGGGGATGAGCGTGGAAGATGTGAGCGGCAAGGCCATCGCCAACCTGGAATTCGAGAACGTCCGGCACCTTGCCCCCACCTTTCACGGCGATACCATCTACGCCGAAACAACAGTGCTGGATAAACGTCTGTCGAGCAGCAAGCCGGATCGCGGCATCGTCACTGTGGAAACCATTGCCTATAACCAGCGCGGCGAGACTGTGCTTTCGTTCAAGCGCCGCGTCATGGTGCCCACGCGGGCCGCCGACGAGGCATGGCAGCGCGAGTGGGACGAGAAGATGGACCGGCTGCGGCAGGGGAATAGGTGAGGAGATGCGTTATGTGGACTTAGATCCTTCGCTGCGCTCAGGATGACATGTGGGGGATGGATGACAAGTGGGGGGATGACAAGTTGCGACAGAGGAATAAATAAGGAGATGTGCTATGCGATTGAGACGCTCAGAACTTTCTACCCCGGCCAGCAGCGAGCGCATGATCGAGAAGGCTGCCGGCGGGAGTGCGGACCTGGTCTTTCTCGACCTGGAGGATTCTGTTTCGCCCAACGAGAAGGTTGCGGCACGGGCGAAGGTTATCCAGGCGCTGAAAACGCTCGACTGGGGCAAGAAGACGCGCGCGGTGCGCGTCAACGATCTCGAAAGCGAGTACGCTTACCAGGACATCATCTCGGTCGTGGAGGAAGCGGGCGCGTACCTCGACATCCTGATCGTTCCTAAGATCAAATCGGCGAGGGATGTGTGGTGGGTCGACGTGCTGCTCGGCCAGATCGAGAAGCGCTTGAAGCGATCCCGGCGCATCGGCCTGGAAGTGCTCATCGAGGAGGTGGAGGCGATGCTCAACGTGGAGGAGATCGCGCGTGCCAGTTCGCGCCTCGAGGCGATCATCTTCGGGCATATCGATTACAGCGCCTCGCAGGGCATCGACGCGCGCCTGGCGGGCAACGACCTTGACACTTACCCGGGAGACCTCTGGCACTACGCGCGCAACAGGGTCGTTATAGCAGCGCGCGCCGCCGGCATCGATGCTCTAGACGGCCCCTACCTCGACTTCAAAAACCCGGACGGCTACCGCCGGGAGTGCATGCGTGCGAAGGCGCTGGGGATGACCGGCAAATGGGCCATCCATCCCGGACAGATCGATATCGCCAACGACGTGTTCTCTCCCACTGCCGAGGAAGTCGCGCGTGCGCGCAAGATCGACACGCTCTACAGAGAGGCGCAGGCGAGCGGGCAGGGCGCGGTTGCATACGAGGGCCGGCTGATCGACGTAGCGGTCGTGAGAAGCGCGCGGAATATCATCCAGCAGGCCGAACTGATCGGAATGTAGTCATGCCATTGCCCCGAGATATGCCAGCATGGCCGCGCCCGTCTTGATGCCCATATAGAAGCGCTCGATCTCCAGGTTCTCGTTGGGCGCATGGTTGGCCTCGTCCGCGTTGGCGTAGGGCACCACGAAGGCCGGGATGCCAAGCGTCTTCGTAAAGACATAGTCGGGCAGGCTGCCGCCCATGGCGGGCACCAGCAGCGGCTCGCGTCCCTGCGCTGCCTGCACTGCGCGGCGGATCGGTCCGGCGTAGGGCGAGTCGAGCGGCGTCTTCGATGGCTCCATCGCGCCCTGGTGGAGCACCTGCACGCCCGGGGCGTGGCGGCGCACGTGCTCGACAACCTTCGCGAAAATGTCATCGGCGCGCTGCGCCTCGACCAGCCGGATATCGCATTTGGCGAAGGCCTCGTGCGGCAGCACCGTCTTGGAGCCAGGGCCGCCATAGCCACCGTGCAAGCCGTTGATGGTGAGCGTCGGCCAGGCCGAAAGCCGCTCCATCAACCCGCGCTCCACAGGCTGGTCGAGCTCTTGCAAACCCAACGATTGCTTGACGCGCTCAACATCGGCGGGCAGCCGTTCCAGCGCCTCGCGTTCCAGCGCGGTCAGGGGCTGCACATCGTCGTAAAAGCCTGCGATGGTGACGCGGCCGTGCTCGTCCTTCATGCTCGCCAGCAGGTGGACGAGTGTCCAGAGCGGGTTGGGTGCAATGCCGCCCCAGTTGCCGGAATGCAGGTCGCGATTGGCCCCCCGAGCGCGCAGCTCAAAGCTCAGGACGCCGCGCACACCGAAGAGGATCTGTGACTGCCCGCTCTCATGCACCGGGCCGTCGCTGGTGATCACCAGGTCGGCCATGATCTCGTCGCGGTGATCGCGCGCGAAGCCGGGCATATGCGGGCTGCCCACCTCCTCCTCGCCCTCCAGCAGGAAACGCACATTGCAGGGCAGCGCGCCCCGGCAGGCAAGCCAGGCCTCGAGCGCCAGGATATTCGCGAAGTGCTGCCCCTTGTTGTCGCCCACGCCACGCGCGTACAGCCGCCCATCGCGTATGGCAGGTTCGAACGGCGGCGAGAGCCAGGCTTCCAGCGGGTCGGGCGGCTGCACATCGTAGTGCCCATAGAGCAGGACGGTTGGCGCGCCCGGCCTCTCAAGCCGCTCCCCCAGCACCATCGGCCACCCAGATGTCGGCAGCACGCGCGCCTGCAAGCCGGCATGCTGCATCACATCCGCGATGTAGGCAGCCACCTCGCCTATGCCCTCGCCGTGCGCGCTGATGCTCGGGTGGCGCAGGTAGTCGATCAGGCGATCCAGGTAGTCCTGGCGGTGCGCGTCGATATAAGCGAATACATCGGTCAAATCGGGCGAATGGTCGGATGGCGCTGGCATAATAGGGATGGCTCCTTACGTTTGCCTCACCGCAGAGGCTATGGGTCTACATCGTTTGGGGTGAAAGAGGGCGACCCAAGGGTCCCCACCCCACCCCTCTCCACTCCCGCCCTTACGGGAATTTTCCCCGCACGGACGGAGAGCCGAGGGTATGCGAGAGTTGACAAAGTACGTTTGCTATCGAATACTATCATATTTTCTTCGGCGAGGTGAACGTCTATTTCAGAGCGATGAACAAACCATTGCCGAAGAAATTTCAGGCCTTCTTTGGGTAATGCAATAGCCCGGTGCAGTCGTTCGTCTAACGAGCATAGGAGTTCCGTGAAACTTATGAAACGATTCATTTCCGGTATTACCCAGGCTGGATAAGGGAGAACGACGCATGGCACAGTCAATTTGCCCGCGGAAACGCCGCTTATTTATGCTTGTCCCCCTACTGCTCGTCGTCCTCTCCGCGTGCAGCCAGCCCACTATTCAGCCAGCGCCTACACCCACGCCACCCTATACCCTGGCGGGAGGCGGCTCGTGCGTCAGGCTTGGGAAGCATGAGCAGCCGCTATTTGCCAACGTGCGCGTCAGCCACGATAGCTACCTGGCGCACAGCGAGCCGATGCTGGTGGAAAATCCCACGAACCCGCTCAACCTCGTCGGCGGTTCCAAATTCTTCACCAATCCGGCGAAGTACCAGTTCCAGATCGGCTACTATACTTCGCTCGATGGTGGCTGCACCTGGACGGATGGCGGCGTTTTGCCCGGCTTCCAGCAACGCTATACGCTCACCTCGGATATCTCTTTCGCCTTCGGCACGCGCAACAGTGTCTACGCCGCCGTACTGTTCGAGGCGGCTCACGGCATGAGCGGTATCGCGGTCTCGGCCTCCAGTGATGGCGGGCGCACCTTCGGGAACCCTGTCAACGTCTTCGAGAGCCAGGAGAACAAGGTCTTCAACGACAAGCCCTGGATAGCAGTTGATCGCACGAACGGGCCGGATAGGGGCGCGGTCTACGTGGTATGGTCGTATGATTACGGGAGCGGTTGCGGTGAGGGCAATCCCTGCGTCGAGGAAATCGCCTTCTCGCGCTCGACCGACGGCGCGAAGACCTTCTCGACGCCGCGCTTTATCGAGGGGAGCGCGCCATTCTGCGCCAACTCCCTGCCCGATCGTCCGCCGCACTCGACGAGATGCGACGCGGCCATCGGCGCAACGCCCGTCGTCGAGGCGGATGGGACGGTGGCGGTGGCTTTCCTCAATTCCTACAGCACCATCGCACAGGCCGGGCGATCCATTCCCGACCGGCAGCTCGTTGTAACATCGAGCGATGGGGGAACTACCTGGAGCACGCCCGTGTCGATTGCCGCCATTCATGATATCGATACATATTTCCCGCACGAGCACTACCGCAACCTGTCGCTGCCGGCTTTCGCGGCCGGCCCAAAGACAGGCGAACTTTACATCACCTGGTCCGACCTGGGCAGCGGCGACGCCGATATTCTGTTCAGCGCCTCAAGCGACGGCGGGCGAAACTGGTCAGCGCCGCTGCGCGTCAATGACGACGCCATGCACAACGGCGCGGAACAGTTCCAGCCGCAGATGGCCGTCGCGCCCGACGGGGTTATCAGCATCTCGTTCTTCGACACGCGCCTCGACCCCACGCACAGGTTCATCGACGTGTTCCTCGCACAGTCCACCGATCACGGCGCGTCGTTCCTCGCCAACGAGCGCGTCACGACCCAGTCCTGGAACCCGGCGATCGATGCCCCGGTTGATAGCGGCGGGTCGCAATTCATCGGCGATTACCAGGGGCTGGCCGTCGATAACCAGTTCGCGCATCCTTTCTGGAACGATACGCGCACGGGTTCGCAGGAGATCTTTACGGCTGCCGTGCCAGGCGCGCCGGCATCCTGAGACGCTTTTCCGGATGTTCCATCGATTTCAAAACAGCAATAACAGTAGATATGAATAAATTATTGGTCGTCGATGTTAGCAAGTTTGTGCTGAACAAAAAAACCTTTCGTTGCTGACTTGCTTTTTCATTATAGTCAGGCTAGAATACTTTCTAACAGAACTTTCTAAGGAAATACACTGAACAAAGTCGTGTATTTAATCCGGGAGGGAAGGATTTGGACGTGGAAGAAAGCGAACGACCCATCGGTGAAATAGTCCGGCGCATGCGCAGACAGAAGAACCTCACTCAGACCGAACTGGGGGGAACGCACTACTCCAAGTCTTATGTAAGCGCGTTTGAACGGGGCAAGATCACGCCTTCTCACCGGGCACTCCAATTTTTCGCAGCGCAATTAACGCTATCAGAAGACCACTTGACAGAGCTCGTTGACCGAGCGGAAGCCAGGCAGCAGTTGGCTGCTCAAGGCGACTCCTCAGGCGCTTTTTACGGGACAGGCTCATTCCCTTCAGACGAAGAATGGCACCTGGTTGACGCTTTATTGGAGCGTTCCCATCGCTATGGCGCACAGATCCTCCGTGAACTACCTTCCTTCTCCCTGGAGCATATCGTCTCGGCTCCATCATCCAGGCAAGGGGGCTATGCATTTCTGTTAGGGTTGAGCGCCCAGAAGAAGGGAGAATACGAGGAATCTATAGGCGCGCTGGAGTATGCGCTGGCGCTGGCACCTACACAACAGCGGCCCGCTGTGCTTGATGCGTTAGGGTACACCTTTGCTCTAAAAAAGAATCCCGCGATTGCACTGTACTACCACTTGCGCGCCTATCACCTGCTCAAACAAGTGGGCGATGGAAAGCGTCTTGTTGAGCGCGGCCATGAGAACGACGCGAGTGACGGCTCCGGCTCCAATGGCCACTCAACTCAACTGCTTCTCGATGTGGCACTGCACTGCGGAGATGACTATCGATGCCTGGGCGATTACCAGCCGGCCAGCGCGATGTACGAGGAGGCGCGCCTGCACCTGACTGCCGAACGCGATATGCAAACGGCTGCAAACCTCTATCTGGGATTGGGATACTGCCTGTTTGGGCTGGTCAGCCATGCGGCCCTGGCCGCCCCTACTCAGCAGAGGCGCCTCTCGAGCGAAGAGATAGAACGGCTCTATCAACGTTCGATCAGCATGTTGATGCAGAGCCGAAGTGTCTTTCAAGTGTGCGGCGATCGCGAAGGTGAGAGCGCTTCCCGCCTCACCCTCATGCAGGTAGAGCTTGCTTTGAGCGCCGAGCAGCGCCGGCATCTTTCGAGTGAGACAAGCAGCACAAACAAGCTGCTGGAGGCCCGTTGCGCCTCCTTGCTTGATGATGTAGAGGCGCAGTATCACCAGGTTGTTCTGCGCTGGCAAGAAGATACTGCTGCGCGCCCGTTTCTAGATCGATTTGGGGATCTCGAGTACGCCGCCCTGGCTTTGATCGTGCGTATCCATGCTCAGCGAGCGGCACTCGCACGTTTGAATAACCAGGCAGAGACTGCTCTGCGAGAGCGCGCACTTGCCTCATCCCTCTGCCAGGATGCGCTCAAAGCCCTGGGTAATCCTGCTGCTTCGCCACAACAAATCTCCCAGTTGCTCTCAATACGGACCGATCCCAGCATCTCACGGGATGCAAGCCTGCCCCGCCTGCCAGATCTGCTAGCGGAGCACCTGGAAAATGCCAGCAATCCTCTAGGTCAGGTGGAACTTTACCTGGCTGCCGGCGAGGTAGCTGAGGAACTTGGCCGGGCAGCTCTCAATCAGGACTATACTCACGATGCTTACGCCAGGGCGGATGCCTTCTATCAGGCAGCCATCGAGCGCGCCTTTCCCATGGTGGCAGGGCGAGCGCAAGACCCGGGATACCTGGTCCGTTGCTATCAACGCTGTATCAGCCTGCTGGAGGAGCGGTTCGCGATAAGCCCCGAGAGTGAAGGGGAAATTACCAGGACACTGCTGGAACTGTGCAACACCGGACTCTCGCGGCTACCTGGCCTGCTTATGCCGGCCGAGCCCTTCTACACCAGCGGTTGAGACCCGGTCAGATCGGTCACATCCGCGTGCCGCCATTGTTCCCCGTGCTTCAGCATCAGGGAGTGGATGTGCGGGTTCTCGGCGGTATCCAGGTAGGTGATGTGCTTGGCGAACTCGGGCGTCCACTCGTGGGCGGCGATGACATCGTGGCTGGCTTCCGGCAGCCTCAGGAGTTGCGTGAGATCGGTATGCTCCCACCTCCCTTGAAGCGGCATGTGCAATTCATAGAGATGGTGATTGCTGTCTACATAGACAACCTGTTTGGAAAACCCCGTCTCCCAGGCAAAGGCGGCCAGGGCGGAGCCGGCAGCCAGAGGAGCTCCCGTCAGGCCCGTCAAGTCCGCGAATGACCACCCGCTATCCTGACCGAATACCAGTTCGTACACATCGCCGTCGCTGCCGGTATAGACGACCTGCTTTGTTTTAGCGTATTCGCAGGCGTAGGCGGCCAGTGCCGCATCTCCTGCCGCCGGCGCACCAGTCTCGGCCATCAGATCGGTGTGTCTCCAGGGTCCATCCACGTCTCTCATCAATTCGTGAATGTGCCCGTCTTCGCCCACGTACACCACCTGCTGCTTGTTCCCGCTTTCCCAGGCGTAGGCAGCCAGCAAGGCGTTGAAGGCCAGCGGCGCCCCTGCTGCCTGCGTGAGGTCGGTATAGCGCCACAAACCAGTCACGCCTGCGCTTAGCTCGTGCAGATGCCCATCGCGCCCGCTGTAGACCAGGTGTTTGGTTCCAGCAGCCTTCCACTCGAAGGCGACCAGGGCGAAGCCATCGGCGGGTGCGGCGTCAAGGGGTTGCAGCATCGGGTGCTCGAGGCTCCAGGGGTGGTCCTGGTACATGACCAGCTCGTATATGTGGCCGTTGTCGTTCATGCTGCCAGCATAGGCGATCTGCTGGGTGCGGCCATCCTGCCAGCTCGCGCCTGCCAGGATGGCATCCTCCAGCTCGGGGGAGCCAGTGTCGCGCGTGATGTCGTTATCGCGCCAGGTTCCCTGCCGTCCAACGACCATTTCATGGATGTGATTGTCACTTGTCTCGTAGGCGATGTGAGCGGTGCCATTCAGGGGCCACTCGTAGGCAACAATATTGCTGGGCATAGTGTATTTCTCGCTCCTTCCTTGCTGTTATCTCTATGTTGATATTACGCTGGCGAGATGGAAAACGCAACTTCCCCGTCTCTGCCACTATCGGCAGTACGGATAGCGTGCCGGGGGCGTTGACCGCTGAGCTTTTCTATGCCTGCTCTGGAACTATGGACTTGAGGGATGCACGCATGAGAGGTTTGGCGCGCTGGAAGTAGGTTCGCGCCGTCGTTTCCGGTATCCCCAGGGTTTCTCCAATTTCGACAAAGGTCAGTCGCGACGTATAGCGTAAGGCGACGATCGTGCGATAATGCTGGGGTAGTGAACGTATAGCCTCACAGAGGTAATTTCGTACCTCGCCTTGCTCTATAAGCTCCTCCGGAGGCGGTGCGGGATCGGGAATGGCGTATTGATCCTGATAATAATCCTCCTCGTACTCATCCTCTAGCTCGGAGAAATGGGTCATGTACCCACGACGTAAATCGTCGATGCAGCGATGACGCGCAACCTGGAAAAGCCAGGGTCTGATAGGCTTCTCTAGATTCAAGTTCGGCAGCGATACGTAGAGCTGGATCAGAACCTGCTGGTAGATATCGCTGGCCCGGTCATAGTCGCGGACGAAGGAAGAGATGAAGCGGAAGAGCGATGCATTATAACGATGAACAAGGATTTCGAAGGCCTGCTGAGAACCCGCAAGCGCTTGCTGAACTAACTTCCCATCAGGAAAGACGGCTGGCTCTATTGTTGTGGTTTTTTGTGTTTGAAGGGTGGTGTTCACCGGGATCGGCTCTCGATCTAGCTGGAAAATTCATGGAATTCTTTTGACTTCCCACAGAAGTAGCACGAAATGAACATGTAAAAGGTGACAGAGCAGAAACACTTTTCGAAGCAGTGGCTGTGCCCTCCTGATAATTGCTACGTTCTTTTCCCCTGATAGCAGCCGATCCATTCGTATATCTTCCCGTAAAATCCACGAGGAAATACCCGCTAAAATGTCCCGTATTTTTATGCTTGTCCAGACTCACTACTCTTGCTAGACTACCCTTGATTTGGATGAATTTTTAAATACTAGCACCTTTATATTATTGAACGCTCAGGGGAACGCGCTGAGAGTGAAGAACGCAAGCTCCGTTAAGCATTCCCTATTAAAGAAAGGAGCCACCTGTGCTTCTCCGTTCATTTCGCACCATCTTGCTCTGCACCATCCTGCTCTGCCTGGTCGGCGTGTCGGGTGTCTTGACGGTCAGGGCCACAACCCCTACAACTCATCCCGGGCGCAGCTTCCAGCCAAGCGGGCACGGCGTTGTAGTTCCTCAGAAGGTCAATACATCTACCGTAAAACAAAGTAAGCTAACGCTGTCCAACAGCAGCATGGAGCAGCCGGCCTCAGCCTCAAGCAAACGGGCTTCGGTTCCTTACCCCTCAAATGTGGTCAGCGTTCCGGCCGCAAGCGGTACCGATTCCGGCGCCAAGACAGGGCTATCTTTAGGTCAACCCAAACCAGATGCCAGTGGAGCTGGCGGCATTGATAACTACCTGGAGACGGTCGAAGGGGGAGTCGCGATCTATAGTCGGAGTGGGACTCGACAGTTTGAGAGCACCTATCAGTCCTGGTTTGGTCTGCCGAGTGCCCAATTCCATGACCCTGTGACTATGTGGGATAACACCGGCAACCGCTTCCTCTTTAGCATACTTGAACAAAGTACTTCCAGCATCCTGGTCGCGGTCGCCCAACAGACCAATGCAACGGGAACCTACTGCACCTATAACTTCTCTGATCTGGCAAATCACGACTTTGATAAGCTAGGAGTGGATCAAGATGGCATTTATGTCAGCGCTAATATCCTCTCTCAGAGCACGGGTCAGGTGATTGGCAATGAGTTGTTCTATGGCAGTCGTACGGCGATGGAGAGTTGTCAGAAAGTCAGCTACACCTCCTGGACGAACCTGACCAACCCGGACGGCACCATTGCACAATCTATCAGCCCGGCGCGACAGGATAGCAGCACGTCAGGGGTCGAGTACCTGGTCAACTCTATACCCGCTGGTTCCTGTAAGCTGACGCTCTGGACGCTCACAAAAAGCGGCAATCTCTCTAACACCAGCGTCTCTACCCAGTGCTACAGCCCTCCACCGCCAGCCAAGCAGAAAGGCTCTTCGACACTTATAGGTACAGATGATTGCAGCGTCACGCAGGCTAGCTACGTCAATGGCTTGCTGACTCTTGATACACCTGGGTCTTATGACTGGGGAGATGGCAATGGACCGGTTGGCATTGTCGAGTGGTACGTGCTCAATCCCAGCACAGCCAGCGTGTCCAAGCAGGGCGCCTTCGGTACTCCCGGCTACTGGCTCTTCTTTCCCTCAGCCATCACTACTTCTAATGGCAATATGCTCTTCGTCTATAGTGCCTCCGGTTCGAGCATCTATCCCAGCGTCTGGTACGTCAATCAAAGTCTGAAGGGCACCACGGCTCTGGCCAACGGAGGCGGCTACTACACCTACGGGGGGCTCCACATCTCGCCCTGGGGAGATTATCAGTCGGCCTGGCCCGATGACAACTCGAACAATGCCAATGCGGTCTGGATCACCGGAATATATGCCGTGTCAAAAAATAACTGGGGCACCAAGTTCGATCTGATTACTCCCTAGCAATTATGAAAGGAATCTGATGTGAACCATCGTCCATTTCGCATCATCCTGCTCGCGAGCGTCTTGATCGGCCTGCTCGCGGTGCCAGGCATATTGACTGTGAGAGCCGCGGCTCCTTCGAAGCCGGCAGGACGCAGCATCCAGCCAACCGGCCACGTCGTTGTGACACCACAGAAGATCAATACTGCTACCATAAAACATGGTCTGCTCCCTTCGTCCAGTAGCAACCAGCAACCGGCCTCAACCTCAAGCAAACCAGCGTCACTTCCCTACCCTCCAAGTGTAGTGAACGTTCCGGCCCCGACCACTAGCGATGCCACCGCCAAGACCGGTCAATCTGTAGCGAATCAACCTAAACCAGATCCCAGTGGGGCTGGTGGCATTGATAACTACCTGGAGACGGTCGAGGGGGGAATCGCAGTTTATACGCGCAGTGGGACGCAACAGTTGACGAGCACCTATCAGACCTGGTTTAATATGCCAAGTTCCCAATTCGTTGATCCGGTGACGGTGTGGGATGACACCGGAGACCGTTTCATCTTCACCGTCCTTCTACAGGGGACGGCCAAAATTCTGCTCTCGGTCGCCCAGCAGACCGACGCAACGGGAACCTACTGCAACTATAGTTATGGTGGACTTCCGTATCATGATTTCAGTCATCTCGGGGTAGATGCGGATGGCATTTATTTCAGTGCCAATATCCTCTCTTCGAAGACCGGTCAGGTGGTGAACAATGAGTTGTTCTACGCCAGTCGCACCGCACTGGAGAGCTGCAAGACCACCACTTTCGCCTACTGGGATGGCCTGACCAACCTGGATGGCACGATGGCAAGAGCCATCACCCCGGCGGTGGAAGATATAGCGTGCCGGGCCTCGAGTACCTGGTCAACTCCTACCCGACCGGGGCCTGCCAGCTCACGCTCTGGACCCTCAACACTGGATCCGTCCTCACTGAAGCCACCGTCCCGACCCAGTGCTACAGTCCTCCACCCCAGGCAAAGCAGAAGGGTTCAACGGCATTGGTTGGTACAGGAGATTGCAGCGTCACGCAGGCCAGCGTAGTCAACGGCTCACTGACTTTCGCCCTACCCGGGGCCTACAACTGGAATGATGGTAAAGGAGTGGTTAGCATTGTGGAGTGGTTTGTGCTCAACCCCAGCACGGCCAGCGTATCCAGCCAGGGAGCTTTCGGTACCCCCAGCTACTCGCTCTTCTACCCCGCGGCCGTCACCACCTCCAACGGAAAAATGCTGTTCGTCTATAGCGCTTCCAGCTCCAAAATCTATCCCAGTGCCTGGTATGTCGATGAAACGATGACAGACGCCACGGCTCTGGCTAACGGAACCAGTTACTACACCTACGGCGGACTGCGCGTCTCGCCCTGGGGAGCGTATCAGTCGGCCTGGCCCGATACCAGTTCGATCAACGCCAATGCCGTCTGGATCACCGGCGAGTATGTTGCAGCAACCAATGTCTGGGGTACCAAGTTCGACCTGGTGACCCCTAGCTGATCAAGAAAGGAACCGATTGTGCTTCGTTTGTTTCGCAACATCCTGCTCTTGAGCGTCTTGATCGGTCTGCTCGCTTTGCCGGGAATATTGAGCGCGAGAGCAAAAGACTCTTCCAGCCAAGCCGGGCGCAGCTTCCAGCCAAGCGGCCACAGCGTTGTAGTTCCGCAGAAGATCAATACTGCTAGCATCAAACAAGGCACAGCCGCGCCGCCCAGCAGCATCCAGCAGCCTGTCACAAGCAAACGGGCTTCGGTTCCTTACCCCTCGAATGTAGTCAGTGTTCCGCCCGCTGCCAGTACCGATCCTACCGCTAAAAACGGGGCCTCTTTGAAACAACCCAAACCAGATGCCAATGGTGCTGGTGGCTTTTACAACTACCTCGAAACACTCAATGGGGGACTCTCGATCTATAACCGGAGTGGTGCTCGACTGTCTGGGGGTAGTTATCAGGCCTGGTTTAATCTGCCGAAAGCCCAATTCGTTGACCCTGTGGCCATGTGGGATGATATTGGTGGTCGCTTCCTCTTCAGTATCCTCCAACAGGGGACTTCCAATATCCTGGTATCGGTCGCCCAGCAGCCCAATGCAACGGGAAGCTACTGTAACTATACCTTCGCTGATCTTTCCGGCCACGACTTTGATAAGCTGGGGGTAGATCAAGATGGCATTTATGTCAGCTCCAATATCCTCTCCTCCGGTCAAGTGGTGAACAACGAACTGTTCTATGCCAGCCGCACAGCAATGGAGAGCTGCCAGACAGTCACCTCCACCTCCTGGACTAACCTGACCAATCAGGATGGCAGCATTGCGCAAGCCATCACGCCAGCGCGGCAGGACAACAGCACACCTGGCTTCGAGTACCTGGTCAACGCCTACCCGAGCGGGGCCTGCCAGCTCACGCTCTGGACGCTGACCAGCAGTGGCACTCTCACGAACGCCACTATCGCTACGCAGTGCTACGGCCCCCCACCCGCCGCGCCACAGGAGGGTTCAACAGCGTTGATCGGTGCAGGAGATAGCAGCATTACTCAGGCCAGCCTGGTCAACGGCCTGCTGACGGTGGACAATTTGGGCTCCTATGACTGGGGAGATGGCAACGGCCCGGTCGGCATTGTCGAATGGTACCAGATCAATCCCAGCACGGCCAGCGTGGCCAACCAGGGAGCTTTCGGCACCCCCGGCTACTGGCTCTTCTATCCCTCAGCCATCACCACTCCTAACGGGCATATGCTTTTCGTCTATAATGCCTCCAGTTCCAGCATCTATCCCAGTGTCTGGTACGTCGACGAAACGATGACGGACACCACGGCTCTGGCTAACGGAACCAGTTACTACACCTACGGGGGACTGCACGTCTCGCCCTGGGGAGATTATCAGTCGGCCTGGCCGGATAGCAGCAAAAAGTCGCCCAATGCGGTCTGGATTACCGGAGAGTATGGTCTCTCTCCCACCAGTTGGGGCACTAAATTCGACCTGGTGACCCCGAGCTAATTAAGAAAGGAACCGATTATGAACTATCGTTCAGTGCGCATCATCTTACTTTTAGGCCTCTTGATGTGCCTGCTCGCCTTGCCAGGTTTCTTGACCGCGAGAGCCACAGCCTCTTCCACCCGTGCCGAGCGCAGTTTCCAACCAACCGGCCACGGGGTTGTGGTTCCACAGAAGATCAATGCGGCCAACCTCTCAAAGGTTCACACACCGCAATCGGTTGCTTTGCAGTCTGCCACAACCAGCATCCAGCAAGCTGTCACTAAGCAAACGGGCTTCGGTTCCTTACCCCTCGAATGTGGTCAGCGTTCCAGCCGCCAGCAAGATTAATTCCACCGCCAAAATGGGAATATCTGAACAGAAAGGGGAGGGCAACCCGGACGCCACGGGCGCGGGAGGTACAAACAACTTCCTTGAGACGGTTAATGCGAATCTGACCATTTACGGACGAGGTGGATCTCAACAGTTGACGAGCACCTACCAGTCCTGGTTCGGCGTCAATAGCACCTTCTATGACCCAATGACGGTCTGGGATGACACCGGTGATCGCTTCATCTTCAGCGCGCTCCAGTCAGGCGCGAAAAACATCTGGATCTCGGTAGCTCAGCAGGCTGATGCAACGGGAAACTTCTGCAACTATAACTTCCCTACGCTTGCTAACCATGACTTTGACCACCTGGGAGTGGATGGTGATGGCATTTACTTCGCCTTCAATATCCTCGCTCAGGGCAGCCCAACCCAGGTGGTGAACAACGAACTGTTCTATGCCAGCCGCACAGCGTTGGAGAACTGTCAGACTGCTAGCTATAGCATGTGGACGAACTTGACCAACCCGGACGGCACTATTGCGGAAGCCATGACCCCGGCGGTGCAGGATAACAGCACACCGGCGGTCGAGTACCTGGTCAACTCTATTCCAGCCGGTGGCTGCACGCTGACGCTTTGGACCCTCACCAGCAGCGGCAATCTCTCCAATAACAGCATCCCTACCCAGTGCTACAGTCCACCACCACCAGCGCCACAGAAGGGGTCTTCAGGGCTGATTTTTACAGGAGGGGATTGCAGCCTTACGCAAGCCAGCCTGGTCAATGGCCTGCTGACCGTCGCCACTCCAGGGACTTATGACTGGGGAGATGGCAATGGGCCGGTCGGCATTGTCGAATGGTTCGTAATCAATCCTGGCACAGCCAGCCTTTCGAACCAGGGGGCCTTCGGCACCCCAGGCTACTGGCTCTTCTACCCCTCGGCCATTATGACCGCCAACGGGCATATGATCTTCATGTATAATGCCTCGGGTTCCAGCATCTTCCCCAGTGTCTGGTACGTCAATCAAAGTCTGAAGGGTACCACTGCTCTAGCCAATGGAAACAGTTACTTCGGGACGTCGGGCGTATCCGCGTGGGGATACTATCAGTCGGCCTGGCCCGATGCCAGCTCGGTAAATCTCAATTCGGTGTGGATCACGGGTGAGTATGCCAAGGCAACCAATGTCTGGGGAACCAAGTTTAGCCTGGTGACTCCCTAGCAATTATGAAAGGAAACTGATGTGAACCATCGTCCATTTCGCATCATCCTACTCTTGAGCGTCTTGATCGGCCTGCTCGCCTTGCCGGGAATATTGACCGCGAGAGCCAGCACTCCGGCAAGCCATGCTGGAAACAGCATCCAACCAACCGGACACATCGTCGTGGTTCCACAGAAGATCAATACTGCTACCCTCAAACACAGTAGGTTAATGTCGTCCAGCCGCAGCAGCAGCGCGCAATCCGCCTCAACATCAAACTCAAGCACACAAAACATACTGCCTTACCCGCCTAATGTGGTCAACGTTCCGGCGGCAACCACTAGCGATGCCACTGCCAAGACCGGTCAATCTGTAGCGAATCAATCTAAACCAGATGCCAGTGGTTCCGGCGGCATTGATAACTACCTGGAGACGGTCGAAGGGGGAATCGCAGTCTATACGCGCAGTGGGACGCAACAGTTGACGAGCACCTATCAGACCTGGTTTAATATGCCAAGTTCCCAATTCATTGATCCGGTGACGGTGTGGGATGACACCGGAGACCGTTTCATCTTCAGTATCCTTCAACAGGGGACTTCCACAATCATGGTCTCGGTCGCCCAGCAGACCGATGCAACGGGAACCTACTGCAACTATAGCTTCAGCAATCTTGCTAATCAAGACTTTGATCACCTGGGGGTAGATGCGGATGGCATTTATGTCAGTGCCAATGTCCTCTCGAGCACAGGTCAGGTCGTGAACAATGAGTTGTTCTATGCCAGCCGCAGTGCGATGGAGAGCTGCCAGTCAGTCACCTCCACCTTCTGGACGAACTTGACCAATCGGGACGGTACCATCGCGAAAGCTATCACTCCTGCAAAGGAAGATGGTAGTACACCAGGCTTCGAATATCTGATCAACTCCTTTCCGGCTGGTGCCTGCGAGGTGACCCTCTGGAGCCTCACCAGCGCCGGCGTCCTCTCTGCCTTTACCGTCCCGACCCAGTGCTACAATCCTCCTCCCAAGTCAAAGCAGAAGGGATCTTCATCTACAATCAGTACAGGAGATTGCAGCGTCACTCAGGCCAGCGTGGTCAACGGCTTGCTGACTTTCGCCACATCCGGGGCTTATAACTGGAATGATGGTCATGGAGCGGTCAGCATTGTCGAATGGTACGTGATCAATCCGAGCACACGCACCCTTTCGACCGAGGGAGCTTTCGGCACCCCCGGCTACTTTCTCTTCTACCCCGCGGCCGTCACCACTTCCAATGGAAAAAGGCTGTTCGTCTATAGTGTTTCCAGCCCCAAAATCTATCCCAGTGTCTGGTACGTCGATGAAACGATGACGGACACCGTGGCTCTGGCTAACGGAACCAGTTACTACACCTACAACGGGCTCAGTACCTCGCCCTGGGGAGCGTACCAGTCGGCCTGGCCCGACACCGGTTCGATCAATGCCAATGCCGTCTGGATCACCGGCGAGTATGTTGCAGCAACTAATGTCTGGGGTACCAAGTTCGATCTGGTGACCCCTAGCTGATTAAGAAAGGAGCCAGCAGGAATCGAGTGTTTCGCATCATCCTGCTCTTGAGCGTCTACTCTGTTTCTGCTGGCTAATTCGACGCGCGGGCAGCGCAATTGGCCGTATCCATCTTCTGAAGTGTCTCTCACTATATGGCCTTCCAGAACCGGATTCAAATGCGTTCCAGATCCGCAACTGTTCTCTCGTTAGAGACGTTGCCGGTGTTCAGCGTCGTTTTCGGCTCGAGCAGCAGCACGTGCGCTTCCTCATCCGCGACGGGGCAGTGCTCGACGCCTCTCGGGATGATGACGAATTCGCCCTCGTCCAATGCAATATCCTGGTCGCGCAGCTTGATCGTTAACTTACCTTTCACCACGAGGAACAGCTCATCTTCGTTTTCGTGGTGGTGCCAGACGAACTCGCCCCTGACTTTCACCAGCTTGATGTACGAGTCGTTGATTTCGCCCACGATCTTCGGACTCCAGTAGTCGGAGAAGCGGCTGAATTTGTCGGTGAAGTTGACTTTCTCGATCATGATGGCCTTCTTTCTTTGTGTCAGTACTAACCTCATCTCGTATATTATATGCGACCAAGTCCTTAGCGCTGCCGCCAGTCCATCTTGCGCGCCGCAAGCCCGAACAGCTTGAGCGACATCCAGAGCTTGAGCGCCCGGAAGCCGCGCGTTAATTGTAAGCCATAGTCGCGCATTTCTTCGGCAGAAAGCTCCAGTCGCGCATCGGGTTTGTACTGGTTCATCCTTCACTTCCTAAAATGGGCGCGAAGGTGCTTGTCTCTTTCTCCATAACATACCGCATAATTGGCCGCTTCTCGGACCTCCTGGCTACCTCGACAAAGCCCACTTCCTGGAAGACCGAAAGAATCCCTGTAAAGCTGGAAACAGGCGGCAAATCATCGCGCTTTGGGTCGATGGGGTAGCCCTCGATAATTTGCGCGCCATGCTCTCCGGCGTAGTCGATGGCTGCTCGAAGCAACTCCGTCATCAAGCCTTTGTGCCGGTAAGGTCTTGCCGGTTGCCTTCATTACCCTGTTTGCTGAATTCTGAACGTGTCGTGCGCCACCACATGCACCAGCAGCCGCCGTACGCACCGCTCTTGCCGAAGAGGGTTTCGAGATCGTTCCACCGCTCGGTCGTGAGGGGGTGAAACTTCATGCCGACTAAAGTTGTACTCATATGAAATCGTCCTACGGTTGTTTATGGAGATTGACTAATAAATGCGAACACGGGAGCACGAAGGACACCCGCAAGGGGCCACCCGTCCACTCCGCCCCACCCCTGTCCCTACAAAGAACGGATTTCTGAGATCTGCTGTCCAGAGTATTTCGTTCATCACCATAATCGGGCCCTACTCTTGTTGGGCGATCCAGTCAAGCAGCGCCTGGTTGTGCAGTTCGCGGCGCGTGCCCTGTCCACCTGGAATCACCAGGATGTCGAGGGACGGATGATCCGAGATGGTGTAGTGTGGCTGCACCAGCAATCCAGCGCGACAGATGATGATCTTGTGTTCCTGGGCGATGGTTACAACGTTGAACAGCCTGGATTCATCGTCGTTTTTTCCAGCAGGGCGGACCACAGAGAAGACCTCGAGTGGGCCGCAGAAGTCAAGCACCTCGACATCATCGAAAATAAGGATGCCGACGGTGCGTGGTGGGTTATGGTCCATAATGCTCCTTTTTATGAGTTGTAGAATCTCTCCAGAGCGTTGCCTTTGCCAAAGAAGCCGGGGCACTCCGCACCGCGATACCAGAACGAGGTTTGGAGTTTGTATTGGGGATCATCCAGCAGACTCCTGGCCTTGTCTTGCAACTGCGTCATAATCCCAACCAACGATGTGGGACTATTGTACCATACTTCGTGGCGGTTGCCGTTCGCGTCGTTCCAGGCGATCTCCGGGGTGGTCGGGTCGGTAGCGACATCCGCGAGCAGCGGCTCCGTCGCGCGCTGCTGTAGCACCTGCTGGCAGGTCTCGTCGTTGATATGCTGCCAACTGCCGCCGGGGCTCTGCAGCCATTCACGGCCATAGAGCGGAAACTCGAAAATCGTCTTGCTGAGCGCCTGGGGGATGGTCTGCCACAGGTAATCCAGCGCTTTATCCACCCAGGCGCTGGAGGTAATCGGCCCCGGTTGATTCAACTCGTTGTCGTAGTCCAGCACCATATCGATCAAGAAATCCATGCCGCCGAGCAGCTTCCAGTTCTGGAATCCATCGACGCCGTGAAAAGGGTCGTGGGCCGGATTATCACTTACCTTGGAGAACACGGTCATGCCGCACAGCATGCCTTTCTGGTGCAGCGCTGCCTGGAGATTCCGCATAAACGTGGCGAACTTCGTTGCGATGCGCGGGTAATCGACCTGCACCAGCTCGAAATCGATGATGACGCCTCGATAGCCTCCGTCCGCGGCCCAATTCACGATCATGCAGATAAGAGTGCTTGCCTGCGGCGTGCAGGGAACCTGCGGCTCTGAGGCGGCCCGGTCAATGTACTGCGCCAGGGCGTTGGTCGACCAGGAGCCGTCGACTCCCACCGTCAGAAGGGTGGGCAAACCCTGGTTCCTGGCCTGCTGGATGAGCGCGTCCTTATCGCAGCTCTGCCATCCCTCAACCAGGTGCCCATCGCTCGGATAAAGCCAGGCGGCCGAATCATAGGCGATAGCTGCGTTGAGCGAAGTGCTGCTGTACGAGTCCATGGCTTGTCCGCAAACAACGTTAAAGACCCAGTCCATCACCGGGTATGACGGGTTCAGCAATCCCTTTGGCAGGTGTTGTTGCTCGATCACAGGCGTCGCGGTTGACTGGGGAGAGGAACTGGCAGGTATTGATGTAGAAACAGCGGCTTGAGTAGAATCTGGCGCTGCCTGATATGTGACGGAATTTGGCCCTGCCTGGCTGCTACACGCGGACAAGAGCAAGAGGAGTATAAGCATAGTGTAGAGAAACATGGAACGATGTTTCACCGTTGGTCAGTCTTTCCAGATACAGCCGATTGAATATCCAGCATATAGGGTATCACACTGAGGCAAGCTAGCGAACAAGCTTACCTTACCCCATCTTGAGGGTGTATGGTTCCCGTCCTGTTACATGTCGATAACTATGAATTGTATCAGGTGGGCACCCGTGGTATCCAAGGTATCTAAGGTATCCGAGGTATCACTTGTATCCGAGGTATCGGTTGTTTTGCTGTGGAAGTCTGGTTGGGACATTTGGGACGGGGCTGTCCAATGGGTGATGCCGTTGGAGCAAGCTGTGGACTGGCCTGAGACGGTTGGGACATTTGGGACATTTGGGACAGGGGCAATGTTGTCAATTATGCAGATTGAAGATTTAATGCGGACAGTGTAACCTCCACCGGACTGGCCGATAAATCGGCGGTGGCCGCGGTAAACCGGGCCCTACTCTTGTTGGGCAGCCGTGGGAGCGATACATTAGACCCTACCAATGGCCGGATCAATTGGTTAATAGGCTTGATTTGCCTGGTGGGATGATCGGGATGATGTTAAGGTGCGAGACGCAGGGGAGACGAGCCTTGTTCCCTGAGCCTAACTTGTTTTCAGTATAGCAGGGGGTGCATAATCAAGTCTCGGCGCATGCTTCGAGTGACATGCAGTTCCCTCCTTTATTGTTTTTACGGCTCAGTTTGGGGACTGAGGTCCTAAGTAGGATAGGGAATTTTTCTCACATACCTCTTGCAAACCTCATCATCCCGTGCTATTCTTCTGGTACAGATGATCTATACGCGCATATCGGGGAGAGAGCGTATGACACAGGTGGAAGCGAACCAGACCGCGCAGCAAGGGGTATTACTGCGCCGCGCCCATGAATTGCTAGAGAGCGTTGGCCAGCCGGTGCCGGAAGAAGTACTCTTGCGGCATTTATTTGGCGTCACCGAAGGTAGTGGCATGGCTAAAAACCCCATCTGGAATACGCTGCTGCGCAAAGCGTTACAGAGTTCATCTTTATTTGAGCAGACAGACGAGCTGGGAGAGCAGGCGTGGGCGCTCAGCGCCTGGAGCAGCACACATCGAGCGCTGGACGAGGTCGAGTTTGTGGTTCTCGACACAGAGACCACCGGACTGCGCCCAGGCTCGCATCGCGTCATCGAGGTGGCGGGCGTGCGTATCAAGGGTGGAGAGGCGTGCGGCTCGTTTTCGACGCTGATCAATCCCGGCACGCGCCTGCCGGCCTTCATCGTGCAGTTCACCGGCATCACCCAGGAGATGGTCAATACCGCGCCCAAAGCCGCCGAGGTGCTGCCCGATTTCCTAAACTTCATCGAAGGCGCGATTGTTGTCGGGCATAACGTCGGCTTCGATATTGGCTTCCTGTCCTACGAAGCGCGGCTGCTCGGGCTGGATTTCCCGCTCGATGGGTTGGACACCATCCCACTGGCGCGGCGTTTTCTTCCTGGCCTACGCCGCTTCAAGCTCGACAGCGTGGCCGGGCATCTCAACATCTCGACTAACAACCGGCACCGCGCCCTGGGAGATGCGAAGGTCACGGCTGCCGTCTTCGTCAAGCTGCTGAGACTGGCGCAAGAGCAGGGTATCGCGACGCTCGGCCACCTGCGCCGCCGCCTGCAGTTGCCCGTGGCCTGGAACGGCGATATCACCCAGGCTGCCACACAGAAGCAGATAGAGCAGTTGCGCGCGGATGGCCGGGTGGCTTCGCAGACCACCAGCGTGCGCCCGACCGGCACGCTCTTCCTCAACCCGGCCTGGAGACGTGATTTTCCCGACAAGCCCGGCGTCTACCTGATGAAGGATGCCAACGGGCAGGTCATCTACGTGGGCAAGGCCAAGTGCTTGAAGGATCGCCTGGCCTCGTACTACAGCCAGCCGCTCGGCTACACGCGTAAGATGGATGGCCTGTTGCAGAACGTCAAGGAGATCGAGACGCGCGTGCTCGGCTCAGAACTGGAGGCCCTGCTGGTCGAATCGCAGCTCATCAAGGAATTGCAGCCGGCCTACAATGTGCAGTTGCGCAACTACGAACTCTACCCTTTCATCAAGATCGATGTGCAGCATCCTTTCCCGCGCGTCTTCGCCACGCGCGAGGTGGCCGCCGATGGCGGGCGCTATTTCGGCCCGTTCCGCAGCCGACGCATCGTCGATCTGACCATCGAGCTCGTGCAGAAAGTTTTTCCTGTGCGCACCTGCACGAAGGCCTTGCCGCCGCAGGCCAAACCCTCCGATCCCTGCCTGCGCCTGCACCTTGACCGCTGCCCTGGCCCGTGCCGCGGCGGTGCGAACCCGGATGAGTATAGCAAAACGATAGCGGAGGTGTGCGCCTTCCTGGGGGGCGAGCGCGAAGACTTGCTGGATCGCCTGCGCCGCCAGATGCTCGAAGCCTCGCAGAACCTCAACTTCGAGCGCGCCGCCTGGCTGCGCGATACCATACGCAGCGCCGACGAGGTGTTGATTGGACAGCAGCTCATCACCGGCGCAGTTGAGTCCAACAACCTCTTCATCATTTACCCCTCGGCTCGCGAGGGCTGCAACGAACTATTTCTTGTCCGGCATGGCCGCCTGGTGCAGCAGCGCTGTATCGCCCACGAACCCGAAACGACCAAAGGGGCGGTCCACGACCTGCTCTCCTATGCGAAAACGCTGGGGGAGCCGCCCAGCATCGTCGGCAAAGCCGAGGTCGATCAAATCAACATCATCAGCCGCTGGATTCACCGTCACAGCAGCGACCGCGCCTTCTTCCCCCTGCAGGCAGCCCTCTCCGATGCCGATGAAGCTCGCAGCCTGGCCCAGCGCATCTGGGTCGAGATCGACGCTATACGCACGCTGCCGGTTGCCGATTTGTAGGAGCGCACTATTGAGTGAGGCTTTTTCTTGCAACATTAGCAGGGCTTACCAGGGCGACCGCGAGGGTCGCCCGTACAATATACGATTACCCATTTCGTCCGCCTTACGTATATTGTACGGGCGACCCTCGCGGTCCTTATACGGGGAGGTTATTCTCGAGGAAGGGCCAGTGAGGCGCAGAGGCAGGCAAGGCACCCGCAAGGATCCGCGAGCAGGAAGAGGAAGGCATTGGCCAACACGCCCCAGCATGGAGGGCATGAAAGGCACCCGCAAGGGGCCCAGCCTCCCATCCCAACCGCCCCTGCCTCTACAATGAACGACCCTCCGACAAGAAACCTGGCTGGGTAAGGCCTCGCGGTTGCCCTGCCCTCTTTATTGTCCGCCGGAGCCGCCGGGGTTCGTTTGGGGCTGGGGCTGTTGCACAACGGCTGGTGCCCGCTGCCGGAGTTTGTTTTCGCGCACGGCTGAAAAGCCCAGCGCGAGCACGCAGATGAAGATGGAGGCGAGGAAGGCGTGGCTCATCGCTCCGGTGAATGCGCCGGCGACGCTGGCCTGCAGGTGAACGACCGTGCCGAGGAAGATTTCCGAAACCAACACGGGCGGCATGGAGGCGGCCGCGACGGCCAACGCAAGGGCGAAGCTGAAGACCATCCCCACGTTACGGATCGTATTGAGCGTGGCCGAAGCGACTCCCAGCCGGTTGCGCGGCGCGGCACCCATAGCGGTGCTGGTGTTGGGCGACCAGAAGAGCGCGCCGCCGAGCCCCATCAGGGCCAGGGCGAAGGCCAGCACGATATAGGGCGTCGAAGGGGTCAGCAGCACGAGGAAAATCAGCGCAGCAATCTGAATCGCCAGCCCGATAGTGGCAGGGACGGCTCCGCCCACGCGGTCTGCCCAGCGCCCGCCGATGGGGCCGAATAGCGAGGTCATCACCGGAAGCGGCAGGATCAGCAGTGCGGCGGTCAGGGGAGTGTAGCCGCGCACGCCTTGCAGGTAGAAGATGAGGATGAAGTTGACGGCGAAGGTCGCCAACGATTGTAGCATAGCCGCCGCGACGGATAGCCCGTATTGCCGGTTGTCGAACAGGTGCAGGTCGAGCATTGGGTAGGACACGCGCCGCTCGCGAATGACGAAGAGGATGAACGCGACCACTCCGACTCCGAGCAGGGTGAGAATCGAGGGAGAGAGCCAGCCGGAGCCGATGCCGCTCGTCATGCCGAGCAGCAGGCAGACCAGGCCGATGCAGAACAAAATGGCTCCGAGCAGGTCGAAGCGCTCCCCGCGTGGGTTCGGCGCGATATCGTGCAGCAGCAGGAAGGCCGCCAGCGTGCCGAAAATGCCGATTGGCAAGTTTACCAGGAAAATCCAGCGCCAGCTCGCGAATGCCAGGATGAAGCCGCCCAGCACCGGGCCGAGCACGCTGCCCGCGCCCCAGGTGATCGCGTTGATGCCCATGGCCTGGCCGCGCTGCTCCGCCGGAAATACCTCGGTGATGATGGCCATCGCGTTCGCCGCCAACATCGCGCCTCCCACACCCTGGATAAGACGCGACCCGATCAGCATGCTGTCGCTCTGAGCCAGCCCACACAATACCGAGCCGATCGTAAAGACGATGAAGCCCAGGTTGTACATCTTCACGCGCCCAAACATGTCGGCCATGCGGCCAAAGGAGAGCTGCAGGACGGTATTGACGACCAGATAGCCGATAATCACCCAGGTCATGCGCACCAGGTCTGAGTGCAGGTCTGTGAGCATATTCGGCAGTGCCAGGATAACAATGGTAGAGTCGATGGCGACCATCAGCGATCCGATGGTTGTCACCGAAAGCGCGATCCACTTATACGCGGGTTTTTTCACGAAGAGTTTCTTTCTAGAGCAGGTTTAATAATAGGCGCCAGGAAAAAACGAAAGGCATGAGAGACAAAGCCTGATGAGGCTCCATTTCTCATGCTGGGTAGAAATTGTTCTAAGATAAGTATAGTATAACACATATTTTCAGGCCATGTACTTTTGGACAGGACACTACCTCTTGCATATCACCCCCATTGGGCAGATAATACGTTAATGCAGATCAACAAATTATTGCGGACATTATACCAACCACCCGGGTCGATAAATCGGCGGTGCGCGCGATAAATCGGCGCCTACGGAGGGCCGGATGAATTTGTCAAGTTGCATTAACGGTCAAGGATATTTCATTCTGATACACAAGGGAGATTAGTCAATATGTTGTTATCCGACAAACGTATCGTGGAAGAGTTGAAAAACGGCAATATCATTATCGAACCATTCGATGAGCGGCAGTTAGGCACCAATTCGTACGATTGCCGCCTGGGCGAGTGGTATTTTCAGGGGGATATGAACGTGGATGTCATCCACCTGGATAACCCTAATGATATTCGCCGCTACTGGGGCCAGCCGCGCAGGGCCGAAGGCGGCAAGATGGCAATTCGCCCGGGCACGACCATCCTGGCGCATACGCTCGAGATCATCGGCGGGCATAACGGTTACCTGGCGAAAATGTATTCGCGCAGCACCGTCGCGCGCTCCGGTCTCTCTGTCTGCCGCTGCGCGGGCGTTGGCGATGTCGGATACATCAGCCGCTGGACGATGGAGATCAGCAACCACACGCAGACCACCATCTGGGTGCCGGTCGGCTTCCGCATCTGCCAGCTCACCTTCGAATACGTCGGCGAGACCCTTAAGGAGTATCACGGCAAGTACGGTAAGGCCAACCACGACTGGACGCCGGAAGACATGTTGCCCAAACCCTATTTCGACTGGGACTACGATATCTACCGTACCGACAGGGGGAAATAGGCCGTGAGCGGAGAGAACGCGGGGGGCACTGAAGGCAAGAAACGTAAGGATAAAGGGCGCCTGATCTCGTTTGAAGGGCTGGACGGCGCGGGCAAAACGACGCAGATGGACCTGCTGGAGCGCTGGCTGCAAGCGCAGGCCATCCCTTACGTTCGCACGCGCGAGCCGGGGGGTACCGCGCTCGGCATCGAGCTGCGCCGACTGCTGCTCGACCGCCCCGATCTGGCAATTACCCCACTCGCGGAAGCCTTCCTCTTCCAGGCTGACCGCGCCCAGCATTTCGCCACGCTCGTCGTTCCGGCCCTTTCTGAAGGCAAGCTTGTCGTCACCGATCGCTGCTTCGACGCCAGCATCGCCTACCAGGGCTATGCACGGGGCGTCGACCCCGAACTGGTCGAGCGCCTCTCCCTGCTCGCCACCTCGGGCATCGTTCCCGACCTGACCATCCTGCTCGATCTCGACCCCTCGCAAGTGCAGCGCCGCACCGACATCGAGGCGGATGCCAGCGGCCAGCGAACTGAACGCACGCGCTTCGACGCCGAGGCCGAGGAATTTCATGCCCGCGTGCAAGAAGGCTTTCGCACGCTCGCCAGGCAGCACCCAGCGCGCATAAAGGTGGTGGATGCATCACGCCCGGTAGAGGAGATTCACGAAGAGATTGTGGGGCTGGTGAAGACGATTATTTCAGACTATTCGTGATACAATCTGATTGAAATCCTCAGGAGGTAAATTGGTCTCATGACTTCGCCAGTGTGCTAAGTAACATCAGTAAGAGCATGATTTCCGTTGCAGGCCGAGAATGTTAATGTTCCTGGCCTGGCTGACTGTTACCTTTTCTTGATGCAGAAGCGTGTATCGTTGCGCTTCGCGTTGGGAATAGCACACATAAAGGATCGAAGATGAGTTCACTTTCCAAACAAGAGCAACTCCGTCAATTGATAGATGAACAGCAGGAGCGCATTCGCCAGACTTTTCCCGCCAATAGGGGTGACGCTGTCGTTGCTCTTACACGCGCTAGAGATTGGCGCTATCTCAAGTCGCAAGAGACGTTGCATAACGGGCCTATATCCTTTGGGGCGAGGGAGGGAGCACATAACTCAAACCTGTACTTTTCAGGTTGGCATAAGGCGCTCCAGTTATGTTTTGGCGATGCCGCTGAGTCTTCGAATGTTGGGTCTATATCCTCTGTGGTGAAGGAGAGCGACGCGAGGGTCCCCGCACCACTGCCCAACGGCAAACGGTTGACGCTGAATGACCTTGTGGTGAAGGAGGGCGACCCAAGGGTCCCGCACCACTCCGCACCACTCCGCCCCTATGACGGCGCGCTGGATGCCTGGGCTGAGCAGGTGCTGCTGGAGTGTGATCGTCTGGCAGAGGGCGAGCAAGTTCTCGTGTATTGTGAGACTGGCTTCATGCGAATGCAGCAGGGAGGAGAGCAGGATTTCTATGCCTGGATAGCCAGCAAGAAAATGCCTACCGAGTGGAGAGAGCGCGAAGATCTTGAATGGTGGACGAATGCGCTTGCTAAAACCTACGAGGGCGAGATGCGGGAACTTGCTGGGGAAAACGTGTCTATCCAGCAACAGTTGGAGGCATTTGCCAGTGAGTGGCAAGCAGAGGTGAACGTCTATAGAACGACGCAAGGGATTGATGACTACTATATGCGGTTGGGCAAGTTGTGGGTAAAGAGCATGGCCTGTCACTTTCTGTATCCTGCTCGCACGTTGATTGGTGGTTGTACGGTTGAACTGTATGGAAATGTCCTGGCCGTTCTCATTGGCTGGGCTTTGAAGCACCTTGACCTCTGTCGAGAATTTGTTGTGCATCGCCCTGCCTGTTCCCTGAGAGCTTTGTTAGCTCCTCCTCACGCGGCTGCCGCACTCATCGAGGCGCTGTCTGAAACGCTTCGAGTTGATCGTGCAGCCATTCGTCGTGTTGTAGACGCGTATAGCCTGGATCATGAAAATGTATCCTATCACTGTTCTGTAGCGGGTACACCTGCACCTCCATTGCTTCGCCTTGATGAGCAGCATCTTGTCTGGTCGTTAACGGGGCTGCTGAGTGAACCATTCCTTTTTCTCACCCGCGAACTGAAGCGGCGGTACTCCTACGAATACCATACGGCATCTCACGTGCATGAAGAGGTCTTCCGGCAGGACCTGTATCAACTTTTCGCGGACAAACGCTTCGTGAGAAGTGCCGGCAGTGTAGAACTACGAGGGATACAGGGCGAGCTGACGACGGATGTCGATGCTCTCATTTTTGATCGCAAGACGGGAGCGCTGGCCCTGTTTGAACTCAAGTCTCAAGACCTCTTCGCCTATTCTCGCCAGGAGCGGATACGGCAGCGGGACTACTTCTATAACGCGGGCAAACAGGTGCTGGCCTGTGTGCAATGGCTGAATCGCAACGGGGCCAATGCCTTGCTCACACGCCTGGATGCAAAGCTAGTCAAGCGTTTGAAGGTGCAGAAAACGTATATTTTTGTGCTTGGACGCTATCTTGCTCATTTTTTTGATGGAGCAGAGTTCGACCGGCGTGCCGCATGGGGAACGTGGCCCCAGGTGTTGCGGTTGGTGAATGACGGGCCCTCTGGTGCTGAAGAAGCGAATCCGATTCAGTCGTTATACAACAAGCTGATGAAGGATACGCCGCTGACTGCGTCCAGTCCAGTCCTTGATGTGCAGGAGATAACGATAGGAGAGAGCATTGTGTACATCTATCCTGATTTTCAGACCTATAAAAATCGAGTGGGATAGATTGGAGAGCCAGCCTCATGACAGGGGAGGGCGGCTGGATGGGGTAGCCTACATCGCCTCCAGCCGCCTCTTCCGCTTCAGCGCGTCGAAATGATCCGGGTCGAGCTCCAGGGCCCGGTTAATGGCAGCCAGGGCCTCTTGTTTCTTGCCGAGGATGCCCAGCGCCCAGGCTTTGCCGTCCCAGGCGGGGGCGTAGCGCGCGTCCAAGGACAGGGCGTGATCGAAGGCGGCCAGGGCCTCGTCGTAGCGTGCCAGCATTGCCAGGACCGTACCCTTCGCGTACCAGGCCGCGACGCTCGCATCGTCCAGTTCGAGCGCGCGTTCGACTGCCGCTAGTGCCTCGCTATAGCGAATAGCACCGGCAAGCTGGTGGCTGTAGTCGAGCCAGAACTGGGCCTGACTTCCTTCGGGATATAGGGGCATCGCAACCTCCAGCAACTATATGTAGGAATTCATTACTCCTCGGCTTCGCCTGTTGTGCCGGTGCGCCTTGTGGTCGTCTTTACGATGGGTATTGATATCCATTTGAGCGATGGACGCCTGTTTACGGGCAGTGCCCAGAAGAGGGCCATCAGCAGGTTGAGGACGAGGCTGGCGGGTACGCTCACCCAGGTAAGCGCAAAGGTGACGAGGTAGGGCACTGCGCCAAAACGAAATTGCCGGAGCATGACTTGCATCTCATCGTAATCTACCTCTTTCCCCAGCAGCCGGTTCTCATGCGCGGCGTAGCGGAAGAGCAAACTAAAGCAGATCGACAGCAAGACGTACGTGCCATTGTAGATTGCGGCGGCGGTATGATAATCCGGCATTTTCAGGTACTGAGCCACCAGCGCGGTCGGGAACGGAATGAAGACGATGACCAGCAAGAGCAGCAGGTTGAGCGCCATCAGAGTTAAATCGGTGCGCCTGATATAGGTGAACATGCGATGATGATTGATCCACATTACGCCGATTGTGGCGAAACTGGTCACGAAGGCCAGGTAGTTCGGCCATTGTAACAGCAACTTTTGAAGCAGGTCGGTATCGCTTCTTACCACTTCTGACGGTGGTTGCAAACTCAGCACGAGCAAGGTGATCGCTACAGCAATTACCCCGTCGCTGAAGCTCTCGATGCGCCCGGTCTCTTTGGTATCGTCCATATATCTATATTCCCAATCTCATTCCATCAAGTTGAACAGTTACCAGTGTACACGCTATCCGTAGCGATGGCAACGATAGTCTTGACAGGGATGCACCTGTCAACATATCCAGTCGTGAATGTACAGGTGAATGATCATATGCTACGTGCTACATCCACTTTTATGGCACAATGAAGGGACAGTGAACGTGTTTATGGCAGAATACTTGTCAAGTATGATGGTCGCGCGTGCAGCAAACATGCCTTAAAGGAAAGACATACGAGTTAGTAAAGTGACCTCTTTGCGCGAAGGAAATCGAGACTCGGGCCATTCAAGGAGAGGTGAAGGTAGATAACGTGCCTGGACATGACATTATCGTTGTTGGCGCGTCTGCCGGCGGAGTAGAAGCGCTGGTGAAGATGGTCGGCCAGTTGCCCGCGAATTTACCCGCGGCAGTCTGTGTCGTCCTGCATATTCCCGCTCAGAGTCCCAGTCTCTTATCAGAAATCCTGAATCGTGCAGGACCATTGCCCGCGAGCCAGCCAGGTGATAGCGAGGAAATACGTCACGGACATATTTACGTGGCTGCACCCGATCATCATCTGCTGATCGAACGGGGCCGCATGCGCCAGGTGCGTGGCCCAAAGGAGAATCGCCACCGGCCCGCCATCGATCCACTGTTTCGCTCAGCCGCCTACGCCTACGGCCCACGCGTAGTGGGCGTCATTCTCACCGGCTCTCTGGATGATGGAACTGCCGGGCTGTTGGCCGTGAAACGATGCGGCGGCCTCGCTGTTGTTCAGGATCCAAAAGAGGCCATGTATCCCAGTATGCCGGGCAGCGCGCTGGCGCACGTCCAGGTCGATTACTGCTTGCCCCTGAATCGTATGGGAGCGGTGCTGGCGCAACTGGCGCACAAGCAGGTGGAGGATGAAGGAACTTATCCAGTACCGAATGATTTGGAACAAGAAACGAGATATACGAGCATGGATGACCAGGATACGCTTGATAGCAACGAACGAATTGGAAGGCCCTCACCCTTCTCCTGCCCAGATTGCGGTGGGGTGCTCTGGGAGGTTCAGGACGGGGAACTCCTGCACTTTCGCTGCCGTGTTGGCCATGCCTTCTCTGTCGAGAGTGTTCTGGCCGCGCAATCCGAGCAGTTGGAGACAGCCTTATGGGCGGCGTTGAAAACGCTGGAGGAGAGCGCCAGCCTGTCCCGGCGCCTTGCACGGCAGGCTCATGGGCGCGGCCAGGACTGGTTGGCCCGAAACTTTGAGGAGAAGGTGCGTGAAGCTGAACAGCGTGCTATTACTATCCGGCAGGTTCTCAAGCAGGAGGAGCCCAATGAGTCTTCGGGGAATGGCATCAGGCCTATAGATTTTGGCAATAAAGCCGGATGAACGAGGCAAATCGAATTGCCTCAAAAAATACCACCCGACCTACTGACGAAAACTGAAACACGCCAGAACAGATGAGAAGGGGCTTTAGCAAATTATCACCGCTCATGTACCGCTCATTTTGAGCGGTATTTTTCTGGAGATTCGATTCGGTCAGGCACGCGTTCGCCGCAGACAAACGAAGCGGAAACCCTTGCCCGTGCCTTCCACTCCGCCCGTGATTTCCGACCTGATTGGTAATGTTCATTAGCGGCGATAGGCGCGATAATGGTGATTAACAAATTAAGCGGGCAACCATCTGTCGGGGCTGAGGTGGAAGTAGTCGCCCACAGGACACCCGCAACTATGGCGCACAATGCGAGCGCGCCGACTGGTCATCTGAGGTGGAAGTAGTCGCCCACAGGACACCCGCAAGGGGCCCCGCACCGCTTCCACCCTACCCCTGTCCCTACAGGCATTCCATGATTTAATAGGTAATGAGCGTTATCGGCCCCTACTGTCTCCGACATACAACGCCAGGCAATACCAGTGCTTGACAGGTTCAAGTCCCAGGTATACTATTACTCTGCACTATTCGTACTTTTCACACGTGATTTCTTCTGCATGAAGCTGCCCTTATTTACGCCTGGGAGGAATGGATGAGCAAAGAAGAAAACGTACAGGATGAGGCCAAAACCATAGAGTTTCGACTCGGCGATCTCGTGGTCGTGGGTTCATCCGCAGGTGGGATCGAGGCCCTCTCGGTGCTGGTTGGCAGCTTGCCCGCCGACTTCCCCGCGCCGATTGTACTCGCCCAGCACCTGGATCCTTCCAGACCCAGCGCTCTGGATACCATTCTGCGGAGGCGAACGCCGCTGCCGGTCGAGCTTGTCCTCTCGAGCAGCCAGCTTGAAAAAGGCAAAATTTACGTAGTGCCGGCGAATCGCATGGTCTCTATTCTCGATGGGCATGTCGAGGTGCAGGAGGATTCGCTCAAACGCAGCAGGCCGAGGCCATCGGTAGATTTACTGCTCTCAAGCGCGGCCGCCGTGTATGGAGATCGTCTGATAGCGGTTATTTTAACCGGCTCCGGCTCGGATGGCGCGGTTGGCGCGGTGGATGTCAAGAACGCCGGCGGCACAGTCATCGTCCAGGACCCACAGACCGCGCGCTACCCCTCCATGCCGCTGGCCTTGCCGCCCCCCGTGATCGATTTCGAGGTCGATATCGAGAAAATTGGCCCCCTGCTCTACGATCTCCTGTCGGGAGTCAGCCTGCCCCAGCCTGAAGAGAAAACGGAGGATGTCCTGCGCGGCATTCTGGAACGGGTGAGCCGCCAGGCGAGCATCGACTTTCGCCCCTACAAAACTTCGACGATCCTGCGTCGTATTGGCCGCCGCATGACCGTGACGCGTAACCGCACCATGCAGGAATACTCCGAGTATTTGCAAGCCCACCCGGAAGAGATCGGCGAGTTGGTGAAGTCGTTCCTGATCAACGTCACCCAGTTCTTCCGCGACCCCGACGCTTTCGACTACCTGAGAAGCGACATACTCCCGAAACTGATAACTCAGGCCCGCGAGAGCGACCGCGTGCTGCGCTTCTGGACGGCAGGCTGCGCCTCCGGCGAGGAACCATACTCGCTTGCTATGCTGCTGACCGAACTGCTTGGCGCGGAACTCTCCGAATGGAGCGTGAAAATCTTCGCGACCGACCTGGACGAAGCCGCCATCAGCTTCGCCCGGCGTGGACTTTATTCTGAAAACCTGGTAAAGGGCATTCCCGCCGAGTATCGTGACCGTTTCTTTGAACGGGTCGATCACGGGTATCGTATTTCCAAGACGCTGCGGCAGATGGTGATCTTTGGCCAGCAGGATTTGAGCCGCAGCGCTCCGTTTCCTCGCATCAACCTGGTGTTGTGCCGCAACGTCCTGATCTACTTCACGCCCGAATTGCAGGAATACGTCTTGAACCAGTTTGCCTTTTCGCTCTCACCCGGTGGCTACCTGTTCCTGGGCAAGGCTGAAACGGTGCGGCCCGCGCAATCTTTTTATGAACTCATCAACAAGCACTGGAAAGTTTACCGCTGTACAGGAGGCGCGCTGCCAACCGTGCGCCGCCCGGGTATGGGCGATGTTAGCGCGCAGCGCCAGGATGAGCGCGCCAATTATCGTGCTGGCAAGCCTGTGGGGAAACCAATGGCCGAGCAAGAACCACCATCTCCATCTCTTGAGATCGGGCAACTGCGCCGTCTCAATGAATTGCTACTGCGCTTCCTGCCGGTGGGAGTGATCGTCATTGACCGCGCGTATCACGTGTTGACGGCCAACGGCACCGCGAGAAGAATTCTCGGGCTGCGCGAGATGGGCAACGAGCGGGATTTCCTGCACGCGGTGCGCGGCATACCTTATACAGAAGTACGAACCGCTATCGATAACGCGTTCCGCGAGCGCACCGCCGTCTCCCTTGCCGAAGTCGAACTCGATGTAGGCTCCGGTGGGAATGGGCGTTTCATCGCCCTCTCCATCGCGTTGATGCAGATGGAGGCGGGCTCGCCCGACCTGGCGGCCGTCAGTGTCATCGATGTTACGGAGCAGATTCAGGCTCGACGGCAGCTTGAGGCTGTGCAAACCGAGCAGACCCAGCTCATGAGCGAGCTTGGCAGCGCCAATAAGCGCCTCAACGAAGTGAATAAGGAACTGCTGGATGCCAACGAAGAACTGCAGGTCGCCAATGAAGAACTTACGCTGACCCACGAGGAGCTGCAGGCCACCATTGAAGAGTTCGAGACCACCAACGAGGAGTTGCAGGCTACCAACGAGGAGCTAGAGACCAATAACGAGGAGCTGCAGGCTACCAACGAAGAGCTCGAAACCACCAACGATGAGTTACGAGCGCGCACGGCTGAGCTCCAGGAACTGACTGCCATGCTCGAGAGCGAGCGCCTGCGACTTTCAGAGATGGTGGAGCTTGCTCCTTTCTATATCATGGTGCTGCGCGGCCCCGGCCTGACTGTCGAGGCGTTTAATCCTCGCTTTACCCACTTGTTTGGAGATCGGGTGGTGCAGGGACGCCCGCTCAGCGAGATCTTCGACCTCTTCTGGGAAGCCGGCAGCACCATAGATCGCCTGGCGCGCGAGGTGTACCACCGTGATGTCATTCGCACCACGCCTCGTATTCCCATTCGTCCCCCGGAAGGGCAAGATGATCTGGTAGAGAACTACTTCGTCTATACGATGGTGCCGACGCACGATTCTCAGTGGGAGAGTTACTGGCGTCGTCATCTACGCGCTGGACGAGACCGAACAGCGCGCCAGGGAGATTGTAGAGGAAAGCGAGCGGCTCCGGCTCATTTTTGAAAATGCGAATGCCGCGGCGCTGGCCCTTTACGATGCTCAAACTACTCAACTGGTGTTGGCAAGTCCCCGTTATGTGGAGATTACCGCACATCTGCATGGGTTAGAGCATGATAGAGTGATTGGTCGCCCGTGGCGGGAACTTTCATTTTTAGCAATAGATGATGAGGCTGACACGATGTGGAAGACCGTGCTGGATAGCCGCACGCCGCTGCGTCTGTCCGAGGTGCACCTCAGGATTCCCCAGGATGAACAGGAGATGGTCTGGGACTGTACGCTTACCCCAATCCCCATTTCTGTGCAACGCGAGCCTGTGCGCTTTATGCTCGTTTCCGCCGTCGATATTACGGAGCACGCGCGGGCGAATGAAGAGATGGTGCGTTTAAATCAGCTTCGCGACGATTTCCTGGCGCGCGCCAGCCACGAGCTGCGCACGCCCCTCACATCTATCCTCGGCAACGCCGAACTGCTGCAACGCAACCTGCTGCGGCAGACCGAAGCCAGCAACGGGAGGGAGCAGAAGCAGTATTTTACGCGCGAGGCCACTGCTCTTGAGCGCATGATTCACCAGCTCCATCGCTTGAACCGCTTGATCAATGAGATGCTGGATATCACCAGCATTCGCGGAGAAGTGATGCAGCTTGACAAACAAGCGAATGTCAACCTTGTTGAGCTGGCCAGACGCGTGGTCGAACAATATAAAAATGTCTCGAAGCGTACAATTGTGCTGGAGACCAACCAGGATGCTATAAAGGGCACATGGGATGAGACGCGGCTTGAACAGGTGCTTGATAACCTGGTGAGCAATGCGATCAAGTATAGCCCGGCCGGAACGGCCGTGAAGGTGGGCATAGATGCCCAGAATGCCGGGGTGACAGTCGAGGTGCGTGACAGGGGGAAAGGTATCAGCGCAGAGGATCAGCTTCACATCTTCGATCGCTTCTATCGGGCCAGCAATAGCGATGCTTCCAGAATCGAAGGGCTGGGGTTAGGGCTGTATATCGCCAACCAGATCATTCTCCAGCATGGCGGGCGCATGTGGCTGGAGAGCAAGCCGGAAGAGGGCAGCGCCTTCTATTTTTCTCTGCCGCTTGATCAATAGACCGACTGCTGCTTTTCCCATGTCCGTAAAACCTGCTGGTACGCCTCCCACGTATCAACATCGTAGGACGCCGCCACATTGCCCGTTTCAAGCGTCGTCACCTCGTCCGGGTGCCGCTTGAGCAGGCTTCGCCCGCCCTCATCGCCGATCACTTCAAGCAATTCGGCAAACAGGCTGGCATCAAACAGCACGGGATTACCGCGCTGCCCGGCGTAAAGCGGCGCGACGATGCGCTTGCCCGCCTGCCTGCTCGACTCGAATGCCTCGATGAGGCTATCGATAACTTCCGCTGTGATCAACGGTTGATCGCCGGTCAAAAATAACGCGCTGTCTACCTCACACTCTTTCCCCTTCCTATAGCCAGAAGATAGCAGCGCCTGGATACCCAGCTTCATGGAAGTGCTCATCCCTTGCAAATAGTCGAGGTTATCGATGACGGTGATGTCGGGATGTTCGCAATACGAGGGGATGAAGGCGCGGACGCGCTCTGCCTGGTAGCCCAGCACAAGCACGATGGGTCGCGCTCGTGAGACAAGCGCCGCGTCGAGCACGTGCGCCAGCACTGGCCGATCGCCTAGTGGGAGCAAGAGTTTGTGGCGACCGCTTCCCATGCGGGTTGAGGCGCCCGCGGCGAGGATGATGGCGGCGGTCGTAGAGTGCGATGTACTCATGGTCCTTATTCCAACGGTGGTGTTGGGGGAACAGCATGGCGAAGCCGGTCCAATTCGTCCAACATACTATCTGGAAGGTCATACCATGCCCCGGCAGGGTCTTCCCAGCGATCAATTGTATCATACCGAGGTGCAAGGTTAAACCAGTCGAGAACTTTCTTTGCGACATCTTCCAGTGGCCTCACAGTATCTACGCTGAGGTATGGATTATAGATCAGCCACATAAAGATCCACTCTCTCTTGCCGACGAATGATATAATAACAGGTGTGCAATCCGCACATCCGAAACGTTCGCGCATGTTCGCGCCTTATCTATTATACAAAACCCTGGTCAGGAGACTACACTACCATGCCCAATATCCCCTCTGTCGATAGTCCGCTTGAAGCAGCGCCTGAACCGGACTTGTTGGACGAGGAGACGCGAGTGAAATATCAACGCTTGCGGGACATCCTGCGCGAGATGGGGTCGGTGCTGGTAGCCTATTCGGGGGGTGTAGATAGCGCGCTGCTCTTGAAGGTCGCGCGTGATATGCTGGGTGAGCGGGCAATGGGCGCGATAGCCGCTTCCCCGGCCTATGCAGCCGAGGAGACGGAGGAGGCAGTCGCGGTTGCGCGGCAGATGGGCATTCCCCTGCTGATGCTCGAGACGCACGAGCTCGAGGACGAGCGTTACCTTGCCAACGACGTCAATCGTTGTTATTTTTGCAAGACCGAACTGTTTACACAGCTCGAACCACTGGCCAAACAACACCATTTGCGTTATATTGCGTATGGCGTGAACCGGGACGACGATGGCGATTTTCGCCCGGGGCAGCGCGCCGCACGTGAGTTTGGCGTGCGCGGCCCGCTCAAAGAGGCGGACATGGGCAAGCGCGAGATTCGCGCGGTGGCAAAGATGCTGGGCGTGCCGGTGTGGGACAAGCCGGCGATGGCCTGTTTTTCGTCGCGCATCCCCTACGGCAGCAGGGTAGATATCGCCTCGCTGAACAAGATTTATAGGGCGGAGAAGGCGCTGCGCGAGCTGGGTTTCCGCCAGGTTCGCGTACGCCATCATGACAAAATCGCACGCATCGAGGTTGAGCGCTCGGAACTGCCTCGCCTGATTGACGAGGAGATCAGTCGCCAGGTTACGCGCAGTTTGCGCGACATCGGCTATTTGTACGTGACCGTCGATTTGCAGGGGTATCGTACAGGCAGCATGAACGAGGCCTTCTTCAAGAAGAAGGAAAAGCAATCATAAGTATTGGGAAAGTTGGGACTTTCAATGAGCAAACAGGGCACACGCTCAAAGACAAAGCAGGGACAGGCAAACAACAAGTCATCCAATAGTGTGACGACAAAGACAAGCAACGGTTCAGTTGCGAAGACGCCGGCCGCTTCGTCTGCGACGACCATAAAAGCGGGGGGCGCCTCGAACGATGCTCCGGTCGCGAAGGCGAGCACCACCGCAGCAGGTACGGCAAAGGCACCGGCGACTCAGCCAAAGCAGAATACGACAGGCGCGAAGGCGCCCTCTAATGGAGCTGCGAAACAGGCGCAGCCCGAGTTCGCAGGCCGGCAGTCGGGCAAGTCGGTCAAGCAGCAGCGCAAACAACAAAAGATACAGAACCGCCTCACGCAGCAGCGGCATGATGCCAGACTCAGGCGGACCACGATCTCGTTGGTGGCAGCCGCAGTGGTTATCGCCGCAGGCCTCATCGCCTATATTATCATCGGCAATATGACGTCTACCCAGGCGCATACAGTCTATAACGCCGATTATCAGCCGATCGATGGGGTCTACTGTGATCAACTGGAGCAGACAGCCTATCACCACCATGTCTTGCTGACCATCTATATCGACGGCCAGCAGGCGAGCGTGCCCGCAGGCGTTGGGATTGCCGGCGACCCTTCGTCGCCCACCTGTTATTACTACCTGCATACCCATGACACAAGCGGGATTGTGCACATCGAGGCGCCGAACGGCGTCAATTACACCTTAAAGGACTTCCTGGACATCTGGCAAAATTTTGCCGGGACGAGCAGCTCGATCACTTATCCATCTCAACTGGCCTCGTCAAGCGGCTGGACGGTCTACATCAACGGCAAGAAGGTGAACGAGGATTTCAGTCACGTCGACATTTCCAGCAACCAGGCCTGGCACGAGCTGATTACGATCATGTATAACAGCCCGAACGCGAAGCCGGTGACGACTTATAGCTGGCAGCCGGGGTTGTAGAGGAACGGACAGCCCATGCCGGAGCGTATCATCTACCTTGATCATGCAGCGACGACAGCACTCGACCCGCGCGTGCTGGATGTCATGCTGCCGTACTTCACGAGTGAGTATGGCAACGCCAGCAGCATCTACACGCTGGGTCGTCACGCGATGCAGGCCATCGACGGCGCGCGCGAGCAGGTAGCCGAGCTACTCGGCTGCCGGCCGACGGAGATTACCTTTACCGGCGGGGGCTCCGAGAGCGATAACCTCGCCATCAAAGGGGTGGCCTTCACCTCGCAGAAAAAAGGCCAGCATCTCGTCACTTCGCCCATCGAGCACCACGCCGTGCTGCATACCTGCCAGTACCTCGAGCGCTTCGGCTTTCAAACCACGTATGTGCCCGTGGACTCGTATGGCCGGGTCGATCCCGACGACGTGGCGCGCGCCATCACCGACTCGACCGTGCTGGTCTCGATCATGTACGCCAACAACGAGGTCGGTACCATAGAGCCCGTCGCAGAGATCGGGCGCATATGCCGTGCGCGCAAAATCCCCTTCCACGTCGACGCGGTGCAGGCAGGTGGGGCGCTGCCGATCGATGTCGCCGCACTGAACGCCGACCTGCTTTCGCTCTCGGCCCACAAATTCTATGGCCCGAAGGGTGTGGGGATACTCTACACGCGCCAGGGCGTGCGCCTGTTGCCCCAGTTGCAGGGCGGCTCGCAGGAACGCGGCAAGCGCGCCGGAACCGAAAACGTGGCGGGCATCGTTGGCGCGGCAGCGGCCCTGCGTCTCGCCTACGAGGAACTGCCGGTGGTCACGCCCCGCATTACCGCGCTGCGCGACCGCCTCATCTCCGGCGTGCTGACCATCCCCGGCAGCCACCTGACCGGCCACCCCACGGAGCGCCTGCCCAACAACGCCAGCTTCATGTTCGAGGGTATCGAGGGGGAATCGATCCTGCTGAGTCTCGACCTGCACAGCATTGCCGCCTCCACCGGCTCGGCCTGCACCTCCGGCTCGGTCGATCCCTCGCATGTCCTGCTCGCCATGCACTACTCGCCTGAAGAGGCGCGCGGCACCCTGCGCCTCACTCTGGGCAAGGACAACACCGAAGCCGACGTGGACGCCGTCCTTGCCGTCCTGCCCGGGATAATCGAGAAGATACGACGATTAGGATGATATGTGAATCCAAAGGTCGCCCTTCTACGTTTCTCCCAATAACCTCTCCATCACCCACTCGCGCGCCGCGTCAGCCCGGATATCCACCGCCGCCTGTACAGGTGGCCCGTCCATGATGCGCGGCACCATCACACCGCACAGTGGCCCTTCCACCAGCACACGCGCCGTCATCTCCTCGAAGCGCAGGAATTGCGGAGCGCAGAGCGCAGCTATCGTCAGCGGGTCGTGCAGGAAGGGGTAGGCCGACTGCCAGCGCGGGCGGTGGCGCTGCCAGACGTCCAGCAGCTTGCTCAGCAGGCGTACCTGGGGCGTGTCGCGGTCGCGCAATCGTGCGATATCCCCCGGCCGGAGCTGGCAGCGCATCGTGATATTCATCCCCAGCAGCGTGATAGGTATGCCTGATGCCAGCACCAGCCGCGCGGCCCTGGCGTCGCTGCGCACATTCCATTCGGGGAACGGCAGACCGCTTGTGCCGCCCATCATGACGATCCTTCTTATAGCCATGAAGAGGCCTGGTTCCATGCTCAAAGCGGCCGCAACGTTGGTGAGTGGGCCGATGCAAATGAGCATGAGCTGACCAGGATAGGTGAGCGCCTTCTGCACGATCAACTCTGGACCGCTGCAGGCGCTGGTGGCGAGATGTTCGCAGGGGTCGAGGATGGCGGCCTGGGGCGCTCCGGATGGGCGGTGGCGCGCCACGAGCGGGGTAGATATCCCGGGGGCCACCGGAATATCCTCGTGCCCATAGACTCGCAGGAGCTGCTTTGCCAGCCGAGCGCGCAGGTGTGTATCACCGAACACCGTCGTCACGCCGTGCAGCGTTAACTCCGGCGAGCGCAGCGTCAGGGCCAGGGCGAAGGCGTCGTCGATATCGTCGCCGATATCGGTATCGAGCAGCACCGGCACAGGTTCGCTGCGTGATTGGCCTGCCACTTTACTGAGAGCGAACTGTGATTGGCTCATTGTCAATCTGCCCTGTGATATGGTAAATTGGGTTAAGAAAAGGCATCCCCAGGAAGGAAGGGTTATACAACGATGGATACACTCAAACGTGAACTGCTGGCCCAGCGTGTGCGCCAGGTCAAGCCCTCCGGTATACGAAAGTTCTTTGATATTATCAATACGATGCCCGATGTGATTTCGCTTGGCGTCGGCGAGCCCGATTTCGTCACCCCGGAGCATATCCGACGCGCCGGGATGCATTCGATCGAGCTTGGGCATACTCAGTATACGTCCAATTATGGCATGCTGGCGCTACGGCAGGAGATAGCGGCCATGCTCGCGCGTCGCTATGGACTGGAGTACGACCCGCAGAGGGAAATACTGGTGACGGTGGGTGTCAGTGAGGGCGTTGACCTGACGATGCGCACGCTCGTCGATCCGGGCGACGAGGTGATTTCGCCCGATCCCGGCTACGTGGCCTACGATGCCGATATCATTTTGGCCGGCGGCAAAGCCGTTCCCGTTCCTACCTACGCGCAGTACGGTTTCGGCGTGCGCGCCTCAGAAATCGCCGCGGCCATCACACCGCGCAGCAAGTTAATCTTGATCGGCAATCCCAACAACCCGACCGGCGCGGTCGTGCCGCGCGCCGAGCTGGAAGGCATCGCCAAACTGGCCCAGGAACACGACCTGATCGTCGCCGTTGACGAGGTCTACAGCCGCCTGGTCTACGATACCGAGCACGTTTGCATGGCTACCCTGCCGGGCATGCGCGAGCGCACGGTGTTGCTCGACGGCTTCTCCAAAGCCTATGCCATGACGGGCTGGCGTATCGGCTATGTTGCCGCGCCTGCCACTATCCTGGAGGCCATGCTCAAAGTGCACCAGTACGCCATCATGTGCGCCGGTACTTCCCCGCAGGAGGCCGCCATCGAAGCCCTACGCAACGGCGAGGACGATGTGATCGCGATGCACGATTCGTACGACCTGCGCCGCCGCATCTTCGTCGATGGCCTCAACCGCATCGGACTGCCCACCTGCGATCCGCTCGGCGCCTTCTACGCCTTCCCGGATATAACATCCACCGGCCTGTCAGACGAGGATTTCTCTGAAAAATTGCTCTTCGAGGAAAAGGTCGCCGTCGTCGCCGGCAGTTCTTTCGGCGAGGCCGGCCGTGGCTACGTGCGCTGTGCCTACTGCACGGCACAGGAGAAGCTGGAAGAAGCTCTGGTGCGCATGGAACAATTCGTAAAGAAATATAGGAAATAACGCGGTCCTGATCAACTATTCCTGAATGGTAGGAAAATCACAAATGGCGGAAGGAAATATCTCTCCTGGCCTCTACACGCGCTCCGAGGATATCGCGGACGAGCGCTTCCGCTTCTTCTGCTCCGAATGTGGTGAGCCGATCAAGGGCATTCCCTACCTGACGACCTGGCATGGCTGGTGCGCCTGCTTCGACCCCTGGGACTTCTGTTCAGAGGAGTGCTGGAACAAGAACGATCTGCTCAATACCGCGAACTGGCCACCGCCAACAAAAAAGTGGTAGTGGCCCCGCATGCGACGAGGGCCGAGGAGAAGGCACCCGCAAGGGGCCCTGCCTCCCATCCCAGCCGCCCCTGCCTCTACAATGAACGGACCTGTGTGAGCCCTCGCGGGTGCCCTGGCAGTCGCGGTTATTCGGCGACCGGAGCGAATCGCACGCCGCCGCGGTCGCGTTTCAGCTCGAACAGGTTCGGCTGGCGCAGCGCCCAGGCGGTATAATCCCATAGCTCCCCGGCCTCTTCGCCGCGCGGCACCTCATGGATGATCGGACCATAGAAGCCGACATCGGAGCCATCGATGGCTATCGTCGGCACGCCGAAGGCACGATAGCGGCGCACGGCCTCTTGATGGTCACGCAGCACGTCCTCGATAGTGGTTTCGTCCGCCAGCGCCTCATCGACGAGAGCCGGATCAAGCTCGGCCTTTTTGACTGCCGCGCGCACGCCGTCAGCTCCACGGATATCTTCGCCGCGCCCATGGCGAGCATTGCCCAGCGCCAGGTAGAGCCGTTCCACAGCATCGTTCCCGTATTTATGCCGCACCAGCGCCATTGTGCGCTGAGCAACCCAGCTCCCATCCCGTGCGTAATCGGGCGTTGCCCCCTCCTTGCGATTGACCACCTCAAGGCTAAAAAAGCGCCAGGTGATATCGATCGGGCGCACCTGGCGCGCCTCGCGGATCCAGAGCGCTGTGCGCCACGCCAGGGGGCAGGCCGGGTCAGTGTGGAACTGGATATGTAGTGGTGTCGTTTCGTGCTTCAGCATCAGGTTAGGGTTTCTCCTTCTAGAATAGGGGGAAATAAGCTGTACTGTCTTTACTTCATTTTCTGAAGTGCTCTAAGAATAACATACGCCGCGCAAGAGGGGCATGTCAAGGCGGGTCGAGCGGTATGATATACTCCTGCCAGGAGGCTCTTTCGTCCTCGAATAAAGGAAATTCCAGGGGAAAGGCACCGTCATCGCTCCCTCTCTCGATCACTCCGATTCGATCGCAATGGGAAAGGAGGTAGCTCCCCCACGATAAATCGGGGGGCTACACTTCTTCAAGGAGGAACAGCATGAAGCTGAACGGCAGCGTCACTGTGGCTGCTTCGCAGGAGCAGGTCTGGCAGGTCTTAATAGATCCGGTGCAGTTCTGCGGAGTCGTTCCCGGCTGCGAGCAGGCTCGCAAGATCGATGAAACACACTACGAGGCGGTTGTCTCGGTCAAGGTGCAGTTCATGACGATTCGCTCAAAAGCGAAGGGAACGCTTCTAGAAACAGATGCCCCTCGCCACATGGTGGGTGAGCTGGTGGGTGAGCCAATGTCGATGGCCGGGGCGTTTCGCGCGCGTGTCACCATCGATCTTATCCCGCAAGGTAATGGAACAAGCGTCAAGTATGCCATGGATATCACCATGCTGGGCCGGCTAGCCAAGCTTGGTGCGGCGATGGTCCGTTCGACTTCGCAACAGCTTAGCCGGCAATTTGCCGAAAATATCGCAAACCTCTTTAGCCACCAATCGTAACTGGTCTTTTTTAGCGTTCTCTCTTGTCCTTCGTTGCCCGTCACTGATCATCGCCACCGCCTGCGCCGCGATGCGCCGCTTTTCGGGCGAAAGCTGCGACTCGCGCGCCAGGAACGGCGGCTCGTAACTGGCCCCGCGCACGCTGATCGCCCCGCCGTGCACGCGACGGATCAGCCCTTCCTGCTCCAATTCCTGCAGGTCGCGCATAATCGTGATCGTGGAGACTTCGAAACGCTGCGCCAGGTCGCGCACCGAGGCAATGCCGCTGCTCTCGATGTCCTCGAAAATATGCTGGCGGCGCTCCTGGGCTAGCTTGCGCGTATCCTTTGTCGATTTTTCCTCCATGCCTACACAATAACATCGGTGGCGTTAATAGGCAAGATGCGCTGATCAAAAGGGCCACTACATGCGTACGCTATTCAAGTTGTTCTATTGTGTCGCAAATTTGACACTGGCATATATACATGTTTATGTGGTATGGTATTGCTAAGCATTGGATTTCCGTTTGCGGAAGAGTGAGATGGATTGTTCAGTAATCTGAGCGGCACTATTTTTTCGTAATCCTCGAAGGGAAAGGCGATGCGCGGGTTGTTCTAAGGAAGGAAAGGACGGTTCAGGCCAATGATGAAGAAAGCCGAAAAGAAACGTGTCACGTTTATGGCTAGTCTGGGCGAACTCAACCGACCTTTGCGCGTTCGGCCTGTAAATGTTGAGGGGCGAAACTGGTGGGCGATTGACCCGGATGAAATCTGGCCCGGCATGGTCATGGACCTGCGGCGCCTGGGCTTCGAGTCAATGGCACATGGGGAGGAAGTATTGGTGCGCGAAAGCATGTCAGCTTACGGGCCGCAGATGGAGGGACCGGCTGCACAGGGAGGGCTACAGCCATTCCAGAGCATGCATCCCACAATCCACATCTGGAGAGAATTCACGGCTTCAGATGATCTGCCTCCATCATACTCGGATGCATTTTCCGATCCGGAGAATCTGATCGATTATGATGAAGACGCGGAGGATGTTGAGGACGACGACGAAATAGAGTCTGACGAAGACCTGCACTACGAATAATTTGTGCAGGTCTTTTTGATACTATCGCTACCCACGAGGGGTACCGCCGTTATGAACGATTTGGGTGCAAGAAAGAGCGTTCATGACGATGGTACCCCTTGTGAGTCTTGTTACCTCCAGGAGTGACATATTTTATGCCCATCCAACCGCTTGATGGCGAGGTTCCCGGCAATGGCGTGCGCCTGCATTACCGGCGCTGGCTGCCGGCCGAGCCGCGTGCCGGACTGCCGCCGCTCCTGCTGCTGCACGGCCTGGCCTCGTCCTCGCATATCTGGAACCTGGTCGGGCCCCTGCTTGCCGAGCGCGGGTACCTCGTCACCGCACTCGACCAGCGCGGGCACGGCGAGAGCGACAAGCCTGATAGCGGCTATGACTTCGGCACCATTGTTGCCGATGATACCGCCGCGGGAGAGGCGTTGGAGATCGCGCGCCCCGTCGTTGTCGGTCATTCCTGGGGAGCGATGGTTGCTCTGCAATACGCCGTGGAGCATCCCGGCGAGGTGACGGCGTTGGTGCTGGTTGATGGCGCGACCAACCAGCTTTCGCTGCGGCCCGGCTGGTCCCGCGAGCAGGCCCAACGCGATCTCGCCCCTCCACGCTTCGCCGGGACGCCGCGCGAGACCTTCCTCTCCTATTTCAAGAGCGGCCCGCTCGGCCAGGTGTGGTCGCCTGAACTGGAGGACAGCGCCCTGCATATCGTGCAACTGCGCGAGGACGATACCGTTGCGCCTCGCCTGGATTTCGAGAATCACCTGCAAATCATCGGCGCGATGTGGGACCAGCCCACCTTTGACCTGTACCACCGCGTGACCTGCCCGGTAAAGCTCATCGTCGCCGAGCCGCAGACATCCGGCGAGGCGCGGCGGGAATTCTTCGCCCTGCGCCTGGAGGGCATTGCGCGCATCCAGGAGATCTGCCCAAGGCTAGAACTGGTGCGCATGCCGGACACCATCCACGATATCCCGTTCCAGCGTCCCCGCGAGCTCGCCGAGGAGATCGTAGCGTATGCCCCACCTCAAGCTTGACCAGTCCCTGATCGATGAGGCGCGCGCCATGGCGCGGCACATCGTCGATGCGGTGATCGAGTATATCGGCGGGCACACCACCATCGCCATCGAGCGCGCCACGCTGCGGCTGCTCGGGGTGGATGGCGTAGACGACTACGGAGTGCCACTTCCCAACTGCGTCGTAGACAGCGCGCGTCCCTTGCTGGCAGGTGGCATCCTGCGCCCCTTCGTCGCCGTCATGCTGCGCACCGTTCGCGATGCCCAGTCCACCGCCGAGGCGCTCGCGAGGCGCGAACTCAACCTCACTCCGGTCACTCAGGACGACCAATTACTACAAGCCATCGACGCGGAAGTGATGCGCCAGGTGCGCCTGGGCGTGGAACGCATTCGCGCGCGGCGAGCCGAACGGGAGGCCATCATCGAGGAACTGGGGGATCCGCCCACGCCCTGGCTGTACGTCATCGTCGCAACCGGCAATATCTACGAGGATATCGTGCAGGCGCGGGCCGCCGCGCGCCAGGGGGCCGATGTCATCGCCGTGATCCGCTCGACCGCGCAGAGCTTGCTCGACTACGTGCCTTATGGCCCGACCACCGAGGGCTTCGGCGGCACCTACGCGACGCAGGCCAACTTCAAACTGATGCGCGCCGCCCTCGATGAGACCGGGCGCGAGATTGGGCGCTACATCCGTCTGACCAACTATTGCTCCGGTCTGTGCATGCCCGAAATCGCGGCCATGGGTGCGCTGGAGCGCCTGGACATGATGCTGAACGATGCGCTCTACGGTATAATCTTCCGCGACATAAATATGCGCCGCACGCTCATCGACCAGCTCTTTTCGCGCCGCATCAACGCGGCCGCCGGCATCATCATCAACACCGGCGAGGACAACTACCTCACGACCGACGACGCGCTGGAAGCCGAGCATACCGTCGTGGCCTCGCAGCTCATCAACGAACGCTTCGCGCAGATCGCCGGTATTCCCGCGCGGCAGATGGGCCTTGGCCACGCCTTCGAGATCGACCCGTCGACGCCCAACCACCTGCTGCACGAAATCGCCTCGGCGCAGCTCATCCGCGATCTTTTCCCAGGCTATCCCATCAAGTACATGCCGCCGACCAGGCACATGACCGGCGATATCTTCCGGGGCCACCTGCTCGACGGCTTCTTCAACCTGGTGGGCGTGCTGACGGGCCAGGGCATCCAGTTGCTCGGCATGCCCACCGAGGCTATCCATACGCCGCTCCTGCAGGACCGGTTTCTGTCGATACGCGGCGCGCTCTACGTCTTCAACGCGGCACGAGACCTGGGCGAGCAATTCGATTGGCGCGAGGGGAGCCTGGTGGCGCTCCGGGCCAACCAGATATTACGCGAGGCCGTTGACCTGCTGCGCGAGTTGGAGCGGCTCGGGCTCTTCAAAGGGTCTGGAGGCGGGGCTGTTCGCCAATATCAAGCGCTCGCCGGAGGGTGGACGAGGGCTAGAAGGGGTGATTAAACGCGCTGAACATTACAGCAATCCGTTTTATGAGGCATTACTAGTGGTCAGTCCGAATAGATTTTGACAGGACTAGGGACAGGCAGGAAAACACAGGAGTTGTGAGCAAGCCCCACAGATTTTCAAGCATTGTTGTCCCTCTCTCGTCTATAATACTAGGGAGCGAGATCCCATGAGAAAAGTTGCTTCTCCTCTCCTTGGAAAGGAAGGCCGAGCGAGGAATGAAACCCGTGAAGAAAACACAGCAAGATGGTTCGTCTGAGGCCATGCCTACCTCAGCTTCAGATGCAGTTGAGGAACATGTGGTTCCCAGTGTCGCTGCCCTCGTCGGTATCCTTCTGACCGGCCTGCTCTATCTCGTTTTCCCCCCGAATGTACTCATCGGTCCTAATTGGCTTCTGTTGGTCGTGGAAGCGGTGTTTGTAGTTCCCCTCCTTATCGACATCCTGACCGCATGGGACCTTTCACATACGGCGAGGCGTATTTTTGTATTGGTCCCACTTGGCATCAGTTCGTTGGCACTCGTTTTAGGTGTGGCTCTCTTACTTCTCACCTTGCCAACTGATAAACACGCGACCAATTTATTACGCTCTGCGGTCCTGCTTTGGTCTTTCAATATCCTGATCTTCGCCTTGTGGTATTGGGAACTCGACGGAGGCGGCCCCTGGAAACGGCACCTCTCTGGGCATCACGCCGCAGATTTTCTGTTTACACAACAAGCCAACGGAAAGAGTTGGGCACCGCATTTTCTGGATTATCTGTTCCTCGCCTTTACCGCAGCAACCGCTCTGAGTCCTGCTGATACGAATCCGCTCACACACACGGCGAAAGCTCTGATGTTGCTAGAGGCGGCGCTTTCACTCACGATAATCGGCTTACTGATCGGACGCGCCGTCAACATTCTCGGAACGTGAAGAGGTACGACGACCAAATGTAGGTTGATTGGTTGGGCAAACTAGGGGAGCTTTGATACATTCCTCTTATTACTCTTTCTATCAAAAGCAAAGCGGACTGACCACTAAGTACAATCAAGGAACAAATGCGGGATAGCAGTCCGTTCCTAAGAGAATTCCACCCCGGCATATCTCGCAAACATTTTGTGATTGTACTTAGCAGTTGCTCCAGGTATTGCTGTGGTACAGCCGGGCAGTCGAGGATTTCGTCTTCAGTCTGGATAGCTAACAGGCGAGCGTGATACTCGGCAGGAATGCGCAGATTGGTCAACAGTTCCAGGGTAATCGGCTCGGCCCATACTCTCTGCTCAATATCGCTACTTGCAAGTAGATCGGGCTGCTTCTCGATTATTGGCGCTTCCGTCTCGATCTGAGACATCACGATATTGGGTGTATATCCGCCAAGACAGGTAAATTCTACCTCATCATCGTATGTATCATCTGCACGGCGTTCCAGCTTGAGCAAGCTCACATAGGGGTCTTTGTAGGTATAGAAGATGCGGTAGTTCCCGCATCGTAAGCGATAAAGGTCATCGCCAACATAAGTAAGCTTCTTTTTCACCTTCCCATCCGGCGCCGGATTCTGCTCAAGTATTTTGATCTTTTCAAGTACTTGATGCTCTTCCTTCGCAGGCAATGCCCGCCACGCTGCCAAAAATGTCGGTGTGGGTGTCCATAACCACTCTCCTCGCATTTGCGCATTGTCGACTCAAGTAATAACGAGTACTGCCTGGAGGCTGTGACCCCGAGTACAAAGGTTGCAGCGCTAAGCGCCGGGCAATTCAATGAGGATGGTAGCCCACGTACATCCCTTGGTATTTTGATGGATTATCTGGGCGTGCGAAGCCTGGAAGAACTCAGTCACATAATTCTGTCACCAGAAGGAAGGTACCCCTACCAGTCCGACCTGGATACAGGTCTATCGAGATCTGGTGGAGTGGGCTATCCTATTCTCGCTAATCCGCACAAGCAATTTCGGCACAGATATTCTCATTGTGCGCGATGGCCTGCTACGCAGCAAAATCTTTGCGGGAGAACTCTTCGCACGCTACCTGGATGGGCTACAGGAAGGCATAGAGCAGCAGTGGCGGCAGAAACGCAGGCGTGTCTACTTAGCTGGCGTTGCTAAGCATAGCCAGGTACTTTCGCGCTATCGACTTGCTATGGTACTCGAGCGCATCCTGACAACTGACTACCCGGCGTTTATCGAGATTCCGCGCGAACTAGAGGAGAAGGCCTATCTCTGGTCCGAGTACGCACGGGGCAGCGACCGTGAGATTACCGGGCGCGAAGGCAACAAATTTGTTGGGGGAAAGATGTTCTTCGTGAAGTTCGGTAGCAGCCCACGCGACCCTATTTGGCCTATCGATCTCTACTTGCCACAGAAGGATGAGGCCCAGCATATTTTGGGTTGCATGCTGGCGGATGCCTTAAACGGTTTTCCCGTTCCCCATTACCCACTCTGCCTACAGAAAGCCCACGCGAACGCAGCACTTGTGGATTTTGATTTCGATATCTTACAGAACCATATCTTTGACGGCATTCGCGCTATTCTCGGCCAGGAAGCTCCTATACTAGACATATTTCGCTTACAGGAGAGCGATCCTGCGCAGCGTCGCTATGAGTAACTAATATGATCAAACAGGAGGAGCGGCTGTGCCTAACCTTGATCTTTTCCCGCGCAATCAGATTGTTGGCATCTTTCGCGGCTTCCAGGAAGGTGGCCTGGAATTTCATGCTGACCTGGTGCTTCCCTACAGGCACGAGTTCCAGAGTATTCCCATGCATGGGCAGTTCCTCCTTGTGCAGCTTGAGACGCCCGACGAAGCAGTGCTTGGGCGTATTGCTTCCTTTTCTTCTGAGGGCAGACTTGCCTCCGGCTACGGTGAAGAGTTCAACATTCGTGCTCTGCGCGAGAACCGTACGGTTCCCGATGATTTGCGCGAGGACTACCTCAAGTATCGTGTCAATATCCGGGTACTTGGTGTGCTGAGAAAAGTTGGGGACAGACTGCCATTTGTTGCTTCGCATCGTCGCCTGCCGCACGTAGGTAGTCCAGTCGCATTTCCTTCCAGTGACGTGCTGCGCGAGATTGTCGGACACACCCTCGATGGAGCTGTTATCGGACATTTTGCACTGGGAGAGTATATCTATGCAGAGGAGAACAGGCGCGATCAGGCAGAGGAGTGGATGCAGATAAAATCACCCGAAATCAGAGTTCGCTTCCCGGTCGAGCATCTGGTTTCACGTCGCTCCTTTGTCTTCGCGCGCGCCGGTTTCGGCAAATCGAATCTAAATAAGCTGCTTTTTAGTACCCTATATACACAGACGCCTACTGTAACGAAGCGGGGTAACAAAGAGGTTCCTGTCGGTACAATCATCTTCGATCCCGACGGTGAATATTTCTGGCCCGACGATAAAGGGAGGCCTGGCCTCTGTGATGTGCCGACACTACAGGATAGGTTGGTAGTCTTTACTTCTCGCAAAGGGCCAAGTCGCTTCTACGACTCATACGTTGCGGGCGATATCAAGTTGGATATCCGCCGCCTGAGCCCTTCTGACGTGATCTCTATCGCGCTTGGCCCCGAAAGACAAGAGCAGCAGAATGTGCGGAAGCTCAAGGGACTAGATCAACGCAGTTGGGAGCGGCTGGTAAATCTGATTGATCAATACGGCAATCAGGCTTCTCTGGATGAGATTGGGAAGATTCTTGGCCTGGAGTCCAATAGACAAGAGGTTGAGGCACTGGCAGCACGTGGCAATATGACCGTTATAGTTAGAACACTGCATGATAAAAGCAGCCAGTTTATGGACATGCTCATCTATGCGCTGTCGCGTGGTAAGCTGTGCATAGTAGATGTATCACGTATGCGTGGTTCCCAGTCGCTTATTCTTTCGGGCTTGATCCTTCGTCGTATCTTTGATCGAAACCAGGAAGAGTTTACCAAAGCTGAACCGAAGACAATACCTACGATAGCCGTCGTAGAAGAGGCACAGTCTGTCCTCAACGAACGCGCAACCGCCTCGGAACCCTATATTGCCTGGGTCAAGGAGGGTCGCAAGTACGACTTGGGTGCTTTGCTCATCACCCAGCAGCCGGCCAGTATTCCCGTCGATATTCTGAGCCAGGGCGACAACTGGTTTATCTTCCACCTGCTTTCTTCGGTAGATCTGATGACACTGCAACGGGCTAACGCTCACTTCAGTGGGGATATTCTTAGCGTCCTTCTAAACGAGCCTATTCCTGGGCAGGGCGTCTTCTGGAGTTCCGTCGGAGGTAAGCCCTATCCTATCTCGCTGCGTGTCCTCTCGTTTGAAGAGATGTACAAAGCGCTGGATGCTGATTACGATAGAGAAGGTGTAGATACCTTTGCAAGGCATTTGAAGGCCAAATTTGAGCGAGCGCTTGAGGAAAGCCTGGAGGCCATAAGTGCTCCCCAGCCTGTTCTTAAGGCCAATTCAGTCGATGGTAACATCCCCAATGGCGAGCCAGTTGATGCTATGTCGGTGTACAAGCAACAGGCTATTGAAGGGCTGCGTCGCAATGAAGGCTTTCAGTCACGAATGCGCTCAACAGGCATACCTTGGGGAGGAATACTGAAATTGCTTATGGAGGAACTGCCTCAGACAATAGAAGAGCGAGAGCGAAGTGGTATTGCATATCATCTTGTTCGCGAGGCCCTTGAGGCATTATTCGGCTTAGAGAATGAGGGCTGGTATACTCAACCTGGCGTGAAGAAGGGTGGAGGTACGACAACATGGGTAAAAACAGGGAAAAGGAGTTAAAGTCAACGTATGGCAGGAGGAAGAACGGGGACTTTGAATGGCATCTGCCCTTATTTCACTATGTTCCCGCTCGAATTCCCGTATTCGATCTTACGAGCACACGCTAAGCCAGGGGAGTGGGTCATCGATCCTTTCTGTGGTAGGGGAACCACCAACTATGCCAGTCGTATCATGGGATTACCGACACTAGGTATCGATAGCAACCCTGTTGCAGTGGCGCTATCCCAGGCCAAACTCGCGAACACGACTCCAGCATTAATTATGCAGTTGGCACGCAGGATTCTCGACGAGGTTCGTGAACCATCTGCAATCCCCCAGGGAGAGTTTTGGGAATGGGCCTTTCATCAGGATGTGCTATGCACTCTCTGTCGCTTTCGTGAGGGGTTGCTCGGTGACTGCCAATCGGATTCGCGCAAAGCACTACGAGCTATCATCATGGGAGCTATGCATGGCCCGCGGCCAAAGCTCCATCCTTCCTACTTCTCCAACCAATCACCAAGGACCTATGCGCCCAAGCCAGGGTATGCCGTCAACTTCTGGAAGGCCCGTAATCTTGTCCCACAGCTCGTCGATGTGCTGGATATCATTCAGGTGCGGGCGCAGCGCTACTATGCCAATGAGACGACGAAAGCTGTCGGGCGCATCATTGCCGGAGATAGTCGGAATGGAAAGGTCTACAGCCAGTTAATAGGGAAGTATGCAGTTCAGTGGGTGATCACTTCACCACCATACTATGGCATGAATACCTATCTTCCTGATCAATGGCTGCGCTCCTGGTTTCTGGGCGGGCCAGCGCAGGTAAACTATTCGACGCAAGGCCAGATCAGCCATAACGGGTCAGAGACGTTCGCTTCACAACTGCGCGATGTCTGGCGAAACCTGGGAATGATATGTGTACCCGGAGCCAAATTAGTGATCCGCTTCGGGGCAATTAACGACAGGAAAGTGGATGCGCTCGATCTGCTGAAGCATTCGTTGCAGGATACTGGATGGGATATAGCAGACATCCAATCTGCGGGATCAGCTTCCAGGGGACATCGGCAGGCACTCCATTTTTCGCCCTCAGGTAAGGGTGCGATCGAGGAGTATGATATATGGGGGATATGGCAGGAGTAACCGCCCCTTATTACGGTCTGGGAGCTGGGCGGGCAATTCAAACAGAGCTATCGTTCTCTCCAGCGCTTATTGTGGTCGAAGAGTTCTTCGGTGTTAATCGCCTTGAGTTGCGGATCTGTCTTATGCTGCGAATCGGTCAGTGACTCGCGATAGAAGTTGATGAACTTCCAGAGTACCAATACTTCATCTGGCTGCAAATCGAAGCTAATGCCTGTCGGGTGTTGGAGGACGAGCCCGCTCTCCTCCATACGTACTTTGTATCTTCCAATGATTGCGTCCAAAGTCTTCCTCCTGTCGAGCAGTAGTGCCGTGCCTCTGTGCGCGAACCCGCTCAGCCGTGTGCCCATAATGGCGGATTTAAAAGACAAGGGAGGGGATAACCCCTGCTGGCGGCCTGTGACGGTCGTTGATATCTTGCCTACAATATACGAGGTTGCCGTGTAAAATTGATTGTAAAGTTGATGCAGATTAAGTGTCCATTTGCCTGAATATAAACAATTCAGTATCCTTTATACGGAAATGAACGTAAAAAAAGAAGCTATTTTCAGCAAATTGATGCTTGATGCCTTCAAGTTCACCTAAGAGCCGGGTTATCTCTATCCCGCGTTGACCGCCGGTTTTCTGCCTCCCCAATTTGAAACCACCCACCACAGCGCGCCGGTTGCCAGAAGAATGATCATCGGCTCTAGCGGGGCGCGGAAGCGCGCGATGCCGTAGAAGTAGATCGCCAGAGCGAAGGTCATGCCGATCATGAAATAGAGGAAAAGCAGTTCGCGCCAGCGGAAGAGCGTGACTACCAGACCGAGGGCCGCCAGCAGCAGGACCGGGATGGGGATGGTGCTCATCATATTCAGCACGAAAGAAGAGAGCGGCGCGTTCGGGAAGCGGTACATCGGCAGATCGGCCTCCAGCGAGCCGGGCTGCCACATATTGATGAAGTGCAGCAGCCAGAGGTGCAGCGTCTTTTTCGGATTCGCCAGCATCCATTGTTTGGCGGCCTGATTATAGGTATCTTCGCGTGTCACCTCGCAGGTGGCCGGGCAGTTGATGGGTGGGAACTTGTGCGATACCTGCGGGACGGAGGTCAAGGGATTGAGCCAGGTGCCGAGAAACTCACCATACTTGAGTTTGGGGTCCAGCACCGAGTTGTTGTAGGCGCCCAGCATCACTGTGCCGTCGCCGGTTGCGACCGGAATGAAGGTGTGCGAGACAACGTAGTTCCGCACCGTCCAGGGCGCGATGATGGCCAGCCCCAGCAGGGCGGCGAGCAAGGCCCCTTTTAGAGTCGAGGCGCGCGGCAGCACCCCGCGCCAGACCAGGATGATTGCCCACAGCAGGAAGAGCCCGATCACGATCACCCCGTTTGGTCTCGTCAGCGACAGCAGGCCCAGCAGCAGCCCGCATAAGGGCCACAGCCATTTCTTCTCGCCCCGTGCGCGCTGGATGCGGTAGAGCATGTAGCAGAGCGCGAATAAGAGAAAGGTGAACAGAGTTTCGCTGTAGAGCCAGCCCGTGAAGATAAAAAGTTCGGGGTAGATGACTGCCAGCAGGCCGGCGAACATCCCGAAGCGCCTGCCGAATAAATCCCTGGCGAACAGGTAGATCAACACGCACGTGCCCGCGTCCAACAACGATAAAAAGAGCCGCCCGACGAGGTTATTGTGCCCGTAGAACAGCGAGAAGATGCCGAGGATAATCGGCCAGAGCGGCGCGCGGTAAACGGTTGTAACATTGGTATGCAGGCAGAAGCAGTGCTGGGTAATGAAGTTGATGCCGATGGTCTGATAGAAAAGCGAATCGTGCAGCGGGAAATACTGGCCCGCGACGGTGAAGTTGTATATCACGCGCACCAGCAGCGCCAGGCAAAAAATACTGACGGCCGGGAGCAATGGCTTGAAACGTTTCATCTATACAATCCTGATTCCTTGCAGTCTTAACGAAGTTAGCTGTATAGCCCCCGATTTATCGCGGAGGTGGCGGGCTGCATAAGATCGCTGGGTAAAAATGCCGAAAAATCTACAAATCAAAGACGAATTATACGAGTACAGGTAACGGAACACGCCCAAAGGGCGACCTGAAGGGTGGGCCATTTGAGTAGTATCAGCACTTGAACATTTTTGCTACTACCTGCTATAATGAAAAACAAGGTTGAAGGAGCTTTTTGGAGTACGCGGCGCATCATATGACTAATAGAGGGAGCGATGTATGCAGAACGATTCCCAGCACTCATCCCAGGCTGACCCTTTTCTGACTGAGGACAGTACCGTCTTACAACCCGATCTCTTTGCTACGACCGCGACGGTGGTTTCGGAGCCGCCCGACCCGCAGACGACGCCCTTCCCGCCTTTCATCCGCACACACCCCCTGACTGATCAATCGAGCCTGGCCGCGTGCGTGCTGCCCTACCAGCAGGATCTGCAGCTACGTGGCAAGTCGGCCTATACCATCACCTGCTTTCTCTCCGACCTGCGCATGTTCAGCGATTTCGCCGGGCGCGATACGCCGGTCGGTCGCGTCACCAAAGAGCAGCTCACGGACTGGCTCATGAAACTGCGCTTCGGTGGGAACCAGTCGCCCGCGCCGAAAACGATGGCCCGGCGCGTCACATTCCTGAAGAATTTCTTCTCCTGGCTGGCGCGGGAGGGCGTGATCCGCGAAGACCCATCCACCAGCCTCGTGCTGGAGCGGCCGCTGCCGCCACTGCCGCAGTTGCTCTTCGATGACGAGGTGCAGCGGCTCTTGCAAAAGGCGGCGGAGGACGCGCGTACGCACTGCCTGGTCTACCTGGTGCTGCATGCCGGTCTGAAGAAGGAAGAGGTCATGGGTCTCAAGATGGAACACGTTGACCTGTCGGATGCCGGCGCGCCCACCATCACGGTGCATTTCGCCGCATCGACCGGCAAACAGCATCGCGAGCGCCGCCTGACCCTGCCGGCGGAGTTCACCGATATCTTCAAGCGCTACCAGGCAAAGTACCACCCGACCGAGGAACTCTTCGTCTGCACCGACCGCAACCTCAACTACATCCTGGCGCGCGCCGTCAAAGCCGCCGGCATCAAGAAGCGCGTCACGCTGCAGCTCCTGCGCGATACCTATGCCGTGCGCCAGCTCCGCGAGGGTGTGCCGCCGGAGAGCCTGCGCGAAAAGCTCGGCCTGTCTGGAGAGGCCTGGATAGAGTCGCGCGAGAAATACCGCAGATTGGCCTTCTCGAAATAGCAGGAACCAGGGCGACCCTCGCGGTTACCCCGGCTCTTGCTTGCGCTTCACCCTGTTGTGCAGAAGGAAAAGGTTCAGGCAAATAGCGCCGATGGCAAGTGGTCCCGTGCAAAGCAGGCTTAGTCCGACGGTGGCGATGGCGAGGATGAAGGAGACCACCACCAGGGGCAGGTACAGTAGCAGGCTTCCAATGATCAGCAGGATGCCTACCGGGGCCTCGCCCGCCAGGAGCCAGCCCACTCCATAGATGCCCAGGAAGAGCGAGAGCAACGCCTCGACAATCTCCGGCGCGGTAAGCGTGGTGTTGAAGATGCGTGTGGAGGGCGGCAGCTCGTCTCGTGTACCCTTTGCGCCTTGCCCTTCTTCTTCGCTCGTCCGGCTCCCCTCTTTGTTTGAGGCGGTATAGGGCGTGTACATCCGGTCGGAAAGGGGGCGCGGGCCAGGAATATATGCCTCAAATTCCGGTGCGCTGAACCTGTCGCGGTGTCTCTCCTGCCGGCCACCGCTTGCGGGAGTATCCGGCCTATAGTCGCCGGGATGTGATGAAAGCGCTGCCCCACAGGTCGGGCATATGCCTGCGTTCGCTGCGTCCTCCGCTAGCGTTGTACCACAACGCTCACAGCTTGCCATTACGCGTTCCCTCTAGCCATGAAAATTGGTGCCTGGCGACCTCAAGGCCGCGTGCTACCCATCCGCCTGCGTGCTCCACCCGCTCGCGCTACTGCTGATGTCGAATGTACCCACCTGGGCCGTCTGGACAACCTGCCACGGGCCGCCGGCAAAGGACAACGATGCCAGCACACTGCTCGCTCCCGCCTTGCGCATTTTCGGAGAAAGCTGCGCGGGCGTCACCACGACGAGAGACGGGTGGGCAGCCGCCAGCAGCGTGTTCAGCGCCGCCGGGTAAGTTTTAGCGGTATCGCCGACAAGTTGCACGACATCCGCCGCGAGATAGCTTTTATCGATAGTAGATAATATACCATCTTCCAGAGCATACTTGCTCAGGGCGGCGTCACCCACGAGCAGCAGGCGCAGACCGGGGGCGAGCAGGCGTACCACCATGCCGTTATCCACCTCTTCCTGGCTGCTTTTATGCAGTGGCGAGGCCGGCCAGAACACCTGGAAAGTCACGTATGCCCCGAGCGAGAAGACCGCGCCCTGCCTTAGCTGGTCGTAGCTCAATCCACGCGAACTTATGATACTGCGGAAGCGCGCGTACCCGGTATCTGGATGCAGCATTCCGGCATCGACCACTTCCCCGACGTTGTAGCGCGTGACGATATCTTCCAGGCCGACAAGGTTCACTTGCCGGGGCGCTGTCAGCATGACCAGGTCGAGTGAGCGCTGCCAGAAGGGCAGGCGTGAATCCAGCTCCTCCGCCAGTGACGAGGCATCCGGTCCGCCATCTATCAGCGCCGTTTTCCCGTCCGGCGTACGCACGAGGATCGCCTCACCCTGCGGCTGGCTGGGTTTACCTGGTTGGCTGGCAGGCCCAACATCGAGAAAGGTGATGGTCACCTGTGAATTTGTATGTGCTGCAAACGCCATCGAACCGCTTGCCAGGAAGATCACCAGCGAGCGCCTAGCTGAATCAACCGCCGCATGCGTCAGGAGAGGTGAGGTGGAGGAGGATGGCCTACCAGCAGGCGCGATTGGCTCAGTGTGGAGAGAGGCCATCGCCACAGAAGTAGAGTAACGATCACAGCCAGGGCGCCATAATATACCCACGCGATCACGACATTCAGGTTTGACACGCTGAGATACGCGTCAGGAAGATGCGCGCACCACGAGATAATCGCGATCATATACCAGAGCAGCGGCCAGACCAGCCAGCCGAAGAAGAGCGCGATAGGAGCCGCCAGCAGTCCTGCGCCGCACAGCAGGAGACCGAGAAGGATGAAGTAAGGAAGCAGCGGCACAGTCAGGATATTTGTGATCAGGGCGATCAGGGAAATGTCTTGAAAGGTCAGGCCGAAGATAGGCAGTGTGGCGATCTCTGCGGCCAACGTGACGGCCAATGTCTCGGCGATGTAACTGCCCAGCGGGAAGCGTTCGATGGGACGGAAGAGGCGCATCCAGAGCGGTGTGAGCATAGACGATCCCCAGTGTGCCCAGGAAGGAGAGCTGGAAGCCGGCATCCCACAATACAAATGGGTTGAGTATACTCTCGAGTAAAGCGCTGAAGGCCAGGGCGTTGTAGACATTGTAGGCACGACCATGGCGCGGAGCCAGCACGATGATGATGCCCATGATACCCGCACGTAGCGCCGATGGACCTCCACCGCTCAGAAATGTGTAGCCGATGATGCCCGCAATCACGAGGCCGTCAATGGGCAGGCGCAGCCGGTCGCGCCGGCGCTGCTCGGCGGGCAGCAGGCGCCGGAACTGCTGCTTGCCCTTATGCTGCCATGTGAACCGTCGCGCTGCCTGGGCGATTAGCCCGGCAAGGATGGTGATTTTCAGGCCAGATGGGGCGATCAGGTGCGCGGTCCCGGTGTCGTTGAAAGATGTGTATCAAGGGCAGCAAGGCGGGTGTTCGCAGACTCAATAGCAGGGCAATCAACAGAGCAGCCATCGGCTGAGGCAGCGAGCGCTCGATGATGAGGGCGAGCGTGGTGCGTAACTGGTAGAGCGCGGCGATGAAGGAGTTGCCGCCGGATTGCTGGATGCTCAGGCGTGGGAAGGCCATGCTGGCGAAGATGGCCGGTGAACTGCCGGGCGATGGCGCTTGCAGCGTTCCCTGTAGCTCGACGGCGTCGCCATAGCGCGGACTGTAAGGGTCGTCGAGCAGGTTGCCGGGAATGACAACTTCAATCTGGCCGTGCGCCCCACGCCACGATTGACCTCCATCGAGACTGATTTGCTGCGTATCGATGATGAGCAGGCTGCTGTTTTTCTCCAGGCGCGGCTCATCGTCGATGCTTCCATCCAATACCAGCGCCTTTGTGCCGATATAGGCGCGTATGGCTGCCGGGTCCGCCACGGGCGAAACGGTTGTATAGCGCCATGCGCCCAGCAGCAGGCATGCCACTGGCAGCGCGATGAGCCATGCCTGCCCCCTGTTCCTGCCAATTCGCCAGAGGATGACGGCGCACCAACATGCCACTGCTGCCCCGACCAGCAATGCCGCCGGAGGCATCTGACTCCATGCCGGAATCCATGCCTGCCCCCAGGCTTCCAGCAGGATACCGGCCAGCCATGCCGCAGCGGCCGCAACCAGCAACTGCCCCTGTAGATCGAGCGCAAACCGCTTTCTTTGCATTCCTTATCCGTCCCCCGCGTCTCGGTTAGACTGTGACTTGCGCTTTGATCTTATCGTAGATCGACTTGCTGACCACCTGGAGCAACTGGTCAATCGAGGTAAATGGGCCGTGCTGCGTGCGATAATTGACGATATTCTGAGCCGTTGTACTGCTGATGTGCAGCGCATTGCGCATCTCGTCGACGCTGGCCGTGTTGATGTTGATGATCTGCCCGCTTGCCGTTGCTGTGCCGTATGCTCCTCCCGGGCCTGGCACGCCGCCAAGGTATGTCGGCGGGATTTCCCCGTTGGTTATCACGTAGACCTCCTGCCCGTCGGTGAGCGTGGCAGCCATATTGAGCGCGACCAGGTTAGCGTTGGGCTGCGGGCCTCCTGCCGCCGCGATAAGCTGGTAGACGCGCGCACCGGGCGGCAAATCATAGACGCCGGGATGCTTGACGGCTCCGACCACATAGACGTGCAAATCTCCTACACTGCCGTCGCTGCTCGCGCCAGAACTACCCGACGGTGCGTTGCCAAATGATTGTTGCGAAATGCCAGACTGCGAGGATGATGCGGGCGAAGAGGAGGCGGGTGCGAACCAGATGTAGGCAATCGCTCCAATCAGCAGCAGCGCGATCACCGGCGCGACGAAGCGGGCGAGTCGTTTGCGTATGGGGCGGGGAGCGACAATCTTCGCGTCTGATGCCAGGTCGAAGGGGTCCTGGCCGGAAAAAGTTGTATCTATATTTTGAAACTGGCGTTTTTCAGACATTGCCCGAGGCCCTCCGACATAAGCTCATCGGCGCTAGCATACAGGGCTGATCGACGGTTGTCAATATCAAACATCAGTTCCAGCCTGGTTATCCGGCACTAATCACATCAATGTGAATTCTGAATTTCATAGAGTTCTTGTAGAATTCTTGTGCTTATATTCATATAAAGTAGAAACTTTTTGCCGACGCAAATCGTGGCATGTTAAGAGGGGAACTTGTGCGTGTGGGAGGTGGAAAATACAACAGTGAACGTAGTTCCTATTAAAAAAGGAGGAGATGGTTATGTCCCAATTTAGCAATCAGCCGAATCAGGCCGGGCAATCCATGGGCGCAAATTGTCCAGTACCACCGGTGTGAGCGACCCGACTTTTAACCTGGTGAGCGTCCTGTACCATGCCTTGCAGGCTACCCAGACCTACGACACGTACATTCGCGATGCGGAGCAGCGGGGCGATAATGCGATGGCGCAATTTTTACGCCAGATACAGACCGAGGATCGCAATCGCGCGCAGTATGCCATGCAGCTCTTAGCGCAGCGCGCCAGCAAGGGCGCCATGAGTTAGCAGTGACACATCCTCACCTGGAAAGGAGGGCATGTGAAGAGCGAAGAATTCATTGCAAAGGTTCAGCAGCGCGCCGCTCTTGACTCGCAGGAATCGGCATACCTGGTCACCGGCGCAACGCTGGCAACCCTTGGCGAGCGCCTCGCCGGAGGCGAGGTCAAGGACCTGGCCTCTCAGCTCCCAGCGGAGCTCGGCGAGTTCCTTTTTCAGCCGCTAGCCGGGATGGGTGAACCCTTCGGTCTGGACGAGTTCTTCTGGAGAGTCGGCCAGCGCGCAGATATCGATCTGCAAGATGCTACCCTGCAGGCGCGTGTTGTGATCGGCGTGCTGTGCGAAGCCGTGACAATGGGCGAGATCGAGAACGTTCGCGCTCAACTCCCGGAGGATATCCGCCAGATGTTCATGGTCGAAAATGAGGGGGATCTCCCCGAAGTGGCGGAAGAGAATCTGCCCGAAGAGTTGGAGCTTTAACGGGAATTTGTTGATTCCCGCCGGCTCAGGCCGGCACAATGTGTAGAACATTGCGCCAGCCTGAGTTGTTTTTGGTCTTGAGATGAGTTGACGGATATGGTATCATCCCTGTTGTAGTCCCCGTAGCTCAGTGGATAGAGCACTGGTCTCCGGAACCAGGTGCGCAGGTTCAATTCCTGTCGGGGACGTTTTTTGTTGCCCTTGTGTGCTGCACTGCTTTGCCGGAAGAGAGCCGGCATGGAACTATTCGCCACCTCCCCAGGCCTACCCTCGGTCTTAGCGCGCATTGCCGGCTCTACTCTACTTACCCTATTACTTGGGTGCTTACGAACTCTGGATACCAAAAATGCCAGCGCGTGTGAGAATTGACGGAGAATGTGCGTAATATTACTAGCGCCGCATCATACCTTTAACCAAGGAGAGAGTGTGGCGGCGTAGAATCCCAGGCAGGTTGCCGCTATGTCTGGAACGACGGGTGCCACACGAGAATGCACCTATGGTTCCCCACACGTCTATTTGTGTTTTTAGGAGGACACGATGCTTAAGAAACCCAGATCGCGCTATCTCAGATTGTCCTTTGCAGCTCTCTCAGTGCTATTTCTTATTCTGGCCGCCTGTAGTTCGGGCGGCGCCACTCCCTCGTCGACCCCTTCCGCGGGAACGCCCGTCAAAGGTGGCACCTGGATCGACGACTTGTACGAAGAGCCCGACTCACTGATCCCCAACGCCTCGTCCGAGACGTTCTCGGACATGGTCGACTCGACGATTTACGCGCCGCTCTTCTACGGAGACTCCAACGGTACGATACAGCCGGGGCTGGCGACAGTCATTCCAACGGTTGCCAACGGTGGGGCGAGCGCAGACCTGAAGACGTGGAAATTCACCCTGCGCCCAGGCCTCAAGTGGTCCGACGGACAGCCGCTGGATGCCCGCGACGTGGACTTCACCTGGCGGTTGTGGACGAACCCGAAGTTTACGCCGGCCAGCTCGGTGGGCTTCAATCTGATCACTTCTGCCGATGTCTCCTCGGACAATCTGTCGATCACGTTCCACCTCAAGCAGGCCTTCGCGTACTTCGTGGCGATCTGGACCGACGGGCTAGATGCCCCGATTCCGGCGCACCATTTCCAGGGCGTGGCGGCCGATAAAATCGTGACCTCGTCCGACAACCTCAACCCCTCGGTGACGAGCGGGCCGTTCATGATGAGCGAGAGCAAGCCGGGCGACCACTACACGGTGGTGGCCAACCCCAATTACTACATGGCCTCGCAGGGCTATCCATACCTGCACAGTATTGTGTTCCGCGTCGTGACCAACCAGGATACGATCCTCAAGGACCTGCAGGCCGGCTCGATCGACTCCTCGTGGTTCCTGGATGTCACCAAGACGATTGCCTACCAGCAACTGTCCAACTACAAATTGACCTATAACGCCAAGGCGCCGAACTTCGAGGCGGTATACGTCGATTTCCGCAACCCAATTCTAGGCAGCGACTCAGCGGTGCGCAAGGCGATCGCCATGGCCATCGACCACACCGCGTTGATCGACACGGCGCGGCGCGGCTTCGCCACGCCCCTATGTACCGATCACGCCGCCGCGCTGGTGCCGGGCTACCAGGCCAACGCGCCCTGTCCAGCGTTTGACCCGGCGGGCGCCAACAAGCTGCTGGACCAGGACGGCTGGACGACCAAGGACTCCAACGGCATCCGCCACAAGGGCAACGAGGTGCTGAGCTTCGAGTACTCGACCACGGCGAACAATCTGTGGCGTGCCGACGACGAATTGATCATGCAGCAGGACATGCAGGCCATCGGCGTCAAGCTCGTCATTCAAAACTACCCGGCGAGCACCTTCTTTGGCCCGTTCCTGTCCGCGAATACACCGTCGCCCGCGACCGGCGCGCAGTCGGGGCGCTACGACCTGGCCGAGTTCGAAGACTCCTTCAGCTATAATGCTGACGACTCCTCGTTGTTTGCCTGCAACCAGATCCCACCCGCCGGCTTCAACGTCAGCTACTACTGCAACAAGAGTTTGGACGCGCTCTTTGTAAAGGAGCAGACGAGCCCCGATCCCGCTGTGCAGCAGCAGGCCTTCAACGCGGAGCACCAGATTTACCTCACGGACTTCCCGTTCATCACCCTGTACGAGCCGGTCGACCTAGCCATGCACAAGCTGACAGTGCATAACTACAACCCGGCTCCCGAAGGCCTGTCCGAGACTGCCGGAAACTGGACGTGGTGGTGCGACAACGGCACGTGCTAGCCTGGTTAATCCATAAGTCTACGCGCTTCTCGTAGCGTGATAGATAAGCAACCGGAAGAGTGCCTCCGGTCGAGTATCAACGGGTATTCGATCGGAGGCACCTTGCTAGTATAGGCCTGTTTATCGGCAATTTCGCATGAAGGAGCTTTTTCTCTTGAAAAAGTTCCATAAAACGGATATAAATAAGGTACACTATGTCCATCGTGTTGTGCCAGCATGTTCTGCCGGTCGGAGGTACTTATGGGACGATACATTCTCAGGAGATTGCTCCAGGCGATACCGCTGTTGTTCCTGCTCACCATTTTTATGTTCGCCCTGATCCACCTGATGCCCGGCGGCCCCGAACAGGTCTTGTTCAACCCACACCTGACCGCGGCCGCCAAAGCTGAAATGCGCACTCGTTTCGGCCTGGATGATCCTGTGCCCGTCCAGTATCTCAAGTGGCTGGGGCAGACGCTCACCTTTAACTTCGGCTTCTCCTACGCCGATAACCTGCCGGTCTCCTACCTGCTGGGTCAGCGCTTCCCGAACACCCTGCAGTTGTTTATTCCCGCCTTCGTCCTGGCGCTGATCCTGGCTCTCTTCTTAGGGGTGGTCTCCGGCCTGCGCCAGGGTACCGCTCTCGACTACTCGTTGACGACCCTCTCGTACTTTGGCATCGCGATGCCGGCTTTCCTGCTGGGGCTGCTGCTGCAATTCATCTTCGGCGTCTGGCTAAAGGTCTTGCCAACTTCGGGCACGCAAACGCTTGGTGTCCAGTTCAATCCTGTTAGCGCCTTTCTCGACCACCTCCAACATCTCATCTTACCAGTACTGACCCTTGCCGCGCTCTCTATCGCGGGCTGGAGCCGCTATATGCGCTCCAGCATGATCGAGGTCGTCAAGCAGGACTACATCCGTACTGCCCGCGCGAAAGGCGTCGGGACCGCTTCCGCGATGTTCCGCCACGCGCTGCGCAACGCGGTGATCCCGCTGATTACCGTGGTTGCCATCGATTTTGGGGCCGTGGCGGGCGGCGCGACGATTACCGAAGGCGTGTTCGCCTGGCCTGGTATGGGGGGGCTGTTTTTCCAGTCGCTTGTAACGCGTGATTATCCAGTCCTGCTCGCCATTTTGACGATTGGCGGAGGCCTTGTGGTCTTGTTCAACCTGTTTGCAGATATCCTCTATGGGGTCATGGACCCGCGCATCAGGTACTCGTAGCGCTGCTGGCATGCTGGCATCACTTCCTAAGGAAAGGAGAACGATATGGATACATTCGAACAGGTCAACCTCAACCAGATAGCGGCAGCCCCGGAAGACGTCGAGCCCTTTCTAGATGAAACAGTGGAACTTGTGCAGAAGAGGCGCGGCCAGGGACGCATCATCTTTGACCGCTTCTTGCGTAACCGCGTGGCGGTATTCGGTCTGGGCTTTCTGATCATCATGGTGTTCTTTTGTTACTTAGGCCCGACGGTGACCGGGCATAACCAGCCCGATGTAATCCACCCTATCCCGTTAAATGCGGTATTGAACGGTGGTGTGAGACCCACCCTGCAATTCCCCTTCGGCACCGACGATGTCGGGCATGATTGGCTTGCCCGCGCCATGGTAGGCGGCCAGATCTCCCTGCTCGTCGGCTTCTCCTCCATGCTGATCGCCATTGTGCTGGGCATCGGGATTGGTTCCGTCGCCGGTTTCTTCGGCGGGGTCGTCGATAACGTGTTGATGCGTATCACGGATGTGTTCCTGGCCGTGCCCCTGTACCTGCTGCTCTTTGTGCTTTCGGCGACGTTTACCGATGGCTCTCCGAAAAGCATCATCATTCTGATTGCGGTACTGGCCTGGATGTTCACCGCCAGGCTGGTGCGAGGGGAGTTCCTGGCCTTAAAGGAGCGCGAATACGTCCTGGCGGCCCGCACCATCGGAGCGCGCAACTTCTCGTTGATGTTCAGACATATCCTTCCCAACGCCGCCGGGCCGATCATCGTGAGCGCCACCCTGCTGATCGGCAACAACATCATTCTCGAATCGGTACTGAGCTTCTTCGGCTTTGGGATTCAACCGCCGACCGCGAGCTGGGGCAACATGATCAACCTCGGTGAAAACCTCTTTGATGTCAACCCCTTTCTGGTGTTCATTCCTGGGTTGCTCATCTTCCTGACGGTGCTCAGCTTTAACCTGGTTGGCGATGGACTGCGCGATGCCCTCGATCCCTATATGACTGAGCGTTAAAGAAAAAGAATAGTGCGTTAAGGAGCAAGACATTGGGCGAGTATCTGCTAGAGATACAGGACCTGAAAACTTACTTCAAGGTCAGAGCCGGCCGCGTGCGAGCCGTCGACGGAGTGAGTTTTGGCGTCCGACCGGGTGAAAAGGTCGGCGTCGTGGGCGAGAGTGGCTGTGGGAAAAGCGTCACGGCCCTCTCGATCATGCGCCTGCTGCCCAGGCCGGCTGGAGAAGTCGCCGGGGGCAGCATTTTATTCGATAACCTGGAGGTGCTCGACTTATCGGAAAAAGAGATGCGCGGGATTCGCGGCGGCAAGATCGGCATGATCTTCCAGGATCCCATGACCTGCCTCAATCCGACCATGACCGTCGGCAAACAGATCGCCGAGGCGCTGCGCATTCACCTCAAGCTCGATAAGGACGAAGCGCACAAGCGCTCGATTGCCCTGCTGGAGCAGGTCGGCATCCCCGCTGCCGCCGAGCGCGTCAATTCCTACCCTCACCAGTTCAGCGGCGGCATGCGCCAGCGCGTTATGATCGCGATTGCCCTGGCCTGCAACCCAAAATTGTTGATCGCCGATGAACCCACCACCGCGCTGGATGTGACCGTGCAGGCGCAGATACTCGACTTGATTAACGGCGTCTGCAGCGATTTCGGCACAGCCGTCATCATCATCACCCACGATCTGGGTGTGGTGGCCGGCATGACGGATCGCGTCGTGGTGATGTACGCCGGCAAGGTCATGGAGACCGCGCCAACCGATGAAATCTTCGCCAATCCCCGCCACCCCTACACGCTCGGGCTGCTGGCCTCTGTGCCGCGCCTGGACGAGGAGCGCCATTCGCAGTTGAAAACTATCGAAGGCGCACCTCCCGACTTGATCAAACCCCCTACGGGCTGCCCGTTTATGCCGCGCTGCGCGTTCGCGCGGTCTATCTGTAAGACAATGCCGCCCCTCGACCTCGTGCCGGGCACCACAAACCACTATAAAGCTTGCTGGGTCGATGTGACCGATCCGAACGAGCAGACCTACGCGGAAAAGCGCCGCCAGGCCCGCCTTGATCGAATGCAAGCTGCGCTCGCGACGGCCGCCACAGAAATGAAGGAGGAGAAATAGATGGTAGAGACAGTAAAAGAGGCGGTCGCCAGCGATACCCTCGTCGATGTGCGCGATCTCAAAATGCACTTTCCGCTGACCAGGGGCATCATCATGCAGCGCGTGGTTGGCTACGTGCGCGCCGTCGATGGCATCAGCTTCAGCATCCAGCGCGGCAAGACGCTGGGCCTGGTCGGTGAGAGCGGCTCGGGTAAAACCACCATCGGGCGCACTATCGTGCGGCTCTACAAACCGACCGCCGGGCAGATCATGTTCGGCGATGTAGACCTGGCCGCCATCAAAGGCGAGCAACTGCGACAGATGCGCCAGCGCGTCCAGATGGTCTTCCAGGACCCCTTTGCTTCGCTGAACCCGCGATTTACGATCGGTTCGCTGATTGCCGAGCCGATGCACATCTTTCACGTGGCCTCCGGCAAGGAGATTCGCGACAGGACGGTTGAGCTGCTGCGCGTGGTCGGCCTGCGCCCGGAATACATCGACCGCTACCCGCACGAATTCAGCGGCGGCCAGCGCCAGCGCATCGCCGTTGCGCGCGCGCTGGCCATCAACCCGGAGTTCGTGATTGCCGACGAGCCGGTATCCGCCCTGGATGTCTCAATTCGCGCGCAGGTGCTCAACCTCTTGCAGCGCCTGCAGAAGCAGTTCAACCTGACCTACCTGTTCGTCTCGCACGATCTCAGCGTGGTGCGCCACGTCGCCGACCGCATCGCGGTCATGTACCTCGGCAAGATTGTCGAGCTGGCCGACCGCGACGAACTCTACGACTCGCCCAAGCATCCCTATACGAAGGCCCTGCTTTCGGCTGTCCCCATCCCAGATCCGCAGATCGAAAAACATCGCAAGCGCATCATCCTATCCGGCGACCAGCCCAGTCCCATTAAGATACCGTCGGGCTGTCGTTTCCATACACGCTGCCCGATGGCCCAGGATATCTGCCGCGAAGTAGAGCCAGCTTTTGAAGCGAAAGAGGGGCGAGAGCACTTTGCCGCCTGCCATTTCTCGGAGAAGGTCACAGTGGTGTAGGGACGTAGATGATATAATAAAGCATGGAGCAAATACGTCGCGCGAAAAGCCAGTTCTTCATATTGGCCTGTTCTCTTGTCGGGGCTGGCATCGCAGTCTATCTCACATCGGTTCACTATGAGCTGGCTCCTTTGGCCTGCTCCGAGAGCGGTTTTGTCAATTGCGCGCACGTGCTCTCCAGCCCGTATTCCGTTGTTCCCGGCACATCCATCCCCATCAGCATCCCGGGGCTGGCATGGAATCTCGTTATGGCAGCCCTGGCAATTGTGGGGCTGCGCCTGCAGGCTGGCTGGCTGCGCCAGGCGCAATTCGCCTGGTCGCTGGCAGGCCTGCTGACCGTCCTCTACCTGGTCTACGTCGAGATCGTCCTGCTCCATACCCTGTGCGCCTGGTGTACCGCCATACACGCCCTGATTCTCTTGATGTTCCTCATTACACTCGCGCGCCTCGCGCCATCCCAACCCGAGGTGTATGAAACCGTACCGGCCGAGCAGGAATCGGCCCAAGCCGTCAAAATATCAGATCGCCGCTGAGTAGCAGTTCATTGTACGTACTTGCGTAGACACCCGGGGGTGAGGATGAACACCTGGTATTGCGAGGTAATGCCGTGAAACGCTTGATACTGCTTGTGATAATCGTGGTCACGTTATTGGCAATAACCGGGGCGCTCGTATTGCACTTCTTACAAACCAGACTCGCTTCACAACGCGCACCCGCAGTTTCGCACCTTGCGCGGGCGCCGGACCTGGCGTATAAGTTTAACCTGTGTCTCGAAGCGTATGCCTTTGCCCCCTCCGGCCCTACCGAGATCTATAAAACCGACTACAGTTTTCCCGATCCTTTTCGCCGCGCTAATGATACCATCATCCCTATTCTGGTGGACTCGAATCAAGCCGATAACACCGTGAGCTTTCAGATAGCGATCATTGTGGGACAGGTGCAGACATTTCACGAGACAATTGCGCACGTTGCGGCGCTCGATGGTATCTCCGTAATGCTGCCGAATGCGCAAAATCAACTCGAGCGTTCCAACGAACCCCAGTTTATCGTGAGCGCAATCGGCATAGGCGGTGGGGCGGCCGTGCTGGACTATACCTGCCCGCAGGAATGGAAATGGAGTATCGCGGCGTAGACCTGAGCCGCACTATTCCCAGCGGAAGGTGCGTATTGCCACGAACAGGATGACCACCGCCCAGATTACCAGTGTCAAGAGCGCCGCGCCAGGGAAGGCGGCGCGGTCTGTCAGGCTAGCCTGTAGCATCTGCGTAAGCGCCGATGCCGGCAGGAGCTGCGCCAGCCCGGACAATCCTGGTGGGAGATGGCTCAAGGGCAGGATGCCGCCGCCGAGCAGCAGGAAGAGCAAGTAGAGGGCGTTAGCGCCCGCGAGTGTGACCTCCGCGCGCAGTGCACCCGCCATGGCCAGTCCCAGGGCCGCGAAGGTGATTGTCCCCAGCGCCATCACGCCCAGGGCCAGCCAGGGCGAACCCGCCGGGCGCCAGCCGTAGAGCAGCGCTGCCACACCGACCAGCAGAATCACCTGGATCACTTCGAGCGCCAGCACCGAAATCAATTTGGCGATCACCAGTCCGCCACGTGGCAGAGGCGAACTCCCCAGGCGCTTGAGGACGCCATAGTAGCGTTCATAGGCCGTCGCTATTCCCAGGCTGACCATGCCGGTTGCCATGACCGCCAGCGCCAGCATCCCGGGCAGCAGGAAGTCAACTGCTTTGCCCGTCGAGGAGGGGATAATATTAAGCGAGGCGAAAAAGATCAACAGCACGACCGGCACGATCAGCGTAATCAGGACGCTTTCACCCCGGCGAAGCGTGAGCAGCAATTCGACGCGTGTCTGAGCCATCACTTGCCGCAGGAAGGGCGCCGCCACGCTCTGCCGCGTTTCTGTAGATATTGTTGTTGTCATCGTCATATCTGCTTTACTTTGTGTTACTTTACTTCCGTGCCCGTCAGGCGCAGGAATAAATCTTCGAGAGAGCCATGCCCGACGCGTAATTCTGTGAGGGGAATTTTGGCATCACGCAGCCACGTGGCGAGTTCCGCGACGACTGCCTGCGCATCGCTCGTTTCGATGAGGTAGCTCCCGGGCCGTATCTCTTCCGCGCTCTTCGCCGAGGGCAGCGCGGCAAGTTGCGCGCAATCCAGGCCGGCCTGGGCCACGAAGCGCACAACCGTCGCGTTCTGCGAACCGGTCAGGTTTCCCGGCGTATCCAGCGCGATCAGCCGCCCGCCATCGATGATCGCGACGCGGTCGGCCAGTCGCTCGGCCTCGTCCATCAGGTGGGTGGTCAGCAGAATCGTAGCACCGCCGCGCCGCAAGTCCCGGATAATCTCCCAGGTTGTCAGGCGCGCCTGCGGGTCCATGCCCGTCGTCGGTTCATCCAGGAAGAGCAGTGTGGGGTTGCCGACCAGCGCCAGGGCCAGCGCGAGTCGCCGTTTTTGTCCACCCGAGAGGCGGCGGCAGCGCGTCTTACCCGCGTTCTGCAGCCCCACGCGCTCCAGCAAAGCGCCGGGGTCCTGCGGATGCCGGAAGTAGCCCGCGAATAGCTGCAGCACCTCGCGTGCCGCCAGTCCGGGATAAAGTCCGTCCTGTTGCAGCATCACCCCTATCAGCGGCTTGAGTGTGTGCGCTTCGCGGATGGGGTCGAGTCCCAGCACCCGCACGATCCCGGTGTCGGCGCTGCGGTAGCCTTCCAGTGTTTCAATCGTGGTCGTCTTGCCAGCGCCGTTTGGTCCAAGCAAGGCGAAAATTTCTCCGCGCTGTACGGTGAAGCTTAAACGGTCAACGACTGTGTTGGGGCCGTAGCGTTTCGTCAAATTCTCAACGACGATGGCGACATCGCGATTTCCAGGTGTCGATGCCTTCGCCGATTGCGTCGTTGTCTGCATATCCGCAGACATATCGTCAACTCCTTCGACATGAAATACGCGTGGTGTGAAAAGGTTCCTCTATACCTTACAGCAGTTCTGCTGAGATGACAAGACCTGGCAAATGACCGTTGACAGACCTGGCAAATGAACGCTAAAACGTTTTTTCCGGCTCATACGTGATAGCCAGTAGATGGGAAGGCATTCCGGAGGAGGAGTTGAGCGAATGCTGTAAAGCCTCCATCGTGAATGCGAAAAGTGAGAAGTAAAGGAGAACAGTCAATGCTAGGTAGTCTTCTTTGGGCCGTTGTAGTTATTCTTGTCGTACTGTGGTTACTAGGCTTTCTGCTGCATGTTGGCGGCGGCCTGATCTATATCCTGCTCGTCATAGCAGCAATTGTGCTCATTTACAACCTCGTGGTGGGCTCGAGGTCACGTCGTACTATCCTATAGGCAGTCGAACTGAAGCGAGTGGAGGGGCCGGTCACCGGCCCCTCCACTTTCATTTATTCCATTTTGGACTTTTAGCTTTACTTTAGGTGCAGGCGCGTCCTGGGCTTCTCCATCACTCTACTCTACCCGATATCTCTCTATAGGTAAGTTGCAAAGCGCTCATAGAATTGCAAGCAAAGTGAGGAGGATATCGTGGCCCAGTTTGAACGTTATACAGCAGAAGGACAGAAGGCGCTGATTTTCGCGCGTGAAGAAGCAATCTCGCTCCGGCATCGAGTTATAGACCCCGAACACCTCGTGCTGGGTATCCTCAGAGTCAAAGACGACGTGATTGAATCACTTTTTTCTCGCCTTCAGATAGATGCAGCACGGCTAGAGGAGACTCTCACCTTTGTCGTTGGACGTGGGAACAAAGCTATTTTGAGCAAGCCAACGTTTGGTCAGGCCGTACGCGCGGCCTTGCAGCGCGCGGGTGATATTTCCGAGCACAGGGGGCAGGCGCTTATCAGCATCGAACACCTGCTGCTCGGCGTGCTGAGCGAGAAAAATAGTATTGCCACAGGGATCTTTGAGAATTTTGGCATCTCGTTCGAGGTAGCGCAGCAGGAGTTCGATGCGCTCTCCAGGAACCATGACGATATTTCGCAGTCTTCGTACTATTATCGATGCTTTAGCGAAACACCTACCCTCAACCTGGTGAGCCGCGATCTCTCCCTGGCAGCTCTGGCCAGAAAGCTTGACCCTATCATCGGGCGCGAAACAGAACTCGAACGTACCATGCAGATTCTTGCTCGTCGCTCGAAAAATAACCCCGTCTTGATCGGCCCTTCCGGTGTCGGTAAGACAGCCATCGCGGAGGGCCTGGCAATTCGCATCATCGAGGGACGTGTCCCGGAGCAACTGCTGAACTGCCGCATCGTGGCGCTGGATGCCGGCCTGCTTACTGTTGGCACGCGCTTTCGCGGCGACTTCGAGGAACGGCTGAAGCAGATCATGCAAGAGATTCTCAAAGCGAAAGAATTGATCATCGTGATCGATGAACTGCAAGCGCTTGTCGGCTCAGGCGTTGCCGAGGGTTCCATCGATGCCGCTAATCTCTTCAAGCCGATGCTGGCGCGCAGGGAGCTTCGCTGTATTGGCGCGACGACCCTGGACGATTATCGCAAGACCATCGAGGCTGATCGGGCTCTGGAGCGCCGTTTCCAGCTCGTCATGGTCAACGAGACGACGCCGGAAGAAACACTGGAAGTGCTGCGCGGCCTGCGCGATCGCTACGCGGACTTTCACCGGGTGGCCATCAGCGATGATGCCCTGATCGCGGCCGTACAGATGTCTTCACGCTATGTGCAGGGCCGCCACCAGCCGGATAAGGCGATTGATCTGATCGATGAGGCGGCGGCGCGTATCTGCGTGCATCGTTCTGGCATGTCCGACGAAGTGCATCAACTGCGGGCGTTCCTGCATACGCTGCAGCACGAAAAGGAAGAGGCGATTATGCGTGGCGATTTTGGCGCCGCTGCGAAACAGCGTATCGAGGAGCAACACCTGCGCCAATCGCTGGCAACTGTCGAAGATGCCTGGCTTGCGAAGCGGCAGCAGGAGCGTCCTATCGTAGATCGGCGGGCCATCGCTGCCGTTGTCTCGATGTGGACAGGTATCCCCGTTGAGCAGATCGCCAGCGATGAGGCTGAGCGCCTGCTCGCACTCGAAGAGAACCTGCACCGGCGCGTTATCGGTCAGCACGAAGCGGTGCAAACAGTAGCAAAGGCGATTCGCCGAGCGCGGACGGGCATTCGCAATGGTCGCCGTCCCATCGGATCATTCCTCTTTGTCGGCCCAACCGGCGTCGGCAAGACCGAGCTTGCACGCGCCCTGGCCGAGACGCTCTTCGGCGATGTAGACGCGCTACTCAAACTGGATATGTCCGAGTTCATGGAGCGGCACTCTGCCTCTCGCCTGCTCGGTACCCCTCCTGGCTACGTCGGTTATGACCAGGGCGGCCAGCTCATCGAAGCAGTACGCCGTCGTCCTTATAGTATTATCCTGTTTGACGAGATCGAGAAAGCGCACCCCGCCATCTTCGACCTGCTCCTGCAAGTGCTGGATGACGGCTGCCTGACGGATGCCCAGGGCCGCTCAGCCAGTTTTCAGCACACAGTCATTATCCTGACCTCGAATGCCGGAACTGCTCAGCTTCGCCAGAGTCAGATGTCCTTCGTCCCGGTGCGCCGCAGCAAGCGAGAGCAGCAAGCCAGTATGAATGCCCATATGCGCGCGCAGATTTTACACGCCGTCAACGAATTATTCCGCCCGGAACTGCTCAACCGCTTCGACGACATCGTCGTCTTCCATCACCTGGAGCAGGAACACCTGCGCGAGATCGTCAATATCATGGTCGCACAGACCGAGCAGCGCATCACCAACCAGTCCATCACCCTGCACGTCACCGAGCTCGCCCGCCTCCTGCTCGTAGAACAGGGCTACGACCCGATCTACGGCGCGCGCCCTCTGCGCAGAGCCGTCCAACGTCTCCTCGACGACATGCTGGCCGAATCCCTGCTGCGCGGCGAAATCAAAGCGGGAGATATGGTCACGGTGGATGCAGTCGATGGCAGCCTGGAGGCGAAGGTGGCGATTGCGGCTGGAAGCGGTAAGCAGGCGGCGTGAGGGGCCTCAGTGCATAGGTTTGTGGAGGCTCACCAGTGCAATTGCTGTAGGCTAGTGAGCCGGTACAACATTGAAGGCGAGTGGGTAAGCGTGAGTTCACCCATGCACGGCGACATACCTGTCACCGTTAAAGTAAATCATATGTTCCGGCATTTCTGCTATCCATACTTCTGTTTCCCATGCAATTTGCGTTGTGTGCCGTTTATATTCCGTAAAGTTAGGAAAGGCTGATATGTAGATGCGTTTCGCAGTGCAGTCCTTCAGCAACTTCTCTAATTCGAATAAACGTTTATGGGAAACAGGTCCATGTGAGGTAACAGCTTCAATCAGATAAAGCCGGTTTTTAGCTTGTTCGTAAAGAATGATATCAGGCAACTTATCGTGCATAGTAATCGGTACACCGAGGTTGGCCAGTAGCTCTTTTTCATAAATGAGAAACTTATTGGCCGAGTCGCCCAAATATAGAACTATGGAGCCGGCAGCGAAACGCGGGCCAAATGACTCTATAGCGGCTATTTGTAGCTTATTATGCTTTCCAGGCGTAAGATACATCTGGCTACCATCAGCCAACTTGAGTGGTAGTGCGATTACCTGGCGTTTACGCTGATACTGTTCCCATAAAGCCCCATGCTGTTCAAGAAAGTGCGTGACTTTCTCTTCCCATAAGCTTGTTCCAAATCCCCTTAATACTTCAATAGCTTCAGGTGTTAATGCATAACAATAGTTGGGACTGTTCGTCTCCCGCGCCGGATCATCCGGATTGCGATCTACCAGACAGGCCTGTTCAAATTGATGTATAACCTGGCGGCGCACAACCTCACGAGTATTTTCCGCATAAATTCTACCGTAGGTTTGTTTCATGAAACCCATCATGTTGTGAATTGTGATTGTATGGCTTGTTATCTTGTTCCATGGAGTCTCTTCACCAAGATTGCCGAGTGCCAGCAATGTTAATGCGCTTATCTCATTTTGTTGGGCAGGTGGTAAACCCAATTCCTGTAGGATGCGTTGTGCTTCCTGAATTTTACCCATTGCTATCCTCGAATCTTTGAGTATGGGAAGTTGGAGGTCGTCTTCGGCGCTTCCTAGAATTAAATCTTTTCCAAGCTCTTCCATCACGACATGTTCGGTTGCGTCAAAATCCTGCTCGATATGCAACCGGGTTACTTGCTGACCTATGCGAATGAGCTGTTCCAAAGGGGGTAAAGGTAGCTTGCGTAATTCGGTGGCGTTCACCTGAGTGTTGCCATTAGCAATGCGAAAATAGCGATCGACGAGGGAGCTATTCAGAAAAGCGGCGATCCCCATCGCTTCTTCATACGAGAGCGTTCCTTCTGGACGATAAAGATAGTTGAGATGATTTTCTAGGCCGATCATTGGCTCATCAAATGTATTCGCAGTTAGCACTGCTGCTGTTATACGGCGAGCTTCCTCCTTAGCGCTGAAACGCCGTAGGATAATTTGTGTTGTGTTTTTAACGAGTAATTTTTGATCGGCGTAAGCAACAATGCCTTGGGGTTTATCAAAGTTTTGTAAAGGCCATTGTATGTTCATGCGGTGTACATGCTGTAGCCATAGCAGAGGTACCGCTTGACTTTGTTGAACCGTTTCGACAGAAGTTAACAGTTCAGCAGCGCGGAAAGGAACAATCGGGCCAGTCGAAATTTCCATTCCATAGGTCGATAAGCGATTATTCCAGCCTCGAAATACTTGCAACAGATGGGTATCAATATCACTTGTTGGCAGATGGAGTAGTGGGTCTTTCTGCTTTTCATCAAGAATAAGTCGTCTTGGTGCCTGCTGTACGAGTGGATAGGCAAGATCATCGACCCCTTTACTGCGGGAAATTGTTACAGTGGAGGCCTCGACAACCGCTACTCCTTTTTTGACCCCTGCGAAAATAATGTTTTCTTGTAGCACATCCGCGTCTTCAAAAGCGGATCGTCTCGAATCAAAGAGGTGAATGAGTTCAGGAGAAATTGTACTAAAAAACTGCTGGCGGAACTCTTTGAAATACGCACCAGAGGCAAAAGAACGCGGTGTAATAGAAACAAAATGCCCTCCGATGCGGAGCGATGACGCAGCTAAAGACATAAACATGGTATACATGTTGGTGCGCCCAAATGCAATGCCTTTTACAATTTTTGCGCGTGCATCGGTCTGGTTGACTTTGAAGTATGGAGGATTAAGAATTACGAGATCGAATGGATGCTCTGGACGCAGACTATTTGACCAGAGTGAAGGGCTGCTGAATTGAGTGGACATAGCTTCAAGAAAATCTTGCTTATGCAGTTCAATCGATAAATCTATTCCATGCTGCTGTAAGAAATCACATGCAAAGTGTAGTGCAAAGGAGCAAAGCGTATGTAAAGCAGGATCAGATTCGTAAGCCACGATCGTCAACGCGGATAACTTCTGTAGCTGCGCCAGCTCACATAATGCGCACGCCAGCATACCAACGCCTATGCCTGGATCAAGGATACGTACTTGATCATGAAGTGAACCAGCCAAATTTGCCATAAAACGGGCAACAACTGAAGGAGTGAAAAATTGACCGGTCTGGTATCGTCTGGCCTCGCTGCTGCTATCAACATACCAGTTGCCAACAATCTGGCATACCTCTGTTGGCAGCAATTCAGGTGTAATGGTGGGAGCAGCTTTCCATACAATATCAGGCGCAAGGCTGCGAAGCGTTTCTAATGGGAGTTCATAAGTTTTCGTATTCCGCACTTGCTCCATGACCATAGCTTAGACCTCAATAGAACAGTTGCTCATAATTGAGTGTATGCTATCATCTTCTTTGTAAATGCGCAATACGTTGCTGACTTTTGCGTCATTCTCCAACCACCGATCATGCAAAGGAAAAAACGAAAGCCGAGTAATCTCAGAGATTGCTCGGCTTTCCGTTATGAAACGGTATTACCTTACTTCTTCGTCACAACCTTCACCGTGCGAGCCTTTACGTGCTCGGCCTTGGGTAGGTTCAGCGTCAGGATGCCATCGGCGTAGCTAGCTTCGGCGCGCTCGGAATTGATGGCGGCCGGCAGCGTGAAGGACTGCTGGTACTGGCCGCTCTGGAAGCCGTTCCAGTGAACCGTCGCCCCTTCTGGGAACGTGACCTTCGTCTCCCACTTTAACGTCACGGTGTCTTGTTGAGCGGAAATCTCAACGGTGTCAGGGTTGGCACCGGGCATGGGGATCTGGAGGAAAAAGCCCTCCGGCGTCTCATACAGATTCGCGCTCACTCCGCCGCGCCCGGTGACCCCGTTGAACGCGTGGGGGATAAAGCTATCCTCAAAGAGTCGATCCATCGCATCACGCAGAGAAACGACCTCATTGAACGGATTGTAGCGTGTCATGTTTGCCATAGTTCCTGTACTCCTTCTTCCATTTTGTTACTGTACCTGAAGTAAATCGTCCGAACCCGCTTTACTTGAGCAGGTTCCTTTTTGTTTCTCTGGTAAGAATATAAACCGGTGTCTGTTAGAAGAACGTAAGCGAAATGTAAGAAATTTGTTAGAAACGTTGATAGCACTCTTATCAAGATTTTTCGCTCTCGACGGCGATGTAGCTCTTCTGCTACAATGCGGGCAGATGAGTCGAGAGTAAATCGCGCGTATAGTGCATATGCAGTGTGCCCTTCAACATATGAGCAGCGGCGCAAAGTTCAGGAGGTATTCACTAATGCCACAGGCAACCATTGGAGTAATCGGCGGGAGCGGACTTTACCGTATGGAAGGCATGGCCGACGTTGAGGAGGTCGCCGTTTCGACCCCCTTCGGCGATCCCAGCGATGTGATTACGCTCGGGAAGGTCGAAGGCGTCTCGATGGCTTTCCTGCCGCGACACGGGCGCGGGCACCGCATCTCGCCAACGGAAATTCCCGCACGCGCCAATATCTGGGCGCTCAAAAGCCTGGGCGTTGAGTGGATCATCTCGGTGAGCGCCGTTGGCAGCTTGCGTGAGCACATCGCGCCCCGCGACCTCATCATCCCGGACCAGCTTTTCGATCGTACCAAAAGCCGTGTAAATACCTTCTATGAGGGGGGCCTCGTCGTGCATTGCACTTTTGCCGATCCGTTCTGTCCCACGCTCAGCGAACTGCTGCTCGAGTCGGCGCGCGAACTGGGTGATGTCACGATTCACGAGGGCGGCACATATGTCTGCATGGAAGGCCCGCTCTTCTCCACCAAAGCGGAATCCCATGCCTATCGCAGTTGGGGTATGGACATCATCGGCATGACCGCGCTGCCCGAAGCCAAGCTCGCGCGCGAGGCCGAGATCTGCTACGCCATCATCGCCTGCGCCACCGATTACGACTGCTGGCGCGAATCGCAAGAATCCGTCACCGTCGAAATGGTTATCAGTAATCTTAACGCTAACGTCACCAATGCCCAGCGCATCCTGCGCAACGTGGCGAAGAAGATCCCCGCCGACCGTAGCGCCAGCACCTGCGAATGCCCGTCGGCTCTGGCGAATGCCATACTGACGGACCGGGACAGGATTCCGGCGGAAGTGAAAGAAAAATATGACTTACTGATCGGGAAATACCTGTAGCAAATCATCCTTCTTGCCCTCACGAATGGGTAATCACAGCAAAAAAAAGCAATTGACAATCCCCTCCGACAAGAGTACAATACAGGTGTTCCACAGAAATGTTCGGAACCGGCCGGTTTTCTTCCGGCCCTGCCGATCGGCGTAATCGGGTCCTGCGCGGCAGATGTCTATGAACCCCGCCAGGTTCGTGAGGAAGCAACGGTAAATGGACCGCTCTGGGTGCCGCAGGGCAGCCTGATTGCGCCGATCGGCAGGGCCGGGCGAAAATCGGTTTTGTCTGTGACAGCCTTTCTTTCACTCCGGCGGGGATTTGCGGCCCGTCAAATGGGATGCAGGCGGGAGTCGGTTCATGACCTCACAAACACTCTACCGTAAATGGCGCTCACAAACATTCGATGAACTTGTTGGCCAGGAAGATATTGTCCAGACGCTCAAGAATGCCCTGAAAAGCGGCAACTTGCGTCATGCCTACCTTTTCACCGGTCCCAGGGGCACCGGCAAAACCAGTACGGCACGCCTGCTGGCAAAAACCGTCAACTGCGAGCATCCCCACGACGGCGAACCCTGTAACGAATGCATGCAATGTCGCGAAATCACGGCTGGTAGCTCCCTCAACGTTATCGAGATTGACGCGGCCTCCAATCGCGGCATCGACAACATCCGCGAACTGCGCGAGCGCATCATGGTACCGCCAGCCAGCGGCAAGTACAAAGTCTACGTGCTGGATGAAGCCCATATGCTCACCACCGAAGCCTTCAACGCCCTGCTCAAAACGCTGGAGGAGCCGCCTGGCTACGCCATCTTCGTCCTGGCCACAACCGACGTGCATAAGATGCTGCCAACTGTGATCTCGCGCTGCCAGCGTTTCGACTTCAAGCGCATCACCACGCGCCGTATTGTCGAGCATCTCTACTATGTTGCCGGCCAGGAAGGCATCACGCTCGAACGTTCGGCGGCTGAGCTAATCGCCAGGGCGGCGGCCGGTGGAATGCGCGATGCTCTGAGCCTGCTCGATCAGGCCATCGCCTACGCCGGTACGGAGATCTCGCTGGCCCATGTGCAGGCTATGCTTGGCGTAGCAGACCCGCGTGCCATCTCGAAGTTCATCACCTGCGTCGCTGAGCTCGACGGTTCAGCCGTCCTGCACCTCATCAATGAACTCTCCGAAGCGGGAGCCGACCTGCGCCAGGTCAACGTGCAGGTTATGGAGTACTGGCGGGCCCTGATGCTCACCAGGGCAGGAGCAAATGCCGCCGAGATTCTCGACCTGACCGAAGATGAGATGCGGGAAATCAACCAGCTCGCCAGGCAGTTCGCCCTCGAAGAATTGACAGAGTGCGCGCGTATCTTCGCGCAAAACGAGCTGGCACAGAAGAACCAGGGCACACCTCAGCTTGGCCTGGAGCTCGCCGCCCTCGACTGCATCGAGGTGCACCGCCGCGTGCAGGCTGGTCAGCCGGTGCATCCCGCTGTTTCGTTGCCAGAGCGGTCGCAGGAGAACAGGGCGACGCAAGCTGACGCGGTAGTGCCAGTTCGGGATTTACCAGGGCGAGCGCAAGAGATCAGAGCTGTGCCGGGGCAGGGGAGAGAGGGAACGCCCCTGGTCAATACGAGACCAGGAGAGGATGGCCAAAAAACATCCTCCGCGCAGCAGACGGATCGAGCCAGGCAGGAAGTAGCATCGCTCGAAGCGCAGGAGCAACCGGAACGTATTGCCCGGGCAGGCAGCGAGGGCGACGAAAGTAGCGGTCGGCCAGCGCTGACTGTGCAGCAGGTGGCGCGTGCCTGGGAAAATGTGAGGAAACGCACGAAGCAGAAGAGCAAGAGCGGGATGCTGGCGGCTTACCTGGCCTACTTTACGGTTGTTGGCATCGAGGGAACGGCTGAGCAGCCGGTCGTGGTGATCCAGGCAGAAAAAGCAACGCACCTGAAATACGTCAAGGACGAAAATCGCTATAAGGACCTGGAATGGGCGCTGCAGATGGAGTTCAACCTGCCCGCGTGCCAGGTGCATCTGCTTTCACCCGATCAATCGCCTTCAGTCGCTGTCTCCCAGTTCTTCTCTACAAGCACGGCACCGGCAATAGCCCCACAAGACTCAGCCTTCCGCGAACCGCCTGCCATGCCAGCTCCTCCAGCATCGCCCTCAGCCAAGCCGGACGATGGGCAGAATAACGGTGCGCCGCCCGCAGCGAATTTGTACAACGATAATGTCGATAATGCCCCCGGCGACGCTGGACTTGCCAGAAAGAACGTAATAAGAGAGAATAAACAGGAGACGGCGCATGAGTCTTTGGAGCAAAAGGCGCGCCGCGATCCCGTTGTGCAGGAAGTGATACGAACGTTTACGGCAAGGATAGTAGACATACATCCAAAGTAAGGAGTGGATTGTTGTTATGAACATGCGCGAAATCCAGAAAATGCAGCAGCGGCTTATCAAGATGCAGGAGGAACTGGAAGCGACCCAGTTTACCGGCACGGCCGGCGGCGGCGCGGTAACGATCACGTTGAGCGGCAAATTTGAAGTCACCTCCGTCAAAATCGACCCGGAGGCGTTTAACGCTGAAGATATCGCCGAACTCGAGGTGATGGTGCTCGCTGCATACAAAGCTGCTTACGAGAAGGTCTCGGAGGCGCAGCAGAAGATGAGCAGCAGCCTGACAGGCGGCATGAAGATCCCTGGATTGTTCTAGACCATGAGCGATATTGCACCACCCGTCGCGGCGCTGATCGAAGAGTTCTCGAAGCTGCCGGGCGTGGGCGTCAAAACAGCGCAGCGCCTGACGTTCTTCATTCTGCGCAGCCCGACCGACCAGGCGCGCCGCCTGGCCGAGGCCATCATGCGTGTCAAAGAGAGCATCATCTACTGTTCGCGCTGCTTCAACATCACCGAAACCGATCCCTGCCCGATTTGCAGCAATCCGAACCGCGACCAGGAGATGATCTGCGTCGTCGAGGAGCCCCTCGACGTGTTGGCCCTGGAGAAGACGGGCGCGTACAAGGGGCTGTATCACGTGCTGCACGGGGCGATCTCGCCCATCGATGGCGTCGGCCCGAAAGACCTGCGCATCGATGAGCTGCTGCAGCGCGTGCGCAATAGCCACCTGCGCGAGATCATCCTCGCCACCAATCCTAACTTTGAAGGCGAGTACACAGCCAACTACATCCAGCAAGAACTGAAGCCGTTCAATGTGCGTGTCACCGGCCTGGCGCGCGGCCTGCCCATGGGCGGCGACCTGGAATACGCCGACGAAGGGACGTTAGGCCGAGCCATCGAAGGGCGGCGAGAATTGTAATGTATAATCTTGTGTAGGGAAGAGTGTAGTGCCAACAGTTTTGAGAGTTGACGGACACGGTGCTACTTTTGGAGGCATGGCATGAGCATTTTCAATAGGACTGCATCTGCAACGGATGTATACTTTGATGCCCAGCAGATACATGTGCGTCTTTCAGATGGACGTGAGATCAGCGCTCCCCTGGAGTGGTTTCCCCGCTTGTATCACGCAACCGAAGCTCAGCGCCAGCAATGGGAATTGATCGGGCAAGGTGTCGGAATCCACTGGGAAAGTATCGACGAGGACATCTCTGTTGCAGGTCTCCTCGGACTTCCACACGATTAAATCTTTGAGTAAACCAAATTTTCTTGACAGGTGAATAGACTTATGGTACACTCGTTCTACATTGAAGAGGCGCAGGTTTGGAGAGAGCCTGTTACCGTTTTTGCGACCCTGCCGGAGAATAGATTACCGGAAAGCCATTTCACGTGGTGAGGAGCCACACAATCGTTATTTCTTGCCAGCATAAGGCGGTGGAACGTCTCCCTGCAATGGGGGATAAGCGGAGCATTAAAAAGGAGGAATGCAGGGGAGCAAAACGGTCGCCTTCTTCGCCGCCGTCCCCTTGCAGTTGAGAGAGTCGATGAACAAAAAGGACAAGTCTATGGCAGATCGAAGCACGACCGTCGTGTCTTCAGGCACCAGTGATCGCGAAAAGGCCATCGAACAAGCACTATCGCAGATCGAACGCCGCTTCGGGAAGGGCGCTATCATGAAACTGGGAGATGTCTCAAAGATTCATGTCGAGGTCATTCCAACCGGGTCAATTGCACTTGACCTGGCGCTTGGCGTCGGTGGCATTCCGCGCGGGCGCGTCACCGAGATTTACGGTCCCGAGGCGTCCGGTAAAACGACGCTCTGCCAGCATATTATTGCCAACGCGCAGCGCGCGGGCGGCTACGCGGCGTTCGTCGATGCCGAGCACGCACTCGACCGCACCTACGCGGCCCACTGCGGCGTTGACACTACCAATCTGCTGATCTCGCAGCCCGATACCGGAGAGCAGGCCCTGGAAATCGTCGATGCGCTGGTGCGCAGCAACGCCGTCGATGTCATCGTGATCGACTCGGTCGCCGCGCTGGTGCCGCGCGCCGAAATCGAGGGCGAGATGGGTGACGCGCACGTTGGACTGCAGGCCCGTCTGATGAGCCAGGCCATGCGCAAGCTCACCTCCGCCATCAGCAGCAGCAACACCGCCGTGGTCTTCACCAACCAGTTGCGCGAAAAGGTCGGCGTGATGTTCGGCAATCCCGAGACAACCTCCGGAGGAAAAGCGCTCAAGTTCTACGCCTCCGTGCGCCTCGACATTCGCCGCATCGATAGCATCAAGCAAGGCCAGGACGTGATGGGAAGTCGCACGCGTGTGCGCGTCGTTAAGAACAAGGTCGCGCCGCCCTTCCGCGTGGCCGAATTCGACATCATGTACAGCGAGGGTATCTCGCGTGAAGGCGGCCTGATCGACCTCGGCCTGGAGATGGGCCTTGTCAAGAAGAGCGGCGCCTGGTTCAACCTCGGTGAAATCCGCCTTGGCCAGGGACGTGAGAACGCCAAAGATTACCTGCGCCAGAATAGCGACGTGGCCTTCGCCCTCGAAGAGCAGATCCGTGGCAACATGATCTCCTTCAAGGCTGCCGAAATGGACGGCGCTGCCGAGGATGATGAAGAAGAGCCCGAAGAATAATTTGAGTAAGAGGTGACAGGACGCCATAGCCGGTAGCGCATGAAGAGGCTATGCCATCCTGTCACCTCTTACTCGTCTTTGTCCAATCTTTCCTGCAAGACTTCTTCCAGTTGAGTGGATGGCAGGCGCATCAGGGGCTGCTCACTCTCGGAAAGTAACGGCTCCAGCTTCTCTCGTTCGATCATCGGCGGTTCGAGGGCCTGCGCCGCCGATTTGCGCGTTCTCCACCACGTCGCGATGCCGGCGGGGTCGAATGTACCAAGCGAACCTTTTTCCGCCTTGCGCATGGCCCAGTCCACAACTGCCTCGTCCAGTGGTACCTCGTGTCCCTCCTGCTCGCTCAGCTTCCACTTGTGCCGCATGATGGCAAAGTATGCCTCCAACGGGTCCTGGTCGCTCGTCAGCGTCTTGCGCAGCAGCAGCACGGTAGGGAGATGATAGTGCTCGTACCAGTCCTGCGCGGCCTCCTCAATCGACACCTCGCGTTTAAGCGCTTCGCTCATGATGGCCTGGTGGCCGAGGATCATATTATAGAAGCGGCGAGCATACCTGGGTGGTATCTGAATACCCAGCAGTTCGTGAATGCGGTGTACGTACCAGCCCGGCAAAATGCTCACGAAGGGCGAGAGGACGGCCCCGTTCATACTCAGCAAGGAAAACCCCAGCCGGTTCAGACGATCCAGGAAGCGCTCAACCTGGATAAAGGTCGGCATAGAGGTCGCCGACTTCAATCGCGCGTGTTCGCGCCGCAGCCAGTTATAGCGCCGTTCGAAATAACGGTAATCGCTCTCCTCCAGGATTTCGACATCTTCCCCCACGCCTCGCTCCTGGCGCAGGTCCTCGGCCTGCCAGATCAATGACTCGTGGAACAGCTCCAGGTCTTGCTGGCGCAACCCTTCTTCGATGGGCTGGGGAAAGATCTCAGCCGTCTCAGCATCGGCCATGATTGCCAGGACGCGCCGCCCATCGATGCGGATCAGCAGGTTTGCCAGCGAGGGGTCGCCCCAGTATATGCCGTGCTCGTGTAGCTCGACCATCAGCACTGCGACAGCCCCCATCAGGCGCTGCTTCGTCTTGCGAGAAAGCGGCAGGCGAAACAGCAGCGAGTGCGGGATTACCCGCGAGGCGAGGTGCGTCACCGTATAGCCGCGGTCCCCGCTGATGTACTGCGGCGCCAGACCCTTCCCGCCTTCGTCCAGCAGGATCGGCTCATCAGCAACCGTAACTGTTCCAACAGGGCTGAGCGTAGGGATCCCGCGGAATTCGATCTCGCCCAGGTTGCGAATCTCGCGCTCCGCCATATGCGGCGTTGTCTCTTTGATGGCATAGCGCACGCCCTCTCGCTCGACGAAAATCACCGGGTGACGCGATTCTCCACGCCGGATCGCCAGTGGCGTTACGCCGTGCTCCGGCCAATCCGCCAGAGGCACCTCCCAGGGAAGATCTTTCAGGCGACGCTGCTCCGCCCTGTCCATATGAAATTGAGGGCTGTTCCTGGTACGGGTTGTCATGATTGCCTTGTTATCCTTTGATCATCTTCGGTTGTGGCATCTGGGTATTACAGGTAGCTACCTGTCTCATAAAATCATACCATTTGCTAACAGGCTCGTCACACTGTAGCGAACTCTCTTTTTCCAGTTACGATAAATAAAATAGAAAAAGTGCTACCCTCCTGCGAAAGACTATCTGCAGGAGGGTAGCATCAATGCACGGAGCTATGGGTGTCACCGTATATGTAAAATCGGTACTATCTGCATCCCTGTTCGAGAATATAGATGATATTGTACCCATTTGACGGCGTGCTATTAGGGCCTGGGCTCTTGTAATCACCTCCGCAAGCTGCTAAAAGCAGAATGGCACCGAGCAGCAATAGACAAAATTTTGCTGCCAGCAAATGTTTCGTGGTGTTCCTCCGCATCTTTGATGCTCCTTTCTTTTTTATGTGACAAACTGAACACTTGGGATACCACACTTTCCCGTAATCTCTTCTTTATAAATAAGTACATCAATATATGATCTAAAATAATTTATCTATGTGTACTTCTATACGCAATCAGGTTACAAATTCGGCACGTTCTCACCGTATACCCCAACGGTTACTATAACATGTAAAAAGTGCAAGATAGCAAGCAGCCTATTCTCCCAAGCAGAGCAATGCAAAGCTGGGATATAATACCAATTGATGATATGAACACAGAGGAGGCCTCTATGGGTACCGTTAGTTTTGATTTCAAAGGCGAGGTTGTCGTTGTCACCGGGGGTTCGCGCGGTCTGGGCCTGGAGATCGCTCACGCCTTCGGCTACGCGGGCGCGCAAGTGGTGATTACGGCGAGGCGCGAGCAATGGCTGACCGAGGCCGAAAAATTTCTGAAGGAGCGCGCCATTTCCGTCAACAGCATGACCTGCGACGTTGCGAATGCCTCCTCCGTGGAGCAGACGGTACAGCAGGTACTCGACAAGCTCGGCAAAATCGATGTGCTGGTCAACAACGCCGGCCTGACATGGGGCGCGCCGGCAGAGAGCCATCCCCTGGAACGCTGGGAGCAGGTCATCAACGCCAACATCACCGGCACATTCTTGATGTCCCAGGTCGTCGGGCGGCACATGCTCGAACGCGGCAGGGGCGCCATCGTCAATGTCGCCTCCATCGCCGGTCTCGGAGGTGGACAGTTAAACACCGTCGGCTACAACGCCAGCAAAGCCGCCGTCATCAACCTGACGCGCGCCCTGGCTGTGGAGTGGGGTGGACGCGGCATCCGCGTCAACGCTATCGCGCCAGGCATGTTTAGAACTCGCATGACGGAGGCCATTATCGAGCGTGCTGAGGGCATCTATAACGCCATGACGCCAATGGGGCGGATTGGTAAGCCTGGGGAGATTGCGCCGATTGTGCTATTCCTGGCCTCGGAGGGGGCGAGCTATATTACCGGGCAGGTGGTGCCGGTTGATGGAGGGAGAACGGCACAATGAAGGATAACAGCGAATGTGACAAAAGGCTGTTGCTCGCGCTTCGCTATGAAATGTCCCCGCAATCTATTGCTGGACTTTGACCATCTGGAGATCCTGTTTCGCTTGATTGTTCGTAAATGGCAGAGATCGCCGAGAAACGCCCGCACCTGGTCGGCATACCGGAGGAAGTCACCTAAGAGATCCTTGGCGGCATTAATTAGTAACCTCCGTCAAAATAGTACTGGTAGCTCTATAATTTGCCCGGTTTTTATGGTATAAATTCTTATAGACCGGTATTTATCTTCAGTGCCTTCTCGAAGTGCGTCCTCGAAAACACGTTATTTACTCAACCTGGCCAACGATTGTCCCAAGTACGTGTAGTCAGCACACCCATGCTCCCTTTTCTCCTACGTGTTAACTGCGTGAAAGGATCGATCAATGAAGAACGGATCTTTTGTCTTCGATGCACACACCGGCTTCTGGGATGCCAGCAAGGAGAACTGCAAGAACCGCTTTGGCGAGGCCTTCATCGAGACATTCTATGCTTTCCACACCGGCTTCAATCCACCTGATAAGAAGTGGACGATGGACTACGAAAAACAGTTCCGTAAGGTTGACCCTGACTGGTATCTGGAGGAGATGTTTATAAAGGGCGACGCCGATATGACCATTCTCTCCACTCAGGTGCTGATGGATTTTTACCACACAGGCTTTACGAATGCAGACCGCAACGCCACCTTGCGGGATCGAGCCCCAGAGCGCATTATTTCTTTGGGGGGTGTTGACCCGCGCATGCCCGATGCAGTGCAAGAAGTGGAACGGCAGATTAAGGACTGCGGTGTAAAGGGCTTCAAATGGTATACTGCCGAGTGGCGTGGCACCTCCCGTGGTTGGAGCGCAAATGATCCCATGGTCTTCCCCCTCTATGAGAAGTGTATCGAGCTGGGCGTGAAAAACATGCACTTCCACAAAGGTCCCGCTGTCGAGCCACTCTCCCTCTCCAAGTTTGATGTTCGAGACATTGACGAGCCAGCCTGGCTGTACCCTGAACTGAACTTTATTATCGATCACGTGGGCTTACCGCGCCTGGACGATTTCTGCTGGATTGCGACGCGCTGCCCCAATGTATACGGTTCGCTCGCAGTAGCGAATATGTTTGTTCACAATAATCCCCGACACTTTGCCGAAATCATGGCCAACCTGCTCTTCTGGATCGGACCCGACCGGATCATATGGGGGACCGATTTCCCCATTTGGTATCCGCACTGGCTACTCGATGATTTTATGGCCTTCGAGTTGCCAGACGATTTGAAAGAGGAATATGGAGTGGATCTCACGGATGAGATCAAACAGAAAATCATCGGTACCAATATTGCTCGGCTCTATGGCATTGACATCGACAGCAAGCTCAAGACAATTGCCAACGATGAGATTGCCCAACGCAAGCAGGCCTATATTGCATCACGGCCAGCGACTGAGACTGGTGTTGCAGGGACAGGACCACGATGACGATTGATGTTGAGGCCGTGCGAGCAGCGGCAGGCTCGACACGCGATCCCGAAATTCGCCGTTCGCTAGCCGAAATGGGGCTACTGGATGACGTGCAGATCGAAGGTGGTCAGGTGACTGTACATTTTCACCTGACCAGCCCGCTCTGCCCATCGAAATTTGCCACCAATATCGGACAGGAGATTCGCAAGCGCGTGGAGGCTGTGCAGGGAGTAGAGTCGTGCAAGGTAGTGCTGCGCGATCATTTCCTGCGCGAGAAGATCCAGGAGCAGATTAACATGAGAGGCCACCGATGAATGTCACACGTGTCCTGGCTGGCCGTCGCGAAGGAGAATTGCTGACCTTCCCGTCGGTCCGCAGCATGACGGATATCCTGGCACAGCGCTGCCGGGAGCAGTCATGGGTACGTACCTCAGTAGCCAGTCTGGAGCGGTTTCGCGCTATGACCGGAAATTACGATCTGGAGCCGCTCCTGGAACGAGCGCTTGCAGAACCACCGGTGGCCGAGCAGGCGCTGGCTTCCTTTGCATCTGCCCTTGCTGGATACACCGAAAGCCAGGTCTCTGCTCTCGTAATGGGAGCAAAGATTTGGTTTCGCTTGAATGGAGTAAACGTACCCTGGCGGTCCTTGCCGGGCAGGGTTGCGTCCCCTGCTTTGATTGCTTCTGACCAACAGGGAGTAGAGCGTTTGATCCTCCTAGCACTGATTGGCAGCGGTCTGAGGCTGGCAGAACTGCTACGGCTGCGCATCGGTAATGTTGGCTCCCTGGACAGCGAAGGTCGCATTATCCCAGATATTCAAGCGGATCCTCTGGGGGTAGAGTATACGCCTCGGCGTGGGAAACCTCGCCCATACCTGACCTTCCTGACTTACCAGGCGCGGCAAGCATTACTAACCTCCCTGGAACAACGCACAATACATCAAACTCCTACAGAGCTTATCGAACTGGACGCGCTGCTGATCGCCCAGCCGGATGGCTCACCAGTGAGTCGTGCCAGCGTAGTGCGTGCAAGGAAGCGCAGCCAGTCATTGATTCGCACGTGTAGCGATGTCAACGTCGCATTATGCCGTGCTACCGGCGATTTCTTCCGCGAGTGGGGCCTACCCGGTTCGCGCTTCGTCGGACAAGAAGATCTGAATATCGAGCAGTACATCTAGTATCATCCCTCCAACGCCGCTATGGCGTCTATCTGCGCTCAGGAGTGATGAAAGGAGGTACATATGAAAGCAGTTCGTTTGCACCAGTATGAAGAACTTCCGAAGGTTGAGGAGGTAGGGGAACCGAAGGTAACAGGTCCGCACGATGTGATTGTGCGCATTGGCGGTGCAGGACTGTGCCGGACAGATTTGCATATCATTGAAGGGCAATGGGCAGACCGATCGGGGGTCACCCTGCCCTATACGTTGGGCCATGAGAACGCTGGCTGGGTGCAGGAGATCGGATCGGCGGTCAGCAATGTGGCCGTTGGTGATACAGTCATTGTTCACCCCTTGATTACCTGCGGACTCTGCCGCGCTTGCCGTGCTGGCAACGATATGCACTGCTCCAACCAGTCCTTTCCAGGCATCTCAGTTGATGGAGGGATGGCAAATTTCTTGAAGACGAGCGCACGCTCGGTCGTCAAGCTGGACCCGAGTCTGGCACCTAAAGATATCGCCGCTCTCGCTGATGCTGGTCTGACTGCCTACCATGCGGTCAAGAAGGCTGCCCCTACCCTGTATCCCGGTACGAAAGCGGTGGTAATTGGCGCAGGTGGTCTGGGTCATATTGGCGTCCAGTGTCTCAAAGCGCTGACCCCAGCCGAAATTATCGTTGTGGACCGCTCGCCCGCAGCGCTTGAATTGACTCGTAGCTGGGGCGCTGATCATACCGTAGTAGCCGATGGGATGCACGTCGCGAAGGTGCAAGAACTTACCGATGGGCAAGGAGCTGAGGCAGTGATAGACTTTGTCGGCGAGCAGGGGGCCGAGCACGACGCAATTGCTATGTTGCACCGCGCCGGCAGTCACTATATCATCGGATATGGTGGCGCACTGAATGTCCCGACGATTGACATTATCTCTAGAGAGATCAACTTCATTGGCAACCTGGTCGGCACCTACAATGACCTGGCGGAGCTAATGACCCTGACTGCCCAGGGCAAAGTGAAGCTTCACACTGCAGTGTACTCACTCGATGCCGCCCTCGATGCCATTCATGATCTAGACAGCGGCAAGCTGCGCGGTCGCGGGATTCTCGTTCCGTGATGCGCGTTTAAGAAATGAATAGATTTCACCCTATGCCTGGAAAGCGTAAAAGGGGCACCGCTACGATACATACATGGCAAGCGATATCTCAAGCCGGTTGTCGTAGCGGTGCTCCTTGCGCTAACCATACGATCACAATAACACCCGGTTACTGCTCCATCGGCGGCATCTGCTGGGGATACTGCGACTGAGCCTGCTCGTTTTCGCCGGGCTGCCCCGAAGGGTTGTAGTACGGCGTCTGGCCCGACTGGTAGCCCTGTCCATAAGGCTGGTAAGGCTGCTCCTGACCGGGCTGCTGTGGCGGCTGGTAGTAAGGCGTCTGTGGCTGGGGTGGCTGATAGTAAGGCGTCTGCTGCGGTTGTTGTGGCTGCTGCCACTGACTCCTTGAATTCCTCATCGAATTCCAGGCTGAATTGGAGCCACTCCCCGTAAGCGCTCGGACGATGAATACGACCAGGGCGACGACGAGAACGATGGTTAGTAAGCCAAACAGCGCATGAAACACAACCCAGGCCAGCCAGAAGCCGAATGGGAAGATGATCGGGAATGCTATTGGAACAATATGCGGGAAAAAGCGTATTCCCCGGCGGTACCCGTAGGGTTGATATCTATTTCTCATGTTTTAGAGGCTCCTTTTTGCTGTTGAAGCAAGGCACTGCACCTACTTACGTACTTGTTTCTTCTGTTTTCTCCGTGTGTCAATTGAAAACATATGCTACACGTAATACGGAGAAGGAGGTTTGAGGTTGCAGCATCTATAGCTCGTATGGTTGATCGCTTTGGAGCTTGACTTCCCCAATGGAGCCAGAGGAGTGTATGATAAAACTGCGTTTGCCAGACATGCCAGGAATGCGAACCAATCTCCACGTCGAGCCAGTAGGGTATATGCAGGGTGACCAGTTCTTGCACGAACTCTTGTGAATATCTCACATTTCTGTTGTTTCCTCGTCTCCCGGCTGCTGCAAAGGCTTCATCGCCTCCGGCGTCTTCCCGGTATGCGGATGTATCCATGCCTTGATGCGCAGGTATATCGTCATCATGCCGCCGAACCAGAGGCCGCCATAGATGTAGCCGGCCATCACATCGCTCGGCCAGTGCGCGCCCAGGTAGACGCGCGAAGGGCCGACGAGCAGGATCAGGGCCGTGCAAATCGAAATGAGGATGTTGCGCAGCCGGCCCGATTTCCAGTTCGTCGCCAGGAAATACATCAGCAATCCGAACCAGTTCATGTAATGCATGACGTGGCCGCTGGGAAAGCTGGGCTCGTTGATAACGCGCGCCACCGTGACCAGTTCGCTTGTCGGACGCGGGCGCTTGATCAGCCGTTTGACAAGCCAGTTGAGAAGAGTGGAGGAACTGCTCAGCAGCAGGAAGATAGCTTCAAGCCGGAAGCGCAGCGCCCAGAAAATGCCAGCGATGCTGAACGTGAGCGGAAGGCCGACGCGTGGAAAACCGGGCTCGGAAATCGCGGTCATAAAACGACGCAGCCAGGGGTTGCGATTTTTTTGTAAAGTGCGCGCAATGCTTTTATCCCCCGGGAAAAATTGAGTATAACGGGCAAGCAGGGAGAGTAAAATGGCCCCGGAGAGTAGCCAGAGATAGAAAGACAGGAAGATCACACCGCGCGAAACAGCGTGCCGCCCGGATACCGACGTTTCGGCTGCTACCTTTTGCGCCTCTGTAACCGCCGGTTTGACATTTTGCTCGATGGTGCTGGCAAGGGTCGGAGGGTTAACCTGCGAAGTACCTTGTTGTGATGCCAGCGGGTCCGATTGACTGGTTGGACGTGGTGTTTTTGATGTCCTATTCACGATGCGTTCCCTCCTTTTGGAAGCTCCGCGATGCCGGTGTGATCAACTCATCTGCCTGACCCTTGTTGTCCAGCCCGGGCGCAGGTTTCCCAGAGACGCGCACGCGCAGGGCTTTCGGCAAGATTGAAATGCTGGCAGGCGTATTGCCGATCACTTCTCCGTCGGCCTGTATCTCCAACGGCTGATCGGCATCGATGTGCAGTTCTTTTAATTGTAAGTGTTGGATTTTAGGCTGGTATGGCCGCCTTCCCTGGCTGATGGAGACCGCGTGCCGCAGGTACTCGAGCTTGCTGAAGTCTCGATAGATTATCACATCCAGTAGCCCATCATCCATCAGGATCATCGGTGCGAGTTGAAGATGCGCGCCATAGAAAGGCGCATTACAGATCGTCACCTGTAACGCCCTATAGAGGCGGCGCCCGTGCCCATTGCTGATGCTCAAGCGCGTTGGCTTGAAGCTCAGCAGGGTTTTCAGTCCCTTCGCAGCTCCCTGCACGGTCGAAAGGAAGCCGGGGTGCTTGATTTCCTCGGCGGCAGGGAAAAGGGCTGCTTCCAGTCCAACGCCCGCTACCTCTAGAAACAGGTGGTCATTGACCTTCCCTAGATCGATCGTATGCGTCTCGCCTTTGGCGATGGCTGTGCAGGCGTCGGGGATAGTATCAGGAATATTGAGGCTGTGCGCCAGGTTGTTCATCGTGCCGGTGGGGATGATGCCCATGATGCTATCAGAACCGGCAAGGCTGTTAGCGACGGCGTGAATTGTGCCATCGCCGCCGGCGGCGATGACCAGTTCGACATGTTCTTCCGCCAGTCGCCGGGCCAGCCCACTGCCGGTCTCTTCAGGCGTCGTGTGGTAGATATCCGGCTCGATATTGCAGGCACGCAGTCCTTCAAGAATCGTTCGCTCGGTCTCTTCGGGTGACATGCGCTTCTCCGTCACCGACGATATACCGGAGGTGGGATTGATAATCAGCGCGGCTTGCATACCGATGATATCCTTCAATGATGTGGCTGCCTGGCGACCACAGGGGCGGCCAGGGAACCGAATATGCTACAATACTGTTCGAAATAACAAATGAAGAGCGGCTTTGTAATTTCCATTTATAAACACGAGCGACCGGCGCGAAAGGATACTCACCATGTCCACCACTCCAGACCCATCCACTCTGATGCCCGATACCGAAGGCATCAACTTCTACAGTGTTGATCACGACCTCGCGTTTCTGCTGCAGCGCCACCTCTCCGCCGATGAGTTTGAGCTGGCCCAGCCGGTACTCACCCACATGGGGTCGGTGGCCTCGTGCGAGATGGATGAGCTGGCGACGGAAGCTGATAGGGCAGTGCCAGAGCTGGTGCAGTTCGATAAAAAGGGCCAGCGCGTCGACGAGGTAGTCTTTCATCCCGCCTACAACGAACTGGAGCGCATCGCCTACGAGGATTTCGCCATAGCAGCCTGCTGCCACCGCGAGGGCGCGCTGGGTTGGCCAGGGCGCGTCCCACAGCCTGTCAAGTTTGCCCTGGGCTACCTGGGGATGCAGGCCGAATCCGGCGTCTTCTGCCCCGTCTCAATGACCGACGCGCTCGCCCGCGTGCTGGAACGATACGGCAGCGAGCAGTTGAAGCGTCATTTCCTGCCTGGCCTCACCGCCTTAACCATCGGCGAATTGAAACAGGGGGCCATGTTCCTGACTGAGAAGCAGGGCGGGTCGGATGTAGGCCAGACTACCACGGTTGCCAGGCCGCGTGTGCGGGCAGTTGCCGGCGGCATCGACGGCGCGCAGGGTTTCCAGCCTGAATGGGAACTGTGGGGCGATAAGTGGTTCTGCTCCAATGTCGCCGCCGACATCATCCTCACGCTGGCTCGGCCGGAGGGTGCCCCGGACGGGACGCGCGGGCTTGGCCTCTTCCTCGTCCCCAGAACGCTCGAGGATGGCACCCGCAATGTCCGCAACGCCTACAGCATCAACCGCCTCAAGGACAAGCTGGGGACGCGTTCCATGGCCACGGGCGAGGTCACGTTACACGGGGCGCAGGCCTACCAGGTGGGCGCACTCGACCGTGGCTTCGTGCAGATGACTGAGATGATTAACCTGACGCGTATCTGGGCCGCCATCGGTTCGCTGGCCGCCATGCGCCGCAGCTTCCTCGAAGCCCTCGTTCATGCGCGAGGGCGGGTCGTCTTCGGGCGCCTCCTGGCGGACCACGCGTTGATGCGCCGCCAACTCGTCGATTTGCTGGTCGAGGTCGAAGGCTGCGCAGCTCTGGCGTTCGAGACCGCCGACGTGCTGGAGCGCGTAGACCGGCACGGCGTGGAGGAGGACCGCCGCTTACTACGCATCCTTACTCCGCTCTGTAAGTACTACATCCCAAAGCGCGGCGAGTACGTCACACTCGAGGCATTGGAGATTCGCGGCGGCAACGGCTATGTCGAGGATTGGCCGAACGCCCGCCTGCTGCGCGACTGCATCGTCAATGTCATCTGGGAAGGCTCCAGCAATGTCATCGTGCTGGACGTGGCGCGTGCCATGCAGCGCGAAGGGGCGGCCAGTGCGCTCTCCAATATGTTGCTGCACCGGCTGCGCGCCCTGCAACACCCCGTTGTTGCACTTGCGGCACAACAGGCGCAGTCGCTTGTGCGTGAACTCATTGAGCGCATGCGGGAGTTGATCGAGGCGGGAGGCGAGCAAGCCTTATTGCCCATGCGCGGGCTGGTCGAACGCATGGCGCAGCTCACCATCTACACGCTGCTGCTCGAGCAGGCCGAGGCCGAGATGTCACGCGGGCCGGCGGGCACGGGCCAGCGTAAATGGCTGGTTGCTCATCTCTTCCTGCGTCGCCACATCCAACCGCATCCCGACGGCTGGGCCGCCGACGGCGATACGACCGCGCTGCGCTACTTCGACGCGCTCGTCGATTGGCGGGCCATCCCTCCTGGAGAATAGCATGCTCGGTGCCGTCAACCTGAATCCGCTAATTAACTGGCAACTTCGTTGCTGATCTTCCATGTGCCGTTCTGGAGGACCAGCGTATACCTGCCCGTGAGCGTCCGCCCATCGCCAAACGTGTAGACAATGTTGCCGGTAGCGGATGGATCACTTTCATTCACATTCGTCACTGAACAGTTCGTTACACCTCCGGCCTGATTAACCCCCTGTTCTTCGGCAATATATTGTGACCTTGACACGGTCGATTGCACGTTCGACGATAAGAGATCGTAGGCTGAATTAAAGTCCCCGGCTTTGAAATCATTGCAGTATTGCGTCAGTGTCTTTGTCGGCGACGAACCACTGCCGGCTATCGCTATACCCCCCGCGATGATGAGGATCAGTAGCAACACGCCCGCCCCAATGACGACGAGCCTGAAGCGGGAGTCGCTTCTGAATCTGGCCATGAGTGAGGTGGCTGGTGGTTTGGACGACAGCGCTGGCGGCTGTCCCTGGCCGTAGGGCGGATAATACGGTGGTTGCTGCTGGTAGGGCGACTGGGCGTTGTAGACCGGTGGGGGTGGCTGACCACCCTGGTAGGAGGTGTAGGGCGATGGAGCCGCCTCTGTTGCACTGTAAGGCGCATTCTGATTGGGAGTAGGGTAAGCGGGAGGGGGATTATAATCGGGATAAGGTGCTGGCGACGGGTTATTCGGGTTGTTCTGAATCGGAGGTACGTAAGACGGGCCTGCTGCCACGGTTGGCAGGTAAGCCGGATTATTCTGTGGCGCATCGAAAACCGTCGCGGTAGGAGCCTGAGCCTCAAACGTGAAGCGCGTATCGCCAATGCGGATGATATCGTTTGGATGCAGCAATTGAGGAGTATTAGGACCAAGTCTCTGCTCATTTACAAACGTGCCGTTCGTGCTGCCCACATCAACAATACAATATCCCTCTCCCATTGGACGAATTTCGGCATGGTGCGAGGACGCCTTGGCATCCTGGATCTCAAGCGTGTTGTCCGCCTTGCGGCCTATCGACAAAACCGTAGCCCCAAGCGGAGTGCGACCTGATGGACTGATGAGCGCTGCTTCCACAATGATTGCTCCTGTTAAAAAATAGTAGCACAAAATAGTTGACCAATTTTACCATGACGTGGTAAACTGTGCAACGTCTTTGCAAAGCAAAGCGGACACGGGGTAGTTCATCGACTATCCCGCATTTCTGCATGGGCGAAAAGTAAGACCAGGAAACCAGAACCCCCTGTCCGGTGGGTTGCTGGGTTTTTGTGCTGGAAAAAACAGGAGAGGAAGTGATGCTGCGTTTCTACATCGAAGTTGCCCGCACGGCCTTCCGGCGCCAGCTCATCTATCGCTGGGCCAACATCGCCGGGCTGCTCACCAACATCGTGTTTGGGATCATCTTCAGCTACGTCATGATCGCCCTCTACCAGGTGCGCAGCAGCGCCGGCGGCTATGACCTGAACGATGCAATGCGCTACGTCTGGCTCGTACAGTCGATGGTCATGATCGTCCTTACCTTCGGCTGGTATGACCTCATGCTCACCATCCGTTCGGGTGAAGTTGTTTCTGACCTGAGTAAACCCTGCGACTTCTACTGGTACTGGTTCAGCCGCGAGGTCGGGCGTAGTTGCTACTACCTGCTCTATCGCGGCCTGCCCACCTACGTGGCCGGGATGCTGCTCTTCCGCTTCGGCGTGCCGCTGACCTGGCAACTCTGGCCGCCGTTCCTGCTCAGCCTGTCGCTCGGTGCCATGACCGGCATCGCCTACCGTGTCCTGTTCAACATGGCTGCCTTCTGGCTGCTCGAGGCGCGCGCCGTCGGTACGCTCGCCACTGTAATCGCGCTGATCTTCACCGGCAACTACGTCCCGCTGCCGTTTTTCCCCGGCTGGCTGCGCGCCATCGCCGACTGGCTGCCTTTCAGTGGCCTGATGAGTGTTCCGGCGCAAATCTTCCTGGGCAAACTGACCGGCATCGATCTGCTGCTCGAATTCCTGCGCCAGCTCGGGTGGCTGATCGCCATAACGCTCTTCGTACGCTTCATCACAGCCCGGGCGACCCGCCGCGTGGTTGTCCAGGGCGGTTAACAGTATGGGAGGAATGCATCATGAGTAAGTCAACTGCCCTGGACAACATGTTGAGCGATGCACGGCTCTATCGTCGCCTGATCGCCATGCAGATTCGCTCTCAGTTACAGTACAAGGCCAACGTCCTCGTGGATATCGTTACCTACTTCTGCGTGACCGGCCTGGAATTTCTCACGACGCTGCTGTACTTCGTGCCATTCCCGACACTGCTCGGCTGGCGCGTGGGCGAAGTCGCCCTGCTCGCCGCCGTCACATCGTTCAGCTTCGGGCTGGCCGAACTCTTCGGCGCAGGCCTGGATGTCTTCGAGGAAACCATCAGGCGGGGCGAGTTCGACCGCGTGCTGCTGCGCCCGGTACACGCGCTCATCCTGGCGGCCTGCGGCGAATTTCGCCTGCGCCGCCTTGGCCGCCTGACCCAGGGCGTCCTCGGATTTGTCTTCGCGCTGTTCCTGCTGCACGGCATGCGCATGACGATGCTCAAGCTGCTGGCGCTATTGCTCGGCATCGCCAGCGGCTCTCTGATCTTCATCTCCATCTTGCTGCTCGGAGCGACCATGTGCTTCTGGACGGTACAGACGACCGAATTGACCAGCATTCTCTACTACGGCGGGCGCGAGATGTTGAGCTATCCGATCAGCATTTATAATCAGGCCATACAGAGCATACTCTTGTTCGTCTTCCCGCTGGCTTTTGGCACGTACCTGTCTACCTGCTACCTGCTGGAGCGCCCCTTGCCGCTGGGTTTGCCCACGTGGGTTGCTTTTCTCTCGCCACCGGTCGCGCTGGCCTTCGCGGGCGTGGCCGTATGGGCATGGGGCTTTGGAGTGCGTCATTACGAAAGTACGGGGAGTTAATGCGGTGTCACAGGGGGAAGTTGACGGACCAAAAAAGTTTTGGGCCGGGATGCTTATTGAAACGAGGGAGTCACAAAAGCTATGAGAAAAGGAGGTATATGCTATGGAAAGCATGATCGAGGCCAACGGCCTCAGCAAATCGTTTCGTATAGCCAGAAGACGACCCGGTCTGCTGGGCGGGCTGCGCAGCGTTGTCGATCCGCAGGTGCGCATAGTCGAAGCCGTGCAGGCGTTATCGCTGCGCATCGAGCGCGGTGAGATGATCGGGTTGATTGGGCCAAACGGCGCGGGGAAGTCTACAACTATCAAAATGCTGACCGGCATTCTGATGCCCAGCGCCGGGCTTGTACGCGTCGCGGGCCTCGATCCCCAGCGCCAGCGCAGAGAACTGGCGGGCCGCATCGGCGTCGTCTTCGGCCAGCGCTCGCAGCTCTGGTGGGACCTGCCCCTCATCGATTCGCTGCGCCTGCTGCGTCACCTCTATCGCGTGCCGGAAGAGCGCCACGAAGCCAACCTCGAACGACTGTGCGGGCTGCTCGGCCTGAGCGAGTTCATCGATACGCCCGTGCGCCAGCTCTCGCTGGGCCAGCGCATGCGCGGCGACCTCGCGGCGGCGCTGCTGCACGACCCTGAACTGCTTTACCTGGACGAGCCGACGATTGGCCTGGATGTCGTCGCAAAAGCACGCATCCGCGCTTTCTTGCGGGCCATCAATGTCGAGCAGGGTGTGACAATCCTGCTTACCACTCACGATATGGACGACATCGAGATGCTGTGCAAGCGCATGCTCATCATCGATCACGGGCGCAAGCTCTATGATGGCACCATTGACGATATCCGCCTGCGTTTCGGCAGCAAGCGCACACTCATCGCCGAATGTGGCCCGGCTGACCTTGCTTCGCTTCCACGCGACGAGCAGGGCCTGCCAACCCTTCCGGCACTCCCAGCGGGCGTTTGCCTGGCAAAGGTGGAGGCCCCACGCATCTGGCTCAGCTTCGAACGTGACGCCATCCCAGCGCACGAACTCGTGGCCTGGTTGGGCGCGCGCTATACGCTGCGCGATGTCACTTTCCAGGAGCCGGAGATCGAGGATGTGATCAGGCGTATATATGAGGAAGGATTGCTGCTGTCTGACTGAGCACTTGCAAGGCCGTCAAGCTTCCCTGAGCATTTCCTTTTTCAAAGTCACCCTCGCTCTGCCCCATCTGATTGGTGACATGGGCGAAACAGACAATATTCTTCTGCCTGGCGCATGCCAGAGCATAGAGAGCCGCCGCCTCCATCTCCACAGCCATAATACCCTGGGACCGGCACGCCTCGATTGCCTCCGCTGTTTCTCGAAAGGGGGCATCGGTAGTCCAGGCGTTGCCCGCGAAGAGATGCACGCAGCTATGATCCCAGTTCTTCATCAGCTGTTCTGCGAGACGCGGGTTGAGCGAACTATACGGTGAGGGCGGCAGATAGTGGTAGCTCGTTCCTTCATCTCGCAGGGCGTGTTCGATCAACACAATGTAGGGCGGCTGGGCCAGGGGGATGATTTGTCCAGCCGATGTGATACTGATGAGCAACTGGCACCCGCAGGCGAATAGTTCCTCGGCTACCAGGACGGCGAATGGAGCTCCGACCACACGGCCAACGATGCCGTATTCGCACTGTTCATGCACAAACGTGTCGAGCGACGTGTGGTAGCAGGCCCAGGATGGATGGCGACGAGCGAGGCCTGTCGCGCGGAGGTAATCCACAAGATCGCCGTCAGGATCGAGGACGCAGATGGCGGGAACACTGCCCTCCGGCAGCCCTTTTTGCCGCCTGGCATCGCGCAGGAGATTCTCTGGAGTGAAGAGCGACGGGATTGCGTAGTGTTTGTTCATCAAAATAGGCGCTTCATACGCTCTATCAGTACGAAAGATCATGCCTGCTGTATCCTCCAACGAAAAGAAATGCTACCCAGCAACAACCCGTAGACCAGGAGCGGGACGAAGGTAGCCAGCCAGAACGATAAATTGAACCGCAGATGATTGATGACTGTGCCAAGGAAAAAAGCCATCACCACCCACCAGATGACGCCCATCAGCAAGCCCACTCCCAGCGAGCGCCCCAGTGTTACTTGCCGCTTTCCCGTGACTGTGCCAAAGAGTATTCCAAAGACTGTCCCCAGAACCAGCATGAGTAAAAAGCCTATGAACCTGCCCGCGCCCGGGCTATCCAGGGCGAACCACCGTGCTACGCCATGCAGGCTGTTGCCAGGGCCATAGTCTACCACCAACAATAGCGATGCGAGGAACCCGGCCAGCAGCCCCGCGAGCAGCCCCAGGCGAATCGTTCTCAACATCCTTTGAAATCACTCCATATCATATGCTAGACGAACCATCGCAATATGCGTGCAACGCGCCGTGTTTTCCCGGCTCTCTCCAACCTGGGCGCAAGCCACTGATCTACACCCAGGCGCCGCCCGGTTGGGATGGAGGAAAGGACAACGCCGATCAAAACAAGCATTCCATACGTCCAGTACCACTCCCCCGGCGCATAGGCCAGGCCGACGTACAGTTGGAGCGCGAGGAGGGTAGAGAGGAGACCTCCGAAGCGAGAAAGCACGCCAAAGAGCAGGCTGATTGCTACGATCAATTCGGCGCTCCAGGTGAATGCCCCAAGTAGCAAAAAATTGGGCAGGAGCATGTGCTGGATGACGTAGGAGTAGCCGGGCAGAAAGGTGTACTGGCCCTCCTCGACAACGTAGCGGTGCAGTCTGGCGAAATCTGGGGGCAACTTCCAAAATAATTGCTGGAACCACAAAAGGCCGGCGAATAGACGAACCAGCGCCAGAACGACGAGGCTCCCTTCGCTCAGGGTCACCGGCGCGAACGCAGTGGAAGCGGCGACTGCATCTCGCTCGGCGCCCGCGTCGCGTGGCGAAGAAGAAATATGCATTGATGCCTGTCCTTTCTCCGTGGAGGAGGTAATCTTGCTGATTCTCACGCTCTAAGCGCGCTTTCTTTACCCTGTGAACAATTATCCGGCGAACGTGATGCTGGTCGAACAAGTAGGGTTAATCCTATCCTTATTCTGTTATAAAATGAAAATAAACCCGGCAAGACAGTATACTCTATCAGGAGGGGCTGCCGGCGCCTGATTTGTAGCTCATGCATTGGGGATTCCATAATTGCTCTGCCCGTAGTACAATAGGGCCAATTCTTTTTAAGATCAATTCTACGAGGGAGCAATGCCATGTCAAGTTGGAATATTCCACAAGAGGGGCCGATCAGCACTGATCTAGAGAAGCCAGTGCTCGTCTTCCAGTCGGGGGTCGATATCAACGAGATCTACCAGGGCTTGCTGGTACAGCAGCAAGTGAGGCAGGTTCACGCCGCCGTCGCGCTTGGCTGGTCGTTGGCCGAACTGTTGGGCCGCTGCTTTTTGCTGCAGGGCGAGCCCTCGCATCCAGAAGCGTGGGACGGCGCTAAGTTGATAGCTCTGCCGGAATTCAATACATCACGCGAAAAGATTCGTGCCTTGATGGATCACATCATTTTCCTGGCAAGCATTCTGATCGTTGACGCTATCCCTATCGATAGCGATGTCGCCCCCAGTCCTAATGCAACCTATTCCGGCGTGCTCAGAGACGAGATCAAGAAGCTCTGTTCCGGTCACTTCGATGCTAGCAGAGTGGAAACCCTCCAGTCAGTTCTGGGGGGGATCAACGAGCGCCTCTATTTCTGGGATTTGAAAATCCAGGATGCCTTGCAAAATTTCCCGAAGGCTGTGCATAGGAGTTACGTAGTGGGGCAAAGCCTGGCCGCACTGCGCTGGTATTATCCCAGCGTGCGATTCGCGCTCGATCAAGATGGGCTAAATCAAATCTGCGGCGAGTATATCCCGCTCCTGGGACCCTACCTGCCGCCCTTTGCGACAGGCGCCATCTCGAATAGCGTTATGGTTTGGGGCCGGGCCGCCATTGCAAATCGCGTGATGCAGGACGATACGCCATATGCCCCTGAGCAACTGCATAATCAGGCACACATCTGGTACGACATCCTTACGGGCGCGCGCAACCCGCTCTCGTACGTCGATCCGTCAGCGCATGGCACGCGCTATATGTGGAAAGTGGTGCGCGTGGCCTGGCCGCTGTTCTTACTCCACTTCCTTGCCCTCTTCCTGGTTCTCATCGTCCTCGTGATCGCACTGGTGGTGGTTGTCGCGAATCTTGGTGTGGTGATCAAGGGAGTGACGGCTGTAGCCGGCCTGCTGGCCCTGGTTGGCGCATCCCATTTCACCTTAAGCAACATCAGCGGCATAGCTGAGAAGGCGCTCACGCATACGGAGGGGACCGTCAAAGGTTCACTGGTCGATTCTATCTGGCATTCCACGCAGCAGAAAGCCGTCAACGAAGCTACCTGCATCCTGCCTCCGACTGTGTCCACGCCACCGATAAAGAATGCACCAGGTGTATCTACGACAAATCAGTCAGGGGCAGTTGTGGAGGAGGACGCATAAGGGCTGGATACCCACGCTGCAAGGCTCGACAAAGACCAGCAAAAAGCCGCCAGTAACGGCAGGCTGAATTAGGAAGAGAAACAGGCGCGGCTCGCGAAGCATGCCCGGACCTGCTCGTGCTATTTGCCGAATGGATAGTTCGAGAAGGCAAATACCTTTAGCACGAGTCGGGGACGATTATACCAGGACGGCATCCAGGTCGCCGACCAGCTTTTGAATCTCGCGCAGGCGTTGCTCGGCCAGCTCGACATTTTCCAACGCCTGGGCCAGGATACGTTCTTCGAGTGAGGTATACGTTTCGGCAATTTCAGGATCGATAGAGCCACCCACCAGCTCTAATGCGCGATTCAGTTTCATGTCCGGTGTGCCATTTGCGCTTGACATGCTCTTCCCTCTTTTGTCATGCAAAGGTAGAAATTACAATACAATCGACGAGACTTTTTATACGAGCGGGTACTGCTGATACTGGCTATACCCCGTTGTATCGCGCTGCTTTACTATTCCACGTACCACTTAAATCTACTACTGTATACGCTGGATAAGTGTTATTGGTTACACTGAATTAAAACGCGCGTACAGTCCAGCTTGGCGTATCTACCTCTATGATACAGCAACCACTCAAGAATATAAAACATTTAGACCAGGATTCCTATTCCCAACAATACATTGCTCTGAATTCGCAACGATGGGCAGCTCCGCAGTGACAGGAGCCGCCCTGCCCCTACTATTTATTTCACGTTGACCGTCAGGTTCATACCGGTATGAACTGAGCAATAAATGTGGAAAGTGCCGGCGGTGTTGAATGGCCCGATGGTAACGGGGTTGGTCGTTTCCTGTAGGTTATTGACGCTGGGAGCCCCGGGCTCCTTAGCAGGCTGCGGGCTGCCGTTCACCCACGAACCGTTGCCGAAAATGTGCAGTGATTGCGCGGCGGGCACGATTTTCAAACTCTGGCCTTTGGCGACGTTGACGCACGATTCCTGGAATGAGGTCGCCAGTGTATGTACCGTACCGTTGGCGCAGCCGCCACCCCCACCACTGCTTTGGGTAGGAGTAGATCCACCGCCAGAATTCCCCGTTTGGGTCCCTGGCCGAGCACAGGCCGCGAGCAAAATACTACCAAGCGCGAAAATGGCCAGTATCAATGCCAACAGACGAAGTCTCTTACTAGTCATCGCATTACTTCCTCTCATATTACCAGTGCAGAATTTGTCTCCTTCTTGATTCACGCGTCTCGATCTCGTTCTTGAGCAAAATAGTGGGGTACGAGCGCGCGCCTCGATGAATGTCTGACGTATACATTCTACAGCATACTATAGGCGCAGATGCAAGCTTATGGTAAATCGGGTACCGGATCGTGCTTATTATGTGGCGCAATCGAACGCGCGTTTCTTGACTTTCCTGAAACATGGTGGTATAGTTTTGTATATCCCAATAGGGGATACATCCAGGGAACATACCCTGGCATCAGGCGAATGCGGACTCGCATTGGTATTCCGAAAGGAGATTTTATGCAGCCAATGAAGAAACCAATACGCCTCTTAGGGATGGTATTTCAGATCGACCACTAGTGCCCGTGCAGGCGGGCTGACCGAGCCCCTGACTGATTGACCACTACCTGACTTCAGCTATTGCAGATAACAACCCGAACAAGGGTGCTGCAAAGTCTTTACGATGGCTTACGTCGCAGGTTGGCAGCAGCATCCAGGGGGAATTACACCGGGCATACTTCACTTTCTGCAATGCCCCTTTAAAAGATGTAATAAATCTCGGTGAGCATGACACGGGAGATTGTGCAGAAACACACACAGAGGGCCTGGATAGTTCATTGATGAAGCCAGGCCCTTCTGCATGTCCATTTTCTCATTCTCATTACAAATCTCTTGATTATCTCTGGACATTCATGATAATATGGACCCATAATTGTACCGGGCGTCTGAGGGCGAGAATGCAGTATCTATAGAGATAATCGCTCTTCAGCTAGCCGAAGGAAAGGGTGCTTGACAATGGATATGCTGAAAGAGCAAAAAAATCGCGGCTATGTCGTTGCTGGAGCCGGTGGGGCCGTAGCTTTCATCTCCTTCTTTCTTCCCTATATCACAATCTCAGCTATCATTATTAGCGCATCAATCAGCGGCTCAACGATAGCATCTTCTATTAATGGGTTGTTCTGGTTTGAAATGCTGGCTGCGCTGGTAGCAATTGCTGTTCCCCTGGTTCTGATCTACAGGAGCAATGCCTTCGGGTTAACGAATATGCCGCTTGAAAAGCAAATTCGCTATGGCATCTTCACCATCATAGGCGCAGGGGCTGTTGGCCTGCTGGCTCAGTTCATCCTCGCCATCAACCTCAGTAATAACCTTGGCACGTACAGCAGCGCTACTTCCTCTGGAGTCAGTATTAGCCTGGGTATCGGCTGGTGGTTATATCTGCTTGCCGCCATTGCAATTGTGGTTGGCGGAGTAATGGCTTATCGAAGTGGGGCCGCAACCATGGGGGCTCAGTCGGTGTGGCAGTATTCATCGACGCAGTATCCTCCCTATAATCAGCCGTCCGGTCCCGTCCCGCCAACGCAATATCCGTATGGTCAGCAATATCCAACGGCTGACCAGGCACCTCAGTATCCGTCATATCCGTATCCGACGGTAGATCAGCAGCAATATATCCCAACGGAACTGAGGCAGCCCTATCCGCAGACCGGGCAGGGCTCGCAGCCACTCTACCCGATGGAGCAGCGTCCTAATCAGCAGACTGGGCCTGGTCAGCAGCAATACGATCCGACGGAGCTACGCCCTTATCCGCAGACCGGCCCGGGTTCGCAGCAACTTTATCCGCCAATGGAACAGCCGCAGCAGCCACCGTATCCGCCACCACAGCAACAGCAGTGGCCTCCTTCACAATAATACTCAAGAGAGCAGTGATTTGGAGTAATCAATCTCTCAGCGACAAAATCGCCATGAACGCCTCCTGCGGAATCTCCACGTTGCCCACCATCTTGAGGCGCTTCTTGCCCTCTTTCTGCTTCTCAAGCAGCTTGCGTTTGCGTGTCACGTCGCCGCCGTAGCACTTCGCCAGCACGTCCTTGCGCATGGCTTTGACCGTCTCGCGGGAGATGATGCGCGAACCGATGGCCGCCTGAATCGGCACCTCGAAGAGCTGGCGCGGGATGAGGCTGCGGAGGCGCTCCACCAGCAGGCGCCCCTGCGCGTAGGCTTTGTCGCGATGCAAGATCAGCGAGAGCGCATCCACGGGCACACCGTTGACGAGGATATCGAGTTTCACAAGGTCGGCCTCGTGATAGCCGCCGAAGGTGTAGTCGAGCGAGGCGTAGCCCTGCGTGCGCGACTTGAGCTGGTCGTAGAAGTCGGTGATCATTTCGGCGAGCGGGATACTATATGAGAGCAGCACGCGCTCCGCCTCGATGTACTTCATCTCCTTGAAGGCGCCGCGGCGCGTTGTTACCAGGTCCATGATCGTACCGATATAGCGAGCGGGCGTGAAGATCGAAATATCCATCCAGGGTTCCTCGATCTTCTCGATCTCGCCCGGGTCGGGTACCTCGGAGGGATTGTCCACCTCAAGCACCTCGCCGTTCGTCTTCGTCACGTGATACTCCACGCTGGGGGCCGTCGCCAGAATATCCAGGTCGTATTCGCGTTCGATGCGCTCCTGGATAATCTCCATATGCAGCAGGCCCAGGAAGCCACAGCGAAAGCCGAAGCCGAGCGCTGTCGAAGTCTCCGGCTCGAAAAAGAGTGAGGCATCATTCAGTTTCAGGCGATCCAGCGCATCGCGCAGCAGTGGGTACTCGTTGCCTTCGACCGGGTAGATGCCCGCGAACACCATTGGCTTGGCCGGCTTGTAACCGGGCAGAGGCTCGACATGACCGAGCGCGGTGGGTACCGTCACGGTATCGCCCACGCGGCAATCTTTCACATTTTTGAAGCCGGTCGCGATGTAGCCCACCTCACCCGCGGAAAGCGTCTCCAAGGAGACCAGGCGGGGATGGAAGTAACCGATCTCCAATATTTCGGTGGTGCTGCCTGTGGCCATCATAGCGATTTTCTCGCCTTCGTGCAGCGTCCCATCTACTACGCGGACATAGGCAATCACGCCCTTGTAGGAATCGTAGTGCGAGTCGAAGACCAGCGCACGCAGCGGCTTCTGCGGGTCGCCTTTCGGCGGCGGAATCTGTGCAATGATCGCTTCCAGGATCTCCTGCGTGCCGATACCCTCTTTGGCCGAGGCCAGGATAGCATCCTCCGCGGGCAGGCCGATCACATCCTCCACCTCCTGCCTCACTCTGTCGGGGTCAGCGCTCGGCAGGTCGATCTTGTTGATGACGGGAATGATCGTCAGGTCGGATTCCAGCGCAAGGTAGAGGTTCGCCAGCGTCTGTGCCTCTATGCCCTGCGTGGCGTCGATCACCAGCAGCGCGCCCTCGCACGCGGCCAGGCTGCGCGAGACTTCGTAGGTGAAATCGACGTGGCCGGGGGTATCGATCAGGTTCAGTTCATACTGCTCGCCGCTGCGCGCAGTGTAGAGCATACGCACGGCCTGCGCTTTGATGGTAATGCCCTTTTCGCGCTCGAGGTCCATCTGGTCGAGCGTCTGCTCCATCAGTTCGCGTTTGGAGACGGTGCCCGTATATTCAAGCAAGCGATCGGCGAGCGTCGATTTGCCGTGATCGATGTGGGCGATAATGCAAAAATTCCTGATATGTGCCTGGTCTGTCATTCGATAATTCCTCCGCACAACACCTCATCACCCTCTTCGCCGCCGTAGAAGACGGCTGCCTGGCCAGGTGTGATGGCACGCTGCGGACCTGTAAATGTCACACAGGCGCGATTGCCCTCCAGGGGTGTTATCATTGCCTCCTGTTCCTCGGCCTTGTAGCGAATGCGCGCCCTGGCCGTGAACGGCGCGGCCGGCGCCTCCCCGCTCACGTAGTGCATCCCGCCAACGGTGCACCAGCTCCGCAACAGCCCCTCCGCCGGGCCAACCACCAGGGCGTTCTGCTCCGCATCAATTTTCAACACGTGCAGCGGCTCTGTCGAGGTGAGGCCCAGCCCCTTACGCTGCCCGATAGTGTAATAGGCCAGCCCCCGGTGCCTTCCCAGCATCTTCCCATCTGTATCGACAATCGGTCCGGGTCTGGGAATCTGAATCATGCTGCCGGAACGCGCCTGTGCCGCAGCCCCGGCGCGCACAAGCTGCCGCTCTTGCCGCTCAACCATCTCGTCTTCCTGGACCTTTGCATACCGATCAATGAATCCGCGATAATCATTCTGCGCGACGAAGCAAATTTCCTGGCTCTCGGCCTTGCTTGCCACGCTCATGCCGCGTTCCGCCGCCATTGCCCGCACCTGCGGCTTGGTATACTCGCCGAGCGGGAAGGAAGCGTGCGAAAGCTGCTGCTGGTTCAGCACATGCAGGACGTACGACTGGTCCTTACCGGGGTCGATGCCGCGCCGCAGCCGGAACTTTCCCGTCGCGGGGTTCGTATCCACGCGCACGTAATGGCCCGTGGCAAGGTAGTCGGCGTCGAGTGCCAGGGCGCGATTTAGTAGCAGGGTGAAACGGATGTGGCGATTGCACGTCAGGCAGGGATTGGGGGTGCGCCCGGCAAGGTATTCCGCGTAGAAGTAATCGACGACGTTCTCCTTGAATTCCTGCTCCACATTGACCAGGTAGAAGGGAATGTCGAGCATACGTGCCACGCGCCGCGCGTCGTCTACCGACTCGAGCGAGCAGCACTTATTCTGCACCACGCGCTCAACGCCGTCGTCTTCGATCAATGCAGGCTCCGACCACAGGCGCAGCATCATGCCGATCACCTCGTGACCCTGCTCCTTGAGCAGCGCTGCCGCTACCGAGCTGTCCACGCCGCCGCTCATCGCGACGACAATCCTTGCCATGTGTCTCTTTGCTCCCTGATGCATGAAAAACGACTAGCCGCGCGGGCTAGTCTGCTTGTGTTGCGCCTACATTATATACTGCTGTGCTGGCCGGTATTGCCCTTTCTTGCCATGCTTAGGGTAGCATAGATGGGCCACCTTGTCAAATAATAGTGATCTCTCTCGACTCACGGCTATCTTTCGTGTATAATGAGGCGGAAGAGATGAACAGCGCCATCCAATAACGCCTGCTAGTATTTTCGTAGGGATTGGAACGCGACTTACAGGACTCATAGAACGTCTCACATCATAACGGTACTACTAAATCAGGGCGAGAGATCAGCATAGAGGGAGTGAGTAACGATGCCGAAGAAGACAGGGAATGCGCAGCGCACTAGAAACAGGTCGCAGAAGAGCGTCCAGTTGGTGCGCCCGGCAGCCACGCCAACAACAGCAGCAGAGAGCAAAAGTGAAACCAGGGAAGAGGTAGAAGCAACCGCCAATACTTCTCCTGCCATCACGCTCGTTGCGGAAGCCGAACAAGAAATAACCGAGGGCGATGAGGTTACTGAGATTGCCGAGGTTGCTGCGGCATCTCCCGCGCCAGTATCAGCAAAGAGGGCAAAAGCTTCCAGGGAAGCCGCTGTTTCCGCGCCGGCCACATCCCCTGCCACTTCCACTCCCCGCAGTGCCTCTGCGAGGATGGCCGCGCGTCGCCAGCAGCAGGTCGCGCAAAAATCGCAACGCCAGGCGCCCAGCATGATTACCGCAGAACATTATTCCTATGTCCGCAGAGACTTAATTTTTATCGCTATCCTGGCGATCGTTATGTTCAGCGCGTTGATCGTGCTGCATTTCGTCCCCGCGATCGGCGGATAACCTGCATATCTATGCGTAGGGCGAGCGTGGATGATGCCAAAAGAAGAAGCGCTGAGATCGTATCCCTCGATTTCAGCGCTTCTTCTTTTGTTGTATCTTATGGCTGGAGCCTGGGGCAGTCTCGCCCAACAGCCAGGTGTATGCGTTCCTGGTAAGGTCAGTGCATCAACGGGCCGGTACCTATGCCAGCGGGGATACCTGTGCGGTAGGCCGCCGGAATAGTCACGCCCAGAACTCGTTGCATCGCCATTGTATGGCTACAATCCCCCCAGTCGTGGAAGAAACGACAGGTGCAATGCCACTCCCCGTTATCATAGTTCGTGGTGTGAACATCGTTTTCGCCGCGGAAGGTCGCCTCAAAGCGAGTGAACTGGATGCGTTCGGGTTCGTCCGCGTAGCGTTTGGCTTTAGCGATCTTGCTGATCATACTTGAATTCACTGTCGGTCATCTCCTTGAAATCTAACATCCACTCCGCACCACATGTCGTTCGAACGTACTCTATACGCAAGAATAATACGCAGCCTCGAGCTTACTTATCAGAGGCCTGCGTTGATGGTGTACACGCCGTTAGCTCGTGGGTAGCTTCTTCGTTCCTCCTTTCGCGAAACGGATATGCTCGTCCAGGTGAGCATCCATTACAGTGGCCCAAAGAATGAAGAAAAATCGATGAGCCCGGCAACCTTGCGTGTCTTAGCGTGATAAAAGAAGAAATAAAAAAAACACCAGGGCAATCCGTCCCTAGTGTTATCTATACCTATCATCATCAGTCGCCACTGTCTTAACCAGTGATGCGTCTTGTGATGGTGAAACAACCGTGTCCATAGACAAATACCCTCGTGACTGTGCAATTCGTCCCGGATTCCCTTGTCTGAATGGCTAGATTATACCATATCCGTCCTCGATTGTCCACCCTTTTAGCAGTCGAAACAGGGCTGTGACAGAATTGTGTCATATGCCGATCGGGGCAGTCATGCAGTCATCAGACGGCCTTTCAAGCGATGGCTGGCAGACCCAGTACAAAGAAAATCAGAAAAACTGCCTGCACCGACATAGAGAGGCAGGTGATCAGAAAGTGACGGTTCGAATCTTTCGCGCGATCACTCCACATTGCCAGGAGGATAAACGCCGGAAAAACTACCAGGTAATAGCGGCTGAGGCTGTTTATGCTCGCGGTTGAGAGGGGTAGGATGACCATCACAAGCGTGTAGAGCGAGTAGATCGCCGGCAGTCTGAGAAACGCCCAGATGGTAAAACCGAGGAACACAACAATCATCACAACATTGAGAATCCAGAAGTTCCATTCTAACGGATTAGCTGGAAGTGGGTGTTCAAGAGCAAAAATAATGGTTCGCCAGGGAACTTCGAAATATCGACCCCAGCCGACGCTATGGTTGTAAATCGTTGCAAGAAAATCTCCGGTTTTAACCTGCGAGTAGACCAGGAAAGGTACCAGCCCCAGAGGGATGAGCGCAATTGCCAGTGCTGTGAACCAGTTCCTCGCTTTGCGCGCCGCCAGCATTAGTCCGTAGAGACGTGATATCAACCAGGCATTGGTCTTCTCGACGAGTGACATCTCGCTCATATGGGGCAAAGGCGCGTAGTGGTCGCTTAAGACCTGCCAGTATTCCCAAGCAACCGGCACGGCGAGAGCGAGTCCTTGTATGCGGGAAAGCGAGGCCAACCCTCCACATAAACCGGCCAGCCACCAGCGACGGCGGCGCGCGTAGTAGAGGCAGGCCACAGCGCAGGCCAGAAAGAGCGATTCTGAATAGATCGCCGTGAGGTAGAAGCTCGTTGGGAAGATAGCCAGGTAAATAGTCGCGCGGGAAGAGATCTTCGCGCCAAAATCACGGCGTAAGAGCAGGTAGAGATATATAACCGCCACGATTGCGGCTACGTTCGAGACCAGGATGCCACCGATATCGAAGGCTGCGTTGCTTCCTCCGAAAAGATGCCCAAAGGGGTAGATGAGCAGAGGATACAGGGGATGAAATATCCAGTTCGAGGCCGTCTGCAATGTGCTGGCGGGCCAGTACCCGTGCTCAGCGATATCAACATAGAATCCGGAGTCGAAGTGCCGCCACATGAGCCATAGCGCATCGGGCCAGCGGGTGTTCATGCTGGCCGAAGCGAGCATTGGATTACTGTTGAGCAAGGGCAAAATATAGTAAGTAGCGAGCAGTCCTACCAGGAGCAGGACAAAGCGTGTACCAAGATAGGGGAGCAACGCTTCTCGCCACAGAGAAGCAAGCGTATTATTTTTCGGGGGGTCGCTCTGCTGAAGCTGGACCTCTTCCCGCTCTTGTACGACCACTACATCAGCCTTAATCACTTTCGCCTCCGTACCGTTATATCGTTAATAGACGCGCCATATCACGTGGAGTAACCCCTTTACCTGCCTATAAGTACAATTATCGAAGGCCGCATGGCGGCGATTTAGTGATTTGTAGCCTGCTTCACAAGCGTCCTATTGTGTTCCTCATTGTTCAGCATTGACAATTCGGCTATACTGCCATTTGTAGAGAATAAAATAGTACCTGACGTTTTGAATGTTGTTACAAAGTTAAATTTCTAACATGTGGAGGTTATGAGTGAAGCAAATTTGTACCAATCGGCCTTCAAACAGAGTTATGTACTTTATACTGGGCATCGCCTTGCTTGGATTAGTGTTTGCTGGCTGCTCAGCTCCTGGCAGCTCACAGGACATATCGAACGGCGCCAATAATCGCACATTTACCGGAGCAGGGGTAACGCCAACGGCCACGTCCCATCCAATCACCAGCAAGCCCGCCATCGGTAAAGTGTCCGGAGGGCAGCAGCTCCCTTTGAATGAGATCAAGCCCCTCACCTTTAATCTGGCATACAATGACGCCTCAATGGAGCGGGACGTCGAGCAAATATACACGCCCGGCTCATCGACCTATCACCAGTACCTCACCCCCGACCAGATTTTACAGCGCTATGCACTTTCCGATGCGCAGATGCAAACGGTCGAGAGCTGGCTGAAAGGACATGGCTTCACCATTGTGAGCATCGATCCTCTACGCCTCGGCATCCAGGTTCAGGCCAGCGTCTCCACCATAGAGCGAGCGCTGAATGTCCAGTTGCGTCTGTTCAGCATCAACCTGTTCGGCTCGAGCTACTCCTTCTTCGTGCAGGAGAACGACCCGGTCCTATCCGGCCCGGTTGCCGCCTATATCCAGTCGGTCGTCGGCCTGGATAACTTCGCTTTTCCCATCTTCAAGCCTCCCTTCAGCATCGCTAACGCGGTCGCAGCCCGGTCGGCCCAAAAAGCAGGTGCCTCCAACTCGGCGGATTGCAGCAAGTATGGGGCGCGGAAAACGCTGACGAGTAGTAACCTGGCAAGCGCATACCAGCTCAGTACGCTCTACTCGCGTGGCTATCTAGGCCAGGGCATGACGATTGGTGTGGCGGAGTTCGGCGATCCGTTCAGCGCGAGGGATGTCGCTAACTACGCTGCTTGCGCGGGCGACAGCACGCCTAACATTCAGACCATTGATGTCGATGGGCATCTTGCTTCAGGCTCAGGGGAGGGAGAGGCTACGCTTGACCTGGAGATGATCGCGGGCCTCGCACCCAAAGCGCAGATTCTCGATTACCAGGCCAGCCTCGACAATACATCCTTCGCGCAGGCCCTGGTCGATGTCTTCAATAAGGTGGCGGCGGATCACAAGGTGCAGGTGTTGAGCGTCAGCTACGGCACAGGTGAATCCGCTTTCAGCTCTTCCGAGCAGGACGCCGTCAACCGCAGCCTGCGCAACCTGGCAGCCGAGGGCATCTCGGTGTTTGTCAGCAGCGGTGACTGCGCGGCCTTCTCCTACCGCATTACGCATATCGCGATGGTCTCGTTCCCTGCCAGCGCGCCCTATGCCATCGCCGTCGGAGGCACCCACCTGCAAGTTAATAGCACGGGGGCGCGTACGAGCGAGAATGTGTGGAGCACCAGCGATCTCTCGCCGGTCTGCGAAAATGAATGGGGCAGCGGCGGCGGCGTCAGCCAGAATAGCGATTTCAAGCGTCCATCCTGGCAGGTTGGCCCGGGCACCACCAACCACTTCGACGGCACAAGCTCGCTGGTCCTGACTGCTGATATGCAGCCCGTCAGCGCGCCGAATGGCCTGCGCCAGGTACCAGATGTCGCGGCCGCGGCCTACCCTGACATCGACATCTATTACCAGGGCGCCTGGATACCCGTAGGCGGCACAAGCGCGGCTGCACCGATCTGGGCTGCCGGAACGCTGCTGGTTGACCAGGCCCTCCAGCAGCAGGGCAAATCACCGCTGGGCGGAGTCCCGACCATCTACACACTGGCGAACCACCCTGGTAAATTCATCCCCTACACGGATATCACCAGCGGCGACAACCTGTTCTATCCCGCCACCAGGGGCTGGGACTACGCGACCGGCTGGGGTTCTCCGAACTTCTACGACATCTTTGAAGTGCTGTCCCAATAGAAAAGTGCAGCGAAGGATCTTTCGTCAGACCGAGCGCAGATCCTTCGCTGTAACTATCCCGGATCGCCGTGCCTCGCGCGTAAACGCGTGCCATTTCTGCATGCTCATTTCGATATAAAGCTCGATGGTGACATCCAGCCAGATCCCGTTGGGATGCGGCAGGTCAAGCGCGACGCGAGGTGGGCCGCCTTCCGACATGAATTCGGCGGCGATCCCATGCCGTAGTAGATGCTCGGCGAGAAACAACGCCGTTGTGGTCTTGCCCGATCCCATGATGCCTTCGACAAAGATGAAGCGCGTGTCTCGCAAGGATTGGTTTACTCCATATTTACAGCGCCGCGAGGCAGCGGCTCTCATCCAGCGCGTCCTCGTAAAGATCGCGCACCTGGCGAGCCACCTCTGTCCAGCTATAGTCCAGCACCGAGGGCCGGGCTGCCCGTCGCATCTGGTCGAGCAGATCTGGCTCTTGCAGCAGCGTATCCAGCTTCTCAGCGAAGAAGCCGGGGCAGCGTGGTACGAGATAGCCTGTCTCTCTGTGTTGCACGATGGTCGTCAGGCCCCCTGCGCGCGTCGCCACAACCGGCGTGCCGCAGGCCAGCGACTCGACCGCCACCAGCCCGAAGCTCTCATGGTAGGAAGGCACGACCGTCACATCGGCGGCACAATACATCAAGGCCAACTGCTGCTGCGTTTGCGCGCCTGGAAAATGCGCTCGCCTGCGAAGCTTGAGCTCATCGGCCAGTTCGCGAAGTCGCGTTATCTCCGGGTCGCCTGCTTTGCCGCCTACGATAACTATCTCGGCCTTTGTTTGCATCATGGCCACCGCACGCAGGAACAAATCGGGTCCTTTGAAGGGATCGAGTCGCCCGGCGAAAAGCAGGATCGGGCCGTCGAGATTCCAACCTAACTGCTCGCGTGCCTCGCTTCGATCGCGCGGGGCGAAACGGTGCAAATCGACGCCGCACGGGATGACTTGCACGGCGTGCGGGGCTGCCCCACAGTGGCGGATCATCTGCGCGCGTTCGTCGGGAGTGGTCGCGATGATGCGGTCGACGCTCGCAATCAAGCGTCGTTCCGTTTCAAGCCGCAGGGCCGGTTCTGGTGCGTTGGGATTGGCCAACTGCTTGAGATGCGCCAGGGTATGAAACATGATGACGTGTGGAATGCGCCAGCGCTGCGCCAGCCTCATCCCGGCTGCCCCTGAGAGCCAGTAGTGGCTGTGTAACAGGTCGTAGCGCAGGCCTTCTCGCCTGCGGAAATCCTCGATCTGCTGCGCGAAAGCAGGCATATAAGCGTAAAGCTCATCTTTGTGAATGGGAACAGGTGGGCCTGCGGGTACGGCAATTACGCGCACGTGCGGACTGAGTTTTGTAATGAGGGGTGAAGTTTCGTTTGTGCGGCGGGTGAAGATATCGATGTGTAGCTGGGATTGTCCCAGTTCATGTGCTAGTTGACGTATATAGACGTTCATGCCCCCAGCTTCCCTCGTCAATCCTGGCATATCCAGTGGAGACGTGTGGGCGCTGAGCATAGCAACGGAATAAGTCATACAAGGAATGCTCCTTCTAATTCAGTTGTGACTAACGTTCATTGCAGATGCGTGGCCAGCGCCCCTGATGTTGCGTGATGCGTGTGGTATTGAGCATGGTTGCTGTCCTTTCTGTGACTAAACAATCTTGTATTCTTTGCAACAAAATGGACCTTATAAATAATCCCTTCATCCTCGCTGTTCACATTTGCGCACTTCGGCGATGGCGTTATACATCTCGCGCATGTTCGCGCCGTCTCCGGCCTGTTCTTCCAGACAGGTGACGCGGCGTTTGAGTGCCGCATCGAAGGCGGCGGGCGTCATCCCTGTCCAGGTAGCAAGTTCATCCAGAATAGACTGGTCTGCATGTTCGAAGGTATCGTCAACGTCGTTCCAGAGCGAGAGAGGCAGGGGAACGATGCTATCCGGCCGCGCCTTTTTATCAGGATGGACCTGTATGAAATGCGTCGTCAGCCAGCGGCGGCGCAGCGGGTAGACATATCCTACCACGCCAATGTTGATGACCAGGCCCAGGCGGCGTATATCTTCAGGGGTGAGTCGCAGATCACGCTGGTACATGCCCAGTACTTCGTCTATCGTATCGGCATGAACGCTGGTGGCGATGTGGTATCCGCTGGCCGTCAGGTTCAGATAGCGGCGTGCCACGCGTCCCCACATGTAGATCGGCAGGTGGTCGCTTACCTCGTTGCACAGCGCATAGGTATGCGCGGGATCGATATCCGGAAGCTGGGTGAATGCGAAGTTCTCGTACATGCCCGACATGTAGGCCAGCGCGGTATCCTCCGGCAGGAATTGCAGAAGCGCGTTGAGCGTCGTCGTCTTCCCGATCCCCGGCTGCGGATCCGTCGGACCGGCTACCGTCAGCGATGCCCCGTGTTCCAGCAGCAGCCAGATCAACGCGACCGTCTGAGCATCCACGCTGCCGGTTGCAATAATCTGCGCCATCGAAAGCGGGCGCCGTGAGTCATAATGCCACCAGAGCCGTTCTCTGGGATCGCGCGGATCAAACATACAGGTGTTCCCTTTCACACTCGAGCGGGAATGTACCCGTCGTCATTCTTTCTTCGTTCTATCGCTATTGTCAGGTTTTTTGTTCTTCATCCTGGGCGCCGGCGCTGGCTGGTTGCGCAGCTTCGGGAACTGGCTGTGTTGCCTGAGCTGGTTTTGTAGGCGGCGTCAGCCACCCCGGCTTTGGACTCCAGCTAATGGCGACAATACGCGGCAACTGGCCATCATCCAGTTCGACAATACTCACCGAGGCGTTATCAATAAATAACGTCCCTGCTCTGCGGGCCTCCAATCCTGTATAATGCGCTATCAGCAGCTTGATGACATCGGCATGTGCCACAAATGCCGGGTAATTGCCGGCGTCCTCTCGCGCACACCAGCGTTCTACGGCTGTCACCGCACGCTCCTGCACCTGGGGGAAGCTCTCCACGCCCGGCGGAGCGATGGTCGGATCTCTGACGAAAGCCTTCCACGTCTCATCACTTTTCCGCAACTCGTTGTAATCCTTCCCGGCCCATGCACCCACGTCTATATCCATTAGCGCGGGCTCAAATTGCAACGGCAGATGGAAGGTCTGCGCGAAAATCTCAGCCGTTTCGCGCGCCCGTTCGAGAGGGCTGGCAATAATCGCACTGACCGGCAAAACGCTCAGCGCGTCGGCCAGGCGCGCAACTTGCTGACGCCCGGCATCGTTGAGTGGGATTCCCGGCAATTGACCGGGGAGTCGATGTTCAGCATTCCAGGTTGATTGCCCATGCCGTATAAAAAGCAGGGTTTGTTTCATTCCTTTTTGTATACTTTCTTCAAGAGTTGCTCGTCGGATTTGCCGCTTCTGCCTTCCGCCTATCAGCTCCCGCATTTGCCTACGCCAGGCCACATGTCCCCAATTCGCGCTGACATATATCCACAGCACAAACAGCCAGGCACGCACAACACCGCTCAGTTCTCGGCAGTAATTGCTCATATCGATATCACCCGCGAACCAATGTGACTCTCATTGTACCAGCCACAACATGGGCCGTGCAAGCTACCCGCAGACCACAGGTGTACGAGCAAGTTTTCAAGCGGCTCCCCCGGTCATGCTCGCCTACAACTTGTTCAGATACACCCCGGGACATAACGATGATTCACCAGGAAGTTACATAGGAAATTCGGCTTCCCAAATGCTTATACATGGCTGAACTGATATTTCATGATGTATCATGAAAGCAGGCAGATCACGCCTGTAAGGAGCAATGTATGCAATTTTACGCGCTCATCGAAGAGTGGCCAGGCGAATGTATGGCCCATTTCCGCGAATTACCAGGGTGTTATTGTTCCGCTCCGACCTGCGAGGAGATGGTCGCAGCTATATCAGGGAGCGTGGTCGACTATTTTAAGTGGCTTAAAGCCAATAATATTGCCGTCCTCGAAGAGTTCGACGGTGTTATCGATGTTGTTGAAAAAGAGCATATCCTGGTGAAGGATGGCGAGGCCGGGCCGCGCTTCGAGGCCGATCTTCCCCCGCCGGGCGACGCAGAGATCGATAATGCCCTCAATGTTGCTGCCGCCGCGCGCGCCGCCATCCTCGAACTCTACGAGCCGCTCTTGCCCGAACAGCAGAATCGCCGGCTCTCGCCAGATTCCTGGTCGCTGGCCGAGCATCTCCAGCACCTCTACGAGGCTGAAGCCTGGTATATCTCACGGCTGGAAGAGCAGCCCAACGGCGATTTTCCAGCAACCACCGACCTGACAATGGCCTTCTTCGACAAAGCCATGGATTACGAACTGCTGCTGCGCGCCTTAACCCCCGAACAGCGGCAGCGCGTCTTCGTCCACGACGGTGTAGAATGGACAGCCGCGAAGGTGCTGCGCAGGATGACCGGGCATTTACGGGAGCATTACGCCTGGATGGCGGAGATTGCAAAGGCGGTCCGGTCGTAGCTTTAAGAAGCCTTAGCGCTTCCCTTCTTCGCGCAGGCGCAGGTGCAACTCTCTCAGCTGCTTCTCGTCCACCGGCGATGGGGCATTCATCAGCAGGTCCTGGGCGCTCTGCGTTTTAGGGAAGGCAATCACCTCGCGGATGCTCTCCTCGTCGGCGAAGAGCATGACCAGGCGGTCGATACCCAGAGCGATGCCGCCGTGTGGGGGCGCACCGTATTCGAAGGCTTCGAGCATGTGGCCGAATTGCTCGTGAATCTGCTCACTGTCCAACTTCATCAGCGAGAAGACCTTGTGTTGCAGCTCTGCAACGTTGATACGTACGCTGCCGCCCCCAATTTCATAACCGTTGCAGATGATATCGTACTGCCTGGCGCGAATGTGCAGGGGGTCGCTATCCAGGCGGTCGATGTGCGCCTCGTCCATACCGGAGAAGGGATTGTGCTCGGCCTCGTAGCGCTGCTCCTCCTCGTCGTAGTGCAGCAAGGGGAAATCGACGACCCAGCACAGCGCCATCTCGTCTGGATCGATCAGATTAAGCCGCTCGGCCAACCTGACGCGCAGGCGGAAGAGCACGTCGTTGCAGACCTTCGAGCTGTCCGCTACGAAGAGCAACAAATCGCCCCGCTCACCTTGCATGCGGTCGACGATCGCCTGCACTTCGCTGCCGGACATGAACTTCGTCAGCGGCGATTTGATCTCGCCGTTGGAGCCGATGGCGAGACTGACCAGGCCCTTCGCGCCCAACACGCGCGCGAAATCGGTCAGTTCCTCGATCTCTTTGCGGCTGTAGCCGCCGGCGCCTGGCACGCGAATGCCCTTGACCATGCCGTTCATTGCCAGCACGCTCTGGAAGACGCCAAAGCTGCCCGCCGAGGCCAGGTCGGAAATTTCTACCAGGGGAAGGTCATAGCGCAGGTCTGGGTGATCGGTGCCGTAGCGATCCATGACATACTCGTAGCTCAGGCGCGGGAATGGTCGCTGCTTGATGCGCTTGCCTGTGGTGTGTTCGATCAAGTGGATCAGCAGGCCCTCGATCAGCGACATGACATCGTTCTCGGAGACGAAGGACATTTCGAGGTCGAGCTGGGTAAACTCGGGCTGGCGGTCGGAGCGCTGGTCCTCGTCGCGGAAGCAGCGAGCGATCTGAAAGTAGCGGTCCATCCCGGCCACCATCAGCAACTGCTTGAGCTGCTGTGGCGACTGTGGCAGGGCGTAGAAGTAGCCGGGGTAGAGGCGGCTAGGCACCAGGTAGTCGCGCGCCCCCTCCGGCGTGCTTTTCATCAGAATGGGCGTCTCGATTTCCAGGAAGCCACGCTCGTCCAGGTAGTCGCGGATAACCTTCACTACGCGGTGGCGCAGGATGATATTATCGCGCATGGACGGGCGGCGCAGGTCGAGATAGCGATACTTGAGACGCAGTGACTCGTCGACGCTGATGTTGTCGCTGATCGGGAACGGAGTAGTGCGCGAGGGATTGAGTATCTGGATATCCTCGGCGGCTACCTCAATTGCGCCGGTACTTAGATGCGGGTTCTCCGTGCCGGGCAGGCGCGCCACGACCGTCCCCTTCACCTGCACAACGTATTCAGAACGGAGCTCCGACGCGACGCGATGCGCCGCCGCAGAGCGTTCGGGATCGCAGATGACCTGCGTCATGCCATACCTGTCGCGAATATCCAGGAAGACCAGCCCGCCATGATCGCGGCGGCGATTTACCCAGCCTGCCAGCGTTACTGACTGTCCAATATTCTTTTCGTTTAATTCACCGCATGTGTGCGTGCGAAACTCTACTGCAAAAGCCACGCTTCAACTCTCCTTTGTACATAATAAGGCATGGGAAATTTACAAGGTTTACTTTGTTCATCTTCATTCCATCACCCGGTCTCTATGAGGGGCAGCCTGTTTGCGGGCCGGTGCTGACCGTGACCAGGTTCACCAGGGAGGAGTTTTGCTGAACCAGCAGATGCAGGGCGCTTCCCGAAGGCTCTACAGCCATACTCTTGAGCGAATTGAGCCATTGGGGAGAAAAGTATTGCTGGACCATCTCCATCGTCACGGGATTCGCACCTGTGGTCGGCGTCGCAGTAGGAGGGCCGGAAGTCGCGTTGGCCGGCGCTTCCTTCAGATCAACGACGCGGTGGTTAATCGAGTCACCGATATACAGTTGGGCAGTCCCATTGACTAGGCCGGCTGAAAGTAGCGTAGCATTCGACAGCGACAATGCCTGTTTTCCGTTTGCTCCCACGGGCGTCCCCGTTGGCACGGGTACCGGCGTGGATAAACTATTCTGCGTGGTGGCCAGCGGTGTTTGAATTGGCGACTGAATAAAGACGTCGGTGAGGGAAGATTTTTGCCCGCTGGCGCCAACCAGCGGGAAGCTCTGCACCTCGCCGTCGCTCAATAAGATGAAGAACTGGTCTGGAAGGGCGGCAACGCTGCTGATTTGCTGCGAGATAGAAATCTGATACGGTTTGGAAGCTCCCAGGCGATTGGTTTTCGTATTGAGGGTATACGGGATGATTTGTGCCTGGAACTGCTGGCTCGTCAACACCACATAGACGGTATTACCCCAGGCGGTGATGAATGGCGACGGAACAAACCCTTCGGACAAGAGATTTGTACCGATTGGGGCTGTAATGGGTTGGCTCAGTCCATTCCCTTGACCGTTGACTTGGTCATACAGCATCACGCTATACCCCTTGGGAGTGTTATTCGATCCAAGTTGCTCGGCAAGCAGGAAGAGTTTCGAACTATCGCCAGTCAATGCGAGAATTTTTGTGTTTGACGGCTGGGCGAGTTTATTAACCAGGCTATACGGTCCATTCTTCGGCCCACTGAGTTGATAAATAGCGCTATCTGTGCCCAGCGTGAACAGCGTGTTTGTAGCGCTCGAACTCTGACTGTTTGCGACGACTGCGATGCTGGCGGCCTGCGCCTCTGGGCTCGTGGCCATCACCTGCGTGTTCATCGAGCCGTTGCATGGCAATGTAAAGATCATCAATTCTGTATTGACTTGTGCCACGAGCTGATCTTGTAACGTTCTGAACTGGCCTGCTTGATTTTGATCAAGCTGATATTTCTGGAGGTTTTGCAACGTACTTTGGGCAGCAGCAAGAGTCTTCAGAGCCTGGTTCGGGTGCTGGCTCTGGGCTTGATTGATGAGTTGCTGGGCGGTTTTCAAGCTCTGCGAGATGGTGGCACTCTCATTGAGGTGCTGCACGTAAAATACTCCGCCGCCGACCAGGGCGACGATGATAAGAAATATCAGGAGCAACGTCGGGAAAAAGAGGCGGCTGCGGCGAGCTCTCGTCAGGGCCGGTTGGGGTGCGGTCACGCTGTCGGGGGACGCGAGCGGACCACTGCTCAAACGCAGGGGGCTGCTGATGATGCGTGCTTCGCTGGCAGGGCTGGCAGCATAGGCAGTCGATCCAGAGAGCATATTCAGGGCAATGGTTTCTTCCTCGCTGACCTCGCGCCCGCCAACCAGCGCTGGATTGAGCACGCCGGGCGGCTCGACGCCAACTTCATGCACCTGCACCACGATCGCCGTAATGTTATCGGGGCCACCGTTCTCGTTGGCGCGCTCCACCAGGTGGTAGACGCTCTCCTGTGGCACCGATTGCTCAACGATGCGCATCAGCTCTTCGTCACTTATCAGCCCGGACAGGCCATCTGAGCAGAGCACCAGGGTATCGCCCGGCTGGATAAGCTCACGAAACACATCGACTTCGACATCGGGTTGGGTTCCGAGGCTGCGCGTAATGACGTTGCGCTGGGCATGCGTACGGGCCTGATCTTCGGTCAGCAGACCTGCGCGAACCTGCTCTGCCACCCAGGAATGATCCAGCGAAATTTGCTTGACCTGGCCCTGGCGAACGAGGTAGGCGCGGCTATCGCCAACGTTGGCGATATAGGCTGCATTACCGCGCAGAACTGCCGCGACGCAGGTGGTGCCCATGCCGCTGCGCAGCATGTTTTCGGCGGCTCGTTGATGAATGGCCACGTTCGCGCGCTTGATGGCCTGCAATAAGGGGCCGGCCACATCGAGGTTGTCATCCATATAATAGACGTTACTCACCGTATCGACAGCGATCTCGCTCGCAACTTCACCCGCCGCATGCCCTCCCATCCCATCGGCCACGATAAACAACGCGCCCTTCATCGACATCACCTGAGAGTCTTTCGGGATGACATAGGCCATATTGTCTTCGTTGTGTTCGCGTTTTCGACCAACATCGGTCAATTGAGCAACATCAAGGCGGAGTTGATTCGCCAACGCACTTTCTCCCGTACCGTAGTCAATGGGCTACTAGCTTAGAGACGACGCTTCCCCATCCGCATAAAGCCCTATAGAACTTTAGGCTATAATACTCCAATGCAATGAAAAACGCAACGCCCTTTCGATTTGGTTGATTGAAGTACCATGCTCGCCTACTCTGTTACCTGTATTCACGCAGGGACGTTATACAGCCATGAGGTCTCTAAATATGAATAACATTTTACAGAAAAGATTCGCATGCGCATCGCTATCAATGCCCAATTGCTCTCATTTAGCGACAACTACAGGAACGGGGGGATCAGCCGCTATATTCGCTCATTGCTAGGCGAACTGGCGCGGCAGGCAGCCGCTTCGACCGGGCAGCTTGAACAGACCGTCAAGCATGACTACACAATTTTTGTGAACGGGCGCGAGGTGGTAGAGCGTCTCCAGCAAGAGCTGCCAGCATCAGATGGCATCACGTATATCCCCGCCGCGTGGCCCGAGAGCAGGCCTCTCTCGCGTGTTGCCTGGGAGCAGTTGCGCCTCCCAGCGATCTTGCGCGAGAGGCGCATCGAAGTGTTCCATTCTCCGGCAAATGTGCTGCCTGAGATGCTGCCGCGCGGCTGTGCCGGGGTGGTGACGCTGCACGACCTGGCATTTCTGCGCTATCCACAAGTCCTGACCCGGGCGAAGCGCATCTATCACCGAGCCTTCACCACACGCAGCTTGAGACGCGCGGCGCTCATTATAGCCAATTCTGACAGCACGAAACGCGATGCTGTGGAGCTGCTCGACATCCCATCCGAGCGCATCCAGACGGTTTACCTATGCATCGATGCGCGCTTTTCTTACGTTATTACTGATGAAGAGATTGCATCCTTTCGTCGGCGGTCAGGGCTCGAAGGAGGCTATATCCTGTACCTTGGAACGCTGGAGCCGCGCAAAAACATCCCGGTGTTACTGGAAGCTTACGCGCGGCTGCGTGATGTTTATCAGCGCACGGAAAAACTCGTGCTGGCAGGTGGGCGGGGCTGGCTCTATGATGAGATATACGAACGCGTGCAGTCCCTGGGACTGACATCCGAGGTACTCTTCCCCGGCTTTGTTTCGGACGAGGAGCAGCTCCTGTGGTATCACGCCGCGTCGGCGTTCGTCTACCCGTCGCTCTATGAAGGCTTTGGGCTGCCCGTCGCTGAGGCGCTGGCCTGCGGCATCCCGGTGGTAACGTCGAATGTCTCCAGCCTGCCCGAGGCGGGCGCGGGATTGGCGCTAGCAGTTACCCCGAGCGATGTCGTTGGGATGGCGGAAGCGATACAGCGGGCACTGGTCGATGAGCGTTTGCGCCAGCGATGTCGCGATGAGGCGGGAGAGGTTGCGGCGCGATTCTCTGCCAAGAGGATGGCCGGGCAGACCATCCGCGCTTTTGAACAGGCAGCACGCCGTTCCGAACATTCTCAAGAAGTTTCACTTGTGCGTTAGTATATAGAGGTAGGGATTCGTGCAGAGGAATCGATTGGAAGAGATCATCATAGGAGTTCAAACGACCGTGGCGAATACTGAGACGACAGGAACTCCCGGTCCAATGGGAAGTGGTATACCTGCTTCCCCAGACGCGCCTGCTTCGCCCCTTTCGCCTGCCTCGACGGGGATAACGGGTCAGACCAGCCAGCTCAAAATGGACATTTCGCAGCGACGCTCCTATCGACGCCAATGGCGAGCATTCGAAGTCATCGCTATGATTATTCTCGATGCCGTGCTGGTGTATTTTTCCTTTCAGCTCGCTTATTACCTGCGCTATAAATTCTTCTTCAATAGCCCGTTAATTGCAAAACTTCGCGAAAGCCTGCCAGGCTTAGAAAACAGCACCACGCATTTGCTCACAAGACAGGATGTGTCTACCCCGCTTAGCTCCTACTCATCGTTACAAATTGGCATCACGCTTGTTTTGATCGTGATTTTCGCACTGCGTGGGCTCTACCGCATTCCGTCGATCGGTAACTGGTTTCGCCAGGCGCGCTCGATCATCAGCTCTGCGACGTTGGGCCTGACAATTCTGATCGCGTATTACTTCGTGTTTCAATCGACTTCTAACTCGCGCCTGCTGGTGCCGTTTGTGTGGATAACGGCCATCGTCGTGTTATGCCTGTTCAGGTTGATCGTCTCCTCGATCATGGGCGTTCTGCACCGCCTTGGGGTGGCCGAGACACGAGTGCTGGTCGTGGGATCCGGCAGGCTGGGCAAGCTGATTATGCAGCATATGGCTGCCAACCCCAACCTGGGCTACTCCGTTGTGGGCTTTCTGCACGATATGCACGATTTGAACGAGCCGCCGGGTGACTTTGGTCGTTTCAAAATGCTTGGTACGCTTGAAGACCTGCACATGGTTATCAAGTCGATGAAGATTGACGAGGTCATTATTGCCCTTCCTTCGAATCTGCACCAGCAGAGCATTCGCAGCGTGCGCCTGCTTGATCGCCTCGGGACATCCTTCAAACTTGTTCCTGACCTGTATGAGCTGAGCCTCTCGCGTATTGATATGGAGGCAGTGGAAGGCATTCCGCTGATCGCCATCAAAGAGGCCTCGCTCAACTCCATGCAGCGCATTGTGGTGAAGGTGATAGATGTCACGCTCTCGACCCTCGTCCTTTTGATCGGCTTACCGCTCTGGCTCTGCATAGCGATGGCAATTCGCCTGACATCGAGGGGACCGGTCATCTATAAGCAGACTCGCATAGGATTGAATGGGCAACCCTTTCAGGTTTATAAGTTCCGTACGATGTACAAAGACGCAGAGCGCGCGCTACCGACCCTTATGCCCTATAACGAGGCACAGGGGCCGCTTTTCAAGATCAAAGACGACCCGCGCATTACGCCGGTCGGGAAGTTCTTACGCCGTATCAGCTTTGACGAGGTTCCGCAATTCTTGAATATTCTGCGAGGAGAGATGAGCCTGGTCGGGCCTCGCCCCCCTTTGCCGCAAGAGGTGGCTGCCTATGAAGACTGGCAAAAGGGGCGCCTGGCGATGAAGCCTGGCCTGACGGGGCTGTGGCAGGTACGCGGTCGCAGCGATATCAGCTTCGATGAAGGCGTGTTGATGGACCTTTACTACATCCAGAACTGGTCACTGAGCCTCTACTTCAAGGTACTCTTTCGCACCATTCCGGCTGTCCTGTTCAGCCGAGGAGCTTACTGATGAAAGTTGCGCTGGTACACGACTATTTGAATCAAATGGGAGGTGCGGAGCGCGTGGTGCTGGCTTTTCACGAGTTATTTCCCGAAGCACCTCTCTACACGTCGATCTACGACCCCCGACGCGTCGATACGGCTTTTCGCGACATCGACATACGTACATCCTTTATGCAGAAATTGCCCCTGGTGAAGAAGCACCACCAGCCATTTTTGCCGCTCTACCCCTTTGCTATGGAACGTCTCGACCTGCGGGGGTACGACCTGGTGTTGAGCAGCTCGAGCGCGTTTGGCAAGGGCGTAATCACGCGGCCGGGCACAGTGCATATTTGTTACTGCCATACACCCATGCGCTGGTGCTGGAACTACGATGAGTATGTCGAGCGCGAAGGATTGGGCAGGCTACCCCGTGCGGTGCTGCCGTTCGTCATAACCGGGCTGCGCGTCTGGGATCAAACGACGGCCATGCGTGTCGATCATTTCATCGCCAATTCGCCGGTAGTGGCCGAGCGCATCGCCAAGTATTACCGGCGCGAGTCGGCGGTTATCCCGCCTCCCGTGGAAGCCAGTCGCTTCCTCTTCGATCCCACGACGCAGCCGGAGGAGTACTTCCTGATCGTCAGCCGCTTGCTGCCCTACAAGCGCATCGACCTGGCGATCCAGACCTGCAACGCGCTGCACCTGCCACTGGTCATCGTCGGCAGCGGACGCGACGAGCAGCGGCTGAAGCATATGGCCGGGCCGACGATCCGCTTCCTGGGGCGGCTCTCTGATGATGAAGTGCTGCACTACTATGCCCACTGCCGTGCGCTGATACTCCCCGGAGAAGAAGATTTCGGCATTACTCCGCTCGAGGCTCAAGCATCCGGTCGTCCAGTGATCGCCTTCGGCGCTGGAGGCGCACTCGCCTCGGTTGTCGACGGTGTGACGGGGAAATTCTTTGCCGCGCAAACGCTTGAAAGCCTTTCATCGACGCTGGCCGCCTTTGACGAGCATGAGTATGACCCGCAGACGATACGCAATCACGCGCTAGAATTTGATAAGCCACGTTTTCACCGGCGTATGCTCCAGTTCATCGAAGCGAAGATGAGCGCCGGAAAGTTGCAGGAACTTCGTACACCCACGAGTGAGCTAGTACGATAGAAGGATAGACGAAAGGGCGTAAAGACAGTGGAACTACGAACGTATTGGAATATTATTTGGAGACGGGCATGGGTGGTGATCGTCGTGGTGGCGATAGTGGCGCTGTATTCAGGCTATTCATACTACAAATTGAGGAAGACCCCCGGCGAGCTGAAAAACTCCAGTTCGACTATAACGCTGCAGATCGGTGTGTCGGCTTCTTCATCAAAAACATTTAGCAACGCGGACGATGTGTCGGTCTCGGAATCGCTGGCCGATGCCTTTGCCAGTGGGCCAATTCTGACATCGCATGAGTTTGACAACGCCATCGCGAACCAGATCAGTCAGGATTCTAGCCTTATTGCGCAAAAATATGGCCCGAATCCTGATCTCGGAAACTGTAAGAACGCGGGAGGGATTGGCGGCGCGCTCAGCGCGTCGCGTGTTCACAGCCTGGTGACGATCACGGCGACCTGCTCCACTGCCCAGGGCGCCTGGGCAGTGGCTAACGCGGTGGGCGAAGTGACGACCACGCAATTAAGCAACTTCATTGATTACGTCATTCCCAGTAGCGCCACCCCTTCTACGAGTAATATCGCGCCATCAGATATGTCCGCGCGCATCATCAGCAGTGTATCAGAACCAGTTTTAGTGGCGGGACCGGGCAGCAGCAAAGTATCGCTGTATATCACACTCGTCGTGGCCTCGATCGCCCTGGGCCTGGCGCTTGCGTTCCTGCTGGAATATCTTGATGACCGCATTCGTGAGAAGCAGCAGATAGCATCCCTACTTGGGCTGCCAATCCTGGGTGAGGTGCCGCGCGCGCCCGTACCCGGGCGGCGCTAAAGTACCGACCTGTACGAGTTTTCTTGACAGTATTCGTAGATCAAACTATATTACGTTGGGCAAACTGGATGAAGACGAAGATGGGACCCGGTGATCTTTGTCTGTGCTCTATAAAGGCATTGTAAATGCTCGAATTACATAAGGAGGGACCTCGTGGGTAAAACCTCTCAGGAGCAGCACGCGCTGCTTACTGACTACGATAGACGCTCTGCTTACAGTGAAGCCCTGCATACCCTTTTTGCCAATATTCGCTTCCAATGGGCACAAGAGCCAGTCAAATCCCATTCACTGCTCATCACAACCCCGGCTGCTTATGGTGATTACCCCGCGCTGGCTGCTAACCTGGCCATCGTAGCGGCCCAGAGCGGCGGCCAGACGATTCTGGTGGATGCCGACCTGCGTAAGCCGGTCATGCAGAAGCGTTTCGGTCTGGAACAGGTGACCGGCCTGAGCGATCTGCTGGCTGATACTGCCCTCTCGCCTGAGAAGATCTCCGGTGCGCTTCAGGCCACATTCGTGCCCGGCTTGCACGTTCTCGGTGCGGGTACGGCAATGGAGCAGGGACCAGCACTGCTTCTGACGCCCCGATTGAACGAGCTAGTCCACCACCTTTGCCAGCGGTCGAGTGACAATGGCGCCGGTGATGTTGGTGATGTTGGTGATGCGGAAAAAGCGGGAAGAATCGTTCTATTTCATAGCCCATCTGTGCTGAGCGGCGCAGACGCTTCATTGATCGGCGCGCTCGTTGATCAGACGATCCTGGCGATCATCACTAACCACACAACCCGCGCGCAGGCAAAGCAAGCCCAGGAACAATTGCAGCGTGCGCAGGCACAACTCGCAGGCATCGTGATGGTGAGTGTATAATAGATGTCAGGGTGGTAATTCGGTAGTCGTCCTGAAGGAGATTGATAGATGCAAGGACGAAATGACCAGGGCAAACGACGTACTATGCCCCAGCGACCCCGTGGCCTTGCGCGAGTCGATACACCACCATCCGTTCCCAGGGTAAACCGACCGCAGCGCCAGTCGAAACCGCCCAGATCTTTTCGAAGGCGCTTCCTGATTTTTGTTGGCGTGCTCGTGCTGCTTGGCATCGTCACCTTTGTGGTTGTTTATGGGGTGACGAACTTCTTCATCGCTGCAGGCTCTGGCGCGGGTGCGGCGACTACATCAGGTAATTTCCTCGCCGACCTGCAAACCCAGAACTACGACCAGGCCTATCAAGAGCTGGACGCGACCCTCACCGTTCAGCCGCAGCTTCAGCCGCAGGACTTCAAGCAGATGGCGCAGGCGGACGACAGTTGCTATGGCCCCGTGACGGATTACGTCGAGGTGCAGGGAAGTGCAATCATCTCCCCCGATGGGAATACCCAGACGTTTACCTACACAGTAACGCGCAGCAAGTCCTCCAGGACGTACCCGCTGATGCTTACTGTGCAGAAAGATTCCGACGGCACGTGGGATATTACGAATTTTGGCTCGAATAATGTTCGTGACCTGGGTCCCGCGCCTCCACCTGCAACCTGTAAATAGTTGATGCGCGAATGGCGTGCGTCGGAGACGATTGCAATATAGAGGCAATATAGGATGAAAAAGTTCCTCGCCGTAATCGTGCTTGTCGTGCTTGTCGTGCTCGGCGTTGCTTACTTCAACTATACAAGGCACATCACAGGCACCATCCAATCTGGTGGGGTGCCAGAGTCCTGGCAGCCCGCACAACTCGAGATTCCCGCGCTCAGCATCCACGCGCCGGTGATGGCCGTAGGGCAAACACTATCCGGGGAGATGGACGCGCCCACCTCCGATGCCCACAATTCTCCATACTGGACGAGCGTCTTCTGGTACGACCAGGGAGCAGCGCCAGGCCAGGCGGGCAATGTGGTCATCGCCGGGCATGTTGACCGTGTGGGCGGCGACCCCGCCATCTTCTGGTCGTTGGGAAGTCTGCAACCGGGCGATATGATAACCGTCGTATCAAATGATGGCAGCACGTTTCGCTACCGGGTTGATAGCGTCGTCAGATATCCTGCCAACTACCCCAGCCAGGATGCCATCAACGCCGTCTTTGGTCCGACCAGCGGCCATCACCTGAACCTGATCACCTGCAGCGGCGTCTGGACAGGCACTGGCTACGATGAGAGGCTGGTTGTATTTACCTCTCAGGTGTGATGCATTCCTATTTTCATGATTTTAGGAGAACGCATTCATCCCCGTAATCGCCTGCCCGATAACCAGCGTATGGATGTCGTCGGTGCCCTCGTAGGTGTAGACCGATTCCAGGTTATTCGAGTGCCGGCTGATGGGGTATTCGAGTGTGATGCCGTTCGCGCCAAGGATGGAGCGAGCCTCGCGCGCCGTCTTCAAGGCCTCGCGCACGTTGTTGCGTTTTGCGACGGAAATCTGCACGGGATGCAGCATCCCCTCGTCCTTGAGGCGACCGAGGTGCAGGGCCAGCAACTGCGCCTTGACCAGTTCGGTCGCGATGATGGCCAGCTTTTGCTGAACGAGCTGGAAGCTGGCGATGGGCTTGCCAAACTGGATGCGCGTCCTGGCATAGTCCAGCGCGACCTCGTAGCAGGTGCGCGCCGCGCCGGTTGAACCCCAGGCGATGCCGTAGCGTGCCTCGTCCAGGCAAGAGAGCGGTCCGCGCAGCCCACGCACATTGGGCAGCATGTTCTCGGCAGGCACGCGGCAGTCCTCGAAGTGCAGTTCGGAGGTGACAGAGGCGCGCAGCGAGAGTTTGTGATGCACGTCGCTGGTGGTGAAGCCGGGCGTGCCGCGCTCAACGATGAAGCCGCGAATGCCGTCATCCGTCTTCGCCCACACGATGGCTATGTCGGCGATGCCTCCATTCGTAATCCACATCTTCGTGCCATTCAGAATGTAGGTGTCACCATCGCGCCGCGCATTGGTGCGCATACTACCCGGGTCGCTGCCGGAATCCGGCTCAGTCAGCCCAAAGCAGCCGATCACCTCGCCGCGCGCCATCGGCGGCAGCCAGCGCTGTTTCTGCTCTTCCGAACCGTATTTGTAGATCGGAAACATGGCGAGCGACCCCTGTACGGAGACGAACGAACGCAGGCCGCTATCCCCCGCCTCCAGCTCCTGGCAAGCCAGTCCGTAGCACACCGCGCTCAGCCCCGCGCAGCCGTAGCCCTCAAGGTGCATGCCCAGCAAGCCAAGCCCGGCAATTTCAGGGATGAGTTCGAACGGGAATGTGCCGGCCTCGAAATGCTCGCTGATGATGGGGAGGACGCGCTCGCCGACAAACTTGCGCACCGTATCGCGCACCAGGCGCTCCTCTTCGCTCAGCAGGTGGTCGATATTATACAGGTCGGTGGCCGGCGGCATCTCCACCCTGCGGTCTGTTTTCGTTCCTGACATAAAATAGAGAGACCCTTTCGTCATTGCGGCATACATCCAGGTTTTCTCTATTATAGCGCAGATTCTCGTATGGCTGCTTACAAGAACTGGTCTTCGTCTTGACCAGCCTCATCTGGCGTATCCCATGCAGGGTTCAGGCCATAGTACAGGACATCGGGGTCGATGTCTGCTCCATTGGACCAAGTTATGGTGCCATCCTCGACCTGGTCCTGCCCCGAATGTATGGAAGAGAGGAAGCTTCGGCTATCCTCTTTCCACAGGAGGGAAAGGATCACTTTTTTGTTGAGCAGAGAGAAAAACCTCTCCCTTCCCCACAAACTCAATCTTCACGGAACGTGTGTGCCAGACCCATCAAGCGATCCAGCTTCCATCCAAACCACTCTCCTGGATCGGACAGGCGCACCGGTGCGCCTGATTGTGCATGGGAAAGTCACAGCTCCGCCGGAACGACTCTCGGCAAGCCCACGTGGTCGGCGAGGAACTCCTCCCAGGTTCGCTTCCCGTCGGCATAGTCGGGAGTCAGGTTGGCACCCGCCCGATGGGCGCGGGCGGCTTGACCCGGCAGCCTGATCGGCAGGATCAGCCGCCGCTTGTGCGTAGTGTGCAGATAGGAGCGCAGCAACTCAGCCATGGAGTACGCCCGCGGCCCACCAAGGTTGGGTACCAAGCCAGCGGGCTCACTGAGCGCGAGATGCACAAGCCGGGCCGCCACTTCGTCGACTTCGACAGGTTGGAACCGGAAGCCCGCAAAAACCGGCACGATGGGGAGCTTGGCTGTGGCCCGCGCGACCGTGAGGATCGAGTCGTAGAACTGGGTGGCTCGCAGAGTCGTCCACGGCAGGCCGGACTCAGTCACCACGCGCTCGGCGGCCAGCTTGGATGCGAAATAGCCGAACATGGCGCGGTCAACGGAGCTTTTGACTGGGATGCGATCGGCGCCAACGACCGAGATGTACACGAGATGCCGCGCCCCGGCTCGCGATGCCGCCTGGACCAGATTCAGGGTCTTCTGCTCGTCGCCCTTGGCACTGCCTGCGCAGTGGATGATGATCTCGGCCCCCTCCACCGCAGCGGCGATCCCTTCACCCGTCGCCAGGTCACCGGTCACGAACTCGATCCCCTCTCCCGCCTCGCGGATATGGCGGCTTACCACCCGGACCTTGCAGGAAGCTGCCTGCAGTCGGGGAACGACATGGCGACCGAGCGTCCCGGTGCCGCCTGTGACCAGAATAGATTGCATAGTCTTTCCTTTCGTATTGCGCTGTGTTTGGCATGCCTCTCTCAAGAGAGGCTCGTACAGGAGACGAGAAAGGACGGACAGAATGTGACACGCCTCCGGTTGTTCTCTGTCCTGCTCTGGGCTTACAATACGAAAGGAGAAGGAGAAAGTGAGCGATGGACGAATCCCTGAAGCAGGCAGAAGCGTTCGAGCACTATCGTGTGCTGCTTTTTTCCATTGCCTATCGGATGACTGGCAGCGCCAGTGATGCGGAGGATCTGGTGCAGGAGACCTATCTGCGCTATCAGGCGAGTGCCGACCAGGAGATTATCTCTCTGAAAGCGTATCTGACCACGATTCTGACCCGTCTGGCGCTGGATTATCTGAAATCGGCCCGCCTGGCCCGCGAACAGTATCTGGGCATCTGGCTGCCCGAACCGATCCTCACCTCGGAGGACGGCGGGTTTCCAGAGGCCGCCCTTGAGTACCACGAAGCGCTTTCGCTGGCTTTTTTACGCCTGCTCGAGGCGCTCAGCCCGCCAGAGCGCGCCGTCTTTCTCCTGCATGACATCTTTGCGTACCCGTTTCGCGACATCGGGGTGATGCTCTCGAAAAGCCCGGCCACGTGCCGACAGATCTGTCATCGGGCCAGGCAGGCGTTACAGGACAAGCGCACTCGCTTCGAGCCGCAGCCGCAGCCGCAGCGCCAGCTGCTGTGCAGGTTTCTTGCTGCCAGCCGGACTGGGGACATGGCGGCCCTGACCAGCCTGCTGGCTGAGGACGCCATCTCCTGGTCGGATGGCGGCGGCAAAGTGCAGACGAATCTCAAGCCGATCCACGGAAAGCTCGCCGTGGCGCGGTTCTGGATGAGCGTGACACCCAAAACGCCGCGGCCCTTGGTCGAGGAAGAGGCCCAGATCAATGGCAGCCCGGCTCTCTTGTTGTGGGACGAGGGCCGGCTGACCGGAGTCCTCAACCTGACGCTTTGCGCCGAGGGCATTCAAGAGATCTATGCGCTGCTGAACCCGGAGAAACTGGCCTATCTGCACAAGCAGCTCTCCAGTTCCGGAAGACACGCGCAGTTTTGAGTCCTAAGCCTGGGACGAAAACGTGGGATGATTCCACGTGCAGGTCGGTCTCACTTGCAGTGAAAGCTGAGAGCGTTTTGAGAAGGAGCCTCTTCCTTCGCCGCGGCATGCTTGCGGCGAGTGAAGCGACAGTCAACGATGGCCGGGAGGCGTTGTCGCGCCGGCGGCAAGAGGGCGGCGATCACCAGGGGTTGCAGGGGCAGGAGAAGTCTGATAAATCGGAACCTCCGAGTAAGAACACATCATGGTAAAATCAGGGTTGAGCCTCATGGTATAATGTTTATGCAACGAAATAAAAGAGCTTAGATGCACCGACCTAAGCTCTTCTTTATTCACATGAAGCCGGTGGGTACAATCTTCGCATGAGCAATTTCTGGAACGAGTTAAGCAGACCCATTTTTATTCTGGCACCTATGGAAGATGTGACAGATACCGTACTCAGGCAAGTTATTGCCCGATGTGGGAAACCTGCTGTCTTTTTTACAGAATTTACGAATGTCGAAGGGATGTTCTCAAAAGGGGAACGGCTTGTGACCCAACGGCTTCAGTATACTGAAGCCGAACGGCCTTTAGTCGCCCAAATATGGGGAACCCGCCCTGAGAATTTCTACAAAGCGGCCAAAAAACTGATCGATATGGGCTTTGATGGCATTGACCTGAATATGGGGTGTCCCGCATCTGGCGTCATGCAAAAAGGTGCTTGTTCTGGACTCATCAATAACAGACCGCTTGCCAAAGAAATTATCGACGCAACAAAAGAGGGTGCCGCAGGCCGTATACCTGTCAGCGTCAAAACACGACTTGGTTTTCGGGCAATTGATTTTAGTTGGATAGCCTTTGTCCTTGAGCAGGACCTGGCTGCTCTGACTGTTCATGCGCGAACTGTTTCTGAAATGTCAAAAGTTCCGGCGCATTGGGATAAGCTCAAAACAGTGGTTGACATGAGAGATGCCATGCACAAAACGACGCTGATTATCGGAAACGGCGATGTGAAGTCACTCAGCGACGCGGAACAAAAGGTTGCAGGGGTCGGCGCCGACGGAGCCATGATAGGAAGAGGCATTTTTGAAAACCCATTCCTCTTTACAGGAACTACCACATTAAGCGATAAAGCACCCGAAGAAAAAATGCAACTGCTGCTTGACCACATGGAGCTTTGGGTCGATACCTGGGGGAACACAAAGCATTTTCCGATCCTTCGTAAATTTTTTAAAGTGTACGCAAGCGGTTTTCCGGGAGCGCAGGATTTACGCATGCAACTGATGGAAACGGAAAATCCAGAGCAAACAAAGCAAGTGGTTGCGTCATTTTTACACGCTCTCCCTTCTTCGTCTGCTATTCCTGAGCATGTACGGCATCTGCATGTCTAAGTTCAGGCGTGTGATCTGTCTGCCTATCGTCTGTTGCGGCCACGCGAGAAGCAGTACCATTCCTCCTATAACATTTGGATACTCTAGTATACTGATAGTAAGGTCTCCCCCAGAACCTGTAAATTGGATGTTGAACGGTTGGGACGGTGGAAGGAGAAGTTAATGGCAGCAATGAATCCGGTGGGTACGAATCGATCAACAATGGTATCCCCCAATTCTATTAGCTCATTGGGAGTCATGAACAGGCAGATGCCCGGCGGGAGTCCGGCAGTAGGCATCGCGCCTAAATTTATGCCAACGCTGGCGGAAGACGAAGCAGTCGTCCAGGCGCGCCTGCTCAAAGCGCTCGCAGACCCGACGCGCCTGCGTATTTTGAGCCTGCTCAGTCGCTACGAAGGCGAAGTGTGCGTCTTCGAGATCGTGGAGAGCTTCACGCTCGAGCAGCCCACTATCAGCCATCACTTGCGCATCCTGCGCGATGCCGGGCTGGTGGATTGCCGCAAAAAGGGCCTCTGGGCCTACTACTATGTGCGCCGCGAAGCCCTCAATCGCGCGCAGGAAATCATCGGCAGGCTGGCATAAAACGCTCTGAATGAATATAGAAGCGCGACGAACCGAGGCGCGGGGACTACCTGTACTCCTGTTCGTCGCGCTTCTCCACGTGTTTATCCGTGCGGATAGTTTGAATTATCCTCGAGGCTGATCTCGTCTGGATGGCCTGGTTCGGTCACTTCTCCAAAGAGGCTGCCAGAAGAAAGCTCGGAAGATGGCTCTTTCGGTATAAGATCCACAGTTTCCGGATCCGCGCTAATAATGGACCCGTGTTCAAGCCTGGTCCCAGGCGGTAGATCAGCATTATTCGCCCCATGGCTAACGAGAATGCCCACGATTTCCGCCTCTCTCCCTTCAGCCTCAACATGCACGATGATACGCTTCATTTCAGACGCATGCGGTGAGGCGCCACTTTCACGCGGGTCGTACATCGTCAGCCGGATCTGAGCGTCTCCAATGCCGGCTTGCCTGAGCGCCTCTACAGCTTGATCCACGCTGGTCTGATCTCTGAAGACACCCACTACTTCCGAATGTTCAGTTGTGCTCATGTCATATCTCCTTCTAGCTCATGGATCTGCCTTTCAGGGGACAATCTATTTGTACTTCTACATAGGCGCGATGGGCAACGAGCTGCCCTCTCACTCAACGGCCCTCTCTACAAGTATAAGGCTAAAAAGGACGAAAACACAACTACAAAACACACTTTTTGAGCTAGTCGGCTAACTAAAACTTGAAATTTTTTCTTTGCGATGGCGCGTGCAAATCGCTAAAAACCACCTTGTCAATGTAACCTGGCAACGTATTTCATGTATTGGTGCGTTCTTCGCCCCGAGGGCAACACGCGACGAACGCCCGTGTCACAAGGAAATTGGCGCCTATCGTAGGTGTACTGCAAAGCAATCTGCTCTGCTAGAGCAGAGCAGAAAGAGGAGTATCATGAAGCGTTTTAAGGCCCGCCTATTTTCGTGCGTAGTCGGAGCGGTACTGATCGCCCTGTTCCTGGCACCAGCGGTTGCGGAGGCTGCCGCGTGGAGGGTCGTCTCCAGCCCAAGCCCGGGGTCGGTCAACGATCTTAACGGGGCGGCCAGCGTCTCCGCCAACGATGTCTGGGCGGTGGGAGATACCAATCAGCAGACGCTCACCGAGCACTGGAACGGCACCGGGTGGAGCGTCGTCCCTAGCCCCAACGCCGGCTCGAATGATTCGCTCCTTGGCGTAGCCGCCGTCTCCACTAACAATGTCTGGGCCGTCGGGAAGACCGTTCTTAGCTCCCCGCCAATCACCGAGCACTGGAACGGCCACAAGTGGAGCCTCATCAAAACTCCAAGGCAGGTCGGCTTTCTGAACGCGGTCACGGTCGTCTCCGCCAGCGATGTCTGGGCCGTAGGGGATTTCGTATCCAACGGAGTCACCCTGACTCTGATCGAGCACTGGAATGGTCACGATTGGAGCGTGGTGTCCAGCCCCAATGTGGGCACGCAAAGCAACCAGCTCCTTGGGGTGACATCTGTCTCTGCCAACGACATCTGGGCCGTAGGGTTTTCAGAAACAAACGGAATCGAGCAGACGCTCACCCTGCACTGGAATGGCACCAGTTGGAGCGTGGTGTCCAGCCCCAACGTCGCCGGCTCGGTTACTGACAGCCTGCAAGCGACAGCGGCGGTCTCCAGCAAAGACGTCTGGGCCGTGGGACAATTTGTGAGCGGCTCCAGCGTTCAGACCCTGATCGAACAGTGGAATGGCACTGGCTGGAGCGTCGTCTCCAGTCCGGGCGCCGGGCAGCTCAGAGGAATCGCCATCGTCTCCGCCACCGACATCTGGGCGGTAGGGGATTTCGTGGATCCCAATACCGGCACTACACAGACGGTGATCGAGCAGTGGAATGGCACCAGTTGGAGTGTGGTCTCCAGCCCCAACCCCAGCGCCAGCGAAAACGTCCTGAATGCGGCAGCGGCGGCCCGTAGCTCTGGCCAAGCCTGGGCCGTTGGAGAATTCTTCAACACTACAAGCGACGTCCTTCAGACGCTGACCGAGTTCAATCCTTGAGAGCCATGCACACTCATGACGATCTACTTGCCCCAGACGCGTCAAGTAGATCGTCATGAGGACTTGAGGACTTCTGACGCCATGAGGTTATTGCGCTGCTCTGTCAGCTTTAGTCAGCCTGCAACCCCTTTCAGGACAACGGCCTGATCGATTATAGATACTCATGCTCCAGCAAGAAAGCCGCGCTGAGCGATGGCTTCTACTGGTGGGATGGAGAAGCCGAACGAGTCCGCAAGCCGGATCATTAATAATCAGCAGAGTGGAACTGTGTTCAGTCCGAATGCTATCACCGTCATAGACCATCACGGTTGTCTAATTTAAAGCATGTCTTCTTCTTGAGTTTTGATCCAGATCACGGTGACGACGATGTGCCGCAGGGCCATATGCTCCGCAAGCTTAAGCTTGGTCCGAAGAGCACCGGTAAGGTCAAGGCCTGGTGGGGCGGTGTGCCCGATCTACGCGAGGAAGTCGGCAAATGGAAACACCTGTTGAAGCAGGTCTTTAAGGCCTACACCCGTGGGGCGTTAGTACAGCCCGGACTTGCATCGCAGTGTGCGTGATCCACGACGAATACCTCGTGGCGCTCCTCGGCAGCCATCTTGAGGATGCCGACTGCTTCGATAGCAAAGCGGTGCCGATCAGCCGCTGGGATACCACGCCGGCGGACGAAGAGGAGTTCGACGACGCGGCCTAGCAGCGCACATGGGCGCAAAACCTCGCGTTTCCCAAAAACCCTGCTTCTACTGCTATACTGCTCGCCGCAGCTCCGGGGCTATGGTACTAAAGGTGCGGCCATTGGATACCCGCTTGCACAAAACGTCTACATTGATAGAGGCGATGCCAGGAGCCATGAGTGCTGGCAAGGATGATCGTTGAAATGCGAGAATGGCTCATGAGTGAGCAAAACGGTAGGCAGGCAAAGACAGCGCAGCGGCCAGCGAATAACGATAAAAGGGCGTGGCAGGAATATTGGAGGGAACGCGGGCAGATTTGGCGTGCTGAGCCAGAAATCGACGATGATCGACAAGTGTATCTTACTGAAAGGCTTCGAATTAAAATAGAGCATGAACAAGGTATCTACCCTTTCAAAGACATTAAACTCAGCCGTGCTGATGTAGAATGGCTACTGGCGACGCATGAGGATGAGCGAGGGACGGCTTATTCGAGAGATGTAGGCAAGCTCCTACACAAGGGATTGATATTGAGTTCGGCTGATCTGAGCGGTGTAAATTTGCAAAATCTACCGTTGGAGGACGTTGTTTTTAGCCGTGCAAATTTAGAAAATGCTGTGTTCCTTGATACCCATTGTGAGAATGCTCTTTTTTTTGATGCCCACATGGAACGTGCCCGCCTTAACCTTGCTCATTTTGAAGGCGCCCTCCTTATAGGCGCCCAGTTAGCAGGGGCTGATCTTTTTAATGCCTTCTTTGATAGTGAAACAAGAATTGATAATGTTGTTTTCTCCAGTGAAAAGTCGGGCACTGCACGTTTCGTTGACGTTAATTGGAATAAGGTAAACCTTGCAGTAGTTGATTGGTCAACCGTCTTAGTATTAGGCGATGAAGGGGATGCTCGACGCATCGAAAAACGTGGGGAGACGAAGAAATAAGTAGCGCGCTGCCTTCACATTTTAGGAGGGCAGCTCGGGCATACCACCAACTGGCGGCTGTACTGCGAAAACAAGGGGTCACTGAAGATGCAAACCGGTTTGCTTATCGTGCTCAACTGATGCAGCGTAGAGTGTATTGGCACCAGGGCAAAATATTACAATACCTGTTCTCGCACTTTCTCGATCTCCTGGCAGGTTATGGCTATAAAGTTAGGCGCAGCTTCCTGGCATATCTCATCGTCATTACCGCGTTCGCTCTAGCGTACTTCATCGTTGGTCAGAAGGCCGGGCCAGCGCTCTCGCTGCTTGGCTCATGGGTGTTTAGTATGACTTCATTCCATGGGCGCGGCTTCTTTCCTGGTGGCATCAAACTGGACGATCCGCTGACCGTCTTGGCCGCGCTCGAAGCCTTTATCGGGCTACTCATCGAAGTTACCTTTATCGCTACGCTAACGCGCCGCCTGTTTGGGCAATGAGAATAGAGCCACAGGCTCCTTAAGGGTGCGAGATTTTCCACACAGAACATCCCAGGAACTTGTATGATTGAACGGCACAAGAGACGACGGGGCTTGTGGCTTGAAAAGTCACTTGACAGGACAAGCGCGGGTTTGGTATACTCAATGTGTGAAATTGTTGTGATCCCGTAGCTCAGTGGATAGAGCGACAGATTGCGGAACTGTAGGTCGGAGGTTCGACCCCTCTCGGGATCGCCGTAGCCCCAACCCATTCAGGGCTGGGGCTTCTTCATGCCATATTCATATACTACTCGTACCCTGTAGAAGCAGTCAGGGAGCAAGGAGCAGCCATGCAGCACAAGGCCATTGTCCTCTTATCGGGTGGGCTGGACTCGACCACCACGCTCGCCATCGCGCAGCAGCAGGGGTTCGAACTGCACACCCTCTCGTTCGACTATGGGCAGCGTCACCAGCGCGAGGTGGATGCCGCCGCAGCCGTCGCGCGCTACTACGGCGTGACGCGGCAGAAGACCATCACCATTGACCTGCGTGCCTTCGGCGGGAGCGCCCTCACCGCCGACATACCCGTGCCGCACGCGCGCAGCCTGGAGACGATGGCGGCGGACATCCCCATCACCTACGTCCCGGCCAGGAACACCATCTTCCTCTCATACGCCCTGGCCTACGCCGAAGTGACCGGCGCGAACGACATTTTTCTCGGCATCAACGCCATCGACTACAGCGGCTACCCCGACTGCCGCCCGGAGTACCTGGAAGCCTACGAACGCATGGCGAACCTGGCCACCAAAGCCAGCACCCAGGATGGCCGCCGCTTCCACCTGCACGCGCCCCTGATCTACATGGGCAAAGCCGACATCATCCGTAAGGGCATCGAACTGGGCGTCCCCTACGACCTGACGTGGAGCTGCTACGAAGGCGGCACACTCGCCTGCGGCACCTGCGATAGCTGCCTGCTGCGCCTCAACGGTTTCGCCGATGCGGGTGTGCAGGACCCAATTACATACAGAAAGGGAAGCATCGCTTGAAATACTCGTCCTGGTTCGTGGTGATCGCAGCGGTCTTCGTCACCTGCCTGATCACTGCCAACATCATCGCTGTGAAGTTGATCCTGCTCCTGGGATTTCTCGTGCCCGCCGGCATCATCGTCTTCCCGCTCAGCTATCTCTTTGGGGATATCCTCACCGAGGTGTACGGCTATGCTGCCGCGCGCCGCGTTATCTGGCTGGGGTTTGCCTGCAACCTGCTGGCCGTCATCGCCATCTATATCGGCGGCATCGCGCCCGCCGCGCCATTCTGGCAGGGCCAGGCCGCCTACAACGCCATACTCGGCTTCGCGCCGCGCCTGCTGCTGGCCTCGTTTAGCGCTTACCTCGTAGGGGAATTCACCAACTCCTTCGTACTGGCCAGGTTGAAAATCGCCACGCGCGGGCGCTGGCTCTGGACGCGCACCATCGGCTCGACTCTCATCGGCGAGGGCTTTGATACGCTCATCTTCATCAGCATCGCCTTCTGGGGCATCATTCCGGCATCCTCGATGCTCCAGGCCATCCTCACGCAGTGGATCTTCAAGGTGATCTATGAAGTCATTGCCACGCCCTTCACCTACCTGATCGTCGGTTTCCTCAAACGCAAAGAGGGCATCGATACCTACGATTACCGCACCAATTTCAGCCCAATCCTCTTCCGCCGCATAGCTGAGGAAAGTAAATTATCCCCACCGAACTAAACCCATTTCGTGCTTATTTGCCAGGGCGGGATGGTTGGGCAGCACGCGCACGCCGTAGGCGATGCTGCCGCTTTCAGGCGGTTGCAGACGCAGTTCGTAGCGCAGCGAGCCATCCTGTTCTTGCTTGATGTAGTTCATCGGTAGGGTGTGTTGCGCCACCACGTGGTCGTCGCTGGCCTCACCGTAAACCAGCTCGACCGTCAGATCCTCGGGGCGCAGGTCACTCGCTCGCACCCAGGCATGCATCTCGATGCCTTCGCCCAGGCTCAACTGCCCGTCACGCTGTCCCTCGGCGTAGAGTTCCAGGCCCGGCCAGGCCCGCCGCACCTTCTCCTTCCATTTCGCCAGGACGCGTGCCTGGTCAAAATGTGTCTGCTCGATACGCATCCCCTGCTGCATTGCAGGCACGTAGAAGCGCGTCGTGTAGTCCTTGACCATGCGGCGCATGCTGAACCTCGGCGCACACGTGCGGATGGCCTCGCGCATCACGTCGATCCAGCCATGCGGGATGCCGTCGGCGCCCCGGTCGTAGTACAGTGGGATGATGTCTTCCTCGAGCGTGCGGTAGAGCGAGAGGCTGTCTGCCTCGTCCTGCACGTCGGCATCGTGATACTCGCGTTCCTCGCCGATAGCCCAGCCGTTCTGACCGTTGAAGGCCTCGGCCCACCAGCCATCCATGATGCTGCAATTCGGCAGCCCATTGAGCGAGGCCTTCTGCCCGCTCGTGCCGCTGGCTTCGTGCGGGCGAATAGGGTTGTTCAGCCACAGGTCCGCTCCCGACACCAGGAAGCGCGCCATGTTGATGTCATAGTTTTCCAGGAAGACAATCTTGCCCCGGAAGGCATCGCTGCGCGAGACGCGGTAGACCTGCTCGATCAGGGCCTTGCCCGGGCCATCGGCGGGATGCGCCTTGCCCGCGAAGATGATCTGCACCGGGCACGACGGATTGTTGACCATGCGCCGCAGGCGTTCCGGGTCGCGGAAGATCAGCGTAGCGCGTTTGTAGGTGGCGAAACGGCGCGCGAAGCCGATAATCAAAGCGTTTGGGTCGAGCATTTTTTCGAATTCGGCCATCTGCTGCGCGCCCTCGCCCAGGCGCAGGTGGTGGCCGCGCAGGTGCTGGCGCGTGTAGTCGATGAGCGCCTGCTTGCGCTGCATATGCACCCGCCACAATTCCTCGTCTGGTATGGAATCAATCCTCTTCCAGAAACCGGTGTTATCTACATGCTCGCTCCAGTCATCGCCCAGGTAGCGTTTGAAGAGCGCGTTCATTTCGGGCGCTATCCAGGACGGCGAGTGGATGCCGTTGGTGATGTATTCAATCGGCACCTCGTCGGCGTCGATGCCGGGCCACAGGAACTGCCACATCGCCCGCGAGACCTCACCGTGGAGCTTGCTCACCCCGTTGTGCTGGTCCGTCAGGCGCAGGGCCAGAACGGTCATGCCGAACGTCGGTCCCCAGCCGTGATCTTCGCGCGCCACCTCCATGAATTGATCGCGCGAGAGGCCGAGTTGACCCCAGAACGAGCCGAAGTATTTATCCACCAGGTCATAAGAAAATGTATCATTCCCGGCGGGCACCGGCGTGTGCGTGGTGAAGAGCGAATTGGCCGCAACTGCCTCACGCGCTTCGTTGAAGCTCAGGCCCTGCGCGACCAGCTCGCGGCAGCGTTCCAGGTTCATGAAGGCTGCGTGCCCTTCGTTGATGTGCCAGACCGCCGGGTCGATGCCCAACGCCCGCAGGGCGCGCACGCCGCCGATGCCCAGCACGATCTCCTGGGAAATGCGTATCTCGCGATCGCCACCGTACAGGCGCGCCGACAGCTCGCGGTCGCCGGGCGTGTTTGGCTCCACGTCAGTATCCATCAGATAAAGGGGAATGCGTCCTACCTGCACCTTCCAGACTTTGGCGTGGATGCGCCGGCCTGGCAGATCGACCTGGATCATCACCTCGTTGCCATCCGCTCCAAGCGCGGGCGTGGCGGGCGCCTCGGAGAAGTGCAGCTTGTCGTAAAAGGCCTCCTGTATACCCTCGCGCGTGATATGCTGGCGGAAATAACCCTGGGGATAGAGGAAGCCCACGCCAACAAACGGCAGCCCCAGATCGCTCGCCTCCTTGCAATGGTCGCCCGACAGGATACCCAGGCCGCCCGAATAAATCGGCAGCGCCTCGTGCAGACCAAACTCCGCTGAGAAGTATGCAATCACCTTGTCGGCATATTCCGGGTATTCGCGCGCGAACCAGGTCTCATCTGGGCCAGGGTGCATGTAGTGATCGAACTCGCGCATCACCCTATCGTAGCGATCGAGATATGCCGCGTCGCCTGCCGCCGTTTCCAGCAAAGCCGGCTGCACCTCGCTGAGGAAACGCACCGGGCTGTGCCCGGCTTCTTCCCACAGGAGGGGATCGAGCGTACAATAGAGGTCAAGCGCCTCTGGATGCCAGCTCCACCACAGATTATAGGCCAGTTCATACAAGCGGCTGATACGGGGGGGCATAATGGGGAACACCGTTACACGACCAAACACTTTCACGCAGTATGATTCCTTTCTCAACAACGTCTACTGTTTAGTATATATTGTAGGCGAAATGCGGTCAAATGCATTTGAGCGCACAGAGAAGGCGACCGCGAGGGTCGCGGTCGCCTTCTCTGTGCGCTCGTAGCCGGATCTACACACTCTCGTGCATCTTAATCCAGCCCGCTCGCAGCGCGTGTACCACCGCCGCCGTGCGATCATTTACCGCGAGCTTCTTCAAAATAGAGGTGATGTGGTTCTTGACGGTCTGATCGCTGATCTTCAACGCCTTCGCGATCTCTTTATTGCTGTTGCCTCGTGCGATGTAGTCGAGTATTTCTACTTCGCGGCTGGAAAGTGGCGAGGTGGAGTCCCGCGTCGTAGGGTCTTCTTCTTCGACAGTCAGCTCGCGGAAGGATTTCAGGACACGGTTGGCGAGTTGCGGCCTGGTCAATACATCATCGTTGATGAGATACTCCCCCTGGCTGACCCTGCGCACGGCATCGGAGAAGTCCTCTGGCGAGATATTACGCGAATAGTAGGCCGCCGCACCCACCTTAATCGACTGGAAGAGGCGCTCTTCATCCTCCGAGGGAGTCAGGATCATAATCGCGATCTGTGGGGCCAGGTGACGCACCTGTCGTGCGATCTCCAGTGGATCGGAGTGAGTCAGCCCAGCGTCGATTACCGCCACGTCGGGGTTATTTGTGCGTGCCAGTTCGTAAATCTCCATCGCGTCTATCGTGGTGCCAATTACCTCGCAGTTGCCCATACGTTCTAGAGTTGAGCAAATACCCTGGCGGAACAGTGGTTGTTCATCGACGACGATCACTTTTATCGTATCCATGCAATTCCTCGTACTAATGCGGCTGGTGGTCGCCGGCATCTCTAGCGTTATACACCGGGAGGAGGATTTTTCCAAATCCTCTGAAGGGGAGAACCTGGTTGGGATATCTTGTTCGATATCACATGCTGAACATTATACACAGAAAACCCCGAAGAACAATCATCATATAGGACTTATGGGCTATGTCCCTTTGTTACTATCGACAGGATAAGGAGATACTTGAGCCAAACAATTGCTGAGCTGATGAGGCGTCCCTGTCGACGATAGGAGTGCCTCATCAGCTCAGCAATTGTTGTTCCTTCTAAATCCGTTCCAGGCGCTGCAGCGTTGCGTTGATGCCGACGCGCAGGCACTCGATCACTCCCTGGCCGGTCACTGCCACCGACTCGAAACTGGGGAAGCGGTACGGGTTGAGGTATTGTTCCAGCAGGGAAACGGGGAGAATTTCCTGCAGGTCTCGCTTATTCCACTGCATCACCAGCGGGAAACCGGTGATTTCCTTGCCCATGCGTTTGAGCTGCTCGGTCAACTCGTTCCAGCATTCAATGTTCTCCTGCAGCTTGCTGGCCTGCGAGTCCGCCACGAAGACCACGCAGTCGGCGCCCTTCAACACGGAGACGCGCGTCTGCTGGTAGAGAATCTGGCCTGGCACGGTATAGAGCTGGAAACGGATCTGAAATCCATGCACCTTGCCTAATTCCAGGGGTAGCAGGTCGAAGTACAGGGTACGCTCGGTCTCCGTGTCAATCGAGACCATATCGCCCACATCTTGCGGGCTCACTGCCTGGTGTATGTAGTGCAAGTTGGTCGTCTTACCGCTCAAGCCGATGCCGTAGTAGACGATCTTACAGTTGATTTCCCGTTTTGCCATGTTGATGAGAGACATAGGTGTTCGTTCTCCTACCCGCTCAAACGCGCCTCTTCCAGAACGCTCGCTAAACCTTGACGAAAAACGGTAGGGGCAACCAGCGAGGCCGCCATCTCTACCGTTGTGTCTAATTGAGGAACAGTATACAGTATTTCACCAAAAAGTCAAATGAGGTGTGAAGCGGCTGCTCTGTCCGGCCTCTTTCCCGTAGGTGCGATAATGATAGCATAAAATGATCAGATAGGATAGGTGAACACAACCATAAAAGAGGAAGCTCACTATGAAATTGAAATTTAATGTGGTTCTGGCAGTGGGAGCCGGAATCGCGGCTGGATCTGCAGGCATCACCTTTGGATTGCGCTATCGCAGATGGAAGGAAAAACTGCTCCTGCATTTACAATCCACGAGTCGCCTGTTAGAAACGAGTCGAGGCGCGGTTGAGTACAGCCTTGAGGGGGACGGCCCGGTTATCCTTTTTCTTCACGGTACTCCGGGCGGTTACGACCAGGGCATCCCGATGGCACGATCAATGGGCCTGAATGGTTTCACCCTGCTCTCGCTCTCTCGCCCAGGCTATCGGCGCACCCCTCTGAGCAGCGGTGAAACGCCGGAAGCTCAGGCAGACCTTTATGCGGCGACGCTCGACGCTTTGAACATATCACGGGTGACGGTCGTGGCTGTCTCAGGGGGTGGTCCATCCGCGCTGCAATTTGCGCAACGTTATCCGCAGTACTGCCGGGGGTTGCTCATGCTTGTTGCCCTCTCACATTACTACACAGAAGAAGAGGTCGATCGTTTGATCCCAACCGCCAGGCGTCTGCTCAAGCGCCTGTTGAACCGGCTCCTGGTATCCGATCCCTTTCTCTACCTGCTGTTCAATCTGAGCAAGCGAGTGCCGGAAGAGGCGAAATCGAGCGAATTCATTAAGTCACTCGTGATGAATCCAACTCGCACCGCTGGCTATCAGAACGATATGCAGCAGTTCGCTGCCCTGAAGCACTCTCCCTTGCCGGGCATTACGCTCCCGACCTTGATCGTGCATGGAACCGCCGATGTGGAGGTGCCTTTTCGCCAGGCGCAAGAACTGGCAGGGGCTATTCCCGGCGCCCAACTGGTGGCTGTCGAGGGAGGAGGCCACCTCTCCACGCTCGGCAAAAAAAAGGCAGTGGTCGCCATCAACAGTTTTCTCCAAAAGTTGCACGCTCGCCAGGATGTGGGCGCCACCGGGGAGGAGTAGGAGCAGAGCCATGCCAACGAACTGGGGCGTCATCGGCGCGGGCTACATCTCCAACCGTGCGCTCATACCCGCAATCCAGCGCGCCCGTGATTCACGCCTGCTGGCCGTCGCCAGCCTCGACGAGCAGCGTGCCCACGCGACCGCCGACCGCTTTGCCATCCCACGCGTCTACCACAACTACACTGCTCTGCTGGACGATCCCGATGTGCAGGTTGTCTATATCGCGTTACCCAATCACCTGCACAGTGAGTGGACGATACGCGCGGCGCAGCACGGCAAACATGTCCTGTGTGAAAAACCTTTGGCAATGAGTGTGGCCGAATGTGACGAGATGATCCAGGCCTGCCGGCAGGCCAGAGTGATGCTCATGGAGGCGGTTATGTACCGCTTTCACCCGCGCATGCAAGCTCTGAAAGCCCTGCTCGATGCTGGCGAGGCGGGCGAACTGCGCTTCCTGCACAGCGCCTTCTCGTTCCCTTTCGACTCGCCCGCCAACTACCGCGCCTTTCCGCAGTACGGCGGAGGCGCACTGCTCGACATCGGCAGCTACTGCGTTAACGCCTCGCGCTGGCTGCCGGGCTTAGAGCCGGACAGCGTTCAGGTGCAGGCTTCCTGCAGCCAGAATGGCATCGATGTCAGTACCAGCGCCATCCTGCGCTACGGCAATGCTGGACTCAGCGCGCATATCCAGTGCAGCTTTGCCGCTGCCGAACACCAGGTTATCGAAGTGGTGGGCAGTAAGGCCGCCATCACCGCGCCTCTGGCCTTCTCAGCCTGGCTCGATGACACTACCTCGCTGCTCATTCAGGAGGGTGGAAACACGGAGCAAAGGACCTTCTCGCCGGCCGATCCCTACCAGTTGATGGTAGAGCATTTCTCCGATTGCGTGCAGGACCGCTCCACGCTGCTCTACTCGCCGGAGGATGGGCGGGCCACGGTGCGAGTGCTGGAGATGATAAAATGTCATTTCCCATTGACGAATACGCCCGAAACCGCTAGACTAACAGAAAACCACGAAAACATGGCTAAAGATAGAAGAGGTTTTGAGCAATGACTACGGCGGAAATCAGCGCCACAACGGACTTTGAGGTCGTCATCGGGCTTGAAGTCCACGCGCAACTGTTAACGAAAAGCAAAATGTTCTGCTCGTGCAGCACCGACTATGCCTACGCTGCCCCCAATACCCACGTCTGCCCCATCTGCATGGGTATGCCCGGCGTGCTGCCCGTTATAAACGAAGAGGCCGTTAACTATACCATTATGACGGCGCTCGCGCTCAACTGCACCATCCCTGAATACTCGAAGTTCGACCGCAAGAATTATCCCTACCCCGACCTGATGAAGGGCTATCAAATCTCTCAGTATGATATCCCGCTCAGCAGGAACGGCTATCTCACCGTCGAGTACGAGGGGCGGGCGAGGCGCATCGGCATTACCCGCGTTCATCTTGAAGAAGATACGGCGCGGCTGCTGCACCGCGACGGCTACAGCCTGATCGACGTCAACCGCTCGGGTACGCCACTTATGGAGATCGTCAGCGAGCCGGATATGCGCAGCCCTGTCGAAGCACGGCTCTATATGCAGAAACTGCGCGAAATCCTGGTCTACCTGGGCGTCTCCTCTGGCCGCATGGAAGAGGGCAGCCTGCGCTGTGACGCCAACATCTCCGTGCGCCCGCGCGGCCAGGAGAAGCTGGGCGTCAAGACCGAGATCAAGAACATGAACAGCTTCCGTTCCGTCGAGCGCGCCCTGGCTTACGAGGCGCAGCGCCAGATCGAGATGCTGCGGGCCGGCCAGACCATCCATCAAGAGACGCGCGGTTGGGTCGAGACGAAGGGCATCACCGTCGGGCAGCGCAGCAAGGAACAGGCCCACGACTATCGCTACTTCCCCGAACCCGATCTGCCGCCCCTGGTCATCAGCCGTGCCTGGGTCGAGGTAGTTGCGCTCGCGCCTGCCCGAGCTGCCGGATGCCCGGCGCGCCCGCTATATGCAGGAATACGGCCTGTCGGCCCAGGATGCCAACGTGCTCACCGAGGATAAAGCCCTGGGCGACTACTTTGAGCGAGTGCTTGCGGTGAGTGCGGCATCCCCGACCAGGGACCTCAAAGCCAGGGCCAAAGCTGCGGCAAATCTGGTCTTGAACGATGTGGTGCGCCTGCTCAAGGCCAACAATGTCGGCGTGCAGGAGAACCCGTTCACGCCCCTGGCCGCTGCAAACCTGCTCGATCTGCTGGACGCCAACCGTATTACAGGTAAGCAGGCGAAGGAGATTATAGACGAAGCATTCACGACTGGCGCCATGCCAGAGGCGATTGTGAAGGAAAAAGGTATCCAGCCGCCCATCAGCGATGAAGGCGAACTGGAGCGGATCATTGAGGAGGTGATCGCGAATAACACAAAGGCGGTATCTGACTACCGCTCTGGCAAGGTCAATGCCCTGCAGGCGCTGATCGGCCAGGTTATGAAACTGACGCGCGGCCAGGCAAGGCCCGATGCCGTGCGTGGTTTACTGATGAAAAAGCTTGACGAAACACCATAAGGAATAACCTTACACACAATGATGTGAAGAAAGGTGGGAATGAACCCATGCGAAGTGAGACAAAAACTCTCAACCCCTACCATATGGCGGTCCAGCAATTCGAGGCTGCCGCCGATCGTTTGAACCTCTCCGAGGATATGCGAGAGATTTTGCGCGTGCCGAAACGCGAACTGTCTGTGAACTTTCCGGTGCGCCTGGACAATGGCCGCATTAAGACCTTCACTGGCTATCGCGTGCAGCACAACGTCATTCGCGGCCCAGCCAAAGGTGGCATTCGCTACAGCCCGGACGTGACGCTGGATGAAGTCAAGGCCCTGGCGATGTGGATGACCTGGAAATGCGCGGTCGTCGGCATCCCCTTTGGGGGCGCGAAAGGCGGTGTTATCTGCGATCCCAAGAATATGAGCATCGCTGAACTGGAACGACTCACTCGCCGTTACGCGACCGAAATATCGATCTTCATCGGTCCACACGGCGACATTCCCGCGCCAGACGTGAACACCAACTCGCAGATTATGGCGTGGATCATGGATACGTACTCTATGCACGAGGGCTATTCGATCCCCGCCGTCGTCACCGGCAAGCCGCTCTCGATCGGCGGAAGCGAGGGCCGCAACGATGCCACCGCTACGGGCGTGCTCTTCGTCACGCGCCAGGCCGCCAAACTCATCGGTATGCCTCTGAAAGGCGCGCGTGTGAGCATCCAGGGCTATGGCAACGCCGGCTCAATCGCAGCGCGCCTGTTCCACAACGAAGGTTGCAAAATCGTCGCCGTAAGTGATACGCGCGGCGGCATCTATAACGAGTCCGGGCTGGATCCGGCCTCGGTGCTGCGCTACAAACAGGAGCGAGGCAGCGTCGTTGGCTTCCCCGGCTCGCAGGCCGTGAGAGTGGAGGATGTGCTGGAAGTGCCCTGCGATGTCCTGGTCCCGGCTGCTACCGAGGGCGTCATCACAGCAGCTAATGCCGCACGCGTGCAGGCGCGCATCGTCTCCGAAGCCGCTAATGGTCCTACCACGCCGGAGGCCGATAAAATCCTTTTCGACAAGGGTACGATGGTTATCCCCGACATCCTGGCAAACGCGGGCGGCGTGACCGTCAGCTACTTTGAATGGGTGCAGGACCTGCAAAGCTTTTTCTGGGGCGTCGAAGAGATCACGGCGAAACTCGAGGTGATTATGAACCGCGCCTTCGCCGCGGTCGCCGATAAAGCCGACCAGTTCTCATGCGATATGCGCCTGGCCGCCAACATGCTGGCCATCTCACGCGTCGCCGAAGCAACGCAGATTCGCGGCATCTACCCTTAGCTATACTGAACCAAAACAACCTCAATAAAACATGCCCGGGCATGTTTTATTGAGGTTGTTTTGTTGAATTTCCTAGTATCCACGCCCGCCGCGTTTTGGCTTTTTGGGAGCCGGCTTCGGCGCCTTCGTCTGCCGCCCGGGCTTAGGTTTCTTGCGCCCGCGAGCGGACCAGTCATCCTCGTCCTCGTCCTCGTCTTCCTCTTCGTCGAAGTACTCATCGTCGTCGAGAAATTCCTCTTCTTCGGAGGGAAGTTCGGAGGCTTCTTCCTCTTCGTCCGCCGTGAAGCTGACGGGGATGTCGGGGATATCTTTGTCATCCAGGTCGCCTGCCAGCTTGTCCTCTTCCAGATCGGGCTCGCTGAAATCTTCTGTCTCGTCCGTCTCGAATGGTTCGTCTGTCGCGAAATCTTCCTCGTCGATATCGCGTGGGTGTGCACTACGATGTCCATCGGCTAACGCGGCGGCTGTGGTGCGACTGCTCTTGCGAGCAGGGGCTACTGGTTCTGACAGCTCGTCGGCCTCGGAAGCGTCATCGGTTTTCGACGATCCGATCTCCCTGCGTCCGGCGGCCACGTCAAGCCAGAATTGGGAATAGTAATGCGGTCGTTCTGTGTCTTTCTCGTCTTTCCTGGTCATTCTCCACCTTTTTCTGTAGGGTTCTCTTTGATTATTTCTCTTACCAGGGACACCCTACCAGAATTAAAGCCATTTCGCGATACCACGATACTACAATCGCAGTATCTCTACGCTCATAATATGAAGAAACGCGCTAGCTGTCAAGGGTCATTTTTGTGGGTGTAAGCGCGCTTACCAAGGGGAGCGAAGGCTTGTCAAGCCCCCATGTGCATGATTTTTCTGATCATAGCATTTGCAGGCTTGTAAAGAGGTGGCCTATAATAAATGATGAATTATTCCATAGACCCTCTATAAACACCGGCGGCGTCTTACGTATTAAGACAGCATGCACCTCATCTGACAGGAGGAAAATTTGACCCGCATTCTCGATAGTATAACCGATCCGTCCCAGTTGCGCGCTATGAGCAGCGAGCAGTTGAAGCAACTTGCCGGGGAAATCAGGCAGGAGATCATCGAAAAGGTTTCCGTAAAAGGCGGTCACCTGGCTCCAAACCTGGGTGTCGTTGAATTGACAATGGCTCTGCACATGGCGTTTGATACCCCCAGCGACCTGCTGGTCTGGGATATTGGGCACCAGGCGTATGTACATAAATTATTGACCGGCAGGCGCGATCGCTTCCATACCATCCGTCAGTTCGGGGGACTTTCCGGCTACCTGCGGCGCGATGAGAGCGAGTACGATGTATTCGGCGCGAGCCATGCCAGCACCTCCATCTCAGCCGCGCTCGGCCTGGCCGTCGCGCGCGATCTCAAGGGGGAGCACTTCAAGGTGGTGGCCGTCATCGGCGATGGCGCGCTCACCGGCGGTATGGCGCTCGAGGCTATTAATAACGCCGGCAGCCTCAAGAAAAACCTGATTATCGTTCTGAATGACAATGAAAAGTCTATCTCTGACAACGTCGGCGCGATCCACCTGTCGCTGAGCAAGGCGCGCCACGTGGAGACGCTGCCCAGCTATCGTCGCCTGCGCGAAATGGCGAAAGGCTCGATCAACCGGCTCCCGGTCGTCGGCGAGAGGGCCCGCGAGGTAGCGGGCCGCGCCGAGATGAGCTTTAAGAACTTCGTCCTGCATAGCAAAACCGGTCAGATTTTCGAGGAATTGGGCATCAAGTACTTTGGCCCCTTCGATGGACACGATCTGCCCCTGATGCTGGACGTCTTCGAGAACATCAAGCTCATCGAGGGGCCGGTCATCGTGCAGGTCGTGACGAAAAAAGGCAAGGGCTGGAATTATGCCGAGGAAGATGCGACCAAGTGGCACGGCCCCGGCGCCTTCGATTATACAACCGGCACCATCAAGAAAAACGTGGGCGATCCCCCCAGCTATACAGAGGTGTTCGCTGATACACTGGTGAGCATCGCGGAAAAAGACGAGCGCATCGTGGGCATCACAGCGGCAATGGCCGAGGGTACGGGCCTCAAGAAGATGCACCAGCGCTTCCCCGAACGCTATTTCGACGTTGGCATCGCCGAGCAGCACGCTGTCACTTTCGCCGGTGGCCTGGCCGTCGGTGGCCTGATACCGGTGGTCGCTATCTACTCCACCTTTCTGCAGCGCGCCATCGACCAGGTGATCCACGACATCTGCATGCAGGATTTACACGTGGTCTTCGCGATGGACCGCGCGGGCGTCGTCGGCGAAGACGGCCCAACCCAGCACGGCGTCTTCGACATTGCCTTCATGCGCATGATTCCGAATATGAAGGTCATGGCGCCAAAGGACGAGAATGAGCTGCGCCATATGCTCTATACCGCCATCAACATGAGCGGCCCGGTCAGCCTGCGCTATCCGCGTGGCAAAGCGCTCGGCGTTTCCCTGGATGCCGAACTGCGCAAACTGGAGATCGGCAAAGCGGAACTGGTCAGTCCGGCCTCCATCGAGGCAGTCGAGCAGAAGGACTGTGCAATCCTGGCCTACGGCACGACCGTTGCGCTCGCCGAAGAAGCCGCGCGGGAGTTGGCCGCCGACGGTATCCAGGCGGCAGTCGTCAACGCGCGCTGGGCCAAGCCACTCGACGAGGAACTGATCCTGCGCCTGGCGAAGAATGTGCGGCGGCTCGTCACCGTCGAAGATCACATGGTCGCAGGCGGCTTCGGCAGCGCCGTCCTCGAATTACTCGAGGCGCGCGGCCTGCTGCGAGAGGTGGATATCCGCGTCATCGGCTACCCCGACCGTCTCATCGAACACGGCGCTCCCTCCATCCTCAAGGAGCTCTATGGCCTCGCCCCATCGCACATCAAAGATGTCGTGCGCGGCCTGGTGACAGCGGAATCGAAGGGACTGGAAGTAGCGCACTAATCAGTTATTTTCTAAACACATACCGGTAATGCTCAGCCACCAGCTCCGGAGGGAAGAAACGCAGCAGCGAAACGATGGCCAGGGCGAAGGCGAGCCAGTCGAAGCCCGCGTCGATGGGAATGCCAAGTGCCGTACCCGCCAGCGGTAGAACCGTACTCATCACGAACTCGTTGAGCGCGTCAGGGAAGAGCAGGAGGACCAGCAAGCCGGCGACAGAACCGAAAAAGAGCGCTTTCCTCCACATCGGGATGCGCGGATCGCGCAACAACACACCGATCAACTTGAATGTCTTTGAGGCATGAAGAAAAACATCCAGGCGTTTCGGACGAAATCGCCTACCAAAAAAACCGGCGGACAACGATTGAGGCGCGTTATAGTAACGCTGGTTATTGCCAGAAACTTGCTGTCGCATAGTATTTGGAGATTGCATGAGTTTATTGCTCCTATTGCATTCAACTACTTCTTTATACTATACGCAGCAAGTATATTTTGGGTTTTAGGAAAGCGGTTTTAGGCCTGCTGCCCGCTCAACGCCTCGTCGCTCACGATACTCCCATCCCTCATACGGATAATGCGGTTGGCGCGCTTGCCGACCTCCAGAGCGTGTGTCACCAGCACCAGCGTCTGCCCAAATTCGCGGTTGAAGCGGCCCAGCAGCTCCATCACGTCGTCCGCAGCCTCGCTATCCAGGTTGCCCGTCGGTTCGTCGGCCCACACTATGGCGGGCTCATTGGTCAGCGCCCGCGCAATCGTCACGCGCTGGCGCTGCCCCCCAGATAGTTCCGCCGGCCGGTGCCTGGCGCGATCCACCAGCCCGACGCGCTCCAATAGCTCCATTGCCCGCCTGCGCGCCATCTTACCGGGCACCTTCGAAACCAGCATCGGCAATTCCACGTTCTCGACCGCGCTGAGCATGGGCAGCAGGTTGAAATCCTGGAAAACAAAGCCCATGTGCTGCGCGCGGTAGGCTGTGCGCTGGTTATCGGTCAGATCGCGCAGGTTATCTCCCTGAATGTAGATGTCGCCCTCATCGATGGTGTCCAGTCCGGAGAGGCAGTTCAGCAGTGTTGTCTTCCCACACCCGCTCGGCCCCATGATAGCGACCATCTCTCCCTGCATTACCTCCAGGCTGACCTCGTGCAGCGCCTCAACGCGCAGTGACCCGCTGCGATAGATTTTCGTGACGTTTTGGGCTGAAATGATGGGGATATCGTGCATGGTATATTATTGCTTTTCTGAAAGACTATTTACCCTGTCGAGGGTACAAAACGTATGCTGGTAGATATTGTAGCATAGCTATCCAGACATTATAGCGTCCAGGTCTCCAAGTTCTGACATGTAAGCTACAGATAATTGATATGGGCATTCAATAAGAGGCGAAAAATGGAGTTAGTTCATTGGCAACAGATGAATCTTCCGTAAGTGAGAACGGTGAAGCTGAACGCGAGGCGCTAGCGGAGTAGGGCTTGGCATGCGAGGAGGCATGCTCCACAGAGGCATGGTGAGAAATTCATAGGCCACTAATCGCACCCTCCGCAACCGCACTCTCCGCACCATCTCTCCTCCACCACACTCTACCTCACCGCATTTCAGACATCCTGTCACATAGCCTGGGACATCGGGAACATTACTGTAGTACTGCCTAAGTTGCTTCGCTTTCCCCCTGCTTACCGTTCGTACGCCCATTGCCGTTGAGCACGCTCAACACCTCGAGCGCTTCCTGAGAGGTCTGGGCAACACTCACCTCCGCGATCAGGTTCTCCAACAGGTTGGTATCCGTCACCCCGCTGATTTGCTGTCTGACAAAGGGCACAATCTCCGGGAAGCGTTTCTGGATAATTGCCAGCAATGCGCGCTGCTCACCAAGCGAGAGTCCCTGGTTTAACCCCTGGCTCAGTCCTTTCTCAAGTCCCTGATTTAACCCTTTTTCTTGACCTTCTCGCAGGATTTCCTGGTAAACCCAGGAGTCCTCTAAGATGTCCCTATACATAGCAAACATCCTCCTCAGCATCTCTTGCTGTGTTGGTTGCTTCATAACCAGGCCAGCAATCAGCCTGGTCAGTGACAATAGCTCATACTCGCCCGCCGCATACAATTCGGCTACGACTGTCGTCAGCGCCTCCAACTCCGTGCCACCCTGCGCCAATGGTGCCAGTGGCAATAAACCCGTCAGTCCGCTGTGCACCAGTTCGTCTGCCGGGACCTCCCAGAGCTTTACTACCCGATAATGAAACCGCCAGACCTCGATTTCCCCAAAAGCCGCTTCAATCAGTGGCGAGACTGGCACAGAAGCCATTGGTCGCAGCAGGAGCAGGCAGGAGAGCACCGGCTTATGATACGTTAGCATCGCCAGCAGATTATATTCCAAGAGGCGATGCTCGATTTCGCGGTCCTCTTTGCTCTGCACCTCGATGTGCAGCAGGCTCTCCTTGCCAGCCCTGGCCATATTCAGTAACTGATCTGTCCGCCTCGTGCGATTCTTGAGTTCGCCCGAGACGGTGCCCAGGTAGATGGCCCCTTCTGCCAACCAGGAGACATAATCCTGGGGATGCTCGCGAAACAACCGCTTGATCGAATCATCCCACTCGTCAGGCATACGCGCTACGCTTCCTTCCACCCTTGTTGATGGAAGTGTAACATACCAGAGTAGTCTTGTCGAGAAGTCTTATAAAGGCGAAAACAAGCGTGCTCAACCGTCCTGGCTTATGTTACAATAGGGCCATGCTGAGAACACAGACGGTCACGCGCTATGTCACGCCGCTACGGGAGGGCGGCTCGCTTCCGGCCATCGTCGAAGCTGATGACGATGGCCTTTACGTGTTGAAGTTTCGCGGGGCCGGCCAGGGTACAAAGGCCTTGATCGCCGAACTGGTGGCGGGTGAACTTGCCCGGGCCGGCGCATTGCCTGTTCCAGAAATCGTCTTCATAGAGCTTGATCCCGTCCTGGGCCGCTCCGAGCCGGATTATGAGATTCGTTCCCTGATTAAAGCGAGCGGCGGCCTCAACCTTGGTATGGATTACTTACCGGGAGCAATCGCTTTTAACCCACCTGACGCGCACCTGCTCGAACCTCTGTTAGCCTCTTCCATTGTATGGTTCGATGCATATGTTACCAACGTCGATCGCACGCCGCGCAACACCAATATGCTTTTCTGGCACAGGCGGCTCATGCTCATCGATCACGGCGCTTCACTCTACTTTCATCACAGTACCGGGGACTACCACTCGCGCAGCCGCACCCCTTTTACGCCCATCAGGGAGCATGTCCTGCTTCCGAGAGCCAGTGCGCTTGAAGAGGCGGATAGATTGATGAAAGAGCGCCTGTCAGCGGAGCTCATACAGCAGATTATCCGCCTGATTCCCGAAAGCTGGCTTGTCCCTGACCCATTCTTTCCCGATCCCGCTGTTCACCGCGAGGCATACCAGGCATACCTGCTCGACCGCCTGGAAAACTCGCATTACTTCGTGGAGGAGGCCATGCATGCGCGCGCCCAGTTCCTATGATTACGCGCTCATCCGGGTTGTTCCCAGTGTCGAGCGCGGCGAATGCCTCAATGTCGGTGTCATCCTCTTTTGTCGCACGCTGCGATTTCTCGACGTGCGCATTCACGTGGACGAGGAACGTTTGCGTACACTGGCTCCCGATCTTGACATGGCTGCTGTTCAGCAGCAGTTGGATGATATCGTCCAGATCTGCGAGGGCCGTCAGGAGGCCGGTCAACTGGCAAACATGTCGCAGTCGGAGCGCTTTCACTGGCTCGTTTCTCCGCGTAGCACCATTATTCAACCCTCCCCAGTACACATGGGCCTGAGTGCCAATCCCGAAACAACGCTTGAGCACTTACTCAAAACGATGGTGTACCGCTAGAATCTCGAGCGCCTGGCGTGCCGTTATCCGCGCAGCGCGTCCGTCGGAGGTACCCTGCCGGCTTGCCACGCGGGGAGCAGGGCGGCCAGCAGCGAGGCCAGCATAGCAATGCCCACGATCAGGCCCAGTTCTTCCCAGGGCACGCTGAAGATCAGACCGGTGTGGAACTGCTCGAAGAAGTTGACCGCGAAGATATTCTGCGAAAGGATCAAGCCGAGGACCACACCAAGCAAGCTGCCTATTGTGCCGATGAAGAACGATTTGCATAGGAACGCGCCCTGGATCAGCCGCCGGCGGCAGCCGAGGGCTCGCAGCATCCCGATCTGCTGGCGGCGTTCGATCACGGCGCGGGTGCCGGTGATGGCCAGCGCCGCCACACCGAGCAGCAGCACCAGCCCGACGACGCCGATAAGCACATCGCCCAGGAAGATACGCGGGCCGCGCGCCGACCAGATGGCATCCACCAGCACCGTCGTTTCCAGGCCGTTATCGAGGAAGGCCGAGCCGAGCGCCAGGGCCAGAGCGTGCGCGTCCTGGCCTGGAGCGACCTTGAAGTAGTAGTTCAGCGCTTCGGGCTGCGATGGGTCAATCGTGAAGTTGCGATAGGCCGCCCGCGAGATATACAGGCCGAAGTGTTCACTATCGCTGTTGTCAACCACACCGATAATGGTCAATTTTGTCAACGAGGTTATCTGGGAGCTAAAACCAGTTACCCAGACCGGCGTGGCGGGGAAACTCGTGTCCCCCTGGTAGATGCCGCCTACCGTGTAGGTGAAGTAGGGGTCGAAGCCAGGCGGCGTATTGGGCGCGTTCGCGCTGCTGGCGGACGGCGCGTTGGGGTCGTACACCGCCGAGGTTGGCAGACTGCCGGGGCGATAGGGCAGCGCGGTATTGTCGATCAGCGCATAGTTGGGATGGGTTTGTAGCGCCTGCCAGACCGCGGCATCGCTGTTGAAGCCCTGCGCGCGGGCGTTCAAGTGCAGCCCGTAGCCTTGCAAAAAGCCGCCACTCACCACCTGCGCGGGATAAATATGCCACGCCGCCGTCTGCGCGTTCGGTTGGAGGACGCCCACATCTGTTGAAACCTGCGTTCCGATGGCTGAGAAATCGTTCGGATCGATGCCATGCTGGATGAGCGCTGCCTGTATATTGGGAATGCCCTTGAAATAAGCCACCGCCTGGATATCGTAGCCCCCGGTCTGGAAGTTGATGTCGGTGTAGTTGCTCGAAATGGCGTTGGTGATGATTGCCATGACGGTCATGGCGAAGATGACCAGGCTGAACATGATGATGCTCAGTCCCGTACGGAAGCGGTGGTGCAGTGGATAAGACGAGGCCAGCCGTGTCATGAATTGGATTCCTGGCAGTCGCGAGAAAAAGGCGATAGTTGGCTTGAGCAGCAACTCTCCATTGGCGACCAGCGCCCATACTGCTCCCAGTACCATCATCGCTCCCGCCAGGAAGAATACCTCAATCCCACCCTGAAAGCGCGGCAGGCCGAGTCGCGAAAGCACATCGAAGGGCAGCGCCCAGTACGCCACGATCGCCAGCCCCATCAACGCCGCGAAGATCCGGTTGAGGCCGTTGTTCCAGCGAGCTCTGCCCAGTTTGACAAGCGCCCATGCCACGAGCGATTTCAACAGTAAACCAGCACCGATAACAAGCAGCGAGAGTCCCAGCGAAAACGGCACGATAAGCTTTTGCGCCAGGCCGTCGTTCAGCAGCACAAAGCCCGCCAGCAGGGGCAGTAAACCCAGGCGCGAAAGGGCCGTGAGCAGGCCGATGAGCGCCTCCGGCAACTGCGCCCCGAGGGTTCTGAGCCGCACGAACGCTTCGCGCAGCGACAGGGTAGGCCGCCCGGTTTCGGGCAGGTTGCGCAGCGCGTCAACTACCGTCATGCGGCTGACCAGCCAGGCCGCAAGTCCAACCGATAGGAAAGTGAAGATCACGCCCAAACAGAACGCGATAACCAGGCTGCGTACCTGGAAGACGAGCTGGAAGGGGAAGTTGAAACGTGCCAGGATGGGCCCCAGGATGTAGACCACCAGGGCACCCGCTCCCGTACCGATCAGCAGGCCGACGAGCGAAGAGATCAGGTCATAGACGGTCCCCTCGAAGACGTACATCAATACCAGGTGGTGTCTCTGCACGCCGATGGCGCGCGCCATACCCATTTCGGCGCGCCGCTCCGCAGCCAGCAGCACAAAGATCAAGAAAATCAGCAGCAGGCCGATGGAGAGGGCGAAGAGGGCGAACAGCCCGAAGATGCGCGAGAAAATGTCGTCGGCCGCCTGCGCCCCCTTTATACCTGCCTCTTTGACTTCGGATACGTGCTCATCGCGGGGTATCGCGGCGCGCAACTCATCTTCAACCTGCTCTGAGACATCCACGCCGCCAGGATCGTTTGGATTGCGCAGGGAGATGTACACTGTCGAAATAGCGTCGTGGTAGTTCTCGATGCGCAGGAATGTCGCGTACTGGCTCAGGATATACGGCGTCTCACCAACCAGGCCGCCGTCAGCAACGATGCCTCGCACCCGCATCTGGTAACGTTGTCCCGGCCAACGCTGCGAATACAGGTACAGTGTGTCGCCCACGTGTGCGTTCATCAGGGTGGCAGTCGTCTGGTTCAAATACACCTCGTTCGGTGCCAGCGAGCTAATGCGATCTATCCCTTTGCCGTTGAGATCCTTCATACCCCCGAAGCCCTGTTCACTGCCCGGGATAAGCGCCAACGCCGTCACCTTGGAACGCACCTGGCGCGAGGTTTCATCGGCCACCAGCAAGTTATTCTCGACCAGCGCGGCGCCGACCGCGGCAATATTGGAGTCCCTCCGCGCTACGCGGAGAGCCTGGTGGTATACATAATCATCGAAGGTCCCCAATGGCCCGTGCCCGCCCGTAATCGTTTCATCAACGCTTCCCAGGTTATAGACAGCGACGGACTGTACGCCTGCTTCGATCACATCGCCCGTCGCCAGCACGCCTGTCAGCAATGTGGTGGAGAGCATCAGGGCGAAGACGATCAGCACCATCTGCGCGCGCCGCCGTGGGATGTTTCGCACCCCAATTTTGAAGAAGATGCGGTTTCTTATAGCCAGGAAAAGTACACCGCCAATGATGACCGCCGTAATACCGACCAAAATCTTTGCCAGCAGATCTAACGGGATGCCGAGTAGCTGAGTCATGGTTTGTTGGCCTGTTTCTGGGCAGTCAAGATCGCTGCATAGAAGAGCTTCGCCAGTTGCAGATAGCCGATATCGTTCGGGTGCAGCCCATCCTCGCTGATATACTCGGGATGGGCCTTCAAATTGTAGTTTTGCTGCGTGAGGTCGACCAGGATAACGTGATAGCGCTGCGACGCGCTAGCAATGGCCTTGTTGTATGTTTGAATGGTCTGGCCCAGTTTCTGCGGGTTATACGAGTTGAAATACGGCAGCAAGGTCAGGTCTGGTATGTTGGCGATTACTATACGAGCGTTTGGCGCCGAGGTCCGCAGGCGGCTCAGGAGCGTGTTGAGGTCTGCCGCGTAGCTGCTTACCGGCACGCTCGCCGCGATATCGTTCACTCCCAACCAGATCGTCACAAGGGAAGGGTGCGCGTCAACCGCGATGGGCAGCTCCAGGCTCAGGGCGTCGTGGATCAGAACATCTGGGATGCCGGTGTTAATCAGGTGAATATGGTTCGCGCCCAGCAAGTTCAGCAGATCCGTTGGCCAGTTATTGTTATACGGATCGTTGGTGCCGATGCCGAACGTATCCGAGGCGCCGATAGCCACGTATACAATCTTCGCGCCGCCGTTCGCGCCTGCCGCCGTACCATTCGCCTGCCCAGATTGCGCCGCAGAGAACTGCGCGCAGCCGGCAGCGAAGAACAAGAGCAGGGAGAGCAGCAAGGGTAGCAATGCGGGTGTCCTGCGCAGCCTGTGCTTATTTCTATGCGCGTGGACTACTGTAGGATTTCTATTGGAATGCGACTGGTGTTCCCTGCGCACAAGGTGTTGAAGCGCCATAAAATGAACCAATCTGGCAAGATAATCACAACTTTCCCACCTCGATCCTGACAACTCCCTGATATAATAACACATCCCGAAACACTATGATCTCAAGAACGCGCTACTGCTTACCCGGGAAATCAGGCTATATATCGTATTTCGTATGGTAGTTACAAATCTGGTTCCGTTTCAACGAAGTAAGGCGCATCTGTAATATATTTTTCAGGACCTACGCCCGGTTCGAATTCTGTGATAGACTTGAGTATGTAGGACGCTGTGATCGAGATTGGATTTCCCCTGGTACAATCATCGATCCTCCCAAAATTGCGGCAATCACCTGATTGCCGATAGAGCGCAAGCTGCTAAGAAGCAGCATTCGATACGCGCGTAGAAATGGACTTTGTTCTATGGCAAATGACAACGGAACCGTACATTCTCGTACCACGAACACATCACCAAACGCCCAGGCCGAACAGCCCGCTATCAATCCCGCGCTTTTGCAGGCCCTCGAATGGCGCTGCATCGGCCCATTTCGTGGGGGACGCGTCGTGGCCGTCGCGGGCGACCCGGTACACTCGCAGGTCTTCTATTTTGGCTCGACGGGCGGTGGCGTCTGGAAGACGACCGATGGCGGCGTTCTCTGGGAGAACGTCTCCGACGGCTATTTTAAGCGCGCCTCCGTTGGCGCCATCGCCGTCGCGCCCTCCGATCCCAACGTCATCTACGTCGGTATGGGCGAGACCACCATTCGCAGTAACGTCTCGCACGGCGACGGCGTCTACCGCTCCACCGACGGCGGCCAGACCTGGACGCATCTCGGCCTGGCGGAAACCCGCAACATCGCTAAAGTGCGCGTTCACCCACAAAATCCTGACCTGGTCTACGTGGCCGCGCTGGGTCACGCCCACGGCCCGAATGCGGAGCGCGGCGTGTTTCGCTCGAAGGACGGCGGGCAGAACTGGGAGCGTATCCTGTACCGCAGCGAGAAGGCCGGCGCCATCGATCTCTCGATGGACCCCCATAATCCGCGCATCCTCTATGCCGCCATCTGGGAGGCGCATCGCAAGCCCTATACGCTGGTGAGCGGCGGCGAGGAGTGCGGCCTGTTCAAATCCACCGATGGCGGTGACAACTGGACGGAGATTACGCGCAACGAGGGCCTGCCGAAGGGGGTGCTGGGCAAGATCGGCGTGGCCATCTCGCCCGCGAAAGAGAACCGCGTCTATGCCATCATCGATGCTGAGGACGGCGCGGTATTCCGCTCCGATGATGGCGGTGCGCACTGGGAACGCCTTTCCGAGGACCGCAACCTGCTGGCGCGTCCCTGGTACTACATGCACATCATCCCTGACCCGCAGGACGCCGACACGCTCTGGGTGCTCGACGTTCAGGCCTGGAAATCCATCGACGGCGGCAAGACCTTTTTCGAGGTGCAGATACCGCACGGTGATCACCACGACCTGTGGATCGACCCGAACAACCCACAGCGCATGGCCGAGGGCAACGATGGTGGTACGTGCGTCTCCTTCAACGGCGGCTTGAGCTGGTCGAGCATCTATACCCAGCCGACCGCTGAGTTCTACCACGTCATCACCGATAACCAGGTACCCTACCGCGTCTACGGTCCCCAGCAGGATAACTCGACCATCTGTGTCCCCTCGATTTCACCCTACAGCGGCATTACGAATGCCATGACCTATGAGATCGGTGGCGGTGAAAGTGGCTATATAGCCGTGCGACCCGACGACCCAAATATCGTCTATGCCGGGAGCTACCAGGGCTATATCACGCGCTATGATCATCGCACCTTCCAGGAGCGCAACATCGCCGTCTGGCCTGAGGCCGCGACAGGCTGGGGCGCGAAGGATCAGAAATACCGCTTCCAGTGGACGGCTCCCATCCTGCTTTCACCACACGATCCCAATGTGCTGTACATGACGGGTAACTACGTGTTCCGCACAACCAACGAGGGCAACAGTTGGGAAATCATCAGCCCCGACCTCACGCGCAACGATGTCTCGAAGCAGGAGGCCTCCGGCGGGCCGCCGACGAAGGACAACACCGGAGCTGAATATTACTGTACCATCTTCGCCTTTGCCGAATCACTACTCACTCCCGGCCTGTTCTGGGCTGGCTCCGACGATGGCCTTGTGCACGTATCACGCGATGGCGGCCAGTCCTGGCAGAATGTCACCCCGGCCGATCTGCCGGAATGGGCGCTCATCAGCATCATCGAACCATCGCCGCACGATCCCGCTACGGCATATATCGCCGCGACCCGCTGGAAATGGGACGACTTCCATCCCTACCTGTACAAAACCAACGACTACGGCGCTACCTGGACCAAGATCACGGATGGCATCGCCTCCAACGATTTCACGCGCGCTATTCGCGAGGACCCGGAACGGCGCGGCCTGCTCTACGCCGGTACGGAGACGGGCATCCATGTCTCCTTTGATGACGGCGCGAACTGGCAATCGCTTCGCACAAACCTGCCCGTCGTGCCCATTCACGACCTGGTAGTAAAAGGCTCCGATCTGGTTGTCGCCACACATGGCCGCTCATTCTGGATACTTGATGATATCTCTCCACTGCGCCAGGTGGGCGAAGAGCTGCAGCAGGCGCCTGTCTTTCTCTTCAAACCGCGCCCTACCGTTCACTTCGATATCAACTATGGCTATTCGCATGCCAAACGGTCTGGGAGCTTCTTCCGCGACACTGATAATACCCAGGTCGTTTCACGCCTCTTCGAGCGCCCCGGCAACATCTGGGTGGAGCGACCGCTCAACGCCGGACAGAACACTCCCGGCGGAGTGATCATCTACTATGCCTTCGCAGAGAAACCCGAGGCCGAGGTGAAGCTGGCCTTTCTGGACGCGGCGGGGAACGAGATCAAGGCCTTTACCAGCAAGGCCGAACGCAAAAAGGCCCCCGACCCGACCGATGAAGAAGAGGAAGAGGAGAAACAGGACCCGAACGCACCGAACGAAGCCGGCCTCAATCGCTTCGTCTGGAATATGCGCTATCCCGACCCGAAAAAAGTCGATGGGTACGTGGCCTCCGAGGGTGCCATGTCCGGCCCGGTCATCGTCCCCGGCACCTACCAGGTGCGCCTGACCGTCGGCGATACCTCCCTTGTCGAAACCTTCGAGGTGCAAAAGGACCCGCGACTCTCTGCTACCCAGGCTGACCTGGAAGCGCGCCTTGCCCTGCATCTCAAGATACGCGACAAGCTCTCCGAAACGCACGATACTATCAACACCCTGCGCAACGTGCGCCGGCAAATCGACGAATGGCTGAAATTGACGCAGGAGCAGCCAGTACATGAATCGCTCGAGCGCCTTGGCAAGTCGATCAAGGAGCAGTTGAAGCCTATCGAGGATGAACTGATCCAATCGAAGGCCAAAACCCGCCAGGATACTATGAACTATCCTGCCAGGCTCAACGGTAAGCTGGCCGGCCTCGCCTCCGTCGTTGCCAGCGCCCAGGCTGCCCCCACCAGGCAGACCTACGAACTCTTCGAGGACCTCTCTCAGCGTATCGATGTCCAGGTGCAGCGTCTGAAAGAAGTGCTCGATGGCGACGTGGTGGCCTTCAATGCGCTGCTGCGCGAGCATAATGTACCGGGGGTCATTCCTGTGGCTACACTGGATCGTCGTAACGGGAAGAAGTAAGTCGAGCGGGCAAAAGGGCAACCGAAGGTGCGCCCTTTTGCCCGCTCGTTCAAGCAAAATTTTTCTTGATTCTCGGCCCTCACTATGCTATACTAGCCATGCTAGCGGGCATAGTCTCGCACCGACACGTACACACATAACAAATACACACGCTCTTAAATCGGCAGAACCCTGGTACACCTCACACTACTTGGAGAAACGGTGGTAGGGGTTGCGTGAAGATTTAACTTCACCACTAGCGAAAGCGAAGGGAACCCATTTGCCATATGAAAAGAGCGGAGGATCAAAAGGGAGGATCCGTTATTGGCTAACGTCATTTCAATGAAACAGCTTCTCGAAGCGGGTGTCCACTTCGGGCATCAGACCCGGCGCTGGAATCCCAAAATGCGGCCATTCATTTATATGGACCGCAACGGCATCCACATCATCGATCTGCAGCAGACCGTTACTCGCCTGAACGATGCCTACAGGTTCGTTGAGCAACTCACGGCGCAGGGTGGCACGCTTCTCTTCGTCGGTACTAAGAAACAGGCCCAGGAAGCAGTGGCCGAGGAGGCCAAGCGCTGCGGCATGTACTACGTCAACCAGCGCTGGCTCGGCGGCATGCTCACCAACTTCCAGACCATTCAATCACGCATTCGTTACCTGCGCGACCTGGAGGCTCGCCGCGACCGCGGCGATTTCGAGCGCCTGCCCAAAAAAGAGGCACAGCGCCTGACCGACGATATCAACCGCCTGGAGCGCACGCTCGGCGGCATCAAGGATATGCGCAGGCTGCCCAATGCCCTCTTCATCGTCGATACGCGCAAAGAGCGCACCGCCGTTCTGGAGGCGCGCCGCCTGGAAATCCCCATCATCGCCCTCGCCGATACCAACTGCGACCCCGACGAGATGGATTATCCCATTCCGGCTAACGATGATGCCATCCGCGCCGTGCGCCTGCTGTGCGCCCGTATAGCAGATGCCGTCGTCGAAGGACGCCGCACGCTCGAGGCGCAGCAGAAGGATACTGAAGCCACCGAGGGTGAAGAGCCAGTTGAGGCCACATCTACCGAGCAGGATCAGATCGCCTACTCGACCGGCGGTGAGGAAACCACTCAGCCCGGTGCGGAAGCCTCGAATGCGGGCGATCGCGAGCTGGTAGCGGAAGAGGCGCACTAAGGCCGCAGCGGTCCCGCCCGCACGTGTAAATATTGCCTTATCCATCGCCATCTGGATATAAACTGGAACACGGATAGGCGGGAGATTGGGAAAGCTTTCCCATCTCCCGCTTCAATTTGTAGAAAAGTACAAAGCAAACCGAATTTGTCAAGCACTCAGGTGCAATATTGTGTGGTCAGAAGCGATTGTGCTTTACCCGCCTGCCTGAGTATCATCATAAGTGAGATTGAGGAGTACACCAATCATGGACTATACCGCTGGAGATGTCAAGAAGTTGCGGGACGAGACGGGCGCAACCTTCGCCGATTGTAAGAGCGCTTTGACCCAGGCTAATAGCTGGGGCGAGGCGGTCAAGCTTCTGCAAGCCAGGAGTGGCCACAAGGCTGAGAAAATGATGGCTGCCGGTCGCGAGACCAAGCAGGGGGGAGTCTTCTCCTACGTTCATCACAATCACAGCGTTGGCGTGCTGCTGGAACTCAACTGCAGCACTGACTTCGTCGCGCGCAGCGAGGCGTTCCGACACCTCGCCAGCGAACTGGCGCTGCAAATCGCGGGCCTAGCCTCGAAGTACATCACCTTCGAGGACGTGCCTGCCGATGTGATTGAGAAGGCTCGCAAAGAGATCCTGGAAGACGAGTCAATGGCGCGTGTCCCCCAGGAGCGGCGCGAGGAAGTGGTCGCGGGCAAGCTCAAAAAGCAGTTTGGCGAGCAGGTGTTGATGATGCAGCCCTGGGTGAAGGACGACACCGTGATCGTCGCCGACCTGGTGAAAAAGGTCATCGCCGAGACGGGTGAGAACATCGTAGTGCGTCGCTTCAGCCGATTTGCCGTCGGCGAATAACATATGTAGTGAGGGGCGTTTGCTATGAATGTTCCTCCTGCAAGCACGCATGGGAGTAATCACCAGTTATGTTTCAAGACACTCCATCCCTCGTCTATTCGCGAGTTCTGCTCAAACTGGGCGGTGAAGCGCTCTGTTCGCGCAAGGGCTTCGGCATCGATGCCGAAATGGTGCGGCGCATCGCTGGCGAGATTAAGCGGGCCTATGATTTGGGTGTGCAGATTGCCGTTGTGATCGGTGGGGGCAATATCTGGCGCGGCGCCGATGCCGCCGCCACCGGCATTGACCGGGCCACCGCCGACTACATCGGTATGCTGGCGACCGTCATGAACGCGCTCGCCATGCAGGACGCGATGGAGAAAATGGGTATGGTGACGCGTGTGCAGACCGCTATCGAGATGCCGCCTGTCGCCGAGCCGTTCATTCGCCGCCGGGCCGAGCGTCACCTCGAAAAGGGGCGCGTGGTCATTCTCGCGGCGGGCAGCGGCAACCCCTTCTTCACGACGGACACGGCAGCAGCTCTGCGCGCGGTAGAACTCAATGCTCAAGTGTTGCTGAAGGCAACCAAAGTGGATGGCGTCTATGACGATGATCCCATGCGTAATAAACATGCCCAGAAATTCGATGAGATAAGCTATATGCGCGCACTCACGATGGGCCTGAAAGTGATGGACAGCACCGCGCTTTCGCTCTGCAAGGATAACCACCTGCCAATTGTGGTCTTCGACTACAACGAAACGGGTGCGCTGGAGGCGCTCATGCGTGGCCAGAAGCGCGGCACGCTCGTTCATGACATCGAGGAACCGGAGTGGGGTGTCAGGTGATACGCTTATCCTCTCATCGCCACATTGGTCTGAGTTAGGGGCGCAGGACATTGCGCTGGTACGAAAGGGAGCATTGCAATGGTAGACGATCTATACGGAGATGCCGAACGACGTATGCAAAAAGCGGTTGAGGCCCTCAAGCAGGATATTAGCTCGATTCGCACCGGGCGAGCTAGCTCGGCGTTGATTGAGCGTATTACCGTTGATTACTATGGAACGCCTACGCCTATCAACCAGGTCGCTTCGATTTCTGTGCCGGAGGCGCGGTTGCTGGTCATCCAGCCCTGGGACCGGAAATTGCTGACCGACATAGAAAAGGCAATCCAGAAATCGGACCTTGGGATCAACCCCAACAATGATGGGCAGGTCATCCGCCTGGCAGTTCCGCCGCTTAACGAAGAGCGCCGTCGTGAAATGGTCAAGACCCTCCACAAGAAGCTGGATGAGCACAAGGTTGCCATTCGCAACATTCGCCGCGATACCCAGGACAAGTTCCGTGATCGTGAGAAGAAAAAAGAAATTACCGAAGATGAGCTGAAACGCAGCACAGATCGCTTGCAAAAGCTCACCGACCGCTTCGTCGACGAGATGGATAAGGTCGGTAAATCGAAGGAACAGGAGATACTGGAGGTCTAACCTTGGCCAGGCTGCAAAACTATTTCTCGTCAAAGGGAAATGGGACGGAGCGCTCGCAGACCGCGACAGTCGAGCAGGCGCAATCTGAGCAGGCACCCGTATTACGTCACCTAGCAATCATTATGGACGGCAATGGCCGCTGGGCCAGCCGCCGTCACCTGCCGCGCATCGCCGGTCACAAGGCCGGCGTCAATGCCCTGCGGCGCGTACTCGAACTCGCAGTCGATGAGCGCATCGAAATGGTGAGCGTCTACGCATTCTCGACCGAAAACTGGGGGCGACCACGCACGGAAGTTGAAGGGTTGATGCGCCTCTTCTGGGAGACCATCCGCTCCGATATCGAGAAACTGCATCGCGAGGGCGTGCGACTGCGCCACCTGGGTCGTTTGCAGGACCTCTCCCCAGATATCCAGAAAGCCGTGCAGGACTCGGTTGATCTGACCCGCAACAATACCCGCATCGGTCTCAACGTCTGCTTCAACTATGGCGGGCGCGCCGAGCTGGTGGATGCCGTGCGCCAGATCATCGCCGATGGCCGCGACCCTGACATGATTACCGAGGAACTCATCAGTTCCTACCTGTATACCCGTGACATGCCCGACCCCGACATGGTCATTCGCACCGCGGGCGAAATGCGCGTCAGCAACTTCCTGCTCTGGCAATCCGCCTACAGCGAGTATTATGCCACGCCCACACTCTGGCCAGATTTCGGTCGAGACGATCTGCATGCCGCGCTCGACAGTTATCGACAGCGCCAGCGCCGTTTTGGACGCGTCGCCACCTCATGAGTTATAATATGGCAGGGAGTCCAGATATACACACCAGGTTTCATTTATTCTGATGACCCTTTTATTCGGTCACATCCCCTGGGGCCGGTTAATTTTGCATCGGGATGGTTGATTACCCGTGCAGAGGTGACTCGTGCAGCCTGCCAGTCCGCCAGAAGTACAATCGAGAGCATCCGACAAGGCCGAGCGGCAATGGTATCGCTCCGTTGGCCTGCGTACCATTACGTCCATCATCAGTATCCCTATCGTGCTGGCCTGTGCCTGGTTCGGCGGCTGGGCTGCTTTCGCCGCGGTAGCGTTGGTGGTGATACTGGCAGCGAACGAACTCCACACCATGATGCTGCACGAGGGCTATCACCCCCTGATCGCCATCAGCCTGATCTTGAGTCTGCTCTTCCTCGTTGCCGCCATGTTCCCGCAGCAGCGCCCGATCCTGCTCGAAATCGGCCTGGCCATCGCCGTATTCATCACCTTCCCCCTGCTCTTCTTCCGCAAAAAGCTGGAAGGGGCCATGGTGGATTGGTCACTGACGCTTGCCATCGCCGTTTACCTGGGCTGGCCGCTCAGTCTCATACCGCTTATTCGAGGCTACCAGGTCGGCATCAGCAACGGCTTCTGGTGGCTCTTGACACTGTTGCTCGGCGTCTGGGGCTTCGACACGGGGGCATTCTTCGTCGGCCATTTCCTGGGCCGCCACAAGCTCGCCCCCCGCATCAGCCCCGGCAAAACCTGGGAGGGGGCCTTCGGCGGCTTAATCTTCTCCATCGCCGCTGCTCTGCTCTTCGCCATGTGGCCCCTGCATATCGCCTGGTACCTCGCCCTCCTGCTTGGCCTGCTGATCGCCGTCGCCGCCACGCTCGGCGACCTTGCCGAGTCTCTCATCAAACGCCAGACCCACGTCAAGGACAGCGGCCAGTTCATGCCCGGCCACGGCGGCATCCTCGACCGCGTCGATAGCCTGCTCTTCGCCGTGATCGTGGTGTACTTCTTCGTGCAGTTCGTGGGGAAGATGTAAAGAGGATGAGCCATATCAATTAAGCACCCGAAACTCCAATCGACCGTCACTGAGTGTTTCTTTTTCGTCCCCCCGCGTGGTAAAATACAAACGAGATAATCGATCTCGCACATCGTCTTAGCAGTAAACAGTAGCCACTTCACCGCGAGCGGAACATGCATAACAAGGGCGAACGACGTTCGTAAGAACGCACCCGTTCGCCCATTCATTATGAAAGCGAATATTGATACACATCATGGATAGGAATAGATGACCGGCACCGGCTTCCCCAGGCGTCTCGCGGTACTCGGCAGCACCGGCTCGATTGGGCGGCAGACGCTCGATATCGTGCGCTGCTTCCCGCAGCATTTTCAGGTGGTGGCTCTGGCGGCGCGCAGCAATGTGGAACTACTCGCTCAGCAGGTTCAGGAATTTCACCCGGCCTTCGTCGCGTGCTTCGCCGACACACCCGGAGCGGAACGCGCCGCACGCGCGGCGCTGCCCGGTGTGCTGCTCGGCGAACAGGGGCTGCTTGCCGTCGCCACGCATCCCGATGTCGATATCGTCGTAGCCGCTACATCCGGCCTGATGGGGCTGAGGCCTACGCTGGCCGCCATTCGCGCCGGGAAAACCATCGCGCTGGCCAACAAGGAAACGCTGGTGATGGCCGGCCACCTGGTCATGCGGGCCGCGCGCGATAACGGCGTCTCGATCCTGCCGGTGGATAGCGAACACAGCGCCATCTGGCAGTGCCTGCGCGGGGAGCAGACCGGCGAGGTGCGCCGCCTCATCATAACAGCCTCCGGTGGGCCGTTCCGCCGCTTTGCGCCTGAAGAGGTGCGCTCGGTCACGGTCGAGCAGGCGTTAGCGCATCCTACCTGGCGGATGGGCCCAAAAGTAACGATAGATTCTGCTACGTTGATGAACAAGGGCCTGGAGGTCATAGAGGCGCACTGGCTCTTCGGCCTTCCCTACGAGCAAATCGAGGTGGTTGTTCACCCCGAGAGCATCATCCATTCGATGGTCGAGTTCGTGGATGGCTCGTATAAGATGCAGGCCAGCCTGCCCAGTATGCACCTGCCCATCCAGGATGCCATCAGCTACCCGGCACGCCTGGATACCCAGGGTATGGGGCTGGTGCGCGAGCTGCACTGGCCCGACGTAGCCCGCCTGAACTTCGAGGAACTGGACGTGGCGCGCTTCCCCTGCTTCCGCCTCGCCAACGAGGCAGCCAGGCGCGGCGGCACTTATCCCTGCGTGCTGGTCGGCGCCGATGAAGAGGCCGTCGCGCTCTTCCTGGCCGGCAAGCTAAGCTTCCCTGGCATCGCCGGGCTGATCGAAGCTGTGCTCGAACGCCACAATCCCGTCGCCGACCCCGACATTCCGGCTATCCTGGATGCCACCGCCTGGGCACGCAAGACGGCGCTGGACCTGGCGGGCTCCGCGAATGTCGAGGTGAAATAATGGGCTATAATTATAATGTCCGCAAATGCGTGTTATAAAGGAAGTCGAGAATGAATAACTGGTTTTTACTCGCGGCTATACCGGTCTTTGGCATATGTGTGCTGGTGCATGAATTCGGCCATTTTATCACGGCGAAGTGGGCGGGTATTCGCGTCGAGGAATTTGGCCTTGGTTTCCCGCCACGCCTGGTTGGCTTCCGCAAGCGCGATTCCGGCGGCTGGGAGGTCATCTGGTTCGGCGGCAAACGCGATGCCGAGGATAGTGCGAGCGATTTAGGACTACAATCGCCTTTCAGTGGTACGAGCGGCGGCATCACCAATGCGGAGACGGCGAAACACCATACGATCTATTCTATCAACTTCCTGCCCATCGGCGGCTTCGTGCGCATGCCGGGCGAAAACGGCGATATCAACGACGAAAACGGCAAATACGATCCGGGCAGCTTCGCCGCGAAAACTGCCGGCAAGCGCATCATCGTGCTGGTCGCGGGCGTGACAATGAACGTCATCCTGGCGATGGTACTGTTCACGATTGCCTACAGCCTGGGCGAACCGACCTACCCACCCGCTATCGGCCAGGTCGTGGCGGGCTCTCCCGCGGCTCATGCCGGCCTTAAGCCGGGTGATACCATAATTTCGGTGAATGGCCAGCCCGTGCAGCAGTTCACGGATTTGCAGAATGATGTGACCAATGCCATCAGCGCCGATAAAAGCTCGTCTCCGACCGTTCCGATTGCGATGGTGGTTCGCCACACGGGACAGAGCAGCACCTTTACTACAACTGTGAACGTACGTAAGAATCCGCCATCGGGACAGGGGCCGATGGGCGTCGTAGAGAAGGTTGTCTTTGTCAGTTCCCCGTTCTGGCAGGCGCCCTTCAAGGGCTTCGTGCATACCTTCACCGTTACCGGCGATTTCATCAACCAGATCGGCATGATGGTTGCTGGCGCCGTCAAGCCGCAGTTGGCCGGCCCGGTGGGTATCGTCAAGATCACGGGCGAAGTGGCCGCGACCGTGCCTGACCTCGGCTGGTGGCCGATCCTGAGTCTGACCGCCATCCTGAGCCTGAACCTGGCCATCATCAATATCCTGCCCTTCCCCGCCCTGGACGGTGGGCGCGTCTTACTCATATTGATCGAGTTGCTGCGCGGCGGCAAACGTTTGAAGCCCGAACGCGAGGGCATCATCAACTTTATAGGTATGGCAATATTATTGACCCTCATGGTTGTTATCACTGTAAGTGATGTCATTCATTGGGGCGGCTAAACACTGTACAGGCGATTATGGAGCAAATACTATTATGCGACGAAAAACGCGACAGATACATGTAGGTGACCTGGCGATCGGCGGTGATGCGCCCATCGTGGTGCAGTCAATGACCACCACCTATACGCGCGACGTGGAAAGTACGGTGGCGCAGATCTACCGGCTGGAGGATGTCGGCTGTGAGATGGTGCGCGTAGCCGTGCCGGAGATGGAGGATGCGCAGTCCATCGGCGAGATCAAGAAGCGCATCCATATTCCCCTTGTAGCCGATATTCATTATAAACACGCTCTGGCTCTGGAAGCCATTCGCCAGGGTATAGATTGCGTGCGTGTCAACCCAGGCAATCTCATCAATGGCCGCAAATCGCTTGAGGAGATCGTCGCGCTTTGCAAAGAGCGCGGCACTGCTATGCGTATTGGCGTCAACTCCGGCTCGATCGACGCGCTCGATCAGCGTGGGCAGATGCAGCGCATCCAGGTCAGGCTGCGTGACGATGGCGTGCTGGAGCGCAGTGACCCGGCGGAGGCACGCCGCCATGAACGCGAGCAACTGGCCGAGCGCATGGTCAACAAGGCGCTAGAATACATCGGATGGTGTGAGGAGATGGACTTCCACGAGATCAAAGTCTCGCTCAAGTCCTCCACGCCGCTGACCGCCGTCGAAGCCTATCGCCGCTTCTCGGAGCGTTCGGACTACCCCCTGCACCTCGGCATCACCGAGGCGGGCACACTGGTTACCGGCGCGGTCAAGTCCTCCGTCGGTCTGGGCCTGCTGCTCGCCGGCGGCATAGGCGATACTATGCGTGTCAGCCTGAGCGCAGAACCTGAGGAAGAAATCCCGGTAGCCTATGAAATCCTGCGTTCGCTTGAACTGCGCAATCGCGGTGTGACCTTCGTCTCCTGCCCATCATGCGGGCGCGTCGAGATCGACGTGATCGGCGTTGCCAACGAGGTCGAGAAGCGCCTTGCCAAAGTGCAGACGCCCATTCACGTCGCGGTGATGGGCTGCGTCGTCAACGGTCCCGGCGAATCGCGTGATGCCGACGTCGGCCTGGCCGGTGGCAAGGGCCGCGGCGTGATCTTCCGCAAAGGCGAGGTCATCAAGACCGTGCCGGAAGATCAGTTCCTCGACGCGGTGCTGAAGGAGGTCGCCAGTCTGCTGCCCGAGCGCGAGGCGAAGCTGGTCTATCCGGAAGGCGGCATTCGAGAGACGGCGGGCGTCCATCGTACCCGTGACGAAGGCATCGGCAAGCGCGTGGCGAGTTCATAGGAACAGGTCAGAAAAAAGCGGCTTCGCAATGAAGCCGCTTTTTTGGTGGGCGATACAGAACTCGAATCTGTGACCTCTACGATAGGGTAGGCGGCCAGCGCGTTGCCACCGGAGTTCGTCCTCGCGGACGCCCTTCTACAGTGGTACGTTTCCAACCGCCCCCCTCCGAACCGGACGGACACCTTTCAGCGTATCCGGCTCTCCAAAGGCACCGACTCTGAGTGTCCTAGGCGGCCCTAACAAGACAACAGAGCATACAACTTCCTACTCCAACGCCTGCGGTCGCCGTATGGAAGGCTGTCTTTAGCCCTTCAACCTGAATTCGGGTTGAGGTCGGGCGCTCAGCCAATGCCCTACTTGGGCTCTAACCCTACTCAGAGGGATAATAGTCGGGTACCTCGGCGGCTAGAGCATGCCGCACAAACCCATCAGCGAGCAGGGAGTTGTCTCCAGTCCATACGACTCCGCGTTTTTCCAGTACATCCGTTCCCGTTCAGGTAAGCTCAGCGACAGACAGAGGTTCTGGTATTGGCCTGTTGTCATGACCAGTGTTAGGTGCCTATTACCGCGTACGGTTTTCTTGGGTCATACGCCAGGTCTGAAACTTTCATACCGTCGTATGTTCCGTTGTGGATTTTCCTGTGACACGCCGGCACACTGGAACTTGCTTCCGATTGAGCTTTGCTATGAGGCTGGTAAAGCCCTTTGCTTGGCTTTCGGTCATTTTCCGAATGTGTCTGACGTGGTGCATTGCCACCCCGATGGTCTCAGGCAGATGCAACACGGCCATCCTAGCTTGGACCTTGTTCGCATTCGTTCGTGCATCCGAACCAGATCAATAGTCGGGCTGTTGGTAAATGCCTTTCTATCGGTCGTCCAATCCGAATTCCTGTAGAATGTGATGGTTCTTTGTTGCCCTTTGCGCGTGACATTCACTTGAATGCCTTTGTCCTTGATAACCTGGTTATAGGCACCTGTCTCTTGGCCGCTAGTGTTTTCGCTAGCGAGAACTTCAGGATGTATTGTATCCTGCTGCAGTTCTGCCCAGTTGTCCGTAGGCCGATAATAATTTTGTAAGCCCCTATTTATGGAGCTATACAGGTTTATTATTTGGTCTTCGTCCAATAGGGTCCAGGCTTTCTTGTGCAGGGCCTTCCCTGAGCATTGCAGAAGCCTTTCTGACGAGCTTTTTAATGAGCTCGTCTATAGGGGCGCGTAACACTATCTGCATACCGGTCGATCTTCGTTTGAAGTTCTTGCCACTTGCGTTTGTTGATAGTGTCTGTTTTTGCTCTGCTGTTTTGGACCTGCCTAACCTTATTCTGTATCCCAAGAACTTGGCGTCTGACGTTCGAGCATTCGTAATCACCGTCTTCTCCTCGCTCAGAGTCAGGTCTAGCTGGGCTTTCAGAAATTGCCTTACTTTTTCCTTAATCTCTTCTGCGAGACGCTTCGGGCCGGTGACTCCGACTACCCAATCGTCAGCATAGCGTAGGTAACGTACCCGCACAAAATTGGGGTCTTTTGGGTCCAGTGACGGAAACTTCCGCATCTTGACGCCTAGTTCCCTGATATTCCCTGGTGTCGATCCTTCCGGTCTTCGCCAGGTATTGCCGCCGTTTTTGCAACGAACGGTATTCAGGGTTAAAGCGTCTCAATTCACCTCTCTCTAGCTCTTTCCGCAATTGCTCTACGTACTCGTCTAGCTCATGCAGATAGATGTTTGCTAGGATTGGCGAGACGATGCCACCTTGCGGTGTACCTGCCAGACTGTCTTTCCTCGACTCATCTAAGTCTTGGTAGCCAGCGTTCAAGAAATTTCCAGATGAGGTTTAGAAAACGTTCATCCTTAATTTTCTTTCTCATGACACTGACCAGTATTTCATGGTTAATGTCATCGAAGCAGGCTTTTATGTCTCCCTCTAGGAACCAAGTTGTCCCACTCCATTTACCCTGAATTTCTTTCAAGGCGCTGTGGCAACTGCGAGAGCGTCTGAAGCCATGGCTGCAATCCCTGAAGTATGCTCCGTAAGGACTATCGTAGATGGCCTCGAGGATGAGCCTCACTACCTCTTGTACGATCTTGTCCCTGGCGCATGGAATTCCAAGTTTCCTCATCTTTCCATTACTTTTCGGGATATAGGCCGTTCGTACCGGTTTCGGTTGGTACCTTTCAGTCCTCATTTCTTCAATGAGTGCCTGTATCTCTCCCATTCCAAAACCGTCAATGGTTTCTTCGTCTGTGCCTGGGGTCATATTCCCGGGCTTGGACTTGATGCGCTCGTAAGCCAGGATATAGACTCCGGCTTGAATAGCAGCCTGTATAAGTCGGAATTGACCCACTCGCTCTTTGCATTGAGCTTGCGGATCGCTTCCAATCTTTGCAGACCGTCTGAGCAACCCGCATCTTTTAGCATGAGCGGTGTGCTTCCTCCTTCCATTTACAATGACTACTACTCCTGATCCTTAGTACCTCCCTATGGTTGCTAGGGTCGCCTAGCCACCGTCCCATCTCTTCGGCCTCGTGCACCCTCCGGTACAGCCTACAGACGGGCGATGGAGCACCTTCTCCACCCCTTCCCCATGTCTCAGGCATTACCCCGAGCGTTTGGGTACTATGGGTGTTCTGTCACCATGGAGGCTAGGCCGCCAGCGAGTTGCTCTTTCGATCACTTTTCTGTCGGCCTGCCTCCGAACCACGCATGAGAGTTTCCTGCTCACGTGGCTCTCCGGTGACCAGTCCTTGTGAACTGCCGTGTTGGCCGTCCGGCGTGGATGGCATCATGACAGTCCTGGCACACGATAAGCGTTTTTCTCCTTCGGGCAGCCATCCGTTTCACCCAGGCAGGTTTCTCTACCCTGCCCTGGACATCGAGGTCAGCCAGCTTTCGGACATGGTGAACTTCAATGTCCTCCGTGCTTCCGCACAGTTCGCAGGTATCGGCGAGCAGTCGTTTGACGAGCTCGCTACGTGTCCCGTCGAACATGCGTGGGACTTGATCGCGCAGCACCGCCTCGTTCTTGCGTCTGAGAGGGATACCCCCGAAGTAAGCGACGAGGGCCTTCTTCCCTTTTTCTCGTTCCACCGTCACCTTGAGGCACTTCATTGGGCCATAGAGGGTATCGACGGATGAGCGGTACTTGTCTCGCATCCGCCTGGCCGTGGATTTGTGCTTATTGGCCAGCGTTCTGACCAGCGAGCGTTCCATGACGAGGCGAAGCTTGCTCAGACGGCACACGTTGTAGGCCAGCAAGTAGTACTGCACCACTCCTCGATATTCGGCTTGATACCGGTCGATGATGGTGTAGTCGCTCTCAAAGAGGAGGGCTGGCCGAGCGGCGGGCTTATTGCGCTTCATGTACAGGCGGCAGCGGGCATCAATGGCTTCAGAAGGGATGCGAAGCCCGATGACTCCATTAATGCACCGTTTGCCGTGCTGGTCTAGTTGATCATTGCCCTGTTGAGCAACAATTTCATATCCCAGGAAGCGCGCCGCCTCGGTGTTCGCATGGGTGATCAATGTCTTTTCTTCAGAGAGTTCCAGTTTGAGAGACGCTTGCAGGAACTCTTTCAACTGCCGTTTAATGTCCTCTGCTTCCGCTTTCGGACCGGCAAACCCAAACAACGTGGTTCCTGGATGTATTCAGCACCGTTGCGGCTGTCCTCATCACGAGTACCTCACTTTTCTGAATATCGAGGTCACCTGCGCTGCTTCGCCCTGTGCGCAGCCTTCCTGCGCTCCCCGGTGAGGCGTTACGCTCACGACTACTATCAGCGCTCCGTCGCCATCTCACTCGCGTGAGGAAGGCGATCCCGCGTTTCATCGATACTGCACGTCCGAGCGTGACGTAGGGAGTCCGTTCGCCTCCTTGCTTGGCTTCATCAGCCACCGCCTGTGATGAGAGGTTGCTTCAGTCGAGACCCCTAACCGAGGCACATCACAGCATCGCTTTCATACGTGGTAGCGTTGGGGAAACGGGTCGTCCCGATTGGAGACTAGACTTCAAACAATCCAGTTTTTCCCATATCACGCGGGTCTTGCGACGCCTCACCGTACACGTCTTCCGGTGATCACCGCGTTAGCAGCAGGCTCTTGTCCTCCATGGTCTTTCGACTGGGAGTGAGCTGCTGACCCAAGAACATTCCTCCAGTTCTTCCTGACTGCGCCAGGAATGCAGTATCGTGCGACACGGCGCACAGTCTCCTCGCCTTTTAGGTGATCCCCTGGTTACGTGCCATTCCATGTCTCCACTTAGGTCCCCTTTTCGCCGGTAGCCCTCTCATTGAGGGTTGCTGTGGTGGGATACCCTCCGGTGCACTGACATCGTTTGCACCGGACCACCACACGGGCTCAATAGTACCGTGAATGCCCGAGTCCATCGCAAGACCGCTCGGCTGGGGTTCAACCAGTGTAGGTTTGACCATATGAAGATTAGCTGACAGGCGTGGACGTAGGTACTTAGCCCACCCTGCCTTCCTGGCGCCATGCTATTGTCCCCTGCCGCCTTTCGGCGCAAGGTGAGGCGCTGCTTTACACTCGCCGTCCTCTCTGGGCAATGAAAAAGGGCAGCCTCTCGCGAAGCTGCCCCCTCCCATCATGGGCGATACAGAACTCGAATCTGTGACCTCTACCATGTCAAGGTAGCGCTCTAACCAACTGAGCTAATCGCCCGTATCCAAAGAGTAGGTATCAGAGTGACCGCGCTCTCGCGGCTTGGAAAGGTACGCATCTCAGGGCGCACATGTCAACGTAGCGCTCTAACCAACTGAGCTAATCGCCCTGGACAGGCATAATAATAGCATTGCTCATCGGGGTTGTCAAGCAAAATTTCTCATGATTAGTTACGCGTGGAGATACCATCGGTAGCTATTTTTAGTATAAAAATAGCTACAATTTCTCTGTTGAAAGATGGTATACTAGTCAGGAGACATCGATAGAGAATATTTCGCGGCCCACAATTGAACCAAAGTGTTACCTGCCGCGTATGTCTATGTGGGTATCTTGACGGTGAAGCATATTACTAGGGGAGTCCTTGCATGCGCCGTTCGATGCGTTCGATATTTTCGGAATGTCCGCCCTGGTTGCAGCGTAAGCTCGTACCGCCTCTTCGATTAAACAGACGATATGTTGTCCACCTGGCCGCGCTTCTATTCTTATGTTCCGTCATGTGGCTGGAATTCGGCATGGCGCATGCCATCTCGTTTGACCATACCAGTCCGACGGTGAACGAGGATTGTCGCCAGTTCTATTTCTCTCCCGATGGCAACCCCTTCCCGCTCTGTCCCGGTCCTTATCCTGGCGGGGGCAACTGTGTCTGGTGGGCCTGGGAACAATGGCATCTGCTCGGCTATGACCTTCCCCTGAACTGGGGGAACGCTGCGGATTGGGTTGTGGACGCTGAACGCTTCGGCCTGCCGATAGGAACAACGCCCCGCCCCGGCTCTATCGCGGTCTTTCCGCGCGCCGACGGCGTCTGGGCCTTTGGCACAGCAGGACACGTGGCCTTCGTCACCTGGGTCAGCCCCGATCAGACGACCTTTAATGTCACCTACCAGGATTATGGCGATCCCACCCCTATGTTTACTGGCCACGGGTACAATGTCTCCTTCATCAACCAGCCGCGTTTCCAGGATGGCGAAATGCGTTTCATCTATTTCCCAGGCGTAATCGATCCCGCTCGTTTCGCAAGGTTGCCTGGGGTCGATGGCAATGGCGTTGCGCAGGCTCTGAGCGCGAATGTTCAGAGCACTTCTGTTCAAACCACTTCCAGCGCAACTTCGGCCAGCCGTCTCGCGTTAGGCCTCACTCCCGGCTCATATGACCAGGAGTTCAATGCCGACTTCACCGGCACGGGCCGCACCGATCTGCTGCTGTACAATCGGCAAAAAGGCGCCCTGGATGTGCTGACCTTCCCCGACCACGTCACACAGATATTGCCGAACCGCGCCCATTACCTGAACGGGTATAACCCGACCTACGTCACCCCTGTTCCCCAGGAAGTGAGCCTGGGGGACTCTATGACTCCCGTCAATCATTGGGGGTCTTCGCTGGATATCCGTGTGGGAGATTTTACGGGCTCCGGCCGTTCCGAAATCTTGCTATACGACCGAGTCACAGGCCAAATTCAACTGCTGAGCCTGACAAAACAGCTTACTATCCAGAAGCACGTGGTAGTGCAGGGTTGGGGTCCAGGTTGGGAATTGTATGTCGGTCAATTTGATGGCCGGCAAAGCGATTTGTTGATGTACAATCGGGTCATAGTACCGTCTCCATCAGCCGGCATCGAAACGCCGTCTGCCGGTCCGTCTCCCATCCCGACGACCGGGCTCACACAAACTCCCACGTCGAAGCCATCACCCAGCCCAAGTCCGAAGCCGAGTCCATCATCCAGCCCGACTCCAAAGCCGAGCCCGAGTCCATCACCCAGCCCGACTCCAAAGCCGAGCTCGACGCCTACTCATACGCCGAGTCCCACACCTACGCCCAGGCCGACGCCCACCCGTACGCCGAGACCGACACCTTCACCGCGCCGGACGCCCGATGCTGATGACAAACGTACACCGACTCCATCTCCAACCGGGGACACATCTCAATCATTGAACGATTATAACGGTTTCGCCAATGGAGGTGGCTTTATCCAGAAGCCCGGCCCGGGCGGCGACCTGAGCGGCGGAGCCACAGTGGATACACAGAGCCTCGGCCTTTCCCCAAATATCCTGCTGGTCAGCTTTAAGAGCAATTTCAGCGTAAACCAGCAGCAAAGTTACACGCTTATGCACGATTCCTGGGAGGTCTACGTGGGCCACTTCGTCAATGCCCACCAGGACGGGCTGTTTATCTATGATCGTATCGCGGGTGAGGGTCGCATCATGGATTTTACAAAAAATCTCCAGGTAAAGGATTTTCAGCCCGTTCTCAACCTGGAAAGCAACTGGGAAGTGCATACCGGAGACTTCAGCGGCACAGGCCGCTCGCAGCTCCTACTGTATGATCCCGCTAGCGGTGCTATGGAGTTCCTCGCCTTTGCTCCCAATCTCTCGCTTACGAAGCGCGTCGATGATGCCGGTATCAAACCGGGCATGGTACTCTACGTTGGTCGCTTCGGATTGCCTACGCTCAGCATCATGCTCTACAGTCCGGCGGCTGGAAACAGCACATTTATGGCCTTCAATGCCGCGTTCCATGTTGCCAGGCAGCAAACGGTCGCAAGCTGGGATCAGCACTGGCAGGTACTCATCGGAGCATTCCTGGATCGCAGCATGTGCCAGGCAGACCACAGTTGCACTAGCGGTGATGACATCCTGGCTCTCAATCGTAAAACTGGTATAGTGCAGCGCTTCGTCTTCGCCTTCGGCAATACCTATCACGTCTATGATAACCGCTCGCAATCCTTCCTGCGCGAAGGGGCAGCGACTGCGCCGAGCCTGACAGTCGTCAACGCCTCGACTTTCGACATGACGGGTACGCTGCAAACGGGTGTTACTAACGAGGAATTGTATTAACCGTCCCATGAGCGTGCAAGCCGTAGCCCTGGGCATCCTTCCCAGAGTATGATAATATACCTTCATAATCACTCCTAAAAGAAGGTAAGTATGAATAAACAGTCTCTAGATGCTCTTCGGGCGTGGATGAACGCACAGGGATTAGATGCTTTCCTGGTGACACAGCCCCAGAACCGCTCGTACCTGAGCGGCTGGCTCAATGATGATACCGAGGGGGCAGGTATGCTCCTGGTAGGACAGCAGACGCAGGTCGTGCTCACTAACCCGCTGTATAGAGAGGTCGCCGAGAAGGAAGCCGTTGACTGGCGGGTGCTTGTTCCCAAAAATCGAGAGTATGCGCCGGCTATCGTGGAGCTTGCGAAGCAATATGGCTGGCAGCGCGTCGGCTTCGAAGCAAACGTCATGACGGTAGCCGAGTTTGAACGCCTCTCTGTTGAAGGGCAGGAGGTCTTCACCCTGCAATCGTTCGAGCGTAGCTTTGTCAGTCAGATGCGTCAGGTCAAGCAGCCAGAGGAAATCGAGAAACTCAAGCGCGCTATCGCCATTACCGACCAGACCTTCGCCCATATCTGCCGATGGATGGAACCCGGCATGACCGAAAGGGAAATCTCCTGGGAAATCTCACGCTACATGGTTGAGCTTGGCGCGAATGGCATAGCTTTCGATACGATCGTCGCCTCTGGCCCGCATGGATCGATGCCGCATGCGAATCCTGGCCAGCGGCGCATCCAGCGCGGTGAGCTCATCACGATCGACATGGGCTCGCGCTACCAGGGCTACTGCGCCGACATGACGCGCACGATCTGCCTGGGCGAACCGGCGGAGTCGCGCATGGTCGAGGTTTATGACGCTGTTCTAAACGCCTTACAGGCCTGTGAAAAGGGCATTCACGCTGGTATGACGGGCAGCGAAGCCGACGCTTTAGCGCGCGATGTACTGGAAGCAGCCGGACTTGGGGAGTATTACGTGCATGGCACCGGGCACGGCGTTGGCCTGCAAATACACGAAGGCCCCGGCCTCTCAAGGCGCGCGCCGCAAGATGAGCCGTTGCAGGCCGGCGCCGTCGTCACCATCGAACCCGGCGTCTACATCCCGGGCTGGTCGGGTGTGCGCGTCGAAGACTGTGTCCTGTTGACCGAGGAGGGCTGTGAAGTGTTAACCCAATCACCTAAGCGATTGGTGATTCAAGAGTAATCAAGCTCAGGAGTTACAATATGATCTCTACCGGTGACTTGAAAAAAGGCGTCACCTTTGAATTTGAAGGGCAGCCCTGCGCCCTCATAGAATGGCAGCACGTCAAGATTGGGCGTGGGGGCGCCATCGTGCGGATGAAGCTGCGCAATCTGCGCACCGGCGCGTTGTTTGACCGCACCTGCGACGCCGGCGATAAGTTCAAGCGCGTCGACCTGGAGCGCAGTACCGTCACCTATCAGTACCAGGATGGCGATCAGTATCACTTTATGGATACGACCACCTATGACGACGTGGTGCTTACTGGCGAACAGCTTGGCGCTGCAAAAAACTACCTGATCGATAACCTGGAGCTTGACCTGATCCTGATGGATAGCTCGCCCATCTCGGTCGAACTCCCCGAAAAAATCGTGCTGCGCGTCGATTATACCGAGCCGGGCTTCAAGGGAGATACCGCGACGGGCGGCACCAAGCCCGCCACAACCGAGACCGGGCTGGTCGTGCAGGTGCCGCTGTTCATTTCGACCGGTGACATGATCCGCGTCAACACCTCGAGCGGCGCGTATGTCGAGCGTGTCTAAGCCAATGCAGGGGGATATGATGGACGGAAACGGGATCGAATACCTGCCAGAGATGGAGGGCGAAGAGACTGCCGCAAGTGTGATCAGCATCGAGCAGTTACAGCGCCTGGTGCAGTTGCTCGATCAAAGCGATGTCACGGAACTCGAACTGGAACGTGCCTCGGAAGGCATGCATCTTGCCCTCCGTAAAATCAAGGCTCCCGAGACTGCCCAGCAGCCTGGCTCCGGGCAGAATACCCAGGTCACTGTTATGCCTGCTGTCTCAGCGGCCGCGCCGGCCCCGAGCGCCAGCGCCTCGAACGAGACGGAGAAGACGGGACATCAGGTGACCTCGCCGTTCGTCGGTACCTTCCACGTGTGGGCTAAGCCCAGGGGTGGCGCGCTGGTCGCCGTGGGAGACCGCGTCAAAGCCGGCCAACTGGTCGGCACCGTCCAGTCATTGAATGTCCTCAACGAAGTAGAGACCAGCGTCGCCGGTCGCGTAGTCGAAATGCTTGTACACGACGGGCAACCGGTTGAATACGGGCAGGTTCTCATGACTATCGATAGCTCCGATGGGGTGAAAGGTGCGTAAGGGGGCAGCATGTTATTTCTCGATGCTCCGTCCATGTTCAGTGTGTCACAGCTCTCGCGTTATTTGAAAGAAGTTCTGGACACCGACGATATTTTGCAAGATGTGTGGGTGCGCGGTGAGATCTCCGGCTGTAAGCTGCACGCTGCCTCTGGCCACTGCTATTTCACGCTCAAGGATGCCGATGCGCAGCTCGCCTGTGTCTTCTTCAAGCCATATCGCGTGCATTCAGCCGCGCCGGAACTGCGCGACGGCATGGCGATTGCCGCCAACGGCCACATTTCATTTTATGAGCGCGATGGCAAGCTGCAATTGTATGTAGAGCGTGTCGAACCCATCGGGGATGGCGCGCTCTTCCAGCGTTTCGCCCAGCTCAAGGCGCACCTGGAAGCGGAGGGCCTGTTTGAGGAGGACCGCAAACGCCCCCTGCCACCGCAGCCATCTGTGATCGGCATTGTCACATCACCGCAGGCCGCTGCCCTGCAAGATATGCTGCGCGTGCTGGCCGCGCGCTATCCCCTGGCCCGCGTGATCCTCTCGCCTGCATCTGTGCAGGGTGCGGAAGCTCCGCTCTCTATCGCAAACGCCCTCGACCTGCTCAACCAGCATGGCGAGGCCGACGTGATCATCGTCGGGCGCGGCGGCGGCTCCATCGAAGAGTTGTGGGCCTTCAACGAAGAGGTCGTGGCGCGCGCCATCGCGCGCTCGCGTATCCCGGTCATCAGCGGCGTTGGCCATGAAACCGACTTCACCATCGCCGATTTCGTCGCCGACCAGCGCGCCTCTACGCCCACTGCCGCCGCGACCGCTGCGGTCCCGGATATCGAGGACTGGCGCGAGAGCCTTGCCGCGTATCAGGATGAGCTGGCGGCGCTCGTGCAAGCATATTTCGAAGAGAAGCTCGAGGCATTAGATGAGGCCCGGCGAGACCTGGCGCGCTTCAGCCCACAGTCACAGTTGGATCGCCTCAACCAGCGCCTGGATGATACCTCCGCGCTGCTGCTGGAGCGCATGGACAACATCCTGGCCCGCCGCGTCGAGCGCCTGCGCGGCATGGAACTACTGCTGGACTCGCTCAGTCCGAAGCAGACGGTCAATCGCGGCTACGCCATAGTAAGGCGCGTCGCCGATAAACGTATCGTTACCAGCGTTGAGGGTGTGCAGCCTGGCGAAAATCTCACCATCCGGGTAAAGGATGGGGATATTCAAACGACAGTACAGACCATTCAAACAATTTCGGGAGGCCGGCTATAATGGAGACATTAACTTTTGAGGAAGCCTTCGCGCAGCTTGAGGCAGCCGTAGCTGCCCTGCAGGATGGGCATCTGCCGCTCGAGCGCGCGCTGCACTATTATGAGCAGGGAATGAGTTTAGCGCAGCACTGCCAGGAATTGTTGCAGAAAGCGGAGCTGCGTGTAGAGCAGTTGAGGGCCGGACAGTCCGGCGACCCTGAAACCGTCCCCTTTGAATAAGCACCGCCAGGAGAGACAACCGGCATCACTATGAAAACCATTCTGGACAACCGCGCGCTTCTCGCAGCGTTCACGGCATGGGCAGTCGCGCAGCTTTCAAAAACCATCTATGAGCTAATTCGCTATCGCAAGCTGCGCTTAAATCGTCTCGTCTCTGCCGGCGGGATGCCCAGCTCGCACTCTGCGCTTGTCACAGGCCTGGCCGCTGCCACCAGCCGTCTCACTGGCGCAGATTCGGTCCCCTTTGCCATCACCTTTGTGCTGGCCTGCATCGTCATGTACGATGCCGCGGGCGTACGCCGCGCCGTCAGCATCCAGGCGCGCATCCTCAACCAGATGATCGACGAAGCCTTCCAGGGCCAGCCCTTCGCCGAAAAACGCCTCCGCGAATTGATCGGCCATACCCCTATACAGGTCATCGTCGGCGGCCTGCTCGGCGTCGCTATTGGGCTGCTGATGACATCATTGTAATTACCCGGGTATTTATCACTATACTTATGACCATTTCACCTGAACAATAATCCTTGAAAACAGCGGACTTGTCGGGTATACTATCGCACAAGGTAGCGAAGCCTGAACGTCCCATATTTTCCGCTCGGCCACAATCAGCGCCACCGGAATCGATAAGACGACGTACATCGTGACCCAGTTTGTGGCTTTAGGAGTCATTTTCCTGCTGGCCGTCGTCTTTTACATCTGGGGACACGCCGTGAGGGAAAACCAGGATGTGGTGGTCGAGTTGAACCTGGAGAGTCAAGGCGAGCAGGTGTTGGGGAGCGCCGGCGAATAGCCGCTCTTACCCAACTGAATGCGTGGTAAAGTGCAGGGTGCGCTATCTGAGCGCACCCTTGCTGTAATCGAGATTCTTTAGACGGAAGAATATGCCCTCCCGAAAAAGTAAACCCTCTTTCTCCATCCTGTTAATATTTGCAGCGCTTAGCTCGCTGACTGCCCTGGTGGTGCGCATCTATCGTCGCCCCTGGGAGACTATGAACGATACCCTGCGCCTGGCGCTGCTGCTGGTAGGCATGCGCGAAGAGACGATCAACCTCGACGGAGTTGCCATGCGCTACTACTGTGCCGGGAGGCGCGGTACGCCCATCGTCCTCATTCATGGCCTGGGTAATTCCGCTGAGGTCTGGGCTGCCTTGATGCCTCTGCTCGCTCGCGAATACCTGGTCTACGCGCCCGATATGCCCGGTTTCGGTAAAACGCCTCTCGCTCCGGAGGGCACCAATATTGCGACGCACGTCCTCTATCTTGAACGCTTCCTCGACGCGCTCGGCTACCCGCGCGTCACGCTGGCCGGCAACTCGCTCGGCGGCTGGATCGCTACCCGCTTCGCCGTCGAACACCCCGAGCGTGTCGAGCATCTCTACCTGCTGAACAGCGCCGGCTTGAGGCGCGAGCAGATGCATCTGCCTGGTGGTGATGATCGCCAGCAGGCCCTGCAAAACCTGGAATATACCTGGGGATTGCCTTTTTCACTGCCTATTCCCGGCTTTATCCTGGATGCCGTCGTGCGCAACTCGCAGACCCCCGCCTACGCGGGCTTCCTGCGCGGCTACGATCCTCGCGAAGAACTGGATGACGCGCTCACCCTGGTGCAGACGCCCACGACCATTATCTGGGGAGAACGGGATCGCCTGCTACCCGTTGCCTGTGCGCACGCTATGCATGAAGGCATAGTCGGTTCCGAACTCGTGCTATTGCCGCGCGTCGGACATATGCCCCAGGTGCAGGCGCCTTTGCAGATCGCCCGTCTGTTGCTGCAGCGGGCCACGTTGGAAAGCGATACATCGCATCTCTACGAATAGGGACAGAGGGGTACTTTTGGGCGGTATGCTATGCCTTCTCCTCGAATCATGCGATAATAGTGAAAATTGCGAATCAGCCACGTTGTAGGGTAGCCGGGCGAGGAGGGTGATCTTTGGTGTCTCATTCTTGAGTCGCTGTGGTTCTCTTGTATGTTAATTTGTACGCGTGATATACTTCCTAAGCGTCGAGCATTGCCTAGTTTTCTGGAAGCGGGTAGCCTTAATGTCGATGGAGCCCCATCAATCCCCTCCGATGCCTGATGTGTCCGGGTTGAGGAACCAGGGGAATAACGTGCCGCACGTGGAGTCGCTCTCAATCAACGAACTAGCTCGTTGCTGCTCCGAAGAAACTAATAAATTTCTCAAACAGAGTGTCTCGAATGATCGCTATTGCCTGGAGCTATTCCGCCGGGCCATCACTGCGAGGAGCGATGATGCCTGGGCCTGCATCTACCAGCAGTATGCGCCACTCGTGTTGACGTGGGTCAACCAGCACCAGAGCGCTACCTCACTGCTCGGCCAGGATGGCAGCGCGCCACTGGTCAACGCCGCCTTCGCCAAGTTCTCGCAGGCCCTGACACCCGCCAAGATGGATAACTTCGACTCGCTGGCGGCTGTCTTGAAGTATCTTAAAATGTGCGTTCACAGCGTCATCGCCGACGAGGTGCGCTCCCGCCAGGCTCGCCAGTACGAAGAAACTCTCGAGCTTATCGAGCATGAACCAGCATCGGATGATCCAGCCGATGATGTCGTCTCGAATATCTCGGCACAGGGTCTGTGGCAGGTAATTCAGGAAGAACTCAATAGCGAGGATGAGCGCGTCTTAATTTACCTGGCGTATGTGCAGGGAATGAAGCCAAGTGAGATCAGCAGCCAGCATAGTCGGCTGTTCCCAACGGTAGAGGATGTGTATCGCATCAAACGCAATGTGCTGGAGCGCTTGCGTCGCAACCGGCGACTGCAAACGTTATTCAAGCATGGGCACATGTAGAATTTGACCATCTGTTTCAACGGCAGTACCCAAAGTGGGGGACCAACGTACAAAAAAAGGCTGGATGCTCGTTTATCTATGTAAATAGCATAAAACAAGCTAATCCATTGCTTGAAGGAAAAGCTCATGGAGTGTAGTCAACCGGGAATTATTCGCGACGAAGAGTTGCTCGCTTATCTCTCAGGAGAGCCGGTCAAGCCGGTGGTGCAGCAGCACCTGGCGCAGTGCCTACGCTGCTCAACCCGGCTTGCGGAGTATCGCGATTTGGAACAGTCTCTGATACAGAAACTTTACCGGTGGGATTGTCCACCGAATCAAATACTTGGCGAATTTCAGCTAGGGATGCTCAGCCAGGAGCGGGCCGCTTCTGTTCAGGCGCATCTCAGCCAGTGTGTGCTGTGTGCCACCGAAGTGACGAAGCTCGCCACGTTTCTAGCCGACGATTCCATGCTGATCGAGCAAGCCTCCTCTCAAAATAATCATGGCGGGGTCAAGCAGGCTGTCAAACGGCTCCTGGAAGACCTGCGCGAGCAGTCCGCCGAACATGTGCGACGCATTACCGCGGTGCTGGTGCCCCAGCAGCCTCGCGTGGCCTATCAGCGTCAAATTGCTCCGAGCGTCTGGCCTCGCCGCTATACGGCTGAGGATTTCAGCATCTCTCTCCAGGTCGAGCGCGGGCTGAGTCACAACGATACCGTCCAGGTAATTGGCTTCGTGACCCGCAAGGGAGCATCCCTGGAAAGTCTGCAAGGAGTAACGGTCATGCTGACTTCTCCCGACGATGCCACCTATACACAAACGATCGACGACCTGGGCAACTTCATCTTCCCAACCGTCACGCCGGGGAGCTATGCCTTAGAGATGCAGCTTGCTGAGGCGACGATCGTCGTTGAGCAGTTGCCGGTCGATCTTCAGGATTAAGGTACATCCGCGCCCCAACCCATTACTATATCTACTTTCTTCTGGCAACCACGCGCGTAAATCCCAGGTTGCGCCCCGCGTCCTCGCGCAGCAACTTGATTTCATATTGATCGGAAGGATAACCGTGCTCGGCAGCGATCTCCAGCCAGGTGAGCCAGTACTTCCAGCCGTCGGGGATCATATCCGCGACCTCGACAGTCACCAGCCCCGCTTTCTCCCAGTGCCAGCGCCACCAGTCGGGGCTGTGGAAGCTCCACCAATCCCACTGCCAGCCCGAAGCGAGATGATCGGGCAATCCGCCGCTCAGCTCGTGACGCAGACCGGGAACGACGATGCCGACCTGTCCGCCGGGTGGCACGAAGCGGGCAAATGTGCCCAGGTAAAGATCATCGGTGCCGAAATAATGGTAGGCGTCAAGGCTGACCAGCGCATCGAAGAATTCATGGGCATAGGGTAGCGCGTGCGCTTCGGCGTGTATCGGAAACACACTGTCCTGCGCTCCTGCCTCGCGGATACGCTCCCAGTTGTCGCTGGCTCCAATCCACAGGTCTGTCGCCCACACCTGCACGCTAAATTCCCGCGCGAGAAAGATCGAGCTGATGGCTCGCCCGCAGCCCATATCCAGTACGCGCATCCCCGGCTGCAAATCCATCACCTGGCTGAGCGCCTCCGCCAGCCACAGCGCATTCGGCCCCATCAAGTTCTCGAGCATCCATCGAGGCTCATATTTTGCCGAACGCGGAAATGCCGGTAGAGTTAGAAGTTGAGTCAGTTCTTCCTGGCTATCTTTCCCAGGATTTGAAGTGTGATCCATTATGGTGCAGTGCTCCTCTCTATGCACTAATTTTACTCCAATCTTGAGCGAGCCGTATTTCCTTCACCAGAATGTGACAATGGCTGCGTTCCTCGGCATAAGGAGAACGGGATGCGACCCGGAGCAGATAAGGGCGGGAAGGTAAAGCTGGACAGGGGCATGCAGCGCCTCGCTCAGCGGCGCTGCACCAGCAGTCGATCGAGGTAATCTAGCTCCTCTGCCGTCAGGAACCGATCAATAGTAACCCCGAGTGAGCCGGCATGATAACCTTAGACCCGGGGGCATTTCCATACGAAACCCTGTACCCGGCCGGCAATTCAATCGTGTAGGTGTTGCTTGAAGAGGGATTGATAGGGTTCCATACGGAACCGATTACTGGGATGGCTCAGGTGTTGGCGATACGTGGGGTATAGATGCATGCTGTTCTGCTTACAGCCGCGGGTGGTTGGTGACCGCTTGTTCCAGCGGCATGGTGCGCCCCTCAGCCCAGGCTCTGACAAATGCCTCGTTGCCAGCCTGAGCGCGAGCTTTCGCTACTGCCCGCTCGTGACCGGGCCGGTAGACAGGCGGGATGGGGGTGCCAATGGCTTCGCGCAGTGCCTCGGCCGATCCCCACATCCGAGCCGCCCACAGCAGTTCACCCTGTCCTGCTGCCACAGTTGCCAACCCCTCCAGGCAGGGAGGGACTAATTCATTGTCCTGGATGCCCCGGAGGATCAGCAGGCTCTCATTGTAGAGATCGCGTGCTGCTGCGAAGTGCCCTTGCAGAACGGCAACACTCGCCAATCCGATGAGCGCTTCGGCCATGCCTCCATGATCCCCCACTTCTTTGAAGGTGCTTCTGCTCTCTTCGAAGAGGTCACGCGCCTGTGCCTGGTCGTCCTGCTTAAGCGTAAGCTGCCCCAACAGGACGAGCGGGTAGGCCCTTACCCAGGGATTGTCGATCTCCTGCAACAGGCTGAGGCTCTGCCTGGTCAGGCTGCCGGCGGTCGCCATATCGCGCTCGGAGAGAAAGAGCAGGCGGGCATGCAAGTAGATCACCCAGCCTAGTCGCTCTTTGTCGCCCAGGGTCCGGTAGAGCGCCAGGCTCTGCTCCAGCAGTGCGTGCGCCTCGTCGTACTCGCCCTGCACGGTGCTGATGCGGGCCAGTTGCGTGAGGCAGCGGCCGCGCTTCCACTGCTCCCCCATCTCCTGGTAGAGGTTCGCTGCCTCCTCCAACTGGGAGCGGGCGAGCGTATACTCTCCCCTTGCCCAGGCGCTCGATCCCAGGAGAAAGAGCGCCTCCGCCGTGCCAACGTTATCTCCCAGTTCCCGGAAGAGATGCAGGCTCTCGCTCCCGAGTTTCTCCGTCCGTTCCAGGCCGTCCAGGAGAAAGGCCAGATGTGCTGCCGTATAGAAGGCCTTTGCCTTCACAGGTGCTGATACCCTCTCACGCAGCGCCAGGGCCTCTTCCAGGAAGTGCTGGCCCTCTCTGCTATACCCACGAATGGACCAGAACCAGGACAGCGCTGTACAGAAGCGCATAGCTCGCTCCGCCTGCTGCCTGCTGTGCTCGCTTCCCTCCCGAGCCTGTGCTAACAGCCAGGAGAGAGCGGACCGCAGGTTCTCATGCTCCTGTTCCAGGCGCGCCATCCATCTGCCCTGCTCGGTTGCCAGGAGCGCAGGTTGTGCTTCCTCCGCCAGCCGCAGATAGTACTCGGCATGGGCCTGGCGCGTGATCTCCAACTCTCCGTCCCTGGACAACTGCTCCAGCCCGAACTCGCGCAGCGTCTGCAGCATCCAGAAGCGCGTCTCCCCTTCCGCCTGCTCCTCCTGTCGCAGCAGGCTCTTATCCACCAGAGAAGCCATCCCTTCCAGCATATCTTCTGACAATCCCCCGCGTGCCTGGCAGATAGCTTCTGCAGCTTCCAGACTCCAGCCATCCACAAAGACCGCGAGATGACGGAAGAGCCGTTGTTCCTCGGGTGAGAGCAGGTTATAGCTCCAGGCAATCGCCCCGCGCAATGTCTGCTGGCGGGCAGGCAAATCACGCGCGCCACCTGAGAGGACGGAGAGGCCCTGCTCCAGGCGGGCGAGCAACGTCTGCGGCGAGAAGTGCTTAATGCGCGCGGCGGCCAGCTCGATGGCGAGCGGCAGCCCGTCCAGGTGGGCACAGATAGCCGCCACGGCAGGGGCATTGGCATTGGTCACCTGGAAATCGGGTCTGGAGGCCTGCGCCCGCTCAATGAAGAGGGCCACCGCCTCGTAGTGGGAGAGGCTCTTCAGATCAGGCAATTGTTTCAGAGTAGGCACAGATAGAGGGGGTACGACGAATTCGTGCTCGGCTCGCACGTGCAGTCCCATGCGGCTGGTTACTACTATTTTCAGCCTGGGGCAGCCAGCCAGCAGGTCGGCCAGCATCACGGCGGCCTCTCCGACCTGCTCGAAGTTGTCCAGCAGCAGGAGCACCTGTTTCTCTTTCAGGAAGGCTTGCAAGAGGGTAAACAAGGGGCGATCGCTGGCTTCGCCGATGGCGAGCATCTGGGTAATGGCCGGTACCACCTGCGTGGGATCGTCCAATGGGGCCAGGGCGACGACGAACACTCCGTCCGCGAAATCATCGGAGAGTTCGGCAACCACCTGCAGCGCCAGCCGAGTTTTGCCCACGCCGCCGGGTCCGGTAAGCGTGACCAGCCGCACTTCTGGCCTTTTGAGCAATCGTGTGACCGCTGCCACTTCCTTCTCGCGTCCAATGAAAGGCGTCGGCTGGATCGGCAGGTTGTTGGGGTGCGTATCCAGTGTTTTGAGTGGCGGGAACGCGGCAGGCAGATCATGCAAACTCAGTTGGAAGAGATGGCTGGGGCGTTGCAGGTCTTTGAGGCGATGTTCCCCCAGGTCCTGCAGGTAGGTGCCGGCTGGCAGGTGCTGCTCGACCAACTGTTGGGTCGCCGGTGAAAGGAGGATCTGTCCTCCGTGACCGGCGCTCATGATGCGGGCGGTGTGATGCACATCCATCCCGATGTAGCCGTCTGCAGTTAACATCGGTTCGCCCGTATGCAGTCCAATGCGCACCCGTACCTGGGCGTCGCCTGGCCACGCATGCTCTGAGAGAGCGCGTTGTATCTCTATAGCTGCCAAGACGGCATCGGTGGCACGAGCGAATACGACGAAGAAGGCGTCACCCTGAGTGTCGACCTCGTGGCCATGGTGCCGAGCAAACACTTTCCGCAGCAGATGCCGGCAATCGGCCAGCACAGCGGCATAGTGCTCACCCAACTGCTGTAGGAGACGCGTTGAGCCTTCCATATCGGTGAAGAGCAGTGTGACGGTTCCAGTGGGTAGATCGGGCATGAATTACTGGCTATCCTCTAGCATCATCCTCTTTTTCAAATGAGCATATATTCCCCCGCTCACGCTCACTCTAGCCTGAGAGGGCGGACTGATGATGTTTAGCTTATTATACGGCAGATTATGAACGTATGTAAGAAGAGGTTAAAGAGACTCTGCGAAGCACTCAATGAGAATGTGACGGCGCCAGGAGAGAACGTAAAACATAGCTGTGGCTGATGCGCTCCTGTTCCAGGCGCAGGTTGTGCTCAGCGAGGTAGACAAAAAGGTCATGTTCCTCAAGGGTGAGATGCGGGAGTTGTCTGACGGGGCAGGGCGTGCCCTCGACGCAGTAGTCGGCGAAAGTGGAAAATGTTTCCCAGTTCATCATCAATGAGCTGACGTGCGGAAAAAGCGAGCGCAGGCGAGAGAGGATCAGAAAGCCCTGTGCGTCCAGGTCACCCCAGTAGTAGATGGGGCACTCGGCCAGCCAGGGAACGCGAGCCAGGTTGTGAACCATGAAGCCGCTGCCGAAAAGCGCGAAGGCATCTCGTTGAGCCGGCAGCGCGAGGAAGGTCATCTCGTTCTCCGTAATGATGCAGCACTGCCCTCGCAGTAGCTCAAGAGCGGCGAACTGGGAGACCGGGATGCTCAATTCATCGATAGGCAGCCTGTACTGCTTTTCCAACTGCCCGTCGAGCAGGCGCACCCGCACGAGAGGCTCCTTCTCGCGCAGACCAAAGCGCTGCTCGAATGTCTCTGCCTCCGCTTCTATCATCTCAGCAGGGAGAATCTGCTCCAGGAGTTCGCGCAGGATGCCACGATTCTGCTCGATGAACTTGGTATGCACGCCGACGGGCAGTTCGCGCAGGTAGAGCTGTGGCCGCGGGTGATCCAGGAAATAGCGGCACACGGCAAGCAGTTCCGTCCATCGCTCGTGCTGTTCGATGACGCGCTGCGGGTAGCGCTCCATCCACCCTTCCAACTGCGGCATTTGATCGCGGATCAGCGCCACGTCCTGCTGGAACTTGTCGAATTCTTCCTCCCTCTCGATGAGGCGCAGAAAATCCTGCTCCGTTTCGATGACGACCCGCGCCGGCAGGGTCTGCTGGCCGCTGAAACGTTTCTGCCGCGCCTGGTATTCAAGCGTGTAACCGTGGTGGCGCTGCGCTTGTAAGTCGCGTACCCACGCCCGCAATTGCACGTAATCGGTTGGCAGCTTGCCCACCGGAAAATCAACCGGGAAGAACGCCTCGGCCCGCAGCCAGGCGAGCAGGAACGGCAGGTAGAGCCGCGCTGCCTTTTGCCGGATCTCACCTGGCGTAATCATAAACTCTCTCTCCGGCTTGCAGCGCCTGTTTGTGTTCGAGATACTCCTCGATCGTGAAGTTGTAGACCCGTGAGTCGTTTTCCTCCTGGTTGTTGGTCACGTAGTGGCATGCCGTGATGTACGGCTCTATCACATGGATCTTGTCAAGCGGCGTCACGACCAGCAGTTGCAGGTCAAGCTGCTTGAAGAGTTCCATGGCGTAGCGCGCGTTCATCTCGTCCGACCTGACGAAGGCCTCGTCGATCACGACGAAGCGGAAGGCCTGCCTGCGCTCATCTTGCTCGTCGAGGCCGTACTGGTAGGCGATAGCGGAGGCCAGGATGGTGTAGGCCAGCTTCGTCTTCTGGCCGCCGGACTTGCCCGAGGAGTCGTTGTAGTAGTTCTTGGTGGTGTCATCTTCGCGGTAGCGCTCCTCGGCGGAGAAGTCGAGCCAGTTGCGCACGTCCGCCACTTTCGCCGTCCAGCGTTCTTCCTGCTCGAAGCGCTGGATCAGCGCCTGGATGCGCTGGAAGCTCGCTTCATTAGCCTCGGCTGTGCGCGGCTGCGTCACATCCGGCAGGCAGGCGCGCAGTTGCGTCCTGAAGTCGCGCACCTCGCTATCATGCGTCTGGTCGTAGCAGAGCTGGATGTAGGTTGATGGCGTATAATCGATCAGGCGCAGCGAGTCGTTGAGGCTGCCGATGCTCTTTTTGATATCCTCGATTTGCCGCTCCAGGGCCGCTTTGAAGACGCTGATGTTGGTAATTACCTTCTCGTCGAGCAATTCTTTGAAGCGCCTGCGATAACGTGGCAGGTCCTCGCGGCGAATCTGCTCATAGTGGTGCCGGTAAGCTGCGATGGCCTCCATCGAGGCATCAAGCTCATGGGTAAGCGAGGGGCTAATGAGCTTGAAGTCGTTCATCAGGCTGATGATCCTACCGATGAGCGGCGTGACCATTCCCCGCAGAGAGATGGCGCGGGCGCGGTAGAACTGGGCCATCTTCTCTCGCACATCGTCGGCGTTGTCGATGGTCAGCGCGGTATTTTTGTGATCCTTCTCGATCTGAGCGACATACGCCGAAAAATCAATCTGCGACGCGGCTTCTAGTGCCACGCGACAGGCGGAGCGCTGCTGTTCGTACCGGCTGATGGCATTCTCGAGCGTGGTGATGGTGGCATTGACACGGTCTCGCTCGAACTGGCCATCGCGATGCTGCTGTGTGACCTCCTCGAGCTGACGGCGCAGTTCTGCAAGGTGATCCGCACTGGCTTCAAGCTCGCGCTTCTGCGTCTGCAGATGGGAGGCACGCTGCTCGTCGCTTCGCCAGTCGATTGCCGCAAACGAGGCGAACTCGAGCAGCCGCTGAAGGGCCTGCTCGCGTTTTTGCTCCTGTCGCTGCGCCTGCTCGATGCGCTGGATGCCGGCATTCACGGCTTCAAGCGCTTTTTGCTGCTCGAGTAGTTCCGCCCTGATTGCCTCGATTTTTTCGGCGTTGCTCCACCCCAGCACATAGTGCTTGCGATCGCCGAGTGACGTGCGGTCGTCTTTCTCGTGGCGGGCCGAGCTGTGCTTGATCTGGCCGTTGATGCTGAGCGCGCGGCGTGCCTGCTGGAAGGACTCCAGCGTGTCGCAGCACGTGTAGTCGTAGGTATCGATCAATTCTGCCGTCAGCCAGTTCGTAAACTCGGTCTCCGGTTTGACTTCCAGCTTGTAGAAGAGCATGTTGCGCTCAATCGCCGTTGTGTTGCGCGGTGTGCGCGGCCCACGAATGCGGTGGTAGATCAGCCGCCCGCGCAGGTTCGTTTCGTCCACGTAGCGGCTGATCTGCTGGTAATGCTGTTCCGGCACGAGCATCTGCCGCCCGAAACCGCGCAGCAGGCGCTCGATGACCGGCTCCCACTGCCGCGCGTTGTCGCGCACGCGCAGTAGTTCGCCGATGAAGGGTAGTTCGTGCTCCGGGATGTTGAGGGCCTTGGCCAGCATTGAGCGCAGACGGATGTCTTCGGCTGGGATCTGGCTCTTGCGCTGTTGCAGCGAGACCAGTTCCTCCGCCAGCTCGCGCAGCGCCGCCATGAGCGAAGTTTCCCGCTGTTTCTGCTCGTCACGCTGCGTGGTAAGCATGGTGATGCGCTGCGCGGACTGTGCCAGCAGCGCTGTCGCCTGCCGCGCGTTCGCCAGGAACGTTGCTTCGTCGCTATACTCCGGCAGCCCCGTCGTGCGTGCCAACGTATTATATTGCTGCGCCTGCTGCTGCTTCGTCTCGCGCTGGCGACCAAGCGTCAACAAATCCTGCTCGATCTGCTGAATGCGCTGGCCGAGGCGGTCGTTCTGTATGGCGACATTCAGGTCGATTTTTTGCTGTTCGAGATGTTCGAGACGCTGGTTGAGCGCGTCGCGCTGCCCCTGCGCGTCGGCCTGTTGCCGGTGGGCATCGGTGATGGCTGACTCGAGCAGTGTGTTTTTGCGAGCAGCGATATAGACGGGGACGACCTGCGCGCACTGCTCGGCCTCGGCGATGCGCGTTTGCAGCTTCTCGTATTCCCCCGACTCGTTCATCAGTGGCTCCAGTACGGCAAGCTGCCGCTCCGCTAGCTCAATGGCAGCGTGAGCGCGCGTCAGGTTCTCAAAGTTCTCGCGCAGTTCCGTGATGCGCTTCTGCGCGTCGGTCTTTTCCAGCATATGGTCACGCACAAAGGCGTTCAACCCGCCTATGTCTTTGATCGAGACGATCTGGTTGAACAGGTCGAGCGCCTTCTCAGAGCGCAGGCCCAACAGCCGGCAAAAGCGCTCGCTGTACCTGGCGAACTCGTCGTACACTTCCGCGCCCCTGGCCCGCAGTTGCTTGCGCAACTCCGACATGTCGCTGCGCACGACGAAATGCTCCTCGATGTGTAGGGGCATAGGCGCGACGACGAAGAACTTGCGCAGGTCTCCCTGCTGCCACCAGAACACCTGCGCCAAGGTGACGAAGCGGTCCTGGCCGGCGTTCTCAAAGAGCGCCAGCAGCACAGAATACGAATCTTTCCCGCGCAGGTACTGCACATTGGCCGAACTGCTCTCGCGGTCCTTCTGCTTGCTCCACGCCCCGCGCGCGTAGGTGGCTTCGTTGCGCTCGCGGTGCTTTTCGGTTCCCGCCGCCTGGTTATAGGTGCGCCGCGTATACGGCACGAGCAGGGTCAACAGGGCATCTGCCAGCGTGGACTTGCCTGAGCCGTTCGTACCTGTCAGCAGCGACGTTCCGCCGCCCGGGGTAATGTGCCAGATATGCTGGTTGAAGGTTCCCCAGTTGTACACCTCAAGCTGCCGCAGGCGAAATCCATCCAATGCGCCTTCGCTGCGCTCGCTCCGGCCAGGGCTATAAGCCTGGCGATGATTTTGATTCAGACTCAGCAGTTCCATAGTGTGCCAGTTTCTCCTTTATCTCGGCCAGTTTCTCCGCGTCGATTTTCGCTTTCAAGATGCGCCGTACTTCGTAGTAAGCGGGTTTTTCCGTGTTTGGCATGTGCTTGAGAAAGCCGAGCTCTATCAGCCGTTCAATGGCGCTGTCCATTCTGCGCAATAAGGCGCGCTCGTCCGTACGTGCAGGCAGGAAGGGCCTGAGTTGCTCGCGCAACTGGTCGTCAGTAATTGTGCATTTCCCGGCGTCGAGATGCGTGGACTCGAACTGGTCGAGCCATTCGCGCAGGATGACGCAGAGCAGCGTAGTGTGGTAGGTCAGGCGGTCGCGGCGCGTCAGCCTGGGCAGCACGACCGATTGACCCTCCTCGTCTTCGATGGCAGGCTGGTGCAGGTAGGCGAAGCCATCTTCCTCGTGAACGCGCACTTCGAGGCCAATCCGCGCGAAATACTCCTGCACCGGCGTAAGGTGCGTAAGCAGCAGGTTCCAGGCCGCCGATTCGTCGCTGAAAAGCGGGTTCTGGAGCAATTTCAGCACGACGGGTGCATATGGTGAAACGGCGCTAGTTGTCATAGTTCCTCCTCTGGTAGACTACGCGCGGGATGCTCACGACCCTGGTTCCTTTACCGCCGTTTGCGGCCTCGGTAGCCACGGTGGCAAGCTCAATCGTTTCGGTTCGCTGTGGGTCGATGCGGTGATCTGGATCATCTGCCGCCAGCGTGCAGTACGCCAGCACCTCGGCCAGCCCCTTCTCGGGAGGATAGCAGGCCAGCACTTCGCCCAGCGTGACCTGGGAGTAGCGCTCCAGCAGCGCCTCTATGCGCTGGGCGAGGACGGCTTTGTCGATATAAAACTGTGTATGGAGTGGTATGAGGGCGGAGATATCTAACTCTTTGCTGATGGTGCTGGTCGGCTGCGCGCTCACAGAAAACGATTCGCCAGGTTCCCAGAGCCCGTGTTCCATTACCAGGTGGACCTGCGGCGGCCCTTCAAGCTCCATGAAGGCCGGTTCATCCGACGAAATGCTCGCGGCGTTGCGGAAGGCCAGTTGCTTGATGTCGGAGACGATGGCGCGCACGCGACGGCGCTCCGCGATGTTCTGCTCGTCGAGCATGCGGCGCAGTTGCTGGGCCAGCCCCGCGTTCGATTGCACCACCTTCTCTCCCGCACCCAGCAGGTGCATGGGCAGGTGCCGCAGTATCTTGCCCTCGTGGATGACGGGCTGCAAATCGGCCAACTGCTGCACCGCCTCAAGTAACATGTACAATTCGTCTTGCTGTGAGGGTGCCATCAAAAAATCCCAGAAGGTGTAGAAACTGCGCCCCTGGTCCGAGGACTTCAACTCGGCATCGGAATCCAGGACATAGGCCACCAGCGCCCCCTTCTGCGCGTTTGACTGCAACTGGGCCTCCTGAAGCGCGCGTGCCATACTCCTGAAGCGCTCCTCCACCAGGCGGAAATCCCTGAGCAACTGCCGCGCCCCGTTGCAGGCTTCAAAGAAGCGCTCTTTCAACTGGGTGGTAGTGTACAGGTCGTCGACAACGCCTGTCTCGCGGATCAGGTCGATTTGCTGCTGGATTGCGTCGCGCTGCTGCTCGAGTTGCGCGAGCCGCTCGGCCGGGTCCTCTGTGCTCCTCTGCACGATTTCGCGCAGTAACTGCACGATGTACAGGAAGCGCGATTCCGTACTCACAAATGGCTGCCCATGCAGTTCTTCAAGCCAGCCAATCGCGCGTTCCGCGTCCGCCGTCAGCTCGACAAGCGGTGTATCGCTGCTGGCAGGGGTGGTAATGCGAATGAAGCGGTGGCGCTCGTCGGCCCACTCCGTCAGGTAGGAGTGCGCCGGTCGTGGATAGCCGCCCGGCTCCTGCTCGTTCAGCGCTTCGAGTGTGGCCGCGAGCCGCTCGGCCAGTTCTGGCAACGGAACGGCAACCCGCTGTTCGCGCTTGAACTGGCGGTGCAGAAAGCTGATAATCAACGCGGCGTGATCAGCCTTGAGCAGCCTGACGCCGGGCGCCTGCTGCAAATCATAGGCAAGCTGGTCATAATCCATAATGGTCTCTGGGAATAATCTTCCCGCTCTCCCTCTAGCGCACCGTTCCAGGTAGCTGTCTTGAGTGTGCGCTTATAATACAGGTTCTTGCGGCGAGGTGAAAATCCGGTAATGCGGGCTTCGTACATCCGTTTGTTCCGCTACTTTATCAAGCGGAAAGCCATCCTCATCGAACACCTTTTGGTAAATATTGAATGCCATAGATCACCTCCCAATTGATACAATACGTACCCGGCATTCTTCAATGTTATCATACCCGTCTAGAAAAGGCGGCAGGTCGAATTAGAGGTAAGATCCAATCCCTTTATGCTCTCCATCCTGGTATCCCTCGTTCTTCTGCCTTTATTTCCAGGTAAAAAATCATGAGTCAGCACACCCTCATAAGTCGTATAATATATGTTATAAGTTTGTATAGTGTTTGCATAATGATAAAAAGAGGAGTAGCCTATATGACAACCTTAATAGCCGATGAGCGAACGGTCAATATTTCTCAGTGGTTGGAGAGAGAGTTTGCGGAATCGCCTGCCGAACAGCGGGAAAAGATGGAAAGCAATGGGACATCTGAACAGCAGATATTGGCGGCTCGCGCACTGCAGGGAGATGAAGCTGCTTTCGAGGATATCATGGAGAGATATAAAGGCCTGATGCTGCGTACCGCCTTCCGTATTGTAAAAGATCGCGATCTCGCGGAGGATGCCGTACAAAGCGCCCTCATCCAGGCATGGCAACACCTCCCTAACCTGCGTGAAACAGGCGCGCTGCGCTCCTGGTTGATGCGCATCCTGGTAAATCAGTGCATCAGCTTTAAGCGACGATTCGCACGATCGACCATGTTTCTCCAGCAGGCATTTGCCGAGCAAGAAGCGGAGCAGGCTTCCCAGGTAGCCGATGATGCCGAGGGCATTATGGAGCGCAATTGGGATCTCGCGCGGGCGATTCAGGCATTACCGGCGAAACAGCAGTTAGTCATCGCTCTCCACTACTATCAAAGGATGACGCTCCCTGAAATGTCTCAGACGCTGCATATCTCAGAAAATACGCTCAAAAAACGCATCCAGGCAGCGCTCAGCAATCTTCGCCAGGCATTGAAGTACGCTGAAGATACTTCCTTGCAGCCAGTGAGATCGTAGCAGGGACCTGGTCTTCCATTCTGACCGGCCAAGGGAAGCTATGCTTTTTCCAGGTCGTCGATCACCAGGCGGCTCGTGATGTCGGCGGAGAGTAGCACACCAGGGATACCGGCGCCAGGATGCGTGCCCGCTCCCACGAAGTACAAGCCTCCAATGTCACTGGAGCGATTATGGGGTCGAAAGTATGCGGACTGGAAGAGCGTTGGCTCAATTGAGAACGCTGCTCCCAGGTGGCTGCGCAGTTCGGATGCAAAATCGAGCGGCGTGAAGGTGTGTTCGGACACAATGCTCGCCTCTAACCCTTGCAGGCCGGCTTCCTGTTCCAGAAAGTGGATAATCCTGTCACGGAAAGCAGGCGCCTCACGCACCCAGTCGATGTCGTGCGCCAGGTTCGGCACAGGAGCGAGTATATAGAGGCTCTCACTGCCTGGCGGCGCCATTGACGGATCGGTCCTCGTCGGCGCGTGCAGGTAGAGCGCCAGGTCGCCCGGCATGCCCTGACCGTCGAAAATATCGCGGATCAGCTTCTGATAGTCGTCCGGCATGAAAATGGTGTGATGACGCAGATGTTCATACTGCCGGTTTAACCCCAGGTACAACATGTAGCAGCTCATAGAGTAGCGGTAACGTTTCACGCGGCTCACCGTCCATCGGGGATGGTAAGGTGCTGGCAGCAGTGTGAGAAGGGTAGAGGCGACATCGCTATTAGCAACCACGACATCCGCCTCGAGCACGCTCCCATCTTCCATCCGCACACCCGCCGCACAGCGCTCCTTGACAAGAATCTTCTCGACGGGCGTACCACAACGCACTTCACCCCCGAGTGCGCGAAACAGGCCTTCCATTGCTTGGACAAGCGTGTACATCCCACCCATCGTGAAATGCACTCCGCCGGCTCGCTCGAGGTAAGGGACGATGCTGTAGATAGCGCTGGCGCGGAAGGGGTTGCCCCCGATGAAGAGTGGATGGAATGAGAAGACCATGCGGAGCTGAGGACTTTGGAAGTAGCGCGAGACAAACGCATAGACGCTGCGCTGTGCGCCAAGGCGCACAAGTTCGGGCGCGACTCGCAGCAGCGCTCCGGGTGTGAGGAAAGGCTGCCTGGCCAGGTCCGCGAATGCACGCTGGTAGATGCGCTGCGTATCGGCAAGAAAGGCGCGATAGCCCGCCACGTCGCGTGGCTCAAATCTGGCGATCTCCGCCTCGTCTTCGGCGGCGGTTCCCCAGTAATCGAAATGGCGTCCATCTCGAAAGTAGATGCGATAGAACGGGCTGAGCGGCACGATGGGCACGTCCTCTTTCAGATTTCGTCCGGCAGCAGCCCAGAGTTCTTCTAGTAAATGCGGTGCGGTAATCAGCGAAGGTCCCATGTCGAAGGTGAATCCATCCTCCTTCAACTGGTAGGCTCGGCCCCCCAGCCTTTCACGCGCCTCCACAAGCGTGACAGCGTGTCCGGCTGCTTGCAGGCGAATTGCGGCGGCGAGGCCGCCGCAGCCACCGCCGATAACGATCACCTTACTCTTAGAGCGCTCGCTTGTCGTCGAACCGGCAGTATCGTGAGAAAGCAACTGTGTCATAACTGAACAGCCTCCTGAGTGTGGGTGGGTGCGGAATCGACTGCCAGATCAGATAGATCATGGACACGCTTTTCGATGGCCCGCACCAGGTGCGTGGAATCAGGGTAGTCGTCGCGTAAGAGCGCCGGACCAAATCGCAGAGTTATGTGCCACTGCTCCCTTTGGACATAGTTGAACCCTGCCGGGACAATAGTTACACGCGTGCGGCCGTCTCGCTCCGCCATCTCTGCCAGCTTAGCAAAGCCTGGTCGGAATGGGAGAAAACCATCCTTGTCCTTCTTCAGTGAGGGGGCCGGGTCGATGTTGGGGTATGCCTCTGGAAAAACGACCAGCATATCTCCACTGCGCAGTAGCCGGACTGAATCCCTGGCGGCCCTCCGCAGGTAGTGCCCGAACTCGCCTCGCGAATATGCGCTGTTATTCGTCGTAGGGATACGATTGATCGCGTCCGCCTCCTCGCCAAGCCGTTCGATGCGCAGCATGGCAGGCCACTCGACCATAGCGCATGCCCATTCCATCAGCCTGCGCAGCCAGCGCTTCTGCACCCAATCCAGTGCAACGAGAATGTGAAGGCGTCGCGGAACGGCACCGAGCAGGACACATCCATCATAGAGATGGTGAAAGTGGCGTGCGGCGATCAGCACCGGACCGGAGCGTGGCACATATTCCAACCCCTCGACCATCACCTGCACCCTGCGGCGGGTCAACGCGCGGCTGCCCGCGTACACGGTCAGCAGTGAAATGCGCCTGGCAATTGAAGCCCCGGGTGCGGGTGCCGCGGCTTGCCACCCCTCTCTGGCTGGTCGCCGCGGGAGAGCCAGTGAGGCAGGAATCAGGCCGAAAACCACAGCCACCAGAACGGGAATCCAGAGTCCGGCGCTCAGGTTCAGGGCGATGGCAAAGCCCGTGTTTGCTATATACACGCCGAATGGAAACCATACTGCTATGCGCTGCACATCGATGTCCGCGCGCCAGAGCAGCCGGCTGAAGCTCATGTAGACCAGGCCGGTCAGGGACCATCCGACCAGGTTACTGATCGGCATTCCGAAGTAAGGGCCGCCCTGGTGCCAAATCCAGAAGTGAATGGGAAGGAGCTGGCTGGCCATCGCAGGATCCAAAGAGAGGTCCCAGACCGTCAAGAAATAGACGCCGAGCGCCAGTGACCAGGCCGTGCGATGGCGAGGCCCCAGGCGAGCAACGATCACGTTCGCCAGTACAAAGGATGTAAACCCCATGTAGAACCAGGATAGAGGGATGGAATACGGGACGAGACCGGCCACTTTGAAGCCAAGAAAACTCGTGTAGGAATAAGGCCCGAAAGGAAACCCCGTACTGGTTCCCAGCAATTCCATGCCTAAGGGGATCGTGGTTGCAACGGCAAAGAAAATGAGCGTCTTCCTCGTGCCGATGGCGATCAGGCCGAAGAGCAGCACGGCCGCCGCGCCAAAGAGGATGTGTAACGAACCGGCATAGCTGATGCCAAAGTTGAAAACTTCTACCGCGAAAGGACTGCTATCCCACAGTTCAGGATGCGGCAGCGCGATCAGGAGACCGCCGAGTCCGAACAGCAGAGCTGCCAGGTGACAGAAGAAGAGGATTTTGACCGTTCTCATTTCGAGCCTCCGCGAAGCAGAATACGACCACGCCAGATGTGGCGACGTTGCAATGCACTTCTCCCGAGCTGGATAGTCACAGGCACATCGCAGAGCGGCGAGAGCCAGTAGGACCAGGGTCGCCGGCGATACGCCCGCGCGGTGCCAAAGAGCATTCCTATTCTCATAGCTGCCAGGGCGCTGTTGACTGCCAGAGGCCAGCCGCGCCGCGCATGTACAATCACGAGAGAAAGAAAAAGTGGCAGTGGCAGCGCCTGCACCAGCGCTACTTCGAGCCATCCCAGCAGCGTATTAAGACCTGAATATTGGTCGTGCATTGGGAGTGAGCGAGTCCAGTTGCGCCAGGTATCGCGCCAGTCAGCGTACATTTTGACACTTACAAGATCACCTGCCTCGTAAAAGCCGACGGGATAGCCTGTAGACACGAGAGTTCTCGCAATCGTAATGTCTTCGCAGACCGAATTCCGTGCTTCCAGAAAGCCGCTGCATGCTTTCAGCGCGCTCCGGCTGAACAGGAAGCACTGACCATTAGCCTGGACTTCACTTATCCGCCTGAAGACCCTGCCTGGTATTCCAAAGCGATAAACCAGCGTGGCCAGCAGTGAGGGATGCAATAGCCCCTCACCAATGCTATCAATCTCTTGCAGTGTTGCTACACTTAACGCGGCAAGGCCTGTCCGCCGTACCCGGGTCAGGAGTGCTCGTGCCAGGGAAGGCCCGGGACGAACGTCTGCATCCACAGTAAGGATCCAGTTCGAGGCTGGATCCGTAGAGCTCAATCCTACCTGCAATCCCCAGGCTTTGCCGTTCCATTTTGAAGGAATGGGGCTGGCATCTACCAGGAGCACGCGGGAATCGCGCCCACTATAGGTACAAGCCAACTGTTGCGTCCCATCGTCCGAACCTCCGTCCACAACCACGATTTCGATCACTTCTGATCCCTGGGCGATCAGTCCATCCAGGCACGAAGAGAGCCGGTTGCGCTCGTTCAGCACCGGTACGATCACTGAGACACGCTCTTCACTTGCCACCGGCGCCTCTTCAGACGAGATGCGCTCTCCCCCTGCGCTGCGGAGCAGACGCAGCAACACGCGCATACCCAGGATAGCCTGCGCGAAAATGATCGGCGCTAGAAAACGGGGAAACCTCTTAGTCTTCAAGGAGTACTCCCACATCTGTAGAGGGCCATTCCTCTCCACGTCGCCAGAGCTGATCGAGGGTGAAGGCGATAGCCGCCTCTCGCAACTTCTCGGGGAAGCTGGTCGCCGCACGCGAGCGCAGTACGTCGTAATTCTTGCGCTCTATCGCTGTTAGTATGCGGCGATAGAGTCGGCCTGCGACGAGTATGGGCAATCGGCAGTTGCGAGGAAGCAGCCAGATGCCCGACATACCGTGGACATAGTAGCGATGGGCGCGGGTGACCTGGTAGCGCATCAAGGCGCGGAAGCGCTCATCTGGACCGTGCCGATCTCGGTAGAGCTGGACAAGATGCGCGCGCGAACTGCCGAAGCGCGCCAGGTCCTCCTGAGGGAGGTAGATGCGGCCGGAGGCGAGATCACCCCCTACATCGCGCAGGATGTTTGTCAGTTGCATCCCGATTCCCAGGCTTTGCGCCGCGGCAAGCGCTTGATTTGAGTCTGACACCCAGGATATGGGCCATAGCCAGTCCCACCGTTCCCGCCACGCGGTAGCAATAGCTGTACAACTCGCTAAAATCGCGAATCTCCCGCGGCTCCAGGTCTGAAGCTAACCCATCGAGAAAATCGAAGAAGACTGCGATGGGAACGGGATGTTCGGCCAGTACGGCGGCCAGCCTCGATCCAAGGGGTTCCCGCGGCGCAGGAAAAGAGCGCCCCCCGGCGAACCAGCTCTTCCAGGCATCCAGTTCCAAACGGATATCCTCGATGCGACGGCCCTCCGCTGGTTTATCCACCAGGTCGTCCAGCGTGCGAAAAAAAGCATAAAGGGTGAAAACCAGGCGCCGGTGCTTTAGAGAGAGAAAGCGGGCAGCAAAATGAAAAGTCCGTCCATGGGTTGCCAGAAGCCATTCATCGGAAGTACTCACAGCAGAAGGCAATCTTTGCGAAGTGATGATCCCTTCGCTAAGTTTATCCGTTCCCTCTGTCCTCCTGGTGTCCTTCTTGTCGATCGCAATCATTCTCATACCGAAACCAGTTCCTCTTTACCCCGCACTGCATGGCGTTAAGGCGTGACTGAAACACTTCTAGAGAAAGTAGCCTGTTTATCTCGGCATGGTTCGCTGGATAAACAGGCTTTTGGCATAACAGAGGTCGTTATTTCGAAGGGCGCAGCACCTTGTGAAAGAGGCCGAAAAGGAGGAAGGTCGGAGGCCACTGGCCTACGAAATTGCTCCAATCGCGCTTTCCCATAAAAAACAGGCTTGCTGAGACAACGATAGATCCCAGTGCTGCCCAATACCAGACCTCTTCAGGAACCTGGTCGGTCACGCGGAAGTATTGCTCCTGTGCACCCTGAGCCGAATCTTTAGCGGTATCTACTCTTGTGGCCATGAAAAAGTTGTCCTTTCAGGATATGCTTATCTGTTTACTTCAGTTCATACCGTTTTTCGGTATGCTGTGAATTGAGACGTTGCATCCTACTCGGGTGGGTAATATTGGTAACTGATGTGGCACATGTAAGCAGAGGAGGAAGCTATGGCAGTGTTGAAAAGTTCACATGTGGTACACTTCGTTCACGAAAGGAGGGAGTACATGGCCGCAGATCCGCCTCGCCTCTTTATGAGTGTGGAAGAATACCTGGAACTTGATCGCAATAGCCTGGACGCACGTTATGAGTACGTTGATGGCGTTGTCACCATGTTAGCCGGAGGCACCACTAATCATTCTCGAATCAGCGTCAACGTGGTCAGCCTCCTCCAGGCAGCTTTACGGGGAGGTCCTTGTGAGGTCTTCAACTCTGATCTGCGCGTCAGTATTTCCAGCACGCGCTATCTCCTGCCCGATGCTTCTGTCAGTTGCGATCCAGGCGACCTGCAAGGAGAGAACGATATCATTTATTCGCCGTGTGTAATTGTTTCAGCATCTCTATCGAAGCGCTCTATGAAAACGTA
>CAVYFA010000018.1:0-134134 GCA_963767715.1 uncultured Chloroflexia bacterium
GTATATGGTAGGGGTGACCCTCGCGGTCGCCCTGGCAGACTGGCAGTATATGGGAGATGAACTATCATGGCTTCAACTACTCACTATGACGCGATTATTATTGGCGCGGGCCAGGCGGGCGGGCCGATCGCGCTGGCGCTGGCGAAGGCAGGTCGCAAGACCGCCCTTATCGAGCGGAAGCACGTCGGCGGAAGCTGCATCAACGAGGGATGCAGCCCCACCAAAACGATGGTAGCCAGCGCGCGTGTGGCTTATTTAGCTCGCCGGAGCGCGGATTACGGCGTCCGTACCGGCCAGGTAACGGTCGATATGGCGAAAGTCCGGCAGCGCAAACAGCACATCGTCGATATGTTTCGCAACAGCAGCCAGCAAACGCTTGAGAAAACCGAGGGCCTGGACCTGCTATTTGGGGAGGCCAGCTTTACAGGCTCAAAGACCATGGAACTACGCCTGAATAGCGGCGAAACGCGCCAGCTCAGCGCGGATCTCATCTTTATCAACGCCGGTGACCGGCCGTCTCAGATAAACATTCCCGGCATAGAAACCGTTCCGACTTATGATTCGACCTCGATCATGGACCTGGAGACGGTTCCTGAGCATCTCATTGTGATCGGCGGTGGCTACATCAGCCTGGAGTTTGGCCAGATGTTCCGCCGCTTCGGGAGCCGCGTCACGATTATCCAGCGCGGCTCGCACTTGCTGTCGCGCGAAGATGAGGATGTCGCCGAGGCGGTGGAGAACATCTTACGCGAGGACGGCATAGAGGTGCTGCTGGAGACGAAACCTGCGCGCGTCGCACAATCTGCACCGGGCAACATCCAGTTGACGGTACAGGCTTCAGTGGGAGAGCGCACGCTGAGCGGCTCACACCTGCTAATTGCGACGGGGCGTACGCCGAATTCTGACTGGCTCAACCTGGATGCCGCCGGAATTCAGGTGGACAAACGCGGCTATATCCAGGTGAACGAGCGCTTAGGAACGAACGTGCCAGGCGTTTATGCGCTGGGCGATATCAAGGGCGGCCCGGCCTTCACCCACATCTCCTACGACGATTTCCGCGTCGTTCGCACCAACCTGCTTGATAACGGAAATGCAAGTACAAAAGGGCGCATAGTACCCTATACCATCTTCATCGATCCTCAGCTTGGACGCGTCGGCCTGAGCGAGAGGGAGGCGCGCGAGCAGGGGCATACCATCAAAGTCGCCAGAATCAACATGAATCAGGTGGACCGCGCCCTGGAATTGGACGAGTCGCGCGGCTTCATGAAGGCAGTCGTGGATGCCGGTACCGGCCAGATCCTGGGCGCCGCCGTGCTGGCCATCGAAGGCGGCGAAATCATGGCGATGCTGGAAGTAGCCATGATGGGCAAACTGCCCTATACCGCCCTGCGAGATGGTATCTTCACTCACCCGACCCTGGCAGAGTCGCTGAATACCCTGTTTGAGAACATCGATTAACGGGGTTACCCCTCCGGAATCCCACGGATCAGCGCGTCCATCAGCACGCCAGCTCCGAAACGCATCACGTCGGTGGCGGGCAGTCCAGTCTCGTCTTCTGCCTGCTTGATCGCGTCTCTCGCCTGCTGGTCGCTCAGCCCAAACGTCACCAGCGCCAGCCCTGCCACCTTGCATGGGCGCTCGGGCCTCACCCAGCTCACGGTATCCTCGTTCAGCGCGATCATGCGATTGAGCGAAGGCAGTGGACAATAGGTGTATCCCTCAATCTGCGTAGCTCCGACAATGTGGCAAAAGATCATGGCGTCGGGCATGGAGCCATGAATGAGGCCGAGCGTGACGGGCGAATAGCCGGGGTGGTTGAGCGCGCCCTGCCCCTCGACAAAGACCCAGTCGTACTTGTTGCTGAAATCGATGACCATCTCTTCCACCATGCCCGCCACGAAGTCGCTGATGATGCGGTCAACCGGCAGGCCGTTATCGGAGATCATGATGCCCGTCTGTCCAGTTGCGACGAAGGCGCTGCTCAATCCCCTGCGGCGCGCCTCCAGGTCGAGCTCCAGCGCCGCGGTCATTTTGCCGACGGCGCAATCCGAGCCTACAAACAGGACGGTGTGGCTGCCGGGCCGGTGTGGGAGAAATTGCGCGACGCGATTCTTGTCGGGCGGGCGGCGCACGTCCCAGATCGTCACGCCGCGCTTCTGAGCGGCAGCGCGCAGTTCCTCGTCGTCAGAGAGGAAGAAGTGCAGGCCGCTGATGAGGTTGAGTCCCGCTTCGATGGCCGCCAGCAGTTGCCAGCGCCACGCCTGCGGCAGCGCCCCGCCCATCGGGGCAATACCGATCAGCAGCGTATCGGGCCGGTAGGCCAGCGCCTCGTGGATGTCGCGCACAACCGGAATATTCTGCCCGTAAGATACCTCGAGCGCCTGCGCCACGCTCTGCCCTGCTTTGGTGCTGTCGATCACCGCCACAATCGTATCCTTGCCATAGCGAATGACACCCGTGGCTGTTTTGCCGTAGTGCCTTTCAAAGGCACCCTCCGCCAGTATTGCTATGCGTCGCATAATTTACAGTCACTCCTTATCGTGTGGGAATATTGCTTGAATCATTATATGAGCCAGACGCATACGTTTACAAACAGGGATGGTCGCCGGTAGATCATTGCAAAAACTGGTAAAACCAAGGGAAAGTGGCAATTCGGCCTACGTCCACTAGACGCTTTTCTTCAATCATGCTATCATATGCAACGATATCGGTACCTGTTTGATTCGCTGAAGGGGCGGGAACGCAATGCATTTCAATTTAATTAACTGGCTCTTTACAGATCCGTGTACGGCCACGAACTGCGTGGCCGCCACTTCGACCACTCCGGCCACGCCGCCGGAAACATTTCATTTCTACCTGCCCTGGCTCATCTTTTGCAGCCTGGGCCTCTTGATCGCCTTCTATTACTCGGTTGAGGGCCGCAAACGCTTCGTCAAGAATAAGCCGGTCATGAAGTACATGCTGGATCGCTACCTGGGCTGGTTCGCGATCATCTGCATCCTGGGCTACCCCTTGATCTTCTCACGCGCCTTCCTGTACGAATATTTCTTCGCCTGGCGTGTCTGGCGCTACCTCTGGCTGGTCGGCCTGCTGGTGTGGGCTGTCCTCTGGGCCATCTACCTGGTGCGGAAATACCCGCAGGAGCGCGACAACTACCTGGCGTACCAGAATCGCAAGCAGTACATCCCCCGGGGCAATCGGCAAGGCAACAAGCGCAAAGCGAAAGCGGCTTCCAGCCGCTAATTAAACGTATGTTACATTTTTATGTGGCGACGTTACCTGGCGACCGTGAAGGTATCCAAGGTATCCAAGGTATCCGAGGTATCCGAGGTATCACTTGTATCCGAGGTATCGCAGTGAATGCTCATACATACAAGGGATGTTCATGAGAGAGTTTACTGTGGTGAATTGGTCTGGCGATGCACTCTGGCTTCGTGTCTTTGATGGGGTAGGACCTGAGTGCTGGGACTCTAGTTGTGACATTAGCGTGCGGGGTTGGGACATTTAGGACAGGCCGGTTCGTTGGAGGGATGCCGTTGGGGGAAGCTGTGGACTTGCCTGAGACGATTTAGGACATTTAGGACATTTAGGACAGGGGTAATTTCGTTCGTGGATTGTGCCAGGTAGGGATGGGTGGAGGTATTATTAAAGTGCGAGACACAGGTGGGAGGAGAGCCCGCTTGCCTGAGCCTATCTTGTTTTCAGTATAGCAGGCAGGACATAACGGGAGCAATGGAGTGATGCCGCGAGGGTCGCCATTCAAAACATGGTCGCCCGGCAAAACGCGGGCGTCATTCGAGTGAGCATGACAGATGGACGAATCACAGATAGAGGCTTCTCGCGAAATTCCTCGCGAAGGTCGTCCTGCCGGCATCATCCTGGCCGGGGGAAGCAGCCGGCGTATGGGCAAAGATAAAGCGCTGCTGCCGTATCCCGGCCAGCCCGGCGACCCCTCCGAAACGTTTCTTGAGCATCTCGTTACCGTGCTGGGTTTCTGCTGTTCCGAGGTGTTTGTTGTCGCCCGTGATGAACTACAGGCGTCAATCTATGCCCAGGTGGACGCGCAGGTCCTCCTCGACAGCATCCCAGGGGGCGGTCCCCTGGTCGGCCTCTACAGCGCCCTGCAAGCCATATCCACTCCCTATGCTATCCTGGTCGCTGTGGACATGCCCTTTGTAACCACACAATTGCTCGCCTATATGCTCTCGCGCTACCAGCAAGACACCATTCTCGTTCCCCTGGTCAACGGCTATCCACAAGTTATGCTGGCCGTCTACCCCCGCTCTATTCTTCCTCTCCTAGAAGAGCGTATCGGGCAAGGTCGTCGCGACCTGCGCTGCCTGCTCGACGATGCCCGGGTGAGGTACATCGAAGGCGAGCAGTTGCGCGTTGTAGATGCTGAACTGCGGTCGTTTACCGGCATCAATACCCCGGAGGAAATGCAGCAGGCATTATCACGCGAACGCAACTAAGAAAGTCCAGGCGAGCGCGTTTTGGATGGGGACGGCGTTTTGGATGGCGACCGCGAGGGTCGCCACTACATTTCACCTGGGCAATCACCAGAAATGTAGTGGCACCCGGGAGAACTTATACGTATCGTTCGAGCCAGCGCAACAGGCGATGCTCGGCATCGATGAAATGCTCCAACTCGCCCACCCCATGCCCTTCGCGTGGATAGATGGCCATTTCGACCGGTACGTTGCGCTCGCGAAGGGCACGATAGAACGCATAGGCCTGCGCGACCGGTACAGCGGGATCGTTCTCGCCATGCAGGATCAGTGTGGGCGTGCTCACACGATTAGCAAAGGTAATCGGCGAATGCCGGTAATAGACCTCGGGCTGTTCGAGTGGATCAGCGGCTAGCAGGAGTACGTCGGCGTCAGGGATGTTCGACTGGGCGTGCATACTGAGCCAGTCGTAGACACCGGCCCCCGTCATGGCCGCCTTAAAGCGCGTCGTCTGCGTCACGGCCCACGCGCTTAGAAAACCGCCATTACTCCATCCGCCGATCGCCAGGCGGTTGCCGTCGACCAGGCCCCGGGCGATCAGGTAATCGATGCCAGCCATGATATCCTGAAAGTCTTTGCCGCCCATATCCCCTATCACCGCGTCAGCAAAAGTCGCACCGTTGCCCCAACTGCCACGGTAGTTGACGCGCAGTACGGCGTAGCCGGCCGATGCGAGTAACTGCGCGTCAATCGCCCAGTTATCGCTATCAGCTCCCGACGGCCCGCCATGCACGTCAATGTAAAGTGGTGGGGGTGAATCACCGGTAGGGTTGACCGGGGGGGTGAACAGTGCGTGGACAGTGTGTCCGTCCGCGCCGGGATAACGTATGTGCTGGCTGGTGGCCCACGACCAGGTCTCCTCCGCGATCGGGTTGAGCCGTGTGAGCCGCTGCCACTCGATGCCCGTGACGCCGCCGTTCACTCCTTCGCCCACGAATTTTCCGAAGTATGCGTCGGGCGGCTGCTGCGAGGTGGAATGGATGGTTGCAAAAGAGCTCAGATCAGGCGTAGGAGAGAGCCTGGGCTGATCCCACTGCATGACGAGGGCACGGTCTATCACCCTGATCGAATCATCAACTGCATCCAGGATGCCGACCAGGTGGCTCACCCCTTCAACGGCGGTATAGAGCAGGCGGCGTCCATCGGGGAACCAGGCGCACCAGGTCGGGCTGCATGCGATGCCGGGCGTCAGGTTGCGCGATTGGCCGTTTTCCAGCGAGAGCAGGGAGATTTCACCCGCGCCCCGCCCCGGATCGCTCCATTTCCCTGAAATGTATGCCAGTTGCCTGCCATCCGGTGACCAGGCCAACGCCCGTGCCTGTGTGCTTACGGGAGGGAAGTGCGTGAGTTGATGCACAGTCCCTCCCTCAGCATCGACGAGACCGACCTGGCCGTGATACCAGCCCGTCTCATCCGGCCTCGGCGAGGAGTACAACGCAAATTGCCGGCCATCTGGCGACCAGGCATATTCCCAGACAGTGATTCCATCAGGCGTTACCGCCTGGGGAATTTCGTCATCCACGCGTACGGTCCAGAGGCGACGATGGCGCTCCTGCCCAGGTGTAAAGACCCTGGGGTCGCTTCCCGGCTCCACGCCCTCCAGGGAAATGAAGGCGATCTTGCTCCCGTCCGGCGACCACGTCAGGTCGCTTACTCCATTTGGCAGCGTACAGACCTGTCGTGCGTCGCCGCCCGTGGCAGCGATGAAATGCAATTGGGGCCTGTCTTTTTCTCCCTCGCCCGCCGAGGTGAACGCCAGCTTTGTTCCGTCTGGCGACCAGCGCGGGCAAAGATCGCTCTTTTTTCCGTGCGTCAGGAGTTCCGCCTTCCCGCCGGATGTGTCTACCGTCCAGATGCGCGTTCGTCCTTTGCTCTGCCCCGGAGGGGTTTCCTCTACCTCGAAGGCGATACGCCGACCATCGGCCGAGAGGTGCAAGTCACCGATGAAACGGAAGTCTTTTAGCGCTTCTATTGTAATAGGAACGCGCTGCTGCTCGCCGGATGTCATTGACCGCATTGCCTGACCCCCTTATCTCGTCTATTTGGAATGTTCTCGAATGTGAGTGTATCATATCATTGTTTTGTTCTCTGCTCATGCCAAAAAGTAGCAGCGTTTCTCTGATGAGAGTGAGTCTGGAAGGCCATTTTACATTGGCGCATCCGCCGGATTCATTGCTCGCCATCGCCGCTGCGACATCGCGCGCAGGGTCTCCTCGAAGCCGCGCATCACCAGCCACGCGCGCGTCTCGCCGCCCACGACGACATCAACCTCGCGCAGCGCCGCTACCGTTGCCGCGCCGCTGAGCTGCATCGCTACCTTCAACTCTGCGATGACGGTCTCCAGCAGTTCGCAGACGGCATCGTATCCCTGGCTGGCAGCTTTGAGGAAGGGGAAACCCATGCCGACCAGAGTCGCGCCCAGCCCCAGAGCGCGCGCCATATCCAGCCCGTTGCGCACCCCGCCGGTTGAGATCAGTGGGAGCTGCGCCACGCCCGCTTCAACGACCGCGATAGGCGTGGCGATACCCCAGTCGCGGTAGAGCTGTCCGATGTTGCGCGTGCGCTCGTCCCCGCGCTCGGCCGAACGCGCCGCCTCCATCGCCGACATGCTGCTGCCGCCCGCGCCACCCACGTCGATGGCCGCCGACGCCGCAGGCACGCAGGAGCAGCGCCTGCTCGCGGCACACGCCCGCCCCCGTCTCTTTAGCGATCACCGGCAATGCCAGGCGCGCCGTCAACTGCTTCAGCGCCTCAGCTTCTCCCACGGCGCGCCGGTCGCCCTCCGGCTGCGCGGCCTCCTGCAAGCTGTTCATATGCACGGCCAGCGCGTTGGCCCCGATCATCTCGATGGCGCGCTGCACCTGTTCGAAGGTAAAGGCCGCGTGGCGCGCCTGCCGGATCAATTGCGGCGCGCCGATGTTCGCGATGAGAAACGCGTCCGGCGCCTGCTGGCGCGTCACAGCGTAGGTATCGCGCACCTCCGGGTTGACAATGGCGGCGCGCTGGCTGCCCACGCCCAGGGCCAGCCCATAGTGCGCCGCAGCGCGCGCCAGGTTCGCATTGATGGAGGTTACATCGGGATGGCCGCCCGTCAGCGAGGAGATAAAGATGGGATAGCGCAGCTTGTGGCCGAGAAAGCTGACGGAAGTATCGATTTCATCCAGGTCAACTTCCGGCAGCGCCTGGTGAACAAACTGGATATCGCTCCAGTTGGCGCGCTGTGGCGCCGACACATCCTGCCCCAACGCTACAGCGACATGTTCGATCTTGCGTTGTTTCACTTCGTCGCTCATGATAGAGCCTCACTCTCATATGATTGATCTGCAAGGGCGCAATTATGGAGATTAACAAATTACGACGGACATTGAAACCTCCACCGGACTGGCCGATCATGTAGATGAACGAAATAATGTGGACAGTATAGCATCCAGCGGACTGGCCGATAATGCACATTAACAAATTAGTGCGGACATCATGCTATCCAACGGACTGGCCGATAAATCGGCGGTGGCCGCGGTAAACCGGGCCCTACTCTGGCTTGGCGGCCGTAGGCGTTCTAAATGGGGTCCTACCGATGGCCGGATCAATTTGTTAATAGGCATCATCGCGTCCGAGGGGATCGGCTTGCCAAGGAGGACGCTATGAAGCGCGCTCCTACGAAATAGACGAATGGTATTACCGAAAATGCACAAGGGCGTCAGGAAGGCGAACGGCGTTGCATCCAGGGCTAGCAGGGGATAATACAACAGCGCCGTACATGACAATAGTACCAGAGTTTTCGAGAGGGTATCGTATGGCCGCAGCGCCACAAGCCATACGATCCAGATGATATACCAGGGCCAGAACGTCAACGATGCCAGTGCCACAAATCCCACCATGGCGATGCACATGCCGGTGAATAACGCCTCCACTTGAGCTACCCTACCCATTTCCCGCAAGTACAGCAGTCCAAATACGAACAACGCCGGTGCAATAATCGTCAAAGCAGCGGCGGAGGCGGGATCGATTGGCGTATTGGGATACGAAGGGATATGCGCCAGGTTTATCAGCCAGGTATAGAGCAAATCCAAGCGGCGCGGCGAGCAACGCGAGCGGGGAGTTCGCAAGGCGCTCTAGATCAATCGAGGATGTGACTGCCAGAAACGTTGTCCCTCCTTGCCAGACGGGTATGCAGGTCAGTGCTGCTACAAACAGCACAAGCAGCATTCTCAAGCCAAAGCCCTTCAACGCTGTGCGCATACGTTGCCTGCCGAGTACCATGTACCACGCGAACAAGGGCGCAATCACGAGCGCCAGCCAGTCCATACTGATCGCCAGCCCCACAAGAACCAGCGCACCAATTTCGTATGACCATCGTATAGCCGTCCCCGTTTCCGTTTCCGTAGGGGCGAGGGTGGTCGGGTGGACGCGGGGAGGGCCTTTATGGTCGCCCGCGGTACCCTGCTCCCGTGCCGTATCTTCCTGTGTGGGGGATGATACCTTGTGCTCCATCGGCGGGCGACCATAAAGGCCCTCCCCACGCATCCCCACCTCCCTCGCCCCTACGGGGTAAGGATGATTGCGCCAGACATACAGCCAAATTGCCAGCAGGAGCAGGCAGATGACCAGCCCATCGTAATGGCCGTTGCCCGCCAGTTCGAGCAGCACGAGCGGGTTCCAGGCGTAGAGCAGCGACCCGGGCAGGCGTTGCGCGGGTGCGGTTATGGTGAGAATCGCCCAGATCAGACCGGTGTTTGCGAGATGCGCGAATAACGCCAGGCCCCGGAAGAGCAATATGACCAGGAGCGGGTTGTGCCTGCCGGCACTCACCAGCAAAGAAGCAATAGCAAGCCAGGAAGGGCCGTACAGGATGGGCGTTGAGGCGGGAAGGAAACCGGCAGGCGGGTAGGCGAAGTAGCGCAGCTCCCGACTGACTGGCGGCAACGTAGGATTGGATGTCGGGCGAGAGTACGATGGGCAGGAAGAGCAGCGCACCCCCCAGCAGCAGCGCACCCAGCAGCGGCAGGAGCAGCCAGCGCGCTGAAATGGATATTTTGCTGCTCAGGTGAAAGCCCCGGCTGACCGCAACGAGGTACAGGCAGGATACGCACGCGAAGGCCACGACAAGCCAGGCGGACGAGATACCCGGGTACGCGGGGCCGGCATAGTTTGCTGTCACAATCCTACCCTGGCGAATGCGGTATCGACGTATTTGACGTAATAATCGGCGCTGGTTAGCTCGGCCAGTTCCTCTTTTGAGAGGTATCGCGCGACTTCCGCGTCGTTACTGAGCGCGTCGAGCAGGGCGGGTCCGGTGATGGCTCCCCTGCGCTGCATCCTCCAGACCTTTTTCGCGTTGCGCTGCACCATCTTGTAGGCCTCCTGCCGGCCCACGCCCTTATCGATCAGCGCCAGCAGGATGCGCTGCGAGAAGACCAGCCCGCCTGTCATGTTCAGGTTGACCAGCATGCGTTCCTCGTCAACCTCCAATCCGCTCATGACGTGCGTGAAGATATGCAGCATGTAGTGCAGCAAGGTGCAGGCATCGGGGATGATGATGCGCTCGGCGGACGAGTGGCTGATGTCGCGTTCGTGCCACAGCGCCACGTTCTCCATGGCCGTCACCGCGTAGCCGCGCAATAGGCGCGCCAGCCCGCAGATACGCTCGCACAGTTCGGGGTTGCGCTTGTGCGGCATGGCCGACGATCCCTGCTGGCCCTCGCCAAACGGCTCGAACGCCTCGCTCAGCTCTGTACGCTGCAAGTGCCGGATCTCCTGCGCCATCTTCTCCAGCGAAGCGCCGATCAGCGCCAGCGTTGTCAGGAAGTGCGCGTGCCGGTCGCGCTGCACGATCTGGCTGGAGATCGGCGCGATGCCCAGTCCCAGTTGCGCACAGACGAACTCCTCGATCTGCGGCGGAACGGTCGCGTGCGTCCCGACCGCCCCGGAAATTTTCCCGACCGTTACCTGCTCCAGCGCGGCAGACAGGCGCTGCTGCCCGCGCCTCAGTTCATCTACCCACATGGCCAGCTTCAGCCCGAAGGTGATCGGCTCGGCGTGTATCCCGTGCGTGCGCCCGGCCATCAGCGTATATTTGTAGCGCACCGCCGCCTGTGCCACCGCCTGCTCCACCGCGGCCAGCGCTTCCGCCAGCAGCGCCCCGGCTTCTTTGATCTGGCAGGCCAGCCCCGTATCCAGCACGTCCGAAGAGGTCAGGCCGAGGTGAATAAAGCGCCCTTCAGGGCCGAGCTGCTCCTGAATCGAACGTAGAAACGAAATAATATCGTGGTGCGTCTCCTGTTCGATCTCCTGCATGCGCTGAGCGTTATAGCTGGCGGCGCGAATATGTTCCATCGCGTCCTGCGGGATGACGCCTTCGCGCGCCCACCCTTCGCAGACCAGCAGCTCCACTTTCAGCCAGGTATCGGTTTTATGGGTCGCCGACCAGATGGCTGCCATTTCTGGCCGGCTATAGCGCTCGATCATAGTATAAAAATGTCTCTCGTTATGTTACACTGGAACCCACGACTGTAGTAAGTAGTGTATCACACCTGCGAAATCTTGGAATAATGCTATGGAAACGCTAACAACATCGACAACATACTACCGTTTCGCACATCATACGCGCCGTATCAGGCAAATTATCGTTATTGCAGCCCCAGTGCTGGTTGTCGCGGTCGGCCTCATCCTGCTGTCCAGTCTGAATGCCTTTGGCAGCGGTGGGAGCGGCCTGGGCGTCCTTGGCTATATCCTGGCCGTTCCTGCCTTTGTGCTGCTGATCCCCATGCTCATTCTGACGAGGGACTACAGCCGCTCGGGCATCTGGCTTGACGCGGACGTCATCCGCGTGCGCTTCCCGGGCGAGAAGGCGCAGGAAATGCCCTGGTCGGAGGCGCGTTTCGCCATCAACGAGGGCGAAGAGTACCTGCAGGCAAGTAAGGGCAAAGAGGGACTGGGCCACGTCGTCGGCGATACCCGCTATATCCGCCTGCACCTGGAAGGTCTGGAGCCAGACGAGCGCCGGCAGGCCGAAGCCGCCATTGTTGAACGCCTACCCGTACGCTCGCCCACGAAGTTCACGCTCATGACCCTCATGAACGGCCAGGGCGAGGTAGAGGCGCGAGGAAGGTTGTATGTCTTAGGGCAGGATGTCCTCGTTGCCGAAAACCGCGGCGAGAAGCGCGTCTTCTTCTATGCCCCGCTCAAAGACCTGTCGTCCGTAAGGCCGCACAACCCCTACTACATCGGCAGGCTGCAATGCGACGCATTTTCCCTGCGCTACCGTGGGCAGGACTACGTGATTATGCTGGGGTACGAAACAACCGTATCGGGCAACCTGGGGAAAAGCTCGCACTGGTCGGTGACAGGTAATGCAGAAGAGTGGATAGAGGCGCTTATGCTCGAGCGCCATAATCCCTCGAATTGATGTGTTCTACAGATTACGCCTTGTGCTTCCATCATTCAGCCCTATTATATCCTAATATGGGGCAGAGGACAATTTGACAGAAGCTGTTCCCTGGGCATAAATATGCCCCTATTCTTGTTATCTTATGATAGAATACAATCAATGAGTTGTATCGTCTGGTGGTGGCAGGTGGCTGGTACAAGGAATCTCCTGAATACCTGACCTCTTGACGGCCTGCGGTCGTCCGTGTACAATCAAGCTCACAGCCACTGTTATATTATTGTCTTGCACCACTGCTGACACTGAAGAGCGAATTGATAGCGGAGTTGCAGTGAGTATCAAGGATGAAGGGGAGTTGTCATGAAAAAAGGAATACATCCGAAATATATTGAGGCTACAGTTAGCTGCGCCTGTGGAAATACATTTCAGACCATGAGCGTCAAGCCAGTCTTGAAGGTGGATGTTTGCTCGAAGTGCCATCCGTTCTTCACCGGCCAGCAGCGCATTCTCGACGCGGCCGGTCGTGTCGAGCGGTTCCGCAGACGCTTCAATTTGCCGGAAGAGTAGTCTGACCTGCGTAGATAAACATGGGGATAAAGGAACGACGGGTTGAATGGGCAGGAAAGAACCATACTGTTCCTGATTGCCGATACCGGGGCAGGGCACCGCAGCGCCGCGAACGCCATTCGCAATGCGATCGGCATCATTGCTCAGCGCGAGCAGGAAAAATGGTTCACCCAGCAGCAGGAGAGCGCCGGGCAGGCAGCGACGCCGCTTACCTCAACGGCGCCCGGTATGGCCGTGAATTCTGGTACCCATAGCAACCGCTGCGCCTCATTCCGCCTCCTCCTCCGGCCTATCGCGTTGAAATCGTCGATGCCTTTGCAGAGTACAGCCATTTTCCACTGCGCGGGGCAATGAAGCTCTATGGCCCGGCCATTCGCTACAATCCCAGGCTCTACGGCCAGGTCTTTCACCTGAGCAACCAGGCGCAGACCGTCTTGGCGGTTCAAACCGTAGCATCCCCGCTGATACAAAATGGCCTGCTGCGCCTCATCCGCAGCATACAGCCCGATGTGATCGTCTCGGTCCATCCCCTGCTCAACCACGTGACTCTGCGTGCCCTCAAAGAACTCAATGTACCTATCCCCTTTATCACGGTCGTGACCGACCTCGTGAGCCTGCATTATTCCTGGTTCGCGCCCGGCGCCGATGCGTATATTGTGCCGACCGAAGAGGCGAAGAAGATCTATCTTGCGCGCGGCCTGGACCACAGGCGTGTGCATATGCTGGGGATGCCCATCGACCCGAAGTTTACGCTGACGACTGATAACAAAGAGGAACTGCAGCGCAAACTGGGGCTTGCCCACGGTCTGCCCATCGTGCTGCTGGTTGGAGGGGGCGAAGGCTCCGGCGGGTTGCGTTCGGCTGTCCAGGCGATATCCCAGGCGCGCCTGCCCGTGCAACTGCTGATTGTGACCGGGCGGAACAAGCGCCTCTACATGCATTTGCAGCGCGTCCGCGCCAGCCTGCGCGTCCCCGCTAAAATCTATGGCTTCGTGCAGAACATGCCCGAACTGATGCGCGCCTCCAACGTCATCGTTACTAAGGCCGGCCCTGGTACTATCTGCGAGGCGCTCGCCTGTGATCTACCGATAATCATCAGCGCCTTCGTACCCGGACAGGAGGAAGGAAACGTCACCTTTGTCACAGAAAACGATGTAGGTTCGCTGGCCTATGACTCGCTTGAACTCGTCAATATGCTGCGCCTGCTCATCAAACCTGGCTCCCCGGTCTTGCACCATCAGCTCGAAAACGCCAGGCGCATTGCCCGCCCCAATGCATCATTCGATATCGCTGCCTGTATTCTAAGTTTTCTCCCCACTGTGGGCAAACCGGGAGTGTGGCAGCAGCCGACAGAGCAGCGCGAGCGCATTGAGCGGCGAGGGCCAGAGGCGACACGCGCGCGCAGGCTACAAACCGTCGTTTCGGCGCGCATCGTGCGCGCACGGCGCCAGGCGCAGGCGCGTTCGGTTAGCACCGTGAGAACCATTCGTCGTCGTCTAAAACGCTTGAATATCATCGATCGCACTAACCGCAAACGGCGCAAAAGATGAAGCTCAGACGGAGAAATAGTATGGCAAAATTTTATTACGGCGGCCAGGCAGTAATGGAGGGAGTGATGATGCGGGGACGCTTATCGGCTGCTATGGCGGTGCGGAAGCCGGACCACACCGTCTATCTCTACGAGGAAGGGCTGAACCCGCGTCTCTATCTGAATCCATTGTTTCGCCTGCCGTTCTTGCGCGGCATGTTGCTCCTCTGGCAGATGCTCATCCTGGGAACGCGCCTGATGACCCTCTCCGCCAATATCGCTACCGGCGCCATCGACCCCGACGTCGCCAATAACGAACCTGACCTCCCGGCATCGGCCGTAGGGACGCGATACATCGCGTCCTCGTCGCTACAGCCGCCCCCTCAGATTGGCGGCGCCGCGCTGGTTTTCACACTGGTGCTGTCGTTGGGGTTTGCCGTGGCCGTTTTCTTCCTGGGGCCATTGCTCGTGACCGGCCTGCTGCATAATCAGATCGGCACGAGCTGGTTGAGCCTGATTATCGAGGGCCTGATACGCCTGGCTCTGCTGATCGGCTACCTGTACCTGATTGGCCGTATCCCTGATATCCAGCGCGTTTTCGGTTATCATGGCGCCGAACATAAAGCCATCAACGCCATGGAACACGGTGACCCGCTCGATGTTGCCCACGTGCGGCGCGCCTCGCGCGTGCATACTCGTTGTGGCACGGGCTTCCTCCTGCTGGTCGTGGTTGTTTCCATTTTCGTCTTCGCGCTGGTCGGCTCGCCTTCACTGCTCATCAAAATCATCTCGCGCATCGTCCTGGTGCCGGTCGTGGCGGGCATCGCCTACGAACTCATGCGCCTGGGGGCCGCGAACTATCGCTACCGCGTTGTGCGCTGGCTGCTCGCGCCGGGCCTGGCATTGCAGAGCCTGACGACGCGCGAACCCGATGATGACATGGTCGAATGCGCCATTGCAGCGCTGCAGCGCGTCTTACTCCGCGATGAGCTGGCGCTAACTACAGAAACAGGCGCAGCCGACGCGCCCTTGCCTCCACTAGTGGTCTCGAACTAAAAAGGATATATGCATGTCGTCTGATCCAACCATCACGCCGCCGCCTGCGGATATCGTCGAGGAACCTTCGAAGGGTGCGCTACCCCCTCGCGTGCAGTTTTCAGGCCCACGCTGGTTTTTTACCGGCATCATTCGCGTTCTTTACCGCCGGTGGACGCGGCTTGCCGCGCATCTCTTCCCAGAAGACTCGCGAGCGGAACATATTGCGCAGACCTTGCACGTCCCCTTGCCCGACCGGCTCAACATGAGCTGGGTCACACCGCAGCTTGCCCTTGGCGGGCGTATTCGTCCTGAAGATATCCCTGCCCTGGCGCGCACCGGGATCACACACGTCGTCGATACGCGCTCCGAGCATCGCGATGATATTGAGGCCCTGGCAAAAGAGCATATCGAGTTGCTGCATCTCCCCACGCCCGACACCAGGCCTTTGAGCGTCGAGCAGATGCTGGAAGGCGCGCAATGGGTCAACCAGCGCATTGAGCAGGACGGGCGCGTCCTGATCCACTGCGAACATGGCGTGGGCCGCAGCGCCTTGTTGACAGCGGCAGTGCTGGTCTATGATGGGATGTCTGCCTATGATGCCCTGCACCTCGTGCAGCAGAAACGCTGGCAGGCCGCCCCCAATCATCGCCAGGTCCAGCGCCTGCGCGAATTCGAGGCCGCGCTTCATCCCGCATCCTGACCCTCCAGCACATAGCGCTCGATCGCCTGCGCCAGGCCATCGCCGGCATTGCTGGCCGTCACCGCTCGTGCCGCGGCCTTCACCGCCTCCGGCGCCTGGCCCATCGCGACGCTCCAGCCGGCAACCAGTAACATGGGGATATCGTTGGTGTTGTCCCCAATCGCCATCACTTGCTCCGGGGCGATCTCAAAATGTCGTGCCAGTGTCGTCAGTCCGCTGGCCTTGGAACATCCCCTGCGCATCACCACGAGTTCCGCTGTGCCGTAGCTTCCGCGCTTGATGCTATTCCACGAGCAGTCCAGCGCGGCTATCTCAGGGATCAGCGCGGCTATCGCTTCTTCCGAGTTGAAGGCCACCACGCGCAGCGGGTCAGGCTTGCCGGCGCACAACTGCTCAAACGGCATGCGGTGCATCAATTCGGGATAGGCTGTGAAATAAGCTTCGATCCACAGGTTATCGAACTCGGCAGGCCCGGTCCATATCTCCTCGTGCAGCCCTGTATCGGGTTGAACTACCGGCTGAATGTAGTGACGCACGAGGATATCGACGGCGTCCTGCGCTATACGGGCATCCAGCGTTTGCCGCGCAAGGATCGCCTGCTGGGGATGCTGCACAATCATCGCTCCATCGTACACAATCAGCGGCACGTCGAATCCCAGCTCTTCCGCGATCCCCCACGTATTGCCATAGCGACGCGCCGTTGCCAGCGAGACGATCACGCCGTCCCTGTGCGCCGCCTGCACAGCGGCCTTCGTGCGCTCGCTAATTTCGCCCTGGGGGTTCAGCAGCGTCCCATCGATATCGATCACCAGCATCTTGATGTCCGCCGGTAGCGCTGTCGTAGCCATACTTTTCCCTGAATTGGCATAACGAAATGCGACGGGTTGATTGCCCGTCGCATGTTCCCCGGAGTGGGGCCTTTCAGATTATACCACGAAAAAAGACGAGTATCACTCTGAATTAGATCGCTAGACATTCTTCCTGGTCTTCTGATAGAATTCACACATGAACAGGCAGAGAGAACAAAGCGACCAGGTATCTGCGAAACGCCCGCGCAGCAAAGCCGAGCGGACTGCTGGAGCTATCGTACAGCCCGGCATGTGGCGACAGTGGGTGGATGAAGCGGGGTTTCCATTGCTCCCAGATGAACAGCCAATAGGTACTGTTCGTGATAGCCTCTATGATTTGATACCGCTTGGCCCGCGCGAGGAAAAACTGATCGGCACCGCCCCATTTTTGCGCCTCCAGAATATCAAGCAGCTTGGCTTCGTCTATCGCGTCTGGCCAGGCGCAACCCATACGCGCTACGAACATAGCCTGGGCTGTTACTACCTCGCGGTGCGCGCATTACGCGCCCTGTTGCAGCGCGGTGGCGATGGCGGACTGTATGGCGTCTCCATCAGCAGCGTGCAGACGCTAGTCGTCGCCGCGCTGCTGCACGATATCGGTCATTACCCGTTCTCGCACACTATCGAGGAACTGGGCTATCCTATCGTTCAGCATGAAAAGGTGGGGCGTTCCATCATCGAAGCCAGCGAGATTGCGACCATTCTCGAACGTGATTATGGCCTTTCGCCCGCGCGAGTCGCGGATTTTATCGATCCCCCCAAAGGTCATCCGCTGCCCACGGATGATGCCCTGCTTGGCGACCTGCTCAGCGGGGCGCTTGACGTGGACAAGCTCGACTACCTTCCTCGCGATGCGCGCGCCTGCAACGTGCCGTATGGCGGAGTGGATGTGGCGCGTTTGCAGGGCGCGCTACGCATTCACCCCGATGTGCACGGGCTGCGTCGTATCGTGGTGACGCACAAGGGCATCAGTCCGCTGCATTCACTGCTGCACGCGCGCCAGGAGATGTTCGATAATATTTACTGGCACCATACCAGCCGTGCCATGCAGGTCATGCTGTTGCGCGCCGTGCAGGAAGCCCTGCTATGCGGTACGCTGGACGCCGAGCGCCTGGTCAGCCTCGATGATGCATCTCTGCTAAGACTGCTGGCCGGCGCGGATATGCCCCCCGCTTCACGCGCCCTCGCCGCTGACCTGGAGGTACGCCGGCCATACAAGGGTGTGCTGGAGGTCAGCCGGTTCGCCGGTCGTCTGTATGCACGCCTGGAAGCGCTGTTCTGGGATGCACAGCGCCGTCGCCAGGTCGAGCAGCAGCTCGCAGCAGAGCTGGCCGCTGCGCTAGCTGTCGAGATAGCCGATTACGAGGTCTTATTCGACATCCCGCGTCCGGAAAAATGGGAAATGGACGTGTGGGTGACGTTCGCGCATCCCCCTGTAGGGATGAGACCGCTTGTTACATGGGTCGAGGCCACCGGCCTCCAGCCAGATGACCTGGCTCGCTATGAACAACACCAGCGCCGCATTCGCCTCGTCGTCTCAGAACGATTGCGCGAGATCTTACAGGACCGGCGCGATGACCTGCTGGTGCCGATATTGGAGAAGCTTATTGGGGTGTAGACGACCGAAGCCAGGGAGGGCCAGGGCGACCCTCGCGGTCGCCCTGGCCCTCCCTGGCCTCGTCTTATTTCTTCCGGCGTTTTTGCTGGTACATCGCGCGGGTCGCCTTGTCGTATATCCTCTGCGCGGGCGCGTACTCGTCGTCGATCTGCAGGGCGATCTCAGCCGCGTTCACCGCTTCTCGATAGCGTCCCAGGCGATAAAGGGTATCCGCTTTGATCATGTGGTAGCGCACGATGGTCGGGTCGGCATCCAGGATATGGTCGATGGCATCCAGCGCTTCCTCAAAATGACCCAGGCCGCGCAGTGCACTGGCGTGACAATCCCAGCCGAAGAGATTATCGGGCGCCAGCCGGATCAGTTTGCTTGTGACGGGCAGCATCTCTTCGAAGGAGCCCAGGCCTCGAAGCGCATACGCGAGGATACCAAGCGCGGGTTCATTGTTGGGATCGATTTCCAGTGCGCGGCGCGCAACCTGCACCGCATCTTCCATACGCCCGAACTTGCGCAGTAGTTCGCCTTTGGTAAGCAGGGCGAAGAGAAAATCGGGGTCGCGCGCAATGCTCTGGTTGATGGCATCCAGCGCTTCAGGGAAACGATCGAGGTGATCCAGGGCAGTGGCTTTATTGGCCCATGCGCGCGCATCGCCAGGGTCGAGTTCGATGGAGCGCTCGGCACAGCGCAGCGCCTCCGTGTTATGCCCCGCGAGCAATTGCTGTCCGCTGCGATTGAACCACGCCAGCGCGAGATTGGTATTCAGTAACAAGGCCTGGTCATTGGCAACGGTCGCTTCGGACAGCCGTTCCAGCTTTTGGAGTGCCCGCGCCTGGAGCGCCAGCGCGAGCGCTGAACCCGGGTTGGCCTGCGAGATCGCGGAGGTTATCTCGTGCAGTTCCTCAAAATTGCCCAGCTTCTCCAGCGCCTGCCCTAATCCTGCCAGCGCATCCTCATCTTCCCGGTCGACATCGAGCAGCCGCGAGAAGGCCGCGCGTGCCTCCACCCATTGCCTGGCCTGGAGATATGCATGAGCCTGTTGACGCACCTGCTCCAGGTCGTTCATAGTGCCCTGGGGCATGCTGCCGTTGGCGGCATGCCTATCGTTTGCTTTGCCCCGCGTTGACTTCCCCGATCCTGCATGTTCGCTCACGTAATAATATCCTCCATCCAGCACAATTTCCCCGCTATTATCGCAAAATCGTCGTATAGAGGCAATAGGTGTTTGCTACGCCGATGTCGCCGATTTCTCTACAGCGCCCTCCGGCTGGCTTTCGCGAGCCGACGAGGGGACCTTGCGACGTCCGGTCAGAATCACGCCGGCGTAGAAAGCCGTCCAGCCCAGGGCCATCACGAGCCAGAAACTGTTCGTCAGAAACCCTCCCCGCGCGGATGACCCCGCGTAGGCGTTGAGTAAGTCTCCAACGAGAATCAGCACATTAGCCCACAGCAGGTTGCCGGGATGAAATCCCGCCACGCTGGATGCCCTCCGCCACAGCTTCCAGCCGGAATAAGCGGCGACCCCGACTACTGCCAGCACGCCCAGCGTATTCAGTGTGATCGTGAAGGCCAGCCACACGCCTAGCTGCAAGATGCCAGTACCAGCAGTCCCCGCCACATGCGCGAGGTTATACATGCCACTCTGCGGATCGAGCGGGTCAATAGCGATCAGCGCGGCTGCGGCTGCGCTCAGGAGCAGCAGGACAATAAAAGTGATGCGCGTGGTTCTGGGTCCGGTGACGAGCGCGATGCTGCCCAGGCCCAGCCAGGACGACGCGAGCGCGGCCCCCAGGATATAATACAGCCGGAAAAACACGATGCCCGCGCTGCTGGTTGGCCCGACGAGCACCATACAAATATAGCTCAGCGTCCCGAGAAATGCCAGCAGCAGTGCAATCATCCAGAAGAGCTGGTAGATGCGACGACGCTTCATGAATTGCCGCGTTACCAGCCCGGCGAACAGGCCCGTCACGATGACGTTGATCGCCGCAAAAATCACGAGGATGGTGTTGTTTGCCATGATTCAACTCCGCCCTTAATAAATGAATTTACGATATGCATGGCATCTTGATAGTAACAAGTGCCTCTCCACCATTAAGAATACTCCTCGTGATAAGGTTCGTCAATCCCGGATTCTCAAGAAATATGCAGAAATCTCAATGAGATATGATGCTTGCACCTCTTGCGTAAGGCACTTATACTATCTAGCATGAAAGACCCGACCCGACCGATGGCCGATTCATCGGATGAAGCGCAAAATGAGCAGGCGCTGGCCCGCCAGCAGCGCCAGGAATTAAAGCAGGAACTGGCGGAACACTATGCCAATCTCCCTCGCCGCCGTTCGGCCCGCAGCCGGAGAATAACCTTTGTGATACTTGGCGTCATCGCGGCGTTTGGCGTAGTTATCAGCCTGCTCGTCTTCTGGCCTACATCCAACGCTTCGCAGGTGGGCGGTTTGCCGGTTGGAACGGCTGCTCCCACCTTCCGGCTGCCCGTGTACGGCGGCGGCGAGATCGGCCAGACCATCGATTTGCAGGCGCTGCGCGGGCATCCTGTCGTTCTCAACTTCTGGTCCGAATCGTGCCAGCCGTGCCTGTCGGAGGTCCCCTACCTGCAGCGTTTTTATGCCGCCCATGCCGCGCAAAACTCCTTTGCCTTGCTCGGCATCAACCAGGCCGACCCGAAAGACGATATCCGCATCTTCGGCGCTAACAACCACGTCACCTACCCTTTACTGTTCGACGCCGGCGATGCGATCAACCAGAAATTTAACGTGACGGCCATTCCACTCACGTTCTTCATCGATAGCCACGGCATCATTCGCTACGTCGTGTTGCAGCCGCTCACGCCCCGCACCATGCAGCAGGGCCTGGCCGCGGTAGGCCTTCATTATAGTGCGTAATGTAGTCGACGAACCCAGAGAGAAGGAGCAAACAATGACCCTGGATGTAACAATCCCCCAGACCACGGCTTCGCGCATTCCGGTAGAAGAAATTCGGCAGCAGCATGGCGCGAAACTGGATGCCATCGCGCGTTACCGGCGAGTCACCAACTATCTTGCAGCGGCGCAGATTTATTTGAAAGAGAATGTCCTGTTAGAGGAACCGCTCAAGCCGGAACATATTAAAGACCGACTGCTCGGCCACTGGGGAACCAGTCCCGGCATTAACCTGGTCTACGCCCACCTCAATCGTCTCATCAAACGCCACGACCTCGATATGTTCCTGGTAACCGGCCCGGGCCACGGAGCGCCCGCCAACCTCGCCAATCTCTATATCGAGGGAACGCTGCGGGACTTTTATCCAGATTTGACGCTCGACCACGCCGGCGTTTCAGCCTTTGTCAGACGCTTTTCCTGGCCCGGCGGCTTCCCCAGCCACCTCTACCCCGGCGTTCCCGGCACCATCCACGAGGGCGGCGAGCTAGGCTATGCCCTCGCGACGGCCTTCGGCGCGGCCATGGATAATCCCGACCTGATCGTCGCCTGCATCGTCGGCGATGGAGAGGCCGAGACCGGGCCGACCGCGACCGCCTGGCATAGCTACAAATTCATCGACCCGGCAGAGTCAGGCGCCGTTCTGCCCATCCTGCACCTGAACGGTTACAAAATTTCCAACCCTACCATCTATGGCACGATGAGTGACGAGGAACTGCTGGCGCTCTTCATAGGCTACGGCTATCATGTCCTCTTCGTCGAGGGCGATGACCTGGACGCCTCGCTCTACGGTGCGATGGACCAGGCCTATAGCGAAATTCGCGCCATCCAGCGGGCGGCGCGCTCCGGAAAGCCCATCGAGAAGCCGCGCTGGCCGGTGATCCTGATGCGTTCCCCAAAAGGCATGACGGGCGTCAAAGAGATGGACGGCGAACCCATCGAGGGTTCGTACCGCTCGCACCAGGTACCGATTCCCGATCCCAAGACCAACCCGGCGCATCTCAAGCTGCTCGAAGGCTGGCTGCGTTCCTACCACATCGAAGAATTGTTCGACGCCAACGGCAGCCCGAAAGCGGAGATCACCGACCTGTGTCCACCGGGCGAGCGCCGCATGGGCAGCAACCTGCATACCTTCGGGGGTCGCATTCGCAGCCGCCACCCGATCGATCTGCCCGACATCCACGATTTCGCGGTCAAGGTGGAGAGTGTCGCTGAACGAGCGCCGGGTTCAGACCACAACGAACAGGTCAGCAGCGTCGAGCAGGTTGGCCTGTATCTAAGCGAAGTGATCCGGCGCAACCCGCATAACTTTCGCATTGTCAGCCCGGACGAACTGGAGTCCAATAAGCTGGGCGCGACGCTGAATGTGACGAAGCGCGATTATCAATGGCCGGTTCCCCCGCATAACGAGAAGATCACCTCGCACGATGGCCGCATCCTCGAAATGCTCAGCGAGCATACCTTGCAGGCCTGGCTGCAGGGCTACCTTCTCACCGGGCGCTACGGCCTTTTCCCGTCCTACGAGGCATTTCTGAACATAGTGGTCTCCATGATGGACCAGTATTCCAAGTTCCTGAAGATGTCAATGGAGTTTCCCTGGCGCCTGCCCGTCGCCTCGCTGAACTACCTGGAGACTTCGACGCTGTGGCGGCAGGAACACAACGGCTTTTCACACCAGAGCCCCGGCCTGATCAACGACATCCTGAACCGCAAGGCCGAGGTTTCGCGCGTCTACCTGCCCCCCGATGCCAACTGCCTGATCAGCACGGTCGATCACTGCCTGCATAGCACAGAATACGTCAACCTGGTCATCGCCAACAAGCCGCCTATGCCACAGTGGCTCTCGATGGACGATGCCATCGCCCACTGCCGCGCAGGAGCCTCGATCTGGCAATGGGCCAGCATCGATGACGGCATCGACCCGGATGTGGTGCTCGTGGGCATCGGTGACAACCCGACGCTGGAGGTCATGGCGGCGGCGAATATCCTGCGCCACGAATTGCCGGAACTGCGCGTGCGCATCGTGAATGTCACCGACCTGTTCATCCTGGAAAAGAACACGGCGCACCCACACGGACTGGATGATGAAATGTTCACGGCACTCTTCACAGACGATAGCCCTGTGATAGTGAACTTCCATGGCTATCCTTCGGCCGTCAAACAGTTGCTTTTCGCGCGTCACCACTCCGCTCGTTTCTACATCAACGGCTACCAGGAGGAGGGCACAACGACTACGCCATTCGACATGAACGTGCGCAATGGTACCAGTCGCTACCACGTCATCATGCAGGCGATCCGTTTAGCGGCGCAGCGCAACCCGCGGGTAGCAGTGCGAGCCAGCGAACGCATCCACCATTACGAGTACATCCTGGTCGATTTCCGCCGCTATATCCAGGAAAACGGCGTAGACCCCGCGGAAATCACCAACTGGCACTGGACGGCGTAATAAAGGATAAAAACATGAGGATTCTCGTACTAAACGCCGGGTCTACCAGCCAGAAGAGCCACCTGTACGACGTGGGTGACGCCCACGTCGTGCAAAACGGCGCGGCTCCTACCCCGCTCTGGCAGGCCGAAGCCGATTGGTCGCAGCATTCAAGCGCGACCTCGCTCAAGATCACGACCGCGCATGGCGGGACGCGTGAACTGACTCTGCAAACCGATAAACGCCGCGAGGTGATTACGCAGATGCTCGAAACCATCTGGAGCGGTGAGACTCGCGTAATTGAGAACCCCCGCGCAATCGACATCGTGGGGCACCGCGTCGTGCATGGAGGCTACGAGTTTGAGGACAGCGTGCTCGTCACGCAGGAGGTCAAGGACGATATCAGGCGCATGGCCGCCTTCGCGCCTGAGCATAACCCGGCCAACCTGGAAGGCATCGAGGCGGTTGAACAACTGCTGCCCGGCGTGCCCCAGGTAGCTGTCTTCGATACCGCCTTCCACCGCAGCATGCCGCTGCCAGCAGTCGTCTACCCGATCCCCTATGATTGGTTCAAAAACGAGCATGTGTGCCGCTATGGTTTTCACGGCATCAGCTTCCGCTACTGCACCCATCGCGCCGCGCAGCTCCTCGGCAAAGACCTCACCTCGCTGCGCCTCATCACCTGTCACCTGGGCGGCGGCTGCTCGCTGGCCGCCATCGAAGGAGGGCGCAGCATCGACACCACCATGGGCTTTACCCCGCTCGAGGGCCTGATGATGGGCAGCCGCTCCGGCTCCATCGATCCCGGCATCCTGCTCTACCTGATGCGCGAGCGCGGCTATACCGGCGAGCAACTGGACAAGATGCTCAATAAATCCTCCGGCTTAAAAGGCATCGCGGGCACGAGCGATATGCGCCAGGTCATGCAGCGCATGAGGGAAGGCGACGAACTGGCGACGCTGGCCTTCCAGATGTTTGTGCACCGCCTGCGCGCCTTCATCGGCGCTATGCTCGCCTCGCTGGGCGGCCTGGACGCGCTGGTCTTCGCAGGCGGCATCGGAGAGCATTCGCCCGATGTGCGTGCCGCCGCCTGCGAACCGTTCGGCTTCCTAGGCTTAGAACTGGACGAGCAAAAGAATATGCATGCTTCCAGCGACGCGGATATCGCCGCGCCCGCGTCGAAAGTGCGCGTGCTGGTCGTGCGTACGCAGGAGGAGTGGGTGATAGCGCAGGACTGCTGGCGATTAGCCGGCGAGAGGAGAGGGTAAGGAAGCGTCCCTAACTCAGTACCGCACCTGGCGGTATCTCCGCCTCGTGACAAGCAGCCCGATCACGCCCAGCAGCGCCAGCGCCAGCCCGACGCTCAGCCGGCCCTCGACAGTACGCGGGTCGAGATATGGTGGAAGAGCAGGCGGTGCCAGGGTCTGGTTCTGTGGCGGAGTGACTTTGCTTGTTGGAGTCGTGTGAGGAGGTGTCGCTGCGGCGGGAGTACTTCGAGGCTGCCCTGCCTGCCCTAGCTTCCCCGACTGCGTTGACACAGCAGAATGCGTCCCCACGATATTAGGAGTCGTCACGTGGGGTGAGAGTGCGGGGGTATGCGCGGCGCCCTGGAAAGAGGAAGGCGCGGGCGCCGCCGTTTCTGACGCTGCGCCCAGGTGCCCGAGCGAAATGGCAGGCAACAGGCCAGAAAGGATGAAGAGCAGTCCCAGCACCGCCGCGATGGCGCTGGCGAAACGCATGGCGCGCCGCAGGCCGTTGCGCGCCGCGGGCTGCCGGCGCGCAGGTTCTATGGCGCGGTGCAATTGACGTCCGGCCTCGATCGGCAGCGGGGTGACGTTCGCCGGCAGGGTAAACGAGCGTGGCAGAGCTGGTTGGGGCATAGCGCGCACGAGCGCCACCGTCGCCCGCAGGTCTGCCAGCGCCAGCCGGCATTGCTCGCAAGAGTGGAGATGAGCGTCGACAAGAGCCTGCTCTGACGGGGAAAGTTGCTTATCGAGCAAGGCAGAAAGTTGCTCCATTGTCAGGTGTTCAGGATGCTCATGATTCCCATGTTGCCTTGATCGTGTCACGCCGCTGCTCCGTTATAGTTTTATTCTCTATCAGAAAGTAGACGATAATTGCCGGGCAAAAGTTCCCTGTGCTGTTGTAAATAAACGCGCAGGCGCGCCCGGCCGCGCGCGATACGCGAGCGTACGGTGCCGAGCGAGGTCTGCGTGGCCAGCGCGATTTCTTCGTAAGAAAGTCCCTCGATATCGCACAGCACCACCGCCTCGCGCTGGTCGAGCGGGAGCGATTCGAGGCCGCGCTGGATCGCGTCTTGCAATTCCTGGTCTAACAGGGCCTCTTCGGGGTTGACCTCCCGGTCGGTCGTCACAAGCGTGCCGATGACTCCGGAGGTGTACGGCTCGTCTTCGTCGGTCAATCCCTCGAGTGACTCGACGGGATGGCGGTGCGTGCGCCGCCAGTGATCGCAGGACTGATTCGAGGCAATGCGCAGCAGCCAGGCGCGGAACGAGGGGCCGCCGCGAAAAGACTTGATGGCGCGAAAGGCAGCAATAAAGGTTTCCTGCGTCACATCGGCGGCCACGTCCCGGTCGCCCAGCATGCGCAAGGTGAGGGTATACACCGCCTGCTGGTAGCGCAGCACGAGCTGATTGAACGCGCTGACATCCCCGCCCTGGCTGCGTGCTATAAGCTGTAACTCATCGTCGCGCTCAGATTCCATCCTCTTTGCCGCCTCTTCAAAAGTCTTGACAGGATACCAGTCTAACATAAAAACGGCGGGAACGATACTCTTTTTATTGTACGTACCGGCTACTATTGCCATCACCGGTTAAGTGGTGCATTCGGCAAATTCGTGGCTAATCACCGAGGCCGAGAATGGAGATTAACAAATTAGTGCGGACATCATGCTATCCACCGGACTGGCCGATAATGCAGATTAACGAAATAATGTGGACAGTAGCAGCATCTGCAGCGGACTGGCCGATAAATCGGCGGTGCGCGCGATAAATCGGCGCCTACTCTTGCTGGGCGGCCGTAGGCGCAATTAGTTGGGCCTGACCGATGGCCGGATCAATTGGGTAATCGGCATAATCGGCGCTGGCCGCGATAAATCGGGCCCTACGGTTTGCCCAGGATTTAGTGAATGCGCCACTAAGCCCTGGCGGTTGTGCGTGGGAGGGAGAGGGTCGTGAAATAGTGATAGGATATGTTATTGTTCTAATGGTGAGAACATAGTACTTGCCTTTGATGGCAGAAGGAGTAATAACATGCAATTAGGTGGCATCCATCATGTCACTGCTGTGACTGGAAACGCCTCGCGCAACGTCGCGTTCTATACACAGGTGCTGGGTATGCGCCTGGTGAAAAAAACGGTGAACCAGGACGATGTCTCAGCCTATCATCTCTTCTACGGGGATGAACTTGGTCATCCCGGCTACGACCTGACTTTCTTCGAGTGGGCCGATATCGGCTATCAACAGCCGGGAGCCGGCACCATTTCGACTATCTCGCTGGGTGTGAACGGCCGGGATGCGCTCGAGGGCTGGGTAAAGCGCCTCGATGATTTCAAGGTGGTCCACGACGACATATACATACGCGGTGAAGATGGTCCCGCCGTGCTGGCCTTCCGCGATCCCGAAGGCCAGCGTCTCGAACTGGTGGACGCCGCCGGGAAGCTGGAGCGCAGCCCCTGGCGTAAGAGCCCCGTGCCGGTCGAAATGGCGATTCACGGTTTTTACGCGGTCCGGCTCACAGAGCGACATCTCGAATCCTCGGCCCGCTTTTTGACCGAGACGCTTGGCTTCCGCCCTGCAGGCACCTATCAAACGCCACAGCAGACTAGCGTAACCGTCTTCGAGGTAGGCCCTGGCGGTCCGGGCACGGAGGTACACATAGAGGTTGCGCCTGATCAGCCGTTCCGCCGCTTCGTCGGTATCGGCGGGGTGCATCACGTGGCGTTCCGTACCCCCAATGAAGAGGAACACCGGCAGTGGAGGGAACGCATAGCCAGGGTCAACCCCACCATAACTCCGGTGATCGACCGCTTCTACTTCCGTTCGATCTACTTCCGCGAGCCGGGCGGCGTGTTGTTCGAGATTGCCACCGACGGGCCAGGTTTTGCTGTTGATGAAGATGTTGAAACGCTTGGCGAGCGCCTCTCACTCCCACCTTTCCTGGAACCCCAGCGCGAGCTGATCGAGGCCAACCTGAAACCAATTGTTCCGGTTGAACTGCCGGCCTGGTAGTAAATTTCCTGGATCGTGAGGATTTGAACGCTATGCAATTTGGAGTCACCTTTCCGCAGACCGAGATAGGCGCCGATCCTGCCGCCGTCCGCGATTACGCGCAGGCGGTAGAGGGATTGGGCTACGGTCATATCGTTGCCTTTGACCACGTGCTGGGCGTGGATGCCACGCATCGTCCAGGCTGGCGAGGGTATACCAGCAAGGACATGTTCCACGAGCCGTTTGTGCTCTTCGGCTATCTCGCGGCGCTGACGCACCTGGAAATGGTTCCGGCGGTCATCATCCTACCCCAGCGCCAGACCGCGCTTGTGGCTAAGCAGGCGGCAGAAGTGGATGTTCTCACCGGTGGCAAACTGCGCCTCGGCGTAGGGGTCGGCTGGAACCCTGTGGAGTACGAGGCGCTGGGCATGGACTTTGGTAAGAGGGGCCGCGTCGTAGAGGAGCAGATCGAGGTCATGCGCCTGCTGTGGAGCCAGGAGATCGTCAGCTACCAGGGTCGCTTCCACACTGTTCCAGGGGCGGGCCTCAATCCGCTGCCCGTGCGGCGCTCCATCCCGGTCTGGCTGGGAGGGAGCGCCGATGCGCTGCTGCGCCGGGTAGCGCGTATGGGAGATGGCTGGTTCCCGCAGGGGCGACCGGATGACCACATGCGCGAAACGCTCGAACGCCTGCGCTCCTACATCCGGGAAGCTGGCCGCGATCCGGGCGCTGTAGGCATCGAGGCTCGCATGAGCACGCGCGACGGCAACCTCGACGAGTGGGTTCGCCAGACGGAGGGATGGCGAGCGCTGGGCGCAACGCACATCTCCATCAACACCATGGGGGCAGGCTTCAAGTCGCTCGCCGACCACATCGACGCCATCCGCCGCTATAAAGAGGCCATATCCGGCTGAAAGTAGGGGGCGATGATGGAGATTCACGTATAAATGCGGACAGTATAGCATCGATTGGACTGGCCGATAATGCAGATGGAAGAGGTGATGCGAACAATTCCCAGGGCGGCGCAAGCGCCCCCACCGCCCGTCCACGCCACTCCCGCCCCTACAAAGCTGTTCGCATTTCTTCGTGAATGTGCATAATCGGCGGAGGCCGCGGTAAACCGGGCCCTACCGATGGCGGGCGTGGGCGCGATACATGGGGTCTTACCGATGGCCGGATCAATTTGTTGAGAGGACTTGTAAAAATAGATGCGTTCCCAACAAGAATTTTTTGGGCCCGGTAAAGCCGCCTGAGAAGCGGATTCAGGCAGGTATTACCGCTCATTTACCGCTCATTTTGAGCGGTAAATTTCCAGGAGTTTCGCCGTGACATGCTTGCGGCGATTGAAGCGACGGTTGGAATCGGCCAGGAGCTCAGATCGATGATGGCGGGCGGGGGACCTATAATCAGCTCCTACAGATTCCGGGTAATCGAAAGGTCCCCAAGTATGACCGAATCCGCCCGAAAAACAGAAGACAACAAAGCCCTGATCCGTCGCCTTTTCGAGGAGGCAATCAACCGGGGGAACCTGGCCATCGTAAACGAGGTCTTCTCTGCCGATTTCGTCGATCATTCCACTCCCGGTCAGGCGGCGGGCCCTGGGGGAGTGCGCGATTACTTCGCCGCGATCCGCGGTGGTTTCCCCGATATTCAAGTTGTCCTGGAGGATGTGCTCGCGGATGGCGACAAGGTCGTCGTGCGCACGACCTGGCGGGGAACTCAGCGGGGAAGCTATGAGGGCATTGCACCCACGGGCAGGCCCGCGATGAGAACACTGATACAGATATTTCGTATAGTCGATGGCGTGATTGTAGAAGAGTGGAATGAGGGCGGCAGCCTGCTGGAGTCTGTACAAAGGGACAGCCCCTGAACTGTCCTCACGTTCGTTGCAAATTCCTCTCCCGCTTTGTATAGTAGAAATGTGAAAACACGAGATCCTCACACAGGCCTGCTCCGCGCCTGTCTCGCCTGAGCAATGGCAGACCCGCGATGACAAGGCAGGCAGGTAGATATATTGCAGGCCCGAAAGGAAGATAGATGATGGCAGAAACTCGTATCGCATTGATTACCGGCGCTTCGCGTGGGCTCGGCCTCGCGCTGGCGCGACAACTTGCCGGGCAGGGCTGGACGCTCGTTATCGATGCACGCGGCGCGGACGCGCTGGAGTCGGCGCGCAGCGAGCTGGCGCGTTCGACAAAGGTGATCGCCGTCCCCGGCGATGTGACCGACCCGGCGCATCGACGAGCGCTCGTCGATGCGGTGCAGGCTACCGGTCCACTCGATGCCCTGATCAACAACGCCAGTTTCCTCGGCCCCAGCCCGCAGCCGTTCCTGCGGGAATATCCGCTCGATGTGCTCGAGCAGGTCTATCGCACCAACGTGATCGCTCCCCTGGCGCTTATTCAGGCACTTCAAGGCCATATCAAGTCCGGGCGCCGCAATCCTCAACATTACCAGCGACGCGGGAGTCGAGGGGTATGAAGGTTGGGGTGGCTATGGATCGAGTAAGGCGGCGCTCGAGCAACTCTCGCATATCCTGGCGGCGGAGAACCAAGCGTGGCGTGTCTACTGGGTTGACCCGGGTGATATGCGCACGCAGATGCACCAGGAGGCCTTCCCCGGCGAAGATATCAGCGACCGGCCGCTCCCCGAGGTCAGCGTTCCCGGCCTGCTCGCTCTGATCAGTGGGACGCATCCAAGCGGGCGCTATAGCGCTCGCGCGCTTACCCCCGGAGACCACCTCGTAACATAATGGGCAAAGATGGTGACTAGTATCCATTGACACCGATGCGGTCTCCATGCTATCATCTGGCTGATGAGTAAAAGATATCTGTTCCCCTCAGGCGGTGTGAAACCGCTTTTGACCGCGTAAGCCCGGCACAGATCGCGCTTACGTGGCTGTTTGTGAATAGCGCCCCCCTCACGCGCAGCGCTGATCGCGTTGGTGTGAGCATGTGCGTCGCCTTTATCCTGAGATGTATCTCAGCCCCGTATTGATTGGATCCCTCCTGTGTTGCCGGGCTCCTTTTCCTTCCTTTCTTGCAGAAAGAAGTCGAACGAAAGGATGTTTCATGACCAACACGGAAGTCATTCCACACCAGCCCGTTTCCCTTTGGCGCAATCGTGACTATCTTTTGCTTTGGCTCGGCCAGGCCGTCTCCTCGCTCGGCACGAGTTGCACGCAGTTCGCGTTTCCGCTGCTCATTGTGGGACTGACGCATTCGATCGCTGCTGCCGGGCTGGCGTATAGCCTGGGACAGCTTCCCTACGTCCTCCTGAGCCTACCCGCCGGGGCGCTGGTGGATCGCTGGCCGCGCAAACGCGTGATGATCATCTGTACCTTCTGCTTGATGGTGTGCGTGGCGAGCATTCCCCTGGCGCTGTTCCTGACCAGCGGACCACTGCGGCTGCTGCTCCTCTACGCCATCGCCTTTGGCCTGGGAGCCATTTCGCTGTTCGACGAGCTGGTCGAATTGGCAGCACGGGCATGGGTCGTGCCAAAGAGCCAGCTCACCACAGCAGTCGCACAGAACGAGGTGATCGTTGGCTCCTGCGCGCTTGTCGGACCCGCGCTGGGCAGCTGGCTCTTTAGCATCAGCAGGCTGCTCCCGTTCGTCACAGACGCGCTTTCCTCTCTGATCTTGCTCGGCTCATTGCTCTGCATACGCTCGCCCATGCAAGACGAACGGAGGACGGAGCGTCACCACCTGCTCTTAGAAGTGCGCGTGGGACTCACCTGGCTGTGGTCGCAGAAGGTCATGCGCTCGATCTTCCTGATTTCCAGCTATGTCAACTTCACCATCACAGCCAGCGTGCTTCTCGTCCTGGACATTGTGCAACAGCAGCATATCCCGTCGGTGCTCTACGGCCTGATCGTCGCAGCTGGCGGCGTCGGGAACCTGCTTGGCGCGGCGCTCTGCCCGCCTTTGCGGCGGCGCATACGCTTTGGCCTCACGCTTCGCTGTGCTCTGATCGTGTTCGTGGTGCTCTGGCCTCTCTATGGCTTCATCACAACGCCACTGCTGTTGGGAGCCGTCTTCGCGGGCACCGCTCTCGCCGACTCGGTCCGTGCTGTCTTCATGGACAGTTATCGCTTCGCTGTCGTACCAGATGCTCTGCAAGGCCGTGTCAGTGGCCTCTATCGCCTGATCTTGTTCAGCGTCCTCACCATCGGCTCTTCCGCACTCGGGCTGAGCCTGGAGCATCTGGGCGTTTTGCCTACCGTGGGCATCGTGTGGAGTGGCCTGCTTCTGATCACCGGATTTCTGTTTCTCTCTCGGCACATGCGGCAAGCGACATTACCACAAGAGTAAATCCCACCATGCTGCGGCTGATACGCGAGATGTGGGGCTTCTCTCCCGTGAACAAGAGAAGCCGGCGGCTCGCAAATGATGGTTCACGCACGAAAGGCCCTCGCTTGTGACCACCCAAATTGACAAAAACAGGGTGAAGCGATCCGCTCCAGAAGCTGGTTTTCAGGCAGTCAACGGGGGTTCTGCTCACCATTGGGGCAATTTCCCACGTTTGGGATCTGGCCCACATTTGGTGAGCGGATCTCGTGAATACACAAGAGGGAGCTAGAAGGTGTCCGAAAAGGCTTTTCAAGCGACTTGAGCTAATTCAGCTTTCTCTCTTGCAGCTTGAACTGCTCTGGCAAGCCGTTTCAGCATGAGCCGGATCATCGTCGGGCACACCATGCTTTCGCTACTGCTCGTCAAGTACTCATAATCCTTGCTCATCCGCCGAGAGCGGCCAATCCAGGCGAAAGTTCGCTCCACTCCCCATCTGCGCGGCAGGGGCCCATGAAAGCCCATTGGGGTGGGCTTGATGCGCTCATAGCTTAACCACACCGTCCTCAAATCGCAGAGATCCCCATGGGGCATCCACTGACCACGCGCCCGCCACGGGTGCCGAACGACTTCGACCTCCCATCCCAGTTCCTGTTCGATCCACTCGCGTCCTTTGCCAGTGTAGCCCTGATCCACCCAGATCTTGTTCAGGCGGGGAAACACCCCTTTAATCGGCGCCAGCAGGAAGGGGACGCCTTCCCGATCCTGAATATTGGCCGCATGCACGACCACTTTGAGAAGTAGCCCTGTCGTATCAACCAGGACGTGTCTTTTGCGGCCAGACAGCTTCTTGCCGCCATCATAGCCGCGTGGTCCACCTCGCTCAGTGGTCTTGACAGATAGGCTGTCGATGATCCCCGCACTTGGGGTGGCTGATCGTCCAGCCTGAACGCGACAGCGTTCCCGTCACGTGCTCATGATACGCTCCCAGACGCCCTCATCGCGAAACAGCACGAAGTAGCCGTACACGGTGGAGCGCGGCGGATATCGCGCGGGAGCATGCGCCAGGCACACCCGCTGCGCAGCACATAAAAAATGCCATTGAGGACGGCGCGCATCTCCACCTCGCGTGGTCGTCCACCTGGCTTCCCAGGCGGAATAAGTGGCTCTAGGATCGCCCATTCCTCCTCGGAGAGATCCGAGGGATACACTTCCATCAGTTTCCAGCCTTTCCGGGCACCTCGGTGTCCTCCTGTTTACTTTGTCGCTCCTCTATCTTATCACAGACTTTTCTTCCTCCTCTCCATCATACTCAATTAGCCTGAGAAGCCTTTTCGGACACGCTCTAGTCTCGTCTAGCGTCAGTTTACCCTACTTTTTTCAGTTAGGAAATGCTCTCAGCTATCCTTTGCCTCTCCAGACTGGAATAATGAAAAAATTCCCTCTTGCACCGCTCCCAGTGCAAGGGATGAAAAGCACCACAGGAGTATGATAGATGGGAATAAATGTATGCCAAAATCGTTTAACGGAGGCACGACAATGAGTTTCGGAATGACTCCAAAGACGTAATCGTTCATTAACTTTTGCGCATTGAGGTCTGAGTGAGCCGCGTTCGAGATGGTCGACCTGCCAACAAGATCAGAGAAGATAATAGCATAAGTCAGTTCCTGGCCAAAAACCAAGCAGAGAACGAGAAATGTTCTTTTCGCAGCCTCTCTAGCGCTTCTAATTTGCTCACGAGTCTTTTGATAAGTCTCCCTAAAGACGATGATGCCCACAATGAAAGCTGCAAAGGCAATGCCAAAGCCGAGCAGATTGTTAGATAATTGAAGAGTCTTCACCCAGATATCCGTGACAACCAGGGGGATGAGAGAGTTCACGAAGGTGAACAGCAGAAAGTTGCGTAAAGCTTTTGGCATCAAAGGTCTGATAAGCGATGAATAGAGGACATAACCCAGCACAATGCCGTATATCGCCATAAATAGCAGTTGTGGGAACGCCGAAAGATGGACAATGTTAGGAAAATTTATGGAAGTAACCTTGATATTTTGAATGAGAAATATAAGTTTAGGGATCGCGTAAAAAAGAAGCACAGCCACAAAGAGCGCCATGATAAACACCTGGAATACAACCGGGGATAATGTCTCGCTGACAGCCCTTTTATCTTCCTGGTCGGATCTCAGCAATTGTCGTTTTGTAGCTAGCCTGCGTACCTTACGGTTCTGCGGGTCAATCTTTAAGGCGCTTACAATATAATTGCTTTCTTGCGGCCGACTGCGAAATTTGCGGGCATCGCGGAGTAATACTTTGACTCTCTTTTTAATCGCCCTCCGATATCTCTTCCTCTGAAGGATCAACCGTTGTGCTTCCACCAGATTTAATCTTTCGCGGAACCAGATAATGGCCTTCTCGTATTCCTTCTCGTCCTCGAAGATACGCTCCTTGATCTCCTGCCTTTTCTTATCTTTGTACAGCACCGACAGCACTTGATCTTCTTTATTCGATTCATCTCCAGGCTGATCTACCTTGCCATTTGAAGCAGTGATCTGCCGCACGAAAGGCCAGATATCATCTGGATCTTCAGAATAGAGCGCTAAGAGATAGGTCAGGTGGTATTTTATCTGCTCATAATCCTTTTGACTGGACCTTCTCTGGGCGACATTTTGACGCCAGATTTTCTGAAAATCTTCTGACTCCACCCAATCAACCAGTTTTTTTGTAACCGCTGCACACAGTTCTGTCCGTAGGGGTGGCGCGGTTGGACTCACAATTTGGAGGACCGATTCCCAATCTTCCAGGACCTGAAGCACGACATCCTGTGAACTTTGTAGATCAGCCTTAAAAGCCTGAACTAATGTCAAGTTGGGACTCTCATCTCCGTAGAAGATCTCTAGATAGCGTTGAGTCTTATTCTGATCCAGCAACTGGACAACAATGATGAGCCGATTAAAGACAATCTCGCGCCTCAAAATCTTGAGCTCACTGCTTGCAGATGAATTCATCCGTACAATCCTTACGGTAATCGGCTTAATCTACATCAATTGCTTTAGCTCTTTGAAAGCGCTGGTAATCATGATTTCAATCTCTTCACGCACTACTCGCTGGGTTCTTGGGAGGCGTACGTTTCTTGTTAGCACCTGAGCCTGCTCCCAATTCTCAATTGCCTGTTTGATCTTCTCAACGCGCTTCTCTGTCTGATCATCCAGCCAGGAATGCCATTCCCAGTAGAGGACCCCCAAATTTATATAGAAATTAAAGTCTCGTCCCTGATTTTCTATCGCTTTGCGCAGGTCATCTTCCCCATTGAGGAGATAGTGTTCAATCTTTGCGAGCAAGGCAGAATTTCTACTTTCCCATCGTCCAAGAGCTTGAACCGCAAGCAATTCCATTTTTCCTAATGCACCATAGATATCAGCACGAGATTTACTGTCCATCTCAACTCTCAGATGGATGCGTAGCCAGTCCAGTACCTCTGCCTTAACCTGCCTGGTATATGTCTGAATATCCAGTGACGTTTGCGTCACGCATGCCTGTATCAAGCGGTCAAAACGTGATAGTCCAATTTTTATGATCAACGATGGACTGAACGCTGCAAAATATGCTTCTTCATAATGACTTATTGCGTAGGCGTAAAACAAGGAATTCGCCTCTGCCCTCAAGGTGTAAATATCTCCGAGCAACTCGTGTGCTCGCTGCTTATTTGAGCCAAGAAATAGAGCGCACAGCCCCTCTTTGAGAGCCAGGTTAAAGTGCGATGTACCCGCTGGTTCGAGTAAATGTAACTCGCGCTGTATTTTAGTGATGGCTGCGTAACAAAATGCCAGATAATAGTGGGCTTCAGCATCTCCAGGATACCTCTTCAAGTAATCGATGAATTTCTCAGCCGCTTCTTCGTACAGGTCGTATCTAAGGTAGTTTAAGCCATGATAAAAAGATGCCATCGTTTCATGTCCCGTTGCCTGCAAAAGTGAAGCAATCGTTTGGGCAGAATTTCCTAAGAGAATATATGGTGAGCCACCATTTAGTAACAATGACCATGCATTTTCAAAGTCATTTACGAGAAAGTATGCTTTAACTAAAGCTAAATTATGCCCCGGGTACGAGACTCGTCGAGCAAGATAGTTCATGAGGCATTTCACCACATGAGGATACGATATTTTATGGCCAAGATATTCAAGCTCATGCTCAGAAGGTTGATCGTCGTTCGCCAACTCTTTCAACAACTTGAGCACTTCAATGAGAATATCCTCCTCAAAAGGCTTCAAAGACATAGCGTACCAGTAGGATTTTAAGGCGTCTATAGGCTGCCCATCGATTAGTAATATATCTCCCTGCTCCTTCAATATGTTAAATAGATCGTTATCACCGCTCAATTTCAGAGCGAACCGGTAAAACTTGATAGCGGATTTGTAATCTTTCAAATCTCTACAAGCGCGTGCCAGCCGTATGCATGTCTCAAAATGGTTATTATCCACTTCAAAAGCAGCGGTTAAAATTTTCACCTCTTGCTCTAACTTCTCTACTTTATGATAAATCCCGGCAATTTCCAAGTATGGCTCAAGAAAGTTCGGAGCTAACGTAATTGCCCTTTGGAAGTAGCGGATTGCTGACAGATTGTCATGCCGGTTAATCATTTGCAAACCGAGTAAATACCAAGAATGCTGGTCCGCCAGATTTAATTCAACCCTCCTTTGCAACATGAGTATAGTCGTTACGGGGTTCGCCGGTCTTCTGGTCGTCCTTGATCTTGGAGGTGTTAGATTTACGCTCACAGGCGTGGTTTGACCGCTCAGACCTTGCACATTAATTCCAGCCAGACCAGCCACAATTTGTTCGCTAGGGTCTTGCACATTAAATTCAGCTATATCAGGCGCAGCCTGTTCGCTCAGGTCTTCCACATCAAAGCCAGCCAAGTGTTGAGACCATGCCTGAGCCACCCCACTGATTTGACAGAAACTGAGGCATTCCTTCATCAGTTCGCTCACGTCCGCATCCCCATTTACTAACTCTTCATTGATAGGTATCAATATGAGATAACTCAGACAAAGAGCTTGATCCCAGTTTACAGGTTCAGCACTTACTGAGACACTATTTGCTACTCCGTCCATCAAGTCCTTATAGGAACTTCCCAATCCCAGCTCATCTGCTACATACAGTTCTTCGATATGTTGCAGTAACCAGGAGTCGATCTGCGCTCTATGCATTTCCAATTCACTCCTTACTTCCTCTGCCATCCAGTTACTTCTCCCAAGGTGGGTCAGGAAATAAAGATAAAACACTAAATTCACTTGAAAAGAGGCGTCATAGTTATTCCTCGTTGCAACGTCTTCTATCTCCTTCAGGATAACTTGCAAGTAGTTTCTAAGCGGGCCCGGATCATTGCCGCTATAGCTGTAATACAGGGCTGGTCCCAGGTAGATATGGAATAAAAGTCGCCGTCTGTTGAAATTATGACGCTCATAGTTGCTTAACAACTTCGTCAATTCACAGCGGGCCTCTTCTTGAGTTCCCGTATTAGCAACGAGTTCTTTTAACAGCCATATCGAAACAATGCCACTTTCGTCCGTGTCGTCTTGCTCTCGAATCACAAGTTTCAAGACAGCCGTACCCCACTTTAGAAACTCTTCTTTCTCGAGATGAACATTCAACGCTTCCGCCAGTTGGAGTAGTAGAGAGACCGATTGATGCCAGAGATCACTCTGCAAAAATTGGGCAAGTGGCAGTTCAAGCTGATCGCCAAAGAGAACGCGGTATAACACGCTCAACAGAGCGTCTTCATCATCCTCTGAAGATTGCGTAGATGAAATCAACAGTATGATATCAAATACGTCTATGGATATAGCTTTGTCTATGTAGCGAGAATCCAGCAGCGATAAGAGCGAGCGTATTTTTTCAACATAGTCTGATGACTCTGCCTCAGGCCCGGTCAGGAGGACTTGCTTCAGGGCAAAGGATATCAATATGCGCTTCGAGGTGCTGCTCATGCTGACAAGAGGCATCCAGGCATCGAGCGTTTGGAAAAGTATTACGCCTTTAGACATAGTAAGCTGGCATATCTTTGTCGTAATAGCGTCAACGATCGCCTGTAACAAAGCTACGTTTTCGTTATTTTCAAATAACTCGTGTACCAGGTCAGTGATTTTGGAGAAAAGACCGGCATCTAGCGTCGCAGGTTGCTCTTTTTTTTCAGAGATATCTGGAATGACCCGATTAAGAACAAAATCAGCTAGATAATATAGGACAAGTTCTTGATCTGGACGGGAATGAATGCCGCCTAAAAACTCCATAAAAGCGCCGCAACCCTGCGATAGTTGCCCCCGCACTAGGTAGAGCATCCCTAGATTTAACCATGCACGCGGCATTAGAGGGCGAAGTTTCAAGTCGTCCAGTTTGCTCTCCAAACGAAAGAACGGACCGGCAGTCGGCTCAATGACGGAGAGTTGCTGTGCGGATGTCCATATCAGTCCATTCTCACGGTGAATCATGCCACTCAGCACCAGGCAATCGAGCGCCGCCTCAAATTGTGCCCCGCTCCCCTGCGCTTCTTGATTGAAGAGATAAAATACAAACTCCTCAGCATAACCGTACTCTAATGGGAGCTTATACCGGCTATACAACGACGCCAGGATGTGAAAAACAGTATAGGCATCCCGGTTGTCTTTGTCCTTCAATTGCTCAGCGATTTTCGTTTTAGCTAACGCGGCTTCCGGAATCACAGCCGGTGAGGGTGGCGATTGAAGAGCCCGGTTGGCCAGACCCACGAGATAGCTTGGCGTTCCTCCCTTGCGTTCAATTTCGATAGCCCGTTTTATCGTTTGAAGTCTCTCTTCATCTATGGCTTTATCGGCCTCAAAGCACGAGGGAGATTTCCGATTGATGGAAGGCGTGTAGGATCTTGCTTAAATCTAATAACCCCTCGTACTCCATTCGGAACAACTTTTGAGAAGGTGCGCTCGACTCTGCGAGCCTCATTAAATGAGTATAGAGGATATTTTGTAATTTTCTCTCAAATATCATACCCTCTGTGTAGAGGAAGAGCTTATGATAGCCGAGGGAGGGTTCGAATAGCCACGCTAGTAGCTGATCGAGATCTGTCGCTTTTTGCACACACTCTTCTAAATTATCTATGATCAACAGCGTTTGCACATCGGCGGTATACGAACCGGTAATTGTATCTATCTCAGCGGCTAAACGCTCTGCCGACCAGTCAGCTTGACTACCCGGTGCGAGGACTAAAACCACCGGTTCGAGCATATTCTCTATGTTGGTGGTATCTAACCAGTCCTTAGCCAGTTCAAATGCGAGGCACGACTTACCTGTCAGCGGATAATCAGCGATGACAAGAACAGACCCTTTTTGAGGAGTCGAATTGTTTACGGATGCCAGGGGACTAATCACGTTTCGGGCTCTAACCATGGTATGGCTCAAATCAAGTATCTGCTCTACAGATTGTAAGCCCAATGCCTCCTGTAAGTCTTTAAGATGACCGCCGGATAAAGAGAAACTTATTTGCCAGGTACGCATCGACCTACCACTTTCTACTACGAAGGAACGTAACTGTATATTGAATAACCGCAACACTGTGCGAAGTCTTGCCCACTCCCACATGAACACGGCATATCCCCGCGGATGCGATAAATCCCCTCCGGTTTTGCCATCTCAAGCATCTGCCTTCTTAGCTCTGCTGAGCCAAGCAGCACCTTTCTTACCGTTTCGCGGGCAATATCCCCGTAAGATCTGCTCAAAAAGGCGAGCAACCCGGACCCCGTATTCTACCTGGTATTGCTGTTTTGTCCAGCCACTTAGGTCCTCCATAATCAGATCAAGCTCGGCAAGCAACTTACACCACTGCTTATCAATCTCTGCCCGCATGACCTCATTTTCAAAGTTGAAGACCCTCTCTTTCCCAAACTCACGCAACAACTCGTTGTAAGCAACCGCTAATTTTCGCAGGATTATTTCCTTTATATTTTGCCTCTCCAATCCCAACACAATTTCATCCCTGGTAATTTCCTGTCCTGCAGGAAGTAGTGGCTCAAGGAAATTGTAGAGTTGTAAGCTGGTTGACTCTAAAGAAGAAAACCAATCAAAATCGTTGGCCTGTTTCTTAATAGCATCCCGGACGAACCCCTGCACGATGTTCAGGCATTCACGCGAGCTACGGGTCTCACTCGCATCCAACTGGTCTTCGATCTCATCAAATTGAACGGTGAGCCAGAGTTCTTCCACGAGCCGATTGGCAAGGAGGCCGTAATCCCAGCTGAGCCGATTTTTATTCTTCCTGGAAAAAGCCTCCAAAATCTGGTCGGCTCTCTTTTGCACGCTTTTCTCCGCACTATCAATAAGTACATTCTTGATATTCTGCGCAAGCTTCTGCCTTTCAGTTTCAGGGTAGAGGTCGTTTTTGAAATCTATATCAGCCGTGAGTTGCTTTCGCGTAGTGGGCTGTATAAGCCATTGAGACAACTCATTTTCAAGCTCATCCCAATTCCAGCGTTTCGGACTGACCGTATCCGATGTGTATTTTTTTAACAGATGGAGTTCTAGCTTTTCATTTCTTACACAGCTATCAACACTAGTCTCTACCATCTTCTCAAATTGCAGGCGCCAGCGGGGTAACAGCGACATATCTAATAGCTGTGTTTCTTGATCTTTTGCCGGCCTTTGTTCCTTCTGGCAAGACGAACAAAACCATGCTTTTTCCTGGATTGGCACCAGTGCATCAGGTCTACGGCAGAGAGGACATACGTAAGATGGCATCAATGTACTCTGACGGAAGCGGCTCAATATTTTTCTATATTCTCCTAGTATCTGATCAAAAACGGAGGTCTTCGCCCTCAATTGACTGGCGTAATGCTCGAGACGCACCTGGTAGTTGAGTATGAAATCCGTTAACATCTTGCTGTTCTCTAAAACTATGTCTTCGTCATACACACCCATTTTGCGCAGTATGTTTTGTTGCCTGACAAATCCATCTTTTAAACCCCGCAGCGCATTATCACTCATGGAAACAAAAAATTGACTTTTGCCTCGTTCTCCCTGCCGCCCGGCTCTTCCTCTTACCTGGTCATCCCACCGCCGTGAATTTAGCCGTTCGAAACCGATCACGAAAAGTCCACCCAGATCAAGAGCCTCTGAAGAAACGACGATATCGGTTCCCCTGCCAGCTAACTGAGTTGATACGGTGAGCGCGCCAACCAAACCAGCCTTCGTAATAATTTCTGCTTCTTGCTCATACGTTAATGCATTCAGCAACTGGGGAGTGATCGACATGTCCCGTTCGCGCGCTCTTGCCTTCAGGTGTTCAATGACTATTGTCGATTGCTCGATGGAAATGGTTTCTACCAGGACCGGCTGCCCCGTCTCATGTATGTCTAACACCAGGTCAACTACCGTCTTCAATTTTGCGTCCAAAGTATAGCTAATTGTATCTGGAAGGTCTGTTCGACGCACGCGTTGATGAGGCGGTATACGGATGACATCCATCTTGTATGCGTCTTTGAATTCGGTCTCAACGGGATCATCAGTCGAAAGAGGTCCATACGGGTCCTGTTTCGCTGCCGATTTGCGCGAAGACATTTGAATGACGCCGTGCCGCAGGGTATCGATCCACGATTGCCAGGCAGCTAAATTGCCCACGTGAGCGGTGGCTGTTAGCCCGGCCTTCTTGGGATACAGGGAGACATAACTTTGGGTGGAGATAGTAGACTGCCTCTCGTTCTCACGCTCTATTCGCAGCCCTTCTTTAGCCTCAACAAACGCGTGGAGCCAGAGATCCCAACGGCGGCCCGGCATAATTCTCCCCGTCAGTTCATCGACGATAACGACCTCTCCGCCCTGAAGAACGTACTCATTATTTCTTCTATTAAAAAGGTATGCAAAGAGAGATCGCCGCGCTAGAAAACGAATTTTTGAAACGAGTTCTTCTGTCCGCTGAGTTAAGATTTCATTGGTTAAGACCTCTCCCGATCTCTCTGTGATATTCTCTTCATCTGGATTTTTCCCTACCCATAACCCTGCTCTTACTATCTGCTCTGCATAGTCCTCCAGTAAAAGCTGCCCCCAGTTCGTGAATGATACCGTCTTTTGTTCGAGCGAGAACTCGATGACACGATTGCTGACTAACTGTCCCAACTCCTGCAGTATTTCCACCATTTCACGCTCAACTCCGTTTCCGGGCATCTTGAGTTGACTTGCGTCTCTAAGAATTCTCAAGCCGCTCACGACAATTGCCGTTAAAGTATCTTTCCTTCCTGTTGGAACCGTTGGATTCAGCATGTTTGAAATCACAGGAAGAAGAGCCAGCTCTATTGTTCTCGAAAACGCCTGCGGGGCCCACGCGTTGTACGCTATTTCATCGGAAAGCTTGCTTTTAAGAAGTCGCTCCTGTAAAGAGTACATCCACTGGTAGACCTGCCCGGGCACCTCATAGCGATACTTGATGTAGAGCAATCCCGAAAGAAATATATTGAGATTCTGTAAAAACGCATGCGTCTGCTGCTGCTCTTGAAAAGACATACTGGCAATGTCAATTATATAGTCGTTCAGGATGGTAATGGCTAGCTCGGCAATAATTTCAAATGCGCCTGTTTCGCCGTGAAGAAATTTGAACAGCATTTGAAAAAGAAAACCTGGCTGCCAGTATTTCGATTTCCGGATATCTTCCGGTGTAATGCCAAATGTCACAAAAATCTCGTTATAAAGGAGATAGCCGTATTTCCGTATAAAAGCAAACAAATGTCGAAACCACGAAAGGAGAGATTTGGGATCGGGGTACTTCTCTTGAGGAATTAATTTAAGCTGTTGGACAATATATTCTCTTAGCTTTGCCCGAGTCTGCTTTGCTGAAGCCCTCTAAACTGCCGTCCGGCCCCACCTGATAAAAATCACCAAAACTTTTAGACCATTGACTGATAACGACGATCTCACTTAGCACTAATGCATCGAACGTGTCTTTCTTTTGTTTGGAGACGATTTCCATGAACTGGAATACCATACCAACCAGAACCTCCGGTGGCAGTTTCACTACTTGCTCAGAAGCAACTGCTGGTTGTAGAATTCTTTGACCCAGTACCTGTAAAACCTCTTTCCCCGACAGGGAAAGACCCACTTTGCCACCCTCAGCGATGTCTATTAAATGCTGGTTCTCATATAACCTGTTAGCGAAGCTATTTACGAGATAGATAAGTTCATGATCCTCAAGTGAACCAGCGGGTGATGTCCCATTGATAATATGGGGTGTCTTTGCTTCATCCAATAATATGTGATCTGCTTCATCCACTATCGCGAAGAAGTGTCCTCCTTGGACCTGCTTTTCAATATGATCTGCGAGGTTGTCTCGCAGGTGATCAAAGATGAATTCTTGCGAGGAACCGTAAACAATATCGGCTCCATACATAATTTTTCTTTCCATCAAACCCATACTATAAGAGCTTCCATCCGAATGAATTTCTTGAAGATAACCGGCCGTAACATCGAGAAATTCGTATACCGGCTTCAACCACACATAGTCCCGGCGGGCAAGATAATTATTCGCGGTCATTACATGAATGTTACGTTTACGAAAATCTGTATTGTTTGACTTAATCTCAAACTCTGCTTTCACGAAGAGAGCGTTCAAATAGGCTGGCAATAACGCCACTATTGTCTTCCCTTCTCCATTTTTTAGCTCAGCAATATTTCCCTGATTTAAAACAATACCCGCAATAATTTGCTGATCATAGTGACGCATTCCAAGTAATCGCTTTGAAGCTTCTCGTGCTAGTGCAAAAGCTTCGGGGAGAAGCTGCATAATCAAATCAGTGCTCGCCAGCAACAAATCTGCATTGCGGTTTGGTAAAGACTCATAACGCTCTCGGAGCATCCGGCCAACCAGCAATCTCAATTTCGTAGCACGATTTTTTAGAGCTTCGTCTGTCAGGGGAACCAGTCCGTATTCCAATTCGTCAACTTGTGTAAGGTACTGTGACCTCAACTTCTCATAGAGGGCTTCATTCTCCAACTCGGCTACTCCTTTTCTGTAGGCTCAACTGGACACTCGCAAGTTGGACTCGAACGAGAATGCTGAAACAATTGGAAATGCCATTGATTTATCTGCTCATGTTTTGCATTGCATAAGGGAGATGAAGCTAGAAACACGCTTCATTATATAAGAGATTTATTTCAATAGCAATAGAGCTTTTAAGCGGGATTGGGTGTATGAATGTAACTCTGCTGGGAAATTTTGTCTGGAAGATACTGCCCCACATGGTGGTGGACAATTTTAACACCTCTCCCACTCGCTTGACACCTTGCACTCCCAGTTCGCGCATCAAGCGCTGGATGTGTTTACGATTGACCGGGAAGCCTTCTCGTTGCAATTGGGTGGTCAAGTGCTGCGAGCCATACCTGGGCCACTCTCCAGCGAGTCGTTGCAAGGCGGTACGCAACTCGTGCTCCTCTAAGGCCTGAGATCGGTAGTAGTAGGTGCTGCGTGGCATCTCCCATACCCGGCATATAACTTGTACTGGATGGCTTTCTGCTAACTGCTGCATCACTTTGCGCCTCTGCTCAGATAGGATTGCAAGAGACTGGAGGCTTTTTTTGACGCCTCCAACTCCAGGGTCAACCGCCCGACTAACCGCTCTAATTCCGCCACTCTTGCCAGAGCCGGATCGTTCTGGCTTTCCTTGCTGAAGGCCGTCACTGCCCCTTGCAGAAACTGGGCCCTCCACCTTGACACTAGGTCTGGCTTGAGTTGGTAGTGCTGGCAGACCTCACTGGCACTCCTGACTCCTGTTAAGACCTCTCAGGCGACTTGCGCTTTGAACTCCGGCGTAAAGCTGCGATGGGTGGTCATGTTCGTGTTTCCTCCTCTTGAACACCGTATCCCTTCAAATTGGTTTCCTCTGTGTCCAGGGTTTCGGTTCCACTACAAAATATAAGAAGTAGATCAAGGAAGTGTTAAGAATAAGAGGTTCGTCCCAAAACAATAGCATCGCTGTTCTTTCGTACAGTGGCAAACTGTTCGCTCGTCCAATGCATTGCGGCGCGCCTCACGGTATAATGAAAGTCAAAAACATGTACCTATGACCATACAAGGATGCGCGAACAATGAACAAGGGACCAATCCTTTTATCCACGGAATATACCGAGGGACTTCCTGGACTCCCGCTGCTTGCGTTCACCCTGCCATCTACATTAGAGGCTGGAGAACCACCAGAGGCACGCGGCCTGGCACGCGATGAGGTGCGCCTGATGGTCTCACACATCGCGACTGACCAGGTGGTGCACACGAGGTTTCGCCAAATCGTAGACTTTCTCAAGCCGGGTGATGTGTTAGTCATTAATACCAGCGGGACGCTGAACGCCGCACTACCGGTCGTACGATCTGGTGGGACGCAATTTGAACTCCATCTCTCAACACATCTGCCCGCGAACCTATGGGTAGTAGAAATGCGTGCGTATCAGGATGACAAAGAAAAAACGACCAGGCCATTCTACGATATCCAGCCAGGAGAGTCCTTTGCGCTGCCGGCCGGTGCCAGGGTAACTTTGCATACACCCTATGCTCCTAGCCAGGCTTTGCGCCGTCTGTGGGTAGCCAGCCTTGATGTGCCTGGCCCGCTGCATACCTACCTTGAGCAGTATGGCTTCCCAATTCGGTATAGCTATGTCAAAGAAGCGTGGCCTTTGAGCTACTACCAAACAGTCTATGCAACGGAGAAAGGCAGCGCGGAGATGCCATCTGCCGGGCGAGCGTTTACACCTGAACTGCTGACTCGCCTGATCGCCAGGGGTATTCAGATTGCTCCCCTGCTTCTGCATACCGGCGTTGCCAGTCCAGAACAGAAAGAGCCGGCATATGAAGAGTATTATCGTGTTCCTGAGCCAACAGCGCGCATTGTCAACACAGCGCGCCTCGCGCACCAGCAGGTTATTGCCGTTGGTACAACCGTCGTGCGAGCGTTGGAAACAGTAACCGATTCCAGCGGGATAACCCATCCTGGCGAGGGCTGGACAGATGTCCTGATTACACCGCAACGCGGCATTCGCGCTGTTAATGGGCTACTCACTGGTCTGCATGAACCGCTCTCAACACATTTAGCAATGTTGGAGACGCTGACCGGACGCCAACATCTGGAAATCACGTATAAAGAGGCGCTGCGCGAAGGCTACCTCTGGCACGAGTTCGGCGACCTGCACCTCATCTTGCCGTAATCACCTTTTTGAGACCATCTTTACGGCTTACCCGTTAAAACAATGTGGCAACGACACAGCGTTATTTGTATACATACCTGGAATGACCGGAATTTTTGATGGACGCTACGATCGATACGGGTAAACAGCGGCAAGGTTGGCTCGGGAGAGTTGGTCAGGCGCTGGCAAAGTTGCTCGATGATGAAAAAGCCGGAGGGAAAAAGAATACCATCACCGTGCTCGATGGCGTGCGGGGCATCGCCGTTCTTCTGGTGGTGTCATTTCACGTCAACCTGGTTTCGGGCAACAAACTCTGGGACTGGCAGACGAACCCCCTGGCCTCATCCGTTACAACGGCCGGGGGTACCGGCGTCACTCTGTTCTTCGTACTTTCCGGCTTTCTACTCTTCATGCCGTTCGCGAAAGCGCTGCTCTTCAAAAGCTCCTGGCCACTGGTACGCGTCTATTACCTGCGGCGCATGTTTCGTATCTTTCCGGGCTATTATATTTCGCTGTTCTTGCTGATCCTGGTTGCCTATCAACAGTACCTGGATGCCAACCATCGATTGAACCTGCTGCTGTTTCTTACGTTCTTCATGGACTCCTCGCGCCTGACCTTTCGCACGCTCGATGGGCCGTTCTGGACGCTGGCAACGGAATGGCAGTATTATATGATCTTGCCGCTGATGTGCGTGGCGATTGCCTTTGCTGTCAGGTGGGTGCCTGTCGCTAAACGCCTGTACGCGATTATGCTCTGCCTCCTGGGAGTGATTGCCTGCGGGTTGGCGGTTCGCTTATGGGGGCTGAATTATAGTGCTAATCCTGGGCAGTCCTTTCTCTGGTTCCCGCCAGCAGTGGTGAATGTTCTCATGTTCATTTTCTTCGGCATAACAGGAAAGTATACGGAAGATTTCGCCGTCGGGATGCTCATCAGCCTGCTTTATATCTATGCGCAGCATCCCTCGACTCGCGCCGCCTTTACAAAACGCTGGCAGCAGTTGTCTCCCTGGCTCTGGCGTGCCGGGATTATCATGCTGGTCTTTAGCGCGATGTGGCACTTTAAGAGTGGCCAGCCGGCCGCCTGGCCGTTTTTAAATGGCATCATGTCCTACTTTAACTGGCTCAGCGATATGGTGCTGGCGATTGGTTTCGGTCTGTGTATCGCGGCCATCTTATATGGCCGCGAATCGCTCAAACGTCCTTTCGCCTGGAAGCCGCTGCGTTGGTTAGGCCTGATTTCGTACAGCCTCTATATCTGGCACCTGCCCCTCCTGGGCGTTTTGGTAGCTGAAGTGCTCCCTGTGTTGCACCTCACTAACGTCTACGTAATATACCTGCTCTACTGGCTGTGGGTGCTGCTCATCATCTTTCCATTCTCTTTGCTCTTCTTCACCTGCATCGAAAAGCCGTTCATGCGTATGGGCGATCGCTTGCGCAAAGCGATTGAGAGAAAGCATTTCGAGAGGAGCAAGATGCGCGAGCAAGCAGCACGACCTGCTCCCAACGCGCCCGGGTCGGAAGGCGCTGTATTACACAGGTAGCGGCTGCATCTGCATCTTCACTGAGTTCGTGTCGCCGACGCTCCTCACAGGCTGATAGACGACGTACCCTTCGAAGATGTGCCGCCGGTAGGGGGTGCGGGATTGTGCAAATAGCCGGTTAGCCGCAGTAGCCTGCACGGTGCCCTGTAGAAATAGATAAGCCGAGTTCGGATCGCTTTTGACGATGGCATAATAGCCTGGTATGCCATTGGGCGTTCCTCGCAGGTTATCATCAACGACCAAGCAGATCAGTTTTTCATCGCTCAGAAATGCCAGGCGGTTGCATGTCCAGAAGTCGGTATAGAAATGGGTAGCGTGGATGCGCACGAGATCATTTATGAGCGCCTGCTGCTGCCGGTCTACCGCTTGAACGGTGGGAAACTCGAAGAAGATGCTAACAGTTCCAGCCAGCATAACTGCGCCGATGAAAAACAGCCCTCCCCATCGCAATAATGGGCGTATGGGAGCAAAAGCGCCGCCCCCATTCGCGGATGGTTCGCGATGAGGGTCTCTCCTCAAGCTCAATTCCTGCCTGTCACGCGCAAATCCGCACAGAGGTGCGATGATGGCAGGAGTGGCAATCAACAGAGCGGTGAGGTACCGTCCGTCAGCCGAAAAGACTGCCGCAACCGGACTTACGGCGAATTCCAGCAGGGTCAGCGCGGCTAACATCAGCAGCGCCAGGCGAGCGAAGTGCCGTATCACCGCCTGGCGATTCTCCCGTGAACACGGCTTCCCGAGGGACTGTTGCCGCCTGATTTCCCATAATACCCTGAGTTCATGGACAGCGGAAATGAGCCAGAGGATCAGAAAACCGAGACTCCAGGTGAGCGAGAGGACCAGCAGGCCCCATTGACCGTGTGGATCCAGGCATTCAAAGCGCATAATAGCATTGCCACGTCCTAACTCAACCCAGTTTGAATCGAAGCAGAGCGGTGGAGCGCCTGTTGCCATTGGAAGGCTCTCGATCAGCGTGCCCTTTACCTCGTAATAGAGCGCGAATTGGCTGTACGGGCTGTGGGCCAGTACGTAAGTAAAGTCGTTGCGCAGGCCCCACATGATGGACAGCGTCGAAAATGCAGGCGCCGCGTGCAGGTTGTAGATGATCAAGGGAATGCCGCCGATCAAGAGGCCCAGCAGTACAACCAGAATGGCTCCCCTGAGCAGTTCGCGCCAGCAAAAGAGCGCCAGGAGTAAGCCGGTCATCAAGATGATCGAGATAAAGATGTAATCACCCCAAAAAGCGAGCGCAACTGCCAATCCCCATGCGCCATAAGCAAGCAATCGCCTCCACTGTCTGTGAAGAGGGATGTCCTGATTGGAGGTGTAGGCAAGGTAGGAGGCGAGGAGAAATGCTACGGTGCCGAGGCTGAGAAGTTCAGGGTATCCGCCATGCGCCATGAGTTCCGTGAAGAGCATCATGACAGATCCCATGCTCAGCAGGGCAATCGCGATGAGCGCGACTTTTTTGGTATAGAGCAGGCTTGCCAGTAAATACATGCTGGTGAGCGTCAGTGCAAACAACAGGATGTCGCCGAGACGCAGCGCGAATAACGTCTGACCGAAGATGTGCATCAGCGCGGCACCAAGATACGCCTCGACCCCGCCCATGTAGAGTTTTCCGTACAGAAAAAGCGGAAAGTCCTTGCCTGTCATAATGTGGATCGCCATAAGCCCCATCGCGGATTCGTCGCTATTCGCCGGCGGCCATCCGGCGACCGTCAAAACGATACGCAAAACTACGGCCAGCGCAATGATGACGATGGCCGCTATTCCGGCCGGGCTTATCTTGATTCGCTTCCTGATGAGCAGCACTTCCAGATTCCTCCAGATGATGCAGATTGAAGATGTGATGGGGACCATTCCCAGGGCGGCGCAAGCGCCCCCGCCCCTACAAAGCTGTCCGCATGTATTCGTTAATGTGCATTATCAACAACCCATAACATCTCCGCTCCTGTCCAAAATAATAACGAAGAAGGTAGCTGAAAACGTCATCCTATTCGGGCCAATTATACAGACGTTTGGAGATAAAACTAATCGTGAGCGGGCTATTGTGCTGTCCTATCTGTCATCCCTTCGCTGCGCTCTAGGGCAGGCTCTGAGCGCAGCGAAGGATCTAGCTCGTCGAACGTAGAGATCCTTCGCTGCGCTCAGGATGACAGACCTTATCTCCAAATGTCTGCCAAACTATAGCTTCTCGTTGACATTGTTTTTTACAGATGACATAATACTTTACAGAACCGCATATCATTTGTTGTAGTGAAAGTTCTCTGCTTCGCTGTGGAAGCAGCAGTTCTACGACTCCGGTTCCTACTGCCGGTTGCCGCCCTGCGCACGTTCTTACGCGAAGCCTCGTTCCTGAAGGAGATCTGCTATGGCTAACACCGATGGACTTGAAGATATCGTTGCAGCGCATTCCCAGATTTGTGATCTGGATGGCAAACGGGGTCGGCTGCTGTATTATGGCCTGGACATCCACGATCTGGCCCGGTATTCCACCTTTGAAGAGACGGCCTACCTGCTCTGGTACGGAGTGTTGCCGACAAAAGCACAGCTTGCAGATACCGTCGCCCAGCTTCGGGCTAATCGCGCGCTTCCCGGCGAGGTTAGCAAACTGATGCGCCTGTTTCCTAAAACTGCTACGCCGATGGATATCCTGCGCACCGTTGTTTCATCCCTCTCATCCTTTGATCCCGACGCGGGCGATAACTCCGTTGAAGCCAATCGCCGCCGCTCGATACGTCTCACAGCGCTCTTTCCTACCATCGTTGCCACCTGGGACCGCCTGCGCAACGGCAAAGAGCCGGTGGCCCCACTCGCCGCCGGCAGCCACGCCGCGAATTTCCTCTACATGCTCACGGGCGAGAAACCCGATGACACAAAAGCCCGTATGCTCGATGTCGTCCTGATCCTGCACGCCGACCACGAACTCAACGCCTCGACCTTCGCGGCGCGCGTGACGGCCGCGACGCTGGCGAGCATGTACGCCGCCATCACCTCCGCGATAGGTGCGCTCTCCGGCCCACTTCACGGCGGAGCGAACGAGCAGGTCATGCGCATGCTCTTGAAGATCGGCGAGGTCGATAAGACCGAGTCCTATATCGCGGGCGCGCTCGAACGCAAGGAACGCATCATGGGCTTCGGGCATCGCGTCTACCGTACGGAAGACCCGCGCGCCACGCACCTGCGACAGATGTCGAAGGAGCTGGGCGAGCGCACAGGCGACTCGCGCTGGTACGAGATGTCGCGCATCATCGAAGAGTACATCAAGGAACACAAGGGCCTCAACGCCAACGTGGACTTCTATTCGGCCTCCGTCTACTATACGATGGGCATACCAATCGACCTGGATACGCCCATCTTTGCTTGCAGCCGCATCTCCGGCTGGACGGCCCACGTCCTCGAACAATTCGCCAACAACCGCCTGATCCGCCCGCGCGCCGAGTACGTCGGCCCGAAGGATGTGCAGTATGTGCTGGTCGACGAGAGGGGATAGTCTCCAACAACTCCTATAAAAGTTGTTGGATGTCTCGTTTCATCTCAGCGTAGCTCTGGTAGCGCATTGATCTTTCTTCCATCAAGGCGTGGCCCAGGATCGCCTCAAGCTCCGGCGAGACGAGCGGGTTGAAGGCGCGAATGGGGGGGAAGGCCGGGTAGTGTGGCGGCGGATAATTTGCCAGTGCGTGGTGCATGGTGGCCGCCAGCATGTAGATGCAGGTACGATGGTCGAAGGGCGTATCCTTGACCGGCACGTAGGCCGAGATGGCGATCTTCTGCGTTGTGACGTGTCTCGCCGACCCGGGCAGCTTTTCCTGCGGGGGAGGCGAGATCGGGAAACCGGTCAGCATGGCGCGCCGGCGTGCATTTTCGATGACGATGTTGGCGGGCGCAATATCGTAGTGGCGCAGGGCCGGGCGTCCCGTTCCTTGCTGCTCCAGCGCAATCAAGACGTTCAGGATATTGTTCATATAGCCTAGTACTTCGCGTTCGGAGAGTGGCTTGAGCAGTTTCTGGAGTAATTCCTCGATAGTTTCGCCATCGATATAGTTTTCTACGAGATAATAATGTTTTCCCTCGGCGAAGCGATCGAGCACGGTTGGAACCAGCGGGTGGTGGAAAGCTGCCAGCCGTTCGGTGGCTTTCTCATAGTAGATGATCTCTTTGCGGCGCCGGTCCAGTGGGCTGCCGGCGCACTCCCAGCGTTTCAGGATAACTTTGCGCTCGTTTGCCGCCGTATCGAGCGCGATGGCCGTCATCGCCTTTGTATCATCGTTCTGCTTAAGAACGTGCTGGATGACGTATCGTCCCTGCCGCACGGTGACGCCCGAGAGAGGGCTGTGCGCGACCATCGCCGGTGGGATGGTCAGTCGTCCGCAAACGGAGCAGCAGCGCTGTCCGAAACGCGCGGGAGTGTCGCAGTAGGGGCAGCGGCGATCATCCGATTCCGCGCCGCACATAGCGCAGCGCTGTGCCCCACTACGGTTCTGGTGGCCGCATCTCTGGCAGACGTAGCGCGCCTGGGCGATCGTGACAGCGCTGGCGTAATTGTCGGCAAACTCGACGACGCTGCGATAGCGCATGTGATAATCCTTCGCCAGCGCGCGCATCAGCACCGCGCTCACCTCGACCGGTATGCGTGGGTTCCAGCGCTGTGGCGGGGGCGGCGCGTCGTTGATGTGCGCGTTCCACATCTGCTCGATGCGTGAGTAGACGAAGGGAGGGCGGCCCGCCAGCAATTCGTACATGCATACCGCCAGGGCATACTGATCGGAGTCACGCCTGGGATAGCCCTGCCACTGCTCCGGTGGCATGTAGGGTGCGGTGCCCGTTACTTCTCCGAGCGAGGCGTGTGTTTGCATGCCAAGGTAGAACGTCGCCCCAAAGTCGGAGAGCAGTATCTGCCCGCCGCGCCCGATCAGCAGGTTCCCCGGCTTCACATCCTGGTGGATCAGCCCGTTTTCATGCACGTAAAAGAGCGCGTCCGCCGCCTGTTTCAGGTAAGGTACCAGTTCTTCCGCGTAGGCCGGGCGCCGCGTGCCATCCTCCTTACGGAACAGGTCGAGAATGGTGCGCGGCGCGTATTCCATCACCAGGTAGGGGCGTTCATCTTCGAGGCTGCCAAAGTTATAGACCGGCAGGATATTGGGATGCTGCAGGTTGGCAATGCGGCGCGCCTCTGAGAAGAAGCTATCGCGCGCCTTCTCGTTATACTGGTCGACGCGCAGCACCTTGAGAGCGAGTAGACGGCTGAGTGGCGCCGGTTCGCGCACCTGGTAGACATGCCCATAGCTGCCCGTGCCAACGAAAGCGACCACCTCGTAGATGCCGATGCGCGCCCCTCGCACCAGGAAATCGCAGCGCTGGCACACCTTCGCCGAATCGGGGTTTTCATGCCCGCCGCCCGCTCGTGGATTCAGACAACGCGCCACCGATCTATCCTACGTCTTTCGTAATATGATATTGAAGATTGCTGAGTTAATGACACAATCACTCCACCTTTACCCCAACGCACATCTGGCTACAGATAATTACACCCTTGCTAATAATATCTACGCTCTTATGCATGCTAAGTTGCGTAATGGCATGAATGGTACTATCATCTCTGCATCCAGCGCGCCGACGACCAGCCCAGGTGCGCATGGCTATTCACCAGCCGCAGCATGGCATGCTCGCTATCGCGCCAATCGATCACGCTGATCGTGGCGGGGTCAAGAAAGATACGAAAAGCCGAGGAGAGCGGGGCGCCCATGGCCGTACACAGCAGCACCTTGATTGGCCCAACATGCGATACCAGCGCAATTGCCTGGTCAGGGTATTGCAGCCCGAGCTGCTTCACTGCCGTACAGACACGCCGCTGCATCTCCGCGAAGCTCTCGCCGCCCGGTGGGGCAAGCGTCGCGTCACGCTCCCAGGCCTGCAGGTGCAGCGCATGCTCCTCGCCGCTCGCCATCACCTCGGCGCGCGTCAATCCTTCCCATGCGCCAAAGCTGCACTCACTCAGTGCATCGAGCCGCTGCGCCTCCAACCCTAATCGTTGCGCGATGGGCATGGCCGTGCGGTACGCGCGCTGCAACGGGCTGCTGTAGACCGCCTTGATTGGCAAGATGGAGAGCGCTTCGGTGAGTTGCTGCGCCTGTGCGAGGCCCTGCTCGCTCAATGGCTCGTCGCTGATGCCGATGTAGCGGTAGGAGCGGTTGGCAACGGTTTCGCCGTGCCGGACGAGGATGAGGCGCGTGTGAGACAAAGGTGTGGCTCCTCTATTCCCCCACTACAACCAGAACATCCCCCTGGTTCACCGTCTGCCCTTTGCTGACCCGCACTTCCTTGATCGTCCCATTGATCGGCGATGCCAGGTCGTTTTCCATCTTCATCGCTTCGAGGATGGCCACGGTCTGGCCGCGTTCTACCTGTGCGCCTGCTTCCAGTGGGATGCCCAGTACCAGGCCGGGCATGGGCGCGCGCACGCTGGCCTCGCTGCTCTCGTAGGCGGACTTGATCGAACCGGCCAGCGCTTTCTCGCGCTCATCTTCAACGTGCACCTCGAAGCGCTGGCCGTCCAGGAAGATTTCATAGATATTTTCGGTTGAATTGGGCTTTATGACCTGTCGCGCGTAGACCTCGAACGATTTCCCGTCGATCAGCAGACTGTAGTGGCCACCGTTCGCCACCTGTCCCCTGGCGTCAGCCGCGAGCGGCGCGAGCTGTTCCCAGTCAATGTCATGCGCCTGCCCGTCTATAGTCACGGTGCGGTGCCGTTCCTCTTCGCCGGTGGTGATGGTATAAGCCTGGTCGTTGATGGTTGAGATGTACGGCATGATCTGCTGCTCCTTACGATGATCTGAACTATTATATCACCAAAATTCTAACACTTCTCTAACACTTCTCCTATGCACTTCTAACGCAGCGTATGCGATACTTCTATACGAACGTGTAACGGGAAACCTGCACAACATCAGAAGGCAAGAGGATATGGACTCCGAGAACACAGCGCGGCAACAATCACACAATGATCATGTGGGTCAGGGCAGCACGCCCCGACCTGTGCCGCGCTGTGCCAACTGCGATATCGATATCCTCTGGGAGCCGGTCTACCGGCAGGGCATTGCCTATTGCTGCAGCGGGTGCGCAGATGGCGGTCCCTGCAACTGTGATTATTCGCAGTATCACGCCGTCAACATCGCGGGCGTTATTCACTATCGCTCGGATGCTGGTTGAGTTTGGCAGGAGGCCGGCGCGAGGCTCTCGAACTGAAACGCCCCGTAAAACGTGGCCGGGCATGTATTTCACCCGTTACCACAAAATTCAAGAAGCAAGGAGTTGAGGTTATGCAAAAGATCCGTCCCGTTGGCGACCGCGTGGTCGTCAAACCAACCGCTAAAGAAGAAGTCACCAAAAGCGGCATCGTTATTCCTGACACCGCCAAAGAGAAGCCCCAGGAGGGTACCGTCATTGCTGTCGGCAGTGGCCGCCTCTTAGACAACGGCGACCGCGCTGCGATGGACATTCGCGAGGGCGACCGCATCCTGTACGCCAAGTACGGTGGCACCGAGTTCAAGCTCGACGGCGAAGAATATCTCGTCTTGAAGGAAAACGACATCCTCGCCATTATTGGCTAGCACTGAAGGAGTGAATACGTATGGCAAAGCAGCTTATGTTCGACGAAGAAGCTCGTCGTTCACTGAAAAAAGGTATTGATATCCTGGCCGGGGCCGTCAAAGCCACACTTGGCCCCAAGGGCCGCAACGTCGCGCTCGACAAGAAGTTCGGCGCGCCCACTGTCACCCACGACGGCGTTACCGTCGCCAAAGAAATCCAGCTTGAGAACGCCTTCGAGAATATGGGCGCTCAGCTCCTCAAAGAAGCCGCCACGCGCACGAACGATGTCGCCGGTGACGGCACCACCACCGCGACCGTGCTGGCGCAGGCTATCGTCAACGAGGGCCTGAAGAACCTCGCTGCAGGCGCGAACCCAATGCAGCTCAAACAGGGCATCGACAAGGGTACCGAGGCAGTCGTCGAATATATTCGCAAGATGGCCATTCCTGTAGAGGACAAGAAAGAAATCGCGCAGATCGCCGCTATTTCGGCAGCCGATGAGAGCATCGGCGAGCTCATCGCCGATGTGATGGATCGCGTCGGCAAAGATGGCGTCATCACCGTTGAAGAGTCACGCGGCATCAACTTCGAGACCGAGTATGTCGAAGGTATGCAGATCGACAAGGGCTACATCTCTGCCTACTTCGTCACCAACGCTGAGAAGATGGAGTCGTCCATCGACGAGCCGTACATCCTCATTACCGACAAAAAGATCAGCGCCGTCGCCGATATCCTGCCCATTCTGGAGAAGCTGACTCAGCAGGGCCGCCGTGAAGTCGTCATCATCGCCGAAGATGTCGATGGTGAGGCACTGGCGACCCTGGTGGTCAACAAGCTGCGCGGTATCCTCAACGTGCTGGCGGTCAAGGCCCCCGGCTTCGGCGACCGCCGCAAAGAGATGCTGCGCGACATCGCCGTGCTGACCGGCGGACAGGTCATCAGTGAAGAGATGGGCCGCCGCCTCGATAGCGTCACCCTCGCCGATCTCGGCCAGGCTCGCCGCGTCGTGTCCCACAAGGATGACACCACCATCGTCGAAGGCCGTGGCGATCCCGCCGACATCCAGGCGCGCATCCGCCAGATCAAGGCTCAGATCGAGGAGACCACCAGTGACTACGACCGCGAGAAGTTGCAGGAGCGCCAGGCCAAACTGTCCGGCGGCGTGGCCCTCATCAAAGTCGGCGCGGGCTCCGAGGTTGAGCTGAAGTATCGCAAGACCCGCGTGGAAGATGCCCTCTCGGCCACCCGCGCCGGCGTCGAGGAAGGCATGGTTCCCGGTGGCGGCGTAGCCCTGTTGAACGCCATTTCCTGCCTGGACTCGCTGCAGTTGACGAGCGATGCCGCGACCGGCGTCGCTATCCTGCGCCGCGCCCTCGAAGAGCCGCTGCGCCAGCTCGCCATCAACGGCGGCAAGGATGGCTCGGTCGTCGTCGAAGGCGTTCGCCGCGCCCAGAAAGAGCAGAAGAACGACAAGATCGGCTACAACGTCCTGTCCGACAAGTACGAAGATATGGTCTCCGCCGGTATCATCGATCCCGCGAAGGTGACGCGCTCTGCCCTGCAGAATGCCACCAGCATCGCCGCGATGATCCTCACCACGGAGGCCCTCGTCACCGATCTACCCGAGAAAGAGAGGCCTGCCGCTCCGGCCATGCCCGAGTACTAGGACTATCGACGGTAGAAAAGTGATTGCCCTTCCCCGGCCGGGGAAGGGCAATCACTTTTCTACCGTCGATGCGGTTGCTCTTACGAGAGGAACTTGAGCGAAGTCAGCATGGGCTGGAAGTACTTCTGCATCGCCTCGTTGTACACGCTATCGGGCGCGTAATAGAGGATATCGTAGTACTGGCCTTTGTAGCGGACGGCGATGCTGGAAAGGTGAAAGCCTACGCCGTTCTGGTTGGCGAAGGTGGCATCTTTTTCGTCCCATTGGACCCCGGCAGCCGACTGTTGGGGTGCCGCCGGCTGGACAACCTGAAAGTTGGCGACGCCCGGCGCGCTCTGTAACTGCGCGAGGTTACTATCGTTGACCTCACCCGTGTTGCTGATACTGGCTGATGTGCTGGTTGAGATGCGTTGCAGGCCGAGAAAGAGGCCGTTCTGCTGGGAAGGATGCAGGCCGATGAATACGCTCTGCGAAGACTTCTGGGTTGGGTCAAGTACCCAATCCGAGGGATATTTCACAGACATGCCCACATCCGCGTTCGAGACCGTGAGAAACGAGGTAGGCGTCGGCAACTGGTTGGTCGTTGTCGCGGTCGGGCTGGCCTGCCCGCTGCCTGCCGTCGCCGTGGGTGAGGCCGCCGCGTGCAGCGTAATAGGCGCGGTCGGGGTCTGACTATTTCCGCGTCCCAGCGCCAGTAAAGCATAGGTCAGACCTCCACCGACCAGGATGCTGGCAATGAAGAGCAGCAGAATTACAGGAGCGCCTAACGTCCCTTTGCGGGCAGACCTTTGAGCGGCCTGCGTCCCGTCTTGCATGGCTTTGCCAGATTCATCCAGACCCTGGGCGTCAGGCATCTGCCCTATATAAGGTGGGACGACAGCCGGCCATTGGGGCGCCCCGGCGGGCAAGTACGAAAAGGATGATGGCTGATAGTATGATGCAGGAACTGATGAAGCCCTTGGGAATGCTGATGCCGCCTGAGCCGGAGATGATGCAGCAGGGAGGGCGGTGGAAACCACCGTACCACATCGCGAGCAGGTGTAAGCATCATCGGGCAATTCCGTATTACATCGAGGGCAGAACATGGGTTATGTATCCTTTACTCTATGCGTGAGTTCTCACTTACCAGACGACAATAGAAACGTACAATGCCATTACGTCTCTCTGTGATAACTTTCACTACTTCAAGCGTTATTGGTTCTCCAACCGATACCGGGACGTCATCTTCATCTAGTACACGGCACTCAAAGTGCCGATCAGTATCGCCGGCATCGGCAATAACGCAGCGCACGTAACGATGTTCGCTGCCCTGAAAAACGGTAGTCAACCCCGGCTCTTTCTCCACCAGGATTCCTGAGCGCGTTTGTGCCATATCAGGATCGACGCTCCCATCAAAAACTCTATGAGAGAACTATAAAGAAGGGAAGACGAATTGTCAACTATTCTGCCACTTGAATTTCAGGCTCATTCAGCGCTACGCCCCAGCACTTCGGGATTAACTATATTTGGCGGCTCCTGCCCATGAACATACGCTACCAGGTTATCACTGGCCATTGTCGCCATCAGTGTGCGCGTCTTGAGCGAGGCGCTGGCGATATGCGGCAGCAGCACGACTTGCTCCATCGTCAGCATCTCAGGTTCGACAGCCGGCTCGTTCTCGAAGACATCCAGCCCGGCACCGGCGATGGTGCCCGCCTGTAAAGCGCGCACCAGGGCCTTCTCATCCACAATCGGCCCGCGCGCGGTGTTGATGAGGATGGCCGCCGGCTTCATCAGCTTGAACTCGCGCTCGCCGATCAAATGATGCGTGGAAGGCATGTAGGGCGTGTGAACGCTGACAAAATCGGCCTGCTGCAACACCTCGTCCATCGGCAGGTAGGTCATAGCGTATGCCGCTTCATCCTCCGGCGACAGGCGGTACGGGTCGTAGTAGATCACGCGCATCTCGAAGCCGCTGGCGCGCTTCGCTACAATCTTGCCGATGCGCCCCGCCCCGATCAGGCCGAGTGTAGAATGATGCACCTCGGCTCCGCAGAACAGCAGCGGCCCCCAGCCTGTGTACTTCCCGGCTCGCAAGAACCGCTCAGCCTCGGGGATGCGCCGCGCCGTTGCCATCAGCAGCGCGAAGGCCAGGTCGGCGGTCGTATCCGACAGCACCCCGGGAGTGTTGCTCACTGCGATGCCGAGCCGTGTCGCCGCCTCTACATCGATGTTGTTGAAGCCGACGGCCATGTTCGCCACCATCTTCAAGCGCGGCGTACCAGCGGCGCAGGCCTCCAGGAATTGCGCGTCGATATTGTCGGTCAGCAGGCAGTAAATATAATCGTGACCGGGACCGCGTCGCAGCAGTTCTTCGTACGGCCAGATAAGCCCCTCCTGCATGTTGGCCTCGACATCGCCAATGGCCTCGAGCGGTGGATAAGCAGGGTCCGGTACGCGCTGTGTCACCAGAATTTTAGGACGTGTCGCCATTGTAGCCTCCATAAATGAAGTGATACAGGTATTCTACCACGTCCAGGATAGAGTAGGATGTGCATCCGAAAAAGGTTCAGGAGCGATTGGAGCTAGCTATTGGAGATCACTTGTGCACGCTCGTCGCCTGTTTCGCCCCTACGCCGGTCGTTGCTTTTTCTGTATACTCAAAACGCTTCACGAAGCGGCGGCGCAGCAGCATGGCAAGCGCGGGCCAGCCATCTTTGAAGGGCGAGAGCTTTTTGGCTTTGCGTGGAGTATAGCTGATGGGCACCTCTAAGATCGTGTAGCCCGCCTGCACGATACAGGCCGTGATCTCCGGCTCGATTTCGAAGCGGCGGCCCTCCATCGGCAGTGCATGGGCCAGTGAACCCGGGAACATCTTGTAGCAGGTCTCCATATCGTGGATGTGGCACCCGTAAAGCAGGTTGGTGATGCCCGTCAGGAAGCGGTTGCCCCAGCGCGTCGTGAATTTCTGAGGGGACAGGTCGCGGCATCCGTAGACTGCCACTCTCGTCTGACCGCCATCCCTGGCTTCTTGCCATTTCTGTACCAGCGCCGGCAGGTCCTGCGGGTCATATTCCATGTCCGCGTCCTGTACCGTCACCATATCGCCGCCGACCAGCGCGAACCCCGTGCGCAGTCCGGCGCCCTTGCCCTGGTTGCGTTCGTGCCGCACGAAGCGGTAGGAGGCGAACTGCTCTTTTGCGCGCAGGCCCTGCAGAACCTCCCAGGTACGATCGGTCGAGGCATCGTCAACGACGACGACTTCCAGGTCAAGTGGCACTTGAGCCAGCGACTCTAGCACCTGAGCTATCGTCTCTTCTTCGTTATAGACGGGTACAACAACCGAAATACGCATAATACCTAATCCTCACCGGTATTGAATCCAGACTAACCTGCTATTTACACGAACGAACGGCAAACAAAATAGCAACAATTTACGCTTCCCAAACCTGAATCGTCCCATCGGTCAAAGCCACCAGCAGTCGAGCGGGTGCGAAGTGCAGTGCGCTGATCTGCCAGGGGTGGTAGAGCTTCTGCGCAACCTCGCCGCGCGCCACCGACCAGAGATCGATGACGCCCTCGTTGATCTCGCTATCCTCGCGTGCTACCGCGATCCACTGTGCATCGGGCGAGATGGCCAGCCTTGAACTGGCTCCCATTGTCCCTGACGGCAACTCGTTGAATAACCCGCTTGCCGTGTCGAGAAGGCGAATCATCTTTCCTGCATAAACAAACGCCATCGTCTGCAAATCCGGTGTAACCGCGTACGGCGGGGTGCAATTTTCGCAGAGTCCCGCGATCAACGAGCTAGTAATCTGTGGCTGGATCACCTCGCGGAAGCGCATTTTGCTGCGCGCCTGCGTATCCCAACGGCGGATCACCACCATTTCATCCCGCTCGTCCGGCACGTGCGCGCAGGAGAGGGTCAGCAGCGTTCTCCCCTCCTGGCCTAGCGCGCGCAGGCGAATGGCCCAGAATTGCCGCTTCTCGACCGCGTCTTCCGCGCACACCAGCGGAGCGCTCAACGCTCCTGGCTCGTCTCCTAGCGTATGTCTGATCACATCAGTGCCGCGCACACCTTGCGAACGCGGCGCGAGTGGATCATCTCGCAGCAGGGGCAGCGCCATCCATGCCTCACGCTGGCCCCCGGCAGTCTCCTTCAGCGCGATATCGATTGAGTAGTGCGCCGAAACGGCCCGCTCGCCCAGGCCATAACTCCATAGCAGCGCTCCATCCTGGGCCTGCCACACATGCAGGCTGGCTCTTCCCCAGCCGGCTACCAGGCCGTCGTTTGCGGAGAAACGCAGCTCGCGCAGCGATTCCACCGGAAACGCGCTGTCGGCCGCGAAACTGACCGGCGTGCCCTGCTCATTCTGCCCGTTTTGCTCGCTCGCCTCCCCTGACGTTGCGGCATGCCAGATGATCCCTTTCCCGTCCAGCGACCCGGCTGCGACGTACAGGCCTGCCTCGCTCTGCCCGCTGCTCAAGGCGGAAACGACGCCAAGCTGCGTATGAAGCTTCGGTCCCGCGTGGAACGGCCCTTTTGTGCTAACAATGCTCAGGCCGGCGAACTCGATGTCGTCTGACGCATCGAACTTACGCTGCACCGGGCGGGGCCGCACGATGCCCCCCTTGCGCAGGTCGATTACGCCGCCGATGATCGTATCGTAGTTCAGGCGCTTCTCAGGATCGCTCAGCACGTCGTAGGCGCGGTTGATGCGCTTCATCTGCAGCGCGCCCTCCGGCCCTGCCAGGTCGGGGTGGTAGCGCCGCGCCAGTTGACGGTAGGCGCGCTTGAGGGTATCGCTATCTGCATCTATCGGCACGCCGAGCACGGCGTAATAGTTGTCGGGTGTGTCCATATCCGTAATAACGATACACGCGCCTACAGCGACACAATGCGTGTTCGCTCCCTCGGCGCGATGTTCAGTGTCAACCTGCGCACGCCCCACATATACCACGTCGCGAAGGTCCTATAGGGCCGCCACTGCTCCCCCCGTTCGCGCATCTCCTTCGGCGTTGGTCGTCGTTCCAGCGCATAGGCCTCGCGCACGCCCTCGACGAAGCCCAGGTCATCGACGGGCAGCACGTCGGGCCTTCCCAGCGAAAAGATCAGCATCATCTCCGCCGTCCAGCGCCCAATACCCTTCACCTTCACAAGCTCTTCGATCACCGCCTCGTCATCCAGCTCGCCGATGCGCGCGAGATCGAGCCGTCCATCGCTGACGCGCGCCGTCAAATCGCGCAGGTAGCGTATCTTCTGCGGCGAAAGGCCGGCAGCACGTAGCGCGTCCTCCTCCAACGGCAGCAGCGACTCCGGCGTCACCAGCCCGCCTGCCTCCCCGAGCGCAACCCTGCGCAGCCGTCCCATAATCGCATCGGCCGCCTTGACCGAAATCTGCTGCGAGATGATGGCGTCCACCAGTGTCTCGAACAGGTGCGGGTTGGGCGTGAGCGTGCATGGCCCCACCCGTTCAATGGCGATGGCCATGATGGGGTCTTTTTCGTCCAGGTAGGCGATAGCTGTTGCAACAAGTTCTTCCCAGGCAGAGAGTGATGTCATGAATGTTCCCTTTTAAATACAATGCGGTAGAATGTTCTAATTCTACCGCATTTGTGGCAAGAAAACCATAGAGAGAGCTATTTTCACACCGTCGGCAGATCGCGCTTATTGAAAATCACCAGCCCCACGAGACCGCATAGCAGCCCGCCGATCACCAGCACCAGGGGGTACCAAGCGGTTATACTGTGCGTCGCCAGCGCCTGGATACCCTGGGTGTAGTAGATCGGCTCGATCTTGAGCATCCAGGAGAGGTTGTTCGAGAGTCCCCCCAGGGTGTTCATCAGGTAGAACAGCGCCAGAATGCCGATGGCTGCTCCACCGGCGGCGCGGCTGGCGTTGATGAAGGAGCCGAACAGCATGCCGATGCCGCTTGCCAGGAACATGGCAGCCAGTTCGAGCGATTGCGCGATGACGAGCCACTTCCAATCGATGCCGGCATTCTTCACAAACAGCGCGCTGAGCCAGACGGCCACGAACGTTGCGATGCTCAGGATCAGCGCGCCTATGGCCGCGCTCAACCAGGCTTCCAGGTAGTAGCGTGTGCGGGTGATGGGGCGTGCCAGCGCCAGGTCGAGTGTGCCATTCTCGATGGCGGCGGGCACAGTTGACCCGGCAATATAAGCGATGATGCCGCCCCAGATCAGCGCGTAGAGCGAACTGTACAATTCAAGCGCTGCCAGCGCCGAAAAGCTGTTAGCATTGGAAAGCTTCGCGCCGAGCAGTCCGGCTACGGCATTCGAGGTCAGGTAGGCATTCAGGTTGATCGAACTAATCGAAGGATACAGAATGCCTATCACGATTGCGATAAAGAAAGCGTAGAACGCGCCATACGACAGGATAATTTTGCTGTTCGACAACGCGCGCATGGCGATTGTCAGGCCGCGCGCGCGTCTCTTTGGCGCTGGTATCGTTGTAGGTATGGATACAGTGGTCATGATATATGCTCCTCCTGGCGGCTCGCTACCTCTTTTGTCTCGTCGTAGAACTTCAAGAACACTTCCTCAAGCGGCGCCTCTTCTACCTGCAGGCGTATCACCTCGTGGCGGCTGAAGGCTTTGATCAGCGCATCCATGCTGCCGATCACATGCATCTGAAAGGCATGGTTGTGGCGCGCCAGGCCGCTCACCCCCGCGATCTGCGCCAGTTCTTGCTCGCTCACGGCATCGCCAAATTCCACCGTGACGCGCTGGCCGGCCTTTTCGCGCAGCTTCTCGACCTCTTCCAGCGTCACGATCTCACCCTGCCGGATGACCGCGACACGCTGGCAGACCTTCTCCACCTCGCTCAAAATGTGCGAACTCATGAAGATCGTCTTGCCACGCGCCTGCTCCTGCAGCAGGAATTCATTGAAAGAGCGCGACAGCAGTGGGTCAAGGCCAGAAGTCGGCTCGTCCAGGATCAACACCTGCGGGTCGCACATAAACGCCAGCACAATCCCGATCTTCTGCCGCATGCCCTTAGAGTAGCCTTTGATGGGTCGTTTCATCTCGACATCAAAGCGCGCCACCAGTTCTTTGAGCAGCACCGGCTCCAGGCCCTGCAGGCGCGAGAAGTAGTTGATGACCTGCTTGCCCGTCATGTTCCCAGGCAGGCGCACATCGCCCGGCAGGTAGCCGATACGCCGGTGCAGCGCTATTTTGTCGCGCTGCGCATCCATCCCCAATATGCTGATTGTCCCCGATGTGGGGCGAATCACGTCCAGCATGCAGCGAATGGTCGTGGTCTTGCCGGCGCCATTCGGCCCCAGAAAGCCGAAGATCTCGCCTCGCTCGACTTGCATCGAAATGCCCCGCACGGCCTGCACATTGCCATAGGACTTGTGTAAATGGTCGATTACAAAGACAGCTTCTTTCGTAGTTGTAGTCATGTTCCCAACTCCTCTTGACTTCGCTCTTGCGCTTCATGTACCTCAAAATCGATATACTCATTGAACTTTTTTTTAGCTTCCTGCTTCTCGTCTTCTACCAGCGTCTCGGCATTGCGCAGGATAATCGCTTTCATAAAAGGACGCTACAAAATGGCCAAAATTGAATATTTCATCGTTCCATATAGCGTCATTTCCTCTGGAAGTCAGGTAGCGAAGAGTTCCTGCTTCAATGAGCCCTATAATTTGCATCTATCAAAAGGTATATTTTATATTGCTGAAAATATAATAGCATGCCTTTGAAAAGTTATCAAGGGCGCAGGTTATAATGATTTTTACCAACCAACACCGGTACGTTATTGATTTGCTGAAATTGCCCGGGTGGAACCGATGTCGTACAATGCCATCATTAAGTAACAGACCAGCAGCACTCGGAGGTATTATGTCCGGCGCGACCAATCCGTCATCGGAACAACATAGACACACCAATCGGCTCATTCACGAGACCAGCCCCTATCTCTTACAGCACGCGCATAACCCGGTTGACTGGTATCCCTGGGGGGAAGAGGCGTTGAAGCGAGCAAAAGAACTCGACCGGCCTATCCTGTTGAGCGTGGGCTACTCGGCCTGCCACTGGTGCCATGTCATGGAGCGCGAATCGTTTGAAAACGAGGAGATTGCCGCGCTCATGAATGAGCATTTCGTCTCGATCAAAGTGGATCGCGAGGAACGGCCCGACATCGACAACATCTACATGCAGGCAGTGCAGGCCATGACCGGGCAGGGCGGCTGGCCCATGACGGTCTTCCTCACTCCCGATGGTCGGCCCTTCTACGGCGGCACCTACTTCCCACCTCGTGACCGGCAGTACGGGCCCGAGACGATGCCCGGCTTCCCGCGCGTGCTGCTCACGATTGCCGATGTCTATCAGAACCGGCGCGAGCAGATTGAGGAGCAGGCTAACGAGTTTGCCACTTACTTGAAGAAACGCAGCACGTCCCCACTGCGCGGTAGAAGCGACTCTGCTCCCGCCGGGGCACTGCCCCTGGAAATCCTTGGGGCAGCCAGCAGCGAGCTTGCCGCCGATTTTGACGCCGTCAACGGTGGCTTTGGCAACGCGCCCAAATTTCCCAATACGATGTCGCTGGAATTCCTCCTGCGCGTGCACCTGCATCGCCTGCGCGGGGAGATTGGCGCGAAGGCGAGCATGCCAGAGCTGGATATCGTGGAAACCAGCCTGCGGCACATGGGCAATGGCGGCATCTACGACCAGCTCGGCGGAGGCTTTCACCGCTATTCGGTTGACGCGGAATGGCTCGTGCCGCATTTCGAGAAGATGCTGTACGACAATGCCCTGCTCAGCCGCCTGTACCTGCACGCCTATCTCGTCACCGGCAACGCGTTTTACCGGCGCATAGCGGAAGAGACGCTGGATTACGTCGCGCGCGAGATGACCTCGCCGGAAGGCGGTTTCTACTCTACCCAGGATGCCGATAGCGAGGGCGAGGAGGGCAAGTTCTTCACCTGGACGCCCGGCGAGATCGAGGCGGCCCCTGGTCCAAAGGACGCCGCGCTCTTCATGCGCTACTACGATGTCACCGCCGGCGGCAATTTCGAGGGGAAGAACATCCTGCATGTTGCCGGGGACGCGCAAAGCATCGCGGACGAAGTGGGGATCAGCCTGGAACAACTGCAAGAGACCCTGCAGCGCGGGCGGGCCATACTCTTCCAGTTGCGCGAAACGCGCGTGCATCCGGGGCGCGACGAAAAAATCCTCACCGCCTGGAACGGTTTGATGCTGCGCAGCTTCGCCGAGGCCGCGCGCCACCTCGAACGCGCCGATTTCCTACAAATCGCCGTGCGCAACGCCGATTTCCTGCTTAGCAACCTGACCGAGGGTGGCCGCCTCTTGCGCACCTACAAGGATGGGCGCGCCCATCTGAACGGCTACCTGGAAGATTATGTATTCCTTGCCGATGGCCTGCTGGCCCTCTACGAGGCCGATTTCCAGCCGCGCTGGTTCGCCGGCGCGCGCCGCCTTGTGGACGAGGCCATCGCGCTCTTCGCCGATCAGCAGAATGGCGGCTTCTTCGATACAGGCAGCGATCACGAGGCCCTCATCAGCCGCCCAAAGGATATCATGGATAACGCCACGCCTGCCGGGAACAGCGTCGCCACCGACGTGCTGCTGCGCCTGGCCGCCTTCACGGGCGAGGATGCCTACCGCGAGCGCGCCGACGAGTACCTGCGCTCGCTCGCCGACATCACCGCGCAGCATCCGCAGGCCTTCGGCTATCTGCTCGGCGCTCTCGACTTCTCCCTCTCGCCCGTCAAGGAAATCGCCATCATCGGCGATCCTCGCCAGCCCGATACGCGCGCACTGCTGCGGACCATCAACAGCCGCTTCCTGCCCAACAGCGTCCTGGCCTGCGCTTCGCCCGCCGCGCCTGCCACGCAACAAAGTGAGGCAGCGCAGGTCATACCACTGCTCGCGGACCGCCCTTCGAAAGATGGGAAGGCCACCGCCTACGTCTGCCAGCATTTCGTGTGCCAGGCTCCGGTAACAACAACTGGCGAACTTGAACGACTGTTATGAATGCTAAAAGAACTGTAGGGCCGAAATGCGATTTCAGTCGTTCACATATCGCATCTCGCCCTTGACATCGTGGCGGCAGAGTTTGCCGCTGCTGGCCAGTTGCTCAAGGGCGAGGATGGCGGCGGCGCGCTCCTTGCGGCCAGGTTCCTTTTTATCGGGCGGGGCGAAGGTTAGCATCACTTCCTGCGGGGTGAAAACCGTCAAATCGCCGGTATGTTCTTCCAGGTAGTGAGTGATCGAGGCCTGGTACCATTTCACCAGGTCGTGGGGGCGCCCGGCCTGGAGTGGGGCCGGTGGGACGACAATCGTGACGGGGCAGTTCGCCAGCGCCAGGATGTGCCGCGAAATGCTGCCTACGAAGATGCGCCGCAGCCTCTGGCGTAGGGAATTTCCGCGACTGCCCACCACGATCATCTCCACCTGCAATTCCTTCGCTGCCTTGACGAGTTCTTCCGCTGGCGCTCCCTGCCGCAGCATCGGCTCAATTTGCCCTGGAGCAACGCCGCAATTCTGTAAATCGTTGCTCGCCTGGCGCAGCGCTTTTTGGCCCCGCTCGCGTTGTTCGCTGCTCAAAGGCGCTAGCTGCGAATGCCCACCATAAACTCCAAACGTGGGCGAGACCAGGTTGGATACAGGAATCACGTGCAACAATACGAGGGATATCTCTGTGGGAATCTCTTCGATAAATGCGCTTATGGTGCGCAGCGCGTGCCGCGTTGCAGGTGAGAGGGGGGCATCGACCCCTAGCAAGATGCGCTTCTTCATGACCGTTCCCGCCGTCTTTGTACCTGGCTGTACGGTATCCTACACGCTTGTCTTCGCTCGTCCGCGGGCAATCAAAAACACACCAGAATGAAATCACCTTTCCGGCTATAGTATACATAGTTTTGGGCGCTGCGGCAAGCACAAATGGGTCGTCTGACACATGCGCGTATCCAGTATTTCGCGTATGTTTTTAGCAGTCAGTACCTCATCTGACAATTTGTGAAGTATTTCACAGCTTACCAGTACAATTTCGCATTGACAGTATTGTTTAGTTGCGTTAAGCTATGTAAGAGGTAAAAAAGTTGCATGAACACGAGGGGTGTGCATTCAACCGCTTTGGGCAATTCACCGCATACTTGTGGAGTAAGGCAGGCACGCATGAAGCAGAATCTAAGCCATTTTTGATCTTTAGCTCAGTTTTACGTCTATCCTTAGTATCGAAATAGCTTCTTGTTATAACGAGCCGAGTAATGTGCCAGCAGTGTTTCCCGGTGGTACGTTACGATTGTAGGGGGCTGATCAGTTCCCTACAGAAAGCAGGTCGATTACGATGGGTATAGAGATGGAAGACATCCCCGTCCAGATGAGTCTGGCTGCCCTGGGAGAGCGATGCCAGCACGAAATTGCCAGCTTTCGCAAGGGAGTGTCATTCGACGACCGCTACTGCCTGGAAATCTTTAATCGCGCCATCGTCAATGGCGATGAACAAGCCTGGAATTGGCTGGTGAACAGCTATAGAAGGATGGTAATCGGCTGGCTGCGCAATCATCCACGCCGGGAAGTCGCTCTGCGCTACGAGCCTGAGGAAGATTACTATGTCAACTATACCTTCACGCGCTTCTGGCAGGCCACGCATAACCAGGCGCTCCGCTTCGTTTCGCTGGCGGCCGCACTGCATTACCTCAAGTTGACCCTCCACGCGGCTATTTCCGACACGCTGCGCGCGCACTCGCGCCCGGTAGCGCCCCTGCCGGAGCCGGGCATGGGCTTTCCCGAGGAGCCGGCCGTAGAGGATGACGAGGACGATGCAGGCGCGCTCTGGGAGATCATCAATAGCATGCTGCCGACGCAGCGCGAAAAGCGAGTCGCCTACCTGATGATCCACTGCGGTCTCAAACCGCGCGAGGTCATGCAGCATTGCCCCGGCCTGTTCAGCGATGTCAAGGAGATCTATCACATCCATCGCAACGTCCTGGAGCGATTGATGCGCAATAAAGATCAGATCCGCTGGCGGCTGAGCGCCGAGGAACAATAAAGGCAATGTAATATTGAGTTGATCGCTAGATAGCGATAGGGGCGGGTGTGGGATGGCGTTGCTGTTCCATATTCGCCCCATCGCTATCTAGCGATCAGAGAATCTATCCCCTAAAAATACAGGGGCCAGCGTATATAGAGCGAATATGTAGTGAGGGGGATGATTTAATACCCCCGTGCCAGAGTAGAAATGAGGTAGAATGAATGATGGACTGTCTGAACGAGATTGCACCCAGTGATGAGGATCTTATTGCTTTTGCGCTCGACGGCGAGGCATTATCGCAAGAAGCCCAGGCTCATCTGGATCAGTGCGGTACCTGCCAGCAGCGCCTGAAACGCTACCAGTATACCCATGCCACGCTGGTTTCACATCTCTATCGCAGCCAGTGCCCGGATGCAACAGAGTTGAGTTATTACAGCGCGGGCGGACTCTCGCTTGAACGAAGGCAAATCGTTGCCAGTCATATCCTGGATTGTCCGCTCTGCCAGATCGAGGTCGAGGAAGCCCGTCGTTACCTGCAGGAACAGCCCATCGATATTCCCGTACTCCCGCGCGTCACGCACAAGCTGGCTCATCGGATATTTGCCACGCTGGTCGCGCGCCCGCAGCCGCAATTCGTCCTGCGCAGCGACGCGCAGGCGACTTCCTGGCCGCGACAGTACAAGGCCGAGGCGGTCGATCTCTCCCTGCACCTCTCTCGCACCGGCAGCGGTGAGCACATGCTGATCGGCATTCTCACCAGTTCCGATCCAGCCGAGGATGTAGCAGCCCTGGAAGGCGTCGAGGCCGAACTCTTTAGCGCTCCTCTGCCTAGCACGGCCAACGGCCATACGCCGAGAAAAACACCCCTGCTGCACACCCGGGTCGATGATCTGGGCAACGTTGTCTTCAAGCCCATCCCTGCAGGTGAATATGTCATGATTTTGCGGCTCGCAGGCCGCGAAGTTATCATCGAGGGATTAATTATCGAAGAATAACAGCACGTTCATACTGTCACGCGTACTCAAAATATAGACAAACGTCTATAATATAGGTCATCAATGTACTCAGGCGTAGTATTTCTACTGAGTGGGGGAACCGAGCTACCGGTTATGGATCACGACCTATTTCTGCAATACCTGCGCGACCTGCCCATCGAAGATGGTCGTGCCTACATCCGTGAACACATCGAAGAACTCGCCGACCACCAGGCCACCGGGGAATTGATGGCCGATGAAGCGCTGCGTGTCCTTTATACTCCTTTTCTTTCACTCAAAATCGCCGAACTACTGATTTTTTACGGGGAACTTACCGGGCACCTCTCCTCGCACGCGCTTGGATTGAAAGCAAAGGGAGACGCTTTGATGATGATCGGGCATCACCAGGCCGCAATGGAAGCGTTGGATGCTGCCGGGGAAGAATTTCTAAGGTTAGGAGACGAGGGAAACTGGGCGCATTCTCGGATAAGCTGGATTATGTCTGCTGCCTGGCTAGGCCGTACTGACGAAGCATTGAAAGAAGGGGAATTTGCTCGTGAGGTGTTCCTACGGCTGGGACTGATTTATTGGGCCTGTGTAATCGATCATAATATAAGCTTAATTTATGTATATTTAGGGAGGTACCAGGATGCGCTTGCGCTTTACGAGAATTTGCTGGCTATTTATCCCTCGATTACCACTGAGAGTGAGGATTTTATCAAGCGGTCTATAGCGTTAGCTGAAATGAATCAGGCATATAATCTAGCCTGGCTTGGTGATTTTGAACAATCTTATCACCTTCAACAGCTCGCCCTAGATGATTTTCTCTCTTTAAAAGAAACAGACTTGATTGTGAATGCCGAGGTCAATTTAGCTGACCTCGATTACATACAAGGCTATTATGGCTCAGCTTTACGAAGATATTATGAAGCGCGTGATAGGATGATGGAGGACAGTCTGGATGATCCTACGTTATTGGCTGAACTCAAGCTTTGCATAGCCAATTGTTTAGTGAAGCTGAATAGAGCGCAGGAAGCCTGCCTGCTGGCCAATGAGGCTGTTAAGTTATATCAACAATTCAGTATAACATTGAGTACAGGCAATGCGTTGTGCGAATACGCAACAACTCTTTCAGCTTCGGGTAGGGTAAGGGATGCATTAACAGCTCTCGATGATGCATGGCTATATTTGAAGCAAGGAAAATTCCATTCCTACGCCTTCGCTACTAAGCTTCAGCGCGCAGAGCTCTTGCTCAAACTAGGGTATTTTGATGAAGCATATAGTCAGGCCCACTCGGTCAAGAGACATTTTGAGGCTTTAGGCATGGTTGCATACGCGGTTCGGGCCAGCCTGATTATAGTGGATGCATTGATTGGAAAGGCACAACAAGTTGAGCAGCAAGACACTTTTCTGCAAGAGGCTCTAGTACTTTGTAAACAGGCAGTTTCGCTAGCACGCCAGTACAACCTACAAGAGGAATCCTATAAGAGTCATTATCTTGTGGGACGTATCTATGTCCTGAAGGATAATCCGGCCAGAGCCAGGAGACACTACGAAGCCGCCATCGCCCAAATCGAGCGTGTTCTGGATGACCTTGTATATGATTTGTCTCCTGCATTCTTGCAAAGTACGTGGGCAGTCTACGAAGATGTGATCGCTCTCTATCTTCAATCTGCTCAACCTGAACGAGCTTTTCGCTATCTGGAGCAGGCTCGTTCTATGGCTTTGCGTCAATATCTGAACAAGTCCAGAAATCCGCTTGCCGGTGACGCGAAAGAAAATGCTTCAGCGACTATCGTACAGCAGAATAACGCGAGCATATTACGTGCTCAGTACGAACTCAGAAATGCACAGGAAGATTATCGTTCCTATAGCGTTCTGCTGGCGAATTTCGATTCATCAACGTCGCCCGCGGTTGATCGCAGCGTGCTTGAGGAAGAGCTAAAACGATATGAAGAGAAAATTAGCGAACTTTCTGAGCGCCTGTATCTATACCAGCATGTTGCTCCTGCCTCTCGTAAAAGAAGAAGCTCTAAAGCCAATTCACTAGATATTGGACAGCTTCAGCAGGCGATTTCACCTGAGCAGATACTCCTGGCCTATTTTCTCTATAAGGGCAGATTGGTCATCTTTGCTATAACGCCGGAGCGTTTGATAACGTACGAATTTGCCGATGGCCTGGAACAATTAGAGCGGCTGTTACCTTCTCTTCACGCTCACTTAAATCCAAGAGGCTGGCCTGATACGCAGAATCCGCCAGAGCATGTCGTTCGCCGCCTGCTGAACAGGCTCTATGATCTGCTGGTGAAACCTGTATCTGAACTGTTGTCACCCGCTATCAGTCATATAACGATCGTTCCATATGGTCCCTTACATAAGCTGCCGTTTCACGCGCTTTACGATGGCTCCCAGTACCTGGTCGAACGCTATCAGGTCAATTATCTCCCGGCATCCAGTCTGGTGTTACATCTTAAATCGCGGGAAGACGAAAGAATTGCTGCTTCCGGTCATAGAGAAACCTCTCTCACATCACCATTGATACTCGGTTACTCGGAAAACGGACATCTGCAACGCGTTCATGACGAGGCAGTGGCTATCGCCTCTTTATTGCAGGGCCGCTGTTACCTTGATAGCGATGCAACCATTGAGAGGCTTATCGAACAGTCCCCTGGCAGCCCACTCATTCATATTGCAACACATGGACAGAGTCGTCTCGATGCTCCAAATTTTTCGTACGTGCGCCTGGCTGATGGACAGCTCAACGCCATTGATGCATTCAGCATGAACTTAAAAGAGTGCGAGATGGTGACGCTGAGTGGCTGTGAAACCGGTTTAGCGCTGAGCGGTGGAGGAGACGAACAACTGGGGTTAGGACGTGCATTTCTGGCGGCGGGCGCGACATCGCTCGTGATGAGTCTCTGGCCGGTGGAAGATAATGCGACCAAAGAATTGATGCAAAGCTTTTATCAGAATTTATTGAAAGGAGAAAGTAAAGCGCAGGCGCTGCGGTCGGCACAGTGCCTGCTCTTGCGCAGCGCGTCTCAGGGTTATACCCATCCCTATTTCTGGGCAGCCTTTCGCCTGGTTGGTGATGTTAGTCCGCTCAAGTTTCCTCTCCAGCTGCGTCAGCATGCTGCATTTACAACTGAACTACCAAAAAAAGAGCCGCTCAGCGTTTCAACTGATAGTATGTCAGTTTGATGAGTCTGAACTCTTCACAGAACGATCAGAATGATCAGGAGGCACATATGGAAAGTATGTCCAGTCATGACCCATTTATGCATAATGCATTCTGGCACGAAAATCAAGTTTGTATTACGCTTCAGCTTAGTCCCGAATATGGGCCTTCTCAGGGAATTAATCAGGAAGCTAATGCACCAGGAGAAGTAGAGTCTATTTTGGCACGTTTTCGTGGGGATCAGCAAGGGCCATTCCCCCCCACATTTCCTAAAGGACCAGTAATAGCTGCGATGCAATTGCCGATACTGAGGGATGACCTCGCGTCGAGCGGGTATCACTTGACTTCTTTCACTATCTCTCAGACGCTACAACCAGAGCCTGTTCACAAGCAACCAGAAGGAGATATCCAAAGGGGCGAGGTAGCGGCATCCGAAACAGAAGATGATATCAATTCTGAGGTCGGCAAATACCTCTTCGCAACCAGGGATAAAGAGCAGGGTTTTGTTCCTACTTTGATTTGCTTCTTCAATTTCATGAAGGGGGATATGGCCTCGTCCAGCGCAGCCCCCACCCTGGCCGATTTGCCGTATATGTTTGAAATGGCGACATCACCTGCTGGTAGGCCATCAATGCCTGAAATGGGTAGCATGAGCGCAGGCGATAAGAAGCACGATCAACAGGGGAATGATCAGAGCAACAATAATAATGGAGGGGGCAATGGAGAAGGGAACGCTATCAGTCCTGTCGTTGACCTCGTAAAGCTGATTAACACCGAAGGGAAACTTAAAGCTCTACGCGACCAGGGTATTCCAATCGTGGCCGCTTCACCGATCTGGTTTGCAGGCGGGACTCAGTCAGATGGTCCTAAACCACAGGGCTGCCCGCTCACTCCTCCTATACCCGTGTCAGAAGATGTGGGCTGCTCCTCTTATCCAGGGCTGTTTCCTATCACACTGCCTGACCTTCCTACCATTTTACAGCATATGACTGGTGATGGCGTCACGGTATTCGTCCTGGATACCCTCCCTAGACGAGCAGAAATTCATAGAGCGGTCGAGGCCGCGGAAAAGCGAAACCTGCTCCTGCTGGATGTAGCAGAGAATGTGAAATTTCACCACAATCGGCTTCCAGTCTCGCTAGAGGAGCCCGGTCCTTTATATCCTGCAACAGGGAAAGATATCAATGGGAAATTGATTGGATTCCGCATGCCCGATCATGGTCTGTTCGTGGCAGGTATCATCCGAGACCTTGCTCCTGATGCCCATATTGAATGTGTCCGAGTTCTGAATGACTATTGCGTAGGGGACCTTCCTACCTTGTCGAAGTCCCTTGAAACTATTCAAGGCCGTATGTCTCTACAAGGCCCAGATAATCTCCTTGGAGACCTGGCGGGTAAGCCGGTTGTAATAAACATGAGCCTGGTAATTCCGGCAGATAGTGAATTATTGGGACAAGGATTTGATGCATCTGATTTAGCCTACCTGCGGAAAGAGTTGCTATTGCCTATCGAAGGTCTCGCCGAATCCGGCGTTATGTTCGTTGCCTCCGCCGGCAATGAAGGCGACCTGCGCTACCCGCCCGCTAATCCTGATGGTATTCGCCCGGAGGCGCTTTATCCGGCGGCATTTGCCTATGATACATTCATGAAATATCCCTACATGATGATCCCTGTCGGAGCGGTGGATAAACGCGGTAAGGCGGCATCCTATAGTTGTTATCCTGGCGAACATGGAATTGGGACCTATGGGGGAGAGGTTCCAAAGCCTTCCAGGAAAAAGCGAGATAACTGTTATACACGCGTAAGAAAAATTGATGCTCCCATTGGATTGTACACGGCCATTTCCTATCCATCGCTGTCGGTTGACGACTGCGAGCCGAGCTATCCGGAGCCCAACGCGGATGCCTGGGCTTACTGGGTAGGCACCTCCTTCGCGACGCCAATTATTGCGGCGGTTGTGGCGCGTATTCTGGAGTACATTATACGACACGCACCTCCTGGCATCATCCTCACACCTAATACGCATGTCTGGCGCGGGCTCACCGAATTCGCCGTGCAGGGACACACGGTGACGTGGGATAGAATTGGAGCAACTAAAGAAACGAAAGACGGACCCATGCTCCTGGCAGTTCAGAAGCAGTGCGTGGACGATGATGATGAGTAGGAGGACATGCAGGCTCCCATCAACATTTACTGACTGTTACCTCTCGACCGGCTGAACCCACCCGTCAGCAGTTGCAAGATGAAGACGAGTAGGGCCGCACCGATGAAGGCCAGCAGCAGGCTGCCCCAGAAGTGATAGTTCAATTTCGCTTATTTCATGTGCTCAGCATAGGTAGGCATTCTCTTGTATGTACGCGCGGATACCGATCAGGTTGTATGCAGGTAACCGCCCAAAAATAAAAGCCGGGTACCGCGTGGGTACCCGGCTCACTAACTGTGACAAATCTACCAATAGGCGCGAGGCCTACGGAACGCGGCGCGCTCCAAACCCTCCACTGAGCGCTCGCAGGATCGCGATCAGTATGCAGGCGCCAATGAAGGCCACGATGATCTCACCGAGCAGACCACCGCCAGAACCGACTCCCAGCAGGCTGAACAGCCAGCCGCCGATGAAGGCGCCGATCAATCCGGCGATGATGTCACCGACGATACCATAGCCGCCGCCGCGCATGACGAGGCTGGCCAGGAAGCCAGCAACCAATCCAACGATCAACCACCACACGATGGTTGACAGCGAAAGATCCGCTAAAACAAAGCTAAGTGCCATATTGCTATTCTCCTTCTTTCCTAAGTGTATCTTCACTTGCTGTGGCAAATGCACGTTGAGAAAGGACTAAACGGTTAAGCCCGGTTTAAAAACTTTTCCGCATTCGCCACTTACACAATAACCTGAAATATATCATTATGCAAGTCAACAACAAATACTTTAATTTCTCTTTAATATTGACTTAATATTTCTAATAGTGGATTATGGGCATCTCCTCCCGCAACATCGTTCCAGGCGCGCCTCATCAATCAAGGTTGACAGGCCAATAATATGATATAAACACGATTCAAATCACAGAAAGGTATGCAAGTGTGCGCATGGAAGTGGTAACATATCTCTGGAGGTAAGCCATGTCCATTTCCCTGGTTGCGCTGGATTACAGTAGACCTGTTCAGCCGCTCTATGAGCAGGAGCCGAGGGCGGGCATTGTCCACAGCGTCTTTCGCCGCGCTGTCAACATCGGCTTCGGCGAGACAATGCTGACTCTGCTCAGCAGCGAGTTGCCGCGCATGCCCAACGGCGTTCGAATTTCATCGCCTGCCATGACGGAACTGCTGAACGGCCTTCAGCCGGGAACGCCGGTCTGGATCGGCAAGCGCAGGCTGTTCGTACCTTGCGTGCCCTTCGAGCTTATCCTCCCTGAAACGCCTCCCTGGGAACCCAGGCCGGTGCTGACGCTATATCACTGGCGCCGTTCCTCTGTGGTGCAGCATGTGCATGCGCTTGCTCACCGCCTCTCGCGACAGCCGCGAGACGGTGGATTGGCGCCGCTGGCCGGGCCGCTGCTTCTAGGGAGAACGGCCGTGATGACGCCGCTGCTATCGACCGCGCTCCCTCTCTTGCAATTGCTGTTGCGCGCGAGCCGCAAGCAGAATACCACTGCTATCGAAGAGGCCGCGCGCGGGCTGGCGGGACTTGGACCCGGCCTGACCCCTTCCGGGGATGATGTCCTCGCGGGCTTTGCTTCGGTCATGGCGCTGCTAAGTCCCTACGCCTATAGGGGAGACGGCCCTCCTGAGGACATCGCGGAGATTATTTCAAGCGCGGCGCGTCCTCGTACGACCACACTCAGCGCCACCCTGCTGGCGTATGCTGCTCGCGGCGAGGTGGCCGAGCCGCTGGGAAACCTGCTGCTGGCCCTGGCGCGGCCCCACGAAGCGTTCAGCGAAGTGCTGTTCGCTGCGGAGCGTGTCCTGGCTCTTGGTGGAACCTCTGGCGGCGATATGCTGCTGGGGCTGCTGCTTGGCTTGCGAGCGCTCGATCATGTCACATACAGTATTGGAGCACGTCTATGCTCATACGGACCTTGCTCAAACGCAACACCTACTACGACTCGATCGCTCTCATGATGGCGGCCCAGGCCGTGAGGGAGCAGGTTGAGATCGATGATGTCGGCGTGGTCATGGCGACTGAAGCGAACCGCGCCCTGTTGGAGCAGGTCGGATTGTTGCCTGCTCCCTTCGCCGGTGCCTTTTCAGGGCAGGAGACGCTGCCTGGCCCGGATGATCTGCTGATAGTAGTGCGCGCGCAAGATGAAGCTCGCGCCCAGGCGGCCCTGGTCCTGGCCGAGCAGCAACTTGCCTCTCGCGCTCAAAGGGATACGCAGGCCGGTGTCTCGGCGCCGCCCGCGCGTTCGCTTGAGATCGCGCTGCGTACCATCATGCCGAATGCAAACCTGGCCGTGATTTCCGTTGCCGGTGAACACGCCTGGCTCGAAGCTGAGCAGGCCCTGCGCCACGGGCTGCACGTCTTTCTCTTCAGCAACAACGTCTCCATCGAGCATGAACAGCGCCTCAAAGCCCTGGCAGCCGGCAAGGGGCTGCTGCTTATGGGGCCTGATTGCGGTACCGCCATCATCAACGGCGTCGGCCTCGGCTTCAGTAACGTCGTGCCGAGCGGCTCTGTTGGCATCGCCGGGGCATCGGGCACCGGCATGCAGCAGCTCATCTGTTTGATCGCTGCCGCAGGTCAGGGCATCTCCCAGGCCATCGGCGTTGGCGGCCGCGATCTCTCCGAATCGATCGGCGGCATTATGATGCGCAGGGGCCTGGCGCACCTGGCCAACGATCCCCAAACAGCCGTGATTGTAATGGTGGCCAAGCCGTCCTCACAGCGAGTCGTCCACGAGCTTCTGGCAGAGGCGCAGCAACTTGCCAGACCCGTCGTGGCCATCCTCCTGGGTACAGCGCTCCTCGCGGGTGCCGCCGGTACCAATATCAATCTGGCCCGCACGCTGACCGAGGGCGCCGAACTCGCCGTCTCCCTGGCAGGCGGAGAGCGCACTCGCGTGCCCGGTAAGGATGCCCTCCTCGGCTGTCAGTCACGTCTTGCATCAGAACGCGCCAGGCTAGCACCGTCGCAGCACTATATTCGCGCGCTGTATTCCGGCGGCACGCTCGGCTATGAAGCCCTCTTGCTGCTCAGCGACCGGCTCGGCGCCGGCGTTCCCGTCGTATCCAACGCCCCCCTGCGCTCGGAATGGGCGCTCGCGCCCGGTGAGATCTATCGCGGCCATACCGTGCTGGATCTTGGCGCGGACGAGTTCACGCGCGGCAGGCCGCACCCCATGATCGATCCGACACTGCGCCTGCACTACCTGGCGCGTGCCGCTCAGGATCCCGAGACGGCAGTGATTCTGCTCGATATCGTGCTGGGATACTGCGCGCACCCTAATCCAGCCGCCGCCTACGCGCCGGTGATCGCGCGCCTGCGCGAAGAAGCCAACGCCGCCGGGCGGGCGCTGCCCGTCATCGTCTCCCTGTGCGGCACAGAGCAAGACCCGCAGCATCTCTCCGCGCAGCGCTCCATGCTCGAAGCCGCCGGCGCGCTTGTCTTTGAAAGCAATGTAGCAGCCGCGCTTGCTGCCGCCTCGTTCATAAGTGAGCATTCCCATGAGTGATATACCCGATATTTTTTCCTCTTCCATACAGGTCGTCAATGTTGGTTCCGACCTCTTCGCCGACGCCCTCGCCGCCCAGGGCGTACCCGTCACGCGCGTCTCCTGGCAGCCACCGGCGGGCGCCAGCGATGTGGCGCTCAGCGTGTTGCTGGGCAATGCGGAGGTTGACCAGGCCAACCAGGAGGCGGTGCAGCGCATGATCGCGACACGCCCGCGCCTGGTGGATGTGCGACCGGCAGGAGAGGTGATCGCCGGGATGCACAAGCGCCTAGTGTTGCACGCCGGTCCTCCCATCACCTGGGAGCGTATGTCTGGCCCCCTGCGCGGAGCCGTCATCGGGGCGCTACTCTACGAGAACCTGGCGCCTGACATAGCGGCCGCGGAACAACTCGCCGGCAGCGGCGAGGTCGCCTTCGCGCCCTGCCATCACTACAACGCCGTCGGTCCGATGGCAGGTGTTGTCTCAGCTTCTATGCCGGTTCAGGTGATCGAAGAGCCGGTCTACGGCAACCGGACCTACAGCACGCTGAACGAGGGCCTGGGAAAAGTGCTACGCTTCGGCGCGAACAGCCCCGAGGTGATCGCCAGGCTACGCTGGATGGAGCAGGTGCTGGGGCCGGCGCTCGCCCGCGCGCTCCGCGCAAGGGAGGGCCTCGAGCTCAAGCCCATCACGGCCCAGGCGCTGCAAATGGGAGACGAGTGCCACAACCGCAACAAGGCCGCCACCTCCCTCTTCATCCGCGAGATCGCACCCTTTCTCGTCGAGACGGGCGCCTCTTCCGAGGAAGTCGCCGGCGTGTTGCGTTTCATGCACGGCAACGACCACTTTTACGTCAACCTCTCGATGGCGTCCTGCAAGGCTATGACCCTGGCGGCACGCGGCATCCCTGGGAGCAGCGTCGTCACCACTATGGCGCGCAACGGTACTGATTTCGGCATGCGTGTCAGCGGCCTGGGAGATCACTGGTACGTGGCCCCCGCGCAGCCCGTCAAGGGCCTGTATTTCAGCGGTTACACAGAAGCGGATGCGAATCCCGACATCGGCGACAGCGCCATCACGGAAACGGCCGGCACCGGTGGCTTTGCCATGGCCGCCGCTCCGGCCATCGTGCAGTTTATCGGCGGTACCCCTGCCGATGCGCTGCGCTATACCACCGAGATGTACGATATCACGGTGACCGAAAATAGCCAGTATCAATTGCCGCCGCTGGGTTTTCGCGGCGCCCCGTTGGGCATCGACATCCGCCAGGTTGTACGCCAGAACCTGCTGCCGGTTATCAACACCGGCATCGCCCATCGCCTGCCAGGCGTCGGGCAGGTCGGCGCCGGCATCGTCCGCCCCCCGATGGCGTGCTTCGTCGCAGCAGTGCATGACCTGGCGTCCAGTGTAAAGGAATTACATGGGTGACCAATCCCAGGCGCTGAAAGAAAGTCCACCGGGGTGACTAATTCATCCATTCGCCGGGAGCGCGCACGCGCACGGCGGCTTCGCGGTTATGCGTCTCCTGGGCCTCCTTCGCCATCAGTTCGCGGATATGTGTGGAGGAGGAGCGATGCCAGTAGGCGACGGGGAACAGGCCGATGCCGACGGCGATGGCCGCGCCAATTTCGGAGCGATTGATCGGCAAAGCAGGTGGGAGATGGTAGGGGATATGTTTGAGGATGCCGAGGTGCAGCAGCAGGGCAAAGACGAAGATGCCCAGTTCGATCAGTCCAGCCGCGACATATGTGGCAACTTCGATGGGACGCCTTTTGCGAAAGAAAATGGCGCAGGCGCTATTCAATACACACAGGAATCCTGTGATCCACAGCGTGACAGTAATCAGTAAAGGTGTTCCCATCTCATTTCTTCCTCGCTCTTATTCCGAGCTGCGCGCCAGCCGGTCGGAGCAGTAGGGCTCCTCTTATTCCGACCGGCAACGAGGCTGCGCCTCTACGCTGCGCGCCAGCCGGTCGGAGCAGTAGCTTACTAATTGTGGGTCAGGCGCAGGTCCGAGAATGCAACCTCAGTGCCCTTCAGATTTACCAGCATTCCAACACTTCCGCTCGTCAAGGAGCTATCAGAGACGCTCCAAACTTGCTTCCCATTAACAATCAACGTGAAATTTTTCCCGTTTACCAGGATTTTGAAGATATTGATAGCTCTCACTCCCTGCCCCTGGTGAAACTCGCCTCCAAAGGGATGATGCGTCTGTTCCTTCCATGGATCCCCTGTACCCGAGCTATTATCATATTTCCAGAACTGGTATTCGCCGCCTTTTTTATTGAGTACCTCGAATGAGTAGAACCTGACAATTTGCTTGCCGTTTGCCTGCTGCGAGGTAAAACGAACGATCATGCCAAATTCGTTGTTGATCGAGGCATCATTGCCATGAATTTCTTCGAGAGTGAGGGTATAGGCAAAGGGCTGGTTCAGGCTTTCGCCCGGCAAAATAGCATTAGCGACCCTGGATGGGTCGTTGTTGGTGATATGGTACGCCTGATCTTTGAACTGGTAAAGCAACGTACCACTTGTGATTACCGGCCAGTTGCGGATATTCCGCGACAAAGGATCGAAGAGGATAGTATTCGCTTCGAGCGTTGCCATCGCGCGCGCCGTAGCTGTAGCAGCCAGGTCGGGTGCGCCGCTAACTATGGCCTGCCCTGATCGAACCTGCCCTAGCGGGTGAGTCACTGCTGAGCGCACGACCCAGAATCCGAGCGAACTGAGCAGTACGAGCAGCGCGGCCAACGCCAGGCCGAGTATCTTTTTCCGTTGGGCCGGCGCACGCGATGACAGAGCTTGAACGGGCGCTTCCTCGCCATCTGCTTGCAGGGGCTGCTTTGGTAGGATACCTGTGACGTATTGCCCTGGTTGGCCTGCGACTGGAATAGAGATAAGCCTGGCAGGGCTGGTCAATTTCAAAGTGCCGGTCGCTCCTGTGTTCTCTTGTGCAGTGATGGCTAGCTCGAAGGGAGGGAGTTCGCGCGTTAACTGTGCCTGCTGTTGTTGCTGGAATACTTGATGCAGTTTAGCTGAATTGTCGATCTGGGGATCCGACGATGGAGCAACGTGCGACCTGAGTGGCTCAATATTGCCTGTAATTGCTTCCTCGCGAGGCCCCGTGTTCACCGCGTTTTCCGTGGCTCGCCTGCGTTCTTCAAGCGCAAATCCTGGCTCGGTGGTCACCGCCGGAACCTGCGCAGATGGAGCGGCGCGGTCAGCAAAAATGTTTCTGCCGAAAGACAATGCATCGGTAGAAATACTGACGGGAGTTTGTTTCACAGCCATGGCTGTGGAGACGACAGGTTGCCGCTGCGCCTTGGGGAGCTGCGGTTGTGCCTTTATGCTGGTCGGAAACGCCCTACGTATAGGGTCCTGTATAGCCTGGCGAAATGCCAGGGCGAGGTCCCTGGCACACTCATAGCGATCTGCCGGATTCTTTTCCAACGCTTTGAGGATAGCCTGCTCGGCGGCCACAGGAAGATCTGGGCGCAGCGCGCGCGGTGAAGGTGGTACTTCCTTCAAGTGTTTGGTCGCGACTTTCATGAGCGTCTGACCCTGAAAGAGAGGTGAGCCTGTCACCATGCGGAAGAGCATAGCACCCAGCGAGTAGATATCAGCGCGCGCATCGACGACTTTGCCGATGACCAGTTCGGGCGACATATAATCCAGCATACCAGGGCGTGACAGGCGCATGGGGGCAATCGTTCCCTCGGTCAGCAGCGAGGTAAGGTGAAAATCTACCACAAAAATCTGGTCATCGGGAGTAATTAAGATATTGGCGGGTTTGAGGTCCCGGTGAATAATACCCTGTGCGTGAGCGTAATCGATAGCCGAGGCAATCTGCTCAAGGTAGTGCAGTGCTTGAGGGAGGTAGAGCACGCCTGGACTGCCGCGACGCCCCAGCATCTCTTCGAGCGTTTCTCCCTGGATGTTGGCCATGGCGACATAAGCCAGGCCATCGATATCACCATGCTCGTATACAGGCACAATATGCGGATGCTCTAACGTAGCAACACGGGATAGAACTCCCCGGGATCTATCCAGGAACTCGATCTGGTACTGGATCTCTAGCGTGGCCGCGCGCGTGAATGCTTTGACCGCTACCGAGCGAAATGGCTGGGACTGCACGGCCCGGTATACGATACCCATCGTTCCGGTACCGATCACCTCTTGCAGCAGGCAACTCCCCAAAGCCTTCCCGATCAATGCTTCAGAATCCATTAAAATCTGTCCCTTATCGTTGCTTCCTGGCACTTTTCAGATCAGGAGAAGAAATCCCCCATATAACAATCTTACAAATAAGGGGCAGGTATGACAATGCGCTTGCCTTATCGGTATTACCAAAGTACCAAGTTCATAGTGGTGCTTTTTCAGCGTGGTAACGCCATTACAAGCAGGTTGGAGAAAGCGATTTCTGTGCCGTCCAGGTTCACCAGCATCCCCACGTTGCCCGTTGGATACGATTTATCCACTACCGGCTTCGAATTGACGAGTTTGCCGTTGACCACGAAGGAGAAATTAGCGCCATTCATAAGGACCTTGATGGTATTCACCACTTTCGACCCCTGCCCTTCGTGGAACTCCGCTCCGAAGTTCCGGCTCCAGACAGGCGTCCATGGGTTGGCGCTGCTGCTATCGTACTTGTAGAACCAATATTTTCCATTCGTGCCGGGGGTATTGACGACCTCGAAGCTGTAGAAGGTGCTGGCTGTTGTCCCAGCTTTGTTCTGCTGCGTGTAGCGGAAGATCATGCCAAAGGAATTGACCGGCGAGGTGTCGTCTCCGCGCACTTCGTTCATCGTCAACTGGTAGACCATCGGGATATTTGGCAATGCGAATGGTACAACGACCGCTACTCCTTGCTTGCCGAGGTTTGTAACGTGATAGGCGCCGTTTTTGAAGGCGAAGGCCCGCGTGGAGCTGGTCCCTTCCGGCAGGTTACGAATATTCGTACTCAACGAATCGGAGAGGATGGTGTTGGCTTCTGCCGTTGCCGTTGCTTGCGCTGCTTTCGAGGCCTGAGCGTTGGGCGTGCCAGATGTCGTACCCGAGAGTGTGGTGCCGCGCTGGCTCAAATGCGAGCGCACCGCCAGGAAGCCAAAGGCACTGACAGAAAGTATGAGGAGGATGGCGAAGCCGAGGGCTATCTTCTTCAACAAATCTAGACGAGGACGACGAGGAGGTTCGGGCGTGCCCGGCACTACCTCCGGTACAGGCAGGAGCCCGGTGACATATTGACCTGGGGCAACAGGTACCTGTACTACTTTGACCGGTCCGGTCAATTTGACGGTGGGAGAAGCATTTTGATAGTCGGGGACGGTGAGCGAACCGGTAGAAACGTTCATAGAAGGCGACATCTGATTGATAGCCGATTGCGCGAAGGTTGATGAGGAAAGCGTCCCGGTTTGGGTCGAGGGACCGTGCGCCTGGGTATTCACCGCACGCATCATCCCGCTTCCTCCTGAACCGATGCTTGGGAACATGCCAGTGCGGGAGAGCAAGCCGGTCGAGCGGGCCGACTTTCCCGGCATCACTGCGGGAATGCCGCCGGATGCAGTGCTGCCGCCAAAGTCACCTCCACTGCCCTGCACATTCATGGCGGGCAAAAACGCGCCGGTCTGCCATTTCGGATCGAAAAGGCCCTTTTGCGGATATAAATCCGATGCCCCCAAATCGCCCGAGATGGTACTGGAAGCGAAGACATTCGTCTGTGATGCCGCACTTTGCAACTCGAAGCTGTTGAGCGCGAGGCGGAAAGCCGTGGCCAGCTCGAGGCCATTGGCATAGCGGTCTGCCGGGCGTTTCGCCAGGGCCTTCAAAAGAACCTGCTGGGCGGCATCGGGCAGATCTGGACGGAAGCGTCGCGGCATGGGCGGCTGCGCATGAAGTTGCTGCGCGGCAATTTGCATAGGGGTTTCGCCCTGGAACGGTGTTGTGGCCGTGAGCATCTGGAAGAGGATGATGCCGAGCGAATACAGGTCGGCGCGCCCATCCACCTCGTCACCCATGACTTGCTCAGGAGACATGTAATCGGGTGTGCCTACCGGTGCGCCCGCGCCGGTCAAACGTACGCGCGCCATGCCCTCTTCAGTGACGATCTTGACCAGGCCGAAATCGGTCAGCAGGAGCCTGCCTTCAGGTGTAAGCAAAATATTGGCAGGCTTGATATCGCGGTGAACAACGCCGCGTGCGTGCGCGAAATCGAGCGCGGCGGCCAGTTGTTCAAGATAGTTGACGACTTTTGGGAGAAGGAGTTGCCCCTCGCGCTCCATTACATCGCGGAGCGTCCCACCGCTGACGTAGGGCATCACGAGGTAAGCCAGCCCATCCTGCTCGCTGTATTCATAGACGGGCATGATGTTTGGATGTTCTAATGAAGCCGCCGCATCGGTCTCGCGCCGGAAGCGTTCCAGGAACGCGGCCAGGTGGTGCGGTTTCAGCGGCGTCGTAGGCAGCAATACCTTTACGGCAACCTGCCGGCGTGGTCGCGATTGTTGTGCCAGGTACACCGCTCCCATCCCTCCCTGCCCGATCAGTTGTTGCAGCGTGCATGTTCCCAGTACTGTACCAACTAAGGCTTCAGCATTCATTCAAACTACCTCTTCTTAAAATAACCTGAATTTTCCTTACGCTTGTACATGTTAGCCAATTTAGTTCCTGCTTACAATGGATGCAGCTAAGCCACATGACCAAAGTAATGTGCAAGGGTTGACGAACCTTAACCTTTTTGCGACACTCGCCCCACGGGTAAGCTCCAACTCTTCCATACATTGCCAATAAACGGGGTAGTTCGGGCGATTAGTAGGGGTATAGGACAATTTGGTGGGTTATACTTCCCCTGTTACGTCGTGTGGGTCGGTGTCTTCCTCGGCATCGAGCAATAACTGTTCGCTGCCGACCTGTACGGCCATCGAGGGGACGCTGCGGCTTTGCAGAATAATGCCACGCAGGAGCGAGGAAGCTGCCTGCGCCAGCAGCGGGCGCAGGTGATCCAGGCGTTCGCGCTGGAGCTGGAGGGAGGTGAGACGCTTTTTTTCGTGCTTGGCGGATGCGCCGCCTGGCGCGTCGGGATCGGGCCAGAAGTCGCGGGCGTCGGCAAGCTGGCCGACAGCCGCCTGTACCTGTTGGAGCAGGTCGATAGTCTGGTTCAGGAGCATCAACAGGTCGCCCTCGGCCAGTTCAATACGCCGCAGCAAGCCGCTGAGGGTCATGCCGCGCGACCAGGCCAGGGCGACGCCGTGAAAATCGGCAACGATGCCAGGCGAGCCGTTGATGCTTGCCTGCTCTTCGATGCCGCGCACGTGTTGGGTGACGCGCCAGAGTTCGCGGCGGACCTGTAACAGACTGCTGTTCAAGACGTTGCGATTAAACAGGCGGCGCTCGTGATCAAAGGTGAACCAGCTACATACCTCGGCCAGTTCCGCCGGCGTCAACTCGTCGAGAGCGCCCCTGGTAATCAACTCGACCAGGAAGATGCCTGCCGGGTGAAAGATGCTGCGCAGCAGCCGTCCCTTGAGGGTCAACTGCTCCTGCGGGTCGATATAGCCGAGCGCGCGCAGGGCGAAAACGGTGCCGTCCATCTCTGCGGCCCCGGCTCGGCTGAGCGGGTGCGCACCGATCCTTTGACGCCGCTTCTCCAAAGCTTCGATCGCTGCCGCGGAGGCCGTACCTTTTTTCTTGCCGGCTTTCTTGCCCTTGAGTGTATGCTTCGCCTCTCTTTCGAGGCGAGCTATCTCGCGCTGCTCCCACAACACGTAGCGCTGGTACTCGCGCAGGCTGGATGCGCAGATGCGCCGCAGGTGGGCAATATCGCCAGGACGCCAGAGGTTGAGCACAGAATTATAGCGGATGATAAAGGAACTTGTAACGGGGAGCAGTTCGGCGGTGATACGCTGGAACGATTCTTCGAATTGCTCCCAGGGTGAATAGGGGATGACGGCGGCGCCGCGCCTGTCCATGCCGCGCCGGCCCGCGCGCCCCGTTAACTGTCGATATTCGTTGGGGGTTAAGAGGCGCATCTCCTGGCCGTCGAACTTGCTGAGGCTACCGACGACGACGGCGCGCGCCGGCATGTTGATGCCGAGGGCCAGGGTGTCGGTGGCAAATACCGCGCGCAGGTGGCCACGCTGGAAGAGCGTTTCGACGAGCACCTTGAGGCCTGGCAGCAAGCCGGCGTGGTGATAGGCCAGCCCGCGTGGCAGCAGGCTCCCGAGGTCATGCACCTGCCGCAGATTGCGGTCCTCTTTCGGTAAATGCTCAAGCCAGATAGAGACCTCTTCGCGTATGATCGCCTCCTCTTCAGGCGAGGTGAAGAGGTGGAACGAGGCACCAATGGCCGCGTCTTCTACCGCTCTGCGCCCCGGCAGGAAGTAGAGGCAAGGCAGCAGATCGGCCTGGCGCAGAACCGTCAGCACTTCGCCGGGCTCGGGTGTCGGATGTTCAATAGGCTTTTGAGCCTGGCGCGGCTCGCGGGCCGTTGGAAGATTACCAGGGCGAGCGCCACTACTAAATACGGTTGATACTGGTTCCTCGTCCTCGTCCTCATCGCCGAAGGTGTAGACGCGGTTCTGCCCGCGCATCCTGGCGAGGCGGGCTTCCCCGCCGATGTTCGGGAAGCGCTCCACGCGCCTGCCGTCGGCATCCATGACCAGGTGAAGCTTGCCATCGAGGTAGTAGTAGTGTTCCAGGGGGACGGCACGCTGCTCGTTCACCACGAGTGCGATAGAGCGGTGAACCCTGCTGATCCAATCGGCCAGGTCGGTGGCGTTGCTGACCGTGGCTGAGAGCCCGACGAGCTGGATATGCGGCGGCGAGCAGATGATGGCCTCTTCCCAGACGGGGCCGCGCTCGATATCGCTGAGGTAATGCAGTTCGTCGAAGACGATGAAGCCTACATTGGCGAGCGGGTCGTTTCCTGGCAATGTCGCCGGTGGAGCCGGCTCGGTGTCCTCTTCCTCGATGAAGCGATCCGCCCCATCTTCCAGCAGCATGTTGCGGTAGACCTCGGTAGTCATGATCACGATGCTGGCGGTGCTATGTTCGACGATGTCGCCGGTGACGAGTCCCACCGCGTCATTACCGTAGAGCGTGCGCATATCGCGGTATTTCTGGTTCGAGAGCGCCTTGAGCGGGGTGGTGTAGATGACTCGCTGGCCGCGCTGCTGCGCCCGCCAGATAGCATATTCCGCGACGAGCGTTTTGCCGGTGCCGGTCGGGGCGGCAACGAGTACGGATTGCCCGGCGTCAAGCTGCTGCATAGCTTCTATTTGAAAGGCGTCCAGAGAAAAGGGGTAACGCGCGGAGAATGATTCAATGCCCTCGTCGCTCGCATTTGTGACACTGGTTATCGAGGCCCCGGCTTCCAAATCGGCTCCCACCTGCTCGTCCATGTATTTCTACCGATGCTCCATCAAGATTGTGATCGTTTGATATCGATACGCTCGTTTGTTGCATTGTAACATGACGAGGATGCAGGTACAAGCTATTTATTCAAGGGGAAGAGCACCGTCTCTGTGGCGACTTCTGGTCGGTAGAGCAATTGCAAGCGCTGCGCAGCGCCGGCCGGGACCTGAAAGGTGATTGTGCCTCTGCGGGTTTGCCGCGAGGCGATGGCGCTGTAAAAGCCTGAAGTGACACTGGACTGGGTGCTAAAAGCGTCACCTTCGGCGCTGATGAGTTGATAGAAGGTTGATTTATTCTGGATGGCGGCGACGGAGGTGTCGGTAATCGTGATGGTGATACTGACGGCTGTGGATGAGGTGTCGGCCCCCGGCTTCTGACTGACCTGCTCCAACGTGAGAGTGCGATCAGCGAGAGAGACGGTTTGCTTCGAGATGCTTCCTCCCTGTGTGGTAGGCGTGAGCACGACGATGGGGGCGGTTCCCGGTGTGCTCGCAGCTACTGTGCCCGATTGGATGGTCGGCGAAGGTGCAGCGGTATTGCTCGTATTTCCACCTCCACACGCGGCCAGTAGCAAGAGCAGAGCAGCCAAAAGTATGACGCTGAGGGTGATATGTTTGAAATGCATCGAGATATTCCCACTAGTTATACAAATTCACATGAATTACTATTCTTTTCGACACTTCTCATTATTCTGAATATATGTATTGAACGCAAGTAGGCGGGACTTATCTCCCCTATCAGAGATTAGGTCAGATGGGTACAATGGAAAGTGAGAAAGCTGACGTTGTTGTGTTGGGAGGGTCAGGTATGAAGAGTCAGAACATTGATGAGCAAGAGAAAAGAAGCCGAAAAATGGCGGCATCCGTCTCTGAACGCGAGTTGCTGATTAACGAGGAAACGGTCGAACTGACGTATGAAGATGGGGAAGAACGGCCTATAAACAGTGAGGAAGAGCGACACGCGCCTGATCTGGCCGCGACGGGAGGGCTGGCGGTAATCCTCGCGCAACTTGTGGCATATTTTCATAACCGGGCACATATCGATGACCTGGATGTGCTGAGTTTTAGTCTCCACCACCTGTTCTGCCGCATTGATTTTCTATACGAAACGGCGCTGCCGAGGCTTGCGGCGCTATCGCAACCAGAAGCTCGGCCGGGTGCGCCGGGCGAGTATGAAATTTCGACCGGCCAGGCTGCAAGAGGTGATGGCAGGCGTAGTGTGCGTCATCGCCAGCAGGTATGGACGCAGTTACAAACCATCAATCGTACACTGGACAGGATGGAGCCCATCTGCCATCTGTTGAGTGACGCCACCGAGTGCATCCTCGAACGCTTCGACGCGAGTACCGATATGGTTGGTTTGCTCGAGCCTGAGCCGGGTGATGAGGCGGTGAGCATATCAACCGCCAGGTCGGCAGAGCAGGATGACGTGGACGCAGTGAATCTCGTCCTCACCGACGCGGGACGCTGGGATCTAGCCTTCGCGGCGATTACCCACAGCTTGCTGAGCTGGCAAGGAAATTACAGCAAGTCGGCTCCATTTACCGTGCAATTCGCCCCCCTGCTGCAGGCCATTCCGCTTCTGCCTGAAATAGACGCGGCCCTGGCAACCATTCTCGACAGCGCGGGTGCCATCTTCGGTGATATCCTGCCAGGCTTTCGCGCTATCCTGGAGGCGGATGAAGCAATGATTGCCGCGCTGCTCTATGACCTGATGCAGCAATCAGATCACCTGCTGGTCAAATTCGATACAACGCTGGAGCCGATGAATATGCTGATCAAATACTACGCGGTGAGTTCGAGTTTAAGCTGACGGAAACTCAACCGCGATGTAAGTGTCTTAACTAGAACATAACCTTATCGCTGCTTTTTCCTAACATGCCTCGTGTAAGATGACAGTACATACTAATACGTTTTGTTGCAGTAATCTCATTTTGGAGAGGTAGAATATAAGGGATACCAGGATGGGCAACAACGTTAACGAAACCAGGGATTTTCCTCCGAAGGAGACGGCGCAGTCGCCTTATACCTGCACGACGATCGATACGCTCACACCGGTACATGCTGCTATACAGCAGTTGCTCGCGTGCGAAGTTGAAGCGATTGCACTGGTGGCGATCAGGTTGCACTATGACATTGATGCCAGGCATGATCTGGCGATATGCTCTACGACGCACCTGGTCGATAGCCTGCGAGTGCTCGTTCGCAAAACCGATCAAATGTTTCTGCACGGCCATACGATGTATTTTGTGCTGCGCGATTCCACCCAGCAGGGTGGAGAGATCGTGCAAGCGCGCCTTTGGGAAGCACTGCTCTGGCGCGTCCACAATATGAGCCAGCCGGAGATGTTACGGCCCCACACTGTAACGATCGGCCACAGTGGCTTTCAAGAGATACAGTCGAGCACAGCATGCTGCATCGACACCGCCTGTATTGCGCAACTGCGCTACGAGTGGCATCCTGAAAAGCCGCGAAAAACAACGCGGCCAGGCCAATCGGAGTATGCACGGACGATTGAGCCCATCGATGAGGAGTTGCCGGCGCTGGCCCGCAAGCTCGGTATCCCATACCTGACGCTCCTGCCTCGTAAGTTGCCCAAGGCCCTCCAGCAACTCGTGACGCCTACACTGGCGCAAGAGCTGCGCTGCTTCCCGCTCGGGCGTGAGCGGGACACACTGACGGTCGCCATGCTCGATCCCCAAAATAGTGATGCGCTTGACCGGCTACGTACGGAGACAGGGCTGCGCATTTTCCCCGTACTGGCGAATCCGCAGGAATTACAATACGCTCTTGAACAATTTGTGTGAGAGCGATACAATCCCTGAAGGAACTATCACCATGGTAGATACAGAAAGGCTTAGTCTTAATGAGAGTACTGGTAACGGGTGGGGCTGGTTTTATTGGTTCGCATATCGTCGATCAGTGTATCGCCGCAGGCCACGAGGTCGCGGTTGTCGATAATCTTTGGGAAGAAGGCGGTGGGAAGCGAGCGAATTTGAACCCGCGGGCGCGCTTCTATTATGCCGACATTACGGACGATGGGACGCTTCAAAGTATCTTTGACGAGGTACAGCCAGAGGTGGTGAGCCACCAGGCAGCGCAGCATAGCGTGTCGATTTCGACGAAAAATCCGAAGCTTGATGCGCGTGTGAATGTGCTCGGCCTGTTGAACGTGCTGACGAACTGCACGCGCGTCGGGGTGCGGAAGGTCATCTTCGCCTCATCCGGCGCGACGTATGGCACACCTGCCTCGCTGCCAATCACGGAAGAGACACCTCAGCGCCCTGAATCGCCCTATGGCATCACCAAGCTGATGGCGGAGCATTATTTGCGCTACTGGCAAGAGGAGCATGGACTGGCGTATACTGCTTTCCGCTACGGTAACGTCTACGGTCCGCGCCAGGACCCCAACGGTGAGGCAGGGGTGATCGCGATCTTCGCAAAGCGCTTCCTCGATCACCAGGAGGTACGCATCGACTGGGACGGCGAGCAGAAGAAAGATTATGTCTACGTCGAGGATGTGGCGCGGGCGAATGTGATGGCACTTGGACTGGGAGATAACGATATCTTCTGTCTTGGCACGGGTAGGGGTACATCGGTCAACGAAATATATCGCATCCTGGCAAAAATTACCGGGTATACACCGGAGATCGAACACGCGCCCAGGCGCCCCGGTGATATCTACCTGGCCTACTTCGATTGCAGCAAGGCCGCGCGCGTGCTGGGTTGGAAGCCGCGGGTAACGCTGGAAGAAGGCATCGAAAAGACGGTGGAGTTCTTCAGACGTTAATTTGTTCCTGTATCGCCAGCCGTTGGGCATAGGAGCGCACGACCTCGCGCATGTGGCGAGTGATGACGTGCGCCAGGATCATGTGCGCGTCTTCCTCTTGCTCGATATTCTGGCCGGGAGCAAGCACGTAGGCATCTACTAAGTGCTTGAGCTGGCCGCCGTTCGCGCCCAGCAGGCCGATGGTTGCTGCGCGGTTCTTCTGTGCCAGTTTGACGGCATTGATGACGTTGGGCGAGTTACCGCTCGCGCTGATGCCGATGATGACATCGCCTGGCTCCAGCAGGTTCGTCAGTTGCTCGGCAAAGATATGCTCGTAGTGGGTATCGTTGCTCCATGCGGTAATCAGCGGGACGTGATCGGTCAGCGAAATGGCCTTGACGCGGGGTGCGCCCACCATGATGGTGTTCTTCGCCAGGTCCAGCGCGAAGTGCGAAGCGGTGGCAGCGCTGCCACCGTTGCCGAGGATGAAGATGCGCCGCCCGTCATAGTAGGCCTCTTCGAGGATGTCGAGGGCCCGGCGCAGATCAGCCAGCGAGATGGCGCGCAGCATCTGCTCTACCTCGCTAAAATAGGTTGAAACCGATTCCATGATGCGTATTCCCCTTTATCTTGTTTATTAAACTCCACAAACTCGTCCCTACTGGGTGCCGGAATTGCTAGCTCACCGCTTGGGTGCTCGCCGTAGGGCGCAACCCAGAGATTATTGAAGTTGGCGACATTCAGGAGAACCGTCGCCCCCTGCTGATCAAAATGGAAGTTCATGCGTTTGAGGCCGCTTTGCTCTAAGACTTCCGTCACGGCCTGCTGACGCTCCTCCACGCAGTACAGCAGCAGGAATCCGCCGCCGCCCGCGCCGGTGATTTTGCCGCCTGCCGCTCCATGTTCACGAGCCAGCGCGTACCAGCCGTCGATGAAGCTGGTGGAAAGACCGGGCGCCAGGCGGCGTTTCTCCTGCCAGGCATAGTCCATGAGGCGTGCGAATTCATCCAGGTTGCCCTCTTCCAGGCAGTCCTGCACATCGACTGCGACCTGCTTGATATTGTGCAGCGCCTGCATCACATCATCATTGCGCTCCTCGGTCGATTTGCGCTGATGCTTCAAGATCGAGGTCGATTCTCGCGAGCTACCGGTGAAGAAGAGCATCAGGCGGCGCTCCAGGGCCTGGCGCACCTCTGGCGCGATACGCAGCGGCTCGACGCTGACGCCCTCTGTCGTGAAGGCGATTCTGTTCAGCCCGCCGAAAGCCGAGGCGAATTGATCCTGCTTGCCGATTGGCATGCCCATCTTGTTGATTTCTATCGAGCAGGCCAGTTCCGCCACCTGCTGCTTAGTCATGGGTTGCTCGATGAGCGTGGAGATGGCACGCACAAGTGTCACGGCAGCCGCGCTGGATGAGCCGAGGCCGGTGCCCGGCGGCACCTCGCTGGCAACGAACAGGTTGATGCCGCGCCTGATACCAAAGTGGTGCAGAACCGCTTTGGGCAGCGCCAGGTCGCCATTCCAGAATAGGTCGTTATAGGGCGTATGGCGAAACAGGGAGCGGTAATCGGCAGAGATGACTTGCAGGTCATCGGCATCATCCGTGGTCACGATTGCGTAAAAGTACTTATTGATAGTTGTGCTGATCACCAGCCCACCATACCTGCTATAGTACGCTTCCAGATCAGTTCCGCCCCCGCCAAAGCTGATGCGCATCGGCGCCCGAGCAATGAGCATAATTGACTCTCCTACAAATACCTCGGCTAAATGAATGTAGTGGTGCCCATTCGTGACTGATATTAACCAGCGACGTAACCTGGCACCCGCCAGGAGCACCACTACATTTTACACCTTCCATGTCTATATGGATAGGCTACGGTCAGACATCTACCCGGTACAGTCTCTTCTACTATTACGCAGCTACGCGACGGGCTGGCGCATGGCTTCGATGAGGACCTGGGCGACCTCGGGACGAGAGAACTCGCGAGGCGGTATCTGGCCGGCTTGCAGCATCTGGCGCACCCTGGTCCCGCTCAAGGTGACGTGCTGCTCGCTGCCATGCGGGCAGGTCTTGGAGGACGCCATCGCATCGCAGACGCGGCAGAAGAAGGTGTGGTCGAAGAACATGGGCGTGATGCCGAGCTGTGCCGCATCGAACTCGGCGAAGATACGCTGGGCATCGTACGTGCCGTAGTAGTTGCCCACTCCGGCGTGATCGCGCCCGACGATGAAGTGGGAGCAGCCATAGTTCTTGCGCATGATGGCATGGAAAATGGCTTCGCGTGGGCCGGCATAGCGCATAGCTGCGGGCAGCACGCCCAGGATGACACGGTCTTTCGGATAGTAGTTCTCCAACAGGACTTCGTAACAGCGCATGCGTACATCGGCGGGGATATCGTCGCCCTTCGTATCGCCGACGAGCGGGTGCAGGTAGAGACCATCGACGGTCTCGAGGGCGCACTTCTGGATATATTCGTGCGCGCGATGCACGGGATTGCGCGTCTGGAAACCGACGACGCGCTTCCAGCCGCGCTCAGCGAACATCTGTCGGGACTGCGTGGGCGTGAAGCGGTATTTCGCGAATGCTTGCTCCGGCAGCGCGACGATACGTAGCGGGCCGCCCAGCAGCACCTCGTCCTGTTCGTACAGTACCTTCACGCCGGGATGCGCTTCATCCGTCGTGCGATAGACCTTGCTGGCCTCGTGCTGCTTGTCGTAGCCGAACTGCTCCTGAACCGTCATGACGGCCTGCAGCGTCCCCTGCGCGTTGACGAGGGCGACCTGGCTCCCCTCCTTCAAGGAGTCCGCCTGCTCGCGGCTCACCGATAGGGTGATCGGGATCGACCAGGGCAGACCGTTGCTCAGATGCATCGTCTCGACCACAGCGCGATAATCGTCGCGCGTCATGAAGCCGCTCAGGGGGCTATATGCACCGATAGCGAGCATCTCCAGGTCGGCAAGCTGACGCGAACCGATAGCTACACGCGGGAGCGAGTGGGCGATTTCGCGCAATTCCGCGCGCTCCTGCTCGCTTGCCATATTCAAGACCAGCTCCCCGCCATGAGGAGCGATTAATGTGTTTTCCATCGTAATATCCCGCTTTATAGGTAACCAAGCGCCATAAGGCGGTCAGTCACGATTTTCGAATCTTCCAGGGCCTCTTCCTCTGGCTCGAGATAGCCCAGCTCTTCCAGTTTCGCGAAGATACGCGCGACGCTCTCCTGGATAGTCTCTTTGTCGGTCTCGACGACCAGTTCCGGGTGTTCCGGCTCTTCGTAGGGATCGTCAACGCCGGTGAAGCCCTTGATCTTGCCCTCGTCGGCCAGCTTATAGAGGCCCTTCACATCGCGCTGGCGGCAAACATCGATGGGGCACTTGACGAACACCTCGATGAAGTTGCCGATGTGGTCACGGGCCCATGTCCGCGTTTCCCGGTAAGGGGAGATCGCGGCGGAGATGCACGCGACGCCGTTGCGAGTGAGCAGGCCGCACACAAACGCGATGCGCTTGATGTTGGTATCGCGGTCTTCCTTGCTAAAGCCCAGGCCTTTGCTCAGGTGCGTACGTACGATATCGCCGTCCAGGATCTCGACATTGCGCCCGCGCGCCTTGAGGCGTTCTTCGATCGCCTCGGAAAGCGTACTTTTGCCCGCGCCGGAGAGTCCGGTAAACCAGATAGTAAAACCCTTATTCGTAGACATGAAGCGTTTCTTCCTCCAGGTTACAATGTTTAAAATGCCCTGCCCTGCATATCCGCAGGAACAGGAACGTCGAGTTGTTTGAGAATAGTTGGAGCCATATCCATCAACTGCAGGCCCGTGAGTTCATGACCGCCAGGGCCGAAATCGTCGTCGGGATCGTGCTTGATGACAATGCCGAACTGAGCGTGGTTGCAGTCATCCGGCCCCGTATCGTTATCGAAGGTGTAGATCGAGCCATAACCGATTGAGCCCACGGAGCGCCAGAAGAGATCGCCGAAGTAGACGATCAGATCGGGCGGCACACCGTTGGTCTCGTGATAAATTTCTCGTGGCTTATACACAGTCGTGCCGATGTTGACGCCATCAGGGTCAACGATGGCCTCGAACTTCGCCTTGAGTTCGTTGCGCAGCGCCTCGACTTCTTCGGGCTTGACGATGCCCTGTGGCTCACGCCCCTCGATATTCAGGAAGATGCGGGCATAGTAGCCGCCATCGCCCCAGACTTTAGTCCGGCTCCAGTCGATCTCGCATTTATCGATGGAGGTCAGGCTGGTTGGCATCGACTTGAGGGCCAGGTAGCCCTCGCGGATGAGCCACTCGTTGACGCAGATGCCGCCATCCATTTTCTTCGCGCCGTGATCGGAGACGATGAAGACAGTCGTGTTGTCCTCGTCGACCAGGTCGAGAATCTGGCCGATCTCGGTATCGAGATAGCGGTAGTAGTTGTGAATGCTTTCGTTATACACGGGATGCACTTCGTACTTGTGGTGCGTGGGATCGTGAAATTTCCACATGCCGTGATGAATGCGGTCGGTCCCCATCTCCACGAACATGAAGAAGTCCCAGTCCTTCTGCGCGATCCACTTCTTGACGAGTTTGAAGCGCTTCTCGGTCATCGTGTAAATTTGCCGCAGCAGGTAATCCTTGTCATCGGTACGGAAATTAGGAACATCAACCAGGTAGTCACCGACCGTGGCTTCGATCTCCTGCATCGCCGACGCCGGATAGGTGTAGGGCCTTTCGGGATTCTTCGTAGAGGGAGTCAGGAAGCATCCGACCTGAATACCGTTGACCGGCTTGGGTGGATAGGTCTGCGGCACGCCAACCGTGATCACTTTTTTACCCGCGCGCGAGAGGATGTCCCAGACGCGGTCGGTTTTCACAGAATTTGAATTGGCCAGGGTATTTTTCTCATACGAATAGTCGCCGCGATTGCGAAAGCCATAAAAGCCGAGCGTGCCAGGATCCTTGCTGGACATCATCGAACTCCAGGCGGGGACGGTGATGGCGGGAATACAGCTTTCGAGTTTTCCCCACGCGCCATGATCCATGACTCGCTTGAAATTCGGCAACTCATCGCGCCATTGTTCGAAAACAAGTTCTGGTGGGGCACAATCCAGGCCGATCACCAGGACTTTTTTTCGCCGATTCATGAACATCTGCCTTTCCAAGAGCTTGTTTATTGCAATCCTGCACATTTACAGTTCGCCAACAAACTCATAAGCGTTAAATCAGCATAGCATCGCTGCCAGGCGAATACCGTTATCAAGAAGTATAGATACGGTTGTAAAAATATTGAAGTTGTTATATTTACTCAACCGGGCGGCGTATCGCTAATTCTGGAAGCTTCTGAAATATTGTAACGGCTGTTGCATTTATCTCACATTTAAGTGGGAAAAATGGGCTACACGATCAAGAACAAGTAACCAGGGGTCATATGCTATTTTTCAACGACAGAAGAGTATAGTAGTGTATACTATCCCTACTATTGAGAACAATCGGCCTGGGAGATTAAAAGACAAGGTGTGAGATCCTTCACAGCAGAGATGTAAGGGATGTTATAGTCAACCAGCTTGATTACGGGCTATACTATGAACAGATTTAACCGACCTCTGTAGAGGGATAGGCGTTGAAGCGGCGCATATCCCGGGAAAGGAACAAGGAACAAGGAACATGTCCAATCGTAAGAAAGTTCGCGTAGCTATTATCGGTGTGGGAAACTGTGCCAGTTCGCTCGTGCAGGGCGTTCAGTACTATCGCAATGCGCAGCCAGACGATTTCGTCCCTGGCTTGATGCATGTTAATCTGGGTGGCTACCATATCAGCGATATCGAATTCTCTGCTGCATTCGATATTGATCAAAATAAGGTAGGGAAGGATATCAGTGAAGCCATCTTCGCGGCTCCCAATAATACCTATAAATTTTCGGACGTGCCACCCCTGGGCGTGAAGGTCTCCCGCGGAATGACACACGATGGCCTCGGGAAATACCTCTCGCGGGTGATTACCAAGTCGAAGGCCTCGACGGATGACATCGTAAAGATTCTCGAGGATAGCGGAACGGATGTCGTGATTAACTACCTGCCGGTCGGCTCCGAGACGGCGACGAAGTGGTACGTTGAGCAACTCCTGCGCGCGAAGGTAGGATTTGTAAACTGCATCCCTGTGTTTATCGCGCGCGAGGCGTACTGGCAGGAGCGCTTCAAAGAGGCCGGGCTGCCGATGATCGGCGACGACATCAAGAGCCAGGTGGGCGCGACTATCGTTCATCGCAAGCTGGCGCGGCTCTTCCGAGAGCGCGGCGTGCGACTTGAGCGCACGATGCAGTTGAATGTGGGCGGTAACACTGATTTCTACAACATGCTGGAGCGCGAGCGGCTGGAGTCGAAGAAGATCAGCAAGACCAACGCGGTGACGAGCCAGCTCGATTACGACCTGGGTGAGGGCAACGTGCATATCGGGCCATCGGACTACGTGGAGTGGCTGTCGGACCGCAAATGGGCCTACATCCGCCTGGAAGGACGCACCTTTGGCGATGTGCCGTTGAACGTGGAACTCAAGCTGGAGGTGTGGGACTCGCCCAACTCGGCGGGCGTGGTGATCGACGCGGTGCGCATGGTGAAGCTGGCGCTGGATCGGGGTATCAGCGGGACGCTCGAGGGGCCGAGCGCGTACCTGATGAAGTCCCCGCCGGTGCAGTACCACGACGACCTGGCACGTGAGATGACGGAAGCCTACATCAAGGAAGAAGCGATCCATGAGCCGAAGCAGGCCGAGGTGCTAGAGCCAACGAACGGCTATAAGGTCGAGACAGAAATCCCGGCAGAATAAACCGCCACGGCATCCGAAGGGGAGCAGACGCATGCGTCTGCTCCCCTTCGGATGCCGTGCATTAGTGCTGCGGCGCAGGCTCTGGCTCTGCGCGAGCGGTAGTGGTGCCTTTCAGCAGCTCCTCGCGCACAATCGCTACATCCGCGGGAGCCGTGATGCCAATTTTGACCCGCTCACCCTCAACCGCAAGCACGGATACGCTGATTACCCCATCCAGGATGATACGTTCACCGACTTTTCGCCTCAATACGAGCATGTTGATACCGGTTCCTTTCCTTGTGTAGCTGTTTCGGCTGATGAGAGACAAAGAGTGTATTCATCGCACTTCGCAGGCGCGCAATGGCCTGCATGTGAAGCTGGCAAATGCGAGACTCCGAAACACGCAAAATGTTACTTATTTCTTTCATCGTCATTTCTTCTTGATAATAAAGGGATAAGAGCTGCTTTTCGCGCGGCGGTAATTGGTCAATAGCATAACTAAGTAAGGTAAGCATCTCGTCATTTTCCAGTTGCTCTGCCGGACCAGGCGTGTGCGCGTCTTCCAGCAATTCAGCCACCGAGACCGTATCATCCTCCGCCGAAAGGGCATTTAATGGCGCATCGAGTGAGAAAATAGTCGTGCTGGCTTCTTGCAACATATGGCGGTAGCGGTCGAGCGGCACACCCATTTCGGCTGCGACCTCCTCCTCTGCGGGAGAACGTCCCAGGCGCTGCTCCAGTTCGGCCAGCGCGCTTTCCACCTGCCGAATTCGCCTCAATGCCGAGCGCGGGAACCAGTTGATAGCCCGCAGTTGGTCGATCACCGCGCCTCGAATGCGCGAGGTGGCGAATGCTTCAAAGCGAATGCCCCGCGCGGGATCGAAGCGGTCAATGGCGTTAATGAGGCCGATGATTCCAAAACTTACCAGGTCTTCCTGGTCTAGTAAGCCGACCGAAGGAATACCCAATCTGCCGACCACAAAACGCACGAGGGGTATATACCTGGTTATCAACTCGTCGCGCAGCGCCGGGTGGCGGGTGGCCACATACTCTGTCCATGCATCCTCATCAGTCGCTAATGCACCCATGAAGAAATCCTTCTTGAAAGGTTCCTTCCTGAGTTGCTCCTATCGTTCCAGACCTTGTTTATGTTGCCAGTGTAGCGAGGCAGGCAGCATTTTTATATTGACGTTAGTCGCTTATTTGCTAAGCCAAAAGTCCCTAACAGCCCAACAGGGCCCATTTTGGTCCGGTGAAGTTCAAGGGCGGCGCACGAGCGGCCGATATCAAGCAGTAACAGCGTCTGGCGCGTGCCAGGAAATATGGATTTGTGCGAGGTATAGTATGAAAAACAGCTCACAGTCGTCTGAACACGGCGAGCGGCCAGACCGATCAGTGCGACAGGCCAACGGGCATTTCTCCACGGGAATGGGCAATGAGCAGGCTCAACTTGATGCTTTAATGAAAAGCGGGTTTGGATGGGATGAAGCCGTCAGGCTGGTGTATTTGCGCGATCACCTCTACTCGAACAGCGAGATGCAGCAGCGTATCGCGAACGATCACCACATGCAGTTCGCGCGCTGGCTCTACGAGCAAGGGGAATTGAAGGAAATGTAAGCTTGTCATGCCCCAGGAGATATGCTATACTGCGCAGCGGAGAGATGTCAGAGTGGTCGAATGTGCCGCTCTCGAAAAGCGGTAGGGTGAATAGCCCTCGTGGGTTCGAATCCCACTCTCTCCGCCGTTTGGAGGAGTCTCATAGTGGCCTAGTGAGCACGACTGGAAATCGTGTAGGGTGAATAGCCCTCGTGGGTTCGAATCCCACCTCCTCCGCCCGTTCATGTTCCCCTGCTTGTTCTTTACCAGGCGCTGGCTATGTCACAAAAAGGCCCGCTAATCCGTATTCTTCATGGTGGGTAGTCTACCAGGGGCAGTGCCTCGATATGGTTCCTCAGGAAGGATATGCCGCTATGGCAGAAGAGACAACTGCTTTGGTTGTGGCCGTTTTCGACAGCATACAGCAGGCCACACAGGCGTACAATGAACTCAGGGCGGCCGGTTTTGGTGATGATTATCTCGGCCTGTTCGCCTGTGAAGATCAGTCAGTGATGCCCCTTTAAGCAGCAGGTACATTTTCTATAGGATATACTGTTCTGGCGATGGTAATCTACTTGAGCTTTTCTGACGTAATAGTGGTCAAGTAGACTAACTGAGGAGCAGCCTAAATGACCTGCGAAGAATTTGAAGAATTATCGGGCGCGTACGTGCTGGGTGCCATCACACCGGAAGAACGCCAGGCCGCACAGGCGCACCTGGCCACCTGCGCGAAATGTAGCAGCCTGATGCAAGGGCTGAGGACGGCAGCCAGCATCCTTCCCCTCACTGCTCCGCAAGTCGCACCCTCGCCTGCCTTGAAAGAGCGAGTGATGGAGGCCATCCGCCGGGAAAGCCGGCCTATTCCTCTTCGGCCTGGGACCCGCCAGATCACCAGGCGCCGTGCCGGTTGGGCGACTCGCCTGCTTGCAGTCGCCGCTCTCCTGTTAGTCCTGCTCACAGGCGGCATGACAGTGTGGAATATTGCGCTGCAACACCAGGTAGCCACGTTGCAAGCTAGCAGCATACAGTTGAACCACCAGTTGAGCGAATTGCAGCAAACGAATGCCACGCAGTCAGAACAGATAAGCATGCTACGCCGCCAGGTAGTAGAGGTGTACAACGTTGCGGGCACGCAGACGGCGAAGTCTGCCAGCGGCTCGCTGCTCTACCTGCCACAGCAGAACATCACCGTGCTGGTGCTGCACGGTTTGCCGAAGCTCCAGGGGAAGCAAATCTATCAGGGCTGGCTGCTCCACGATAATACACCGGTGAGCATTGGCGTGCTGAGCGTGCAAAACGGGATTGCCAGCCTGACCTTCCCAGATGCTATCAGCGGCTACGATAGCGCAGCGGTCAGCCTGGAACCAGGGCCGGCTCCAAGCCTGCACCGGCCGGCAGGCTCAGTGATCGCGAAAGCCGCCTTACAACATCCCGCACAGGTATTCTTTATTTAGCCTTCTGGCTGCTCGAGCGAGCATGCCGCAGAAGATGATCGTTCCCGCGAGAGATGTGCTGAGTATTGTCCAGAATTCGAGTTGGAGTGAGAGCAGAAGCGACGAGGGGCCTTCGAACAAAAGTGTATCGCCCAGGCAATTCCACGTTGCGCCGCTATGGGTAGATGAGGCAGTTGTGCCACCCGTGTCGGCCTGCTGGGAGGAGGGCGAGGAGCCGCCCGGTATGGTTGCCCCCACGTTGGTGTGTCCAGCCTGCGCTGTCGCGGGGAGTGTAGGGGTGGCAGTCGGGCTGTCGGGCGATGTAGGCATTCCAGTCGCTTGCGTGCCAGGCGATACAGTCGCAACGGGTGTAACCGTAGCCGTTGATGTATCGACCGGTGTAACCGTAGCAGTAGCCGTAACGACCGGCGTCGGCGTAACGGTGGGAGTGACAACTGGCGTGGGTGGGATCGTCGGAGTAGATGTCGGCGTCGGCGGCTGGGTTGGCGTGGCCGTCAGCGCCAACGTGGGTGTCACCGTGGGTAGCGTGGGTGTCGGCGATGGCCTGCGTACGGGCGCCGGCGTATGCTGTGGATATGTGTGAGTTGCCGTCGCGTGTGGTTTGCTCCCCGATCGCACAATGCTCGTCCCGCTGGTTGGAGGCGATGGTTTTGTCGTCACCTGTTCATCGGCCGTGGCGGTGATAAGACAGGGCGTGGGAACGGTAATCGGCGTGGTTGCCGCGGTCCTGGTTGCCATGACCTGACCTGGCTGGCCGGTTGGCGTGCTGCGCAATCGATACCCGGTATGCGTTGGCGTCGTGGCCGCATGCTTTTGCGTAAACAAGGCTCCCCAGGCGCTGCCAGCGGTAATCACAAGTACGGATGTACTGATACATAGGCAAAAAAAAGCGAGGATCATGACGCTTAAGCGCCCCCTCCATCCTCTGTTCCAGAGCGCCATCATCGTGTTCATCATCTTCTCCTATCCTCCCCCCAAATCTTCCTGGACGAGGGTCTCCACAAGCGTCTTCACCCAGCGTCCACGCTACCCTCAGCCTTATCATGAGAACGAAAGGGACTACCCAGGCCAGTTCATGGTAAGAGCGGGAGTGGAGTGGACGTGGGATGAAGACTCCTGTGGCCGTCCTGAAGCCTCTCTCTCGGCCAGTTTACGAGCATTCGCAAATGCGCCGGGAAGAGTGGGTCCCCCTGGCGCGGTTCGCGCCGTGGTCTTGAGGATCGCTTCCAGGCGAGCGGCGCATATTTCGGGCTGCGGCATGCTAAAAATGGCGCGTTTCTGCCAATGGTCGGCCTCGAAGGTGAGTGTACCCTCCAGCCGAGCAATGTGAAGCAGGTGGACATAATCCAGCACGAGCTGGCTCCTGCGACCGATGAAGAGCAGGCGCCGGTCGGTCAGGATCAACAGACCGTGATCCTGTGCGGGGTAAGTCGTGCGCAGTGTCTCCTTGATGGGTTCTCCACAGCGCGTGGCCCTGGAACTGTAATAGGCATGCTCGCCATCCAGCAGGCGCACGGGGACTGTAATCGGCGAGAGAACATCCGCCCGCGCCAGTTGCTCGGTCATGCGTTCCCGCCTCCAGCCGCTCAACAAACCTTTACCCGTGTGGGGTTCTTTTCGCATGCGCAAGGTGAAAAGATGAGGAGTATCAACCGGGCGCGTCACCTGCTCGTGAAATTTGATCTGTGGGGCTTCGTGCGCGGATGTGTCTCCCGCGGCAGGCTGTCGAGGCTTACACGTCCCGCCCTGTTCTCCCACGCCGCACCATGATAGTAGATACTCAGCCGCCCTGCGAGCGTCATCGATAGCGGCGATCCCCCGCAGGTTGACTGTTTCACGTCCAAAACGCAGTTCCAGGCGCGCCGAGGGAACGCCCAGCGTCTGCTGCGTCACCAATCGAAGCTGTGTAAGCCTGGCCAACCGGTAGGCTTTGTTACAAACGTAGAGCGTCTCCCTGTACAGGCGGAATTCCTTGCCCCACCCGAAAGCACATACCACTATGGCCTGTTCAATTTGCATCTCGTCAAACCTCCACCCCCGTTGCTCTCTTGCCCTATCAACAATCCGGTATGGCATTCATCAGTAATCGCAGGAACTCCCGCGCGTTACGTCAAAGCTATCCCATACAGTTCAAACGTGTGGGAAAAGCCGGCGTAACGATTATAGAAACATCCATATGTGGTCATATTGATAATGCTATTTTCGCCGGAATATAAGTGAGCGCAGCATCGTCGCGCGCAGCGTGGGCCAGAGCCTTTCAACCGATTGCTGATCGGCCGGCCCTGGCGCGTGATGGGGTGCGCCCCATCGTTCGCGCACGAACAGGTGAGTGATGTGCCAGAGCGCATTTTTCGCCTGGGGGAAACGGCGAGCCAGCAGGCGCGTATACTCGTAGGGCGTCTGCGCTTTGCCCGGTGAGAGTCCTGAAAAAGCGGCCAGCCGCGAGAGCCGCCAGTAGGTGGCGGCGATCATCGAGGCGGCCGAGCGTTTGTTTTCACGATAGCGGAACGCGGAGGCGGCGAGCAGCAGGAGTGCGACGACCAGCACAACCAGCGAGAAAACCAGGAAAAGTACCTGGCGCCCGGTAATCGCTGATGATGCTGTTCCGTTATTTCCGCGGCCCGGATGATTGACCGTAGGGGTGCCCTGCTTATGTGTAATAGGCGTAGGAGTCTGTCCCGGCTTCGTGGGAGTCGCAGTCTGCACGGGCGTAGGCTGTGACGATGCGCCGTTATTCAACGAGAAACCGGGCGTCGGGTCAAAATCGATCCAGCCCACGTGGGGGAAGTAGACCTGCACCCAGCTATGCGCGTTCTCGCCATAAACCACCCATTGTTTGCTTTTCGGGTCTAACGTGCCCTGGTTGAAGCCGCTCACCACGCGGGCCGGAATGTCGAGCAGGCGGGCCATGATGGTCATGGCCGTGGCATAGTAGGTACAAAACCCGCGTTTTGTCTGCAACAGCCAGCTCACGGCATCGATATTGCCTGGCACGGGCGGATTGTCGATGGAATAGGTAAAGGTGTTCGGATCGCTCAGGTGCGCGACAAGCATGGTCATCGCATCGTAGACGGTGGTAGCGCCACGCGTCCACTGCTGTGCCACCCGCAATACGTTCGGTGACAGGTCCACCGGCGTTTCCAGGTATTTATTGAGCAGCGCATAGTTTGGATCATCCATCCAGGCGTCGATGGGTGTGGGCAGTAAAGGGACCGCCGACAACTCCTGCGGAGTAACAGCCGGGACGAGCGATGTTACCTGGTATTGTTCAGATGGCCTCAACGGAAACTGTTGAGTCCAGGCCGAGACGATGCCGGCGCTGGACGAGGAAGGGATAATACCTTCGCCGTACAGGGTAGTGGGCACCGAGAACGCCCTGGGCTGGGCCGGAGCAAAGATATACGATTGAGTACCTACGGGGGGCGACAGGATGGTGATAGAGGTGCTCACCTGATTCGCAGCGGATAGGTTATTGACCGGCAATCGATCGCCCGGGGCATATCCCCTGCTCGCATTCGTCGCAGACGATGTCCAGGTATGCCCATCGAACTGATCGTAGGCAATACTTTCCAGGTAGTGACCCTGCGCACTCCCCGGTCCCGTCGTCGAATAGAACAGCACCTTGCCGGTGGGCAGATTGACGCTGCCCGTAATAGAGAGCTGGCTGCCGAAAAAGTTCACCCCCGAACCACCCTGTAGTCCCTGGGAACCTGGTTGCAGGATGCCAGATGGGTTGCGCAGGATGCCATTCCAGGCATTATCCACCACATTCCAGAAATTCACGCCTGCCTGGGGCTGATCAAGGACGGGCAAGATCAGGCAGAGCAGTATGATAGCGACCGTCATCAGAGCAGCAATGCGCATGAAGCGTGCTGTGATGTTGCGCAGCCAGGAACGGTCGGTGTGCAGGCCCTCCTGCATCCAGCGAGCGAGCTGGCTGCTCAACTGCATGCGCCCAATCAGAAGCAGCAGGGCCGCCAGCAACACCACCAGCGTCATCGAGAGGTCACTGCGAGCCGCCTGCAGGTTGACCAGCATGATCGAGCAATAGACGAGCGCGACCAGCAAGGCCAGGCGCGCCCGGTACACCAGCCAGGCGCCAAAGTAGGCCAAAAAGAAAGAGAGAAAGGAAAGATAGAAGAGAAAGACCATCTGACTGCCCAGGATAGGCGACGACAGCAGCGAACCGCCTATAATCGAGCGCAGATCCATCAGCAGCACCTGCCAGGGGATATGCAGGGCGACGGTACTGGCGAGCCAGACGGAGAGCCAGTACCCGGCGAGGCAGGAGGCCAGGTGCAGGATGAATTGGGGGAAGCGCGCAACTTTTGCGACGCCCAGCCCGGCCAGCAGACCCGCCGCCGCGCTAATTAACAGGACTGTACTGCCCTGAGCCCAGCCCGCCTGAATAAAAGAAACCACGACAGCATAGACGGCAATCGTCAATAATACGAAGGCCGACCAGCCCTCGGCGGGGCGGATGGCGAGCGGAAGAGGCTTGCTGGGCGCGCGTCGCGCCGCCGTATGGACTGGCTGCGATTGAGCGTGCGGCGACCGGGTCTGTGATTGCGCAATTGAGTGGGGGGATGAGTGCGGCGGCTCCTGCTCCCCGGGGGGGCGCGGCTCAATCAAACTTGACCGCATCAAGTGGCTCCTCTACTGGTTTCTCTACTATAAAACGGCGAGTATGTATCTTTGAGGCTAAAGAACCTTTTCGTTTACTTATACGCTAAAGTATATCAGATTGTAGCATCCTTTGGCTAAAGATATGGTACTGATTGGAAAAGAGCATAGGCTTTTTCTTCGTGTTTCCGGTAAATGACAGTCGCATCAAAAATTTTAGCTTTGCTTAACATTCTCTTAACATTCCCATAACAGAAGAGAGATATGCTTGGATTGTAGAGGTGTAAGTTGTAAACCTATCCAATTAGCAGGGAGCATTGCTCACATATGATAGAAGAAAATATAGTTAAACTCCCAGGCGTTGCAAAACATCCCACATCGGCTCATGCCGCCTTAGCCGCGCTCAACGAAAGCGCATTCACCGGATTCCACTGGAAGGCTATGATTACCTCCGGTATGGGCTTTTTCACCGACGCCTATGACCTGTTTATTATCGGCGTGGCCCTTTCCATTCTTACCCCGATCTGGCATTTGAGTCCCCTGGAAATCGGGGTGCTGGGCAGCACGTCGCTGCTTGCAGCGGCTTTCGGTGCGCTCATCTTTGGGCGTCTCGCCGACGTTATTGGCCGCCACGCCATTTATGGTTTGACGCTGGTTGTGTTAGGGGCAGGTGCTGTTGCCTCTGCCTTTTCGCCGAGTGTTTTCTGGCTGATCGCCTTTCGTTTTATTCTCGGCCTGGGTATTGGTGGGGACTACCCGCTCAGCGCAACACTGATGAGCGAATATGCCAATCGCCGTGATCGCGGCAAGATGGTGACGATGGTCTTCTCGATGCAGGCACTCGGCTTGATTATGGGTCCCCTGGTCACGCTGCTTCTGCTGGTCTCCGGCATTAATCACGACCTGGTCTGGCGCATCATGCTCGCACTTGGCGCTGTTCCGGCGCTCGCCACCTTCTACCTACGTCGCAAAATCAGCGAAACCCCGCGCTATGCCCTGGCTATGCAGGGTGATCTCGATGGTGCTTTACGAACGATCGACGCCATGACCGGGAAGCCGCAGGGCAAGACAGAAACCCGTCCGGTGGCGTTGAGCAAGAAAACATCTCAGAAGAATACACATCAAGGACGCCCCTGGCTGTCCCTGCTGCTAAAAGCTCCCTACCTGCGCTGGTTAATCGGCACAGCAGGCTGCTGGTTCCTGTTAGACGTTGCCTACTATGGGACGACCATTTCCAGTCCGCTCGTCCTCAAGGCGCTCAATTCCCATACGACCCTTATCACGAATATGCTCTATACCCTGCTCATCTTCGTGATTGCCGCCTTGCCTGGCTACATCCTGGCGATCTTCACCATTGACCGCCTGGGCCGCAAACTCATCCAGTGCCTCGGTTTTACGCTCATGACCGTGGCCTATGCCCTGATCGCCTTCGCCCCGGCGCTCTCCACGCTGACGCTGCCTTTCTTGCTGGTCTACGGTGTCAGCTACTTCTTCACGGAGTTTGGGCCAAACGTCACCACTTTCGTCTACCCGGCGGAAGTGTTCCCCGTTATGATCCGCACGACCGGGCATGGTATCGCCGCTGCCCTGGGCAAGTGCGGCGCCTTTCTTGGCGCATTACTCTTCCCCTACCTGCTGGCTACCTTCCACCTGTCCGGCGCTATGGGCTTCGCCGCCATTGTCTCTTTCCTGGGACTGCTGCTCACCATCTTACTCCTCCCTGAGCCGAACCAGCGCTCGCTGGAAGAGATTTCTAACGAGCATGAAGTACTGGGCAGACACGAAGAACCCGTTGCGGCGGCTGTCTGAACGTCTCTAAGATGAAATCAGGGCGTGCAAGCGAAGAGATGATTTCTCCGCCTGTGCGCCCTGATTTCATCTCATGATGGAGAGCCAGAAAACTTGCGATGTATTGCCTGATTAGCTATACTTGTTACACCAATCCCCTGGGATAGGCGCTTTCTGGACATCCCTATAACAACGAATAGACAACAGGTATGTATGACAAGAAAATCAGTTAGCCAGCAGTTAAAAGACCTGGTCGAAAATATGCTGAGTCTCGGCACGCTCGTCGAGCAGGCATTGCATCAGGCATTAACAGTTCTGCAAACACGCAATGAGGAACTGGCTAAGCGGCTGCTCACCAATGATAAAGAGATCGACCGGCTGCGCAACGCCGTGGAAGAGCAGGCTATGCAGTTGCTACCCTGCTCGCAGGCAATTGCAGGTCAGGATGTGCGATTGCTCGTTGCCGCATTTAGCATTGTGCGCGATCTAGAGCGCATCGGGGATGGAGCGGCTGGCATTGCCCGCAATATCCTGCAACTGCCTTATGAGGAAGGGAAAGAGCCGTCCTTCAGTCAGCATCCTCTTGATGCAGCAGGCTATCTCTCTGAAGCATCAATCGTGCAAGAACTCTTACAACTGGGGATGGAAGCGCTACACATTTTTCAGGAAACCATGAAGGCACTCGCGCACCTGGATGTCACCAGCGCTCGTTTCATATGGCAGGAGGACGATGTCGTGGATGTGCGCTACCACATGGTGCGGCACAACCTGATGAGCGCCTTCTGGGGAGTGCCTGCACGTACAGCCATTCGACAGGACAGCAAGATGTTACAGCGCATGACTTATTTTCTCTGGATGGCGCATAAGCTAGAGCGTGTCTCCGATCATTGCAGCAATATCTGCGAACGCATTCTCTTCATCCAGGAGGGTAATGGCACCATTACTGTTCAGGAGTAAGAAGGCGTGTAAAAGAGAAGCAATTGGTTCGACGTGTCCATATATGCGCACTCTACCTAACCATTTGTTCGCGGCGCTGGTGCCAGGCCGAGATAATATTCGCTATCCTTCTCTTATTTGGCTCTCGCGCGGTCGTCTCAGCTGTTTGCCGAAGAAAGTAAGCAAGAGGGTGGGAGCTACTATGAGGCAGCAGGCTCCAAAGATAAAGGAGGTGGAGAGACTGACATTAGATTGTAACCATCCCCCAATCGAAGGCCCGACACTGAAGCCGATGCTCCACGTCACCGAGTAGAAACCGGATAGTGTTGCACGGTGGCGATCAGAAACCTGTTCCATGGCGAAGGCCGCGTATACAGGTTCTATGAGGGTACGCATGAAAGAGCGGGTGTACTCGCCGGCGATTGTCAGGGGCAGCGTGGGAGAGAACCCGATCAGCACCATCAAGGGAGCTGAAAGATACTGAACAGTGGTAATCAGGCGCAACTTGCTCCACCGTTTGACAAAGAGGGGGGCAGTGAGTGAAAAAACGCCGCCTGCTAGCCCAGAAAAAGTGAAAATAATGCCAAGAGTGCCTGGTAAGAGGCCGAAGCGCAAGATAAAGTAAAGTTGCATGAGCGCGACGACTGCGCCCTCGCCCATCGTAAAAAGAAGATCAGGTACGAGTAATTTCACAAACAACGCAACTGGTAGACGTTCCCGTTTTTCGTGAAGCACCGACTCAGCCAGAGGACCGCTATTTCTCACACTTTCCACTAAGGAAGCCCTTGTAGCTTCATTTATCATCTTGCTCGCTTTTGTTCTTTTCGGCTCGTGCAGGAACCAGAGCGGCAGGCCAAAGACAAAGGTAAACAGAGCAGCAGAAAACACCCCCCAACGAAGCGGGAGTGTACTTGCAGCGGAAACATGAAGGATGCCCGCGATAAACTCAGGAATGCCTCCACCCAGCAGGTTCCCCAAGGCGCCAACACCGAGCAGCAGGAAGCTATTCAGGGCAAAGACGCCCACGCGCTGGCGTTCTGTCGTGCTTTCGGTGAGCAGCGGCAGGTTAGTGACCCAGTAGGCAGTGGAAACCACTCCTTGCATGAAAGCACAGGATAGCAGCCACAAAGGAGATGTAACAAGTCCACATAATGCAAGAAAGAGGGGAGTGAGGAGAGCGGTCAACACCAGAACGGGCTTGCGCCCGAGGCGATCCGCAAGCAGGCCGACGGGGACGGCGCTGACAAGCGCACCAATCGCAGGCATTGCACTGAATAGGCCAATAAAATCGGGACGGTAGCCCAGGCTATGTACATAATAGTTCAGCGTCAAGGAACTGAGGCTAAGTTGAAAACCTTTGCCTGTCGTGAAAAGAAGGAGCAGATAGACATTTCTGGGGAGATGCAAGAAGGAAGTTAAGTAAGGGTGTTTTTGCGGTGAGTCTCTATCGGGAACAGTTGACTCAGAGGTATCGGGCAGCAGAGACATTAAAGATATGCTCCTGAATGGTTGTACATGCCAATACCTTACCATACGCCATTGGCGCACGGCAACGGACAAAAGGACAGGAAGCGGTTCCTAATCCTCTCTTTGATATCCTACCCTCCTTTTACGTCTATGTAGTATGGAAAGGAGGTGCGCAATGCTCGATTTCATCGGCACACTAGTCATACTAGCCTTGATTGTCTTAATAGTCGTCGGAGTGGCGGCAAGTGCCGTGCTGTACCACATGTCGAGGCACACCAGGCGCCAGCACTAGAGCCGGTTGTTTCATCTGTGGTGGTAGGATGAAGCAGCCGTTAGAACGAAACGGCCTCAGGACAATATAGCGAATATCCTCAAAGCATTTGCACTCACCCGATCACTTCTCCACACGCCAGGTTTACGGGTTTCAGCATCCCTATGCATAGGCACACCTCTTTGTTTTTCATGGCGTAGTAGAGGTGTTTCACTTTCTGAGGCAAATACGAGATGGGGAGAGGAATTGTTTCAGCCTGTACTCAGGGGGCGCGTTGTTTTCTGTCGTGTTCGGATGGACGCAGCCACAGCGAGACATGCGTAGGCTGCATCGTCTCCTGAACGACTGTTAGCAGGTGCTCGCTCAACTCCTGCAAATCCACCTCGCTGCGCAGCCGTGCGCTGAAAGCCGACAACGTGCGGGCCGCATCATACTTGCTGCGGTAGAAGCGCCGGTCGATGATCCTCTGGATACGACCTCGCAAGGGCTGAAAAAGCACGGCAATCACCAGCGTGGAGCCGACGATAGCCAACTGTGAACCCTCTGTGAAGCCGCTTAAGAGATATTGGAGGATCAAAATGCTGATAGCGTAAGCAAGCGCAAGCATAGCTGTCAAGATACCGTAAATAAGCGTGCGATTGATCAGCACATCGATATCGTAGAGGCGATATCTGAGCATAGCGATGCCTGCCGAGATTGGAATACAGACCACTGCAAGATAAAAGGTCCAGCCTGGGCTGCCATTCACAGTTGTAAAGATCAGGACGACGATAAGGATGATCATGAGGAGGCTCAGGGCCATCCCATAGGTGAACCATTTCAGTTGCTGCCGTTCCACCCCTCGTGCTCGCCGGAAACGCAACAAAACTGAGACGATACAGGCGAGAACGGTTGGGAATAAGAGCAGAGGAAGATTGCCGCCAAGCTGATCAAACAGATCGTTAGCAGGCCCAATGCCTATTGGATTGCGCACGGCTGTCAGTTGAGGATCGAAGGCAGAACTGGCGTAGGGATAGGGCGAGAGCAGGAAGGAAATCGAGTAGGTGACCAGCAAGACCGCGATGAGCCAGGCCAGGAAGCGCCAGCGGGGAGAGGGAAGATGCCCGGTGGGGAAGAGCAGCAGCAAGAAGGTAAGCATCAGGAAGAAGCCTATCCCGCCGATCCAATGTCCAATGACGCCGATCAGTGCTCCTGCCGGCAACGAGCCAGGGACCGTAATGAGGGCGTAGGTCGCGTATTCTTGCAGCATGCTGCCGAGGGCCCACAGCAGCGTGCTGATGCAGAAGAGCCAGCCGATCGGATTCTCCGGGCGGCGCGAGGCGATGAGCGAGCCGACGGTGGCGAAGGCCAGCAGGACCAGGGCATCAAACAGGTCACTGGGCCATGAGGAGGGATCATCCCTGATCTGCAAAAGCAGCGTAACGGCGGCGATGACCAGGTAGAGCGCCCATGTGGACCATGCCAGCCAGAAAGCTGAGCGCTTGCTCATTGACTCTCCTTATATGTTTCCAGACTCATCTCATGGCTCACCTCGAGCTATCTTGAGTGTACCATATATGCGTCTCTAAAGCGTTACGAAAAGCGTTACGAAGCGATGGCGATCGATTGAGTTTAAATTGTTAATACTTCAGACTTTCCTGATTGCCAGCACCGAGTTCACCCCGCTGATACTCCGGCCCGCGATGAGGGCGCTTTGCATGTCGTTCCTGTAAGGCTCGCGTACGAGATTGAGGCGATGAACCGGCGAGATCTGGCTCGTATTGATCGTTGGGGGAATCATACCATTTTCGAGGGCGAGCAGCGCGGTAATGGTATCGATAGCGCCTGCCGCAGCGAAACTGTGACCTGTCATAGTGCGCGGAACGCTGACGGGGAGCGCGTCGAGATCGGGGCCAAAGATACGGGCTAGCGCGTCTGCTTCAGCAAGATCTGCGGCAGGCAGGGCGCTTCCATCCAGGCTGATATAGCCGAGATCGCAGGCCTGCAAGCCGCCCTGCTGCATGGCGCGAGCCATGGCCTGTGCATAACGTGCGCCATCGATGGTTGGAGCGTGGAGCGTGCAGGCATCGTTGGTCTGGTCATAGCCGACGATCTCGCCGTAGATGTGCGCGCCGCGCCGTAGAGCATGTTCGTACTCTTCCAGAATGCAGATGCCGGCGCCTTCGGCGAGAACAAGGCCATTGGCGCGGCGATCAAAGGGGCGATACGCGGCGGGATCATCGCCCAGGGCGAGACGGCCGCTATGCCCCAGCACGATCAGGACGAATGGGTGCAGCGGCGCCTCGCAGCCGCCTGCGATGAGTACGTCCGCCGCGCCGCGTCGAATGGCACGGTACGCGACGCCCAGGGCATCCAGCCCCCCGACGGTGTCGTTGATGGGGGCCTTGCAATAGCCCTGCAAGCCGTAGCGCAGTGAAACCTGTCCGGCATTGGCAACCTGGAGCCAGGCGATGGCGGTATAGGCGCTCATAGTGCGTGGCCCGCGCACATGCAGGGATTGTATTTGCTCGATGACGAACTCTACGCCGCCGACTGTATTGGCGATTACCGCCCCAACGCGATCCGGCGCTTCTTCTTGCAGTGCGAGGCACGAGTCGCGCATGGCTTCATCGACGGCGGTCAGGGCCAGGTGGGTCATGCGGTCAGTGCGGTTGGCCAGCTTGCGATCGAGGTAATCTACAACCTGGAAATCCTTGATTTCACCCGCGACCTGGACGAGCAAATCGTGTATGGGAAAACGCTGAATGGGCCTGATGCCGGAAATGCCCCTGCTGGTGTCCCGCCAGAATGCCTCTTTGCCTATGCCGTTTGGCGCAACAACACCCATGCCGGTAACGACGACACGGCGGGGGCCTGCCTCTCGGATGCCCACCAGGGGCATCCCTACGTGCCCCTGGTGGGCATCCGGCACGTGGGCGGTATCCGCCACGTGGATGGTATCTACAAATGAGGGGCGCACCAGCACGAGAGCTGTGTTGACACCACCGAAGCCGCTCGAGTGTGTCAGCGCAACCTCGACTTGCGCCTGGCGCGACCGGTTGGGGACGTAATCGAGGTCGCATTCTGGGTCAGGTGAATGCTGATTGATGGTCGGGGGGAGAAGCTGCTGATCGAGGACCAGCGCGGTGACTACGGTCTCGATAGCGCTGGCGGCTCCCTGCGTATGGCCGATCATCGATTTGGTGGCGCTGATAGGGATGGTGTGAGCCATTGTGCCGAAGACGGATTTGTAGGCGGCGGTCTCGGCGCGCTCGTTGGCGACGGTTGAGCTGCCGTGCGAGTTGATGTAGCCGAGTTGCTGAGGAGCGATGCCGGCCTCCTGCATAGCCTGGCGCAGCAGTAGTTGCAGGGGGAGACCATCTTCAGGCAGGGCAGTCATGTGGTAGGCATTGCTGTTGGAGACGAAGGCGATGACCTCCGCGTAGATATGCGCGCCGCGCGCAAGAGCTGTCTCACGTTCCTCCAGCAGCAGCACCCCCGCGCCTTCGGCCATAACGAAACCGTCGCGCTCGCCATCGTAGGGACGCGAGGCCTGTTCGGGCACGTCATTACGCACGCTCAGCGCTTTCATGACGGAAAAGACGTTTATGCCGGCGGCGTTGATGGCGGAGTCCGAGCCACCCGCAAGCATCCTGTCCGCATGGCCCTCCTGGATAGCCCAGCGGGCCTGGCCGATAGCATCAGCGCCGGCCGAACAGCCCGTAGCGAAGACGGCGCATGGCCCATGCAGTCCAAAGTGATCTGCAATCGCACTTCCCGGCACATAGCTCATGATCACGGCATCCGAGCGTATCTCCTGAACATCAACCTGGTGCGGGGGATGCATGCCACGATTGGTGAGACGCATCCAGGCTCTTTCGCCCTCTTCGACAGACGACATGGCCGTCCCAATGTAAACTCCCATGTTGTCGCGTTCCACATCGCTGAGCGTAGCAAGCAGACCGCCGTCTATCATAGCGAGATGAGCAGCGGCAAGGGCAAAGCTGGTGCCGCGATCCAACCTGGCTGCTTCTTCGCTCGACATGCCGAATTCGAGCGGATCGAAGGCGGAAACCTCCCCGGCGATGCGGGTTGGAAGAAAGCTGGCATCGAAGCTGGTGATTGGGCCGATACCCGAGCGGCCGGCGACACACGCCTGCCAGAACGCATCTTTGCCGGAACCGTTTGGAGCAATTACGCCAAGACCCGTGATAACAACCCGCCTGATTCGATCTGTCATGTTGATTTGCCTTGTCCCCGGTGGCATGCTGAGTAGCTAGCTACCCGGTAAAAGAAACGATGTGTTTGTACAATGATATGTCCCCCCTTATCAGAGTGCTCGTTACGTCGATGTGTAAAACGCCTCCAACAACCGATTCACGTCTTCGGCCTGGGCATACATGAAGAAGCGTTCGTTACCGGGAACAAGGTGGTAGCCCGCGCAGTTGGGCAGATATTCGGCCAGCCAGCGTGTCTTCGCTTCGGGCGAGAGAACATCGCCGGCGCGATTTATCAATAGGATGGGCATGGTGAGGGTTTGCAGGCGACTGCGTATGTCGAACGAGTGAATGATAGGCAGTACAGAGTATTTATAAACGGACGGCCAGAGAGCTATTTTGCGGAACTGTTCCTCGATGAGATGGCGCGGCAACTGCGCGACCTGCCGGTTCGGTACAACCTCTGCGCCGGAGGACACGATGTAGTTGATGACGATACGGCGCAGGAACCAGGCCGGTAAGATGTGTTCGACGGGCAGGCGTAGAAAGAGTTCATGCAGCAGCCAGATAAAAGGGTGAGGCGCAATCTGGTAATCGGCGGCCTGGGCGATGATGACAAGGGAGCGGCAGCGCTGCGGGTAACGCGCGGCAAACTCGAGGAGTACCATTGCGGCGTCACCATGCCCGACCAGGTCGACTTGCTCCAATCTCCGCGCATCGAGAACGCTTCGCAGCTCCTCCACGCGTTCCTGCAGGCCGACGAAGCGCCGTCGCTCCTCGCGGCGGCGATAGAGGATGACACGGCGAGACCGGCTCAGGGCAGCTACCTGCCGGACATAGACAAATTCGAGATGTTCGAGGATGGGCACAAAGACGATGGGCGCGCCCTCGCCAATGTCCAGGATGGGCAGGTCGAGCGCTCCTACGGGGACGCGCCGCCACAGCAATTCGAGGTGGGCCACATCGGCGTGGAAGGTTGCATCATCGATGAAGGTAGGCGATGCACCGGTTGAGACGAATGTACCGGATGTGCTGGTCGCAGCGGATATGTCGGTTGTGTCAGCCATAGTTATGTGCCGGTTGCTCCTGATGTTACGAATGTATCAGTTATATCAGTTGTAACTGCTGTGCTAGATATTTTACGATATGAGGACGATGTTGGGCAATGGAAGAGAGTTGAGGCAAGTTACCGCCTGGAATGCCCCAGTAGTACCCTGTATAACTCGTCCTGCTTCTCCATCCCCTGTATATACGCCGCGTGCTGCTCAGAGTCGGGCATCACCTGCGTTCCCAACTGCATAGGCACCTGGGCGACGTCGAGGATATTCCCCAAGGCTTCCAGCGCGAGCAGGGCGACGCCGCGCGCGGAGGCTTCGCGTTCGAGCGAGGGATAGAGGGGTGTGTTGAGCGTGCCGGCGATGATGTGCTGGAAGGTGGGAGAGCTGAGCAGCGCGCCGCCGCTACCGATGATCCTCGGTTGAGGCTGTGACGAGTTTGTCTCGACTTGTAGGTGTGTGGTGGCGAGCAGTTCCTGGTAAACCGCATTGACCTGGTAGGCGATGGCCTCCAGGCTGGCGCGCAGAATGTCGGCGGGTGTGGTATGGGCCGTCAGGCCGCTAATGGTCATAGTAGCCCGGTCGTGCCAGCCGGGGCTACGCTCTCCGGAGATGAAGGGCAGTACCGTCAGGCCGTGTTCGTTGGGAGGTAGCGTTGCGATGATCGGTTCGGCCTGTACGAGCGGCGGTAGTTTGATGGTTGCTTCGAGCCAGGCAGGGATATTGCCGCCCTCGCTTAACGCGCCCCCCAGCAGGCCACGCCTGGCATCCACACGATAGAGCCAGAGGCCGCCGGATGGCACAATCGCATCGGGCGGAACGACGACGCGCATGGCGCTGGAAGTGCCGATGGTGAGCGCCCAGTTCTCGCTCGTCACGCAGCCCGAACCTATGTTGGCTGCTGCTCCGTCGCCGATGGCCGGGAACCAGGGGACATCACGCAGCGCTGGCCAGCGCTGCGCGAACTCGTCCGTCAGTCCCTGCAGGCTGTCCCGCAGATCGCCCAGCGGTGGAAATTGCTTCGGTCGCGCACCCACGACGCGCTGCAGCTCGCTATCCCAGGTGCGCTCGCGGATCAAAGTCATGCCGGTGCCGGAGGCCATCGAAAGGCTGCACACCGAACGGCCCAGGAAGTGGCGATGGAGGTATTCGCCAATCGAGAGCCACTGCGCTGTTTGCTTGAAGACATCAGGCATTGTCTCCGCCAGCCAGCGTATCTTCGCAGGCCAGTAGCTGGTATGCAGGCGCGCACCGGTACGGCGGTGGATGGCCTGGCCATCGAGCTGGCGGCTAAGCTCGGCGACTGCCTGGCGCGCGCGGTTATCCTCCCAGCTCAGCACAGGTGTTAGAGCATGGCCGGCGGCATCGACAGCTACCAGGCTGTGCCAGAAGCAGGAAGTAGCAACTGCCGCGATATGTTGAGCCATCGCACCGGCAGCCGAGAGCGCGCCATCGATAGCCTGCGCCGTCAGCTTCACCAGCGCGTCGGCATCAACCGAAGCCTCACCCTCTCGTGTGGTGGTGAGATTGTATGGCAGTTGCGATTGCGCGCCCTGGATGGCGTGACCTTGCGCGTCAAAGAGCATAGCGCGCGTGGATGACGTGCCGATATCAAGTGAAAGGACAAGGGGTGACCCGCGCGATTGCGATGTGGTGTTATCGGCTGCGGATGCGGACTGCGACATAGCGATCTCCTCTTTCGTAATCCTCTGTCATACAATAGCGCAGATGCGCTGTAATTACAACGCGATTGTGCTACACTTTCGACAGTGGAAGTAGGACCAGTTGTTCAGGAAGGAGAGTACCCCTATGCCGCGGCTCACCGGAGGACAGGCTGTGATTGCGTCTCTGCGCGCACACGGCGTTGATACGATCTTTGGCATCCCGGGCGTGCATACGCTGCCGATCTACGATGCTCTGCTCGACGCGCCGGAGATACGGCACGTGCTGGCGCGGCACGAACAGGGCTCCGGCTTCATGGCCGATGGCTACGCGCGCATCTCCGGCAGGCCCGGCGTGGTGAGCGTCATCACCGGTCCGGGGGTGACGAACGTGGCTACTCCCGTTGCGGATGCCTACTCGGACGGCATTCCCTTGCTCGTGATCGCATCCAGCCTGCCGCGTGCGTCGCGTGGGAGAAGGCGCGGCGAACTGCACGAGGTGAAGGATCAGTTGGGCGTCATGGAGGCACTGACAGGCTGGACGCGCGTGGTGGACACCGTCGAGGAAATCCCCGGCGCCATACACGACGCCTTGCGCGCCTTATCTTTAGGACGCCCGCACGGCGCCTACGTGGAAATCCCGCTTGATCTGCTGGCGCTGGAGGCGGAAGTGGAAATACCGGCGCCCGCCATCATCGCGCCGGCTCAACCGTCTGCAGCGGAGATCGGCGCTGTAGCGAAGTTGCTGCAAGAGGCCAGGCGGCCCTTGATTGTAGCGGGGAATGGCGTCACGGCGTCGGGTGCGAATGTGCAACTGGCGCGGCTGGCCGAGCGGCTGGGCGCTGCGGTCATACTCGACAGCAAGAGCCGCGACGCGCTGCCGGTCGATCATCCCCTGATTATCGCCATCTCCGGCTATCAATACACTCATGAGCTGCGCGACCTCGTTGCCGCATCCGACGTGGCGCTCATCATCGATAGTCGCTTTGGCGCGGGGCGACCGGGCCTGGAAAAGCTGCGCCTGCCTCCCACCATCATACAGGTTGATCGAGAGCCTTCCGAGATTGGACGCCTATTCCCGGCCGCTCCAGGGCTGGTCGCGGATGCGCGCCTGGTGCTTGACGGGCTGCTGGAGGCGTTGCAGGACCGGCCAGGCGCTCTTGACTCGCGCGCCGCAGAGATCGCGTCTGTCAGGCGGGCGCTGGATGAGCGCGTGCGTCAGACCTACGGCGAGAACCTGGCCTTTCTAGATGCGGTGCGCGATGCTGTGCCACGCGATGGCGTGATTGTGGCGGATATGACGAAGCTGGGCTATGCCTCGTCTGAGTCGCTCGTGCTGTACGAGCCACGCACCTACATTCACCCCTCCGAACTCTGCTCTATCGGCTGCGGGCTGCCCCTGGCGCTTGGCGCGAAGGTAGCAGCACCTGATAAGCCGGTCGTCGCACTCTGTGGCGATGGCGGCTTCCTGCTCAACGCGGGCGAGCTGGCAACGGCAGTGCAGGAGCAGCTCGATGTGGTGATCGTCGTTTTCAACGATGCCACCTATACTGCCGTCAAGGCGCAGCAGCAGAGACGCTACCACCGCCGCTACATCGCCACCGATCTGCTCGCACCGGACTACGTGGCGCTCGCCCGCGCCTTTGGCCTGCGCGCGGCGAAGGTGAGCGCTCCGGCGGAATTGCGCGATGCGCTTACAGAAGCTATTCAACACACTGGTTCCACGCTCATAGAGGTGCCGTTGCCTGAAGCACAATGGTAATTGGGAATTCATGAATCATCACGATCACGTCGATCTCCTGCGAAACGGCATCCCCGGCCAGGGGGGTACGTGGGCCGATTTCGGCTCGGGCACAGGCGCGTTCACCCTCGCGCTGGCCGATCTGATCGGGCCGCAGGGATATATCTATTCGGTAGATAAAGATAGAGGCTCGCTGCGAGAACAGCAGCGAAATATGCAGGCCAATTTCCCATCGGCAAGGGTTGAGTATATCGCGGCAGACTTCACGCAGCGGCTCGACCTGCCCGTGCTGGATGGCATTGTCATGGCGAACTCGCTGCACTTCGTGCGTGTGAAGGAGCCGGTTTTACAATTGTTGCGCGGCTACCTGCGGCCAGGTGGGCGCCTGCTGCTGGTGGAATACGATACCGATCACGGCAACATGTGGGTGCCCTATCCCTTCTCGTACCCGACATGGGAAAAGATGGCGCGCCGGCAAGGATTCGCCGAGACGGCGTTGCTGGAGCGCTATCCGAGCCGCTTCCTGGGTGGAATGTTTTCGGCGGTGAGTTTGCGGGATCATGTGTGATGCGCAACACATCAGTAGGGGCCGATTATGCAGATGGAGGATTTAATGCGGACAATAACCAGGGCGGCGCAAGCGCCCCCACCGCCCGTCCACGCCACTCCCGCCCCTACAAAACTGTCACCATTTATTGGTGAATGTGCATTATCGGCCCCTGCAGGCATTTCATACATCCATGTTTACCGCTCATCTGTCACGTTATGCACGATCAACAAAGGCAGCTTTGTTGCACCGAGGGCGCTTTCAGTAACACTGCCCATCGTTAAGCGCTGCAGGCCGCTGCGCGCGTGTGTCGTTATAGCGATCAGGTCGCAGCCGCCCGCGAGTCGCTTTCCATCGACCTCTTCGCCCTGCTCTGCGGCGCGGATGAGCGTTTCGGCGACGTCTTCACCGGAAGCAACCGAGGTGAGCAGCGCGACTTTGTATTGCTCGGCGAGTTTCACGTGTGCCTGGACTACGCCGTTCAGGTAGGCCTCCGCCTCGTCCAGCGCCTTACTTTCTGCATCGGAATTTGTTGCAGTAGCCGGGGTGTGGATGACTCTCGTCAGCAATAGCGTCCCCTGGGCGGGTGCGGAGAGCGCGGCTACCAGGCCTGCCGCCGGCTCAATAGCGGCTTCGGCGAACGATGAGCCGTCCAGCGCGACCATGGCCACGATTGAGCGCAGCGGGCGCAGTCGATCGGGGAAGGGCGTATCCGGCGTTGTTCCATCCTGGCGCAGAACGAGGACGGAGATGTGGCTGTGGCGCGCTACCTTTTGCGCCACGCTGCCGAGTACCCAGCGTTTGAAGCCGGAATCTCCGTGACTGCACATAACGATCAGGTCGACCTTTTCCTCGTCTGCCAGCTCCTCAATGGTCGCGGCGGTTGTGCCAATCACCACCTTTGTCTCGGTTTGAATGCCTGCCAGGCTCTCCAAGCGCTGGATGCTCGAGAGGTAGTCCTGCGCCTGCGCCTGTTCCGTCTCAAGCATATCCTGCGCCATCAGAGGCGCCTGCGCCGCAACTCCCCCATACGCATACGTGCTATATTCAGCCGGGATGCCGACTACTTGCAGCAGCACGATGGAGCCATGCGAGGCATGAGCGATACGCGCCGCAACCGTGAGCGCCCGTTCCGCGCGTTGCGAGCCGTCAAGTGGTACCAGTATGCGAGTAAACATTGTCGTACTCCTTCCTGCTATCCTGTTTCTCCCTTTTTATAAGCATACCACTCCAGTATCACACATTCATCACAGGTTTTGAGGAAGGCATCAAAAACGCGTCACAAGCGCAACACGTGCTTATATCAGTTTCCAGCCGGAAATCACCAGCACGACCGCCAGGATCGGACGCATAAGCGGTTCGGGGATGTACTTGCTCAATCGGCTGCCGATCACGACGCCGGGCAGCGAGCCAATGAGAAGCAGGCCAACGATGGGCCAGTTCACAGTTCCGCCGGCAATATAGGCTATCGCGCCTGCCGCCAGCAGCATGAATGCCTGAAAGATGTCGGTGCCGACCAGTTCTTTCGCGGTGAGTCGCGGGAAGAGGAAAGCCAGCGAGACGATGATCAGCGTGCCACTTCCCACAGAGGTAAGTCCTACCAGAAAGCCGACGAACGCGCCAACCAGCGCGGTTACGAGTGGACGATAGCGCTTTTCCCAGGGAGTGGGGGCATTGGTTTGCTCAACGGGTTTATCTTCTAGCGCTGCTTGCTTCTGCTGCTCTATCCGTCGCCGGTCCAACCTGCGCATGATAAATGGCTTCGCTACCAGCAGTATCGCGACCAGGATAAGTGTGAAGCCGATGGCATGCAGCACGATGCCGTTCACCTGCGACCCGTAATGCTTGCGAATGTACTGGACGAGCGTCACGCTCAGAAGCGTCGCGGGAACGCTGCCACAGGCGAGCCACAGGGCTATCTTGAAGTTGACGTTTTTCTGCCGGATGTGTACAATCGAGCCGAACGCTTTGGTGACAGTCGAATAGGTCACGTCAGTACCCACAGCCCAGACCGGAGGAACTTTGAAGACGAGGATCAGGATAGGAGCAAGCAGTGAGCCGCCGCCCATGCCGGTGAGACCAACAAGAAAGCCGATCAGTAATCCTACCAGGGAGTAGCGAAAATCCACAGGGCACCTCTTTCTGGATTGCTATTCGTGAGAACTACCGTGTAACCACAGTTGCATAGGTCAACCGTAACATATTTTTCTTATGCTTTCAAGGAATATCGTATATGCCATCTGATTATAATAAATTGATATTGTTGTCACCTCATTCATGAGTTCAAGTTATATAGATCATTAGTAGTTGTTATGGTTTTCGGGCTATTTTATGCCAGTTTCATAAGAAAATTCTCATTTCTTTCCAATTTGCTTTCAATAAAGCAATGCTAAGCTTACGTATATCTCGTTCATTAAGAATTACTCATTCGGGTAGAATGATACTAACCGCTTCACAGGAGGAGCCATGAAGAAACGTAACATTTTGCTGGCCGGAATTGGCCTTGTAATTATCATCATCGTAGCTGGTCTGCTATACACGCAGCATTACGCCAGCACTATTGCTCAGACCCAGGCACATACCGCGGCCGGGGCGGCAACAGCTACGGGAACGCCCCTGCCATCAACCGGCCTGGAGAGCTATCAGATCGTGCCTGCCCAGACTACCGCATCATACAGCGTATTTGAGGACCTGATCTTGCAGAATAAGCCGAACAACGACGCGATTGGCACGACTCACTCGGTAACCGGCGGCTTCAAGATACGCAGCGGCTCATCGCCCCTTGTGGGAGGGATGACTATTACGGTTGACCTGCGGACGCTCCAAAGCGATGCGCAGATGCGCGATCACTACATTCAGAGAAATACCCTGCAAACGGACACCTACCCAAATGCAACATTCGTCTCTGTCAGCACATCGGGCTTACCGGCCAGCTACAGCGATGGGCAAACCATTCATTTTCAACTGGTCGGCAATCTGACGATGCACGGCAAAACCAACAAAGAGGTCTTCGATGTGCATGGTAAGGTCGTTGGCAATACCATTACGGGAACGGCGACCAGCACCATTTACATGACGGACTTCGGCATCCAGCCGCCCAACCTGGCGAACATCGCTATCGCGCAAAATAAGGTGGTCATCACCATCTCCTTCACGGCAACGAAGTCCTGAGCGCCAATAACTCTTACGGCGGGCTTCAGAGATCCTGCCGTCATCATGAGGTCTGATATGTCATCCTGAGCGAAGCGAAGGATCTGGCTCGCCGCACACCGAGATCCTGAGCGAAGCGAAGGATGACAAGTGTTATCTCCTAACGTCTGTGGTCACTTGATGTCACTTGCTCTCATAAATTTTCTATGGTATACTGTTGTTAGTTACTAAAAATAAGTAAGTATCAACAGGAGCTGATACAATGGATACTATGGATACAATCGTACAAAACTGGCCCTTGCGCCGTGTTGGTCTGCGCGTACAGGATATGGCGCGCGAGCTGGAATACTACACTCACCTTGGCCTATCGATCGTGCGTGATGGGCGAAAAGAGGGGGGCGATGGCACCCTTGGGCTGGGCGTCGGCGGCTCGAGCGGACGCGAGGTTTTGACACTGCGAGCGCTACCGGGTGGGCGGCCCAGGCCGCCGCGCACAGCGGGGCTCTATCACTTTGCCCTGCTGGTACCCAGCGATGAAGAGCTTGGCTCGTTTTTGCAGCACTTGCTCGAGCAGCGCATCCCTCTTGATGGCGCGTCGGATCACCTGGTAAGCCAGGCGTTGTACCTGAGCGACCCAGAGGGCAACGGCATCGAGGTCTACGCCGACCGCCCGCGCGAGCAGTGGCCTGCGCCCGAGCCAGGAATGGGCAGGGTCGGGATGGCGACGCTGCCACTCAACGCTCCCGCTCTGCTGAAACAGGCGCAATCTTTTGGCGGCTTTTCCGAGGGCCTGCGACTCGGCCACATGCACCTGAACGTCGGCAACCTGGATCGCAGTATGGAGTTTTACCGGCAGTTCGGCATGGAGCTGATGGTCGGCCTAGCGAATAGCGCGGATTTCCTCTCCTGGGACGGCTACCACCACCACCTGGGCATCAACGTGTGGGCTGGACGCAACGCAAGCCCCGAAGGGCCCGATATGTACGGGCTGGATTTCTTTGAGATCAAGCGGCCAGGGCTGGCAGGCGTGACAATGCAGGACCCCGATGAGGTGACGGTGCGCATAATCCCGTAGGGTCAGGGAGTGGACAGGAGACACTCATGGGTTTTCGATACGCGGTCATAGGCTCCGGGCGGCAGGGAACCGCCGCGGCCTATGACCTTGCTCGTTTTGGCGACGTCGAATCAATATTGCTGGCCGATAAGTCGCTGGCGCAGGCTGAGCGGGCGGCCGAGCGCATCAATCATCTGAGCGAGCGCACAGTGGCAAGTGCTGCGGCGCTGAATGTGCTCGACGAGGATGCGCTGGTGGCGTTGCTGACCGGCGCAGGCATCCAGGTCTTCGTGTCGGGCGTGCCGTATTTCTTCAATATGGGCCTGACGCGGGCGGCTCTGCGCGCGCGGCCTCAAGGATAGTTGGGAGCAACAGGTAACGGTAGACCTCTACGACTACTACGACGAGGTCACGGGCTTCACGGCGATGGAGCGCACGACAGGCTGGCACGCCGCAATCATGGCCGGCTTCATTGCACGCGGCCAGACGCCGAAGGGCGGAGTGCCGGTCGAGCTTGCTGTGCCAGGTCCGCTGTTCGCCGAAGAATTCCGCAGGCGTGGGTTTGACCTGCGCGTTGTATAGCACCTATTTCTGAGCGAGCGTGATCAAGCAAAAGGTTTTCTCAAGAGAGTCGCGCAGCATGACCTTTGAAGGGTTGTCATCCGGTATCTCACCGACCAGGGCATCGATCACTTTCAGCAGAGTGAACCCGCTTTGCTCGATGGCATCTATGTAGTCAGCGCGCGTATGTAGCGCGTTGGGAAGTATATAGACTCCTCGCCGCTCTAAAAAGGATGTAGACCATCCCCGCGCAATGGCATCGGGATGGAAGGCGCTGATCAGCAGGTAGCCGCCCGGCTGCAAAACGCGGTAGAACTCCTGGAAGGCATGAGGCAGATCTTCTACATGGCACAGCGTTAACGCACAGATCAGGAAGTCGAACTGGCCTGGCGCGAAGGGGAGGTCGTCGTTGATTGAGCCATGCCGGAAATCTATCGTTAGACCCTCAGCCTGCGCGGCTCGCCGTGCTACCGCCATCATTTCTGGGGACTGGTCGATGGCGGTCACCGCGATGCCCCGGCGAGCCAGCTTTAAGGCATAGCGCCCCGTCCCGGTGCCAACATCTAAGGCGGTAGAAACAGGTAATGGCGCCAGCAGCGCGTCAACGTGCTTCTCTTCAACCTCGATCAAGCTATTTTTTTCGCTGTTGTACGTCGCTGACCAGATGGCGTAGCCTTCTTGCGTACTGACCGCGTGCTGGTATTCCGTTGCCAGCAGCATCAGCGTCGAAGAGCGGTCGGCAGTGGTCGTCACAATTACTTCGGTGCCATCCTCCAGCGTGTAGCTCGAGAGCACTAACCGGTTTTGCTGTAGCGCCATATCATTGTAGCGCTGCCTCCTATCATCCACATTGCCCCAATCTCCCCACCTGTGTTTGCGAAAAAATACCTCCGGGTCAGCATTGTTTGCCGCAAGCGCCGCCGCTGCGGCCGGGGTAACTTCGGTTGTGCCAAGGTCAAAGACAGCCATGGATGTGCCCTCCTCCGAACCCTCTGTGGACACTTCAATTATATGCGATAAGAACGGTTAGTGGGAGGGCGGACGAGGGACAATTGACGAATGAAGATGGGCATCATCCTCTCTCACAATGCCACCGTGAGCGCAACGAAGGGTCTCTCTCGTAGGCATAGAGACGCTGTCCGCATTAAATCGGCTCCTATAGAAAGCATATGTTATACTATAGTGGTAATACGTGATGACAGGCCGAGCCTGACGTTACGCATTGCACTCCTACGTAGTAAGAGGGACAGGCAAGCCATCTCGCCTGTCCTTTTTTGTCACAACAGCGAGGTTTCACATCCATGACCACAGCGGTACGCTCCGGACCCCTTTTTCTCTCCACCCTTCCTGGCCGTTATTACTATGATCCCGCTATTTACGAACTGGAACTGGAGAATATCTTCTCGCGTATGTGGGTATGCGTTGGACGCGCCGGTGACATCCCGAATGTGGGGGAATACCGCGTCGTCGCGCTGGGCAGGGAAAGCGTCATTGTGGTGCGCAACCGCGAGGGGAGGCTGAACGCCTTCCTCAACGTGTGCAGGCATCGCGGGGCACGGCTCTGCTCCGAGGCGTCGGGCCGGCTCAAAGGCTCGATCCAGTGCCGCTACCACGCCTGGACATATGGGCTGGATGGGCGCTTGATCGGCGCGCCCAACGTGATGAGCGATATGCAGTTCGACCGCGCTGCCTTTGGCCTGCTTGCCGGTGGCCCTGGAGGTCTGGGAGGGCTTCATCTACCTGAATCTTTCCGAAAGTCCCGCGCCAATGGAAGAGCAACTGCACGCGGTGATCCTCGAGCGCTTCGGCACGTATGAGCCCTTTGCGCGTTACGATATCGGCAGCCTCAAGGTGGGCAAGAGTATCACCTACGATGTACAGGCCAACTGGAAGCTGCTCATCGAGAATTTCATGGAGTGCTACCATTGCAGCCCCATGCACCCCGAGTTGTGCGATCTGCTGCCCGGCTTTCGCTCGGGCAAATCCTATATTGGCGGCGACGCTGCCACGCTGGCCGATGGCATCGAGGCCTTCTCCATGACCGGCAAGGCCAGCCGTCCTCCTCTCAAGGGGATTCGCCCCGAGGACGTGCTGAAATATTACGGCGAGGTGCTGCTGCCCAACATGCTCATCAACCTGCTGGGCGATCATGTCGTAGCCCATACCATCTATCCGCTCGCCCCGGACCGCTCCATGGTCGTCTGCGACTGGCTCTTCGATGCCGGGGTCGCCTCCGCGCCCGAGTTTGACCCGATGGACGCCGTCGATCTCTTCGATATTGTCAACAAGCAGGACTGGGAAGTCTGTGAGATGACGCAGAAGAGCATGACATCGCGAGCTTTCAAAAATGGCGGCGTGTATGTGCCGAACGAGCACCACATCAGAGCCTTCGCCGATTTTGTGTTGGAGAAACTTGATGGATAGACCTTCATTGCAAGAAAATCGAAAAAGACGAATACATGAGATGGTCACGCCCCAATTTCGGTGATATGCTAGACGGGGAAAGCATGTCCCATCGATGTCGTTCAGAAAGTCAACAAACATAAAGGGTAGCATCATGACCACAAACACAGCAGAAACCGCGCAGCATGCCTTTCTCGATCAGCACCCGGTCAAAATGCTGATAGGAGGCCGGTGGGTTGAGTCCGCGAGCGGGAAAACCTTTGATACCTACAATCCATCGACCGGCGAGGTGCTGGCCAAGGTTGCCGAAGGGGAAAGCGAGGACATCAACCTTGCCGTCGCTGCCGCGCGCAAGGCCTTCGAGAGCGGCCCCTGGCCCAAACTCACGCCATCGCAGCGCGGGCGCCTGCTCTGGAAGCTGGCCGACTTGATGGAGCAGCACGCCGACGAGCTGGCGGAGCTGGAGACGCTGGATAACGGCAAGCCCATCAAGTACTCGAAGGCCGCTGATGTTCCGCTGGCCATCGACCACTTTCGCTATTTCGCGGGCTGGGCGACCAAGATCGAGGGTGACACCATCCCCGTCTCGATCCCGAATATGTTCACCTACACGCTGCGCGTCCCGCTGGGCGTGGTGGGCCAGATCATTCCCTGGAATTTCCCCCTGCAGATGGCGGCCTGGAAACTGGCCCCGGCCCTGGCAACCGGCAATACCGCCATCCTCAAGCCGGCCGAGCAGACGCCGCTTACGGCGCTGCGCCTGGGCGAACTGATCTGCGAGGCCGGTTTCCCCGACGGCGTCGTCAACATCGTGCCCGGCTTTGGCGAGACGGCGGGTGCGGCCCTGGCGGCGCACCCTGGTGTCGATAAGATAGCATTCACCGGCTCGACCGAAATTGGCAGGAAGATCGTGCAGGCCAGCGCGGGCAACTTGAAGAAGATCACGCTGGAGCTTGGGGGCAAGTCGCCCAATATCATCTTCCCCGATGCCGATATGAAATACGCGGTACGCGGCGCGATGAACGCCATCTTCTTCAATTCGGGGCAGGTCTGCACGGCGGGCAGCCGCCTCTTCGTGCATGCCTCGGTCTACGACCAGGTGCTGAGCGGCTTAACCGACTATGCCGGCAAGATGAAGTTAGGCATGGGCATCGATCCCGCCACGGAGGTCGGCCCGCTCGTTTCCCAGGAGCAGCTCGAGCGCGTGACGGGCTACATCGAGAGGGGCAAGCAGGAGGGAGCAACGGTGACGACGGGCGGCACACGCCCGGCGGGTGAGCAATACCCCGGCTACTTCATGCAGCCGACCGTCTTCGATAAGGTAGGCGACGAGATGACGATTGCCCGCGAGGAGATCTTTGGCCCAGTGGTCGCCGCCCTGCCCTTTGAGGAGGTCGAGGAAGTGGCCGCGCGTGCCAATCAATCCATGTACGGTCTCGCTGCCGGGGTGTGGACCGGTGACGTGAAGAAGGTGCATAAGATGGTAGCCTTGCTCAACGCCGGTGTGATCTGGGTCAATACCTACAACCAGTTCGACGCTGCGGCCCCCTTCGGCGGCTTCAAGCAGAGCGGCTATGGTCGTGAGATGGGCCACGCCGTGCTCGATGCCTATACACAGATCAAGACAGCGTGGATCAACCTGAGATGAAGCGCGCTTCCCTGAAAGGGGCATGGCTCAACTCGTAAAGTATTGCAGGTAAGGGCGCTGGGCCTCCCACATCTCATCCCCTTATACTTATGCGCACAGAAGAACAGGCATCTGCTCTGTATACATGATGGATGCCTATTGTACTGTAGTGCAAACAACGTGCAGCGGACGCCCTTCAATCGTGCTGCTATACAGCAAGCAGCATGGACCACATTTATGTTCAGAGTAATCTTCCAAGATTTGCCCATGAGCAATGACGTTCCGCACTTCAAAATATCAGGCCTGATAGTGGTGTCGGGACTTTCAGACTGGCCGATAAATCGGCGGTGGGCGCGGTAAACCGGCCCCTACTTTGGCTTTACCGGTTTCTGTCTACTACTTTTTCATACGCCTTATTTACACGAACAGGTTCGCTCCACCCTCCTGCGAAGGCTGCTGCTCCTCGAAAATCGCGGGGATCGTTGGTTCCTTTTCATCCAGCGTCCCAGCGTGTGCAGCCTGTATCTTGGCCCACACCTTCTCCGGCCTGAGGGGCATGTCGATGGTTTTGATGCCGAGCGGAGCCAGCGCGTCCAGTACAGCGTTGACGATGGCGGGCGGCGAGCCGGTGGTGCCGCCCTCGCCGACGCCCTTTGCGCCCAGCGGATTGAGGGGCGATGGCGTCTCGACGAAGGTGGTCAGGAAGGGTGGCACCTGCTGTGTGTTGGGCATAGTGTAGTCCGTGAGTGTGCTGGAGAGCAACTGGCCGTCATCGTCGTACAACGCTTCCTCGTAGAGCGCCTGGCCGATGCCCTGGGCCAGCGCGCCGTGCACCTGGGCGTCGGCCAGGTAGTGGTTGAGGACGTTGCCGCAGTCGTCGGCTGCCGCGTATTGCAGGATATGGATGTCGCCCGTCTCGGCATCCACTTCGATGACGGCGATATGCGCGCCGGACGTGTAGCTGGCGTTGGCCGGGCTGAAGTCGCGCCAGGCCGCCAGGCCCTCGATGGGCGCGCCGTTGGCGCGGTTGGGCTGTTCGTGCTCGATCAGGTCGGGCTGCTCTTCCACCATACGCGCCAGCTCGCCCAGCGCTACGGCTCGCGAAGGTACGCCGCGCACGCTGAAGCCGCCATTCGAGAGCTCGAGGTCGGCGGGTGAAACCTCCAGGTGGCGCGCGGCCACCGAGAGCGCCTTCTCACGCGCGGCCTCCGCGGCCAGGTGAACGGCGGAACCGGAGACCTGCGTCGTACGACTGCCGAAGGTGCCGAAGCCAAAGGCCGGCAGGGCCGAGTCGTTCATCTGCACCTCGACTTGCGTGCCGGGCAGCGAAAAGATGGAGGCGGCAATCTGTGCGAAGGCAGTGAAGTGGCCCTGGCCATTGGTTGCCACGCCGCTCTGCACCAGGATCGTCCCATCACGGCGGATGCGCACCGTCGCGGCCTCTTTCGGCGCGTTTGGCCCGCCCATCGCCCCGCCTGATACCTCTACGAACGTCGACAGACCGATGCCCAGCAGCTTCGAGCTATCCTGCGCGCGCTGCTCCTGCTGTTTCGCCCGCCAGCCACGGTAATCCGCCAGTTCCACGACTCTGTTGAGCGCGGCCTCGTAGTTGCCGCTGTCGTACTGCGCGCCGGTGAGGGTCTTATATGGGAATGCTTCCGGCGCGATGAGGTTGCGTCGCCGCACTTCGACCGGGTCGAGGCCCAGTTCGTGGGCGATACGCTCCATCGTGCGTTCCAGCATATACGTTGCTTCGGGCCGCCCCGCGCCTCGGTACGCGCCCGTCGGCACTTTGTTGGTGAGCGCGCCGATCACCTGGCTCTGGATGGCCTGGATGTGGTACGGGCCGTTCAGCATCGATGACGTGCCGTTGGGAACCATCGACGTGGTATTGGCCAGAAACGCGCCCAGGTCCGCGATCGTGCGCGTACGCAGGCCGAGCAGTCTCCCATCCGATTGAAAGGCTGCCTCGACGTAGTTGATCTGGCCTCGCCCGTGCGTCTGGCTTTGCAGGTTCTCGCTACGTGTCTCGATCCACTTGACGGGCCGCCCGAGACGCACGGCCAGCGATGCCGCGATGATCTCTTCGCCTACGAAGGATGTCTTTGTGCCGAAGCCGCCGCCAACATCGGCGTTATACGTATGTATCTTGCGCCGGTCGATGCCCAGGAAGCGCGCCAGCGTCTCCCTGGCGCTGAAGATGGCCTGCGATGAGAGCCAGGCCGTCAGCTCGCCGCTCGCCGGGTCGAAGTCGAACATGCAGGCGCGCGGTTCCATCGAGCTTCCCGCCACGCGCTGGTTCACCAGACGCAGCCGCACTGTGCGCTCGGCCTGCGCGAACGCTGCCTCCAGCTCGCCCCCGCCGCTCTGCGCGTTGAAGGCCACATTGGAGCCAAGCTCTTCATAGAGCAATGGCGCGCCAGAGGCCACCGCAGCCTCCGGATCGGTTACGGCGGGCAAGGGGTTATAGTCCACTTCCACCATGTCGCGCGCATCCCAGGCCGCGTAAATGTTCTCGGCCAGCACGACCGCCACCGGATCGCCCACGTAACGTGCCTTCTGCAGCGCGAGCGGCTTGCGCGGCGGCTTCTTGAGGCCAGGTGGTATCGGTATTGGCTCAATGGCGGGAAGCGACTCGACCAGTTCGGCTGCCCCGAATGCGGCCGAGACACCCGGCAGCGCGCGGGCCGCATCCAACCTGATCTGCTGGATTTCCGCGTGCCCATACGGGCTGCGCACTACCGCCATATGTAGCGCGGCGGGTCGCCCCCGCGGCGGTCGCAAGTCGTCGACATAGTGCCCCTGCCCGGTGATTAATGTATAGTCCTCCCGCCTGCGCTCCAGCCCGGCGGGAATAGTGTGTTGTGACATGCCTTTTGCTCCTTGCGGTTGATAATCGTGGTTAGTTGTGCATCCACTATATCAAAATGCCTGGAGAAAGTGCAAGGATGTACATGATACGCTGATTATTCACAACTCCGCGTTTCGGAACTTCCGCCACAAGTGCTGCGCGATGCGCTGACCGTCGTAGTCCAGGCCGTAGCGCGCGGCGAAGCGGCAGATGTTCTCGATGTCGCGGGTGAGCAGGGCGAGCGCGTTGGGATTGAAACGCGGGTCGACTACCTGCGGGAAGTCGATAATGCACGCCTTGCCCTTCCAGTAGAGAACGTTGTAGGCCGAAAGGTCGGCATGAATGAAGTTGTGGGCCAGCCAGAGTTCGACATTGCCCATCAATTGATCGAAAACCTGGCGTGCCTCGCCCCTGGACAACTGGACGTACTGGAGAGGTGGCGCGGCTTGCCGGCGATCTCCCACGTATTCCATGAGGATGGCGTGGTCTGTGCTGGCAAGCGGCCGGGGAATGTCGGCCCCCGCTTTGTAGAGCGCCTTCAACGCCTCGAACTCGTAGTTCACCCATATGGCGAACTGCGCCTCGCGCCCGAAGCGAGTCTTGTTCTCTACAGCGCGGCGCACCTTCCCTTTCGTGATGACGCGTCCCTCCTGGTAGACGGCGTCGTTCTTGAAGCCGCGATTGTTGCGCGGGCGATAGACCTTGGCGGCCAGCAGATCCACGCCCATGGAAGGCTGGGCCTGGCAGCAATACACCGTTGCCTCTTTCCCGCTTTTGACGGTGTACAGCACCTCACTGATCATCCCCTCGGCGAAGAAGTAGTCGAGGGCTTCCTGCATCGCATCCCGCTTTGCCTGGTTCGCCCGACTTGCTAGAATCTCCTGCTCTTCCAGTTCGTCCTGTTCTCGAAAAAGCTTACGCTTCGACATGCTGTGTGTATACTCCTTATTGCTGGTTGTGTTCGTCGTGTTGGTTGTGTTTCTCGTATTTGTCGTAGGTTGGCCATTGGAAATGTCGCGTTGTGTACTGTCATAGGGCACCAATCCTTTCTCGCTGCCGCCAGCGCTTTACAGCCATAGAAAAAGGGCCGCGAGCATCACGCTCGCGGCCCTTTGTTGCAATAAAATGGACCGTCCAATCCGAGACGGCCCAGCATATATGGTATGTGCGGTTCTATGCGATGTAGTCGGTGTTATGCTCTGATGCTACATCTATCCCGCTGAAGATTGCGTATGACCCGTTCGGAGGCGTGATGCTATAAGGAATGTGAGTATTCGCATTGCACGCTCCTCTCATACTGACCGGGAACTGGGTTTGTTCCGGTCGGGTCAATCCTGTTTACGTATTGAGTATACCTGGGTTGTGCCAGAAAAGTCAATGTTTGAGGCGCTTTTTCTTTCTTAAAACGTGGAAAAAGGGATAGAATCAAATGGAGCGCGCCCGGCAGTTGCCGGACGCGCTTCAAAAAGGTAGTTCCCTCACTCGCTCTTGCTTGCTATATTGCTAGCGGGCAGTGAAGGGGATCGTGAGCGAGTTTGGAGCGGTGAAGACGGGAACATCGTGCGATGTCAGGGAGCCGCCTACAATAGCCAGCCCACCAGTTGGAGTATACATCGCCTCGTTACAGGAGGTAATATTTCCAAGCGTGCAGGCCGTGCCGGTAGAAAATGCAACGGCAATCACCGGATAAGCCTTTCCTCCTGAGTAAGACGTGGAGATGTAATCGCCAACCATGTACCCCTGGGTCGTAAGTGGCAGCCAGGTCAGGGTCATCGGGCCCGTGACTTGTGTAGCCGCGCTCCAACTGCTGCCGCCGTTGGTGGACGAGATGAAGCCCACATCAAGCTTGCAGGTGGATGTGCTGCAATTGGAGACGGGATAGTAGTAGTAGGCCAGGCCAAGATGCGCGCTGCTGCCTGATGTCCCTTTGTCTACCGCCAGTCCCGGGATAAAGTGATCGACTCCACTGCCCACTGTGTCAATGGGAATACGCGTCACCGCCGACCAGGATGTTCCGTTGGTGGAGGTACTCATCACGAGGTCATTGGCAGAACAGCCGCTCTCGAAGCGGCAATCCTCCCAGACCACGTAGACCTTGCCGGAGCCATCGATCTCCGCCGTAGGCAGCGGGCCGGAACGCAGGTTGCCCGCCTCGAGGTGAGACGAGATGCTCGAGATAGTGAAGGGGCCGCTATAGCTCGCGCCGCCATTGGTGGAGACAAACGACTCGACGGCCGACTCGAAGGCATTGTCAATCGGGACGACAACGGTGCCATTGGGCTGCACCAGCGGCTGGCCTCCGATAACGACGGAGCTTGGAACCGTCGAATTCGTCCA
>CAVYFA010000019.1:0-134535 GCA_963767715.1 uncultured Chloroflexia bacterium
CCCGCCGCCCGGCATCCGTGACGCCGCCTCGGCCGCGCAGATCCCCGGCGTCCCGGTCGCGACCGCCGCTCGCGGCGCCAGCCGCGAAGGCCCGGCCGGGGCGGCCTGGCTGCCGCCGGCAGCTCCGGGCCGCGGCTCCGGCTCGCCCAGCTCGCCCCGCCCGGCACCGCCCCGGGCGACGGCGGACCGCCCGACGATGGACCGGGCGGCCCGCCCGGCGGCCTGGCCTGGCACCCGCCGGAGCCCGCCCCGCCCGCCTGGAACGCCCTGAATGGCGAGGCCCGCCCCGGCCAGGACAGCGATGACCAGCCGCGCCGCCCGCGCCGGGCGGCCCGCGGCGCTGCTGGCCGCCGCCGCCCTGGCCTGCGGCGGCTGTTCCCTGCTTGCCCGTACCGCCGCCAGCCCGGCGGCACCGGGTGGCACGACCGCGCGCCCCGCCGCCACGGCCAGTCCTCAGCCCACGGCAGCAGCGGCGGGGGCACTGGCCTCGCTGCTGCCATTTCCCCCGGCCCGGCTGCAGGCCGCCGCCACCTCGCCGGACGGTTCACCGCCGCCTGGGACTCCTGGTCCTGGCGGCAGACCCCGGCCGCGTGGCTCGCCCGGCTGCGGCCGATGGCCGCCGCCTCGCTGGAGCCCGCCCTCGCCCAGGCCGCGGGCGACCGCGGCGTCCTCGCCCAGCGCGCCGCCGCCCGCGGTAGCCGTGGCGACCGTGACCGCGCTGGCGATCCGGGACCTGACCCCCGGCTCGGTCACCGTCACCGTCACCGCCGCCCAGGTCATCACGGGCAGCAGCGGCACCAGCCGGACCTGGGCCGGCTGGGCCGTCACCCTCACCCCGGCCGGCTCCGCCTGGCTGGTGTGGGACATCGAGCCCGCCGGCGCGGGCAACTCCTGAAGGCGGCGCCCCTGATGCCTCACCCGGCCGCCGAGCGCGGCTCGGCCACCGTCACCGTCGCCACCATTGCCGCGCTGCTGCTCCTGCTCATCGCCGTCATCGCGGGCGCGGCCGGCGGGGTGACCGGGCAGGAAGCCTCCGCCTGCACCGCCCAGCCCGCCGCCAGCAGCAGCGCCGCCGCCTCCATCCCCGCGAACTACCTCGCCAGTTCAGAAAGCCGGTGCCGAGTACACCGTCCCGTGGACCGTCCTGGCCGCCATCGGGAAGGTGGAAAGCCGCTTCGGCCAGAACGACGGGCCGTCCAGCGCCGGAGCCCTCGGCCCCATGCAATTCGAGCCGTCAACCTGGGCGCTGTACGGAAACGGCGGCGACATCATGGACCCGGCCGACGCCATCCCCGCCGCCGCCCGCCTCCTGGCCGCGAACGGCGCGCCCGGCAACCTCCAGCAGGCGGTCTTCGCCTACAACCACTCCGGGTCCTACATCACCGACGTCCTGGACCAGGCCGCCCGCTACGCCGCCGGGGGCGCCCAGGCGGTCTCCGCCACCGGCAGCGCCGTATGCCAGCAGGCCCCCCTCGGCCCGCTGCCCGCCGGCACAGCCGCCGGGAAGATCCTCGCCTACGCCGAGGCGCAGCTCGGCAAGCCCTACATCTTCGGGGCGGGCCGGCCCGGACGCTCTCGACTGCTCGGGCCTGGCCACTGATGGCCTACCGCGCCGCCGGGATCACCATCCCGCGCACCAGCCAAGCCCCAGTGGGCGCTCGGCCGGCAGATCACCGCCGGCCAGGTGCAGCCGGGCGACCTGGTTTCTTTGCCGGAGCTGCCGGACCCACGACCACCCACCAGAAGTCTGGATGCACCAGTGGCACAAAGAGATACAATCCCCACCAGAACAGCACCTCACCGAAGTAGTTCGGATGCCGCGTGGCCGACCACAATCCCGGTGGAATCACCTGCTGCGCCGCTGCCGACTTCCTCCGAAACCGGCGCATCTGCACATCCGCCGTCCCCTCGATAATCACTGCGCCCAGCGTGACCAGCGCGGCCGCGCCGTCCAGCCAAGTCAACTGCGTGCTCCGGTCGCTCAGCGTAGGCCACAACGCCAGGCTCCCCAGAAAGACCAGCACTGTTGGCATCAGGTGAATCCCAAGCAAGCTCGCCGGCCAGTAAAAAGAACCCGCCTGCTTGCGGATATCCACGTAGCGCCAATCTTCGTGCTCCAATCCGCGCCACTGCGTGGCCCAGTTGGTCGTCAGCCGTATCGCCCACAGGCACAGCAGCACAAAGACCAGCACGTGGCGCGGGCTCGCGAACCCGTTCGAAGCGGGCTGTGACAGCCAGAACAGTGCGATAGGCACCGGCGCGATGCTCCAGTAGGGATCGTAGATGCTCGAATTATTCGTGATCACGCTGAAGATGAAAACCACGATGGTTGCCGCCACGTCGGCCAGTCCCACGATGACGATGGACGGCAGCGCATGAAACAGGATGCCCGTGCCCACAGCCGCCGCGCCCGCCAGCACGTACGCCAGGATCACCGTCAGAAACCCTCGCGTCATCTTCCTATACCCCGTGGAACAGCCCTATCGCTTCACTATAGCAATGGATGTGACAAACGAGCCTCTACATTATAGCAGATAAACCTTCCCCGCCCCGCAACGATGTATGCGCCCACGGGTTGTGCATTACCGATCAGGCACTGATCCGGACAAAAGAAAAGGCCCCGCGGATGATAACGGGGCCTTCGCAAACAAATGGATCTGCAGTTCAGTCGTAATACTCCAGACCCAGGTGCGTGATCAGGTCTTCGCCCATGATGTGGCGCAGCATGTTCTTCAGTTTCATCGACTGAATGAACAAATCGTGCTCTGGATAGAGACCTTCAGGCGTTTGTGGCGACTTGAGATAAAAGCTCAGCCACTCCTGGATGCCGATGGAGCGCAGTTCTGGCGTTCTCTTGGCGAGGTCGAGGAACAGCACCAGGTCAAGGGCGATTGGCGCGGCCAGGATTAAATCGCGGCATAGGAAATTCAGCTTGATCTGCATGGGATAGCCGAGCCATCCGAAGATGTCGATGTTATCCCAGGCCTCTTTCTGATCGCCGCGCGGGGGGTAATAGTTGATGCGAATCTTGTGGTAGATGTGCTTGTACAAGTCTGGATAAAGTTCGGGTTGGAAGATGTATTCGAGTGAGCCCAGCTTCGACTCTTCCTTGGTTTTGAACGATTGCGGCTCGTCAAGCACTTCGCCGTCGCGATTGCCGAGGATGTTCGTCGAGAACCATCCATTCACGCCGAGTAGCCGCGCCTTGAAGGCGGGGGCGAGCACGGTTTTCATGAACGTCTGGCCGGTTTTGAAGTCCTTACCGCAAATCGGCGCGGAATTCTGCCTGGAAAGCTCGATGAGCGCCCTGGTATCGACGGTAAGGTTCGGCGCGCCGTTGGCGAAGGGCACGCCTTCTTTCAAAGCCGCATAAGCGTAGATCTGCGAAGGCGCTATGCCGGGATCGTTGGATTCCAGGCCCTTTTCGAACGCTGCAATGGACTCATGTACGGCTGAAGGCTCAAGGAAGATTTCAGTTGATCCGCACCAGATCATCACCACGCGATCGACGGTCTTCTTGAAGTTGCGAATGTCGGCCATGACTTGCTCGGCCAGATCGCGCTTGTTCTTGCCCTTCTTTACATGCGTACCATGAAGACGCTTTACATAATGCTGATCGAAGACAGCCGGCATAGGCTTGATCTTCTCGAGGTATGGCTTCAGCTTTTCGAGTGTAGGCTTGTCGAGCACTTCAGCATGAGCGGCAGCTTCATACACGTTGTCTTCAAAAATGTCCCATCCGGTAAATACAAGATCGTTAAGATCGGCGAGCGGCACAAAATCTTTTACGAGCGGAGTCTTGTTGTCCGTCCGCTTGCCCAGGCGGATGGTTCCCATCTGGGTTAGAGAACCGATCGGCCTGGCCAGTCCGCAGCGCACCGCCTCGACTCCGGCGATCATCGTGGTCGCCACCGCACCCAAACCAACCACCATCACCCCAAGCTTTCCAGTGGCTGGTGCAACTTTTTCCGCGGCGGTCTTTTTGCCGCCGTCCTTCGCAGTCGACATTGTTTTCTTTAACCTTTCTTTGGCCTGTCAGTGTGATTCTGACGAAAAGATCGATCGTACCATATAACCTCTATTATATCCTGCGTTTACGCTCGTAGACTGAAAGCTCATACCTGCAAAATGGCCTGACAGACGGCTTCGCGCTGATGGCTCAAACGTTATTAACGGCGCTACGCGAGCACAAATTTTGCAGTTATATGGTACGTCGTGTCTTTTCGTCAAAAACACCCTGGGAGGCCGAATGGTCTCTTTTCCATGGAGCGCTTCTCCAAAGCTAAGCAATGCTACCGAATCGCCAAGTGAGTCGATCACCTTCTCAACGGCGGCGTTGAAGTCCGGGCGAGAATCGAGCGAGAATGGGATCTCCTCGTGCGCAATCCAGTCATCGAGTGTCGCATATACTCCTGCTGGGTGCGTCATTGGTCTCCCTCCGTTGTTTTCACTGTACCATTCATTTCTGAGAAAGCATTTCTTCTCGTCTTCTTTCGGAGACGAGACAGTTTCTTGCTCGCGCGTCACGCCATTATTGTTCAACAATGATCCTCGTTGCGCATCCCGTGGGAACGGTCCCTCCAAGAATGACGATCTTGCTGCCAGTTATGTGGTTGCCGGGAGAGGACTTGTAAAAAAAGTGTTGCGTTCCATCAAGAATATTTTGGGCCCGATGAAGCCGCTTCTCAGGCGGCTTCAGGTCGGTATTACCGCTCATTTACCGCTCAAAATGAGCGGTAAATTTCCAGGAGGTTCGCCGCGGCAGGCTGGCGGTGCCCCGCATCAGATCCTTCGCTGCACCCAGAGCTTGCCCTGAACGAAGTGAAGGGATGACATGGCCGATGTTGGTTGGTAAATTTCATCATTGCGCCCACCTTTCCGGCCAATGTACGGGATCGAGGGCGCAATGAATTGCGCCCCTACAGGCCCTTGGACAATTTTTTATTGTTCATTCCCTCGGACAATTTTTTAAGGGTCATTATCGCGGCCGGGTGGTTAGAGCGTCACGGCTTCTTTCTTATCATCCGGCCTGCCCGCTGTCGCCTCTTTCCTTTCGCCCAGCCAGCGCTCCAGGTCCTCAGCAGGTACCGGGCGCGAGAGATAGTAGCCTTGCACGACATCGCACCTGAGAGTCGCCAGCAGGTCCCAGGTCGCCTGGTCTTCCACACCTTCCGCCACCACTCTCAGACCCAGGTTGTGCGCCATGTTCACCGTAGAACGCACAATAGCCTTGTCAGCCAGGTCTGTCGTCAGGTGTTGCACAAAGGCGCGGTCGATCTTCAGTTCATCAGCCGGCAGGTGCTTGAGATAGGACAGCGAGGCCTGGCCCGTACCGTAGTCGTCAATGGCGATGTCCACCCCCAGGCCAAAGAGACGGTCCAATACCTGAAGGGTATGCTCCGCGTCCGCCATCACCGCGCTCTCCGTGATCTCGATACATAAGAAGTTGGGAGTAACCCCGTACTGTGTGAGTAGATCCGCGATGACCTGCGGGGTGCTTGCGTCGCGCAGGTTCCACATAGAGAGGTTGACGGCTACGCGAAGTTCGAGCCCACTGTCCAGCCAGCGCCTGCTCTGTTGAATCGCTGTTTCGACAACCCAGCGCGTCAAAGGCATAATCAGCCCGGTCTGCTCGGCCAGCGGGATAAACTGGTCGGGTGGAATAAATCCGTGGATGGGATGTTGCCAGCGCACCAGCGCTTCGACACCTTTGACCAGACCTGTTTTCATCTCGGCCTTCGGCTGGTAGTACAGTCGCAACTCGTTGGTAGCAATAGCCTTGCGCAAATCACCGAGGAGGGCGAGGCGCTCCCGGCTGTACTGGTCGTGGCGGGTATTATACAGAGCGACCCCCTCGCGCCTCTGTTTGGCCGTGTACATAGCCACGTCTGCGTGTCGGAAAAGCGTCAGGGCATCGTTTCCATGCGCGGGGTACAGTGCGATGCCGATGCTGACCTCGACCTGCAGCGGATATCCCTCGACCTGGAATGGTTCTTCGAACTCCCTACTCAGTACCGAGGCGACCCCTTGTGCGCCCGCCTCATCCGACGTTGGAAGAAATACGGCGAACTCATCACCTCCGAGCCGGGAAATGGTGGCGCCAGCCCCGACCGCCTGGCACAGGCGCTCCCCGACCTGCTTGAGCAGTTGATCACCGAGGTGGTGCCCGAAGGTATCGTTGATCTCCTTGAAGCGGTCGAGATCCAGCATGAGCAAGGCCATACTGCCTCCTTCATGCCCGGCCATTTCGAGCGCCTCCGCCATGCGATCAAGCAGCAGCGTGCGATTGGGCAGCCCGGTGAGAACATCCGTGATGGCCAGTATCTCCAGCTTGGCGTTGCTGGCGGTCAGTTCATTACGCGCCTGGCGCAGCCCCTCACGAGCGCCGCCGAGCGCTTCCGCCGCCTTTGCGACCTGCGCCTGCATAATGTTGAAACTGGCCGCCATAGTGCCAATCTCATCGCGTGTATGCACGACCACGGGGGAGATATCCACGCTGGCATGCGCTTCATCAAGGTTTCCCGCCTGCAATGCCTGCATCGCATTCGAGAAGTCGGTGAGCGTTCCCCTGGCAAGGCGTTCAGCCGCGCGGGCGACCTCAACCACAGCGTGGGCGATCATGCCGGGCAGCACCAGGCCTACAGAAATCGAGAGGAGCGCCACGGTCACAAAGATATCCTCCAATCCTGCAATGCGTGCTCCATCCTGCTCACCCAGGCTGGTGACCGCCTGTAAGTATCCGGCCCCGTCCAGTATCAATACCAGTAGCATAGCGCCCACGAGTTTGAGGTGCAACGAGTGCAATAACGTTCTGCGACCCTTTCCTCGCATATCGTTCCAGCGGCGCACGGCATAAAGCGCCGATCCAGCATACGCCATGGCAATTCCCGCTACGACCGTTGGCAATCCGAACTGCTCAAAGCCAAGAATTGTTGAAATGCCCCAGACACCGGCCGCTATCAATCCCAGCACGATGGTCCCTCGGGGGGCGCGATACGGGCGTACCATGTCGGGCGCATCGCGCCGCAGGAGCCATACCGCGACACTCGGGAGGCAGATGCCTATCAGGTAGGTCAGGTTCGCGGCGGCTATCACCCAGGTGGGGTCGCCGGTGAGCAGGAACAGAATGGCCATCCCGGCCGTGATCAGGGTAGCGACCCACGGGGCGTCAGTGCGCGAGCGTAGAGCGAATATGCGAGGGAGCAGTCCATCTTCGGCCAGTTGCGACAGGGTACGGGAAGCTCCCGCCAGCGGCTGCAGGGTTCCATGAAACATGTTGAACATCATAAACCAGATGGCGGCTGCGCGTGCGCCACTTCCCAGTAGGGGCGCAAAAGTCGGACCCAGGGTCTGCGCTAAATCGCCCATCAATGGCGTAGGGCCTAGCACGCCAAACCAGATTATAGGGAGCACCGCGAAATACAACGTCGCCATCAGTGCGCTGCCAAAAACGGCGCGCGGCACATTTCGGTTAGGATTGATGGTCTCCCCAACATGGCAAGTAGCAGCTTCGAAGGCGGGAGCGGCGAAGCCAATCAGGTACAGCCCGGCCATCGCGCTGGTCACGCCGCCGAAGAACCCACTGAAAGGCGTAACAAGATGGAAATTGAGCGCCTGCTGCCAGTTGACATGCCCTGTCAGGAGAGGCACCAGGCCCGAGCAGAAGGCCAGCGCCGCTGAAACGCTCGCGATTGGAATGGCGAGGCGTGTGACCCAGCGCACGCCGCACAGGTTGACGATCGTAAAAAGGAGCACCAGGCCCGTTGCCAGTAAAGGGATCGGAATGAATGGAAGATACCACTCGTGGATGGCTGACGCAGATAAAATGGCGGTCAGCCCGCAGGTAGGTACCCAGCCCCACCAGTAACACACGCCGGTAAGGTTCGCTAAGACGGGGCTGTACGGTCGAAAGGCTTCGGCGCAGGTAGCTGCGATGCCGCCCACGCGATTGGGCCACATCAGCACGAGCTCGGTCCATCCAGGCGCCGCCGCCCAGCTTAGCAGCAGGCCCACGATAAGCAGGGGCACAGCAGCGCTCCCCTGGGCAAGGAAAAGCGCACCGATAATAAAAAGACTCTGGTTACTACCTCCCATCGCTAAAGCCGTCGTGCCTATCCAGCCAATGGTACGTGGGTGAGGAGGGATAGCCTCGCTACCTTTGCCGCTTATACTTAAAGCCATCTTACGTAGCTCGCCTTTCGCAACCGTCAATTATTGGCCGGCCGCTCCCCGGATTGAGCCGCCTTGTATATCTTCTATCGGCCTCCTTAGCCCATTCTTAAGGACTGCAATTAGCGGAAAATTCCCAGGGCGGCGCAAGCGAGGCGCAGAACTGGACCATTCCCAGGGCGGCGCACGTAGCCACAGAACCGCGACCATTTTCCCAGGGCGGCGCAAGCGCCCCCACCACCCGTCCACGCCACTCCCGCCCCTACAGGAGCTGCTGGCGAATGACATGTTGAGTGCAATCCAGCAGGGCGACCGTGAGGGTGGGGCCTTTAGGGTCGCCCGCCGTCGCCGGTTGGAGGGGCGATGATCGTGCTGCACCAGGACGCGGGCGGCCACAAGGGCCCACCCCACGTCCACTCCGCCGCCCTCGCCCCTACAGATCGGACGGCCTCCCACCCGGGTTCCTGGCTTACGTTGAGGCCCATTAGGCACCAGCGAGGGCTTACACGGGTAGGTTTATCTCGAGAAAGGACCAGCGAGGCGGTATGGCAGGCAAGGCACCCGCGAGGCGAAAGGGACGGAAGGCACCCGCAAGGGGCTCCGCTCCACTCCCCGCCGCCCCTGCCTCTACAATGAACCGACATCCGACAAGAAACCTACCGGTGTAAGCACCCTTGCGGTCGCCCTGCGGGATTACTCCATGATCGGCCCCTGGTGGATGTTATAATGTCCGTAATAATTTGTTAATGTGCACAAGCGGCCAATCCCCAAAAAGGAAAACACACCCATGCCCACCATCGAATTTGGCCTGATGCTCCAACCCTTTCCCCTCAACTTCCCGGGCCACGAGCTCTTCGACTACAACCGCTGCCTGATTCGCAGCCTGTCTCCTGGGTCCCCCGGCTTCACCACTCTATGGGTCGAGGATCACCTGCAACTGGGAGAGACCGCCACCCACGAGTGTTTGACCACCCTCAGCTACTTTGCCGGCGAATTCCCTCAGTTCCGCGTGGGCGCGCTCGTGCTCTGCCAGTCCTACCGCAATCCAGCCCTGACCGCAAAAATGGCCGCCAACCTCCAGTTGATCTCCGGGGGCAGGTTCATCCTCGGCCTGGGAGCCGGTTGGAAGGAAGACGAGTACCACGCCTACAACTACCCCTTTCCCGACACGAAAACTCGCCTGGAACAATTGGAAGAAGCCGCCATCATCGTCAAATCCATGTGGTCCTCGCGCCCCGCCACCTTCGTGGGCAAACACTACAGCATCCACGACGCCTACTGCGAGCCGCAGCCCAATCCCTCCATCCCCCTGCTCATCGGCGGAGGAGGCGAAGAGAAAACGCTCGCCATTGTCGCCCGCCGCGCCGACTGGTGGAATTTCAATTCGTGCACCGTCGAAGAATATGGCCACAAGCTCGCCATTCTGCAAAGCCACTGTGCCCGTATAGGCCGCAACCCGGCAGAAGTCAAATTGACCTACCTCAGTACCGCCAGTGTCTCAGATAACCCAGCCGAAGTAGTGCGCAGCCCCCAGAAGCACTTCATCGCCGGAAACCCCACCGAAGTCATCAGCGAACTCGAACGCTTCCGCGCCCTCGGGGTCACCCACTTCATCTTCCGCTTCCTCGACCCTCCATCCCTCCAGCGCTTTGTGCAAACCGTCGTCCCCCACTTCACACAATAAACAAAATCCTGAACTTCCTGTGGAGCCCGATTGGGCGCGGCCAGCGCCGATTGATTGGCCCCAATAGGCATCAACCTAATGAAAAGCCCATCAAATTCCGTAGGGGCGAGAGTGGACGGGTGGACGCGGGGAGGGCCTTTAGGGTCGCCCGCGTCCAGGTGGATGGGTGATGCTCGTCGTCCGTCTACCAGGACCGGGCGACCACAAGGGCCCACACCACATCCGCTCCACCACTCTCGCCCCTACAGATCAGACGGCCTCCCACCTGGGTTCCCGGCTTACGTTGAGGCAATTACGCCGATTTATCGGCCCCAGTAACCATCGCGAGAACCCTCTCACTTGCCAAAACCCAGCAAGGAACAACAACGTCATCCGTAACCCAAATATGTCATCCTGAGCACACTGAAAGATAACAAGCGAGGTGCTATAATACCTGGTATGATGACAGATGAAATCTCTTCCTTTTAAGATGCTGTCGCATCGAGCACACCCCTAAGCATGTCCATCTGCCTCTCGCTCAGCTTCCCAGGCTTCTTCCAATGCCTGATCCAGGAGCGTTTGACCCAGACCCCAGAGATCAAAATCCTCGTTATTGGCCAGCAGGGTGATCGTGAGTGCCTCCGCTGGAACTAGCAGAGTGAGCGCGCTAAAGCCCGAGTTATCTCCCGGATGAAAGCAAACGTGATGGCCACCGATCTCAGCCAGAAACCATCCATAGCCATACGAAACGTCATGCATCTCACTGTAAGCATCGGGGACGCTGGTATGGGAGGTGAACATCTGGGCTAGCGACTCTGCCGTGAGCAGCCGATCAGGCGTCATCAGAGCCTGATTCCAGAGCCCCAGGTCACCGGCGGTTGCCCACACGTCACCGGCACCAATGCTGACCGTATCCAGCTCAAAGGAAGGCAGCTCCGTCTTCCCCGCATACCCAACGGCCTGCTGTTCGGGATGGGAAGAACGGGTTCCAACACTCGAGCGGGTCATCGATAAGGGTGCGAGCATCCTGCGCTGGATGAACTGGGCATACGGTTCACCGGCAATTTGTTCCACGAGATGCGCCAGCAGCACGTATCCCGGACTACTGTAGGCCCAGGCAGTGCCAGGAGCAAACTTGAGCGGTGCCTGTTGGAAGATCGCCAGGAGATGCGCACGTGCTATCGGATGATACAGGCTCAGATGAGGGAAGTCCCCCCAGTGGCCGATGCCAGAGGTATGAGTAAGCAAGTGATGCAGCGTGATCGACTTCCATTCGGCAGGACACTCAGGCAGCCAGCGCTCGAGCGGATCATGGACCGAAAGCGCTCCCTGCTCTTGCAGGAGCAAGATCGCTGCCGCCGTCAATTGCTTGCTTACTGAGGCGATCTGAAAGGTGGTCCCAGGCGTATTCGGCCGACCAGTGCGGTGATCGGCCCAGCCGTATCCCGCATCGATCACCGTCTTGTTGGCCAGGCTGACGAACAGCGCTCCCTGAAACTGTGTTTGCGTGACAGAGTCGGATAGACGATGCATGATCTCATCCTACCATTTTTCTCCATCCAGCGAAAGCCTCGATTTTCTTGACAAATAGTTTTCGTTCACCCGAACTGCTGGAGCGCAAACTTCAGCGTTTAGAGAGCTGGCTCCGTACCATCTAATCAAGGGATAGTCAGCCTGATTGGAAAGTGTTGATTGTCTTCCCAACGCCAGGAGAGGGAAAACGGGCTGGAGCTATTTTCCCGATCGAGGGCAACCGCTGGATGGTAACGCTTTTCGGCTGGTCGCGAGACTACCCAGCAGACGACGAAGCCGACTTTCTTGCTTACGCTCGCAGCTTGCCGATGCCTGACCTCTACGAGGCCATCAAAGAGGCCGAGCCACTCACCCCCATTGCCACACATAAGTATCCCGCGAACCAGCGCCGCCACTACGAGCGTCTGTCGCACTTTCCTGAGGGCTTGATCATCCTGGGAGATGCGGCCTGTAGCTTCGATCCCATTTATGGGCAGGGCATGACGGTGGCAGCATTAGAGACCAACATCCTGAATATCTGTCTGCTTCAACAGGCGAGCGCTCACATCTCTGGATATGGTACCGGACTGGGTCAGAGATTCCAAAAAGCGATCGCGAAAGTGCTCGATGTGCCCTGGCTACTGGCAACCAACGAGGATTTCCGCTTCTCGGAAACACAGGGTCACCGTCCCTGGTGGACGGGCCTGCTTCACCGGTATACGCGTCGCTTGTTTGGGTTGGCGGCTTCCGATCCTGAGACAACCTTGCGTTCCTACGAAGTTCTCAACATGATCAAACCCCCAACAGCCCTGTTTGAGCCACGTATCCTGTTAGCGGTGCTGTTGAAAAAACAACCCTCGTTGGCCAGTCAGGAGACCCCCAGCTACCAGGTTGAGAAAGTTCTTGCCAGCCCATATCCCATGCCACACCGCCGCTGAAATGGAGCATATCAATCACATCTCCAACCCGAAAGTAAGAAATTCAGCTATGGCAGATTTAATTAAATGTATCCATGATCCACACTGGCACGCCATGCGACCAGAGTGAATGGCAGGTTCTTGCGGGACCGTCGATTTCAGTAATAGTACCGATTTTCAAGGCGATTAGAGAAAAAGTGTACTTTCTGGTCGTTTCTTGTGGTATATTAGAGCTATGGAACAGCCCTGGTTTATGTTTGATATTTGTGTCCCCTTTGGGAATCCGAGTTTTAACGCCGCATTTGGAGGCGCCCATGACCTTGATATTGGGGCTCCTCCCAATCACCCGGTGACCGCGCTCTTGCCCGGAAAAATCATCTCTATTACGAAACCTCCGCCGGACTGGGGCGAACAGATCGGAGTGCAACTCGATGAGCCTTTCAATGGGATACCCTTCATGGCCTATCTGCATCTCTCAGCAGTCAATCCAGAGATGGCGGTCGGTCAACACGTTTCAACAGGCCATCTCATTGGGTGGGTGGGCGGTGGAAACACGGAAGCGGACTATGCCGGAACAAGCAATCCCACCGGCCGCAACTTCACGAACCCCACCTTTCATAGTTCTCGAGTCCAGGTCGGCGTCGCACTCATGCGCGGGAAAGAGTATGGCCTGACGGATTTTAATCAATGGCCGCCAGTAGAAACGGAATTAGACCCGACACAGATTATTCTGGATGCGCGGCGAGCGCCTCTTGATCCACATATAGGGAGGAGACGACATGCTTCAGATCAGCGACCCCTTCGCGGCGGCACACTTCACACAGATCGCTCCAGATCGCTGGCGGTGTGTCACCACCAATAAGGATGTGTTCGGCGGTATTTTGCTGTTCTATCGCAGCATCGGTGGGGCACCTCGCCTCCCGCTTAGCGGTGAGCAACATGATGTTCCAAATGTGACCTATCAGGTGTTTGAAGCGGGAGTGATTGTTTTTGATCCACATCACTCGCTGGATAATCCAAGCGGGTTTAAGGATTCATACCTCTTGAAGCTTGACTCTGATCTGGCGAAGAGGCTTTTGCATTGACATCAGCTCCTCCTCTCTCCAGGAGCGGATAGTGAGCCTACTTGCTTAAGAATGGCTTGAATGAGCAACATTTCTTCCACGCTGAGGAGATTTGCCATTGTCGAGTGAGATAATGTTCTCCCAAGCAAGCAGGCTCACTTACATGCTCCGCTGTCATCTCGACGGTTGACAAAAAACTCTACCCCATTTACACTATCTCCGCGACTTACATGACCCATATCCTTATGCTATACCACACCGCCGCTTAAACTGACCAAAAAAGAATACGTTGATAACAGGGTAGGGCCCGATTTATCGCGGCCACCGCCGATTCATCGGCCCTGGCTCACCTTCACCGCATATGCCGAACGCACTATTTAAAAAGTTGATGGAGAAGGTCTTCAATGGCAATCAAGAAAAGTGAACTGTATAGTTCGCTCTGGAAAAGCTGCGACGAACTCCGTGGGGGGATGGACGCCTCGCAGTACAAGGATTATGTCCTCGTCCTGCTCTTCGTCAAATACGTCTCCGACAAATACGCCGGTCAGCCCGACGCGCTGATCGAAGTCCCCGAGGGCGGCAGCTTTGCCGACATGGTCGCGCTCAAGGGCGATAAAGAGATCGGCGACAAAATCAACAAGCATCATCGCCAAACTCGCCGAGGCCAACGACCTCAAAGGCGTGATCGACGTGGCCGACTTCAACGACGCCGACAAGCTGGGCAAGGGCAAGGAGATGCAGGATCGCCTCTCCAACCTGGTCGCGATCTTCGATAACCCCGCCCTCAATTTCCGCAAGAACCGCGCCGAAGGCGACGACATCCTGGGCGACGCCTACGAATACCTGATGCGCCACTTCGCCACCGAATCGGGCAAGAGCAAAGGGCAGTTCTACACCCCCGCCGAAGTCTCGCGCATCATGGCGAAGGTGATTGGCATCAACAAAGCCAGCAGCCAGAGCCAGACGCATCTACGACCCGACCTGCGGCTCCGGCTCGCTGCTGCTGAAGGCGCCGACGAATCAAAGATCGGCATGACCATCTACGGGCAGGAAATGGACAACGCTACCGCTGCGCTGGCAAAAATGAACATGATCCTGCACGACAACCCCACCGCCGAGATCTGGCAGGACAATTCGCTCTCCAGCCCATATTTTAAGCTGGACGAATCGGCGACAACCTCAAGACCTTCGATTTCGTCGTCGCCAATCCGCCCTTCTCCAACAAGGCGTGGAGCAACGGCTTTGACCCCGACCAACGACCTGTATCAACGCTTCGCCGATGGCGTGCCGCCGCAGAAAAATGGCGACTACGCTTTTCTGCTGCACATCATCCGCTCGCTCAAAAGCACCGGCAAAGGCGCGGTAATTCTGCCGCACGGCGTGCTCTTCCGTGGCAATGCCGAGGCCGACATCCGCACAGAACATCATTCGCAAAGGCTACATCAAGGGCATCATCGGCCTGCCTCCCAACCTGTTCTATGGCACCGGCATCCCAGCCTGCATCATCGTCCTCGACAAGGAAAACGCCGCGGGCCGCACGCGGCATCTTCATGATCGACGCCAGCAAGGGCTTTATGAAGGATGGCAACAAGAACCGTCTGCGCCACCAGGACATCCACAAGATCGTCGATGTCTTCAACAAGCCAGCTCGAACTGCCCGGGTATTCGCGCATGGTGCAGCGTTGCCGAAATTGCGGCCAACGACTACAACCTCAATATTCCGCGCTACATCGACAGCACGGAAGCCGAAGACCTGCACGACATCGAGGCGCACCTGCTGGGCGGCATCCCCAACCGCGACATCGATGCGTTGGATGCCTACTGGCAGGTGTTTCCCACGCTCAAGCAGCAACTCTTTGCGGCGGGACCGCGCACAGGCTACAGCGAGCTTCGCGTGGATGCCGAGCATATAAAGCCAACCATCTACACTCACCCCGAGTTTATGGCTTATACGCAGGCGATGGCAGATCTGTTTGTAGCAATGGCAAACGAGCAACATGCCCTCTCTCAAGAGCCTCGGCGTGGGCAGTCACCCCAAACAACTGATCGAAGCACTCTCCGAGGATATCCTGCGCATATTTGCCGAAGCCAGTCTGATCGATAAATACGATGTATACCAGCACCTGATGAGCTACTGGACCGACACCATGCAGGATGACGTATACATGATTGCCCAGGATGGTTGGAAGGCCAATAGCGACCTCATCCCGCCGCAGCTTATCATCAACCGCTACTTTGCCGCCGATCAGCAAGCGATCGAGACAGCTAGAAGCCGCCAGAGAAGCCATCGCGCGCCAGATGGAAGAGCTCGACGAAGAACACGGCGGCGAGGGCGGCTTGCTCGAAGAGGCGAAAAACGAGAAGGGCAAGATCACCAAAGCCAGCATCAATATACGCCTGAAAGACATTCTCGCCGATCCTGACGCGACAGACGAGCGAACAATGCTGAATAAGTATCTCGACCTGCTTGAACAGGAGGCAGAAGCAAGCAAGAAGGTCAAAGGATGCGCAAAAAGCGCTCGATGCTAAAGTGGCTGCCAAATACAAGATGCTAAGCGAGGACGAAGTAAAGACGCTGGTGATAGAAGATAAATGGCTGGCAACTCTTACGTCCGACGTGCAAACCGAACTGAACCGCGTCTCCCAGACCCTGACCGGACGCATCAAAGAGCTTGCCGAGCGTTATGCAACTCCACTGCCGATGCTCATTTCTGAAACTGAAGAGCTTACCAGGAAAGTCGAAAAGCATCTTGCTGAGATGGGGTTTAGCTATTAATGCTATGAAAAACTACTCACCAAAAACTCTCAAAATATTTTTGCTTGAAGGTGATCCTACGGGAGCTAAAAAGGTACAACTGAGTAATTGGTCGGGTATGGCTTTTGTTATTCCAAGAAATAAGCTCGAGATAGTAAATAAACGCGAGGAATTAAATAAGCAGTGCATTTATTTTTTAGTTGGCGGCTCTTCAATCAGTCCGGAGGTATATGTAGGCGAAGCCGAAAATTTTCAGAAAAGAATTCCTCAACATCAATCAAAAGATTTTTGGAATACATGTGTTGTTTTTTTAGCAAAGGATGAAAATTTGTCCAAGGCTCATGTCAAATTTTTGGAAGCAACATTTATTGATGATTGCCATAAAGCGAATAGAGCGAAATTACATAACGGTAATTCGCCGGAGGGATCAAAGCTGTCCGAGGAAGACGAGAGCGATATGAATGAGTTCAAGCAAAATATGAAGCTGATATTATCGACTCTTAGCTATACTTTTCACGAAATTCCAATGATCGCCGATAACTCGTCTGAAAAATATTTTATTAAAGCTAAGGGCTTAGAAGCCAAAGGAATTTACACAGCAGAGGGTATGATTGTACTGGAAGGTTCGCAAGTGGCAAAGGATGAAGTACCGAGCATCCCTGAATACTTGCATAACTTACGAGCGGAAAAACTACAGGAGAAAGCTATAGTTGATAAAGGTAAATATTTCGAAGTACAGCAAAAAATAACATTCTCCAGCTTATCAACCGCACTGGTTTTGTGACGGGTAGAACTGCTAACGGTTGGAATGAATGGAAAAATACCCAAGGTAAAACGATTGACGAGATGGAACGCAAGAGTCTAAAAGAGAAGTAAATATGACGACAGCGATAAAAACGATTAAACCAGGGTTGTAAACGTCAAGGGAAAACTGAGCCAGGCGATGTTGGAAAACTGAGCCACCACCTTGCCATTCGAACACTCAGGACGGTCGGTCCTGTTTCTGTAAACTCTGGCGAAAGCGAAAGCTCTCGCCCTCCATCATCAGAATGTGGCTGCGATGCACCAGCCGATCCAGGAGCGCGACGGTCATCTGCTCATTGCCAAAAACCTGCGTCCACTGGGCAAAGGCCAGGTTGGAGGTAATGGCGACGCTGGCGCGTTCATAGCGGTCACTGAAGAACTGGAAGAGGAGCTCGGCAGTGGGCTTGGCAAACGGCAGATAGCCCAACTCATCGACCAGCACCAGGTCAAAGCGGCGATAGTGCGCCAGGAGGCGCGGCAGCCGCAGTTCCTTGTGGGCCACTTCCAGTTCGGTGGCCAGCGTGACCGCGGGACGAAACAGCACGCGATAGCCAGCCAAACACAGCGCCCGCCCTAATCCCATGAGGAGATGCGTTTTGCCAATGCCACTTTTACCCAGCAAGAGCACATTGTCGTGGGAAGCCAGGAAGGCTCCTTGCGCCAGCTCCAGAAGGCGCACCTTGGAGATGGCTGGCACTAACGAAAAGTCAAAGTCCTCCAGGCGCTTCTGGTAGGGGAAGGCGGCCGCCTTGAGGCGTTGGCGCAGCTGCTGTTCCTGGCGATGAGCCACCTCGGCTTCAAGCAGGGCTTGCAGGTAGCCCAGATACCCCAGCCCGCGCTGTTCCGCTTCGCGAGCCAGCGACTCACAATCGCGCGCCATGCGCGTGAGGTGCAACTGCTTGAGGTAGGCACTGACGATCTGCTGACGGGCCTCTTCATTCATGAGCGCACCTCCAGCAAGCGATCGTAGGCGCTCACGTCCGCCGGGGGCGTCGCGTCCTGGTAGGCTGGATAGCGCGCCGGGTCAAGCGGAGCAGGGGCGCTCGCTGGCTCCGCTGCCCAGCCGAGCAACTGGCGCACCGTATCGGTACTCCAGTCGACTTGCTGGCGCGCCAGGCCAAGAGCCGCCTCGACTGCTTCCACTGGGTGAGTCAAACAGACTTCCAGGAGCCGGGCAAACTCGCGATTGCCGTCGGCCCGGCGCGCCACCAGGTCCAGCCGTGCCGCCTCGAAGGTGGAGGGCAGGTCCCCATGCCGCAAAGCCGAGGCGAAGGGCACGGCAAACGACTTTTTCAGCAGCAAGGGCACATAGTGCCGCCAGTCCTCAATGACCTGGCGCTTCTGGTAGCAGCGCGCATGCTCGGCCACCGACTCTTCGCTGGCGAACAGGCGCACGCGGAAGGGATCAGCTTTGAGCGTCAAGCGCTGGTACGCATACTGGATCGGGACCGAATAGTCGTTGGTCTGGAAGCGGATGCGTCCGGTGGAACGCACCAACACTTCCACGACCGGCCCCACCTCGGGTGCATGCGCGGGCAGCGGTCCGAGAGCGGCGCGCTCCCGTTGTAGGCGGGGAGCAATGGGCTCGGTGCGCCCGGCCATAGTGCGCTGCTGATCGGCCAGGCAGCTCGCGCGCAACTGCTCGTTGATCGCTTCCAGAGTGGCTCCTTGCGGCAGCGGCACCAGGTAGTTGCGGCGGGCATAACCCACCAGGTTCTCGACGCTGCCTTTCTCCCAGCCGGCATGCGGATTGGCAAACAGCGCCTCGAAACGGTAGACACTCTGGAAGTGCAGAAACGCTTCTTGCTCCCGTCGACTATGTCCGGCGAGCAGCTGCTGGACGGCCGGTTTGAGGTTGTCGTAGACCGCGATGCGCGGCACGCCGCCCCAGAACTCGAAGGCATGCTGCTGGCCCAGCAGGAAGGCTTCTTGGCGCTGGGTGGGGAAGCATTCCACAAACATCGCCCCGCAAAAGCGCAGCCGACCGGCCAGAAACGGGACTTTCACCAACTGGCCCGCCAACTGCACCGTCGCTTCGCCGAAGTCAAACTCCGCCCGCTCGCCCGCGGCGAAGTCGAGCGGGACGTAGGCGGGTTTGCAAGACCGGCGGCGCTCCCGCACGAGTTGGCGCACCGTCGATTCCCCGATGGCGATGCCCAACCGGCGCAGTTCCACCCACATGCGATGCGCCGTCCAGGCTTGTTTTGGCGCCCAGCGTCGCAAGCGCTCATTCTCTTGGAGCCAGCCCTCGATATGCGGCAGCGCCGCGTCACTGACCGGCGTTTGGCGGGCGGCCTGACGCTGATAGCCACGGATCGTCGCCGCTGGCTCTTCCGCCAAGAGTTTGGCCACGGTATTACGTGAGAGCCCAAAGTGGTGGGCGGCGGCCCGCTGGCTCTTGCCCTGGATCAAGACCCAGGTGCGAATTTCATCTCGAAGTGCCACAGTAGACACCTGTTTCCCTCCGCTTGCTTGAAGTTTCTTTCAAGCATAGCGGATACTTGGGGTGAGTGGCTCACTTTTCCAGTAGCGAGTGGCTCTCTATCATGATAGCGTTCACAACAGTAATAATAGTCAATAGCGGAGCAACTTTAGGAGTAGCAAAGTTACTTTCAATTAAATGTTGCGCAAATGATGGCATTGCGGCACTACTTGAAGTTAATAATGATGTAGACAAACGTTTTGTTGTTTATTATATAAATTCTCTTACAAAAAGATTAAGAGAGGTGGTTGCTACAGGCAATGGACAGCCGAATCTAAACACTGAATTAATCGGAAATATTCAAATTCCAATTCCATCTTCAAAATCCGAACAATTAACTATTATTACTGTTCTCTCCGACACTGACGCGCTGATTGAAAAATTGGATGAATTAATCGCCAAGAAGGCAATATCAAGCAGGCAATGATGCAGCAGTTTCTTACAGGCAAAACGCGGTTGCCAGGGTTTAGTCCAGAGTGGAAGGCGAAGACGTTGGAGGAAATTGGAGAAAAGTTTGTAAATGGAGGAACACCTTCTACACAAAAATCTGATTACTGGCAAGGAAATATTCCCTGGATTACTGGTGCAGATGTTATTAACCAAAGGATAGTTGATGTAAGGAGATATATCACTACCGAAGCTGTCAAGAATAGTTCCACCAATATAGTCGAAAGAGGCAATCTACTGCTTGTCACAAGAACTGGTGTTGGGAAATTAGCTGTAGCCCCTTTTGATGTGGCGATTAGCCAAGATATTACTGGCATTTATGTCAAAAAAGAGCAAGCTTCAGTTGGATATTTGTTTCACTACCTTGATTTCAATTCTGAAACTTTGAAAAGTCTTAACCAGGGAACTTCAATTGCGGGAATTACAAGGGAAACATTGTTATCAACAAACATCTATCTTCCTTCTCTCCCCAAACAAACCGCCATCGCCGCCGTCCTCTCCGACATGGACGCCGAAATCGCCGCCTTGGAGCAAAAGCGGACAAGACTCGCGCCTTGAAGCAGGGCATGATGCAGGAACTGCTCACCGGGAAGACGAGGCTGGTATGAGCACAGTCGGCCAGATAGAACGCGCTACCAAAACCGCGTGGTCAAGTTATTCCGCGAGCAACTGGGATACGACTATCTGGGCAACTGGGAAGATCGTCCCGACAACAGCAACATCGAAGAGAGCTATCTGCGTCGCTTCCTGAAGCGGCAGGGGTACAGCGACACGCTGATCGGCAGGGCGCTGTACGAACTCAAGAAGGTGGCCGGCGATCAGAGCAAGAGCCTCTACGACCGCAACCGGGCTGTCTATGACCTGCTGCGCTACGGCGTCAAGGTCAAGCCCGACGTGGGCGAGAACACCCAGACCGTCTGGCTGATCGACTGGAAGAACCCGCTGAACAACGACTTCGCCATCGCCGAGGAGGTGACGGTCAAGGGCGAAAACACCAAGCGGCCCGATGTCGTGCTGTACGTGAACGGCATCGCGCTGGGCGTGCTGGAGCTGAAGCGCTCGACCGTCTCGGTGGCCGAGGGCATCCGCCAGAACCTGGACAACCAGAAGAAGGAGTTCATCCAGCCGTTCTTCGCCACCATGCAGTTCGTCATGGCGGGCAACGACACCGAGGGGCTGCGCTACGGCGCCATCGAGACGCCGGAGAAGTATTACCTGACCTGGAAGGAAGACAGCGCCGGTCGAGAACCTGCTCGACCGCGCACCTGATGCAGCTCTGCGAGAAGGAGCGCTTGCTGGAGCTGATCCACGACTTCATGGTCTTCGACGCCGGCACCAAGAAGCTCTGCCGCCCCAACCAGTATTTCGGCGTGCGCGCGGCGCAGGAGCCGTCCGCCGCCGCGAGGGCGGGATCATCTGGCATACCCAGGGCTCCGGCAAGAGCCTGACGATGGTCTGGCTCGCCAGGTGGATTCGCGAGAACCTGCCGGATGCGCGCGTGCTGATCATCACCGACCGCACCGAGCTGGACGAGCAGATCGAGAAGGTCTTCAAGGGCGTCAACGAGGACATCTACCGCACCAGAAGCGGCGCGGACCTGATCGCAGGCTCAACGCCACCACGCCCTGGCTGATCTGCTCGCTGATCCACAAGTTCGGCGGCAAGGAAGAGGGCGACATCGCGGAGCTTTATCGAGGAGGTGAAGCGCGGCCTGCCGCCCGGCTTCACGGCCAAGGGCAACCTCTACGTGTTCGTGGACGAGTGCCACCGCACGCAGTCGGGCGAGCTGCACGACGCGATGAAGGGCATCCTGCCCGACGCCATGTTCATCGGCTTCACCGGCACGCCGCTGCTGAAGGCCGACAAGCAGAAAAGCATCGAGGTCTTCGGCCCCTACATCCACACCTACAAGTTCGACGAGGCGGTGAGGGACGGCGTGGTGCTGGACCTGCGCTACGAGGCGCGCGACATCGACCAGCACATCACCTCGCAGAGAGGATCGACCAGTGGTTCGAGGCCAAGACCAGGGGCCTGACCGATGTCGCGCGGCCCAGCTCAAGCAGCGCTGGGGCACGCTGCGAAAGGTGCTCAGTTCCAGTCGCGGCTGGAAAAGATCGTCGACGACATCCTGTTGGACATGGAGACCCGACCGCGCCTGATGAGCGGGCGCGGCAACGCCATGCTGGTCTCGGGCAGCATCTACCAGGCCTGCAAGTTCTACGAGCTGTTCACCTCGCAGGGGTCGGCAAGTGCGCCATCGTCACCTCCTACAAGCCGTCGCCTGCCGACATCAAGGGCGAGGAGACCGGCGAGGGCCTGACCGAGAGGCTGCGGCAGTACGACATCTACAGAAGATGCTGGGCGGTCAAAGACCCCGAAACGTTCGAGAAAGAGGTCAAGAAGAAGTTCGTCGAAGAGCCGGGCCAGATGAAGCTGCTGATCGTGGTGGACAAGCTCCTGACCGGCTTCGACGCGCCGTCGGCCACCTACCTCTACATCGACAAGCAGATGCGCGATCACGGGCTGTTCCAGGCCATCTGCCGCGTGAACCGGCTGGACGGCGACGACAAGGAATACGGCTACATCATCGACTACAAAGACCTGTTCAAGAGCCTGGAGCGCTCGATCCACGACTATACCTCGGGCGCGCTGGACGGCTACGACCAGGACGACGTGGCCGGGCTGTTGAGGACCGCCTGGAGAAGGCCAGGGAACGACTGGAAGACGCCCGCGAGGCCGTCAAGGCGCTGTGCGAGCCGGTGGAGCCACCGAGGGACACGGCGGCCTATCTCCGCTACTTCTGCGCCAGAGACACGACCGACAAGAATGCGCTCAAGGACAACGAGCCGAGACGCGTGGCGCTCTACAAGCTCACTGCCTCGCTGATCCGCGCCTACGCCAACCTGGCCAACGAGCTGGCCGAGGCGGGCTACACCGCGCGGAGATCGGGCAGATCAAGCGGAGGTGGATCATTACAAAAAGGTTCGCACCGAGGTCAAGCTGGCCAGCGGCGACTACATCGACCTGAAGATGTACGAGCCGGCCATGCGCCACCTGATCGACACCTATATCCGCGCCGAGGAGAGCGAAAAGATCTCGGCCTTCGACGACATGTCGCTGATCCAGCTCATCGTGGAGCGCGGGGCGAACGGCCTGAATGACTTGCCCTGAGGCATCCAGCAACAAGGAGGCGATGGCCGAAACGATCGAGAACAACGTCCGCAAGCTGATCATCGACGAGATGCCGGTCAACCCAAGTACTACGAGAAGATGTCGGAACTGCTCGACGCCCTGATCCAGGAGCGCCAGCATCAAGCGCAGGAATACCCGCAGTACCTGGCCAGAATCGTTGACCTCGCCCAGCAGGTACAAAACTCCGACCAGCACGGCCTATCCAAAACCGCTGAATACGCGTGCCAGGCGCGCGCTCTACGATAATCTCGGCAAAGACGAGCAACTCGCCATCGCCGTGGATGAGGCCATCAGACGAACTAAAAAGGATGGTTGGCGCGGCAACAAGCTCAAGGAGCGCGAAGTCAAATACGAGATTTATAAAATCCTGAAAGATGAGGCCCGTACGAACAAAATCCTGGAGATCGTGAAGAATCAAGATGAGTACTGAGAAGCACCAGATCATCGTCAACGACCTTGTCGTCGACGTGGTCCGCAAGGACATCAAGAACCTGCACCTCGCCGTGTACCCTCCAAGCGGCCGCGTACGCGTAGCCGCGCCCTTACGCGTCAACGACGAAGCCGTGCGGCTCTTCACCATCTCCAGGCTGGCCTGGATCAAACGCCAGCAGGCCAGGTTCGAGAACCAGGAACGCCAGTCAGCCCGCGAGTACGTGAGCGGCGAAAGCCATTACTACCAGGGCAACCGCTACCTGCTGAACGTGATTTACTCCAAAGGTCCCCCAGCAGTAATCATCCGCAACAACAAGACCATGGAACTCATCGTGCGCCCCGATAGCGACACCTCCCAGCGCGAACGCGTTCTAACCACCTGGTATCGCCAGCGCCTCAAAGAAGAGATCGCCCCCATGATCGCCAGATGGGAACCCATCATCGGCGTGCACGTAGCTCAGTGGGGCGTCAAACAAATGAAAACCAGGTGGGGCACCTGCAACATCGAGGCCGCCCGCATCTGGTTAAATCTGAGCTCATCAAAAAAACCCTCCACTGCCTCGAGTACATCATCGTCCACGAAATGACCCACCTGCTCGAGCGCCATCACAACGAGCGTTTCATAGCGCTGATGAATGGGTTCATGCCGCTATGGCAATACTACCGCGAGGAATTGAATAGGGAGCCGTTGGGGCATGAAGAGTGGGAGTATTAACGGGCTTTACTCAATGGAGTACTGGCTACTCTGGTTGAATGGTTAGTTCCAGTACTTATAGATGGAAAGTAAGTGGGAGGAGATTAAGGATAGTCTTCATCTCGTTGTATAAATGAGGAATCACAAGATTTAATTTCGACAAAATTTGGGGGAAATGCATCATGAGTAGCGAAACAACGTTTCACAGCACGAAAGAAGCCCTTAGTACCCTGCTTTATGATATTGGAGATGGGAAAATTCAATTGCCTGATTTTCAACGGGGTTGGATTTGGGATGATGAACACATTAAGAGTTTACTAGTAAGTGTCTCTCTTTCTTATCCCGTAGGCTCTGTTATGATGCTTGCTACCGGCAATTCGAAGGTACGCTTTCAGCCGCGTCCGATTGAAGGGGTTGTAGGAGTACGGAGTGAGCCCACTCAACTGATACTTGATGGGCAGCAGCGGCTTACAGCACTCTTTCAAACCCTATTCTCTAAGAATGCCGTTAAAACACAGGATTTCCGTGGAAATGAAATAAAGCGCTGGTATTATGTCGACCTCCGCAAATTGCTGATCCCGGAGATTGATCATGAAGAAACTATTATGGCTATTCCAGAGGATCGGATGCTACGAAATTTCAGAAGAGAGGTCGTAGCCGATTATTCGACTCGAGAGAAAGAGTGTGCAAATGAACTGTTCCCACTCAAACTGGTTTTTGATTTCGGGAGAACTGCTAAATTGGCAGATGCAATATCTACAGGCAGACCCATCACTCGCTTCAGAACGCATGGCGCGCTGGAAAGTACTCCTGCAAGATTTTATTCTCCCGATCCAGCAATATCAGGTACCACTCATCCAGCTTGGAAGCAACACGCCGAAAGAGGCCGTCTGCCAGGTATTTGAAAAAGTAAATACTGGAGGTGTAGCGCTAAACGTGTTCGGTTGCTCACTGCAACATATGCAGTAGAGGGATATAAGCTTCGTGATGACTGGGATGAACGTCAAAAATACTTTCGTGTTCATAAAGCAAAAGTGCTAATGGCGATACAGAATACAGATTTCCTCCAGGCTGTTACATTGCTTGCTACCTATACTCATAAAAATGAAGGGAAGTCCATGGCGATCAGTTGTAAGCGCAAGGATATTCTACATTTGACCTTACAAGATTACAAACGCTTCGCTGACCAAGCAAAGGACGGCTTTGAAGAAGCAGCTAAATTTCTTTTTCAACAATGTATCTTTACTGAGCGTGATCTCCCTTATCATACTCAACTCGTTCCTCTAGCAGTGATATTCGCTGTTTTGGGAAAATCGGCATTTGTTGCAGGAGTACTCAATAAGCTGAAGCGATGGTATTGGAGTGGCGTTTTTGGAGAGTTGTATGGTTCCGCTGTTGAAACTCAGTTCGCTAGAGATGTGCCTGAAGTGCTTGAATGGCTAAACGATGGCTCCATTCCTTCAATCAATGAACGAGCTACATTCACGCCAGGACGCCTCCAGACTTTGCAAACCCGCAATAGCGCAGCGTACAAAGGCCTCTATGCTATTTTGCTTCATGAGGGTGTGCAGGATTTTCGTAGTAATATCACTATCGACGCCATGACCTTTTTCGATGAAAAAATTGATATACATCACATTTTCCCTCAGGTCTGGTGTATGCAGCACAGCATAAAATCCAGACGGTGCGATAGTATCATCAACAAGACTGCTATCTCAGCACGGACAAACCGTATTATTGGCGGCAATGCCCCTTCGATTTATCTGTCTCGATTACAGTATCCGTCAACAGGACCAAAGATGGACGATCAAACAATGGATGCCATCCTGCGCGTCCATGCGATTGAACCCAGATACCTGCGAACAGATGACTTCGACGGCTTCTTTGCATCACGAGAAGCAGCCTTGTTGGCGCTCATAGAGAGAGCAATGGGCAAACCGATAGTGCGGGAAGTCGTAGAAGACGATACTAGGGAGGACAAACCCCAAGAGGTTGAGGACTATCAGGTAGAAGAGCTAGATGCAATAGCCTGAACGCATGGCGCGCAATATATAGGAAGCGAGACAGTATTAAGGATGGTAAGCCGTTGGCTTTACTTGATGCAAATACTTGCCATTATACGGTGACTCGCAAGGAGAGGAAAGTTTGCCGATAAATAACTGACAAATAGGAGTACCGGGAATAAGTTCTATGAAGACATCTTTTTCATTCATATTCTTTATTTCCAAGGTTATATGACCACAAAATCCTGGATCAATGTGGCCATCATTATTATGGACCTGAATTCCTGCCCGTGCGATACTTCCCTTGGTTTCAATAACGCCTTGATAGTCGTTAGGAATGCACACCTTTTCTTGTGTTGTACCCAAGATGAACTCTCCAGGATGGAGAAGATACGTGGAACCCGTAATATCTATTTCATGGCACTTTGGTTTAGCAACGCCAATTCTTATGGTTTGAGATGGATAGCGCACCAGCGTTGAGCCAAGTCGTAAATCTACACTGGTTGGGTTAATAGATGCGGTATCAAACGGGTCTATCTTTAATGTACCCTTTGCAAGAAGAAGTTTAATATCACAATCTGAAAGGAGAGATACCTCAGCTAAGAAACGCACTAAAGACATAACATATTCCCCAAATATTTATGATAGCAGGTTTGGTACCTTAAGCTGAGCACGCAGAAAATTTATACCAGCAAGAAGTACCTGTTCACCTAGACAGTCGGTAGGTGCAGCTAGTATATCACATCCATGTTAAAATCCAAATTATCATTGAATATTTCAGCCCATTTGTCCTGTCAAGACCCCAATTCACAACTCTGAATTGCTTGCGCCCTCGGCTCTAACGTCTTGTGATCCGCTTCAAACTCTTCACAAGTTCTCCGAGCGTATCGTCAAAGATCAGGACGCCATGTCTTCTCTGAAGCTCGTTTCTGACATGTGTCAGAATTGGCATAATAATGTATCTATTGTCTATGATCGTAAAATGCGCGTTTACTTAGGTTACCGTCTTTTTTAATAAACAGGAGAGCGGATATTTTTCTTGTTTCTCAGCAACATGTTTCAAGTAATCAAAGAAAACCTCATCAATATGGAATGGTAAAGGTTTTCCCGCAAATTCTTTGGGTACCTGTACAATTCTCGTGTGAAACGGTTCCTTATCGTCTAGATGAGCATCAACTTTTTCTCACTGCCTGGTAAAACATTCTTCTGGCGTCTTTCACCGCACAATTGCCAACTTCATATTTTTCAAATGGCTCCCAAAGACCAAGAAACAGCAAACTCTCTTCAGCGTCTCAAAATCGCCTGCGTAGATCGTAGGTAAGATGCGCCATCTGAACCATCTGGAATAAACTCAACCCGCAGACCTGTACGCATAATAATATCTTTTAAGAGGCTATCAACCGAGGCAAATTTCGTGTCGATAGAGTTCTGGATCATCAATGCGGCAGTAAAGATAAATACCAAACTGACAATAATCACAATTGAGGTAAAGGTAATTATCTTTGGAAACGAGCCATTGCCCAATCAGCAACTGAAAGATGATGCCAATAAAGAAGGTGATTGTTGGTGCTAATAAACTGCAGAGTTGTCTTTAGACATCTCGGTGCCCTCCTTTGGCTGTTACCTAAAAGAGCAGGATTAGCGCACGTAAAGTGAAGTGGATGTGAGTGCTCAGATGGTGTCTGTCAGAACCAGACCTAAGCCTCTCGCATTAACGACTTCACTTGCTTGATCTTCAGAAGGCTCTACGAAGTGGGATCCACATGACCGAAAAACCGACATTGAGACTCATATCATATGAAGAGGCTTCTAAAAACAATGCAACGGCACTGAGATGTTGACACTATTGGCTGACAACGAGGAAGATCAAAAACTCTCCATCTAGAAAACTTGGATGACGAAGGAACACTTCGCAACCGAAAAGAGTAGTGTTTAAATTATACAAGACGCTTTGTGATAATAACGTGAAGATGGCACCATAACGTGTGAAAGCGTTGTGAAAGTAACTTTGAAGCAATTTCTCCTTCTCACACCACTGATGATCCAGTTGTAAGAAGAATTAAAAGGAGAGTTTGTCCACAACCAGGCACAAAAAGTTGCTCACTAGGCCCTCACCCCTTCTTTGTTCGCATTCCTGACCCATCCCGGCTTCACATGGCTCTGAGCAAATCCCATTCACAGGAATCCATCACCCCAACCATCATCCTTGTTGATCTTGCCCTCGGTAAACTTTGTCATCAACAGAAGGAGACCGCAGCATCAAGCTTTCGATCGGCGGATAAACAGCAACAACCTGGTGATAGACCCCTTGCGGGAAGCAACAAAACTCACGAGGCCCGATCGTGAAACGTTCGCCCTCGACCTCAACGAGGAGGCTCCCTCTCAGGACAATAAAGCACTCATCACTTTCTTGATGAGCATGTGGCCAGGGATCGCTCCAGGCCTCTTCCGTGTGGTTGTACCAGATTTGCAGGCGCGTCGATGGAAACCCAATTTCAGTCGGTGGGGCATGTCCCGCTAACAGGGTAGAGTATTCGGGTAGTTTGTGATGGTGAAAAGAAGGCATCTTCTTCATGAGTCGGAATTTCCTCCCGCGACCTTTTTTAATCAGAACCCCGACAATTGCCAGTTGCTCTTCCTTGGAGGGGAAGGGCCATCCGACATGTATGGAGATTAACTATTAAATGCGGACAGTATGCCATCCAGCGGACGGGCCGATCAATCGGCGGTGGCCGCGGTAAACCGGGCCCTACTCTGGCGGCGTGGGCGATCTAATCCAACCGCCATGACATACTCCAATGGTACCCATCCAGATGCTCCTTGTCCGTTCGTACACCAGAGCCAGCCACTTTCCTCTTGATGAGCGACAAGCTCCTCTCCGACGGCTACCGTGTGTTCCCTTGCCGAATAGGCAGATAGAGATGTCCCCGTTCTGCCATCTGAGTTGAAGCTGATTACATTTTTCGGGACCCAGCCCTGTTTCCCTCGCTGATCCGTACACCAGATCCAGACCCAATCAGGATTGTCGTTCCAAAATTCGACTTTCTCACTCACCTGAAAGGTTTCGCCAGCACTCACGCTGATTGGATCGGGAAACTCTGCCTGATAGTCTGCTATAACGCGGTATCTTCGTTGTGGCTCAGGATTTCCTGCAACCAGGCTTTCTTCTTTCTCAGGATTCATGCGATCTCCTTACTTACATAAGCCGCTCAACAAAGCATCAAGCTTTCGAGCGGCGGATAAACAGCAACAACCTGGTGTATGTTATAATTGACACGAAGTCCGCTAAAAGGAGGTGCCTCAATAGGTACCATCAACGTTTGCTCAGACTGTGTGGTTGCACAGGTCTGAGTATACCTCATGCCCTGAGAAAGATCACGTCTCCAAACTTCATGTATGCGTGAAAAACCAGATATTCCAGACGAACTTTTGCGAGCCACTTTACAGGACCAGTATGACCTGGTGCCCGTCACACTTGAGTTCCTGCCTGTGGGACTGGATTACCATGCCGGAGTGTACCGGGTGGTGAGCGAGCAATCCACTGCCTATTTGCTCAAAGTCACCTCCAGACCGCTCTACGAAGCACGCTACACGGTTCCTCGCTATCTCCACGATCAGGGCATCACATCGGTCGTAGCTCCCCTGCCTACCAGGAGCGGCGGTCTATGGGCGAAGCTCGGAGATTGGACGGCGATCGTTTACCCCTTTATTGATGGGGATTCCAGCTTTACGGGTATGACGCATGAGCAATGGAGGGAGTTGGGAAGCATCTTCAAACACATCCACCAGGTCATTGTACCTGCTGAATGGTTCGAGTCGCTGCGCAAAGAAACCTTTGATGCGGCGGAGTATGCCCGGTGGATACATGCCTTTGAGGCACAACATTTCCTTTCACCACATGGTGGAAGTGTCTCTCAGCGCGCATTTCGCGCCGACTGGCTGGCGCACCAGGCCACGATTCATACGGCAGTAAGCTCCCTGGAAAAGCTGGCTGGAGTGCTCCAAAAACGATCAGGGCCATACGTCTTCTGTCACGCGGATCTGCACCCGGCCAATCTGATCCGCGATTCTGACGGCCACGTGTTTGTGATCGATTGGGATGATGTGATGCTGGCGCCCAAAGAGCGCGATTTCATCTTTGTCCGGGAAGCAGGGGCAGAGGCGTTCTGGCAAGGATACGGACAGCCGCAGGTTGATTGGATCGCACTCACCTACTATCGCTGGGAACGGGTCGTGCAAGATGTGATCGCGTGTGCCGAAGACATGTTTTTCAAGGATGACCTGGGAGAAGAAACCAGGGCCGATATTGCCGGGTTGTTTCGAGAGATCCTGCTGGGTAACACCAGCACCATCAATGATGTCTCCGCGGCGGCTGCCCATCTTCCAGCAGATCTCACCTTACTCTAAAGTTTTCCTCCACTCTGCCGATAACGAGCAAATGGTACGAAGTTACGCTTTGTGAGTATCGATTGTCGAATCGCAATGAGTCATCGAGAGGAGAAAAACTGTGAAGCGTGTTACCGTCATGCTCATCACCCTGTTTGTTCTGTTAGTTTTGTCGGTTGTCACCGTTAGCGCGGCCAGTATTTCCAGAACAGTCCAGGCTTCCAGCAATTTTGCGGGCATTCCCACCGGCTATGCCTACGCCATCTACACGAGTGTACCGAGCGGCACAGGAAATGTAACGTATGGCCCCAGCATTCCGGTGTCATTAAATTGCACCACTTCGCCAGCCTCCAATACGCTGACGAATTCAGGGGTCATCACCCCGGTCAATCCACTGGTAAATTCCGGTACCGCAACCTCGACCATCACGGTCAATCGTAGTGCGACGGCTCTGAGCGTTCAGACGACTGAAGACATCAAGAACTTAAAGCTACTGGGTGGACTGATTACCGCCAACGACCTGCAGGCCAGTGTAAGCAGCACCTCTACGGCATCGGGCGCAACGAGCGTGAACAATTCTCAATTCGGTGGTTTAACTGTCAGCGGCGTTAGTGAGCCCACCAATCCTGCCCCCAATACAACCCTGAGCATTCCCCTGGTCGGAAGCGTTACCTTGAACGAGCAAAGCGGCCCTTCTAATGGACTCCACTCGACCAGCATCGGCGTGATCATGATGGACGTGCGCGTCACCCAATCAAATGCACTCGGCCTCGTGGTTGGCTCACGCATTATTGTCGCCCACGCGCAGAGCGCTATCCTGCCATCCGCCGTCGCAGCCACTGCCTACGGCCTCTATGCCATTGATCTCGGGGGATCCGTCCCGGCAGTTGGCCCGGCAGCAGCAGCAGGTATCAGTTGTAGCGGTGGTTCCTCAACCAATGCCGTCAACAGTTTCAGCTCTACGATCACCGGCAGTACAGGGAGCGAAACCAGCAGCGTTTCAGGGCACATTAGCGCAAGTGATAGCAATGCGACAAGCCACAATACTGTCTCGACTCTGAACCTGCTGAACAGTTTTGCTTCCGCGCAATCCATCAGCACCACAGCCACAGCGGATGCGAACGGAACAACCGTGTCAAGCTCAGCATCGGCAGTCTTCGACAACGGCCAGATAGATGGAACGGCGCTCCCCAACAATCCTGCGCCCAATACCCGCGAGAATCTTGCGGGGATTGGCTATGTCATTCTGAATGAACAATACGGCAGCAGTAGCGCCTCGAGCGCATCAATAACGGTGATCGGCATGGACATTCACGTGAACACAGCCAACAACCCGCTGAATTTGCCGGTTGGCGCCCGCATTCTCATCAGTGTGGCAATCGCAGGTGCCGCAAGGTAGGCTGCGAGCCACCACCGATCAGGGCGACCGCAAGGGTGGGGCGATCATTGCGGTTTATACGGGTAGGTTTATGCCGAGAAAGGGCCAGGGAGGCGGAAGAGGCACGCAAGGCACCCGCAAGGGGCCCCGCGCCACTCCCCGCCGCCCCTGCCTCTACAATGAACCACCCTCCGACAAGAAATCTACTGGGTAAGATATCCCGCGGCCGCCCTGGCTACCAGGCGGGTGCCCAGACGCCGTATTCGTTGCCGTCGGGATCGGTGAACTGTGCCCATTTGCCCCACGGCTGCGTGTTCAGCTCCTGGGAAATATTCACTCCGCGGGATTTGAGCGTCTCACAGGTTGCTTCGATATTGTCGGTATGCAGCACATAGCCGGTGAAGCCGGTTTTGTCGCCGCCACTCTGACCGCGCAATCCGAGCATGATATGAGTTTGTGCTCCGGGAGGAGCGACTTCGACCCAGCGCTCCGTTTCGCTCATGGGCTGGTCGTCGATCTTTTCAAATCCGAGCTTGTTGACATAGAAGTCGAGCGCCTTGTCCTGGTCGCTGACGGCTACACTGATGGTGCCAATTTTCGTGAACATTTCAACCTCCTCTTTGTTGATTACTAATTTGCCCTGCCTCTATCTCCGCCAGGCCCGCTTGCTGGTAGATGCCCAGGATGTTGCCGGCAGGGTCGCGAAAGTGGGCATAGATCTCCTGCTCATCAGGATTGACCGGCTGCACGATCTCGCCGCCCGCCGCGATGATGGCCTCGATCGTTGTCGCGGCGCTCGCGACCATGATGGAAACAATCAGGCCTGGATTAGTCGCGGGAGGACGTCCAGTCACCCACGTGCCGCTTACTTCGCCGGGCGTGTCGTCGAAAGCGGCCGAGCCGTCATTGCGCTGCCTGACGTGCCAGCCGAAGACCTGCTTGTAGAAGCGGGCCGACTTCGCGATGTCGATGGCAGGGATTTCGATGTAGCAAATCTTGCCCGTTCGGTAGTTGGGCGCTGATGTGGTCATTGCTCTTCTCTCTTTCTCGCTAAGTTCGACAGGGATGTCTCACTTTTTCCTCTACAAGTATAGGCCATTCGTTCTACGAAAGCAAGAAACAGGCTGCGTTTCCAGTTCTCACTTGAATTAAACGAAACCCTCGAAGAACCTCACCTATCACCTCGTTGAAAAACTCGACCTCCTGGCGTCTTTATCTGTGAGCGCCAGGCCCGCACGAGGAAACTGAACCAGGCAGCTATACTCAAGATAAAAGAGGCGGAAAATGAATCAAAAAGAACACCATTTGAACACGAAAAAGCCGGCACTCACCGTCGTGAGCACCGGAGAGAGTCTGCTTATTCTGGGACTTGGACTGCTGATTCTCAGTAACTTTCTCCGGGTTCAAATTAACTTCATGCTCGATGTGGTTCTGCTTCTGGCTGGAATCATCGCCATTCTCATCGCATGTGCCTTGCTCATAGCCCCTTTCAAAACCGCGCTTAATCGCTACCTGGGGCTCCCTGATGAAGAGCAGAAGAACGATTTTTGATTTCACCGCAGAGCTCTTCTGTCGGGTAATTTGAATTACTCATCATGCCTTGCGACGCGCATCCAGAAAAAGCACCCACTGCTTCAAGCTCGTCAGAGCAAAAATCCCCTGCACCACAAACGGATCCTGCGAGAACAAATCCGCCACCTCCTGCTCGTTCTCTGCTTCAACCACCACCAGCGATCCCGTCGCGTCGGCAAAGGGGCCGCCCAGGACCACCGCTCCGTTTTCAAAAAGCCGATCCATAAACTCGGCGTGTTGATCCCAATACGGCTGTTCGCGCACGGTCTTGCCCGCTAACCCAGGCCGGACCTGGCGCCCAAAGAATGATGAAAGTGTTTTTCATTGCGTTTCCTAGCCACGACTGGGGAGTTGCTGCAGCGACCAGTTGTTGCCATCAGGATCACGAAAATGCACAAAAGTCCCCCAGTCCTGCACGTCGATCTCACTGACGTCGGCGCCCCGTTTGACCAGCTCCTCGCGGACAGCTTTCGCATCCGAGATCACCATGATCAGCCCTTCGAGCGAGCCGGGCTGCTTAGTGGTTATGCCCTTCCCAATGGCGATGGAGCAGGCCGACCCGGGAGGCGTCAACTGGACAAAGCGCAACTCCTCGCTCACCTGCTGGTCAAAGTCAGCGTGAAAGCCGATCTTTTCGGTATAAAAAGCCTTGGCGCGATCAACATCTGAGACGGGCACCAGGATCAGTTCGAGTTTCATCTGCATGGTAGTCATTGTTGCTTTCCTCCTTCTGTGTGTGGCTGTACTTCTCCCCTAAGTATACCTCGAAAGGAGGACGGAATCGACCCTCTTTTCAGCGTTTCGGGACTGGCCGATAAATCGGCAGTGGCCACGATAAATCGGGCACTACTCTTGCTTGAGGGTCGTTTGTCTACCACTGTTTCATACACCCCAGCGTTTCTTCCTGGCTGACAAAGAGCCAGAACCCGGGGTGATATGATAGGATTGGTGATTACCCACAAGTTCGGAGATGCTTCGCTGCGCTCAGGATGACATGCTTGCTTTCAGACTGCTTACCGATCTTGGTGGTCAAATTTCATTAAGCCACGTGGCGAGGGAGCGTACAGGGTATAATTGATAACATCGCCTGGTCACTACCCCAGGTGGCTGCGCCTCATCCAACAGCACCGGAAGAAACATTCTACAAGGAGATACAACCAGCATGGAGACCCCACCCAGAGAGCAGAGAGAGCACACCGACCAATCGACCAGCGGCGCTCTCCCCGACCTGGCTGATCGCCTGGACCGCCATGATCGAACGACGGCGCGTCTTCCGTACCGGCCCGTTGGCGGGCTCGTGCGCTCTCCTGCCCCAACTTCGCCGCTTCAGATCGCTCCCGTTGCTGTGCCTTTCGCCGCATCCCTCGGCCGGCGGCTGCAAAACCTCGCTAAAGCGGCCTTCGTCAATCGCAACTTTGCCTTGCTCTGGTGGGGGCAGGCCATCTCAAGCGTGGGGGACTATGCCTGGGATACCGCTCTCGTACTCTGGGTAGCAACCTACCTGGTGGCGGGCCAATCCTGGGCGCCCCTCGCCGTCAGTGGCGTCGTCCTGGCAGCCACCCTGCCACAAATCGTTGTGGGCCCGCTGGCGGGTGTGTTCGTGGATCGCTGGGATAAGCGGCAGACGATGATACGCATGGCGGCCCTGCAGGGCGTCTTCGCGGTGCTGCTGGTGCTGCCCGCCGCGAACTTCTCGCTGCCCCTGCTCGGCCACGTGCAGCTCCCCCTCTCCTGGCGGCTCGCGGTCGTCTACACCGACGTGGCCTTACTGGCCATCTTCGCGCAGTTCTTCATCCCGGCCCAGCTCGCCCTCATCAAGGACATCGTCCCACAGGAACGGCAGGACCAGGCATTCGAGACCTTCCAGGCCATCCAGGGACTCGCGGTCATCATTGGGCCGCCGGTTGCCGCCGCGCTCGTCTTCGGCCTGGGTGTGATATGGGCACTCGTGCTCAACGCGCTCTCCTTCGGAGTTGTGTTCCTGGCGTCCCGCGCAATCCAGGCGCCGCCCGCGGCGCACAGCGTGGAGCCCGGCGAGACCGGCCGCTTCTCGCGCGAATTCCTGGACGGCCTGGGGTACGTCGCCCATCACGTGGTACTGCGCACCATCCTGGTCGCCGAGGTGCTGACCTGGCTTGGCTTCGGCGCGTTGCAATCCCTGGGCTATTTCTTCATTACCGGCAATCTCCACGCGCCTGCCAGCGACTACGGGCTATTCGGCGCGGACTTCGGCGTCGGTGCTATCCTGGGAGCGGTACTGGTGACGATCACCGGCCAGCGCATCGGGCTGGCGCGCCTGCTCTGGATCTCCCTGGTGACATCCGGGCTTTTCGTGATCGTCATGTCGCACCTGACCAGCTTCTATCCCGCCCTGGTCGCAGCCTTCCTCTTCGGAGTCTCCACTACGGCGGTGATCGTCACCGCCGGCCCGCTCTCCCTAGATAGCACCTCGCGCGAGTACGTGGGCCGCGTCACTGCCGTCATCAATCCGGTGGGCAGGCTGGCGGCGCTGCTCTCGGTCGCCCTGGCAGGCTCCCTGGTGAGCACAGTTCTGCACAACTTCCACGCCAGCCTGTTGGGAATTTCGTTCGGCCCGGTGGATACCGTGTTCAGCGGTTTTGGGCTGCTCGCGGTACTCGGCGGGCTCTACACCCGCATTAGCCTGCGCGACATGATAGTCAGCCCCACGCCATCTACACAGGAATAATAGGGTCTACATCGTTTGGGTTGAAAGAGGGCGCACCGGTCTTTACGCCCCCATGATGTTATAGCCCGCGTCCACGAAGAGCACCTCACCCGTAATGGCGCGTGCCAGAGGGCTGCACAGGAACATGGCGGTGTCGCCCACCTCGCTTTGATCGATATTGCGGCGCAGGGGGGCTGCTGTTTCGACGTGGCTGCGGAAGGTGGTGAAGCCGGAAACGCCGCGCGCCGCCAGTGTATTGAGTGGCCCGGCGGAGATGGCGTTGACACGGATATTGAACTCGCCCAGCTCGAAGGCAAGGTAGCGCACACTGCACTCCAGGGCGGCCTTCGCGACGGCCATGACGTTATATTTTGGCATGACACGCTCGCTCGCCATGTAGGTCATCGTGACGATGCTGCCGCCGCCGTTGGCCTGCATGAGAGGCATGGCGCGGCGCGAAGTGGCGATAAGCGAATAGGCGCTGATGTCGAGCGCGGTATGGAATCCGGCGCGAGTTGTCTGGACAAACGGATTCTCCAGTTCCTGCGGCGGGGCGAAGGCTACCGAGTGAATGAAAATATCGAGCTTGCCGTCGAAGAGTTCACCGACCTGCGCGAAGGCTGAGTCGATCTGCGCGTCATCCTGGACGTCGCACATGATCGTAGGGGTGCCAGGAATCTTTTCGGCCAGCTCCTTGACATACTTCTCCATGCGATCCTGGTAGGTGAAGACGAGCTGCGCTCCCTCGCGTGCGAGCGCCTGCGCGATGGCCCAGCCTATGGAACGATGGTTGGCGATCCCAGCGACCAGCGCTTTCTTTCCTTCTAGCAAAGGCATAGGTGTACTCCTCTCGTTATCGTTCAATCGGGTAGCGCCGCATCATCCATCCGTTCATCCCGTTCGCCAGGTTGTAGACCCTGTTCAGGCCCGTCACCAGCGCAATTTCAGAGGCGGAGGCGCTGCGCTGCCCACTGGCGCAGACGAAGATTACATCTTCATCAGGTCCAATATTCAACGCTTTCAGCGCCTTTCCAAAAGAGTAGATGCCGTCGATAGGAACCAGTGAGGCCTCGGCGATATGGCCACGGTTCCACTCCTCGGGCTGCCGCACATCAATGACGCGCGCACCCGACTCGATCATGCGTTTCGCATCGTCGGTGCCGATCGTCGCATATGGAACTTCATTTTCATCATCACTGGGCATTAATCTCTCCCTACTGTTCAGCGCCCGGAATTTCATCCGGTCTGACCGGCCTGATTGCTGCGACCGGCTTCGTATTGTTCCAGCCAGAGCCTGCCATAGGTTGTTGGCTGCAACACGTATTCGTCGCCGGCAAAAGCCATCGTTAGCAACCCCTGATCCTCCATATCGCGAAAGTCATCGGTAATCAGGAAGAAATGGGGCAGCATACGTGAAAGGTCGCTTTCGGGCAATCGTTTCCAGACCAGCAATTCGTGTAGAACCGCGGCAAACTTTGGCTGGCTATCATCAACTGCTCGCATAAGCGCCTTACTCCGTTTGTTTCTGACCATAGTGTACCAAATGGCAGGATAATCAGCAAGTAGCAAAGGCGACAGGGCGACCGCACGCAATCCAGGGCGACCGCGAGGGTCGCCCCTACCATATACGGATGAGCGTTTTGCCCGTTCCACGTATATGGTAGGGGCGACCCTCGCGGTCGCCCTGGTTGTTGGCTATCGACATCGGCTAGCAGGTATGTTATAACAGGGAAAAAGCTACACTCCATCCAGAGGAGCCTTACATATGATGACCGATCAATCGCAGCCCCGCATCGAAGCCGATACTGTCATTCGCAATATTGGCCAGCTTGTCACGGTGGCACAGAAGCCAATCGCGGGAGCATCTGGCCCATTACAGGTGATCCCGAACGCCTCCATTGCCGTACATGGTGGGATGATTGTCTGGATTGGTCCTGATAATGAGGCAGAACCTATGTTCCAACATGACTCGCATGCCGGGCAGAAGGACAGGGTAGGCGAAATCGCGCTGGTGGATGCGCAAGGTGCGGTTGTTACGCCGGGACTGGTCGATTCGCATACCCACCTGGTCTTCGCGGGCGACCGCTCTGAGGAATTTCACCTGCGGCGCGGCGGTGTGAGCTACGGCGAATTGCTGGCGCAGGGACGCGGCATCCTGACGACGATGCGTGCCACCCGCGAGGCGGATACCGAGACGCTGACCGGACTGGCGACCACTCGCCTGGATTCCATCCGGCAGCACGGCACAACGACGGTAGAGGTAAAGACCGGTTACGGTCTGGATAAAGTGACGGAAGAGACCTGCTTGCTTATCATCAACAACCTGAATGTACTGGAAAGTAGCCCGGCTTTTTCACATAGCCATGTGCGAGTCATACCTACTTTCCTCGGCGCGCACAGTATTCCGCCAGAATACCGCGACAATCGCGCCGCATACATCGACCTGCTTATCGAGGAGATGCTGCCCTCATTTTCGGGACTGGCGCGCTTCTGCGACGTTTTTTGTGAGCGCGAGGCCTTCACGCTCGAGGAGAGCCGGCGCATTTTGACGCGCGCGAAGGAACTTGGCTACCTTTTAAAAATTCATGCCGACCAGCTCAGCCCCTCCGGCGGCTCACGGCTCGCCGCGGAACTGGGCGCGGTCTCCGCCGATCACCTGGACCACGCCGGTGATGCCGACCTGGATGCCATGCGCGAGGCCGGCGTGGTAGCGACGCTGCTGCCCGGCTGCTCGTATACCCTGCGCACTCCTTATCCCACGGCGCGCAGGCTGCTTGACCGGGGGTTGCACGTCGCACTGGCAACCGACTTCAATCCGGGCACATCCTACTGCGAAAATCTGCAGACTATCATCGGGCTTGCTATGTCAGCAATGGGCATGTCGCTTGAAGAGGCATTGACGGCAGCCACGATCAATGGCGCTCGCGCGCTCGCGCTGCACGATCAGGTGGGCAGCGTTGAAGTAGGGAAACGCTGCGAACTGGCCATCTGGTCGATCAGCGATTATCACGAGATTGGCTACCACTTCGGCGTGAACCTCGTGCAGTCGGTTCTGATATTAAACTGATCTAATCCGGTATGTGTGTCGTAGTTAAGTGTGCGAAGTAATGTTTCACGTGAAACATTCCATATCCAGGCCCTAACGTTTCACGTGAAACATCTTGTTCCAAGGACTCCGCATGGTTCAACAACTTCCCCAGGAAAACCCTTTTGTCGTTGATCTGCTCACTACCTTGCGCAATGAGCGATTCAGCCCATCAGCCTGGATGCGTTTCCTGGGGCACTCATGGGAGATGTCACAGCGTACCGCGAACGAGCATCTCTCCCTCAAACATTCATGGCGGCATGTCGCGGGGCTTCTTGGCGTTATAGCGATTGCGCTGTTGACCGGCAGTTTTGTGCTGGAAGGTCCAGCCATTGCCATGAGGCTTTTCCCCGGCTTCCTGTTCTTCGTAGCATGGCAAATCAGCGACCTCTACTGGCACCTGGGATTAATAAGGCGAGGGACGGACGGGCGAGCTATACCCAGTTGTGGGACTCGCCAACATCCTTACGCTTTTGCGCGGGCTAGCTGCGTCATTCTTGCTGGGGCGACTTGCCGGCGGCCTGGCAACTCCCACGGGGCTGGCCTCGCTGCTATTTTTCGCCGGGGTCGTCACTGATATATTGGATGGCTACATTGCCCGCCGTACCCATACGCAGAGCCTGCTGGGCCAGTTGTCCGACAGTGAAGCCGACTTCTGCCTCTACCTGGCGATAACTATGATCCTTATCCAGAACAATGTCCTGCCCCTCTGGCTCGGTCTGGTGATGATGGCGCGCTTCCTCGTTCCATTGCTGGCCGCCATCGCCGGCTACTTCTTCTTCATACACCGCCTCACTTTCGGCTCGACGCTCTGGGGCAAGCTGGCGGGAGCGTCGCAGTGCCTCTATTTCCTGGTGTTGCTCGCGCCCCCACAACTGGCAGCGATTACCACCATAGTAAACCTGCCATTGTTGATTATCACCCTCTTGCTGCTAATAGTTGCTCCGATGGCGCAAATTGTGGCTAAAGTGAGGCCTGGCGACCGCAAGGGTCGCCACTACATTCTCCCTCAAAGACCTACTTGGACTGACGAGTAGATATTTGGAGAGAAGGTTTGTCATCCTGAGCGCAGCGAAGGATCTGGCTTGCTGGACGCGGAGAGAGACTGTGTGGAAAGTTGGTGTGAGACCGCTTAACAAGGGCACTGCACACAAAATGATAGAAACACAGTCAAGCCCCTCGTGAAGCGGATCGAGCCGACCTTTTCACACAGTCTCAGATCCTTCGCTGCGCTCAGGATGACAGCCAGGATAGAGAGATCAATATCTTAGTGGTGCATTCGCTAAATGCGTGGATGAGCACCGGGGCCGATAAATCGGCGATGTGCGCGATAAATCGGCACCTACGGTTTGCCCAGGATTTAACGAATGCACCACTTAGTGACAACCGCGAACCCTCTCCCTGGATACCTGCTTTTTCATCTGCTACAATGCACACAGGAGGCATCGTAGCCAGAAAGGACTTCTCCGATGAGGACAAAGTATCTACATAAACACCATTCACATATTGTTATTGATGGCCAGGCATTGACTCGCCCCCAGGTGGTCGCTGTTGCGCGTCACTATGCGCCGGTCACTATCGGCGAGCGTTCGCACGAACGTATCCAGGCGGCCCGCACGGTAATTGAAACGCTCGCGGACGAAGGCCAGAAGGTCTACGGCGTCACCACCGGCTTCGGGCATTTGAGCCGCGTGCGCATCCCGCGTGAGCAGCTTACCGAGTTGCAGCATAACCTGCTGCGCAGCCATGCCTCCGGCGTTGGAGAGCCGTTGACCGAAGAGGTCGCGCGCGCCATGATGCTATTGCTGGCGGCCAGTCTTGCGCGCGGCAACTCGGGTGTGCGAGCAGTAGTGGTACAACTCCTGTCAGATATGCTTAACGCGCGCGTGTATCCGATCATTCCCTCGCGTGGCTCGGTAGGGGCCAGCGGCGATCTCGCCCCCCTGGCTCATCTCGGGCTGGTGTTGATCGGGGAAGGTGTCGCTATCTGCGAAGGGGAGCGTATGAGCGGCCTGGAAGCCTTACGCAAGGCCGGACTGACACCCATAGACTTGCAAGCGAAAGAGGGGCTGGCTCTCATCAATGGCACACATTTGATGGAGTCGATCGCTATCCTGGCAACACACGACACCCAGGTACTTGTACGCGCGGCGGAGGTCGCCTGCGCTATGAGCATGGAGGGCTTGATGGGCAGCCATGTGCCGCTGGACGCGCGCATCCACAAGCGCAGGGGGCAGCACGGCCAGCAGGTCAGCGCGGCGCGGCTGCGCCAATTAGTAGCGCAAAGCGAGATCAACGTGAGCCACGCTGATTGCCCGCGCGTTCAGGACCCCTACACGATGCGCTGCGCTCCGCAGGTCCTGGGGGCCGTACGAGACGCACTCGACTTCTGCTCCGGCATCTTCGAACGCGAGCTGGACGCCGTCACCGATAACCCGCTGGTCTTCCCCGAGGAAGGCGAAGTTTTGAGCGGGGGCAACTTTCACGGGCAACCACTCGCGCTGGCGCTGGATGTGCTGGCGATTGCGCTGGCGCAACTGGCGAGCTTCTCCGAACGCCGCACCTACAGTCTGATGGGCCCCCACGATTGGGACGAAGACAACGCGCCCCTGTTCCTGACACCAAATCCAGGACTGAACTCCGGCTTTATGATCGTACAGTACGTGGCGGCCTCGCTGGTCAACGAGATCAAAATTCTCGCGCATCCCGCCAGCATCGATTCGATCCCCACCTCGGCAGGTATGGAGGATTTCAATAGTATGGGAGCCACCAGCGCGCATAAGCTGCTGCGCGTACTCGAATTTGCCCGGCAGGTGATCGCAATCGAATTGATGTGCGCCGCGCAGATGCTGGAGTTCCGCAAGCCACTCAAGCCCGGCCTTGGCGTTCTGGCAGCTTACGACATCGTGCGCTCCCACGTGGACAAGCTCGAATACGACCGCACGCTGGCCCCTGATATTGATGTACTCGCGCAGTCCATTTACACGGGTGACTTTGAAGCGCTTGCGTAATGTTTCACGTGAAACATAAACGATAGTGCGGCGAACTTCGTGAGGAACTGTAGAGTGACGCTTGCAAGCGCCAGGTTCACTCTGCCAATTTTATGACACGTTAGTTCAGCTTGCTCAACCGTGAAATGATGTGCTACACTTTTACCTGGAGCCGGTCAACGGTGACCTGGCACCTGCTTCGATTGCCATGTGCGCAGGGAAGCACAACCGAAGGGAGTAACAATGTTGATTACCCATGATGTTTCACCGGATACGCCCGGTTCTTCTACAAACTCCTCGAACATAACTTCACTTTCATTCTCTGAGCAATATAAACTGGTGCACGCGTTGCGCAGCGAACTGGTTGCCCGCTATCGCCCTATTATTCTGCATGGATCTGGACCAACGCGCGTGATGGCACGCCTGGTCGCGGAACTGCAGCAGGTGTGCCGCGAGCATGCTATAGACGAAGAGGTTATTCAGGCCAGTGTTGTGAACCGCACTATTGGCGATGTGGATCTGCGCGGCGTCATCGAATGCGAAGGTGAAGCTGGTGGGCGAGGCGATTACCGCATGCTGGCGGAGGAGCTTGGCATTGCGCTGCCGGGCGAGAAACTGCATGGTTATACCGCGAGCGGAGAAACCTACCTCTGGCTGCGCGAGCAGATGCTAGAAAACGAAAAATTATTACTGGGGCAGCGCATCGATGTGCGCATGTATGATATATTCGCTGTTGGCAACCCGCTCTTACGCAACTGGCTGGCTGGAACAATGCAGCAGCAATGGGGATTACCCGCTACTAAGGAGCAAGTTTACCTGGGACTGGGCGCGATGGACTGTGTCGATAAATCACTTCGCTCGCTGCGTCCTGTGCTGCTGGAACGGACAGGAACTAACCCTGCCATCCTGTTCCCCGAACCTGGCTTTACGGTGCCGGAGTGGCAGGCGCGCTCGTATGGTTATCGCATGCTACACTTCCAGACCGAAGCAGCGCACTCATTCAAGCTTGCGTGCGTCGCAGCTCGAGGAAATACTACAAAACGCTCCAGATATCGCCGTCATTTATCTGACAGTGACGAATAATCCAACTACCTTTGCCTATCGCCCCGAGGAACTCAACGAACTCTTCGCGGTCCTGCGTCCTTACTGGGAGCAGGGGCGCAACATCTATATCCTGGCTGACCTGGCTTACATCGGCACGGCCGACCCTGCTGACGACACGGCCCGCATGGCAACTTTTACCGCGCCCGATGTCTTTCAACATACCATCTTCATTAGCAGCTTTTCGAAGGTTTTCTCGCTGACGGGAGACCGCTTCGGCTACGTGACGATTGGCGACGCACAACTTGCACCGTCTCTTGGACCCGGCTGGACGAATAGCATGGCAGGCGTGCCCGCCGAATGGCAACTGCGCTATATGGCCGTCTTCCAACTGATCCAGCAGCGACCCTGGTTGTCCGAAAAGCTGCGCTCGCTCTATCGCCTGCGCCGCCGTCGCTTCGAGGCCCAGTTGCGCAGGATCAACGATGAGCAACACCTCTTCCAGCGCATCTACGAGGGGGATGATGCTACTGTCTACACCTGGTGCGAGCTCGCACCGGGCGAGGACGCCTTCTCGCTCTTCGAGAAAACCGGCATCGCCGGTGTCCCCGGATCCGGCTTCGGCTACAGCGATGATTACATCCGTTTCTCGATAGGTGTGATCCCCGTACCAGAAGCGTGATAAGGGGTGCCGAATAACCATCAACCGAGCTGGGAAACCAGGTGGAAGGCTGCCTGATACGTAGGGGCGAGGGAGGCGGAGCGGATGCGGTGTGGGCCCTTGCGGTCGCCCGCGTCCTGGTGAAGTACAAGGATCGCCCATCCAACAGACGACGGCGGGCGACCACAAGGGCCCACCCATCCCCACATCATCCGCCCTCGCCCCTACGGAATTGTGAGACGGCATTTTTCGTGTCTGAGAGTCGGTTGTGATCTCGTCCCTTGCTGTATTTTGCCTGGAGGTGATACTCTTTCTATAGAAGATGCAGGAAGGTCAGCTACTTTGGCGCTGGACTCGTGCGCCGCGTAATGTTTCACGTGAAACATTTGTAGTTTCGCTTCGCAGACAGCATGTATTTTTTGCAAAAAAAGGAGAACCTGGCAGTATGGCTACACGCATAGGGATCAACGGCTTCGGGCGCATCGGGCGTCAATCGATGAAGGCCTTGATGGAACGCTATCCTCGTGAAATCGAAGTCGTTGCGGTAAACGACCTGACCGATACAAAAACCAACGCTCATTTGCTGAAATATGACTCGACCTATGGGCGTTTCCCCGGCGAAGTCGAGGCGACCGCCGACGCGCTGATCGTGAATGGGCATAACGTTATGGTGTTCTCCCAGCGCGACCCGGCGCTGATCCCCTGGGGCGATCTCGGCGTTGAGCTGGTCATCGAATCGACGGGCCTGTTCACCGATGCCGACAAGGCTGCGGCGCATATCAAGGGCGGCGCGAAAAAGGTCATCATCTCTGCTCCGGCAAAAGGCGAAGACCTGACGATTGTGCTGGGCGTCAACGAATACATGTACGACCCGGCGAAGCACAACATCATCTCAAATGCTTCCTGCACCACCAACTGCCTCGCGACCGCCGCGAAGGTCATCAACGATACCTTCGGCATCGAGAAGGGCCTGATGAACACCATTCACTCGTACACCAACGATCAACGCATCCTCGACCAGGTGCATAAGGATCTGAGACGCGCGCGTTCCGCCGCGGTGAACATCATTCCTACCTCGACCGGCGCGGCCCGCGCGCTGGCTCTGGTCATCCCGGAACTCAAAGGGCGCTTCGATGGCATGTCGCTGCGCGTACCGACCGTCACGGTCTCAGTCGTCGATTTCGTGGCTACACTGCGCAGGGAGACCAACAAGGACGAGGTGAACGATGCTTTCAAGCAGGCCGCCGCCGGGCCGCTCAACGGTATCCTCGCTTATACCGACGAGCCGCTGGTCTCGACCGACTTCCGGGGCGATCCGCACTCCTCGATCATCGACGGCCTCTCCACAATGGTCATCGGCAACATGGTCAAGGTTATCGCCTGGTATGACAACGAATGGGGCTACTCGTCTCGCGTGGCGGACCTGACGAATTTCATCGCCCTGAAGGGTTTCTGATCATTATGAACAAGAGGACAGTACGCGATATCGATGTGGAGTATAAGCGGGTACTGGAGCGCGTCGATTTCAATGTGCCGCTGGATGAGCATCAGCACATCACCGACGACACGCGCATTCGCGCGGCATTGCCCACGATCCTGTACCTGCTGGATCACAGGGCTGCCCTGATCCTGATGTCTCACCTGGGCCGACCCGATGGCAAGGTGGTCGAGAAGTTGAGCCTGGCCCCCGTCGCGGCGCGGCTCAGCGAGTTGCTCGGCAGACAGGTCGCGATGGCGAGGGATTGTGTAGGGCCGGATGCCGAGGAACAGGTGCAGGCGCTTCAACCCGGACAGGTCGTATTGCTTGAGAACCTGCGCTTCCACAAAGAAGAGGAAAAGAACGACCCTGCCTTCGCGCGGCAACTCGCTTCGCTCGGCGAGGTATACGTCAACGATGCCTTCGGCACAGCACATCGCGCTCACGCCTCGACCGAGGGGATCACGCACTACCTGCCCGGCGTGGCAGGCTTCCTGATGGAGAAGGAATTGAACTACCTGGGCTCCGCCCTGGAACATCCGCAGCGTCCCTTCGCTTCGATCGTGGGCGGCGCGAAGGTCTCCGATAAGATCGCAGTGCTTGAGCGCCTCATCAGCATGGTTGATAGGCTGCTGATCGGCGGCGGCATGGCCAACACTTTCCTGAAGGCGGAAGGATACGAGATCGGCGATTCTCTCTTCGAGGAAAGCAAGCAGGATATGGCGCGCGACCTGCTGGCGACGGCGCGGCAGCGCGGCATGAATCTGCAACTGCCGGTTGACGTGGTCGTGGCCGACCGATTCGCCGCCGACGCCAGGTATAAGGTCGTGGACGCTGATGGTGTCGAGCCTGGCTGGCGCATCCTCGACATCGGGCCGCGTACTATCGAAGTATTCGGCGCTGCGTTGAGCCGGCGCGAAGACCATCGTCTGGAACGGCACGCTCGGCGTGGCCGAGATGCCCGCCTTCGCGAAAGGCACCAACGCCATCATCGACATCCTGGCGCAATGCACGCGTGCAGGCGCGACCACCATCATCGGCGGCGGCGACTCGGCGGCGGCGGTCGAGGCGGCCGGCGCGGCGGAGAAGATGTCGCACGTCTCGACCGGCGGGGGCGCATCCCTGGAATTTCTCGAAGGCCGCGTGCTGCCGGGCGTCGCGGCATTGCAGGACAAAAACGTATGACAGCTCAACATCGCACCGCCATTATCGCGGGCAACTGGAAGATGCACTACGGCCCAAAGCAAGCCGCCGGGTTCGCCAATGAAATTGTCCCCGAACTGTCCAGGCTTATCCGGTCGCACGAGCGTATCATGTCGATCCTTTGCCCGCCGTCTATCTCGCTTGCAGCCGTGTACGAGGTCCTGCAGGATCAACCCAATGAGCGCATCGAACTGGGCGCGCAGAATATGTACTTCGAGGAGAAGGGCGCCTTCACCGGCGAGATCTCGCCTTCGATGGTATGCGAACTCTGTACGACCGTGATCCTGGGCCATTCTGAACGCCGCACCATTTTTGGCGAGACCGACGACCTGGTCAATAAAAAAGCCCTGGCCGCGCTGCACCACCACCTGCGCCCGATTATCTGCATCGGCGAAAACCTTGCCCAGCACGAGGCAAACGAGACGGCTTCGGTCATCCAGCGACAGGTGGACCAGAGCCTGGTAAATTTCCCGGCGGAACAGGCCGCCGATGTGGTAATTGCATACGAACCGATCTGGGCTATCGGCACGGGGAGGGCCGCGACCGCTGAGGGGGCCGGGCAGGTCATCGCCAACATCCGGGCGCTTTATGGCGAAATGTATGGCGCTCACGCCGCGTCGGCCATTCGTATCCTCTACGGCGGCAGCGTGACCTCAGATAACATAGGCGAATTCATGGCGCATCCCGATATCGATGGTGCGCTCGTAGGAGGGGCAAGCCTGAAGCCGGATTTCGTCGAGATTGTAAGAAAAACGATAGAAGTGATGTAACAGTGTGGGTGTTACAGTAGAAGGTGATAACGCTTCTACTGTAACACCTATGCTGTTACTATTAATCCTCGTTTTGTGTGCTCAGCAGGTACATATCCCAGAAGAGCGCCAGGCGAAGTACATCGTGCGTGTGTTCATTTGTGTGCTGGAAGGTTTTTGTTACTACCCATTTGAGGGTCACATCGCCCCAGACTGCCGAACGGCTTTCTTCCCAGAGCTGCTCGGTGAAATTCGGAAGCAGGACGAGTTGTTCAGCCCGCACGGCACGAAAGTCGGCAAGCAGTGGTTCGATCTCTTTGCCGTTGCCCCAGGCGGCATCTTCGTCGTACTCCTCATCGGTCAGAGTGAACGGCTCGCCCAGCCAGATTTTCATGCTGGGCAGCGCGATATGTTGTTCGTAGTACAGCATATGGAAGACATGCCGCGCCACGTTCCATTCGCCAAGTCCCTTTGGAGGCGTAAGCAGCCTGCGCTCAGGCGGCACCTGGTCGACTGCCCAGAGAAATCCTTCCGCGCTGGTATCCAGGTGCGTGCTGAACCATTGAGTGAGGTCCACCATTTCATATCCTTTCGCCGCTATCGTTTCGCGCATCGCAATTAGGAAGTATACTTGCAATACTTTTTATTGGCAAGCGTCATACAAGCAGGGACTGATTATCAAATTGTTACAATGAAGCCAGGAGAGGGAACGCAGGACACCCGCAAGGGGCCACCCCGCTACCCTTCATCCACTCCTGTCCCTACAGCAAACAACCTGCGTGGATACCCAATAGCAGTAATGGCTAACAAAGATCACCTTTTTTAGAACATTGAGGACCCAATGCCCTTTACGACACAAGCAGACGAAAAGCCCATCGTGACGTCGGCTCGCAAAGCGGGGAAGGCCCGGCGGCGCGGCGCCGGGAAGCTGCCAGGAATAATCACGCTTGCCGGGTGGCGCGTGCGCGAAACCTGGCGAATGCTCCTCATTACCGGGCTCGGCAGCATCATTGCCGTCATGCTGGTCTGCGCGGTGCCACTTTACTCGGATGTCTCGATGAGCGCCGGGCTGCGCGGCGTCATCTCGACCTCCTACCAGTCGTCGGATATCGTAGTGCAGGCACAGAGCAATGTCATTTCGTCGGCCTTCATCAGCAAAGCGACCCGCGAGTTGAACGAGGAATTTCAGAAGAAACTGGGGGCCTACCTCAAACCGCTTGAATTCTCGGTGTTGACCTCTTCCTCGTACCTGCTGGTCAGCCAGCCGACCTCTTGCAGCGGAGAGGCGCGTAAGCCCCCCTATTTTAGCTGCGATTTGATACGCTTCATTTCCGCGCCGGTTCAACAGACTGAGACCGGGGCACACCTGCGCCTGGTGCAGGGACGCCTGCCGGGCAATAGCTCAGATGGAAAGAGCCTCGAAGTCGCATTGACTGAAGAGAGCGCGCGGAACCTGCACGTCACCATCGGTTCTTTGCTCCACACAACCTTCTCTGCCAGCCAGCCACCCGTCAAAGATGTCGTGATCCCGGTCGTCCTGCGGGTCGTCGGTATTTTTACGCCGCCGGCAGGCAATGATCCCTTCTGGCATGGCAACACGTATGTCAGCGTTCCGCGCTCTCCCGCGTCGTGGAACTGCCTATACCGCGCTGACTTCGAACGGGGCCATCGTTTCGCTGTATAACCAGGCGTTCGAGAGGCCCGCGCTGGCGAATACGATGCTGGACGCGCCGCTCACCCTGCAATGGTACTACCCACTTGACCCTTCACATATCACCATCAACGACCTGGATACCATCCTGGCCAACATAAACCAGGTGCAGGTGGATGTCAGCAACACTCCCGACCTCCAGCAATCCCAGTTGATCCAGCAAACCACCGTCCTGCTTCCCAGCGACATCCTGCAGCGCTACCACGACCGCATCGCCGTTGCGAACATCCCCGTGCTGAGCCTGCTGGCCTTCGTGCTGGCCCTGGCCCTGTTCTTCGTCAGCATGATGGCAAATTTCCTGGTCGAGCGCCAGGCGGCCTCGATTACGATCCTGCGCAGTCGCGGAGCGAGCCGCGCACAGATCTTCGGCTCGTTCATGGCGCAGAGCGTAGCGCTTGGCCTGATCGCGCTCATCGCCGGGCCGCTGCTGGCACTATTGCTGATCTACATCCTTATCCAGCGCACGCTTCCTCTCGCGGACCAGAACGTCCTGGCCATCATCTCAGGCAACCCGGGCGCCGCGGCGGCCAATCTCGGCATCTACGCCCTGATCGCGGCGGTGGCCTCGGTCATCGCCATGATACTGGCGATCTACCGCGCCACGCGCTTCGACATCCTGGCGCAGCGCCGGGAAGCTGCGCGCGAGACCAGCCGGCCACTCTGGCAGCGCATCAACCTGGACATCGTGGCCATCATCATCACGGCTACCGGTTTCGGCATCGCTTATTACCTGACCAATTCAGGGGTGCTCGATGCGCAGTTACGCCTGCTGCTGCTCTCGCCCGTGACCTTGCTCGGCACCGTATTCCTGCTGATCGCCTGCCTGCTGTTGTTCCTGCGCGCCTTTCGGCTGCTCCTGCGCGCGGGCGCATGGCTTGCAGCGCGCGGCCGCGCTGCACCCGCTATGCTGGCCCTGGCGCAAATGGCACGCTCACCCCGCCAGGCGACACGCATGACGCTGCTCTTTTCCCTGGCGACGGCATTCGTGATCTTCACTTTTATCTTCACCGCGACCCAGGCGAGCCGCGTGCCGCAGGTCGCAGCATTCCAGGCGGGGGCAGATTTCAGCGGCCTGTTGACCAATCCCAGCCTGACCTCTCCCGCGCTGGACGATGAAACCAGCATGTATCGCAACGTACCAGGCGTGGCATCCGCCAGCCTGGGCTACCAGACGGGTACGGTGGGCGGCGGGAACATCCTCTCGTTCACCATCGATCTGATGGCGGTCGATGCCAACTCCTTTGCGCAGACCGCCGGCCCCAACTGGACCGGCCAGGACTCAATCCAACCGCTTCCAGCGCTCCTGTCCCGGCTGGTTCAGGCGCGCCGCACAAGCATCGCGAGGCAGGTTATCCCGGCCATCGTTGATAGCGCGGCCTGGACGAACCTGCACCTGTCGGTTGGCGCGCGTTTCGAGCTGACCTTTTCAGCCTACGGCCCGCTCTTCTTTGTGGCAGAGGCCGAGATCAACCATATTCCAACGATCAGCGACAACATCAGCGGCGACAGCGAAGGCGACATCCCCCAGGGTGGGGTGATGGTTGATTATCGCACGCTGGCCCCCATCTACAATAGCGCCTTTGCCTCGCTCGGCGCCGCCACGCCGATCAACTACGCCTGGATACGCTCGCGTGACGACGCCACCTCCATCACATCCGTGCGCACCGCCCTCTCGAGTGGCTGCTGTCTCACCCTGAACCCGCTGTACGACCGGCGCGCCATCATCACCAGCCTGGAAAACGAGCCGCTCTACATCGACCTGCTCGGCCTGCTGGCCCTGAGCGCCTCAATCGCCATGCTGCTGGCGCTGGCAGGCAGCCTGATAGCATCCTGGTTGAATGCGCGCAGCCGCATTACCAATATTGCCGCTCTGCGCGCGCTGGGCGCAGCCCCACCGCAGATTGCCGGCATGCTCACCTGGGAGCAGGTCATCATCTACACCACCTCCCTGCTGCTTGGCCTGCTGTTCGGCGCCATTCTCGCCGCACTCGCCCTGCCGGTGCTGGCTTTTACCAGTGTGCCCTCCATCGGCGCAAATAGCGGCTTGAGCAGCAGTGGATTTTTCCTGTTACAGGACGTACCGCCAATACAGATTGTCATTCCGGCCGCGCTGGTGTATATTCTGATTGCACTGGTACTGATCTGCATCATCGCGCTGGCCCTGATGGTGCGCATCGTCACCCGCCCATCCGTCAGCCAGACCCTGCGCTTGAACGAAGACTAAAATCGTAGTCATTGTAAGGGCGGGAGTGGTAGGGAGTGGGGTGGAGACCCTTGCGGTCGCCCTTATTTATAGCAGTGAGAAAATGTATGGCAGAACCGCTTGTTATTTGTGATAACCTGGTCAAAATCTACAAGGTGGCCGACCTGGAGGTCGTGGCCCTGCAAGGGCTGGACCTGGAAGTGTTGCCGGGCGAATTCATGGCGATTGTCGGCGCCTCCGGCTCCGGCAAAACCACCCTGCTCAATATCCTGAGCGGGCTGGACCTGCCGAGCGCCGGGAAATGCATCATCGACACACACGACCTCACGCGCCTCAGCCAGGCCGAGCGCACCGACTTCAAGCGCTACACCGTCGGGCACGTCTGGCAGCAAAGCGGCCGCAACCTCCTGCCCGAACTCTCTATCCAGGCCAATGTCGAACTGCCGCAGGTGCTTGGCGGCGTCGAGGCATCCACGCGCACGCGGCGCGCACGCGAACTGCTCGAACTCGTCGGACTGAAGGGCTTCGAGAAGATGCGACCCGACCAGCTCTCGGGCGGCGAGCAGCAGCGCGCCGCCATCGCCGTCGCCCTCGCCAACGAGCCAAAGCTGCTCCTGGGCGATGAACCTACCGGCGAGCTCGACTCCGTCACGGCAAGCGACATCATCGACCTGCTGCGCACACTCAACCGGCAGATCGGCCTCACCATCATTCTCGTCACACACGACATCGCCATCGCCGCCCGCGTCGATCGCACCATCGCCATCCGCGACGGCCGCACCAGCACCGAGACCGTGCGCCGCGAAACATCCCTCGCCGCGCAGGTCGCCAGCGCCGCAGGCGGCGATCACACGCCGCTGCCCAGCGCCGTCATCGGCCTGCCCAGCGAAACCCACCGTGAATCCGTGCTGATCGACCGCGTCGGGCGGCTCCAACTGCCGAAAGAAGCGCTTGAGACCCTGCCCTTTCGCGGGCGAGCCGAAGTGCGCATCATCAAAGACCACGTCGAGCTCTGGCCCCTCGAAGGCGCACTCAACGGAAACGGCGCAAATGAAAATACAAAACACTAGCAGTGAAGAAGAGGTGTAGCAATGCAAGAAACCGAAACAGCCGTACAGACCATCGCCGAGGCACGCGGCATCACACGCGAGTTTCGCACCGGCAGCGTCGTCACGCACGCGCTGCGCGGCATAGACCTCAGCGTGCGGCCCGGCGAATTCGTCGCACTGCGCGGCCGTTCAGGCTCCGGCAAAACCACCCTGCTCAACATCCTGATCGGCCTCGACAATCCCACCAGCGGCCAGGCCTTCATCCTTGGCCGCGACCTCGCCACGCTCGACGAAGCCGCCCGCGCCCGCCTGCGCCGCGAAAGCATCGGCATGATGTTCCAGAACGCCCACCTCTTCCCATCGCTCACCGCCCAGGAAAACGTCGAACTGCCGCTGCGCCTGGCGCGCGCCAACCCTGCCGACCGCGAAAAACTGGCACTCGCCGCCCTCAAACGCGTCGGACTCGTCCCGCGCGCCCATCATCGCGGCCTCGAACTCTCCGGCGGCGAACAGCAGCGCGTGGCCCTGGCGCGCGCCCTCGTGCACTCCCCGCGCTTCATCGTCGCCGACGAACCGACCGGCAACCTCGACTCCATGACCGGCCGCACCATCGCCCAACTGCTGCGCGACACCGCCCACGACTCCCACATCGGCCTGCTGATCGCCACCCACGACCCGACCATCGTCGAGGCCGCCGACCGCGTGCTACAAATTCAGGACGGGAAGATAATTGCATGAGTACCTCAGAAGAACGCCCTCGCTCCGGCGCCGATTTCATCCGCCGCTTTTTCCCCACCTCACCGTACGTGGCTCACCTCGGCATGCAGACTCGACGAAATCCAGCCCGGAATGGCGCGGCTTTCCCTTCCCTTCAGCGACGCGCTCGTCACCATCGGCACCACCGTGCACGGCGGAGCCATCGCTTCGCTCATCGACACAGCGGCAATGGTCGCCGCCTGGTCCGACATAGAGGTCCCTGAAAAAGCGCGCGGGACAACCGTCAATCTCTCAGTGGCCTACCTGGCAGCCACTGAAAAAGAGGATGTCTATGCTATTGCTCGCGTACTGCGCAGCGGTCGCAGTTTGGTGTATGTGGATGTCGAGGTGATGAGCGCTTCGGGGAATGCTGTTGCAAAGGGGATGGTGACTTATAAGCTGGGGTGATGGCAAATTGGCGTTCACCTGATTTATTACTTGTCAAAGGCAACTGGTACGGTAAATTGGGGGGGTACTTTGATGCCAGCGCGCTGGCTCAGTTGGTCGCAGGATGATCGACCGACTCATGCAAAGGTTGGGCTGGCGAACGATGTTGACTGTATATCAGTACGGTCCGTTTGGAGGTAGCTCAAGAATGCCTCGCTCGTCTGCAAAACGTGAGTATTCTGTTGAGCAGCTGACTATCTATCAAGGCCAGGTGCTAACAGTAAGCCATTATCGCTTGCAGATGCCAGATGGTAGGGTGATCGAGCGGGATATTGTCGAGCGTCCTGAAAGTGTGTTGGTGCTTCCTGTGGGTCAAGAGAATAATGTGATGCTGATTGAAGAGTATGATTTGGGCGCGGGTGCTTGGCAATTGACGTTGCCAGGCGGGAAAGTGATCAATACTACGCCTGAAGGGATTTTGAAACAAGCGCAAGTCGAGTTGAGAGAAGAGGCTGGTTTCCGTGCTGGAAGATTTGAGAAGCTGCTAAACCTCAATAGTCATCCTGGCTATATTACCCATAAGGTTCATTTGCTGGTTGCTTATGATTTGGAGTGGGACCCGTTGGAGATGGAAGATGGGGAAGAGATAGGGGTACATACGTTTACATTGAGTGAGGCATTGGCGGCGACGAGAGCAGATTATCGATGTGATCCTGAGGCTGCCTTAGCACTATGGTTGTATGCCGGAACTAGATCATAGTTTCGTCAACAACTCTTTCGTTGCATGATGAAGGCGGAGCATGTTATATTAAATCAAGAATTTCAGACTACCTAGTGATTATCCTTTTTTACTTAGCTCAAAACGAGGTTTAGTAAAATGATTGATTTGGCGACGGTTATCAGCGCTGTTGTTAAAATGGGTGCGAAAAAAGCTTGGGATAGTGCGAAACGTCGTGAGGCTGTAATTAAGCTATTAAAGCGTTTTAAGCTCGACCCTGTTAATCCTCCTACTGATTTCGATAGTATATACACGTACACTCTTATTGAATATGGAGTGGACAGGCCTGAGCCTGTTCTCAATTTTTTTCGTTTTAAATATGTGAAAGAGGCTTTCGAGCAAGCTTTCTATAAAAATGACCCCTCTATTCTTGATAAAGAAGCAGAGGGAGTAATTGAATGGAATGAAGAAACAGGCAAACTTGGGCGAATTGACTATGATCCTCGTCGAGAATTTGCTTCATTTAGCACTGTCTTCAATGGGATCATAGATCGCACACTTACACCTGCTAAGTGAAGAGCGGTCAAAAACTCGACAGCATTCGTGATGATATTCATGATAGCTCAACTGAAATTATTAGGCGTCTGGATGCCCTTACTGATTTAGATAGGGTGCGGTATGAGCGAGATCGGCTGACACAAATTACCCCTATACATAACTTAGCTAAGCAAATGAGAGAATGGTTTGAGACCTTAAATTATACATTTGAGAATCATGATATTAAGGGCGATTGCTATTTCGAATGGATTATCAATGTGCCAGCGCGAAGAGGTTACGACCGCATATTAGTTCGTGGTATTGAAGGAGAAGGGGATGTTAGCGATGTTGAAACCTTGCGTAAGGCAATAGAAAATCAGCGAACTAAAGAGGGATGGTTAGTAACTATACGCCGGATAAGCCAAGCTGCCCGTGACTTCGTCAGTAAACAAGAAAACCAAGGGCTTTATTGCTATACTTTCGATGAGCTACTGGATGAAAATGCAGACTTTAGTGGCTATTTGGATTGGTTAGAGGAAGAAGTAAAACGGCGAGGTATCGATAAGATGTATGTTCCGTTAGCATGTACTAAGGAGGATTTTGATCCGCATACTAAACAAAAAATTGGAGAAAGCCACTACAATGTTCGTAATGGCTGGATTGATGGCTATATTGATCGTTGGTTGGATGACACTTCCAAAGAGCATATCTCGATTTTAGGTGAGTTTGGTACTGGTAAAAGTTGGCTGGTGCTTCACTATGCTTGGATCTCATTGCAACGGTATCGTGATGCCAAAGCGAGAGGTATTGAGCGTCCTCGTTTACCTTTGGTGATCCCTTTGCGTGATTATGTTAAAGCTGTAAGTGTTGAATTGCTCTTTTCAGAGTTCTTCTTTCGTAAATATGAAATTCCTTTGTCTGGTTACTCGGCCTTTGAGCAGCTCAATCGTATGGGGAAGCTACTACTCTTATTTGATGGCTTCGATGAAATGGCAGATAGAATTGATAGGCAGAAGATGATTAACAACTTTTGGGAGTTGGCTAAAGTCGTGGTTTCAGGATCCAAGGTAATCTTAACTTGTCGCACTGAACATTTTCCTGAAGCCCAAGAGGGCAGAGCTTTGCTCAATGCTGAATTACGCGCCTCTACAGCAAATCTGACGGGGGAATCGCCACAATTTGAGGTACTGAGATTAGATTTTTTTGATGATGATCAGGTTCGACAGGTGTTATCATTCCATACTAACCCTGCGACAGTTGAACAAGTAATGAGCAATGAAAAACTCTTAGACCTGGCTCGTAGACCCGTTATGGCTGAACTTATCTTAACTGCTCTTCCTGAAATTGAAGCTGGTAAGCCTATAGATATGTCACGAGTCTATTTATATGCTATTCAGCATAAAATGGAGGAAGACATAAAAAGTGAGCGCACATTTACCTCTTTAGCTGATAAGCTCTATTTTTTATGTGAACTTTCCTGGGAGATGTTGTCCACTGACCAAATGAGCCTTAACTATCGTCTTTTTCCTGATAGACTTCATAGTCTTTTTGGTTCAGCTGTTCAAGAGCAAAAAGATTTAGATCATTGGCATTACGACATGATGGGCCAAACTTTACTTATACGTAATGATGATGGCGATTATGCCCCTGCTCATCGCTCTTTGTTAGAATTTTTTGTCGCGTATAGATTTGCTGGTATGCTAGGCGTACTAGCTTCAGATTTTGTTCAACTAGCCAGGAATTAATCCTTCTTGGATAAACGCAAACCAGCAAGAGAGTATACTTGGTCTTCTTACTTCACGCGAAAATTGGATGAAAAAGGCAATATAAAACGTATATCTCCTTTAGGTCACTTTAATGCAGAACAATGGGATAACCTAATACAAACTGTTGGGATGTTGCCTTTAACTAAAGCGGTGCTGGATTTGATGGTGAAAATGCTTATCCCTGAAAGTGAGCTAAAGGTTCAATTGTTAACTCTATTAAGCAAGACGCAGGGCAAAACGGAGGAGGAAGTGCATAGAACTGGCGGTAACATAGCCTCTTTACTTGTGAAGTGCAATGATAAAATCCTTCGGGGCCAGAATTTTTCAGATATGAGTCTTTGTTATGCTGATTTTACACGAGCTGATCTTACAGGTTGTAATTTAGATTATGCTGATTTGAGCAGAGTAACATTTGAGGATGCCATTTTGAGAGATGCTTCACTACGAGAAAGTAATATGAGAAATGTCAATTGAGGTGAACCAAGTGGTTGGCTTAGTAGTTTTGGAGGTAATCCTCGTGTATATTTATTTTACTATGGGGATGATACTGATAAAACTCTTAAATCTAGAAGTAGATTTTCTAATTTTCCTTCTATAAGATTTCCTCATGATTTACTTTCTAAAATTCAAAGAGATGAAATACTATTCGTAGGGTATGAGAAGGGTAGAACCACATTAAGTGGTGGAGGCATCATGAATTTAGTTTGTTGTTGCGGTAAAGATAGCGCGGCTGTCACATACCACAAAGGAAATGATTAAGGATGTATCGACCCATCGGGCATGGTTGCGCCTTTGAGTGATAGGGCTAGTTTCATATGTACAAAGGTTCTTAATCAGATGGTAATCAGTTGGATACTCTAATAGTAAGTGTTTAGCAATCAACACAGATTGCCCCCGCTGCTTTAGGGTCAAATCCTTGAGGCCACTGCGTTACTCCTATTATGACAGGTTGTCCCTTTTCGTCTAGAACAGGTTTACCTTGTGGGTCTAGCTCCTGCATCTCTGCTCTGTTATATTTAGCGTCGTGCAAATCTGCGCCATGCAGGTTAGCTCCGCTCAGGTTGGCTCCGCTCAGGTTGGCTCTGCTCAGGTTGGCTTTAGTTAGTTCAGCTCTACTCAGGTTGGCTGACATAAGATTGGCTTCGCTTAGGTCAGCTTTGAGCAGGAGGACTCCGTGCAGATTGGCTTTATGCCACCATTCTCTATGAAGGTCTGCATTACGCAGGTTGGCTCCATTCAAACCAATGATAGTCCCGTCCTTATCTATGAGGCCAGACTCATACAAGAACTTGAGAATAATTCTTTTGCGACCCGCATCTAAGCCAGACAGTACTATAAATGTATGTGCCCGTGCTATATTCCGTACCTGTTTATATTCTGGTTTTAATTTACCATCTGTTGTAAGCTCACCCAAATTCCCTTTAAGAAGGAGTTCTGACATTTTATCCATATACGCTTGTTCACGGTCATAATTTTGCCTTGCAGTGAACCATACAGCCCCTAATCCTACTACAACAGGAATGGCAAACACACCAAGAAGTTGTAGCCAGTCCCAAAGGGTTTTTGACGGACGGTTAAAGCCAGTCCAGTCCCAATTAAACTGGTATCCACCCAAGATAACCAGAACAATAACCACAGCAAGAAGTGCTATCAATACGGCACGCACTGAATGTTGTTTTATGTGCTGCTGCCACCATGAACGAAACCATGTTCCCATTTAGCCACCTCTGTTCCAACATGAATGTATCCAGGACAGTATAGCAGAGTAGCATAACAGTGCATAGAGGCGGGCCGTGGTAGATACGTTATTGCTGTGTTATCGCGTTGAGAAGCGTTTTTTAGTGAGTAGTTATTGTGCTAGTCAAAATGATTTCAGACGCATTCTCATGCTTCTCACAGCGTTGTAGTAGCGATTGCTACATACATCTTATAGAAAACGTGAGAAATAGTATCTGTGTGATTATAGTCACAGGAACACTTGACATGCAGGGTAGCCCTCCACTAACTGGTGAAAAGGTCAGGAGGGCTTGAAAAAAGCAGGCGTCCAGAGGCATGCTGTGAATAATGAAAAGCACAACAGAGCCGATGGACGCGTCACAGCAATTTTGCCCGAATGAGGCGTGTTCCGCAAGAGGCCAAATCGGAGCGGGCAATATCAGTATTCATGGTCGCAAACGACCTCGTTACAAGTGCCATCACTGTGGAAGGACATTTAGCGCAAGAAAAGGCACCATGCTTGAAGGATTACGTACAGATGAAGAGAAGATAGCCATGGTTGTGACCTTACTTTCCTATGGATGCCCCCTTCAAGCCATTGTTCATGCGTTTGGACTGGATGAACGGACAGTAGCCGCATGGCAAAAGCGTGCAGGAAAGCATTGCCAACGAGTGCATACCGCTGTGGTGGAACAAGGAAAGGTCAAGAGCCACCATATCCAAGCAGATGAAATACGAGCAAAAGGGAGGAAGCTCATTATCTGGATAGCTTTAGCCATGGATGTGACAACACGCTTATGGCTGGCAGGCGTGCTCAGTCAGCATCGGGATCGCACGCTCATTGATCGTCTCTTCCAGCACGTTCGTGCTTGCTGCCAATGCATGCACGCCTTGCTTGTCTGTACCGACGGGTTTGCCGCGTATCCCAAAAGTATTGTGCGTACGTTTCGTGAAAAGGTGAAAAAGCAAGCAGGTCGGGGAAGATGCTGTCTGGAAGTCTGGCCTGATCTGTGCATTGCCACGGTCATCAAGCATACCAAGAAAAAGCGGGTGGTGGAAATTACACGCAAGGTTGCCAGAGGAACGTGTGAGAAAGCTCAGGGACTCCTCCTGAGGACAAAGGGATGTAAGGAATTCAACACCTCTTTTATTGAGCGCTTGAATGGGACCTTTCGAGAGCGTCTTGCGTCTTTAACACGCAAATGTCGTCATGCCGCAGCTCGAGTGGAAACGCTAGAGGAGGGAATGTATCTCATTGGATGCACCTACAACTTTTGCTTCCCGCATCATGAATTGAGCAAAACAGCCCATTTGGGATGCCCTATGACCCCAGCGATGGCGGCTTCGTTGACGGATCATATCTGGAGTATGAGAGAGCTTTTGATGTATAAAATTGCCCCTTCTCCCTTTTTAGCACGGAAACAAGCGAAACGCTCTCGGAAATCACTCGTTTCTGATCCAACGGTACCCAAACGGCCAAGAGGACGACCTCGCACCAAACCTGTCCCCGATCCATCATTGCCAAAGCGACCGCGAGGACGACCCCGCAAAATCGCTTTGGCTGCTTCCACCGTTTAATGGAGAGCTACCGGTTATTTTCCTTCTCACTTATTTACAAATTCTGAACTCTTTTTTGAGGTGCCATGGATTTGTTGTGATATAATCTCTATGGAAGCAATGACCATCCGGCTCTATATAGCCCACATTCCGCAGTTTTGGAAAACGCTTTTTGGAATATTAACTATTGCACCTTCTACCTGTTTTGTGGCTCTAAAAATGGGAAGAAATAGCTCAACAAGAGCGTTCATCTCCATACAAGCTCATCTTATAAATCGAGCAAAACAGGTAGAAGATGCATAAGACCACAGATTTGCAAGTGTTTCCTGATATTCATAAAAATCTCAACTCAAACTGCGGAATGTGGGTATAGCTATGACCGGATGACTTTTTCGAGCTTCCGCATTTTACAATTGTATGAACTGGCTTCTCACGACGCACTATACCAACCGACCGGTATTTTGTGACGAACCGGCTGTTAACCGGCAGGTTATAACCTCGAGCTCCATTCGTGAGGCTCATCCAAGTAACTGCCCATCCTCATCTTCTCCTTTTTCCCCATCCCAACAGCATCACAAGCGTGTGATATAATGCTCTCTAAGCATTCACGCCCTCTTAACACCACTACGGTAATCGCGGGCATGTATGCAGACCAGTGTAAAAAGCGAGTTCTACGGATGTTTCGTAAAATTATGATCGCCAATCGGGGCGAGATCGCGCTGCGTGTGATACGGGCGTGCCGCGAGATGGGCATTGCTACTATCATCGCGCATTCGGAGGCTGATCGCGACTCCTTGCCGGTGCGTATGGCCGATGAGCATATCTGTATTGGACCGGCGGCAAGCTTCAAAAGCTATTTGAACATTCCCAATATCATCAGCGCGGCGATGATTACCGGCGCGGATGCCATTCACCCGGGCTACGGCTTCCTCTCTGAAAATACCAGCTTCGCCGAGATTTGCGCCGATGCGCAAATCACCTTCATCGGGCCTCCTGCTGATGTGATGGCGCTGATGGGCGATAAGGTCGCGGCCCGTGAGACGATGAAGGAGTTGGGACTGCCCATGATGCCGGGCACGCCGACCCTGCGTACACTGGCGGAAGGCCAGGCTGCCGCGCGCGAAATCGGCTTCCCGCTCATGCTCAAGGCGGCAGCCGGCGGCGGCGGGCGCGGCATCCGTTTGATCAAACGACCCGACGAGTTCGAGCGCGTCTTCACCACCGCGCAGAACGAGGTGCGCGAAGCCTTCCGCGACGATGGCCTCTACATCGAACGCTACCTGGAGCGCGCGCGCCACGTGGAGATTCAGGTGCTGGTCGACAATTTCGGGCACGGCGTGCACCTGGGCGAGCGCAACTGCTCCTGCCAGCGCCGCCACCAGAAGGTGCTGGAAGAATCGCCCAGCCCGCACCTCTCGTCTGCATTACGCCAGGAGATCGGCGAGAAGGCCATTCGCGCCGTCGAGCAGATAGGCTATCGCAACGCCGGCACGCTCGAATTCCTGCTCGATGAGGAAGACCGCTTCTATTTTATGGAGATGAACACGCGCCTGCAGGTCGAGCATCCCGTCACCGAGCTGGTGACGAGCACCGACCTGGTCAAGGAGCAGATCCGCATCGCCGCCGGCCTGCCGCTCCAGCTCGAGCAGGACGCCATCCAGTTTCGCGGGCATGCCATCGAATGCCGTATCACCGCCGAGGACGCCGACAACGACTTTCGCCCGCAGACGGGCACCGTTGAGAAGTACCTGGCCCCCGGCGGGCCGGGCGTGCGCGTCGATAGCCACCTCTACCAGGGCTACAGCGTGCCGCCGCACTACGACTCGCTGCTGTCGAAGCTGATCGTCTGGGCCGAGACGCGCGAAGCCGCCATCGCCCGCATGCAGCGCGCCCTCGACGAATATGTTATCGAGGGCCTGGCAACGACCATCCCGTTTCACAAGCGGTTGCTGCGGCACGAGGGCTTCATTCGCGGCGAAACCTATACCCGTTTCCTGCAAGAAGAAGCGGTTGCCTTAGGGATTTGAGCCCTTTCTCACCCAAAGGAATCGTGTATATATCATGACCATTAGCAAAGTGAACATTCACACCAGGGAGGTGCCTTTATGTCTCGCGTTGTCGTTACAGGCTTAGGGTTGGTCACATGCTTAGGGAACGACCTGGCCTCGACTTGGGAAGCGCTCTGCCAGGGCAAATCGGGCGTTTCGGAGATCGAGGGATATGATCTGGAGCCGTTCCGCGTGCATTTCGGCGGCCAGGTCAAGACCTTCGACCCGACGCTCTACATGGACCGCAAAGAGGTTCGGCGCGCCGATCCTTATGAGCAACTCGCCATCGCTACGACAAAACAGGCGCTTGCCCAGGCCGGTCTGCAGATCACCGGCGAGAACGCCGACGATATCGGTGTTTACATCGGCAGCGGCATCGGCGGCCTGGTTACGCTGCACGACCAGTTCCGCACGCTCCACGAGCGCGGGCCCGACCGCATCAGCCCGTTCTTCATTAATATGATGATTGTGGACGGAGCGCCCGGAGGGGTCTCCATTATGACCGGGGCTAAAGGGCCGAACTGGGCAGCGGTCTCGGCCTGCGCCACCAGCGGCAATACGGTAGGCGAGGCCTGGGAGACCATTCGACGTGGCGACGCGAAAGCCATGATAGCAGGCGGAGCAGAAAAAGCCATCACGCCCATCGCGATGGCCGCCTTCGATAACATGCATGCCCTCTCGCGCCGCAACGACGACCCGCAGGGGGCCAGCCGCCCCTTCGATGCCACACGCGACGGCTTTGTCATGGGCGAAGGCTCGGGTATGCTCATCCTCGAAGACCTCGACTTCGCTAAAGCGCGCGGCGCCCCTATCCTGGCCGAACTGATCGGCTACGCCTCGACCGGCGACGCGTACCACATCACCGAGCCTGCCCCAGGCGGCGAGGGCCTCGTGCGCGCCATGCGCCGCGCCTTGCAAAAAGCCGGCATTGGTCCCGACCAGGTGGACTACATCAACGCGCACGGCACCTCGACCCCGTACAACGACCGGACGGAGACCCAGGCCATCAAAACCTGCTTCGGCGACGACGCCTACCGCCTGGCGATCAGTTCCACCAAGTCGATGACCGGGCATACGCTGGGCGCGGCAGGCGCGGTCGAAGCGGTCATCTCCATCATGGCCATCCAGACCGGGATTATCCCGCCGACGATCAACCTGCACACGCCCGACCCGGAATGCGACCTCGACTACGTGCCGAACGAGGCGCGGCAGGCCACCGTCAATATCGCCATGTCGAATTCGATGGGCTTCGGCGGCCATAACACGTGCCTCATTTTCAAACGGTATGAAGAATAGAGGATGGAGCGCACAATGGATATACAGGAACGTGAGACGCCCTGGATACAGCGCATCGAAGACCTGATCCAGGTGATCGAGGGCAGCACCGTCGGCGAACTGGAGCTGACGGAGGCGGGCACACACATCATCATTCGCCGACGCCCGGACATGATGATGGTCTCTATGCCCGCTCAGGGCACAGCAGCCGCCGGCTACTCCGCCCAACCGTCAGGCGCTCTCATCACGCCGGCCGCTCCCGCGCAAACGGCGAAAGAAGATAGCTCCGTTCCCATCACCGCGCCGCTTACCGGCGTCTACTACTCCGCGCCATCACCCACTTCTCCCCCTTTCGTCACGCCCGGCAGCGCGATCGCCGTTGGCCAGGTCATCGCTCTGATCGAGGCCATGAAGGTCTTCAACGAGATCCAGGCCGAGGTCGGGGGCCGCGTCAAGGAAATGGTCGCCGTCAACGGCGACGTGGTGCAAAAGGGCGACGCGCTGCTGATGGTGGAACCATTGTAAAGCGTGTAGGACTAATAATTCGTGATGATCAAATGCTCCGCTCCGCGCTCATTGCGAGCCTGAAAGCTGACCAGGTATGTCTTCTCGAAGCTGCGTATGGTGAGCCCGGGCCGGTCGTACAGGGTGCGGATTGCGGGTGTGTGCTTGATTACCAGCATGAACCTGGCGCGACAGTCGTGGACCAGGTAGCGTGCCAGGCGTTCCTGGTCCCGCATATCGAACGCATTGCGAGCATAGGTGCTGAATTCGCTGTCGTAGGGCGGATCGAGGAACACGAAATCATCTTCTCGCGGAGCATATTTGGAGAGGAATGCCTCGAAATCCATTTGCTCAATGATGGTATCCCGTAAATGAAGGCGCAGCGCCTCCGAGCGCATCAAATCGATCTTGCGCGCCAGGCCTTTACGATTATAAGAAATGCCGCCGTAGGGCACGTTGAAGGCTCCGTGCCGGTTGTAGCGAAACATCGAGGCGTACGCGTTCTCGCGCACGAAAAAGAAGATCGCGGCAGATGTCCCCGGCGAGAACGATTGCGTCTTTAAGGGTGCTTGATCGCGCGTCAAATTGTACAGGTAGCGCAGGTGCATATAAAACGCGCTCTTCAAGGCGCTTTCCAGGTTTGCGACGATATCTCCATCCGGCAGCTTTCCTTTCCGGCGCTCCAGCATGTTCATACGTCGCGCCTTCTCGATCACGTTGCGCTCGAGTTCGCACTGGAAATGTTCGCTGGATAGGGCAAGCGATCCGTCGAACATTTCCAGGAAGAAAGCGCTATAATCCTGAAGAAACGAGCGCAGCGCGCATTCCATTTCACCTGGAGAAGAGCCAGTATGTGCGTGCAATTTATAGAGATCGATCAACCTTTTTGCATTATCATCCACGAGGCAACTGATGCGCTGCCAGTTGGCCAGCAAACGATCCAGCGTCTCGAAGAAGGCAACATCCTGGCACGCGACCATCGTATAAAGCCGGTAGAGTTCAGGCGATTTGTCGTTGATGAACTTCTGGACAGCCTGGATGGAGAAGAAGACCGCACCCCCGCCAACGAAAGGTTCATAGTAGTTCCGGAAAGGCGGGATAAGCGGGAGGATATATTTGAGTTCCTGTTCTTTCCCACCTGCCCACTTAATGATAGGCGCAAGCCTGCTCATGCCTCGATCACCTCGGTCTGCCAGATACGCACGGCGCCATCTTCCGCGCTGTTCGCCAGCAGGCCGTTCGCGCCGAAGACGACGCCGTAAACCTCGATGCGATGGTTGATGTTGGCGAGCTCGCGGCCCTGGGAGACATCCCAGAGCTTCAACGAGCCGTCCTCGGAGCCGGAGACCAGCAGGCGGCCATCGGGCGAGAAATCGACCGTCCAGACCGCTCCATCGTGGCCTGTCAGCACCTGTGTAAGCTGGCCGCTGGCGCTATCCCACAGGCAGATCGTACCGTCAGACGAGCAGGAGGCCAGCAGATTGCCATCGGGCGACCACGCCACGCCGTAGACGATATCGCTGTAGCGCAGGCGGCGCTGTATTACGCCCGTGCGTGCGTCCCACAGGCAGATCGTTTTATCGAACGAGCAGGAAGCCAGCAGCATGCTGTCGTAGGAGAAATCGACGCCGACCACCACGTTATGATGCCCCTGCAGCGTATGCAAAAGCTCGCCCGTGGCGGGGCTCCAGATGCGCACGGTCTCGTCGTTGGAGCAGGAGGCCAGCATGCGGTTATCGATCGAGAAGGCCACCGTCCAGACCGCGCTGTTATGCCCCTGCAATACCTTCAGCGCCTCGCCGCTCTGGGCGTCCCACAGGCGCACGGTTTTATCCTCGGAGCACGAGGCGATCACCCTGCCGTCCGGGGCATAATCCACGCCCATCACCGCGCCCTCGTGCCCGCTGATGGTGTGCAGCAACTGTCCCGCCGCGGTAGACCACAGGCGCACCGTCATATCTTCGCCACAAGAGGCCACCTTCGTGCCGTCGGGCGAGAAGACCACGTCGTCGACATGGCCGCGATGCCCCGTCAGGATATGCAGCGGCGTAACCTCGACTCCGGCGACCCGGCTGCCCTTCACAGGCACCGATGGCGCGGCGGCGGTTTTCCACTCGGCCCACTCGACCAGGTTCATCGAACCATATTCGTTGCCAAATTTCTGTGGATACTGCACTTCATCCCGCCCGATCGTCTCATCCAGGTAGTCGTAAAGGGTGCCGAGCGTAATGCGCCCCGTGCGCGGATTGGCAGCCTCGCCCTCCAGCCCATCGATGAGGCGCGCCATGAACATGCCTCGCCCCGACTCCATCTGCGAGCGCGAGACCTCGACCAGGCGGTGTGATGCCAGTATCACGCGCCCCCTGTCACGCGGGAGGTCGGCGAGCGATTGCCCGAAGAGCATGGCGGCGTTATCAAGCGGCCTGCTGTGTTTCCAGGCGGCCCCGGTATGTGCGACATCCAGAATGGTGAGGATATTGCCTGCTTTCGAATCGTAAAGATAGTGATCCACGAGCGTCGGAACGTGCAGGCCGGTCGCAGGCCGTTCTGCCTGGGTCGCGCGCAAAACAAGGTAGCCATCCTGCGTGGCGGGATCGAGCAGAGCATATCCGGCAAAATATAGCAGGACAAGGTCATCCGGCTGCGCCCGCACCAGGCATATCTCACGCAACTGGCTTTCGAGTTCGTCGCGCGTTGCGGCCTCGCCCGTTAAATAAATGACATCATCAGACCGCCAGCCGCCGCGTTCAGGATCGATCAACAGTTCGTACAGGCTGCGCGCATCCGCCTGTGCCAGCGAGAGGGGAATAAAATGTTGTGTTTCGTTGTAATGTTCTATACCAACGATAAGCGCATAACGATGTTCCACTTCGTACCTCACCTGTGTATTAGGATGATTGATTGCTTACCAGCAATTATTTGCCGTTCAGATTATACAACAATAAGATTTTTTGCGTGCTAGCACTCTCTTACAAAGATTGCTAAAAAGGTAAACTTCTGGTAATCTAGAACGTATTAATTACGTAATAGAAGTAGATGGTTCGTAGGGATGGTCATGGATGAAAGAAATTATCGTATAATACAATTGTCAATTGCTGTGATCGGAGAACAAACTTCTCCGGTCGCATTCAGAAAGCAGGTCGGAATATATGGATGCTCGAGCGCTCCTTTTGTACCAGCGCAATCCGAATAACAATGCACCCAACCCACAACGTCCGGATCTCAATCGAGGGCCGAACAATAATGGAAACAATGGGGGGCCGCCTCGGAATACAGGAACCACGCTTGTCGTGCGCCTGTTGATCCTCGTCGGCATCGTACTTTTAGGCTGGTACCTGATCCAGCTCTTCTCACCCAGCAGCAGTAGCAGCAACCCCAATGCTATTGAAATACCCTATAGCACCTTTATTCAAAAAGTGCAGGCGGGAAATGTGAAGGATGTCATCTTCTCAGGACAGGACGCCAACGGCGATTTTAATTCGCAGCAGACGATTGTCGATGCGAATGGAACCATCAAGACCGGCACGACTTTCCACTTCACGCAGTTGGCTAACGGTGACCCGAATCTGACAACGCTGCTGAATAAATACCATGTCACCTACTCGGCCAAAGCCGCTTCGGATAATAGCGTGCTGTTCAGCGTTCTCATCAACTTCGTGCCCTGGATACTGGTCATCGCCGTCTTCTTCTTCATAGCCCGGCGTGCCACACAGGGTCAGCAGAACATCTTCAGCTTCGGCAAGAGCCGCGCGAAGGTCGTGCTGGAAGATCGCCCGAGCACGACCTTCGCCGACGTGGCCGGCGTGGACGAGGCAAAGAATGACCTGGTTGAGGTTGTAGAATTCCTCAAGACTCCCAGCAAGTTCCAGCGCCTGGGCGGCAGAATTCCGCGCGGGGTGCTGCTGGTGGGACCTCCGGGAACGGGCAAGACGCTGTTGGCGCGGGCGGTGGCCGGGGAAGCGGGGGTGCCTTTCTTCTCGATGAGCGGCTCCGAATTCGTGGAAGTGCTGGTGGGCGTGGGCGCCAGCCGCGTGCGCGACCTGTTCGACCAGGCCAAGAAAGCCGCGCCCAGCATCATCTTCATCGATGAAATCGACGCGGTCGGTCGCCAGCGTGGCTCCAGCATCAACAGCAACGATGAACGCGAACAGACCCTCAACCAGTTGCTCGTCGAGATGGACGGTTTCGATACTCACCAGGCCGTCGTTGTCATCGCCGCCACCAACCGTCCCGATGGACTTGACAAAGCGCTGCTGCGTCCTGGCCGCTTCGACCGCCGCGTCACCGTCGAACGTCCCGACTGGAACGGGCGGTTGGCCATCCTCAAGATCCATTCGCGCGATGTGCCGTTAGCGAAAGATGTCGATCTGATCACCATCGCACGCGCTACACCCGGCATGGTGGGGGCGGACCTGGCGAACCTGGTCAACGAGGCGGCCCTGCTGGCGGCGCGCCGCAACCTGGATGCCGTGTCGCAGAACTGCTTCGACGAGGCGCTCGACAAAATTCTGATCGGCGCGGAACGCCCGCTGGTGCTGAGCGAAGAGGACCTGAACGTGGTGGCCTATCACGAAGGCGGCCATGCTCTGACCGGCCTGCTGACCGAAAACGTCGATCCCGTGACCAAAGTGACGATCGTTCCGCGCGGGCAGGCCCTCGGTGTGACGCAGTACACCCCGCTCGATGACCGCTACAACTACTCGAAAGAGTACCTGGAATCGCAGTTGGTGACGGCTCTGGGTGGGCGCGCCGCCGAGCAGGTGGCGATCGGCCGCATCACGACGGGCGCGGAGAACGACCTGCAGCGCGTAACGGCCATCGCACGCCAGATGGTGGCGCGCTGGGGCATGAGCGAGCGCCTGGGCACCATCTCCTTCAGCGAGCGCGAAGATCCCTTCGCCGGGACTGCCCTGGCGACCGGCTCCCGCGACTACAGCGAGAAGACGGCCACTATCATCGACGAAGAGGTGAACAGTATGGTCAAGTGGGCTTACGACCGCGCCGTCGGCCTGCTGTCCAAGCACCGCGCCACGCTCGACCGCATCGCCAAGGAGCTGCGCCTGCACGAAACGCTCGACGCCAGGCAGTTGCGCAGCATCCTCGAGGAGACCGGTTCGATCAACGCCGCGCCCGCATCTTATAGATAGAAGTTTCTACAGACAAACAGGCGGTCTGCTCGCCGGGACGAGCAGACCGCCTGTTTGTCTGTATGAAGCTGCTTATTCACCGCCTCCAGCAGACTCGCCGGTGACAGTTCTGAGAACTTCCTCGTCGGACACATCCTCCCTGATCGTAGCGCGACCAACGAAGAAGAGAATCACCCCCACGATCAACGAGAGGACGCCGATACTTCCAATCCAGAGCCACCACTGCTGTTCAGTCAACAAGCCGGTCCACGGGTTGGTAAACGTGACGTAGACGCCGTAGCCGGTGGCAAAGGCGCCGACAACCGCGCAGACGTAGAAGACCCACACAGGAGCAAGGCGAATGCGCGAGAACACTTCCTTGTACTTGTAGCGAATGATGATCACATCGACAAAGAGGATCACCATCGAGACGCACCAGATCACCGTCACCGCGGCCTGCAGGATATCGTAGACGACCGTCGAGAGGCCGGCAGAGCCGAAGCCCGTCTTCAAGGTATAGGGCACCAGAATAAACGCCACGATGGTGAAGACCACGGAGATGATGCTCTGAACCATAACGGCCACCCACGGTACCCGGTTGGCATTCACCTTACTCATCACCGTCGGCATGCGTCGGTCCAGGCCCGAGACGAAGAGCAGCCGCCCGAACGAGTAGTTGTAGACGGCCGTGTTAAAGATGAAAAAGCCGATGATCACCAGGTTGACAATGATCCCAATCACCTTGCCGGCAGACCCGAAGCCAAACTGAACGGCCTCAGCGATGGCCGAAGGGTTGGGCTGGTCCTTCACCGGAACGGCCAACTGCACGCCAAACGTGCCGATGAGATAGGCCAGCATCACGACGACCGATCCCCACAGGAGATAGCGCGTGATCGAGCGCATATTGTTGATCTCGACGCCCATATTCAAGGGCACTTCTATACCCAGCAGGGCGAGGATGATCAGGCCGTAGAGGGAGGCAGTTGAGCCGTTGGGCACCCAGTGCTGCTGTGTCAACGAGAAGTTGGTCTGCGACGGGTGTCCGGTGAGAAGCCAGAGCAGGCCGGACAGGCCAACCAGCACAATAGCGCCGCCATATGCCAGGAATACGATGTTGACGAAGTTCTGCGTGACGCGGAAGCGCAGAACAGACAGGAAAAACGAGAAAGCAATCACCGCGACAATCACAGCGCCCTGCTGCCAGGGTTCAGCGAGCAGGCTCAGGTTCGGATTGATCTGGACACCAAGCAGTTGAATGAAAGAGACAACTACATCACCGGTGGCAATCATGACCAGGATGCCCGGCCACCAGGCGCAGAAACCCGCGAAGAAGCCTAGAAATGCTCCAAATGCTTTGTTCGTCCAGACATAAATGGACCCTTCGCCAGGGAACATCAAGCCAAGTTGACCCGTAACAATTGCCCCTGGGATCAGGAAGGTGATGAACCCCAACACCCAGTAGATATATGCAGCGCCACTTGTTGGAGTTCCATTGATTGAAGTCGCCACTGCTGAGTTTGTGATAAAGAGGACGATTGCAACAAAGATGGCGACCATGTCGAATGAGTTCAAAACTTTGGGGAGAATGCCCCCGGCGATACGCTCGGAGCGCAGGACCCCGCCACTGCCGCTACTTTCAGCAGTCGTTGCCATGTAGTTTTACCTCCATGAGTTGAACAACAAGGTAAGGAAGACTAAGGATACAAGGGTGAGACTGAAGTATACCTAAGTAAATAATAGTTTTCAGGCTTGGGTAAGTCAAGTAGTGACAAGGCCCCCGACCGTCCAGAACACAGTCGAGAGCCTTCGGATGCGATGATAATAAGCGCTCAGTGCTTAGGAGTCGCGGTTGCATTCGGATTGGGCGTCCCTGGCGTGGGAGTTGCCTGCCCGTTCAATATAGCCTGCTCCGCCTGGATCTTACGCTGCAGCGCATTGAGGTAGGTCTGCGCGCTATCAAGGTCTGTATCGGTGATGGCCTGCAGTTTCTTTGGCATAACGTGAACCTGGTTGACCCAGTTTTGCAGAATGCTGGTCAACGCTACCAGCGTGGCATTATCCGCGTTAATCTGCTGCAACCATCCGCGCGCTTTCGTCAGGGCGCCCAGTAGTGCGGCCAGGAAATCGTCGGCGATCGTGGCGGCCAGCGTAACGATGGGCGAGACGAACACATCGTAGGCTACGCGTGTCAGCTTGGCCGCCCCGATAGCGCCCTCCAACGAGACACCCTCCAGCGTGTCGAGGCCATTGATAAGCTCTTTACGTACAGCCTCGCCGCCTGCCGCAAATCCACGGTTGAAAGCATCCTGGATTTGATGTTCGATGTTGGACCCGGCATTTTCGAGCGCCTGGGGAAGCTTCGGCCCCAATTCATAGGCAGCAACCGCGCCGCCCCCCACGAGGATCGCGCCCGCGATGAGCTTGCGCCGCGAGAGAAAGCCTTTTTTCTTCTTCTTCCTGCCGCTGCCCCGCTCTTCTTCCTCCTCGATATCCGGTTCAACCAGTGGAGTACTGCGACGCCTACCCACCTCACGTACCGGCTCCTGTTCAGCTACATATGCTCGTGGATCATCTCTATACCCGACACGCTCTGCAAGTGGATCGTAATCATCCTCGTATCCCAGATCGGGATCGAGTAAGTCCAGTTCATCTTCGTAGGGCAGCGGAGACAGAGGCTCCATCACCTCATCTGATTCTCCCGGCTCGATAAAGTCGTGCGTGGGAAACTGGCGGCCAGGTGCCGCCGAGGGAAAGTGCACAGAACCGGAGCGGCGCTGGCCATGATGAACAGGACGATAGTCATCCTCGTACGTAGCTTCATCTTCATCGAAGACGTTTTGATCCATCTCGATCTCAGGATCAAGCTGGCCCGTATCGTCTACACCTCTCGCTTTGGTAGCAAGTATCTGCTTGCGCAGCAATTGGCGCGTGCGGCGTGGGTCTGGACGAGGGGCAAGCATTCCTGTGCCCCGACGCTCATCCAGGGCATCCGTATCCTTAAGATAGCCTGCCAGCGGTTCGCTTTGCGGAGAGGCGCCTGCGCGCCCGGATTGCCCATTGCCGTTGGCCGTCTGGTCACGAAGTGGATCAAAATCGTAGCCATACTGCCGCCCCGGACTTCTACGAAATGTTCGCCGCCCTGAACGTGCGTAATTCATGCAATCTCTTCCCTTCCGCGTAGGACACCACGATAAAACCACATTGAACAGGGGGTCGGGGTAAAATGCACAAAATAACCTTCACCTTGCCTCCGCTGATTAATGTGGTCGCAGCATCTTAATGTCTTAAGCAAATAATTCCAACCAAATCGCTCACCTTCACGCTATCCATGCAGGCATTGTAACACTCTTTAGCATGATATTTCAAGTTTTATACTGTAAAAGCGCTTATTTCCTTAACTGAGGAGAACGTAACCGCGTATGTTTTTCGCGGCTATCTACGAAGAGGAAGGAGTCGAACAAAATTTCTAATTTATTGTAACATACCATTAGGGAAATTACAAGTAAAAGATTTCTGGTCTCTCGACAGGTTCAAGCCGATATGCTACACTCTGCATAGCAAAATTAGCGATCACAAGAGGAATCGAATGCATGCCTGAAAACGAGCAAGAACAGCGGCGACCTATCGTCGCGAGCATAACGGTGGGTATCTTTCAAGAGAACTGCTACCTGTATGCCTGTCCTGAAACGCGCGAAGCGGTAATTATCGACCCGGGGGACGAGGCCCCGCGCATTCTCCAGCAGATCGAAGCGTTAAAGCTGATTCCGAAGTACATCATCAACACGCACGGGCACATCGATCATATTGGTGCGATCGACGCAGTGAGCGAGGTTTATCCTGTACCGCTGGCGATCCACCCCGCCGACGTGTATATGTATACGGAGGAGCGCACCGCCAGAAGGTACGGGCTCAAGGCGCCGCTGGTCTCGCGCAAGCCTGATATTCTCTTAGAAGATGGTGATATCATCTCGTTTGGCACGCTTTCGCTCAAAGTGCTGCACACGCCCGGGCATACCCCTGGCGGTATTTGCCTGCTCAGTGCGCCATTTTGCCTTTTCAGTGGAGATACGCTCTTCCATCGCGGCATCGGGCGTACCGACTTCGAGGGTGGCAGTTACGAACAACTCGTCAAATCCATTCGGGAAAAGCTCTATACGCTTGACGAAGACCTGCCGGTATTCCCTGGACACGAGGGACCGACCACTATCGGTGAGGAAAAATACGAAAATCCCTTTGTAACCCTTGAGGGGTAATTCCTTGCAGCCTGCCTGAGCGTAGCTAGAACGCAGTCTTCCTTTCCGACCGGCTGACGCGTAGCGTAGAGGCGCAGCCTCGTTGCCGGTCGGAATAAGCAGTTCGTTGGCAGGCTGTATGAGAGGAGTAATTCCAAATATGTCTACAATTTGTGTGATTGGCACTGGATACGTGGGACTGGTCACGGGTACCTGTTTCGCCGATATGGGTAATCGCGTTACCTGCGTCGATATCGTCTCTGAGAAGATCGAAGGCCTGAAAAAGGGCGTTCTACCGATTTATGAACCTGGCCTGGAGGAAATGGTCGAGCGCAACGTACACGCCGGCCGCCTGCATTTCACTACCAGCTACAGCGATGGGCTGGATAACTGCGATTTTATCTTTATTGCGGTCAACACGCCCAGCAACGACGGGCAGGGCAGCGCCGATATGCGCTACGTCGAGAGCGCGGCGCGCAGCATAGCCCAGGAGCTTGACCACCATGCCATCATCATCAACAAAAGTACGGTTCCCGTTGGCAGCGGAGACGTGGTCTCGCGCATTATTCGTCAGAACCTGAGCCGGCCAGAAGTGCACTTCGCCGTGGTCTCCAATCCCGAATTCCTCCGTGAAGGTTCGGCCATCGTCGACTTCCAGGCGCCCGACCGCGTAGTGCTCGGCTCCTCGGATGAAGAGGCAGCGCGCAAGGTTGCCACGCTCTATTTGCCCCTGCGTGCGCCCATTGTGATCACCGACCTGTACACCGCTGAGATGATCAAATATGCCTCGAATGCATTTCTGGCCACCAAGATTTCCTTTATCAACGAGATCGCGCAGATCTGCGAGCGACTCGGCGCGGACGTGAAGGAGGTCGCGGCGGGCATGGGCTACGATAAGCGCATCGGGCGGGCGTTTTTGGACGCCGGGCTCGGATTCGGTGGGAGCTGCTTTCCCAAAGACGTGCGCGCCCTCACCCACATGGCCGACGAGGCCGGTCTGCACCCACAGTTGCTCCACGCTGTTATGGATATCAACTACGACCAGCGCCGCCTGATCGTGAACAAGCTGACCTCCATTCTGGGCACTCTACGCGGCTGCACTATTGGCGTGCTTGGCCTGGCGTTCAAGCCCAACACCGACGATATGCGCGAGGCTCCCTCGGTTGACATCATTCGCTGGGTCACGAGCCAGGGCGCGGAAGTGCGCGTCTACGACCCGGTCGCCGCCGAAACCGCCCGCGCGGCCCTTGAAGGCGAACGTGTGCGCATGGAGCAGGTGCATTTCTGCTCGGATGCCTATGAAGTCGCGCAGGATATTGACGCGCTGGTAATCGTCACCGAATGGAACGAATTCAAGTCGCTGGACATGATGCAGATTCGCTCCTCTATGCGCCGCCCGGTGTTGATAGACGGTCGCAATCTCTACGAATCAACCGAGATGAACCGCCTGGGCTTTATCTATCGCGGCATGGGTCGCGGTACCGGCCCCGCGCCGTCCATCCTGCCAGCCGGGGATAGCAGCGCTGCGCAGCCATTGTTGGAAGGTGCAAGCGGGAAATAGGTAACTCGGGGTAAGGGCGATCGCCCTGGAAAGCGCGTTAACATGGACAACCAGGATGATGTACCTTTGATCTTCACTCCGCTCGTGCGCCAAGCGGGGGTGGCCATCCCCGACTGGCTCTTCGGGCCGTCAGGGGTGGCCGGTTTGCCCGCGCCACTTCACGCGCCACAGGGTGTCAATATCGCCGTCGGCATCGACATCATCGAGGTTGACCGCGTGCAAAAGGTCTACGAGCATCACGGCGAGCGGTTCCTGCGGCGCGTCTACACCGAAGCGGAAATTCGCCAGTGCCGGGGCAAGGCAACACGTCTCGCCGGGCGATTCGCCGCTAAGGAAGCCATCAGCAAGGCCCTCGGAACCGGCATCCATGGGGTGGCCTGGCGCGAAATGGAGGTCGTACAACTGCGCAGCGGTCGCCCAACCGTCACCCTGCACGGCAACGCCAGGCGCCGCGCCGAACTCCTCGGCCTCAGCGCCTTCGATGTGAGCATCGCCGACCTGCAGACCTTCTCGATTGCCGTCGCGGTGGCGGTGCAAACGTCTGGACAATCTTCGTAACGTTTTCGTAACGGGCCTATGGTAATATACTACTCAGGTGAAAGCAGTTCTTCACTGCCGTAGAGTGTCCCTTTTTATTTCAGAAGCTGCTCCATTATCCGAATAAAGGATTGCATGAACCCGAGCCCTGACCTTGCATCTCCCATGGCGAACCAGCCGACCGGCAATGATGCGAACGCACGCATTTCTGGACACTGGCTGCTGATTGCACGCATCGCCTTACTTGCCACCACCATCCTGAACCTGATAATCTACGCTGTTGGCATCCCGGTCTATTTTGCTCAACTCTTTCCTTCCCATCATCACTGTTTCGAAGATTGCCTTACCCTGGCCAATATTCAATCGCTCCACGCTCTGGGTATCTCAGTTACGGCCTATGCCATCTACCAGGTAACGATCAATCTCCTGTTCGCCATCGTGTACCTCGCGGTAGCCACACTTATTTTCTGGCGAAAGCCCGACGACCTGATGGCCTTATTAGCTTCGTTCTGCCTTGTAGCTTTGGGAGCTTCGTTCCCTGATATCCCTGCCACGTTGGCAGCCGTTCATCCTGCCTGGCATTTGCCCATCACCCTGGTAAGCGAAGATGTGATCGGCTTTCCATCCCTTATACTCTTCTTCTTTCTCTTTCCCGATGGTCGCTTTGCGCCCCGCTGGACACGTTGGATAGTCGTCGGAGCTGCTCTCTTATTTATTCCCGGCTCCTTCTTTCCCAACTCGCTTCTCAACCCCTCGAACTGGCCCGGCCTGCTCTTTTACCCGATACCACTTGTGATATTTGGCTCGCTGGTATTCACCCAGATCTATCGCTATCGCCGGATTTCGACCGCCGTTCAGCAGCAGCAAACCAAGTGGATCGTCTATGGCGTGGCAGTCGCGCTGCTAGGATTTCTCCTGCTGGGAAATTTACTGCCCGCACTTGTGCGGCTCAACATGCCTTTGCAGGGCCTGAGCCTACTTCCATTTATTATTCTGGTAACCAGCATTTATCTGATCCTCTTGCTCATTCCGCTCTCGCTCGCTATAGCCATCCTGCGCTATCGGCTCTGGGATGTGGATGTCCTCATCAATAAGACCCTCGTCTATGGTCTGTTGTCAGGCACGCTGGCAGCAGTGTACGCCGGATGCATCATCGGATTGCAGGCGCTCTTCCGGGGCATCTTCAACCAGAACTCTGACGTCGCCATCGTCATCTCAACGCTTGTCATTGCCGCTCTCTTCCAACCACTGCGCAAACGTATCCAGTCAACAATAGATCGCCGCTTCTACCGCCGCAAGTATAATGCAGCTCAAACCCTGTCAGTTTTCAGCGAAACGTTGCGCAACGAGGTTGATCTGAACCGCTTGAGCGAGCAATTAGTGAGCGTCGTACAGGAGACGATGCAGCCCGCGCATATCTCATTGTGGCTGAACAATTCTGAACAAAAAAGGAAATCCGAAACAACCACATAGTGTGTCATCCCACATCTACACCCACAAGCTCGCCAATCGTCTTGACACCCACTTTTTCCATATAGTCAACGATGCCGCGATTGATGCGCCCCGGTAACGTCGTGCCCTCTCCCCGAATACCAGTCACGACCTGGATAGCCTTCGCTCCCGCTTTAATCTTCTCCAACGCCGTCTGCGCATCCTTCACTCCTCCCACGCCGATAATATCTATGCTTCCCCGCGTTTCCCTGTAGATGTGTGCTACCTTTGCCGTCGCCATTGCTCTAAAATCCGCGTCGTCCCCACTTAACCCGCCAGCTTCATTTCTCCATTTTTCGCCATACTTTGCTTTTATATCCTGATTTATGGTACTGTTCGTTGCTATGATCCCGGCCAGGTGGTTATCCACTACCACCTGGATGACTCCATCGACGGCCTCGTCCGTTAGCTCCGGGTCAATCTTCACAAACAGTGGTTTTCTTCCCCCCATCTCATCCATAGCCGCATTTACTGCTTGAACGATCTCGGTGAGAGGTGCTTTTCCTTGAAGCTCACGTAGTCCAGGGGTATTCGGCGATGAAACATTGATCGCAAAATAGGCCGCGTCAGCATACAATCTCCTGGCCACCAGGGCGTGCGCCGCGGGGGCATCCTTAGCATCAACCGCCTTATTTTTCCCCAGGCTGATGCCTATGGGAATTCCACTGCCTTTATATCTTTCGAGGTTATGGGCGACAACTTCCATACCGGGCGTATTAAAGCCCAGCCTATTTAACGCTACGCCCGGAGCCGAGCATAAACTGGCGCGGCTTAGGATTGCCCGCTTGAGGATAGGCAAGGACGGAACCTACCTCGACACTCGCGAACCCCAATGTGTAGAGCGCTTTTACAGCACGTCCTACCTTGTCCCATCCAGCACCAACCATAACGGGGTTATCAAACTCTATCCCGCCCAGCACAACATGAAGTCTCTCATCAGTAAATCTGTGATGGCAATCAGCAAACTGCTCCAACGCTTTGAGCGTGAAGGGCGTGGCTTCGGCGAGATGCAGCGCTTCTCGCGCTCTTGCATGCCAGCGTTCCGAATCAAGCTTTCTAAGAAGTGGACTGACAAATTCTTTATACATTTCAACTGGCTACTTAAAAGCACTTATCTTCCTGGACTGAATATACGATTGACCTTTTATGGTAGAGCCGATTATATCATATTGCGCTCCGCACTTCTCATTAGTTTTTCCTCTGTAAGTTGTTCTCAAAGAAAGAAGCAAGCTTTTGAGGCGTCATGCTGTCACCTTGTTCAAACACTAGGAGGAGCCATCGATGCATTCTCGTTCGTTTCGCACCATGCTACTCTTCGCTTGCTTGCTCAGCGTGTTCATTGGGTCGGGTGTATTGACGGTGAGAGCCGCGAGACCCGCAACCCAACCGGAGCAGAGCTTCCAGCCCAGTGAGCATGGTATTGCGATACCACACAAGATCAATACCGCCACGCTGCCACGCGTTCAGGAGACAGGACCCGCAGCAACGAGCATCCCATCTTCGGTAACAAACAGCCAGACACAGCAGCTTGCCTCGCAGCCTCTTGCTACCGTGCAAAATGTGGTGAAGGTTCCCGCTCCTACGCGCACGGATTCCTCAGCCAATCAGGGTTTGTCTCAGCAAGGGGGCAAACCCGACGCCAATGGTGCCGGGGGATTGGACAACTACCTGGAGACAACGAATCCGGGACCGTCCATCTATAGTCGCAGTGGCACGCACCAGCAGACGAGCACCTACCAGAGCTGGTTTGGGGTCAATAGCAGCTTCTATGATCCGGTTACGGTGTGGGATAACATCGGCGATCGCTTCATCTTCAGTGTACTGCAAAGCTCTGCGCAAACGATCTGGCTCTCGGTGGCCCAGCAGGCCAATGCCACGGGCCTATAACTGGGGGGATGGCAATGGCCCGGTCAGTATTGTGGAGTGGTTTGTACTCAATCCCAGTAGGGCCAGCGTCTCGAGCCAGGGAGCCTTCGGGACGCCAGGCTACTGGCTGTTCTACCCCTCCACCATCACGACGGCCAATGGTCATAGGCTCTTCCTGTACAATGCCTCGGGAGCAAGCATCCATCCCAGCGTCTGGTACGTCAATCAAACGTTAACGGGTACCACAGCCCTGGCCAATGGGACCAGTTACTTCGGGACAAGTGGAACATCGTCCTGGGGCGACTATCAATCGGCCTGGCCCGACAGTGCCGTCTCTGCCAATTCGGTATGGATCACCGGGGAGTATGTCAAATCCACCAATGTCTGGGGAAGCGCCTTCGACCTGGTGACTCCATAGAAGTCTTCATCACCAAAAAGCTGTGTATACTTCACTTTTGCTAGTGGCACAATTGTAGGCACAATAACCATTGTTGAGATACGGTGAGTCATGGTATGCTTTAGAGGTCTTCTCTGGAGGTTGCAAACAAAAGAGGAAGGCCATCAAGGGGTGTAGGCAACTGATATCTGGACGAAGGAAGGGCCAGGAGCCGAAGGACTTGATGCAGACCCACACAGACAGGCGTAGTCCTTCACAAGTCAAAGTGGGCCACCGAGGAGAAGTCGAGCAAGGCAAAGTACACGTCTTGACTCGGCTTTTTCATGTTCCCCTTCATTGGTTATTTGAGGTATCAATATTTTCTTATGAAAGGCGGTAGACTATGGCACTCATCCATGCATACCTGCGCTTTAACGGCAATGCCAAAGAAGCATTTGAATTTTACCAAAGCTGCTTGGGTGGTGAACTGACGATCACAACGGTTGGGAATTCTCCGATGGCAGCCTATATGCCGGAGAAGAAAGACCAGGTTTTCCATGCGCAGCTAACAAATGGAGCTATGGTACTGTTAGGGTCAGACATGGTTGGGGAAGAAGGTCTAACAAAAGGGAATAGCATGGTTCTTACTCTCGATTGCTCTAGTAAAGATGAGGCTGAAACGCTTTTTACCAGGCTTTCAGCAGGGGGAGCGATTGGTCACGCCTTAGCCGAGCAGCCCTTTGGACTCATCGGGGACTTTACTGACCAATTTGGAGTGGATTGGTTTGTTTCCTTTGTGAGCACTCCTCCGAACACCTGATCCCTTGCGTGTGTACGCTCTCTGGTTGCTGGTAAGCTATTCTCACGTTAATTGATCAGCTTAGGCATGGCTTCTCCTGGAGGGAATGAGCTCGTCGTAGGAGGACAGATCCAGCGCAGGCGGGGCGAGATGCGGAATGGTCTGGGCCTGGGGCACACAGACCAGGTCGCGCACTCCCGGCACGGCGCAAGCTGGGTAGCGGGCAAGGGACGCAAAGCCTCGCGCTCGAGGGGAAAACCTGCTCGCAGGAGTGGAGGTACTCACCACTGAGACGAAGCGAGCGAAGGGCTTGAAACGGTTTTTCTTTCGGTGCCGTGTTGGGAGCAAACGATGCTTTTCCAGCATTGCTGTCGAAGAGGAAAGAAGGCCAGCTAGCACAGAAACGAGAAGCGAACGTGCCGAAACACTCGCTGCTATCTCCCTCTCTTGAACCAGTCAAACATCTCAGCACGCGCCTTCAGCGCAAACTCGTCAAACGGGTAAAAAAGCAGCGCAAGCAGTACAGAAGCTCGGGCAAGCCGTATCCGCTGGTGATGAACAGGACAGGAACGGAAGAGACACCCGCGGGGCCTGCTTGGGCATCCTCGTTGACCACCGGGCAACGGGTGGCTCTCGCGATTGCTTCACTGGTCCTGCTCCTGCTGTTGACGTTGGGGTTGGTAGGGATTGCAGCCGCCACCCATGCTGCCAACGGGATAGGCTTCCTGATCCTGGTCGTGGTGGCTCTGTTTACCGCTGCCGCCGTGATCATCAATATCGTGTTGAACCGCAAGCCGTAGAGGCCCTTGCCCGACGGGTACCGATGGTATCTCGTCTCACACACGTCTTGCATTACAACCTCCGCACGGACTGTCGAGCGAGCTTTCCAGTCAAGTGTTGCTGATGAGCGATATGGAATACGAAGGATTGACAGCTCCGATAGCAGATATTATACTTTCAGTGGGTCAGAATTTTTACGTTTCTTGTAATCTCTCCAGTTGTTCTTTTCGTGTGTCTTTCGCTAGTGCCAGGTACAGTTGAATGCGCTTTTGACTCCCTCACAGTCGGCAGCCCCACCTGTAAGTGTACGTGCACCTGGAAAGTCGACCCACAAGTGCTTCTCTCTTGCACGAGGGTTACAGCTCTGACAGAAGGGCTTGTTCCAGACAGGACAAGAGGGATGAAGCCAGGCGTCAGTAAGTCCATCTCTTCAGATTATTGAACAGGTGAGACCTGTTCGGAAAGGCAGAAGCAGCATGTATGCACACGTCAACTTTGTCCGCAATGAGCAGCCCGCAGGCGAACTGGCCGAAGAGGGAATCAATTTACACCGAGAGTCGATGCTCCCCAAGAGACAGCAACAGCATAGCGGCTATCAGGGCACACTGCTGCTGGTTGATCAGCCTAGAGGTAGGGCGATTGACATCGATCTGTATGATACGCGAGAGCACCTGCAGGAGGTCATCCAGCAAGGTCACTATCAGCGGGAGCTGGCCCGCTATCAGCATCTGATAAGCGAACCGCCAGTGCAGGACGTCTATGAGGTCGCTTTTCATGATATTGAGATGGGCAGTACGCCTACCTACGGCGGCGTCACGTTAGCACAATTACCATCTGAGAAATTTGATGAGGGGATCAAGATTTTCCGCCACTCGGTCGTACCCGAGATGAGGCGGTTCAAGGGCTTCAAAGGGACGCTACTGCTGATTAATCGGGAGGCAGGCAAGGCCATGGCGATCGGCATCTATGACACGGAGGATGAGATCAAGGCGGTTGAGGAGAGTGGCGAGCGTAACAGACATCTTGCCAAATTTGCGCACCTATTTAGTGCCCCGTCTAGCGGGGAAGAAATTTATACGGTCGTTTATTATGGCGTCAGTAAGTGAGGTCCCAATAAACTTGATGTTGTGGCATTTCCATGTACACAGGTACAGCCCCTTACTGGGGCTGTACCTGCCTAAAATTGGCAAGGATATGTATCAAAATGGCGATGATATGGTCCTGTCGTCCCTTTTTGCCATGATTTATTGCTAGAAGGCTGTGGCAATCTTTTCCATATTGGTGCTGATAATCTGTAGGCATCCTGAGAGGCGAACGGGTACAAAGGCCATGAACAAGACGCACGCCTTCGCCAAGCGCGATGCCACCTTCGAAGCCCTGGTCGGCTTGCAGTTGTTCGACCACAACTTCCAGCGGGCGCATCGGGCCTTGCTGCTGCCTGCTGCCGATGGCGTGCATCGCTATCAGCAGCGCTCTCCGGCCATGGCACCGGGGCTGACTGATCATCGCTGGTCGTTTTTAGAATTGTTGACCACTCGCGTTCCTACCACCCCTTTATAGGGTCACTACCAAATTTTGTGAATATCAATAAAATTGTTAGGGGAACGGATACCATTAAATGATATTTGATGAAACAACTTGAAATATTGACATTAAATTTTTCTTTGTTAAACTTAACAATATCTTTCCTCATTTTGGAGTATAAAGATAACGTATTGGTTGTTTTGTTGATGTCGAGAGGTTGGAGTTGTCATGAGCGAGCATGGCTATCTTGGCCGGTGTATCGGCAACTATCGCATTGTGGCTTCCCTGGGCAGCGGCGGCTTTGGCAGCGTGTATCGGAGCGTGCATACCATTCTGTCCGAGCGCACCGTCGCTATCAAGATCCTGCACACTTATCTTGATTCCAGGGAGGAATGCGAACGCTTCTTGCAAGAAGCGCGTTTGCTGGAGTACCTGCACCATCCCCACATTCTGCGTATCCTGGATGTCGGCATCGATGAGCGCGTCCCCTACCTGGTCGCCGAGTTTGCTCCCAATGGCTCTCTACGCGACCTCATTAAGCGCTCTGCTCCACAGCTCTTGCCGGTAGACATCTCCCTCTCTATCCTCTCGCAGGTCGGCGAAGCGCTGGAATACGCACATCAGCAGCATATCGTGCACCGCGATCTCAAACCCGAAAATATCCTCTTCGATGCAAATGGCTCAGCGATTCTTGCTGATTTCGGAATAGCAGCCGAATTGACCACGAGCAGCGTCAAGCAAGTGACGGTGACCGGAACGCCCTCGTACATGGCGCCCGAGCAGTTTCAAGGCATCGCGTCGAAAGAGAGTGACCAGTATGCCCTGGCGTGCATCGCATATGAACTGGTGACGCGACGGGCGCCATTTACGGCTCCTGATTTCTTTGCTCTAGGGTTCAAGCACCTGACGGAGCAACCGGTTCCTCCCACCCTGCTTAATCCCACCCTGCCGGTCGGGATCGAGGCGGCAATCCTGAAGGCGATGTCCAAACAGCGAGGGGAGCGCTATGTCGAGATGCGCGCCTTTCTGGCGGCGCTGCAGGGGAACGACGGTCCCTCCAACTCGATGGCCATCCCCACCTTACAAAGGCAACAAGCGTCGATGCTGTCTGCGTATATACCAACATTGCCCAACTCCACGGCGCCGGTCTCTCAGACTATAGTACAAGCAAGCTCGCCTGAGCTGTACTGGCACGGGAGACCGCATATGGTGCAACAGAGTGTTCAGGAAACAATTACCACTGCCGGGCAAGGACCGGTGACACCACTGCCCCCGACACCCATATCACAGCATCCCGAGGGAGATTACACGTTTACTTGGCCATCGCCATATTCCACTATCGGCAATGAGCGAAACGGAGGCTCTGCTCTACAGGAGCCTCTCACGCCAACTCCTGCACTGGCAGCGTGGGTTCCTCCTACCTACGAGGGAAGATCACGGGAGGAGACTGGACAAGCGTTTCCTCTTAGTGGAGGAACAGGGAATGCAGCCGCCTTCTCTTCAGCACGTCAACGCGGTGCCGGGCGTCGGAAGACGATTGTTGCCATCGCCGGTGGAGCAGTGGCGCTGGCCATTGTGGCGTCATTGCTCTTTGTGGTTCTTCCTTTCGTACATTCGCCGCACGCGGCTACAAATACGGGCAACACAACATTGAATGGAACGTCTATCACAATGAAGCCATCGAGCAGCCCGACATCGCATTCGACCACAACCGTTGGATCTAATGGGAGTTCGAAGCCACAAGCGACACCCACATCTCCACTAAACCCGACGCCCGTATCCACGCCTGTATCGACTTCCACCCCCAATCCGACATCTACCCCTGTGATATCAGAAACCCTCACGGTAAACTACATCGATTCAAATGCTACTGGCACAGAAGTATCGACACAGCATACCTACAGTGGAAAGGTTCGCCTTACCATAAGCGGATATGGCCACGCATACTCAACAACGTATTCTGATGCATTCTACATCTACACCGATAAGTCGGGGAATCCGCTTGCTACGCCTTACACTGATATCCGCTGGGTGCTCTATATTAATGGGAGCGAGGCTCAAGATTCTGTGGGGCTACCTGCTTACAATAGTTCTCATGGCTACATCGTTACTATGAATTTGAGCCAGCCGGGTACCATTAACTTTGGTATACGCGATAGCGAGAACTCAGATAATTCTGGTTCTTTAAGGATCACGGTTCAACAAGAATAGAGAACTGCTCGACATCGGCGGCCAGGCGCTGGTCGTCTCGCAGTTCACCCTTTACGCCGATACGCGCAGGGGTCGCCGTCCTGGCTTTACCGATGCTGCGCCGCCATCCCAAGCAGAGCCCCTCGTGGAGCGCTTCAAGGAGGCGCTGGCTGGCTTTGGCCTCACAGTAGCGGGCGGCATTATTCGGGGCATATATGCAAGTCGAGTTGGTGAATACTACTCGTAACAGCACCTGCGTAGGGAGTGTTCATGCTCCCCTTCTGTATGCTCATAGGACTTGCACTCCTGCCACCCAGACACTCCGAATGGCACATGTGGCTGCAATATCCTGAGTCGGGTCTCCCTCAACGAGCACCAGGTCCGCTCGGCGTCCAGGTTCAATGACGCCACGATCGCTAAAGCCGAAATATTCAGCAGGTAATACGGTTGCAGACCGCAGGGCCTCAACGGGTGTCAGACCAGCCTCAACCAGCAACCCTAATTCATCATGCAGTGCTTTCCCGTGTGGAATCTGTGCGGGCGAAGCAGTCCCTTGATTCGCGTCCGTTCCGGCCAGGATGGTGACGCCTGCCCGGCGGAACGCTGTCACTGTCGATCGAGCATGAGCATAATCGACACTGGAACCAGCATGGGTTGGGAGGCGTGCTGCATTGCTTGCCACGGCACGCATCATGATTAAGGTTGGCACTGACACGATGCCTCGCTTCGCAATTGAGGACGTCAGATTGTCGTCAACCTCTGCATCGATGGGAGCGTGGGTGAGAATGTCTACTCCTGCCTCAGCAGCGATAGTGAATGCGGCTAAGGTGGTGACATGAGCGATCACTTTCAGACTTGCCTTGTGAGCGGCCTCAACAATTGCAGCGATGGTGGCAATGTCGAGCGCAGCAGGACCCATTCGTTGAGGGTCCTCAACGATCACTTTAATGTAATCGGAACCATCCGCAACGCGATCAGCCACGAAGCGGTTCGCATCGGCGGGGCCTGCCACCGCACTTGAAGCAGGGAAGCCCATGCGAGTCGTCTGTATCCCTCCTGGGGCACTCGCTGGATTTCCAGCACCACGAATATCGGCTAGCCCTTGTTGATGACGCAGTGAATCGGTCACTGCCATTGATTGCGAAGCCATATCGAGCAGAGTTGTACAGCCCCAGCGCGTCCCTTGTTCGAGCTCAGCGACATTTCTCAGATGGACATGGGAGTCGATGAAGCCAGGCAGAAGCGTTCCATGCCGTGCGTCAACCGTCCTCTCAGCAGTCGTGGCAGCAGAGATAACCCCATTATCAATGACCACCGTGCGTTCCCCGGTTAAGGCGTTGCCGTCAAACACTTTGACATGCGTAATGGCGATTGCTTCAGACATTCTATGCTTTCCTTCCCTGTTCAAGCAATTTCGTGACATGCGCGATGGTCTGTTGAATATGGTGCCGCACCGCATTGGCAGCACGGAGCGGGTCGTTTGCCTGGCAGGCGGCAAGAATCTCACGATGTTCCGCGTCGAGGCGCTCTGCATCTCTAGGAACATCAGCTGCTGCATAGAGGTGGTTGTAGGCAAGCGAGGCATTGCGCAGTTCCTCGATCATCGTGACCAGCCGCGAACGCTCCCCAAGCCTATACAATCGCAAGTGGAACTGTTGATTTCAGCTCTACATAGCGAACGGCATTGTTGGTGGCGAGCATCTCATCGAGGAGGGCAATCAGTGGAGGGGCATCCTGAGCCTGGAAGTGTACAGCAGCTTTCTCGGCGGCCAGCATCTCCAGCGCCATGCGAATTTCATAATGCTCGATGAGATCCTGAATGGCAGGTAAGAACACCCTGACTCCCCGGTGGGGGTCGATTTGCACCAGGCCATCACTTTGCAGCAGTCCAAAAGCCTCGCGGACGGGCGTTGTACTGACCCCAAAGCGCTGAGCGATCTCATTCTGACGCAACCGGGTGCCTGCGGCGAGCTGTCCATTGACGATTTCCTCCCGCAGAGCCGCCGCAATCTGCTCCGCCATCGTGATTTTTGTGAGGAGAGTTGTTTGAATGCCCTTTCCTGCGTGTGCCGTCGCGTTCATACGTTTTATTCTTTTCCCTTGACAAAAATATGATATATTATGCATAACATATCATATTTTAATATGCTTTGTCTAGAAGGCAAAGCATGAGTTTCCTCCGGTTCTTGCTGAGGCAGGCCAATCGTTGAGTGGAACGTTCAGAAAGGAACAACTATGGCAAGTCGCTCTGTCAGCGTGGATGCTGGTAACGTGAAGCTTTCAGGACGCTTCGTTCCAGCGACAAATGGTCAGCCACGAGCGCTTCTGGTTGCACTGCATGGTGGAACCTATTCGAGTAAATATTTCGATACCCCTTCGTCAGCATTACTTGAGTTCTGTGCTTCCTCAGGCTACTCGATCATCGCTCTTGACCGCCCCGGCTATGGAACCGCGACATCTGTACCCTTTGATCAGCTTTCGTTTGATGGCCAGGTGCCTATTTTACGCCAGGCGCTCGCGGAGATCTGGCAGCGTTACGGCCAGCAATCGGCGGGCATGTTTTTGATTGGTCATTCGATTGGGGGCATGATCGCCTTGCTGCTCGCGGCAGAAAAACCGCACGAGCACCTGCTCGGCATGAATATGACCGGCTCTGGCGCGCTCTATAACGAGCAGACCAAAGTCGCCTTTGCGTCTTTAGTCAGTGATGAGCCGACCGTGATGATGGATATCGCGATCAAACTCAGAGCCATGTATGGACCGGAGTGGTCCTATCCAGCAGAACAGGCTCAGTACGATCCACAGCGCGACGTTCCCACTGCCGCGATAGAACTCGCCGAGGCCCAGCTATGGGGCGTGCGCCTGCCCGGAGTAGCCGCACAAGTACGCGTACCTGTGCAATTTATCGTTCCTGAGTACGATCATATCTGGCGTCCCGATGCAGAGGCACTCAGCCATGTGGCTGATATGTTCTCTGCCGCGCCCTTCGTCGATGTAGGCGTGCAGCGCATGGCAGGGCATTCGGTAGAGCTGCATACTCTGGCGCGCGCGTTCTATATGAAAGTCCTCTCCTTTGCGGAAGAATGCATCCTTTACCATCAAAATCGAGCGAGCATGTAGAGAGGAATCTCATTGAGGGGATACCTCTTTCATCTGAACACATGAAGAGGAGAAAAGAAATGTCACAGGTATCTGAAGGGAAGACCTTCACTCGGCCTATCTTACATCACTTCAATCTGAAGACGGGGCGTCTCCAGGAGATGATTGAGTGGTACGGTACCGTGGTGGGCATGACATCAAACTATACATTTCCAGGTGGGGCCTGGCTCACCAATGACGAGGCCAACCACCGCCTCGCGTTATTGGTCTCGCCACAGTTGAGCGACGACCCTGACAAGCTGATGCACAACGGTTTCCATCATAGCGCCTTCGAGTACCCGTCGATGGGGGATCTGCTCGACACCTACTCGCGTCTGAAGGCTCTTGGTATCGAGCCACATGCCAGTCTCGATCATGGCTTGACCACCTCCTTCTACTATGAAGACCCTGACGGCAACAGTGTCGAACTGCAAGTCGACAATTTCGGGAGCTGGCAGGAATCCAGCGAGTGGACGCGTACCTCACCGCAATTTGCCGCTAACCCCATTGGGATGCCCGTCGATCCTGATAAGATGGTGGCCGCACACGAGGCTGGAGCCTCCTTCGCCGAACTGCACGAGCGGGCCTACGCCGGCGAGTTCCAGCCCTCTCGCCCGCAGGATTTACATGTACCACTGGGCGATCCGCGCTCTCCGTTGTAGTCGAGGTGATAGAGGATGTTCTTTACATTCAATTGGAGGCACTATGCGCATGTTTGTGCTGATCTCTCGTTTCCAGAAGCCGTTCGAGGAGGTCAATCGCTCCTTCATATCGCACAGCGCGTGGGTACAACGGAACTACGAATCTGGGCGATTTCTCGTCTCTGGACGGCGTGAACCCCTCATCGGGGGCATCATTGTGGCACGAGCGTCGAGCGAACAGGAGCTGCGTGAAGTTTTGCATACAGACCCCTACCAACAGCAGGGGCTCGCAGAGTACGAGATTTTTGCCTTCGAGGCCACTGAGTTTCCCAAGCGGAGTAGCGGGTTTGAGGCATTTGCTTCGAGTCCGCTACGTGAACTGCCACCTATATTAGAATCTGAAGGTTCATCTGCCCACGAATAGGGCCGTGGATTGCATCATTTGAAGGACGATCGTCCATAAGGAAACATGATGGTGAAAGTCGAGACTTGCGCCTATGTGATGTGAGGGGTTGTACCATGATGGCGAGAGAAACCAGAGACAGAAGACAATCTATGCCCCAGGAGACAGCTGTCCTCATCGTCGGAGGAGGTCCCGTTGGGCTCAGCGCAGCCGTTGAGTTGGGACAACGAGGTGTGCAGTGCCTGATCGTCGAGCCGAGGCGCGTCGTCTCGCAGCTCAGACCCCGTGCCAAGACAACCAACGTTCGGACGATGGAACATTTTCGTCGCTGGGGGCTGGCCCAGCGTATTCGTGAGGTGGCCCCACTCAAAGTAGACTGGTCGCAGGATGTGGTCTTTTGCACCACCCTGCTCGGTCACGAGGTGATGCGCTTCACCAACTGCCTCGGTCTTTCTCCGCAGCGAACCGAGGTGTTCGCCGAGCCGGGGCAGCAGATCGCCCAGCCCCTGGTCGAAGAGGTGTTGCGAGAGGCCGTGAGCGATCTGGAGCCATGCTACCTCTGCCTGGGCTGGTCGCTGCACTCGCTTCAGCAGGACGACGACGGCGTCGAGACAGTCATTCTGAACGAGCGGGGAGAATATCGGCGGATCAGGGCGTCCTATGTCCTGGGTTGCGACGGAGCGCGGAGCATCGTTCGGTCGGCCATCGGTGTCCACTACGAGGGAGCCTCAGACCAGCGTCCGAACTTTGGCCTCGTCTTCCGCGCACCGGGACTGGCGGAGCAACAGCCTCACGGCCCCGCAGTTCACTACTGGGTGCTCAATCCGGCCTGCCCTGGGGTCATGGGCCGTATGGATCTGGAGGATGTGTGGTGGGCCATCGCCAATGGCGTCCCTGCCGAGATCGGGCAGGCCGAGCCCTCTGCCCTGATTCATGGCCTCGTCGGAAGCGAGATCGAGGCCACAGTGCTGGGAACAGACCCGTGGACGGCACGTATGCTGCTGGCCGACCGCTATCGGAGCGGCCGTGTGTTTCTGGTTGGAGACGCCGCACATCTCAATCCGCCCTGGGGAGGACATGGCTTTAATACGGGCATCGGCGATGCGGTCAACATCGGCTGGAAGCTGGCGGCGGTGCTTGACGGCTGGGGTGGTGAGCGTCTCCTTGCAAGCTATGAGGCAGAGCGGAGACCGGTCGCCGAGCGCACCATTCGGGAGGCGGTCGCGAATATGAGTGTGCTTGCCCCTGAACTGGGCAATCCCGAGCTGGCCGCTCCGGGTCTCGTCGGTGAGCAAGCGCGGCGTGCAGCCGCTCAGGTGATCCAGGCAACCAAAGACCGCGAGTTCCACAGCCTGGGACTCGTGCTGGGCTACCAGTACGATGCCTCACCGGCGATTGTGGATGACGGGACGCCTGCTCTTCCCGAGGGTCAGGCATATGTGCCGATAGCCCGACCGGGGGCGCGGCTGCCCCACATGTGGCTGCCAGAGGGAGCCTCGCTCTACGATCGGCTGGGAAACGGGTTCTCGCTGCTGCGGCTCCGCGATGACGCCGACGTGGCTCCATTTATCGAGTCCGCTGCGGCCCATCGTGTGCCGCTGACCGTCGTCGAGCCAGGCGGTCAGACACTCGAAAAGCGCTACGAAGCCTCGCTGCTGCTTGTGCGACCTGATCAGCATGTGGCCTGGCGCGGAGTGTCCATTGATCGGCCAGGAGCGGATGCGATCATCGACCGAGCCCGTGGGGCCTGAGCGCCAGGAGACCACGACGCGGCTTCTGCAGTGAACCACCTGCTGGATGCCCGCAATGCGGTCGACGAAGGAAGGGTCAGCGACTCCGATCCTGAGCGGACAATTTTCGGGTCTGGATATGCTGACCCCATACATACCAGTGAAGAAAGCAGGGAAACGCTTATGCCTCTCCAAGAACAAGCCAAGACGATGCGAACAATCACAGTAGAAGAGCATTACGCGACTCCGGCCTTTATGGAGGGTCCAGGGCGCTCTCTTAAAGAACGAGCCCAGGGACCGGAGGTAAGAATGCGAGGTGTGCCTGAACTCCTCTGCGATCTTGACGAACGCCGCATCACCAATATGGATACTGCTGGAATCGATGTACAGGTCCTCTCTCTTACCGCTCCCGGTACAGAACAGCTCGATGCCGCCGAGGCCATCACTTGCGCGCGCGAGATAAACGATTTCCTCGCGCAAGCTGTAAGCCGCCATCCAGACCGTCTCGCCGGGTTCGCGACGCTCCCAACTCCGGCCCCTGAAGCTGCTGCTGCTGAGCTAGAGCGCGCTGTGCAAACCTATGGCTTCAAAGGAGCGCTCATCAATGGTCACGTCCGGGGGCGTTACCTGGACGATCCTTTTTTCTGGCCGATTCTGGCACGCGCCGAAGCTCTCCATGTGCCGCTCTACCTCCACCCAACACAACCTCCACAGGCAGTGGTTGCAGCCTCCTATACAGGCAATTTCGCCCCTGTGATAGCGTCCGCTCTGGCAAACGCATCCTGGGGCTGGCACATCGAAACCGCTATTCACGTGCTGCGCATGGTACTCAGCGGCGCCTTTGATCGCTATCCAAACTTGCAAGTGATCATTGGCCACCTGGGCGAAGGGCTCCCGTTTATGATGCCCAGGCTTGAACTCACGTTGCCCCAACAGATAACAGCCCTGCAACGTCCCATTGGAGCCTATCTCCGTGAGAATCTCCACTATACCTTTGGTGGTTTTAATTTTCTTCCGCCCTTTTTGGATCTGTTTCTTGAGGTAGGAGTCAACCGCATTCTGTTCTCAGCCGATTATCCCTACGCTTCCATGACACAGGCTCGCTCTTTCCTGGACCAACTTCCAGTGAGCCCCGCCGATAGAGAACAGATCGCGCACGGCAACGCGGAGCGCCTCCTGAAGCTGTGATCAGCTTCTGGCTCATACGGGTTGTACATGATCTGGGGTTTGCCCAGGACAGGAACAAAAAGTTGGAAAAGGAAACACTCGAAGCTGCTTACGCACTTTGTGGAAAACTTCTCGGCGGTTCTATTATTGTCGAATTCTTTCGTTAGTGTTAAACTGAGGAAAACATAAAGGTCAGGACTACACCGTGCGAGCGTTATTACAGCGCGTCACCCGCGCCAGCGTCACCGTTGACCAGCAGATCGTCGGCCAGATCGGACAGGGCTTGCTCGTTCTCCTCGGCGTTGGTCATAACGACGGCGAGGCGCAGATCAAAATCCTCAGCGACAAAATCGCGCACCTGCGCATCTTCGAGGATGGCGAGGGCAAGATGAACCGCTCGCTGCTCGACATCGGCGGCCAGGCGCTGGTCGTCTCGCAGTTCACCCTCTACGCCGATACGCGCAGGGGTCGCCGCCCCGGCTTCACCAATGCCGCGCCGCCATCCGTAGCAGAGCCGCTTGTCGAGCGCTTCAAAGATGGGCTGGCTAGTTATGGTCTGACGGTAGAGGGCGGCGTATTCGGAGCATATATGCAGGTTGAGTTGGTGAACGATGGGCCCGTCACAATCTGGCTCGACAGTGAGCAGTTGTGAACAGCGAGTAGTTATCGCCTTCACTTATCGAACATAGCCGCGAAGGGTCGCGCATCGAACACAGCCGGCGACTCTCATTGAAATTGCTCAGTCCATCGACTATGACTCCGAGGTTGCCTTCAGCAAGGCGTTCAAACGATATTATGGCATGGCGCCCGGTGCCTACCGGCAGGGAAGGCTTGCATGACCGACCGCATCGAACAACAACTTGGACATTATCGCCTGCTGCGTTTGTTGGGAAGTGGCGGTTTCGCCGATGTTTATCTTGGAGAGCATATCCACCTCAACACGCTTGCCGCCATCAAGGTGCTGGATATACGCTTGAGCAGCGAGGAGGTCGAGCAGTTCCGCAACGAAGCGCGCACGATTGCTCGCCTGGAGCATCCAAATATCGTGCGCGTGCTGGTTTGACATCGCCATGAAACCAGGGCTATACTTTATGAAGTAAGCCTTTTCAGGCGTCCGTTGCAGGGCGACCTGAAACTGTCGCCCCGGCCAATTTGAAAGGATACACCTGTTGCTCGTCGATAGCCACGCCCACATTGACACCTCCCGTTTCAATGCTGACCGCGAATCCGTCATTCAGGCGGCCTTCGAAGGTGGCGTAACACGCATCGTCGATCCTGGCTGTGACCTTCCCTCGAGCGAGTTTGCCTTGACCCTGGCGAAAGCGCATCCTGGCCTGGTCTTCGCCGCGGTAGGCACGCACCCGCATGACGCGACCACCTATAGCGACGAGGTCGGACTGCGTTACCGCGAGATGGCGCGCGAGCCGCAGGTGGTAGCGATAGGCGAGTTCGGGCTGGACTATTTCCGCATGCTTTCACCGCGCGATGTACAGCGCGCCGTCTTCGTCGCCCACCTCGAGTTGGCACGCGCGTGCGGTCTGCCCTGCGTCATCCACGTGCGCGACTCCCACGATGACGTGATCGAGTTATTGCGCGCGCACGGTAAGGATTTACGAGGCGTCTTTCACTGCTTTTCCGGCGATGTCAGGCAGGCCGAGGAATGCCTGGAGTTCGACGGATTCCTGCTCTCGTTCGCCGGGCCGCTCACACGCCAGGGCAACGCGCTGCCGGAGGTAGCCCGCGTGGCTCCACTGGAGCGTATCCTGGTGGAGACCGATAGCCCCTACCTTGTCCCACAACAGGTGCGCGCGAAACGCAATGAACCATTATTCGTCAAGTACGTCGCCGAAAAACTGGCCGAGATCCGGCACATGACGCTCGCTGAGATTGCCCAGGTCACAACCGCGAACGCTGTCCGTTTGTTTGGTCTAGGAGAGATCGCATCATGAAACTATTCAATACCCTGAGCCAATCGCTTGAAGAGTTTGTTCCGCTCGAGGATAAGCTCGTGCGCATCTACGTGTGCGGCGTCACCCCCTACGATACGACTCACCTTGGCCATGCCTTCACTTATGTCTCATTCGATACACTCATGCGCTTCCTGGAATTCCTCGGCTATACCGTCAACTATGTACAGAACGTGACTGACATTGACGACGATATCCTGCGCAAAGCGCGCGAAGTCGGCCTGGCCTGGGACGAACTTGGACGACGCGAAACCGAGCGTTACCTGAACGATATGGACGCGCTGAACGTGCGCCGCCCTACTGTCTATGCCCACGCCACGCAGGAAACACCGGCCATGATCGAGATCATCCAGACGCTCATCGCACGCGGTTATGCCTACGAAAGCAGCGGCAACGTCTATTTCAGTGTGAAACGCGACCCGGATTTCGGCATCATGGCGCGCGCCATTGGCCTGAACGACTACGCATCCATGCTGGCCATTGCCAACGAGCGCGGCAATTTCCCCGATGATCCGCGCAAAAAAGACCCGCTCGACTTCGTTCTGTGGCAGGCGCAGGCGCCCGGCGAACCAGCCTGGCCCAGCCCCTGGGGGCCAGGTCGACCCGGCTGGCACATCGAATGCAGTGCCATGTCGATGAAGTACCTGGGCCCACAAATCGATATTCACGGCGGCGGCACGGACCTGGCCTTCCCACACCATACCTGCGAAATCGCTCAGTCCGAACACTTCACCGGCAAAGTCCCCTTCTCACGCTACTGGATGCACACCGGAATGGTTCACCAGGACGGCGAAAAGATGAGCAAATCACTCGGCAATCTGACGCTCGTCAGCGATCTGCTCAAAACCTACAGCCCTGATGCTATTCGTATCACCCTGCTCAACCACCACTACCGCTACCCGTGGGAATGCTTCCCCGAAGACCTGCAAGTGGCAACTGAGACCGCCGATCTGTTCAGCCAGGTGCGTGCCATCGTCGGCGAGCAAATCGACGGGGAAGACCGCCTTCTGCATGGCCGCTTCATGGCTGCAATGGAGAACGACCTGAACACCCCCGAAGCGCTGCTCTTGCTGAGGCAGTGCGCCGAGACGGTGGCAGCGACCCATGATGTCGATTTCGGGAGCGGAGATATTGCGGCTGGCGAGGGTGCTGGGGTTACGGGTCTGATGCTATTTCCCGGATTCACGAGCGATCACCGGTCACCCGCCGCGGGACGCGTACAAGGGCCCGTTGAAACTGCTATTTCCCGGATTCATGAGCGATCACCGGTCACCCGCCGCCGGATGCCTACAAGGGCCTTTTGCAGTTGCCCCGCCCCCCTGGTGGGCATCCGGGGAGCGGGGAGGCGGCTAATGGCGCACGATATGGTCTCGATACTGACTCAGCAGCCCCTCAGCTTCCTCTATCACCCGCTCTCGTAGAGATTCCGGTTCCAAAACCCGCGCGTGGCGTCCCCAACTGAGCAGCCAGTGCAGGATTTCGCTTTCCTGGCGGACAGTAAGCGTTACGAGCAGCCCGTCCGGCGTCTCCTGCTCGCCAACGACGTAGAATGAGCGCGCCTCCTGCACCCAGCGCGCGATTTCGTGATCGAAGAGCACGCGCACGACTATCTCGCGCGTGCGCTCTTTATCCGCGCGCATCACGAAGTTGGCGGGGCGCTGAAAGGTTGCAGGAAGTAGCTCCAGGTCATCGATGCGGTCGAGGCGAAAGTTACGAATACCCTGGCGCAGGTGACAGTAGGCCGTCATGTGCCATCCGGTAGGAAAGTGGATCAGGCCGTAGGGGTCGGCATCGCGCCTGTTCTGCTCGCCCTTGCCATCTTGCGTGTGGCGCGTGTGATAGGTGAAGCGCACGGTGGTATGCTGAATGATGGCGCGGCGCAGTTGTTGAAGCAGCAGGACGCGATGCTCGCTATCCGGCGGGTCAGACGATGCGGCCACGAAGCGGATGCTGCTTTGCAGGTAATGCACCTCGTCGCGCAGCTTTTCTGGCAGCACGCTCTCGATCTTGCGGCTTGCCGATTGCGCCGCCTCGCGATACTGGGCATCGAAATTTTGCGCCATAAAATCGCTGCCCAACAGGAGCATGGTTGCTTCATCGGTAGTAAAGCTCAACGGCGGCAGGAAATAACCCTGCATCAGTGAGTAGCCTCGCCCAGGAATTGAGACGATGGGCACACCGGCTTCGCCTAGCGCCAGCATATCACGATAAATGGTGCGTTTGCTGGTTTCAAAGGTCGCGGCCAGATCTTCGGCGCGCCGGTGCCCCTTCCCCTGCAATTCCAGCACAAGAGCCAGTAATCGGTCGGTGCGATTCACGATCTTTGCTCTTTCCCTCGCACAAGCGAGGTTATCACGCCGATAGCAGCAAGACAGGCGCAGACGATGAAGGCGACCTGGAAGGCGTGCGCGAAGTTTTGTTGTAGCGCGCTCACTTGCTCAGGCGACAGCCTGCTATGCGCTTGCTGCGCGACCAGCATGCTGCCGGCCAGGGCGCCGCCGAGGCTGGTGAAGATAGCGCCGGCCAGGGCTACGCTGATGCTCTGGCCAACCACGCGGCCCGTCGCCAGGAAACCTGCCGCCACGCCTTGACTACTGCGTGGGGCCGCTCCCATCAAGGCGCTGTTGTTCGGTGACTGGAACATGGCCTGTCCCACGCCTGTTACTACCAGGCGCCAGATGATATCCCACGTCGAACTTTGCGCGTTCAACTGGCTGATGAGCACCAGGCCAATGCAGGCTATCGTCAAACCAATCGCGGCCAGCCAGCGCGTGCCGACGCGGTCTGCCAGCCCGCCGCTAAATGGCGCGATGACAGCGATGGTGAGCGGAAGCGGTGTCAGCAGCAGTCCGGCCTGCAAAGTGGAGAAGCCGCGCAGTTCTTCCAGGTAGAAGGGCATCATGAAGCTCACGGCGAACAGGGCAAGGAAGCTGAGCACCAGGCTGACATTCGCCGAGAGGAAGACACGGTTATGCAGCAGGGAAAAATCGATTATCGGGTCCTTAACACGATGCTCAACAAACCAGAGCGTGACGAACGCGACCACACTGATCACCAGCGTACTTATAAGGCCTGGCGAACTCCAACCCCATTCCTGGCCGAAAGAGAGGCCAAGCGTCAAGCACACCAGCCCGATTGCCAGCAGTATCGCCCCTGGTGGATCGAAGCGCCCACGCACCTGGCCGCGCCGTGGCGCTTGCTCGGTCAAAACGCGCAGCGTGGCGATGATGCCGATGATGCCGAGCGGCACGTTTACGTAGAAGATCCAGCGCCAGGTGAAGTTTTCTGTGATAATGCCACCCAACGTTGGCCCGACGCTGACGCCCAGGGCCACGAACACGGCGTTCATACCTAACGCCCGCCCGCGTTCACTGGGCGGAAAAGCGCTCGTCAGCATCGCCGGGCTGACGGCCATAATGAGCGCGCCTCCCAGTCCTTGCAGCGCACGCGCAGCAATCAGCATTCCCAGAGAAACGGACGCTCCGCAGATAGCTGAACCGCCGGTGAAAACAATCAAGCCGGCAACCCAGATCCATTTGCGCCCGATGATGTCGGCCAGCCGGCCAGTCGTCAACAGCACTCCAGCAATCACCACCAGGTAAGCAATCACCACCCATTCAATCGCGCCGCTCAGCGGTACGCCGAAGTAGTGCGCGATGGTCGGCAGGCTTATATTGACGATGGACGAATCGAGCGTCGCCATAAAGATGCCGATAGCGAGAATGGCGAGTACCGCCCATTTGTTGGGAGCCTTCTTCCCCTCGCTCACCGTTCCTACTGCCGCGGCCTGCGCTGAGTTCCCAGGCATCGTGCCGGTGGCTGTTGCTGGCGCGGTTGCCTGTGCTGGCGCCCGCCCGTCCTGAGGATCTCCTGTATTCGTGCCTGTATCCTGCTGTTTCATATCACCCTGAAGCTATGTAAAAAGAAATAGATAGTCATGCCAACGCCTACAATGATTACAAATCCACGCACCAGTTGAGTGTCAAGTTTGCGCGCGAAAAACGCGCTGCCATATCCCCCTACAATCGCTCCCCCAATCATCACAAGAGCCTGCAGCCAGAAGACCGCGCCGGCAATGATGAAGGTTATCACGGCCACACCGTTGATCAGGGTTTGCAGCACCGCCTTCAGACCATTCATCTCGTGTATGTTCTCCATGCCCATCACACCCAGCGATGCCAGGATCATAATGCCGATGCCGCCGCCGAAATAGCCCCCGTAGACCGCGATGACGAACTGGATGAGGACAATAACCGTCAACGTCCGTGGCGAAACAGGCGCTTTTTTATCGATACTCTGGGTAACTATCGCCGCGTTGCGTTTGCGCAGCAGCGCGGTGATGCGCGGGCTGAAGGCGAAGAGCAACGTTGCCAGCAGCAGCAGGTAAGGCACCAGTCCGAGGAATGTCGCCTGTGGAGTGAGCAGCAGCAGGATGGCTCCAAGCACGCCGCCGACCAGGCTCGTGACGCCCAGCAGCAGCACGATAACGCGGTTCAAAGCCGCCAGTTCCCGGCGATAAGCGCTCACACTGGCGACCGAGCCGGGCCAGAGGGCCACCGTGCTGGTCGCGTTCGCCTGGATGGGCGGCACCCCCGTGAAGATGAGCGCCGGAAAGCTGATGAAGCTGCCGCCGCCGGCAACAGCGTTGAGCGTGCCGCCCAGCATGGCAGCGATGAAGAGGATGAGGGCTTGCAGTAGTGTCATGAGCCGTTTACATCAATCGCTCACTGTCGGTTCGCCATGGTCTGTATCTGTTCGCTTTTCTTCCTCAACCAATGCGATAAGATACTGAAGAGCCTCTTCTTCTGAGGCCGCTGTGCTCATTTTTACGACAAAGCGATGTAGGGCATCAGTATCTTCCAAAACATCTATTTGTTTTTTTGCGTAGGGGTGGATTTCTGGGAAACGTGCCTGGATAATATCGAGAACTGCACGGCGCAACCCGCGAACCGCACCTTCTCGTCTCTCTTCCTGAACAACCCATGAATCTTCAAGAATATCTCTGTACATAGCGAACCTCCTACTCAGCCATTCGAGATCGGCTGCTCCTTTGAACACTAGTGATGCAAACCTACGAGCATATTCAAGCAGGTTATATTCGTTTGCCTCTGCAAGTTCCGCCGCTACTTGTCATCCCACGGCTTTGGCATAGAATAAGCCCTTTCCACATAATTATTCTATGCAAAGAGTAACATACTGGAAACGGCTTGTCGAGCGTGGTTATGAAAAAGGATACACATCTTCCATCACAGTTCCCGCCTCGCGTCACGTACTGCATCTACGGTGCTGAGTCCCGTAGGCCAATGGGCGCTTATTTCCGCAGAGAGGCGCTCAAGATCTGTCCAGGCCTCATCCTCCGTCAGTTCTTCAAACCGTGAAGCTTTGTGAGCCGGTACTAATCGCGCAACGACTTTACCGTGATTGGTTATTTCGATGGTTTCACACTCTTCCTCCACCATACGCAGTATCTCGCTGATTCGTTCCTTGAGTTCCCGAACCCCAAATCTTTTTATAGCAACCCCCGTACAGTCACGTTTATAGCCGTGCCATTGCAAAAATGCTCTTCTCCACTAGCCACTACACTTCCCCATATACTACCTTTCCGCCTAAAATCGTCGCCTGCATGCCGTTCTCCGGCATCTTCTCCGCCGGAACGCTCAGTATGTCCTCGCGCAGTACGACGGCGTCTCCCAGCTTGCCCACCGACAGCGAGCCTTTGCTGTCCTCCTCGGCGCCCGCGTAGGCTGCGCCAAGAGTGTACCCCCATAGTGCCCGAGCCAGCGGCAGGGCCTGGTCGGGCAGCCACGGTGCGCGCTGCCTCGTTTCGGGATTATTGCGCGCGGTGGCGGCGTAGAGGATGCGCAGCGGATCGAAGGTCTCGACCGGCGCATCTGAGCCGAGCGCGAGCGGGATGCCCATGTCGTGCATGGTACGATATGCGTAGGCGCGGCGGTGGCGTTTGCCCCAGTAACGTTCGGCAATGTCGCGGTCGGCGACGGCGTGAAACGGCTGCACCGAGGCTACTACACCGAGCCGCCGCATGCGTTCCAGGTCTTCCGGCGCAATCAACTGCACGTGTTCAAGGCGATAGCGCAGGCGCCTGTAACGCTGTCCGGCCGAGCCAGCCAGGTCGAGCGAGCCAGGAGAGTCCGCCAGGCGGCGCTGCGCCAGCTCGATGGAGTTCAGCGCGGCGCGGGCGGCGCGGTCGCCGATGGCGTGAATGGCGATGCTGATGCCCATCCCGGCTGCCATGCTGACCGCCTCGTCCATCTCCTGCTCCGGGATAGCCAGGATGCCCCGGTTGCCAGGATCGCCCTCGAAGCTGTCGAGCATGGCGGCAGTCTGCGAGCCGAGCGTACCATCGGCAAAGATTTTGATGCCGCCCAGGCGCAGCAAATCATCCCCGAACCCGGCGCGTACACCAACGGCACGCAGTTCCGGCAGCACGCGGCGCGGCAGGATCATCTCCACGCGCACGCCCAGCGCGTCTTCGTCGCGAAGTTGCTGAAAGAGGCGAAAGGCCTCATCATCTTCGATATCATGGATAGTAGTGATACCGGCACGCTGCAATTCCTTGAGTTTCGCCTCAACGAGGTGGCGCGTCAGCACGGGGTCGTGCCGGTCGATGACTTCATAAACAAGCGAGGTCGCGCCCTGCTCCTCTAAGATGCCCGTGGGGCTGCCATCACTATCTCGCCGGATAGCGCCATTGGCGGGTTCGGGCGTCGCGGCGCTGATCGAGGCGCGCTGCAGGGCGAGCGAGTTGACCCACAACACGTGTCCATCCTTGCTCCACAAGGCGACGGGATGCTGTGGTGCGGCGCTATCGAGTGATGCCTTCGTTGGGAAATGCTGGCCCGGCCAGAGATTTTTATCCCACTGGCCGCCGAGTATCCACTGCCCGGCAGGTGTCTGCGCAGCACGCGCTCGCACCAGCGCGGCGGCCTCATCCTCGCTGACACAGCCCCCCGCGTCAATATAGTACGACCGGTACGCCAGGCTGACCAGGTGAATGTGGGCATCGATGAAGCCGGGCAGCACCGTTTTTCCACGCAAATCAACCAGTTCGGCGTTCCTGTCGCCCACGCGCCGCACCTCGTCATCACTACCCACCGCCAGGATGCGCCCGCTGAGACTGTCGATGGCCATTGCCTGCGCGCGTGGCTGCGCAGTGTCCATGGTGTAAATCGTGCCGTTGAGATAGAGAATTGTGCTCATTGTCATACTCCTACGAACGTCTCGAAATCAAAAACACACTTACAACGATGAGTATCCCACCTACGATAGTCGTCGCTAAAAGCTGGTCGTGCAGCAGCACGATAGCCAGGGTTGTGCCCAACAATGGCTGGATGAATAACGCTGATGCTGCCGCTGAGCCATCGACGCGCTCAAGGCCCTTGAACCAGGCGAGATAAGCCACGACGGTAGACATGAGAGCCAGCCAGCCGATGCTGAGCCAGGCCTGCACGCCCAGGGGATGCCAGCCATGCAGGACGACATCGACCCCGGCCAGCGGTATCCAGAAAATGGTGCTGCCAACAATTGCTGCCGCCGTTATCAACAATGGCGAGTGCTTCACCAGAAGAGCCTTCCCACGCACAGTATAAAACGACTCAAAGACCAGTGCCAGCACCACCATCAGGTCGCCTATAATGCGCAGCGCGCCTCCTCCGGCCGGGATGTTTGGAACCAGGCTGCGCTCTACGATCAGGTATACCCCGAAAAGGCCCAGGGCCAGCGCGATGCCTGTACGCAACCGAAAACGCTCGCGCAGCAGCAGCCACGAGAGCGCGGCGGTGAATATCGACTCGCTGGCGATCAACAGCGCCACATCAGAGGCAGTAGTCAACGACAGTCCGCCATATTCGAGGATTTTATTGATGACAAAGCCGACCAGCGCCAGCACCGCCAGTTGTGGCAGGTCCCCGCGCGTCAGGTTCAAGTCTTTGCGCATGGCAATCAGCAGGGGAAGCAGGATAAGTGCAGAGAGGATCATCCTGAGCGCGTTCATCATGTTGACCGAGGTATCGCGCAGCGCGAATTTCGCAGCAACATAGCTGCACGCCCAGAGCGTATTGGCGAAGATGAGCAAGAGCCAGGAGAGTGTGTGACGCGTTTGCCTGGGATGGCTAATCGTCTTCCAATCTTTATTCATGGATATACCACCCCATAATTCTCTTCTAGAAGAATAACATAGCGAAAGTGTTCTGTCGAGTGAAATAAAGCATATTATGGGCCACTATCAATGTGAGTTTATCGGCTCAACGACCATGCTCGACTGCGGGTGCTCGCGTTCCACGCAGCACCTTGAAGCGCGTATTTCCTCCCACCTCTTCCACCAGGCCGAAGCACTCGCGCAGAGTGGGCTCATAGCGCAGGAAGCGGTTGGCAACCAGGTAGAAGCGCCCGCGCGGGCGGAGGACTTGTGCGGCTTCGCGGATGAAGCGATGGCCGATTTCGGTCGTCTGGATGCCTCCAATATGAAAGGGGGGATTGGTAACGACCAGGTCAAAATGCTGCTCGCGCACAGCCTGTATCCCATCGCTCGCCAGCACCCGCGCGTTGGTCAGCCCGCGCTGCTCGATCACGCGCCGCACGGCATCTACGGCGGCAAGGCTGGCATCCACCATCGTCACCTGCCCCTTCGTGGCGCGCCCGGCGATATCAATGCCGATGTAACCGGCACCGCTTCCGATATCAAGAGCCTCGTCGGTCACGCGTACCTCCAGCGCCTCCAACAGCAAGCGTGTACCCTCGTCCAACTTCCCCTCCGCGAAAGGCATGAGTACGGGGATAGCAGCGGTGGGCCACGCACCCCCAGGGATGGCACCCGCGAGGGGCGCCACTACATTTTGTTGATCGGCCATTGCATCGACATGTAGTAGCGCCCCTCGCGGGTGCCCTCGGGTGCGGGGTCGTCTGCCCTCGGTGCGGGGTCGCCTGCCAGGTCCGCGGGTTATAAACGGAACGCACGACACGCTCGCCCTTGTGGATCTCCAGCGTTTCGACATTGCCGAATAGGTCCGCCATGCGCTTCGCCAGCGTGAGAATGCCGCGATCCTTGCTCCCCTGCACATAGAGCCGACCCGCGGGTTTGAGCGCGTAAGCAGCCAGTTGCAGAGCATACTCGATCCAGACTTTTCCCGGCTGGTAGAGCGTATTCAAGACAGCTACATCCATAGCAGCGGGAGACGCGTGTTGCATATACTCATGGAAGGGAATATCTCGCAAGGAGAGCGAGGCCGGTGTGCGCTCGCGCTGGATGGCGTCCCGCGCCTGTTGTAGGGCGGCCACGTTATCTTCGGCAAGCACCAGTTCGCCCATTGGCAGGCGAAGCGCAGCTTCAGGCACGAATGGATCGGCGGCTGAATTGAGTATTACCAATCGCTCGTCGAAGGCAAGTTGTACGGTTTCACACAGTAAAGAAGAACGGAGCATTGTCTATGGCTTTCTATATTGATAGTGCCTTCCTTCATGATACCATGAACGAGGAAGCCATCCAACGATTTACGCAAGGCTGGCAAACGATGAAAAAAATGTAATATTCTTGTGTTTCATTCGGGCTAATGACATGAATGAACTGTCATACAAGGCGTATCGATATTCATCGGTTCGTCAGGCTCGTATGATATAGTTGAACTCGTAAGCGAAAGAGATGCGAACAATTTTCCAGAACGAAGTGGAAGCGGATGGTAGTGAATGGGGTATTCCTGCCGCGGGTATTTCGGCTATGTGGCGAGGGCAGAGAAAAACGGCAGGAAGTGTATCGCATGGGTAGCGGCAGCTATGTGGTAAGGGCAGGAAGCGATACGTTATGTGCATTCCTTTTGGGTTATGTAGCAGGGTGGAAGCCTGAAGGCTTTGATCCCTCCTTCAGGCTTTTTTCTTGCCGTCAAACGTGTAAGGACGCGATGGATCGCGTCCCTACGACTGCGGGAGATTTACCTGCTCCCCTGGCCGCTGTGGGCGAAATTGCGTGCCATCATTGATGTAGACCAGGCGTTGGTCCTGAATCTTAACGATCATATCCGGTTTGCCATCCCCGTTGACATCGACGAACTCAGCCGTAACCGGCGTCAGGTCCTGGCCGTTGCCGAAGAGCGTGGGGCCGCTGTAGATGCGCGCGTGCGAAGGATCGCCGCCCGGAAGCTCAATAATGACGATGTGCCGGTTGAGGTTCATAAAGACAAAATGAGAAGGGTTGCTGGGACTATCGTTGTGCCCAACTACCGCGTTGATCTGGAATGTTCTGGGACGTCCATAGGTCACATCGTCCTGGTGAACCTGCCACCAGTTGCCGATAGCGCTGAAGCTTACAATCAACGCCACCGTCACCACCATACCCAGCAGAAGCGCCAACAGGGGTACACCCCTGATACTCCTCACCTTGCCGATCAATCCCATACCTGGCAGCGGCGAAGTTACCCGCTCCCTGACTGGAGGGGGAACGATCGCTTTTGATGTAATTCCCCTACCTGTCACTGGAGATACCGGGGATGTAGCAGAGCTCCTGCGAGGAATCCTCGTTCCCGGCTTCGTCTCAGGGTCCTCCAGGGCGTCACGCTGAAGTGGGCGATCATAACGCCGGATGCTGGTGTGCGGCCGCGTCACATAAAACTGATCCTCCTCCTCTTCAACATCCAGATCGATCGCGACAGGCTCTCTCTTTTCCTTAATATTGAGCATGGCGTTATGTGCCTCCTTGCCGGTTATAGATATTATGTTCTAGTACTTGTTATTATAAGCATTTTCAAGGGGAAGTCAAGGGTTTTTAGAACGAATTTTCTCTGCTTTTCGGGGCTATGTGAACATGATACAATAGACCCCTAACCCAGCTCCACGACAACGTACCTCGTAAATCTCTCTAGATCAAGAAGCAAGCCCCCCACTTACAGAACGTGGCACCCGCGTACAGCGAAGTTGACAGCAAAAGCCCCTATCTCTCCAACGCGCAAGGCAGAATGTGGTATCATGTACCAGAGAACCAGCCCGAGCAGACAACAGCATCAGAGACATAGCATGGCACAACGCAAATACTCAATCATGAGTGTCGAGGACTATCTGATCCTCAATAGGAATAGCAAAGACACCCGCTACGAATACCTCGACGGCGAGTTACGCATGCTGGCCGGAGGAAGCCCCGATCACTCCATTATCATCGCTAATCTGACAGCCACAATCAAGGGGCCGCTCAAGGGCAGTCCATGCCGCGTCTACAATTCCGATGTTCAGCTCAAGCTCTCCGAAAAACGCTACGTCTTCCCCGATATCACAGTCAGTTGTGACGAACGCGACCGGAACCAGAAAGAAACGATACGCTACCCCCGCGTCGTCGTTGAGGTGCTTTCCCCAAGCACAGAAGCGACCGATAGAGGCAAAAAAGCGGCCTACTACCGCGCATGCCCAACGATACAAGAATATGTGATGGTTGACTCCGAGGAAGCCTTCATAGAAGTTCACCGCCGCGAAGCGGAGAGATGGACTATCAACACCTTTGAACCAGGAGAAACCATCAGGCTAGAAAGCCTCGGCATCCAGTTCCCTATCGAAGACGCTTACGAGGGGACAAGTCTTGCCTACGAGCAATAAGCGCACGATTAAGTTATAGACCCATACTGACTAATTTTCTAAGCTTTTTGCTACGCAACCATATAGACCCCCGCATCTAGACTCTCCAACAACGAACCCTCACAAGCCTAAACTATACCTAAACTCAAGCCCCTTCGCAGACATAAAAAAGTCCAAATACATCAATGTTGACAGCAAAAAATGCTTGAACATCTATGGTCAACAATAACGATTTATGCTATCATGCAGGCAAAATCCGTAGAAGATGAAGTAAGGCAGAGCATTATGGCAGATACTCCTAAACACGAAATAAAGCTGTTCTACTGTTACGCACGAGAGGATATATCTCTATGCGATGAGTTAGAAAAGCACCTCGGTTGGTTGAAACGCCGCCATCAATTAACAACTTGGCATGATCGCGAAATCCTACCAGGAGAGGAATGGGAGCAAGCTATTGCTTTAAACCTCGATGCCGCTCATCTAATTCTTCTATTAATCAGCCCTGACTTTATAGCATCAACATACTGTGACAAGGAGATGCAACGTGCCCTAGAGAGACATGAAAACGGAACCTGCCGAGTAATATCTATCCTATTACGCCCATGTTACTGGGAAGACGCTCCCTTCAGCATTCTACAACTATTGCCTACCAATGCTCAGCCTATCACCCGTTGGCCTGATAGAGACGAAGCCTTCCAAGATGTCGTAGCAGAGATCAGCCGAACTATCAAAGACGTACTAACCTCACTTAAAACTAAAGAGGAGTGGGTTGATGAAGCTAATGCTCTCATGAGCCTCGAACGCTATGAGGAAGCACTGACGGCTTATGAAGAGGCTATCCGCCTCGACCCCAACATTGCCTCTTACCACGCCAACAAAGGAAATATCCTTTTTAATTTAGGCCGCTACGAGGAAGCGCTGGTCGCTTATGAGGAGGCCATTCGTCTCGATCCCAATATTGCCTCCTACCATAACGATAAAGGCGATACCCTTTTTAATTTAGGCCGCTACGAGGAAGCGCTGGTCGCTTATGAGGAGGCCATTCGTCTTAAACCCAATAACCACTTTTACCATACCGATAAAGGTGATACCCTCTTTACTCTACGCCGCTACGAGGAAGCGCTGGCCGCCTATGAGGAAGCCATCCGCCTCGACCCCAATAACCCCTCTTATCACAACGATAAAGGCGAAACACTCTTTGCTCTCAAACGTTTCCTAGTAGCCCTCACCGCTTATGAGGAGGCCATCCGCCTCGACCCCAATAACCCCTCTTACCACGCCAATAAAGGCGTAGCTCTCTTCAGCCTCAATCCTTACGAGGAAGCGCTGGCCGCCTATGAGGAAGCCATCCGCCTTGAACCCAATAATCCCTCTTACCACGCCAATAAAGGCAATGCTCTCTATAATCTCAGGCGCTACGAAGAAGCAGTCACCGCTTATGAGGAAGCCATTCGCCTTTATCCCGATATTCTCATTTGCCACTATAACAAAGGTCGCGCACTTGTTTTTCTAAAGCGCTACGAGGAAGCGCTGGCCGCCTATGAGGAGACCATCCGCCTCGACCCCAATAACCCCTCTTATCACAACGACAAAGGCAATATTCTCAAAAATCTTGAACAATATGAGGAAGCGCTGGTCGCCTATGAGGAGGCCATCCGTCTCGACTCTAATAACCCCTCTTACTACGCCAATAAAGGCGATATTCTTAGAAACCTCAAACGCCGCGAGGAAGCGCTTACTGCCTATGAAGAGGCCACCCGCCTCGACCCCGATAACTCCTTTTATCGCTTAACAAAAAATTCTCTCATGCATGATTTAAAGCACCCAATTTTACCCGCTGTCCCATCAAATGTCGAATCGTATTAACGCCAGTGTAGAATTGGGCCGGTAGCCAATCGCTACCTTACCAATAATTCATCCTCGTCCGTGCATTACAGCAAATCCGCTCCACATCTAGTATCAAGTCTCTATTTAGGCAAGAAGCAATCTGATGATAGCAAAATTGACAGCAGAGCTGTATTTATGGTAAAATCCCTACTGTCAATGCTAGATTGCCCAACCTGGCATGGACAAAGAAAAGAAAAGAAAAGCACCTTAAACGAGAGAAGAAAGAAAGGGAATGCCTGCTTTATTCAGCTAGAGGTCAGTGAGTTAGCAGGCATTTGAGCACTCGTACCGTTGCACGTTACACGCGTGAACGCCGACCATTCATTAGTGAAGGACATAGCCAACGACACGAATAATATTGAAATAACTAGAGCGAGGAACGCTACTGACCTCAACGGACTTCCTCTTTGCAAATCGGTGTTAAGACGAGCAGGATTTACACAGTCGTGTTTATCCGCCCTTGACTATTGCAAAGGGGTTTTTTGTGTCCGAGACAATACAAAAGAGTAACCTCTTATGCAGTAGAAATTGAGAGTGAGGTTACTCTTTTCTATGCCAAAGATTCAGTTAGCGGGTCAAAAGCAACCTCAGCGAAGGCCTCCCGCCCCAAAGGATTTTGACGAACTTATGACGTGGCGTTTGCGATGGTATCTGAGCATCGCTATAACAAGTGCATACCTACTATCACTTATTAGCGGCCTTGTTGGCTTCCATGCAACGGGAGACCCTCATTGGTTGCTCTTCATTACTCCTACCGCACTCACTCCATTCATTCGCTACCTAGCTCCGATGGATAAAAGGAGATATGACTTGAAACTAGCAAAAATCAATAACAATAAGGAACTTGCTGAAACAAAATTGCAAGCTCAGATGCTCAAAGCAGAGTTAGACAGGCTACAAAGCAATAAAAGTAAAACTCCAGCAACAAAAGCATGAGAGCATTTAATTCTCGCCATCAAGAATATCATCCAACTTACGCGCTACATCCTGGTGCATCGATGGAAACACATGTGAATACGTATCCATCGCAATTGCAATCGAGCTATGCCCCAACCGCTCTTGAACCCTTTTCGGATGCACATCCGACTCCAAAAGCAGAGTTGCCATCGTATGACGCAGGTCATGAAGGCGCATTTTCGGCAAGCCCGCTTTCGCCAACAGCGCATGAAATTCCCTCATAACCACATCAGCGAGCAGAAATCCACCCTACCTTTGCAAAGTACTGAACCCCTCTGTTGCCCATTTATTGAGTGGTAGAATACCTGATAAGGGCATAGAGTCTTAAAAACGGAGGAATCATCATGAACCAGCAGCCAGACTATGCGCAGATTCAGCAGCAACAGCTCGCAAAAATTCAAGAGGATTATCAAACGGCACTTGCCCGGGTGGAGGCCGCATTGCCAGCAAATAACATCGCTTCCACTGAACAGATTGCTTCTGTCATCAATCTTGTGGACTACGACGCGAATTATTTCCAGACTGCATACGGACCCGTATCGAACACCTTGAAGGATGGAGGTTTCTCTCAATTGTCCGAGCGACTTGAACAGATCATGGCCGACTTGCAAAACGCTCGTGCGAAATACGTGGAGTGGTATCAAGAGAGAACAACGCCCACGCCGCCGGTGGCACCTGTAACTCCCGTAGCTTCACCGAATCCGCCCGGCGCTCTTCTACCAGACCCTGCGGCACAGGCGTATGCTGATTTTTCGGGGACCTGCGTGCATTGCCACTATTACCTGGGTGATAAGTATTGGACGTTGACGATCTGCCCCAATTGTCAACTGCTTTTACGCCCAAATTCTATGCCACAGTGGACTAACCCGTAGAGTAGAAGCATCCTTTCTCTTCATGATACAGGAGCACTGACCTTGGAGAAAAGCAGATCAAAACGGCGATCGAATGTACAGAAAACCCTTATAGTGGTTTCTCTGCTTTATCTGGTCAATGCAAGTATCGGTACTACCATCGCAATACAAGATAACCTTCCCAGCGTGACTCTTTTCAAGAGTGGTCTGCCGGCGCTAGAGGACTTTCTCTTTGGATTTGGTACCGCACTCTCTCCGCCGTTGTTTCTCTGCATCGCAGCAGTTGTATGTATCATTTTGACATTCCAGTCGGAACGACCTGTGGAAATTGGTATAACCGGGCTGGTCATTCTGGCTGTGTTCTATACGATAGGCGCTTTTGCCGAAACCATCACCTATCGTGTGCTCAATCCCGCCACCTTTGACCTCCCAAAGGCCCTGGTGGTCATAGTTGAAATCGTCTTACCTCTTGCTATGATTGGGTTGGGAGTTTGGGAACTCTTGCGAAGAAGATAGGTAGACCTGCATCGAATGGGCAGATAGTGTGCCAAACGTATGCTATCTGCCCGCTCCACAGGCCACACGTCCCACTAGCTAGCCAATGCGAGACAGCCATGATACAATAGACCCATTACAAATTTTTGAAATTAGGTACCTGTTGTTCATCATGCTACAACCCATACTAACGCTTGCGGAAGCATTTCACGCGCGGCACAAACAACTATATATGGTAGGGGGAACTGTGCGCGATGTGCTGCTGCAACGCGGCCAATCCAACGATGCCGACCTGGCGACCGACGCGCGGCCCGATGAGATCAAGCAGATCGTGGCCCCCACGCGCCCGAACGCCGTTATCCTGGTGGGTGAGCGTTTCGGGACTGTACGCCTGCACTACGATACCGACATCATCGAGATTACCACGTTTCGCAGCGAGCGCTACAATTCCGAGTCGCGCAAGCCGGAGGTATGCTTCGGCACGCGACTGGAAGATGACCTGCTGCGGCGTGACTTTACCATCAACGCCATGGCGCGCCATCCACTGACGGGTCAGATTATCGATCTATTTGGCGGCAGGCAGGACCTCGAGGCCCATGTCCTGCGCGCCGTCGGCAACGAGCCGGATAAACGCTTCGACGAAGATCCGCTGCGCCTGCTGCGCGCGGTACGCTTTGCCGCGCAACTCGACTTTACCATCGAGCCGGAGACGCGCCGCTCGATCATTCGCAATGCGGCCGCCCTGCAAAAAATTTCGCGCGAGCGCATCCGCGACGAGATGAATAAGCTGCTGCTCTCCGATCATCCCGCTAAGGGGCTGAATCTGCTGGTAGAACTCAAGCTCATGGAGTGGATCATCCCGGAGGTGGTTGAACTACAGGGTGTCAGCCAACAGCCGCAGCCGCATGCCGCCCGTTCCAAAGATGTCTATAGCCACGTTTTGCGCGTCGTCGAGCGCTCCTCGCCCCGGCTGGCCAGCCGCTGGAGCGCGCTGCTGCACGATATCGCCAAGCCGCGCACGCGCACCGTCGAAGAGGGCAAGGTGCATTTCTTTGGGCACGAGGATATCGGAGCACGCATGGCATATGATATCCTGAAGAGGCTACATTTTGATCGCGATTTCATCGAGAACGTTTCGCGCATCGTGCGTCTGCATATGCGCGCCAATGCCTACACGACCGACTGGACGGACGGAGCTGTGCGCCGGCTGATGCTGGAGAGTGGCAACGACCTTGCTGGCCTGCTCGATCTCTCGCGCGCCGACATCACAAGCTATCGCGCCGATAAAGTCGAGCGGGCAGCCGCGCGCGTCAGTGAACTGGCCGAGCGCTGCCAGCGCTTGAAAGAAGAGGCCGAGCGCGTGCCGCTCAAGAGTCCATTGGACGGCAACGAACTGATGGCGCTCTTCGGGCGACCGCCGGGACCCTGGCTGCGCCCCGTCAAGGAACACCTGCTGGGCCTGGTGATCGACGGCGTACTCTCGCCGGATGACAAGGCCGGGGCCGCCGAAATAGCAAGGGCTTTTGTAGCAACAACGGAAAGCATTGTGTGAGGATAGCATCATGGCGAAAACAAATAAACCGGGATCGAGGTCGGGATCAAAAAAACCCGCTGCGCAGCAGAGCAAGGTAGCCCAGCCTCAAAAGAATATAGCGCCAGCAAAGGTACACACTCCTGCGGCGGCCACGCCGCCTGTGAATCAGAGCAAACCGGGGACTAAGAACCGCAGGCCGACCATCGGCGGCACGGCTGTGGCCGGGGCGAAATCCACTGCGCCAAAGGAAATCCCGACGGGCGGCCCCCCTCAGGATCGGCCGGAGATGTACAACCGCGATGCACGCCGCCGTATGCAGCACATGGGTACCGGCCCTTACAACGAACCCGCGGCGAATCCTGCCCGCAAACGCTTCGAGAAGCGCGCCGAAGAGCGCAAGAAACGCCAGCAAGAAGTAAAGAAAACTGTGGTAACGAAGGGGCCGAGCACTAAAGTTAAAATTGGCAACAGAAACACCTACTTCATGCTCGCGGTTGTCGGTGCTATCGTGTTGATCATCATTATCGCTATCATCATCCGGCACCCGTTCTAACATTATAAGGAGTCTCTTTTTCATGCCAAAGTTATATGGTTGGGTGCGTGAGGTGGTACCTGACAGCCCGGCGGATAAGGCCGGATTGCAGCCCGGCGATCTGCTGCGTACGATTAATGGGCATCTGATACACGACCTGGTTGACTATCGCTTCTATGTGGCCGACGAGGATCTGAGCATTGGTTTCGAGCGGCAGCAGCAGCAATTCGAGGCGCAAATTACGAAAAGCTACGATGAGAACCTGGGCGTACTCTTCGGTGAGGAACCGGCGCCCTTTATTCGCCAGTGCGCCAATAAATGCGTCTTCTGCTTCATCCAGGGCTTGCCCGAACGCTTCGCCGCGCAGCCCGGCTTACCGCATGGCATGCGCTCCACGCTCTACATCAAGGATGACGACTACCGCTACTCTTTCCTGTTCGGCAACTTCATCACGCTGACCAACCTGAAAGAGCACGACTGGCAGCGCCTCGACGAGCAGAAGCTGACACCCCTGTACGTCTCGGTGCATACTACCGATCCCGACCTGCGCCGCAAAATGGTGGACGGCCCGCGCGCGGGCGACATCATCTCGCACATCAAGCGCCTGGGCGACATAGGCATCACCTGCCACACCCAGCTCGTGCTCTGCCCGCCCATCAACGACGGCCCGCATCTCGACCGCAGCATTCGCGACCTGGCCGAACTGCGTCCCATCGTCGAATCTATCTCGGTTGTCCCCGTTGGGCTGACGAAATACAACAACATGATCAAAACGGGCGACCTGCCGCCGCTGCGCCACTATACCCGTGCCGAGGCCGAGGCCGTCATCGAGCAGACCGAGGCGCACCAGCGGCGCTTCGCGGCTGCCGACCCCGACGGCTACCCTTTCGTCTACCTCTCGGACGAATGGTACTACCTCACGGAGCGCGATTTCCCGCCCGCGCGGCACTATGGCTCCTTCGCGCAGATCGAGAACGGTGTCGGCATGACGCGCTACCTGCTCGAACAGTGGGCCAGCGGCAAACGCAGGCTCCCCAGCCGCCTGCCTCAGCCACGCCGCGTGACGCTCGTCACCAGCACGATGGCCCGCCCCGTCATCGAACAATTCGCCGCCGATCTGCGCGCAGTCGAAGGCCTTGAGGTGCAGGTCCTGCCGGTCGTCAACCAGTTCTTCGGCCCGGAAGTTACCGTGGCCGGTCTGCTCTGCGGACAGGACGTGCTGGCGGCGCTGCAGGCCAACGAGAACCTGGGCGACCTGGTCTTGCTGCCGCGCGTCATGCTGGATAACGAGGGTACGCGCTTCCTGGACGACATCACCGTTGAAGAATTCAAGCAGCGCCTGCCGGTGCGCGCCGAGTTCGTGCGCAACGCGCCTGAGACGATCGAGGCCATCCGAGGGTTGGCTTCAGAGAAGTCTTCTTTGCTCGTTTTTGTTAAATCTTAAAAGTCCCAACAAAAGCCGTAGGCAAGTTAGTGTTCCATCGAACCCGAACCTGTGAGTAGCGCCTCACCATCTCCTTTTACAATCCTCAACTACGTACCGCCAGCCGCGCCACCAGCTCCCGTTCCTCCGGGCCGAACCAGGGAGGGTCTCCGGCGGCAGCGTTTTCAGCCATGCGCTCGGCGCGAGAGGTGGCCGGGATGGCGATGTGCAAGCGCTGGTCGCTCAAAATCCACTTGAGCAGAGCCTGGCCCCAGGTCGTCACGCCAAAAGGCTTCAGCGGCTCCAGTTCTTCAGGCGTCGGCTGACTGCGCATCAACTCGCGCTGGGCAAACGGCCGCATCACCACCACGCCGAGGCCGAGATCGGCTGCGAGCGGCAGGATATCCTGTTCGACTTCGCGTTCGAGCGGGTTGTACGGGATCTGGATAGTGGTGATGCGGCCGGTCTGCATAACCTTGCGAAGGTCGCCAAAGGCCGAACTGCTGTAGTGAGTGGCCCCGATAGCGCGCACCTGGCCGGCATCGCGCAGGCGTTCCAGCATATCCAGGTGTTCGCGCCAGTTTACCAGGTTGTGAACCTGGTAGAGATCGATACGCCCGCCGAAGTACTGCAGCGCGCGCCGCGCCTGCGCCTGCCCATCTCGTGCGGAAGGCGTCCAGATCTTCGTCGCGATCAAAGCCTGGTCGCGTCTCCCACGCAGCGTCTCACCCAGCACATATTCGGCCTGCCCATACATAGGCGACGAGTCGAAGAAGTTCGCCCCGGCCTGTAACGCGGCATCGACAACACTGCGCGCATTGTTGATCGCCGCGCTGCCCTGCACATCGAAGGTCTTCCACGTTCCCATGCCGACGACGGGTACTTGCAGGCCGGAATTGCCCAGGGTGCGATGTTCCATAACGGTCTCCTCTTATGAAGCTGATAGATGCGACTGGGGTAAGCTCTCAGGGCAGTCAAGGACGTTGCTGAGCGGTTAGCATCATGATATCATCTCCGCGCCTCCATTGCCAGGTTATGAAGCGCATGACCATTCTCGCCAGCTATAGCCGTCTCGCACGAATATCTCGTGCGCGGCCTGAATATTGGCCGAGGCATTGTACGGAGAGCTTGCCGCCTCAGATGTTCCCACCCAGGTGCTCGGATAGAGGATTTGAAAGACGCCTTCAGCGTGGCTGCCGCCAATCGAAATCGGATTATAAGCATCCGGATTGTACCCCGACTCGCATTTCGCCACCTGCAGCGCACCCGGTGCGTAAGACCCGAAGACCTGCTCGATCATGGCTACGACCGAAGACTGACCGGGAGGGGGGCTGGTCGGCATCGGTGCTGGTGTCGTTTGGATAGGAGGGCTGGTCGGCACCGGTGTTGGGTATATCCGTAAACCGCTATTTGCCGCTGGATGATGCGCTACAACTTTCGGTACCCGCTTTGGCTGAATACGAGGGTGAGTATCTTGACCGGTCACGACAGTAGGGGTCAGATCCAGTTGATGCGGGCGCGTGACTGCCTGGACGTTAGCTGCCGTGGAACAGCTCGACGCTGAACGCGAGAAGCAATTCGCGGAATCCGCGAACTGAGACGACTGCTGCAACTGTTGCGCTACGAATTTGCCACCTACAGCCATTCCAATGATGGCGAGGACTGCCGGCACTACTACGAACTTACGAGAAAATACGAAACGACGACGTGTTACAAACGGTTTCATCATACGCTTTCTAACTGACGAGTTGGACTACGAGACATAAAAAATTGCCCCGCAAAGTCGCGGGGACAACGAGGACAGTTTAACATAGGCGAAGTGACATACATCGAACAACCATGAAACGTAGTGACAATGGGCTAGGAGAAAAGTAGGGTCAGACAAGCGCCACCCGACCCCGATGGCGCCCGCGAGGGACGCCACTACATTTCACATTTGTCGACAAACGTCCGAAATGTAGTGGCGTCCCTCGCGGGTGATCTTGTCCCGAATTTGTGGATCTGCCTCACCTTCCATCCATCTGCAAGACCGTGGCGATGACCTGCTCGAGCGGAGCGCTCCGTCCTTTCGTCCATGCCTGGGCAAAGGCCTCCTCGCCCACTTTCTTTCGGGCTACTGCCACTGCCTGTTCATAGTCGGCGCGCTCGACCGGGTGTATGGGAGCGCCCAGGCTCTCGCGCAGCGCCTGTGCGGTGCCCCAGAGCCCGACGGCTTCGAGGTCCCTGTCCTGCGCTGCCAGCAGCATGCCTATCACTTCCAGGCAGGCCGACACGAGCGCCTGGCTCCCGAGTGCGACCTGCATCCTCAAGCTCTCCTGGCAGCGTCTACGGGCCTCAAGCAGGTCCTGCTGCCTTAGCGCCACTCGTGCCAGGCCCAGCAGAGGCTCGATGCTGTCGCCGCCCGACCCTGTCTCCTGCTGGATGACGACGCTCTCCTCCAACTTCCGGCGGGCCTGCGTCCACTCACCTCGTGCCAGGTGCATCTGGCCCAGCAGGCCAAGCGCAAAGGCGCGCATCCAGTCGATGCCTTGCTCCTCAAATTGTGCCAGGCCCTGCTCGGCCAGTCGCCGGGCTTGTTCAGGATCGCGCTGCGACACGAAGAGCAGGCGCGCTAGCAGATAGGTCGTCCAGCTCACGCGCGGCTGTTCGCCCAGCGCCAGGCTGAGCGCTCTGGACTCTTCCAGCAGGGCCTGAGCTTGCTCGTAGTGGCCCTGTTCGGTGGCCGCCCGCCCCATTTCATTGAGGTTGCGACAGCCCTCTGGACTGTTCCCTTGTTCCCGGAAGAGCGCGTCAGCCTCCTCCAGCCGGGGCGTGGCCAGCCCGTAATGTCCCCTGACGCGTGCCACACTGCCCAGCAAAGTCAGGCACAGGGCACTACCAGCGCGATCACGCAGCTCCCGGTAGAGCACAAGGCCCTCGCCCCCCAGCGTCTCTGCTCGCTGCAGGTCATCGATGGCGAAGGCCATATCCGCTGCATTGCTCAGGACTCTCGCCTGCACCGAGGCTTTGACCCCGGAGCGTAGAGCCAGGGCCTGTTCCAGGAAAGCCTGCCCCTCCAGGTTGTAGCCACGCATGTACCAGAAGTCGTACAAGGCGCTACACAGGCGCAGCACGCGCTCGGCTTGCTCCCGCTCCTGCGGCATTGCTGCCTGTTGGTGGGCCTGCTCCAAGAGAAAGCTGAGGGCTGCCCGCAGGTTCTCGTGCTCCTGCTCCAGGCGACTGAGCCAGTGTTTCTGTTCGGCAGTTAACAGGCGAGGTGCGGCCTCCTCGGCCAGCGCCAGGTAGTACTGTGCATGCGCCTGCTTGACTGCCTCTGTCTCCCCTGCACTGGCAAGGACTTCTAGCCCGAACTCGCGTAACGTCTGCAGCATCCACCAGCGGGGCTCGCCATCGTCCTGCCCCTCCTGCCGCAACAGGCTCTTGTCCACCAGCAACTCCAGTCCCTCCGGGATGTCCTTGGTCAGCCCGCCCACTGCCGTACAGACCTGCTCGGCGGCCTGCCAGTCCCAGCCATCGACAAAAACTGCCAGCCGCCGGAAGAGCTGTTGCTCCTGCGGCGAGAGTAACTCGTAGCTCCAGGCGATGGCAGCCCGCAGCGTCTGCTGCCGGGCCGGCAGATCACGCGCGCCCCCACTGAGAACGGACAATCCCTGTTCCAGGCGAGCCAGTAACATCTGCGGGCTGTAATACTTGGCTCTGGCCGCCGCCAGTTCAATGGCCAGCGGCAATCCATCCAGGCGTGCACAAATCTGAGCGACCGCAGGAGCCGTGGCATTGGTCACCTGGAAGTCGGATTTCACCGCCTGGGCGCGCTCGATGAAGAGGGCCACTGCCTCGTACCGCGAGAGCGCGCGCAGGTCGGGCAGGTGTTTGAGGTCGGGCAAGGAGAGCGGCGGGACGGCGAACTCGCGCTCGGCTCGCACGTGCAGAGCCACCCGGCTGGTCACCAGAAATCTTGAGAGAGGGACACATGGCTAACAATTCGGCCGCCATCAGGGCAGCGGCAGCCACCTGCTCAAAATTGTCGAGCACCAGCAGGAGCTGTTTGGACTTGAGCGCGCGTTGCACCTGGCCAAACAGGGAACTTCCGCCGACATCAGGGATCGAGAGCACCTGCGCGATGGCCTCCATGACCTGCTCAGGGTTGGTCAAGGGCGCCAGGGGTACCACAAACACCCCGTCGGCATACTCCTCGCTGACCTCGGCTGCTACCTGCAGGGCCAGGCGCGTTTTGCCCACTCCCCCCGGCCCGGTCAACGTGAGCAAGCGCACCTCGGGACGGGCCAGCAGGCGAGAGAGCGCCGCCACTTCCCGCTCGCGCCCAATGAAGAGCGTCGGCTCGATGGGCAGGTTGTTGGGACGGCTCTCCAGGGTTTTGAGCGGAGGAAAGGCAGTGGGAAGACCGGCAATGACGAGCTGAAAAAGACGGCTAGGCCGGCGCAGGTCCTTGAGGCGATGCTCGCCCAGGTCTTGTAATTGGGTGCCGTCGGGAAGGTTCTGCTCCACCAGTGCGCTCGTGGCCTGGGAGAGCAGGATCTGGCCACCATGCCCGGCGCTCATGATGCGTGCCGCGTGGTGGACATCCAGCCCCACGTAGCCTTCAACCGTGCGTTGCGGTTCACCCGTATGCAAGCCGATGCGCACCTGTACCACCGCATCTTGGGGCCACGAGTGAACGGCAAGGGCACGCTGGATGTCCACCGCCGCACCGACGGCGTCGCTGGTGCGGGCAAAGACGACGAAGAAGGCGTCGCCCTGCGTATCCACCTCCTGCCCCTGCCACTGCCTGAAAGCCGTTCGCAGCACGTGCCGACACTCTTGCAGCAGAGCGGCATAGTCTTCGCCCATCTGCTGCAACAGGCGCGTGGATCCTTCTATATCCGTGAAGAGTAACGTAAGGGTTCCCGTCGGCAACTGCGGCACCGTTGGTCTCCTCGTCTAGCCTCGTGTGGTACGCCACCTTGAGGTTCTCTGCTTGCCGTTGGCTCGGTGTCCTCTTCAGTGAAAGCACATTACTGCCAGGACTTTCTTCTGCAGTATATCTTATCCATCAGGGACTGGGAAGGTCAAACCTTTCCTCTCAGAAGCCTTGCTCTTTCATGCCCATTTGCTCAGTCAATGGAATCTGACCCCATTTTTGGGCCTTTTTCAACAAACTGGGTCGTTTTTGAGACGGTTGTACTTTTTCGTTAGGGGAAGAGGTGGCAAGCAGATGTGAATTAGAAACAGTGCTATAGAGAGGGAGCGCGAAGCGCAATGCAGTGCGGGTACCAGTATCTTGCAGCCTTGCAGTTGCTGTGTTCTGGCTTTAGTATATAAGGAAGAGCAAGTGTCAGTAGGAACACCAACGAAAGGAACAACAATGCTGCCTGATCCTGTCCTCATGAACGATTGGCATGTAGTCGCCTATGTGCCCGACCTGAAAGCTGATACGCCGATGGCGGTGCGCTTGCTTGAGGAAGATCTTGTCTTGTGGCGTGCGGGGGAGCATATCCATGCCTGGCGCGATCTCTGTGTGCATCGGGGCACGCGGCTTTCGCTTGGAAAAATTCAGGGTGAGACTTTGATGTGTCCGTATCATGGCTGGACGTATAATGAAGCTGGACAGTGCATTCGCTTCCCCGCTCACCCGACACAAAAACCACCTGCCACCGCCTGTGTGACCACTTACCAGGTGCAAGAGAAATATGACTGGATATGGGTATGTCTCGGCACTCCCACACAAGATATTCCGCCGTTTGCGCAGTGGGATGATCCCTCGTTTCGGAAAATCCACTGCGGACCATATCACTATCATGCCAGCGGGCCGCGGGCCGTTGAGAACTTTCTGGATGTGACCCATTTTCCGTTTGTGCACCAGGGATACTTAGGCGATCCTGAACATCCTGAAATTAGCGACTATGAAGCGGAAGTTCGCCCCGATAGCGTGACAGCACGCGACATCACCGTCTGGCAACCTGATCCCGATGGCTCAGGCAAAGGAGCCTACGTCACATATACCTACGATGTTGTCCGCTGCTTGACTGCGTTCTTTGTGAAGTCCTCATCCGGTCCCCGTTTCGCAATGTATTTTACTGTGACGCCGGTTTCCGAACGTGAGTCAATCGCCTGGACATATGTGGCACAGGACTACGAGCATATTCCTGAAGAAGAAATACGCACATTCGAGGATATGATTACCTGGCAGGACGTTCCCATCGTCGAATTGCAGCGCCCCGAACTGCTGCCGCTCGACCTGCAAGCCGAGCTGCATCTTCGCTCCGACCGTACCGCTATCGCCTACCGCAAATGGCTGCGCCAGGTGGGCCTCACTTTCGGTACCGCATAAGCCTATCTACAGCAACCGCACGGAATCTGCAACAACGCGGGGAAACAAAAGAGCAGCCAGGAAAAAAAGGGGAGCGGTTGGTTAGAGCCGGTAAAAGACTCGACAGGGAGAGGTGGTAAAATACGGCTAGATTGATGTTCGTCTGCGAGCGACGCGCAGGGCTGGATGGCAGCCTGCCACCCCTGCGGCGCCGCGGCACGCCACATGCTGACCTTCGGAACTGCGTAAAAAAGAAAGTATAGGAGAGATAGTACAACAGGGGGAATGCCCGAAGCACTCCCCCTGCCATAAAATGAGCGGCTGCTTGCGACAGTTAGGGGTTGCGTTCTCCCGGCACGCTGGTTGGAGGCGACTGGGGCTGGGTATCATAAGTTCCCGGCGCAGCATTGGGATTATATGCTGGCGGGGGAACATTAGCATTGTATGGCCCAGCCTGAGCATTAGGGTTGTAGGCCCCCGCTTGAGCGGGATTGTTCGGCCCCGCAGCCATCGCCGGTTGCGCGCTTCTCAGGCGAGCAACAATATCATATGCTCCGCTCTGACGCATGATACTGAGAGCCTGCTCCGGATTATTAAGGGATTTGATCAGCACAATGCTGCGGCCTGCATCAATTTCACTTTGATAGTTGCGCGCATCCTGCTCCGGTATACCAATTCTCATCCAGTCATCGGCCGAGTTTGTAGTGGCGGTAGACTGGCCCGTAAACATGCTTTTGATGCTCTCGACAAAACTGTTCGATCCGCGCTCCACTAACCTGATCTGGTCATAGCTATATCCGGCGCGACGCAGGTTATCGATGGCCAGATTTGCTTGCTCACGGTCTGCAAAAACCGCGATCATCGTCGATTGTTCGGCTGCTGTTACCATATATTTCTGCTCCTTTCACTGCCGAGTAAATGTCTGTGAGTTCCTTCTACAGACTCTCTGAATACACGGACAAGGAGGGATGAAGGTTACATATAATTCTGTTGCAGCACTCCCGCCACCGTCGCCAGCAGCGCCTCTTCCGAACATGGCTTGGTCAAATAAGCATGGATGCCGAGTCCCTGGGCGCGCTGCCGGTGCTTTTCTGAGGAGCGCGAAGTGAGCAGGATGATCTTGAGGTCTGGCAGGAGTTCGCGGTCCTCCAGGATGTTGAGAAGTTCGTAGCCGTTGAGGTTGGGCATCTCCAGGTCGAGTAAGAGCACATCGGGCAAAGCCGTTGTCAAACGCTCCAGCGCCTCGATGCCGTCACGGGCCTCGATCAGCGCGTAGCCTTGCGAGGCGAGCGTCTGGGAGAGCGTGCGGCGCATAAAGACCGAATCATCCACAATCATGACGCGCGGTACTCGCTCTCCTGGATAGCTCGTCGACCGCGTGATTTCAGCTCCTGGCTCATCTCCCGAGGAAACCGCGACTTCACCGCTGCGCTCGCGCTCTTGATGCCGGCGGATCAGCGCGTGTAGGTCCAGTGCCAGCACAACCTCACTCGCGTGAGTGATGGCTGTGCCGGTAATGCCCGGACGCTGCAATGCTGCCGGCAGCGGCCTGACACACAACTCGACCTCGCCCAGCACCTCATCGACCTGGATGGCTAATATGGGCAGGGCAGTGGGCGGTGCAGATTGAGTACTGTTGCGCAGGATGAGTACCGGCGAGATATGTCTCGCTTCATTGATAGCAAGCATGGAAGGATTAGAGCGAACATCCAGCAGGATGTTAAGCACATATGCCTGTCCCGATTGCGCATAACCGCTATAATCGATGCGCTGCACCTGCGAGAACGGCACGAACACCTGCTGCTCCCCGGTGCTCAGCAGCAGCCCGCGCGTAGCCATTTGTATCGCAGGCCGCCAGGGCGAAGCCGATGCGCGAAAGGTAGCCGGTTGCAGGGCAAGCGCATCATTGCAGATGGCACGGGCCTGCGCAGCCTGCCGCTTGACCAGGGCATCGAGATGCGCCAGCGCCTGCTGCAACTGCGCGGTCGCGGTTGCAACATCCGCTATAGCCTCGCTGAGCGAGCGCGCCAGCACATGCTCCTCGGTGAAGTGATCCAGTTCCAGTTCATCCCAGAGCATCGTCTCTGCCAGCGCCCGCACCGAAGCAAAGGGCGGCTGCGCCGGGCGGGCGGACAATGGGCCCGGCTGGTAGACATGCCCGGTACGCTGCGCCGATTCCCGCAGGATGCGCGCCACCAGTGACGAAGGGGCGAGTTCCTCAATAGAGGGTACGGCCTGCTCCGCGTCAATCAAGGGAGATGTGAGCATGGTTGGCATGCTCGCAACGAACGTCTCGATGCGCCGCAGGCGCGCCTGGGCCGCGTGGAGATCTGCGAGAGTGGTTTCAACCTCCTGGCGCGCAAAATCGATGCCCTGCTGCTGCTCGGAAAGTTGCCCGGCATGCAGAGCGAGCAGCTCGAGGCGGCGACTTTCCACTCGCGTGAATGCAGCCTCTCCCGACAATCCGCGTGACTCTCCTGGCTCGCCTACCTCTCCAGCTTCGCCGTCCTCGATTTCGCCATCCAGCCCCATATTGCGCAGGGGAAGCTGCATATTCGTGAAGCTCTCTTCCAGAGTAAGCAGGGGAAGAATGCTCTCCTGGCCTTCCGTTACGACGCTCTCGAGCGTAGTCTTGAGCGCCCCAACTGCATGGCCCAGCGCCTGCAGCCCGCTATGTGGCTCGATCTTCCGGCTACGTGCCAGGTCTACCAGCGCTTCGATAGCATGGGCAATCGTGGACATGGCGCTGCAGCCAATCGCCGCCGAGGAGCCCCGAATCTTGTGCGCGCCGCGCCTCAACGCCTCCAGTGCGGGCAGAGGCAGAGACAGGTAGAGCAGACGCCTCCTGCGAACCGAGGTACTCGAGCTGCAATGCACCCAGCGCTCGCTGCATCTCAGCGATATCCTCGTCCACCTCGGTCACGAATATCGACAGCATCTCCTCTTCGCCCTCGTCCTCGCCAGGGTCTCTCCCAGCCCTCCCTTCAATATCCTGCTCAGCCTCTTCCGGCAGCGTTGACATAGCCGGTCTGGCCTGATCATCGTCATCTGGAGCGCCCGTCACGAAGTCATCCGTCGCCAGGAATTCGCGTATCACTTCCAGGTCTTCAGGGGTGAGTTCATTCGACTTGAAAGGAAGTGGATCAGCCATTGCGAGTCGCCATTCTAATCTGCCGCACGACATCGGCCAGCAGCGCGTCAATATCCAGCACATCTGTCCTCTGCCCATCATCCAGCGTAATGGTCGGTCCAATGGCGGGCAAGAACAGGCCCAGCGCAAGATCCGCGTGGCGCATACACAGCAGCAGACCGCCGGTAGAGGGTAGATCGATCCCCGACAGATATGCTTCCAGGTTGACCACCGCCATCACCTCGCCTCGCCAGGCGGCCAGGCCGGGCATCCAGCGCGGCATCGCAGGCAGGAGCGCATAGCGCGCGGGTGACGGTATGACTTCTTCGATGGCAGCAAGCGGCAGCAGGCATGTTCTCTGGCGCAAAACGCATTCAAGGTATTGGCCTGCCTGTGCGTTTGCAGAGGAAGGGGACACAGCATCGCCGCCCGCTTGCTTGCGCGCAAATGCCCAGAATTCTTCTTCTGGCATATTTCCCAGGCGCTGCGCAGGGAAGGCATCGAGCGGCGACATAAAATAATTGTCGGTTACGAGTAACTGGGTGCGCCCAGGTATGAATGCACCACCGTCATAACTTCCTGAGTACGGAATGGCTTGGTGATGTAGTCCTTCGCGCCCGCCAGCCGACCTTTGAGACGGTCAATCACACCATCGCGCTTCGAGAGCATGACAATGACCGTGTTGTTGAATTGCTCCTTGGTTTTGAAAAAGCGGGCGACTTCGTAGCCATCCATGCGAGGAAGGCCGATATCGAGTATAACGAGGTCGGGTATCTGGCAACGTTTTTCTTTGAGGGCACATAAGGCTTCGACGCCATCGGGATAGCTGACGGATGGGATGCCTTCACGTTTCAGGCTGGTTTCAATGATCTTCCGGACTGTTAGTGAGTCGTCAATGACCATGACCAGTTTGCTCATCGTTTCATCCTCTCTTTCACCACACTCACTACTTAGCTACATCCATGTAAAAATATCATGACGCTCATCCCGAGCGCCGCCGCACTTCAAACAAGACGGATCGATGATACGGCATACGAACGACATCCTGTTTGTACAAACCCATAAATACCCGGAATTCGGGCGTTTTGGACGAAATGCGTTAGATGTTGGTCGAATCAGGGCTGCGCACAAGCCTTCCCTGGTTCTGAAATTTTCACTCCCCAGGTAATGGTACCATATGAAAATGCAAAGTGCAACGAAAATGTATAAAGATGTAATTAAAATTATCTATGTTGTTATAACAATGTCGGAAATGTAATGTTTTTCATACTGTTTAAGCCGCTTGTGCATCCTGTAAGCGCAGGATGACCTCCTACGGAGTCGTTCCGGTTGCACGCGTTGTGGCGGGCAATGTAAATGTGAAGGTGCTGCCCTGGCCAGGAACGCTTTCGGCCTTGATGCGCCCACCGTGCGCCTCGACGACATGCCGCGCAATCGCCAGCCCCAACCCGCTGCCACCGCCGCCCGGCCCGATGAAATCGGCCTTTGAGCGCGCGCGGCTGACTTTGTAGAAACGCTCGAAAATGCGTGGCAGGTCTTCCGCGGGAATACCCACGCCCGTATCACGCACGAAGAAGGCCTGCAAGCCGCTGCCCTGCGGACGCGTGCCGATCACGATGGAGCCGCCGGAGGGCGTGTACTTGATGGCGTTATGCACCAGGTTGACGAGAACGCGCGCAATCTGCTTGACATCGGCAGCCACCATAGTCTGGCCCTGCTCGATCTCGGTACGCAGGCTCACGCGGTGCCGCTGCGCCTGCGGCAGCATTCGCGCCATCACCTCGCGCACCAGCAGCTCGGCCCCCACCGGCTCAATCGCCATCGGCGTCTGCCCCGATTCGATACGCGACAGGTCCAGCAGTTCCGCCACCAGCACGTTCAAATGCTCGATCTCGTTCTCGATCTTCTCAACGAACACTTGTGCCTGCTCCGGGTCGGTATCGATGGCCTCCTCCAGCGTCTCCGCCAACAATCGCACCGATGCCAGTGGCGTGCGCAATTCGTGCGAAATATTGCCCACGAAATCTCTTCGCACACGCTCGAGTCGTCGCAGCTCGGTTAAATCCTCGATCACCATTGCATAATAATGGAACACACGCGCTGACTTACTATGCGACAGCGGCTTGACCGATACCAGCCACGTGCTTCCTGTCGCGTCCGTCAGCCGTTCCTCGCGCACCGGCTGATGCATCTCCACGCCCCGCCGGATCAAGCGAAGAATACCTTCGTCCCGAATAACCTCCTCGAGCGACAACCCCTCGAGCGCTTCGCGCCTTTCAAAAAGCTCCTGGGCGCGCTCATTGGAGAAGCGAATCACCAGCGAGGTGTCAACGATGACCAGGGGAAGCAGCAGCGCTCCAAGCAGTTGCTGGAAAAAATGCTGGTAATCGATGTGGATTTGACTCATGTAAATCGCAACTGTTGAACTAGGGGATGTGGCATGACGTACCTCCAACTCAGAAACGAAGAGATCAAGCCGGACGTGTAATGCGGACAGGCAGAGTTTTAACCGAGTGTATGGTAGCACAAGGTCTCACAATATACAAGCCATCAGACAGGAGAAAAGCGTGCTCAACAATCCAAAAGCGATTACCGAATTAACCGATATTCTAGACAGGGATATTGAAACCATTGTAGCCATGCGCCTGCGTGCGGAACGCAAAGTTAGCCGCCATCAGCGCTTCATCGAGCGGGTCTCGAACACACTGGGGCAGCCTGGGGCAGTGTATTCTATTATTCTACTTGTCGCGCTGTGGATCGCAGGGAATATGATTCGCAATCAGTTGGGACTATACGACTTCGACAGGCCGCCATTCCCCTGGCTACAGGGATTAGTGAGCCTCTGCGCCTTACTTATGACCGTTGTTGTCCTCACTGCCCAAAACCGACAGGCTAAAATGACCGAGCAGAGACGCCACCTTGATCTCCAGATTACATTACTTACCGAGCGGAAAGTGAGCAAGGTGATCGAATTGCTCGAAGAGCTACGGCACGATCTCCCAACAGTAGCGAATCGACTTGATCCCGAGGCCCAGGTGATGCAGGAGCCAATCGATCCGCATACCGCCCTCTCAGCGCTCAACGAAACACTCAAAGAGGCCGCACAAGAATACCAGATCGAGCTTGAATGATGACTGCCATGTAGCTCACTATGTTTTTCCTATCGCAGCTTGTTTGTTGCTCTGAGTGGGCCGTGGGTGTAAACTGAACCTCGCTGAACAATCAGCACTTGCCATAAGGTTTTAGCCCGTTGGAAGAGCTAATTATAGCGTTACATTGAAAGGAGCAGTTATATGGCACAACTCGAATTCACTTCTGAGGAACTTTACCAGCAAGCACAGGGAAATATCACCGCATTTGTTTTAGCTACCTTCGCCTATTTGAAAGAATCGGGGCAGCAGCCCGATGAATGGGTTGCTTTCGTGGGAAATCGTTTTGCGCCTGGCTGGCAGTCACTCAAAGATCAGGGCGCAAAAGCCGCAATGCAGTCTCTTGCGTTGAATTTCCTCTCCGGGGGAGCTGACTTCCAGTCATTCTCGGGGGACGAGACCAGGGCTGAAGCAGTCATGATCAATTGGCCACCTGCCGACTTTTTGGAAGAGCTGGGACTGACCCAGCAGGACGTCGACGCATTCTACGATATTTTCAAGCCCATCGCTACCTCGCTCGGCCTCAACTACGCCTGGCACCGCGAAGGCAATCAAGTTACATTTACGTTCGCCCGGTGAACTTCCTTGCTCGTAACAGACATTGCTTCTTTATTAGCGAGCCAACGGACAGCAGTGTGCTATAAAAATAAGCCCTGGAAACCACTTCCAGGGCTTTCTCGTAGCTCCTCGAACAGGATTTCGAACCTGTAACCTACCGGTTAACAGACGGATGGTCACGAAAACACCGGTCGGTTGATGTAGCGCAGCTTGAGAAGCCAGTTCACATGATTGTAAAAAGTGGAAGCACGAAAAAGTCGGTTGGTCAAAACCATGCAGAGCCGGTTGCTCATTGCTTCCAAGTAGGATTATATCACATGCAGCCACCAGCGATGTTCGGAAGGATTGAGCCACCACCCAATTCACCCTGCAAAAGAGTGCTTGACGCGGAGAGGTATTTTCTCTACAATACACACAGACTTACTGCTCAACGAGAGATCGATGTGTTGCTACATCGTTACCTCAAATGGCACGCCAGGAGACGAAGATGGCCGATCACACTGGAGAGCACTTCGGCAACTACCGGCTGGTGCGCTTGTTGGGACAGGGCGGCTTTGCCCAGGTGTACCTGGGGCAGCACGTCCGCTTCAAGCAGCAAGCGGCCATCAAGGTGCTCAACGCTCACTTGAGTGGGCAGGAGGCCGCACACTTCCAGCAGGAAGCCGAGACCATCGCCCAGCTTTCTCATCCCTCCATTGTGCGTGTCTTCGATTTTGATGTGCAGGACGGCACCCCCTTCCTGGTGATGGAGTATGCGCCGGGTGGCTCCTTGCGCCAGCGTTATCCCAAAGGCATTCCACTGCCCTTACCGCCGGTCGTCTCCTATGTCAAGCAAATTGCGGACGCCTTGCAGTACGCGCACGAGCAGAAGTTCATTCACCGCGATGTCAAGCCCGAGAACTTGCTGCTGGGCCGGCGGGAAGAGGTGCTGCTCTCGGACTTCGGCATCGCCACCATCGCCCACAGCAGCGGCTCGCTCAACACCAAAGAGGCGGTCGGCACGCTCGCTTACATGGCCCCCGAGCAGATCGAGGGCCACCCACGCGCAGTCAGCGACCAGTACGCGCTGGGCTGCGTGGTCTACGAGTGGCTCTGTGGAGCACGTCCCTTCGAAGGCTCGCCCACCGAGGTGATGGTGCAACAGTTGAGCATGCCGCCTCCACCACTACATGAGAAAGTGGCGACGATCCCGCTCGGCGTCGAACAGGTGGTCGTGCGTGCCCTGGCCAAGGATCCGAAAGATCGCTTTGCCTCGGTAGCTGCCTTTGCTGTGGCCTTGGAGGAAGCGAGCCAGCACGCCTACGCCCCCACGTCACACATCCCTGGCGAACAGCTTCTCTCAGACTCGCCTGCACCCGCAGGCTTTGCTACGGTGGCGGTGTCCAACGAAGTGCCTCCTGCAATAGTGGCGCAGTCGGCATTGCCTGCTGCGTCCGCAGACCCTGGCACCCCTGCTGGGGTGGTCGGTAACGGGGCACTTGCAGCCACCCCCCCAGCCATACCACTCGCTGCGACGACGCCGGTGCGGGCAGAGGTGCTACTTCCCCCGACTCCGGCTCTCCCCGTCCGGCGCAAAGGTGTAGCTCGACTGCCCACCGCACTGCTCATCGGCCTGGTGGTACTGATCGTCGCTGGAACTATTCTCGGCAGTGTGAGCCTGCTCGCGCACATCGGGGTACTGGGCGCACACAGTGGTGCCTCCACACTTACCCCGGTGCGAGGTGGCACCTGGGCCACAGATTTCGCTGTGGACCCAAATACCTTGATTCCTGATACGTCGTATTATCCGTGGGCGGTGATGGCCCAACAGGCCCTCTACCTGCCCCTCTTTTATGGAGACGCGCACGGGGTGGTACACCCAGGGGCAGCGACCGATATTCCCACCGTCCAGAATGGCGGAGTCAGCGCAGATGCCACGACCTGGACGTTCCACTTGCGACCTCACCTGCTGTGGTCGGATGGGCAGCCCTACGATGCCCGCGACGTGGCCTACACCTGGAAGCTCATGCTCGACCCCGCCTTCTATTACAATGGTTCTCTCCCGGGTCTGAACCCGGCCGGCCCACCGGAAGTTTCGACCGACCACCTCTCGATCACCTTCCACCTCAAGCAGCCCTATGCTCCCTTCCTCTCCCTCTGGATCGATGGCTACGATGCCCCGTTGCCCGCGCACCATTTCGGCTCGATGACCCCGCAGGCGATCTTGAAATCGGCCGATCTGCTGAACCCGCAGGTGGTGAGCGGCCCGTTTATGATGGCCGAGAGCGTGCCAGGCGACCACTACACCCTGGCGCGCAACCCCAACTACTACCTGGCCCGCGAAGGGCTGCCCTACCTGGACAAGGTCATCATCCGCATCGCCCCCACGGTAGCAAGCATCCTCAAGGATCTGCAAGCCGGTTCTATTGATTCCTACGACGACATCAACGCCCAGAACGTGAGCACAGATCCGCAGGCCTTCCAGCGTTTCACCCACTATACGCTCGTCACCAGTCCCACGAGCTCTTACTTCCTGGGGCTGTACTTCAACTTCGCCAACACGGTCCTGGCTACCCACCGCGAGGTGCGCGAGGCCATGGCCATGGCGATCGATCACCAGGCCCTGATCGCGACCGTCGTGCACGGGTTCGCTGAGCCGATCTGCAGCGATCATGGCTCGTTCTATCATCCGGGGTACGATCCCTCTACCAATTGTCCACCCGCTAATTTGGCGGCAGCCAACAAGCTGCTGGACGACAACGGTTGGGTGAAAGGCCCCGATGGCGTGCGCACGAAAGGCAAACTGCGCCTGGAGTTCATGCTCTCTACGGATGAGAACGCGCCCGTGCGCCTTGAGAACGAAGTGCTGGTTCAGCACGAGTTGAGCCTGATCGGCATCAAGCTGGACATCCAAAATTTTAACGCGGTCGCAACTAACTCCTTCTTATCTGCACAGGCATCGCCGCCTTCGGGAGCGGTAGCGGGCAGAAATGATATCGCCGAATTTGCTGCTAGCTTTAGCTACGATCCCGACGACTCTGAGTTACTCGGCTGTGCTCAGTGGCCAAGATATTGCAATCCCGCCCTGTACGCGCTCTACCAACAGGAACTGGAAACAGTGGATCCCGTGCAGCGCCAGCAGATCTTCGGTCAGATCCATCAGATCTACCTGACGGATTTGCCCTTCATCCCGCTCTACTTCCCACTCGACGTCACGGTCGTCCGCAAAGGGACACACAACTTCCAGCCCAGTCCCTTTGCCGGAGAGACCATCAACATCTGGCAGTGGTGGTGCGATCACGGGAAATGTTAAGTTCATGGCGGACCTCCAAAGAGCAGGAATGGCAGACAGGTAGTCTGACCCTCGACGAGAGGCGGATGTGCGCTCAATCTTAGCATTGACCCGTCAATTTGCTTGACGTCTTCTTTCGATAGAGCTGAGCCGCCAGGGGAAATTCTGCAGAGGTATCCTAAGCCACCGCCTGCAATCCATAAAGCACGCGCTTTTTCTTAACATCTTTCTCGAAATCCCGCCCTTTTTCTTCCAGATAGATTGTGACCTCCTTGTAGAGGAAATGGAACGTATCGGAGATATCGCCTTCGGTCTCCCCTGGCTCACGCCGCCATGCTTCCATTGTTGAGGTATAACCGGCAACCGCTGCTAGTGCCCGCTGCACGTTGACCTTGCGCTTGCATTGCCGCTGCAAAGGTGGCAGATCAAACGCTGCAGATGGAGCAGGGAGCAGGAACGCTGCTTGAATGACTTGCCGGCAGGGATGCACCGGCCAGCGCGAGCGATTGACATCCTCAGACGAGGGAATCACATAGCGCAGCCAGCCATCAGGCAGTCCATCAGCGCCCCCGAGATGACCCGCCGCATACGCTCATAGATCTGAAGTGGAAATGTGGTTACTGAAAGATTTTTCGGAGCACTGAAGGGTGAATAGGTGAAATGCACTCAAGTATTCATGTTGTTCGAGAGAAACCAGCAGTTTATCAGCGCTGTGATGGGCCAGAGTTAGACGATTACCGTTGATCACTGGAAACAGCAAGGGTCACGATCTGATCAGGGAAGACAGCTCGGATTTCCAGCCGACCGCCGAGCGCTTCAACGTAACCGGCGAGAGATCGCAGGAAGATATTCGGGTTGCGCTCGAAATGCGACACGTTCGATTGCGTGACATTCATCTTCTCAGCGACACTCTCCTGGGTAACACCGCGAGATTCACGAAGCTGGCTGATGGTCAGATCAGCCTCAATAGCCTGCTCACGCTGTTCGATCCGGGCACGACGCTCAGGGTCGGCCCGTACTTTCGCACTGATTTCGCTCCAGGGTTTATGTCCACTCATGGCAATTCTCCTTCTCTACGCAGCTCTTCCAGATATTCGTCATACAAATCATCTGCAAGAAGCGTCTCTTCCAGAAATTCTACCATCATAAAATGAGCCCTGGAAGTGGTTTCCAGGGCTTTCTCGTAGCTCCTCGAACAGGATTCGAACCTGTAACCTACCGGTTAACAGCCGGCCGCTCTACCGTTGAGCTATCGAGGAAAATGCTCTTGTCGCTCTTCGCGACGATTGCAGTATACACTATGCTGTTACTTGCGTCAATAGCTTTTTTCGCTTCGCCGTCTCCCCATAGCCAGAGCAAACCTCATCCGCGTATTGTACGGGCGACCCTCGCGGTCGCCCTGGCCTCCCTGGCCCGCCTACACATGCAGCATATCGATCAGCCAGAGCGCGACGACCAGGAAGATGCTCAGGCTGATGGTCGCTATGAGCGGGTCGAGCAGGGGGGCGCTGATGAGGCTGCCGCGCAGGCGCAGGCGCTGGAAGAGCGTCGGCAGGGCCAGGCCGCAGATGGCGGCGATCAGCAGGCTCAGGCCGAGGCCCAGGCCGATGGAGATGCCGAGCAGCCACGAATGGAAGAGCAGCCAGGTCAGCAGGCCGACGGCTACGGTTGCCAGGATGCCGCCGATGGTGCCCAGGCGCAGCTCGCGATACATGCCGATCCAGAAGTCCAGGCCGTTCGCCGTGCGCAATTGCCAGCCGGCCACGCCCAGCGCCTGGGTGCCGACGCTGCCGCTCGTGAGCAGCAGCATGGGCAGCAGGCAGACCAGCCCGTTCATGGCGATGGGCGAGCGCAGGCCGGAGGCCAGCCCCGTCACCTGGATATGCGTGGACCCGGCGCTGAGAAACGGGCCGAGCAGGGCGTTGAGCAGCAGGGCCAGCGCGAAACCGGCCAGGACGTTGACGCCGAGCCACGTCACGCGGCTGAAGGCGGCGCCCAGCGAGAAATGCTCCTCCTCCTCGAATTCCTCGACGCTCGCTCCGGCCAGTTCCGAGAAGTCTTCGGCCTGCTCTTCGTGGATCACGTCGATGACATCATCGACCGTGACCAGGCCCACCAGGTGGTTTTCGGCATCCACGACCGGCACGCCGAGCAGGTCGTACTTGGCGATGACGCGCGCCACCTCTTCCTGGTCATCATCCACCTTGACGCTGATAACATCGTCATCCATGAGCGTTTTGAGCAGCGTGGATGGGTCGGCGGTTACCAGTTGGCGCAGTGAGACAACGCCGACCAGGCGTTGTTCATCATCGACGATATAAAGGTAGTAGACCATCTCCATGTGCTCGGAATGCTGCCGCAGGTAGGCCAGCGCCTCCTCTACCGTGAAGTCCTGCGAAAGCGAGAGGACTTCGTTGGTCATGATGCCGCCGGCCGTCTCGGCGCCGTAGCGCAGCAGGTCGCGGATGGGCCGCGATTCCTCGGCGGGCATGAGCGCCAGCAGCCGCTCGGCCTCTTCCTGGGGAATCTCGGACAGGATGTCGGCGGCATCGTCGGGCGCGAGCCGCTCCAGCAGGTCGGAGGCTCGCTCAGGATCGAGCTCGCTCAGGATTTCCGACTGGCGCGATGTCTCGACCTCGTTGAGGATGTCGGCGGCAGTTTCGGTATCCATGGTCTCCAGCACGGCCCCGGCCTCTTCCACGTTGAGTTGTTCGAGGATATCGGCAATATCGGCGGGGTGCAGGTCGGCCAGCCTGGTGTGGCTGACGTTCAATTGCACCTGCGGCACGATGCCGCCCGCGACGGCTGTCCCTGTTGCCCCCGCTGTGCCGGCTCCCGCCATAGCGGGCGCAAGCTGGCTGGTCCCCACGCGCACGACCTGGATCGGCTCGATATAATTCCAGGTAATGGTGCGCTCGTTCAGGTGTACCGGTAAAAGCTTGCCCAGCCACTCGATGGGAGTCAGGATGCCCAGGCGGCGCAGCAAGCCGCTGAAGCTGATATCCGCGCCGATCAGCCGCGCCGTTCCCTTGATCTGTGCCAGCTTCAGATCGTTCACTTTCACGACGCGGAAGCCCTGCGTATCGACGATCTGCTTATCCAGCAGGTCACGCCTCAATAATAATTCGTCCGAGCCAGGCGTATACGGCGCGATGCGAGACTGATTCACTGTGACATAGACCTTTTCCGCCTCCAGGTGATCCACTTGCGACCAGGGAACAACCAGGTCATTATTGCTGGAACTCAGATTCGATGGAGCAATTAAAAGCGCTGTAACAACCGGAAATGTTTCTCGCAATGAGACATAGATGTCCTTGAGAATGCCTAACCGGTGGTTTTCAATATCAAAAATGCTCTGGCGCAGCAGCGTGCTTAAAAAAATCAATGGAATCACCGCCTTTCTCATAAGGGTATAGAATAGCTGATACATTTCCACAGTGATGTGGATATGTGGAAAACCCCTTTACTCCCGTAACTTTAGTTACGATGAAAACGCAAAATCATGCAATACGTGCCGGATTTTCAAGTAACGCTTGAACATCTTGACGCGCATTCCATGCATCATGCGTTTTTGGGATAGAAGGGGACAGCTTGCGCAAGTTCTCACGAACTCTGGGAAGAACCGACAAGCCGAATGGTGAGCTGGCAGGTGAGAAAGTTCTTGCTCGACATCACATCCATATATGGGGGTGTCTGGACTCATCGAGCAAGGCGGTGAAGAAGTATCAGCTTACCTTGTCCGATGAGGAGAAGAACATTCCCGCGAGCAGGCACATGTCAAACATACGCCTACTATGACTGGGGCCAGCGTCCATGTCCCTCACCTCCTTTGCCCTGACCGTTAACGGCCTTCGCGGATGGCGGCGCTCTCTAAATGCGCCTACAACCTTATTCCGCGCGCCCAACAACGGTGGGTAGACAAAATTTTCTATATGCAGTATAGCACGCCAGGGCAAGATCGAGCAACTTTGATAGGATAATAGGGCCTCTGGGCGGATTGCCAGGGCGACACGCCGCGAGGGTCGCCCGTACAATATACGGATCATGCGCGATGCCATCATTCGTGTATTGTACGGGCGACCCTCGCGGTCGCCCTGGTCGCCCTGGCAGACGTGTTCTATTAGAATTTTTCTTGACAACTCGCAAAGTCTGTAGTATGATAATGGAGCCGACGCGGGGTGGAGCAGTGGTTAGCTCGTTGGGCTCATAACCCAAAGGTCGGAGGTTCGAATCCTCCCCCCGCTACCAATTCCTACAACAGATCTGGTACAACGGCACGTTTTCTCGACGCGGGATAGAGCAGTGGTTAGCTCGTCGGGCTCATAACCCGGAGGTCGCAGGTTCGAATCCTGTTCCCGCTATTCCAAATTTTTCCACGATGTATATCGTGGCGGCGTAGCTCAGTCGGTAGAGCAAGGGACTCATAAGCCCTGTGTCACTGGTTCGATTCCAGTCGCCGCTACCCATTCGCTGAAGCTCATTCTCGGGGATGAGCTTCTTTTTTATTTTGGAGGACTGTGTGGCAAGGCTGCTTTCCCTGTGTCTGTGACGCAGTTTACTATATAGGCAGCCCGACCATCGACAGGACTTTCTGAAGCAGATCGCTGCCCAGGGGCAAGCTGTTCAAATTAGTCCGTTGCGGACTGCATGAACGGCGGCAGCAGCGCGGCTCGGTACGTCCAATTTGGCAAAAATGTTGCTCACATGCCTGTTAACCGTACGAGGACTAATAATAAGAGATTCAGCAATTCTTCGGTCAGTATGGCCTGACGCTAGCAAGCGCAGTACTTCTCGTTCCCGATTCGAAAGTTGGTCATTAATGCCATGCATCGGTTTTCTCCTTCCGTTCCATGGTATAAAGTGACTTAAAGTAGGCTACTCCTGACAGCAGTGGTACTCTTGCTGACCTTTTCAGTGTAGCAGGGATCTGATGCTAAACCATCGGGGTAAGCACGGAGAAATTGAGTTTGGCATACGTAGATTGTGGCCCTCAAACAGGTATCTACAGGCCTCTCCCTGGTTCTTTAGGGCTTTGGATTTCTACATTTCCGTCGATGGCAAGGCGTTGGCGATGCGGCTGGCGTTGGCGATGCGGCTGGCGTTGTCTTTGGCGTCGGTGAAACAAGGATGGCCGTGAAGAAGGCCGGCTGGGGAATGCTACATTTCAGATCGCCCTTGACGAAGTTGATCTGAATGAGAACAATGTGATTGATGGCGCTGGCATTCAATGGGACGACGAATACAGCCAGGCCATCGCTGGTGGTAGTTGTTTGTTGGCTCTGTGTAGTCCCATCCGGCCATTTAATCGTTGCCGTAGCCGATGCCCCTTCGATCCCCACCGGATTATTATTCGCGTCTGTCTTGGTGAACTTACCATAGACGTTGACGACTCCATTGGCGGAATAGGGTGTGGTAGTATTGGTAGCCCAGCCACCGCAGTAATAGGGAAGCAGCGACGGAACCGGTGATGTATGCCCCTGGCCGAAAACGATGGTCAGCGTTGCAACTGGTGTGCCTGGAACATTCTGGCCAGTAGAGCTGCCGCAGGCCATCACGAGGCAGCTCAGGAACAAGAGGAAACTAATTCCCCCGCATTTATACACTAGAGGAAAAGACCATCTATGCCATCTGGATTTGTCAGGCCCCATCTGAGCGAATCCACCCTTATCTAGCTGTTTGTTCACCCTTTATCTCGAGAGAGTATAGCATGCCTTGTGACTACTCATGGGCAACATTGATTTCCTTAGATGAAAGTA
>CAVYFA010000020.1:0-84216 GCA_963767715.1 uncultured Chloroflexia bacterium
CTCCTGTTCCCCCTGGAAGGCCTGAAGAATCCCGCCATCTATCATACCGAGGAATGGACACGCGGGGGCGTCGCGCGTACCGTTTACTTCTACGATTACGGCACGTACCGCGTCTGGGGGGCAACTGCACGCATGCTGAATGCCCTGCTGGAGTTATTGCGGGGATAGACCCATAAGTCATGTTCCCTATGTTCAGGCTCGTTCGTTTGATACAATAGAACAGGTGGTGAAACACACGAGTTCCGATGAGCATGTTCCGTAGAACTTTCCCGTAGCGTATATCCGTAGATCGTTCTTGTAGTGTATGAAGCGGTTGGACTTAGGTCCCTGGCGGAGTAAGCTGTGACATTGCCAACACCTGATGCGAATTCTCCACGATTTCTGTCTCAACAATCGCATACGCCTCCACCTCACTCGATTGTACCCGCTACTCGAACCCCGCAAACTCCACAATCTCCACAATCGCCTTACCCCGCGCCGTCTTTGCGTGCGCCATCCACGCCTCTTCCTCCGCCCTCATTCGATCCGGCGAGCGAACGAGCAGAATCACCTCAGATGCAGTCGCGCAGTCGCGCAGCCGATTTTGCTGGCAATTCCTGGGATCTTGCCACCGGTGGCCTGAAAACCTTAACCGCTAAAAGAGAACTTCCTCCACGCCTGGAACGGCGTGTCAACGACCTGCCGGCGAACGAAACAGCGGCGCAGCGCAGTTACGCGTATGTGCTGGTGATCCTCGCTTGCGTCATCGTCATGCTGGTGAGTGGAGGCGTCGTGTTGTTCGTAATGTTGCAGCCCTGATGAGAAGCGGCATTTTGCCCTTCCGTTGCATCGGGGGATACAAGCAAGGGAGGCTGCTACGAATATATCGCTGGTATGCCGTGTAACGTGGAGGCATGACGAACGGCTTTAACGATAGCGCGTGCCAGTGTGGCGGCTGCGGCTGCGCCGATGGCGCTGACCTGGGCTGCCGCGAGTGGCGAGCTATGCAGCGTTTGTGAGGATGGCCCCAGCGCGAGCGCGAAAACTGTATCTCCATCGAACATCGTATGCGCAGGACGAATGGCCTGCGCCAGGCCGTCGTGTGCCATTTGCGCGACCTTGTTGACCTGCTCCTTCGTCAGTGCGGCGCTGGTAGCGACAACCGCGATGGTGGTATTGCCGAACGGGTTATCTGGCATGTAAGCGGGATCGCCGGGGGTTTGTGCGTTCCCAGCGTTCCGCGTGCCTGCGACGACCTGCTGCGTCCGCGGGTCGATCACGTCGCCAAGGGCGTTGACCACCACGATGGCGCCAACCAGCGCGCCATCCGCCAACAGCATGCTGGCCGAACCCAGGCCGCCCTTCATCATGTAGCCCGGCCCGGCCGTCTTGCCCACTGTCGCGCCGGTTCCCGCGCCGACCGTCCCCTGCACGACGGCTTCGCTGCTGGCCCGTTGGCAGGCGCGATACCCGGCTTCGGCGTCCGGGCGGATGCTGGCCGACCCCAGCGCGAGATCGAAAATGGCAGCCGCCGGCACGATCGGTACGCGCGCCACGCCGGTATCGAAGCCGATTTCCCGCTCCTCCAGGTAGTGCATCACACCGCTGGCCGCGTCCAGTCCGAAGGCGCTCCCGCCTGTCAGCAGCACCGCGTTCACATGCTCGACCAGGTGCAGCGGGCGCAGCAGGTCGGTCTCACGTGTGGCGGGTGCGCCCCCGCGCACGTCGACGCCGCCCACCGCCGACGTATCGCACAGGATCACGGTGCAGCCTGTGCCAGCTTCGAGGGTGGTGTCGTGTCCCACGCGGATGCCGGGGATGTCGGTGATGTCGTCGTGCATGGTTATTGCTACTGTCTTTCTAACGCTTGTGCCTTCACTTCGGCCGGCTTGTTCCTCCAAATTCTCTTCATATGAGTTGAGGATATGATATATCACCAGCATATCGCCTGTTTTCCTTCTTGACAAGTCTTTCACGCTGGTGATTGCCCGTAAGTTCGCAAAAGATGCTTCGCTGCGCTCAGGATGACACCCAAAGATTTTGTCATCCTGAGCGCAGCGAAGCATCTCTGGCGCGCATCGAACTCTGATCATGGTCGCGACTTGTGTAATAGCACTCTACCCAGGCGGTTACTCCTGGACGAGCACCTCATAGACTTCTCTCACCGGTGTCGAAGTGAATAATCGTGCAGCCTGAGCAGCCTGCGCCTGGGCGATGGCTTCACTCGCTTTCAAGTCGGCTTCCGTCTCCCACAGCGCGATGGCGATGGCCTTGCCGGTGCCGGGGTCGAACAGCGCGAGGTACCCTTTGTACCCCTGCTGCTGGCGCGCCGACGGGAGCACAGCATTATGAAGCGCCTGGACTAGCTCGTCCCTCTTCTCCGGCTCAGCATTGACAAACCAGGCTCGTGCATACATCAGTTTCCTGCCTTTCTGAACAGCTTCGATACTGTTCGCTATCAACTCGATCTACTCTTCAAAGGCAAGCAGTCCTTGCCCTTCTGAACTTCTACACCAAGTCTACTCGCCAGCGTACCGGAAAGACATCGCATGAATATGCTATTTGTGGGAGCTTTTTGCGAAAAGGGAGGAGTAGCTAGAAGTAACTATATGCCGCAGAAACCGCGTGCAAGTGGAGCATCGCCCCATTCTGTGCGAAAATGAGGCTGGCAGGAGGAGGTCAGTGATGAGTTCTTCAAAGAGGAGGTCTCAAGGATGAAACAACTACTCCCGAAAGCCGTGCTGATTGCCCAGCTTGATGCCAGCCGCGCCGAGCTGGAGTCAGTTGTCTCGCAAGTTCCGCCTGAGCGCATGACCGAAGCAGGAGCCTGTGGCTGGTGGTCGGTCAAAGATGTGCTGGCGCACCTGGCCGTCGAGAACGACTGGCTCGCTCTGCAATTGGAACGGCGGGCACGTGGGGAGGGCCCCGGACCCGAGGAATTGCAGCGCAATCAGGAGTTGGGGCTCGATAACAACGAGACGCGCAACGCTTACTATGCTCGCCAGCACCGAGACCTGGACCTGGCCTACGTGCGCGACTGGGATCGTCGCGCCAACGAGCGCCTGCGCGTGGCCTTAGCAGCGCTGCCGGAATCCCGTCCTCCAGGAGCCCGATTGGTGGACGTTCGGCCGAGCGCTTGGAAGCGTCTTCGACCTTGACCACGATCGGGAACATGCCCAGGAGATCCAACGATGGCTGGGGCAAATCCTCAAGATCAAGAAGAGCCCCCCTTGATTACTTTTGCGAACGTCGTAGGCGGTTCTGACGACAAACCAGCAGTACTGTCAGTGGAGTAGGAACTGGGACGACTTTGCCTACCCCTCTGGCTTCGATCCAATGGACTGGTTGATCTCCCAAAGGTTGCCTTCGGGATCGGCAAAATGCGCCGTGCGCAGTCCCCAGGACTGGTCGGTTGGGGATCGGAGGAACGTAACGCCCTTCGCTTTGAGTTCCTCGTATGCGGCATCGACATCCGCAACACCGGCGGCCAGAAGCCCGCGTGGCCCTCCAACGATCTTCAGCTCATTGACCTTCGTACCTAACAGGTCCGCGGATCCTTCGGGCGAGAGCAAGATCAAGTACAACCCATCTTCTAGAAGGAAATTGGCAGAATTGGCATCGCTCCCTTTATACTGAAGTTTGAACGTGTCCCGATAAAACGCCGTACATCCGGCCAGGTCCTGGACGAACAAGACCATCGCTTCGATCTTGTGAATCATTGTTTCTACCTCTTCTTACTTTGTCGAGTCAGAAGAGAGTCCGTGCTTCTGATGGGTCACGCATCTCTCTACCTGTTTGTGCGTCAGATGTCTGTACTCGCCAGCGAACAGTATAGCACAGAAGAATGGACAAAACTTCTCCTATCGTATTCTTTTTAAGCTTGCTTTTAATGGATGGGAACCAGCATGCAGTGGGAATGCCATTGAGGAAGTTAGTCAAGCCACTCATGTCTATATTTGCGCTGCCGATACTGTACCAACGGGTGTCGTCGACGCTCCCTGGACGACCGCTCATCGAGTTTTTCCAGGGTTTTGAACGCGGTCGGTATGCCTTCGCCATGATGGGAGGCGTTGAGGGTGAACCTTGAAGGTCTGGGTAGGCTGGGCGTCTTCTGCGTTTTCCCCAGATACAGTGCGGCGATCAGCAAGAGTGTCAGAATGCCAATAAAGATGACAAGTCCAAGCCATTCCATCGAGTTCTCTCCACGGTTTATCAAGGGCACAATCAGAATAAGTGCTTCTGTTTTCTATATACGTGAAAAGGGGAGAAATTTCCAGGATATACTATCCCCCAGAAATTGGACAGGCAAATAAGATAAAATGAAGCGGTAGCGAGAACCATCAGGAGTAAGGAACATGCCTGTACAAAGAAAACGATACAATGCCGAGGAAAAGACCCGGGTGGCCATTGAGGCCATTAAGGGGCAGAAAACGCTCAACGAGCTCGCTGCGGAGTATGGGGTGCATCCCAGCCAGATCACCTAATGGAAGAAGCAGGCGTTGGAAGAAATCAGCAGTGGCTTCTCCGTAGGACGGGCACGGCGTGAGCGAAGCGAGGAAGCGCTGGTGGCGTCGTTGTATCAGGAGATTGGGCAGTTAAAAATGGAACTGGACTGGTTAAAAAAAAGTTAGGTGGGAGGATGGAAGAGAAGAGGGCACTAATTGACCCAGAGCATCCCAGCATCAGCCTGATGCGGCAGTGCGAGTTAGTTGGCTTGGCACGCTCCAGCTATTATTACCAGCCGGTCCCAGAAAGCGCGGAGAATCTGTTGCTAATGCGCCTGCTAGATGAGCAATACACCCGCACGCCATTTTACGGTATTAAGAAGATGACCGCCTGGCTGCGCACGCAAGACCAGCAGGTGAACCACAAGCGGGTGGCCCGGCTCCTGAGACAAATGGGTCTCATGGCGGTCTATCCCGGCCCTCGGTTGAGTCAACCCGCAGCACAAGCGGTACGGTATCCGTATTTGCTGCGGGGACTGAGCATTGAGCGCGTCAATCAAGTCTGGAGCACCGATATTACCTATATCCGCCTGCAAACAGGCTTCCTGTATCTGGTGGCCATCATGGACTGGTTCAACCGCTATGTGCTCGCCTGGCGCACATCGATCACACTGGATACGGCATTTTGTCTCGACGTGCTTGACCAGGCCTTGAAGGGGGCGCGACCGGAGATTTTCAACAACGACCAGGGCTCCCAGTTTACCAGTCGCGAGTTTACGAGTCGCCTGCAAGCCGTCGGAGTGCGCATCAGTTGGGATGGCCGGGGGAGAGCCTTGGACAATATTTTCGTCGAACGACTGTGGAGAAGCGTCAAATATGAGGAGGTGTATCTCAAAGACTATCAGAGTGTCCCAGAAGCGATGCAGGGCCTGGACGCCTATTTTCGGTTCTACAATCACAAGCGGCTGCATCAAGCCTTAGATTATCAAACCCCGGCCACCGTCCATTGGAGCAAGAAGTAGACAAGCACAGTCCGCCTTGAGAGACGTGCTACTGAAGCGTTGAGCCTCACAGGGGGGACGAGCAAGGAGGAGGGCATGCCAGAGCCACGCGACTATATTGATACGACGTATCTGAACGTGTTAGCAGACCTGCTCAAGCAGGACAAGCAGCGCACCTATACCTGGATGCATCTCCAGCTAGGTCAGACGGTGCTCGATGTGGGGTGCGGCCCAGGAACCGACACGATTCCTCTGGCGCAGATCGTCGGCAAGAGCGGGCAGGTGGTTGGGGTGGATCATGATGCGAGCATGATTGCCGAAGCGGAGCGCCGAGCAGAGCAGGCGGGATGCAGCGCGTGGTGCCGCCATCTCCAAGCCGATGCTATCGCGCTTCCCCTGCAGACGGGCACCTGTGATGCCTGCCGCAGTGAGCGGCTCTTCCAACATGTGCCGGACCCGGCGGCGGTGCTCTCGGAAATGGCCCGCGTCACGAAGCCAGGAGGCTGGGTCGTCGTCTTTGATGCCGACTGGAGCACGTTGTCGATTGATACCCCGGAGGTAGACCTCGAATGGCGACTCCTGCACTACCGCCTTGAGCACCTGGTGAAGAGCGGCTACGTCGGCCGTCAACTCTATGGCCTCTTTCGAAGGCAGCAGTTCACCGACATCGCCGTGGAGCTGCGTCCCCTCTATTTGACAGATTACGCCGCGTGTCGCTATGGCTGTCACCTGGATGTGCTGGAGGCCGACGCCTTGGCAGGCTCACGTGATTACCCAGCAGGAACTCCAGCGCTGGCGGCAAAGCCTCGAACAAGCTCAGGCTGCTGGAGCATTCTACAGCCATGTCCTGGGGGTGCTGGTGGCTGGACGCAAACCAATAGGAGCCAACAGCTAGCGGAAAGGAGCATGAGCGGGTTCCAGAGAGCACGAAGAAGTCTTCTAAAACGCGCAAGCGGCATTTTATCTTATGTGAGGCAATTTACTGTCTTGACAATGGGGGATACCTTACCACCAAGATGGGTAATAGCTTCATGCGTGTTGTCACTGCCAGGCTTCGTGATACATGTCACTTGATATTGTGCCATATATCTCCTTTCTCATTGAGTCTATACAACGATGTAGATTAAGGAACCATACGAGCAGGTTCCTACCCATCATTCTACCTGTTACCTAAGAAACCCCAAATCTCGCACCAATGGTACTAGTGTTCAAAATACAGGGGCGATGAGACTGAAAAATTTACTTCTGTCATATTAGCCTGTAGATAACCCTAGTGGTCAGTCCGCTTTGCTTTTAGAGAGGTAAAAGCTGACGCTGATCAGAAACGGAACTAGAGACGTTCATCTCTTGAAAACAGCATCTTCACCATTCTCTGCTCACTGATAAAACCCGCTTTCTCTATGGCTTTCTTTGAAGCATGATTATCAGCGGCACAGGAACAGATAGGCTTCCAGCCTGCTTTATAACAATGGTTCTTTAATTGACTGAGCATGAAGCTACCCAGGCCTCTTCCGCGATACGGTTGAGCCACCACCATGCCCAGATCGGCATAGGGGAGTTGTTTCTGATTGGGAATACATTCCCCTGTTGCTACCAATGTCTGCCGATCACACAAGACAAATAATTCTTCGCGATTGAGACGAGCGTTTAGAAACGCCTCAATCCACTCTCCCGATCCTTTCGTATGTGCTTGATAAAAGTGCACGATGTCATCCAATTCTCTCTTTTCTGCTTTCCTGAAGATGCTAGTGCTGAGACCGGACGACAGTTCTATGCGGCTGTTATCGCGAAAAAGATAACTATGAAGCGTGACGCTCGTTTGAACATCAAGGCATAAAGAGAAATACAGCGGTTCTATGGTGCTGGTAATGGCATGCTGGATATCATAGGTCGAGATAATCCAACGAAAGATTTCCTGTGCCCGATTCTGATAGTTTTTCAAAAGATGGAAGCGCAGCAAATATCTGTTGGAGCCTATGCAGAAATATCCTGCGTGCTGCTCTCGGTCTTGTATTTGCCAAAACGATGCCTGAGCAATGACTGCGCTCTCCCACATCCCATCCATAGGAGCGACAAGGGTGTGCAGGTAGTCATCTCTTAGCTGCTGGATTACATCGGAATGCTCAAGTTGAATACATCTCATCCTTGAAAGTATAAAACGCCTTTCTGTGATTTGTCGAGCCTATGATCTTCTCAATATCATCGTTCATAAAGGGTATGGACTGTCTCATCCGTTCGTTGTCCCTAATTTCCCTACAGCATACCACCTCCCTAAAACCTGATCGGACTGACCACTAGCTCATGCTGCTCAGTTCTTGAGTATTGAACCTGTTGCACTTGATCGCATGTGGCATACTGCGTTAACATTTCTTTCTACTCAATCGGCCAACCTGCATACTCATCAATTATCTCGTCAATTTGCTCCATCAAGGTTATAGTTTCAGCCAGGGATGCTACAATACGCTGATAATGCTTTCTTTCATCATAGGTCAATACACGGCCTTTCCGATCTTTTAACCACTTCTCACAGACCTGATAGCCTCCTATATGAAACTCCCACACTTCAGGCGGAACCCCATCGAAATACTGGGTTTTGTTTATCCAGGCTCGGCCTTGTGCTGGTATATCTCTCGGTTGAGTATATTCTACTTTCTCAACCAGATTGTTCCCTGGCTCTGGATACTTCGGCTGATGCTCTCCATAGCGTTGCATCAAATGTAGCTCAATCAATTTATTGCCAATTGCACAAAGGGCACAGAAGAGGTCTGTATTTGACGTGAGTGGTACGCGCGGGAAGTCTCTCTTGAGGAACTCAGCATATCGCTCACGATAGGTCGGCGAATAGAACAAAGCATACATGTAGCTAAAAATATCCTCTGGCCCAAGGGTCACTTGCAGGTCGCCTTTGCCATCGGGGATGAATTGCATGCCGAGTTTGGTGGAGATGACGGCAATGAAGGAGGAGGAGAAATTGGGATGGCGACCACCTGGTGATTTGCTTGGTTCCTCTAATCCTGGCAGTTCTGCTCTGTTGGGATAGAGATACAGAGGAAAGACATTCGAACCATCCTTTACTTCCGTGTAAATAGCGGGAGTTGGGGTATTTGCGACAAGTGCATGTCGCCACTGATCTGCTTTCGTTTGCCGCGTGAGGTTCAAGCTCAGGTTGGGCTGAAGCATATCTGGGTGTATGAAACAGTTGTATGCAGGCAAGAACAGCGAAAACAAGGACCTGATGAAGCAGCCAAAGGAGCGCAGACGAGCACCAGACTGGCCGATAAATCGGCGATGGCCGCGATAAATCGGGCCCTACTCCTGGTTGAGGTCGTTTGTCTACAACTGTTTCATACATCAGTTAGATCTGGATCGCTGGCACTGCGAGCGTGTCCTGGACTCCCTCCAGTGACCGACGGCAGTGCTGGATGAGCCGGGTGCCTGAGTCTGCTCGTCAGTTGTCCAGGAGCGCCAGGTCGAGCTGGCGGAGGCGCTCGGGGTCGGAGAATAAGTCGATTGCTACGATCTTATCGCGCGTGATGGTGAAGTTGAAGACGACGCGCGGCCGCCCGCCTGGGGCCCACACGGCTCCCACTGCTCCGTTCACGAGCGCCAGTTGTGCTACCCGGGCACGCCCCGAGAACTGCCCGGCCACGGCCGCCGCCCCTCGGACCTCCCTCGTTGCGCCCACCCGCACGGTTGCGTCGTCGGCTCGGAGCACGACGTCCGGGTCGAGTAGCGCCAGAAGCGCGTCGAAGCGACCTTCGCGCGAGGCGGCCAGGAAGGCCTCGACCACTTCTCGCTGGCGGCCCAGATCGACATCGGAATCTGTGTCAGCGCCCCGCACGCGGCGGCGTGCGCGGCTGGCGAGCTGTCTGGCCGCGGTCGGAGAGCGACCCACGATGGGAGCGATCTCTTCGAAGGGCACGGCGAAGAGGTCGTGCAGTACGAAGGCGAGGCGCTCGGCGGGGGTCAGGGTGTCGAGGACCACCAGCAGCGCGAGACCAACCGAGTCGGCCAGCAACACTTCGTGCTCGGGGTCGATCCCGTCCTCGCGGCTCACAATCGGCTCGCTCACTTCTACGTCGAGGGGCTCCTCGCGCCGCGACTCGCGCGAGCGCAGCAGGTCGAGGCACACCCGCGCGACCACCGTCGTCAGCCATCCGCCCAGGTTCTCGACGCCGCTCGTATCGGAGCGACTGAGGTGAAGCCAGGCCTCCTGCACGGCGTCGTCCGCCTCTGTGAGCGAGCCGAGCATGCGGTAGGCCACGGCCCGCAGGTGGGGACGCTGAGCCTCGAATTGCTCCGCCAGCCAGTTGTGCTCTTCCATCGGTCACATTCCTTCGTTTTGTTTTGTCATAGTAGTGACGAACGAAACCTGCGCGATGTGACAGGGAGACCGTCTCCTAGCTGGTGCGGAGACGAGAGTGAGAGGAATGTATCTCATACAGTTTATGACTGCCCATTAATGGTACGTCATATGCACCGTCCGCTGCCTGGGTCCATCCAGTTCGATCAGGATGACGCGCTGCCACGTACCCAGCAGCAGCCTGTGGTTCTGGTAGGGGATGGCGAGCGATGGGCCGATGAGCGACGAGAGGATGTGGTCGGGCGCGTGCGATGGGTCGTGTGGGTGGCGATATGATAATTGCGGCAGCACGTGCCGCAGCGCGTTCAGCAGGTCGAGATCGGTGCCGGGGTCGAGGTCCGCGGTAGTGAGCGCGCAGGTGGTGTGCGCGGCGAAGACGACGCAGGTGCCGCTCTCCTGTGGGGCGTCATGCAGGCGCGCTTCGATGGCTTCGGTGATATCGATCACCTGGTCTTTTTTCTTGGTGGCAACTGTGATGGTAAGCGGTGTCATGGTTCCTGTCCTATTGAATGGCGTGGCGCAGTCGTGCTATAGCTTGCTCAACGCTCTCCTTCTCGTTATAGACTGCTGAGCCGGCCACGAGCAGGTTGGCTCCGGCCTTCACGGCCAGGGGTGCGCTTGCCTCGTGGATGCCGCCGTCCACTTCGATATCGCATGGCAGGCCGCGCATGGTGATGGCCTGGCGCAGGCGCTCGATCTTCGGCAGGGTTTCCGGGATGAAGTCCTGGCCGCCGAAGCCCGGGTTGACGGTCATGATGAGCACCATGTCGATCAGGGATAATACATCTTCGAGCAAGAAGACGGGCGTCGAGGGGTTGAGCGCGACGGCGGGCGATTTGCCCGCCTGGCGGATCTGCTGGATGACGCGATGCAGGTGCGGGCAGACCTCCTGGTGAACGATGATGACATCGGCCCCGGCGTGCGCGAAATCCTCGATGTACTCTTGCGGGTTGGTAATCATCAGGTGGGCCTCGAGCGGCAGCCGCGTGCTGCGCCGTACGGCCTCGACCACCAGCGGTCCCATGGTGATGTTGGGGACGAAATGGCCATCCATCACGTCGACCTGGATGCGATGCGCGCCTGCCGCGTCCGCCTCGCGCACCTGCTCGCCCAGGCGGGTGAAATCTGCCGAGAGGATGGAGGGAACGATACCAATCATGTGGATACCTTCCTATGTGTATAGCTCATCTTCTGCCCATTTTATCGGGTTATCATCGCGTCACCTGCCTGTTGTAAGGTTTTTCGCAATCGCCTCATCCACCATCCACACCACCTCTCCGTTGGCTGGCTTCACGATCTGCGCGGGATATTCGTCGGGATTGTAGGGGCCTTCCAGGACGGCGTGCAGGGCATCTGCTTTGTCCGCGCCGGTGGCCAGGAACAGGACGTTGCGGGCGGCGTTGAGCAGCGGCGGCGTAAAGGTCAGGCGATCGGGGGGAGGCTTGGGAACCGTGACGGGCACGACCAGGCGGTGGGTTTCGTGCAGCGCCGGCTGGTGCGGGAAGAGTGAAGCGGTATGGCCCTCCGGCCCCATGCCGAGCTGGATCAAGTCGAAGTTGGGGATGCCGTCTGTACTGAAGGCACGCTGCATCTCCTGCGTGTAGGCCAGCGACGCGCCGTCGCGGTTGGGCTGATCGGCGGGCATGCGGTGGACCTGCGCGGCAGGCGTGGAGATGTGGCTCAGCAGCGTCTCATGCGCCATGCGGTAGTTGCTCTCCGGGTCATCGGGCGGGACACAACGTTCGTCACTCCAGAAGATTTCGGCGAGCTTCCAGTCGATCTGACTGAGGTAGGGTTCGCTTCCCAGCAGGCTGTACAGCTTTCCGGGCGTATTGCCGCCGGAAAGCGCGATGGTGAAGCGACCTCGCGTAACAATAGCTTCGTTGGCGACCCGCACAATATATTGGGCGGCGTTCTGGCTGATCATATCGATATCAGGGTAAACGGCGATACGCATATCGACCTCCTTTTACGAATCGAATAACCCGGTGACCTCCTTGAGGGTTTGTTCAAACAGATAATCGTGGGTAGTGATTTCGAGTTCCTCGTGCAGAAGTTCATACTCGCGCTGGCTTGTAGGGAGGCTGACCACGTGCTTCCGCAGCAGGTCCGAACCGATTTCGACAGAGGTATGGACGTGGTCGGGTTCATCCTCGCGGCCGATAGTGAAGACGGCCTGTTTGTTATCGAGCGTGCTGGTCAGGCGCACGAGCGAGAGCGAACCGGGGCGCACCTCCGTATCAGGTTTGGGCCGAATGGTGATGGCGGCGTTGGAAGCTGCCCTGCTGCGCGCCATACCGAGCTGGCGCGTCCCGCGCGATGGGTTCGGCCGCACCATCTCCCAGTGATAATAGCCGGTCGCGGTATAATGATGGTTCTTCGATGTGTCCTCGGCGAGCGTCCAGCCGAGCCTGTCCTTGAGCCAGGCGCCGAGCAGGAGCGCACGGGCGGGATTGGGCGAGACGTCGCCTTCGGCGGTCCGCACGGGTTGGGCGAGTGGCGCCACAGCGTGTTCGATTTCGATGGTGTGAATGCCTGCCAGGTAGGGTCGGTATTCCGGGACATCGAAGAACTGGCTGATGAGCTGCCGCCAGGATGTGATGCGCCCCCAGTTGAGGTCGCTCAGGGCGCTGTTGGGCGCGGCATCGCATAGGGCCGCCAGGGTGCGAAGATGCTGTTCGGGTTGGAAAAAGCCGGTTGAGTCGAAAATAATACGATGGCTTATCTCAACGAGATTCTGGAAGGTGGGATCGCTGCTATCTGGCGGGTCCCCGATCCACCATAGATATACGGGCAGGTCTGGTTTGAGAATAGGCTGGAGCATATTGCTGGCGGCGCGGATGGCGCTGCCGGCGGCGAGCAGTGTCGTTTGCTCGAAGCAATGGCGCATCAGGTCTGAAATCATGGAGAAGCAGCGCAGCGTGACCCAGGCCGACATATAGGAAGCTTCTTCGCTGCGATTAAGCACCATGATCGTCACGCGCGCCAGGTGAGTGCTCGCCAGGTCGCGCAGCACTTTGCTGGCGCGCGAGGCCGTCTCGATATCAGGGGTACAGATAATTAGATTTAAAACGCTGGTGCGCACGTTCACGTTCGCGCCCGTGCGCAGGTTGTCGTGGGACATGTTCCACAGCGTGGCTAACCGCTGTTCGACTTCATCGATGCGAACCATTTTCCCTGCCCAGGGCAAACGTATGCCCGGTCCATGAGCGGTATCATTCGTCATACTCGTTTCCCGTTTCTTTTATAGGATACGCCAGTGCTCTACTGTATTGACGCGGTAGAAGGTGCCATATCTATGTGTCACGCTGACGGAAATAGGCCCTGCTGATGACCGGTGTATGACAGATTAAGACACGTTAAGCCAGGTTAAGACTTGTTTTGGCGGCTATGGCCGGCGCCATCGCCGGCCATCGCGCCAGATAAATTCGTCTGCCAGTTGCGGCCCCCACGAGCCCGACTCGTAGGTCTGGATGATCTCCGCCGGTTCGCTCTGCCATTCGTCCAGAATGCTCTGGATGAAGCTCCACGCGGCTTCAACCTCGTCGCGGCGCGTGAACAGCGTCGAATCGCCCAGCATGCAATCGAGCAGCAGCCGTTCGTAGGCCTCGGGCTGCTCGCGGAAAAAGGACGATCCGTAGAAGAAATCCATGTTGACCGAACGAATTTGCATCTCGGTGCCCGGAACCTTCGCGCCGAATTTCAACGAAATGCCCTCGTCCGGCTGGATGCGCAGGGTCAGCACGTTTGGTTCGACCTGGCCGTAGGCCTCGCTGCGCTTGAACAACATCAGGGGCGCCTGCTTGAACTGGATGGCGATTTCGGAGACACGTTTGGGCAGGTGCTTGCCGGTGCGCAGGTAAAATGGCACGCCCGCCCAGCGCCAGCTATCGATGAAGACCTTCATCGCCACGTAGGTTTCTGTCCGCGAGAACGGCGACACGCCCGGCTCCTGGCGGTAGCCGACCACTTCGTGCCCGTTGACCCACCCGGACCCGTACTGCCCGCGAATGATATTCGTCACGGCATCGTGCCCGACGAGGGGCTGCAGGGCGTGCAGCACTTTGACCTTTTCGTCGCGCACCGCGTTGGCCTCGAAGGTGATGGGGGGCTCCATCGCCACCAGCGAGAGCAGTTGCAGTACGTGGTTCTGCACCATATCGCGGATCGCGCCCGACTCCTCGTAGTAGCCGCCGCGCCCCTCCAGGCCGATGTTCTCGGCCACCGTGATCTGCACGTGGTCAACGTAGCGCCGGTTCCAGACCGGTTCGAAGATGCCGTTGGCCAGGCGAAACACCAGGATGTTCTGCACGGTCTCCTTGCCCAGGTAGTGATCAATGCGGTAGACCTGTTCCTCCCTGAAGACTTTAGCGACCTGCCGGTTCAGCTCCTTGGCCGAGGCCAGGTCATGGCCGAAGGGCTTTTCGATGATGATATGCGTCCAGCCCTTGCGGCTCTTGTTCAGGCCGGCCGCGCCCAGGTTCTGGATGATTTCAGGGTACTGGCTCGGCGGTGTTGACAGGTAATAAATGCGGTTGCCGCCGGTGCCGCGTTCCGCGTCGAGCTTGTTCAAGAGCACGCTTAGTTTTTCATAGCCTTTTGGATCGTGAAAATCGGATTGCAGGTACCGGATACCCGACGCGAAGCTCTCCCAGACCTGCTGGTTGACCGGCTTCTGCCGCGAGTACTGGTTGATGGACTCCATGGCCTGCTGCTGGAACTGCTCGTCGGTATAGGGACGCCGCGCGAAACCGACGACTGAAAAACCCGCCGGCAGCGGGTGTTCCAGGGCGAGGTTATAGAGGGCGGGCAGCAATTTGCGATGAGTCAGGTCACCGGTGGCCCCGAAGATAACCATGACGCACGGTTCGGGGCCGCTCTTCATGCGGATTCCCTCTCGCAAGGGATTGGGAGCCTCTACTACACTGCGCTGAGGCATGTGACTATCTCTCCTCGTTTGATCATTGATAATTACATGCCACACCCCTCACATTCACAGCGAGGGATGTGGCAAAGCGTTTGCCCTGTTAGCGCGCCACCTGCTCCTGGATGGCCTTATGCTTCTCTGCAATGCCCCGGAAGAGTTCATGGAAGGAATCCGCAAACTTCTGAACGCCTTCGTCCTGGAGCTGCTGTGTGACGGCCTGGTAGTGGATGCCCAATTGCTCAAGCGCATCCAGTTCGGCGCGCGCCTGGTCAATGTTGTCCTCGATTGAAAGCCTGACCTGGCCGTGATCGCGGAAATTCTCGATAGTCTCCAGCGGCATGGTATCGACGGTATCCGGTCCGATCAGTTCCTCGGCGTAGAGCACGTCGCGGTAAGCCGGGTTCTTCGTGCTGGTGCTGGCCCACAACGGACGCTGAACGTGCGCGCCGCTGTGCTTGAGCGTCTCGAAGCGCGGCGCGTGGAAGATGCGCTTGAACTCCTGGTACACCAGCCTGGCGTTGGCGATGGCGGCCTTGCCTTCCAGCGCCTTGAGCTTCTGCTGCTCCGCGCTGTCACTGCTGGCTTTGATCTTGTCTTCAAGCAGCTTGTCAACCAGTGTATCGACGCGGCTGACGAAGAAGCTGGCGACCGAGGCGATGTGGCTGATATCCTTGCCCTCGGCGTTGCGATCCTCAAGCGCGTTCAGGTACGCTTCAGTCACCTGCCGGTAGTTCTCAATCGAGAAGATCAGCGTGATGTTGACGTTGATGCCCTCGGTCAGCGCCATCTGAACGGCGGGAATGCCCTCCTGCGTGGCGGGGATCTTGATCATCAGGTTAGGGCGGTCCACCATCTTCCAGAAGCGGCGCACCTCGGCGATGGTCTTGTCGGTATCGTGCGCCAGGTCGGGCGAGACTTCCAGGCTGACGTAGCCATCCTTCATGCCGCTGCTGTCGTAGATGGGGCGCAAAATGTCGGCGACAGTCTGGATGTCGCGTATTATCAGCGCCTCGTAGATGTCGCCGACATCTTTGCCCGCCTTGATAAGCTGCGTGATCTGCTCATCGTAGGCGTGGCCGTGACTGATGGATTTCTGGAAGATGGTCGGATTGGCCGTGACGCCGACCACGCCGTCCTCGTCCAGCAAACGCTTGAACTGGCCGTTGACAAGCTGCTCCCGGTCAATATTATCGTACCAGACGCTCTGTCCGTACGTCTTAAGTTGCTGTAATGGATTGGTCATTGTTTTCTACTCCTTTGTAATGGATTGACGGAATGTAAGGTATTCTATGGTCTGGCAATCAGGCTGGAATGTTACGTTCTCCGTTATGTCGATCGTGTTCACTCTCATGATAGCACGTATCGGGCGCAAAGGCCAAATTGATGCGTGGTATTGTGTCTATTTAGTAATACGATTGCGAAAGATATATGGAGACCAGGTGTGGTGGAGCTGTTATCTTCTCCCCTTCGCCTTCTGCTGCAACTCGTACAGCTTCCCGATGGCCTCGATAGGCGTCAGCTCGTCAATGGAGAGCTGCTTGATCTCTTCGATGAGGGGATGGGGCTCGGCGGAGAAGAGCGTCATTTGTGTGGTTGTGGCCGGGAGCATGTCGCGCATGGCTTTGCGGCGCGTTTTCTCGTCGCCTCTCTGCTCCAGTTCGGCCAGGATCTCTTCGGCGCGATGCACGACGGGTTTGGGGATGCCGGCGAGCTGCGCGACGTGCACGCCGTAGCTTTTGTCGGCCCCGCCGGGGACGATTTTGTGCAGGAAGACTACAGCGCCCTCGTCCTCGGTAACGGCGACGTTCAGGCACTGGATGCGCGGCAGCGACTTCGCCACCTCGACCAGCTCGTGATAGTGCGTGGCGAAGAGGGTGCGCGCACCGCAGCGTTTGTTGTTGTGCAGGTATTCGACGACGGCGCGCGCGATCGCCAGGCCATCGTAGGTGCTGGTGCCGCGCCCGATTTCGTCGAGGATTACCAGGCTGCGCGGCGTGGCGTGGTGCAGGATGTTGGCCGTCTCCACCATTTCCACCATGAAGGTGCTCTGGCCCGTCGCCAGGTCATCCTGCGCGCCGATGCGCGTGAAGATGCGGTCCACGATGCCGATGGTGGCCGCCTCCGCCGGCACATAGCTGCCGATTTGCGCCATTAGCACGATCAGGGCCACCTGGCGCAGGTAGGTCGATTTGCCCGCCATATTCGGGCCGGTGATAATCAATATTTGCGCCGCGCGGTTGGAGAGTTCCGCGTCGTTGGGGATGAAGGGCGTCTCGGTCTGGGACTGCTCGATGACGGGGTGCCGGCCCGCTACGATGTGGATGGTGTCGCTGTCGTTGAGCTGCGGACGGCAGTAGTTATGCTGGGCGGCGACGTTGGCGAGGCTGAGGTAGACATCGATCTCGGCCAGGGCATGGGCGGTATCCAGAATGCGCTCCGTGGCATGCACGGCGATGTCGGCGCGCAACTGGGCGAAGAGTTCGCTTTCCAGCTTGCCGCTGCGCTCCTGCGCGTTGAGGACGAGCGTCTCGTATTCCTTCAGATCGGGCGTGATGAAGCGCTCGCCGTTGGTCAGCGTCTGCTTGCGGATGTAGTCCTGCGGCACGCGGCCCAGGTTAGAGTTGGTGACCTCGATGAAATAGCCGAAGACTTTCGTATAGCCAACTCTGAGGTTACTGATGCCGGTGCGCCGTCGCTCGCGTTGCTCCATCTCGGCGATCCAAGACTGACCGTGTGTGGACGTCTCTTTGACCTTGTCGAGTTCCTCGCTGTAACCGGGGCGCATGATGCCGCCCTCGGACGTGTTTAACGGCGGCTCATCGATGATGGCGCGCTCGATCAAGGCGATGGTTTCGTCGTTATCCGCCAGCCGGCGCGCCACCTGCGCCAGGGCAGGCATCTGCGCTCCTGCCTCATCGAGCATAGCGCCCAGGCCGCTGCGCACCTCGGCAGCCGCCCTCAGGCCGCCGGCCAGCGCTATCAGGTCGCGCGGCGAGGCAATGCGCTGGCGCACGCGGTTCGCCAGCCGTTCGATATCCCCGGCGCGTTTCAGGCCCTCCGCCAGGCGCGCCTGTGCCAGGGTGTCGGACAGCAGCTCGCCGATGACCTGCTGGCGATGTTGCAGGATGGCGATATCGAGCAGGGGCTGGCCGATCCAGCGGCGCAGCAGCCGCCCGCCCATGGGGGTGCGCGTCTTGTCCAGCACCCACAGCAGCGAACCCTTGACAGTCCCGCTGCGCCCGCTCTCGAAGAGCTCCAGGTTACGCCGCGTATGCTGGTCGAGCGTCATGTACTCGCTGGTATAGTAGGTCTCCAGCGAGGTCAGGTGGCGCAGCAATCCTTTCTGCGTTTCCTGCACGTAGGCCAGCACTGCGCCGGCCGCGCGAATAGCCAGGGGCAGGTGGGCGCAGCCGTATCCCTCGAGCGAGGCCACCTCGAAGTGCGTCATCAGGCGGTGGCGCGCGTCGTCTTCCGCGAAGTAACGCGCGTCGTAGGGCGTAACGTGACCCGCGACGCCCGCCAGTAGCCTGGCCATCGGCGCGGTATCGTCTTCATCGTCGTCCGGTTGGATGGGAGAGGCCTCGTCGCCGTTACCATTACCGTTACCGTTACCATTCGTGCCCGGGTTATAGGTATCGTGGGCGGTCGCGAGCGTTTCATCGACATCGGCGTTGGGATTGCCGTTGCTGCCGACACGCGTCACTGTTTTTTCGCTCATGACTGCCGCCAGCCAGCGCTTTTTGCGGCTGCCCAGGTGACTGTGGCGCGCTTCTACCAGTACCTCGGCGGGGGCGACGCGCGCCATCTCCTGCTGCAGGGCCAGTTCGGGTTCGGGCGTGCTGAACTGCGTCACGGCAAATTCGCCGGTGGTGATATCGACGTAGGCGATGCCCGCGGCTTCGCGCCCGACGACTACGCTCGCCAGGAAGTTGTTGCGCCTGGCGGCTAGCATGGCCGGATCGATGACCGTGCCGGGTGTGACGATGCGCACCACCTCGCGATCAACCAGCCCCTTCGAGAGCGCGGGATCGCTGGTCTGCTCGCATATGGCCACGCGGTAGCCCTTGCCGACCAGCTTCGCGACATAGCCATCGATGGCGTGATGCGGCACGCCCGCCATCGGCGACTTTTCCCCACGCCCCCAATCGCGGCGCGTCAGGGCAATTTCGAGTTCGCGGGCCACAATCTCCGCGTCGTCATCGAACATCTCGTAGAAATCGCCCATGCGGAAGAAGAGCAGGGCATCGGGGTTCTGCCGCTTGATCTGCAGATACTGCGTTCTAATCGGGCTATGGATGGGATTGTCTTTCAGGTAATCTTCGAATAGCACGGAAATGCCTCTGACTCTCCAGGTGGCCCACATCATTCAACACGCCTGGACTAGTGTTTTGATTAGTATGGTATGAAGCCACGCGCTTGTCAAGCAACTATGCATTCTTCCTATCATCGGAAAAAACGGCGGTCAGGTAGGGTTTATTGTAACTGTATCCTGTAGTTCCATCAGTCCTGCGAGGCTGTGCAGGCTGTGCAGGATGTCGATCCAGTTGTGTTTGAGTAGGAGAACATCGTGCTGTACCTGGTGCTAATCATCTTTGCGCTGGCAGGCGGGGCGATAACTTTACTGGCCTTCCAGAACTTCTCCACGCTATCGATGGACGTTCACCTGGCGCTATTTGTCTGGCGTCCACCAGCACTGTCGCTGGGAGTGCTGTTGTTGCTCTCGTTTCTCCAGGGTGCATTGCTGCTCTACGTGGTGACGTTCATTTCGGCTGTGCGGGAGCGCCGCGAGCTGCGCAGACTGCAAAAACGGGTGGCGGAACTGGAAGCTGCGAAGCCCGGAGACTTCGCGGCGTTCTCGCAGCCTCCCATAGCTCAGCTATGGCAGTCTTCACCTCAAGTGGTTGTGCCCATGCCTGGGACGCAATCGCTGGCTCAGTCGCACGGACCACAGTATCTTTTTCCGCCCCCGGGTTACTGGCGCGAACGCGGCAATCAGTGACCGGGGCGAGGACCGGCGCTCTATGCCATACCAACCAGGATTGTGCCCTACTTCACAAAATCGTATCTTTTACCAGCCCAACAACTTCGCAACCAGCCTGAGCATTATGCTGCGCTTCCTTCTGCGGGTCATGGGTGCGGGAGAGGGTGGCGATGGTTGTTCTTCCCACGTGTTAACGGCAGGTAACTCGTCGTCAGCGGCGGATGCCCCGTTTGTTTCAGTGTGCTCCACTACAGTAAGCTCCGCCAGGACCGGCTGTTCGTGCTTGATATCACTGCTGCTTTCAGCGCCCGTGCCCATTATGACGGGCTGGCCCGGCAGCTTGTTCTCCTCGCCGGCAGTTGTTTCACCTGTCGCATTCTCCTCATCCCCGGTAGGCGCTTCGTTCGCTCTGATCTCCTCGCGCTCTAGCGCTGCCTCGTCCGGCGTCATTTCCTTTTCTTCGTCTGCCCCGGCTTCGCCAGTTCCGGGCTGCTGACCAGTTCCGGCTTCGCCAGTCTCGAGTGGTGCATCTTCGACCGCGACCTGCTGTAACTGTGCTTCGTCCGGCACCGGCAATTTCGCCGCTGGTTGTTTCAACGTCGGCTCTTCTCCGGCAAGCTGATCGTCCTCCGCCTCGCTGGCGAGCTTTTGCAGCAGCATCGCTTCGGTTTCCCCAGCGTCCTCGCTGTAGGCTGTTTCCCCATGCGCGTCAGCCACGGCGGATGGGGAAACGGCTCCCGCCGTGAGCATTGAATCCATCCATTCGAAGGCGCCTTCCAGGGCGCGGCGACACCACTGGGTATAGTCGTCGCTGAGGAAATTCTCGAATTGTTCGAAGTAATCGAGATGCTGCATGGTGGTATCGAGCCAGTCCTCACCTCGTTCGAGCATCTGATCGATCAGGTCTATGTCGCTCACGCCGTTGGACTGCAGGCGCGCAATCGAGGCGAGGGCCATAGGCGAAGGTCTATACTGCTGGATGCGCAGTTCGTTCTCGCCGATGTGTTCCTGCAAGACGACGAGACGCTGCCGCAGCTCTACGATGCGTTGTTGCAGGAGCCACTGCCGGTAGGCTGCATAAAATTGCTCGACCTCCTCCGGTTGCAGCGAGGCAAAGATGGTCTGTAGCTGGTCGAGAAATGCCTGTTCCACGCGACTATTCACCATCCATTTCGTCGTTTTCTGCTTCAGATGGTGGCACGGGTTGGCGGCCCCATCGTTCGATCCAGCGCTGTACCAGGCGGTTCGTATTGTTACCTCCTCGCTCTGGCACAGGCTCTTCACCGTTTTCATTTGTCCCGTTCGTGATCCTGCTCAGCCACCAGGGCAATTCCATACGCGGCTCAGTATTGCTCTCTTCGTCCAGGAAAGCGCTCATATCCTCAGGCAGCAGCTCGATATCTGGTTCACCTGCCGGTTGCCAGAATATTGCCGCCGGCGAGGCGTTTTCCACGTAGGCCTGATCGGGTATGTGGGCATTGGGAAATTCGAGTGAAGTTAATAAAGCGGAGATAATCGGGTTGCCATTCAAGGGATACTCGTCTTCATCCTGTTGCTCTAAAAAGACAGTATCAAGCTGGCTCTCAAGCTGTGCCAGCTCTTCCTCGAGCGCCTGACGTGTCTTGCGCAGGCTGTTGTCGATTTCCTGGTAACGTAGCCACTGCTGGTATTGACCCATATTCCCTGTTCCAGAAGTGTCCGAATACATAGATTCTTCTACATTGCATCATTTCTGATAAGGGCAGTATAGCATGTATGGAGAGATGTAACAAGCAAGTGGGCAAAGAAAAGAGCGAGCGTGTCACTCTGATGCTTTGCGCTCCATTGCTGTAATATGCGAGATGCGCAGCAGGATGCCGATGATAATGTAGTTAGCGATGATGGAACTGCCTCCATAACTGAGGAAGGGGAGCGGGAGACCTGTGAGCGGCAGAAATTTCATGTTGCCTGCCATGATGACGAAGGCCTGGATGGCAAAGATCGATGTCAGGCCGGCGGCGAGCAACTGGTTGAAGGGGTCACTTGCCTCGATTGCGATGTGATAGCCCCGGTAGATAATCAGCAGGTAGAGGCCGATGATGGCGAACAGCCCGGCCAGCCCCAGTTCCTCGCCAAGTTGCGTAAAGATCATATCGGATTGCACGACCGGCACGAAGGCCCCGGCGTGACCCAGGCCGATACCCGTGCCGAGAATGCCGCCGCTGGCGAGCGCGATCAGGCCTTGTAGAACCTGGAACGCGGACCCCTCGGCGAGTTGTTGAGGGCAGGCTGGCCCGAACCGCTGGCAGTTCACCGGGTCAATGGAGACAGTCGTGAAGCGCGCCTGCACATAGGGAAAAATTTTATAGCCAAGGAAGCCCAACACGAAGAAGACCAGCAGGCTGACAATAACGTACGAGAGCTTGCCGCTGCCCAGGTAGAGCATGGCCAGGAAGATGCCGTAGATCAGCAGCGCCAGGCCCAGTTCGCGAATGAAGAGGAACAACACCAGCGAGATGGCCAGCATAAGAGCCAGCGGGCCAAGCTGGCGAAGCGGCGGCAGGCGAAGCGGCCCGATTTCTCCGAAACGTGTGCGGAATGGGCCGATCAGGAAGTTGCCTTCGGCGATCACGTCGATATTGTCGCTGAGATAGCCGGCGAAGAAGATCACGATAAAGATTTTCAGCAGTTCGGATGGCTGGAGGTTGAGCGGGCCGAAGTTCAACTGGTCGTGCGTGGGAGAATTGAAGTTCTTCACACGCAGGGCGTTGACCAGCGTGGCCGCAACCAGAAAGATGCCGAGCGCGGCCCAGGTATACTTATAGCGCCGCAGCCAGCCCATACTGCGCAGGCCGAACAGCGTGATGATGCAGACGAACAGCCCGATGATCACCCACAGCAACTGGCGAGCACCCAGGATCGGGTCGCCGATGGCGGGTACCGTCTGCAGGCGCGTTGCCATCAGCACACCGATGCCGCTCATCAGGCCGACGAGCGGCAGGAGAATCTGGTCGGCCCTGGGGTAAAATAAGCTGAATGTAACGTTAACCAGCACCAGCACAACGATCAGGCCAATGATGGGGATGAGTGAGCTGACGGTTGGGAGAATAGCCGTGCTAAACGGTATCGTATTCTGGCCTTTGTTGATCTCCACCTCGTAATAGCGGGATAAGGGCAACTGTATCATGCCCAGCAGCAGGATCATGAATGGGATGATGAAGAGTCCGAGTTCTTTCCAGCGATAGCGTTGAAGGAGGTTTCTCATACAAATGCCTGATCTCTATTGTCTCTCTAGTTTTTTACTGCTTCAACTGAAAACGAATATATCCGACCTGTACCATGTCGCCAAAGCGCGCCGGCAGGGCTTCGCGCGCCGGCTGGTTATTCAGGAAGGTGCCGTTGGTACTGCCGGCATCCTGCACGAACCAGGTGCCGTTGCGGAACCACATGCGCGTATGCTCGCCCGAGATGAAGCTCTCCGGTATCTGGATGGTGTTCGTAGGGCCGCGCCCGATGGTGGTCTGCGTTTTCAACGGGTAGCTGGTTCCCGGCACAATGCGGCTCGGGCCGCTGTCAACCACCACCAGGTGACCCACTACGGGCGCATCCTTCCCGGCGCCGCGCTCGACGCCGGCTGACGTTTTCCGCAGGTCGCGCGAGATGGCGATGACGACCTGCATCAGGAAGAGGTAGAGCAAGATGATCAGCAATATTCGTAAGATCAATAAGAACACATCTAACGTCATAATCGATTAACAGGGTTTCCTTTGCGGCAACCCGCCCCTTATCTTCGCTGAAAGTAAAAGTCATAACTGCCAATCGTGAAGCGGTCACCGTTCTGCAAGACGTGCATACGCAGGTTCGGTGTGCCGTTCACCGTGATGCCATTGGTGCTGCCGAGATCATAAATTGTGAATTGCCCATCAGCCTGATATTTGATCTGGGCGTGGTAGCGCGAAACTCGTTTGTCTTCAACAATAATATCATTGGTAAGCTGCCGGCCAATATTGACGACCGGCTTCTCGATGCGGTAATCCTTCTGGTTGCCCGATTGTGACAGTCGGATGGTCAGCCACGCCTGCGGTATAGCGGGAGCGTATGTCGGCTGAACGCCGGAAGGGTTAGTCATGCCCCCGTAGCCGGGTGGATTGGTTATACCCGGCATTGGCTGTCCCGCCGCCTGTAACTGCATCTGCAACTGCGCCAGTTGCTCCTTGCTCAGCGACTGCGTATGCATGATGCCACTCTCGTTATTGATGCTCTTGTCGATCAACGTGGCCTCGATATGCATATCGCCCACGCGCAGATTACTGCTGGGATGCAGGCGAAAGACCGGGTTCACGCGTAGCGTATAATTGTGCAAGCGCGCGAAATGCACCAGTTGCTCTTCCCAGCCCTGTTTTAAGGTGGCCTCGACGGGCTGCAACTGCTGGTGATCTTTGTAGCTGAGATAGATGTCGTAGATTTCAGGCGCCAGGCGCCATCCTTCTCCCTGGATCAGCGACCCGTCCTCCATGGCGCGTTCGAGCCGGCGAGCGATCTGCGCGGGCTGTAGCTTTGTCGGGAAAAAAAACGCGAAAGGCCCCTCCACAATGCGCTGCATAAACGCTTCGACCTTGTTGAGCGGGTTCTGACGAGTTTTCACCCTGCACGTTCCTTTTTATAAGAGCAGCCGCGTCTGCTGTACATCGCGGGCCATCTGTGCTATCAGCGCATCGATACTATCAAAACGTTCTTCGTCGCGCAAGCGCGCCACAAACTCTATTATAATCAACCGGTCGTACAGGTCAAGTTCAGTATCCAGCAAGTACGCCTCAACCACGCGCTTCTTTCCATCGAACATCGGGCGGACCCCGACACTGACCGCGCTCTTCCACGCTACCTGCGACTCATTATACAAGACGGGTGCGTTTCCAGACCCGTCACTTTTAGCTAGGTTTCCTATATACACGCGCGCTGCGTAGATGCCGTTGGCCGGAAGCAGTTTATGTGGCTGCGGGAGCAGGTTCGCCGTCGGATAGCCCAGCAGCCTGCCGCGCTGATCGCCGTCGTACGACGATGCCGCTCTCGATGACGGGGTGGCCCAACAGTTCATTTGCCTCAGCAATGTGTCCCTCACTTACCAATGAACGGATGCGCGTACTGCTTATGCGTGTGCGTTCCGCCTCTTCCAATTGGATAGCCTTGACGAGAATGTCATGCTCCTGCCCGTACTGCCGCAGAAAGGCGATATTGCCCATGCGGTTGTGCCCCAGGCTAAAATCGCTTCCCACCACCATGGCCTTGATCGCGAAGCGTGCGCGCAGTTCGTCCAGAAACGCCCCGGCGCTCAGACTCGCTACCTCAGTTGTAAAATGTACAACAATGGAGTTACTCACCCCCCCGTAGCGTTTCGCCAGCGCCAGCTTCTCCTCCAGTGTCGTGAGGCATTCCAGCTCGATGCCAGGCCTCACCACCAGCAGCGTGTGCGGGTTAAACGTCACCATGACCGGTGTGCTGCCGGTCTCGCGCGCAACTTCCCCCAGCTCGCGCAGCAACTGCAGATGTCCCCGGTGAATCCCATCAAAATTGCCAATCGTAATGGCAATCGGTTGATCGCTCGATACAGTTGTAGTTAGATCCATACGTTGTTCGTGTGACTATCCTCCCAGGTTTTCAGGCCTAATAGTATCACAGCAGCCAGGAGAAGTAAACGGAAAATGTGCTTATTCAAACACCTTCACCGGCTGCCATACCCCTCTCTCTGCATCCCACCCTGCAATCGCCAGAAACCGCCCGCTGTCATCGTACACCCGCGCCAAGCTTCTGTTCACCCGCATCCTGTGCTTCGCCATAGCCGCTGAATGCGTTGCCGTGCCGCACGCGCGCTGCTGTCTCCTCGTCGAGTGTGATGGTGGGATACTGCTCCACCGCCATATCCGCCGGGTAGAGATATTCCCCGACGCTCCCCTGGGCGGCGGCTTCCGCGAGCTGTTCGAGCGTGATGCTGTCGGCCAGCCGGAATGGGCCGCTGCGCGTGCGAACCAGGGCGCACAGGTGCGCCCCGTAGCCTGAGCGCTCGCCGAGATCATGGGCCAGTGAGCGGATGTAGGTACCCTTGCTGCATTCGATCTCGAGGGTAAGCTGTGGCGGATGCCAGTCGAGAATGTCCAGGTGGGAGATGGTGACGGGGCGCGCGGCGAGCGCCAGTTCCTCGCCGGCCCTGGCACGCTTGTAGGCAGGCTGGCCTTGCAACTTGATGGCGGAGTAGCGCGGCGGAACCTGCATCTGCTCGCCGAGGAAAGCCGGCAGCAGCGACTCGATATATGCGCGCGACAGGGTAGCGGTGGTAGTCGTTTGCACGACTGTACCCTCGGCATCGTACGTATCGGTTTCGATGCCGAAGTAGAGCGTGGCGCGGTAAGCCTTGCCGCTCTCGCTGAGGTATTCGGCGACGCGCGTAGCCTGCCCAACACAGATAGGCAGCACGCCGCTCGCCGCCGGGTCAAGCGTTCCCGCGTGGCCGACGCGCCGCTGTGCGAGCAGCTTGCGCACCCTGGCCACGACATCGTGCGAGGTCATGCCGGTGGGCTTGTTGATGTTGAGTATTCCATCCATATGGTTTAGTTCTGGGCGACATCGGTAGGGACAGGCGGCTCCATCTCCCTCTTTAGCTCCCCTACCACAAACTCCACGGCCTGCTCGATGGGCATATAGAGCGTGGCGCCTGCCGCGCGGGGGTGGCCGCCGCCCTGGCCGCGACCCTGGCTGAGGCGCTGGCAGATCTCTGCCGCGTTGTAGGGTCTGGCGCAGCGCAGGCTCAGGTGCGTGGTGGTCGGGTCGCCGTAGTTTTTGAAGAAGGCCGCCACCTGGACGCCCTCGATGTCGCGCATCATGCCCGACGTGTTCTCGTCCATGTCCGGCGTGGCGCCGGCCGCCGCGAGCGTTGCATCGGTCGCCATCGCCCAGATCAGGCGGCCCTCGCAGGCGGTCTGCGCGCTGGCGAGGATCATGGACTGGAAGCGCACCTGCGCTAGCGGCCGCGTGCGATAGATGGGCTGCACGACCGTTTCGGGGATGGCCCCGGCGCACAGCAGCACAGCCGCCACTTCAAAGCTGCGCGGGGTTGTGTTGGTGAACTGGAACGAACTGGTATCGGTGATGAGGCCGGTCAGCAGGCACAGGGCCGCGTCTCGGTCGAGAGGCAGGTGCGCCTGCTGCTGGAACAGCACGAGCAGTTCGGCGGTCGCCGCCGAGGTGGGGTCGATGATGTTGACCTGCCCGCAGCCATCACTGCTGACGTGATGGTCCAGGTTGAGCACGCGAGCCTGGTCGAAGAAGTCGCGGTGCGCCTCGTAGAGGCCGCCGAAGCGGTAGAACTCCCCGGCATCCAGGGCGATTACCAGGTCGAAGTTCTCGTCTTCGAGGGTTTGCCGCAGGCCGGCGATGCCGGGCAGGAACGACAGGTTGCCCGGCGCGGGATCGGCGCAGGCGGCCACGCACGTTTTGCCCAGCAGGCCCAGGATACGTGCGAGACCCAGCGCCGAGCCGATGCAATCGCCGTCGGGATGCTCGTGGGCAATCAGCAAAATGCGCTGCGCCGGCTCGATCATGGCCATTGCCTCCAGGACGAGCTCCGGGTTCAACTGCGCATCCAGCCCGCGTGCCTCTTCACTCATGAGCGCTTCCTTCATCGACCGGCTGCTCACTTCCCACTTCCTTGATGAGGTCGAGGATGCGCGCGCCCTCCTCGATGGAGTGATCGAGTTTGAACACGATCTCGGGGGTGTAGCGCAGGTCGAGGCGGCCGGCAAGCTCGTGGCGCAGGAAGCCTGTGGCGTGCTGCAGCGCGCGCATCGTGCCGTTTTGCTCGTCCTTGTTCCCCATCACGCTGGTATAGATTTTAGCGTGACGGTAATCGCCACTCACCTCGACGCGGGTGATGCTGACGAAACCGACGCGCGGGTCCTTGACGCGCGTGCGCAGCAGATCGCTCAGTTCGACGGCGATCAGCTCGCCGAGCTTCTCTTGTCTATGTGGATTAGGCATCGGTTGTTCCCCTACATTTATTTTACCCTAAGAGCCGGGCTTCACTTTCTCCTGTGAGTAGGCTTCGATGATGTCGCCGACCTCGAAGTCGGTGAAGTCCTCGAGGACGATGCCGCACTCGTAGCCGCTCGACACCTCGCGCACATCGTCCTTGCCGCGGCGCAGTGAGGCGACCTTGCCGTCCCAGACGCGTTCATTCCTACGCAGGAGACGCGCCTGCGAGGAACGTGTGATCTTGCCGTCGAGGATACGGCATCCGGCAATCACGGTGTTTTTGCCTGCCTTGAAGGTCTGCTGGATTTCAGCGTGACCTTCGATCACCTCGCGGTAAGTCGGTTCCAGCATGCCCGTCAGGGCCGCTTCGATATCATCGAGCAGCTTATAGATGATATTGTAGTAGCGGATATCGACGCCTTCTTCCTGGGCCAGGCGCTGCGCGGCCCCGTCGGCCTTGACGTTGAAGCCGATGATGATCGCGTCGGACGCGCCTGCCAGGTGAACATCGGTCTCGCTGATATTGCCGATGCCCTCGTGGATCAGGCGCACCTTGAGGTTCTCATCCCCTATTTTGGAGAGCGCGTTCTTGATGGCTTCAGCCGAACCCTGCACATCGCACTTGAGGACGATATTCAGTTCCTTGACTTTGCCCTCCTGCATCTGCGTATAAAGCGTATCGAGGCTGACCTGGCCAAGGGGACGGCTTTCGCTGCGGCGCTGCTCCGCCGTTTGAGTGGCGAGCTGCCTGGCAGTGCGCTCTTCGGCCACCGCTTCCAGGTGATCACCAGCGCGGGGCACCTCTGGCAGTCCCAGGATGCTGACCGGCGTGCTTGGCGGCGCTTTCTGGATGCGCTTGCCGCGATCGTTGAACATGGCGCGCACCTTGCCGGCCATCGAGCCGACGACGACGTTATCGCCCATCTTGAGCGTCCCATTCGCCACGAGCACCGTCGCGGTCGGGCCGCTGCTCTTCTCCAGGCGCGCCTCGATGATCGTGCCGGTGGCGAGCTGGTTGGGATTCGCGCGAATGTCCTGTATTTCGGCGACGAGCAGGATCATTTCCAGCAGGTCGTCGATGCCGGTGCCTTTGCGCGCCGAAACAGGCACACAGATCACATCGCCGCCGTAATCCTCGACAACCACGTCGATTTCCGCGAGCTGCTGCTTCACGTAGTCAGGGTTGGCATCGAGCTTGTCAATCTTGTTGAGCGCTATGATAATCGGTACGTTGGCTGCTTTGGCGTGGTCGATGGCCTCGCGCGTCTGCGGCATCACGCCGTCATCTGCGGCCACTACGATGACTGCAATGTGCGTCACCTGCGCTCCGCGCGCGCGCATGGCTGTGAACGCCTCGTGGCCGGGCGTATCCAGGAATGTGATTTTCTTGCCCTGCACCTCTACCTGGTACGCGCCGATATGCTGTGTAATACCGCCTGCCTCGCTCGCCGCGACCTTCGTCTTGCGGATGGTATCCAGTAGCGTCGTCTTGCCATGATCGACGTGACCCATGATAGTGACGACGGGAGGAATTACCACCAGGTTCTCATCCTCACTGCGCACTTCCGCCGCTTGTTGGGTGAGAGCGCCTGTTGTGCGCTCGCGCTGCACGGCAGGCGTGGCAGCAACGGCGCTCTGCGTCGGCTCGAACCCCAGGTCCTGCGCGACCAGGGCTGCTTTGTCATAATCGATAACCTGGTTGATATTCGCGAAGATGCTGTGCTTTTTGATCAGATCGCTGATGACCTCGTTCGGCGTGGCATGCAGCAGGTCTGCCAGGTCTTTCACAACGATTTGCGCCGGGATGGAGATCGGGCCGGTGGGCTTTTCCTTGACGGCTGCGGGTCGCCGCTCCGCGGTCCTCTGCGCTGGCGTGGTGGGACGCGCGCCACGCGAGTGTGGCGCGCCGCCGGGTCGCGTACCAGACGGCCGCGTTGTTCCATACGGGCGAGCCGTACCAGTTGTGCCGGCCGTACCAGGATGCGTCGCTCCGCTTCTGCCTGCGGGTCTGGCATCCTGGGTAGGGCGAGCTGTAGTTGTTGAATGCCGTGTCTGCTGACTACCCTGCGGTGCGTGAGTACGCTGCGGAGCCGATGGCGTTCCCCCGTTGCGGGCGCCTGGCTGCGCGGTGGGCGCCGGGGCGGATTGACGATTCGCTGCTGCGCTACGCTGTGCCGGGGTTGCCGGCTGCTTTGTCGCGGGCGCGGCGCCTGTGCGCTCTGCTGCCGGACGTACGGGGCGAGCGGCAGGTGCAGCGCTCGTCGTATTGGCGGGACTCGTGCCGCTCCTGGCAGGAGCAGATGTGGCGCGCTGGGAAACAGCCGCTTTAGCAGTGGCTTCCCTGGCCGTTGGAGTAACCTCCTCCGCCTTTTTCGTCGCCGGACGAGTGGTGCGGGCCGAAGCAGACTTTGCCTGCTCTTTTGCATCTGGGGATTCAGATGGTTTATTCATATGAAAGAAGACCCCCTTCTATTATTTCTCTCTTCACAGCCACATAAAAAGGACTGTCCCTTCCCATCAGACAGGAAGGAGACAGGCCCTCGTTGGTGCAGTACCCGGCATATAAAGAAGTCTGCGCTCACCGGCGTAGGGGCTATGGTTCTTAGTTCATAGCTGTCGCTCCGCAAACCGTGCCAAAACTGCCCTCCGAACGGGGGGCTGTGCCTCTATTAAGAGAAGAGATATGGTGACTCATAACTGTGTAACTATTGCTGCCTGGTTCCTTATGGTGAACAGGGACAGGCAAACGCCTATCCGACGGAAATGTTTGTTTTAGTATAGCCTACTGAGTGCCTCTTTGCAACCTATTAATCTTTTGGAAGCGTAGCCACGAAGGCAGCCAGCCCTGCCCGGTCTTCCTCGGAGAGGGCCAGCTCGAATTCTTGCTCGAGGCGCTTCTTCTTGAGCGCGGTCTCCCAGCACGAGAGCCGGGCGCAGATGTATGCGCCGCGCCCGGATTTCTTGCCGGTGGCGTCTAGCAGGACATGACCATCCGGTGTGCGTACTACGCGCAGGAGTTCGCGCTTGGGCTTGGTTTCCTTGCACGCGATACAGGTGCGCATAGGTATATGTTTAGGACGTCTCCCCTGCTGCTTCACGGCTTTCGCCATCGTAGTATTCCTCACTCCCATCATTCGTCGTCATCGAGAGGTCCGCTGGTGTGCCTGCCGCCGCCGCCGCTGCGCTGGTATGGCGTGCGCTTGGGACCACCGCGATCGCGGTCGCCTCCACGGTCATAGCGGTCGCGACGGCCCGATGAGCGGTCCCGATCACCGCCACGCTCACCGCCTCGATCACGGCGGCCGGTGTAGGCGGCGGCCGGCTCGTGTCGCTCCTCGAATTGCTCCTCGAAGACCTCGCCTTCGGCCGGTTTGGTCACATCCACGCGCCAGCCGGTCAGCTTTGCGGCCAGCCGCGCATTCTGCCCATCTTTACCGATGGCGAGCGACAACTGCTTTTCGTTGACCGTCACGAGCGCGGTATGATCGGAATCGCGCAGTTGTACTTTGAGCGGCTTCACCGGGCTGAGCGCATTGGCGACGAAGTTGGCCTGGTCGGGGCTCCACTGGATGATGTCGATCTTCTCATCGTTCAGTTCGTGCACGATGTTGTTGATACGCGAGCCGCGCACGCCCACGCACGAGCCGATGGGATCAAGACCCTCCTGGCGCGCCACGACCGCGACCTTCGAACGGCTGCCGGGCTCGCGCGCGATGGCTTTGATCTCGACCGTCCCTTCGTAGATTTCGGGCACCTCCTGCTCGAACAGGCGACGTACCAGGTCGCGGTGGGTGCGTGAGACCATGATCTGGAGCATGCGCCCCGGCACGCGGCGAACATCGTAGACGTAGACGCGCAGGCGCTGTCCCACGCGGTACCTTTCGGTCGGCACCTCTTCGCCCGGCGGCATCACGCCTTCGACTCGCTCGGCTTTATCAAAGTCGAGCAGCCAGCCGCGCACCGGGTCTCTACGCGTCAGGACGCCCAGGCGAATCTCGCCCGTCCAGTCTTTGAGCTGTTCGTAGAGGTACTCGTGCTCGGCTTCGCGGATGCGCTGCAAGATGACCTGTTTGGCCGTCTGGGCAGGGATCTTATTGAAGATGTACGACGAATCGACATCGATGGTCTGCCCGAGTGCGGCATGAGGATCCTGGCGCTGTGCCTCGGCCAGGGAAATTTCATCGGTGGGGTCTGCTACCTGTGCCACGACGCGCTTGGCGGCCCACACTCGCACCTCGCCATTCTTATCAACCTCGATGCGAATATTTTCTCCGCCGCCATAGCTCTTGCGATATGCGGCCAGCAACGCGGTGGCGACGGTTTCCATGACCACTTCGCGGGGTAACCCCTTCTCGGCAATCAGTTGTGCGATGGCAGCCTGAAATTCGCTCCTCATATGCCTTGCTCCTCCGCTAGTCGCCCCGTGGACGGTAACATCATTTTTTCGAGTGCTACCCGTTGCACGCTGCAACGGCGTTCGTGTGTAAAAAAGGTCCAGTCAAGCAGAAAAGTGGACGGATGCCCACTTTTCTCAAAAAGTCTCCTAGGTTCTGAGCATAATTATATCACATTCCACCGGGGTTATCAACATGAATTAAGAAAACCGCTGAAGGCGATTCTGGGGGTATCGTCCTCCTTTTTTTGTGAAACATCTCCTATTCTTCCCCACCGATTCGGAGTATACTATGCTCACAAAATACCTGAACTTAGCGCCATTTGTGAGGAGGACGAGTCGATGCGCTTCTGCTTTATCCTGGAAGAAAGATATGTCAATAAGCCGATGCCGATGGTCGTGGCCGACCAGTTGCAGCAGTGGGGGCACGAGATCGATGTGTTGCAGCCCTACGCCGCCGTGACCAGCCTGACCGACCTCTCGCTGACCAGGTATGACGCTTATGTGCTGAAGACCGTTTCGGATGGGCCCGGACTAACCATCCTGGAGGCTGCGGAAGCGGTCGGGATACCCACCATCAACAATTCGCGCGCCATCCGCCTGGTGCGCGATAAGGCCGTCTCGGTGGCCTATGCCCAGGCCTGCGGCTTGCCCGTACCGACCACCTATTTCGTCGGGCATTATCGCGCCCTCTCGAAGGTGCCGCAGGAACTTTACCCGGTGGTGGTCAAGCCGAGCAACGGCACCTCGCTGCAAGACATCCACAGAGTGAATACGCCTGAGCAGATGGTGCAGTTGAAGCTGGATGAGACGAGTTACTACCTGGCGATGCGCTACGTCGAGAACACGGGCTACGATATCAAACTCTACGTCACGGGCCAGGAAGTCCACGCCATCGTTAAAAGCTCGCCGCTGCACGGCACGGTACAGGAGAAAGAGATACCCGTTGATCGCGATATGCTGAAGCTGGCGCGTCGCGTCGGACAGGTCTTCGGGCTCGACCTGTACGGCGTAGACGTGCTGGAGACACCGCAGGGCCTGATGGTGATCGATATCAACGACTTCCCCAGCTTCTACGGGGTGCCCCGCAAGGTGGCCAGCGTGGCCGAATACATCCTGCACGCGGCCTATCGCAGCCGCCTGCACAAAAATCGCAGCACTCGCCCCACCATCACGAGCCACAAGACGCTCGGCCGCCAGGATACGCGCATCGTTCCGGCGGAACTCATGGGCTTCAACCCCAACGTCAAGCGCGTGCAGATGCATTGATGTGCCCCTGTCTTCTTGAAACCTTGATTACACATAGAACGTGCAAGAGGTTAAGAGGTATATCCTTAAGAAAGTGAGGGGTACTTATGAAAAAACTAACTGTTTTCGTGTCTGATAGTGCCGATGCACTCAATGATACAAAGCAGAACGGTGCGTCTACTGTTGCGGCTGTGAAAGACACAGTTCAGTCAGGCCTGTCTAAAACCCAGGATACTGTTCAAGCGGGCCTATCGGCTGCTCAGACGGGTCTATCGAAGACCCAGGATACTGTTCAAACGGGCCTGTCGAAGACCCAGAAAGCTGCTCAAACGGGCCTGTCGAAGACCCAGAAGGTCATTCAGGCAAGCTTGTCGAAGGCCCAGGACGTTACCCAGGCGGGTCTGTCGAAGGCCCAGGATGTTACTCAAGCGAGCCTATCTAAAACCCAGGATAGCGTCAGCGGCGGGCTGGATACCGCCCAGGATTCCCTGCAAAGCATGCAAAAAGGCGCCCAGAAAAATCTGAAGCGTATGCAAAAAAGCGCTGCGAAAAATCTGAAGCGCATGCAGAAGCAGGCCAGGAGGGCGCAGAAGCAGGCGAAGAAGAACCTGAAGAGCGTGCAAGAGGGGGCGCAGAGCAATCTGCAGGCCGCGCAGAAAAATATCCAGCAAGCGGGCGATGCTATGCAGGCGAAACGCGCGCGGGCTTCTCGACGCCGATGGAGGCGCAAGATGGCCTTCCGCCTGGGTTTACTGATCGGTGTAGTTGCAGCGTTGCTCTATGCTCCCAGGCCTGGCTCGGAAATGCGCCGCCAGCTCGTGTCGTTCTGGCAGCGTATCTCTGTAAATCTCCAAAAAATGCCCGAGATGCTTTCTTCAGCGCGGGTAAGAGAGGGAGTACGTGCCAAGGAAACAGGGCCGACCAGGGAAACAACGCCAAGCCGCTAACGAACCACAGCCCGGCATGGAGGTGCAGGCGACGGGTGGTGATCTTGGAGAGTCAGACATAAGTAAGCCGAAGGTAAGCGAGGTTGTCGAGGGCTCCAACGGAAACGCCGAGAAGCTTGTCGTGAAAAAGGGCGTGGTCTTCAAGAAAACGCTGGAAATTCCTGCTGATCGCGTTCGATCGGTCAAAGCAACGGCCAGGGATAATAAGCAGGGCAAAGTCACCGTCGATGTAAGCGCGGCCGAAACAAGGGCTTTGAAGTCCACCGGAGAGGAGGAGCTGCTTTCCGAGGACGAGCTTGACCTGCTTGACCTGGCTGAGCGAAAAGTTCCAACTACCGAGGGTTTGCGAGAGCTGGAGGCGCTCAATAAGATAGCGCCTGACAGCTCTCGCGATGATCCTCGTGCTGAGCAGTTGGAGCAGGCGGTAAGCCCCTCTCCGCAGAGTAAGCTCAAGCTCGTTCTAAACATTGTTGGCCCTGGCTTTCTCACCGGTATGGCCGGCAATGACTCTTCGGCGATAGGCGCGTATTCAATCGACGGCGCGGCCAACGGCTATGGCCACCTCTGGCTCATGCTACTTTCAACGCCCCTCTACCAGGCGGTGCAGTTTGCTTGCGCTAAGATCGGACGTGTGACGCAGCGCGGGATGGCGGAGATCCTGCGCGTTCATTACGGTCGCAGGGTGGCAGTGCTCGCCTCTCTTGTCCTCATCGTCGCGAATGTCGCCCTGGTCGCCGCCGATCTGGTGGCAATCGGGAGTGGGTTTGAACTGATTACCGGGTTGTCATACTTCTGGTTCATTGTCCCCGTTGCCGCCGCGCTCTGGTACCTCACCGTCTACCGCAATTTTGAGACCATCAAAAAAGTTTTTATTGCTCTGAGCCTGGCATTCGTGGCCTATCTCATCACCGCAATTTTTTCCGGCGCCAACTGGGGGACTGTGCTGGTGCGCACGTTCGTGCCGCAGATCGATTTCAAATTTGCCAGCATCAGCAGCGTGGTTGCCATCCTGGGCGCGACCATCTCGCCCTATACCATCTTCTGGCAAGTGCAGGGCGAAAAGGAACAGAAACGCCCGGGTCGCATGCAACGTAAGATTCACATGGCGGCCCTTGATATTGCTGCCGGTGTCATCAGCGGCAACCTGGTGGCCTATTTCATCATCGTTTGCACGGCGGCCACCATCTTCGTGCATCACGGGCAGATCAGCACGGCAGCCGATGCGGCCAGGGCGCTGCAGCCCCTGCTAGGGCCGTTCGCGAAATATCTATTCGCGATTGGACTGATCGGGGCGGGCGTGATCGCTATCCCCATCCTGCTCGCCAGCACCTCGTATGCCGTGGCGGGTACCTTCGGCTGGCCAGCAGGTCTCTCGAAAAAGCCCTGGCAGAATGAAGGCTTTTACCTGATCCTGACGGTCGCGCTCGTCATAAGCATGGCGCTGGCGCTCGTACACGTCGATCCGATCCAGTTGTTGTTCTGGGCGAACGTGCTAAACGGGGTCCTTACACCGGTGCTTGTCGTGTATGTCTTGCTGGTAGGCAACAACCGCAAGATCATGTCCGACCAGCGCCTGGGCATCCTGACCAACATCGGGCTGGTCGTCGCGTTCCTTGTGATAGCCTCGGCGGCGCTATTGCTGTTCTATGGCCTTCTTACTGGACAAGCATCGTAGCAGTACGTTATCTACACAAGGCGCTTGATATGCCCGATGTCATTCAGGATGAACAGCACGCGCTGCTTCCCCGCGACGCGCACCACCGTAATCGAAGTATTCGCGGCGGGATAAAAGAAGTCGCGTTCCAGCCCTAACGTTTCGGCGGCGTACGCGTTTACTACGCCGCCATGCGCGAAAATCAGCACGCGCTGCCCGATATGCCGGCTCGCGATGGTATCGCACGCCTCGACGACGCGGCGGCGGAAGTCCTTTGATGGCTCGCTGCCAGGAATCGCATCCCAGTTACCGCTCGATCCCGCCAGCCGCACAATTTCCCGCTGGCGCTCCTGCAGAGCTGCTGTAAGCGCTGCCAGGTCGGCCTTATCTTCCGGCCAGGGGCGAACATTGCCGAGCCGGACCTCTTTCAGATCTTCCACAATCACGGGCGCCAGCCGCAGGCCCTCTGCCAGGGGTGCGGCCGTCTGGCGGCAGCGCAGCAGGGGACTGCTGTAGATGGCGCTGAACGGAAGCGCGCCGAGCCGGTCGGCGAGCCACTGCGCTTGCTCGCGCCCAAGCCGGCTGAGGGGCAAGTCGTCGTAAATGCCGCTCGGAATAATCTCATCCGCACCGGGGATGGCGTCGCCGTGACGCACGATGAAGAGTTCAGCCGCGTTTTCGCGGTGAATTAAAAAAGGGTCTGCTTGCATGTAATCGTGTTGTTCCTATCCGTGTCTCAAAGTCGTTTCACTCCCTTGCGGTCGCCAGGGAACTTATGCCTGCCGGCAAATGCTCAAGGCGCGGCGGGCCAGGGCGGGTACGCCGGCTTCCAATTGTTCGAAGAACGGATCGTCCGTCGTACCTGCACGGTGGCGCGAATAGCTGCCTTCGAGCAGGATGGCCAGTTTCCAGATCGCCAGCGCCTCGTAAAACGCCATATCGCGTACCGAACGTCCCGTGCGCGCGGCGTAGTACTCTGTAATTTCTTTACGCGACAGGAAGCCGGGCTGCTTCATCACCTTCCAGGCCTCGGACGCGAACTCCGGCTCCGGGTCGGCCGGCTCGTACCAGTGCGAGAGCAGGTAGCCCAGGTCGGCCAGCGGGTCGCCGATGGTGGCCATCTCCCAGTCGAAGATAGCGATGACTTCTGGCCGGTCGCCGGCGTACATGGCGTTATCCAGGCGATAATCGCCATGCACGATCGTCGCCGGGCCGGAGGCAGGCAGGTGCTGCACCAGCCAGGCGGTCACGGCGTCCAGGTCGGGCAGTGGGCGCTGGCGTGACTTGTCGAGCTGCCCCGTCCAGCGCCGGATCTGCCGCTCGATGTACCCCTCCGGCTTGCCGAAATCCTCCAGCCCGATGGCCCGCCAGTCTACGCTGTGAAGCGCAGCCAGGGCATCGATCAAGGCCCGGCTGATGGCGGCGCGCCCGTCCACATCACTGCCATACGGTGGCAGTTCCGAGCGCATCACCAGCCCAAACACTCGCTCCATCAGGTAGAACGGCGCGCCGATGATGCTCGTGTCTTCACAGGCCAGTAGCACGCGCGGCACGGGCACAGTGGTGGTATTCAGCGCCTTGAGGACGCGATACTCACGCAGAACGTCGTGCGCGGTCGGCAGCAGTGGCCCGCGCGGCGGGCGGCGCAGCACCCACGTCTCGCCGGCCCCGCGCGAAATATAGAACGTCTCGTTCGAGTGGCCGCCGATCACGCGCTCAACCCGCAAAGGAACGTCCTCACCGGGAAGGCGCTGTAAAAGATACTGGCGCAGGCGTTCCTCGTCGATCAAGGGAGGAAGCGTGGTCATGTTCGCCTTTCCAGGGCGACCGCGAGGGTCGCCCCTACCCTATACGGGTTGAACGGCGCGATCGTATCGTATAGGTAGGGGCGACCCTCGCGGTCGCCCTGGAACAATACCCTGACACGGTCGCCCTCATATATCGCATCATCGTGCCAGTTGCCGGATAACGGCGCGCGCCACAGAGCGTTTATGTACCTCGTCGGGGCCATCGACGATGTGCAGCGTGCGGGCATGCGCCCACATGAAGGCCAGCGGGAAATCATCGCTCAGTCCGGCGGCGCCGAAGACCTGCATAGCACGGCTGACTACGTTGGTAAAAATCTCGGGCGCCACTATCTTGATCATGGCGATTTCCTTTTGCGCGGCCTTCTTATCGAGCGTATCGATCATCCAGGCGGCTTTCAGGGTCAGCAGGCGCGCCTGCTCTATTTCTAGCTCGGACTGGGCGATCCACTCCTGGATTACCCCTTGCTCGGCCAGTGGCTTTCCGAAGGCTACACGCGCGGCGGCGCGCTTGCACATCAGCTCCAGGGCATACTGAGCTCCGCCGATGGCGCGCATGCAGTGGTGGATGCGGCCAGGACCCAGGCGTGCCTGCGCGATGGCGAAGCCGCCGCCCTCCTCACCGAGCAAGTTGCTGGCGGCGACGCGCACATTCTCGAAGAGCAGTTCGCAGTGGCTTTCGTTATCGATGTAGCCCATGACGGGCAGATTGCGCACGATCGTCAGGCCGGGTGTGTCTTTGGGGACCAGGATCATGCTCTGCTGCCGGTGGACATCCGCCGCATCAGGCGCGGTCTTGCCCATGACGATGAAGATCTTGCAGCGTTCGCGCGCCGCACCCGATATCCACCATTTGCGGCCGTTGAGGATGTATTCATCGCCCTCGCGCCGGATCGTCAATTGAATGTTGGTGGCGTCCGAACTGGCCACATCGGGTTCCGTCATGGCAAAGGCCGAGCGTATCTCGCCGTGAAGCAGCGGCAGGAGCCATTGGCGCTTCTGATCGGGCGTGCCGAACTGCGCCAGTATCTCCATGTTCCCTGTGTCAGGCGCGGCGCAGTTAAATACCTCCGATGCCCAACTGACGCGTCCCATGATCTCCGCCAGGGGCGCGTACTCCAGGTTGGTCAGGCCCGCGCCGTACTCTTCATCTGGCAGAAAGAGGTTCCACAGCCCCTCCGACCTGGCAATGGGCTTCAGTTCATCGATGATCTCGGCGTGATGGAACGGATTACCCGAGACCTCGATCTGCCTGCGGTACGTGTGCTGGTTGGGGTAGATGTAGCCTTCCATGAAATCGCTGACGCGCCTGCGCAGCCGATCGACTTTCTCAGTATAGGCAAAATCCATGATGCGAGCTCTCCTCTGTGATAAGCGAGACAGTTTCTCATTGACTATATCATTTAGAGGAGAACCAGCACAAATGCACGCCTGGCAATGAAAAGCTGAGCCTATACCACAAGCAGGGCCAGGGCGCTCATGAACATCAGTATGCCGAACAACTGGTTTTTCGCGAGCCGTTCCCGGTAGACTAGCAGGCCAAAGACCATTACGACAAGCGCGTAACTGGAGGCGACGGCCGAGGAGAGGCCGGTTGTGGCAAGGCGTGTATCCAGGCTGAATAGGAGCACGGCGGCATTCTCCACTATCCCTGCCGCTGCTGCGAGAAGGACTCCCAGGCCAATTATCGAAAGAGGATGGCGAATATGCACGAAATCTTCAAGGCTGGGCAGCGACAGGCTCAGACTTTTCCCGGGCACAGCATCATCACCCGCCGCTTGTAAACGGCACAGCCGCTGGTGGTGCTTCCAGAACGAAATTGCTAACAGGAAAACGAGGCTGAAGACCCGCGTCCATATTACCGACAGGAACCAGCCGTTGATGGAGGCGGAGGCGCCGATGCCAAAATCCATGGTGCCGAATGCCAGTGTTGCAACTACTGCCCAGCGCACTCCCTGGCTCGACAGGGAATGCCTGGACTTCTGAAGGAGCGTGCGGATCTCGGCCACGCTGGTAGAAGCCAGTACAATCCCGAGGATGATAATGATTACCAACCCCATATGTCCCGGCGTCAATTGCTCGTTGAGTATAAGCGTGGCGAGTAAGAGAGTGAACATAGCACTGGTTGCGGTAAGGGGGGCTACCTGATATGCATATAGGTAGGAGCTTTACCGCGCCAGCGCCGATACGGCTTCTCGGAGGGTGTGTTCGACTCACGAGCCTGGCGACCCTGCCACACAAGCGCGCCAATAATGCACATAGCGTTTGCTGCGATCAGAATGAACAGGATAATCATGTCTTTTCACCTTCCCGAATTGGGCTTCTAGTATACCTGCGATGCGCTACCACGGCTTGTCCAGGATCTGCATCGCTTATCTCTAGTGAAGAGAGTACCTGAAGGAAGATGAGAGAAGAATAGCACCAGGCTATCACGCAGCTATCACTGATGCGATTGCTGAGGTCAGGTGTTCAGCAAAACCCTGCCATTTCTGGAATAACCCTCCGACCGGCATTGTTATTATAGATGTCTGGCACTCGCCAACATTGAGTGCTAGACAGCGAAACGTATCTATGCTATACTCTTAGCAATCGTCTGGTGAGACTGCTAACCGGCAGTTTTCATCTCGAACCTTTCCCTCGCGATGGATAGCAAGGCCTCACTTCAATGGCGGCGCTGGCGTCCGATGAGAGAAGTAAGAGTTTAGCATTGAAATACACTTAGTTAGGAGCATACAATTTCATGAAATGCGAACGTTGTGGACAGAATTCTGCCCAGGTGCGCATCGATCAGGTCAACCCCAACGGAAAGCGCGAGCAGCATTACCTGTGCCGTTCGTGCGTGGACGAGTTGATGAGTGAGGCGATGAACCAGGTGGGCGGCCAGGATGGTTCCGGTATTCCTGATGGTGCTCCATTTGGTTTTGCTGGGAATACAGGCAATTCCGCCTTTGCCAACGGTGGCAGGAATACTGCGACCGCGGAGCAGCAGGCAAAACATAGTAAAACTCCCACGCTTGATCAGTATGGACGCGACCTGACCGCCGAGGCTGCCGCAGGAAAACTCGATCCGGCGGCAGGGAGATCCCGCGAGCTGCGGCGTCTGATTACCGTCCTTGGTCGGCGTCAAAAGAATAACCCGGTGTTGATTGGTGAGCCTGGCGTTGGTAAGACCGCCATCGTCGAAGGATTGGCACGCCGTATCAATGAAGGTGACGTCCCGTCTAACCTGCACGGCAAGCGTATTGTCTCGCTGAACATCGGTGGCATGGTAGCCGGAGCGATGTTCCGTGGACAATTTGAGCAGCGCATCAAATCCATTCTCGAGGAGCTGCGCAAGTCCGAGGATATCATCGTTTTCATCGACGAATTGCATACCGTCGTTGGCGCAGGCGCAGCGGAAGGCGCGGTTGGCGCGTCCGATATGCTGAAGCCGGCCCTGGCGCGTGGTGAACTGCGCTGTATCGGCGCGACCACGCTGGACGAGTATCGCAAGCATATCGAGAAGGACGCCGCTCTGGAGCGCCGCTTCCAGCCCGTGATGGTCGATGAGCCATCCGAGGAAGAGGCGATCGAGATGCTCAAAATCGTGCGCCCCAACTACGAGCTGCATCACGGCGTCGGCATCACCGATGAAGCCATCGACGCGGCCGTCAAGCTCTCCGACCGCTACATCAACGACCGTTTCCTGCCTGACAAGGCTATCGACGTGATGGATGAAGCGGCCTCGGCTCTGCGCTTAGAGGCGACCGAGAAGGGTATCATCAGCCCGACCACCATCTCCGACCTGGAGAAGGAAATCGCCGCGATCCAGGCGCAGAAAGAAGCGGCAGCCAATGCCGAAGACTACGAACGCGCCGCCAAGCTGCGCCAGCAGGAACTGGTTGCGCAATCTAAGCTGGACAAGGCTCACGCTGAAACCGGCAATGCGGTAACGCTGCTGGTTACGCCCGAGCTGATTGCCCAGGTGGTTGAGAACTGGACCGGCGTGCCCGTGAGCCAGATGATCGAGAGTGAGCGTCAGAATTTGCTCAACCTGGAGGAGGACCTGCGCAAGCGTGTCATCGGCCAGAATGAGGCCATCAGCGCCGTCGCGCGTGCCATTCGCCGCTCGCGTGCCGGACTGAAGGACCCGAAGCGCCCGATCGGTTCGTTCCTGTTCCTCGGCCCGACCGGTGTCGGCAAGACCGAACTGGCCAGGGCCCTGGCGGCTGAGCTCTTCGGTGGCGAGGAGCACCTGATTCGCCTCGACATGTCGGAGTACATGGAGCCGCACACGGTCTCACGTTTGTTCGGTAGCCCTCCCGGCTATGTCGGCTATGACGAAGGCGGGCAGTTGACCGAGCAGGTCCGCCGCCGCCCGTACAGTGTGATCTTGCTGGACGAGGTTGAGAAGGCGCATCCAGAGGTCTTCAACGCCTTGCTGCAAATCATGGACGATGGCCGCTTGACGGATGGCCAGGGTCGCACGGTAGACTTCAAGAATACCATTGTGATCATGACCAGCAACGCGGGCAGCGCCGATCTCAAGCGCGCTGTGCGCATCGGTTTCATGCCGGTCAAGGATGACGAGGGCCAGGCGCGCGATGAGCAGCACGAGGCTATGCGTTCGAAGGCTATGGAAGGCCTCAAGCGCCTCTTCCGGCCCGAGTTCATCAACCGTATCGACCAGATCGTGGTCTTCCGCTCGCTCGGCAAGCCCGAACTGAACCAGATCGTTGATCTGCTGCTGGCGCAGGTGCGCGCGCGCTTGAGCGAGCACCGCATCGAGCTGGTCATCAGCGACGAGGTGCGTGACCTGCTGCTGCGCGAAGGCTTCGACGAAGAGTATGGCGCGCGCCCACTGCGCCGCACGATCCAGACCTACGTCGATGACGCGCTGGCCGATGCCTTGTTGAACGGCATCATCCAGCCCGGCCAGCAAGCCTACGTGACCCTGCTTGACGGCAAGGTCGCCATCGACGGCCGCGAACTCGTCAAGGCCGCGTAAGCCAGAAGATAGAGTAAAGAAATTGGGGAAGTACGAGCAATCGTACTTCCCCAATTTCTATATGGAAAATCAAAGCTCGATCCAATAGCACGACAGCATCTGGCCCGTCTCCGTATCGATCCGCTGCCACTCGAGCATTCCCCCGTTCTTCTCGATTACGCGCACCGAAGCTGGATTCTCGCCGTCTATCGTCAGCATGACGCGCGAGAGTCCTTGCCTGCGCGCCTCGTCCAGTACCAGGGCGAGTTGCCGCGTGGCGTATCCCTTCCCGCGCTGCGAGGGGCGAATGTTATAGCCAATGTGGCCATTGTGCCGCTCGAAGGGCGGCGTAAGATATGGGCGCGAACAGAATCTCACCGAGCAGCGTTCCGTCATCTTTGGCAAGCCAGAAGGTTTGCTGCGGCACTACATCAGGCGGCAATCCGATTCCGGCGGCCTCGTCCACAAGCTCACTTACGAATGAAGGAAAATCTTCCAGGGCCAGCGCGAAATTATTAAACCAATCCTCGTCAGTGTGCATAAATTCCTGCACCATTTCGGTATAGGCTGCCTGCCATTGCAATGATGGCTTGACCAGAGTAAGCTGTTCAGTCTGGTTCATTACGAGTCCTCCGTTAATCTGGTTAAAAGTAATGGAACATACGTAATCCTATGTGCAAGGTAGTTGCCTGAGTTTCGGCCAAATAGTGGCACAATGCCACGAGAAAGGAAACCAATGTATGCGTTTTTACAACATTGACACTGCGCTGTTCGTAAGTACGGTGTACAGAAACTGTATGCCGTTGAAGGATTAAGAAGGAAATCAATCCCCATGTCGCAACAACAGATGCATTTTGATCAGGATAATCAAGACGGACCGCCCTCTTACGAGACTGGATATCAAGAGACTGCTCGCGACAACGACTTCTCCTCTCACTTCCCTGGACAGAAACTTTCCTGGCGAGATGCCGTTACGCAACCTACGGCCGGTCAACGTTTAGCCCTGGCCATTGTTTCACTGCTGATACTCTTTCTCTTCTTTCTCACAATAATAGTACTGGCGACCACCGGAGCATTAGCTCCCAACATCGCTCAGAACTTCGCGCCAGCCTTTGTCTATATGAGTCTCGGACTCTTTGCCGCCGTCATTGTGGTGAACGTGATATTTAACCGTAAGCAGTAAATTGCGCAGACGATGGCTTCGGCTCAAAAAGGAGAAACAAATGTCACAGCATCAGATGGACTCAGGCGAAATCCATCGCGATGGATTTCAAGCCTCGTATACTGGATACGAAGGCGCTCCGCACTACGACCGTTACCCATCTTCCTCCTTTGGACAAAAACTTCATGTTGACAACACTTCCCCATCGCTCTCAGCGGGCCAGCGTCTAGCCCTGGCAATTATATCACTGATCCTGTGGGTGATCGTCTTCGGTATTATAGGATTGGGCGCATCCGCGGTGTCCCCGGACAACCCGAGTGCACGCTTCTTCTACCCATTCCTCTTCGCTGCACTGCTGATTTTTAGTGTGCTGGTCCTCGCCATTAACATTCTCTTTAACCGGAAGCATTAAGAGATCGGTTCCTCGCTCGTGACAATATGCACGCCCATCTGCTGCATGCGTGCTAGCTCAGTTTCAGCCATGGCGTCGAAATCGATGGTGGGGTGCTGCACGGAACTGGTGCAGTCCTTGAGGTGGTAGAGCTTTTGTAGCATGTGCGGCCGGTCGGCGAGGTATGTTACCAACTGCCGCTCCGTCTCGAGAACGCAATGGGACTTGGCCTCACCGGCGATGTAGACGCGATCGTGCTGCATCACGGCGTCAATCATGGCAGTGTTCAGGCTGCTTTCGGGGGCCTGCGGGTCGGGTACTTCCGCGCCGAAAATGCCGTAGAACTCCGTGCGCGTAGTGCGTCCTTTTTCGATGTAGACCGGCTGCGTATCCCTGGCCGCGCTGTGCCAGGCGAGGGCCTCGCTGAGCGGGGCGACCAGCATGTGCCCGAGCGTCCCCTCCATCGTGTGATATGGCCAGATCATCAGGTCTTTCCTGGCCTGCTGCTGCAACTGGTAGACGTAATACGCCGACCAGGCCGGCTCAAGCAGGGGCATCCAGGCGTTCTGCTCTATGTCCGCGCCGGTAATCACGGTGAATGGCTGCGGATGCTCCTCGCTGCCGGGCTTCTTCCACCAGGAGCTATAGAAAATCTGGAATGGGAGATGAGTGTCCAGCGAGGCGTAGATGGTGGTGATTTTATGAGCGTTGGCGTAAAACCAGTGCAGCAGGCGCGCGACATCTTCTTGTGACCCCGGCACATAGAGCGAGCCGCCTGGCTCGACGAAATCGTGCTGGTAGTCCATCAGGACGAGCGCGATCTTCTCTTGATCGCCCGCCGCCGGCAGGTAGCGCGCGTTGCGGCCGGCCTCGGTGAATTCCTGGATGCGTGCAGTATAATGATCGATTTCCGAGGTTGGTTTGCGTAGCGAAGCGGCAAAGGGAGGTTCAAAATTTATCATCGCTATTTCTCCTGGACGCTCTCGATTGACAACTCATTCTCGCATACGCGTCTGGGACGTGTCAATTTAAGTGAGTCTCTTCCAGACCTTTGGAGATAAGGGCTTTCATCCTGAGCGCAGCGAAGGATCTCTACGTTCGGCAAGCGAGATCCTTCGCTGCGCTCAGGATGACAGGCAGGATCGTACGCAAGTCCGCCCACGGGAAGTCTTCTCTCCAAACGCCTGAGTCTCTTCCTTTCCTGGCACTCCTCGATTGATCTGCATCGACCTCTAATACGTACCTGATGATAATTTGGCATTGCTTCAGAGAAAGGAAAAGTGAACGTTATGGATACATCTACCCGCTTGAGCAGCCTTGAGCGCTGGCTGCTCGTTCTCCCGATAATCGGCGGTGCGCTCTTCGGGCTCTGCCCGTTGCTGGCGCCCGGGCAGTTCGCGGCAATCACCACAGGTTACGCCGGCAATGATGCGTTCATCTATCGCCTGGCGGGAGCTGCTACATTTGGTTATGCCGTAGCGCTTGTGCTGGGGGTTCGGCAAGGAACCTGGGCGGCTGTCAGGCTCATAGTGATAGCCGTGCTTACGTTTAACCTGGCTTCTCTCTACGCCTGTATTTTTGAGTTGATCGCTCCGAGCAGCAATCGTGAAATCGTGCTGGTGCTCTACTTCATCCTGGTCGTATCTATTCTCGTCGTGGCGATTACCGGCTGGCTGCTCTACCGCCACCGCGCGGATGCGCGGCCCGTGCCGGACATCGCTGCCTGGGTTGTCAGGTTCATCGTGGTTGGAACCGTCCTGGCCTTCGTCTTTGGCATTACGCCTCTGTTCTATCCCCAGCTCAACCGCTTGTTTGGCTTCAAAGTGACGGACATCTTTCTCTATCATCAGGCCGGAGCCGCCACGTTGGGGTACGCCATCATGGGCATCTTCCAACTTCGATCCCGCAACTGGCTGGAGATCCGCTACCCCAGCGTGATGGGTGCTGTGTTCAACGGTCTCAGCTTTTTCGCCAGCCTGTACGCGCTCATCGTAGGGGAAGCGCTCTTGCTGCCCGCACTCGTGGGCGTCGCTTCCCTTGTGGTCACTATCGGCTCATCGTGGCTAATGCGCCCTGTGGCTTGAAGCCGATCAGCTTGTCTCTGGAGGTACGCAAGTTCTTTTGTCGTACCCCGACCTGCTCCCCGCAAGATCTTCACCGAACGGCTCCCTGATCTCGTGCAGCCCTGGGCGCGCATGACGAAGCGCTTACGTGCCGCCTTGCAGGCACTCGGGATGGTGACCGGCGGCGAAGGAGGGCGCAGGGCTTGCTCCCAAGCTTGGGATGCGGGTAGCCTCCCCCACGTTGTTGCGTGGCATGCGAGAGGTAGCCTCCCCAGCGGTGACCAAGGTGCGGGTCGTGGGTGTGGACGACTGGGCCTACAAACGAGGCGAGACCTACGGCACGATTGTGGTCGATTTGGAGCGCCACCGGGTCGTCGATCTGCTGCCTGATCGCCGCTCGGAAACGGTCAAAGTCTGGCTCCAAGGGCATCCTGAGATCGAGGTGATGAGTCGAGACCGCGCCGGGAGTTACGCGGAGGCGGCAAGAGAGGGGGCGCCGCAAGCCACCCAAGTCGCCGATCGCTTCCACTTGACCAAGAATGTGCGGGAGAAGCTCAAAGACCTGCTGGACCGCAAGCGTACGTGCTTGCCCTTCGTGGAGGAGAGCACGGTCCACTCGGCTTGCGCCACACTTCCCGCTTCACCGCAAAAGGAGCTCTGCGGCATGAGCACGAGAAGAGCAGACGGTCTCCGGTCAACAAAGCCGTTCTCAATCAACCGGATGATGGCGCGTCCGCTCGCCCGCTGACTGCTCCCGAGTGGCGCCGTCAACTGAATTGAGAGAAGCGCTATGCCTTGTATGAAGAGGTGCGAGCGTTACGGCAGGCAGGGCCTGAGTCACTACGCCATTGCCGACACGCTGGGCATCAGTCGTCCGACCGTCCGGCGCTTTCTGGCAGCCGAGCAGTTTCCCGAACGGCTCTCGGGTCCCAAGCGACGACAGCAGCAGAGCATCGTGACGCTCTATCTGCCCTTTTTACATGAGCGCTGGCAGGCGGGGTGTCACAACGGACGCCAACTGTTCCGGGAAGCCAAAGCGCGTGGCTATGCTGGCTCACCGGCTCAACTGGAACGTGTCATCACGCAGTGGCGTAAGCGACCTTCCTCCTTCCCCTCCAGAGAAGCCCACGACCCCCTCGCCCGACCGCGGTGACGGTTCCCAAGCGCCAGCGGCTTTCGTCGCAACAAGCCTCCTGGCTCTTTGTGCTTCCCAAAGAGAAGCTCACTGCTCCTCAGCAGCGGCAACTCGAGCAGCTGTGTCAAGCCAGCGAGGAGTCTGTCCATGAGCGTATGAGCTCAGTCAAGACTTCCTGAGCCTGCTCAAAGAGCGCCGGGCACAGGCGCTGAAGGAGTGGATCAGTATAGCTAAAAGCAGTTATATCCCCGAACTCACAAGTTTCGCCAAGAGCGTGCAGCAGGATTACGCGGCCATTTCTGCGGCGTGCTCCCTGCCGTGGAGTCAGGGGCAAGTCGAAGGCCAGATCAATCGGCTCAAATGCCTGAAGCGGCAAATGTACGGACGGGCGCAGTTTGAGCTCCTTCGCCTCCGCGTCCTTCATGTCGCCTAGGAGCAGCTGCGGAATAGCTCCGCTTTCTGCTGCTGCTCATGAGGCCACAGGTCTCTTCCTGGATGCTGATCCCGCTAGTTCAACAGGGAAGCATTTAGTCTGGTCTCGATGGGCGAAACCGCTTCTTCCCCAATCGTTGGAAAGTTCTTCCTACTCTCACCGCATCGTTTGTAGCAAGCGGGCGGATTTACCAAAAGTGACGATGAACCCATTTTACGTGAGTGAATACGTAGCATTGACAAATGCATTGATCAGAATGTATGCTTTGTTTGGGTGCCACTATCCCACAAATCTGATGTTAGAGAGAACTCTGGGGTCTTTTAACATCTTGAAGATTCACCACCAGTAGGTGTGTGCCTGTCTGGCATGGAGAGTCTTCTCTGAGTTTGTGCCAAAAAGCAGGGATGCGTTTGCCATGAGCTATTTTCCGTCATTTTCCGCTGTGTAAAATTGTCACCCTATCCGATTTTCTTCAGGCCGTCAGTGGAGTGCGTTTTTGTTGGAAATCTCGGCAATTTTATAGAAAACAAGGAGGTGAAGAAACAGGCACGAACAACATGATGTATTGTCGCTAGTAAGGTTGCCCTGTATATGCCTGCAAAGGAGCGGTTCACTTTGCCGGTTGACAAATTGTTTTGTCAGCCTGTGGTTCAGTTAGTTTATACAGGAGATGTACTATGAAGAAGAGAAACCTCAAGGTTGCTCTTTTCTCCCTGCTCACGATGACAGTTTTGCTGGTCAGCGCTTTTGCGACCGGGGCTGTCTTTGCAAAAGGAACAAGCAATTCGATCAAGGCGTCGGGCAGTAGCGTTACAGTCTCGTCAAAGAAGGCGAACGCCCCGGCGGCGGTGGAGCATACCGTGAATGTGCACAGCCTCCCGGTTGAGACAAGCAAGCCAGCGGTCAATCACACCCAAATACCGCTGAAGGTAAGTCCGGGATTGGCGTCCGCAAAAAAATCTGCTGCGACTAACAAGAATGCCCCAAAGGGTGGCGCGGCCGCAGTCGATACCTCCTCGCCCACCAGGACATTCAGCTTCAATGGCATGGCCGATTCGGCCAGCATCTGCCCCTACTTCGGCGGCTGCCAGCCCCCGGACATGGCCCTGGCGACCTCTTCGCAATTCGTCTTACAGGGCGTGAACACCTCGTTCGCGATCTGGGATACGACCGGTCACCTGGTGCTTGGCCCCATCAACTCACAGAACTGGTTCGGCATACCCAATCCTTTGCCGGCCGGTTGCGACCCGGCGGGCCCGTTCACGAGCGACCCGCGCGCCTTCTATGATCCTAATAGCGGGCTCTTCTGGACGGCGGAGCTGCAGGTTGAGAGCGCCGCCTTTGGCGTCGGCGTCAACTGTAACCTGCTGTCCAAGTATTGGATCGCCAATCTCAATTTGAGCACCGGCGTCATGCATGTCTACGCCTTCGACATGACGCTCGGCGGTACGCTCAACGACGGAGCCGACTACACCCAGTTTGGCTTCAGCGCTTCGACCCTGGCCTTCACCGGCAACATGTTCAACTTCACCACCGGGAACTACGACTTCGCCGAGGTGCAGGTTGCCAACAAGCACGCGATGGAGCAGGGCCTGCCCGTCACACCCGCGGCCTTCTTCGATCTCTCCGCGTGCGCCACGGTCTGCGTGACTGTGGATACAGTCCAGCCGGTCGAGACGGAGACGACCTCGGCCAGCGACCCGCATGTCCAGTACTTTGTCAACTCGTTCAACAATATGGGTGGAACAGACACCGGCGACCCCTTCGGCAACGACTGCCTCGTGACCGCCTGCAATGGTTTCCTTGTATGGGACTTTGATCCCAGCAATTCAACATTGATCGGCGCGTTCGTCGGGACTGGGGTCCCCAATCCGACCTACCTCATACCCGCCAATGCGGATGAGCCGGGGTGCTTCCAGTGTGTCGAGACGATTGACACACGCATCACCGGAACGCCGGTCTACAGCGTCGGTGGAGGGCAGCCGTACATCTCCTTCTCGATTGACACTTCTGTCAGCAACGGCGGGCCCAACGGCCAGAATAACGTCCCGGGCATCTTATGGGGACAGATCCAGGTGACGCATGTTCCGGGGCTTGTCGTTGGCAACCTGGCTCAGAGCGGTTATCTGTACTTTACAGGGGACCGCGCGGCTTCCTTTGGCGCGATGATGCAGGATAAGAACGGCAACCTGTTCATGGTCTTCGATACGATGAGCTTCAACCTCAATCCGAGCATCGAGATCGCCTCGCGCGCCAAGTCCGACCCGCTGGGGACGCTGGGCAACGTCAAATTTCTCATCAAAGGGCCGGCTGCGACCTTTGACGTCCGCTGGGGCGACTACGAAGCCGCTTCCTACAGTGGCTTCAGCAGCAACCACGTCTGGGTGGCTTCAGAGTACTCCATCAGTGGGGACTGGAACACCTTAATCTCGCGTGTCTCGTAGGGTGTCCTGGCCGTGAGTGCGATAGGTGAGCCGCGGTATCGCTACTCGCGAGTAAAACGAGCGGGGGCGCAGCAATGCGCCCCCGCTTCTTCGTTGAAAGCCTCCTGGGATACGGCTTCGTCTAGACCTTTAATTGCCCGTATCCACGTTGGTATAGGGCGGCTGCAACTGCGGCGGCAGGGGATAGGGTTGGCCCGTCGTACCTGGCTCGGGCAGCAGCGGCTGCACGCCGTAGTCCCCGTTGCCAGCATTCCCGCCGTTATCACCGTTGGTGGATGGTTTGAGGTGCGGCATGCCCGCCAGAATGGAGGGCGACTCGTACTGCTCGCCCTCGAGGGGCTGGTTGAAGAGCGACTCGAAGACCGGCCCTTCCAGCGTCTCTTCTTTAATGAGGCGCTCGCTGATCATGATCAGGCGCGTCTTATTCTCGAGCAGCACGCGGTAGGCCTTGTCGAAAGCCTCCTGGATGATGCGCCGGATCTCCTCGTCGATCTCGCGCGCGGTCTGCTCGCTGTAGTTGCGCTGCTCGCCGAAGTCGCGGCCCAGGAAGACCAGCTCATCCTTGTGGCCCAGCGCCATCGGGCCGATCACGTTGCTCATGCCGTATTCCGTCACCATCGAACGGGCGATTTTGGTGACGCGCTCGATATCGTTCGACGCACCCGTCGTGACCTCGCCGAAGATAATCAGCTCGGCCACGTGTCCGCCCAGCGCGTATGCTAGCATGTCCTCGAATTGCGGCTTGCTCCACAGATAGCGGTCCTCGGTCGGCAGCAGCATAGTGTAACCGCCCGCCTGGCCACGTGCCACGATGGAGACCTTATGCACCGGGTCGGTGTTGGGCAGCATGCGCGCCACGAGAGCGTGGCCGACCTCGTGGTAAGCCGTTATGGCCTTCTCGCGCTCGCTGATAATGCGGCTCTTGCGCGCTGGGCCGGCGATGACGCGGTCGACGGCCTCTTCCAGTTCGCTCATGCCGATCTTGCGCAGGTTGCGCCGCGCCGCCAGGATGGCCGCCTCGTTCAGCAAGTTCGCCAGGTCTGCTCCCGAAAATCCTGGCGTTTGCTTCGCCAGTGTCTCCAGCGTGATTTTCGCGTCGAGCGGTTTCCCCTTCGCGTGAACCTGCAGGATGGCAACCCTGCCGCGAATATCGGGGCGGTCGAGCACCACCTGCCGGTCAAAACGGCCCGGGCGCAGCAGGGCGGGATCGAGCACATCGGGCCGGTTGGTGGCGGCGATCACGATCACGTTGGTGTTGGTGTCGAAACCGTCCATCTCGACCAGGATCTGGTTCAGCGTCTGCTCGCGTTCGTCGTGCGAGCCCCCCAGACCTGCGCCGCGCTGGCGACCGACCGCGTCGATCTCATCGACAAACACGATGCACGGGCTGTTGCGCTTGGCCTGGTCGAAGAGGTCGCGCACGCGGCTGGCGCCCACGCCCACGAACATCTCGACGAATTCGGAGCCGCTGATGCTGAAGAAGGGCACGCCGGCCTCGCCCGCCACGGCCCGCGAGATGAGCGTCTTGCCGGTTCCCGGCGGGCCAACGAGCAAGAGGCCCTTGGGGATGCGCGCGCCTAACGCGGCAAACTTATCGGGATACTTGAGAAACTCGACGATCTCTTGCAGTTCCTGCTTGGCCTCTTCAACGCCTGCCACGTCCGCGAAGGTGATGGTCTGCTTATTGCCCATGAACATGCGCGCGCGGCTCTTGCCGAACGAAAGGGCCTGGTTGTTGCTGCCCTGGGCCTGGCGCATCATAAAGATGAGCAAGCCGCCAATGAAGAGGAAGGGCAGCAGGCCGCCCAGGACGCTGAGCCAGGCTCCCACCGCGCTCGGCGACTCGTATTGCAGCACCACCACTTTGCTGTTCGCATAGTCAATATTCTTATCCTTGAGCACCTGCGTAATGTCAAAGGTGCTGTTGATGTTCGCGACCTCTTTGGTCGAATCTGCCGCGCGAGTCAGTGTCAGCGTATCTGAGCCGACTGAGAGCGTGTCGACCTGGTTACGGGAGATATCTGTCTGGAGGTTGTTGAGCAGCGTGGAAACATCCACCGGTGTCGCATCCGAAGATGAGCGGAAAAACAGCACGATAATGACCACAATCACCAGTGTCAGCGCCAGCCAGATGAAGCTACTCCGTATCCATTTCCCGCTACTCGCCATGGGGGTCCTCTCTATTTCAAACAGGCAGCCCGCTCAATAGATCCTTGCGTATGCTATTGCTTCTTGAATACTGTAAAAAAACCGAAAATCACGTCGCTGCTTGCTTCGTCACTCTTTCGAGGGCTATTATAGCATATCTTAGCGTCCTATCGTAATAACATAAATATTACGAAGGGTGATAGGGAATAGTTGTGGGTCACTCTTGCTTATACACAATTCATTCTGTTACGGCATGGGTCTGGCCAGCGCTAAACCCCAGACTGCCCTGGCTCCAGCCGCGAAGAGCGGAGCAGCGCATGCCTCCAGTGTCGCGCCAGAGGTGCAGACATCGTCGATAATCACGAGCGTTTTGCCATAGAGCACTCCCCGGAGCAGCGCAAGGGAGCATGCAAACGCGCCCTGCACGTTTTGCCGGCGCTCACCGGGTCCCAATCCAACCTGGGAGAGTGTGGCGCGGTGCCGCACCAGCAGGTGTTCGTAGCAGGAGATGTGGAGGTTCCGCGCGCACGCTTCCGCCAGCAGCGCCGCGTGGTTGTAGCCGCGCTGCGCATAGCGCTCCTGGTGCAGTGGTACCGGCAGCAGCGCATCTGCGGTGATTCCGTAGCGCCGGTATGCCTGGGCCAGCAGCAGCCCAAGCGGTTCGGCCAGCCGCGTGTTCCCGTCGTATTTCAATGCCCGAATGCAGGCGCGCAGCGGTTCCTTATATTCGCCGGCGGCGCGCAGGGCGCTGATTGCTGGCTGTACATGCAGGCACTCCCGGCAAAGCCCCGCCGGCGTGGTCGGTAGTCCGCAGCGTGGGCAGATGGGCATCGGTAACGGTTCGATTCGCGCGAGACAGGAGGAGCAGAGGACATGGCCGCCGCGCTGGCAGCCCGCACAGCGTGGAGGGTAGAGGATGTCCAGAAGCCGATGAAGCTTCTGGACATGGTTTCGCGGTGTCATATTTCTCAGCAAACCTTAGAGTATAAGCTCACCTTCAGTATGGAGAACTATGCCATGGGATAGAAGGAAGAAGAGGTTATGATATGGTGAAGATCTGGTTACGTTTTCGTCAGAACTGGCCAATTTTTGGATGAAGTTCAACAATGTGGGTGAAAGCGGCCCAGGCTGCCGGGTTGGTACATGGCTTGCTTATCGACTCGTTTAGCGCTATTGATGTTTAAACGACTGCACATGATGCAGGTGCGGCGTGTATTCAAGGCGCACAAGGTCCCCTTCGCGCAGGTCACCGTACTGTTCCTCCGTGAGGCGGAAGACCATGACCGGCAGCAGGTCATCCGTCTCAAGAGGCTGCAAGGCCATGCCGTACCATGGGCGCCCGATACGGTGGGTCATTCCGGGGTGTGCCGATCTTCCCTGCCGGATGACGTTCGTTGCTGTTGTGCGCCGTGCAACCACCTTGCCCGTCATAGTGCGCTTCCCGCCGCGCAGGTCATGCCAGCCGCCGAACGTCAGGAACAGGGGATAGGGCAGCAGGAGCGAGCCGATCAGCAGCAGGACAATGGAGCCGATGATGCCGGAGATAAGCGTGTACAGTCCGACCGCCAGGAGAAGAGAAGCAAGCAGAAGCAGTGGCAGGCCGGTAAGCAGCGCATGAATAGGGGCGATGCCTGGCCGCCATGTCCACCAGGAGAATGAGCCGGGCGGTGCCGGTGACGATTTGAATTCCCCGCTGTGAGTTCTTCCACGCATGTTCCATCTCCTTGTTGTTCTCGAAGTTAGTATATCCTATCGTTCAGGAGATGGCGGCCTGCTCTCTTAAGTAGCCAAAGGGGTTATATCAGTACAGGTGTTACTCGATAAGCCATGTCATGAATACACTAGAGAAATGAAGATGCAGGAATGCCGTTACCAGCATTCCTGCATCTTCATTACATCTCGATGAAGAGATGCGCCGGAGGCGCACTCTTTCGATACTACGCAGCCGCCTCAAACACGCGAGTTCCCCAGTTGGCGATTCCATCGCCAGGGCCGGGGATATATTCGGTTGCCATCCAGATGCCACTGCCGGAAGGATCAGGCACGGCAGCGGAGTAGTCACCCCAGCGACCTGGGCCACCGACCGCGCTAAAGCCGATATCGGCCTGGGCGCCAAACGCTGCCACCTTAAGCCCACCGAACGATTTCTGCCCGGACGCCATAGTGGTGTAGGCAGCGCTGGGATAGGTGGTTGAGTTAGTGAGGGTCATGGTCATGGCAGCCGTGCCATCCGACTGCACCGCCACCGCCGGGTAGAGCAGGAAAGCGGCGTTGGCGACGACATAGCCCTGGTTCGCTATCGTCGTCGTGCCGATGTTATTCCCATTGAGAGAAGGCGTCACCTCGAACCAGGCCGCCCCGGAGAGGGTAGTGGTCTGGCCGGGAACGTTGGTCAGCGCCGTATCAAGCGTGGACCACAGCTCTCCGTTGATCTCCTGTACCTGCAGCATACGATCATCGTCGGTCTGGATCAGCCCGCTTGTGTTCTCGCCGTAGAAGGCGTTGAAACCAACGGGAGTCTGCGCGGAGGGCGGGAAACCATAGGTTTCCGAGGAGAGGACCGTACTCGACAGGGTCGGTTTGCAGGTGCCGCTGGTGACGCACTGGCGATTTGTCATGGCCCAGGCGCCAATGTGACTGGCAAAGGTACCAGAGAAGTCCAGCGAATCCAGGAAGTACTCCGCCGGGACGTTGGTGTCATCGCTAATCGCAGGCTCAATCGAGAAGGCAACATTGCCGGCAATGTTCAGATTGGCGAAATGCACGAAGTTGATCTTCGAAGCCTCGGCAATCAACTGCGACTTCGAGATGGCATAAATCTGGGAACCATTGAATTCCGGTCCCAGGATCGAGAACTCATTGGTGCTGATGTAGATGTTGTACTGGTCGATGCCGAAGAGCGGCTGGTCCCCGAAGCAGGGGCAACCAGGATTCTGCGAGTCAGTCGTATTAAAGCGGTAGACTTTCCAGCCGCTGGTCGGGTTCCCGGTGGGATTGACAGCTACATCGAAATGCGAATTGTTGGTCGACAACGTCGTCGTCAAGAAGAGCTGAGTGGCGAACCAGGTATTGGTTGTCGGGTCGAAGTAGCAGCGCACGTCGCCCTGCACGTTCGTATCGGGAGGCTCGAATACCGGTGGCTCACCAAAGAAAACTGGCAGGGCTTCGGGGCCCTTGACGACTGTTCCATCGGGGCGGTAGATCGTTATAGCCTCATTTACAGGCTCCACCACGTACCCATTGCCGACGCACAGACCCTGGTCGGGCGGTTCGACATCACCTGCCGGATTGACCTTGGCGCTATCAACGGAGCTGACGCCGTTGAAGTTGTGCAACAGGGCATTGGTATTACCCGTACCAGGTGTTGCCCCAGGAGGGATTATAGATGACTTTCCCCTGGGATGTGGGACACGAACAGGAACAGTATGAGGTGTTGGTGAACTGGCCTTTGCGGTGGAGGCGTTGGTGCTTGCCGCAAAGGCTGATGGGATGTGCCCTAGAGAGATTGCCGTTGCCAGCATCATACTCAATAGAGCAACGACGGTCACAAGCGAGAGTGTGAGGCTCTTCCTTGAGCGCATGAGGTGATCTCACTTTCTAAATATTGACTAGCACTCTACCTATGTTTGCCTAGGAGGTGTCACTACAAAACGACTGCTATAGCCGGTGGTCTGTCCTCTCAGAACTCTCTCTGAACGCCTGAATCGGCTCCGGTGGTACTTCACGATGAAATAGCGTACGACTCGGTACGTCAAAAGCTAAACGGACTGACCATTGGCACCTTTTCCGTTGCAAATGCTTGGAAACACACCCCCTTTCCGAGCATGAAGGTTTCAAAAGAACTATAGCACGTCTCCAAACAATAATGATGAGGAAAAGTGCGAAAATTATAAACGGGTAACTTTTCGAATGCCCTACGGGCAAATTTACGGGGGCCTTTGTCTTCATGTACAGGTAAAAACGTACGCAAGTACTTTCTGGAAACCATTCTGTGATATACTGGGGAAAGTTCAAATACCCAGGTCTCAATTATAGGAGAGTTGTATGGATGACACCACTTCGACCGATGATACCGGTACTGAGACAGCACAGCCTGTCCCAACTGTAGCGAGCGAGACGACCGGGACAACCCACCGCCAGGTGTATGGTACGGCGAAGACCGAGAACCTGCGCGACTCCGGCCTCTGGCGTATCATTGTACCAGGTTTCATTCTTGTTGTCAGTCTCATTATGCTTGCGTTCCCGCTCATTATTTTAACGCCGCTCTTCCTGCATTCGCTCGATCCACTCGCCGCCGCCAATCAAATGAACAGGCCTGAGACGTGGATATGGATCGTCATGTTCCTGGTGGAAATCGGCATTATCGCCGTGGTCATACGCGGGCTGGCGAAGGCGTTTTTGACGGAGGCCGGCAACTACCGCAGATAAAGGCCGCGTAACGCTTACTTTATAGAATCAAAGAGGGCCAGGCGACTCCTCGCAGTTGCCGGGTTTCCGTTTCTCTGAGCGCCGGTGCTGCCCTCCAATGCCAGCAGCCAGGCCTTCGTCGACAAACCCCCACCGTAGCCGGTCAGCGCGCCGTTGCTGCCGATGACGCGATGGCAGGGTACGATAATCGCAATAGGATTGGCCCCGTTGGCCGCTCCGACCGCTCGAACCGCCGTTGGATGTCCAATCACTCGCGCAACCTCAGCATATGAGCGCACCTCACCATAAGGGATGCGATAGAGGGCATTCCACACCGCGACCTGGAACGGCGTTCCGTGCAAATCAAGCGGGCAGGCGAACTGTAGATGTTCCCCCGCCAGGTAGCGACGCAGTTCATGCATGGCCTGTTGCAGCGGCGCGACTGCTTCCACCTCGATCACTCGCCCGATGTTCATCCTGCGGCGCGTCCAGGCCAGCCCTGCCTCCTGCGCTGTGCCGGGCGTTCCCGCCCAGCATACACCCCGGTCGGTGGCCATCACCACGCACGTCCCTCGCGGGCTGGGTACGCTGCTCCAATACAGGTCTGTTGTTTCTGTCGCGTGTAATAGGGTTGCGACCATGCAGTTCTCCTCTCTTTTCATGATGTGATGAATTTAACACAGTGTTTTGAGGGTTGCAAGTTCATTGCAAAAAAATCTCTTGACTTTTCGCCACCCTGCCTGTACACTCTAGCCAGATGAGCTAATAGAAGGCTCGTGATGCGTCTGAAAGGTAAATCCTCTCTGTATGATCGCCGAGGTTGTTGCCCTTACCGTACTCAGCCGGAGTATGCTTCCCACCTCCTCCCAGTTCCCTAATTTCGCCCGCAACCGGTACCTGGCGATTTCGAGTGGAGAGGAGGTGAAGGTGTGAGGGGAAAACTCCGCGATAAACGTACTGATGCCCGGCGCGAACGCATGAAGCGCGACGTGATGGAACGTCGCCGTCCACCGAAGCGAAACAATCGCATGATTGCCCACCTCAATCGCCAGCTTGAAGAAGAATATATGCTGGACGAGGAAGAGGAATACGCTCCGGTGATGGCAGGCCATTAGGAAATTGGGTTAAAGCCCACCGCGGGGTGTGTCTACGGTATATCCACCTCGGGGAAGAGGCGGCGCGCGATCACCAGGCGCTGGATTTGCGCGGTACCCTCGAAGATGTCGAAGACCTTCGCGTCGCGGAACCACTTCGCCAGGAACTGCTTGCGCTCTGAATTCTCGCCAGGAGCAGTGATACGCACGCCTGCCGCTGTGACCTTCATGACCAGCGCGCCAGCGTAGGCCTTGCTCATCGAAGCCTCTTTCGAGTTGGGTATACGCCGGTCCGCCATCCACGCCGCGCGCCACACCAGGAAGCGCGCCATCTCGATCTGCTGGCCCAGTTCCTCTAACTCATCCTCGATCTCGCGCCGTTTGTACGCGGGAAAGCCGCGCGGCAGCTCGTCGCAGACCCATTCGCGCGCCGTTTCGTGCGCTGCGCGCGCGATGCCGACCGCCAGCGCGCCGACCATCGGGCGGGTCGCATCGAGCGTGCCCATGGCAGCCTTGAATCCGGCTTTCTTCGTCTGCTCGCGACCGGCGAGCAGGTTATCTTTGGGAACCCGGCAGTTCTCGTAGATCAGCTCGGCGGTCTGCGAGGCGCGCAAGCCCATCTTCTCTTCGATGCGCCCGACGCTCATGCCCGGCGTGCCCCTGGGAACGACGAAGGGGCGGATGCCCTCGCGCCCCAGGCTCTTGTCGATGGTGGCGAAGGTCACGACCAGGTCGGCGCGCGCCCCGTTGGTGATGTAGTGCTTGTGGCCGTTGATGACCCACTCGTCGCCTTCCAGCACCGCCGTGGTAGACATACCTGCCACGTCGGAGCCGATGCCCGGCTCGGTCAGCGCCAGCGCGCCCCAATGCAGTTGTCCATCCATGAAAGGTCCCAGGAAGCGCATCTGCTGTTCGGGCGTCCCCTGCGAAAGAATAGGCGGGGCCGCCAGTCCCGGCCCAGGAATGGCGGTCGAGAGCGCCGCGTCGCCCCATGCCATCTCCTCCTGCGAGACGACGGAGAGAATGTTGTTCTGCTTCTCCTCTTCACCGCCAGCGTCCTGGGCCTGCATGCGCGCCTGACCCGCCGCGCCCGCCCAGAAGCGCTTCTGCATGTTCCAGAAGAACGTTTCGGGGATGTTCTCGGTGCGATCGCATTCGAGCGAGATGGGGCGCATCTCCGCCAGCGCCACCTGGTGGGCGTACTCACGGGCTGCCTGTTGTGTCTTGCTCAGGGTAAAGTCGATCATCGTCTCTCTCACTCCTCAGGCGGAACATCTATCTTTATAACTCTGATGAAGGTCTTAAATGAAGTTTAACCCAGAAAGCTTCTACTTACAAGGAAAGGCATATCTGATAGAATGCGAACACTAGAATTTTTGGAAAAGATTGAGTATACTCTATTGGGACAAACGCATCGATACACAAATGAGTGTTCTTCAAAAAATCTGGGGGAGTTCTCACCGTAGCGGCCAAGCTGGTTTCTGGTACTCTTTTCCGCGTCACTTTGCACCCGTTATCGTCCTCGTAGAGCGACCAACTCTGGATAGCGTTCGACACAAAGGTTGTCTGTATTGCTTCAAGGAGGAAGACCATGTCGCTTATCTTTCGATCCAGGAAGAGAGCACGCCTATTTCTAGCTCTCGCATTCTCCGTATTGCTGGTTCTCTGCTCAAGTTCGCTCGTCTTTGCGGCAGAGCAACTCACTCAAATCAGCAGCGACCCGTTCACCAACGCCGACAGTAATCACAAGACGCAGGTTGAGCCGGACACCTTTGCCTTTGGCAACACGATTGTGTCCGTCTTCCAGTCCGGGCGCTTTTTCGATGGTGGCGCTTCTGACATCGGGTGGGCGACTTCGACCAATGGCGGCGAGACCTGGACCCACGGCTTTTTACCAAACGCAACCGTTAACTCCACACCACCAGGAAAATATCTGCGCAACAGCGATGCCTCGATCGCCTACGACGCCCGACACAAGGTCTGGATGGTTTCCTGGCTGGGTATCAGGAATCCTTCAACCGGGCCGGTCGATGTGCTGGTGAGTCGTTCGACTGACGGCGGGCTGACCTTTGGCCCTCCCGTTGTGGTAACAGCGGATCAACAGTTTAACGACAAGAACTGGACCGTCTGCGATGACACCGCCAGCAGCCCTTTCTATGGTCACTGCTATACCGAGTTTGACGACGCCAGCGACCTCAACCGCATCCAGATGAGCACCTCCAGCGATGGCGGGTTGACGTGGGGTGCGCCACAGACGACACCTGACCATACCTGTGTCATCGGCGGGCAACCGCTCGTGCAGCCCAATGGAACCGTCATCGTTCCCATCGACGATTGTTTTGAGGCTAACCTCCTCTCCATCCGGTCCACCGATGGCGGACAGACCTGGCAGAAGCCGGTACTCGTGGCGCAGCTCCTCTTTGACTTACAGCCCGGGAATATTCGCGCTCCAGACCTCCCGAGCGCTGAAATTGACAGGTCGGGCAGAGTCTACGTCGTCTGGTATGATTGCCGGTTTGAATCCGCCTGCACTGCCGGGAACAATGATCTGCTGCTGTCTACCTCAGATGATGGCGTCCACTGGTCTCTACCTAAGCGCATCCCGATCGCTGCGGTTGGCAGCGGCACCGATTTTCTGCTTCCAGGCCTGGGGGTCGATCGCAGTACATCGGGCAGCTCCGCCCATCTCGGGCTGGTCTACTACTACTTCCCGTCTGTCAATTGCAGCCCCTCCACCTGCCAGCTTAATGTCGGTTTCGTTTCCTCCATCAACGGGGGGAAGAGTTGGAGTGCGGCAGAGCAACTGGCCGGGCCGATGACGCTGACGTGGTCACCACTCACCACCCAGGGGTACATGGTAGGCGATTACTTCTCCACCTCCATCGTGCCTGGTGATGATGATGCCACACCTGTATTCATGGTAGCCCAGGCACCTACACCGCCGCCGAACTGTTCCAGCCCGAACGGCACCCCGGGTCAGGGCTGTCACCAGGCCACGTACACGACACCCGAAGATCTGCTGAAGATCATCGGGGGCTCGAATGTATCGAATGATGTGGCGCCGTCTAATCTGAATAAGCCTGGGTTGTCCTCTCCCGCAACCGCTTTCTAACTGTAGAGGAGCACTTTTAGGAGAATAAATGCAGGCCGCTGCCCTCACAAAGGGCAGCGGCCTGTGTTTTGTCAATCTGAATGAAGTCACTCCAACGCTGCCGCGTTGCGCGCCCACATCTCGACGGGGTGATCCTGGATGAAGCCCGCGCCTCCCAGAATCTGGATGCTGTCAAGGGTCGCCGATTTTGCGATCCTGACGGCCTGGCGCTGCGCTGCCTCGGCATCACGTACCAGCGTTTCCAATTCGGCCTTGCCGTCCCATTCCGCCGCCGCTCGCCAGACGAGCAGTCGCGCCGCGTCCAGGTTCATCGCCATTTCCGCCACCATAAAGGCGATGCCCTGGTAGGAGGCGATGGGCCGGCCAAAGGCGACGCGGTCCTTCGCGTAGTTTATAGCGTATTCGAGGGCCGCACGCGCCATACCGCAGGCCACGCCCGCACGCAGGATATTGTACAGTGTGGCGGCGCGAATCACGCCGCGATTGCCCGGCTCCCCGAGCATGCAGCTCGCGGCGACGAGGGCATCGACGAAGTCGTACGATGCGCTGGGAGCTGCGATCAGGCCAGGCTTCAGCGTGTCGTTGCGAATCATGATCCCTTCGCCATGCGCGGGCAACATCAGGGCACATAGCCCATCGAGGGCGCTCGTTCTCTCCAGTCGCAGCAGCACCACGCGTGGGCTTGAGGCGGGCTCGTGAAACCCGTGAATCACGTCGCGTTTCCTGCCGTTGACGATGTAGCTGTTGCCCTCTATGCGTGCCGTCGCCGAAATATCGGCCAGCGCGTATCCGCCGGTGCGCTCTGCATAGGCAAAGCTGCCGCGCCGCGCCGCGCCGCTTTTCGCGTCACAGAAGGGGGCGATGTATTCCTGCTGCTGGCTCTCGTCGCCCGCCAGCAGCACCGCCAGCGGCCCCATCAAAGAGCCGATGACGTTCATGGCCAGCGCGCCATCGCCGAATCCAAGCTCTTCCGAGATGAGGGTGTAGGTCAGGGCTTCGATTGCACCCGAGCCCCCGAGGTGCTCCGGGAAGGGCGTGGTCAGGCCGGTCCGCGCCAGGGTCTCTGTCAGGGCGGGCGAGATATCGCCGCTCTGCTCGGAGGCGCGGCCTTGCGCGCGCAGTTGCTCGACGGCGAGGCTGCGCGCCAGGCTGCGTATCTCCTCTTGCTCCCCGCTGGGGGCAAAGTTGGGCATGCGCTAGATCCTTTCGATAATCATGGCGTTGGCCATGCCGCCGCCCTCGCAGATGGTCTGCAGGCCGAATCGTCCTCCGCTACGCTCCAGTTCGTTCAGCAGCACAGTCGTCAGGCGCGCGCCGGAGGCTCCCAGCGGGTGGCCGATGGCTACAGCGCCTCCGTTGACGTTGACCTTCGACATATCCGCGCCGGTCTCGCGCTGCCAGGCCAGCGGCACGCTGGCGAATGCCTCGTTGATCTCGACCAGGTCGACCTGGTCGAGCGTCAAGCCGGCCTTGCGCAGCACCTTCGCCGTCGCGGGAATAGGGGCGGTCAGCATAAAGATGGGGTCAGCCCCGGCCACGGCAAAGGAGACAAAGCGCGCGCGCGGCCGCAGTCCCAGGCGCTCGGCTGTCTCGCGCTCCATAATCAACACGGCCGCCGCGCCGTCGCTGATCTGTGAGGAGTTGCCCGCGGTAATCAGTCCGTCGGGCTTGAAGGAGGGCTTGAGCCCGGCCAGCTTCTCCATGCTCGTATCGGTGCGGATGCCCTCGTCTTTATCGAAGATGCCTGTTGTGCCGTCCTCGTTCGTCACCTCGATGGGGACAATCTGGCCGCGGAAGCGTCCCTCGGCGGTGGCCTGCGCAGCCCTGCGGTGGCTCTCCAGGCTGAATGCATCCAACTCTTCGCGGCTGAGCTCCCATTTGCGAGCGATGAGGTCGGCGCTGATGCCCTGGTGGACCAGCCCGTTGTCGTAGCGTTTCAACATGCGCGGGCCAAACGGTACTCCGGGGCCATTGGCGGTAGACGACCCCATCGGCACGCGCGTCATCGCCTCGACTCCGCCCGCTATCACTATGTCATACGCTCCGCTGATCACTCCCTGCGCCGCGAAATGGATGGCCTGCTGGCTCGATCCGCACTGGCGATCAACGGTGGTGCCCGGCACGCTTTCGGGGAAGCCCGCCGCGAGCGCGGCGTTGCGCCCCACGTTCAGGGCCTGCTCGCCGGACTGGATCACGCAACCCACGATGACATCTTCTACTGAACCCGCGTCGATGCCGCTGCGCTGCACCAGGGCAGCCAGTACCTCGGCCATCAAATCAACGGGATGCCAATCTTTCAAACGCCCGTTCCTGCGCCCAACGGCGGTACGAGCCGCGTCGACAATCACTGCTTCGCGCTGTGCCATGAAATGCTCCTTGCTTGCTTTAGCGGTCTGGTGTGGTGGCAATAGGTGGACGGTAACTTCTATGTATAGAGTTATTGTACCACGTTCAGGATGGGATTTGTCCCTCACTGACCCTTCACCTCGCCAGCCGCACCTGCGCCGGAAAGCCACTGAACCGCGCACGCAGCACCTCCACGCCGTCCTGGTTCACCGACGTTGCCGACGCTCTGAACACCCGCTTCTCCTCGTCCTTCTCGTCGAAGGTCACGGTGCAGGTAATCGTGTCACCGATATATACCGCCTGCGCGTAGTCGAAGTGCATTTCCGTAGCGAGAAAGCCGATCATGCCGCCGATGTGCGTGATCATGCTGGCCGTCAGAAGGCCGGGGATGATGCGCCGCCCGAAGAAACTGCTCTGCGCGAAGGTATCATCGATGTGGTAGGGGTTATAATCGCCCGTCACGCCGCAGAAGAGCGCGACATCGCCTTCGGTGAAGGTGCGTCGGAAGGTGAAGGTTTGCCCTGCCTGCATGGAGTCGAAAGCTTCACGTATCTGTTGTTTGAATTCGGGTGTAGCCGGCATTGGTGGTCTCCTGTTCCTGGTAAGTAGAAGTGTACCACAATCCGCTCTCTTAGAATATTTCTTGAACAGATTTCATATGACCTGCTCATAGATAGGTTATTACACGTATAGATGACATTGCATAACTCTTCAAATCGCTCCGGTTGTGGGGGAAAATGGAGAATTCTAAAATGGGGAATTCTCCCCCCTGATTCAAGATCAGGCATGGTACACTCTCCTTAGAAGATCGCAGATTTTCTTCGTCAGTCAGCGTTCCTCTGGGGGTTAGGACCTGACAAAGGACAAGAGTAGAAGGCGTTCTCTGGACGTGGTAAAACCCAGCATTGCTCACGTGGGTGCCATGCTGCTATTGACACTTCTCTGCTTGGATCCGAGAGCGTAACCTGAGCCGTCTGCGCTCAAACGCAACTCGTGCCAATGTCTGGCCCGCCGAATTCGCCCGTCTTTTGCGTGAGGAAAGTCCCTCGTATGTGTCTGCCCTGATTGTACATCACCCATTTTGGAGGAAGGAACTATCCAGATGAAAAAGACCTTTAGGGTACTTGGGGGTTCACTAGTCGTCACGGTTCTTCTGGTAATGTCTTTTGTACAGGTAGCGGGTGTAAGCGCCCATTCTGCCAGTACAACCGCTCAGAATGTCTCGCCGCCAACTATTCCACACAGCCCGGTATCTCCATCAACCCTTATAGCAGAGGCCGTTCACCAGGGCCAGGTCCATTTTAACGGCGGGGGCCTGGCACCGGCCAATCCCACCAATTTGACCTGTTCGCCTGCCCCCTGCGTCTTACCGAATGTACAGGCATCGGGCGGTAATGGCACAAATATCGTCAATGAAGACCCAATCGCCGCCAACCCCACCAACGGTATGGATCTCTTGACCGGTGGCAACGACTATAACTGCACGAACTCGCTACAGGGCTTCTACGCGTCCAGCAACGGCGGAACGACCTGGAACCACACCTGCATGGGCACGCTCTCCGGCCAGTTTGGTGATGGCGACCCTGGAGTAGGCTATGATCTCAACGGGAATGCCTACATTATAGGCATCGACAGTCCGAATGGAGTAACGGGCGAGATCGTCTTTGAAAAGTCTAGCAATAACGGTTCTACGTGGAGCGCACCGGCGGTTGCAGTCAATCCGCTTTTCTCTGGTGGTCTCACCGATAAAGACTGGTTGCAGATCGATGACAACGCTAGCAGCCCGCACAAGAACGCGCTCTACATTTCGGTCACCCAGTTTGATTCAAGTCAAACACATGATGCGATCTCAGTTTCACATTCGACGAATGGTGGCTCGACCTGGACAACTAAACAGGTAGATCCCACTCAGACATTAACGTCACAGGTAGACCAGTTCAGCGACCTGGCCGTCGGCAAAGACGGCACGGTCTACGTCACCTGGCTGCGCTGTCCACCCACCGGCCCATCAGGCGACTGCGGCGGCACCACCTCGAAGATGTACTTTTCGAAATCCACTGATGGCGGCAATACCTGGAGCACAGCGGTAGCACTGGAAACGGTCAACCTGGCTCCCGACCCCAACTTCTGCTGCTATTACGGCCAACTGCCCAATACGTCGGAGCGCGTCAGCGACATCCCGGCCATCGACGTTGACAACAGCACCGGGCCAAATGCCGGCCATCTCTATGTCGTAAGCTACAACTGGACGGGTACCTTCATGCAAGTGCAGGTGGCAACTTCGAGCAACGGTGGCACGAGCTGGGGCATCCCGGTACATGTAGCTCCTCCTACGGCGACACACGACCAGTTCTTCCCCTGGCTGACCGTCAGCCTTCATGGAACGGTTGGCGTCTCCTGGTTGGATCGCCGCAATGATCCCAGCAACCTCTCCTATGAGGCCTTCGCCACGATATCGAACAATGGCGGTACAAGCTTCGCGACCAACACGCAGATCGCCTCAGCACCCTCCAACCCGCTCAATGACGGCTTTGGAGGTGCCTTCATGGGAGACTATACCGGCAACTACTGGGCCACCGCAACCCGTTTCTATGCATCCTGGATGGACACTCGCAATGGCACTAACTGCCAGGACGAGGTTGGCGGTGTCTTCGTCTAAGCGAACTTCATCACTTTAATGTCGACCAGGATCAGAGCAGTGCTCTATCAGGCAAGAGAGACGGGCTAAACGACCGATGATGGTTCCTTCCTTTCAAGGCTGCTGAAGCCGAGGAGAGGAAGGAACCATCATCATATTTAAGCATCAATTGACGTTCTTACTTTTACCCGCCCAGTACTTTTCGCGCAGGTCGCGTTTCAAAATCTTGCCCGCGCCGCTCTTGGGCAGGGGCTCGGACAGGAATTCGATGCTGCGCGGCACTTTGTAGTTGGCGATCAGCGTGCGTGCGTGGGCGATCAGTTCGTCGGCGCTGACGCTCATGCCCGGCTTACATACCACCACGGCGTGTACGGCTTCTCCCCAGGTCTGGTGGGGGATGCCGATCACGGCGGCCTCCAGCACGGCAGGGTGCGTGTACAGGGTGTTCTCGACTTCAACCGAGTAGACGTTTTCTCCGCCGGAGATAATCATATCCTTGGCCCTATCCACGATATAAATATAGTTCTCCTCGTCAATTGTGGCCATGTCGCCCGTGTGCAGCCAGCCGTCGATGATGGCGGCATCCGTGGCTTCCGGCATGCGCCAGTAGCCCAGCATGATGTTGGGGCCGCACGCGATGATCTCGCCGATCTCGCCTGGCTGAATGTCGTCCCCCTCGGCGTTGACCACGCGCACCTCGACGCCCAGCACCTCTTTGCCGCACGAGTTCAGCCGCCGCATCTGTTCGGGCGAGCCGTCCACCACGTGTTCCCACGTATCCAGCCCGGTGAGCAGGGGTGCGGCCTCGGTCAGACCATAGCCCTGCGCGAAGATCTGCCCCCACTTCTTCAGTCCCCTCTTCAGCACTTCAACGGGCATAGGCGACGCGCCATAGCCCAGGCGGCGCAGGCGCGACAGGTCGTAGTTGTCCACCTCGGGATGGTTGAGGATCATGTTGATCATTGTGGGAACCAGCACGGTGAGGGTAACTTTTTCGTCCTGGATGAGCTGCATCACCTGCGTGGGGTTGAAGGCCGGTACAAAAGCGTGGCATGCTCCGACCATAGTGATGGCGAAAGTCGAACCGACATCGGCCAGGTGAAACATCGGCGCAGCATGCAGGAAGACGTCTTTCTGGTTATAGCCTGTAGCCATGAGAATATTGGCGGCGTTCGCCATTACGTTTTTGTGCGAGAGCATCACACCCTTGGCGCGCCCCGTGGTGCCGCCTGTGTAATAGAGGCCGGAGAGGTCGCCCTCATCCATGTCCTGGTCAACGCTCTCCAGCATGTGCGTACCTTTGCTGACCACGTCCTCGTAGTTGAACATATCGGCGGGCGTATCGCTGCCGTTGTACACGACGGCTTCCAGGCTGGGGACGGTGTCGCGCCCGGAAATATAAGCAGCGAAGCTTTTGTCGACCACCAGGGCCTTCGTTTCGCTGTCGTTAAGGATGAAGATGATCTCCGGGCGCGCCAGGCGGATATTGAGCGGCACAACCACCGCCCCCATGCGCGCGCAGGCGTAGTACAGTTCGAGATAGCGGTGGCAATTGAGCATCAGCACGGCCACGCGATCACCGCGCGAGACGCCCAGCGCGGCCAGTCCGCGCGCCAGGGCGTCCGTGCGCTGGTCGAATTCGTCCCAGGTATAGCGCGTTTCGCCGCAAGCAATGGCCTGCCGGGTGCCTGCCACCTTCTTCGCGTGTGCGAGTCCATCAGCAATGTTCATGGCGCGCTCCTTCTCAAAACTCGATTACTCCCCGGATGAGGCGTCCCGCCAGTAGATCGGCGTACGCTTCGTTCACCTGGTCGAGCGTATAGGTGCGTGTGACCAGTTCGTCCAGCTTTACCTTGCCGGCGCTGTACATCTTGAGCAGGTTGGGAATGTCGTTGCGCGGCTTTGAATCGCCGTAGAGCGTCCCCAGAATGGCTTTCTGGTAAAGTACGAGGTCGAGCGGCGGAATGGGTATCGACATCTCGGTATACGGCGAAAGGCCCACGACGACCAGGGTGCCATTCTTGCCGACTGCCTGGTATGCCTGTCCGATGGTCTCGGCGCTCGAGATAGCCTCAAAGACATAGTCGACGCCAAGGCCCCAGGTCAGGTCCCTGGAAACGGCAACCGGGTCTTCCCTCGTGGAGTTGATGGTATGTGTGGCGCCCAGCCCTTTTGCGCTCTCCAGCTTGAAATCCTGGATATCGACGGCGATAATCATACGCGCCCCGGCAAGCGCCGCGCCCTGGATAATGTTCGAGCCGATGCCGCCGCAGCCGACCACCATCACCGTGCTGCCCGGCGTCACTCTGGCGCGGTGGATGACCGCTCCGATGCCGGTGGGGACGCCACAGCCGACCAGCACTGCACGATTCAGTGGATAGTAGTCGGGGATGGGTACGACCGACATATCCGACACGACGATGCGATCGCTGAAAGAGCCGACCAGGCAGAATTGCCCGATGTTGACATCCCCGTTATGCATGCGGAATGTCCCATCGAGCAGCGGCCCGCTGACGGTAGTCGCACCTTTTTCGCACAGGTTGGGGTGGCCCGCTACGCAGAATGAGCAGACGCCGCACGAGGGAATGAAACTGAGAACGACATGCTCGCCAACTTTGCAATTGGTGACATTGGGACCGACTTCCTCGACGATACCTGCTGCCTCGTGACCAAGCGCCATGGGCAAATAGGTTGGCAGTTCGCCCGACATCACGTGGTAATCGGAGTGGCAGATACCGGCCGCGACCATGCGCACCTGTACCTCGTGCTCTTTGGGGGGATCAAGCTCAATCTCTTCAATCCGAACAGGTTCGCCGGGAGCGTACAACACTGCTGTTCGTGTCTTCATGATTACCCTTTCCTTCTGTAGTAGCAATATTCAATCGGGGGAACAACGTACACTTCAGGTAAGGACAACACGCCGGGATAGGTATTCCTGCTTTGATTATATACGATTACGCGCGAGGGTTGCTGCATGCTATCACATGCATTGGCTTGCTGTCAAAAACGGCTGGCGATCTAGCGCGTCAGGTACCCGGCGTCCACCGGGATTGCCGCGCCGGTCAGGTGGCGCGCCTCGTCGGAGGCCAGCCACAGCACGACCTTGCTCACATCTTCAGGTGGAAGCAGGTTGCGGTCGGGGAAGAGGTTGATCTGGTTGGTAAGCTCCAGCATGTGCTCGTAAGTCGCCAGGGGGCCGGGGCCACCGGCGAAGGCGTCGTAGATAGCCTGGTTGTTGCACATCGCCGTATCGACGCTGGTCGGGCAGACGGCGTTGACGTTGATGCCGTAGGGCGCCAGTTCGATCGCCAGCGTCTTCACCAGCCCGATCACGCCGTGTTTGGCCGCGACGTAATGGGCGAGGGCATGCATGCCCTTGAAACCGGCGGTCGAGGAGATGCAGATGATCTTGCCGCTCTGACGCGCCAGCATGTGCGGGATGCTGACCTTGCAGGTGATCCACACGCCCTTCAGGTCAACGTCGACGGTTTCGTCCCACTGCGCCTCGCTCATCTGCCAGCTCGGCTGCGAAGGAGTAAAGGCCGGCATTGGCGACAACAATATCGATGGGTCCGAGTTCCTGCCTTGCCCGGTCGGCCAGCGCCTGCATCTCCGCCAGCTTCGTCACGTCCACCTGAGCCGCGATGACCTGGCAGCCCATCTGCTCGATCTCGCCCGCAAGCGCGGCCAGCTCTTCCGGTCGGGCCAGGGGATAGGGAACGCTTTCGTACTGGCGGCAGGCATCGCAGATGAGCAAGCGCGCCCCCTCGCGCGCAAATGCCAGCGCGTGAGCGCGCCCCATACCGTGGGCCGCGCCCGTGATGAAGACAACTTTATCCTGGAATCGCTGTTGAGGCTGGCTAGTAGACACCACATATTCCGTCGATGGTGAAGTCTTCGATGATAAGCTCGTCCAGCTCATCTTCCTCTGGAGCAGGCCGCCCGACTGGTCCAGTATGTACCCCAGGGGCGCCGGGTACTGCTGGTACAACTGGCGCGTTGGGGTCGTGGTCGATGGGAGCAGTCGTGTCCGTAGAATCGGCTATGTTGTCTGCGATAACTGCTTCAACGGCAATCGGGGGACTCGCCTGTTCCTGCCCATGTGCTAGGCCGGCAGGGAACTGCCCGGTATCCGGCGTGTGAAAAGTGGAAACAATCATTTCGGCCATGGGTCTACCTCGTATGTTGTGTTGACCACTATGGAGTTTGTTTTCGGTATCACCAGTATAGCATATTTGTGTAGCCGCCCTCCATCAATTAACCTCCATCACAGACGTTTGGAGGTAAGAATTCCCGTGAGCACACTTGAGAGAGGTCCTGTCTGTCATCCTGAGCGCAGCGAAGGATCTCTCCCTCGTCGAGCCCAGATCCTTCGCTGCGCTCAGGATGACATATATTGTCTCCACATGCCTGCCTGCATTCTTTCAAGGGCGCCCTTCATCTATAATCTGCTGGCAAAGCGCGACACACTCGCTACAGATGTTCACTCCATGAGGGCCGGTGGTCAGGTTCTGCACCTGGCTCTGTTTCTTCCCACAAAAAGAGCAGCGCAGCTCTCTCTGCTCCTGCGTTTCCTCGGGCCCTTTACTAAATGCTGCAACGCATTCGTCACAGATGTAGGCGTTGCCTGGACCCGCAATGATGCGACGAACCTGGTCTTCCTGTTTGCCGCAAAACGAACAAATGCGCGTCTGCCTCTTCTGCGCGTGCAGTACCTGAATGGTCTGGGTGCGGACCTTCTCTAGGTTGACGCCCAGGCTCTCCAGCACGCCGGCGGCGATGCCCTGGCCCTCGCGTACCAGCCCCAGCAGCAGATGCTCGGTGCCGATATAGTGGTGATTGAGGCGGCGCGCCTCATCGACGGCCAGCTCGATCACCTTCTTGGCGCGCGGCGTCAGGCCGATTTCTCCCAGCACGATGCGATCCCCGCGCCCGATAATGTCTTCGACTGCCTTACGAACCTTTTCTAGATCGACGCCCAGGTTGCTCAAGACTTTGGCGGCGACCCCCTCTCCTTCCCGCACCAACCCAGTAACAGATGTTCGGTGCCAATGTAGTTGTGCTGGAAGCGCTGCGCTTCCTCTTGCGCCAGGCTTAATACTTTCCTGGCGCGTTCAGTGAACTTGTCGAACCTGTCCCGGTCATGTATTCGTGTGTCGCCCCACCCGCCACGAGAACCCGCGCTGCGACGGTTACACCCTAACAATGCGCGGACAAAGCGAGCTAATCTATGCATAGTCATGTTCTGGCCCTTTCTGCGATCGTGCTCTGCTCAAATCAACCGACGAGCGTCAACTGGTTCTCCCTGGCCTCCACTCGTGTCCCACAGACACGCTCGATGCGTTCCGTAAGGGATGGTTCTCCCCAACGCCGGCGGCCGGGCGTTCGACTGCGGTCTGCCAGTTCGTGCAGGCCGCTACAGGCACGCTCACGTCCCAACCAGCGCACCATCAACATATCCGCCTGGAAAGCAAGGGAACGCGCCTGCACATGCAAAAACCATACGACGCCCGCGCACAGCGCTATAGCGAGAGGAAATCCAACGAAGGGCAGATGGCGCATCCAGAATAAAATCAATGCGGCGGATGCTATCAACACTACGGCAGCGAGTAGGAGGCGGCCGAGTATATAGGCTGGTTTGTGGGAACCGATGGAACGGGCTAACCCTGTAGCGAGCAGCACATCCAGTTCGGATTGCCTGATCGTCATGACCGCATTTAACGGCAAGAGGAGCAGGATTTTGCGCCCGACCGGCCAGGAACTGCGCACCGCAGGTTCGTGCATCTGCGGCTCTAGAGAGCAACGCAGCATCAACGACGTAGATGGGATACCGGCCTGGTAGGTGATGCGTTCAAAAGCATGCTGAATAAACCCAGGAACACTTGCCCATGAGCTTTTTTGCCGACCGCTTCGGCGAAAGCGGCGTCTTTGCCTGGTATCTTTTTGTGGGCCTAGTCGAAGGCGCAGATTCTCCCACGAAGCCACCGGTAGGGGGCGTTCGCGCAGTTGAGGGCCGTAGTAAGCGGTCAGGCGCTTCTCCAGGTCAAATGGCTCTTGTTGCTTGCTCTCACCAGAATTCTGTTCTTTCATAGCAACTCATCTACCTCCATCGCTTAATAGTACGCGCAGGCGTTCACGCGCACGATTCAGTCTTGATTTGACAGTGCCTACCGGCCAACCCAGCACGTGCGCAATCTCAACTTCCGTGAGGTCGGCCCCGTAGCGTAATGCGACGACCCGCCTCTGCTCTGCGCTCAGATGCGCCAGGGCTTGCCGCACTTCTTCCCGCCGGGCTACTTCTTCTTGCAGGTCGGCCTGCCCTGTCCGAGCATCAGAGCCAGGTGAAATTTCGGGCTCGAGCGTATCATCCAGGAAAACAGGTTGCAGGTGGGTACGCTGTTTCTCCATCACATCGAGCGCATGGCGGTAAAGGATGCGCATCAACCACGGACGGAACGGACTGCCCTTCTGGAAACGCGCAAGCCCACGCCATGCCAGGAGAAATGCTCCCTGTGTGATCTCTTCCGCCAGCGCATACTGGTGGCACAGGCGCAATGCCGCTGCCATGGCGGCGGCATGATGGGCATCCCAGAGCTGGCGAAATGCCTCCTGGTCTCCATGGGCCGCGCTTTCGATGAGTTCAGCCTCGCAGGTAGCCACGCGTTTTCTCCTTCTGTAGCAATAGTACACCCAAAGGAGGGCAAAAGGTTCCCAATTCGAAGTTGGCTATACTGGACGGCTTGACTCTACGCATTATCCTGGGTATGCTTGCCTTACAAGATAGCTGGCATTCTATATTCCAGGAGCATGGCCATGCCTCAATCCCCACCAACCTACCGTCTCATCACTGAAGTAAAGATTCGCCGCGAATCCTTCGGCGGCATCCTCTACAAATATGGCTGTGCCGACCGGGGCGCGCTCTCTTTCATCAATTCGCCCCAGTTGATCGAACTCCTGCTGGCCGGCCAGCAGCGCCACGATGGGAACCTTAACGCGGCTATTGAGCAATCCGCCTATTCCGCCGCCAGCAAGCAGAAGCTATACGCCGCGCTCGATGATCTTGCGAGGCGCGGCTACGTGCTGGTGTCGTAGGGACGCGATTCATCGCATCCTTGCCCTATTACAACACGGGCCTCAGGATGCGATGAATCGCGTCCCTACGACGGTATCTACAACATTGAAAGGAGCTTCCCGATGCCTGAACCCATCCGCTTCATAGGACGACCAACGCGCGCGTCTGCTCAGCCCGGCTCTGCCGGCATGACCGGCGCGATCGGCGCCATCCACCCATCAGCCCTGGCAGCGATGCAGCAGACGGGCCAGGCGTCCCAGCATGGTGAGCGCGGCTCGCAGCGTTTCTTGCAGGGAGGGCTTTCCGCGCCGATCACCGTCACGTGGGAGATCACCGCCGCCTGCAACATCGCCTGCGTGCATTGCCTCTCGGCATCGGGGAAACGGCGCCCGCGTGAGTTGACGACACAGCAATCGCTAGCCATGGTGGACGAACTGGCCGAGATGCAGGTCTTTCAGGTCCACTTTGGCGGAGGGGAGCCGTTTATTTATCCCGGGCATCTGGCAGGTGCTGGAACGCTGCCGGGAGCGCGGCCTGGTGATGTGCGTCAGCACCAATGGCACGCTCATCACGCAGGAGCGCGCCCGCCGCCTGGCCGCGCTCGAGCCGATCTATTTCCAGGTCAGCCTTGACGGTGGCACCCCCGCCACCAACGACCGTATCCGCGGCCAGGGCGTCTTCCAGCGCGCCTTGCGCGGCCTGGAGCGCCTGGCCGCCGAAAACCTGAGCCTGACTGTCAACAGCGTTCTGACACGCTACAGCTTCGAGGAACTGGACCGCCTCTACGAGATTGCCTCCCGCTTCAACGCCAAACTGCGTGTGACACGCCTGCGCCCCTCTGGCCGCGGGCAGGACGTTTGGGGAGAACTGCATCCCACGCGCGAGCAATACCGCGCCTTCACCGCCTGGCTGGGAGAGCATCCCGACGTGCTGACCGCCGACTCGTTCTTCCACCTCAACGCCTTCGGCCACAAGCTGGCCGGCCTCGACATGTGCGGCGCGGCCACCGCCACCTGCTGCATCTGTCCCGAAGGGGAGGTCTACCCTTGCGCCTTCTTCCAGGCTCCCGAATTCGAGGCGGGCAACCTGCACGAGCACCGTTTCCAGGATATCTGGCGCAGCTCGGCCCTCTTTGCCTTCTACCGCAATATGGGCGGCGGCGCCTGTAGCGGCTGCGGCCAGTACAATACCTGTCACGGCGGCTGCCCCGCCACCAAGTGGTTCGTCCACCGCAGCCTGCAGATCAGAGACCCGGAGTGCGTGCTGCTCTAATGATCTCCTTCTTTTCCTCTGGCGAACTTAAATATCTGCCTGTCGCGGGGATTCGCGGCTTCTTTCTAAGCACTGGTACCAGAGGCTTCCACATTCTGTACTTGATACAGCCCATCACGACGCCGACCTCGTAGGCGCAATCGTCCAGCAGAGAACATAAGGCAAACTGCCCCAGGCGCATTTCGGGCCGCAGCCGCGCATAATCCACGCCGATCACAACTCCGCACAGGATGAATAGCAGCAGGAGCAGGGGCGGCACGATCACCCCTGTAATGAGCAGCGGCAGGGTATAGTAACGAGTCAGGTGGCGGCAAAGATGGTAGGTATAAGCCAGGTGGCTTCTCAAAGTAGCGCGCATAATCACAAGCGGGTGAAGCATAACACGTTGTTCGCGCACAGCGCGAAGCCGTTTGAGCGTCCCCACCATGAGGATAGCGACGAGGCCGGTAAGGGCGGCGAGGGGCGTCCTGACATGTAGGGATGCCCCTTGTGGGCATCCGGGGGTGGGGCCGGGGTGGCTATTGAAACGTGATGGTAATAGTTTGCTTCCCATCCATCTTCCCAGCATCCACACTAATCCCCACAGCCCGCCGATCGCGAGGCTCGCGAACGCAGCCTGTTCCGGCGGCAGGAGCAGGACGCGGCGCGTTGAGGGATGGCGCCGCAGCAGCGCGGCCTCGGCGGATGCATAGGAGGCGCGGGTGCGCAAGAAGGCTGGCAGCGTGGTGCGGTAGTTGTGCAGAACGATCCCCTGTGGAAGATAGAGGATACTCGCGCCGTCCAATAGCAGGCGACGGCAGAGATCCACGTCTTCGCCGAAGGGCATCGGGGCGAAACCGCCGATGTTGTTCAAGGCGTCTCGCCGCACCAGCAGGTTCGCCGTAGACAGGTAGGTCAATGGCCCAGCGAGCGTCACCCGCTGCGGCTGCGCGCCCATGTACAGCGAGGATTTCTTGTCTTCATAGCTTCCTAGCAGTGAGCGGCGCTCCAATGCGCGCAGCATCCCGCCCGCCGCTGCGACGGCGGAGTCTGAAAAGGCCGGCACAAGCGCAGCCAGCCAGTCCTCTGTCGCTACACAGTCGCTGTCCAGGTAGGCCAGCAGGTCGAAGCGAGCTGCTTGCGCGCCCCGGTTACGGCTTTGTGCCGCGCCCTGTCGCTGATTATTGCGCGTATAGCGCAGCGTAATGCCCTGCGCTGTAAATTCGGGTGTGAGCTGCTCGACAATAGCGCCGGTACTATCGCTCGAGCAGTCATCCACCACGATGATCTCCAGGCACCCGCGGGATAGGATACTTTCAGGAGCGAGCGCAGGCAGCGTTCCAATTGCTCCGCGCGGTTATAGCTGGGGATGATAACGGACACGCCCGGCCACGTCCGCGGCGGCAGCGGCGGCCCGGCCTCCAGCAGCCCCTTCCAGCGCAGTTGCTCGCAAAGCTGCTCGACCCGCTGGAGCGGAAGTTCCAGCAGAGCCTCCAGTTCGCCGGGAGTGCGTTCCTCCAGGCAAGAGGCTAACAGGCGGAGCGCGCCGGCACCCGGACGCAGGATGCGCAGGGGATACTCGCATAAGACGTAATCAGCATGTAGTTGAGTTCCCCTGGCGAGGCGATAATGGCCTGCTGCTGGCGGCATATCCTGTTTCTTTGTCCGCTTCACTGCGATCTCGCTATCGTTGCTAACAATGCGCCAGGTGTCACCACTCCGTAGCGGTCGTCGAGGGCTTGAACAATGGTTTTAATGTCCGTTGGCGACATTTTCCAGGCGTCGATGTACATACTCAAAAAGTGTTGCTGTGCCGGTTGTGTGGGCGTATTGCGTTTGATAAGGTCAAGCGCCATGCTAATGCTGCCAGTCAGCCCGAGATTCAATATCAACGGCATGCCATCGACGACGCGCCAGCCACTTCGCCTGTACGCGTCCCCACTCAAGATGCCGCGCACTCCGAATGGTGCGAGCGACTTCGCGTATGCTGCCTGCCATGCCCGGTACGGGATAGAATTTCGTAACTAAATCATCCAGCACTTCGATTGTCGTCAAACCCATGCGCTGCATGAGCGTTCCGGTCAGTTGCAGGTACGCGGGCAACTGCTTACGCGGCCATTGCGAGGGCCGGATATAACCGGCGCCGCTCGCACCGGCGATCAACTCATCCCGCTCCGTTGCTGTTTGCTTATAATATTCGGCCAGCGCGGGCGCAGCTTCCTGCAATACAGGTGAAATTGTCCACCCGGCAGGAAAACTTCCTCGCGCCGGGTCTTGCCACAGGTGATACATGCGATGCTGGTTGAATTGCAGGTTATCTCCATCGCTGAAAGTGAAGGACATGTAAATCTTATGGGTCGCATTGAGGCTTGACGAAATGTAGTGGCGGGGCTTGCCCCCGCCATTTCCAATCCCGCCATCCCCTCGCCTCGCCATCCCTTCACCCACCGTCTCATTTTGAAGCCCTTGCGCGGGACGGCGAACCGCCGTCCAAACCTCCATATTATAGAAATAATCCGAGGGCACCACAGGCAGCGCCGCTTTTGACGCCAGGCCTACTCCCCGCGGCTCATCGATGAACCAGCCCAGATGGGGCGTTCCAGGCGCGTATGAGCGCAGGATACGCTTCATCAAACATCGTTCCATCGTCCAACCGTTGACGGGATCGGGCAGCGCGAAATGTGGATCGAGCCAGTAGACAAAGGCCCGCGTAGCAACGAGATACGAACGCAATCCGCTTGCGATGGTGGGCCTCATGCCGGCCACGAGGCCAGTCGATGTTTCTTTCAGCAGATTGCGCACCGCCCAGCGATATGCCTGCAGGCGACTTTTCCAGGTATAGACTCGCAAGTCGGCCAGCACGGGGAGCCTGTACGGCTGTTGTTGCAGTCGCTCGGCTTGCTGCGGCGAAACGACAATGGCATCGCGCAGACCGGCCAGTGTCGTCGCGATGTTGACGCTGTCGATCACATGCGGGTCGTAGATGACCAGGCCCTTCACGCTGCTTCGAAACGCTGCCAGCAGCTCATCCAATACCTCTTCCCCTTGCGCTCTATGAGGCAGTGTGGGGATATGCGCCAGCAAGGTTTCTTGCAATATGCCTGCGTCCACATCGCTCAGCAGATAAATGCGCACCTCTTGCCGGTTAATCAGGCCGCTCATGGTTGCCGCGCTCAAGATGGTGTCGAAGGGCGCGCCTCGCACATCGTAGACGTCCAGGCTGCGGGGTGGCTCAAAAGCTGGCAGCATGCGGTGGGCAGCCCAATCGGCGCGGGCTACCGTTGTTGGGATGGGCATGATGTGTCTTTCTAGCTGACTCGTTCTTCTTCCTCTTCGTCCTACAGGCGTATTGTACCAAAAACAATGCCGGTTTGCCGGAGCGCACGCAAAAGCCTCCTGGCCGGCTCTCGAGCGTACTTGACCCATTAGCTCGACTGCGATATGCTACAATGCAAGAAACGTGAGCGGCCAGCACTGCGTCGTGCCATGTGACGTCGCGTACTCCTGTTCATTCGTCCGTGTTCCAATTTGCTCTAAGATGAGTCAGAAAGGACTCCCTGGCATGTCTGAAAAAATGGTAGCACCCGAACTATTTCGCCCACCTGTCGATTTCCCCGATGTTCCCTACGATCACCTGCTGCGCATGGCGGCTTCGCGTAATCCCGACCGCCCGGCCATCATCTATCATGATCTGCGGCTGACCTATCGTGAAGTCGTCTCGATGGTGAACTCTATCGCCAACGGCCTGCACAATCTGGGGCTGAGGAAAGGCAATCGCATCTGCCTGCTCACCCTCAACCGGCCAGAATACACCATCACCTTCATCGCGGCGGCCACAATGGGTATCGTGGTCAGCCCGATGAACCCTGCCTATAAAGAACGCGAGGTCGGCTACCAGCTCGAGAATTCGGAGGCCGACGCCATCCTGATCCAGCGCGAACTCCTACCGCTGCTGCAACTGGTCCTCTCGCAGAAAGACCTGCCCAACCTGAAATATGTCATCGTGACCGGCGACAGGCCCGTCGAAAACATGCCGAACGCGATCCCGTTCGCCATGCTGATGCGCGAGTCGTCGCCGATGCATCCCCCGCATGTCGATATTCAAGGCGATGACCTGGTGGCCCTGCCTTACTCGTCGGGCACCACCGGCTTCCCCAAAGGCACACTGCTCACGCACCGCAACCTGGTGAGCAATAACCTGCAATTGACCGTCGCGCTGCAGGTCGATATAAGCGACGTGGCGCTGATCTTCCTGCCCTTCTACCATATCTATGGCGTGATGCTGACCGGCAGCTTCCTGGCCTGTGGGGGCACACAGGTCATCATGGAGCGCTTCGACCTGATGCAATCGCTGGAGCTAAGTGAAAAGCACAACGTGACCTATTACTTTCTCGTGCCGCCGATTGTGCTGGCCCTGGCAAACGCGCCCGTTGACCTGGGTAAATTGAGGACCGTGAAGTACATTTTCTCCGGCGCCGCGCCCCTGCCGCTCGATCCGGCGCGCAAATTGCAGGAGAAAAGCGGCGTCACGGTTGTGCAGGGCTATGGCATGACCGAAGCCTCTCCGCTGACACACGCCCAGCCGAAAGACCCCGCCTTCATCCGCATCGACAGCGTCGGCATGCCCGTCCACAATACCGAGCAGAAGATCGTGGATATCGAGACCGGCACGCGCGAGCTGCCGCACGGCGAGGATGGCGAGATCATCATTCGCGGCCCGCAGATCATGCAGGGTTACTGGAAAGCGCCAGCGGAGACGGCCAATGCCCTGCGCGACGGCTGGCTCTACACGGGCGATATCGGCCACGTCGACGCCGACGGCTACACCTATATCGTTGACCGCAAGAAGGAGATGATCAAGTACAAGGGCTTCGGCATCGCCCCTGCGGAACTCGAATCGCTGCTGATGGAGCATCCCGCCGTGATGGACTCCGCCGTCATCGGCGTGCCCGACGACGAGGCGGGCGAGCTGCCCAAAGGCTTCGTCGTGATCCGCAAAGGGCACGAGGGCGTCACAGCGGATGAAATCCTGGCCTTCGCCAACGGCAAACTGGCCGGCTACAAAAAGATTCACATGGTCGAGTTTATCGACGCTATCCCCAAGGTCGCCTCCGGCAAAATTCTGCGCCGGGAACTGAAGGACCTCGAAAAGGCGCGGAGGATGGCGCAGTAGCTTTAATACGTTGACAGGAAGAGAGCCGCCGACCTGTCACTGAAGCCCGATCAAGAATAATCCGCGCGCCATTGCCTCGCCCGCCAGGGTCAGTACAACCACCAGGTAGAGCATACCGGTTGCCGACTGGAACGAGCGGTCATGGATCAGCTTGAGTATGAAGATCAGCAGCGCCAGCGGCATGATAAACGCGACCAGGATGCGCAGCCAGCCAATGGCATCGACGCTGAGCGGCGTGATCGTCGGCACGCCGGCGGGCTTGACTGTTGCAGCGGGTGTTGACGTCGCGCCCGGAGCCACGGTAGCGGTTGCCGTTACCACCGGCGTAGCGGAGGACACGGACGACGTATGCGCCGGAGTGCTGGGGGTACCTGGCGTGCCGGTGAAGGCGAAAAGCGCCTCGGCCAGGATACCGAGCAGTACGAGCGTGGCCGCGAACTGCAAGGGCTTCTCCGAGAGCGCGGGCGTGACCAGGTACCAGTGCCCCAGCCACATCGCCGTCATAACCCCGCCAAGCGCCAGAGCCGCCGCGAAGAAGCTGCCAACGATGAAGACACCAGCCAGGCTGGAAGAGGCCAGCGGTCGATAAATCATGCCGAGGATGAACAACGTGGCCAACCCCGCTATCGAGGTCAGACTGCCTGCCACAAGCCGCAGAATGCGCCGCCGCGACATAATCGTGCGTCCCTCGACTTTGCCATCCACGCCCGCCTTCTTATCGGCCAGCAGGAAGACCGTGTAGACCACCATCAGCAAGAGGAACAGCAGCAGCGGCAGCGCCAGGTAGCCCGTCCAGCCCTTATCCAGCAGCGCAAAGCTGTTGAGTAGCGCCGCCGACGAAAAGTTCTGCTGGAATAAATAGGTCAGGCCCGTCAGGAAGACATAAATAAAGGCGTAGGTGACGAGGAAACTGCGCTTGACCTGGTTGCGCCAGTCGAGCAGGAACAGCACTGAAAACGCCCCGATAGACAGTTCCGTCATCACGATAAATAAGATCAAAGGCAGCGTGAGCAGCATGGTAAATGATCAATCCTTCATAGCATCATTTAAGCACGGAACAAGTGATAGCTTTTCCGTTGTCGAGACAGATTATACAGTAAGCTGGCAAATAAGTTAAGGCTATAACTGAATTCTGGATGATCCCGCTACTCCCTGCCTACACCGTGGGCAGGAAGTGTTGTATCAAACCTAATGATTATGAGAAATTCCTGCATGTTCATCGAGCTACGAAGGTTAGGAGGTCATATTTCATAATCCTCTGCCCACCATGTAGATTTTCCCCCATTCCCCTTCCACTTGGGCGAAGAACTAGGGCCACACTCCTTAAAGCGAAGTATAGCATCGTGTTTTGGCGCAATACTAACAGGCATCATATACACTTTACCATTGTTAGGTAAATAGGCAGCGATATATTCCGCTATCCCCGTATAGCTGCTCCGCTCATTGTGGCTCTTTTTAGGACGTATGGAGTGCGTGTTAAAAGTAAATGAGCAGCCATCAGCCCCAAGACGTGCCGTTTTTACCTGTATACGCATTAGTCTTGGCTCTCTGTGTACGAAAAACCCGAAGTTCCTGTACTCCTCAACTACGTAGTACGCCAGATCGTACCCTAGATGCGACGACCAGGGCAGCAGCACTTCCATACCTAACTGTACGAGCCTGTTGAGTACAGCCGTTTCGCTCGCGCGGCCTATGTCGTGTGTACTTGTCATAAATCATCTGCTCCTGCTGAACCGGTGGGCTTTTGGTCGCTTTGGTTGTCTTTTCTTATTTATTGCCTAATTTCTTTGTTAGAAAGAACTTTAATTTATATCATGATTATAAGCCGCTTTTCATAGAAAAGTCAATGTTTTATTCGCACTTCCAAATTAAGCCCTTTCTCTTGAAGTTCTTCTATGTGTTTGACTTGATAGCAAGTATCATGTAAAATTTTATGAAAGTGAGATTACTTTTACTTTTATAAGCTGAGGTTGATTATGAGTACTGAGTGGCTATCCGTGGATTACATTGCCAACGAGCTAGGGGTGCCTGCTGACAGGGTGAGAGCCTGGATACGTAAAAGGAGGTTACGAGCTTTCAAATTTGGGCGTGATTATCGTATAAGGCGCGAGGATTACGAGTAGATTCGTAGAAGAGAGTGCAACAAGGCCAGAAGAAGGGAGAATTAGCGAAGGCTAGCGTTTCTGCGGTGAACATGAGCAATATATAGCGGTAGTTTGTTGACTCGGAATACCCATCCATTGAAAGTAGATGAGGACTGGACTCGTCACAATGGAACTGGCGCTCTTGATTTGCTCTTCAAGCGTAGAAGTTCCCAAATCAACAAACTACCGATAGAGCATCCACAGATAAATCCTTTACGTCTCCCACTTTTCAAGATGCATTTTTCAAGGCCATAAAGCTGATTAGAGAGTAGCTTCAGGTCGATTGAGCTTTTCAAGAATATTTTCCCTTGCTCTTGTAAGCATTCACATTCCTTTGATCCAGAATAAGGATATGGTCAAAGACATCCAAAGCTTCCTGATCTCGATTGAGACTTAGAAGCGCCTTTGCCTCACCGTCATAACCAGCAATAATTTTTGGATCAAGGCGAGTGGCCTGTTCGTAGGCCACGAGCGCTTCCTCGTAACGCTTAAGTTGTCTAAGGACATCTCCTTTACTTACAAAGGCGAAAGCATAGTGCTCATCAGTGGGGATACCTCTCTCGTAAGCCGCTAACGCTTCTTCGTAACGCTTGAGTTTATTGAGGACTTCGCCTTTATTGATAAAGTCAAGAACGCCATCAAGGTCAAGATCGATAGACAGGTTGTAGGCTGCTAGCGCTTCCTCATAACGCCCGAGTTGACTGAGGACGACGCCCTTGTTGTTGTAAGTAATGGCGTCACTCGGGTCAAGGCGAATGGCTTGGTCATAGGCTACTAGCGCTTTCTCATAACTTTTGAATCTCATGAAGGTATTGGCTTCTTTTAGCCACTCCTCTTTGGTCTTGTATGAGAGGAGAAGGTTCTTGAGAGTGTTGTCGATGCCTTTGACAATGTCATGATAGGCATCGTCCCGCTTAGCCCATCGTGTAATGGGTTTTGCATTAGTGGGAAGTAATTGGATATCTCTTAGGGGTGTATCCTCCCATTGAGCAGGGCGTAAGAGAATAGGAATGATACAGCACCTGCCTTTATCATGACGCTCTAGAGCACGGTGCATCTCTTGCCCGTAGCAATAGTCAGAGGCAATGAAAGATGGGCTAATCAGCAAGAGGATAACATCAGCAGTATCGAGATTTTTGTTAATGGCTTGTTCCCAATTTTCCCCAGGAATGATTTCGCGGTCAGACCAATGGATGAGGTGATATCTATGGTTGAGGCTGCTTATTTGCGTTTGTAGCTTATCCCGTAAGGTTTTATCCTCTCGGGCATAACAGTAGAACAGCTTGATCTCTTGCTTGGATGTGTCTGGCATAGCCTAGTGCCTCTCCTACTTCGTCTTCTCCAAACGATGCCTGTATGATAGCACAAATCGATATGGCTGACTATGGAGGTATCTGTCTGGCTATTGAGACAGCAGTCCGTTTGATGCCCAGCCCCATATAGGGTATTCTACACTGGCCCTGATGAACCATTAAGCTTCGCTGAATGTGAAGCAGTTGTAGCAGTCGCATAGCCTTTATTCACCGTTGCATGCTAAAGATACAGGAAGTGAGAGAGAGTCTTCTAGCCCAGGCTATTGGGATAGAGAGTAGTGTTTGGTTGGTTGTAAGTCATTTAGTAAGACTGAACTTAGACATGAGAAGCATGTCTAGTTGCACAGCAACATTTATTACATTACCGGTTCCGTTGAATACATATTCTTCAGTTAGGGGATATACGTCACCTGTAGTAAGATTTTCGGGGCCAGAATGCTGTAGACTTTTGGTTCGTTCCAAGTAGATTTCGTTAATTATTGTGGCATTATGTACGATCAAATTTCGGACTTGAAACAATTCACAAGTATCATAAAATGCTTGTGTATCTTCGGGAAAACCCAGTTTGATAGTTCTATTGAGATACTCAATTTGGTCCTGTAGACCTTTGTAAGCCAAACCGCTGACTTTCCTTTCAACGATTCGAGAGACAATTTCATCTTTAGTACTACAAGAAAGTAATTCTTCTACTGTTAGCGGTTTTTCAGAAGAAGTTAAAATTTCTGGTCTTGTTAGAAATATCTGCTTTAATATCTGTGTTAAATAATAATCGAATGCCTCGGCATTCCTACAAACTAAAAACTCAAATATCATAAACTCAACGGTTTTAGCAGAAGCGGCCTCCTTGAATAATTCAAATTGCTCTATTAAAAAATGCCTATTTTCTTGGGGTTCATTTCCGTCATGCGAGAGAGAGTCAATGACCCAGGGTGTCACCTTTTCAATTCCTTGAGATATGTTATTCATTTGCGATTTAGCTAATGCAGCAAATGTTACATTGCGTACAAGGCTGCGGAAAAGTGTGCCATATTCTAAAGAATACATCACTACTATCTACCTATCTTTTGAATTGTACCTTTGCATTTAGGATAGTAGTGATTTCAAATTTTGTCTAGAAAAGAGTACATTTATCTTGTTTCCAATATTCTCGCGTCATTCTTAATATATTACCGCAACTGTT